>CAVZBV010000004.1:0-3241547 GCA_963773645.1 uncultured Acidobacteriaceae bacterium | reverse complement strand
ATGTTCGCCCACTTCGGTTCCGCTTGCGCCTTCTCAAGCGATGCCCAGTGGCGATAGGCTTTCAGCCTCCACTGGAGCATGAACTCCGGTTCGTTCTTCTTGGCCGAGATCAGGCGAATAATGTCCTCGTTGAGTCCCTTTGGGACTCCTTCCTCCTCGACAGAAGTGACGAAGCCCCACTTGTATTCCCGGTCGGCAAGATCCTGGATGGTGTTCATGTTAGTGCTCATTGCATTCTCCCGGATACAAAACCAATAGTAGCCACCAGGTTTCCGCGTGCGTTCCTGATGGTGGTCGGACGTAAGGGTTGACTGAGATCGGAAAGCATCACCTTCTCCAGTGCAGCGCGCAGCGCCTGGTTGATGATCCGCTGATTGTTCTTGATGGGACAACAGGGCTCCAAGTCGCACAGCCCCGAGATGTCAGCGCTGCATTCAGTGAGCGCGATAGGACCCTCGAGTACAGCAATGATTTCAGCCATCGAGATCTCTCGCGGTTTCCTGGCCAGGCTGTAGCCACCTCTGATGCCACGGTGCGAAACCAGCAGCCCACCCTGCAGAAGCTCCTTCAAGAGTTTGCTCACCGTGGGCAGCGGCAGCTGCGACTCCAGAGCCAGGTCGCGCGCTGTGTGCAGCGGCCGATCATGGTCCTGCGCAATGTAAGTCATCAGGACCAACCCGTAGTCCGTCAATTTGCCTAGTCGGATCATCAATCAATGCCCTCTCTTAGGGTTTCCGAACCGCCGTAAATGAGCAGCTTAAACTAGTACCAATTTAGTACACTTTAATTGTACAGCGCCGATGGCACGGTTGACAAGGTGCCGCAACGGTCCTCCGCTAGTAGGCGGGCTGGTCTTGTTTGAACTTGGGCTGGAGCACAATAAGTTGAGCCTGCGATTGCGCGGCTATGCTGCATTCGCGGCCAGCTTTCTGCGAATGTTTCTTGTGAATCTGAATGCCGCGGGGAATCCCGTGCGAGCTCCAGCCGCCGCTCGCCACCAGGTTCGCTGAAAATAAATGACCGTATCAACGCCTAGTTGGAACCTCGGCCGTCATGT
This sequence comes from uncultured Acidobacteriaceae bacterium, assembly GCA_963773645.1. Lineage (GTDB taxonomy): Bacteria > Acidobacteriota > Terriglobia > Terriglobales > Acidobacteriaceae > Acidiflorens. Next base: position 3,240,490 of record CAVZBV010000004.1, on the reverse strand, counting down.
GTTTGGAGTGGCGGCTTTGGCCTTTGGCCTCATCACGCCGGCCTGGCATGACTACAACGACTGGCATCAACTGCGTTACATTGTCTACGCCGCCTCCGCTGTCCAGATCTTCGGCGGCGCTGTGATTCAGGTCCGTCGGATCGCGAAAATGGGCGCATCCGTCCTTGGCGCGGCTTATCTTGTCTTCGCCTTACTGTGCGTGCCACACATATCGTCGCTGCACCGCAGATCTACAATAGCTGGGGCAACTTCTTCGAGCAGTTCTCTCTCGTGACCGGAGCGGCGATCGTTTATGCGCGCTTGTCATCGGCATGGTCACCGCAAACGCTGCGTCGGATCGGCCGCATTCTTTTGGGCATCTGTGCCGCTTCCTTTACCCTCGAACAGGCGATTTATCTTGGCGCTACCGCCAATCTTGTTCCGAAGTGGGTTCCGCCAGGTCAGATCTTTTGGGCGGTAACGACGACTGTTTTGTTCGCACTCGCGGCTGTGGCTCTTCTTGCGAATCGAATGGCGCTTCTCTCGGCTCGCCTACTGACAATGATGCTCGTGAGCTTTGGGCTACTCGTGTGGGTACCGTTGATTCTTTCGTATCCCCACAATCATACGAATTGGAGCGAAAACGCCGAGACCTTCGCGATTGCCGGAGCAGTATGGATTCTCGCTGATCTCCTCGGCGAGTATCGGCCTAATGACTAATGACCATTTCCCGCGATGACGTGAGGTGGGCCAGGCTCACGTTATGTTTATTCCGTTCAAGACTTATATCCGCCGGATTGATCGCTCATTGGCGGGTCATTCAATATTTCAAAATCTCAGCTCTCCTGGTAAGTCGGCCATCGATCAGGATTCCCCCGCAACGCGAGGCGGAGCTTTTTTCTTGACATCCCTTTTTATAGAACTCTTTTTGTAGAACTCATTGACCCGGCCGGCCAATTCTCATTGCGCGATAACGCTTCGTGGCAATCAGAAAGTCTTAGAACTCGTAAGAAACGCCCAACGCAAATTGATGCTGGGCCTGCAGGTTTACTCCCTGCATGACATTTCCGGCCACCTGGGCTATACCAAGATCGATGGTCAACTTCGGTGACTCCACCCCCAACCGTGGAGGGGCAGCGCCCCTGCCGGCACGATGCGAATTGCGTAAGTTATCGTGGTTGGTATCACGGAATTTGGCACGCCTTCAACGTTTCGAGGTTCCTGCAAAAATTCAGAGCCCAGCCTCCTGAGGTTCCTCTCCTTCCACCGTTTCTCTCGTCACCGCGATCTGCCCGGCTCTGCGGCTTTCTTCCACTGCCAAAGCTTGATAGCGCCGTCTTGGCTACCCGCAGCTACCCAGTTCCCACCGGAACCGAAAGCGACGGTATAGATGGCGTGTTCGCCCGCGGCTAAGGTCTGTAGCTCATGACCCGTCTCCACATCCCAGATTTTGACGGTCTTGTCCCAACTGCCGGAAGCCAGCCAGCGACCGTCAGGGGAAAAAGCCAGGCTGCTCACCACATTCCCGTGACCTGTCAGTCTGTGGACTTCGCGGCCCGTGGCGACTTCCCAAATCCTGACGCTCTTATCCGCACTCGCGGAAGCCAGCCTGCGACCGTTGGGACTGAACGCAACGGCGTAAACATTTTTCCTGTGACCGCTCAGCGTTCTAATTTCTCGTCCGGTAGATACCTCCCAGATCCCGATGGTCTTGTCGTCACCCCCAGAGGCCAACCATCGCCCATCCGGACTGAAAGCGATGTAGATCACGGACCTTCGGAGCGCGGTCAAATCGCGTAGGGCTCGCCCCGTCGCAACGTCCCAAAGTCGAACAGTCTTGTCATCCACGCCCGATGCCAGCCAGTGGCCATCGGGACTGAAGGCAATCGAATAAACCCAGCTATCGCCCAAAACCCCAAGAGGCTTATTGCCAGGAAGTGTCCGTATTTCCTGTCCTGTTGCGGCGTCCCAAAGGATGACAGTGTTGGAGGAATTCTCTGTGGCCAGCCAGTGTCCGTCACGACTGAAAGCAAGAGCCTGGACCTCCTTCATCTTGCTGGCCATGGTGCCCAACTCCTGCCCAGTGGAGACATCCCAGAACTTCACGGTCTGATCCCAGCTTCCCGAGGCTAGTCGCTGTCCGTCCGCGCTGAACGCCACAGCAGTAACCCAACTGGAGTGGCCTTTGAGAGTGCGTTCCAGCACGAAATCAGGAATGGAAGGAGCTAGGGAAGGAACTAGGGAGTTTACGGGCGGAAGAATTGGCGAGACGAGCGCCGCAGTCTTTCTAGGTTCCGCTAGTATCGGCGGCTCGAATGGCTCGAGTTTGGCTACGATCCTAGAAGTCTGCCCCGCCGCAACGTCCACGCGTTGGTTGTAATCTTCATACCCATTCAACGATAGCCGCAGGTCGTGTTGACCAGGATTAAGCGATGAAATCTTTGCCTGACCGTCTGAATCTATTGCGGCGGTTAACTTGTCATCAACAAAAACCTGCGCTCCGGGCTGCGCCTCCTTGATGACAAGTATTGGGGAAACAAGACTGCTGATTTCTGCGTTGCGGCCTTCCACTCCTGGGGGCGTGGCGTCTGCTTGAGGCGCACTCGGTCCTGCTTGGGGCTGGAGGCTCTTCGTCTGATTTTTGTCCTGCTCCAACGGGGGCGCATGCAAGTCAGGGGCTCTGCCCAACTTTTCTTCCTTGGTCTCAAATCTGGTCTCAGAGTCCGCAGCTTGGGCTCCACCTATTTCCACCGCCGCCTCGTCCGTCCTTGCCTGAACTGAAGCGGGTGGAATCGACTTAGTGGACGACACCTTCCGCGGCGGGGGATGAGATTCTATGAAGAAGAGCAGCAACAGCAGCAAACCAAGGCCTATGGCCACGGCAATCCATCGTAGAACTGTGATCGACCTCCCACCTGAGCTCCGAACGATGCTGGGCGTAGCGGCTTGAGAAGCGGATTTTCCTTCTTCAACCCTTGTAGTCGTCGCTGGGAAATCGACCCAGTGCTCCGCTGGGAACAGGACGAGTGGCGGTGGGGCTGTGGGCTGATTTTCGGCAGACGACGCCCCCTCCCCTTGGGCGGGGACAAGGGCCGGACCTATAGCCGGCTTCTCGTCCTGTGTCGGACTTTGAGCCAAAATTGGAGAGAGTAGACCGGCGATGCGCTGCAACTCGCTCACGTGTGCGGCGTTAAACGCAGATGGACGGGAAGCGAAGACCTCCACTACGCCAAGAACAGAGCCTTGTGCCTGGATAGGTACCGCCAGTGCCGAACGCAGGTGCAAGGCTCTGGCGACCGAACGCTCTACTCGAGCGTCATTTTCGGCATCTTCGCAAAACACTGGCTGGCCGGTTTCTAAGCACTCTTTGGTAAAAGCCGCCTCGGGTTGTAGTCGTGAACCGACCGGAGGAGCTTGGCCCGTGCTGGCTTGACAGAAGACCCCTTCAGGTTCGCAGAGGGCAACTGCAACTCCATCGGCGCCCGTTAGCAAAACCACCCGCTCGACTATTGTTGTCAAGGCCGCAGGTACACGTTCATTGGCGTTGCCGCGTACTTCGAGCTCGGGGCTTGCATCATGTTTTCGTCTCAGTTCTGTTTGAAGCATCGCGGCCCCCGCTGAACGAGAACGACTTCTAGATGGTCTTTCGATTGAGGGTGTCAACAACCTTGCTATTAGCAGTCGTGAGTATGGCAACTAGCGGAAGCATGGAGGCTACCCCCTTCCAAGACTGGAGGTGAAAAGGACGGTCGCGGCGCGATGGACCCCAATTGCGTAAAATAATATGTTGGATTGGCCTTGTCGGTCAATTGCAGAAGTTTGGTGCAAAGGTCAGGAGGGATGCCCCCGGGCCGCCCATGGCCAACTACTGGGTTGCCGCGGGACGCGGCTCTTCACCAGTCTGGTCTCGATCTGCTTGGTATGGTGCGCAAGAATTCTGTCCGCAGGGACTGAGCCTCAGAAATAACGCGCGAAAAGCTCATAATCCCTCTTTTCTAGAGATCATTGTCGGCCAAGAATCGGCCGTAGTCGTTAGCTTCCAGCCAATAATAGAGGTGAACCTGGTAGAGGTACGACGCGACCATCTCTTCTCCCAGTTCATGAGTCTCCGTACATAGGAAAGGAATCTGCAAACCGGCGAGGGCAGCGATCAGTGACTGCATCAGCCGATTCGGGCTGCCGCCGCCGTGGGGCTGGAGAGACTTTACCTGGCTTAGAGTTGTGGTGATCACTAGCAGGCGGTGGGGATATTGGCTCATAAGCCGCAGGCGATGAACAAATGCCGGACGCTCAGCGGTGAAGGAGTGAATAAGGTCGGGTAGGTCTTTCCGCTCCACCACGCAACGGTCTTCCAGTCCCGCGATGGAATAATCTCCCAGTTTCAGGTGTCTCGTCTCGATTCCAGCAAACCATCCTTCAAAACGAGAGAAGTCCAGCGGATTCTGTTCGCGAGTATCCACCACCACGGTGCAGCGCGGTGTTCTGAGCTGTGTCCCACCACGCTCGGCGAGCACGGGAATGATAGGATGCAATACCGGAGCCGCGGCCATATGCCAATCCAGTGGTGACTTGATCAAGCCTGTTGCCCGTCTCTTCATGCCGCAATCCTGTCCCCAGAATACTCTTGGTCCAATCCACCAAGAACGGAGCGAGCGCTCAATTGTGAAGCCTCTGCGATCGTCTGGCGATTGCCTCCAGTCGTAATTGACGGCCCTCGCCCTTGGTCAGGGATGCCGGGTCCAAGACTGCGGCGTGGACGATCGCCATTGTAGTGACGGACCCATTCGCCAAACAGCCGACGGAGATGCCTCTCTGGGCGCGTGCAAAAACCTCTAGGGGTTTTCAACACAAATACACACAACAATAAACTGCCAGTGCTGCTAAGTTACTGAAAAGATGGTGGGCAGTGCAGGACTCGAACCTGCGACCTCCTGCTTGTAAGGCAGGCGCTCTAACCAGCTGAGCTAACCGCCCGCTCGGCGCGGATGCGATCATGGCGTGTTCGCGCCATCCGCGAAAGGATTCTGCAAAACTAATGCTGAGGATACTGGACGCTTCCCCGCCGGTCAAACCAGCTGCTCACGGAGAAACTGAATCTTCGTTGGGAGAATGACCTCCTCGGCTAGAAGACGCTTTGGAGAACGGGTCGTTCCTTCGGGACTTCGCCAGTTTGTCCATCCTACGCGCTGAAGCGCTAGGCTAAGTTAGCTCGTCCCCACAGGCTGGCTTCGCCGGGATTACGCCGGAAGGCGCTGGATCCTAGCAGCTTGCGGAAAAACTCTGATTCGCGCGGGTTTGGGGAAGGGCACGAGTTCCACTCGTGCCGTAAACGCCGCGGAATCAACAACGGCTTCTAGCCGCTGGGGGAATGCTGCGCTCGCCATGCCCAAACAGTGAATTTGCCGGCGCGTTTGCTACACTTTGTGCGTGCGCAGATTAATCGTCAATGCCGATGATTTCGGTCTGACAGCAGGAGTGAATCGGGCCATTGTGGAAAGCCACACGGGTGGGGTCGTGTCGGCGGCGACCTTGATGGCCAACGGCGCCCGGTTCGAGGGCGCCGTGACGGCGGCGCGCTCGGCGCCGAATCTCTCCGTGGGATGCCACGTCGTGTTGGTGGATGGGACCCCGGTGTCACCGCCGGGAGCGCTGGATACGTTGCTGGCGATTCGCTCGGCAGAGCCGACTAAGTTCTACTCGAGCCTTTCGGCCTTCGCCGCGCGCGCCATGTTGGGAGGCTTCGATCGCGATCAACTGGTCGCCGAGGTCACGGCGCAAATCAGGAAAATTCAGTCCGCCGGCCTCCCGGTGACTCACCTCGACACCCACAAACACGCCCACATCTTTCCCGAGATTCTGACAGCGCTGCTGCGGGCAGCGCGGATTTGCGGGGTGCGCGCCATCCGCAATCCGATCGTTCCGGTCAAAACGCTACCCGCGCGCCTCTTCAAAGGCAAGCCGCATCTCTGGAAGCGCTACGGCCAGGTACGCGTTCTGCATACTTTCTCCGGGCAATTCCACCAGCGGACCAAGCGCGCTGGACTGGTTACGCCCGACGGTGTGCTGGGAGTGATCGAGACCGGCTCGATCGGCATTTCCCTGCTCCGCCAAACGCTCGCGAACCTGCCGGAGGGAACCTGGGAGTTGGTCTGCCATCCCGGGTATAACGATGCCGACTTGCGCACCGCCGGCACGCGATTGCTCGATGCTCGCGAGGAGGAGCGGCGTCTGCTGACTTCGGCGGAACTGCGGCAGTTTTTGGACGAGCAAAAGATCCGGGTCATCGGTTATCGTGAGTTCGTAGAAACGTTCACAGAAAACCGCCCCTGAAGGATGATTGGAAGGTGCCGAAAGTCGTGCTGCGCTGGTCACCGCGCCGCGGCAAACTTTGCCATACCGCGGGGCGTCAGAGGACGGTATCATCACATGAGCAGGCACGCATGAACAGACACAAGGATAAGGCATGGAAGACCAACAAACCGAACCTCGCCTGAGTGTGGACCTACCCGTGCGGATATGGGGAATGAGCGCCGAAGGACGCCCCTTTTCGCAATCCGCTCACGCTTATAACATCAGTTCGGAGGGGGCGCTGATCTCGGGCGTCGATAGCGAACTGAAAGTGGGCGACATGATCGGAGTACAGTGTGCCGAAAGAAAAGCACGCTGCACAGTGGTCTGGGTAATGAACACGGGCCCGGTCAAGAAAAATCAAGCGGGCGTGAAGTTGGTCGCCGAGCAGGAGTGTCCGTGGAAAAACTATCTGCCGCTCGAGGGTGCGACGGTGACAATTGCGGCGTCCAACCGCCGGCGCTGGCACCGGCATAAAATTTCGCTTCCTCTGGAACTTCGCGACGAGCGCGTTAACGCGCCGCTCCGCATCAACGCCACCGACGTGAGCGGCAACGGATGCTATGTCGAGACCATGCTGCCTTTGCCGCTCGGAACCATGCTGCGAGTCGATTTCTGGCTGGACTCGGAGCACATCAAAATCACCGCGGTGGTGCGGACCTGCGATCCGGGGGTGGGCAATGGCATCGAGTTCTCCGGTATGCCCGCCGACACCAAGAAACGCATGCAGGACTACCTGGACGCGATTGACCCGCAAATGGGAGTCTCAGCCCCAAAACCCGAGCAAAGCCGTTGAATCATTGAATCATTTAGCCATTGAGTCATTTGAAAACCGCTGGGAAGCTGGATTTTCGATGATTCAATGACCAAATGATTCAATGCCTCAATATTTACCGGTTTCCGCGTAGCGGGCTAGCACGATCGCGCGAATCAGTCCACCCATCGTGAATTCGCGGGCCTCGATTGCAACCGGCATCTGCAATTCGCGCAGCGTCGCTGAAGTCACCGGACCAATCGAAGCGAACTGGATGCCGTTGAATGAATCTGCCTTGACCTTGCGCAGATCTGTGTGGGGATCCGAGCGTGGCGGAGCCCCGCTCCCACACAACAATTCGGCGAAATTCTTGGCGGTGGAGGAACTGGTGAAGGTCACGATGTGCGGTCGTCGAGCCGCATTTTTCATCAGCGCGCGCAGGCGCACACGCGATTTCTCGGGCGCTACGGTTTCGTAAGCTTCGACCACATCGACTTCGGCTCCGGCCGCACGCAACTCTTCTGGAATCACGTCGCGCGCGACTTTGGCTCGTATGAGTACGACGCGTTTGCCGTTGACCTTATCGCGCAGTCCCTTCACTACAGACTCCGCGACATACTCCTCCGGAACCATCTTGACCTTCAAGCCATGCTTCACGATCGCCTTCTTGGTGGCAGGCCCGATGGCGGCGATCTGAAGATGCCGGAGATTCTTGCGCGTGATGCGAAGTTTGCGAAAGCGCTCCCACATCGCTTCGACGCCATTTGCGCTGGTGAGAATGAGCCAGTCATAGTTCCGTATATTTTTCAGGGCATCGTCGAGGGGCCGGTAAGACTGTGGCTTGCGGATCTCAATGAAAGGGATTTCGATCACAGTTGCGCCCAGGCTGCGCAGGCTGGCGGACAGGCTGCCGGCCTGATGCCGGGCACGTCCGACAAGAATCCGGGTTCCGGCAAGGGGATGTTTTTCGTTGGGCTTCATCGAGTAGGTCTCACGGTTGTTGCGGCAACGCGAACCCTTCACCGTAGACTTCTTCGAGAATAACATCGCCGCCTCGACGGAGAAGGGTTTCGCCGACTTCTTCTCCCAGGCGCACGGGATCGTCGCCCTCGCGGGTTTCGCGCAGAACTTTGGTTCCGTCGGGATGGGCTACGAGTGCGTTCAGGCGAATGCGGCCTCCCTTTACTTCGGCGAAGGCGCCGATGGGAACCTGGCAGCCGCCGCCGAGTTTGTTGAGCAGGGCGCGCTCGCAGGTAGTGGCGACACGGGCGGCAGCGTCATCAAGAAAGGCCAGGAGCGCCCGGGTTGCCCTGTCGCCATTGCGAATTTCAATTCCCAAGGCCCCTTGTCCGGCGGCGGGTGTCATCACTTCCGCGGGAATAACCTGGCGCACCAGTTGCGTTTTTCCGAGGCGGTTGAGGCCGGCGGCAGCGAGAATGATGGCATCGTAGTCGCCCGATTCGAGCTTGCGCAGGCGCGTATCCACATTGCCGCGGAGCGGGTGAATCTGAAGATCGGGACGCACCGCCTTCAACTGGGCCTGACGGCGCAGGCTGCTGGTGCCAACGTTCGCCCGCCGCGGCAGCGCTTCGATGCCTGCGAACTTGACGGAGCAAAAAACGTCGCACGCATTTTCGCGGGCGGTGATGGCGGCAATTTCAAAATCGGCGGCCAACTCCGTCGGCAAATCTTTCAAGCTGTGCACGGCGAGGTCAACCCGGTTTTCGACGATCGCCTCCTCGATTTCCTTGGTGAACATGCCCTTGGTGCCGACTTTGGCGAGGGCAACGTCGGTGATTTTATCGCCGGTGGTCTTGATGATCTCGAGTTCCACGGTATGGCCCTGCGCGCGCAGCGAATCGGAGATGTGATGGGCCTGCCAGAGAGCGAGTTGCGAGCCGCGGGAGCCGATGCGCAGGCGAGCCATCAATCTTCCGCTTCCGGGCGACGGGCGGACTTCGAAGCCGTCGCTCTGTTTTCTTCGTCATGCAGGTTCAGATTAAAAAGGCGACGCACGAGGTCGATCACGGTGGTGGACTCGGGATCGCGTGCCGCCGTTTTCAGGGTACTGATGGGAGTGTGCATGATTTTGTTGACGATGCCACGAGTGAGCGCTTCGACGGCCAGTTCCTGGTCGGTGGTCATGGAGCCAAGACGGCCGCGAACGCGATCAATCTCGGCCTGGCGAATGGTTTCGAGGTGGTCTTGCAAACTGACGATGGTCGGAACCACATCGAGCGTCTGCAAGCGAGCGTGGAATTTCGCGACCTCGCCATTGACGATCGCCTCCGCCTTTTCGGCTTCCTTCTTGCGATCGGCGACGTGCGAACTGACCGCCTGCTGCAGATCGTCGATGTCATAGACGAAAATGCCATCGATTTCGTTCATGTCGGGATCGACGTCGCGGGGAACGGCGATATCGATGAAGAACATGGGCTTGTTTTTGCGCAGCGCCATGAGCCTTTCGCCGTGTTCGGGGCGGAAGATGAAGCGCGGCGAGCCGGTCGAGGTAATCACGATGTCGGCGCGCTCGCATGTGTCATAAAGCCGGCTGAACTCGATCGCCTGTCCGCTAAATTTTTGCGCCAGCCGGATGGCGCGGTCGTAGGTGCGGTTGGCGACAAAGAGAGAGGTGGCGCCGTGCGCCAGCAGATGCCGGGCCGCTAACTCGCTCATCTTCCCCGCACCCACCAGGTAGACGCTCTTGCCGTGCAGGCTCCCGAAGATTTTTTCCGCCAGTTCGACGGCCACCGAAGCAATCGAAACCGACGAAGATCCAACGGCGGTTTCGGTACGGACGCGCTTGGCCACGGCAAACGCCCGGGTGAGCAACTGATCCAGTTGCGCGCGCACGGCTCCCACGGCGCGGGCGGTAGCGTAAGCTTCCTTGACCTGTCCCAGAATCTGGGGCTCACCGACGACCATGGAGTCGAGGCTGGCGGCGACGCGAAAGATGTGGCGGACGGCTTCATCTTCGCGGAACTCGTAGAGATGGCTTTCAAAAGGGCTGAGATCGATTTCGAAATACTCGCGCAGGAATTCGCGCAGGTCGCCGGTGCCGTTCTTCATGTTGGCGATGAATTCAACGCGGTTGCAAGTGGAGACAATCATGCCCTCGACAACGGCGGGATGCTCGGACAGTCGTTTGCAGGCCTCGGGTAAACGCGATTCAGGAATGGCCAGGCGCTCGCGCACCTCGACCGGCGCGGTCTTGTGATTGACGCCGATGAGCTGGAATCTCATGAGGCGATAAACCTGTGCATTCCGCTGAAGTAGTTCGAGATCCAGGCGACGATGGCGGTGACGAAGGCGACACTGGCGAGCAAGGCGGCGCGGCGTCCGCGCCAGCCGGCGTTCAGGCGCGTAAAGACCATCAGCAGGTACACTGCCCACATCAGGACGGAAAGCAGAATCTTGGGATCGAAGAAATTAATGCGGCCATAAGTGGATTCGGCGACCACGGAGCCCGCGATCAGGCCCAGAGTCATGAAGGGAAATCCGATCATCAGGGAGCGGTATCCGATGTCGTCAATTATCTGGAGAGCGGGCAGCCGCGAGAACATTCCACTCGCGCCCTTGGATTTCAGGGCGCGTTCTTGCATAAGGTACAGGATGCTGGCGCCAAAGCTGAGGAACAGCGCCGCGTATCCGGTAAAGATCATCAGGATATGCACGAAGAGCCAACCGTGCTTCACGGCCACCGAGGCGAAGACGAGCGGTTGTTGACCGGTGGCGGCCACGAAGGTCAGCAGAAAAACCAGGGGAAAAATCACGATGCCCGGTGTGGTCGTCTTATACACCATGTAGGCGATCATGAAGACGACCATGATCAGGAAAGCCAGCAGCGATTCCGAGTTGTGAACCGAGGCTGAAGCGAGCTGGCCGGTCTGCACGACGGCTTCGGTCAGCGAAACGAAATGAAACACCATGCCGAGATAGGAGGCGTGGAGCGCAATCTTGCCGAGGAGTTCCGAAGTGCGGGTCAGCGCCACTAGCGCATAGAGCAATCCCGCAGCGTAACAGACGAGCGCAACGCGCAGCCAAATCAGGGTCATCATTCTTTGTTCTTTTTTGCCTGGTGCTTCCGCAGGCCGGTTTGCTAGCTCCCCACCCCGCCTGGGTGATTATAGTTTGCCGGGGGGTTGGTGCGGGAGGAAACGCGTGCTGTCACAAGGGTGTGTGACGTGGGTCACAAGAAGGCGGACCTACCACGGAGGCACGGAGCAGACCGGCAAGGGGGCTGGTGAAATGGTGGTCTAGGCAGGGCGTTCTCACCCGTGATCAACCAGGCCAATAGCGAGACTTTTGCCGCCTCTATTCCACGCCCAGCGACGCCAACGACTCTTCCAGCGACTGCAAGTCGATCTGCAGTTGCCGGCCGTGCGCCTGCATTTCTTCGAGTTCGTCGAAGGCGCGGAACAGACGCATCTTCACGGCGGCGTACTGCTCGGAATCGGAGAGGGCGCGTCCGTGGGATTCGGCCCAGGCGGCGACGACCTGGTGCGGAAGGAAAACACTGACCGCGTAAGTCACTTTGCGGTCGGAGGTGACATCGAAGATGTACTCGTTGGCGTCAGACTCGTGGGCGTTGGAGGCGGCGGGACGCTTGCCGACGAAGTAGTACTGGTAAACGTAGCCTTGCGATCCGGCGTAGGTTTTGAGGCGACGGATGGTCATAAAAATTGCTTCGAGCTACGATCTTCGGGCCGCGAGCGAGCAGGAACCGTTTGCTCGAAGCTCGCGACTCGAAGCTCGTAGCGGCTATATCTTCGCCTCCCGCAGACGTTTGACTGCCGTCTCCGACGTGACCGGAGAATAATAAATCTCCTTGAAAGTGTATGACCTTGCTTTGGCCTCAAGAACGGGCAAAATTTCGATGTGCCAGTGGTAGTCGTCATCGAGGGTTTTCCAATATCCCAGTGTTGCCGACGGATGTTGGCTGTTGGGCGAGGTGTGGAGCACCAGGTGGAAGACTTCCGTAACAGTGCGGATACGCTGCAGGGTGAAGCGCAGAAGCGCGGCGAGATCGGCCACGTTGCCCACGCGCGATGAACCGGTGCGTTCAAAGGAAGATTCATGGCTGCGGGGCAAAATCCACGTTTCATAGGGGACGCGCGGAGCGTAGGGGCAGAAGGCCACGTAGTCTCCGCGAATCTCTACGATGCGCAGGTTCTGACGCTCCTCCTGCGCCAGGATGTCGCAGAAGACGCAGCGCTCTTTGGCTTCGAAATAGTCGCGTCCGGCGCGCAGTTCGTAGAGGACGCGGCGCGGCACGAAGGTGGTTGCAGTCAGCTGGGAGGTGGGGTGCTCGAATTCCTGTCCGGCGCCCTGCCCGTGATCCTTGAAAATGCTGATGTACTTGAGCCGGCTGTCGCGCTTCAAATCCTGAATTCGCTGCGCGGCCAGACGCAGGAACTGTGAGATCTCCACGTCGCTCGCATTCCAAAGATGGCCGTCGTGGCGGGGATTTTCGAGTAGAACTTCGTGCGCGCCGATTGATCGCATGCGGTCGTAGAGGCCGTCGCCGCGCCGGGTCGCCTCGCCCTCGATGTGGTAGAGCGCATTGGGATGGACGACGGAGCGCGCCGACCATGCGCTGCCATCCACTCCGGGCAAGTTGGCAATGACTTGCGCAGGCTGGGCGGAGACACCACAAAACCGGCAGGCTTGGGAGCGTGGAGCGGGGTCGGCGACATCGTCACCGGTGATCACCCAGGAACGGGTGATGGGATCTTTTCGGAGTTCCATGGGCTAAGAAGAGCAAAATCGACGCAGCGAGTCAAATGGAGAATTTTGTAATTTGGCAATTTTGAAATTTTGTAATCTGAAAACCTTTTCGGCAGGCTAGAGTAGTGAGGACTCACAAGATTGCAAATTACCAAATTAGAGATTACAAAATTACCAATTCATCCATGTCCGAGCACTCGACGCCGCTGATGCGGCAATATTCCGCCATCAAGAAAGAGCATCCCAACGCTCTGCTGTTCTTCCGGCTGGGTGATTTCTACGAGCTTTTCTTCGACGACGCGGTGCTGGCCGCGCGCGAGTTGCAGATCACGCTCACTTCGCGCAATAAAGAAAAGGGAGTGGCCATCCCCATGTGTGGCGTGCCTTACCACGCCGCCGAGGGCTACATCTCAAAACTGATCCGGCGCGGGTTCAAGGTCGCGGTCTGCGAACAGGTAGAAGACCCGCGCTTGGCGAAGACGTTAGTGCGGCGCGAGGTGACGCGTGTGGTCACGCCGGGAACGGCAGCGGATTCGTCACTGGGCGCCGACGAGAACAACTTTCTGGCGGCAGTAGCAACGGTCGGAGATCGCGTTGGGTTTGCGGCGCTGGATCTTTCGACCGGCGAGTTTCGGGCCACAGAGTTCGGGGGTGAACTGGCTGGACGCCGCGTTCAAGAAGAACTCGAACAATTACGGCCAAGAGAAATGCTGTATGGATCTTCGGCGCCTTTACTTGAACGGGCTGCGAACTTCCGGAGCCCCAGCGTCCGTGTGGAGACGGGCGTCTCGCCCGTCCGGAGCGAAGCTCCGACTCTCCATTCCAGCACAGCTCCCGTCGCGAGGGTTTCTGGCGGGGGCTGGGCGGAAACTCCCTTGGACGACTGGATATTCGCTCCTGACCACGCCATTCCGCTCCTCGAGAATCACTTCGGCGTGCTCTCGCTGGAAGGCTTCGGGCTGGCGGGCAAACGCGCGGCGGCTTCGGCGGCGGGGGCGATTCTCTACTACATCCGGTCAACGCAGCGCGGCACGCTCGATCATGTGGACCGCATCGGCTTCTACGAGCGGCAGAATTGCCTGGTCCTCGATGCGGTGACGGTGCGCAACCTGGAGTTGATCGAGCCGCTATTCGCGGGAACCGATGCCGGCGTGACTCTGTTCCGCTGCCTCGATGCGACCGTGACGCCGATGGGCAAGCGCTTACTCCGTACATGGCTGCTGCGGCCGTCTCTGGATCGGGACGAGATTAGCGGCAGACTGGATGCAGTTGAGGTGCAGGTCAAAGATACCGTCCAGCGCGAAGAATTGCGACGGTCGCTCGATGGAATTCTGGACCTCGAACGCCTGTTGAGCCGGGTCACGCTGGAAACAGCCAATCCACGCGACGTGCTGGCGCTGGCGGCATCGCTCGCGAAGATTCCCAGGGCGCGAGCGGTTTTAGCCGAACTGTCTGGAGCACTACCCGACAATTCCGCCCCGGAGGGGCGAACTAACTTAGCCCAGCGCTTTAGCGCTGGGAAAAGTGGACTAATCAATTTAAGTCCCGGAGAGCCTGCGCTGAGCGAAGTCGAAGGGACCGAGAAGCCCACTCACCCATCCGTGTCTGCAACGCGGCTGACCGCATTGCACGGCGCGATCGACGAACTAGGCGATCTGCGGGAGAAGATCGAGGGCACGCTGGTTCCAGAGCCTCCGCTCACGCTGGGCGATGGCGGGGTAATCGCTGCGGGCGTCGACAAAGATCTCGATGAACTGCGCGACCTGAGCCGCAACTCGAAACAATACCTGGCGCAAGTGGAGACACGCGAACGGGAGCGGACCGGGATCGGGTCGCTCAAGGTAAAGTTCAACTCCATTTTTGGCTACTACATTGAGATTTCAAAGGCAAACCTGCACCTTTCACCCGCCGATTACGAACGCAAGCAGACGCTGGTGAATGCCGAGCGCTTTACGACCCCCGAGCTGAAAGAGTATGAGTCCAAGATTCTGGACGCGCAGGAGAAGATTGTAGAGATCGAGCGGCGGCTCTTTGCCGACTTGCGTTCCGCGATTGCTGCCCAGGCCAAGCGCATCCGGCAAACCGCGCTGGCGCTGGCTGAAGTGGATGTGCTCGGCTGCCTGGCCCACATTGCGGCACTGCGAAATTACTGCCGGCCGCACTTCGATGAAACTGAAAAGGCGGAGGACGGAGGAGATTTGGAAATTGTCGAAGGACGACATCCGGTCATCGAGTTGCAGGAACTAGCGGCGGGCAGCGAGCGCTTCGTGCCGAACGATCTGTTTCTGGATTCGCCTTCACATAATACGTCGCCCGATACAACGCACACCGCAAAACAGAACATCGTGGTGCTGACCGGGCCGAATATGGGAGGCAAGAGCACCTACCTGCGGCAGGCAGCGCTGATCGTGATCATGGCGCAGATGGGCTCGTTTGTTCCCGCGCGTGCCGTGCGGCTGGGCATAGTGGACCGCGTATTCACGCGCATCGGCGCAAGCGATAACGTGGCCCGCGGGCGGTCGACGTTCATGGTCGAGATGACGGAGACGGCCGCGATTCTGCACACGGCCACGGCACGGTCGCTGATCCTGCTGGATGAAGTCGGGCGCGGCACTTCCACTTACGACGGATTGGCAATCGCCTGGGCCGCCATCGAGTATCTGCACGCGCACGTGCGAGCCAAGACATTGTTTGCCACCCACTACTTCGAGTTGACTGAATTGGCGGAGCAATTGAGCGGCGTGAAAAATTATCACGTATCCGTCAAAGAGACGGGCGGAAGCGTAGTTTTTCTGCGACGAGTCGAGCCGGGCGCGGCCGACCGCAGCTACGGAATCGAAGTCGCAAAGCTGGCGGGATTGCCGAATGAAGTCGTAGTGCGTGCGCGCGAGGTGCTGGCCGAGCACGAATCGTCCGAACACCAGCTTTCGGGGCATCTGACGCCGGGTTCTTCCATAGAGCCGGAGCGCCCGACGCAGTTGACCATCTTCACGCCGCTCTCGCAGCCGGTGCTGGAAAAACTGCGCGAAGTAGATTTGAACCGGCTGACACCGTTGGAAGCGCTAAACTTGCTAGCGCAGTTGAAAAAGGAAATCTAACCGCCGAGACGCGGAGTACGTAGAGGAAAGAGGAAAATTGGTTAGTCGTATCCTAGCCTGCTGTTGTCTCGCCTTGCTGAGTAGCCTCGCCGCCGCGCAAGGCCGCAGTGTGCAACCGCCACCATAGAAGGTCGTTCAATGCCCGAGACCGAGATTAGCGAGCGGTTCAGCAGAACGCCTCCGAGCCGCCTGCAGAGTTCGCGATCTGAGTATCGAAACCTCAAAGGATTTTCCGACTTCGAGTACCTCGACACTCTGATACGATGCGACCGAAGCGGCAGGGATGGGCACACGGAGCGCAAAGATTTTGTGCCACCCTGCATGCCGGCTCAATGAAAACAGTTCCGATGCATGATCGATTTCTGGCACAACAAATCGGCCAACTCCTGATCATCGGCTTCGACGGGACCGAGATGTCTCCGCGTCTCGCTTCCTTGCTCACGAGAATTCAGCCGGCGGGCGTGATTCTGTTTGCCCGCAACATCAAGGGTGCTGAGCAGACGCACACGCTTCTGCGGGAATGCCAGAAGTGCGTCGCCACGCCGCTTTTCACTTGCGTCGACCTTGAAGGCGGCACGGTGGATCGTTTCCGCAACGTGATCGGTCGGGCTCCGTCTCCGGCCGAGGTTTTTGCCACGGGCAGCCGGGCGCTCTTTCGCAAGCATGGGCGCGTGATCGGCGAAAATTGCCGAGCGCTTGGCTTCAACGTGGATTTTGCCCCGGTGCTCGACTTGGCCTACGAGGCTTCGCGTTCGGTGCTAAGTTCGCGGGCGGTTTCGGACGATCCGAAGCAGGTGGTCACTTACGCTCGCGAATTTCTGCGCGGGTTGGGCGAGGCCGGAGTGCTCGGCTGCGGCAAACACTTCCCCGGACTGGGCGAGGCCAAGCTCGACACGCATCATGAACTTCCCAGCGTGGAAAAAACGCTGCGCAAATTGTGGGACGAGGATCTGGTTCCCTATCGGTCGTTATCGTTGCGGCGCGAATTGCCGTTCGTCATGGTTTCGCATGCGGCGTTTCCGGCGGTCACAAAGGGCCGCATTCCGGCGTCGCTCTCGAAGAAATGGATCACCGACATTCTGCGCAAGAATATTGGCTACCGCGGCCTGATCTGCTCCGACGATCTGGAGATGGGCGGAGTTCTGGTGGCGGCCCCGATCGAACAGGCCGCGATCGAACATGTAACGATCGAGCACATCCGCGCCGGAGGCGATCTTGGCCTGATCTGTCATCGGGAAGATTTCATTCTGCGCGCGTACGAGGCCATGATCCGCGAAGCGGAGCGCGATGGCAAGTTTGCCCGCCGCGTGCGGGAATCAGCAGGGCGCGTGCTGGCGTTCAAGCTGGCGTTCAAAGAGAAGGGGTTTGACAAGAAATCAGCAGTGAGGGGCCGCATTCCCGCTCCCACTTCCGCACGGGTCGAGAAGCTAACGCGGCAGCTCTGGGAGTTCGGGGAGGAGATTCGGCTGGCTACGCTGGCTCGCTCGGGAGGAGAGTGGGCATGATTATTGCCGGCGTGATGAGCGGCACCTCGGCGGACGGAATCAATGTGGCGCTGGTGCGCTTCTCAGCCAACGCCGGACGGGCGAGGCGCCCGTCCCCACACAAACACCAGCGCTCAGATTTCAGGCTTCTTGCTCACGCGCGGTATCCCTTCCCTGCCCCGATTAGACGCGCAATTTTGGAGATGATGAACGCGGAATTGGCCCACGTTGCGGATCTGGCCCGGCTGAACTTTCTTCTCGGCGAAATGTACGCGGAGGCGGTAGCGGAGACAGCGCGCCAGCATCGCGTGAAGATTGACCTGGTTGGCTGCCATGGACAGACGCTGTATCACCAGGGAACACCAGAACAATTTTTCGGCCGACGATTGGCGGTGACTTGGCAAACGGGGGAAGCCGCGGTGATCGCGGCGCGGCTGGGCGTGCCCGTGGTTTCCGATTTTCGTCCCGCGGATATCGCGGCCGGAGGGAAAGGCGCGCCGCTGGTGCCGTTCCTGGACTTCCTTCTTTATAACGATCAACGGGTAGGCCGCATTGCGCAAAACATTGGCGGAATTGCGAATCTGACGGCGATTCCTGCGGGCGCGTCGCTGCGCCAGGTGGTTGCTTTTGACACCGGCCCCGGCAACATGCTGATTGATGCGGTGATGGATGAGCTATTCGCACGACGCTATGATCGCGATGGCAAAGTCGCGGCCTCGGGACGCGTACTGGATGGCGTGATCGCGCAGTTGTTGCGCGCGCATTTTTTCCGGCAGAAGCCTCCGCGGACGGCGGGCCGCGAGGAATTCGGCCGGGAATACGTGGGCCGATTTCTCCAACTCTGCCACGGCGCCAATAAGCGCGACGTGGTGGCGACGGCCACGGCATTCACGGCGCGATCGATTGCGGACGCACTGCAGCGCTTCGTGGTGCCGCGATTCGGGGCGCGGCGCCGTGGTCACCAAATGATCGTCTCGGGCGGAGGCGCGAAGAATCCGACGCTGATGGCCATGTTGCGCGATGAAATCGCAGCCTTGGGGATGGGACTGCATTTCTCGGACGAGTTCGGCCTTCCGGCGGAAGCCAAGGAGGCAGTGGCTTTTGCCCTGCTCGCGCATGAGACGTGGCATCGGAGGCCAGGTAATGTCCCGTCGGCGACGGGCGCGAAGCGGGCAGCAATCCTGGGAAAGATCTCGTATGCGTGAGGCGGCAGCGCAAGAAAGACCAACGCAAGAAGCACCAGCGCAAGAAAGAATTGTCATCCTGAGCGAAGCGAAGGACCTGCTTTGTGCCCGCTCCCGATACACCACCATCAGGATGACAATTCTGCTGCTAGTAACCGCCGGAGTGGTGCTCCCTCTCCTCTCCTGCTCGCCAGTTCCCGATCCCAACACGCTGGTGATGATTATTGAAAGCAGCCCCACCAATCTTGATCCCCGAGTCGGGATCGACGCGCAATCCGAACGCATTGGCGAACTCCTCTTTGACGCGCTGCTGACCCGCGACGAGCACCTGAATGTTCAGCCCGGTCTGGCGGAGCGTTGGGAGATTCCGGATCCCTTGACCTACATCTTCCACCTGCATCGTGGCGTATCCTTTCACGATGGCCGCCCGCTTACCTCCCGCGACGTTAAGTGGACGTTCGACTCGCTGCTCGAGGGAAAGGTTCGCAGCACGAAGTCGGCGGCATACCGCTTCGTGGACCACATCGATGCGCCCAACGAGTTCACCGTGGTATTTCGTCTGAAGGAGCCGAACGCGACCTTGCTGTGGAACCTCTCAGAGGGGGCGATCGGAATCGTGCCCTACGGAATGCTCGACGAGATCACGCGGAATCCGATGGGCTCGGGACCGTTCAAGTTTGTCAGCGCCGAGCAAGATAAAGAAGTCCTAGTCGAGCGCAACGACAACTACTGGGGTGCAAAGGCGCGCCTGTCTAGGGTACGCTTCACCGTGGTGCCCGACGCGACCACGCGGGCGCTTGAATTGCGCAAGGGCAGCGCCGATGCCGCGATCAATGCTCTTACTTCCGACACCATTGTGGCGCTGGAGCGCCAGTCGAATTTACAGGTTGAGCGCGCTCCGGGCACGGTGCTTTCCTATCTCGCGTTTAACCTGCGCGACCGGACCTTGCAGGATGTGCGGGTTCGCCAGGCGATCGCGTATGCCATCGACCGCGGTCCTCTACTCGAATACATCTGGCGCGGTTTCGCGCAACCGGCTCGGAGTGTGCTCCCGCCGCAAAGCTGGGCGTACGACCCTGATGTGGCGGCCTACCCACACAATCCGGAAAAAGCCCGCCAGATGCTCGATGCCGCTGGCTACGGGGCGCGCGACGGCGTTCGCTTCCACCTGACCATGAAGACGTCTACGGAGGAATCCACGCGGCTGCTGGCTGCGGTGTTGCAGCAGCAGTTGCGAGATGTGGGCATTGCGCTCGACATCCGCACCTTCGAGTTCGCCACATTTTTTGCCGACGTCACCAGCGGTGCTTTCCAGGTTTATTCTTTGCGCTGGATCGGCGGCAACGAAGATCCGGATATTTTTGAGTACTCCTTTCACTCCAACCGATTCCCGCCCGAAGGCGCCAACCGCGGTTTCTATTCCAATCCGCGTATCGACGGGTTGATCGACCAGGCGCGCCGCGAAACCGATCAGAATGCCCGCCGACGGCTGTACTTTGAAGTTCAGGAAGTGCTGGCACAAGATGAGCCGTATATCAATCTGTGGTACTTCGATAACGTGCTCGTGCACACGCGGCGCGTGCGGAACGTGACCCTGAATCCGTCTGGCAATTACGACTTTCTGAAGACGGCTGAGATCGGTAGCCAGTAGCCAGTTGCCAGTTACCAGTACGCGAAGCATCCGCAATTTTTAGCGTGTTACCATCGTCTCTTGAAAATTCTTTTTATTGGTGACATTTTTGGCCGCCCCGGGCGGACGATCGTAAGAGATCGCTTGCCTGAACTGCGCCGGCAGCACGCCGTGGATCTGGTCATCGCCAACTGCGAAAATGCCGCCGCTGGCTTCGGAATCACACCTCCGCTGGCGGAAGAGCTTTTCGATCTGGGCATCGACGTGATGACCACTGGAAATCACGTCTGGGACAAACGCGAAATCATCGAATACTTCCACATGGCGGACGGCAATCCACACAGTCCGGCGCGCCGCCTGCTGCGGCCGGCAAATTTTCCGCAGAACCTGCCCGGTTGGGGAGTGTACGAAGGCCAAAAAAACGGCGTCGGTTATGCCGTCGTTAACCTTCAGGGACGTGTGTTCATGGGTTCAAGCGACGATCCCTTTCGCTACGCCGATCGGCTTCTGGAACAGATCAAGTCCAAGGTCGTGTTGGTGGATTTCCATGCCGAGGCCACGTCCGAAAAAATCGCCTTCGGCTGGTACGTCGACGGGCGCGTCACCGCCGTGGTGGGCACGCACACGCACATTCCCACCGCGGATGAGACTGTCTTACCCAAGGGCACCGCCTACATCACGGACGTCGGCATGACCGGCCCCTACGACAGCGTCATTGGGGTGAAGAAAGAATTAGTGATTGAGAAGTTTCTCAGCGGAATGCCAGCGCGCTTCGAAGCGGCCAACGGCGACGTCCGACTGTGCGCCGTGCTGGTCGAGTGCGAGGACCGGACCGGCCGCGCCACGCGGATGGAACGACTGATGCTACGTTGATGCCAGATGCGAAAAAGTCGGCGTCATAACAGCCCCTAAAGGGGCGTGTCCTTAGCGGCTTTTCGGTATCGCTAAAGCGATGCCCTGATACGAATCCTGAGTTTCTCGGCGGCGTGTTGATTAGAGGCCTGTTTCTTCGCCCGTTACGACCGTAGTTCCCAAGCCCGATTTCGCTTGCAAGACAGCAGCAGCCGGGCATTCTATAGTAAGTAATATGCGATGGCTGCCAGCAGGCATTGTTTTGTTGCTTGCCGGAGTGTGTCTGGCCACAGACACTCCCCCGGCCACAGCGCCATCGCTCTGCTCCAATTCCAAGGGCGCGCCGGCCTGCCAGGGTCCTGTCAAAGATCTGAAGGCCGCTCGCCAAGCTTTCGCGCGCGGGCTGAAACTCGAGAAATCGAAGAATCTCGACCAAGCCTTTTACGAATTTGAGGAAGCGTCTCGCTTGGTCCCGCAAAACGTGGAATACCTGACCGCGCGGGAGATGACGCGGCAACATCTGGCCGGGATGCATCTGGAACGCGGAAACAGCGACCTGCTCGATGGCCGGCAAGTGGAGGCGCTGGCGGAGTTTCGAACGGCCCTGAACCTCGATCCGCAGAACGAATTCGCTCAGCAACGAATAAGCGACGCCCTGGGACCCGCGCCGGTCCGCGTTGCAAGCCCGCCGCAAGTGGTCGCCAGCGCCGAGGCGATCACCGCTAAACCGATCGACGGACGCCACGACTTCCACTACCGCGGCGATTCGCGCGGCCTGCTCACCGCAGTCGCGGCAAGCTATGGGCTGACGGTGATCTTCGACGATACCTTCGCCAGCCGCCGCGTGCGCTTCGATATTGAGAATGCCGATTTCGCAACCGCCCTGCAGGCGGCCTCCCAGGCCACGAAGAGCTTCAGCGTGGCCCTGGAAGACAACATTCTTTTTGCCAGCGCTGACACCCCTGAAAACCACCGCTCCTACGACCGCATGGGCATGCGCTCGTTTTACATCGCGGGCGGCGATCCTGCCAAGGATTTGAACGACCTGATCAGCACGCTGCGAACGCTCTTTGAGTTCAAGTTCGTGAACCTCAACGCCGCGTCGAGCACGATCACGGTGCGCGGTCCGAAGGCAGCACTGGAAGCCGCCACCCAGTTTCTCGAAGAGTTCGATAGTCCCCGACCGGAAGTAATGCTCGATCTGAAAGTCTTCCAGGTGAGCCACACCTACATGCGTACGATCGGGCTGCACGTCCCGGATGTTTTCAATCTTTTCAATATTCCGGTGGCCGCACTCGCGGCTCTTGGTGGACAAAACATTCAGAGCCTGATCAACCAATTGATTGCCTCTGGCGGTATCAACCAAGCAGGCAGTCAGTCCATTTCCGCCCTGCTCGCGCAATTGCAAAGCCAGCAGAATTCCATCTTCAGCCAGCCGCTCGCGACCTTTGGCGGCGGGCTCACGCTGATGGGCCTTAGCCTGGATAATCTGTCCGCCGCGCTTACCATGAATGCCAGTTCCGTCCGGGAGCTCCAGCACGTCCACCTGCGGGCCTCCCAGGGAAAGGACGCCACTTTTAAGCTGGGAGAGCGCTATCCCATCCTCAACGCCAGCTTTGCGCCGATTTATAACAGTGCCGCCATCGCGTCGGTCGTCGGGAATCAGTCATACGCCGCGCCCTTTCCTTCCGTCAGTTATGAGGACATCGGACTCACGCTCAAGGCGAAGCCGCTGGTGCACAACAATTCAGACGTAGCGCTCGAGCTGGAGATGCAATTCCGCTCTTTGGGCGCTACAAGCTCAAATGGCGTTCCGATAATTTCTAATCGTGAGTACAAGGGCGGGATCATGCTCAAGGAAGGCCAACCGGCGGTCGTAGCGGGAATGGTCACTGCTTCCGAGCAGAGGAGCCTGAGCGGTCTGCCCGCGTTTTCCAAAATCCCGGGCTTCGGCCTCCTCACCTCGCAGAGTACCAAACAGGAAGAGAACGATGAGCTACTGATCCTGATCACGCCGTACGTCGTCCGTAGCCCGGAGCGCACCGAACCGCGGGAAATCTGGATGAGCAAGTAACAGAAATTGAGTCATTGAGTCATTTAGTGATGGAATCATCGAAAGGCTCTGCCCTTAGTTTTCAATGATTCAATCACTAAATGATTCAATCACTAAATGATTCAATGACTCAATCTACTTATCGCCTTTTTCTTGGCTCGCCTGGAAGTCCACAATCTTCTTTAACAGATCCACGGGCGCGCCGCCGGGTACGTTCCGTCCATTGATGAACAGAGTCGGCGTGGCACTGACGCCCACCGACTTGCCCAGTGCAATAGAGGCTTCGATTCGGGCTTTCGTATCCGGCTTGGCGGCGCAGGCGGCGACTTCGTCGGCATTCGCGCCCGATGCGGTTGCGATGGCCTTCAGCTTTTCGTCGGCGTTGGCCTGAGTGATATTGGCCTGCTCGTCAAACGTCTTCTGGACAAACTTCCAGACTGCATCATTCGAAGGCTGCCCCGGCGAAGCGCGCCCAACGCATTCGATATAGCCGGCGGCCTTCTCTGCCCAGTCGTGCGCGGGCAGCGGAAAATTCTCGAAAACAAAGCGGGCCTCGGGCTCCTGCGCCAGCAGTTGCTCAATCCCGGGCGCGGCCTTCGCACAGTGCGGGCACTGCATATCGCTGAACTCGACAATCGTTACCGGAGCCTTTGCCGGTCCCTTGGCGGGGCCAGTCACGCCTTTTTCCAGCTTGGCGCGGGCATCGTCAAAAGGCTTCGCACCGAAGGGCAGAATGTCGCCCGAAAGGGCATGCTTGCCATCACCGCTGACCAGCAACCGATTCTGGTTCGAGCCCTGTGAGTTCGTAATGACTATTGAAACCTCCGCCAGGCCCGGCACTTCGGAGGGACGAATATCAGTCACCTTCCACGTCACCGTGGGATCGTAGCCAAACATTTGGAACAGGAACGAGTCGACCGTGTCTTCGGTGGGCAGAGCCGTCGAGCTTCCCCCGGCGGGTGAAGGGGCCGCTGCTTTGGCTGCCAACTTTGCCGGGGGAGCCGATTGAGTTTGAGCGATAGCGATGCCGGACAACAGAAGACCAGCGAGCAGTGTGCGTGGCATGATTGTCATAGGTTTTGCGTTCGTTTGGAATTCGATTGTTACAAAAAGCGGCGCGGTTGTCATTCCCGAAGCTTTGCCAGTGGAGAGCCGGGCGACCTGCCCGGCCCCCGAGCTGCTGGACGGGCGAGACGCCCGCCCCTCCACCGAATATCTCATCAGGCGGGTCACGGTGCTACAACTCCGACTTGGCCGCGATTGGGAATCTCCGCCCGTAGCCGAACGCCTTGGCGGAGATCTTGATTCCGGGCGCCGCTTGTTGCCGCTTGTATTCGCTGCGCTCAATCATCCGTACGACCCGCCGCACTAGCTCCAGATCGAAATGGCGACTGCGAGCGATCTCTTCCGCCGAGCGCAGCTCCTCCACGAAGTCTTCGAGGATCGCGTCGAGCACGTCGTAGGGTGGGAGCGAGTCCGAATCTTTCTGATCGGGACGTAACTCGGCGGACGGCGGCTTCTCGATCGTCGCTTGCGGAATAACTTTGCGCCGCGAGTTCACGTATGCGCTCAGGCGGTACACCAACGTCTTCGGTACATCCGAAATCACGGCCAGCCCGCCCACCATATCGCCGTAAAGAGTGCAATAGCCGACGGCCAATTCGCTCTTGTTGCCGGTCGAGAGCACCAACGCGCCGAACTTGTTCGACATGGACATCAGCAGCAATCCGCGGGCGCGGGACTGAATGTTTTCTTCGGTGACGTCCTGCGGCAGCTCGCCGAACACTGGCGCGAGCGTCTGGCGCACGGTTTCGTAAATCTCCTCGATCGAGATCAGTTCGAAGCGAATCCTCAAGTTGCCGGCGAGTTCCCGCGCATCGTCAATCGAACCTCGCGAGGAGTACGGTCCGGGCATGCCGACTCCGATTACGTTCTCGGAGCCGAGCGCATCGGCCGCAATCGACGCGGTGAGCGCGGAATCGATGCCGCCGCTCAGTCCGACGATCGCCCGCTCGAAGCCGCATTTGTGAACGTAGTCTCGCGTGCCCAGAACCAGCGCCTCGTACGCGCTCGCTTCTTCACCCACGACCTGTGGGTGCATGTCTCCGGTCAGCTTCTGCGAGTCGAAGTAGATCAGGTCCTCCTCGAACGACCTCGCTTGCGCGATCACCTCTCCATCGGGCGCAATCACCAGGCTCGATCCGTCGAAAACCAGACTGTCGTTGCCCCCGACCTGGTTCACCATCGCGACCGGCACTTTCTGATTCCTCGCGATGGCCGCCAGCATATCGCGGCGCAGTTCGCGCTTACCCAGCCAAAATGGCGACGCGGAAATGTTGAGCACGAAGTTGCCGCCGGCCCGGACCAATTCTTCCACCGGGTCGATGCCGTAAAGCCGCCGGTTCCAAAAGCGCTTGTCGTTCCAGGCATCCTCACAGATGGTCAAAGCCACCTGCTTGCCGCAAAAGCTAAATAGTTGCTGGCTCTTGGCGGGAGCGAAGTTGCGCATCTCGTCGAAGACATCATAGGTGGGCAAAAGCATCTTCGACTGGATGAAGTCGATGCGCCCTTCACGCAGCAGGGCGGCGGAGTTCATCGCTCTTTTGCCAGAGTCCACATCGGCCGGAGTTACCGTCCCACAGATCACGGCAATGCCCTGCGTTTCGGTGGCGATCCTCTCGACGGTAGCGCGACAGCGCACCACAAACGAGGGCCTCTCGACCAGATCGCGCGGCGGGTAGCCACAGACGGCCAGTTCCGGAAACAGAATCAGGCCAGCGCCAGCGCTCCGCGCCTGAATCGCAAACTGGATGATCTTGGCAGCATTGCCAGAGAAGTCCCCCACGGTGGGGTTGATCTGGCCCAGGGCAATCTTCACGCTTCTAGTTTAGAACAACGGCCCTTAGCTGGGCGGTGGCGTGCCTAACGGTGGTGGCGGCGCGCCCACTGGTGGCGGCCCCGTGCCTATCGGTGGTGGGGTGCGCGAGCCTGCAGGGTTGGACTCCGGCATTTCTTCTCCCGGACGCCTCAACGTGGGCGCGGTCGCTGGGCGATCTTCCTGTTTCTTGGCAAGGGTTGGCGCACCCAGATCGACTTCCTTTTCGATGCGCACGATTTTCTGGCCATCCATCTTCATGGTCTCGACGCGCACGACTTCGCCGCCAACAAAACGCACAAAATCCACGTCCTGCGGAGGCGTGCCGTAGATCCATTCTTCATACTCGACTCCGCCCTCAACTCCGCCATCATGCTCGCGCACTTTGTTTGCCGGACGTCCCTTGGCATAGATCACCATGTCGTGATTCATTCCCACCAGCACGTGGTGATTCTTGATGGCCTCTTTGACCTTGGGAGAGACCGTTTCCAGATAGGCCTCGACGCCGGACTTGGCATCGAAATCAAACACCGGACGCAGCAACTCCTTCAGCTTGGGTCCAGTTACCTCCGGAACATACTTGTCGAAGTAGAGATCCACGAAAGAGCCGCGGGGGTTGGCGGAGGGATCCGAGGGCGCAATCGTCCCACTCGAACCGGAAAGCGCGATGCCCTGGTACCACTTCCTCCTCTTGATGGGACCACCGTTGATCTCAAAGCGGATGTGATCTTCTTTGATGACGATGTCGCTGATGCGGGCCCGGTCGCCGGGCTTCGCGGCGGGTCCCCAGAGCGCCATCAAGCGTTGCAGTTCCGGGCCACTGGGGGTTACGGCGCCGTTCTTGAGTTTCAGTCCGGTTTTCCCCATAGGAAAACTCGTGCGAATGTAGACCAGTTCTGCATTGAAGGCCTGGATAATTTGTGCGCGGGTTTCTTTGGAAATCCTTGGCGGCGGAGTGTTCTCAGCGGGCGTTAGCGCGGAGAAAACTAGTAGGATCGCCAACAGGCGATAACAAACGAAGTCAACTTGGAAGTACCGCATGGAGCACCCCGGGCCAACTTACTTGATTATAAACCGCTTAAACAAGCTCTCAGCTTTCAGTGAGAACCGCCGGGAATTAGATGCTGAAAACTGAGAACTGGGAACTGAGAACTCCCCGCGGTCACCGGCGGAGGGGTACTTCCGTAACGGTGCGTTGTACTTTAAGCACCTGAGGTCAGCCCTCGAAATCAACTTAGAATGGATGCAGCTAGGACCAGCTCATCCCCGGACTTGGGCCGACAGGATTGCCTTTTGCCATTGAAGCTTCACATTCCCGCGCGCATTAAACTGCTTTACGTCATCCTGGGCGTGCTGCTGGCCATCAGTGTCCTCCCGATGTACTTCTACTCGGCGCAGATTGAGACCATGAATCGGGAGCGCCTGAAAACCAACGAAATGCTGCTGCAAAACACGGTCACTCGTTCGCTGGCCGACGACATTTCCCAGCACCAGGAAGCGCTGCGCATGATGCTGGCCAATCTGTCGTCGTCGATTCAGGTGATGATGCTGGCCAATCCGAGCGGGAGCGACCTTAGCGCGCAGAAATTTCTGACGCCAGAACTGCGGGCGATGGTGGAGAATTTTGTTTCTTCGTCGAAAGACATTGCCTATGCCACGCTACTGAACGCCGATGCCAGAGGAGTTTCCGCCGGGCGCATGGAGCCTGACGCCTTTCTGCAACGGGAGCTGGAACGAGCCTATCAAGCCGCCCGCGAAGGCCGCGTCTACAGCGGACAGCCGTTGATGGTGGGCAGCGGGAAATCGGCGCGAACTGTCATGTTGGTCAGCTCGCCGATCATGTATGAGGGACGCTTTCTGGGGATGATCGGTTCGGTGGTAGACATGGACTACCTGATCCGGCGGCTGCAGCAAGTCAGTCTGAGTGGATTGATGCCCTACGTCGTGGACAGACAGGGCAGACTGGTGGCGGCCGCTACTGGCCAATATGCTACCGGGCAGGACATGAGCCAATTCGAGATCGTCCGCAGTTTTGTGGGCGAAGGCCCGAAAGCCCAGTTGGCCGAGACCCGCGAGTTCACGATTCGCGATGGCAAAGACACGACCGAAATGCTGGGGACGTACAGTCCGGTGACCTCCCTGGAATGGGCGGTGGTCGTGCAGAAGCCGCGCGAGGACGCGTATCGCGGAATCTACGAAATGCAGCGCACGGGGCGCTTGCTGGCGTGGCTGGCGGTGTTTGTGAGTGTGGGTGTGAGTATTCTGTCGGCACGGCGGATCACCAGCCCGTTACAGGTGCTGGCGCAGTCCAGCCGGGCCATTGCGCGCGGTGATTTTTCCCAGCGCGTGCACCTGAAAACCCGCACCGAGTTCGGCGAACTGGCGACAACGTTCAACACCATGCAGGAAGAACTGGAACAGTACGTTGAGAAACTGAAGCGGGCCGCCGAAGAAAATAAGACGCTGTTCATGAGGTCGATCCAGATGCTGGCCGGGGCGGTCGACGAAAAAGATCCTTACACGCGAGGCCATTCCGACCGGGTTACGAAATACTCGGAGATGATCGCGAGAGAGATGGGGATGGATCCCGGATTTCTAGAGATCCTGCGCGTCTCGGCGCAGTTGCACGATGTCGGCAAGATCGGCATTGAAGACCGCATCCTGAAAAAACCGGGTGCCCTGACTCCGGAAGAATTCGAGATCATGAAGACGCACACCACCAAGGGCGCGAACATCCTGCGTCCGGTGCCGCAGTTGGTGGAGATGCTGCCCGGCATCGAACTGCATCATGAAGCTCTCGACGGGCGCGGATATCCTTACGGTAAAAAAGGTGACGAGATTCCTTTGCTGGCACGCGTGATTGCGGTCGCAGACACCTTTGACGCCCTGACCACGAACCGTCCTTACCAGAAGGCACATGATTCTGAAGAGGCCCTGCGCATCATTCAGAACGTCTCAGGAAAGCGCCTTGACCCCAAGGCCGTGGCCGCGCTGCTGGCGGTGTTTGAGCGCGGAGAAATTCGTATTCAGAAACGGCTGACGCAGACCATCACGCTGGAATCGGCCGCCCTCGTTCCGGCGCCGTGCGATCCCGACGATCCCCTGACGGTCGAAACCACGCGCACCTGAGACAATTGGTAATTGGGTAATTTGTAATTGGTAAATTCAAACAAAGCCGATCGAGTATTAAATTCCCAATTACAAATCACCAATTACAAATTACCAATTTCCTCCCGCCGGATTCTCCTATAATCGTTACACCTCATGATTCAAACTCTTTTTGGCAGTCTGGACGAAGAGAAGAAACCAAGTTTTATTGAGCGCATGAAGGAGGCCGTCTCGCGCACACGCGAGAACCTGGCCGAGCGCATCGAGGATGTCGTCTCCATCGGCAAAGAGATCGACCGCTCTACGCTGGACGATCTGGAAGCCACTCTGATTGGCGCCGACCTTGGCACCACGACTACCCATGAGGTTCTGCAGAAGCTGCGCGACAAAGCCGATCGCAAGCAGATCAAAGATGTGAATGAACTCAAACGTCTGCTGAAAGAAGAATTGCTGGCGATTCTGACCTCGACCAGCGCACAGCCCGTAACCAAGGTAGACGGCACGCCCGAAGTGATCATAGTGGTGGGCGTGAATGGCACGGGCAAGACGACCACCATCGGAAAATTAGCGCAGGTCTTTCGGGCACAAGGAAAGACGGTGCTGCTGTGCGCGGCGGATACGTTCCGCGCAGCCGCGATCGAACAACTCGAGATTTGGGGACAGCGCACGGGAACGGAAGTGATCAAGACGAAAGCGGGGGGCGATCCATCCGCTGTGTTGTTCGATGCGCTGCAATCGGCAACCGCGCGCAAGACCGATTACGTGATCGTGGATACTGCCGGGCGGCTGCACACCAAGCAAAACCTGATGCTCGAACTCGAAAAGATGAAGCGTACGGCGCAACGCATCGTACCGGGCGCTCCGCACGAGACTTTGCTGGTGATGGATGCCACCACTGGCCAGAATGGATTGCAGCAGGCGCGCCAGTTCACGCAATCGTCCGGAGTCACGGGGATTGTGCTGACCAAACTTGATGGCACCGCCAAGGGCGGGGTCGTGGTCGCAATCTCGCGCGAGTTGGGGTTGCCAGTGCGGTATGTGGGCGTCGGGGAGAAGGCCGGTGACCTACTGCCGTTCGATGCGAAGGAGTTTGTGGAATCGCTGTTCGCGTGAAGTCCAGCTTTTAGCTCTTAGCTCTTGGCTTTTAGCTAAAGGCCAACGGCCAACAGCTAAGAGCTTCTCTCAATGACCATCGACGAACAACACATGCGGAGGGCGCTGGAGTTGGCGCGAGCGGGTATTGGGCTTGTGTCGCCCAATCCGGCGGTGGGTGCGG
The DNA here is from genome assembly GCA_963773645.1 of uncultured Acidobacteriaceae bacterium. Classification (GTDB taxonomy): domain Bacteria; phylum Acidobacteriota; class Terriglobia; order Terriglobales; family Acidobacteriaceae; genus Acidiflorens. The sequence continues at coordinate 3,210,122 of CAVZBV010000004.1, read as the reverse complement.
TAGTGGTGGACGCGTCGGGCCGCGAAGTTGGAGCGGCCACGCACACCTATGATGGTGTGAAGCACGCCGAGGTTTTCGCACTGGAGCAAGCAGGCGATGCGGCCCGCGGCGGAACTCTCTACCTAAATCTGGAGCCTTGTTCGCATCAGGGCCGCACCGGGCCCTGCGCCGATGCCGTGATCGCGGCCGGAATCGGCCGCGTGATCTGCTCCATGGAAGATCCGAATCCACGCGTGGCGGGTCAGGGCTTTGCGAAGCTTCGCGCGTCGGGCATCAGCGTACAGGTCGGCTTATTCGAGGCGGAAGCCAAGAAGCTGAACGAAAGTTTTGCCAAGTACATCCGCCTGGGCAAGCCGCTGGTCACGCTGAAATCGGCGATGACTCTCGATGGGAAAATCGCTGACGCCACCAAACCCGGCGCGGAGCACAGTCTAGAAGGTCGCTCGGCTACTCCTGCGACCGAGGGCGCGCGCAGCGGATATCATTGGATCACGGGCGAAGTGGCGCGGGCCCATGTGCAGCAACTCCGTCATCAGAACGACGCGATCCTGGTCGGCGTGGGGACGGTGATGGCGGATGATCCGCTGCTGACCGACCGGAGCGGCCTGCCGCGGCGGCGCAAGTTGCTGCGCGTGATCCTGGATTCCTACTTGCGCATTCCACAGGCGTCGCGAGTGATCCAGACGGCGGAGAGCGATGTTCTGGTGCTGTGTTCCACGGCGGAGGACGAGAACAGGCAGGCGCTCGAAGCGAAGGGGATTCGCATAATGCAAATTTCTGGGGCCAATGCGGAAGGCCGGCCCGACTTCCGAGCGATTGTCCAGGCCCTGGGAGAAATGGAGATCACCAGCGTGCTTCTCGAAGGTGGAGCGCTGGTGAACGGTGCGGCCCTGGCGTCGGGCGAGGTGGACAAGGTGTTCCTCTACTACGCGCCGAAGATTCTTGGCGGGAGCGCGGTTCCCTTCATTGCCGGTGAAGACCTGCGCGGGAAACCACAGTGCGTGCAACATTTCGAACTGCGCCGCTTCGGCGAAGATTTCGCGCTGGAAGGCTATCTCCGCGACCCGTATGCGTGACATTGTTTGTCATCCTGAGCGAAGCGAAGGACCTGCTGTTCGCCGCAAGACGCAGAGGTCCTTCGCTTCGCTCAGGATGACAACTACGCTCTTATGCCACGCACCTGCGAGACACTACATTGGGAGAAATACATCTTATGTTTACTGGAATTGTCGAGGAAGTGGGCAAGGTCGTAAAGATCGCGCAGCGCGGCGAGAACCGCCGGATTACCATCGAGGCTGCGAGTACACCGAAACAATTGGGAACCGGCCACAGCGTCTCGGTAAGCGGCGTTTGCCTGACGGCGCTTGATATCAAAGCGAAATCATTCTGCGCCGACCTGGCGCCAGAAACGTGGGTGCGAACTTCATTCTCGCGGATGCACGAGGGCGCACTGGTGAACCTGGAGCTGCCCATGAAGGCCGACGGGCGCTTCGATGGCCACATCGTCCAGGGGCACGTGGATGGCGTGGGTAAGCTGATCGAGTTCGAGCGCATCGTAGACTCGGAGGGCCGGGATTCCGAGAACTGGTGGCTGCATATTGAAATCCCGCCGGAGATAGAGAAGTACACGGCGTACAAGGGGTCGATCTCGATCGAGGGCATCAGCCTCACGGTCGCCAAGCTCGAAGGGAACCGCTGCACCATCGCGATCATTCCGCATACAGTCGAACTGACCAACCTTGGCTCGCTGAAACCGGGAGACCCTGTGAACCTGGAAGCCGATGTGATCGCAAAGTACGTCGAGAAGATGATGAAGGGCGAGCCGGCGCAGAGTTCGCTCAACGTGGAGCAACTGGTGAGGCAGGGCTTCTAGCAGTCACGTCACCGACGTACTGCGCCTCGCCATTGCCGAAAGACCAGTTTTCTTTTTGCACCTCTACCAGATTAATGAACACATCTTCCCGGCCTAGGTTCAAACCCTTGTGCAGGCCGTCGGCAACAGCTTTGTAGAAGCGCTGCTTCTGCTCAACAGTTCGACCAGTGTTAAGCGTGATCTGCAGGAAGATGCAGTCGTCGGAGCGATGAACGCCAAGATAGTCCCGGTCGAAATGCAGACCGGTTTTCGGATGCTCGGTGATGATCTGGAAGCGATCATCCTTTGGAACGCCCAGCGTTTCTATCATTGCGCAATACACAATCTGACCAACCTGTGCGCGATAGTCCGGCGTCTTGCCTTCGATTAGATCGATTCTGACAAAAGGCATGTAATCCTCCTTATGCTTATGGGGGCGCTGATAATGGGATGCTCACTTTACGCCTCCAGCTTCAGCTCATCCAGTTCCAGGAACTCTTTAATGATGGGCTCGTTCGATTTCTCCATATCCTTGTAGGGTCCAAAGAAAATCGCGCGGCCTTCGAAAAGGAAAACGACGCGGTCGGCTAGCTTTTTGGCCAGGCGCATGTCGTGCGTGACCACGACCGAGGTCAGGTGCAGTTGCAGTTTCAGCCGGGCGATGAGATCGCCGAGCAGATTCCCCATCAGCGGATCGACCATGGTGGTGGGCTCGTCGTAGAGCACGCACTCGGGTTGGGCGGCGAGGGCTCGCGCGATGGCGACGGAGCGTTTCATACCGGTAGAAAGGTCGGAAGGCAGCAGGTCGCGCATCTCCTTGACTCCCACCATTTCGAGGAGGCCATCGACGACCTGGAGAATCTGGTCTTCTGAAAGCTCTCTTTTTTCGCGCAGGGGGAAGGCGACGTTTTCGCCAACCGATAAGGAATCGAAGAGCGCGCCGTTCTGGAATACCATGGTGACTTTTTTGTGGATCTCCTCGAGTTGTTCCTGGTTGTAGTCGGTGATGTCCTGGCCAGCGACAATGACGCGACCTGAATCCGGCTTCAGGAAGCCCATGATGTTGTGGAGCGCCACCGATTTCCCGACGCCGCTGCGCCCGAGAATGCAGACCATCTCCCCCGGCAACACGTCGAAGCTGACGTTCCTGGAGAACGACCCGATCTCCAAATGCCTTGGAGACGTCCTTAAACTCGATGTAGGGAGATAGCGTGCCCGCAGCAGCCATGGCTATCAGCATGGCATGAGATGGCAGCGCGGCTCAAGCGCTGCGTATCTGCGGGTAGTGGCAGCCAGCAAACCGCCGAGTGACGAGCCGACTCCGGCGTTGTGAGCGCTATGGCGATATCAAACCTCGGGGCCCTGTGGACATTCTTGTAACTCCTGTATGAAGTATGAAATTGGGGGGATGTGTGGATATGCGGAGGTGTTTACCAGTTGGTACCGGTACCCCCCTCCCCCTCTGCCTCCTAGAATCATAGGGTTGGCGGGAATTTTTGGACTTGGTCTTTGAATCATAAGGACTTATATGAAAGTATTCCGGAATAAGGACTTAGCAGATCCACGTCCGCTAGACGCCTCAACTGGGATTGTCAAAGAGCCTGAAATCGGCTTTTGGGCAGCTTCGAGGGCCGCCTCATAGGACGGGCGCACTGCTGCCGGCTCCGCTCTGAGGCAATATTGTCGCAATCGACGGGATGGATGTCTGTGATGGTGCGCACCGGCCATTTGTGATGAAAAAGAATGAGTCGGGACTGAGCGTTTCACCAACTGAAATTGTTAGCGTAATTGGGATTTTGCGACAGTTGTGGCGGCCTGGCGATCACGAATAGTAGAGATGTGACTCTAATCACTGACATTACGGGCTCATTCGTGTGGCATCAATACGTCTGCTCGCCTCTCCGAAGAGCAGTTCCCGCCGTTGAGACGCAGCATACCCCGAGGCGAGGGAGCTTCTTCCCTATGGCCAGCCGAGCGTTAGGCCAGGATTTGCGCGTTGGCCTTGAACTGGGCCACTACCGCATCGTCGAGAAGCTAGGCGGTGGCGGGATGGGCGTGGTCTATAAGGCTGAGGATGTGAAGCTCGGCCGGTTTGTTGCCCTCAAGTTCCTGCCGGATGAAGTGGCCAAAGACCCGCACGCTCTCAGCCGCTTCCAGCGCGAAGCCAAGGCCGCCTCTGCACTGAATCATCCGAACATCTGCACGATCTACGAAATTGACGATCAGCACGGCGAAGCGTTCATCGCCATGGAGTTTCTGGACGGGCTGACGCTGAAGTATCGCATTGGCGGTCGGCCACTGGACACCGAACTGATCCTGTCTCTCGCCATCGAGATTGCCGACGCACTCGACTCAGCACACGCAGAAGGCATAGTCCACCGCGACATCAAACCCGCCAACATTTTCGTCACCAAGCGCGGTCATGCCAAGATTCTCGACTTCGGTCTGGCGAAAGTGCTGACTCCAACGAGTTCTGACAGCCAAATAGCAGCGGCCAGCACACAGACCGGCTCGATGGACGAACAACACTTAACCAGTCCGGGGACGGCGTTGGGGACGGTCGCCTACATGTCGCCCGAGCAGGTGCGCGGTAAGGAACTGGATGCACGCACCGACTTGTTCTCGTTTGGTACGGTGCTATACGAAATGGCAACTGGAACATTACCGTTTCGCGGTGAGACCTCAGGAGTGATTTCCGATGGAATCATGAACCGTGTCCCAGTGCCTGCGGTGCGGCTGAATCCTGATGTGCCTCCCAAGCTGGAAGAGATCATCAACAAGGCTCTGGAGAAAGACCGCAATCTTCGCTATCAGCACGCAGCTGATCTGCGAACCGATTTGCAACGTCTGAAGCGGGACAGCGAGAGCGGACACGGTTCTGAGGCAAGCTCTGGCGCGGCGGCGGTGCCAGAAGCTAATGCGGCTCGGGTTGCTAAGCTTTGGAAAATTGCGATTCCCGTCCTGCTGATAGCCTTGCTCGTGGCGGGCGGGCTTTACTATCGGTCGCATCAGCAAAGCAAGCGCCTGACCGACAAAGACACTATCGTTCTCGCCGATTTCGACAACAAGACAGGCGATGCGATATTTGACGACACGCTGAAGACAGCGCTCAACGTTTCCCTGCGACAATCGCCTTTTTTGAATGTTCTCTCCGACCGCGAATTGGCGAAGACCTTGCAACACATGACCCGTCCGGTCAGCACGAAACTCACGCCCGAAGTAGCCCGCGAGCTTTGCCTGCGGGCGGGCAGCAAAGCTTACCTTACCGGATCGATTGGCAGTTTGGGCAGCCAATATGTGCTGGGATTGAAGGCGGTGAATTGCCAGAACGGAGACACGCTGGCGGAGGAGCAGGTGACGGCTGCGTCCAAGGAGAAGGTGCTGGACGCGCTGGGCGAGGCGGCATCCACGCTGCGGGGCGAACTGGGCGAATCGCTGGCTACGGTGCAGAAGTTTGATGTTCCACTCGAACAGGCCACCACGTCCTCGCTCGAAGCTCTGAAAGCGTACAGCCTGGGAGAAAGAGCCGATAACGAGAAAGGCCCCACCGCAGCCCTGTCTTACCATCAACGTGCCATCGAGCTTGATCCGAATTTTGCCATGGGCTACTCGAACGTAGGACGGGACTACTTCACTCTCGGCCAGGTCGAGCGGGCCAGCGTGTACTTCGCCAAGGCATTCCAGTTGCGGGAGCACGTCAGCGAATGGGAAAAGTTGAGGGTAACCGCCGACTACTATCAGATTGTAACCGGGGAATTGGACAAGGCGGCCCAGACGTTTCAAGAGGAGATTGAGAGCTACCCCCGGGAATTTGGAGCGTATAACAGGTTGGGCGTAGTGTTCGCCGCACAGGGGCAGTATGAGAAAGCCGCCGAGATCACTAGGCGGTTCCTGCGTCTTGCACCCGATCGACTGTTTCCTTACGAAAATCTCGCCAACTTCACCCTTGCCTTGCAGCGTTTTGACGACACGCGTCAGATCGTTCACGAAATGCAGGCGCGAAAATTGGACGATGTGATAGCGCACAATGCTCTCTACGCCCTTGCCTTCCTCGCAGCGGATTCCGCAGCGATGGCAGAACAGCAACAGTGGTTTGCAGGCAAGCCCGAATACGAGAACGTTGGACTGGCGCTCGCATCTGACACCGAGGCGTATGGTGGGCATCTTGCCAAAGCGCGGGAACTGACCAAGCGAGCTGTGGACTCCGCCATTCTGGCTGACAGCAAGGAAACTGGAGCAATATGGCAGGCGATCGCTGCGCAGCGCGAAGCCGCTTATGGCAATTCTGCGGAAGCGCGGCAGTCAGCGGCAGAGTCCCTGAAACTTGTTCCCGCGATCCGGGGCGTCGTGAGCGAAGCCGCGCTTGCGTTTGCCATGGCGGGTGATGCGGCGCGAGCCGAATCTTTGGCACAAGACTTGAGCAAACGCTTTCCGCTGGACACCCAGATGCAGTCCCTTTGGCTGCCTGCGATTCAGGCGCAATTGGTGCTGGATGGAAAGAACCCGTCTGCACTGAATGCTCTGCAAGTTGCTTCGCCCGCCGAGTTGGGGCAGATTGATTTCGTCCTCAACATTTCCTGCCTCTACCATGTATATATACACGGAGAGACATACTTGGCAGCCGGACAAGGTAACGCCGCCGCGGCCGAGTTTCAGAAGATTCTCGACCACAGCGGTATTGTCTGGAACTGCTGGACGGGAGCGTTGGCGCATCTGGGCGTGGCTCGTGCCAACGCTTTGCAGGCGAAGAACTCGCAAGGCGCCGATGCCGACCTCGCCCGCACTCGCGCCCTCACCGCTTACAAAGATTTCCTCGCGCTCTGGAAAGACGCCGACCCCGACATCCCTATCCTGAAGGAAGCCAAAGCGGAGTACGCGAAGTTGCAATAGCTGCAAACGGATATAGGCCGTGTCTTAGCTGTTTGGCGCTTTCGGTCAACTTCCGCTATCAGGCGATAGCGCTCACGACGAGGAGGGGGCGGATTCTGGTCGCGTCAAGGGCACACCGAAATCCGACCCACTACCTATCTAGGATGAGGAGTCGAGATCCCCGCCCCCGGCTGCCAGACGGTCTTGCGGGGTGTTCACGTTGAAGAAATTCTGCTCGGAAAAACCGGCTGCCGCTAGTTCGCCCTCTTCAATCACCCGCACAGACACACTGGAAAACGCCGCATCGATCTTGTATTTCCCGGCCCGCAGAGCCTGCTCTGCTGCAGTGGAGAAGTCGCGCCGATAAACCGCACAGAGTGGCTGGAATCCTTTACTGGTGCGAGGCACGGTGACGATGGCATGGTTATCTTCGTCTTCGGCGGTCGCGAAAAGAAACGCGAGCAGTTGCCGGGAGACGTAGGGCATGTCCACGGCGAGCATCAGGTTCAGCTCGGCTGTTGAGTGCACGAGCGCGGCGTGAATGCCGGCGAGCGGACCGCATCCGGGGAAAATGTCGGCCACGACGGATCCATACTTCGCAGCGTCATATTTCGTCGATCCGTATTCCGCAAACTTGTCCGGGTCGCCGACGATCGTCACCTTGCCGCAGACGGCGCCCATCACGGTGAGTGCGCGATCCAAGAGTGTTTGCCCGCCAAGATCCAGAAAGGCTTTATCCGCACCCATGCGAGAACTCTTGCCTCCGGCGAGAAGAAAGCCCATGCGCGACAGTTCGGTTTGTGCCATATGAAAAAGCATAAGGCCTAAACCGCGATACACGAAAGTAACCTATTCAGAACCGCCAAGCCGGCGGAAGATGAATGTGTCCAAGTACGAGGCACCACTCTTTATCATGTCGCAGAAACTCATGGACGTTCTCATGTTGGGTCACTGTTCGCACGAGTTTTCCTGGCCGCGCCGCGCGGCGAATGGAGAGTACTACCAAGTCTGCATGCTGTGCGCGACCACCTACCAGTATGACTGGAAGAGCATGCGTCGCGGAGGCCGGGTGGAAGCGACGGCGGAGACCGCCACCGTCCGACAGCGCTCCAGTCAAAGGCAACCGACCTGGATGCCCCGGGCACGGCGCCTGCGAACGAACTTTGCGCTGCGCTACCGCGGGAAGAATCTCCATACCTGGTACGAAGGAATCATCCAGAACATCAGCCAGTCGGGGGTGCTGTTTCACGGCCCGCAGCAACTGCCGGCGAATGCGCTGGTGGAACTGATCTTCGAGATGCCCGAAGAAATCTCCGGCCAAAAGAACAGCAATGTACTTTGCCAGGGGAGGCTGATTCGGGTCAAGGACGCGGTTGACAATACCGAAGACGCTTTCGGGCTGGCGGCCTCCATCCTCGATTACAAGTTTCTCCACAAGCATTGACCTGCGAACGGGGCCCGAAACGCGAGCGGCTTGCCGAGTCAGCATTGCTTTCCGATTCCCTTTTCCGATTGTCCTCTTTCGGAATCTCCTGCTAATCGACGTGCGCGGCGGCGGTTGCAGCGCGCCCCGGCTGCTGCTAGAGTTTTCTCAGGACATCGGAAGCACTCTTGCCCATATGGTCTAACAGGGCTACGCCCGCTAGCTGGAGCCGGCAGCGTTTTTTAGAAATGTCTGAAATTGTGGCTAATCTGAGGAATTGGATCGCGCGGAATCGATATTCGGCACTGGTGCAATACTTAGGAGCCGCGCTTGCGGTATGGGTGGCGCTCAGTTGCTGGACTCTTTCCGCCGCGCTGCACCGCTATCTCTTTGTACTTTTGCTGGCGGCGGTGCTTTTTACGGCTCGCTTCCTGGGCTTTGGCCCCGCGGTTTTCTGCTCGCTGGTTTCGACCGCTTGCCTGGATTTTTTCGTTCTTCCGCACTTCGGCTTCCGCATCGCAACGAACGCCGATCTGGAGCGGCTCACGGCTTTCCTGGCCATTTCCATGTTCGCCGCGAGCATGGCTCGGCAGAAAACCTTGGCGGAATTGCGCGCCGATCACACCACCCGCGAGATGGCTGCGATCGTGGAATACTCCTGTGACGCAATTTACAGCTCCCGCCCTGATGGCACGATCACCAGTTGGAATCGCGCCGCCGAACAGCTCTATGGCTACACTGCCGAGGAGGCCATCGGGTTGCCGGTGGCGCGTTTAGCGCCGCCAGAGCGCCGTGACGAGGTGGAACGCAACCACGCGCTCCTCAATGGCGGCGGGCACGTGGCTTCCTATCGCACCGAGCGCATGCGGAAGGACGGCACCCGCTGTCCGATACTGCTGACGGTGTCGTCACTTCGAAACGCGCGCGGCAAAATCGTGGGAACGTCGGCCATCGCACGCGATCTTTCCGCCGAGAAGCAATCCGAAGAAGCCATCCGCCGCAGCGCAAAGCTCGCCACCGCAGGCCGGCTCGCCGCTTCGATTGCGCACGAGATCAACAATCCGCTGGAGGCCGTCGTCAACCTGCTTTACCTGGCGCGCCATGACTCCAGCCACGCGGCGGAGTATCTGGCCCAGGCGGAGCAAGAGGTGGGACGCGTAGCGCGATTGGCCCAGCAAACTTTGGGGTTTGTACGCGATACCAGTTCTCCGGGGTCGATGGATCCTGCCGCCATCATGGACGAAGTTCTGCGGTTGTATTCCAGCAAACTGCTGAGCCGGCAAATCCGCGTGACGCGACGCTACCGCAGCAGTTGCGAGGTCGCCGGCTACTGTGGCGAGTTGCGGCAGCTACTGGCCAATCTTCTGGTGAATGCGGTGGATGCGATGGCAGATGGAGGTTCTCTTCAAGTCCGCGTGGCGACGGGCCGCGACTGGTCCAACGGCAGGGAGGGAATCCGCATTACGGTGGCCGACAACGGCAGCGGGATTCCCCGCGACAAACTGTGCCAGATCTTCGAACCTTTCTACACCACGAAGAAGGAAACCGGGACCGGGCTCGGATTGTGGGTTTCGCGCGGCATTGTGCAGAAACACGGCGGATCGATTCGGGTGCGGAGCCGGGCAGACGGGCGCGCGACCGGTACTGTATTCTTCATCTTCTTGCCCCAACAGCGCGAAATCAGCCGGGTGGCGTGAGCAGCGCTTTCCTCATTGCTCACAATGACTTGGAGGCAGCAGAAGTACAGTGACCTTCGTACTTAGAAGGCCCCGCACGAGCGGCTTATAATCATCCAAGTCCAGGCAGACTGAGCACTTAGCCGACGTGGAACCTTTTCTTGCACCTGCGATCTTCGCCTTTGGGCTGTGCTTTGGCAGCTTCCTGAACGTGTGTATCTACAGGTTGCCGCGTGGCAAATCGGTGGTAACGCCGCGCTCCGCGTGTCCGCATTGCGGAGACTTGATCCCTCTCTATCACAACGTGCCCGTACTGAGCTGGCTGATTCTTCGCGGAAAGTGCCGCTCGTGCAAAAAGCCTATATCCCCGCGCTACCTGCTGATCGAACTGCTCACGGGCTTGCTCTTTCTTGGCTGTTACACGCATCTTGGCTTGACGCTCGGGATGCTGAAATGCGCCGTGCTCGGCTACCTGCTGCTGGGTTTGATCTTCACCGATGCGGAAACCAAGCTTCTTCCCGACGCGCTGACTCTGCCCGGGCTGGCTCTGGGAATTTTGTTCAGTCTGGTGGTTCCGGTAAATGATCTGGCTTCGCGAATCATGCCTGGCATGGTCTCGCCCGCAATGAGAGGCGAGATTTCGTGGCGCCTGTGGTCCCTGTCAGACTCGTTGCTGGGAGCAGCAGTGGGTGCCTCGTTTCTCTACGGCGCGGCGGCTATTTACCTGCGCGCCCGTGGGGTCGAAGGGATGGGATTCGGCGACGTCAAGCTGATGGCGTTGATCGGCGCGTTCCTCGGAACCAAGCTCACGGTCTTAACCATTTTTGCGGCGTCGTTGGCGGGTTCGATATTTGGACTGAGCATGGTGTTCGCAGTCTGGATGAAGCGGACTCGCCGCTTTGAGGCGCGCGGCATTTCTTCGCGCATTTCTTCGCGCATTTCTTCGAAAGAGGCGCGGCGGCGCGCCTGGCAATCGGCCCGCCTGGTGCTCCGCTTTTACGAGATGCCGTTTGGCGTGTTTCTCGGCAGCATGGCGATTTTGTCGTTCCTCTTTGGAAACCGGCTCCTACAGTGGTATTGGAGGACGCTGTGAGGCTGCTGGCGAATCCGCTGGTGAATCCGATGATACTGCGCATGGTGCTGCTTCTCGTCGCAGCCATCGCAGCTTTCGGGTTGGGCTTATTCTTGATCCGGCGCCTGCGGAAGAATCTCTCCCAGGAATCCGAAGCGCTGAATCACGCTCCGTTGGCGGCGGAGGGGTTGCCCGTGCACGCCTATCACGCCGTCATTCAGCTACTGAAGCAGCAGAAACATGAGCTCACCAGCCGGCAACTCTCGGAACGCAGAAAAGCCAAGGCCTCCGACTCGCTGAGCTCGACCATACTCTCGAACCTTTCCTGCGGCGTTCTGTTCTTGAATACCAGCGGACTGGTGCGGCAAGCGAACTCGGCGGCGCGCCAGCTGTTGGGATTCGCCTCGCCGGTGGGACTGCATGCCGACGATCTTTTCCGCACGGCAACGTTGCGCCCGGAAAACAATTGCCCGGTAAAGATAAAGAATGGATCATCTTCAGAAGCGACCGTCGAGCAAGCTCTTGCCCCCGCTCTGGCGGGGAAGTCGGCAATTCGAGGGCTGGTGCTTAACTACTTCACACGGGATGGAGAGAGCCGCGTACTCGAACTGGCTGCTTCTCCGGTTCTGGCCGAAGACGCGAGTCTCATGGGCACGACTCTTGTGTTGACGGACAAGACCGACATCGAGCGCATCCGGCACGATCAAAAGGTGCATCAGGAAATCTCTTCGGAACTTGCGCTGGGACTGCGCCATTCCCTGACTACGATTGCGGGATACGCGCAGCAGCTGGCGTGCAGTCGGGATGCGGAACTGGCGCGCCATTTGGCGGATGGCATCGCCCACGAAGCGGCGCAATTGGACCGAACCATTGGCAGCTTCCTGGGAGGCGTCGGGGTTGTATCCACGAGTTTTTGATCTTAGCGATGGCAAGCCGCGATCACAATCGCGGGCTTGCGAAAGGATGATGACATGAAGCACACGAAACCTATGGCGATCATTACTCTGCTCCTGCTCGGGGTCAGCGCTGCAGCCGCCCAGTCACTCGGGGATTACGCGCGTGCGGTTCGCAAGAACAAAGCCGAGACCAGTTCGACCGCCCGCCACTACGATAACGACAATCTGCCTACCAACGAAACTCTTAGCGTGGTCGGGCCGCCGCCGGGGGCCGATGCCAGCGCAGGTCAGAAAGCCGCTGCCGTCGACTCCTCTGCGGCGGCTGCCGCAGCGGCTGCTGAACGTCAGAAGACGGCGAAGGAATGGAACGACAAAATCGCCCAGCAGAAAGCAAAGATCGATTCCCTGAATCACGAGATCGACCTCGACCAGCGCGAACTTCATCTGCGCGTGGCCGCACAGTATAGCGATTCGAGCCCGAGCGCCCTCGCCATCCACGAGGCGCAGTACAGGAGCGACATCGACGCCAAGCAGAAAGCGCTTGATGCCGCCCGGCAGCAACTCGACGAGATACAGGAGCAGGCGCGCAAGGCCGGGGTCACAGAGAATGCAACGGGCAAAGACAACAATAACAATAAAGACAGCGGCAAGGACAACAATAAGGACAAAGAGTAAAGAGTAAAGAGTAAAGAGTAAAGATCGCCGATTAGATCGTCTTCCCTGCCCTGGGATCAGGATTTCCCCATGCGCTCCCGAATCTGGCGCGCGTGATGCCGCCCGTGGACCCAGTGGAACTTGCGCCACTCGCCGGCCGTCAAAGGTCCGAGGAACAGGTGGTTCATGATTTTCGTGCCGGCGCCGAACCGGCGCTCGCAATCGTCCAGCCCCGAAGCCATTTTCTGCAGCTCAGGCGCGATGGCTTGCCGAACCTCTTCCGGCGGCATTCCTCGCGGGCTCACACGTTCCGGGGCCTTGCGGCCTCCAGGAAGATACCCGAGATTCACCACCAGCAGCGCAGCCAAGCGATGCTTCAGCGTGCCGCGCGTAGCCAACGGAGCACCCTGTGCCAGGCATTTTGCCAATCCGCGGTTGGTGTTCTGGTAGGTGAGCAAAAGATGCTCTAGTATTTGCGCCGCACTCCACTTTCCGGCAGGAGCTAGTGCCAAACCGCCGGCAGTAGCACCGCCGGTTGCGTCTTCCAGTTCCCGCCGCAAACGTTCGAGATAGGAATCCATGGCGCCGATTCAGTACAATGAGTCGCGAAACGACGATTCGCCGAAGAACCATCGCGAAACGGCGGATCGCGAACCAAGGTCAAACCACTACGGAAAACCTGATCCAGGAAATCGTCGATGAAAGAACCAGTCGTCGTTGTCGCATTTGCAGTTGCCATTCTAGCAGCAGAATTGATGTGCGGATGCGCCTCGCAGCCGAGCAAGCCGGCAACGGCAGAGAAGCCTCAACCGAAGGCGCCGGAGGCAATCACCGGCAGCAGCGCGTTCTATAAGTGCTATATCTCCGCTCGCCTCTGGGCGCAGGACGTTCAACCGTTTCGGGTGGAGTCACAACCTACCACGGACTCCAAGGGCCGCGACGGCAAGGCGGAAGAGTGGCGCGCTGGATTCGCCTCGCCGTCACGGCGCGTGACCAAGTTCTTTACCTGGGCAAACGGCGATATTTCTCACAGCGCCGAGGACACCTACAGCCCGACGAATTTCAGTACTCAGATTTTCAATGTCCAGTTTCTCAAAGTGGATACGGACAAGGCCTTTGCCGTCGCCCAGCAGCACGGCGGAGAAAAGTTGCTGGAGAAAGAACCCGACACGCCTGTTCTTTATGTGCTGGACTGGAACCGGCAGACTAGCCAACTCCTGTGGCACGTAATCTATGGCACCGACCGCGATACCGCCAAGCTGCAGGTGTCGGTGAACGCATCGACCGGCGGGTTTTCGCGGGTGGAGAAGTAGATTGCCTCGGGCTGCGAGCTTCGGTCTGCGAGCGAACAGGAACCGATAGCTCGAAGCTCGCGGCTCGTAGCTCGTAGCGAAGCGTTAGCTGGCTATCTGGTACTCGCTCTTAACCAAACCGCTCAGATAGTGCTGCGTCACCACGTGATGCAGCCGCACATCGCGCGGCAAGGCGCCGAAGAGAGGAATTCCTTCTCCAATAAGCACCGGCACGCGCGTGATAATGAGACGTTGAACGAGGCCTGCGCGGAGGAATCCTTGAATCGTAATCCCTCCGTCGACGTAGACGTGGTCGGCGCCACTAGCCGCGAGTTTCGAAACAATCTCAGCCGGAGGCCCGGCCATCTGTTCGACAACACCTCCGCGCACCGCGGAGAAGTCGAGGGGCCGGGTGCTCAGAACTACTACGCGCCTGTTGCCATACGGCCAAGTCTCATAGGTCAGAACTGTCTCAAAGGTCTTGCGGCCTATGACCAGAGTATCGACACTTGCTATGAACTCGTCATAGCCGTGGGGTTCGCCGCCGCCCTCCGGCAGAAAGTCGAGATCGCCATTCGGCCGCGCGATGAAGCCGTCGACGCTGGTTCCGACAAAGACAGATACCTTCATAGTGGATTCCTCACCTGTGGGAGAATTGCTTCGGGCCTTGGGCGTCGTGCTACGAGCTGCGGGCTGCGAGCGAGCAGGAACCGGGTTGCTCGAAGCTCGTAGCCCGCAGCCCGAGGCACTCACTGCGCTTTCCCCAGCCGGTCGAGCGCAGCGTGCGCATCCTTGGCAAACGGGCCTTCGGGCAGAATCTTCAGATACTGCTCGTAGTATTTCGTGGCGTCGGTTTTATCTCCGAGTTTTTCCTGGCACTCGGCGAGACGGAAGCTGGCAACGGCGTCGTTGTCTTTGTAGTAGAGAGCTTCCTTGTAGCGGTCGCGTGCGGCGCGATAGTTCTTGCGCCTGAAATAAAAATCGCCGACCTCAATATCCTTCAGCGCCTTCATCGGGTTCCAGGGATGGAACTCCTGGACGCCGGAGGTGTCGGGACTGTCGCCGACGTCCAGATCCCGGACGGCAGCCTTGCTGGCAGGATGGTTCTTGGCGTCGTCCTTGGGCGCGCTGATATCGATTCTTGTATCGAGGCTGGAGCTTACCTCGGCCTCGCGATTGCGAGCGGCAGCCTTCTCCGCGGCGGCCTTGTCCGCAGCCGTCTTGTCTGTCGCATCCTGCGCCAGCGAAAAAGTCGTCAGCAGCGCCAGCAAAACAATCAGGAATCGAATACGCACGCCTTAATTGTATCGCCTCAGAACAAGGTCGGAGCCGCTCCGATGAGAGGAAACAAAACGTTAATTAGCGAAATCGTTTTCGACACCTCTCGCCAAACAGCCAGAAACGAGGAAGGACTTTTTCAGCTACTGCAGCTTCGCGTACTCGGCCTTGGCTTCTTTCAGGATGGGGATGTCGGGGTCGGCGTCTTTCCAGAGGGCGAGGAAATCCTGGTAAGCAGCGCGGGCTTTGGCGGTATCCCCGGACATGGCGTAGGCGCGGGCCAGTCCGAGGTGAGCGAGCGAGGCAAGCGGATAGTTAACCACCAGTCCGCGGTGATCGAGGAGCTTTTGGAATTCACGAGCGGCGGCGGCTCCGTCGTGCTTGGCAAGATACGCTTCGCCTCGAATGTAGGGCGCGTACATGGTGCCGACCTGGAACGGGGGAGGCGAGCCGAGTTCGTAAGGTGCGACCGCTTCCAGAGCGACCACGGCATCGGCGGGCTTCTGGCTTCCGAGCGCGATGGCGGCGCGGACGATCGGAAACCAGTACAGCTTCAGGGTGGTGTTGGTGGGATAGGTCTTCTCCAGTTCGTTGGCGAGGGCAGTGGCATGTGGGATCTCTCCGGAGCGGGCCAGAGCGAGCGCGGCAAGGACTTTGACATCGCGTCCCGGAGCAAGCGCGAGAGCAGCGGTGGCTCCGTGGCGCGCCTCGGCGATGTTGCCGAACTCGGCCTCGCGGAGGGCGCCGTCCGATTCCCAGAGCGCAGCGGTTTCCTTGGAGTCGGCACGGATGGCAGAATCCACGGCACGGCGGGCGAAGTCGCGCGCGGCGGGAAGACGGCCGAAGTAGCCCTCGGTATCGGACTGTGCGGCGAGCAGAGGATCTTCATCGCCGGGCTTGCCCGCGCCCCAGGCGACATGCTGGGCCATGGCCGCCGTGTCGTTCTTAAGGAAGGCGAGGTAATAGCCCGTAAGATGCAGGGAGCCGGCGTCGAGCTTATGGGCGGCGGCTTCATCGAGGGTGGCTTGGGCCTTATCGAACTGGCCGAGCGCCAACTCGACGAGGCTGAGGTTCTGGTAGCCAACCACACCGCTGGGGGCAAGTGCAATGCCCTCTTTGAGCTCCGGCAGCGCCTGGTCGTACTGGCCGAGGGCCGAGTAGTTCGCGCCGAGGTTGCCGTGAGGGACGGCGTCGTTGGGATAGCTCTGCATCCAGAGCTGGTAGGTTTGCGCTTCTTTTTCGAGTTCGCCGGTAACGATGAAGTAGTAGTTGGCGGAGATGCGCAATTTCTCGCGCTCGCTCACACGATCGCGAAGCCGATAGGCCTTCTCGAGGTTTTCCGCGGCGCGGCTGGGTTGTCCGAGGTTCGAGTAGTTCAGGCCAAGCAAGGCGTAGGCAGTCGCGAAATTGGGGTCGAGCTCAATGGCTCGCTTGTAGAATGAAATACCCTCGGCTGGCCCCTTCTCGCGACCCACCCGGACACCCATGCTGAAGGCCTTGAGGGCGTCGAGCGAGGAGGTGGTGGCTTCGATGGGGACATCGAACTTCTGCACGGAGGCGAGAGACTCTCCGAGCTTGGTACGCATCGAGGTGGCGACCTGATCAAGGCTCTTGAGGACGCTCTCCTTGCTGGAGGCTTCGCCTTGCTCCTTGGCGAGCACGTCGCCGGTGTTGCAGTTGACGGCTTCGAGACCAATGACGTATTGCGTGCCCAGGCGGGAGATGGACCCGTTGAGCAGGGCCTTGGTTCCGGTGCGGAGACAGATTTCGCGGGCCACGTCGGAGGTGACTTTGTCGCCAGGCTTGCGGCCCATCAGCTGCATGGTTTCGCCGACGCGGCGGTCAGAGAGGATGTTGAGGAATGGCGACTGTCCGAGGTCCACGGCCAGAGCCTGCTTGAGCGCATCATCGAAGACGGCGTCTCCGGTTTTGTTGTCAAAGTCGGCCAAGATGACCGTGTCTTTTTCCGTGAGGGGCGCCGCTTTGGACGCTGGAACCGCCGGACGCGAGCGCCAGTAGAGGCCGCCGACGACCAGGGCGACGACGACGACCACCGCAGTCGGAACCAGAATCTTCCACCGGGTTCCCATCGATGGTCCCGCCGCCGCAGATCGACCAGACGCTTGCCCAGAAGAAACTGCCGCCTTTTGCCTGCCGCTCGACGGACTGGAGGACGGACTGGAGCTCGGGACCCCCGTTCCGCGCGACGGTCGGCCTGTGTCGTCCACGGCGGCGGGAACTCCCGTCCGGCTCGATTCTGTCTCCCGCTTCAGGCGTTTCAGGTCGGCACGCAAATCTCCCGCGTGCTGGTAGCGCAGGTCGCGATCCTTCTCCAGCGCCTTGTTAATGATTCGTTCCAATTCGGTGGGCAGGTCGGGATTCAGTCTTATCGGAGGCACGGGGGTCTTGTGCAGGATGGAATCAAACAAGTCGGTGGTCGTGGTTCCCCGGAATGGCAACTGGGCGGTTGCCATCTCGTACAACACCGCCCCGAAGGAGAACAGGTCGGTACGGGTGTCAAGCTCCCGCCCGCGCGCCTGCTCGGGAGACATATATGCGGCTGTGCCCACCGCGGTACCAGGACTGGTAAGGTGCGCTTCGACCGCCTCGGTTTGCGTGGCCTCATGCTGCCCACTTGCACCCGATGGAGTGACCTTTGCCAGACCGAAATCGAGCACCTTGGCATGGCCACGCTCGGTGACGAAGATGTTAGCGGGCTTGATGTCGCGGTGCACGATTCCCTTGGAATGAGCGGCGTCCAGGGCGTCCGCTATTTCGATGCCCAGCGAGAGCAGGGTTTCTAATTCCAGCGGTCGAACCCCGATCACGTGCTTCAGCGTCTGCCCGTCCAGAAATTCCATGGCGATGAACGCCTGCCCGTCCTGCTCGCCGATGTCGTGAATGGTGCAGATGTTCGGGTGGTTCAGAGCGGACGCGGCTTGCGCTTCGCGTTGAAAGCGGGCAAGTGCCTGCGGGTCGCGGGCAACCTCCTCGGGCAAGAACTTGAGAGCGACAAAGCGATGCAGCCGCGTGTCTTCAGCCTTGTAGACAACACCCATGCCGCCACCACCGAGCTTCTCGACGATGCGGTAGTGCGAGATGGTCCGGCCAATCATGCGTGGCAAATCTTACGTGGATGAAACGGGCAAGTCAACGAAGGCCGTGGAGTTGGCGCGATCTCAAAAGGACGGGTGGCGAAAAATCGCCTTTGCACTCGTTGATCCCTCCGTGAGCGAAAGCCGAATGGGCGGAAAGCCCGGACAAGAAACCAAAAAAATCAGGCCGCCCACAAAAGGGACGGCCTGGTTTGGCAAAGTCCTCCGGGGAGGAGGGGAAACTTGTACTTACAACGACGGCGGATTCGCGCTCGCCGTCGGCGTCTGGTTGCTGGGCGCTTGCGCTGGCGTTGTTGCCGCCCCAGTGTTGGTCATCAGGCGGATATTCACGCGGCGGTTCTCGGCGCGGCCGCTGGCGGTTTTATTGCTTTCGACCGGCTTATCCTTACCCAGCCCGATCACATAAATCTTGTAGGCCGGAACGCTTTTCTCCGCCGCCAGATACTGAATTACGGCATCGGCACGGCGCTGGCTCAGTGCGTAGTTGTACTCGGCGCTGCCCACCGAGTCGGTCGCGCCCTCTACTGTGATGATGTATCCCTTGGTAGTGGTGACGCTGGCGGCAAGCTGGTCGATGGCTTCTTTGGCATCCTTCGTTAGATTGTCCTTGTTGAATCCGAAGTGCACCGCAGTCTCCACTACCGGGCGATAGTTATCGAGGTTGACAACGGCGTTGGTCAGAGCGTCCACCCGCTGGGTCGCGCCATTCGCCGACAGTTGCGCCTTATCGGCTTCGCTGCCCGCAGCCAGAGCCTTCTGGTCGGCCGCCGCCGCACGGGTCTGCACGTCCTGGATTCCGGCTTGGGCGCGCTGGTCGACGTCCTTGATGTCTCTTGAATTCTTCGCGGTCAGGTCATCGAGTTCATTGGTCTTATTGATCAGCGGCGTGGTCTGTTGACGGACGTAATTCTTGGTTGAACATCCGATCGTTGCGACCAGTGTCGCCGCCAGCATTAGGGTCAATTTCAACGAGGTGCGATTCATAGGTTCAGGGCTCCTTGCCCAAATATTGCTCTGTGCTGAAATCTGTTTTTAGATCCCGTAAAAGTCTGCGAAACTGGTCGCGCTCCTACTTAAAGCACGGGGAGTGCCATTTCGCGTTCTCAAAATAAACGACTAACTCTCGTCATATCAATCCATTGGAGACTGGCCGTGGGAAACGTGCGAACCCCGCACCCAGGCAATCGCGATATGAACCGTAGAAATTTTATACTGTTTGTACTTCGATTATAGACGCTGGCAAGGCGATTCCACTAGCTGAGAATTGCTGGTCAGACCTTCCGCTTGCTGCGGCTTCTCTTTTGCCACTTGAAGTGAAAAAGGAAACGGCTGGGAAAAACTCCCAGCCGTTTCCAACAGGAGGACCGTGCTGCAACAGCTTCATCCCCAACGAAGCTATTTCAGCCCTGCCTTTAGCTCCCTTCAGACCGGTAGACTAGAAGTCGTAGTCTTCCGGCGTGCAGGGGCAGAGACCGTAGCCGCTGCCAATGGTTAGCCCATAGGAACACAGGGTCCCCAGGTTACGCGCTTCAAGCGCCGTGAGGTTCGAGTCCGCCAACAGGGTTTCAGTAACGAACCACGGCCCCTTCTCCACGGCGTTCACAGCAGACCCTGCGCCGGGAGCTGGAAATGTGGTGGTCGTTGCCTGGATGTGCGTCATCCATCCCCGCAATCCGGGAACAACCGGGTCCGCGTAGTAGTTGCAGGTCGGGTCACTGCCCGTAGACGAAATGACCTTGATAACGCCACGAGTTATCTGTCCTCTGCCCGTGAATTCGTTGACCGTGAGCTCTTTATTCACGGATTCGGAAAGCAGACCGTCCGACGTGATTAAGCAGGCGCAGCACGACCTCATCTCCTGGCTGTCATCGAACACGTAGATGTGTGCATACAGGGTTCCGTTTTCGACTCCCTCTGGGGCTGTGGTTGCCTGGTCGCCATCGTTGATGATACGCAAGGTTCCATCCGGAGCCCCGCTGGTGTTTGCATTGGAATAGTAGGTGACGAGATAGACGCTATTGTCTCCCACGTTTTGAGCGAAGGCATTTCCCCCTTGCATCAGGGTGATTGCCAGTATCGGAAGTAGCAACAATCCGAGCTTTTTCATTTGGATCCTCCTACTGTTTGTGGCGCCTAGCGCTGGGGAGGGTAAGCTCTGGGTGCTTACTAAACTCTTGACCTTTGTCGAGCTATGTACAAGTACCCACGTGGCTTAGTTCGCCCCTTTGGCTACTACTTATGGAGTAGTTCCCCAACCCGGCACCTACGGCGGAGAACCCCCCAGACCTGAGCCCGTCTTACGCATCTGGCGTCTGTTACGGCCTTCCTGCGGAGCCCGTGAAATGAATCGTAACCGAGACTATGCCGCCCGATGTGGGCGGCTTTTCTTTTGCATCACCAGATAAGGTGGGAGCGGTAATTGCCGAGACCAGAGATCACACTAGCCGCTAGCCTGTTGCCTGACGAGATTCCAACATTGCCGAGCGATCATCCAGTCTTCCTCGGCGCGAATAACTAAAACGCGGACGGCTGCATCGGAAGCGGAGATGTCTTTATCATTTTTCAGAGGCGAGGCGTTCTTCTCCTGGTCGAGCTTCAGGCCAAGGAAGGCAAAATTGTCACACACCGCAGCGCGAACTTCGGGTGAGTTTTCGCCGACTCCCGCGGTGAATACGAGGGCGTCAACTCCGCCGAGCACGGCGATCATGGCGCCGATTCCCGATCGCAGGCGGTGAACATACATATCGAACGCCAGTTTTGCGCGTTCATGCCCGTTCCTGCGGGCATCAAGAACCTCCCGCATATCGCTGGAGATCCCGGAGATCCCGAGGAGTCCCGACTTCTTATTGAGCACGTCGTCAAGCTGCTCATCCAGGAAATGTCTCCGCCGCATCAAGTAAGTGAGCACACCCGGATCGACCGAGCCCGAACGCGTGCCCATCATGAGACCCTCGAGCGGCGTGAACCCCATGGTCGTATCCACGCTTCGACCTTCGCGAATCGCCGCCAGCGAGCAGCCATTCCCCAGGTGGCAAGTCACGAGCTTCAGCGAATTCAGGTTCTTGCCCAGCAACTGCGCCGCGCGCTGTGCGCAATATTGATGATTGATCCCATGGAATCCGTAGCGGCGAATTCCCTGCTCGAACCACTCGTACGGACCAGGATAGGTTTTCGCCGATAAAGGCAGGGTGCGATGAAAGCCTGTATCGAAGACGGCGATCTGCGGCACGGGACCCAGCAGCTTCGCGACAATCTTCATGCCTTCAAGTTCGGCGCGATTGTGGAGGGGCGCAAAAACGGAAACGCCTTCGATCGCCGACTTGACCTCCGCGGTAACCAGCGCGGGCTCGAAATACCTTGGACCGCCGTGGACCACGCGGTGCCCCACCACATCGATATCGGACGGGCCGGAAATCGCTTGCGTCTCGCCGCTCCACAAACTGAGAAGCAAGCGCTCAATGGCTTCCCTGCGAGAACCCACCGACGTCTGGTCTTTTCGGGAAGCGCCACGGGAGTTCTTGATCGAGAATTGAGCCTGATGATCCGTCCATTCGATCTTCCCCTCCCAAACGCAACCCGGTGGATCGTCCGGAAGGGTATCCCCAACTTCGTAGAGACAGCTCTTCTGGCTGCTGGAGCCGGAGTTGAGAACAAGGACTCTCATTCGAAGCTATCTCGGTTTGGGTAGGGCACGGCTTCAGCCGTGCCGCCCAGAGCCAATAAAGACGAGGGCTTTAGCCCCCGAGGTATCCGCGGTTCCGTCGTTCGGTTCACGATGAGATGACCACTAATACGGCCAAGTCCAGTCCCGGATTTCCGGCATGTCGTCTCCGCGTTCGCGGATGTATTGTTTATGCGCAACCAGTTTGTTGCGCAGCAACTGCTTGAAGTGGCCTCCGACTTTCTGCAACCTGGGAACACGGTCCACCACGTCCCCAGCCAGGTGGAAACGGTCAAGATCGTTCATCACCGTCATGTCGAACGGGGTGGTGGTCGTGCCCTCTTCTTTGTAGCCGCGCACATGGAGATTGTCATGATTGTGGCGGCGATAGGTGAGGCGGTGAATCAACCAGGGATAGCCGTGATAGGCGAAGATAATCGGCTTATCGACGGTGAACATGGAATCGAAATCAACATCCGAGAGACCGTGGGGATGCTCGCTTGAAGGCTGGATGGTCATGAGATCGACGACATTCACCACGCGAATTTTGATGTCGGGAAAATGCTGCCGCAAAAGATCGACCGCCGCCAAGGTTTCGAGCGTGGGCACGTCACCCGCGCACGCCATCACGACATCGGGTTCGGCCTCCTTGTCTGTGCTTGCCCACTCCCAGATGCCAATTCCGGTGGTGCAGTGTTCGATGGCCGACTCCATGTCGAGAAACTGCAATGCCGGTTGCTTGCCGGCGACGATGACGTTGACATAATGCCGGCTCCGCAGGCAATGGTCGCCCACGGAAAGCAGGCAGTTCGCGTCGGGCGGAAGGTAAACGCGGACGATGTCGGCTTTCTTATTGATCACATGATCGATGAAGCCAGGATCCTGATGGGTGAATCCGTTGTGATCCTGCCGCCACACGTGCGAAGTCAACAAATAGTTGAGGGATGCAATCGGACGCCGCCACTCGATCTCGCGCGTAACCTTCAACCATTTGGCGTGCTGGTTGAACATGGAATCAATGATGTGGATAAACGCTTCGTAACAGGAGAAGAAACCATGCCGCCCGGTGAGCAGATAGCCTTCCAGCCAGCCCTGACACATGTGCTCACTGAGAATCTCGAGTACGCGACCTTGCTGCGAGAGATGTTCGTCCACCGGGAGGGTTGGCTCCATCCATTCTTTGTCCGTAACCTCAAAGAGAGCGTCCAGCCGGTTCGATGCCGTCTCATCGGGGCCGAAGACACGGAAGTTCTTTGAGTCCGCGTTCAGCTTCATCACGTCGCGCAAGAATCCACCGAGCACGCGCGTCGCTTCGGCATTCTCGGTGCCCGGCTTCGGAACCTTGACGGCATAATTGCGAAAGTCGGGCATGACCAAATCGCGCAACAACAAGCCGCCGTTGGCATGCGGATTCGCTCCCATCCTGCGCTCGCCCTTGGGAGCCAATTCCGCGAGTTCCGGAATTAGCTTGCCGTTCTTGTCAAACAATTCCTCGGGCCGGTAACTTTTCATCCAGTCTTCCAGGATTTTCAGGTGTTCCGGCTTCGACTGCAGGTCGGCCACCGGCACTTGATGCGCGCGCCATGTACCCTCTATGGGCTTTCCATCGACCACTTTCGGGCCGGTCCAACCCTTCGGGCTGCGCAGGACTATCATCGGCCACGCGGGCATTGGCCACGCGGGCAGGCTCGAGTCCCCACCGTTGCGAGATTTGTTTTGACGAGCTTTATCTTGAATCGAGCGAATTTCCTTCACGATCGTGTCTAAAGTTCCGGCCATCAGTTGATGCATTTCTTCCGGCACGTGGCCCTCGACAAAATAGGGTTTCCAGCCGTAGCCGGTGAAGAGATTGGTAAGCTCCTGATCATCCATCCGGGCAAGCACGGTGGGATTCGCGATCTTCCAGCCGTTGAGATGGAGAATCGGCAACACGGCACCGTCACGCGCAGGATTCAGAAATTTATTGCCATGCCAACTCGCGGCTAGCGGGCCGGTTTCCGCCTCGCCGTCTCCCACCACGCAACAGGCGACGAGGTCGGGGTTGTCGAACACCGCGCCGCAAGCGTGCATGATCGAATAACCCAGTTCCCCGCCTTCGTGGATGGAGCCCGGAGTTTCGGGCGCGGCATGACTCGGTATTCCTCCAGGGAAAGAAAATTGTTTGAACAGCCTCTGCAGTCCCTCTTCGTTCTGCGTAATGTTCGGATAAAACTCGCTGTAGCTGCCCTCCAGGTAGGTATTCGCGACCATTCCGGGGCCGCCGTGTCCAGGGCCAGCCAGGTAGATGACATTCAGATCGTAGTTCTTGATGAGGCGGTTGAAGTGGGCATAGATGAAGTTCAGACCGGGCGTGGTCCCAAAGTGGCCGAGCAGTCGCGGCTTGACGTGCTCGATCTTCAGCGGCTCGCGGAGAAGTGGATTGGCGTACAGATAAATCTGGCCAACAGAGAGATAGTTGGCCGCACGCCAGTAGGCGTCGATTTTGCGCAACTCTTCGGGCGTCAGGGGCTGCATGGAAGTTTGATGCTGCGGGGAGTTTACAGAGGCTACGGGAGTCATCGAATCCAGCCTTTCTATTTCGTGCTGTTTCGTATCTTAATTTCTCGGAGTCACCTCCGCCAACACCCGTCAGGACGTGCCTCGAATATCTGACCGCGCCGGTCACGCTCTAGCACGAGCACGTGGAAACCTCGCTTTTGCCAGCACTTCCTAGTGTACTGAGTCAGAAATGCGTTTACAAAAGCGAGCCACAGAAGCCAGGATTTCGTCGGCCGTCTTGGTCCACACAAAGGGTTTCGCGTGCTCATTGCTGATCTCGATGTAGTGACGAATGGCATCCTCCAGTTCCCGCGTGGAGCGGTGCACGCCCCGCCGAATCTGTTTCTCCGTCAGGGCCGCGAACCAGCGTTCCACCAGATTGAGCCAGGAAGCTCCCGTGGGCGTGAAGTGCAGATGGAAACGGGGATGCCGGGCCAGCCAGCGATGAATCCGCGGGGTTTTGTGCGTGCCGTAGTTGTCCAGAATCAAATGCACCTCCAGCCCCTCCGGCACCGCCCGGTCGATGCGGTCCAAGAACTTGCGGAACTCGAGGGAGCGATGGCGGGCATGCATGTCCCCCAGCACGCGTCCACTCTTTACTTCCAAGGCCGCGAACAGCGAGGTGGTGCCATGCCGCAGGTAATCATGCGTGCGCCGCTCGGCCTGCCCCGGACGCATGGGCAGCAGTGGCTGCGAACGGTCCAGCGCCTGGATCTGCGTCTTTTCATCGGCGCACAACACCAACGCTTGGTCGGGCGGATGCAGGTACAGGCCCACGATGTCCCGCACTTTTTCAATGAACAGCGGGTCCTTGGAGAGCTGGAACGTCTCGGCCCGGTGCGGTTGCAAAGCAAACGCACGCCAGATGCGGCTCACCGCGCTCTGGCTCAAGCCGCTGCGCTGGGCCATGGAGCGGGTGGACCAGTGGGTGGCGTCCGGCGGACGCTTTTCCAGAGTCAACGTCAGCACGCGCTCCACCGCAGCGTCGCTGATCTGGCGCGGTGCTCCCGGGCGCGGTTCGTCGAGCAGGCCATCGAGGCGCCGCGCCACGAACCGGCCACGCCATTTGCCCACCGTAGGTTTGCTCACGTGCATGTGTTGCGCCACCCGGGTGTTGTTTTCTCCTTGCGCACAGGCCAGCACGATGCGGGCCCGCAGGCACAGGGCTTGCGCCGAACTCGGACGACGCACCCAACGTTCCAGGGTTTCGCGTTCTTCTCGGCTCAATTGCAAAGGCGGAATCGGTCTTCCCAGCGCCATCGGCACCTCCCTTGTACCTTAGACGCAGGAAAACCGACACTTATTCAACTTATTTATGACTCATGACACTAGCAGGCTGCGGAAACACTCGGATTCTGGCGGTTTTGGGAAGGGCACGACTTCAGTCGTGCCGTTAAGTCGTTAAAAATGTGTGCGCGCTTTAGCGCCTGAGGTGTGCTTCTTGCGCCCTCGACGACTTTTTCCGCAGCCTGCTAAACGCTCTGCCGCCCGAAGTATGGGCCAGAAGAACTCCGGCCGGAACCGCGCTCCTGTTCTCGTCTCATTTCTATTTCCCACTTTCTATTCCCCACCAGGCATTCCCTCTGCGATACTCATCACAGAAGGTACCGCCCGTCATGGCTACAGACATTGCGAGCGCTGAGACTGGAAACAAGTTGAGGACGGGAGGATTGTCATCATGATGTTATATCGTCTCGTTCGGCTGATCGAGACCCACTCCCAAGCACTGGCTGCTGGCCTTCTCGATCAAGTCCGGAATTCCAAGTTGACCCAACACTTCCAACAAAAGGTCCCACCTGACGATCTGGAAGAACGGGTGGGCGAGATCTACCATCATCTGGGTGAGTGGCTCATGGGCAAGGATGAACTCCAGCTGGAGCAGCGCTATTTGAAGATTGGCGCGCGGCGGGCCGACCAGCAGGTGCCTCTGAGCGAAGTGATTTGGGTGATCATTTTGACGAAGGATAACCTATGGGAGTTCATCAAGAAAGAATCGGTTCTGGAACGCCCGGTGGAAGTTTTCGGCGAACTGGAAATGCTGCAGTTGCTGGAGCAGTTTTTTGACCGAGCAATTTACTATGCCTCGGTCGGTTACGAACAGGCGGTCGCGAACCCAGCTCTCAGGGAAACTGGCGCATCATCCAAGGAAGTATAAAGTATTATAAGAAGACAGCCGCTGTAGATGTCATAGGGGATCGAATACACGAGAAGAGCGGGCTCCAACGAGAGGTCTCCGGTTCCGCGGAGTCCGGCGGGATGAACACCATGCCACATAAAAATCGCGACATTCTTGAAATCCTGCGACTCGAGTTGAAATTTTTGGAAGAGAACGGGTATGCTCACACGCCATTAGCGCCCTGGCGTGCCCCCTACATTTTTGAGGATTCTCCCAGCTGCCTGAACTTTGGGGATGCCGCCCGGCCCCATCCCTGCATTGATTGCCTACTGAAGCAGTTGGTTCCCCCGGAATTCCGAAAGAAAGACGTGCCGTGCCGATTCATTCCGCTCAACGACAAAGGTCAGACGATCGAATCCCTCTACCGCACCGGCACACAAGAAGAGATCGAAGAGGCCCTGCGCAACTGGCTCCGCCGGGAGATTAGCCGGATCGAAGCAGAACGAACGGTTCCCGAGCGCAAATAGCCGGCACAGGCTTGAGCGCAACCGCTTTTGCGCAACCACTTAGGGAGCCTCTGATTAAGCCAGTTGGCGGAGAGCTTTGAAAGGGCATGGCTTCAGCCATGCCGCCAAAGCCAGCTACACAGGCGGCTTTAGCCGCGGAGGGTCGTATTTTGACGCAACTTAGTCAGGGTTTTCTTAACGCAACCACGGAACAGGAAGTCCCAGTGGTCAGGAATGAACCATGTCTTTCAGCGCGGCTTTGTTGCGGATAATCAGGGTCGCGCCTTTTAATTGCACCAGTTGTTTCTTCTTGAACTGCGAGAACAAGCGGCTGACGGTTTCACGCGTCGTGCCAATGATTTCGGCGATTTCCTCATGCGTCAGCGTCAGCTTCAACTGCAGAGGATCGTCATTGCCCACGGCATTGGACCACCCCAGCAGTAATTGTGCGAATCTCTCGGAAGGGGAGTTGGTGAGTCCCAGGGCGCGGATCCCTTCATACGCCGTGTAGTAATTGCGGCTTAGCTGCTCCGCCACTCGCACCGCCACTTCTCCATATTCACGCATGAATTGCAGCAAGGCATCCCGGGTAATGAAATTTGCCTGGCCCGGCTCGATCATCTCGGCGGTCACTTCGTAAGGCCGGTTGGAAATCGTGGCGCTGAGCCCCAGGACATCTCCCGCTTCGGAGATCTTGGTGATGACGGTTTTGCCCTCATCCGATGAAGTCGAAAGCTTCGCTTTCCCCGTGCACAGCACAAATACCCCGCGTGGCTGCTGTCCCTCGATAAACAGCATCGCGGATCTTGGGTAGACCGCGGTAGATCTGATCTCATTCAACCTGTGCAGCGCGACCACCGGCAGATTGCAGAATAAATACTCCTCCCGCATCGGGCAGGTGAGGCAGTTGTCGAGGATGTTGAGCCCGTAGGGCGCGCGCATTCGTAACCGTCTTCCGCCAAAATTGTACCACCGATCCAGTGACCAGGATCACCAACGGACGTGACTTCACGCATGGTCTCGCAAGCCATCTGCGAGCAGAATCTATTACCACGGGAGTGTGTGGAAGCTGTGCAGATGAAGGCCTCCATGAGCACCCCCAACTACCCGCACCCGAAGCTGCGGCCAAAGTCGTAATATTTCGAGCTTTCCTACTGCGGTCTTGATGCCTCTGTGACTTTCAAATGCGAAACAAGAAAGGTGCTGACACCATGGCAGAAGGACATCGGTTTCGAGTAGTGGCCTGGTGGGCCTCGGGCCGGACTGGCATTGCAAGATCCAGTTCCGCGCCCAATGCCATCCACTTCACTTCGCCGCCTGCTTTTGGCGGCTTGGAGGGCCGGTGGACACCGGAGGACTTGCTGCTCTGCGCGGTCGCCAGTTGCTATACCACGACCTTTCGCACCCTCGCAGAATACTCAAAGTTCGAGTACACCGACCTGCAGGTGGAAGCGGACGGTGTGATCAGCAAGAGTGCCGCTGGATACAGTTTTGGCGAGGTGTCGATTCGCGCGAATCTGACGATTTCGCAGGAAGATGAACGGGCACAGGCCATCAAGCTTTTACACAAGGCTAAGGAGCAATGCCTGGTGTCGCGCGCCCTCGCGCTCGAACAGAGATTTGAACCAAGCGTGCAGGTGGGTGAACCACGAGTGGAAACTAGCCGACCTTTGCCAGTTTCCCACAAAGACGCTTGACGTTGACAGCGCGCAATCGCAACGGTTGGCGCATGGTTGGGTAGTGTCTCAGTTTCAAAACCGAAACCCTGCTCGTGCTTCCGAGAAGACGTGTCTAAACATTCCCCGATAGTTGTCCTCATAGAACTGGTCTCATAAATTTAAGCCCGCATTTTTTTGGGCCCTTAACGGCACGGCTGAAACAGGCTGCGGAAAAACTCAGATTCGGGCGGTTTTGGGAAGGGCACGACTTCAGAGGTTGCGGAAAAACTCGGTTCGGGAGGGGTTCGGGAAGGGCACGAGTTCCACTCGTGCCGCTAAGCCGTTAAGAATGTGTCCGCGCTTTAGCGCCTGAGGTGTGCTTCTTGCGCCCTCGACGACTTTTTCCGCATCCTTTGCAAGCCGTGCCCTACCCGACCCATTTAGGAGACCAGTTTTAGTCTATTCTCATAGTCTATCCTTTAAGCTGTCGGATCTTTGCCGCGCAAGATTAAGGGATGAGGAACCATTATGAGTTCGAGCGAGGCTGGTCTGGTGGGACGACCGCCGAATCGTGAAGAGAAACATACTGCACCAATGGGCTACGGCATGGACGCCATGTTCGCACCCAGTTCGGTGGCCGTCATCGGTGCGACCAGTCGTCCCGGCACCGTAGGCCGCTCCGTTCTGGAGAACCTGCTGTCCGGTAAATTTCAGGGAAAAGTGTATGCCGTCAACGCCAAGCATCCGGAAGTGCTGGGGCGCAAAACCTACGCGAGCATTCGCGACATCCCCGGACAGGTGGATTTGGCTATCGTTGCCACCCCGGCCGTAACGGTCCCGCCGGTCATTGGAGAGTGCGTGGATGCCGGCACCAAGGCCGCGGTTGTGATTTCCGCGGGATTCAGGGAGCGGGGCGCGGACGGCGCCGCGCTCGAGCAGCAAGTTCAAGAGCAGTTGCGGCGCGGTACCATGCGCTTGATGGGCCCAAACTGCATGGGCATCATGAACCCGACCATCGGGTTGAATGCCACTTTCGTAAAGGATCCGCCCAAGGCGGGCAACGTCGCGTTCCTGAGCCAGAGCGGAGCGCTTTTGGTCGCGATCCTCGACTGGAGCGGCCGCGAACAAGTTGGCTTCAGCGCCATCGTTTCTACCGGCTCGATGCTCGATGTGGGCTGGGGCGATTTGATCTACTACCTGGGCGACGACCCGAACACCAAGAGCATCCTGCTCTACATGGAATCGGTGGGGGATGCGCGGTCGTTCGTGTCGGCAGCTCGTGAAGTCGCGCTCACCAAGCCGATCATCGTGATTAAAGCCGGCCGCTCGGAAGCGGCCTCGCGGGCTGCGGCCTCACATACCGGCGCGCTCACGGGCAGCGACGAAGTGCTGGAGGCAGCCTTCCGCCGCTCCGGAGTGTTGCGCGTGCACAGCATCTCGGATCTTTTCTATATGGCGGAAGTTCTCGGCCGACAGCCTCGCCCCAAGGGTCCGCGGCTTACGATCCTGACCAATGCGGGCGGCCCGGCAGTCCTGGCCACGGATGCGCTGGTAGCCAGCGGTGGAGAACTGGCCGAGCTTTCTCCGGAGACCCTCCGGCGCCTGAATGAGTTCCTGCCTCCCCACTGGAGTCACGGCAATCCTATCGATGTTCTCGCCGATACCGATTCCGAGCGCTATGCTCGCGCCCTCGAAATTGCTTCGAAAGACCCGAACAGCGATGGACTGCTGGTCATCCTTGTCCCGCAAGCCATGGCCGATCCTTTGCTGGTTGCAGAAAGCATGAAACCTTATGCCAAAGGATATGGCAAGCCCGTGCTCGCCAGTTGGATGGGAGGCAACAGCATTGCTGCCGGCGAAGCCGTCCTGAATTCGGCGGGCATTCCAACGTTTCATTATCCCGACACGGCGGCGCGGGCTTTCACGCACATGTTGCGCTACAACTACAATCTGCGCGGACTCTACGAGACTCCCGCGCTGGCTGATCAGTCGGACGTGAACAGCGCATCCCGCAATCAGATCGGTCAAATCATTCAGAATGCGCGGAGGAAGGGCCGCGTTCTGCTCACCGAGTTGGAATCGAAGGAATTGTTGTCGCTCTACGGCATCCCCACGGTGGAGACGCGCGCCGCCGCCAGCGAGGACGAGGCGGTCACGCTGGCTTCCGAGCTTGGCTTTCCCGTGGTGCTGAAAGTCTTGTCCGAAACCATCACCCACAAGACGGATGTTGGCGGAGTCAAGCTGAACTTGCAGGATGAAGCGGCGGTCCGCTCCGCCTATCGCGCCATCGAATCTTCGGTTGCGGAGAAAGCCGGCCCAGGGCAATTCTTGGGTGTCGTTGTGCAGCCGATGGTGAAGCTCGATGGCTACGAACTAATCCTCGGCAGCAGCGTGGATCCACAGTTTGGGCCAGTCGTCCTCTTCGGCTCCGGTGGCCAGCTGGTCGAAGTGTATCGCGACCGCGCGCTGGCGCTTCCACCACTGAACACCACGCTGGCGCAAAGATTGATGGAGCAAACCCGTGTCTTCACCGCGCTCCAGGGAGTCCGCGGCCGCAAGCCGGTCAACCTGGCGGCGCTGGAGAACCTGCTGGTCCGATTCAGCCAGCTCGTGCTCGAACGGCGGTGGATTGCGGAAATTGACATCAATCCTCTGCTGGCTTCACCAGAGCGCATACTGGCGCTCGATGCCCGAATCGTGTTGCATGGGCCCAACGTAACCCTCGACCAGTTGCCCAAGCCCGCCATCCGTCCCTATCCCGCGCAGTATGTCTCGTCCTGGACAATGCAGGATGGAACACGGGTTACCATTCGTCCCATCCGCCCCGAAGATGAACCGCTGTTCGTTAAGTTTCACGAGACGCTTTCCGATCGCAGCGTCTATTTGCGCTACTTCTCCTCCCTCAGCCTGATTCGGCGAGTGGCGCATGAACGCCTGTTGCGCATCTGTTTCGGCGATTACGACCGCGAAATGGTGCTGGTCGCCGAGAACATCGATCCCGCTACCGGAGAGCGCCGGATCATGGGCGTCGGGCGTATGAACAAGTTGCACACTCGAAATGAGGCGGAGGTCGCGGCGCTGGTTTCAGATCAGTATCAACGTCGGGGTTTGGGATATGAATTACTCCGCCGTGTCGTCCAGGTTGCCCGCGATGAAAAGATAGCTTTAGTGTCCGCGGAAATGTTGCCTGACAACGTAGCGATGCGAGCCGTCTTTAAGCGCCTGGGCTTTCATATTCGCATGGACGAAGATCTAACTTCGCTGCGGGCAACCTTGGACCTGTAATGTCTTTGGACCTGTGAACATCCTTCGCAAAACGTCCTTCGCAAAACAATGGAAACATTAAATGGACAAGGTTCTCTGGCACGTCACGATGTCGCTGGACGGCTTCATCGCCGGGCCCAACGACTCGATGGACTGGGTGTTGGAGGTTTTGTAGTCCTTCGGGACGTTCTGATTAAGTCTCCGGGGGCCCCCCGTGCACCTCTGTGTACCCTGTGGTTCATGCCTTTTGCCGACACTTAATCAGAGTTTCCCCAAGAGTAAAGTGTGGGGTGGACACTTTTGTCCGCCCATGCCAAGAGTAAAGTGTAGAGTGGACATTTTTGTCCGCCCATGCCCGCGGAACCAAGCTCGGTCGCCGCTCGAACCGTACACTCTCCACTCGACACCACGGTAGCGTCGCGAAATGTATCATTGAGGAGGTGACAATCAATGTTCCCAGGATCTCATTTGGCAGTCTTTTCGGTCTCCGCAGCAATCGCTTTCGCCGCGATCTCGGACGGGGTCGCTCTGGCCCAGAACAATAAGCAGCAGAACAATGCCTCGCAGAACAGTGTCTCGCAGAACAGTGTCTCGCAGAGCAGTGCCCCGCAGAACACTGTCCCGCAGCGTCGGAGCAAACCCGCCGGCGCGGCGGCCGACGTCGCTCGCGGAAAGTATCTCGTCAACGACGTGGCCGTCTGCGGACAGTGCCACACCCCGCGCGACAGCAATGGGAATCTCGACCGAACGCGGTGGCTGCAGGGCGCGTCCGTCCCTTACCTACCGACGAAGCCAGACATGGATTGGCCGATCACCGCGCCGCGGATTGGCGGCACTCCACCCGCCAACGATGCCGACATGATCAAACTGCTGACGACCGGCATCTGGACCGACGGCAAACACCTTCGCCCTCCCATGCCCCAGTTTCGCATGGATCGCGGCGATGCCGAAGCGGTCGTCGCCTACTTAAAGTCGGTGACTTCGCAACCGTAGCCCGCCGCGTTTTGACGAAGTGTTCCACGTGGAACACTTGTGCAGGTAATATTGTACGTATTTATGTATATTTATATTGGCCCTATATGAAACAGCGGAAACGAGTTACGGGGCGCCGGAAGGTCGGGCGGTTGCGGGCTGCCGCCGACGAAGGCAAGCGTCCGTGGGGGCCGGAGCCGGGGAGATGCTACGGGCCGGGCTTCCTTAGGACGACCAAGAAGCGGGTCACGTTGAACCTGGATGCCGACGTACTGGCGTGGTTCCGAAAGCAGGGGCGGGGCTACCAGACGACGATCAATCGGGAGCTATGGAAGTTCATGATGGAAGAGAGGAAGAGATCCGGGGAGTAAGATTGGAGCCGTTGTACGTATAATACTGTACATACTATAAGAGCAAGACGCCAGCGCACAAAAAGCGAAAGGATGGGACTCGGCGGTGCTTTTTAGTGACCGGTGGTCAGACTTTCTGGCTGAGATGCCTGCCCAAGTTGTTGATAACGCTAGGGGTCGAGTGTGGTTAAATAGGCACAAGCGGGTAATTGTTACGCTGTAATTATTACAAAACTCATTCTTGGTGGGTGGGCGTCCCGGTCGGGTGTCCCCTTCGATGGTGGGAATCCAGCGGCATGTCGTATCTGCTGTGATTCGTAGCTCTTCGATTTCTGCCGCACGCGGGAACAGTTAGGACATAATGGATCCAGCTCTGAGCGATTGTCGGCGTCATTCTTCTGCCTGCAGGGTTCACGGTGAACCGCGCGGACGGGATGAGGCAGATTTCCGCTCTTCAAAGATGCCCATTTGGAAAGAGCTTCTTGATGGGATTCATGATCAACGACCCGTTAGCGGCCTAACGCATTCCTTTTACAAGTACCCTGCCCGATTTTCGCCATCCTTCGCAAGACAGATGATCCTGTCGTTCTCGAAGCCAGGAGATCTTGTCCTCGACCCTTTCGTGGGCGGGGGCACGACTCTGGTCGAGGCCCGAGCCTTGGGACGCAGCGCCATTGGAGCCGACGTTAACAGCCTCGGCGTATTTCTGACCGAGACTAAGACTTCCGTATTCAGGCAAGCTGAGCTAAGACGATTACGATCATGGGCGTACGACCTAATTCCGAAATTGAATTTGCGAAAGAAATCTTTTCGCGCTCGCGAATGGGCGGAGCTTGGCTATCACAAGAACATTAACAGTAAGAACACATGGCCTATTCGAAAGACGTTGGAGCTTGCGCTACGCAGTGTCCATCGGCTTGAGGGCGAACGCGAATGCAAATTCGCGCGTTGTGCATTGTTGCGGACCGCACAGTGGGCTTTGGATTGTCGTGAGGATATTCCATCCGCGAGGGAGGTTCGGAAACAATTCCTAATATTCGTGGAGGAGATGATTGACGGGGCTCGGCACTTCACCATGGCCGTTAGGGAGAATGGCATGAATCCGGAAATTATCTGCTTGCACCGATCAGCAATCGGAATCGAAACTGAACCGGCAATCCAAGAGTCTGGCGCTCCAGCTTTGATCTTGACTTCACCGCCGTACCCCGGAGTCCACATTCTGTATCACCGCTGGCAAGTCCTGGGGCGTCGGGAAACGCCAGCACCGTTCTGGATCGCGGGGACTCTCGATGGCGCGGGGGCATCCTTCTATACCTTCGGAGACCGAAGGCAAAACGAGCTTCGCAAGTATTATGGGCAGGTAAGATCAGCTTTCACGTCGGTCGCAAAAGTTGCGTCACAAGCAACGATCATTGTCCAGATGGTTGCATTCTCCGAGCCCGGATGGCAGCTGAGTGCTTATCTCAAGGCCATGGAAGACTGCGGGTTGACTGAGCAGAAGCACCCACAACTTGCGAACCATGCCGACGGACGGGTCTGGCGATCAGTCCCGAACAGGAGATGGTATGCGGACAAAGGAGGGGCAACTGGCGGCAGTAAAGAGGTAGTGCTTTTCCACAAGCGCTCGTAGCGGCAGGAACGATTGGTCTGGCCCGAATCCTCCCCGAGCCCATACGTCAGGTCGTGCAAAAAATGAGAGACGAAAAACTTCTTCAGGAACTCCTCGATGCCGAAGACGAGGTTTCGGTCCTCGCCGCGCTGAGCCAGCGGGGGCTGTTGAAAGACAACGCTCGGTGGCGGAACCTCGGCAACATGCCGAACAATCAATCGATTGTGCACAACCAGCAGAGCTCGCCAGGGGCGGCGCTCGTTGAGAAGTACACGAACGGCCTTGACGCAGTCTTCTTGCGATATTGCAGGGCGGAAGGCATTGATCCGCGTGGACCGAAAGCGCCAGAGAGCATGGCGGACGCCGTTCTCAAGTGGTTCGGGGATCTTTCCGAGAAGGAGCCGCAGGAGATTCGTGCGATCGCGGAAAACAATCTCATCCTCTATGCGACTGGTTCGAAACAGCGTCCATCACTTTCCTTTTACGACGCGGGCGAAGGGCAGCTGGCGGAGGACTTTCCGAAGACGTTCTGCTCTTTGATTTACGGAAGCGACGATGGGTCGTACAAGGGTGCTATTCCCTTTGTGCAGGGCCGTTTTAATATGGGTGGCACGGGCGTCTTGCCATTCTGCAGCGAAGAACGCAAGCTGCAGTTAGTCGTCTCCCGAGTGCCCAAAGACGTTGCTAAACGCGACGATCACGAGTGGGCGTTCACGATTTTTTGTTTCTTCGCCTCGAATCAGAACCCCTCATGGCGCTACATGGTTGGGTCTGATGGCAAGACGTTTACTGCAGGCTCGATGCCCCTCGCTCTTGTTCCGAAAATTGGCGCCAAATCAGGCGAGGTCTGTCCGCCTCGCGAACGAGCAGTTGAGAGCGGTACGTTGATAAAGATGTACGACTACAAAGCTCCTCGAAGCAATATCTGCGGCGAACTTTTTAGGAAGCTCGAAGACTATCTATTACGTCCAGCATTGCCGCTCCGTCTCATTGAATGCCGACCCGAGTATAAGGCCAACGTCATGGGCGTGACCAATTGGGACCGCCTCAGCGCCTGGGGCAAGGGCAGGCTTGAGGAGGGCTTTGAGGACGGCGCCAGCATTCAGATCAAGCTTTCTACTGGAGAGACAATTCCCGCGGAGGTCCGTGTGTTCAAGGCTGTTAAGGGTAGCGATAGCGAAGATGATCAGCCGCAGACGGGGCTTCGCGCGCTCATCAATGGTCAATCCCATGCCAAGCGGGACAGCCAGTTCTTTCGTACGAAGGCAGTCGACAAGGAACACCTCGCGGGAAGCATATTGGTAACGCTTGATTGTACGGAACTCGGGCAGGCGTCGCGGAATGCGCTGTTCATGAGCAATCGCGAAACATTCCGCGACGATCCGCTGCTGCAAGACCTGTTTAAGAAGCTGCAAAAAGAGCTGCACGACCACGAGGGTCTGAGGGAACTGAATCTGAAGCGCTACGAGGAGAAAATCGCCGATGCGGTGGATGACAACGAAGGTATCAGTGCGCTCGAGGAACTGCTATCGACCGATCCGAGTTTGGCAGATCTGTTTGGCAGTGTCGTAGCTGGTAAAGTTGCGGCGAAGACCGCTACCGACGGAAAGGGTGGAAAGGTCAAAGGGACACCGCAACCGTTCCAGGGAAGTGAATTCCCCACTTTCTTCCGGCGCGCGGACGGCGCGACGTCAGTTGAAATCGACTTCCCGCGTGGAGATGCGACACGCGTTTCATTCCAGACTGACGTCAAGAACAACTACTTCACCCGCCGAAAGCACCTTGGAACCTGCGAGTTTAAGAATGGTGTTCAGCCGACGTTCCATCTGTTTAATGGCCGACTAACGTTTACCTTTCAGGTGGATAAGGACATCGCCGAGGGGACGGACCTCAAGATGGATGCAACTATCACGGACAACATGGGCAGCGGACCGTTCCCGCTGGCTGTCATTGGTCATGTAGTCGCGCCACGCGAACAGGATCCTGAGAACGGACATCCCCCCAAAGCGAAGCCCGATCCGAAGGTGCAAGCTGGCCCGAGCCGTCCGGATGTTACCGAAGTGGAAAGGGGTCCGGACGACCCACCCCTCACTATCGAGAAAGTACCAAATACTGATCGTCTCAAACTCCTCGTCAATAAAGGATCGCGCCTCTTATCAGAAGCCAAGCACCTGCGTCCGCCTGAAGAGGAAGCGGCCGTCGAATTCGTGTTTAAGTACGGTCTGGCCCTAACTGCAATGGGCTTGCTGGATACGGTAAAAAGGACACCCGAGTGGACAACCGATGAGGCGGGATGCCGAGAGCATATCCAACGGAGTGCTGCGGGGATCGCGCGCGTCATTGTTCCGTTGTGTCTTTCGTTGCCGAAGAAGTTGCCGAAACGTGCCCGCACCTGAGCTCCGCTTGGGCGGGGATTTTGACTGCGACTATCGGATCTTATCTTCCGGCTCTGGCGCGAGCTTGGGCGCGGTGCGAAGAAACTTCATGAGTCCAGTGCCGGTGGCCTTGCCTGCGCGCTTCTTGAAAAAATCGGCCGCGGTTTCCACCACGCCAACTTTTTCCGCGACCGCCGCCGCGATCCATTGGTTCAAGGACACGCCGTCTTCTTTCGCGAGGCGCTGGGCAGCTTTTTTAATAGAGAGGGGGAGCTTCAGTGGATACGTAGCCTTGCTCATGGTCTCACCTTTTTTAACAGTTCGGCCGGACGCAGCACCGAAATTCTAAAGCGCTCCGCAGCCACCGCGAAGTCGGCGACGTTGTAGGTCACCAGCGCATCCGCCCAGCCGTTGATCGCAGCTTCGAGGACCATCTCGTCATTCGGGTCCCGCGACTGCGGCCGCCACTGAAAATGAACTTCGACCGGCTCGATGAGCGCGGCCAGCTCCGCCAGAAATTCGTCAACTGCCTCGGGCGCCAGTCCGTGAACCAGCCGATGCTCAGGACGCTTCAACACATCCTCATATTCGAGGAAGAGAGGCGGTGTCGCCAACGCCACCAGACGCCGGCTGGCGACCAGCCGCAGAACAGCGTTTCCCGCTCCAAGTCGGGTGCGAAGTCCGGCGACCACGACCGAAGTGTCGAGGACCACTCTTTTCATGTGACATCGTATAGCATGTCATATTGTATGGGATATTTCAACCTTGGAGGCAGAATCGTCTCGCGCGGGGCACAAAAAAACAAATCCCACCCTTGCGTTGGGGATGCGCAAGGATGGGGCGCTCCGCCGGTTAGCGGGGCTGATGAACTTAGTTCTGACGAACTTAGGTGTTGTAAACCTGCTCGTGCTGACGCGCTTCGTACCATAGGGCCAGTTCGACTCGGTTCCACAATCCCAGTTTGTCGTAGATCAGGCGCAAATAATTTTTCACTACGTGCTCGGTGGTTCCGATCGAATCGGCGATCTCCCGGTTCTTGCAGCCCTCGGCTACGCGCTGAATGATGAGTTGTTCGCGTTCGCTGGGTGCGCGGGGGATTGCTGTGTTTCCATCCATAATTGCCTCCGATAAAGTAAAGTTGCGAGCTTAACTCGCTTGATGCCGCCCTTGATTCCGAAACGGAGAAAAAGGCGGTTGAAATATGCTTTGACGGTGCGCTCGGCCATGTTGAGGTCGCGAGCGATTTCCGCGTTGTCGCAGCCCTGGAGCAGCAGATCGATGATTTGCCGTTCCCTTGGTGCCAGTTGGTTGAATTTCTCATCCATAAACATTGCACCTGTCCGACGCCCGAAACCCGGCAACTGGCGCGGAAACTAGGTCCTGCACAGGTCTGGATTCGGGTTTCGTGTCTCATTTTGCATTCACGCGGCCAAATCGGGTCGCCGAATGTTACTTTAGTAAGAAAACCTCGAATTTCGCGGTATTTGCTTAGAAAGTAGCGGTTGCGGCAGGCATCGTCGGCCGATCTCGGGCGGGGACTGTTGCAGTTTTGCTCAGTCTCTAGGGTTAATCACTTAGTACAAACTTCCCATATACACTCACCAGGATGAGTGATTTTACACGGAAGTGCATGGTGCAGCCTGCCCGCCCTTCCCATATCCCCTCCCATATAATGAGCCGTGGACTTTAAGCTGGTAAGCAACTACAAGCCTCAAGGGGACCAAGCGCGCGCCATCGACAGCCTGACCCGTGGCGTCTTCGATCGCGAGCAGCATCAGGTTCTGCTCGGCGTCACCGGATCGGGAAAGACCTTTACGGCCGCCAAAGTCATCGAGGCGGCCAACCGGCCTACGCTGGTGATGGCCCATAACAAAACCCTCGCGGCTCAGCTCTACCACGAATTCAAGAGTTTCTTCCCGCACAATGCCGTCGAATACTTCGTCTCCTACTACGATTTTTACCAGCCGGAGGCTTATGTGCCGGCGGCGGATCTTTACATCGAAAAAGAGGCCACCATCAATGACGAGCTGGACAAGTTGCGGCTCTCGGCTACGCGGTCGTTGTTTGAGCGGCGCGATTGTTTGATCGTGGCTTCGGTCAGTTGCATTTACGGGTTGGGGTCTCCGGAAGCTTACTATGGCATGCTGCTGTTTCTGGAAAAGGGACAGAAGATCAAGCGCGCGGACATTACTCGCAAGCTGGTCGAAATTCTCTACGAGCGGACGGAAGGGGATTTTCGGCGCGGCACTTTTCGAGTGCGGGGCGATGTCATCGAGATTTATCCCACCTACGATGACAATGCTTATCGGGTCG
Source organism: uncultured Acidobacteriaceae bacterium (assembly GCA_963773645.1). Classification (GTDB taxonomy): domain Bacteria; phylum Acidobacteriota; class Terriglobia; order Terriglobales; family Acidobacteriaceae; genus Acidiflorens. Next base: position 3,170,632 of record CAVZBV010000004.1, on the reverse strand, counting down.
AAATGTTTGGAGATGAGATTGAGTCGCTCTCGCAGATCGATCCTCTTTTCGGCACGGTCAAGCAGCGTTACATGCGGCTGCCGATTTATCCTAAGACGCACTATGTGATGAAGGAAGAAACCCGGGCGTCGGCCGTCGCTTCTATCAGAGTCGAACTGGCGTGGTGGGAAGCGGAACTTGAAAAGCAGGGACGGCCGGTGGAATCGCAGCGCATCCATCAGCGCGTGATGTACGACCTGGAAATGATCAAGGCCATGGGTTATTGCCATGGCATCGAAAATTACTCGCGGCATTTTACGGGACGACTTCCTGGCGAGCCGCCGCCTACGCTGCTTGATTATTTTCCTCGCGACTTTCTGCTGTTCATCGACGAGTCGCACCAGACGGTGCCGCAACTGCACGGCATGTATCACGGCGACCGCTCGCGCAAGCAGACGCTGGTTGAGTACGGGTTCCGCATGCCCTCGGCGCTCGATAACCGTCCGCTTACCTTCGAGGAATTCGAGCATCGCACTAACCAGGTTGTTTATGTTTCGGCTACTCCCGGCCCTTATGAACTTACTAAGTCGGCGGGCGTGGTAGTGGAGCAGATTATTCGGCCTACTGGGCTGATCGATCCGCCGGTTGAGATACGTCCGGTTAAAGGGCAGATCGATGACTTGCTGCATATGATCCGCGACCGCGTTGCCCGCAACGAGCGCGTGCTGGTGACCACGCTGACCAAGCGCATGTCTGAGGACCTGGCCGAGTATTACAGTGAGGTTGGCGTGAAGTGCCGTTACATGCACTCCGAAATCGAGACGCTGGAGCGGGTGAAGATTTTGCGCGACCTGCGCAAAGGCGAGTTCGATGTATTGATCGGCATCAATCTTCTGCGCGAGGGGCTCGATCTGCCCGAAGTGTCTTTGGTCGCGATTCTTGACGCTGACAAAGAAGGCTTTCTGCGCTCCGCCGGCTCGCTGATGCAGACCATTGGCCGCTGTGCGCGCAACCTCAACGGGCGGGCCATTCTGTATGCGGATCGGATGACCGACTCCATGAAAAAGGCGCTTGACGAAACCAACCGGCGGCGCGCCATCCAGCAGGCTTACAACGAAGAAAACGGAATCACGCCGGAATCGATTATTCGCCCGCTGGACATGACGCTGGTCGCCATCGTAGGCGCCGATTACACCGATTTGACCGGCCCCGAAGCCGAGGGTATGCCGGATCTGAAATCGCAGGAAGAGTTGGACGCCTACATCGGAAAGTTAGAAAGCGATATGCGGGAGGCGGCCAAGCGCTTTGAATTTGAGAAGGCGGCTAAGCTGCGGGATACGATCAAGGAGCTGCGGACCAAGGAATTCTTGTTCGCGTAGGGCCGGGGCAGGGCGGTAGAGGTGCAGCTTACGGCACGGCTGAAAGCCGTGCCCTTTCAAAACCGACTCAAACGGCACCACTACCGGCAAGGAGGAAATGTTGGTTGCGACGGTCTTCGGGGGTAAAATGCGAATGGCTGAAGAGCTCTCCTATCTGCTGAAAAAGGCGCTGGCACTGCCGGCCGGAGCGCTCGCCGCGCTCTTTCCACCGATTTTTCTTTGACGGGGTGGGACTCCGCGGTCGTCGCGTTTGGGATTTCTTGATGATGATGAAGTGGCCCTTGTCCCTCGCAGCGTCTGGCGTCCCGAGCAAACCAAGAGATATGCAGTCCGCGGCGAACAGCAGGTCCTTCGCTTCGCTCAGGATGACAATTCTTGAAAGGGTTTCGGCACGCCTGAAGGCGATGCCCTGATGCGAATCGCACTTCCTCTACTTCTTCGTCAGTCAATGCGCGCGTTGCGATTCGCTCTCCGCGAGTTAAGATGGATGCGAAGCGGGCCAGCCGCTGGAGACAATGCGTGGACTGGATTTCGGTTGGCGTGCTGGCCTACTCTGGCGCGGCTGTGGATTGAGCTTCGCGATTGAACCTGAGTGATGCAGGACACCTTACTATTTGAGCTTTGCGATTGAACCTGAGTGATGCAGGACACCTTACAGACAGATATTCTCGTCATCGGCAGCGGGCTGGCAGGGCTCGCGGCCGCCTGGGCGGCGGCCAAACGGGGCTGCCAGGTCATTCTGCTGACGCGCGCCTCAAACCCTGCGGAAAGCAATACCGATCGGGCGCAGGGTGGAATCATCTATCGCGCGCTGGCGGAATCTCCAGAACAGTTGGTTTCGGACATCCTTTCGGTGGGCGGCGGGCTGAGTTCTCCCGAGGCCGCCCGGCTGCTGAGCCTTGAAGGCCCGCGTCTGGTGAAGGAAATTCTGATCGACGAGCTGGGCGTTCCCTTTGATTGCTCGGCGGAAAATCCCGGAGAGCTTGACCTGACCCGCGAGGCGGGCCATTCCCGGCCGCGCATCATTCACCACAAGGATCAATCCGGCGCCGCGATCGAGCGTGCCTTCCTGGAGCGGGTGCGCTCGCACCCGAAGGTGAAGGTGATTTCCGAAGCGACGGCGGTGGACTTGCTGACCGTCTCGCACCACTCGCTGGAGCCCACTGACGTCTATCGCCCGCTGACCTGCTTCGGGGCCTACGTGCTCGATCAGACGACGGGAAAAATCTTCTCTCTCCAGGCCAAGGAAACCATTCTGGCCACGGGCGGTCTGGGCAGCGTCTTCCTGCATACGACTAATCCTCCGGGGGCGCGCGGCGATGGTATCGCCATGGCCTACCGCGCTGGAGCTCGCTGCATGAACATGCAGTACATCCAATTCCATCCGACCGCGTTGCTGGCGCCCGACGGCTGTTTCCTGATTTCCGAGACGGTGCGCGGCGAGGGAGGCCGTCTGGTGGATCGTCACGGGAAGGAATTTATGCAAAAGTTCCATCCCGACGGGTCGCTCGCGCCGCGCGACATTGCCGCGCGCGCCATCTACCAGACGATGCTCGAGTCGGGAGAGCCTTGTGTTTATTTGGACATTACCCACAAGCCCGCCGATCAGCTTCGCGAACGTTTTCCAGGCATCTACGCTGTTTGCATCGAGCGCGGCATCGACATGACGCGCGAACCCATACCGGTGGTGCCAGCGGCGCACTATAGCTGCGGCGGCATTGCCACCGATGAATGCGGCCGAACTACCGTGGCACGGCTACGGGCGGCGGGCGAGGTGGCATGCACCGGATTGCACGGCGCCAACCGCCTGGCCAGCACATCATTGCTCGAATGCCTGGTTTGGGGAACGCGGGCCGGAGCGCAAGCCGCCGAAGGCATCACCCGAGGCGAAGATTTCTATTTTCCAAAGGTGGCGGACTGGCGGTACGAGCACGAAGCGGCGGACCCCGCGCTCATCACGCAGGATTGGCTGACGATCCAGCACACGATGTGGAATTATGTCGGCCTGATCCGAAGCGAGAGACGCCTGAACCGGGCGATGCGGATCTTGCGCGAACTCGACCTGGAGATCGCGCGCTTTTACGAAAAGTGCGAGGTTGGCGATTCCATCATCGGCCTGCGCAACGGCATCCTCACAGCACTGTTGATACTCGAAGCCGCTGAACAATCGGGCGAGAGCCGCGGCTGCCATTACCGCATCAACGAAACGGTCGATTTGCGAAGCCCAGCTCCTGAAGGGGCGTTTGATGTAGAGGGGTTGCGGCATCGCTAAAGCGATGCCCTGATACGAACCGCACTTCCTCCCGCATCGCTAGAGCGATGCGCGGATGCGAACCGCACTTCCTCTGCGGTTAGCTCCCACCCTACGTTTTGCTTAGCGGCTGCCAGCGGCGGCGTGGAGGGATTTTTTGCCCGACTCGCGGGCTTCGACGGTGAGTTCTTTTTCGAGCGAAGAGAAACGCTGAAAAACTTCGTGCAGCCGCAGCGCCATGTTGCGGATGGTATCGGCTTGCGCCAGCACGCTGGCGGGCAGTCCGGGCTCGAGGACGAGAAGTTCGGCGTTGCCGAGCACGGTGGTGAGAGCGTTGTTGACGTTGGTCCGCATCTCGAGCATATAGCGTCCGAGAGTGGCCTCGGATTGGGCGGCGTCGCAAATTTTCTCGGCTTCGCGGGCGTGCGACTCGGCTTGGCGGCGGCGCAGGATTTCGCGTCCGATGAGACCCGCCAGCGCCGGCCAAACGCCGGGTTCGCCACGCAGCTCGATAACCGCGCCGTGAATGTTATAGAAATCGCGCGCGGGATCGCGGTGAATCACAATGGCGGGCTTGCCGGCGGCGGCGAGCGAGCGGTTCAGGAGTTGGTTCGGGCCGTTCCTGTCGTTATCTTGATAGTTATCTTGGTCTTTATCTTTGTCTTTATCTTTGTATTTGTCTTTGTTCGGGTCGTTCTCGTTTTTCTTATTGTGCTTTCGCCTTTCATAGTAAGAGGCGTCGGCGATCGCGAGGTCGTAGTTACTGGCCTTGAGATCGCGCGAGGAACCTTGGCCGAGTACGATGAATTCCGGACTATTGGACCGCGGAGCGTGGTCCTGAGGCCAATGCGCGGTAATCTCGCGCGAGAAGGCGGGATCGCTGGCAAGGATCAGGACGGTCGGGCGATTTCTGGTCATCGTCTCTTTCTGCATCCTCAGCGGCTAAAGCCGTCGCTGAAGGCAAGCCAGTTATCGCAGCGGTGAACCGCTGCGCCACCCAAAAACAAAATCGAGTTTCCGCAACCTGTAAGCCGCCGATCTTTTGCCCCACACTTGCGGCGCGGCTAATTTCCGGTTGTGACGTGAGTTGCCGCGCCTCCGGAGACGGGGCTTGCCCCGTCTCTACAGCTAGAATTACTCTTGCGTTCCACCGCTAGAATTTGCGGAAGCGGCGGCTGCGCTGGCGAGCAGAGTCTTGCGCGCGCCGTTCTGGAGCGCGTCGTCGACTGCCGCTCGGAGATCGACCAGCATGCGCAGCGGCTGGCCGGAGGAGTACTCGGCGTGGAACATCACTTTCCAGGACTGGCAGATCATGCGCAGACGGCCGATCGGTTCTTCGGCGGAGAATTGCGCGCGGCGGCAATCGATGTTCGAGACGCCGCGGCGCTCGAGTTCGCGCAGGCCGTCGTGGATGGCGTTGAGATCGCCGTGCATGAGACGGAAAAATATCCGCCGGATCATGAAGCTGAAACGGGCGAAGGCTACCATGGCGGCAGGCTCAAAATAGCGGGCCGCGTTTTGCGTCTTGAGCTTGCGCCCTTGCTCGAGGACGCCGCTGTGCAGCAGTTCGCTCAGGCGGCAGCAACGCGCCGCCGACTGCGTGATGGTCTCCAAAGGACTCAACCAGGAAGGAAGCTCCGAGGGTTGCGGCCCGAGTACGGGTTCGAGCACCTGGGCGACGTAATCGAGATCTACATCGCCGTCTTCCAGGCCGGAGGGTGCGCACAGCGAAAAATACTGGACGAGCAGGAAATCCGTTTTGTCGCGGTCACTCGCGGACTTCGCGGTCTTCTGCAGGTGATGCAGAAGAAGATGACGCAGCGCGGCTTCGTTGGCCAGGGGCGTGGTCTGAAGAAACTGGCGCAACTGGTGCACCTGAATCTTGGCGTCGATTTGCTCGAACCAGGCGGCGGCGTCCTCGACCCAGTCGGCCGAAGTCGCGAAACCCTCGTCATCACTGATGGGGCAGGGGGTAACTTCAATCACAAATTCGCGTACCAAGGCGGAGTAAATCGGCGACAGGGCGCGGAGCGTCGTTCCCTGATCTTCGGGTGAAGGCTGAGCTGAAGGCTCGAACGGAGGTTGGGTGGAAGCAGTCATGATTTCACAATCCAATTGGGAACAGGTTTGAGGAAGCGGACGGCAACCACTGTCCATTCCGGTTTATATTGCACCGCGACTACGGCGCCTTCGGCGTGCAGCGAGCCGTCTTTGCTTTCGACGAGGACGCTGTCGGCAAATTCCAGAGGACGGTCGACCACAAATAAAACTTCGTGCGGCGTGCCGAACTCGATGACGGTGTCTTGAAAGAAGACGGTTTTGTTTTCGTGGGCGCGCCGATCGCCGACGCCATTTCCGTTTCCGTTGCCATTGCCGGTGTGGCGGCTGAGCTTGATGGGGATCCGTACCGGCGTGGCTCCGGGAAAGAAACTGGCCAAGCGGCTTACAATGTCTGATTCACGAGCGCGAGCGGTTGCCTGGTTGGGCACTGAAACACCTCAATCTCGGGGAGTTGGAGCAGGCGAGTCTTCCACCCCATCGCGCCAAAGGCAGGCGCGCTGGGGACCCCGGTTCTTCCACCCCATCGCGCCAAAGGCAGGCGCGCTGGGGACCCCGGCTCTCCCCTCTTCCCGGTTTGGAAGAGCTGCGGGGAGACTCTTGCTGCTTTATCGGCATTCAGTTGTGCACGGGTTACACCAAAAACTTGAAGGTCATGCACCTAAGAACAAGTGAGACAAGGACAGGTAGTTAGCGGCGTAGAACTGGGGCGCAATGGGTTAGTTTCTTAGGACTTGGGGAAAGTGCGTCTCAGAATGACACGATCGTCTCAGTTCGCGGCTTTTTTAGCGGGGCCGCATTCCTGAGCTGTGAGCACCGGGTCGTCCCTCCGGGACTTGGGTCACCTCCAAGCACCAAACGAACAGATCGAATACCTCGGCGGTTGCGAAATAGCGACGACGGCGATAACAACTAAAAGTTACAAAATGGCATTGCCCGGATTCGTGAAAGCGCCGGAGACCACTTGGCATGAGCCAAACTTATACCGCGCAGTAACTCTGGGAAAGTACACGATCGTAGGTGCCGCCACCCGGGTCAACCGTCACCCAGGTTAGCGCCCAAAGAACGGGCGCGAACCTGGGGCACCTTGCTAAGCTCGGACGCCCCTCCGGGGCTAGATTTTCGCTGGGACGGGCGAGGACGCCCGTCCCTCCATGAACTTTATTGTAGGGTGGTCGATTCAGGCGGCTCTTCTCGGGCGCCTATTTGGTAACGTTTCAGTTTGCGATAGAGGGTGGCTCGGCTTATGCCTAGCATTTTGCCGGCTAGAGCTTTGTCTCCTTTGACCTGGGAAAAGACTCGCTCTATGGTGGCTCGCTCTATATCTTCCAGGTCGGTGGCGCGGCCGGAGAATTCTTGCGCCTCGGAAGGTTCGGCTTGGACCTCGGCGCGCGCGATGGCCGGAGGCAGATCGTTGACTTCGATGATGCTCTGATCGCCGAGGGCGACAGCGCGCTCCAGGCAATTTTCCAGTTCGCGGACATTGCCGGGCCAGTCGTAAGCGAGCAGGGCCTTGATGGCGTTGCCGGAGAGCTGGATGCCGCGTCCGGGGGCGAGGCGGTCAAGGAAGAAGGCGGCCAGGATGGGAATGTCGGAACGGCGCTCGCGCAAGGGAGGCAGAGAAATGGTGACGACGTTGAGGCGGAAATAAAGATCCTTGCGGAAGGTTCCTTTCCGGTATTCGGCGTCGAGATCGCGGTTGGTGGCGGCCATGATGCGCACGTCCACTTTGACCTTTAGATTGCTGCCCACGGGGCGAACTTCTTTCTCCTGGAGAAAGCGCAAGAGTTTGGCTTGCATTTCGAGAGGAAGTTCGCCGACTTCGTCGAAAAAAATGGTTCCGGTATCGGCGGATTGCAGCAAGCCCTGCTTGGAGCGAAGAGCGCCGGTGAAGGCGCCTTTTTCATAGCCGAACAATTCGCTCTCGATGAGGGTGGGGACGAGCGATCCGCAGTCGACGGCTACAAAGGGGCGGGCGGCCATGGTTCCGCGAAAGTGCAGGGCGCGTGCGACGAGTTCTTTGCCAGTTCCGCTTTCGCCGGAAATCAGGACCGGAGTGCGAGTGTCTTTGAGGCGGGAGATGAGGCGCAGAACGTTCTGAATACCGGTGGAATTTCCGATGATGCCGTGGAGCGAGGTCTCGGTTTCGGAGCGTTCGCGGAGATAGAGATTCTCTTCGACCAGGCGGACCTTGTCGGCCATGCGGCGCAGGAAAAGGCGCAGGTCGTCGAGCGGAGCGAAGGGCTTGGCGATGTAATCGTAGGCGCCGAGTTTCATCGCCTGAACCGCGGTTTCGACCGACCCGTGTCCGGTCATGACGGCAACTTCGATGCGGGGGTAGGCGCGTTTTACCTGCTCCAGGAATTCGAGGCCGGACATGCGCGGCATGACCATATCGGTGAGCACCATGTGCACGGGCTGTTCCTCGAGCAGGGCGAGGGCGGCGTCACCGCTCTCGGCTTCGAGGCAGGAGAAGCCGAGCGACTCGCCGACGGTCATGCAGAGGCGGCGGATGGTCTGCTCGTCGTCGACGATCAACAATCGGATGCGGAAGTCGTGAGTCGTCAAATTCTGGGTCGTCGAATTGTCAGTCATGAGTCGGCCTGCCCATGGTCTGCTCGACCACGGAAATAAAATCTTGCACTCGAAACGGCTTTTCCACGCAGGGCGCGCCGGTGCGGCGCAAGGTGGCGGCCGTTTCGTGGTTGGCGACATCGCCGGTGATAAAAACCACGCGGGAGGCGAGTTCCGGGCGATGAGTGGCGATCCAGGCATGGACCTGGGCGCCATCTACGCCTCCGGGGGTGCGCATATCGGAGACGACGCCGTGAAAGTCGCCGGTCTCGAGCAGGCGCAGGGCGTCGGCGCCGGATTCGGTAGAGACGACGGCATAGCCGTGGCCCTCTAGAACGGCGCGCACTAATGCCATGACGGCCGGCTCATCTTCGATCAGAAGGACGGGGGCACGGGCGGATTTAGTTCCTGGCTGCGTTCCTGACGAGGTCATTTTGGTTGTACTCCTGCAACGGCTCCAAAGGATGCCTCCTCGGCGGCCACCGGGAGGCGGACGATAAAGGTTGCGCCTTCAGAGTCCAGGTTGTTGTGACACACAATTTCTCCGCCATGTTCGCGGACGATACCATAGCAAATACTCAGGCCCAAACCAGTGCCTTGGCCAACGTCTTTGGTGGTAAAGAAAGGATCAAAGATTTTTTCGGGATCAACGATGCCGACACCGTTATCGCGAAAAGAAATTTCGACGAATGCGCCGTCGCGGGCGCTCCCAATCTCAATGCGAGCGGGCCGCCCGGTGTCGCGGACGGCGTCGTAAGCATTGTTCAGGATGTTGAGAAACACCTGCTGGAGTTGGTGGGAATCTCCGACGACCGGGGGCAGGGACTCGTCGAGATGTTCGATCACCTGAATGCCGTGACTGATGAAGTCGTAAGAACGCAAGTGGACGGTGCGTTGCAGGATGGAGTTGAGCTGAAGCGAGAGGCGCTGCGGCGGCATCTGGCGGGCAAAGCTGAGCAGGTTTTGCACGATCTGCTTGGTGCGTTGCGCTTCCTGGAGAATCACTCGCAGATCGCGGCGGGCGCTTTCGGGGACCTCGGGGTTGGCCAGCAAGAGGTCGGTGAATCCGAGGATGGCGGTGAGGGGATTGTTGACTTCGTGGGCGACGCCGGAGACCAGTTGTCCGACGGCCGCCATCTTTTCGGCGTGGAGCAACTTGGAGCGCAGCATGGCGGAGTCGGTGACGTCGCTCATGACCACTACGATGCTGCTGACCCGGCCGTTTTCGCCGATGATGGGGCTCAAATTGACGGAGAACTGGGCGCTGACGCCGTCGCCGCGAAGCAGGGGCAAATCGAAGTTATCGACCTGTTGGCCGGCCTCCACGGCGGCGAGGCCTTCGCGGAGCGCGGCGCGGCGGGGGGGAGCGCACAGGTCGGGCAAGCGATGCCCCAGGATCTGGTTCTGCTGAAAGCCGAGAGCGCTCCAGCGCCGGTTGGCGTAATTGATGACGCCGTCGGTGTCGGTGAGCAGAATCAGGCTCTGGGTATGGCTAAGGATTTTGCTGGAGAAATCGCGCTCTTTCTGGAGATCGGTTTGCGATTGGCGGAGGCCCGTAATATCGAGCATGAGGCCGCGGTATTGCAGGATGTTGCCGGACTGGTCGCGCACCGCGAAACAGTTCATGAAAACGTGAACCGGCGATCCATCCTTGCGGCGGAAGATTTCTTCCTGATTGTGCAGTCCGCCCTGGCGCTCGAACAGTTCCGCCAGTTCCTCCCGGCGCTGGGGAGAAAAATAGACCTGGGTGGGAATGTCGAGTTGAATGACCTCTTCGCGGCTGCTGTAGCCGAGGATGCGAACCAGCGCGTCGTTGACTTCCACAAAGCGGCCCTGGGGCGTGGAGAAGAAAATTCCTTCCTGAATGTTGTCGAAGAGTTCGCGATAGCGGCGCTCGGCTTCGCGGCGGTCGGTGATGTCCTTGAGCACGTGCACGGTTTGCCGCTGGGCGCCGCTCGTTCCTGTTTCGCCCCGGCCCATCGCGCTAAACCCGCGCGATGGGGGCTCCGGGATGGCGGCATGTATGCGCGAGGTTGAAATCAGGTAAGTGCGTTCGAGCACGGGATGCACGTATTCGTCGAGACCTTCGCCGGTCCGGCAGAAGGGACAGGAGAGCGGCGCCGCGCCGGTGGAAAGAGTTTCGAGCGCCCGCATGTTGATGCCGATCAACTGTTCGGGAGGGATGCCGACGAAATCGGCCAGGGAGCGATTGACGCGGAGAATATTGTGCTGCTCGTCGTGGACCACGATGAAGTCGCTGATGGCATCGAAGACTTCCAGCCAGTGGCGGTTGGCCTGGTGCATGCGGGTGAACAGACGGGCATTCTCGAGAGCGATGCTGGCATGGCCGGCGATGGCGCGCAGCAGTTGGCGATCTTCGATGGCGGGCGGGGCGCCGCGGTCGGCGAGACAGAGAACGCCGACGAGTTCGCCCGATGAGCCGGCCAGCCGGACCAAGGTGCAATCGGTCCATTCGAGACTGGAGGCGAGAGCGGGACCCAGGATATCGCTCGCCGGGGCGAAGGCGACATCGGTGGAATATTTCGGCAGAGCCGCGGTGAGCGCCTGACTGAAGCGGCGGAGCAGGGGCTGGTCGTTAACCTCAACCAGGACTTCGGAGTCGCCGTCGCACATGAGTATGGTGTCGGTCGCCGATGTCTGGAAAAGGCTGAGGGCGACACAGCGGCCTCCCAGCAATTCAGCGGCGCGAACCGCGAGGTTGCGCATGAACTCGGGCAGATGCAGGATGTTGTTGAGTTCAAGGGCGAGCGTGACCAGGGCCTCGGCGCGGCGGCGGTGCTCCTCGGATTGGTGCAGGTTGTGGGTAAGTTCGAGAGCGACGGCAACTTGCGCGGCCAGAGCGCGGGCGCGGCGGACGTCTTCGTCGTTGATCGGCCCGGCCTCGATGCGGTCGAGCACACCGAATATCCCAAGCACATCGCCGTTCGAACCGAGCAGGGGCACGGCGAGGAGTTGGCGGATTTGGAAAGCGGCAACGAAATCCAAATTCGCGCCCGGTGTTTTGGCAGCGTCTTCGGTGAAGAACACATTTTTCTTCTTCAGCGTGAGCGTCACGGGGCCATCGGAGAGCGAGATATCGAGGGGACGGACGACGCCGTTCTCCACTGCCCAGCGAATGTGGAAGGTCTCCTTTTCATCGAGAAGCCCGATGAAACAGCGCTGGAATCCGAGGAAACTGGCGGCCCGGAGCACGGAGGTCTGCATGAACTCGTCTAGCTTTCCAGCGGAACCGAGCTCAAAGGAAATCTCGAGGATTTCGTGCAGTTCGTGGGCCTGGGCACGCGCCATGCCGTACAACTCGGCGTTGGCGATGGCGACCGCGCCGAAGCCGGCCAGCGTGGAAACCAAAGTTTTATCTTCCTGAGTAAATGGGTGAGCGGCGTGAGGGTAAACCAGAATCGCACCGTGCGAGCGCGAGGTGCGAAAGGGTGCCGCGATGAGAACTCCGGGCGGCGAGTCTTCTCCAAAATGAGAGGCGCCGTCGATGCTCACCGTAATACGCTCGCCGGCGGCGACGGCGCGGGCGGCGATCTCGATCGCAGAGCGGAGGTCGTTCTGTTCGAAACGCGAACGGATGGAGAGAGCGAGCCTGGGGAGGTCGGTCGACACCGCTTGCAACTGGAACACTTTCTCTGGTTGGGCCTTCTCCTGGAGAAGAAAGACGAGCACGGCGGGCGAGTGCAGGAGCACGCGGAGGCGGTCGGCGATACTCTCCATCACAGCGGCGGCGTCGGGCAAGCCATGTAGTGCGGTGGCGACTTCGACCAGAAGGCTGGCGCGGCGACGCTCTTCGCGGGAAAGCTGATTCAAGCGGAGGGCTTCGAGTGCGGTGCCGAGCTGGGCCGCCAGGATGGTGACTTTGGCCACGGAATCATCGTTGAAGGCGGCATCCGGCGCGCTGTGCACGAAGGCGATGGCGCCGATCACTTCGCCTGAAACCAGCAAAGGCGCGGCCATGGCGGCGTGCGCTTGGCGTTCAGCCAGCCAGCGGTAACGGGTGGCGTCGACGTGGTTGAGGAAGAAGGGGCGACGCCTCTGAACCGCCTCCAGGGCGATGGATGGGTCATGGGATGAATCTGCGGGTCGCAGGCGAATGCCCCGAAAGGGCTCGATGTGGTCGCCATCGGCTTCAGCCCCGACGAGCTCGCCGCTGGAGGAGCGCCTCCAAAAGTAAGCGCCGCTGGCATGGAAGAAAGCGCGCGTGAGGGCACAGAAGGACTGGATGAGCTGGCCGGTATCGCTGCTTTGGAAAGCGGCCCGGGAAAGCTCCAGGAGGAGCTTCTGAAAAGCTGCGTCAGACTGAGACGCGTCCCGGGGCTGCGAATTTCCATTATCGCTGGTCAGTGCGCACCATTCGCTTAATCTAAGCGGTTGAAAACAATTGTCTTATAAACAAAAGCTACGCTTGATTCTCAAATTGAGTCAAGGAAATAGGAGGGGGCAGTATCGACTTGTGAAACGGCACGGGAATGATATCGGCGTCTCATTTTGCAGACGGGTGAACGGGTTCAAAGGATGAGCTTTGAGCTACGAGCCGCGAGCAAACCCGGCATCTGTGTGCTCGCAGCGCGAAGCCCGCAGCTCGTAAGATCTCCGGATTACCCGATCGCTAAGGATCACTTGTTCATGGCCTTTTGGAGACACCAAAGTAATGTAAGGAAAGAACTTTTGATATCCGCCGCGGTGGTCCGTACACGAATATAGATACGTGCTGAACAACAAGGGAGGAACGTGTCTATGCAAGCCCTACATCGGCTGTTCGCGGTGGGTCTGCTTCTGATTAGCGGATGCGTCGCAACCAGCGCTCCCCTGGCATGGGGACAGGACGAAATCAATCGAAAAACAAAGAGCAGGGTGGCGGCCGTGTACCCTGAACTCGCGAAACGCATGAACATCACTGGCGTGGTCAAGATCCTGATCACGGTGTCCCCCAACGGGTCGATTAAGGACGCCAGGCTGGTGGGCGGGCATCCGGTGTTGGCGACCGCCGCACTGGATGCAGTGAAGAAGTGGCGTTACGAGGCGGGTCCGGAAGAGTCAACGGGGATTGTGGAATTCCGTTTTAACGCGAATCAGTGAGAGGGCATGGTCGAGCCGGGCGCTGAGTGAGGAAGGTTGGAGTATGAATATCGGGAAAAAACTATATATAAGTTTCGGCGTCATTCTATCGATGGTCCTGGTGCTTCTGGCGATCAACCTGATTGCGGTGCAACGCGAGCACGAAACCAAGGCGGCGGCACAGCGTTCGATCGTCATGACCGAGGCGACGTCATTGGTCCGCATGGAGATGATGCAGAACCGGCTTCACCTGCAGAACTACCTGCTCAGCGGGGACATTCGCAACGTGGAGAAAATGAATGACGGGGAACACCGCTTGAGCGACGCCCTGCACCATTCGCTGGATCTGGCGAATTCCGCGCAACAGCGCAGCAGTCTGGAAAAAGTGCAGGGGTTGGAACAGGCTTGGGGAACTGATTTCGCCAACGCACTGGTGGACAAACGGCGAGCCGTAGACAGCGGCAATGCTACGGTGGCCGAACTGCAGATTTTCTACCTGCAAAAGGATCCCAACTCCTGGGTCTCGCGTTCGAGCGACGTTCTGGACGATGTCGACCAGGAGAACCACCAATTGCTGGAGGAGCGGCGGCACTCCGATGAACTGGCCACGACGTTTACGATTCTGGCAGCGGCAATCAGTTCCATGTTCGCGCTGGGCCTGGGCATCGTCATAGCGTATCGGACGGCGACCGGGATCACGAAACCGCTGAACGGGCTGATTCACGTGGCGGAGCAGATCGGCCAGTCCGGGAATCTGAATCACACGATCGACGTTAAGGGGCAGGATGAGATCGGGCAACTGGCCCGGACATTCGACTCGCTGGTCAAGTACCTGAAGGAAATGGCGGCGGTTTCTGAAGCCATCGCGGGCGGCAACCTGGCTGTGGAAGTGCGTCCCCGGTCGGCCAACGACACGCTGGCGATCGCCTTCACCAGCATGGTGGACGGCCTGCGCGGACTGGTGCGCAACGTGCGCGACGCCGCTACGCAAGTAGCCAGCGCTTCCTCCCAGGTGGCCAGTTCTTCCGACGAGTCGGCGAGGAACAGCCTGCAGACCTCTTCGGCCATCGATGAAGTGACGAGCACCATGCACGAAATGAGCGTGAACGTGCAAAACATGGTGAAGAGCACGCAGACCCAGGCCTCGAGCGTCAGCGAGACCTCGGCCTCCATCGACGAGATGGTGACTTCGATTCAGCGGGTGGCGGATACGGCCAAGGTTCTGCTGGATATCTCGAACCGTTCGCGGGAAGAAGTGCATAACGGCATCGGGACCATGGAAAAAGCGACCGACGGTCTGAACCGGATCAATACGACGATCCACGCTTCGGGCGAGATCATCGACGCGCTCGGCAACCGGGCGGACAACATCGGCAAGATCGTTGAGGTGATCGACGATCTGGCGGAGCAGACCAACCTGCTGGCGTTGAATGCGGCCATCGAAGCGGCGCGGGCGGGGGAACACGGACTGGGATTCGCGGTGGTGGCGGACGAAGTCCGGAAGCTGGCGGAGAAATCGGCGCAGTCCACGAAAGAGATTTCCGAGCTGATCGGGAGCATCCAGAAGGAAGCGCGCAAAGCGGTCGAAAATATGGAGAAGAGCACGACCATCGTGAACGAAGGACTGAATCTCGGGCAGGAACTGAATGCCGCGCTGCGAAAAATTTCGAACGTCGTGGCCGAGGTTTACAAGTTCGCGCAGGAGATCGGGGCGGCGACCAACGAGCAGTCGCACGGCTCGTCGCAGATCGCGCGGGCCACCACGCGGCTGAACGAAATCACGCACGAGATCAACTCGGCGGTGGAAGAGCAGGCTTCCGGGGCGCAGGCGGTGGTACAGGCCATGGAGCGCATGCGCGAACTGGTGCAGTCGAACACGTCGGGTTCCACCGAACTGGCCGCTTCCTCCGATCAGATGTCAAAGATGTCGCGGGGCCTGCTGGATTCGATGGACCGTTTTGAGCTGCGGTCGGACGACAAGACGAACGGCAAGACGAGCGACAGCGCACCGGGGTACAAGTACTCAGCCCGCACCGCGGCGGCGGGATCTCACTAAGGGAATTTCATTCATGAGCCAGGAAACACACATTGTGGGCTTTCGCGTGGGGCGTTCGACTTACGGCGTGCCCATCACGTCGCTGCATGAGATCGTGCGGGTGCCGGAGATCACCGCGGTGCCGGACGCGCCCGATTATCTGGAAGGGGTCATTAATCTGCGCGGGAAGATTGTCTCGGTGGTGGATCTGCGGAAGCGGTTTGGGCAGCCGTCGACCGGACTCGACCGGCGCAACCGCATTCTGGTCGTGGAACACCGGGGCCGGCTGGCGGGCATGATTGTGGACTCGGCGTCGGAAGTGCTGAAAATCCCGGAAAGCGAAATCGAAGCCGCGCCCGCCATGATGCAGGAAGGCGGACTGGACTGTGTAACGGGCCTGGCCAAGTACCAGGGACGGCTGGTCATTCTGCTGGGTATCAGCAAAGTATTAGGGGCGCCCGAGGTGGGCAGCGAGCGGGCGGCAGAAAAAGCGGCGGCCGCGAGTGTCAAGGCGGGGACAGGAACGGGAACAGGCACAGGAACAGGCACAAAGAGCGCCTCGGCCGGGAAGTAGCAAGAACCGACTCCACATGAACACGAGTGAAACACCCGCATTCACCGAAACGGAATTAAAACTCCTGCAGACGCTGGTCTACCAGGAGTGCGGCATGCACTTCGACGAACGGCGCACCTCGTTCCTGCAGGACCGTTTGCAGCGCCGGTTGAAGGAATGCCAACTGGATTCGTTTTACAGCTACTATCGTTTGCTCATCAGCCAGCCGGGAAAGCAAGAATTGTCGTGCCTGCTGGAAAACCTCACGGTCAACGAGACCAGCTTCTTCCGCAACAAGGCGCAGCTCGACCTTTTTCAGCGGGAAGTAATGGAAGACATTCTGCGGCGCAAACAGGAGTGCCGGGACTTCGGCGTGAGAATCTGGAGCGCGGGCTGTTCCACGGGACAGGAAGCCTACACCCTGGCCATGCTGGTGGCGGATGCGGTGTCGTACTACGATATTCGCACCGCCCTGTCGTCGGAGGCGCGGGTTCCGAAGCCTCTGATACCCGGCCCGTGGCGGGTGGAGATCCTGGCCAGCGACATCAACTATTCGGTGTTGCGCACGGCGCAGGAGGCCTCTTACAGCGAGCACCAGATGGCGGGAGTGGACTATGGCTACCGCTTGCGCTACTTCGACAAAGTGGGCGAGCGCTATGCGGTGAAGAAGAGCGTCAAGGAACTGGTGCACTTCGACTTTCACAATCTGAAAACGGAATACCTGCCGCAGCGCAACGACATCATTTTTTGCCGCAACGTGATGATGTATTTCGACGAAGCCGAACAGAAGCGGCTGGTGGAAAAATTTTATCGTTGCTTGAATCCCCTGGGCTACATGTTTGTCGGCCATGCCGAGAGCCTGCTTGGGCTGACGGAGAAATTTCAGATGGTGCATCGCAACAGCGGTACGGCGTACCAGCGAGTCGAGGTAAGAATGTGACCGTTCCCCCCGAGGATCGGATGAGCGAACTCCGCCAGTTGTTCTTCGAAACCGCGGCGGAACTGGTGCAGAAGCTGAACGACGAAGCGATGCAGCTGGAGAAATCGCCGGGCGATGCGGAGACGGCGCGCAGCCTGCGGCGAACGGTGCACACGCTGAAGGGAGACTCGGCCGCCTGCGGCTTCCGGGAACTCAGCGAACTGTGCCATGAGTTCGAGGACGTGCTGACGCTGGGGAACACGGCCGCCGGGGCTGCGGTTCCCGAGATCGCCTTGCGCGCGGCCGACGTGTTTGCGGCCTTGCTGGAAGCGTACCAGAAGGGGACAAAGCTTCCGGGCATCCAGTCTTTGCGCGCGGACATTGCCCGTCTGGCGCACCCGGCGCGGGACGGGGTGGGCAAAGCCCCGCAGAAGAAAAGGAAAGCCGCCGCGAAAACCAGCCGCTGGTCGGAATACGAACAACTGGCGATGACCCGCGCGGTGGCGATGGGCAAGCGCGTTCATCACGTGGTAGTGGAGATCGACCCGCAGTGTGCGATGCCCATCGCCGGACGCCAGATGATCCAGTTGGCCCTGGCGGAACTGGGCGAGGTGCTGGCCCTCTATCCGGCGGAAGGCAGTCTCGATCCCATAAAACAAATCGAAGCGGCGCTGGTGTCGGAAAAACCGGTGGAGCAGATACGGACCACGTGCAACATCCCCACCATTGCGCTGAATGCAAAAGTCAAGGCCTTGCGCGTCCCAGCGCCGTTGGCGCCGCTTCCACAGGCTTCCGCCGCCGCTTCCGAAGGCAGCGCCGCTGAAGGCATGAACGCGGCTGCGTTGCCGGCGCCCGCCGCGGCCGCTGCCGGCGACACTGCCCGTTGCCCTGTAAACGACGCTAACAACGCTAACGACGTTCCCAGCGCCGCGGAAGCGGCGGCGGCGCCCGGCGTGCCGAGCGGCCCCGACAACCTGCTGCGGGTGGATGCGGAAAAAATCGACAGCGTGCTCAATCTGGTCGGTGAACTGATCCTGGCGAAATCGATGTTGCAGCAGGCGCTCCTCGAATTTGGCGAGCGCTTCCCGAAGGATGGGCTGCGGGGAAAATTCGCCGACGCCATGGTGTTTCAAGGGCGGGTCTTGAACGACCTGCAGCACGCGGTCATGAAGATTCGGATGGTGCCGGTCGATCAACTGTTCCGCCGCTTCCCGCGCATTGTGCGGGACGTTGCGCGCCAGTGCGGCAAACAAGTGGAACTCACGATCAAAGGCGGGCAAACCGATCTCGACAAAAGCATTCTGGATGCGATTGCCGAGCCCATGACCCACCTGGTGCGCAACGCGATCGGCCATGGCATCGAGAGCGGCGAGGAACGGGTTCGCGCCGGCAAACGCGCGCAAGGGGCATTGCGGCTGGACGCATATCACCAGGGGAACCAAGTCGTCATC
This sequence comes from uncultured Acidobacteriaceae bacterium, assembly GCA_963773645.1. Lineage (GTDB taxonomy): Bacteria > Acidobacteriota > Terriglobia > Terriglobales > Acidobacteriaceae > Acidiflorens. Next base: position 3,152,354 of record CAVZBV010000004.1, on the reverse strand, counting down.
GAGGTCTCCGACGATGGACGCGGCATCGATGGAGAAAAAGTAAGGCGGCGCGCCCTGGGCCTGGGATTGCTGAACGCCGACCAGGCGGGTCGCCTGACCGAGGCGGAGACTCTGGATCTGATCTTGCGGCCGGGCTTCTCCACGGCGGAGGAGATCACGGAAATTTCGGGCCGCGGCGTGGGCTTGGATGTGGTGCAGAACGTGCTGGCGCGCCTGAAGGGAACGGTGCAGATCGAAACCGCGCCGGCACGAGGCACAACCTTCCGTTTGCGGCTTCCGCTGACTCTGGCGATCATTCGGGCGCTGCTGTTCCGGGTGGAGCAGCGGCTCTACGCCCTGCCGTTGAACGCGGTGTCGGAAATCGCGCGCACGGTGGAAGAAAATATTCATCAGGTGGAGCACTACGAGGTGCTGCAACTGCGCAACGACGTGTTGCCGCTGTTGCGCCTGGGCTCGCAGCCCGCGATTGGGCCGGAAACGGCGCGGCGCAAGGTCTTCGTGCTGGTCATCAACAGCGGGGACCACAAGTTCGGCCTGGTCGTCGACGCGCTCGAGGGCGAAGACGAGTTGGTCATCAAGGCGCTCGACGACCAGTCGATCACGACCGACCTGGTGAGTGGAGCTTCGATTCTGGGCGATGGGCGGGTGGTTCTCATTTTGAACATGATCGCACTGATGGATCGCTTCACGCGCGGGCGGACCAATGCCAGGGGCGCGCGGATGGCGGGTCTGCTTTCGAGTGTGGTACCAGCGAAGACGAGCGGTGGTGGAATCGAGACGGGTGAGACGCGGGCCCGCGGCGCGGCCGGGGGCCAGTCATGAAAAAGCCGGTGCGGGTGCTGGTGGTGGACGACTCGGCGCTGATGCGCAAGCTGATTCCCAAGATCCTCGAAGCGGACGACGAGATCGAGGTGGTGGGCACGGCGATGGACGGCTATTTCGGGCTGAAGAAAATCGGGGAGCTGTCGCCGCAAGTGGTGACGCTCGATTTGGAAATGCCCGGAATGAACGGGATCGATACGCTGAAGGAAATCATGCGGCGCTACCGGCTGCCGGTGATCGTGGTCAGTTCGCATAGCACAGCCGGGGCATCGATCACGCTCAAGGCGCTGGCGCTGGGCGCCTTCGATTTCGTGGCCAAGCCGCAGGATGTTTCCGCGCACATGCCCGAAATTGCGGCCGAGTTGATCAAGAAAATCCATGCTGCGGCGCAGAGCGTGGGGGTGCAGGCGCAGTTCCTGCCGGGAGAAGTCCAGGGCGCGAGGACGGGCAAGCTGCGGCCGGTGGCGCCGACGCACATCATTGCCATCGGCGTTTCCACGGGAGGTCCGAATGCCTTGCATTACCTGTTCTCGCATCTGCCGGCGGATTTTTCGGGCAGCATCCTGGTAGTGCAGCATATGCCGGACGGCTTCACGGAACTGTTTGCCAAACGGCTGGACGAGTGCTGCCCGATCCGGGTAAAGGAAGCGCAATCGGGCGACTTGCTGGTGGCCGGGCGGGCGCTGATTTGTCCGGGGAACCGGCACATGAAAGTGAAGAAATTGCCGCTGGGCAACGTGGCGGTGCTGGGGGATGACGCCCCGGTCAATGGGCATCGTCCTTCGGTGGATGTGCTGTTCCACAGCGTAGCCGAGGAGTTTGGCCCGCAAGCCATGGCCGTATTGATGACCGGCATGGGAGAAGACGGGGCGGCCGGACTGGGAGAAATCCGCGCGGCGGGGGGATACACCGTGGCGCAGAGCCAGGAAACATGCGTGGTCTTCGGCATGCCGAAGGCGGCCATTGAACGGGGGTACGCGATGAGGGTCGCGAGCCTCCAGGAGTTGCCCAAGGTCCTGCAGGCACAGTGCGGGAACGACCCCGGCAGCCGGCGGGACGCAACCGACGTTAAGCAGGCAACCAGTGCCGGAAGTAACTAGGGTGTCTTCGGTTATCTACCGAAAGTGCGTAGATCGTGATTAAGTTGTAGTTTGGGAGGAGTGCCATGGAAAAGTTTGCGCCCGTAAAGCGGAGCGAGGACGGAGAGCCGGTGCGCTATCTGATCGTGGATGACTCCGTGTTCGCCCGCAAGAACCTGGTCCGGATGGTCGAAACCTTCGGCGGGCAGGTGGTCGGCGAGGCTGGCGACGGAGTTTCTGCGATCAGCGAGTACGAACGGCTCACGCCCGACATCGTTCTGATGGATATCACCATGCCGCAGATGGAAGGCATCGAAGCGGCGGAGAAGATCGTACGCGAGCATCCGAACGCGCGCATCGTAATGGTGTCGTCGGTCGGCTATCAGGAGAACATCGTAGCCGCCTTGCAGCGCGGAGCCCGCCACTTCGTGCAAAAACCGGTGAAGCCGGAAGTTCTCTATGAAGTGATCAAGTACGTAATGCGTGACGACGGAACCACGACGCGCGGCGCCGGAGCTGGAGTCTAGTCATGCGGATGGACCTGATTCAGCCTTTCATTAACGCGGCTGACGCCGTCCTGGCACAGGGGCTGCAGTCGCCCATTTCCATCGAGAACCTGAGCATGGAAGAAGAGGCTTACCGGCGGAACGGGATCGCGGCCGAGGTTCTCTTCACGGGCGAGATCGAAGGGCGGATCATTTTTGATGCGGACTCGGGGCCGGCGGTGCAGCTCGCCACTCTTCTGGCGGGCGTCGAAGTCTCCGAGAGCGACGATCTGGTAAGCGAGGCGGTCTGTGAGCTGGCCAATCAGATCATCGGCAACGCTATCACCTCGCTCAACGACCAGGGATTTCACTTTCACGTTCGTCCCCCAACCTCGCACACATCCGAGCAAGGCAGCAAAAGCAGTGAAGACACGGAAGCGCTGGTGATGTGCTTCAATACTTCCAGCGGAAAAGTCTTTATGAATGTGGCGCTGCGCTACCACCCCTGCGGGGCATTGGAACGCGCGGCGGTCGTGGGGTAGGAAATCGGTCGTTAGTCGTTGGTCATTAGTCGTTGGTCGTCGGTCGCTCGATCCTCAACTCATCTGTGACAGCCAAGACTTGACCTTGCACACGATGCTGTAGGATGGGGTCGCTAACTGTCAGGCAGACCCCTCTGTGAGGGATTTTGAGTGTAATCGCCTGTGGCTGTTGAAAAACTCGCTTTTCGTCCCAAACAGCCAAAATCAGGGGAATAGAAAATGTCTAGGCGACCCGAGAAAATCGATTGTAGGGCTTCCTGACGCAATTTTATTTTTGCGAATTTCGTGGAAAAGAGTTTTTCAACAGCCACGCCTGATTACATCAGCCTGACTAGCAAATCGTCGCATCTTGGAGTAGAAAGTGGTCTGGTAGGCACCTTCTTTAGGGAGGACTGCCATGAGAGTACGCCCCGATTCGGTTTTTGTCTCCAGCATCCTTCATACGATTGCTCTTCTTTTCTTCGTCCGACCAGCGCTGTGGTATTACGGTGCCGCGAGTGACCTCGCTTCGGTGGCGCGATTGGATGCAGGCTTTCAGAGAGAATCCTATGCGGACCACTATTTCGGGGTTGCGTGCCTGGCAATTATTCTCATCGGGCTGATTGTTGTATGGACGGGCTATGCGAAGCGCTCTCGCCCGGCATGGTTCGTGATGTTTGTCATCGTGTGGTTCTGGGCGTTTCCAGTTTTCGTCCTTTCGGCCCGTGGGGAATTCATGCCTACGTTCCCTGAGTTTTTCTACGACGCGATTTCAGGGCCGGGAATGACCACGCAGATGGTCAGGGCGATCCTGATGTTTTTGATCATGGTAGTCGGATTGGTGCTGCCGATGGGAAGGTTCTTTATAGCCAGGAAGGCAAACGAGCCGGCTTATCTGCCTTCGAGGAGACTTGCGGTCTCCTTGCTGATCGGCATTCCGGTGGTTGCCCTCGCGTTGTATTGCTGGTTGAGGGTGGGCGTCCTCTACGAGATTCCAACTGCGCAGTTGTATACGTTCGTAGAACAGCCACCACCGCCACCGCCGCCACCGACTCCCTGCAAATGCCCTGATGGAAATTAGGGGGTGGGTTGGCGATAAATCCCGTGGCTGTTGAAAAAGTGCCTGAGTTGATGCTTGTGGTGAAGCAAGGTTCCGGTTATAAGCAGGCGAGAGTTCTTGATGCTGCTGTTCATCGCCATGCTCGGAGGCCTGCTGCTCATGATGGGACACCACGCTCGCTCAGAGTCGCTGTTCTACTACTTCCGTCTGGAAGACCAGGTTCCTGAAAACCATCTGCTGCGGCTGATCGATAAACACGTCAGCTTTGACTTTGTGCGGGAGCGATTGAAGGAGAGCTACAGCGACACGGGCCGACCTTCGATTGATCCCGAACTTCTGCTGCGCATTCTGCTGATTGGTTACCTGTACGGTGTCACCAGCGAGCGCAAACTGGTCGAGGAACTGCGCATGCATCTGGCGTGGCGCTGGTTCACGGGGCTGAGTTTCGATGAAGAGATTCCGCATCACTCGACGTTCTCCAAGAACCGGCACGGACGATTCCAAGAGTCGAAGTTGTTCGAGCAGTTGTTTGAACAGATTGTGCAGCAGTGTGTGGAGGTAGGGCTGGTGCGCGGCGACAACCTGTCGGTGGACGGAAGCTTCGTGGAAGCCAATGCGGCCAAGGAGAGCCGCATTCCACGCGAGCAGTTGATGGAAGCTGCAGAGGTCCATTACACGCTGCGTCAGTATCTGCAGGAGGTGGAACAGCAGAACCCGGTGGAAGAACCGGTGAATAAGCAAGAACAAGTGTCGACGACCGATCCCGATTCCACCTATGCCACCAAAGGCGGAACGCCTGCCCGGCTGGGATACTACGACAACTATCTCGTGGACAATCACAGTTGCGTGGTCGTGGGTGTACAAGCGACGGCGGCCCGCATGAGTCAGGAGACGGTGGCCGCACAGGACATGATCATCCGCTTTGTCCAGCGACAAGGAGGAAAGCCAGCCTCCATAGCAGCCGATACGACCTATGGCAATGGGGAGTTTCTGCAATGGTTGCTGGATCGCGGCATCACCCCTTATATGCGCACGCGAGACAGTGCTCTGCGAAAGAACAATCCCGGCTATGGCCCGGAGCGATTTACCTATCAGCCGGAGAGCAACAGCTACCGTTGTCCTGCGGGAGAGCAACTGAACTACGTTGGCTTGAACGTTCGCAATCGTGCCCATGCCTATATCGGCAGCGCGAAACGCTGCGGAGCCTGCTCGCAAAAAGCGCAGTGCACGAGTGGACGATATAAATATCTCGCCATTCACATCCATGAGTCGGCACGACAACGCGCACGGGAGTTGGCGAACACCCCCGAGTTTTCCACGGCGCAACGACAGCGAAAGAAAGTCGAGGCTTTGTTTGCGGAACTGAAGAATCAGATCGGACTGCGCCGCTTGCGCTTACGACGCTTGAAGTTCGTTCGGGAGCAGTTCTTCCTGGCAGCGGCTGCGCAGAACATCAAGCGACTGGTGCGGTTCCTCAGCCAGCCGACAACACCGGTTCTGCCAGCTACCGCTTAGCCGAACAGAGGGAAGAAAAACTTGGCAGCGGCACTCGCAGCCGAAAAAGCCGTTCCGCTGACGTACTTTTTCAACACCCACTCCCGATTACACTCAAAATCCCCCAGTCGGACACCAGTCGTGTCCGATACTTGGAGCCTTTCCAAGGTTGTCCGCAAGGTCGAGTTCAAGCTACTACAACTCATGCGACCTTATCGTCGCGCACCCGACATGCATTCCGGTTGATGACGACCTTCGCAGCGTGCGGTAAAAAGTCAAGCGCCCAAATCCAGCGCCTAAAGGCGCACTCATAAAGCAGGCAGACGGCATGCCTGAAGGCATGCCCTGACACGAACATTCCCTGGCACGAACATGTCCTGGTACGAACATGCCCTCGTACGCACATGTCTCGATAGGAATCAGACTTGCGCCTCGGGCGGTTCGGCTTACGGACCGGCAACTAGGAACACCGGATTCTGCGGCGGGTTGTCCAGGCGCGAGCCGATTGGAGCCTGCAGATTCAGGATATAGGTATCGCTGGAGGTATCGATGAAGTTGACATTCCCGCCATCGCAACTGGCCAGGTAGACACGGGAGCTGTCGCCGCCGGCGGCCATCATAATGCGGAAGCGCGGAGCTCGCTGGGACTGTGATGGCGAGCAAAAGGCGTCGAAAGCAGGAAATCCAGGGATCCCAAAATAGGTCTTGATGGTGTTGCTGGCGGCGTCGATTACCGTCACCTGCGGGCAGAAGTTGCCCGATGCATCTTCGTAGTAAGACCCTACATAAGCGCGGCTGCCATCTGGCAGAGCGGCGACGGCGGCCACCGTCAAGGGCTGTGGGCTGGTCATCGAGCAAGGGTCCGAGGCGCCGCGCGAACTGGGCGCAACGGTAGGAATCGTGATCGGGCCCCCCGCAAGAACCACGGGGACGGACTGCGAGACATCCAGTATCGTCAACTGGCCCAGCATCGTCGACTGGTTGGACCACGGTATGTACAACCGGTTCAGATTTTCATCGTAGAGCATGTAAGCGGCACCGGGCACATTGACGCTGGCATCGATCACGTTATCCGGGCCCAAAGTGGAGCTGGTATCGACTGTGCTTACGACTCCATTGCCGTTGAGCACATACAGGCGCTGGCTGTCGTAGCGCGCAATCAACCAGAGCGGCCCGTTGAACGAACCGTTGACGGTGCGCGAAGACCGGTCCGAGGTGTTGAATCCGTCGATCGTATTATCGGCCTGGTTGGCCACGTAGAGCTTCTGGGCAGTCGGAGTCTCGGCCATGGCGTCCGGGTTGTTCCCCACCGGAATGGTGGCCACCAGGTTATTGGCGCTAGTGTTGACCACTTGAACCGATGGAACAACGGCATTGGTGGTGGGGTCTACGTAATTCGGCATCAGGACGTAGGCCCGGCTCGACTCGGTGGTAGCCACAAAATTCGGCGCCGAATTCTCCGGCAGGCTTATGGTGGTGGTGCTGGAGATCACTGTGCCGCTGAAATTCAGCTTGGTAAGCGAATCGGCCTGCGCGCCGGACACAGAGTGGTTTACGACCAGGAAGACGCTGCCGGTTTGCTGCACGCCGTGAACGGGAGCGAGGCCCACGTTGGCGACGCTCGCTTCCGAGTCGCCGGAGACGTCAATCACCATGGCGGTGCCGGGAACGATGATTCCATTATCGTTGATCGATACCACGCTGTGAGACGCCGCCGGGTTGGGAAACTGTGGAGGATTCGGGAAGATAATCGGGCGGAAAGTCTCGCCGCAGCCGCTACAGATCACATAAAAAGACAGCACAAACCCCAGCCAGAGAAACCGCTTCATTCAAACTCCATAGAAAAAGGTGACTTACGCGGAAAGCGATATTGTATCGGGAACCGGGGCGCGAGGGGAAATCAGGCGGACTCCGGGTAGTGGTGCCGTTTCGCGTCCACAGGTTCACGGTTTGGCTGGCTTCACAGTCGGACTCATTATCCTCTTGAGTTCAGTGACAGTGTTTGGATCGGGCATCTTTAGTCCCACTAGAACCGTAACCTCGTGCGGAAGGCGGGAATTAGCAGTTTCAAAACGCATTGCACCTGCGATTGGATCGGTTCCCACGAAGGATACTGCAATCGGTTTGCCGCTGCTGCCAATGCCCTCAGCGATCTTTCTCGCAAGTTCAGAGTCGGAACCAAAGACATTGATTCCGAAAATGAGCGTGCCCATCATTGGGGTTATCGACATGGCGTCGTCATCTACAGTCATGCCCGAGGCTCGCAGCGCCCCGACGACTTGCTCAGCCAAGACAAAACTCTCGGTATCTAGGGAATATGAGACTACCTTTATTCGCTTCCCGGCAAAAAGATTCTTGAAGCCTTTGCAATTCTCGGCGATCTTCACCTGTTGCTCTAAATCGAGACGCCTTGGGGCGATTTGTGCCTCCAGCTCATCAGCCTCCTTACGCAGCCGTGCCGCTTCTTGGTTCAAACTTGCTATTGTTTCTTCACGCTGCCGCTCTTCAGCATCTTGGATTGCCTGCAACTTGCGGCTGTTCCACCAGTGCCGGATACCAAAAAATGATTCTCCCGCAACGCCTACGACTACGATGACTCCAAAGATAAGCAGCCAAACATCAATTCTCGCAAGGAGAGTATGGAGTTGGGCCTTGTCCATAAACGATACCTCCAAAGATTCAGAATTTGGCTACATGGCGATAATTGTGGTCATGTAGACCTGCGGAAATCAAACGGCACCACTACTGGACTTCGCCCGCCGTTCTGTTGAGAAGCGATCAGCGGCGAGTTTGGTGGCCGGGGACAGGTGCAGTTCGCAATATTCGAAAGAACAGGTTTCAAGGTTGAAACCTGGGGTTCATCATGGACTCACGCTCGCCCGCGGCGTCTCTTCGGTTCGCTTGCGGCTGGCATCTCGGTAACTTTTTCTGAGGCAACCGGCTTCTTCGTCTGGGCCAGGCTTTCTTTCAATGCCGCCATCAGATCCACTACCGGAGCCAATTTCTTCGGTTGCTCGACGGCTTGCACTTCGCCGCCTTCCAGCTTCGCCTCAATCAGCTTCTTCAGATTTTCCTGAAAGCTGTCGTGATATTTCTCCGGGTCCCACTCGTCCGCCAGCGCTTCAATGAGCTGATGGGCAACTTTGATTTCGGCTTCTTTAATCTCCACCTCGGGAGCGCCGAAGGACTCGACCTCGCGCACCTCCTCCGCGTAGTACATGGTGTGCAGCATCATTCCGCCTTTATGCGGGCGCAGGAAAACGGTGTATTCGCGGTTGTGCATGGTGAGCTTGGCGATGGCGACGTACTCACTTTCTTCCAGCGCCTTGGTCAGCAGCGCGTAGGGACGGCGGCCGGCTTCATCGGGAACCATGTAATATGACGACTCGAAGTACACCGGATCCACGTCGCTCGACTTCACGAATTCGAGGATCTCCATCGTCTTCGCCGTCTTCGGCTCGATCTTCTTGATCTCTTCGGGATCGATGATGACGTATTCGTCTTTGCGGTACTCATAGCCCTTGACGATGTCGCTACGCTCGAGGACCTGGTTGTCCGCTGGGCAAATAAGCTGCTGCTTTACCCGATGGTGGTCGGTGCGGTGAAGTTGGTTGAACGAAATGCCGCTGCTGCGCGCGCCCGAGAACAGACGCACCGGCATGGAGATTAATCCGAAAGTAAGATATCCAGACCAGACTGAGGCCGCCATTGGTTTCACCCCAGATCGAGACGAAGCTTGCCTCGTCTCTTTTTCTTCGTCATCGTCATCGGCAGACGCGGCAAGCCGCGTCGCTGCAAAGTCTTCAGATGCTCGAACCTCACCGAGCGTACAGAAGTGTAGCTTAAATGAGGAGGGGTTGCAGCCGCCAGATTGCGGGCGAATCCAAAGGTCAAGCACTACATGGCGCGGTAGGTTGAGGGACGATACCGAATATAGTGTTATCAAACGCGGATCGTGCAGATCAGCTGTCAGCTCTCAGCTGTCAGCTGTCAGCTCCCAGGGACGTGAGATTCTACTGAGAGCTGAGAGCTGAGAGCTGACAGCCGAGAGCTGCTTCTTGAGAGCTGCCTCTAAAGAATGCTTAACCCCTTTCTAGCCCACGGTTGGGCCTCATCCCCGGAGCGGCTGGCAATCGCTGCCGCCGTGACGCTGGGCTTCGCGGTGCTGGCTCGAGCCGTGCGTGGCGTCAATCGCTCGGGAGCTCTGGCAGGCGGTCTCGCCGGTTTCCTGCTTTTTGCCGGCGCCGGCCCAACGGCTTTCGTCGCCCTCGCAACCTTATTTTTCATGACTTGGGTATCCACCCGCCTCGGATACCGCCGTAAGCTGGCACTTGGGATCGCCGAGCGCAGGGAAGGCCGGAATGCTTGGCAGATACTGGCGAACCTGGCAGTAACTGCGCTCGGCTGCATCGTCTTCAGCGTCACCGGAAATCGGATTTGGCTGGTCGCGGCAGTGGCAGCTCTCACAGAAGCGGCTACTGACACCGTGGCCAGCGAAATCGGGCAATACCGCGGCTCAGAAGCGCGCCTGATTACGACGGGGGAACGCGTCCCAGCGGGAACCGACGGCGGCATCACGATTCCCGGAACCATCGCAGGTTTGGCGGCCGGTTTGGCGATGGCGGCGGTGGCAACTGTGGGCGGGATGCTTCTTCCGTCCCAGCTCTGGATTCCGGTAGCCGCCGGATTCGCCGGAATGCTCATCGACAGCATTCTCGGCGCGACCCTGCAACGCCGCGGCTGGATCAGCAACCAAACGGTGAATCTCTTATCTACTCTGGCAGCGGCTGCGCTGGCTTATGTTCTCGCGATGGTCGCGTAGGGACAGCCGCCCTCGGCTGTCCGGCGGGGCAAAGCCCCGCTACGACCTTGAGTGTACGGATGAACCAACGAAAACCATGGCGAGCTGCGCTCGCGTGGACAGCCGAGGGCGGCTGTCCCTACGTTACGTGCGCTGCTTGACTCGGTCGAGCAACATGAAGACTACGACGCCCAGAAGGGCGTTCGCTACGCCCGACAGAAGTTCGTGGGGCCAGCTCCACGCCATGCGCAACCCGACGAGGCCACGGGCAATCATGAAGTAGACAACTTCGTGCACTACATAGAAGAAAATGGTAAGCAGGAAACGGGCGCCGGCATTTTCCACGTCCAGCTTGATGCCGAGCGAAGATGCGCCGAATCCTACCACCGTCTTTGAAATTCCGTAGAGCCCGATGGGCTGGTGGGTCAGCGCGTCTTGCAGAATACCGATCAAACCGCCCGTGACCAGGCCGGCCAGCGGATTGCGCCTCGCCGTCGCGAAACCGATCACGACCAGCAGTGGAAGATCGAAGATCGTGAAAAAATGAAGTCGCAGCGGCAGCCATGCTTGGATAAAAACGGCGATCAGGGGAATCAGAATCGTCGCAGGAAGACTGAAACGGTAAACCTCAACCTGCTCTCCCGATGTGTAAGTAATGGCCACGTTAGTGCGGACTATCCTGCGCGGCGGGTTTCGGTTTGGGCTGAGGTTGAGGCTGAGGCTGAGGCTGAGTTTGGACCGCCGCCTTCACGGGCTGGGAAGAAGCTTTCACAGCTCGGGTTCCGGCGGCGTTTGCCGGAGTTGCGGGGGACGTTCCGGAGCCAGTTCTGGAAGAAGACCCAGGGCTCGCCGTTTTTTGTGCGGCGGGGGCGCCGCCGCTGGCGGAAGCGGGCGCGGCTTTTGGCTGGGCAGCGGAGCCGGTGGTGGTGGGTGCGACAGTCGTTCTTGCTCCAGTCGTTGGTGCGACAGTCGTTGGTGCGACAGTTTTTGGTGCGACAGTCGTTGGTGATCCAGTCGTTGGTGCTCCAGCCCCGGGCGCGACCGTCCCCGGCGAGGCAGTTCCTGGCACGGCACCTTTCGCCGCCGTTTCCGGCTTGGGAGGAACCGTCGGCAGGCGCTCGGCCAGGATATCGATGGCACGCGCCGTGCCCGTGTGGTCAGGCTCGGCCTGTCTTTCGTCGATCTTCGTTACGACCAGAACCTCTTCCAACCGGCTGAGATCGGCCGCGGGACGCACGCGAATGTTGAGAAAAAGCTCATTGCCCGGCGACACCTTGGTTACCCTGCCAACCAGCAGGCCCTTGGGAAAAATGCCATCCCCGCCACTGGTGAGAACCAGTTCTCCGGCGGGCACGGTTTCGTCGCTCATCACTTTTTCAAGCATCACTTCACCCGACGGCGTGCCGCGCAGTATGCCCTGCAGCCGCGTTTTGTCGAGGATCGCGCCCACTCCACTGGTCTGATCGTCGATCAAGAGCACCAGCGAAGTGGAGCGGTACACGTGCAGCACCTTGCCCACGACGCCGTCCGCGGTGATGACCGCCATGTCGGGCTTGATGCCGTCGTTGTGACCCTTGTCGATGTAGACGGAGCGCGACTGCTCGCTGCCACTTCCGCCAATGACCTGCGCCGCCATGGTCTGGGAAATGAACTGTTCCTTGAAGGCCAGCAACGCCTGCAAACGCCGCGCCTGATCGGCATCCTGGCTCATGCGCACTTGCTCCAGGCTCATGCGCTCAATCTGCGCCTTGAGACTGCGATTCTCGGCGCGCACGCCGCGCAGGTAAAAGTAGTTGTGCCAGATGTTTCTACTGGTGGTTTGCGTCCACACCAACGCCTTTTCAAGAGGAGTGACCGTGCCCACGGCCCAGACGCGGATCAGGCGCGTCGGTTCGCTGTCGGTTGTGCGCCTGACCTGCACGGCCAAGCCCAGCACCTGGGCAAACAACACTCCCACCAGCACGATCAGGTTGCGGTAGCGTCCGAGGACGGATTCCATAACAGCAGTTCTCAGTTCTCAGTTGTTAGTTCTCAGTGACAACCGAATCAACCTGCTTAACGAACGAAGTTGCGCTGAATAAGAACGTAGACGATCCCGGCCAATACAACTGCCGCATCAATTCTGTAGAACCATATCCAGCCAGGCTTCTCAGGGTTGACTCGCCAGGGGCTGCCACGAGGTATCCAATTCCAACGCTCAGTCAGCTGAATCAAACGTTCCAAAGCATGCTTGGTGTCAAAAGCTAGCCACGCAGACAATGCTGCCACTAAGACAAGCACCCCCTGAACGATCCTAAAATCGAGCAAGTCCGGCGGCTTGGCATCCGCGAAAAGTAACATCAGGCAGTTCTACTCGATCGAAATCTTGCGCAGCAGCTTGAAGTCCGAGAGCATCTTGCCGGTGCCGAGCACCACGCTGCAGAGCGGATCGTCGGCGATCGAGACCGGCAATCCCGTTTCCTCGCGGATGCGCTTGTCGAGGTTCTTGATGAGCGCGCCTCCGCCGGTCAGCACGATGCCGCGGTCGCTGATATCGGCGGAAAGTTCCGGCGGCGTGCGTTCGAGCGCGACGCGGATCGCGTTCATGATGGTCGAAACACATTCGCTGAGTGACTCGCGGATTTCGCTGTCGTCTACTGTGATGGTTTTGGGCACGCCTTCGATCAGATTGCGGCCTTTGATTTCCATGGTCAGCGGCTTGTCGAGCGGATAGGCGGAGCCGATTTCCATCTTGATCTGCTCGGCGGTGCGCTCGCCCACCAGCAGGTTATATTTCCGCTTGAGGTAGTTCATGATGGCCTCGTCCATCTGATTTCCGGCCATACGCACGGAACGCGAATAAACGATGCCGCTGAGCGAAATTACTGCGATGTCGGTGGTGCCGCCGCCAATGTCGACGACCATGTTGCCGCTGGGCTCGGTGATGGGGAGTCCCGCGCCGATGGCCGCCACCATGGCTTGCTCCACGAGATGTACCTCGCTGGCCTTGGCGCGATAGGCGGAATCCATCACGGCTCGCTTTTCCACTTGCGTGATTTCCGAAGGCACGCCAATCACGATCCGCGGATGCACCAGCATCTTGCGGTTGTGCGCCTTCTGGATGAAGTAGTTCAGCATTTTCTCGGTGACCTTGAAGTCGGCGATGACGCCGTCTTTCATGGGCTTGATGGCCACGATGTTGCCGGGGGTGCGGCCCAGCATCTCTTTGGCCTCCTTGCCGACGGCCTCCACTTCGCCGGTGTTCTTGTTGATGGCCACGATCGAAGGCTCGTTTACCACAATGCCCTTGCCGCGCGCGTACACCAGCGTGTTCGCCGTCCCCAGATCGATGGCGAGGTCGCTCGAAAACATGCTGAAGAGCGAACGCAGATTGTGCGAACGCGATGAGCCGTTATGAAACCCATTGTTTGACATAGCAATACTTCTCTCTTCCGGGAATTCGTCCCGCCCCTGGAACCCGGGCCTTCGCCGGTTTCCATACGAGCCGCTCTCCGCTGGTCTTCTATTCTGTGTTTCTTCTATTCTACTTCGATGTTCAAGAGAACTGGTTGTCATTAAGGCACCGGCTCTCAGAAACATGGTTCCCAACAAAACCTTACTGAATCAGCACTTTTTCCTGGTGGGTGTTGACTCCACCTTTCGAATTCTGCGCCGTGACCGTGATCAGGTTTTCCCCGTTGGGCAAGAGCGGCGTGAAATAGTGGAACATACCATCGTCGCCGACGATCGGCACTTCCTTGCCGTTTACCATGACGCGCGCTCCCGCCTCGGTCTTGCCCGTGACCTCAATCACGTGTCCGTGTTGGATCAGGGGTTCGATCACGAGCGACAGCTCTATTTTTTCCTTGGCCTTGACAATGATAGTAAAGCGGTTCTTTTCGCTTTCCACCGATTCCTTGCCCGCCGAGTCGTAAGACTGGATCGACCAATAGTAAGCCCCCACGGGCAGGCCGGTCACCACCACGCTCGTCGCCTCTACCTTTTTGTCCAGCAATAACGACGAAAAATACGGGTTGTGTGAAATGCGCAGCCGGTATCCGGCGGCGTTCGCCATGGGCGTCCAGGCAAACTCTACTTCCTTCGACTTCTCCCCGGCGTTGGTGAAAACCGGCATCATGTTTCCCGGCGTAATGGGCGCTGGCGGACCGATTTCCGTGGCCCGTTCCATGGTTTTCGATTCGCTCCGGAAACTCACCTTTTCCCAGGGCAACAGGTGAGCCATTTCTCCGTTGCGCTCCACCTCGCCGCTGCCTTTCTTCACCAAAATTTCGTGCTGATTTTCCTTGGGATTATTGTGCACCATAGCCGCCGAATCCGGAGCCAGCGAAGCTTTTGCGCCCGCGACAATCACCTGCGACTTCGAACCCTGAACATAGGTTGCCGTAGTCAGGTCGACCGTGCCGGTCGACACCGCCACCGACACGCTGGTTTGTTGCTGATCGTTGGCCGAGTTTTCTTCGATCACGATCAGCGAATCCTGTTTCACGGTGTAGTTGGTACCATCGTTGAAAACAATCTTCGCCATGCCTTCGGCGCCGGTCTGCACCACGTCGCCCTTTTCGAGCGGGACGTTGTAGTCAGCGTTGATCCAACTGTTGCCGTTGCCTTTCCTTACCCGGATGGTGCCATCGAGCGCGGTGAAGTGCGCCTGCTGCGAAATCGTGGCCGACGGCCCCTTAAACTTAGGCGTCAGTCCCGCAACTTTTTCGAGCACGCCCGTCGAAAAATTACCGGCCGCCTTGACCGTGGAGTCGGTGAATTTCGGAAACGCCACGTGCATGACGAAGCCAAAGACCAGCGCCGCACTGAGCAGCACTATAATCACGCTGCGATACGTCACCGTCTTCCAGGCGACGTAGAGTCCCGCCTTTGGTTTATTCGACACGAGCCGGTGCCAACCTCAATGCAAAATTCTGAAAATTCCGGAGATCTCTCACGCTGAGACCATCATATCTCTGCTGGGATGGGTATTAGACTTGAGTCATTGCGGGAAAGGTTACGAAAGTGACTGGGCGGAACCGCATCCCTGCTCCTGCCCTCCTTCCCTTGCCGCGCTTCGCCCCGGGCGTTAGCATAAAGTGTTCTGCACTACTCCCAGGAGGCTCCTATGGCGACCGATACTCTGACCAAGCCAGTGATCGCGGGCGGCACGACCAAGACGAGAGTTTTCAAGAACTTCATTGATGGCGAATGGGTCGAATCCGTCAGCGGACGGACCTTTGAAGATCGCAATCCCGCCGACACGCGCGAGGTCGTTGCCATCTTCCAACGATCGAATGACGCCGATGTGGACGCGGCTGTGGATGCGGCCAAGCGTGCGTTTGCCAAGTGGCGCCTCGTTCCCGCGCCCCGCCGCGCCGAGATGGTCTTTCGCGCCGCCGAGATCCTGATCGAGCGCAAAGAAGATTATGCCCGTGACATGACCCGCGAAATGGGCAAGGTGCTGGCAGAAACCCGCGGCGACGTGCAGGAAGCGATTGACGCCGCCTACTACAACGCCGGCGAAGGCCGCCGTCTGTTCGGCCCGACCGTGCCCTCGGAACTGCCCAACAAGTTCGCCATGGCCATCCGCCAGCCCATCGGCGTTTGCGGCATGATCACGCCCTGGAACTTCCCCATGGCCATCTCTTCGTGGAAGCTGCTGCCCGCCGTCGTCTGTGGCAACGCTTGCGTGATCAAGCCGGCCCAGGACACTCCACTCTCGACGTTCAACCTGGTGCAGGCGCTGACTGACGCGGGAGTACCGAAAGGCGTGATCAACATCGTGACCGGCTTCGGCTCGGAAGTCGGCACGCCGCTGACCGAGCATCCGGTGGTCCGCGCCATCTCGCTCACCGGCTCCTCGGCGGTTGGCAGAATCGTGGGCACCACGGCGGCCAAGAGCTTCAAGCGCTGTTCGCTCGAACTCGGCGGCAAGAATCCGATGATCGTGCTCAACGACGCCAACCTCGACCTCGCCATCGAAGGTGGACTGTGGGGCGCGTTCGGCACCACCGGACAGCGCTGCACCGCGACCAGCCGCATCATCGTGCAGAAAGGCGTCTATACCGAGTTTGTCGATCACTTCGTCGCGCGCGCGAAGAATATCAAGGTCGGCAACGGTCTCGACGAGACGGTCGAGATGGGTCCGGCGATCAACGAGAGCCAGCTCAAGACCGACATGGAATATATCGAGATCGGAAAGACTGAAGGCGCCAAGCTCGTCACCGGCGGCCACCGGCTCGACCAGGGCGAGTACCAGCACGGCTGGTTCCTCGAACCCACCGTATTCACCGAGGTCGATCCCAAGATGCGCATCGCGCAGGAAGAAATCTTCGGGCCGGTGGTTTCGATCATTCCCTGCGACGATCTCGAGAACGCCATCGAAATCGCCAACAACATCGAGTACGGCCTGTCGTCGGCGCTCTATACCAAGGACGTCAATAAAGCCTTCGCCGCCGTCCGCGACCTCGAGGCCGGGATCACTTATATCAACGCCCCGACCATCGGCGCGGAGGTTCACCTGCCCTTCGGCGGCACGAAAGCAACGGGCAACGGACACCGCGAGGGCGGCATCGGCGCGATTGACTTCTACACCGAGTGGAAAGCCGTGTACGTGGATTACTCCGACAAGCTGCAGAAGGCGCAGATCGATCGGGTGGAATAAGAACATCTTTAACGCAGAGGGCGCGGAGTTTACGCAGAGAGCGCGGAGTTTTATTTCCTTGTTTTTCGCTGCGTACTCTGCGTTCTTACTCCGCGATCTCTGCGTTGAAATAGTTTTTGGAGCGTTCAGTGCCTACGACTCAAGCCCGCGAGATTGCCCCAGCCGCTCGTCTGGAAAACGTCCGCTACGCCATTCGCGACCTGGCCTGCATTGCCGACGAAGTTGCCCGTCAGGGACACAAAATTCTGCCGCTCAACATCGGCGACCCGCTTAACTTCGACTTCCAGACTCCCGCGTACATGATTGAAGCCGTCTATCGAGCCATGCGCGACGGTAACAATGGATATTCGAGTTCTTCGGGAATCCCGCAGGCGCTCGAAGCGATTCGCGGCGAAGCGGCCCGCAAGGGGATCACTAACATTCAGGACGTTTTCGTCACTTCGGGCGTCAGCGAGACAGTCGACTTCTGCCTGGCCGCGCTGCTCAATCCCGGCGACAACCTGCTGACCCCGTGCCCCGACTATCCGCTCTATTCCGCGGTTCTGGCGAAGTTCGAAATCGGACTGAATAATTACTACCTGAACGAAGAAGACGGCTGGCAGCCCGATCTCGACGACATCAAGAAAAAGATCACGCCGCGGACGCGTGGGATTGTGCTGATCAATCCCAACAATCCGACCGGCTCGGTATGTACGCGCGCGATGCTGGAACAGATCGCCGAACTCGCCCGCCAACATAATCTGGTTATCTTTGCGGATGAAATTTACGACAAGCTGATTATCGACGACGACCCGCATGTAGCGATGGCCGCGGTCGCGCCCGATCTGCCGGTCATTACTTTCGGCGGACTGTCCAAGAATTACCTCGCCCCCGGATGGCGCATTGGATGGGGCATTGCCAGCGGCGACGCTTCCGTCATCAAGCCGTATCTGGAAGGCGTGAACAAGCTGTTGCGCGCGCGCCTCTGCGCCAACCATCCCGAGCAGTACGCCATCAAGCCTGCGCTCGAAGGTCCGCAGGATCACCTGGTCAAAATGAAGCGCAAGCTGTGCAGCCGCCGCGACCTGACCATGAAATGGTGCGCCGAAACTGCGCGCGTGAGTTGCGTGGCGCCGCGCGGGGCTTTCTATGCGTATCCGCGCATCGACATCCCGGAAAGCGACGAGGTTTTTGTCACCGAACTCATTCGCCAGAAATATGTGACGGTCGTGCACGGCTCTGGCTTCGGCCAGCGTCCCGGGACGAAGCATTTTCGCATCGTGTTTCTGCCCGACGAAAAGACGCTGAGCGCGGCGTACGCGGCAATTGGCGATTTCATGCGCGAGCGCTACGCGTAGTAATGAGGGACGCGTTGTAATTCTGTTCAAGCAGGTTTGGGAAGGGCGCGACTTCTCAGGCTGCGGAAAAAGTCGGATTGCGCGTTGTGTCGCCCGCAGCGGCTAAAGCCGCGGTTGATTTTGCTGTACTTACGGCGCGGCTGAAGCCGCGCCCCTTCAAAACAAGATCAAAATCCCAGTTTTTCCGCAAGCTGTTCGGTCGTGCCGTAAGCGTCCGCCAATGATTGCGCCTTCAGGGGCTGCAGGCGGCTGCGGCCTGCAACACGAGTTGGTCGGCAATGTCGAGACTTCAGCGAATTCAGAATTGTTGTGACCACAGGCAGGCTGCCGAGCTACGCTCGGCTTGGACCCTTCGGCTTCGCTCAGGCAGGCTCGCGAGGGCGCCCGTCCCCACGCGGGCAGGGTCCACTCAGTAGATTCCTGGGATCAGCGCCGGCACTTCGCGCGCGTACTTTTCGAATTCGGGGCCAAAGGCCTCGCGCAGCAGCCGCTCTTCACTTCGAATGCGGATGTAGGTTCCAGCAATGAACAACACGATCGCAAGCAGCAGCGGAATCCATTGCGTCACCGCCAGTCCGGTGGCCACGAGCATTCCAAACATGCCCGCGTAAATCGGGTTTCTTACCAAGCGATAAGGCCCGTCCTGAATGAGCGTGTGGTCCTCCACCAGGCGCGCGGCCAGAGCCCATTGCTTTCCCAAACGGCGCGCGGCGGCGTTCACCAGCCATGTCGAAGCGACGGCGATAGCCACGGTCAACACCGCCAGTCCCCATTCCACCACCGGCGAAGCAGGCCTAATCGGCGAAAAATGTTTCTGCTCCAAGGGGAACGCCCAGACGCAGAAGTAGGCCGCGCCTTGCAGAAACATTCCAATGAGCGAAGTCCAATCGCGTTTCGTCTCGCGGGCTCGGGGCGGACGTTTCCGCAGCCAGAAGGTCAGGAGAAATATCCACCAGCACGCGATCACCGCGTAGAATGCCGCTCTTTGAGCGGAACGCTGAGCGAAATGCTGAGCGATATCCGGGGCGACATGCGGAACCACATGCGCAGCTACTGAAAAGGCCACTGTCTTACCTCCGCCGTCCGCGTAGTCGCGTCAAACTTTCGTGACTACAGAGCCTGATTTCTTTCAATCGCTTAGAACCTGCTGTCCCGAATTTTTGGGACAGTCCCCCTCGTTCTCAGTACTGAAAAGAACGGGAGGAATTCCAAATGCGCGGACGAAGGATTCAAGTCGGAGCAATCAGTGTAACGCTGTATGCGAGACACAAAAAAGAACTTTCACCACGACCAGAGACCGCGGTTTGACGACCGCGGCACGAAGTGGAATGCTCCTACCGACACCTTTCAATTACTTCCTCCGACTGGCGAAACGGCTCATTTAACACTGGCGCCGCAGCTATTCCCCACCCTTCAGACTAAGGGCTTCCACTACAATCGCCCGCCTCCGATTCGCTAATTCGTCCTACCGAAGCATCAATAGCGTTTTCTGGGAGTGCCTCATACTCAGCCACTCTTAGAAAGAGCGTTCTCCCTGCGTGGAGTCCGAAGAGCGTGCAACAGACGGAGCGCGACGCCGAAGGAAGGCAACTTGATCCGGTCTCCACGCGTCAAAGCAAACGGAATGGTAACTTGCGCAATCTGTCTGTCCCGTGCTAAATGTGTATAGTCTTGTGGCAGTTGATCCGCACATGGATCTGAGATGGCTATGTTAGAACATTCTCGTGCACCAGCAAGCTCCGCGTCTCGGTGCCGGATCGCGGTAATTGTTCTAGCCATTTTTTCCCTGTCGGCAAGCCTTGCCACCCGTTACACCGAACTGGGTCCGGAAGTCGGGAAAGTAGCAACGGTGAAATCCCAGTCTCCGGATGTCCAGAAGCAGCGCCTTTTTAACAACGCACTCCAGTGGACCTCACCAATTTCCAGCTTCACGCTTTTTCAACCGCCGCAGCCTTCCATTGCTGCGGACTCGGTGGTCGTCCCGTCTACGAATCTTAGTTCCGAGAGCTGGCTTTATAACCGACCCCCTCCTTTCTGCTGACTTTCTGTCTTTTGCAGCTAATCACTGTTCTTGAACTCAACCCCAGTCATTGAAATTGACTGAGGTAACTCCGGTTGAACGCGAAGTTCAAGATCAGATTGAGCGAGTTCGAGTCAAGTTCGGAAATCCTCTACGTCAAGGGTCCGGGCCTCGGTGAGATCAAGTTTCGCATTGTTTAGCGTGACCCCTTTGCGGGGATTCTTGTAGTCCGGGTGAAGTAGAACATACTTTCGACTCTTCTTTGGGAACACCGCATGGGGTCTTGCTAGACAGATTTGCCTTTGTCGCAGTTAGCTCGATTCGACGAAAGGAAACGTGCATGGCCATTAAGTCTTTGTTGACTGAAGAAAATCTTGATGCTCTTCGCCAGTTCGACACTTGTATGGTCTCGAATGCGATCGAGACATTTCACGCCAGGCTTCGGAACACTGGATTTACAGACGGCAGCATTCACTGCATATTTAAAGATGCAGACGCTCCACCTATGGTCGGTTACGCAGCCACGGCGCGTCTGCGATGCGGTGAACCGCCAATTGCGGGCGGCACCTTCCATGATCGTACCGACTTCTGGAACAGCATCCTCGAAATTCCCGCCCCTCGTATCCTGGTATTGGAGGACATGGACGAGCCCCCGGGACGCGGAGCGTTCGTGGGTGACATGCACGCTGCCATCCTCAAAGCTCTGAAGTGCGTCGCGTACGTAACCAACGGCGCCGTGCGCGAGTTGCCCGCTGTGCGTGCCATGGGAGTCCAGTTATTTGCCGGAAGTGTTGCGGTTTCTCACGCCTATGCCCACATCTTCGACATCGGGGCCACCGTCAAGTTGGGAGGCATGGATGTCCGGCCCGGATCTTTGTTGCACGGCGACCGCCACGGAGTGCTGACGGTTCCAATGGAATTCGCAACTAAAATTCCGGATGCTGCGCTCCGCTTAAAACAGACGGAAAAAACGGTGATCGACTTCTGCCGATCCAGCTCCTTCTCCGTTGTCCAGCTACGCGAAATCATGAAAGCGACACGTTAAAGACGACCAGAAGATTTGTGCTTATGCGACACCGCTGGCTGGGAATGCCAGAGAAAGCTGGTAGAGAGAACTCGATGGATGAGATTAGCAATCAATCGGGAGGAATACCAACACGAGCCATGAGATTTTCAAAGCTGATCTTGCTGGCCAGCCTTGTGGCTCTGGTGGTTGAATTCGTCGCTTGTTCGGGAAGCGGAAGTCATGTTCAGGCGTCCGCGGTTACGGTTGGCGTAACTAAAGTCGTGCGCAAGTCACTGGGTCGACAAATCACCTTGTCCTCCGAACTGGTGCCCTTCCAGGAAATCGATGTGTACGCGAAGGAATCCGGTTTCGTCAAGAAACTGCTAGTCGACTATGGCACCCGCGTGAAGGCTGGCCAGGTCATGGCGATCCTGGAGATTCCCGAACTGGAAGCGCAGCTTGAGCAAGATCAGGCAGAAATCAAAAATGCGATGAATCAAGTCAGCCGGGCCCAGCACGAATTGGCCCGGTATCAGGCACAGTACAACGCCCTTCACCTGCAATACACGCGTTTGAATGGAGTCTTCGAGAGCCAGCCCGGAATTGTCGCGCAGCAGGAAGTGGATGACGCTCAGGGCAAGGATCTGGCGGCATCGTCTCAGGTAGATGCTGGCCAGGCGGCTCTGGAGGCGACCCAGAGCCAGCTCTCCGCGGCCAAGGCAAAACTGGCTCGTGATCAGAGCCTGTTTGATTATTCGCGGATCACCGCTCCGTTTCCCGGAGTAGTAACGGAGCGCTACGCCAACCTTGGCACGCTGGTGCAGGCGGGCACGGGTTCGAGCACGCAGGCGATGCCCATCGTCCGGCTGTCAGAGGACGATCTCTTCCGCCTCGTGATTCCGGTTCCGGAATCTTACGTTCGCTACATCCACGTCGGCGATCACGTGGACGTCCGCGTTCCGTCGCTCAACCGCACATTCCCGGGCAAAGTTGCGCGCTTCTCCGTGGATGTGCGCGAAGACACCCGCACCATGCATACAGAAGTGGACGTTCAGAATCCAGGGCGGGTTCTGGTGCCGGGTCTCTATACGGATGCGGAGCTTTCGCTCGATCGCAAAGAGGATGTTGCGACGGTGCCGGTTCAGGCTTTGAATCACGAACGCGAAAAAACCACCGTCTTTGTAGTGAACCAGAATGGAGAACTGGAAGACCGCAGCGTGCAACTCGGATTGGAGACAGCCAGCGATGCCGAAGTCATCGCCGGACTGAACGAAGGAGAGCAGGTCGTGGTGAGCGATCGCAGCGGTCTGAAGGCCGGCGAAAAGGTTCATCCGCAGGCCGTAGCCGTCATGGAGTATCACGAGCCAAGCGCGCAGTAAACGGCGCCGCGCATGCCTGATCGGGATGACTGAAACAGCTACGAATGCAACAGGACAAATTTTATGCCAGGATTTTCAATTCGTAATCCGTACTTCATCATCGTGATCTGCCTGACCCTGCTGGTCATCGGTGTGACCAGTCTGTCGCGGATGCCGGTCGACCTATTCCCACCGATCAACCTGCCCGAAGTCGTCGTGGCCACGTTTTACTCGGGCATGCCGCCGGAGGATATTGAGACCGATATCACCGATCCTCTGGAGCGCTTCTTCACGCTGGCTTCCGGCGTGGACCACATGGAATCGCGATCCATGTTAGGCGTCAGCATCATCCGGGTGTACTTCCAGCCCGGAACCAGCGCCGACGCCGATGTAACCGAGCTGTCCAACTTAGCTCTCGCCGACCTGAAGCGTCTGCCGCCGGGAACTCTGCCTCCAGTCGTTCTCAAGTTCGATGCCTCCAGCTTGCCAGTGGCGCTGGTTACGGTAAAAGGCGAGGGACTCAACGAAACTCAGCTTCACGACTACGCTCAGTTCCAGATTCGCAACCAGATCGCGGGCGTACCCGGTGCCGAAATCCCCGGCGTATTCGGCGGAACCTACCGCCAGGTTATGGTCTACGTCGATCCCTACAAACTTAGTTCCCGTCAATTGAGTCTGATGGACGTGGTAGGCGCGGTCAACGATTCCAACCTGATCCTGCCCGCGGGTGACGTCAAGATGGGGCCCTACGATTACTTCGTTTACTCCAACAGCTTGGTTGACAACATGGACCAGCTGGGTAAGGTTCCGCTCAAGGTCAAAGGGAATTCATGGGTCACGGTGAACGACGTAGGCAAAGCGGAGGACGCTCACGGGATTCAAACCAACGTGGTCCGAATTGATGGCCAGAAATCCGTCTACATTCCCATCATGAAGCAAGGCGGCGATACCAACACCATCGCGGTGGTCGATGGCGTCCGCCAACTGATCAAACATCTCTACGATATTCCCCAGCAGATGAAGACCAGCATTGTTTTTGATCAGTCGGTGTACGTGAAGGAGGCAATCGACACCGTGCTCCACGAGGGCTTTCTGGGATTGATTCTGACCAGCTTGATGATCCTGATTTTCCTGGGAAGTTTCCGCGCCACGTCGGCTGTGCTCCTCTCCATCCCTATATCTGCGCTGGCTGCGTTTGTGGTGCTGGCTCTGATGGGTGGGACGGTGAACACGATGATCCTGGGGGGAATGGCCCTGGCTTTCTCGCGCGTGATCGACAATTCGGTGATTTCGCTCGAGAACATCTACCGCCATCTGGAAATGGGAGCCGCCCCCATGATCGCGGCCGAGGTCGGCGGGTCGGAAGTGAGCCTTGCCGTGTTAGCCGCGACCCTGGTGGATGTGGTCGATTTCTTCCCGGTGGTTTTTCTTTACGGCGTTGCCAAGTTTCTTTTTTCGGCGCTCGCGCTGGCCTTCTGTCTGTCGCTGCTGGCTTCGTATGTGGTGGCGATGACGGTGATTCCGCTGTTCTGTTCGCGTTTTCTGAAGGCTGTGCCGCACGTACCGATGCCTGCTAAGGAGAATGAGTATGAGGTCGAGCCCACCGTGGCGGAGGATGACTCTTGGATGGAGCGCTTCAATGCCCGCTTCAATCGGATGTTTAACAAGTTCCTCGATTATTACGAGTACTGGGTAAGACGGGCACTGCTCCGTCCGGGGTTGACGGTGGCGCTCCTGAGCGGAGTGTTCCTGGTGAGCCTGGCGATTTATCCGTTGCTCGGGCTGGCGTTTTTCCCGAAGACGGACGCCGGTCAGTTCACCATCAACCTCAAAGTACCAACCGGCACGCGCATTGAGGTGACGGATCAATACGTCGCCAAGGTGGAGAATCTGATCCGCAATACGGTAGAACCGAAGGATTTCAAGCGCATTGTTTCCAACATCGGAGTAGTCCCAGACTTTTCCTCGCTTTACACCACCAACTCTGGTCCCTACACCGCGACCGTCCAGGTAGCGTTAAACGAGCCGCACCGACTCAGTAGTTTTGAGTACATGGACCGGGTTCAGAAGGCAATGGCGACCCAGTTTCCAGATATCCGGACGTTCTTAAGCAGCGGCTCCATGGTGGATGCCATTCTCAACATGGGGATGCCGGCGCCGATTGACGTGCAAGTCAGCAGCCCCGATCTGGGCCAGATTTATGGCATCTCACAGGACTTGGCCAATCGCTTTCGCGAACTGCCTGGCGTCGGCCAAATCTACATTCCGCAAGACATGAACTACCCGGCTCTGCGGCTCGATGTCAACCGCGTACACGCGGGCGAGTTGGGTCTGACTCAAAAAGACGTTGTGGATAACGTCATCACCGCCCTCAATTCCAATTACATGATCGCGCCGAACTATTGGGTCGACCGCAAGAGCGGGAACGACTACTACCTCACCGTACAGTTCTTCGAGCATGGAAACGGCGCCATTAACAACATGCTCGATCTGGGACAGATTCCCCTGCGCGATCCTGGCAACGGAGCCGGAATGGCCTGTGGTCCCTCCGGTCCACCGCAGCCAGGTACGGGTCACTCTTCGTGGACATGCCTCGGAGGGGGCAGGCCGACTACAGTTCTCAACAATGTTGTGAATGTGAAACAGGTCCTGACACCGACGGAAGTAGACCACTATCAGATTCAGCGTGCTATCGATATCTTCATTACCCCCAAAGGGGAAGATCTGGGGCGCGTCACCAGCGCCGTGCGAGACATTCTTGCCCAAACCAAGATTCCCGGCAACGTCCGCGTGAATTTGCGCGGCATGGTACAAGGCATGGAAGCCTCATTCAAGAGTTTTGCGCTGGGATTTCTGATTTCGTTTCTGCTGCTCTTCCTGATTCTGACGGCGCAGTTCAAGTCGTTCATCGATCCTTTCCTGATCATGCTCGCCATACCGATGGGCTTCGTCGGCGTGCTCATCATCCTGCCCCTCACGCACAGCACATTGAACGTGATGTCGTTGATGGGCGTGTTGATGCTGGTCGGCATCGCGGACTCGAACAGCATTCTCATCGTTGATTTTGCTCACAATCTGGAGAAGCAGGGACTCTCCCCGGCGGACGCAGTCATAACCGCCTGCCGAGTTCGCCTGCGGCCCATCTTGATGACTTCGCTGGCCACGATTATTGGCATGATTCCCATGGCGATGAAACTGGGTACAGGTGCTGAGCAGTATGCACCGATGGCGAAGGCCATTATCGGCGGCCTCACTTCGTCGGTTCTTTTGACGATTTTCATCGTGCCTGCGGCTTATCTGCTGGTTTACGGCAAGCGCAATCGGCAAACCGAGACAGCACTGCCGACGGAGTCGGCGGAATGAAGCACAAACACGCCGCTTCCTGGAATCGTTCGGAGACGCATACGGCACCTAATCAAACAGAGCGAGAGGCAACCCGATGACAAGGGCCAATGCTGTCATTCTCTGCATGCTACTGTTATCTTTATGGGCGGTTCTACCCCAGCGTGGTTTAGCACAAGCCCTCGACAAAACGGATTCAGCCGACGACTTACCTACTGCTCCGCAGCCGCAGGTCACGCAAGAGCCGACTCGTATCGTGGGGCCTGCGGAGGCTCAAGTGACGCTGGTCGCCAGCTTCCCGCGCGCCGCCGGATCGCAGACCGCCTCCTCTGCCCCCCCAACGCCGCAGGCGGATCAAGCGGCAGGCGGCCCCATGCGTTTGACCCGCACCCAGGCAGAACAGGTGGCGATCAAGAACAATCCACGGATCAGTGTGGGGCGCCTGCTGGCGTTGGCACAACATCAGGTCTATCGCGAGACCAGGTCGGCAGAACTCCCCAATTTCAATGGCGCAATGACGGCAGTCGATGCTAATGAAGGCAGCCGCATCGGCGCGGGAGCGCTCAATGCGCCTCGCTTGCTTGAACATGCCGGCGCCGGGGTAACCCTCAGCCAACTCATCACCGATTTCGGTCGCACCATCAACCTAGTGTCCTCTTCAAAGCTTCTGGAGAAGGCCCAAAATGCCAATGCGCTGGCCACCACCGAAGATATCGTTCTGGCTACGGACCAGGCCTTTTACAACGCGCTGCAGGCCGAAGCACTGCTCAAAGTCGCGCAACAAACCGTGACCACGCGCGGGTCAGTAGAGCATCAAATCGACGAACTGACGAAGAGCAAGCTGAAATCAACGCTGGATCTGGCCTTTGCCCAGGTGAATCTGTCGCAGGCCAAGCTGCTGCTCCTCGATGCCCAGAACAACGTCGATTCGACCATCGCCGCCCTCACGGCAGTCCTTGGCTTTGAAAAAGAGGTCCGCTACGAGTTGAGCGATGAGGATACGCAACCGCCGCCACCGCCGCCGGATGTGGACGTGCTCATCAATACCGCGTTGCAGCAACGTCCCGATCTGCAGGCGCTCACCTATGATCAACAGGCAGCGGAAAAGTTCCGTCGCGCCCAGCACGAACAGCTGTTCCCAACTATCAGCACTCTGGGCATAGCAGGAGTGACTCCGGTGCGTCCGGACTGCACCAGCGCCGGCTGCTTTCCCAACTATTTTATTTCCAGCTGGTACGGCGCCATCGGCGTGAATATGAGCATCCCAATTTTTAATGGCTTTCTCTTCACGGCGCAGGCTTCGGAAGCTAATTACCGGGCAAAAGCTGCAGCCGAGAGCACCCGGGATCTGCGCGACCGGGTAGTGCGCGATGTGCGCACGGCATGGCTATCCACGAATACGACATTTCAGCGTGTCGGCGTGGCTGCGGAACTCGCCAAGGAAGCCGACCTGGGGTTGAGTCTCGCTCAGAGCCGTTATCAGCTCGGCTTAGGCTCAATCGTCGAACTCAGTCAGGCACAGTTGCAACAAACCGATGCCGCCATTGGTTATGTCAACGCTCAATATCAGTATCGGCTCTCGCTTTCAACTCTGAACTTTGAGATTGGAGTGAAACCGTGAACCCCGTCCGGCGATTGGACGGAGGATGCGCCGGCGCGCAATTGCAGCAGACGCAGGCGCAAATCGCCAACGCCCAGGCGGGCTATGATTGCCGGCTCGCACTGGCAGTCCTGCAATATCAGACGACCGGCTTCTAGATAGATCCTGGTTTTGAAAAATGGCGTGATCATTGCGAGCAGTGCCCGTGGGGTTGCCATAGGGCGAAACCGGCGGCAGGCTCGCGGGACGTCAGGGATGCAGTTCATGAAGACACGGAAGAAGAAACAATCATCCTTTACGACGCGCCAAGGAGTACTGCTCCTCTTTGTACTCGGTACCTTTTTTGCAGTTGTATTTTTCCTGGCCTATTACGTCCAGGCAAAGTTAGGTTGGTCGCTGCAGTAGCAGCGTCCGCATGCTTTCTTGTGGAGGCTGGCCTGCAGTGAGCGGTTGTATGATTTGAATATTACTAGTCTCTTCGGTAGAGATATTGGTGGCGATCTTTGCGCTGGAACGGAGCCCGATGTGCCTCGCGTTCGTAGCCGCAACGGTCGTGATCGTTGGCGTGTTGACGGTCGCTCAGCGAAGGCACCTCGTTCAGAGAATGTGGCTCAAAACCGCAAATAGCAAGATGCACGTACGTGAGAACAATGGCGAAGGATCTCGAAGTCGGACAGAGGGCTGCCGCGGGAACAGCTGCTCAAACGTGAATTCCGGCATTACCGGTTAAGAATATCTAGACATGATCCCATTTTTCTTATATCTCGCTGCGGGAGCTGTTACAGGATTTCACGTTTACACTTTGCTGATGTTGGCCGTTTTAGGCGTTCCCGTGAACCCGCTCGAATTTGTTTCTCTGGCGGGCTCATTGGGTCTATTTATTGCCGCTTATTTAAGCCTTTTCAAGCCAAATGCGGCGGCGAGACTTGCTCTGCTCGCTTCTCTGGCAATATGGTGCTTTTATGGTCCAGCCCTTGTCCGCGCTGCCGACTGGTTCTGAACTCGAATGATACTGCCATATCTGGCAACAGGGCTGTTGGTACTGGTCACCTTGTACTCCGCCGTAGTGAGTTTTCGGCGACAGCGAGATGGCAGTGCTCTAACCTGGATGTTTCCGAACGGAACCAAACGATCCACGCAAATAGCTGTTGGCGTCTTCACACTCGCACTCTTGCTCGGCTTGGCAGCATGGCTTGCCATCGATGCCCGGCATTCCATTCGTCACTCATCGCGCTTTCTCATTCCTGAAGGGTACGTAGGCTGGGTGCGAGTCGAATTCCAAGTTCCTGGTGCTCTCCCGTTGCCTGTCGAGGGAGGAGAGCATCTATTCAAGTTTCCGCCCTCCGGCTTATTAAGGACGTCTTCATCAGAAGAATACGGATGGGCCAAGGACCACTACTTCTACTATTCCGAAAAGGGTACGCGGATATTGCGTGATACGGGTCCAAGTAGTGAGCGCCTAATCTGGGGAAAAATTAACGGTGAGGAGTCTGGTTCGCAGGGCAAGAGAAAGTATGAGGAATTCTTCGTCGGAACGGAGCAGCAATTTCGAGAGCAACCGAGGTGAGAGCAGCAGGGGAAATCCTGGCGGTAAGCGGCTCGATCGCGGAGTTGAGCTGCTGCAGCACCGCTGGCGGTTCTGCCGGCCGGGTTCCGATCGCCTTGGCTTCGTCGATATCAGGCTTCGCCGTTCCACCGCCGGCGACCGCAGGAGTCGGCGGCGCCACCTGCTGGCCAGCGCTTGACGTTGCAAACCACAGGGAGCAAAAGCACGCAGCAACAGTAAGAAACGCAATGCGAAATCGACTTTTCGAACCGCGTTAGAAAGAGCATAACGACACACTCCTTGGACACAGACCTCTATCGGGTTACCACCCGGAATATCGGGTTACGACCCAGAATCATGATTACTCCGGAATGCAATAAAAGCGAACTTCTATTTAGATACGTAAAGCTGTGACTAGGTCTAAGTGCTTGTCGCTACACGGGACTCGACCCAGGCATCGAACCTCAGTGCCAGACCATCTAATGCAGTAAGGGAATTGGAGGATACGAAAATGGCGATAATCAAGCTTAGAACTGTCGCCAATTTGTTCCTGGCCGCGCTTCTTTCTGTGCCTGCATTGGCAAGCACTCCGACCGCGGATGAGGCTGTGCCAGGGTCTGTGAATTATGTTGAAGGCCAGGTGTCGATGGGCACGAAGATCCTCGACTCGAAATCGATCGGAACTGCCGAGTTGCAGACGGGGCAGTCGCTCGCCACACAGAAAGGCAAAGCCGAGATTTTGCTGACGCCAGGCGTCTTCTTACGCGTCGGAAACAACACTTCAGTAAGAATGATTTCGCCAAGTCTCACCGACACAGAAGTGGCTGTCGACAAGGGTCACGCCATGATCGAAGTGGCGGAGATTCACCCCGAAAACAACATTCTCATTAGCGAAGATGGCACTACGGCCAAGTTGTTGAAGACCGGCTTGTACGATTTCGACTTGCGGCGAAATCAATTACGCGTATTTGACGGCAAAGCGTCCGTGAACGATGGCGGCAAGGATGTCGACGTAAAAGGCGGGCATGAGTTGAACCTTGCTTCGGGTAGCTCGCTTAAGAGACTCAAATTCGACAAGAAGTCGTATGAAGAGGGCGATTTGTATCGCTGGAGCAGCCTGCGATCCGCCTATTTGGCGGAGGCCAACGTGGACGCGGCCAGCATGTATACCGGGGACTATTGGGGTGCTTGGGGCTGGGCCGGTTGGGACTGGGACCCGTGGTTCGACGCCTACACTTTTCTTCCAGGAGACGGGATATGGTATAGCCCGTTCGGTTGGGGCTTCTATTCGCCCTGGTGGGTCTATGACGCTCCGTTCTTCGGCTATGGTTTGGGGTATGGTTACGGCTACGCCGGCGGGCGCTACTTTCATCACTTCGGCAATTACCGTGATTGGGAATCGCATTCGCCCTACATCTCAAGTAACAGCTACTCTCACGGCATCTACCGTGGTCCGGGCTCGACGGGGGGTGGATTTCACTCCGGGCCTAGAATGGCCGGCGCTCGAGGCTTCGGAGGATCTAGAGGCGGCGGCTTCCACGGTGGGGGCTTCCACGGAGGTGGCTTCCACGGAGGCGGCGGCTTCCACGGTGGGGGTGGCGGCGGCTTTCACGGCGGTGGGGGAGGCGGCGGCGGCCACGGCGGCCGCTAACGCCAAATGGTTTAAGACTTGTGGGGCTGCGGCAGCCGGTCAAGAAAAATCGTCTCGATTACCCGCCCCACCCGCGATCACGTTCGGCCGGAGAACTGGTTGCCCTGCTAGTTTCTTCTCAACAGAGGCCCAGCGCGCTTTCTGAGCAGCGACAATCCTCTTACGGGCGGCCAGTCACATCTTTCTTCCTTTGCGGACGAGCATGCGGTGATGGCTTCGACAGGCTGTCCCGTTGAAACGCCTTGCTGTTGTTCACTTGGCGCATGTACCGTTATGGTGATTGAACACTCAGGCATAAATGCCAACCAACCGGGGTATCAAGAACGAGGGCCAAGCACTTGCACAAATTCAGATCGCGTTTAGCACGTCCTATCTCCACGTGTGCTTTTCTGTTGCTCACCATTACGGCGGTTGCCCAAGCGGTTCCTCCAGAACTGGTGAATGGGCTCAAATGGCGCCTCATCGGCCCGTTCCGCGGCGGACGCGCAGTGGCCGTGGCCGGCGTGCCGGGCAACTCGACAACCTTTTATTTTGGCTCGGTGAATGGCGGGATCTGGAAAACAACCGATGCCGGAGTTGTCTGGACGCCGATCTTCGACGGCCAGCCGGTGGCCTCGATCGGCGCACTTGCGGTGGCTCCCTCCGATTCTAAAATCATTTATGCCGGAACCGGCGAAAGCGACATTCGCGAGGATCTCTCTTCCGGGAACGGCGTCTACAAATCCAGCGATAGCGGCGTAACGTGGAATCACATCGGCTTAGAGGACACGCGACAGATTAGCCGGATTGTGATCGATCCGCAGAATCCAAACGTCGTTTATGTCGGCGCTCTGGGGCACGCTTATGGTCCGAACGAACAGCGCGGCGTCTACAAATCCGTCGATGGAGGAATGCATTGGGCGCGGGTTCTCGACCTTGGGTCTGACATCGGTATTTCAGATCTGGCAATCGGTTCCGACGCCCGGCAGCTCCTATTTGCCGGCGCATGGCATGTGCGGCGTCCTCCGTGGAGTTCGTATGCTCCTCTCGATGGACCGGGCGGCGGCCTTTACCGTTCTCGGGATGCCGGCAAAACATGGTCCCGTCTCGACGGAAACGGGCTCCCTGAAGGCGACTGGGGACGCGTCGGCGTCGACGTTGCGCCGGACGGCAAGCGCGTGTACGCGCTCATCCAGGCGAAAAAATCCGGCCTCTATCGTTCCGACGATGGAGGCAACACTTGGGTGCTCGTGAACGACGATCCCCGTCTTACCAGTCGAGCATGGTACTTCAATCGCATCATCATCGATCCGCACAATCCCGACGTGATCTACATCCCGAATGTCGCTTTCTACCGATCCGAGGATGGCGGGAAGACAATTTCGGTCGTCCGCGGCGCGCCGGGCGGAGATGATTATCACGAGCTCTGGATCGATCCGAAAAATTCCGCCAGCATGGTCCTCGGAACGGACCAGGGAACCACGATCAGCCTCAATCGCGGCCAAACGTGGAGCAGTTGGTACAACCAACCGACGGCGCAGTTCTACCATGTGACCACCGACAATCAATTTCCTTACGCCGTATACGGCACGGAGCAGGATAGCGGCAGTGCCGCGGTTCTAAGCCGTACCGACCACGCTCAAATCACGCCGCGGGACTGGTTTCCCGCTGGCCCCAGCGAGAGCGGATACATGGTGGTCGATCCGAAAGACTCCGACATTATCTACATCAGTGGGACTTACGGTACCGTTGCTCGCTTCAACAAACGAACTGGGCTCAGCCAGGACATTGCTCCATGGCCCGCATTTGCGTGGGATGTGGAGATCCGCGATCGTAAATATCGCGACCCTTGGACTCCAGTGCTGGTTCTTTCCCCGGTTGACCCAACCGCGCTTTATCTCGGAACGCAATATGTGATGAAGACGGCCGACGGCGGTCTGCACTGGGAGACGATCAGTCCCGATCTTACCGGAGCGACCGGGGACGTGCGCGAGGCGCAGAGTACGGACGGCAAGAAACCGCCGAGTCCGCCAACTCTCGAGCACGCGAAGCGCTCCGGTTATGGGGTCGTGTTCACAATCGCACCATCGCCGCTCAACCGCGATCTGATTTGGGCGGGAAGCGACACTGGACTGATTCACCTGACCCGCGATGGCGGAAAGAACTGGAAAGACGTTACTCCGCCCGGGCTGAGCGACTGGAGCAAAATTTCGCTCATCGAAGCGTCGCACTTTGATCCCGCTGTTGCCTTCGCAGCCGTCGATCGTGGACGCCTCGACGATCAGACGCCCTACCTCTATCGCACGCGTGACTACGGAGCCACCTGGCAACTGGTCACGAACGGCATAACCGCTCCCGCATTCTTGCGCGCGGTTCGCGAGGACCCGCAGAGCGAAGGACTCCTCTTCGCCGGGACCGAATTTGGAGTTTACGTGTCGTGGGATGATGGCGACCACTGGCAGTCTTTGCAATTGAACCTGCCGGTCACTGGAGTTCGCGATCTTACGATCCACGGCGATGATCTGGTGGCAGCCACGTTCGGACGTTCCTTCTGGATTCTCGATAACATCACGCCGCTTCGCCAGGCGCGGATGGTTGACGCGAGAAGAGTGGGCGGCCCGTGGCTTTACCGTCCAGCCACAGCGGTTCGCGTGGATAACGACTCCTTTACAGGCACACCGCTTCCGCCTGAGGAACCCACGGCTGAGAATCCTCCAAATGGCGCGATGATGGATTATTTCCTCCCGTCTCCGGCCAAGAGCGTTCGGTTGGAAATTTTCGATGCACAGCAGAACCTCGTCAGAAAGTTTTCTTCAGAAAGTCGCCCTTCAGAAGATCATTCTTCGCAGAGTCAGGACACCCGGAAGCACCAAAGGCTTGCCGTAGCCGAGCGCTGGTTCCCTAAGCCCGAAGTCCTCGAGAAAACTGCGGGAATGCACCGCTTCGTCTGGAACCTCACCTGGAGCAGTTCCGGCGGCCCCACCCCGGACGAAGACACCGATTACCACAATCCCAGCGGGCCGAAGGCCGTGCCGGGAATCTACCAAGTCCGCCTGACGGTTGATGGAACTGCGCAAAACCAGTCATTGAAGGTCGTCATGGACCCGCGCTCGCCCGCGACTCCCGAAGTACTCACGCAGCAGTTGCAGTTGGGCCAGCGGATCTTTGGCGAAACCACCGAAGCGCGCCGCACGCTAGCCGAGATCAATTCGGTTCAGCAACAGCTTGCGGACATTCAACAGAAGCTGGGGCAACAGAAGTTAGGAACACAAGGCGGACAACTCAAGTCGGCCCTCACAGATGCTCAATCCGGAATCGAAAAGATTCTTACAAACAAGGAATATGCAGCCGAGCAGTCCCTTGGGCTGCAGGATGCGTACACGGGACTGGCATCAGCGTTGCGAGTGGTCGAAGGCGGAGATCGTGTCGTGCCTTCGCAGGCGATCGCGGTTTACAGGGAGTCAAGTCAACAGGTAAAAGCCCGTATCGCAGCGTGGACCCAATTCAAGCAAACGAAATTGGCGCAACTCAACCAGCAACTGCGTAAGGCCAACTTTGCTCCCATCGCGATCGCTGAAATTGAGCGGCAGGTCGAATTCCTGATGTCGCGCTAGACCACGCAGGATTGTTCGCGAACGTCGGAATTACTGCAGCTTCGCGTACTCCGTCTTGGCTTCCTTCATGACTGGGATTTCGCAGCCGGCGTCTTCCCAGCGGGTGTTCATTCCCTTTTGCCCGTGATCCTAAGGGAATTAGACAACGTGGCGAATCCTCGCCTTACGGCCGCAGTCAGCAAAAGAATTTGTTTCCACTTTGGGAAAGGCATTTGCCTTTGTCGGGAAGAACACTTCGGAATAAGCCATCCGTACAGGCAACGCCGCTCCTTTGGACGCGTAACATACTATTCGTAGATGTCGCGCACTCGGACTTTT
Source organism: uncultured Acidobacteriaceae bacterium (assembly GCA_963773645.1). Classification (GTDB taxonomy): domain Bacteria; phylum Acidobacteriota; class Terriglobia; order Terriglobales; family Acidobacteriaceae; genus Acidiflorens. The sequence continues at coordinate 3,117,675 of CAVZBV010000004.1, read as the reverse complement.
GATTCGTGCCACGATGCGATAGCTCCCGGCTGGCATCTGGGCGATCCTGTTCAAGCCATCTTCTCCGCGATCCTTATTTTTCCTCGGTTGGATTAATGGGCTCCCCGGCAATGTTGTAGTAGACCTCTTTGGGAGGCTGGGGCTTCGCTGGCTTGGCTGGGGCTACCACCGCCGGTGGCGTCGGTTTCGACTGCTGCGGTGCCGGCACCGGAGGAAGGGAAACGGCTGCCTGCGAAATCTGCGGTGCTGGGGGCGGAGTTACCACTGTTTGGGTCGGGACGGCAACTGGCTCTGGAGGAGCGATAATGGAAAGCGGTCCGGCAGTCGGTTGCGAAACCTTCTTGGGCACCCGCATCATTTTCACTCGTACCGGCGCGGGCTTCCTCTGTGACCACCCGTGCAGCAGGACAAACACAATTGCTGCAAGGCAAAACGCCAAAAACGAGTTGAACAGCGCTGGAACGTTCAACTCACCTTTTCCGAGGTACGACGGAGACTGAGGGTCTCCGTCCATCACCCTAGCCAGCAGCGGCACCAGTAAATTGTTGGTGAGAGAAGCAAGCAATCCCCAGATCCCCTCGGCCAGAATTACGGCGGCTACCAACTGACCAACCCATTTTGCGGGATTCATGGTCGACGTGGGGGCGGAAGTCTGGTTTTCGTCCATACTTATGTGATGCAGTTTGTTGCATATCGGAGAATGCTAGCAGGTTGCGGAAAAGGTCCGTCGGGGGCTGATGTGGCTGCGCCATCGCTCTTTCGTCTAGGGTGTTCAGGATAGCCTTGCGGGTTGGTTAATTACGGACGAGTCGCCACTCTTGGTACGACATCTCAGAATCAAAGTGAAATCTGAAGATCCACAGCGTTGCACCGCCCAAAGAGGGCGCTCTAATCCAATCAGTACCCGCAGCACGCGATAATGCGAATCCGTGTCCTTCTCCGGGAATGATGCAAGAACTCAAGACAAATTGTCCCAAAAAAGCGGGTAGTCGAGCACTCCTGCGATTTTTCAGGATTGTGAAATCTGTAACTTGCAGAAACCGCTTGACGTAAATCAGTACTTTCGTAACTCTACACCGATAGGCCGTATTCCCTATACTGAGTTCAATATTTCTTACGGGAAATCAGCAATGCGTCGAACCATTCTGTCGGCAATTCTCGTGTTATGGGGCACGCTCGGCTTAGCGCAGAGCACCTCTCCAGAAGCTCTGTACGACCGTGGAATGGACGCCATTACGGGCGTTGGGCCGACGGAAAACGACTCTCTGGGGATCGACTGCTTTCGACGCTCCGCCGATCTCGGCTACGGACCCGCCCAGATCGCACTGGCTTACTATTACGAAACCGGTACGGTGGTCACCGGCAGCCAGAGTCAGGCCATCGACCTGTATCGCAAGGCCGCGCAACAAGGCGACCCACTTGCGGGTTGGCTGGTTGGACGGCACTACTTCCTGGGCAACGGAGTGGCGCGCGATGCGGACGCGGCCCAGAAATGGCTCAAGCTGTCCGCCGACCAGAACAACGCTTTCGGCGCCTACTATCTGGGGCGTCTGATGGCGGATCGAGATTACACCAAGGCCCCGAAGCTCTATAAGATTGCCGCCGATCAGGGTCTTCCCCAGGCGCAATACTTCTACGCCAAAGCGCTGAAAGATGGCCGCGGCGTTCCGCAGGACCGCCTTACTGCGTATATCTGGTTCACCATTGCGGCCGATGCCGGGTATGCCGCCGCGGGCCCGGACCTCGGCGAACTCAACGGCTCGCTCACGACGGAGCAGGTCTCGCAAGCGAAAGCGAAAGCCCGCGATCTGGAACAGGTCGTAATCCGCGCCGTCACCGCGCGCGGATGCGCTGGATGGGACGGCGAGTTTGACGAGTTCCCTACCCCGCCGCCGCCGAAGCTACAGCGTTTCTGCCACTAGCGGACCACGGAATATTTTGAGCTTCGTATCAGGGCATCGCTTTAGCGATGCCGAAGCTAGTCGAAATCAGAAGCCCCCTTTAGGGTTGGGCAACACTACAGCATCTCAGTTCCCCACAGATCATGCAGATGCACGATGCCCCGCACGCGCCGAGCGTTGTCCACGTCGCTGTCCACAACGACTAGCGACGTAATTTTCATCTCCTCCATGCGCGCGAGCGCGGTGGCTGCGAACTCATGCGGGCCAATAGTTTTCGGAGTTCGCGTCATGCATTCCCCCGCCGTCAGGTCGAGTGTGTCTTTGCCGCGCTGCTCGAGCAATCGCCGCAGATCACCGTCGCTGATCACTCCCAGCAAACGCTCGCCGACCAAACGATCGCCCTCGACCACCGTCGTCATTCCGAGCTTCTTGCGCGACATTTCGTAAATCACATCCGGCATCTTCGTCTGCGGCGTCACTCGCGGAACCGCGTCTCCCGAGTGCATCAACGATTCGACCCGCGCCAGCCGCTTGCCCAGTTTTCCACCGGGATGCAAATTGGCAAAGTCTTCCTCTTTAAACCCGCGTTTTTCCGAAAGCGCCACCGCCAGCGCATCGCCGAGAGCAAGCATGGTCGTGGTCGAAGCCGTAGGAGCAAGCCCCAGCGAACAAGCCTCCTGAGAGATCGAACAATCCAGAGCAACGTCGGCGGAAGATGCGAGAGTAGAAGCCCGTGTGGCGCGGACCTGCACTGAGCGAGAGTCGAAGGGGCCCTCGCCCGCGTGGAGTTCTGCAATGTCGTCGCAGGTCATAGCGTCGCAGGTCATAGCAATGAGCGGCACCTGCAGCCGTTTAATCGTAGCCAGCAACTGCAGGATCTCCTCCGTCTCGCCGCTGGCCGAAAGAGCCAGCACGACATCGCCGCGCACGATCATCCCCAAATCGCCGTGCAGCGCCTCTACCGGATGCAGGTAGAGGGCCGGCGAGCCGGTCGAACTCAACGTCGCCGCGATCTTGCGAGCAATGAGGCCGCTCTTCCCCATGCCAGTCACAACCACTCGGCCCCGGCAGCCGAACATCAGTTCCAGAGCCCGGTTGAAGTCGGCGGCCATCGGGCCCGCCAGCCGATCTGCCAGCGCTCGCAATGCCTCAGCCTCGATGCGCACCACGTTTTCGCCCACGTGTTTCATGAAGGGGAAATGGTAGCAGAAGGAGCAAGACATCGGGTCATCGGATGATCGGGCCCCATGCCTGCTCGATTCCCAGGCACGCGCGCGACGCTTGCCAGAATTGGATGAGTGCACTATAGTTGCCCCGCTTTTTCACTCAAAAACTCAAAAGGAGAGAAACAAAGATGCGGAAGCTTTTGCTGGTTGTATTGACTTTATTAGTGTCTGCGTCCGTAGCCATGGCCCAGAGCAAGGTTGACACCAAGTGGCACTGCCCGAAGGCTACGACAGAATACAAACTCGACGTCGGAGACGTGCCAGATCACATCTACTGGATCGGGCAAGGCACCTGCGAAGCTACCTCAAGCAGCGGGGACCTAAAGGAAAAGACTGGTACCTACACGGAATTCCACGATGCATGGAAAGCGTCCTTCAAATTCCACGGCTACTTCATCGCGACCGCGGACAGCGGCGACAAGGTTCACTACACGTATGAAGGTTCCACTCCCACCGACACCACGAAACCTATGTCCAACAAATGGAAGATCGTGGGCGGTACCGGCAAGCACAAGGGCATCAAGGGTTCCGGTACCTGCTCCGGAAAAGCCAGTGCAGATGGCTCTTCTTTTGACTGGGAGTGCACCGGCACGTATTCAATGGGCATGGCCAAAATGGACAAGACGACCAAATAGGCCGCAAGCGGCAAGCTTTAAACCGGGCTGTGGGACCCCCGCAGCCCGGGTCATCGGGTGATCGGAAGTTCGAGCGGGGATGGATGGCCCGATCACCGGAATCATTCGATGACCCGATGCCTCAGAAGTGATCGTCCGCCACCCGTCTCGGACGCTCCAGCGCTCGCGCCTGAATGGCGCGGTCCCACGGGCTGGCCTGCCAGTCGTCTTTCTTGCCCTCCATGTGGATCCACGGCGGCAGGGTCATCAAAAGCCGGCGACTGAGTGAGTGCAGATAAGGTTCGTAGAGCAACCGAAGTTCCGCCAGCCGATTCGCCAGCCGAGCGGGCGCGTCCGCGCCATTATTGTCCGCTGCGTCACCGTCCGCAGCGTCATTGAGAGTCACGCCATGCTCGGCCAGCTTCGTTCGCAGCCTGGCTAGATCATCCGCCGTAAGGCGATCGGCATCATGCGGACTGTATTCCGCTCGCACCACCTGGGCGAGATCGACGGCCGCGTGCCGCGCCATGGCGAAGGCGAGCTTTGCCTGGTCGGGGTGGATGCCTTCCACGCCGATCGTGACCAGCGACGTGACATCGAGCATAACCGTCAGCGCGCCCAACCACGATTGATTGCCGTGCTGCGACCGGAAGAAAACCAGCACCGGATAGGAAATGTGACTCGACAGGAGGTCGGCGCACCAGTGTTCCCAATCGCGAAAAATCCGGTCGAGCACGGCTTGCTCCGGACAGCAACCCAGCCGGCCGAGAAACTCAGCCGCGCTCGGCGGTGATCCGGCGCGCGCATCGAGCAGCGAAATTTCAATCTCGCGCGCGGCAAACGAGTTGTAGATAACCGGCAGGTATCCGATCACGACTCCGAGGAACGCGAAGCCCATGCCCGCTTCCATCACGGCCAGGGCGCGCGCGGCGGCGTTGTTGGGAGTGATGTCTCCGTAGCCCAGCGTGAAGAAAGTTTCGCCGCTCAGATAGACCACTTTCCCGAACGTGATTTTTTCGTTGCCCAGCGACAGATGTTCGCCCAGTCCGTACTGCACGCAGGCAAATCCAAAAATCAGCCCGAGCGCCCAAAAACCCATCAGCGGGATCAGGGACAGCGGCCCAAAGTAAGCCAGGAAGCCTTCGCGCCGGTTCGCGGACTTGATATGCCGCCCCACTCTGGTCCAGAGGCCCCAGGTATTCCGGTAGAACCACCCCGTGATGCGAAAAATTCGCTTGATGCGCCGCGGCAAAACCACGGTCTCAAACGCATCCATCAGGATGATGAAGATCAGAACAATGCCCGCGATTGATGCCCACCAATGCATAGATGAGAGTTCAGATGAAGCGGGGACGGCAGCAGATTCAGAAATGACGCTACGGCGTCGCGTGCGCCGCGTCCAGGGCCTTCTTTACCGCCTGCAATTCTTTCAGCAAGCCGCGCAGGTGGCGCGTGTCGAGCGCGTTCGCGCCGTCGCTTTTCGCTTCTTTCGGATTGTCGTGGACTTCCAGAAACACTCCGTCCACGCCCGCCGCCACCGCCGCGCGCGCCAGCACAGGGATAAACTCCGGCTGGCCTCCACTCACCGCGGGCTGATCTTCATCACCGTGCGAAGCCGACGGCAGTTGCACGGAGTGTGTGGCGTCAAACACCACCGGCGCAAACTTGCGCATGATGGCCAGCGAGCGCATGTCCACGACCAGATTGTTGTAGCCAAAACTCGACCCGCGCTCGGTCACGAAAACCTGGCTGTTCCCCGCATCATGACACTTTTCGGTTGCGTGCTTCATGTCCCAGGGCGAAACAAACTGCCCCTTCTTGATGTTCACCGGACGGCCGCTGAGCGCCGCCGCCACCACCAGATCGGTCTGCCGGCAGAGAAACGCGGGAATCTGCAACACATCCACGACTTCAGCGACGGCAGCGACGTCGGCCACTTGATGCACATCGGTCAACACCGGGATGTGCACTTCATCTCTCACCTTCTTCAGAATACGCAGGCCTTCCTTCATCCCCGGCCCACGATAACTTCGGATCGAAGTGCGGTTCGCCTTGTCGTACGAGGCTTTGAAGATGAACGGAAAATTCAGCGATCGAACCACGCCCTTGATGATCTCCGCCATGCGCAGCGCGTGCTCTTCGCTCTCAATCACGCACGGCCCGGCAATGAGGAACAGATCGCCGGAGCCGACGCGAACGTTATCGATTTGGAAAGATAGGGTCAAGACGGAATTTGTAATTGGGTAATTTGTAATTGGTAATTTAAACCCGCTTGCAGAATCTCAATCGCAAGTTTTCCAAGATTACAAATTACAAATTACCCAATTACAAATTCTTTTCTATCTTCTTCCCACATTCTCCGGCCGCAGGAACATCTCGACCTCAGCGGCATCTTTCTGGTCTTTATTTTTCTGACCGTGTTCGTAGGCCGCGCCCACGAACGCCTTAAACAGCGGATGCGGCTCCAGCGGCTTCGATTTGAATTCCGGATGGAACTGGCATCCGATGAAGAACGGATGGCCCGGAATCTCCACCATCTCAACGTAGGTGCCGTCCGGAGTCGAACCGGAAATGCGCAGACCGGCGGCCACCATGAGCTCTTCATACTCGCGGTTGAACTCGTAACGATGCCGGTGCCGCTCGCTGATCTCGGTCTGTCCATACACTTTGTACGCCAGCGTCCCCGCCTCGATCTTGCACGGCCACGCCCCCAGCCGCATTGTGCCGCCTAACTCCTCCACGCCACGCAACTCGCGCAGCTTGTAGATCACGCGATGCGGCGTCGCCGGATCGAACTCGCTCGAATTGGCATCGGCCAATCCGCAGACGTTGCGCGCATATTCGATGCAAGCCGTCTGCATCCCCAGACAGATTCCAAAGTAGGGGACATGCTTCTCGCGCGCGTACTGGATCGCCCTCAACATGCCTTCGATGCCACGCTTGCCGAATCCGCCGGGCACGAGCAAACCGTCATAGTCTTCTAACTGCGCCTCATAGCTTTTATCGGAACTCTTGTCGGCTTTGTCGGCGGCCTCCAAGCCCTCGGCGTCGACCCAATTCACTTCCAGCTTCAGGTTGTGCGCCAGCGCGCCATGCACCAGCGCCTCTTTCAGCGACTTGTAGGAATCCTCGTACATCACGTACTTTCCGACGATGCCGATCCTCACCACATCTTTCGGGTTATAGACGCGGTGCACCAGGTCTTCCCACTTCGAGAGATCGCGCTCCTTCGCCTCCAGGCGCAGACGGCGCAGGATCAACGTGTCCACTTCTTCATGCGCGAACACGATCGGCACTTCGTAGATGGATGCAACATCCTTCGCCGTGATCACCGCTTCTTCTTCGACGTTGCAGAACGACGCAATCTTTGACTTAATCTCCGAGGAAAGGTAGCGGTCGGTGCGGCACAGCAAGATGTCCGGCTGAATTCCGGAGCTGAGCAATTCTTTGACGGAGTGCTGGGTGGGCTTGGTCTTTAATTCCTGCGCCGCGGCGATAAACGGCACCAGCGTCACGTGCACGAACAAAGTGTTATCGCGGCCCAGTTCCTGCCGCATCTGGCGGATCGCTTCGATGAAGGGCAGCGACTCGATGTCGCCCACGGTGCCGCCGATTTCGACGATCAGCACATCCACATCCTGAGCGACTTTCTTCGTCGCCGCCTTGATTTCGTTGGTGACGTGCGGGATCACCTGCACGGTCTTGCCAAGGTAATCGCCCCGCCGCTCTTTGGCGATAATCTGCTCGTAGAGACGCCCGGTAGTCCAGTTGTTATCGCGGGAAAGTTTGGCGTGGGTGAAGCGTTCATAGTGGCCGAGGTCAAGATCGGTCTCGGCGCCGTCGTCGGTGACAAACACTTCGCCGTGCTGAAACGGCGACAGTGTTCCCGGATCCACGTTGAGGTAGGGATCGAACTTCATCAAGTTGACCTTGAGGCCGCGGCTTTCGAGCAGGCATCCGATGGAGGCTGCCGCCAGACCTTTGCCTAAAGATGAGACCACACCGCCGGTTACAAAGATGTACTTGGCCGACATCGCTTCCTCGCTTTAATTTTGTTGGGAAAATTGTGCGGGTTGGGGTGCACGATCAATTATGGCAGAAGTTTTTCGGGAAGGGAATGTGGAAAAAGAGGCAGCTGTCAGCCGTCAGCTGTCAGTTCGAACCTAAATACTCGAACAACCTCTAAGACATGATAGAGCCCTGTTCGCTAGGGCCACTGCTGTGCCCCGTGCAAAATCCGGGCGATCTCGATAATGTCTTTGCGGACGCGATAAATGGCAAGGAAGGGTGAGCCAGATAAGACAAGCTCGCGGGTACCCGGCTTACGTCCCAAACGGCCAAGATGGGGAAACTGCGGAAGCGAGCCAATCGCTTCGTATATACGCAACGCCAATTTGCGCGCTGCCTCCTTGCCATGGCGTTCTTGTGTGTAGTCGCAGATACCGGTGAGGTCACGCGCGGCCGGCTCCGTCCATCGGATGCGCATCAGCCAGGATACCGGCGGTTAATCAACTTTCCGATGTCTTCATGGTCAGTCAATTCGCCCCGGTCGGCGGCAGACAGTCCCTTTTCCACTTCGCGGAGAAACCACTCGTCGTAGTCGACGAACTTCTCGATTGCCTCCTGCACGAGCGTCTGCGTATCCTGGCCCCGCTCAGTGGCTAGGCGGGCCAGCTTGGCTTCAAGGTCAGGCGTGATTCTCACTTCCATACGATTCAGCGTAGAGACTACAGAAGCCTGTGTCAATCTCGCAGCAGCAGCTCCAAGACAATGTCATCCTCGATCGGGACCGTCCGCATGTCCGCATCTAACCTTTCAGAAGCACCAGAAAAGACCGATAATGTTCCGCGGCATGAAATCATTCGCGTTCAGGACAGGCTTCGGCAGGGCGGGACTTCTCGCGGCGGCGATCCTTGGGTCGGTCTTTTATTGTCTCTCGTTTTGTCTATCCCAGGTTCCCGCCCCCGCCCAGGCCCGCCGCCTCATTCTAAAAGACGGCTCCTACCAGTCCGTCACCAAGTATGAGGTTCACGGCGACCGCGTCCGCTATTTCAGCGCCGAGCGCGGCGAATGGGAGGAAGTCCCGAACTCGCTGATCGACTGGGACGCAACCGCCAAGTTTGAGCAAGGCCGCCTGCAGGGCAAGGTCGCTCCGGAAGCGGTCGAACTCGACAAGGAACTCGATGCCGAACGAAAAGCTGAACAAGCCCGTTCCCCGCAGGTCGCGCCCGGTCTGCGTCTGCCCGATGAAGGCGGCATTTTTCTCCTCGATACCTATGAGAATCAGCCGCAGCTGGCCGAACTGCAGCAATCGGGCAGCGAAGTGGATAAGAACAGAAAGTCGAATATTCTGCGCGCGGCGATCAATCCCATGTCCGGCGCCCGGCAAACCATTGAACTTGCCGAGGCCCATGCCAAGATTCAGTCGCACACCACCGTGCCTTCGCTCTACATCAACATCGACTTAAATAGTAACGACGCGAAGCAGGGCGCGCCCGCAACCGTGCAGGCCACCACCGGCGAGCCTCCGGCGCTGCCGCCCACTGCCGAGCGCTTCAAGATTATTCGTGTCCAGGTCAAGGACGGCAAACGCGTTGCGGGCGCGATCAACGTTGCGGTAACCGGAAAGATGAAAACCGACGAGCGTTTTGTCGCGTCCACGGTCACTACCATGATCGGGGGCTGGGTCAAACTCACGCCCGCCGAGCCTCTCGCCAACGGCGAATACGCCCTCATCGAGATGTTGGGGAAAGAAGCAATGAACCTCTATGTGTGGGACTTCGGCGTGAACCCTGCCGCGCCCGCGAACGCGGGTACGTGGAAACCCGACCCAACCGAAGCGCAGCCGAAAACAGACCAGCCGGCTGACCTGCAGAAGCGAGAAAAGCAGTAGGCGACAAGCTGCTTGGCAGCGAGCCGCCTTCAAAGCGCGCGTTTCTAGCTAGAGCGAGCGCAGGAAATCGATGATTTCCTGCTGCTCCTGAGCGCTCAGCTTATTGAAATGTTCAATGACCTTATTTGCTTCGCTGCCAGGGCTCTTGTGATCTCTGATGGCGTCGACGAGGTTGCTGGTTCGTCCGTCATGGAGGAAGAAGATGCGTTGTCCGACGCCCCAAAGGGGAGCGGTTCGGAACTCGTCGGGACCGGCGCCGCCTTGCGTGATGCCGTCGGCGAGGCCTTTGCCCATGTGGTGGACGAGCAGGTCAGAGAAGAGATTCGCCGTCTGATGGGAAAGCGCCGCACTCGGGCTGGTCGAGGAGCCGCTTGCAATCATTGTGCCCGTGGTAAACGACGGTGTATGGCAGTGCACACAGCCTATCTTGGCAAAAGCGGCGCGGCCATTTTCGGTCGCGGGTGTCGTGGGAGCGGGAGTAGGCGGAGCCAGCATCCGCATGAAGTTGGAAAATGCTTCGATGTCCGAGATGACCGCCGGATTCGAAATGCCACTCGAATTGCCGGGGGCCGGGGGCGTCGTTGTGAAGTTGAGCGTGTCGTTAGGATTGGAGATGAAGAGACAGCCCGGCGTTTCGTCGCGCTCTTGCGGGAAAAGTTGGTTCGAGATCCCCATCTCGACGTTGTAGGCCTCGCCCGCGAACATGAGAAGTGATTTGTTCTGCGCCTTCCAGCCGAAACGCGTAATGGTCCCATCGTTTGCACTAAGGTTCGTATTTCCGCTTAGGTGTGCGTTCGCGTGCCCGGAAATACCCAAGGCCGACTTCAACGATGCGTTGGCCTGCATATTCGCAAGGATGGCCGAGTCGGGAATCGCTTCTATCAGGCCCGCGCCAAAGACAGGAGTCGGGATGCGGAAAATGATGTTCGAATTCCCACCCTGTCCTGTGAGCGGATTGCCCGCCGGCAGAAAATCGAACTGTGCGATGTTGCAGCCGGGAGCGTCACTTCGCCCGGTAATCACGAAGAGGGCGTGCACTTCGCCGTCGGCGGATCCGTTGCTCTTCTTGAACCGCGCTTCGCGGATGGGACCATTTGGCACGATGAACCACGGCACCGTGTTCTTCGCCCCATTCAAGCTGGCAACTTCGGGCAGCGGATTTTTCGCCGGGCTCGTTCCGCCGGCATCCGGCTGCGAGTGGCAAGAGAAACACTGGTTAGAGTTGAAGCGCGGACCAAGGCCGTTGTTCGCGCCTTTGGTCACGGCCTCGACTTCAGCGAACCGGGCCTGCCCATCCAGGAAGAACGCAGTTTCGTCCGCAGTAAGACCCTTCAGCGGAGTGCCGGCACCCGCCGGGCCACCGCGCACGCCCGGATCTACTGGGGCTGCTTTGGTTTGGCTGAACGTGTAGACGCATGTGGTCAAGGCCACAGCAACGATTCCGCTGAAACTCTTGCGTGCAAATCCCCGGAGCATGCGCACGATTACCTCCGTTGACCTAGTAGGAATTCGGGTATTGTACACCGGGTCTAAGGTCATAGACCCCCGAATGACGGGCCAACCGGAAGGGCGGCTGTCTCTACATGTGGACGTGAAGAAGCTTACGTTTCCAGCACTCCGCGCGACACAATGCCGATATTGTCGCGGGTGGTATTCTTCACCATATACATCATCTCGTCCGCCTGACGGATGATGTCGTGCGGGGTCTGCGCATCGTGCGGAAAGGTCGCCAGCCCCATACTGGCGCGCACGGTCAGGTTCAAACCCTGCTCGGTGCAGAAGATTCCCGATCGTATGGAATCCTGCAAACGTTTCGCCACCACCACCGCCTGATCCTTGGTGGTTTGCGGCAGCAGAACCACGAACTCGTCTCCGCCGTAGCGGAAGGCGAAATCAATTAGCCGCAGCTGCGCTTTGATCTTGTATCCGACTTCGGCCAGCAGCCGGCTTCCCACCAGATGTCCATGCCGGTCGTTGACCTGCTTGAAGTAGTCGAGGTCGATGAAAATCACGCTGAACTCGTAGGCGAAGCGCGCCGAACGGTAGACCTCGGTTTCCAGCGTTTTGTGCAGATGGCGCGCATTGAAGAGGCCGGTGCAATCGTCGGTGATGGTCAGTTCCTGAATCTTCTCTACCGATCTCGAATTCTCGATCGCAATCGCGGCGTAGTCGCACAAAGCCTGCAGGAAGAAAATCTCCTGTTCGCTCATCTCCACATTGGCGTTGACCAGTTGGATCACGCCCAGCACGCGGTGTTTGGAGCGCAACGGCACGCAGATGATGGAGCGGGTCTGCAACTGCGTCATCTGGTCCAGCCGGGATGAGAAGCGCGGATCGCACTGCACGTCGGGCACGATCAAAACCTGTCCGTGCTTGGCCACCCAACCGGCAATTCCCTCCCCCACTTTCAAGCGCGCCTTCGACAGAACCTCCGCCGCGGCCCCTACCGCGATGGCGAAATAGAGCTCTTCTTTTTCTTCATCCACCATCAGGAGCGACCAGGTATCGGGGCGGAAGTATTCCGCCATCTTTTCCATGATGGTCTGCAAAATCGAATCGAGGTTGAGCGAGGATGTCAGCGCCTTGGCGACATCGTGGAAGATGGTCAGCTCTTGCGACAGGCGAATTGGGGATTTGCCCGCTGCCTCCGACATGAACTCCTCGTTCGTGTGGCTGGATATGAAAATTATAGGTTTGGCCGCACTGCTCCGGCAACGAACGTCGGTAACAGGTACCAGTTACGCCAACCCGCCCGCCGGCTAAGCGCTAACTGAAGGCAGAATTCCTTGCGGGTGGACGGTAACTCCGTCGCAATTGGATCTTACGCTACCTGGGCGAGAGCCGAGTCTTCGGCATCGTAATCAAACTGCTGTAAGTTAATGGTGCTGGGCGGGTTTCGCCGCTCCCAGGCAACCGTCCGCTGTATCGCTTCCTCGATTTCGACTCGCTCCTTATAACCCAATTCCGTTCGAATGCGCGCAGCCGAGGCGACCACATGTTGCGCCGCATTGCCGGGCAGCAGCAGATGCTTTGGCGTTCGCTCCCTCGGCAGTACAACGAACCTCACCGGCCAGTTCATCCGTTTTGCGATCATCGCCTGCCAATCCAGTTCCGGCAAGGCCGGCTCTTCGCAAATGTTGTAAACACGCCCCGCCGCCCGATCCGAGGTTGCGGCGAGCGCGATGGCATGCGCAACGTTCTCGACGTATCCGCGGGGGCCCCGCCAAGCGGCGAAATCATCAGGAAGAAGTATTGACGATCGCCCATCCGCGCAGCGTTTGAGCAATGGGAAGAATCGATGGAGGGGATCTCCTGGCCCGTATACCATCGGCAGTCGTAGAACGGTCCCCGAGACCACTGGGTCGTTCAATATCGCTTCTTCGACCGCGATCTTGTCGTATTGCTCGTCAACCCAGGTAAAGATGCTCTGCATCATCTTTACCGTCTCTGGCGCGTAGAGTCTGCGGACGGTGCGTAAGGGCGAGTTTTCGGTCAGCGGCAGCGGCTCTAACGGGCCCGGCTCAACCCCGTGCAACACGCCCCACGCGCGGTAAACGTCCATGCTGCTGATTGCGACCACGCGCGGCGTAACTTCGCGCACAGTCGTCATTAACTGGCGCGCCTGTTCTCCCGAGCTAAGGATCAAGTCGACGATGACGTCAGGTGAAAATCGCTGAAGCTGATTTCGAAAGTCGGAAAGCCGATTCCGGTCTCCCTGGATTTGCACCACTTCGTTTCGTACCACGTCGGTCCCGGCGGGGCTTGCATCGGCATGGCGATGGAAAAGTGCAACTTCGTGTCCGGAATCATGCAACTCACGCATCAAGGGCGAGCCGATGAAACCGTTTCCGCCGACCAAAAGGATTCGCATACGAGATTGGATGAGAGTGTATCAATACCGGGTTATTTTCTATGTCCTCTGCCAGTTTGTCGGGAAATTCCTGAATACCCTATGATCTGGCTTCTCATCAGAGTAAGATTTTGTTCGCCATCCAACGAAAGCGAGAGACTGGTTTGCCTTCCTTTGGCGAAAAACTGAAACAGGAGCGCGAAAAGCGCAAGATCACACTGGAGCAGATTTCCGACTCCACCAAGATCGGGACGCGCATGCTGCGGGCCCTGGAAGAAGATAAGTTCAACCAGTTGCCGGGAGGCATCTTCAACAAGGGCTTTGTCCGCGCCTATTCCCGCTGCGTTGGCCTCGACGAAGATCAAACCGTTGCCGAATACCTGCTAGCTTCCGGCGACGCGCCTCCCCCTAAGACTGAAATCGGAGGGCATGAAGACGGAGAGCGCAAGAATGAAGCGCGCGAAAATGAACAGAACATCCGCCGCCTGGAGGCTATCTCCGACACCCCTGCTCGCCAACTACCCTGGGGCCTGTTCGCCGCGCTTCTACTCGTCCTCGCGCTCGCACTCTCCTTCTGGAGCCATCGCGAGCGGGAGCGCGCCAGACAGTCAATTCGGCCAACTCCCACGACGGCCATCGCGCCGTCGCCCGGAGCTGCGGGCAGCGTAGCAGGCGCAGCGCCTACGGTAGAATCCGCCCCCTCCGTCGCACCCAAAACGTCTCCTGACTTAAACGCCGCCTCACCCGCCGCCATTCCGGACGAGTTCACGGTCGTCATTCATGCCCGCGAAGACTCCTGGGTCACGATCACTGCCGACGGCAAGACTTCCCCGTCCGAGCTTCTCGCCGCGGGCAGCGAGCGCTCGATCCAAGGCCGGAGAGAAATCATCGTCAGGGCGGGAAACTCCGGTGGCATCGACTTTCGCTTCAACGGAAAGAAGGTCGACACTGGGGGAACGTCCGGCGAGGTCAAGAGCGTTACTTTTGGCCCTGGAGGAATGTTACCGAGTGCGCCTTCGCCGCCTACGAAGCCTTAACCTTGTCTCTTTTTTTTCTTAGGTTTACCGCCCCCCTTCCGCAGTCCAATGCCGATTGGGTCCAACTGAATGTCAGCTCCCTCCGGCTCTGCCAATTCGATTGCGCTTAGGCGGTCATCTCTGGTACCGTTTTGGATGAAGACTAAGCCAAACCAAAAGCCAAACTTGGTCAAGAGCCCTTGGCTCCGTAGGCCCCCCGTTATTGGAAATGAACGCTAGAAGTTACCTTTAGGAGATATCAGCTTGCCAGCAACCAATCGTTTTCTGTTTACCTCGGAATCCGTTACCGAGGGACATCCGGATAAGATCGCCGACCAGATTTCCGATGCCATTCTCGACGCCTGCCTGCGGGATGATCCGAACAGCCGCGTCGCCTGTGAAACCCTGACCTGCACCGGCCTGGTCGTGATCGCCGGCGAGATCACTACTAAAGCCTACGTCGACTTTCAAAATCTCGTCCGCGGCGTGGTTCAGTCCATCGGCTACGACAATGCCGTCTACGGCTTCGACTCCAACACCTGCGCTGTAATTTCCAGCATCAACAAGCAGTCCGGCGATATCGCCATGGGCGTGGACATCGGCGGCGCCGGCGACCAGGGCATGATGTTCGGCTTCGCCTGCAACGAGACTCCCGAACTGATGCCCCTTCCGATTTCACTCGCCCACAAGCTCTGCCTGAAGCTTTCCGAAGTTCGCAAAAATGGCACCTGCCCCTACCTGCGGCCCGATGGAAAATCACAGGTCACGGTCGAGTACGACGCGCCGGGCAAAGTGAAGCGGGTCGATGCGGTCGTAGTCTCCACCCAGCATTCCGAAACCGTCACCAACGACGAACTGCGCGCCGACATTTTGAAGCACGTCATCCAGGCCATAATTCCGGCTAACTTGCTCGATGAAGACACCAAGTACCACATCAATCCCACCGGACGGTTCGTCATCGGCGGGCCCATGGGCGATTCCGGACTGACCGGGCGCAAGATCATCGTCGACACGTACGGTGGTATGGGACGTCACGGCGGCGGCGCATTCAGCGGCAAGGATCCGACCAAGGTCGATCGTTCCGCCGCCTACATGGCGCGCTACATCGCCAAGAACATCGTGGCCGCCGGCTTGGCCGATCGCTGCGAAGTGCAACTCGCTTACGCGATCGGTGTTGCCGATCCGGTCAGCGTCCTGGTGGATACTTTCGGAACCGAGAAGATTGATGCGAAGCTGATTCCGGGTCTGGTGCGAGCCAACTTTAAACTCAAGCCGCGCGAGATCATAGATTCGCTGAACTTGCGGCGCCCGATTTACCGCAAGACGGCGGCCTACGGACACTTCGGCCGCAGCGACGTCGATTTCACCTGGGAAAAGACCGACAAAGCCGCCAAACTGGCCGCCGACGCCGGCTTGAAGCTGGAACCGGCCGGAGCCAGGAAATAGTTCCTTCACCACAGAAAATCGCTCTTAGCTCTTAGCATTTGGCCTTTAGCTAAGAGCCAAGAGCTAAGAGCCAACAGCCTTCATAGCGTCATCATCCGGGGATAGGGAGAGAAATGGCTACGACATCAGTTAGCAGCGACGTTAAGGGATTTGAACTGGCCGATCTGGGCAAGAAACGCATCGAGTGGGCGAACCAGTCGATGAAGGTGCTGCAGATCATCCGCAAGGAATTCATCAAGAACCAGCCGCTCAAGGGCATCCGCATTTCCGCTTGCCTGCACGTGACGGCCGAGACCGCAAATTTAATGATCGCGCTGCGTGACGGCGGCGCCGACGCGGCACTGTGCGCTTCCAACCCGCTGTCCACTCAGGATGACGTCGCTGCCAGTCTGGTGCGCGACTACAACATTCCCGTCTTCGCCATCAAAGGCGAGGACAACGATTCCTACTACGCGCACATTATGGCGGCGGTCGATCACAAGCCGCAGCTCACCATGGACGATGGCGCCGACCTGGTCACCGTGCTCCACACCAAGCGCAAGGCGGAATTGTCGAACGTGATTGGCGGCACCGAAGAGACGACCACCGGCGTGATTCGCCTGCGCGCCATGGCGAAGGAAGGCGTGCTTGGCTACCCGATCATGGCCGTCAACGACGCCGACACCAAGCATCTGTTCGACAATCGTTACGGCACCGGACAATCGACGATTGACGGCATCATCCGCGCCACGAATTTCCTGCTCGCGGGGTCGAAGTTCGTGGTCGCCGGCTACGGCTGGTGCGGACGCGGCCTCGCGTCGCGCGCACGCGGCACCGGAGCGGAAGTCATCGTCACCGAAATTGATCCGACCAAAGCGCTGGAAGCGGTCATGGACGGTTTCCGTGTGATGAGCATGGAAGAGGCCGCCAAAATAGGCGACGTTTTCTGCACCGTCACCGGAAACAAGAACGTTCTCGCCAAACAGCACTTCGAACTTATGAAGGACGGAGCCATCATCTCCAACTCGGGCCACTTCAACGTCGAAATCGATATCCCGGCGCTCGAAAAGCTGTCGTCCTCCAAGCGCACCACGCGCACCTTCGTCGACGAGTACTCGCTGAAAGACGGTCGCCGAATCAACCTCCTCGGCGAAGGCCGCCTGATCAATCTGTCCGCCGCCGAAGGGCATCCGGCGTCGGTGATGGATATGAGTTTTGCCGACCAGGCGCTTTCCTGTGAGTACATGGTGAAAAACCACGCGAAGTTAGAAAAAAAGGTCTACCCGGTTCCGGTGGAACTCGACAAACGCGTGGCCAAGCTAAAGCTGGAATCGCTCGGCATCAAGATCGACCGCTTAACCTCGGAGCAGGAAGAATACCTGGCCAGCTGGTCGGAAGGAACGTAGGGCTAGCTCTCAGCTGTCAGCTCTCAGCTGTCAGCTCTCAGCTCTCAGTTTTCAAAAGGGGCGGCGCAAGCCGCCCTCACGTTTGCATCTTTATCGTTTCGTATCAGGGTTATCGCTTTAGCGATACCGCAGCATTGTCATACGAGATGCCCCTTCAGGGGATCAGACTCCTTCGCTCAAGTTTTCTGCCGCCCAGCCGATGAACCCACCAGAGGGTTGCGTGTCTGCGAACGGCAAAGTGCTCTTGGTCGAGGACAGCAAGTTTCTCCGCATGGCCAATGAACGCGCTTTGTCCAGAGCCGGTTATGAGGTCTGCACCGCCGGTGACGGCGAAGAAGCGTTGCGCGTCGCCAATGACAAACTGCCCGACATCATCTTGCTCGACATGATGCTGCCCAAGATCAGCGGCCCGGAAGTCCTAAAAGCGCTAAAAGGAAATCCCGCCACCATGGACATCCCGGTCATCGTGCTGACCAGCCTGTCGCAGAGGAATGAGGAAAGACTCCTCCATGAAGGCGCCGCCGCGTACTTCGAGAAGTCCACGCTGGAGCTCGACAAGAACTCCGATCGCCTGGCGGCCACGGTAGAAACGGTTCTCGAGCGGATCAATCACCAAAAGAGCCTGAATCTTCGTTTGCAGAAATTAGCCGCCAAAAAGGCCATTGGCCACTGACAACTAACCCTACTGACGACTGACCAGCGAAGGCTGAGAAATTCCTCCCGCGGCGATAGAATGTATCGATGTACCACTACAATCCCTCAACCGCCCTTGAAGAACTGACCGAGGATGCGACCCTGCCCAATCCCGTCCACGTGCGCGACATGATGCTGCGTCACAAGCTCACCGCCGACCAGTCGCTGGAACTGAACCGCATCTTCGTCGAATATCAGAAATTTTTCGGCGAAGCGCAAAAACTGGGCAAGGAAATCCTGAAGCGCCTGGCCGCGTAATTCATCAGAACTCACGTAGGGGCGGACGCCCTCGTCCGCCCAGGCGGGCAAAGCCCGCCGCGTGGGCAGCAAACCCAGGATGACAGGGTGGATGGTATGGACAGCACCCACTCATCGCAGCGAACGCGACAAGTGGGGCACGCGCTTTAAGTCTCGCCGGGGGTTTGAGGAACCAGAGTTTGTTCCTCGCCACCTGTTGGAACATCAGGCTCAGCCTTCCTCGATATATGTTGTTTCTTATGCCAAATCTTCATAGGTCCCATCTTTTCGCGTGCGTCCTCCGACAACATGTCATGTATGGCCTTCGCCAGATCCTCTTCGTCGAGCAAAATCCCTTCACGCTTCCGAATCTCGCGACGAATAAGCCTCAGAACCTCATCGGAGTAGAGCGCTTTCCCCAAAGATCGCGCGTCAAGCGCCGTGTACTTCCTCCAGTAGTCGTCGTGCGCTCCCTTGCGGACGCTTTGTTCATGTAAGAGACCCAGGCACTCTGCGGCTTTATCGATGTCGTCTGAGGCGAGATCAAGAGAGAAAACGCGCTCGGCGTCTATACCTTTACCTTCGTCAAACGAGAGATGGTAGAGGTTCCAGTTGACCCCATTCGTGAGGACAACCCAATGAAGGCCCGACTGTGCGGCATAGGATTCTGCCTGTTCAATATGCCGATCCCGCAGGTCGCACCCAGCAGCTTTCGCCTCAACGAGCAGTTTGATGACACCATCTATTTTCAGAGCTAGGTCCACATACTTGGATTTAATCGGCACCTCACGCGTAATCTCGGTCAGTCGGTCATATCCAAGTACGTCCTCAAAAACCATCACAAGTCGCACCAATGTGTCAGCTTCGTTCAGATTCTCTTCCTTTGCCTTCAGGAGAGCCGGGATAAGTTTCTTGAGGGGATGCCTAATGTCCACGGACATAAAGTTAAGCTCCTTCGCAAGAGTGTATGCCAAGAACACCCAAACCACCTGTGACCCGCATCACAGACATCGCCACACGAACCCTGAGGCGAACCGCCTTCCAACGAACTCTATCGTTTACAATCGAAGATTCTCTCTCGATTGGAAACCATAACCATGCACCGCTGGTCGCAACTTTTTATTCCTACTCTTCGTGAGGCTCCGGCTGATGCCGAGGTCGCTAGCCACAAGCTGCTGGTCCGCGCTGGATACATCCGTCAACTGGGCGCGGGCATCTACTCGTTCCTGTTCCTCGGCAATCGCACTACCCAGAAGATCATGGGCATCGTCCGCGAGGAGATGGACAAGATCGGGCAGGAGTTCTACTTGCCAGCGCTGAATCCGCGCGAGGTTTGGGAGGCGAGCGGGCGCTGGGCGGTGATGGGCGAGAACATGTTTCGCCTGAAGGACCGCAAGGGCGCCGATCTTTGCCTGGGCTTTACCCACGAAGAAGTCATGACCGACATCGCGCGCAAGGAACTGCGCAGCTACAAACAACTGCCGCAGATCTGGTATCAGATTCAGACCAAGTTTCGCGACGAGCCTCGTCCCAAGTCGGGCCTGCTGCGGGTGCGGCAGTTCATCATGAAGGATTCTTACTCGTTCGACATGGATGCTGCCGGACTCGACGTTTCCTACGCCAAGCATCACGACACCTACTGCCGCATCTTCGACCGCTGCGGCCTGAAGTATATGGTGATCGATGCGCACTCGGGGGCCATGGGCGGATCGCAGTCGCAGGAATTCATGGTGCGGACCCCGGCGGGCGAGGACCAAGTCGTGAGCTGCGAGAAGTGCAACTACGCAGCCAACATGGAGAAGGCGACTTCGCGGCTGGCTCCGGTCGAGGATCTTAAGCCCGAGGGCGATGCCCAGCCGCTCGAAGTGCACACTCCCGGACAGAAGACGATTGAGGACGTGGCGCGGTTCCTGGGTGTGTCGCCGAAGCACATGCTCAAGACTTTGGCGATGATGGTCGCCGGAGAGGATGTGAAGACGGGTAAGACGGAACAGCGGGCGCTTGTGCTGCTGCTGCGCGGCGATCATCAGATGAACGAAGCCAAGCTGTCGACCGCAGTCGGGGGCAAAGAGACCCGTCCCATGCGAGAGGATGAGATTCAGGAATTTTTCCATACGCCCGCTGGATACCTCGGTCCGCTCGGCATTGGCTGGGCCAAGGACATGGGCGTATCGAGCACGCCCGCTCTGCTGGTCGATAAGGCGCTCGAAGGCCGCACCAACCTGATCGGCGGCGCGAATAAAGAGAACTATCACGTCAAGCATCTGACGCCGGGAGGGAATTTTCATCCCACAGCCTACGCCGACCTGCGCAGCGTGACGGCCGGCGAGCCCTGCCCGAATTGTGGCGCTCCTCTGCGCATCGACACCGCCGTCGAAATCGGGCACATCTTCAAGCTGGGCTACAAGTATTCCGAATCCATGGGAGCGCGTGTGCTCGACCGCAATGGCAAGGAGGTGGCGCCGATCATGGGGAGCTATGGGATTGGAGTTGAGCGCATTCTAACCGCCGCCGTCGAGCAGTCGAACGACGAGAACGGATTCTGGCTGCCGCCTTCGATCGCGCCATTTGAGGTGGTGGTGGTGGCAACGAACTCCAAGGACGAGGCGGTCCGCCGCGCCTCCGAGGACGTCACGCGGCAACTGGAGGCGGCCGGGTTCGACGTGTTACTGGACGATCGGGACGAACGGCCAGGGGTGAAGTTCAAGGACGCCGATCTGGTGGGTATCCCCTTTCGAATCAACGTGGGAAAGAAGGTTACCGAAGATACTGTTGAAGTCGTTCAGCGCTCGACTCTCGAGCGGGAGGACGTTAAAATTTCTGCCATAACCGAGTATTTCCAAAGATTGCGCAAAGGACTTCAGTAAGGACTTCAGTAACGACTGGTTGCGGCCGCTCGCTAGCCGCAGAAACAGCCCTTCGCGCATGAGGGAAAGCTCGCGATCAGAACTTCGCAACCAGCGACTGGGCGATGTTTTCTTATGGCAACTTTGAAATTGGTCTTCGGCGTGGCCGTCTTCGCGGCGCTGGTATTTGCGGGCATCAAGATCGTCCCGCCGTTTTTCTCGAATTACGAGCTTGAGGATTCGATCAAGACCGAAGCGCTGCAGGCAACCTATAGCACGCGTACGGAAGAGGACATTCGCGCAGCCATCATCAAGCAGGCCCGCAACTACGACATTGCGTTGACGCCCAAGCAAGTGCAAGTTACTCGGGCGGGCGGGTTCGGCAATGGCGTTCTCAGCATCGAAGCCGATTACAGCGTTGCCATCGAACTGCCCGGGTACTCGACAACCATCGATTTCCATCCTTCGTCGAAGAACAAAGGCGTGTTTTAGGAGCAGGTCTCCACGTCTTGGGTCTTCGCTTCAACCGGCGTTCGCCGGCGCGACCGGCGAGCACTTAAATCGTCAAAAGTGTGCAATTTTGAACAGACAGCGCCGTGGCGTTGCGGCATGATATCGAGAATTTCCTTAGGGGTCGTTCAAATTGTAGCAAGCCAAATGCGGTAGTTCAGGCTTATCGTCCAAAGGTATTTCCCTTCCCCCGGAAGGTATTTGCCTTCCCCCAGGGACGATGGATGGGCTACCGCATTGGGAGGTTTGCTCTCGCCTGTAGTCTCCCGACCGCGGTCTCCCCAGATCCACTTGCGAAGGCGGGTCGCGCCTGCTACCGATTGCGGATTGCTGTGCCCCGTTCCAGAATTACGCAAGCCCTACGTCCTTCTTCGACGACCGTGTGGAAGCGGGCCTGCGCCCGCGTGGACGGGCAGAGCCCCGTCCCCACACACGGTCGTCCGTCGTCTGACACGCATCCAACTGCTCAGTAGTGTCTTAAACACTGTGTTGCCGTCATTTAAGACTCTACCCAAATGCTCGTAGGGTTGCCGTGTGATTTAGAATCAACCACAAGGCACCTTAGCTCAAAAACCAGTTTTCGGAGTGCGAATTGCTCTTCGTGGATACCCAGCTCTCTTCATGTCCATTAAGCTGAAAATCCCGGTACTTCGACGCGGCGGCCAACGAGGAAAAAGCCGCGGGAAAAACCGCCTGCTGGCCCACGATCCCGTGTTGCGCATTGCCCTGCTCGGTTTTCTCTCGGCATCGCTCGTGGTGCTGGGTTTTTTTGCCTATTGGTATGTCAAGTACGACCGCATCATCGAGCAGCGTTTCCGCGGTCCGGCGTTCGCCACTTCGGCCAAGATTTTCGCTGCTCCCCCGGTGGTGAAGCTCGGATCGAAGTTGAGCCTCTCTGAAATTGCGGCGGAGCTGCGTCATGCCGGCTATTCCGAAAAGGCGG
The DNA here is from genome assembly GCA_963773645.1 of uncultured Acidobacteriaceae bacterium. GTDB lineage: Bacteria > Acidobacteriota > Terriglobia > Terriglobales > Acidobacteriaceae > Acidiflorens. Next base: position 3,095,115 of record CAVZBV010000004.1, on the reverse strand, counting down.
GAGAAAATCCGCTGGGCAGCTACCATGTGCGTGGCGGCTCCATTGAAGTTCTGCCCGGACCCGAGTCTTACCACAGTCCCGAAGCAGCCACCATCACCGTCGGCGGCGGCGCGGTTTCGGCCATCACCAGTCGCGTCTCCGGCGAGCTGGCGGCTTATGAACTCGAGCCCCAGATGCTGACTTCGTTGTTTGACGCCGAGCAACGCTCGAAGCGTCAATTGGTGAAGTACGACGACATCCCCAAACTCATGGTGGAAGCGGTCACGGCGATCGAAGACCGGCGCTTCTTCCAGCACGGCGGAGTCAATTTCATGCGGCTGGGTGAAGCGGCCTGGATCGACTTCACCCATCAGCGGCATCAGCAGGGCGGTTCGACGATCACCATGCAGCTCTCGCGGGCATTCTTTCTGACCCCGGAGAAAACCTTCAAGCGCAAGCTGATTGAAATGCTGATCGCAGTGGAGTTGGAGCAGAAGTTTTCCAAACAGCAGATTTTTGAGTTCTATGCTAACCGCGTCGATTTGGGACAGCGCGGGTCGTTCACCATCTCGGGCCTGGCCGAAGGGTCGCGCTCCTATTTCAACAAAGATCTGAAAGACATCACCCTCCCGGAAGCCGCGCTGCTCGCCGGATTGATCCAGGCGCCCAGCTATCTTTCGCCCTATCGCCATCCCGAGCGCGCTCTGGAACGCCGCAATATCGTAATCGAGTCCATGGTGGAGACTCGCGACATCACGCGCGAGCAAGCCGACAAAGCCAAGGCCACGGCGCTGAAACTGGCCCCGCCGAACGTGGAGGCCAGCGACGCGCCGTACTTCGTGGATATGGTCCGCGACACCATTGTCAACAAACTGAACGAGCACGAGGTCAACGAACAGGAGTACCGCATCTATACGACGCTCGATCCCGACCTGCAACGGGCGGCCGCGCAGGCTGTCGAAACCGGCATCAAGCTGGTGGACGATCAGGTCACGAAGATGCGTACCCACATGACCAAGGTCGGAAAGAACAAGTTTGAAGCCAAAGTCACGCCCGGCCCCCAGGCGCAAGTGGCGCTGGTCGCCATGGACCCTCACACCGGCGAGATCAAGGCGCTGGTCGGCGGACGAAACTACGGAGCGAGCCAACTGAACCACGCGCTCGCCAAGCGTCCCACCGGCTCCATCTTCAAACCGTTTGTGTATGCGGCCGCCATGAATACGGCGCTCGACGGCTCGACGACCGTGATCACTCCGGCGTCTATGGTTCCCGATCAGCCAACGACGTTCTCCTATGGCGACCAGATTTATGAGCCGCGCAACTACAAAGAGGAGTACCACGGCGATGTCACACTGCGCTATGCGCTGGCGCTTTCGCTCAACAACGCGACGGTGAAAGTGGCGGAAGAAGTGGGCTATGACAAAGTGGCGGATCTGGCGAAGTCCGCCGGAATCGTCTCGGTGAAAGCCACACCCGCGATGGCACTGGGCGCCTACGACGCTACCCCGGTCGACATGACGGCCGCCTATACAAGTTTTGCTAACGGCGGCGTGCGGCTTTCACCCGTCTTCGTAAATTCGGTGCGCAACTCCAAAGGCGACATCATCGTCAACTTCGGCACCGAAAGAAAGGAGGTTCTCGATCCGCGCGTCGCTTTCGTCATGACCAACATGCTGGAAGGAGTCATGAACTTCGGCACCGCCGCCGCGGTGCGCTCCCGCGGATTCACCGCCCCGGCGGCCGGTAAGACCGGGACTTCGCACGACGGCTGGTTCGCCGGATACACCAGCAATCTGCTGTGCATCGTCTGGGTGGGATACGACGATTACAGCGACCTTCACCTCAGTGGCGCGCAGAGCGCCGCCCCTATTTGGGCCGAGTTCATGAAGAAAGCGGTTAAGCTGTCCCAGTATTCGGATGTGAAGCCTTTCACCCAGCCGGAAGGCGTGGTGGATGTCCAACTCGATAAAATTACCAACCGCCTGGCGACGCCATCGTGCCCCGACGATTACACGATTGCCTTCGTGGCCGGCACCGAGCCGCGCGATACCTGCGACCAGAAAAGCGGAGTGCAGGGGTTCTTCTCCCGCATCTTCGGCGGAAATTCCGAGAAAGCGCTGCCCCCGCCTACCGCTGCGGCTACCGCGGGCGGGAACACGCAGGCGGCCGCCGGTGTCCAATCCGAGGAAGAGACCAAGAAGAAAAAGAAAGGCTTCTTCGGCAAGTTCGTGGGTGTGTTCAAGGGAGACAGCGGCTCCCAAAAGAATGACAAAGACGCGCCCGCGCCGTCCAAAGAATAGACACGCCACCGAAGTGATGGCGACGGGCCAGGCGGGGACCCCGGCTCTCCACTTTGCGGCCTCAAACTTGCAGGGGACGCGACGTAGTACGCTTGCAGGCGATGAATCTCTGAAGTTTTGTATGTTCGGCCGGGGGTGAATATGCTTTCCTGGATCCGCATCGGCTCCGTATCGCTTCTCTTCGCTGCACTTCTCGTTCTGCCATTGCAGGCTCAGAATTCCGAACAGGTGGAAGTCGGTCCGCCACCGCTGCACCGCGTCGACCCGCCTGCTCCCGGGGCATCGCCCGAGGAACTGGAAAAACGTGGCGACGAACTACGCGAGGATAAGAACTATCTCGACGCGATGGACTTCTACCAAGCCGCCCTGAAAGGCGCGCCGGGGAAAGCATCCGTGTTCAACAAAATCGGGATCTGCCAACTCATGATGCAGCGCTACAAGGAAGCCAAAAAGAGTTTCGAGCGCGCCATCCGGGCCGATCGTAAATATGCCGAGGCTTACAACAATCTCGGCGTCATTGACTACCAGGCGCACAGCTACAACGCCGCCATCAAGCACTACGAGAAAGCGATCTCGTTGAACGGCGACGCAGCCTCCTACTACAGCAACATGGGCGCGGCGTATTTCGGCAAGAAACAGTTCGACAAAGCCATACAAAGCTATTCCAAGGCGATGGAGCTTGATCCCGAGATCTTCGAGCGAACCTCGCGCGCTGGAGTTCTGGCCCAGCTTTCATCTCCCGAAGACCTGGCCCACTACGATTACGTCCTCGCCAAGCTATATGCCAGGACCGGCTCGCCAGAGCGCTCGTTGCACTATCTGAAGAAGGCGATGGAAGAGGGTTACAAGGACATCAAGAATGTATACAAGGACGAGGAGTTCAGCACCCTGCGCAAAGACCCCCGCTTCGCGGAACTGATGGCGTCGAAGACACTGGCCATCCCCGATTAGGTAGCGGATAACTTATTGGCAGGAAATGAGTTAGAAAAAGCGCGAATATTGGAAAAGCTTCGAAACTTTCTCGCAGAAGCGGGGTTACCAGAATTACGCTCCTGAAAACAACAGGGTGAGTAGGGAGAACAACACCCACCGGTTGCTAACCCGAGCACGCCCCAAGCAAGCAACCGGTGGGTTGTCGTCCCAGGGCGCTGAACCGGGGGTTTTGAGCGCCACAATTCCAACCTCTAGCTCACCGTGCTTCCAAAATCGACTGCGTACGCAATATCACTGAATTTTGTCCTAAATCGGGAGGATAATTAGCTCATGCAGGCATGGAGTCCCAAACCCCACCCCGGACCGTTTCGGGTGATGAAGGTGGACGCGGAGTCAGCTGGAATCCTAGTTGCAGTCGCGTTCTTTGTGATGGGATTCGTCAGCGTACCCATCGCGAAGGGATTCCTAATCGGAGCATTTCTTCTGGGGATTGGAGTGGCAGTGATCCTGTGGCTGATCCGCAAGAGGAGAAATTCCCGGCCAGTCGACGCTCGGATCTTTGATCTTGAGAAAAGGCCAAGTGCTAAGATCTAAGTCCACTCGGTACTAGCCGCGCCTTCCTGAGATGTACTCGTTGACCGCCCGCTTCCATTTGCCCTGTGCTTTCAGGATGTACTCTATTGCGTCGCGGGCAGCGCCCTCGCCGCCGGCGTGGGACGCAACCCAGTGGGCTTCGGCTTTGACCTCGGGGCGCGCGTTTTTCACCGCGATCGCCAAGCCGCACTTGCGCATCGCCGGCAGATCGATCACGTCATCGCCAACGAAAGCGGCCTCGGCGGCAGTGATTCCGTCTTTTTCCAGAATTTGCGCAAACACCGACGCCTTGTCCTGAATGCCCTGGTATACGTGATCCATCTTCAAATCACGCGCCCGCAGGGCAACGGTTTCGGAGATGCGTTTGGTGATGATCCCGCTCTTGATGCCCGCCAAGCGGGCCAGCATAATGGCGGTGCCGTCGTGGGCGTGGAAGCCCTTGGCTTCGATCAGGCTGGTGCTCTGGAACCCGGAGCCGGCCTGTCCGCCAGACTGAGCGGACCGTTCGAGCACGCTTTGCTGAACTCCAAATTGCTGACCTCCAGAAGGCGCCGGGAAGATCCAGATTTTGCCGTCGGTAAGAACCCCGTCGACGTCGAAAAGAATGAGTTTAATTTTGCGGGCGCGAGCAGCAGCGGATGATTTGGGCATCGCCGCGATTCTAGCAGGCTGCAGCCTGCCTCGTGTGGGGATGCTCGTGTGGGGACGGGCGCCCTCGCCCGTCCAGCGGAGCGAAGCTCCGCAGCCGTTGACCGGGCCGCCGCCCATTTCTGCCTGCGATTTCTGCGTTTACTCACACATAAAGATGTGTAATACTATACACATGCCCAGCAACCTCGCCTTGGACGACCGCCTCATCGAAGCCGCCCGGCGGGCCGGGAAGCACAAGACCAAGAAAGAAGCGGTAAACGCCGCTCTGGATGAGTATGTCCAACGGCGCAAGCAGATGAGGATATTGGATGCCTTTGGCACCGTCACCTTCGATCCCGCCTACGACTACAAGGCGGAACGGCGGCGGAGTTCCCGCCGTGCGCGTGGACAATCGCGGCCATGATGGTGCTAGTGGATACCCCGGTCTGGTCGCTGGTGCTGCGGCGGCGCCCCGAGCATCTCAGCAGATCACAACAGGTTCTGGCCAGCGCCCTGGCCGAATTGATTCGCGAAGGACGCGTGCAAATGGTTGGACCGATCCGCCAAGAGTTACTCTCCGGGATCCGCGAGGAAACTCAATTCAAAAAGATCCGCGACTATTTACGAGCCTTTCGCGAGCCATCGCTCGAAGCAGAGGATTACGAGGACGCTGCCCGCATGAGCAACCGATGCCGTAGCCGTGGCATTGCCGGATCACCCGTCGATTTCCTGATCTGCGCCGCCGCCCACCGCCGCGGCTGGGCCATTCTCACCACCGACCGGGATTTCCAGAGCTACGCGTCGGTGCTGCCGGTGCGGTTGCACTCTAGCGTTTGATTTGCGGCGACCAGTTATCGATACCTAGCTTGTAGCTTTCGATCCCTAGCTCGATCCTCGCGCTTGTGTTCACGTTCGCGGGCTTTTGCCATCGAGCCCTTGCCCTTGAGACGGCCCCTAAGGCTGCGAATGAACTCATCGTTGATGGGTCGCAGAATCAACTGGTTCCCCTCGCTGTGGATGGCAATGCGGGTCCCGGACCTGATCCCCAGCTTCTCGCGCAAGGCGGCCGGAATCACCATTTGCCCTTTCGAGCGGACCACAATAAAAATGTCCTCATTCATATGGCCTAAATTAGCACCTGCAGGCCCATTCATGACCCGGCTAAGGATTTTCATTTCACAAATGGCCAGCTGGGCGCGAATGTATCATTGACCATTCCCGAGCCCTTTTACTCAGGCAGGCAATTTGGCGAATCCCGAACATCTCGCGAAGCTTAAGGGAACTCATTTGGAAGCAAGTCGGAGGCGAACATTTTACGAAAGCACAATTTCCCGCTACAATCAATCCCATGCCGTCCGCCGTCTCCCCATCGCTCGCCTGGGCTCATCCGCTGGTTCAGGAGTGGTTCACTGCGCATTTTTCCACGCCGACCGAACCGCAGGAGCAGGGCTGGCCTCACATCCTCGCCGGCCACACCACGCTGATCTCGGCTCCGACCGGGTCGGGCAAGACGCTCGCCGCTTTCCTCGCCTGCATTAACCACCTCGTCTGCAAAGCTCTAGCGGGCGAACTGCGCGACCGCACCGAAGTTCTCTATGTGTCCCCGCTCAAGGCGCTCGGCAACGACATCCAGAAAAATCTTGAAGTCCCGCTGGGAGAAATTCTGCAGATGGCCAGCGAGCGCGGGCTGCTGATGCCGGAGATTCGCACCGCCGTGCGCACGGGCGACACTTTGATGAAAGACCGGCGGCTTATGCTGAAGCGTCCGCCGCATATTCTAGTTACCACGCCCGAGTCGCTCTACATCCTGCTGACGGCGGAGAAGAGCCGCGCCATCTTGCGCGATGTCGAAACCGTGATTGTGGACGAAATTCACGCCGTGGCCGACGACAAGCGCGGCGTGCATCTCGCGCTTTCGCTGGAGCGACTGGAAGCGCTGACCGAGCGCCCGCCGGTGCGCATCGGGTTGTCTGCGACGCAGAAGCCGATTGAAGAAGTTGCGCATTTCCTCGCCGGCAGCTCTAATCCTCAAGCGCCGCGGGCGATTCCCGTGATCGTCAACGTTGGCCACAAGCGCACGCTCGATCTTGGCGTCGAGGTTCCGTCTTCTGAACTGGGCCCGGTTGCGTCGAACGAGATGTGGGACGAGATTTACGAGCGCATCAGGCAACTGGTGAATGCGCACCGCTCGACTCTGGTCTTCGTAAACACACGGCGCTTAGCCGAGCGCATAGCCCATCAACTGGGTGAGCGGCTGGGTGAGGAAAATGTGGCGGCGCATCACGGCAGTTTGTCGCGCAAGCTGCGTCTGGAGGCCGAGCGCAAGCTCAAAGAAGGCCAGATAAAGGTGCTGGTCGCGACCGCTTCGCTCGAACTTGGCATTGACATCGGAACGGTCGACCTGGTGTGTCACATCAGTTCGCCGCGTTCGATTGCGGTCGCTTTGCAGCGCGTGGGGCGGTCGGGCCACTGGCGGGGCGCGGTTCCCAAAGGACGATTCTTTGTCACCACGCGCGACGATCTCGCGGAATGCGCCGTGCTGGTGCGGGCGATTCGTTTGGGCGAACTCGACCGCCTGATTTTTCCCGAAGCTTCGCTCGATGTGCTGGCGCAGCAGATCGTCGCGTGTTGCGCCGCCTCTCGCAGCGCCGCCGTCCCGGCGGCTGTCCCCTCGGCAAGCTCGGGGCAGGCACTGGGGACGTCACGCTCCCACCAGTCAGACAGGAATGAACCTGGCGCCACAGACGGCGAAAACGCCGGCGCTACAAAGGACGGATGGGACGAAGACGAGTTATTCGCGCTGGTAAAGCGAGCCTATCCCTACCGCAACCTTACGCGCGAAACGTTCGACGAAGTCGTGACGATGCTGTCGGAAGGCATCGCCTCGCAACGAGGCCGTTACGGCGCTTACCTGCATCACGACCGCATCAACCGCAAGCTGCGCGCGCGGCGTGGCGCGCGCCTGGCGGCGATCACCAGCGGCGGCACGATTCCCGACAACGCCCTGTTCAGCGTAGTCGCCGAACCCGATGGCGCTAACGTCGGCACCGTTGATGAAGACTTCGCCGTCGAGAGCATGGCGGGAGACATCATGCTGCTCGGCAACACTTCATGGCGCATACGGCGGGTGGAAGCGAGGACGTCGCGCATGTTGGTCGAAGATGCGCACGGCTCCCCGCCCAGCGTGCCGTTCTGGCGCGGCGAAGCTCCCGCGCGCACCGCCGAACTCTCGCAGCAACTGGGCGAATTGCGCAAAGAAATCAGCGACCGCTTGCTCGGCGTGGTGCCCGTGGAAGGCTGGCGGAACCTGCCGGTAGTTGCTGACGCCGTGAGTTGGCTCCGAGAGGAATGTGGGCTTGACCTTTCCGGCGCCGAGCAACTGATTCGGTACACGCTCGAAGGGCGCGCCGTGCTGGGCGATGTGCCGACGCAGACGACGATCATCGCGGAACGATTCTTTGACGAGGGCGGCGGGATGCAGCTGATCATCCACGCGCCCTTTGGCGGGCGCATCAATAAAGCTTGGGGCTTGGCGCTGCGCAAGCGCTTCTGCCGCGGCTTCAATTTCGAACTGCAGGCGGCGGCCACTGACAACGGCTTGAACATTGCGCTCGCCGAGCAGCATAGCTTTCCGCTGGCGGATGTTTTTCAGTTCCTGGCTTCGGAGAGCATGCCGCCGATCTTAGAGCAGGCGGCGCTCGCTTCTCCGATCTTTCAAACGCGCTGGCGTTGGGATGCAACTCGCGCCCTGGCTCTGCTGCGTTTTCAAGGCGGCAAAAAAGTTCCGCCGCAGATTCAGCGCATGCGCTCCGACGATTTGTTGGCTTCGGTTTTTCCCGATGTAGCCGCTTGCCAGGAAAATATCGAGGGCGACATCAAGATTCCCGACCACCCGCTGGTGCGTGAGGTGATGAAGGACGTGCTCACCGAGGCACTGGATATCGACGGCCTCAGCGAGGTGTTGCGCGGCATCGAGCAGGGACGGATTCGTTGCCTGGCGGTCGACACTCCGGTGCCGTCGCAGTTCTCGCACGAAATTCTCAATGCGAATCCCTACGCCTACCTTGATGATGCGCCGCTAGAGGAGCGCCGGGCGCGAGCAGTTGAAATGCGGCGGGTATTGCCGGCATCCGTCCTGGAAGAAATCGGCGCGCTCGATCCCTCGGCCATCGCGCAGGTGCAGCAGGAGGCGTGGCCCGATGTGCGCGACGCGGACGAACTGCACGATGTGCTGCATACGCTGGTGATGGTGCCGGAGAGAAACAGTTCTCAGTTCCCAGTTCTCAGTTCTCAGGAAACCGAACCGCAGCTCACCGCCGGATGGATTGGATTCTTTGAGCGCCTGCAACTCGAGAACCGCGCCTTCGTAACGGAAGTCGCGGGACACCGTTATTGGGTAGCCGCCGAGCGAGTCGAATCGTTCCAGGCAATGCATCGTGTGGGGACGGGGCTTTGCCCCGTCTCGGCGGGGCGGAGCTCCGCCGCACAGGCGCTGAATTTCGACGATGCCGTGTTGACCGCGGTGCAGGGATGGATCGCACATCTCGGTCCCACCACCGCGTCGGAAATTGGCGAGTTGCTGGGACTGCCGGCATCCGAGATCGAAAAGGCGTTACTCCGCATGGAAGCCAGCGGAGCAATTCTGCGCGGCAAGTTCCGCCCCGCGGATTCGCGCGCAGCGGCATCCGCTCCGCACGGACACGAGACAGAGTGGTGCGAGCGCCGTCTGCTGGCTCGCATTCATCGCCTGACGGTCGCAACCTTGCGCAAGCAAATTGCCCCGGTCACCGCATCGCAGTTCATGAACTGGCTTTTGCGTTGGCAGCATATAACTCCCGGCACGCAGCTGCGGGGCGAGCATGGGACTCTTGAAGTTGTCCGGCAACTGCAGGGGTTCGAGATTCCGGCGAGCGCGTGGGAACGGTTTGTGCTGGCACGCAGAATCTCCGACTACGATCCCGCGCACCTCGACCAGCTGTGCCTGACAGGCGCGGTCGGATGGGGCCGCCTGTCGCCGCATCCCGCCACTCTTGAAGCGACGGGAAGCGAGGAGACACGGCGGCGAGTTATTCCGACGCGAGTCGCGCCCATTGCATTCTTTGTACGCGAAGACGCTGATTGGATGCGAGCCCATCACCCGGGGGCGGAGGATTCTTCTACGTCATTCTTAAGCCCGGTGGCGCAGGCGTTGCTCGAACTTTTGAAGCAGCGAGGTGCGCTGTTTTTTCCCGACATGGTGCGGGCGACGGGCCGGCTCAAAGCGGAAATCGAAACCGGACTGTGGGAACTGGTTGCTGCGGGCCTCGTGACCGCCGACGGATTCGAAAACCTGCGCGCGCTGGTGACACCGAAAAGCACGTCGGGAAGCGGGCTCGGAAAAGCCCGCCGGCCGCGCCATGCGCCGGGACGCTGGTCGCTATTGCACACCGAAGGCGCCGATCGCGACCGCAGCGTCGAATCTTGCTGCTGGATGTTGTTGCGGCGCTATGGCGTGGTCTTCCGCGACCTGCTGGTACGCGAAAGCAATCTGCCCCGCTGGCGTGAATTGCAGATCGGCTACCGCCGTCTCGAAGATCGCGGCGAGGTGCGCGGCGGCCGATTCGTCGATGGATTTCTGGGAGAGCAGTTCGCGCTTCCGGTGGCAGTCGAATCCTTGCGCGCCCACCGCAAGCCGCCACAGAATATGCAGGGCGAGCGCGTCGTCATCGCAGCAGCAGATCCGCTGAACCTAGTTGGAATCATTGTTCCCGGCGACCGCATTCCCGCGATCTCGGGAAGAAGCGTCACCTTTCGAGATGGCGTATTGGACGTGGAAGATGCGCTGCTGGCTTCCGGGTACTAGGCTCTTAGCTCTTGGCTTCAAGCTTCTGCACCACCCACACGCTGTCATCCTGAGCGAAGCGAAGGACCTCTGCATTTGAGTCCACCTCAATGCATGGGTCTTTCCCCTTCGGCTCCGCTCAGGGTCAAGATGACAACCTGAATTTCTCTCCGCGAACTTACGCGACGGCACAGTAGAGACTTCTCCGGAAATCCCCTCACGGCAATTTCAATTGCAACAGCACCTGCGGATCCAAATACACTCCCTGCCAGCGCACGGCCAGATGCAAATGCGGCCCAGTGGCGCGTCCCGTGCCGCCGCTCAGTCCGATCGCCTGCCCTTTTTCCACATCATCGCCTTCATTGACTAAGAACTTCGACAAATGAAGATAGAGCGTCAGCAGTCCCTGCCCATGGTCGATCACCACACAATTCCCTTCAAAGAACAGCGCCCGCGCCAGGATAATGCGTCCGCTATTCACGGCTGCGACCGAAGTTCCACTGGACACGCGGAAATCGAGCCCCTGATGCGTGCTCTGGACGGAACCATTGAACACGCGCTCGACTCCGAACACATCGGAGATCTCGGCGTTCACCGGAGCCGCAAACGACCCTTCCCATTCGCGGCCGGGGCTGAGGGTTTTGAACGCCTCCGCTTTTGTCTGCTTGTCCTGTTCGATCTGGCGCTGCTCTTCGACGCTGGGAGCGGTGTAGCGTCCGGGAACCTTCAGCAACACGCGGGGATAGCGCTGTCGTTCCACCCTGATTTCCTTTTCGAATGAGATCGCTTCTCCGTCCGAGGTTTCGGCGTGAAGGCGAATAGGATAAGCTCCCGGCTTAGTTTCCAGACTAATCCCGGCGAGCGCGAACCACGATTTGTGGCCCGCGTCGAAGCTGAACGCGATTTCGTGGCCGAGCCAATTCCCCGAAAGGGTTCGCATCAGCGTCGGCGTGGTGACGCGAAAAAGCACCGGCGTTCCGTTGACCAGGCGAGTGGGTTGGTTGCCGACAATCCAGCGTGCGGCAGTTGCAGCCGATAAGTTCGCGGCCAGCGAAACCAGCGCGAACGCAACCAGGGCAACGGGATGGAAGAGGCGTTCGCGAATCGGGCTTGTAAACAGCAACACTAATCAGGGTAACAACAGAGTTAACAAGATGGAACCCGCAACATTAAGGCGATCTAGCGGTTCAAAGAAATCACGGCCCTATTTGAGTTTCGAACTAGGACGCCTAAGCACTTGAAACCCCAGGAACAGCCCACCCGCAACCATCAGCTGCATAATCAGCAGGATCATCAGGTGCATAGGCTGAAACAGTCCCTCAAACATAAAGCCTCCCAAACGCTAGATTGGTCAGTCGGTCCTTCTTAGCCCGCTTGTTCCGACTGCGTGCCTGCTTCCACTTCGCCTCTCGTCCCGCATTTTATGGACGGCATGGTCGAGCCTTTTGCCCTCCCTGTTACCGGGCACGAGCACTGGTTTCATACAGGAACATGATACACCCGGAGCATAATGCAGACTGACAAGATGCAGAATCGCCGCAAGCCGATCCGCGCCCGGTGATGCGAGAGTGCAGCCTCTAAAGCCGGAGCCTGAAAACAAGCCGGTTATCGCAGTGCTGAACAACCTGAGGAAAGAGTAATTCCTGGTCCAGAGCCGTGCCCTCAGCGGCTCAACAGATTGCGGAAAACTCGGTTTTTGGCGCACAGCCCCTAAAGGGGCATCTCGTGTCAAAGAATTTACGGCATCGCTGAAGCGACGCCCTGATACGAAACTTGAGGTTTCCGCAACCTGCTAAGCCCTGACCAGGTTCTTCAGGGCGGGGCGGTTATGGATAATCAAGGTCGAGCCCTTCAGTTCCGCCATCGCATTTTTCCTGAATTCCGACAGCAGCCGGGTGATGGTTTCGCGGCTGGTGCCGATGAGTTGCGAGATTTCTTCATGGGTCATGGCCAGCCGGACGCGCACCTTTCCGTTGCTGACCTCGCCATCGGCGGCGGTTTCGAGCAGGAATCTGGCGAACCTCTCCGACACCGAGTGTGACAACCCGATCGTGCGCACCACGCCATAAGAGTCGGAACAGTCTCGGGCAAGATGCTGAATGGCATGGAGAGAAGCGTCAGTATGTGTGTTGAGGAAGTGAAGCATGTCTTCGCGCCCTACGAAGTTCAGTTGGCAGGGCTGCATGGTTTCGACCGTCAACTCGTAGCGCCCGCCGGTAACCACCGCGTGCAAGCCCAGAACTTCACCGGCTTCCGCGATACGCACAATTAACGTTTTGCCTTCGCGCGAGGTGGTGGAAAGCTTAACCCGTCCCTGACAGAGGATAAAAATTCCCCAAGGACTTTGTCCCTCGACAAGAACCACCGCGTGTTCAGGAAAAACAGCGGCGTGTTTAATTTTGTTGAAAGCCTCGATCGACTCCTGCGCGAGGCCGCAGAAAAAATTGCTGGAACGCAGATGGCAATTAAGACAACTTTCAACGCAGCGCAAGCCGGACATGCTCATGGGCGCTCCTCCATCTCCTCGCAGCAACGCGTGCGTCGGGTGCCGAGCAGCCATTGACACGCATCAATATTTTGAATCTCGTGGCTGGCCGAACCGCCCGTGCGGAAGTTGATGCCCATAGTGAGTGATTGCATGGCGACTGCCGTTCCATTTCGGGTCTGAAACTCACTGTTTGCAGCATTGGTCGCGTCCGCGGCGGCCAAAACTTGACGGAGGGCTGGCAAGTCTGCCGGGAGTTGGGCGAGTTGGCAATGGGGGAAGCTGTCAGCTCTCGGCCGTCGGCGAAACCGGTTCGTGGAGGGGCGGGTGCCCTCGCCCGCTGGGACGACGCGAAGCTGTGGGCTTGAGAGCGAGACTACTTCTTTCTCTGCGTTTTCCGCTATGTTGGAGGAAAACAGCCCTGCCTTCGCAAAAGAGCGCGAAAGGGCTGGGCACGCTCGGGACAAAACTCCGCAGGTGTGCTGGTCACGAAAAAAGCGGGCCAGTCCCCCCTTTAATGCTTGACATTATTAACGACACTAATTAAACTCTGTTCGTTGATTAAGACTTTCGCAGACAAGAGCACGAAAGAGTTCTGGGACACGGGAAAGAGCCAGAGAATGCCCCCGGCGAACCTGCGAAAAGCCTCCCGGAAGAAACTGGCCATGCTCAACTCAGCCACCAGAGTGGAGGATTTGCGAATTCCTCCCGGCAACCGGCTGGAAGAGTTGCGCCATGACCGGGAAGGCCGGCACAGTATTGCCATCAACGACCAGTTCCGCGTGTGCTTCGTGTGGCGGGATGGCGATGCCTACGACGTAGAGATAACGGATTACCACTGAATCCAGTGGGTGGCACATCAGGGTCGGATGACCCGCAACAGGAGAGCAAATCGTGAGTATCAAGAATGAGGGTCAAGCGGGGTGGGCGGTACATCCGGGAGAAATTCTTCGGGAGGAATTTCTGGAGCCTATGAACATCTCCGCTTACCGGTTGTCGGTGGAGCTTCGCGTTTCTCCTCCGACCGTCAACGACATTGTTCGGGAGAAGCGGGGAATTACTCCCGAGATGGCCGCTCGGCTAGCCAAATATTTCGGAACTTCCGAGCAGTTCTGGCTGAATTTGCAGGATGCCTTTGCGGTTCATCAGGTCAAGGAGAAGTATGCCAAGGAACTCGAGGCCATAAAGCCTCTCGCCCCGGCTGCGGCCCGATAGGTTGGCCCAGAAGTTTGGTCGGCCGGACCACTCCGCCGCCGGTCCCATTGTGCGATCAGACTCCACTCACCCGCTGCGTGGTTGTGCCCGAAAGGCTGGGCCACCTGGCCAACCTGTTATGTCATTGATTATAATGGATGTATTGCTAATCCTACTGCACCGCTTGACAACCACCTACTCACATTCCTATAATTAGCACTCGTGGCGTTCAAGTGCTAACACTCCCGGTTCTCGGGTCAATTGCGAAAATTCGAATTCAACCCATTTAAAAAACCACTCTTGAAAGGAGTACGCAACTATGGCAACCAAATTCACCCCGCTGCATGACCGCATCCTGGTCCGTCGGGTAGAAGAAGCCGATACCACCCGCGGCGGGATCATCATTCCCGACTCCGCGAAAGACAAGCCGATGGAGGGAGAAGTCATCTCCGCCGGCAAAGGCAAGATCAGCGAAGAAGGCAAGGTTCGGCCGCTCGATGTGAAGGAAGGCGACCGCATTCTGTTCGGCAAGTATTCCGGCACCGAGATCAAAATCGACGGTGAAGACTTCATCATCATGCGCGAGGAAGAAGTCCTCGGCATTCTCAGCGGCGCCTCCAAGAAGGAACTGGCAGGCTCTCGCAAATAAACAATCGATTGTCATCCTGAGCGAAGCGAAGGACCTGCTTTCCTGACCTCCACCGCTGCTGCTGCAGGATTCTACAAAAGATTGCTTGTGGCTCGAAGCTCGTAGCTTCGCAGCCTTAACTTTTCGCAGGCACCGCCTGCACCAAAACATCATTAGGAGCTAAAAACTATGGCAAAGCAAATTGTTCACGGAGAAGAGTCGCGACAGGCCATTCTCCGCGGCGTCAACCTACTGGCTGACGCTGTGAAGGTTACTCTTGGCCCCAAAGGCCGCAACGTAGTAATCGAAAAGAAATTCGGTGCGCCCACCATCACCAAAGACGGGGTAACCGTAGCCAAAGAAATTGAATTGCAAGACAACCTCGAGAACATGGGCGCCCAGATGGTCCGCGAAGTCGCCAGCAAGACGAGCGATGTCGCCGGCGATGGCACCACAACCGCAACGGTTCTCGCACAGGCGATTTATCGCGAAGGCGTAAAGACCGTAGCCGCTGGCGCCAATCCCATGGCCATGAAGCGCGGCATCGAGAAAGCCGTCGTGCTCATCACCGGCAAGCTCGACAAGGATGGCAACCACGAAAAAGGCGAACTCGACAAGTTCTCCAGGACCGTCACCGGCGAGATGATTGCGCAGGTGGGCACGATCTCGGCGAACAACGACGAGACCATCGGAAAGATCATTGCCGAAGCAATGAAGAAGGTCGGCAAGGATGGCGTCATCACCGTAGAAGAGTCGAAGACGCTGGAGACGCAGCTCGACGTGGTCGAAGGCATGCAGTTCGATCGCGGCTATTTGTCTCCTTACTTCGTCACTGACCCCGAGCGCATGGAGTCGGTGCAGGAGAACGCTTACATCCTGATCCACGAAAAGAAGATCAGCTCGATGAAAGACCTGCTGCCACTGCTGGAGCAGATCGCCAAGGGCGGCAAGCCGCTCCTGATCATCGCCGAGGACGTGGAAGGTGAAGCGCTTGCGACTCTGGTCGTGAACAAACTTCGTGGCACGCTGCAAGTCTCGGCCGTCAAGGCTCCGGGCTTCGGCGATCGCCGCAAGGCTATGCTGCAGGACATCGCGATTTTGACCGGCGGCAAGGCCATCACGGAAGATCTGGGCATCAAGCTGGAGAACGTGCAGGTGGCCGATCTCGGACAAGCCAAGAAAATCACCATCGACAAGGACAACACCACCATCGTCGAAGGCAAAGGCAAGCCGGGTGATGTGCAGGGCCGCGTGAAAGAAATTCGAAGCCAGATCGATAAGACCACCAGCGACTACGACCGCGAGAAATTGCAGGAGCGGCTGGCGAAGCTGGTAGGCGGCGTGGCAGTGATCAAAGTAGGAGCCGCGACCGAAACCGAAATGAAAGAGAAGAAGGCGCGTGTGGAAGACGCCATGCACGCAACCCGTGCGGCGGTCGAGGAAGGCATTGTCCCCGGCGGCGGCGTGGCCCTGGCGCGTTGCGTTCAAGCGCTCGATAAGCTCAAGGTCGAAGGTGACGAGCAGATCGGCGTCAACATCGTGAAGCGCGCCCTGGTGGAGCCGTTGCGCCAGATCGCCGAGAACGCGGGCGAAGAAGGCGCAATCGTCCTGGGCAAGATCAACGATTCCAAGGACCAGAACTATGGCTTCAATGCTCTGACCAGCGAGTATGAAGACCTGGTAAAGGCGGGCGTGCTCGATCCGACCAAGGTAGTGCGCACCGCACTAACCAACGCGGGCTCGATCGCGGCGCTGATGCTGACGACCGAAGCGCTGGTAGCGGAGATCCCGGAAGAAAAGAAGAATGCTCCGATGCCGGGCGGCCACGGCGGCGGCGGCATGGGCGACATGTACTGAGTTAGCTGTCAGCTCTCAGCTGTCAGCTATCAGTTGGATCAAAGGCCCCGCTCGCAAGAGCGGGGCCTTTTTGTTTTGGGGGCGGGTGGCCCACCTTATCGTGGCCCACCTTATCGTAGTCATTTGAACGTCCGGAGGGTGCCCCGTCCAAGCTCCGCTTGGGCGGGCCCGTTGATGCCGGGTGCCCCATCCTAGCGCGTTCTGTGCGTTAGGGTGGGACTCCCCGCAGCTCCGAGCTGAATTGTGTGGCGCAGGCACCCCAGCCCGCGCAAAGCCACGGCGCAGGGCGGGGCTTTTTATTGGATATAATTCCTCTATGACTCATGACGCCCAAGAGCTTCTGCAAGAAACTCTAACGCTTCCCGACAAGGAGCGGGCCGAGCTAGCAGGAAATTTGATTCCCAGCTTGGAAGCAATCCAGGATCCGACGCTGCCTGGCAAGAGGAAATCGCTCGCCGGTCCCACGAAGTTCAGTCCAGTCAGGTAAAAACTGTCTCCTGGGAATCAGTCCAGCAAAAGGGACGCGCCCTGCTCGATGGAAAGTAAGCCGCTCCGTGTCTATCCCTCGGCGGAGCAGGAATATCTGTCAGCACTAGCCTGGTACCGGGATCAAAGTCTAATCGCGGCAGAAGAGTTTGAAGTTGCCATCCGCTACCCCGCCTTCTGCGCGATGGTGATGGTGTATCCATCCCCGTCTTCGAAGGCGAATTCTTTCATGCCGTAGAACTGGTCGGTTACGGGCATGGAGATTTTCGCTCCCGCCTTCTGGACTCGATCAAGGACGGATTGAAGTCTGTCCACCTCCATGTAGAGAGTCAGGCTGGCGCCGATTTTTGCTGCTAGTTTGGGATATTCGGCGGCCACGGTCTTCTGGTCGTTGAAGAAGATTTCTACCGTCCCGTTCGAGACCGAGGCGAAGACGTAGGGCGACTGCTCGGGCACGTTAATCGCTTTTTCGAGGCCGAGGACCTCGCGATAGAACTTCAGGCTGGCTTCGACGTTGCGGACTACTAGATTGGGCGTGAGCTTCTTGATCTGCATGGGTTCTCCTCTTTTCGTAAATTGGATCGTGAATTGATTCCGGACGGTGTGTGTCATGAAGGACGATGGCGCACACCTCCGGTGTGCTCGCATCTCCTCCATCCACGACCCTTGCGAGGAAGGACGTAGGTAGGGGCCCTCATTGTCGGTGACGCGCTATTGAGATCGGCGCGCGGGTCCCGCGAGGTACGGGGAAAATAATAACACGGAGTGTCAAGGGCAACGATTGCGATTAGGCAGTGGTTGAGGCGAATCAGCTTGCGGTGGCGCGGACAGGAGTGTCCGCGCTACACGCGCTCGGCTGGGACCCTTCGCGAGGACGCCCGTCTCTCCACGAGCGATACAATAGCGGCTCTTCGCGGGTTCGGAGGGGTTGATGGGGAGAGGAATATTTATTTCCAGGGTCAGTTGGGAATCTATTTTGGACTCGCTGCGAACCGCTCTTGCGGCGGTCGCAGCCATGCTGCTCGCGCGTCTGTTGAAGCTGCCGGAATATTATTGGGCGCCGATCTCGACGATCGTTATCATTCAATCCACGATTCCTCCCCGAACGCTGGGGTGGCAGCGATTTGTGGGGACGGCGCTGGGGGCGGTGATGGGCGCGACGCTGGCCTCGTTCTTCCGTCCAAGTGCGGTGGTCTATGGCTTGGGGATTCTTTCGTGCGGGGTGCTGGCGTGGTTATTGCGCGTGGGCACCGCTTACCGGTTTGCCGGAATCACGTTAAGTATTATTTTGCTGATTCCGCGGGGGCGCGCTCCTTGGATTGTTGGATGGGACCGGTTCCTGGAGGTGTCGCTGGGAATTGCGGTGGCGCTGGTAGTGACGACGGTTTGGCCACTCACAAAGAAAGCCGCGTGAGCGGAGTGGGCTGCTTCCGCGGATTCTTTAGGGCGAATCGAGAGTAGCCGTGACCACAGGCAGCTGCCGAGCTGCGCTCGGCCTGGACCGGCGAGGGCGCCCGTCCCCACACGAGCTCTACACTAATCCACGATAGGTGTTGAGCCATTGTTCGCGGACGGCTTCCCAGGAGTAGTTTCGCGCTTCCTGATGGGCGTTGTGCGCGAGGCGAGCGGCGAGATCGGGGTCGCGCAACAAACGGATGACATTTGCGGCGAGGGCTTTTTCGTCGCCCACGGGTGAGAGCAGTCCGGTGCGCTCGTGCTCGACCAGATAGGGCATGCACTCGGGCGAGGTGGTGACCACGGGAGTTCCCGACGCAAAGGCTTCGATGATCGACACCGGCATATTGTCGAGCCACGAGGAGTTGATGAAGATGTCAGCCTGCTCGTAATACTTGCCGATTTCCTCGTGCGATGCGACGCCTGTGAAGTTGACTCCGGTGAGATTCAAGTCCGCAACCAGCTTGCGAATATCGGATTCGAGCGGGCCGCCGCCTACCAGATCGAGCTGCGCTTCGGGAAATTCTTTTTTTACTTCGGCGAATGCACGGACCACGACATCCACGCTGTAGTAAGTGGAGAATCCGCGGGTGCAGACCAGGTGCGGGCGCAGCGGAGTACGCTCGCGATAGCGGAACTGAGCGAGATCGACAATGTTTGGCACGACCGCTGCCGGCAATCCGAATTCGCGGAAGACAGCGACGAGGTAGCCGGAGGGAACGACAATCTTATCGACGCGAGAGAGAACGAACGCGGCCGAGCGGAAGCGCTGGAGGTGGTCGCGGGCTTCGCCACTGCGGTAGTTGATCAGGCTCTTGCAGCCGCGCAGTTTTGCGAAAAACCAGGCGGGCGCAGGCGCGAGCAGGAACGACCAGTAGGACGCGGAAAAGATGTGGGCCACGTCGACGTCTTTGAGGCCGCGCCAGAGGCGCCAGAAGTAGATCGGCTCGCGCAAAACTGTGCGCAGGCCGGGAATGCGTTCCGCCCAAGCGAGGGCGCGGGGCAACGGCGGATCGACAGCGAGAAAGCTGACGGCGACGGTGGGATCGTGCTGCCATAGCCGCTGGAGCAAATCGGCTTGGACGGATTGTCCGCCGACATAACGCAGGCTGGGCGCGACGATGGAGACCTTCAGCTGGGGCGTCTGCGGATTGGGCGGCGGGCTCATGCGATGGGCTTTCGCCGGCCTTTCTTTTCGAGAAGAGTGCGGTAGAGATCTTCGTAGCGGCGGCGCACGCGACCAAGACTGAAGTTTTCTTCCGCGAAGCGGCGGGCGTTGTTGCCTTGATGTTCGCGCAGCTTGGCGTCGGAAAGAAGACGGTGGATCGCGTCTGCGAAGGCGTTTTCATCTCCCGCAGCCACGAGCGCTCCGCGCTGGCCGTTAACTAACTCGGAGTTGCCGCCAACACTAAAGGCGACTACGGGCAAACCAGCGGCCATGGCTTCGAGAATGACGTTCGATAAGCTTTCGGAATCGGAAGTGAGGACGGCGATATCGAGTGAGGCGAGGACGGCGGGCATATCCTGGCGATCACCGAGAAAAATCGCGGAGGCGCCGAGGCCGAGGCTCGACGCTTCGCTCTCCAGTTCCCGGCGCAGCGGGCCATCGCCAACGAGAACAAATTCAGCATTAGGCATGCACTTACGGACCTCTGCGGCAATGCGCAGAAACCCCAAGTGGTTCTTGTAACCATGATTCATGCGCGCGACCATGCCGACGCGAACGACACCAGGGCGCTTCGGCAGGGCTGCGGGCACTGCGGTGAAAGCCCCGGCCGGCAGGGCGTTTCCGATGACTGCGACTTTGTCGCGCGCTAGGCCGGTGGCGATGAGGCGATCGGCGGCGGCTTGCGAATTACACACCACGGCGTCGCACCAGCGAAAAGCGGCGGCCTGTGCGCGGAATTGCGCGGGGGTCATCAGGTCTCCGAGTTGGCGATGGCTTCCGATGACGACGGGCACGCGGGCGAAACGAGCGGCGGGGATCAGCGTGAGATTAGCGTAGAAATCGAAGGCGTGGGCGACTTGCACCCGATGATGGCGCAGATGGCGGCTCAAGTTGAAGCGCGTGCGCAGCGACCTCCATCCGAAGAGGCTTCCGCCGAGGGGAAACTGGGGAACCTCGGCGAACTGCTCGGCCAAGGGACCGCGGTGGCTCACGCATCCCAAATGAAGTTGGAATGCTCGGGCGCCGATATTTTGCGCGAGCAGGGTGAACTGGCGCTCCGACCCGCCTGTCTCGAAGGTGTTGATCATCAGAAACAGGCTGATCGGCGGATCGACGGGACGGCTTGCGATTATGCTGGCAGCGTTCGTGGCGCCCACCCGGTCATTCTCCCACCGATCATTCTTCCACCGATCATTCTCCCACCGGGGCGGATGCTAACACGGGAGCGCTTGGCACTTTCCTCCGGGAGTCGGCAACCACGGGAAGAGAGAACAATCCGGCGGGCTTGATGTATTTTTCGAGGAAGTTGCGGTGCCAGAGTTCGAACATAAGCAGACGCCAGAGGCGGCCAGTCATGGTCTTGCCACGGAGCAGATGATCGTCCATCAACTTGCGCACGCCGCTGGCCTGGAAGTAGCCGCGCTCGAGAGTGCGGGGCTCGAGCAGGATCATGAGCATGTCTTTGAGTTCGTTGCGCATCCAGTGGACGAGCGGGAGGGAGAATCCCTGCTTCTGGCGATAGAGCACTTCGCGGGGCACGCCGACTCGTTCGGCCAGCTTTCGCAGAATGTATTTTTGCCGTTTGCCGCGCAGTTTCCAATGGTGTGGCAGGCCGGTGACCCACTCGACGAAGACATGATCGAGGATGGGGACGCGGACCTCGAGCGAATTCAACATGCTCATGCGATCAACCTTGGCGAGGATGTCGCCGACCATGTAGGTCTTGGTGTCGACGTAGAGTAACTGGTCGACGGGATCTTTAGCGGGCGCCTGCGCAAAGTAGCGGCGGAGAACATTGCCGGGATCGTCGCTGCGGTTCAGGATTTGGCGAAAATCGTACGACAGGAGCGGAGTATCGCGCTCGAACGCGGGCAGAAAAGAAAGACCGTCGACGTAGCGCTCCTGCCAGGGGAGCGAAATGTTGTAGCTGAATTTGCGGCCTTGCAACCGGTTGGGCAAGCGCGGAAAAATCTGGTCGCGATAGAAACTGCGCGCCCATCCGGGGATGCGTTCGAAGACCTGGCGATCTGCGTGAATGCGGTAGCGATCGTATCCGGCGAAGATTTCGTCGCCGCCGTCACCGGAGAGCGCCACCGTCACGTGCTGACGCGCCATCTGCGACACGTAGTAGGTGGGCAACATGGAGGAGTCGCCGAAAGGCTCTTCGAGTGAAGCGGTGAGATGCTCGACGGTCTGGACGACGTCGGGCTCAAGGATCATCTCGTGATGATCGGTGGCGAATGTTTTGGCGACCATGCGAGCGTAGTGCGCTTCGTTGAAATCGTCTTTCTTGAAACCGATGGAGAAAGTTTTGACCGGGCCGGAACTGGCGCGCGCCATCAAGGCAACGACGGTAGAGGAATCGGTGCCGCCGCTGAGAAAGGCGCCGAGAGGCACGTCGGAGATCAAGCGGATTTTGGTGGCTTCGAAGAGACGCTGCTCTAATTCTTCGAGGCACTCCTCTTCGCTCTTCGGCGCATGCGTGTTGTATTCGGGAAGGTCCCAGTACTGGCGGATTCGGATCTCGCCGTCCTGAAACTCGAGCAAGTGTCCGGGAGGGAGCTTATGAATTCCGGTGAAGGCGGTAATGGGATCGGGCACGTATCCGTAATAAAGGTATTCGAGCAGGCCCTGCGAGTTGACCTCGGCTAGCTCGGGGACGACGGCGAGAATCGATTTGATTTCGGAAGCGAAGTAGAGATTGCCGTTGTGGAACGCATAGTGAAGCGGCTTCTTGCCAAGGCGGTCGCGGGCGAGGATCAATTTGCGTTTGGTCTTGTCGTAGATGGCGAGGGCGAACATGCCACGCAGCTTCTTGAGGCAATCGGCGCCCATTTCCTCGTAGAGATGAATAATGACTTCGGTATCGGTGTTGGTGTAGAAGCGATGGCCGCGGCTTTCGAGTTCGGGGCGGAGTTCGGGAAAATTGTAAATCTCACCGTTGAAAACGATCCACGCGCTGCGGTCTTCGTTGAAGACGGGCTGATGGCCTCCGGAGAGGTCGATGATCGAGAGGCGGCGCATGCCGAGAGCCGCGCCGTCGGCGACGTAAAGTCCTTCATCGTCGGGGCCGCGGTACACGATCTGTTCGCACATGTGGTGCACAAGAGCTTCGGTGATGTTGCTCTCTCGAGTTGTGCTCACGACGCCAGCGATTCCACACATGGTCTTTTTGATCCTCTGTTGTTTCTATCCTTTCAAGCTCACGGGAACAGAGCTGGATTTCTCTGCCGATAGCGGCACGTCGGTAAGGCGCTTGAAGCGATAGTCGCGGTAGTCGCCGGGATTGCCCTCGCGGCCGTCGCAGGCGGCGAGCAGGATGTTGGCCATCTCGCGCGCGGTGACGAAGTGCAGCGTTTCCTGCCTGCCTGTCGCGCCGCCGACGAGTGCGGCAAGAAAGTTGCGGAAGCTGTCGCCGATAACGGCGTCTTTCTGGGTCGGGTTCATGCTGTGGCAAAACACTTTGATGAACAGCCAGTCGGGACGTCCGAGCACGCGGACTTGCGCCTGCTTCCAGAGGGACAGGCGGTGCATGGTTGGGGGATTCGCTCCGGTGATCCCGCCGTTTTCGAGAACTGGCCGGGCAGAACTTAACGTACACCGGAGATCGGCTAGGAGCGGACCTTGCACGATGAGAGGAAACGTCTTGGGCGCGCGTCCGGCAACCAGATCGTGCCCCTGGCGGTGCGGCATCGCCCGATCAAGCGGCAGAGCGCATTCATAAACGGAATTGGTTTTTGCGATCTGCGCCGGATGCCCGATGCCGCTCGGCATGGTGAAGTCGGCGTAGCAGCCGGTCTCGGCAAGAATCTGCATCTCCGAATCGACGCCACAGAACCGTCCGGCGGCGGAGTTGGCGAGCGCGAAATTTCCGTGCACAAAAGCGTAGCCGGGACGCGTGGAACCTTCTTCTACAGCGAGGCAGCGATGGCGGAAGGCCAGCCGGTCGCGGTATTCCATGAGCAGTTGGCGAGTGTTTGCGGCAGTGTCGGGATGCGAGGTTCCGTGGTGCAACTGGACCTCAACTTCTCCCCAGCCGGCGTGGCAGTGCTCGGCGAGCATCTCGAGCAAGCCTTCGTCGTACTGCTCGGCCGGATAGAAGTAGGTGTGGACCAGTGGGCGGCCATCGTGGTCTCGCCAGCCGTCGACGACTTTGGGATATTCGCGCGCCCACTGTTCCAGGCGGCGCTCCTGTTCGGCACGAGGGACACGCTTCTGGCCGTCTGCGGGATCGATGGCAGGTTCGAAATGATCGGCCAAGGTAAAGATCAGGTGCACGGAGCCGCGGACAGGCGAGTTGAGCGCGCGCCAGGCAGCCGACGGCAGGACCCTTTTTGCATACGCGAGTTGTTTCTTAAGAGCCATTCTGAATCTAGACTTCGCCTGCTTTGGTTCCGGGTGGACGGGCGAGGACGCCCGTCGCTCCACCGTCTCGTCATCCTTTCGCAGGTTTGCGGCCACGGACTGCTATGGAGATCTCACCCACTCGCATGTCTTCCATGCCCATCGCTGCATACCATTTGAACACCTGCTCGTAGGTGTGCTTGGACTGATACTTCGGAGAATACCAGTCGAAGGTGTCGAGCATGCGGGCTTCCGGATCTTTCTGGCGGTTCACCGGAAATACGTGATGAACAATACCCGCGGCGGGACGGCCTACCAGAGGCACTTGCTTCAAGCCTTGTTGCAAGTTGTAGAAGAACGGGACCGCAACTTTCAAAATGCGATGCAGGGTCTCGGGCTTCATCTCGTGAGTATAGCGGCGCCAGATATCGCTGAAGCGGTACCACTTGTTGTATCCGCTGTAGAGCCAGACGGCGAGGAGACCACCGGGCTTTAGAAATTTATCCAGCGCTTTGACGGCGGCTTCGCAATCCGGCGTGTGGTGGAGCACGCCGATGCTATAGATGACGTCGAAACTTTCGGGAGCGAAAGGCATGGCGAAGACATCGGCCTGAAAAGCGACAAAGTCGCGGCCAGCAAGATTCCTGGCGGCAACTTCAGCAGCGGCGCTGAGATCGATGCCAACCACGCGCGCACCCCAGCGGGTGGCGACCTCGGCGAAGCGTCCCATGCCGCAACCGACGTCGAGGACCAGTTTGCCTTTGAGATCTTCGGGGCGGAGCGCGGTCTTCATCAGGAAGTTCCGCTCGGATTCGCGAACCTCATCTTTATCGCTGTCGAGCTGCGTCTTCTGATAAATTTGCCACTGAAAACCGAAACTGGCGGCGTATTGCTGGGCGTCAACAAAGCGCGCAATGCCGTGCGCGTTGGGATAGACGCGCTTGCAAGCGGAACAGAGGAAGCCCGCGGCCCGGTCGCTTTCAAGTTTCGAGCCGCAACTTGGGCAACGCAAAATTGCCTGCAAGTCAGCGGACAGGGGAGACTGCACCGGTGGTTCCGCGGTCGGCATAAACCTCCAGGAAGTGACGCGGCTTTTTCGGCGGCGGGAGCGCCGTGCCGGGTTCTTGTTCTCGCTCTTGGATCGTCCGCAACAACGTTGCCGTAAAGGCCACGGCAAAATAAGGGAAGAACTGGTAGGCTTCGGGCGCGAACAGCGCACCCACGACGAAGCCGACCAGCGAACTTTGCAATGCTCCGACGAACAAAACGATGTCGGGATCGAGATTCTTCGTTTGCCGCAGGACTTTCAGATTCTTAAAAGCACGCCAGAAAAACATGAGGTAGATAATCAGCACGGCGATGCCGCCTTCGGCGGCGACCTGGAGGTAAGTCATGTGCACGTCGTGCCAGATGAGCGACCAGGTGGGGAAGTTACGAACACCGATGCCAAAGATGGGATAGGTTTCGATGGCCTCGACGGCGCGCACCATGAGGTATTTACGATCCTGGTAGGAGCCGTAGGCCGATTCATCAGTGGTGCTGTTGCCCGATAAGGCGGTAAAGCGATCGTAGAGTTTTCCACCGAAGGCGCCCATCACCACGGCCCCAACGAGGAACGTGGCCACAATCAGGTAAGGGCGCTTTCCCTTGATGGCGAAGAAGTAGAGGGCGACACTGCCGGAGATGACGAGATCGATGAAACCGGCCCGGGATGCGGTCATAAAAATGGCGACCAACATCACCAGCATTCCGAAGAGCCAAGCCGCTTTGATGACGGCATTTTTGGCGGTGACCATGAAGGCCAGCGCAAACGGCAGCGATAACACGATGGCAAATGCGAGATCGTTCGGGTTGGAATAGATGCCACCCAACACACTATTGAGGCGGGGCACATCGTGGCCCTTGACAAGGGCGACGGCACAGGCGACGACCACCGAGAATGCCTGGATAAAGATGATTCGCCGCAAGCGGTCGAAGGTGGTAATGAGCAGGAAAACCAGCACCCATGCGATGTAGATTTTGGAAAAATCCATGGTGCGAATCAAGGCGCCGCCCCGCCACACGGGAGACAGAAATGCTCCAAGGTAGAGAAGGCCGATCATGATCAGGAGGAGTTTCGCCTCCTTGGGCAAATCCTTCAATGTGCGTTTGGTTCTACCCAGGGCGGTGAACAGACCCCACATGGCCAGTATGGCGGTAATCTTGGCGAGTGGGAAAAATTTGAGACCGGGAACCCAATCTTCCGGGCGGGCGCAATAGACCACGAAAAAACCGCTGAGCCAGAAGAAGGCGTTCTTGGTCGGGTCCGCGGCCAGAAAGGATGTGCGCCTTCCACGGGCTTCCGCCGGTACTCTATTGCCGTTGCCGGTATCGCTGATGGCCACAAATTCCTCTGTTTCTTTTAAGCTTTCTTTTCCGCTAAGCGCGCCAGGATCGCGCGCGCCGCCGGAGATTTCTTTTCCGCTACCGACTGCAAGACTTCGCTGAAGCGCTCACCGACTGCCGGCCAGTCATAGCGGGCGGCGGTCTCGGCGGCGGCCTGTTCGTAACGGCGGCGCAGTTCGGGATCGCGCAAGAGCATGATCACTGCCTGAGCGAAGGAATGGGCATCGTCGGCCAGCATAATGTCGCGGCCATGATGAACATCCAGTCCTTCGGCGCCGACGGTGGTGGAGACGACGGCTTTGGCGGTCGCCATGGCCTCGTAGATCTTCAGCCGCGTTCCGCCGCCGATACGCAAGGGCACGACGACTACCGCGGACTGGCGCAGATGCTCGACGACCGAGGGCACCCGGCCGGTAACTTCGATCGAGCCGTCATTTGCATTTGAATTCGAATTCGATGCCCACTTCTGAACGCGGCGGCCGGGATTGCGGCCAACGATGCGGAAACGTGCCCGCGGAACTTCGGCCTTGATCAAGGGCCAGACTTCAGCGCAAAAATATTCAACGGCGTCGACGTTCGGCTCCCAGTCCATGGCGCCGACGAACGTGATGAGGGGCGCGGAGGCAGCGAGCGGATTCGGATCGGGATCGGGGCGATACTGCGCGAGATCAACTCCAGTGGGGACGACGGTCACGCGATCCGCATCCACCCACCGCATCATGATAGAGCGATCGTTTGCGGAAACGGAAATCACATGCTGGAATTTGCGGACTACGGCGCGCTCGTAGCGGAGCATCTTGCGGAATTCCATGCGGTAGATCATCTTTTTTGCCGGGTTGCCCGCAGTGGCGGCATGGCGGCGCCAGATTTCGCTTTCGACGTTGTGCTGGAAGAGCACGCTGGGGATGTTGAGGCGTCCGGGAAAGTTGACTGCCGCATCCAGGAAGTCGCAGACGGCTACATCGAAGCGCTGCTCGCGGAACCAGTCCTGGAGCCTCTTTTGGACCTTAGCGTCAGCGAAGCGGCTGACCGCATAGGGAGGCGGGGCCCCGAGATGAGCCAGATAGTCGAGAGCGCGCACGGCTCCCGAGAGTACGCGCTTGTCGGTGCAGACGGCCATCGCGCCGGGCAACTGGCGTTGCAATTCGCGCTCGTAGTCCGGGTCGGGCGCTCCTCCATAGTAGGAGAAAAACGTAAGCTCATGCCGCGCGGACAAATATCGCAAGACGTGGTACGTGCGGATGTTGCCGCCGTTCTGCACGGGGAGGAGCTTATCGGCTTTGACCCAGAGTATTCTCATAAGAGATCAGCGGCCATTTGCCGGCGAGACGCCGGCGCTACGCTCTACTCAGCGAACATTATTCAGCGGACCCACACTGCCTTTCTGCCGGTGACAAAGTTGATGAAGGCGACCAGGGCGGCGGAATTGAGGACAACGAAAGTGCGGGCGGGATCGGCAATGCGCGAGAGTGGTCCGGTCTTGACACCCGAAAGCGCGGCTAGACTGAGCGCGTAAAAAGCAAGCTGCGCCCCGAGCGCCGCGCGATAGAGCGGCTGGGGCAGGAACATCGAAGCGATCAGAAGCGCCAGCAAGGCAAAGGGCACGGCCAATCGCGAGAGCTTGTGGCTTACGAATTCAAATCGAATCGCGTTTTCGGAACTCAACAGCCAGGGAGCAAGTTGCAGGAGCTGATAGTTGCCGCTCAGGGTGCGAACCTTGCGGGAGAATTCACGGCTTTCGCCTAGGTCGGGCGAGTCCCAGGCGCGGGCGCGGGCGTCAAAGATCACGCGAAATCCTTTGCGCACGATCTGCATGGGCAAGAGGACGTCGTCGAGGATGATGCCCTCGGGCAATGGCGACTCGTCGAGCAAGCTGCGGCGGGCGCAGTAGATGGCGCCGGTGGCGCCGGCGACCGAACCAGAGGCGGACTCCAGTTCGCGAATTTTCTTTTCGATGCGCCAGTACAACCCCATTCCCTTCCCGGTCTCACCGCTGGTGGGATCACCCAGCATCAGTTCGCCGCTGGCGGCGCCGACATCGGGGTCGGCGAAATTCTCGATCAGCAAACGCAGAGCGCCGGATTCGATCTGCTGGCGCGCGTCGGTAAACAGCAACACCTCCCCGCTCGCCAGTTTGATCGCATCGTTGAGGCCAGCGGCTTTGCCCTGGGATACCGGTTTGAGCAGAGTTCGAACTCTGCGGGGTGCGTCGGTTCGGTCTTCGTCTGGCAGGCCGGAATCGCGGGCATAACCGGCGAGAATGGCGGGCGTGCGATCGCTGGAGCCGTCGGAGATGACGACCACATCGAGCTTGGCCTGGGGATAGTCGAGCGTCAACAAGTTTTCGAGCTTGCGAGCGATCACCGCTTCCTCATTGCGTACGACCATCACGGCGGAGACCGCAGGGGCAGCGGTGCTCTCGACAAACCCACGGCGCACCGGGCGCGGCGACCATCGGCTGCGCAGCCACAGCCACGCCGGATAGCCCAGGTAGGAGTATCCGATGAGCGCGGCCGCGATCCAGAATATGTATTTCATCTTCATCGTTATTGCGCTCATTATTGTGCACCCATCATTGTGCACCCCGGCCCAACAGAACGGTCTTGATGGTCTGGAACATGATCAGCAGATCCAGGCCGATGGAAACGTTCTTGATGTAGAACAGGTCGTACTGAAGTTTTTCGCGCGACTCTTCGACGGTGTTGCCGTACTTGTACTTGACCTGCGCCCATCCGGTGAGGCCGGGCCGCACCATGTGGCGCACGCCGTAATAGGGAATCTCTTGAGAGAGCATCTCGATGAATTCCGGGCGCTCGGGACGCGGGCCGACGAATGCCATATCGCCCTTGAGTACGCACCACAACTGGGGAATTTCATCAAGGCGCGAGGCGCGGAGAAACTTGCCGACGCGGGTAACGCGGGGATCGTGATCGCCCGCCCATCTTGGACCGCTCACGGCTTCGGCGTCCTGGCGCATGGTGCGGAACTTCACGACCTTGAACAAGCGTCCGCCCTTGCCCACTCGTGTCTGGGTGTAGAAGATGGGCCCCTTGGAATCAAGGCGGATGGCAAGGATGATGAACGGAAGCAATGGCATGGCAACGATGAGACCGATCAGCGAAATGATGACGGAGATGGCGCGGCGAATCACCTTGACGACAGTGTTGCGGCGAAAGCCCTCGCCAAATACCAGCCAGCTGGGATACAGACTCTCGACCTCGATCTTGCCGGAAATTTTTTCGAGCCAGGTGGTGGCTTCTTCGATTTTGATTCCCTCCATGCGGAGGTTGAGGAGTTCCCGCATGGGGATGGTACCGCGGCGATCGGGCGTGGCGACAATGACGCGATGGACTTTTTGTTTGTGGACGGCTTCCATCAGGTGCGCCGCCACGGACTCGCGGGTCACCGCACCTTCCATCTTGCCCGTCCAACTGGCGATCTCGACGCCGATTTCAGGATTCTGGCGTAGGCCCTGCACCACGCGCTGGGCGCGCTCGCCGGTACCCAGGACGTAAACGCGCTCGACCAGAATGGGCAACTGGACGAGCCAGGTAAAACCGAGCCGCCATCCGAAAAGGGCGAAGGTCAGGATGAGCAGGCCTACCGCCGAAGAACCGCTCCGATAGGGAGTGTGTTCAGGATGGAGGGCCCCCAGAAGGAGGCTGGGACGGATGTAGCTCACGATGGCCAGACCAAAGGCCACCACCCCCGGCACCAGGAGCAAGCGGAAATAGAGCTCCCCCTTGGTGTTCAGACGAGCCGTGTCGTAAAGGTCGAAGCAGTGCGAACAGAGCAATACCAGGGCGGTCAGTACGAGGATGTTGAGAAAGCCGCCCTCGACGTACAACACCAGGTAACAATCCTCGCGAAGTATGATCCAGGCCCCCAGCAGGAAAGAGGTCCAGACGATCAGGGCCTCTCCGATGAGCAGGACCAGAGTTCGGATTGGGTAATAGACATTGAAGAGCCGGATCAACTTGCCCTCGGTTCATCTTCACTTTGACATCAAGTTTGGCTGTTCACGGCCTCGCCATAGTAGTACCTAGAACGTGCATGCTCTGCGGATGGGGCTCCGTTAAGCACAACTCCGAGCAGCAGCTTGTCCGGAAATTCTTCGCGGGCACGGCGAGCTAAATCGGAAGGGGTAGCATTGGAGCGCACAACCATGAGGACGCCGTCGCAAGAACCGGCGACCAGTGTGGCATCCGAAACCGGGATGACGGGCGATGTGTCCATAATGATCCAGTCAAACAAGGGCTCAACGCGCTGCAGGAACAGCTTCAGACGGCCGTTGGCGAGCAGTTCAGGGGCGCTGGGAACGGACCGGCCTGCGGGCAGGAAGAAGAGGTTTTCCATGAGCCCGCGTTGCAGGACGGCGAACTCATCGCATTCGCCCAACAGGTATTCGGCCAATCCGGGCGATTGGGCGGCTCCGAGGTGGCGGTGCATGCCGGGGTTGCGCAGATCGGCGTCGATCAGGAGGGCGCGGCGCCCGTGCTGCCGCACCATGACCTGGGCGAGATTGGCAGCCACGAAAGACTTCCCTTCCTTGGGAAGCGCGCTGGTTACCAGCAGGCGTTTCAGCGGCATTTTCTCGCGGATCTGGTAGAGACGGTTGCGCAGGGTGCGGAACTCTTCCGCCCCGACCCGACTGTCGTCTCCGTGGAAGAAGAGCATGGTGCGCTGATCCGGACTCCATTCGGTCTGGGGGCAGCGGGCGAGCAGCGATTCGTAAGTCAACGCGGAGCCCATGGTTGGCATGGCGACGGCTCCCGATCGTTGCGGCAAAGGCGGCGAAGGTATAGTTTCGCGTTGCTCTTCCGGCTGCGGGAAGGCGGCGGGTTGCTGGAAGGCGGGCTCGACGTACGTCCCCGTGGAAGTTGCTCTTTCCTGCTCGGCGCGTTTCAAAGCGTCATGGATGCGGCTCATAGTTTCCTTTCCTTGGGGAGATCTTGTTGTTCGGATTGGCGCAGCCGGTCGGCCAGTGTCGCCAAGGTGCGTAAGGCTTCGACCAGATCGAACTTTTCGGGTGACGGAGGAGCCGGTGCAATCATGGCGCCGGCGGCGTTGCCATCGGCCAAATCGAAATCGCGGGCGACCGAATCGACGACCTCGACAGAGACCGTCTTTCTTTGATCGACGAATGCGCTGACCAGACAGTGCTCGCAGAGCAGGTTGATGATGCGTGGAATGCCCTGCGCGTAACGAAAAATGGCGACGGTGGCGTCGGAATCGAAGATCGGCAGGCCGTTCGACCCCGCGATGCGGAGGCGCTGGGTGATATAGGACTTGGTTTCCTCAAGATTGAAGGGATGAGTTTTGGCGCGCAGCGTCAAGCGCTGACGCAACTGGCGTAACTGGGGCTGCTTGAGGCGCTGTTCGAGTTCGGGCTGCCCGACCAGAACGATTTGCAGGAGCTTTTCGGTGAAGGTCTCGAGATTGGTGAGCATGCGGATCTCTTCGAGCACTTCATCGGAGAGGCTTTGGGCCTCGTCGATGACGAGCACGGCAGTCTCCCCGGCACGATAGCGATCGAGCAGCCAGTTGTAGAGGCGCTGCAGGAGCTGGCTTTTCGACTTGGTATCGCAAGGAATACCGAAATCAGCCATCATGAAGTCGAGGAGTTGGGGCACGTCCATGCGCGAGTTGAAGATGAAGGCGGTAGCCACCTGCTGCAGGCGGAGCCATTCCATCAATTTATTGATCAGCGTGGTTTTGCCGGTGCCAACCTCGCCGGTCAGCAACACGAAGCCTTTGCGGCTTTGAATGCCGTAGGTAAGGCAGGCCAGCGCCTCTTCGGTGTGCCGCGTGAGAAACAGGTAACGCGGGTCCGGATTGACGTTGAACGGGTTGGCACGAAGTCCAAAAAACTCTTTGTACATAGTCTTGCGCTAGACCTCGACGTGTTCGTGATCTTTTGGCGGGGCGGGATCACTCCGGCCCCAGAAACGGCGTCGTCGGGCGCTGCCATTGCCGTTGGCGGCATCGCCCTCGTCATCACCCAGCCAGGGCACGGAAATCAGGAGGGGCAGATCCATGATGGCCGCAGCATCTTTTTCGGTGCGGATGGACTTGTCGCTGAACTCCAGAATGATGGCGATGAGGGCGCCGAGCCCCAGGCCCACACCCAAGCCGCCTGCGGCCAGAAACGGGCGGTTGGGGAAACTGGGAGCGTCCGGCAGGACTGCCGCGGCCACAATGTGCATCTGCTCGCCCTGCTGATCGCTCTCCATCTTACTGGCTAGTCCGGAGGAGCTTTTCTTGGCGAGCAGATCTTTGTAGAAGGCCTGGGCGTTATCGTTGTCGCGGGTAAGCATCTTGTATTGCTCCTCGATGCTCGGGCTCATGGCGGTGCGGCTCTGGTAGACGCCAATCGCGCTTTGCAGCCTCTTCTGGTCCAGCGTGGCCTGCTCGATCACGCCCTGGTACTGGTGAATCTGCAAACGGAGCTGGCGAATTTCAGGCGGTTCGGAGGCGCTGGCCTTATCGCTGCTATCGGTGGCACCGGCGTCCGCGGCCGCGGCGGCCTTGACCTCTTTCAGCTTCTTCTCGATCTCGGCGATGTCAGCCTTGGTTTTGATCACGTCGGGGTGGTCGTCGGTATAGCGCGCCTGCAGTTGCAGCAATTGCCCCTGCAGCTGGGTCAATCCTTGTTCCAGGGTCTGCGGATTGCTACTGGACTGCGAACTTTTCCAGGCGGCCGTTTGCTGCGCCAGCATGCTTTCGGTGTAGGCCTTATCCTGTTGGGCGCGGCTCAGGGTCTGGGTGGAGGCGTCGAGTTGCGAGTTCAGCGACATGAGCATGCGCATGTTGTTGTCGACGTCAGTGGGCAACTGACCCATGTATTGCTTCTTGAAGGCGGCGAGCTTGGCATCCTGGTCGTCAACCGTGCGTTTGGCGTCTTCGAGTTGGCGGCCGAGAAAGTCGGTGGTGCTCTGGGCGATATCGCCACGCTCTTTCAGGTTCTCCGTCAGGATCAGATCGGTTAAAGCATTGCAGATTTTTTGTGCGCGGACTGCGTTGCTGTCGGAGTAGTTGACCGTGAAGCCGGGCACTGGTTCGTCGGTGACCGAGGGCTTCTTTTTCTTGGCGCCAGAGATTCCCCCTCCGGAAGCGACCGCGCTCATCGAGGTAATGACCGGCTCGACCTGCATATTTTGCTGGATGTCTGCGATGAGCTTGCTCTCTTCCTCGGGCTTGACGATGGCGAGGCTCTGAATCACGGGACGCAGGCGGCTGGGGCTCAGAACCTCCTGGCTGAGAGTCTGGACGCGCTGAGTAAAATCGGCGGTGATGACCGGCATGACGTAGTTGTCGGGCACCTTCTGGCCTTCCACCAGGACCGTGGACTGGGAGGTATATTTTGGCGAGAAGGCATACGACACCATGAAGCCCGCGATCGGGGCAATGAGGGTCGGGATCAAAATGACCTTTAGGCGCCGCCGTAGCATCGCCAGATAATCGTCCATTGTCAGTTCACGATTCTCACTCATAACGGTTCACCAATCCGGCCGCCGGAGACGGCCAAGAAATTATTCGATACGAATCGGCCTGGGGTGCCATTCCACCCCAACGGCGCCGATCTGCCGCTGAGCAATTCTGCCGGGAGGGCCAGGCACGCCAGCAAAGTTAACCTGATCATTGAAAGCCAGCTCGCCGAAGCGATAAGCGGCAAAAAAGTCGTAAAGACGTCCCAGGTGTTTGCGGAAAACGGCGCCGCCGGAACCTTCGTTGTAGCTGGTCGCGCCGATAGCCCCAATTTGCGCTTCCGGCAGCTGAAGTGCCGAGTTATGGGAGTAGCCGAGATCGCCATAGAACTCCCAAGTACGTCCCAGTGGCCGTGTATATCCGAACAGCGCCGCCTGGGTGTCGGCGCCGAGGAAGAAGCCCGATCCTGCCGAAGTAAATTTTTCGTAGCTCGCAATCAGCGAGGCATGGCCCAACTTGTAGCGCAGCTGAACCCGTGCACTCACCGACCAATGCGTGTAGTTGCCACCTATTTCCAGGTCGGTGTACTGCGGACCGGCTCCGGCAATGAGGCTCATCCTTCCGCTGATGGTATGGCTCCAGCGCAGATTGACGATGTGGTTATAAATCTGTCCGCCGGTATCTTGCGGAAATTGAAACAGCTGAAACGCGTAGACGGCGCCGACTTGATCGTGTCGGGAAAGGAAATGGCTGTACCCGCCCTCAACCGTGACCTCGTCGCTGTTGATCAGAAGTTCCGGGTTGTCGAAAAAATGAGCGTTGCTGAATGCGCCCGCCACGGTAATCGCGGACTTCGGATTGATGGCTTGAACCGCGTCGAGAATCGCCGTGTTCGCGAGCCGCGGAATGTCTCCAATCGCACCGAACTGACCGTTGCCGAAGGCTTGGCTGCCGGGCAAAACACCCCCCGCCATCCCGTTGCCGATGCCGCCGGTGGCCAGACCCAACCCCGGGAGGGCACCAAAGGCGCCGATGGAGAAAGAGCCGTCGGGCAGGTAGCTGAAGGCGTCGCGCAGGGTCAGCTGGCCAGTGCGCCAGCGCGTCACGGCCTCCAGGCCGGCGGCTTGCAGTTGCCTCACGTAAAAAGGATTTTGGTAGAAGGCTCCGCCGCCGAGGTACTCGAGAAAGAGATCGCTCTTGGGCCAGAATTGCTGGAGATCAAGAGCTCCGAGAACGCGGGTGGTCGATTGTAAATTGGTGTTGCCGAACTGGTCCTGCCCGTTCGTATCCGCCGCTTCGCTGACCTGCAAAGCTGGCGAGATGAAGCTGCGAGTGGCCGTATGCAGGTTGAGCCCGGGCTCGTCCAGGCCCGATACCGGAGGGTTCTCCGGGTTGAGCACCGGCTCGTTCTGGCCGAAGGCCGGCGCCGGAGTAGTCGCGGGCTGAGACTGGGAACTATTCTGGGCGGCCGCGCAGACACTCATTCCGAAAACCAGCAGCGCCAACCCGATTGTGCGCATTTTTGCCATGCTTTTCATCCGCAGTCCATACAGGACCGCATATCCTTTACGGGACGACAATTTCATCCCCCGGCAGCAAGAGATAATTCTGTTCAATCTGTTCACCTTTGACCAGCTTGCGATAGTTCACCGGCAGTTTCTGCTGCTTGCCGTTCTCGGTGCGCAGAACGTAAATGCGTTTCGTGTTGGCAAACTGGTTTAATCCGGCGCTGGACAATGCTTGCAGAACTGTCATGTTGGCAACCATCGACATGGGCCCGGAATGAAGCACTTCGCCGACCATATAAACCCGCTTGCTGTTGATCTGTGTCACCACCACCGTGACGCGCGGGTCGGCGATGTATTTTTTCAGCTTCTCCGTCACCGAGTTGGCTAATTGCTGAGGCGTCAAGCCCGAGGCCTGCACATCGTTGAGCAGGGGAAGAGAGATTTTGCCATCGGGACGCACCGGCAAAGTGGCGGTAAGGTCGGCTTCTCTCCACACGGCTATGTGGAGCACATCCTCGGGGCCGATGACATACCCGATTCCGGCCTGACTGTCGGGAACGACATTCGTAGCCTTGTCGGCAGCGGCCTTGTCGGCCGCGACGTTCGGAGAAGCGGAACTGGCGGCAGGCTGGGCAGGCGCATCCTGCGCCAACGCGAAGCTGCTCATCAAGAGTGCCGCCACCGCCGCTTTCCATGCTGATTTCATATCGATTCCTCTCAAACTCAGGTTTCAGGGTTTCAAAGTTTCAATGTCTAATCGCGAAACTTTGAGACTTTGAAACCTTGAAACTTTGCCGCTTTGAAACCTTGCTTCATGCTCCGTACTCTTCATATCCGATCTGCTTCAGCTTGTAGAGAAGCGCTTTGTAGCTGATCTGCAACTCCTGCGCGGCCCGGCGCCGGTTCCAGCGGGTGCGAGTCAAGACCTGCAGGATGATTTCTCTCTCGGCTTCGCGCGAGGCGGCGCGCGCCGCATCCTTGAGAGAAATTTTCTCGCCATTTCCGCCGCGATCAACGCGCCGCAAAAGCGAGCGCAATCCTCCCATGGCGAGCGTTTCATCGCCCAGCGCGACAATGGCTCGAGCGGCGTCTTTCAGTTCGCGAATGTTTCCCGGCCAGCTGTATTCCAGAAAGAAGTTTTGGGTCTCGGGACTGAGGACCGGAACGGGCCGGCAAAAATCGCGGGCAGCAGCCGAGAGGAACCAGTCGCGCAGAACCGGAATGTCTTCCTTCCGCTGGCGTAAGGGAGGCATCCGCAAACAAACTCCGCTGATCCCATAATAGAGATCTTCGCGGAACTTGCCGGCCTTGACCTCGGCCTCCAACTCGCGCGAGGTTCCGCAGATGAAGCGAGGCACACGGCGGCGCTGATCGTCGCCATTGTCATTGTCATTGCCTTTACCATGCAGACCGATCTGGCGAACCAGTTCCTTCTGGGCCGCGGCAGCGAGGTCTCCCACGTCCTGAAGATAGACGGTTCCACCTTGACCGTCGCGCGCCGCTAGAATCTCTTCGCTGGCTTCACTACCGTGATAGACCTGAAACGGTTCCGCAGTGCGACTGGAAAGCGCATGAATGCGCGCCGCCGCTGCCGCCTTGCCGGAACCATGCTCGGCCACCACCAGCACGGGAACATCATTCTGCGACAGTTCGCGGATCACGGCTTCGACGGTGCGCATGCCGGCGCTAACGCTTTCCAGCCAGACACGAGCGCCGCTGTTTGGCGGTGCTCCGGCAGGTGCCAGGATTTCGGTTCTGTGGAGACCCATATTATTTCGCTGCACTATTTCGCAACCAAGAACAGAAGGGGGACGTCTTGGGACGAACGGCGTCTACAGTCTAGAGCACACGCGCTGCCAATCGGGTTATAAAAGATACGCGCCACAAAAACAGATAGAGGTCGATATTTCAATGACTTGCGATTGCGAACCTGTATAACGACTTGGGGTATACGTTACCACATTGCGGATAAATGGGAAATTTATTGCCCACGCCGCAGGTGATACTTGGGGCATTACTTCCCACCTGGCTTGGGGTTAAAGTCCTAGCTGTCTGCAAATAATAGCAGACCGGTCCCTTCCTAAAGGGACGACGGACTGATGACGACGCACTGGAGTAAATAGGAAATGGTTTTCCCTTTTCTTGCGGATCACGGCCCCCACGGGACGCTTGTTCCGGGGTGGAAGCGACCAGCCAAATGTCGCTTCCCTCTTGGCCCGACGTGCCCTTTCATTTTGCGCATTTTGCGCGCTTTGCGCACTTTCACTTTGGGCACTTTGCGCCACGCCTCGCTTTCGCATATTCTCAGACCCAAGCGCGTCCTATGAGTAACTATGAGTAACTCAGCAGAGGTAGCTGCGCCGCCCCCCACGAGGAAGGATCGCTTTTCGTCCGGCTTGCCCCTCTGGCAAGCGGCGGTGTTGCTGCTGCTGATTGCCTGGCTTTACGCTTCGATTCTCGCCCGCCTTTTCCTGCAGTGGATCCACGACCCGAACTTCTCGCACGGAATCTTCGTCCCTCTCTTTGCTTTGTTTGTTCTCTGGCAGGACCGTAAGAAGCTGGTAACGATTGCGTCAGCCCCATCCTGGACTGGTCTTCCGCTAGTTGTGCTGAGCCTGCTGGTGCTGGTTCTGGGAGTCTGGGGCGCGGAGATTTTCTTGGCGAGAGTGTCCCTGCTGATCCTTCTGGCGGGGGTGATCATTTTGTTTCAGGGGTGGAGATTCTTTCGCGCCATCCTCTTCCCCTGGGCGTTTCTGATTCTGATGATCCCGCCCCCGACCCTGATCCTGCAGCAGGTCACCTTTCCCCTTCAGTTGCTGGCCTCAAGGCTCGCCACCGGGCTGCTGCGACTGGTCGGAGTTCCCGTGCTGCGGCAAGGGAACCAGATCGTGCTTGCGGCCATGCCGCTGGACATCGCGGAAGCATGCAGCGGAATCCGGTCGCTGCTGACCCTGGTCACGCTGGCCATCATCTACGGCTACCTGATGGAGACTCGGAAATGGGTGCGGGTGGTGCTGGCTCTTTCGGCGGTGCCAATCGCGGTGGCGGCCAACAGCTTTCGCGTTTTTGGAACCGGGCTGCTGGTGCAGTACTGGGATCCCGACAAAGCAGAGGGGTTCTACCATGCCTTTGGGGGATGGCTAATCTTCGTGGTGGCACTGATCATGTTGTTCGCTGTGCACCGCGTGATCTCGTTCATCTGCATCTCGAAGAGCGGCCTGCCTGCACCGCGTAGTGCCGCGCCTCTGGGTGGGCAGTCCGCTGGCACAATCCACATCCCAGCCGGGTTTCGTCGCTTCGGGATTGTGGCTGTGCTCATGTTGGCTGCGGCGCTCATGCTCCAGGCCCATTCGCACAGCGAGGTCTTTCCGCCGCGAGCGTCTCTTAGTTCCCTGCCCCTGCAAATTGGTGGTTGGACGGGAACCGACGATCCCCTCGATAAACAGACCCTTGACATCCTCGGGCCGGGTGAGTTTCTGATGCGCGATTACGAACACGCGAGCCCGCCTCAGCCCCAGGCGGAAACTCAGCCCCAACCGGAACCCCAGCCGGAACCCCAACCGGAACCATGGATTAATCTCTACATTGCCTACTTTCCGACGCAGAAGGCGGGCGATACGATCCATTCGCCGAACCACTGCCTGCCGGGCGCGGGATGGGTTCCGACTTCGCGGGAGGTGGTGCGGCTTTCACGTCCCGACGGCTCTTCGTTCCCCGTCAACCGCTACGTGGTTGCGAAAACAGGAGAGCGGCAACTGGTGCTGTACTGGTTTCAGGCGCATGGCCGCGCGGTGGCCAGCGATTACTGGGCCAAGTACTATCTGGTGTCCGATTCGGTTCGCATGAATCGCAGCGACGGCGCGCTGGTGCGCTTAATGACCCCTATGCTTGAAGGCGAGTCTCCGGATGCCGCGCAGGCGCGCATGATGAAACTGGGGTCGCAGTTCCTTCCATTGCTCGATGGTTACATTCCCCGCTAGAGCATTTCTCGCTTTGTGTAGACGGAACCGGGTACGCGTAGGGCAAGGGAACCGGGTACGGGTAGGGCACGGCTTCAGCCGTGCCGCTAAAGCCCGCCAAATATGCGGCTTCAGCCGCTGAGGGCGCGCACTCTACACCATCGCGAGAAATGCCCTTGTGGAGTGTCCCTTAAGATCGTGGAATAAATTGTAATAGTTCGAACTCGACCCTGCGGACAGGGTTGGCAAGGCTCCACGTATCGGACACAGACCGGTATCCGAATCGGGGGATTTTGAGTGTAATCGGGAGTGGGTGTTGAAAAAGTACGTCAGCGGAACGGCTTTTTCGGCTGCGAGTGCCGCTGCCAAGTTTTTCTTCCCTCTGTTCGGCTAAGCGGTAGCTGGCAGAACCGGTGTTGTCGGCTGGCTGAGGAACCGCACCAGTCGCTTGATGTTCTGCGCAGCCGCTGCCAGGAAGAACTGCTCCCGAACGAACTTCAAGCGTCGTAAGCGCAAGCGGCGCAGTCCGATCTGATTCTTCAGTTCCGCAAACAAAGCCTCGACTTTCTTTCGCTGTCGTTGCGCCGTGGAAAACTCGGGGGTGTTCGCCAACTCCCGTGCGCGTTGTCGTGCCGACTCATGGATGTGAATGGCGAGATATTTATATCGTCCACTCGTGCACTGCGCTTTTTGCGAGCAGGCTCCGCAGCGTTTCGCGCTGCCGATATAGGCATGGGCACGATTGCGAACGTTCAAGCCAACGTAGTTCAGTTGCTCTCCCGCAGGACAACGGTAGCTGTTGCTCTCCGGCTGATAGGTAAATCGCTCCGGGCCATAGCCGGGATTGTTCTTTCGCAGAGCACTGTCTCGCGTGCGCATATAAGGGGTGATGCCGCGATCCAGCAACCATTGCAGAAACTCCCCATTGCCATAGGTCGTATCGGCTGCTATGGAGGCTGGCTTTCCTCCTTGTCGCTGGACAAAGCGGATGATCATGTCCTGTGCGGCCACCGTCTCCTGACTCATGCGGGCCGCCGTCGCTTGTACACCCACGACCACGCAACTGTGATTGTCCACGAGATAGTTGTCGTAGTATCCCAGCCGGGCAGGCGTTCCGCCTTTGGTGGCATAGGTGGAATCGGGATCGGTCGTCGACACTTGTTCTTGCTTATTCACCGGTTCTTCCACCGGGTTCTGCTGTTCCACCTCCTGCAGATACTGACGCAGCGTGTAATGGACCTCTGCAGCTTCCATCAACTGCTCGCGTGGAATGCGGCTCTCCTTGGCCGCATTGGCTTCCACGAAGCTTCCGTCCACCGACAGGTTGTCGCCGCGCACCAGCCCTACCTCCACACACTGCTGCACAATCTGTTCAAACAACTGCTCGAACAACTTCGACTCTTGGAATCGTCCGTGCCGGTTCTTGGAGAACGTCGAGTGATGCGGAATCTCTTCATCGAAACTCAGCCCCGTGAACCAGCGCCACGCCAGATGCATGCGCAGTTCCTCGACCAGTTTGCGCTCGCTGGTGACACCGTACAGGTAACCAATCAGCAGAATGCGCAGCAGAAGTTCGGGATCAATCGAAGGTCGGCCCGTGTCGCTGTAGCTCTCCTTCAATCGCTCCCGCACAAAGTCAAAGCTGACGTGTTTATCGATCAGCCGCAGCAGATGGTTTTCAGGAACCTGGTCTTCCAGACGGAAGTAGTAGAACAGCGACTCTGAGCGAGCGTGGTGTCCCATCATGAGCAGCAGGCCTCCGAGCATGGCGATGAACAGCAGCATCAAGAACTCTCGCCTGCTTATAACCGGAACCTTGCTTCACCACAAGCATCAACTCAGGCACTTTTTCAACAGCCACGGGATTTTACAACAGTTGGTATTATGACTCCGAGCTGATTCACCGAATGCAATGATTCCATTCCTCATCTATTGGGTCACGGCTTTGGCGACCGTCACACCCGTGTTGGTTCTAATCGCGTTCGCGGTATGGGGACGACCAATCTCAGCCTTAGAGTTGATCTCTCTCGCCGGGTCGGTGTGTCTTGGCGTTGGCGCATTCGTCAGTCTGTACGTGAGGCGAGCGGCGAGCCTTCTCATTCTGGCGTCTGCTTTCGCACAGTGGATTTATATGGCACCTGCTTTGCATGCAGCCGCTCGCAACATCAGCCGGGGTGGAAGTTATCCTCTCCAAGCGTTCGTTCCCGCAGTCCTGCTACTCATTGCCACAGTTTTCGCGTCCATCCAATTTGCGCGTCCTGCAAGTCCCGCCAGTGCTGTTAGGCCCAAGCTGATCATTGTCGTGTCAGTTGCAGTCGTTATGTTCGTTGTGACTCCACTATTGGTCCTCAATCCGAACCGGACGCCCATTGATTTTTTTGTAATGCGTCGCGTCGTCTCGGTCCCGATGCGATGGCACAAGAGAACTGACGTGTATGCTCAATCAGATCATTATGACTTGGAGTATGACCGGAAAGCAGGAACCTGTGGAACGGAGTTTTGGGGGCATCCAGACTTCGCCAAGTACATCGAATCCTTCAATTCCAAGCCCATTCCTGTGACTTACGAGGTCTACTACGACAATGGTGGGGACGCCGTTTCGGCAAATTTCATGCGCGTAGGCGACTGGGCAGCGCCTCGCTTTGGTGCTAACGAGGGATCACTCAACCGGGGTGGCCTTACCACAGGCCCGGGGATGCCCCCTATCGTCTCGCGCAACCCACAGGACTGTTTTGATCGGTTGCCATGAGCGCGTGCGCGTTTGTGTCACTCCACGTAACTGCCTTAGACAGGCGCTTGCAGTGCGCCGCCGTGAAACCCGCTGCCAAAATGATCGCCCGGCAGCAATCGGAAGCGGCGGTGGTGGCAGGCGGAACCGGAATTGGGCAGCAAACCTTCGCGCCAGCCCTCGACTTCACCTCACGGCTTCCGGGTCGATGAGCGATATCGCGATGTTACAACAACAATCTTTTGGGGTCGCGCCAACTCCACGGCTTTCATTGTCTTGCCAGCTTCACGGACGTAGGATTCTGTTGCACTCCAACTGAGAATTGCTGGCAGTCGTTTGCGCCATCGGGTGACCCTACTATGCTTGTTGCGGCTTTTCTCTTGGAAGTGAAAAAGAAAACGGCCGGGAAAAACTCCCAGCCGTTTTAGGAGGACGTGCTGCAACAGCTTTATCCCCAACGAAGCTATTTCAGCCCTATCTTACAGCCTCTCAAGCTGGAAGACTAAAAGTCGTAGTCTTCCAACGTGCAGGGGCAGGAGCCGTAGCCGCTGCCGATCGTTAACCCATAGGAGCACAGGGTCAACAGGTTAGAGTATTCAGCGCTCGAGAGGTTCGAATCGGCTAACGCGTCTTCGGTAACGAACCACGGCCCCTTCTCCACGGCGTTCACAGGGCTCCCCGGGCCGGGAGCCGGAAACGTGGTTGTCGTTGCCTGGATGTGCGTCATCCATCCGTGCAGTCCTGGAACCTGTTCTGAGGTGTTACTGTCGATAGACGAAATGACCTTGATAACGCCTCGGGCAATTTGCCCTCTGCCGGTGAATTCGTTGGCCGTGAGCTCTTTATTCACGGATTCCGAAAGCATACCGTCTGCCGTGATTTGGCAGGAGCAGCACGACCTCATCTCCTGGCTGTCATCGAACACGTAGATCGCCGCCCACAGGGTTCCATTTTCTGCGGTTGGATAGTCGCCATCGTTGATGATACGCAAGGTTCCATCCGGAGCCCCGGAGGTATTTGCATTGG
Source organism: uncultured Acidobacteriaceae bacterium (assembly GCA_963773645.1). Classification (GTDB taxonomy): domain Bacteria; phylum Acidobacteriota; class Terriglobia; order Terriglobales; family Acidobacteriaceae; genus Acidiflorens. The sequence goes on along the minus strand of CAVZBV010000004.1, from coordinate 3,052,207 downwards.
AATAGTAGGTGACAAAATAGAAGCTGTAGTCACCGCCCCCCACAGGGACTGCGAAGGCATTGGCCCCCGGCATCAGGGTGATTGCCAGTATCGGAAGCAACAACAATCCGAGCCTTTTCATTTTTTGGACCCTCCTGTTTTTTGTAGCGCGCGGCGCTAGGGGAGCAGGGTCAGCTACCGGCGCTTAAGCAACTCTTCGCCTTTTGTGAGTGCTTTGCAACTACCCACGTGGCTTAGTCAAAAACACTAAGGTCCGGAAACTACTACCTATGGAGTAGTTCCACAACCCGGCACATACGGCAGAGAAACCGCCCAGACCTGAGTTCAGTCTTCTCGGCTTGCCGCCGTCATTTGACTAATCCTGATAGCTGACGCAATCAGGCGTTATCGCAACCTTTCGCCTTGTGTTCGCCATACAGGCGAAAGGAAAAAAACCTGTTACAGCCTGACAGTAGCGGCCCCATCCGACAGCGTGCTGTGCAAGGTCAGGTCTTGGCTATCACACATAAATCCAAGTTTTCTGGAACCGAAGTTCAAGACGAAAAGATTAAAACCATTGACTTCCAAACCCACGCTGCGCGATAATTGTGGTCTGTTGTCTGGGGCAGTTCCGAGGCGTACCCGTCCACCAAGACGGCCCTCGAAACTGCCCCAAAGTCGTTTTCGGAGGTCTTTGACGAGCTAAGTCCTTATTCCGGAATATTTTCCATATAACTCCTTTAAACCCAAAGATTTGAAAGGAATTTTTCGACAAACCTATGATTCTAAAGGACCGGCACATTGATTTTTTTGCGACACCTCCTAGAGAGCAAAGTGGGGAAGTAATGCTAAGTCCTTATTCCGGAATACTTTGACAATTAAGTCGTTTGCAATGAATACTTTGGCGGGAAGCGTCCATAACCAATTGATTCCAGGGACGATGCGGAGGGGGTAGGGGGGTAGGGGGGTACCCGCACCATTGGGTTTCACATCCAGAATCAGCGGGCAGGAATGCCCCGCATACTACGCGTGGATGCGAATCTCCTCAGATTTCCGGCCGCGAGTCTGCGCAAAAGCCTGCGGCACAAACCGCACCAGATCCGTCGCCACCAGAGAATTCTCGCCAACCGATTCACTGGCCAGGTCGCCGGCGAGTCCATGCAAATAGACAGCGAGAGCGGTTGCCTCAAGCGCATGCTGCGGATGTTGCGCGATCAGGCCGGCGACCATTCCGGTCAGAATATCTCCCGTGCCTCCGGTGGCCATGCCCGGATTGCCGGTGGGATTCACCCAGACCGTGCCATCGGGCGCTGCGATCAGTGTGCGGTGTCCCTTGAGCACGACAATCAACTCGTGCTCGCGGGCGAAGTCGCGCGCGACTTCCAGCCGATGCGCTTGAATTTCGGCAATGCTCAGGCCAGTCAGTCGCGACATTTCTCCCGGATGCGGAGTGATAACGACGGTCCGCCCGCGGCCATTCAGTTTCTCAGCCGCGCCTTCGAAGGCGTTCAACGCGTCCGCATCGACCACCAGATTGACGATCGAATCGCCGACCGGATTGCCTGCGGAAGATTTCTCGGCAGCCTGGACGATGGTGCGTACGAAATCCGCGGTCTCTGGATTGCGCGAGATACCGGGGCCAATGGCGAGCGTCTTGCGTTCGAGCAGCGAGTTAAGGCCCGGCCCCAGCGCCCGCAATGAGATCGTGCCGGCTGCGGTTTCCGCCAGCGACTCGGTCATAACTTCAGGATGAAAACCGGCTACGGTCGCCAGCGCAGATTTCGGCGTGGCTACGGTCGAGAGCCCGGCGCCCGCGCGGAGCGCGGAAAATCCCGCCATCGCCGCCGCGCCCGCTTTGCCGAGCGATCCGCCAATGACCAACACGTGTCCGTAGCTGCCTTTGTTGGCGTCACGCGCGCGGGGCGCGAGTAGCGGAGCGAAATCGAAGGGAGTGCTCAGATGAAGTCCGAGTTGCGAGACGATGGCCTCTGGGGGCGAGCCGATGGGCGCAATCACGGTGGCCCCGCTGGTCAATTCCGCGAAAACGTGCGCCGGACGCGGCGCGGTGAAGGTCACGATGGCATCGGCGCGCGCTTCATTAAGCACACCGGCAGGAGAATCCGTCGCACTTGCCGGCCGCATGGCGTCGGCATCGGCGCCTGAAGGGATGTCGACGGCAACAATTGGAGCCGAGGCCGCATTCATCTTGCGGATGGCTGCGGCATAGAGCGAGCTGACCGGCGGACGAAAACCTGTGCCGAGGATTGCGTCCACGATCACATCGGCGGCGAAGCTCTCCGCCGCATCGGATGAATCGAGGCCACTCGCCTCGCGCACGATCAGGGGCGCAGTTTTCAGTGGCTGAAGCTTCTGCAGCATGTTGTGAAACATCGCCGCCGCATCGCCGCGAAGCTCTTCAGGATCCGCCAAGAGCAGAACGCGCACGGCACGGCCCGCTTCGACGAGCTTGCGGGCGACGACGAATCCATCGCCGCCGTTGTTGCCTTTGCCGCAGAGAATGCCGACGCGCTCGGCTTGCGGGTAATCGGAGAGGATGAAACGAGCGACGGCCGCACCCGCGTTCTCCATCAAGTTGAGGGACGGCACGCCGAAGCGCTCCGAGGTGGAGCGATCGATCTCGCGCATTTCCGCCGCGCTCACGATTCTCATGATCGCGACCCAGATGATTGCGACCCGGCCGTCTGTTCGAGTTCGCGCAATTGTTGGGGCTCTCCCATGGCGATCAGAAAATCGCCGGCTTCGATGCGGTCGTCAGGCGCGGGATTGAAGTGCATGCCCGCCTCGCGTTTGATGGCGAGGATGATAACTCCGCGGTCCTGGCGGATGCGCGACGTTCTCGATGGTCTTACCGGCAAACGGACTGCGCGGGGTAACGGGTACTTCGCCGATCTCGAGATCCATGCCGAGATGCGTGGTGGCGGTGTCCAGGAAACTGACTACCTGCGGGCGCAGGAAGGAATGGGCGATGCGCTGTCCGGCAAAAACATAAGGACAGACGACCGCATCGGCGCCCGCGCTCCGCAGGTGCTTCTCCGCCATATCTTCGCTGGCGCGGGCGATGATGCGGAGGCTCGGATTGAGGCTGCGTGCGGTGAGCACGATATAAAGATTGGTGGCGTCGGTGGTGGTGGCAGCGACGAGACCGCGCGCGTGCGCGATTTCGGCGTTGCGCAAAGTCTGTTCCTGAGTGGCATCACCGACAACCATGAGCCAGTTCTCGCTGGCAAATTTCTGCGCTTTCGCCTCGTCGTTTTCTACGATCACGAATTGAGCGGGGCGCCGCGCCAACTCGCGGGCGGCACTGCGGCCGACGCGTCCGGCGCCGCAGATGATGTAGTGACCGGTGAGACGGCCTATGTTGCGCTCCATGCGGCGCCTTCCAAAGAAGCTCTGTAGCTCGAATTCTAGCAAAGCCTGGGTGAGGGACCCGATGGCGAGAAACACGAGCGAGACTCCACCCAGGATGATGACGACGTTGAACACGCGACCGGCGTGCGATAGGGGATGCACTTCCTGGTACCCGATGGTGGTCAGCGTGGTGATGACCATGTAGAAACCATCGAACCAGGGCCATCCCTCGATGTAGTGAAAGCCCAGCGTGCCGAGGCCAACCACGAAGGCCAGGGCGGCCGCGAGGAACTTAAGATTGCGGGAAGTCCTCATGGTTCCGCTGTTACGACGTTTGCGACGTCCGTGCCGGGCGAGATGGGCGATCCAGTTTCCCGCGCGACAGGTGAGTATAGCTCTGGGCGTGGTGGAGTGCCGTGACGGGTTGTTTCTACGCGTATCGAATCCGCCGAAACGAGGGGGGGCGCCCCGGGCTGCGCAAGCGAGCCGCGGTAATGCCGGCGGTCGTGGGGTGACGCCGCCGACCTACTCTTCCGACCTACTCTTCAATAATCTTCTACTTTGTTTTGCGGGCTAGGAAAACTCAGGCCAGCCTCCGGAATGAGCTTGCCCGAAACTAAAGGTGCCGACAGTCTCTGCCGATAAACAACATAGCATTCGGCGTCATCTTGCTTATCGTGGCGCCCCAGGCGGGACGCTGAGGCGAATCATGTGGGATCCGGAGAACAGACCCGCCAAGACATACCATCAGACTTCGAAACGTCGGAGCCGCTTCGATTCTGAATGCGCTCCTCAGCCGTCATTGTCATCCGCTATTTATTCTATCGACTCCGAGAAACGGTTCGTCCTGGTGAAGTTCGGGAAGAGGCTGACCTTCGATGACATCAAAGACTATGCTTTAGAACTCCGTGCCAATCCGCAATTTAGTCCTGCCTTGTCCGAAATCGCTGACCTGCGTGGCGTCGAAGAAGTTGAGCTGAGTCCGCGGCAAGCAATGAAACTGGCCGACGGAATCGATCCCTTCTTGCTCGCCTCGAAGCGGGCGTTTGTCGCTCAAAACCAGAACCAGATCGTCGCTTCCCATATGCATCGGATTTTGCGCCCCGGCGGTAACATCCGTATTTTCTTATCGATCGACGAAGCAAAACTGTGGATTGTAGTGTGAATGCAGGCTCATCGGCCGTTAGCGTCGTTTCATTCCCTGTACCAGCTATTATGTCCATCCCTTCAGGGCCGAATTCAGCCAGAAGTATGAACTCCAATCCGCCCGAGTCTGATTGCCGCAATCGGCGATGGCACCAGCTATTGCTCGAACGAGTCCCGGCGGCGAATCGCGAGATCGCCTAGCTTCTAATACCCAGCCCGAAGCGCGCAGTTTACAATTGCAATGATTTCGGAGGAGTCTCGTTGTCAATCGGCGCTCCATGAAACTTTCGGTTGTAATGCCCGTATATAACGAACGCGCTACGCTTCGAGAAGTGGTCGGGAAAGTTCTCTCGGTCCCCTTGGAGATCGAGCTGGTTTGCGTGGACGATGGCTCGCGGGATGGCTCGCGCGAGATCCTGGCCGAATTGCAGTCTGAGCATCCGCAAATCCGCATCGTTCTTCAGCCGCATAACATGGGCAAAGGAGCGGCGCTTCGTCGCGGCATTCAGGAAGCCACGGGCGACTACGTCATTATTCAGGATGCCGACCTGGAGTACGATCCGGCGGAGTATCCGCTGATGATCGAGCCCTTGATCCAGGGGAAGGCGGACGTAGTTTTTGGCTCACGCTTCCTGGGCAGCGCGCCGCATCGGGTGTTGTACTTCTGGCATTCGGTCGGCAACCGTGCTCTCACTCTGCTTTCCAATTGCCTCACCAACATCAATCTTTCCGACATGGAAACCTGCTACAAGGTTTTCCGGCGCGAAGTGATTCAGTCGATCCCGATCGAGGAGAATCGTTTTGGATTCGAGCCCGAGATCACAGTGAAAGTTGCGCGGCGACACCTGCGAATCTATGAGGTAGGAATCAGTTACTGGGGCCGGACGTACGAAGAGGGCAAGAAGATCGGATGGAAAGATGGCGTTCGAGCCTTGTATTGCCTGTTAAAGTATTCGTTTAAAGAACCCAGGACTAGAACTGCTGTGCAGGCAGTTCCGGCCCCTGATCGCTCGACCGTTGGGCGATGAACCTTGGGTTGAAGCGGTCTCCCTACTGTTGGCGTGTGTGTTTCTGCCTTACCCGCCCTTTGTGGGAGTTCGAACCTGGGTTGGTCGTTCCTGCACCTTTTCCGCCGCCCGTACCACTAAAGTTGATCGGCGGATTGGGCTTTTCTTTTACCGGCTTCAGCGCGGGCGGCTTCTTTCCCGCAGATCCAGAGGGCTTTCCCGCAAATCCAGACGATGCGGTGGTCTTGGCGGTCTCATGCTCCACGGCTTGCAAATTCTTGGCGTTGGCAGCGGAAGCCGTTGCCGGACCGGCCGTCTTGCCCATGGGCACGCTTGCCTTCGGTGCCTTTTCGGGGGCTGAATGCTTAACCTTGAATGTGTTGTTTTGCTGCGCCAGACCGCTGACGCCGATACCCGCGACTACAACCGCAACCGCCAACGAAAATCTCATTTTTTTTTGTTGATCCCCCGCCTGTGACCCATGCTCCGGAACTTCGAGACGCCTATTGTTAGATGCACGCACCTTGCCATCCAGCGTCCAAGTCTCTTCCATGTTAAACCCGCTACCACGGGAAAGCACTCGCGAAAGGAGACAGAAAGCTAATGAATTAGTCAGGAAAGCGGTCCCCGTGGCAGCATTGACCATGTTGCGCGAAATGTGGGCATGTGCAATGTTCTGCACATCAATGCTCTGCACATTGCCGTCCCATTGCCGGCGATGTCCTGTCCGCCAGGCAAAATCCGCTAAATGTGACGTTGGCAGTTCCATCTCGGCGTGAACGCTCTTTATCCACATCCAGCATCCATATCCATCTTAGCAATAGCTTAAGGCTATAGGAATAGTTCTTGCTTTGGCACCGGAGTTCATCCCAGAATTGGGCCAAATGCCGCGCCCAGCTGGGCCTTTCGCAATCTATGGCTGCCGGCAGCCAGGCGCGACACTGATCTTGTCAGGCTGAAAATAGTTTGGGCATGGGTGACCCGAAATCCCTCCCGTTTGTATTAGGATGCGGTCGCCAAAGCAGAGGTTCTTTGAACGCTCATTCCGTGCATCGTCGCTTGGCCATTTCCTTCGTTATTACGGGCAGCTTGTTGCTGCTCGCTGGGTGTGGGGGCCTCGCCTCAGGCTCGCCCGGCACGGTCACCGCCGGAACGCTTTCGCCCAGTCCCTCGCAAGTTACCTTTGGAAGCACCAAGGTTGGGTCCAACCAGACCAGCACTGTGACTCTTTCGAACAGCGGTGGGGCGGATCTCACCATCACCCGGGCGACATTGAGCGGCGCAGGATTCTCGATGAGCAACCTCGTTCTTCCGCTCACGCTGCACGCCGGAAACACGACTTCGGCGACGATCACGTTCGCGCCCACCGGAAGTGGTAATTTCAGCGGAAGCGTCACGTTTGCTACCACCGCAAACCAGGCAAACAGCACGGTAGTGCTTCCCTTCTCTGGCGAGGGATTGGCGCCCGGAACACTCTCCCCCAATCCTTCCAGCTTGGCATTCGGGAGTATTCAGGTGGGCAGCAACAGCAGTCAGTCCGAGACGCTGACCAACACGGGCGGCTCCGTCGTAACGATCTCGCAGGCGACGGCGAGCGGAACCGGCTTCTCCGTCAGCGGCGTGAATCTACCGGTGACCCTGGCCGCCAATCAGAGCGTCACTTTCAACGCGATCTTTGCTCCATCCAGCGCAGGCGCTGCCAATGGAGCGTTGAGCATCGTCTCCGGCGATTCCAACTCGCCGCTCAGTATTCCGCTCTCGGGCACGGGTCTGGCACCGGGCGCGCTGGTTGCAAATCCAACGACCCTTGCGTTCGGCAGCGTCCAGGCCGGCAACAGCACGAACTTGTCTGAAACGCTGACCAACACCGGGGGATCGACGATCACCATCTCGCAAGCGAATTTGACCGGAGCGGCTTTCTCGATCAGCGGATTAACCTTGCCCCTCAATCTGACGGCAAATCAAAGCGTGACGTTTACTGCGACCTTTAAGCCGACCAGTGCCGGTGCGGCGAGCGGAAGCCTGTCCGTGGTATCGAACGCATCGAACTCGCAGCTCAATATCGTGCTCTCCGGGACCGGAGCGACCGCGGGCCAGTTGGCGGTGTCGCCAACCAGTCTCAGCTTTGGCAACGTGGTCGTCGGGTCGAGTGCGGCGCTCAGCGGCAGCCTGACCGCCAGCGGCGCGCCGGTCACGGTGTCACCGGCGAGTATTAATAGCGGTGAGTTTGCGCTCTCTGGGATTTCGCTGCCGGCAACGCTCGCCGTTGGTCAATCCGCCACCTTCACGGTCACTTTCACGCCGGGGGCAAGCGGGGCCGCTTCGGCTTCTTTATCATTTTCGAGCAACGCCTCGAACTCGCCCACAGTGCAAACAATAACCGGCACGGGAACGGCGGCAACTCAGCATATCGTAGACCTCAGCTGGACCGCCTCGGCTGATGCAGTCGGCTACAACATATACCGTAGCACCACGTCTGGTGGTCCATACACGATGATCAACACGTCGCTGGATGGGACGACCGCGTACACCGACAGCACAGTCGCTTCCGGCCAGACTTACTACTACGTAGCCACGGCCGTAAATGCCAGTTCGGAGGAGAGCGGATACTCGAAGCCAACTCAGGCCGTGATTCCGACTCCGTAACATAGAAAGGCAGATGCGGAAGGCGGCATTTTCGTGCACCTGTTGCTAAAACTTATCATCGTGACCGCCAGGCTAATCAACGCCAGGCTAATCAATAGGACAGTTGAATTGTGAAGATTCGAAAGAATCGCCGACCCGAGTTCCGAGCTCTGCAATCGTGAAGGTGCGAAGTCCGTTCTTTGCCCGTTGCGCAAGAAAAACAATTTCAGCCTAGAATGACAATAGAAAACCGAGGGCAGTTCTCTTCTCGGGAACTCTGCTTGGTTCTCGATCGGCATTGCTTCAGAAAGGGAGTTCGTCATCTGTGAAAGTCGGAATAGATTTCGGTACGACCCGGATCGTGGCTGCGGCCGTGGACCGGGGCAACTATCCGCTCGTCAACTTCGAAACTCCGGACGGGCACGCCCGGGACTGGTTTCCTCCGCTCATAGGCGTGCGTGGAGAAACGCGCGTTTACGGATGGGACGCTTGGCATGCGCAAGGGCAACCGGGCTGGACAATCATTCGCTCTCTGAAACGTTATCTGAAGGACGCCGGCCCTCGGACCGGGATAGAAATCGGGGGCCATACTTTCGAAGTCACGCAGCTGTTGCAGGAAATGATGGCGGCTTTGCGGGGGCAACTGCGCGAGCACTCCACTTTGTCCTTGCCCTTGCCAGACGATGGGAACAGGCCCTTGGAAGTGATGCTGGGGGTACCGGCAAATGCGAACAGCAATCAGCGCTTTCTTACCACCGAAGCCGCCCGCGAGGCGGGGTTTGACGTTTTGGGATTGTTGAACGAACCCTCGGCGGCAGCGGTCGAATTTGCCCATCGCGACCTGGTGAACCGCAAGGGCCGCTCCGGGGGCCGGCTCCTGGTCTACGATTTGGGAGGCGGCACGTTCGACGCTTCGCTCATCGAGCTCGGCGACAGCGAGCACTCCATTGTCGCCTCCGACGGCATTTCAACTTTGGGCGGTGACGACTTTGACGAGATTCTGGCAGAGCTTGCGCTGGAGGCCGCCGGGATCTCGAGCAGAGAAAGGGACAGCCTCTCCGCGGCTGAGTGGTTCATTCTGCTGGACGAATGCCGCGAGAGAAAGGAAGCGCTCAGTCCCAACACGCGCAAACTGACCGTCGATCTCGAACGTGTGCGGCACAACTGGCGCGAGGTCTCAGTGAGCGCGAACGTTTTTTACGAACGGTGCCGGCCGCTGATCGAGTCCACACGGCGGGTTGTCGATGAATTGTTGGCGGCACACCCGGAGGGCCCGATCGATTCGCTATATGTCACGGGCGGCGGTTCGGAGTTGCCACCGGTGGCGCGCGTACTGCGTGAGAGTTATGGAAGGCGGGTGCGACGCTCGGCCTACATGCGATCGGCGACGGCCATTGGATTGGCGATCCGGGCCGACACTCAATCCGGCTGCGTCCTGCGCGACCGGTTCATGCGGAATTTCGGATTGTGGCGGGAGGCGGACGAAGGGCACGGCGTGGTGTTCGATCTCGTGTTTTCCCGCGGCACGGAGTTGCCGGGCCCTAAACAGCCGCCGCTACGGAGCGTACGTTCTTATCGTCCGGCCCACAACGTGGGACATTTCCGTTATCTGGAATGCGCACGATTGGCGCAGGACGGTCGGCCGGTAGGAGAGATTACCGATTGGGACGACATCCGATTCCCGTTCGATCCAGGTCTCGAAGAGCGGGCGGACCTGGCTGCCGTGTCAGTAAGGCGAACACCCGCAACGTCGAACTTCGTCGTCGAGGAAACATACACTTGTGACAGTAGCGGCAATCTGGCCGTGGCGATTTCCAACAAGTCCACCGGTTATGAAAAAAGGTTTCGCCTGGGCCGGTGGTCGGTGCAGCAACCGAAGACATTGTCCAGCCGCGCAGCAAAGCGTGTGGCCTCGAGCGGTCGCTGAAAAACCAATCGGAAGGGGTAGAAAGTAGAAAGCGCACCTTGGGCACTAAAGCTCGGACACATTTATGCAACGCAGAACATTCCTGCAGGGGGCGGGGGTTATTACCGTCGTCGTTGTGGGCGGAGGAGTCTGGCGCGCCTACGATCAGGGTGTCTTTAGCGTCGGCGAAGGACCGGCTTACGAACCATGGAAGGACTGGCGCAGGAAAGACCGGAGCAACGGTTCGGGCGATGGAGTTCTAGCGCCGGTGCGCGCCGCGATTCTGGCGGCGAGCCCTCACAACACGCAGCCTTGGCTCTTCAAGGTGACGAATTCGTCGATTGAGTTGTATATCGACACGAAGAGAAATGTCGGTGCGCTCGATCCCTATTTGCGCGAAGAGCACATCGGGATGGGCTGCGCTCTGGAAAACCTGATGCTGGCTGCGGCTGCCAACGGCTGCGCAAGCACCGTGACGCTGCTTCCAGGAGAGCTGGGTCTGATTCCCGCCGAGCCCAAGCCGGAGCTGCTGGCGCGCGTCGATCTCGCTGCGGCGGGCAAACCCGAGGAAAGCGAGCTCTATGACGCAATCCCGCGGCGCCATACGAATCGCGGTCCCTACCACCCTCGGAAACCGATCCCGCCGGAGTTCGTCGATAATCTGAGCCGCCTGACCGGCGATGACGCGGACGTCAAGCTTTTTCTCTTCACGGCGGAGGTGGACCGCAAAAAACTCGTGGAAATAACCTCGGCGGCGAACGACGAAATCTATGCCGACCCGGAGGTCAAGCGCGGCAGCAGGCCCTGGTTTCGGATTCACTGGAGCGATGTCCAGAAATTTCGCGATGGCCTCACGATTGACGCCTTCGGGCAGCCCCCATTCTCGACTGCAATGGACAAGACGATGCCGCTGTGGATGCTGCGGTGGCTTGCCTCGCGCGGGGAAAAAAACGGGTACTCGAAGCTGATGCTAAGCGCGCCCCTGATGGGAATCATTGCGGTGCATGACCGTTATGACCGCGAACATTGTTTACGCGCGGGACGAACCTGGCAGCGGGCGCACTTGTTGGCCACTGCGCGTGGCGTGGCCGGACGGCCCTGCAATGAGGCGGTGGAAATGATCGACCACGAAAGAGCGCTGGGAAAACAGCCGCGCCACACTGCACTGCTTGCCGATGTCATGGGCGATGCCGCGTGGCAGCCGACCTTCGTTTTCTATATGGGGTATCCAACCTTGACGGGCCGCGCCAGCCCGCGACGGCCGATCGCGGATGTAGTCATCTGACTCCGGCGTCAATGGGGTGGGCGCGGGACAAAGTGCGGATCGGTGGGTAGGAACTCCCTTACCTTTATGCAGCAGTGTGGGCCGCAGATTGCTTTCGGAATGGTGCAGGACTTCTTTCTTTCTTAAACCGCTCTAATCGATCGGATCCACCGAAGTGTGCGGCCAGAATGCCTGCCGCGAAAAATAGCCGATGCCGGAGTCTGCCAGGCTCGGCCGGTGTTCGTGTGGTCGGTACCGGGGGACGAGAGATGGTCAAGGTCCAGGTCAACGAAGCGATCTTCCTACATTCGAGCTGGCGCGCGGCGAGCACCTATGTCTGGGCGAAGTTTCGGCAGCGGCCCGATACCTACTGTTATTTCGAACCGCTCAACGAATATCTGTTCAGAGCGACGGCGGAAGTGATCGATGGCTTCCGCCCTTGGTCCTTTGCCAATCACCCAGCGCTCGAAGCGCCCTATCTGGAGGAGTTTCGTCCCCTGATCGGTCCGGGCGGCGGCATACCAGATTTTCCCACCCATCTCACCTTCGGACGATACTGCGCCGCGAGCGATGACTCTCTGCCGGAACTGGAAGCCTATTTGGCCGATTTGGCGAGGCTGGCTGCGCGGCTCGGCCGGCGTCCGGTCTACGGCTTCGTGCGCACCGATATGAGAGTGGGCTGGTTCCGCGCCCGGATGCCCGGCACGCATATCTTTATCCGCCGCGAGCCGCGCCGCCAGTTTCTGTCGATGTTGCGCCAAGCCGTGCAGGGCAACCCCTATTTCTTGCAACGCGGCGTGGTCATTCTCCGTCACAATATGGAAGCATCTGCCTTCGCGCCACTGCTGTCGGCGCTGGAGTTTCCGGCAGTCGAGTTGCCGCCGCTGCTGGATTCGTCAGGGCTGAGAGAGGCATTCCGGGGCAAGCTCGTGGACGAGACAGCTTTGCGCCGGCTTTACTTCATCTTTTATTTCATGTGGCTTTTGGCGCGACAGCTCGGCGAGCCGCAATGCCATCTGGTCATCGACATCGACCGCCTTAGCTTGGACGATTCCTATCGCCGCGAGATCGAAACTCGCCTGGGCGATCTGGTTGGCATGGCCATCTCATTCGCCGACTGCCGGGTGGAGCGCTATGATGAGAATCTCAGTTGGAGCGGTCCCCAATTCGAGGCTCTCGAACGGGATATCGAAGGTCGCGCAGGTCTTCGATTCGGCGTCCGCCCCACAATGCCGCGGCCAACCCGCAACTCGATTTGTGCTCCGACGCCGACTGCCTGAAGGCCAATTCCACTGGTACCAAGTAGCGGTTCGCGAATGTGATATCATGATATCATTATGACTTGGGGGCCGTATGGCACAACTTGTGGTCCGGAACATTGAGAATGCAGTGAAGGTACGTCTTCAGCGGCGCGCTCGACGACACGGTCGCAGTATGGAAGAGGAGGCACGAGATATCCTCCGCAAGGCGGTAAACGAAAAAGACGTCCCGGTGGGCGGACTCGGTACAGAAATATCTGCTTTGTTTGCCAAGGTCGGCCTAGACTCCGACATTCGGGAACTGCGGGGACATGAGATTAAACCGGCGTCTTTTGAGCCATGATAATTCTGGACACGAACGTACTCTCGGCACTAATGCGCCAAACGCCCGACAAAAATGTCATCGTCTGGCTTGATAAGCAGCCTCGGATATCAGTCTGGACAACCGCAGTAACGATTTTGGAGATCCGATTCGGGTTGCAAGTCATGCCCCTCGGCAAGCGCAGATCTCTGTTGATCCGGGATTTCGCAACTGTTCTCGACAAAGTTGGGTACCGCGTTGCCCCATTCGACGCGGCCGCCGCGCAACAAGCGGGGGATCTAATGGCGTCTCGGCAAAAGAAAGGCCGGACCGGTGACCTGCGCGATACGATGATCGCTGGAATCGTGCTCGCTCACCATGCCACGCTCGCAACCCGTAACATAATGCACTTTGAAGATCTTTCGGTTCCAGTCATCAACCCGTGGCTCGCGTAACGGCTGGTCCGGCGTGCTTAGAAGAACTCGGTTCACTGACTGCAACTTTTTGCTGGTGCGGCATGCAAGACGATGGGTACTGAGGCACCCTTGCAGAATTCTTGCGCATTGCACCGAGGCTCTAGCGCGGCTTGGCCCGGCTTTGATAGTAGAAAGACGTTGTTTATTCCGTAAGCACAGAACTTGTTACCATTCGCCAGGGCAAAGCTGAAATTCTTCCCGGTCGAGGACACCAGTTGCAATGCTATGGAAATGCAGGTTTGCGTCAATTCCTGCTCTTTGTTCAGCTTTGCGCATGGCGCCAGAGTGAAGGGACTTGGGCCTCCCTCGAAACGTAAGTCGCATGGAGCCTCATAAGGAGGTAGGCCGCATCCGAGGCCAGTGGTGATTGCGACGCTACCCTGCTTGGTTCCCTTAACGAACAAGATCACGGTGCTGAAAGAGATCGGCTCGATCGTGATATTAGTAGTGTCAAGGTGGACTTCGTAACTACTCACCCCTGAAACGGGGCTTGTACCTACGTACTTGAACTCGCCGATAGTGATGGATGGGGTATGCGCGTTTGCCTGCGAGACAGGCAACCAAATAGCAATCGCCAAGCACGCAACAAGAACAAACTTCTTTCCCACGCTGTCACTCCTTGTCGCTAAGCCATGATACAGTCGCCAGCCTCTGCAGTCACATTATGATGCGGGATATTCATAGCAGCTACTGAAAAATGAACCAACTTGGTAATTTCGCATTCCGGCGAACGAAACATCTGGTGGGGATCGATCGTTCCACTCGTTTCTTCTTATTCCCGCTTGTCTTTATTCTTGGGACGGCAGTACGCGATGGCGATATCGGCAGCGAAACTCGCCGCGACCGGCGCGGACGTTGCCCCTGACACACAATGCGGCCTTGATTGGCCCGTTTGTGCCAGCACCTGGCACGTACGTGCCATTCTTCTCTTGGCGGAAAGCTCTTACGCTGTCCCCGAACGGCACTTCTGGGGGAGGAGCTGTTCATTCTTTTGCCCCACAACTCCGACTGGGTTGTGGGGCGTTTTTTATCGCTGGCGCCACACACCCCATCTCGTGTGTACTGCGATCCATACGCGGCCCTTTTTTCAGCGATGGAGAGCTCCCGATCATTCCGACGAATGAAGAACAAGCTAAATTGACACTATGTCGCGGCAAAGCTTGGGTGCGGGCTACGTTGAACAAATTAGCCCATCAGTGCTGGGTTCGGTTCTTGACATTCTCAAGTCCATGTCATATCGTAGCGGCAATTTCGGCGAGCGGTAAGTATCTCGTCCGAAGGGTTTTGTACTCGCCGACTTCCTCGAAGTGCTGCGTCTACCACGACATTAATCAGCGTTCGCGTGCGGCTGGGGAGCGAATCGTGAAGCGGACAATATTCCGAGTTCTAGCTGTTGCGCTCGGTTGCCTGGCCTTCCCTGGAATGCTGTTTGGAAAGTCTCCTTCTTCCGTGACGCTTTCTTCTTCGTTAAATCCCTCCACCTATGGGAATTCCGTGAAGTTGACGGCTATGGTGACGCCCTTGGTGGCGACCGGAACCATAACGTTCAGGGACGGAAGCACAACGCTGGGAACGGGCACGATCAGCGGCGGGGTGGCGACTTTCAGCAGCTCGAAGCTGGCGCAGGGTTCGCATTATCTCACGGCTGTGTACGGCGGCAGCGCGAAATACAACGGCAGCACATCCTTGCTGCTAATCCAGGTGGTAAACAAAGCCAACACGACCGTCACGCTAGCTTCGTCTGCGAACCCATCGGCATATGGTTCATCGGTGAAGTTCACGGCCACGGTGACGCCCACGACAGCAACGGGTACGGTGACGTTCATGGAGGGAACCGCGACGCTCGGAACGGGCACGATCAGTGCGGGGAAAGCAACCTTCAGCATCTCGACGCTGGCGGTGGGATCGAATTCGATCACGGCTTCCTACGGCGGGGACACAGACGACAACAGCAGCACATCCTCGGTGCTAACCCAGACGGTAAACAGAACGAATACGACCGTCACGCTAGCTTCATCTGCGAACCCATCGACATATGGTTCGTCGGTGACGTTCACGGCCACGGTAGCGCCCACCGCGGCGACGGGTACGGTGACGTTCACGGATGGAAGCACGACGCTCGGAACGGGCACGATCAGTGCGGGGAAAGCAACCTTCAGCATCTCGACGCTGGCGGTGGGATCGAATTCGATCAAGGCCTCCTACGGCGGGGACACAAACGACAACAGCAGCACATCCTCGGTGCTAACCCAGACGGTAAACAAAACGAATACGACCGTCTCGCTAGCTTCGTCTGCGAACCCATCGACATATGGGGCCTCGGTGACGTTCACGGCCACGGTAGCGCCCACCACGGCGACGGGTGCGGTGACGTTCACGGATGGAAGCACGACGCTGGGAACGGCGACGATCAGCAGCGGGAACGCCATATACAGCACTTCGACGCTGGCGAGTGGCGCACAATCGATCAAGGCGTCCTATGGCGGGGACACAAACGACAACAGCAGTACATCGACAACCCTGACGCAGACGGTAAACAAAACGAACACGACCGTCACGCTGGCTTCGTCTGCGAATCCATCGGCATATGGGGCTTCGGTGACGTTCACGGCCACGGTGACGCCCACCACGGCGACGGGTACGGTGACGTTCACGGATGGAAGCACGACGCTGGGGACAGCGACGATCAGCAGCGGGAGCGCCACATACAGTACTTCGACGCTGGCGAGTGGCTCACAATCGATCAAGGCGTCCTATGGCGGGGACACAAACGACAACAGCAGCACGTCCTCGGTGCTAACCCAGACGGTAAACAGAACGAACACGACCGTCACTCTGGCTTCGTCTGCGAATCCATCGGCATATGGGGCCTCGGTGACGTTCACGGCCACGGTGACGCCCACCACGGCGACGGGTACGGTGACGTTCACGGAGGGAAGCACGACGCTTGGAACGGGCACTATCAGTGCGGGGAAAGCAACCTTCAGCATCTCGACGCTGGCGGTGGGATCGAATTCGATCACAGCCTCCTATGGCGGGGACACAAACGACAACAGCAGCACGTCCTCGGTGCTAACCCAGACGGTAAACAGAACGAACACGACCGTCACTCTGGCTTCGTCTGCGAATCCATCGGCATATGGGGCCTCGGTGACGTTCACGGCCACGGTGACGCCCACCACGGCGACGGGTACGGTGACGTTCACGGAGGGAAGCACGACGCTTGGAACGGGCACTATCAGTGCGGGGAAAGCAACCTTCAGCATCTCGACGCTGGCGGTGGGATCGAATTCGATCACAGCCTCCTATGGCGGGGACACAAACGACAACAGCAGCACGTCCTCGGTGTTAACGCAAACGATAAACTCAGCCCCACAAGTAGTCACCACGTCGCTCCCTGCCGGAACGGCAGGTACATCTTACTCGGCCACTTTGGCGGCCACCGGAGGTACCTCGCCTTACCTCTGGTCGATAAGCCCCGGCAGTTTGCCCGCGGGGCTATCGCTGAACGCCAATACGGGTGCGATTACTGGCACGCCCACGGTAGCAAGCACGAGCAACTTCACGGTGCAGGTGACCGACGCCAACAACCTAAGCGCATCCCAGCCGCTGAGCATTGTGGTCGCTGCGGTCATCACCGCTCTCAGCCCAGTATTTGGTCCGGTGGGCGCCAACGTAACGATCGGCGGTCTAGGGTTCGGAACCACGCCGGGGACGGTTGCTTTTAATGGGGTGGCCGCCACGACGATCACGAGTTGGGGTTCGACCTCGATTGTGGTTGCGGTGCCGACCGGAGCGGGCACGGGCAATGTAGTGGTGACGGTGGGAGGAGTATCCAGCAACGGAATCAGCTTTACGAACACTACCGGAATCACCCAAGCAAACCTCAATACCAGCCGCTACCAGCACAGTGCGACGACCTTGAACAATTGGCAAATACTAGTGGTTGGTGGTGTCAATTGCTCAACATCGGGCTCGTGCACTTACTTGAACAGCGCAGAGCTGTACAATCCGGGCTCGAGCGCATTTACCAACACCGGGACAATGGCCACTGCTCGCTCTGCTCCGGCTGTGCTGTTGAGTACGGGAAAGGTGTTGGTTGCGGGCGGCTACAGCTGTGACGGTTCAGGAAACTGCTCATCCTTGACCAGCGCCGAGATTTACGATCCGACCGCGGGCACCTTCAGCAGCGCGGGGACAATGACGGTGGCCCGGAGTGGCCACACGATGACTGTCCTCGGCAATGGCACAGTGCTGATTGCGGGCGGCGAAAACTGCACTTCGGCCACGTCTTGCAGTGCTTTGTCGAGCGCGGAGATTTACGATCCGACCGCTGGAACCTTTACGGCCACATCGAATGGCATGAGCGCTCCGCGCTTCGGCGCAAGTGCGGTTCTGCTGAATTCAGGGTCGGTGCTGATTGCCGGAGGTCTTGACGGGACCAATCTGCCGGCGGCGGCAGAAATTTACAGTCCAGCGAACGGCGGGTTCACCGGGACGGGCCCAAGCCTGAACGTTCCCCGTTTTGATGCCTCGGCCACTCTTCTGAATAACGGCCGCGTCCTGGTGGCGGGCGGTTCGACTTGTAGCCTCCCGGGCTGCCCGACCAACGCCGCCGAGATCTATGACCCCGTGGCCAACACATTCAGCATCGTCACGGACGGTATGACCGTTCCTCGGTTCAATCACACTGCCACCTTGCTCACCAATGGCGACGTCGTGGTTGCGGGGGGCTACAGTTCGTGCGGATCCGCTTGCAGCGCGGAGGCCAGCACTGAATTATTCGATCCGGTCGCGGGCGCATTCACCTCGGGTCCACCGGAGGCAACCGGCCTCGCAGGCCATACTGGAACTCTGGTGGCCAACGGCAATGTGTTGTTGATTGGCGGTATCAATGCGGGAGTGACTCTGGCCAGCGATGAATTGTATCAACCCACCAGTTTGACGCCGCCCGGTCTGGCATCCATCGCAGTCGCGCCCGCAAGTTCGTCCCTCATGCCGGGACAATCTGAGCCCTTGGTCGCTACCGGCACGTTCAATGACAGCAGCACCCAGACCCTGCAGTCGGTCATTTGGAGTTCGTCGAACAATTCGGCCGCGACGATCAGCAATTCAGCCGGCAGCACCGGCGTTGTGAATGCCCAAGCCGCGGGCGCCACTACGCTCACGGCAACTGCCGGAGGCGTTAGCGGTTCCGCCTCCCTGAATGTGATCATCCTAGCGAGCACGACAGTCGCGCTAACTTCGTCTGCAAACCCGTCCGCGTATGGTTCGCCGGTGACGTTCACGGCCACGGTGACGCCGGTGACGGCGACCGGCACGGTGACGTTCACGGACGGAAGCACGATGCTGGGAACGGACACGATCAGCAGCGGAACCGCGACTTACAGCACATCCGCGCTGGCGGTGGGTTCACAATCGATTGCGGCGTCCTACGGCGGCGACACAAACGACAGCGGCAGCACGTCGACGACCCTGACGCAGACGGTAAGTAAAACTAACACGACCATCACGCTAGCTTCATCTGCGAACCCGTC
Organism: uncultured Acidobacteriaceae bacterium; assembly: GCA_963773645.1. Taxonomy (GTDB): domain Bacteria; phylum Acidobacteriota; class Terriglobia; order Terriglobales; family Acidobacteriaceae; genus Acidiflorens. The sequence continues at coordinate 3,033,338 of CAVZBV010000004.1, read as the reverse complement.
GGCCTATGGTTCGCCGGTGACGATCACGGCCACGGTAACGCCGGCAACGGCGACCGGGACGGTCACGTTCACGGATGGAAGCACGACGCTCGGAACGGGCACGATCAGCGGCGGAACGGCGACTTACAGCACATCTGCGCTGGCGGTGGGCTCGAATTCGATCACGGCCTCCTACGGCGGGGACACAAACGACAGCGGCGGCACGTCCTCGGTGCTAACGCAAACAATAAACTCAACCCCACAAGTAGTTACCACGTCGCTGTCTGCCGGGATGCTAGATATATCTTACTCGGCCACGTTGGCGGCCAGCGGAGGTACCGCCCCTTACAGTTGGTCGATAAGCTCCGGCAGTTTGCCAGAGGGGCTATCGCTGAATGCCAGTACGGGTGCGATTACTGGAATACCCACGGTAGAAAGCACGAGCAACTTCACGGTGGATGTGACAGACGCAAATAACATAACCGCAACGCAGCCGCTGAGCATCGTTGTAACACCCATTCTGACGTACTCGGCGAGAACGGATAATTGCGTCAATGGCACCCAGTCAGGATGCATTTCCGGCAAAACCTCGGGCGAAGCGGGCGCGGCCTTGCTTTTTCAGGAAGGTGTAAGCGACCCGATCCCAACCGGATTTACTCCCACGACTATTTCTTCCGGCTCGTGCCCTTCCGGCTCGACGCCTTCGAGTTATCCCGCATACTGCCCGAGTCCGACGAACTCGACAGCGTCGGATCCAGATTTCGGCACGTATCTGGTGATGGTGACAGACGACAACACCAACGCGCATAATTCAGCCGCGCCATATACAGCAGCGTGGCACATGGGATCTGATGGCAACTGGGATGCCTTCTCCTGGGACGAGACGTTGTTGCTGGCAAAGAATTCTGGGGGCGGCGCGACGGTCTTCAACCTTGACCCAGCAGCCATCCATGCCCAAACGTGTCCCACCGCGCCGGGATGCGTGAATTCAAGTGGAATCTATACTGCCCTCAGCGGAGCAGGAGACTCGACGCACCTGGCCCACGGAGGCTCTTGGTCATTCAGCCGGGTGACTTCCGAGCCCAATGTCCTTTACGAGATGTCGAACGTGCCAACTCAAGTGAATCAGCTGGTAATTACCAGCTCAATTACAAGCCCTGGCACCGGGAGTCTTAGCCGAAGCGTCTATGTCGATTTCACCTCCGACACACCGGTGCCTTGCAGTGTGATGGAAAGCGCCGCGTCGGGCAACCCCACTACCTATGCAGCGTCTTGGACTGGGAGCTTCCAGGTTGCGGATGATGGTACGGTCTCTTACGGGATGACCGGAGGCTATAACTGGGCAGCATCATGGACGGTGACGCCGATCGACACGTTCATCCTGCCGACGGCTGGCAACGCGGGCAAATACGGATTCCAAGCTACGGCCATTAGCGGCACGGGAATAACTGGCACGTCGGCACCTAGCTGGTGCCAGACTGCGGGCTGCACTGTGACCGATGGCAGCGTGATCTGGACAAATATCGGCAAGCTGGCCGGGCAAGGTCCGGGATTCGACATGGTGATCTATCGCCCAGCGGGTACGTCGGCACCGGGTTGCACGCGGATCAACACCCGGCTGGGGAAGATTTACCGCGGCACGGGAAACTCCGCGCCCGCCGGGTACATGACCACCAATGACGAAGTGGCCTGCACGCGAGCGGGCACCTACCCATCGCCCTGCAACCTGCCCGACCGCTTCACCTTGCACGAAGTGGAACAGGGCGAGAATGGTCAGTATGTGGAATTTTCTCCGACCGGCGGTGAAGCGGCTAATCCTCCGGGGAGCTGGAACTCCGGAACGCTCAGCTGCCAAGCATCCAACACCAGTTGGCAGGGAGCATATTCGCCTGCCAACTCTTACGCCGCTAAGAACATCGTCAGTTACTCGGGTTATTACTACACTGCCCTGACCACCGTCCCCTCGGGCAATGGGCACGCGCCCTCCGGTACAACGTCTTCCAACACTTATTGGAGCAACACAGAGGCTTACTGCGGCAGCTACTTCTTCGACACCACAAGCACCCTGGTGGCTCCGCTTACGGATTGGGTGCATGGCTCAGGACATTCCGCCGCCGGTTACCTGCACAAGTATTACGGGTCTTACTATCGGTCAATGCTGTATTCGCTGCCGGTGGTCAACGGAGTCCTCAATCCTGACACGCCAATGCTACTCGCCGCCCTGCCTTGTGACGATCATGGCACCTACCAGAACTCCGGCACAAACGACCTCACGCCTATTTTCACGGCCACGACCGACGTGCCGGCGTGGCCTACTCGCTACGACGTCGCGAATGGCGCGTGCTACGACGAAATCTGCGCTTTCAACTCGGACGGGAGCGGGCTGACCTACCGCTTCGGCCATACCTACAACACCGGTTCGAGCTCCTACTTCTCGATTCAGAACAACATCGGGGTGAACTCGCCGGTCGGCGACTTGATCGCCTTTGGCACGGACATGATGGGGGTGCGCGGCTCGAACGTTACGGCGAACACGGCCTGCAACAACCTGCGCGGCCAGTATCAGCCCGCGCCGAGCGGCACAGTCACCTATCAGGACTACGTGTACCCGATCACGCAAAACAACGACAACAATATTTTCCAGGCGACCGGCTGCGGAACAGACACCACGGGGGCAACCTGCACCGAAGGCAAGTCTCTCCCGAATTGGGATAGTGCCTGCGGCACCTTGAACTCGACCTGCACGGACGGCGGCGTGACCTGGACGAATGAAGGGCCGAACACTTGCCGGGGCGACATCGTGATCCTGGATGCGCTATCGGCGCACGCAACACCGTAAGAACTTCTGACAAAGCCCGTCCGCTTGGACCATCTTGGGAACTGGACCGCAACGAGACAGATGCGCAAGGTCGCATTTTCGTGCAACTGTCGCAAAAACTATCATCTTGACAGCGGGTTAGGAAGGCAGTTAAATGTGACCAGCTAGAAGAGTCCGCGGAAGTTAGATCCCCCTATATTCCCCCTCCGCAGGTTGTTCGCTAAATTGCTGAATATAAAGGGAGTACCGTATGACCAAAGGCAGGGGAAAGTGGTGGCTAGCAGCGGTCGTGCTTTGTTGCCTGGCGCCCGCCACATTTGCTGATCAGGGTCGATGTGATCGGCACGATTGGAATTGGGACAATGATAAGCATTGTGCACCGAAAACGTCGTCGATGCCGGAGGGCGGCTCGACTGCGATCTACCTTCTAGGAGCCGGACTCACATGCTTCGGGGCCATGTTCCTCCGGTCGAAGCTGGCAAAGCCCACGAAATCGTAACTTCAGCCGGCAAAAAAATGGGGCCACTTTGCGAGCATGAACATGCTCGCAAAGTAGGGCCTGTTTTTGCATCTATTTCTATTTCAGATCACTTGCAGGTCGCAGCTTTCGCTAGTGACGGTCGATTGACCAGAATGTCGGCGATGCGTTCGCCTGCGTGCCCATCCCAAAGCGGAGGCACAGTTCCTTTCTTTGCTTTGCCGCCGAGCACTCGCGACAATTCCCTGCGCAGCTTTTTCCGATCTCGGCCTACCAGAACATTGGTCCCGATAGAAACCGTGATCGGGCGCTCGGTATTCTCGCGGACCGTAAGACAAGGGACGCCAAGGTAGGTGGTCTCTTCCTGAATGCCTCCCGAATCGGTGATCACCACAGTTGCGCGCGATTGCAATCCCAGAAAATCCACATAAGGGAGAGGGTCGAGCACGCGCAGTTGCCCGGCATCCAATCCAAAATCGGCAATTCGTTTGCGCGTTCGCGGATGGGCGGGAAACACCACCGCCAAGTCCCGGTTCACCTCGAGCAGCGACTCCAGGATTCCCTTCAGCGTCACGCTATCATCGACGTTGGCCGGCCGGTGCAGCGTGACCAAGGCATAGCGCTCAGGCAGACCATCTGTACCAGTGGTTTGCGCCAACGGCTTCCGCGCCGCTGGCAAAAGGCGCACCAGCGAGTCGATCATCACGTTGCCGACGCGGAAGATCTTCTCTGCGGGAATTCCCTCTCGCCGAAGATTCTCGTCCCCGTCCTCCGAAGGAGTGAACAGCAAGTCGGCAAGTTGATCGGTCACCAAGCGGTTAATCTCCTCCGGCATCGTGCGATCGAACGAGCGCAGTCCAGCTTCAACGTGGCCGATTTGAACGCCCAGCTTGGCACAAACCAGCGCGGTCGCGACGGTCGAATTCACATCCCCATACACGAGCACGATGTCCGGCTGGCGTTCGACCACGAGCGGCTCCAGCCGGATCATGATCTCGGCCGTCTGCTTCGCATGCGTGCCGGAACCGACCGCCAGGTTCACTTCAGGCGCCGGTATGCCCAGTTGCTGGAAGAACACATCCGACATATTGACGTCATAGTGCTGGCCCGTATGGATGAGGGTCTGCACCATATTCTCCCGCTCCTTCAGGGCCTTCAGGACCGGAGCGACCTTCATGAAGTTAGGGCGCGCTCCCACGATGTGAAATATGTTCACAGATTCTCCAGTAGCAAGATCATCCCGCTTCATCTATCAGGCAATGGCGCAGGATGCCTCAACGGCATTCGAAACTCAGTTCGCCGCAGGATCCATAGCAGCACCACCACCACAACTACCGTGATACCGAAGAAAATGATCCCTCCGTAGTGGTGGAGCTTCCCGTCGAGGAAACCAGGGTCCACTCGAGTTCCGAGCTCTCCAATCGTGAAGATGCGAAGTCCGTTCTTTGCCACAGACAGCGGAATCACCGCCACAACGAGCAGAGCTTTCCGCCACCATGAGCGCAGAAAAAGATGAGCCAAAACCATGGTGGTGACGACCAGGATTAGACTGGAGCGAATACTGCTGCACTGGCGTGCAACTTCGATGTCCAGTCCAGGAATAGACAGCATGATTCCATCCTGCGTCACCGGAACCCCCACCGCCCGAAATATGATTCGCGCCGCTACCGCAGACTGCTGTTGCAAGAATTCGACGATCCAGCTCAAAGCGAACTCGGGGATGGGGACCACCAAGAAGAGAAAGCAGAGAGGAAACAGAAACGACTGAAAAGTTTTTGCTCCAAAACAAAACAGGACGGCGGCAATCCACCAGGTTACGAGGGCAAACATGCCGAGCGACAGCCGGACATCGACCGTGGCAGTCATCCCCCACCTCGCATAACCACCGATCAGCAACGCCAGAACCAGGAGCGCCGCTCCGATGCGAAGGCTCGGCTGCGGATCGATTCGGAGCGCTTTCGAATCCCCGTATTTCGAGTCCTGGTGTCTCGAATCGAGGTGTTGCGAATCGAGGTAAATGAGCGCGGCACTCACGGGGAGAATCAGCAGGATGTGAGTGTAGGCATCGTTCGCCAGCGCCAACCTCAGCGTCATGACCAGAGAATGCCACCAGAACAAGATCGACACAGCGCATAGAAAAGCGAAGAGCGGAACTCGATTTCGTGTCGTCATGTCACATCTTGCGTTCCGTTTAGAATTTCCATTACTGCCTAGTGTACTGAGTCAGAAATGCGTTTACAAAAGCGGGCCACAGAAGCCAGGATTTCGTCGGCCGTCTTGGTCCACACAAAGGGTTTCGCGTGCTCATTGCTGATCTCGATGTAGTGACGAATGGCATCCTCCAGTTCCCGCGTGGAGCGGTGCACGCCCCGCCGAATCTGTTTCTCCGTCAGGGCCGCGAACCAGCGTTCCACCAGATTGAGCCAGGAAGCTCCCGTGGGCGTGAAGTGCAGATGGAAACGGGGATGCCGGGCCAGCCAGCGATGAATCCGCGGGGTTTTGTGCGTGCCGTAGTTGTCCAGAATCAAATGCACCTCCAGCCCCTCCGGCACCGCCCGGTCGATGCGGTCCAAGAACTTGCGGAACTCGAGGGAGCGATGGCGGGCATGCATGTCCCCCAGCACGCGTCCACTCTTTACTTCCAAGGCCGCGAACAGCGAGGTGGTGCCATGCCGCAGGTAATCATGCGTGCGCCGCTCGGCCTGCCCCGGACGCATGGGCAGCAGTGGCTGCGAACGGTCCAGCGCCTGGATCTGCGTCTTTTCATCGGCGCACAACACCAACGCTTGGTCGGGCGGATGCAGGTACAGGCCCACGATGTCCCGCACTTTTTCAATGAACAGCGGGTCCTTGGAGAGCTGGAACGTCTCGGCCCGGTGCGGTTGCAAAGCAAACGCACGCCAGATGCGGCTCACCGCGCTCTGGCTCAAGCCGCTGCGCTGGGCCATGGAGCGGGTGGACCAGTGGGTGGCGTCCGGCGGACGCTTTTCCAGAGTCAACGTCAGCACGCGCTCCACCGCAGCGTCGCTGATCTGGCGCGGTGCTCCCGGGCGCGGTTCGTCGAGCAGGCCATCGAGGCGCCGCGCCACGAACCGGCCACGCCATTTGCCCACCGTAGGTTTGCTCACGTGCATGTGTTGCGCCACCCGGGTGTTGTTTTCTCCTTGCGCACAGGCCAGCACGATGCGGGCCCGCAGGCACAGGGCTTGCGCCGAACTCGGACGACGCACCCAACGTTCCAGGGTTTCGCGTTCTTCTCGGCTCAATTGCAAAGGCGGAATCGGTCTTCCCAGCGCCATCGGCACCTCCCTTGTACCTTAGACGCAGGAAAACCGACACTTATTCAACTTATTTATGACTCATGACACTAGTGCCAGTCGTTAGCCGGTTCGGATCGGAGCTATTCCAATCTAACACTTGCGAACATGTTACGTTTTGCAGATCACCCCGCTGTACATCGGTGGCGAGTGCTTCTCTTCCTGTGACATCGTGCTGTGACATCGTGGGGCCGGACACTCCGCTAGAAGACAGGGAGTCAAGCAAAGGTAGTACAGGCCATCTGGTAGCCGCAATGGTGTCCGTGCCAAGGCATTGCTAACAATGCACGATCTTGTCGCTCTTGATGCCGCGGGTGGCGTTACGCGAATCCACTACCAGTTGAGCCTCGTTGACGATCTTCTTGTAGTCGTAGTTGGAGTGGTCGGTGACGATGAGCACGCAGTCGTACTGGCCGAGATGGTCGAGCGGGGAACACTTCATCTGCAGGTCGTACTTGCGGCCGCGGCCGACGAAGGGGAAGTAGGGGTCGTTATAGCTGACCGCAGCTCCCTCCTTTTGCAGCAGCTCGATGATGGTGAGCGCGGGCGACTCGCGCAGGTCGTCAATATCTTTTTTGTAGGCGATGCCCAACACCAGAACCTTGCTTCCGTTGATGGCCTTTTTCTGACGGTTGAGCGCGGAGATCGTGGACGCGATCACGTTGTAGGGCATGGCTACGTTGATTTCGCCCGCCAGTTCGATGAAGCGGGTGCGGAAATCGAACTCCTTCGCCTTCCAGGAAAGATAGAACGGGTCGACCGGAATGCAGTGTCCGCCGAGACCCGGCCCGGGATAAAAGGGATGGAAGCCGAAAGGTTTGGTGGCAGCGGCCTCGATGATCTCCCAAATGTTGAGGCCCATGCGCTGGCAGAGCATCTTGAGCTCGTTGACCAGCGCGATGTTGACACAGCGGTAGATGTTCTCGAGCAACTTGGTCATCTCCGCCGCCGCGGGTGAGGAGACGGGAACGGTACGGCGGAAGATGGAGCCATAGAGCGCCGATGCGATTTCGCTGGCCTGGGGATCGAGTCCGCCAATCACTTTCGGAATGTCGTGACGAGCCACCTGGGTGTTGCCCGGATCCTCGCGCTCGGGCGAGAATACGACCCAGATCTCGTTGTCGGCGGCGGCTCCGTTGCGGGATGCTTTCAGGCCGGCCTTGTTCTCCTTTTCGAGAATCGGAATCAGGACTTCTTCCGTGGTACCGGGGTAGGTCGTGCTCTCGAGGATGACGATCTGTCCGGCGCGCAGATAGGGCGCTACGGCATGAGCGGTATCGGTGATGTAGCTGAGGTCGGGCTCGTGATATTCGTCGAGCGGAGTGGGGACGCAAATGATGATCGCATCCATGGCGGTGATTTGCGAATAATCGGCCGTGGGTTTGAAGCCGTTGGCTTTGGCCGCCGCGATCTCCGTGGGCGTGATGCGGAAAATGTAAGTGCCGCCGTTCGCCAGGGTATCGATTTTTCGCTGATCGATATCGAAACCGGTGACGGGAAATTTCTGTTCACTGTAGAGCAGGGCCAGGGGCAATCCGACGTAGCCCAGGCCAATGATACCGACCCGCGCCTGACGCACATCGATGCGAGTTTTCAATTCAGTAAAGAGGGAAGAAGCGGTGAGTTGAGCATTCATATTAAATTTGCTTACCCCGATGTTCGCGGACAGGCCTCTCCATCTGGGGCTCTCGAGTCCCCAAGAATCGCTGGTCAGTCTGGCCGCAAAGCGGGTTTCCCCAGCATAGCAGAATCAATTCTTCGGAGAATTGTCCGAACCAAATTTGCATTACTCTCTGCTTCCATGGCCCAGACCAGGGGAGCGCTTGTCCATAGCAGACTTTACGCCACGCCAGGAAAGAGTCGAGAGTAGGTCACAGACCGACGGGACACTCAGTTTTGCTTATGCTCGAGTTATCCTTGGCCCGCATCGGCCATCGCGGCGGGCGCGCCCAGGAACTCGCGGTACCAGGCGAGGGTGCGATCAAGGCCAGACTCGAGCGTGAACTTCGGTCGCCAGTTGAGCAGGGTGCGGGCTCGCTCGGCGCTGAGGAACTGATGCCGGATTTCGTTGCTCACCTGGTTAAGCACTTCAGGACGCAAAGAGGATTTCATCTTCCGCAGGATCAGTTCCACCATCTCGAGCACACTAACCTGGATTTCGTACGAGAAATTGAAAGCTTGTCCGCGAAGAACAGCGTCAGAAACGAGGCGCTCGGCCAGCACCATGTATGCGGCGGCAGCATCTTCGATATAGATATAGTCGCGGACGAACTTGCCATCAGAGCGTATGATCGGGCGCTCTCCACGAAGGACGGAGCGAATCGTGCCCGGGACCACGCGATTCCAGTTCAGGTCGCCTCCGCCGTAGAAATTTCCGCAACGCGTGACCGCGACCGGCAGGTTGTAGCTGGCGGCGTACGTCTGCGTGATCATGTCTCCGCAGGCTTTACTGACATCATAGGGATGACGGCCTAGCAGAGGCATTGTCTCGGTGTAGGGGAGATGCTCCTGATCACCGTAGGCCTTATCGGAGGACGCCACCACAATCGACGAGACCTTTGGAGAGCGACGGCACGCCTCGAGCAGGTTCCAAGTACCCTCAATATTGGTGGAGAAGGTCGAAGCCGGGTCGCGATTGGCAATGCCAACGATGGCCTGCGCCGCCACATGAAAGACAACCTCGACTTCGTACTCGCCGAGCACGCGCTCGAGCAGATCGCGGTCGGTAATATCGCCGCGCACGGTAACGACTTGCTCAATGCGACGGTTGTGCACCCGTTCGCTTTGCGGAACCCAGTCGCGCACCAGGCAAACAACGTTCGATCCGGCGTCGAGGAGTTGCGAAACGAGCCATGATCCGAGCAGCCCTGTGGCGCCGGTGACGAAGACCGAGCGATCTCGCCAAAATGAATTCATTCCAACCACACTTTCCACAGGTTGCTCGCTCTCCCAAAGGTCATTCCGGTACTGGCATTCGCGATACTTCTGTCGGTCAGTGGCTGTGCGACCGTGGCGAATCGGAGGCGGAGAGTGGGGAGCTTTCCTGACATGGTGGCCCTCTACCGAAAGTTCTCAGAACGATCCGCTGTGAGTTTCTGGTTCCAGCGATTCCCATCTTGAGAATTCGCGGGTGACCGGCATTGCGCTTACGTGCGGATCAGCAAATGAATAAACGAGTCGATTAGCCTGCAAGGAAGCGAAAGCGACGCGCGCTCTTTCACTACCCTCGCCCTCGACTGACCAGTTTTCGCCCTTTTGGGTGAGAACCATGCGGTCTCGCTGCCTCCACCAGCGGTTCACGTCTCTTGGAAGCACCACCCAAACACCCTGCTCTCTACGCCACCTTGCCAGCGAACTCAGCAAGCTCTTATAGGTGCTTTGAGCACGCTCTCCCAGGATGTAATCTGGGTGAACCATGAAGTGCATCAGACCATGCTGTTTCAGGATAAGCTCGGCCTGCTGGTTCCACACGGTCATGGAGTAGTCGTCGAGAACATTGAAGAGCGAATGATCCTGAGTTGTAGTGACAGGTAGTTCAACCAGCTCCCCAACAAAGTATGGCATCATCGTACAACAACCGCCGCGCTGGGCGTCTAAGTGGGCGACGTTCGGAACCGACATGTCGTACTCGAACCGCAGCAGGTCAAACCACTCCTGGTTCCTGTACAGAATCGCTGAACGAAAGCCCGCAGCCTGATATTCCCTGCCGTAGTTGTTGATCTTCTTCACGCGGCGCTCAAATTCGGCTTTGTCCCGGAACAAGTTGCCATCGTGGTTGAGATCTTGAACGTTGACTTCGAAACCTCTCCGCCTTATCTCCTCGAGAAACTCCGGCTCGACCGAATAACGCTTCTCCGGCACGATCTGGAAAGACGCAGGAATGTCGAAAGAGTTATCCAGATCCATCAGCTGCGAGCAGAATCGTTTTCCCGGAGCGGCCTCGACGTTGTGAGTCATAATGGCGCAAGCGTTCGCACCATCCGGCCAGAACCATATGAATGGGACGCTCTTCAATCCCGTAGACTTGAGTGCGAGTATTAGCAACTCTTGGAAGAGGCAGTCGACCGTTCGATCAACCGGCCATTTCGGAAACGACATATTCTCCCAGCCACGCAGGTAGATTCGTTGAAGATATTTGCGCGCCGCTAGAGGCAGCAGAGGGCGAACCAGGTAATAGACGTCACTAATCAGGCCGCGGCTGCTTGCATATTGGGCACATTGGAGGGCGTAGCGTTCACTCCTGAGATTCCCGATGATCTCTTCCGGATCAAACGGAAGCACAACCCTTCCACTATCCAGTCGAACATGATCGGACACGTCATAGAGCCGTTGATCGGGATTATCTGACAGAAGCCCCTTCGAGCACCTGCCATAGCAGATTGCATCTGGCCCGAAGCGAAAGAATCCTGGGGCTGGCGACAGTTGACCGTCAACGGTGAAATCAAAAAGCGGATTGGAGTATCGAAAATACCGGTTAAGGGACTGGAACATGGTCTAAATTCGCAGATCGTGGGCACCTTCCCGCTTCCTTCATGTCAAGAGCTCGCGTTGCTGCGGAACTCCGGTCTGGCGGAAGGAACGACACGAGCTTGCCAGCGAGCTTCACTGCAGGAAGCCCACTCAATGATATGTTAATAGGGGAGTCGCAGGTTGGATATCCCCAAACGTGCCACTCCTTACGTACCCCAAACCAGAGTTTTGCTGAACCTGCACGGTCTGGGCGTGCAATCAGCAGGGCTTGAAAGTAGACGGTTCTCAGCAGACCGAGGATGACACTCCGCAAAGGAGATGAGATGAGATGAAGTATTTGACACGAGATAAGCTGGAGAAGTCAGCGCGAAAGCTGCTTTATGGGAGCGCGCTGTTCTTTCCCTTACGATCGGCTTACCAGAATGTTTTCAGTCGTCAGAAGCTGCTTGTCCGCCGTAAGACGCGGGATTTTTACGCGCGCTTTGTCCGCCGCGGCGATCTCGTCTTCGACGTAGGGGCGAACGTCGGGAGCTATTCGGAGGTCTTTTGCGAACTGGGCGCTAAAGTGGTCGCGGTTGAGCCCAATCCTCAGTGTTGCCAGAACTTGCGCCGGCTAGCCCGCGTTTGCCCGGTCTATGTGGAGAATTGTGCGGCGGGAGACCTACCCGGCAAGGCAACCCTGCGTCTCTGTGACTATAGCGGACTCAGCACCTTGACGAATGACTGGTATGAAGCCTCACAGCAGTCTCCGCTTAATCGTGACGCCAAATGGACTAGTTCACTCGAAGTCGAGGTACTCACGCTCGACCAGCTGGCGGGTCGCTATGGGGTCCCCAACTTCATCAAGATCGACGCAGAAGGCTACGATGATCACGTGCTACGAGGCATGTCATTCCGGCCTCCAGCGCTCAGCTTCGAGTTCAACCGCTGGCTTCCCGCAGTGGCCATGCGCTGCTTCGACGCCCCAGCGCTCGCTAACGGTTACGAGTTCAATTACGTGCGGGGACTGGAGATGCGATTAGCTTGCGAGTGTTGGGTGCGAGGGGACGAGTTGCGCGCGCGGCTCGACGCTCTGACAGGAAGCGAATGGAACGGCGATGTCTTGGCACGCCGGATGGAGGGGCCTTCTCCGACAAATTCTTAACCCGTGATGATCGCCGCTTGCACGACCTTTTTCCTACTCTGCGCGAGGTTGGCTAGGCCGAAAATCGCTCATGGCTGATTGGCGTTCACGTCCTCGAGGCTTGCCGGCAGCTATAAATTGTCCAGGAAGAATTTCGTCACGCGGTCCCACAACAAAAGCTGCGCCGGCGGATCGCTCACCTCGTGCGACCGCCCGGGGAGCGCCATGACCTCGACGTACCTACCTGCTTTGACCAAATCGTCAATCAGCATCAGCGTGTTTGAGTAGTGCACGCTGTCATCAGCGGTTCCGTGCGCGATCAGTAGCTTCCCTCTTAGCTTCGCCGCATTCTCGGTCGGCGAAGATTCCATATAGCTGTCCGCGTTCATGGGCAGCAGCCCGATGTAGCGCTCCGTGTAGATCGTGTCATAGAAATGCCAGTCCGTCACCGGGCCTCCCGCGAATCCCACCTTGAAGATTTGGGACGCCTTGAACATGGCGTGCAGCGTCATGTGCCCACCGTAGCCCCAACCCCAGATGCCAATGCGTTCCGCGTCCACGTAGGGCTGCCGCTTGAGCCATTGGCCGCCGTCTCGCTGATCGGAAAGCTCCTGGGCGCCAAAACGATAATGGATGGGCTCTTCGAAAAGGTGGCCGCGCCCCGCAGAGCCGCGATTGTCCAGTGAAAAAATGATATAGCCCTTCTGCGCCATGAGCTGGTGCCACAGGAAGCGGCTGCCCGCCCACGCGTTCACGACCACTTGCCCGTGCGGCCCGCCGTAGGTGTACACCAGAACCGGATATTTCTTCGCCGGGTCAAAGTTGGGCGGCTTGATCATCGAACAATTCAGCGGCATGCTGTCGTGCGACTTTATGGTAAAGAATTCGACCCGCGAGAGATGGTATTCGTCCAGCTCCGCCACCTTGTTTTCGTTCAGTGTGGCCAGCTTCTTGCCGTCTGCGCGATAGAGATCTTGCCGTGGCGGCGTGCTCGCATTGGAGTACGTGTCGACGTAGATCGCTGCATCGGGCGCGAAATTCACGCGGTGTGTGCCTTCTTCCGTGGTGATCCGCGTGAAACCGCTGCCATCCAGCCCAACGCGATAGAGATGCCGCTCCAGCGGCGATTTTTCCGTCGCCGTGAAGTACACCACGGCCTTCGCTTCGTCGACGGCATCCACGTGGCTCACTTCCCAATCACCCTTCGTCAGCTGCAAGGGCTGCTTCCCGGAAAAATCGTAGAGATAGAGGTGGCGATAGCCGGAACGCTCGCTGGACCACAGGAAACGTTTGCCATCCTTCAAGAAACGAAGGTCATCACTGACATTGATCCAATAGGCGTCCTTGTCCGAAAGAAAAGCTACCGATTTCCCGGTGGTCGTGTCGCAGAGCAGCACATCCAGAATCGTTTGCGCCCTATTCAGCCGCTGAATCGCTAGGTGCTTCGAATCCGGCAGCCAGTTCACCCGAGGGACATACGCGTCCGTTTCCACGCCAAGATCCATCGGGCGTGGCTCCCCGCCCGACACCAGCGCAACGAGAACGCGCACCACTGGATTCGCGCCTCCTGGCACCGGATACCTTTGCAGCTCCGCTTCGCCGGTAAATGACTCGAAATCAACCAGTGGAAATTGCGGCACTTTCCGCTCATCCATTTCCAGATACGCGATCGCCGAAGAGTCCGGAGCCCACCAATAGCCCGTGAAAATCTGGAGCTCTTCGGGATACGCCCAGTCGAGCTCACCCTTGCGCACTTCCTCGCTGCCGCCCGTCGTGAGCGCGCGCTCCTTCCCATCCACAGTGCTCACCAGCCAGAGGTTGTGGTTGCGCACAAAGCTCACGTAATTCCCGTCAGGCGAGATCTTTGCGTCACCCAAATCCTCTTTTCCGTTAACGAGCAAGCGCGCCGTCTGGCTCTTCAGGTCGAACCAGGCAAGGGCTTCAGGTCCTTCAAGAAGTAGAGCGTCGCCTCCTGGCGCCCATTGATACGGCAAAGGAGCATGTTGTCCCGCGCCGGTTGCTTGCGACTCCTTGCTGGGTGGCGCGGACAGGGTCGCATCGAGTTTTTCTGAAGAAATGAGCGGGAAGCATCTTCCTGTTGCGGGCTCCATCGCCCAGAGTTCCGTCTTCGCGGCCTTTCCAATGCCTTTGGTCTCGAAATAGCTGAGCCGCTTGCCGTTCGGCGCCCATGCGATGCCTCTCATTAAGCGCCCACTTAAGCTCGGCTCGGCGAATATGCGCTTGACCGTCAGTTCACCGGGCTTGGCGGCTGTTCTTGTTTCCTGTTGAGCGAAAACAACGGGAACCTCCGCAAATAAGAAACTAAGCAGCAGGCTGGATGCAACTGTAGCGCGCACCACGAGGCGAGAACGCATGGAAGCTCCCAGGGAAAACTTATGATTTTAGCCTGAGCCGCATGAGAGGGGAAGCTGACTCAAGAAGAACGATTGTGCACAATCGCCCAAACCAACCGGGAATAACTCGGAAAGATGGCACGCAAGGAATCCAGTCGTAATTTCGGCGTTCCGGTTGGAGCCCATATCCGAGTACGCTTCTCAGACAATTAAAGAACCGAGAAACTGACGCTGCTCGGAGTTACTGCGTACTGTAGGTCCAGTTCACAACGTCTTGAATCGCCGTCAACCCTCCCGTGCCTCCCGTGAACCCTACCAGCGCCGTCGTGCTTCCCACCGTCGTCGGAATGTTCACCGTCCAGTTGGTCGTGAAACTCTTCAACGTACTCGCATCCGTGATCGTTAGTGTCAGCGTCGTCCCGTTGTAGCTCAGCTGCACATTCATCACGTCTCCGCTCACTAGATTCACTCCCGAACTCGTCATGTCCACTGCCGGCACCGTCGGCGCCGCTCCATCGACGTACATCCCCGTCGAGTCCGTCCCCTCCCCCGCATTGCTGTAAATGTCGAACTTCACCGCCACACTGCTCCCTATATCCTCATACCCCAGACCGCCTCCTCCGAGCCCCAGCGCCGTCGCCGCCCCGTTCTGTATCACAAACGTCATCCCATCAGCCGCCGCACTCGTCATCTGGAAACTGAAGTTCGTCGTGAAACTCTGCACGTTCACCGGCGTGCTGTAGAAAACGCTGCTCGCCTCACCTCCACCCCCATCGGTCAACCGCAGCCGCGTCCCGTTCAGCTTCGTGCTCCCGTTCAACTGCAACCCACTAGAGGTGAACCCGCTACCGTAATTGATCACGAACGCAGTCGGTGTCGCACTCACCTGGCTGGAATTCGCACTCTGTCCCGCCGTGTTCACCGCCGATACCACGTAGTAATACGTCGTCCCGTTCGTCACCCCCGTGTCCGTGTAACTGGTCGTCGTCGGACTCGCAATCGTCGTGTACGCTCCCCCGCTCGTCGTCGACCGCTGCACGTTGTAGCTCGTTGCCCCACTCGATGCACTCCAGCCCAACGCCACTTGCCCATTCCCCGCCGTCGCCACTAGATTCGTCGGTGTCGGTGGTATTGCCAGCTGCGGTGTCGCACTCACCTGGCTGGAATTCGCACTCTGTCCCGCCGTGTTCACCGCCGACACCACGTAGTAATACGTCGTCCCGTTCGTCACTCCCGTGTCCGTGTAACTGGTCGTCGTCGGACTCGCAATCGTCGTGTACGCTCCCCCGCTCGTCGTCGACCGCTGCACGTTGTAGCTCGTCGCTCCACTCGACGCGCTCCAGCTCAACCCCACTTGCCCATTCCCCGCCGTCGCCGTCAGGTTCGTCGGTGCCGCCGGCGGATTCGTGCTCGACCCTGTACTGTAGGTCCAACTCAGAACATCCTGAATCGCTGTATACGCTCCCGTGCCTCCCGTGAATCCCACAAGGGCTGTATCCCCGCCCACCGTTGTGGGGATATTGATCGGCCACACCTGCGTGAACGTTGCATTCGTGGTTGCGTCGGTGATGGTCATCGTCAAGTTGGTTCCGTTGTAACTGATTTGCACATTGAAGACATCCGTCGTGTGCAAATTCACGCCGGAACTGGTCATACTCGGTCCCGCTGTGCTCGCGGGCGATGTTCCATCGGTATAAAGTCCGGTGTTATTTGGGGCTCCGTCGCTGTTGCCGTAAAGACTGAATGTCACCGCAACGCTGTTCGGAATTCCCCCATACCCCAAAAGCCCTCCTGTTCCCCCTAACGCACTGCTCGAACCACCTTGAATCACGAAGGCAATGCCATCGGCCGTCGGGCTTGTCCCACCCGTCATCTGGAAACTGAAGTTCGTCGTGAAACTCTGCACGTTCACCGGCGTGCTGTAGAAAACGCTGCTCGCCTCACCTCCACCCCCATCGGTCAACCGCAGCCGCGTCCCGTTCAGCTTCGTGCTCCCGTTCAACTGCAACCCACTAGAGGTGAACCCGCTACCGTAATTGATCACGAACGCAGTCGGTGTCGCACTCACCTGGCTGGAATTCGCACTCTGTCCCGCCGTGTTCACCGCCGATACCACGTAGTAATACGTCGTCCCGTTCGTCACCCCCGTGTCCGTGTAACTGGTCGTCGTCGGACTCGCAATCGTCGTGTACGCTCCCCCGCTCGTCGTCGACCGCTGCACGTTGTAGCTCGTTGCCCCACTCGATGCACTCCAGCCCAACGCCACTTGCCCATTCCCCGCCGTCGCCACTAGATTCGTCGGTGTCGGTGGTATTGCCAGCTGCGGTGTCGCACTCACCTGGCTGGAATTCGCACTCTGTCCCGCCGTGTTCACCGCCGACACCACGTAGTAATACGTCGTCCCGTTCGTCACTCCCGTGTCCGTGTAACTGGTCGTCGTCGGACTCGCAATCGTCGTGTACGCTCCCCCGCTCGTCGTCGACCGCTGCACGTTGTAGCTCGTCGCCCCACTTGACGCGCTCCAACTCAACCCCACTTGCCCATTCCCCGCCGTCGCCACTAGGTTCGTCGGTGCCGGTGGTATCGCCAGCTGCGGCGTCGCACTCACCTGGCTGGAATTCGCACTCTGCCCCGCCGTGTTCACCGCCGACACTACGTAGTAGTACGTCGTCCCGTTCGTCACTCCCGTGTCCGTGTAACTGGTCGTCGTCGGACTCGCAATCGTCGTGTACGCTCCCCCGCTCGTCGTCGACCGCTGCACGTTGTAGCTCGTCGCTCCACTCGACGCGCTCCAGCTCAACCCCACTTGCCCATTCCCCGCCGTCGCCGTCGGGTTCGTCGGTGCCGCCGGCGGATTCGTGCTCGACCCTGTACTGTAGGTCCAACTCAGAACATCCTGAATCGCTGTATACCCTCCCGTGCCTCCCGTGAACCCTACCAGCGCCGTCGTGCTTCCCACCGTCGTCGGAATGTTCACCGTCCAGTTGGTCGTGAAACTCTGCAACGTGCTCGCATCCGTGATCGTTAGTGTCAGCGTCGTCCCGTTGTAGCTGAGCTGCACGTTCATCACGTCTCCGCTCAGTAGCTTTACTCCCGAACTCGTCATGTCCACTGCCGGCACCGTCGGCACCGCTCCATCGACGTACATCCCCGTCGAGTCCGTCCCCTCCCCCGCATTGCTGTAAATGTCGAACTTCACCGCCACACTGTTCCCTATCCCCTCATACCCCAGGCCCACTCCCCCGGCCCCCAGCGCCGTCGCCGCTCCGTTCTGTATCACAAACGTCATCCCATCAGCCGCCGCACTCGTCATCTGGAAACTGAAGTTCGTCGTGAAACTCTGCACGTTCACCGGCGTGCTGTAGAAAACGCTGCTCGCCTCACCTCCACCCCCATCGGTCAACCGCAGCCGCGTCCCGTTCAGCTTCGTGCTCCCGTTCAACTGCAACCCACTAGAGGTGAACCCGCTACCGTAATTGATCACGAACGCAGTCGGTGTCGCACTCACCTGGCTGGAATTCGCACTCTGTCCCGCCGTGTTCACCGCCGACACCACGTAGTAATACGTCGTCCCGTTCGTCACTCCCGTGTCCGTGTAACTGGTCGTCGTCGGACTCGCAATCGTCGTGTACGCTCCCCCGCTCGTCGTCGACCGCTGCACGTTGTAGCTCGTCGCCCCACTTGACGCGCTCCAACTCAACCCCACTTGCCCATTCCCCGCCGTCGCCACTAGGTTCGTCGGTGCCGGTGGTATCGCCAGCTGCGGCGTCGCACTCACCTGGCTGGAATTCGCACTCTGCCCCGCCGTGTTCACCGCCGACACTACGTAGTAGTACGTCGTCCCATTCGTCAACCCGGTGTCCGTGTAACTCGCCGTCACCGGGCTGGCGATCGTCGTGTACGGTCCCCCGCTCGTCGTCGACCGCTGCACGTTGTAGCTCGTCGCTCCACTCGACGCGCTCCAGCTCAACCCCACTTGCCCATTCCCCGCCGTCGCCGTCGGGTTCGTCGGTGCCGCCGGCGGATTCGTGCTCGACCCTGTACTGTAGGTCCAACTCAGAACATCCTGAATCGCTGTATACCCTCCCGTGCCTCCCGTGAACCCTACCAGCGCCGTCGTGCTTCCCACCGTCGTCGGAATGTTCACCGTCCAGCTGGTCGTGAAACTCTGCAACGTGCTCGCATCCGTGATCGTTAGTGTCAGCGTCGTCCCGTTGTAGCTGAGCTGCACGTTCATCACGTCTCCGCTCAGTAGCTTTACTCCCGAACTCGTCATGTCCACTGCCGGCACCGTCGGCACCGCTCCATCGACGTACATCCCCGTCGAGTCCGTCCCCTCCCCCGCATTGTTGTAAATGTCGAACTTCACCGCCACACTGTTCCCTATCCCCTCATACCCCAGGCCCACTCCCCCGGCCCCCAGCGCCGTCGCCGCTCCGTTCTGTATCACAAACGTCATCCCATCAGCCGCCGCACTCGTCATCTGGAAACTGAAGTTCGTCGTGAAACTCTGCACGTTCACCGGCGTGCTGTAGAAAACGCTGCTCGCCTCACCTCCACCCCCATCGGTCAACCGCAGCCGCGTCCCGTTCAGCTTCGTGCTCCCGTTCAACTGCAACCCACTAGAGGTGAACCCGCTACCGTAATTGATCACGAACGCAGTCGGTGTCGCACTCACCTGGCTGGAATTCGCACTCTGTCCCGCCGTGTTCACCGCCGATACCACGTAGTAATACGTCGTCCCGTTCGTCACCCCCGTGTCCGTGTAACTGGTCGTCGTCGGACTCGCAATCGTCGTGTACGCTCCCCCGCTCGTCGTCGACCGCTGCACGTTGTAGCTCGTTGCCCCACTCGATGCGCTCCAGCTCAACCCCACTTGCCCATTCCCCGCCGTCGCCACTAGATTCGTCGGTGCCGGTGGTATTGCCAGCTGCGGTGTCGCACTCACCTGACTGGAATTCGTACTCTGTCCCGCCGTGTTCACCGCCGACACCACGTAGTAGTACGTCGTCCCGTTCGTCACTCCCGTGTCCGTGTAACTGGTCGTCGTCGGACTCGCAATCGTCGTGTACGCTCCCCCGCTCGTCGTCGACCGCTGCACGTTGTAGCTCGTCGCACCACTCGACGCACTCCAGCTCAACCCCACTTGCCCATTCCCCGCCGTCGCCGTCAGATTCGTCGGTGTCGTCGGCGGACTCGTGCTCGACCCTGTACTGTAGGTCCAGCTCACAATATTCTGAACTGCTGTGTCTCCTCCCGTCCCTGCGGTGAATCCGACGTAAGACACAACATCGCCGACAATTGTCTGGATATCCACCGTCCAATTTGTTGCGAACGTTGCATTTGTGGTCGTGTCAGTAATTGTCATCCCCAGGGTCGTTCCGTCATACGTAATATGCACATGGAATGGGTCTCCGCTGTGCAGATTCACGCCCGAGCTTGTCATATCCACCGCAGGTGTCGTCGGAGATGCTCCGTTCGTATAGAGCCCTGTGGAATCTGTGCCCTCTCCCTCGTTACTGTAAAGGTCGAATTTCACCGCAACGCTGTTCGGGATTCCCCCTGTTCCACCTGGGGCGGCAGGTCCATACCCCAAACCTCCTCCTGATGGCCCCACTGCGGTTGAATTGTTCCCTTGAATCGCAAATGTCAAACCGTCTGCTGTGGGATTCGTGCCCGGGGTAATCTGGAACGTGAAATCCGTTGTGAAGGTTTCAATGTTCGCTTCTACTTGGTACCAGGCCGCCGCCGCTTCGTACCCGCCGCCGTCTGTCAATTCGAGTGCGGACCCGTTCAGGGTTGCACTGCCGATCAGATTCATGCCGCCGCTAGCGAAACCGTTCGCAAAATTGATGGAGCTGACTCCCAGATCAAACGTGTACAGGCCGCTGGCGACCGGGCTATTGCTCAAGGCACTGGCGACAGCAATCGCAGAAAGTGTTTCGGTAACTCCGACGGAAACCGGTCCCGCGTATTTCGTGCTCGCAGTTGTCGGTGTTGTACCGTCGGTCGTGTAATAAATGGTCGCGTTTGGCGTGGTGGTGCTGATGGTTACAGATTGAACCGCCGTGTAGTAGCCGGGCGGTGGATTGAACGTAGGCATCACTACCTGGGTAGAAAGAGTGTAGGTAGCGCTTGCTTCGGGGCTTTGCTCCAGTCCCGTTCCTGCAGCGATGGCGTTCACGGTGGTTGTAGTGGTGAGCGTAAACGGTCCGGTGTACTGCGTGGAACCAGTGGTGGGTTGACTGCCGTTGGTGGTGTAATAGATGGATGCGCCTGACGTTGAGTCTGTGATCTTGACCTGGACCGATGGACTGAACGATTGGCTTGCTGGGGTGATAACCGGAGTCGCCGCCTGGGTTGAGCCGTTCAATAGACCGTATACGCTCAACTGCGATTCGGATCCCACGTAGACTTTGCCGTTGATCACCGTCGGGACAATAAACTTTACGGAATCCCCGGGGTTATCTCGCGCCGCGTCCGATTCACTCGAATACAGCAGGTTGGCAACATTGGTGGCATCATGCGCGTAGAGGATGGCGGTCCCCTGGGTACTGTAATTGTCTGTTTTCAAGCTCCAGACGATCCCATCCGTTGTGCCATTTGCTGAGACAGTTGGCGTCGGACTGTAGGTCCCTGCGCTCTCATTGGAAGTGGAGGTCGGATTGGCTGAAAGTGTCCCGTTGGCGAACGAGAACGCTTTGAGATTATCGCCCGTGCCCCAAATATAGACATTTCCGTTCCAATAGGCGGGCGCGCCCCATAACCCGCCCACGGAGGCGGCTTGCTCAGGGTCTGTTGTGTTGTTCGGATTATATCCGCCGAGGTTTTCGCGGTTTAAGACAAAGACGCGACCAGACTTCCCAACCTGCACCAACTGGTGCGCGCCACCCCCACCGCCCACCGAATCCGGCAATACGACGACACCACCTGAGGCCACATCCTGATCTTCGTTATCCATGTTGGCTTGGTCATGTGGCGTGAAATCGTCGCCGACCACCGTCCCGTTTGCGCTCATTGTCGGTACGCCGCCGCTCAGATCCAGTTTGACGATGGAATCGCCATAATCCATGGCGTTCGAATAGTTCGGGGCCGTAGCGTCAAAGGTGCCATTGCCCGTAGCAGTAAAGATTCGCCCATAGGGCTTGCCGGAAGGCACATCCGCTGCGAGTCCAGTACCACCCATCCAGATACCCGAGGCCGCTGCGTTGGGTGTGGAGCACCAAGCGCCCGTCTGCGTCAGCGTCGACGCGTTGTAAGCCAGGATCCAGCCGTGCCACGGGCCGTTGTCACCGTGCGAGCCAAAGCCAATGTAGACAATACCATTCAGAAGGAGAAGGCTGGTTCGGTTATTCTGCCACTGGGGATCCCAATTGAGAGTTCCACCCGAGCTCCCATTTCCGTTTCCCGGCACCGATGCGGATAAGGTCACAGGTCCACCAAATTTTTCTTTACCGGTCGTGATATCCAAAGCATGCAAACGCTGGATAAAAGTCGTATCGGCAACAGTGGACTTGGCTACTACGTAGATCGTATTGGTCGTAGGATCGATGACCGGCGTACTCGTGATACCGATCTCCGGGACAATGTCGTTGGTAAGAACGTCTCCTGAGGAAACCGTCGTCTCGCCGGCAACAAGCAGCGAGACCTTCCACAAGGGATTCGCATTGGCCCCGGTATTGCTATCGGCATCGAAGGCATACACACTGTCATGCTCGGTGGCCACAAACACCACGTTGTGAGTGGTGCCGGCTTGTGGCGTTCCCGCTCCCATAGTGATGCCGGGCATGTATAGCGGTTGCGCGTACACCCAGCCATCCACCGGAGACGAGAACAATTTCCCAAATGTGCTGCTGTTTACGTTTGTCGGCGTCAGGATAGTCTCATTGGTATTCGCACCGGTTCGCGCGATATCGTAATGCTGCGTAGTCACACTCGACTGGGCAAACGTCGTGATGTCCACGAACAGGAAAAGAACCAGCGAGATGAGGAATAGCTTCAAATCGAAAACTCCCTCTCTCCTGTTGTCGTGGTGAGAAGATGCAGTCATGGCGCATTCCCGCCTGGGTGTAAGGCTCGAAATAAAAAACCTGGTGATTGTATACCGGGAGGGGCCGAACGTGATCTTATGCGCTTTTGGGGCCAGTAGTCAATTGCGATTACAAGCCAAAAAGCCGCGATGTGCAAAGGTTTGCAGCTGCTTTAGGTGCAAAAGGAAGTCTGAGCTTCCGCGTTGGGGCTATGAGTCTTTTGCACTCCGGGTTTTTTCGACGCGACGGTCAAAAATGCCCTCAGAGAAGTGCAATCGACAAACCGGAGGCATCGAGCATTTGCCAATTCTGGGACCGAATTGCTGGAACCTAGCCGAGGCGCTCACCTCAGCCCTGCAACCGGAGGAGACAACTCCGCCAAGTCGCAGACTGCCCGTAGCAGATAGTTATTAACTATCTCTCATCCGCGCTCGTTTTGCCGGATCCCCAGTTCCTAGGAATGCCGGAGCACCCACCCAGTGTCTTACGGCCACTACTCGCGTTAACGGCAAAGCAGCAGTGCGGTAAATCACGACTCCAATGCAAGTACCGAGTGTATTTGTGATGACATCTGTGACACCAGAATTTCGCGTGGGAAGATGTGCCTGGAGGACTTCAATCGTGAGACTGACTATTAATCCCAACATTGCTGTTACGACTTCGGCGCACCTTATTTGTCGAGCCGATGAGAAGTAGGCGCAAAAGACAACACCTAAAGGAACGAAGCCAGCAATGTTGATCAAGAACGTCCTTCAGATAGCTCCATTGTCTGTGGAATTCGTTCCATGGCAGCTCTAGAAGGGTCTGATGCACAACCAGATACCGTTCTGGAATGTACAGATCGATGCCCGATCTAACCTGATTATGAAGGATTGATCCGGAGTGCTCATCAAGGAGATAAAGTGCCAGCGCCCGCTCATTTTGGGTTACCGTCGGTCTTCCCTTCTGCGTCCAATCCTCATAGTGTTGGGTAACCTGTGGCGCGTTGAGTTCGCTTCTGTAAATAGCCAGGCCCCGCAGCTGGCCGGACCAGCTATTGTTCTGCAAAGGCGAGTTGGCAATTATGAGTTCCCCGCTTAGATCTTTAATGGAAAGCCCGAATCCTGACGACTTAGTTACCAAATGGCCGTCGATGTAGACTGCTGTGTTCAGCCCGTTTGATGTAACGGTCACGAACAATCGCGTTTTTCGAAAGACCTCGTCCGCAAACATCACCACGAGCTGGTGCCGATGATGCAGGTCCTCAATGTCACGCTGCAATGCAAGATCGGTGTAAGTTTGCTGCAGCGAGAACTGTCGGGGAGGGAATGGGCTGTAGAATGCAGCCAGAGTACCGCCATTCCCAGGAAGAGCTGGTTCCAACCAAATCTCAAGGCTGCAAGATGGCTCGTCCGAACTCGCGCTCTCAAATATGCCGGAGCTCAATATCGTGCCGTAATCACCGAAACGGAGACCGTTCTCATTGTCCAACCAATGCACCTGATTCTTGGGAGAATGAAAAGGCCAGAGCCCTGCGACCAGAATGCCGCATAAGGTCAACATCGCAAGAGCACCCAGGGCCGGTCGCGGAATACAGATGTGATAAAACGGCGAGGTCATGATAAGTCGCGTGGCAAGTTGCGGCGATGTGAACGCGACCCAGGGAAACTCGGATTTCGGATACTTAGAGGAAACAGAGAAAACACGGATCCTCGCTCGACGGAACTCTGCCTAACGATTATTGCTATTAGTGAGCCTACTTGCACAGGATGAAGCCCCTTTTCTCTAGAAATATTATAGGCCGCGGGATATAACGTGCCGAGGGCTGCCGATACGAGCGTGCGCGAATGAATTCTTCCAGTTGCTTCCGCATCTGAGCTTTGCGTTCACACACACGTGAGTCTCTCTTGTTTGTGAACCTCCCTCGACTGGCGATAGGATTCGACCATCGTCCCGGCGGTCAACCACACTGCGAGCCTGCAGCTGAATCGTCGCGAGGGATCAAGTGTGACCAGCCATCGCAGAATCCCGACGGCAACCCTGCGAAAGAGATAGAGTGAATGCCGCGGACGAACCATCTTGTGTCCGCTGCGACGCCGGTTTCGCGGACGTCAGCCTTCAGATTTCTTTTCGACGGGTTTGCCGGTAAGTCTCTACGAGATACCCTGCTGACATCCACACCAAACACCTGCGATCGAATCTCCGTTGCGGATTCCAAGTCATCATCCACTGCAGAGTCCGAAATAACATAACTCCGAGCTTGTAGGGAACGCTAAAATACCGCCGACTGATCCCCCAAATGTCAGGCCGCCTACCACCTTGCACGATTGAGTAACGTCCCAATTCGAACGACGATGCCAAGAAATGCTCTTTTCGGATCCTCTCCTGCGAAACTGCGTGGTAAACTACCGCGGACGGTTCATATCGCAACCTCTCTCCGGCCGCAAACAGCCGATAGCCAAACTCGGTGTCCTCGCCAAAGCGGGGGATTGGACGGCTCGGCGGCCCTGGTCCCAGATCCGTACGGAACCCACCGTGCTTTTCAAACATTTCCCGCCGAAAGGCCATGTTGGCTCCGTAGGGAGGTCGGTCAAGTTGTAGAGGCTGATCACCTAAATCGAAATGGGCGTAGAGCATTCCTGCATGGGTATTGAGTGCTAACCAGCGCGGCGGTGTGATAGCCGACGCGGGACGAGTACGCCCTCCGGCGCCGGCCCAGTAACCGTCCTCTAGGTGCGCTGTCAAATTCCGCAACCATGTCGGTTGAACGGTCGCATCGTCATCCGTAAAAGCAAGAACATCGCCTCGCGCTTCGCGAATCCCAGTATTGAGTGCATAGGACTTGCCCTGACGTAACTCGAAAAGATAGCGGAAGCGACCGGGATATCGACGGCAGAAATCCTCGACTACGTCCCGCGTTCGGTCGGGCGAGTTGTTGTCCACCACCATGACTTCCCACTCAACCGACTCGGGAAGCGTAGAGGCTGCGACGCTACCGAGCGCCTTTGCCAAGGTCTCGCAACGATTATACGTGCACAAAATGACCGTGATCTTCATCTAATCAAGCGCCTGATGGCAGGTGGACAGCGCCCCGTGCCCCGTGGGTCGTTGCTACGAGCAAGGCGGTAGAATTCATTGATCTCCCCGGCGGCCATCCAGACTCGGCACTTCCAGTAGAATCTCCGTTGTGGATTTAAGGCTAGCATCCATCGCCGTAGGTTTGGCACCACCGCTGTGATCCCTATTGCCAGCATATTCAGGTAGGGCCGTGGGATTCCCCAAACGTCGGGCCCACGTCCCCATTCGCGAACCACGGCTCGTCCGTAATCGAACCACCAAGCCAAGAAATAGTCTTTTCGGATCCGGCCTTCCGGTACCGGGTGATAGGCAATGGCAGACGGTTCGTAACGTAACCGCTCGCCCGCAGCCAACAACCGGCGACCGAATTCGGTGTCCTCGTTGGGGCGCGGGGTTTCCCTGTTCGGACTCGGACCTAGGTCGGTGCGAAAAAGCCCGTACTTTTCAAACATCTCTTTCTGAAAGGCCATGTTGGCGCCATAGGGGGCTCGTGTGAGCCTACAAGGCTCCTCACCCAGATCGAACAAAGCGGCAAAAACTCCTCCCGAGCTGTAGGGTCCCTCGAGCGCCAGCCAGCAGGGAGGCGCAAATCTTTGTGCCAGAAGTGTTCTTCCTCCCGTACCAGCCCATTCACCATTGCCTAAATCCGCAGTTAGATTCTGCAGCCACATCGGCTCGACGGTCAGATCGTCATCCAAAAAGGCGATGACGTTGCCCCGAGCCTCTCGAATCCCGGTGTTGAGAGCATACGACTTGCCCTGATGTGGCTCGAACAAATAACGGAAGCGACCGGGGTATCGGGTGCAAAAGTCTTCCACTACGTTGCGGGTTTGGTCGCGCGAATTGTTGTCGACTACCAGGACCTCCCACTCAATCGACAGGGGAAGCGCGGAAGCGGCAACACTAGTGAGCGCTTTTTCCAAGGTCCGGCAACGGTTATACGTGCATAAAATGACTGTAATGTTCACGGGTTCTGTTACAGCTCCTTATCCGCACCGCCGTGATGAGCCCAGACAAATGACTGTGGTGCGAGAACGATGAGGTGTCTTCTGTTCTGCCAAAAAACTATCAATCGAGCTTGTGTTCTGTGGGAGCAGAGGCTCGCAACAGGAGAACAGCATCTGCGTTGTAGGGTGCCGTAAGTCTTATTATCTTTCCGCCGGCGACATCAGCTGCATGACTGACGTTTCCCGTCGAAGGCTCGAACCATTCCACCTGAAGCATGCCGGCAGATGCAGTGGTGTCAACTTCGACGGCTTCGCGTTTGGGTGTGTACACAAGGTACAGGCCGGAGCCAGGGTTAGCGAGGCAGTAGTGCGTTGTTGCCAACTCTCCGTGAGGGATCATGGTAGAAAGATCGAGCCGCCGCAAATAAATTCTCGCGTTACCAATTGATCGGCGAAGCTCAGACCACTGTGGGAACTGACTCTCCGGAACCGGAGGAAACGCCAACGCGTTGTCGTAGGGATCCATCAAGAGGACATTTAGCCCTCTGGTAAGACTCTTCCAGACCCACACTCGATCCCCGCCAGTACCGAAGATGTGGTCTGTATCTGCGACAATGACCTTGTCACCCGTTGCAGGTGGAGGGTCACGGTCGTATCCGCCTTCCGCGTTCGGAGAGATCCAATCGGCTGGCCCCTTAAACAGGTCTTCGTTCTTCCCGCCTGGATATTCCGAGGTGATTCCGACCGGATGCCGTACACCTTTTTTCGATTCGTACCGGCGCACTAACTCGACCATGCGTCGCTGCCAGGCCATCGATCCAGGATGGTCCTCGTTGCTGATCTCGTAAAGCACGTTATCGAGGTCACTTACGGCGTCTATGACTCCCGCAACATACTTTTCCTGAAACCGTTCGATCTGAGTGCCAGGCGTGCTATGAATTTTCCTACCATCGCCGTCTTCGTTTTGGTCGCCGTCGATGCCGTTGATGTTGTTCTCACGGTTGAAGGGATGGCCACGCCAAGGGTTTTCAAGATGCTCGCCTTTGCGCTCGATGCTGAAACCGTTGAAGAGCATGATTGCTACGTAAATCCCACGATCCCGCGCGGCCTTGACCCGCTGGCGCAAACGGGCAAAATAATCCGGATTAAGTTCCTCAAGATTGAACCGAAGTCCTCCGTCCAAAGCATCTCCAGGCCCAGTCCGACGGTAAGCGTTGGGCGATATCCGCCAGTCATAGGGTCTCCAAAGAGCCCAATTTGCTTGTTCCCAGGAGTACAACCGCATGAAATTGTGACCGTTCGCCACCAGATAGTTCAGATAGGACTCATAGTCAAATGGCACCGGCGCCAGTCGTCCCGCGTCCTGGAGATTCTCCCAGGTATCAGACCCAGCCAGCAGCACTGCCTTCCCCTGCTTGTCCGCAAAGTATCGTGGATTGCGCGGATCGACGTGGAGTGGCCCGGTCGTCGCACGCTGAGGAGCTATTAGACCCTCTACCCGGGCCGGGTCTGGTCTTTGTAATTTCGGAAGGTCGTTATCAGGCCGGTGCCACCGGTAAATCACGATTTCGCCGGGGTTCGCACCCTTAGACGTGTACACCAATTGCGCTCTGGGGTCGGGAATACCGCGGGTCAACCAATCGTCGTAGTACTGGGAAAATTTCTCTCCCCGGCGTAGAACCACATAGTCGACCTTTGCGGCATCAAGGAAACGGAGTGCCAGGTCACCGCTGCAATAAGGGAAATACACAAACTGCGCATCCGCGTGGAAGGCGAGAGGTGTGGCGCGATCCATGATCGTAACCGGACCGTTCTGCTGCTGTTTGATCCACAACCCCGCGTCCTTTACGACTCCATGAACAGGAGATCCCTCCGTGAACTCATAGAGTCCTCTGATTCCTCGAATCGGATAAATGAGAACGGCCAATCCAAACAGCCCCGGAAGCAGGCATGTCAACACGGCGGTGGAGATCCAGGGCCAGTCCGCGGCGGCAAGCGACGCCTTCGTCCACAGGCCGATCTCGACCAGACCATTTGCTGCCCAAATCAGCAGGAATGGGACAAGCACAAAATAGTACCTCGGGAAGATCCAAAGAACGCTATAACTCGCGACCACGGCGGTGGCGGGAACCAACATAACGTATAAGCGGCTCAAAGCCTGCGGCCGTCGCCACGGCCGGCGAACCACCCCGAGCAGAGCGAGCGCCGGTAGAAAGGGCGCCCCAAGCCACCTTGACGAAAGGTTCTGAATTAACAGTGGCGTGTTCTGGCGGACAGCCTTGGCGGCCACTCGAGCGAGATCCCTGAGCGTGACCTTTTCCCGCATGAGATCGACTTCGGGGATCAGCCAGACTCCGATTCTCTCCAGCCTGTCATTGATTGCGGAGCTTCCCCACTTTAGCGCTTCCTCGTATTGCGGGTCCGATGCAGCATAGTCGCCTCCAAGACTCGCTTCCCTCTTCAAGATACGAATGGCAAGCGGCGAGGTGATGGCGCTCTTGGCCTCCAGACGCAACTTCCCCGTGGCGCGATAGATGAAAGCGATCTCCGGCGCGGCCAGCGCCAGGAACACTGCAATGGCAGCAACCGCCCGCTTGCACCGAATGGCGATCTTCCCTTCTGTCGCGGTGAGTACGAAGAACACCGCAATC
The DNA here is from genome assembly GCA_963773645.1 of uncultured Acidobacteriaceae bacterium. GTDB lineage: Bacteria > Acidobacteriota > Terriglobia > Terriglobales > Acidobacteriaceae > Acidiflorens. The sequence goes on along the minus strand of CAVZBV010000004.1, from coordinate 3,004,114 downwards.
AGAAGTGGCACGACAGCTTCCTGCCGCATCAGGTAGGCAATGCCAAACGCAGCACCCACCCCACACCATATCCGAATCGAGGGGCGATCGAGCGCGCGCAGAACCAAATAGACTGCCGACAGAAGCAGCGTCGCGTAAGGCCCCTCGGTCAGCACGGTAAACGACAGATTGATGAGCAGCGGGTGCAGCAACATCAGCGCTGCTGCTACGAAACCCGTGCGCCGGTTGAACAGTCGCGACGCAATGCCAAACGCTGGCAAGGGGAGCAATGTTCCAAGAACAAGCGAAATTAATCGTCCCGCCCGCACGTAACTCCCGGTTAAGAACGAAAGCCCGCTGATGAGCAAAGGAAACAGGGGAGGAAACATTAGCTCAGGCCCCGGGGTCACGATTCCGACGTAGCCAACGCCGTTTCGCAGGTTTTCCGCTATCCTCGCGTATTCCGCACCTTCGGATTCGATCGCACCAGTTCCCCAGACCTTGAGCGCGGCCACCCGCACGGCAAAGCTGGCGACTACGATCAGACCTAACACGAGGAGTCGACGCCAAACAACCGCGCCCCTGCCACCTTGTCTAGACTCAGCGTAGGACTCAGTCACCGAATTGTCCGTTGCTTTCATTATCCTATCGTGACTTTACGTGAGATCTCGGAAGTTCCCTGCTTCACGCGAGCGCCAAGTGAAACGCGGGGCTTCTTGGACTACCACTTGACAACCTATCTCAAGGGGCACAGACTTTATAAATTCTAACGGTACGTTGTGGCGCTTTACACAAGCGCTTGCGCAATTCAACTTGCTGGAGGGCAGTCTGGAAACGACATCCTCGAGCGGAAATGTCGTCCAAAGGCCCTGGAGTACGGTTGTCCCCAGTTTTCCACCCCTCCCCAAGCGGTGGCGCAATATCGCACCTCTGTGCCTGGGACTGTTGCTGTTCGTCGCGAACAACCTGGCAACTTTTGCGGCACTCCTCCATCCCCGACCCGGATACGTTCCCCTGCTCATGCCCAGGACCCACGATAGTGGACAATATCTGACCTGGATGGAGGCCTACAAAAACACATGGACCGTTCCGGACTATCACGCACCCTGGAAGACCGAAGCAGCCTTGCGCGTTCCGTTTATGTGGATCCCGGCCAAGGCCTCATGGCTCACCGGGATCCCCGCCATTTGGGTTTATCTCGGACTGCAGATCACCTGCTATGTGCTGGCATTCTTCGGTTTAGCATTTCTGCTGCGAGTGTTTACGACCAGCTCCAGACAAGCCGTGTTAGCCGTTATGTTCATGATTTGCGCCGTGCCGCTGCGATCGTTCATCTTGCTTCCTGCTCTGCTATTCAAACCGAGGGCTTGGGTGCTGATGCACTGCGGTTACGGTGAGTTTCTCGGCAATGATGGCCTCTTTCTGGGTGTAACCTGCGGGGCAATCATCACGTTCGGTACGGCGGGGGCCCTCCTCTCTTTGGCGCTGTTCGGCCGATACTTCTTTTTCGGCCGGAGAAACGATCTCGGGGCGGCAAGCCTAATCGTGGCACTATCCGGCTTTTTTCATCCCTTCGAGTTCATCCCCGTCACAGCCGCTGCGGCGTCTTCGATCCTCTGGAAAAAACTCAGCTGCCGCTCCGGGTTTACCGAGTTGTTGATCCTTGGCGTCCCGGCATCGGCGGTCGTTCTCTTCTATCTTCAGCCTACGCTCACGCATCCCTGGCTGAAGATCGCGGCCGATCTGGACCGTTTCCAAACCTTCCGTATTTCTCATCATGAAATCCTCGCACTCGGTCTACCCGTACTCCTCGGAGTCGTGGTTGCATTCTGGCGGCCAAACGCAGAGTCCCAGGCGGATTTCTTCTTGGCTTGCTATGTCGTCGTGGCGACCCTTGGACTCTTCACGACATTCCTTCCGTGGCCTCAGCATTTCGAGGACGGCCTGGATTACGCGGCTGCCATCTTGGTAGTCCGGAAGCTGGACCAGGTGCCCAGCTTAATGAGGCTTTGGGCGAACCGAAGCTCCTTGCGCATCGGTCTGGTCCTCTTGCTGGTCGCAGGAGCTCTGCTGCCGCACTTCTACTTTCGATACCTGACCTACAGGATTGGAACCACCGCGACCGAGGAGGGTCAGAGCACAGCGGTTGCTCCCGTGGATGAAGTGCAGGCGATTGCCTGGCTGCGCGAACATGCCGCGAGTGGAAAACTCATTCTCGCGCCAAAGGAAAATGCTCCCTGGATGGCGACCGTCCCGATGCACAGCTTCGCGTCTCACTGGATCTTCAGCCTAGCCCGTGACCAGCAGGCTCTCCTCTCGCTCAATTTCTTTCAGGGTGCTTTGTCGGACACAGCCGCCGATTCCCTGTTGAAGAGCTACGGTGTTCGGTACGTCCTCATTCCGGTTGGGAGTCCGGCCCTGCGATATGTGCGCAACGCCGAGTTGCGGCTGAGCGGGAAAAAACTGCTGCTGTACGAATTTCCTCAGAATGAAATGAAGCCGCTTCCGGAACTGAAAAAGGTTTCACCCGGTCATTACGTCTGGAACCCAGGCTAATGCAGCCTGTAGCAAGGCCATGCGGAGAACGCCAGATCATGGCGCAGAATCCTCTCTGCGGTCGGTCGTTGTCCTTGCTATCTGGTCCGGGCCAAGCACCGCCGGGCAAATGAGGATACTCTTCCCGTATTCATGTGGCGCATTACAGCCTACCCTTGCAAACTCATCCCGTAGATCGAGCGCTTTGTCGATATACCAACCAGCTTGGAACAACCAAATCGTGGTTCCCGAACTTAAGTTGTACGTTCGGCGCAGGTCATGCAAGCGTTCCGGGAAAGTATCTTCCCTAAAATTCCATTCATTTAGGACAACGAGACGATTCCCTGGGCAGCGCGGTTCGCGGAACTCCGGCCACGGCAAATCAAGGGCGCCCATCGCGCTGCCGCATAGGTAATAGTTGAGAAGCAGTCGTCCCTGCTCGTCGGTGAAGATGATGGAATCGGGTGCGACCGAGTGGCGCAGGAAGTCAGCCGCGTCAATCATCAGCGCCCGGTTGTGATTCCTTGGTTCGATGTATTCTCCAAGAGGTTTGGGAAAGAGGTTGCAAAAGCCCAGCGCGGCCACAATTACGACCGGTTTGACCCAACTACGCGAGACCCGCCAGCGCGCCAGTGCGATTGCGATTCCAGGGATCGCAAACATAGCCAGGTAAGAATCGTGACGCGAACCACCATAAGGGTAGATCGCCGCGAGCGCCAAACTGCAGTTAATGATGAACGGCAGGACTAACAGTAGCGCCAAGGCAATCCCGGACGGCCGATTGGAGTCCACGTTGGAATGACGGTCTTTGACCAGCAGCAATAAACCGATTCCGAAAAGAAGAGGCCCCAGGGCCCCCGCCGCAGTTTGCGCAAAAATATAGTGGAAAAAGCGAAAGGTGGCACCTAGCACAAACGGAATCACTCTATCTACGCCGGGGTGGAAAACGGAAGAACGGAGGTACGAGTCGGCAATCCATTGAGGCATGCCCTCGGCCTTAAGTTTCGAAACCTGATTCCTTAGCAGCCACAAAACAAGGGTTAAAGCGCCCATCTGACCGACTGCCCACACCTCAGCAACTCCGGCCGGAGATTTCGAATGGCAGATGCGAACCAAGCCATAAATCCCAAGCACAAGCGCAAGTACGAATGACGAGTAGTGGCACAGGAGCGCCAGATAGAGTGAAAGTGACGACAACAGCATCATGCGTTTAGACTGCTCACTCACTCCAAGCTCGAGAAATAGCAGGCTGGCAGCGCCGAAGAACCACAAAAGGGCATACTGCCGCACTTCCGCCGAGAGCCAAATCATTGGAGGAGCAAATAGCAGCAGACTGAGAGCGATGATGGCGACGCCCCTGTCCAAAACCCGCTTCAGCCAGAGGAACATTAGCCAGCAAAATGCTGTGCCCGCTAGTGCCGAAGGTAGTCGCAAGAGAAGTTCGGAGTTCCCTATCCAAGACCAACAATGCAGGAATACCAGCAGTAGTGGGGGGTGAGCTGTGGCCAGACTTTCCTTGTAAGTAAGCGCAACCGAGGGCCGGACGGATATAGAGTAGTGGAGACCCTCGTCGCCATTTAGAAAAGTGAAGTGAGCCCACGCGAGACGCAACAAGAACCCAGCCCCAAGCAAGGTGGCTGGTAGCGTTCTTGACTCACCTGCCCGGAGAGCCGACTTCGGTGTATCGTCGCGCAATAAATCGAGCCCAATACAATCAGTTGCCAGTTTCGCCATAGCTCACTGTCGTGTTGTGACTTCCTTTGCAATAGAACGGCCCGGCTTGTCAGCCTCCGAAGGTGAAGTCAAAACGGGACTCCCGGCAGCGGGCACAACGATCGTTTTGCTGATCGCACACGTCCTCCTCGGCTCTGCAATCCCATCGCGATTCTCGCGTTGCGTCAGGTTCCACATGTCGGAAACCACGTATAGCGGCCGTCCTTTGCCTTCCTCATAAATCCGGCCCACATACTCGCCAAGGATACCGACCGCCATCATGAGAGCAGCGTTGCACAAACAGAGGATAACCATCAGCGAAGTCCAGCCAGGCACGGTCCTGTGGGAATAGTGTTCGATCATGGCCCGAACGGCTTCCTCGAACGCGACCAATGTCATCGCTCCAGCCCCGATAAAACTGAGCCGCAGGGGCAGTGCAGAAAACGACACCGCTGCCGTCCACGCCAAGCGAATCATCTTTCGCAAAGGATATTTTGTTTCTCCTGCGGCGCGGGCTTGGCGTTCATAAGGAACGCAGATCTGGGGATAGCCCACCCAGGCGACCATGCCTCGCAGAAAGCGGTGCAACTCACGCATGGCGCTGAGACTGTCGACGCACCGCCGAGACATCAGCCGAAAATCGCCCACGTCTGGAGGCAGCGATTTTAGAAAGAACAAGCGCATGCAACGGTAGAAAAGCCACGCCGTAATTTTCTTGAACACCCCTTCGCCTGCTCGCATAACCCTTTGGCCACAAACCACGTCGTAGCCTTTGCGGTATTGCTCGACCATCCGATGCACCACCTCCAGGGGGTCTTGCAAGTCCGCATCCATCATGACAATTGCGTCACCGCTGGCATGATCGACTCCGGCCGTGGATGCATATTGGTGGCCAAAATTCCGCGACAGATTCAGAACCTTGATGCGCGAATCCGCTTGGCACCACTCCACCAGCAACTGAATGGTCCGGTCGGAACTTCCATCGTTTACCGCCACCAGTTCACACGGATAGGGCGAGTTGTCGAAAAATTCGGTGAGGCGCGGCCGCAGAAGAGGAACGATTTCCTCTTCGTTATAGAAAGGCATAACAATCGACAGCAGCCTGGGATCCGGCCGAGGTGTAAGGTAGTCTTGAGTCATTTTCCGCTCTCTCAGTTCGCCGGAAACCCTTGCCCTGCGCGGCAGACAAGCGTTTTCCTCAGGAATAGGTCGATCTCGACCGGTTGGAAGCGTCCCATTTCAATTCGAATCGGCCCGCGGAAACGCGGATCCCGGTAAAGACGGCCAGCGAACTCGGCATTGTATTTGTTGTCGAGACCCTCCTTGTTTTTCACATCTCCGATGTAGTGCGGTGCGGTCAGAACAACGTCACTCTGCCCGGCGGTATCCATCACCTTCTGCCAATCCAGTGGCCCATCCTCGTACCTCCACAGCCAGGTGACGTTAGGATAGGATATAAATGCCGAACGAATCCAAGGATATTGAATCGAAGGCGGATTGAATACCCTTCCGCTGCCCAGGTACGAGATCTGCGGATGGTCGAGGGCGCAGGCATCGCTAATGTCCCGAATCGGTTTCCAGTCCCACTGATCGAATCGGGCCATCGCTCGCCACGGAAGTGAGCCATTGACAAAGCCCACACCAACGGGACGCTTATTAGGGGAGACCACTGGATACACAATCATCAGCAGTTGAACGCAAAAGAGAATGCCGGAAGCTGCAAACGAGGCCCCCGAACGCCCCCATCCTACCCTGTCCGAAAGCACGCCAATCGCAATAGCCAGCGGGATGATCGCGGGAGATATGTGGCGAAGCAAATGATTTGTACCGGATAATTGTGAAAGCACGATCGGAACTCCCGCGCACGCGCAGGCTCCGATCGCCGTTTTCCGGAGATTATCGAGAATCGTCCGCCGTCTGATGAAAGCTTCTCGAAAACACATGATGAGGACTAGGCATATGAAGATACTCACGCAGTGTCCCAACAGAGCTTGGAAGACGGTGTTGAGCCAGCGCCCCCACGTCACGAGGGACGGTGATCCCAAAGAATCTCGAACAAATCCCCTAGCGTATTGGGCGTAGGCTAGTGCATGTCTGGCGTTTACCAGCCACCAAGGCGCGGCCAGCAAGGCTCCAAGTGCTCCAGCCTTAGTGATTGGCACCAAGCTTTGAGCGTTGCGGTCTTTACGATAATCCACGACCAGAGCAAACGCTAGAACAGGAATCCCGATCAGCGCGAACGATGCCTTCGCCCAGAACCCAAGGCCGATTGCCAGCCCGAGACCAATCCAGGTAGTGAGCCGCTCCGATGGGTCACTCCAATGCACTAAGAGGTAATACAGCATCGCCGAGGTAGCCAAGTACAGCGGAGGATCAGTGCCGAAAAAGATGCTGGCCGACACAACCTCGGGAGACAATGAAAAGATGAGAACCGCGAAAGCGCCAGCTATCTTACTTCCGACACGGCGCGTGGCCAGGTAGATAAACCACGAGCTCAAACCGAAGCCTGCCAAGGAAACCAATCGCGCCGTCGTTGTGTGGAACCCGAACAACGCGAGGAATGGGAGAGCGAGAAGACGATATGCAGGGGGTTTACCCCAGCTCATAAGAATTCTGCCACCCAGCTTATGTAGGTTACCTTGGTAAAGGCGCTGAAGATCAATCCAGATATTATTGAGGTATTCAGCCTCATCCCAGTGGATGCCATAGGGATGAGCGAGCGACCAACGAATAGCCGCGAGCATGATTACGATCACCGTGAGGGGTGCAAAAATCGGCCAAAATTTCCCCTCGGATCTAGGGTGTTCCATTGCTTGTCTATTGGCTTAATGCAGTAACTGCTCGAGCGGGTCTCATTCTATTGATTCTCCGAACTCGACGAAAGTCTCCAAGCGGAAGATGCTTGGCTAATACGGATTCTTCGTCGGCCTCATGCTGATGTCGGTAACCTCCGCCGTTTGCGGAAGACTGAGGGCGGAGATTATCATGCTTGCAACCTCTTCCGGTTGCAGAAGCGATTCCGCGTGGTAGTCCCTTCCTTCGTGCCGGTAGAGGATCTCTTGCATCGGTGTTGCAGTGCGTCCGAGATACACCGTGAGCACCCGAATTCCCTTCGGACTAACCTCCTCACGTAGGCTGTCGGCAATCGCTTTCAAGGCGTGCTTTGTGGCGCTGTACTGCCCTATCTCCGGTCGTTTTGCCATCAGCCCAACGCTGGAGTTGATGAAAACGATCTGCCCCCGAGCGGTTGTCAACAACGGGAGCAGATGCTGGGTCATCATATAAGGTGCGCGGACATTCGTCGCATATTGGAGGTCTAAGTCTTCAATGTGGGCACATGCCATAGGATCCTGATAGATTACCCCCGCACTGTGAATTAGAATGTCAAGTCTGCCGGCTTCCTCCTCCAGGTACCGGAGCAGCGGTTTGAGCTTCTCTTCAACCGTTAAGTCGATTTGAAAGCTCGTCACTTTTGAAAACTGTTGAGCCGCTGCAACCGTGTCCGCCAGCGCGACCGGATCCCTTCCGACGACACACAACTGCACGCTTTCACGCGACAATGCCAATGCGATGGCCCGCCCAATCCCGCTGCTCGCCCCGGTCACAACGGCCAGACGCCCGGCTAAACGACTGGTCCTGCTGATTTGATAGTCAGCCAACTCAGTCTCGTTGACAACTTCCAACTTCCCGTTCCTGCTGGGATGGCGGCAGCGACTTGGGAGAAGCCCGCATGAGCCAGCTCTCGCGCCAGTAGGAGTAGATCGCCCTCGGACAAAGCCGATGATAATCGGATTGGCAAACTACTCCCTCAAGGACAATACAGGGAAATTTCATGTACATCATCTTACCAGTCTTATCGTCGATAATATGGTGCACCCGGCGTAGTACCCTGTAAATTCCGCCGCAGTACGTGAGCATTTCAAAGTCAAACAGCAGTCCGCGGTTACGGTTCTGTCTGTCGAGCGTGGCCATGATCTCTTCTTTACTACGCACTTGAACCAGCTCGCCGGGCTGAAGATCGAGCATCTCAATGGGAGTTTTCTCCAACTTTCCCGCAATGAACGGATAGAGGACGCCGTGCCGTCTCGTCTGCACTTCATTGAAAAGGCTTACGATGATCGCACTCAGCACTCGCAAGATGCTCAGTACCATATCGAGAGCCCGCTGGGCTCGGGAATGCCCCGCAAGCCCGCTTGCGAGATTACCGGAACGCAGGTCGCGCACATATTGGCGGGGGTCCCACATCCTCATGTAGGAGGTGAACTTGTATACATCCGTGGCCTGACAGGAATAGATCTGTTCTCCTTCCGAGTTCGTGGCCTGGCTGGCTGCCAGGATTTTGTCCACTGTGCATTGGCCCCTTCCTTCTGCCAAGACCGCACCCGTTTGCCACAAATTGTCAGGAGACACAACCTCGTTTTCAGCGCGCTTGAGCCAAGCCTCCTTCCAGAAGATGAGGCAGCCAGCTTCACATCCCCCATGTCCCGTCCCATCACACCGCACGCCCTCCAGGAGTACGGAATCCTTCATACGGCGAATGCTCCAGCCCACGACGTACTGACAAGTTTTATCGGCACGCTTGGAAACTCGGAGCTTCTTCCCGCAGTATTGCAACATCTCCGGCATAAACGGCAGGTTTTCCAGGCGGCTGTGTTCGTCCAGCGTTGCCAGGATTTCCTCCCGGCTCCGCACCTCGACCCACTCTCCTGCCTTCAGACTTAGGAACCTCGCCCCTGTGCGTTCAGGCATTTCGATTCTCAATTTTTTCCATCTCCAACCACCGCCCAGGCGTTACTCATTACGGAGAATCGCCGAGAAGGCTCGATTCGCGACCATCCATCACAACGTCCACGTAGCAACCCTAAGAAACCAATAGAGGGGAGTCCCTCCAAAACACACGTGGTACCCCACAGCGAATCCCACTACACCGCTTGATGCCACGGGCTGACAGCGGAGCGATCTTCACCTACAGCCCCCACTGACGGGATTGTGCCCTGTTTGGTGCAAAACGAAATCTGCGCAAGACCCGCTTGCACAGCAAATACGCCAATCTTGTGTATCTAAACTCTATTCCTTCTTCTTTCAGTTTCTTCTTGTGATAATCCCAAAACTCCCTCTGCCGCCGTTGCAGCAAACTCCAGGCAAGAAAGTCATAGTATTTCGACACAGTGGCCTTCAAACAGGCTGCATATTCCTCTGGGGTCAGGTAGTAGGGGCCGTAGGCAACTAGCTCATGCAGCGTACCGGGAGCCGCGGTATTGAGTTCCCGCGAAGTTTCAAGCCGCGCACCCGGACGATGATCCCGCGAGAAGGTAAGAACTTGGTGAACAAAGCCAAAATCGCAATATTTCAGTAACTCGAAACACGCCTCGCTGTCAGCCTGCACATTCGACTCGTTGTAGAAGGGATCGCGACTCCTGACCAAGTCAGATCGAAACAGGACTGAAGTCGGTGAACCAAACACGTATGGTCCACCCAACAACCTCTGTCGGCAAATCTCGCGGCCGGAAACGACTTCACTGGGATAAGGCAACCCTGCCCAAAGCACCCACCGCTCCTGCATCCCATAGGCACCAACAATTCCAAGTGATGGGTGTTCCTCCATCACGGCGACCATACGTTCTAAGCACTCTGGGAACATCCAGTCATCCGCCAGCACCATCTTGCAATACTTGCTGGCTGGCGAAATCCGGCGAAACGCCGTGTTGAGATTAGCGATTGCGGGGATAAAGGTATTGTTAGTAATAACACGGAGCCTGAGGTCTTTCGCCGCATATTCCTGGGCGATTGCGAGTGTTCGGTCCGCGCTGCAATTATTAACTATCGTGTAGTCCCAGTTAGAGTACGTCTGCGCCAGGACGCTCTCGATGCATGTCGAAAGATACTTCTCCTCGTTGTAAGCAGGGGTCACTATGCTGACCAAGGGCAAGGTCTGGGAGTCCATCCTCGGACTGTCCTCAGGTGTGCTTGTTAACTTCATGTCGCCAGCGATTCTCTATGATGCTGCGGGTCGTTCGCCAAGGGTGCCCCGCGCCCCAGCGTACCGGACAGATTCCACTTCTGCGGAAAAAACACAATGCCGCAGCGGCTGTCGATGTCCCTGCCCGAGTGATATATGTCTGCAGTTTCCACTTCGAGGGTTAATCCATGCTCGACGTTGTCGTACACCACCCCCCCCACCATGTCAGTCAGCCACAGAGATAGCGTGTATTTCGCGGGCAACAAATTCAGGCCGTCAATCTCCAGGTCTAGGTATCCTTCACCCGCTTCCAGCAGAGGGATGGCTATGCCATGATGCCACGTGCTGGTATCGGTCACCAACGTACCCATGTCGGTGTACATCCGGAAACCGAAGCTCGGGTAGGAAATCGGCTCGCTGACCGAGTAGTGAAAACGCATGGTCACCGGGTCCCCAGTGCGAACAACTCTCTGGGAGATCCCTTCAGGAGAGAGGAACTCAACCGCGCGATATCTTACCTTGCCGTTGCCCCTCCGATTTTCCACGTGGTCGAGGTCAGCCGCAACGGTCTGGGTCCCGGTCATACTGCCCAGGTAGGCTTCGATCACGGGCCGACTCTCGCCGTCCATGCGAACCTGGCCACCGTCGATCCAGATGCAGCGTCTGCACAAGTTCTCGACAGCCGCCAGATTGTGCGAGACAAACAGAACGGTGCGCGCCCCTGCTCGCAGGTTTTCCATCGCATTCAGACACTTCTTTTGGAAGGCGGCGTCACCCACGGCCAGTACTTCGTCGATGATCAAAATGTCGGGATCTAGGTGCGCCGCGACCGCAAAACCCAACCGCAACCGCATACCGGAGGAATACCGTTTGATCGGCGTATCGAGAAATTTCTCCACACCGGAGAACTCGACGATCGCATCCATTTTGCGGTCTACTTCTTTCTTGCGCATGCCGAGGATCGAACCGTTCATATAGATATTTTCCCGGCCGGTCAGCTCCTGGTGAAAGCCGGTGCCGACTTCCAGCAGCGCCGCTACCCTTCCGCTCACCTTGATCTCTCCGGAGGTGGGATAGGTGATCTTGGAAAGAATTTTCAGGAGCGTGGTCTTCCCCGCCCCGTTTCGCCCGATAATGCCCACCGTTTCGCCGCGCTCGATGGAAAAGGAAATGTCTCGCAGCGCCCAGATCGTCTCCTCCTGCGATCGGTTACGGAGAAACGACAATTTCATTAGGTCGGCCAGCGCTTCACGCAGTGTCGTGGCGTGATTGGCATGGCCAATCTGATACTGCTTGGTAAGTCGTTCTACGGTGATTACGGTGCCCATAGGCGAATCTTCAATCTCTCCGGTCAAATCACATCCGCGAAACTCTTCTCCGCTTTGTAAAAGTAATAAGCACCGCCGAGGAACACGACCAGAGCCACGCCAATCGAAGTCCCGATTAGCCTGAAGTCGAACGGCAGGCCCGGAAACACACAAGCCCGGAAGGCATTTACCATTCCCCAGCACGGGTTTAGCGCCAGAATGGGCCGAAACCGCTGTGGAATCATCGAGACTGGATAGATGATGGGGGTTGCAAACATCCAGATTTGAAGCAAGAATGGAACTGCGTGTCTGACATCACGGTAGCGCACGTTCGCCGCTGCCATCACCATGCTCACTCCCATGGTCAAGAGCATCGTGACCAAAATGACCAGCGGGCAGAACAGCAGTGCCCAACTTGTCCGCACGTGGTAGTAAATCATCAGCCCCACCAGCAGGAACGACCCGATCACGAGGTCCACTAGACCAGCCAGCACTGTCCCCGCGGGCAGAAGCACGCGGGGGAAGTACACCTTGGTGAGGAGCGAATCGTTGTTGACCAGGCTGTTGCTCGCCAGCGCCAACACAGTGGAGAAGTATGTCCAAGGCAGCAGCGCGGTATAACAAAAAATCGGATAGGGGATGCCCTCACTGGGCACACGAGCCAGCTTCCCGAAGAGCAGCGTGAAGATGACCATGGCAAACAGCGGCTGGATCACCGCCCACGCCACGCCGAAGGCCGCTTGCCGATAGCGCACCTTAACCTCGCGCCACGCGAAGAAATACAGCAATTCGCGGTAGCGCCAGAGCTCGGCAAAAGAATCGCTCGTCATCTCCTCTTCCTCAACTCACCACACCAGCTTGCGGCAGTAGAAAGCTTCGGCGTAGCCGCTGGGAGCATTGCATTCCATCCCGCGTAACCGCATAAGGGAAAGAAACGTGTCCTGTTGAAACCAGGGTTTGGCATGCTGGGACTGGAAGGCATCCATGATGTAACCGACCTTCTTCTGGCACACTTCCGGCTCGAGCGGCACGAACACGCTCGGCTGTCCCAGGTCACCGTCGTATTTCGGAATCTCGTATTCCAGAATCAAATGGTTCCGAAATGTATTCCAGGTCAATTCCGCGATCAGACGATGGTCTTGGTGCGCGTCCTTGCGGTTGTGGGTGAAGATGAGGTCCGGGGATATTGCTTTCAAGTCCTCGAAAACTGCCTTCACTTCGGCACCCACAAATGGCATGAAACCGTCTGGGAAAGTCTTCAGCAGTGGTCCCTCCAGATTGCCTGGATCGACGAACATGGTGGCAGCGCGTTTGGCCTCGGTCTCCCGGATTCCAATCGCGCTGAAAACTACCCAGTGAAACACGGAGCCTGGGTACTGTTCCGCCAACCGCAGAATCGTGCCCCCACAACCAATTTCTATATCGTCAGAATGGGAGCCCAGGCATAAAACCCGCAACGCCTTGTCAGCCCCTCGGTCCAACTGCAAATGGATCATACTCCAGCCGATATCAGTTTCGAGCCGTTCGAGACTGAACTCCCAACGTGATTCCAGACTTTCCACGGCGCGGGACCCTCGCTGAGTTCTTCCAGGCGTTGCTTATCCTTGAAAGTGTCCATACACTGCCAAAAGCCGCTGTACTTGTGGGCCAACAAGGCTTGCTTCTCAATCAGCCGCCGAAAGGGTTCCCGCACCAGCTCCTCACCGGGACGAATGTAGCCGAAGATCTCATGGCGCATTGCGAAGAAGCCGCCGTTGATCCAAATGTCGCTGCCGGGCAGCGTGCAAATCTCCCCGACCACTCCGTTGGGGCCGGCATGGACAATGTCGAAACTTGCTGTGGGCTTCACCAGCAGCAGTGAAGCAACCGCATTGCTTTGCCGGAATGTCTCAAGCATGTCGGGAAGTCGGAGGTCGCTCAGCCCGTCGCCGTAGTTCGCCAGAAACAGTTCTTGGCCTTCCAGGTACGGCTCTATCGCTTTGAGTCGCTCGCCCACGTTAGCGTTGGTACCGGTCTCGACAAACGTGATCGTCCAGTCGTCGATGTCGCGGTTCAGAAAGTCGATCTTCTTCCCGCCTTGCGACCAAACAAAATCGTTGGAGACAGACTCGTCGTAATGGAGGAAGTAGTCCTTAATGCAGTTACCCTTGTGCCCAAGACAGATGATGAAATCCTTGTGCCCGAAGTGGGCGTAGTATTTCATCAAGTGCCACAGGATGGGCCGCGTGCCGATCTCCACCATGGGTTTGGGTACATCGTCGGCGTACCCCCTGAGCCGCATACCGGCTCCCCCGCAAAACAGAACTACCTTCATAAGTTACCCCCTAGTCGATAGCCACTCTCGGAATCGGAACGACAAAACGGCCACCCCACTCCCGGATGAATTGTAACTGCTCCATGATTTCGTCTTTTAGATTCCAAGGCAGGATTACGACGTAGTCAGGCTTGGTCTGGCGGATCCGGTCCGGATGAAAAATGGGGATGTGACTGCCCGGCAGGAATCGACCCTGCTTATACGGACTGCGATCCACGGTGTACTCAATCAAGTCTTTTCCGATGCCACAATAGTGGATCAGCGTGGCGCTTTTGCCGGGCGCTCCGTAGCCCGCCACTCTCTTGCCTTGCTTGGCAGCCGTGAGAAGAAACTCGACGAGATCAAGCTTCGTCTCTTTCACTTGCCTGGCAAAGCTCTCGTAGCCCTCGATCCTGTCGAGTTTCGCGTTGATTTCATCGGTAATGACTTTTTGCACGTTCGGCGCCAGGGCGTGAGCCTGGCTACTGGCGCGGCACGCGAACACGCGCAGCGAACCACCGTGCGATTTTAGTTCGTCTACGTCGAACACCCGTAGACCATGCGCCTCCATGATCTTGATCGTGCTGATCATAGAAAAATAGGAAAAGTGTTCGTGGTAAATCGTATCGAATTCATTGAGCTCAATCAGACGAAGCAGGTGCGGGAATTCAAGCGTGAGGACGCCTTCTGGCTTCAGCAGGATCTTCAGGCCTTCCACAAAGTCGTTGAGGTCGGGCACCTGCGCCAGGACGTTGTTGCCGACAACGAGGTCGGCAGTGTGGCCCTCCGCAGCAAGTTCTTTTGCCACTTGAATTCCAAAAAAACGCACCAGCGTCGGAACGCCTTTTTCGACCGCAGCCTTGGCTACGTTGGCCGCCGGCTCAATACCGAGTACAGGAACGCCCAAGCGCACGAAGTACTGCAGCAGGTAGCCGTCGTTGCTGGCGACCTCAGCCACAAAACTCTGCTTGCCGAGACCGAAACGCGTCTTCATCTCATTACAGTATTTTTCGCAATGCTTGAGCCACGAGTCAGAGTACGAGGCAAAGTACGGATAGTCGCTGAAGATACTCTCCGCGCTTTCGTATTCTTCGAGTTGCACCAGCCAGCACTTCTCGCAGACGTAGACATGGAGCGGATAGTAAACCTCGCCGTGATTTAGCTCGGCGGCAGAGGGATACGTTTCGCACAGCGGCGACATGCCCAGATCGACGAACGTCCGCTGCAGGCCCGCGCCGCAAAAACGGCAGGTCTTGGTCGCCGTCTGCGCATCAACTTTCTCAAGGACGGTTGTCATCGTCATGATCTATGGGGTCCCTGTCAAACCGCTACTGTAGTCGCGGCACCTTTACCGGTCCAACACAGGGCGCTGTCCAGCTGGCCGGCTTGCTGTAGACGGCGAATCTCGTTGATGCGAACGTAGCGTCCTTGTTCCATATGCGCGGCTGTGAGTCCAAGGGTGCGATACGCGTCGTAGAGTTCCTGTGCGCCTTTGCGGGCGGTCCATTGCGGGCGGAACGCCGGCAGTAGACGGTTGATCTTGTCGAAGTTGACGCGATAGCAACGCAGATCCGGCCCGCCGCCGGGAGCGTACTCCACGCGGCAGCCGGGAACTACTTCCGCGACAATATCCGCCAGTTCGCGGATGCGAAAGTTTTCGTCGTTGCCGCCCACGTTGAAAGTCTGGTTACGCACCGCTTCGCGCGGTGCGTCAAGCACGGCGACTACGGCTGCGATAATGTCACGGATATGGACGATGGGGCGCCACGGCGTGCCATCACTCTTGATATAGACCCGGCCCGTGGTGAGTGCCGAGGCTACCAGGTCGTTCAACACGATGTCGAGGCGCAGCCGCGGCGAAACGCCATAGGCAGTCGCATTGCGCATGTAGGTGGGCGTAAAGATGTCGCTGGCCAGGGGCGCAATGTCGCGCTCGACCAAGACCTTCGACTCACCATACGGGGTGACGGGGTTCAGGTCGGAAGTCTCATCCAGAAAATTGTCGCCGGCAGCGCCGTACGTGCTGCACGAGGACGAGAAAACAAAGCGCGTTACCCCCGCCTCTTTCGCGAGTCTTGCCAGTTGCACCGACGCGAGGTGGTTGATGTCGTAGGTAAGCTGAGGATTGAGATTTCCCACCGGATCATTCGACAACGCGGCTAAGTGTACGACCGCATCGAAGCCCTTGAGATCGGCCTTGGTGAGGTCGCGGAGATCTTTGCGAACTCCAGGAATTTCGGAAGTTGCATCGCCAAAATCACAGTTGGCGTACAGGTCGGTGTCCAAACCGACGACGTCGTGACCAGCAGAACGCAGGATGGGCCCGGCTACGGCACCGATATAACCCTTATGGCCAGTAAGCAGTACCTTCATGCAACTCCTGTCTCGAAAAATGTTGATGGTCTCGCCGAACCGCTAGACTTTGCACACCGTTTCTGGTCGAGCGACTTTGACGCATACGCCGGAAAAACCTGCGTATCACTGATCCGTAAAGGTCAGACCTGACGACGCTTTTCGTCGATCCTGAACGGGTAAACACTATGGTAAGACTTGGCGGCGACTGCCACAATGGCCTGACCGTAGATTCGGGTAACCTTGGAAATGTTACCTCCGTTTAGAGCGCTTATGTGCGGCCGGGGATCTCGGCCAACAAGCCGTTCTCGCAGAGAAGGTCCGCGGCGTCACGAATGGCCTCAAATGGCAGCCCAGAGCGCTCGGCAATGTCCAACAGCGAGCGCTCGCCATCAGAGAAATTCAGGACCCAAAGACGCGCGTTGATTTCTGCGCCGATCGAGCCCCCGCCTGTGCTGCGGTACAGGTTTCTCTTGCCAAGCTGCGGCTCGCAGCATGGGTTCTGGTTCAGATAAGACCGGTTGCTTTCCAGCACGTCAACAATCGAAACACACACACGCAGTGATTGAGCGAGCTGCTGTGGACGTATAAAGTCGAGATTGTCAGCGGACGTATGGTATTCAGGAAATGTCCCCCAGACGCTCCGCATCAAGCAGCCAACCGGAAGGTTAAAGCCAGGTGAGCAATATTGACGCTCGTCGTAACCGTACGGGGAAAATTCTAGAACCTCGGACGGTTCGCCAGAGTGTCGGAGAACGTGGGCCGCTGCCCGGTCAATCTCAGCATCTCCACGCCGGCTCTTCTTGTAATGAAGCGCACCGGCATCTCCGATGCCCGTCAACACCAGTCCGTGGCGGATACGTCCGACACTCTCCCCGTTTCTCGCCAGCCACGTGATGGCTCCAATCGTCCCGGGTATAAACAGAAACCGATACGAGTAACGAAGAGGGCGTCCGGAAAGAAACTGCACCAACGAGGTTGCCACCGTCAGCCCAGAGAGATTGTCATTTGCCAATGACGGATGACAAGCATGGCAAGAAACCAGAACCTCTTCGCTCGATCGACCGGGTAAGTAGCACTCCCCATACGTCAAATTCCCTGCTTCGAGAGAAGAGTCGATGCATACCTCATAGTCGCCATTCTCGAGCGCCAGCATCTGTTTATGGGAGAGGCAGAACCCCCAATTCTCATGATAGTAGGACGTGCGATAGGGAATCCAATCCGGATACTCCGATAGCGTATGCAGGTGCGATTGGAGCTCACTTAACGATAGAGTGGCACGCACCGGGACGCTGTAATTCACAATGTGCAGGTTGTGACGCTGAAAATCGACCACGCGCTGCCCGCGTGAGTCCTTGATATATGCATCACGGATATTCCATTCTTTGGGTACGGTCCAATCGAAAACCGAAGTTCCAGTTGGTACCTCGGAGATCTGCAGCGGAATCCGGTCCTGGATCATTGCCAAAGTCCGCCGAATTCCATCCCCGGTAATGCTCCGGCAGATGGGATAAAGCTCCGCCGCGAAGGCGTGCAGTTGCCGGCCGATCTTCATCGAGTCTTTCTGGTCGAGTTCCTTTAGGAAGTGCATTGCACTGGTTCGAAGTTCGGGTGCGTCCGGTCCCGTTCGGAAATCACTTCCACTTTCCCCGGCCAAACAATTTGAAACGCAGGATCGTCCCAGCGCACTCCCCGGGACGCCTCCGCATGGTAGAACTCCGACATCTGATAGAAAACCTCGGTCTCGTCCTCTAGCGTCAGAAATCCATGCGCGCAACCTTCGGGCACATAGAGCATGTTGCGTTTTTCGGCCGTCAGAACCACCGCGATCCAATCCTTAAAGGTCGGCGACTGCGGGCGCAGATCGACGACCACGTCGTAGATCGCCCCTTGCGTGCAGCGCACCAGTTTGGCCTCTGGATACGGTGTGTCCTGGTAATGGATGCCTCGCAACGTCCCCTTTCGCGCGTTAAAAGAGACGCTGCACTGCACGACTTTGGGATTCAGGCCCTGGTCTTCAAACTCCTTCTGGCACCAGGAGCGCGCGAAGAAACCGCGATCGTCGCTATTGAGCTCGAGGTTGATCTCGAAAACTCGCGCCAGCTTGGTCTCATGAAAGGTCATGGCTAGGGCTGACGGCGGTTAAGCTTGCGCGGCGCCAGTTCGACGGCGAGGTGGCGTGCAAGCGCCTCAAGCGCGCCCCTGGACGAGCCAACTAACGAGTAGCATGGGAGGGCACGCAACGCTCCCCAGGAACCGACCGCCACGATGCTTGATCCTTTGCAAAAACGCGCCATAAGAAGCTTGATCAGCTTGAAGAAGGTGTGGACCATTCGGGTTTCCCATTTGGGCTGATGCGGATTCAGTCCCTATTCCTATGAGAAATTGCCCGTGGGTACACCGAGGAATTCTCTACCAATCCGGACGGGTGCTCACGGCTCGCGTGGCTCCGCTCTCATTTGCCCAATACGCCAGGTTCGCGCCTCTGGATCGTATTGTCTAATTATCGCCGCGGGCGATCCAAAAACTACGGAGTAAGCCGGGATGCTTCGCGTCACCACCGAATTGACCGCGATAACACAATTACGGCCTATTGTCAGCTCTCCTCTTGCGCATATGATGGCTGCCCCGCGGCCGATCCAACATCCTTGGCCAATACGGACTCTGCCGCCCTCCGTAATACCTTGATCGGCGACTGGTAGCGTGATGTCGTCATACGCGTGATTGTGGTCCACAATTAGGACTTGCTGGCCGACGAGCACATCGCGTTCTAAGTGGATTCGGTTCTTGGCGGATATAATGCTGCCGTAGCCTATGTGACAATTGTCATCAATCACAATCACGGGCTCACCTGTGGGGTCCTCGGTGGCGACGTTGAGCCAAGCATCCTTTCTCAGGCTTATTGAGTTACCAAGGCTGATCCTAGTCGCCCGTTGTCTCTCCACCTCACTCGTGAAATGAAATGATATATTGCGCCCTTTGGAGGCAAACGGATAGGTCAAGCTGACCCAGATGCTAAACAGTTTGGTAAGTACTCTGGGCAAGAGTTGTAATGGATCCCCAAAGCACGGACGATGGTTCCGATGATGCACGTTGTTACTCCTTAGAGGTGAATTCTAGTGATCGGATGACGGAACCCACTCGTCGGCTGCAAATAGGGAAACAATCCGCGGCGAAGTCGTGCAGCTCTCGACCAAGGCTAGCTCTGTCCGTCTGCTTCAGATCCCAGAACAATCTGAAATCAGGGTACGTCCGACCCCCGGCGAAAATCGCTTCCATATTCTCCGACCAAGCAGTCGAACGCTGGATCGTACCTCCTCATGCCCCTGGGCCGAGGCCGCGTTGTAGAATTGCGACATCTGATAGAAGATCTGAGTGTCATCTGCCGCGGCCAGAAAGCCGTGCGCCCCGTCGCTGGAACATAGACAACCGGTGTCGAGGCGTCAGAAGCGCCTTATCAATACACTCTCATTTTCGGTGAGATCCTTCTAGCGAAACTGGGAGCAACCTGCATCAGGGCCCACTTGATTGCCAGCTTTGTCGTTAGCTCGTACCCTATGGCCTTGCGCGCTGCCTGCCGCGCTTCTTCGTATCGCTCATGTTCCAGATACCAGTTTGCCCAAGCACTGTAGATCTGTCGCAAGCTCTGGACGACCGTTTTCCGCACGTCCGGTGGGAGTTTCGAATCCAATTTCAACCACTTCTCAAACATCGACTGCGAACCCCGGAGGCGTACGTCAACCTCGTCCCACGGGCGGCAATTCGAGCCTGGGGGAGACTTACTACGGTCAATAAAACAGAGCGGCCTATTAACATAGCAGAAGGAGGTCACAAGAGCCAGGCGAAAAAGGAAGTCGTGGTCCTCTGCATACGCGAGATGAGGGTCAAACCATCCAATCTGCTTAGCAGCGTCAGTGCGTACCAGGAGGGTAGAAACCCAGAAGGGGTCGCGGGACTTCACTAGACTTCCGGGTGCGTCAGCGTACATCCCCACCGTTTCTTCGTAACGTTTTCCGCTCTCGCGGAAAGCTGTCGTGTCCATCCCGAGGTTGTCTACCAGCCTTGTGTCGGTTATAGAGGCGCAACATGTGTCCTGGAACCGCTCGATCGCCCGGACTTGCCATTCGAGCTTTTCTGGAAGCCAAACGTCATCCGAGTCCAAGAAGGCGACCCATTCCCCGCGTGCTTCATCAATCCCCTTGTTCCGAGCGGCGCTTTGGCCCTGGTTCGGTTGAAAGAAATAGCGGATTTGCTTTGCGCCATTACTTTGTGGGCTAATAAGTTTTTGAATGGCCTCGCCCGTTCCGTCCGTGGAGCCGTCATCGACGACGATGGCCTCGAACTCCCGGTACGTTTGCGCCATAACACTCTTCAGGGCAGCCTGTACATGTCGAGCTCGGTTGAAAGTCGGGATGACAACCGATATGAAAGGTCTGTAGCTCATCAGATGCCCCTCAGGCCGTCCTACGATTCCGACTCAAACGGAACGGACGGTTGGGAGGGTGCACCGAGGTATTCCAAGGGGGTTTCGTCGTCATTCGGTTCTCCAGCATAGACACATCTTGCGACTCCCCGCCGCCTACGCGGTCTGCTTAATCCTTAAGAAGGCTGGCACACACAGAGCATAGGCGACGACACAGGCGCCAGCTCCTAGGGCTATGTTGGCGAGCGGTCTCGTGGCCAAGCCGAGAAAGCTAGCGCCCAGACCGGCAACAAGAATCCCCGCGGATACGAGCGCCGCCGGCACAAAGGCCTTTCCATAGCGAAGCAACTCCAAGCCCGTGAGCCCACGCAAGCGTATAACTTGAAGTAGATAGCTAACAATAATCGCGAGCAGGGCTGCAACCTGTCCTCCCACCAATCCCAAAAACTTGCAGGCAGGGTAGATTGTGATCAACATGACCACCGCGGAAGCGGCGACCGCGCGGCGATGCAGGCCGGGACGGCCCACAGCGGTAAACACGCACGTGATTGCGGCGTTCAGAACATTGAAGAACACCACGGTGGCTGCGACCGCCAGCGGCCCGGCGGCTGCGACATATCGCGCCCCATAGATAACCAAAAGAAGGGAATGCCCGCACAAGTAAGTGACAGCCACGATGGGAAGCCCCAACAGGATCAGCCAAGAGGTGACCTCCACCAGGATGCGGTTGAGACGCTCCTTATCTTCCTGAACGTGGGAGAAGGCGGGGAAGAGGGTTTGCGCGAACATGCCCGTGAGGAAAGTTGAAGGAGTCAGGACCAGAGCCACTCCCATCGTGTACAGCCCCAATGCCGTTGTGGAATAAAGCTTACCCAATACGAAAATGTCTGTGCGCGAGAAGATGAGGTTTAGAAATGACAATCCGAATGCTTGCTTTGAGAACCTGTAGAGATCCCGGATTGCATCGCCCTCCCAAACGAGTGACGGCAACCCGGGATACAAAACGTACGACAAGAGACAACGGAAGGCGTTCTCACTGCCAAATCCAATGGCCAGGGCCCACACGTCACGAAGAACAAAACTGAGAACCACCGTCAGGATAACTCCACAAATGCCGCCGCCGTTGCTGATGGCCATCCAGCGCCCGAACTTCATCTCTTTCTGCGCAAGAGTGGAACGGGGACTCATGGCCCCATCGAACAAAGAGCCCAGCAGCGTCACTCGAAGCAATGCAGACAAGTCTGCGCTCCCATAGAAACGGGCGACCCAAGGGGCCATGGCAAAAATAATGACGTACGTGCTGAGCGCCCGGACCAACCCCATCCACCAACCAGCGTTGAGGTACGCTTTTTCTCCTCCCCTCGGGTTTTGAATTACCGCCTGCTTCACTCCCACTTCAGTCAAAGCCGCCACAATTGCGGAAGAGGACATGACAATTGCCATGGCCCCAAAGGCGCTTGGGGCCAATAGCCGTGTCAGGATCATGTTGCGGGCAAACCGAACCGCCTGCTCAGCAACGCTTCCACCTCCTAGCCAAGCCCCGCCGCGCATAGCCTTCGCCCTGAGGCGGTCACTAAGCAGCAGGTCGCCGATACCTACCTTGACGCGGTCATAGCTTGGTATAAGATTCATCTCGGGCCTCTGATTTCCGTCTCCTTATGAAGCCGAGGGCCCTTACAGATTCCGGCACAGAGCTCACGCTCGGATAAACGCGTGGAGAAAAACCCCTCATGGTCTTCGAAACCCGCGCACGTTTGATGAATAGACCGGCGCATACTTCTCACGCAGAAGCCTTTTCCTTCCGGAAAACCGCATGAATGGCTTCTCCTCCTCCCGCGAGAGGCGCCATCGCCAGAAGGAATCGCAAAATGGTCATCCGAACCAGCTTCCGAGCTATTCTCCAGGGGAGGCGCGGAGCACCGAGGTACGCCGTCGCCGTCCGCTGGATGCCTGCGGCCTGGAAAATATCATCCCACACATAGCGCAGGCTGGTTCCCACGGCCGGATTTCGCTGTGTCACCAGCGAAACCTCCCGCAGTCCGCTCGACGTGGCCAGCGTGCGCAGCGACGCCGGGGAATAGTGGAAGAGGTGGCGCGGCAACTCGAGCCCATGCCAGTAAGTCCCGAAGACCCGCGCTTCCGCCGAGTCTATGTTGGGCACTTGAACGTAGAAGACCCCACCCGGCTTCAGCCATTCGCGCACCTTGGCCATCACTCGAAGGGGCTCGTACACGTGCTCCAGCACGTCGAAGCAGGTGATGACGTCGAAAGATTCCGGGGGGAACGGCGCATCCGGGATATCTCCCAAAAAGACATGGGCTCCGGTCTTTGCCTCGGCCCTTCTCGCAGAGCCGGCGGACATCTCAATCCCATAGAGTTCCCAGGATTCGCTCTTGAGAAACTCCAGAAACGATCCCGAGCTACAGCCCAGGTCAAGGAGGGCACCGCTCTGCTTGTACTGTATTAGTGTCCCCCTATGGTCCCGCCAGCGCTCAGGTGAAGTCTCGCCAGCCGCCGAAATCAGTTTGTGATACGCATCCGTGTAATGCAGGTGCATTTCCGAAGGCTTGGGCGGATTGCTCAGCCAAACCAGCGAACAGCCCGGGCAGCGCACCAGCGTGTACTTCTCATGCTTGCCGTGGAACCGGTCCCGTGCCCGCAGCCACGCCTTCGCACCTGCTTGCCCGCAAATAGGGCAAACCCTCGGACCGTGATTCTTGCACTTGGACCCGTCCTCGCGGTCCGCAAACCGGTCTCGCTCTGGAATGGGGGCTAAACTCATACGAACGGAACCGAATCCTTCCTTCTTGCCCGGTGGTGCCTCACCGTTCGGAGCGCCAGTCGGGGACTCATCCACGTCAGCAGCCATTTCACTGCGACGTTGAACGTCAGGTCCAGTTGCGCTGCTCTCGACACAGCTTCGCGCGCCCTTCCGTAATGTCCGTTTTCCAGATACCAAGTGGCCCAACCGTTGTGGACCGAGCCCAACTGCTCTCGAACGAGCTTGCGAATGTTCTTTGGCAGGCCTTCGCTCAAGCGCCCGAGCCCCTCGAGTCGGAGCTGACTCTGCTGGAGCCAGAAGTCCGCCTTGTCCCATTCCGAGCTCACTCCCACATGACGAATTTCCGCGGGCGATCGGTCGAACCAGACCAGCGGGCGGTTGACGTAACAGAAGCCCGTGAGCATAGCTAACCGAAACATGAATTCACTGTCTTCGCTGTACCGCAATTTAGGATCGAATCCCCCCGTTCTTCTCACCAAATCGGCGCGAGCTACGAGAGAGGAGACGTGGACGACCATACCTGCGCCCCCTGGTCTTACTAGCCGTTGCAGCACGTCCGTGTTGATGCCCATCATTCCTTCATGCCGATATTCCTTCTCAACCATTTGGAACATGGTCCGTGTTTCTGAGTGGTTGAAAAATCGGGTGTCCGTATAACACGCTCCGCACTGCGGACCAAATCGCTCCAGGGCCTTAAACTGCCACTCGAGCTTGTCCTTCTCCCAGAGATCGTCGGAGTCGAGGAAAGCGATCCAACCCCCCCGCGCTTCCGCGATTCCCTTGTTCCGTGCCGCACTGACGCCCTGATTCGTCTGGGCGTAGTAGCGGACCCGACCGCCAAAACTCTCCCCAAGGATCTGCCCCGTGTCATCCGACGATCCGTCATCCACCACGATGACTTCGAGGTCGGAAAATGTCTGGGCCAAAACGCTTGCGATGGCGTTTCGGACCTCGGCGGCGCGGTTATAGGTGGGGATAATGACGGATACTTTCGGATTCATGAGCCCGTTCACTGCCGATTTGCCCGCTTTGCGCCGCCCGAACTGACCTGCCCCCGTTTTGGGCCCGGCCATAAGTTAGCACGGGATTGCGACCCATCCCGCCGAAGCCAGAGGACAGCTGAGGATTTCCCCTTGTGGTTAACGCTGCCTTTTCGCTGCGTCTTCGAGCGTAAGCTATCTCAACTAACTTTTCAGGTTTCAACTACACGATGGACAACTTCCATCATTGCAGACACTGTTCGCAACAACATCGCTGGCTCCCGCGTCTTCTTGGACCTTCGAAGATAGGAAATGTAACCGTCACTCAACTGTCTTGTCCTTAACAACCAAGGGCATTCGTCGGAAGTCGCGCCTGGTCGAAGTGGCTTGATCCGGATTTTTCTCCATCGAATCAAAGTCGTCTCGCGAGAAACTCTTGCAATCGGACAACTTGCCTTCGCTCACACCTTTATCGCGCCAGGTAAATCTCTTGTTCAGTTCGTAGTTGAAAACCGTACCGACGAGGATGGCAACAAACTGATACCCAAGGGCAAGGATGTATGATTCTTTGGACGGTTGAAGAGGGTGCAGATAAATGTCGTCGGCCCGCGTTAGGCCCGCGAAGGTTAGCGTTGAAGCCGACATTCCGACCAAGGAAAATCCAAGATATGTAACATACCCTCGCAACAGAGACCAACCGCGGTGCCCTTTATCCACAAAAGTCCAAGCATTATTGAGGACGTAGTTCGTGAGGTTCGCCAAAAGCGTAGCCAAGGCTGAAATTCGCCAATCCCGCAGCCCCAGTAATCTGGCAAAACTCAAGAAAGCGCAAAGGTTGATTATCGTTCCCGACGCACCGACTAATGCAAACTTAACGAAGCGAACGGACATGTAACGGCTGACAGAGGAGAGCCTCCAAAGTTGTCCCAGGTACTGGAGAACGACTCTCGACGACAACTTCGATTGGCCAGCCACGCGTTCTCGAAATGTGTACGGAATCTCCTCGAGCCTCGATGGGGCCAATCTCGCAATGATCTCCAACAAAATCTTAAAGCCGCCCGCATCGAGTTGCTTGTGGATTCGGTTGAAGTCACCGCGCCGCAGAATAAAATATCCAGACATCGGATCCGTCAGCTCCACACCAAGAAAGGTCTGAGCCAATTTGGTGGCAACCCAGGATTGAAACCGCCGAGCAGCATTCCATGTGCCCGTTCCTCCGCCTTCTACATAGCGGCTACCAACCGCAATCTCCGCGCCAGCGTCCAAAGCAGCGATCATCTGCGGCAGGATTGCCGGATCGTGTTGAAGGTCAGCGTCTATGACACCAACATAGTCACTGGAAGATGACAAAAAGCCTTCGATCACAGCTGGACTGAGGCCGCGATCCGTGGTCCGGTGAAGAACCCGAATGTGCGAATTCTGAGTGGCCAATTCTTGAGCGACAGCGCATGTGCGATCGGGCGAATCGTCGTCTGCAATGAGCAGTTCATAGTCGATCCCCGACAGTACAGTGCCCACGTCATGAACGAGGCGTGGTACGTTTTCGGCTTCATTGTATGTTGGAGAAACTATAGTTACTTTCACAATCTTCACTCCGTATGAAGTATGCTGCGCCAGAAATACTTTGATCCTCAGGGAGGCGGAACTGTTGACGTTGCGGCCTTAGATTTCTGCATTGAGCTTTTGCGCATCGACGGTTAAATAAAACCTATAATTCTCTTGATCCTTCTCCCTCATTCAGCAGGTGTGCTACTGGAGCTGCGGATGCCGCACCCGATAGACGGTTACAGAACTGTTCGAAAAGATCGCATTCCCTATCCGAGACGTAAATGTAGTGATCTCGGGGTCGCTGTGCACCCACAGGTAGTCGTAGGAATACGCGACCTGTTGCCAATCTACTTCGGGCGCAGCGGCAACGTCACAGAACACGTTGGGACAGTACGGGGACCCGACAAGGCGTATTGGCTGGGCTCCTTGGAGATGGAAAAGCACTGGATCCAAAAAACCGCGCTGGATCACACCGTACTCCAGATGGTGGATGTCGCCCCTTCCAATGAAGCCATTCTCAGGGAAATGGACGAGGGGCAGAACCTTCGCATTTCGCGGAATCGACTCAAAGGACGCGGTCAACTGCTTTAGCTCGGATTGGTGGGAAATGAACATTTGTTCCACCGTCGCCACGCGAAACAATACCAATAAGGCCAAGCCGATATACAGATAGCGCGGAACCTGGTTAAATCGGATCACTGCTAATAGGAACAAATATAGAAACGGCATGAAGCGGGTGTCGATATAGCCACCAAAGCCGTACTGAGCCGGGGCCACTAAGTAGGCCAAGAGCAAAATGGAGCACACAGCCAACCAGACCGGTTGCCATGCGAATGTCGGCCTCTTTTTCAACACGAGAAGAATGAGAAACGCGAGACCGGCCAAACATATGAGATCTAATTTCTTCGAGGTAAATAGTCGCAGGGGGAAAAAGAGATTTCTGACCTTGTCCCAGCCGGCGGGTCCCGCATACACGAAGGAGGCGCCGCTACCCGCGTGGCTGGGACTGTAAGCAAACATGAGAAGTGCAGGAAGCGACATTATGGCTAGGATTCCCACCTTTTTCCAACGCTGCTCCTGGAACAGAGCATAAACACCCATCACAAGGCCGGCGACAACAAATCCACTCAAATGTGAGAGGTAAACAAGGATCAGGCCGATGGCGATGCCAACCGCCGTCATAACTTTAGGGGCCTTACAATAAGTCACCCATAAACCAACTACCAGCAGGCAAAATGCGAGGCTAAACTCATTGCTTATCGACCCCATTAAAAAGTTTGGATTAAATGCCACCAAAATGCCGAAAGTGGCGAGTCCAACATTTTCAGGGCAAGCCTTCTTGAGGAAAAAATATGTAGCAAGGGCCACAAGGATAATACAAAGACTCAGAATACATCTTCCGACTACATCGATAGGTAAGAAATACTGCAATACCATGGCCAAAATGTCCGGCGATATGTAGGGCAGCGGACCCCAAGCCGGTGCGTAAAGGTTCGCAAAATGATAGGCTCCGTCCTTCATGTGGAAGAGGACAAACCACCTTGCAAGATGATTGGGATAATCGGTCAAGACTGGATAACGGACAGTCCAGAACGGAATGATGGCGACGAAGGACAAGGCGAGCAGGGTCCACGGTGCATTGGCCGGCGCATTTTGCTTAACGCCTGGCTGCTCGGGCTGTTGATCGATGCGCTCGGTTTGCATGACCATTGATGACTCTCCACGATTCATAGGCAATGGTCTGAGTTGGCCCGGTTCCTTGCAAATGATTCGAGGATCGAAACAAGATACATGCACTATCCGTGAAGTTGTCTCAGGTTTAGTTGATAGCGGCGGCTCTCGACGTACTTGCTGCACGTTGCCCACCTGCTCCTGTTCATAGTTTGCAGGAGTTGGGGGGCGAAGCGGAGAAGGAATTCCGGGGGGTGAAATGCTATCGCGAACTGGAGGTCTTGTATCGCCGGCTGAATCCGCCCGCTCGAGCCAGCGTTGGCGGGCGCGCTGTTTGGATGAAGGCATCACGGCCGCTTCTGGTCCGTTTCTCAACAGCCGCATCGTGTTTCTTACCTTGATTCGGCAAGCGGGAGACACGCCCCCGCGGCGCTGAGGGCGGGTTCGAACTGCTCCTCGCCCAGCGCCTCCACGCTTCGGATCGTCGCCTGCCTTATCTCGAAGGCTGCCACGGAAATGCAGGCCAGTAAGGAGAACACTCCAATCAGCATCTGAGCTGCGTAGTTAATGCCGAACTGCGCCACTACATGGGCAAACAGAACTGAACCCAGGCACCATAGGAGCCATTCCTGCCCGCGGTCCCCCTTCACCTTCTTCCTTGCCCTCCCGATCGCCCCGAAACTCCGCTTGAAAATCGCGATATAGAAAACCAGGGTCAGCAGACCTCCGGTGAGGGCAACGGCAACAAACTGGTTGCAGGTGTCCCACATGTCCCATCCCCACAGGTTGTAATACCTGTATCCGAGAAGCCACCAGTCGCCGAAATGCCGGATGCAACTGTCCACCAGATGATAGCGGTGGTCGCTCGAAGAGGATCCGGTCAGGTCCACGCGGGCGATCAGCGCCCACACCGGCGCTTTCATCACCAGGTGCAGCGCCACCAGAAGGAGCGTAAATCCCCACCGAACGACGCGCATCCGCTTGCGCAGAGGCCAGAAACCAAGCCCCACGAGGCTCCCGCCAATGGCCATCCACGACGTGCTGGCGTGCGATGTGATCACCATGGCCGTGGCCCCGGCAAGTCCCGCGCACGCGGCCACCCGGGACTTCCCTGTTGTCCACAGCCAGAGAAACAAGGGAATCACGGCGCCGCCGAACACACCAGCGGGAATACAGCCCAACACTCCCTCCGAACGTATCTTTCCGTCTCTGACTGTCACCGCGCTCGAAATCCCTCCAAGCAAACCGAATACATTTATGTGAGTGATCTGCTCGTTGATCATGCAGGCGCCCTGGATTGCGCAAATGGCGGCCAACACCTTGAACGTGCGCCGGATTGCTTCGCCGTCGGAGATCAAAAATCTCACGACCAGATAGCCGCCCAAGGCATCCAGGAAATCCCCCAAGTTATGGATCAGCTCATCCATCCTCATCCACTGGAGAGAAAGGATGGTCAGCGCCGATATCGTCCAGAGCACCACCACCTGATCCACGGCGTTGAATCCCCCGGGAAACTTGCCTCCCCGTGACACCCCTCGGAAAGAGGCGACTCGAGCCAAGCCGGCCAAAATCAGGATGCGCAGCACCGTAAAGTGCAAGCCCCCCAAGACCACCACTTGTCCGACCGGGATCGTGAAAACAGCCAGGAGAAAAGGCGTAATCGCTGTCTTGCGCGGAAAGGTCAGGATCAGCACGATGGCGATCAGCATCCACACCGCCACCAGCGGATGCAGCAGCGTTTCAGTCGCGCCGCCCCCAAATCGGATGTTTTGCGGTTCCATCGGTTACGCTTTAGGAACAGAGGACGCGAACAGCGCCGAGTGTCGTGTGTAGGTGTGGTTTTCGCACGGTTTGTGTAGAGAAAAGGCCGCTACTGGCTAGTTCGCAGCGCTTGCTGCTCGGCCTCTGAGGCGAAACCCAACCGACTTATCGCTCTCCACGCCTGTTTGCCGCTTTGCGCAGACTCGTGCGCGTCCCTGAGCGGCGCAGACGCCAGTGTCAAAACCTAGCCGGACGTTTTATTAGTGAACCAGTTAGTGAACCATCGCTGTGAGACCTGTGGGGGCGGCGGGGGCTGTCGGGGCACTCCCAGAAGCGTACTCATACGCTCCCGCACTCCCCTGCCTCGCTACGACCGGTCGCGCCGGACACACAGCTTGTACGACTCCGTTCACGGTCTGCTGCGAGCAGGCGTAGTTGGTATCGCTCGCGAGCGCAGAAAAGTTTCCCGTGCACGTCTCTTCCACGCCGCAGATCGTCTTGCCCTTTCCCACTGTTCCGTTTGTGGTCGCCGTTGGCGAATAGGCGTAAGTCTCGGAGGAAGTGTAGCCCTGCGACGTAGCGGTCGTCGGGGACATGAGTACATTGTTGTTCAGTGTCGGAGAAGTCCCGCTAAAGCTGCTGCTGGCTACTGATCCGGTAGAAATGCAGTGGTTGCTCTCGATAGTGATTGAGTTGAACGATCCCCCGGTCTGCCCAGAATATTGGATACATGTTCCGCCAGAGGGGGGGACTATTGTGTTGTTCCAGAAGGTAGAGGTTATCCCAGTCTCATTGGAATCTTGCGGTCCTTCCGGAGAATTCCCCAGCACGTTATACCAAAGGTTGTTCCAGACGTAATCGACCTCGCCGGTGTTTCCGAACATCAAAGACTCGCCCAAATTGTCGTGAATCACGTTGCTGTAAACGTAGTACGTTCCGCCGCCAACGAATTCAATCGCATTCGGATGGCTTCCGGCGTTCGACTCCTTGATGTTGTAGATGAGATTTCCGCTGATCACTGCTGAATTTCCACTGCCCGCAGAACCTACGATTCCATTGGCCAGGTCGTGGATCACATTGTTGGAAATAGTGGGCACGAAGCTCGGATAGATCGCGTAGCAGGTCGCGCCCGCCGGACTCGCGCCGGTAGCGTCGGAGCCGTCGATGATATTCCCGGTAAACACGGTTCCGATGGAGCTTGGCGGACCTTGAAAAATATTACAGTTGCCGTCCGTAGCGATATTCCAGCCATGCAGATAAAGGTTCCTGAACGTCCAATTAGTGCAGTTCTCGTAGCAGCCGATGAAATTTTGAGAGCCTGAGCACGATCCGGTGCAGGCGAGACCTCTCATCTCAATCGAATCAAGAATCGCATAAGCCGTGTTACCGCCGCTTGCCGCTCGAAAGAGAACATTTGGAGAGAGCGCAACTTTTCCCGCATCGAAAACCGGCCGATTCCACCCCGAAGGGCAGTTGGTCGTGTTGTACCAAGTTTTATCTTCGCCGCCGATGGTGATTGGACTTCCGCTCGAACCGCTCCAGTTCCACAGAACTGGAAGGTCGGAGTTGGTCCAGACATCGCATCCCATCAAGATAAAAGTGTCGCCGGAAGCCGGACTGTAAGTGCCGCATTTAGTCGAGCCCGCGCAGCTTGCCATACCCGGAATATGCGCCCAAGGGGCAGACTTACTTGTGCCCGCATTGGCATCTGATCCAGCGCTCTTCGAGACGTAGTAGGTGTTAGACGCGAAGGCTGACGCCGCGCTTGCTAATCCAACCAACGCAACCATGAGAAGAAGAGCAATTCCAGGGATCCTGGAACGAAACCGAATCAACATTCTTCCTTTGGACGAAACCATGTTCTATTCTCCGATTCGGCAAACGCGCCGAGGCAAGATTTGCGGCCTGCTCGAAACCGGCGGGGGAGGCCACTGCTGCCAGTGTACGGAGGTTATCGAAGGAAGAACAAGTATCGGAAGTGCATGGGCAAGATGTTTCCATAGCACGGTCGACCTATCCCTTCGTTCACTTCTCAGCGGATCTCTAGAAATCCATGTAACCAACTGAGCCATAAGCATTAACTCTTCAAGCTCGCAAGTCTGGAATTTTGGCCTCTTTCCCACGGGTCGTGGCAACAGACGCGTTCTTGAGATCGGCTTTCTGTTCTTGTTCCACGGTTTTGTTCTCATCCCAGCACACCATTGTGTACCGAAAAAGCGTAAACTTCCTGGCCAGACCCAGGCGACGAAAAGGAGTCCTCCGCAGAGATGCCAACTGCGCCTGGTTCCATTCTGCCGCCTCGATGAAGGCGCGCCCCTGACCCTCAGCTGCCAGGCTGCGAAGGATGTAGCTGACCAGCAACGGATTCACGCCCTGACCGCGATATTGAGGGAACACGTGGAAGTCGAAAAGATGCACATCACCCGGTGCTAAGCGAAAGTAGTGGGGTTTGACAGTGTGCCCTTGCAGGGTCCATCCGTAGCCCGCCAGGTTGCCTTC
Source organism: uncultured Acidobacteriaceae bacterium (assembly GCA_963773645.1). Lineage (GTDB taxonomy): Bacteria > Acidobacteriota > Terriglobia > Terriglobales > Acidobacteriaceae > Acidiflorens. The sequence goes on along the minus strand of CAVZBV010000004.1, from coordinate 2,972,312 downwards.
AAACTTGATCAACCAAAGCGAGGCCCCCAGCTCAAGGCGCTCTTTGATGTTTCGCTCGGCCAGTTGAGGATTCCAGAAACTGGTGATCTGCTGCAAGTCCTGCGGGCTGAGATCGGTTTGATTTGTGTGCCGTTCCACCTTCAGAGAACTCGGCAAATCTGTCGGCGGCGAGCTAAGCGCCGAGAGGTCACAGTAAAAGAGGACCATGCGGCTTGAAAACAGTGCCCGTCTTGCCGCTAAGCCGATACGGCGAACTGTCGCCCGCAAGCCGTTGCGTTTGAAGTAAGAGGTGAAGCGCGAGATTGAATGGGAAATGCTCATGGTGATGGGCGCCGAGCTGCCGCTCAGGCCTTGTGTGCAACACTATCGGTGAACACCGCCCGCAGGCAGGCGCCGCTTACCTGTTTCCGCACATCGCCTTCTGCGCTTTGCTTCCCCCGCGCCAGGCCTGCGGCCTCGGCAACCGCGTAGCGAACCAGGTGGTGGAAAAGCATGATGCTCCGCATTCCCATCACGCCCCAGATGCCGTGATGTTTGCGCCAATAGTACAAAACCGACCGCTGTTGCGCGACCGCAAAGCGAACGGGATACGGGGCGGTGATTTTGCCCCGGTCATGAATTGCCCTGGCGCCGGGGAAAAAAACTACCTGCCATCCCGCCTTCCAGCAGCGCCGGCACCAATCCACGTCATCGCCATACATGAAGAGGTTTTCATCGAGCAGCCCCACCTGGTTAAAGGTTTCGCGCCGGATCATCGAGAAGCAGCCAACCAGAACGTCCACGGGCAGAGTCCGGTCGTGGGGGAAGTAGAACATGTGCTCGCCCGCGAAGAACCTGGAGTTTTTGAACGCCGTCGCCAGGCCGGTTGCCGAGCAAAAATTGTTCCATAGAGTCGGGAATCGCCGGCACGTGCTCTGTTGCGTCATGTCCGGGTTAAAGACGCGCGGGCCAACATTTCCCACCTTGTGATTCTGGTCGAGGAAGTCCGCCAGAGCATCCAGACAGCCCGGAAACACAATTACATCGGGATTCACCAGCGCGATATAGCGCCCGGAGCACTGGCGAATGGCCACGTTGTTGCCCTTCGCGAAGCCGAGATTTTCGTTGCTCCGAATGAGCTTGACGTCGGGAAATCGAGCTTCGACCAGTTCCGCGGTGCCATCCACCGAGGCATTGTCAACCACAATGACTTCCATGCTACGGCGTGGCGGCGCTTCTGCCAGGCTCTCCAGGCACAGCTCCAAATAGTGCTTGGCATTCCACGCAACGATCACAACTGAGATATCCATGAAGATTCTGCGACGTATCGGTTGACTACTTGCGGCTGCGTTCGAGCAATTCCATCAACAACCGCCTTTTGGAACAGACCCATGCGATTCTACGGCCACCAAAAGCCACCGCGGGGGCGGGATCGGCCACGGTCACTAGACCCACACCGCGTGCCTCGCGCAGCCCTGATTCCAAGTCGTCAATTTCGTAACAGACGTGGTGCAATCCTCCTCCCTTCTTGAGGAAATTGCCGACCGGCGAGACCTCGCTGGCTGGTTCCACCAATTCGAAGACTGGATTCCGTGGATCGACGGGCCTAAAGAAGGCCACTCGAACGCGCTGTATCGGATCATGGATAATCTCCCCATCCCAACGCGCCGAGATGGAGACAGCAAACTCGTCGGCAACCGCTGAAATTGAGGAAACCACAAAGCCCAGATGGTGCAGAATGGCATTCCCGCCGACCAAAGGTCCCACGCGATCGACCTGCGCGGAATCGTTCCCGTCCCGCTGTTCAATCGGCCCGTTTCGAGGCCGCGTGCCCTGTGCCATGATCTGGTCACCGTCTTGAATTTTCATGCCCGTCTCCGCCTGCAATTGAGGATGCCAGTTACTCGCAGGTATTGAGAGCAGAAGCGCCAGCAGCCGTTCTTGGGCGCATTGCGCCCACATCCTAGCCCGTTGATTTGAGTGCGCGACCGAGGTGCAGAGTGCCCAGGCCCCGAACTGCACGATGCGCAGCCAAGCTCGCCTTGACAATCGCCGAAGAGACAAGACTGTTACATGCCGCAAATGGAGTTAACTGAGAAACGTCTACGCCGGACAATCCGCTCTTGAAATGATATACCCCCGGGTTCCGTTCGGGATCGATGCCCCCCAGATCGTACGACCTGAAGCCGTTCTCCTTGAGCCATTGGATCAAGGTCCACTGCAGCAGGTAGGCGCCTTTCGCATTTAACCCGTCGTCGCTGGTCGCCCCGAGCAGATAGATCGCGGAATCACCCATCGCCGAGGCCACCAGTCCCGCCACTGGGAGACCATCTTGCTCGCAGATCAAGATCCGCATGCGATGGGCCTTTGGCAGGTCTTCTTGCAGCCGCCCAAACTCCTCAACGTCCACCGTGGTTTCGAATGATTTCCGTTTCCACATCTGGTTGTACATGCGGCAAAAAGCTCGGTATTCCTCGGTCCCATTTCCGGCCACGATCTTCAATCCGTTTTTTTCGGAGCGCGTCAGTTGGTTGCGCCATTTCTTGTCAAGATTCTTGCGCAATTCCTCAATCGGAGGCGCGAGATCAAGAACGAAGGTTCTATACACATTGGCTGAGGTCTGAGGCTCTTGCGTAAACCTAGAGAAGCCAGATTGAAATAACGCAGCCCGCGGCGACCCGACAAAGGCGTTCGGGAGGATCTGCAGTAAGAGTCTTCGCTTACAGACGTATTCCTCTTGCAGGGCGCGAGCTATGCGCAAGGCGGCTTCGGCATCAAGCTCTCTTCCCCGTCGGTGACAAAGCGGGCCCCACCGCAGATACGCCATGCCGAAGTTGAATCTTGTCGGGCGAATGATCCTAAGCTGCGCCATCCCGAAGACTTCACCATTTCGCTTCAAGACCAAATGGCTGAGGTTTTTTCTTCCCCAGCGAACCGCGCCGTATGACCACGTCTGATAGAGGTTGGCGTCATAGTAGAGATCGAGCATCGCCGACCATTCTTCAGGCGTTGCACGATCCACCTCGACTTGCCAAACCGGATCCAGCACAGGCATCAATTCGGTCTCTCGACCCAGAGCGGCACTCTGGTCGCACACTTGGTACACTTAGACCTCCGACGGCACAGATGCGCTCTCCGCGCTTGCAGCCGCCAAGAGTGCCTCCGCGGTCCGGCGAATGTAGCGCGTTCTCGGCGAGTAGATTGGAGGCACGTCATAGCACCACAACTCACGGCCTTCCGACGCCCCGCCCATAGGACTGAAACCGAGGCCGGCATAGTGTCCGGCAACCATGCTGTTTTTCTTGGACGGGATATAGACGCCCACGATCTTGCGGATGCCACGCGCCTGGCACTGTTCGACCAATGCATCAAACATGGCGAATTCCATCTCGCGCTTCAGCACGCGACAGCTCATCAGCCAAAGGTCGAGTTGGATTGTCTCATCAGATACGTGCCCGATCAAGACCGACACCAGGCCGTTGTCTCCAAATTTGTCAGCCAGCCGCCCGTAAAGGGTGATAAACGCTGGGTCCTGGGCAATGGCCTCGACTTCACCGCTCGTATACCGCCTGGTTGTGAGATTGAACTGGTTCGTCTTGTTGGTCAACTGCGTGATTCGCTCCAGATAGACCGGAAGGAAAGCGCCGATCTCCGCCGTCATTTCGAGCGACGCCAAAAACTCCCCGTAGTTAGAGAATCTACCCTGGCAAGCACTTCGCTGCGCATTTGAGCTGTAGTAGGCTGAGCGGCTGAGATCGTCTTGGACCACTCTGTCCACTTCGAAGTAGCGCTCGTGTTCGAGTACTTCTGCGAAACCGGAAACATCCGAGCCCACATTCGGCACCGCCACCTCCGGCAGTTGCTCCGCCACAAGAGCCCTCTCGGCTGGATTATCATCAATGAACACGATGCTATCAAGACCAATGTTAAGCTCCGTGGCGATCTCCCGGATGGTCTCAGGCTTCGGATTCCAGTTGGCTTTGAAGGCGCTGAAATCCTCCAGCTTCAGAACGCTGTCGGGATGCGAAAAACCCTCTTTGGCGTTTTCAGCGTCGTTCTTCGAGCACACCGCGAGAATGACGCCCCTCCGCTTGAGATCTTTCACATATCGCTGGAAGTCTAGAAAGGCTTCGCCGACCGGGTGGTCTTTACCAAGAATCAGGTTTTGCAGCCCATCGTCTCCAATTACACCGCCCCAAAGTGTGTTGTCTAAGTCCAGCACGAGGCATTTCTTGGATTTTCCGTAAACCGACTTAACGATGGCGGCAAGGTTATGAGCCAGGGACACAGTCGCCGTCGGGCTCAGCGCCATGTGAAAGTTGTACCAATAGCTGTTGCGGAACCACGCGGCTTGGCCCACTTGTGCGGAAAGGTAGAGGATGTCATTAATCAGGAAACGCGAGTGCTTGCGGGCATAACTCGCGAACTCGGCATTCAGCCTCAACGCAAAGTTCACGCTCCCGAACGATTCGGAAGCCTCCAGATTCCCAAGTGGCCTGAGGCGCGGCAGGTCAAAATTGTTCTGGATGATAAGTGCGCCAAGTTCCGTATGAATCTTTTCCCACAAGGACTCGAACCGAGCCATTTCACGGCGGACACGGCGTTCAACCTCGACCTCGGCTTCCAGTAAGTCGGGGAATTCCGATATGTTGTGCCAGGTGGTGTGGAGAAAGACGATGTTGGGCTTGAAATTCCACAGATCGGGATTTTCGAACTCAACATCCTCAGCATAGCGGTTGTAACCCGATTCGTAGAACGCTGGTTCAATTCCTTGTGCCAGGAGAAACAGCTCCAGCATGCTCTTAACCTCAGTGGTCGTAGAACCGCCAAGAATTGCAATCCGCGTTGGCACGAGATTGGTTTGTTTGAGCAGCTCCTTCTTCAGCGCCAGCCGCTTGCGCAGGATATCCCCCACCGCGATGGGGAATCTTAGAGCTTTCAGAACCTCCGATTGCAAGGTTGCTTCTGATGCCATCGAGGCCTCCATACGATTGCCGCCGCTTGCCATCAAGAGGAACTACTTTCCGACTGCGCCAGCCGCAAAAGGTCAGCAACCGTGGAGCAGGTCACGATCTGGCCGGGAGAGATGTACACATCGTAGTTGGTTTCCGCCAGGGCAATGAAGGTGATCAGGGAGGTGGAATCCCAGTTCGGCAGCTCCTCGAGTCTTTCGTGACCTCGAAGCGTCCCGGCAGGTAGATCGAGAATCTCATCCATCTGTAAGAGGAATTCGTTGTGGGTCATGCGCATGGTTTCCTAATAACTTGTCGCAGGTCTAGCAAAAACTGAACTATTCTTATGCCTCGATATTTGCCCTTGGGAACTCTGCTCCGAACCCGCACCTTCCTCGGAAGCGCATGGCCACGAGGATTGCCGCCAGGTGCTAAGTTTGCGGCACGAACAGCGAGTTCCGTATTGTGCGGAGACGGGGCAGGATCTCAATCTCCGAAAATAGTGCGCCGTCGCTGCCAGTCTTAATGCTAACCCTGTCAAGACGAAACCGGTCGGAACATGGTGGATTGATGCGGCTCTCGGAGAGAAAGACCGCCTCATATCCCGAACGCCGAAGGTGCGCCACTAGGTCGGTGGTAAGGTCGGCGGAAGAGCCGTAGGGCACGCTGAATGAGCGCACCTTCTTTCCTAAGACTGCCTCTAGCACCGCCTTGTTCCTGTCTATCTCCTCGGCGAAGTCCCCCGCCGACAAAGACCTGCAGTTGGCGTGGGTGTAAGTATGGTTGCCTATCTCGAAATTGAAGGCTGTCAGATCGCGAAGTTGTTCGCTGCTCAGATAAAGTCCAGCCTCTGCGGCTAGGTCGCGCTCTTTGATCCGGGCGAGCTGAATCAGAGCCTCACGAAAAACTTCCCTAGCCGACAACGATATAGCGGGGAGAAAGCGAGAGAAGACCTGCGCCAGCAAGCGCAGTTCGATGTTCTTAGTGCCACTAGCGACACGAGCCGCAGCATCGATTGCGCCCAGTCCGCACACATTGGCGACGTAGCAGACAAGATTATCCAGCGCTAATCGCTGGTTATCGAGACATATGCCATTGACGAAGAAAACCGCCGGCACTTTAAACTTCGCGCAGAGCGGCGCCGCGAATTCGCTGACCGATGCATAGGCATCGTCAAAGGTTACCAGCACCGGCCGGGGTGGCAGCCGCCCTTCTGAGTCCTCCAAAATTTCTTGCAAGCTGACGGGAGTGTAATGTCGAATAAGAAACTGCAGCGCAGCCTCGAAGTTCTTGCGTGTGATCGTGCCACCCAGTCCCCGCGTGAAAGAAGATTCCGTATCCGAAACATCATGAAAAAGCACGCATCGTAGAGAGTACCGAGGACCGAGAAAGCGAGCTATCCCGAAAGCACCGGGGGCGTGCCAGAGGGTTCCACCCGCGAGATTCAGTACGGTGCGCCGACTACTGCTGTGGTTTGTTGTCGTTGTGAGAAGTTGTGACATGATCGAGGAATGATTTCGGCAGTGTCTATCGAGCACCCGCAGTTTTGGGCCTCTAGTGCAGCGTCACCTGTTCACCGTCGAGAAACATGCGATGCCACAATTCCAGGGCAAGTAGCGAAAAAACCTCTTTGGAGTAGGTGCCGCGATCGCGGTTGGCGGCGATAAGCTTTTCGACGGTGGCCTTCTGGAAGTATCCTCTCTCGATCGCTTTTCGGTCGGTCAGAATGGCGCGAACCTGGTCTGCGAGATTGTTTCGCAGCCAGAATTCGTAGGGGACGGGGAACCCGGCTTTCCTTCGTTTCAGGATTCTGCCGGGAACCCGCTTTGACAATGCTTTCTTCCATATGTATTTCAGGGTGAAGCCGTTCAGTTTGTAGTCCGGCGGCAGGGAGGCGGCAAATTCCAGGAGCCGATGATCGAGCAAAGGTACACGGAGCTCGAGCGAGTTGGCCATGGTCATCTTGTCGGCTTTGATGAGCAAATCATCCGGCAGCCAGGTTTTGGTGTCGATGTAGAGCATCTGGTCGAGGACGCCTTGGTTCTTCACTTTTGAAAACAGCTTCCGGATCGGCTCCACCGTGTATTCCCTGTCAATCGACTTCAGAAAATCCGCCGAGTACAGCTCACCGATCCCGTTTCCGGAGTACCGGTACGGGGTTGACGTCCGGCTGTAGTAATAGTCGGGAAAGGTCGCGTTCACTAAAGGCGCGTACTTGGCTACTCTTGTCGAATGGACCCACGAATTGACCTGCGAGATTCCCCAGGACGCCGCGCCGTTGACGGCGGGCCAAACTTGTTTGAGACGTTCCAGCCAAATAATACTGCGGTAATTGTTATAGCCGGCGAACGCCTCGTCACCGCCTTCTCCGGAAAGGAGCACCTTCACATAATTCCTCGCGAGCTTGGACACGTAGTACAGGGCGATGGCCGGTGGCTCACAGACAGGCTCTTCCATGTGCCAAACGTATCGGGGGAGGAACTCCGCAAAATCACTGGCGGTGATCGTCATCTCGTAATGCCGGCTGCCGCAGGTTTCGGCCGCCAACCTCGCGTAAGGCCTTTCGTCGGCAACGTTGGGATCGGAAAAGCCCACGGTGAAACTGCTGATTTCCTTATCCGTTCTCTCTGCGGCACAGCTCAGTACAGCGGTCGAGTCCACACCGCCGCTCAGAAGAACGCCAACCGGAACATCTGCGATCATGTGCAGTTCAACCGTTTCGGCCAGCAGATTCGACAATTCGTTCTCCGCGTCCTTGAGGCTTGGGCGCTCGGAAGGCTTGAAGAACTGAAGATCCCAGTATTGTCGAATTTCTACTTTGCCATCCCTAACCAGCAGATAGTGTCCGGGCGCGAGCTTACAGATCCCTTTTAGCAGCGTCTCTTCGCCTGGCACATAGAGGAAACTCAGGAACCGGTCGATAATCTCCGGGGCAAGCTCCCGGTTGATCGCCGGATCGGCCAGGATGGCCTTGATCTCAGAGGCGAACACGATGGCTTTATCCGTCAGCGAATAGTAGAGAGGTTTGATTCCCACCCGGTCTTTCGCCAAGATAAGCGCCTTTTTCTTTTCATCCCACAAAGCAAAGGCGAACATTCCGCGCAACTTCTCCAAGCATTGGGGACCCAGTTCCTCGTATAGATGCACGATAACCTCGGTGTCGGTCTGGGTCTTGAAAACATGCCCCTTATCCACAAGGAATTCGCGCAATTCGCGGTAGTTGTAGATCTCTCCATTGAAAACGATCCAAATCGTACCGTCCTCGTTGGAGAGTGGCTGGTGGCCGCTGCCAAGATCGATAATCGAGAGGCGCAGGTGACCCAACCCCACACCGCGCGCGACGTAGAGTCCATCATCATCCGGACCGCGATGACGTATCGTCTCCATCATCGCTCGAATCAGAGTGGGCTCAACGCTCGCGGCGTTTCGGTCGAGGTTCACTTTTCCACAAATTCCACACATAATGTCTTTTTCTAACGACCCGGGCCGCAGGTCACTTCCAGATCGTTTCTAATCCGCAGAGACGTCTCAGTTGCTGCGCGCGCAAGTAACCGATCAGACGTGTGTCATTCACACGCGGCACGTGGTCGACGTAGCCTTTAACGAACCCGTAGCAGATTGCGAACGAGCCGATAAAGTACGGTTTTTGGGCGATCCTGTACAAGCAACTAGCCGCAAGGAAGAGTGGGTGATACCCAGAGACATAGCAAGCCAGACCGTGCTTCATACGATCGCGCAGCAACCCGTCAGCAGATCCAGTGAGGCGGTGATGAACGAGGCGGAGTTCCCCAAAGGTATCGCTCTTCCAGCCCAACATATTCGCTTTAGCTTCATCGATCGTGTCCCATCCTGGCGCCGGCCATAAGCCGCCAATCGCTTCCCAACAGACGCTTCGATAAATCTTGGTTGCCCCTCTGACATGGAACTTGGGGTTTGCCTCAACTTTCAACTCTCCGTCAACCTCGTGATAGATAGCTCCGCCTCCAATCCCAAGCCGAGGATCGCGCTGAAAATGTTCAAAGCATTTCTCAAAGTAATCCTCCGACATGGTCAGGTCCCCATCCAGCTTCACAATGAACTCCCAGTCTCCGCATCGGAGTGCACTGTAACCATCATAAAATGCTTCTATGACGCCGCCGCCGGACTTGCGAAATCCCCGATTCGGCCGGTGGATCACGCGAATCCACGGAAACTGGGCCGCGTACTGATCGAGGATGTCGCCGGTTCTGTCGCTCGAACCGTCGTCGACAATGATCCACTCCCTGGGCGGGATCGTCTGGGCCGCGACGGATCGGACAGTTGCTTCGACGTGCCTCTCTTCGTCACGGACGGGAGTGATGACTACATACTTAACGACTTGAGTCATAATTGTGATCGATGCAAGACGATCATCGCGAATGCTGGTTTAGGTATGGGCTACCCGATGTGTTTGTATAACACCCGACCAGCCGCAGCCAGCAAGCTGTCGGGGACACAGGCAAAAAGGTACTTAACGATAGGGGCTTGCGCGGCCTTGCTGACAACTTGAGGGAGCCGCGAGGGAAATCTCAAGTAAGTCAGCATTGATCGAGTGGCACCCCAACGATCTTTGAATCTAATGAGTCCAGGGTTGTCGCAATCGGAACGTCCCAGATCAAACTCAGAAAGCTGATCGTCCTTGGCCCCTTCGATCGCCTTCCAAAACAAGAGCTGTGTGCCCCCGAAGTGGTTGAATCTGGGATCTGAGCAACCATACTTGTAAACCAGAACGTGCTTATAGCGCAGAGTAAGAATGCTGGCGATCGGACGCCCATCTTTAGAGGCTACTCGAATCTTAACTCTGTCTCCTAGACAAGCAATCAGGTTGCGAAACCAGGCGACCGGTTGCGGCGGTAGCCCGTGCCTCCGGCGTGTCACCAACAGGAGGTGGTAGAACTTGGCCAACAATGAGTCTGACCTTCCCTCCTCATATGTCAGGCTCGCTTGCGCGGCGCGCCGAATTTTCCTCTGCACGCAATCCTTGTGGAAATTTCCGAAAATGTCATCCAAGCTCGGGCGCAAGTCCAGTCTATGGAAGAAGAAAACCTTGCTTTTCTCAAAAGCCTCGCAGTCGAGCAACGCTGAGTCCGCTGCCCTGATCTCTATATACTTCCACTTTTCGCGGTCGAGGCTTTCTCGCAAAGAAGCTACTATGCCAGTCAGCTGTTCTGAACTTTCCACCAGTGGGGTGCAATGATCAGAGAATGGCAGCGACACCAGGCGGCGCCCGCTGAACCAACTGGAAATCTGACAAAAGGGGGAACCATTGGTTAATGAACATCCTGGGGCTGAGGTGGTAAAGGCAACCGGTTCGTAGCCGTATGTCCGTCGCAACGCTTCAAGCCACTCCGGCGTATGAAAGATAGAGGCTGCGGGATGCCTCTGAAGCAATTCCCCCCAGCGCTCATCCTCTATGGGATCAATCTTGTAAACGGCCATGTTGAACCGCTGTCGCCGATCTAGCCTGGATCGCTCTAGAGCCGGGTCCCGCGTGGGCATAGAGAAGCCAACCTAATTCATAGGGGCGACACTCGAACAGAATCTGGGCTGCGTCTAGGTTCTGCTCTTTTCCCAACAGAGTGCGAATACGGGTGGCATAGGATATCGACTTCGAGGGACGAATGCATCTCCATATGACCCCCGCAGCATCATTCTCCAGATCTTGCTGCAGTTCATTGGCCCCGCTAATCCACCCAAGTCCTTTGTAGATTTGCTCGCCGAAGTTGGCGTTGCCTGTATCCTGCAATGCAAATAGCGCCATCGGAGCCATGCCGTGCTGATGCACCGAATACACGGGATAGCGCTCGACTACGCGGCCGGTCACCGAGTCGTAATGCCACCACCACTGGCCGAGTGGACCCTGCAGTTTGCAAATCGCGCTGGCGCACCGGAGAGCATTCTGCCGGGCCTCTTTCAGATCATAAACCTGAGCAAAAAGCGCCATGGCATAGATCGGGTAGACCTGATCGGCAAAACTGCCTACCCGGCCTCGCACTAACCCAGCTAAAGAACTCCGCCTACCCATGTGTCCAAAGATGCCATGAGCACCCTGGTTGGCCCGCAGTAACCGATAGGTCTCGTTGGCCAAGCGTGCGAGCGTCGGCGGCTGCTTCAGGGCGGTTCCACTGGCGTGGGCAAGACCGGCCAGGAACCACGACAATTCCATCGTAAGCCGACCACGCGCATCCGGATACCGTTCGAAAGCCCGCTCCAGGTCGAACCTCGCATAGAACCGCGTCAAATGTTCCTGAGAGGAAAGCGCGCAAAGCCAGAGCAGCAGACCCAGGTCCCCAATGTTGTCCAACCATGCCGTATCGCTGAGGATATGATCGAGCGTGGCAGGAATATTGAGAGCGGACTGGAAACCTGCAGACTCAGCGCGTAACAGGCCCAACAAGGTCATGATCGTATAACGCTGGGAGATTCCTTCCCTGACCAAGCCTTGCGAAGTCTGTCGGAGCCGATAGCAGAAGAGTCCTTTCTCCGGATCGAACATCGGACCGAGTCCCCGAATCGCCAGTGCCATCAACTGGGAAGCCCGAGAGTCATCTCGCGCGGTTGCTAGAGTGCTTGACATTTTTCCGGATAGGTTTGCTTCAGGATTGCGGTGATGTGCTGCATGATCGTGGACAGAGTCGTGTTCGGGCGCTTCTGTACGGTGGAAGAACGATTCCGTTTCCTCAAGATCAGCTTGTTTCCAATGTCTTCCAAATTCTCTATCAATGTCAAACGCTCCACGGAAGCGAGATACCGGTCGACGGCCCCGATCTTTCCTCGGAAGATACTGTAGACAGGAACCCCGAGTGCCGCTGCTTCTCGATTCATCGTGCCGCCGCCGCTGATCACCAAGTCGGAGTGCCAGATAAGGTTCAAGCCGTCCAGGACCGAGTTGGGAATCCGGATCTGGCCCCTGGCAAATAGGGTCGCCCATTTCGACCGAATGTCGGCGGCCTGGCGCTCGTTCCGTGGCAGCAAGATCATCTTGACTTGCGGCTTCCCCCCCAGGAAGTTGAGAACAGCTTCGAAAAGCTCGTCACTTTCTGGGCGGTGGTAGTGAGCCTCAGTCGCCGGAGGCCGAACCAGGACGATTACATCGGTCCCGTCGAGGCCAAACTTGGCTAGGATTCCGGGGTCTGGATTGAACCTGGGAACATATACGTCCTCTTTGATGCCGGGATATTTCAGAATATGTTCCTTGTTGGCATGAATGGCGCTGTCCGCAATGATCTCCGGCGTTATCACCCATGTCGGATGTACGAGCATCCAGATCCTGGCAAACTCATAGTCGGCAATCGTGACGGAAGGAATCCGGAGCAGATTCGCGACCAGCAATTGCGAGCGCGAGCCGTGCGACAACGCCAGCACCGGTTTGTCCCTGAGCACGGCTGGAATCAGTTGCAGCGAGCGCCAGCCCAGCCCGGCAAGCTTCCATATGGGGTTCTTGCCATAGTGCCGTCCGACTCGTCGATAAGTCAAATTGAGGAGGTCCGCCAGTTCACAGACCTGGAAACAATCACGAGCGGTCAATAGAATGCTGTGGCCGGATTGCTCTAGTTCTTCGATAATCGGTGCAAAGAAAGGAACATGCGGCGAATTATCGAGGTCGATCCAGATCTTCCCCGCCCCGTCCGAAGGCGTTGTCACAGCGGCGGTCCCCAACGGAGACTTCCGTAGCTGCTCGCTGTCGAGGTTTGATGCAAGTCCTGACATGGCGTCACCTTCCACCGTCATCTCCACGTCCAACTTTCACGAATTCCTCCGCTCATCATGTGACGCAGAATGATCCCCCTTGACCTTCTACGCTTTGCCTCGACCGCTAGAGAAGGCAGCATTAAGAAAACTGAAGACCAGTGGTCCCACTGAGGCTCTCCGCTTGGTGGCTTGGAAAGGGTCAGCTTGAGACCGACTGATCCGCAAATGCCTTTTGAATCTGCGAGACATACCTGCGGAGTCCGACCTGCCAAGGCTCAAACTGGTTCAAGCGCAAGCTCTTGAGCCCACGATTTTCGAGCACCGAATAGCGCGGCCGCGGCACCTTGGCAGGAAATTCCGAGGGCGAGGCGGCCTCAAGCTTGACCTGAATCTCAGCAACCGAGAAAATCTCACGCGCAAACTCATACCACGAGCAGCTGCCCTCGGCCGTTGCGTGGTACAAACCATAGGCATCGCAACGGGTTAAAGCGGCAATCTGGCGGGCCACGTCGACGGTCGGAGTAGGGCTCACAAACTCGCTGTCCACTACTCGAACCCGGCCGCGTTCTCGGGCCAATCGAAGCATCAGATCGACGAAATTCTGGCCGCCTTTCGCCCGGCATGGGTGCTTTCCGTAGAGCGCCGAGGTTCGCAGCACAAAGTGTTTCGAGTTTAAGGTTCGAACAAAGTACTCTCCTGCCAGCTTGGAGTTACCGTAAACATTGAGCGGCAGGGGGTTATCGTTCTCAACATACGGCTCGTCTTTCTTGCCATCAAACACGTAGTCGGTACTGACGTGAACGAGTACCGCTCCCAAGTCACGCGTTACCGTGGCCAGATTGCGTGCGCCGACCGCATTGACGGCATAAGCTTTGCCCGGTTCCTGCTCGCAGTTCTCCACGTGGTGCATAGCCGTAGTGTTGATCACGATTTCAGGTCTTTTCGAGCGCAGACAATCCGCTACCGATTCCAGGCTCGACACTTCAATATCCGCGTGGGTTAGCGAGTACACATTCTCGCCCTGATCGGCAAAGACACGGACCACGTCGCTGCCGAGCTGGCCGTTAGAACCGATGACTGCGATGTTCATGATGCACTAACCATGTCATGGACCCCGATGCCGTTTTCAATTTGCTTGAAGGTCTGAAAGTTCGAGTATGCTGGGTTATCCCAGTCCTGGAACTGTTCCCGGTTATCGATCAAGTTGCCGACGATTGACTTCACATTCCCGGTGGGGTGAAAGCTCAGCACATTGGCCGCCTTCTCGACGCTGACCTTGTAATTACGGAAGTCTTGGATATGCTTGATGCAGAGGCTGATTCGTAAGCTCAACCGCTCCTCTACAGTGCTCTTGACCACGTCTGCCACCTCGCCCACCGTATAGTTCCCCGACGCGATGTTGAAAATACCGGAAATCTTTTGATTGGTCTCGACCGCCCGAATGTAGGCGGTAGCAGCATCTTCGATACTGAGAATGGGACGCCAGATGGAAGGATTATTCACAGTGATCGTGCGATCCCGCATGGCTGTCTTGAACATCGTGTTGATAATCAGATCCAAGCGCATGCGGGGACTATATCCGGAAATAGTGCCCTTGCGTAGCGAGATCACAGAGAATTTGTCATCGACGAGTTGCATGACGGCCTGCTCCCCTTGGAGTTTCGAGATGCCATAGGGATAACTCGAGCTGACCGCGCGCGTCTCGTCGTAAAGCTCATTTTCGGTGTAGCCATAGACCGAGCAGGAGCACGCATAGATGTAGCGCTTCACCTTTGCGATCTTTGCAATGTAACCGAGATACGCTGGCGCGGCCGCGTTGAAGATGAAGTTCTTGCTGGGTGAGTATTCCGCCATCGGATCGTTGGAAAGACCGGCCAGGAAGATGACCTGATCGTAGGGTTCAAGATCTTCGACAGTCAGGTGAAAAATGTCCTTATTAAGGATCCCAGCCTGGCGAGGCAAATGATTGCCAAACCAGAAGAGGTCCACCACGTCTACCTTGTAACCACGCTCGATCAGCCTAGGGATCAGAACCGACCCCACGTACCCAGCGCCTCCTGCAATAAGCAACCTCATAATCAGCTCCGTAAAGAAAGTTTGGGTTCACGTTGTTCCGAATAGCGAAAATTGTCCGACTCAGGCGAGGCCAGCCACTGCTCTAGCGTACGCGCATTTCGGTCCTTTTCAGAAACGACGACATCGACTAGAGGCCATTCGATGCCGACCATCGGGTCGTTCCATCGGATCGCAGACTCCGCCTTGCTGTTGTAGATTCCTGTGCACTTGTACTGAATCTCGGTGTTATCCGCCAGAGCGCAGAAGCCACGCGCGAATCCTGCGGGCGCCCATACGCACCGGCGGTTTTCGGCAGACGCCTCGATGCCTACCCACTTTCCGAGGTTCGGGGATCCTCTGCGGATGTCCACGGCCACCAGGAATGCGGCTCCGGCCGTCACTCGCATGAGCTTGCCCATGGGCGGGTCCCACTGAAAGTGCAGCCCGCGCACGACCGCCTTCGCGGATCGAGAATGATTGTCTTGGACGAACCGTGTAGGCAGACCGAGACCCTCGAACTGGTCGGCACGGAAGGTTTCGGAAAAGAAACCTCTGCCGTCCTGGAATATGTCGGGGACGATCACTACCACCTCTTCCAGGTGTTTGGATTCGATTCGAATCTGCATGTCAGTGCCTCCTGAGGAGTTTCTGCGGCGCGACTTGCGCCTCGCTCCGCTCCGCAACGTTTCTCAAACCTTTTGCGGGGCTCCCAGCAACGATGGCGCTGGGCGGGACGTCTCTGGACCACCCCGCCCGCGAGCCCTCTATGCTGCGCTTGCTAATGCCGTGCGGAAGCCGGCTCCAGGGCTGATGGCGTTGCGAATTGCACGACCTGCTCGACCACGCGCGCCTGCTGTGCCGCCGTTAGTTGCGGATACATCGGCAAAGAAACGATTTCGTTGGCCACCCTCTCCGTGGCCGGAAAATCGCCAGCTGAATAACCGAGCGCGTGATAAGCCTTCTGCAGGTGCAGCGGAATCGGATAATGAATCCCGGTCCCGATGCCTTGCTCCTTCAGAAATGCCATCAGTTCTTCGCGATGTTCGGTGCGTACCACGTACAGGTGGTACACCGCACGGGACCATGATGGCTCATACGGCGGCTTCATCGGACTGCCCGTGGCTTCGAACAGCTTTCTATATTCAGCTGCCCGTGCCCGCCGCTGCTTATTCCACTCGGTCACATGTTGGAGCTTGACGTGAAGGATTCCAGCCTGAATTGCGTCCAGCCTCCCGTTGTAGCCTTCCATGCTGTGGTAGTACTTCTTAGCTTGGCCATGATCGCGGAGCATACGCACTTGGGCAGCCAGAACTGGGTCGTTGGTGGTAACGGCGCCGGCTTCGCCACAGGCACCGAGGTTCTTGCCGGGATAAAAGCTGAAAGCGGCGGCACGCCCCACCGAACCGGCGGTCAACCAGCGATTCTGCTTGCGGGAAAAATACTGTGCGCCATGGCCTTGGCAAGCGTCTTCCACCACGATAAGACCGAATCGGTCCGCGAGTTCGAGGATAGCATCCATGTCGGCCATCTGCCCATAGAGGTGGACGGGAACGACCGTGGTCACCTGGCGCCCGCTGCGGCGGCTGATCAATTTGCCCGAAGCGTCTCGGGTGCATTTCTGTTCGAGATACTCTCGCAGCTTCTCGGGGTCCAAGTTGTAGGTGCGCTCGTCGATGTCGACGAATTCGGGCAGAGCTCCGGCTTGCGAAATTGCTTCCGTGGTGGCGATGAAGGTGTGAGGCACGGTGACCACCGCGTCACCGGCCTGAACGCCGGCGGCCCTCAGTGCAAACCGCAGCGCATCGGTGCCGCTACTCACGGCGACGGCGTGCTTCACCTCGCAGAAGTCGGCGAACCCTTTCTCAAAATTCTCGACCATGGGGCCGCCAATGAAACCGGCAGTCCGGATCGCCTGCTGAAAGACTTGGGTTAATTCTTGCTCGAGCTCAACGTGTGGAGTAACAAGATCAAGAACAGGAATGCTGGATATGCTCACTTTGTGACCTCCATGGTCTGGTCGATATAACGGCGTACTTTTGCGGGATTTCCGAAAACGACGCTCTTGGCTGGAACGTCCTTGGTCACCACGCTGCCGGCGCCGACAATGGCGTTTTCGCCGATCGTGACGTTGGCCAGGATGGTACAACCGGAGCCGATCGAAGCCCCTTTCTTCACCAGCGTCTTCTCGACTTTCCAGTCGGCTTCGGTCTGGAGCTGGCCGCCGGTCGTGGTGGCGCGCGGGTAGGTGTCGTTGATGAAGGCCACATTGTGGCCGACGAACACGTTGTCTTCGATATCGACACCTTCGCACACGAAGGTGTGGCTCGAAATCTTGCAGTGCTTTCCGACTCTCGCGTTCTTCTGAATCTCTACGAAGGCGCCGATTTTCGTTTCGTCGCCGATTTCGCATCCATACAGATTGATGAACTTCGAAAGCTTCACATTTTGTCCGAGCTTTACGCTCGGCGCGATGCTCAGATAATTGTCCATACGGTTATTTCGTTCGCTCCTTAACCATGCGGGGTTTGTGTTCGACAACCGGAAGAGAGATTTGTCGGCGGGGAAACTAAGAGGGGATCGAGGACGTCAATTGTGAATGGGATAAACGCCGGCAACTTTCTCCGCCTCACAGATAGACCAGCGCTCCGCGCTTGGCCAGCGACTCGGTCGAAGCTTCCAGCATGCGGACGACTTTCAGCCCCGCGCGGCCGTCGTTGAATGGCGCCTCGCTTTTCTTGATGCATTCCACGAAGTATCCCAGCTCTAACCGAAGCGCCTCCACCTGCTCCACCTGCGGCGCCCACATGTCGCCGGAGCGGTAACTCACCAGCAGGTTGTACATGCCTTCCTGACTCTTCACATCGACGCCTTTGTCATAGATCTTCAGCTTCTCGTCGGCTTCGAGATCGTTCCACACCAGCATCTTTTTCTCGCCCCCGATCAATGTGGTGCGCACTTTTACGGGCGAGAGCCAGTTCACATTGATGTGAGCAATCACATTATCGGGAAAGTGCGCGGTGATGAAGGCGATGTCCTCGTGCCCGTTGAGGTGCGCTTGCCCGGTGGTCGAGATGGCCTCCGCATCTTTGTGCAGCAGGTGGTTCATGATCGAGAGGTCGTGCGGCGCGAGATCCCAAACCACGTTGCAATCATGCTGAAAAAGTCCCAGGTTCACTCGGGTCGAATCGTAGTAGTAGAGCTTGCCGAGCGCCCCATCCTCGAGCAGTTGATGTATTTTGCGGACCGCGCCGGTAAACAGGAAGGTGTGGTCCACCATGATTTGGAGGTTTTTCTGCGCCGCTAAGTTGATCAGTTCTTCGGCTTGCGCCACGTTGCTGGTAAACGGTTTCTCCACGAACACATGCTTGCCGTTTTCCAGCGCCTCCTTAGTCAGTTCATAATGCGTCCACACCGGCGTGATCACCGCGATGGCATCCACGTCGGGCGACCTTACCAGTTCATGGCAATCGCTATGAACCGGGATCCCGGGATGCGCCGCCTGTATGCGCTTGCGGGCTGCCGGCGTCTGGTCGCAGATCCCCACCACCTGACAGCCTTCCAGGGCGCGCAGATTGCGCACGATATTCGGGCCCCAATAGCCATATCCGATTACACCAAACCTAAGCATAGGAATTCACCTTTATGAGACTGCTGGTTATGAGTACTGCTGGTTATGAGGCTGCTTGCCGTTGGAAAGGAGTTCGCAGAACATTTCGCACAGAATACGGAACTGCCTGCCGCAGCGGCGATTCGAGAAACAACTTCGCATAAGACTCGACCTAACAGGCGCCGTCTCCGTTCATCACCGCTTTTGGAGTCTGCAAGAGAATCTTCAGGTCGAGCAGGGGAGAGCAATCGCGGGCATAGCGCAAATCCAACCGCACCATGTCGTCAAATTCCATGCGGCAGCGGCCGTTCACCTGCCAGAGTCCGGTGATTCCCGGCTTCGCCTCCATTAGGCGGCGCCGATGCCACGTGGCATAGGCTTCCACTTCATACGGCAATGGCGGCCGCGGTCCGACCAGCGACATTTCGCCGCGCAGCACATTGATCAACTGGGGCAGTTCGTCCAGGCTGGCGCGCCGCAGGACCCTGCCCACCGGGGTAATCCGCGGATCGTTGGTCAGCTTGAACACGCCCCCTCCGTTGCCGTTGGCAGGCTTCTTTTCCGCCTGACCGGCAATCAACTTGCGGACATATTCCTTGTGCTCGCTGGAATCGTTATCCAGTTGCATCGACCGGAATTTCAGCAACCGGAAAGGGATTCCATGCTCGCCGATGCGTTTCTGCCGGAACAAAACCGGCCCGCGGGAAGTCAGTTTGATCGCCGCCGCGACGATGAAAAACACGGGCGACAACATCACCAGCAAGGACAGGCTTCCCAGAACGTCGATCAGCCGCTTGGTGGCGCGGCCGAGTCGGTTCGATTTTTGGCGTTTTTCGAGATCCGGGTACAGGGTTGGGTTGCTGGGGCGATCCAAGTCCTGCGAATCCCATTCATCCGGAAACACGTGGAAGGAGAACTTGATCCGGCTGAACTGATCGCTGTCGAGCCGGTCGCGCAGCACCGTGCCGACCCGGGAAAGGATCGTGCTGAGCACTGCATTATTATCCAGAACGATCTCCGTAAACATGACTCCGACCACAGAATTTGTCGTGTACCAGCCGGTAACATCGGTTTCGCGGGTTGCCCCCTGGAGCGCAGAAAGGATGTCCAGCAGGATGCGGCCCTGCCCTCCCCCCGGCTGATTGCGTCCGGCGTCGATGAGCAAAAGCACGAACGGACGTTGCGAACGCTCGCTGCGCCTTCGCTCCAGCGAGATCATCCGGTGAAAGTTTTCTTCGCTCAGCACTTCGCTGGGCGCCAGGCGGCCTTGCGATGACGAAAGTTCCGGAGAGCGAGACATAGAATCTACTGTGCGGGATGCCACGGGTAACTCCTTGCTGAGCCACCAAGACAGGAAAGTGGCACAGAACTAGATGGTGATCAATGTGGGGGAGTTACGATCCTAGTTGGGGAACCAGGCCTACCTACTCGATCTTATTTAAGTCGGACTGTTTCTTACTCGTTCTCGGCGGAGGAGGGAGCTTCGTCGGTTCGAACCGTCGCCCGACCATAACGCGAATAATAATATGTATGGTCGCTGCGGCTACAAGAGTTAACCACCACTCCCAGCAAGGCCGCTCGATCAAATGTATCCAAAGCGCGCCGTACCGCTTTTTTCTCACTGACGCCTTCGCGGATCACGACGAGAACTCCGTCCGCCAGCTTCATCCAGAACGTGGTATCCGCCACCGGAACTACCGGAGGAGTATCAATGACGATCCAGTCGAAGAATTCTCCGAGCCGGTCGAGCAATTCCGGGAGGCGCCCGCTCTGCATCAGGTCGAGTGGGTTTTCTGGTGTGCGCCCCGCGGGAAGGAACCAGAGACCGGAGCCATTCAGTTTGTACACTACTTCAGAAAGCTGCCGCTCGCCTCGCAAACACTCGCTCAGTCCCGGCAAGGAACGTTCGAACCCGAATCGGCTGGATAAAGATGGCCGCCGCAGATCTCCGTCCAGCAGCAGCGTCTTCAAAACCTTGCTGCGCGACTGATTGAGCGCCAGATTGGCCGCCACCAGACTTTTTCCTTCTTCCGGAGCCGTACTGGTCACCACAATCCGTTTGAGCTGGCGCCGTTCGCGCAGATGTCGCAGCTTCAGTCCCAGCACGCGAAACTTTTCCGCCGCCAGGCCGCCCTGGTCGGTCAGACACACCAATCGGGCATCTGCCGCCGGTGCTGGCAGGAGTACTTTCGCAGAGGCAAAAGTCTCGGCCTCTGGAGACCCTGGCTTCGCCGCTGGCGGCAATTCGGAAAGAGATTGTTTACGCTCGATTTCCTGTTCGACCACTTGCAGCAGGTCCGCGACCGAGTCGGCGTTTTTCGGCACGCTTCCGCCCGCCCGTTCGGTCTCTGCTCGCTGTAGCGCTTCAAATATATTGCTCATGTGGAAGAAACCTTGCCTATTGCAGCCGGCCCTTCGTCTGCGCTTGCTGCATGCGGTCACGCACTTCGAGGAGCGTCTTTACCGCCAGCAAGAGTTCGCGCTGCTCCGCTTCTTCCGACGCCCGAGTTCCAGCCCGGTTCGGGTCCAGGGCCACCACTCCGAGCCGTAGGTCCCGCGCGACGCCGTCGATGATTTCGGAAGTAATTGTGGGCGCGTGTTGGGCGTAGCCCCCGAGCAGCGCGTTCTCGCAGATGGTGTTAATCAGCCGCGGAATTCCCCGCGAGTGGAGAAACACAGCCTCGATCGCCGGCCCGGAAAAAATCTCGCCGGCGGCAGGCGCCCCCGCAATCCGAAGACGGCGGCTCATGTACTCCCTGGTTTCGTTCGGACTGAGTGGGTTGAGATGGCAGCGCAGCGCGATCCGCTGTTTCAGTTGCCGGAGTTCATGGGAATCGAGTTTCTGATCGAGTTCCGGCTGACCCGCGAGCACGATCTGCAGCAACTTTTGCTGCGACGTTTCCAGATTGGTCAAGAGCCGGATCTCTTCCAGTAGTTCCGGTGACAGGAGGTGAGCCTCGTCCACCACCAGAATCGTCGTCAATCCCCCTTGATGCCTCTGCAGCAGGAAGCCATTCAGCACGTGGATCAGTTCGTCTTTGGCCTTGCCCGTAACTTGCAACCCGAAATCGCCCGCAATATAGCGCATGAATTCGAGCGGCGAAAGCGTCGGATTGAAAATCAGGGCGAAGGCCACATCGCGGCGCTGCAGCAACCCCAGCAGCGAGCGCAGAATGAGCGTCTTCCCCGTGCCCACCTCGCCCGTCAAAACCACAAATCCGCGGTGCGCCGTCACCCCGTAGTACAACGAAGCGAGCGCCTCGTTGTGCCGCGTTGTAGGAAACAAGAACGAGGGATCGGGCGTGATCTCGAACGGGTTTCGCTGAAGATTGTAGAAGCTCTTGTACATGATCTCTAGCCGTACAAATACGTTACTGCCGATCCTAACAGGATGAAACCTACGATCACCACTGCCGCCGCGCCGGCGATCCAGGCGCCGCGCCGGTTGGACGACTGTTCCTGTAAACTCTCGATCGGCGGAATCTCCGCGATCACATCGATGGGAACCAGCTTCTTGATCTCGCGCTCGCTGTAGATCTTGCCGCTCAGTATTTCCCGGCTGAAAGCGAAGCCTCCGCCGAGAACCAAGCCCACCGCTAGTCCCAACCCGCACAACTGCAGACGGTTCGGCTTGTAGGGTCTTACCGGAAGATTCGGCGGATCCAACATGCGGAAATGTTCGCCCTGTTGCGTCTTCTCCAGGTCGGTCGACATGGCGGACTGATTCTTCTTGGCGAGCAGCGACTCGTAATCGGTTTTCGACTGGTCATAGTCGCGCGTGATATCGGCGAACTGCTGCTCCATCACCGGCGCCATGTTCAGCCGTGCCTGATATTGGTTGATTTTGTTTTGCTCGTCTTTGATTTCCGCTTCCCGATTCGCAATTTCGAGGCGATTCGCCTTCAGTTGACTTTCGAGCTCCAGTATCGATGCGCTTTTCGCATCGAGCGGCTGGGCCGCGGTCGGTGCCGGACTGGGGGTATTCGATCGATTATTCATATCGGCGACGATCCGTTCGCGCATCTGCTCGGTCCGGGCAATCTGCTCCCTGGTCTTGCGGACGTTGGGATGCTTATCGGTGTAGCGAGAAGTCAGATCCGTCAAGTGCGCCCTGAGCTGATCCAGTTCTTTGTCAATCTCAGCCAGACCGACCGGCCCTCCCTCAGCCGGTTTCGAACCACTGTCCATGGCGCGATATTGGTTGATCAACGATTCCAGATAGGTATTTCGCTGCTGGGCGCGGTTCAGCGAGTCTTCGTTCCCTTGCACTTGACTCTGCAGGCCGATCAGGATTTGCAGATTGCTCTGAGTCTGGGTGGGCAACTCGCCCAGGTGCTGATCTTTAAACACCCGCAATTTCGCTTCTTGGGCCGCGAGTTTTGCGCGCGCCTGATCGAGCTGATCTTCGAGAAACTTGGTCGTGTTCTCGGAACGCTCCTGCCGCTGCTCCAGATTTTCCGTGATAAAGAGATTCGCGAGCTCGGCCGTGGCCGCCTGCGCCATTTTCGGATCGCGACTCGCGTAATAGATATTGAAGGCGGAAAGCTTCCGATCGTCGCCGCGCGACAGTTCGATGTCGATGTCCTTGCTCATCTTCTCCACCAGATCGTCCGGGCTCGCGTGCTTCCGCTCCTGGGCGTAGAGACCGAGAGAGTCGATGATTCGGATAAGACGGGTGCGGCTCAGGATTTGCTGCGTAATGCTGTCCAGCTGATGCTGGATGTCGGTATCGATGTTCGAGACAACATATTTCTCCGGCACCGAAGGCTGCTCGACCAGAATGAGCGTGCCCGACCGGTAGGTCGACGGGATCAGCCAACTCGCCCCCCACACCAGCGCCCAGCCGCAGAAAAAAGGTACAAGAAATTGCCAGCGCCGGCGGCGGACCATTCCCTTGATCTCGGTAAAATCGGGTAGCTCGTTTGATTCTTGCGGTTCTTCTTCCATGATTTACATTCCCAAGGGTTTCGCCCACTGGTACGAAAGCGTCACCACAAATCGATTATGGTTCGCATCCAGCGTCTGGGCTGGGCTAGTCGGGGTTGGGCCCGGCACTCCAAATTGCTCTTGAAAGTCGTGGGTGTAGCCGAACCGGAGCCCGATCTGCTTCCCCACGTTACGCTCCAGCCCGATATCCGCCGAAGTTACATTAATTGAACTCGCGCTGGTCACGAAGGGCACGGTAATCGACTGGTTCGTTCCGTGGCTGGCGGTGAGAAGAGCCGCCCACCCCGGAACCAGTTGGCGGCGCAAGGTGCCGTAAACGGTTTGCACCCGCACCGAACCCAAAACGCCGCTGCCATCGCTGATGCTTCGGGAGTATCCGGCGGACACGCTAGTACGCTGATTCCTCCAACCGCCTTCCGCTCCGCCGCTAACCGACCAACCGCTCGATTGAGTGGGCTGCGGCGCACCGGTAACCAAAACCTGGGTCTCCAAACCCTGGGACTCCGAGTACTGCGGACCGATGAAGCCGTTCAGGGTGAATCGTTTCGAAATGTTCAGTGTGTCCACCGCCAGAAAACTATGGACTCTGGTTTCGCCGCCGCCAAGATTGAAAGTGAAGCGATCGAAACGGTAACTTGCGCCGCCCCAGTCTGCGCCAGAGAGCCGGTGCAACCAGAAGGCGGAGCCCGACTCGGTTTGCGAATCCGTCAGCTCAGTGCCCGCAGCGACATTGCTGAAATGTAAATCGTAGTATGACCCGCTGGCCCCGATCAGATCATTCAAGGCAAAGTGATAGTTCGTCTCTACCGTTGTTGTGTTGGACCTCTGCGTGGCCAGCGGCGCAATCAGGCTGGCGTTCGGCCCGCCCGCGCCGGCCACCACTTCGACGCCGTTGCTCGCGTCAAAGAATCCCGTGGTCATGGAAAAGTTTTCTGCCACCCGCAGGTTCACGTGGGGACTCAGCCGATATTGCGAATCAAAGTTCAGGTTATGCGATCCCTGGTTCTCGCTCGTGATCTTCTGATTCACAGTCAGGCCGCCAGCGTATCCCAGCGTCCAGCGCATTCGCGACGACGATTCCTCGATCCTGATGCTGGGAAAGATCGTTTCGCTTGTATTGCTTACCACTCCGCTGGAAAGAAGCAGCGGGTTGTCATCGTAGGTCGCGCTCACATTGATCCCGCCTCGCAGGTAATTCGATCTTTCTAACTCGGACAGGAAAGCCGCAGAAGTTCCCTGCCCCCCGAGCATTGCCGGTATTTGTGGCAAATCGCTGCTGGCGCCTTCGGTTTCCATACCTGCATAAGCCGACAGGGCGGCGGCCGGAGCCGTCCTGACTGTGCCATCATCGCTGGAACTCTGGGTCGTTGAGTTCTGTGGCGGTTGGTCCTGCCCCATCGAGAGGATTTGCAACGCGGCCACCATCCACACGAGAATCAAACAGCGTCGAATGCTCATAACCACAACTACGGCACCACCAACGTATCGCCGGCTTGCAGGCGGATGTTTTGCTCCGGATCCTTGCCTTTGATCACTTCTTTGTAGTTGAACGGGATTCGTTTCTGAGTTCCGTCCGGAGCTTGTCGAAGAACATAGATCGACTTCTGCTTGGCGAAGTCTTTGAAGCCCCCGGCCATGGCAATCGCATCGAGCACGGTGGTCGAGCTCGTCAACAAATAGGCGCCGGGTTTGGTCACCATACCCATGATGTTCACTCTCTGACTATTGCTGGCGGTAACGATGACCGTGACTTCAGGCTCGGAAATATAGCTCTGCAGGCGCTTAGTGATCTCTTGTTCCAACTGCCGCGGCGTCTGACCACTCGCCTGCAACTCTCCGACTAACGGCAAAGAAATCCTTCCATCGGAACGAACTGGAACGGAACGCGAGATGTCCGGTTCTTTCCACACATTGATTGCCAGCACATCGTTGGCGCCAATCACGTAGGAACTGTCCGAATGTGCGACCCGTGAGCCTCCCGCTTTCGTCTCGCCGGCTTGCTTATCGCCTGCCGCGGCGCTGGGCGCCGGTGGTTGCGATGCGGATCCGGATTGCGCGAACGCTCCGACGGACATCAGCACTAGAAGCGTCAGGACCGCCGTGATTCGATGGGCCGTCATGGGTTCCGTCATAAGCAATGCCTCTGCGCCATTACCCGGTTCAATCATAGATAGTTCAATCGTAGCTGGTCCAATCGCAGATGGTCCAATCGTAGCTGTTCAGTGCCCCCGGGTCCAATCGTCGCTGCTCCCATTTTTTCGCTACTTCGTGTCCCGCCAGCCGTCGGTACCAAAGAGTCGTGCTGACTCGGCGCGCGGCGCTAAGTGGTACTCCTGGATTTTGTAAAGCAGCGCTCGATAGCTGACATTCAGTAAACGAGCTGCCGCTTTCCGGTTCCAGTGTGTCTGTTCGAGCGCTTGGGCAATCGCGGCGCGCTCGGTCTCCCCTTTTGCGTTTCTTACCAGCAACTTCAGAGACGACTTTTCTTCCGCTGTGGACAGGCTCGAAGGCGGACCGCTGCTTTTCGCGTGGCCGTTTCCGTTCTCACCCTTGCTTGCGGGCCCATAATCGGGACGCGAAAGCAATTCGTGCAACGCCTCGCCCTCATCGCCGTGCGCCAGAAAGCGTTTGGCAAAGTTCTCCAACTCGTCCAGGTTGCCGGGCCACGCACACTGCTGGCACGCATCCAGCAACGCGGTTGAGAAGCGCGGGGCCGGAACGCCATAGCGCCGGGTCAGCCGGTTCATCAGGTGCCCCAGCAGCAAGGGGATTTCCTCGTGCCGCTCCCGCAGCGGTGGCACGCGCAATTCGAAAGCGCTCAAGCGGTAGAACAGCTCTTCCTGAATTCTCTTTTCTGCCGCTGCCAACACCAGGTCCTGGCACGTTGCGGCAATGATGCGCACATCGGTCCGGATCGGGCTGTGGCCCCCGCACCGGACAAACTCTCCCGTTTCCAGCAGTTTCAGAAGCCGCCGTTGCACCGCGTCGGGCATGGCATCGAATTCGTCCAGCAAAATCGTTCCCTTAACACACTCCTCGAACTTCCCTAACGTCGATTCCGGACGCCCGTTGGCGGAAGCGTGTTCGTAACCGAACAGCTCATGCTCCAGTAGCTCGGAAGTGAGCATCGCACAACCGACTCGCATGAACGGGAAGCTGGAACGAATCGAAAGCGAATGGATCAGCCGGGCAGCGGTCGTCTTCCCGCTTCCCGCCTCTCCGGTAACCAGCACCGGCACATCAGTCTGCGAAAGTAATTGCGCTTGCGTGCGCAGCCGGCGCGTGGCCGGGCTGCCCGCAATGAAATACAACTCTTCGCTGATTCGCTCGATTTCAGGCTGATACATGTTTAGGAGTAACTGACGGAACAGGGTGAGAAAATCCTGGATTTACCAGGAAACTGGTTGATTGGCTGACAGCATGGTCTACTTCTCATCAGACCGGCTCTACGTCGTACCCATCGATTCGCACGGCCATCGACCGCTGAATCGCATCGACCGAAATGATCAGGCTGTGGTCGCCGTTCTCCGACAAGAACACGCCTTCCACTCCGTCCATCGCCCCACCGCGTATCCGGACCCGCTGCCCCACTTTAAGAAAGGGGTACGAACGCCAAGGCGCTGTCTGCGCCAGAACCTTCTGGATGCTTTCGATCTGCTCATCGGGAATCGGCAGGCTCGCCCCGCCAACGCCCACAAAACCGTGCACGCTCTCCACCTGGTACACACGCGTCCGGTCTGCCGCGCTCAAAGCGCAGCGGACGAACACATAGCAACTGAACAGTGGCACTTCTACTTTCTTCTTGCGATCGCTCCAGCGATGCACTTCCACCGCCGTCGGCAAGAACGTTTCCATGCCTTGATCTCGCAACCGTCGCTCCACCGCTTTTTCGTGGCGCGCTCTGGTGTGCAGCGCATACCAGCGCAACTCTTCCTGCGATACCCATGGGCTCATCCCGCTACCCGCTTCATAGCTCTGGTTGGGACTACTCATAGCTTCGCCCTCTGGGTCCCATGGAACTAGGTCCGCTTGGTCCCCGTGCTCGAACGCATGGCGGACCTCTTCAACGCTTTCAGGGGGAGAAACGAACAGAACAACTAGGGGGAGTTTCTTTTGACGCCTAAACTTAACTGCACTCTGCCTGACGTCTAAACTTAACTTGCACTCGTTTGACGCCCAAGACTCGATAGTAGTTCTTTTAAAGTTAACGGTACTTGCAAGAACGTGCAAGTGGTCGGACTTCTTAGGACACACCGACCCTATTCATACACGAGGTGACCTTCTCATGACCAAGCTACACGGCTTAGAGACGTTGTTCTATGGCACTCCCGTTGTAGTACTCCGGCACGGAGGTAACTAGTTCGCTCTAGACTGCTAGCGGTCTGTCTAGCAGCGTAAAGCTATCTTATTGATATTATTGATGTTAGACTGTACATTCTGACGTTTGAGCGACAGCTATTTCGAGACCGCTACCGCGGCTGGCCCTTTGCATTGTCGTGCAACCGGTCAAACTGCGACCGAAACCAGGCGACATTGCATTTCTTTGCATAAGTTGCAAGTCCTTACTTGCCGGTTCTAGGATTTAGTGCTACATTCTCAGCTGTAGCAAGAGACCCTGGCCGATTTTTTGCCTCACTTTCTTCCTCCCCCTAAGGCCTTTGTCCGGCCGTTGTCCGTTTGAAACGAACGGAATGATTCCCCCCATCCGGTTCGTGTGACCAAACGTCAGGAGACCCGATGCCACCCCATGAAGAATTGGGCTCGGACTTTGTAAGTATCGTAGTTGCCGACGGCACGCGCATCCACACCCAACTCTTAGCGGACGCGCTGCGCAACGATCGCGGTCTGCAGGTCGCAGCTGCGGCCTCGAATTCCGAGGAACTGATGGCCGCCATCACCCGCGTGCCCATCGATGTCGTGGTCATCGCTCACAATTTGGACGACCAGCCCGGCCGCGGCACCCAGGTATTGCGCGAGATGCGTGCGCTCCGGCCCCAGATCAAGGGCGTCATCCTGCTTGACTCCTCCAAGCCCCAGGACGTGCTGGAGTGCTTTCGCGCCGGCGCCAGGGGTATTTTTTCCAAGCAAGAGCGGCTGGAGAGCCTCTGCAAATGCATTCGCAGCGTCCATGAAGGACAAATCTGGGCGCGTAGCGTCGATCTCGATCATGCGCTCGAAGCTCTTGCCAGTTTGCCGCTCCTCCGCGCCACCAACCACAAGGGAATTGAACTGCTTTCCGCGCGCGAACGCCAGGTCATCCAGCAACTGGCCGCGGGTATGACCAACCGCGAAATCGCTCTCACTCTCAGCCTCAGCCCCCATACGGTCAAGAACTACCTGTTCCGAATTTTTGACAAGCTGGGCGTCTCCAGCCGCACCGAGTTGCTCTACCTGACCATGAACAACTCGCAAGCCCAGCCACAACGCGCCGCCAACGGAGACGGCCACGCCTTATCTACTATCATCGAAGCCGCCGAGGCCGGCGATGCCTGGGCACAACTTCGCTTGGCCGAGCATTTTGGCCAGATTAAAGATGGTCAGAATAAAGATGGTCAGAATAAAGACGGCCAGATCTCGGGCGCCCAACCCGACTCCGTCTCCGCTTACATGTGGTACCTGCTCGCAGAAAAAACCGCAGCCCCGATGCTCGAACAGATCGCGGAAGGCAAGAAAACCATCAGCCAGAAAATGTCTCCACAACAACTGGCGGAGGCCGAAGGCAAAGCTGCCGCACGGTTCAAGAGCAAGAAGCAGTCGGGTCTGGATGACGGCGGCGAGGTGCAGACCGGCGGGCAACCGAGCAGGAGCACCGTGGCTCGATAGAGCTTCACATGCTGATCCGCACTTTGGTCAAAGCTGCATCAGATTCGTTTGCAGCTTCGTGTATCCCTGTTTTTGCGCCCACAGATCCAGCGGGATCGCAGCCATCTCATCCACGATCGGTTCGGCCAAACCGCTCTTGGTCATGTCCACCGTCTTTATGTAGCTCTGGCAACTGTCGCACCCTTCCACGCGGACGTGTTTGAGCTCCTCCGCAGTGTAGACCGGAAGCTTCGCGGGGTTCTCTTCCCCGCATCCCGGACAGACGATCCGCCGGAACTCCCATTCCGCCAGGCAAAATGAACACACCAGAGATCGCTGGCCGCCCTCTCCCAACGGACGCAGAACGCCCAGCCCCGGTTTCCGTTTGCAAAACGGACAGAGATACGGCGTCGGCCCGCTCCATCGCATATTTGACCGTGAACGAATGCCAGCCGCGTAAGGCTGAAGAAAGGCGCGAGCGAAAAAATCGTTTGGACCCGGCGGCAGCGTCCCGGTCTCGGTCTCGTTCCAGAAAACCGTCAGCAATCGGAAATGTGAATCTTCGCCACCGTGGCGCAACTCGCGCGCAGCGTCCCGGAGCGGACCCGGACCGTTCTGTTCGACCACCGAAAGAAATGGCCCGAAGCGGCCGGCCAAGTCTGGAGGGAGCGGACGCGCAAAGGGCTCCGGGTCTGGTGCGACATCGCCAGCCCCAACACTCGCTCTTTCGCTCGATCTGCCGAGTTCCCCGTAGAAGTCTTCCTGAAAGCGCGCGATAGTCACATAGAAGCGCAGGATTTCCGCCGCAAAGCTGTACTGGGCGCCAAGTTCCTCCGCCCGTCGAATCCGCCGCCGCCATTCGTTCTGCGTCATGCTCCGATTAGACATCGCCCGATTATCGGTCCCCGTAGCCCCCGCAGTGCCGGGCATCATCCTTGGAGGCAAGGCGGCCGACCAACCGGGGACATTATTATTATTATTCTATTGTGTCGTGGATATCTAAGGCTTACTGGTGGTTCGGTTCCAAGTAGTCACGGCGAGTATCGACGATAGTAGAAATAGCTAGTGCAGTTCTGCAGGTTTGTGATGGTCCATCGTCAGAACTTTAGCGCCACTGGCAAGGTCCCCGAGCCCTGGGCCTCACGCCGCTTCACCAACAGATGCCGTCGTACTTGCCCTTCTCGCTCCTTCCCTCGATGATCCTCACGAAATCCACTAGGAGTTGACCCTCACGTAGTCGCTCCGGCACTCTCTTGAAATCCGGATCCTTGGTGCCGATCACGAGGGTCTGAGCGTGGTTGAGCACGGCGTCAATGTCGCGGACCATCAGTTTGGATATATGCGGAATATGGTTGAGAATGAAATCCCGATTCGCGCCAACCAGACTCGCAATATTCACGTTCTTGTCATAGATGCGCAGGTCGTAGCCTTTGCCGATGAGGCGCTCGATGATTTCAATCATGGGGCTTTCGCGCAGATCGTCCGTTCCCGCTTTAAAGCTGAAGCCCAAGACCCCGACTCGCGTGTGCCCCTTTTCCATAATGAGTTGCAGGCCCCGAGTGATCTGCATTTCATTGCTCGGCAGAATAGAAGTGAGAATCGGCAAATGCAAATCGTGCATTTTCGCCTGATACGACAATGCGCGAAGATCTTTGGGCAAACACGAGCCTCCGAATGCAAAACCGGGCAGGAGATAAGCGGAAGAGATGTTGAGCTTGCGATCCTGACAGAAGATGTTCATTACCGCATGGGCATCGATGCCGAAAGACTTGCACAAATTGCCGATTTCGTTGGCGAAACCGATCTTCAGCGCATGCCAGCTGTTGTCAACGTACTTGACCATCTCAGCCGTCTCTAGATCCGTCCTGATCAGCGGCGCCTCGAGTTTTTCGTAGAGCTTGGTCAGTATGTCACCGCTGGCTTTATCCAATTCGCCGATCACCGTCTTCGGCGGCGAGCGGAAGTCTTTCACTGCAGAACCCTCCCGCAGGAATTCGGGGTTGTTACAGACGCCGAAGTCAACCCCGGCCTTTTTCCCGGAGAACTCTTCCAAGGTGGGAATCACGATCCTGCGCGTCGTGCCCGGCAAGATGGTGCTGCGGATGACGACGGTGTGGCGAGTTGTCTTAGTCTTGAGCGCTTGGCCGATCTGTTCGCAAATCCGCCGAATGTATCTCAAGTCGAGGTTGCCGTTGGCCTGACTCGGTGTGCCGACGCAAACGAAGGACAATTCCGTCTCGCGGATCGGTTGGACTGGATCGCTCGTGGCGCGCAGCCGGCCGGCTCTCGCAGTGGCTGCGATGATCTCACCGATGTCTGCTTCAATGATGGGAGATTGCCCGCGGTTGATCAGGTCGACTTTGGTCGGGAGCGAGTCGATCCCGACGACTTCATGTCCATCATGGGCGAGACACCCCGCCGAAACTGTCCCAACATAACCCAATCCGAAAACGCTGACTCTCAAGGTGGCCTTTCCAATGCGGCCATCAGGCCTCGAAATTGTGATCTGCTAATGCGTAGTTTCGGTTCGACAGCCCGGCCAGCCGTTATACCTTGACTTCGCGGGCCGCGTCACTTCGTCTTCGTCTTTCCCGCAGTCAGTCCAAAGACCTGCAATTGCTGGTTGCTGGCCACGAAGACCATGCCGTTCGCCACCACTGGAACCAGATTCGCATTGCCAGTCGTATTCGGCCAGTTACCCGCAGTCGCTTCGAACAACTTCTTCATTTTCATTGTGCTTCCGCCCGACTCCGGATCAAACGCAAACAGACTAATCGGCGCGCCACCATTGTTCGTCGTCGGGCGCGATACTGCCCAAATCATTGGACTGGCTTTACCGTTTGAGGAAACCGAAGTGAAGAATCCCGGATCCTGCAACTGACCGCTGGCACTACCTACCCCAGCAAACATCGTCACTAACGTCAATGCAATCGTCGGCGATGTCTGCACCTTCCAAACTCTCACTGTATTGCCACCGCTGCTCACCACCCGTCCTAATCCGTCTGAAGGATCCACGAAATACGACTGTCCACACCAGCAATGGCCCACCAGGTAGCTGCCCAGCACATTATTCTTCTTCGGCGAGTATCCACCGAGATTGTCTTCGTTCATTAGATACATCGTGCCAAATTTACCAGCTGCCACCGCCAGATGCGGCGTCGATCCCGGCTGATCGGGCAGCACCAGCACTCCGCCCGAGCCGAAATCATTGTCCTGGCGATCGAGGGCCTCCTGATTGCTTGGGGTAAACAGGTCCAGCACCGTCGTGAGCGTGGAAGAGACCTTGACCACGCTCTCCTGAATGTTGGTGACCCCATCATAAGTAGTCCCGGAGGGATCCGAATTCCCGGTCGCGAAGAGGATATTACCCTCATCATCGGTGGCGGGCCCATACCCCGACATCCAGATCGACGACAGAAAGAAGGAACTCGGCGAAGTTGGCTGCTGGTCGTTGAGCCGGTTAGACGGAAACGGCGCCAGCGTTCCCGCCGTCCACCCCAGCAGCCAGCCCCGCGAAAGATTCGCCCCATAATCGCAAAAGCTGCCAAACCCCGCATAGATGCTGCCGTTCGCGAGCAATAACCCCGGACGCTGTCGCTGGTACGTCGCGTTGAAAGTGAATGTCGTTCCATCGGTCAGAGTGTGCGACGCCCCTACCACCTGTGGTGCGACTTTGTCGGTCAAGCTCCCCAGATCGAGCGCGTGAAGGCGGTAGGCCGGCCCCGTCGGATCCTGCGTATAAACCATCACGTACAACGTCTTGCTCTCCGGGTCAATCACCGGCGTCGAGTTGATGCCTACATTCGGCCCGTTGTTGTTGCATCCCAACGGCATCGGCACCGGCGTTCCAAATTTCGGGCTCAGCAGCACCGTCCCGCTGTGAACGTCGATGGCATATACCGTGTTGCCTTCTGTGGCCACATAAACCACATCGTGCAAGCCCTGATACTTTCCGGCCGTGATCTGCACGCCCGGCACTACCAGCGGCTGCGCGTCCACCTGATCATCGAGGGCCACCGCCTGCAGCAGACCGAACGAGCGGCTTCCCACGTTGGCAGGCGTAAGCACCGTCTCGCTCTGATTCCAGCCAGTGCGGTAATTATCGTAGTGATACGTCGTGACCGAGGTTTGGCCAGCAGCGAGCAGCACGCCCGCGCTGATAAAAAGAAGAACCGTGAATACACTCGCACCGCCAATGCGGCAATGACTTTTACGATGTCCTTGCATGTTCTGATCCCCCAACTCTTTGCCTTCTTGGCGGTTTCAGGTGGCTTTCAATCCGACGCTGCGATCCCGCTTCGGGTGCACGGAACTCGCGCGAGGAACTCTACTATGGGGGAGAAGGGCGAAGCCTGGCCTAATGCAGCAACCTGTAAATAGCGATTCCCTCTCTTTGCGAAACGCCGGCAACATTCACTCAATCGGAATCGCTCTTTTAGGCCAAAATACCGGAATCGACTATACACCTACTTCCACTGATCGCGATAGTGTGAAACAACTTGCATACTTGAAGCGCCGGGAAGAAAGTAACTGTAAAGGATTGTTCTTGGCTATCGTTACTGTTCCGCGTCTGCGGAGATATCACCGTTTGAAACCAGTAGTTATGCTGCAGATTCAGTCAGAAACGGAGCGCAGACAGGTGGCGACAATAGGCCCCAGCCAGCTTGCTCTGTCTCCTATCCCAGATGCATCTTGACAACCCAGTGCGATTCATTAATTCTAGATACCTCCCCTGTCGCGGCTTCCGTTGCACGCTCAGGCCCCGTCTTTTATTTTGCTATTCTGCGATGCGTTCACAGGATTGAATGAAGAAGAGGAGCAAAGCCGAACGGCTGAGGAGCACACCGCCGCGCCAGAGCTGGCGCGAGCGATTGCACCAGTCCCGCATTCCGCTGGTGGTGTGCGGTTTAGCCCTGGCAATTTACTCACGCTCGTTGTTTTGCGGCTTCATTCGCGACGACCTTCCGCAGATCGTCAACAACCCTCAGGTGCAGTCGTGGCAATACTTGCCCCGACTTCTTGGCTCGCATTTATGGAGTCAGTTTGGACCGAGTTGGACGGTGCTATTTTATCGTCCGCTCTTCTCATTCTGGATGTTGCTCGTGCACACGGTCGGCGGACTTTCCCCTTGGGCTTGGCATCTCTCGAATATTTTGTTGCATGTTGCCGCCACATATCTGGTGTTCCGGCTGTGCCGGAGGCTGACGGGGAGCGACATCGGCGCAGGCGTGGCGGCAGCGGTCTTTGCCGTACACCCAATTCACGTTGATGCGGTCACCTGGGTTTCCGCCAGTTGTGAGTTGCTGTTTACGCTTTTCACGCTGGGCTCCATTATGGTGCTGCTGGGCGACAACACAGCTGCGGAGCGACCACAGGTGTGGGCCAGTGCAGCCTTGTACTGCGCGGGATTGTTTGCCAAGGAAACCGGAGTCGCTCTCGTGCTCATCCTGATTGTCATTGCCTGGATGCGTTTAGGGGGCCAAGTCAACGGCGGACTGGCCCGGCGGTTTTGGTTGGCTGGCAGTCCGTACGTTGCGGCGACCGGGATCTATGTGCTCGCACGGTGGTTTGCAATGCACCAAGTGGGAACGGAGGCGGGCGAACACAGCTGGGCGGAGGTCATTTTCAGCGGCCCGTCCGTCATGCTCTTTTATTTGAAAAAATTGATCATACCGTTGGGATTGGCCGGTAGCTACATGAACCCGCTGACGGCGTCGCCAACGGCTAGTTTCTCGCTGGAGTTGGTGGCTATCGCGGCAGGGGTGGCCATTGTAAGCTGGTTTGCATTCCGCTACAGCCCGGTTCTCGGGTTGGCTGCAGCCCTGCTGCTGGCGCCGATCCTCCCCGCGCTCGCCGTGGTGCGGATCTACCCCCAGGGAGACATGACGCACGACCGCTACCTCTATTTGGCGTCGGTCGGGCTTTGCCTCATGGTGGGCATGCTGGTTGCAAGACTATGGTCGATGCCCAAGCCCGCCAAGATGGCTGTGGTGGCTGTTATGGGCGTCATACTGGCGGCGATGTCAGCCGTAACGTTTGCGCAGCAAAAGTTTTATCATGACAACTTTGCGTTTTATCGGCGGGTAATCGAAATCAACCCGTCCGACGGGATGGCGTACGGACTACTGGGAAACGAATACATGGATCAAGGAAATACTGATTTGGCACTTGATCTCTTGCGCAAGGCGCATCAGATCTCTCCGGAGAATGCCAAGGTCTCCGTGTTTTTGGCGCGCGGATTATTCGCGAAGAAACAATACCCAGAGTCGGAGGCAGTCCTCAATCAGATGCTGCAAAACCCGGAATTGGAAACAAAGAGGAAGAATGCCGCACTTGTGTCCCTAGCGAACGTTGAAATCAGCTTGGGGAAGCTGGAATATGGGCAACAACTCCTGCAGCGCGTGCAAGAGAGTGACCCCCGATTCCCGGAGCTGCATTGGGCCCTGGGAGTGCTGTTCCAGCGAGAAGGATTGCTTGCGCAAGCGCAGGCGGAGTACGAGAAAGAATTCGAAATCACGGGAGATGAGCTGGCTGAAAAGCAATCGTTGACCGTGGCGAAAATGCGAATGCGCAGTCTTCGTTCAAGTCTATTGGAGCATCCCTCCGAAACGCGATCCATCAAATGAAGGGGAAAGGCCAGGCAGTCCGCCCAAAGAAGCCTTGACAGAGCCGACATCTCCATAGAGAACCCCTACTACAAGGTTGGTAGTGGCCGAAATGTGCGTTGAAAGGAAAACCCGTGGAAGTCACTTTTTCGCGGGACAAGGAAACGCTTCTGCCCATGCCTCAAAAATAAGAATGGGTGTGGTTTTATGCGTCTTTTCGGGATGGTCGTGCATGTACTTCAGAGCAATTCTTTTCATCTGTCCGGGTGTCACATTGTCTGGCGGGCAACTTGGAGTGACAGGTATCATCGCCATCCCCACTGCATCGGCAAGCCCGGTCATATAGCCACGGCAAAAGTCATGCGTGGTAAGCTCCTCCACGGACGCGGGATGCTCTGATTCGCACTTTGCCAACCAAATATTGGCGCTATCCCGAATGTGCGAAAACGAGTCGTCTGGAGCTTGAGAAATACCCGCGACACAGAAGAGCAACAGGCAGAGCACCGCACGAGAATGTCCCATAGCGGTCTAATGCTACTACAACAAAGGTTCTGGTTTCTGTTCTATACTCTCTCCATTGATGCGCAGGCGAATGTGGGCGTGAATATCGGTCCTGTCTTTGCGAGTCAGCTTTTGCAAGTGCTCCGCAATGTGCTGAATATCGTCGATGGCCGGATATGTGGGCAAGCGATCATTTCTGAGGGGATCAAACCAAGTCCGAGTGCAGGCCGGACACTTGGGCTCGATCTTCGATAGTTTTGCTACCGGATACACAATGGCTAAATGACATTCTGGGCACTCGATTTCTACGCCCGTAATGTCGTTGAACTCAATCAATGTTCTCGTTTCGGATGTCATAGTAGCGGCCTGTTATGCGGTTAGCAGTTCTTTCAACTCCCAGACGTGATCGGTGAGACCCGCTTCCATCGCCGGAGTAACGCGCAACGTCTGATGAACGCGGCAGAAATTGTAGTATGCGAAATGCAGGGCGATGGCCGCTCTCAGGTTCTCCCACTTTTTCGAGAATGCATTGGTGAGCCGTGTTAAACGGCGAATCTGCATTCTCATGGTGAGGTTCTGGCGTTCAACGTGCGATGTGCAAATGCGCTCGTAATCAGGCATCCCGGCTCTTGGGACTACCTCCACATCTACAACTTCGGCGGCCGAGTACCGCTGTTCGCCATCGCGGGAAGCCGCGTAAACTTTAATCAACTGCGCATAGTCGATTGCACTTCCAAACACGCGTTCGACTGCATCGGGATAAGAGGGCCAGCCGTCCGTTGTTAGCTGGAATCTTCCTTCCGTGGCGTTGCGCAGTTTCAGTATAAACGCGAGAGTGTCTTGCCGGTTGCGTTTGCCGAGATGCCACGTCAGAATCAGCTTTGAATTGCGTTCTAAGGCAACGTAGGTGTAAGCGTCTCCGAGAGAGTCTTCGTTCTTGTGGAGATTCCCTTTGGCTTTTTCCTTCATGCCCACGAATCCCCACATCTCATCGGCTTCCACGTCTCGCACTCGCAGTTTTGTGATCGTGTCGGCCAGTAGATTTTCGCAGCGTTCCCCGGCAAGAGTGAGCAGCCGCGCAATGGTTGTCCGATCAAGACCGGAGATGCGCTCGCTGCTCCGAATCGAGTTTCCTTCGAGCAGGAGGCGCGTTACCAGAACCGCCTTTTCCTGGGGGATGTACATCGTGTTGAGCATCCGGGTATGCGGTTCGGTGTAGGTCCGCTTGCACTGCGGACAGCGAAATCTGCGGAGGCCGTTCCTGTGCGAGCCAAAGCGTTGACACCGGACATTGCATGTCCCGCAGATCATTGTTTGTTTGACTTTTTCTGTGCTCATCATGGTTAAATAATACAGCTAGCGCTAGCTGTTTGTCAAGGGGAAAATGCAAAAGAACGCAGGGAAAATAGCCCCTTTGGGGGCTTTCTTTGTGGTGGCCCTCGAATCCTCATCATCGGATCGCCCTCTTCTGAAGGGTAGGGCTGGATCATGGGCGTATGTCTATGAGTGGGGCATGGGTGGAAAATGGGTGGAAACGTGGGTGGAACGTGGGTGGAATGGGCGGAAAGTTTAGGCCGTCCTACTTCCAGCCTCTCGGACGCGGTTGCTTTCTATTTTCTCGTGGCACCTTTCCGCTCGTCAGAATTGCACGGAAGGCACGGTCTGGAGCCGAGCCGTCCTTTACGGCCTTACGCAGCCATCTCTTCCACTCGCTATAGTGCTGTCCCGCAGCCCAACAAATATCTAGGATTATGACACCTGGGAAACTGGCGAGATATGAATCCCGAAGTAGCACGCGGTCTCGGCCCTGTGGCAATGCCGCTTTCTCTTTGGCAGTTCGCGCCTTGGCTGCTAAATGTTCTTTGACTGTGCTTCGTATTTCGTACAGGAAAAAGTCCCGATTGTTGGCTCCGGGCATACCCACAAGACCCACGATGGTTTCTATCGTCTTCTCTCTTATTTCTCGAATCCACTCCAGACGGTAATTGGACAGCGCCTCGTAATACGCGATCTGAATATCCAGCGCTTCTATGACACAAGTTCGCAGAATTCTAAGCGCTTTCTCCGCGTTGTAATATCCAGAATCGTAGCAACGGTGCAAGGAAAGACGCGCAAGTTCTTCAATATTCTCCACGTCTTCTAATGCTCGCAAGGACAGCGGCGGTACTGGTAGAAAGGACTGTTTTTTCCTCATCGCACACTTGCGCCTGTGCGCGATGCGAGGTAGGATGAGGGTGTCTAGGTCTCATCGAAACGTCCCGGCCAATCGCGCCGGGCTTTTCGTTTTAGAAACCAATTGTATAGCGAAGGCTTATTCGGACTGTTTACGAGGACGACCCCCGCCGTGAGTCTTGCGCTGGGCGGCCATCTGGCGGTAGTGTTCTGGTCCGTGCCTGCGGGCAGTCGTGCTTCCGCCCTTGCGCCCCATAATTGCAGCGGTCGTGATGGATTGCTTGAGTAGATCGTTGGTGAGGGCTAGCGCGGCCTGTAGCAACTCGCGACAAGCCGCCGTCCGGTTCTGCGGTAATGCCGGGGCCGTCTCAAGGATGCGATCAGCTTGAGTAAGCAGGTTTTTCAGGGAGCGGAGTTCGGTGCGATTCGATGCCATGCTTTGACAATAGGGCGGCTCAAAGAAAAAAGCAATCGCTAGCTGTTAGGCTTCAACGCACATTTCGGCCACTACCACAAGGTTTACCCGGTTGACGCCACAGTCCGACTGGGGGTATAGTTTCCGGCATTAGCGCGCCACAAGTTGGACGCTGTCGTTTGCGTCCGCAACCATTCACCTCCGTAACTTTCTGCAAAGGCAGCACGGGGGCAACAAAATGGAGTTCTCTCGCAGGACTTTTCTCAAAGGCACCGTGCTCGGCGGAGCCGGTTTCTCCGCCCTCGGCTTCGATCTGACTCCGGTTTACGCTCAGACCCAATCCCTAAAGATTTCCCGAGCCAGCGAGACGCGCAGCACCTGCCCTTATTGTGCGGTCAGTTGTGGCGTAATCATCTACACCTTGGGCGATAAGGCCAAGAACGCGATTTCCCAGGTCGTCCACGTCGAGGGCGATCCCGACCATCCCATCAATCGCGGCACGCTCTGCCCCAAGGGATCGTCGCTCGAACAGGACATCCTCAACGACCGGCGCCTGCTGAAGCCGCAAGTGCGGCGTCCCGGAGCCACCGAGTGGGAAGACATTTCCTGGGACCAGGCGTACGCCGAAATCGCGCAAAAGGTGAAGAAGACGCGCGACGATACTTTCGTCGAGAAAGATGCCGCTGGCCGCACCGTGAATCGCTGCGAAGGCATGGCCTTCACCGGCGGATGCACCGACACCAACGAGTTCAACTATCTTGCCGTAAAAAGTATGCGCAGCCTGGGGGTCTGCTACCTGGAAAACCAGGCCCGCGTTTGACACGGCCCCACGGTCTCCAGTTTGGGGCCCACCTTCGGACGCGGCGCAATGACCAATGGCTGGATCGACATCAAGAACACCGACATGATGTTGATCATGGGCGGCAATCCCGCCGAGAATCACCCCTGCGGCTTCAAGTGGGCGGTCGAAGCCAAGATTCATCGCAACGCGAAAACGATCGTTGTCGATCCGCGCCTGACCCGCACCGCCGCCAACGCCGACATGTACATACAGATCCGTGCCGGCGCCGACATCGCCTTCCTCGGCGGCGTCATCCGCTACGCCATCGAAAACAACCGCATCGCCAAAGACTACCTCGTCAACTACACGAACGCCGCTTTCATTATCAAGGACGGATTCAACCTTCCCGAAGACGGCCTCTTTTCCGGATTCGATCCCGAGAAAAAGATCTACGACAAAAAAACCTGGAATTATGAAGAAGGTGGAGACTTGGCCGGCAAACCGGTTGTGGGCACGCCTCCGGAAAAGACGGCTGCTCCTTTGCCCATGGGCGCCGCACCACCTCCACCAGCGCTCCCGCCGAAGATCGCGTTCGATCTCTCGCTACAGCATCCGCGCTGCGTCTATCAACTCCTGAAGAAGCAATACGAGCGCTACACGCCCGAAATGGTGGAGCGCATCACCGGCATTCCGAAAGACCAATTCCTCAAAGCCGCCGACCTGTTCACCTCCGTCCGCAAGGATGGCGACATGAAAAAAGTCGCCACCATTATTTATGCGGTCGGATGGACGCAGCACAGCTTCGGCACCCAGATCATCCGCACCGCCTGCGTCCTGCAACTGCTGATGGGCAACGTCGGCCGCGCCGGCGGCGGAGTCAATGCGCTTCGCGGCCACTCCAACATTCAGGGCGCAACCGATATGGCGGGAATCTTCGACATTCTCCCCGGCTATTTGAAGATGCCGAATCCTGCCGATGTGAACCTGGCCACCTTTGTAAAGCGCACTACGCCCACACAGTCCAAGCCCGATCCGTGGGAGTCATTTAATTACTGGTCGAATACTTCAAAATTCACCGTCTCTCTCCTGAAGGCGTTTTACGGACCGGCGGCCACCAAGGAAAACGACTTTGCCTTCCACTATCTGCCGAGAATCGACCGCAACTATTCCTGGGTGAACATCTGGAACGACATGTACGAGGGCAAGGTCAAAGGTCTCCTCGCCTTCGGCATGAACGGCGTCATGATCGGCCCCGATTCGAATAAAAATGTCGACGCCCTGAAAAAGGCCGACTGGCTGGTGGTTTGCGAGATCTATCCCGACGAAACCAGCGAATTCTGGAGGGCTCCGGGAATTACGGCCGAGGACCAGAAGAAAATCAACACGACCGTATATCGTTTGCCGGGCGCAGGCTTTGCCGAAAAAGACGGCACCTTCGTGAACTCCGCCCGCTGGCTGCAATGGAAGAACGTAGCCGTTCCACCGCCCGGGCAAGCGCGGCTCGACCAGGAAATCCTCGCGACCATCTTTTTGAAAGTTCGCGAACTCTATAAGAACGAGGGCGGCAAGTTTCCCGATCCCGTTCTGAACGCGACGTTCGCGTATACGAACCCGTACAACCCGCCGCTCGCCGAGGTCGCAAAAGAAATCAACGGCAAAGCACTCGCCGACATCACCGACGCGAAAACCAATACGACCATCAAGGCTGGACAGCAGCTCCCCGGCTTTGCCTGGCTCAAAGACGACGGCACCACCCTCTCCGGAAACTGGCTGTACTGCGGGTCGTGGACCGAAGCCGGCGCCATGATGCAGCGCCGCGGAACTGAAGACCCGTCCGGCCTCGGCATTTATCCCAATTGGGGCTGGTCCTGGCCGGCGAACCGCCGCGTTCTCTATAACCGCGCCTCCTGCGATCTCAACGGCAAGCCCTGGGATCCTTCGCGTCGCCAGGTTTGGTGGGATGAAGCCAAAGAAAAATGGGTGGGCAACGACGTCCCCGACTTCAAACCGGACTCCGCGCCCAAAGACCACATGGGCCCATTCATCATGAACCCCGAGGGCGTAGGACGTTTGTTCGTGCCGCTGGGCGCTATG
The DNA here is from genome assembly GCA_963773645.1 of uncultured Acidobacteriaceae bacterium. Lineage (GTDB taxonomy): Bacteria > Acidobacteriota > Terriglobia > Terriglobales > Acidobacteriaceae > Acidiflorens. The sequence continues at coordinate 2,930,692 of CAVZBV010000004.1, read as the reverse complement.
GCTGATGGTCCCTTCCCTGAATTCTATGAGCCCATCGAAAGTCCGATTGCGAATCTGTTGCATCCGAAGCAGTCAAACAATCCGGTCGTGAAACGATATAAGACCGACATGGACAAGTACGGGACGGTGGATCAGGGATACAACGTCATCTGCACCACCTACCGCCTGACCGAGCATTACCACTACTGGACCAAGAACAATCCCATGAATGTAGAACTCGTGCCGGAACCGTTCGTGGAAGTTCCGGCCGAACTGGCCGACCGCATGGGCATTCGCGGCGGCGAAAAAGTAAAAGTCACCAGTGCGCGCAGCCACTATATCGCAAAAGCCATGGTCACGCGCCGCATCCGGCCCATGAAGATCGATGGCAAGGAAACGTTCCAGATCGGCATCCCCATTCACTGGGGTTTCCGGGGCATTGTAGAAGATGAAGACAAGACGGCGAAGACGCTAGCCAATCAGCTGACGCCGACGGTGATAGATCCGAACGCATTTACGCCGGAGTTTAAAGGCTTCTTAGTGAAGATCGAGAAAGTTTAGGAGGTTGTGGAAGAACTCGGGGCTCGTGGTACGGGTTGCGTATCAGGGTATCGCTTTAGCGATACCACAAGTTGCTCAAGGAAAACGCCCCTTTAGGGGCTGGGGAGCAAGATGCCAGACCGCAAGGCATTGCAAGCCGAAATGATCTCAGGCCATTCTGGCCCCTCGCCCGGCCTGGGCATGCAGCGCGACCTCGAAGTCTGCAAACTGGTCGACACCACCACATGCATCGGCTGCAAAGCCTGTGAAGTGGCCTGCGCCGAGTGGAACGACTTGCCGTTCTCCCCGACCACCTTCGACAACACTTACCAGACCATGCCCGAGACGCGCTGGAATTTCTGGAACCTCATCAAGTTCAATGAGCACCAGAATCCGGATGGCACGATCCAGTGGCTGATGCGCAAGGATCAGTGCATGCACTGCGCCGACCCCGGCTGTCTCGCGGCTTGTCCCGCCGACGGCGCCATCGTGAAGTACGCCAACGGCATCGTCGACTTTAACCAGGAAAACTGCATCGGTTGCGAATTCTGTGTTTCCGGTTGCCCCTTCAATATTCCGCGCTTCAATCCCGCAACCAAGCGGGTGTACAAGTGTACGCTCTGCTCCGACCGCGTCGGCGAGGGTCTCGAACCCGCATGCATCAAAGCCTGTCCCACCGGCTGTCTCAAGTTCGGCACAAAAGACGACATGAAATTCATCGCCGGGGAGCGCGCGAAACAACTGAAGGAAAATTTCGGCTGGAAGAACGCCGGCGTCTACGATCCGCAGTCGGTCGGCGGAACCCATGTGATCTACGTACTCCACGACGCCACCGATCCCGAACGCTACGGCAACCTGCCCAGCAATCCGCAGATTCCGTGGAGCTACACCGTGTGGAAGTGGCTCTTTAAGCCCGTGCTCGGAACCTTCGCTTTGTTCGGTTTTCTCGGCGTCGTCCTGCACTACGTGACCTCCGGCCCGCGCCGGACCCAACCGGAACCCCCGGCAAAGGATGGCGCCCATGGCAACGTCTAGCGGTGCGATCGGACGTTTCGACGACAAGGCTCGCGAGAGTTTCGAACACGCGGGCCAAACCACCGTCTATCGCGGAGAGTTGCTCCGCCATCCGGTCTACACCCGCGTGCTCCACTGGATGGTCGCGCTCTTTTTCTTCCTCGCGCTCTTCACCGGCTTCAGCTTCTATCTCCCGTGGCTTTTCCGGTGGTTCACTCCCATCTTCGGCGGCGGACCACTCAGCCGCGTCATGCACCCCTGGTTCGGCGTAGGCTTCGTCTTCTTCTTCGGATTGCAAGCCCTGAACTGGCTCCGGCCCATGATCTGGACCGCAGCCGATTCCGAGTGGGTGCGTAACATGGGGAAGATCGTCAGCGGCGAACAGAAGATGGATCCGCCCGGCACCGGCTTCTTCAACGCCGGACAGAAAATTCAATTCTGGGAGATCGTCGGCGGCAGCATCGCGTACCTCATCACCGGCATCATCATGTGGGCGGGCGCGGGAACTTTCGGAAGAATCGCCGTCGCCATCAGCTACGTCATCCACGACATCTCCGCCCTCATCATGCTCGGCGGAATCTTCATCCACGTCTATGAGAGCACATTCGGCCAGCCCGGTACCTTCCAGGCAATAGTTCGCGGTGCGGTAAGCGAAGCCTGGGCCTGGACCTTCCACCCCGCTTGGTACAAGCAAGTCACCGGACGCGACCCGCAACAGGCCTGCGAAGAAGCCCGCCGCCAAATGACCACCGCCAGCAAACCTACTTAAGAGCTTTGTGTGGGGACGGCCCCCGCCGGTCCAAGCCGAGCGCAGCTCGGCGGCAGCCAGTGGTCACAGCAACCCTCGATTCGCCATAGAAGCTGTTAGATAACCGTGAGCTTCCACATCTGGCGATCTATCTCCGCACAAACGGACACGTGCATGCCGACCTTCTGCAGGTCTCACGCAAGTGATGCTCCACTCGATCTGCCACCTGAGAGCATCAGCGGCGATTGCGTCGCGCAGCGATGCTGTGCTAAAACCTGCAAGAGATATAAAGAAGTCGTCCCGAATTCGCTCCCGGCCATAATTCACTCTTTCAGGGAACAAGATGAAACCACAGGAGCTCAGCCGTATCGTTCGTGAGCAGACCCCTTTGGTCACCCCGCGAATGTTGCTGCGCCCGTTGCGGCCGGACGATGCCAGCGCCGTTTTCAACTACGCTCACGATCCCGAGGTCACCCAGTATACGCAGTGGGATGCGCACCGCACGATCGAAGACAGCAGACGTTTCATTGAGCAGACCATCGCCGCGTATCAGCGGGGCGAGAACGCCGAACTGGCGATCGAGCTGAAATCCGGCAAGAAGGTAATCGGCACCTGCGGCGTGATTAACGTTTCGGCGGACCATTGCCGTGGCGAATTGGTGTTTGCCATGGCCAAGGAGCATTGGGGCGGCGGCATAATGGGCGAGGCACTGAAAGCGACACTCGCGTTTGGATACGGACCGCTGCAGTTGAATCGGATCTTTGCGAAAGTGGACCCGGACAACATGAAGACCATTCTGGTGCTGAAGCGCGCCACTTGGCAGTTCGAAGGCACCTTGCGCCAGGATGTGAAAGTGCGGGGTACGTTTCGCGATGTAAAGCTGTATTCATTGCTGAAGAAGGAGTTTGCCAAGTTGCCGACGACGTTTTAGGATCTGGTTTCGCTATGAACAAGCTGAGGGTGGTCTTGTCCCTGATGACCCGCGACAGCGACTATCAGCTGGAGCAAGCAAAAGCCGCACAAGCCGTGGCGCAGCAACAGAACGTCGACTTGGAGATTTTCTACGCCGACGGCAACTCCGTCACCCAGAGCACGCAGCTGCTTAACTTAATTCACAAGTACAAGTCGGAGCTCAGCGCAATTCTGGTCGCGCCCTCTGGAGGCACCGAATTTCCGCAGGTGGGTAGAGCCGCCGTCAGCGGCGGCATCGCCTGGGTTGTGCTGAACCGCGGTTCCAGTTCCCTGGTGGATCTGCGCCGGGACTTTCAAGCGCCGGCTTTTGCCGTCAGTTCAGATCACAAACAGGTGGGGCGCATTCAGGCGCAGCAACTCGCCGCGATCCTCCCGCAGGCGGCAACGGTCCTTTGTATTCAGGGTCCGACACACAGCCTGGCGGCACAGCACAGGCTCATTGGCCTTGAAAGCGCAAAGCCCCGCGCATTACCCTCAAGATCCTGAAAAGCTCCAACTGGACGGAGGAAGGCGGCTTTCAGGCGGCTTCGTCGTGGTTGCGCCTGACTACTTCGCAGCAGCAGCCAATTTCTGCCGTCGCCGCTCAGAAGGACCTCATCGCCATGGGAGCGAGGAAAGCATTTGAGGAAGCGAAGGCCCTCTTACCCGGCGGTACATTATCGCAGCTGCCTTTCCTCGGAGTCGACGGTTGCCCCTCACCGGCCAAAGCTTTGTCAACCGCGGTTCACTGGTCGCGACTGTGGTGGTCCCGCCTGTCGCCGGCACGGCGTTGGAAGCCGTCCTGAAGGCTATCGCGACCAAGACCAAACCACCCGAACTGCAGCTAATCCCTAGCTACTCGTACCCGGCCCTCGAATCGCTCCGGCCGCTAGCGGCGGCTGCACACCGATAGGCGCGCCCAACCACCCTGCCAGGAGCAAGCAGGAGCCGCACTCGCAGGCCGAGCGCGAAATATAGATCCCTCATCTTCCGCAACGCATGACCCGCGGATAACCAATCAAGTAAGTAATTGGGGCCTCCCCAATCGCTCTTGAATGCTCGCCGCTCTCCCACTGGTATTCGGCTGCGGTCAGCTTTTCGACAATCTCACGCAGTTCTTGCGGCCGATATGTCCGTAGGCAAGAGACCACTCCATCGAACAGCTGAACCAAGGGAATTATCGGAACCAAATACGTCCACAGCAATCGCGACCAGCGGAACGGACGGATCCACGGCGTGCAGACGAACAGCATGAGAACCCAGGCAAACATAAGGCCGATAGTTGACGGAGCGCGCCTGGTTGCTTCAAATATGCCAATGCTTTCCCCGGCATCGACGGCATTTTGCAGTATGGCGCGAGCCTCTTCTGGCGAAAAATGATGAAACGACGTGAACATCGTTCGCAGCCCCTTCAGTTCACGCGGAACTTTCATCGCGTCCACTGGCCCCGGATGAAAAGCAATGTGATTCTCCGAAACTGTTCTGACATTTTCGAATGCCCTAAGGTTTGGGTATTTATCTGTCAGCCAAATCTGCAGACCTGGCGGTTCTCCTTCGCGCTTTCGCGATTGGAGCTTTCGAGAAACGTCTAACCAGGGCCCGCCCCCGCCTGAACACAAGTCAACAATCGATCCGCTGGGTGTAGAGTCAAGCGCGTGTTGCAGCAGCGGTGCGATGGGCGAATAGACCTCAAAGAGGTTGAACCCAAACTGCAGCGCATCCGTAATTTCATCTCGAATCGATGACGGGAACCACGGTTGTTCATGGAGTTCGATGAACTGTACGCGACGCATGGCAACTCAGCCTGGTCAGTAGTATCAACCGTGTGAACATTCTCGTCCATTTGCCAGAATTCATTGGTTCGACGTTAAACTAATCAGATACCGTACGTCGGTAGAGACGGGGCTTGCCCCGTCTCGGTTTGTGCGACGAATAGCGAACGACCAGCGGCGAACGACCAACGACCAATGATCAAATCTCCCCGAGGAACCCGCGACCTTCTCCCGCCCGACACGGCGCTCTGGAACTTCGTCGAAACCGCCGTGCGCGACGTCTTCCGCGCCTACAATTTCCACGAAATCCGCACCCCCATCTTCGAGTCCACCGAACTGTTCGCCCGTGGCGTAGGCGAAGAGACCGACATCGTCAGCAAAGAAATGTTCACCTGGGAGGATCGCGGCCGCGCCGAAAGCGATAAAGGACAATCGCTCACCCTCCGCCCCGAGAACACCGCCGGCATCGTCCGCGCCTACATTGAGCACAAACTTTGGGAGCGGGGCCTGAATAAATTCTTCTCGATCGGCCCGATGTTTCGCCGAGAGCGCCCGCAAAAAGGCCGCTACCGCCAGTTCTACCAGATTGACGCCGAAATCATCGGCCCTGCCGCCGCCGGCAGCCAGTCTCCGGCGAGAGACGCGGAGATTCTCGAACTCGTGGCGACATTGCTCGACCGCGTCGGCATCACCAACTGGACGCTCGAACTGAACTCCGTGGGTTGCCCCGCCGACCGCGCAAAATTCAACGAAGCGCTCCGCAAGGCGCTCGCACCCGCAGTAGAAAAAATGTGCACCGACTGCCAGCGCCGCTATGTCACCAATCCGCTGCGCATCTTCGACTGCAAAGTTCCCGAAGACCAACCCATCATCAAAACTCTCCCCACCATCAGCCAGTTCCTCGACGAAGATTGCCGCACCCACTACGAAGAAGTAAAGAAAATCTTAACCGCCGTCCAAATTCCCTACGTCGAAAACCCGCGCCTGGTGCGGGGCCTCGATTACTACCAAAAAACTGCGTTTGAATTTACGCATGGGTCGTTAGGGGCGCAGAATGCGATTCTCGGCGGCGGAAGATACGACGGCCTATCCGAAGCACTCGGCGGCCCGGCGGCTCCGGGGATTGGCTTTGCTATCGGAGAAGATCGGCTGGTGCTTTCACTAATGGAGACTGCGTCGGCCGAGTCGGTCATCCGCAAGCCCGATGTCTACATCGCGCCGCTTGGCAGCGGAATGAATCGCGAAGCCGCCCGCGTGGCTCGCGAACTGCGCCGGCACGACCTGGTGGTCGATCTCGGCGACGAGTCGTTTCGCTTAAAGAAATCCTTCGAGGCCGCGGTCAAGATGGGGGCGCGATACATCCTCATCGTCGGCGAGAATGAAGTAGCGGCCGATGCCTTCGCCCTCAAGCATCTAGCCTCCGGCGAACAAGTCACAGTTCTGCGCGCGGACCTGGCGCAGCGGATTCTGCGGAAGTAGCTCTTGGCGGTGCAAACGCCAGCCGCCCGGGGTTCTGGCTTTTCAGCCTTGGATCCGGGCGGCCGGTGTTTCTACGGTCCTCTTTCGACGAGCGGCGAGGCTGGTTGGCCCCGCTACGGTTACGACTTATGACAGGAAGAACTCCTTCGCCAGTGGCAGCCACTCCTGGTCGGGGATCTGGAGCGAGAGGTCGTCCACGGCCACTCCTCCATCCTGGGCTAGGGCACCCAGCGCCATCGGCATCCTGCGCTGCAAGCGGCTCGCCGACTCCTCCGTCCACCAGCGGGCGAGCGCGCCACCCAGCAAGTTCTTGAAGCTTGTCTTGGCGTCGGGCGACTGCGCGGTCACCAGCCAGCCTTCGCCGTAAGGATCGCTGAGCGCGAGCTTAGGATTCTTAATGACCGCTTCGTTGATGTCTGACACCGTGCCCTCGATCGGCGAAACCATATCGACGGCGCAGTCGTCGCGATAAAGTGTGCACATCTTCTGGCCTTGGCGAATCCACTGGCCGCGTTGCGGCAGCGTAATGCGCTCCACCGTGCCGGTCAGTTTAGCGGCAAAATCGTCCATGCCGACCCGCACCAGGTTCGGGCTCTCGCTCAACGCCCAGGTGTGACCGGGGTGATAGCGCAGGTTCTCTGGGACCTCGAAGCCACCAACCACGGCTGGCCGCAAGCGCGGCACATCGGCATGCTTCGCTGGGGCTACCTGCAACGCCGGTTGCACAATGGAGTGGCGAGTGCGGAAGTAGTCAATCAGCAAAAAGGCTGCGAAGAAGAAGAGAACCAGTAGGACTGTCATAAGTCACCTCGTCGGAGGGCCGTCTAGCGAGCCACTCAGCACTTTTCTAAAGGCAATCGGCGTGCCAAGACGAGGCGAATTGCGAGCAAGTGCGCTGCAGGCACCGATCTCCTGTGAAATAAAGGGGATAGACGAAAGGAAAATCCATGGCGCGGGAAATTGCGATGAAATTGTCAACAACGCTTTGATGGAAAACGCAACAGGCCAAGGCGCGTGTTTTCAGTGTTTGGAGGGAGACGACGAAATTGACCTTTTGCAATCAGTGGGTTGCTCGTTAGCAACCCACTGATGAATCTCACAACAGCCAAAGTTGAAGAATGCAACGATAAAAGACCTACTCTGGCGAGTACTCCGCCTCTAATTCGGCGTCGGCGGAGCTCGGAGCGTTGGTTAAAGCAGTGATGCCGTACTCCAACCCTTTTTCAAAGGCCTTCAGGTTCAGTTCTCGGGAGCTGGGCGGAACAGAATCGGCGACCGCTTTACGCACGGCATCTGCGTCCAGCAGCTTTGTTACTGCGGTAAAGAAACCGACCATCACCGAATTCAGCACCATGCGCTTCCCGAGTTCTTCGGCGATGCGGGTCGCTGGGACGCTGTAGACCTGGATTTCCTTGCCGAGATCTGAAACTCGCACCAGATCCTGCTCGACGATCATGATGCCGCCTTCTTTCAACTCGGAGCCGAAGCGCACATAAGCTTCTTGCGACATGACCACCATGATGTCTGGGTGGGTGACGTAGGGGTACAAGATGGGCGAATCGGAGAGCACGAGCTGCGCGCTACAGGCGCCGCCCCGGGCTTCCGGGCCGAAGTTCTGCGTCATTGTGGCAAAAGCACCTTGATAAATCGAGGCAGCCTTGCCGAGGACGATGGCCGAGAGGATCACTCCCTGGCCGCCAAAACCTGCGATACGAATTTCAGTTAGCTGCAGTCGCATACCATCTCCGGTTCTTCCACGTATCTCTCTCCCAGCGATTCGCAGTATTGCGCGCGCATCATGGTTTGGTAGTCAGGGCGCTCGCGGTCTACGAACTTGCCCACAATGATCTCTCCAGTCATGGTCATGCCCACTTCACTGGTGGGCGCACCGTGCCGGATTTTGCTCTTCTCTTTGTAGTACTTCATGGCGTCAAGACCGTCGCCCAGCTTGTTGCGGCGCTGATAAAGCGTGGGACAGGGCGAGATAATCTCGATAAAAGAAAAGCCCTTCTTCTGAAACGCCTCGCTCATGGCGCGAGTAATTTGCCGTACGTGGAACGTGGTCCAGCGCGCGACATAAACCGCGCCCGCCGCTTCCACCAGGTGCGGCAAATTGAACGACGGCTCGAACACACCGTAGGGATTCGTCGAAGTCGTCGAGTGATCGGGCGTGGTGGGCGCGGTCTGGCCGCCCGTCATGGCGTAAAGCAGATTGTTCACGCAGATGACCTTCAAATCAATGTTGCGACGCGCGGCGTGGATCAGATGATTGCCGCCAATGGCCGAAAGATCGCCGTCGCCCGAATAGACGACGACGTTCAGCTTGGGGTTTGCGAGTTTCAAGCCGGTGGCGAACGGGACGGCGCGACCGTGAGTGGTATGGAAAGAATCCAGTTTCACGTAGCCCGCCACGCGCCCCGTGCAGCCGATGCCCGAGACCAGGGCCAGCGATCGCAAATCGATTTTCGAGTCGATGAGGGCGCGAGCGAAAGAGTTTACAGTCGTGCCGATGCCGCATCCCGGGCACCAGATGTGGGGTATGCGATCGCTGCGCAAAAAGGGCTCAACGGGGTTGATGAGATCGTTGATCAAACTGTCCGACATCGACTAGCCTCCACAATTACCTTGAGAATGTCTTCGGGGTTGTGAACTCCGCCGCCCGCGTGCGACACGGCGAAGGTCTTTGCCTGGCCCGCGGCAGCTCGCTCCACTTCGCGCACCATCTGGCCCAGATTGAGTTCAGGGACGACGAATGCTTTCGCTTTGGCGGCGAGTTCGCGGATCTTTTTCTCGGGGAACGGCCAGGCGGTGATCAGGCGCAACTTGCCGACGCGCAGACCCTGTTTACGAGCCGCTTCGATGGCTCGCTGAGCAACTCGGGAAGTGATGCCGTAGGAAACGACCACGACATCGGCGCCATCGATTTGCTCTTCCTCGGTCATGGTGATGCGGTCGACAGCGTTAAGAATTTTGTTTTGCAAGCGGCGAACCAGTTGGTCTTGAGTCGGCAGAGTCATGTCGGGATAGCCGCGCTCGTTGTGGGTCAAGCCGGTGACATGAAAGTTGTAGCCATCGCCGGCGTGGGCCATTTCCGGGACGAGGTCGCCGTTCGTGCCATAGGGAAGATAATCTTCGACCGATTTGTGAGTATGGCGGCGCGGCACCACTTCGATCTGGTCGGCGGGAGGAATCACTACTTTCTCGGTCATGTGCCCCACGCATTCATCCATCATGAACATGACAGGCACGCGGTATTCTTCGGCCAGGTTGAAGGCGGTGATGGTGAGGTCAAAACACTCCTGCGGAGAATTGGGGCAGAGGGCGATGATCTCGTAATCGCCATGCGAGCCCCAACGCGCCTGCATCATGTCGGCTTGCGCGGGGAGCGTGGGCAGGCCGGTGGATGGCCCTCCACGCTGCACATCCACGAACACACACGGCGTTTCAGTCATGGCCGCGTAGCCGATATGTTCCATCATCAGAGAGAAGCCCGGACCAGAGGTCACCGTAAACGCCTTGGCTCCGGCCCAGACTGCGCCTTGCAGGGTGATGGAAGCCGCAAGTTCGTCTTCCATTTGGATGAACGTTCCGCCTACCGTGGGCACACGAGCGGCAAAACGCTCAACCACTTCGGTGGAAGGAGTTATGGGGTAACCAGAGGCGAACCGGCTGCCCGCGGCCAAAGCGCCTTCGCAACAGGCGTGGTCGCCATCCATGAAGTGTATGCCGGTGAGTACGCCGCGAGGGTCAGCCTTCATTTGTCACCTCCGCCAGTGGCAGCTGTTTTGGTAGCGAAAATGGCGAAGTCGGGGCAGTACATGCCGCACAAGTCACAGCCACTGCACTTTTCCGGATGCACGACATGCGGCGGATGATACCCCTTGGAATTGAAAGCGGAGGAAAGTGCGAGCACTCTGGTGGGACAAAACTCCACACAGAAGCCGCAGGCTTTGCAACGCTCGACAACGATCGAAACACGTCCTTTTGCCAATGGAATCTCCGAGCTGAAGGTGTTAGAACCACCACGAAATCCTAGCCATTATGCTTGGTGGGGGGGTGCGGTTGGATGTGACAGGGATCACTGATGTTTGTGAGAACGGGCACACGTCCTGTGCAACCCTAAGCAAAGAAGAGGCCGCACCAAGCTCCGCACCGGGCTCATTCGGGAGACGCCCGAGGTCTCACCGCATCGGGTCTTGCCGCATCGGTGAGGCGAGACACAATTGATGGTGCCATTGATCACAGCAATCGGGAAAGCGAGGACTGAGAATGAGGGTTGGTTGACGAATTCGCGGCTGTTCAAGAAGGGGGCTGCCATGTTTGAAACCGAAGTTGCGATGGAAAAACGCTCATCGGTCCTGCCACTGCTACTCATGCTGTGCCTGCTAGCGCTGATCGTGGGTACCGTGACCTACGTGCTTTTTCAAGTTCGGGGCAAAACGCCTCTCAGCGCGCAGGAGGCGAGCGGGATCGTAACAGCAGCGCTCCAGGGACCAGGTCCGGCGGTTATTCACTTCCGCACCGGTCTCGTGACAAACGACGAACAATTACCCGATCCTAACTATCGATTATTGGAAAAAGCGGGGATTATTAAATTGGGCAAGGCGGCAAAGGGCAGCGTGATGGTCTCGATCACACCCGAAGGAGAGCGCCTGATGAGCGGCGTGCCGAGCTTCAAGAAATCGAAAGGAGCCGATGGCACGTTCTCGTATCAGGCTTCCCTGGCGCAGCGGCAACTGGTGAGCATCGCCGGCGTGAACATGAACGGAGCCGACAATGCGATCGTCGAATACACTTGGAAATGGGTGCCCAATCAATTGGGGGACGTGTTTGACGCGGGCGGTCCACTGGTCAAAAGCTTCAATCTTTGGGAACGTCAAACCCTGATCAACAAATATCAAGTCGATTTCTATAATGCGAGCCCGACGAAATCGACGCTTGCTCTCGTGCGGTCCGGTCGGGAATGGAAAATCCCATCGCGATAGCGGGCGGCGAAGCGGCAGGTAGCAACGTAGCGTGGTTACTAAGTGCGCTTAGAGTTTCAAGAGCGGAGCCTTGGTTGCAAAGGAGAAAATGCGATGTCCATGAAGAAGAAACTGATTGTGATGTTTACTGCTCTGATCGCATTCGCCTGCACCGTCGCCGCGCAGGATCAGACGCAGGGCCAACCCGAGAAAACCATAAAGCACGTCCCGATCAAGTCCACGTCACCGGTATCCGGTAAAGACATGTACGCGACGTACTGTGCCGTTTGCCATGGAACGGATGGCAAAGGTGGAGGGCCCGCCGCCAGCGCGCTGAAGGTGCCACCCACCGACCTCACCTTGCTAAGCAAGAACAACGGAGGGAAATATCCCTCGGTAAAAGTCGCGGCGTCCATCCGCGGAGAAACCGCTTTTCCCGCGCACGGATCCAAAGACATGCCGGTGTGGGGAGCGTTGTTTTGGAGTGTGAGTAGCGGACACCAGGGTGAGGTGCAGCAACGCGTGGTAAACCTTACCAAGTACATCGAATCCCTGCAAGCGAAGTAGGCGGGCTGCTGAACAGTTGTGTATCCGGCGCTTAGCCGGTTGGGGCACGAGCACTGGCTTGTGCCCCTCGCTTGTCTCTCACAGAAGTCACCGTTTACGTTCCCCCGGACAAGAAAACTACTGCGGCAACCCAGAAGACGAGTGCGGCAACTATGTCAGAACTGGGCTAGCGTGGATCCCGTGGAAAAACCTCACCCACGACGAACGGTAGGGTCGCAGACACGTGTGAGGAAGATCACACTGGCGTGTATCTTGCAGCACAGCCAATCGTTTTCTCTCGGCGGACACTGGCGGCAGAGGTCCGGCTCAGGAGGCTCGTGGACTGCGCAAGAAGCGATCCACGCAAGCGAGCCGGTGCCGAGGTTGTCCAGGAGGCTAGTTTATGCTCTCGCCATATGGAATGGAGATTGTAGAAAGCTGCCTTACATGCAGGCTGCGAGTTGATCGTATCTTCTGCGATCTGCCTCCTGCCGCGTTGCAGGCTTTTGAAGGCATCAAGTACGCCACTGCCTATCCGCAGGGGGCCGTGCTGTTTGTCCAGGGGCAGATGCCGCGCGGCATCTTTGTGCTCTGTAAAGGCACTGTAAAGCTTGCCATTAACTCCCCAAGCGGCAGAACGGTAATTGTAAAACTTGCCGAGCCTGGGGAGGTGCTGGGGTTGAGCGCCACAATCTCCGGCAAACCTTACGAAGTGACGGCGGAGACGATCGATCCCTGCCAGGTCAATTTCGTCAAGCGCGACGACTTTCTGCACTTCCTGAAGGATGATGTGGAGGCTTGCTTCAAAGTGGCCGAGCAGTTAAGCGAGAAATATCACAATGCTTGTAAGGAAGCCGGCGCGCTCGGACTGTCACACTCCGCTGGCGAGAAACTGGCTAAGTTGCTTCTGGAATGGACTTCCAAAAATGGAGAGGGCGCCAAAGGGGATCCCCGTTTGAGGCTTCGACTCACGCACGAGGAAATCGCGCAGATGATCGGGACTTCGCGCGAAACCGTTACCCGGCTGTTTGCCGAGATGAGGAAGCGGCAGATCTTGCAGTCGAAAGGCTCGACTCTGGTAATTCGCAACGCGGCGGCCCTGCGCGAGATCGCAAACCACAACTAATGCCGCGCCCACCGCACCAGCGGCTTGTCTGAGCGCAGGCGTAACGCATGACTGCCATGCGCCTCCGGAAACCTCGATCCCAGCCCCAAAAACTCACCATTCAAGAGGATTTAAGTCTCGTGACCAAGATCACAATTCCCCGTGATGATTGTCACCGCCCGGGCGATTCGTTCTCTCTTATTGTTGCGCATAGGGTGGGCGTCAGAGCCCGGTTCTGGAGGAAGGGAAACCGCACATGGCCTCGCTAAACGGCAACGGGCAGCATTCAAAACAAGCAAAGCAAAACAAGCCACGATTGATTTTCTGGGAGTTGACCAAAGGGTGTAATCTGCGCTGCATCCATTGCCGGGCCACCGCGACCGAGCTGAGTTCTCCCTCCGACCTTTCCACCCAATCTGCACGCGATATCATCGATGAAATTGTCACCGTGTCCACTCCCATCCTGGTGCTGAGCGGTGGCGAGCCGCTCTTCCGTTCGGATATTTTCCAGTTGGCGCGCTATGGCACGGACAAGGGTCTGCGCGTGGCGCTGGCCACAAATGGCACGCTGGTTACCAAGCACGTCGCGCGCATGATCGTCGATAGCGGCGTGCAGCGCGTCGCTATTAGCCTGGACGGCGCCGATGCGCTTACTCACGATACTTTCCGCGGCATTCCCGGCGCATTCGATGCCGCCATTGCCGGTTTCCGTAATCTGAAGAATCTGGGAATGTCGGTGCAGATCAACACCACGATTGCCCGCCACAATGCCCATCAGCTTCCGCAGGTGCTCGAATTGGCGAAGTCGCTGGGAGCGGACGCGCTGCACACATTCCTATTGGTGCCGGTAGGTTGCGGCGTCGATATCGCTGCCGAACAAATGGTTCCGCCGGAAGAGTACGAGCAGATGCTGAACTGGTTCTACGATCGCTCGCTCGAAGGCGGCATCGAAATGAAGGCGACCTGCGCGCCACACTACTTCCGCGTGGTTCGCCAGCGGCGGGCTAAGGAGCATCGTTCCGAGGCCGCGGCAGCAGCCGCTCACGCTGCTCCATCGGTCGAAGCAGCGCAGCATCCACCAAGTATTGGTCCCACGGAAATGGCGATGCCCGGCTCAACCGGCATCGAACTGAAGCCTCAGGGAATCGGACGCCCAGTGGGACACCCCGGAACTCATCCTTCCGACATGAACGCCATGACCAAGGGATGCTTGGCCGGAACCGCAGTGTGCTTCATTTCTCATCAGGGCGAGGTCTATCCCTGTGGATACTTGCCGGCCTTAGCCGGAGACCTGAAGAAGCAGTCGTTCGCCGACATCTGGGAGAATTCGGTGGTGTTCAATCAACTGCGCGATACCAACAACCTGGAGGGGAAATGCGGCTGCTGTGAGTTCCGCAACATTTGCATGGGTTGCCGGGCGCGCGCCTACGCTGCCACCGGTAACTATCTCGATGAGGAGCCGTTCTGCGTTTACCAACCGCAGGCGAAAGGTTTGAAAAAGGGGAAGGACATTACGCCGGCGGAAGTCGCACCCTAGACGGCACGTTTCCTGCCGCCAAAAGGGCCTGTTGCCACAGAGACACGGAGTCACAGTGAAAGCACAGTTAGTTGTGCATTCTAAGAAGTCCTCCCCCCGTCTCCGTGTCTCTGTGGTCACAGGCCCTTGGGAGCCAAAAGACACGAACCCAGCGTGATATCCCTCAGTCCCGCCTTATAAATGCCGCTTCCCTGCTCACCGAAGCTTAGCTAAACCACTGAAACAACAAGTGCTTCCCATTCTGGTACTGAAATTTCTTTGGCACGCCGTGTGCTCTTCGAGTGATGGTTAGGAGCTGGAGACATGGAACCGACTCTCATGGTCGTGGGCCTAAACTACCGTACTGCTCCGGTGGCAGTGCGGGAGCGTTTCTGGATCAGTGAACACCGGCGCTGTGAAGCCTTGGTGCGGTTGTCAAGGGCGGAAGGCATCGAAGAAGTCATCGTAATGGCCACCTGCAACCGCACTGAGTTTTGGCTGTGGGCTACCGATGTCACCCTGGCCGCCAACTCTGTGATGCGGCTGCTGGGCGCCGATTATGGACTCAAGCTGTGCGAATGGAAGCACTTCTACCGCTTGCTCGATGAAGCTTCGCTCCTCCATATCTTCCGGGTAGCATCCAGCCTTGACTCGATGGTGGTAGGCGAACCGCAGGTCGTTTCCCAGGTGAAAGAGGCTTGGAGGCAGGCGCAGAAGGTAGGGGCATCGGGCCGATTCCTCGATGCAGTGTTGCAAAAGGCGCTCACGGTTTCTGAGCGCGTGCGCAGTGAAACGGCCATCGGTAGCGCGGCGGTTTCGATTCCTTATGCCGCCGTGGAACTCGCACTCCAGATTTTCGGCACGCTTGAAAACAAGAAAGTGCTCCTGGTGGGCGCGGGCCAGTTGAGTGAGCTCTCAGCCCGTGAGTTGCTTAACCATGGTGCCACTTCCGTCGGCGTGGTCAATCGCTCCTTCGAACACGCGGCTGAGTTGGCGGCGAAACTCGGTGGGGTTGCGATCCCGTTGGTGGAGCGCTGGAAGCATATGGCCGAGGCTGACATCATCATCAGCTCGACATCCTCTCCGCACACGATTCTCAGCCGCGAGGAAGTCGAGATCATGATTCGGGAACGCGAGGTTCGCGGGCGCAAGAATCAGCCTCTCGTGATCGCCGATATCGCGATGCCTCGGGACGTTGACCCCGCGGTGCGCAGCGTCAAGGGCGTTTTCCTCTATGACCTTGACGACCTGGAAAACGTGCCCTACCACAATGCGGACGAGCGCGAGACTGCTGTCGCCGCCGCACAGAAGATTCTGCTGGACGAGGCGCGAGGCTTCCGTCGAAAGCTGCAGGCGGAGAGTGGCGTGCCGACCGTCGTGGCACTGCGCCTGCGGCTGGACGAGTTTGGCCAGCAAGAACTGGATTTCTTTCGACAAGAGAAAGGACCCTTCTCCAAGGACCAGGATGAAATCTTAAGAGCAATCATGTCCCGGGTAACGCAGAGGATCGCAGTATCCCTGGCCCGTGAACTCAAGGAACTTCCCGAGAAGGTGCAGCAGGAGCAGATGACCAATGCGTTGCAGCGGCTGTTCCACCTGCAAGCATCCGGACAGGCGATTGTTGGCACCACACACTGAAAGACGCACTGCAGCCGATAGCCAAAAGAGTACAGATCACGGCTCCTCAACCGAGCCAGCATGGGAGCCTTCTTCATCTCCGCGAATCAATCCAAATTTCTTTAACTTGTAACGCAGAGCGTCGCGGCTGATGTCCAACAGCTTGGCAGCGTGGGTCTGGTTACCGCTGGCTTGGCGCATGGCCAACTCGACCATGGCGTGCTCCACTTCTTCCAGTGACGTTCCGCCCTCCGGAATATAAAGCCGGGGAAGGGTGCGGCCATTGGGCAATATCTGCCCACCGTCGGCGGGCGAAGTTCGTTCAAAGAGAGTGCGGCCGCCCGATTCCCCCACGGAGAACGGCAGATACTCGGGTCGCAGGAATGGCTCGTCTTCGAGTATCATGCCACGCTCGATGGTGTTCTTGAGCTCGCGAACATTGCCCGGCCAGTTATGACTGAAAATTAGACGGCGGGTCTCATCGGTAATGCCACGAATCGACTTCTTGAATCTGCGGTTGTAGCGCTCGATGAAAAAGTCCACTAAAGGAAGAATGTCTTCTTTTCGCTCCCGCAAGGGCGGGATAAAGATCGCAATAATGGCCAACCGGTAATAGAGATCCTGACGAAACTGACCATCGCGCACTGCCTTTTCCAGATCGCGATTGGAAGCTGCGATCACTCGTACATCCACCTGCATATCGCGGACACCTCCGACGCGGCGGATGACCTGGTCTTCCAGCACGCGCAAGAGTTTCGCTTGCAGCAGTGGAGAGAGTTCGCCGATTTCGTCGAGAAACAGCGTACCTCCGTCGGCAGCCTCGAACAGCCCTTTCTTCATCTGCTTGGCATCGGTGAACGCGCCCTTTTCGTGGCCGAAAAGCTCAGCTTCCATCAGCGTCTCCGGAATGGCGGAGCAGTTGATCGCGACAAAGGGTTTCTCCTGGCGGGAGCTTTCGTAGTGGATGGCTTTGGCGATGAGGTCCTTGCCGGTGCCGCTTTCACCTTGAATCAAAATAGTGGTAGCCTCGCTGGCCGCCACCTTGCGCACGAAGTTCATGAGCTCGGTCATCTTGGGCGAGACGCTCACCACGCTGTTGTAACCGGATGCGCGGCGCACCTCACTTCGCAGGGTCTGCACTTCGGTGCGCAAGCTCGTGGCCTCGAGCGCGTTCTTGATGGTCACGTGCAGCTCATCGAAATCGATCGGCTTGCCCACAAAGTCGTAAGCCCCGAGCTTGAGCGCGGCTTTGACATCGTCGATTTGCGGATCGGCCGTGATCATGATGACGGCGCGGGCATCGCCATTTTTCTTGAGTTGATCGAGCACTTCAATGCCGCTGATGTCGGGCATGCGCACGTCGAGAAGAACCAGATCGGGCGATTCCCGCTGCGCCAGCTTAAGCGCTGGTTCCCCGGAATCAGCTTCGATCACTTGGTAGCCCCACTCTTCGCACTTCTGGCGGAGCGACCAGCGCACCAGGTGCTCGTCGTCCACCACCATAATCTTCTCTACAGGCATTCGTGTTTAATTTACTACGAATGGAAGCGACTTGCTCTGCTGGCCTCTCCGTAGGCCAAAAAGAACGGCTATTGCGGACGAGCCGCTGCTTTAACCGGCACGAAACTCTCACCTGCTATCCCCTCGCTTCGGCGATAAAACCTCAGTCGAGCATGACCAAGGTTGTGCCGGCACGGGTAGCGGCCCGTTGCAACTTGTGATCCAGCGTGGCCAGGGGGAGCGCGTTGCGCAACGCTAGTTCGACATAAGCGGCTTCGTATTCGCTTAGGTCGGTCTGACGTGCAAGCGAAAGGATTTGGTTGAAAACCGTGCCGGGATGAATGGGATCAACCAAAATGGGGAGTTCCCCGATGCGCTGAAGCAGCGCCGTAACCTGTACCAGCGTGATGCGCTTGCGTCGTTCTGCCACGAGCAACGCATTCGCAACCTCGAAAGGCCAAATGGCAGGTGTGAGCACCTCGGTTCCAGCCGCCAGCAGATCGAGAACTCCTTCTGTAAAACTCGTCTTCTCGTCCTCGAAGCACCAGGCCACGGCCACGGATGCGTCCAAAACGATTCGCTTAATAGCGGCGGCCTTCATTGATCAACCTGCGGATAGTGATCTTTCCCAGAGTTGCGCCCTTTCGCAGTTCGCGAATCTCCTGTACCAGTTTGTCGGGTTGCTCCTTCTCACCGGCATCAGCGGGAACGAGTTTGGCGATCGGAATCCCCCGCCTCGTGATCCGTATCGTCTCGCCCTCGGAGACTCTCTTCAGCAGGCCATTGAGGTGAGTCTTTGCGTCGAAGGCCCCGACAGTAGTTGGGCGATTCATATCAACTAGTCCACCAACTAGTCTGTCCGCATGGCAAGTAACAGACCTTTTGGGGTAGTGGTCAAGTTTTACCACCTTTAGGTAGTGATGCAGTCGGTTTTGAAAGGGCACGGCTTCAGCCGTGCCGTAAGCGTCGTATTTCCATTGCGGCTTTACAGTTTGCTGAAAAACTCCGTAATTGGCCCGGAACGGGAAGGGCACGAGTTCCACTCGTGCCGTAAGTCAAACCGAATCAACGGCGGCTTCCAGCCGCTGAGGGAAGGCTAGTCTGCGAAAGCACTTTTTCAGCAAACTGTCTAGCCGCTGAGGGATGGCAATTCTCAAACTGCACCACTACCACCTTTAGATCAAGTCCGCTGAACCAGATCCGCCTGTCCGGCGTAGAGCTCATTCGCGGGCAGATCAGCACGCGGAAGCGCCCGCCCGCATCTACTGGATTTGCAGCGACCGCCGCAAAGTGAAGCTGTAAGCGGTCTGGTCATCGAGGACTACCTCACGCTCCTCGCCCACCGAGCGCTTAGCCAGACCCTTGAAGAACTTGCCGACCTTGTTTTTGCCTTTGATCGTGGGACCAAAACTCCGGACGGCAGTCGCAACCGGCAAATTCGCGTCGTTAACATTCACCGAAACTAGTGTACTGAGTCAGAAATGCGTTTACAAAAGCGGGCCACAGAAGCCAGGATTTCGTCGGCCGTCTTGGTCCACACAAAGGGTTTCGCGTGCTCATTGCTGATCTCGATGTAGTGACGAATGGCATCCTCCAGTTCCCGCGTGGAGCGGTGCACGCCCCGCCGAATCTGTTTCTCCGTCAGGGCCGCGAACCAGCGTTCCACCAGATTGAGCCAGGAAGCTCCCGTGGGCGTGAAGTGCAGATGGAAACGGGGATGCCGGGCCAGCCAGCGATGAATCCGCGGGGTTTTGTGCGTGCCGTAGTTGTCCAGAATCAAATGCACCTCCAGCCCCTCCGGCACCGCCCGGTCGATGCGGTCCAAGAACTTGCGGAACTCGAGGGAGCGATGGCGGGCATGCATGTCCCCCAGCACGCGTCCACTCTTTACTTCCAAGGCCGCGAACAGCGAGGTGGTGCCATGCCGCAGGTAATCATGCGTGCGCCGCTCGGCCTGCCCCGGACGCATGGGCAGCAGTGGCTGCGAACGGTCCAGCGCCTGGATCTGCGTCTTTTCATCGGCGCACAACACCAACGCTTGGTCGGGCGGATGCAGGTACAGGCCCACGATGTCCCGCACTTTTTCAATGAACAGCGGGTCCTTGGAGAGCTGGAACGTCTCGGCCCGGTGCGGTTGCAAAGCAAACGCACGCCAGATGCGGCTCACCGCGCTCTGGCTCAAGCCGCTGCGCTGGGCCATGGAGCGGGTGGACCAGTGGGTGGCGTCCGGCGGACGCTTTTCCAGAGTCAACGTCAGCACGCGCTCCACCGCAGCGTCGCTGATCTGGCGCGGTGCTCCCGGGCGCGGTTCGTCGAGCAGGCCATCGAGGCGCCGCGCCACGAACCGGCCACGCCATTTGCCCACCGTAGGTTTGCTCACGTGCATGTGTTGCGCCACCCGGGTGTTGTTTTCTCCTTGCGCACAGGCCAGCACGATGCGGGCCCGCAGGCACAGGGCTTGCGCCGAACTCGGACGACGCACCCAACGTTCCAGGGTTTCGCGTTCTTCTCGGCTCAATTGCAAAGGCGGAATCGGTCTTCCCAGCGCCATCGGCACCTCCCTTGTACCTTAGACGCAGGAAAACCGACACTTATTCAACTTATTTATGACTCATGACACTAGTTTGAGTTGCAGACTGGCTTCGCCTGCCAGCGCACCAACTGGTCTGGCGAATACGACCTTCCCCGTGACACCCGCGCCCGCGGCAATCGCGGTCTGACCGCCGACGACGACATCCCGATCCAACGTGGCCGAAAAGCTTTGGCCCGCCGCGCTCGTCTTAGAGCCGAGCTCTTGGACGAGGCGAACGGTCAGCGTGGTCCCAGCGGGAACAACAAGTGCTGATGCCGCAGGGGCTGCATTATCGTCGGTTGGCGCCTCGGCACCGGCTGCCGGACCTGGATTTGTGTCGGGCTGTGTTGCTGCCGTAGTGTCGGCAGGAGGAACGGCTGGCGGGACTTCGGTCCCAGCGTCTGGTTTCGCTGGCCCGCCCACGGGTGGCGTCGTCATGGGATTTTGCGAAGTTGCTGGGACGCTGATCGCGGCGCGGCGGCGTGACACTCCGTCGAAGACCAGAGCCGCAGCAACGACGGCCGCTGCAAGTCCAATTACGATGATTGTCTTTCTATTCATTGCCGCACTCCGTTGCCAGACGCACCAAGAAACTCATCCAACGAACCCATGTTTAGACACTTGCACGGTCTGGTATCAGCGTGGATTCCCGGGAGAGTATATGAATCCCACCTTGTACGAACACTACAACTCGTGCGGCAAAGGCGACTTCGCCGACAGGACCTGCTTGACTTTCGACGCATAGGAGACAAGATAGCCAAAGCTCACGCGCGGCTCTACCCCCCATTCAGCTCGCGCTTGAGTCTGGCCCCGCACTCCCTGGATTTCTTGCCGCAGCGCGGCGACACAGTCCGATGCCGTTGATCGTCATGACCTGAATTGTTTCGTCATGACCCGAATCATTCGAGTGCTTCAAGCGGGAAACTCATTACCAATTGGCGACGCCTCCCCCTGCGCTACCCCTTGCCTTTCTTACCACCGCCCGATGGGTGACCACCACCACCGAAGTGACCAGCGGGTGCCCCATGGCCACCGGACGCTCCATGGCTAGCGGATGCGCCATGGCTAGCGGGTGCTCCATGACCAGCGGAAGCTCCATGGCTAGCGGGTGCTCCATGGCTGGCGGACCCTCCGTGACTGGCGGGTGCTCCATGGCTAGCAGACGCTCCATGACTAGCCGGCGCTCCGTGGCTGGCGGACCCTCCATGGCTGGCGGGTGCTCCATGGCTAGCAGACGCTCCATGACTAGCCGGCGCTCCGTGGCTGGCGGACCCTCCATGACTGGCGGGTGCTCCATGGCTAGCGGACGCTCCGTGGCTAGCGGACCCTCCGTGACTAGCAGACCCTCCGTGACTAGCGGGCGCCCCATGCCCGGCGGACGCCGAATGGCTAGCTCCATGACTCGCTGACGCTCCATGGCTCCCGTACGCTCCATGACCCCCGGCGGCTCCATGGCCAGCGGACGCCGAATGGCTACCGGCGGCTCCATGGCCACCGGCAGCTCCATGGCTCCCGTACGCCGAATGGCTTCCACCCGCCCCATGACCACCGCCCGGCCCGTGGCCCGCATGAGCAGCGGCCTCCCGAGCAGCCCCCGCATGAGCGTGGGCATGAAAGCCTCCCGGGACGCCGCGACCACCGTGTTCGAACGCGCCCCGGTCGTGACCGCCAAAATGACCATGATTGTAGACCGACCTGCTGTTCGAAATGTAAGTGTCGCCACCAAACATCACAGTCCCGCCGCCCCAGGCCGGCGCCCACGCGCCGAAACCCCAGCCAAAGCCCGCATAGACCCCAAGCGAGATTCCCGCAGCGAAGCCAATTCCGGCTCCCCACACAATGCCGGGCGGAGGCGGCAGCGCAACCCAGCCAGGGTAGGCGACAACGAACCCTCCCCAGACGCGCCAGGGATCGTAATAGGGAACGTAAACCACCGCCGGATTGACCGGCACAATATCGATCACGCCGGCGTCTACCACCACACGCTCTTGCGCGTTCGTAACTAACACGTTCGACTGTTGCGCCTGCAACCGCATGGCCTGGACAGCGTTCATGACGTCTCCGGGCTGGTTGTAATAGGCGTTGCCTAGCTGCGCCGTCCAGGCAGTGTTCTTCGCCAGATTGTCGAGCACAGAGGGAAACGCCGTGAGGCCTTTGATAGCCGGGTCCCAATCCATTGCGTTCGCCCCGGCCGCGCGCTGATCCGGGGGCAGTCCCATGTTCTGGTTCAGCCAGGTGTCTGCCGCGGCAATCTGGTCCGGATACGTGGCGCCAGTCAATATTTGGGCGACCAGCGAGTCCGGATCGAGAGCAATCGGGGCCACGAGCTGATCCAGTTGCTCCGCGTTCAGCTCGACGTACGCACCGGCCGCGGGCGCTTGCGCAAACAGATCAAATTGTGTTGCCGGAATTATCAGCAAAGAAAGCATGAGCGCCATCATCTGGCGCATGGCCTGATACAGGAAACCTGTGCTCCGGGAGTTCATCGTCTCCGTCCTTTCGTCCTATCGCTATAATCAGTGGATTCTGGCGTCCAGTCCGTCTTCGGACTTAATTTCTTAATTTCGCATTGTGGATTCTTGCGGCCAGTGGAATCTGCTGACGCGTTGCCATGCCCGCTTAGCCGGAATTTCCCTCTTGATCCCAAAAACGGCGTCTATTGTCCCCTCAATCCCTGTTCGCGTCAATGTGAAAAAAATCACCTCGCCCCCGCACGCGACGAAGATTCTGGACTAGCCCAAATTGCCTGCTTCCCTTCCTTTCCTTCTACTACGCGCTGACTCGGCAACGAGGTTCACCTCGATGCCGAAAGAAAGCGTGCTCCAAAGATCGCCCGTTGATGTCAATAATTTCGTCCCTGTGGTTTTGCACACGAATCTTGTCAGTCTGATTCTGATAAGCGTCCCAGTAGAAGCGGCTGATTTCCGATGTGAACTGGATCTTCAAGTCCAGGGTGTCCGGATGCCAGGTGGCAAGGAGCGTGTCGTCGAGAGTTCCGCGGAGGGGCACAAGCGCTGGATTGTGCCCCAACCGTCCTCCAGTAACTGCATTTTGTAAGTGAAACCTCGATCTGTCACCTCGGTTCGCGGTTGAGCAATTGCCGTCGCATCAGCGCTAGCAGAAAAAACCAAGAACCGCCACCACATCCACACTGAACTTCCCACCGCGACGTTGGCTCTCTGTCGCAGGTGGCTAATCCCCGTCTCTAGTGCGAACGGGCTGCTCGGATAGTTTTCTCGTTGACAGCGCCAAAATGGGGAATGTTCCTGCGGCTATCCAAGAAGTTCTTGCATTCGGGCTGTGTCGCGAAACGCTTCCGTACCGCCACAGCCGGTGGCGGAGAATGCTCCGCACCGGTTTCCGTAGGCCAAGCACGTCGTGAGATCCGCCCCTCGGAGAAATTGGTGGAGGAACCCGGCGTCGAAGCTGTCACCTGCGCCAATCGAATCGATGACCATTACCGGCACGGCGGGTGCGCTGAATCGGCGCCCATTCCGAATAGCAAGGGCTCCACTTGCGCCCATTTTGACCACGATGGTTTCCACCATTTGTGCCAACCGCGAAAGCGCGGTTTCCAAGTCGTCAGCCCGGGACATCTTCATCGCTTCGCGTTCGTTCGGCAGCAGGATGTCCACGTGAGGCAGGATTTCAAGGACGCTGTCCCAGCGATCCTCGGGATCGTCGTTGGTGTCGAGCGAGGTGGTCAGGCCGGCGGACTTCATCCGCCGAAAAAGTTCTGGCACACGTGGCAACAGTTCACGCTGCAAGAACAGCGACGACATATGAAAGTGGCGCGCCGATGCCAGATAATCAAGGTCGAGATCCTCGAAGCACAGCTCGGAGATTGTGCCCGGATACGTCAGGATGTGGCGCTCGGGTCCGTGGGGCAGAATGAGCGTCACGCCGGACTTCGCGCCATGCGCGATGCCCGCCAGGTCCACACCGCGTTCACGCAGTCGTTCCACCGCGAGGGCTCCGAAAGAGTCATCGCCAACCTTGGTGACGAACCCCACGCGGCTGCCTAGAGCGGCGAGATTATGCGCCAGGATGGCCGAGGAACTGCCTAACGTGATGGCAAAGTCGCTGGCCAGCAGCTCGCGTTCCGTGGGCATGTGTTCAGGCAAACCGTAGAGGATCAGGTCAAGATTGATCTCCCCGGCGATCGTGATATCCAGCTTGGACATGGAGCAGGCCTGTTGGTTGACTGCCAGTTAGGAACTGCTGGTTCTAGCGGCCGTCCGCGAGTTCGACCACACGAGTCAAGTTTTTTGGCGAGTCGGGATTGAGGCCCTTTTTGAGCCCGTAGTAAACCCCGTACAGTTGACCCCAAATCGCGAAAGCCGCGGGGCGCGCGTACTCGGGCGACTGGAGACCAAGTTCGATGGCGAAGTCAGCGGCACGCTGAGCCCGGTTATCGACGCGATTCGCAATCACCATGGTGGCCGCGCCGAGAGCTTTCATTTCCTCGAGCAATTCGACTTCCGCGTCGTAAGAGGTTTCCGACATAACGAACGTGATCAGCATCTGCGGACCTGCAATCGATTTCGGGCCGTGACGGAACTCCAGCGAGTGAAATACCTGGGCATAGGAGCACGATGATTCGGTCACCTTCAACATGCACTCCGAGGCAATGCTGAACAGTGGGCCTTGCGCCAGGAAGACAAAATCCGAAAAACTGCGAGACTCGACAAACAACCGCAGCCGCGGCGGAATGTCTTTCATAAGGGGTTCGACTTGTTGCGGGAGCTCGAGTAATGCGCGAGGAAAAACTTTATTACCTGAGACCA
Source organism: uncultured Acidobacteriaceae bacterium (assembly GCA_963773645.1). GTDB lineage: Bacteria > Acidobacteriota > Terriglobia > Terriglobales > Acidobacteriaceae > Acidiflorens. The sequence continues at coordinate 2,905,602 of CAVZBV010000004.1, read as the reverse complement.
TCGCTCCGAGGTATTGCAGCGCCAGCAGCATAGAGGTGAACGATCGCGTCATGACCGTGCTCTGTTCATCGGCGTCGAGAAGATTCAACGTGACGCTGCATGCGGGCTCCAGCGGCTGGCCACCAGCACAGGTGACGGCGATGGTGCGAAAATTGTGCTCTTTCTCCAACATCTGCGCGGCGCGGACTGCCTCCGAGGTACGGCCGGAGCGTGAAATCACCACTGGAACATAGTCCCGTCCGGTGTGCAGAATTAGTCCTGGATACATCAGGAGCTCCGAAGCGGGGACGGCCCGCGCGGGCAGATTCAGATAGTTGAAGCTCGATGCGGCGGCCTGCGCAAGATAGTAACTCGTTCCACAGCCTACAAAGACCCACTCCGCTCCGGGTCGCGCCATTTGAACGGCCGCACGAAGTTCCGCGCTGATCGCGAGCTTTGCCAGACACGCTCTCCAGCACTGGGGCTGAGAAAAAATCTCGCTCAGCGTGCGCTGGCCTTGCTCCGTTATTGCAGCCGATTTCATTGGCTCTGTTTGACTCCGCTCACACCAACGTGACTTTTACTCCGGCCTCTTTCAGCGCGTGTAAATCTGATTTCGGGATCTGCTTGTCGGTAATTACTTCATGCACCCTCGTGACCGGCATAATGTTGCACAGGCTGCGACGCCCGAACTTGCTTGAGTCGCAAACCGCGATTGTCCTGCGGGCAATTTCGACCATCGCCCGGTTTACTTCCGACTCCAATAAATTCGGGGTGAAAAGGCCGGCCTCAGTGTCGAAGCCATCGACGCCGAGAAACAAGATATCAGCGCTGAGTTGGCGCAGGGTCCGCTCGGCCAGAGGACCGACCAGAGAAAACGAGTTCTTGCGCAGCATGCCTCCGGTAAGGATTACTTCGATGTGCGTGCCCGCCAGTTCGGCCGCGATGTTGATCGCGTTCGTGATCACGGTGAGCTGCCCCATGTCTTTCAGGGCGCGCGCAATGGCCGTCGTTGTTGTTCCGGAATCGAGCAGCACGGACTGACCTTCTTCGACTAAGCGGGCTGCAGCCTGGGCAATCTGCATCTTCTGCTTGCGGTGGAGTTTCTCTTTCTCGCGCAGCGTCGGATCGAGCAGCGCGCCTGTTGGTACGGGCAGAGCGCCGCCGTGAGTGCGCTGGATGACCCCCCGGCCGTCGAGAAACTCTAGATCTTTGCGGATCGTGATCTGCGAAATACGGAAATGCCGCGCCAGATCCTTGACGAGCACGCGCCCATCGCGGTGCAGGACCCCAAGGATTTCGCGGCGGCGTTCTTCGTTAAGCAGACCGTTTGATCGCATCAGTCGACTCGAAAGCGGGTTCAGAAGTAAAGCTTCAGCGCAAATTGGATCTGTCGCGGCGCGCGCGCTGCCAGCGGGTATCCGAACCCAGTCTGACCAAGCTCCAAGGGCGTGGGCTCGGCGCTGATCGCGCCAAACTGTCCGAACAAAAAATTCACATGGTTGAGTATGTTGAAGAATTCCGCGCGGAATTCGAGATGCATTTGCTCGCGTATCGGAAACTGTTTGACCAGAGAAGTGTCCCAGGTTTTGTATCCCGGGCCTTCGATGATGTTGCGTCCGGCGTTGCCGAATGTTCCCAGCGGGATAATTCCAGGGATGGTGCCGTCGTCCGCAAAAGCGCAGGTGTTGAACAGCGTTCCTGGAATGCAAGGCTTGGCGTTGGGATTCCCGACTCGAGCGGGCCGTGAGCTATAGACGGCGACGTTACCGCCGGGGTCGCTGCCTGAGACATTGGTGATGTCGGTGGCGGTGTAGTAATTGCCGGTGGCGGCGGAGAAGACGCCAGCCATTTGCCAGTTGCCGAGAATCTGGTTCACGAACCCGGAAACATTTTTGGCGAACAGACGTCCACGACCGAAGGGTAAGTCATAGACGTAACTGAAAACGAAGCGGTGGCGCACGTCGAAGTCGGCATTGCCGTATTCGGCGTTGGGGTAGCGCTGGTCGCGGAAATCGCCGTTGTTCACCGATCCCAGGTCGGCGCTCGAAGCGTTGTCGAGGGCGTGCGCCCAGGTGTACGCCGCTTCGTACTGGAGTCCGTGAGAGTAGCGCTTCTCCAGGCGAACCTGCAGCGAGTTGTAATTCGATTGCGCATTCGAGCGGAAGGTGGGGATGGCGACATCGAGTGCAGGATTGCAGTTTATTCCTCCGTCCGCCAGCGTACAGGGGCCGGAGGCGCCGGGCGCTTCGTCGTTGGCAGGACGCCGCGGCGCCGTGGGCAGCGAGTCAGTCCCCAAGACGGGAACGGCTTGATTGCCGTTGTAGAAAGCGAAGAGCTTCAATCCGCGGGAGCCGGCGTAGGAAACTTCTAGAACGTTGTCAGCGGGTAACTGGTATTCGATTCCAAGGTGCCACTCCTGCGTGTAGGGCGTGACCAGATGCGGATCGAGCGAGTAGAGTTCGGGCGCGTTCGGGTCGCTGAGCGGGCTTTTGCCGGTGAGACTATTGTTGGGAAAGCCCGCCTGGAGCTGGTTGAGCGCCAAGCCGCCGTTGTTCACGGCCGAGATCGAGCAATCCTGCGCAGAACTTGCGGATGGCGCTATACAGGGAGTGTTATATGCCTCCGAAGACAAGAACGGAGGATTGAAGCCGGGGCTCGGGTTGGAGAAGGGGCCGTTTTCCTGCCCGCCATAGAAAATGCCATAGCCGCTGCGGAGGACGAGCCTGTTGGACAGTTGGTAAACCAGTCCAATGCGGGGCGCGAAATTATTGCGATCGGGACGGATGAGTCCGCGAGAACCATTATTCTGAATGGCGAGCTCGGTGCCGAGCGTGGGCGTCAATTGCGCGTTTTGTCCTTTGGGAACGATCAGCGAGAGCGAGTTGAAATCGAAGTTGCCCTGGTGGTCATTGGCTTCTTTGATGGTAGTGAAGAGTTCGTAGCGGAGGCCCAGGTTGAGGGTGAGCCGCGGAGTTACTTTAAAGTCGTCGAGAGCATAGACCGCGTAAATCTGGCGGCGATAATCGACGTTGGGGGCCACACTGGTGATGGATCCGCCGTCGGGAATGCCCTGCATGAAAGAGGCGAAGGCCTCGCCACCGGTGCCGGGGTCGGCGAGATTGTCGTTGATTAGAAAGTTGCCGCCGAAGTCCATGTAGCCACGCGGAGCGGCCGGCTCGAGTATGGTGAACTGTTCGAAGCGCAGTTCGCCGCCGAATTTCGCGGCGTGGCGGCCGCGGGTCCAGCTCAGATTGTCGGTGAAGACGTAGCTGTTCTGGTGTTCGACGGCGGGCAGGAATTCCGAGGCGCCAATGTTCGTGGTGCCATCACCGTAGGTGATCGAAGGCAGGCCACCAATGTTCTCGCCCGCTTCGAAGGGAACTCCCGGAAAGGGAATCCCGCCGGGGATTTGTTGCGAGACATTGACGTTGGAATACAGATTGTAGCGATGGGAGTTGAGGTGATTAAGGCCGAAGCGAAATTCGTTGATCAGGTTGTTGCGAAAAGAGTGTATCTCACTGGCAGCCAGGCCCTGGGCTACGTTTTGGCTGTAGCCGTCCTGAAAGCTGCCACCGTCGAGCACGTTGTTGAACGGTGACGGAAGGAAATTACTGTCGTTGCCGTAACTGTAGCGAGAGAAAAAATTATCCTTGTTGCTAAGGGTGTAGTCGATGCGAATGTCGAACTTGTTCTCCGTTTCGCTGCGTTTGGGATCGGCCAGGTAGTTGCCAGCGGCCTGCAGAGTGCTGATGTTGACATTAGGCGAGGGAAACAAATTAGCCAGTTCCTGGCCGAGCGGGTCGATGGCGGTGCCCGTGCCACCAGGGTTGGTGAATTTGTTGGTTGGGGTCCCGGTGTAGTTGGGGCCGGTGGTGCCGATGGGCAAACTGCAGGGTCCGCCATTGTATGGCGAACTAGTTTCCGCCTGGGTCGGATCAAAGATCTCTCCCGGATACGTGGGGTTGCCCCTGCAATCCAGAAACCCTGTCGCGGTAGTCGAATTCAGGACCGCGGGGAGAAACGCGGAGAAATCTCCGCCCACCTCGGCGGGTGTGGGAACCGTGGACAGTTGCGGCAGCGCTTGGCGAATGCGGAGGCCTTCGTAGTCTCCGAAAAAGAACAATTTGTTCTTGATGATGGGCCCGCCCAGCGTAAAGCCGAACTGGTTCTGCTTGTAGGGCTGTTTACCGAAGATGTCGAAGTAATTGTTAGCATCCACTTTATCGTTGCGCAGAAACTCCCACACATCGCCGTGGATCTGGTTGGTGCCAGACTTGATGACGGCGTTCATGATGGCGCCGTTGCCGCGGCCGAATTCCGCGCTGTAGGAATTGGTCTCGACTTTGAACTCGGCGATGGCGTCCACCGCGGGTTGAACCACATAAGCGGCGCCGTTGAGGACGTCGCCCAGATTCGCATTGTTGTCGATGCCGTCGAGCAGGAAATTATTTTGCAAAGAGCGGGCGCCGTTGGCGCTGAAGCCGTAAGTGGTTTCGACGCGCGATCCGGGCTCGGCGGCAGCGACGCCGACGCCGAGCAGAGCGAGTTGGGCGTAGTTGCGTCCGTTCAAAGGAAGCGCGTTGATGGTCCGGCTGTCCACCACCTGGCCCAGTTCGGAGGTTCCGGTTTCGAGCTGCGGACGTTGCCCGGTGACCGTGACGACTTCCGTTGCCATGCCAGGCTGAAGGGTCAGATCCACGCCGACGCGATCCTGGATGTTCACTTGCACCGGGCCAGCAACGGCCTTCCTAAATCCCTGCTTCTCGACGGTGACGCTATAACGGCCGATCCTGAGCGGGCTGGCGACATATTGCCCCTCATCATTGGTAGAGACGATTGAATGAATGCCGCGATCGACGTCGGTCACAGTCACTTTGGCGCCCGTGACCACCGCACCGCTCGGGTCACGGACCAGGCCTACAATGGCTCCGGCATCTTTTTGTGCCCATAGCGGCGTGGCCAGCGTCAGGAATATAGAAAAAAACAGGGCCGAGAGAGTTCGCAGGCGAAGAAAAGGGGTAGGCATGGCGACGCTCCTGGACGCTAACCCGAATGTTCGCAAGCGGCTTGGTTGGGCCCGGCGAAAGTTCGGGTGTCGGGACAACGAGCTTTCGGTGTAATATTACGAACCATTACTTTTACTTTCGTTTTATAGCTTTTGTCAACTGCGATTTTTGGGGGGCTCAGAACAAGAGTAAAGATGGAGGTTACTCATGATCGACCGAAAAAACGGGGTTGCGCTGCTCTGTATCACGCTCGGTCTCATCCTCCTGCTGACGGTTTGCTCGAAGTTGCCGAAGTCGCCTCTGACAACCGAAACCCACAAGCCAGAACCCTCCCAGCCTTCCGCGATTAACGTGGACGTGAAATCAGGCGGACCGGTGACGCTGACGACGGGCGCCGCCGAGTTTCAGGTGACACCGGATGGTTATGTGCAAGCGTTTCTGCTGCCTGATGGACAGAAAAAGGACGGCAAGAAGCTTTCGTTGGACGAACCCAACGTCGGCGCTCCCTCGGACAGCGATCTTGTGCGGGTCGCGGGCAAGGATGTGCACTTCACGCTCGACTTCCAGCAGGCCGAGGTGCATGAAGCGATCGGGAAGATGGGAGTCGGCAAGCGGGTGGAAATTCCGGCGCGTCCGCTGGGGCCATCCGGAACCGACTTGCAGCGGGTTCTAGCGCTCGAAGTCTATGATAAGTTCCCAAACATTTTGCTAAGCACGGTGGAATACAAGAACACTGGCGCGAGCGATGTTGTCATCGAAAAAAGCGTGAATCAGCGGCGCCGGTTGAACGCACGCCTGGCCGACGCGAAGACGCAGCCCTGGGAGATGTGGTCTTTTCATGGTGCGAGCTATGAGTGGGGAAAAGACGATGTCGTAAAGCTGACGCCGGCTTTTTCCCAGCCCAACGTCATGGGAGAAATGGTCAAAGGGGGCTATGGTGGCGGGATCCCGGTGGTAGCTTTTTGGACGAAGCAAGTCGGCGAGGCGGTCGGGCACGTGGAGACGATTCCGATTTCCGCGGCCGTCCCGGCAAAGGTCGCAGCCGATGGAAGCGTGAATACCGAGGTGGACTACACCGCGAACATCACGCTGAAGCCAGGCGAGACGTACTCCACTCCGCGCAGTTTCGTTTCAGTCTTTGCGGGCGACTTCTTTGAGCCGCTGCGGATCTGGTCAAGCGTGCTGCAGAAAGAAGGCTGGGAACTGCCGAAGCCGTCGAGCGAAGCCTACAACGTGAGCTGGTGCGGCTGGGGATACGAAGCCGACGTAACACCGGCGCAGATGCTGGGCACGGTTCCGAAGCTGAAGGAGATGGGCATCAAGTGGGTTACGCTCGACGATCGCTGGTTCGACGTCTATGGCGACTGGAATCCGCGCCCGGATACTTTTCCCGGAGACTCCATCAAGAAGATGACGGACGCCTTCCACAAGGAAGGCATGCTGGCGCAGTTGTGGTGGCTGCCGCTGGGGGTCGAGGATGGCGAGGGAAAGTACGAGTCGCACAAGTACGTAGTTTCGAAAGTCGTGCAGGAGCATCCCGAGTGGCTGATCCTGGACAAGAATGGCAAGCATGCGCACATGACTCGCGGGCTGGCTGCACTATGTCCGGCAGTGCCGGAGGTGCGGGCGTATCACAAGCAACTTACGGAAAGATTCATTCGCGACTGGGAATTCGACGGCAGCAAGCTCGACAATATTTACAGCGTTCCTGCCTGCTACAACCCGGCGCACCATCACAAGTCGCCGCAGGATTCGGTGAATGCGATGGGGGATGTGTACAAGGAAATTTTTCAGACGACGCGCGCACTGAAGCCGCAGAGCGTGACGCAGGCCTGTCCGTGCGGCACGCCGCCATCACTCGCCTGGTTACCGTTTATCGACCAGGCAGTAACGGCCGACCCGGTGGGGGCTGTGCAAGTGCGGCGACGAATCAAAATGTACAAGGCATTGCTCGGACCGGAATCGGCGGTCTACGGCGATCACGTCGAACTTTCCGCGATGACAAAAGTGGGCAACGACTGGAGAGAACACGGCGACGATTTTGCTTCTACGATTGGAGCCGGAGGCGTGGTGGGGACGAAATTCGTCTGGCCCGATCCCGGCCCGAAATTCAAGGACGTCAATCTGACCGCGGCGAAGGAAGAGCGCTGGAAGAAATGGATCGGCTTGTACAACCAGAAAATGCTCTCCAAGGGAGAGTTCAGGGACCTTTACGTGACCGGTTACGACGCGCCCGAGGGATATGCCATCGCGAAAGACAACAAAATGTATTACGCATTCTTCACCTCGTCCCACTGGAAAGGCGAAGTCGAACTGCGCGGACTGAAGCCCGGGAAGTATTGGGTGAGTGACTACGGCGAGGGAAAGGACCTTGGCGCGGTAGACGCGGCGGCCAATGGCGTGGCGAAAATGTCAGCAGAATTCAAGGATCATCTGCTGCTCGAGGTCAGTTCGCAGCGTCCCTAGGAGCCACAGTGACCGGACCCCCGAATCCCGTTATCTCTGCAGGATAATTGGGTTTATTTTGAGATCGAGAAATGAGTTCTCCCGCCGCCAACCCGCCTGCTGGCGCGCTGCGCCTGCGGCGCTCGCTCACCCTCTGGGACCTGATTCTGTACGGCGTCATTGTGATTCAGCCAGTCGCCCCCATGTCGGTGTTCGGGGTGCTCAGCGACCGCGGACATGGGCACGTGGTCACGACGATCCTGATCGCGATGGTGGCGATGCTGTTCACCGCCATCAGCTATGGCCGCATGGCGCGCGCCTATCCCAGCGCGGGCTCGGCCTTCACCTATGTCGGACAGGAAATCAATCCCGCGCTTGGTTACGTCACCGGCTGGAGCATGGTAATGGACTACATGCTCAATCCGATTATCTGCACCATCTGGTGCAGCCAGCAGGCGCACGTGTTTGCTCCCGGCGTGCCCTACTGGGCGTGGGCTGTCTTCTTTGCGCTGGCGTTTACGCTGCTGAATATTCAGGGAGTAAAAACTTCGGCGCGCGTGAACTCGGCGCTGGCAGCGGCGATGGGAGTGGTGATCGCAATTTTCTTTGTGGTCGCGGCGCGCTACGTTTTCGGGCATCCGCACGACGGCGCAGGCTTCTACACGCGCCCTTTCTACGACCCGAGCCTGTGGAACACGAAGGCCGTGCTCGGAGGAACCTCCATCGCCGTGCTCACCTACATCGGCTTCGACGGCATCTCCACGCTCTCGGAAGAAGCGGAGAACCCGCGCCGCAATATTCTGCTGGCCACGGTGCTGACCTGCCTCGTGATTGGCCTTCTGTCAGCGGTTGAGGTCTACGCCGCGCAGTTGATCTGGCCGGCATCGCAGCCTTTTCCAGACGTCGACACCGCCTTCGTGCACGTCGCAGGCCGCGCCTGGAAGCCGATGTTCGGCATTATCGGGTTCACCTTGCTCGTCGCCAACTTCGGTTCGGGTATGGGCGCGCAGATCGGCGCTGCCCGCCTGCTTTTTGGGATGGGGCGAAGCAACGCGCTTCCGAAATCGTTCTTCGGGGTGGTCGACGCGAAGCATCGAGTGCCGCGAAATAACGTATTGTTTGTCGGTGCAATTGCGCTGATTGGCGCATTCGTGATGAGTTACGGCCTGGGCGCTGAGATGCTCAATTTCGGCGCGCTCATCGCTTTCATGGGCGTGAATGCCGCCGCTTTCGTGCGCTATGTGGTGCGCGACCAAAAGTGGACGCTGCCGTTCGTCGTGCCGCCGGTACTTGGCTTCGTGATCTGCTTGTTGCTCTGGGTAAGCCTCAGCACTCCCGCGAAGATTGCCGGCAGCATCTGGATGGCAGCGGGCATCGCCTTCGGCGCCTGGAAGACGCGCGGCTTCCGCGGAGACCTGGTCAACTTCGATTTGCCCCCGGAAGAAACTTAGAGCCTCTAACCAAATCTCCGCCTCCACCAGCGCAAGGGAGAACCCCTAATGCAAGAAGTAACGTCTCACGGGTCGCTATTCCCGGAGTGAAAAACTCACGGATGACTTGCGCCGCGATCTACTGCGAGGGTGGTGCCACGGCGGAGAATGCCTATGGGTTTCTCGGAACCAATGATTCAAAGGGAGGAATCGAGAAGGACGTGGCCAAGGACTTTGGCCAGAACCAGCAGCGTGTCGCCCACCCGCAGCTTGAAAATCACACTCATTTTCATCGTCAATGGCGAAAATTTTCCCGTTGACGCAAATGTCAACGCACCCGCGCTTACCTCCATTCTCCAGGATCGCGCCTGCCCGTGTTGAGCCGGTAGAGAAACGCCCGCGTTGCGACGGGATCTCCTCGTAACTCGTTGATGAACAATATGTTACTAGCTTTGGGTACCGCAAAACGCGGGTCGAATTTTCGGACATGCGTGATATACTTATCCCATGTCAACGGCAGCAGCGCCTAGGACAATAGCAGTCTCCGAAAGCCTCCTCCGGCGCGAAGCCGTCGAGAACGCTGTCGCGGACCTCCGTCTGGAGGGTCTCGCTCCCACGGCCGATGTGCGGCTCCTTTTCGAACGGTTTATCCAGGGTGACCTGACCTGCGAACAGTTGTTGAATGCTATCCTCGCTCGATGAGCGATCCTTACATCGATCCTCAATCTGGAATTCTGCGAAACAAATTTGGCCTCACCGATCAAGAATCGCTTGACCGCGCGGAAGCGAACGCAGTTTCAGCGCGTTCAATTCTGCTTCAACTCAATCCCCTAAAGGGCAACTTCGATTCGGAACATCTCAAAGCGATCCATTCGTACCTTTTTCGGGACGTTTACGAGTGGGCGGGGCAATTCCGGACGATCCCGCTGGCAAAAGGTGATTACGCTCACGGTGGCCGAGTCACGAGATTTACGGCTCCGGAGTTGATCGAACGGGAGTTGGCCAAAGTATTTGATCAGTTGGCCGACGAATATTTTCTCGAAGGGTTGCAGCGAAGAGAATTTTCGCACAAAGTGGCAGTTTTCCTCTCCGAGATAAATCGTATCCATCCGTTCAGAGAAGGAAATGGCCGGGTGCAACGGCAGTTGGCGCGCCAACTAGCTGACAGCTTGGGATTCAAACTTCATTTCGAGGCAGTCAGCAAAGAGCGTCTCATCCAGGCCAGCATCCTGTCCGCGAACGGGGATGTGGCGATGATGGAGCGTCTGCTGGACGAGGTCACTGACACAGAGCGCATTCAACCACTGGCAAAAGTGATCGCGCATCTTGAGAGCAGTCGGTTCGGGTGGAACGATATTTATCTGGCAACGACCACTGCCGGACAGAATTATGCTGGCACATTCGCCGGCAGTGACGGAGCGAACTTTTTCTTTCGCGATGATGAAAACCGAATTCTCGTGGGGAATCTCAAAGACCTGAAGAGGGCGGCGGAATCGGGAGAGAAAATCAGCTTCACTGCTTCGTAAAGCACGCCGCGCCAGGTTGTGCGGGCTCACGAAACTCCTCAAATTCTGCAATCACTTTGCAATTACTTGACGTGAGCTACTGGGTATTTCCAGGTCCTTGGAGTGCCGTCCGTCACGGCGCCGCGCGAATGATCTTGGCCAAGGCAGCACGCCTTTCCATTCGACATGCCCGGAGACATGCCCGCCTAGGAAACCGCAACCTCAGCGGCGGGCATCGAAAACGGAAGCACTACCTCAAACTTGCTTCCCTTTCCAACCACGCTGCTCACTTCGATGCGGCCGTGGTGTTCTTCCACGATACGGCGGGCGAGAGAGAGCCCGAGACCGGTGCCATTGCCCTTGGTGGTATAGAAAGGCCGGAAAATGTTGGGCAGATGCTGAGGAGAAATGCCACGCCCGTTGTCGCTGACAACCACACGGGCGCAATTGTCCCGCGAACCGATCTCGACCAGCACTGTGCCCGCGCCCTCCATTGCCTGGACAGCGTTCAGGAGCAGATTCAGAAGCACCTGGTGAATCTGACTGCTGTCGTGCTCGACTTCCGGCAGATCTTGCGCTTTCTGTAGCTCGATCTTGATTGGTTTGGAGAGCACCTGCTGGCGCGCCAGCATCACGGCGTGTTCCACGGTGGTGTTGAGGTTGCTCCGGCAAACCTGCGGCCGGTGAGGCCGCGCCGTTTCCAGCAGATCGGTCAATATGCGATTGATCTGCACGATTTCCAGGCGAACATCTTTCACTACCGCAACCGCCGGACTGGTCGGAGGCAGATCGCGGCCGATGATTTCGATGACGCCCGCGATTCCGGCCAGCGGGTTGCGAATTTCGTGGGCCAAGCCTGCAGCCAACTCGCCGAGCGTCGCCAGGTGTTCGGCGCGAGACACTTGCGTGCGATGCAGGCGCTCAATCTCTTCCCGGCTCTCCCGCAACTGCTGCATCATGTGGTTGAAGTTGCGGCCGAGGTTTCCGATTTCATCGTGGCGCCGTGAGAAGCTGACCGCGACGTCCAGGTTGCCGTCACTCACCAGCGCAATTTTCTCCTGCAATTCGACCATGGGACGCTGAATCACATAGGCAAGCGCGACAATCAACACTGCACATATGGCGACCGCGACCGCGCCGGCGCCGATCAGCACCGTGTGGCGTACTGGGTCCCGCAGAGATACGGTCGCCACCAGGAAAAGCAGCAGCCCTGCTAGCAGTACGAACACTACCGGCAAAAGTGCCTTGAGCTGCCAATTGAAGCGTACAGAACTCAGTTCGAAGTCTTCCATTTGCGACGAGGTTGCGGACGAACCCGCGTACGGCGAAGCTGGAGACGGCGAAGCTGCGGACGAAGAAGTTGCGGACATTGTGCGCTCGCTTCCGGCCAGCCCAGCCGGACGCTGTCTGGCCGCGGCAGTCGGTTGAACGGGTTCTGCCAAAGGCCCAGTTAGGTTCGCCGCGGATGGAGTGGGGCTAGGCATATGCGTGCAGTCCCGGCAGCAGGTAAGTCACCCCGAAGAAAGTGAACATCACTACCGCAAAGCCAATGATGGCGAAGTAAGCGGCGCGACGCCCCCGCCATCCGCGAGTGACACGCATGTGCAAATAGCCGGCGTACACCAACCAGGTAATCGCGGCCCAGGTTTCTTTCGGATCCCAGCTCCAATACGAGCCCCAGGTCTGATTCGCCCAGTACGCTCCGGAAGCGATCATCAGAGTCAGCAAGGGGAAGGCAAGACCGATGGTCTTGTAGGTGATGCGGTCAAGGTCGTCGGCGCTGGGCAGCAAACGCCCCAGATCCGGACGCCGCCACAGCAGCAGCAGATAAAGCAGAGAGATAAACACACCGCCCACCAAGCCGGAAAGGATGAAAGGGCTGGCGGCAAGGTTGGTTGGAAACAACCCGTCTGCGTCGAGTGACGGATAGCGGCCATCCCGGGCGCGCACCAGAAACATGACCAGCGCCATCACTTGGAGAAGAATGCTGAGGAATACAGCGCGATTGGCGAGCGTCAGGAAGCTATCGCTGTTCTGGTTCTTCCAGCGCGCCAGCCCGTAAAAGACCAGCGGCGACGCCACCACCAAAAGCGTTAGCGTCATTAGCCAGCCGAGGTCCGGAATGGTGACGAACAACCGCACTCCCCGGGAAAGGAAGACCTCCGATTTTTGTTCCGGATTCCACGCCACCAAGCTCAGCCCGCCCCACTTCTCGAAACGCGTAAACACGATGCCCGCGTAAATGGCCAGTGTGCTGGCACTGGTCACGGCGAGGAAGGTCTCGGTCTTGGTGTTGTCCTGGATCAGGAACATCATGGCCAGCGCAAAGCTTAGCGCGCAGGCGGCGTAGGCCAGCATGGCCAGCGTGACGTGCACGTGCAGCCAGGTCGATTGCAGCGCGGGTACCAGTGGGTGGACTTCGGTCCGCAGCAATTGCATCAGCACCACGCCAACAATTGCCACCGGCATCGTGACCGTGCCAATGACCTTGACGCCATACTTCTTTTCGGCCACCAGAGTGAGCACGGCCAGCGTCCACACGAAGCTAAGCAGCATTTCGTAAACACTGGAAAACGGCGCATGTCCGCTTTCGTACCAGCGATGAGCAATGGCTGCAGTATTGGCGAACAATCCGAGCCCGGTGGCAAACGATGCGAACTTCACATACGACTCCGTGCCGGTGACCCCGAATCCTAGATACAGCGCGCCGGCGCCGGAGTAGAAAATCAGAGTGGCGAAGAGTAGGTTCGTCTCGTTCAAGAGATTGCCACTCTTGACCACGTTCAGAAATGCCATGAACAGCAGGAACGCGATCGCCAATCCGACCAGTACGATCAGGGTCATGCCGGTGTTTGGTTGCTGCGGTTCTGCTTTTACTCGTGCCATCGACATCCTCCATTGAACCGGTTCAGCTCCCGGCGACCGTTGCGACTTGATTGCTTCGAGAAGAGCTGCGAGTGGGTTTCAGTTCTTCTTCCACCAACTCCACCAGATGGTTGAAGCGCTGCTCAAAAGCGTCCCGGTTGCGATTCGCGCTTCCCCCGATCCAGAGCGAGTACTTGCCCGTCTTCGGGTCCGAAACCGGTACCACCCAAAATCGCGTATGCACCACGTAGAACACGAATGACAGGCCAACGCCTATCAGCACCACACCTGCCCAGACTCCCCACTGTCCCGGTTCGTGCGAAACCTGCAATCCTGTGAAATGGCCCATCTTTAGATCCGTGGCTTGAAACTGGTAAGGCGCCTTCGAGTTGTCGGCGACTTCGTCCATCTGTGGGATCCACACGTCGAAGTCTTTCCCGGCTCTCTTCGAAGTCACCACCAGGTGGGCCGCCGGATTTTCCAATTCGTTCGATTTTCGGTACACCTGCCCGTCACGGACGGCAAAGTCGGGAAAAAATTCGGCGAAACGCACCGTGGTATCGGCGTCGAGTGATGCGGTGTCGTTCAGCGCCAGCCCGATTTCCTTCTTCTCGCCAGAACCGCTGCTCGGGGTTGCGACCAGCAGCAACTTGTCGACCTTGCCATTCTGGCCGTAACTCGATTGGTAGAAGCGGACACCGCTGTAGAGAAGTGGATCGTTCACTACAATTTCTTTCTTCTGTACATCCCTTCCGTCTTCCACCACGGCCAGCTTGGACCACCACTTCTTCGGAGTGCCGTCCTTGTAGTTTTCCTGACCGGCGGCATCGCAGCGGACGGCAAACGGGAGCGTGCGCGTGGTGCCGTCGTGCAATCCGACGATGTTGGAGCTCTGCCCTTCATTCAGGCTGAGATATCCACGCCAACCCCAAAGACCGTCGACGAGCGTGCCAAAGAAAATGAGCAGCAGGCTGGCGTGGACGATATACACCGCGAGCTCGGAGATTCGGTGTCGTTCCGCGAAAATTCCGAAGTGGTCTTCGCGCACCACCCGCTCCGGTTTGAATCCCAGCGAATGCAGTGCGCGCTCCGCCGCCACCAACCCCGATTCTTCGTCCGCGATGGCCAGCGATTTCTGTGGATGCGAAGCACGGCGGAAGCTTTCGTCGGGGTATTTGTACGGACGCGAGAAGTAGCGCCACGAGTTGGGAAAACGATCAATGGAAGCCGCTACGATGCAGACGCTGACCAGCAACAGCAACCCGAGGAACCACCAGGCATGAAATACGTCGGTCAACCCCACCGCATCCAGGATGCGGAGCACATGCGGGGAGTAGGCATTCTGCATCTCGTCGGGCTCGGTAGCCGGCCGCTGAAGCACAATGGTCCCGACCGCTGAGAGAATCACAACCAGGATCAACAGAACCACGCCGGTCTGGATGGAAGCAATGGTGCGCCACGTTTTGTGGGCGAGTGCGCGCAAATTTAAGGACATATCCTACCCCATTCCCCAAGCTTGAAATGCAAGTTCCACGCCAGACATGCCATGACGTGTAACCGACAGATTGTGTGCTACTTAGCCAACAAGATGACGATAAGGACGCCGGCCGGTTTGGGCTAAATCGCGCACCCTCGCTCAGTTCGACAGGGATTTGACACATCACACGACTGTCGTGACGCCGCTCACCCCCTCGTGTGATGGGCATGCTGCCGCGATTCCGGTGCGAGACTATGCAATGTGACGAACATCACATACCCCAGTGATGGCGCGCCTTCCCGGCCTTCGCTTGCCGAGTTCCAATGGTCTCTGGTATGACAAGGTTGAGACATCGAAACCTTCCAGTTCTAGTGAGTATTCTACAGAAAAGGACGTCACGTCCCGCATGGGGCATTTCACGGACGCACTGTGGCAGAAGTCTCATTTGCGGTTCATGATTACAACCCGAGGTTCCTGGGACACACCGCGTATGTTTGTCAACCTGCTTTTGTTCAGTCAGTTACGCACTCTTTGTGACTCACAGCCGAGTTCTTGCGATACGGCTTCGTGCAGACGCACCCTGCGGAGGCGGATTGAAAGTGCTCCCCAATCGCATCTGGTTGCAGAAGAAGGTCGCAATTCACAGCGACGGCCCGCTCGCTACTACTGTCTTGACTTTATTAGCGGTGATCGCGTTGCTCCTTTCGCGCGCCACCGCCGCCGTTCACCCCGTTCCTTTAGATAAGAACGTCAACGCGGCCAAGTGCCTCGAATACCAGAAGAACGGCAAGGCCGGTAACGCGCCCTTCGGCGTTTTGGGACAGCGCATTGGTTCTTGTGTGTGTTCGTCAGGGCACCACGCCGCGGGCGATTGCTCTCTACGGCTATGCTGAGCCGTTTCGACGCCAGGCAGATGTAGCTGCTGGTGGTTCCCGTTCGGCCCCGATAGGCGAGGTGGTGTACGTCTAAGGTCCTTCCCTTGTCTAACGTCTGAATAATGAATAAATTCCGGTAAACTAGCACTAGCGCCTGCCAGGAGAATCTCGTGAAAGTAGTGATGCTGTGCGGAGGGCTCGGTACCCGTTTGCGCGAGGAAACCGAATATCGGCCCAAGCCCATGGTGGAGATCGGCGGTCGTCCGATCCTGTGGCATATTATGAAGTTGTATGCGCACAATGGTTTTACGGATTTTGTGTTCTGCCTCGGATACCGCGGCAACATGATCAAGGAATATTTCCTGAACTACGAGGCGATGAACAACGACTTCACCCTTTGCCTCGGCCGGAACTCCCAGGTTGAGTACAAGAACGTCCATCGCGAACAAGACTTTCAGGTCACCCTCGTCGATACCGGACAGACCACGATGACGGGCGGACGCGTGAAGAGGATTGAGAAGTACATTAGTGACGATCTCTTCATGCTGACCTATGGCGATGGCGTGGGCGATGTGAACATCCGCGAGCTGCTTGAGTTCCACAAAAGCCATGGCAAGCTGGCCACGGTCACGACCATCACGCCGAGCTCCCGCTTCGGAGTCATCGACACAAATGCGACAGGTCGCGTAACCAAGTTTAAGGAAAAGGCAAAGATCGCCGGTCGCGCCAGCGCAGGCTTTTTCGTGCTGGATCGCCGCGTGTTCGATTATCTCGGAGGTGACGATTGCATCTTCGAGAAGGAACCGCTGGAGCGCCTTGCCGACGATGGGCAGTTGATGGCTTATCAGCATAACGGCTTCTTCTACGCGATGGATACCTATCGCGAATACGAGTACCTGAACCAGTTATGGAGCGCGAAGCAGGCGCCATGGAAGGTTTGGCAGGAATAAGAAAAGTTTGGCAGGAGT
Organism: uncultured Acidobacteriaceae bacterium; assembly: GCA_963773645.1. GTDB lineage: Bacteria > Acidobacteriota > Terriglobia > Terriglobales > Acidobacteriaceae > Acidiflorens. The sequence continues at coordinate 2,889,049 of CAVZBV010000004.1, read as the reverse complement.
AATTTGGCTGAAACAATAATGAAGAACGGCTCCTGGCGTGACCGTCCCGTCTTTATCACTGGCGCCACGGGACTGGTGGGCGGATGGCTGACGAAACGCCTGCTGGAGCAGGGCGCGTCGGTGACGGCGCTGGTACGCGACTGGGTTCCCGCCAGCGAATTTGTGCGCCATGGGCTGGCGGATCGCGTCAACGTAGTGCGCGGCGATCTGAGCAGTTCCTATCTGCTGGAGCGCGCGCTGGGCGAGTACGAGATCGAAGTCGTCTTTCATCTCGCCGCCCAGACGCAGGTGCAAATCGCCAACCGCAATCCACTTTCAACTTTCGAGAGCAACATCCGCGGAACGTGGGATCTTCTGGACGCTTGCCGGCGTTCGCCAAAGGTGAAGTCGGTCGTCCTCGCTTCTTCGGACAAGGCGTATGGCGATCAGGCGGTGCTTCCTTATAAAGAAGATATGCCGTTGCTGGGGAAGCATCCCTACGATGTAAGCAAGTCCTGCGCGGACCTGATTGCGCAGTCCTACGCCTACACATTTGGTGTCCCCGTGGCCATCACGCGCTGCGGCAATTTTTACGGCGGCGGAGACCTGAACTGGGACCGCGTGGTGCCCGGCACGATCCGCTCCGTGGTTCGTGGCGACCGCCCCATTATTCGCTCCGACGGCAAGTTCGTGCGCGACTATTTCTACGTGGAAGATGGCGCCGCGGCGTACATCCTGTTGGCAGAGCGGCTCCTGCAGAATTCGAAGTTTTGCGGCGCGGCCTATAACTTCTCGAATGAAGCGCAGATCAGCGTGCTTGAACTGGTGAATGCGATCCTCGCGAAAATGAGATCGAAATTGGAACCCGAGATTCAGAACCAGGCATCGAATGAGATCCGCCATCAGTACCTGAGCGCCGAGCGGGCACGCACTGAATTGGACTGGAAGCCCATGTTCACTCTGGATGAAGGATTGGAAAAAACCATCGCATGGTACCGGGAGGCGCTGCAGTAGTGTCACAAGCCGACGAGTTGCGAGCAAATGAGCTGCGAGCTAACGAGTCGAGAGCTAACGACTTGCGCGAACGCATCCGCGCCTTGGTGGGCGAGTACTACCGCGAGGCCTTCCCTGCCCGCGACTTCGCGCCGGGATCGTCCCCTGTGCCCATCTCCGGCCGTGTCTTCGACGAAGAAGAACTCGAACTGCTGGTCGAGTCCTCGCTCGATTTCTGGCTGACCACCGGACGCTTCGCCGAGCAGTTCGAACGTGAGTTCGCCAAATTCGTAGGTGTGCGCGAGGCGGTGCTGGTGAACTCGGGCTCGTCAGCCAACCTGCTAGCGGTCTCAGCCCTGACTTCGCACAGATTGGGCGATCGCCGTCTGCGGCCCGGAGACGAAGTCATCACCCTGGCCGCGGGATTCCCCACGACGGTCAATCCGATTCTCCAAAACAGCCTGGTCCCCGTCTTCGTAGATGTTCAGATTCCCACCCTCAACGTGGATGTCAGTCATCTAGAAACCGCGCTCTCCGACCGTACGCGTGCCGTCTTCTTTGCGCACACGCTGGGCAATCCGTTCGATCTCGATGCCGTGACGGCGTTCACGAAGAGGCACGGTTTGTGGCTGATCGAAGACTGCTGTGACGCGCTCGGCTCGACCTATCGCGGCGAGAAAGTCGGAACATTCGGCGATCTCGCCACCGTAAGCTTTTATCCCGCGCACCACATCACCATGGGCGAAGGCGGATGCGTCTTAACGGAAAAGCCCCTGCTGCGCACGCTCGTCGAATCCTTTCGTGATTGGGGCCGGGATTGCTGGTGTGCCCCCGGTAAGGAGAACACCTGCGGCAAGCGTTTCGACTGGCAGTTGGGTGAATTGCCACACGGCTACGATCACAAATACATCTATTCGCATCTGGGCTATAATCTCAAAGCCACTGACATGCAAGCTGCCGTGGGAGTCGCGCAGTTGAAGAAACTGCCGGCATTCATTGAGGCGAGAAAGCGAAATTTTGCGTATTTGAAGTCAGGACTTAAAGACGCGCAGGAGCACTTCGTCCTGCCCGAAGCAACCCCTAATACCGACCCGAGTTGGTTCGGGTTCCCACTGCTGGTAAGGGAGACAGCTCCATTCTCGCGTAACGCGCTCATTGACTTCCTGTATGAGAAAAAGATCGGCACCCGCCAGCTGTTCGGCGGCAACCTGGTCCGTCAACCCGCCTATGCCGGTCTCAACTATCGTATAGTGGGTGATCTCCGAACCAGTGACCGCGTGATGAATCAGGCCTTCTGGATTGGCGTATATCCCGGACTCACGCCAGCAATGTTGGATTACGTCCTGGAAACGATAAACGAAATTGCGTTAAAGGGGCACTCGCTGATGTCGCAGCAAAGCTCCAAGGGTGGCTCATGAAGGTCCGCCGCGTATGAAGCTTTCCGACTACATCGGACCGCGCCAACTCGGAGACAAAGTTATTGCCCGAGGAACTCATGCATAGTGCTGCTATTCCCTGGCCTCAGCCGCATCGCGCATGTGGCGCTTGCGGTGCAACTGCGAACACAGTGTGCCACCACCAGCGGTTCATCGTTCCCGACGGGTATCCTCTGCCTGACGAGTACTCCGTCGCGGTCTGCCACCGATGCGGTTTCGTCTACGCCGATCCCGCCGCCACCCAACGTGACTACGATCGTTTTTATAGCGAGTGGTCCAAATACGACGACTCGGCGACCGCGACCGGCAGCGGCCTTTCCCCGTTTGACGGCGCTCGACTCTCCGCCACTGCCTCCGACATTGCCGGCGCCCTGCCTTCACGAACCACCAGCATCCTCGATGCCGGCTGCGCAACGGGCGGCCTGCTCACCGCCCTCCGCGACCAGGGGCTCACTGCTGTCGCCGGACTCGACCCGTCGCCGCACTGCGCGGCCGCGTGCCGCGATCGTGGCTTTGAAGCCTACGTCGGGTCGATCGCTTCGGCTCCCGCCTACATGCCCAAATTTGATTGCGTCGTGTTCAGTCACGTGCTCGAGCACATCTACGACATCCCCGCATTCTTCACCGCGGCCCGCCGTCTTCTTGCGCCAGGGGGCGACATTTATCTCGAGACCCCTGACGCTACCCGTTACGATGACTATCTCTACGCACCTTTCCAGGAATTCAATACCGAGCACATCAACCACTTTTCGCCGCGGGCTCTCGAGAACGCCGGCCGCCGCTTCGGCTTCCGGCCCACCCTCGTAGGACAGAAAGTGATCCAGACGGGGGAAGACACGCTGTACCCAGCTGCCTTCGGCTTCTTCCGCGACAACGGCGGAACTGTAGACGAGCGCTTGGTCGTTTGCGATCAAGAGTTGCCGTCCAAGATCGACGCCTATATCCGGCATTCCGCCGAGCAGATGAAAGGTATCAACCGTCACCTAGCCGGCCAGCTCTCAAACAATCAGCACGTCATCCTTTGGGGTGCAGGGCAATTCGCGATGAAGCTCCTCACCCTTCCCTGTCTCGCGCGAACTCACGTCCGATTTCTGGTGGACAACAATCCCATTCTCAGAGGCAGGACGCTGGCCGGCTCGCCAGTCGTAGGCCCGCAGGAAATCGCTGGCACACGCGAGCCGATAATCATTGCGACCTTGCTGCACGCCGACGAAATTAGCGCTCAAATCCGCCGCCTTGGACTCAGTAATCCCGTCCTCTCACTGCTCCCTCCCTCGAAAACTGAGGTCGCATGAAGCTTTCCGACTACATCGTCGGCCAACTCGCGGATTGGGGAGTCCGCCACATCTTCCTGGTCACCGGCGGCGGCGCCATGCACCTCAACGACTCCATTGGCAAGGAGCCGCACATTCACTACATTTGCAATCACCACGAACAAGCTTCCGCCATGGCCGCCGAAGCTTACGCCCGCATCAGCGGACAGCCCGGCGTGATCAACGTCACCACCGGCCCCGGCGGGATCAACACCCTCAACGGAGTCTTCGGCGCCTGGACCGATTCCATCCCCATGCTCGTAGTCTCCGGCCAGGTCAAGCGCGAGACGTGCATGCGCGCCCAGGGCCTCACCGGACTGCGCCAACTCGGAGACCAGGAAATCGACATCGTCGCCATGATCGGGAACATCACCAAGTACGCGGTGATGATCGATGATCCTCTCTCGATCCGATATCACCTCGAGCGTGCCTGGCATTTGGCAAAATCCGGTAGGCCAGGACCTTGTTGGCTCGACATCCCCGTCGACGTTCAATCCGCCCAAGTCGATAAGGCCACCTTGCGCGCGTACGATCCCGCCGAAGATCCTCCTCTCTGGAGCGAGCCTGAAGTCAGGAAGCAATGTAGCCAAGTGCTGGAGCGAATTCGCACGGCAAAAAGACCGGTGATTCTCGCCGGCACCGGCGTACGTATCGCAGATGCGTTGGACGAATTCCATCAGCTCGTTCAGAAGCTGCAAATCCCAGTCACAACCGCCTGGACGCACGATTTGATCGCCAGCGACGACAACCTGTTTTGTGGCCGCCCAGGAACAATCGGCGACCGCGCCGGGAACTTCACCGTACAAAATGCGGACCTGGTTTTGGTGCTGGGTTCACGGCTGAATGTTCGCCAGGTCAGCTACAACTGGCAGTTTTTCGCCCCCCGCGCATTCAAAATTCAAGTCGATATCGACGCATCCGAGCTCCACAAACCGCTAGTTCGCCCCGATCTCGCCATTCACTCCGATCTGAAATTCTTCCTCAAAGAACTAGCCGCAGCCAGTGACAGTGACCGCTCCGCCTATGCGCCCCGCCATCAGCAATGGCTGGAGTGGTGCCGCGAGCGCGTTGCCCGCTATCCCGTCATGAAAGATCATCAGCGGAAGTCGGTGTCTCCGCTCGATCCCTACCAGTTCATGGAACAACTCTCCAATCTGCTGGCCGAAGATGACGTCATCATCTGCGGAGACGCAACTGCCTGCATCGTAACTTTTCAGGTGATGCAAATCCGCCAGGGCCAGCGCCTCATCTCAAATTCCGGCTCCGCGTCCATGGGATACGATCTGCCGGCAGCGGTCGGCGCGGCCGTGGCCCGCAACGGTGCCAGGGTCATCTGCATGGCCGGAGACGGCAGCCTCCAGTTAAATATTCAGGAGCTGCAAACCATCAAGCACCACCAACTTCCGGTCAAACTTTTTGTGCTCAACAATGGCGGCTATCTCTCCATGCGCGCCACCCAATCCAATTTCTTCGGACGCCTCACCGGTGCCGGCCCCTCCAGCGGCGTTTCCTTCCCCGACTTCGTGAAAGTTGGCTGCGCCTACGGAATTCCCAGCATGCGCATTGATCGCGCCGCCGACATGCCCCAAGTGCAGGTCGCCCTCGACCAGCCCGGCCCGGCGCTGATCGAAGTCATGCTAGACCCGAAACAAGAGTTCGAACCACGCACCAAGTCGAAGCAGATGCCCGACGGAAAGATTGTTACGCCGCCACTCGAGGATATGTACCCCTTCCTCGACCCCGACGAACTGGCATCAAACATCATCAAGGATAACTAAAAGGATAACTAGAAGAATAACGAGCAAACGACAGCGAGCAGGGAGGACGAGTCATGACCGGTGCGGATATTTTTGATGAGTTGTTTGTCCTGGAGCTGGCCAACAACCATCTGGGAAACGTAGAGCGCGGCCTCAAGATCATCGCTGCCTACGCGCAAGTGGTGCGCTTCAACAACATCCGCGCCGCCATCAAGCTGCAATTGCGCGACGTCGACAGCTTCATCCACCAGGACTTCCGCCACCGCGACGACATCCGCTACATCAAGAAAACCATCGAAACGCGCCTCCATGCATCCGACTATGCCAAGCTAGTCCAAGCCATCCGCGCCGCCAGCTGCATCCCCATGGCAACTCCCTTCGATGAGACCTCGGTAGAATTCTGCAGCGAGGTCGGCATCCCCATCCTCAAAATCGCCAGTTCCGACTGCAACGACTGGCTTCTCATCGAGAAGATGGCCAAAACCAAAAAGCCGATGATCGTCTCCACCGGCGGCTCTTCTCTCAAGGACATCGACGACCTGGTCACCTTTTTCGACAATCGTCATATCCCGCTAGCCATCAACCACTGCGTCTCGCTCTATCCCACCGAGGATCGCGACCTCGAACTCAATCAGATCGACTTTCTCCGTAATCGCTATCCCAACCACGTCATCGGATTCTCCACCCACGAGTATCACGACTGGACCTCCTCCATGCTCATGGCCTACGCCAAAGGCGCGCGCACCTTCGAGCGCCACGTCGACATCCAGACCGACGGCATGACCGTCTCCCCCTACTGCTCGCTCCCCGAGCAGATCGACACCTGGTTCAAAGCCTTTCATCGCGCCAAGAGCATGTGCGGAGCCCCCGGCACCCAGAAGCGTCTCCCTCCCCAAAATGAGATCGCCTACCTCGACGCCCTCGTCCGCGGAGTCTATGCCACCCGCGATCTCCCCGTAGGCCACGTTCTCCAGGACGAAGACGTCTATCTCGCCGTTCCCCTCCAGCAGGGCCAGATCTCCTGCCGCGAACTGATGCGCGGCGAAGTCATCCTCAAAGCCGTCCCCAAAGATCAGCCCATCACCATCGACGCCATCGACAGCCCCTACGCCAGCATCCCCTCCCTCAAGGACGCCATCTATGCCCGCGGTCTCGCCGCCAGCAGCAATGCGCCGTCAACCAAAACCAGCAAAGCCGGAGACCACTGAGCGAGCTGCATTCGTCTTTTTACGAAAACCTCCCGCCAACAACTCGCATCGCTGCTCCGCGAGACCCCGGCCGCGAACCGCATTCGCCAGCAGAACGCATTGCGGGTAGTGGCTCAGATTAGTCGCCATCTGAGCAGGCGTTTCTTGCGCCGCATCAAAGAAAGAGTTGCCATACTGAGCGCAGCGAAGGACCTGCTGTTTGCCGGCGGCAATTGCGCACTCGGCTCGCTTCCTTTTTCAAACTGAGCCACTACGGCATCGCGCACGCCATTGACCGTAGTCTGTTCAGGCGTTTCTTGCGCAGCATCAAAGAAAGAGTTGTCATCCTGAGCGAAGCGAAGGACCTGCTGCTTGCCGGCAGCAATTGCGCACTCGGCTCGCTTCCTTTTCAAACTGAGCCACTACGGCATCGCGCAAGCCATTGACCGTAGCCTGTTCAGGCGTTTCTTGCGCCGCATCAAAGAAAGAGTTGTCATCTTGAGCGAAGCGAAGGACCTGCTGCTTGCCGGCAGCAATTGCGCACTCGGCTCGCTTCCTTTTCAAACTGAGCCACTACGGCATCGCGCAAGCCATTGACCGTAGCCTGTTCAGGCGTTTCTTGCGCCGCATCAAAGAAAGAGTTGTCATCTTGAGCGAAGCGAAGGACCTGCTGCTTGCCGGCAGCAATTGCGCACTCGGCTCGCTTCCTTTTTCAAACTGAGCCACTACGGCATCGCGCACGCCATTGACCGTAGCCCGCAACTGTAGGACAATTCTTTCGCCCTCGACTGCCGTGAAATTTTGTGACCGGCAGCCGAGCCGAGCATGTTTCTACAACTGGTCTCATAAATGGTTTTGGGAAAGGGCACGGCTCTACAGTTTGCTGAAAACTCCGGAATTGGCCCGGAACGGGAAGGGCACGAGTTCCACTCGTGCCGTAAGTCAAGCCGACCAACAGCGGCTTCCAGCCGCTGAGGGAAGGCTAGTCTGCGAAAACACTTTTTCAGCAAACTGTTTACGCCAATCAAAGATGCGCGCTTTACAGAGTGCTGAAAAACTCGATTTTGTTCTTGCTTTTGGGTGGCGCAGCGGTTCACCGCTGCGATAACTGGCTTGTTCTCAGCGACGGCTTTAGCCGCTGAGGGCGAGTGCGGCGCGCTACGGGTTTTTCAGCAATCTGTTTAGCCCCTGAGGGCCGGACACCCTGCTCGGAAAACCATTTATGAGGCCAGTCCTAGGCGTTATGACGAAATTCTCGCTAATTTGCGCCACTGTTGGCCGAGTTTCACAACTCACGCGCATGCTGCGCTCGCTAGCGGCCCAATCATGTCGAAGCTTCGAGCTCCTCCTTATAGATCAGAACACCGATGATCGGGTACTCAGAATCATCGACTCCCTTCCCGGAGGAATAAGAATCCACCGGGTCGTAACTTCACCAAGCCTCTCCCGTGCCCTAAATTTGGGTCTCGAAAAGGCGCATAGCGAGGTCGTCGGCTTTCCTGACGACGACTGCTGGTATCCTCCTGATTTATTGCAAAACCTCTCGGATCTGTTTGATGCACATCAGGAATGGGACGGGATCACAGTGCCGACGGTGGATGATCAAGGCGTGTCTTGGCTCAGCGTGAAATGGAGAAGCGGCGTTCTCCGTTAGTGTAGATTCCGCCCCTTCGGGGCGGGGATTTTCAAGGCATGGGGGTCTATCGTCCGATGGCTTTTTCCTCGCATGCAGAGCGCGAGAGGATCAACTCCCGCGCTGCTGAGCATCGGCTCGATGAGCCCCACCAGGTTATCCCTCAGCATGGTTGCCTCCCGGCAGAGCCCGCTTCCGTTTCACCCGGCGAGGTCATTGTAGCTGGCGTGGAAGAGGGTGCAAACCTCCAAGACGCCGTCTGCTGCCGTCGGAGTTGCCGCTGGCGACGAGCTTCTTCTAACTTGCGATCGCGAGCCGCGTGGATCTCGGCCTGTCGTCCGGCGAGCCGATCCTGCGGCGTCACATAGCCGATCGCACTGTGTAGGCGCATCGTGTTGTAGTGATCCACGTAGAGTTGAATCAAGCGGCGTGCATCGTCCAGCGTTAACGGAGTCAGTGTCCGGATGCACTCCCGCTTGAGCGACTTATGCCAGCGTTCGATCTTCCCGTTCGACTGCGGGTAAAACGGCGAAGTGCGCACGTGCGTCATCCCCGAGATGCGAATGAACTCCTTGAAGTCGCGCGCGATGAACTGCGGTCCGTTGTCGGAGATTATCCGCGGCCTGGCTTCCGGGTACTTTTCCTTGGCTCGTTCCAGAATCATCTCAATGTCGGCTTCCTTCATCGACTCCCGCAAATCCCAATGCACCAGAAAACGACTGTATCCATCCAGCACACTGCATAAGTAATAGAACGTGCCCGACAGGTTGATATAGGAAACATCGACGTGCCAGTGCTGGTGCGGCTGCAGCGGCTGTTCGAAGCCGGTCCCCTTGCGCGACGGCTTCGGTTTCCAGCGCGAGAGGAGTCCCGCTTGTTTCAACACTCGCCATACGCTCGCCGGACTCACGGCCACCACATCGTGATCTAACATCATGAACGTAAGTCGCCGATAACCTTCCAATGGATTCTTCAGGTGGAAGCCGATGATGGCTTCCTTCTCCCACGGCTCCAGCCAAAAATCTCGGGGCACCCAACCGTTGTGCTCATTCGCCCGACCATAGCGCTGCCGCCAGTTGTAGAACTTACTCGCAGTGACGCCCAGCCAATGAATGAATCGGCCGGCGCTGATCTCGGTCTTCTGCGACCAGCGCCGGACGAAATCCACCACCTGATCCCGCACATCGTGCGGCACCCAGGTCTCGGTCAGAGTTCCCCAAGGCTTTTTTTTAACGCGATGTGCTCCGCCATCAGCTCGGCCAGGACCTCGTCCTTGGTCTGCACCTTCTTCTCCAAGAACTCAATCCGCTTCTGCTTCTCCTCCGCCTGACGGCGAGGACGTTCCGGTGTTTGGAAGGCGGCCGCTCCGTTCTCGAAAAACTCTTTCTGCCAGCGGTAGAAAACCGTGGGTTGTAGCCCCAGTTCTTCACACAGATCGGAAACCGGGACCTTGTCCAAAAGATGGCGCCGTAGAACCGCCACTTTTTCCTCAGCAGTGTAGTGCTTGCGCTCTTTTTTCATACGTTCGCTCCGCTATCTTAACGGACGAACGCTTTCTCCATTTCCAACTGAGGCGGGACAGGCGTCCCTTCTATTGCCCGGTGGGCGAAGCGCCCGAGACGCTTGACCCCCGTTCGAATGCTCGGCTGTTCGACCAGCGTCTTTTACCGTAGGGATGTTTGCACACAAGTAGGCTTCTTCGACGAAACGATTGGAGGCGGTGTCGGCCCGACCCCCGGTTTCGATATGGATTACCTGCACCGGGTCGTCCGGGCCGGGTTCCACGTGGAATTTCAGCCGCAACTTGTGGTCAATCATCCTCAGACTCTGCCTGTCGGAACAGCCGACGAGCCGGCAAGACAGAAGCGATACGGTTACGGCTACGGTGAGGGCTCAATCGCACGAAAGTATTCCCTGCCCTTCTGGTATCTCGCGGCGATCACTGGTTTTCCCCTCGCACGAGCCATCAAACATGCGGCGTTTGGGCTCCGGAACGATGCAAGCCTGGAATGGACGACGTTCCTGGGTCGTCTGAATGGCTGGATGCGCACACGACCGGCAACTGCAAGAGTTGCAGGGCCCTTGCCTTTCCCCTCGCCCGAGCCATCAAACGTACAGCGTGAGGAGCGCGAAAGAAAGCAAGCCGGATGACCTTCGCGGGTCGTCTGAATGGCTGCTACGTATTCTGCTCGGCTTCCCCTTGCGCCTTTCCACCGGAGACGACAAGCGCATCCGATACCATTGCGATCGTCCCTCGTGCATATCGCTGGTATTCCCGCCATGACTGCAGGATCCAGCGTGCTCGATGGAGAACGGATCCAGTTAGAGATGCCCTGTCTTCGAGATGACAAATCTTCGCATTAAGGTCAGGGATAAATTTTGCCAATTGTCTGTCTTCCCTATGCTGCTGCAAATATAGCTGGAGGTCCTTCAATCTCTCGGCGACGAGACGAAAATAGACGGCATTCTTCCCGGCAAGCGCTAATTGATCTACAAGCGATGGCGGGGCCACTCCAATCTGCTGCCGTTTATGGACGCGATAGCGAATCGTCGCCGCTGGCAGTGGTGCTAACCCACCTCGCAGTGCCGAGATCCATGCGATCCAGGCATCTTGAGGCCACGAGCCTGGAATGGGAGTAAACTGGCCGCGAAATTCCGACCGGAAAACCATCGTAGCGCCGGTCGCTATGTAATCCAGCCTAAACAGAGTGGATACGATTCCGGTATCCACATGCGGGACTTTTTTCCCGGGCGAAAAATTGGCGCTCCTCCACAGTTTGCGCCCGGCAAATGCAGAGTCGTCATCGATAATATCTCCGTCACTGAACGCGGCTAAAGCTTCCGGCAGCTCTTCAAAGAGCCGATGCATTCTGGCTAGCTTGTCCGGATACCATTCATCGTCCTGATCAGAAAGAGCGATTAAATCCCCGTTGCAAATACCGATCGCCTTCTCGAAATTCTTGGTCGAGCCCAGGTTGCGCTCGTTCTTAAAGATGCGAACTGGAAATGTCACGTTCTGTGCAAAGCTCTCAATCAACCCCAAAGTGGCGTCCGTTGACCCATCGTCGCAAACAACCAGTTCGTACGGAGAACACGTCTGCCCGGCAAGGCTGTCCAGTTGCCTTTGCACGTATTGCGCTCCGTTGTAGGTGCACATTGCGATTGAGATGCGCATGAGATGACAATTGATTTCAGACGACATTATAAACAGAGCAATTCATCTCCCCACCCAACGTTTGAAGGTCGGAATGACGGGCCAGGTGTAACGCCAGACGTGCGCGAGGCAGACATATGGAGTCCCGAAGTTCTGTTTCACCACCTTGTATTGTTCGGGGTACATGACCATATCCCGCGAAGCACCTGGGCTCATTTGTTCCGCGACCACTGTGTTAGACAATCTGATCGATTTTCCAGCTTTCACCATTCGCTGGTTGAGGTCGAAGTCGCCATAAATCCGGTATTGGGTGTTGTATCCGAGATGGCTTTCGCGGCGATAGAACGTACCTTGGTGGTGCCAGGCATTGGTGAATCGCAGAATGAATCCGGCTCTGGGGCGATGGATTCCAAAGCCCTCCATTGCCACAGCAAAACAGGCGACGTTGATGTTGTCCGCTAGAGATTTTTCGAGTTCCTGCCGAGGAATGTAGCGGAGGCGGTCTCCGGCATTGAGGTGCAGGACGTATTCGCCGGTGGCAGCCGCTAGGCCTTTATTCATCGCATCGTAGATACCTCGATCGGGTTCGCTGATCCAGTAATCGATGGAGTCGTCGAAATGGCGCAGAATGTCGATGCTTCCGTCATCGGAGCCACCGTCAATCACGATCAACTCGGTCTGGTCGTCGCGCAACGCTATGATGCTATCGAGCAGTGGAGGCAGCTCCTGCCGTGCGCGGAAGACGACGCTTATGATCGAGACGAGCGGGGGCTTCGCGCGCGTGGCTCCGCGCAAGCGTCGGCCACCTTCTATGCGGGTTGTAGTTGGATCAGTCAAAGTCGCAAACAGTAACCGGACCTTGCGGGCTCTTTACAGTGCAGCCTCGTTACATTATTCTGTTTCGCATGAAAACGTTCGCCAAGGCTGTCTCTCTGCTGACCTTCCCGCTTTGGCTTCCCGTCGCCATCGTTTGCCTCTTCCTTGTTCCGATGTATGATCGGCAACTCGATCCGCGGCGTAGTCGCAAGAACGCTCCGGCGGCTCCCGCGAACGAACACGATACGACAGAGCAGCACGCAGCGTGAGCCAGAAGTACGCAGGCCGGGACACTACCCCGCGGTTGGCCCAGCCTTCGACCCGATGTTCTTCCTTTCCATAACGGAACCGAGGGTGCCCCATCCTTGCGTTTTTTGCAAGGGTGGGCCGCGACGCCGCTGATACCATAATGCCCGTCATGCCTCGCGGCTCGCATCGCTACTCCGATGCCGGGCAGTTGCACTTTATCACGTGTTCTAGTTGTCGCCGCAAACCTCTTCTGCGTTCGGCCCGGAGCCGCGTCCGCATCCTCTCGGTATTGGAACAAACCCGCAGGCGCACCACTCCGTGGTGGTGGGATATGTCGTCATGCCGGAACACATTCATCTTCTCTTCAGCGAACCCGAGGTCCGAACTCCCTCGACGAATTCCCCTCCCTCGAACGAGACCCTCGATCAGGATTCCCGCCCCCCAAATCATGATTTGTAAAAATTACAGTGTAATAAGTACCCGCTAGTGTCTATTTAACCACACCCGAACTCTGAGCATTATCAATAACTTGGGAGGAGGGCCGAGGCAGCGTTTCCGGCCGCCAAAAGCCCGGCGAACCCGTACTTTCGCTGTGTGTTCGCCAACCCTTCGCTCCAGCTCCCTTAAAACGTACATTCTGATACGTACGTACAATTAAACCTGCACAAGTGTTCCACGTGGAACATTGTACGTACAATCGTCGGCGGGCAAGGCGGCAAGCTGAAAGCTGAAGGCGGACGGCTGCTTTACTTCGGAGCACTGACGCTACCTGTGCTAGTCTTGGTAAAGCGATGGAAATACACGTTTTGTAGCCGAAACCAATGCGCATACTAATCACCGGCGGGTCCGGATTCATAGGACGAAATCTGGCGGAGCACCTAGCCGCCACGTACGAAGTGTCGGCCCCCTCCTCGGCCGAACTGGATCTCCTAAACGACCAGGAGGTGCGCGAATACCTCGACGCGCGCCGTTTCGACGTGATCCTGCATACCGCAACCACCCGCTCGAATCGCCGCCTGACCGCCCCCCCCGACCTGCTCGACCGCAACTGCCGCATGTTTTTCAATCTCCTGCGCAACCAGGGACGATTCGGAAAAATGATTCACTTCGGCTCCGGCGCCGAGTACGACAAGACTGGGCTGCCGGCAAGCGTGAAAGAGGACTATTTCGATACCCGCGTGCCTAAGGACGCGCTCGGGTTTTCCAAGTACATTTGCGCCAAGCATATCGAGCGCTCCGACCGGATCGTTAATTTGCGCTTGTTCGGAGTTTTCGGCGCCTACGAGGACTACACGGTGCGCTTCATTTCCAACGCCTGCTGCCGGGCGCTGAAAGGATTGCCGATTGTGCTCCGGCAGGATATCGTGTTTGACTACCTGTACATCAAAGACCTGGTCAAGCTCACCATGTGGTTCATCGAGAACGACGCCCACCACAAGGCGTACAACGCCTGCACCGGACGCCCCGTCGCCATATCCGAATTAGCCCGAGTGATAGCCCGGGTCTCGGCCCAGGTCTCGGGGCGCAATCCCGGTGTGTCGGTCCTGACGGAAGGGATTGGACCCGAATACTCGGCGGACAACTCGCGTATGCTGACAGAAATGGGGGGATATCGGTTTTGGGATGTAGAGGACTCGATCAGAGACCTCTATGCTTGGTATAAGGGGAACGAAGAGATCGATGTCGAATCCCTAAGGTTCGACGAGAAGGCTGCAACCCATGCCTAAGACCCTGACCGTCCTCACCGCCTGTTATAACGAGGAACCCAATGTGCACGAACTGTACCTCCGAGTTCGCGCCGCCATCGCCGCCGCCGGAGACTACCAGTACGAGCACATCTTTATCGACAACGCGTCAAGCGACAACACCCTGAACGAACTGAAAGCGATCGCTGCCAAGGACAGGAACGTAAAGGTAATCAGGAATACGCGCAACTTCGGACACATAAGGTCTCCCCAGCACGCGTTGTATCAGGCCAGCGGCGACGCTGTGATAGGGATTGTGGCCGACCTGCAGGATCCTCCCGAGATGATTGTGGACATGATCCGAAAGTGGGAGGAGGGTTACCCGGTTGTGATCTGCGTCAAGGCGGCGAGCGACGAAAGCGGTCTGATGTTCTGGATCCGAAAGCAATACTACAGGCTGGTGAACCGTCTTTCCGGAGTGGAAACCTACGAGAACTATACCGGCTTTGGCCTGTATGACCGCAAGGTAGTGGAAGTCATAAAGAGCTTCGATGATCCGTATCCCTACTTCCGGGGAATGATCGCGGAGGCTGGGTTTCGGCATTTCGATATTCCCTACCACCAGCCAAAGCGCAAACGCGGAATCACGAAGAACAACTTCTATTCGCTCTATGACATGGGGATGCTCGCTATCACAAACCTGTCAAAGGTGCCGCTGCGACTGGTGACCTTTTCCGGTTTTGTGGGCGCGTTGCTTTCGGTTCTGGTGTCGCTCGCGTACCTGGTCTACAAGCTAATCTTTTGGAGCAACTTCTCGGTTGGCATCGCCCCCCTGGTCATCGGCGTATTTTTCTTCATGTCGATCCAAATGCTGTTTATGGGCATCATTGGAGAATACATCGGTACCATCCATACCCTTGTGCAGAAGCGGCCGCTGGTGGTCGAGCAGGAGAGGATCAATTTCGAATATGGCCCGGGTGAACCATTGCGCGACCCATTGCAGGACAGCGAGGCCCAACCCACTGCGACCTCATAAACTTCCGCTCTCGACCATCGGCACCTGGTGTTGCTCAATGAACGTCCCTCGATGAACTTTCCACGAACCGTGCGGACTTCTCAATTACGCTGGGCCGGAGATGTTCTATGAATGTGGATACCGCACAGTCGCTAGCGGTCGCCAGAATTCGCGACTGCGCGTCAGTGATGGTGGTTTGGTGTATCCTCGCGCTGTTGCTTCCGACGAAGGAAGCTGGATGCGCCGAATATCCAGCTTTTGCGGAGTAGCCAAGGTGAGAGTTTTTCAGGAGTTTGTGAGAACGAGATGTTAGAGATAGACATTGCGATTCCAGCCTACAATTGCGCCGCCTGGCTGGATGACCTGATAGAATCGATCCTCCATCAGGACGTTGACAACTGGCGCATCATTGCCCGCGATGATGCGTCCACCGACGGCACCGCCACTCGCCTCGCCGCATGGAAGCAGCGTCTGGCTGAGCGAATGCTGATTGTCGACGGTCCCGAGAGGCGGAACCTCGGCCTAGTCGGAAATTACAGCACCATCCTGAGCGCCACCACATCCCCCTGGATCATGCTGGCGGACGCCGACGATGTGTGGCGCCCCGGCAAACTGGCGCTCACTCTACAGGCCATGCGCGCCGCGGAGGCCGCTCACGGCTCTGCAACTCCGGTACTCGTGTTCACGGATGCGGCGGTGGTTGACGAGCAGCTCCAGCCTTTAGCCGAGTCTTACTGGCGCTGGTCGCGAGCCAATCTTGCGGCGGCCAATGTGTTCCACCAGTTGGTGGTAGACAACCCAGCAATCAGTTCGACAATAATGGTGAACCGCGCCTTGATCGATTTGGCATTGCCGATGACGGGCGCGGTGTTTGCTCTAGACTGGTGGGCGATGATGGTGGCGGCGGCGTTCGGACAAATCGTCAAGCTCGACGAGCGTACGATTCTTTACCGTCGACATTCCGCCAACGATTCTCTTGAACCTTATGCTGCGACAACCAGAGGCCTGGTGCATCGCCTGCTCGCCGCTCCCAGCAGCGCTCGGAAGAAGCTGGACCGCCTCATAGACCAATTTGCTCCCCAGGCTGGCGCTTTTGCCGAACGTTTCCATTGCGAACTTTCCGCGTCCGACCTGGCGGCGTTGAAAGCTGCGAGTCGCCTTCCTTATGTTGGTGGTATACAGCGCCGCTGGTCGGTTGTGCGCCATGGACTCTGGTTCGGCTCTCCTATCAAGAACGCTGGCTTGATACTGTTTCTGTGAGGTAACGTGCAGGCTCGCTTTGCACGCCTAAGGGAGAACAACCGTAACTCATGCCGAAAGTTTCGATCATCGTGCCAAACTATAACTATGCGCACTTTCTGGAGCAAGCGCTGGGGAGCATTGAAAGGCAAACGTACAGGGATTTCGAAGTCATCCTCCTCGACGATGCCTCGACAGACGACAGCCTGCCGGTGCCACAACGATTTGCCCGGGAGCATCATTGCCAGTTCGTGTGCAACGAGCACACTTCCGGCAGCGCTTTCAAGCAATGGAACAAGGGACTGAAGCTGGCGACCGGGCAATACGTCTGGATCGCAGAGCGGATGACTATGCCGACGAGCGTTTTCTCGAAATCCTGATCAGTCGCCTGGAGCAGAATCCGGAATGCAAGCCAAACCCTCTCTTCCCCGGTCCGACGTGTCTTCGACCGGCAATAGTCTCGCGAAACCAGAATCGTTACCAACTGGGCTCCAGAAAAAAACCATTGTCTCTGATGACAAATTGCACGTAACAGTAGACTCCACCGATAGAATCACAATTAATAAGGCAATATTTGGAACAGCCAGCAAGGATTCGAATTGCGCGCTCGCACGACAGGTTTTATCTATCGCACCGACCGCCGCCGGCAACGACAATTTGCTGAATTTTAGATTTGCCTTGGCCACGATGCATGGCATTGGGTGCGAAAGACGAACTTGAAGGATTACTCGCCGCGCAAATGATGGGCGTTCATAATTTGGCTATGGAATGTCTTATGCGTGCGTCGTCGGAAAAACAAACCATAGAAGGAGTGGATGCGAACATCAATCGCGCCACGAAATTGCTGCGAACCTTCACCACTCAAATGGAGCCTCTGAACCGACACCGCGGCAAGGTCAGCCATGATTCTAGTCCGAAAGGGCTGGCTGACAAATGGGAATCCGCCAGGGGACCCGGCCACCGCTCCGAGGTGCGGAGCCAAGACGCGTCGTGGCACAGCATGTCAGTCGCCCGCCATGCGTAACGGCCGGTGTCGGATGCATGGCGGTGCCAGTACGGGACCTCGTACCCCGGAGGGCTTGGGCAAGATCGCGGCGTTCGAGGTGGAAGCACGGGCTGTACTCTTCAGAAGTTAGGGCGGAACAAAAACGCGTACGTGAGCTGCTCCGACAAAGTCGGGAGCTACTGAAGCAATTGTGACCGGGTATCGCGCGGCCTCCCGCGGTGCACGGGGTTCATCCACTTTTTTTTCATGCAGCGCCTGATTGCCAAGCAGAAGGCCAGGGTTAGAGACTCATGACTCAGGCGGAGAAGGCTCGGTGGGCCCAAACCTAGGGAGAAAGCCCCGCAAAAGGACCTGTTAAGACAAAAACATGCTCGCCGTGAGAGTCCTTCCCAAGATTGACCTGAGACGGCTTCGTGGATATCGGGATCGCCAAAGAACTGGACGGCGCGTCCGCCCGTCCGGAACTAACCCTTAGCTTCGGTGGGGGAGGTTGTTTTTCCACAAACTGAACTTGCCACCCCAAACCCGTTCATCGCGCGTTCACAATACTGCCTCCGGAGGAATCAGCCGCAGCAGCTTATGTATGCCGTCGATCAGCTGGATGATGGCCGAGTAGGCGACCGCACTGTAAATCCGCAACGTCTTGGTCCGCGCGGTCCAGTTGCCGGGCTTCCGGTCAAAGAATACGACGTTGGCCTTGACGCAGGTAACCTGGGTAACATGCGTCGAGTGGGACGGAACGTTAGTATGAGCTGATCTGGAGCGAAGTGATCGACTCTGGACACTATCCCCATGGAAGAAACACAAGGGCATCTGGAACCTAGCGCATCGGAATTGCTGGCCAAGTATCTGCGGCGGCCGAGCGTTCTGCTGGCCTTGCTTGGGCTGGTCACTTTTGTAGTTTACAGCGGCTCGCTGTCTTTCGATTTTGTATGGGATGACTGGCCGCAGATTGTGAACAGTCCGATCATCCGGACATGGAGCAATCTGCCGCGGGCGTTCGGAAGTGACCTGTGGTATCACGTGGCGCGACATCAGGTATATTACCGGCCGCTGTTCGTAGCCTGGTCGATGCTGAATTACACATTGTTCGGACTGCGTCCGTGGGGGTGGCACCTGGGAGCGGTTCTATTGCACGTGGGCGCGGTGGCAGCAGTGTTTTGGCTGGCGCGACGGCTGGGACTGAAATACTGGACGGCGGCGCTGGCGGCGCTGATTTTTGCGCTGCATCCGATTCACATTGAGCCCGTCACATGGATTTCCGCAGCTTCGGACACGATGGTAACGATTTTTGCCGCGCTGGCGTTTGTGGCGTTTCTTAATGGGCGCGATTCGGAGCGCAATCCCAATCACAAGAAGAGAACTGCATGGTGGATCGCTTCCATGGCACTGCTCGCGTGCGCGCTGCTGACGAAAGAAATGGCCGTGATATTTTCCGCGCTCGTGGGAGTCTACGCGTGGCTGTATCCAGCGGAAACGAGGGCGCTGGGGCGCAGGGTTCTTGGGGCGGCGAGGGAGGCGGCTCCGTACGTAGTGGTGACGCTGGCTTACGTGCTGCTGCGCAAGCACGCGCTGCTGCATGCCACTGGGCAGTTTGATCCCAATCACGGAATGATCGACGTAGCGCGGACTTTGCCACTGGTGGTGTCGATTTATCTGCGACAGTTACTCGTTCCGGTGGGCATCACCGGGCTCTATTACACACCCTATGTGACGAGTGCCATCCTCAGTCAAGTGGTGGCGCCGGTGTTGGTGCTGGGGGCAGCGCTGGCTGGGTTGTGGTATTGGAATCGGCGCGAGGGGAATTCCACCGTCGCGTTTGCGGGGTTGTGGTTGCTGTTGGGACTCGCGCCAGCGCTGTATTTGCGAAACTTTGGCAACGGCGATTTCGTGCGCGACCGTTACATGTATTTTCCGTCGATCGGATTTGCGATTCTGGCGGCATTGGGGCTGCGGCGACTACCGTCCATCAAGCGATGGAATGCTCAGGCAGTGCAGGGGTGCGCGGTAGTCGTGCTCTGCGGCGCTTATGTGTGCGCATCGCTTGCACAGCAGGTGTACTGGGGCAGCGATCTGCTCATGCTGGTGCGCGGGCAATCTTTGTATCCGGGGAATCCGTATGCGGTGGCGGGACTGGCGAAAGAGTACAGCCAGCGGGGCGCGCACGATCGCGCGATTGAACTAGCGCAGTCAGTGGTCAAGGATCATCCGGAGTATGGCTATGGACCGCTAGCGCTCGCGGAAGCATACATCCACGCGGGCCGATTCGAGGAAGGTCGGGTTTGGCTGGAGCGGGTGGATCCGGATTACGCCAAGTCGGAAGTGGGCATGGCGGGACTCGCCGGGCTGTATGGACAAATGGGCGACTACGAGCGGGCCCTTGCGCTCTGCTCGGAGATTCTGGAGAAGGAACCAAATCTTTATTCGGCACTCTACAACTGCGGCAATATCCACTTGATGGACGGCCAGTACAAGGACGCAGAGCGTTTGTTGTCGCGCGCGGTGCAGTTAGTGCCGGAACAAGCGGCTCCGAAACATTTCCTGGGACGTGCACTTCTGCAGGATGGACGGAACGCGGAGGCACAACCTTACCTGCTGCAGGCGGCGGCCATGGATCCGAAGGTCTGGGACCACCACTATTGGCTCGCTGTGTCGTTCGAAGAGAGCGGGAATATGTCCGCTGCGCGGGCGGAGTATCAGCGGGCGTTGCAACTGAACCAGGACAGCAAAGAAGCGAAGATGCGGCTGACGGCGCTGGAGGCGAAGTGAAAAAGGAAATGGAGACTCCCGCGAAGGCAGGGATGCGAATCGATTCGGCGTTGAGCCTCGAGATAATAAGGGTTCGGGAACAGGGTCCGGAGTCAGTGGAGGCGGCCAGCGAGAGCGAACTGGCGCTGGTGAGCGCTGCCCAGGGTTGGGTAGTTCGCTTGATGGTACTGGGCGCCGTTCTTACGATCGCGGGAGTTTATGTTGGCGTCCACATCGGCAGGGGTTGGGTCCCAGCCGACGACGGGACATTGGGTCAAAGTGCCCTGCGAGTGCTGCAGGGACAACTTCCGCATCGCGATTTTGGGGAGATCTACACCGGCGGTCTGAGCTTGATTCATGCGCTGGCGTTTCGAGCATTCGGCGTGAATCTGATGTCGCTGCGCATCTGTGTGTTTCTGTTTTTCCTGGCCTGGCTTCCGGCTGTTTACTATATTGCATTACGCTTTACTTCGGCGATTGGGGCGGGAGCGATCACGCTGCTGGCGGTGGCGTGGAGTTATCCGAATTATCCGGCGGCGATGCCTTCCTGGTACAACCTGTTTTTCGCGACGTTTGGAGCGGCGGCGCTGCTGCGCTACCTGGAAGTGCGGACGCGGCGATGGCTGTTTGTGGCGGGAATATGCGGCGGAGTGTCGATCCTGATCAAGGTGATTGGGGCATACTACATTGCCGGAGTGCTGCTGTTTCTTGCCTTTCTGGAGCAAAGCGAAAGTCAGAACGAAAGTGTGGAGGGGGAGAGTCCGAAGAACAGCTGGCTATATCGCATATTCAGTGTGGGTGCGCTGTTCCTGTTCCTGGCAACCCTGGTCAACCTGCTGCGCACGCGGTTGGGAATGGCAGAGTTGTACCAGTTCGTGCTGCCATCAGCGGTCGTGGTAGGGCTGATCCTGCTGGGAGAACGGAGTGTGCGGGCGGGAACCGGGGAACGATTCAAGACAATGTTTCGGGCGGTGATTCCATTTCTCTGCGGGTTGGCGAGCCCGGTGGTTGTTTTCCTGGCGCCCTACGCGAGGGGGGGAGAGGTGTGGAAATTCCTGTCTGGGGTGACTTCGAGTGCGGTCTCGCGATCGGTCGACCTGGGAGTGATCCGTCCCGTCGGGATTGAGAAAATCATGTTCGTACTGCCGCTGGTGGGAGTTCTGGCGGCGGCGATGTATTGGGATAAGTTTCAGGGGAAAGCTGTGGGGGCAGCCCTCGGCTTGGGAGCGGTGGTACTTGCGGTGAGGGCTGCACAGTCGTTCGCGATGGTTTCGGAGATCTGGTGGTCGGTGGCGGCGCTGACGCCGATTGCGGCGCTGCTGGGGGCGGTGGTGGTGTGGGTCAAGAGGAAGCCGGGCGAGCGGATGAAAGTCGAACGGCAGCGAGTGGTGCTGCTGATCTCGCTGGCGGCGACGTGCAGCCTGGTGCAGTATCCGTTTGCGGCTCCGATCTACTTGAGTTATGCGGTGCCGCTGACGCTGCTGGCGCTGCTGGCGATTGTGTCCACGGGCAAGACGCAGCGCGGGACATACGCGTTGGCTTCGGTGGTGGGGTTTTATCTGGTGTTTGGGGTAGTCAGCCTTGTTCCGCGCTACATCTATGAAATCACGTACGTGGTCGGCCACATGGACACGATGCAGGGGCCACGGGCGGGCGGGCTGAAGATCGATGGAGCCGCGTTCTTCGACGATTTGTCCCGTTTTTTGCGGGCACACAGTCCGAACGGATTGATGTTTGCAGGGAATGATTGTCCGGAGTTGTACTTTCTTTCCGGGCTGACGAATGTTGCGCACGACGATGGCGGTGCGTCGCCGGAAGAAATTCTGAAGGCGATACAATCTGACGATCTGAACCTGGTGGTCCTCAATGACGCGCCGTATTTTCCGGGGGCGGTGATGATGCCGGAGGTGAGGGCCGAAGTGGCTCGCAGGTTTCCACACACGAAGCGGTTTGGGAGCTTCCAGATATTTTGGAAGAAGTAAGCAATTGTACGTACAATGTTCCACGTGGAACACTTGTGCAGGTTTTATTATACGTACATATAGGAATGTATATTTCGACAGGGGTTGGAGCGAGGCGTTGGCGAACATACAGCGAAACAACGGGTTCGCCGGCACCTTTGGCGGCGGAAACGCTGCCTGAGCCGGCCTCCCAAGTTGTTGATAATGCTCAGAGTTCGGGTGTGGTTAAATAGCCACAAGCGGGTACTTATTACACTGTAATTTTTACAATTCATGATTTGGTGGGCGGGCATCCCAGTTGAGTGTCCCGTTCGAGGCGGCGGGATCCGTCGAAGGAAAGTATGGGGCGGCTGCTCTGGTGCGGGGAAAATCGTTCCGCCAAGTCGCGAACGGACGATGTACGCTAAAATGGTGCGTTCGAGGCTAGAACGAAATTCCATCCAATATGCAATGCCGTATCTGTCGTGGCGTTTCAGAGGCATTCGCATCTGCGCTGGTGTTGTCCAAGTATCAGGTTAACTACTTTCGGTGCCGCGACTGCCGATTCATTCAGACCGAAACTCCGCATTGGCTGGAAGAGGCATATTCGGAGGCAATTTCCACGTTGGATGTGGGCGTGATGTGGCGAAACCTTCACAATGCCGGCGTGACATCGGCAGTGATATCGATGCTCTTTCCTAGCGGTACCCACTTCCTGGATTACGCTGCTGGCTATGGTACACTCGTGCGCTTGATGCGCGACAGAGGCTTCGATTTCTACTGGTCCGACCGCTATGCGAAGAACCTTTATGCGCGCGGATTCGAGCATGTTCCAGGCAACCGATATGACCTCCTGACTGCATATGAAGTCTTAGAGCACCTGCCGGAACCACTCGATGATATCGCGATCATGCTGGATCTTGCCGACAATGTACTCGTTAGTACCGAACTGGTGCCCGAGCCGGCCCCTGTGCCTCCAAACTGGTGGTACTACGCTGCGAAGAGCGGGCAGCATATTTCGTTCTACGGTGCAGATTCGCTGCAGAAAATCGCCTCCCACTTTCACGTGCATCTCCTGTCGCGGGGTTCTTATCATCTGTTCACGCGAAAACCGCAAAGCAGCTTATCGTTCCGGATCGCAACGAGCGACAGGGCCGTTCCGGTTGTCAACTGGTTACGCAGACGCGAAAGTCTGATCCAGGCTGACCTTGAGCGCATGTCGGTCGACGGCGATCCCCCGCCTCGGGAGGGCCAAATGAAGAGCGCTGCTCGTCTGAGATGATGACTCAGCTAAAAATAAGACTCACGTCGGTTATGTCGTCCCTTAATCGCGCAGTCATACGCGAGGACTATCTGTATGCGTAATTCCTCCGTGTCACGACCTGCGACACTCTTGTCGAACCTTCTGATCTCCACGAAAGATGGTAGCTTTCTTAATCTCGCGCGATGGTCAGCTCTCTTTTCTCTGCGGCGAATTCTGCTTCGATTCAGCGATCCCACAATTGAATACGCATTTTGCGGCTCAACCCTTCGCTTACCGCTA
This sequence comes from uncultured Acidobacteriaceae bacterium, assembly GCA_963773645.1. Lineage (GTDB taxonomy): Bacteria > Acidobacteriota > Terriglobia > Terriglobales > Acidobacteriaceae > Acidiflorens. The sequence goes on along the minus strand of CAVZBV010000004.1, from coordinate 2,865,356 downwards.
TCGCATGATCTCCCCTTAATCCGCCGGGCCTACCCGCTCTATTCAGATAATCTGGGCCGAATTGCCAAACAGCTCTTTACTAAACTTGGCGCCTTCGGCCTAATCGACATCGGGGCCAACGTCGGCGATAGCGTCGCCATCATTCATCAGCACGCCCCCCTGCCGATCCTGTGCGTTGAAGGAGTACCAAAGTTTGGCGAACTACTGGCGCAAAACATAGCGGCAACGCTTCCCGCCCCGGTTATCGAGCCATCGTTCGTCGGAACGGGCGGAAACGCCCTTGCGGCTGTTGTCCACAATGGCACGGCGAGGTTGGCACATTCTACATCGAGCGGCGGCAACACAATACGAACGAAGGGATTTGATCAAATCCTCGAGGAACACCCCGGATTTCAAGACTCACGCCTGCTCAAGATCGATACCGACGGAATGGATATTGCCATCCTGAACAGCGCCCTCGACTGGATTTCCCGCCAAAAGCCGGTGCTGTTCTTTGAATATGATCCCGACCTCCAGCATGCTCACGGCGACGACGGCCTGGAACTGCTCGGCAGGCTAAAAGATGTTGGTTACCATCGTGTCCTCATCTACGAGAATATCGGGGACTATATGTTCTCGGCCGAACTCGGGAATGAGAGGTTGTTTTCTGAACTGCACGAGTTCTTCTCGGGCCGTCAAAGCAATAGGTATTGCGACCTGTGTGTCTTCCATCGCGAGGACGAAGACATAGCGGAAACCATACGCCGAAGTGAACTGGATTTCTTCCGGGCTGCGCGTTCCTATCCGCCTGCGCAGTCCCCGGAAGTGAGGACGGACTTTTGACGCCGCCCCCCCAAAAAAAGTTGGCCTTCATTGACCACTCTTTCCACAAAGCGACCCAAAGCACGGGGTTTTTTCAAGACATTCTGAGCCGCGAATACGAGGTCACTGTCTTTTCCGACGATGCTTGGCAAGGCGGCCCGGAAGTTGATGCCCGTGCCGTCAACGCAGGGAATTTTGATGTAGTCATCTTGTGGCAGGCCATCCCTTTCGCACGCAATCTCCTTCGCTTCACTTGCAAGAACCTGTTGTGGGTTCCCATGTATGACGCTGAGTGGCAGCGTTCGGGCCTAGGTTGGCGCGCGCTTTGTCGCTTGGGTCTAAAAGTGATCTGCTTCTCTAAGGCGCTTTACGAAACCACTCGGCGCTTCGGACTCAATTCATATTATGTGCAGTACTTTCCAGAGCCTTCCACGCAGGCGGTCAGCTATAGCAGTCCCCGCGTTTTTTTCTGGCAGCGCATCAACCAGTTGGATTGGCCCTTGGTGAAGCATATTTTGGCTGAAAACAACATCGCAAAGATCGTGTTGAGGGATGACCCCGACCCTGGCCATGTCTTTACTGAACCGGACTACGATGACGTTGAAAAGCTTCAGATAGAGATTGTCAGAAATTTAAAAGTCGGCGGCGGTACCCGCCGCGGGGACTACCTGCAATTACTGTCCAGTTGTAATGTCTTCATTGCGCCGCGCTTGAGGGAGGGAATAGGGCTGAGCTTCCTGGAGGCAATGGCGCTGGGGATGTGCGTCGTTGGGGCGGACCTGCCGACGATGAATGAATACATCTCCTCGGCGGAGAATGGCTTTCTCTTTGATCCCGAGCGCCCCGCGCCCATCGATCTCACCGGGTTCGCCGAATGTGGCCGTCGCGCTAGGGCGACGATCGCCCACGGTCACCAACAATGGAGGGCTTCGCTGCCGTCCATCCTGAAGTTTATTTCGGAGCCCTCGACGAGAGAGATTTCGTACTGGACCACCATCCTGCTGCTTCTCTGGGACCTCGCGCGGCGGCTGAGACTCGGGCTCGCGCAGTTGTTCCCAAGCCAATCTTCCTCCCTCCGCGGCACGGTGAAGCGATGAACCCGGGCAGGCTCGCCCAGTTGTGGAACGATCTGAACCCGTCGGCCGCTGCCGGTCACGACGCCAGCCAGCGTGGGGCCGGCCGTGATCGCCGCGCTGCCGTCACTGGCGGCACCGCCGTCGTGGCTCGCGCAGTGCAAGTTTCAACTACTCTTATCACTATTCCCCTCGCCGTTCATTACCTTGGCAATGAGCGCTTCGGCCTCTGGATGACCATCAGTTCTGTGCTTGCCATGGCCAACTTCGCCGATTTCGGCATCGGCAATGGAGTCCTCAACACGATCTCCGACGCTTACGGCAAGAACGACTTCGACCGCATCCGCGCCGCCATCTCCAGCGGTTTTGCCGTTCTCGGCTCGGTTGGGCTTCTGTTGCTGGCGCTCTTCGCCTCCACCTTCGCCTGGGTGTCATGGGCGGATGTGTTTCGCGTCACCTCGGCTCAGGCACGCTCCGAGGCGGCTCCGGCGCTTATGGTCTTCGCCTGCTGTTTCGCGCTCAACATTCCGCTCGATCTCGTGCAGCGCGCCCAACTGGGTCTGCAGCAGGGCTTTCGCATGAACCTCTGGCAGGTGGTCGGCAGCCTCGCCGGCCTGGCCGGCGTGGTCGCCGGAATCCACATGCACGCCGGTCTGCCGTTTCTTGTCGCCGCCCTTGCCGGAGCTCCAGTCGCGGCCGTTGCCCTGAACACGTTTCACTTTTTTGTCGTCAGCCGGCCCGATCTGCGTCCCCGCCCGCATTTCGTCTCGCGTGACGCTATCTCTCGCATCGTCACCTTCGGAGCCCTGTTCTTCGTCCTCCAACTGGTGGTGGCCGTCGCATTTTCCGCCGACAACGTCATCATAGCCCGCACTCTGGGAGCCGCCAGCGTTCCCGAGTACTCGATCCCGCAACGGATGTTTTCCCTGATTTCCCTGATGGTCGCCATGCTGGTCACGCCGCTCTGGCCCGCCTATGGAGAAGCCATCTCGCGGGGCGACATCCCGTGGGTCCGCCGAACTCTTGGGCGCTCGCTGGTTTTGGTTTTGGGCTTCGCCGCGGTCGCGTCCATCACTACGCTGCTCATCGCCCATCGCCTGCTCGGCTGGTGGATCGGGCCGCATTTCTCGCCGCCCTTTGTCCTGCTGCTCGGCCTCGCCCTCTGGACCATCGTAGAGTGCTGCGGAAGTACGCTTTCGATGTTCCTGAATGGCGCCAGCATCATGCGCTTCCAGATCGTCGTGGCCTCCATCTTTGGACTCGCCTGCCTTGGACTGAAGATCTATCTCACCCGGCGTTTCGGCATCGTCGCCGTCCCCTGGGCGACCCTGCTCACCTACGTCTCGATCGTCGGGGTCTCCTGCGCCATCTACGTGCCGCGCGCCCTCCAACATCTCCATCCCGCGCCTTATCCGGTCACCATCGCTACCCCGGTGGTCGAGGACTAGCGCGGCGGCTCAGCCAAATTCCGCCCAGTTCATCCACCGGACGCGGTGAAAGCCGTAGAAGGGACTGAGCAAGGCGATGATCGCGCACTGGTACGGGAAGTAAATCAGGTAGGCAAAGAGAACGCCGCGATGCCTGCGGCGCACTCGTTCCAGAGGATAGCGTAGAAGTCGGTGCCAGTAGGTCAGTGGAATGCGCTCGTGAACGTAGGTGTTATACAGCTTTTCCAACTCACGGGTGATCTTTTCGCCGCCTATCGAGGTCTTATTATCTTCACTCTGCACGGCACGGCACAGAACGTCGTCGATCATCTTCCAACGTGCGCCGATGGAACGAAAGTACGTCCACAATTCCGTGTCCATGGCATAGTTATAGGACTCGTCGAGAGGGGTGCTCCGGGTCTGGATGAGCCGTTTTCTATAAAAGCAACTTGGCTGTGCACATGGATTATTGACGGGCAGAATGTCGATCAACTCGCGGGATGCTTTGAACAGCCGGTCGCGGCGACGGCCGTCGGAGAAGTGCTCGAGGGTCGATCCGGCCACCACGTCGATTTCCGGCTCGGCGGCAAAGATGCGGCCAACGGTCAACAGAGCGCTCGGCAAAAGCACGTCGTCGCTGCAGAGCCAGTTGACGATCTCTCCCTTGGCCCGCAGGAACCCCTTGTTGATTGCGTTGGCCTGCCCACGATCTTTTTCGCTCATCCACCACGCAAGGTGGCTCTCGTATTTGCGGATCACTTCCATGCTGTTGTCCGTCGATCCGCCATCGACGACTAGAATTTCAAGCCCAGGATAGTTCTGCTCGATCAGGCTGACCAGCGTAGCTTCGATGGTCGCGCCACCATTGAAGTTGGGGACAACGATGGAGATGGAAGGCAGCGCCTTTTCCTCGGATTGCGGGCGTAAGGTCATCTTGTACTGACAGCTCTGGTGTCGCGGACCGCGCAACAGAAATGCAATATGAACGGCAGAATAGCATGCCGCAGCACCCCACATGCGCCGGTGGCGCGCCATTTCCGCCCGTCAAGGCTGCTTGCCGCTCACGTCTTTTTTAATAACGACTCCTAGCGTGTCGTCCGGAGACCATCCGGCAGGAGGAACAGGCCAGTTTGCTGGCCACCTGATTCTTGCCAACGCGGCAGAATCGAAGTATGGGGTGCAAGGTAGTTGATGATTCCAGCACTGAACCAGAACCTTGGGGACAAAAATTCGGTTTCCGTTGGCCGCCCTCAATTGATAAGTGGGCGCTTCTGAAACCGTGTAGAAATAGTCGCTTTTCACTCGCCACAACCCGTGGATGCTCACGAGGGTATTTAAACCCGTGACACAGCCCGGGCAATGGTGTGCCGCTCTCCCGCGATCGTAGTAAACCGCAGCGGGCAACTCCTAAACGCCTTCCCCCTTTATCTTAAGAGGCGTTCCACAGCTCCGATACCATTCGATAGTTCGTTGCAGGCCGTCTACTAGCGAAGTCTTGGCTAGAAAGCCGAACTCCCGCTCGGCGCGGGTGACATCGAGGCGACGTTGGGGTTGGCCATCGGGTTGCGTTCGGTCCCAGATGAGTTCGCCTTCAAACCCCGTCAATTTACAGAGCAATGCTGCCAATTCACGAATGGTGATCTCATGTCCCGATCCGATATTGACCGGGTCGGGCTTGTTGTAGCGTTCCGCGGCCAGCAAAATAGCCTCTGCCGCATCTTCTACATACAGGAATTCACGCGAAGCTGATCCTGTTCCCCAGCACGTGACTGTATGTTCGCCACGTGCTTTCGCCTCCAGCAACTTCCTTATTAGCGAAGGAATCACATGCGAGGTTTGTGGATCGAAATTGTCTTTGGGGCCATAGAGGTTTACGGGCAAGAGATAAATGCAATTGAACCCGTATTCCTGCCGGTACGCCTGTGCCTGGACCAGTAACATCTTCTTCGCCAGTCCGTAGGGTGCGTTGGTCTCTTCCGGATAACCATTCCACAGATCTTCTTCGCGAAACGGCACTGGAGCGAACTTTGGGTAAGCACAAATTGTTCCCAAACACACAAGCTTGTGAACCTTCAGGCGTCTCGCATATTCGATGAGTTCAATCCCCATAATGGCGTTGTCGTAAAAGAACTCTCCGGGATGCAGACGGTTAGCTCCGATACCGCCCACGATTGCCGCCAAGTGAATAACTAAATCTGGCGCCGCGCTCTTGAGGAGGCGGACAATTTGTTCCCGTTCCCGAAGGTCGTACTCACACTTTCTCGGCGCGATAACCTTTTCGCAGCCAGCGGCCCTCAGCTTCGCGAGAACATGCTGTCCGAGAAACCCACCGCCGCCGGTTACCAGAACCGTCTTGTCTGCCCAAAAACCAATTTCGCTACCCAAGCACGGCTCCCTCAGCGGCCTTCAGATTATCGGAGACGCTACTTTTCCACTGATGCCATGCGCCGAATTTTTCGCGCAAAATTCGTGCGCCTTCACCAGGCGAGATAAGTCCGAGAGACTCCATGTCTCCATCCACCATGATGCGCACCAACTCATGAAAATTAATTTTAGGTTTCCACCCGAGTTCACGCTCCGCCTTCTTCGAGTCGGCGAGCAAAAAGTCGACTTCGGCGGGCCGTTTGTACCGATCATCCATGGCAACATGTTTTTCCCAGTCCAAGTCGGCATATTCAAAGGCTTCAGTAACAAACTCGCGGACGGTGTGGGACTCACCGGTGCCGAGAGCATAATCGTCGGGACGTTCTCTCTGCAGCATTTTCCACATACACTCCACATATTCTGGAGCGTATCCCCAGTCGCGTTTTGCCTCCAGATTTCCTAAATACAGTTTGTCCTGCTTGCCTGCCAGAATATGCGCAACCGCGCGCGTAATCTTTCTGGTGACGAATGTCGGTCCTCGACGTGGGCTTTCGTGATTGAATAACACTCCATTGCTACAGAACATCCCGTACGCTTCGCGGTAATTGATGGCTACCCAATACGCGTAAACCTTCGCTGCACCATATGGACTGCGGGGATGGAACGGCGTCTGTTCGTTCTGTGGCGGTGGCGCCGCGCCGAACATCTCCGAGGAACTGGCCTGGTAGAAACGGGTGGCTACGCCGCTCCGGCGGATGGCATCAAGAAGTCGGGTTGTCCCCAAAGCCGTGATGTCGCCCGTGTATTCCGGATTCTCAAAGCTAACCATGACGTGGCTTTGGGCGCCTAAGTGGTACACCTCGTCCGGACGGATGCTGTAAATGAGATCGATCAAGCGGCTGCCGGTCGAGAGATCGCCATAATGCAAGAACATACGGACGTTGGGAATGTGCGGGTCCACATAAATATGGTCTATGCGGCCGGTGTTGAATGTGCTGGCGCGACGAATGATCCCGTGCACTTCATAGCCTTTTGATAAAAGTAGTTCAGCAAGATAGGAACCGTCCTGTCCGGTGATTCCTGTGACCAGAGCACGTTGCAAAGGCACCTCATCTCCCCGAAGGGCTCGAACACTGAATAAGCAGCGCAATTATGATAGCTCATCGTGGCTCTCTAGTTCCTAGTAATGGGGAAATTGACTGCCGGTGTTCCGCAGCGAGACCCTACTGGTGCGCCAGCGACAAGGTTTTCCTCAAGAGATTCGACGCTAGCCCGACTGGTGGCGCAGCCGCCCTCCCCCTACAGACCGCTAGAGGCGACTGCCGTGCAAAGTCAAGTGGCAGTCGCTGCACAGCGTGATCAGGTTCTGCTCAGAATCATCCCCGGATTGACTGCGAAATTCCGGAGAAAGTCGATCTGGTCGAGTTCGACCTTGACCAGTTGTGAAGAAAAGAGCCCAAGTTCATGCAGGCGAAATGGTTCCAGCAATCGTGCCGTAAAAGCGGATAACCATGCGGGTCTTTACATTCTAATGTTAAGCTACTTAGTCCAACTCCAGCGGGAATGCAAAGGCGCCTCTGGTCAAGGGCTCAGAAGTTTCGCTCCGCAGAAGAGGCTCTCGTGAATTACTCTCGCAAGCTATATGGTCTTTTCGTCCTATTATTACTTCCTTTCAGGTTGTGCGCACAGCAGACTCCCTCGGATCCATTGCTGAATGCAATGCAGCAGGAACTGGACCGTTCATTGCAGAACTTGAAGAAGACACCGGTTCCGCCTTATTTTCTCTCTTATCAACTGACAGATAACCGCGCCATCCGTGTCTCCGCGTCGTTTGGCGCGCTGACCGGCAGTAACGACCAGACGACGCGTCTGCTCGATCTTGACCTGCGGGTCGGAGACTACTCGCTCGACAGCACGCATCCGATTCGTGATGCTGGCCGTCTCGGCGACTTCTCCGAACAGTTCGAGCGGCAAAAAATTCCACTGGAGAATGATCCCGAAGCGCTCCGAGTCGCGCTCTGGCGTGAAACCGAGCGTAAGTACCGTAGCGCCGTGCAACGTCTTCAGCAGGTGAAGGCGAACGTGCAGGTAAAAGTCGAAGCCGAAGACCGCTCCGGTGATTTTTCGCACGAAGCGGCCGAAACCTACTTCGAGCTTCCGGCTCCTTTCTCATTCGACTCAGCCGGCTGGGAAAAGAAGATGCGCAAGTACACCGCACCTTTTGCTCAGCACAAGGAAATCATCGAGAACAGCGCAGAAACGATCGGGGAGATCGAAACTCGCCGTTACGTCAACAGCGACGGCAGCCGCATTCAAATCTCCTCACCCTTTTACCGCATTATTATCTCCGCCACCGCGAAGGCCGACGACGGCATGGTACTCCCGCTGCACCAGACTTACATGTCTTTCCGCCCGGATGGCTTGCCTGACGACGCCACCATTCTGAAGGATGTGAACCACATGGTCGAGACGCTTCTCGCGCTGGTCAAGGCTCCAATCGCCGATCCTTACACCGGGCCGGCGATCCTATCGGGACGCTCCAGCGCGGTCTTTTTCCACGAGATTTTCGGCCATCGCATCGAAGGCCAACGCCAGAAGAATGAAGATGAAGCGCAGACCTTCAAGAAAAGAGTCAATCAAGCGGTCCTGCCCGACTTTCTCTCGGTATACTCCGACCCCACTCTCAAGACCTTCGCTGGCGTCGACCTGGTGGGCTACTACCCCTACGATGACGAAGGCGTGAAGGCTCGCCGCGTGATCGTTGTCGACAAGGGGATCCTGAGGACCTTCCTCATGTCGCGAGCTCCCATCGAGGGTTTCGATCATTCCAACGGACACGGACGCCGCCAGCAGGGATACAAGGTTGTCGCCCGGCAATCGAATCTGGTGGTGGAATCCACCAAGCAGGTGTCGCGTGCGGAATTGAAGAAAGAGTTGATCGAACAGGTCAAAGACGCCAACAAGCCCTACGGACTTTTCTTCGACGACATCGAAGGCGGTTTTACCTTCACGCAGCGCGTGTTGCCGAACGCATTTAATGTGCGTCCGACAGTTGTGTACCGCGTTTATCCCGACGGCAAGGAGGAACTGGTGCGCGGCGTCGACCTGATCGGCACACCCCTGATCGCCTTCAGCAAGATTATTGCAGCCGATGACCAGATCGCGGTGTTCAACGGACTCTGCGGCGCCGAGTCAGGATGGGTGCCGGTCTCCGCTTCCTCTCCCGGTCTACTGGTTTCGCAAATCGAAGTCCAACGCAAGGAAAAATCGCAGGAGCGCGTTCCCATTCTGCCGCCGCCTCCGGCGTTCGAGTCGAAATGAAGAGAACCAGCATTTGCCCGAGTCCAGACCGAGCCGAGCAGGAATAAGTTTTATGAGGTTTTTTATGCGTCCAACCGTTGCCGCCCTATTGCTGGTCTTTCTTTTCGGGACGTTCGCACAAGCTCAGGACGACATCGTCATGCGGGCGATGAAGGATGAGCTGGGGCGATCTGTCGCCCAGCTCCAGTTGCAGAGAATGGACAAGCCCTACTTCCTCGCCTACCGCATGGACGAGATCAATCAGGATTCTGTCTCGGCCATGCTCGGCAGCCTGACCCAGGACCAGCCTTTGCGTATGCGGATGATCGGAGTCGAGGTCCGGGTCGGCGACTATGCCCTCGATAACGCCAACTACTTTTCGTCGCGCACGTTCAGCGGAGGGATGGCGGGCATGCTCAGCGCCGTCGCCCAGGCCCCGCTCGACGATGACTACCAGCAGATCCGCCGCGATTTCTGGCTCGCGACCGACAACCAGTACAAAAAAGCGCTGGAGGATTTCTCCACCAAGCGGGCCGTCCTGGAAATGCGCAAACCTACGGACGATGTCCCGGATTTCAGCAGAGAGGCTCCGGCGACGCACCTGGAGCCGCCGGAAAAGAGTCGGGCTGGCGATGAGTTGAAAACTCTGGTACGGGACATTTCCGCGGTTTTCAGGAACACTCCGGAAATCTATGACTCGTCGGTTGATCTCGAATACCGCAATTACTACACCCGCTACATGAACAGCGAGGGGTCTACCTTTACCCGCGCGCAGCCGTTTTTCAAGTTGCAGATCAACGCGCAGGCGCAAGCGCCGGACGGTCTGCCGATTTCCGAATCGATTGCAATCTTCGGCCGCACCATGGCCGACCTCCCGGCCAAAGACGCCCTTCTCGCTCGCACCCGAGCTATGGCGGACCGAATCCTAAAGCTGCGTGCCGCCGGATCGCTGGAACGATACAACGGCCCGGTCTTGTTTGAGGGCGATGCTGCAGGGGAGATCTTTTCGCAGCAGTTCGCCACCGGACTGATGGCCGTACGCACACCGTTGACCGACAATCCGCAATTCGAAATGTTCTTCCACCAGATGATGTCGCAGTTAGGCGGCGGATCTCTCGTCGACAAAATCGGCGGCCGCGTTCTGCCCGACTTCCTCAGTGTTTCCGATAATCCGCTCCGCTCAGACTACCAAGGGACCAGGCTAATGGGCGCGAGCAGGATCGATGACGACGCAGTGGAGACCCGCGAAACCATACTGGTAGAACACGGCGTTCTGAAAACACTGCTGTCCACTCGCACTCCCGTGCGCGGGGTCCTGCACAGCACTGGAAGCCGCCGCGGATGGGGCCCCTCTCCCAGCAATTTGTTCGTGACCTCGGAGAAGTCGGCAACCAATGACGAGCTCCGCAAGGAATTGCTGCGCCGGGCGAAAGATCGCGGCCTTGACTACGGCATCGTAGTCCGCCGTGTGGGCGGAGGCGCGGCCGCGTCATTCATGAAGATGGCATCCAGGATGGCGCGGCAGGGCGGCCAAGGCGCGGGCTCGATCGCCGAGGTCTACAAGCTTTACCCCGACGGCCACGAGGAGCTCATTCGGGGTGTGGAAATCGCCGAGATGCTCCCTGCTACATTCAAGGACATAGTGGCCGTGGGTGATACACCAGTCGTCTTCACCGATGAATTCATTCCCCGCCTCGGCGCTTTTTTCTCGCTGGGTATTTCGGCGTCGTCGGATGTCCCCATCGTTTCCTGCGTTGTGCCTTCGTTGCTGTTCGAGGAAGTTTCGCTCGTGAAGAGCCAGGGTCCATTCCCGAATCCAATGATTTCACCCTCCCCGCTAGCGAAGCAGTGAAGTTCGGACCATTTGTCGTTGCACTCGAGGTAGGCTGAGTGATTCGTAGAGCAGGGCGGCTCGCTTTGCATCCGTGGCTAGCAGGCGGGCTCGAATCGGAGTTGCCGCGAAGCGATGCTATGCGCCAGGCCCCGGGATTTGACGAATAATCATCCTCGACACGACTGTGCTGTCCGAACTAATGAGGCCTGAGCCGTCAATTACCGGCAGCGGGGACTTCGCGGCGAGTGCCTTCGCCATAATCTCGCCCCTGCGATCGGCGACCGCTTGATCAAGGGCCAGAATGCCCATGTCGAATGTTCTCATCGCACTCTTCTCACGCACGCCCTATTGGGACGATATCGGCGGGCAATTTTCGCACTGTTAGAGCTGATTCAATCGGAAGGCTACGCGTGCGGTGGTCGCCGCAACGTACTTGGCAATTGTCATGGCCAGCGCCCCCATCAACACGGCTTAGGTCCTCGCCGGGATGGGATGGATTGAAAAGCCTTACCTCCTAGTCGTAATCCTGATAATCGATGAGAACTGTGTCCTCATCCTCGAATGCAAACGTGGGTCGCCAGTTCCCGCTCACCACAGTCGAGAGCTCCTAAAGCAATTGTGATCAGGTATCCGCTTCCGCAACCTCCTCGTTATCCGCAACCTGCCTTTAACGTGGCGGCGGGCCAGACACGAGGAAATCTTCCCAACCGACGCCACGGATGCCATGACAACGGGCCATCTCTTCGTCACCGGACGCACAGATCACCAGCGGAGTGAACCTGGGGTTTCGGCGACTGAATTCTAGCAGCCCCTTGAGGGAGTGAGCATCGAACCGGCCAGTTTTGACTTCAATCGCCCATTCACCCCAACTTCCCTCAAAAACAGCGTCGATCTCTAAGGGTTCTTCCCGCCAATACATCACTCTTTGGCCCTGGTTCACACCGAATGCCAGGCAGGCGTTCTCGACCCAGAAGCCGAATCGCTCCGGTTCCCGGACGGGATCGGGAGGACCCTCGGGATGCATGGCCGACAAGAGAGCATTGTTAAGCGTTACCAGCTTGGGTGGCGCGGCTCGCTGCCGATGGGCTCGCGTCGAGAACCTTTCCAGTGGCGCAACCAAGTATGCATCTTGCAGGAGCGCTAGATAGTGAGCTACGGTTTCGAGTGCTCCGCGGTCCTGAAGTTGCCCTTGTAGCTTCTGAAGAGAAACAATCTGCGCCGGGGAGACTGCAGCTACCGCAAACACCTGTCGAAGGAACGTAGGACGCCGGATCGCTCCCAGCGCCAGCAAGTCACGCCCAATCGCCGGTTCAATTATTGCGTCACGAATATACGCGCGCCAACGTGCTGGATCACCATTCAATGCTGCTGATCCGGGATAGGAGCCGAACCGGACAAGGCTCAAGGCGGCCTCGCGTGCGGAAAGCTGGAAGGCACTGGCCAAGGAGGCCGCCGACCAGTGACTCAGAACCATTCTTTCGAAGCGCCCGGCTAGGCTCTCACGCGATCCCGTGGCTACGCGCAGAGCCGACGAACCCGTTGCCACTACCTGAATGGGTGCATGGTGGCGACGTTGTCGGTCCCAATGGCCTTTCAACCGTTTGGCCCAGTCAGACAGATGATGAATCTCGTCCAACAGTAAGACCGCCATGCCGCGCTGGGCGCGTGCTTCCGCGTCCGCCCAGCGACGCTCCCAAAAACCCGGCAGTGCAGCGTCCGGCTCATCGCCGGCAGCATAAATAGCGGCATCACCGAACTGGCCAGCGATGTCAAGCAGCAGCGTGGTCTTGCCTACCTGACGCGGTCCGGTCAAAAGCTGGATCCGCCCAGGAGCGGGCTCCCGGAGCCGCTTGAGCAGCTCCTCGCGACAGTGATTGAAGTCGTTCAGCAACTCGACCATACTCGAATAATTATTCGACTATGGTTAAATATTGTCAAGAGAGCGCATGAGCGATAGGAGCACCTCGTATCGCTCATAATAGATCATTATGTGAGTGGTACTAAGCGGCGACTATCGCTCATTTCCAGACCCGGGGGCTATGAGGTGACACCGACGTCGGCAGAGTTGGTTCCATGTTACGGAAGTGACACTGTGGCCCGTTGCTCTTTAACTTTTTCGGTAACATGGTGTCTCCAAACGGGCGCCACGCCATGATCGAGCGATTCGATTTTTCCGATCTCCGCGAACTTTTTGCCAAGGCTAACGAGGAAAAGTCTGGCGACCAGTTGGCTGGCATCGCCGCACGGTCGGAACGAGAGCGAGTTGCGGCGAAACGCAAACTTGCAGACTTGACGTTGGAGGAAATTGTCCGTCGGCCATTGATTGACCCTTCTGAAGACGATGTCTCCCGGCTCATTCTGGACACATTCGACCAGGAGGCTTTCCGCTCCAGGGAACCCCTCGGAAGCATGACCGTCGGGGAGTTTCGCGAGTTTATCCTCGACGACGGAACTACCGTCGCCGAGCTACAACCGCTGCAGAAGGCCATCATTCCTGAAGTCGCCGCCGCGGTCACCAAGTTGATGAGCAACAAGGATCTGGTGCTCGCGGCCGCCAAGATCCGCAACGTCACACGCTGCCGCAATACGATGGGAGAGCGTGGCGTGCTGGGAATCCGCGTGCAGCCCAATCACCCGGCTGACGACATCGGCGGAATCCTTCTGGCCGCGTTCGAAGGACTGCTTTACGGTTGCGGAGACGCGGTCATCGGGGTAAATCCGGCCACGGACTCAGTGGAGACGGTCCGTTCGATTCTGGTGGCTTTGAATCGCCTGGTGAATGCGTACGAAATCCCGACGCAGATCTGTTGCCTGGCGCATATCACTACTCAACTAGCGGCGTTAAATCGCGGGGCGCCAGTAGACCTTCTTTTCCAGTCCGTCGCGGGCACGGAAGCGGCCAACGGCAGCTTCGGAATCACGCTGAACATGCTGCGCGAGGGCCGCGAACAGGTTCTCGACCATCATCGCCAACGGAACCACAACGTCCGCTGGGTAGGCGACAACGTGATGTACTTCGAAACTGGCCAGGGCAGCGCGCTTTCCGCCGAGGCGCATCACGGAGTCGATCAACTGACGCTCGAAGCGCGAGCTTACGGAGTCGCGCGTGCCTTCCATCCTTTTCTCGTCAACAGTGTCGTTGGCTTCATCGGCCCTGAGTATTTGTACGACGAGAGGCAGATCATCCGCGCCGGGCTGGAGGATCATTTCATGGGTAAGTTGCTGGGCTTACCGATGGGTTGCGATGTGTGCTACACGAATCACGCTGCCGCCGACCAAAACTCGGCCGACAACCTGCTCCTGCTTTTGACGGCTGCGGGATGCAACTACTTCATGGGCGTTCCCTGTTCCGACGACGTGATGCTCAATTACCAATCCACCAGCTATCACGACGCGCTGGCCGCAAGGCGTCTCTTCCAATTGCGTCCGGCGCCGGAGTTCCTTGCATGGCTGCAAAGAATGGGGATCTATCGCGGTACCGAACCGGCGTCCCTCGACTCGTCCGCGCGGCGGCAACTAATGCAGGGTTTGGAATCGTCTCTGGAGAGGACCGTTTGAATGGCTGCAGAAGAGGACAAACTCGCCCAGCCATGTGACTTGCGCAAGCACGAAGCATCCGAGATCGACCTGTCCGAAATCGTAAAGAAGGTGAGAGCACAAACTCCGGCGCGCCTGCTCGCAGGCCGGAGCGGGGCCGCGTATCGCACCAATACTCAACTTGAATTACGCGAGGCGCATGCCGCTGCCCGTGACGCCGTGCGCGCGGAGTTGAATCTCTTCACAGGTCCTGGACACGATCCTGGGGACGACTTCATGCGGAAGTGGAATCTTTTTGAAGTCCGCTCCCGGGCGGCGAGCAAAGATGAGTATCTTTTGCGCCCTGACCTGGGCCGTCACCTGAATGACGCGTCCCGCGCGGAGATCAACCGGCGTTGCACCACGGGAAACGATTTGCAAATCGTGATCGGCGACGGGCTCTCTGTAACCGCCGTTGCCCTGCAAACTCCTCGACTATTGCCGCTTCTGTCGGAAGGAGCAAAGACTCGAAGCTGGAGTGTCGGTCAGATATTTGTGGTTCGTTACTGCCGGGTAGGCATTCTCAACGAGATTGGTGAGTTGCTCGGTCCCAAAGTCGTCGTTCTCCTGATCGGCGAACGGCCCGGGTTGGCAACGGCCGAAAGCTTGTCAGCCTACATGGCGTACCGACCGAAAGCGCCGGATACCGACGCCAATCGGAACCTCATCTCGAACATTCACGCTCGTGGTGTGAGCCCGGAGCAAGCCGCCCAGCGGATTCTAAATCTGGCGGCCGCAATGATGAAAACTCACACCAGCGGCTGCCAACTTCGAGAAGAACTACCGGCCTCCAGTCGCCCAGACTTTGATCACCATCAGAAAAAGGGCACAGAATAGGTTCAGAGGACACAAGGCGCGACAACCTGTGCGATCTTGCTCGGCCCCGATGCTCAGCCTTACCAAGCCGCGCCAGAATCACTTCCTGCCCAGCAGGCGAATGCGCGAAGTGAAGGCGCGGCCCTCAAAAGCGCTGAAGGTGAGGAACTGTGGTGAGTTGATGTCGCTGTTGACGACAATAGGATTGCCGTGGCCGGTGATGTTGTCGAGTCCGCCGCGCAGTTCCCAGAAATATCCGAAGAGATGGAAGCGCTTCTCGAGGAAAAGGTTCAGCGAAAAATAATCGGGGAAGCGACGCGAGCCGGGCGGGCCAACCAGTTGATGCTGATCGTTGGTTACGTTGAACGGGAATCCAGTGCGCGTCTCCATCGAATAGGCCAGCTCCATCCGGTGAATGATGGGCAGTTTGAAGAGTGGCACGTATCCCCAGGAGAGGAAGCGATTGGGGGTATCCCAGGTGTAAGGGCCGGGCTCTTGAGGACCGAGTAGAGAGTTGTCAACGCTGAAGTCGAGAGCCTGATTGGAGTGGAGGCGGGAACGGATATAGGAACCCATCAACATGTAGCTTTCCCGGAAGTTGTGGCGGAGACTCACTTCAAAGGCGTCGTAGCGGTCGTCGCGCGTATTTTCCAGAATGAAGTTGCCGCTGGAGCTGCCGGGCGTGTTGAAGGCGAAGCCGCGAGATCCGCGTTTTTCCAGGAATTCCGCTTTCAGATAGATGGCGGCGGGGAGCTTGCGCTCCAGTCCGAGGCTCCAATTGATGAAACGGGGCGTTTGGAGGGCGGTTCGGTCGACGGAAAATGTAGTCGGCACGATCCCGGTCGCGGCGCCGGACGTGTTGAAGAAATAGTCCGTGCGTTGACCGGCGAAAGGAGCGGCGATGAGGAACAGGAACGTGGGATCGTAGACCAAACCGATTCCTGCGGAAAGCTTGGTATTGCCCGAGTTGTCGAGGACGTAGGTTCCAGCGAGGCGTGGAGAGAGAAGCGGAGTGCGGATGATTTCATCCCAATCGAGGCGGAGGCCGGATTCGACGAGCAGACGATTGTTAATCAACCAACGGTCTTGGGCGTAGACGCTGGACTCGAAGTTGTAAGTGGAGGAAGGCGAACCTCCGGAAAAAGTGGAATAGAGCGCCGTGAGCTGAGTTTGACCCTGAATCCTTGTTTGAAGAAAAGATATGGGCTTCCGGGCGAACTGGGCGTCGTAGATAAGACGGTCGAAGTCCACTCCGACTTTCAAATCGTGGCGCCCATGCCAGCGATGAGGAGCGAGAAATAGATTTGCAAGGGCCTGCCAGCGACGGGCGCGCGTTGCGGCGGATAGATAGTAACTTCCACTGGCCGTATCGCCGAACACCTCGGGAGTGATGACATAGGGCGACGTCCCGTAGGGCGACCACTGCAGCTTGTACTGATCGAACGCCAATCCGGCTTCGAGTAACTCGCCACCTTTGAAATAGTACTGATCTTTCACGCTGGCCAGGTAGGCGGACTCGACGTTCCTTGGGGGACGACAACTGCGGATTTTGCGGCGAGAGGCCCGAATATTCGTCGTTGAGGTGGTTCACCAGGAAGCTGGCGGTGACGATGTGACGGCTGGTGACATTAGCCTGGAGTTTGGCCAGGTTGCCAATGCGTAAAAGGTGATCGTTGTCCGCACTGGGAGGCAGTTCGGTATAGACAATGTTGTCAAATTCGCCGTCGATGGCCTCGTAGAACCACACTTTTCCTTTCCGCAGCGGGCCGGAAAAAGTCAGGCGCGGCACGATCTGGTCGAACTTCAATCCTCCCTTGTTTTGAAAAGACGGCACGAAATTGGTCGCGTAGAAGTGGAAGTGATCGTCGCCAATTCCCGTATTCAGCATGAGCAGACCGCCCGAACCTTTGCCGAATTCAGCGGGCTCGCGCGCCGGTTCGACCTGGATGGAGCGAAAAGCATCCGTGCTGATACGGGCCAGTAACTGGCCGGTGGCGGGCTGCGTGATGTTGAAGCCATCGAGCAGGGTCACGGTCTGATAGGTTTCTGCGCCGGCAACGTGAGGTTGTCCGTGCACATCCTGCACGACGCCGGGGATGAAGTTAAGCACGTTGCGATAGTCATGCGTGGCGGCATAAGGGATGTTAAGGACATCAAGTCCGCTGAGGGTTTGTTGCGCGGCGATCTGGGCCGGATCGATGGCTGGCGGAGACTCGACCACATCGACTTCCTCGCGCACCTCTTGCTGGTGGGAGAGAGTGACATCGATGTTGGCCGCAAGACTCGTCTGGATCGTGGGCAATATCAGTGAGTAGAAACCTTCCTTCTCGACACGGAGCTGGTAAGTAGCGGCGGAGAGGTTGGAGAACCCGCAGTGGCCGCCAAAATCGGTGACGCAGCGCAGCGCAACCGTCTCGGTAGATGCTTGCAAATATACGAACGCGGACGGTACCGCAACACCGTTCTCATCGGTGACCGCAACCAGGATGCTCTGCGATGGCTTTGGCCCCGGTGATTTTGTGGAAATCTGGGCGCGAGAAATATGAATAACAAAAATACAGCATGCCAAACAAATCGCCGATGTGCGCAACCGATGAGGCCTGAGCATAGCTGTTACTTCTATTCTCGCCCAGGGAGGGCCCATAGAGCGCGTGAAATCATTTTCGCGAGAGCAGGTTCGAACCGTCCCGCTTCCGGACGGGAGTGATGCCACCTAGACGAACGGGGTTGCTGCGCCCGGATCAACGTTCGAGGCTAGCGACCCAACGGGCGCGGAGGGTGTGCAGTGCGCCACTGGTCAATCTCATGTTCGGCCTGGGCAAGTTGCGATGGGGTGAGCCGTTTTCGAAGTTCTTGTGCGAGCGTAGTCGCAGCGCTCGCCTTCACCGCGTCCTGTGCTACAACCAGCCACTTGTACGCGGATACGAGACTTGTTCCATTGCTGCGGTCCGAGGCGAGCGAGCGTCCGAGGCGGTATTGCGCCTCGGCGATGCCATAGTTCGCGGCACCTTCATAGTATTTCGCGGCGGAAGCAGCATCGACTGGGCCGCCTTCTCCCGCCTCGAGCATCTTGGCCAGAAGGAATTGGGCATAGGGATGGCCCCGGTTTGCCGCCGGTGTCAGCCAACGCCGCGCTTCTTCCAAATCCTGCGGAACCCCCTGCCCCAGCAAATATCGCGCTCCCAATCCAAATTGACCCTCGCGCTGCCCCTGGTCGGCCGCCTTTCTGTACCAGTCGACGGCTTGAGAATAGTCCCGTCGGCCGAGCTTTTTATCTATGAAGATGTCGCCTAATTCCACCTGTGCGGTTGCATCGCCCAGATCGGCAGCCTTTTTTAACCAGACGATGGCATCATCGACATTGCTGCCATGCTCCGCGCGCAAGTCCCACTTTGCCAGTTCGAGCATTGCCGGAACTAAGCCCTGATCAGCGGCCTTGGTGAGCCAGAGGATGGCCTGGGTATCATCCTGTTGCAAGCCTTCACCGCGGTGGTATAAGGCGGCGAGATTCAACTGGGCGGTTGCGTCGCCCGCCTCTGCGGCGCTGCGGAACCAAGTCGCCGCCTTGGTGGCGTCCTTTGGGATTCCGTCGCCGGTGGAGTACATCAGCGCGAGGTTGGTCGCCGCGTCCCTCGATCCTTGTTGCGCTGCCTTGCTGTACCAGGAAACAGCTTGTGTTTTGTCCGGCGGCATCCCGAAGCCCGACTGACAGAAGATTCCCATGGCTTCTTCGGCCGCGACAAAGCCACGATTTGCGGCGGACTGCAACAGGCGAAGCGCTTCTGCGTCATCCATCTTGAGCAATGTGCCGGCGTGGTAGGCAAGCGCCAATGTGGTCTCAGACTTGGGGTCGCCAGCTTGCGCCTTAGCTTCCAACGGCTCCAGATCGAAAACGGTCAAAACGCGGGCGTTGTCGAGAAGCACATAAGCGTTGGGCTGGACCATTGCCGTGTGCGCAATTAGCGGAGGTGCCGGCGCGCTTGGCGGTGGGGGCGCGACCTCCGCCGCCTTGGGTGTCACTCGCCCGCTTGGCATTGTCGGCACCACCTCCCCAGATTTTGGTGCCGTTCGATCCGATCCGAGGGCAACCGGCAGCACGCTTGGCATTGGCGGCACCACCTCCGCGGATTTCGGTGCCGCTTGATCGGTTCTGAGGACAACTGGCGGCACGCTTGGCATGGGCGGCACCGCCTCCGTGGACTTGGGTTTCACTCGATCGGTTCCGAGGGCAACCGGCGGCACACTTGGCATTGGGGGCACCACCTCCGCGGACTTGGGTGCTGCTCGATCGGCTCTGAGGGCAACTGGCGGCGCGCTTGGCATTGGCGGCGCCACCTCCTTGGACTTGGGGGCGAGTGGCTGGCTGTTAGCCGCAGGTTTGTTTCCACCGCTTGCCAGAGCAGAACGCTGGGTGCCTACGTTTGATCCGAGCTCGATGATGAGATTGTTTCCGATTGAGCTGAGATTGACGACCAGCTTGTTTCCGGCAACCGCGCGCTCGCGACTCTGCGCGGACCTGAGTTCGATGACCACTCGTGCGATGGGAGACGCAACGCCCAGTGCGGCAGAGCTCACAGCAAGGACTGGTCCGCGATTTACAACAAAGCGCTGACCTGGGCCAGCCAGTTCACAGCCGGGAAAATCGAATACCAGTCGGTCCGGATGCTCGAGCCTGCTCACCTCAGGTTGAACCAGTTCATTGAACGTGACTTCCACATCAACGCTGTCAGCGCGTTCAGCAACCGATATGGCACTAATTACGGAGTGCGAATTGCGCGATCCGAAACCAGCGGTATCTTGGGCAATGGCAGGGGGCGCAGCCAAGTCGACCAAAAGAAATATAAGCGATGCTGCTAAAGCGATACGCATTGCTGCGGTGGACTCCGCCCCTTTCGCTGCGCTGTGCCGGGCACTACGCGTTCGTGATCGCAGCGCTGATGCACTCTAGCGTGGCACGCCGTGCACCGCGTAATCAAGTTCTCCTCAGAGTTTTTCCCGAATAGCTGCGGAATTCCCCGTAACGAGAAGAGGGAGCGGGTCAGGGGGATTATGGCAGATCGAGTGGGTTATTGTTCCCCCCGACATCCTGCCAATCACGCTGATTTTGATCTGGGGGTAGCGGGCGAGGCGGTCCCGGAGCGTGTCCTGCGCTGTGCGCACGCTCTTCGGAGAGCAGGTGAAGCATCATCATAGTCTGTTGATTACGCCTTTTAGTTTCTCCGTCAAGGTCTCCGTGATCTCGTGGAGCTGAACCAGACTGCCTCTTTGAAATTTGATGTCGGTTCCTGTCAAATCATCGACGAGAGCTTGGCAAAGCTGGTGCGCGGCACGAATGCGTTCGCCCGCTAACAACGACAGCACACTGGCAGAGTCCTGTTCGGTCTCTTTTCGGACGACATACTGCTGGGCAGCCCATGCCGTATTCCTGACTCGATTCAAAGCGTCCCGGAAGTCCGCCAGAACATCCGGGTCTACATCGCTATTGCTGGAGAGCAACAACTTGTGTACACCCTGAAGCTCCGATATGGCCTTTTCTAAGCGCGAGCGAACTTTTAGACCATCTGTTGATTTGGACATCCCGCTGACCTCACAATTGAAACTGCCCGGGGAACACCACTGGTCACAAGTCACGTACGACGATTCCAGCCCTCACAATAGCAGACTAGCCCCACTAAGCGTGGCCTTCGCTCGCAGTGCGTCGTTACGAAGGTACAAGCCGGCGGACAAAAGAATTCGTGACCGACTAGGCCGGATTTTCTACATCGGTTTCTCTGCAGCCAGCACCCACTGAACAAACTACTCCATCTCAAACGCCAGCCACTGCAATCCTCCTCCCCGCTCCACCTGCAGTACGACCGGATCGTGCGACTTGATTAGATTCAGAGCCGTACGGAGAGAGCTCAAAGAGTCGATCGCTGTTTGATTCACGCTATGGATAACATCTCCAGTCTTCAGGCCGGTCGCAGAACTCATGAAATCCGCTACTCGTCCCACGACGACGACACCGGAGGGATTTCGCAGCGTGCCCAATATGGAACGCAACCGATCGTCCAAGGTAAGAGCCAGTATCCCCAGCCTAGAAACCAGGTTCTCGCGTGAATTAGCTAGATCAGGCAGAGCGTCCATCGGATCTTTCATCTCCAGCGCCGCCATGAAAAGTGTTTTCCGTTCGGTCCCGCGGAGGACGTTCGAGCTTAAGCACTTCATCCAAAGGATGGAGATAGAGTGCCGCAGTAAAGGCGGGCAACGTACTGATGAGGCGGCCATCCGCGCTGACTACAATATCGCCGATCTTCAGGCCCGCCGCCTCAGCAGGACCTCCGGGCGTCACGTCGTCGATCACTACGCCCCAGTTCTGCGCCAGTCCCAATCCTTTGGCTAGGCTCTCCGTGATCGTTTGAGCACCTGCCTCGACCTCGATGCGATGCACGTGCCCATACTTGCGCAGGCTCTCGTAGACGAAACGCACGATTCGCGCCGGAATGGCAAACCCTAGCCCCTCGCTCCCACCCGCTGCGGAGAAAATGAAAGTGTTAATCCCGACTACATAGCCCTCGGTATCAACCAACGGGCCGCCGCTATTGCCTGGGTTGATCGGAGCATCGGTCTGAATGTAAACCATGGGACGACTCGGATCTGCCTGCCTCGCAACGGAACTCACTACGCCCATGGTCACCGAGTTCTCCAGTCCTTCCGGACTGCCCAGGGCGAACACTAACTGTCCCTGATGCACCGGCCGGTGGCTTCCCAACGAAAGTGTGGGTAAGCCAGTCTGATCAATCTTGAGCAGGGCAAGGTCAGTCTCCTCGTGGAGGCCGATGAGCCGTGCTTCAACGATCCGCTGCTTACCCACCGGTGCAATCTGGTCGGGAAAATGCACTGCAGGCAGGGGGAGAGCCACGTGAATGCGCTGCGCCCCCTCGACCACGTGGGCATTGGTTATGATGTAGCCGTTCGAGTCCACGATCACTCCGGAACCAATCGCATGCTCGCGGGTTATGAGCGCCGTTTGGCCGCGATTGTTCTCTTCCAGAGCCCCATAGCCGGTGACCAGAATTTGAACCACCGCCGGAGAAATTCTCGCGGTAAGCTGCTCGATCGCGGAATTGAGCTGCTGCAGCACAGCTGGCGGTTCTGCCGGCCGGGTTCCGATCGCCTTTGCTTTGTCAATGCCAATGTCAATGTCAGGCTTCGCCGTCTCACCCACGGAGACGGCCGGGGCTTGCGCCGCCACTTCTTGACCCAAGCTCGGCGCTGCAGACCACAGCCAACAAAGCGCCGCAGCCAGAGTTAAAAGCGCAATGCGAAATCGACCTTTCGAACCACAAGGTGGGAAGAGCATGCCACACACTCCTTAGAAAACACTTCTATCGTCTTCCGACTCAGACGTGTTAATACTCAAACACGATTATGCCGGAAGACAATAAAAGCGTGCTTCTACCAAACGAGTCATTACTCCGAGCAAGAGCAGCGAATGCTCGCCCGTGGCATTCTCACGCCTCCCCCGAAGAGACGGCGCTCGACAGCTTCATTGCCGGGACCACCGGGACACAATTTCTGATCGTGTCATGGAGCAAGTATGGCGAGAAGCACGGCAAGGCTGGTAGCGAAGTAACACGGGGATCTTATGACGTAAAGCGCGGCTTGGGCGTACCAGGGAAGCCCGATTGAGAGGGCGGGAAAAAGGTAAAGGCTGTGACATTGGTTATGCTCTAGCCGCCAGCTCCTGCGAGGGAGCTAAACAGCGTGGAGGCATGCACCGTCACAGCCCTTGATGCGATCACCGCTTTCGCGGTCCCAAACCCCAACTGCCCCTCGCAGAGCCGTCGGTTTTTTCAGGTCTGGCTGCCCTGTCGGGTTGCCCCGCACGGGCTGATCACTCAGCTTACTTCGGACTGGCCAAAGTTTAATTGAGCCAACCCTTTCAGCCGTCGACGGGAGCAACCTTAGAGATTTGCCGGAAAATTGTCAATGCCCCTTTTTGGTGCAATCGGCCAACTGGGATGGATCAAAACCCAGAAACGCAACCCATTGAATTGTTGCGGTTTAATGAATGGGAGATTAATTTTTTCCCATTTTTGCACAGGAACGTTCACAGGTGCTCGAAGGCGTGAGCGGTCAGAAAGAACGTTGAGCATCCGATTGATGACGCGGCGCCGCCCAGGGACTCGCGGCGTTTGCGGCGCAACCCCGCTCTGATCTTTGTCTTTGTCTTTGCGAATGCCGTGATCATGACTATAACCCTCGCGTCAGTTTCACTTCCCGCAAGAAATCATAGACCGCGGAGGGCGGCAGAGTCTTGAGCGCGCTTCTATGTTGTTTCCGGAACGCGGTCACGAGATTGGGAGCGTACTTCATTCTGACGCGGTCACAATTTGCCTTGAATACCTTGCGCAAAGTCGCGTCATTTGCCAAATTCGGTCGCCCATACTTAATCCGGATCGGCCATCGTCGCAACACCTCGGGTGGGATATGCGCCAATGATGAGGGGTTTACCGCCGCCATAACCGTGACATTGTCATAGAATCGTTTCATGCCTTGCGTCCCAATCTTGAAACTCTCATAGTGACGCGGGTCAAAGGTCATATCGTCAATGTAGAGCACGGTCCTCCATGGTCCCTCGGCCATGCGTTGTGCATACTCCCTGATCTGACCGAGATGGTCCGAAGAGATCAGGACGAGCTTCAAACCCTCGATCTCACGAACCAGCGCCTGCAGTGAGAGTGTTTTGCCCACACCACCCTCACCTTCGAGGAGAGTGAACGGCATATGACCCCCGTTAACGAACGCGGTCAGCAGTGTTCGAAGTCGGGACACATTCTTCTCCTGATCGACGACTTGATCGCTCTTCGCTTCCTCAATCTCCACGGGCTCAAGTTCGCCCTGCGCTCCGGCTTCAAAAACCTCGTACTTGGTCAGCGGGTCCTGGTTCCGCTGATGCATGAACGCCACCACATGACCGAGTTCAGCGGTCCAGTCCGGCGAGGCAGCAAGTCGCCTGTACAGCTCAGTTTCGGCGCTTCCGTCAGCGTCGCGGAGGGTCAGAATCTGTTCTCGCTGTGCCTCTTCGAGATCGGCCATCTCTCGCATCTCACCGATGAAATCCGACCTCACGCCGGCACCGGTCAAGGCAATCCGCCGAGGCGGAACCCCTCCGTAGCTAGGCACCCGGATAGGATGCTGGGAGAGGGCACAATGCACATCGACAAGCAAGGCCTGATAATTCCTGAAGATCCCTTCGATATCAGTCTGGTATATCCGCTGGACTGACCGCAAGAAATCTTCCGCATACGCCTTTACCTCCACGCCTGCGCGATCCAGCGACTCTTTCGAGAGAAATGGATGCTTCACAAGCACACTGCTGGCCAGTTGACGGAGAAAAATATCTTGATAAGACGACCGCACGACCAGCGGCGTCTTCCCCGTGTAGGTGAAGATCAGGACCTGTTGCTGTTCGAGATAAAGGCTAATCGCATCCGCCGCCAGCTGGACTTCACGCTTCCCGTTACCCAGCACGACTCTGAACGCGGGCTCAACCTTCTCGTACAACCGCTCCAGCGCGGGCACGCTCCGATTGTCCTGAGCGTCCATGACGCTTTTCGACAGAGCCTTCAATTCGTCCTCGAGCCGCAACATTGCCCTCGAGAACGGAATCGGGTCAAGCCCTTTGTGGTTCCAGGCTACCGGGCTATACGTGATGATGTTATTAAGCGAAAGAGTGAACTTCCAGGTATCCCGCAAGAGATCGTTTATGCGGGTGCCAAATCCGCCAAGGACGTCTGCCAAATCCCTCATAGAAGTCGCCCTCTATCTCCGATTGTACTCGCGGACGCCAGCTGATTTTCTGTCTGGTTTTTCACAGCACTCATCTTGGTTCGATGATGTGAAGTCCCTTGACCAGCGCGAAATGCCGCTTGTTGAACGTGGCCACATGGCTGCCGCGCTCCAACGCGGTGGCCGCCACGACCAGGTCGTAAGCACCGATCATTTTGCCAGCCGACTGCAATTCCGCCCAGATGCGCGCATGTTCATAGGCGGTTTGCTCGGTGTAGGGAACAACCGGCAGTGCGGCCACTATCGTCTCGAGATATTTTCGCCGTTTGGACCTTTGCGGCTCAACCGCCCGTTCCACCCCATGCCAGAGTTCCGCTATCGTGATAGCGGCAATTTCAAAACGATCGTTCTCCAACGATGCCACCCAGCCACCCAGATCGAAGACACCCTTTTCCCCGCGAATGATGACATCGGCGTCGAGGATTATCGCCATTTGTCGACCGGGGTTTTGAGGCTTTGACGCGCCGCTTGGAGATCGCGGCGCCAGGCTCTGGCCGTCTCCGTCGGCAATTCGATTTTGGCGAAAACCCCAGAAAGGTCGCTCCCAGAGCAGACTTTCGCATTATCCGGCACCAAGCGGGCAAAAGGAGTGCCGTTCTTGAGGAGTACAAAAGTGACGTTTTGATAGTGAGCACGGTTGACGCAATCGGCGAAATTGCGCGCTGCCTCCGTGACGCTGATGAAATTCTCTTTCATATAATCAGATTATCAGATTTTCTGTATAGTGTCCATCTTTCGCTAAACATCCTTCAGTTGGTCCTCGTCCATACCAAAATAGTGGCCCAGTTCATGGATGACCGTAAGGCGGATTTGTTCGCGGACTTCGGCCTCGCTGGAGCAAACCGCCTCAATATTCTTCTGATAAAGCACGATGTGATCGGGCCCCGTCGGCAGGTCGAATGTGCTCTTCTTGGTCGTGGGCACGCCATGGAAGAGACCCAGAAGCAGCCGCCTTTGCTGCCCGGAACGCAGTGCAGAAGATGGCTGGCTCGGCGGCATATCCTCAACCAAAACCGCGACGTTACGAATACGACTGCGGAATTCTTGGGGGAGCGAGTCGAGCGCCTCCTCGACCACTTTGACGAAATGTTCGCGCTTCATCCTTCACCCACCGAAATAAATAAAGGCACGCTCCCTACCACCTCTGTCGAATTCCTCGGTCTTATCCCAGCTTTCGTCTCAGAGCACGCAATACGAAGCGTATACGATCAGGCCAAGGCAAACGGCCCAGATTTGTGCGCACCACGCCGCGTGTGAAGTACGTCTTCTCGGAGTAGTCGATTGCGACCTCGACGACGACAGGGCGGCCCGACCCAGTTAGCGTGAGTGCCTGTTTGAGAATCGCCTCCGCATCGGCGTTACGGCGCAATGCCAGATACTCTACGCCAACACCCCGGCAAATGGCGGCCAGGTCATAGTCGGGAACCTCGCTGCACGTCTTCTGTCCCAGCGCGATTTGTTGAAACTGCGCAATCTGCGCGAGCTCGCGGTCGCGCAAGACCAACACCAATACGGGCAGACTTAGCTGGCGCGCGGTGAGCAGTTCCAAGCCTGTCATCAAGAATGCACCATCGCCCGCCAGGGAAATTACTTGCCGATCAGGACAGGCAAGTGCAGCTCCTAATGCGGCAGGCACTGCGTAACCCATGCACGAATAGTCAACCGGCGCCAGAAACGAACGCGGATGTGGCAGCCGTAAGCACTCCATGGCCAGGAAGGTTCCGTTCCCGCTATCGGTGGTATAGATCGCGTCGTTCCCGGCTAGCTCTTGAACTGTTTTTAAAAGATGAGGCGGGTACACCCCCTCGGAATTATCACGCGTTGGCGTTGTCCATCCTTGCCTGACCTCTTGGTGGCCAGAACGTATCTCGCGTCGCAAGGATTCATCAACGGGGCGTGCCGTCAGATGAGGAAGCACGGCGGCGACAAAGCTTGCAGCATCCGAAACCACAGGCAGATCCGCGGGATAGTTCTTTTCGAGTACCGAAGAATCTATGTCGACGTGGATCAGTTTGCCGGGTGGCTCCATGCCATAGCTTCCGGTGCCAACCTCAGAGAAGCGGCAACCGATCGCCAAAGTAAGATCGCAAGACGCTGCGATCTTGCGCACGAACGGAGGCGCGGCCGCGCCAAAGCCACACCACAACCACAGGGGGTGGGTTTCGTTAAAAACGCCTTTGCCCGAGATGGTGGTGGCAACGGGAGCATTCAGTCGCTCGGCCAAAGCCACGAGGTCGGCACTGGCCTGGATGGCCCCGAGCCCGAGGTAAAGCAGAGGGCGGCGGCTGGCTTCGATCCATTTGCGAGCCTGCTCGACAAGTTCCCCTTGGGCCGACAGCGGTGACGGCGGTGAGTCGGGTGCCTGGAGATCAATGTCATGACGGAAAAAGTAGTGCTCGGCTGGAATCTCGACCAGTGCCGGCCCGGCCGGTGCGCGGCGCGCGATCTGGCAAGCGCGGCGGATGGTCGCGTAAATTTCCGATCCATGTTCCGCGCGTAGCTGGGCCTTGGTCACGGGCCGTGCGATGGCGAGTTGGTCCACATCGTGGAGTTGGAATGCCCTTCCCGTGTCGCGACGAATCCCACAAGCAAGTACGAGCATGGGGATTCCGTCGAGATAAGCTTCGGCAATCCCCGAGAGCGCGTGCGTCAGTCCTGCTCCGGGAACTACGTTCACGGCTGCAAGTTGCCCGGAAGCACGCGCGACTCCATCGGCCATGAAAGAAGCACTCTGTTCATCGGTAACAAGGATTGCGCGCACGCTCTTGGAACGGGCGAGTGAATCGTAGAGCTCGATGTTGTGTGTGCCCGGAATGCCGAACGTGAAACCTACACCTTCATCTTCCAGCGCACGGACAACGATGTCACCGCCCGTCATCTTGCTCATATGATTTTGCTTATAGAAGCGCATTCATATTCTTGCGGATCGCCTCCGCCACACGATCCGCCAGGGCCATGATGGTCAAGTAAGGATTGATCTCCAGCGAGTTCGGAAACAGGCTCGAATCGGCCACATACAGCCATGGAACTCCATGCACCCGGCCGTAGGAATCGGTCACCGAATCCTCGGGACCACTCCCCATCGCGCAACCTCCCTGCAGGTGCGCGGCCGAGATTGAAAGCTTCCCAGGTTTAAAGTCCGGTTTTTCCGCAATCTGGTCAAGGTGTTCCGCGCCCGCTCGTTCGATTGTCGGAGACTGTGAAACCGGAACATGCGCCCGAACCGCACCGGCCCCGAAAGAGATTTTCGCCGAAGTAATCGCGCCCTGCACCAGGCCGTGAATCACCTCCGGTGTGAAGCGGTAATGAACCACCGGACGTCCGTCACCATCGACCGTCACGCGATTGTGGTCATCCACCTCATCGCACGCCAGCACCAGGATCATCTGCAGCCGCGGAAAGGCGCGCATAAAGCGACTGTGTTCCTCACCGAAGCCAACCATCGCCTTAGCCGTGATAAACGGGAAGTACATGCAGGTCTCGAGCAGGAAATGATCGCTCTCGGCGAACTGGTCCAGGTAGAAACTCTTGGGGTGGCCGACAGCGTTGGTAATCGGCCGGTCATGTTCGGCGACCATGATGAATGCAGGGTGAGAGGTGAACCCGCGTCCCAATCGCGGCAGGCCCCGGCCGAACCCAGACCGCAGTAGCAGTGCAGAGGAATTCACCGCGCCGGCACAAACCACCACGACTTTGGCGTCGATCTCGTAGTCGCCCGCTTCCCAAGTTGAGGGCTCGCCTTTATTCCCTTCAGCTTTTTCATTGACCCTGGCAAATATCTTCTTACTTTCGATCCGCTGCACCTCGCAGCGCGTCACAACCTCCACTCCGTTGCGCTCCGCACGCGGCAACTGGACGCGATCAGTGCCTTGTTTCGCCTGGTTCGGACAGCCCAGATTACACAGGCTCGATCCCCGGCATCCTTTCAGGTTCACAGGAAACTGCTGAACGCGATAGCCAAGCCGCCGGCATCCCTCGACGAACAGCCGGTTGTTCTCGTTGAGCAGCGATTCATCCAGTAGGTGGACATTGTTTTCCGCCACATACTTTCGCGCGCGTTGTTCAACATCAGCAAATGTCAGTCCCGGCACGTTCCAGCGCCGCAGGATTCGCTCAGGGGGAAGTAGCGATGTGCCCGTATAGACGACTGTCGATCCGCCATACGCGCTTCCGAAGGCCAGTGTCATCGTTTGCTCAGCGGTCAGGAACCCTCCACCATCTTCGTAGAGCGCGGTCGCCATCTCCACTTCGCGGCCGGTAAATTCCTCATCGCGAAGTTTCGGACCCTTCTCAAGGACGGCGATGCGCACGCCGTCGCGGCAAAGCGGCGCCAGCTCCTGGGCCACCGTCCCTCCGCCGGCGCCGGAGCCGATGATCACAATGTCATAGCTGCCGCGTTTCATCTCTATTGCACCGCCTCCCAACCGCGCGCGTCGGGACGATAGCCGATGGCGTGTGCGCCTTCGGGCCGTCCGTAATAACCCAGAAATGCGAGGGTACGCAACCCCCAGAATCCGCAGCGGATACGTTCCACGGGGTGATCCTGCAAGTAACGGAGGACGCGGCTTCTTTGCTCGTCCCCCAACGCAGCAAAAGTACGGCCATAGCGCACAACTGGCAGCCACTCGATCACACGCAGGAAGAGTTGCAGCTGCCCCCGCAAAGCTGGCGGCCGAAATTCGAGTGCATCTTCCACCAGTGCTTCCAACGCCAGCCAGCCTGGCTCGTCCAGTTGTTTCGCCTCGGGCACAACCGTCACCACCACTGCCCGAAATACGGCGCGCACAGGGGCCAGCACCGAACGCGACCTTTCTTTCGCAGTTGCACCTGGCATGTTGCTCCTGGCATGTTCTCGTTGCCATGCTGAGTGTAATTGACGGCGCAGGTCAACGCTTGCCAGGACACTTTGGAGCTACCGTGACCCAGGTCACCGATTCTTTGTGACGACCGTCACAGACAGGTGCAGGCAAATGAATATTCCATTTAAATTCAAAGGCTTGCAACGCACTACTTTACAGGCAAGCTGGTTTCAGCATAGATTTGCAACACCGACACTTTAAACAGCGGAGTTTTCATGTCGCGATCTTCCCTTGCTCAAGAGCAGCCTGCGCCCACGCTCTCGGCCAGAACTATGGCTGCAATCCTCCTGTCTGCGGATCTCCTTGAGGCCCTTCCGGATGCCATCGTCGTTGTCGATCGCGACGGAACCATCGTTCAAGTCAATTCGCAAACGCAACAGCTGTTTGGCTATTTACGCGACGAACTGCTTGGTCAGAAAGTCGAAATGCTTGTCCCGGAGGGCTATCGCCGCCAGCACCAACATCATCGCGAGGACTTCGCGGCAAACCCAAAGACGCGACGGATGGGAGCGGATTTGGATCTCTACGGAAGACGGCGCAACGGCTCTGAATTCCCGGTAGAAATTAGTCTCAGTCCCGCCTCCACGCTGAATGGAACGTTCGTCTTGAGCGCGATTCGCGACATCAGCGATCGCAAGCGAGTCGCAGAAGAACTGCGCCGAGTGAATGAAGAACTGCGTCGCAAAACGGCCGAACAACTTGGAGAATACCGGTCGAGGCTGGCCTTGATTATCGATTCCTCCGAGGACGCCATCATTAGCAAAAACTTGGATGGCACCATTACCAGTTGGAACAAGGGAGCCGAGCGCATCTATGGTTACACGCCAGAGGAGGTCATCGGAAAGCCCATATCCCTTCTAGCTCCCAATAATCGTGCGGACGAAATCACAGAGATTCTGCAGAAAATTGCGAAGGGCGAAAGCATCGAACATTATGAATCGGAGCGGGTGACCAAGGACGGACGCCGCCTCAACGTTTCCATTTCCGTGTCTCCCTTGCGCGATGCGAAAGGCGACATCGTGGGAGCATCGGCGATTGCGCGCGACATCACGGCCCAGAAACGGGCTGAGGGCCAGTTTCGTCAATCCCAGAAGATGGAGGCGATCGGCCGGCTGGCTGGAGGAGTCGCGCACGATTTTAACAATATCCTGGCCATTATTAACGCCTGCACCGAATTCCTCCGCGACCGCATTGATCCCGCCGCGGAACCCTCCCATTACATCGAGAACATCAAGACGGCAACCGAGCGGGGCGCAGCATTGACCAGGCAACTGCTCGCCTTCAGCCGCACTCGCGAAGTTCAACCCCGTGTTCTCGATCTCAACGAGCGGTTAAAGGATATCGGCAAGCTTCTGCGTCCGCTGATGGGAGACGATATCGAGATTCTCATTGTGTCCAAATCACCTGCGGCGGTGGTCGAGGCAGACCCTAACCAACTCGACCAAGTCCTTGTAAACCTAGCGGTGAACGCGCGCGACGCTATGCCTAACGGCGGCAAGTTCATTCTCGAAACTCGCGCCGCTAGGTTCGATGAGGCCTTCGCCGAGCAGCATCAAGCCATGGCACCCGGAAAATACGTCGTGCTCGCGGTCAGCGATACCGGCAACGGCATGGACGAAGCTACCGTGGCGCGCATCTTCGAGCCCTTCTTTACCACCAAAGAAGTCGGCAAGGGAACGGGTTTGGGCCTGGCCACTGTATACGGCATTGTCAAGCAGAGCGCGGGACACATCCTGGTCTACAGTGAACCCGGACACGGAACGACGTTCAAGATCTATCTCCCCAGCGCCGATCACAAAATCGGGCTCGAATCCAAGTCTGAAGTGGAGACCGTCGCTCCAAAACGACAAGGGACTACGATCCTCCTCGTGGAAGACGATGAAACCATGCGCGGCTTGACGCGACAGGTCCTCCAGGAACACGGCTATGCCGTAGTCGACGCGGATGACGGGAAGTCCGCGCTCGAATGGGTGAAGTCTCATTCGGATCCAATCGATCTCTTGTTGACCGACGTGGTGATGCGCCGCATGAACGGTCCAGAACTGGTTGATCGCCTCAGCGCCTCTCGCCCAAACCTGAAAGTCGTATACATGTCAGGGTACACAGGTGAACTGATCGCGGAACGCGAAATGTTGAAACGCGGCATCACGCTCCTCGAAAAGCCTTTTACCCGGACCGCTCTCCTGAATACCATTCATACGACGTTGGGGTAAAAATTGGTGACCCGAAGCTACATTCAGGTGAACGCGAAATCGTCCTTCCCCGGTCGGATAACCAACCGGTCGGTGATGGAGATCACACATTGCTGTGTGAAAGCACGCACTTCGAGCAATGAGCCCTGGTGGGGTGCGGACAGCACCGCATCTCCCAGTATCAAGTTAAGCATCTTATTTTGTTTAACTTATGTTACTTTAACTGAAGTCTTACGCCGCCTAAGAAGAAGTGGCGACGGACTTGCCACAGCACTTGCGCACGGAGGCATCATATATGGCCACACACGTCGTAAACCAAGCTCAGAAGCTGGCGACAGCGGATAAGACCTTTTGCGATCTTCCTACAACCGTAGCCGATGCCTTGGAACAAGAAGCCCTCACCACCACCTATCCCACGGGAGCGGTATTGTTTGCCGAAGGGCAGGCTCCGCGCGGAGTGTTCATCGTGCGTCGAGGCCGGGTAAAGCTCTCCATCTGCGGCAGCGACGGCAGGACACTGATTTTGCGTATTGTCGACCCCGGTTGCCCATTGGGAGTAGCCGCCGTTGTTTCCGGGCGCTCGTATGAAGCCACGGCCGAGACCCAGGAGCCGTCCGAGATCAGCTTCCTACGGCACAGCGATTTGCTGCAGCTCATGCGCCAGCACGGCGAGTTTGCGCTGTGGGTGACGCAGCACATCAGCCAGGATTACGCCTCCACTTGCCGCGAAATCCGTGACCTCATCCTTTCCGACTCGGCCAGTGAAAAGCTGGCTCGGCTGCTAGTCGGATGGCTCGACCAGAACAGCGCATCCAAGAACCCCAGCCAAATGAAGCTGGGTTTAACGCACGAAGAGATCGGGCAGATGATCGGCTCTTCGCGCGAGACCGTCAGCCGGCTTTTCGCAGGCTTCAAAAAGCAGCATCTGATCCAGCAGAGCGGCTCTACGCTAGTGATTCCCGATCGCGTCGCTTTGGAATCGCTGATTACAGCCTAGAAGCAGCGGGAAGTATAAGCCACTCGTCGGGGCCGGTCCTCCTCCTACCGGCCCCGTTCCTTTGGAGAGCATGTTTTCGTCGTCTCTTCGCTGATAGGGTGGCCATGATTGTACGTACAATGTTCCACGTGGAACACTTGTGCAGGTGTAATTGTACGTATATTTGTGTATGTACGTAAGAAATACACACAAACTTTGGGACGAGGGGTCGGGTTGCAAGTTATTGATAATGCTCGGTGTCGGTTGTGGTTAAAGAGACACAAGCGGGTACTTATTACGCTGTAATTATTACAAAACTCATTTTCTTGGTGGGCGGGCACCCGGTCGGGTGTCGTCTCCCGGGTTTGCGATTTGGGTTGCCGTAGGTGCCGGCAGGAGTGGGGCTGGGCAGGTTCGAGGAACCGTTTTGGTGACGGGCACACCTCTGCCCTGCTACAGGTCGATCTCCATTGTCGCCGACGGGCGGTTGGAGGTCTGTGATGGTGCTCACTGGGCGTTTGTGATGAAAAAAGTCAGAGGGCCCCGCCCTTCGCCTCGCGATAGGACGGGCCACCCGCCCATTGTGAGATTGTCGTTCCGAACTGGCTCGGACGACTCTTCGCAATGGGAAGAGCTAGCGGCGCACCAGACTATCTTGGCGAGGCACCCGCCTCAGGCGATGTGTCTTCCGCTTTCGTGGGCTGCATAAGAGCCGGAAGCCCTAGCTTTTCAAAGAACACACGATTTCTCTGCTTAGCGTCAGTGAGTAACTTCGTGTAGGACATAAGCTCGACGTAGGCACGGTAGTGCTTCTGTCTTGGCTCAGCGTGAAATGGAGAAGCGGCGTTCTCCGTTAGTGTAGATTCCGCCCCTTCGGGGCGGGGATTTTCAAGGCATGGGGGTCTATCGTCCGATGGCTTTTTCCTCGCATGCAGAGCGCGAGAGGATCAACTCCCGCGCTGCTGAGCATCGGCTCGATGAGCCCCACCAGGTTATCCCTCAGCATGGTTGCCTCCCGGCAGAGCCCGCTTCCGTTTCACCCGGCGAGGTCATTGTAGCTGGCGTGGAAGAGGGTGCAAACCTCCAAGACGCCGTCTGCTGCCGTCGGAGTTGCCGCTGGCGACGAGCTTCTTCTAACTTGCGATCGCGAGCCGCGTGGATCTCGGCCTGTCGTCCGGCGAGCCGATCCTGCGGCGTCACATAGCCGATCGCACTGTGTAGGCGCATCGTGTTGTAGTGATCCACGTAGAGTTGAATCAAGCGGCGTGCATCGTCCAGCGTTAACGGAGTCAGTGTCCGGATGCACTCCCGCTTGAGCGACTTATGCCAGCGTTCGATCTTCCCGTTCGACTGCGGGTAAAACGGCGAAGTGCGCACGTGCGTCATCCCCGAGATGCGAATGAACTCCTTGAAGTCGCGCGCGATGAACTGCGGTCCGTTGTCGGAGATTATCCGCGGCCTGGCTTCCGGGTACTTTTCCTTGGCTCGTTCCAGAATCATCTCAATGTCGGCTTCCTTCATCGACTCCCGCAAATCCCAATGCACCAGAAAACGACTGTATCCATCCAGCACACTGCATAAGTAATAGAACGTGCCCGACAGGTTGATATAGGAAACATCGACGTGCCAGTGCTGGTGCGGCTGCAGCGGCTGTTCGAAGCCGGTCCCCTTGCGCGACGGCTTCGGTTTCCAGCGCGAGAGGAGTCCCGCTTGTTTCAACACTCGCCATACGCTCGCCGGACTCACGGCCACCACATCGTGATCTAACATCATGAACGTAAGTCGCCGATAACCTTCCAATGGATTCTTCAGGTGGAAGCCGATGATGGCTTCCTTCTCCCACGGCTCCAGCCAAAAATCTCGGGGCACCCAACCGTTGTGCTCATTCGCCCGACCATAGCGCTGCCGCCAGTTGTAGAACTTACTCGCAGTGACGCCCAGCCAATGAATGAATCGGCCGGCGCTGATCTCGGTCTTCTGCGACCAGCGCCGGACGAAATCCACCACCTGATCCCGCACATCGTGCGGCACCCAGGTCTCGGTCAGAGTTCCCCAAGGCTTTTTTTTAACGCGATGTGCTCCGCCATCAGCTCGGCCAGGACCTCGTCCTTGGTCTGCACCTTCTTCTCCAAGAACTCAATCCGCTTCTGCTTCTCCTCCGCCTGACGGCGAGGACGTTCCGGTGTTTGGAAGGCGGCCGCTCCGTTCTCGAAAAACTCTTTCTGCCAGCGGTAGAAAACCGTGGGTTGTAGCCCCAGTTCTTCACACAGATCGGAAACCGGGACCTTGTCCAAAAGATGGCGCCGTAGAACCGCCACTTTTTCCTCAGCAGTGTAGTGCTTGCGCTCTTTTTTCATACGTTCGCTCCGCTATCTTAACGGACGAACGCTTTCTCCATTTCCAACTGAGGCGGGACACTTCTTGTATCCGAAGAATCCCTGGCCGTCGGGGCTCTTTTCCAATTCGGCTTTGTAGGCCAGTTGTTCCAAGGTCTCCGCCATGTCGGCCACAATGTAGCAATAAAAATGTACTCCCTCCGGAACGGGAACATCTCGGCCGTCTGCAGTGCGTGCCTTGCCCTTGCGTATCTCCTCTATGTACTCAAGAATCTGGTCGAACGGGTTCTCATCGTCCGTGTAGTTTTTCCTCATTGGACGCTTGAACTCGATGATCGTAATTGCCTGGAACGGCCCCTCAGGGGTGCCCGCAAAGGCGCACGCCTTATCAAACACGATGATGTCGAGCTCTTTTTGAGAATTGCTACTTAAGGGGGTCGTTACTCGCAATTGCTTGTCAGAGGCAAGAAACTTGTGGTATGCGAGCCTTTCATCGATTAGCCACAGATTGTGTTCTTCGAAGGGTACCTCCTCCGAGGTACTTCCCATGGGGAAGATAAGTTCGTGAATGCGATTTTCTTGGGGATATTTTCCGTCTGACTGTATCGATAGCAGCCGTTGCAGAAATTCCAAAACCACTCGCCGATGGAAGACATAACGAGCCAAATCCGCCTTATTAATATCGCTCACTTTGGTAAAGTATCCTTCAAGCTGCTTCTCGAATTCGTCGCAATCCTCGCTCTGAAAGCTCATCAGTTCCTTGCCCTCGCTCGCTAACCGGACCTGAAGGTCGTGGTAGGCCTTGTACAGCTTCAGATCAAGTTCGTCGTCGTCGATATCCGGCTCCATAAGAGCCACGTCTTGACCAACATACTTGAGAATCGGGCGGTACATTGGACCCTGGGTAGCCACAAATTTCTCTATTCGCCGCTCCTTCTGCTCGCGAACTGGTCTAGTGAATGGCGCAAGGTACTCTTTTGTCTGGCCGAGCGCGGCATCACGAATCTGGCTCCAGGTTGGTCCGCTTCGGAATAAGCTCTCTTCCTCCAGGGAGATCGAGAACTCCGTTCTTTCCGAGTTAACGCTCGAGTCGAGCAATGGGGAGTCGAGGTAGGCAGCATAGACAAACTCTCGGCCGTTCGTATCCGTGAGGCGTTTCGCGAGGTCGGGAATGCGCCCCGTTAATTTTTCGGATTTCACTACACGGTTATTCGCGCAGTAATGCAATAAGTGGTCCTTGATATGAGTGGAATAGAGCTTGACGTGAAGAATATTAAAACTAACGCCCTCGGCCTTGAAGGGAGTTGATTTTGCGTTAGCTGCCATCTCCTTTTCGAACACTTCGTTCAAGTCAATCTGTTCACTTGTAGCCTCGTCGATCAATGTAAGTTGCGGCGGATTCGGCCGAATTAGGTACTCAAGGCAGTGTTCAACGATATGCGCACCGATGGTTTCCGCCTTTCTTGGGGCGTTCGAGCGGAACTTTTCTTTGTAGCCGAGCAGCTTAACGATTGTCTCTGCCTTTCCTTCGGAACTCTGAGAACGTCTTCTCCGAATCTATCCCATCGCCGCTTGCCACAAAATTGAACGAACGCGTCTTCCAATAATCGCCCGCTTTAAAGGTGCTCTGGATCGAAACCGAGTCGAATGCAACTAGCCAGACAAATCGCCCAATTCCCTTTCCTCCTCGATCGGCCTTGTAAGTGGTATCGGAGGTTTGGAAGGCGGCGAAGTTGTCGTCGTTAAATCCCACGCCATTGTCCGTAATCTCAAATGAGACGATGTCCCTACTGCCCTTGTCTAACTCCAACAGCGTCGGCGATAGATCGCGAACCAGCTTGATCGAAACTTTTCCGTCGCCTCGTCGGGCGTCCTCGATGGCCTGGATTGAGTTCACTACCGCCTCGAACAAGGGATTTAATGGCCTGCTCGTTGGCAGGGGGACATTCCTTACTCGCCCAGCGACATCGATCTTCATCCTCAGCCTCCTTTGGCGGGGTGGGCCTTTAACAGAGAAGTATAACGTGGGTCTGTCCTTCGACAAGGTTCGCGGCGGGTGGCCCAGCCTTCCGCTGGCACAACTACACAGGTGGGGCTCGCGCCTTCACGCCGCGCGGGCGGGACCTTTGACTTTTTTCATCACAAACGCCCAGTGAGCACCATCACAGACCTCCAACCGCCCGTCGGCGACAATGGAGATCGACCTGTAGCAGGACAGAGGTGTGCCCGTCACCAGAACGTCCCTCGAAGCTGCCCCAGCCCCGCTAGCCGGCGCTCTTTAAAAACACGAACAGGACCGGGATCTGTCCTAAGTCCTTATTCCGGAATACTTTGATATAAGTCCTTATGATTCAAAGACCAAGTCCGGAAATTGACGCTAACTCGATGATTCTAGGAGGCCGGGGGGGAGGGGGGTACCGGTACTATCTGGTAACTATCAGGCAATAATTAAGAATTAGAGTCAGAGGCAGCGGACAGGAGTGTCCGCTCTACACGGGTCTTGGGGAGAACGCCTTGACACTTCGCGGAGGGCCTTGGACGAGTAGGGGTCCTTCGACTCCGTAGCTGCTTCGCTTCGCGACGCGGCTACTCCGCTCAGGATGACCGTGTAGATTGCTGACTGGTGGAACCCCGCGCCTTGCAACAAACGCAAGGAGCGGGGCACTCGACGGTTAAGAGTTCTTCGCTGGCGGTCAGTCGCCTGGTTTGTATGAAGAGTGAATGTCGTCAGCTCCCTGCTCATCTCTGTAACCGGAAGGCTCGGTGGGTAGCTCGACTTGGTGGGACCGTTCCAGGGCTCGGAAATATTCTGGGCGGGAATGGCGGTAATGGTCGGCTGGGATTTTGCCGTCGAGCCAAGCGGTATCCATGGGATAGACCGTGGGGTCGAAGATCACCATGTAGAAGTGCCAGATGAGGATGGAGAAGGTGGCCAGGATCGCCTCATACCAATGCACGGCCGTGGCCGCGTCCGTCACCCATTTCGGATAATGGCGCAGGGCAAAATTGTTGAACCAGAGCAGGAAACCGGAGACGGCCATGACGACTGACCCCCACATAAAGGCCAAGTATTCCAGCTTCTCCGCATAGTTGAATTTCGCGAACTTCGGCTCCTGTTTGGTGAGACCGAGGTTGTAGCGGAAGACGACCAGCATGTCGGTGGCGTCCTTGATGGTCGGGATCATGGCCCACAGGAAGGCGCGATCGGGCTTCTTCCGCGCCAGATGCACGAAGTGGTAGACGATAGCCAGGAGCATGACGACGGCTGCGGTGCGGTGCAGGCCGCCGCGCCAACCGGCGGCAGACTCCCAGAGCAGCAGCGGCTTGGACCACCAAAACTCCGGATACTTCAAGGCAAATCCGGTGAAGACCAGCGTCGGGAAACTCACCATGATGCCCCAGTGCGCGATGCGGAACCACAAATTCATGCGCACCACCATCTCGCCGGATTCCTTGCGCGGGCGGCGGCGAATGAGCTTGGCCAGAAAGTCCAGCAGGTTGTGCAGCAGCATGAAGCCCAGCGTCACCGGGATCAGCACCAGGTAGGTCCAGCGAATATACTCCACTACCGGGTTATTGGGGCCCGCGCCGGTCTGGACATGGACGGGACCGATGGCGAACTTGGCTTCGGCCACGCCTTGGTGACATGCCCCGCACGTTTTCGGCAGGTTGGCGGCATTGACGGTTGAGCGCGGGTCGCTAGAGCGAAGAATGGAATGCACGCCGTGGCACGACGCGCAATTCGCCGCTCTCACTTTGCCTTCTTGCAGCGCCAGGCCGTGATAACTGCCGGCATAGGACGGCAGGCGATCGGCCGGCAAATCATAGCGCAGCGCGAGGCGGGGATCGCCATGGCAACGCCCGCAGGTCTGGGCGGAGACATTCTCGGCATTCAAGGGGGAGGCCGGGTTGCTCGGGTCCATGATCAGGTGCTCGCCGTGGCAGTCAATGCAAACGGGCGCATCCCGCACGCCCGCCTTGACCGCTACGCCGTGGACACTCTCGTTGAACTCGCGGGCGATTTCCTTGTGGCATTGGCCGCAGGTCTGCGGCACTTTCCAGTGATTGACCTTGGATCGCTCATCGGTGGCGGGATAGATGCCATGACTGCCATGACAACTGGAACAGGTTGCGGCCTCTTTGCCGAGCGCGACTGCACGCCCGTGAACGCTGGCCTTATAGGAAGCCACCGGATGCGCCACGGGAATGTTGTGCCGCGACAAAAAGCCGGCATCGCTGTGGCACTTGGCGCACGTATCCGCTAGATTCTTGCGAGCCACCGTCGAGTCGGCTTCGCTGGAGGCTTTCACCGCATGGATGGGACCGTGGCAGGACACGCATTTGGGAGCGTCCTGGTCGCCTTGTTTCGCGGCCTGGCCGTGAATGCTGGAGGCGAGGTCCTTCACTTCGTCCGCGTGACACTCGGTGCACTTTCCGGGAGTCAGCTTTTCCGCCGTGGTGAGGTCGTGCACGCTGCCATGACACGTTGCGCATGCGGATTCTCCGAGGATGGAGTGGGCGCTGGCGGGGAAAGCCTTCGCCTCGTCCGCATGGCAGGTGGCGCATTGCACTTTGGCGATTTTGGCGGGATGCGGGAACTCTTTGATGGTGGTGTGGCAGTCCTTGCAGCCGAGGACCCCGTGGGCGCTGGCGGCATGTTTGGCCGGGTCAATCGAAATGCTTTTCCCGGCGGCGGACTTCATTCCCGCTTCGCCATGGCAGGCCAGACATTCCTGGTCTGCGGCGGCCGCAGCCGCGGCCAAGGCGGAAGTCAAAATCACAGCCAGGTAAATCAAAGCAACCCGAGTGGCGCGCATTTCCAGACCCTTCTCGTTAATTCAAGTGCAAAAATTCAATGCAAAAGTTCAAGTGCAAACCAGTCAACCGCAAATCGGCTCTAGCGGTATGCGAACAACATCGCATAAATAATCCACAGCACAATGAAGAATCCCACGGTCAGCGCTGCCCAGGCGAAGGCTCGAATCGTTTGAGTGACGATTGGCTGATAAGCCTCCTCCATGTGCTCTTCCAGTTGCCCGCTGGCGACCAGGGCTTCATACTCTCTGGGCTTGTCCCGTTCTAATTCTTCGAGCGGCATGCGCCCGGTGAATACGGTGATGTCCATGGGAAACTTTTCGGGGCGCAGGTGGGTATTGAAGAAATGCACGGTGAAGATAAAGCCGGTGGCGAGCAGCGCCTCGTCGCTGTGAATGATGGTGGCGACGTTGAGGAACGATCCCGGCAAGAATCGCGTGAAGAACACCGGAAACCACAGCGTTAGGCCGGTAGAACCGATCACCGCGATTCCCCAAAACACCGCGAAATAGTCAAATTTTTCCCAGTACGTCCAGCGGCCATAGGCAGGCCGCTCGCCCAGGCCCACAAACCACTTCAGTGTGCCCACCAGCTCGGTCAGGTCCCTTCGGTTCGGCATCATGCTGCCCGGTCCCAGGATCAGCGCGAGCCACGAACCGTGCTCCCTTTTCTTTTGCCGGTACAGATCCACCAGATGGGTAACGAAAACTCCGAACATCACGAGGGCGGCACTGCGGTGGATGTTGCCTGCGCTCTCGAATCCTCCGAGCAGATGAGAAAGCACCGCAGCCCATTTCGTGTAGGAGAACTTCAGGGTCAACCCCGTCAGCGCCAGGCACATGAAGCTCACGATCATGCAGATGTGCAGGATCCGCTGTAGG
This sequence comes from uncultured Acidobacteriaceae bacterium, assembly GCA_963773645.1. GTDB lineage: Bacteria > Acidobacteriota > Terriglobia > Terriglobales > Acidobacteriaceae > Acidiflorens. Next base: position 2,824,272 of record CAVZBV010000004.1, on the reverse strand, counting down.
CGGCTGAAGCGGACGAACTGGCGTTCTGGAACTTCGCCCTTAGGCATGGGTGCTCTCCTTCGGGCTTTCCTTGGCGGTGGGAGTTTCAGGCGTAGCCGCGCGTTTCGCTTCCTCGGCGCGCAGCTCCTGGCGCATCTGGAAAGCTCTGGGCAACCAGAGCAGCGTATGCATGCCACCAACCACGAATGTCACCAGGAGCAGCGTGGTCATGCCCCAGAAGGTGTAGAACAGGAACGGATACTTTTTCGGGTCGTGGTGGGTGGCGTGGGTCAGGTATCCGGCAAAGCGCCGGGTCGCGCCTGCATGGCACTTACCGCAGGTAGCGGCCACGTTGGCACGGCTCAAGTGGGAGCGTGGATCCGTCACCTTGAGCACGTCGTGGGCTCCATGGCAGTCATAGCACTTTGCCGCTTTCGTGTATCCCAGCTTCGAGACCTTCCCGTGATAGGTATCAAAATAAGTCTTGGCGATCTCCTCGTGGCAGCGTCCGCACGTCCCCATCACGGTCAGCCGGAAGCTATTCTCATCCGTGCGATGAATGGCATGAGCCGTATGGCAATCGTTGCAAACCGGGAGTGGCTTGCTGTATCCGCTCACTCGCTTGGCATGGATGCTGTTCTCAAACTGCTGCTCGATGCCGTGATGGCACTGGCCACACGTGTCCGGCACGTTGTTTGCGTTCACGCTCGATGCCGGATCGGTTCGGGGAAGGATGTGGTGAGCGGTATGGCAACTGGTGCAGGTCGCCGTCACCGTCAGGCCGTTCTTGAGTAGAGTTCCGTGAATGCTCTCGGTGTAGTTGGTGATGATTTCGTGCTGCAATCCGGTGTAGCGCACGGCAGCCTTCTGGCCCTCGCGGTGACAGCGCGCGCAGAGGCCGGGAACGTTGGTCGCGAAGGTCGCCGACTGCGGGTCTTGTTTGCCAAGGATGGCATGCGTGCCATGACATTCCTTGCAGATCGGGGCATTCGGATCCTTCTTGGCAACCTGCTGTCCGTGGATGCTGACAGCGTACTGCTTGCCAATTTCATCGTGGCAAGCGGTGCAGTCCACCCCATGGGTGATAGTCTCGCAAGCCCGCACGCGGGAGGCGTTTACTTCCGAGTGGCACTGGCTGCAGGCGACTTTGTTGTGGCGCGAATGGCTCACCTCGCCTACGCTGACGTACATGGATTGCCCGTCGCGCGCGCGCCGCAGTTTCTCGTCGGCGTGGCAACGCAGGCAATCCGCGTTGGCCATACCCAGTTCATAGAAGACGTTCCGGATCTTATGGGGCTGATGGCAGTCCGGGCAGGCGGGCAGGACGTTGGCCTGTTTTTCCCAAAGCTCTCCACGAATGGTCTTGCGGTGGACGGCTTCGATTTGGGTATGGCATTTGGTGCAGGTGGCGGCAATATTCCGGCGATTGATCGAGGAAGCGGGGTCGGTATGCGGCAAGATCGAGTGCGGGGTATGGCACGTGGCGCAGGTCGGGGCCACTGCCAGTCCCTTCTTCAGCAACGCCTCTCCGTGGATGCTTTCGGAGTAGTTCTCCAAAATATTGCTCTGGGCAATCTCGCGATTGCGTGAAACCGCAGTTCCTTCGCGATGGCACTGGCCGCAAACGAAGGGTATCTTCATTGGCGCCACCGCCGACCGCGGGTCCTTCACGGGAAGGATGTCGTGGTTCCCGTGACAATTTACACAGCGGGGCGCCAGCGGATCGCCGCGCGCAATCGCCTTGCCGTGGAGCGAGCGGGCATGTTGTTCCTGTTCGGTCGAGTGGCACGTGCCACACTTTACCGGCGCCGGCTTGTCGTGCGGAAAGTCTTTTCCTTCGAGGTCAGCGTGGCAGCCGGTGCACCCCAAGCTGCCATGGATGGAAGTGGCAAACTTCTTCCCGTCCACGAACAGCGAAACCGTTTTGCCGGCTCGCGTCGTGCTCATGCTCTTGTCGCCGTGGCACGCGAGACACTCCGCTCCGGGCTGGTCGGCGGCGCAGGCGGGCCATGCCGCAAACAGCACGGAGAAAGCCGTGGTGACGAGCGTCGCAACGATAATTCTTAGACCCGCACGCCACTTTCTTCGCACATCTTCTGTTTCAGCCATTCTTGTTTCAGCCATGTCAAACTTTCGGGCTGGTTTCATAAATGCCTTGCCAGCTCGGAAAGCACGTCCCTCAGGGGCTAAAGCCCGCATTCTTCTGGGCTCTAAGCGGCACGGCTGAAAGCCGTGCCCTTCCCAAAACCCGTGGACTGAGTTCTTCCGCTGCCAGCAGCGGCTAAAGCCGGAATCATTTTCAGCGACGCGCGGTATGCCTAAAGGCATGCCCTGATACGAAGCCCGACTTTTCCGCAGCCTGTGACGCCGTGCCCTCCCAAAACGAATTCATGAACCAGCCTTTCGGCAATGCTTACTGCATTCCCAGGTCGGACAGAACCTTGGGATTCTCTTCCCCTGATGCTAGAACGTCATGGCACGCGGAACAATCGTTGGTGATGGTCTGGCCATCGGCACTGGTATGACTGCCGTCGTGGCAGCGGAAGCAGCCCGGCGAATCGTTGTGCCCAAGATTATTCGGGTGAGTGCCCCAGTTCAGACGCATGTCTGGGAAGACGTTGCGCAGGTAGATCGCCGCCACCTCTTTGACCGATTGCTCCACCAGTGTGCGCCGCGTCCCGTAGATTTGCGGGTAATTGGTGCGATAGAAATTGTTGAGTTCGCCAGTGATGCGCTGCTGTGCGACGTCGCGAGTGGGATAATCCACCTTGAGAACCTCGACCGCCTTTTTCCTGATGTAGGGCAGTTCCGGGCTAATGAGGCCGATCGACATTTGCTTGTCCACTGCGTTTTCGGGCAAGTCGAAGGCGTGCGTGGGTCGGTTGTGGCAATCCACGCAATCCATCACACGATGCTCTCCCTTATCCAACTGTTCTTTGGTAGCCTTGGCATCGCTGGAAATGAATTCGGTGGTCTTCCCCGTATCGTCGGTGTAAAACACGGCCGGGATCGTCTGCCGCTCGGCGTCGGTCGAAATGTAGCGGATGCGCGCGTTGTCGGCGAGGTGGCGCCCATGGATGCCGACCGAACCCCGCCAGGTGCCTCCGCCCACCTTCAGGAGCAAGACGTCCTTCTGCGGTGTGTTTTTTTCGTCGTCCTTGTAGCTGGTATTCACCAGGAACTTGCCGCCCGTGAAGCGTTGCGGCCAGTGACATTGCTCACAGGTCTCGCGTGCCGGGCGGAGATACTTTACCGGCGAAGGAATGGGGCGCGAATAAGTGTGGAAGGTTACCGCGAAGACCTGCCGCAGACCGGAAAGCTTTGATCGCACAAACCACGACGCGCCCGGCCCGATGTGGCACGCGACACACTCCACCCGGGAGTGGGGAGAATTCTGATAGGCCGTAAACTCCGGATCCATGACGGTGTGACAAGTCTGCCCGCAGAACTCCGTCGAATCCATGTACTGCACGCCTTGGTACGATGCAGTCCCAACAAGGAGCAGGTTGAGCACGGTCGCCGCGGCCACGTACTCCAAGGTGCGCCGCACCACAGGCTGCCCCAGGTCAATGGCGGGGAAAATCTCCGGCAACTCCCCTCTCTGGAGCAGAGTTCGCCGCCGGAGCCAGATGCCAAGTGGAATCAGCAGCAAGCCGAGTACAAAAATGCCCGGGAGGATCAGAAAGACCAGAAGGCCAATATAAGGATGCGGCGGCCCCGGCAAGAAGACGTCATAGAACCAGAAGGCGATGGTGGTGAGCGCCGTGCTGGTCGTGACCACGGCGCCCGTCAGGGTAATGGGATTCTGCCCCAGATAATAGATTGGCTGCGCCCAGTCTCGGATGCGTTCTCGCAGAGTCATTTGAAACCGCTAGTCCCCTTCTATGCGCCAGCGCGTGGACACACTCCAACACTCGGCGCCGGATCAACCGGCACGCCCGACAATCTTCCTGCTCAATGACAGAACCAGGCAGGACTATTTTAGTGTCCGGATGTAAGCCACCAGGCCCTTAATCTCTTCCGGCTTCAACTTATCTCCGTACTTGGGCATCTTGGGGGGCTTGCCGTTCGTAATGACGGCCACTAGATCGGCATCCGATTCTTTTTGCACGGCGGCAGATGTGAGCTCATGGCCGGCCGGTTTCTTTCCATCAGCGCCGTGGCACATTGCACATTTTGATTTGTAGAGTGCCGCCGCGTCTTGGGCATGCGCCGATTGGGGGAGGGCGAGCACAACAGCCAATACTGCTGCGACGGTAAATACAGCGACGTCAATTCTCTTCATCTTTAAGCTCCTCTATTCGAGTTTTATTGGCTCAATACTGACAGAGAATACATCTACAACCCCGCGTCTACAAATTCTCATACTGCACTTTTTGAGGGCGGAGGTTCTGTGATCCAGATCACACGTGCTTGTAATCCTATTGCGGTTGCTGATTCGCCCAGAGGAAACGAAATTGACCCTCGTAAAGGATATCAGTGGCTGGAGCCGCCCTCGGCGATTTGCAGATCGAGGGCTACACGTTCGCCCTTTATCAGTATGGTTCCAGCGTCCAGAAGTTGCTGGCGTTCAGGCTGAGTACGAACAGAATAAGGCCCATTTCAACTCGCCCTACTTTTATGCATACACCATTCCGGCATGTCTGTGCGAGGCAGCATTCGTCAACTCCGCTGCCCGCGAGCGTGCTCAGTACAGGCTAGCCGTTAAGCGCCCGCGCCCTCAAAATGCGCTTCGATTTCTTCCAGCGTCTTCCCCTTCGTTTCCGGCAGGAACACCGCGGCAGTGATGAAGTAGATTACGGTGCAGGCGGCAAAGCCAAAAAACATGGTCGAGTAACCATGCTTGCCGACGGTCGGCAGGAACATCGCGGCAATGGTCGTTGAAACTGCCTGGTTAATCAAGAGGGCAATGCTCATGCCGTTGGAGCGAATCCGGGTCGGCATCAACTCGGAAAGCGCCAACCACACGCAGACTCCGGGACCGATCGCGAAAAACGCCATAAAGACAAAAAGACTGATCGCCACCAGCCAGCCATTGTCAGCGCTCGGCACGGGAGTAATCAGTGCATTGTCGATCTTTAGCGGCGCTTGGCGCGCCGCCTCGAGATTGCTGAACGGGTTCGAGAAAAACGCGACTACTTTATTGGCGGGCACGCAGCTTTCGCGCGTGATTTCAATCGGCTTGGCGGATTTGTCGTCGGAACGCGCAACCCTGGTCGCGGCGCGGAAATCTCCGTACGAATAGATCACGACCAGCGATGTGGGCCTGCCGCCGATCGCCTTGCCAGCATCTCCCTCTGCAGCGAGGAGCGCATCCGCAGTCTTCTTGTCATACAGCAACGTGACCTTCTGGCTGGCATCGACTTCGGCATCGAGTATGGACTGAACCGCATCCCGCGAATCCAGGCGCAGCCTTTCGGTCCGGCGGAAGAGCATGCCGGTGCAGATTAGCGACAAGACAATGCCAGCGCTGCCGACAGACAGCAGGAACTTACGCCCCTTGCGATCCACCAGCAGCACGGCGCCAATGGTCGTCAGGAAATTCACGATGGTGAAAAGAACGTAACCCCAATGAGCCTGTACATCGGAAAGACCGGCCTGGAGAAGTATGTTGGTGTTGTAACCAATGATGGAATTGACGCCGGTGGCTTGGTTGCAAGCGAGAATGACACAGGCCAGGACAAAGGGGATCACATATTTGCGGCGCAGAAGCGATTCCTTGACCTTCACTCCGATGACCTGGGCTTCGGTTGAGGTTTTCGCTTTCTCGGCGGCGGCCGTTTGTTCCATTTCCGCCAGCTCGACGTCCGCCTGTTCGTCAGTACGCGAGCGGAGAAGCGCGGCGTAGGCGGCATCCCTTTTGCCGCGTCGAAACAACCAGCGCGGAGACTCCGATACCATCAGGCTGCCGATCACGAATAAAATGCCGGGTGGCAGCGAAACCCAGAAGATGCTGCGCCACGCCGTATCTTTGAAGGCGAACAGTCGCGCGGGATCGCCCAGCCTGGCCACTTCTTCGACGCGAAAACTGAAGAACATGCCCACGATGGCCGCCGTCACAATACCGAGTGTGAGCAACCACTGGAAGATGCCTGTCCCCTTGCCGCGGTTCGTGGCCGCCAGGCACTCCGCCAGATACAGCGGGACTACGACGCCGATCAGGCCGGCGCTGATGCCCTGCAACAGGCGGCCGAGAACCAACGACTCGTAGCCATGGGAGAGGGCAATGATGGGAATGCTGCAGACGAATAGCACTCCGCTGAGCAGCATTAGAGGCTTGCGCCCCATCCAGTCCGCCAGCGCACCAGCAAACAGAGTCGAGATCACGCTACCGAGGAGCACGGCAGCGACGACAATGGAAAGCTGGCCGGCATTTAACCCGGAGGTGGCCTCCAGATAGGGCAAAGCTCCCGCAATAATGCCGACGTCCACGCCGTAGAGCAAGCCGCCGAGTCCCGCTACCAGCAGGAGGAAACGGTTGTAGCCAGCCTTTTCGTCGCGCGCCACGGTGCAGCTCTTTCGCCTTAGGTAGCAGAGGCCCGGAGTTTATTACCTTCGAAATGGTATCTCATGAAGTGATCTCGGACAGGTAGGGGTCTTTCGACTGCGCGGCTGCTTCGCTTCGCGTAGCAGCCACTTCGCTCAAGATGACAATCTTATGGAGCTCAAGATGACTCTCTTCGTGGGCCGCGCACCGACGAGGCTGAGCGCCACCACTGAAATCCTGCTCCATAAAACTGGCAATGAGTTGCCAAAGGTCACGAGGTTTCATCTTCATCCCGTGTATCCGTCAGGATGCGTGCGATGCCACTGCCACGCGCTTTCCACGATGGATTTCAAATCCGGGAACCTGGGCTGCCAGCCCAGGTCGCGCCGGATTTTTTTCGAGCTCGCAATTAACACCGCCGGATCACCCGCGCGGCGCGGCGATTCGATGACGGGAAGCGGATGTCCGGTGACGCTCCGGGCCACTTCGACCACCTCGCGCACGCTGAAGCCCTGTCCATTGCCCAGGTTGTAGATTAGCGGACTGGAATTTTCGAGCGCTTGCAACGCTCGCAGGTGTGCGCGCGCTAGATCGGCGACGTGTATGTAGTCGCGCACGCAAGTGCCATCGGGCGTGGGGTAGTCGGTGCCGAAAATATTCGCGTGTTCCGCTCGGCCGAGCGCGACTTGCAGAATTCGGGGGATCAGGTGCGTCTCCGGCTGGTGCGCTTCGCCTTTATCTGGACGGTACGCACCGGCGGCATTGAAATATCGCAGGCTCGCGTAGCGCAGGCCGTGAATCTGCTGGAACCACGCGAGCATGCGCTCCACTAGCAGCTTCGATTCGCCGTACGCATTGGTCGGATGAAGGGGGTCGTCCTCCTCAATCGGAATGCGCTCGGGATTGCCGTAGAGCGCAGCCGTCGACGAAAAAACGAAACGCTTGACCCGAGCCGCGAGCAGCGCTTCGAGCAGGGTCAGCGCATTCGAGGTGTTGTTGCGGAAGAATTCTTCCGGCGCCTTCATTGACTCGCCCGCTTCGATCAGCGCCGCAAAATGCATGACGGCATCAATCGCACGGGACCGGAACAACTGGTCAAGGCAAGCGCGATCCGCCGTGTCGCCCACGACTAGTTCCGCGTTTTTAGGCACTGCCTGACGATGGCCGCGACTCAGGTTATCGAAGACGACAACCTGGTGTCCTGCCTGCAGCAGCTCCTCCACAACCACGCTGCCAATGTAGCCCGCTCCTCCTGTAACTAGAACCCTCATTCGCTTCGTGCCCATTTCTCGGGCGACTTCTCAGGCTGCTTTCTTAGAGCGTGTTTCAAAAATGCCTTCCAGGTCGGACGGCGCGTCCCTCAGGGGCTAAAGCCCGCATTTTTGTTGATCCATGGCGGCACGGCTGAAGACGTGCCCTACCCAAAACGTATTTTTGAAACATGCCGTAGAAGGATGCGATCCTATTTGACGATGCGGTCCTTGAGGGTCTCCGCAGCCGAGCGCGACGCTGCTTTTCGAACCGCCAAAAACCCACGGCGCGCGAGCAGCAGCATTGCCGCGCCGAACATCAGCATGACAATTCCCCACCATAAATTGACATTGATGCCGAGCGAATGATGCGTGTACATTTCGCTTCCTCGCGTTGCCGCTCCATATCCACCCACCAGCACGCCGAACACACTGAACATCATGCCGATTGGCCATCTGATATCGAATCCCATGCTGCTTCCTCAGAAATTACGGAATTACACAATTTCCCTTGTTACCAGAAAATCCAATTGAGCACCACCAGGACGGTCAATACCACCACCGCCAGTACCACCGGCTTCTGATACCACGCCAGCCCTTCATCTTTCGGCCGGGCCGTCAGCGCGTAGACCAATCCCTTGAGTTCTCCATCCGGCCGCGGCTTCGTCAGCAGGGAGATGAGAATCGTCACCGTGAAGCAGATCGTCCAGGCAAAGATCGCGGTCCAGAAATTTTGCGCCATCTCGCTCGGATATTGATGAACCACCAAACCTAGAAACCCACCCTTGACGCCGGGCGCCGAGCCGGCGGGAAGGGTAAGACCATGATGCACGGCGGCTGCGGCGGTGCCTCCGAGGAGCCCGCAAAAGGCACCGTTGCCGGTTGCGCGCTTCCAGAACATGCCGAGCAGGAAGGTCGCAAACAGCGGGGCGTTCACGAAGGCAAAGACCAACTGCAGCACGTCCATGATGTTATTGAACTGGCGCGCAACGTAGGCGGCGGCTACTGAAGTTGCCAGACCGAAAACCGTAGCCGCTCTCCCCATCCACAGGTAATGCTGGTCCGACGCACTCTTATTAATGTAGCTCTGGTAAATATCGTAGGTCCAAACCGAATTAAAGGCAGTCGTATTGCCAGCCATCCCAGACATAAACGAAGCCATCAGGGCGCACAATCCCAAGCCCAGCAATCCCGAAGGAAAATAACGAACCAGCATCATCGGAATCGCCAGATCGTAGTCCAGCACGACTTTGCCGTCTTTGATGAGAGGCTTTCCGCTTTCGTCGAGTTTTGGTGGAATGATCCCTTTTCCCCCCTCCAGACTGATTCCGCCGCTTGCTCGCTCGGAGACAACTGCCGCTCCCGGTCTTGCCGGAACGTCTGCCGAAACGCCGCCACTCGTGCTGCCGCCCATGCTCGCCGCGGAAACGACGCCCGCAATCATTCCCGGCAGAATCACCAGGAAGGGGAACAACATCTTCGGAAAGGCGGCAATCAGCGGGGTACGACGGGCGGACGTCATCGAGTCGGCTGCCATGGCGCGCTGCACCACCAGAAAATCGGTGCACCAGTAGCCGAACGACAATACGAAGCCCAATCCCATTAACATGCTGAACCATTCCACGCCCATGGGGTTCGCGCTTGGGCTCCCTAGATACTTCCAGGAATGCACCATGGCGTCGTTCCCTATGCGGGTCTTCAGGCCGTCCCATCCGCCGACATCTTTCAACCCCAAAAAGACCAGCGGGATAAAACCGATGACGATCAGGAAAAATTGCAGCACCTCGTTATAGATAGCCGACGTGAGGCCGCCGAGAAACGTATACGCCAATACGATGAGCGCGGAGACGATGATGGCCGCATTGAAATCCCAGCCGAGCAGCAGTTGCAGCAGCTTGCCCATCGCGTACATGGATACGCCCGAAGAAAAGACCGTCATCACCGCAAACGAGATGGCGTTCAGTCCGCGCGTTTTTTCGTCAAAACGCAACTTCAGATACTCGGGCACCGACCGCGCCCGGGAACCGTAGTAGAACGGCATCATGAAGATGCCGACGAAAACCATCGCGGGAATCGCGCCCACCCAGTAAAAATGCGAGGTCGCAATGCCGTACTTGGCGCCGCTGGCGCCCATGCCAATCACTTCTTGAGCGCCGAGGTTGGCGGAAAGAAAAGCCAATCCCGTGATCCAAGCAGGAATGGACCGCCCCGACAGGAAGAAGTCGGTGCTGGTCTTCATGTACTTTTTCAGTACGAAACCGATTCCCAGAACAAACGTGAAGTAAATGCCGATGACCGCATAATCAACCCAATGTGGATGTGGGCGCATGGGACTCGCATAGCAACTGCTTAACGTTGAACGCACGAGAGTTGTACAGTGCGCCTGAAACGTTTGTCAACATGCTGCCTTGATCGCTTTCCCAACGGGCTGATTACCGGCAGCTACGACACTTTGTCGATCAAGCTCAACACAAACAGTGGAGCGCCGGGCGTCCTCGCCCGGCCCCTCGCAGGCATCCCACTGGCCGTGCGAGGACGCCCGGCGCTCCATGCTGCTGTAGAGACGGGCCTTGCCTCGTCTGAGACGGGGCCCAGCCCCGTCTCAGGAAGGGTGCGAAACTTCAATGTGAAACGGCGGCGAACAGCGGAGAGTTCATCAGGGACTGGAACTTCTGATCGTCGCTCTTGAAGTGGACTTGCAGGTTCGAGCCGTCGGAATCGACGGTGGAGGCGTCAATGGCCGTCTTTTCGACCGGGCTGGCACTGAGCTTCTTGTAAAGCATAACGCCCTTGAGGATGGTGGACAGAGTGGCCGCCGTCATCGAGTCGGCGGTTTTAACGCTCAGATCGAAATTCACTCCGTTCTGGAAGTTCATGGTGTAGCGAGAAGCCAGAATGCGCTTCTTGATGCTTTCGTAGTCAGCTACTTTTGCAGCCTCGCCCATCACCGAAAACATCATGGTCTGAGTTCCCTGCTGGTCGAGGACGCTCCACAGGGGCGCGCTATCGACGGCCGCCATCTGGTCGGTCATCACCGGATTGGAATCAAGCGATGGGCGCTTGCCGTCGCGGGTATCGAGCGCGCTGTGCAGCGAATCCTCGGTGCCGAAAGCCAGCGTGTTGTCGTCCAGGAAGGTCATCACTAAGCCGTTATCCATTGGGTAAATGCGGTCATTGCCGTACTTTGTGGCCGTGATCTTCTTGAGCTTCAACTTCTTGAGGACGACTTTGGCCGAGAACGATCCCTGCGCCACGCCGATGGTTTGAATGCCTTTCTTTTCAGTACGGAAAGAGGCGAAATTGAGCTGGTCGAGATCGTGGTCGGAATCAATACCGATGCCTTTCAGGGCGCTCTCGAGTTCCTTCAGGTTGTCGGGCAGCACTTTTTCTTTGAGCGCCTGCGCGGTGGGCGAATCCTTGAGCGCCCGGTAGTCGACGCCAATCAGTTGTTGAATTTCAGCAGGCACCAGGGAGCGCGCCGACGATGCGATGGGCATGGCGTAGCCGACCGTTGCGCACAGAAGCAAAACCGCCAAACACGAATTCTTCATAGAAATCCTCAAAGTGAAATCCCTCAAGATGAGTCTGAGACGTTTAGATGCAAACCGTGAACCGTACGCTGACGATCCTTGGCGGTTTTCCACCTGTTCTTTCCTATTCTAGTCCCTAATTCGCGAGGCCGGAGCGTAACTAAAGTGCGTCCGCCCCGGCATGGTCTTAGAACGCTAAGAATTACATGAGTTTGCGTGGAAAACGGACAATGCAGCCACTTCTTTCATTGACCAGCGACTCATCAATGAGCAACGTCGGCACCTCACTCAGCCTTGTGATGTCACTCACTGACAGTTTGAGTTCAGCGCTCTATTGTTTGCACTACCTTAGTTTGCACGTTGGGTGTTCGGAAGGTGAGCTATGAAAGTTCATGAGGTAATGACTAAAAACCCAGCATTCTGCTGCCCGTCCAGTTCTGTCGTGAGAGCTGCCACGACCATGCAACAGCTAAATATCGGAGTTTTGCCGGTGGTCCTGGATCCGACTAATCCACGGCTGGTCGGGATGGTAACCGATCGCGACCTTTGTCTGCATGTGGTGGCCGGTGGCAGAGATCCGGCGGATATATGGATCAGCGAGTGCATGACTGCGGACCCCATTTGCTGCGCTGTAGGAGATGATGTTCGCTACGCACTGGAGCTGATGGAAGAGCATCAGGTGCGCCGCCTGCCGGTGGTGAATGGGAGACATGAAGTCGCGGGTATTTTGTCACTCGGCGACCTAGTCGGCAAGGGGAGCATCACTAGCGTCGAGATTGCCGAAGCGTTACGGACAATCCGCGAGCCCGTCCGCGAGTCCGTCGGCGAGACTGCCGAGCCGATGGAAATAATTACTGCCGCCTGACGGGTGGTGCACCAGGGAGTCGACTTCAGTGACCATGCGGTTGGTGCGCCCCGCTTGGGTGCAGCACTTCGCATTCTGCATCCTTAATCCTGATGCACGCTGCGCCGCCAGCATGGTTACACCTTCAGAGCTAGCGCTCTCTTCCGTGTCTCTGCCACAAACGACTCGTCTTTCGGCGAATCCTTCTTCAACGACTCGAGGTTGATCTCGACGTTTGCGAGCGCGCCTTCGAGGGCAGCTTTTGCCAGGGCAATTGCGGCCGTCAGATCGGATTTCATATTGGGGTTGGTGATCGGCTTCAGATTGGTCGCAATCTGCGCGACCTCGACTACGTTTTCGGCGACGCCTAAAGGCACGCTGGTCGCCTGTTCAAGCGCGGCGGCGATCGCGGCGGCGCCGTCGTTAGCATTAGCCTTGCCATCTACTGACTTGCCATCTGGCGATTTGACCGACTTGTAGGCCTTCATGACGAGATTGTAGGAATCGGCGTCGGCGTCGATCGCGGACTTCAGTTCTTCGCGAAGCTGGCTGAGCCGGGCGATCGCTGCGCTGAGCTGGCTTTCATACTGCAGGTATGCTTTCTTGCCGCGCGACATGGACGCAACCATGCTTGCGAGTCCGGCGGCCATGGCGCCGCTGGCGGCGGCGGCGCTGCCTCCTCCCGGAGTTGCGGTGGGAGCGGCCAGTTGTTCGATGAAGGGCTCGACTCCGGCGCGCAGGCCGCCTACCGCCATCTTGCCGCTCATCACCGCTGCGAGGCGGTTTTCGAGGATGAGCGAGGAATCGAAATTTTCTATTTGCAGAAACCATTCCGCAGCCTGCTCTAGCGCTTTCTTTGGAATCAGGCCGACGATCTCGCTTGAAAGCGGGATGACTCCGTAGCGCGCGGCTTCACGCTTCACGAATTCGAAGACGCGGTGGATGGGGGTCTGCTCGAAGTCGGTCAGGTTCATCGAAACCTGAGCCAGGCCGCGCACCAGGAATCCGGCGCCCTTGACGAAGCGCAGTCCGCCACCCGAAAAGCGCACGGCTTTCGCGATTTTCTTGGCGATCTCTACGTCGGGCGTATTGAGGAAGACGTTGTAGGCAATGAGAAACTTGCGCGCGCCTACGACCGTGGCCCCGGCCGTGGGATGCACGCGGGGCTCTCCGAAATCAGGCTTGCGCGCGGGATTGGTCGCAATTTCGGCACGGATACCTTCGAATTGACCGCGGCGAATATTTTCCAGGTTCTGCCGTTCGGGCGTGGCGGCGGCGGCTTCGTAGAGATAAACCGGGATCTGGAAGCGTTTTGCGATCTCGGCGCCGACGTGGCGCGCCATGTCGACGCAGTCTTCGATAGTCACCCCATCGATCGGAATAAAGGGCACGACATCGGCTGCGCCCATGCGCGGGTGTGCACCTTGATGTTTGGTGAGATCGATCAACTCGGCGGCCTTCCCTACCCCTCGAATGGCGGCTTCCTGAATGGCTTCACGCTCGCCGACTAGGGTGATGACCGAGCGGTTATGGTCGGAATCCATCTCGCGGTCGAGGAGATAGACTCCGGGGATCTTCATGGCTTCGACAATGGCATCGACTTTGGCGGGGTCGCGGCCTTCCGAAAAATTAGGAACGCATTCGACAAGAGTGCTGGGCATCGACTGAAGGATAACGGGCGGTGGTTGGGTGAGGCAACTCGTCGCGGGATCGCGCGATGAATCATATGGTGGAGTTGCGGGCGTCTTACCCGTCCTACCGGGCGGGGACGCCCGGCGCTCCATCGAACGTAATAATAGATCGCACAACAGGCAGACTGCGAACTATACTGCGAAACTATGCGGTGCACGCCTCGACTTTCCGGCCGCGGTTTCACCTAACGATAGTCCTGCCCAAAACGTCCGTCGGCCGTTTCCCTGCGTGTCAAGCGTTTGTCAGAAGCGATTCATTCGTCGAAAGGATGCGCCATGCTGCGTCGGTCCGTGCTTTTACTGTTGCTTGTGCTGTCGTCTTTGCCAGCTCTCGCTCAGCCTGCTCTGGCTCAGAAGGAGCGCCACTTCAACTTCCACTACACATTCACGGTGAAAAATGTCAGTCCTGGCGAGCGAGTCCGTTTCTGGATTCCGCTGGCGCACTCCGACGCCTTCCAGGATGTGACGGTCGTTTCCAAGAGCGGCGACTTGCCGCTCAAGCAGGTTCACCAGCCGGAATATCGGAACGAAGTTCTGTACGCTGAGACTTCGAAGGCTGACCAGGGCGAGTACAAGTTTTCCGTGAACTATGACGTGGTGCGGCGTGAGCATGTGGTGCTGGTGAACGGAAAACCGCTTAGTGAGGTGCGGTCTGCGCCCGCATCACGAGTCGAGTTGGCGCGGGCACTTGAGGCGGACCGGCTGGTACCGGTGACGGGAATTCCGGCGCAACTCGCCGCGCAGGAAACAAAAGGTGCAACCGCGCCGCTCGAAAAGGCGAAGGCCATTTACGAATACGTTTTTCGCACCATGAAATACGACAAGAGCGGCACGGGCTGGGGACATGGCGACACGCTCTGGGCCTGCGATTCGAAGTATGGCAACTGCACCGATTTTCATTCGGTTTTTATTTCGATGGCGCGGTCCGAGAAAATTCCGGCGCGCTTTCAAATTGGTTTTCCGCTTCCGGCCGATAAACATTCCGCCGAGATTCCGGGATACCACTGCTGGGCGGAGTTCTATCTGGATTCGACCGGCTGGGTTCCCGTAGACGTTTCGGAGGCATGGAAGCATCAGGAAAAGCATGATTACTTTTTTGGTGCGCACGATGTGAATCGGGTGCAGTTCACCGAAGGACGCGATCTGCGACTTGCGCCCGCGCAGGACGGAGCTCCGCTGAACTACTTTGTCTATCCTTATGTGGAGATCGGCGGTAAGGAATATCCGAATGTTTCGATCGCGTTCTCGTTCGAGGATGTCGGGGAAAAGGTCGCGAACGCGCCTCGCTAGAGCGGTTTCGCGGTCTCGGCTAAGAGGGTTGCGGTTGCTGAGAAAAGGCTGAACCACAGGGGGCACAGAGGAACACCGGGGGAAGAACACAGGGGAAGCTTTAGATGCCTAGCGCTGGGCCTGAATTACTGGCGGCAAGGTTGGTCTACGCTATCGGGGAGACTGGCGTAAACCTTACCGCTTCCGAACGCCTTGTATCATAGGCAGGATGGCTTCTTCACACAGACCGAAACTCGGCCGACCCAAGATTGGCGTGTTTGACTCCGGGGTCGGCGGTCTGACCGTTCTCCGGGCGCTGATCGAGCGAGTTCCAGGCGCCGACTATCTCTACTTTGGCGACACGGCCCGGCTTCCTTATGGATCGAAATCAGCGGCCACGGTCGCGCATTACGCGGTCGGGGCGGTGCGTTATTTGCAGAATCAGGGAGCGGAGCTGCTGGTGATCGCCTGCAATACGGCAACCGCGCTGGCCCTGAACGAGATTAAAGCCGCGGCGGGCGTGGATGTGATCGGAGTGGTCGAACCGGGAGCGGAAGCTGCAGCGACGGCCACTCATACGCGGAGGGTCGTGGTCATCGGCACGGAGGCAACCATCAGCAGCCATGCCTACCGGCGCGCGCTCGAAGCCAGAGAAGTCGCGGTGCGGGAAAAGGCTTGCCCTCTGTTGGTGCCGCTGGTCGAAGAGGGGTGGGTGGAACATACGGTAACCGAGCAGGTGGCACGGATTTATTTGTCGGAGGCCTTTGCGGACGACGCGGGCGATTTTAATGCCGACGTGCTGGTGCTCGGCTGCACACACTATCCGCTGATCAAGCCACTGTTGCGGCGAGTGGCGCCGGAGCAGGTCGTGATCGTGGATTCTGCCGAGTCGACGGCGCGGGAGGTGGTGCGTCAACTGCAGATTGAACCGCTGCCGTCTTCAGCCCAGACGTCGTCAGATCAAAGAAGGAACGAACAGCGAGGCGTTCCCACGCTAAAGTTCTTTGCGACCGATTCGGCGGAGAAATTCAGGATGATGGGAACGCGGTTCCTGGGGCTTCCGGTGGAAGACGTGGTGCATGTGGACTTGAAGGAATAAGCGGCGGAAGCCGTACTGCGCACGGCTTGGACGGGGCAGAGCCCCGTCCCCACACTTAATCAAAAACGGCCGCTTGCGCGGCCGTTTTCTGGACTCCTAAACTTTTCCGGCACAGCCGGGTTCAGTACAAATGGAAATTGACTTCTACGTTGATCTGCACAGCGACCGGCTTGCCATCTTTATAAGCCGGCTCGAAGATCCAGGTTTTTACAGCTTCGATGGCCTTTTCATCCAGACCCAATCCTAAAGTGCGAGCCACCCGGATATCGCGCGGCTTACCATCGGGACCGACCACCAGCCACAATACGACCGTCCCCATGTGCTTAACTTTGCGGGCTTCCTCGGAGTACTCAGGGTCCGGTGCATAAATCTGTTTGGGAGCGGAAACACCACCGCCAACGTGGAACGCTCCACCGCCGGTGCCGCCGCCGTGACCAGGGCCGTATCCGGGACCTTCGCCCGAACCTACGCCACCGCCGCTACCGGAGCCAATGCCGCCGCCAGAGCCGGTTCCATTCGAGGGCACAGACGGCAGATGCGAAAGCGGATCGCCCAGGTCGGGCATGTTCGGCTGCTGCAGGTGGATGTCGGGGGGAACCACGATCGTCGGGGCGACTGGCAGCTTCGGGTCCAGGTTGCGCACCACGGCCATGGGGGGAGTGAACTGCTGCATCGACTGCTTGGGCAGACGGCCTTCCGATGCCTGCAGTTTGTCGCGATCGCCACCACCGCCCCCGCCGCCGCTCAGGGTTTTCGAAGGCGGCAACGCAGGCAGGTCGTCGGGCGCGATCAACAAGACGGTTTCTTTCGGCTTGGCGACAGCGACGATCTTCCGTCCCATATATGTCGCGGCGATGATGAGGGCCACGGCCAGTACGTGGATGACCGTTGAACCAAATGCTCCGCGCCGCTTGTAGTTGTAGAAGCCCCAGATGTCGCGCACCGGGACGGGCTTCGAGGTCAGGACCAGCGGAGGGAGTTTCTTGGGAAAAAGAAATTCATCAATGTTGCGGAAGAGGGATTTCCAGAGAGGCTCGTCCAGAGTCTGATTCGTCAGCAGAAGATGCAGTTCCGGCTCTGGACCGAGCGGTTGCGGATTCTGCGGCGTTTCAAATGCTGACATATTTACCCGAACAGTATTTACCCGAACAGTAGCCCCAAGTTCACGGTAAGAGGAGACGGTGATTTAGATGCGCGAGCGCTCCTCGAAGCTAGCAAAAAAGTTGGCATGCAAAATAGGCGAACCTTGCCGCGCCTATCTTCCCCAGTCATTTAGATGCGAGCAGGTTTGGTTCTGGTGAAAATTGTACACGCTTTTCGCTGACCCGAAATAGACTTTTTGCATTCGTTCCCAAGTGAGGGAGCTCCCCTAGACGCGTCCTTTCGCGCTCCCTATATAATTAAAAGATTCAATCAGTTGGGAGAACGTTGCCAGTGCCGATGGATTTGAAATCTACCATTAATTTGCCCAAAACCGACTTCCCCATGAAGGCGAATCTGCCTCAGAACGAGCCCAAAATGCTGGAGCGCTGGGAGCAGATGGACATCTACGGGCGCATTCGCCAAGCATGTGAGGGGAAGGCAAAGTACATCCTGCACGACGGTCCGCCCTACACCAGCGGACCCATCCATCTGGGCACGGCGATGAACAAGGGCCTTAAGGATTTCATCGTCAAATCCAAGACGATGGCGGGCTTCGACGCGCCTTACATCCCCGGCTGGGACTGCCACGGCTTGCCCATCGAGATCAAGGTCGACAAAGAACTCGGCGGCAGGAAGCTGGAGATGCACCCCATCGACGTCCGCGCCGAGTGCCGTAAATACGCGCAAAAATTTCTCGATCTGCAGCGCCAGCAGTTCAAGCGCATCGGCGTTTTTGGCCGCTTCGACAAACCGTATGCCACGATGACGCCGCAGTATGAGTCGGTGGTGCTCTCCACTTTCTTTTCGTTTTATGAAAATGAGTTCGTCTATAAGGGCCTGCGCGCCGTGTACTGGTGCATGCACGACGAGACCGCGCTCGCCGAAGCCGAAGTCGAATACGAAAACCACACCAGCTCGACCGTTTGGGTGAAGTACGCGTTGCTCGACGATCCCGCGAAACTCGATGGCGCGCTATCCGGCAAGAAACTTTTCACCGTCATCTGGACCACCACTCCCTGGACGCTGCCTGCCTCCATGGCCGTGGCTTTCCATCCCGACGAGGAATATGTGGCTCTGGAATCCGGCGGCGCGGCCTACATCGTTGCCTCCAAGCTCGCCAAAGACGCGGCCGAGAAGTGCGGCCTTGTCAACCCGCGCGAGCTCGCCCACTTCCCCGGACGCAAACTCGAGCGCTTCAACTTCCAACATCCTTTCCTCGACCGTAAGGTTCTCGGCGTGCTCGCCGACTACGTCACCATGGACACCGGTACCGGCGTCGTCCACACCGCCCCCTCGCACGGCGCCGAAGACTTCGCCACTGGCGTCAAATACGACCTCGACGCCACCAGTAACGTCGACGAAAAAGGCATTCTGCGGAATGGCCTGCCCGAATACGAAGGCATGCGTGTTTGGGACGCCAATCAGCCCATCATCGACCTGGTCAAAAGCCGCGGCGCTCTGCTGCACACGGAAAAAACCGAGCATTCATATCCCCACTGCTGGCGCTGTCACAATCCCGTGATCTTCCGCGCCACCGAGCAGTGGTTCATTTCCATGGAAACGCCGATGCCGGGCGGCAAAGGAAAAGAAGACACGCTGCGCACGCGAACGCTTAGCGAGATCAAGAACGTCAAATGGGATCCGGCATGGGGCGAAGAGCGCCTCTCCAACATGATTCAAACCCGGCCTGACTGGTGCATCTCTCGCCAGCGTGTGTGGGGCGTCCCGATCGCCGTCTTTCTCTGCGAAGGCTGCGGCAAGCCGCTTAACGACCACGCCATCAACCGCAAGGTCGTCGAACTGTTCGCCCGCTCCGGCGCCGATGCCTGGTTTACCTCCGAGTCCGACAACATTCTTCCCGGCGGAACAAAGTGCCCGCATTGCAGCGGCGCGAAGTTCGAAAAGGAAACCGACATCTTCGACGTTTGGCTGGAATCGGGCGCCAGCTATCTGGCGCTGATCGCGGGCGAGCCCGAATATCACTATCCTTGGCCCTCCGATCTCTACCTTGAAGGCGGCGATCAGTACCGCGGATGGTTCCAATCCTCGCTGCTCTGCGCCATGGGCGCGCGCGGCACGCCTCCGTATCGCGGCGTGGTCACGCCCGGCTGGACGCTCGACGAAAAGGGCCAGGCCCTGTCGAAGTCGCGGGGCAACGATGTGGACCCGGTTGACATCGCCAACCGCCTGGGCGGGGAGGTCGTGCGCCTGTGGACTGCTTCGGTGGACTTCCGCGAAGACGTTGTCGGCTCCGAGGCACTGATGCAGCGCGTCGGCGAAGACTATAGGAAGATTCGCAATACGTTCCGATTCATTCTTGGAAATCTCGATGGATTCGATCCCGCAAAAGATGCGGTCGCGTTCGAGGAGTTGCAGCCGCTCGATCAATACATGCTGCGACAGGCGGTGGACGTATCGGCGGAAGTGCAGCGCTCGTATGAAGAGTTCGCGTTCCACAAGATCTATCACCGCATCAACAATTTCTGCGGGGTGGAACTGAGCGCTTTCTATTTCGACGTGTTGAAGGACCGGCTCTACACTTCGGCGCGGAAATCAGTGTCGCGCCGGGCGGCGCAAACTGCCATCTGGCGCATCGGCGAAGCGCTGGTGCGGTTGCTGGCGCCGATTCTGAGCTTCACTTGCGAAGAAGTCTGGCGGTATTTGCCACCGGTCGCGGGAAGGCTGGAGAGCGTGCACCTGACGATCTTCCCCGCGGCGGGCGACCTGCTGGGCGCGAACGAAGTTGCAATCGCCGCTGACCCTAAGCAAAGCGAAGACTGGAAGACGGTGCTGGTCGTGCGCGAAACGGTGCTGAAAGCGTTGGAAGAGGCGCGCAACCAGAAGCTCATCGGAAGCAACTTGCAGGCGCAGGTCACGCTGACTGCAGTTGATCCGGTGTTCTCGGTGCTGGAGCGCTTTAAGAATGACTTGCGGTACTTCTTCATCGTCTCCGCCGTCGAAGTGAAAAAAGGATCGGGGAATGGAGACTCGCCGGTTGTGGTGCAGGTCGGCAAAGCTCCAGGACTGAAGTGTGAGCGCTGCTGGAATCATTCAATCCACGTCGGTGAGGATAGGAACTATCCCTCGGTGTGCGAGCGCTGCAGCGCCGTGCTTAAAGAAATTAGCGGGGCGTGACCGCGGCTTGCGCAAACGCGATAAGCTATAGGCAGAAGCCCATGGTCAAGGTCCGGGAGCGCTACACGAGTGACACCTTTCAAGAATTGTCATCCCGAACGAAGTGAGGGATGCATCTTGGCGGCGAACTACAGATCCCTCAGTTCGTTCGGGATGACAATATCTGGGTTGATGAAGAGCGAGGCCTGACCTTGACCGCGAGCAAAATCATAGAGAGAAAAGTTTTTCGTCCATGCGCAAATATCATTTCCTGATCGCGTTGTTCGTTGTCGCTCTCGATCGCGTCACCAAGTGGACGATCGCGCACCGGCTTTCCTTGCATGACAGCATCCCAGTCATTCCTGGATTTTTTCGCATCATCCACGCCGAGAACCCGGGGGCTGCGTTTGGTATTTTTGCGGATTCTCCCTCGGGATGGAAAGTCGGCCTGCTGATTTTGTTTTCTGTGATTGCGCTGCTGATCGTCTCCGCGCTGCTCTGGAAGAACAGCCACAGCCTGACCTCGACGGGAATCGGGTTGTCGTTAATCCTGGGCGGGGCGGTGGGCAATTTGTGGGACCGGCTCATCAGCCGGCACGTGGTCGATTTTCTCCTCTTCTATATAGGCCCGCACCAGTGGCCCGCCTTCAATGTGGCCGACAGCGCGATTGTGGTGGGAGCGGGGCTGCTGGTGTTTGAGATCGTGTTTACCAAGTCGCCCACGCAACAGTCGGCCTAGCAACCCACTCATTGGCACAAAACGCGAATGGGTGGCGCACCCGCAGTGAGATTGGATTTTGAGACGTTCTTAACCGTCAGACTGCTCGGCCTGATTGCGCAGATCCCAGAGGGTTACCCCATTCAAGGTCCAATAGTCCGTTCCGGCAACGGAATCACTCAACCCATGTTCTTTCAGAACAATACCTGCGGACTGGCCCAAAGACATGACCTGGTCTCTAAATAAGACGTTTCGGTCGTCGTAGACTGTGCAGGTCGCGTTTGCGTCGTTTGTGTGGACAAGGACCGTCCCCGGCTTGACGTTAAGCATGGAAAACCTGAAATTAGGCCGTCTGGTCTTAGCCTTTTGAATGGATTCAAAATCATCCGGAGTTTCTACCGAGCTTTGCTCGTCCACAGTAACTGGTTCACCGCGTGCGATTTCGAGCGCCGCTCTTGCCTGCTCAGGGAGAATTTGGAAGAACTCGCGGCTTTTCCGCACCCTCTTATCAGCGAACGCAGCGTGAAGTTGGTGTTCAACGAAAGCCATATCTTCCACCCGCCGTGCATAGTGGCACTCGAAGGACAGCGGAACTCCAGTGGTGTCTAGGTCCTTCATCCTTTGCTTCAAGTCGGTTGCCATTCCAATTTTTACGTAGCCCGGCATTGCCTCGTTCTTGAGGATGTAAACGATCCCGCTCTTATCTCTAATCTCGTCGGTCATTTCCGCTCTCTCTAAGCCTGCATAAACGATCAAATCATAGCAGTTTTCCCGGGCGGGCTACGGCGTCCCGTAGAGTTGGCGGTACACATTTGCATTCCGCAAAATGGCTTGGACGTATTCGCGGGTCTCGGTGAAGGGGATGGACTCGACGAACTCTTGCGGATCGCGGTAGTGGCCTTGTCCCAGCCAATCTCCTACGCGATCGCTGCCGGCGTTGTAGGCGGCCAGCGCATATTCGAACTGACCGTTGTACTTGTCGACCATCTCTTTGAAGTAGCGCGTGCCGAGTTCGAGGTTCACGGCTGGCGTGTACAGTTGCGGCGCGCTGTACCCTTTGAGCTTGACTTGCTTGGCTACGGTTTTGCCGGTCCTCGGCAGAAGCTGCATCAGGCCGACCGCGTTGGCTCGGGAGATAGCCAGGGCGTTGAATTCGGACTCCTGCCGGACTAGCGATGCGACCAGATAGGGATCGAGTCCGTTGAGCACCGAATATTTTCGCAGATCGGGCCAGAAGGCCTTGGGGAAAAGCGCTTCCCAGTAGGGACGCGGCAGATCGGGAATGTCGACGGCGAAATAGTTCGGGGTCGAGCGCTTCATGATTTCGATGCCGCGATCGTAGCGGCCGCCGTCCTGATAGACGCGGGCCATTTCGGGCGGTGCCCAGCTTCCACCTTCCTGGCTGGCCGCCGCCTGCAACTCGCGCACTGCCATATCTGCGAGCCCGCCGTTTGAGAGCAGACGCGCTCGGGCGACGCGCAGGTTGTCGTCGGGAGGGTCGGCGGCGGTAATTTTTCCGGCGGTTGACAGGGGAGAAACGCGATCGAGCAGCGCGTAGTGCAGGGGTTCGGTTGGGCTTCCTTGCGACGCGGCGCCTCCGCTCGACAAGCCCTTTAACCGCTGCCGGCCAAACTCCGCGTAGTAGTAGTTGTGAAAACGGTCGGAGAGTTTCTGATAAAACGCCCGCGCCATCGCCGGGTTGCCTTCCTCTTCGGCGAGACGCGCACGCCAGTAGAGCGCGGCGGGAATTTCCGCAGAATCGGGATAGAGCGCGATTTGATTTTCGAAACCTTGCCGCGCCTCATCGTTTCGGTCCTGGCGGAAGGCCAGCCATGTAGCCTTCCAGTGGGCATAGGATGCACGCCCGCCATTCGGAAAGCGCTGCTGCAACTCGCGGAAGTAATCGATGGCGCGGTCATAGTCGCGCTTCAGCAGGTACATGTTTCCGGCCGAGAGCAACGCTTGTTCGAGCCACGGGCTTGCCGGACCAAACTGCCGTAATTCGTTGAGTGTTCGCTGCACAGCTTCTTCATCGCTGGTGGAACGCGCGGTCTCACTCAACAGGTAAAGGCGCTGGGCTTCGTTGTCGGCGGTCTGCACTCCCATGGCCAGCAGGATCTGGCGCGCATCGTGGCTGCCGCCGCTTTTTTCCAGCGCTCCCGCCAGCGCCAGTTGCACTTGCGGACGCTCCTCGGGACTGACTTGGTCATCATTAATGAGTTCGCGGTAATCGTGGGCCGCGTCGCTGTAATGCTTGGCTTTGAACAGCAGATCGGCGCGGGTGCGGCGCTCGGCGATGGAGCCGGAGATTCCGAGCTTGCGCAATTCCGTTCCCGCCACATCCGCCTCGAAACTGGTGGGAAGGTTGAAGTAAAGATTGCGGAAGGCGCTCTCCGCCTTCCGATTATCGCCCGCCGCTTCGTAGGCGCGCCCTAGCGCCAGCTCAATATCGCTGCGCACCGGAGCACGGTCTTTTGCGAGCAGAGCCGCTGCCTCCGGCGCTCGGCCTTCCTCCAGCAACGCGGTCGCATAGACGAGGTGGGCATCGCGGATCAGAAGTGAATCGGGAAAGTTGTTGCTGAAATCGGCGAGCGTGGAGAGCGCCTCGGCATTGTGCGCGGTTTTCAGGTAAGCGTCGCCGAGGTAGTAGGCTACGTAGTCTCCGAGTTCGCTGGCTCCGGCCTTCGCCCGGTTGAGTGGGTCGATGGCTTTGGCGTAGTCGCGATCGAGCATGCGGGCGTAGCCGACAACGAGCCAGGCTAGTGCTCCGGCATCGGCATCCTCCTTAGCGTGACGGCGGGCGTAGGCTTCGACTCCGGCATAGGCGGTGGGAGTGCGGTCCTGCAACAACTGCTGCGCCATGGAACGAAGACTGGCGGAGGCGACAAAAGCGCGCCGCACGCGGCGCACGCGCGGAGAGATAGTTTTACGCTTTTTCCTGGTCGTCTTAGTGCGGGTGCTGGTGGAAGCGGCGGGCTTCTTTCTTGCCGGCGTGTTTTTGGCCGACGTGTTTTTTGCCGGCGCGCGCTGAGCTGGCACGCTCTTGGCTGGAGCGCTGTCAGTTGGAGTAGACGATTGGGACTGGGCAGCTGCGGCGGGCAAAAAGCCGAGCCAGAGCAGGAAGAAAATTTCAGCAAGAACCAGGACTGCAAAGCGGCGCACTCAAACCTACCTACTGCCGAAAGTTGGCACCCATGATGGAAACATCGTCTTCTGCGAGACTTCTTATTATTTCATGTTGAAAGTAATTGCCGGAAGCGGCAACGGTGTTGCCGTAACGCTTCTGGTACGTGCCACGGCTTTTCTCAATCGCTTCTTTCAGACGGTCGTAGAGATCCTTATTTTTCCGGCCTTCGGCGACCTTGACCTGATTATAGAGTTTGATCTCGTCGACCAGAAGGCGGGCGAAACGCTCGGCCTTGCGGTGGACTCCCTGATCGTCGGCCGCGATCGAGGAAACCGGCGACGGATCGGGAGTTGTCCCGGTCTCCGCATGGCCGATGGGCAGCGGCTCGGCCAGCGCAGGCTCCATTTCGGCAACCGCAGACTGGACTTCGGTCTGGACGTTGTTCTGGACTTCGGTCTGGACTTCGGCGAGCGCGCTTTGGGCTTCGGCGGTCATGCCCTCGGTGGCAGTCGTTGGAATTGGAATGGGAATTGGAATTGGAGCCTCAACTGCGGTGGTGGCTGACGCCGAGGCTTCGCCCGCTGACGCCGCTGCCGCCATGGCGTAGCCAGGAGCATGAGAGGCGAAGGGATCGTTGAACTGCGCCACGGTGTTCGCAGCCGATGACGGCGCCTCGGCCGCCGGGATGCCATGACTGTCTGAATGATGACCGTCGGCGTGCGCCGCAGACGGTTCCTTCTGCGCTTGCTTGCGCAGCGAATTGACCTCAAGCCATGCGCTGGTAGCAAGCACGAGCAGTTCGAGCGAGCCGGCATCGAGAAAACCCGCCGCCGGGGTTCCACTGTCGGCGTAGACCAGCGCGGCGACTTTGTCTTTCAACATCAAGGGGAAAATCCAGACTTCTCCGCTGGCTGGCGTTCCGAATACCTCGAGGAAACGAGGGTCGAGGTCGGCAACCGGCACGCTCGCCACGGCGCGATTGCCGATGGCACGGCCGATCGCACTAACGACGGCGGGAGTGTTTTCGTCGAGCGCGAAATCTTTCATCGCTTCGTTGTTGGCGAAACCGCGCGCCTGCCATCCATTGGCACGGTTGCCCTTGACGACAAAGAGCGCGACTCGGGCCGCGTAGCGGGCGCTGGCATCGAGCAACGCACGTAGAATCTCCCGTTGTGAGCCGCCCAACTGAATTTCGGCGACGGCGCGCGCCAGCTCTGCCGCGCCGGAGGCGGGAGGAGCATTGTCGGTGGTGGGTGCAGCTACGAGCTCCTCCATCACCCGGCGGACAATCTCGGTGCGAAGTTGGGCCGCATGGCTATCCAACGCCTGGCCTACCACCCGTTCCACAATGGGTTCAATCCAACCGTGCTCCTTCATGCGTGCTCCGAGGTAGACCTCTTTGGGGGGAGAAGGAGTAACCTTCTAACCTCTGATTATAGGGCCGCTTACAGGCTTTCACGGGACACCTTAGTACTTGCCCTTCTGGTTACGTGAGAACTTCGCTTGTGGAGGGCCGGGCGTCCCGAGCGGACGGGCGAGGACGCCCGTCCCTCCATCGTAGTCAAGCGCACTTCTAAACAACACAGCGAAAACCACGGTCAGCAAGTACAATATAACTGCGGATTGAATCGCGCAGTCGGAAAAATCTGCATCAAGTTACGAATGAGTACCATCCAACCCAACATAGAGCAACCGGTCAGCGACGAAATGGCGCTGGTCCGGCGGGCCAAGCGCGGCGACGATCAAGCGTTTGAAGAATTAGTACGGCGCTATGATCGCAACGTTTTCCGCATAGCGCAGCACATTACGCAGAATCGCGAGGACGCTGAAGATGTGGTTCAGGAGGCGTTCCTCAAGGCGTATGGGAACTTGGCAAAGTTCCAGGAACAGTCGAAGTTTTATACCTGGCTAGTACGAATTGCGGTTAACGAAGCCCTGATGAAGTTGCGCCGGAGGAAGCCGGAACGCACGGTTTCTCTGGACGAAGACGTAAAAACCGAGGATGACTCGCTGCCCCGCGAGGTTGCGGATTGGAGCCCCAATCCGGAGCAGATGTACAACCAGGCGGAGTTGCGGGACATACTGACGCGGACTATTCAGGGATTGCCAGCGGGGTTTCGAACGGTGTTCGTACTCCGTGACGTGGAAGGCCTGTCGACGGAAGAAACGGCTCAAGCGCTGGAGCTGAGCGTTCCGGCGGTGAAGTTGCGGTTGCTGCGCGCGCGCCTGCAATTGCGCGAGCGGCTGAGCCGATTTTTTCAGAAGCGGGCGAGTGGAGACGGTGACAGTGGAGATGGCGACCAGTGAAGTGTTCTGAGTTTCTAAACGAGCTGACCAACTACCTCGATGGCGCGCTGGACGCCCGGACCAAGTCCGAACTCGACGATCACCTGGCGTGGTGCCACAACTGCTACGTCGTTTGCGATACTACTCGCAAGACCATCGAAATCTACCGCAACTCGGAGCTCTACGAACTGCCCGACGATTTGCGGATGCGGCTCCGATCGGCCATCATGACCAAGTGTTCGGGGCACAGGAAGTCCTTCCCGCCGAGTGGTTGAGCGCCCAGTCCTCTTGCAGTCGTTCGCCGCTGTCGTTCTGCTGAAAGTCGTTCCCCTGAAAGTCGTTCTCCTGAAGGCACGCAAGTGCTTGATTCCGGTTCGCCTTCGCGGGTGTACCTACTGTGTTACCGGTGGCGCGAACCTTTTCCGTGCTCCTCGAATCTAAGTTTGATAGAGCTCATCTTTAATAATAATATTCAGGCGCAGGGGATGAGCCAGCTTTGTCGGGTTTATTCTGTGGAGGTCAAGCGATGTTTTCAAAGCTGATGGACGCCATGTTTGGCTGCCGGCACGCTCGCTACAGTTTTCCGATCACGGTGCGCGCCGGTTCACGTCGTAGCCCTGCTTCGCGGACAGGGACCTACGTCGTGTGCCTGGACTGTGGCAGAGAATTCGGCTACGACTGGCAAGAAATGAAGATCATGGGATCGCAGCCCAGACAAGCCGCGCATTCCTTGGTTACGAAAGAAGCCGCGTAAGAACCCGCTGGTCTCTTACAGCCCGTTCTTCGAGGCTTTTCGCGGCCAAAAGTGAACATTCTTCGCTCACCCTTGCCAATTCTTGCTCTGCGTTTTCCCGTTTTGGGTCAGCCTCAGCCTCTAAAATTTTACTAACTCCTTGTCCTCCGACAGGCGCATAATTGAATCGGCGCCGACCCGCGGAGCATGCTTCGGCCCCTGAGAAGCGTTCCTGCTTGCGGTCGGACGGGAGGTGTCTGTGCCTCTTTCCATGCTTCGGGAATTCTTGGATCGTAACCGCATTCAATATATGGTGATCTCGCATTCAGTGGCCTATACGGCCCAGGGGATTGCCGCCCTTACCCACACGCCTGGAAAAGAACTGGCGAAAACTGTCATGGTCATGATCGATGGACGTCTGGCCATGGCGGTAGTGCCGGCTTCGTTCCGGGTGGATTTGTACCGGCTCAAGAAATATTTGGGGGCAGACTCAGTAGAACTGGCCAGCGAGCTTGAATTTCGCGGCCGTTTTGCCGACTGCGAAACCGGGTCCATGCCACCCTTCGGCAATCTCTACGGCATGGATGTTTTCGTGGACCAGGCGCTGGCTGAGGACAAGGAAATCGCCTTCAACGCGGGTTCGCACCGTGAACTGGTGCGCATGAAATTTGCCGATTTCCGCGATTTGGTGAAACCGGCAATCATCGCGCTGGCGGCGGGCAAAGCCGGTGCTCACGCGGCTTGAGAGCGGAGGGAGCGGATTCTTTCCCTGCGCGAAGCGGTTGCCGTCCAACAGTCATCGGCGCCAACGCCTCGAGCTCGCCAAGCGAGCGGTGGTGGGGCGAAGCGGGGCATTCCTGTTTTTTTCATACAATCTTCACAAATCCCTGTGTTAGATTTGCCGCTCAACCCGAAATTTTCCGGAGGCAACTGAATTGGGCAAGGACATGGTCCCCAAGAAGATCTTTTTCACCAAAGGTGTGGGGAAACATCGGGAGCGCCTCACCTCCTTCGAACTCGCGTTGCGCGACGCTGGCATTGCGGCGCAAAACCTGGTGCGTGTTTCTTCCATCTTTCCGCCCAACTGCAAGCTGGTGCCACGCTCGCAGGGGCTCACGTATCTGCACCCCGGAGAAGTCGTATTCGCTGTAGTTGCCGAAAACTCCACGCACGAGCCGCATCGTCTGCTCGCCTCTTCGATCGGCGTCGCCATCCCGGCCGATCGCAATACCTACGGATACCTGAGCGAACACCACTCGTTCGGCGAAACCGAAGACGCGGCTGGAGACTACGCGGAAGAACTCGCCGCCGAAATGCTGGCCACCACTTTGAACGTCGAGTTTGATTCCGACCGCTCGTGGGACGAGAAGAAGGAGATTTATCGCATCTCTAATAAGATCGTCCGCACGGCCAACGTAACTCAGTCGGCAGTGGGGGATAAACGCGGGCTGTGGACTACGGTGATCGCGTCGGCCGTGCTCATCTTCGATTGATTAAGTTTCGAGTGTAGAGCGGACACTCCTGTCCGCTGCTCTTGACGTTGGTTTTTTGTGGGCGCGGGAGTCAAAATCCAAGGTCAAAGGCGGCGGACAAGAGTGTCCGCCCTACACGATCTGAGCGACCGTCTTTTTCGCCGCCGGTTTCTTCTTTAGCCGCTCCAGCACTGCGGCTACGACCAGCGGCAGTCCTACCGTGGCATCCACAAAAACTTCTCCGAACCTTCCGCCTTCAGCTGGAGGCACAAATTTGCCCCAGGAAACCGCCTCGCTGTAGGGACTACCCGAAAGTCCGCCCCAAAAGACGGGCTCGGGGCAGATGCGCAGTCCGTAGTGATAGCGTTTCAGCGGCAGGTCTTCCCCGCCCCGGCGATGGCGCAATTCGATGAAGGGCCCGAATTGTTGCGACCAGTTACGGGGAACGCCTCCGCCGATGGTGAAGATTCCCAGCCGCTTCTGACTTAGCAGGGTTGCGGCGAAGTGCTCCAGGTCTTCGAAGGGATCGAAGCGGAATCGCGGCTTCCCCTTCTTGTCGCGTTCACGATTGGTTAACGCGAAATCGAGGCCGAGCTCGGAGTCGGAGAACGCGGGCACAAATACGGGAACATTTTTTTCGTAGGCCGACTTCAGAATGCCGCGTTGACCTTTGGCATGCTTCGCCAGATGCGCCCCAATCGCGCAGTTCAACTTATACGAGCACATCACCTCGTCCGCGTTCCAGCCGCCGAACACCGCTGCCATTACGCGCTCCACGTCGTCGAGGTTCTGCTCGGGCTCAAGCGTGTCATAGACGCGGTTGTATCCCGCTTCGTAAAGTTCCTCGTCGGTGAGCTCGGGATTATGCCGGAAATGTGCGCGCCCGGTCGCTTCGACCAGCCCGTGCGCCATCAGCGCGCCGGTCGAAACAATCGCATTCACGATGCCGCGATCGATCAGCTCGGCGATCACCAGGCCCTGCTTGGCCACGGTCATCGCGCCCGCAAGCGTCATGACGACGAAGCATTCTTGGTCGCGTGCCATTGCCTCCAGTACGTCGGCGGCTTCGCCGAGCTGGCGGCCGGTGAATGCAGTCCTCGACATCGCGCGCACCAGGTCGTCAATGGAATGAATCTTGGCGAGATCCAGCGGCTCCAGCGGAATCAGCCGGTCGGCTACCGGATCGTGCAGCTTGCGGTCGATGCCCGTGCCCTCGTCATGATGACCGTGCTTTGCGGCAGTTTTGTGCTTCAAAAGACGAACCTCCAGAATGAGAAACCGATTTTGACCGAAGAAACAATTTACTAGAAGTGAGAGAAACGCGGCGACCTGCTTTCACAATCTCGGCGGTGTCCTGAGTGTGCGTTGAGAAAAGGTCTGGGCCGAGGCCGTTGTCGCAAGATAGCGTCAACCGCCCTCAGGAGCACCGAGGCGAAGTGTGCGCTACCGTACAGCAAACGCACTCGAACTCGTATAGCATTTCATAATTGTCTAACCTTACTCTGGGACGAGGTCAAGGGGGTGTCTTGTGGAACGCTCTCGCCAGCCAAGAATTGACTGCCCAATCTGCGATCAGCCAATCGATCTGCAAACCGATACGTGCACTGATGAAAACGGCAAAGCTGTTCACCAGGACTGCTACGTGAAGCGCATTGTTCAAGGCAGCACCACTGAAAGCGCGGCTGACTAGACCCGCAGATTTTCAACGCTCAACACAAAGTCATACCATTCACGTCCTCATCGACCACTTTGATATCCTAGGAGGTGGCGGAGGGCGCAAAAGCACACCTCACGCGCTGAAGCGCGAACCATTTACAACGACTTACGGCACGAGTAAAACTCGTGCCTTCCCAAACCGGTTCTGATCGGAATTTTTCCGCAGCCTGCTAAGATGCGATCATCTATGCGTAGAGACGCGGCTCGCTGCGGCTTGCCGAAGTTAGGCGAACGAAGCAAGATAAGCAAGGTTAGAGAAACAAGGTTGGAGAAAACGTGCCAGACAAGTTCACCGTCGCCCTGGTCCAGATGTCGTGCGGCCCCGAGCCCGCCGACAATCTGGCCAAAGCGCTCGATCGCGTGTCGGAGGCAGCGCGCGAGGGTGCCGACGTTGTTTGCTTGCCCGAGCTCTTTCAGACGCAGTATTTCTGCCAGCGCGAAGACGCCGCTTTGTTCGATCTCGCGGAGCCGATCCCGGGCGCAGGGACGGAGAAGCTGGCCGCCGCGGCCCGGCAGAATCAAGTTGTGCTGATCGCGTCGCTCTTCGAGAAGCGCGCGCCGGGGCTCTATCACAACACGGTCGCGGTTTTTGATTCCGGCCGCGATTCCGACGGCGCACTCGTCGGCATCTACCGCAAGATGCATATTCCCGACGATCCGCTCTACTACGAAAAGTTTTATTTCACTCCCGGCGATCTGGGCTTCAAAGCCTTCGACACTTCCGCCGGAAAACTGGGCGCGCTCGTCTGCTGGGATCAGTGGTATCCCGAAGGCGCACGGCTTACTGCACTGCAGGGAGCTAGCATTCTTTTTTACCCGACCGCTATCGGATGGCATCCCGCGGAGAAGGCCGAGTTCGGCGAAGCACAACATGACGCCTGGCGCACCATCCAGCGCGCGCACGCGATTGCGAATGGCGTTTATGTTGGCGTGGTGAATCGCGTCGGGCTCGAGACTGGTGATATTCGCGGCAAATCCGTCCCTGGCAAAGGCCTCGAATTCTGGGGAGGCTCGTTTTTTTGCGACCCCTTCGGCCGCGTGCTCGCCGAAGCTTCCCACGACAAGGAAGAAATTCTGCTCGGCGAAGTGGACCTGCATCAACTGGAGGAGATTCGCCGCAACTGGCCCTTCTTGCGCGATCGCCGTATCGACAGTTACGCTCCCATCACCAGCCGCATGATTGACGAAAAAGTCACCGCAGCTGAGAAGGAAAGTGACTGACCTAAAATGACGGAACGAAAAATGGCCAGATCATCCGCTGCGCGCGCGAAACTCCTGCCCGCCGCACGAGGATACCGCATGCCTGCGGAGTGGGAGCCGCACGAGTCTACTTGGCTCGCCTGGCCGCATTTGCGGGGCGACTGGCCGGGCAAGTTTGAAACGATCCCATGGGTCTATGCGGAGATCGTCCGCAACCTGGCGCGGCATGAGCGTGTGGACCTGATCGTCAATGACGCGAGTTGGGAAAAGCAGGCGCGCACGGCACTCGAAAAAGCGGGCGCTCTCTCTAGCGCACTCGCCGATAATGTTTGCTTTCACCGCTGGCGCACCGATCGCGTCTGGACCCGCGACTCGGGCTGTATCTTCCTGACGCCGCCCTCCGATCACGCGGATTCCGGGTTGCTCGCTCTGCAATTTCAGTTCAACGCATGGGCGAAATATCCGAATTACAAACTTGACGAAAAAGTTGGAGGGCGCATGGCGAAGGCCGCCGGTGCTCGCGTCGCACAGGCGTTCAGCCGGCAGCACCGCGTTGTGCTCGAGGGCGGATCGATCGACGTCAACGGATGTGGCGCCCTCATCACCACTGAGGAGTGTTTGCTGTCGACGACTCAACAACGCAACCCGCCCATGGATCGCGCCGCTTATGAACAACTGTTCGCCGACTATTTTGGTGCGTCGTCCGTCATCTGGCTTGATAGCGGGATCGCCGGCGACGACACTCACGGCCACGTCGATGACATCACCCGCTTCGTCGCTCCGAATACCGCGGTCACGATGATCGAGCAGAATGAGCAGAGTGAAAATTACGCGGCCTTGCATGCCAACGTTGGCCGACTGAAGAACGCGCGCACTTCCGATGGACAGAAACTTGAGATCGTCGAAATTCCTCTGCCGCGTCCGGTCGTATTCGAAGGCCGGCAGTTGCCTGCCAGCTACGCCAATTTTTATATCGCGAATGGCGCGGTGCTGGTGCCGGTGTTCAACGATCCGAACGATCGCATCGCGCTCAACTCGCTCGCCGAACTGTTCGCGACACGCGAGATCGTGCCGATCTATTCCGGCGATCTGATCTGGGGATTCGGCGCACTGCACTGCATGACGCAGCAACAGCCGGTAGCCAACCTCTAGCGGTTCCCTGGCGTGATACAGGTCGCTTCCCTTTCTCAATTCTTTTGAGTTTGTCATCCCGAGCGAAGCGAGGGATCTGCATCTTGCGGCGAACTGCAGATCCCTCGCTTCGCTCGGGATGACAATTTATGAAAGGGATGGACTTCCCCGCATCATTTACACTTTTACCGGTGAACGCCGAGATCATTGCCGTTGGGTCTGAGTTGCTCACTCCCCATCGCCAGGACAGCAACTCGCTTTACCTCACCGAAAAACTGAATGAACTGGGCGTGGAAGTGCGCTTCAAGTGCGTTGTGGGCGACGACGCGGAAGGGCTGACCGCAGCCGCCAAACTTGCCATGCGGCGTTCGGACATCGTCATTTTCACGGGCGGCCTCGGCCCCACTGAAGATGACTTGACGCGGGAAGCAGTGGCCGACGCGCTCGGCTTGAAACTGCAACGCGATCCCGAGATCATCGCGAAACTCGAAGAGCGCTTCGCCAAGCGCGGCATGAAGATGTCCGCCAACAATGCCAAGCAGGCCGACATCGTGACCAGCGCCACGGTATTACCGAATTCGCTCGGCAGCGCACCCGGCCAGTGGATCGGCGGTAAGTATGACGGCCAGGAGCGACTTCTGATGCTGCTTCCCGGCCCTCCCTACGAACTCAAGGCGATGTTCGAAACCGAATGCATCCCGCGCATGCGCGGCCGGATCCCGCTCCGGCACATTGCTACGCGCACACTCAAGATGGCCATGATGCCGGAATCGCAAGTGGACGCGCGGGTTGCGCCCATCTACAAGACCTATGCCGACGTGGAGACCACAATTCTCGCGGGCGGGGGCGAAATTCAACTCCACTTGCGCTGCCGGAAGGATTCGCGGGCGGAGGCCGAGTCGCGCGTCGAGGAACTCGCCGAAAAAATTGAGGACGAACTGGGCGACGCGATCTTCTCTCGCAAGGGTGAGACCATCGAGCAGATCGTCAGCTATCTGCTGCAGATGCGCAGCATGACTTTGGCCGTGGCCGAATCTTGTACCGGCGGCCTGCTGGCCGAGCGCATCACTTCGCTCGGTGGCAGCTCGCGCTATTTTCTGGGCGGCGCGGTGGTCTATTCGAACGAATTGAAAACGCAATTCGCCAACGTTCCGAAGGCGCTGATTGACCAGCACGGAGCCGTGAGCCGCGAAGTGGCGGCGTCGATGGCCGAAGGCATCCGCAAGCGCTGCGTGTCGAGCTATGGAGTCGGAATCACCGGCGTCGCCGGCCCGAGCGGCGGCACCGCGCAGAAACCCGTGGGCCTGGTCTACGTCGCACTCGCGGGAGAAGAAGGCACGCAAGTAGTCGAGCGTAATTTCCCCGGCGACCGCAAGCGCATCCGCCAGTTCGCAGCGCAACAGGCGCTGGAAATGATCCGCAGGGCTCTGTTGTGACTGCTTATATTTATATTAATGTGTGGAGACGGGGCTCATCCCCGTCCGGACGGGCCTAAGGCTCGTCCCACACAACCTGAGAGAGATGCGAATATGCGAATATTTATTGGCATCGATCTTGACCCTGAAGTTCGCGCCCGAATCGCGCGCTTTCTCGAAGGCGTGCAGGGCTTCGCGCCCGACGCGCGCTGGGTGCGGCCGGAGTCGCTGCACATTACGCTGAAGTTCATCGGAGAACAACCGCCGGAGCGGGTCGAGGCCATCAGCGGGCGTTTGCGGCGGGTCGAGGGCAGCGCGTTTGAAATTCGCTCCGGCGGATACGGGTTCTTCCCTACCGCGAAGGCTCCGCGCGTATTCTGGATCGAGATCCAGGCCGGACAGGAACTCACTGAGCTGGCCGAGAAGATCGATGTGGCCGTCGCCGAACTTGGCATTCCGCGCGAAGAAAGGGCTTTCAGTCCTCATCTAACTCTGGCGCGCGCCGGCGGTAGATCGGGCTCGCCGAAATGGCGCAAGGGCGACGGCCCCAACACGGCGTTCGCGGTGCTCGAGAAGCGGCTCGCTGCGATGGACGAGCTTGATTTCGGTACCATGACGGCACGCGAGTTTATTCTCTATCAGAGCCAGCTTTCACCGGCAGGATCGAAGTACACCAAGCTGAAACGGTTTCCGCTCCAGCGAGGGTAGTGGAGCGACGGGTGTCTCGCCCGTCCCGCCGGGCGGGGCCGCGCGGCGCTCCACCAACAAGCTTGAATCATTAGATAGATGAACATGAAACCCTACCTTATCACCGCCGCTGTGAGCTATCTGCTGGGGTCGGTTCCATTTGGCTACCTGCTGGTACGGATTTTCAAGGGCGAGGATGTGCGCTCGAGCGGGAGCGGTAACATCGGCGCCACGAACGTGGCCCGCAAGTCGCCTGCACTCGGGGTTGCGACTCTGCTTCTTGACGCCGCCAAGGGTCTGGCTGCGGTTCTACTGGCGCAGGCGCTATTCAGTGGGCCGCATCAGCAACTCATCATGACCACGGCGGCGTTCTTCGCCGTGCTCGGCCATCTGTTCCCGGTCTGGCTCAGGTTTCACGGCGGCAAGGGCGTCGCCACCGGCCTCGGAGCTTTTATCTTGCTCACGCCGAAATCCATTATGTGCATGGTGGTCCTGTTCTTGCTCATTGCCGTCGCCTTCCGTTACATCTCGCTCGGGTCGGTCGCGGTGGCGGCGGCTTTTCCGCTGCTGGCGTGGGCCCTGCACGAATACGCGGATCAGCGGCAACTGATTTTTATTGCGCTGGTTTCGGCGCTCGTCATCTGGAGGCATCGCCACAACATCGGGCGTCTCGCCGCCGGAACGGAAACTAAGTTAGGAAGAAAGTCAAGAACTGAGTCAGGGACAGAGTTAGGAACAAAGTCAGGAACGAAGTCAGAGACATTAGGAGCAACCCGCAGATGAGCCACATTGCCGTTATCGGCGCAGGCGCCTGGGGCACAGCGCTGGCAATCGTCTTGGGACGTAAAGGGACTCATCAGGTACGGCTCTGGGCTAATGAACCGGACGTTTCGGATAGCATTGCGAGAAAACGAATCAACGAACATTTTCTGCCGGGCTTCATCCTGCCAGAATCGATAATGGCGACCAGCGATCTCAACACTGCGCTCGATGCGGCGGAGATCGTCGTCAGTGTCATGCCTTCGCAGCATTGTCGCGCGCTCTTCGAACGCATGGCACCGACGCTCCGCCCGGAAATACTTTTCGTCAGTTGCACCAAAGGACTGGAAGACGGAACTCTGCTGCGCATGACGGAAGTGATCGCCGATGTCTTGCGGAGCCGCGGGTTCACTCCTCGCGTGGCGGCACTCAGCGGCCCATCATTTGCCAAAGAGGTGGCGCGCGGCGATCCGACGGCTGTGACCGTGGCATCTGTGGACGGTGAAGCCACACGCGCCGTGCAGCAGGCGTTCAACGATTCCCGGTTTCGCGTCTATACCAACGACGACGTGATCGGCGTGGAATTAGGCGGTGCGCTGAAAAACATCATCGCCATCGCCGCTGGCGTCTGCGATGGCCTCGGCCTCGGCCACAACTCGGTGGCTGCGCTGATCACGCGAGGTCTCGCCGAGGTGGCGCGCCTGGTGGTGGCCTGCGGCGGCCGGCTCGACACCATGTCAGGACTCGCCGGACTGGGCGATCTGGTTTTGACCTGCACAGGGGATCTCTCGCGCAACCGCAGCGTCGGTGTTGAACTGGGCAAAGGCCGCAAACTGCCCGACATCATTGCCGACATGCGCGGCGCAGTCGCGGAAGGGGTTTTCACCACCAAAGCGGCGCTTGGTTTAGCCTACAAGAAGAAGGTCGAGATGCCGATCACCGAACAGATGTTTGCTATCCTCGAAAACGGCAAGCCGCCGCAACAGGCCATCGAAGAACTGATGACGCGCGCGGCAAGGTCCGAAGCTTAGAAACTATTGTTTTCCGCGGAGCATTCAGGTTAGAGATCATAAGCCAGAAATAATGAGTCATTGCAGTGCTCCTATAACAGGAGTAACATGCGACCCTGTTGAAAGGGTCCGAGTTACTAGTGTAGTGCGTCAAGCAGATTGACGTTTATTGAGGGTGCGGCGAGCGCGTTTCACTTTTTCCAAGATGTCGGCGGCTCGCGCGGTCCAGATGAACGGTTTCGGGCTTTCGTTATGGCGGTCGATGTAAGTGCCGATGGCCAGGATGAGTTCTTCCAGATCGTGGAAGACGCCACGGCGGAGCCGATTTTGAGTCAGGTCGCGAAAGAAACGTTCCACCATGTTCAGCCACGACGCGCTGGTGGGAGTGAAGTGCAGATGAAAGCGCGGGTGTCGCGCCAGCCAGCGCTGGACTTTGGGGTGCTTATGGGTGGCGTAGTTGTCGCAGATCAAGTGGAGTTGCCGATCCACCGGGATGGTCTGGTCGATCAGACGGAGAAACTTGAGCCATTCCTGGTGGCGGTGCCGCTCCTGGCACAGGCCAAAGACTTCGCCGTTAGCCGCATTCAGCGCGGCAAACAGAGTGGCCGTACCGTTTCGTTTGTAGTCATGCGTCATGGTGGCGCCGCGTCCGCGCTTCAGCGGTAGGCCGGGCTGGGTACGATCCAGAGCTTGAATTTGGCTCTTCTCGTCGGCACACAGCACCAGCGCATGCTCCGGCGGGTCGAGGTACAGACCGACAATGTCTTCCAGTTTCTCCGCGAACTGAGGATCGTTACTGATTTTGAAGGTTTCGACGCGATGCGGCTTCAACCCGTGGGCCCGCCAGATCCGTCGCACGCTGGCTTCGCTGATGCCGACTGCCGCCGCCATGGTGCGCGTGCTCCAGTGCGTGGCGTTGGTCGGCTGCTGGCGCGTGGTCATGGTCACCACCCGCTGGGTCAGCCGGGTGCCGATCTTGGGTTTGCGGCCGGGCCGGGGTGCATCTTTCTCCAGTCCCTCCACGCCCAGCGCGAGGAAACGCTTGCGCCAGCGGGAAACTTTTTTCGGCGTAATGGCCATGCTGGCGGCAATGTCCTTGTCCTGCTCGTTGGCGGCCGCGCGCAACACGATGCGAGAGCGCTCCACCACGCGTGCGGGAAAGGATCGGCTTCGAGCCCAGCCTTCCAGCAGCGTTTGCTGCTCCGGACTCAACGTAATCACAGGGGCTATGCGCATCCGCAACCGTCTCCATATCGTAAGATGCGCGCCGATTGATAAAGGTTGTTACTTGTGACGCGCTACACTAGGCCAGTATGGGGTTCAAGGCGGGCGGTGATTCCGCTTTCAGCCGGCAACCGGTGGGCCCGTTACTATTTCGATTTACAACCTGACTTCCCTGTGCGTCGAGGACACGTCCTTGTCGCTCAGGTTTTCAGCAAAGTTATTTCGGGAGGAGAAATGAATCAAATGAAGCAGGCGGACCGCTCAGCGGGTGGTTGCCGCCGTTGGCCGGCGATTTGGCTGTATGTTGTGGTGACGACGCTCATTGCAGGCGTGGCGGGACCGGCGAATGCAAGCGGAAAGTTGATCGCGCACAACACACCCAGATATGTATTCACGGCAAAGAACCTCGGGACGGAGGACGCGTCGAAGACCATCGAGGTGAGTATCTGGCTGAACCCTCACAATCGCGGCGAATTCGACGCGTTGGCAGAGCAGCTCTACGACCGCACCTCTCCCAACTATCGTCACTTCTTGAACCGGGCGCAATTTGCGGCGCGGTTTGCACCGACGGCGGAGGAGGCGAAAACTGTCGGGCAGTTCTTCGAGGCGCATAACTTGAAAGTGGTCAAGGTTGGTCCAGATAACTTCTTCGTACGGGCGCGAGGGACGGTGGGCGAGGTTGAGAACGCGTTACACGTGCAGCTCAACAACTACCAGGTGCTCGGAAAGACCATCCGCGCCAATGACCGCGATCCGTACGTGGACGGGGCTGCTGCGTCGCTGGTGATGGCCATTTCCGGTCTGGACGATGGCAAGTATGAGCACCCGCTGATATCGCGGTCGGCTGGTCTCCCCCAGGGCAAGGCTGCTGCCGCCAAGACGAGTGCGGTCGGGGCTGCGCCCGACGACCTTGGCTACTCCAATATTTGCTTCGACGACACGGTGACCCAGACGTATTCAAACAACGGCAACGGTTCGTTCCCGATCGGAACTTACAAAGGCAATCACCTGAATATTTACAGCCTGACCAGCGCCGGTTGCGGCTATACACCGCCCATGATCCAGACGGCATACAATCTCACGGGCTTGTACGCGGAAGGATTTGACGGCACGGGCCAAACCATCGGGATCATCGACTGGTGCGGTTCGCTGACGATTCAGAACGATGCTAATGTGTTCTCGGCGCAGTTCGGATTGCCGGCGCTGACCTCGTCGGGGATTAACCCGAATTTCGCCATAACCTACATTCCGACGGCAAGCACGTGCGCGTCTGTCGATGACACAGAAATCAACATTGACGTCGAGTGGGCGCATGCGATAGCTCCCGGCGCCAACATCAACCTCATCGTTCCGCCTTCGGCTTCCTTTCAGGACGTCGACGAAGCCGAGTACACGGCGGTGAACTATGGTCTTGCGAACGTCATCTCCGGCAGCATTTTTGCAGTGGAATCTTTGGTTCCTGCGAACCTTCTGGCCACCGAAAACCTCATTCAGGAAGCGGCCGCCGTCGCCGGAATCTCGGCCAACTTTTCCTCGGGAGACGGAGGCGACTACACGGCCGATGGAATTCCTGCAACGGTCAGTACGCCTGCTGACTCTCCCTGGGCCACGGCAGTGGGCGGCGTCACTCTGGCGTTGAACTCCGACAACTCGATCGCTTGGCAGGCAGGGTGGGGAAATAA
The DNA here is from genome assembly GCA_963773645.1 of uncultured Acidobacteriaceae bacterium. Lineage (GTDB taxonomy): Bacteria > Acidobacteriota > Terriglobia > Terriglobales > Acidobacteriaceae > Acidiflorens. The sequence continues at coordinate 2,784,706 of CAVZBV010000004.1, read as the reverse complement.
TGAAACTCTGCTGGCTCAGGAGGGGCTCGTCTTAGATCCACCTTTCGTCTTCGGGTTGATAGGCGGCGCGGGCGGCGGCCCGAGCAACTGTGCTTTCCAGGATGACAGCGTCACCCCACCGACCTGCCTCGCGGGTTTCGCCAAGCCGCCGTTCCAGAAGAAGCTGCCGGGCAAGTATCGCCAACTTCCGGACATTGCCTGGTTGGCGGATCCTTATACTCCGGCCGTGATCGCGATAACGGTCCTGGGTCAGGTTCCGACGCTGCAATGGCAGGTGTGGGGGGGCACGAGTGTTGCTTGCCCGATGTTCTCGGCACTATGGGCAATTGCCAACCAAGAGGCGGGTGCGCCGCTCGGCCAAGCAGCTCGCTATCTGTATTCGCTGCCAGCGGGAGCTGTGTACGATATCGTTCCCGTTACCTCCAAAAATAATGTAACCGCGTTGATTCAGGAATCGACCGGCACCAACAAGTACACTGCGGCGGAGGTGGCCGGGGTCTCATCGGGCAAGTTCGTCAGTGCTATCTGGGACTACGCTGATTTGCGAGACACTGCGCTGGTCATCTCATTCGGCACGGATTCCGGCCTGAAAACGGCTAAGGGCTGGGATAACGTAACCGGCGTGGGCGCACCGAACGCTAAGGCGTTCGCCGATTCGTTCGCGCCTGCTAAGCAGTAGGACGAAGGAGAGGATTAAACTGGCCTCCGCCCCCGAAAGGTGGTGGGGGCTGATTTGTGCAGCTCCCGATCGGGCGAGGAACTGAAAGATCGGTTCCTCTCGGCGGAGAGTGCCGCTGGCGCCCCTACTTGGCAGTGGTTTGCCTAAACAAAGTCCGGAAAGGGTTGAATGGTGCCCGGAGACGGAATCGAACCGTCACGTCCTGTTAGGGACCCGGGATTTTAAGTCCCGTGCGTCTGCCAGTTTCGCCATCCGGGCGGGTTTTGCTTTGATCAGCTTACTGGATTCTACCGCCGTCCGCGTTCGACTGTAGTGGATAACTGTAGTGAGCTTGCGCGAGTAGCTGCGGGCAGGGTAGGACAACCTAGTCCTGGACGGTCACTTCCGTTGGCCGGTTTTGAAGCGATGACTGAGGTAGCGGTTGAAAAACTCCTTCCCGCGAAATTCGAAAACGAAGCCGCGTAACGACGGCCTACAAACGTTCTTGACTTCTCTTCTTTTTCTGGGACAATAAGCTTCCCCGAATATCGGATTTCTGAGGCCTTTGCATGGTTAAGTCACTGCTGTCGGTTTTACTGTCTCTTCTGCTGGCTGCGACGCCCATGTTTGCGGCTCCAACCGATAGTCAAACGGCCGGAGAAGTGAAGGCGCTTATTCCCGCCGCTTCCCGAAATGCGCAGCCGTTAAAGGTCAAAGACAGCTTCGAATGGAACGATCTGCTGAAAACCTATGCCCAAGGACGCTTGCGGGCCGGGCTCACCGACGGCTCCGTTATCAGTCTCGGCTCCAACAGCGAGCTCAAAGTCGTGCAGCACAATGCCGCGTCGCAGCAAACTTCGATTGAAATGAACTATGGCCAACTGCGCAGCCAAGTGGTCAAGGTTACGCAGCCGGGTGGCAAATACGAAGTCCGAACGCCGAACGCAGTGATCGGCGTCATCGGCACCGACTTCTACGTAGGTTATGAAAACGACCTCACTACGGTGGTTTGTTACGTCGGCAAAGTCTCCGTAACCGCGTTGGGTTCGGCGAAGGTGGTGAGAAAGTCCGAGCAGGCGACCTCTGACCAGGCGCTAGTCACTTTATCGCCAGGGCAGTTGGTGGTGATCGGAATGAAAGCCCCGCCTGGAGGATTTGCTCCCGAGTCCGAAGTAATTCGCGCTTCGATGCAAGACACCAATGTCAACCCTCATGTGATTATTGCGCACCCGAAAGTCTGGATTCCGATTCTGGCCGGCGTAGCAGGCGGTTTAGCTACAGGTCTGGTGTTGACTTACGGGGGCGGCGGGTCATCTGCCACCACACCTCCTCCTCCAGTTGTTTGCAATGCGTTGTCGAGGGTGCGGTCGCAGGCGACGTGCCAGAAATGATGCCCTCTTTTCGGTGACTTTATTGGCAACCGATCGGACTCTGGAAAAGGCTTCCCCCTAAGGACAACGTCATGAGATCTGCGAGGACATTCGGGGTTTGCATAATTTTTCTCAGCACTTTGGCGATGGCGCAAAGCGCCAGCATTCCCACCATCGAACAGCCCGTAGTTCCAACCGCGGCCCAGCCGGGTGCTCCAGGTTTTACGCTTACGATTAACGGTGCGGGGTTCAACCCGGCGCCGACGGCCGTCTTGTGGGGGGAAGGAACCAATGTCACCCACCTCGCGATAACAAAGTCGACTGCCACCCAGGTAACCGCGGCGGTACCAGCGTCACTCATTACCACTGCGGGCACCTCATCCGTGTCGTTGCTGAACGTCAGCGGAAACCCCTCCAATGTGGAGTTTTTCCAGATTGCAACCCCGGCATCTCCGCAATTCGCCCCTGCCGTCGATTACAACCCTCTTACTACTGGTCAGGGTACGGTCCAGAGCGTGCTCGCCGCAGACTTCAATGGCGATGGCATTCTGGACTTGGCTGTGGGCGTTTCTTACGACGACGGTGGTAATCAGGTGTCTATTCTATTAGGGAACAGCGATGGTACCTTCCAGAGCCCCACAGGTTATCAGGTTGATGACGCGAGCACGATTGTGGCAGGGCGTTTCAAGAACGATGGTGGTTCAATCGACCTGGTTGCAGGCGACATGCTGCTCGTGGGTAACGGCGACGGCACCTTCAAGCCCCCAACCAGCCTTCTTGTCGGGGTCGCTGGTTTTCGCCCATTCGCTGTCGGTGACTTCAGCCAGACCGGCGTCCTGGATATTGCGGGTGCGATCGGAGTGAATGTTCAGATACTGCACAACAATGGTGAAGGAAGTTTCACTGCAGGCCAGTCTTTCACCGGCAATACTACGCAGTTCGGCGGTATGCTCGTGGCCGATTTCAACGGAGATGGCATTCTGGACTTGGCGGTGCTGGATGTCTATCCCGAGTCACCTGTGGTTAGGGTGTTCCCTGGATCTGCCGAAGGGTTCAGCGCCGCAAACGCGCTCACCAATACCCCTCCGGGCGTTGTCGCTTTCGCCGCGGCCGACTTCAATGGGGATAACAAGCAAGACCTCGCGCTCGTATACAACCCACCCGCCGGCGGTGGTGATGTTGTAATTCTGATCGGGAATGGAGACGGAACGTTTACCAGCGGCACTCCCCAGGCTTTAGCGAATCCTGTGACCGGCGCAATCGTGACCGGCGACTTCAACGAAGATGGGAAGCTCGACTTGGCCACGGGCACCTACATCCTGCAAGGAAACGGCGACGGAACGTTCCAGACACCAGTCAGCTTCGGAGGAACTGCAGAAGTCTTGGCTACAGGTGATTTCAATGGTGACGGACGGCCGGACTTAGTAGCCCAGGCTAATCCAAGTGCGGCAGTTCTAATACAACAGGCGCCAGCTCCCCCGGTTGTGTCGTTCTTGCCCACAAGCCTCACTTTTAGTTCGCAGACAGTTGGAACCACGAGTGCTGCCCAAACGGTCACCCTGACCAACAGTGGCGGCTCTACGCTGACCATCACCTCGATTGGATTTACTGGGCCGAACGCCAGTGAATTCACGCAAACCAGCAACAGCACTTGTGGTTCCTCGCTCGCGGCGGACTCCAGTTGCACCATCAACGTCACGTTCACACCCACAGCCAACGGTGGAAGCGGGAGCGCCACGGCGTCGCTGAGCGTTGCCGACAATGCGGCGGGCAGCCCACAAGCGGTTCCCATCACCGCAACGGTACAGAACTTCTCGCTAACCACCACCTGCACCAGCCTGACTGTGGTTCCCGGACAGACGGCGATTTTCACGGTGGATCTGGCTCCGGTTAATGGATTCACCCAGTCAGTATCGCTCAGTTGCAGCGGAGCACCAGCTTTAGCGACCTGCACTGTATCGCCGAATCCGATAGCGCTGAACGGATCGACGTTGGTTCAGGCCAAAGTCACGGCCACCACGACGCAGGCGACCGGCCTTCTGCGGTCGCCCTTTGGACGTTCGAACGGGAACCGGATGGCCGGATTGGCCGGACTCGCCGGGATCGCCGGGCTCGCGGCGCTGGTCGTCTTGCCCGGCAAGCGTGGCGTGAAACCTCGGCGACGCCTGTGCGGGGTGATTTTCTTATTGTTCATGCTCGCGATCCTTGTGACGTTGCCATCATGCGCAGGAGGCGGCGGCGATCCTCCCGGTACTGCCGCCGGCACGTACCCCCTTACGGTGACGGGAACTTTCCAATCGGCGACAGAGACGGCAATCACGGAGAGTGTCAGTTTTAACCTGGTTGTGCAGTAAGCGGCGTTCCGCAGAGTGAAGGAGGGAAATCATGCGCATTGGCATTATTGGTGCGGGGAACATCGGCGGCAACTGTGCGCAGCGCTTTATCGTCAGTGGCAAGCACGAGGTGAAGCTCAGCTTCTCGCGCGATCCAGCAAACCTAGCCGAGCTCGCGCGAGAACTCGGTGACAGAGCATCTGTGGGAACGCCGCTAGAGGCAGTCCGTTTCGGCGAGGTCGTGGTACTCTCCGTACCATGGGACGCGATCCCGGAGGCACTGCGCCAAGCAGGATCCCTTGCGGGCAAGATCGTCATAGACACGACCAACCAGTTCGGTTCGCGCGCTTTGCCTCCGAAGGGACAGACGGCCGCCGAATTCAACGCGGCCCGTATGCCCGGCGCCCGGTATACGAAGTCATTCAATACGCTGACCGCGCATTTTCAAAGGGAGACCGCCGATCGTCCGAGGGAGCAAAAGATCGTGCAGTGGATCTGTGGCGATGATGCGGACGCAAAGCGCGTCGTCGTCGAGTTGATTGCAGATGCTGGGTATGTGCCGGTTGACCTGGGCGGCACGAAGAGCTGCCAAGCGATGGAGGCCCCGCGTCGCAAAGGCGCCGTCTATGGCGAGGAATATCGCGCCGCCGACGCAGCGGCGGTGGTTGCATCACTGCGTGAGGGACGCCCCATCCCACCTTTGCCGACTTACGTGTGACCGTTCGAGAGGCCCAGCCGATGTAATCCAACCACCACGACAGAGTCTATAAGGAGAGCACGATGCCCCGTGTAGAGAACCACACTGGACGCTGTGCTTCTGCCAAAGCGCCGATAGCAGAGCAGTCAGCGAGTGGGCGTCGTAACTCAATTTCGTGCCGCTAAGACCGGGTGGTAATCGTCCTGGAAGTCAATCAGCAGCAGTTGTGACGGCCATCTGGTGTAAACAAGGTTCCGATAACGGTTCGGGTAACCGATATCGGAACCTTTTGCCTCGGAATCATTTTCCCTGCTCCGCATGACGAGGGAAGCTTGAGATTGTGTACAACTTCAGGTTTGTCCAGGTCGAGGAAGGGGTAATCCCGGGGCCGCAGAGCGGGGGCAGGCCAGCAGGCACCAGGGATCCTGGGGCACCCGCCTCTGTGTTGAGGCAGTTCAGTCCCGGGTTTGCTTCATTGTCGACGTACATCTCGTTGCCGAGCTTCACGATGTTCGCCGGCTGGAGCAGACACTTCGGCGCACCTCTTTTTGTCAATCCGCAGAAGGAGCCGGCGGTGGCCAAGACCGTGCCGCTGTTGGTGTCGAACTTCACGACCTGATTGTTCTCCCCGGAAGTAATCCAGAGACGAGCTTCGCCATCGAAGGCCATATGGTTGGGCCCGAGGAGAATGCTGGTGTTGTAATAGAAGACCGATGGCGAGCCGGTCGGGGCTACGAGCGGATTAGCCGGAGAGGGAGGTTTGCCGGCGTCGACGGGTTGCACAGCCAGCCTATAAACGTAGCTTGTGCTGAAGTTCGACATGTAGAGGTTCTTGCCCTTGGGATCAAAGACGGCAGCCGCCACGCCAAACGGTGGCGCAGAGTTAGGATCGACGTTCAACGACGGATCGGAGTAGAAGATGCTCGAGGTTCCGTCGGTGGGATTGAGTTCCCAGATATGGCCGGCCAGGCAGCAGGAACTGAAGACGAAAGCAGGGCCAGCGCCATTATCCGCGATGTACAACCTGCCGTCAGGGCCGAGTTTCATGTCGTTGAGAGCGCAGAAGGGACCGTTATTCTTGACCGGGAGGCCGAAAGCGACGAGAAATCCGCCGCAGACATTATAGGTGGCTTCGGGCGTGCTAGTGTTGGTCAACGGCAGCCGGTAGCGGTCCACCTGCCCGTAAAAAACATCGATGACATACAGCTTTTGACCAATCGCCTGCATTCCTAGCGGGGCACCGCATGGGACAAATGGTGTCTTCGCCACGAGATGACCGAATTGGTCATAAGTGAAGATGTAATTGAACGTATTCGCAGGTGGGGGCGTGGCTGAATCGGCGTGCTGATGGGACTCCAGAAACCGCCGGAGTTCCGCCGATCCCACACCGGGTGTTGCGGCATTCGCTACCGCTGCCGTAGCTGACGGGAGCGTATAGCAGATGTTGCTGGTATCGAACGTATTCACGTGGAGCAAGCCGAAATCGTCGGCCGCCATTCCTTCAGGATTGCCGGGGTTGATCGGCCCTATTAGAGGAAGCGTGGCGAAGGTCGAAACCGGGATCGAGGCGGTGGCTGCGAGGCCATCAACCTCACTGGCGTGATCCGTCGAGCCGGCGTATGCAGCCGAAACAGCGGCGACCGCCAGGGCAAGGCTTGCAAGGAGGGACAGCATCGCAGATCTAGACATAGAACTTCTCCTCGATTGTGGTGGGCTTCAATCGATGCGTGGGGGTCAATTTAGCGTAATCGCACCGATTGTGGTTATACACCGTAGTACACAAAGTTTTCTTTGTCAACACTTCATGTATTAGGTTAGCGAGAAACTCCTATTTGCTCTCCAAGAAGGCAATAACCGTACACTCCATTTCACCGCAATGTGAAAAGATTTTCATTTGGAGTGCAGCGATTTCGTCTGCGCGGTGGGGTTGCTCTTACCCCGCTGCCTGCGGCCGCGCGGTAAATGCCTCCGCAAAATCATGCACAAAGTCGTCGAAACTAATCGGCTTCCTCTTCGCAACTTCCTCCACTGTATTGGTCACGACCGCGCAATACCCTGCGCGAATGGCCGCGAAGAACTCATTCAGACCATCTGCCATATATTCCGGAATGCCCCAACCGAGCAGCGACTTCTTGAAGTCTTCCGGCGTGACGTTGACATACTTAACCGGCTTCCCGATGACCTTTGAAATCTTGCTGGCCACCTCGTCATACGACAAAGCCTCGGGGCCGGTAATCACGTAAGTCTTTCCCTGATGCCCATTTTCTGTCAGCGCCTTCGCGGCGACCGCCGCGATGTCCCGCACGTCGATATGGCTTACTTTGCCGTCCGCCGCCGGTTGGTAAAACTCGCCCTGTGACACGATGGTCGGAGCCAGCCCAAGGAGGTTCTGCATGAAAGCGTTCGGCCGCAGGTGCGTGAATGGAATCCCGGACGCTTCCAGTTCCTTCTCGCCTTCGGCATGCCACCGGGCCACGCGCACGGGTGAATTCACATCGGCACCGTTGACCGAGAGTTTCACCACGTGGCGTGTGCCCGCACGTTTCGCTGCGCGGATGAAATTGCCTTGCATTTCGACGCTGCGCGGATCCGTTGGAGGGATGAGAAATGCCTTCTCCACACCGCGTAGGGCGGCATCCAGAGACGCCGGATTCAAAAAGTCGCCGACCGCGACCTCCACCAGCGGACCCTTAATCTCGCCAGCGGAATTGGGGTTGCGAAGGAGGGCCCGCACACGAACACCGGCCTTCGTTAATTCGCGAATGACGGCATTCGCATTATTACCAGGTGCGCTGGTTATAAGAATCATCGGACACCCTCCCGCTTGCGACGAATAATCCATCGACGAGCCCGTCCACGCTAGTACACAGACCTTCGTCTTGTCAATATTTCGTATCGAGCCATGCAAAATGTAACCGAAGGGGAGGCCGTCGAGACACGTAGGATGTAACCCGACTCAAGAGACGATTTGAGGAGGGTTGGATTGGGACACAAGGCGAAGTGGGAATATTTCCGGGCCGTGTATGAGCGCTATCACAGGGCGGGGCGGGAAGCGAAGCACTGGATGCTGAACGAATTTTGTCTGAACACCGGCTACCACCGGAAATATGCGATTCGACTTCTGAATGGAACTCCTCCGGGAAAGCAACCGGAGCGACGGCGGCATGGAGGGCGAGCGCGCTACGGCCCGCAAGTGCTTTCTATTCTGGCGGCGATCTGGGAAGCGGCGGGATATCCCTGGTCGGTGCGGTTGAAGGCGCTGCTGCCGAGTTGGCTGCCGTGGATTCGTAAGCGCTACCGGATGACCTCGGCGATGGAGAAACAACTACTGGGCATCAGTGCTCGGCAAATCGACCGGCGCTTGCGGGCGAGGAAGAGCGAGCGGAAACGGCGTATTTACGGACGCACCAAGCCCGGCTCGCTGTTGAAGCACCACATTCCAGTGAAGACTGACAGTTGGGATGTGACCGGTCCCGGGTTCAGCGAGATCGACCTGGTGGCGCATTGTGGCAACTCGGGCGACGGAGAATTTGCCCATACCCTGAACCGGACCGACATCCATAGCGGCTGGACGGAGTCGCGCGCCCTGTTGGGGAAGAGCCAAGTGGCGGTGCAGCAAGGGCTGGATGAGATCGAGAAAGTATTGCCCTTCCGTCTTCTGGGGGTGGACTCGGACAACGGATCGGAGTTCATCAACTGGCATCTGAAGGGTTGGTGTGAGCAGAAGCAGATTCAGCTGACGCGTGGACGGCCCTACCAGAAGGATGACAATGCGCACGTGGAGCAGAAGAACTGGACGCACGTGCGCAAGCTTCTGGGGTGGGAACGCTACGATTCCGAAGCGGTGGTGGAGGCCATCAACGATCTCTATCGTCACGAGCTAGGTTGGTGGATGAACCTGTATCTGCCCTCGGTGAAGCTGGTGAAAAAAGTTCGGGTGGGATCGAAAGTGCGACGCGTCTACGACGCAGCGCAGACACCGTTCGAGCGGGTGCTGGCAGGGGCGCAGATGAAGCCCGAGCCGGTGGCAGAACTAAAAAAGCTGCGCCAGGGTTTGGACCCGTTTCAACTGGGGAAGTTGATTGATCAGAAACTGCAGCGCATTTACGACTTGGCGAATCGGCGGCTCAGTCCAAAAGTGACGGCGGAGAACCGCGGTGCGCAGGTGAAGGAAAAGGAAAAAACACAACACGGCCGGCGAAACGGCTGTGGAAAAGCCGCTCCGTGGAAAAGTCCAAAACCAGACTTTTCCACCGAGCTTGCGAATCGCGCAAAAAGCGCGCGATTCGCACTTTCCCACAGCTGCGACGACGGCGGGTCTCCGGTTACATTTCCAATGTCTCGACGCTCGAACCCAGGGTTACATCTTTAAATGGCTTGACGCGTATTTCGCAGAAGTAAATTTCTTGTTTCGGTTAACATATTTGCGCTCTGGGTGTTGACACAGGGCGGCGGAAGGATAAAATGACTTGCGCGCCGCGCCGCGACAGGGTTCAGCAAGTACCGACTTGGCCGCGGCAAGAGGGCGGCGCAGCACTTCATCAATGAGGGGGTATACGATGACTGCGCAACAAACGCGTGAATTCGATTACATCGTGATTGGCAGTGGCATTGGCGGCTGCGTGACCGCTAATCGACTCTCGGCCAACCCGAGCGTCAAAGTTCTCCTGCTCGAGGCTGGGCCGCGCGATGACGATGCCGACATACATAACGTGGAACTCACGTCGTTGTTTGCCGTGTGGCAGAAGCCGCAGTTCGACTGGGGGCTGAGCACCGTGGAGGAGCCGGGCCTGGACGGACGCAAGATGCCCCTTATCCAGGGGAAGGTTGCGGGCGGAGGCACTTCCGTGCACGGACGCATTTTCATCCGAGGCCACCGGCGGGACTTTGACCACTGGAACTACTTGGGCAATGAGAACTGGTCGTATCAACAGGTCCTGCCGTATTTCAAAAAGTCCGAGGATTACATGGGTCCACGTTCCGAATACCGCGGTGTTGGCGGGCCGCTCCCGGTGATGGATCTGCCGAAGGACCGGCGCAGCGCCGCTTCGGAGGCCTTCGTCGCAGGCGTGAGCGAGCTTGGTTTCAAAAGCGATTGGGACTTCAACGGTCCCCAGCAGGAGGGCGGGGCGGGCTTCATTCAGTCGACCACGACACGCGACTTTAAACGTGCAAGCGCCTTCACCGCCTATATCGACCCTATCAAGAATGCGCGCAAAAACCTCACCATCGAGTATGAAGCGTTTGCCACACGTCTTCTCCTGGACGGCAAGCGCGCGTTTGGCGTCGAGTACCGCCAGAACAATTCCACCATACAAGCGCGCGCCTCGTCCGAGGTGGTCGTGAGCATGGGACCATTGAACACGCCCAAAATCCTGATGCAGTCGGGCATTGGTCCAGCCGAGCAGCTCAGAAACTTCAAGATTCCGGTCGTCGCAGACCTGCCGGGAGTAGGCAGCAACCTGCAGGACCACCTGAACGTGCGCATGTGCTGGGCGTCGCAGATCGAGCAGAAGATCCCGATGATCATCTGCGAAGCTTCGCTGTTCACCTTCACGCGATCGGGCGTGCCTGCCGCTTCGCCGGACTTGCAGCTGTTTTTTGGCGGCTTCGCGTTTCCCGGCACCGGGGCGGATTTCAATCGCGGCTTTGCGCTCGTCCCTGTCGTCTGCCGGCCTCAAAGCGTCGGGCGAGTGTGGCTGCGCTCCGGCGATCCCATGGAGCCGCTCGACATTCAGACCAACTATCTGACCTGCGAGTACGACATGTCTGTACTGCTCGCCGGAATTAAGCTCGGTCGCGAGATTGTCCAGACGCGGGCCTTCCGTGACATGCTGGGCCGGGAGCTTCTACCTGGTCCCCAGATTGGAACTGACGAAAACAAGCTTCGGAAATACATCAAAGACACCTGCATCACCGATTGGCACCCATCAGGCACTTGCAAAATGGGCCTGGATGCGATGGCTGTCGTCGATCCACGACTGCGGGTGTACGGCATTGATGGATTGCGCATCAACGACGCCTCGATCATGCCTTCCGTGGTGAGCGGGAACTTGCAGGCGTCACTCTTCATGATTGCAGAGAAGGGCGTCGACATGATGTTGGAAGACGCTGGCACGATCTCAACAGAGATGCCGTCCAGCGCCGCGGTAAGTGCCCCGCGAACAAAGGCATCATGAGGGTGTGCCTCTCAATTACGCGGTGTGGTTCTAAACGAGCGGGCGCGAGCGTCGGAAAGGTTCGCGCCTGTTTTTCTTCGAGCACGAATGACACGCGGTGACCGCCGTTGACACGGCAGAGGGTGTGACCGCGCGGCGATGAGCCGAAGGCTTCAGCCCTATAGCCAGCCCTAGCCCCGCTTCGTGGTTTCTTCCCGGGATTTAGATACCGGCTTTGCAGCGTGACAAGAAGCGCTCGCGGTCCCGGCTGGAAGGTATTTCCCTGCAAAGCGCATCGTAGAAATCCTTGACCGTATGCACCTCACTGGCCGTGGAATCGACAATGAACTTGGCCATGGGTCCGATGTAAACCGCGAGCTCACTCTTGATTTTTTCCAACATCGCCGGTTCCCAGACCACGCCAGAAGCCGGCTTGGCCGGCGGTGGCGCCTGGGTCGCAATGCTCGAGGCGGGTGGAACTGCCAGTCCGAACAGCTGCCGGCATTGCTTCAAAAACTTGGTGCGCTCTTGGTTGCCGGCAAAGTTGGTGGCCAGTTCAGAGCACAGGCCTTCCAGGTTGGCATGTTTCCGGCTGATGTCCTGGATCACGTGGCGCGCTATGGGACCCAGGACAGGCACGAGCAGGGCCTCAAGGCGGTCCAGTGCCGCCGCATCGAATTGGGCCGGCGGTGTTGTTGACGCGGACGACGCAGCCATTGCGGACGCATTCGGTGGGGGTGGCCCCTCGCCCGCGGGCGCCAGTTGATACACCAGGTGTTCCCTCGCGTGTTTGTCTTTCCTGGCGCCGACAAAGTGAAACATCGGCGCGTAGGATGCGGAAAGACAGCTCACGACCTCGTAAAACGAACGCGATACCAGGATCTGGTTGTCTGCCGCGAAGCTCATCACGCGCTGCCCTGCGTTGATGCCATCCCCGAGCGCATTCGGGCGCCCGTTGATGTCTTGCACCAGCTTCACCGGCCCCAGGTTGATTCCCATGCGGACCAGCATTGCGGATGGCTGGGCACGCTCGTCTTCGATAAAAAAACTGCGCAGCTTCAAGGCTGGAGCCATCGCTGTATCCGGGCCGCCAAGAAAGCAGATCGCCGCGCCGTCGCCAGTGTCGAGGATGACGCGCTCCGGTTCCGGCACATCGCTCAAGGACGCTTCCAGGTAGCGGTTGAAACGCCTTTTCCATTCCATCTGCAATTGCACAGACTGGGAGGAGTAGTTGACGATGTCCAGGAAAAGGATGCTGCACATCCAGGTGCGGTCGGGATTGGAGAAATCGTCCACTCGATCTAGTTTCGATTCAGCATTTTTATCGCCTTGGACAGGCTACGGTACATCCGATTGAAGGACCCGGCGAGGATCGAGATCTCGTCTTTGCCGCCGGCGGGCAATTCCGGGAGGTCCAGGTTGCCCTTGCTGATCTCGTCGGCCATCACGGAAAACCTGCGCACCGGACGGATCACAGCAAAATGCAGCGCAAGATTCAAGACCAGCAGGGTCACGATTGCGATCAACACCAGAGACGTCATCAGCTTCCGGTAAGCGGCATTGGCCATGCGGATGGGCAATGCCAGGGGAACGCTAACGATTTGGGCGCCAATGATCTCGTTCTCCTTCCAGCCAAAGCCGTTCGTGCTTCCATAGACCTTCACCACGTTGGGTGGAGCCGCTTCCGGCGTGCTGTGGCAGACAAGGCAGGGGGCAACGGCCTTGATGGGCCGTGCCAAGTACAGCGAGCGTCCCATGGGAGTGTCGCGTTCTCCGGAGAAATCCTTTTTATCCGGATTGTTGTGGAAGAAGTTTACGATGTCCGCTTCCCAATCCACGGCACGGTCGCGCGGGTTGGTAGGATTGAGCGTCGCCTCCTTGTAACTGTATTCCGGGTATGCGTTGCGGAAGTAGTTGAAGTGCTCGGTGGCGGCATACGCCGGGACAATCTGGGGGTGAAATGCGGGATCATTCCGATGTACCAGAGGCTTGATCTGCTCCTCGGTGTAGGTGCGCGTCGCCAGGCTCGATTCCATCATTAGTCGCGCTTGGCGAATCACCTGATCGCGTGCGCTGCTCTGCAGGAACCCATCACAGACATAGCCCGCAACCGCGAGTTGAACTCCAAAAACGACCAGAAAAATCAGGCTGAACTTGACCTGCAGGTTCATTAATTCAACTTACCACACAAACGTCCAACCCAAGAGCGGGCGACGAGTGCCTCTGCTCGCGGCCCTCGATCCCTTGCCGGGCACTCGCATTTTGCTCGCGTCCGGGACATTCAGGTGGATCTTGCCGAGAGCGATTAATCCCTCATGATTTTGGGTCCACTGATTCGTATACACAGTGATGTTTTGCGTTGCGGTCCCGGTTACGTCGCTGCCCGTGTACAACATTCCATTGATCGCGCCCGATAGCGTAAAGTTATCGGTGTACTTACCAGTTTGGCTGACCAGCGTCCAGGCGACAGGCCCGACGAACGAACCAGTGAAGATGTTTCCTTTCGGGGGTTGACCATAATTCGCGGCCCCGCTAGCCACGCTAAAGCTCGACCCCACGCCGGAAAAGGTTCCGCCGGTCAAGACGTTGGAGCCCGTGAACGCGCCCGCAGAAAAGCTCACCGTGCCCAGCGATTTTTTGGGAGGCGCTACAATCCCGTTGTAACTCCCAAGTTCCGACCCTTTGGATACGATTCCGGCGCTCGTGAAATTAACCGTGCCAAACTGGTTGGTAAAATCAAGTGGTGTGGTTGGCGTGCCGCTACTGTTGCCACTGTGGTTGCCGCCGCCTGAAAAACCCGCGAACCCCAACCCCAGTCCCAATCCACCAGCCGCTAGTATGGGGATCAAAACTTTTCGCCGCAGGTGATGCCCTTTGCTCGCGCTCACCGGCACATCGGGGACGTTCGTGTCTTGCATGGTCGACTCGGCCAGCGGTGCTGGGGTCATAAGTGCTACGTATCCTCCGGGCGGGGTGTTCTCTCCGATGACAACCATCTGGCCAGCGAGAAGGATTATGGCTGACGAGCCCGTCTTTTTACTGTCGTTACTGTCGCTTTTGACCACTTCCGCCCCGGATGTGGGCGTAACCACTACCTTGCCTGTGTAGCAAATCACTGTGGTCTGACGGTTTTCATAGCCGACGTAGAAATCAGTTCCAACCACTCCGATCACGGCGTTCGGCGTTTTGACTTCGTACTTGCCATCCGGCTTGGTGATCTTGTTCACCTGGTTGCGCAACTTTCCATAGTTCACCACCAGCGAGGTTTGCTGGGAGACGGCATCGTGCTGCACCACTTGGAGTTCGCTATTAGAGCCGAGACTGAGAATGGAGCCGGAGGTGAGCCCGGCCCGCAAACGTCCTTGAGCGCCAGTTTTCAGCAGATCATTCCAGTTGAGGCTGTCTTTGACGTTTACCGGCTGGGTATTTCGCGATGCCTCGGGAATGAGCGCCTTCACTTCTCCAGCGGTTTGGGCATCGGCTGAAGCCGCATAAAGTGGCGTTGCAGCCAGAAGTAGAGACAGCGAAATCGACAGCAGTGATTTAAGCAACGGGCTCGAATCCAAGTACGAATCTCCTTTTTGACTTCAAGAAGTGGCGAGCAGTGTATCCTATCTCGCCCGCTCGCGGTAGTCCGGAAATATTTTCATCTTTTCACCCGCCGCTGCAGCAGGCTGGTCAGGGACCAGTGCTCAATCCCTCTCGGGAAAGTCAGGCCAGCAGGCTGCGGCAAGCGGAACAAACATTCGGTTGCGTTTCTTTTGGATTAGGTTGGTCCGCCCCGCACGACGGGATGTCGCCGGATAAAACGCGCTCTACTGACGGTACCGCCGCAGAACTTCGTTTTCCGCTCGCAGCCAGTCTTCCGTTTCGTGTCCCGATGCAAACCCGCGATGCTGGGAAAGTTCATAAGCCCGGCGGCGGATTTCATCTTCCAGATTGATGGGCACAACGCTGGCCCGTGAATCGGTCTTCGTCACTTGCCGTTTCGACGCCTCTCGTGCCTCGTTACCCTGCACCGGTTCTGTTACGGCCTTGACGGTCACGGGCGGCACTGGGGCCGCATTGTTGGCGACACTCTCATCTTTACGCTTGCTACCACCGGCGAATTTCGAGCGCGCCATGATCGGATACTCCTTAGCCGAATTTCCTTCTTGACTTCAAAAGCGACGGGTAGTATACACTCATCTCGCCCGTTCGCGCCACTGTTAAATGATTCTTGTTTCGCACGACACGATTGTTGTGGTTCAGGATGTGCGTGACACTCCGCAACGTCAGCATCATGCACAACGGCTTGACACTATTTTCAGCTCGTGGTAGCTTCGCCAGCTTGGGTGCGAAGATAGATTGTGGCGCAATCGCGGCGTCTGTCCCGCTGTATGACGAAACTTGTGTTGGGATCCGTTTGAATAAACCCTCGCTCGGAATACGATTGGCAGCGGGGAAGACCTGTTAGCTCAAGATGAGGAACTTAGAATGAACGTTGACTTCACGTTCTCCGATACCGTCGCGGGTTACGTCAGTTCTTATAACTCCCGCGAGAGCAGTTTCACCCTTCGCACTTCCGACGATCGGGAATTTGTCGTATCTCTGAATTCCAACACCTTTGCGCGCTACTCCTTCAACCTGTCGGAATCCTATCAGGATGCGACTGGCGATATGCCCAGGCTCCTGGCGCTGCCGCGGCAGTTTGTCTTCGCATATGGCACTTTCTACCCGGCAGGAGAAGCGGGACGGTTCGAAGCGCAGTGGCTGGTCTTCCCGGGTAATGGACCCGGGGCATACCGCCATGAGGAGCCGAACTGGTGGATCAATCAGTCGCGTTCGATCGGCGAGTGTTATCTGAAGTGGCAGTTCAACTATCCCGGCGAGCAGATTAATTATCGCAACTACCGGACGATGCTGCACCTGGCCGGCACTAAAAAGGGCGACTTCCTGCAGGAAACCGACACCATCAGCCGCATGATTTACGGCCTCTCGACGGCTTACATGATGACCGGCCAGGAGGCGTTTCTGGAAGCTTCCGAAAAAGGTTCCCAATACCTGCGCGATCACATGCGGTTCTACGACCAGGACGAAGACATCGTGTACTGGTATCACGGCATTAAGGTCGAAGGCGACAAAGAAACGAAGCTGCTCACCTCGGAATTCGGCGACGACTACTACTCGATTCCTATGTACGAGCAGATCTACGCGCTCGCCGGCCCCACTATGACCTACCGCCTGACCGGCGACCCGAAAATCATGTGGGACATCGAGAAGACGGTCAAGATATTTGAGAAGTACAAGGACAACGACAAGGGCGGGTATTTCTCGCATGTCGATCCCATCGAACTCAACCCGCGGCACGATTCCCTGGCGCATAACCGCGCCCGCAAAAACTGGAATTCGGTGGGCGACCACGCACCAGCCTACCTGGTCAACTTGTATCTGGCGACGGGCAATCCGGCGTATGGCGACTTCCTCGAATACACCTTCGACACCATCGCGAAGTATTTTCCGGATTACGAAAACAGCCCCTTCGTAAACGAGAAGTTCCACGAGGACTGGAGCCACGATCAAACCTGGGGTTGGCAACAGAACCGTGCCGTGGTCGGACACAACCTGAAGATCGCCTGGAACCTCATGCGCATGGACTCGTTGAAGCATAAGGGCGAGTACGTGGAGCTGGCGCGCAAGATTGCCGAGCTGATGCCGGCAGCGGGCAGCGATCGCCAACGCTGCGGCTGGTACGACGTGGTGGAGCGCGTGATCAAGCCGGACGGCAAGCATGCACGCTTCGCATGGCACGATCGCAAGGCCTGGTGGCAGCAGGAGCAGGGCATCCTGGCGTACATGATTCTGCACGGTATCTTGAAGGATGAATTTTACCAGCGCATGGGGCGTGAGTCGGCGGCCTTCTACAACGCCTTTTTCCTGGACCACGATGACGGCGGCGTGTACTTCAACGTTCTCGCCAACGGTTTGCCGTACCTGCAGGGCACGGAGCGCTTCAAGGGCAGCCATTCCATGAGCGCATATCACTCCATGGAGTTGTGCTTCCTCTCCGCCGTGTACACGAACCTGCTGGTTACGCGCCAGCCCATGGAATTCTATTTCAAGCCGTATCCTGGCGGATTTCCCGATAACATTCTGCGGGTGTCCCCGGACATCCTGCCGAAGGGCAGCATTCGCATTGAGGGGTGCTGGATCGATGGGAAAGCGCATACGGACTACGACGCCAACGCCTTGACAGTGAAACTGCCGGCTTCCAACCAACGGCAGACCGTGAAAGTGAAGATCGCGCCAACGCAGTGGCTGGAACAGTAAGCAGGTAGCTTATGAACCTCGAGACCTCAGAAGCGAATGGCATAGGAACGGCTCGGCTGGAAGGCAGTCTGGACGGCAAGACTGCACCCGAAGTGCGGGAGCAGTTGCGTCCGTTTCTGGCCGCGAACTCGAAGCTGATCCTGGATCTTACCAAGGTTGACTATCTGTCCAGCGCCGGCTTGCGCCTGTTGCTGTTGCTCTACCGCGAGATTTCCGGAAGGAAAGGCAAGCTCGTGCTGGTTGGAGTCTCCGAAGACATTCGAACCGTGATGTCCCACACCGGGTTCCTGAACTTCTTCACGCTAGCGAATTCGGAGGCAGAGGCGAAGCAGGCGGTGGCGTGAGTCCGACATTGTTTGATAGCTTGACAATTCCATGAGCCTGGCCACAGAAGAACGCATCGATTTTTATCCCACTCACGAGGCGGACGGCGTCCGCTTCCGGCGAGGTCGGCCGCTTCCCTTCGGAGCCACCATTGTTCCGAATGGAGTCAATTTCTCTGTCTTCTCCAGTTCGGCCGATTCTTGTACCTTAGTGCTGTTTAACAAACACGAACCACGGCCGTTCGCTGAAATCGAATTCCCTCGGGAATTCCGCATCGGCGATGTCTATTCCATCATCGTATTCGATTTGGATTACGAAACTCTGGAATATGGATTCCGCTTCTCAGGTCCTTGGGATCCCGCGACGGGACTGCGCTTTGATAAGACCAAGATCCTCAGCGATCCCTACGCGAGAGTGCTGGGGGGACGCGACGTGTGGCGCGAGCAGCCAGATTGGAACGACATTTACCAGCATCGCGCCCGCCTCTCGTTCGACGACTTCGACTGGGAGGGGGATACACCCCTTGAGATTCCCACGAAAGATCTCATTATTTACGAGGCGCATGTCCGTGGTTTCACGGCGCATCCCTCCTCGAAGGTCTCGGCGCCGGGCACATTCGCGGGACTTCGCGAGAAGATTCCCTATCTGAAATCCCTGGGCGTCAACTGCCTCGAGTTGCTGCCGATTTACGAATTCGACGAATGGGAGAACAACCGGCGGCACCCCGAAACCGGGGAACTGCTGCTCAACTATTGGGGATACAGCACGGTCGGGTTCTTTGCGCCGAAGGCCGGATACGCGGCCACGGGACGCCTGGGCATGCAGGTGGATGAGTTGAAGAACCTCATCAAAGAACTGCATCGCGCCGGGATTGAGGTCATGCTCGACGTTGTCTTCAACCACACCGCTGAAGGCGACCAGCGAGGTCCTTATATCTCCTACCGGGGCATTGACAACCGAACTTACTATATCCTGACCCCGGAAGGTTACTACTATAACTTCTCCGGTTGTGGCAACACGTTGAACTGCAACCATCCGGTAGTTCGTAACATGGTGCTCGATTGCCTGCGTTACTGGGCATCGGAATACCACATCGATGGATTCCGCTTCGATCTTGCGTCCATTCTGGGACGCGATCAGAATGGGGCGCCGCTGTCGAATCCCCCGTTGCTGGAATCGCTGGCCTACGACCCGGTCCTCAGCAAGTGCAAGCTGATCGCCGAAGCTTGGGACGCCGGTGGGTTGTATCAGGTTGGGTCATTCCCCGCTTACGGACGATGGGCGGAATGGAACGGTAAGTATCGCGACTCGGTTCGGAAATTCATCAAGGGCGAGCTTGGGATGGTCGGCGAGATCTCCAATCGAATCCAAGGGTCTCCGGATTTGTACTGGTACAGAGGTCCGACGGCAAGTTTGAATTTTCTCACCTGCCACGACGGATTCACTCTCCGCGACATGGTTTCGTACAATGGCAAGCACAACGAGGCCAATGGCGAATGGAACAACGACGGCGCCAACGATAACAATAGCTGGAACTGCGGATGGGAGGGAGAATCCACCGACCCCGGCGTGAACGCTCTTCGTCGTCAACAGATGAGGAACGCGGCGACCCTCCTTTTTCTCAGCCGCGGTGTACCCATGCTGCTCATGGGCGATGAAATGGGCCATACGCAAGGTGGCAATAACAACAGTTATTGTCACGACAATGCCGTGAGCTGGTTGGACTGGCGGAACGTGGAAAAAGAAAAGGAGCTGCTGCGCTTCTTCACCAAGCTCCTCGCCTTTCGGCATGCGCACCCCGTGCTCCGTGGCAACAGATTCTTCGAGCATCGTGATTACGTGGGAAGCGGCAAACCGGACATCGGCTTCCACGGTACGCGCGTCGGTCAACCGGATTGGGGAGGCGCCAGCACAGTTCTGGCCTATCTGTTATGCGGGAAGCACGCCATCCCACAGGATAACGACATTTACGTCGCGATCAACATGTACTGGGATGGGCTGCCGTTCCAGGTCCCCCCGGCATCAGACGGAAAGAGCTGGAGGGTCGCAATCAACACTTCAATGCGGTCGCCTGAAGACATCTACGACAGCAAAGGCGGTCCGCGGGTCGACTCCGCCGAAGTGATCGTGGGCGGACGATCCATCATGGTTCTGGTCGCGTAAAGGAACGCGGTTACACAAGGGAGAAATCATAATGGCACTGGACATCCAATCGTCGGTTAACGCAAACACTGCGCGCATCGCTCTCTCGGGAGAGCTGGACGGAAGCACTGCCCCCAAATTGCGCGAGACCGTAGACAAGATCCTAACCGGCAAGCCGGCGCAGTTGGTCCTGCAGGTGGAGAAGCTAACCTTCATGGCTTCGGCGGGACTGCGGATCCTCATTTTCGCCAAACAGAAGCAGCCGAATTTGAAAATCTACCTGGTGAAGCCGCAACCCGCCATCGTGGATACGTTGCACAAGACCGGCTTCTACGATGGCGTGTTCGTGACTGACGTTGAGCCCGCCAGCGCCTAGAACGGGGGCTCAAACATGGACGCACTTACGCTTCCGGGGAATCTGGACGCTCTAAGTCCGATTCGAGACTATGTGAAGGCCGCGGCGGACACGGCGGGTCTTGACCACACCGCAACCTACAACTTGTTACTGGCCGTGGATGAGATCGCCACCAACGTGGTCGTTCACGGATATGAGGAAGCGGGACTTCAAGGCGACATCTCGATCTCTGCCAAGAACGAAGACAATCGTCTTGTCGTCGAGCTCTTGGACCACGGAAAATCCTACGATCCCAATCTTCACCAGGAACCGGACGACGAAGGGCTTACAAAGGAGTTGTCGGATCGTCCGATAGGCGGCTTGGGGATCATGTTGGCTAAGGACGGTGTCGACGATCTTCAGTACCAATCTACGGAGTTGGAGAACGTCCACCGTTTCATTGTCCATTTGAAGCCGCCCGCTGAAGCCGCCAAACCCGCGCCGACGCCAGCCGTGTTGGACGACCACGGCAAGCTGGAGATCTTGCTGCGGATCTCTAAATCGCTCGGTCTTGAGATTCGACTCGACCCATTACTCCAGCTGATCGTATCCGAAGTCACCCGGGCGATGCAGGCGGAGAGAACCACATTGTTTCTGGTGGATCGCAGGAAACCCGACCAGTTGGTTAGCAGAGTGGCCGAGGGAGTCGGCGCGCAAGAGATTCGCGTGCTCTTTGGCTTCGGGATCGCGGGCACAACCGCCAAGATCCGGCAGACCATCAACATCCCGGATGCCTACAACGACAGCCGGTTCAATCCGGTGTTCGATAAGTCCTCCGGATTCCGGACGCGATCCATCCTCTCCATGCCGATCATCGATCAAACCGGAGTCCTCATCGGCGTGGTGCAGGTTTTGAACAAGAAAGGCGGAGTATTCACAAAGGGCGACGAGGAGTTTCTCGAGGCCATTTGCGTTCATCTCGGCATCGCCCTGAAACGCGCCGAAATGGTCGATGCGTACCTGCAATCGCAGATCGTGACGAAGTCTCTCGAACTGGCCAAAGAGATACAGATGGGTCTCGTACCCAAGGACTTCCCCGCGCTTCCGGAGTTCAAAGAGGTGGACATTTTCGCCACCATCATTCCGACGTACGAAGTGGGCGGCGACCTGTACGACTTCTTCCCCCTGGACAAGGATCGAATCTGCTTTATCATCGGGGACGTCTCCGACAAAGGAATTCCGGCAGCGCTGTTCATGGCCATGACGCGCACGGCGTTCAAGATGTCGGCCATCGCTTCGCCGGATGCGATTGGGCCCACGATGGGCAGAGTCAATCAGTTCCTTTGCGAAAGCAATCCCCAGCAGATGTTCGTTACCGCCCTCGCCGGCATTCTCGATTTGCGTACGGGACGGGTGGAGTATGCCGACGCGGGGCACGAGCCCCCGTTCATAGTGCAACCTTCGGGAGCGGTACTGAAGGTGGAAAAGGTCGGCGGCGTCGTGTTGGGTTTCTTGCCGGGCCAAGAGTTTACAAGTGGCACGATGCAACTGAACCCAGGCGACACCCTGGTTCTCTACACCGATGGAGTGACCGAGGCTATGAACGTTGACCACGAGCTCTTCGGGGCGGAAGCGATTGAAAAAACCCTTTTGCGGACCGGACATACAGACAGCGAGGGGACCATCAAGGCGTTGCTGGAAGACATGGGCAGTTTTGTCGGAGAAGCCCACCAGAGCGACGACATCACCATGCTGGTCATCCAGTATCGCGGCCGGGGCGCATAGCAACGCATAATTCGCATAGCAACGCATAATTAAGGATACGTGTTGGGCGGGCGTAGGCGGGGTGAGGCGAGTGAGAGAATCTCGCATAAGCACATTTCCCGTCGGTCCGGGTTTTCCCGGTGTCTTGCAGGCTCTCTAATGCGTTTCTAGGGGGTATTTAAGCGTTGCTTCGGCGCGAAGGCTGAGATTCATGTAACTCCAGGTGCACACCGAGGTGCGTTCCGGGACTAATACTATTTCGATTTCATCACATAGACACCGTCCCAGTCGGGCTCCGGCGCTTCCTCTAGGAATTCCACGCTGCGCTGCAGCAGTATCTGGGTGGGACCGTCATCCGGGTAGGCAATCAGCAACTCGCCGAACGCTCCGGCGGCCTCCAGCCAATTCTGGCTGCGGTATACGTCAAGGGCCGCATTGTACTTGGTCAGCAGCGCTTCATAGGTATGGCGTTCAGAAATCGGAGCTAGCAACTCGTAAATCACTACCGGCTTTTTCTTTCCTTTTACCCGGATGCGGTCGACTTCGCGCGTGACAAACTCACGCGCCACCTGGGACTGAGTGAATTCGCTGATGATCACGCGGTTGCGATATTCCTTCGTCATGCCCTCCAGGCGAGAAGCCAGATTAACGTTGTCCCCCATGCAAGTCCAGGCCAGGCGCTTGTCCGACCCCATGTTGCCGACGTTGACCGGGCCGGTATTCAGTCCGATGCCAATTGCGATCTGGCGCCGCCCTTGCTCGGCCCACTTGCGGTTCAGTTCTTCCAGACCGGCGATCATCTCCACAGCGCAACGACAGGCGCGTAAGGCATGATCCGGCTGCGGATAAGGCGATCCCCAGAACGCCATGATGGCATCGCCGATGTATTTGTCGAGTGTGCCCAGATGGCGAAACAGAATGTCGGTCATCACCGACAGATATTGATTCAGCAGATTAACCAGCTCGTCCGGCGTCAGGCCCTCGGAGAGGGTGGTGAAATCGCGAATGTCGCTGAACATCACCGTCAGGTCCTTGACTTCGCCGCCGGGATGAATGTACTCACCAGGATCCTTCTCGATCAGTTCGATGACCCCAGGCGAGATGTATTGAGAAAACGTTCTGCGGATTTTCCGCTTCTCGCGCTCTTCATGAATCACCCGAAAGCTGGTGATCGAAGCATACGAGGCCACCAGAGTCGCCGCCGGTACCACGAAGCTGTACCAGCGCCCCCAGTGCACAAAGCCGTAGTAGACGAAGCCGGAGAATGCGGCCAGCACCGCCATGGCGGTGAGCGTTGACTTCAGAGGCCGCGAACGGCCGCACCATAGTCCCAGCCCAATGCCGAAAAAGAGAATGAAAGCGATGTCGACCATCTCTTCGTTGAAGCCGCGGATGAGAAAAGTGCGATGCGGCTCGGCGCTGTGCAGCAGATTGTCGAGGATGTTGGCGTGGATCTCTACGCCCATGTAGCCGGCGCCTTGCTTGTCAAACGGCGTGTTGCGCAGATCGCCGATACCCAGCGCGGTGGCGCCAACAAAAACAATTTTGTCGCGAAACGCGTCCGCTGGCACGGTCCCGCGGAGGACATCCACCATCGAGTAGTGCGGATAGGAGTGATAGGGGCCGGCGTAATTGATCAGAGCACTGCCATCTTGCCAGGGATGCAACTCGTGATCGCCGAACTGAATGCGCTCGAGGCCGTCCGCGCCAATATAAGCTGCGATTTGCTGGTCGGGAATGTTTTCGTATTGCCGCAGGACCTGCAAGTCCAGCGACGGGAAGAAATCCTGGTCCTGGTAGCGAATCACGAACAGCGCCCGGCGGATGGTGCCGTCGGCATCGGGAGCGACGTTGAAGAAACCATAAGATGCGGCCGCCTCAGCCAGTTTGGGAAGGTTGGCTTCGACTCCAGCGGCCACCGGCCCGCCAGCCTGAATCCACGCCTGGCTGAGGTCGAAATCGTGATTGCCGGACTTGACCTTCAAGACCTGGGGGAATGCCTTCGCCCATACGATGTTGAAATAGGCCTCGGCCTGCTTGGGGTCGGAGAATTTGGAAGATTCGGCACTCAGAAAAAGATGGCCGAGAACCACGTTGCCCGCGTCTTTGAGGGCGGTCGCAAACTGGTCGTCGACGTTGGATTGTTGCTCAAGCTGCAGAACTTTATTCTGCAAGTCTTTGGGCGCGGAGGGTCCGATTTCGCTGCGCAAGCGGGCCAGGACGTCAAGGGCTTCGCTACTGGCTGCGGTGGGGAAGGTTACGTCGAAGCCAACCACGCGTGCTCCGCGCTGTTTCAACTGACTCACCAGCAGAGCGTAATTACTTCGCGGCAGGGGGTAAGAACTGATGGTCTGCAGCGTCTTGTCGTCAATGCCAACGATAACGATGCGAGGATCTGCAGCGCGCTTGCCGCGCAACGCAAAGCGAAGGTCGAGCGTGCGCTGCTCGATGTCCTGGAGAAACAGAAAGCCGGCTTGCTGGTTGCCCCCGATTCCGGAATAAGCGAAGAGCCCCAGGCCGATGGCCGTCACCACCACCGCAATGGCGGCGTGGGGCTGGTTCGAGAGCCATCTGGCGGCGCTTCTGAAACGCGCCCATATCCCCGCTGGTCCAGCCTTCAAGCGCTCAAGCAAGCGCGGGCGGATTGGGCTCGTCGACATAACCCTGGTTCAGTTCCACGATGTTGCCTTCCGGATCGGCGAGCCATGCCACGCGCATACCCGGTATGAACTGGCCCATGTCGAGCGGTCCGAGGGAAAGCTTTGCGTCCGCTCCCATGGCGGCTAACTTGGCGTCGAGGTTGTCCACCAGAAAGGCAACGTGCCGGATGCCGGGATATTCCGTCCCGTCCCGCTCAACTGGCGATGGGCGGTCTCCCTTGGCAGGAAACAGTTCGAGGGAGAGCGGTCCGGACTTGATCACCACCACCTGACCAGGCCCGGGCAGGTACACACGACTGCGGCGAAAGCCGAAGTGCTTCGTGTAGAAGCGCTCGATCAAGATGGGATCCTTGCAGTTAATCGCAATATGATTGAAGGCAACACTAGACATTAGGCGACACTCCCAACAGCACGGCCCGACGAGATCATGTCGATGATCTTGCGCGCGAATAGATGACAATGTGCTCCGGTTCGGCCGGTCACCAGGTCGCCATCCACCACCACGTCTTTGTCCTCGTAAATGGCGCCATAATTCTTAACGTCGCCGAGCAAGTTGTTGTGCGCCACAATGTGGCGGCCGCGGACCAATTCCGGCACGGGCGAAACCAGCCACAGGCCATGGCAGATAATGCCCTTGATCATGTTCTTCTCGGCAAAAGCACGCTTCAGAAACTCCACGGCGGGAGGCAGCTTGTGAATGTCTTCGGTCCAGCGCAGCCGATCAGACACGATCCCGGAGGGCACAATCACGGCGGAATAGCTCCGCAACTCCGCGTCGCTCATGTTCTCGAAACTCTCATGGCACTCGAAGGGGTAGTGTTCTTCGTGGCCTTTAAACGTGATGTACGGCTGTCCCCAGAGACGCGACAGGAAGTGAACCTCCATACCTTCCTCGGGGAAGCGGTGCTCGTAGTAGAAAATTTCCTTTTCGTAGAAGTCGCTTTCGATGAGGACAGCGACCTTTTTAGGCTGCGCCATTATTGTTCTCCCCCGTTCCTAAGCGACGGATCCATCCGGGTACTGTGTCATTCCGGCGAAGTGAATTGCGATCTTGCCGCCCTTGAGCACCCAACTGTCGGCGAAGCGCATCTTGGCAGTGCCTTGATCGGTAGTGATCTCGATGGCTTCTACGATCATCAGCGCGTCGGGGGTTTCGCCCCAGAACGCAATCTCGACTTGCAGGCCCTTCAACCCGAGAATTCCTTTGAAATGTTCGCGCAACTGCTCTCTTCCTTTGAAGTACAGTGGCTTGCGATCACCGGAAAAACTGCTGATCAGAAGGGCGTCAGGGGTGTACTGGTTGAGTATCCCTTCGATGTCTTTCTTGAGAATCAGGTCTATGTGCTCCCGGTAAAAGCGCCCCAGCGGGCTATCCGGAACGCCCTTTTCTACACGCTGCGTGACTGCTTCTGGCATTAGGTTCTCCTCTCGACTACAGTTTGGCCGAGCCAGGGTAATAGTTGAGGCCATTGACGGTATACAACGTGACTTCGAGTCCGCCAGTGCGATCGGAACGCCGGACCTTCCATGTCTGGTCCGCGTCCAGTTTGATTCGCGCCGAAGTGGCGGCTGGAGGATTCCATACACTGGCCTCCCACTGCACCACGACGTGCACTTCCGCTTCGTCCCCAGTGATTTTCGGCGTGCACTCTTTGACCGTGTGGACTTCGTCAAAGAAGATACGGATGACGCGTTGATACCAGCTTTCAAAGCCAGCCCAACCCTTGGCTGTTGCTTCCGGGAATTTCATCACCAAATCTTCGTCGGCTAGAAACGGAAGGACCTCGACCATGGGCGCGTGAACATCGAGCTTACGGTACCATTGGGCGGCGAAATCTGAGATTTCCCGCGGCGTCAACGAAGGCTGCATCTGGCGAACGGTGGACATAACTCCTCCTTTTGATTTCCGACACTACTGCCCACATCTGACCCCAATCAGATCCGGATGTGTGTCTCCTTCAAGAACAAGTTCAATCAGATAAGGTCCCTCGGTAGCGAGAGCCTCGCGTATGGCAGGTTTGATCTGTTCCGGCTTCTCCACCCGCGTCGCCGGCACCCCCATGGCTTGCGCCATGCCGGCGAACTGCAATTCCGGTTTGGAGAGGTCGAAGCTGAGCGGAAACTGATGTTGGGGAATGCCGCGTTCCTTCCAGTAAGCCGAAACATTAAGTTGCAGCAGACGATAAGAGTGATTGTTACAAACGACGAACTTGGCGCCAATCTTGTGGCGGGCAGCCGTCCAGAGCGCCTGGATCGTGTACATCGACCCGCCATCGCCGGTGAACCCGAACACGGTCTTGCCGGGATTTGCCAACTGTACTCCCATAGCGCCCGGAATGCCCACTCCGAGCGACCCCCCGCGGGTCAGAAAATACTGCCCGGCTTTCTTGGGCACAAAGTATCGGGAGACGGCGGGAGAGTTCGTCAGTGCCTCGTCGAAGATAATGGCATCGTCCGGCAATTGGGGCGCGAGCTCTTCCATGAAACGCGTCATGTGCAAGGGGACGGCGCCGCGCACCTGCTTGTCTTTCTCGAACTCCGAATTGCGCTTAGCTTCCTTTTGGCGCGCCAGTTTCTCGGAGCGGGCCTTGGCCGCTTGTTTCAGGTCAGGCCACTGCGACGATTCCAGTTCTTCGGCAAGCGCCGCCAGCGACAGCTTAGGATCGCCGAGCAGCCCCAGATCGACGCGATGGTTCTTGCCGATCTCGTACACATTTAGGTCGATGTGGACGACTTTGGCGCCCTCGGCGAAAATGCTCCCCAATTCGGGGAACACTTCCGGCAACACGTAAGTGCCGCACACAAGATTCACATCACCCTTGGTGGTCGTCGGGAGACTGCTATATCCGAACATGTGCCCGGTGCTTCCCTGGTATAGCGGATGGCCGTAGGACATGTTCACTTCGCCGGCGTCAGCCTCCCACACTTCCGCGCCCAGCATTTCCGCGACCCGGGCAAGTTCTTCCTGAGCGTTGGAAAATGCGATGCCGTCGCCAACAAAAATCATGGGGCGGGAAGCGCCCGCGAGCATCTTAGCTGCTTCGCGGATCTGGCTTCGCTCCGGAACTACACGAGTTGAGGGAAGCGTAGTGGGATAGACATTCTCAACTCCTGGCTCGTCAAGGATGTCCATCGGTAGACACACGTAGACCGGACCCATCGGCGGAGTTCCGGCAATTTTCGCGGCGCGGCGCAGAACCCGGAGCACGGAAGAGCTGTCCATCACCATGGTCGACCACTTGGTGACGGGCTTAGCCATGGCTACGAGGTCCCCGGCCATCTGGGCGTCCATTGCCTGGTACTTGATGCCCGCGTCTCCCCCGATCACAACCAGCGGAGAATGGCCCCGCATCGCCTGGTATAACGCGCCGATTGCGTTTCCCAGCCCTGGCGTGCTGTGGATTTGCACCAGCGTTGGTTTATGGGTGCAACGCGCGTACCCGTCAGCCATCAGCACGGCTACAGTCTCTTGTAGCGTGAGAATATACTGCAGTTCCGGATACTCCCATAAGGCGTCGAGAAAGCCTTGCTCGACAGTTCCGGGCTGGCCGAACATATGGCGCATGCCATCGGCCAGGAACTGCTCCAGGATGAAATGGCGCGCCGTCTTCTGCCCGGGCGCGATGCGTTGTGCCATGGAATGCATTTTCACCAACCGTAACGCTTTAGGCCTTTTTCGAGGACTTCCACAAGCTTGTTGCCCGTCGTGTAGGAATCCGCCGTGGACCGCCCGGTGACGAAGGGGAAGTCAACGATCACGGAGATTTCCTTACCGAAATTGCCGATGTAAGCTCCGTCGGGCGCGGTGGCGTCACGCAAAATGTACTCCAGGGGATAGGGAGGCGGCCCCATGTTGAAATCCGTGCCCATGAAGCCGGTGCCGTCGTGGTAGTCGTATTCGAGACAGTGTCCGGTGACGTGTTTGTTCTTGATGATACTTTTTCTGTCTTCGAGGTTTCGAGCAAAGGCGAGGCAGGCCACACCGTAGCACTCCGCCGCGACCGGCTTGCCCGCGTTGTAGAATCCAAGAATCAGGTCATGGACACGCTGGTTATTTACCATGTCCACGATGGGACCACTGCCGCCGACGAGGAGTATCGCCGCATACGGCTCCAGTTGCTTCCAGGCGGCGTCCCGCTGGTTGTAGTACTTTTCGAGCTCGCGCACCAACAAGGGTGCGCTGTAGTAGGGCCGCTCCGGAAACCACGTGCTTAGGTTCATCGGTTTGTCCAGCCGCGGCGATTTGTCGATCGCCCGAACCTTGGCCGCCATTTCCGCGCTGGTGACACCCCGGCCCAACGGCGGATCGAGAAACTTTTCATCCATGCTGGGCGGCAAGGCAACTGGGCGCTGGCCACGCGGTGTTACAAAAACCACTTCGTATCCCGCGGATTCGAGCGCCTCCAACGGACCGATAAGCTCTTCTCCCCAGAATCCATATCCCGACAGGACCGTAAGAACTTTCTTGCTCACTTAACCCTCCTTAGAGAATTAGCAGTCCCCATGCGACGCTAAAATCAGTTTCGGTGGCGCTGTTCAAAATTGCTCACGTTGACGGAATATTTTTGAAGCGCGCTGGCGAAATTCAAACCCGGAGAAAGTCTGATCTCGTTTTCACAGCTTTTCACAGCAGGGTAATGTACACGATAAACGGGCGGCGAGCAACAGCAGCAAGGGGCGTGTCACCTGTTAACGAAAGCCCCGTCCTGAGACCCGTGCTCCCCACAGCGCAGGTCAGCTCGCCTCTGATGACGCGAGCGATTATAGCGCCGGCCCAAAGATTGTCAAGCGCCGATGGAATCATTGAAAAATAATTTTGTGGTGGGGCTGATGGAACTCGATGGCGATTGCCGAACGGCTAAACGCTCAGTTCCATATTCTCGGCCGCGAACAAGATGCGTGAATTCAGTTTCATGGCTGCTGCCTTGGCCCGACATTCGGCGTAGATCCGGTCCAGGCAATCGTCGTCGTGCATGGGGTCGTGATGACAGATGACTAGATTGGCGACGCCGGCCTCGCGTGCCGCAACCAGCGCATGCTCGAAAGTGCCGTGTCCCCAACCGCGGTGCGCGGCATATTCTTCGCTGTTGTATTGCGCCTCGCGAATGTAGATGTCGGCGCCCCGCGCGAACTCGGTCAATTCCCGCTCCTGCTCAAGGTTCTCGGCGGTTTCCCCAAACAGACTGCAGTACGGTTCGTGGTCGGTCACGTAGACCACTGACTTGCCGTCGACATCAATGCGAAAGGCTGAGGCAAGTCCGGGGTGATTCACCCGCTTGGTGGTAACGGTGGCCCCGTCAATCTCGACCGCATGCGTGAACTCGACGAACTCGATCCGCGATTTCAAATGGTCCATTGGCAGCGGAAAAAAGGTCGCGTCCATTTGTTCGCGAAAGGCTTTTTCTAACGTGCGATCCGGGCTGCACAGACCGTAAATGGTAATGGCGTTGGTGGAGGCGTAGGCTGGCGTAAAGAAAGGGAAGCCCTGGATGTGGTCCCAATGCGTGTGGCTTACGAACAAATGAACGTGGATGGGGGTGCCATTGAATTCGTTTTGTAAGGAATTTCCGAGCTCACGAATTCCCGTGCCGCAATCGAAGATCACGACAGAATTGCGATAACGGACTTCGACACAAGCGGTGTTGCCGCCGTAGCGCAGTGTCTTGGGGCCCGGGGTCGCGATGGAACCTCTGCTGCCCCAGAATTTGACTTTCACCACCTGGCGCGCGCTATTCCTATCCGCTCCCATGAGCTCAGCCTCCGGCGCAAATCGCAGCACAGTTTAACTCAGACTAATTGTAGTGTGCGCTAATAATTTGCAGATGCTGATGCGGGGGGGTGAACCGGTCTATATCTCGGGCCAAGTCATCCCTCATCATGTGCTCGGCTACTTAACCTCGCGGCAGTTCCTGCCGCTAATCTCATCCCCAGGAATGAATTCTAGAGTTTCACTCACCTACTGTACAGAGTTCTTGACAATTCTTCGGCTGGTGCCATATCGTTTCCGGAACATTTCGCGGACTGTCATGCCGACCAACTCGAAAACGTACATCGCGCTGCGGTACTTCAAGGAAATCATGACCGAGGGCGGCCTCGCCGCGGTCTAAGGAATCAGGATGAAAGGGCACAGCTGAGGAGCTGGGGAAAATGGCCACACCGCAAGAGATTCCAATTTCGGTGAAAGTGAACGGGCAGGTGCACAAGGTCTCAGTTCCGCCACATCTTCTGCTGTCGGACCTGGTGCGCGAGCGCCTCGGGTTAACGGGTACCAAGGTGGGCTGCGAGACCGGCCAGTGCGGGGCGTGCACCATTCTGGTCGACGGAGTGTCGGTGAAGAGTTGCACGATGCTGGCGGCGCAGGCGGACGGATCGGACGTTGTAACCATCGAGGGACTCTCCCCTATGGGTTCGATGACCGAATTGCAGACCGCATTCTGGGAGCACCATGGCGTCCAGTGCGGCTTCTGCACGCCCGGCATGATTCTCTCGCTGACGGATCTGCTGAAGCGCAATCCGGCTCCGGACGAGGCGGAGATCCGGCGGCAGATCGACGGGAATTTGTGCCGCTGCGGAGTGTATCAGCACGCGGTAACCGCGGTACAGAGTTTGGCGAAGTCCGCGGAGGGGAGTGCGCGGCCCGAACAGAAGAAGGAGACCGCGGCAGCCCAGGGCCTAGGCGCTTCGATCAAGCGCCGCGAAGATCCGGAATTCCTGAACGGGGACGCAAAGTTCACCGCGGACGTTGTGCTTCCAAACATGACACACGTCGCCATCCTGCACAGCGACCATCCTCACGCCAAGATCAATAGTATCGACACCAGCGCCGCGGCAAAGATGCCCGGGGTGGTCAGGATCTTCACGGGCGCGGATCTGGCCGGAAAGCTGATGCCAATGGTCTGCATCTGGAAGCCTGCGGGGGTGGAGAGCCACTTTCCGCCGCATCCGTACGGCGTCCCCGGCGCTCAAACCGCACTGGCCACCGATCGGGTCCGGTACGTCGGCGAGTGGGTGGCCGCGGTGGTCGCGGAGACTCGCGAGCAGGCATACGATGCGCTGCCGGCGATCAAAGTCAATTATGAACCGCTGCCCGCGGTCATAACCGCCGAGGCTGCCCTCAAAGAAGGCGCACCCCAGTTACACGATGCAGTCCCGGGTAATCTCTGCACGCATGTGACGTATGGTGACAAGGTGGCTACCGACGCGGCGATTAACAGCGCGGAAGTCGTAATTCGGCAGAAGCAAATCATCCCCCGCCAGATCCACCACCCGATCGAGACGCGGGCCACGCTGGCTCAGTACGACGCCGGGACCGAAGATTACACCCTCTGGACGAACACCCAGATCCCGCACGGCAACCGGTTCATGATCTGTGGCCTGGTGCTGGGGATTCCTTACAACAAGCTGCGGGTGATTGTGCCAAACATCGGCGGAGGCTTCGGTTCGAAGGGCTACCTATACCAGGATGCGCCGCTCATGCTGGTGCTGGCCAAGGAAGTGGGCCGACCCGTGAAATGGGTGGACACTCGGGAGGGCGTCGCTCGCACCAACGTGCATTCCCGAGGGCAGGAGCAGTATGGCACGCTCGCCGGCAATCGCGATGGTAAGATCAGCGCGCTTTCCGTTACGAACTATGTGAGTCTTGGCGCGTACCCGGCCAGCAACGGGCCGGGAGCGCCACTGGTACTGACTGGCCGCAGTATTACCGGCGCATACGTCATCCCCCATCCTTTCTACGAAGCTTACCTTGCGTTCTCGAACACGGTGTCGCTGGGTCCTGCGCGCGGGGCTGGCCGTATGGAAGCGATGCTAATGATAGAGCGACTGGTGGAAATGTTCGCGCGCGAGATCGGAATGGATCCGGCAGAGGTGCGCCGCAAGAACATGGTCCCTTCGGACAAGTTCCCCTTTGAAAACGGACTGGGATGGACCTACGATTCCGGCAACTATGTTGCGGTTCTGGACCTGGCGCTGGAAAAGATCGGGTACAGCGATATCCCCGCCCGCAAGTCGGAAGCGCGTCGGCGCGGGAAGCGGCTGGGCGTCGGCATCGGATCCTACGTCACCATCGGCGGCGTTGGCCCCTCGCCGCGCATGGGGCGCGAAGGGTTGATCGGGAGTACATGGGGCAGCGCAATCATTCGTCTCCACCAGACGGGAGACGTGACGGTGATCACGGGCAGCCAGCCTCATGGCCAGGGCCATGTCACCACCTTTTCTCAAATCGTTGCGGAACAACTCGGGATCGATATCAGCCGGGTTGAGGTCCTGCACTCCGACAGTCACGGTGTGCCGTACGGGCAGGGCAGCTACGGCAGCCGGACATTCAGCGTCGAGGGCGCCGCCATTTACATTGCGGCGGGCAAGGTCAAAGAGAAGGCGATTAAGGTCGGTGCCCACATGCTTGGCGTCGGCGAAGATCAGGTGACATACTCCGGCGGAAGTGTGCGGCTGAATAAGGATCCGAAGCAGGCCAAGACGCTGCAGGATATTGCCTCGGCGCTGTGGTTCGCCTGGGACTTGCCTCGCGGGGTGGAACCTGGCCTGGAAATTACGTCTTACTTCAATCCCGAGGATTTCAACTTCCCATTCGGCACTCATGCGGCACTCGTCGAGGTGGATGAGCAAACCGGCGCCGTCGATATTGTCCGCTACGTGGGCGTGGACGACGTCGGAGTTGTCGGCAACCCGCAGATCGTGGAGGGCCAGTTGCAGGGGAACATCGCATTCGGCATCGGTCCGGCGCTGTGCGAGCAAGTTGTGTATGACGATCAGGGGAATCTGTTGACCGGGGATCTAAGGACTTACCCCATCCCTCGGCCGAGCGAAATGCCCGAGTTCGAGTTGAGCCGCACGGTTACACCGACTTCGATCAATCCGATGGGCGCCAAGGGCGCCGGTGACGTCAGCGAGCCGGCCGTGGCTCCCGCTATCGTCAATGCACTTTGTGACGCGCTCTCAGATCTGGGAATGCGCCATATCGATATTCCGGCGACACCGGAGAAAATCTGGCGGGTAATGCAGGGGCAACCAAAATGAGTCAGAGCGCGTACGCCGCACCTGGGAAATTGGAAGAGATTGTTGGGTTGCTGGCAGGCAATCCTGGATCGCATCTGCTCGCCGGCGGCCAGAGTCTACTGGTCGAACCCCGCCGGAGTCAGATCGCTGGCTCGTTGCTTGTGGACCTCCGCAAGGTGGCCAGCTTGTCGGGCATCCTATCGTTGCCCGGTGGCGGACTTCGCATCGGCGCCATGATGACGCTCGGGGCAATTGCCGACAGCGACCTGGTCCGCAAAGCATGTCCGGTGCTAGCCGATGCCGCCGCCCTCGTCGGGGATGCGCAGGTACGTAACCGGGCAACTATCGGCGGCGCACTCGCCGAGGCGGATCCGGGCAGCGACCTCGCGCCGGTACTGCTGGTTCTTGGATCGGTCTTCGATATCATCGGCCCTGGAGGATCACGCACGGTCGAAGCCGCGGAGTTCTTCACGGGTCCAGGCCGGACGGCGCTGTCCGCCGCCGAAGTAATTACCGGGATAACCATCCCTTCCGCCGCGCCTTCAACCGGTGCAGCCTACGAGAAAATGAAGGATCCGGCCACACTCTACGCGTTATGTGGAGTCGCCGCCAGTGTGACGCTTTCGGCGCAAGGCATGGTCGCGCAATGTCGTGTCGCCGCGACCGGTTCCACCGAGTATCCAGTCCGACTACAAGCCGTCGAGAAAGCGCTGACCGGTGTCCGGCCCGATCCTGGCGCGCTCAGCGCGGCGGCAAGTCGCGCCACCGAACACGGCGTCTTTCGCGGTACGTTTTACGCTTCCAGCGAGTATCGCGCACATCTAACGCAAGTTTTGACGGAGCGTGTGCTCAAACGCGCCTTGGCGCGAACGGCCACGTAGCTTAATGGTTGTCCAAACCCAAAGGAGTCCAGCGATGCTATCGCAAACAACGTGGGGACACAAGTTTTTCAATGATCACATGGCGTACATCTATGCCAACAAGATTGACGAGATGATTGACGACCAGTACGCACAAGACGGGATACTGATCTCGCCCTTCAATGTGCTTCCGACGCCTCCTCCGCACGTGATTCGAGGGAACCAGGCGTTGAAGAAGTTTTTCCGGACCTACATTGACTGGCAAGGGTCCATCAACGTGGAGGAAGTTACTAACTTCGCCGAGACGGAGAAATCCATATTCTTCCAGGCGGTGTTCACCTCCAAGACCGGCCGATGGGCGGTTGGCGATGCGTGGCACATGCACGACGGAAAGATTGAAGTTCACTACAGTTTCGCCCAGAAGATCGGTTGAGCGCCGGCGACGTGTGTGATTTCGATCAGCACGGATGGTCAAGGCCTTCAATGGCATGAGGGCCAAGACCTGTCCGACCAGGCTCACCGGGAGCCGCTTGGCAGCGTTCAGCGTTCATCAGTGGTGATGAAACCGGTGATGAAAACCGGAGCCCGGGCGAGTCCAACTAGGGGCTCGCCCGGGCTTTTCGTGAAATTCACTGGCCGAAGCTGCACCTCAGTTACTCGACCTTTTCGCCTACACTGGTGACAGTGCGGGGTACCCCACCACTATCAAACGGAGGAACACCCAGCATGCGGATTTGCTTGCCCTTTTTGTCCACCACGAAGGACAGGGTTATAAAGTTAACACCGCCAAAAGGGACATTGGTAAGGAACGCTAATCCGGTGCAATTGGAATTGACCGTATAAGTTCCAATGTGCTCCGAAAAATAGCTTGGCGGGGCGTCTACCAGGGGCACGCCGTCGATAACAATCGCCTCAGTATCGACCAGATTACCTTTACCGTCAGCGTGAATCATTTGTACCCCCGAGATATATATCGTGGTACCTGGTGGGTTAATCGTGCCGTTGACGGTGAATCCGTAATCACCGAAAAACGTCTGGTTTGAGCATTTACCGTCTCCGACGCCATTGTTATCAGCCAGAGCATTTCCCCCGAGCATCAGGGCAATGGTCCCTATCAGCAACACAAATCCGAGCCTTCTCATTTCTTGGAATCCTCCCGTGTTGATTGTTGCGCCTTGGGCTGGGTGCCCAAAGAGTCCAACGAACACTAATCTTTTCTCAGGCTTTTGTCCATGTGAAATACGGATTAGCCCATTAGCAATCATCTCCCGCTGATGACTCACCGTGGCACAACAAGCCGAAGCAGAACCTGCGGCCGGCCCTGATTCTGATGAGGGTTTAGTTGCCTCAAAGTAAGTTACTGACCCTAGAAGTGCGTAGCGCCAATGGGGACTCTGTTGTTACACTGCATCGCAAAATCTTATAACCCGAAAGGAGAAAAACGATGAGTCTGAAAGATCCGAACGTTGTCAGCAGGTCCCACCCCAAGCGCGTTGCAATCGTGATCGCCAATCCCGCCATATCCACGACAACCCAGTGGCCCGTCGGCTTCTGGTGGAGCGAACTCTCGCACCCTTATTACGTGCTAACCGAGGCCGGATACGAGATCGAGGTCTTCAGCCCCAACGGCGGCAAGTGCGAAGCTGATGGTATGTCCGATCCGCGCGACGCCTCCGGCTACTCCGCCTCCGACCTGATCAGCATGGGTTTCATCTCGACCCCGAAACTCGCGGAACTCGTGGCCAATACGAAGAAGGCCGCTGACATCGACGTCGCGAAATTCGACGCCATCGTCGTCGCCGGCGGTCAGGGCCCCATGTTCACCTTCGACAAGGCGACGAGCCTGCACAAAAAGTTCGTCGAGTTTTACGAAAAGGGCAAGATCGCCTGCGCGCTCTGCCACGGTGCGGCCGTCCTGAAATACGCCAAACTGTCGAACTGCGAATATCTCGTGAAGGGCAAGACGGTAACAGGATTTGCCAACGTCGAGGAAGACTTTGCGGACAATGCCGTCTGGTCGATGAACCTGCTGTCCCGCGACAAGCATGTGATGCCCTGGCGGATCGAAGACGAGATGAAGAAAATCGGGGCCAACTACGTGCAGGCTGGACTGTGGCGCGGCTTTGCGATTCGCGACGGCAATCTCATCACGGGTCAGCAGAACTTCTCCGGCGAGGAGACTGCCCGTCTGCTTCTGGACACGATGGGCCGGTAGCCATGCAGGACCGAATCGCACTTAATCGCACTTAAGAGCAGAGCCACTTCTTCCGTTCCCAAAGAGGCTCAAACTTTTATATTTTCATAAGATCACGGCGCCAGCGGGGAACTGGCCTGGTGTAGCATAGTTACTCGTTAAGGGAACAGAGATGTCGGTAATGGATGCGGTACACAGGTTCTACCAGGTCTACAACGATCACAACGCCAGCTTGTGGGAGCAGGCAATGGCGCCCTCCTACGTGGGGCACGTCAACGGTCAGACGATCCCGAGCCGCGAGGTGGGCAAGGGATTCGTGGCGGCGCTGCTGAGCGCGTTTCCTGACATCCACTACTCGGTCGAGGACTCGCTGCAGGTGGGCGATCGTGCCGCTGTACGCTGGTCGGCCACCGCGACCCACACCGGAAACCTCTTTGGATTAGCGCCCACGCAGAAGAAGGTTAGCATGATCGGCATGACCATCTTCCGCATCAACAATGGACAAGTAGCCGAGCTCTGGGACGTTTGGGACGAGGCCGGGTTGATGAAGCAGCTCGGGGCGTCTAAGTAGCCGGACGCGACGGTAAACAGAATCGAAGCCGACGAAATCACGGAGGGTGAACGATGTCAGTCCAGGAAAAAAGATATGGGTTTGGGGACCGTGTTTCCGAATGCGCCAGTGGAGTGACTGGGAGACCAACTATGCACAACAGAGGACGGCAGTTGTGGTGGGTGCTGGTGGTGGTATGGATCCTTGTGGTGGGCTCGGCTGAGGCCCAGCAGTCGTCGCAGACCATACCGGACACGGCCCCGAAGGTGACCTCGCCAACTGTGGAGCCTGCGGCGTCGCCGCAAATTGGCGCGATGCTCGGCGGCGCGGAGTTCATGCTTATCATGGATCGTCCGTTCGCGGCCGAGAAGCTCTTCAACGCCGTGCTTGCCCTGGACCCAAAGAATGCGCACGCGCTGGACGGGTTGCGGCGCGTCAAGCTGGCCAAGCGCACCTCCTGGACGTTTCTCGGTCACGCGTTCGGCAACCACTACGACACGCAACTCGTGACCTATGGCGGCGGCCCGTCGTTCTACACCGATTATGGGAAGATCACCTTCTGGGTGGGCGATGGTTTTTTCAGTGCGGCCTTTCCCTCGAACGGACGCTGGACTTCGCTGCAAAAAATCACGCTCAATGGGTTCTGGGACACGTACTATAAGAAATTCGACTTCTACGCCTACATCAATCGCACGTTCTACCCGGAAGCTCCCGACCGGACGCTCTATGACTTCAAAGGCACCTGGAACAAGCGCCCCGGGCGTGAGTACTTCTCGGTATTCGGCGGTGCCCACGACTCCTTCCTTCAATCCGATCTCGTGCAGTTCTTCGCGCCCGAGTCGATCTCGGAGGTCAAGGAAAAGATCTTGATCCACAACATAGGGGCCGAGGCGCAAATCCCGTTCGGCAAACACATCGACTTCACGCCGTACTTCTCGCAGTTCTACTACACGGCTTGCCAAGAGGACTGCGCGTTTTTTCAGAAATTTGTTGGTCCTACACCCAGCAACGCGCGCCGGATCGCCCAGGCGAAGCTGATGTATCGCGTGCTGCCCCTCGGGAAGGCTCAGATGCCCATCTTCCGCGTTGGCGCTGCGTACCTGAACGACGACTGTGACCGTGGCTCGGGAATCTATAACTGTCCTTCCAACTTCCACTCGATCTCGATTACTTCCGACTATGTTTTCGTGAGCGGCAAGTTCCGCTACGGCGTGTTTGCCAGTTATCCGGTCACGCGCGTCAGCGGCGATGGAGTATTCCCAAATACCGGGCGCTTCTATCCGACGGAAACGCTGTTCTCATTCGTCAACTACAAGGTGACGGAATCCAAGGAGATCTGGGCGAAGTTCATCGGCGCTCATTCCAAGGGCTTCAGCCCCAGGTGCTTCGACATCGTGGTGGGGACCAACGTGCGCTTCTAGCCCGGCAGCGCCAGCGTGCGGAAAAGCGGCTCGCTTTCGTGCCACGAGCAACAACCGATAAGCAACGACGGCGCGGTCGACTCGCGCCATCTCGGTAGTAGAGACGGTCATGGCGGTCACTGAATACGATTACATCATTGTCGGCAGCGGGGCTGCCGGCGCGGTCATCGCCAACCGCTTGAGTGCCAACGCGGCAAATTCAGTGCTTGTTCTCGAAGCGGGCGGGGTGGACACGCGAAAGAACATCCTGGATCCGGGGGGGCTGGTCGAACTGTGGGGATCGGATGTCGACTGGGTGTTTTCGACCGAACCGCAACCCGGGATGTCGGGACGGCAGATCACGATCAACCAGGGCAAAGTACTGGGCGGCAGCACCTCGATCAACGCCATGATCTATGTGCGCGGGAACCCCCGCGACTTCGACATGTGGAACGCCCTGGGCGGCGACGGCTGGGCCTATGCGGACGTACTCCCGTATTTCAAAAAGTTAGAGGACTTCGAGGAAGGGGCGTCCGAGTACCACGGCGCCGGCGGCCCGCTGCAGATCCGCGTGTGTCCGGACGATTCGATGCGGAGCGAGCACTTCCTGGTCGGCGCGACTGAGCTCGGATACGATGGCCCGCGCTGGGACTACAACGGCGCGCGGCAAGAGAACGGAGCGGGGCCGCTGCAATTCCATATCACCCGGAACGGTACTCGCGCGACTTCGGCCAGCGCCTTTCTGGCGCCGGTGGCTAATCGTCCCAACCTGAAAATCGAACTGGGTGCTGAGGTCGACCGGCTCTTGTTCGAGGGCATCCGCGCCGTCGCAGTCGAGTATCGCCAGGGCGAACAGGTTCGCCGAGCGCCGGTCGGGCGGGAAGTGATCGTGAGCGCGGGGGCATTCCTGTCGCCAAAGCTCCTGATGGTGTCGGGCGTGGGCCCGGCCGACCACCTGAAGGCCATGGGCGTGCCTGTCGTCGCTGACGTGCCCGGAGTCGGCCAGAACCTGCAAGACCACCTCCATCTGCGCGTGGTCTTTCGGTCGAAGCTCAACACACCGAACACGACGCTGCTGACGGGTAACGGGCTGTTCGTCAAGACGCGCGAGGGCATGAGCGCGGCGCCGCCGGACCTCCAGCTGAATTTCACGCCGAGCGTGCCCAAGCCGCTCATGCCGGTGCTGGACTTCGGCGGGCCCGCCTGCATCTTCCTGCCAACGCTCGTGCAGGCATTCAGCCGCGGTGAGGTCACGCTGCGATCGGCAAACCCTAAGGATGCGCCGAAGATCGACCCCAAGTATTTTGCGTGCAGCGCCGACGTGGACGTGCTGGTCAAGGCCGTGAAGTTGTGCCGCGAGATCTCGAAGACGAAGGCGTTCTCGGCGATGAACGGGGGCGAATTGTCCCCCGGCGCGGACGCCGACCTCGCCGCCTTTGTGCGGTCGCAGGCCTCGACGCTCTGGCACCCGGCAGGCACCTGCAAGATGGGCTACGACTACGCGGCGGTCGTGGATCCGCGGTTACGAGTCCGCGGGGTCGAAGGCGTCCGGGTCGCCGATGCCTCCGTGATGCCCATCGTGACGAGCGGCAACACCGTCGCCCCCTGCTTCATGATCGGCGAGAAAGCGGCGGCCATGATCTTGAACGGCAGATGATCTTGAAAGGCAACTGACCGTCTTGCCGGGTTGCCGGACGATTAGGAGATCCATTATGGGTACCAACCGCCTCGAAGCTTTCAGCGACGGGGTCATCGCCGTGATCATTACCATCATGGTGCTGGAACTGAAGGTTCCGAGCGACACTACGCTCACTTCGCTGCGCAGCCTTGCTCCGCAGTTTCTCGCCTATCTTCTGAGCTTTCTCGTGGTCGCCATCATGTGGGTGAATCATCATCACACGCTGCACTCGGCTCGGCATGCCGACGCTCGCTTGCTCTGGTCGAACAACACACTGCTGTTCTGGATGTCGCTCGTGCCCTTTGTTACCGCCTACATGGGGAATAATTATCGTGATCCTCGCGCCGTGGCACTGTATGGCGTTGTGCTGTCGCTATGCTCGGCTTCTTTCCTGCTGTTGACCTGGGCCATTTTGCACCACCACCGCGATGATCCCGATTTCGTTCGCCACTATCGCCGCATTCGGTTCAAGAATCTCTATTGCCTGTTCCTTTACATCGCTTCGGTGCCGCTGGCGTTTGTCGATGTTCGCATCGCGTTTTTCATCTTTGTGTTCGTCGCGCTTTCTTATTTCCTTCCTGAAGGCAAGGTTGCGGAGTCGGAGGCCCCAACCCATAGCCACCCCTAGCCCCGCCATCGTCTTTCCTTTGCGTACTTGATACGGGCTCTTTTCGGGTCTGCCGGATGGAGTTTAGAATGTGGGACGACGAATCGATTCGGAGCGCAATCTTTTGGATTACAAACCGAGCCCCATCGACACCTTGCGGTTGACACTCACCCCGGAAATCGCGCAATTGAGCGAGCTGCTCGCCAAGAACGCTCATGAAAACTGGGCCAACCTGCGGATTGCGCAGGGATGGCACTACGGACCACGCCGAGACGATCAGCAAAAAGAGCATCCTGACCTGGTCCCATACGAGCAGCTTCCTGAATCAGAAAGGCAATACGACCGCCAGACCGCGATGGAGTCCATCAAAGCCTTGTTGGCAATGGGCTACACGATTCAGGCGCCGGCGGGCCCGCGCATTTCCTCGGAAGGGACTTCGCCTGGTTCAGGAAGAGGGTTCACCAGCATATTGCAACTACTTAGAGATGGCTCCCAACCAGACCTCGCTCTGTTGCAAGGGCTCTGGCGTGCGCATGATCCCGAGGATTGGTCCGTAAATCCGGAACCGTACCGGCTACTTGGCGAGAGAATACTTAAGCTGGGCGAACCTTTGGTGGCCTACGACGTGGTCGCTGAAGGCATGAAGTCCTTTCCCCAGGACCTGCGTCTGCGTCAGCTTCTGGCGCTAGCCCTGGCCCGGAGTGGCGCGGCCGGGCCCGCAAATATCGTGCTTGAGCATCTGTATGAAGAAGGGCACCGGGATGAGGAAACTCTCGGCCTGCTCGCACGCACGCACAAAGATCTTGCCCGTGAAGAAGGGGATGCCTCCAAATCAAATCAGCACTTGCGCCGGGCGTATGAAATCTATTCGGAGGGATATGAGACGAACGGGGGCTACTGGAGCGCCATCAATGCGGCCACACTCGCGCTCTTGCTGGGAGAGCGAGAGTCTGCCGCCGCCTTAGCCCGCCTAGTCAGTGACCAATGCCGCCAGAGGCTCCCGGAGCTCGCAGAGTCGAACAGCGAGCGCTACTGGCTCGTTTCGACCTTGGGAGAAGCGGCACTTCTGTTAGAAGACTGGCCGGAAGCCGAAAGCTGGTACGGCCAAGCCGTAGAGCTAGGACGCGGAGATTGGGGGAGCTTGCAATCTACCCGTCACAATGCTCGTTTGCTGATGCAATGTCTTGCCCCGGATGAAGGTGGAGGACGCATCGAGCAACTGTTTCGATTTCCCAGTGTGGTGGTCTTCACCGGCCATATGGTCGATCGGGACGACCGACCCGGTGCGCGATTCCCGCCGAGGCTCGAACCGATGGTGAAGGACGCTATCCGGCAATGTCTAAACAAATTGAACGCTGGCTTTGGCTATGCCTCCGGAGCCTGCGGCTCCGACATCCTTTTCCACGAAGTTATGGCGGAGAGGAAGGGCGAAAGTCACGTGATCCTGCCCTATGAGAAGGAGCGTTTTATAAAGGACAGTGTCGAAATTGTTCGAGGCAGCGACTGGTTAAAACGACTCGACAATGTAGTCGCACGGGCGATGGATACTCAGGAACTTTCAAGGCAGTCCCAGATGGGTGGTGGCATCTCCTACGAGTTTGCCAATCTGATGCTTCATGGATTGGCCAGCGTTCGCGCCGAGCAACTCGAAACTAAACTTGTGCCCGTAGCCGTATGGGACGGTAAGTCGGGAACGGGATTAGGGGGCACCGCAGGCACAGTGGAGCGCTGGCGGCAACTTGGTCTTCACGTGGAAGTCATAAATTTGGAGGAGATTCTTCGCCGCGAGTGTCCCAACATCTCTGAACAGGCCGCTGCATCTCTTACGACCGCGTCGAACAAGGCCAGCGACTCCTCATCTGAATTTGCTCCGGAAATCCGAGCCTTACTTTTTGCGGATGCGGAGGGATTCAGTAAACTTACCGATGCAGAGGTCCCTTTATTTGCTCAGTACTTTCTTGGACTTGCCGGCAGACTAGCAGCAGAATCAGCGCATCGCCCTCTGACCAAGAACACCTGGGGTGACGGCCTTTACTTTGTTTTCTCGAATGTTCGGCATGCCGGTGAATTCGCTCTCGATCTACGTGACGCCGTCCGCAACACCGACTGGGTAAAGCATGGTCTGCCGGGTTTAAACCTTCGCATTGGCCTGCACGCCGGACTAGTCTATTCCTGTCGCGATCCCGTGACCGAGCGCATCACCTACATCGGAGCCAATGTCAGCCGGGCGGCGCGCATCGAACCGATCACTCCAACGGGTCAAGTTTATGCCAGTCAGACATTCGCCGCCCTTGCGGCCGCGGAAGGGGTGAAGGGGTTTCGCTGCGATTACGTGGGTCAAACTTCGATGGCAAAAAAGTACGGAACCTTTCCGACCTACGTCGTCCTGCGTCGCACGACGGCGACCCAC
Organism: uncultured Acidobacteriaceae bacterium; assembly: GCA_963773645.1. Taxonomy (GTDB): domain Bacteria; phylum Acidobacteriota; class Terriglobia; order Terriglobales; family Acidobacteriaceae; genus Acidiflorens. The sequence continues at coordinate 2,741,243 of CAVZBV010000004.1, read as the reverse complement.
CCAAGCTGACTTAGGACATCGCAAGCGCCCCAATCCCCCCGTCAGGTGGGAGTTACTTCTTCAAGGTGGCGAGGTTTTCGCATCCACGGTTAACGCCCGCCTCGCACGCTTTCTTGAAGAGATCGGCGGCACGATTCAGGTCCTTGGGCACGCCTTCACCTCGCCTGTACATCGTGCCCAGATCCAGGCATCCGATTGCACCGCCTGCGTCACAGGCGCGCTTGAAAAGATCGGCGGCGCGATTTAGATCTTTTGCCACTCCCTCACCGTCGTGGTACATCCGGCCAAGGTCGGTGCATCCAGGCGGAGCGCCCGCATCACACGCACGCTTGTACAAGTCGGAAGCGCGATTCAGATCCTTGGGCACGCCTTCACCTCGCAAGTACATCAATCCGAGATCCAGGCATCCGCCGGTACCGCCTGCGTCACAGGCGCGCTTGAAAAAACCGGCGGCGCGATTCAGATCCTTCGCCATTCCTTCACCGCGGTAGTAAATCAAGCCAAGATCGTGGCATCCTTTGCGTTCGCCGCCATCGCAAGCCTTCCGGTAAAGTTCCGCGGCCTGCGAAAACTGTTTGGCCCTATACGCGGAAAGGCCTTGATCAAAGAGATCCTCGGCTGAGGTTGAGGGGGCTGCAGCGTGCGAAGCTGGAGTTTCAGGCTTCGCAGGAACGCGAGCGGTATCATGGACTGCATTCTTAGGTTCTTTTCGCGCGGCGGCCGGGGCGGCCGGTTTCGACGCAACGGCAGCCTCGCTGCTGCCTGCGCTCGATATTCCGCTCGGTTGGGATGCAACCGCGGGAGGCGGTTCGCTGGCCGCAGCAGGTGTCGAGTTGACCGCTGCCGGAGCAATCTGCGCGGTTTTGGATGGCTTCCGGGCGAATAACAGAATAGCAAACACGATCACGAGAAGTGCCATGATACCCAACGCAGCATAGAGCCACGGAGGGCGCACGGGGCTTGACGCGACCGATGAGGCCGGCGCTGCAATTGCCGATGATTTTTTTGGTTCGATTACCGCGGTGTCTCGCGAAAGAAGCGTTTGCACGTTCTGTACCAGCCGCTCGAGATGCTGTTCGAGGGGTCGAGTGAGCGCATCGAGCCAGTGGACGCTGCCAATGAAGTAGTCGAGGGACTTGCCGGGCAACACGTCTTCGATACGAAACGGAATCACGGCCACGCCCGCGCTGACGGCTCTTTCGATCTCCTTCGGGATGTGGGGAGAGGTATTCGATTTTGAGGAGAAGACCAAAATCATGATGCGGCAGCCGCGAATCGCATCAATGATCGCCTCGCCGTAGGGTACGCCCGGGAGCACGTCGCGCGGAGCGATCCAACAGCGGACGGCGTGCGACTCAAGCGTCGCGCAAACCGCGTCGGCGACAATTTTGTCTTCCTTCGCATAACTGATGAAAACGTCATGAGCCATCGCTGGACCTCCGTTCCGGTAAACCTACTATCCTATTCTCGCTGTGGCAATAGCAGTAGGATTGGCGAGGCAGATTAGCCTGCGGGGGTGTCGGAAGGGCTCCTTAGCTGGCCGCGGCTGTCTTGCTGCGCCGCAAGACGGTGGCCGAAGAGCGTCTATGACATTGTGGTGCGAAGACTTGCTAATCGCTTTGGCTTGGAATATAAGACTCAAATCGTGGAGTTGCATTTCGGACCGCGAATTGGTTGACACTGACATGACTCATTTTCTCGATTCACTTAGCGCGACTGGCAGCTGCCGTCTATCACCGTTCAATTGGAGTAAATCATGAACTTTCAGGGGGATGCGTTCATCAGCTACGCACACTTGGATAATGTGGAGCTGATTGAAGGGCGCAAAGGGTGGGTCACGAACTTGCATCGGGCGCTGGAAATCCGGGTTGGACAGCTCCTCGGCAAACCACCTGAAATCTGGCGCGATCCTAAGCTGCAAGGCAACGACGCTTTTGGCGAGACGCTGATGGAGCGACTCCGCCGTGTGGCCTCTCTGATATCGGTGGTCTCGCCTCGCTACGTTAAATCCGAATGGGCGCGTAGGGAACTCGAAGAATTCTGGAAAGCGGCGGAAGCGCAGGGTGGCGTCCATTTTCGCAATAAGGCCCGCATCTTTAAGGTGCTAAAGACCCCCGTGCCCTTGGAATTACACCCCCCCAAGCTGGGGTCCATGTTGGGCTATCAGTTCTTTAACATCGATCCGGACACAGGAAGAGTGCGCGAATTGGACGAAGTATTCGGGCCCGAGGCACAAAGGGATTTCTGGATGCGGCTGGATGACTTGGCCCACGATATCTGCTGCCTGCTCGAGATGTTGTCGCCCTCCGGAACGGCGGTCGTTCCGACCGCTGATAAGGCCGGCAAAGCCGTTTTTTTGGCGGAAACCACTTTCGATCTCAGGGAGCAGCGCGAAGTCATCAAAAGAGATCTGTTGCAGCACGGTTATACCGTGCTTCCCGCCGGTCCACTACCGCACGTCGAATCGGAAGTGAAGGAGGCGGTTCGCCGCGATCTGGCGCAATGCCGGATGTCGATTCACTTGATCGGCAAGAATTTCAGCCTCGTCCCTGAAGGAGGTGTTCAGTCGCTGCTGGAGATTCAAAACGAACTCGCGATCGAAAGAAGTAGCCAGAACGATTTTTCGCGCCTGCTGTGGATTCCTCCCGGCCTGCAGGTAGAAGATGAACGCCAACGAAAGGTCATTGAGCAGCTGCGAATGGATCCCCGAATTCAAAAGGGAGCGGACTTGCTGGAGACCTTTCTCGAGGATCTGAGGACCGTGATCGACGAGCGGCTGAAGGATGCTCAAAAGCCCACACCGGCGCCCGCTTTCGAACCGCCCCGACCAAGCACTTCAGTGGTTGCAGGCCGCGAGCACGCGCGGCTCTACCTCATCTACGATCAGCGGGACGCGCTCATCGCTTCGCCTTGGGAAGATTTTTTGTTCGAGCAAAAATTTGAAATCCTCCGTCCGGTGTTCGAGGGCGACGAGGCGGAGATTCGCGAAGATCACGAAGAGAACCTGCGGAGTTGCGACGGCGTCCTGATTATTTATGGCTCAGGCAACGAATGCTGGCTGCGTCGAAAGCTGCGGGAAGTGCAGAAGAGCCCCGGTTATGGGCGCAGCAAGCCGTTACCCAGCGTGGCCATTTCCCTGGTGCCTCCGAGAACACCTGACAAGGAGCGCTTCCGAACGCACGAGGCGCTGGTGATCCCGCAGTGGGAGGGATTTTCCCCTGAGCCATTGCAGCCATTGATCTCTAGCCTCAAAGGCTAAGAGGAAGGGTTGATGCCACCTGGATTACCGTTTAATCCTTTCCCGGGCCTTCGTCCCTTCGAGCCCGACGAGGATCATCTCTTTTTCGGCCGTGAAAAGGAGATCGACGAACTGTTGCGGCGCCTCCGTGCCAGCCGATTTTTATCGGTGGTGGGCACTTCCGGCAGCGGGAAATCGTCGTTGGTGCGCTCCGGTCTGATCCCCTCTCTGTACAGCGGTTTCATGGTAAGTGCCGGCTCGACCTGGCGGGTTGCGATGCTCCGGCCCGGGGAGGATCCGATCGGTCACCTGGCCGGGGCACTCAACCAACCCGGAGTGTTGGGAACCGAGGGAGAGATGGCGAGCACCAACCGCGTGTTGCTGGAAGCAACCCTGCGGCGCAGTACTCGGGGCCTGGTGGACGCGGTGCGCCAGGCGAGAATTCCTCCCGAAGACAACCTGCTCGTGATCGTCGACCAATTCGAGGAACTGTTCCGCTTCCGGCGCAGCCGCCAGATTGAGAACTCCCGGGATGAAGCCGTGGCCTTTGTCAAGCTGCTGTTGGAAGCGACCCGCCAGCCGGAGGCTCCGATCTACGTTGTGCTGACCATGCGCTCAGACTTTATCGGCGACTGCATGGAGTTCCCGGGTCTGCCGGAGGCCGTCAATGCAGGTCAGTACCTGGTTCCGCGCATGACTCGCGACGAGCTGCGTTCCGCTATTACCGGCCCGATTGCGGTCGCACGCGGCGAGATCGCCCCGCGCCTGGTTCTACGTTTGCTGAACGACTTGGGAGACAATCAGGACCAGCTTCCCGTATTGCAGCATGCCCTAATGCGAACCTGGGACCATTGGGAACGCCATCGGAGCGAGCATCGGAATCACGATGAGCCCATCGACATCGCCGACTACGAAGCGGTTGGCACCTTGCAGCAAGCCTTATCGCTGCACGCCGAGGAGGCCTTCCTCGAGACCAATTCCGACGCCCACCGCAAGATTGCGGAACAAATATTCAAGGCCCTGACCGACACCTTTTCGGATCCCCGAGGCATCCGGCGGCCCACCTCCATAAGGGAACTCTCTGCTATTTGCGAAGCGTCAGAGCCGGAAGTGATCCAGATCGTTGAGATTTTTCGACGGCCCGGCCGGAGTTTTCTGATGCCGCCGGCAGCAACATTGCTCGAGTCCCGATCGATTGTCGATTTGTCACACGAGAGTCTTATGCGCTGCTGGATCCGCTTGATCGCATGGGCGGAAGAAGAGCGGGCATCCGCCCAGGTCTATGCGCGGCTCTCGCAGGCTTCCGCCTGGTTTGCGGAAGGCACGGCGGGTCTTTGGCATAACCCCGAACTTGAGCTTGGCCTCCGGTGGAGACGGCAAAACCACCCCACCGAGGCTTGGGCGCAGCGTTACGACTCGTCCTTCGCACGGGCGATGGAGTTTCTAAATCGCAGTGAGAAAGAACGAGCGCGGTTTGAGGCCGAACGGGAACAGGAACGAAAGAGAAAGCTGAGGCATGTCCAATGGGCGGCTGCGGTCCTCGGAATCATGCTGGTGATTGCTGTGTCCCTGGCTTTTTTCGCCTGGAGCGAAAAGCGCCGTGCTGAAGCCAATCTGCAGCTAGCCAAGACCGCGGTGGATGAGAGCTTATCATCGGCCGGCAGCCAGCAGGCGCGCGAAGCGGCGGACACTCCGCAGATGGAGGAATTCCGTCAAGGCCTGTTGGAGAAGGCAAAGGATTTCTATGTCAACTATTTAAGCAAGCAGAACCCCGGCAACGAGCAATTTCGCCTGGAAACGGCACGAACGCGCACTCGATTGGGTGATATCAATCGTTTGCTGGGGAAGTACCAAGACGCAGTGAATGAGTACCAATTGGCGATAACCGGGTTGGAGAGCCTGGCCAAGCAGCATCCCGACAATCCCGATTACCGGCAAGCCGAGGCCTACTCCTATAACTGGTTGGGCGAGACCCTGAGGAATTGGCTGGAAGAAGCGCAGAAGCCCGTGCCGTATACCCGCGCGGATGCGGAAAACGAATATGACAACGCCTTACGCCTGCAGCAGGAACTGGTGCACCAGATGCCAGGGAATTCCAGCTATCAGCAGGAACTGGCCCGCACCTACTACAACCGCGGCATCCTCCGTTACAGCACAGATCTCAACCATTCGGAATCGGACTTCCGCCAGGCGGTTGCGCTGCTGGAGCCGTTAGCGGAGAAGAACCTCGATGCCTCGGCCGGAAACAAAAATCCGCCACCGTCGCAGGACTTGGCCCGCGCCTACAACAACCTTGCTAACTTGCTGGCACACGAGAGGCGAATGCCGGAGGCCGCACAGTTGTACGAACGCGCCATTACGATTCTCGAGGGCCTTTGCAAGAAAGAACCCGGCAATCGGGAATACAAGATGGAACTGGCGCGATTTTATGACAACATGGCAATCTTGCTGTTGAATGAAAAACAGATAGAGCCGGCAAAGCAGAGAAATCAACAGGCGCTCACTCTCTTCGAAGAATTAGCCACGCCTGCTGCTTCTTCTTCGCTGGCCAGGGAACGAGATAAAGCTCGTGACGTTCGCGAGCGCCTGAACGCCAGCGGTCAAAAGAATCGCTAGCGGAATCTCAGCCGGCTTGCGATGTTTGAGAGCCAACTGAAAGCGCACCTTCATCACTATCCCGAATTCCACGTTAGTATGCTAACCTTGGCGGCAATCAAATTGAGCAGGCCGGAGGCGAGTCTGAAGCCGGGCTCGGCCGCAGTTCGTGGGGGCTGCGACATGGCTTGCATCTCTGAACACAAATCAGGGGAACAAAGACTCTGCAAGGAGACGAACCATGAGAAGGCTGATCCTAATTTCTGTTGTCTTTTTGCCAATAATGCTGATCGCGCAGCAGACGGGCTTGAGTCGGATGAAGGAGCAGCCGGGACCGGGCGCCTCGCTGCTGGGAGATGCTTCTTCGACGGGAGGCTCGGCGGACTCCATGATGTCCGGTGCGAGCGCAACATCCCCGTCTGTGGCTGAGTCGCAGCCGGATCCGCAGCCGCCGCAAACCAGCCAACCGACTCAGAGCCAGAAAACGGCGCCGGCTACGGAGCCCTCCGGGCCGCCCCTTGAGGGCAGCATGGTCGGCTACGTTGACGACGCCATCGTCGGTTCGCAGGTTCGAATTCGCTTCGACGCGGGCTTCAAAGACAATGCTCCCGATCGCGCGGAGTTCTTTTACCCGCAATGCGGTTGCAATCCCGGCGGGCCGGGGCCGAGGCCCGGCGCCGCGAATAACATAAATTTTCAGCAACTCTATTTTCAGGTGGAATATGCTCCGATCCGCCGCTTCTCGTTCTTCACCGAAGTCCCGATCCGTTGGATTCAGCCACAGAGTTTTATTCCCGGCACAGGAGATGTCGCGCAAGGCATGCATACAGGACTTCCTTCTTTCTCGAACCAGTCGGGAATTAGCGATGTTCGGGCCGGATTTAAGCTGGCCGTGACCGCCTCTTCCAATCACTCGCTGACCTTCCAATTCAAAGCTTACTTCCCGTCCGGGGATGGTTCTCGAGGATTGGGCACGGCCCACTACAGTATCGAGCCCTCGCTGTTGTACTATCAGCGACTTTCCGAGCGGTGGGCGGTCGAGTCCCAGATCGGGGGATGGCATCCGATTAACGGATCCACCACGAGCAAGGGTGCCAACTTTGCCGGCGACATCTTCTTCTATGGCATCGGGCCAAGCTATAAACTAGTGAATCGCGAGAACATTAAGTTTGCACCCGTGGTCGAGTTGTTTGGATGGCGCGTTCTCGGCGGCCTCGAGACACTTGCCAGCGCCCTCCCGAATCCGGCCGATGCCAGCGGCACCAATATTGTCAATCTCAAGATTGGAGCACGCACCTCATTTGGCAGACACAATTCCATCTACGTGGGGTTCGGGCAAGCGTTGACGCACGAGGTTTGGTACGAGCACATAGTCCGGCTCGAATACCGCTATTCGTTCTAACGGTCTGTGAGCTTTGTCTCAAATGGATGGTCGACGGTCGTATAGGTCCGCGGCCCTTCGATGTTCTCCCCGCGCGCCTAGGGATGGTCCGTACCCAGCAGCTTCAACGACTCTTCCGGAAGCCATCCCCATCGCGCATCATCCTGGTATCATCATCGGCCCGCACGGCTTGATCGCGATAATTCTCGGACCAAATGCTGAAAATCCGGGGGGAGTTTGCAGTCGATCGCGACGCTCTTCCCCGAGCGCGGATGGACAAACTCAAGATACACGGCATGAAGAGCGACGCGAGCAATCAGCGGCTCCGACGATTCTGCCCGGTGATATTTCCTATCGCCGATAACCGGGTGGCCGATCGCCGAAAATTGCGCTCGGATCTGATTCTGCAATCCTGTCACCAGCTCAACCCGGACGAGCGAAGCATCCGCAAAAAGGCGTTCGACGGAATATCGAAGTTCGGCACGAGCCGCCCGCGGGTCTCTCGCCGTGCGCAACTGTTGGAACATTCCTTCCCGTCGAAAATAATGCACGAGCGTCCCTGCCTCACCGCCGAGACGGCCGCGCAGGACCGCGAGATATTTCCTTACGGGAGTATGAGCGAGAAACTGTTGCACCAACACATCTCGATCCGGACCGGTCTTGGCAAACAGCAGAGCCCCGGAAGCAAAACGATCGATGCGATGCACGACCAAGGCTCGTTGTCTCTTCAGTTTGAGTTTTGCGACAAGCAGAGACAAGGCGGAGGGAGTATCGGAGCCCTTAACCGGCACAGCCAGAAGTCCGGCTGGTTTGTCGAGAACGACCACGGCATCGTCCTCGTAAAGCACGGAGAGCTCTCGGGAGAAGCGAGGGCGGCGCCGGTCTTCGCGGGCAGAGAGATGGGTTGAAAGCCAATCTGGTTTTCCCGTGCGGATGCGAGCCTTTCGCGAAGATTTCTTCATGAGCGGGTGCCTGACGATCAGGCCATTATCAAGCGATTCCGCTGACATCGCAAACTCGAAGAATCACGTCCGAGTAGCTCATTCAGGAAAAAATAATCAGGAAACATTCAAGAGGATGCCAAATGCCTCCCTAGGCCCGCGCCATTACGATGGTGTGCGGGCTCATCGGGATGGGATGGGCCCTCACACCACTGAAACCGGCCTTGGTGTGCATATCTGACAGTTCGCGGTAGGTGTACGCATCTCCGGCCGCGGTTGAGGTCAGCATGGTCATACTGAAGGCTGCGGGCATCGGGGGCGAGACGCGGTCTTCATTGGGCACGAACTCCAGCGTCGCTGCACATCCGCCGGGCTTGAGCGAGCCGCGGACTTTCTTCAGCAGGCCGACACAGGTCTCCACATCGAAGTGATGCAGGAAATTGGTCAGGAGCACCGTGTCGTACGGACCGCCGAACGGCACGTCAAATGCGCTGCCCGGCAGCATGTCGTAGCGGTCGTGCACGCCAGCCTTGCGCGCGTTTTCGAGTGCCACCCTCAACACCGGCGCCCAGTCCAGCCCGGTCACATGCGCCTGCGGGTTTTGCTTGGCGATTTCGATGCCGAACAGTCCGTGGCCGGCGGCGATGTCCAGGACGCGCATCGGTCCGGTGCGGCCTTCCAGCACGATGGCCCCCAACGGCCCGGCCAAGGGTGCCATCATGGGAGCCATGCTTTGCGCAAACTCCACCCAGATCGGGTTCTCGGGTTCCACCGAGCCTTCGCCCGGCAGCACGGTCCTGCCTTTCCGCACGATGTCGGCGAGATGTTCATAGGGCTCGCGCAGTGCCGGAAGCGACAGGAAACGAACAATCGAAGCCAGGCAGGCCGGCGAACTGGGGTCCAGGAATGCCGCACTGGACGGCGTGTGCCGGTAGTGTCCGTCCACCTTTTGGAGAAGTCCAGAGACGACGAGGAAGTCGCACAGAATGCGAATGCCGCGCTCCGAGGCCGAGGCGTGGCGAGCGATCGAGGACACATCGCCCGGCCCCTGGCCCACGGCGCGGAACACGTCCAACTCGATAGCCGCCTTCAGCGCGAAGGTCCGTTGAAAGGCTTGGAGATTCTCGAAGACAATTGCAGGCGTCAACGGTGCGCCAGACCGAGCATCAAGTTGCATTGCGAAGCCCCCACTCTTCCGGGAGACTTAATTTGGCTCCCAGGTCCGGCTGAGTATACACCCGCCTTAGCTGGCCAGACTTCGTACCTCAGGCACTCTGGATAGCGGCACGCACCTTAGCCGGAGTGAAGGGCACCGAGCGCAGACGCACTCCCACCGCATCGAACACTGCGTTCGAAATAGCGGAGGGCACGACGGCAGCGGACGGCTCGCCCACGCCCCAGGGCTTCTCCACTGGCCGGTCGATCAGCTCGATGTCCACGTCCGGCATCTCCGGGAAGGTCAAGATCGGGTAGCTTGCCCAGTTGAGGCTGGTCACCCGCGAGCGGTCGAACGTGACTTCCTCCTTCAGTACGCGGCTGACGGTCTGCGTCACGTTGCCTTCGACCTGGTTCTTGACGCCGTCGGGGTTGATGATCTGGCCGCAATCCTGCACGACGGCAAAATGCTTGACGCGGATTTCGCCGCTCTTGCGGTTCACCTCCACGTCGGCGACCGCCCCTACATAGGTACGAGCGAGCTCATACTTGATGTAGGTAAGGCCGCGGCCGGTGGCCACGTCGCCGCTCTTTTGCTTCGGCGACTTGCGGCTCTGCCACTGGGCGAAGCTGGCTAGGCGCTTCAGCAGCTCTACACCGCGCGGATCGTTCAGGTAACGCAGCCGGAACTCCAGTGGATCGGCGCCAACCGCCGCGGCAAGCTCATCCATGAACGATTCATTGCCGAAGGTGTTCTGCATGCGTCCCGGGGCGCGAATCCAAGACGGACGGAACGGGGTTTCAGCCAGCCGGTGCGCTACCGTGCGCACGTTGGGGAACGTGTAGGGTATGGCCGTGTTTTGGATGATGTTGCCGGGAACCATTCCGGTCTCATGCGGCAGGCCTGCCAGTTCCGCTGCCACCAGCTTGACATTGACACTCCCGGCCGCGCTTTCAGGGACGTAGACCTGGGAATACCAGGCGACGACATTGCCGTTCGCGTCAAGCCCTGCTTGGAGGTCCATCAGCGTCGGCGGCCCTTTCGGGTCCCAGCCATGCTCGTCGTCGCGCATCCACTGCACGCGTACCGGCCGCTCCACGGCGCGCGCCAGCAAGACGGCGTCGGCGGCCGCGTCTTCGTGGCCGTTGCGGCCGTAACACCCGGAGCCTTCGACATAGATAGCGCGCACGTCGGTGTCCGGCATGGAGAGCATGGCCGCGAGCTGCTGGCGCAGATCGTGCGTCCCCTGGCTGGAGGACCAGCAGGTGAGTTTGCCGTCCTTGATTTCCGCAACAGCGCAGGAAGGCCCGATGGAGCCGTGCGTGTGGATGGCAAAGTTGTAGGTCGCGCTGAGCCGTTTGGCGGCCTGTTCGAGCGCCGGCTCGGCGTTGCCGACGTTGCTGGTGACATCGTCCTTGTTGACCTTGGTGGCACGGATATGCTCCCACAGTTTGCTTTGCTCCGGCAGGCCTTCCCAGTTCGACCAGTTCGCCTTAAGTTTCTGCGCCGCCCGGACGGCGCCCCACTCGCTCTCGGCCACCACGCCGAGGAAATTGCCTTGGCGCACAACCTTGACCAGGCCCGGAACGTCTTTGACCGAGCCCTCATCAACGTTCAGCAAAGTGGCGCCGATGGCCGTCGGCCGCACGACACGGCCGTGCAGCATCCCGGGCACCTTGAAATCCTGCATGTAGGTGAACTGGCCCGTCATCTTTTCCGGGATGTCGAAGCGGGGAACTGGCTGCCCCACGATCTTGTACGTCGCGGGGTCCTTGAGCGGCGCCTGCTTGTCCAGCTTCAGTGAAAATGTTTTGCCGCCAATCAGCTCGCCGTAGGTGACTTGCGTGCCGCCGCTGCGCGACCGCACTGTGCCCTGCTCGACTATGAGATCCTCGGCTGGCACTCCGAGCTGTTTGGCCGCTTCCTGCAGCAAGGCGTGACGCGCGGTGCCGGCAGCCTGGCGGATCTGCATGCCACCGTTTTGGATCGAGAGGCTGCCCCAGGTCTTGCCCTGCGCGGGCGTCAGGGCAGTGTCTCCCTCAATGACGTGCACGCGCGCGAATGGGACGTCCAGTTCCTCGGCCACGATCTGGGTCAACGCCGTGCCGATGCCAGTGCCCAGATCGACCTTGCCGGAATAGAGCGTCACACCGCCGGTGGGGTCGATCGCCAGGAAGGCATCCACATCGTCGAGTGCAACGGTCTTTTTATTTGCCGAAGTTCCGCTCTGGGAGAACGCCGTCTTCGTCAGTGCGGGCAGGGAGAAGCTAACGATCAGGATGCCAGTGCCCTTCAAGAAGTCGCGGCGGTTTGGCTTTGCGAACAACATGGTCGTCCTCCCTTCACACGCCAGCAGATGCGCGCTTGACGGCGCGCATGATGCGCAGGTGGGTACCGCAACGGCACAAATTGTGGGTGAGCGCCTGTTTGATCTGAGCATCGCTGGGTTTCTTGTTCGAAGCGAGAAGGGCGGCCGCTTCCATGATCATGCCATTGATGCAGTAGCCGCATTGCGCGGCCTGCTCTTCGATGAATGCTTTCTGGACAGGATGCAGCTTGTCGGTTGTGCCCAAGCCTTCCAGGGTCACAATCTTTTTCTTGCCGACGGCCGAGAGCGGCGTCACGCAGGAGCGCACCGGCCTGCCGTCAAGATGTACGGTGCATGATCCGCACTGCCCGACGCCACAGCCAAAGCGCGGCCCGTGCAGTCCCAGGTTGTCGCGCAGCGCATAGAGCAACGGCATGTCGGGATCATCGACCGTCACTCGTGTTGCCTGACCGTTGACGTGGAGTGGAATCGCTGTGGGCATTGCCAATCCCCCTTCCGCGGGTGGCGCCATCCGCACGACCGGACGCCGTGCACAGCGCCGCCGTATCGGCGACTTTACACTCGGGTTGGGGCGATATGCAACTGGGAATTGTCGTGAACGTGTGGTTTGTAATCGCTCGCGACGCGCTAGAAGGTAGAAGTAAGGCGCAGGGCTGCGCTGCGCGACGGTCCGATGGCGTTGCCGGAGAAGAGACCGCCGAAGTCGATGACGTTAAGAACATTGGCAAGGTTCTGTCCATCAATCTGGAATCGCATAGTCATGCGGTCCGACTTATAAACATCCGCGCCCGCAGAGGCATTGACCTGAAAAGCGGGATAGATGCGGCCTCGGGCAAAGTTGATACGATTCACGACGGCCTGTCCGTAGGTCTGGGCCGGCCCACCTGGCCCGTAGATGCATTGTTCAAGAGTTAAAGTTGGATCGCACTGAAAGTCAAATGGCAAGCCGCTGTCAAACTGGACTCCGCCCGCAATCCAGAAGCGCGGCTTCAGTTGGTAGCGAAGGCGTCCGCGAACCGTGTTGCGCTGGTCCTGCGAATCTGGAAAGTGGCCGCTCGGCAGCAATCCTTGAACGTCATCGCCTAAGAACAAGCCACCCGCTACGGGAAACCAGGCTTGTCCAAGGGTATAGGAATAGCTCAGGAAGCCCGAAAAACGGTGCCACTCGGGAAGATCGATCTTCGCTTCCGCGCCATAGATGACGGCCTTCCCGAATGCAACCGGAAAACTGATCGTCGTGTTAGCGACCTGGTCGTCATCCGCATAGTTGGCTACAAGACGCCGAAAATAGTTCGTGTCCAGTCTGATCTTGCCGTGGAACACCTTCGTCAAGCCCGCTTCGTAGTAGTTCCCCTCGGAAGGTTCCACCAGCCGCAGAACACTCATTGGATTGATGGACTCAGCCGCAATTGAACTCGAAAGCAGAATGTTCTCGAAGGACGGTGTCTGAAAAACTCGGTCATAGGAGAAATGCACCAGAAGATCGGCCGCTGGGAAATACCGCGAGACTGAGAAGCGCGGCTGCACTCCATGCCGGTTTAGCAAGAGCTGATAGTGGTCCCAACGCAGCCCGATGTTGATGGTCACATTCTTCAGACGGATCTGATCCTGCACAAATGCGGATTGCTCGAGGTCAGGCCGATTGGCGAGAAAGCTGAAGTCGGGCGGAGTGTCGGGGTCAAATTGGCTTTGGTCGGTAATGTGGTAGCGGAAATTTTCGTTCAAAAACGTGTTGTCCGATTCGAACCCAAACTTCCACTCATTCCGCCCACGAGTGACGGTGGTAGTCCCCCTGAAGTATGCTTCGCGGAAGAAATTTTGCTGGAAGACTTCAATGGGAGTCGAATCTGGGTTGGAGTTGAAACCAATCTCGTTGTCCCGCACCATTGTTCGGAAATCGGTCAAGGCATTGGACGAGAAGGTGTGCTGATACGAGGCGATTCCCATCGTCTCGATGTTGTCTGCCGTCTGGATCTGGCCGTTCGCCTGCTGCACTTGTTCGTTCGGAAGTTCATAGCGCGAAAGCTCGTGGCGAACGATGAACCGCAAACGGTCCTTCGTGGTTAAGTCGCGCTCGTAATTCACCGAAAAGTCACCCAGCGTGCCTGTATTCGTGTAGTTCTGCGGAACCACGGGATTCAGATAGTGATCCGTCATGCTGCCACTGGCGCTGGCGCCAAAGATATTCTTTCCCCAAGAATATTGCCCCGAGGCGGAAACCCCGGCCGTATTAAAACTGCCTCCGGAAAGGGCTAACTGTCCATGCAATCCCGGCTGCGAATCCTGCAGCGTGTTGACCTCGATGACGCCCCCCATTTTTCGGCCATATTCCGCTGGGATGCCGGCGGTGTAGATGGTCAACGATTGCACATCGTCCGCATCAATCGCGGGTCCGAAGCTCGGCGAGCGATTGTCTGTCAGAGGGACGCCATCGACCACAAACTGTGTCTGATATTCCGAGCCGCGCGGATGGAGCACGGCATTTCCCTCGTACAGCCAGCCGGGCTGCGAATTCACCAGATCCTGCAGGGAACGGCCCGGGATCGAACTGAGCCGGTTTTGGATGAGGTCGGAACCAATCTGACTAACAGCGCCAGCTTGATCGGGATTGATCAACGTATTGGCCGCGCTCACAGTCACCGCCTGATTCACCGTAGGCAACTCGAGTTGGATTGTGTATTCGGCCGGAATCGAGGAATGAATATCGATAGATTCAGATATCTGCGCAAACCCAGGCTGCTTGATTTCAAGCTGGTAGATGCCGTAAGGCAGGCGCTGCACATCCAGGCGACCCTCATCGCTCGTTGCCAGATTATTTCGATAACCGTTCGCCTTGCTAGCGATCTGAACTGTGGTTTTCACTGCAAGACCGGCCGGATCGGTCACTTTGAGGCGCAATTCGCCGCTATTGCTCTGGCAGAAGAGCGGCATCGCGCACAAAAACAAAATAGCAGCAAATCTCGTCATGAAGAGTCGGCCTTTGTAGTTTAACTGTTCTCCGGGGGAGGGGTTAACTGGCGTTTCCCTGCGCGATGGTTACCTTGGGAGGTCCATACTTGGGCTCACGGACTTTCCGGGCGGTGATGGCGGTACTATTTTTTTGTGAGATTCGAATTCCCATTCCTGAGTTCGGTCGATACGGTTCTGACAATAGAGACGCTGTCAACGGTGGCAAGGCTGCTACATTATGAAGTGCACACCGACGAGCCGGAAGTGCAAATACAGATTCAAGGAGAAGGCTCGCTATGCGCATCACAGTGGTCGGTTCCGGATATGTCGGGTTGGTGACGGGAGTGTGTTTTGCGGATTTGGGACACGAGGTTCTCCTGGTCGATAACGACGAGGAGAAAGTCGCCGCACTAAGGAACGGCGAGGTACCGATTCATGAAAAATTTTTGCCCGAGCTGCTGGCGCGGCACCGGGGACAGCACATCAAGTTTTCCGGCGACCTGCAGGCGGCAACGCGAGAGAGCGAAGCCGTGTTCATCGCGGTTGGGACACCGCCGACCGAGAGTGGGGACGCCGATCTTTCCTATGTCGAGTCGGTGGCGCGGGAAATTTCCGGAGGCGTCGACAGGTATAAGGTGGTGGTCGAGAAAAGCACGGTTCCGGTGTATACGAGCCAGTGGATCCGCACCATCATCCTGAGGAACGGGGCCGATCCCTCGCACTTCGATGTGGCTTCGAATCCGGAATTTCTGCGCGAGGGGACGGCGGTTACGGATTTTCTCTATCCCGACCGCATCGTGGTGGGAGTGGAGAGCGAGCGGGCCGCGGAGGTGATGCGCCAGATCTACGGGCCGCTGACGAGCGGATGGTATTACGGGCGCGGGGATGCGATTCCTCGTCCGGAAGCGGCCTCGGGCAGAGCGGCGCCGCGGCTGATCGTCACCAGTACGCAGAGCGCGGAACTGATCAAGCACGCTTCCAACGCATTCCTGGCGATGAAGATTTCTTTTATCAATGCGGTGGCGTCGGTCTGCGAATCGGTGGGGGCGAATGTGCAGCAAGTGTGCGACGGGATTGGGACGGATTCGCGGATCGGACCGCGATTCTTGAATCCGGGGATCGGTTATGGAGGGTCGTGCTTTCCGAAAGACCTGATGGCGTTCCGGGCAGTCGCGAAGGAGAACGGATACGACTTCCGGCTGCTGGAAGAAGTGATTCGTATTAATGAAGATCAGCGCCACCGGTTTTTGCGCAAGGTGCGGAGCGTGCTGTGGACTTTCCGGGGCAAGCGACTGGGCGTGTTGGGGCTGGCGTTCAAGGGCGGGACCGACGATATTCGGGAGTCTCCGGCAATGTTGCTGGTGCAGGAATTGCTGCGCGAGGGCTGCCGCATTTGCGCCTACGATCCAGCTGCGATGGAGCGGGCGAAAGGAGTACTGAAATCGGGCGTCGAGTTCGCTTCGGATGCATATGAGGCGGCCACAGGCGCGGACGCGCTGCTGATCCTGACGGAGTGGGAAGAGTTCGCGACGCTTGATCTGGAACGTCTGCGCATGCTGGTGAAGTATCCGATCGTGCTGGATGGGCGGAATCTGTATGATCCGGCGGTGATGGTGGAGCACGGGTTCTCTTATTACAGTGTGGGGCGTCCGGCGGCGTTGGCGGAGGAGTTGACGGCGGGGACGCGTCCTAAGAAAAGCGAGCGCGCGTGAAATCGCGAACACGCAACTCATGAACACGCAATCCGTGAACACAAAACGTGCGCTGGTCACGGGAGGGGCAGGCTTTCTGGGATCGCATTTGTGCGATGGGCTGCTAGGCCTGGGCTATGCGGTGGTCGCGGCCGATAATCTGCTAACTGGGCGCCTGGCCAACATTGAGCATCTGCGGAACGACTCGCGATTTGAATTTGTGGAGAAAGATGTTTGCAATCCCGGTGAGTGGGGCGCATTGGATTATGTGTTCCACTTCGCCAGTCCGGCGAGCCCGGTGGACTATGCCGCACACGGGATCGAAACCCTGCGGGTGGGGTCGTATGGAACGTTTGAGGCGCTGGAAACGGCGCGGCGTTGCGGCGCGAAGTTCATGATGGCATCGACATCGGAGTGCTACGGGGATCCGCTGGTGCATCCGCAGACGGAGGCGTATTGGGGAAATGTGAATCCGATCGGGCCGCGGTCAGTGTACGACGAGGCGAAGCGGTTTTCCGAAGCGGTGACCATGGCGTATCACCGTTATCACCAGGTGGACACGCGCATTCTGCGCATCTTCAATACGTACGGGCCGCGGATGCAGATCAACGACGGGCGGGTGATTCCGAATTTTATGTGGCAGGCGCTGCGGGGAGAAAATCTTACGGTGTATGGCGACGGCAGCCAGACGCGCAGCTTCTGCTACGTCAGCGATGAGGTGGATGGGATTTTGCGCCTGGCGCGATCACCGGAACATGGGCCCGTGAATATTGGGAATCCAACGGAGTTCACGATTCTGGAGTGCGCGCGTAAAGTGATTGCGGCGACGGGGTCGGCGAGCCAGATCAAGTTCGAAGCGCTGCCGCAGGACGACCCCAAGCAGCGATGTCCAGATATTTCGAAAGCAAAGCGGCTGCTCGGATGGGAGCCGAAAGTGGATTTGGAAAATGGGTTGAAGCTTTCGCTGGAATATTTTCGGCGGGCAGTGGCGGAGAAAAAGCAGCCGGCGTAGGCGGAGCGGCGCCTTGAACGTCTGTCATACCTGCAAACCGCAAACTGCAAACTCAGTGGAATGGGAACTCCCGGTCAGCGGGGCTGTTCGTCTAGTTCCGGACCGGTGGAGAGAACTGCGAGCAGGCGCAGAATTTCTTCGCGCTCGCTGGAATCGCGGAACATGAAGCGCACGCCCATGCCAAAACCGGGATGAGTGGCCAGCACCTGCCCCCTGATTCTCAACTTCGTGTCGGCAGTGCGGACCAGAATCTCCACGCCCCACTGCCCGGAGAGTGGGGTTGGCATTTCAACGTAGCAACCGCCCTCGCTAATATCGGACAGGGTGCAGCGATTGGGGACGCTGGTGCCGAGGCTGTAGACCTCCGCTCCCAGTTTGCAGGCGAAACGTTGCTCTCCGCGGCGGTTACCGGCATTGGAGAGTTGTGTGGAATCGGCTGACTTGGACTTCGACTCGCGCTCGGAGCGAGACTGGGTCGCGGACGACTGAGCCTCAGAGGACCGGCCTGTGGACGGCTGGGCCGGCAATCCGGTCGCCGGGCGGCCAGTATTCTGCTGAATCCAGGTCTGCATGAGGCGGCGCGAAGCCTGGGGCACGTCGAGGAAACGAACTCCGGTGCGCCCGCTCGCGTCCTGCCAGGCCAGCTCACCCGACAAGCGCACCAGTTGTTGCTGACCGGGAAGAGCGAACTCGAAATAAACCTTGCATGCGGACGGAAAGCGGTTGGCGGTGTGGAACGATGTTCCGCCGTCGCTGAGGTCGGTCAAGGCGGCGTTCAGTTCAGGCGCTCCGGGATAGGCGATGTTGGCCGTCGAATGGACGGGCTTGCGGGGCGAGCGGCGGCGTTCGCGGCGCATGAGGCCGCGGGCAGCGCGCAAACTGATGCGGGTGCGCTCGGAAGAGAGCGGGCGATAGAGAACAAAGTTGGCGCCAAGCCCGAACACGGGCCGGGCGTTGAACTCGCTATCGACGACGGCAATTAGCATGCTGGCGCGGTTCTTGGCGGACTGCCGCAAGCGCGCCAGGAATTCCTCGGAACTCTGATCGGCGCGATAATCGAGGACAATGGCATCGAAGCGCTGGCTGTCGAGCAGTTCTAATCCGCGGGAGATCGAAGGCGTAAGTTCGGCCGCCATCCCCATCTCGGACAGGATGAGCATGAGCAAGGTGGCTGAGTCTTGATCCGGGCACACCACTAGGGCGCGTAGATCCATAGTAACAGCATGGTAAGTGAGAGTCGGCGCCAACGACAAGTTACCTGCGTCACGATGGGATGCAATTTAGACTTTCTTTCTGGTGGCCTTGTCCTTACTTTTCTCCTCGCTTTTGAGACTTTAGACATCTTTCGATTTCCTTTAGCGGGGCGTAAGCTGTCAGAACGTTTGTGGGATTCTCTTTGAGCGCAGGCCGTATTAGCAGAAGCAGACTCAATTCCGAATGGCGGCGTGGACGCGGCGAAACGAAGCATTGGCACGCGAGCGCCGCATGGCACGATCGTAACTCTCCCGGAATTACGTTACTAAGAGACAGTGTGCGAATGGCCGGTGTACCCCGGTACTTTGACGTGTCACGGAACAGTTCCTACCATCGAGTTAGTCGGTCAGGTGTCGGTACGGCGATCCGCAAACGGTCGCGGGAAGATATCGGGCTGACGAATTCCAGTTATACGAGTTTGTCTGACGATTTTGTTTTACGCAGCGGGGAGCCGCAGGATGGGCAAATGCTTATGAGAAGCCAGGAACCAAATCCGGTGCATCGCAGGCATCGGCAAAGCGGCTTCACCTTGCTGGAAATGGTGGTGGTGCTGGCGATTTCCATCATCGTGTCGGTGGTCTCGGTCATCAGCCTCATTCCGCTGCTGAATCAGCAGCATGTGACCAATGCATATAACACGACGCTGGCGGCGATGCGCCTGGCGCGCGACACCTCGGTGGCGCAGCGGGCATCGTACTCGGTGACGTTTTCCAACAGCGTCACGCCCAACACGATCACGGTGACGCCGACGGTGGCCGGATTTCAGGGCGATCAGAATACGGTGGTCTATCAATTGCCTTCGGACGTGTCGTTCGTCGCGCAAACCGGGCTTCCCACGGCCGCCACGGCGGTTCCAGACGGCTATGGATCGGGGACGACGGCCATAGATTTTGGCTGGACGGTTAACGGCGTCGGCACCGGAGGAGCCACCACGATTTACTTTTGCCCGGATGGTTCGTCGCAGAGGGCACCGGGCACGAACAACGACGGAAGTTGTCCGGGCACTTGGGATGGAGGCGTGGTGTACCTCGCGCGGACGGGAGATCTGATGAGTTCGCGGGCAATCACGCTGTGGGGCGGGACGGGCCGCATTCGTGGATGGCGGCTCTACGGCAAGTCGGGAGGAGGCTATCAATGGCTACGGCAATGATGGAGCGCGGCGTGAAGGCTCGCGCGCGAAAGCAAGCGGAGAGCGGATTCTCGCTAATCGAAGTCATGATCTCGATGGTCATCCTGACCGTGGGACTGGTGAGTCTGCTGGGTGTGTTCGGGCTGGCCATGGCTTCGACGCAGACGTCACAGCAGGACATGATCGCCAAGCAACTGGCGAACGAGGCGTACGAGAGTATCGTGACCGCGCGCAACACGTCGCAGATTAGCTGGGACGCAATCCAGAATACTTCGGGCACCCAGTACTGCACCAGCACTCCCTCACCCTGCGGCATCTTCGTGGGCATCTCAACCAGTCCGCAATTTCAACCGATCTACAACTCGGGAACGGACGGAATCTTTGGGACGGTGGATGACTCGAACGCAGGCGAGGAAACGCTTGAAGAACCAGGACCCGATGGGAACTATGGGGACGCGGACGATGTGAAGATCCCTTTGACAGGGTATCAGCGCGCCATTCAGATTTCGCCGGTGTACGACGCGAATAACAACATGATCACTTCGCTGCGCAGCGTGACGATCACCATGCAGTACTCGACTTCGACGGCGCGCCAGCCGAAAACCTACATTGTGAATTCGTTCATTTCGCAGTACCAGTGAAGGGGAGCTATGAGCGATCGATCGACAAAGCGCGAGAGTGGATTCAGCCTGCTGGAAATGACTATCGCAGTGGCGCTGGGCACGCTGGTGCTGGGCGCGGCGGTGCAACTTTACACCCAAGCGGTGGGCGCGACCTGGACGGTTTCGCAGCGGGCGGAGTTGCAGCAGGATTTTCGGGCCGCCTCCGACATGCTGATCAAGGACCTGGGCCTAGCCGGCGCGGGCCTGGGCAACGGCGCGCAGATCCCCCTGCCCTCCACGATCACTCCGGAGTATGGCTGCGATCAGACGAAGTGTTATCTCGGCGCCAGCAACACCAGCCCGGGGACGTATCCCTTGCAGGGTACAACGCCAACTCTCTACGGGCTGATCCCGGGATACACTCTCGGGCCGACGCTTTCGAGCAACCCAAACGCCACCGATGCGGTCACGGTGGTGTACTCGGACACGTCGTTCTACTTGAATTGCTACCAGGCGACCGTGTCGGCTTTGGGGCACGTGACCTTCGGGCCGGCCACCGCGCCGGTAAATGGGGTCGTCCCGACTTTTCCTCCGACGAATTGCTTGCCGAGCGGCGTGGCCACGCCGCAAGCCGTGAACGATTCGCTGCTGGGGCTGACGCCAGGCGATCTGGTCTCGATGACCTTGAACGGCACCCAAGTAGTGGGCGAAGTCACGGCGGGCACCATTACGACGGGCACAAATTCGGTGGGAACCACCTACATCGTCCCCTTTGCCAACAGCGATGCGCTGAGTATGAACCAGACGGCCGCCGGCGCCACCGCCGGCCTGAACGGCGCGGCGCTGAACGCTACTGGAGCGAACCCAGTGCGTCTTCTGGTAATCACCTATTACATCGACAAGACGGTCAGCCCGGCGCGACTGATGCGACAGATCAGTGGACACACTCCGATGCCGGTAGCAGACGGCATTGTTTACATGAAGTTCAGCTATGACCTCTACAACGACACCACCAATCTGCCGGCGGTGAACCAGCCCAATCCCGGCTCCGGCGATGCCAACGATCATGCTTCGAATGGGCTAAACCCCACCGACATCACCAAGATCAACATTCTGCACATGGCGATGAACGGCACGCTGCACGGCACGAGCGGTTATCAGGGATTGGATTTGGAAACTTCGGTAAGCGCGCGAGATCTGACGTACAGCAACAAATATCCAATTCTTCCCTAGCAACTAGTGATGGAGATAGCGAAGGAGTAAGACGACTGAAAACGAAACGATGGGGAGCGAGGCAATGGGGAGCGAGGCAATGGGGAGCGACACCATGGGGAGCTACGGTATGAAGAGCGCGAGACTGCACACCAAAGGATTCACGCTGATTGCGTCCTTGCTGTTGTTGTTGTTGCTGTCGGGGATCGCCATCGGGTTGATGATGATGGTCAACACCGAAGGCAAAGTAGGCGGGAGCGACCTGCAGAATAACGCCTCTTTTCGCAGCGCCGAGGGTGGCATCGAGAAAATGACCTCCGACCTGGCCACCGTGTTCAAGAGTGCGCAATCCCCAAATGTCGGCCAAATCTGCGGCGTGGGCGGACCGGCTTTCGGCGGCTTGGCCGCCAACGAGCCGGCCATCGCGGGAATCACCTGGAAAGAGTATCAGGTGACGCCAGGTGCGTTGGGGGTGGCATGCCCGACCCAAGCCCAGTTTACTCAATTATATAACTGGGGAAACGTCCAGTCCGGGCCGAACCAGGGTTTGTATGCGCAGATCATTCCCGTTAACATGCTGGCGACGGCGGACTTTCCGGGCGGGCAGGAAGTGAGCATGATTCGGAACGCGCAGGTGGCGCTGATTCCGGTGTTCCAGTTTGGCGTGTTCTCGGAGAGCGATCTCTCCTTTTTCCCCGGCCCCGCGATGGACTTCGCCGGCCCCGTACACACCAACGGGGATTTGTACCTTGCCGGCAAGGCAACCGTGACCTTTCACAACCAGCTGTCGGCATACGGCAACGTGGTTCGGACCGTGCTAGCTAACGGAGCTTCCACAGCAAACAACGCCTATACCGGCACCATCTATATTCCGACCGCCAATGCCACCAACGCTTGCAGCACAACGACAACGAGTTGTAAGGCAATGGATGCCTCCACCGCCGCTTCCTACGGGGACGCCAGCGTGACGGGCGGGGGGAGTAGTACGGCGCAGCCGTTGACGACGTACAACGGCACCAACGCCTGGTACACGTTTTCCAAGAACACCACCAGCCACGAAATCATCAACGGGAACTATGGAAGTACTGTGACTAACGCTACCGGGACGGGGGCCGTGCAGCTTTCGATGCCCTTTGTCGACGGGACTACCCACCCGTACGAAATTATTCGCCGGCCAGCGACAGGTGAGGCCGCCACGTCGGCGCTGGGCCAGTCGCGCGAGTATAACCTGGCGCAGATTCACGTGCTGCTGAGCGACGATCCGGCGGATTTTCCGGGCGGAGCACAAAGCACGGAACGTCCGGCTAGCGAACGTAACGCAAGCGATGGTGACCGCAAACCCGGTTTGGACCAAAAGCAATCCCTATGGGATTTCGATAGCTACTGCCAATACAACGCTTGGGGCGCCATCGTCTGGCAGCTATACCTTGTACTTCGCCGCCGCCTCGAACGCGTTTCCAGATACGACCAACTGCGTCGGGGCGCCCTGCCTTAATGCTAGCGCAACAGCCAACACGTTGGCGTCGGACTGGCCCTACTATCCCAAGCAATGGACACCTCCGGCGAGTCAGGCATTGGATTCCAACTGTACCCTGCTCTGTCCGTCCAGCGCAACGACCAGCGCCCCGCTTAGTCCCCTCAGTAATACCACCAACGGCCCGCTGACGGTTCAGCCTTGCCCCCCGCCAACCGTGGCCAGCGTGCCTGCCGGCTGTTCCACTGGGTCGACATATCCGTATTACGCCGTGGGCACCTCGCCAGTCACGAGCAACTTAACCGCCATCACCCCCACCGGGATCACGCCCACAAGCTGGAACCTGATTGATGGCTGGCTGCGGGTGGAATACCTGAACAATTCCAACCAATGGGTCCCCATAACCAATGAATGGCTGCAACTGGGATTTGCGCGGGGCACAACGCCACCTACGGCCTCCGGTGGAGGTACCCCTGCGGGCGGGGTTAAAAATCCGATAAATCCGAACGCGATTCTACTGCTGCAAGAGCCGGCGGATCGCAACGGAGATGGCGTGGTCGATAGTGCCGGCCTTGCGCCGAGCTGTACCGGAACTCTTCATGGGGTATGCACCGCATGGAAAAACGCGCTGCCTCCGGAAGTTCAGCCCGACACGACTACCAACAGCCCTTATTTCGGACTAAGCACCGCCGCGACGCAGAGCATCAGCATGTACAACTGGTATCCCATCAACTTCTACGATGCCCGCGAAGGTGAAAATCGCGACAACACGCGGGCGGCGGCGGATGACAGTTGCACGACCAACGGGGTGATGAACGCCGTCGAAATCGATGTGGGCAACCTGAAGCGATGGCTGGCGAACTCATCCGGAAGCGGCCCAAGTGTGAATTTTCTCGCGCAGAATGGCTACGTGCTGTATTTCTCGGATCGCCGGGGCATGTTGTATAACCAGCATCCCCCTCTGGGAGGCGCGGCGGCGAAAACTGGCGACTCGGGCCTGGAGGACGTGATCAACGCCGCCAGTGCCAACGGCACACCCGACGGAGGGCTAGAAACTCCAGGCGGCGTCAATTCTCCCGAGGACGTCAATCAGAACGGATTTTTGGACAACTTCGGCCCGTTGAACCTGGGATTGGGCTTCTATAACGGCAGCGTCGCTACCAACCTGAATACCCTCATCAACACGCCGGCCAACCCCGATCCCTTCGGTACCGCGGCGGGAAGCGCCCGGATTACGAGTTGCAGCAGCACCGCGAGCAAGAACTGGGTCAGCGGGGCGCGGCACGTTTTGCGGCTGGTGGATGGTTCGCTGGGCAACGTACCGCTGCGAACGGACGCCGCTGCGACCGTGGATAGCCCTGGCGGATTCACGGTTGCCTCGGAGAACCCGGTGTATATCCTGGGCGACTACAACAGCAGCACGGCAGACTCGGCGGGTTGGGCCGGCGACACCACCGCGTTCGCGGGCGATGTGACAGGACACGCGGCCGCGGCGGTAATTGCCGACGCTGTCACTCTCCTCTCGAACGGCTGGACGGATGCGGAAAGCATGCAGACGGGCAATGTTACCAACGCGAATAACCGGAACGCTAACACCGTTACCTCTTACCGGGTGGCAATTTCAGGCGGAAAGAATAGGACTTTCCCCTATTCGTCGGCATCGACTTGGGCTGTCTATGCAGGCGAACCGGACATCGGCACCGACGGAGGTGTACACAACTTCCTACGCTTCCTGGAAGACTGGAATGTTGCGGTGAATTACAAGGGCTCGCTGGTGAGCCTGTACTACTCAACCTACAATACCGGGTTTTACAAGTGCTGCAATACCGTATATGATCCGCCCACGCGAAATTACTTTTTTGACTTGGACTTTACCAGTCCGGGGGGCCTGCCACCCGGAACACCAATGTTCCGCGACGTGGAGAGCCTGAGCTACCGGCAGCTATTCACGACACGTACCAGTAGCAACTGAACGCACTGGTCGACGGAATCTGAATTCGAGTTAGCGAATTCACGCAGCCCCGATCCGCCAGGATCGGGGTTTTTGTTGGTTTGAATGTGCTCCGGATCAGCGGGGCTTGCGGAGAGGCGGGATTGGCTCGCTTACCTTTCGGGCGGCGGGCTCGGGCGGGGGGGCGCTGACAGCCAGATCGGACGCCCAGCAATCGGCGAGAATCTTCCACGTGCCGGCGGGCTGTCGCACAAGGACTACCAGGTATTTTCCGCGCTCTTCGCGGCGCTTGCCCATGGCGACGGGCACGAGCATTTTGCAACGGCCGAGATCGAGAGCAATCTCACCCAGCACTTCGACGCGCAGCGATTCCATCTCAACGTCGCCCAATCCGGCTTCGAGCAGCGAGATAAGAAACTCCCGGATCGCAGGCAAGCTGCGAACCGGCGGAAGGTTGGAGCGGATGAGAGTAGCGTCGGCGGCGTAGAGCTCGAGCAGATCATCGATGTGCTTGGTGTTGCAGGCCTGCGCCCAGTCCTGCACAACCTGGCGGGCGCTGGCTTCGGCGCGGCCGCCCGTCGATGTTCCCAAAGAACCGGTGCCCGGCGAACCAGGAGCACGACCGCGAGGAGCAGTGGGCTCGGACGCGGCCGAGGGCGCGCCGGATGCCGTTCCCGGGCTGGGGACAAAATGATGATAGTGGTGGTGAACATGATGTTGGCCGGCAGCGGCTCGAGCCTCGGCATCGCCCGCGACCAGTCGGGTCGGGATTCCGCACCAGACACAAAAGCGAGCGCCCGCCGGGAGCAAACCTCCGCAAGCTGAGCAGGTGCTGCCCGGTTCGTCCGCGTCACCGTCTGCCGCCAGATCCTGCGCGGCCGCGCGGCCTCCCGACATGCGTTGGATCGCTTCCACGGCAGCCGCGACCGCCTCGGCATTCGGCTTCGGCCAGCGAAAGTTACCCGGGAACCGTTGAAAAAACTCTTCGATCTCCTTGCCTTCGACGGGCTGTTCTTTTTTGGGATCGGGAGGATTCGGCTTGTCTGCGGTCACGGCAACCTCATCGCTGATATTGTAAGAGAATTCGGGCGCTAGCGGATGCGGAATCTTACCTGCGCTTCGGAATCGATGGGAACGCCGTTACAGAGTGCGGGACGATAGCGCCACAAGCTGACTGCGCGCAGCACAATCTGGTCCTCGCCGGGGCCGCCGCTGTCCAGGACGAAAGCGCTATACACGTGTCCGTCGGATCCAACAATGAAGCTGACGCGCACGTGCAGATCGTCATCTTGCACGTTGAGCAGCGGGTCGGGGGTTAGCAAGGCTTCGGGCAGGCGGATGTTCCCACATTTCGGCAGGGCCAGTTGCTCCCATAGGGTAGAGAAATCGGAAATGTGCGCGGGCACACGGCGCAGAGTTTTTTCTAATTGCGTGAGCAGGGTCCGATGCGAAATGACGGTCGATGGAGATGCAGATATTACTTCGCACCAGGCAAGAACACGGCTGAGGCCGACCAGCAGAACGACCGCCGCAAGCGCCTTCCTCCTCGTCGTTCTCACCTTCGCGCTTGGCCAGACACACTTCATCAGGAAAACAGTGGGCAATTCACCTTCCAGCCCTGGTGCAAGATACGGTCTTTGCCGTCAATAACTTAGCTACACTTCCCTGCCAAACTTCTTAAGACGGGTGCAATCCGTTGCAATTGAGTCGGATCGAATCGCAACCGGGAAAGGTGGGGACCCTGTTGGTGCAAGTCTCGCGTTCGGTAAGTGCATGCGAAAACATTTCGTACGCGCCGTGGGATCTCGGTAGGCCCGCCGATGGTCTTCTTACTCTCGCCAACCTTGGCGGAATCGGCAAGGACTTTGTCGGCCTGGGATGTTTGTCGCGGGACTGCTATGAATACTGTGATGACGGCGCCGGGGGATGGTATTTTTAGGCTTCAGTTCGCGCCTGCCGCGCTTTCAGTTTGTAGCCACGCCTCTGACGGCTATCTATAGCTTGGCAGTTGGTGCTCTCTTGCCGTTGGGTCTTCGAGATTACTGCCTCCTATGGATGAGGCTGTGGGCGGGCCGTCTGGACACAAGGCTGTCCTCGGGTCATCATTCTCGTGTCCTAGTCCTTTGTTTCATTATGGTCATGTCATCCGAGTTCCACGTAATTGCCCTCTGGACAAATAAATCCTGCCAAAAACGGCGAGTTAGTAATACAATGGCCGACGGCAGTTACACAAGGGAGGGTACTTAATGACAAATATTGCTAAGGCAATCGACCGGCTCCGAGAGGAACGCCGGGATGCGCAAAACCAAGTCCAAAAGCTTGGGGAAGCTATTTCGGTTCTCGAAAAACTAACCCGAGGCACGGGCGCAACGGTGCACGCGGGGGCACATCGCGCCAAGCGCATACTCTCCGCAGCAGGGCGCAGGAGAATTTCTCTGGCCCAGAAAGCACGTTGGGCTAAGATCAGGCAGATGAAGAAAGCAGCCTAAACGCCGGGCGGGCCGCAGGCTCCGCGAAGTTCCCCTCGCGAAACTGAAGCCCGCCGGATTCTTGCCTGGCAACCGGGCCTTACACCGCTCTGAACTTGTACTTCTTGGCCTTGCTTTCGCAGTGGCCAATTCTGTGTTGCCGAGTAAGTAAGCTGCGAGCATCGGGCTGCGAGCTAGGGGCAACCGGTTTGCTCGTAGCTCGCGGCTCGTAGCCCGTGGCTCAACCTAGCCGTGCCCTCCGCTGAGTTCGCGCACGATGCTACCGACAAATGCCTTGGCGTCTCCAAACAGCATCAGCGTGTTATTGAGATAGTAGAGCGGGTTATCAATGCCAGCGAAACCAGGATTCATGCTGCGCTTGATGACCATCACGGTATGAGCCTTGTCCACGTCGAGAATAGGCATCCCATAGATGGGGCTGGAAGTGTCGGAGCGGGCAGCGGGGTTGGTTACGTCGTTGGCGCCAATCACTAGTGCGACATCGGTCTGAGGAAAGTCGCCGTTGATCTCGTCCATCTCAATCAGGCGGTCGTAGGGGATATCGGCTTCGGCGAGCAGCACATTCATGTGACCGGGCATGCGTCCGGCAACGGGGTGAATGGCAAAGCGCACGTCCACGCCGCGCTTGCTGAGACTATCGTAAAGTTCGCGCACTTTGTGCTGAGCCTGGGCCACAGCCATACCGTATCCGGGAACCACGATGACGCGGTTCGCAGCAGAAAGGATGGCGGCGGCTTCTTCCGGGGTCGCGCTGTGAACCGGTCGGGCTTCTTCTCCGGCAGCGGCCGAAGTTTGCACTTGACCAAAGGCCCCGAACAAAACGTTGGTGAACGAGCGGTTCATGGCCTTCGACATGATGATGGAAAGGAGAAGGCCCGACGATCCGTCGAGCGCGCCGGCGATGATGAGCAGTTTGCTATCGAGAACGAAGCCCATGGCCGCTGCCGACAGGCCGGCATAGCCGTTCAACAACGAGATGACGGTAGGCATGTCGGCGCCGCCGATGGGGATGATCAGCAACACGCCGAATGCCAGCGCGATCAGGATCATGAATGGAAACAGCGACCGGGCTTCCGGATGCAGGACCAGAGATACGGCGATTACCAGGGCGGCGGCGAGCAGCAGAAAGTTGACGAGGTTCTGGCCTTTATAAGTCAGCGGCCGTTGCGGCAGAATTTCCTGCAGCTTGCCGGCAGCCATCAAGCTGCCGGTGACAGTCAAGCCGCCGAGAATGACCTCGAGCGAGAGCACCGCCATCATGAAGCGCGAGATATCGGGGGAGCGCAAATAAAATTCGGCGGAGCCCACCAGCGTTACGCAGAGCGCTCCAAAGGCGTGACTGAGCGCGGTTCGCTGCGGAACCGCCGTCATCGCCACGCGCCCGAGCGGAACGCCGATGATGGAGCCGAGCACCAGTCCAATGGCGATCAGCCGGTAGTCGATAATGCCGTGGTGCAGCAGCGTGCCGCAGATCGCCAGCAGCATGCCAATTTCGCCTGCCCAGATGCCGTGGCGGGCCGTGGTCGGCGAGCTCATCCACTTCAGCGAGAGGATGAACAGCACGCTCGCGATGAGATATAAAATCTCGATGACGACCTGGCCGCCTGCGAGTTCGGCTGTCATTATTGGCCCACCGACTTGGCTGCCGGTTTAGCCGCCGGGCGGCTGGATTTGAACATCTTCAACATGCGGTCCGTAATCAGGAAGCCGCCGACGATGTTGCTGGTGGCGGCGATCACGGCGATGAATCCGAAGACAGCGGAGAGCGTGCTCTTGTGCTCGCCCACCAGCACGATCGCACCCACCACCGCGATCGCATCCAACGCGTTAGTGAGCGACATCAACGGAGTGTGCAGCAGAGGCGAGACGCGCCGGATCACTTCAAATCCGATGAATCCAGCGAGCACAAAAATAAACAGTGCGTTGATCAGGTTCGAACTACTGTTCATCTTCCCTCCGTGGAATCTCGCTCCATGAGCCTTCTTTGATCAGCCTTGCTTGATCAGCGTGACCAGTGCGGGCAACTTAAAAAACTCGCGAACCCGGGCGTTCACAATCTCGCCATCGTGGGTCAACAAAGTCTCGCGAACAATTTCATCTGCGAGGTTCAAATTCAACTTTTGATCTTTGATCAGGTGAGTCAGAAACGCAGTGATGTTGCGGGCGTACATCATGCTCGCGTGATAAGGCACGCCGGAGGCCAGGTTGATCGCTCCGATAATGGTCACACCATGTTTTACGACGGTCTTGCCGCCTTCAGTGATCTCGCAGTTGCCGCCACGTTCCGAGGCCAGGTCGACGATCACCGAACCGGGCGCCATTCCCTTCACCATATCTTCGGTTACCAACACCGGCGATTTTTTCCCTGGAATCACCGCCGCCGTAATCACGACATCGCTTTCCTGCACTACTTTTCCGAGCAACTCGCGCTGACGGCGGTAGAAGTCTTCATCCTGCGCCCGGGCGTATCCGCGAGCGTCCTGCGCGTCTTTCGCCTCGATGGGAAGCTCGACAAAACGTCCGCCGAGACTCTGCACCTGCTCCTTCGCCGCGGGCCTTAAATCGTAGGCCGAAATCACCGCACCCAGGCGGCGCGCGGTGGCGATTGCCTGGAGTCCGGCAACGCCGCAGCCGATCACGAACACGCGGGCGGGTGTGATGGTTCCAGCCGCAGTGGTAAGCATGGGGAAGATGCGCGGGTGGGAGTCGGCGGCCAGCAACACCGCCTTATAGCCGCCGGCTGTTCCCATCGAGGAGAGTGCGTCCATGCTTTGGGCGCGGGTCGTGCGTGGCATCAACTCCACGGCAAACGCAGTGACTCCAGCGTGCGCGATCTCCTGCACGATGTCCGGCGAACCGAAGGGACGCTGAAATCCGACGAGGATCTGATCGCGCCGAAAAAACGGCATATCCTGCTTCCCTGTCACGTCGTTGGAACCGTAGCAAAGAATCTGCACGACGACGTCAGCGGCAGCAAACACGGCAGCGCGGTCCGCAATGATCTTCGCGCCTTTGTCGGCATACTGGGAATCGGGATAGCCGGCCTCGATTCCAGCGCCGGACTGTATGTGAACTTCGAAACCCGCTTTGGTCAGCGTCGGGAGGACTACCGGCACGAGCGCAACCCGCCGCTCCCCCGGATAACTTTCTTTCGGCACACCAATGATCACGAGGCCCTGCCTGCTTAGCGATTTTGTGTCGCGACTGAAAGGATCGGAGCCGCCCGGCTCGCATCAATCCTACTATTGCAGCCAACTTCCATGGAAACGAGAGAATTTTAGTTGAGCGGACGAACTCGTGCAAACGGCTACCGCTCCAGGTCTCAGTGTTAGGTGTCAGGTCTCAGGAAAGTCAAGAACAAGGTCTTCCTGAGACCTGACACCTAAGACCTAACTATAGTTGCGAGAGGCTCAACTGCAAGCCGCCGTCATCATGGCTGACGGCGATGTCGGCGCAGTTTTGGACGATCCAATCGGCGCCGGCGTCTTCGAGATCGCGGCGATTCATGGTCGTGAGGAATGCAATCACTCTGGCGCCGGCGTCCTTTCCGGCACGAACTCCAGCGGGCGCATCTTCCACCACAATGCAATCGGAGGCGGCAAAACCAAGCTTCGCCGCCGCCTTCAGATAGGGCTCGGGATCGGGCTTGCCGATCTTCACGTCGCTCGCGGTGATCATGGTTTTGGGGATGGGCGGGCCCGCGGCCCGCAAACGCACCTCGGCCGGCGGGCGCGTGCATGAGGTCGCAATGTTCCAGCGTTCGGGAGGCAGAATATTCAGGAGTTGCCGAGTGCCCGGCAGCAGAACCACACCATCGAGGTCTTCCATCTCGCGGCGCTCGACTTCGCGATCTTCGCGGTCAATATCAATATCAATATCAATATCAATGTCCGCCTTGGGCAACAGCTCGCGGATGGTGGTTCGACTCGGGCGCCCATGCGCCATGCGGACCACGGTCTCCGGATCAAAGCCATGCTCAACCGCCCACCGCTGCCAGACCCGCGCGACCGCAGGAGTGGAATCGAGGAGCACGCCGTCCAAGTCAAATAGCAGGCCGCTGCACCGGATCGCGATCATTTCAACTAATTTACATTGCCCGCTTTGCTGGGGCAGAGCCGGACGCCCCGCCCGGCCAGAATAATAAAGCCCTCTCGCGGAGGGCCTATTTATGCAGGTTTTGTGTTGGTGAGCGCGGCAGGAATCGAACCTGCGACCCACGCCTTAAAAGGGCGTTGCTCTACCAACTGAGCTACGCGCCCCACCAATTTCAATCTAACACATTTTCAGCGCGCATCTGCCCGCCAAGCGCTTCTTCAAGGCCATCGCGTTGGGATGGAGTCGCGCGGTCACTCGACTCGACGCGGCCTCCTTCCGCGCCCGGTGCGCCGTGACGGACCCAGCGCAAAAGCGATACACTCTGCTTTCATGCTGCCTTCCCGTTTCTTCCGGGCAAAACTTGCGTTCCCGGTTTGCGCGATTCTGTCCTGCGCAATTCTGTCGCCGACGCTGAGCCACGCGTCGAAAAAGAAAGACTTGCCCGCTGTGCGCTGGACCGCGGGCGCGCCCGGTTGCGCGTTCGAACGCGGCGATGACGGACGCTACCGCTGGACGATGACCGGGAAAGACCTTACCGTCACGCTGCTCGTGGATTCTCAGGAACTGACAAAGAGCCGGCGCCGTTTCTATCACCTCCTCGGCGTATACGTGGCTGTGACTTACACCGGTCAGGACAAATTTGAGTTTCCGGCTGACCTGCGGATCGACTTCGTTCGTCATCACGACGTTCTTGAGGGCTTTGAGGATCCCACAGAACTCTCCAACAAATTGCAGAACGACTTGGATACGCTGGTCTTCCGAGCCGAGCGCCAGATCAAGAGGAATCCCAAAATCACCGAAGAAAAGACGGCTCACTTAAGAGAGTACGAAAAGGAAGCTGCCGAGTTCATCGAGTTTCTAAGCACGCAAAGCCTCGATCCCAGCACGGTGATGCTGACTCCGGGCAATCCCGAAGCCCACGGCTGGGTCTTCTTCGCGACCAGCAACAAATGGATCGGTCCGTGGAAAGAGCGGGAGGATTTTATTCTCGGGGTCTGGATGAAAGACAAAGTCTGGCAATTTCCCTTTTCGCTGCCACCGACGGAAGGCGATCTGATTCTGCGAAGGCCAGCTGAGTAAGTGGGCGCGAACGCGCCGGAAAATTGTGTTACAGTTTCGTGCTCATGGAGATCAACCCGAGAGCAGCGCCAGACGCCAAGAAACCCGCCGTGACGTTCTACTGCCCGATCTGCGCCGTGGAAGTCAGCGATCCGCTGACGTGCGGTGATTGCTCGGCCGTCATCTGCCGCCGCTGCGGAACGCCGCTGGAATCGTCGGATGAACTGGGCATGGGGTAGATCAGTCGTTAGTCGTTAGTCGTTAGTCGTTAGTCGTTAGTCGTTAGTCGTTAGTCGTTAGTCGTTCGTCGTTAGGCGTTGGCAACACCCACAGCGTCTACCGATTGCGAGCTGCGACGAATGGCGAACGACGGATTGCGAACGACTAACGACCAGCGACCAACGACTTGATCTCCGGATGAATAACTCACCGACCACTGAATGAACACCGAAGCCGAAACGTCAGGTCCGCAGCGGAGTCTCGTCCGTGGGCTTAGTTTGTTGGACTCCGTCTTGTTGCTGGTAAGCGGCATTATCGGCTCTTCTATTTTTCTTACCGCCAAAGATATTGCCGCGCCTTTGCCGAATCCGGCATTGTTTTTTCTGGTGTGGGTGCTCGGTGGAGTGATTTCTTTGTGCGCCTGCGCCGCCTTCGCCGAACTCGGCTCCATGTATCCCGATTCTGGCGGACAATACATTTACCTGCGCGAAGCTTACGGCGACCTGGTCGCGTTTCTTTATGGCTGGATGTTGTTCACGGTTGCGAATGGGGGCACTATCGCCGCGCTCTCCGTCGCGTCGGCAGCTTACATGGGCAACATCATTCCAGCCATTTCGCAAGCACATGTGATGTTCTCGCTGGCGGGCGTTCGCTTTACACGCGCGCACGAGGTTGGGCTGGCACTGATCGCCATCCTCACTTATGTCAATGTTGTCGGACTGCGCTGGGGCGCACTCCTCCAGAATGTCTCCACCTGGACCAAGTTTACGGCCATGGCGGCCTTCGTTGTCCTGGGATTCGCTATCGGTAAGGGGCATTGGTCGAACTTCAGTGCGCAGGCGCCGGGCGGTTTCGGCCAGGGACTTACCATGGGACTGAGCCCGGGACAGTTGATCTCCGCTTTCGGTGTCGGCCTGATTGCGGTGTTCTGGGCTTACGATGGGTGGGTCTACGTCACGTGGGTCGCTGGCGAAGTCAAAGACCCGCGGCGCAATGTGCCGCTGGCCATGGTGTTAGGCGTGCTCGTGGTGGGCGCGATTTATCTCGCCATGAACATAACGTACGTTTACGCCATGCCGCTGAATGAAATCGCAAAATACGAAACCATTGCCCACGCCGCCGCAGCGAAACTCTTTTCGCCGGCGGCTGCGCTGTGGCTCTCGGCCATGATCGCGATCTCGTGTTTCAGCGCGGCGGCGGCCTGCACTCTGTCGGGCGCGCGCGTCTATCTCGCCATGGCACAGGACGGCCTTTTCTTTCGCCGCATGGCCGTCATCCATCCTAAGTGGCGCACGCCCGCCTTCAGCCTGATCGGCCAAGGCATCTGGGCCGCCGTTCTCACGGTGAGCGGACGCTACGACCAGCTTTACACCTACGTCATCTTCGGCATGGTACTCTCCTACACCCTGACCGTGATTGGCCTTTTCATCTTGCGCTGGAAACGACCCGACGTTCCCCGCCCCTATCGCTGCACCGGATACCCGTGGCTGCCCGCGATCTACGTTCTGGTCGGCGTCGCCTGGACGCTTAACACCATCATCCAGCGGCCAACCGAAGCTTTCTGGGGCGCGACTATTGTGCTGATCGGCGTGCCGGGATATCTGTATTGGAAGCGTGGGAGCCGCGCAACCACTGCGGAGTGACCAGTCCTCTGTGGTAAAGCACTTTTTGAATCACAGGGGACACAGAGGATCACAAAGGGCGCTGGTAAAATCCGAAGTTGGCTATGCACACCTCCGCCATCCTTCTCATCTCCTGCCCGGACCGCAAAGGGATTGTGGCCACGGTGGCCGACTTCGTCTATCGCCACAACGGCAACATCCTTTGTGCCGATGAGCACGGGGACGAGGAATCGAATCTCTTCCTCTTGCGGGTCGAGTTCGACCCGGCAGATTTCGATTTTGACCTGGCCCAGTTTTCCGAGCGCTTTGCTCCTATCGCGAGCGACTTCCATATGGACTGGCGGCTCGCCCGCTCCGCCGACCGCACCCGCATCGCCATCTTCGTCTCGAAACATGACCACTGCCTGCAGGACCTGCTCTACCGCCACCAGAGTGGCGAACTGCCCTGCGACATCCCGCTGATCATTTCCAACCATCCCGATAACCAACGCATCGCCGACTTTCACCGGGTCCCCTACTTCTTCGTACCGGTCACGAAAGAAAACAAGCGAGAAGCGGAACAGAAACAAGTCGCGCTCGTCCGAGAACACAAATGCAATCTCGTCGTCCTGGCGCGCTACATGCAGGTGCTGTCGAACGAGTTCATCGCAACCTTGGGCTCCGAGAAGCTCATCAATATTCACCACTCTTTCCTGCCCGCGTTCGTCGGCGCCAAACCCTACCGCCAGGCCTTCCAGCGCGGCGTGAAGCTGATCGGAGCCACGGCGCACTACGTTACCCAAGTACTCGATGATGGCCCCATCATCGAACAGGACGTGGTCCGGATCTACCACCGCGACACCATCGACGACCTCATCCAGAAGGGCCGCGATCTCGAAAAAGTCGTGTTGTCGCGCGCCGTCCGCTGGCACGCGGAAAACCGCGTCCTGCTGTATGGAAACAAAACCGTGGTCTTTCAATAGCCCGCCCAATAGCCCGACTGGGGCGCTCGATCCCGTAGAAAGACATGGCATGTTCGCCTCCTGGCACAGAGTAAGTCGGGGCAAGTCGTCTCTCCGGCGGGTATTAGGGCAGCCACTTCCGTAACCAGGTAACCAATTGCGCGGCCCTTCCCTTTCGGCTTTACTAAAGGATGGTGCCCATTTGAAAGCATTGCCCCGCGATCTCGAAGGAGATGACCTTGGTTGAGGATCCCAAATGGGAACTGGCGCTGCTGGCCACCGTCCAGAGCTTCTATCAGCGGCTGCTGAGCGACCAGCTTGGTGGAGAGATGCCCGCGCCCGCTGACCTCGCTCCCGACGTCATCAGCCGCGCAGCCGACGTGCGCTCTACCCTCGATCAAATGCACCTCTGGATCCAACTTCTCGATATGGCGATCACTCCCGCCATGTTGCGGCTTGGAGTGCAATCCGACCTTGATCCCGAGGTTGCCGAAGCGTTGCTGCGCTACTTCGCGCGCCACCGCGACGATTCCGCCGCCAATCGCGACAAAACCGATCTGGTTGCAACCTTTTTGTTTCGCCATCCGCGTGTGGCTGGCCAGTGGGAGCAGCGTGGCTACGGCCTCGATGGATCCATTCCTCTGTCTCCGTTTGAAATTGCGCTCCTGGAAATCCTGTCCGAGTCCGACGTGCCCGTGCTGTCGGAAGCGGATGTGCAACTGCTGCGCGAATTCAGCCCCTTGCTCGACCAGGCGAATCGCTTCCAGGACTTCAGCGCCCTCATGGACTCCGGCATCATCCAGCGGGTTCGGGAGTTGAAAGCGGCGCTCGGCGAATCGATCTATCATCCCGGCGTGCTGGCCACGCTCGCGCCTTACAATTCCGCCTTCGGCGACCGTTTCCATACGCTGTTCGTCAGCGCCGCGGAAGAGATCAAGGATTACGCCCACCGCATTGAAGAACTCGGGGGTAGCATTCTCAGTACCGTGGACGGCGTCGAAGTCACCGTGGAGCATATCGCCGCCCTGAACCAGGAGAACCTGCTGAAAGTCGACTACAGCACGGCGCTAGATAAATTCCGCCGCGTCTCCCGGCTGAAAAAAGAGTTGGAACGCAGGCCGCCAATCCGGCGTGCCCAATCGGACCCCACGCCTCCCGGTCACGCGGTGGGAGCGGGCGGCGCGGCTGCGGCTGCTCCGGCGATTGCTTTCAAGTATGTTCCCGCCGCTATTACACCGCAGGCGCTCTCGGTCGAAGAGGCAAAGTTGCGGAGGGTGGAAGAATCGATCCGAATCTTCGTGCGCGTCGCCGATCCCAAGTTCCGGCAGATCGTGCCCATGCGCTATTTCAACCTGATGCTCAGTCCCGCCGAGATTGAGGCCTACACCGCCGACTACCTCGAACAAGCAGGACCGCGGGCGGACGCAGCGCGAATGCTGCTCCGCGTGGTCGCTGTAACTGCGCGCATGACCACCGAACTGGAGGAGCTCAAGCGCTCGCGGAATTCCCGCTCTGTCTGGAAGCTGCACGCCGATTCCCTGGTAGTCCTCGTCGACCTCGCCGAGCGCCTCGCTGACGCCGTAGACCGGCTCGCCTTGATCATCGGCCAGCAGCTCATCGGTCAGGATTTGGAGACGCAGGCAAACAGTGAGACTTTCCGCAGCTCACTTGAAAAGCTGCGCGAGCGCACCTCCGAGGCCGCACAGCTCCTCGCCGAGGCGTAACCACCGAACACAAAAGCGAGAGGCTGTTCATCCCTCTTATTCCCGAACCCAGTTCAAAGCAGCCGCTAGCGCCTGGCAGGCTCCCGGCTCCCGATAACGTCGGATTGCGGGCCGGACTGCGACCGTTGGTTAGTTGACAGTCAGCATTGCGAGCGGTTACTTGGGGGCCGTGGAATCGCTGTCTGACCTGGGGGGATTGGGCTGGGTGGAATCGGGCTTGGCTGGTTGAGATTTCGCTCGGTCGGGCTTGGTGGAATCGGGCTTCATGCGGAAGATGATTTTGCCTTTTTCGTAGACGACTAATTCGTCCGCAGCGGGAGCGGGAGCGGCGGTGGATTTTGCGCGCGCTGCTGGCTTCTTTGTCCTGGTGGATTTGGTCGCGTCGGCTGATTTTGTCGCGTCGGTGGATTTTATCGCGTCGGCT
Organism: uncultured Acidobacteriaceae bacterium; assembly: GCA_963773645.1. Classification (GTDB taxonomy): domain Bacteria; phylum Acidobacteriota; class Terriglobia; order Terriglobales; family Acidobacteriaceae; genus Acidiflorens. Next base: position 2,703,756 of record CAVZBV010000004.1, on the reverse strand, counting down.
GATTTTGTTGGCTCGGCCGGGATTCGCTGAACGATCGGGGCAGGAGGTGCGGCCGGGCGGAGCCATCCGATACGGGAACCGATCAGGAAGCTCACGGTGATGAAGGCGAGAATGGCCAGAGCCCCAAGGACGAGGGTCCACGTTTCGTAATGAGGGCGGCGAGCGGGCAGAGGGCTGGCTGCATCGAAGCCGGGCAGGATGGATGGGGGCGGAACGAGTTCGGGCCGGACGACTACGCCGGCGGGCTCCTGCTGACCAAGTTCGATGGCGGCCTCGCGAATGCGGGCGCACTCCTCGGCAAAACCTTCGAGCAGTTTCTGGTCGGAGTGGGAAAAAGCGCCGGTAGAGGGAGAGAAGACTTCGAGGATTCCGGTGAGAGCGTTCTTGTCGTTACTGTCGAAGACGGGAACGATGAGGATGGAACGGATCCCGAGGTGGCGGGAGAGCGCGGGGTCGACGCGAGGGTCGAACTCGGTATCGACAGAAAGCTGGGGCTGATGGGTTTCGAGACAGGCGCCGGAGAGACCGTCGCGGGTGTTGAGGGTGACGCCGAGATCTGGGGCGAGGGGTCCGTTCGCGGCACGGCAGACCATCTCGTCGCCGCTGGCGAGAGCCAGTGCGGCAGAGTTGGCGTGGATGGCTTCGGCGGCGCGGACTACGAGCGTGTTGAGGACGAAATCGAGAGCGAGGTCGGGTGGAAAACCGGCGAGGCGATGCTGCTCAAGCGTAACGGTCGGGTCAAGAGGAGACTCGTCAGGGCGGAAATCGGACCTCGAGATACGTTGCGGAAGCATTCTTTTCTTGTCTCAGGCTCTGAGGCGAGTTTCCCGCTAAACGGGGGGGAAGTCAATTGGCGAAAAGATTCGCTCCCTTTGAAATTTAGGGCGCGGAGCTATCCGCGTCCTCTTGTTTCGCGCTGGGAGCGGAAAGACTAGAAGCTTTCTCATAAATCGTTTTTGGGTAGAGCACGGCTTCACAGGCTGCGGGAAACTCGGATCCGGGCGGTTTTGGGAAGGGCACGACTTCAAGTCGTGCCGTTAAGTCGTTGAAAATGTGTCCGCGCTTTAGTGCCTGAGGTGTGCTTCTTGCGCCCTCGTCGACTTTTTCCGCAACCTGCTAGGGCACTTGCATTCCGGCGCTACCGGACTGATTATTGTTGCCGGCGGCCACGGAGTACTCGACGAAGGTGACGTTCTTGAAACCGGCGGAACTGGCGGTGACAGTGACCGTGGAGACGGTGGTCGGCAACTGTAGAGTGGTACGAGCCAAGCCTTTGGCGTCGGTGACCGCGGAAGACGGATTGGGGACGGCACCATTGTTGGCGGCGAAATTAATGGTGACGCCGGGGACGCCGTTCCTGTAGGCGTCTTGGGCCTGCGCGACGATAGGGTTGGGGAGGATGGAACCTTCGGTACCCGTCTGCTTCGCTCCGCCGTAGGAGGTGATTTTAATGGCGGCGGCGGCAGCAGCGGTAGCAGTGGTGGTGGCATTACCGAAGCCAGTCCCGGACATCATCAGGGTGTAGGTGCCAGATTTTTGCGGAACGGTATAGGTGATGGAAGCGTTGCCGCTGGCGTCGGTGGTGACGGAACCAGTGCCAGGGCCGGAGGAGGGATGGAATACGCCGCCTTTGCCGCCATCGCTGAAGTTGACGGTGGCGCCGACGTTGGGTTGTCCGTTGTATGGATTGGCGATCTGGACCTTGATTGGCGCGGGCAGCGCGGTGCCGACGGTAGCAGTCTGGGCATTGCCTCCGGTAACGGTGACGACGGGAAAGAGTCCGAACGCTTCGAGACTAGTCTGGGTGGCGACGAAGAGCTTGCCGTCGGCCACGGTCTGAGTGACAAAATGGCCAACGTGTGGAAACGCGTCGCGCTTGTTGGGGGCCTGAATCGTGGAATAGAGCAGTTGGAGAGGAGCGTACTTGTTCTGGCAGGTGCCTGGCGGTGCGCTTGCGGTACAAGCGTTAAAGGCGAGAAGTTCACTACCGCTGATCACCCACAGGATTCCATTGGTGTTGCCATTAGCGGAAATGGATGGGGAGTGGCTGCCGCTATATTTCTGGGCAGTCATAGCGGGAGTGCCCAGCTTTCCGCCGGACACCGGATAAGCCAATAGCGGAGAGGCATCGGGTGCGAAGTACACGGTCTTGTTCCAGTAGGCGGCAGAACCGAACTGGACGTTGTAGTCATTTTCCGGGTTGGCGCTTTTTTCCAGCAGAGGGAATTCCTGGACGACCGGAGGCTGAGGATCGGTCGGCCCCCCCGGGGAGTACATTCCCAAGTCATCGCGATTGAGAACGTAGACCCAGCCCTGCTTGCCGCTGGCGACAAGTTCATGGGGGGTGGGACTGTCATCTTGATCGGCGAGGATGGTAACCCCGCTGGAACTCAGGTCAAGATCGTTGGTGTTGAGGTAGGCCACGGTCCAAGGGGTGAAATAATCGTAAACCGTGAGATCGGGGTAGAGCTTCACCACGCTGTTGCAGTAGGTCTGGCCTCCGCTTGGTAAATCATAGTGGCCCGCGCCGGCGACTTCGGCGGTCTCAAAGAAAATGTTGCCGGCCTCATCGGCGGCAAGACCGGTACCGGCCTGCCAGATGGAAGTCAATCCGTAGTCGGGCGACGTGTTGAAGACCGCAAGCGGTGCCAGATACTCAGGACTCCCCATAGCAGCGCTTGCATTGTAGGAAAGGACCCAGCCGCTGTTTTGGTCGTTGCAGCCGTTCGAGCCGAAGCCCATGTAAAGGACGCCGTTGAGCAACAAGAGGCCGGGGCGATTTTTCTGGTGAAGACTGTTGAAAACGGTGACGTGTCCCTTTTTGCTGGTCGTTTGGATGTTCTTGATTTGGACGGGGCTGCCCGGTTGCTCATTGCCGCTGGTGATGTCGAGAGCGTGAATGTGATGACGAACGGTGCCGTTCAGAGCAGTCTTGGCCACCAGATACATGGTATTGGCGGTGGTATCGATGACGGGAGTTCCAATGATGCCTTCCTCGTCGAACCCGTTTCCGAGACCGCAGGGTAAAGTCTTGTCGCTGACAGTGGCGGGAGTGCCACCGACGTTGAGCATGCTGGCGTGCCAGAGTTGGGCTCCGGTGTCGGCGTCAATGGCGTAAACGGAATCCGCCATGGTAACGACGTAGACGACGTTGTGGGTACCTTGACCGACAATATTCACGTTTGGCATGTAGAGGGGCTGGGCCATCACGTCGGCGTTGGGCGACGCAGCCACGCCAGGGTCGACGGGAAAGCTGAAGAGGTGACCGAAACTGTTCTTGTTGACGTTGGCTGGGGTGAGCAGAGTTTCGTGGGTATTCGCGTTGTCGCGGGCGCTATCAAAGCGGCTGGTGGGAAAGGGCTGCTGCGCGAACAAAGGCGACCGCCAGACAATACAGATGACGAGCAGAGTCATGCACAGATTGCGGACAGGCAACGCAGAACGGATTTTCGCAAGATCGGGTATCGAGAAACTGCGCATTTCCTTGTTTCCTCCAAATACAACGGCCGCGAGCCGGGGTTACCCTGGTCAATAGCACTTGGAACTCAGGGGGAAGGGATTACTACAAAACCAAGAACCTAACAGAAACTGTACAAGTATGGAGCCTTTTATACAGGTAAAGACGGTAGAATCACAATCCCAATTACTAGGGGGCAAGTGCAAAGTCTTGCACCTCGCGGTTCCACGCCCGAGTCGACTTTCGTTCTCAGCAGCGCCGTTGTCCCGTTGCGGTTAAGGTCGGGATAGCACTTTTCAACGCTTGTAGACGCGTATCGCGTGCGAGACTCTTTGCACCATTCCATACAACTTTTCAGGACTTTCCGGGTTCAATAGTATGTAGGAGTGTGATTGTCAGGAGGAGATCTTGAAAGTATCGCGCTTGTTTGGTAAGACAATCGGTTTCGGGTTGGCGGCGAGAGCCGTTCTTTTATCCTGTGTGATTGGCACAGCGGCATGGGCTTGCGCCCAGAGTGGCGCCATGACTCCTTATCAGGGCGAATCGGACGGCGTCAGCGCCGGCGGAAAATGGCTGGAGTTTCACTCCACCGACAAGATGACAGGCGCGAAAAAAGTGCGCTTTGAAATCCAGTCCAACAATTATTTTAAGGAAGACCCGGATTACAAGCCCAGAGTGGATCTGTTTTGCGATGACGGCAAGCTCAAGCTGGCCGATTTCAATCCTGGAGTCAGACTGCCTCCGCCCAACCGCCCCGGCTTTTGGGGACAGCCCCAGTTGGAAGTCGAGGTGCGGGTTGACGATGTGCACTACTTCAAGGGCTGGAACTGGGTGCGCGGTCACTTCCTCTCCATGGACAAGGGCACCGTTCGGGGCATGATGGGGGCTCAGGTTTTCAATGTAAAACTCCCAACCCGGAGTGGCCGCCAGATCGCCGAATTTTCTCCTGCCGGGCTGGATCTGGATCGAGTCAAACACGCCTGCGATCTGACGTCGAAAAAACCAAGCTCGGACTAGGGCTATCTTCACCGAATTCGCACGACCTCAATAAAAGGAGGAGCAGCGCCGGTGAAGAAGACAGTTGCATTTGTCCTGCTGCTTGGCTTATTTGCGACCGCACGGCCTATGAAGGCCCAGGAGCAAGCTTCGAAACTTGAGGCGTATGGCGGGTACTACTACGCGCGCTTTAATATAAATGCCAACGTCCCGGGGATTGCGCCCTCGGCAACCTACAATGGCAACGGTGGCGGCGGCCAGCTCGAGTTCAACGTCAACCGCTGGCTCGGTGTGGTGGGAGATCTATGCGCCTTTTATGCGACCAGCAGCGGGAGCGGCTCATTCGCTGGAGTAGCGTTCACCTATCTTCTTGGGCCAAGAGTGAATTTCCGGCGCGGCAAAGTTACTCCGTTCGCTCAGGCCCTCTTTGGAGGCGTTTGGACAACGGACGGCATTGCCAAATCAACGGGGCCCGAAAATAACTTTGCCATGACAGCGGGCGGCGGCATTGATTTCAAAGTGTCCAGGCACGTTTCCGTTCGTCCTGTGCAGGCCGAGTACTTCATGACCAAAATCCCCGACGGTCTCAACAACCGCCAGAACAATTTGAGGCTTGGTGCCGGCGTCGTTTTCCGGCTCGGCCGAGAGTAGTTCAGAAAACGAGCAGCGCCAAAGAATTTGGCTGTGAGCTCGGCGATCAGCTAATTCAGATGGGCACTCTCCCCAAGGGTACGATGAACTGGATGCCCTCAACGCGCTTGCCTTGTAGCCGTTCATCGTTGGTGACAAAAAGATCCACGTTCGCGCTGGCGGCGCAGGCCAACTGAATGGCATCCGGCGCCTTGAGCGATCGCTCCGAGCGCAGGGCAGCATATAACTTGGCCGCCTTCGCATCGAAGGCGATCATCGCCGCCGTGGTTGAAATTGCGCGCTCATACCTTCGGCAGAGTTCCGAGTCGTGCCGCTCGGTTGGTTTGACCAGAATCTCCCCTAAGGTGAGCGTCGATGTCAGTAATTGATCGCCTCGGTCCAGCATCTTGGAACGGAGCCGCGCAACCGTCTTCGAGAGCGGGCCGTAGTCCTCGAAGAGATAAATGAAGAGGTTGGTGTCCCAAAAGACGCGGCTCATTCCCACCCTTCACGCAAGCGTCGCACATAGTCGTCCGCGTGCTCGTCAGCCCAAAGATTCTTTCCCGAACCACGAAGAGCCAGTAAAGGGTCGTCTTCCACCGCTCGCTCCGCAGCCTTTGCGCACCAACCCTGATACCACGAGAGAACTCCTCGGAACCAGTTTTCGGGCAGGTCCTGTGGCTTTGGTGAAATCTTCCCTCCTTCGCGCTGCGGGTGATAGGCGTCGCCCGGGCGAAAGAGCCGGCGGCGGCCCGGGGACGTTTCAACGAGCATTCTGTAACGTCCTGGGTTTGGAGGCCGATTGGCAACGCAATGCTGCACAACATGCACATAGAAACCCGGTCGAAGCGGGCCCATAAACCTGAGCTCTTTCGCAGATCGGGCAAACTCCACAATTTCTTCGATCAGAAAATCGGGACGCTCGGGGTGCCGCTGGTGAAGCATGAGCGTCGCAACCCAAACTTCGTCGGCCAATTTAATCGCGGGGCTGGTGACAGTCGCGGTTGTCATAAAGAACTCCTATAAGGTTGGAGGCCTCGCCCTTCCAGCTTGCAAACGGCTTCGATGATCGCATCCTGCTTTTCGAGTGGACAGGGATATTTTCTGGTGTTGGCATCAATCTATTGGGGGCCGTGCGCAGCGTCCTGCCATGAAGTTCAAAAACGTGGGCGATCCAACATGTTTTGGGAACGAAGCCAGCGGTCATTTTGACTTCGCGTTGTACCGCTTCATAAGTAGGCATTTCGCATCCTCCTCTAGTATGCAAGTACATTATTACTTAGTATCTTGTAATTGTCAATACTAATTGTTCCTAAGCCAACTCTCTGAAGCGACCTTACTCTATCCAGACTGCGGTTTCGGATTAAAGGAAAAACTCCGCACTTGCACCCCCTAAACATCCCGCGAATCCAATGATGGTATCGTTAGACTCGCATCTGGAGGCGCATGAAGATTGGCATTACCTGTTATCCAACCTACGGCGGCAGCGGAGTTGTCGCCACCGAACTGGGACTTGAGCTCGCTCGCCGGGGCCACGAGATTCATTTCATCTCCTATTCCCAGCCCATTCGTCTGACCGGGCCCGAACCTAACATTCATTATCATGAGGTCGAGGTCACGCGCTATCCGCTCTTTGAATATCCTCCTTACGATCTGGCGCTGGCGACGCGCATGGCCGAAGTTTCGCAGCTCTACGAACTCGATTTGCTGCACGTGCACTATGCGATCCCGCATTCGGTGAGTGCGATGCTGGCCAAGCAGATGCTGGCGGCAACTCCGCCGCGGAAGCATCTGCCGTTTGTCACCACCCTGCATGGCACCGACATCACTCTAGTCGGGCTCGACCGCTCGTATCTTCCGATTACACGTTTTTCCATTGAGCAGAGCGACGGCGTAACCGCCATCTCACAATATCTCCGTAACCGCACGCTTAAAGTTTTCGACGTCAAGAACCACATCGAAGTCATTCCGAATTTTGTGAACTGCGACGACTATCTGCGCAAATCGGAATGGATGGAAAAGCGCAGCGAGTATGTCTCCAACGACGAGCGGCTGCTGGTACACCTTTCCAACTTCCGCCCGGTGAAACGCGTCCTGGATGTGGTCGAAATCTTCGACCGCGTTCGCAAGAAGATTCCTTCCAAGCTGTTACTGATTGGCGACGGGCCCGATCGTTCCCAGGCGGAATGGCTGGCGGTGCAAAAAGGCATTCACGAGCACGTGCTGTTTCTCGGGAAACAGGATCAGATCCGGGAAAAACTGGCTATCTCAGACGTGCTCTTGATGCCCAGCGAACTGGAAACGTTCGGACTCGCGGCACTGGAAGGGATGGCCTGTGAGGTCGTCCCCATTGCCACTCGCTCTGGAGGAGTGCCGGAACTGATCGAGCACGGTGTGACCGGATTCCTGGCCGATGTCGGCGACGTGGAAACCATGGCGCGTTACGCCATCGATCTGCTGAATGATGAATCCGCGCTGCGCGCCATGGGAAAACGGGCGCGTGCCGCCGCCCAAGAAAAGTTCTGCGCCAGCAAGATCATTCCGCTTTACGAAGACTTTTACCGAAAGGTGCTGGAGCGCTCGTCAAAGTCGTCATCAGCTCTTCCGGATTAGGCAGAATGGGAAGCTGCAACCGGATCAGCGTGCCGCCGTCTTCGCGGTTTTCGATCATCATCTTCGCGGCATCGCCATAGAGCACCTTCAGACGCTCGGCAACGTTGGCCATGCCGATGCCGCCCCCGCCGAAACCATCGGGCCGCTCAAGCAATTGCGCTGCCCCCATGCCGATACCGTCGTCTTCCACTTCGACCACCAGGCGCGATTTGATCAGTCGGCTGCGCAGCGTAACGCTGCCGCCTTCGACTTTTGGAGAAAGTCCGTGCTTGATGCAGTTTTCGACCAGCGGCTGCAGCAGCATGCTGGGAACCATGACGGTAAGAGACTCCGGATCGAGGTCCTTGACGACCTTGAGCTTGTCCCGTCCAAAGCGCACGACTTCAATGTCCAGATAATTGTCGATGAACTCCACTTCCTCGCGCAGCGGAACGAACGAATCCGCACTGTGCAGCAGGCGGCGAAGAATGGCAGCGAGCTTCAGGATCATCTCCCGCGCCATGTCGGGATCGAAGCGCACCAGCGACGAAATGGAATTCAGCGTGTTGAACAGGAAGTGCGGGTTGATCTGATTCTGCAGCGCCACCATGCGCGCCTGCAGCAGCAACCGCTCCTGTTCTTCCAGCTTGATCTGGATGCGGACGCTGTTGAAGATTTTCAGTTCCGTGCCCACCACCATGACCACCGTCAGGTAGATCGCGCTCTCGACCAAATACCCATCCAGAGTTCCGCGGGAGCCATTCAGCCACAGCCCGGGGCTTTCCAGGCTGAAGATGGAGTTGGGCCAGTAGCGCCAGACTTCCGTCTGCAGAAAGCGCATGCCTACGACGGTCACGAAAAAAGCGACCTGCCAATCGAACACGCGCGGCCGCGGCAGATTGCGGCGAATCATGCGATAGAGAGTGAGGTCGATGAACGGCGAGAACGACCAGATATCTTCCTGTTCGGGCGCGACCCGGCGCAACTGCCCGGCAATAATTCCGGCGAGCACATTCAGCGGCAAGCAGGCCCACTCTCCGTGCACTGCCGCAGGCAGCGACATCAGCGCTCCGCCCAGCCCTCCCGACAAGCGCCCGCCCACCACGCCCAGCAGCAGCGCTGTTTCCAGCGATAGGTCGCCAGCGAGGAAGCTTTTGACGCTGACTCGTATCCAGACGCCGAGTGCGATCGGGATCGCCATCCACAACGCCAGATAAATCTTGTGCCTGGTTTCGCGTTGCTCACGGAAGAGCAGACCCTTGAATTCTTTGGAGCGCACCAGCGCGCTCGAAACGGCCGCAGCCACGCCCAGCTTGATCAGGAGGTTGACGAGTATCAGCCGCGGTTCCAGCATCGAATGTCATCCTGAGCGGAGCCCAAACTTCACGAAGTGAAGTTTCGGCGGAGTCGAAGGATCCCTACCTTACTCTCGTCGAACTGCCCACCACTCCCGCCTCAGTTTCCGATTGTACCCGCTGCCTCTTGCAAAAGCTCCGCAACGTTGATATTCGAGCCCGCCGGAACTCCGCCCTGGGCGAAATCACGGCTTCCGCCGCCGCGCCCTCCAACCGAGGACAACACCTGCTTGAGCAACGCCCCCATGTCAGCCGTCGAGCCGGGCGTGCCGCCGGAACCCGGCGCGAGATTCTGCGACGACGTTTGCGATGAAGTCTGCGCGAATACCAAACCCGGCGGATCCACGCTGCTCGCCACCAGCGCGATAGCCGGCGTGCCCGCGCGGGTCACTTTTTGCGCAAACAATTTGGCGAAGCCGATGTCGCGATCCGAAAACTTCCGCACGACAATCTTCCGCCCGTTCGTGACCGGCAAATCCCGAAGCGCCTCCAAAGCCATAAGCTCGGCCAGTTGATCGAGCGCATCTTCTTTTTGCTTGCGCACCAGCTTGTTCTCTTCGACATTTTTGCGGATCTGATCCGGCACATCCCAGAGCTGCGACGAGAAAAGTGCGGCCGCCTCACTGAGGGCGTTGTAGTCACGCCGCGCCATGCGAACTGCGCGACCGCCGCAGACAAACTCCACTCGTGTTCCCTGCCGCACCCTTTCGCTTTTCCGGAGAATGATTGAACCGATCTGCCCGCTCGCGCTGACGTGAGTTCCGCCGCACGCCGACACGTCGAAATCCGCGACCTCGATCAGCCGCAGCTCATCGCGTTCCGCGGGAGGCAGTTTGCGCAGGCCGAGCCTCTCCGCTTCCGCACGGGAAACATAGCGAATCCGCACCGGACGGTTCTCAAACACAATCTGATTCGCCCGCTTCTCAGCCCCCGCAATCTGCTCCGAACTTACCGACGGCGCTGCCAGATCAATCGAGCAATAGTCTTCCCCCATGTGGAACGAGACCGTCGGAATCTGGTAAAGCTCGATAAAAGCCGCCGAGAGAACATGCTGTCCAGTGTGCTGCTGCATGTGATCGCGGCGGCGTTCGTGATCGATGCTGCCATGCACCGCCGCGCCCGCAAGCGGCAACCTCGGCGGCGCTTCCAGGTAGTGCACGATCCTGCCGTCTTCCGCATCTGCAACCTCTGCGACGCGCAATCGCTCTTCCGCGCGATCACCTCCGCCCAGCGTGAGCCATCCAGTATCATGCACCTGGCCGCCGCTAGTCGGATAGAAAGCAGTCTCGCGCAAAATAACGGCCGGACGCGATTGTTCCGGTGAGAGCGGTACTACCTCCTCGACAACCGACTCGAATTCGTGGATCTCAGAACTGTCGTAGTAGAGACGTTTGGTCATGATGAAGGGCTTGGTGCCCCAGAGCCTGCCCTGAGCTTGCCGAAGGGTTCGCGCCCCCGTTCTTTGGGCGCTAACCTGGGTAATTCCGTGGGAGAAACAAAAGTCAGGCACCGGCGAACCACTGCACACGAAAGAGCCCGTTACCGTTGCTTCCTTCCGGACCTGGCGGGGTTGGCGGGAAAACGTCGCGCGGAACCGATGCCTGACTCTTCATACTATCAAGAGAGCGGCGAAAACAGGAACGGCGGCAAACTTTTCGACTATCATCAAGTCACGTTATGGTTGAGTCGGAATGCACCGCCTACAAACGACTAAAAGATCGTGAGGATCGTGCGCACGCGGCATGGACTTCTTTTCTGTACCGGAATGAAGTTAAGCCAAGGCTTTCGGAGAAGGCAAAGAGGAAGCATCAGAAAGAAGAAATGGAAGCCTATCGGCAAGCTCACAAGGCCCGGCTGGCTCACGCTAAGACTTGTCCGACCTGCATGTCGAACATGTAGATTTATCTGTGTAACTTTTTCTGTAACTTCTGCAGCCGCCGTGGTTAAATTTCTTTTTCCCAAGTTTATGAAAATCATTCACCTGGCTTTGCTTTTTGCCACGGCACTGGCGGCCGTGGCGCAATCCAAACCCAACTATGAGATCTACGCGATTCGTTACGCGACCATACCCGACTTCCCCGTTGCAGAATTGGTGGCGGGCGCCGAGCCGGCGCGCAAAATCGATATTGCCATGATGATCTGGCTCGTCCGCGGTAATGGCCGCAATATCCTGGTCGACTCCGGGTTCTATCACGATCGCTTTTTCAAAGATTGGCATGTAAACGACTTCACCAAGCCTTCCGACACGCTAAAGCGAGTCGGCCTGAAGCCCGAGGACATCAGCGACGTCATCATTACGCACATGCACTGGGACCACGCCGACGGGATGGATCTGTTTCCGAACGCCCGCATCTGGATTCAGAAAGATGAGCTGCAGTACTATGCCGGAGAAGCGTGGCAGTCGAAGGACACTCACGGTGGCATTGATGAAGAGGACGTGCTCACTCTGGTGAAACTGAATATGCAGGGGCGGGTGGGTCTGGTGAATGGCGATGCCCAGGAGATTATTCCCGGAGTAACCTGCTACACCGGCGGCAAACATACTTATCAATCGCAATATGTAGGCGTGCAAACTACCGCAGGAACCGTCGTGCTGGCCAGCGACAACATGTACCTGTACGAGAATCTGGAACGGCATGCGCCGATTGCAGAAACAGTCGATGCCGCATCGAATCTGCGGGCGCAGGATCGCATGAAACAAATCGCTGCCCGCCAAAGCCTCATCATTCCCGGGCACGATCCGGCGGTTTTCGCCAAGTTCCCCAATCCCGTGCCTGGAGTAGCCGAAATCCACTGACTTACCAGGAAATCGACACTGACGCCGTTCGACGACCAGCGCCTAAAGGCGGATTCATTCTAGAGGTTGCGGCATGTCTGAAGGCATGCCCTGATACGAATCGCCCCGCGGAGGCGAAGTATATACAATCCTCAGCGCACCACCAGCACTTCCCGGATGGCATCGCGCGCCAGGAAAAACTTGATCGAGGCGAAATCCCTGAAGAGGTTCTCAATGTGCCGGTTGTTAAACACGCGCTGCAGGCGCGGAGATTGTTTTTCGGACGCGGGACGCCCGGGCGGTGCGAACTTCACCTCTTGCATCTCCAGCATGTCGGTGCCGGTCACGTGATAGCGATAGCAGGTCGAGTCCGGTCCCGCTTCGCGCGTGTGAAAAAACGCCAGCAGGTATCCGCCCGGCTTCATTAACGACCACAAACGGTCGATGGTCGGTTTCACCAGGCTCTCTTCCATGTAATCCGGAAGATTCCAGCACAGCACCACGTCGAACCGAGCGTTCGCGTACACCAGGTTTTCATTCAGAAATTTCTTACTGTCAAGAACCGCGTTTCCCGCGGCGTCTTGAATGCGTAGCGCCGGCTCGAGTGACGATCGCAACAAATCTTCGCTGTAACTCTTGTGTCCCTTGCCAGTGAAAAAGCGGATGTTGTTGGCGGAGGTCGAGCCCATGTCGAGCACACACAGCCCCTCCTGCGAATTCAGCAGCCGGGAAATCTCCCCCATGCCGCTCGACCGGCGGGTCAGCTTCTGCGGGGCTGCGGAACCCGCAGCCTGGTTCGAAGAGCTGCGAAAGAATTTCATTACGTTGTCAGAAACAGATGCCATAGAACAGGTGACCGGCAACCAGCGCGGACGGTCGCGCGCGATCAGCCCGCCCATCGCTTACGAAGACGCGGGCGCCGCCTTTCCGGCCTCTCTCTGAACATCAACTTTCCCTTTCAGGAAGGCGCCCTCTTCAATGGCGATGCGCTGCGTAGTCACGTCGCCAGTTACGACCGCCGACTTTCGCAAATCAACGCGCTCGGAGGCATTCACGCTCCCATCCAACTTCCCCTGGATCACCACCGTTTTCGCGCTGACGTCGGCCTTGACGTTTCCGTTCGGCCCGACCGTCAGGCTGTGGTTGCTGAGCTCTATTTTCCCGTCGACGTTGCCATCCACGTACAAGTCTTCGGAGCCCGACAGCTCTCCCTTGATCACGACCGACTTTCCGATGTGGGCGCCCTCTCCGGTCTGCGGAGCATCCATGCTTTGGCCTCCATCTCCTCGCGCTCTATTCGCCGCGAATGAACCGATTGTAAATCATTCCGCCCGATTGCGGTCGGTGGCCACGTAGCTGGAAATCATTCTCCATCAGGAACTTACAGCAGCCGCTGAAGTGCCGTTCACTCCCATGCAATATCCGGTTTGCTACCATGATGTAAGCGGAAAGAAGATTTAAGCGGCGCATACGTGCCCAGTCTCATCATGGCGGTCGTCAACTCGATCTCGCGCAACTCCAGGGCTCCGAGTATTGCCCACAGTATCGCGCACAGCATCGCCCGCATGAGCGCCTGGATTCTGCTGCTCACCGCGGCCAGTTTTGCGGGGCAGCCGACGGTCACTTCCTATCGGGATCCCTTGGAACTGGTGCGCGAAGCAGTGCAGAACGAAATTAAGGCGTCCAAGGACGACGCCGCTCACTTCCTATTTCGCGGCACCAAGACTACGCCTCAAGGATCCACCACAAGGCTCTATGTCGAGACCAAGGAGGCTACGGCCGGCTTGGTGATCGCTTACAATGGCAAACCTCTGACTCCCGAACAGCGCCAGGCGGAAGAGGCGCGCGTCGAACGTTTCATCCACCACCCCGAAGAACTGAAAAAGAAGCGCGAGCAGGAGCGCGAGAGCGCCGAGCGCACTATGCGCATCATGCGCGCAATGCCCGATGCCTTCCTGTTCGAATATGCAGGAGAAGAACAGGGTTCGGAAGGCATTGGCCGGGCCGGCTCCAATCTGGTCAAATTGAAGTTCCGGCCCAATCCCCGCTACGAGCCGCCCACGCGCGTCGAAGAGGTCCTGCCCGGCATGCAGGGTTACGTGCTGGTGGACGCCGTTCGTTACCGCATTGCGAGCATTGACGGCACGCTCTTCAAGCCAGTCAGCTTCGGGTGGGGAATTCTCGGTCACCTCGATCGCGGCGGCCGCTTCATGGTTCAGCAGCAGGAGGTTGGCGACAATTTCTGGGAAATTTCAAGCATGACGTTGAGCTTCACCGGAAAGATCCTGCTGTTTAAGAATCTCAACATCAGCTCGACGGAGGTTTTCAGCGGCTTCAAGCGGGTTCCCTCGGACCTTACATTCACCCAGGCTGTGGAACTGCTGAAGAAGGAAGAATCCAACGAGTCCGCCGACAATCCTGCTGCCAACAGACTCGCCCACAAGTGAGGCGTTCGTGTGGGGACGGGCGTCTCGCCCGTCCAAGCCGAGCACAGTTCGGCAACTGCTTGTGGTCACAGCAACCGTGGGTTCACGCTAGGCTTTCCCGGCGCGAAACGTTTCTTCGCGCACGGTGAACTTCCGCACCAGGTCTTCGCGCACACAGTAGCCCGTTCCGGACGCGTCACTAATGGCAATCATTCCATCGGCGCGAACTTCCACCTCTGGTTCGATGATGTCCTCTTTCCAATAACGCTTCGAGGCCGACACATCTCCCGGCAATCGGAAATTTTCGAGCGTCGACAAAGCGATGTTGTGCCCCCGTCCCACTCCCGATTCCAGCATCCCGCCGCACCACACCGGAACGTTGTGCCGCACGGTGACATCGTGTATTTTCTTCGCCTCGCTGAACCCGCCCACGCGCCCCACCTTAATGTTGATGATGTGGCAGGCGCCGGTCTCAAGCGCAAAATCGGCGTCGCGCGCATTAAGAATCGATTCGTCCAGACAGATCGCTGTCTCGATGGCTTTCTGCAGCCGCGCATGAAGATAGATTTCGTCGTTCCACAACGGCTGCTCGATCATGAGCAGGTGGAAGGCGTCGAATCTGCGCAGGTGCTCGACCTGGTCGAGCGTGTAGGCCGAATTCGCGTCCACGCTGAGAACAATATCCGCCCAGCGCGCGCGGATCTTCTCCAGCACATTCAGATCCCATCCCGGCTTCACTTTGATCTTGATCCGCCGGTATCCCGCCGCCAGCTCAGTCTCGATTTTCTGCAAAAGTTGCTCAGGCGTATCCTGAATGCCGATCGAAACGCCGCAAGCGATCTCGCGCCGCGTTCCTCCCAGCAACTTCCAGAGCGGCTGTTGTTTCTGTCGCGCCTCCGCGTCCCACACCGCGTTTTCCAGCGCGGCTTTTGCCATGCGGTGGCCGCGGACTCTGGCAAACCGCGCCGCACAGTCCCGGCCTGCATCCAATTCGCTCTGCAGCAGTAGCGGCGCCAGGTAATGCTTGATCGTAGGCCACGCGGTCTCGGTCCATTCCGGGCTGTAATACGGATCTTCTCCGGCAACGCATTCGCCCCACCCGCTCACTCCATCGGCCTCGACGCTCACCAGCAAGATGCGGCGGCTGTAAACGCGGCCAAAGCTCGTTTCAAAAAAATGCACGAGCGGCATATGAATTTCGCGCAGAGTCACCGATTCGATTTTCATAATTTTGTTTTACAAACGCCGGTGTAACGGGTGCCCCACGCCTCGCGGTTTTCGAGACGTGGGCCGCCGCGCAATGCGCACCGGAGCGCCCTAATACGGCCAGCCTTCGTCCCACTCTCCCAGCAGGAACCGCCCACTCCCGCGCCCGTCGCGCACATAGCCGAGCACACACAGTCCTTCGGCAAACGCCCGCTGGAACCGCTCACGATTCCTCTCCTGCACGGCTTGCGCCTGCGCACGCGTCGTCACCTCGGCTTTCCATTCGTAAACCTCCGCTGGCACATCGATGCGCGCGCGACATTCGAACTGCGCGCGTGGAGCATCCGTCAACACCGCTTCGACCCGCTTTGACTTCATCCACCACTCCGCCACCAGTCGGTCGGTGGGCAGACCACCCTGCAACGGCGACGATGTGATCCCGTACTGGTTCACGTTATAACGCCGCGCGATCGCGCCCAGCTTCTCGATATTCAAATACGCGTTCTTGACCTCCAGCGGATCGAACGTCCACTCCATCAGCTCGAACCCCCGCGCCAGAGCATCTTCACGCTGATAGAGCTTCATCCGCCGCCCCAGGCCTCCATTACGATATTGCTGGCGGACGGCCAGCATGTGCGAGTGCAGATAACAGCGACCATTCCGCATTCCCGGAATCGCGAGCGCGAAGCCGATCATCTCCTTTTTGTCGTCCTTTTCGTCGTTTCTATGGACGAAGGCCCCAATCACCTGGCCGCCGATCTTCGCTGCCACAACGAACATCCGCACCGGAACCAGGTCCGCATCCGAGAACTTCCATACTTCTTTCTGCAGCGCAAAGCAGGCCTGCATCTCGGCAAGCGCTGCGCACTTGCGGATGATCACCGCGCCGGTCGTTGATGTCTTTGTCGCTAAGGTCACGCCGGTTTTTCCTGCTGCTTGGCCTCTTGCCATAGTGTTTCCAGTTCGTCCATCGACGCCTGCTGCGGCGCACGCCCGCTGGCGCGCAGGCGCTCCTCCATCCATTGAAACCGGCGCTTGAACTTGCGATTCGTCTTCCTCAACGCCGACTCCGGATCGAGCGCCAGAAAGCGCGCAATGTTCACCAGAACGAAGAACATGTCTCCAACTTCATCTTCCAGACGCTCGCGCAGCTCTGGCGGAACCCGCGGCTTCCCTGACCCGGCAATTCCCGTCCCCAGCGATCGACCTTTGAGAGGAAGCATCGGCACGGCCTTCAGTTCCTCCCGCAACTCCGCTGTCTCTTCTTCCAGCTTGGTAAAGAGCCCTTCAATCTCCGGCCAGTCAAATCCCACGTGCGCCGCGCGCGAGCTGAGCTTATAAGCCTCCATCAGCGCCGGCATTTTCGACGACACACCGGCGAGCACCGATTCGGGGTGCCCCACTCCTTGCGTTTTTTGCAAGGGGTGGGTGACGGCGCCGTCGGACTCCTTCGCGCTCGTGCCCAGGTCGGCCGCCAGCCTTTTCTTTTTCTCTTCCGCTTTCAGCGCCTCCCAGTTGCGCAGCACTTCCGCGGGAGTGTCCGCCTTCGCATCACCAAATACGTGCGGATGCCGATCTACCAGTTTGTTGGATAGCCGGTCCAGCACATCATCCACCGAAAAGTGGCCTTCCTCGGTTGCCATCTGCGAATAGAACAGCACCTGCAGCAGCAGGTCGCCCAATTCGCCGGTGAGTTCGGCCCAATCGCGATTGTCGATCGCCTCCAGAACCTCGTAAGTCTCTTCCAGTGTGTAGGGCTTGATGGTGTCGAAGGTCTGTTCGCGGTCCCAAGGGCATCCGCCCGGAGCCCGCAACCGTGCCATGATTTGAACCGCTCGCTCGAATCGTTCGCCTGTGGTGGGCATCCTGTTCAATGTAATTGAGGTGAATTCCGCGGGCAATGGCGAAGCACGTGTGGGGACGGGGCTCTGCCCCGTCCAAGCCGAGCGCAGCTCGGCAGTTTCTAAGCCGGCACAATTCGGAAAAGTTCTCACTCTTTTCGCAGCGAGCGAACCATCAATTCCGTCTCATCCGAGATAATCGCGTCCACACCCCACGCTGCGAGCTCACTCATGCGCTCGGCGCGATTCACCGTCCAGACCATGACTCTCTTCCCTGCCGCATGAACCAGTTCGATCAATTTTCCATCCGTCAATTTGAATTGCGGAATCACCCACTCCGCCGGCATTTCGCGCCAACCGTGAAGCTTACCCTGCGTCTCACAAAGAAATCCCAGCGGGATCGCCGGATCGAGATCGTGGATTGCCGCGAGCACATCGGGGAGAAACGATGAAACCACGTATCCCTTCTGCGGCGAATGCTTGCGCAATTCAGCGAGCGTCTTCAGCCCCAGCCCCGCAACCTTTAGCTCGATATCGAGAAACGCCCTCTGCGCGAATTGCCGTAGAACATCTTCCAGTATGGGCAACGGCAGGCTCTCCGACGCCGTGTCCTCGATCTTCATCCCTCCGATGATCGCGTCATGGCAGATCACAGCCTGCCCATCGGCGGAAAGCCGCACGTCGAATTCGAACCCGTCGCAGCCGTGGCGCAAACAAAGGTCGAACGATGCCAAAGTATTTTCAGGAATTTGGCGGAAAGCCCGAGCCCCACGATGCCCCAAAAGAAGCGGAAAACTCATGCAAGTGTTTGTTTTTCTCGGCGTCCTCAGCGTCTCGGCGGTAAAGGAAGCAGCAACTCCTCAGTCCAAATCGAAATCCCGAATCGGCTTTCCCGTGTCTGGGGTTTCCTTGGCCTTCTTCACCGCCTCCTGGAATTTTTTCTCCAGCAGCTCCGAGGCATGCTTTTGCGCTTCCATCGATTGGCGGAAAATCGAGTCGCGCCGGCTGTCCTGTTCCTTCATGGCGCGAGCCGCCTCTTCCATGTCGTTGAAGGTTTTCGGCTTGACTGGCGCAGTATGCGCTATGATGTTGCGCGTCGCCGCGTCGATTTTCATCACCGCGCCGCAGCAAGGGCAGGTCACGTCAAAACTGGACTCACGAAAATTGGATTCGCGTTTCACCACACGCGATCATACCGCAATTGGCCGCAATCCGCGTCAGCGCGGCGTGAGGCGAATCGGCAGAATATTGAACAGATACAGCATTTCCCAACCCAGCAGAACGATCGATACCACCACCACCAGAATCGCCATAATCTCGCCAAAGCTCAGACCCCGGTCCTGTTCGAAACGGCGCGCCCCCAAGCTCAAAATATTCAGCGTGGCGAAGCCAAACACCAGCGCCCAGAGAATGTTGTAAATCTCCCCGCGGGTCGTTCGCAGAAGGAACATTCCGGGCAAAACTCCGACCGCCAGCGCGCGCAGAGCACGGCCAGAGAACTCTACCCACCCGTGGGCTTGTCCCGTCACAACAAGCAGAGGTGAGCACTTCAGGAACAAGGATGAGCAACTCCGGAATACGGACGAAAGACTCCTGGGTGCAGCTGTGAAAGGCCGAAGCGGTCTCATGCAGAAATTTGATAGTACCGTGTTTGCCTCCTCCAAGTCAGCCCAGCCCGCAAAAAAGACATTCTAAGGTCACTGCGGTTGATTTTCTCAGGGCGGTCACAGAGGATGGTACGCGAGAAAGTACGCGAGAAAGACGCGATGATCGTCAACTTCGCCGAGCGGGCGCACAACCACAACTGGGAACTCGACCCGGTGACCAGATCCTTGCTCGATACCGATTTCTACAAGCTGCTGATGCTCCAGTTCATCTGGAAGCATTACCCGCGAACCCGCGTGTCGTTCTCCCTGTTCAATCGCTCCACTTCGTTCCGCCTCGCCGACATGTTCCCGCGCGAGGAGCTTATCCACCAGATGGAGCACGTGCGCCGCCTCCGGTTTCGCAGGTCGGAACTGGTCTGGCTCGCCGGCAACACCTTCTATGGCCGCCGCGGAATCTTCGAACCTGCTTTTCTGGAATGGCTGGAACGCGATTTCCGGTTGTCGGACTATGAACTATCGGTCAACGACGGACAGTTCCATCTCACTTTTGACGGCCTTTGGACCGAGACAACGATGTGGGAACTCTATGCGCTTTCCATCCTTGACGAGCTCAAGACCCGAGCCGGTTTGAAAAAGCTGCGCGAGTTCGGTCTCGACATCCTGTATGCCCGTGCGAAAACAAAGCTCTGGGGCAAGATCGAGCGGTTGCGCGGCGTTCCCGGCCTCGCCGTGGCCGATTTCGGAACCCGGCGCCGCCACAGCTTCCTCTGGCAGGAATACGTGGTCATCGCCATGGCAGCAAATCTCGGCAGCGCCTTTACTGGAACCTCGAACGCCTTCCTCGCCCACAAGCACGATCTTGAGGCCATCGGAACCAACGCACACGAGATCCCCATGGTCCTAGCCGCACTCGCACCCGATGACGATACGCTGAAAGCTTCCCAATACCGCGTCCTCGAGTTGTGGCAGAGCACCTACGAAGGCGCTCTCCGCATCATGCTGCCGGATACTTTTGGAACCTCGCAATTTCTCGACCATGCCCCCGACTGGACGGCCGATTGGACGGGCCAGCGCATCGACAGCAAGAATCCCTACGTCGCAGGCGATGAATATATCCAATGGCTCAAGGAGCGCGGTCGCGATCCGCATGAAAAGCTCATCATCGCGTCTGACGCACTGGACGTCGATGACATCCTCGGCCTGCACGCCTATTTTGGCGGGACGCTGGCGAGCGGCCCCACGATTCGCACCTCGATCCGCACAACGATAAACGACTTCCGCAGCGCCGCCGACTTCCTAGATCGCCAAAAGTGGACCCCTGGCCGACGCATTCGTTTCAGCGCGGGTTGGGGAACTTTTCTGACCAACGATTTTCGCGGCTGCGATCCCGCCGCCAGCAGCGACTTTGACCCAATCAGCCTGATCTGCAAGGTATCCACTGCTGAAGGCAAGCCCGCAGTCAAGCTCTCCGACAACTATGCCAAAGCGCTCGGCACGCCGTCCGAAATCGAACGCTATCGCCGCCTGTTCGGCACCAAAGGACTCAGCAACATTCCGGTGATCGCGTGAATAATTCGATGCCCCAATCATATTCACCACTCCCCGATTTTCTCTACGGCACCGCCTGGAAGGAAGATCGCACCCCAGCCCTCACCGAACTCGCACTGCGCATGGGCTTTCGCGGCATCGACACCGCAAACCAGCGACGGCATTACTTCGAAGAAGGAGTGGGCCAAGGATTGGCCGCCGCTTATCGCGCCGGCTTGGTCACGCGCGACGATCTTTTTCTGCAAACGAAATTTACCTATCGGCCCGGCCAGGACCACCGCCTGCCCTACGACCCCGCAGCCTCGCTTTCCGTTCAGGTCGCTCAGTCATTAGCCAGTTCGCTCGATCACCTCGCGACTGGCTACGTCGACAGCTACGTGCTGCACGGGCCCTCCTCCAACCACGACTGGACCGATGCTGACTCCGAAGTCTGGGAGGCGATGCAGGAAGAGCGTGATGCCGGCCGCACCCGTTTCCTCGGCGTAAGCAATGTTTCTCTGCATCACTTGCAGCAGATGGCAGCCGCCCGCGCCGAACTTCCTGCATTTGTGCAGAACCGTTGTTACGCCCGCCTCGGCTGGGACCGAGCCGTGCGATTGTTTTGCCGCGAGCGAAAAATCATCTATCAGGGATTTTCGCTTCTCACCGCAAATCGGGAGGTGCTGCACCATCCTCTGATCGCCAGTCTAACGATCGCTAGTCTAACGACCGCTAGTCTAACGACCGCAACGCTAACGACCGCCAGTCCTACCGTCGCCGGTCTGGCCGCGAACGCTAACGCCACGCCGGCCCAGGTCGTATTCGCCTTCGTCCGCGCCGTCGGAATTCTGCCTCTGACCGGCACCTGCGACCGAGAGCACATGAAGCAGGATCTGGCCAGCCGCGATCTCACGCTCCCGCCGGACGCAATACATGCAATTGAGTCCTTGGCCGGCTGACTAGAGCTGGTTTCATAAATCGGTTTTTGGGTAGGGCACAACTTCACAGTTTGCTAAAAAACTCTGATTTGGACGTTGTGTTGAAGGGGCACGTCTTTCAGCCGCGCCGTTTTTGTTCTTGCTTTTGGGTGGCGCAGCGGTTCACCCACCGCTGCGATAAGCGGCTTGTTTTCAGCGACGGCTTTAAAAGCCGCTGAGGGCAATTGCGGCCCGCGCCAAGAGTTTTTCAGCAATCTGTGAAGCCCGCACGAGTAGCACTCGATTGCCTTAGGAGCGGCACTCGGCTACACTGGAGATGTCCTCCTCCCTGGGGCGGGGGCCCCCTCCATGAACGGCGACCACGTTTTCCACATCGGCGACAAGGTGGTCTACCCTAACCACGGCGTCGGAATTATCGAACAAATCAGCAGCCGGACCATGGGAACCTCGGTCGAAAAATACTACCTGCTGAAAATCCCAGCCAGCAGTTTAAAGGTGATGGTGCCGTTTGCCAACGTTGACAGCGTGGGAATGCGTCCGGTCGTGCGAAACGGCGAGGTCCAGAAGATCGTGGATTACCTTTCCTCGGGCGAATGCATTAACGCGGCCGACTGGAAAGACCGGTTTAAGGAGAATTCCGATCGCATGCGCACCGGGTCGCTCTCGGACGTGGCTGCGGTGCTGAAGAGCCTTCTGATCCTCGGACAGGAGAAGTCGCTTTCCTTCCGCGAAAAAAAGATGCTGGAGCGCGCCCGCTATCTGCTGGTCAGCGAGATCGCTATCTCGCGGCAGTGCGAGGAGAGTCTGATTGAACAGGCGCTCACCAAGGCTCTGACCAAGTGTAACCTGCGCTTCCCCGAAATTTCCGACCTCGCCTCCTGACCCCGCTCGGTGCGCTCCCTAGCGAGAGTTCCCCTGTGAACCTCCGTGTCCTCTGTGGTTAAAAAAATCTCGACCACAGTGATCAGAGGTCCACAGGGAAACGTCATCGGGCGGCGGCGTGGGCGTCCATCCAGGATTGAAGAATCAAGACGGCGGCCATCCGGTCGACCGCTTGCCCCCGTTTCTTAATCGAAAGATCGGTTTCGCGGAGCAGTCGGTTGGCTTCGGTTGAGGTCCAACGCTCGTCCCATAGATGGACGGTCAAGCCGAAATGAACACGCAGATCGTCGGCGAAACGGCGCATCTTCTCCGATTGAATTCCTTCCGCGCCGCTTAAGCGCAGTGGCAGGCCGACCACAATCTCCCGGACTTCGAATTTCGCCAGCAGTTGCCCCAGAGCCTCTAGATCGCGACGCTTGTTCTGCCGCTGGATCGTATCCAATCCTTGCGCGGTGATGCCCAGCGGGTCAGAAACAGCCACTCCGATTCTTCTCGAGCCGACATCAAGGGCCATGATGCGGCGGTGACCGGGCGCCCCAGGTGCATGCATTAGTCAATTGTAGATTGCAGAGGCAGCAAAGCTTCTGCTTCTACAATTGCAGTGGACGGACGGGCGTCTCGCGAGCCTGCCCTGATCGGAGTCGAAGGGTCCCGCCGGGCGAGGCCGCACGGCTCTCCACCAGCAAAGCTTGCATCGACAGAGCGAGCGCCCGCGCCGCAGCCCTAGCACAATTGGGGTGGTGCAATTCCAGCGGAGGTAAGGCAGAATTGTTGACCAGTCGTAGCTCGGCTGAACAACGCGGGGTAAGCAACAACACCGTATGGAAACCACGGAAACACGAAGCGGGCATCACTGGTCGCTGACGCTGCTGGGCATGGGCCTCGTCATTGTGTTCGCATATTACGGAGAATCGGTGCTGGCGGTGCTGTTCTTTGCCATTCTACTGAGCTTTATGCTCTCTCCAGTGGTGCAGGCACTTGAGTATTTGCACATTCCGAGAGCCATGGCGGCGCTGATCAGCGTGGTCGTGCTGCTGGCCGTGCTCTACGGCATCACCGCTGCGTCATACAACCAAGCCCTCATTTTTGCGGACAACGTTCCGAAGTATTCGCAGAAGATTCGTTCCATACTGCAACCCTACCAGCAGCAGGCGGAAAAACTCGAGAAGACGGGCGAGGCCGTCGGCGAGCCCGAGCCCTCGAATGTTGTTCCGGTGCGGCAGGTGAAGAGCTGGACCGAAGTGCTCACCCACGGGGCCGGTACGGTGACCGACATCGTGCTGGCGGCGTCGTTCATCCCGTTCCTCGCCTACTTTCTGCTGACCTGGCAGAGCCACGCGCGCTCGGCCACGGTGATGCTGTTTCCTTTGCACCACCGGCACACGGCATTCGTGACGCTGGGACTGATCGGGAAAATGTTGCAGAGCTTCATTGTGGGGAACCTGCTGATCGGACTGCTGATTTCCGGCGCGAGCGTGGCGATTTTCGGTTTGCTACACGTTCCGTTCTTCTACTTCGTCGGATTTCTCAGCGGGTTTCTGAGCCTGGTTCCGTACCTGGGTGTAGTGCTGGCCATGGTTCCGCCAATCCTGGTCGGGCTGGGACAACTGGAGGCCGGAGACCTGGTGGTGGTGGTGGTTTGCGTGGTCGGCCTGCATCTTTTCGCGCTGAATGTGCTCTATCCGAAGCTGTTGGGAGGCCGCCTGAAAATCAATCCGCTGGCGGTCACCATCGCGCTCCTGTTCTGGGGAGCGGTCTGGGGCGCAGTCGGATTGGTGCTTGCCATTCCGATCACCGGCGCGATGAAGATTGTGTTTGACCACGTCGAATCGATGAAGCCTTATGCGGATTGGCTGGGCGAGTAGAAACCATTTCACCGCCGAGACGCGGAGAGCGCCGAGAAAACCTCTTTGGGCATTCTTGTGTGGGGACGGGGCGGAGCCTGCCCTGAGCGGAGCCGAAGGACCCCGTCCAAGCGGGGCGCAGCTCCGCTTCCACGCGGCCTTGTACTCCAGCCACTTTGTCCCAATCTGAAAAGCCCTCTACACTGGAACCTTGCGCACGCTCATCACATTGTTCATGATTGTTGTTCTCGGCCTTTGCGGTTGCGCGGCATGGCTGGTTTACGCCACGATCACGCCCCCAGCCAATACTTCTGTGCTGCTTCATCCCGGCTATTCGACGCGGCGCATTGCAGCGGAGTTGAAAAAGGCGGGGGTCATTCGCAGTGAATTCGTTTTTCTGCTGTGGCACGAGTTCCATCACAAGCGATCCTTGAAGGCGGGCGAGTATCGTTTCGAGCGCGCGGCCAGTCTTCCTCAGGTTTATGGGCGGATCGTGCGCGGCGATATCTACTTCCACGTGGTCACCATTCCCGAAGGCTACACGATGTTCGACATCGCCAAGGCGATAGAAGACGCGGGGCTCGGGTCGGCGGCCGATTTTCTGCAGGTTGCCGAAACCCAGACTCCATTGATCTCGGATTTGGCTCCCGAGGCCACCTCGCTCGAAGGCTACCTCTTCCCCAATACCTATCAGTTCACACGGACCGAGAGCCTCGGGGAAATGGCGGCGGCGATGGTGCATCAGTTCCGGCAAGTGGCGCAAGAGATCGGACTGAATGCCGGTCTGAACTCGGATCTACCCAAAGTCGTGACCATGGCCTCGATCGTGGAAAAGGAGACAGCGGCTCCGGAGGAACGGCCGATCGTGGCCAGCGTGTACTACAACCGGCTGGCGCAAAACATGGCGCTCGATGCCGATCCGACCGTGATTTACGCAGAGTTGCTGGCGGGCACGTACCAGGGGAGCCTCCATCATGACGACCTGGCGGTGAACTCGCCCTATAACACCTATCGTTTCCCTGGATTGCCGCCCGGGCCAATCGGCAATCCCGGGAGAAGCTCGCTGGAAGCGGCGCTCCACCCTGACAACTCAAAGTTCCTTTATTTCGTCAGCGATGGCAACGGGCACCACCGCTTCGCCCGCAACCTCGAAGAGCACAATCGGAACGTAGCCGCCTATCGTCGCGCCCTCGGCATCCGGTAACAGCTGGTAGTGGTCAGTTTGAAATTGTTTTGAAAGGGCACGGCTTCCAGCCGTGCCGCAACTGCCATAAAATCAATGGCGGCTTCACAGAGTTCTAAAAAACTCGATTTTGTTCTTGCTTTTGGGTGGCGCAGCGGTTCGGTTCACCGCTGCGATAACTGGCTTGTTTTCAGCGACGGCTTTAGCCGCTGAGGGCGACTGCGGCGCGCGCCACGAGTTTTTCAGCAATCTGTTCAGCCGCTGGGGGGAGTGTGAATTTCAAATTGACCCACCACCTAACGGCTCAAGTCCAAGGTGAGACTCCGTTCTCCGGCCTCTGTGCCTGCCCTGAGAGTCTGTGACTTTTTTCGATTAGCGGCCTTTTTGAGCTTGCAACTGTCTTGTTTTCAGCATCGAGTTTTGACGCCGTGCAAAAAAGTCACAAACTCTGAGCGAAGCCGAAGGGCTCCCTGTGGTCGCCAGCTCTTTTCATCACAAATAACCTGTGACCGCCATCACAGACCCGTAAGCTCTCCGGGCGCGACAATCAAAGTCTCATGGGGCAGTGAAAAGGTGTGCCTGTCTCCCAAGACGGGCCCTCGAAGCTGCCCCAAAGACATTTTCAGCGCTGTTTTTGGAGCTAAGTCCTTATTCCGGAATATTTTGCCTATAACTCCTTTACCCAAGGATTTTGCGGGAATTTCCTCCTAACCCGGTGATTCCAATAGATAAGGGGGGGAGGGGGGGTAGTAAACACGGGTTAATAACTTATAAGTAAACAGGCGCAGAACCCTTCGCTGCTTTATACTAATCGGATACCCATGTGGCAAGGTTTCTCCCAGGTACTGGCATAGGAATGTATCGCCCTCATCTGCGCCTGTTTTTGCTTCTATTTCTGTCGGCGGCCACCTTTCCGCTAAGCGGATGTCTGTTCCGGACCCGTTCTCTCGACCGTCAGGTCTCCGACCGGCCATTGAAGACTGCGACCCAGCAGGAGCTGATCGACTACGTCAACACGCAGGCCTCCAGGATTCAGTCCATGCAGGCGACCGTGGACATAGACTCCTCGGTGGGAGACCCGAAAAACGGCCGGATCACCGATTACAAGGAAATTCGCGGCTACGTGCTGGCACGTAAACCGGCCATGCTGCGCATGAAGGGCCTGATGCCGGTAGTGCGGAACACGGCCTTCGATATGGTGAGCAACGGGCAGGAATTCAAGCTTTGGATCCCTCCGAGGAATAAGTTCGTTGTGGGATCGAACAATGCCGACAACTACCAGCCCGACAAGCGACTGGAGAACATGCGGCCGCAGTACATTTA
Organism: uncultured Acidobacteriaceae bacterium; assembly: GCA_963773645.1. GTDB lineage: Bacteria > Acidobacteriota > Terriglobia > Terriglobales > Acidobacteriaceae > Acidiflorens. Next base: position 2,677,173 of record CAVZBV010000004.1, on the reverse strand, counting down.
CGACGCGCTGCTGCTGCCGGAAATCGGCCGGGACGAGATTGCGGTGCTGGAAAACGGCTATGAAATCGTCCTGGACGCGAAGAAGCATCGGGTCGAACAGCCCGATTACAGACTGCTGGTTATCCGACAGGGGCCTCAGGGCCCTTATCTATCCCGCAGAATCGAGTTCAGCCGAACCGACCTGCTGCCGTACCAGCAAAGGATCTATGACCAACAGGGAAACGTCGCGACCGACGCCACGTACCAGGATTACAAAGACTACGCAGGGACAACTTTCCCCAGCAAGATTAAGATCGAACGGCCGCGGGAGAATTACGAGTTCACCCTAAACATGGTCAAGCTGGAAATCAACAAAACGCTGACTGACGACCAGTTTGCGCTGGAGCAGCCGCCAGGGGCTGATGTGGTGCACCTCGATCAGCCCAATTCCAGCCCGGCGAAAACGACGGGTGGCCAGAGCAAGTAGCTCTTAATTAGTCCTCTCGAAAAGCATGATGAATCGCATGATCGTCGGAAATTTGGTGCATCGACCGGTGCGGTCGCTGATCAGCATTGTGGCGGTGGCGCTCGAAGTAACGCTGATCCTGCTGATCGTGGGACTCTCGCTCGGGATGCTGCAGGATCAGCGCACGCGGGCCGCGGGCATCGGAGCAGATGTGATCGTGATGCCTCCAGGATCGTCTTTTATTGCGGGACTGACGGGCAGCCCGATGCCGATCAAGGTGGCCGGCATTCTAGCCAAACTGCCGCACGTGGAAAAGGTCGCCCCGGTCATCACCCAGGTCTCAACCGCAGGGACACTCGAGATCATCACTGGAATCGATCTGCCGAGTTACGAGAGCCTGTCCGGTGGTTTCCGCTATCTGAAGGGCGGTCCGTTCCAGGGTCCGAATGATGTTCTGGTCGACGATCTTTTCGCCCAAGCCAAACACGTCAAGATTGGGGACAAGATTGATATTCTCAACAACAGTTTTCGCATTTGCGGCATTGTCGAGCACGGCAAAGGAGGGCGTAAGTTTCTTCCCCTCAGCACCATGCAGGATTTGACCGGGTCCAAGGATAAGGCCTCGATAATGTATCTCAAGCTGGACGATCCGGCTAACGCTGACGTTGTAGTGGATGAGATTAAGCACGTGCCGGGCATGGAACGCTACACCGCGAGTTCGATGGCCGCCTACCTTTCCATGATGTCGCCGACGAATTATCCCTACCTCTCCACGTTTCTCCAGGTAGTGATCGGGATTTCGGTGATTATTGGGGTCCTCGTCATTTTTCAGGCAATGTATACGGCGGTGATGGAACGTACGCGGGAGATCGGCATACTGAAGTCGATGGGCGCGTCGAAGCTATACATCGTGAATGTGGTGCTCCGGGAGACAGTGCTGCTTGCTTTGGGGGGCATCATGTTGGGTGTCGCCTTTAGCCTCGCGGCACGCGCACTTCTCGCCCAGAAACTGCCCCTGGTGCAGGTGATTGTGTCCGGGGAATGGATTGCGCGGGCTGCCCTGATCGCCGTGGCCAGCGCCATTGCCGGCGCGCTGTACCCGGCGTTCAAGGCGGCGCAGAAAGATCCCATCGACGCGCTGGCATACGAATAGGGGCGTCCATCGTCATATTTCGCTTTTGTTTCGCTATACATTGAGGATTTTTTCTTGCTCACAATTCGCCTAATTATTTTCCTCGCAAATCGCAAGAGAATGCACGATACTGCCCGGTGAAACTGTCCGTGCTATAATCACGCGCCGTTACGCAAAAGCAGTGCAGCTTCGCGGCCGGTTATCCTAATTCAATATTCAGGAGGAGATATGCACTTCGATGATCCGACTCTCTACGGTCGGGACGATGAGACGGATGAGTACGCTGACAGCGGCGCCTACGGCGAATCGCTGGAAGAGGATCTGGAAGAAGAGGAAGAAGAGGAAGAAGAACCCGTTCTCGTGGAGGAAGACGACGAGATCCAGACATTGCCAACTGTGCGAGAGCCTGCGCCTGTAACTCCATCGGGTGGTGGAGGCGGCGAGAGCGGACCCGCGAAGAAGAAGGCACCGGCAAAGAAAAAGGCGGCCAAGAAAGCAGCCAAGAAGCCGGCGAAGAAAGCGGCAAAAAAACCGGCCCCCAGGAAAAAGGCCAAACCGGTCAAGAAGAAGGCGGCGAAGAAAGCTTCAAAGAAAAAAGTTGGCCGCAAAAAAGGTCGTCGTTAGCGGTTCAAGCTGGCAGCCCCCGGTAAATGATGGCGGAAACCCGACTCTCGCTTTGGCTTCCGCCATCACTTAATTAGGTTTGCTTTCCATCGGGCACGATCGCTTCCGCCTCGATTTCCAGCAGCATCTCTGGAGAAACCAGGGCCGTGATCGCCATCATGGTGCTCGCGGGACGAATATCGCGGAAAAATTCTCCGTGCGCTTTTCCCACTCTTTCCCAATCCGCAATGTTGGTGAGGAACACGCGGGTGCGGACTACATCTTTCAGTGAAGCTCCCGCGCGCTCCAACGCGCGTTCAATGTTCTTGAGGGTCTGAACCGCCTGCGCATAGGCATCGCCCGCGCCAACGATTTTTCCGTCGGTTCCAGTTGCGGTTGTACCCGCAACGTGGACGTACGCACCTACGCGAACCGCACGAGAGTAACCGACAACCGGCTCCCATGGTGTTCCGCTTGAAATGTTGATTCGCTCCACTTTGCCTCCATTTTTGTGTCCTATCGTCTAATAGATTCGGTAAAACGTGTAGATAGGTTTGGTAAATCATGTAATTAGATTCATTGGATCAGATTTTTTGATCCGGGTGCAGAATTAGCAGTCGCATCCTCTGGCTGCCAATAAATTTGTTCAAACCCCTCGCCCCGCGCGGGCTTCTAACCAAAGGAGTGGCTCGAGTGGGTACTTGCGTTAGTTCCCGTTTCACGGTATCTAATGCGCACTAGGTTCTGTTCCGATGGAATCAATAGGGGGCAGATAGGTAGGAAGGAAGTGGGGCCATGGAGATTCCGGAGACGCATCCGCTGCAGCAGTTGTTTCTTGAACTGGTCGGCCGCCATTATGCCGAGGAGATCGGAATTCGCGATCCGCAGGTGGTGGGTTACGTCGCACATCTGCTGTCAGAGTTTTGCGATGTCGAGCAGTTGTTGAAGATCCGCAATTCTGCGGGGAACCCGCTGAACGATGTGGGCGAGATGCTGATCGAGTCGGACCCGATCTACGGCCCGGCGCCCTCGTTCGATCGCGAGCGCCAGGTCCGCAAGCACATTGGCGACTACACGTTGTTCTATGCCGGCATGTTTCCGGAGAGCATCAATCACTATCGCCTGCGCCGCCAGCGGGTCGAGAGTTTCGTGGACTGGGTGAAAGCTGGGAAAGAAAGCTACTACATCGTCTCGAAATTCGAGCACTTCGAATACGCGAAGGTAGCGCCGCTATTCGCGCAACTCTCCCAAAGATTTGAGCAATGCGTGTACGGACTGAATCTGGTGAAGAACGAGCTTGAGGTGATGCAGCACCCGATTGCGAGGATGAGCAACGAACTCATTATGTAGGAATGGAGAGGTGAGAGGTCAGATTGCAGAGGTGAAAGCCGGCGCGTCGTGAGTTTGCATTTTTTACTTCTGCAATCTGACCTCTGGCCTCTGACCTCTCACCAATCGCCTGCCGACGATTTCAAATTTCGCTTCCAGCACAATCTTGATCGCTTCGGTATATGCGATGTGTTCCTGCTCAAGAATGCGTGCCGCAAGCGTGTGCTCGTCGTCGGAATCCAGCACGGGTACGGTTTTCTGCACGATGATGACGCCGTGGTCGAGTTCCTCATCCACCAGGTGCACTGTGCAACCTGACACCCTCACACCATAGGCGAATGCCTGCTGCTGCGCTTCCAGGCCGGGAAACGCAGGTAGCAAGGATGGATGGATGTTGAGAATCCTCGCCGGGAACTGCCGCACGAACCAGGGCGAGAGCAGGCGCATGTAACCGGCGAGGCAGACGAGATCGACTTTGCTGTCGAGGAGTGCAGCGACAACTTCGCGGTCGTGTTCCTCCCGCGCCTTGCCTTTCGATGAAATGACAAGCGCGTTGAGGCCTCGCTGGCGGGCGATTTCAAGACCGAGAGCATCGGCACGGTTCGAAACCACGACCGCTATGTGGGCATCGGGAATCCTGCCAGCCGCGATGCTGTCGGCGATGGCCACAAAATTGGAGCCGCGTCCGGAAAGGAGGATGCCGAGATTTTTCATTAGGACAACATTATTCACCACGGAGGCACAGAGACACGGAGAAAAATCGCAGGAGAGTTATCCGTTGTCATCCCGGCAAAGCGAGGGATCGGTAGTCCGCCGCAAAATGCAGATTCCTCGCTTTGCTCGGGATGACAATTCAAAAGAAGTGTCGTTCGCGCACCGCTGCGCGATCCCTAGCTGAACAAGACCTTGCGATCCCCCTTGACGATGCGGCCGACACTGTAAAATTTTTCTCCGGCGCGCTCCAGCAGCGTCTGCGCTTTCTTGAATTTCTTGGCGGGAACCACGATCAGCATACCGAGGCCCATATTGAATGTACGGAGCATTTCTTCCTCGGCGACGTTGCCGAGTTTCTGCAGATGTTCAAAGATGGGCAGAACCGGCCAAGTGCCGAGTTCGATCACGGCCGACGTGCCTTTAGGGAGCACTCGGGGCAGATTCTCGGTGATGCCGCCGCCGGTAATATGCGCCAGCGCCGCGACGCACTCGCCCGCGATCATCTTTCGAATAATCGACCAGTAGCTGCGATGGGTTCGCATGAGTTCGTTGCCTACTTTGTTCTTGATCTCGCTGACAAAGGTCTCGGGAGAATAGCCCGCGATTTCAAAGAGCAGTTTGCGAGCCAGGGAGTATCCGTTGGTATGCATGCCGTTGGAGGGCAACCCAAGTACGCAATCCCCCACCTGCACGTCCTTGCCGCTGATGATGCGGTCGCGTTCGACCACCCCGACAATAAATCCGGCAAGATCGTACTCGCCTTCGGGATAAAACCCCGGCATTTCCGCGGTCTCGCCGCCGATCAGGGCGCAGCCGTTATGCTTGCAGGCTTCGGCGAGGCCGCCCACAATTTTTTCCGCGACCTCCGGGTCCAGCATGCCGGTGGCCAGGTAGTCCATAAAAAACAACGGCGCCGCACCCTGTACCGCGATGTCGTTTACGCAGTGATTCACCAAGTCGCCGCCGATGGTGTGGTGCACTTTCATTTCGAAGGCCACTTTTAATTTGGTGCCCACGCCATCCACGCTCGAAACCAACACCGGATCCACATACTTCTTATCGACTGAGAACAATCCGCCGAATCCGCCAATCTCGCTCAGCACTCCCTTGGTGAAAGTTTTGTGGGCCAGATACTTGATGCGTTGCTTGGTGCGGTTGCCACGATCAATGCTGACACCGGCATCAGCGTATGTGATGGAGTTGCTTTGAGCGTTGGGATTCTGGGCCACGTTTTCAGTCCGTCATTGCCGGGGCGGAAAGATCTGGTGCCACCGAACCGGAGGAAGCCATTTCAGGCGCAACAAATTCTAGCACGTCTGGAGTTGCCTCCGGCGGGACGGGGCGGCAAAAGAAAAGGTCCGACTAGAGCCGGCGCAGAAAACGAGAGAGGATGTAAGCTTATTTCGCTTCGTCCTTTTTCACCTCGTCTTGCTTTGCTTTCTTGTGTTTCCAAGAGCTTTCGGCGCAGACGCTATAATGCGAGTCTAACTCTTTCGTCCTGGAGACAAGATAAGTTTTCGCGTTGGCAGTCACTTCGCGGCGCGGCGTATGTTCTAATGCTTGACGTTTGATGCTGGACGGTTAAGTTCTATCCCATGCGCGCCGCCGTCATCTTCGGGTTGGGAACTTCACCGACAGACTTGAAGCCGTTTCAAGCCAGTTCTCCAACGGAGTGGCTCCAGGGACTGCCCGCATCTTCTAGCGACGCCGATGCCATTCTCATCTTTGGCGGGGACGGCACTATTCATCGTCATCTCCCTTCGCTGGTGCGACTCCAGCTTCCCGTACTGATCGTCCCGGCAGGCAGTGGAAATGATTTTGCACGCGCGCTGAACCTGCGCTCGGTGCGAGACTCCTTGCGCGTCTGGCGTGATTTCGAAGCGGGGAAAATTCGGGCGCGGGCAATCGATCTCGGGGTCATCGTTCCGTCCGCTTCGCCGGAGCGCGAGCACTATTTTTGCGGCGTCGCCGGATGCGGCCTGGACTCTGCCGCCACTCGGCGCGCCAATCAGATGCCGCGCTGGCTGCGTGGACACGGCGGCTATGCCCTGGCGCTATTGCCGGGGCTGCTCAAACTTCCGGCTTTTTCCATGCGGCTGACGCAGTGCAATAGCACGCAGCTCAGGGGCAAAGATGGCGCCGAAGCCGAAAGGCTCACCTTGCTCGCCGCATTCGCCAACACGCAGTTCTATGGCAACGGCATGCGAATCGCGCCGGAAGCGGATTTTACCGATGGCAAACTCGACATCTGCCGCATCAACAGGCTGAATCCCTTCAAGCTGTTTTGCATGTTTCCGACGGTGTACTTCGGGGGCCATCTCCTTCTGCCCGAAGTTGAGTACTCGCGGGCCGAGCGGGTCCACGTGCAGACCGAGACTCCGCTCGAGATCTATGCCGATGGAGAATTTGTGTGCGAGACGCCCGCCGAGATTTCCGTTGCCGCGGGTGCAATGCGAGTGATCCATTCGCCGCGCTAGAGCGGGTTGAACGTTGCTGTATCGCGCTCGTGTGGGGACCGGCGTAGTTCGGCAGCCGCCAGTGGTCACAGCAATATGGATTCGCTATCGTTCGGAGGAGTCGTGAGATCCTAGTGGACTCGCCCGTAGCGCGCATCGAGCGCAATATTCAGTTCGAGTACGTGAACGCGAGGCTCGCCCAGGAATCCCCATTGCCGGTTCTCGGAGTTCTCAAGCACCAGACGCGCGACTTCAGCTTCCGCGATCTTACGCTCCGCAGCTACGCGCCGAATCTGGAACTTCGCCGCCGCGGGCGAGATATCCGGATCGAGTCCTGAACCGGATGCCGTCACCAGATCGACCGGGATAGGAGTACCGGGATTCTCGGCTTGCAACTTGGCAACTTCTCCATTGACGCGAGCAATCAACTGCGCGTTGGTCGGGCCCAGGTTCGAGCCGCCAGAGGCGGTTGCATCATAGCCCGCAGCGCCCGCGGCCGATGGCCGCGAATGGAAGTAGCCCGGCCCCGAAAATGGCTGGCCGATCAGCTGAGAGCCTACTACCACCCCGTCTTTCCCGTAGATTAGCTGGCCATTGGCCTGTCTTGCGAATATCAACTGCGCGAGTCCGGTCACCAGCAGGGGATACAGAATTCCCAACAGGACCGTCGTCGCGATTGTCATAAGTGCCGCTGTGATTAGATTTTTCTTCATTGTTTTCTCTATACCAGCTCTATATCAGCTTGATGCCGGTAATGAACATGTCGATCAGCTTGATGCCGATGAACGGGACCACTAGACCACCAACTCCATAAACCAGCAGGTTCTGGCGCAGCAGAGATTCGGCGCTCATTGCCTTGTACGCGACCCCTCGCAGCGCCAGCGGAATCAGGGCAACGATGATGAGTGCGTTAAAAATGACGGCGGAAAGCACTGCCGACTGCGGCGTCTGTAGCCGCATGATATTCAGCGCATTCAGCACGGGAAACGTTCCGGCAAACATTGCCGGAATGATCGCGAAATACTTGGCCACGTCGTTGGCGATCGAGAATGTGGTGAGCGCTCCGCGTGTCATGAGCAGCTGTTTGCCAATCGCCACTACCTCAATGAGCTTGGTGGGATTCGAATCCAGGTCCACCATGTTTCCGGCCTCTTTCGCCGCTTGCGTCCCGGTATTCATGGCAACACCCACATCGGCCTGAGCCAGGGCGGGCGCATCGTTCGTGCCGTCGCCGGTCATGGCGACCAGTTTGCCCGCGCCTTGCTCGCGGCGAATCAGATCCATTTTGTCTTTCGGAGTCGCTTCCGCCAGAAAATCGTCCACGCCCGCCTCGCGCGCGATTGCGGCCGCCGTCAAAGGGTTGTCGCCGGTGATCATGACGGTCTTGATCCCCATTGCGCGCAGTTGATTGAAGCGCTCGCGCATCCCGCCTTTGACGATGTCCTTCAAGTAAATGACGCCCAGCGCCCGCTGATTCTCGGCGACCACCAGCGGAGTTCCTCCGGAGCGCGAGATCTGTTCTACGCTCGCCTGAATCTCCCGCGGCAGCGACGTTCCGAATTGATGCAGGTATTTGGTGATGGCGTCTACCGCCCCTTTGCGAATCTCGCGGCCGTCCAGGTTCACGCCCGACATGCGGGTTTGCGCGGTGAAGGGGACGAACACGGCTTCGTGCGAAGCCAGTTCACGGCCGCGCAGGCTGTACTTCTCTTTCGCGAGCACAACAATCGACCGGCCTTCCGGCGTTTCATCAGCGAGCGAAGAGAGCTGCGCGGCATCGGCCATCTCAGCCGCCGTAATCCCCGGCGCGGGGATGAACTCCGCTGCCTGGCGGTTGCCGAGAGTGATCGTCCCTGTCTTATCGAGCAACAGCGTGTTGACGTTGCCTGCCGCTTCCACGGCGCGCCCGGACATCGCAAGCACGTTGTGCTGCACCATGCGATCCATGCCCGCAATGCCGATCGCGGACAGCAGGCCGCCAATCGTGGTCGGAATTAAGCAGACCAGCAGAGAGACGAGCACAAATACCGTCTGCGGCGATCCCGAGTAAATCGCGAAAGGCTGTAGCGTGACCACAGCCAGCAGAAAAATGATGGTCAGGCCCGCCAGCAGAATGTTGAGCGCGATCTCGTTTGGAGTCTTCTGCCGCTCGGCGCCCTCAACCAAAGCGATCATTCTGTCGAGGAAGGTTTCTCCCGGATTCGAAGTGATGCGGACTTTGATCACGTCGGAAAGCACTCGCGTGCCGCCAGTGACCGCCGACCGGTCCCCTCCGGCTTCGCGGATCACCGGCGCGGATTCCCCCGTAATCGCAGACTCATCCACCGAGGCAACGCCTTCGATGACTTCGCCATCACCCGGGACGAGTTCGTTTGCGGCCACCATTACGATATCCGCGGAGCGCAGCTTCGCACTCGGCACGGTTTCTATCGTCCCGTTCGCCAGCAAGCGCCGGGCTTCGGTTTCAGACCGGGCTTTGCGCAGCGTGTCCGCTTGCGCTTTGCCGCGCCCCTCGGCCATGGCCTCCGCAAAATTCGCAAACAGCACCGTGAACCAAAGCCAGAGCGTGATTTGCAGGTTGAATGCAAAGCTCTTTTGCTCGCGGAATAACAGCATGGTCGTCACCACGCTGCCCACCTCGACCACGAACATGACCGGATTCTTCATCATGGTGCGGGGATCGAGCTTGACCACCGCATCAACCAGCGCCCGGCGGATGATTTTTGCGTCCCACAGGCTCTTGCTTTTCTTTTCTGCCATGTCTTACCTCGGAAAGGCCTGCCTCAGAAAGTTTTCCCTGCCATCATCAGCAGGTGTTCAAGTACGGGTCCCAAACTAAGGGCCGGGAAAAATGTGAGCGCGCCCACGATCACAATCACCGACACCAGCAGAACGGTAAACAGGGGCGTCGTCACCGGGAACGTACCGGCCGAAGCGGGCACCGTTTTCTTCTTCGCCAGATTGCCGGCAATCGCCAGCATGGGAATGATCATGAAGAAGCGCCCCACCAGCATCGTCATCGCGCCCGCGGTGTTGTACCAGAGCGTGTTACCGTTCAGTCCGGCGAACGCGGACCCGTTGTTCCCTGCCATGGATGTGAAGGCGTAGAGGATTTGGGTGAGGCCGTGTGGGCCGGCATTCGTGATGCTCGAAGTGCCAAATCCCTCGACCGATGAAATGCCCGTGAGCACCAGAATGATCAGCGGGAAAACCAGCGTGACCAGCATCGCCATCTTCACGTCGTAAGCTTCAATCTTCTTGCCCAGATATTCCGGGGTTCTCCCGACCATAAGCCCGGCAATGAACACCGATAACACGACGTAGATCAGGATGCCGTACAGGCCCGCGCCCACTCCGCCAAAAACCGTCTCGCTGAGCATGATGTTGACTAGCGGCACCATTCCGCCCAGCGGAGTATAGGAATCATGCACTCCGTTGATGGCGCCACAACTCGCGTCGGTGGTAACGGTGGCAAACAACGCAGAGTCAGCGATGCCAAAGCGCACTTCCTTGCCTTCCATGTTGCCGCCCGGCTGCATGACGGTGGCGTGCTGGTCAACTCCGTGCAGCAGGGGATTGCCTTTCGCCTCGGCCCAGTAAGCGGTTGTAACCCCGCACAGGAACAGAATGGCCATCGCCGCCCACACTGCCCAGCCGTGACGCGGCGATCCCGTCATTCGGCCCAGCGTGTAAGTAAGGCCTGCCGGGATCGCGAAGATGGACAACATCTGCAAAAAATTGCTCAGGGGTGTGGGATTCTCAAAAGGATGGGAGCTGTTGGCATTGTAAAATCCGCCGCCGTTCGTGCCCAGCATCTTGATCGCTTCTTGAGAAGCAACGGGACCTTGCGCAATGGTCTGGTCGGTCACCGTGTCCATCACCGGCTTGCCGTCGGCGCTGACTATCGGCTTGCCGTCGGGCCCGACCTTCTGTACTTGTTGCGGCTCGACCAGCTTTGCTGTGTCATACGGCCTGAGGTTTTGCACGGCTCCCTGCGAAACCAGGAGCAGGGCATAGACGATGCACATCGGCAGCAGCACCCACAGGGCGGAACGGGTCATGTCGACCCAGAAATTGCCGATCGTCTCTTTTTCCTTACGCGCGATGCCGCGAACAAAGGCGATTGCCAGCGCGATGCCCACTGCCGCCGACGCGAAGTTGTGGTAGGCCAAGCCAGCCATTTGCGTGAGGTAGCTCATGGTGGACTCGCCGGAATAGTTCTGCCAATTGGTATTGGTAGTGAAAGACGCAGCTGTGTTGAATGCCAGCGCCTGAGCAACTGCCGCGAACTTCTGCGGATTCAACGGCAACCACTGCTGCACCCGCTCGACCAGATACAGCAGCAGCATGGTGGCGCCGCTGAACAGCAGCATGGCGAACGCGTATTCCGTCCAGCGCATTTCATGCTCTTCATCGACTCCGGTCACGCGATACAGCAAGCGTTCGATCGGCCGGACCACGGAATCGAGAAAGGTGCGCTCGCGGCTAAAAACTTTTGCCATGTACACGCCGAGTGGCTTGGTGATCGCCAGAATCAGAGCCAGAAATACAAAGATCTGTATCCAGCCATTGGTTGTCATTTCAGAATTTCTCCGGTCTCAGCAACGCATACAACAGGTAGACCATCAAACCTGCACTTACAATCAGCATGATGATCGATTCAGTATTCATAGCAATTTGTCCTCAACGAATTCGATCGCAGAATTGCACATAACCAAGCGACAGCAGGAAGAACGCTATCGTGACCACGACAAAAATCAGGTCTTGCATACATCCTCCCCCAACGGATCAGCTTTGCCCGACTGAACAAGTGCAAACTAACTTTTTGGTACGATCAAAACTTGACCAGCACGGCCAGGTTCAGCCGATTCTTATGCTTGCGAAGATCCAGCGTCCACCCCGGAACAAGCATCTCATTTGGCCATCGTCGAGATTAGACAGGTTTCCCCATAAAAGTGAGGTAAGCAGTTCGTAAAGAAGTCATAAAGAAGTCGATCAAAAGTTTTGGCTAGAAGGTTTCAATGCTTTCAACCACGCACAATTTTTTGGACGGCAATCCGTGGACGCCAATATTAGCAATACACCTCCATATTAATCATTTTGGGGAGGGTCATTGGTGCCGATTCGCGCCCCGTCTCGTTCTGTTGGCCGCGAAATTCTTTTTCTGGGGCAAGCAATGAAAATGAGCCAAAATCATTCCTTTATCAACCGAGTTCCCTTAATAGGGTATCTGCGGTAAGCGAAGCCAGATCGCTAAAAAGCCTCTCCAGAGTCGCTTCCCTTTCAACCTCGGGCAAACCGAGTTGTCGTTCCACCCGCGCTTCCATCTCGCGCAGCTGCGCCTCGGGTGCTTTCCCCGCAAGATGCTCGAACAGCAACCTGTGCGCACGTTTGCGCTGCATAACCTCCAGTCCATCCAGCATCTGGCGATGCGATGTCCCTTCCCAGATGGCAAGGATCATGGCCTCACGCAACCAACGCTCCACGCCATATTCCTGCAGTGTTCCCACTCCGCCGTACACTTCCATCGCCCATTTGGCCGTCTGCAGCGCGAACTCCGCGGTCCAGTATTTCGCCAGGTGAGCTACCAACCGGAAGAGATGATAGCGCTCCGAGTACGGCGGCTTCTCCTGCCATACCTGGTCGAGCAGGCTCACAGCTTCCCAAGCCAGCCGGGAAGCCGCGCGCAGCCCCCGCAGACGATCCTCGAACTGCCGCCGAAGTAAAGGATGTTCGATGATCGGTTTACCGAAGGCCGTGCGGCGTTCCGCGAAAGAATACGCATCGGCGATGGCTCGTTGTGCGAGCGCTACGCTGCCCACACTGTTGGCCACGCGCGAAAGGTTCAGCACTTCGAGAATCAAATAGATTCCGTGCTCCGCTTGCCCCAGGAGCCAGCCCTCACTCTGACGAAGTTCGATCTCACCGGTTGGCACCGAGCGAGTGGCGATCTTGTCCTTGAGGCGGCGTATCCGATAATTCAGCTGCCCGTATTCACTGTGACGCGGTACCAAGTACAGACTTAGCCCGCGCACGTTCGGCGGGGCGCCCTCTTGCCGAGCCGCAACGACCGCCAATTCCGCCCCGGCATTACTCGCGAAGTATTTGTCACCGGTGAGCCGCCACTTACTCCCATCCCGTTGCGCCACGGTTTCCACCGCCGCGCCTAGATCTGACCCACCCTTGATCTCTGTCATCCAGGTTGCTCCCTGCCAGGGACCGTCATTGTCACTGTCGTTGAAATTGCGCTGCAACATGCGGGGCAAGAACTGTGCCTTCAGTTGTGCGTCTCCATATTTAGAGAGCGGAGTAACTGTGGACAGAGAGACCGTGTATGGGCATGCCAGGCCGGGGTCATAGAAACCAGTAGCGTAGAGAAGAAGATAAGCGGGTAGCAGCGAATTCTGTTCAAAGACGCGCCAGAGCACGCCGGTCCGGTATCCCTGTTTCAGCATGCGCCAGTATTCGGGCGGGTAAAGGATTTCATCCACCCGCACGCCTAACCGATCGAACATGCGCAACCACGGCGTGCCGGCGCGGTCCACCGCGTCTGAGATCCCCCGCCCTTCGCGTTCGAACCACCCCTCATATTCTCGCAGCCAGTCTTGATCTGCACGGATCCCGACCTGCTGCAGAAACTGCACCGGAGAGCGTAAGACATCGAAGCTCATATGCAGAGTTCTCTCACCCCACCGCGAATTTTGCAAGCCTCGCTGCAATGCCCGCCACGCGAGCGAGTGGCCATCGGTCAAGACGATGTGATAAAGGCAGTCGCAGATGTTGTTCTACCTGCACCAGGGTGATGCGGAGCCCTGGCGATCTATCTCGATCTCTCGGCTCATCGGCGGTGCTGGATGTTGGAAGCGGTTCCGGCGTGATGTCAAATGCGCTTGCAAACGAGAATCCGCACTCGAAAGCCTGCACCCTCGACAAGCGCCGCAATACGTACTGGGAATGCGGCCACTTTTGTTGATTGTTGGCCTGACGGCGCCTCACAGAGAACGCTAACGCCTGGCCGCCCCTCAAAAGCTGATCTTCAGAATCGTGCCTCCCATGCCCACCAGCCATCCCGCGTCCGGACTGGCAAATGCAACCGCCCAGCAACCGGTCACGCCGGGCAGCACGTACCAGGTGGTACCTTCATCGGGAGTCCATGCCGCTCCTCCCGTATCGGCGGTGACCACCACATAACGGAGAACGGCTTGGCATGTTTTATTGCAGGAGGAGCCAAGCTGCCTTACATGGCTGAGTCCGAAAATGGCGCCGGTCACCGGAGGCGCATTGGTAAGCGTCCAGGTGTGCCCGCCATCGCCAGAGGTTGCGGTTCGCGCATTATCCGGATCGCTGGGGTCGAGGTCGCCGCCGCCCACGATGCCATCCAGGGGATCGCGGAAATCCACCGTGAACGCTCCTGCGCTTGGCGAGCTCAGTAGCGGAGTGTCATAGGCGTTCCACGTGTTGGCCCCGTCCGTGGTGGCCAGAATCCGAGCAAACGTCGCGCCGCCGGTCGCTATCCAAGCATTGTTTTCACCCTGGGTTGCAACGCAAGTGTCGCTCGCGGCGAACGAAAATTCACCGGGCAACGCCGGCGGCATGTTACCACTGATGCTCTGCCACGTCGCTCCATCGGTCGTCCGGAGGTCGGGGAAGACTCCATTCACCGAATCGCTGTGTGAAATTCCCCGCTTCGGCGTCCAGAATGCGAAGCAATCGTAGAACGCCCCTACAGTCTGGTTCTTGAACTGCATCGTCCAAGTGGCACCGCCGTCTTCGGTCTTGTAAATACGAAAGTCTGAAGGTTTAGTTCCAATGGACTGCAGATACGCGACTGTTTCGCTCACACCCCGCACGCCACGGAACTGCAGCGACTTGGCACCCTTCACTACACCGGACTTCCACGTCTTTCCGCCGTCGGTCGTGAGAAGAAACGTTCCGTGAGTCCCGGCTGCCCAAACCACTCGCGCATTCACCGGACTGACCGCAATCAACAATTCCGTAGTGCCGCTGTTTTGTGGAGTCAACTTGGGTTGGTAGATTTTTTGCGCGAAGCTCAGGGTTGCGAAGGCGGTAATCAGCAAAACGACGAGAACCACACGGGGGATGCGCATCGGGGTTTCTCCTTATCGTTGAGAATTTGTCTGATGGAAATGCAATCCCCGAGAATTTGGGCCATTTGCCTTCGGGGGCGCTGCATCTCAGCTGGCCAGAGCTGCTCTTTGGGGCAGTCTAGTCGTGCGGATTGTAATACGAATGAGCGCGTAATGTCAGTGGAATGGCCCATCTTGATGTGCGGTGATCGCCAGGCGCACTTCACCCGTCTCCCCCAATCCATGACGAGGGCGAGCGCCTTGTACAACAACCTGGAAACGGCTGCCCAGTGCGGCGAGGTGGAAGGTCGTCTTGTGCAACTCTTGGAGCAGAAGTGATAGGCTGTCCCCGATTCAGGGAGGAATCATGTAATGAAAGTAAAGGTGTGGTTGTTGGCTCTGTGCCTGCTCTGCTTGATACTGGTTGCCGTTGGACAAAAGTCTTCGCCAAGACCTGAACCAGCGGCATCATCGCGCTATCAGTTGGTTCCGGCTCAGGTGGATTCGTTGAGCGGAGAAAAAGTTCAGCACACAATTTTCTTACTGGATACGCAGACCGGAAAAGTCTGGAAATACGTTGCGACAGGTCAACCTAAAACGCTCAAGGACAAGGATCAGACCAGTGACCTATCAGGCGGTAGCACGATAATCGGTCTGACTCCTGGTACCTTTGTTCCGGTGGATCGGATCGAATTTGCAGCACCAAAGGCAGGCAGCGACAAATAGACGCGGGGACTGAATTCAGATGCAGTCGAGCGGGAACCCGACCGACCTCGCGAAAATCTCCCGTTCTCGTGCGCTTCCTCCGCCTCTGTTCATTCGTCCTCGTCCAAGGCTTCGGGGCTGCGCTTTGATCCAAGCTCCGAATCAGACCAGCCGGTTCAGACCGTCCACGTAGGCTTTGGCGCTGGCCTCGATGATGTCGGTGGAAGCACCACGACCCATGACGCGGCGGTTGCCGATCTCCAGGTGTACGGTGACCTCTCCCATGGCTTCGGTGCCTTCGGTTACGGCGCGAATGTCATAGCGCAAGAGTTTCGCATGGGTGGCGGTGAGTTTCGCAATCGCCTTGTACACGGCATCGACCGGTCCGTCGCCAATCGACGCTCCTTCCTTCGTCTTCCCGTTCATCAGTAGACGCACGGTCGCGGTCGGAATCGCCGTGGTGCCGCTGTAACTGTGCAGGTACTCCAGCTTTAGGTTCTGCTGCACGGGAGGCAATTCATCATGAACCAGTGCGACCAGGTCTTCGTCGAGCACTTCCTGTTTCTTATCCGCCACGACAAGGAAGCGTTGGTACATGGTGTCAAGCTCCTGCTTGGAGAGTTCGTAGCCGAGTTTCTCCAGCCTTGAGCGCAGCCCGGCGCGGCCCGTGCGCGCCGTCAGGACGACCCGACTCCCGGTAAATCCAACGTCGGCGGGACGCATGATTTCGTAGGTCTGCCGGTCTTTCAGGAAGCCGTCGACGTGGATGCCGGAACTATGCGCAAAGGCATTCGATCCGACCACGGCTTTATTGGCTGGGACGGGCATTCCGAGCATGTCGGCGACCATGCGACTGGTGCGGAAGAACTCGCGCGCATCGACTCCAGTGCTCACTCCGTAATAGTCGGCGCGGGTGCGGATGCCCATGACGATTTCTTCCAATGCGGCGTTGCCGGCTCTTTCGCCGATTCCGTTGATCGTCCCCTCCACCTGGCGCGCACCGTTGCGAATGCCTGCCAGAGAGTTGGCCACCGCGAGACCAAGGTCGTCGTGGCAGTGGACGCTGATGGTTGCGCGCGCAATGTTCGGAACATTATCGCGAATGCCGCGGATCAGGGCTCCGTACTGCTCGGGAACGGTGTAACCCGTGGTGTCGGGAATGTTGACGACGGTTGCGCCCGCATCGATAACGGCCGCCAACATCTCGAAGAGGTATAGCGGAGCGGCGCGGCCGGCATCTTCGGCGTAGAACTGAACGTCGCTAACGCAGTTGCGCGCACGCTTTACGGCATCTACGGCCAGGGTCACCAGTTTTGCCTTCTTGCCTTCGAGCGTCTTGCCATACCGCTCGTCGCGGAACTTGCCCATGATGTGAATGTCGGAAACTCCAATGCCGGTGTGAATGCGGGGGCGCGCGGCCTTGGCGAGCGCCTTGCCGCAGGACTCGATGTCGGCGGCAACCGCCCGCGACAGCGCGCAGATAGTAGGCCCGTCGATCTCCTGCGCGATCTTCCGGACGGCATCAAAATCTTCCGGAGACGACGCCGGGAAGCCGGCCTCAATAATATCCACCTTCAACCGGGCGAGCTGGCGCGCGAGCGTTATCTTGTCACGACTCCCCAGGCGGGTTCCCGCTGCCTGTTCGCCGTCTCTAAGAGTGGTATCAAACACCGCGATCTTTGACGCAGCCTTCATTCCCGCATCCTCGATGAATGTTTCGGATCTGTTATCGGAAACAGCCGAACCGCTCCAGCATACCGCAGGGGCTTCCGGAAATAAACACAACCGGAGAAAATGATGTCGACCGGTGGCGGCCTGAACGCCGCCGTATCCGAATCGCAAAAGATGTCTACAAGTTAAGTACGGCAAATCACCCTCAGTCTACAGGTTGAGACAGCGCACCTTTATTAGTCATAGACGATTGCCTTGCTAACGACAGCGTGCGGCTAGGGCAGAAGGCGAATTTAGCAGGCAGGAAGTGAAGACGCGGGCAGCACGGGCCCTTTCTCCCTCAGCCCCAAGACAACCGGCGACTTCGGTTCAAGAAGCGCCGGTTCCTTACAACGTTGCGGGGAACACACATAGGTGAGTTTGTTTGCCGGTCTTGTATTCAGGCACGAATAAGTAGCGCTAAGGGGCGCGAAATTGCTCTACCAGACTTCTCAGCCAACGGCTACTCTACGTCAGTAGACCCATCGTTAGTGCACCCGCGTTAGTATCCCTGTAGCTAGTACAGCCTACGTTTCGATCCCTATGTAGCACACACGGCCCACAATGTGGTCGCCGGGCTTCTCGCCGTCTTCCAGGGCTAGTACTTCAATCGGGTAGGTCGGGTTGTGCGGACGCAGGATCAAGTGGCCGTCCGTACTTTCGACATACTTGATCGTGCAAGTCCCATCTTTACGCACGGCGTATATGTTACTTTCGCCCTTTCGGTATGGGGTCAGCGAATTATAGTGGCGGTCGAGCAGTAGGATGGCACCGAGCATCGTTCTGGGATACATGCTCATTCCTTCCTGCGCATCCGCCTTAATGATCACAAAGCGTTCCCATTCGCTGCGGTCGCCTTCCACCTCCTCCTTTAAGCGCTTCAGGAAGCCCTTCTTGAACTTCAGGATCTCCTTGACGTGCATGTTCATGATCAGCGCTTCGGAGGCTGCGATATGCGCATCGGCGACAACTACATTGTCGAATTCGTCCTCGCTCGGTGGAACGATCGACGCGCGCTTGTTGACTTCGGCCGGATCGATGAGATCCAGTACGGAAAGATGCTGCACGTTCAGAACTTTGTCCATGCCTTCCAGGCTGAGCCCTCGCTTGCGGTTCAGGAAGTTGGAGATATGGGCTTGCTTGAAGCCGGTCTGTTCGGCCAGATGCAAGCCAGTAAGTTCCTCTGCGTCGATGCGTTCCCATAGGGTCTTGCGGAGATTTTCTTGAAGCATGCGAAATTTCATCGCAGGAGTATAACACGTCGTAATAGCCCAGTGCTATTGTTTGTTTAACTACAACATCCATAAGGGAATAAAGTCCTTGACTTAGTCGTTATTGACCGATAGGATAACGTGATCATATGTCTCGTAATGTACTTATACCGCAAGAAAGGTTGTCAGCCATGATAGAAGTAGAATCCCACGAGAACGAAGAAAGAAGCTTCGGGGAATTCCGTCGGAAGGTACGCGGGGCGGAGGTGCTCTCGGCAGCTATGCAGCGATTGTTACAGGCCATTCACTTCAACGGACGTTTGAGTGTCATCGTGCAAAACGGGCAGGTGCTCAAGTCTGGTTACGAGGAGGGTTACTTCCGACAACCGGAGGCGGGGGTACCCGCCAGGCTGCAATAACCGTTTCATTCCAAACTAAATAGCACTACAGGTCATCGTAAGAGAAACGAAGCCCTGGGCCGAGAAATCGGTACCAGGGCTTTTTTGCTGATTTGAGTGTTTTCCATTTCATACAAAGAGGCAATTATGGACTTCATAAGCAGGATGGAACGCCAGGAAATCCGAGTCGAACTGAAGTATTGCGAGCGGTGCGGCGGATTGTGGATGCGTCCGCAGGGAGCAGACGGGGTGTATTGCGCCAGTTGTCGTGCGGGTTTGGCTGCAATGCCAGACCCTCGGGAGGCCCCGCCCCGCAAAGCGCGCCGCCGCAAAGCGCGCGCGCAAGTTCAAAAGGTCGCTCAAAGAGAAGACCTTCAGAACTCGGCACGGATTGATCATCTGCAGGGAGTGGCCACGATGGAGGTATGGGCATGACAAGTACACAAACAACCAGCAGACAAGCCTGCAATCTCCTAGGGCAGGCGGAACCGCCGTCGGTGGTGTTTGGCGAAACGGAGATGGACCTGTGGCCCTACCGCAGGCGAACGGTGGCGCTGCTGCGGCGGTATGCCCGGGCCTCGGTCGAAGTGGGAAGGCTGCCGTCATTGCTGGGGCGGGAGTTCTTCCGGACGCGGGTGACGTCGTACACGATGAGGAACTTTGAGGACGTCGTGATCTTTGTGGCCGACATGGAGAAGGCGATCGATAAGCTGAGCGCAATGGAAAAAAAGCTGCTGGCCATGAATATTCTCGAGGAATACACGATTCCTGAGGTCTCGAGGCTGCTCGGTTGTACGCAGAGAACGATCGAGCGGTTCCTCCAGGAGGCACTCGACCAGTTCTCACGGATTCTGCTCGCGGGTGGTTTGCTGGAGAACCTGACCTCGGGGACGAGGGGGCGGGAAAGTTGTCAAGAGGGTAAAACTTACAATTTCGACGTAAGTTACTCAAACGAAGGCAAAAATAAAGGCAAGAATATACTTGCCTCGCCCACCGTAAGGCGGTACGATGAGCCCTATACGGAGGCGGAGGTTGTTCCTCGCGCTCGGAGGTCTTCTGTTGCTGAAGCACTGGCTGTTTGGCGAATACGGGCCATTTGATAGATGCGTAGAATTGGCAGTTCTGGCAGCAATTTTGTATGAGATTGTTGCGGAGGCTATTCGTCGGCGAGCGGAAGCAAAACACCAGCGGTTTGTAGACCAGCGGGCCATCGCCTTAACGCAGCGCCTTACTAAAGGCGAACGATTACACCAGACCGTTCCGAACACGACTTCTACCAACGCGCAAGCTGCCGACAGTTTGAATGCGCCTTGGATCGAGCAAGTCAATAAGTGGATCACCGATACGAATATGCTTCTGTCTAGCTCGCGAAAGGCGTCTGCAGAGTTTATGGCTCTCGCCGATGCTGGCCCGGTGAATGAGTATGTCGGGAATCCACCCCACGGATTTTACCTCAGAAAAGATGCAGCCCAGTGGTATTACAACTTGGCTATCCATCTCGAAAATCTGCGACGAATCATCAATACCCCAAGGACATACTTTTGAACATGGAAAACCAAATTACCGAAGCGCAAAAATTCGACGCTGTGATGCGGAAAATTCTCACCGTCTCGAAAGAGGAACTGAAAAAACGTGAGAAGACATGGAGGCGTAAGCGAGAACGAGCAAAGAAAAAGCGGGCTCTTTCTTAGCCCGCTTACCTCGGCTTTGCCGCCGAGCGGCCCATGTCTGGGTAGTCTTTGCTCAATTTGGCTTTCCCGTTAGTTCGGCAAATGTGATGCGCTTGCCGACGATCTGGCGAACCGCCAGATCAAAGCGGCCAGCATCGTCAAGGTTCTTGCGGTTGTTGTACCGAAACATCTGTTCATCAAGATAGCGAAACAAATGAAACGGTTCTACGGAAATATAGGTTCCATTCAACCCGCGTTTGAGCAGGCTCCAGAAATTCTCAATGCCGTTCGTGTGCACGCGGCCATTGACGTACTGTTCCGCGTGATTGACGATGCTGTGAAGATAGTCCGGCGACATGTCCATATAGCCGGTGTGATCGTCCGTATAAAGCTGCGTTCCGCTTTCAATCGTCTCTGCGATTGTCGAGTGGATAGCGGGCTTCTTACGGTCAGGAACCACTTTCGCCTTGACTCGTCCGCCCCGTTCCAACATTCCCATGACGATGGTCTTACCCCAGTTATCCTCTCTGACCTTCATCTTGAGACGCTTCGACTTGTGCATATTCCGCGCCTTACCTCCGATGAAAGTCTCGTCCACTTCAACCTCTCCGCCGTCGCCCCCGAGCTTGGAGCCAAAGAACTCATCCTGCATTGCAAGTCGAATGCGTTGGAGCATGAACCAAGCGGACTTCTGAGTAACCCTCACATCCTTAGCAATTTCGTAACTGCTGACTCCATTCTTGCAGTTAGTGAGCATCCACGTTGCAGTGAGCCACTTGTCCAAAGGAATCGGGCTGTCCTCGTAGATCGTCCCGATCTTGATGGAAAACTCCCGCTTTGGGTGATGGCTCCCGCACTTCCAAGTGCGCCGCTTCGGATTGAACTGGCTAACCTTGTCGGAGCCGCAGCCGGGACAGATAACCTTGCCGTTCTCCCAGCGGCGGATAGCAATGTAGTCAATGCAGTTGTCAGGATTCGAGAAGTAAACAATCGCTTCTTGAAGGCTTTTGGGTTCTTGGCTCATCTTCATTCCTCACTGACGAAAATATACCAAAAATCGCTGGGCGAGTCAAGTATATTCGTGCCAAAATAAAGGCACTAATATACAAGCCTAACCATTCTGTGATAAGAAAGGACTTACCGTGACAGGGCAGGAATCTGGAAAACTTATCAATTCTCTTTGTCTTTGGTTGGAGGAGATGACGCGTGTGCTTCGAGAGCGGCCTGAACGCCCAATGTGTCTAGAGCTTTTCGAATCCGGGCAAATTTCTCTGCCGCCAGCTTCTTTACCCTCGGATCGCGTTTTGCAGTAGCCACAACTTCGTCAAGCTGTTCGGGGGTGACGTGCCGGTAGTGAATAAGGAGAGTTCTGTAGCAGTCCACCTCAATCCACAAGTCTTCAATCAACTGCGCATATTCACGAAGGGCCGTTCGGATCGCATTGGCGTCCATGGGTGTCCTCTTCATTTAGCCGGAGGACATGGGAAAGCAGCGGTCAAGGCATCCATGATGAGAACGCGAGTCTGTGAATCTGCCCTTTCGGGGTGCTCTTTGATGTACTTGATTACGATGCGATATTTCTGCCCGTTCTCCACATCTGGGCTGGGACAGTAGAGCAATTGATGCGACCGCTCAGCCATCATTTCCGCGCCGTCACCGACTCCAATGATGTAGGACATGCAGGTCGTGTGAACTATGGCGCTTTTTTGGAGCGCGGGTTCGCACACGCGGAGAAAAGCATTGCCGCTGGTGGCAAAATTCTCTGGCTCCGCTGAGGATGCTGATTGTGCGGAGGCGCGAACTGAGACCAATAACAAACAGAAAAGCGAAATCTTCATCTTGTTCATAGCGCCGCGAATTATACGCCTTGCTTAGCTTTGTTGATTGGCTCCAATCTTGAAAATACGATGTGCGGTTCAATTAGTTTGTAGAAAAAGTCGATTTCATCGTCCCCCTGTAAATGCCTTGCGATGAAGTAGCTACAGAGGTCCGCAAGCTGGATGCCAACAGAGAATTTCGAGTCCCCAAAGTACATATCATCGTGCACATATTTAAGGCGGGACGAGTGGTCTGGCGGCCTAAAACGTTTACGCATATTTCGAAATGAACGTTGAATTGTGGCTTTTGTTTTACCGTCGCAATCGTCCGCGATAAGAATGGCCATGTCGTTCGATAGCAACTCGTCTGCATCCACTGGCGGTTTCTTTTGCTGAAGTTGCCGAAAGTGTTTGCCAAGCCATTCACTTATCCAAGTATCGATTCCTTCGGCGCAAATCCTGAATGCAACATCCATGGGATCGGCAGATGCGTAGAGCAGTTTGCCTAACTCTTGAAGATTGACTGCTCCATAGACGACGGGCAATTGCTGCCTTTGCAAGGAATGAAGCAATCCCTCTACAACCGCGAACCGTCTGGCCTGTTCGATTCCGTCGAAAATGCCATGACCGCCGTAAAGTTCACATGCGTGGAATTCTTCAAATTGATCCCTTTTCTCTTCCGGCAACAGCGTTTCTACCGCGACCGCCATGTTTATCTCAAGTTCGCGAAACTGCGAATCCTTGATTATGACGGCAGACATCACTTGCCATTTGACGGATTTCTGTTTTGTGTCCGAATCATCCAGGTACGCTATGAACACGAAGTTCCTCGGTTGACTTTTGGCACACGTAGCACTACCCTTCTCTCTACACAGAGAAGGCCAACGTGTCCCAACAGCCAACTCGCCCGACCCAAACTTCCCAGAAGGAGCAGGGCGAATACGCCACGTTTGAAACCGCTCTCAAAAAAGTCTTGTCTGTCCCGCACTCAGCTCTCAAGGCGCATCTCGATGCCGAGAAGCGAGCACGGAAACGGCGCGGGAAACGGGCTTCCGGCCACGCTTCCCGCGCAAAGGACTAGAAAGCCGTTTCGCCCACCTTGCCAGTCACCTCCGCAAAGGTCAACCGCTTCCCCGCGATCTGCGATAAAGCTAGTTCGAAGCGCTGTCCATCATTCAGTTTGTTTCCGGCCTCGTCCTTGCGGTGATTGTAGCGGAATGCCTGTTCGTCCACGTAGCGGAACAGGTGGAACGGCTCGACTGCTACATAGGTTCCGCTCAACCCGCGCTTCAAGAGCGACCAGAAATTCTCGATTCCCTGAGTGTGGACTTTGCCATCCACGTAGTGTTCAAGGTGGTTGATAACTTTGTGAGTGAATTCATCCGACAACCCTTGATAACCGACGAACTCATCGGTGTGCACTTCCGCGCCGGGGAGAACGTTTTCGCGGACGATCTTATCCACGATGACTTTTCGCCGCTCAGCGATCACGGCGGTTTTGACTTTTCCGCCGCGTTCCAGCATTCCCATGACCACGGTTTTCGACCAGTTGTGCTCCCGTACCTTCATGCGGAGACGGCGAGCCTTGTGCATATTCCGGGCCTTGCCGCCGACAAAGGTTTCATCCACTTCGACCGGAGCGCTACCACCGCCCAGCTTCACAATGCTGCCAGTCTGCAAGGCGAAGCGCAGGCGATGGAGCACGAACCATGCCGACTTCTGGGTGATGCCGATAGCCTTGGCGACTTCGTAGGAACTGACCCCGTTTTTGCAGTTGACCAGCATCCAGAGCGCGGTCAGCCATTTGTCCAGTTTGATCGGGGAATCCTCAAAAATGGTCCCCAGTTTTACCGTGAACTGCTTATGGCACTCTTTGCACTTCCAGCGCTTTTGGGTCGCAAGGTAGTAGTGCTCTTTGTGGCCGCAAGCGGGGCACTCTGGGCCGTTCGGCCAGCGGAGACGGGCTACGGTATCAATGCAGACTTGTTCATCGGAGTAGTGCCGGATGGCTTCTTGCAGTGTCTTTGGTTGTTCCATGGAGCTAAGGTAGCAGACTAACCAAAGGCTGTCAAGAGAAAAGTGGTTACTGTACTATATTAGTGCCAAAATAAATGTCGAAAAGTTGGCGGTACACCCCCCTCTAATTTGATATCCTAAACTTAAGAGTCGAGAAAAAAATAAAACTCTGAAGGGCGCGACGCAAATCGCGCCCTTTTTCTATTTTCGACGGGCAGATGGCGAAGACGACGAAATCCAGGAGTGGGTGGCAAAGTTGCTCATCGAGAAGCTGGGGGCTGTACGAAGAGTTCAGCCATGGCGGCGACGAGAGGTGACGTAGAATCAGATAATCGTAAAACGCAGATTGACTAGTGCGTCGATAAGTTGAACGGAAACGTTGCATGGACATGAGCTGGGTCACAGAACGAGTGGCGCTGGGCGGTGGGATCTGGAACGCGCGAAACATGGAGGAACTGGCGCAAGCTGGCGTTACCCACGTGCTCAACATGCAGATCGAGTTCGATGACCGGCCGCTCGCGGAGCGGCACGGGATCCGCGTGCTGTGGAATCCGACGGACGACGATTTTTTGCCGAAGCCCCCAGAACTGCTGAAACGCGGAGTTGATTTTGCGCTGGGAGCGCTGGACGACCCGAAGGCACGGCTTTACGTTCATTGCGCCGCAGGGGTGCACCGGGCTGCCATGATGACGCTGGCGATATTATGTGCGATGGAGTGGGAAATGGAAGCGGCCATGGTGCTGATCGAGACGCGAAGGCCAGTGGTCGACTTCGCGGACGTTTATGTCGAGAGCGTGCGGCGATTTCTGGAGTCGCGAGTTGCGAGCGAACCGCGGAGTTCAGGCTGACAATAGGACTCGAGTGAGGTGGGGACGTGCGAAGTGTCCTTTGGAAGTCCTCAGCGGGCAGCTACAAAGGTCAAGAGCTTTAACGGAGAGGACACGGAGGAACACAGGGGAAACCTGTGAGCGGGCCGCTCGGCAGAGCGGCTTTCTTATTGGCGCGAGTTAGGGTGGCGTGCGCTTACGAGGAGAGAAAAAAACATGCGCAAATGGTTCGCGGTGAATCACAAGTGTTTTCCAATGGCGGCGGAGGTGGTGATTTCTCTGTTACTGGCGCTGCTGATGGGGTTGACGTTGTCAAGCACGTTGCGGGCGCAAGGCCCGGCGCTTACAACGATCAGCGAAGTGAGTTATCGCGGCGAGGGCCATGCGGTGGCGCGAGTTATCAACTCGACGGGCATCGCGGCTCATCAGCGCGGAGGCGATGACGGAATGCGCGGGAGCGTGCGGGAAATTGGGCTGCCGGTTCCGCGCACTTCGACGGATTGCGAGACGGCGGCGCTGGCCTTGCTGGATGACGCCGGGCGGGGATGGAGTGGGGAATACCAGGCGTGGAGCCAGTTTCTGCCGGGTGGGGCGACGGATATTTTTCCGGGAGACGGGCTGGCGGTGAATGTGCCCTCGCGGATGGCTTCGTTCACAGCAATCGTGCGCGAAGTGAATGTGGAGATCGCCGACATTGCCGGGGAAAACAGCCGCTACATTTTGCGGTTTGTGGATGCGGGAGATCCCTCGCTGGATTTTGCTTTTGTGACAGCCCTGATGAAGCAGACACAGGTGCTGACGCCGATCGATGTGACTGAGGTAGGGACTTTTTATCTTGCCGATCTCACCGACGCGGAGGTCACGAATGTGACTTCGACGACGGTGACTATTGACGTGGGATTCACTCCCGTGGCGGGCGGCGGCATCGAAGTGCGGTACTCAGACGAGGGGTGGGGAGTCGGTTACAACGGCAACCTGGTGGCACGTTTCACGAACGGCAGCTTCACGCTCACGCGGTATGCGCGAGCACAAACCTATTTCTTGAGGAGCTATGACGCAAGCTATCCGCCGAAGTATTCGCGATATTCCGCGGCTCTGCATGTTGACTATCCACTATGAAACTTCCAAGCGATGAAATCGAAGAATAAGGTGCAATAAATGAGCGAGAACGATTCGCGTCCAACTCCGTTTGTCCCGTTGCCGTTGGTTCAGTTCATCGATCGAGCCCTTGAAGCCGAACGGAAGGCGACGGGGGCTGAGTTCCGACGCTGCGATGCCGCGCTGGAAACGCAAGCCCGAGCGGACGAACTGCGCCACGAGGCCGCAGATGCCAGAATCCAAAAGGCGAATGAGGTTCTCGATTACCGCCTGGAAGAGATGAACAATTTCCGCGCACAAATCAACTTGGAGCGTGCGGATTATCTGCGGCGTGAAATGTATGACCGCGAGAAAGCTGCCTTGTCGGAGCGGGTGAAGAACCTGGAAATTGTGCGCGGGGAACAAGCGGGCAGGACCGCAGCCTACGCTTCGATGGTCGGAGTTGTGGTGATTATGGTGCAGGTCGTGTTGCACTTCTGGAAATAAGGAATTACAGAAATCGCGTCATCGGGAGATCGGGTCATAGGTTATTGAAAATCAAGAGCCCACAGATCGCCCGATGGCCCGACGGTCAGATGACCCGATCAAGAAACACGCTCTAGCAAAGTGGCTGGCTTTATAAGATCGAGAGGAAACGCTGTGATTTTCAAGCACCCGAACGTTCATCGGGAGTTCGTGGAGTACTCCGAGACCCGGAAGTTGCACATCGTTTCGGTATATTCAAACCCGTACCGTTGGCAGCGCAGACGGGAAGCCTTCCATGATTTTAGGTTTCACATGGAAGCCAGTCCGAACGTCGCACTGCATGTTGTCGAGGTCGCCTTTGGAGATCGGCCGCACGAAGTTACCAGCCGCGACAATCCGCTCGATCTGCAACTGCGGACCGACACCTGCCTTTGGATCAAGGAATGCGCTATCAATGAAGGTGTACGGCGGTTCCCGCCAGACTGGCAATACGGTGGCTATGTGGACGGCGACTTCCACTTCACGCGGCATGACTGGGCGCCGGAGGCGATCCACATGCTTCAGCATCACAGTTTTGTCCAGTTGTTCAGCACCTATACCGATCTGACTGGCGAAACAGCAACCAGCCATCTGGGTCACCGCCCTTACCGCATGAACACGAGCTTTGCCTGGAATTATCTGCATCAAAATGAATTCTTGAGCTCCCGTTCCCGGCGCGCGGGGCGCGGAGGAGCCGATACTTACTACGCCAAGCTCTCGCCGTCCAAAGCCTTCCCTTTCGGTCATGCGCCAGGAGCGACCGGAGGCGCGTGGTCGTGGCGCCGGGATGCTTTCGATACGGTGGGCGGGATGTTGGACACCTGCGTCCTGGGCAGCGGCGACTGGCATATGACCTTCGGGCTGGTGCAAGCGACCAACGTGGCCGCGGAAATGAAGCGCTGCACGCAGCCCTATGTGGAATCGGTGCTGAATTGGCAGGCGCGCGCCGCGAAATTGAACGGCGTCGAAGGCCGCTCACCGGTGGGGTGTATCGACAACTTCGCCACCCACACTTTTCATGGCAGCAAAGCGCTACGCGCATATGGCGAGCGGTGGGCGCTGCTGCAAAAGTGGAACTTCAATCCCGCAACCGACATCGTGCGAGACTATCAGGGACTGTGGCGCTGGACAGGAAACAAGCCTGGCTTGCGCGATGACGTGGCTCGATATTTCATCGAACGCTCAGAAGACGGGCAGTTGCTGCTGGGGGAAACGCCGTTGGTGTGAGAGAGAGAAATCGGGTCATCGGGTGATCGGGCCATCGGGTCATCTAAGTTCAAACGCCTGAGCCTCTGACTTTCGATCACCCGATGACCCGATGATTAGATAACCCGATTTCTCTTAGCCGACTTCTTCACTCCAGTTTTCGAGAGTCTTCTTTAGGACGGCCATAAACTGGTCGGCGATGGCGCCGTCGATGATGCGATGGTCGTAGCCCAGCGTGAGGTGAACGACGGAACGGATGGCGATGGAGTCAGCGCCGTCTTTGTCGGTTATTACAATGGGCTGCTTGGTGATGCCGCCGACGCCCATGATGGCTGCATTCGGTTGATTGATAATGGGCAACCCGAACACGGCGCCGAATTGGCCGGGGTTGGTGATGGTGAAAGTTGAGCCTTCGACGTCAGCGGGCATTAGCCTCTTGGTGCGGGCGCGCTCGCCGAGGTCGGTGATGCCGCGTTGCAGTCCGAGGAAGTTGAGTTCATCTGCGTTCTTGAGAACGGGAACGATGAGTCCCCAATCGAGTGCGACGGCAATGCCGGCATTGACGTGCTTGTGGTAGCGGACGCTGTCGCCTTCGAGCGAGCTGTTGACGATCGGATATTGCTGCAGGGCGATGATGGCAGCGCGCACAAAGAACGGCATGAAGGTGAGCCGCGCGCCGTAGCGCTGCTCAAAGCCGTTCTTGAGCTTGTTGCGCAAGTTGACGATGCGAGTCATATCCACCTCGAACATGGAGTGGACGTGAGCGCTGGTGCGGCGCGATTCGATCATGCGCTGCGTGATGATCTTGCGCATCTGGGACATGGGTACAAGCTCGCCTGGAATGACAGCCGGCGTAGGGGCTGAGGCTTGACGGGGTGCGGGAGCGGCAGCAACTGCAGCGGCATCAGACGTGCGATGTTCAACGAAATCTAGGATGTCCTGCTTGGTGACGCGGCCGCCGGTGCCGGTGCCGCTCACTCTTGCGAGATCTACATTGTGCTCGCGGGCGAGTTTGCGGACGAGCGGGGAAGAGCGGACGTCGGACTCTTCTTCATCGTGTACATCGTGAGGACCGCCGGCTGCGGGTGCGGGCGGCGGAGCCGGAGTTTCCTTCTTTGCGGACGCAGGAGCAGCGGGCGCAGGAGCAGCGGCCTTAGCGGGTGCGGAAGCGGAAGCGCTACTACCGTCGCCAATTACACCTACAACGGTGTTGACCTGAACGGTGTTGCCTTCGGAAACTTTGATTTCCTGAAGGATTCCACTGGCAGGCGCGGGGATTTCGGCGTCGACCTTGTCGGTGGAAATCTCGAACAGAGGTTCATCGCGCTGGACCTTATCACCAGGCTTTTTCAGCCACTTGGTGATGGTTCCCTCGAAAATCGATTCGCCCATTTGGGGCATGACTACGTCAGTCGGCATAGTTCCCTTTCCATGAAGCCCTGCGCAAATGGCGGGGGAAGACTAAACAAAACATTATAGCGAAGCTGGGAGTGACTTCGGGTGCAGAGCGCAAGGATGTACGTGGCCTGAGCGTTGTGCAAAGGCGTCGCTTTGGTTTCTCGTCCTCGTTTAACGAGGACGCGATTTCTTGTGGAGCAAACAGCAATGAAGAAGTTTTTGGCGGTTGTTCTTGAGATGACCAGGAACGCAGTGGCGAAGATCACTTTCTCCCGTAAGCGAATTGCTCGATACTGTACTGCACTCCCATTTCGTGCGGTGATAGGGCTCACAGTCCTGTCTTTGCTGGATTGTGTCGCGCTGGGGCAAGGGGTTTTGTCAGGTTCAGCTGTGTTTTCCGGCAGGGGCCGGTTCGGCTATCCAACTGTCTCTCCGCTGACGTACAGCGCACGCACCGATAATTGCGCAACCGGAGTGGAATCCGGTTGCGTCGCACAAGGGGGCACGGGCCAGCCGCTTACATTTTTGATTCGTCCGAGCGACAGCCCAACGTTCGCCGCGAACGCTCCGGCGAACACCGCCGCCACCGACCCGGACTTCCACAGTTACCTGATCATGGTGACCGACCCGACCACAAACGGTACCGCGACGACAAGTTACAACATGGGGTCGGGAAGCTGTGAAGAAATCGCCTTTGGGGACGGCCGGAAGGGCAGATACCAGTTACTTGGAGTGCTTCGGGCTTCCGGCATAACTTGCGTCTGCGCTCTTTTTGTCTCGGCCGTTGAGCCATCTTACGCTGGTGTTACTTGCAGTGCCCGCTTTAGGCCGAACCATCTGGTCAGGTTGTAACTTAGGCAAGCCCAAGTCGCTTCCATGGCTACTTTCACGCGGCCCCGGCAACGGAACTGCCGTAGGCCGCAGCGCTCTTTGATCCAGGCGTGCGGGAACTCGGCGATCTGCGAGCGTCGCGCGTAGATTTGTTTTGCTTCCTCGGTTGCCATCTTCTGCTTGAACGCGGTCGTCGCAGCTGGTTCTTCCAGGCGCGTGATCGAGCGCCGCCACTCCGGGCGCGCCTGTTGTGGCGCGCACTGATCGCGCAGCGGGCAGTTGGGACACGCCTTCTTCGGTGCGCGGTAAACGTGGGTGCGAACACCGTTGTCACGATTCAGCAGCGCATGGTGCGTGAGCGTTTGTCCGGCCGGACACGTAAACCTGTCCTGCGCGGCATCGTAAGGAAACGCGCTGGCCAGGAACTCGGAGTGCCGACCGTGTGCATCGCGCTCCACGGCCCGCCAACTATCCTGCCACGACCCGTAAAAGTCCACTCCCTGATCGGCCGCCGCCTGCACCGACGCGTGGTTGGTGTAGTCGCCGTCGGCCACGACCTGTTTGGGCTTGCGTCCCAGCGTCGTTTCGCAGCGTTCCAGCGCCGGCTTCATCTGTCGGTAGTCGATGGCATCGGTCGTCGCCTCGACGTTCACCACGATCCCGTGTTGCGTGTCCGTAAGCAGTTGCACGTTGTAGCTGGGGACGGTGCCACCTTCGCCGTTGCGCATTACGTGCGCCTCGGGATCGCTGCTGGAGGCGCGCGCCACGAACCGGTCGCGCTCGTGTTTCTTCTCCTGCTGCAGGCGCTCGACTTCGCGCACCGCCGCTTCCAGGCGACCGACTCGTTGCCGTGCGGCACGTCGTTGCGCCGCTGCTCGCCGGCTCGCGCTCTTCTCTTCTTCCTGAGCCTGCGCGTTCAGCCATCGCACCTGCTGGCGCGCCAGTTCCAGGTGCGCCGCCAGCTTCTCTTTGCGCCGGAAGCTGTTGCCGCCCGCGTTCGCCTTGATCTTCGTCCCGTCCAGGGTTACGCGTTCCAATGTGATCAGACCCTCGGCGCTCATCATGCCCAGCACCTGCACGAACAGATCGTCCAGCGCCGTTTTATGATCGGAACGAAAGCCGGACAGCGTCCGGTGGCTGATCGTCTGCAACCCGCACAGCCACTGGCAGCCCGGCTCGTACTCGCATTGTCGCGCTAATTCGCGCGCCGAACTAAGGCCACGGCTGTACGCGTAAATCCACAAGCTGATCAACAACTGCGGGTCGGTGTGCTCTCGCCCGGCGCGCCCTTCCACCGCCCCGATCTGCGCGTGATAGAGGCTCAGGTCGAGGCGGCCAATCAGCTGCCAGATTAGACGTGCGCTATGATCTTCGTCGATCAACTGTTCGACATCGATGCTGCGCAGCACAAGTTGTTGTCGATTGATAGAGGCAAGTCGCGGTTCAGCAGGCACGCCGTGGTCGCTCACATCCGCAGTCTACCGACGCTGGCTAATTTCGCAATGGCGTTGTTGGCTCGGCAGGCGATTTCTTCACAGCTTCCGGACGGCGAGTGGGACGCGTTTTCCTCGGATAGCAGCATGTTCATGGTTTACAGCAATGGCGGCGGTCCCTGGTTGTACTACCTCAATGCAACACAAATTCGCGCCAAGACGTGCTCTCCATCCAGCCCATGCCTGACCTTTAGCAACATACACGGCGGTGCCATCGGGTCCGGTTGCAGTACGAGTTGCACGATCATTGACAGCAGTGGGCGAGCGGTGTGGAGTCGAGTTTCGGGCGAGAGCAATATCATCTATGAGCTGATGGGCGACGGCGTGACCGTCAACCGGCTGGCGGTTTCCTCCGGCACGGATACCTTCACGCGCACGCCCTACACATCGCTAGGCGCGGTGTGGCCCAGAACTTATTACCAGACGTGGAATGGCGTATTTACGGTTGCCACAGACGGATCAATCGCTTTGACGATGGCTGGTGGGATGGATTGGCAGGCAAGTACGGCTTACATCACGAACGATTACACGTCATTCATCTATCCTCAGACCGGCAACAGTGCCAATCACGCCTTTCAGGCAACGACGCCCGGTACCACCTCAGGCACGGAGCCAACATGGTCAACTTGCACTCCGACCTGCACGGATGGAGGTGTTACCTGGACGAATCTCGGCAGCATCGACGGGCAAGGGCCGGGATTCGATGCAGTCGTATACCTTGCGGGCATCGGCTATCGAGCGTTGAACACTCGTATCGGCCAGATACGAAATGGTGCAGGGGTCAGTTATCCAACCGGGACGTGGCAGGCGACCGACACGATGATCTGCAGCAAGTATGGCACCAATCCCTGCCCGTTAACTGACCTGATGACGCTGCACGGGAACGGAGCGGATCTCAATTCGGCCTACATGTCGCTCACCCCGACACATGGCGGCGGGACACCGGTGCTCACACCGGGGACGGCCAACTGTCTGAACACGAACGCGAGTTACTATGGGACATACAGCGCGACCCAGACTTACCATTCGTCGAGCCACGACACGGTTTACGACCCCAGTCACGGAGCACCCTACAGTTATTACGTGGCCATTGCGACGACGACAGGTAACGCTCCGCCCAACGCCACCTATTGGGCGCTCGCTGACATCTATTGCTACACCTACACCTGGCAAGTGAACTCGCTCAACATTAATGTCAGCACACAAACCAGCGCTGCCAGCCACACTTCTGGCCACCAGGCGCAGGGGTACACGAGTTACTGGGGAGACTCCGGCCAATACCAGCACCTCTTCTCGCAGCCGATGACCTATCAGGATGTTAGTGGGGTCATCGACGAACTACCGTATCCCGGCACGCAGCTGTTGCCCAACGGCTTCCCCAGCGACCACCACGATAGTTACCGCGACCCTGGAACGACGGACGCGCCGCCGATCCCTGACTTTGCGACCCAAGTGCCAACGATTGAGACGGGTTATACACAGGCAGGATATGGCGAAGTGGTG
The DNA here is from genome assembly GCA_963773645.1 of uncultured Acidobacteriaceae bacterium. Taxonomy (GTDB): domain Bacteria; phylum Acidobacteriota; class Terriglobia; order Terriglobales; family Acidobacteriaceae; genus Acidiflorens. The sequence continues at coordinate 2,644,020 of CAVZBV010000004.1, read as the reverse complement.
GGCGAATGCACCGGTCTGGGCACTTGCCCCACCGGAACAATGTACCGCTTCGCTCACGAGTACAACACGGGCGACTCGGCCAACTTCGCAACCCAGAACAACATTGGCAACGCTTCGCAGGATGGTGAATGGGCGCTCTGGGGAACGGATGTGATGGGCACGCGGGGGTCGATCTCGCCAGACTGGGTTGCGAATACTGCTTACTCCGTTGGAACGTTCATGTACCCGACCATCAATAACAGCAATAAGTACGACTGGGTGGTAAGCACGGCAGGCACCAGCGCAGCGACATCTGGCGCACAGCCAAATTGGAATAGTTGCACAACTACCTGCGCCGATGGGACTGGAACACTGCTATGGACGCGGCAACCGGCCTCCTGCAACCAGTTGCGGGCCGGCTTCGCGCCAGCCGCCAGCACCGTGTTCGCCGCGGGAAGTTCTATCTATCCAGTTACCAACAACACGGCAAACAATATTTACTACACCAGCGCGGGCGGAACGACCGGATCCTCTGTTCCTAACTGGAACACGTTCTGCCCGGCTTTCGGCGTTTGCCCAACCCAGGATGGAACGGTGCAGTGGAACAACAAAGGAGCGAACGACTGTAGAGGTGATGTGATTCTAGTGGACCTGTTGTCGGCGCATTGAAAGCCAGAGAGAGAAAGGCGATTTATGAAGCGACTTGCAATTCTCATGCTCTTAGTGGTAGCAACCTTAACCCAAGCCCAATCTAGCACGCGTCCCGTGGTGCTTTCTTGGACCGCGAGTACAGCGTCGACGGTTACCGGCTACAGCATTTTTAGCTGCACGGTCGCGACCGGCGGAAACTCCTGTACTCCTTCGGTTACAGGAACACCCCTTACGACCGTAACCGGAGTAACGTACACAACCACGGAGACCGCCGGTTCAGCCTATGGCTTCAGCGTCGTTGCGGTGTCGCCTGCATGTACACCAACTACTCCGTTGACGAGTCCGTGCGGGAACAGTGTTCCAATAACGCTGACATATGTCCCAGTTCCTTCACAACCTGCGGGCGAGACAAATGTGGTCGTGGTGGTTCCGTAGTGGACGCAAACCTGTGTCGCACGGATGTTGAACCGGTGGACCTGACGTTCGGCGCACTTAGGACGTTCCAGCCATTAGAACTGTCAGCACGGTTCCACGAAGGGCGGCGGGGCGCTGTGTTCGCGGCAAGACTCGACTCAACTGAAAGCAAAATCCCATGAAAATCTCAGAGCATTTCACGTTGGAGGAATTCTCTTTCTCCGAAGCGGCGGCGCGGCTCGGACTCGACAACACTCCGATTCCGATCGTCATTACAAACCTGGGCCTTGTGGCAGCGGCCATGGAAAGAATTAGAACGCTGGTTGGGGACAGGCCCATCGTCGTGCGCAGCGGCTACCGTTCGGTAGCGGTAAACCAGGCAGTAGGCGGAGTGGCAACGAGCGCCCATTGCCACGGCTTGGCGTGCGACTTCGTTTGTCCCGCATTCGGTACACCGGCCGAAGTGGCACTAACCATCCTGAAGAGCGGCATCGAATACGACCAACTTATTCTCGAGTACGGATGGGTCCACGTTGGCCTGGCGCAAGAGGGATTGTTATCCCGCCGGGAAGCCCTAACGAAGCGTTCGCCATTGGCGGCTTATGAGTCCGGCATCAGGGCTTGACTGATTTCGCCGCACCGTACCAGTGACACAGATGGAACGCAATTACCAAGGAGATGCCATTTTGAAGAAGTACGCTGCTTATCTGCCCACTGTTGTGCTCCTGCTTACTACGCTCGCGAACGCCGCCACGCCGGCAATTGCTGCGTTCTGGATGCAACATGCCACCGCCGCCGCGATTCTTGCGCCCCTGGCCGTCATCTTGGCGCATTGGCTGCCGTCGCCGTATGCCGGTGTCAACTCGAAGTAAGTAAGTCGATTTCTAGAAAATCAGCGGAGAAAACATTCATGAGGAAAGCTCTTGTCGTTTCGCTGTCTCTTGCCATGTTCTGCACTGCCTGTTCGACCGCTTGGGTATCGACGGTCGATTCCATTCTGGTCGCGGCGGCGCCGGCGTTGATCGACATTTTGCAAATCGCCGCCGTGGCCAATGGCCAGCCGATGAATACCACCCTCGAAGCAAAGATCAATGCCGACGCAACGGTCATTAAAATGCTCGCGGCTGACTTCGCCAAGGCTTCTTCTTCAGCGACGCCGGGCGTTTGCTCGCAGCTCCGGGCGGCTGTGAGCGCCTACCAGAGCGACCAACAGGCTGTGCTCCAGGCCGCGCAGGTGAGCGACCCGAATACGCAGACGAAGATTACTCTGCTTGCCAACTTGGTTGCGGGCACGGTGAATGCAATCACGGCCGTGATTCCGACCTGCAATGATGCAGCTTCTACCCGCAATTTGAAAGCGCAGCCGCCCTACAGCATCTCCACCTTCGCGGCTCAATACAACAGCATCCTCGTGGCACCGACGGGCAACCCGGCGGTGGATGCGGCAACCCAGAAACTGAAACTACATCAACACTCGAAGCTCGTGCGGACGGTCACTTTCGGGCGGCTCCAGTGATAAATCGCAAGTTTGGCACGGTCCGCGACGTTCACGATGTACGGGACCGGATGTATCGGGCTTCGCCGCGAGCGGAACCGGTCCCGCAACTTATGGATCTGCGGCAGTGGGGCGGACCGATCAAGGATCAGGGCGAAGAAGGCAGCTGCACCGGACACGCGTTTTCGTCCGCTCGAGAGTGGATCGCGCGGAAGTACGAGAAGGCCTCGCCGATTCTCAGCCCGCAGTGCCTGTACGTCGAGGAACTGATTGCCGCTGGGTCGTTTCCCAAAGATGAGGGCGCGATGCCGCGCACCGGTTGCCAGGTGCTCACGGCGAAAGGCTGCTGCGAAACGTCGCTCTATCCCTACGTCGCGGGCAAGCTCACCGCCCCGACGGAGGAGCAGGCGCAGAATGCGCTCAAGTATAAGACTGGCGCTTACCACCGCGTCGGAAGTTTGTCGGACTTTCTCCGGTGCCTGGCGGATCCAACACCGTGGCCTGTGACAGTCGGGTTCACGATCTACGAGTCATTCATGTCGCAGCAGGTGGCGGACACCGGTGTCATGCCGATCCCGAAACCTGGAGAACAACAACAGGGCGGCCACGAAGTACTCTGTCTGGGCTACGATCAAACAAAACAACTCGCGCTTATCCAGAACAGTTGGGGCAACGGCTGGGGGCAGCGTGGGTACTTCTGGATGCCGTTTGAGGTAATCGGTTCTCCGGACACCGATCTGTGGATGGTGCATACCGGCGGACCCTGGAAGTGATTGTGCAATACTCGGCAGTTGGGCGGCGATTTGCGCATGATGACGGGGGGGAAGCAAGCTGCAGCCCAGTGACCAGCGAAGAATTTGTGGACTTTCTTGGAGAGAGCGGGACCATCGCGCCCTCCGGTACGAGATTGGCAGTTCACGTCTGAAGTGGAGCGTGCTTTTTTTTCGTTGCCGTGGTCCATTGGCGCAAAACATCGATAAATGCGGTTGTGGCGCAGGAAAGTGTCCGGTCGCGGCGGTAGGCCAGCCCCAGTTCGCGGAAAAGTTCTGCATCCTCCAGATCAATCAGTTTGACACTGCCGGACGCCACTTCATCGCGGGCGAATGACGCGCTGATGATAGACACTCCGAGGTCGGCGGCGACAAAGCTCTTGATCATGCCGATGCTCGGTAGTTCCATGCGCACTTGCAGTTCGTCGCGATACGGTCGAAACAGCTTATCCATAAGCCTTCGAGTATGGCCTGTCTTAGGGAGCAGCAGGGGATGTTTGACGATATCGTGGACGGACGCCGTTTTGTGTTTGGCCAGCGGATTTTTGGGGCTCACCATCAGCATCAGCTTGTCGCGGAACATCGGTTGTATTTCCAGGCTCGGAGACTGGATGGGCAAAGTCAGAAAACCCACTTCGATGGAGCCGTTCTCGAGCTTTTCCGTGATTTTGTAGCTGAAATTCCGGTAGATATTAATCTGAACGGGTGGGTAGAGCCGGCAGTATTCCGCAAACACCTCCGGCAGAACGTAGAGGCACGTAGCCTCGTTGGCGCCGACGCGAAGCGTGCCGCGGGGGGTGCGGCTATGGTCCGCCACCGCCATGAGCGATTCCTCGCGTAGCAGTTTCAGCCGCTCCGCATAGTCATAGAACACTTGTCCGGCCGGGGTCAGGGTTACGGTCTTGCCCGAGCGGTCGAGCAGGCGATCGCCATACTCCTGTTCTAACTGGCGGATTTGGGCGCTGACCGCCGATTGGGAGCGAAAAACTTTCTCTCCGGCGCGCGAAAAGCTGCCCTGTTTGGCCACTTCCAGAAACGTGATGAGCTGATCGAAATCCATTGAGTTTATGCCGGATTATAATGGATTCAGCCGGTTTCGCGCGAAATTAGCTAAATCCGGGCCGGAAACCTCGAAATTCTGAAATTTGCATTCCTTGTATCGAAATTCTGAGTTTTACTTTTCGGCCTAAATGTTAGTAACTAATAGGTTGAAGAAGTGTGTTCCTGAGCCGAAGTGCACGGCCCCCCGTAGCCTTTGCGGGCAAAGTCCCCACTCATGAACAACCGATCCGCGAGCGGTGGAGTATGCCGCAGAAGATGGCGATGACGACGCGTCCGAAAAAAACGAATGTTCCTCCACCCGCCCAGGGTCTGTACCATCCTGCGCAAGAGCACGACGCCTGCGGGATCGGATTCATAGCCCACGTTCGCGGCCACAAAAGTCACGACATCGTAAACAAGGGAATCCAGGTGCTGCTCAACCTGGGGCACCGCGGGGCCTGCGGATGCGATGCCGAGACCGGGGACGGCGCAGGTATTCTTCTCCAGATCCCACACCAGTTCTTTGTGCGGAAGTGCGTCCAGTTGGGTTTCGACCTGCCTGCGCCCGGCGCTTATGGTGTGGGAATGACGTTTCTGCCGGTGGAGAAACATCAGCGCTTGCAATGTGAGGGCGTTCTGGAGCGCATTGTGCGCGAGGAGGGATTGACGGTACTTGGCTGGCGGGATACGCCTGTCAAAGCTGCCGCGATTGGCCGCGTGGCGCGGGGTTCGCAACCCTACATCCAGCAGATTTTTGTAGGCTGCGGAGCGTTTACGGATGAAGACGCATTTGAGCGGAAGCTTTATGTGGTGCGCAAGCGCGCCGAGAGTGAGATCGCAGCATCCGGGATCGAGGATGCGGAGACCTTCCATATTCCTTCGCTCTCTTGCCGCACCATTGTTTACAAAGGTCTGCTGCTCGCCCCGCAGATCGCCAACTTCTATCAGGAGCTTTCCGATCCCGACGTGACCAGCGCGTTGTGTCTGGTCCACCAGCGCTTCTCGACCAACACCTTCCCGAGTTGGCAACGAGCGCATCCGTACCGCTACATCGCGCACAATGGCGAGATCAACACGCTCAAGGGCAATGTCAACTGGATGCACGCGCGCCAATCGCTGCTACAGTCTCCCTTGTTCGGCGACGATCTGAAGAAGCTCTATCCCATCATTGCGCCGAATGGCAGCGATTCCGCGAACTTCGACAATGCCGTCGAACTTCTGTTTCAGGCGGGGCGCAGCCTGCCGCACACGATGGCCATGCTGATTCCCGAATCGTGGGCTGGAAATTCCCACATGAAGCCGGAGAAGCGAGCGTTTTACGAATATCACGCGTGCTTGATGGAACCCTGGGATGGGCCGGCGGCCATCGCGTTCACCGACGGCAGAGTCATTGGCGCCATCCTCGACCGCAACGGCTTGCGGCCCGGGCGTTACGTGGTCACGAACGACGAGCACGTAGTCATGGCCTCCGAAGCCGGCGTGCTCGACATCGAACCGGAAAACGTAAAGATCAAAGGCCGCCTGCAACCGGGCAAGATGTTCCTGGTGGACACGGTCGAGGGCCGGATCGTCCCTGACAAGGAAATCAAACACCGGCTGGCTTCGCGGCAGCCATATGCAGAGTGGCTCAAAGAGAATCAGGTCACCATCGATCAGTTGCCGAAGCCCTCGCGCATGCACCACCCCGATGCGGAAACTCTGCTTCGACGGCAGCGTGCGTTTGGTTACAGCGATGAGGACTTGCGCATGATCCTCGGGCCCATGGCCGCGAAGGGCGAGGAGCCAGTTGGGTCGATGGGGACGGATACGCCGCTCGCTTGTCTCTCGGACCTGCCCCAATCGCTGTTCAGCTACTTCAAGCAGCTCTTCGCACAGGTCACCAATCCTCCCATCGACCCGATTCGCGAAGAGATCGTGATGTCGCTGATCAGTTACATCGGAGCCGAACGCAACATTCTTTCGGAAGAGCCCGAGAACTGTCACATGCTGAAGCTGGCCCACCCGCTGCTGACCAACCTCGAACTCGAGAAACTGCGCCGGGTCTCAACCGGGGATCTGCTGGCCATCACGCTGCCCGCGCTGTTCCGCGCCAGCGAAGGAGAAGCGGGACTGAAGCGGGCGCTCGACGAGTTATGCCAGCGCGCGTCGCTCGCGGGAAAAGCCGGGTACACGCTGCTGATTCTTTCCGATCGTGGCGTGAACAAGGATTACGCTCCCATCCCCAGCCTGCTGGCGCTGGCGGCCGTGCATAACCTGCTGGTCCAGGAGGAGACGCGAACCCAGGTCGCCCTGATTACGGAATCGGGCGAACCTCGCGAGGTGATGCACTTTGCGCTGCTCAGTGGCTATGGGGCGAGCGCCATCAATCCTTATCTGGCATTGGAGAGCGTGGAAAGCCTGGCGCGACGGGGAGAGTTGTCGGAAGGCGTGACTCCCGAACTTGCGATGAAGCACTTCATCAAGTCGGTGAATAAGGGTTTGCTGAAGACCTTTGCCAAGATGGGTATCTCGACCCTACAGAGCTACCAGGGAGCGCAGGTTTTCGAAGCCATCGGGCTGAACAAGGAACTGGTGGATTCGTACTTCACAGGTACGTCGTCGCGTTTAGGAGGTATCGGCCTCGAAGTGCTCGCCCGCGAAGCGCAACTGAAGCACGAGCACGCGTTCCGTCCCCTGACCGAGTCCGAGACGGAACTCGCGGTCGGAGGAACTTACCACCAGCGCGTCAACGGCGAGTATCATCTGCTGAACCCGCTGACTATCAGCAAACTGCAGCAGGCAGTGCGGCAGGATAGCTTCGAGACCTTCCAGGAATACACCGACCTTATCGACAACCAAAGCAGCAACCTGGCTACGCTGCGCAGCTTGATGAAGTTGAAAAAGAGTGCCAAGCCAGTTCCGATCGAAGAAGTCGAGTCGGCCAAGGAGATCGTGAAGCGTTTCACGACGGGAGCCATGTCATTCGGCTCGATCAGCAAAGAAGCGCACGAGACTCTGGCCATCGCCATGAACCGCATCGGGGGGAAGTCCAATACCGGCGAAGGCGGCGAAGACGAAGAACGATTCAAACCGGATGCGAACGGAGACTTGCGACGCAGCGCCGTGAAACAAGTCGCTTCGGCGCGCTTTGGAGTCACCGCGAACTACCTCGTCAATGCGGATGAATTACAGATCAAGATGGCGCAGGGCGCGAAACCCGGTGAGGGCGGGCAACTTCCCGGACACAAAGTCGATGAAGTCATTGCTCGTATTCGACACTCCATCCCCGGCGTGGGGTTGATTTCGCCCCCGCCTCACCACGACATCTATTCCATCGAAGATCTCGCGCAGCTGATCTACGACCTGAAGAATGTGAATCCGCAAGCCCGCATCGCGGTGAAGTTGGTGGCGGAAGTCGGAGTGGGCACGGTGGCGGCGGGCGTGGCCAAGGCGCACGCGGATGTTGTCCTGATCAGCGGCGACAGCGGCGGTACGGGAGCTTCACCGCTGAGTTCCATTAAGCACGCCGGCATTCCCTGGGAACTCGGCTTAGCGGAGACACAGCAGGTGCTTTTGTTAAACGATCTGCGCAGCCGAATCCGCGTGCAAACGGACGGCAAGCTGCAGACCGGCCGCGATGTCGTCATCGCGGCGCTGCTCGGCGCCGAAGAATTCGGTTTCGCCACCACGCCGCTGATTGCGATGGGCTGCGTCATGATGCGCAAGTGCCACCTCAACACTTGCTCCGTGGGCATCGCCACGCAGGATCCCGTGCTGCGCAAGCGCTTTCAAGGGCAGCCCGAGCACGTCATCAACTTCTTCTTCTTTCTGGCGGAGCAGGTGCGTCAGTACATGGCCGAACTGGGCTTCCGCTGCATGGACGAGATGATCGGGCGGGTTGACATGCTCGAAGTGCAGCCGGCTGTGGATCACTGGAAAGGGCGAGGCCTGGATTTGTCGGCCATTCTCCATGATCCGTCCATGCCGGCGCGCGTGGCACGCCGGTGCGTGCAGGCGCAGGATCATGGCCTGGAGCAGGCACTCGATCACAGGCTTCTTGCCCAATCGCAGGTTGCGCTCGAAACTCTTGCACCGGTTGTGATCAAACTACCGGTGCGCAATGTTCATCGTTCCGTGGGAACCATGCTGAGCGGAGAGATTGCCCGCCGCCACGGATCCGCGGGCCTACCCGACGATACGATCCGCATTCACCTGGATGGATCGGCGGGGCAAAGTATGGGCGCGTTCCTGGCCAAGGGAGTCACCCTCACGCTTGAAGGCGAGGCCAACGATTACGTAGGCAAGGGCCTGTCCGGCGGACGATTGGTGGTGTATCCGCCGCGACGGTCCAGTTTCGCTCCCGAAAAGAACATCCTGATTGGCAACGTCGCGCTCTACGGCGCCACCAGCGGCGAAGCGTTTTTCAACGGGGTCGCAGGCGAGCGGTTTGCGGTTCGCAATTCCGGAGCGACTGCGGTAGTCGAGGGAGTCGGCGACCACGGCTGCGAATACATGACGAAGGGGTTGGTCCTGGTGCTCGGGGCCTGTGGGAGAAATTTTGCCGCGGGCATGAATGGCGGCGTCGCCTACGTTTTTGACGAGAGTGGAGACTTTACCGAAAAGCGCTGCAATCTGGGCTCGGTTGACCTTGAGCCAGTTCTCGATGCGCAGGATGCCCAGTTCGCCGAAGCGCAGGTCGTCGAAACCAAGCTCGTCAAAGATCTTGTGACGCGGCATCTGGCGCTGACCGGCAGCCCGCGTGCGGCTTGGCTTCTTGACAACTGGTCTGAGGCGCTATCCCGGTTTATCAAAGTCTTCCCCCACGAGCACAAGCGAGTGCTCGGAGTGAGCCGCAGACGGCAGCCTTATATCCCGAGTCCGCCGCCGGCCGAGCCAGCCCCGGCCGAGCAGGTGCAACATGGGTAAGGACACGGGATTCCTGGAATACGAGCGCGAGCTTGCCCCGCGACGTCTCGGTTTCTCACCGCGTTAACGATTGGTTCGAAATCTATCACGATTTTCCCGAACGGAAGCTTCGCACTCAGGGTGCGCGCTGCATGGATTGTGGGGTACCTTTTTGCCAGACGGGATGCCCGGTCAACAACCTGATTCCCGATTGGAACGATATGGTTTATCACGGCCGTTGGAAAGAGGCGGTTCGCCAACTGCACGCGACCAATAACTTCCCGGAATTCACCGGCCGGATTTGTCCAGCGCCATGCGAAGCGTCCTGTGTGCTCGGCATCAATCAGCCTGCGGTCACGATCAAGCAAATCGAGAAAAATATCGTGGAGCGCGGCTTTCGCGAAGGTTGGATCCGGCCCGAGCCGCCAACAGTTCACACCGGGAAAAAGGTTGCGATCGTGGGTTCAGGGCCCGCTGGATTGGCCGCGGCCCAACAGTTGTGCCGCGCGGGACACACCGTAGTAGTCTACGAAAAATCGGACCGCATCGGTGGGCTACTACGCTACGGCATCCCCGAATTCAAGATGGAGAAGCACATCATCGATCGCCGCCTGGAGCAGATGTCCGCTGAGGGCGTGAAATTCGTTACTGGCGCGGAGGTGGGCAAGAATGTCGCGGTCGAGGATCTGCTCAGCGAGTTCGACGCGACTGTGCTCGCCGGCGGAGCCGAGCAGCCGCGCGATCTGAACATCCCGGGACGAGAGCTGAAGGGGATCCATTTCGCGATGGAGTTTCTGCCGCAGCAGAACCGGCGCTGTCTCGGCGACACGATCGCAGGGGAAACGGAGATTTTGGCCACGGGTAAGCGCGTGGTCATCGTCGGAGGCGGCGATACCGGCGCAGATTGCCTCGGAACCTGCCATCGGCAAAAACCTCTTTCCGTGCACCAGTTCGAGATCATGCCGAAGCCTCCCGACGAGCGCTCGCCCATCACGCCTTGGCCGCTCTGGCCGATGCAACTGCGCAGCGAAGGCGCACACGAAGAGGGCGGCGTGCGCGACTGGGCCATCGCGACCACAAGATTCACTGGCTCCGATTCGGGTCACGTTCGGCAACTGCACGCCGTGCGGGTTGGGCCGCCGCCGAGGTTCGAGCCAATTCCGGGCACTGAATTCACGATGGAAGCGGATCTCGTGCTGATCGCGATGGGCTTTGTGGGACCGGTTCGGAATGGAATGATCGACCGCTTGGGAGTGCAACTCGATCCGCGCGGCAACGTAGCCACGGACCAGAACAACATGTCGTCGCTGCCAGGAGTTTTCGCGGCGGGCGATATGCGGCGGGGCCAGTCGTTGGTGGTGTGGGCGATTGCCGAAGGCCGAAAAGCAGCCGCGAGTGTAGACGATTACCTGAGAACGAAAGCGATGCCCTTGACGACTCCAGCGATTTCCAACTCCAAGGGACAACCGATCGCTTCATGATTCTTCCCACGCCGTCCGCCTAGGGCCCGCCTGCTCCAGCTGCACCGCCAAGGAAATCCTTTTCACTCCATGGCCCTGTAACGGCCCGGACCGATCAGGGAGTCGATGAGGCTGGTGGCGGGTTCTGCGGGGCTTCGGCCGCGGTAGTCGCTGAGAACTGGGCCTGTCGCGAAATGATCTGCTGCGGAGTAGGAAGCGTCGAGGCGTCCCAGCCTCCGCCGAGTGCCTCAACCAATTGCACGCTGTCCACGATTTGCTGGATCCGCAGGTTCACGGCTGTCTGCTGATTGCTAAAGAGGGCGGTCTCGGCCGTAATAACATTGAGGTAAGGGTCGATCCCGAGGCGGTAGCGGTCGGTGGCCAGCTTCAGGCTGCGCTGGGCGGACCGGATCGCGACGTCTTGTTCCTGAATTTCCTGGGAAAGGATGCGCAGGCCGGAAAGATTATCCTCGACTTGTTGAAACGCGGTCAGGACCGTGTTGCGATAGTTGGCGACCGTCTCATCATACTGCGCGCGATACTGTTCGACGGTGGCGCGACGCAGGCCGCCATCGTAGATCAACTCGGAAATGGCCGGTCCGACGGACCAGATCCGGCTCGGCCAGGTAAACCAACTGGAGGGTTTCGTGCTTTCGAGCCCGAAAGAAGCGCTAAGCGTCACCGTTGGGTAATAGGCGGCTACGGCAACGCCGATTTGCGCATTAGCCTGAGCCATGAGGCGCTCGTTCGCGGCAACGTCTGGGCGGCGCTCCAGAAGTTGCGATGGAACGCCAAACGGAATGGCGGGTGGGGGAGTTTTCAAGGGCTCGACCGCGATCGAGAAGGAAGAGGCAGGTTTGCCGACCAGGAGCGCAATCGCATGCTCGTACTGAGCCCGCAGAATGCCAAGATTCGTGTCTAGCGCCTGGGTGGCTTCCAATTGAGTTTCGGCTTGCGCGACCGATTCATCGGAGTCGATACCGGTTTCATACAGCGCCTGAGTCAGTTTCAGGGACTCGGCATAAGCCACCACGGTCGCATCCAACAGTTGTTTGAGCGCGTCCTGCCCGCGCACTTGGAAGTAATCGACTGCCAGTTCCGCTTGCGCTGTCAGGCGCGTATTCTCGAGGTCGGCGGCGCTGGCTTGCGCGTTCGCGACGCCGGCGCGAACCGTGTTGCGAACGCGGCCAAACAAGTCGGGCGTCCAGGAAGCGTCGAAGGGCAGAGAGTACTCGGTGAAAGTCGTCCCGGAGGCTGCGCTAGGCACAATGCCCAAAGAAGAGGGCTGGTGCTGGCGAGTGATGCTTGGGGCGACGCTGGCAGTCGGGAAGTATTGCGCGCGAGCCTCCCGCACCAGGGCACGCGCCGCCATGAAGGTGGCGAATGCAGAGGCGACGTTCTGATTGGAAATACTGACTTGCTCTTCGAGCGTGTTCAGTTGGGGATCGCCGAAAATCTCCCACCACTTGCCATGCAGAGCGCTGTCCTGTGGTTGTGCGACTTTCCAGCCGTCCATCTTTTTGAGATCCTCGGGTGTAACCTCTTTAAACGTTCCCGGTGTGTCGGCCGAGGGGCGATGGTATTTCGGACCGACAACGCAGCCTTGTAAGACGAGGAGGACTACGCTGCAGAGAAGCGCGGTCGCAACGCGTATTTTGTTCGTTGCCTTCATCGGTGTCTCGGACTCCTTGTTGTGGCCATGTCGGCTTCGGCCGATTCTGAGCGCGAGCCGGCACGGCGCATACGAACTTGTCATCCGAAGGACTCGATATGCCTTTGCCCTTCGAGCTTACCGTGAGCGCGCAGCCATTTGACTCGCAAGCGGTCGAGCGAGAGATAAACGACCGGCGTGGTGTAGAGCGTGAGCATCTGGCTCAGAATCAGGCCGCCGATAATGGTGATGCCGAGAGGATTACGGAGTTCCGAACCCGTGCCTCGGCCGAGAGCCAACGGCAAAGCGCCAAAGAGGGCGGCCATGGTGGTCATTAGAATGGGACGAAAGCGCAGGAGGCAAGCCTGAAAAATGGCATCCCGAGGGCTTTTGCCCTCGATGCGTTCGGCGGCCAGCGCAAAGTCGATCATCAGAATGGCGTTCTTCTTGACGATACCGATCAACAGAATAACGCCGATCAGGGCGATAATGCTAAGGTCCTTGTGAAAGATCATGAGCGCTAGGACGGCGCCGACTCCCGCGGACGGAAGGGTGGAAATAATCGTGAGGGGATGGATGTAACTCTCGTAGAGAATACCCAGGACGATATAGACGGCCATGAGAGCGGTAATAATGAGAAAAGGTTCCGTCGCCAAGGAAGACTGAAAGGCCTGAAGAGTGCCCGAGAACATGCCGGTAATGGTACTGGGCATGCCGATCTTCTGTTCCAGGGTGAGAATGGCTCGGGAAGCGTCGCTGAGAGCCACACCCGGGGTAAGGTTGAAGGAAATGGTAACCGAGGGATACTGACCCTGATGGTTCACCGCCAGCGGAGCCGTGGACGGCTCGTAATGGGCGATGGCGCTGAGCGGCACGATTTTCCCCTGCGCAGCCCGGATATACACGTCGTTCAAATTCACCGGCGACTGCCAGTACTTCGGTTCGACTTCCAGCACCACGTGGTATTGGTTGATGGCGGTATACATGGTGGAAACCTGGGCTTGGCCGAAGGCTTCGTAGAGGGAGTTGTCAATCATCTGCGGGGTAATGCCGAGGCGCGAAGCGGTGTCACGGTCGTAGGTAAGCATGGCCTGAAGACCGCTGTTCTGCTGGTCGGTATTGACGTCGGTAAGCAGCGGCAATTTTCGCATCTGCTGCAGCAGTACTGGGCCCCACTGCACCAGATCCTGTAAATTGTCGCTCTGAATTGTGTACTGATATTGGGCGCTGCTCACACGTCCGCCGATGCGGAGATCCTGTCCGGCTTGCATAAAGGTGTTTGCCCCGGCGACAGAAAGGAGCTTAGGACGCACACGGTCAATGACTTGGTTGGCGTTCGCGCTGCGTTCTGCAAGAGGTTTCAAACCCAGGTAGATGAAGCCGCCATTGGTGGGACCCCTGCCGCCGGTGAACGCCATGGCGTTGGCCACGGCTGGGTCGGCTTTGACGACATCGACGATGCGCGCCGTAGCCTTTTGCATGGCCTGGAAGGAAATGTCCTGCGAGCCCTGGATGCCGCCGAAGACCGTGCCGTTATCCTGCTGGGGAAAGAATCCTTTGGGGACGATCGCAAAAAGGTAGAAGTTGAACCCGATGGTGATGCCAAGAACGATGAGCGTCAGGGCGGAGTGTTCCAGAACCCAACTCAAGCTGCGTTCGTAGGCACCCAGCACTGAATTGAATGCGCGCTCGCTGGCGCGGTACGCTATGCCGTGCTTCTCATCCCGAAGACTCTTCAGCAGGCGAGAACACATCATCGGTGTCGTAGTTAGAGAGATGGCCAGCGATACCAGGATGGCAACCGATAGGGTCACGGCGAACTCACGGAACAGCCGGCCAACGATGCCGCCCATCATCAGAATGGGAATGAAAACAGCGACCAGGGAGATACTGATGGACAGGACCGTAAATCCTATTTCGCTGGCGCCCTTGAGCGCCGCTTGCATGGGCGGCATGCCCTGCTCAAGATAGCGTGTGATATTTTCGATGACCACGATCGCATCGTCCACCACAAAGCCCGTAGAAATGGTGAGGGCCATGAGCGAGAGATTGTCGATGCTGTAGTGACAAAGGTACATCACGCCAAACGTTCCGATCAGGGAGACGGGGACGGCCACGCTTGGAATCAATGTGGCGCGGACGTTTCGGAGGAAGACGAAAACCACCAAAATGACCAGGGAAATCGAGATCATCAGGGAGCGCTCGACGTCGCGAACGGAAGCACGAATGGTGAGGGTGCGGTCGAGCACAACCTCCGTGTCAATGGCGGAAGGGATCGAGGCCTTTAGGGACGGAAGCGCGGCACGGATGCGGTCCACGGTCTCGATGATGTTGGCGCCGGGTTGGCGGAAAATGATGATGAGGACGGAGGGCTTGCCGTTGACGAAGCCGGCCGCGCGTATGTCTTCCGTGGAGTCCTGGACGTTCGCGACATCGGACAACTTGACGGCGGCGCCATTGTGGTAGCCGACCACCAGCGGCATGTAGTCCACCGCTTTCAGCAGTTGGTCGTTGGTCGTGATGTCGGCGGTAACTGTGCTATCTGTGAATTGGCCTTTGGGGCTGTTGGCATTCTGCCGGCTCAGCATCGATGAAACGTCTTGCAAGCCGAGACCATAGTTGTTGAGTTGGGTTGGATTCACGTCCACGCGCACTCCAGGCAGCGAACTACCGCCCACACTCACTTGCCCCACGCCCTGAATCTGAGAAAGACGCTGCTGCATGATGGTAGAGGCCGCGTCGTACAGCTTGCCGCGGTCGTACACATTTGACGTTAGCGCCACAATCATGATCGGAGCATCCGCCGGGTTAACCTTGCGATAGGTGGGATTGGCGGGGAGATTCGTGGGCAAGTAACTGCGCGCGGCATTGATCGCGGCTTGGACGTCACGAGCGGCTCCATCAATGTTGCGGTTCAAATCAAACTGCAGCGTGACGCTGGTGGTGCCGAGAAAACTGGACGACGTCATTTCCGAAATGCCAGCAATTCTCCCGAACTGGCGCTCCAATGGAGTAGCGACGGAGGAGGCCATGATCTCCGGACTGGCTCCCGGCAAACTGGCGCCAATCGAAATCGTGGGGAAATCGATCTGCGGAAGCGCCGAGACTGGCAACTCCCGAAAGGCCACGGCGCCTGCCAGCGCGATGGCCGCCGTCAGGAGGGTAGTGGCGACGGGCCGCCGAATAAATGGAGAAGAGAGACTCATTAAGTATCAATCCGCACTAATCCGCTGGGACAGCCTCAGGTCCGGCATCCGGCGCGCGGCGCGAAGAATAACGATGCGCGAGCCGGTCGAAGAAGATGTAAATGACCGGGGTCGTGTAGAGCGTAAGAACCTGACTCAAGAGCAAGCCGCCCACCATGGAGACGCCCAAGGGGCGACGGAGTTCAGAACCAATTCCGGTGCCGAGGGCGAGTGGCAAGCCGGCCAGCAATGCGGCCATGGTCGTCATCATGATGGGACGGAAACGCAAGAGGCACGCTTCATAAATAGCGTCTTCCGGTCTCTTGTGCTCTTTACGCTCCGCCTCCAATGCGAAGTCGATCATCATGATTCCGTTCTTTTTGACGATCCCGATCAGAAGGATGATTCCGATGAGCGCGACGACGCTGAGTTCCTGGCCGCAAAGCAACAAGGCCAGAATCGCGCCCACCCCGGCGGAGGGCAGAGTCGACAGAATTGTGATGGGGTGGATATAGCTCTCGTAGAGCACACCAAGCACGATATAAACCGTGATCAGGGCCGCGAGAATCAATAGCGGCTCGTTCGACAACGAAGCTTGAAACGAAGCGGCGGTGCCCTGAAAGGCCCCCTGTACGCTGAGCGGCATGCCAATTTGCCGCTGGGCCTTCTCGAAAGCCTTGGTGGCTTCGCCAAGCGACGCATTGGGTGCCAGGTTGAAAGAGATGGTGACCACGGGAAATTGCCCCTGGTGATTGACGGACAGGGGGCTGCTCTTCATTTCGAACCGAGTGATGGCGCTGAGGGGAATGGCGGCGCCATTCACGGTCGTTACCGCACCAGGATTGGCAGAACCCGAACTGGCAGAGGTGTTCGGGGAAGCAGTAGGGCTCGGCGAAGCGGTGGAGGCAGAATTGCCGGAAGCCGTGGTCGCGGTAATCGTCTGGGTGCTGGAAGAGCCGGTAGTGAGTGCCGTAGGAGCCAAAGCAGAACGAACGTAGATGTCCTGCAATTTCGAGGGGTTCTTCTGAAATTCGGGTTGAGTTTCAAGCACGATGTGGTACTGGTTCAACTGCGTGTACAGGGTGGAAATTTGCCGCTGCCCATAAGCATCGTAGAGCATCTGGTCGATCGCCTGCGGTGTGATGCCCATGCGGGAAGCGGTGACGCGGTCAATGACGAGCGAGGCGGCGAGGCCAGAAGTTTGCTGGTCGGTGGCCAGGTCGCGAAGCTCCGGAATCGCTTGCAGTTTGGCCATGAGCTTGGCCGTCCAGAAACTCAATTCGCGCTGATCCGGATCTTCGAGGGTGTACTGATATTGCGTGCGGCTCACGCGATCTTCGACGGTGAGGTCCTGCACCGGTTGCATGTACAGCGTGATGCCATCGATCTTTTCCAGATTTGGCTGGAGTCGCCGGATGACATCCGAGGCGCTGATTTTTCGCTCTTCCAAGGGCTTCAAATTGATTTGGATACGACCGCTGTTCAATGTTGTGTTGGTGCCGTCTACGCCGATGAAAGAAGAAAGACTCTCTATCGCAGGATCCTGCAAGATCAAATGGGTGAGTTGCTGCTGCTTTTCCGCCATGGCGGGGAAGGAGATGGACTGCCCTGCTTCCGAAATGCCCTGAATGATTCCTGTGTCTTGCACCGGGAAGAAGCCCTTCGGGACGATGATGTAGAGAACGATCGTGAGCACCAGCGTGCCAGCGGCCACAAGAAGAGTAGCGGTTTGGCGTTTCAATACCCACTGTAAAGTTTTCCCATAGAAGCCAATGATGCTTTCGAAGGCGCGCTCTGAAGCCTCGTAGAAACGGCTCTGCTTTCGCCCGTGCGTACTTTTCAACAGGCGTGAACACATCATGGGCGTTAGCGTCAGCGAAACCACCGCCGAGACGAGGATGGTCACGCTCAAAGTGATGGCGAACTCGCGGAAAAGCCGGCCGACGATGTCGCCCATGAAGAGCAGAGGAATCAATACGGCAATCAGAGAGATGGTGAGCGATACGATGGTGAAACCGATCTGCTCCGAGCCTTTGAGGGCCGCTTCGAGCGGCGGATCTCCCTCTTCGATGAACCGGATGATGTTCTCGATCATGACGATGGCGTCATCGACAACGAAGCCTGTCGAAATCGTCAGCGCCATCAGCGTGAGGTTGTTCAAACTGAAACCGGCGAGATACATCACGCCGAACGTGCCCACGATGGAGAGAGGAACGGCAACGCTAGGGATGGTGGTAGCGGAAAGATTGCGCAAGAACAGAAAAATGACCATGACGACCAGCGCCACGGTGAGCATGAGTTCAAACTCGACGTCCTTGACGGAAGCCCTGATGGTAGTGGTGCGGTCCGTTAGTTCATCCACTTGAACGGCGGCGGGGAGATTGCTCTTGAGCAGGGGAAGCAGTTTCTTAATGCGGTCGACTACCTGAATGATGTTCGCGCCGGGCTGGCGTTGAATGTTGACGATGACCGCGGGAGTTTCGTTCATCCATGCCGCTTGGCGATTGTTTTCCACGTCATTGTCGACCATAGCCACATCCGAGAGTTTTACGGGCGACCCGTTGTGGTAGGCGATGATGACTTGCGCGAAATCGGAGGCGGTGAGCAGTTGGTCGTTCGATTGAATCTGGTAGTCCTGTTGCGGACCGTCGAAGTTGCCCTTCGCCTGGTCGAGGCTGGTTTGCTGCAGGGCCGTGCGCACATCCTCGAGGTTGATGCCGAACGAGGACAGCGCGGTCGGATTTACTCGCACGCGCACGGCCGGCTTTTGGCCGCCACTGATGCTGACCAGTCCCACGCCGGGGAGTTGAGAGATTTTTTGCGCGAAGCGAGTGTCGGCAAGATCTTCAACCTCCGATAGGGGAATCGATTTGGAAGAAAGCGCCAGGGTGAGAATCGGCGTGTCCGCCGGATTCGTTTTGCTATAGATCGGCGGGACCGGCAGGTCGGAAGGCAGATAGGTTTGGGCTGCGTTGATGGCAGCTTGTACTTCCTGTTCAGCTACGTCTATGTTCAGGTCGAGCGAGAACTGCAAAACAATGATGGAACTCCCGTCGGAACTCGTGGAAGTCATCTGATTGAGGCCCGGGACCTGACCGAACTGCCGCTCCAGAGGTGCGGTTACGGCCGAGGCCATCACGTCAGGACTAGCTCCGGGATAAAACGTAACCACCTGAATGGTAGGGTAGTCGACCTCTGGCAGCGCGGAAACGGGCAGTTGAAGATAGGCAACGAAGCCAGCCAGTAAGATGGCCGCCATCAATAGCGACGTCGCCACCGGTCGTAAGATAAATGGACGAGAGGGACTCACTGCGACGCGGCTCCGTTCTTGCTTCCAGACACGCCTCCAGTGCGGGTTCCAGATGGAGCGGATTGGTTGTCCTGGCTCGTTTGGGGCTGCTGGCCAGAGGGTCCGCCGGTGCCTTTCGCAGGCGTGCGAATGGTAACTTTCGCGCCATCCAGAAGCTTGTCGAATCCATTCACAGCAACAACTTCTTGCGGCTCAATACCCTGCACTGCGGTCACCGACCCATCCGTAGTGCCAGGTGTAATCATTCTCAGGGAGGCAGTTTGGTCACTCTTAATCACGTAGACAAAAGCGCCCTGGGCGTTGCGCTGAATCGCCGGAGTAGGAATCAAAGTCACATTGTGTTGCGTGTCGACGAGCAGTTTGGCGTTCACGAATTGGCTCGCGAAAAGAGCGTTGTCTTTGTTGTCAAAGATGGCTTTGAGTTTCAAGGTTCCCGTGGTTGGGTCGATGACATTATCGAGAGTCAGCAGTGTGCCGGATGCCAGTTTCTTGCTTCCTTCACGGTCAAAAGCATCCACCGTCAATTTCTTTCCCTTGAGTAATTGCTGTTGAATCTGGGAGAGATGATCTTCAGCGATGCTGAAGATGACCGTGATGGGCTGGAGTTGCGTGATCACCACCAGGACAGTGGTGCTATTGGCCTGCACGATATTTCCGGGATCGACCAATCGCAGTCCCACGCGCCCGGCGATAGGCGAGGTGATATGCGTGTATACCAGATTGACCTTGGCATTCGCCAACTGGCCCTCGTCGTTTTTCACCGTGCCTTCATCTTGCAACACGACCTGCTCTTGATCGTCATATTGCTGCTTGGCGATGGCGTTGCGATCTAAGGCTTGCTTGTAGCGTTCCAAATCGATCTTGGCTTCCCTCAAGACCGCCTGATCGTGCGCCAGTTGTCCCTCGACTTGCGTCAGTGCTGCTTGATAAGGGCGCGGATCGATTTCGATAAGCGGGTCGCCCTTTCGAACCATTTGCCCTTCGCGATAGTAGACCTGCGTAATCTCGCCTTGCACCCGGCTGGTCACCATGTCCGTATAAACGGGCGTCACCGTTCCCAATGCGTTCAAGTAAATCCCGATGTCGCCTTGGTGCGCCGTCGCCGCAGATACCAAAACGGGCCGGGTGGCCGAGTTACCGCTGGCTTTCGCGTCGGAGGAACCGCCGCGCCGTTCCCAGATCGCCACGATGACAAGGATCACAACCACAACGATCAGCCAGATCCACCAGCGGCTCTTATGAGTGGTTGAATTCTCGGCTGGGTGCTGCTCGGATTTCTTCGAAACAACTGCATCTATTACTGGTTCCGTCACTTACACTCCTCAAATAGGACGAGGGAAAGCCCGCAGAAGGAAAAGGAAGTTGAAGCTGCGCACCCTCTATGGCGAAGCTGGAACACACATACCGAAAAACGATACAGGTGCAGGTCTTCCACGGGCCCTTCTGGTGCATCTTATCATTTCTTTCACTACCATTCTGACGTACGGAAGAGCAAAGCGGGGGCGAGTTTTTGTGAAGAATTGTCAACGCTCCGGTCCCCGGGCCGGTTCGCCGCCGCGTATAATCCAGGCCGTGACCGCAGTTCAGGCCAACAAAACCGGCCCCTGGCTCCAGCGAATCTCTCTGAGATTGTTAGTGGCTGGAGTGGGCCTGCTGGGAATCGCTTATGGTGCGGACTATTGCGTGTTTCGATATCGCCTGGCAACGAAGCGTCAGCCCTTTGGCAGCGTAACCGTCGAACACTATTACGAAGTGGCGCACAAAGACGGGAAGGCCGAGATTATTTTTGATCCACCGGTGCAAAAGACCTGCGTGTACAGCCTTTTCCCACACTCCGGCGATCCTCCGTGCTGGTTTCTCGTCCGGCATGCCGAGCAGAGGACCGACATCTAACTAGCACAGGCAGAGTCGCGGGCTTTAGGCTCTGCTCACCGGGGGGAACCGCTGCAACACAGCCAAAGTCACGCACCCCACGGCGGCTCTTCCACCCTGGGTGCCTGGCGTATGGTCTACTAAACCAATAGACACTACCGTGATTCGCGTCAACAGATCGGCTGATCTGGCTGGGTGGAATCACCTTGCGTTGGAGGAGGAAAACCCGGTAGAAATTGACGAGATCATGCACATTCCTGATGGTTACCTCAGCCCGTCGACCTGTGCGACCCTCTATTTATTCGCAGGTTCGGGCTGGTATGCGGCCCTGAAGCGCATCAAGCAGCTTCTTGCCACGCGCGCAATCCCGCTGATCTCGGTGTTCGCAGCATTCTCTTTTGTTGTAATGATGTTCAATGTGCCACTGCCCGGCGGAACAACCGGCCATGCTATTGGCGTTGGCGTCGCCGCCATCGTGCTCGGTCCCTGGGGTTCAATTCTTGCCATTTCAATCGCTCTCGCCATACAAGCGTTGTTCTTCGGCGACGGAGGCATCACCACGCTGGGAGCGAACTGCTTCAACATGGCGATCGTTGGATCTTTCACAGCCTACGGTGTATACCGAATGGTCGCGGCGAACTCGAAACTAAATTCTCGCCAGAGAGTATTCGCGGCAGCAGTTGCCGGTTATGTTGCCATCAACACCGCAGCCTTGGTTACAGCCGTTGAGCTCGGTCTCCAGCCCATGCTTTTTCATGACGCCAGCGGCACGCCGCTCTACGCTCCATATCCGTTGCATGTGGCTATTCCAGCAATGATGATCGGACATTTGACATTTGCAGGACTGGCTGAAGCGGTAATATCGGCCGGGATGGTGTCCTATCTCCAACGAGCTGATTTGGGTCTGCTTCGAGGAGAATTCGGTTTGGCCCAGACGCAAGGTACGATCATCCCTAGCCCGAGCCCTGAACGTTCACCAGGACGACTATGGTGGACGGTGGCGCTTCTCATGTTGTTGACGCCTCTCGGCATCCTAGCGGCAGGCACTGCCTGGGGTGAATGGTCTTCTGCGGACTTGATGAGTCCTCACACGCGGGAACAGATCGCAGCCGCCTCGGGGAACCATGCGCCTCCGTCTTCCGTTCCCGTCGGGATCGAAAAGCTGTCGAACCTGTGGACGGCGCCGTTCCCCGGTTACGCGCCGAGGTTTATCAGAAGTCCGGTGTTTGGGTATTTGCTCTCGGCAATGTTTGGTGTGGGCTTCCTTGTCTTGGCTTCGCTACTCGCGAGAGCGGTTGGCAGAAAATGGCAAGGGGGGAGCCTGCGGTCATGAGACGATACTCTTTCCTCGAATCGACGGTTCAAGGCTTCACCCGAGCGGTGTCGAAGGCCCTCCAATCGGAACATGCCGCAACCGAACCGGGACTGATGCAGCAACTTGATCCTCGCGTCCGGGTCATCGGAATCCTCGCTCTGGTTATTTCGGTGATTATCTGTCGACAGCTTGAGGCCATAGCAGCCATTTTGCTCGTCGCAATTGCAATCGCGGTCGCTTCCAGAGTTAGCCTTGCGTCACTCGCAAAACGAGTCTGGCTTGTGGTTCTAGGCTTCACGGGTGTGATCGCACTACCCGCCTTATTTATTACTCCAGGAGAGGCACTTTTCACGGCACCAGCACTGCACCTTTCCATCTCCGTCCAAGGGGTGCGAACGGCGGTGTTGCTAGTTCTGAGAGTGGAAACAGCGGCTACACTGACCACCGTACTGGTGCTTTCGACCGCCTGGACTCACATCTTGAAGGGGCTCCGTTCGCTGCACCTTCCTGCCGAGATCGTCACTATGCTAGCCATGACCCACCGCTATGTGTTCTTGCTGATCGAAACGGCCAACCAGATGTTCGAGTCGAGGAAGAGCCGAACCGTCGGTGTCCTGAGCGGTTCTGAGCGGCGCAAAACGACGGCTCGAACCGCCGGAGTGCTACTGAGCAAGAGCATCGAACTCAGCCAAGAGGTGTACCTGGCCATGTTGTCCCGGGGCTTTCGGGGAGAGGTTCGTCTCTTGACCGACTTCCGCCTGAAACCGCGCGATTACGTCGGCCTGACTGCCTTCCTCTTTACTGGCTGTTTAGCTGTGTGGATGGGGAGGTAAGCTAAAATTGACGTCAACTTTCGAAGTGCAAAACATTAGCTTCTCTTACGAAGCGATCCCGGCGATCCGCGGACTTACTCTCCACATCGGAGAAGGTGATCGGGTTGCGCTGCTTGGCGCCAATGGCTCCGGCAAGTCCACGCTGTTGCGGATTTTGGATGCGCTCTATTTTCCCTCTGCAGGTTCTGTCACATTCAAAGGGGACGCGCTCACCGAAAAGCACCTTCAGCAAGAGGAATTTTCTTTGAATTTTCGCCGGCGCGTCGCCCTGGTCTTTCCGAATCCCGATGTCCAATTGTTCAATCCCACTGTATTCGACGAGATCGCCTACGGTCCTTTGCAGATGCAATGGAGCAAGGAAGACGTGATACGGCGAGTGGATGAGACGCTCGAATTCATGTCAATTTCGCACCTGAGGGACCGCCCGCCTTACCGCCTCTCCGGAGGCGAGAAAAAACGGGTCGCCTTGGCTTCCGTCCTAGTCCTCGACCCCGAAGTCCTGCTGCTCGATGAGCCAACAGCGACCCTCGATCCGAAGAGTCAGAGCCAGGTCGTAGACCTAATTCAACAGTGGAAAGGCACGGCGAGGACCGTGATCACAGCGACTCATCAGTTGGAGATTGTCGAAGACATCGCTGATCGCGTTTTCGTGCTTGAGGCAGGCACCGTAATTGCCGACGGGACTCCATCGGAGATTCTCTCGAACCCTGACTTGCTTCTGAGGGCAAACCTCATTCACGCCCATCGCCATTCCCACGGCGGCGTCGTGCACTCACATCCCCACCTTCACGGACATTCTCGCCATGAACACGAGCACTAAACCTGAAACCCGCAGAGCTGAGACGGGACATGGCGGTTCCTCCTTTTTCTGCGTACGCGCGGGTCTGCCCACTACACTTGAACAGATAGAGCCATGCGGAAGATCTCCTCCTTGTTCCGCCTCGCGTAACTCGCCGGATCTCCGATTCATTGCATTCGAAAATTCTTACGAGGGAACCCGCATACTCATGAGGGCCCCCGTCAATCAGATGGCGGATGCTCCAGAGAGACAGTAATCTAGATCTCAGTTAAGCCTTCGAAAAATCCGAGAGGTTCTGACGGAGTTACTAGATGCGCAGAAAAGTCCAGCGATATTACTGGCTTCTCCTGGTTCTAACCCTGGGAGCTGCCGCTGTTTCGTCCGCACAGCAGCCAGCCCAGCCGCCGGCCCCGCCATCCGCCCAAAGCTGGACCTGGGAGAGCGTGAAAGAGCGCTTTGTACAGAACAACCCCACCCTGCTTGCGGACATGCTGAACATCGATGAATCAAGGGCAAAGGAGATCACTGCTTTTTTGCGCCCGAACCCGGACCTGGGGCTGCTGTCGGATCAGATCACCCCCTTCAATGTTGGACCGTCTCACGGCGCGCTTGCGTATCTGTTGCCCTCAGCGACGATGAGCTACCTGTACGAGCGGGAACACAAGCGGGATTTGCGGCTGGAGAGCGCACAGAAGGCGACAGCCATAGCCGTTTCCACCCACGCGGATGTGGAGAGAACCCTGCTTTTCAACCTGCGCAGCGCCTTTGTGCAAATCTTGCAGGCTAAGTCGGTTTTGCAGCTCGCGAAAGATAATCTCGCCTACTATGACCATGTGCTGGATTTGAGCCGGGAACGATTCAAGGCGGGCGATATTGCTCAAATCGATCTTGATCGGCTGGAGCTGCAGCGCGTGCAGTATGAATCCGACCTGCAAACCGCTCTGGTCAATCTGCGCACTGCCAAAATTCAGCTGCTCACGCTGCTCAACAACCGAACTCCGATTGAACAATTCGACGTAAGCGGTCCGTTCGATTTCAGCGACCAAATTTTGGCCCAAGATGAGTTCCGGAGAATCGCTTTAGACACGCGGCCGGACTTGCGGGCAGCCGTCGAAGCCGTGGACAAAGCCCACACCGACCACAAGCTGGCCATCGCCAACGGCTCTACGGACCCGACTTTCAGCTTCAACGTCGGGCGCAATCCGCCGATCGACTTGTATTTTGGCGTGGGAGTCAGTTTTCCGTTGCGGATCTTCGACCGGAATCAAGGTGAGAAGCTTCGCACAAAGCTGGACATTGACCGAAATCAGAGGCTACTGGATGCTGCCCAGGCGCAAGTATTCAGCGACGTCGATTCGGCTTACGCGACGGTGAACAGCAATGTGATCCTGCTGCAGCCCTATAAAGCAAAATATCTGCAACAGGCAGTTCGGGTCCGCGACACGGTGTTCTTTGCGTATCAGCGTGGAGGCGCATCACTGCTCGATTTCTTGAATGCGCAGAGTGACTATCGCACCGTGGAACTCAGCTACGTGAACTTGCTTGGTTCTTACTTGGCGGCCGCGGCCCAATTGAATATGGCCGTCGGTCGGGAGGTTATCCACTGAAAACCAGATTCGCTGGCTTGATGCTAGCGGCTCTTGGCGGGCCCGTGAGTGTGCTTCTCCTTGGTTGCGACGAAGGCACTGCAGACCCGAAGGCAGAGCCCCCTCCCGCTACGGTCGAGCCTGACTTGGATGCCAACAACTTCAAAGTGGACCACCCCGATTCGTTTCCTCTTCTCTCCAAGGTGAGTTCCAAGTTTCGGGCCCAAATTGGAGTCACCCTTTCACCCAAGTGGCCGGTTGTGGCGTGGGCGGGAAAACAGTTCCGTTTAAAGAAAGTGAAAGATTTGTTATAGGGTCAGTTGCGCCGGACCTAGCGCGCACCTGATAAGATTCGGCGCATATCTTCTTTGGAGGAATCATGAGGGTTTGCTTTGTCTTCCTTTGTGTCGTGGGGCTGGCTTGTCTGACTCTGGCGCAAGAACCCTCCGTGCCGGCTAAGACTGCTGAGCCTGGCGAGAGCCGGCCATCCAGCAGCGTCTCCGCCGACTCGGGGCTGAAGGATATGTTCGAATCGAAGATCAAAGTCGAATGGGAGGCGCTGAAGAACAAGGACAAGAAAGTCTATGCTGAATTGTTAGCAGACGACTATCAGGGGGTCGCAGTCGATGGCCGGGGCGAGCGGAATAAGATTCAATCGGTAAACGAACTGGCTGAGCAAAATGTCTTCAACTATACGCTGTGGGGATTCAAGCTGATTCCGCTGGGGTCCGATGCCGCCCTAGTCATTTACGAAAGCACCATTCAGTTCCCGCCCAAGGCGCAAATACGCTACTCGCGGGTGTACATCAGTGAACTCTGGGTGAAGCGCGCCGGGCAATGGAGAGAAGTACACTATCAGGAAACTCGCGTCAGGTAGTCCTCTTTCCTGCCCCACAGATTAAATGCAACCGTCGCCATAGCGTTGCCATCTCAATGCTGTGTGAGGGGAGGTACGTCTATGCAAAAGTTGTGGTTTGCTTTGCTGCTTTCGAGCAGCTTTCTCCTGGCGCAAAACAGCAATCCCAGCAACACGAGCCAGCGGAACTCGAAAGATTCCAAAGGACAGGTAACCATACAAGGCTGCGTCAGCAGAGCCAGCGGCGATTACATACTGATGAACCAGGACCCGGGCATGACCTACGAACTGCAGGCTACGGGCAAAATAAAGCTCCGCAAGTACCTGGGACAACGAGTGGAAGTAATCGGGAGGGAGTCACCGTCGATGATGACTAGTTCCGACGCTATGACAAAGACGGGCGCCCCCTCCTCGGTGACATTGACCATCACCTCGATCAAGACCATCGAGAAGGAGTGCTCGGTGCGCTGAGTCTCTCAGCAGTAGGTTTTCGCAGCGGTTCGCTTTGGTTCAGGTACAGTTTTAATCGCAGTCCGGCGGCATGGCCATGATCTCGGATTCAGAGTCACAGGGCGGCTTTTTCCTCGCTGGCTCCAGTCGCAGCGGGCGATTGTAGCGAAGAATCCAGAGGCCTTCATTGTTGGTGAGGTAGATCAAGCCGTGGCCGCCGTCCGGAAGAAGGCTGGTGACTTTGTTGAACGTCTCCAGCGTTTTTGGATTGCGCGGGTCACTCAAGTCGAGCACGCGCACGGTTTCGGTGGGGCGGTTGCTGCTGGTGAGAGTCGTCGGTGTTTTTTCCGGAGCTTCCGCGATCGCCACATCGGGGGTAACCATCTGCAGGTTTCCCGCAGTCGACTGATTCGATTCTGCCGTCCGTCTCAAAAGGCTCGGCTTCTCCGGCTGGGTCACGTCAACGATCATAAAGCCTTGCTTCCCTGCCTGTTGAACATACAAGTAGTGTTTCCCGTTCTCCTTCTGCAGCAACATTTGACTTCCTGTCGCCCGCGGCAGAGGCAAATGGGCGATCACGGTTGCAGGGACGTCGGTGGGTTTTGGCTTGGGCTGGTCGCCTGCGCTGGCCATCGCGATCAGAATCGAACAGACGAAAGCGCCACTTGGCGGCACTGCTCTACGAAAGGTTCCCATAAATCACTTCACCCACGCTCTCTGTGCCCTCAGCTGAAACCCGCAGGGCGCATAGGCGAATATATCATGTTCACTCGCCCCGTATCACTCGCCGGTCAAGCACTCCAAGTCCCTCGGGCGGACCCGTGCCCACTCGACCCACTCTGGCCGCGGGCTCACTGTTGAGCGTAGACGCCGATGCAGCCGTTGCTGCTCTGCGTCGTGCATTGCGCCCCGGCCTGCAGGGGAACAAACACGTGGTTATTACTGGAATCGACCGCGACGCTGTGGGAATTGGAGCCGGTCGTCACGTTTTGCAGCCAGAGGTTGCTGGCGGCATCGATGACACCCAATTTCGCACCATTCGGCATGTCTCTCGCTGCCAGGTAGTACTTGTTGTCGCCGGGGTTGTACCAGACCTCGTCCACACCGCCGACATCGTGGATTTCGGGGGCGACGAGCGCGCCGGTAGTTCCGTTGATGATGTACATGTTGGGAGGAAATGCCTCGCCATCATGGTCCCCGCAACCTACGAGGAAGTTGTTACCCGGACCCTGCACGATGCCGGCTGGCATGCAATTCAGCTGGGGGAAGCTATTGACCACTACCGGACCACAAGAGACCCCTCCGCAGCTGGTATCTGTGAGCCTCGGATCGATTTCATCGATACTTCCAACGTTCGTAGTCGGGATGGTATTTAAATTCGCGAACAGCAAGTGACCGGTGTTGGGATTCCAGAACATCCCTCCCATACCAGCTGGGGCTATGGCGCCCGCGCAGTTACTACCGGGGGCAGTTTGGCTACAAAAAGCCCCTGTCGTTTGGTCGAGGATAGGGCCGTGATGGCAGGGGATGGTGTAGGTGCCCCCACCCGGGAGATTCCCGATGCCAGGGACCAGTGAGGCAGTCGACCCGGAAACGCCACTGAACACCTCCGGATTGGACGGATCGGGGCAAGGGACGTTGCCACCAAGGGTGTCGACCGAAACTCCTGCGCTAAGCCCGAGTCCTGAGGTATTCAACCCTCCTGCGCCGTCATAGTAGATTTGGCCAAGGATGCAACGGGGTGGGTTGAACGAAGCGCCGGGCTGCGGTATCACCCAAGTTTGTGAAAGCGCCTGAGACGGATAAGTCGGATAATCCTTGGGATCACCGCTGATCTGCGAGGGCGCAGGATAGGGGCCGTAAGCTAACGTCGGATCGATGGGCAGACAATGCAGATCCCCCAACCCCAGCGGGTCCGCGGCTGACGTCCTCGGTGGGGTTGCGCCCACAATGTACTGCATGTCGATGAACGTGATCAATGGAAGTCCCGGATCACCATTGTCGACCGCAAGAACATGATGCACGTTGTCGTATGACATCTCGTCAGACCGGTCATCTCCGCAATCCGCGGCGGCGCCGGCTCCGCCGTTCCAGGAGGCGACGCAGGGAGCGATGCCCAGGGGACCGTCATAATCGGCTGAAACGCCGGCCGGTATAGCGGCCACCACGGTGGGCGGAGTGGGCGGATTCGTGGTCAGGTCCATCGTCGTCAAATCGAAAACCACGACCGATGCGCTGCCATTTCCGACGAACAACGTTTTGCCGTCTGCGCTCACTTCGAGCCCATCCGGGCCAGACATTGGATTGACGCCGTTGGCGCGGGAGGCACAGCACTGCGCGCCGGGAAATCCACCGAAGTGATGGTTTGCGCCAAAACCCTGGCTGAGGTGGAACGTGGGCCCTCCCTCCCAGGATAAATCGGTTCTACATCCGAACCGGGTGAAATTGCCAAATACGGAAATGATGGGAGGAATTATGTCGTTACCAGTTGTTGGGTCTGTCGCGCACCCACTGGCCCCATTTCCGGCGTCCGAAACCGCGTTGGTGCCTTGGATGGTATTCACCGCGAGGTCGTTGAGCGTATTCACAACGACCACGGCCAGACCGATGCGGTCCGAGACGTAGTCCAAGTGGTGGACCGAGTCCACCCAGCTTATGTCGAAGGAGTTAAACGGTCCGCCGGGTTCGCCGGTGGGATTGTGCTCCGGCACGGGGATGACGTTGATGACACCGTAGGCGCCATTTTTGGTGGTGCCACATATCGGACAGTTAGATACGCCCCCGCAGCCGCTCAGGATCACAAACAGCGCGGTGAGAAGAATAGTAAGCAGAATCTTGGAACTCATCGAGTATCCTCCCTGGCTACAGAACCGCTGCGGCCAGCGACCGCGCAGTTCCGTCTGAACTGACAAAACCCGGCAATGCGTGAGCCGGCAATCCGTGCAAGCAATGCACCTCTCCGCCTCTAGAACCTGAACTGTAAGCGCTGCAAAACCACAAAGTAGTTCTGCGGCACCGCGCCAATTGTGCTGGGTTCCTTCAACTGATCAATGGCCGCATTGACCATGTACTTTACCCAATAATTGGGATAGTAGTTAATCCCAATCGTGTACTCACGAGTGTGGAAATCAAACGTGGACACATAGCCCGGCGTGGGGAAATAATTCAGGAGGTTCGCACCCGGTTCATTGGCGTGGACGCCAGTGACTCGGAAAGCGAGTTCCCAGGCTCCCAATCCACGTCCCTTGCCGCCGGGCGTGTCGGGGCCGAAAGTTGGACGCCTGACCCGGGGCGTGCCGTTCTCCGGCCGTTTTTCCCCTGTCAGCAAGTAAGTTGCGCTGATGTCATAAGCCTTGGCGATGATGGACGGAAGACTCAGGAAGCCCAGCCCTCCCACCGTCTCAGAGCCGACATTGTTACGCGACATATTCAGCTGATCGTATTCGCCGCGCACAGCGAAAGCCTTCTTGATGTAAGTGAACTCACCGTTGTAGCGCTGGATGGGTCCGTTAATGGCGAACTGCGGGAAGAAGTTGTAAGCGGCATCGGGCAAATTGCCGTTGAAGCTTTGATCATGGGTAATACCCGCCGAACGCGCTCGGTCAATGGATCCGCCAAAGGCGAGTTCCTTGAACCAGCTGCTCGTGGATTTGCGAAATGGGTAGAAGCGGAGCCGCCCAATCACTTCCGGTTGATTGGTCGTGTTGACTAGCGCATACCCCTTGCCGTTAAACGCTCCGACCCAGTACTGCATTACGCCACCATCAATATCGCCATGGATAGCCACGCCCGGGCTGCGGTACGCGGACGCCGCCGACGGGTACAACATGGACTGCAAGCCGCGTTCTACGAAGTCCAGGTTGGTGACGCCGATTCCGGTTTCCTGGGCGAACGGAGCTTTGAACTGCCCTGCCTGGAATTGGAACTCACGCCGGACTCGTACGTTGATGTACACGTCGCGCACGACCGAGCCCGAGCCTGCCGCAGCGTCGGCGAGAAGTGCAAAATCGAAGTGCGAACCATAGTTGCCTTGAAAACCGAAGCGAGCGCGGCGCAACACAAACGTGTCGGAGGGTGCGCCATCGCCTTGGTAAGCACGGTAGTCGGAGTCCACATAGCCATAGGGGCTGATGCTGAACTGCCCGTCCGCACTCCTGATGAAAAAGTGCTCACCGTTCCATCCTGCCGTCACCGGGGCATCTTTCTTCGGGGCAGGTTGAGCCTGATCCACGAGCGCCGCTTCTACCAAGGGGTTGGGTTGCACCAGAACCGCAGGCATCAGACGAACCGCACCGCCGCCGGCAGCGCTAACCGTCTGCGAACTGGGTTCTCCCGAGGCAACGTCAGCCACGGGCCGAATCTGGGCTGAGCTGCTGTCGCTTGCCTTCGCCCCAGCCAACTTCTCGACCAAAGCCTTCAGTTCCTCGATGGTCTTGCGCTGGGCGGCGACCTCGCTGCGCAACTGATTGACTTCTTCCTTCGTTGCGGCTACGGGAACCCATCCATCGGTCTTGCTCGCGGGTTCCGTGCCTTGAGCATGGACAAGCGAAGCTGGCGCCATGAAAACCACCAGAAGCACGAAAAACGTTTTTAGCGAGCGCATGTGTTTCCTCTCCCGGGATGATTTGCAAAACGGCCTGTCCTCCAGGCATGGAATGCGCGGGACGGGCGCCGCCTTGTTCGTTCGAGCCACGAACCGAAAGATTTTACAAAGGTGCAAATGAGTGCCTTCCGGTATGAAAAGCGGACCATTTTTATGACCGCCCGGTTTATCACTTGAAATCCAGATTGTCAAGGAAAAGTTTCATGCGCCGTTTGGGCCGGAGGGGTCCTTGACATTCCTGAAAAAATTGGCGCCCGTGTTTGCAGCAGCTTGGTTACCCTCTGGATCCCCATTCTCCCGGCATCTGGGCTTTACTCTTTTGGTTCGTGTTGGTGTTACTCTTCGCTCAGACCATCCTTCTTGCGCTTCGCGCAGGCGTTGATTCCGACTCGCCTCCATTCGCCTTTTTCATCCATCCACAAGAAATATTTGCTGGGCCTTGACAACGGGAGTATACTGCTTTTCGCATGGTCCACTTATCGGACCACTGATCTATGTCAGCACCGGTCAAATCCGACTTTGAAGTTATCCGAAGAAACAAGGTCTACGAAGAGGTCGCCAAGCAGATCGAACGGTTGATTCTGCAGAAACTGCAACCCGGTGACAAGCTTCCCTCGGAACGCGAGCTGGCAGAGATGCTTCAAGTAAGCCGCAGTTCCATTCGGGACGCGATTCGCAGCCTGGAACTGATGGGTTTGGTTGAACCGCGTCAAGGCGCTGGGACAATCGTTCGCGAACTGTCGGCCGAGTCGCTGGTCAATCCTTTTGCCAATGCGCTAAAGCGCCGGCAGGAACTGGTCAGCGAGCTTCTCGATTTTCGCAAGATGCTCGAACCGCCGTTGGCCGCGCGCGCAGCCACGCACGCTACTCCGGACGAAATCTCCGAGATGGAAGAGATTCTGCAACGGCAAGAAGGAAAGCTGTCTCAGGGGGAGGTCGCCATCGCCGAGGACGCAGAGTTTCACTACAGCGTCGCCTTGGCGTCCGGTAACAGTATCGTTCTGAAGGTGCTCGACATTCTCATGGACCTGCTGCGCGACACTCGTGAACGCTCATTGCAGTTGAAAGGACGCCCGGAAAGGTCGCTCGCAGGCCACCGCCGGATTCTGGCTGCGATCAAGCGCCACGATGCCGGGGCTGCAAAGGATGCTATGCGGCGGCACATTGAAGACGTTGAAGAGATCGTACTTGAGAAGCTTTGACCAGGGGGTGGTGCCCTTGGGGTGGCTGTTCGCGATTCGCAATTCGTGGGGCGATCGCGTTACATTGAGCGTAGCGGTTACCTCTGCCAAGGGCCAAGGGTGAGCCCTCGAGCGGATTAGTCTGGGGACAATCAGGTTGACTGAACTGGGAAATGACATGGCCCACGTGGCCATCGCGTCTGACGAGCCGGAGTCTCTCGCGGCAACCATCACACTGCGCGTTGCCGAGGCACGGGTCGAAGACGTTGGCCGCGCCATTGCGCGACTGACGCTAGCCGATCTGTTGCGCATGGGTGCCCGAGCAGGCGACGTGCTGAAGATCGCCGGCGGAGCAATTGGTCTCGCCCGCGCCGAGCTTTCGGATGAAGGATTCGAAGGCATGATCCAAATCGACGGCACGTGCCGCAGTAATTGCAGCGCGGGCTTGCAGGAGCAAGTGACGGCGGCGCCGATCGAGTGCGAGCAGGCAGTGGCCGTTCGTTTGTCGCCGTTATGGGTGGGGGTCGCGCCAGCAACCATTGCACCCGACCGCATTCTCGAGGATCTGGTGGGCGTCCCGGTCATCGCGGGCTGCGCAGTGCGTGTGCCGACGTTTGCTAAGGCGGTGAACTTCCAGGTGGTGCGCACGATTCCCTCGGGACCTGTCGTGATCGGGAAACGTACCGACCTCCGGGTCGTGGAAGGCGAGCAGACGGCGGCCCGCGCTCCGGCGGTTTCCTACGAAGATATCGGAGGGCTGGAGCGTGAAGTGGCGCGGGTGCGCGAAATCGTCGAACTGCCGCTGAAGCACTCGCGCATCTTCGAGAGGTTGGGAATTCTCGCGCCGAAGGGCGTGCTGTTGTACGGTCCGCCAGGCACCGGCAAGACCTTGCTTGCGCGCGCCGTAGCAGCCGAAAGCCACGTGCACTTCATTCACCTCAACGGCCCTGAGATCATGCGGAAGTTCTACGGCGAGAGCGAGGCCAAGCTGCGCGAGGTCTTCGAGGAAGCGGCGCGACGTGCGCCGGCGATCCTCTTCATCGACGAGATCGACGCCGTGGCTCCGAAACGCACCGAAGTGGCCGGCGAGGTCGAAAAGCGCGTCGTGGCGCAACTTCTCAGCTTGATGGATGGTTTTGTCGCGCGCGGCCAGGTCATCGTCATCGGTGCCACCAACATCCCCGAGGTCCTTGACCCGGCGTTGCGGCGTCCCGGCCGTTTCGATCGCGAAATCGAAATCGGCGTTCCCAATACTCAAGCCCGGCTGCAAATCCTGCGGATCCACACGCGCGCCATGCCGCTTGCGCCTGACATCGACCTGCTGGAGATTGCCGAGCATTCCCACGGCTTCGTGGGCGCCGATCTGGAGGCGTTGGGTCAGGAAGTCGGCATGATTGCCTTACGCCGCTTCCTCTCCGCTGCCCCGCTTGAGCCCGACGCCGCGTCCGCTGAACTGGGGGCGCTGCAGGTTACGCGCGACGACTTTCTCGCCGGCTTGAAGGAAGTCGAGCCCAGCGCGACTCGCGAGTTCTTTATAGAGAAAAGCGCATCGACGTTTGCCTCCCTCGGCGGTCTCAGCGAGGTGAAACGGCTGCTCGATGCTGTCATCGAGCATTCTCACATGCGCGACGAAATCTATGAGCAGGTTGGACTGGCGCCGCCGCGAGGCATTCTGCTGACCGGACCGTCGGGTACCGGGAAGACCGCCGTGGCGCGCGCACTCTCGGGTGAGAAGCAGATCCCGCTTATCGCCATTGATGGTCTGCAGCTGTACTCGAAGTGGTTGGGCGAATCCGAGCGGGCGCTGCGCGAAGTTTTCAAAAAAGCGAGGCGTGCAGCCCCCTGCATCCTGTTCTTCGACACGATTGACGCGGTCGCACCCAAGTTCGGCGCCGATCAGTTTGGTACAGACGTTTATCAAAGGATTCTTAGCCAGCTCTTGCGCGAGATCGACAACTTGCGCGACGTCAAAGGGGTGATTTTGCTCGGAGCCTCCAATCGTCCCGAGCGCATCGATCCGGCGCTCTTGCGCAGCGGGCGCTTCGACTACATACTCCCGTTCCCAAAACCCGACGCTACCGAACGCGCGGCCATCATGCGGCTTTGCTGTCGGCGCGTTCCGCTGGCTCCCGATCTCGATTTCGAGGAGTTCGCGGGGCGGACGGAAGGGCTCACCGGCGCCGATATCGAAAGCCTGTGCAAGAAGGCGACGCTATTGGCGATTGCGGAATTTCAGGACGGCACTCGCGCCGCGCCTTTTGCCGTGTTGCGGAACGATTTCCTGGCGGTTCTTGAGTCCGATCGTGGCAGTCCCAAACAAGTGGTGGCCATAAACAAATGGAAAAGCGTGAACGTGCTAAGCAATAGTGCAGGGGATTTGTGCCCTGGCGGATCTGACTAATGCGGATCTGACTAATTTGGTCGTTTGCGAACGACTAACGACCAACGACTAACGACTTCTTTAACTGTGTTAAGGACGAGGGTGGGATCATGAGTTACACGGAACTTACGGTTTGGACGCGCGGTATCATCATGGACAAAGAGGGACGCGACATCGTCAATTCCATTTCCGCCTCCGCCCGACTCGAGGGCAAGTTCGCGCAGGCGATGGAGAATTACGTCGACAATCCCGATCGCACCAACGCCCCCACGCGCAAGTATTGCCGCGTGAGCGACGGCGTGATCGAGAACGAACTCACCTACGAAAACGAGCAACCCAACATCGTCGTACTGGTCGAGGAGACGATGGTCAAGGGTTGGGATTATATGCGCGGAATGCCTCCGGGCGGAACGCTGGTGATCAACACCCACTACACCCCGGAGTACATGATTCGTTTCGTGCCGGGTGCCGAGCGACTGGCCCAACTGGTCTGTGTGGATGCCGCTCACCTAGCCGACCACAAATGGCTCTACTACCGGCTCGGAGAGCTCGGTCTCGACCGCCTTTCGACCGAAGGCGCTGCCGAGCGCAATAAATCCGTCGCACCCGATATCGCCGCTCCGCTCATTGCCGCCGTCGTAAAGACCACGGGCATCGTCAAGATGCAGACGATTGAACCGATGATCGCGAACAAGCGGGCATTCGAAATGGCACTCGACCGGTTGCACATCATGAAGCTGAATCCAGTGGCTGCATAGGAAGGATCAAAGGATTCCATGTCGACTAAAGGCGCACACATTCCCGATTGGTTAAGGGTTCCCTTCGCAGGCATCACACCTGCGCCATCGCAGGAAAAGGGGCAGGACCTGTTCCCCACCGGCAACTGGCGTTCGATCAGACCCGTGTATCGAGACAAGTTACCACCCTGTAACAACGCTTGCGGAACCAACGAAAAGATCCAGGGCTATCTCGACCTGGTAAAGCGCGGCAAGTACCTGGATGCCTACGCGCTGATCAAAGAGGACATGCCCTTCCCGTCGATCACCGGCCGTGTGTGCTACCACCCATGCGAGCAGGCCTGCAACCGCGGAAAGTACGATGAAGCTATCTCAATTCGCGCGGTTGAACGGTTTCTCGGCGATCTCGGACAGGCACTGACGCGCGACGTGGTCAAAGCTGGGGCACCCAACGGCAAGAAAGTCGCCGTCGTTGGATCGGGTCCCGCCGGCCACAGCGCCGCCTACCAACTGGCGCGCCTCGGTTACAAAGTGACGATCCTGGAGAAGTCGCCGAAGGCAGGCGGACTCAATCGCGGCGGCATTCCGGACTGGGTGCTCCCGCAGAACGTGCTTGATCGCGAGATCGAGCGCCTCGTTGAGCTCGGGATAACGATTAAGACCAACGTCGAGGTCGGGAAAGACGTCACCTGGGACGACTTGAAAAAGAACTACGACGCCTGCGTGCTGGCTGTGGGCCTGACCGAGCCCAATAGCGTGCGGGCCGAAGGCGAAAACAAGGACGGCGTGCATTATGGACTGCCGTTCCTTCGCGATATCGGCATGGGCACATCAAAGGTCAAGCTGGGTGCTCGGGTCGCCGTCATCGGCGGCGGAAACACCGCGATCGACTGCGCCCGCGAAGCGCTGCGGCAAGGCGCCGTGGAAGTGACCATGATCACGGTGGAGCACAATCCCGAGGAGATGCCGGCGTCGCCGGAAGATCTCCACGATATGCTCGAAGAAGGGGTGGAGTTGGTGCACGGGCGGGCAGTGACCGCTGTCCTCGGTAATGGCAAGGTAGAAGCTTTGCAACTGCATCCGGCGCGCTTCTCCGGCGCCATCAACGCCTCGCCGATTAACGTCCATCGAGAGCTCCCCGCCGAACGCTTCCACGTCGACAACGTGATCATCGCGGTGGGACAGCGAGCGGCGCTCAATTGGTTGCCGGACGAGTTCAAGACCGAGCGCGGAACGATCAAGATCGACAGCTTCGGACGTTCTCGGCGACACCAACATCTTTGCGGCAGGCGACATAGTTCAGTTGGGCTCCGGTCAGCCGCTGATGGTGGTGAACGCGGTTGGCGACGGGAAGCGCGTCGCCTTCAATCTGGACAAAGTGCTGCGCGGCGAGTCGTTACAGGCGCGGACGATTCCCGTCGACGTCATCTTCGATTTGAACCGTATGAACATGACGTATTTCCCGCACTTTCAGCGCGTGCAGCAAACGCTGCTGCCGCCGGCAAAGCGGCGCAAAACGCAGGAGGAAGTGATTCAGGCGTTCTCGGAAGAGCAGGCGGTCGAGGAGGCCAGCCGCTGCTTCAGTTGCGGCACCTGCAACGCCTGCGACAACTGTTATCTGGTTTGTCCCGAGCCGTGCATTGCGCGTCCGTCGCGCTCGAACGGCCTCTACAAGATTCTGGTCGACTACTGCAAGGGTTGCCGCGTGTGCATCGAAGAATGTCCGACGGGCTGCCTCGAGGGCGTGCCCGAACTCGACTTCGATACCGGCGTCGTGCGCATGGATACCGCGTTCGCCATCTCTCCGGGGCTGCACGGACGGCAGGCGGAAGAGCTGAGAAATCTGAGCGAGCGAGCCGCCAAGAACATCTAATAGAAGCGGAGCGTTTAGAGATCGGAGTAGATTATGCCAACGGTTACCGCAACAAAAAAGAAAACGGTCCGGATCAACGGCTGCGTCGCTTCAGCGCAGGCCGCCAAGTACGCCGATGTCGATGTGATTGCGGCCTACCCGATCCGGCCTTATACGGCAACGATGATGGCTCTGGCGCAAATGGTGGCTAACGGAGAATTCGACGCCGAGTATATCGTGGCCGACAGCGAGCACTCGCAATTGAGCATCGCGCACGGCGCGGCGTCAAGCGGCGCGCGTGTGTTCACCGGCAGCTCGGGGGTCGGCGTGCAGTTCGCCTACGAGCTTTATTCGCCCATCTCGGGCAGTCGCATGCCGGTGCAGATGATGATCGCCGACCGCACCCTCGATCCGCCCGGCGATTTCGGTTCGGAGCATACCGACGCGCTCTCGACCCGCGACATGGGATGGCTCATGGGCTGGTCGTGCGACGCCCAGGAGGCATTCGACAATCACCTGATGGCCTATCGCATCGGCGAGGATCGGCGCGTGCTTCTGCCCCAGATGGTGTGCCAGGACGGGTTCTTCGTCTCTCATATCACAACCGACGTCGAATTGCCCGACCCCGGCCAGGTGAAGGAATTCCTGCCGCCCTACAAGCATCCATATCCGCTCGATCCGCGGCATCCCGTGTCGCACGGGCCGCAGATCATGCCCGAGCAGGGTCCGCCGCTGCAGTTGGAGCGTGCACGCGCCATGGAGGAATCGATGGCGGTCATTG
Source organism: uncultured Acidobacteriaceae bacterium (assembly GCA_963773645.1). Classification (GTDB taxonomy): domain Bacteria; phylum Acidobacteriota; class Terriglobia; order Terriglobales; family Acidobacteriaceae; genus Acidiflorens. The sequence continues at coordinate 2,605,935 of CAVZBV010000004.1, read as the reverse complement.
AGGAGGTCCACGACGAGTTTGCGAAAATCTTCGGCCGACGCTACGACCCCTGGGTCGAAGAGTTCATGACCGATGGCGCCGACGTCGTCTTTTTCTTGCAGGGCGGCCACGCGGTGACCGCTCGTTTCGCGATTCAGCACATGCGCGATAAGGGCCTGAAAGTCGGTCTCGTCCGGCTGCGGACGATCCGGCCATACCCGACCGATCGCGTAAAGGAAGTCCTCAGCAAGTTCAAAGTAGTCGGCGTGATCGAGACCAACATGGGACTCGGCAGCGTGAGCAGCGGCGGCTCGTTATACGCTGAGGTCTGCGCGGCTCTCTACGAAAGCCCTCAGCGCCCGCTCGTCGTCTCGTTCATGGCGGGCATGGGAGGCGAGGCCATCGTGCTCAAGGAATTCTATTGGATGACTGAGAAAATGCTGGAAGCGCAGAAACGCGGCAAGATCGAAAAGCGCACGCATTGGGTCGGATTCGAAGAATAGTAGTAGCGCCGGCGTCCCGCCGGCTTGACGGGCGAGGACGCCCGTCGCTCCACCAACAAGGAGGAATTGATATGGCGACAATCGAAGTTCAGCGGCAGCTGCTGCCGATTCTCGACAGCCCGAATCAGGGGGCGCGTTTCTACAACCCTGAATTACCGTCGAGCGAGCCGTTCGTCCCCGGCCATCGCACCTGTGCCGGCTGCGGGCCGTCTATCCAGTACCGGATGACCAGCAAAGCAGCGGGCGACAACACGATCCTGGTGGGACCGACAGGCTGCATGTATGTCGCGAACAGTTCATATTTGTGTACGCCCTACAATGTGCCCTGGGCGCATACCCAGATTGGCAGCGCGGGTAGCTTCACCGCGGGCGTCGCCGCCGCCTATGAAGCGATGATCCGAAAAGGCAAGTGGAAGGGCGCCTATCCGAACATTATCTGCGAGGCGGGCGACGGCAGTGCGTCCGACATCGGACTCGCCTCGATTTCCGGCGCGCTCTATCGCAATCACGATTGCCTGATCATCTGCTACGACAACGAGCAGTACGCGAACACCGGCATCCAGGCATCGTCGCGCACGCCCTACGGTGGCATGACCACCTTCTCCCCGCCCGGCCCCATGGTTCCGGAGGCGAAGAAGCTCTATCCCAAGGACCTCGCCCGCATGATGGCGGCTGGCCATCCCCACTGCTATGTGGCGACGGCGAGCGTGGGCTACCCCATCGACTTGATGAATAAGGTGCGCAAGGGACTCAACCACAAGGGCGCCGCTTATTTGATGGTCTACACCCCCTGCCAAAAGGGCTTCGTATACGAGACGCCGCGCTCTATCGACCTTGGCCGGCTCGTCGTCGAATGCGGACTCTACCCGATCTGGGAGTGGAGCCCCGAGAAGCGTGCCTATGATTACAGCTTCCGCCCGCAGAACATGCGGCCGGTATCCGAGTACTTGAGGTTGCAAGGACGCTTCGGCCACCTCCATGCCGAGCACATCGCTAATTTGCAGAAATTTGCCAACGAGCAATGGCGGATGATGGGTGTCGAACTGCCCGAGCCCTTGCTCCAGGCTGCAGAGGCGAAAAACCTGGCCAACATGGCGGCTGCTGCAGAGGCTGTGGCCGTTGCGGAGACAGTATGAATGCTAAGGCAACCCCTCCACCTGAGGCTCCTGAACCGCAGGAAAGTTACATCGTCGGCGAGGGCAAGAAGCGTGCGTCGACGCGCGACGTACGGCCGGAAGCGGCGTTCGACCGCTACTTCACCGTGCTGCGCGTGCACGCTGGCGACGCCGTCCTCACTGACAATTGGCACACGAACGAAGTGCTTGATCATACGCGCAACAACTTCGAAGGCTACACCTTCGCGATGCGCACGCTTGAGGCCTGGGGCGCGATGATCGAGAACGACCAACGCGCCTACTACACGGCCGGCGGGCGCGTGTGGGTCATGGATCTGGAGCCCTGCGCCGGCAAGAAGTTGCGGCTGCCCGGCACCGGAGCGGGCAAGAAGTAGGGTCAAGCGTAGTGGGTCAGTAGGAATTTGCTTTGAAAGGGCACGGCTTCACAGCTTGCGGAAAAACTCGGATTCTGATCTTGTTTTGAAGGGGCACGGCTTCAGCCGTGCCGTAACTGCAGCAAAATCAATCGCGGCTTTAGCCGCTGGGGAAATGTGTCTTTCAATCTGACCCACCACCGGGTCAAGAAGTAGGGGCACTGTTGCGACGCATCCTCCTCATCGACGACACGCCAGAAATTGCCGAGTTGCTGGCGTTTGCGCTGCGTGACCGCGGCTACGAGGTCTCCGCATCGGGATATACCGCTGCCGTCAACGAACTGGTTCTGGAGCAACGCGCCGACGCCCTCGTGCTGGACTGTAGCGCTTTGGAGATGAGCGAATCGCTCTTCGACTCGGTGCGGCACCACCCGAATCACACCGAGCTGCCCGTCGTCATCATCAGTGACACGCCGGAGCAGGCTGACGCGAGCCTCCGTTCCCGGAACGCCAGAAAAGTCTTGCTCGTCCCGAAACCGTTCACCGGGGCGCAGGTCGCAAGAGCGCTCGACGAGCTACTGCAATAAGGAGAAGTATACCGGGCTTTTGTCCTTGCACCTCAACTGAAATAACTCGGGGTGCGCCACTTCTCGCGCTTTTCGAGAAGTGGCTTCCAGTTCCGATTGTCGGGCAGAGCCTGAAAGGGGGCTGGCCCATCCTTTCCAAATAAAATCTCAAATCCAGCGGCTGCCCCGTCCTTGTCCCTGCGTTCTTTGCAGGGACAGGGCGGGGAACTTGACTCGGCATCCTCAACTCATGGAGATCAAAATCCCCGCTCTGTCGCAAAAGACGCGACAAGAGCGGGGCGCCCTCGAGGATTAAAATGAGGAAAGGCTGGGCCAGCCCCCTTTCGAGATGAGCGAATCGCTCTTCGACTCGGTGCGGCACCATCCGAATCACACCGAACTGCCCGTCGTGATCATCAGTGACACACCGGAGCAGGCTGACGCGAGCCTTCGTTCCCGGAACGCCAGAAGAGTCTTGCTGGTCCCGAAACCGTTCACCGGTGCGCAGGTCGCAAGGGCGCTCGACGAGCTACTGCAATAAGGATTTTCCATTGGCCCCGCCCAAGCGAAGCCAAATAAAATCTCAAATCCAGCGGCTGCCCCGTCCTTGTCCCTGCGTTCTTTGCAGGGACAGGGCGGGGAACTTGACTTGGCATCCTCAACTCACGGAGATCAAAATCCCCGCTCCTCCGGTGGAGCGCCGGGCGTCCCCGCCCGGCCGGAGATGCGACAAGAGCGGGGCACCCTCGAGGATGGAATCTCACCCTTGCCAAACGACTGTCAGGGAGCGGGATCAGCGGCCGGTGTTGCTTCGGCAGGAGCCGCTTCTGGCTCTTCTTGTTCGATGTGCGCGGGCTCTGGCGAATTCAGGTCTCGCCAAAGCTCCATCGCATCGGCTGTACGGTACTGCACATGCCTTCGCAGGGCCTTTTCCAGCGCAAAATTGTAGGGGGAGCAAGCTGCAGGGCCATTTCCCTCGGCTTTCCTTCTTTGATTTCTTCTACAGTGAAGCGCAAATCTTGCGCATGCGCCAATTGCAGAAACAGCAGGCCGCAGTGGTAGATGTCAATCCGGGAATCAAGGGGCCCGAATTCAGACGAATCTAGAGCCTCGGGGGGTAGCATCCACTGCGCCCTGGTATTTGTGGCATCAATTTCCTCGAACAGCTTGGCGACGCCCAAGTCTCCCAGTTTGAAGTTGATTGCCCCTGCATCTTCAGGCTGCATCTCGTCTTTCGCAAAAGCCGCGAATACGTTGCCTAGATGTATGTCCTGATGAACGTAATGATTCAGATGAACGTAATGAACAGCTTGCAGTAGGCAGCGAGCAATTGGCTTGACCCAGCCGATGCCGTGAAAAGGATTGAGTGAGAAAAGACTCGTCAAGGGACAATAGCACCGCTCCGTCACGATGTAGAACGTCTCCCGATATTCGAATGCATCAAAAACGTAGGTAATATGTGGGTGACGAAGCAGATGCAGTTTGACGAGTTCGGCTTCAGCCGCAGATTTCACTTTCTCGTATGGGTCAAGGGGCTTTAGAACTTTAGCCGCGAGATCGTTATTCCAGAAGTCCCTGCAACCATAGACCAACCCAAAATGCCCCTCACCGATTTTTTCTCCCATCGTATAGCTGTTCCCGGTTGCCAAACTTGTGATGACCTCCCCAGGCGTCGGTGGAGTCACCCAATCTGCTGGCCGTACAACAGCCGGAACTGCTTCGACAGCTGCCCCGGTCAAAGGTGTTGGAGGAGACGGCTCAGACATATATGGGCCTAGCATAGCATTGGAGTATGCAGGCGGGTTCTATAAGAGGGGATGTCAAGTAAAAAACACTCTTCCCTGGCCGGAAAGCGCGAGGTTTTCTCGACATCCAGCCCTGTGTGGGGAGGCGACGACGTGTGCGTGGCGCGGACTCTGGACGATTGGAATCCGGCTGGCGGGTGGCCCGGACTAGCGCAGTCGTTTGAACTCACGAGGGTGCCCTGTCCAAGCTTTGCTTGGGCGGGGCCGTTGACCTTTTTCATCACAAACGCGATGTACGAGCCATCACAGACTTGCTCCCCAATCGGTGCGAAGATACCTCGACAGTGCACCATCGAGAACTGCGCCAGTCTCTAGAGACGAACGCATTTCCGGCCGCAAACTTTTCACCGCTTTTTGACAACATATGGCCCCGTTCAGCACCCCCGCAAGTGCGCGCCAAACAGCAAAATTCAATGCTAAGTCCTATCTTTTGAAGACTTTGCCTATAACTACCGTACTATCAACAACTTAACTCATTTCGCGGGGGGGGGGGGGTACCCCCCAGATTTCTGAATTCTTACCCAGCTGGCCCGTCCCGCCCGACAATCGGAACTGGAAGCCACTTCTCGAAAAGCGCGAGAAGTGGCGCACCCCCAGTTATTTCGGTTGAGGTTCAAGCACAAAACCCCGTTATACTTCTCCGTTAAAGTGGCGCACCCGGCGCGAGAAGTGGCGCACCCCCAGTTATTTCGGTTGAGGTTCGAGGACAAAACCCCGTTATACTTCTCCGTTAAACCGGCGCACCGTGCTGGAACGACGATCTACTGGAATCAATATGCCATTGTGGAGCATGGACGAATGGCAATACCTCGAGCACGAGGTTGTCGCAGACCCAAAAGGTAGGCAGTGGACGGTGGCGCTGATGGACGTGCTGGGTCAGGAAGGTGATCCGGACATGCCCAATAAGTTGGTCGAACTTCAGTATTCCTCGGGCCGATATTTCACGCTCATCTACACAGCCAGCGGAGCTCTCCAGCGTGAACGCGCCTACGCCTCACTGTCAGAGGCGGAGAACGCATATCGAGAGCTGCTGGTTGCTGTCATCGACGGTAGCCTCGACCCCATGCAACCGGTGTTCCGGCAGGACCTGGAAGATTGACGACGAGGACTTGCTGGTGGAGAGGCGGCCGTCCGCACCCGGACTGCGCACAGCGAGTCTCGCGAAATGCCCGTCCCGCCGCCGTCTTTACCGCGTCTCTACCGGCCAGGATCCAGATCTCTCATCACTACATGAAGCACTTGCCCGGCCACTCGCGCATCGCGCTCGGAAACCGTCGTCTTCGAGCCGGGGCCGCCGTCGGCATCGGTGTAATCGCGATACGTCCGCGCGACGGCCGGCAGCCGGGCGCACCCGCTGCGAATGAGTCCCGCCCTCTCGGCGGTGGCAAGCCGTTGGTCGAACGACCAATCGGCAATCTTCACTGCGGCAATCTTTCCTTCGGCGAGCTGCGCTGCGGGCGCGCTTGACGCAGCCAGCGCACTCAGCCCTTTGTGCTCCAGCGCGTCGGTCACGATGGCCTCCAGGATTCCGCAAAAAGTGCGTAGCGCCAAGTCGTAGTTCCCTTCCTCCAGCACGCGCCGACTATCGATGTAGGCCTGCTCGAGCACCGGCCGGAGCTCGGGGTTGTGAACGAACTCGAAGCGGCGAGGCGGCGGCGCCTCCGATGATGCAGACGAGTAGGCGGTAAAGCCCGGGCCTTTGCCGCTGTCCATTCCGGAGAGCGTGGCAACCGCTTGCTCAAGAACGCTGAGCAGTCGCTGGACGATCTCGGCGGGCGCTGCCCCTTCGACAGCATGGCCAGCTGCTGAGCGCATCAGGAAGGCTTCGCTAAACGACCGGGCAAGCCAATGGGCCTTGCTCCCTCCAGACAATTGATTGATCGTGACGCCGCAGTCTTCCTGCCAGGCGCGAGTGGCTGCAATCGCCGATGGGTCGGGGGGATCGGTCGCCAAGTTGTCGCGAAGCTCGCGCCCGCGGCGAATCAAGCCATCGAGGTGGGAGAGGTAGGTCTCGATCTGCGCTCGCAGGTTCTCATCCATCGGCATCGGTCGCGTCCCCCACTACCGGCTGCCTAGGTAGCGTCCTCTCCGGCAAACACAATTAGGTTGTTGTCTCTCACTAGTAAGGATTTATTCCAGCCAATTAATTCGAGACTCATGCTTTATGAAGCTTTTCTCTCTGCGAGCAAGGATTCTGCGGACACTCCTCGAATCGAAGCATCCACCACCTGCACAAAATGAACCACCGGCACCTGGCTGCCGGCGAGCCGGATTCCGGCTCGCAACTGAAGCAGGCAACCGGGATTTCCAGTGGCGACAATGTCTGGCGCTGTCGCCAGCACATTGCGGACCTTGCGATCGCCCAGTTCCTTGGCCGGTTCGGGCCGCACAAGATTATAGATTCCGGCCGACCCGCAGCACAGGGCCGCTTCGGCGGTTTCCAAGATCTTCAGTTCAGGAATTTTTCCAAGGACAGCGCGGGGCTGCGCCCTCACGCCCTGGGCATGTTGCAAGTGGCAGGAGTCGTGAAACGCGACCTTCAAGGGAATAGGATGGCGCGGAGCCCGCGGCTCGAGGCCAGCCAGGACTTCAGAAATGTCGCGACACTTGGCGGAGAATGCCTTTGCCCGCTCGCTATACTTCGGATCGTCGCGCAGCAGATAGCCATAATCTTTCAGGCTCGATCCGCAGCCCGCAGCATTGCTCACCACGGTATCTACCTGCGCGCGTTCGAATGCATCAATGGTGCGCCGTGCGTAATCGAGCGCTGCCTCCTCTTCCCCAGCATGGACCATGAGCGCACCGCAGCAACACTGATCCCTGGGAATGACCACCTCGCAACCTTCTGCGGCGAGCACGCGAGCGGTGGCGGCGTTCACCTCGGGGAAGAAGACGCTCTGTACGCATCCCAGCAGCAAACCTGCACGCAGGCGCCGTTCGCCCTGTGCTTCCACTCGTTCCGGGAGCGCGGCGGCGTCTGTCGCTGGCGGAGCTGAGGGCGCGAGGTTCTCCATGGCGCGCAGACTTTCCGGAAGCAGTTTGAGGACACCGCTGCGGCGCACGAGCGACTGCAGTCCGGAGCCCTGATATATTCGCAGCGGCGTCAGCAGCAGGCGCAGTCGATCGGGCCGCGGAAAGATGTCAAAGATCATTCGGCGCAGCAGTCCGTCGGTTAGCGGCCGCTGGTAGTTGCGTTCAATCTGGGCGCGCGTCGCTTCGATCAGCTTGTCGTACTTTACGCCCGAAGGACACGTCGTTACGCAGGCCATGCATCCGAGGCAGTTGTCCATGTGGTTGACAACGGTGGGATCGAGGCGAACCTGCCCCTCCAGGCCGAGTTTCATCAGATAGATCCGTCCGCGCGGCGAATCCATCTCTTCGCCCCACAGCGCATAGGTGGGACAGGTGGCGAGGCAAAAGCCGCAATGCACGCACTCGTTGACCAAATCGGTCGAGGGCGGGTGGTGCGCGTCGAAGGCGCCAGAGTTGGCGTTGGCAGGTATTCTCGCGGGTTCCGCCATTTAGATTCCCCCAATGAACCGGCCGGGGTTCAGCACCCCCGTCGGGTCGAATTGCGCTTTGATGCTTCTCATCAGTGCCAGCGCATCGCCCGAGCTTCCCCAGAACGTCCATTTTCGATTTGATTTCGAGAGGGCAGCGCAGGATGACGAGCGAGCCTCCGCGAGTTTCCAAATTCTTCCGCAAATCCTGAAGTACATTGAGAAGGGCGCCGGTATCGTTCCCCTCCAGCCGAAGGTACCCGACTCCGACCGCCTGAGCGACGAGCCGCCAAGGCCACTGCAGCGGCTCCGATGATTTCCTTATCAGGGTTAGGAAGGTTCCGAGTTCTGCGGGCAACATGCTGAACTTGCAAACGACGGAAGGTTCTGCCCCGCTCCACAATGTTGAGCGCGCATTCCAGAACGTCTGCCGGAGACTCGATTCGACGTGCCCCGGAGGCGATGCGCAGGGTCTGCTCAATCTGCGCTTCACACCCCGCGGCCGTGCCTTCAAAGCGTAGATCGACCTCTGGCGTCGAGGAACTCCCGGCGCGAACTTGCACGCCGGTCGGAACCATATTGCAATCCTGAATCGCGAGAATCAAAGCATTCATGGTTCCGCTGTCTGTATTGGAAAAGCTCAACGTTCGGCTTTCGCGCGGGATGGGGTGAAGCCGGAAAATCGCCTGCGTGATGATTCCGAGAGTACCTAATGATCCGGTAGCGAGCTTAGGCAGGTCATATCCAGCGACGTTCTTTACCACCTTGCCGCCGCTCTTGGCGAGAGTGCCATCTGGCAGAGCCAGCGTGATGCCAATAACCAAATCGCGCAAGCTTCCGAAGCGAATACGGAGAGGCCCGCTGTCGTTGGTCGCCAGAATCCCTCCGATCGTCGATTGGTCCGGCCAAAGAGGGTCGAGGGCCAGTCGCTGACCATGCTCGGCAAGAGTTTGTTGCAGTTGTTGGAACCTGCACCCAGCGTCCACCGTCGCCGTCATGTCGCCCCAGGCGTGTTCCACGACGCGGTTCAACCGGCGCGTCGAAAGAATCAGGTCGCCGCCGCGCGGAGGATTACCCCAACCCGTCTGGGTTGCGCCGCCGCGAGGAATCACCTGCAAACCCGCGCTTGTCGCTATCTTCAGCACGCCAGCGACCTCCTCAGGATTACCCGGCTCGATGACCATATGCGGAAGGACGTCATCGACCGTGTCCTCCAACATAGAGGTGCGCAAATGCTCTTCGCCGACCAGGGACCGCAGATCGCTCCATGCGGTTTCCACAGCGGCGATCGATGGTCGGCCGATCGGTGCATGCGATGATGATGGAGTTTCCATAATCCTCAAAAGAACTGAGCTACGCCGGCGACTTCCAGAGGATGCGGTTGATACGGGCCGGTTCTCTCCGCGCACAGACGCGTGCGAGGAAACACCTTGCCTGGATTCGAAAGATGTTCAGGATCGAACGCGCAGCGCACGAGTTGCATTGTTTCCAGATCGGGTTCCGCGAACATCTCCCCCATCATCGCCGTCTTCTCCGCGCCCACGCCGTGCTCGCCGGTGATCGAGCCGCCAAACTTCACGCACATCCGCAGGATATTGATGGAAAGCTCCGTGGCGCGCTCCTCCTGTCCCGGGATGCGCCGGTCGTAGAGCACCAGGGGATGCAGATTGCCATCGCCGGCATGAAAGACGTTGGCCACACGCAATCCTTCAGCAGCGCTCATACGTTCGATTTCGCCGAGAATCTTGGGCAGCGCGGTGCGGGGAACTACGCCGTCCTGCACAATGTAGTTCGGCGAGATGCGCCCCACGGCGGCAAAGGCGGCCTTGCGGCCTTTCCAGACGACCGCGCGCTCTGCGTCGGATTGGGCGACGCGAATCTCCCAAGCCCCGCATTGCGTACAGATCTCGCCCACCTGCTCCATCAAGTGCTCGACTTCCGCGGCCGGGCCGTCCAGTTCCACCAGCAGCAGTCCTCCGCAGTTCGGGTAACCGGCGTGCACCGAGGCCTCGGCGGCCTGAATGGCTAGGTTGTCCATCATCTCGATGGCCGCCGGCAGCATTCCCGCTCCAATAATTCCGCTAACCGCCGCGCCCGCTTCCGTGGTGCTATTGAAAGCGGCCAGCAAGGTTTGAATGACTGCGGGCTTCTTCACGATGCGCAGTACGACTTTGGTCGCGATTCCCAGCGTTCCTTCCGATCCCACAAAAATTCCCGGCAGATCGTATCCCGGACGGTCCAGCGCCCGGCTGCCGAGATGCACGATCGATGCATCGGGAAGGACCACTTCGAGTGCCAGCACGTGGGTCGTGGTGAATCCGTATTTCAGACAATGCGCGCCCCCCGAGTTCTCCGCAACATTCCCGCCGATACTGCACACGGACTGCGACGAAGGATCGGGGGCGAAGAAGTAACCATGCGAAGCAACGCGTTGCGTAACGTCCGAGTTGACGACGCCCGGCTCCGCGACCACACGCGCGTTGGGCAGATCCACTTCCAGGATGCGGTTCATGCGAGCTAGACTAATGAGCACGCCATTCTCTACCGGCAGCGCCCCACCGCTGAGTCCCGTGCCCGAGCCTCGCGCTACAAAGGGAATCTTTTCGCGCTGACAGATCCGCACAATCGCCTGAACGTCCGCGGTTGAAGTGGGAAGCAGAACCGCCTGAGGCAGGATGCGCATGTTCGTCAGCCCATCGCATTCATAGGTGTGCAGTTGAGAGGCTTCGGTGATCAAACCCTTACCAACAATCGCGCGGAACTCGCCGAGAATACGCGCTTCCATGAGGGCTCTCCTCGCCAGGCGGTTATGAACCTGGTGGGCACTTCCAAGAGGCTGCAAAGATCGAATGGAATCTTATACCAAGATGCCGATTTAGTGGATGCTAGTTTCCCGATAATCTTTGACTTTATGTCCGAGAGGTGCACGAATCATCTGAAAGCTACCGCGCCTTCGCTTGGTGTACACTTCCGTAGATTTCCTTCTGATTTTCCGAAGATAGCCAAGAGGCATCACCATGGACACTACTTTCAATCCAACTACAGCTCCCGCAAAAAAGCAGGGACACGCCGCCTGGTTTACGGAGTTATCGCCGCCAGAGCGAAGCACCTTTATCGCCACCTTTGGCGGTTGGGCGCTCGACGGCATGGACGTGATGGTGTACAGCTTTGTCATCCCAAGCTTGATCGCAGCATGGCACATCAGCAAAGGTGAAGCAGGTATGCTGGGAACGGCGGCGTTGCTGATCTCCGCCGTGGGCGGCTGGCTTGCAGGATTGTTGGCGGATCGCTTCGGACGTGCTCGAGTCTTGCAGTGGACCATCCTCTGGTTCGCGCTGTTCACCTTCCTGAGCGGATTCACCAACAACTTTTGGCAATTGCTCATTACTCGCGGCTGTCAGGGCCTGGGCTTCGGCGGGGAGTGGGCCGTCGGCTCGGTGCTGATGGGCGAAACGATTCGCGCCGAGCACCGGGGCAAAGCCGTGGGTACCGTGCAGGGCGGCTGGGCCATCGGCTGGGGAATTGCCGCGATATGCTCGGTCGTGTTGTTCTCATGGCTTCCCGCCGGCCTCGCCTGGCGGGCCATGTTCTGGATTGGTATTCTGCCCGCGTTGTTGGTCTTCTACATTCGGCGCCACGTTCCCGAGCCCCAGGTTTACACTCGGACGCGCCAAAAGCTCGCTGCGGGAGGCGACAAGCCTCACTTCCTCGAGATCTTTTCTCCGACGATATTGAAGATCACTCTGTTGACGTCGCTACTGGGGGTGGGCGTCCAGGGCGGCTACTACGCGATCACAACCTGGCTGCCCACGTATTTGAAGACCGTGCGGCATCTTTCGGTCCTGAATACGGGCACGTATATGATCGTCATTATTGGCGGATCCTTCTGCGGCTACCTGGTTGGGGCGTATCTGGCCGACGCCATCGGACGCAAGAAGGCTCTGATTCTGTTCGCTGCCTGCTGTGCCCTGACAGTCACGGCCTATACCTACTTGCCCATCAGCAACGGAATCGTGATGCTGCTGCTCGGCTTTCCTCTCGGGGCCTTCACCTCGGGCTCCTTCAGCCCGGTCGGCGCGTTCTTCACCGAGCTGTTTCCCAGCCGCCTGCGTGGCTCGGGACAGGGCTTCTCTTATAACCTGGGCCGTGGGATTGGCGCCCTGTTCCCGACGCTGGTCGGCTTTCTTAGCGCGCGACTCTCGCTGGGCAAAGCGATTGCCATCTTTGCGGTGTCCGCTTATGTCGTCATGATCTTGGCAGTACTTCTGCTCCCCGAAACCAAGGGCAAAGAACTGCGAGTCATTGAATAACAATGACGAGCCACGACTAACAACGACTAACAATGACTAGCACCGAAGGCGGGGCGGCAATCACGGTTTGCGCGGCTCCGAACCCCGACCCCGGCAGCCCGAAGGTTGCCGTTCCGCCCAACGCATGGGATTGCCACGCGCACATCTTTGGTCCGGTGGAGCAGTACCCTCTTATTCCAGGACGCAGCTACACCCCGCCACCAGCCAGCATTCAAGCCTACCAGCGAATGTTGAGCGCCCTCGGACTGGATCGAGCCGTAATCGTCCAGCCGAGCGTTTATGGCACAGACAACCGCTGCACCTACGACGCAGTGGCCGCCTCGGGCCGCAAGTGGCGCGGCATTGCGGTAGTGCGCCCCGGCACGAAAACCCACGAACTGCAGCGGTTCCACGACGAGGGATTTCGCGGCGTGCGAATCAATCTCCTGTTCAAAGGAGGCTTGGCGATGGAGATTCTGGAGCAGGTCGCCCGGCTGATAGCGCCGCTCGGCTGGCACGTGCAGTTGCTCATCGATGGCCGCGACCTGCCAGAATTGGCGCCGCGACTTCGACGTCTGCCCGTCCACTTCGTCATCGATCACATGGGACACATGCCCGCGAAACTGGGGCTGGCGCATCCGGGATTTACGGCCCTCTTCACGCTTGCCCGGGAAGGCAACTGCTGGGTAAAGCTCTCCGGCGCATATCGTATCTCCGCCCAGCCGTACCCGTATGAGGACGTCGCTCCAATTGCAAAGGCTCTGGTCGAAGCTGCCCCGGAGCGCATGGTATGGGGAAGCGATTGGCCGCATCCTTCGTTCCAAGGCGCGATGCCGGTCGATGCCACGCTCCTCGATTTGCTGGCTAGCTGGGTTCCAGAATCGGGGACACGCCAGCGCATTCTCACAACCAATCCCGCGGGGCTGTATGATTTTGCAGGCTGACGCCGAAGAGATCGTCACCGTCGCAAGCTGACAGGCGCTACCAATCCGCCACACGATTCTTATAGCTGGAGGCCGCTCCAACCCCATCCATAACCATGCCCCCAATCAGGACGGCACGCCCCACGTTGTCATGATGTCTCCGGTGCAACATATAAGCGGTGGCGACTTCAGCGCCGAATAACGCCGCTGTAGCGGCAACCTGAACCGGAGCCGTACGCACAAACGGACGTGCCATTGGATTGTATTCTTCGCCGCCACCGTCTATGTTCCGGCGCGTTATATAACTGTCGGTAGCCTTTGCGGCTCCGCCAAGCGCGACCAGTGCTATTGTGCTCCGCGTCCAGAAGCGTGAAGCGGCCAGATCTCCACGCGTTACGGATGGATGCGCCGCAAAATCGTAATGCGCCTCTTGGGCGCGCAGTGTGCCGGTCATCACCGCCAGCATCATAAGCACCATGAGCATCTTCATAGGGAAAGCGGGTCGCGCACTCAGACCCTTACATGCTCATCGGAATAAAAATAAAAGTCTTGAAGATTAACCAATCCTGCGAAACGGAAGTAACCGCAACGCGGTTCAAGAACCGATTGTTCGAGGAGGGAAACCGCCCGACCACCCTTCCGGGACGGGCGGCGTACTAGACTAGCCGGAACAGTCCGCAGGCCTAGAATCACGTGAAGACCAAACACCCCAAGCTACCCGCAATCTCCGAAGCGATGAAGGCATGGTCGGTTGCGCTGAGAACAGAGATTGGCGACTGGCCCGGTGTCAAGGTGCGGTCGTTTTTCGGTTTCACCGTCCTCTACCGGCGGGACAGAATCTTCGCCCTGCTCCCGCAAACCCGTGGGATGGAAACGCCAAACTCTCTCGCCTTCAGATTACAATCGCCAGCGCCACGACTCCTGGCGCGGATGCGGCGAGATCCTCGGATTGGATCGACAGAGATGCAGAAGGCGCGCTGGTTCACTTTTGAACTCGCCACCGACGGCGATCTGCACGACGCTTTCGATTGGCTGGCGCGCTCGTATGATGCGGCAGGGAAGGCTTCAAAAAATTGAGTTGCGATGGGGATTTTATACCGGTGCGAATTTGCTTGGTGAGAATGCCCGGCCCGCCGCTTGGGTGGCGGCTGTGTGGGGTCGTGGGGTGAGGCCGGGCAATTCTGTGCTTCCTCTTAATTGCAGATGTACATCTTTTACCGCATAAGGCCTTATCCTGCCTGTGACGGCGATCACCATTCTGCGTGATTGGGATACACCAGGCTGTGATGTAGGTCACTGCCAAGGCGGACATACTGGCTAAAGATAAGGGCTGTTCCAGAAAATATCTCAGGAGAAGCACTCATGGCCTATGTAATCACCGACAATTGCATCAAGGATGAGCTTTGCGTGGAAGTCTGCCCGACCGACTGCATCCACCCCAAGAAAGACGAGCCGCAGTTTGAGGCGGCGACACAGGTTTATGTCGACCCCGCTGGTTGCATCGATTGCGGCGCCTGCGTTCCAGTTTGCACCTCGGATTCGATCTTCGTGGCAGAGGAACTGCCGGAAGACAAGAAGGAGTTTCTGGAAAAGAACGCCGCGTATTACGCGACTTAGCCGTGCCGGGAGTGCCCGCGTGGCGCGGGCACTCCTTTCGATCTCGCTCAGGGCGGGTTCTGGCCGCGTGCATGTAGCTCTATTGCGCGCGGGAACAAACGTCCCCGGCCGTCCAAAAGCGGTAAGAGCATCGCTTCAGCCGCGCCACCCAGACTTTCGATTCGAAACCCCAGGGAAAATTCGAAGCCGCTGGACCATCTGTCTGCCCTAACGCTTTGCGCGCACCGCAGAAACATCCGTCTTCGCCCTGCTGAAAGCGAACTGCAGCCTCCATTCCCGGGTGCCCGACCCATCGGATTGTCCCGGAGAAAACTTCCAACCCTGGGCAGCTTCGAGTGCGGCGCGCGAAAAATACTTGCTCGGCCCGGCCGATTCGAGCGTCGCCTTGGCCACGTTGCCCGCGGCATCTACTTCGACTTTCACTCGAACCTTGACCTTGCCTTGAATCGTGGCGCGCGCTCTCGGCGAAACCTGCGGCATCACCCGCTGCACAACTCCGCTCTGATGGTCCGTGTTGGTAATGTCAGTGTTGGTAAAGTCAGTGTTGGTAAACGTTTTTTCCTCGCCGCCCGCCTCTGGGGCCGCCCCTTCGGCCCTGGCATCGCCGACTTTTGCAGCTCCCGGCGCATGGGGCTTCGGCCTTGGCTTCGGCAGTGTCGGGGCCGGCGCGGACTGTGAGTTCTCCGCGGCCTCGCTGTGCTGAGTTTGCGTCGACTGTACTTCCGCCGGAGGGCCCGGCCGTTTCGGTCTCGCCATCAAGAAAAAGGCAAACGCAAGCACCGCCGCCAACCCCAGAGCGTAGGGCCATTTTGCAGATGCTTTCCGCTGACCCAAGTCCCGCTGACCCAAGTTCTGCTGACCCACGACTGCTGGCGCGGAAACCGCCTTCTCGGTCTGGGCTGAAGTCGGCCCTTGCAGTTCCCCTCCCAAGCGATCGCTGATCTCCGCAATCGTCCATCGCTTCCCCGGATCAACTTGCAAGCAGCGCTTTGCGATTTCGCGGAATGGCTCCGGGACCGTCGCCGGTACTTCGGGCACGCTCGGTCGTGCTCGGTCCCAAACCGGCAAGCGCTGCGTCAGTGCCTCGACCAGGGTCATCCCCAACTGCCACCCGTCGGCCGCCGTCGAAACCGCATCCGTCGCCGCTTCTGGCGGATCATAGACGCTCGTCGCCCTCGCGCCACGCGTCCTCTCCCCCGCCGCGCCCAGAGCGTCGCTCGATAGCTTCACCTGGTCCGCAACGGCCAGAATATTTGAAGGTTGGATGCGTCCATGCGCGAGCCCCAGGTCGTGCACATATTGCAAAGCCCGCAGAATCGGCGGAAGCATCCCTCGTGCTTCCTCCGCTGTCAGTGCCCGCTCCGGCAGAATCTGCGATAGATTTTCCTCCGCGTACTCCTGCACCACATAAAGCAGCGCCGTGCCCTCGAGTTCGCAGCGTCCAACCCCGAAAATACGAATCAGATTAGGATGAGTCAGTTCGCTGGCTGTCTTCCATCGCAGCAGTTGCTTCTCCGCGTCTGCCGCGGGAATCAACTTGATGGCGGATTTCCCGGCGTCGCCCACACCGCCTCGCGCAAGGGTGAGGAACACGGCACTGTGATCGGAACCGCCCAAGTAGCTTAGCAGCGGAAATCTCCCATCGACGGTGCGGCCCACCCATGCTTGCCAACTCTCGCTCATATCGTCTCGCTCGATCGTCTCGCTCATGTTCGGAGTCTCACTAGTCCGCTATTGTATGTGACCGCGCCCACAACCGGAACCGACGACAAAAATGTTAAACGTGATCTGCGCGTGCACTTCCGCGCAATGATCCTTCGGCACTTCATACTTGTGGAAACTGCCGGTTGAACGCAAAATGGGCCCTTGGGCTAGGTTGGTACCAACCGCAATTAGGGAGGATTCGCTCCTCTCCGAGTTGCCGGGACAACATGACGCTGGAAAATGGCATCTTGAGAGGGGTTCGACTGGTTCTGATCGATGACGTTCGCAAAATTCGTGCCCTTGGAACCGACGTATGCCAGATCGATCAGCCCATGCACTAAGGGAAACAATGAACTGGAAATCTTTTGGCCGAGCGCTCCGATGTCTCGGGCCGATCTCAGTGTTATTCGTAGCTCTGTACGTGCCCGCGCCGGTTCGTGCCCAGTCCGAGTCCGCAGCGCCGTCGGCCCAACGCCAGACCAGCACCCCTTACACTGGCGATCTCTCCATTTTCGATACCCCGGGGCGCGATGAGCGCCTGCAGATCAACCGCATCATGGACATGCTGGGCATTGAGCCCGGCAAGAACGTTGCCGACATCGGTGCCGGATCGGGCTGGTTCACGGTGCGCGCCGCTCGCCGCGTCACGGGCTCGGGCACGGTCTATGCTGTGGATATCAACCCGGAGGCCATTCATTACATTGACCAGCGCGCGAAAAAAGAGCAACTCCAGAACATAAAGACGATCCTCAGCAAGCCCGACGATCCAGAGATCCCAGCCGCCAGCATCGACGCCGTGCTGCTGCTCAAGACCTACCACGAGGTAGCCCATCCGATTGTCCTTCTCCGGAATCTTCGCTCATCGCTTAGACCAGGAGCCAGGGTCGGAATCATTGATCGCAATGGCAACGGAGCAAATCATGGGGTGAATAGAGATGTGGTCGTTCGCGAAGCCGCCCAAGCCGGATACGAACTGCGCGAATCGCGGGATTTCGTGAAAGCCGACGGCATGGATTATTTTCTGGTCTTCACTGGGAAGCCGGATTAGGGCTGCTCATGCACGGGCTCTTCGGTGGGATTCTGCCGCTCCAGTTCCACCCAGTACTGGCGCACGGTTTGGTTCACCTGTGCCGCTTCCGCTAACTGCTCGCGCGGAAATACGGCTCTCTTTGGCTGCATTCGCCTCCACGAAGCTGCCATCCACCGACAGGAATCTCCTGATCGAAGCCCAGGCCGGTAAACCAGCGCCAGGCCAGATGCATGCGCAGTTCTTCGACCAGCTTGCGCTCACTGCTAATGCCATATAAGTAGCCGATCAAGAGGAAGCGCAGCAGAAGCTCCGGATCGATCGACGGACGCCCAGTCTCGCTGTAGCTCGCCTTCAGCCGGGTAAGAATTCAGAAATTTGGGGGGTACCCCCCTACCCCAAAATGAGTTAAGTGGTTGATAGTACGGTAGTTATAAGCAAAGTATTCAAAAGATAGGACTTAGCATTGAATTTTGCTTTTTGGCGTGCATTTGCGGGGGTGCTGACCGGGGCCATATGTTGTCAAATAGCGGTGAAAAGTTTGCGGCCGGAAGTCGTCTCTGGAGACTGGCGCAGTTCTCGATGGTGCACTGTCGAGGTATCTTCGCAGCGACTGTGGTGTAAGTCTGTGATGAGCGTACGAGAAAAATGTGATGAAAAAAGTTGGGAGGAGCGCGGTGGTTCTTGGCAGTGTGGAATTCCACCCCTTCGCAAAGTGCGCGAGAAGTGGCGCACCCCGGGCGGGTGGCCGCACTCTTGAAGATCTCTTTCATCTCATGGTTGTGGTTCTGATTCAGACCCCGAAGCTGCTGGGGTTTCTTTGAGTGTTGCAATTGTCCACGGACAAAGCGGAATTGCGCACTGTCGTGGTTCTCAATGCCCAAGCCACTATAGGTCCAGAGTTGCCGCTTGCTGCGGAGCCGGTACGGGGTTTGCATCAGCGCGATCAAGCGGGCGGCTCGAATCGGACCGATGCAGGGAATCTGGCGCAGCAGTTTCGCCGCCTTATGTTTCCGGCTCTCGGCCAATAACTCCGATCGCACGTTTTGCCGCAAGGTCCTGTAATCCGTCCAGCTGTTGATAGAGCAGCTCCGCGCGGCGGCGCACCCCGGCGTGCCCAATCTTGCTCCTCCGCATGACCAGGATTGGACTCCCGCGGCACGAATTGTGATCGAGACCGGGAATTAAAGACTTGGAAAAGGCTGGCGACCCGATTACCGGACGCTGTCCCGGCTCCCTAAAGTAACTGCCTTTCATTGCCGATAAGACTGGGTACCGGGCGCAGCGTTGACCCTCTGTCATGACATTGTTTTCAGAAGTATGGGGAAGCTTCTGGTCGCACTGGGGTAGGAAAGCGAACCACATTTTAGCTGCGATTGCCAGTGATGAATTGGCTAAGGGAAGGTCCAGAGTGAACCATTCCAGAGTGAACCAGAGCCCTACTTTGGAGATCGGCAGTGTCGACGAAGCACGAGTTCTCTTGGTGGATGACGAACCATTGGTGCTCGAAGGGTTGCGACGTTCCGTCCACAGGGAGTTTGTCGCCGACCTGGCAAGCGGCGCCGAAGAAGGCTTGGCGAAGCTGAGAAGGGACGGGCCGTATCCAGTTGTGGTCTCGGATATGCGCATGCCGGGCATGGACGGGGCGGAGTTCTTGGCGGAGGTGTCTTGGCTCAGCGTGAAATGGAGAAGCGGCGTTCTCCGTTAGTGTAGATTCCGCCCCTTCGGGGCGGGGATTTTCAAGGCATGGGGGTCTATCGTCCGATGGCTTTTTCCTCGCATGCAGAGCGCGAGAGGATCAACTCCCGCGCTGCTGAGCATCGGCTCGATGAGCCCCACCAGGTTATCCCTCAGCATGGTTGCCTCCCGGCAGAGCCCGCTTCCGTTTCACCCGGCGAGGTCATTGTAGCTGGCGTGGAAGAGGGTGCAAACCTCCAAGACGCCGTCTGCTGCCGTCGGAGTTGCCGCTGGCGACGAGCTTCTTCTAACTTGCGATCGCGAGCCGCGTGGATCTCGGCCTGTCGTCCGGCGAGCCGATCCTGCGGCGTCACATAGCCGATCGCACTGTGTAGGCGCATCGTGTTGTAGTGATCCACGTAGAGTTGAATCAAGCGGCGTGCATCGTCCAGCGTTAACGGAGTCAGTGTCCGGATGCACTCCCGCTTGAGCGACTTATGCCAGCGTTCGATCTTCCCGTTCGACTGCGGGTAAAACGGCGAAGTGCGCACGTGCGTCATCCCCGAGATGCGAATGAACTCCTTGAAGTCGCGCGCGATGAACTGCGGTCCGTTGTCGGAGATTATCCGCGGCCTGGCTTCCGGGTACTTTTCCTTGGCTCGTTCCAGAATCATCTCAATGTCGGCTTCCTTCATCGACTCCCGCAAATCCCAATGCACCAGAAAACGACTGTATCCATCCAGCACACTGCATAAGTAATAGAACGTGCCCGACAGGTTGATATAGGAAACATCGACGTGCCAGTGCTGGTGCGGCTGCAGCGGCTGTTCGAAGCCGGTCCCCTTGCGCGACGGCTTCGGTTTCCAGCGCGAGAGGAGTCCCGCTTGTTTCAACACTCGCCATACGCTCG
Source organism: uncultured Acidobacteriaceae bacterium (assembly GCA_963773645.1). Lineage (GTDB taxonomy): Bacteria > Acidobacteriota > Terriglobia > Terriglobales > Acidobacteriaceae > Acidiflorens. The sequence goes on along the minus strand of CAVZBV010000004.1, from coordinate 2,585,946 downwards.
CCGGACTCACGGCCACCACATCGTGATCTAACATCATGAACGTAAGTCGCCGATAACCTTCCAATGGATTCTTCAGGTGGAAGCCGATGATGGCTTCCTTCTCCCACGGCTCCAGCCAAAAATCTCGGGGCACCCAACCGTTGTGCTCATTCGCCCGACCATAGCGCTGCCGCCAGTTGTAGAACTTACTCGCAGTGACGCCCAGCCAATGAATGAATCGGCCGGCGCTGATCTCGGTCTTCTGCGACCAGCACCGGACGAAATCCACCACCTGATCCCGCACATCGTGCGGCACCCAGGTCTCGGTCAGAGTTCCCCAAGGCTTTTTTTTAACGCGATGTGCTCCGCCATCAGCTCGGCCAGGACCTCGTCCTTGGTCTGCACCTTCTTCTCCAAGAACTCAATCCGCTTCTGCTTCTCCTCCGCCTGACGGCGAGGACGTTCCGGTGTTTGGAAGGCGGCCGCTCCGTTCTCGAAAAACTCTTTCTGCCAGCGGTAGAAAACCGTGGGTTGTAGCCCCAGTTCTTCACACAGATCGGAAACCGGGACCTTGTCCAAAAGATGGCGCCGTAGAACCGCCACTTTTTCCTCAGCAGTGTAGTGCTTGCGCTCTTTTTTCATACGTTCGCTCCGCTATCTTAACGGACGAACGCTTTCTCCATTTCCAACTGAGGCGGGACAAAGGTTCGCACCATTTCACCGGATTCCATCCGTGTGATGCTGACCGGTTCCAGCGACATCGAAGTAGCCGCGAGAGCTGTGAACGAGGGGCAAATTTTCCGGTTTCTCACTAAACCCGTGACCCCGGAAACACTCCTGGCCACGCTTCGTGAATGCGTCGCACAGTACCACGCCGCACGCCTCGAGAAGGGACAACTGAAGATCGCAATTGACGCATTGGAACAACTGGATTTGGGCACTCTCACTGCCTTGGCCCGTGCGATTGACGCGAAATCGGCGTGGACGGCGGGCCACTCCGAGCGGGTGACAAGTCTGGCTCTTAAGATGGGGCATGCCATGGGTCTGCCGGCCAAAAGTTTGGAGCTCATGCACCGCGGAGCGTTGTTGCATGACATCGGAAAGATCGGTACGCCTCCGGCCGTTCTGGATAAGGTTGGACGGCTCGACCCGGAGGAAATGCAGATTATGCGGGAGCACGTGAAAATTGGAGTTCGCATCCTCGAACCCATCACCTGTTTCCGCGAAGCTCTGCCCATGGTTGCCCAACATCATGAATGGTTCGATGGTTCCGGTTACCCAGCAGGTCTGGCGGGGGAGAATATCAGTTTACCGGCGCGCATTATTGCCGTTGCAGATTGCTATGACGCGCTCGTCTCCGATCGACCCTACAGAAAAGGCCTTCCCAGGCGACAGGCCCTTGAGATGATGAGAGAGAACTCGGGAACCCAATTTGACCCGATGATCATCGAGGTGTTTGTGCTATTGGCCCGCGCAGGTCAGCTTGCGTGAACAAAGAGGTGTGCCAGGAAAGGCTTGCCTCTTCCGCTACGGCTGCGGACCAACCAGGCCATGATTATTGAGCGAATGATTATCGAACGAATGATTATTGAGCGCAGGCTACTTCCACAAAATCAGGCACTGCCGCGAGTTCCATTGCCGACTACCCGTCCCGATCTCGCGGTCAACGGAGCACGAAAGGTACAGCCGCATAGATCGCATTGCTCAAGTTGAAGCGGCCCAATGCCGACTATCTAAATGACGGCATACTGGTAGCCAGGTCGGGTAGAGCATCGTCTGTAAGGCCCGTTTCCCAGCCTGTCCTTGCCACGGTCTGCGTTTCTAACACGGACCAGGAGAGGGAGATTGAATTCCACTACCAACCTTACCCCGGAGCTTTTGACGACCAGCCTGGGACCGGCGGATGGTCTGCCGGGATATGCACACCTTTTCAAGTCTGTCTTCGAGTGCTCCGCCGCAGGCATGTTGATTTTGAATGCCGACGGCCGATGTGTCTCAGTCAACCGAGCCTTCTGCGATCTGATTGGCCATACCGAAGAAGAAATCCTGGCCAACACTTTGCCCGATATCACTCATCCGGATGACGTCGCGCTAAGCGTGCAAACGCTGCGACGCTTGATCAGCGGAGAAGCAAAGAGCTGCCAGATAGAAAAACGATATATCCATAAGAGTGGGCGGCCGGTGTGGGTGCTGCTGACGGCGACCGCGATCCCGCGAACCGATCAACAGCAGCCTGATTTGGCGATGGGGCTCGTCCAGGACATCGCCCATCAGAAGGCTGCCGAAAAAGCTCTGCAGCGCAGCGAGGCCCTGTTTCGGGCAGTGGGAGAAGCTCTGCAGCGTAGCCAGGCCGTGTTTCGGGCCATCGCCGAAAGTGCAGGAGACCTGATTCTGATCGTCGATTACCCCGGGATGAAAACTCTCTACGTCAGTCCTACATACCAGAAGCTTCTGGGATATGCGGTCGACGAACTCCAAGATCGCAGCTGCCTGGCGTTGGTGCACCCTGACGATCTGCCGATCATTCGCCAGGCAACCGAAGAAGTGGTCCGTGAGGGAGCCAACCGACTCAGTGCGGAAATGCGTTACCGTCACAAGAACGGCAATTGGTGTTACGTGGAGGCTCGTGGCTGTGCCGTGCGCAACAGTGGCGGCGAACTGGAACGCATCGTCATGATCTCGCGCATAATTGACGATCGAATCCTTTCCCAACAGAAGCTAAGAGAGCGGGAGGAGAGACTTCAACTGCTGCTCAATTCCACCGCAGAGGCCATTTATGGCCTGGATCTGAGCGGCAACTGTACGTTCTGCAACCAGGCTCTCTTGCGGATGCTCGGCTACCAGGATGCCCGTGACTTACTGGGAAAAAACATGCACGCGGTCATTCACCACAGCCGTGCCGACGGATCCCCCTATCCTGTGGAGGAATGCTGCATCTTTCAGGCTTTCCGGACGAACAGCCTGATGCACGTCGATGACGAAGTCGTGTGGCGCGCCGACGGCACTTGTCTCCCCGTCGAATACTGGTCTCACCCGGTGAAACACGAGGGAGAGACTGTGGGCGCCATGGTGACGTTCGTGAATATCACGACGAGAAAGGCGACCCAGGAGGCACTGCGCCGGGCGCATGAAGAAGCGCAGCTCTTCATCAACTCGGTGCCGTCGATTCTTATCGGAGTCAGCCGGGATTCACGGATCGAACGCTGGAATTTGGCGGCGGCGCAGGTGTTTGGTCTCACCAGAGGCGAGGTGGCTGGAAAGCGCTTGGCGTGGTGCGGCATTCAGTGGGCGCGCTCGGATATGCCCGCTGAGATTGCTTCCTGGTGTGCCGACCGAGAGCCGCGGCGCATTGAGACGCTTCCGTATGTAATCAATGGCGAGACTCGATTTCTCGGACTTACTTTGAAGTGGATCAGCGCACCTGAGAAAGGAGTGGATGAGCTGCTGATTATTGGCTCAGATGTGACGGAGCAGGAGATTCTGGGACAACAGCTGCGGCAGGCACAGAAACTGGAGGCGATTGGGCAGTTAGCCGCAGGAATTGCCCACGAAATCAATACTCCCATTCAGTACGTGGGTGATAACACCCGATTCTTGCAGGAATCCTGGCCCTCGTTCCGCGCCTTGCTCGCCATTACCCAAGAGATGCAGCAGGAAGCCACGCCGGGGCCGATTTTGCCACAGACGCTGCAGCGACTCCAGGCCCTGGCTCAGGGAGCAGACTTCGAATTCCTGCAGACGGAGATTCCCCATGCCATCGAACAGTCCCTGGAAGGCATTCAGCGGGTAACCAAGATCGTACGTGCCATGAAGGAGTTTTCGCATCCCGGATCGGAAGAAAAGAAGCCCATTGACATCAACCAGACGATCGAGACCACCATCACCGTAGCGCGCAATGAGTGGAAGTATGTCGCCGACGTGGAAACGCGTTTTGCTCCCGCCCTGCCTTTGGTGCTCTGCCACGCCGGCGAGTTCAACCAGGTGATTCTCAACCTCCTGATCAATGCTGCGCAGGCGATTGGGCTGGCGGTGGGAGACGGTTCTCAGGGTAAAGGAAAGATTGTCGTCTCCACCGTGCGCGACCAGGACTCGGTCGAGATCTCCATTGCTGACACCGGAGTGGGAATACCAGAAGCCGTGCGCTCGCGGGTTTTTGAGCCCTTCTTCACGACCAAACCGGTGGGGAAAGGGACGGGACAAGGATTGGCCCTAGCCCACACCGCCATCGTGAGACGCCACGCAGGCAAGATATGGTTCGACTCTGAACGGGGAAAGGGAACGACATTCTACATTCGCATCCCATTTGCTAAGTCGGCGGAAGGGTAATCGAAGGGCAACCATGGCAAAACGAATTTTGTTTGTCGATGACGAGCCCATGGTGCTGACCGGGCTGAAGCGCAGTTTGCACCCCATGCGCGCGGAATGGGAAATGCTTTTTGCGGCGGGCGGTGACGAAGCCCTGGCCGCCATGGACCGGCAGTCCTTCGACATCATTGTTACCGACATGCGGATGCCGGGAATGGACGGAGCGCAGCTGCTGGAAGAAGTGCAGAAACGGTCCCCTCAAACCTTGCGTATGGTGCTCTCGGGGCAATCCGATCGGGAGACCATTATGCGCTCGGTCAATCCTGCGCATCAGTTTGTCTCCAAGCCGTGCGAAGCCGAAGAGCTGAAGTCCCGGCTGATCCGTGCTTTCGCTCTCAAAGATCTGCTGCAGAATCCGGGCCTGCGCGAATTAGTAACCAAGCTCGATTGCCTGCCCAGTCTGCCGCACGCTTACCTGCAACTGAACGAGGAGTTGCACCGTCCCGAGCCCTCGCTGCAAAGGATCGACGAGCTGATTGGAGCCGACATGGCCATGACCGCGAAGATCCTGAAGCTGGTGAACTCGGCCTTCTTTTGCTTACCTTGCGAAATCTCTAGTGCTTCGCACGCCGTCCAACTGCTCGGTCTGGACACGCTTCGCACTTTGGTACTAACGGCACATGTATTCGAGCAATTTCAAAGCCGGTTGCTGACCGCCGACGATGTGCTGCAGATTTCAGACCACTCCCTGGCAGTCAGCAATAGCGCCAAGAAGATTGCCATGTTCGAACACGCAGATCAGCACATTCAGAATGAGTCTTTCACCGCGGGCCTGTTGCATGATGCCGGCAAGCTCATCCTGGCCTCCGCTCTGGGGGAGCAGTACAGGAAGGTTCTGGAATATAGAGAGCAGGCCGACGTTGGGCTGTATGCGGCGGAATGCGAACTGCTGGGCTGCAGCCATGCCCAGGTGGCGGCTTATTTGTTTGGCTTATGGGGACTGCCAAGCACAATTGTCGAAGCAGTCGCCTGGCACCACGACCCTGGGGGTAGCTTGAGCGTGAAGTTTTCGCCGCTCGCCGCGGTGCACGTGGCCAGCGCGTACCACGACGAAAAAAGCACCTCGCGGCTGCGGGACCGAACCCCGATCGACGCCGCTTTCCTCGCCGGAATCGGTTGCGCGGATCGCGAGCAGGCGTGGCGCGGCAAGCTCGATGCCGATGGACAATCACACGATCAGAAAGAGGAACACCATGGCTGAAAAAATCCTTCTAGTGGACGATGATAACAATATCCTTGACGGCTATCGGCGCAGTTTGAGCCGCGAGTTTGTGATGGAGACTGCGATGGGCGGGGAGCAAGCGCTGAAACTCGCAGCTGACAACGGACCCTACGCGGTCGTGGTTTCCGACATGCGCATGCCCGGCATGGATGGCATCCAGCTTTTAAGCAAAATCAAGGCCCAATCGCTGGACACCATCCGGGTCATGCTTACCGGCAACGCCGATACTGAAACGGCCATCAACGCCATCAACGAGGGCAGCATCTTCCGCTTCCTCAACAAGCCCTGCAGCAAGGAAATGATGGCGAAAACCCTGACTGCGGCGCTGGTGCAGTACCGTTTGGTTACGGCCGAAAAGCAACTCTTGGAACAAACGCTTAGCGGCAGCATTCAAGTGCTGACCGAGGTGCTCAGCCTGGTGAATCCCGCAGCTTTCAGCCGCGCCGAGCGCGCCCGCCGCTACATCCATCACATCGTAACCTCGATGAAGCTGCCCAACGTATGGCAGTACGAGGTTGCGGCCATGATGTCCCAGCTAGGTTGCGTGACGCTGCCTTCCGAAACGATCGAGGCCGTGTACAGCGGTGAGAAGCTCTCCGCCAACGAGCAGACACAATATGACGCCCATCCCAGTGTCGCCTATGATCTACTTTCGAAAATCCCCCGCCTGGAACCCATTGCCTGGATGATCGAGCACCAGAACCGCCCCGTTCGCGAGGTCGACGACTCCGAGAAGAAAGACATGCGGCTAGGAGCGGAAATCCTCCGGCTGACCTTGGCTTATGAAAAACTGATCCACAAAGGGGTGTCGCGCACCGAAGCGGTACACACTCTGACTGGCCAAAACAAGAACTTCAGTCCGCAGTTCTTCGACGCCCTGGTGGAATTGGATCCGAACTCCGATGAAGGCGAAATACGACAGTGCCGGATCGAAGCGCTTGCGACCGGCATGATCATCCAACAGGATGTCCGTACCGGCGAGGGAGAGTTGCTCGTCTCCAAAGGTCAGGAGGTCACGTCGCCGCTCCTATCCAAGCTCAAGAACTTCCACGCACGGCGTGTGCTCACCGGGGAAGTGACTGTCTCTATGCCCACAACCACGCTGGCGTTCGTGAAAGGCGCCTCGTAGCTAGCCGACTGCCTCTGCTCGTGTGGTGACGGGGCTCCGCCCCGTCCAGGTTTGCGTAGGGACGGCCGCCCTCGGCCGTCCAAGCCGAGCGCAGCTCGGCCTCTGCAGACGGCGCAGTGTGCTTACTCCGGAGGAAAATGTTAAGAAGGCTTTTCTCCTAAGGGCTTTATCTCCCCATCCAGCGGCAGCCGAATAAAGAAAGTGGTTCCCTTACCAACTTCGCTCGCGAACGTGAGCGTTCCCCCGTGCCTCTCGACCACCACCGAGCGGGCGATGGCTAAACCCTGCCCGGTCCCGCGTCCGCTCTCTTTCGTCGTGAAGAAGGGATCGAAGATCCTGTCGCGGATATCTTCCGGGATGCCACCCCCCGTGTCGGCGATGGAGATTAAGACCGCGTCTTTTTCGAGCGCGGTCCGGACCCGGATGACACCCTTCTGTCCAGTCCCGTTCACCGCGTCTCCAATCGCATGGGCGGCGTTCACCAGCAAGTTGAGGAAGACCTGGTTTAATTCGCCGATGTTGCAAACCGCCAGCGGCAGATCGCCGAACTCGGTTTCCACCTCCGCGACGTACTTCAGCTCATTGCGCGCCACCGTCAGCGTGCTGAGAAGGGCGGCGTTGATATCGGCGCCGGCCCGTTCTTTTCGGTCGGGATGGGCAAACTCCTTCATCGCCCGCACCAGCGTGGCGACGCGCGCCACACCATCCAGGGACTGCGTGATCGCTTTGGGGATTTCCTCCACCAGATAGTTGATATCCACCGCCATTTCGGCCTCGGCGACTTCATCCGCCAACATCATCCCGGCCACGCCGTTGGCTGCTGCGTCGCTCAGGTGTCGATACTTCTCCATTACCTTGCTGAGGTCTGAAAAAGCATCGTGCAGGAATTGCATGTTGTCGCCGACGAACTGGATCGGGGTATTAATCTCGTGCGCAATACCGGCGGCCAACCGGCCCACCGCCTCGAGCTTCTGGGCTTGGCGGAACTGCTCTTCCAAGGCTCTTCGGTCGGTGACGTCTGAACCGATGACAAGTAGTGTGGTCGAATTTTCATCGGCCACGTGAACCGGCGTGACCGTCAGCCCTAGCAGACGCGTTTTGCCGTTCATCTCAAACGAAACCTCATCGCTCCGCTGCGAGCCCCGTTCAGAACACCAGGATCGGATTTCGTCTTGCATGCCAGGCCGCAGCCATCTGATGCCGCAATCTGTCAGTTGTTTTCCAACCACTTCAGCCCCAGATAAGCCAAACACTCCCGCGGCTGCTGAATTCCATCGCGTGATGCGTGAGTCGTGGCCCGCACCAATAAGAATCGACGGCACGGCATTGATAAAAACCTCCGCCTCCTGATGCGCCGCCCGCAGTGCTTCCTTCTCGTTTCTCAGACGCGTGGTAATCTCTCGGACCATACGTCTTATGATCAACAGGGCAATGGTGCAAGGCACCACCACGGCGACTACGATGATGAGCAAAGCAAGACGACGGGCCGCGGCATAGTGTGCCCGGCTCTGCTGGGCTGCCAGCTCAAGGCGATCTCCCTGGAAGCCCACGAACTTATCCCAGGCAGCGTGGTACTTCAGCAAAGCCGGGGCCGTCTGTTGCACCATGATGGCCGCCGCCACATCCCGTTTCCTTTCGTCGATCAGAAGGTGTAGGGCTCGCTGATAGCTGTCGATATATGGGCTTCTCGCGTTCTCAATGGCAGCTAGCAGCCGCTTCTCTTCTTCTGACTCGCAACGGCTCTCGAGATCGGCCACCAAGCTTGAGATTCTCTTGGTGTTCTCCGCCCGGGCAACCAGCAGTGCGTTGATTTGCTCTCCATTCTTGAGCAGGAATGTTTGCATCGTGATCCGACTGTTGCGATTGGAGTAGGTCACCGCCTCTAGCGACAGGCGCAGCTTGGCCGACTGTCTGCCCATCATGTTCTGCAGGTCGGCGTTGATGCGGTCCATTCGGCGTAGCCCCATATCGCCCACAGCGATCAAGAGGGCGGCGAGGATACTGAATGCCAGCCCCAAACGCATCGTGACCTGTCCGAAGGCGAGTGGCGAGCGAGATGGCAGAGGGCGGCTGTGTTTGTTGCTTTCGTCATCCACAAACAAGATGCGTTTCACCCCGACACCGCCCTTGCGGTAAGAGCCTTGCTCTCATCCAGCGGCAGCCGAATGAAGAAAGTGGTTCCCTTGCCAACTTCGCTCGCGAACGTGAGCGTCCCTCCGTGCCTCTCGACCACCACCGAGCGTGCAATGGCTAAACCCTGCCCGGTCCCTCGCCCGATCCCCTTGGTTGTGAAGAAAGGATCAAAGACTTTGTCCCGAACCTCTTCCGGAATGCCGCACCCCGTGTCGGCAATGGAAATTAAGACCGCGTCTTCCTCGACCGCAGTCCGGACCCGGATAACACCCTTCTGCCCGGTCCCGTTCACCGCGTCTCCAATCGCATGGGCGGCATTCACCAGCAAGTTGAGGAAGACCTGGTTTAATTCGCCGATGTTGCAAACCGCCAGCGGCAGATCGCCTAACTCGGTTTCCACCTCCGCGACGTACTTCAGTTCATTGCGCGCCACCGTCAGCGTGCTGAGAAGGGCGGCATTGATATCGGCAGCGGCCCGTTCTTTTCGGTCCGGGTGGGCAAACTCCTTCATCGCCCGCACCAGCGTGGCCACGCGCGTCACGCCGTCCAGGGACTGCCCGATAGCCTTGGGGATTTCCTCCACCAGACAGTTGATATCCGCCGCCTCTTCGGCCTCGACCACTTCGGCCAACCCCTGCTCTGCCTCGCCGTTGGCCACCCGCTCCCAGAGCAGGCGATACTTGTCTAGCACCTTGTTGAGGTCCGTGAAGGCGCCGCGCAGGAACTGCATGTTGTCGCCGACGAACTGGATCGGGGTATTAATCTCGTGGGCAATACCGGCGGCCAAACGGCCCACCGCCTCGAGCTTCTGGGCTTGGCGGAGACCAATCTCAAGCCGGTTACGCTCGCTCACGTCTTGGGCGATGATAAGGCGGGCCTTGTGACCACCGTAGTCAAGGGTATGGAAGTGGACCTCCACGTCGATGATGCGCCCGTCCTTGCTTAAATGTTTCCACTGTCCCGCGGAGCCTTTGCCGGATCGATGTTGTTGCAGATATCGATTCAATCGTTCCACCTCCTCGGCAGGCCGAATCTCTGTCGTCTTCATCCGCAAGAACTCGTCACGGCTGTACCCGTATTGCTGCACGGCAGCGTCGTTGACTTCGAGAAAGTCGGAGGTCGCAAGATCGAACACGTAGACGGGATGGGGGATGGTAGCGAATAACAAGCGGGCGCGCTCTTCGCTTTGTTGCAGGACCTCTTCGGCGCGGCGGCGCTCGGCCAGGTGAGCCGTCAGCAGGGCGGTTGGTAGCAGGCTGGCCAACAACGTCGCCCAACTGCTCCAGCGCACCGGCCTGAAGTGGTTGGGGAGCGGGTAGGCGGCGAGCTCCCACGTGCGTCCTCCAACCGAAATTGTTCGCGTTGCCCTGAAACCCGGAGGAAGGTCTCCGACGCCATCGAGATGGGCGCCCTTTGGATAGAGCAGTCTTTCCCCCGGTTTGGCGTCGCGGTCGAAGATGGCCACGCTAAGGTCCGATACGGAACTGGGGACGGTTCCAGCCTCCACGATATTCGCTACCCTAAAGACCGCGAGGGCGAACCCAGCCAACGCCTCACGTCTTCTCTCGGTGCTCGGCAGCTCGATACCTCCCCGGTAAACTGGACGGAAGACGAGAAAGCCGTACTGGTCAGATGTCTCCTGCACCAGCGTTATCCGGCTGGTTGCGACCAACCGGCCGGAATCTGCCGATCTCTGGAGTGCCTGGCGGCGGATGGGGTCGGATGCAAGGTCGAAGCCCAGGGCTTTTTCGTTGCCTTGGAAAGGAGCAACGAAGAAAACCGGAAAGTACTCTTCGCGCTCACCCTCTCTGGCCATCTGCCCCGGGGAGAACCGCTCTGTGAATTCGAACCACCGGAAGCCGTCGTGACGCGCTTCCTCTTCGTACTTCCGCCGCCATCGTTTCGGCACCCGCGGAATCCATTCCAGCGCCTGGGTCGCATGGTTCCGCGCCAGCATGGCTACCGTGAACCGGCCGAACTCTTTCCGTTCGACCTCGTGCGAAGCGTCGAAAAACGCCCCGACGGTGACAAGATTATCGAGGGTCAGATTGGCGTTGGTCTCCAAGTCATCGAGTCGCTCCTGGGCAACAGCGTTGAAGGAGGCCTCGGCATTCTTGCTTTCAAGACTTCGCAGGGTGATGAAGATCATCGCGCTCAGAAGGATGCCAACGGCGACGATGCCTAGCAAAGGTAAAATGCGGCGCACGAATCGATGTCCCCACTCATCATCTGCCATCGGCAGAAGACCCACAGAACCTAAGCCTCAAGGACGGTAACATACCCGCGTGGTAACGAATTCGGGTCAAGTAAAACGGCTCCCTGCCGATAAACATAGTGTGACTAAACCCCCCGAAACTCGCTCTCTGGGTTTGCTCAAAGAAATCCACCAGTGTTACTGATTACCGTCACTGCTCAAATTTTCGGCTGTTCGTGCAGCGCAGGCGATAGGAACCCAGAAACATTGGGATTTGGCGTTGGCAGATCCGTGGAGGCGACAAGGAAGGGCTTAGAACCTGCACGATACCGGTGAGGAGCATGCTCGGAGTTGGAGGACAACCGGGAATATATCCATCTACGGGAATTACTGCGTCTACCGGGCCGACTACGGCATGGCTGCCACCGAAGATTCCACCACTGCATCCACAGACCCCAACCGCAACAACCAATTTCGGAGAAGGTACGGCATCATAGGAGTGTCTCAAGGCTGCTGCCATGTTTCGGGTTACAGGCCCCGTGACCAGCAGCATATCGGCGTGTTTCGGGGAGGCAACGAAGTGAATTCCAAATCGCTCCAGGTCGTAGTAGGGGTTGGTAAGGGCGACGATTTCTCCTTCGCAGCCATTGCATGAACCGGCATCGACTTGCCGGACATTCAGCGCCCGACCGACCAAGGAACGAATCTGCTCTGCTGCTTGAGATAAGACAGGATCGTCCTGAACAACTTCAGCACGACTCTGGATATCCCAGCGTCGAATCAGTGCTTCCTTGCGGACACCACAACGGACGACCCTTTCCGCGTACCGGAATGCTCCGTTGCGGGCGGCAATGCAGCGGGAGCACCCAATGCATTCACCGTAGTTAAGAATCAAGTGAGTCCGCCCGGCTGCCTCGTCAACCTGTAAAGCCGACGTCGGACAGGCTGCCACTGCGCGACGCGCAACCTCATCGGTAAGCAAGTCCGGTTGGACATCCGGCATGCGGCTTCCCGCAGCGTTCAAAAATAATTCGCCGACCGAAATCAGCACCTTGGGGCTTCTGAGACTGCGCTCAACGGCGTCGCCGATCATCGATCACACCCGGAGTACGAGAGATTGAAGCTCTTGTTGATCAGGGGGAAGTCCGCAATGATGTTGCCGGGCATAGCCAGAGGCAGAGCGGGCCAATTCTGAAACGAAGGCGATTTGATGTGGCAACGCGTGATTCTCCCGTCGCGTATTCTCACCCAGTAAAGAAGTTCGCCCCGCGGCGATTCGACTGCTGACAAAGCCTCTGCGTTTCCCAATAAGGGCACGGGGACAAGAACCGATCCCGCCGGAAGTTCCTTCAGCGTTTCATCGACCAGGCCCATTGATATGGCGGTCTCGTCGATTCGGATTCGCGCCCGCGCGAGCACATCTCCGTACTTGTAATGTGGGACGTCCACATTGATGTCGCGATAACGCCCGCTAGGATGATCGCAACGGACGTCAAGTCGAATTCCACTGGCGCGCGCCACCGGCCCAACGACCCCTAGTTGCCTGGCGATTTCGGCGGTCAAGATTCCGGTCGATTCAAAGCGGTTCTGAATTGACGACGTGTGCAGGATGAGGCGTGCCATCTGCGCGAAATCGCGGGCGGCGGCCGTGACCATCCTGCCGAACTCACTGGTTTCCGCATTGGACAAGTCACGGGTGACGCCCCCAGGCACGGCTATGCCGCGCCAGAAGCGCGTGCCAAAAAAGCGGGTTGAAGCCCGGAGCAGTGTTTCCTTAATGCGCGCGGTATACGCGGACGGCACGCTGAATGCGACATCCCCGCACAACGCCCCAACGTCCGCAATGTGCGCTATCATGCGCTCCAGTTCGAGTCCGATGAGGCGGATGGCCTGTGCCCGCGGGGGCACAGAGATACCGAATGCACTCTCAATTGCCTGGCAGTACGCCACCGCGTGCGAAAAACTGTTGTCGCCGGAAACGGATTCGGCAATCATCACGCCGTCCATCACTGGAGTGTTCTCAAAGAGCTTCTCCGTGCCCTTGTGGGTGTAGAAGTGCCGCAGTTCAAGATGGAGAACGGTGTCGCCGACGACGCTGAAACGAAAATGCCCAGGCTCGATGATGCCGGCGTGAATGGGACCGACGGGCACCTCGCAAACCCCGTCCCCTTGCACTTTGAGAAAGCGGTAGCGGCCTTCGGTCGATGTCCAGGGCACATGCGAGGCATTGTCGATCATGGGATGGACATTTTCCGGCCAATTCTCGTGGAACAACAGAGGACGCAAGTCAGGGTGCCCGACACACTCGACGCCGTACTGGTCATGAAGTTCGCGTTCGTACCAGGCGGCCGAGGGCGTAACTGGAGTTGCCGATGGAATGGGTCCGGTGACTGGCGAACTGAGCATGCGGTATTCACGGCCATTCACGTCGATGAGGTAGTGAACGTGGCGTACGTGGTTGTCATCGGTGCTGCCAAATATGGAGACCAGACGCGTGTTCGCGGTGCGCAGGAGATCCAGCGCTCGTGATACGCCCGCCTCGCTGTTGGGAAGGGTTCGGATCATGGTTGCAATACCGCCATCGCGCCGCGCAAAACAGCAGCAAAGGCCGCTGGGATATGTAAGCCCAACACCACCAGGCATAGAGCGCAAACACCCATGACGGTGACCTCCGATGCCAGCCAAGCCGGTGGCACGCGAACATCCTCGGGCTTGCCCATGAGCATGGACTGGAAATGGTGGAGCAGCGCTCCAAAGACGACGGAAATCGCGGCCAGCATGAGCACGGCGATGAAATAGTGTGCCGTCGAGAAAGCCGCAGTAAGAATCACGAGTTCGCTGACAAACAATCCAAAAGGTGGCATCCCGGTGATGGCGAGGCCGCCCAAGATGAGGGCGCCACCGGTCCAAGGCAGCGAAGAAGCCATACCGCGAATGCGCTCCATGCGAAGTGTGCCGAATTTTCCCTGAACATTGCCGGCGGTAACGAACAGAAATGTCTTGGCGATCGAGTGATTGAAAGAGTGCAGCAAAGCACCATAGAGGCCCAGTGCACCGCCCAGACCAATGCCGATCGCCACAATGCCCATGTGCTCAATGCTGCTGTAGGCGAGCAGGCGTTTCAGATCGCGCTGCACAATCATCAGCAGGCTGGCCACGGCGAGCGAAACGCCGCCTAAGATCAGCAGCAAAGTATGACTGAAGCCACTGCCGATGGCCCGCGAAGTGACCGCGTCAAAGCGCAGCAGCGCGTACATCGCGCAATTCAGGAGGACCGCGGACAAGAGAGCACTGATGGGCGACGGGGCCTCGGCGTGAGCATCGGGCAGCCAGCTATGCATGGGCACAAAGCCAACCTTGGTTCCGTATCCCACCGCTACAAAAACAAATGCCAGTTTCAGCAGTTCGCGTCCTCCCACCAGACCGGGAGCGGCGGCCATGAGGGTGCCCCAATCGAGCGCCGATTGAGGGCCGACCCCGCCCTTCACGGCCGCCAGGTAGAGGGCGATCGTACCGAACAGCGCGAAGGCGATGCCCACGGTGCAGACGATCAGATACTTCCAGCCAGCCTCCACTGCGCCTTCGGTGTTGTAGAAGCCCACCAGCAAAGCGGACGCGAGAGTTGTGGCCTCGACGGATATCCACATCATTCCAAGATTGGCCGAGAGGTACACCGTGACCATGGTGAACAGGAACAGGAAAACCAGCCCATAAAACCAACGTAGAGAAGAGAACCTTCCTTCCGGAACATGGCGAAGGTATCCCGACGAATAGACGAGCACGAGCGCGGAAATCAGGCCGAGATTGATAAGGAAGAACGAGGTGAGCCCGTCGGCACGCAGATAGTGTCCGGCACTTAGAACGCCGTGTGAATGAATGCTGTACACGGTTACACCGATGGCGGCGAGTTCCAAGGCGCCTGTGGTGAGGGCGGCGCGCACCACGACGTGCGGCTGTCGGCACAAGAAGACGAAGAGCGCGCCGGCCAGCGGTATGAATAATGGCAGGAGGAGAACCATGCATCAGCCTCTTAACCGTCGCAGCTTGGAAACGTCGACATGGTTGAAGGTGTCGCGGATTCGAAATACAAACAGTCCCATCAAGAAGACTCCCATCAAAAGATCGAAGACAATTCCGATCTCGATGACTAACGGCATACCGAATGTGGTGGTCAGAGCGGCAAGGAAGATGCCGTTATCCAACACCAGAAGCCCGACGACCTGCATCAATGCCTTCTTGCGGCTGATCATGAGGAAACCGCCGGTCAGCACCAATGCGACCGAGGCTGCGAGCATGGCTTGGTCGCCACCCAGGACGCCGGCATACGGGCGCACCGCAAAGAAGGAGAGAAGAATGAGTCCCGCGGCAATGAACACCGATTGGGAAGACGAGGTTGAGGAAGAAACGTCGCGCGGCACTTTCAGTTCTTCGACGATGCGATAGAGGGCATACGGAATCGCGACCACCTTGACGGTCAACACCATGGCGGCGATCACGAAACCTTCCGTCGAATGGTGCATACGGGACATGGCGATGATCTGCGCGGTTAAGACCAGCGATTGCAAACTGAACAGAGCGATGCAGGTGGAAGTCCGCTTGGCGGCCGCGATCAGCAGCACGGTCATGAACAAGAACACTCCGGACGACGCCAGGGCTTTGGCTGCAGCTGTCTCAAATAAACCCATCATTCACCTCGAAACCCATCGTTCACCTCGTCACCTCATTAGCGCCGTAAAAACCACAGCAAGGATCGCCAGCGCTGACGCTACGCCGAGAAAATCGGGAACCAGGTACATCCGCAACTTCGCGACGCTCGACTCAACCAACGCGAGCACGAGTACAAGTGCGGCCATTTTCAGGAGCAGCGCCAGCGACGCGATTAGGACCGCCAGCACGGAAAGGCTGCTGGCCGCTCCCCAAGGGACGAACAGGGCGATCAGCAATGCCATGATCACATTGAGCTTGATTGCGCTTGCCCATTCGATCAGAGCAAGGCTCGGTCCCGAATACTCCAGCACCATCGCCTCGTGAATCATGGTCAGCTCCAGATGCGTGGTGGGATTGTCCACCGGGATCCGTCCCGTTTCCGCGATGGCGACCAAGGCCAGGGCGACAAACGCCAGAGCGTGAACGGCTGAGAACTGAAAGAAGTCTTGCCCCAGGGTCCAGCGCACCATTCCAGCGATACCGCTGGAACGCGCCGCGATGGCGACCGACACGAGCGCCAGCAAGAAGGGAGCTTCGGCCAAAGTCGAAACCAGGGCTTCGCGACTGGCTCCCATGCCTCCGAAGGAACTGCCGCCATCCATCGCTCCGAGCATCAGGAAGAAACGCCCCAGCGCCAGCAGGTAGACAAGAAGCACGAAATCGCCGGTGGCGTCGAGCAGCGCCGAGCCGTGCAGCAGTGGAACAAACGCCGCGGCCACCAGGGCTGAGGTAAACAGGACGATGGGAGCTAGGCGAAAAACAAAAGAAGCCGAATCCGGTACGAGATCCTCTTTGCGAAAGAGTTTTAACAGCTCGGCGTATGGCCTCCACACGCTGGCTCCGCGCCGGTTCTGGATTCTGGCTTTGAGCTGAGCAATTACACCGCGCACCAGGGGCGCCACGAGAACCAGCAGCAGTACCTGCACCGCATTGATCGCAAGATTGATCGCGAGTTTCACACGAACCTCATGAACACCAGAAGGGCGATCAGGGCGGCGAAGATATAGAGCAGGTAGATCTGAATATTGCCGGTCTGAAGCTGTCGCAAACGGTGCGCCGCCGCGACAATCGCGTCAATGCCTGGCCGATACAAAGATTTTTCAAAAGAGGTCGTGCGAACCGAGCGGTACGAGATCGATACCGGAAAATATGGAGTGCCGCCAGGAACCACTTCGACGGTGCGGTCCACCTTATACACCTGCGAGAATACTTTTCGCAGCGGCTTGGAGAAGGCGGTGGAAGTGTACTGCATACGCTCGTTCAGGCCGGGCAGTCCGCAGGCCCACGTCGCTGTCAGTTTCTTCGTTTGCTTAAGTGCGGCAATGCCGGCAACCAGCGCCAGAACGAAGAGCGCTATCCAGGGAAGTACGGCTGAGAGTGATGTTGCCGCTGGCGGCAACTTAGCACCGGGAAGAAGTTCCTCGGTTAGCTTGCCCAGGCTCGGCAACACCAGGCCGGGAAAAACTCCGATCAAGACGCACGCCGCCGCCAGGGCTCCCATACCTGCCTGCATGGGCAGAGAAACATCGTTTGCGATCTCCGCCTCGCGACTGCGCGGGCGTCCGAGGAAGGCAACGCCGTACACCTTTGCAAAACACGCGGCTGCCAAACCGCCGATCAGCGCCAGTACGCCCGCCGCTAAGGGCAGGATGATGGCCGCGGAGAGACTGGTCAGTTCTGAGGCCGCCAGAAAACTGCGGAAGGTAAGCCATTCGCTGACGAAGCCGTTGAACAACGGCAAGCCAACGATGGAACAACAGGCAATCAGGAACATGGTGCCGGTCAGGCGCATCCGTTTCAGCAAGCCGCCGAGTTCTTCCAGATCAAGCGTGTGAGCCGCGTCAGAAATTGCTCCGGCTCCGAGAAACAGGAGGCTTTTGAAAATCGCGTGGTTCAAGCAATGGAGCAGGGCGGCGGTGAGCGCAAGAGCGGCCCAGAGCGGGGCATGGTTGGCCGTAAACACGAGCGCCGCCCCCAGGCCGAGATAGATGATGCCAATGTTTTCGACACTGTGGTAGGCGAGCAATCTTTTTAGATCATGCTCCGCGATGGCGTAGAGCACGCCCAGCAGGCCTGACACGCAGCCCGCCAATAGCACCAAATATCCCCACCAGGCGGGGCCGCCGCCCAGAAAATCAAAAGCGAAGCGGACAAATCCGTAGATCGCGGTTTTCAGCATGACGCCTGACATCAAGGCCGATACCGGACTGGGCGCAATCGGATGTGCTCTGGGCAACCAAAGATGCAGCGGGACGATTCCGGCCTTGGTTCCAAATCCTACAAACGCCAGCAAGAACACGGCGGTGCGTAGAGATGGCGGCATCGCGGTCGCGCTCGCCCGCATCTCGGCGAAGTTGCTGGCATGCGGCACGAATAAGAGGAAAGCTCCGATTACGGCCGCCGTGCCGGCGTGCATCATGAGGAGATAGACAAAAATGTTGTGGCGCCGCTGCTCGGAGTCGCCATCAATCAGGATGAGGCCGGCGGAGAACAGGGTCATCAGTTCCCACCCGAACAGGAACGCAAATGGCGTGGAAGCAGCTACGACCAGCACCATCGACAGCAGGAACAGAGGCAAAAGCACCCAAAGCCAATGCCGGCGCGCTCCGGAATAGTGGCGCGGGATGTATGAACTCGAAAACAGGATGACCGGCACGGAGACCGAGCAAACCAAGAACAGAAAGAACGCGCTGAGCCGGTCCACGCTGAGTGCGAAGGAGAACGATGCCACTTGCGAAACATCAACGGCGAACTTTTGCCCATCGTAGAACCCCGCCGCTGCCACGGCAATCCCGACCGCTAACGATCCCATTAGTAGTATGGGAGGAAGGGCGCGTGCCTTTGTCCACCGATGGAAAATCAGAGTGACTACGGGGACCAATAGCGTTGCCACGAGGAACGAACTGAAGGCCACTTGCGTCATTAGGACAGGTGTCCGTCCGACCGACCACTAATTCGCCACGGAGCAATGCTGGATTCCAAGCGTGCGGACATCGCGCGGTTCCCAACGTCGAATGTGCCGCTCACTTTTCCCCCGCCGGGGTGAGTTGAGAAAGGAGGTCCCTTATGTCTACCAAGTGGTTATTGAAGACCTGCCGGGCGTCGTCAAGTAGACGAAAGATTGCATGATCTGGCACGGAGTAGTAAACGTTCTGGCCTTCCTTGCGACCAACCACAATGCTGCTCTTTCGCAACACTCCAAGTTGTTGAGAAAGCGTACTTTGTTCAACTTTCAGACGGATGCTGAGCTCATTGACGCCGACTTCCCCGGAGCGCAGCGTGTCCAGTATCCTGATCCGCATCGGATGCGCCAGCGCCTTGAAAAACTCGGCTGTAAATTGTGGCAACTCTGGCATGTATATATATCAATATTTGCATATTGGTTGATGTAAATCAATATGACTTTCGTCACGTCCGGTTCCCGCTGAAAATGATTCCATAGATTCGGGCGGTCGAAGAATTTGAGGGGTAAGAAAACAGCTGCTGCTGCACAGAACTCTCCCTCTGCGAACACCAGACTTTTTTGCTGGTGCGGGCCAAGGGGGAACAGGTGTTGCAAACCACCCTATGGATTTGGATTTTTACCAATCCGCCGTGAGACGCTCGTTCCCACCATCCATGACGTGTTTACGGTATTTAAACAAATGATCCTTGTCGATCTGATCGACGTAGGTCAGCTTCGTCCATTCCGAATACTCACGGAGTTTCTGCTCATAAATCTTGTAGGTAAGCGGGTTCTTGATTAACTCGATTTGAGTGACGAACTGCTGCACTGACGGAGGCTCCCACTTCTCGCCCACACCCGTTTCCCATTTCGTTTGACTCGTTCGATGATGCTGACTCTTCGGTTCGACATATCCAGTAATACCGACTCTCTGCGAGAATTTGCGCAATTACCGGGACATGCACCGTGACAAAATTTTGGCAGGCTACAACCTATTGGAAGAAAACAACTTAAGGAAGGTTGGTAGCGCTACCGGGAGGCGAATCGGCCTTCTTTGGAATCATACACTTATCGTGAAACGGTGGAAACACAGGCTTTTCACGCGCTGTAAATCCTTTGCTTGCAACTCGGCTGGTATCCCAGGCGCAGTTCTGTGCTAACTGTGCTAACGGAATCGCTCACCCGAATGTCCGGCTCCTCGGAGGTTTCTTCACCATCTCATCCCGGAGGGAGTTGTGCTTGACCAAACTGTCAGCCAGATATTTTTCCAGCAGTGCCCGTCGCTCTTCGTCCGTCACTTCGGCTGAGGGCATCTTGGCTTCCAGATCAAGACGAATGCGATTGTATTTCGCAAGGGCTTTCTTCTCAGACTTGAACGTCTCCAGCAGTTCTCCACACTGCTCCAAAACGTAATCTCCAGCGTCATTTTTGTGCAGCGACAGATCGGCCTTCGCAAAATAAAGCTTCATCCCAAACCAGCATATCAGGGCGTGTCAAAAGAGAACCCAAGAGGCATACTTGCTCGCCCAAATTCAGAAGAATTTTTGGCACAGGAGAAATTCTGCTACCATGCGACAAACAATGCAGAGCGAACTGTTCGAGAAAGCCGAGCGGGAGGATGGTCGTCGTGTGCAAGGTGGGGAATGCACCAGCGATGTGGTCCTGTCAGCCCACGTAGCCGAGAATGCATCAGTGTTTCGGCAGATTCTCGAACTCCACGTCCCAAAAGGCGCGATTGTCGCTGACGTGACCTACGGCCTTGGCTCTTTCTGGCGTGGGATCCCATCAGGGGAATACGATCTGCGACCGTCTGATCTGAAAACGGGCGTTGACTGCCGCGCCTTGCCTCACGCAGATGCCAGCATAGATTGCGTAGTGCTCGATCCACCGTACATGGAAGGATTATTTCGCAAGGCAACCTCCCATATGGCCGGTGGTGGATCACACTCGGCTTTCCGCAAAGCATACTCAAACGGTGAGGCCAGCAACGGCGATGCGAAGTACCACGATGCGGTCCTTCAGTTGTACTTCCAGGCGGCTGTCGAGGCTCGTCGCGTCCTCAAGCCGAACGGCGTGTTCATCGTCAAGTGCCAGGATGAAGTGTCAGCCAATCTGCAACGACTGACGCACGTGGAGCTGATCAACCAGTATGCCAAGATGGGCTACTACGCCAAAGACCTGTTCGTCGTCATGCGGCAGAACGCTCCCTGCATTACGCGCCTGAAACAGCAGGTGCACGCTCGGAAGAACCACTCCTATTTTCTGGTGTTCACGAGGGACGAGGTTCGACTGAAGCGCGTGCAGTCCAAGATCACCGTGTAACTTTCTCCTTCACCACTTTCAGTTTTGGCTCTCCAGCCGCCACAACTTTGACCACAGGCTTCTCCACACCTTTGTTGCGTTCCTCCACCAGCTTATCAAGCAGCACGAATATGTCCTCTGTGTATGGCTTGCCGAGTGGCAGGGTGATCGTGGGTAAGGTGGCCAGCAGATACTTCTGCTGCTCAGCAGTGTACTTGGCACTCGTGCTCCGTGGGAGGTCTGAGTTCAGGGCGAATCCAAATTCCCACTTCTCCCTGAAGCCAAAGAGGTTCACAGCGATGATGTCAAATTCACCCGTCAACAGACACGTGGTCTTGACAGTCTGGCCATTCGGCAATTTCACATCCCGGCAGTCACTTGCGTCCACTTGATATTTGCCAGAGTAGGTTGTTGCACCACCGGCCAGTAGATCGTTTTCGTTCACCTTGATGTGATTCGTTTGCAGCGATTTCGCTTCGATCGTGAAGCGGTGACCTTTGTAGGTGAGCGCGAGATCATTCTTGCTTTTTCGATCGTGATCGTCGGCCTTCTTCAGATCGGCAACACGATTTGACGCAGCAAGAATTCTCTTGAGCTGAAATTCGCTCAGGTAGCCAAGCAGTAAGCCGCGCATGCTCGGGTTGCTGTCCACTAACTCAGTCAACTCCGCAGCGGTGAGTCCCCAACGTTCCAAGATTGTAGCCACGGTTCCGAGGCTACTCGGGACAGGAAAGCACGTCAAGGACCACTCCAGAATCTTGATGTCGTAGCCTCCTCCGCCGAGACAAGATTCTCCAGAGCCAACTGGCTCCAGGAGAACACCATGAAAACAAAAACGACGAACGGCAAGAAGGCAGCAGCGCACGATGTGGATGCCGAAGCAGCGAAGGAAGAGAAAGTTGAACAGCGATACGAACTCGGCTCCATCGCCACGGTGAAGCGAGGTTTCTTGCTTCAGCTGGTTGAGTGGGCCAGGAAGCACAAGACGTTCACAGTTTCTCAGGCGGTGGAAGCGTTCAACGGAAAACAGATCAATTCCAGAAAGGTGGATGCGGCTCGATGTGCGAGGTACTTCAACTACTGCCGCAACCATGGCATTTTCAAGCTGGTGAAGAACGGCGGTGCGAAATGACATTTCCTCTCGGGCAGATTGTGGCGACGCCCGGAGCGTTAGCGGCATTCGAGGCCAGTGGCGATGACCCACTGGCTTTCTTATTGCGCCATGTCAATCTCGATCCAGGTGATCTCTCGCCAGAGGACATTGAAGAGATCCAGCGCAGCGTCGAACACGGCTGGAGAATTCTGTCCGCTTATCGGCTGTCTGACGGCACGAGGATTTGGATTATCACCGAGGCTACGAGAGAATCCACAACGATTTTGTTGCCTTCAGAGTACTGATCCCTTGGTGTAGTATCTGGGTGAGCAATTGACCCAGCATCCGAGGGGGTAAGAAGCCACCAGAACATCGGTGGCTTTTCTATTTTGGCAGTTACTTTGGTGTCTGGCCCACTCGCCGCGCCAGCGGGAGAATGTGGGTGGAGGACCACCAATGGAAGATCCAAACATGACTGAGGAGTTGTGTGCTGCACGGGCGGAGGAGCTGTTTGAGCAAGTCAAAGCGGTGCTGGAAAACGAAGATTGGCGCGTCGTCGGAACTACGCTCAGTGCCCTGTTGCTTATGTTCATCCGCCATAACTTAGGCGAAGCCGCTTTCAGCCGACTCCAGTCTGCACTTGCTGAAATATTCGGCGTGTCTGCACTCGATGCTGCACGTCCTGACACGCGCTGGATAAACACACTCGTGGCCAAAGGCTACGACTGGCCAGCGAAGATTGGGAAGGCGAAGAAAGTAGGTAAGTAGGAAAACCACAACCTGTTGTGCTCTGCATATAGGATCGTGGATTTTGGGTCTGGTGTAACCGCAAACTGCATGACAACATTTAAGTTGCGACAGGGCTGTCGCCCCGTTTGGCGGGATGCCAAGTCGGACCAGGCTAAGTAGGAGGGAGCGTATCCCGAATTCACGGCCCTGCCGCTCTTTAGGAATTGGATGGAGGATTACATGAGCAGACCGAGCAAATACGATCCAGCCGCACCCGTGCCACCTGACAGACAGGAATGCCCACACTGTCATTGCACTTGGCCTATCGAGATTGGCAAGAAGTGGACACTGTGCCGCAACTGCGGTAAACAGATCGATCTTACGAGCGAGCACTCTGCGGCTCTTGGCAAGTAATGCCCGACGACGATCCGCTGGAAGACCGCAGGCAGTATGATCCGCCAGTCAATCTCGCGGTCTGCCCGCAGTGTGGTGGCCCGTTGGAGTTCGGCTACAAGTATCCCACGATGGCTGGCCCTGGCTACGTGTGGTGGTGTCCTGGCTGTGAATGCTATGTCAAAAACGAGGATGTAGCTCCAGTTGACCATCCAGCCGAGCCGCGTGGTAGATAGCAAGTGGAGGACCACATGACCGACAAGGAGCGCATCGCAAAAGCGAAGGCACAAATCAAGGTGGTGGAACGCGAGATCAGGAAGATGAAGCGTCTGTTGAAACCGTTCAGGCCGATGCGTATCAGACGGGATGACGCTGATTACCCGAGGATGAAATGACACGAGGACAGACCGCAAACTTTGCAAGACGACTGCTCGGTAACGGTGTGAAGCTGGATGCCGTGGTGGCCCTGCACGAACTGCTGAAGGATCACAGGCCAGAAGATATCGCTGAGATCGCCCTGGCGGTAAGTAGGAGCGAAGGGGAATCCCAGCAGTTGGAGAAAAATGCCAATCTTCGATAGCAAAGGGATGACAAAAGGTCGCAGGCTTCGCAGGCTGACGCCGATGGCTCACGCCATGTGGCCCTTCATCTTCAGCTTCGCCTCTGAGAAATTTGCTCGATTGGAGGTTGACCCTGGATTGATCGAGCAGGAACTCGGACACCTGACTGAGCTGCTCAGCACTCCCGAGTTCCATAGCGTTGAAGAGATCATTGAGCAGATCATCGATGAATACATCGCCAACGATCTGGCTTTCGGCTACGAGCACAGGGGTGTCCAGTGGATCGCATTCGATAAGCACTTCCCACGGGAGTATGCCAGCGCAGAGGACAAGGCTTCACCTGGTCCGCCTGAGCCTGCCTATACGGATTGGCTGAAGAAGCTACACGGTGACGATTGGGCTTATTTCCATCCTGATAACCGCAACAGGCCTGGTGCTACTGTCCCTGAAGACCTTCACAACAAACGTGCTGAAGCCGGGAGAGCAGGAGCTAAGGCTAAGTGGCGTGGCAAAACTGATGACACTTTGCCAGATTTGCCACTGGATGCCAGTTTGCCACCCGTTGGTGTTGGTGTTGGTACTGGTATTGGAACTGGAAAGTCAAAAGCAGAAGCAGCAGCAAAACCAACCCCGCTCACAAACCCTGCTCCGCAGGTAAAACGAAAAACATTCAGTCTCACGGATGAGGATGAGTTCTCCGTTGACGAGGAACCAAAGCCAGCTGCAAAACCAGAACACGTCTATCCGTGCTCAAACTCCAACTGCTCCGACTGCCATCAACAGAGGATGTATATCCAGAGGCAGCAGAAATCATGAACTGCAAGTGGTGCAATCCGCCTTTCCTCTATTGCGAGGATCATCCCAACGGTCGAGGATTGACCTTCGGTCGTGAGAAGCCAAAGCCAGCTCCCGTAGTCGAAGCAGTCGCACGTGTGTCTGATCCCAACACCAGCCACATTGCAGCCGCTCAGGTGAACGCATCAGGGAAAGCCTCGGAGCGTGCCGAGAAGGTTATCAGGATTCTCCGCAGGCATCCGGACGGCTTAACTTGCCGTGGCGTCTACCGCGCTGGCGTCGATATCGACGATCTGGGATGGGAAGTGCAGAACGTCAGTAGCCTATTGAACCAGCTTTGGAAGAAGGGCTACGTTCGCAAGGACGGCACGCGTCCCGACGAAGAGACTGGCAGAGAGCAGATCGTCTGGAAAGCATCGTATTAGCTTTCTGTGAAATACGTCTGGTTCGACAGGGCTGATCTCAGGCACGACTACGTAGACATCACCAGCATGGACAGCGGTATGGTGGAGCGCATCCCATGCGTCATGGCATCCCGCTGCACGCTCACCTTTCAGTTCGCTCCTCCGCGTGGAGTGGACGCTCACAGCATCGTTCACAAGTTCGAGGCAGCGATGGACGCCATCGTTGATGCCGAACTACTCGAAGTGAAGCGTCGTGAGTACGTGCTGACCGAGGAGTACGAGCAGGCCGTGGGGTTCTGAGTAACAAACTCTTGAGCGAGCGGAACTTCTGATTAGCTCACCCCTTCTCAGCCGCGATGACCTTGCACAGTAGGCTTCACGGGAGCCATCCGATTCAAAAAGGCGGACGCATCTCGTGGAGCCGAATGTGTCTTCGGTATCCATAAGTGAGCCGTGCGACCGACGTTCTTTACATCGGTTCCCAACATGCAGTGAATAGCTGATGCTCTGGGAGAGAAGCGATCTCACAAAGTCATGTTCTCTCAAGTTCATGACTGCCCTTCCCAACTCGGGAACCAACCGCACTTAGCGGCCACGGCTCAACATTTATCCACGTATTAGATAGCATGAGCACTCCTCGCCACACCTTCGCACTCCCAGCCCACTATGTCGATCTCGCGGTGCGCTATCTGAAAGAGCACGCTGCGACGCTCTCACGCCACGGTTACGACGCATCATCGCACGCGGTAGTGATTCTGGCTGTGGAGATCGAGCAGTGTGTGGCACTCCAGGTTCCGCAAACACCGGAAGAGCAAGCGCGTGTGCTGACTGAAGTGTTTGGTTGTGGCCCTGGTGATGAGGAAATTGGAAACAAGGCATGAAGAGATTCAAAGGGTTTCCGTTGGAGCCTGTGGAGCTCACGCAGGCACAGAAAGAACATCGTGAGAAGTTTATTGCTGACAACATCGCTCGCGCACGGAGTCAAGCCTGTCCGCATTGTGGTGGCAAGCTACGCATTGCTGGTCGTCATGAAGTTGTGAATGGCAAGCCGGTGATCTTGCGCGACATCGTGAAGGACGAGCGGTGAGCAGCGAGCCTAAGTTCCCCATTTTCGATGCAGCACATCGGAGGAATGCCATAGCGCGTGGCTACCTGAGTCAGAGGAAATGGGACCGCTCAGAAATTGCATCGATATTCAATGTGCCACCACACATGCTCGGTGAGCGAGAAGCGTTGCCGTGCGATCTCAGTAACGAGTATGACAGGAGTGTTTTCTATGGAAACGAAGCCAGTACTGAAACCTGAAGATCAGGTTGATGCATTCAAGAATCTGTTTCAACCACCCGCGTCACAGCGAGTTCTCATGACTCGCGAGCCGTGGCCAGACGGCATAGACCTACGCGCACAAACAGCGCGGCAGCTCGCAACGCTGGAGCTGTTGACGGAGATTCTCGATGAGCTGAGGAAACTGAATGCCGCAAAAGGCTCTGCGTCCGTGCAGGAAGTGCGGAAAACTCGGAACGACAAAGTTCTGCGAGGCTCACCAGAGCCAGGAGCGGCAGTACGATCGCAGTCGTAACGCTCAAGATCCCATTCACCAGCTATACGACACAGGCAGGTGGCGTTGGCTCTCAAAGTGGATTCGCACGTTCCGTGACCGTATTTGTCAGAAGTGCCGTCTGTGGGCTGCTGAGGAATGTGACCACATCATCCCGGCTCGCCTGTGGGTGGCACAAGGTGGCGATTTCTACGATCCAGCGAACCTGCAAGGGTTGTGTAAGTCGTGCCACAGCAAGAAAACTGTAGAGGAGCGAGCCAGTGGCGGAAGTGAAGGATCTTAGTTGGATGAGCAACAAGGATTTCGACAGCTTCCTGCGTCATGGCAGCACTGTTCCAAAGCCACCGCAGCCGCTCGAAGGCCACACGATCACCGTCGTGGCTGATGAAGACAAAGACGTTGAGTACGACGAGCCAGCGCAGATTCCTGTGGTCGTGAAGTTCGGTGAGCAAGCGATTGATCCCATCGGTCCACAGCACTTCGCCAGCGACATGGCGCGTGGTGCCTGCTGGTGTGGAGCCAACATGTTCGAGGTTTACGTTTCCAGCAACGGCATCGATATTCGCTGTACGAAGTGCAGGTACGTGTTTCGCGTAGGAGAGAAAGCATGAACAACCAAGAATTCCGTTCGCTGTGCAACTTGATCAAGACAGTTCCCGCTGGCCCACAGCTCAAAGAAATCATTCGTCTGGTCAACGAGCGTATTGAAGCTGAGAACGCCAAAGCAGAGCCCAAGAAATCAGTCGGCCTGAACACCAGGAATGCGTGCTAATGGCTCAAGCTGTCAAATGCAATCGCTGTGGTGACTTCGTGGTTAATCCTCACGACAGGATGCATTCCATGTTGCAGCCAGAAGGAAACAGACGATTGCCAGACGGCTGGATGCGTGCGCTGTTCACTGAGTTCACTGACGACTCGGGAATCATGGCAAAGCAGAGCGAACACGACATGTGCCCGAACTGCATGGAGTCGTTCCACGAGTGGCTGTTAGGAAAGAACTGATGACCAAGATCGAAGAGTTATCGCAGAAGCGAGCAGCCATCCTCACCCGCATGCGTGAGCTACAGCCTGACATCTTCGATGTGGAAGAAGCTATGAACGAACACAGCAAGCTTGACCATCAGCAGTCAGCACTGTCTGTACAGATCGCTATCGAAGAAACACACGAGTACAACCGGACACACAAGAAGAAGCCATGAGCAAAGCAGTTTTAGCAGCAACCAATCCGAACGATATCGTTGTGTTCCCACCAGGAGAAATCCCAATCGCTCAGCACACAATGCTCTCGGTGATCGAAATCAAGCAATTTCTCCTTGCTTCACGAGAACGTTATCCAGAGCAGTGTATACCTTTTGACATTGATGCATGGTTTGCACAATACAGCGATGATGCGCAGGTTGCTGTGATGTTTGGGAAAAGATCATGAGCAAACAACCAACCTGCGGTAAGTGCGGACGCGAAGTAGAAGTCACAGGCAAGCAACTCGAGGATGCAGCCACACTCGTCAAGGAGTTGTTCCCGGCTACACCTAAGGACATGGTGGAAGCGCGTGCGCTAACCTACCTGCGATGTCCACTCTGTATGTCTCATAAGAGTAGAGGCACCACACCAAGTGGCCTGATCATCCCATGAAGACAATCAAAGCAGCACAACTCCGAGAGATACTGACAGCCACCATCGGTCTGCCACCAGAGACACTCACTGAGCAAGAACTCGGTGATGTGTGTGCTGCTATCAACAGACTGTTCGACGACTCGCTCGACTGGCTGGCTGGTCAGACTCCGAAGTTGTGAGAATGAGGGGATATCCCCCCTGAATTTCCTTTTTCGCGCATCTTGTCCGCCGACGCGCAGGCGGTTTTCAGCTCCCGCAAAATAAAAAGATGGCTACCGGCTCCTATAGTGATGAGCCGTCCACGTACGCCCACAGGCATCCTGGAAAATAAAGGAGCCTTCCTCCACGACCCTCAACGCGGCAGAGATCGAGCCGACGAACCGATCCCAACCGCTGACCTTCCTATTGAGCCACCGGAGTTCCTGAGCAAATTCCAGAAGCTGGTCTGGACGGAGTTCGTCGCGCTCATTCCCAAGGGAGTGGCTGGCGACTGCGACCTTCCGTTCATTGTGACTGCCGTCAAGCTGTACGCCAAAGTGCGCCGTGGAAGCGCGAAGGGCATCGACGTTTCCCAGTTGCTGGTGTGCCTGTCCCGGCTCGGCATGACTCCCGCAGACCGCTCCCGAGTGAAGTCCAAGGTCAAGGCTGAAGCTGAGAAGACTGCCTGGGATGAGCTGGATGAAGACAAGCCGGTACTCCAGTGACCCACACCGACAAAGCACTGCGCTATATAGCCGACGTGATGTCCGGCAAGCAGCCTGCTTGTAAGTGGGTGAAGCTGGCCTGCCAACGCCAGCTCGATGACTTAGGCCGACAGAACACTCCCGAGTTCCCGTTCGTCTTTAACGAGAAAGCTGCCAACCGCGTCTGCAAGTTCATCGAGCAGATGCCACACATTCGCGGCTTCCACGGCAAGTTGAAGCTGGAGGACTGGCAAGCATTTATCTACACCACAGTGTTCGGTTGGCTACACGCTGACTCGGATCATCTCCGCAGGTTCCGTCGTGTCATCACTATCGTGCCTCGCGGCAACGGCAAGTCAGCTATGACTGCACCGCTCGGTCTGTACATGACCGCGATGGACAACGAGCCGGGAGCCGAGTGCTATGTCGCAGCCACTTCGCTCGATCAGACACGCCACGTCTACACCACAGCTCAGCACATGGCCCGTCGCACACCAGAGTTCACTTCACGTTACGGTGTGGAGGTAGGCGAGCGCAGCATCACGCAACAATCCACCGCTTCGTTCTTTCGAGCACTCGCGTCCCGCGTGAATTCGCTGGACGGCCTGAACATCCACCTGGGAATCATCGACGAGTTACACGCTCACCCGACACGCGAAGTGTACGACTCGATGGACACCGGCACAGGCAAGCGCGATAACTCCTTGCTCTGGTGCATCACCACAGCCGGAACCAACCGCGCTGGCATTTGCTATGACCGCCAGGACTACGTGCAGCGCATTCTCGAAAAGAAGTGCGAGGCTGAGACTTGGTTCGGAATCATCTACACCATCGACGATGGTGACGACTGGGCTACTGAAGCTGCGCTGCGCAAGGCGAATCCCAACTGGGGTATCAGCGTCAAGCCGAGCGACGTGCTCCCGAAACTCAAGGAAGCCATGCAGCTCGCGAGCGCGGCTCCGAACTTCAAGACCAAGCATTTGAACATCTGGGTAGGCGCGGACGCGGCATGGATGGACATGCAGCGGTGGAACAAGTGTGCTGACACCACGCTGGATGAGAAAGCCTTCGCTGGCCAGAAGTGCATCCTCGGCCTGGACCTTGCCAGCAAACTCGACTTGCTCTCGCTATCGAAAATCTTCTGGCGTGAGGAAGAAACCAAGATCGCAGGGCACGAAGAGACGCAGATGAAACGGCATTACTACGTGTTCTCGCACAACTGGACCAACGAAGAAAATCTGGCTCAGTCGAAGAACTCGCAGTATCAGGGCTGGGAAGCAGACGGTCACCTGGATGTTTGCCCTGGAGCCACGAACGACTACGACTTAGTCGAAGCCTACATTCGCGATGCCTGCCGGAAGTATCAAGTCATTGAGGTTGCACACGATCCATATCAGGCGGTGGAGTTGGTCAACCACCTGTCGGCTGATGCCATCGTGATGGTTGAAATTGGCCAGACGGCACTGAACCTTAGCAACCCCATGAAGGAAGTGGAAGCTGCTGTGCACGATGGTCGCTTCCATTTCAACGGTGATCCCGTTCTTTCGTGGGCCATCAGCAACGTGTCCTGCCATGTGGATCGCAATGACAACATCTTCCCTGGCAAGGAGCGACCAGACAACAAGATCGACCCAGCGACCTCGCTGTTCACCGGCATGAACCGTGTGATGTTCCAAGCGGCTCAAGGTACCGCTGATATCAGCAGCTTCGGTGACTGCGAGAAATGCGGCAAGTTGTGCGTTGGAACTTTCGAGAAAGACAGGAACATATACCTATGTCCGGAACACCTGAAGAAGTAAAAGCAGCCGCTCAGCAAGCGGCTAAGCGCAAGGCCACTGTGCTCACCACACTCGTGTTAGTCGGCTTCCTATCGCTAATAGTAGGGAGCGCGGAGATTTTTCGCCCATTGGGTTTCATCGTGGGCGGAGTCGAGCTCATCTCGCTGGCGTACATCATTCGTCCGCGTCTGCCGCGAAAGGCTGACTAATGAATTTGATCCAAGGTGCTCGTGAGCTTTTTGGAGAACTGCGCGATGGCATCGGTGGCGTAGTCTCGTTCCCGCAGGATTTCTTAGGTGTGTTCGGTCTCCCACCAGCGGAGTCGGGAGCCATCGTCAATGAATTTTCTGCAATCCAGATCAGCACTTACTTCGCTTGTATGCGCGTGATCTCGGATGCTGTGGGTACGATCCCGCTTCGTGTCATGGAGCGTCTGCCTGATGGTGGTGAGCAAGTTGCTTACGATCATCCATACTACGATCTGTTCCACACTCAACCAAACCCTGAAGTTCCTGCTGCGGATTTACGGCAGGCTGCTCAGTCACATGCTCTGCTTACCGGGAATGCCTATGTAGAAATCGACTGGGCCAACGGTGGATATCCCAGAGCACTGTGGCTGCGGTCGTGTTTCTCCACCTTCCCGTACCGTCGTCAGGCAACTGGCGAGCTGATCTACAAAACCCACGACAACCCGAGCGGCATGGAGCGCAACATCGAAGCCTCTGACATGATCCACGTCAAAGGCCTGGGCATCGACTCCATCGTCGGTCTGTCTCCGGTGAAGTACCACATGCGTGAAGTGCTGGGCGCAGACCTCGCGGCTCAGTCGTATGGTGCCAAGTTCTTCGCACATCAGGCGAATCCTTCTGGCTACTTGCAATCACCTGGAGCACTTACTCCCGAGCAGAAGCTAAAGGCAATGACCTCGTGGCTTGACGGTCACAGCCGTGGTAACTCGCATCGTCCGGCCATTCTCGAAGGCGGATGGAAGTGGGAGACGACTGGCATCGCTCCTGAAGAAGCACAGTTTCTCGAAACCAGAATGTACAACCGCGAGCAGATCGCGGCTATGTTCGGTGTCCCGGCTCACATGGTCGGTGGCAAGGAAGACTCCAAAGCCAACATGGAGCAGAAGGCTCAAGAGTTCCTGACCTTCTGTCTCAAGCCCTGGCTGAAGAAGTGGGAGCAGGCCATCAACATGAAGATTTTCCCTAAGGTCGGTCGCACCGCTGGGAAGTTCTTCGTGAAGTTCGACACGACCGAGTTGGAGCGCGCAGACTTCAAGACCATGTGCCAAGGCATCCAGATGGCACGTTACGCTGGCCTGACCACGACTGATGAAGGTCGCAAAGAGTTGAAGCTGAATCCCTACGATGTTAAGCAGCTGGATTCTCTCAATCCTGGCGACAAGCTGCTCATGCCGGTCAACATGCAGTATGTCAGTAAGGACATGCTTGCTGGTCCGCCAGAAGAACCAGCTAAGGGCAACGATACCGAAGGCGAGCCGGAGTCACAGCCAGCACCAAAGGTCACGGAGCCAAGCACTGAGAAGAACGCGATTAAGCCTTATTTCGCTCAGTATTCGGCAGTGTTCCGTGATGCTTTCGGTCGCATTCTGGCACGCAAGGATGCTGCCAAGAAGGACTATCACCGCTGCTTCTCACCTGTGCTGATCAGTCTGGCGTCTGCTATGCAGTTCCCAATTGATGGCGAGCCGGGAGAAATCGTCCTGTCTGCCGACAACATGACGTGTGTCCACGACTACATCGACGGCATGGTCGTGCGTGGCACCGAATGGAAGGACGGCAACCCAGATGTGGATGCCGCTCTCGAATTGAAGCGTGCCGTGAAATTCCTTCTAAGCCATGTCCAGGTGTCGAAGGCAGAGCCAGAAACTGAACTTTCAGAGGAATAAGTGATGGCAAAACAAGTTGTGATCGATCAGATCAATGCAGTCCTGCCGCTCGTGTCGAAAGCCATGGCGCAGGACAAAGTCCACGCGCAGACATATCGCTTCGCTGGTTACATCTGCCTGAAGCACAAGCTGCACGGCTATTTCTATGATGAGCATCACCACTCCAAGATGCTGCTCAATCGCCTGCTGTTTCTTGGTGGCTCCATTGACGGAGTCGTGCTCGAAGGCATGCCGGACACTTCATCCGATGTTACGTCCATGATGGCCGCTGACGTGATGCTCGCCACTGAGTTGGTTGGCGCATTGAACGCGGCAGTGAAGGTTGCTGAAGCAAACGATGACAACGGCACGGCAGTCATCTTCCTCAAGATTTTGAAGTGCGAAGAGAAGCACTGTGAGTGGCTGGAGAAGCAGCAGCGTCTGATCTCGGTCTTGGGTAAGCAGACCTACTTGAGCGAGAAACTGTAATGCCGTACAGCAAACCCAGTGACGCTCCAGACCACGTTCCCGCTGACAAGAAAAAGCAGTGGATCGATATCTGGAACAGTGCCTATAAGAAAGCGTTGAAGGATGGCCTGTCGAAGGACGAGGCAGAAAGCAAAGCATTCGCTGAGGCGAATGGCGTGATCAAAAAGGAATCAAACATGAGCACACCACGAATGGAGTACCGCATTTTCTCATCTGAGGTCCGCGCTGCGAAGAGCGATAAGCCAGCCATTCGCGGTCTCGCTGCCGTGTTCGGTCAGGTGACTGATCTCGGCTGGGTGAAGGAGAAGGTACGCGCTGGAGCATTCCAGAAGGCCATCACCGACAAGCAGGATGTGCGCTGCCTGTTCAACCACAATCCTGACAACGTCCTCGGACGCACCAAGAGCGGCACGCTCGCTCTCGAAGAGACGAAAGAAGGTCTCCAGTACAACTGCGACATGCCTGACACCACTGTCGGTCGCGACGTGCACGAGATGATCCGTCGTGGTGATGTCAGCCAGTCTTCGTTTGGTTTCATCGTCCGTGAGGATGCTGTGACCTATGACGACAACGGTATGGCCACTCGTGAGATCGTCCGCGCTGATCTGTTCGATGTCTCTCCTGTGACTTACCCTGCCTATCCCACCACGAGTGTGGAAGCGCGCAGCAATGATGCTGTTCGCTCCGATCCTCGCTTCAAGAAACGTTCGGCGGACGCTGGCCTGGACGCTGGCCCGATGCCGCACAACGCTCAGGACGGTGGCTCGGATACCGATACGGACAGCGACATTGACGGTGAAGCGATGCCCCACGAGTGCCAGTGCGACTGCCGCGCTTGCATGTCGGCGGAGTGCGAAGAGTGCGATATGCACATGGCTACCTGCGGTGACTCGGCAAATTGCATGGGCTCACACGGCACGGGAGCTGGTGTGTACGCTGAATCCAATTCCAGCAAGCTGACGAAAGAACAGCGTGCTGCCAAGACAAAGCGTGTGGCTGGTGAAGACCTCGGTCCTGGCGCGTTCGCCTACGTCGGTGACGAGAACGACACTTCCACGTGGAAGTTGCCGATCAAGTTCAGCACCGATGCGAAGACCAAGAGCCACATCCAGAATGCGCTGGCGCGTTTCAACCAGACCAAAGGCATTCCGGCTGGTGAGAAGGCAAAGGTCAAGGCAAAGATTCTGGCGGCTGCCAAGGCTCACGGTATCCATGCCGCTGAGAATGAGAAGAACTCGGCTCCATTGAGCCTGGAGCTGGCGAAGGTTCGTACGCGCCAGTTACAGATCGAAGCGAGTTTGTAAACTCCGGTCCTCTAAGTAAGTAGCTGGTGGTCGTATGAAACTGGCCGCATCGCTCGGTCCGTCTCTCCGCCGCCGTCGTGACTATATGAGCATCGCACGCAAGTCGCTCATGGTCGAAACTCTTCCAAAGTTGTAAAGCCGCTTCCGCGTGACCGTGCCGACTAATAAGGCCACTCCTAACCGAGTGGCCTTTTCCTTTGCTCGATAACTTCCTGACTTTTCATTCCCTCCTTAGAAGCACCCACGACAACGTCCGGATGCGGACTGGGCCAGGAGCCGAGTTGTTCGTAGGTGATGCGCGGTGGCAATCGCAAGGTGCGGTTGCGGACACGACATCGTTTTGGGGAATCACAAATGAACGCAATCGAACTACGCACAAAGCGCAACGCAATCGTGCAGGAAATGCATGACCTGACGACCGGCACTTCGTACAACGAAGAGGCTCAGACTCGTTGGGCAGCGAAAGACAAGGAACAGGAAGCACTCCGCGTCCAGATTGAATCGGTCGAAAAGACTGACAAGCTGACGGCGGAGATGGGTGCCAGCCGCACTGGGCACAAAGAAACCAACCAGCCAGGTTCCACTGGCAAGGCGACGCGCAGGGTCGATCACCTGACCGAAGTGCGTGCATCGCAGGATTACGAAGATCAGTTCGACACCATGGTGCGTTCGGCTGGCAAGACCATCGGTCCTGTCCTCGAAGAAGTCCGCAACTACTCCGGCCTGGAAGCTTTGGTCGGTGGTGCAACTGGCGAGTACCTCGTGCCAGTCGGCTTCCAGAAGGAACTGGAAACCAAGCTGAAGGCATACGGCGGAATGCGTCAGGTCTGCCGCATCATCAATACCAGCACCGGACAGCCACTCCAGTGGCCAACCGTTGACGACACCCAGAACACCGGAGAATGGCTCGCTGAGGAAGCCGGTATCGGTCAGGCAAATCCGACCTTCAACCGCGTTACCTTCACGAGCAATGTGGCGTCTTCGAAGCAGGTGCTCGTTTCCATCCAGTTGCTCCAGGACTCCGCGTTTGACGTGCAGTCCATGCTGAGCGACCAGATGGGCATCCGTCTCGGTCGTCGCATCAACAACGGTTACACCGTCGGCGATGGCTCAGGCAAGCCGAACGGCATCGTTGGTGCGGTCGCAGCTTACAACGGTGGCTCGCAGGTTCACACCGCTGTCGGCGCAAACGCAACTAACAACACAGGCGCGACTGCCCAGAACTCGATCAACCTGATCGACGACTTGGACACGCTGATCACTGGATTGGATCCAGCATACCGTCCTGGTGCCAAGTTCATGGCGCACCAGAGCACGCTGGACACGTTCCGCAAGCAGAAGGATGGCTTCGGTCGTCCGCTGTGGGAAGTTTCGGTCTCAGAAGATGAGCCGGACACGATCTACGGCTACGGCTACCAGTGGAACCAAGATATGGACACCCTTCCGGCTACGGCTTCGCCAGCGTACAGCGCGAACACTGTCCTGTTCGGTGAATTCGACAAGTACGTCATCCGTGACACTGGTCCGGTTACGTTCTTCGTCTTCCAGGAGACCTTCATGTCCAACCTGCAGAAGGGCTACCAAGCCTTCCTGCGTACCGATGGACAGTTGCTCCAGGGAGCTGCATTCACTCTTCTCCAGAACGCTGCCTAATCGGTGGCTGTTCTCAACGAGTATTAGACAGATATGGGGCGGACGGAAACAACCGTCCGCCTTTTCTGCTTTAGAAGGACACCATCATGCCTGATCAGAAGCCACGCGAGACAGCGATGATTCAGCCCAACGTAAGAACGGCTGTGCTGTCTCGTCCGCAGCCGCGAGTGGTCGTACTCCCTGAGAAACCGGAGAAGAAATAATGGCCTGTCGCTGCACCTGCCACATCACCGGCACGAACGGTTACTGCATCTGCTGCGACAAAGGTGGCGTGCAGACGCTGCTGGAGCCACCGAAGAACCACGGTGAGGATGCGTCCTCCGAGTTACTCAAGAAACTCCTGAAGCGTCAGGTGGAAGAGAGAGCATAAATGGCCCAGACTGGTCCAATTCAAGTTTCATCGATGACCGCTTCCTCGTGGCCGGTATCCCTGACCACGGTGAAGAATTATCTGAAGATCGATCCTGAGAACACAGCGGACGACTCACTCCTGCAGTCCATCATCATCCCAGCAGCCACGATGTATGCAGAGAAACTGACTGGCAAGATGCTGGCACAGCGCGATTTTCTACAGTGCCTCGACAGCTTCCCATACTACCCCTACTCGCGTGAGCCATACGGCACGCTCTATGGCGTCGGAGCACTGGCTCTTTACTTCGGCTATGGCCCGATCGTGCCCACTCCTTATCCGCCTTTCGGTCTGAACGCGGCTGACCGCATGCCGTTCTCCATCAGCCTGCTGGCGAATCCTGTCAGCAAGATCAAACAGATTCAGTATGTCGATTTGAATGGCGAAGTTCAGACCATCACACCAGACAACGAAGCCTTCATCGCAGACATTCTCAGCACACCAGCTCGCGTGCTTCCTCCAGTCGGTGGCGTTTGGCCACAGTGCACCATCGGTGCCAACAACGTCCAGATTCTCTACACGGCTGGCTTGCAGTGGTACGATCCAGAAGCTTCACCGCCACAGACGGAGCCGGAAGTCGAAGAGGCTGTTGGTTCACCACCGAATCCACCATCCACGATCTCTCCGCAGCAGCGCATCAATTCAATCCCTGAGGATTTGCTGGTCGCCATTCTCATGGCGTGCTCCCACTTCCATGCCAACCGCGATGCAGTCGTAGCCGGGAATGCTGTCAAGGTTCCTCACGGCCTGGATGATCTCTGCAACATCAACAAGATTTACGACTTCTCACTCGGACTGGTGTAACTCATGGCCCTGAAGCGACTCAACTCGGGCATCGGCTACACACCAATTGGCTCGCTGAGCCACAGAGTCACGATCCAAGTTCAGGATGACGAAAATCCTGATGAGCTTGGTGGCATCGACTCCTACGTCCCAGTGGCCACTGTGTGGGCAAAGATCACCGCGCTGAAGGGCAAGGAGCTGGCTCAAGCGCAGCAGATGAGCGAAGAGTCAACGCATCTGGTCATCATCCGCTACTTCCCTGGACTTACAGCTCAGATGACGCTGTTGTACGAAGGGCGATTCTTCAAGATCGAATCTGTCATGGACCCAGACGAGCGCAAGGTGGAGCAGCACCTGCTCTGTTGGGAGCGCAATATTGGCGCGGCTGGAGTGTAAATGGGCGATGTCTTCACTTTCAAGATCACCGGCATCGATGAGGTCGGTGAAAAGATGCGGACATACCCTGAGAAGTTTCTCGCGAAGGGTGTCCGCAAGGCTCTGATGGCTGGCGGTGAAATCCTCCGCGTGGCCATTGGCAACGGTGCTCCTCGTTCAGAGGATGAGACACACGGCCATCCACCGGGATTCCTGGCTGAGCACATCGCGATGAAGGCGACAGTCAGCACGAAGAATGACAGAGGCTCCGTAAAAGTGGGCCCAGTGGCAAAGGCTTTCTACGCGATGTTCCCCGAGTTTGGCACCAGACATCAGCCAGCGAAACCATTCATCCGTCCCGCGTTCGACACGAATGCACAGAAGGCTCTGGATACTTTCGTGGACTCGCTGAAGCAGACATTCAAAGAGGTTTTCAATGGTTGAAAAGGGCATCAGGGATTTACTGTGTAACGATCCCACCATCGGTCCGATGACAGGTGGCTCGGGTGGTAGTCCGCCCATTCCTGGCAAGCGTGTGCGTCCGATCATCCTGCCGGAAGGCTCCAGTTATCCAGCCATCAGCTACAGCGTGGTCTCAACCACTCCACTGACTTCGATGGATGGCGTGAACGCACTCCAGACCAAACGTTTCCAGATCGACTGCTGGGGTAAGAACGTCGTGCAGGCTAAGTCGCTGGCGAAGGCTGTTCACTTCTTGCTCGACGGCTTTCGCGGCACGCTCTCAGAAGGCAGCGTGATCACATCCTGCCTGCCCAACCAAGACGTGGACATGTGGGAGTATGACGTACAGGCCTTCAAGGTCGTGTGCGATTTCAACATCAAGTTCTATGAGTTCCCATTCCCGAACGGTGAATTCCCACTGGGCTATGGAGCACGCCAGACGCGCAACCTGACAGCCGGAACCTGGGATGTCTTCGCTGGTGACCTGCTCCTCTGTGACACGTCCGCTGGCGATGTCATCCTCGTCTTCCCACTCTCCGCTCTCAACGGACATCAGTCTGTTGTGGTCAAGCGTGTCACATCCGACATCAATCAAGTGGTGTTGGAGCCGACAGGCACAGACTCCATCAACGACTTCACAGGCCTTGGTCTCGACACCGATGCGGTGATCATCGCCGATGGCATCAGCGCATGGTGGGCGATTTACTGACATGCTGAGGTACGCAAAAGTAGAAGTCACCTGTGCCCATTGCAGCCAGGTGTTCAAGCTATCCAAACAGGAACACGCACGTCGTCTCCAGCAGGGAAAGCTATATTGCAGCAAGAAGAGTTGCTCTCCTACTCCCAAACAAAGCAAACGGAAAATGATCTCGGTCTGCTGTGCGCAATGTCAGACAGTGTTCATCATAAAGATGACCGACTTCAATCAGAGGGTCGGTAGAATCCAGGCTCGCGGTGGTGAGGGTAAGTTGTATTGCAATCGGAAGTGTTCTGCCATAGCGAAGCATCCTGTAGGTTCGCTTGCGTATGGAGTGAAGTTACAACGTTTCGATTGTAAGTGTGGTGCAGAGTTCTATCTCCTACCCAGTACCGCTCGGAAGCGGCTGAGGTGGCTGGCAGCATTCGGCGGAGAGTTGTATTGCAGCAGGTTGTGTGCAGTCAATTTCAGCCCCACTGGTACGTGGCCTACCTTCGTCAAAGCTTATGACGAGATGGAGGAGCAAGCAGCCTGGGAACGAACGCTGATCGAGGCTGGTTTGAGCATGAACCGAGGCATCCATGCTGGTCTGTACTATGGGCAAGAACCTTGGGACAACGATCCTTCGAAGCAGCGTCAATTTTCCTATAGTTCCTGACTTCCCATCCCTGAGTAGAAGCAAATTTTCCCTCAGGGAGAACACCCAATGTACACAGGCTCAGAAGCATTTGCACCCATCGGCTCCACACTCGCATTCCTAAACGAGTCACTTTCTCCACCGTCCTTCGTCAACATCGCAGAACTCCAAACCATCCAGCGTACCGGCTCCAAGTCGGACCTCGTGGATGTGACCAACATGGAATCCATCGGCGGATACCGCGAGTATCTCGCCACTCTGCGTGACGCTGGCGACGTTGCCTTCTCGGGTAACTACATCCCGAACGATGCCACACAGCAAGACCTTCAGACGCTGTTCGATGGCGCGACTCTCGCTGAGTGGGAAATCGTCCTGCCTCCTGGCGTCGGCTATCCCGTCAGCCTGGGCACCTGGGCATTCAAAGCCTATGTGCAGAGCAACGACTACGACCTTCCACACGACAAGGAAGGCAAGATCAGCGGTAAGTTGAAGATCACCGGCAAGCCGGTATTCACTGCTGGCAGCTAATCGACCTTTGATCGTGGCCAGTTTCTGACTTGTCCTCGTTCCTGGCTACATGGTGGGGCGAGATGGAGAGAAGTTTAGCGACTGCTCCTTCCATCTCGCCCGACTCCGTCATCCCCTTCCGTATTAAGTCTCATCCCTTTCTGGAGCTATCCCAATGGCAATTGATCGTGCAGTATCGTTCGACCGCTCGGTTTTCTCGAAAATCGCCACACCCTCAGTCCCGCTCGATCTCGGGGAAGGTGTGGAACTTCAACTTTGCTACGACATGAATGCAGCCGCGCTGGTCAGGCAGAAGCTTGGCAAGAG
This sequence comes from uncultured Acidobacteriaceae bacterium, assembly GCA_963773645.1. Lineage (GTDB taxonomy): Bacteria > Acidobacteriota > Terriglobia > Terriglobales > Acidobacteriaceae > Acidiflorens. The sequence goes on along the minus strand of CAVZBV010000004.1, from coordinate 2,545,828 downwards.
CATCTTCTCTCGTGCGGACATGACCTCGCTGGATCTCAGCGAGTGGCCCGTGATCGTTTGGGCTGGCGTGCAGCGTCATCACAAGGGCATCACCATCGAAGACCTCGGTGGCGTGATGAATCTGGGGAATACCCAACACATTATTGAAGTGTGTACGGCTGCGATGACCATCACCGTCAAGAAGGACGATGCTGACGGTGACCCCACGACGGAGCCGGAGACGGAGCCAGTCCCGGTTCAGTAGACATTCTTGACCTGTGGGCTATCGGTCGTGTCGATCTTGGCCTGACGGACGAGGAGTTTGGACGGCTCACATTTAACGAGTTCGATCTTCTGACCGAACGTTTGTCGGAGCATCGCAAACACGATCACATCTGCGCTGGCATCGTGGCAGCGACCGTGGCGAATGTGAACCGCGATGAGAAGAAAAGGCCACAGCCGTTCAGTCCGATGGACTTCGTGCTGGGCATGAAGCCGGAAGAAGTTCCAGTGCGCGTGCTGACGCCAGAGGCTCAGGTGGAAGCGTTCCAAGGTCTGTTCCTACCTCCGCCATCTCGTGTCATCAGGATCAAGGAATGAGAAGCAACCTTGCAAACCGACCTTACGAGCCTGGGGCAACCAGAGCGACCAGAAACTATCGACTGGACGGAAACCGACCAGATCATAGCCCACAGCTTGGGTGTGCAGGTAATCCCAAGACTGGTGGGTGAGAAGAAGCAAAACGATGGATAACGTACTCGGCAAAATTCTCGTAGCGATGGGCTTCGACGATGTCGCGTTCCTAACCGGCATGACGAAAGCCGAAGCCGTAGCTAAGCGAAGCGGCAAGGAGATCGAGCATGCCTTCCAGGGCATCGGCTCGGCTGTCGCAGGTGCTCTTGGTCCGCTGGGCGAGTTCGGTGGCCTGATTGGTACCACCTTCGACAAAGTGGGCGAGTCGGTCAATAAAGCCCTTCAGAGCGTCACCCAGTTTGCTGGTGGTGGCGGTCTCGGTCTCATCGCTGGAGCTGCTGCTGGAGCTGCCGCTGCCGTCGTAGCCGTTGATGCTGCATTCGTCGGCATTGCCATCCACGCAACAGAAAATGCAAACAGGATTTACGAGCTGTCGGAGAAGACAGGCATCGCGGTAGGTCAACTCTCGCAGTTCACTGAAGTCGGTAAGATTTTCGGCATCGGTGCCGAGGAGATGGGCAAGGCTCTTGAGAAAATGAACAAGAGCGTGTTCGCTGCCGCGAATGCTCCTGCCGGTGCAGTCAACGCTTACACGAGGCTCGGCATCTCCCTGCGCGACACCAGTGATCACCTGCGTCCGGTAGGCGACATCCTGCTCGACGTTTCAGAGAAGTTCGCCAACATGCCAGACGGGGTGCAGAAGACCGCACTCGCTATGCAGATTTTCGGTCGCGCTGGCGCGGAGATGATTCCTTTCCTGAATGAAGGCAAGGAAGGCATCGAGAAATTCACCGATGCAGCTACCAAGATGGGTGCAGTACTCACCGAGGAAGCTGCTGCTGCGGCTCACCAGTTCCAAGTCGATCTATCCCTTCTGAAAATCGGAATTGATGGCGTCGAGAACCGCATCATGACTGCTCTCGTCCCGGCTCTGAACGTTGTGGCTGATCAGTTCGTAGCGGCCATGGAGGAGCCACAAGGTCCACTCAACACCGTCCTCGGAGCCGTGGTCAGTCTCACCAAGTACATCATCAGCTTCGGTGAAACGGTCTACCTCGTGTTCCACGAAGCTGGCATCGTCGTAGGCGACCTGCTGGCCATCTGGCTTACCGCTGGCGAGACCATTGCCACCGTGAACGACCGCATGGTGCACCTTGACTTCTCTGGCGCAAAGGCTGCTGCCAAGGAAGGTGTCGCCAAGATCGTAGCGGAAGTGAAGTCAGGCGCACAGGAAAGTGCCAAAGCCTGGGACGACTACACCACGGCTGTCAACAAAGTCTTCAATCCTCCCGCTGCTCCAGCTAAGAAGGCTCGTCCGGCAGGCGGAGATGAGAACGAGGAGAACGTCAAGCAAGCAGAGGCTGCTGCAAAGCAGATCATGGAAGTCACGGTTGCTCGCTATCAAGAGCAAGCAGCCCAGGCTCGCGCTTACTACTCAGAAGGAGTCATCGACTCGAAGCAGTTGCTGGATGCGGAAATCTTCGCAGTCAACGCGCAGTATGCCGCACACGAAACCTACTTCAGTAAGCTGCGCACGCTGTATGCGAATGATCCTACCAAGCTGGCTGCAATCGGAGCTGAGAAGGAGAAGTTCGAACTCAACGATCTGACCAAGGCACTTGACGGTGTCGCGAAGGCCAATGAGAAGTGGAACGAACTCAGCACGAAAGCGATGGAGGCTTCAGAGAAGGCCAATCTCAAGGAGCAGGCAGCTGCCCTGAATGCCATCAATAAAGCCACTCTGGACTACGTCCACTCGCTGGGCGCACTCGCCACGGCTCAGGACGAGCTGAAAGCTGCCACAGGCAAGGGTGACTATGACCAGCAGATCGAAGCCATCAAGGAACAGATGGACGCTGGAGCCAAGTCCAAGCTGACAGGCTGGAAAGAGATCGAAGCAATCGACCGCCAGCACTTCGCCGATGAGCTGGCCATGCTCAAAGAGAATGGCAAGGCTATCCAGGCTGATGTCACCGAGGCTGAAGCCATGCTGGTCGCTGCTCAGAAGACTGGCGACGCCATCCAGATCAAAGAGGCTCAGGCCTTCCTGAATCAAAAGAAGGCTCTGTACCTCCAGAACCAAGCTGCGATCGCGAAGTCTCAGGACGCTGCCAACAAGAAGATGGCGTCCGACCAGAAGCAGCTCGACAAGACCATCACCGATGGCATGAAGCAGTTCAACGCGCAGTTCATGTCTGCCTTCAACGGCATCTTCACTCAGACCGAGACCGTGGGTAAGGCCTTCAAGAAAATGTTCGAAGGCATCCTCACCGACCTCGCTGACTTCGTAGTGCAGTGGATTCTGAAGAAGACCGAGATGTGGATCGCGGACAAGATTCTCAGCCAGACCGCTACCTCCACGGAGGGTCCATCACAGGTATTGAGCGCGGCTGCTGTCGGAACCGCAAACGCTATTGCATCGTTCGCTGCTGCTCCATGGCCGATTGATATGGGCGCACCAGCTTTCGGTGCCACGATTGGCGCGGCTATCGCTGCGCTGGCTCCCGCTGCTGCTGCCGCTCAAGGTTGGGATGTACCGGCTGGCGACACGGTCCACGCGATGATCCATCCACGTGAGATGGTGCTGCCTCCTGATCTCAGCGATGGCATCCGCGAGATGGTTCGTGGAGCGTATGCTCCCGGTCGTCGTTTCATGCAAAGCCAGGATGCTACGGGTATCAATAGTCAGCGTGCCATTGCGCCACAGATCGCGAGCCAAGCTAACGCTCGCATGCGCAACAGCTCGACTGTGAAGATGACCGTGGTCACGCCAAACGCGGACAGCTTCATGAGATCGCAAAATCAGATCCACGGTCGCATGCACAACGCTCAGCAGAAGGCTGCAAAGAGAAATAGGTAAAAAGCTGGTCGAGCATGCGGTTGCTGGGTTTCAAACTGGTCTTGGCCCGACCCACGATTGCTCTACCGGCATGAGTTTGGGAACAGATAAGGTGTCCTATGTTTTTTGAGTGCGAATTCCCGAAGCAAGTTGCGTTTCTCGCGTTAGGTGGACCGACGTTCAACACCACGGTGAATGAGGGATTTTCTGGTGGAGAACAAAGGAATAGAAATTGGTCGCAGACTCGTGGCCACTGGACGATTGATCTGCACGACAAACCGCAGGCTTACTTCGATGCGGCTCATGCCTTCTGGCTCAACGTCGGTGGGCAGGCAGACGCTTTCCGTTTCTTGGATCACAAGGATTACCAAGCCTTCGATCAACTGCTCGGCTATGGCGACGGCTCCACCACGACATTCCAGCTCATCAAGAACTACACGAGCGGTGGACGCACCTATGTTCGCAACATCATCAAGCCGATCATGGCATCGGTACAAGATTTCCAGGGCAATGCTCTTGCGAACACAGTAGTCATTCGCGTCGGGAACTCGGTGAAGACACTCAACACCGATTACACCGTGGACGCAACCACAGGCATCGTGACGTTCACCACGGCTCCACCTTCAGGCAGTCCGCCGAACGCGATTACAGCAGACTTCCAGTTTCACTACCCTGTGCGCTTCGCCAGCGATGAGCTTGCTGCGCAAGTTGAGGAAAGCGATGTCCAAGGTGGCGCGACTCTCGTCTCATGGCCTTCGTTCGAATTGCGTGAAGTGAAGATCGCTGTCGCTGCTCCTCCGGAGCCGATCCAATAATGAAGACTGTTACCCAAGCACTCGGAACCCATCTGTCACAGGAGACAACGTCTCTGTGCAGGCTGCTGAAGATCACGCGAGCGGATGGCACCATCTTCCGCTTCACCGACTTCGACGACGATCTGCTCTATAACGAGCAGGTGGGTGGTCCGTCATCGAACCAAGGCTTCACCAAGTTCGTGGGCAGCATTCCCAGCACTCGTGCCATCAACACCGTCTACCAGAACACATCCACACAATCACTCATCGTGATGGGAGGATGCGAAACCGGCAACGGTAGCATGACCATCAAGTGCGACAGCAACCCTGCACCATCCACCGTCGTTCTCCAAGGTCTCGGCTTCGGCAACCAGTGGTTCCCGTTCACCATCATTGTGCCTCCCGGCTACTACTACGAGATCGCTGGAACAGGCACTTGCAGTATGCAAGCTGAGGTTGAGTTTCTCATCAACAATGGCAACGTGGGCTTCTCTGGTGAGTTGCATGCCTCGCGTGCGCTCGGTGGGATTTATCAGAACACCACGAGCAAAGCGATGCTGGTGGTGGCAAACATTGGCTCTGTTAGTGGCGGTGACGTTGCGATGTACTGCGATGCCACGTCAACACCGACGACAATCATCGGTGACTCGTACATGTCCAACGGAAGTCCATATCAGTTCCCAATGGTCATGCTGGTGCCAAGTGGCTATTACTACAAGATCACAGGGCCAGGGGCGGTCTCGAACTGGAATGAGTATGCGCTTCCTTTCAACGCGGTGCAGTCAGCCGATCTGGTCGGGACTCGAACTCTCAGCACGAACTACACCAACGGTGCAAACGATCTATGGATCACTGCCTCTGGCTGGACTACCAACTTCGGTCAGACCAGTGCGTCCGCTGCTGGCAACCCAAGTCAGGTGACTGAAACATTGTGGTCGTCCTGGCCTGGAAGCAACTTCGATACCGTGACCTGGGGACTCGCGCAACCACACGATGGATATAGCCAAGAAGTGGGCAGTCCTCAGACGCTTACACATTGGTTCGAGTACGTGCTGGACAGCTCGAACAACGCCAGCACTTATCTGTGCGGTCTGGTGCAGAGCGATGGCAACGCGGCTGACAGTGGCCCTGGAGCTGGCTTGACCTTCTCCGCTATGGAATCCAAGGCTGATGGCAGTCCGAACAACTGCACCATGACAGGCTTCCTGTCTGACTTTGGCATCAGCGAGCACGACGTTCGAGCACATCTGTACGACAACGCCACATGGGAGATGCGCATCGTCAATTGGAATGATCTGACGATGGGTGACATGAAGCCGCTCTCCGGTACCGTGGGCGACATCGAAATGAAGAATGGCCAGTTCACAATGGAGTTGCGTGGCTGGACACAGAAGCTGACCACGACCATTTGCAGCGTGTATCAGCCTACCTGCCGAGCTGAGTTGTTCGGTGGAGGAGTGGAAGGTATCGATCCAAACAACCACTGGAAGTGCAGACTCAATCGCTATCAGTGGGTGCAGACCGGAACTGTGCTGTCCTCGCCCGACCTCATCACCATCGTCCCGACGGTGGCAGGCTCACCGCCAGTGGTCGATCTGTTTCAGAAAGGTGTGGGATATCCGGGCACGACTCCTGCTCCAGAAGGCTGGTTCGATAACGGTGTCATCAAGTTCCTCGATGGCGACTTGGCTGGCTATCAGTTCGAGATTGCCATCTTCGATGGTGCGACGCTCCAACTCTATCCACAGCAGCCGTTACCGTTCTCTCCGGCTCCTGGAGATACGTTCGAGATCGAGCCTGGGTGTAACAAGCTGAAGGCTACTTGCGACACCAAGTTTCACAACATCATCAACTACGCTGGGGAAGCGGACATCCCTGGCGTGAACGTCATCGGCGCGGTCTCGCGTCCACAGGTGCCTGACTAATGGAAACGTACGTCATCAAGAATAAACGCACGATCACGGCAGAGGAGCAGCACAAGTGCGATGTCTGCCAAGAGCCAGCGACCACTGGCTGCACAGACGCGATTGAACTTTCAACAGGCTGGCACCAGAGCGAGCCGCGCTACGGTTGCCCTGAGCACCCAGTGAAACCAGTGATCCAATATTTGACCGATGCCCACACGTAAACAAATCACGGACGCTGCCCGCGAATATCTGGGCACTCCCTTCCAGCACCAAGGAAGGATCAAGGGGATGGCCTGCGACTGTGTCGGATTGGCTTACATGGTAGGCGAGGAGATGGGCTTGCACTGGCGTACTGGCAAGCTAATCGAAAGATTCGAGAACATGAACTACCAAGCGCAGCCTACGGATGACTTCGTGAACTGTGAGTGTCAGCGTCTGCTGGTGGAGAAGTCTAAGTGGTCGATGCAGGAAGGCGATGTCATCTCAATGAAGATGCCAACCATTCCTTGCCACGTGGGCATCGTCACCAAGCTGTATGTGGGCACTCCTGACGAGTGCTTGGGAGTGATCCACTCGTACTCTCCCGCTGGCAAAGTTGTGGAGACCGTCATCGATGGTGCGTTGATGAACCGCATCCATGGCTGTTTCAGTTTCCCTGAGGTTACCGACTAATGGCATTCATCTTTGGTGGTGGAGGAAGTTCGAGCGGCTCAAGCGCAGCACCGCTGCTTGATCTGAGCGTGTTTAGTTCTGCCAATGGCGTAACCATCCCTAAGATTTATGGGACAGGTGTGGTTGGCGCGAACATCATCTGGTCACCAGGACTGGTCGAAACTTCCATCACGGTCACGCAGTCTGGTGGCAAGGGTGGTGGCTCGACCACAACTTCCACGCAGTACGAGTACACCGCATCTTTTGCTGCTGCCTTCTGCGAAGGGCCAGGAACCATCTCCAAAATCTGGGGTGACACGCAGGTTCTGTACGACAACTCCTCAGCGGTCACGCAGTACGAAGGCATCTTCAACTCGGGCACGCTGTATCAAGTTGGCCAGATCGTCAAGTACGACAACGGCTCCAGCACTCTGTTCTACATCTGCATTCGCACTGGCACCGCGCTTCCATTCCCGAGTCCTGGCAGTTTGTTTGGCAGCTTCTTCTGGTCCCTCTACACAGGAAACCCAATCGCCATCTCTGGTGGCCAGCAGTATCCATCGCCGACGCTGTATGAAGGCACCGATACCCAGATGCCTGATCCTACGATCCAGGCTCAACTGGGAGTGCACGCGACCAGCGCATTTCGTGGCATGGTGTATTGCGTGTGGACAAACTTCCAGCTCAACGGCTTTGGCAACAGAATCCCATCCATTCGTGGCGTAGTCACGACTGGTTTTCCAAGTGCATCGCCTCCAGTCACAACGTCCGGTGTCGATTACATCGTGAGGAATCTTTGTGAGGCTGCTGGCGTTCCCGCTCCTGTGATTGACAGCAGCGACCTCGCGTCCATCGTCACGACCGTGGCTGACATTTACCAGTCGGACGGTAGCGGCATCCCTGCGCTTACTCTCGTGCAAGGCAGTGGCACGGTTAACTACTATCAAGGCTCAGGATGCGGCTCACCGTTTGGTTTCCACTATCCTGGCGACGGCTCCAGCAATCCTCTGCCTGCTCCGAAGTTCACATACAAGATGAAGAACAATCAGTCCATCTTGTTCAACCCATATCCAGCGGACGCCACGCATTCTCCGTACACATCGTTCCTACCTGGATGGACCACGCTGACCAGTTACGATCTGATCCCGATGGCCATTGTGGGAGTGATCTCTGGTGGAGCTGGCCCTGCAACGTGGGACGGCACAGCCGTGGTGCCGTGGATTCCAAACAACGTGGGAAGCTGGAGCCAAGCGAACTGGGACATGGTTGTCACACACCAGATCAACGTGGCGGTGGCAGGAAACCAGACCTTCTACTGCTCCTCGAATGATGGTGTGATCATCGGCATCGGCAATGGCGCGACTCGCGTGAGTGGCCCAATGGTCATCAATCGCGGTCAGACCAAGACTGCTGCTAAGGGCTATCCGATCATGTTTGCCGAGAACATCGACATGGGCGAGCACGACACTGGCTCCACGCTCTCCACCTTCGTGGTCAACTTTCCGAAGGTCGGTGTGTACAACATCGAGTGCGACTATGCCTGCCACGTGGACGCTCGCACGTTCTGCTTGAACTGGAAGATGGGTAGCGTGCAGTCACCGCTGCTCCCGGTCGCTGTGAGCTCAGGTGGAGCGACTCCGATCGCTGAGCCTTTCGGGTTCATGATCACCGAGCAGAAGGATGCTCGCAGCTTGATCGACGATCTGAAGAAGGCCTACTTCTTTGACTCCTGTGAGTCGGACCACATGCTGAAGTTCATCCGCCGTGGTGCTCACCCGAGCATTCTGACCATTCCTGAGGATGATCTGGGACTAATTGGTGATGGATCGAAATTGAAGGAGACCATCACTCAGGAACAGGATGCTCCACGCATTGTGATCGTCACATACATCGATCCGAGCATCGACTATCAGCAAGGATCACAGCAACAGTTCCGCAGCAGCCGCGTAGTTACGACGCTCAACCAAGTCAAGGTGGAGCTGCCAATTGCGATGTCGGAGACGATGGCGCGGCAGGTGGCCGAGCTGCAACTGTTCACTGCTTGGATGGAGCGCACGCCATACGAGATCAACCTCTGGAAATCCTACTATGGGATTTTCGATCCAACCGACACGCTGGAGTTCACCTTCGAAGGTGTGGTCTATCAGATGCGCTTGACTGAGATGGCTTTCGGTCAGAACTTTGCACTGCAGACCAACGGAGTTTCGCAGTACGACAACGGTTACACGACCAGCGCAGTGGGCCAGACTCCAGGTGGAGTGGTCGGTGTGGCTCTGCCTCCTGGTGGACCGTCTGTTGTATTCATCTTCGACATCCCGTACTTGCAGGATGCAGATGCCAGCTTGGACCGCTTGCACACTGGCTTCTATTGGGTAGTGGTTGGCGACTCTGTCACATGGCCTGGAGGAGTTCTCCTTCAGTCGCCAACAGGCTCGCTCTACACCCAACTCGGCTCCCTGGCCACGCGCATTGCGTACGGCTATGCCACCGACACTCTGCCCGACGCTCCAGACTTCTGGGTGTGGGACACGACCAGCACGCTCAACATCGCGATGGTCAAGGGAACTCTTGCTGGCGCGAGCGATGAGGATGTGCTCAACGGAGCGAACATCCTGCTGGTGGGCAACGAGCTGATTCAGTTCGCTGACTGCCATCCAGAGATGGACGGAACCTTCACCATCTCGCGGCTCCTTCGCGGACGCAGGAACACCGAGCCATTCGCAACTGGCCACGCGGCTCCTTCTGGATCACCGCCGTTGGGCGAGCCAGTGGTCGTGGTGGCTCCTGCAGTGATGCAGCGTAATACGTTCCCAGATAGCTTCATCGGCAAGGACGAGTTCTACAAGGCTGTCACTTCTGGTGGTGACCCGACCGCTGTGAGCGCATCAATGTTCGAATCGCAAGGCAACGATCTGAAGCCAGCGATGCCGGTGCACCTGACTGGCACGCGCGACATGTCCAACAACCTGACCATCGGCTGGGTGCGTCGCACGCGCTATGGTGGACAAGGACTGGTCGGTCCAACTCCGCTCAACGAGGACAGCGAAGCGTACAGCATTGACATCCTGAGTGGCTTCACGGTCAAGCGCACTATCGCGTGGACGCCAGGGACATACGATGGCGATGGAAACCCGACTGCCTCATACACGGCTGCTCAGCAAACGGGTGATGGCTTCACGCCAGGAAATCCAGTCAGTGTCAGGATCTACCAACTTTCCGCTCAAGTAGGGAGAGGGTTCCCGGCTGCGGCAGTAATTTAAGACAGGAGCAACGATGCCAACTACACCCAATTACGGATGGCCATTAATCGCCACCAACCAAGCCTCGCCAGAGGTCACGCACAATGATGCGATGACTCTCATCGATGCCGCTCTCGGTGGCCTGTTCACCAAGGCGATGAGCGATGCCGACTACACGCTGAATGTTCTGGCTGTCCCGAGCGAAGCATCCGATCTTTTCTATGAGTTCACCGGCACGCTGACCGCTGACCGGCACATCATCATCCCAGACAACAGGAAGCTGTACGCGTTCTGGAACAACACCACAGGTGGCCACAACCTCATCATCACGACCGCTGGTGGCTCGCCTCCAGGCGGAACTGTGACGATCCCATACAGCGCAACCGAGCAGTTCATCATGGTGTATTGCGATGGTGCGAACGTCAACTTTGTTGGCGTGCCAGGGCCAGCAGGAGCGACGGGAGCCACGGGAGCTGCTGGTGCGACTGGCGCAACAGGCTCGGGAGCCACGGGAGCCACCGGACCAACCGGACCTGCAGGCAGCGGTGGAGCTACGTCATTATTCACAGATACGCCATACACGACTTCCCAACGTGCGATGAACACGGTGTATCAGAACACGAGCGGCCACGACATGTTCGTGTACGGTTGGGTTGTGGGCAACAATGGCAACCTTCAGGCAGTCACAGATTCCTCAGCCACACCGACGACTGTGGTGTTAGATCAATATAATCAAAGTGGATTCGGCGCGAACTTCATGTTCGTTGTGAAGAACAACGACTACTATGAGCTCACACAGAGCGGTGGCAGCAACATCTCGTGGAGCGAGCTACAGATTCTCTCGGGAAACGTGACAGCATCCGGTGACCTTTCTGGAAGCCGCTCGCTGAGCTCGGTGTATCAGAACACAACTGGCTTTGCGATGCTTGTGCTGGTTGACTTATCGAGTGTTGGCAGCGGTACGCTCGTGCAAGGCATCAGCGACTCTGGTGCTTCGCCTTCCGACGTGGTGTACCAAGCATCAGGAGTGAACACCGGCAGTCATACATTCTGGATGATGGTGCCAAACAACCACTACTATGAAGTGACCTGCTCAGGCGCGAGTGTTCAAAAGTGGAACGAGTACACGTTGCCGTTTGGTGCAGTGAAGTCAGCTGATCTCGCAGCAACGTCCGTCACTGCTGCTCAGCGGCAGTTGAACATCAATGCATCTTGGTCTGCGAATGCGGTGGTCACGAACAATCAGAGCAAAGACCTGTTCATCTCGGTGGGAACCAACCCGACGCAGACAGGCTCCTTCATTCTGGACGCGAGTGTTGTCATCTCCTTCTTGCCGTTTGATCAGACCACGATGTCGAACAACAGTACAAACAAACGCAACTGCGCCATCTTCGTGCAGCCTGGAGCTTTCTACGGTGCACGCGAGGATGGTGGCTCGCCAACTCTCGCTCACTGGTGGGAATATCTGCTGAGCTAAGCTGGCTTCCCGGCACAAGAGTGAGGATTGCTGATGACACCGATCGACTACTACGAACTGGCGAAGTACTGGCTCCCGGCTCTCACCATCGGAGGCATCTTCCTCAAGTTAGTGAAGAATTGGCTGGACAAACTGCTCGAAGGCCACTTGGAAGAAGTGCGCCTTTCGCTTCAGAGTGCCACCACAGCACTCACCGATCTGGCTACCTCTGGCAAGGAGATCATGGGGACACAGCGCGAGTTCACAGCCAGCGTACAGTTGATGCAACATGACTTCCACGACCACATCAAAGAAGACGAGCGTGTCCAGGCTAAGATCCTGACTGACCTCGAAGTCATCAAGGTTCAAACCAAGTAATAATTTGTATGCTCTATCAGCAAAAGAAATTCACTCTGCCTTCCAATGGCAAACGTGGGATCACAGACCAGCAGTGGGAGATCGCCACTGGTCAGCGTTGCGCCACGTGCAAGAAGCTGACTGCTGATTGCACCTGTAAGCCTGCTCGGTAATAGATTGGATGGCTGAGAACTCCCAATTCTTCGAAGCAATCGTTGCCCAACGCGCACTCGTTGATTGGAAAGAAGGTCTCGAAGCCTCCACCATGCTCTCACTGGAGACGCAGGAGGAATTGGTTGACAGCGACATCGTCACCTTCATCACCGACAACTTCGACAAATTCCTTCGCCTCGTCCACAAACTGTCCAAGATCGATCAGGAACTTCTGTTCTCATACTACCTGCTGAAGAAAACCCAAACCTGTCTCGCCATCATCAACCGCTCTACGCAAACCATCGAGTCATACCGCATCCGCATGGCGGAACAGAAGCTGGCTGCGCTCATTCTGTTCGGTGGCCAGCCAAGCCGCGAGCAGATGCATAAGATTCTAAAGAAGGCTGGGCTGGAGGATGCTCTGCTTGAAAATTCAATGCAGGAGGATCACATCTTCTCACTGTCCGCGCTGATCTTCGCTTATGCGCAGACGCGCAACTTCCAGCGCGTGGCAGAAGTGTACCGTGTTCATCGACCTGAAATCCGTCGCTCCATCAGCCGCGCTTCGAAGAAATTGTTGCTGTCGAAGGAGCCGAGTGAACTCGCACTGGGATCGTACCTCTACGGCCTGATCAATAAGGCCAGTGCGAGCGAGCAGGGCTTGAGCAAGCGCGAGAAACGCAAGCACGGACACCTTTACCGCACCGACCCAATGATCCTCGACCAGTTCGTCATCAGTGTGGACGACCCAGACTTCGATGACGTGATGGTGAGCAGGGCAAACTTCTGACAATAAAAAAGGCCACCCGAAGGTGGCCCTGTAGGACGCGAGGGAAGTGTCTTTAATGCTTGGATGCTGTCTCACAAAATGCTCTGTCAGTATCACTTGCATAACCCTTGACCCTGATGAAGTCATCCACGCACCGTTTGTATTCCTTCTGATCCACTGTTTTGGGAGAATCGCTGACTCCATACAGCAGGGCGATGAAAACCAGCGACACAACACCGAGCAGGATCAGTAGAAGTGTTTGCCTTTTCATTGTTTTCCCCTATTGAGATTCCTACCACGGAACCCAAGGAGACAGCCAATAACCGGAGTCACTTGCAGACGACGGAAGGGTTGTCCGCTGCGAGTTTCAGGCATGCTTCATGTTGCTTGATGCGCTTCGCTGCGTCTCCCAAACTTTCCACGCTCTGTCCTTCCGAAACAGGCTGCGCTGGCTCTAAGGCCTTTGGTGTGGTCGTGCCAGGGTAGCTGAAGCCATACAGATCGCACGACAACTTGCGCATCGAAGCATCGACAAGGCCTTGCTCACACATCACCTTCAGCCGCGCTATGCGTGGATCGTTCATTTCTGCCGGAGTGGCCTGCACGCTGGCTTTCTCCTGGTTGGTCATTTCTGGAGCGACTACCGGAGTCGGCTCTGGCGTGGGAGCAATCACGGAAGTGGCTGCTGGAGCCGGAGTTGAGCTACACATCTGTGCCTCCACTGCCGGTGTGAGCCTGCCTGTGCCACAGAGCGAGGTAGCGTTGGTTTTCGCAATGGTCGGGAAGAAGAAGCCTTCCGTTACGAATTCTTTCTCTGGCTTGTCGGGATTCGGCATGCGGATGGTGCAGCGGTTGTGCTTATTGCACTCCGCGCTGAACAGTACCTTGTCGCCTTCGTGCAGGCTGTCCATGAACCAAGCTTTGTGAATTGTGGGTGCGTGTCCGCCTGAAGCCCAGCCAGCCAGGAAGGTGCCAGCCACCGAAATCGGAGCCTCGATGGAGTACAAACCTTCTGGTGTCGTGACCATGTGGACGTTGTGAGCAGCAGAGTAGGCCGATCCACTGCAGCCGAAGGAGCCACAGCTTGCGCTGGAGTAGGTTCCATCGCTGACTTGCGTGCTCGATTGAAACACACCCACTTGGTAGGCTGGTTTGTCTTTCTTGGCGAACGCGGAGACCGCGCACACGAACATCACAAGGACTACGAGCGATTTTGCAGAATACGATTTCATTTTCATTTCTCCCTTTGAATTCCCACCACAGAACCCAAACGGAGTTCACTGCTGGTCTTCCTTCTTGAACAGTTCAGCTGTGCGTCCGGTGCGACCCAACATTTCGTATCGCTCGGCTTCCGCCTTCGGACAGTGACCACATTCCGCCACTGGCTGAATGCCGAGAGCCTTGCGTAAATCGTCCTGACCGTGGCGGCTCAGGAGCAATAGTTTGAGCGCGTTTCTCTGGCCTGCATCGAGACTGGCAACCAGAGCGGAACAGTTGTCTCTACCACGCTCACGCTTTACCTGCTGCTGCGTGATGTAGTCGAGGATGGTGCTTTCCTGACCCAGATCAACAAACGTCCCAGAGTTTGCCATCAGCGGCCTGCTTTCGCAGCCATCGCTTTCGCAGCGGCCTTGAGCACGCCGTGTGATTTCATCCACGACAGGTGGCGACGCAGCTGGTGCTGGTTGACCTTCTTTCCGTTGAACTGGCGACCACAGAAGGCGTCGACGAAATCCGTGAAAGTCACAGTGCGCCTTCGAGCAGCAAAGTCACCCATTTCTTTCACGAGACCGCGCTGTAGGTTTTTGGTGGAGACCGCTACGAAAGTTGAAGTTTGAAGTTTGCTTTGGTTCGCCATTGTGGTTCTCCTTTTTGAATTTTGAGGTCGTGAATTTCGGAATTTGCTTGCAGTTGTTTGTGCGGTTTGTAGAAGGTAGTCGGGAAAACTTTTGCTTGTAGTTCTTTTTCCTGGCCTTCGCTTTTCGGGTTCCGCATCGAAGTAGCTTTTGGATTTTCACCAGGCTCCCTCGCGCTTTCCCGCTTTCCCCTTGACCGACTTTCCCTCTCGGGCAATCTCATTCCGGCTTCGGAGTTTGTCAGCCTCTTTACATACCGGCTGACAAGGAGATCGTGTCTCCTATAGGCAGATACGACACGACGAATCTGCCGATGGCCTCATACCAAAGGTCGGGAAAGTACCCACTATTAAGGTGCACACGAGCGAGGGGATATAGCCATCTATGGAGGCTTGACCGTATAGGCGGGAGGCTCGTAGGTCATCGGCTGAGAGAAGTCTCCGGTCGGGCCAAGGCGGGTGTGAACCCCATGAGTGAACTGCCTGACCGGGATTCTCCAACAGGAGCACCACAATGAAACCCAAGGTTGTCGTAACCATGCATCAGGATTTCAAGGGAAGATGCGAAGGCGACCCAGCCATCCATGTCATGATGAATGGGAAGTATCAGAAGCTTTCCGATGAAGGTCGAGCGAAGTTCCTCCAGAAGCTGTGCCAGAAGCCAGGTGCCTTCCTCCTGCGCGTCACCAACTATGGCATCTGCGAAAGCGTTCTGTCAGCGTTCGCTAAACAAGGTCTCGAAATTCGCTATCCTCACTGGCACAGCACCGGCATCGAGAAAGACCTACCGAGCGAGGAAATCGTCAAGGCCATGGCCGCGCTCCCTGACAAACAGTTCCGGCTGTACCGGCCACTCAGCGCAAACGTTACCAAGCTGAAGGAGTTGGTCGCTCGCCGCGATGTTCTTATCGACATAAGAAAGGTGCAGTTGCAGAAACTGGATTCGGTGGCGAAGAGGTACGGTGTCGATCCCGAACACCAGCCGACGTGGTTGAAAGAGGCATACGCCCACATCGCTGAGGACCACGCTGCGTCGCAGAAAGCTTCGAGTGAGACGGTGAAGCTCGATCTACAAATCGACAAGCTTGCCTCGAAAATCCCAGCCTGCCAGGTGCTCCACACAGTGATGAAACAGAAGGTGGCTTGGAAGACTGAGGCGAAGGTGATTGCAATTCTCGGTGATCCGTCGCGCTTCCCGCGAGTCTCCTCGTTATGGCACTACTCAGGCTTCCACGTGGTCAACGGGAAGAGTGCGAAGCCGACACGCGGGCAGGCGATGGACTGGAATCCTACCTTGAAGTCGTGTCTGAGGATGTGGGCTGAGAATTCCATCATCAAGGCGAAGAACGTCAGGTGGTCACCAGTGTTCAACGCGTACAAAGAGGAAGAACTCCAGCGCGGTACTCCAGTGGGCCACTCGATCAACCGAGCACTCCGCCGCGTGATAAAGGACGTGCTCTGCGAATTCTTTGTCGAATACCAGAAACTGGCGGTAGAGAAAGTGTGACTCGGGACGGCCAATCTTGGAGTGAAACCCATCGCAGGAGTGCGACCGAGCAAATTTATGACTGGCCAACTACATGATGACACCCACCATGTTGATGCCAGTCAGAATGGTCGAGCCACCGGTGGGAATGTTCACCACTTCGAGATTGCCCGACCAGAATTCTAAGGAGGAACACAATGAAAGGTAACTTGACCAAGTATCGCCAGGGCTGCGTCGCAAAATGGACAGCCTGGAAGGAAGCTGGACACGCTCCGAAGACTCGCGAAGCTGCAATCGTGGTCATGTCCAAGGAACTGGGCAGACGCAAGGCTCTGAAATATGTCGCTCAGATGCTGAAGGCTGGTCTCGTCAAGCGCGGTGGAGCGGACATCCATGACGCAGCTGGAAACGTTGTGAACGTCAGTGACGTTCTTTCTTTCGCAGTTTGGGATCTCACCAGCAACGGTGGACACGCGGTGGACTACAGCGACGTTGCCCAGAACTGGTTCACTGGCGTGATGACGCAGATCGCCAACATTCTCTACACAGCGTCTCGTGTCGTCGTAAGCATGCCAGCGGTCAACGGTGGCAAGCCGATCCCACTTTCGCTTCCCACAATGTTGTACAAGAGTGGTGGATCAGGACTCGTGGCTGTTCGGACGATGAAGCGTGATGAGTTCGAGGAGATCGCAGAGCAGCTGATGCAGTCAGCGAAGTATGCCGTGCATCGCTTCAAGGCAATGGGAGCCGATTTGAACAAGGTCAAGGCTCTGCTGCGCAAGCTGGAAGATGAAGCCATCGCGGTGTACAAAGCGGAAACGAAAGCGATGTCAGCGAAGGCGTAAAGAGATTCCGGTCGGGACCAGCTTATTCATGATACCCATCTATCTTGTGGCCCGACCGGAGTAAATTTTGGACTGGCCATGATGAAGGTGATAACCAAGTTCCAGATGCCAGTCGAGAGATTCTGGTCGGGCCATGCTCGGCATGAAACCCTTCGCGGCCTTGCCCGACCGTGTCTTTTAGGACTTCCAAACTCGATCCACCAGTCTCTGTGTGGCTGGAGACTTCTGCTGGATCGCCTTCAGATACAACTTCGTGGTCTCCAGCGAAGTGTGCCCGAGCCAATTGCTCACAGTAGCAATGTCGATGCCCGCTCGGAGCCAGCGATTGGCCGCTGTGTGGCGGAAGCGGTGCAGGAAGAAATCGTCAGGATTCTGATTCGCTTCCTTCGCTCGCGCTTTCAAGATTCGAATGATATGGCGTTGCACTCGCCCGTCTTTGCCAAACACTAACGTAGAACCGTTGCTACGCTCTCTCCGCGTCGCCAGAGCGTCTGCCAACTCCTTCGGGAAGGGAACGTCACGGTTTCTCTTGCCCTTCGGAACGAAACCTGGCTTTGCTCGGACGTGGAAGACGCGGCCATCCAAATCAAGATCAGCCCACTCGCACGTCGTCATTTCGCGTTCGCGTGCTCCAGTCATGAGCAAGAACTTCCAGTACAACTGTTCCTCTGTGGTGCTGGCCTTGTCCAGTCCCTTCAAATGCTCAGGCGTGTACGGATCGCGGTTGGTGCCAGCATCTCCACTGTGTTTTGGCTTCTGTGGACCATCGCTCATTTCAGCCACGCGCTTGACGCCGTAGGTCTTCTCGCACCACTTCAGGAAACTGACCACCTTCATATAGCGGTCGTAGCAGGTTTGATCCGCCAGCCCTTGAGCACGGAGTTTGTCTACGAAATCACCAGCCACGGCAATCTGGGTGATGTCCTCCAGATATTTCTGTGGTAGGAGTTCCAGTATGTTTTCGATGGCGGTGATGGATTTGTCGGTGAGGCGTCGGCGTCTGAGAAAGGCAACGTAATCTGTTATCGCAACACTGAGCGAATGCCGTGCATCGGTAGTGTCCGTGGTGATCCCGGCTGCTCTGGCGTTCAGAATAATGTTCTGGCGGTTGCGCTCGTGCTCGGCTTTACGAAGGTCAGTCCCAACCGGACGACGCACCAGCAGTCCATTCTCCCAGTGGCAGACGACATAGATGCCGGTGAGAGACTTCACCTGCTCAGCGGGCCGCGAACACCACGCTCCATTGATCTTCACGCGCTTCTGAATCCACGCTTTGCGCTTGTGAGGCATAGGCACACTCCTGCCTGAATTATGCCTCCAAAACGCTGGAACTGAACAAACTTCTGTGCTAACACCTCTGTTTGGCTGTAAAAGAAAGGATGGTAGCGCTACCGGGAATCGAACCCGGGTTTGAAGATTGAGAATCTTCCGTCCTAACCCCTAGACGATAGCGCCACGGCGGTGGATTGCGATGAAATCCGATTATAACAAAAGCTCGTTCTAACCACCGCTTCGCAAGGTGATTTCGCGCCCGAAAATTTTCCGCAATTCATTGTTAAATCTTCAAGTTGCAGTGCTAGACATGATTCTGAACGAACCTTCTTGACAACAGCAGGCCGGAGATGGGATACTCATTAAGGCGAATAAAAAGAGAATCTTCAACGGCTCGCCCGGCTGATCCGCCCCGTGTTCCCTGACAATGTGAGAAAGTATGTCTGCCTCTCCGGTTTTTTCATCGGCGGCCATGAGCCGCCCTTTTATTTTTTCTCCGCGGTCTTCTCCGCGCTCGACCGCGGAGATTTTGGCCCGGGTCGGCGCCATCCCAAAGCTGGCAGCGGTCGTTCCCGCTTCGCGCCTCGAGGTGCGTCCGGCGCCGGAAATGGTGTCGAGCGGCATTCCGCAATTGGACTTACTGACCGGCGGTCTGGCCCGCGGTTGCCTCACGGAAATCTGCGGCACGGCCTCATCGGGAAGAACCAGCGTGTTGCTTTTCGCGCTGGCCCGCGCCACCGAGCGAGGAGAAGTTTGCGCACTGGTGGATGCAAGCGATGCCTTCGATCCGGCATCGGCGGCGGCCGCGGGCATGGAGATGAGCCGTTTGCTGTGGGTGCGCTGCGGAGAAAAATATCCATCGCGCAAACATCCTTCAGCTGCGCTTACCGGCCGTGGAAAAACAGGCGATTCATCTCAGGCATCATTCCCTTCAGGCAAGCCGCAAGATTCGCATGAGGGTATGCCTTCAGGCATACCGCAAGGTTTTCGGGAAAGGCACGACAGAGCCTGCCCTGAGCGTAGTCGAATGGGTACCGTAAGTCCCGCACAATCATCGGCGGCTTTAGCCGCTGAGGGCAGCCGAGGCCTGCAACGCGGGAATTTTTCGAGATGGAAAAATCCGGAAGGCCGGCGCTGGGAATCGCAACTGGCGCAAATGCTGAAAGTCACCGATCTGCTCCTGCACAGCAACGGTTTCGGAATGATCGCTCTCGATCTCGGAGATGTTCCGGTGCAAAGCGCGCGGCGAATTCCTTTGGCATCCTGGTTCCGCTTCCGCCGCGCGATTGAGCATACGCCAACGGCGCTGCTGGTTCTGGAACAACAGCCGATTGCAGGGAGTTGCTCGTCGATGCTGGTGAAGGTGTCGGGTGCCAGCTCTCAGGTCTCAGGAAATCCGCCGCTGCATTCGGAATTGCCGCATTCGGAATTGTTGGATCAATTCGAGATCACTGCCGAGTTGTTGTGCTCGCGCTTGGAAAGAAAATTAGAACGCAAGCCGGTGCAATCGACGGCAAGTTTCAAGAGTCGAGCCGCATGGGCGGGATAGTGTCCAGCCCGAGCTTGCGTAGGGACGGCCGGCCAGCCGGGGACATACTTCCGCCCGTAGAGACGGGGCTTGCCCCGTCTCCGAAGACGCGGCAAACCGCGTCTCTACGGTAAGGAGATCGAGTCTGAGAACTGAGAACCGGGAACTGAGAACTTTTTGAGATCTGCTCCATGTTTGCCTGCATCTTCATCCCCGATTTTTCTGTACAAGCGATCATTCGCTTTGAACCAGAGTTGCGCGCCCACCCTGTCGCGGTGCTCACCGGACGGCCTCCGCTGGAGAAGGTGGTGGCGCTCAACGAAAGAGCGCGGCAAACGGGCGTGGAGATAGGCGCAACCAAGTCGCAACTCGAAGCGTGGGGAAACCTAGTGCTGCGCGCGCGTTCTGAATCGCAGGAGACGTCGGCGCACACTGCGCTGCTGGATTGTGCGCAATCGTTTTCTCCGGAAGTGGAAGACACGGCGCCCAGCGCCGTGCTTCTGAACCTTGCCGGGCTCGAGCCGTTGCTGGGTCCGCTGCCCAAGATTGCCCGCGATTTGGCGCAGCGGGTTTCTCAGATGGGACTGGAAGCGAACCTTGCCGTGGCCGCGAATCCGGATACTGCATTGCTCGCCGCCCGCGGTTTTCCTGGCGTGACCTTGATTCCCGAAGGGCGCGAAGCCGAGCGGCTGGGAGATCTGCCGGTGGATGTGCTGCTGGAAAGTTTTTCTTCCAGTTTTTCTTCAAATGCGAAGGAGGCCGCGCGCTGGGTGGAAACGTTTGATCGCTGGGGCATCCGCAAGCTGCGTGCGCTGGCGGCTCTTCCCGAAGTTCCGATCAGCGAGCGCCTGGGACAGCAAGGACTCCATCTGCAAAAACTGACGCGGGGCGCGGCGTCGCGCAACTTGCGCGTGTTGGAACCCCGGCTGATTTTTGCCGAGAGTGTGGAGCTGGAATATCCCATCGTGCTGCTGGAACCGCTGGCGTTTTTGCTGAACCGCATGCTGGAGCAAGTGTGCGCGCGATTGAGAGCGCGCGCGCTGGCAGCACAGGAGTTGCATCTGAATCTGGAACTAAGAGCGACACAGCCGAATCCTTGCGCATCCTCTCCCAAGACGTTCACTCGCACGCTGCGGCTGCCGGCGCCCATGCTGGACGCGAAAGTGTTTCTTAAATTATTGCAGCTTGACTTGCAGGCGCATCCGCCAGGAGCGCCCATCGTGAAGATTCATTTGTCGGCCGATCCGGCACCCCCGCGGGCCCTGCAGAGTGGACTGTTCCAGCCGGTTTTTCCCGAGCCCGAAAAACTGGAGCTAACGCTGGCGCGCATTGCAGGCATAGTCGGTGAGAGCAGAGTGGGGTCAGTGGAATTACTGGATACACATCGTGAAGGCGCGTTTGCGCTGCGGCACTTCGCGCCCGGAGAGCCCGAAGTTAAACATGAAGTGAACCAGTCTGGAAATCGAAAGAAGGATAAGTCCATGCAAGAAAATGACAGCGCATGCCAAGTCGGAGAAAGGCTTGAGGAAAACGCAAAAGAAACAATGAGCGCTGTAATCGCTCTGCGCCTGTTTCGTCCGCCGCTCGGCGCGAGCATTACTTTGCGCGAAGCAAAGCCGGTGCGGATGCGATGCCTCGAGCGCGAGGACATTGCCGGCGAAATCGTCTGGACCGCCGGCCCCTGGCGCTCTTCCGGCGACTGGTCGGAACAGGAAGGCTGGTCGCGCGAGGAGTGGGACATCGCCGTGCCCGCCGAGAGCAGTTGCCAGTTGCCAGTGCCCAGTTGCCAGTCTAATGAAAGAGAACCGACAATTGGCAACTGGCAACCGGCAACTAGGCTCGTGTTGTATCGCTTAGTGCAGGACAAGCTAAGTGGAAACTGGTTCGTAGAAGGAATGTACGACTAAGGCAGTTGCCAGTTCCCAGTCAAACCAACTGGCAACTGGAAGCTGGCAACTGGCAACTGATGTATACCGAACTCCATTCCCGCTCTGCGTTCAGCTTCCTCGAAGGAGCCTCTATTCCCGAGGAACTGATCGCGGTGTGCGCGAACCTCGGAATGCCGGCGATGGCATTACTCGATCGAGACGGAGTGTACGGCTCGCCGCGCTTCCATCTCGCCGCCAAGAAGGCGGAGATCAAGGCGCATATTGGGGCGGAAGTGACGTGCACTGCGTTTTCACCACGGAGACACCCTTCAGGCTGCGAGCTACGAGCTGCGAGCTTCGAGCAAACTGGTTGCCCGCAGCGCGCAGCTCGTAGCTCGCAGCTCCGTGGTGAATTTCGGCTCCCGCTGCTGGTTGCTTCGCGCGCTGGATATCAAAATCTCTGCCGCCTGATTACAAAAATGAAATTGCGGGTTGGGCGCAAAGAAGGAGCCTGCGCTTCAGATCTCGATTTTATCGAGCACGCCGATGGTTTGATCTGCCTCACCGGCGGAGAAGAAGGCCCGTTGGCTGCGGCGCTCAGGCAAGGTGGGCCGCAAGCGGCATTCGAAGCGGTGAAGCGGCTGACGGAGATTTTTGGCCATTCTACTTCTGGCCCAAGCAATGTTTACGTCGAATTGCAACGACATTTTCATCGCGAAGAAGAGTACAGAAACCGGGTTGCGATCGAGATCGCGGAAGCTTTGCAGTTGCCGCTACTCGCGACCAATGGCGTGAACTACGCCACGCCTCGGGAGCGCGAGTTGGCGGATGCGTTCACCGCGTTGCAGCATCATCGCACGCTGGCCACTGCCGGGCGTTTGCTGGCGCGCAATGCGGAGCGTTATCTCAAATCCCCCGCGGCTATGCGAGCGCTTTTTGCGGATGTTCCCGACGCTATCGCGAATACGGCTGAACTTTCTTCAAAGCTTGGATTCACACTTAACGATCTTGGATATGAGTTCCCGCGCTATCCCGTGCCGGAGGGGGAAACCATGATGTCGTTTCTGCGGGAGCGCACGCGGGAAGGAATGCAGAGCCGGTATGGGCGAGTGGATGCGGAGTTGAAGAAGCGCGCGCGCCGGCAGATCGAGCGCGAGTTGAATCTGATCGAACATCTGAAGCTTGCCGGGTACTTTCTGATTGTCTGGGATCTGGTGCGCTTCTGCCGTGAACAGAAAATTCTGGCGCAGGGCCGCGGATCGGCCGCCAACAGCGCGGTTTGCTACTCGCTCGGCATCACGGCGGTGGATCCGATCGGCATGGAATTATTGTTTGAACGATTTCTTTCCGAAGAACGCGGCGAGTGGCCCGACATCGATCTCGATTTGCCCAGTGGCGACGAGCGGGAGCGCGTAATCCAATACGTCTACCAGCGTTATGGACAGCGCGGAGCGGCCATGACCGCCAACGTGATCACCTATCGCAATCGCATGGCCGCGCGCGAAATGGGCAAGGTGATGGGATTCGACGAGGACACGCTGCAGCGAATTTCAGCGGCGGTCGCAACTTGGGAGTTCAAAGATGAGAATGATGCGCTTGACCGCCGTCTGCGCGATGCCGGGCTCGATCTTACGCATCCGCGGATTCGTAAATATTTCGAGCTGTGCCTGGCAGCGCAGGATCTGCCGCGTCATTTAGGGCAGCATTCGGGCGGCATGGTGATCTGTGAGGGGCGTCTTGATTCGGTCGTCCCGCTGGAACCCGCTTCCATGCCGGGCCGCGTAGTCGTGCAGTGGGATAAAGAAGACTGCGCCGACATGGGCATCGTCAAGGTCGATCTGCTGGGCCTCGGCATGATGGCGGCTTTGAAAGATTCTCTCGAACTGATTCGCGATCATTATCACGAAGAGGTGGATCTGGCGCATCTTCCGCCCGACAATTCCGTCGTCTATTCCACGCTGCAAAAAGCCGACACGGTAGGAATGTTCCAGGTCGAGAGCCGGGCGCAGATGGCGTGCCTGCCGCGCCTGAAGCCAACGAAATTTTACGACATCGTGGTGCAGGTAGCGATCATACGGCCGGGACCGATCGTGGGGAATATGGTCAATCCATTTCTCAAGCGAAGACAGGGTCGAGAGGCGGTCACGTATCCGCATCCGTCGCTTGAAACGGTGCTTGGCCGAACGCTGGGCGTGCCGCTGTTTCAGGAGCAGTTGCTGCGCATGGCCATGATCACCGCCAACTTTACGGGCGGCGAAGCGGAGGAGTTGCGCCGCGCCATGGGCTTCAAACGCTCCGAGGCGCGGATGAAGGTGATCGAAGAAAAACTGCGCGCCGGCATGACGCGCAACGGAATCCTCGGTGAGACGCAGGAACAGATCATCCAATCGATTACTTCATTCGCTCTTTATGGATTTCCGGAATCTCATGCCGCCAGTTTTGCCCTGATTGCCTATGCCAGCGCTTATTTGAAATGCCATTACCTGGCAGCGTTCACGGCGGCACTGCTGAATAATCAGCCGATGGGTTTTTATCACCCTTCGACGATTGTGAAAGATGCGCAGCGTCACGGATTGAAAGTGCTGCCGATGGATGTGACGCGGTCGGATTGGAAGTGCAGTTTAGAAACAGTTGCCAGTGGCCAGCGGCCAGTGGCCAGTAGGAGCGATACCTTGCCGGGCATCGACATTCTTGCTGTGCGTCTTGGGCTGAAATATGCTCGCGGGTTGCGCGAAGCGGCGGGGCAGGCGCTGGTTCGGGAGCGAAGCTTGGCCCCGTTTGCTTCGGTGCAGGATCTGGCTCGCCGCGTGCCCGAGTTGCGCAAGGATGAGTTGACGACGCTGGCGGAGATTGGGGCGCTGAATGCAATTGGGGATTCACCACAGAGTCACAGGGACACAGAGAAGAGCAATGGAAAGAATTTCTCTGTGCCTCTGTGTCTCGGTGGTGAAAGGATCTTTCATCGCCGCGATGCGCTTTGGCAGGTGGAGCGCGCGGTGCGCCGGACGGGGCCTTTGCTGGATGAGTTGCCGGAAATCGATGGGGAATCTCCGCTGGCGGCCATGACGGATGAAGAGCGATTGACGGCGGATTTTCGCGCTACCGGGCTGACGGTTGGGCCTCATCCCATGCAGTACCGCCGGGCGGAGATGAAAAAGATGGGGATATATCGCGCTTGCGATCTGGCGCGCCTGCCTAATGGACGCCGATTGCGAATCGGCGGATGCGTGATTGCCCGTCAGCGTCCGGGGACGGCAAAGGGCATGATGTTCATGAGCCTGGAAGATGAAACGGGGATCGCCAATGCGATCGTTGCTCCCGATCTGCTGCAGGAGAATCGAGCGCTGCTGATTTCCGAGCGCTTCCTGATGATCGAGGGAATTCTGCAGAATCAGGACAACGTGATTCACATCCGGGCGGAAAAAGTTTTGCCGCTCCGCGTTACGCGAGCAGAAACTGCGTCGCACGATTTTCATTAAGGCAAGCGGAGGGCGCCCTAAAGAGGTCGTTACTTTTCTTTACAAACTCTTACCTTCAACGGCACAACCCCAGACACCACGGCACAATCTAAACAGTGGGAGTTTTGTAGCTCGTCAGCAACCGGCGTTCTGGCCAGAAGGATTCTTCCAGTGAGTGTATTTTCGGTGACCTACGGGCGTTTCCCACGTCCTAACCTCGCCTTGAGATTGATCCTTGGTGCAGCAATTCTTGGAGCAGCGATCCTGATGATTGCCTTGCCCGCCTTTGCCGAACTGGGTGGGGACGCGAGTTCGGTGCAGGCCGACCAAGCCTACATGCAAGCCAGTCTGCGCACCACGACAGCCCAAGCCTATACCGTCCACGAAATTCAAGCTCCGACCGGGATCATCGTGCGCGAGTACGTTTCCTCAACTTCGGGGAAGGTGTTCGGTGTGGCTTGGCAAGGGCCGTGGCCTCCGGACATGCGCCAAATACTAGGCAACTATTTCGGCCAATACCAGCAGGCTGCGCAGGCGCAGGCAACCACGCATGCGGGGCGGAGGCCACTGGTGATTAAGCAGCCCGGACTCGTCGTGCACGCGGGCGGACACATGCGGTCGTTCGCGGGCCAGGCCTATATCCCGGACATGCTGCCGCAGGGCGTCAGTGCGGAGGCAATCCGATGAACCGCGTGAGAACAAAAATAAATTTGACCGGCCGGAATCGAATCCTGACGATCACAACTTGCGGAGCCCTGCTGTTCGCGGCGTCATGCGGAGGAAGCAGTGGGTCGTCGTCCTCGACGCCACCGCCCCCGACAGCCTCCAACGTGCAAGCGATTACGGTAAATGCCGGGCCAGCCGGATTCTATTCCAACGGCGCATTTACGAGCGTGACGGTATGCGTACCCGGCACCTCCGCCTGTCAAACCGTGGACGGTGTGCTGGTAGATACCGGGTCGTCGGGGCTCAGACTGCTTTCCTCCGCGCTGGCGATTGGGCTGCCGCAACAGAAGACAGCGGGCGGTGACCCGGTGGTCGAGTGTCTCCCTTTTATAAGCACTTATCTCTGGGGCCCAGTGCAGACGGCAGACATTGAGCTTGCCGGAGAGAAGGCGAGTTCGGTGGCGATTCAGGTGATCAGTGGCTCGGACTTTCCCACTCCGTCGGCGTGCGCAGATTTCGGAAGCCCTCAAGAAACGCTTCCGGACTTGGGCGCGAATGGCATTCTGGGCGTAGGTAGCTTTGTGCAGGACTGCGGCCAAGGGTGTAGTGGATCGTCGACTCCCATCTATTGGGAGTGTCCGGCGTCTGGCTGTTCGGAGATCGCGGAAAGCTTAGCTCAGCAGGTGCAAAACCCTGTCGCGCTTTTTTCGGCGGATAATAATGGAGTCATTATTGAACTGCCCGCGGTCAGCGGACCTGAGGCGAGTCTGAGTGGTTCGCTCATTTTCGGTATTGGAACGCAGTCCAACAATGGACTAAGCGGGGCGACTGTCTACCCGTTAGACGCAACAGGAAACTTAGCAGGAGACTTCACCACCACTTTCAACACAGTGGCATACAACGAGAGCTTCATTGACAGTGGCTCTAATGGATTCTTTTTCCCAGACACCTCAATACGAGTCTGTTCCGATGACCCTTCCTTCTACTGTCCGCTCTCGACCGAGAATCTATCGGCCACCAATGCGGGATATGCCGGAACACCCACGGGCACGGTTAACTTCAGCGTGGCCAATGCCGACGACCTCCCGGACGAGGCTGTACTTGGGCAACTGGCCGGGCCTAGTTCTATAGGTGCTTTCGATTGGGGCTTGCCGTTTTTCTACGGGCGCAATGTGTATACGGCCATCGATGGCCAGAGCACGCCGGGCGGAACTGGGCCGTACTGGGCATACTGATTCTGCCAAGCACTGCAGGGGCTAGGCGGTGTAAAGCTTTCTGGCATTGTGCCGCAGCGAGCGGCCTTCGGCTAAACTATAGAGTTCTTCCGCGAGATTTTTGGCGTGATCGCCGACGCGCTCCAGCGCCTGGGCGGCGAGTAGGATGTCAAAATTCTTCTGCCCGCTGGGACTGTTGGGCTCGGCCAGATGCCGGTGAAACAAGGAATGGCACAGGCGGTCCACTTCCGGATCGGATTGCAGGACGGTTTGCGCATACGACACGTCTCGTTTAATGAAGCCCTGATGAACCTGCTCCAGCATTGCGCACAACAGAGAAGCCATCTCCATGAGCTGACGCGAATCCGCCGCCGGTAATTTTTCGCGGCGCGCTTGCAACTGCATGACCGCATTGTAGGCGAGGTCTCCAATGCGTTCGAGGTCGGTGATGAACTTCAAACACGCCAGCAACTGGCGCGCCTTGGATTCCCCTACGCGGGTGATGGCTTCGGGTAGTTGCTCGTCAATCTTGCGCTCGATCTGATCGAGCTCTTTCTCGCAATCTTTGATCGCGAGAAATGCCAGACGCGAACCGTCGGCGAGAAACTCCCTGACATTGAAGAGCGCGTCGCGGGCGATCAGGCAGCCCCGGATGACCATGGACGGGAGTTCATCTTCCGCAAAGTCCGGGTAGCGGGTCTCAGCGGGACGGGTGCGAGCCTCCGCCGCTCGGGATCGCGTCGAAGTCGAGCGCCGCTTCACTCGTGGAGCTGCGGACGGTTGTTTTCGAGTCATGGAACTCGCGCCATTCGAGACAAGCTAGTAACTGTAAAGAAGCTAGCATAAAACGGGAATGTGAATGGAATGTAAATGGCCGGCTCTGGTGATGAGCAGATCTTGAGGGGCGCGACTAGCGTTTATCATCGTATCGTCTTTGTGCAGCGCTGCCACTCTGCCTTGCGCCGCGCCTCGTCGAAGGGAGGGTTTGTGGACATCAGGGATTTTCTTCGGATGTTTGCCTACGATTACTGGGCGAATCGCGAATGCCTCGCCGCGATGCGCGCGTCCGACATGGAGCCCGCGTACACCGATTTCATCCACGCCGTGCGCCAGGGATTCGTCGATTAGAACTGGACGAGAGTGTGACGATGGATCGTGGCACGATATGGCACGTCTGGCTGCCGCTGGTTGTGGGCCTGTGGGCTTTCGGCTTTGTATTTCAGTCGGTGCCGGGGCGGCACGGGCTGGGGCAATGGTTCGGCCTGCTGCTCGGTTTGGTCGGCCTCGGCGGCGTGATTCTCGCCCGCTACACGCTGGGTCGATCGTTCTCCTGGGTTCCGAAAGCGAATGAGCTTGTCACCCGCGGCATCTACTCGCGGATCCGCAATCCTATTTATGTTTTCGGAATGTTTGCCCTGGCAGGGATGATTCTCATGGTGGGGCGGCCTCGCTTGCTGGTCATTGTGGCGATGCTGATTCCGTTGCAGATCATCCGCGCGCGCCGCGAAGCCGCCGTTTTGGAAGCGAAGTTCGGCGACGCCTATCGAGAATACCGCAAGCGCACATGGTTCTGACGCATGTTGTTCTGACGCATTTTCTTTCTTGGCGAATCGAGAGTTGCTTTAACCACAGGCCGCTGCCGAACTGCGCTCGACTTTGACCCTTCGGCTCCGCTCAGGCCAGGCTCGCGAGGGCGCCCGTCCCTACACGAGTCAAAGTGACTATTGTAAAACCTGGTTCCGGGAAGTAGACTTGTCACAATCGCTAACGGACACATTCCACGGGGTTTCCTGTTCCCGCGAAGGGTGTTCCAGATACAGAGCCTTGCGCCTAATTGTCACGAAAAGGGGTGATGCCTATCACGGCAGAACTTCTCCTCGAGGCATCTAATTAAGACAGCCGCAATTCCTGCGGTGTCCTTTGTTTTGACAATCCGTAACGCATAAAATTCGGAGGCAAGCCTATGAGTACAGTGATGGAACCGCCCAAGGTCAAACCTGGAGCGGAGTACACCAATCAAATTCTCAACCTCGTCAAAGCCAAAAACCCAGCCGAACCGGAATTCCACCAAGCCGTCATGGAAGTGTTCGAGTCCTTGAGGCCCGTGTTGGAACGCCACCCTGAGTATCACGAAGCCAAGATTCTAGAGCGTATTACGGAGCCCGAACGGGTTCTTATGTTCCGCGTGCCCTGGTTCGACGATCAAGGCAAAGTGCAAGTCAATCGCGGCTTCCGCATCGAGATGAACAGCGCCATCGGCCCCTACAAAGGTGGACTGCGCTTCCATCCCTCGGTGAATCTTGGCATTCTGAAATTCCTGGCGTTCGAACAAGTCTTCAAGAATTCGCTCACCACGCTGCCCATGGGCGGCGGCAAGGGCGGTTCGGATTTCGACCCCAAGGGCAAGAGCGACAATGAAGTCATGCGCTTCTGCCAGAGCTTCATGACCGAGCTCTGCCGTCACATCGGCCCGGACACGGACGTTCCCGCCGGCGACATCGGCGTGGGCGGACGCGAAATCGGCTTCATGTTCGGCCAATATAAGCGGCTGCGGAATGAATTCAGCGGCGTTCTCACCGGCAAGGGCCTGGCCTGGGGCGGTTCGCTGATTCGTCCCGAGGCCACCGGCTATGGTTGCGTGTACTTCGCCAACGAAATGCTGAAGACCCGCAAAGACACGCTGGAAGGCAAAGTATGTCTGATCTCCGGCAGCGGCAACGTCTCGCAGTACACCATCGAGAAGCTGCTGGATCTGGGCGCGAAGCCGGTTACAGTGTCCGATTCCGACGGCGCCATCTATGATGCCGACGGCATCGACCGCGACAAGCTCGCCTTTATCATGGAGCTGAAGAACAACCGCCGCGGGCGCATCCAGGAGTACGCCAACAAATTCAAGAAGGCCATCTACAGCGCCACCGACACGAAGCTCGACCACAACTGGCTGTGGAACATCAAGGCCGACTGCGCCTTCCCGAGCGCCACTCAGAATGAGATCAACCCAAAGGACGCGGCCCATCTCATTAAGAACGGCGTGAAGGTCGTGAGCGAGGGAGCCAACATGCCGAGCACCCTCGAAGCCACCAAGGCGTTCCTTGACGCCAAAGTCCTCTACGGACCGGCCAAGGCCGCCAATGCCGGCGGCGTTGCCACCTCGGGATTGGAAATGTCGCAGAACAGCATGCGTATGTCCTGGACCCGCGAAGAAGTCGATGATCGTTTGCACAAGATCATGATTGCTATTCACCAGAACTGCTTCGAAACGGCCGAGAAATACGGCACGCCCGGCAACCTGGTGAACGGCGCCAATATCGCGGGCTTCCTGAAGGTCGCGAACTCGATGCTGGATCAGGGGCTGGTTTAGTCAGTCTGGTTTAGCAAAAGCTGTGTGCAGGAAAAAGACGCGGAAGGGAGTAATCCCTTCCGCTTTTTCATTTGCGGTGCGGTCGTTGTACGTACAATGTTCCACGTGGAACATGGCAAATATGTACGTACATCAAGGGGGCGGCGCGGGCGGGGCTCCGGCGCACGAAAAGCGAAAATGCTGGGGCTCGCTCGGGCGTTTTGGCGACCTGTAGTCATTAGTTTCGACCGAGTTAGGCTCCCAAGTCATTGATAATGCTAGGGTGCCAGTGTGGTAAAACAGGCACAATGAGGTAATCTTTACACTGTAATTATTACAAAGCTCATGATTTGGTTGGGTGGGGCGCTCTAGTTGGGTGTCCCGGTTTGGGGAGCGGTGGAGTCCTAGGTCTCGAAAAGAGAGAGAGCTGGGACCCCGGCGCACACCGTCCAATGGTGATGAAAGACTCTGCCCGGGAATCGCGGCCACTTCTCGAAAAAGTGCGCGAAGGATGGGGCACCCCCAGCGCTAGTGTGCCAGCGAGATCAAGAGCCTGGGCCACCCGCCAACGAATGCACGTCATTTTGGCCTTGCTTTCTTCGGGCCAATGGAGCCAAAATGACAGCGGGTTGCGAAACCCTGTCCTTGGGTCGTACCCGAGGACGTTCCCCGCGAGCGGTGGCAACCTTTTGCGGGGAGGATTAGTACGCGGTGGAGCTAGAGGGAGTTGAACCCTCGGCGGGAATCTCTGTCAGGAGGGACCGCCACGCCGCGTTAGCCCCACGAAAAGAACGCAAGGCCAACGTCCCTCTGGGTTCAAGTGGATGTTGGCCTTTTATTTTCATATACTACCGCATTTGTATCAATTTTGATAGTATAAGTCAAGCATATTTTATTTTGATATGTATCTTTTTTGTGGTAGTCTATGAATGAATTCTACGGCATCGAGGTTTACCGTGAAGGTTGCATTGTCCAAGAGTGGTTCGATGCGCTCGATCTCGATGCACAGTTGGAAATCCTCAACATGGCTCTGCATTTATCAAGGCTGCCGATGGGCCGCTGGCAGCGGCCTGACTATGATCCACTCGATGGAGAGGGCGGAATATCAGAATTGAGGCCAAAGGACATTCGTGGAGAGGATGGGAGTATTACGTACCGAATCTACGGGCTACGCGGTCACCCGAGTAAGAATTCGTATACGTTCCTGCATGGAACAGACAAGGATGTCAAAAATGATCTCGACGGGAAGGAACAAGCAAAGCGACGACTCAGCCAACTCTTCCGACCGGAAACACGAGTCCACAAGTTTGATTTCACTCCCAAAGCTGCTTGAGATACTGAAAAGGGGCAGGAAGATTAGGAGTCAATTCGTAGAATCACACTTGAACAAGAGCATCGCATATCAGATTCGCTCCCTTCGTGACCAAGAGAAATGGACCCAGGCTGACTTTGCCGATAAGTTAGGTATTAAGCACCCGAACAATGTGTCCGCCAGACTTGAGAATCCTAATTACGGGAAGCTCACGCTTTCTACCTTAAAGCAAATCGCCGCGACTTGTGATGTTGCCTTAGTGGTATGGTTTGTGCCTTTTAGTCGCTTCCTTAAGTGGGTGACAGGAACTCCATATTTAGACAATGGGTTATCGGAAGGCTTTTATGAGATTCCGACCTTTGAGCGCGAGTTTGAAATTGCACATGTCCCACTAGAAAGAATGCCCGTCCAATCTGTTCGCGGCACTACCGATGACTTCGACTCAGCAAGTCAATATGCACAAGATGATCGTGGAAAATTCGACAATCAAGCACAACGCGCAGCACATGGTACATAGACCAAATTTATGCAAAAAATAAGAGTAGAACTCGCTAGATCCATTTGGTTGTTCGATATAGCTGATTTAAACCCAGGCGGCAAGAGTATTTTCCCCGACATGTTGACATGGCTTGGTGAAAAATATTCATTCCAAACCTTTCCTAAGTCATTAGCGGATAGGGATGAAAACAAAAAGGGCTTTCTCTTTAAGGCAGGGGAGTTCCAAAGTGAGGAAGGTGGGATTACCGTAAATTTCTCTTTGTTTGGCGATGGAGTAGTCGCTGAAAACTGGTCATCGACAGAACATGGTGATGCCTTTCTCGAAGACCTGCTGCGTTCTGCTACAAGCAAATATGGTCTAGCCTATAGGCCAGAGCTGGTCCGAACGAAGACATACATCAGTGAACTGATTGTGCAGTTAGATCGTCTACCCGGCGATATAAATCCAAAAGTTACACATTTCTGCGAAACGCTCAATGGGATTTTTGCTAGGCATCATCTCGCTCCCTTCGAGATGACAGGGATGGCTTTCGCCCCCGACGTTTCAGTTAGCAACTACAAGCCGCCCGGCCTGCTCATCGAAAGGAAACAAGGCGCTCCGTTCTCCGCAAATCGTTTCTGGAGCAGGTCCCCGTTCACAACCAAGGAACATGTCTTTGCTCTGGAAGAATTTGACAAAATGCTGGCCGGGGAGTCATCTGCCGTTGAGGTACGGTCGACAGAACACATCCGTAAAATCAGCTTGTCATAGGATTAGGGCAACACACTTTTAGGACAGTGCCGAATTTCCTCCTAGCCTCATGATTCCCAAGACCGGGGGAGGGGGGTACCCATACGTTGGCAATCTTTGCCAGCTGTGCAACTGCCGCGTGGACGACGGAAGCGACGGCTCTCCCTACCTCGCTCGCGCCAGAACCAGGGTTACATCGTCGGGCTGTTCGTTGTCGCCGATCCAGTCGGCCACGGCGGTGGTGACTATTTCGGTGATGCGCTCCAGCGGCAAATGACGATTCTCGCGCACCAGTTGGATCAGCCGCTCCTCGCCGAACTCACCATAATCGTTTTCCGGTTCGGTCACCCCATCCGTGTAAGCGACCAGCACGTCGCCGGGGCGGAGTTGCACGGTCGCTTCCGGAAAACTCAAATTGTCGAAGAGGCCGACCACGGTTCCTCCGCAGCTCAGCAGCTGAGACGAGCCATCTTCGGAAATCAGGATGGGCGGCAGGTGACCGCCGTTCGTGTACGTGAGCCGGCGCGTCGCTCCGTCATAGGTTCCCAAGAACAAAGTCGCGTACTTTGCCGCCGGAGTGCTTTCGTAAAGCTGATGGTTCAGCAGCGTCAGCAGGGTCGCCGGAGAAGCTTCCGTCCCGCCCGAATCGGAAGCCAGCATCAACCCCGAGCCTCCCGCCGCACCGACCGTAGCGGCTTCGCGCAGGGTTAGTTCGCGAAGCAGGGATCTGTCTTCGATGCTGTAGGCGCGCACCGCCGCGTAAATGGTCGCCATCAGCAGCGCCGCCGAAATTCCTTTGCCGCTAACGTCGCCCACCGCCAGCACCAGCCGGTCGGAATTCAGCGCGAGAAAATCGTAGTAGTCCCCGCTCACCGTCCGCGCCGGACGGCAGAACCCATGCACTTCCAGCGTCTCCAGTTGCGTGATCAACTTGGGATAGAGCTGTGCCTGCACTTCCTGCGCAATCGCCAATTCGCCTTCCAGACGCTGCTTTTCCTTCTGCTCCTGCACCAGCTTCTCGATCGACGTGGTCATCGAGTTGAAGGAGTTGGCCAGGGTTGCCAGTTGGTCGCTCGACTGCACCGTGATCCGGTGGCTGAAGTCGGCGCGATTGACGTGCTTGGTGCCTTCGTAGAGTTGGTCTACGGCCGAGGTGATGGTGCGCGCCAGTTTGGTTCCCACGAACAGCGCCAGCAGCCAGATGATCGCGAACACAAACATGATCGAGAGCAAAATGTATTCCAGGCCCTTGGCGTAATCTCCCAGCGCCGCAAAAAGTCTCGCATAGAGCACGGAGGGCCGCGTCTCGACCTCCGCGAGCGCTCCATCGCGCTGTCGTTCTCCCGTGGCCCAATCCACCAGTTGCAGCGGGATGGGAAAGCCGATTTGTCTATCGAGCGTGTTGCTTGCTGGAGGAATCGTCCCCGCGGAAAAAACCTGCTGCCGTTGTTTTCCTTCATCGAATGCAAGGAAGGGCTCCGAGGGGTTCTGCTGCGCCGGAGCGGACGAACTCGCAGTCGCGCTCTCGTTTCCATAGATCGCAATCCGACCGAGGTCCCCCGCGATTTTATCGACGAACTCCTTGTCGAGCGGCTCACTCAAAATCACGCGCACAGGTCCCGCTTCAGCCGCGAGCACGGTCGCTGTCCGAAGATAGAGTGTGCCGTGGTCGCGCACGATGTCGAGGAAATCGCCCCTGATAAACTTAGGAGAGTCAAAGCCAGCCGCGCCCTCGGGACCCGAACAGTAAGGCTGCGGCTGGTTCCGGTACCAAGCGCACACCTGCCTCCGCGCCCACTCCGGACGACGCGGCCTGGCGCGGCCGAGCATTCCCACATCCAGCTTTCCACTGCCCGAAATTTGCGTCGCCAGGTGATTGGCGATGGTTCGGTTGGCTGCCTCCATGCTGCGCAGGTGAGTTGCGATGTCGGAAGTTACGACAAAGCCGGCGAACTGCCAGGCAAAAAGATAGAGCGTGATCAGCGAAATCATCACCAGCAGAAAAACCGGAATCACGCCAGTAAAAACATAGGTAACGATCAACCGGTTCCGCAGCCGCCACAGCAGTTGCGAGCGCAGCCAGCGGAACCCGGCGAACGCGAGCAACACAATCGCCAGCAGGCTGAGAAAAGTTACCCAGCCCCCGAGGCTCGCCGAGGTGGTTGGGCTGGCACGCCGCGTCAGCCACTGCACCGCGAACAGAAGAATGTCGAGCGCAAGCACGTAGAGCGCCGCCCACGCGATCCAACTCTGCGGCCAGAGCCCTTTGTCGCGCAGCTTGCTCTCGAGTTCCAGAGAGATCAGTCTCATCCGCTCGCCCGATTCGCCGCCTGATTATAGGACGTCGCGCCTGTTCTCATATCTCAGGCGTCGTATCTCGGGGCGTCATATCTCAGGATAGAAGTCGAAAAAGGCAGCCAGACTGGTTTTGAGTTGCTTCTCGATTTCGTCTTTGCCACCCTCGAGAATGTGCATGGCGACGTGCGCATCGCGCCCATTCTTCAGTTTGATGGTCGCCGCTCCAACCTCTGCGACCTCGTCGGAGGGCAGCAGACGCAGACCGTACACCAATGTCAGGTTTGCCATCCCACGATTGTAGGCCAGAGAATGTACGCTGGGAAACTTCAGGCTGGCACCTGACACCAGGTCTCCGACCGCGTTCGTGCGTTGAGGTTTGCGCTATCCCAGGTCTCAAAATCGAGACCTGGGGCACCCATTTTCGTACGGGATCAAGCGGTCAGAGACTTATCCCGGCGGCCAGTGCAGCGAGCGCCCGCCGATCAGATGCACATGCAGATGAAAAACCGATTGACCCGCGCGCGGGCCCACATTCAGCACGGTGCGGTAGCCATCTTCAATCGAGCGCTCGCGCGCAATGTGAGCGGCCGCCAGGTGACAGCGGCCTACCAGCTCCGCGTCCTCTGCCGTCGCTTCCTTCAATCCAGAAATATGTTTCTTCGGGATGACCAGCACGTGGGTCGGGCCTTGCGGGTTTAGATCTTCAAAGGCAAATGTGTGCTCGTCTTCGTAAACTTTCTTGGATGGCACTTCTCCGCTAATGATTCGGCAGAATAGACAACCCGCCAT
This sequence comes from uncultured Acidobacteriaceae bacterium, assembly GCA_963773645.1. Taxonomy (GTDB): domain Bacteria; phylum Acidobacteriota; class Terriglobia; order Terriglobales; family Acidobacteriaceae; genus Acidiflorens. The sequence continues at coordinate 2,509,832 of CAVZBV010000004.1, read as the reverse complement.
AAGTGAGTCTCCCCTTGCCTGGGATTACGATCATCCGGCAAGTCGACACGGAGATAAGTTCTCTATATCTCTGAAAGAAACAATACCACTCCAGCTAACAATGTTTTGTAAAGAAAAGTGTTTTCAGTCGAGCCGCACCAGAAACACCGAGCCCTCGGCAGTCTCAGTCTCGCGGGCCAGAGCTATCGCGCGCTGGCGGTCGTCGTCCAGCACCCGCACCCGCACCCACCAGTCTCCCACGGGACTCAGAAACTTGATGACGTTGGCCGTCTGGTAACGTTTCTGTAGGTGCCCCGCTAATTCGGCGGCCGCTTTCTGCCCGGTGAAGGAGCCGATCTGAACCGCCCAGCGTCCGCCGGTATCGAGAGGCACAGGGGACTGCAGGACCTCCAGCCGGACTTTGGCGGTGCCGGGCAAGTACACATCCAGGGCCTTCGCGGCGGCCAGGGAAAGATCGAGGATGCGGCCGGGCACGAACGGCCCGCGATCGGTGATCCGCACCAGCGCCGAATGGCCGCTTTTCAAATTCGTGACGCGCACGATCGAGCCTAGCGGCAAAGTAAGATGTGCCGCCGTCATCGCGTGCATGTTGTAAACCTCGCCGTTGGATCCGCGCCGGTTGTGATAGGGAGCGCCGTACCAGCTCGCCATCCCGGTTTGTTCGAAGATCGGTTTCGCGCCGGCGGGAACCTCGATCTTCTCGTTTTCGCCCGTCTTTTCCGCAGGCGGAGTCGCGGCTGGTTTTTCTTGCGGAAGCGACGGTGGTGGTGGGACGGGCGCCGGCGTCTTTTTATGACCACAGCCGCTCAGAAGCGCGCTGCCTAGCAATACAAGGAATAGAAGACATGGCAGCGGGCAGGTCCCCGGCCGCCGTGACGGCCGCCGCGTGCTCTGGAGCGGGCAACTGGAAGGGAGGCAGTTCAAGAACCCTTGCGCTGTGTTTCCAGAAAGTCCGCGAACTTGGAGAGCTTCCCCGCCGCCGTTCGCAGCGCCTTCGAGGAGTGCGTTCGCACCGCTGGCACAACCTCGTCGTTCAGATACGACACCAGTTCCTTCGTCTCTTTTTCTAGAGTCTCGGAGATATTCGCTACCGAGCGGTTGATGCGAGCGGAAGCCTCTTCCACCTTGCGGTCGAACTTTGTCATACTCACCCCGCCGGCTTGGATTGATGTCCACGCGTGTGCCGTGGTTACCAGGCTCCAATATTATCGTGGGCTCGCTCTCGGCGGTCAATTGGCTTTGTGTGGAAGGCTTGCGTGGAAGCGGAGCTCCGCTTGGACTGGGGCACTCCCCGTCCCCACACAAGCCGGGTCACGATACAATCTCGCCATGCGTCCGAGGATAACTGTCGAATCTCCGCCGGTTTCTGTGATTGTGATGCTGACTTTTGCGCTTGTGATGCTGACTTTCACGCTGATGTTCGCGCCGGCCTGTACTTTTTATCGCGATCGTCCGGCGCGCTCCTTGTCGGAAGCAACCGGAGGGGAGGGTCTGGAGCGCGTTTTCTGGAAAGATGTGCAGGCGGCGAACTGGGTCGAGGTGGAGCGCGCGCTCGCTTCGAATTATGCGGGCGTGACCTCCGGCGGAACCCTTGATCGCGCGGCCACGCTGGAGCAGTATCGGAGTTGGCAGTTAAAAGACTACGCGCTCGGAGATCTGAAAACCGAGTTGAACGGAACCACCATCGTAGTGACCTACACCATCACTCTGAATGGTGTCACCTCCAATGGAGCGGGCGGCTCGCAACCGCTCCCTTCGGCGCCACAGCACATGATGACGGTGTGGCAGCAACAAAAAGCCGGATGGGTCGTCATCGCGCACAGCGTCAGCCAATAATGAAGCGCGTGCTAGACATCCCCGTAGAAACGCGGCGCGCCGCGTCTCCCGCAATCGGCAAGAACGTGGCCGGCTTTCGCCGGGCCGTCCTCGGCTGGTACGACCAGCATCGCCGCGACCTTCCCTGGCGCAAGACTCGCGATCCCTACCGCATCTGGCTCAGCGAAATCATGCTGCAACAGACGCGCGTGGCCGCGGTGCTGGAATACTACCGCGTTTTTCTCGAACGCTTCCCCAACGTCGAAGTGCTAGCCGCAGCCTCTGAAGCCGCGGTCCTCGCCGCCTGGAGCGGGCTGGGCTACTATCGACGAGCGCGCATGTTGCATCGGTGCGCTCGGCAAATCGCTGCACAACACGGCGGCTGCTTCCCCCGAGATTCCGAAGCCTTGCTCGCCCTGCCCGGCATCGGACGCTACACCGCAGCTGCCATTGCCAGCATTGCGTTTTCCGAACCCGTCGCCGTTGTCGATGGGAATGTCGAGCGTGTGTTGCAAAGACTGATCGGCAATAAATCGATCGGCATCAATCTCACCACGGCCCAAGCCTGGCAACATGCACAAGCGCTTCTCGCCAACTCCAGGCCCGGAGATTTCAACCAGGGCATGATGGAACTGGGTGCAACCGTGTGCGTGCCGCGCGCGCCCCATTGCGCGATGTGCCCGGTGCGAAAATGGTGTGTCACGCGAGGAGAAGTTCCGCACACCGAGCCGCCTTCCCTTCAGAAAAAGAAACAAATCTGGTGCGCGCTGGAGTGGCGCGACGGCAGTGGCAGTGGCAAAGTCCGGCTGGTGCAACGCCCGCGCCAAGCCTCGCTCATGCCCGGCATGTGGGAACTGCCCCAATCATCCGAGCCTCCGCGTCGATTGCCGGCGTCGGCGCGTTGGCGCACGTTTCGCCATTCCATTACCATCACCGACTACACGGTTCATGTGTTACGAAATACGCGGTTGCGGAATGCGCCATTGCCAGGTGCTCCGGCCGCCACGAAAGGCACATGGATCGCAATCAATCGTATCCCTCGGATACCAATCACCGGGTTGACGCGGAAAATCCTGAAGGCCAGCGGTATCATCTAAGGAGGGTCTGATTAAGTGTTCGTTGACAAAACTGGACACTGTGAAGAAGCAGTCCTCAGCGGCTAAAGCCGCATGTTTGGCGGGCTGTAGCGGCATGGCTGAAGCCATGCCCCTTCAAAGCTTCCGGGAACCAACTTAATCAGAGTTTTTCTAATGTGGTGATGCATTTCTTTTATGAAGTGGATTGATCGCCTGTTTGGAGGTCGGAAAGATATGACTGCATTGCGGGAAGGAACCAAGGCGCCGGACTTTTCTTTGCCCGCTCTCTTTAGCGGCAAAGATGGCGGCTCCTTCTCTTTCTCTCTACGAGACGCACTCAAGCGCGGACCCGTGGCGGCCGTGTTCTTCAAGGTCTCCTGCCCCGTCTGCCAGTATGCGTTTCCGTTTTTCGAGCGCTTGCGCAAAGCCTATGGTGGCGAGAAAGTCGCCATAGTAGGAATTTCTCAGGACGACAAGCCCAACACCGCAGCCTTTTTGAAGGAATATGGCATAACCTTCCCCGCGCTCCTCGACGATCCCGCCGGCTATGTGGTTTCAAACGCATACGGCCTCACCAATGTGCCGTCGTTGTTCTTCATCGCGCAGGACTCCGAGATCAAGATCTCCAGCGTAGGCTGGGTAAGAGCCGACATGGAAGATCTGAACCGCCGCCTCGCCAACGCCAGCAAAACTGCGCTAAGGCGGCTATTCCTCCCTAAAGACGACGTCTCCGACTCCCGCCCTGGTTGAAGCTCCAAAAACTGATCCCGCGGTCGCGGGAAAAGAGCTAAGGGACTCTGATTAATAGCGGTCCACGGACATTGGATCGTTGCTGTGGTCGAAATTCCCTGCAACGCCGCTGGTGGCGCGGGCAGAATGCATAGGTCCTTCGCTGCGCTCAGGATGACAGTGGTAATTTTTGGACTTAATCAGAGATTCCCTAGTGTACTGAGTCAGAAATGCGTTTACAAAAGCGGGCCACAGAAGCCAGGATTTCGTCGGCCGTCTTGGTCCACACAAAGGGTTTCGCGTGCTCATTGCTGATCTCGATGTAGTGACGAATGGCATCCTCCAGTTCCCGCGTGGAGCGGTGCACGCCCCGCCGAATCTGTTTCTCCGTCAGGGCCGCGAACCAGCGTTCCACCAGATTGAGCCAGGAAGCTCCCGTGGGCGTGAAGTGCAGATGGAAACGGGGATGCCGGGCCAGCCAGCGATGAATCCGCGGGGTTTTGTGCGTGCCGTAGTTGTCCAGAATCAAATGCACCTCCAGCCCCTCCGGCACCGCCCGGTCGATGCGGTCCAAGAACTTGCGGAACTCGAGGGAGCGATGGCGGGCATGCATGTCCCCCAGCACGCGTCCACTCTTTACTTCCAAGGCCGCGAACAGCGAGGTGGTGCCATGCCGCAGGTAATCATGCGTGCGCCGCTCGGCCTGCCCCGGACGCATGGGCAGCAGTGGCTGCGAACGGTCCAGCGCCTGGATCTGCGTCTTTTCATCGGCGCACAACACCAACGCTTGGTCGGGCGGATGCAGGTACAGGCCCACGATGTCCCGCACTTTTTCAATGAACAGCGGGTCCTTGGAGAGCTGGAACGTCTCGGCCCGGTGCGGTTGCAAAGCAAACGCACGCCAGATGCGGCTCACCGCGCTCTGGCTCAAGCCGCTGCGCTGGGCCATGGAGCGGGTGGACCAGTGGGTGGCGTCCGGCGGACGCTTTTCCAGAGTCAACGTCAGCACGCGCTCCACCGCAGCGTCGCTGATCTGGCGCGGTGCTCCCGGGCGCGGTTCGTCGAGCAGGCCATCGAGGCGCCGCGCCACGAACCGGCCACGCCATTTGCCCACCGTAGGTTTGCTCACGTGCATGTGTTGCGCCACCCGGGTGTTGTTTTCTCCTTGCGCACAGGCCAGCACGATGCGGGCCCGCAGGCACAGGGCTCGCGCCGAACTCGGACGACGCACCCAACGTTCCAGGGTTTCGCGTTCTTCTCGGCTCAATTGCAAAGGCGGAATCGGTCTTCCCAGCGCCATCGGCACCTCCCTTGTACCTTAGACGCAGGAAAACCGACACTTATTCAACTTATTTATGACTCATGACACTAGGTTGGAAGAGGAACGGCAGCGTACGGGGCGACGAATCGAGAGGGCGCGCCGCGCCGCCGCAGAGCCGTTACCGCGGTGCTTCCGCGTTTGTACCAGCGTAACTTTGGACCCGTCCCGGCGACGTGCTAGCCTGCTGTTTAGTTCGCAGTTTCAGTAATTTGCAAGCAGCGCAAGAGACGAGTGCCAATGCCCAAGCTCCCGGTTTTCCGGTTGCGTAATTCTGAACAACTCAGCCGGCCCGATCTTCAATACTACGGGCTCACACTCACGTTCAGCGATTTGCAACTGGGCGTCGACAATCTCCGCTACGATGTTTTTCTCAGCCGCCGCATCACCGCGGATTTAGGTTTTCATCTCGCGCGTTATATCTCCCGCTTCGGGGAGGTGGAATCGCTCTTCGAAATGGATGTTCCCTCCGCGGGCCAAAACAAATTCATACGCGCCGCCGAGGGCACCACCAAACTATGCAAGGCCGGCCCCGCGGACCTGAAAACTCTGCTGATCTCGATTCATCTCGCGATCCTGAATCGCGCGAAGGCAGAAGGCAATCCCTCAGTCGATGTGCTCGGCCGCCTGGCCGTGCTTAAGTTCATACGCATCGAACTGCAAGCGCAGTTTGCCAGGATTCTCGAACAGTGCCGCATGAAGTCAAAGTCGCTCGAGGGCGTGCGGCAAGCGAAAATGATGCAGACTCAGGAGCTCGTCTCCGCTTTCCAGGTGGGCAAGAAGATTATCCTGCGGCGCGCCGGGCAGGAATTGTTTCGTTTGCTTCGCGAAATCGAAAAAGAGACGCTGGCGCGGACTCGGCGGTCGTTACTCGGCGAATCGCTGCTCGGCGAATTGCCCGCCGACTGGTATCGTCTGTTCCACAGTCCGCTGATTCTTACCGAAGATGGCCGCGACGATTACCTCTGCGCCGAGCACTATTATATGTTCGGCAACTTCGCCAGAGATCCCGACCGTTTCCCCAGTCTCCGCCAGTTCGCGCTAAACTTTCTGCGCGAACTCGGATACGGGGAGGGCGTTGACGATGAGCATCTGGAGCAGGCGCTCAATGTTCCCGAAAACGCGACCATGCTCGTTGGCACCGGCAACGGCGAAGACTTGACGCCCGAAGATCGCGATCGAAAAGACCGCCTCGACATCTGGACCCGTATGCTGCAGCGCGAAGGCGTTCTTTCCCATGTCGTTGCTTCCTACGAAGCCGTTCCTCTGCTCGCCGAGTATGCGCCGCGGGTGAATCCGCAGCAGATCAAGAACGCGCTGATCTTCCGCGAAGAAGCGGAGCGGGTCGAAAAAATAATCGCCGAAAGCCGTCTCCATTCCGACCGTCTCTTTGCCGCCGTCGGACGCGTGGCCTCGTGCCGCGGATCGGAGCGCAGCCGTTTTGCGGCGCGTCTTCTGCACGACCTGTTTTGCTATCACCGCGACCTGCGCGGCCTGGAAACCCTCAGCGCCGGATTTGACAGCATCAACCTGGTCAGCGACGACAAAGTCCGCGAACTCTCCACCCTCAACGGCATGCTCTACGAGTTCCTGCCTCCCGAAGACCAGAAGCCCGCTCGGGACCGAGTCGTTCATCACGTGATCCTGAAAGCCGACCTGCGCGACTCTTCGCGCCTCACCCGCTCGCTGATGGAAAAAGGCATGAACGCCGCTTCGTATTTCAGCCTTAATTTCTATGATCCGGTGAAAAAATTGCTGGCGAAATACGGCGCTACAAAAGTCTTCCTCGAAGGCGATGCCATCATTGTGGCGCTGCTCGAACGCGAAGGCGAGGCCATGCTCAGCGTCGGCCGCGCCTGCGTCCTGGCGTGCGAGATTGTGAGCCTGCTACGCGAATACAACGAACTTTTGGAACGCTCCGGCTTGCCCCAAATGGAAGTCGGCCTGGGAATCGCCTACCAGGATTCGCCTCCGCTCTACCTCATGGATGGCGAGCGCCGCATTATGATTTCCGACGCCATTAATGAGAGCGACCGCCTCTCCTCCTGCAGCAAGCGCGTCCGCAAGAAACTCGCACCTGATGCCGGAGTCTTCCAGGTGTACACGGTTCAGATTGGAGGAGGCAACAAAAACGACGGCGCGGGCGCCGCAAGCGAAGCGGAAGAGATGAGGCTTAACTACAATATAGGTGGAATCTGTCTGAGTGAAGAGGCCTTCCACAAGCTGCAGCAGGAAATTTCACTGGCGGCCTGGGCAGCAGATCAGAGCGAACCTGGGTTTGCCGGACCATGGATCGACGAGCAGCGCGAGTTCTTCGTTGGCACCGTTCCCATCGCCAATGGGATATTTCGCAAGATTGCTATCCGCAAGAACCGTATCGCCCAAGTCAACGTCCGCAACCTATCCATTTTGCACTGGACCGACCGCTGCTACTACGAAGTTTGCGCCAACCCCGCCGTGTACGCCGCCCTGCCCGGGGAAAAAACCGCGTCTGCTTGACATTAGTGGGCTGAGCTCGGTAGGACCGATCACAGCCACTGATTAGAGTTGATTTCATAATGCCTTCACGCTCGGAAGGCACTTCCCTCAGGGGCTAAAGCCCGCATTTTTCCAAGCCCTGAGCGGCACGGCTGAAGTCGTGCCCTACCCAAAACCGATTTATGAGACCGGCTCTGGAACAGTTCTGCTTGTGCCCGGAAGGCGGGCACCACTGTCGGCCGTTCCTTCATGTGACGAAGTCTTTGCGAGCATAATGGCCGCTGGTGTTGCCACACCTGTTTCAGAAATTCCGCCGAACCCGAAACGGAATCTCCACTACGGCTTCTAGCGCCACTGGTTTCCCCGCTCTTTCTGCCGGCAGGAATTTCCAGCGGGCCAGGGCTTCCGCCGCGTAGGAATCCAGACGTTCGTCCGGGCTGTTGAGAACGCGAATGTTGCCCACCTTGCCATCGGCGTGAATGACCGCATAGAGCGTGACCATGCCGTGTACGTTGGCGCGAATCAATTCCAGCGGATAGCCCGGGTCCGATTTTTCCGTGGCGACCGGTTCCAGCAGTTCCCCGTCTTTCCGTCCCCCGTCGAGTTCCGCAAACTTGATGACCCAACTGCCCGTGGAGGAATTCAGATTCGGCATGTTCAGCGTCCTCCCATAGACGCGCTTGCCGCCAAAAACCTTGCGGTCCACGACAGTGATTTTATCGTCGGAAACCGGAGACGCATGGCGCGCACCCGACCGGGCGCCCGGCGTCGCTCCCGTCGCTCCCGATGACGACGAAAGGCTAGCCATCTCGCGTCCCTCGTCCGCGCCGGCGTCCGCCGCGCCCACATGCAGGCCAGCCGGCAGAGAGTTGTTGTTGCGCGCGTTGAAGCCGCCGCTGCCGTCTCCTCGAGCGCCCGCACTCTTCGCTTCCGATTTCGATCCCACCACATCTGGTGTTCCCGAAGCGCCCAGTTTTCCCTGTGGAGTTGCGGCAAATGTTCCCCGGCGATTGCCTCCGGGAACAGCCACGGGGCCCGAGGGCGCGACGGGATGGATTCCCAACGCGATCAGCCGTCCACCCGCGCTGGCGCCGCTCGTCGCGGCCACGGTTGGCGGAGGGCCCACCGGTTGCACGCTGCCGCCTCCCAGACGTCCGCTGCCGCGCGCCATCAGCGAATGTTGTTCCGCCAACGTGAGCTGTGGAGCGGGCGCCACTACTTCACTCGGACCAATGTTCATGAGCCCAACGTGTCCCTTGGTCGATTGCGTTAACTCCGGAGGCGGCTCCACGACCGCTGAATCGGGTCCGGCCAGGCCGCGCGTTTGATGAGACGTCACTTCCGGAGGCGGCGCAATCACATCCGACTTCATTGCCGCCTGAAGCACACGGTCCGGCGCAAACTCCACGTCCGGCGCGGGCGCCACGACCTGCGTCTCCGGCGCAACGATGCGGCTCAACGGGGCTCGCGTCGCATCGAGCGGAACCGCCGGAACGACGGCTCCCATGGCGACGATGTTGGGCAAGGCGACATCGCGGTCGAGCTTGAGATCGGGCGGTACGACGATGGTTTGGGACCGATTGTCCGCTTCCCGCGGAACCGAAAGGATCGGTTGCTTCGCGTAGACGGGGTCTCCCTTTTGCGCCGTTTGCTCTTTCGGCGCTTCAGATGCGCCCGTGTCGAGTGGTGGTAGATACTCTTCCGGCGTATAAGTTACCAGCGACGACGGATCAAACGCGGCGTGAACCAGAATTTTTTGCTGTCGAATCCAGGAGAGCGAAAGCGTCCATATCAGAGCAACCGCCGCCGCGTGTAACAGCGCGGATTGCAGGAATCGTCCCCACGGTAGATTTTGCTGGACGAACACGTCCTGCCACAGATCGAATTTGTCGCCGGGGAACTCCGCCCGTCGAAGTATCGGGCGCAGCGCTTCGCGAAATTCGCTAATGAATTCCGGCCGCGCAGGATCGCGTTCCACCAACAGTCTCAATAGTCTTTTCTCCGGGGATTCCATCTCTGGCTCCAAGTTGCGCTCTAGCCAACTCCCACGACGATGCCCCCGGGAGGCGGGATCCGAGGCGCCATCGCTGCCTCGCCACGGACGGCTAATCTGTAGAGAGATTATAACTGACCGCAAGGGGTGGCTTGTTGGCTCGCCGTTTCGCCCACATTGTAATCATGGCCGCTATACTGAATGTTCCGGGGTGAGCATGCCGATCCACACCACCCGCTTCTACGCGCTGCAACTTACGTCTTTCGTTCTTTTTGCTTTGATGCTGGCGGGCGCGCAGGCGCAACCGGATCGAGAGACGCGGATCCACAGAATAAAGATCAGCAGAGTCCAGCAACTCTTGGCGCGGACTGCTCCGGCATGTACAGCTTTTTGCGCGACGGCGAATTTGTGCAGGTCACCGTCGAAGATCACGGCAACGTCATCGGCTTTGTTTCGCGCTACGCCGATAAGGAAGGCGATAGCGGGTTCGTCGATCACTTTTTTAAGTCGGGTAAGCTCGATGGCAACCAACTTGCGTTTGCCACTGAGACCGTGCATGGCGTATCGTTCGATTTTCGCGGGACGGTTGAGCGCGGCGAAGGCAAGAGTCGGGGCGACGAAGCATATTATGTGCTCAAGGGGACTCTTGTCGAGAACACAACCGATGAAGCGAAAAACACTTCTTCCCGCACGCAAGAGGTTGCACTGAAGAGCTTCCCGCAGGATCTGGCACCCCCACGGACAGGAAGGCTAAGTGTCAGGTGAACTCAATCTGTCATCGGGCATTCTAAGGAAACTCTGATTAAGTGTCGGCAAAGAGCATTAACCATAGGGTACACAGGGATGCACGGAGGACCCCGGGGACTTAATCAGAACCTCCCTAAAAGACGGCGAGAGTGACTTCGGGCCCGGCGATCAAAAGAGAGCCCGACAAACCAAATCATTTGAGGAGAACACGTATGAAGTCACCGTGGAGGTCACTATTCGGGGCAGTTTTCGCGCGCAACTGCTTCTTCGCTTTAACAGTTGTCGCGCTTTCGATGACCGCAACCCGGTCTGCCTCTGGCCAGGGCGCTGTCACAACGACCGGCGGCAAGGTACATTCCGCGTCAGTAATGGACGCGGTGCACAAGTTCTACCAAGGCTACAACGATCACAACGCTAGCTTGTGGGAGCAGGCGCTGGCGCCCTCCTACGTTGGGCACGTCAACGGTCAGACGATCCCGAGCCGCGAGGTGGGCAAGGGATTCGTCGCGGCGCTGCTGAGCGCGTTTCCGGACATCCACTACTCGGTCGAGGACTCGCTGCAGGTGGGCGATCGCGCCGCTGTGCGCTGGTCGGCCACGGCGACCCACACTGGCAACTTCTTTGGATTAGCGCCCACGCAGAAGAAGGTCAACATGATTGGCATAACGATCTTCCGCGTCGAGAACGGACAAGTGGCCGAGCTCTGGGACGTTTGGGACGAGGCCGGGTTGATGAAGCAGCTCGGGGCGTCCAAGTAGCCGGGCGCGACGAGTAAACAGATCGAAGATACCTAAGGGGACTCTGATTAAGACATAGTGGTCCACGGAGATTGGATCATGGCTTGTGTTCGAAATTCCCTGCAACGCCGCTGGTGGCGCGGGCAGAATGCTTGGGTCCTTCCCCTTCGGCTGCGCTCAGGGTCAGGATGACAGTAGTAATTTTGTAGACTTAATCAGAGATTCCCTAATCGCAAAGGGTGGATAATGCCAACGAGGGAGAACAAGGCAATAATCCGGCTCTAGGGACCGAAATCGGAAATCGGCCAATATATCTCTCAAATTTGAAAGGAGCGTTTATGAAGAACAGGGTGTTACTGGTAGTCCTCATGTTGGCCTGCGTGCTGCCCGCGGTGGGCGAAGACAAGGAAGAGAAGGTAGACACGCGCATCAAACAATCCGCTGACGTGTTCAAAGAGATCCTCGGCATGCCGGATGGAATTCCGAAGGATCTGCTCAACAAGTCGTATTGCATCGTGATCTATCCGTCGGTAAAAAAGGCGGCGTTCATTGTGGGTGGCAGCTATGGGCGGGGACTGATCACGTGCCGCAAGGGACGGGATTTTTCAGGTCCGTGGAGCGCGCCAGCGATGTTTGCCCTGGAAGCCGGAAGTGTCGGTTTCCAAATTGGTGGGCAGGCCACCGATTTCGTGCTGCTGGTGATGAATGACTCGGGCGCAAATTCGGTGATGTCGAGCAAGGTGAAGCTGGGAGGAGACGCGTCGGTTGCGGCCGGGCCGGTGGGACGCGACGCTGCCGCGGCAACCGACATCGTCTTGAAAGCGGAAATTCTGTCGTACTCCAGAGCGCAAGGACTGTTTGCCGGAGTGTCGCTTGAGGGCTCGACGCTGCGATCTGACGACGGCGCCAACAAGACCCTGTACGGAAAAGAACTGAGCGCCAAGGAAATAGTGCGGGAGGGAAAAGTGCCGCCCCCGGCGGCGGCGCACGGGCTGCTGGCACTCCTGAATAGAGCTTCTCCGAAACACGTGAGCAGGTAGTAGGAGCCGTAGTAGAAGCGCGCCGGTGTGCAGATAGCGTAAGCTTGGCAACCAACTCCTATTGTTTTCCCGCCTGCGTCTGGTTGGCAGCGGCGGTGATGTGGTTGCGGACGTCCCAAAGATCTTTGTAGAGCCAGCTTTCCATTCTCTGCTGCAGGACTTCCACGGGCGTTCCCATGGTGCCCACGACGCGGCCTCCGATGATTCTTTCGGCGAGCTTGAGATGGTGGAAACGGAACAGCTGCATGCGTTCGTCGAAGTCGAGCAGGCACTCGGCGACTTCGTGCAGGCCAAAGAACTCCTGGTGACGCCGGTAGAGGTCGCCGACGGTGAGGCCGGCGCGGCTGAGTTGCTGGTGAAAAGCGTGGCCGAGGCGCGGACCGATGTGGAGCAGCGAAAGGAATCCCGGAGAATCAAGGCCGCTGCCGTGTCCGAGGCCGGCGCGAATGAGGTGGTAGTCGTAGGGAGTTATGGTCTCCAGGATGTGCAGCAGGCCGATGGGAGGATCGAGCAGTTGCATGGCGCGCCGAATCAGGCGGGTGGCGTTGCCGTAATCGGCGTGCTCAATGGCATCGAGGGCGCGGCCCAGTTCGAAAGCCGCTCCCTTCAGCAGCAACTCCGAACTCTGATGCACGACCAGGAAGGTCATTTCGTCTTTATGCAGAAGTTCTTCGGGCGACTTCTGCAGCGCGAGCAGTTCGTCGGTTCGCAAATAGCGCTCGTAGTCGGTCGCTGCCTTGCCGGGAAGAATCGGTTTTGTGAATTCGTCGCGATGTGCCATATGGAACCGCCCTGCAAACCTATCTGCTATCGGACCGCAAGTGTTCGGCCGGATGATGCGGCGACCACTGCGGGTCTTCATCGGGTGTTACGATCTGGCCGTCGCGCATGTGGACGATGCGGTCGCCATACTCGGCGGCCTCGGGATTGTGCGTAATCATGAGCACGGTCTGCCCTAGATCCTTATTCGACTGGCGCAGCATGTTGAGGACTACGCTCGAGCTTTTCGAATCCAGGTTGCCGGTGGGTTCGTCGGCGAGCACGATGGCGGGGCGGTTGATGAGAGCGCGGGCGAGCGCGACCCTCTGCTGCTCGCCGCCCGAAAGCTCGTTCGGCCGATGCGCGAGACGTTGGGCGATACCGAGCATATCGGTGATCTTCTTCAGGAAGGCGGGATCGGGCTTGCGCAGGCCGGCGATGTCAACGGCGATCTCGATATTCGAGCGCGCACTGAGCGTCGGCAGAAGATTGAATTTCTGGAAGACGAATCCGATCTTACTTTTGCGCAACCGGGTGCGCTCGCTGTCGGAAAGCGTGGCGAAATCCACGCCCTCGATGGTGACGCTTCCCGAGTCGGCGCGGGTCAGTCCGCCGAGCAGATAAAAGAGCGTGGACTTGCCGCTGCCCGAAGGGCCCACGACCGTGACGAACTCCCCTTTCTGCACACTGAAGGAGACGCCACGCAGGGCTGGCACATCCACCTTGCCAACCCGGTAGGTCTTGCGCAGTTCCCTGGCGTCGATGAAGGCCGGCATCCAGTGAAAACGATAACACAGCTACGAGCTGCGAGCTGCGAGCTACAAGCAACCTTGTGGCGCGAAGCTCGTAGCTCGAAGCTCGTAGCTCTTCACGCCACCGTCGCGTGCTCCACGACCTCCACAGGAGCGCGGAGTTCAACCTGACGCTTGGGGCCGCGCTTGCGCACCAGGAGCAGGCGAATGCGTTCCAGCAGGTCCGCGGGTTCGTACATTCCCTTGGACAGAAAAGCATCGGCCAGCGTGTCGCGTTCGTAGATTTTGGATCGGCCGGAGATCAGCACGGTTGGAGTCTGCGGAGAAAGACTTTTGATTTTTTCGATCAGCCGCGAACCATCTACGCCGGGCATGATCAGGTCGGTGAGCACCAGATCAACTCCGCCCCGGCGGAAGGCTTCGAGGGCCATCTCGCCACTGTTGCACGCGAACACGCGGTAGCCCCGCGTTTCCAGCATAATTTTGCGAATAGAGAGCGACTGTTCGTCATCGTCCACACAAAGAATAGTTTTCTTGGGTTTCATTGGCCTAACCGGGAGAGTGTAGTCATAAGTTTCCTCTGACTTCTTCCTAACTTCCTTTTTTTAGGAATTGTGAGCGAGGTGAATGCTAAACAGAATCAGAGCTCCGGTAAAGTGCCGTGCTCGCCAATGGCACCCTGGTGGTTGGCAAGATCGTGCCATCGAACTGAGGGCCGTGACTGGCGCGGCGTTTCGACCCGCTAGAGGGCGAGCGTGACTTCACCGCGGAGAACTTCTACACAATTTCCACCGACACGCACATTGACCACCTGGTTATCCTGCCGATTTTCCTGCTTTGTAGCGCGAACAAAAATGCGGCTGGGACGGTGCACTTCGAGCCCTTGCTCAATCAGAACCTGCTCATCGCTCGCAGCCACGCCGTGCGCGACCATCCAGGCGGAACAGCATCCGGCGGCAGACCCGGTGGCCGGATCTTCTCCGTTGTAGAAAATCATGCGGGCGTGGAGGCGGGCTTTGGGGTCGACGGTTTCGCGGCAAACAAAATAAAAGAACTGGCCGCCGCTGCGCGCGAGATATTCGGAGGCAGCGGCGAGATCGAGGCGGAGGTTCTGTAGCGTCTTCAGCGAACGCAGCGCGGCGATGGTGAAGGGTACGCCGGTGGAAACGGTTTGAATGGGCGCGGAGCCGTCGAAGTCAGCCGCGTTGAGGCCCGTGACGCCCGCGATGTCGTTTACGTCGTGGATTGCGCCGAACTCGGGATTCATCTGCGTCATCTCTCCGAAAGCGGGCTGCGGTGGTTCCTCGGTGAAGCGCACGGGGACGGTGCCGACGTTCAGATCGAGCCGGATTTCTGCTACGCCGGTCTGGCCCCGCAAAACGAAAGCGGTGCCGAGCGTAGGATGTCCGGCGAAGGGCAGTTCTTCCTGCACGGTGAAGATGCGCACGCGGACTCCGCGGGTATTTTCTGCGGCCGCATCCCCAGGAAGAATGAAAGTAGTCTCGGAAAGATTCATCTCGCGCGCGAGCGCCTGCATCTGCTCGGTGCTAAGACCACGTCCGTCGAGAAAAACCGCCAGAGAGTTGCCGGTGAGGGCGCGGTCGGTGAACACATCGACCTGCACCATTGCCAACTGGACCATGGAAAGACTTCGTGCCGAAGCAGTCATGCCTGCAATTTTACCGGGCCTTATTTCGGCGGCCAAGGCATAATCACGGCCCGATGCCATACCATGGATTCAGCCGGGACCGCCCCCCGGTTTGACGAACTGAAGATCGCTGGATATTCTGTTCTCCAATGTAGCGGGGTTTAAACGCACGGGTCATCCATCAATTTCAGAAAGCTACTGGAGGAACGAATATGTCTCTACGCATCAATTCGGAAGCTCCCAACTTTACTGCCGAAACCACGCAAGGCAGAATCAACTTTCACGAATGGATGGGCAACGGCTGGGCGATCCTGTTTTCGCACCCCAAGGATTTCACTCCGGTGTGCACGACGGAACTGGGCTACATGGCGGGTCTCGAACCGGAGTTTGCCAAGCGCAACACGAAAATTATTGGGCTGAGTGTGGATCCGGTGGCCAGTCACGGCAAATGGGCTGTAGATATTGAGGAAACGCAGGGGCACAAGGTGACCTATCCGATGATCGGCGATCCAGAACTCAAGGTGGCGAAGCTCTATGACATGCTGCCCGCCGAAGCGGGAACCACTAGCGAGGGCCGTACGCCGGCCGACAATGCCACCGTGCGCACGGTGTTCGTGATTGGTCCGGACAAGAAGATCAAGCTGATGCTGATCTACCCCATGAGCAGCGGGCGCAATTTCGAAGAGGTGCTGCGCGCGCTGGATTCGATCCAGCTCAACGCAAAGCACAACGTTTCTACGCCAGTGAACTGGAAACCAGGGGACGACGTGGTTATTCCAGCCGCGCTATCAGAAGAGCAGGCCAAGCAGAAGTATCCGGCTGGCGTTAAGACGGTGAAGCCCTATCTGCGGTTGGTGGCGCAGCCGAAGTAGTTCGTGTTACGTTCCCAACAACGTCTTCACGAACTACGGAAGCGCATGCGGTCCGGTGATCGTCCCGGTCTTCAAAACCGGCGGGCGGCATCTTCGATGTCGCCGGTGTGTTCGACTCACACACGCTTCCGCCAAAACAAAGGCTTTAGCTTGCCTTGCGCTCTGTTTGCGCTCCGTTTAGAGCTAACCCGGCCACTTTCGAGGCGGCGCGGGACATTTCATCTGTGACCACATCCCCGTAAGTGTTCATCGTGGTGCGAATGTCTGCGTGTCGCATCAGCTTTTGCTGTACCGCTATCGGCGTTCCCACGGCGTC
Source organism: uncultured Acidobacteriaceae bacterium (assembly GCA_963773645.1). Taxonomy (GTDB): domain Bacteria; phylum Acidobacteriota; class Terriglobia; order Terriglobales; family Acidobacteriaceae; genus Acidiflorens. Next base: position 2,493,552 of record CAVZBV010000004.1, on the reverse strand, counting down.
AAGCCATGAGCGGTACGTGTGCCTCATGCTGTGCGTGCTGACGTGGGCAACTCCAGCGGCAGACGCGGCTTTCTTGTACGCATCGTTGACGCTATCGGCTGACCACGGCAGACGGCCTAGCTGTGCTGGGGATGCAAAAATCCAATCCTCTTGTGTTGAGAACTGAGTCGTTTGCTTCCACGTCTTGAGTGCTTGAAGCATGGTTTCGGTGACGGTGATTGCCGTGTGGGATGTTTCGGTCTTCACGTCATCCACGCGCTGACGAACGATGCCGCGCTGTACGCTGAGTTTTCCGTTGAGCCAATCCACATCACCCCACTTGAGGGCTAGGGCTTCGCTGATTCGCAAACCGAAGCACACGCACACAAGCGCGATAGCGTGGAATGGTTCGTCTAGGTGAACGATGAACCGTTGGAAATCTTCTACCGTCAGACTGCGGGGCTTGCTAGTCCGTTTCGATGCGCCCTTGATAGTGACTAGCTCCATCGGGTTTCGCTGTGTGGCCACATCACCGCGCCACATCGCGTAATCCCACAGGATGCGAACTAAGCCCCGAACGGCTGCCCTGCTCCGGGGCGTGAGGCTGAGGGATTCAAGCCACAGTTCCACCGGGCGCGCTTGCACGTCCGAGATTGCGCACGCTCCGAACTTCGGGAGCACGTGATTTCTCAGCCATGCGTTGTACGAACGGCGGGTGCTGTAGCGTGTCGGCATCTTCTCTGCCCGGTATTGTTCTACCAGCGCGCCCACTGTGGCCGTGCTGGAGGGTTGAGGCTTAGTTTCTACCGGCGTGACGGCTTTCCACGCGGCGGCTTTAGTCGGGTATTGCTGCTTGGTTCCAATTAGTTTTGACCGGCGCTTGCCGGCCTCATACCAAAGGAAATTCCAGGTCCGCCGCCTCTTGTCGAAGCGCACAGACCCGCTTGCGTGTCGCTGGACTCTCATTACTGCCTCCCCTCAGCAGAGTCAGCGGATGACAAGCCCAACATAGCATCTAATTCCGTCCGAAGGAATCGCCAAACACGGCGCTGGATGCCGGAGAGACGGTGCGCGGGGACTTTTCCTTGCCGTGCCCACAGTAGGAGAGTGCGGGGCCGGACCTTCAGGTACGCGGCGGCTTCATTCGCCGTTAGCCATCCGTTCATAAGTCAACAACTCCATTCCGTCCAGGCCCTCCCTGCCCGGCTAACCTAAATTTCGTCTGCTCTACATGCCCCCGCACGCAAGCACCGCAAGCTCACAACGCACAGCTGCGGCGGGACGGCATCCCCGCATGGTCGTTTTCGTGTAGCCCTTCCTTGTGGCCCGATTTCTTGACCTTTCGCCACTCATTCGCTTAGCTTTTTATGATTATCCTTTGCTTTCATAGCTTTGCGTGGCTTTTCTCATTTTGAGAAATTGATTGCCTATGTAAATTTAGGATTGGCGGAGGGCTTTTTAGAGACACTGTTTAAGATTTTAGGCACCCCATCCTATCACCTTTACTATCAATGGTTTACAAGAGCATCCCACGTAGCCGGGGCGTCGCATCAGAACGTCCACCGCTTCTTGGCCGCTAGTGTCTCAGCATGCACCACGCTCGGCCACGGGCCTGTATGTGCGCTAGTCCTCAGCGTCTACCGGAAACTCAAGGCTTGGCAGATTGAGTCCAGCGGTCTTTGCCAGTGCGTCGGCAATCCGTTCCAATGCCGTTGCTATGCGGTCACTAGTCTCGCCCTGGAATGCCAGCAACACCGGGTGATACCCGCTGCCCTCGGGTCCGGTGAATACTTGAAGCATGTTGTTGCCGTCACAGGCATTGACGTTGTAACTCTTGAGCGAGTGTGCGATCCGGAACATGGCCTCCACAATGCCGTCCACGTCCACGAACGGCGCGGAGTCGGCAACGGGAGGCATGTCTGCAAGTGTCAGCCGCGTCTTTTTAGCCCCCTTGGTTTTCTTGCTCGGTTCGTGTTTCGGTATTGCGGTCACAGAATCCTCCAATCGACACGCGTCACGCGTGTAGTACTAGCTTTTCTTTAGTAAAGCAAGGTGCATGAACCGTACGGCATCTTAAAAAAGATAAGGGACTACCCGTGACGCGTGTCGATTAGCTTGCGGCCAATCACACCTCTGCGCCGTGTTCCGTCCTTTATCCGCGTAACCGGCTTCACACCGGGCAGCGTTTTCAACCTGTCCACAAGGTCACGCTGTACATACCCCTCAGCGGGTGAGTCGTTTTCATCCAACCACGCGCCGTATGCTGTGGTCAGCTCATCCGAAGTTAGAAAACATTCCGAGTCTTCGGCCAACCGCTCTTTGATAAATCGGCCCATCGGGTCCAGGTCATTGAATAGCTGCGCTGTGGCATCCGACACGTGCTTAGGCGGGGCCAAGCCTACGGCTTGCCATTCCACGCACGCCTGTACCAGCAAGTGCATGACGCCCGGCGCTTCGGCTTTTAACTCTTCCTCAAGGTTGTTGTTTTCCCGTGGCCCCGTAAACTCGGCGTCAAATGGGACAAGGTGAACGCGCCGCCGCGCCGCCGTGTCCACTTCCAAGTCCGGCTTGTGGTTGGTCGCAATGACTAGCTTGTGGGACGGCTGAAAAACAAATTCGTTCTCATACAGGAAAGCGCCCGTCAGAAGATCGGAGCTGGCAAGGGATTTCAACAATGACATGTCTAACTTGACTTGGGCATTCCCTTCATTCGCGGTAGCCAACCGTGCCCCGCATAGCTTGGCAATGACTCGGCGCTGACTATCGTCCTCTTTCTCTTTCCGGCTGAGGTTCGACATGCGGAGCACCGTCCCGTACTCCGCGCCAAGGATGTTATGCAGCACGTTGAGCAGCGTCCCCTTGCCGTTGGCTCCGTGGCCGTACCAGAACGGCACACACTGCGCTTTGGTGGACGCTGTTAAGCAGTAACCCCCGAAGCGCATCAGGTACGCGGCCAACTCACGGTCACCGCAAGTGATCTCCTCCATAAATCGAAGGAACCGATCCGCCTTGCAGCTTGGGTCCGGCGCAATGCGTGTGCGCTTTGTAACGTGGTCCTCACGTCGCATCGCGCGTATCGCTCCCGTGCGTAGGTCAATGACCCGATTTCCAGGGACTCCCAATAGCAAAGGATCGCGGTCAAAGTCTTCGGAGAATTTCCACTTGGGGACTAACGGCTTCGCCTCATATAAGACTCCTTGACGGAAACGGGAATCTAACAGCACGTTTCGCTTGGAGTCTGCGGGGTAACTGAAGTACAGGCGGTTGCAGAAGTCCCCGACAGACCCCCTTAGCAACAAGTCCCCACGGTCACCCACTGACCAACGGGAGCCAACCCACGCAATGCTCTGCCCCCGGTCATAGAGGTAGCCGAAGTCTTGCGACTGCTCGGCAAACGCCTGACCAATGGGACCATGTGCGAGATAGGGCAGCTCCATTACATAGCCCTCTTGCGCAGCGCGTTTCCTACATGCTGCTCCACCACGTCCGCGTGTTTCTCCAAGGTCCGTTGCATCCCGTCACCGTCAATCGTGTTGACGTGGTTTGTCATGTGGACGTGGACAATGTGCGTGTCTCCGCCGCCCAACATGACGCCCACGCCGCTGTACTGTGCAACGAACGGCTGCAACTCAACCCATGTGCTCCAGGTGCTCGGGTCATTCGTCCGCGCGGACAGTCCGTTGGGCTGCATGGGCCGCTTGTTGAGGTGCAGCGCCCAACGCCGTTGCTGCTTTACTTCGTCCAGGGTCACAGCTTGCCCCGATTCTCCAGGTCCTCAACCGCAGTCACGCACATACCAAATTTGCCGTAACGCCGCCGCCATTTCTCTTTGCGTGCGGTCTCGTTCTCAGCCAGCCGGGGCAATGTTTCATCCTCCAAGCGAACCATAATCTGCGCACACTCGATTCCGACGGAAATTTCCCGCCGTGCGTTTTCCGGGTGCGTCAGCACGTGAATAAATCTCAGGTTCTTGTTACCGCACACGGCGCACTTATAGCCGTAGAAAGTCCAGTCACGTTCCCCGAGCGTCACGTTGCAGTAACATCGGGAATAAGCCCATAGGCCCGCCGTGGCCTCCAGCTCGGGACTCACAGCATCTCCAGCGTGTCACTTGGAATCAGAATCCTGTGCTCCACCGGGCAGCCGTCCGGCTCCGCTTCCTCTTCGTGGTGCCCGTCTCCGCGCCATCCCGACGTGAACGCGCCATGCGTGCCCACTTTCACGTTTGGCAATCGCCGGGTCGCAAGTTCCGCGTGGACCAACTGCCCAATAAATTCCCGAACCGTGCAACATCGCTCACGGCACGCGGCCTCTAAATCGGGGTTTAGCGGCTCTGGTAATTCGTAAGTCACCACCATCGTCTTGCCCTCCCGCGAAAATTGTAGGGCGCCCGCGCCGTCTCCCCACGGAACGGGCCACCCCGGATTTCAGCGTTTTTAAATGGCGTACGCTGAGAACGCCTCTGGCATTATCCACACACTAAGGACGGAGAAGACCGCAGTGCGAGGCCCCTGCCAGCCAGGGGAAAGTGATTACGACCCCGATGCATCCAGGTTGCCGAACACAACCGGCTGGTAGACTGGCGGCGCAAAGAATTTCCAGTCTGCGAACTGGTACGACGTGACGCCAATCAATCCCTTTTCTGCATACAGCTCGAGCAGGGTTTGGATGTACAGCGGGGTGCGAGAACGGCAAACGGACACGCCGAAATCGCCGTAGTACACGCGGTCTGCATCGGGATGGACAACGTACCCTTTTCCAAGAACGGTGTCCGACGCGTCATCGAACAGTGGCCGCCCGTAAGTGTCGCGTGCGTTTTTCACTTTCTGCAAGTCAGACGGCGAAAGCAGGAAGCGATTGTTGGGGCTGTTCTGCCAAAAATAGCCTTGGCCATATTTCAGGCGGGACATGAACGAATAGGCGTCAGCCGGTGAATCGGACGTGCTGTCCACCAGGGCCGCACTGTTGGCTTGCATGGCCGTCTTGAACGCGGCCATGAAGTCCGTGTTCTGTTTCTGAATCTGACCGAGTGCAAGCGCACTCAGTACCGATGACACGATTGGAACGGCCAGGTTCATCCGTGACTCAATAGAATATTTCGTTAGGTTCTGATACCGACTGCCTGACAGCGTCACGGTTGCGTAGGTTGGAGGCGTGGAATCAGACGGTGCCGCGCCTTCAAGAAACGTGGCCGCCGCCGGAGCAGCAGTCTGCATCGTGACCACCAAGGGATTGGTTGTCTCACGCGGAAAATCCAGGACACCCAACCGTCCAGGGATGTCAAAATCCTGGATTCCCTGAATGATGGTCGGGATTACGTCAGTTGGAATGGCAGCCGCCGCGCCAGACACAGGCGATTGCTGGATCTGGAGAGGCACATCGGAGGAGGCCATTACGCCGGTGCGCAAGAAACCATCCAGGGCCTTCACGATGGCCCCTTTCCGGTCGGTATCGGTCGGGGCGATGGGTCTGTGAATGATTGGCTGCGTTGTGGCCTGGTCAAAGGATTCGAGCACAGCGTAACGGGATTCGAGGCTACCCAAGCGTGACCCCTCAGCTGTCAAATCCGAGAGCAGCTGTGTTTCTTCGGTGGACATTTCACGGCTGGACGTGCGGCCAAGCAAATCCTCTAACTTGGCCCGGCATGTCTGCCGCATGGTGCGAATTTCTGTGAGGTTCATACAGTACAACTCCGTTTAAGGTGCGAGGCACCAATTTGTTTTCGCGCCTAACTCCGTACCAGACGGTTGAGCAACGCGAATGACGGGACCTGCCCGCCCTCAGAACCTTTCTTTGGTGGAAAATTGCAGTTGGCAAATTCACCGCTGCCCGACTTAAGGGAACCTCTCTCATACGAGCATTCCCGCAAGCAGTTCCACGCCGTCAGCGTCCGGCTCGGCAAGTCGCGCCTGACAGTAGGTCGCACACTGTGCCGGTGTCATGCCGGTCTTACCCGCTAAGTACGCGGGAAGCAAGCGACCATACACATCCTGTGTGGTCTTACCGTCAGCGAGCAACCGCTGCTCATGTGCGACACAGTTAGCTGCAAGCTGATGGGCAAGGCGTGCGCCCGCCCCTTGAGCGGGTTTCAGATTCGCGCCACTGCCCATGTTGAGCGGGGACAACGGCTCGTCCAGGCCGGGCAACGTGGGCAGGTTTTCCATCCGCCTTGCTTCATTGCGGGTGAGAAAACCGGCTGCGATGCCGGATGCGTGGGCTGCGTATCGTGTCTGAAGGTCCGCACGCATGAGCGAGTCAAGATCGTGCTTAAAGAAAAATTCGGCCGATTCGCTCGGGGCGAGCAAGTCACGATTCAGGGATTGCTCAATGCGGGTGCACCAAGGCGCGAGGGTGTACTTGGTATAGGCCAAGAAAAACTGTTCTGCACTGGCATACGTGGATGCCTTGCCCTGTGAAATGCCTAACAGCACGTCAGGAACTCTGAAAACGCGAGCAATGTCGCCAAGCTGAAACTGGCGGGCTTCGATGTACTGCGATTCTTGCGCCGTCAACCCAATGCGGCTTGCCTTCAGGCCGTTCTCCAGCAGCATCGGCATAAAGGCATTCCTCGAGCCGCTGTGCCGCCTCATAAACGCATCCCTGAGCTGCTCTTTACCTTCGGCGTCAACCTCTGAATCCGTGGAAAGGGCCAAATCAGTTTGCACGCCATGCTCAAAGAGCCGCGCGCCTTGCTCTTCGGCGGCCAGGGCCAAGCCGATTGCTTCGCGTGCGAGCAAAATGAGGGACTGGCCTTGCAACGTGCCAGCCGGTGCGAGCATCCGCGTAATCCACAAATCGTCTGAGAGGAAGGTGCGTTGACCAATACGCGGGTCTGCGTACCGAAAAAAGAGAGGCACGGGCGGGGGAATAAACTCATCCAACGGATTCACGTAGACCATTCGGCCCGCGCTGAGTGGATAGAGAGCGGAGATTCCATCCGAAGAAAATTCTTTTTCGATGAATGCGTTTCCGTAGCACAGCATGTCCAGGACCATCGCCTCACGTACTTCCATGCTGGTTTGCCAGTTGTTCGGGGCATCGTGGAGCAGCCGGAACAGCGGGTGTTCCGTTGCGAGCTGTGCGCCTGTGGGCGTTCGCCTGAAGAGGTTCAGCGGCAGCGCGGAGATGTCCTCGGAGAGAACACGCATACACGCGAGGGTGGCTGCGCTTCGCGTTGCGGTCTGTGGCCCGACATGCTGACCGCTGTGTGTCCGCACACCTCCGAAAAGGCTTGTCAAGGATGCGAGATTGTACGGCTGACCCATGACGCTGCTATCGGCTCGCTTGCCGGTCAGCGGCGGGTTAGGAAGATTCAAGAGGGTGAGGCTCATGTTAGCTTGCCATCCTTCGGAGAGATTCGCGCCGCACAATGGCAGCGTCGGTTTCAGAAATTTGGGCGAGCAGCGAATCAAAACGGACCTGCTCGGGGATTGTTAGTGAGCGGCCTTCATTTGTGGCCGCGTCCAGCAAAGCATTGGCTTCTTTCCGTGCCTTGCGCCTTTGGTAATTCAGTTCTAAGAGCGTCAAAACGCACCTCCGATAAAATCCACAAGCCCTTCGCGCAAAGCTGCCTTTGCGGACAACATGCGCCCACCGCCGTAATTGCCGGAGGCGGACACGCGGGCACCACGGCCCCGGCGAATGGCTGAGAGAAAATCGCCGTAGAGTGTGTCCACATTCTTTTGCATGTAGGCCCGTGCGTCATCGCTCAATTCGTTGAACGGGGACCTCTCCAGCTTGTGCGGGCCAGCCGAAACAGCGTTTATCTTGACCCCCGCCGCGTCCAATGCTTTGGTCATGTCCACGCTCAAATCCAGGACGCCCACGGAGCCAACCTCACTGCTCGGCGTGGCCACGATAGTCCCGCATTGACTGGCAAGCCAATATGCAGCGGAGGCCGCGCTACCAACGACAAGAGCCGTCACGGGCTTTATGCGATTGAGCTGAGCGATGGCCGCTGCTGTTTCGGGCAGACCTTGAACCCAGCCTCCAGGCGAGTCAATCACAAGGGTTATCTTCTTAACGCTCGGGTCCGCTGCCGCACGCCTCATGTCTTGCCGAATTTGCGCGTAGTCGGTTTGTGCAAACGGCTCGTTTTGCCCGAGCGGGCCAAAGATGCCAATTTCCCCAGCGGCTAACTTTGGTGTTCTTGCCAACGTCGTTGCCTCGGGGCCAGCCATAAGCCGAGGCACATATGCCGGGTCAATGGCGAAATAGGGCGATTTAAAAAAAGTTGGTTGCATTAGTTGAACTCCAATTCAAGGTCGAAAAGTGTGATGAACTGCTTGCAGATGGGGTGACCGCCCGTGAGCATCGGCAGGTGGTCACGCAAATTCTTGAGCAGCTTGTGCTCATTGATTGGGTCAACGCCTGCAGCGCGCAGAATCTCGCGACTCTCGTCAATGAGAAAATGGGCGGACGCATCGTCAATCTGATGGTCCTCAATTTCTGAGATGGTCTTTCGCCACCTCTCAAAAATCATGTTCTGTACGTCGTCCATAAATCCCCCGTCCTTTTTTAGGGCTACAATAGAGAAAGCCCGATTGCGATACTCACCGTGTCCCAATTTTGGCTACCCGGTCCCGGAGGTCGCACTCCGGGGCCTTCGTTTTTATGCGCTCAATTCACGTCCTTCGTCAGCGCAGCATACTTGCACTGGATTTCCGCCGCTTTTTTCAGCACAGCCATACCCCGCTCATTAAGTCCCACGAAGAGGTACGGGAAAGTTGATTGCTGTTTTTTCTCAGCATCGAACTGCCGGAATAGCATTCCGAGCGCAATCACATCAGGACGGCTCAATTCTTCTCTTACGCGGTCCTCCCCCTCACTCAGCAAGACAAAGCGCGGTTGGTCCGGGTTGCTTTCTTCGATGAACACAATAGCCGCATCCACGTGTTTTGGGGACAGCGTCTCAAGGGACATCATTGTGCGGAATCGCTCCAGGGCCGTATAAGCCCGCTCCCACACAACGCGGGGATGGAGTGGTAGTGATTCGCCGGGTTTCGGGTTTCTGCCCAAGCGAAATTGCCGCCGCACTCGGGCCGCTGTGCTCATGTTTTCCTCCATTTTCTTGCTGCCCGCCTTCAGATTCCGCCTTGCAGCTCTTGAGTAAAATCTCACCATGTTGCTGGCACCCCCTGCTACTATTCTGTTATCTCACAAAACAGGTTACGATGTCAACCTGTTTTTGGCTAAAACCTGATAGCAGGAAAATTCCTTGATTTTTTGCGCTCTGTCTGCGCTCTGTTTGTTGGATTAACGCGGCTTTGCAGGGTCTAAGGTGTCATCCGCTGACCTGCATGTTGTTGAAACTACGTTTGTTGGCGGATTCGACTCACACACGCTTCCGCCAAAACAAATGGCCGGCAAAGAAGTGGGCGCGGTGACGGCGCGCACCGTCTAGCCGTAATCAAAACATTCAGGGCGTCGCTCGCGGTGGAAGCCACTTCTCAAAAAGCGTGAGAAGTAGCGCACCCGGCGCCTGCCGCCGAATCTGATTCAGAACTTTTTCTTCCGGGGCGGGTTCATACTCCCAACCGGTTTGGGATATCTTTGCCTCAGGGGGTGAAAATGCCTCGGACAAGGCTGATCGGCGCGGCCCTTGCGGCGCTGCTTTTGCTGCCGTCCACTTCCCTGCCCGCCTTCGCCCGAAAACACAGCAAGAAGCTTCCACCGGCTCCGGCCATCCAGAGGATGAACGAGCGCCAGCGGGCGATTCATGCGTTGAACCGGCTGACGTTTGGGCCCCGGCCGGGAGATGTGGATCGGGTGCTCGCCATGGGGGTGGACAAGTGGATTGCGCAGCAGCTTGAGCCGGGGAAGATTGACGACTCGGCGCTGGAGGCGCGGCTTGCGCCGTATCGAACGCTGCGCATGACGACCGTGGAGATGGTGGAGAACTTTCCTCCGGAGCAGGTGCTGCGGGCGGTTGCGGATGGAAAGATGGCAATGCCGAAAGATCCGCAGCTAAAGGCGGTTTACACGGCGGGGGTGGCGCGCTTTAACGACAAGCAGGCGAAGAAGAACGCGAAGGCCGTGGAGAGCGCGGACTTGCTGGAGATGAATCCGGCGGACGACCTTTCGCAGGAGATGAAGGAGAAGCGGCGAGAGGCGCGGGACCATGCGCGCTCGCGGGCGCTGGACCTGATGGAGATGGCTCCGGAGTCGCGCACGCAAAACCTGGCGGGGATGGACGCGGACGAGCGGCGCGGCTTCTGGCGGGCGCTGTCGCCGGACGACCGCGACAAGCTGACCTCCGATATGACTCCGCAACAGAAGGAACTGCTGCTCTCGCTGGAAAATCCGGTGGCGGTGGTGAACGGCGAGCTGCTGCAGGGCAAGCTGCTGCGCGCGACGTATAGCGAGCGGCAACTGCAGGAGGTGCTGACCGACTTCTGGTTCAACCACTTCAACGTATTTCTCGGCAAGGGCGCGGAACGCTATCTGGTGACGGCGTATGAGCGGGACGTGATTCGTCCACGGGCGCTGGGAAAGTTCAGCGAGCTGCTGCTGGCCACGGCGAAGAGTCCGGCGATGCTGTGGTACCTGGACAACTGGCAGAGCGTGGGTCCCAACTCGCAGGCCGCCGCGCGCGCCAAGAATAACGGCAAGCCCTCGCCGGGCCTCAACGAAAACTATGCGCGCGAGGTGATGGAGCTGCACACCCTGGGCGTGAACGGCGGCTACACGCAGAAGGATGTGACCGAACTGGCGCGAGTGCTGACCGGGTGGACGCTGGAAGAGCCAAGGCAGGGCGGAGGTTTCGTCTTCCGCGAGCCGCGGCACGAGCCGGGAGACAAGACAGTGCTGGGGCGGGTCTTTCACGAGGGCGGGCACGAGGACGGGCAACGCGAGGGTGAGGCCGCGCTGGAGATGCTGGCGCATGAGCCGGCCACAGCGCGCTTCATCTCCACCAAACTGGCGCAGCGCTTTGTGAGCGACACGCCGCCTCCGGCGCTGGTGGATGCGATGGCCAGAACTTTTCTCGAAAGCGATGGGGACATCAAGGCGGTGCTGCGAACGATGCTCCGCGCACCGGAGTTCTGGGACGTAAAGGAGTATCGCGCGAAGGTGAAGACGCCGCTGGAGTTTACGGTGTCGGCGCTGCGGGCGACGGACGCCGAGCTGACGCGTACGCGGAGCGTGAGCGACGCGCTGAACCGCATGGGAATGCCGCTCTACGGGGCACAGCCGCCGACGGGATATTCGATGCGCGCGGAGAGTTGGGTGAACTCCGCGGCGCTGCTGAACCGGATGAACTTTGCGCTGCGGCTGGGCACGGGCAAGCTGGCGGGAGTGAAGATGGATGCCGCGAAGCTGGCGGGCAACGGCACTCATGCCGAAACCCATGCCGACGACGTGCAGCGCGCGCTGGAGCAGGCGCTGCTCGCCGGAGCGGTCTCGGCGCAGACGCATGAGACGATTGCTAAAAGGCTGAGCGATCCGCTGGTGACCGGGCGCAAACTGGACGACCCGCCGAAGCCGGTAAACCAGGGCGCGGTGGCTGGACTGATTCTGGGCTCGCCGGAATTTCAACGGCGCTAGGAGACAGGCGATGGGAATCACGCGGCGAGTTTTCTTGAAGGGCGGAGCCATGAGCGTGGTCGGCATGGCCGCGGTGCCGGGGTTTCTGGCGCGCGCGGCGATGGCCGCCGACCCGGCACAGCCACACCGGCGGCTGGTGGTGATCTTTCAGCGCGGCGCGGCCGACGGGCTGAACATCGTGGTGCCGCACGGCGAGGCGGAATACTACACCATGCGTCCGACGATTGCGATTCCCCAGCGCGACGTGATCGACCTCGACGGATTCTTTGGACTGCATCCTGCGATGAGCGCACTGCAACCCTTGTGGGATGCAAGGCAGCTTGCGATTGTGCATGCCGCCGGATCGCCCGACCCGACGCGCTCGCACTTTGACGCGCAGGACTTTATGGAAAGCGGCACGCCAGGAGTGAAGAGCACCGAGGATGGATGGCTGAATCGCGCGCTGGTGGCCAGCGGCGATCCGCAGAAGGATGCGGCGTTCCGCGCCGTGGCGCTGGGCACGGCGCTGCCACGAATGTTGGGTGGACAGGCTCCGGCGCTGGCCGTGGGCAACGTGAATGACTTTGGCGTGGCGCCGCGCAATCCGCAGGCGCAGCCGCTGGCGAATACATTTGAGTCCATGTACGCCGCGAGCGTGGATGCAGTGTTGCACGGCACGGCGCAGGAAACCTTTGACGCGGTCAAAATGCTGCAGGCCGCGGACCCGGCGAAGTATCGTCCGGCGGCCGGAGTTGTTTATCCGAAAGGGCGATTTGGAGACGCGCTGAAGCAGACGGCGCAACTGGTGAAGGCAAACCTTGGCGTGCAAGTGGCGTTCACCGACATCGGAGGCTGGGACCATCATGTGAACGAAGGCGCGAGCGAGGGACAACTGGGAAGGCTGCTGAAGGAGTTCAGCGGCTCGCTGGCCGCCTTCTGGCAAGATCTGGGAGCACTGGCGGCAGAAACCGTGGTGGTGACGATGAGCGAATTTGGCCGCACCGCGCGCGAGAACGGAACACGCGGCACCGACCACGGTCACGCTAACGTCATGTTCGTAATGGGTGGCGCGGTGCGCGGCGGTAAAGTGTACGGGCGCTGGCCAGGGCTGGCCAACGAACAACTTTATGAACAGCGCGACCTGGCGCTGACCACGGACTTCCGCCAAGTGATGGCCGAGGCGGTGGCGCGGCAACTGGGGAATCCGCGTCCGGAGCTCGTCTTTCCCGGCTTCCGCAACCCCGGATTTTTACACGTGCTGGGCTGAGCGCAGACGCATTGCCATCCCTCAGCGGCTAAAGCCGCAATGAAAATACGACGCTTACGGCACGGCTGAACAGATTGCTGAAAAAGTGTTTTCGCAGACTAGCCTTCCCTCAGCGGCTGGAAGCCACCGTTGACTCGGCTTGACTTACGGCACGAGTGGAACTCGTGCCCTTCCCGTTCCGGGCCAATTCCGGAGTTTTTCAGCAAACTGTTAAGCCGTGCCCTTTCAAAACCGACTCAAACGGTGCCACTACAGACGCGGCTCGTCTCAACCCGTCGCCGCTGGAACAAAACCCCTCCGTTCCACGTACATAAAAGCAGGACACTCGTCCGCGCTTTCATTTCCGGGCGAGCCGCGTCGAACCTGCAGATGTCATTTCGCGACCTCATCCAGGATGTGTTCCGCACCCTCTGGGCGCACCGCGTGCGCACAGTGCTGACCATGTTTGGAATTGCCTGGGGGGTGGTCTCGATCGTCTTGATGGTCGCTGCCGGCGAGGGCTTGCGGGTCGGCCAGCAGAAGCAGGCCGAAACCCTGGGCCGCGACCTCATGATTGTCTTCCATGGCCGCACCAGCCTGCAGGCTGGCGGCACGCGGGCTGGACGACTGGTGCATTGGGTTGATTCCGATATTCCCCATCTTCAGGAGGAGGCACCCGATTGCCAGTACGTGATCCCGGAGCTTGAACAGGACACGGTGCGTTCGCACACCGCTTACAATGCGGCTGCGTTCACGGTGACTGGCTCAACCCCGGAGTTTGCCGAGATTCGCAGCCTCGGCGTCAGCGAGGGCCGCTTTTACGATCAAAGTGACATCGCCGACAGCCGTCGCGTCGCCTTCCTCGGCTCCGACGCGAAAAAACAGTTGTTCGGCAGTCGTCTACCCCTTGGGCAGTTCGTCTACCTCAACGACATTCCCTTCACCGTTATCGGAGTGATGTCGTCCAAGAAACAGGACTCCAGCTACGACGGGTGGGACATCAACAAAATCTTCATCCCTTTCCCAGCCATGCGGCATGACTTTCCCGACAAGCCTCCGGGTACGCCCGAAACTTTCGATCAGTTGTTAGTCGTTCCCCGCTCGGTTGAACATCACGAAGCCTGTAAGGGAGAGATCAGACACGTGTTGGGAAGATTGCACGACTTCGATCCCAGTGACAAAGAAGCCTGCCCCATCTGGGACACCATCCAGGAAGCAAAAGCTTTCCGCACCATGACGGATGGCATGAAGTACTTTCTCGGCGCGGTCGGTATTGTCACTTTATTCCTCGGTGGCCTCGGTGTGATGAACGTTATGCTGGTGGCCGTTCAAGAGCGCACACGCGAGATCGGAGTGCGAAAAGCCATGGGGGCTCCGGCGCACAGCATCCTGCGGCAGTTCTTTCTGGAAGCGCTCATGGTCGCGCTGATCAGCGGTGGCACCGGTCTGATTATCGCCTTCGGCCTGTGTGCCCTGGTCGACTTGCTGCCGATGCCGGACTTTTTCGCTGGCCTGTTGCCCACCTGGCAGACTGGCGCTGTGGCCATGGCGGTTCTCGGAACCATCGCCATCCTGTCGGCCTTGTATCCGGCCCGCCGCGCCGCCGCCATCGATCCCATTGAGGCCTTGCGTCATGAGGCGGGTGGCTAGTGTACTGAGTCAGAAATGCGTTTACAAAAGCGGGCCACAGAAGCCAGGATTTCGTCGGCCGTCTTGGTCCACACAAAGGGTTTCGCGTGCTCATTGCTGATCTCGATGTAGTGACGAATGGCATCCTCCAGTTCCCGCGTGGAGCGGTGCACGCCCCGCCGAATCTGTTTCTCCGTCAGGGCCGCGAACCAGCGTTCCACCAGATTGAGCCAGGAAGCTCCCGTGGGCGTGAAGTGCAGATGGAAACGGGGATGCCGGGCCAGCCAGCGATGAATCCGCGGGGTTTTGTGCGTGCCGTAGTTGTCCAGAATCAAATGCACCTCCAGCCCCTCCGGCACCGCCCGGTCGATGCGGTCCAAGAACTTGCGGAACTCGAGGGAGCGATGGCGGGCATGCATGTCCCCCAGCACGCGTCCACTCTTTACTTCCAAGGCCGCGAACAGCGAGGTGGTGCCATGCCGCAGGTAATCATGCGTGCGCCGCTCGGCCTGCCCCGGACGCATGGGCAGCAGTGGCTGCGAACGGTCCAGCGCCTGGATCTGCGTCTTTTCATCGGCGCACAACACCAACGCTTGGTCGGGCGGATGCAGGTACAGGCCCACGATGTCCCGCACTTTTTCAATGAACAGCGGGTCCTTGGAGAGCTGGAACGTCTCGGCCCGGTGCGGTTGCAAAGCAAACGCACGCCAGATGCGGCTCACCGCGCTCTGGCTCAAGCCGCTGCGCTGGGCCATGGAGCGGGTGGACCAGTGGGTGGCGTCCGGCGGACGCTTTTCCAGAGTCAACGTCAGCACGCGCTCCACCGCAGCGTCGCTGATCTGGCGCGGTGCTCCCGGGCGCGGTTCGTCGAGCAGGCCATCGAGGCGCCGCGCCACGAACCGGCCACGCCATTTGCCCACCGTAGGTTTGCTCACGTGCATGTGTTGCGCCACCCGGGTGTTGTTTTCTCCTTGCGCACAGGCCAGCACGATGCGGGCCCGCAGGCACAGGGCTCGCGCCGAACTCGGACGACGCACCCAACGTTCCAGGGTTTCGCGTTCTTCTCGGCTCAATTGCAAAGGCGGAATCGGTCTTCCCAGCGCCATCGGCACCTCCCTTGTACCTTAGACGCAGGAAAACCGACACTTATTCAACTTATTTATGACTCATGACACTAGCATGGGCATGATTTATCAGGTCTTGAACGAAGCCTGGCGGGCGCTGCGGCGTAACCGCACTCGCAGCGCGCTTACCATGCTTGGCATTGTGTGGGGAATCGCCACCGTCACGCTGCTCATCGCATATGGCGGCAGCTTCCGCGAGATCCTGGTCAGTGGCTTCAACGCCTTCGGAAAAGGCGCGGTCATTTGCTGGCCGTTGCAGACCAGCGAACAACCTGGCGGCCAGCGCGCCGGCAAAAAAGTCGTCCTCGAGCAAGCCGACGTCGACATGATCAAGGAGACCGCCAACTATGTGCGCCACGCCTGTCTCGAAACCGTACGCCGTCCTGGCATCGCCTACGGAGACCGCATGGTCGGCACTGCGCCCGTACGCGGTGTTTGCCCGGAATACGGCGATATGCGCAACGAACAGCCGTCGGAGGGCCGCTGGATCAACTCTCTCGACGAACTCGAACGTCGCCGCGTGGTATTCCTCGGAGCGCGCGTGCGCGAGCAGTTGTTCGGCGGGCGCCCTGCCGTGGGCGAGACCGTCGAGATCGCGGGAGTGCGCTTTACCGTGATCGGCACCATGGATCGGAAGATCCAGCTTAGCAACTACTTCTCCAGCGACGACGAGTCGACCTGGATTCCCTACTCTGCCGCCAACGATCTTTGGAACGCGAGATACGCCAGTGTCCTGGTGTTTGAACCCATCGCGCCGCAGTACGAACAGCGCGCGGAGGCTCAGGTTCTGGCCGCCATCGCCACCCGCCAGCAATTCTCGCCCACTGATAAGAAAGCCATACAGATGTTCGGCCGCGAAGAGTTCCGGCCGATCATCAACGGCATCACCATCGGTCTGCAAGTGCTGCTCATTTTCATCGGCATTCTGACGCTCGGAATCGGCGGCGTCGGCGTCATGAACATCATGCTCGTCTCGGTCGATGAGCGCATTCGGGAAATCGGTTTGCGGCGCGCTCTCGGCGCGCGCAAGTGGCACATCAAGGCGCAGTTTCTGGCGGAAACGCTGCTCATCATGCTGCTTGGCGGCGCCATCGGAATTGTGGTGTCGTACCTGGTTGCAGTTGCCGTCGGAACCCTTCCCCTGATGGGCCCTCTATTCGAGGACAACTCCGGCAAAGCCGACATCCACCTCAGAATTTCTTTCTTTACCGTCATGATTTCAACTCTGGTGTTGTTGCTCGTAGGCGTACTGAGCGCGCTGATTCCCGCGTCACGCGCCGCGAACCTGGATCCGGTTGAGGCATTGCGATATGAGTGATCGGCGGAGGCGGGTTTTGACTTTGCTTTGAAGGGGCGCGGCTTCAGGCGCGCCGTAAGTGGCGCAAGATTAATGGCGGCTTTACAGATTGATGAAAAAGTCTCGGCGCGCGTCGCAGTCGCCCGCAGCGGCTAAAGCCGTCGCTGGAAACAGGCCGGTTATCGCAGCGGTGAACCGCTGCCGCCACCCAAAAGCAAGAACAAAATCGAGTTTTTCAGCACTCTGTTTAGCCACCGACGCGCCGCCGAGCTATCAAGATGACTTTTTCCGCAGCCTGTTAGGAGCCGGACATCGACAATCGACCTTTTCCCGCAGTCTCTTAGGGTTGGGCCGGGCCGTTGTTAGGAACTTTCGGTGTTAACTTCCGGACGAGAAATTCTTGAAAGAGGTTGGCGGCGGCACTTTCGCCAGTCCCGATCAGTGCCGTTTCGAACGTTAACCAGGCTCCATCGCGATTTTGCGCTGGGTAGTAGAGATTTGAGATACCGCCCGCCGCAAGGCTTCCGATGATACTCGAGTAATTTGGCTGCCAGTGTCCATTGTCGCCCTTGCAGATCACTGCGTTGGCAATCGCATACAGAGTCCGTGATCGCTTGCTGCCGGTCCCCTTATAGAAATAGCGGGGATCTTGCTTCAGGAGCGATGGCAGTATCGCGCTTCCGATGAACGTGCCGGTAACGACGTTGGCATAGGCGGCACCGTAGCGCTTGGCATAACCTTGTGCGCCTTGCCCATATCCACTGAAATCATTTTGCGCCTGCTCAACTCCTGCAACGATCCCACTGAAGACGAACGTGAACGGATCGACTGTCGTTTTCCAGGCAAGCTTGAACTTCTGCTCTGAGGTGAGGGGAACTGCATTGGGGACGTAGCTGACATAGAAATTCGGAATGACGCCAAGCACACGCTGCTTCTCTTCAAGCTTGATCTCCTCTTCGGCCACTTCGGTCTGTGAGAGTCCGACGTTTACCTCAGCGCTGTTGGTGGCAATAGCCAACGTGATCTGCGGGACCATGTAGTTCTCCCCCGAATGCAGGATGCCAGAGGATGTTTCGGTCGCGAAGCCCTCGGCCGTAATTGTGAGCTGGAAAGGTCCGGGAGCGATGTTGGCAAAAGAGAATTGCCCATCGTCGCTTGACAGCACCTCCTGCTTCAGGGATTGATTTTCGCTAGTACCAGTAAGCGTCACTCGGGCTCCGTCGACGACAGCTCCACTTTGATCAACGACCGTTCCGCTGATGCTTCCGGGCAAACGATCAGGCACAGGCGTTTGCTGAGCCGTCTGTCCTAAGCAGAACGACGTCCAACCCAGAGCGACAAGCACAAAAATTATGAGTCCAGATTTAAATTGTAGGACCATGAATGAATGACTTAACTTTATCCTCTTCCGCACTTCCTATCCAAATCGCTAAAGATGTGAGATGCTTAATTGGTGAACTAAGGGCCGGATTTTACTCTGGCCTTTTTCTATTGCGACGAAACCGGCTCGCGCCTCTGGCGCGGGCCATTTTCTTTTGGAGGAGAACTGATGAACGAATTTCGAGGAAACCGCGTCACTCACGAATGCACGCAAACCAATGCCGCCCCGCCGGCAGAGGTTTTCCCGCTGTTATGTCCGGTGCGAGAAACCGACTGGGTTCCCGGATGGCAATACCGGATGATCTATTCTCTTTCCGGAGTCGCGGAAGCCGGCTGCGTGTTCGCAACCCCGAACGAGAATGGCTCGGAGACAATCTGGATTGTCACCGACTACGATCCCGCCGCATTGCGCGTCGCCTTTGTCTGGGTGAATCCGGGGTTGGTGACGGCGCGGATTAGAATCTCGCTCGTCGGCAACTCGCAAGGTATGACCGACGCGCGCATCTGCTACTCCTACACCGGGCTGTCGGACGTGGGTAATCGAGAGGTGGACCGCTATAACCAGGATTGGTTCGGTCACAAGATGCAAAGCTGGGAACAGGCGATCAATCACTACTTGAGGACAGGAAAGCTGCTGGATGCTGCTGCGTGGGAATAACTAAGGGATGCAATCACGCCACAGTAGCGGGTGAAGACCGGTTTTGGACGGGGCACGGTTTCAGAGGCTGCGGGAAAAGTCGGATTGCACGCTGTGCAGCCTGCAGCGGCTAAACAGATTGCTGAAAAAGTGTTTTCGCAGACTAGCCTTCCCTCAGCGGCTGGAAGCCGCCATTGATTCGGCTTGACTTACGGCACGAGTGGAACTCGTGCCCTTCCCGTTCCGGGCCAATTCCGGAGTTTTTCAGCAATCTGTAAAGCCGATACTGAAAACACGCCGGTTATCGCGGTGAACTGCTGCGCCACCCAAAAGCAAGAACGGGTTCGGGCTATCCCAGGTCTCAAAATCGAGACCTGGGGCACCATCTTCGTACAGGATCAAGCGGTCCAAAAATCGAGTTTTTCAGCGCTCCGTAAAGCCGCGATTGATTTTGCAACACTTACGGCGCGGCTGAAGCCGCGCCCCTTCAAAACAAGGTCTAGGCCCAACTGAACCCGTTCTTTGCCAGCGGCAATTTGCGAATCCTCTTTCCGGTCGCGCTAAAAATGGCATTGCACACGGCCGGCAAAACCGGCGGAAGCGTGGGTTCGCCCAGCCCGGTCGGCGAGAACTCCGTCTTGCGGAAGTGCACTTCGATCTCCGGCGGAGCCTGCGAGATCCGCACCGGCGGATAGTCGTCGTAGTTGCTCTGCTGCACCCGGCCGCGATCGATGGTGATTTCGTATCCCATCAGGTGGCTCAGTCCGTCGATCACCGAGCCCTGCGCCTGATTCAGCGCGTTGCTGGGGTTGATCACATGGCGGCCGATGTCGGCGGCAACCCACACCTTCCTAACCTTCATGCGATTCTTTTCGTCAACGTGAACTTCCGCCACTTCAGCAAAATATCCAAGATGGCTGAAGTGGAAAGCCACTCCCATCCCCGCACCCTTCCCAAGCTTGCGTGCGCCCCAGTCGGATTTGTCGCGCACCAGTTCGAGCACTCCGCGCATGCGCTGGGCGTTGAATAGAGTCGCGGGCGGTGCTCCCTGGTTTGCCGCCGAGAAGGGCAACGGCGCCGCTTCGAGCAGGGCCAACCGGAACTGCAGCGGGTCTTTGCCCGCCGCGAGGGCCAGTTCGTCAAGAAACGACTGCATGACAAACGCGATCCCGTTGCTGCCCGGCGCGCGCAGCGGCCCGGTCGGCACACCCAATGGCATCACCGAAGTGTGCAGCGCGTAATTCGGGACGAAGCGAGCCGGGAATTCATCTTCTCCGATTCCGGCAGACGTAGCAAAGCGGTCGCCTTCGCCAAAGGTCACAAAGTGATTGCGCCACGCCACCAGCTTGCCCGACGCATCCACGCCGCCTTTCAGGAAATGAAATCCCGCCGGACGATAGAAATCATGGTGCATGTCATCTTCGCGAGTCCACAACAGCTTCACCGGACCGCCTATGTACTTGGCAATCCAAGCGGCCTCAGCCATGTAATCGTCGTTCAGACGCCGCCCGAATCCGCCGCCGATGCGTGGCATGTGAATGGTAATGTCACTGGCCGGGATGCCGAGCGCTTTCGACACGATCGGCAGACCGCGTTGCGGAGCCTGCGACGGAGCCCACATCTCCAGCTTGCCATCCTGGAAGCGCGCCGTGCAGTTTTGCGGCTCCATGGGCGCGTGCGCCAGGAACGGATAGAAGTAGGATGCCTCCACCACTTTGACCGCGTCCTTCAGCGCGGCATCTACGTCGCCATCTTTACGCAGCGTGCGCGCCGGAGGCTGCTTCGACAATTCCTCCGCCTGGCGCGCGAACCCTTCGCTGCTCTGTGCGGCCGTCGGTCCCTCATTCCACTTGACCTCAAGCTTCTCGCGCGCAGTGCGCGCCGCCCACCAGTTGTCGGCGACAATGGCCACGCCGCTGCTCAGGCTCGCCGGGTCGCCGTCGCCCGCAACCACAAAGGCATGGCGCACTCCTGGCTGGGCCTTGATGATGTCAAGATTGGCGCTTACCACCTTGCCGCCGAACACGGGACACTTCTCAAATACCGCCCACAACATGCCGGGAACGGTGAAATCAATGCCGTAGATCGGCTTGCCGGTCACGATCGCATGGTTATCTACCCCCGGAATCGGCTGCCCGATGATTTTGTAATCCTTCGGATCCTTCAGCCGCACCGCTTTCAGATCGGGAGGCGCCAGGCTGGCAGCCTTGGCCGCCAGTTCGCCGTAGCCGAGCGAACGCTTCGGTGTGTTGTAGACGCGCCCGGAGGAGGTCGTGCATTCGGCTTCCGCCACGTTCCACGATTGAGCTGCCGCCGTGACCAGCATCTGCCGCGCCGCTGCTCCCACGCGCCGCAACGGATCCCAATGCAGCGGAGTCGCGCGGCTGCCTCCGGCAAACTGCACGCCGTACTTCGACTCATCCACATCGGCCTGCTCGATCTTCACATCCTTCCAGTCCACATCCAGTTCTTCCGCGATCAGCATGGGCAGCATCGTCTTCACCCCTTGGCCAACCTCGGGGTTCTTCGCCATGATAGTCACAGTTCCATCGGCTGCGATCCGAACGAATGCACTGGGCGCGAGCGGCGGAGTCGGCTGCGCCCCTTGTCCCGGCAGAAATGGATCGAGATACAGACTGAGCACCAGGCCACCGCCCGCCATGGCAGTGACGCGAAGAAATGAGCGACGATCGATCAAGACAGCTTTCGGAAGAGATTCCAGAGCAGCTTCCATGGCGTGCCTCCTTGTTTCATCTCATCAACGATTTTGGGAAGATCCGGCTGCCGCAGCCTGTTTGGCTCCCCCGCCAGATTTTGCCGCCGCCCGGTGAATCGCCTCGCGAATGCGCAGGTAAGTTCCGCAGCGGCACAAGTTCCCTTCCATCGCGTCATCAATCTGGGCATTGGTCGGCTGCGGAATCTTCGCTAGCAGCGCCGCCGCCGACATAATCTGTCCTGCCTGGCAGTAGCCGCACTGCGGCACATCGATCTCTTGCCAAGCCACTTGCGCCGGGTGCGACCCATCGGCAGAGAGTCCCTCGATGGTCGTAATCTTCTTGCCCGCAACGCTCGAAACATCGGTGACGCACGACCGTGTGGCTTGGCCATCAATGTGCACCGTGCAGACGCCGCACAGCGCCATGCCGCACCCATACTTCGTGCCGCGCAGATTCAGAACGTCGCGGATCACCCACAACAGAGGCATGTCGGCGGGCACGTCCACGCGAGTGGAGCGCCCGTTAATCACAAATTCGAAGGGCATGGTGTCAACTCCGCTGAAACAATTCGACCCCGGGGAAAATTACCTTTCGCTAATTATAAGCGTTCTTGCGCGCCACCAGCCCCGCCGACTCCTGGTCGAGTGCAGAGAGAAGGTATGGATCCCCAATAAATTTCTCAGCGATTGTCATCCCGAGCAAAGCGAGGGACCCCTACTCATCCGAAAATGTTTCGCTGCGAGTAGGGGTCCTTCCCCTTCGGCTGCGCTCAGGGTCAGGATGACAGTGGTAATTTTTTAGACTTAATCGGAGATTCCTTAGGAATCATTCAGCGCCTCTGAACTCGAGCCGAACTGAACTCCAGCGTACACTCTTCGTGAATGTTCACCTTGTCTTCCTCCGATCGCGTATTCATTCTGGCCGGGGCTGGCGTAAGCGCGGAGAGCGGCGTTCCAACCTTCCGTGGCCTGGGGGGCCTGTGGCGGAATTACCGGATCGAGGAGGTCGCCTCGCCGTTAGCTTGGCGCCGCGATCCCCGGCTGGTGTGGGAGTTCTATTCCATGCGCCGGCGCGTGGCTTCGGCAGCCAAACCGAATCCGGCACACTTTGCCTTTGCCAAACTTGAAAACACCTTGCACGACCGTCTTTTCGTCTGCACCCAGAACGTGGATAACCTTCACGAGCAGGCGGGTTCGAAGAACGTCGTGCACATGCACGGAGAGCTTTTCAAGAGCCGCTGCGACGCTTGCAGCCGCCCTCCATTTGACGACACGAATCTCTACGAGCCGCCAGCCGAAGTTCCCCGCTGTGAATGCGGCGGTTTGATTCGTCCGCACATCTGCTGGTTCGGCGAAGTGCCGTTTGAATTGGATCGAGTCTATGCGGCGCTCGGCGTCTGCACCCTGTTTGTAGCCACCGGAACGTCAGGTGTGGTCGAGCCCGCGGCCAGTTTTGTTGCTCACGTCGCTTCTCGTGCGCGGACAGTCTACGTGGGACCGGAGCGCCCCGCGAACGCATCCTCGTTCACGGAGTGCCATTTGGGGAAAGCAGGGGAGATATTACCCGACCTGTTCGGCGCCTTGTTCGTTGCTGCCAGCGACAGGGGCGGATAGGATGAGAGCGGGGACGACCCGACATCTGCGAACACGATATCTACTAACATAAGGCGGCAAACGTGAAAACCAAAAAAGGCGTAATCGGAATCCTCACCGGTGGCGGCGACGTGCCCGGCCTGAACCCCGCAATTCGCGCCGTAACCATCCGCGCGCTGGGCGAGGGCTGCCAAGTGATTGGCATACGTCGGGGGTGGGCCGGGCTGGTCGACATGGTCCGCGAAAAAGACTACGACAATCGCGAGAACTTCCAGACGCTGTCCGAGGATCTGGTCAATCTCGTCGGCCGCACCGGCGGTACGTTCCTGCATACCTCGCGCACTAATCCCAGCAAGGTAAAGAAGTCCAGCGTTCCCGCTCACCTGCAGTCTGCTTATAACGGCGAAAAGAACGACCTGACCGCGGAAGTTCTGAAGAACCTGGATTGGCTCGGCATCGACTACCTCGTCCCCATTGGCGGAGACGACACGCTGAGCTACGGCGTGCGGCTTTATCAGGAAGGCGTAAAGGTAGTCGCTATTCCGAAGACCATGGACAACGATGTTCCCGGCACCGACTACTGTATCGGCTT
The DNA here is from genome assembly GCA_963773645.1 of uncultured Acidobacteriaceae bacterium. Lineage (GTDB taxonomy): Bacteria > Acidobacteriota > Terriglobia > Terriglobales > Acidobacteriaceae > Acidiflorens. The sequence continues at coordinate 2,469,836 of CAVZBV010000004.1, read as the reverse complement.
CAGCACCTGTGTGACGCGGACCATATCCATGACGAACAGCCTGCGCACCAGCGCTGGCTCCCACGAACGCTTCATGGTTCTCGAAGTCTTCGGCCGTTATGCCGGGTTCACGGCCATGCTGCCCACCATGGCCGGAGCCGCGAACCGCTGCGTGATCCCGGAGCACAAGTTCGACATCGAGCGGCTCACTGAGTTATTGGTCTCCGACCGCCAGAAGAATCCCAACCGCTATTCCGTCGTCCTGGTTTCGGAGGGAGCGACGTTCCAGGGCGGAGAAATGGTCTTCGAGGCTGAAACCACTGACGCCTTCGGCCACAAGAAACTCGGTGGCATCGGTGAGTTGGTGTCCGAGAAGGTGAAGGAGCTTTCCCCCAAGTACAACCATGGTAAAACCATCGACGTCATTAGCCAGAAACTCGGCTACCTGGTCCGCTGCGGTGATCCCGATGCCATTGACACCATCGTCCCTATGGCCTATGGGAACATCGCCCTGGACTTGCTTCTGAACAAGATTCATGGACGACTTGTCGTGCTCAGGAATGGCCGCTACGACAACCTGCCCATCGACACCGTTACTGCCTCGAAAAAAGTTGTGAACGTAAAAGAGCAGTACAACACCGACCGTCTCCGGCCCCATTACAAGAGCTTCGAAATGAAGCCTCTTTTCATCCTCACCAGCGAAATGGAGTAGGGCCGGCGCGCGTAAGATCGGCGGCCATCTTTCAGCGCGATGAAGCTTTCAGCGCGATGAAGGCGCGGCGGCGAAGAACGTCAACACCGCGCTGCGAAACTCCTCCGGCTTCTGGATGTGCGGTATGTGGCCGCAATCCGGAACCTCGACCAAGGTTGAGCCCTTGATGGCGGCATGCGTTTTGCGGCCCAGTTCGGGGTACTGTCCCGCGACGGATTGCAACCCGGGCGGCAAGCGATTCTTGCCCACGACGGTGCGGTCGGCTTGTCCGATGATCAGCAGCGTAGGGCGGCTGATCTCGCCCACTTCGTAGACAATGGGCTGCTCGTAGATCATCTCGTAGGTGAGCGCCGAGGACCACGCATCTCGCGGATATTCGCCCGTGCCGAGGACGCTGGCCTGATCCTGCACGTAGACCTCGTATTCCGGCTTCCATGCTCCCGGGTAATAGGTCTTCTGGTAATCGAGCATCTTTCCGTAGGTCTGGCTCAACTCCGCCGCATATTGCTGTTGCAGCGAAATGTAAGGGACGAGTTTGCGGTAATCTTCGAGCCCGATCGGATTCTCCAGCACCAGTTTCTCGACCGTCTCCGGGAACAGCAGCGTGAAGCGCACGCCCAGCATTCCGCCCATCGAATGCGCAATCACGTCGACTTGCGGGATGCCCAAATGATCGAGGAGCGCCTTCGTGTTCTGAGCCATCTGGTGGAAGCTGTAATGGATGTCCGGCCGTGACGATTGGCCGAACCCCAACTGGTCAGGTGCAATGACGCGATAGCCTTGCTGCGCCAAGAACTCGATGGTGGGCTCCCAATAAAAGCCCGAGAAATTCTTTCCGTGCAGCAGGAGCACGGTCTTTCCGTTGGCAGCGCCCGTGGGCTGGACGTCCCGGTAGGCCATGCGCAGATCCTGGTTTTCTACCTGCAACTGAAAAAATTGCACGTTGTATTTGGGATGAAGCGCCTGGCCCGGCTGCGCAAACGACAGCGGCGCCCCAATGGACACGAGCAGGACGAGCGCAAGCAGCGCGCGGGTTTCGAATGGATGGAAGTCGAACACGAAACCTCGCCCCAGTCTTAGTTCTCAGTCTTGGTTCCCAATCTTAGTTCAATGAGAACGTAGTCTTTGACCGGGGCGGGTCACTGATCTCCGCGAGGCCGCACAACTCAGGTTGCCGGCTGCGCGACCAAGCTCTCTTGCGGCTGGGTCGCTGGCGGCCCACTGTTCGGCGCTGCTTCAGGTGGCGCCGTCGAGCCAGAGGTGCTCACGTTGCCTCCCGGCAAGTCGTAGTCATATGCATCCGGCGACAAGTCTTCTGACGGATCCATACGATACGGGGGATTGTCGGACCAATCGTACGAGTCATCCGAATAGTACGGGTAGCCGTACGCCGCCCCCGGGGCATACCAATAAGGGTCGTACCACCAAGGAGACCAGCCGAGTCCCCAGCCAAATCCCCAGAACGGCCATCCGAAGCCGAAGCCCCAGCCCCATCCTCCCCAACCCCAGCCTCCCCAACCCCAACCACCGTAGCCACCGCCAAAACCGTAGCCGCGGCCATAACCAAAGCCACGCCCACCGAAGCCCCGCCCACCAAAGCCCGCCGTACCTCTGGAGGCCCCACCGGCAAAACCGGACGCGCCTCTTGTCGAAGCGGCGCCAGACGCGCCGAAAGAGTGCCAACCGGCCTCGGAACTTCCAGCGTTACGGGCCGAGAGGGCTGTGTTCGCCGAGCCTCCGGAATTGCGGCCTTCACTCAAACGCGCAGAACTGGCTGAACTACCGGAGTTGCCGAACGAATGCCATTGGCCATCGTTGATTGCAGGGCGAATGTTCGACGACGACCGATTTCCGGACAAACCCGAACTGCGGCCAGCTTCAGACCCGCCGCCGGAGTAGCGACTTCCTCCGCCACCATAAGACCGCGCGCCGCCATACCCGCCGCCACGATAACCTCCGCCGCCACGAGATCCCCCGCCGCCATAATATCCGCCGCCGCCGCGATATCCGCCGCCGCCGTATCCACCGCCACCATGGAAACCACCGCCTCCGCCTCCGTGAAACCCGCCTCCGCCACCACCGCCGCCGTGACCGCCGCCGCCACCGCGCTGAGCCAATGCCGGATCTGGCGTGAGAGCCAGACCGACAAAAACCACAAATCCGATGAGGGATCTAAGAAGACCGATTCTGGTCATAACCCGTACCTCCCTTCGAACACGGGAGCGCGGTTTCGAGCGAGGCACCTATGTGCGAGGACGGAGCGCTCCTACCTGGTTAGACTCTACGCCCATGCAAGAGGTTGCACCAAGGTTCAACTGTGAGGTTCGTCACCCGGGCATTTTGTGTGCCCTCCAGCCCCCAGATATGGCTTCATTAATCGGGCTTGGGAACGGCACGGCTCCACCGGCTGGGGAAAAAGTCGCATTGCGGGCCGCGGCTGCCCTCAGCGGCTTAAAGCCGCGATTGATTTTTCGACACTTACGGCGCGGCTGAAGCCGCGCCCCCTTCAAAGCAAAGTTAAAACCAGAGTTTTTCCGCAGCCTGTTCCCCCGTGTCGTTCTGGCCCGGAAGAATGCGGGCTTTAGTCCCTGAGGGGCGTGCCTTCCGAGCTGAAAGAAATTGCCGGATACGACCCTGAAGCGGGCCGGCTAGAAGCTGGCGATCACCACATTCGGCGCGGATGGCAGCATGAATCTTACGCCACGCTGCTGGTTGGCTTGCATGGTGGCAGGCGCGTCGAGCGCGGAGAGCGGGATGCGCTTTGTCCAATAGCCGTTTTGCCAGTTATTGCCGCGGACGTAGATCACGCCGTCCGCGATGGCATAGTCTGGGATCTCCTCGCGATGGCCGTCGCGATAGACGAGCACTGCGGGCGGGAGTTCTACGGTCTGCGCTTCGCTGCGCTCCTTTTGTGTGGCGGACATCGTCGGTTTCGTGGGTGACTTTGCGCTTGTTGGCTCCGCATAATCGGGATGGGTTGAGGTTCCGACTTCAGCTGGTTCTTCGATGCCGCCAAATCGCACATAACGATTGCCCTGCCACTCAATCAGCAAGGGCGTCAGCTTGGTTCTTCGGGGAGAATCGTCAGCCGAGACCGGCCGCACCAGCACAACCCGGGGCGGCGCGCTTCCAACATCGCCCTCAACATCGCTCCCGATTGCATACGGCGCGCTGCCATCGTAGTCCGGATAGAAAAAGGGCGAGCCTAGAATAATTCCTCGATTGAATGAACGCCTCTCCCGATACAAACCACTCCCGCCCCTGACGCCACGCGCAAAACCGGCGTGCCCCACGAAAACTGGCCTGCCCATCGCGCCGCGCATCTGCGCCCTTGAGAGCGGCATGAATGCCGTAACTGCAAGCAACGCGATGCTCAGCCTCCGTAACATGTCAGCCGGATTCCTTTTTGTACTCGAAAACCAACACTATTGTACCCCCGTTTCGCCTATTCGCCTCCGACAGAGAAGCCCGTTTGCTTCACGAACTCAGTAGCTGGTCTCATAAATGAGTCTCCGAGGAGGCGGTTCGGCCCTCAGGGGCTGAAGCCCGCATTTTTATTGGCCCTGAGCGGCACGGCTGAAAGCCGTGCCCTACCCAAAGCTTTTTATGAGACCAGTTCCAATTAAAAAAAGCAGTGGGACGCGCGGTTGGCGCGTCTCACTGCTGGGGTAGAGTGTTGCTATGCTGCGTTGTTACGCCGGGAAACAACCCAGCGCAATGTTACCTCCCATGTCCGCCGCCCCCGTGCCCTCCGCCGCCGTGCGATCCACCACCGCCGCCACCGCCGTGCGAGAATCCGCCGCCGTGGCTGCTCGGCGCCGAATGGCCACCGCCGTAGCCGGGAGCAGAACGTCCGCCGCCGTACCCACCGCCGCCGTAAGAGCGCCGAGTGACGATGGGCTGCCTCATATTGAGTGGCGGACGAGATGACCCTCCGTAGCCGCCCGATCCGTACCCACGGCCTGCCGAAGCCGAACCGCGCGAAGACCCATATGCACTGCGCTCTTCGCTACGGCCGGCCGATTGACCCGCCCTGCCTGATCCTGTCTCAGCAGACGAGCGCGGGGACATCGACGAAAATCTCTGCCAACCGCCGTTGCTGCCGCCACTCCCGCGAGCGGTTGTCGAGTTACCAGCTCTCGCGTACGGGTTGCCCGAATTCGAGCCGCCATTTCCGGGCCTCGCCGCTTCGCGGCTGTTCCCAGTGGAAAACCGTCCATTCGACGCGGCTGTCGTGCTGCCTCGGGACGAGAAGAAATGCTGATTCTGCGACACGTTCCGAGTCGTGGACGCAGCCGCCGGCCTTCCGCTGGCCGAGAAGCTTTCGCGGCCCGGAGACACGGGCAATCTCCCGGTTGTGAAATGTGCGTTCTGCAACTCCGCATGACTCATCGCGCGAGCATTCATGTGACCGGTGCCGAACTGGTTGCCGGAGACGGAGGTCGCGCCGCGGAAGTTCGCATCATGCATCGCCAGGTTCACATTCGAAAATCGCGTGCCCCCGTGCAGTGGAGCAAAGCCGCCACGGTTGAATGCTCCAAAACCGGCAACGCCGAAGCGTCCGCCATACCCGCCCCACCAGGGATAGAAATGGTCGCACGGTCCAAGCGGAAGCCAGCCGATCGAGCCCCCGAAACCGAAACCACCGCCGAAGCCGAAGCCCCCTCCAAATCCAAAGAACGAAACATAAGCCGGAGCCCAGATCGGACGGTAATACGGATATCCGTAAACCGGACCGGGCCACCAGCCCCACGCGCCGTTGTACATCATCCAACGACCGTAGTGATACGGCGCCCAGCCCCAGGGATCGTACGAAACCCAGGTCCATCCCCAATAAGGCTCATACACCCAGCGTCCGGCGCGATACGGAGCCCAGCCAGGGGCCACAGTCGGCTGCCACACTGGACCGTAATCCGGGATCTCCGTCCACGTGCCGTGGCCGTCAAGATCCTCGGTTCCGACGTAATAGTCGTTAGTGCGCCGACGCGCCTCCGAGTTGCGGATCATGTTGTCGCGATCGGTGTTCCACTGGTCCCAATCATCTCGGGCGGGAGCTTCGCCGATCTTGTATTGCGTGTCCGCGCCGCTGCCCTGAATGGTGATGAACTGGCCCTGAGCGACGCGCGTGCCACCCTGCGGAGTCGAGACTTCGACTTCGCCCTTGCGGACCAGCACTTCAGTGTGATCGTCGGCAGTAACCAGAATGCGAAAGCTGGATTCGCGCCGCTCGGTGCGAATGGCAACGTTGGGCGTATCGATCTCAGAGTCCGCATCGCTGTTCCTGTAAACGGAGTAATTCGCCATACCGCTTCCAAGTTGAATCTGAATTTGGGAGCGCGTGAGCTGCGTGATGGTGGCCTGCGAATGCTCCGCCAGGCGAAACATGTTGGCATAGTCAAGCTGAATTTCAGTGCGCGCCTTGTCGCCGGTAGAAACCCGGTCGCCGGCAAGTACGGGAGCATTAAGCGCAGCCGCCGACCAATCCTTGGAGTCGCCACGCTGCGTCGAGACATCGCCATGAATCAGGCTGATGTGTGCCACGCCGTTTTTTCCCTCTGGAGCTGGCGCGCTGGAACTTGGGGCGCCGGGGCCTGGTTCATTGGGGCCTGGGGCCATCGGGCCGCCCTGACCCTGATTCATCGGACCCTGATTCATCGAATTTTGATCCGCCGAATCCTGATCCACGGAACCCTGGTCGTTGGGAGCTTGCATTCGGATGCTCGGCGACGGTTTCGAATCCTGATCCGGCACCTGGTCGTCCGCGCTCTGCGCGATGACAACGCCTGGAATCGCGATCAGCAATCCTAGAAGTGCTGCTATTAATTTGAATTTCATAGACATCTCCACCTCGGAGACAAAACTATGCCTGAAAGGATGCAGGCGGATTGCCAATGTCAGACGCTGGGTAGCGACTAGTCTAATTGCCTTATTTATTCGCAAGTTAGGAGAGACATAACAGGTGCTACAAGCGGCGATTCCCGGCGCTCCGGTGGCCCGGTTCCACCAGAGTGGTGTTTTTCGGCCAGGGGCGTAAATCGTCACCCTGGCGGGCTTGACACGGCAATCCCGGCAGGAACAGAATTTCTGAATCCCCGTGACATGGGAGTTGTGCTTTGCCGGAGAAGAAGGTTCGCTTCGACGATTTCCAGCTGGATTACGGTCGTTTTCAGCTCTGCCGCCGGGGCGTCCCGGTTCCACTCGAGGGCCTGCCGCTACAGTTGCTCATGTTTCTCGTCGAAAAGAGGGGGCAACTGGTCACGCGCGAGCAGATCTCCGGCGAGTTGTGGAGCAAAGATGTGTTCGTCGACGTCGAACAGGGAATCAATACCGCCATCCGCAAGGTCCGGCGCGCCCTGGCGGACGATGCCGGCGAGCCGCAGTACCTGCAGACCGTAGTCGGCCGCGGATATCGCTTCGTCGCGCCCAATGCCGAAGAAGACGCCAGTAACCAGGCGCCCGCCGAAGTTTTTTCCGTTTCCCCAGAAGAACTGGGACGCGCCATCATGACCGCCGCCGGGTTGGATCCAGATAATCCCCGAAAAAACCCGAAGGCTCCCGCCGAAGACTGATTGAAGACTGAATGAAGTCCGAAAGTTAATCGCGGCAGGCGGAAACCCGCCGCGACACTGGCCCATTTTGCACCCGCTGCACGGTATCAGATCAATCTTCAGATTACTTCATAACAATTCAGACCGCCTCCATGGACACTTCCTGTAATCGGGTGCAAGATCGCAACCATGATTTCGTACCGCAGCGATTACGGCGAGTCGAAGTTAGTTCAAAACGGAGGTGCTTCAATGACTACGACAATGACAATGACGAAGACAACGACAACCGGATCAGCGAGCGGACGATGCAGAGCTCTGGCATCCGCGGCCATGCTGTTTGGCGCGATCTTTACGATATTTTTGCTGCCGGCCTATGGCCAACAGGATGTCGACCCCACATGGTATGACCCCTGGGCACCGGCCGCAGCCGTCGTTAATCCCGTTCAGCCTCCAGCGGTCGCTCACCTGGCTGAATCCCCACTTCCGACTCTCCAGTATCAACAGGCGGACAGGTCTGTGACGTCGGCTGCGGACAGCGGGAAGTTGCGCGTGAAGGGGACACAGCAGGGCCAAAGTCGCCACCACGCAGGCCACAACGCTGATGGAAATCCGGCTGCTGACAACCGGGTGGGCGCAGCTCGTCTCGCGGGTTCGAAACACGGGGTGAGAAACGAGACGCCGCATCCGATTCTCGGAACGGTGTAGCGTTGCGGTAACTTAGACAGGCTTTTACACTAATCATCGGTACGCCCCGTCACAGAGATGCCCACAGGGCCGGCGCGAAAATCGTGATTAGATTGGGGCAGTGAAGAGATGTGCCGTCTCCCACAAAACGGCCCTCGAAACTGCCCTAAAGTAATTTTCAGCACGGGTTTTCGATCACCCGATGACCCGATCTTCACTCCCCGTTGTTGTCGTCAATTCCAATCTTCGACAAGCGATACCGCAGCGCATTCCGCGAGAGCCCAAGCAGACGCGCCGCCTGCGATTTGTTGCCGCCGGCGCGCTTCAGAGCTTCGCGGATCATTTCGTCTTCCCACTGGTCAAGTGTCATGCCGTCGGGGAGAAAGCGATCGGACGCAGCACCGCTGCGAGTGCGCGGCGAGTCGAGTTGAATGTCGGCGACCTCCAACTGGCTGCCAGACGCAAGCGCGCAGGCGCGTTCGATGACGTTCTGCAGTTCACGCACATTGCCCGGCCAATAATGCCCCACGAGAAGCTGCATGGCGGCGGGCGAAATGCCGGTGATGGTTTCCGATCTCCCGGAATCCTTGGCAAAGCGCGCGAGGAACAGGTTCGCGAGTCCAGGGATATCTTCTTTGTGTTCGCGCAGCGGCGGGATATCGATCGGGACCACGTTGAGCCGGTAATAAAGGTCTTCGCGAAAAGTTCCGTCTTCGAGCGCGGCGCGCAGGTCGCGGTTGGTGGCAGCCAGAAGCCGAACGTCGACCTTGATGGTGCGCGTGCCGCCCAGGCGCTCGAATTCGCGCTCCTGCAGCACGCGGAGAAGCTTGACCTGGATGGCGGGCGGCACGTCTCCGATTTCATCGAGAAAGAGCGTGCCTTTGTCGGCGAGTTCGAATTTGCCGGGCTTGCTAGTGGCGGCTCCGGTGAAGGCTCCTTTTTCGTAGCCGAAAAGTTCGCTCTCCAGAAGGTTTTCCGGAATGGCGCTGCTGTTGATCTTGATGAACGGCCCGGACGCGCGGCGTGACTTTTCGTGAATGGCGCGGGCGATCAGGTCTTTGCCCGCACCGCTCTCGCCGCCCAACAGAACGGTGGAGTTGGTGGGCGCAACGCGTTCGACAGTGGCCAGCACTTCCTGCATCTTTGGACTGATCGCGACGATGTTGGGATGGCTGTACTTCTGTCCGAGAGCTTCCCGAAGCGAACGATTCTCCTCGCGCAGGCGGGAGTTATCGAGCTCCTTGTGCACCACCATCCGCATTTCCGTAAGCGAGAAGGGCTTGAGCACGTAGTCGCTGGCGCCAGCTTTCATCGCCTCAACCGCTGTCTCAACCGACCCGAACGCGGTCATGACCACGATGGGCAACGCGGCATTTTGCTGTTTGGCGGTCTGCAGAAATTCAAGCCCATTCATACCGGGCAGTTTGAGGTCGGTGAGCACGAGGTGAACGGGCTCGGAGGCGAGTAGCTTCAAACCAGTTTCAGCGTCGCCGGCAGAGAGCGTCTTAAAGCCGTCGTCGCCAAGATTCAGTTCGAGCAGCCGCCGCATCTTAGCTTCGTCTTCGATGATGAGGATGGTGGGCATGCTAGTCGTTGGTCGTCAGTCATTGGTCGTCAGTCATTGGTCGTCAGTCGTTGGTCGTCAGTCGTCGGTCCTGCTCGGGTGGGGACGGGCGCCTCGCCCGTCCAGGCCGAGCGCAGCTCGGCAGTTGCCTGGGTTCACAGCTGCTCCGGACTCGCTGTAGCCGTCGGTCTTTGGTTCGCGCCCGATAGTTCGCGCTCGATCCTCATTCGTGATTTTCTATCCTGCCGTTATCGCTTGAACTGCTTTGGGCTCGGCCTCTTCCTCGACCGGGAAGAAGAGCGTAAAAATGGCGCCGCCCCCTGGGGCGTTCTCCACATGGATCGACCCATGATGACCGTCTACGATCTTCGAAACGATGGAGAGGCCCAGTCCCACGCCGGTTTTCTTTGTGGTCACAAACGGGTTGAAAATTTCTTCGCGCAACTCGTTGGGAACGCCGGGGCCGGTGTCGGCTAGGCGCAGTTCCACTCCTTCAGTATCATTCAGAGTCGTGGGGCGAACCTCGACTCGCAATGTGCCGCCGTGCGCGTCCTCCTGCATGGCTTCATAGGCATTCTGAACCAGATTGAGGAAGGCTTGCTCGCACAGGCTTTCGTCGAGCGGAACCAGCGGCAGTCCGCTCGCGTAGTGGCGCTCGACGCACACCGATTTGCCCGTCACCGATTTGCCCGTCTCTGGTGTGCCGGTAAGTTGTTTGCCGGCAAAACGCTCGCCGACAATTTGCAGGACGCGATCGAGAAGGGCGGTCAGGTCCGCGGGATGTGGTTGAGCGTGAAGCGGACGAGCGAAGTCCAGAAACTCGGTGACGAGAGCGCTGAGCCGGTTGACTTCGGTCGAAATGTAGCCAGCCAACTCGTGGGCCAGTTCGTCGGAGGCCTGCAATTTCTGAGTCAACATTTCGGCTGAGCCCTTGATGACTCCCAGAGGATTGCGTATCTCATGCGCTAATCCAGCCGATAGTTGGCCAAGAGCGGCCAACCGTTCCGAGCGCCGCGCTTCCGCCTGAGCGTGCTCCAGGCGGCGATTGGTTTCCGCGAGGCGTTCAGCGAGATCGCGATACAACTGGGTTTGATGCTGGCTTTGTTGCGAGAAGCGGTTGACGACCATGGCGGCAAGAAAGAAGAACAGGATGCGCAGCGCGAGGTAGCCGATAGCCTCGGGAGTCAATTCGTATTCCTGCATCGCGGGATAGAGATACGAGCAGTAGGCGGCAGATGCAAGCAGTGTCCAGAGCACCGTCAGCCACGTGCCACAGTAAAGTGCCGCGGTGACGACCGGCAGATAATAGATGGGATAGTAACTGCTGTTGATTCCGACTTCTTCGGTGTGATCGAGAAGCAGGGTCGCCAGCAAGATCTTGAGCAGGATGACGTAGAAGACTCCTCGTGTGGGAAAGCGGGAGATCAACTTTGTCTCCAGCAGTTGCACAATTCCGATGGCGAGGAGAATTATCTGCTTGTGCCATTCGAGTTGTGGAGGGAGCACGGCCAACCCGAGGAGGAAGAGGAGCCAGATAATGAGCCAGGCGGCATCGAGACGGTTAAACCGCCGGGAGTCGGGATCGAGAATCTGAGGCGCAAGTGCCACGCAGCTTCCATCCAACCGCAGAAAGCCCTCCGGCGTCAATTGGACGGCGGCTTCCTCCGGTGCTCGAGCGGTTGGAGCGGCGGGGCTGAAGACCGAACTGCGGACATAAGGATTTCCAATCACGCACATAAATAGTATAAATTTCCTCCAATTGGTCCCAGCGGCTATCCTTATGATGCGGTTGTCCGATCCGGCTATAAATGAGTATCATCAGCGTGATTGAATCAGGACGGACGATGCTGTCCGGGAACGGACGACAATGACCAAGGTCGAAGCGATTATTCAGGTCTCGAAGCTGGATGCCGTGAAAGACGCATTGCACGAGGTTGACGTCGAAGGCATGACCGTTTTTGAAGCCAGAGGACATGGCCGGCAAAAAGGACACACCGAGTTTTATCGGGGGCGCGAGTACACCGTAGACTTGATCCCGAAGGTGAAGCTCGAGATCGTGCTGGCCGATGAAATGGTGGAGAAAGTCGTGCACGCGATCACCACTGCGGCACGCACGGGCAAGATCGGCGATGGCAAGATTTTCCTTTCCCGCATAGACGAAGCGATTCGGATTCGCAACGACGAACGTGGCGATAGCGTGCTGTGAGCGCGCGAATTTCGATGCGGCAGATCGGCAGGCAGATCGACCGGCAAAAGATCGGCAGGCGAAGATCGACATCCCCCTTCATCTGCTCATTTATGAGCAGAGCGGATTAACGGCTGGACCGGGGCTAAATACTTGTGGGGAGGGTGTCATCGAAATGACCACCGTGGCCACCGTCCGCAGTGAGTTATCGGACCTGTACGCCCGGGAATCCGCCGCCATCGAGCAGGAATTCTCCGCTACCGGTGAAGGACGCACGGCGGTCGCACGGCGCACGGCGCTGGTCGATACCATCGTCCAGCGGCTCTGGAACGAAATCATCGTCAGTTCTAACTATGCCGAGCCTGACAGCCCGAAGAATTTCGCGCTGGTGGCAACCGGCGGCTTCGGACGCGGCTGGCTTTTCCCCCACTCCGATATTGATCTGCTCTTTCTGCACGCCAGTAGTGACTCCGAGAGCAAATTCAAAGATCCCATCCGGCGCTTTTCGCAAGAGTTGTGGGACCTGCGTCTGAAGCTCAGTCCCGCTACGCGAAATCTGGCGGAGTGCGAAAGGCTGGACCCGAACAATGTTGAGTTTGCCATCTCGCTGCTCGACTGCCGGTACCTGGCGGGCGATCGCGAGCTTTTTTCACGGCTGCGCGAAAAAGCAGTCCCTCGTCTGGTCGAGCGGGATTGTCAGAACCTGATCCAGAACTTGGCCGAAATTACCCGCGCGCGTCATCACAAATTTGGCAATACCGTCTTTCACCTGGAACCGAACGTGAAGGATGGGCCGGGAGGGTTGCGCGACTACAACGTCGCCAACTGGCTGGCGCTGATTTCCGCGATGGAAAAGTTGAAGGTGTGGCCGGACCCCAAAACGCTGTTGCCGGTTTCTTCGCGGAGGGCATTCGACGCGGCGCTGGATTTCCAAATGTCGGTGCGTTGCTTTCTGCACTTCCGCCACGGCCGTCACGACAACACGCTCACTTGGGAGGCACAGGACGAAGCGGCGGCGAGAAAGATCGGCGCCAGCATTGGAGCCAACGATGCGGAAATCGCGAACGCGGCGGACTGGATGCGCGTCTACTTTGGCCACGTGCGCAGCGTGCACCGGGTCTGCAACCAATTGCTGGAGGAGATCCCCGCAGCATGGTCGTCGCTATACCGGCAATTTCAAGGCTGGCGGTCGAAGGTCGCTAACACGGACTTTTCGGTCGTGGACGGACTGATCTTTCTGAAACAGCCGCAGCAACCGGACGGGCTCCGCGATCCGGAAATGCTGTTGCGGCTCTTTCATTTTATGGCGGAACATGGCCTGAAGCTGAGCACGACCACCGAATATAAGGTCGAGCAGGCGCTGCCGGCGCTGGCGGCGACGCCTCCACGGGGCGCCGAGTTGTGGCTTTACCTGCAGGAAACCCTGGTGCAGCCGCATGCGGCCGACGCTCTGCGCGCCATGAACGCGCTGCGCCTGCTGGCGCTTCTGCTGCCTGAATTGAAGGGGATTGAGGCGCTGGTGGTACGCGATTTTTACCATCGCTACACGGTGGATGAGCACTCGTTTTTGGCGATCGAACATCTGCATCGTCTGAAAGAATCGAAATCGGAATGGGACCAGCGCTTTGCCGAGTTGCTGAGCGAACTCGAACAGCCGGAACTGCTTTACCTGGCGCTGCTGCTGCACGATTCCGGCAAAGCCATGCCCAGCGAAAGTCACGTTGAGGGCAGTCTGCGACTGACTGACAGCTGCACGGAGCGGCTGGATCTTGATCCGGTGGATCGCGAGACCGTGCGCTATCTGGTGGCCAGCCATCTGGAAATGTCGGCGGCGATGCGGCGGGACGTATTTGATCCCGCGAATGTGAGATCGTTCGCGGAAAAAGTGGGAGTGCCCGAGCGGCTGAAGATGCTGTGCCTGATGACTTATGCCGACATCAAAGCCGTGAACCCGGAGGCCATGACGCCGTGGAAAGCGGACAACTTATGGCAACTTTATATTGCGTGCGCGAATTATTTGAGCCGAAGCGCCGATGAGCGCGTGCACACGGGCAATAACGACGACAGCTCCAGCATTGGACCGTCAAATCTGGCGCATCTGCGGTCGCTCGCTTCGGTGGCGGGGAAAAAGGTCAACGTTCTTCTGGAAGGATTGCCGCAACGGTATCTGCGGATCCATGGCGCCAGCGACGTTCTGGCGCATGCCGAAATGGCCGCCCGGCTGGGTCAGGACGGCGTCCAATTAAATTTGAAACAGGTTCGTCACTGGTATGAACTGACGCTGATTACCACCGACCGGCCCTTCCTGTTCGCCTCAGTTTCCGGGGCGCTGGCTGCCTGGGGAATGAACATCGTGAAGGCGAATGCGTTCTCGAATGCGGCGGGCATGGTGGTCGACACTTTTTATTTCACAGATCGCTTTCGAACCCTGGAGATGAATCTGCAGGAATGGGAGCGTTTGAAAAAGAGCATCGCAGCCGTGGTCAAAGGCGAAGCCGATGTGGCGCGCATGTTGCGCGACCGCTTGAAATCGGAGAAGGCGAACAGCACGAAGGTCAAGATCGCGACGCAGATTGAATTCGACGACAGTTGCTCGGCACAGAGCACGATGATGCAGGTTCTGACCCAGGATCGTCCGGGTCTGCTTTACCGCATGTGCTCGCTGGTCTCGAAGCACGAGTGCAACATCGAAATTGCGCTGATCGAAACCGAGGGGCAGATGGCGATTGATGTCCTGTATCTGACCTCAGGCGGGGCTAAGTTGAGCGCGGATCGGCAGGCCGCGCTGGGGCAGGCGCTGCGCGACGAACTCGCGGCGAAGTAACTCCTCGTGTGGGGCGGACACTCCTGTCCGCCGCTCTTGACGTTGGGGTTGATTTTGATCTTCCGAGTCAGCGAAAAAGCAACGTCTACGGCAGCGGACAAGAGTGTCCGCTCTACATAAAAACTACCGGTCAGCGTAATATCCGTCTCTCGTCTGCACCGTCAGGTCTTTCTTCTTCACTGCCAACTGGACGTGGTGATAGCCGCTGGCTGAGCTGTCTTTGTCGGGCGTGTAACCCATGCTGTACTGGGTTCGGAGTTCCTCGACAATGCTGGTGTAGATATCGCCGACGGATTCTTTTTTAGAAACTTCAAAGAAACGTCCACCGGTCTCTTTGGAAATCCGCTCAAGAATTTTCTTGCCATCGGTGCGCGGGCTCTCGGCAGGATGTTGGCCTCCGCGACCGCCTCGACCACCGCCTCCGCCCGGCCAGCCCCCGCCGCCACCGGGCCAGCCGCCACCACCGCCGCCAGGGTAACCGCCCCCTCCGCGTCCCATTCCGCCGCCCTGATTTGCGCGATTATTATCGTTGCGGTGAGAATCCGCGAAATAGATAGAATAGACCACCGTGTCGGAGCGCTGGGCGGACTCAATCGCGCTCTCCAGGTAAGTCTTGCTGCCGTGATCGACGCCGTCCGAGAGGATGACGAAAGCCTTCCGGCCCTGCTGCTTTTTCATCAACTCGTTTGAGGCAAGATAAACGGCGTCATAAAGCTCGGTACCACCACCATGATGAGAACCCGAACCGGAGGGCGAATTAGAGGGATCGTTGGGATCGTTCGAGTGCTCGCGGTCCGATGACGTCTTGAGCAATTCGAGCGCCGATTGCAGCTTTTCGCGGGATGAAGTCAAATCCTGAAGCAGTTCCACTTCCCGATCGAAGTGAATGAGGAAGGCTCTGTCCTTGGGTTGCACCAGCATCTGATCGAGAAAACTGCGGCTCGCGTTGCGCTCCGCGTCGAGCACGTTGTCTTGACTGCGACTGGTATCGACAAGCAGACCGAGGGTGAGCGGGAGATTTGTCTCCTGCGAAAAATATTTGATGGTCTGAGGGCGGCCGTCTTCCTGCAGCGTGAAATCGTCTTTGGTGAGGTCGCGGACTATCTTGCCATGCTTGTCGCGAACGGTGACGGGCAGCGTGACCACTTTGACGTCAACGGCGACGGCGGCAGCGGGTTCCTGAGCCTGTATGGATGGGCCGACGCCGGGAAAAGCGATCATCGCAAAAAAGATCGTTGCACAGACGATCGGCGCAAAGCCAACCGCCTTCCACCACGATGAGGCTGCAATCGTTTCTTTGGCTTTATCTCTACTCGGACGAGGAGTATCAGGCCGGGACTCATTCACCGTATATCCTCCGTTTGTCATTTCCGTTATCGCTTATCTCAGACGGATCTTTAAGAGCACTGAATCTGCACAAAAAATAGAATACACCGATCACTGATGACTGGATGCGCGGCGACGGAGTTGTAGTTGCCAAGCATCCTGTAAAAGCAACGTCAATGCCCGGTAAAATTTCGTAAAGGCTACATATCGCACATTTGGCGATGCTAAAGTTAGATCATGCGATGTTTGCGGCAGAAACCCGCGCGGCTGGGCCCTCTAAAGATGTGCCTTCCGAAGACCTGCCTTCTAAAGACGTGCCTTCTCGCGACCTGCCTGCTCACCGCGTTGGCAGCTCTGATTCTGGCGCAGCCGAGCTCCATTTTGGCGCAGGACAAACCGCAGGAGAAACAAACGAGCGCTTCCGGCAACCCACAAGTCGCCAAGGCTGTGGGAACTCTCAAAAGCATCCAGGCAGATTCCATTACCGTGGCTGAGTCCGGTGACGAAGTAACTGCACGGCTGCTGAGCTCGACTAAGATCTTGCGCGTGCTGCCGGGAGCAAAGGATCTGAAGAACGCGGCCACTCTGCAGCCGCAAGACTTGCAGCCTGGAGATAGTGTACGGGTTCGTGGATGGGCGGCGGCGGCCCCACACACCATCGATGCCTTGGAAGTGATTGTGCTGAAGCCGGCCGATTTGGCGGCCAAACAGCAGCACGACCGCGAGGACTGGCAAAAACGAGGCGTGGACGGGATCGTCACCAATGTGAACGCTGCCACCGATGTCATCACCATCAAGCCCGGAGCAATGGGCGCGAACCGGAGTATCGCCATCCACGTTGCCAAGGATACGATCCTGCGGCGCTACGCGCCCGACTCGGTGAAGTTCGAAGACGCCAAACCAGCGCCCATCGATCAAATCAAGGCGGGAGATCAATTGAACGCGCGCGGAACTCGCAGCCCGGATGGCAGCGAGGTGCAGGCGGAGGAAGTTGTCTCCGGCACATTTCGCTATATTGAGGGAACCATCAAGGCGATCGACTCCGCCAACAATACGATGACGGTGCAGGATGTGATCGCCAAGAGCGCGGTAGTGGTGAGGGTCTCTCCCGACTCGCAAATGTGGAAGCTGCCGGCGGAAATGGCGCAACGCATCGCGATTTTCTTGAAAGGTGGGACAAGCGGCAGCAGCGGAGATCAACCGGGCGCCAATGGCCAAGCCCAAATTACGCGCAGCGGCCAGGGTTCTGCGCCAGGCGCTGGTGGGGCGCAATCTCAAACGGGACGGGGGCCGGGCGGCGCGGCAGGCGGAAATGGTCCGTCAAATATGCAGCGCATGCTGAGCCGCTCGCCCAGCATCAAGCTGGCGGACCTGCAGAAGGGCGATGCCGTGGTGGTCCTTACGTCGGCGAGCGGAAAATCGGACACGGTTACAGCGAGTAAGCTGCTGGCCGGAGTGGAGCCCATCCTGACGGCGGCGCCAAGTCGCAGCGCATCCTCGCTGCTTACCCCGTGGGCGCTGGGCGCGCCCGGCGGAGAAGGTGAAGCTGCCCAGTAGCCAACAAATCTCAGCCCATGTTCTCAATCAATGTGATCTGCCTGGAAGGAAAGGGCGTGCGTTTGAAGCATTTATCAGTCTTCGTTCTGGCAAATCTCACTTTGGCGATTCTGATTCCGGTGACGCTGGTCGGGCTGGCCGCGCCTGCATCGGCGCAGTCAGCGCCCCAGTCATCCGCCCAGTCATCCGCCCAGTCGCCAGGCCAGTCAACAGGACCAACGGGAACTTTGCGCGGGCAGGTGACGGATCCTTCGGGGGCAGTGGTCACCAACGCTACCGTGGCGGTCCTCGTATCCGGCGGACAAACGCATTCAGCCGCCACCAGCAAGACCGGCGGTTACGAAATCGGAAATCTGGCGCCGGGCAAGTACACAGTCACGGCGAATGCCAAGGGATTCGCCGTCTTTGTGCAAAACGACGTGGATGTGGCGGCGGGCCAAGTCGCGCAATTCAACATTTCGCTCGACATCAACGTGCAGGAGGAAAAAGTCAACGTCCAGGGGGAGGAAGAGACCCCTCAAGTCGACGTCAACCCCGCGAATAATGCAAGTCAGATCGTACTCAGCGGCAAGGATTTGGAAGCGCTTCCCGACGATCCCGATGAATTGCAGTCTGACCTGGAAGCGCTGGCCGGACCTTCAGCCGGCCCCAACGGCGGGCAGCTTTACATCGATGGATTCACGGCCGGACAGCTTCCTCCGAAATCGTCGATCCGCGAGATTCGCATCAATCAGAATCCGTTCTCAGCCGAATACGACAAGCTCGGCTACGGACGAATCGAAATCTTCACCAAGCCCGGCACCGACAAGTTCCACGGACAGTTCCAGGTCGTGGGCAACGACTCGGGATTCAACACGCGCAATCCCTTCCTCGGTGACGCTGAACAAGCGCCGTACGACTCCGTAATCTATATGGGAAACATCGGCGGCCCGATCAACAAGAAGGCATCGTTCTTCCTCGACGTGCAGCGCCGCAACATCGACGAAATCGCAGTCGTAGACGCGCCGGCGTTAGACCTGAATGAGAGCGTCCCCAACCCGCGTACCCGCATCAACATAGGCCCGCGTATCGACTACCAACTCACCCCGAACAACACGCTCACCGCCCGCTACCAGTATTACCGTGATACCTGGGAGAACAACGGGGTCGGCGGGTTCGTGCTGCCAGAGGCGGGCTACGACACCTTCTCCACCGAACACACCGTGCAGATCACCGACACGCAAGTCCTCAGTACGAAGGCTATAAATGAAACCCGCTTTCAATACCTGCGCGACAACACCGGGCAGACTCCCGTGAGCACGGCGGTCGGAATCAATGTGCTCGGGGTGTTCACGCGCGGAGGCAGCGGTTTGGGAACCGCAACCGATTTCCAGAATCATTACGAACTGCAGAATTACACCTCGATATCGCAGGGCAAACACTTCCTAAAATTTGGTGGCCGGTTGCGGGCAGTCCACGAAGTCAATACGTCCAATGCTGGCTTCAATGGCACCTACACCTTCTCGTCGTATCAGAACTACACCGCGAGTCCTCCTACTCCTAGTCAGCTCGTTATCGATGGCCCTAGCGGCGCGGCGCCCACCGTGCCGGTCATCGTGGTGGACGCGGGACTGTATGTGCAGGATGACTGGAAGGTGCGTCCTAACCTCACGCTGAGCGGCGGACTGCGCTTTGAAACGCAAAATGCAATTCGCGATCATGCGGATTGGGCGCCACGCCTCGGTTTTGCGTGGGGCGTTGGCGGAGGAGGCAAGAGCGCTCCGAAAACCGTGCTGCGCGGCGGTTTTGGCCTGTTCTACGACCGATTCAGCAACATTCTGCTTCTCAATGCGGACCGTTTGAACGGCGTGACCCAGCAACAGTACGTCGTGGACGATCCGACTTTTGCGACTAAGCCGACAGTTCCCACGTCGTCAGCGCCTCAGGCGATCTACCAGATCAGTCCAACTCTGCATGCGCCTTATATCATGCAGAGCGCGGTTAGCCTTGAAAGACAGGTCACAAAGATTGCCAACGTTACGCTTACGTATCTGGATTCCCGCGGCGTGCACCAGCTTCTGTCGATCGTCGCCAACGCCCCATTTCCGGGAACCCCGGGCTACGCATACCCTCTTGCACCGCTCCCTGGATCGCTCCCAAATCCGGCCATCTATCAATATGCCTCCGAAGGAGTCTTCCGGCAAAACCAATTGATCACACAGTTCAATATCCAGGCGGGGGCGAGGCTATCCCTGCGCGGTTACTACTCTCTGAACTATGCCAACAGCGACGCTTCCACTGCCGGAAACTTTCCGTCGGATTCGCATGACTTGGGCCTTGACTACGGGCGAGCGTCCTTTGCTATCCGGGATCGGGTGTTTATGGGGGGTACGATCGGACTGCCGCGTGGATTTCGTTTGAGTCCGTTTATGATCTTCAACTCCGGCACGCCCTACAATGTCACCGTCGGCCGGGATTTGAGTGACGATTTGCAGTTCAACGACCGTCCCGCATTTGCCACGAATGTTTCCGGTTCATGCCTTTCGCCGACGCAAGTTTGTCACTATGCGGTTCCGACCACTTCCTACTCTCCGATTCCCATCAACTACCTGACCGGCCCGGCCCTGTTCACCCTGAACCTGCGCCTCGCGAAAACGTTCGGCTTCGGGCCGGAGGTTGGCGGAACCAGCACAGCGCCGTCGAGCGGTGGTTCCCGCGGCGGCGGCGGCGGCCCGCGCGGCGGAGGAGGATTCGGACGCCCCGGAGGTGGCGGCAACCCTTTTAACCTGGGACCGGGGTCCAATCGACGCTACAACTTGTCGTTCAGCGTGAATGCACGGAATGTTCTGAACCGGGTGAACCCGGCGGCGCCCATTGGAGTTCTGAGGTCACCAGATTTCGGAAAGTCAATTGCTCTGGCGGGCGGGCCGTTCTCGAGCCCGGCGGCGAATCGAAAAATTGAATTGCAGGCGCTGTTCAGCTTCTAAGGGAACTGCGCTAAGTCGAATAGTCGGCGTTGATCCGCACATACTCGGCGGTCAGGTCGGTGGTAAGAAATCGTACCGCGCGCTGGCCGCGCCCTAGCCGCACGCGAATATCGCAGACCGGCTGCGCGAGACTGCGGTGGGCTTGCCGCTCGTTGAACGCGTAGGCGATGCCGTTGCGGCACACTCTCTGACTGCCAATGAAAATCTGCACGCGAGATGGATCGATGGGCGAGTCGCACCTGCCCACTGCCGCCAGAATGCGTCCCCAATTCGGATCGGCGCCAGCCCACGCGGTTTTGACCAGCATCGAGTGAGCAATCGTCCGCGCCACCAGCAACGCCTCTTCCCTGCTGCGCGCCTGTTCGACGAATAGACGGATCACGTGCTGCACGCCTTCACCGTCACTGACAATCTGCTCGGCGAGGGACTGGCACACGTCGGTCAGAGCCGCCGACAACTTCTTTCGGGTACGAACATCGCTCACCCGAGCACCGCTGGCGTCGCTCGCGAGCAGCAGTACGGTGTCGTTGGTGGAGGTGTCGCCGTCAATAGACATGCAATTCAACGAGCGGTCGCATGCGTCGCGCAGAAGAGGCTGCAACTCCCGCGCACTCGCACCCACATCGGTGAACAAGTACACGAGCAGAGTCGCGAGTTGCGGATGAATCATGCCTGCACCCTTCGCGATACCCAACACGGTGACTTCTTTTGAGCCTTCCGTCGACGAAGCGCGGAAGCGCGCGGACGCAATCTTGGGCCGCGTGTCGGTGGTCATGATAGCGTGGGCAAAGGCGAGGACGCCGCGCTGGCTCGCGGATCGCGCCGCGATAAGCTCCGACAACTTCGCGAGGATTTTTTCCGCCGGCAGTCGAACTCCGATGATGCCGGTCGAAGAAGGAAAGATTTCGGCAGCGGGCGCGCCAAGCAACTTCCCGGCTTCGCGGCAAACCCGCTCGCAGGCTTGAATGCCGGCGCTTCCAGTGGCGCAGTTGGCATTGCCGGAGTTCACGACGACGGCGCGAACGCTGCCGCCCGTCGAAACGAGCGCCGCCCTGCCCACTTCCACGGGAGCGGCGACGACCCGGTTCTTCGTGAACAGCGCAGCCGCAGTGGCGCCGCTGGCTGCTGCCGAACTCCTCCACCCCGTCAAGCCAACACCGGGCTTTAGGGGGGCCCCGGTGCGCTCGGCTTGGACGGGCGAGGGCGCCCGTCCCCACACTTCCACCAGGGCCAGGTCCGGGCGGCCGCTGACTTTAATGCCGGCTGCGACAGCAGAGAAAGAGAACCCCTGGGGCAAACGAATTTTTTCGGGAGAATGGCGCAGCGAGGTCATGCCTGTATCTTCAGCCAATTTTTGGGCGGCGGCAAAATTGCAAACGTGGGCGCCTTGCCGCGGATCATCGCTACTTCGTCGCAGCGATAAAGCCTGGGGCACTGATAACAGTCCTTGTGGATCTTGTCGGGAAGATCCTCGTGATTAGCCATAGTGAATCCCATGCGCGAGAAAAATTCTGGAATGCGAGTGAACAGGCACACGCAGCTGACCTTGTGTTTTTCCGCTTGCGCCAGCAGAGCCTTGACCAGCCGTCTGCCGCCACCGCGGCTTTGGCTCGAGGGATCGACGGTGATCGAACGAATCTCGGCCAGGTGCACGCCGTAGAGGTGGAGCGCGCCGCATCCAATGATGCGTCCGTCATTTTCGAGGACGACAAAGTCGCGGACGTTCTCGCAAATCTCCGCCAGCGAACGGGGCAAAAGAGTGCCGTCGGCCGAGTAAGCCGAGATCAGGGCGTGAATCTGCTCGGCATCGGGAAGGACCGCTTCACGCGTGCGCATGGACGCCTCTGCGCCGCGGCTGAGCGGTTCTCTTTTCCCTGTGCTTGCGCTTTTGCGGGAACTCTGCATTCTTGTGCAACGCCGCGTCGAGGGCCTTGACCACCTGATCCACGTGCTTCTTCTGAATCAGGTAGGGGGGAAGAAAGCGCAGCACGGTCTCGTGCGTGCGATTGATGATAATCCCCTCCTGTAACAGTTGCCGGGCTACCGCCTTCGCCAGTTCGGGCGAGTCCACTTCCACAGCCTGCATCAGGCCTATTCCGCGAACTTCCTGAATCGACTGGTGCTTCTTGTCTTTCTTCAGCGCCTCGAGCTTCAGCGCCTCGAGCGCCGCGTGAAAATATTCGCCCAACGCACGCACGTGCTTTAGCAACTTCTTCTCCTCGCGCAGGAACTCGATGGCAACGGCGCAAGCCAGCGGGCCTCCGCCGAACGTGGTTCCGTGCATACCAGGATGCATGCACTTCGCAACCCGTTCGGTGGTGAGAATAGCGCCGAGCGGCAAGCCGCCAGCCAGCGGCTTGGCGATGGCGACCACGTCCGGCAGCACACCGAAGTGCTGGTAGGCAAAGTGGCGTCCGGTGCGGCCGAGGCCGCACTGAATCTCGTCAAGCACGAGCAACGCGCCGCTGCGTTTGGTCAAGCGCCGAGCGAGTTCGAGAAACTCCGGACTGACGGGGCGAATGCCGCCCTCTCCTTGAATGGTCTCGATGCACACGGCACAGACGCTGGAATCGAATTTTTTGTGCAGGTCGTCCAGGTCATTGAACTTGACGAAGGCCACGCCCGGCACGAGAGGAGCAAACGGGGCTCGATATTTCGGCTGACCGGTGGTGGCCAGCGCGCCAAAGGTGCGTCCATGAAAAGAGTTTTCCATGGCAAGAATGCGCGTCTTTGGATTGAGTTTCGATTTCGCCTTGTGGCTCGTGTTGTTGATTTGCGCAAAGGCGCGGGCCAACTTGAGCGCTCCTTCCCAGGCCTCAGTGCCGCTGTTGCAAAAGAAAGCGCGGTCAAGCCCGGAGATATCGGTCAGCATCCGCGCGAGTTCCGCTTGATACTCGTGGAAAAAAAGATTCGAAACATGAATCAACCGGCTAGCCTGACGCTTGATCGCCGCCTGGATCGCAGGGTGGTTGTGGCCGAGCGCATTTACCCCGATTCCACTCAGAAAATCCAGATAGCGCTTGCCACGTGAATCCCAAAGATAGACGCCGCGCCCGCGCTCAAAAAGAATGGGCTGGCGCTCGTAGGTAGGAAGCAAGAGTTTCGCTTCCATGCGGGAGACAGAAGCGAGGCTCATGCTCTCAGCACCTCGGTGCCGCATTCCAGCTTGGTGAAATAAAACAGCGGCAGCATTTCGACCTGCGCCGCGGGCAGAATGCGCACGCGCCCCACGCCTGATTTGAGCGCCTGGGTACAGGCTTCGAGCTTGGGCATCATGCCGCCGCTGACTACGGACCCGTCGATGAGTCCGGCAACCTGGCTGGTATCCAAACGAGCAATCACTGAACCGTCGGCTTGTTTCACGCCGGCCACATCGGTGAGAAAAATCAGCGCGTCTGCTTCGCACGCTATCGCGCACGCGGCTGCCATCTGGTCCGCGTTGACGTTGTAATACTGCCCGTCGCCTCCAAGCGCAACCGAGGAGAGCACGGGAATGCCGCCTTCGGCCCAGATGGCCCTGAGCCAGCGCGGTTCGGAAAAACAGATTTCGCCGACAAATCCCAAGTCGTGTTCCGCATCCTGTTTTTTGCGGGCACGAAAGACGCCGCCGTCTCCGCCACAAAGACCGATGGCCGGATACCCCGCGGCAGCGATTGCCGCCACCAGGCTCTTGTTCACAATGCCGGCGAGCACCATCAGCGCAACGTCGCGCGTCTCGGCGTCGGTCACGCGCAGCCCGTGGACGAAGTCGCTTTTCTTGCCGAGAAGTTTCAGGGTCCGCGTCAGCGCGCTGCCGCCGCCATGCACCACGGCGACCTGGTGTCCATCCTGGGCTAGCTGCACCACGGCTTGCGCGCATTTCTGAAGAGTCGGTTTGTCCTCCAGCGCCGCGCCCCCGATCTTGATGACAATTTTCACTGCAGGCCCTCCGTCTCGTCCCAGCCATACATGAGGTTCATGTTCTGCACGGCTTGGCCGGCTGCGCCTTTGAGCAGGTTGTCGAGACAGGAGACAATCACCAGCCGGCGGCCATCGCGCGCGAGGCAAAAACCGAGGTCACAGTAGTTGGTGTGCACCGAGAATTGGATTTGCGGCAAACTCGACGCCGGAAAAATACGAATCCACCGCTTGCCCTCGTAGAAATCGTGGAAACAGCATTGGATCTCGTCCGCCGTCATTTCGCGTTTCAGGTAGACATAGATCGTGGACAGAATCCCGCGCGGGATTGGCAAGAGGTGAGGAGTGAAGATCAACTGGTGGGAATTGAGCTCCAATTGCTCGAGAATTTCGCCGGTGTGACGGTGTCCGAAGACCGAGTAGGCGGAGAAATTGTCGGCCACCGATACGAAGTGGGTGCGCGCGGTGGGCTCCTTGCCAGCGCCGGATACGCCGGACTTCGAATCGGAGATAATGCCGCGATCCGAATCCACAATGCCAGCCGAGAGCAAGGGCGCCAGCGCAAGAATGACGGAAGTCGCATAGCAGCCCGGATTCGCCACCAGAGCGGCCGAGGGGATCTGGTCCGCATTCGGCTTCAGCTCGGGCAAACCGTATACGGCGCGCTCCGTGAGTTCCGCCGCGGTCTGCGCGTTGACATCCTTAAAGCCATAGACGGCGCGATGCTGTTCTTGTTTCAGCCGCCACGCGCCGCTCAAATCGACGATCCGGAGCCCGCGGGTCATCAGCCCGCAGGTCATCGCCTCGGTAACAAGTTCGCGAGAAACGGAGTGCGGTGTAGCCAGGAACAATAGTTCCACGCCACGTTGCTCCAACGCGGACCACGAAAACGGCTGGACCGGGGGCTGGGCGGGCAAATTGCCGTTGCCGGAAATGTGGGGCAAACCGGCTGGGTGCCCGTCGGAATCGCTGGTCGTTGTTGTTGTTGTCGTGCGCCGCAAAAGCAAGGGCGCGTCGGTGCGCGGATGCCGGCCGAGCAGGCGAGCGAGTTCCAGGCCGGAATAGCCGGTCGCGCCGAGAACCGCGGTTTTCAGTTTGGCCGCCATCAGTTTTTCTTCAAGTCTGCGGATCCCCGTCGCCGTATTTTCTTTGTCGAAGCATATTTATCCATTATGATGCATAAATATTCATACATTCTAAATGGTCTCGGCGAACTGTCAAGTTGAAAGCGCGGTTCACGAGTGTCTTATTCAGCATTGCTATGACGACCTCCGTGGTAGAGAGGTACCTTGTTTCTCCCGGGTTCAGATGGTTGCGGCCGTTCTTTCTATAAAATTAAACTAACCCCAACGCCGTAAAGTGCGTCCAAGTAGTCGAGACGGGAGTCGGAATTGGACCCTGAGAAGCAGCCCGCGGCCAGCCGTGTTCGCGACATTGTCGACGCCCGTCGGCACGCCCGCTTCAAGCTCGATGTCAATATCGGTGTCCATTCCCGGACGTGCCAGCAAGGCCGTACCGTGGATCTCAGCGAATCCGGAATCTCAGCCATGCTCAAACTTGAAGTTCCCCTGGGCGAGGTTGTGAAGTTGGACTTTGAGCTTCCATTCGGTCCGGTGACGATTCATGCAGTGGTTCGCCAAAGAAACGCTTTTCGCTACGGCTTCCAGTTCCTTGAGTCAAACGCCGTGAACGAAGTCATTCGGTTCACCTGCCGCCGGCTTGCGGTTGAACAATTCGGTTGAATCATCCACAGTATCGAGCGCTAGGCGCTAAGGAGAAGGAACGCGCGGCTATACGCGCAATCATCGAACTCGCCGCACGCTTAGCGGAATCAGTAAGCCGCGCTCTTACAGTTTTGGCCGGAGGTCGCTTGAGGTGCC
Organism: uncultured Acidobacteriaceae bacterium; assembly: GCA_963773645.1. GTDB lineage: Bacteria > Acidobacteriota > Terriglobia > Terriglobales > Acidobacteriaceae > Acidiflorens. Next base: position 2,443,714 of record CAVZBV010000004.1, on the reverse strand, counting down.
GCCGGCCGCGGGAACGTAGCACTTGAGCGTGTAATCCATCACCATGCGATCGGCATTGAAGCGCCAGCCCAGGGTGCGGATGGTGCGCTTCATGCGTTGAATCCAGCCGCGCGGCAGTCCGTCGCGATCGCGCTGATAGTAGAGCGGAATCACTTCTTCCCGAAGAACTCGCAGCAGATCTTCCCCGTCGCGGGTATCGTGAACGTTCATGTCGGAGTGAGTTCTGCCGTCTCCAATGGCGAAGCCGTTCATGCCGTCGTAAGCTTCCGCCCACCAGCCGTCGAGCACCGAAAGGTTCAAGCCGCCGTTCAAAACGACTTTCTGGCCGCTGGTTCCGGAGGCTTCCAGCGGACGCCGCGGATTGTTAAGCCAGACATCGACACCCTGCACGAAATGGCGGCCCACGTTGATGTCGTAGTCTTCGACGAAGACGAATTTGTCGGAAAACTGCGGGTCACGCATCAATTGGGCAATCTGCTGCAGGACGCGCTTGCCGGGTTCGTCGAGAGGATGCGCCTTCCCGGCAAATACGAACTGCACGGGGCGCGTCGGATCATTGACCATGCTGGCGATTTTTTCGATGTCGGCCAAAATCAGATTGGCGCGCTTGTAGGTGGCAAAGCGGCGCGCAAAACCGATGGTCAGCGCGTCGGGACTGAGTACGCGTTCCAGTTGCTGCAGCACGCCGCGCGGTTCCTCGCGCCGCGCCGCCTGCTTGACGGCGCGGCGGCGCACAAATTCGATCAGGCGCGACTTCAGGTTGAAATGAGTCTCCCAGAGTTCGCCGTCGTCCACGTTGTCAATGCCATCCCAGATTTTGGCTTCGCTGCTGCGCAGATGCCATCCCGTGCCGAGATGGCGATCGTAAAGGCGAAACATCTGCGGCGCCAACCAGGAGGGGACATGCACGCCGTTCGTAATGTGTCCGATGGGAACCGCGTCTTCCTGTTTGCCGGGATAGAGCCCGGTCCACATGGCGCGCGAGACTTCACCGTGCAGAGAAGAAACTGCATTGGCGCGCCGCGAGAGCCGCAGGCCGAGCACGGTCATGCAGAAGCGTTCGTCGCTTTCCGGGTTCTCCCGTCCCAGCGCCATAAAACCTTCCCGGGAAAGACCGAGGGCCTCGCGCATAGGTCCGAGGTGCTCTTCGACCAGATCGGCGTCGAAGCGATCGTGGCCGGCGGGCACGGGAGTGTGGCTAGTGAAGACCACTTCACGGGCAACGCGGGGCACGGCCTTCTCGAAGCCGATGCCCTCGTCTTCCATGCGCTGGCGAATCGCTTCGAGCACCGCGAATCCGCTATGTCCTTCGTTCAGGTGAAGAACCCCGGGGGTGATGCCGAGCGCTTTCAGAGCGCGCAGGCCGCCCACGCCCAGAAGCAACTCCTGATGCACGCGAACCCGGCCGTCGCCTCCATACAGGCGCGAGGTCATGTGCCGGTCTTCGGGGGTATTGCCTTCCACGTCGGAGTCGAGGAGCAACAAATCGCAACGGCCCACTTTCACGCGCCACACTTTTGCGTGGATCGAACCATGGCGCGTATCGACCTGCACCACGACGGGTCTGCCATTTTTGCCGATGGCCGCTTCCATGGGAAGTTGGTTGACATCGGTCTCGAGATACTCCTCGCGCTGCCAGCCGTCGAGGTCGAGGCGCTGGCGGAAATATCCCTGGCCGTAAAAGAGGCCCAAACCAACTAGAGGAATCCCGAGATCGGAGGCGCTCTTGATGTGATCGCCGGCCAGAACTCCAAGTCCACCGGAATAGACCGGGAGAGATTCGTGCACGCCAAACTCGGCGGAAAAATAAGCCACGGGACGGGGACGCAGCACGCCGGCGTGACGCGCGCCCCAGGTTCGCTCCGCATCCTGGTACTCGCGCAGGCGGCGGTAGGCGTAGTTGATCCGGCTGTGCAGGGCGAGTTCGGTGGCGCGCGCTTCGAGCTTCTCGAGAGGATACTCGTTTAGCAGCGACACCGGACTGTGATTGAGCTGACTCCAGCGCAGCGGATCGAGATCGTGAAACAATCCGGCGGAATCGTGGTCCCAACTCCACCACAGGTTGCGCGCCAGCGCCCAGAGCCGCTCCTGGGCAGGCGCGATGAAACGGTCGAGCGTGCGGGCTTCGCTCACCACGGGCGCAACCCGCTTCGCAGCCTCGGTGAGCAGACGAATCTCATTTTCCGGAAAGATCCGCGCCTCCACAGTTTGAATCACCAGAACGCCTTGCAGCACACCGCGATCAATCAGGGGAACTCCCAGGAACGATTGGTAAGCATCCTCACCCGCTTCGCTGAAATACTTGAAGCGCGGATGATTCCTGACCTTTTCAACCGCCACCGGGCGGACCTGTTCGGCGACCATGCCGACCAGCCCTTCATTGACGGACATGCGAAGCTTGCCGATGCATTCCTGGCGAAGCCCGAGCGTCGCGGCCAAAACGAGATTGGCGCGATCGGGTTCCAAAAGGTAGGCCGAGCAGACATCGACGCCAAACCGTCTGGCAATCAATGCCACAACGTTCATCAGGGTCTCGGCCGGCTTGCTGGGATCCGCCGTCAGGTGCGCGATTTCCTCCCACGTCAGCACATGGCTGGCGTCGAGAGAACAGGCAGCATGGTCCTGGACGACTTCCTGAACGATCTCGTTCGGTCGATCCAATCTTGTCTCCATTTGCCGAAGATTCTAAGGTTCTCGCAACCGCTAGGTTCTCCCAACCGCTCACCCAATCCCCAGCCAAGCTACGGGAAACGGCTAGAAAAACCATCCCACTGAGCCATTCTATCGGGTGAAAACCGAACTACTCCACATCGGATGCGAAATTGTTGATTACCACAGTGCTTCCCGGATGGCCAAATTGCAGTTTTTGGGCTCGCGCTATTCCCGATATCTACCCGAGATATGAACTTTAATATCCGGTTCGCGCTAAGTCCAATTCGAATTGTTGATGGAGTGCATTGGCTGCCGCCGGTCTCCATGATCAGACCAAGCAACGATCAGACCGAGCAACCCATACGTAGCCTCTCCTACTGTTCCCTGGTCCATCAGCTTCAAAAAATGTGGTAGACGAAATGAGCGAAGAGAATTGCCAGCAGCAAGCCGCCGATACCGCAAATCCAGAAGAGAAAATGCTCGGTCAACTTTGGGGAATTGATCTCCTTCTTGTCCATAAACTGAAGAATACTCCCTGGCCTCGTTGAATTACATGAGGACAACGGAAGAGACACTCGTAGCACAACACTTCGCAGGCAATCAGAAGAAGCGGGTGATGCCCTCCTCCAAGACGAGCACCTTGTCTTTGACTCCGGCCTTCAGCGCTTCGCGCTCCAGCAACTGAAGCGGCTCTTCGATGGGCTCGTGCGACAGGCGGAAGGTTCCATAGTGCATGGGCACCATCCAGCGGGCCTTCAGATCGAGAAAGGCCTGAGTGGCGTCGGCGGGGCTGGTGTGCACGTTGCGGAATTGCGGCGGATTGTAGGCGCCGATGGGGAGCAGCGCTAGTTCGGGCGACAAGCGTCGTCCGATTTCGCGAAAGCCGGCGAAATAGGCAGTATCTCCGGCGTGGTACACGGAGTGCTTGCCGCTGCGCAGCACGTAGCCGCCGTAGCCGCGGTGCGAATCCTTGAGGATGCGCGCTCCCCAATGCCGCGAGGGGACGTGAGTAATGTCGAGCGCGCCGTGGCGATACGTGTTCCACCACTCCAGTTCGACAATTTCTTCGAAGCCCAGATCGGAGACCAGGTCGAACAAATGATGGGGGACTACAAGCGTGGGTGCGGTTCCGGTCTGGCGCCGGGTTTGCCGCGCAATGGTGCGCAGCGACTGGCGGTGCAAGTGGTCGAAGTGCGCGTGCGTCACCAGTACGAGGTCCATTGGAGGCAGGTCGCGCAGGTTCAATCCGGGTTGACGCAGGCGCTTTAGAACAAACAGCCAGCGCGCAAAGTTGGGATCGATGACAACGTTCTGTCCGCCAATTTGCAGAAAAAAGCTGGAATGCCCGATGAAAGTGACACCCAGTTCGCCGTTTTCAACCAGCCGCGGTTTGTGGGTCTCGCCGGTGCGAGGCGTGACCACGGAATGCCGCACCAGACGCGTGAACTGTCTCGCTCGCTTGCGCAAAGCGCGATTTTTCAACGAGGACTTTAACATTCTTTTCGACCAGTATCTTTCGACCAGTACGATTCAACCAGCCCGCTGCCGCGCGGAACTACTGCACATTATCGGCATTGTTGGCTCAACTCTCCAGCAGGCTGCGGGAAAAGTCATCTTACTCGCGTAACGCGTCAGCGGATCAAGCTTCCATTGGTTTGCGGCCGCTTTACGTCGAGGCCGAAGCCGTGCCCCTTCAAAACAAGGTCAAAACCCGAAATTTCTCCATCCGGCTAATATGTTTGGATGCCCTGGAGCCCGACGACGACGCACGGGCGGTGTTCTTTCCAGTTTAGAGCCGCTTTAAAGCCGCGCCAAATTTGCCCCCCGGATGTCTGCAACCCCTCTGCTTGCTAGAACATCCTATACCCTCCGTCGAGTACGGCGTTTGAGGGCCTATTTGGAGGACCCATGAAAAACCTTGTGAAACTTGCGTCCGTGCTGAGTGTCTTATTTGCTTTTACGACGACGGCTTTGTGCCAAGACGTGCACACCGACTATGACAAACACGCGATGTTTGGGAACTGTCACACCTATTCGTGGGAGAAGGTGAAAACTACGAACCCGCTGTGGGAGCCGCGGATTCGAGACGCGGTTGACCGCGATTTGCAGGCCAAGGGCTGGCAAAAGGTGGAATCGGGCGGCGATGTCGCTTTGATGGCTGTGGGTTCGAGTCGAAACCAGCAAGAGTACCAATCTTTCTACGACGGCCTAGGCGGGTGGCGGTGGGGAGGTTTCGGCGAGACGACAACGACAGTCGAGAATTATCGAGTGGGAAGCCTGGTTCTCGATATGTACGATGCCAGGAATAAACAGCTGATCTGGAGGGGAGTTGCTAGCGAAACTCTCTCCGACAAGCCGGAAAAGAATGAAAAGACTCTTGACAAAGCGGTCGACAAAATGCTGAAGGAGTTTCCGCCGAAATAACAGAGGTCGGAAGGAAATTTAAAACGTGAACGACGAATTGCTGAAGGAGGAGTGGCGGCGGGCGGCAGCCCCTCGGCAATTTGTCGCGCTGTGTGGCGATACCGGCGCGCAAAGCATTTTTGCATTCAGCGTGTTGTCCTTGACTGCCCCGTTGCTGGTCGTATCTAATCCGAAATCTAGACGAAATACTTTTTGAAGGAGTCAACGCCGATGCGCGTCGCTTTTCTTGGCATGGGAATTATGGGACGGTCGATGGCCGCCAACCTGGTCAAAGCCGGACACCAGGTTGCGGTGTGGAATCGAAGTGGCGGCAAGGACGTGGAAGGCGCACGCAGCGCGCCTTCTCCGGCCGATGCGGCACAGGGCGCGGAAGTGGTGTGGATGTGCGTCTCCGACACCAAGGCGGTCGAGGGCGTGCTGTTTGGGCCGGGCGGCGTAGAGCAAGTTCTGGCCGCGGGCATGATTATTGCGGACTCGAGCACGATTTCGCCTTCCGCCACTCTGCGCTTTGCGGAGCGCGTGAAATCGCGCGGCGTTGACTATGTGGATGCTCCGATGACCGGCTCGAAGATCGCCGCCGCCGCTGGGAGCCTGATTTTCATGGTGGGTGGCGACGAAGCTGTGCTGGCTCGGCTGCAGCCGCTCTTTCAGGCGATGGGCAAACAGGTCTTCCACATGGGCGAAACCGGCAAAGGACAGGCCACCAAGCTGGTCATGAATCTGCAGATTGCCCTCATCTACGAAGGCTTCGCCGAAGCGCTTACGCTCGCCGCCAAGCTGGGCGTCGAGGCGGAAAAACTGTTGCCGCTGGTGCAGGCTTCCATGGTGCGATCGGGAGTGGTGGACTACAAAGCTCCCTTCATCCTGAAGCGCGACTTCTCGCCCAATTTTCCTCTGCGGCTGATGCTCAAAGACATTCGCCTGGCGCTCGATGCGGCTAAGGAATCGCGTGTGCGCCTGCCTGGGCTCGAGGCGGTCGAAGAGGTCTACGATGTCGCAGCCCAGGAAGGGCAGCAGGATCTCGACTACGCCGCAACCCTTACTTTGCTGGAGAAATGGGCGGGTGTAAAAACGAAGAACGCGTCAAAGTAACGGCACGCGTCTTTCAGCGAGGAGCGCGGCTTTCCCAGCGCGGACGGACGAGGGCGTCTGTCCCTCCACGCCCCTCCGAACGCGAGCGCTATTCCTTCTTCTTCGCCAGCGAGCGGATGTAGTTCACCAGGTTCCAGATGTCATTATCCTTGGCGCGGTCGCCTTCGGGAGGCATGTCGGCCTTGCCGTTCCGGATCACATGGAAGAGTTCACCATCGCTGCTGTTTTTCAACGCGTCCGGATTGGTGAAGTCAGTGACATTTTTTATGTCCGAGGCCATGTCGCCCTTACCATCGCCGTCTTTTCCATGACACATCGCGCAGTCGATGGCATACAGCTTCTTGCCCTTGGCGAGCGACTCCTCGGTCGGTTTGACGGGGTTAATTCGTTCGGCGCTCTGGGCGGAACCCTTGCTTTCGGGGGCGGGTGCTTTTGCCGGGGGCTGATCGCTCTGCTTTTGCGCCCATAGCGCGAATACCGAAAAAAGCATAACGAAGAGAACCAGCGGAGTTTTCTTCGATACTTCTGTTGACACTTTGTTTTTCAACACACACCTCCCGTTAAGGAGCACGGTTGAAATACCAACCATACTCTACGACACCGGAACGTGCGCGCGAAAGGTGCGAGGTCACAGACCGGTGTGCGAGGAATCACCATGGCACCGCAACTGCGACTCCCGATTGCTGGAGATCAGGGGGCTGCATGGGAACGCAGTATGCTCGTAACCCCTTTATCCAGCGAGGATTACAGAAGTATTACAAAACCGTTCGCGCTCTCTTGATATTGTCAGCTCAAGGGGATGTGGGGAGAAAAAACCATGAGCCAGACAACACACGAGACGATGAGCGAAGAGATGATCCAGGCAATGAGCGCAGCCGGAGAAGGCACCAATCGTAGGGACCAGGCAACCCGCGATGGCTTCAACTGGGGCACGGCCATCGCCATGGGCCTGTTTCACGTGGGCGCAGTCGCGGCGCTATTCTTCTTTACCTGGCCGGCATTTTTTGTCGCTATTTTCTTGTGGTGGGTTTCGGGCAGCCTCGGGATCGGGATGAGCTATCACCGGCTGCTGACGCATCGCGGATACAAGACGCCCAAGTGGGTGGAGTACTTCCTGACCTGGTGCGCGACCCTAGCGCTCGAAGGCGGCCCGATTTTCTGGGTGGCGACGCACCGCATTCATCACCAGTTTTCCGACGAAGAAGGCGATCCGCACTCGCCCATCGACGGCAAGTGGTGGTCGCACATGGGGTGGATCATCATGGGCAAGTCGATGCATCACGACACCACCACCCTGGCCCGTTACGTCCCCGACCTGACCAGAGATAAAGTTCACGTCTGGCTGACCAAGTATCACTACACCTCCAACATTATTCTGGGCGTGCTCCTGTTCGCGATTGGCGGATGGCCGTGGCTGCTGTGGGGAGTATTCGCGCGCGTCGTGGTCGGACTGCACTCCACCTGGATGGTGAACTCGGTCACACACCTGTGGGGATCGCGGCGCTTTGCGACCAAAGACCTCTCCACCAACAACGGACTGGTCGCCCTCCTGACCTTTGGCGAAGGCTGGCACAACAATCATCATGCGCATCCGGTTTCCGCGCGTCATGGCTTGCGCTGGTACGAAATCGACATGAATTGGTACGGCATCTGGACGCTGCAAAAACTTGGACTGGCGCGGCACGTGTACAAGGTCGCGCTCGATAACCTGCCGCCCAAGCCGGCCCTGCTACGGGATGTTAAGGCGGCTGGGGTGGTGGCGGCAGCCGCGGGCAACGACTGAGAAGCAGGTCTCAGGTCTTGGGTGCTTTCCAGCAGGGCGCCATCCTGTTAGCATTGAACTCATGGCAACCGTGAGGCGTCAGCGTCGAACCAGTTCGGTACCGTCCGCGCGCGCCCGCAAGCTGCCGCTTTCAAAAAAGCAGACTTTGCAAAACCTCTACGTTCGCCTCGAAAAAACCCAGCCCGGCTCGGAAGCCTCCAAGCGCATTTCCCGACAGATCGTAGACGCTATAGGCTAAGCCATGGCGGCGGTTACGATCAGGCCGCCCAGAGATGCCCGCTGCCGCGTCTACCGTGACCATTTGGGAGATCGAGTTGAGCAGCGCCAATTCCTCGCACCTATGGCAATCGAGCTGGATCAATGGCTCAAAAGCCGTCCGGAGGCTCCCGATCTGGAAGAAGCGCCACAAGGCTGGCACAAATTCTTTGACTCGTTCACGATTTGCGGTGAAGGCGAATGCATTAAGACCCTTTTCACGATCTACGCTCCAGGTAAACCTAGACGGGGAAGCGTTGATTTAGACGAATGGAAGAGGTAATTCCGAGGCAGTCTGTCCTGAGCGGCGTCGCTAAACACCAGGACCTGACACCTGACACCTGATTCTCTACAATCTCCCTGTGCGCATCATCAGCCGGCAGAAAGCGATCTACACGTTCCTCACGCTGGGCGTTTGCCTGGCGGCGCTGGCCGGTGCGGTCGGCAGCGGCTGGGTCATCCTCAACTGGCGCGAGGGCGTCAAGGTTTTTCTGGGCGTCATTTTTTTCGGCGCCATCGTTACGGGCCTCGTCCTCAATACGATTTTTCTGGTCCGTGAAATTCGCCGCAACGAGCAACACGACAGCTTCATCAACGCCGTCACCCACGAATTGAAGACGCCGATCACGTCCATCCGGCTCTACCTGCAAACCTTGCAGAGACGCGACGTGGAAGAAGCGCAGCGGCGGGAGTTCTACGAGTTCATGCTGCAAGATACCGCTCGCCTGCAGTACACCGTGGAGCAGGTGCTGAAGGCGGGTGAGGCGGCGCAGAAGAAAAGCCCGGCGCAGCGCTCGCCGGTGGAATTCAACACGCTTGTGCGCGAGTGTATGGAACTGGCGAGAGTGCGCCATCACTTGCAGGCTGCGGATCTCGACTACCGCGAATCGTCATCTTTATCTGTGCAGAACGGCAACGGAGCGCAAGTGCTGGGCGATCCGGAAGAGCTGCGGACCGCGGTTTCGAACCTACTGGACAATGCGGTGAAGTACTCACCGGATGGCGTGCATATCTCGGTGGAACTGGATGCTTCCGATGAGGAGCGGGTGGTGTTGCGGGTGCGCGATCGCGGCGTGGGCATTCCGGAACAGGAGTTGAAGCGTATCTTCAAGCGCTTTTATCGCGTTGCGCAGCGCTCGCTCTCGCAAGTGAAAGGAACGGGACTGGGATTGTTCATCGTGCGGTCGATCGCGCGTAAGCACGGCGGCCGGGTTTTCGCGCAGAGCGAAGGCGCCGGGAAAGGAACCACCGTGACCCTGGAATTGCCGCGGAGAGTAGCATGAGCCGGGTGCTGGTAGTAGAGGACGAGGCGCACTTGGCGCAGGGATTGCGCTTCAACCTGCAAGCCGAAGGACATGCGGTGGAAGTTGCGGCCGACGGCGAGACGGCGCTGGACAGGCTGGTCGAAAAAAAAGAACCCTTCGACGCGGTGGTCCTCGACGTGATGCTGCCGGGCAAGAGCGGCTTTGATGTCGCGGCCTTGCTGCGCGAGAAGAAGAATTATGTGCCGATTCTGATGTTGACCGCCCGCGGGCGTCCGGAAGATGTGCTGGAGGGGTTCGCGGCGGGCGCCGACGATTACCTGGCCAAGCCGTTTGAGCTGGCCATTCTGATCGCTCGTCTGGAGAGCCTGCTGCGGCGCAGTGTCTGGATGACAGACGCCAAGCCGGCGGCTGAGAATCCCACGTCTCGAAAACCGCGAGACCTTGATAGGACAAGCGGGCACCCGCCCGATACGTTCAGTTTTGGCGGCAAGTCGATTGACTTCGTGGAACTGGAGCTGCGCTCGCTGGGAAATACCATCCATCTGACGGTGATGGAGGCGGAGTTTCTTCGCTATCTGGTGCAGAGCGAAGGCCGAATCGTTTCGCGCAAGGCAATTCTCGGAGATGTGTGGGGATTGCACGAAGACACCGATACGCGCGCCATCGATAATTTTGTAGTGCGGCTGCGGAGGTACATCGAGGAGGATCCGTCAAGCCCGAAACATTTGCAGACGGTGCGCGGAGTAGGCTATCGGTTTGTGGCCGAACCGGAGTAGGCAGTGGCGTCGGTTCCTAGCCTGGCAAGATAGCGGCGGCACCAGAAGCTGAAAGCTAAGAGCTAAGAGCCAAGAGCCACAAGCTCTCCATGTTAGATTCAAATCGTGCGCTCCATCCTGCAGAAACGTTCGCTGCGATTTGTGTTTGCGGCGAACGTGATCTCCATGCTGGGCAGCGGAATGAACTCCGCCGCAGTGGCCTGGACGATCTTGCAGCGCACTCACTCCGAAATGGCTTTGGGCACGTTCGCCGCTCTGCAAACCATTCCGGCCATGCTGATGCTGCCCTTCATGGGCGTTATTATCGACCGCGAAGACCGGCGGCGCCTGGTGATGATGCTGGATGCGGCGCGCGCAGCCGTCATTCTTGTGGTGACCGTGCTCGCCTTCCTGGGCCGCGTGCAGGTGTGGCAACTCTACCTGATGAATACGCTGGTGGCCGCGGGCTTTTGGATGTTCTGGCCGTCGATTACGGCGCTGATTCAGGAACTGACGCCCGTGGGCGCGTTCGTGCAGTCGAATACGCTTCTACTGGCTGGCGTTCAGGGCGGCTGGCTGATGGCCGGCGCGCTGGTTGGATTTGTCTATGAACACATTGGGCTGGGCGGGGTGCTGCTCATCGACGTGAGCACTTACGTCGTTTCTTTCCTGTGCTACTTCGCAGTGCGCCAGGGCCGGCATGTTGTGTCGCGAGCCGCCGCGCTTCGGCTCGAGATCCGGCACGATCTGGAGGCTGCGGAAACCGCGGTCGGGCGCTTTTTGCGCGAGATGCGCGAAGGGTTGGCCTTTCTGCGCACGCATCCGAGCGTGGTTTTTCTGGGTACAAGTTGGGCTCTGTTTCTGGGCGCGATGATGACGGGCGTGGTGGTCACGGCTCCACTCAGCGATCGCGTCTTTCACGCCGGCGCGACCGGCTACGGATGGTTGAACGGGGGATGGGGCGTGGGCGCGTTTCTGAGCGCTCTTTACGCTCCGGCGCTGATTTCGCGGCTGGGAGCGCGCAGTGCGATTGCGCTTTCCATGCTGCTGCTGACATTTACGATGGCCTTTTCACCGTTTTCGCCGTGGCTGGCGATGGCTGTTCTGCTGTATGGACTGATGGGCTCGGCGCGGGGCGTCAGCGGCGTGGCCATGAATACCAGCCTAATGCAACAAGTGCCGCCGCATTTCATGGGACGCGTTCAGAACACTATCTATTTCTTTGGCACGTTTCTGCAGGTGGCACTCGGGCTGACGGTGGGCGCCGTCGCATCGCGGATCAGCCTGGCAGCCGGATTTGGCGCAATCGCCGCGGTGTATGCGGTCGCATTCGGCAGCGCCTGCTGGCCGATGAAAGCACGGCAGGCAGCGGCTTCGGTCGCGGAGTAGGGTTTGTGTAGAGCGGACACTCTTGTCCGCTGCCGTTGACGTTGATTTTGAGTTGATTCTTAAAATCAAGATCAACCCCAAGATCAAAAGCGGCGGACAAGAGTGTCCGCCCCACACGAATAAGGATGCTGTTATTCTTTCTCTTCTCCAGGGGGAACGTCCATTCATGTTTGATGACTTGCAAGGCCGGACGGCGGTCGTCTTTGGAGTGGCCAACAAGCGCTCGATCGCGTGGGCAATTGCTCAAGGGTTGCACGCGGCGGGCGCGAACCTCGCTATCACCTATCAGAACGAACGGCTGGAGCAGGAAGCCAAAGACCTGATTCTCTCGCTGCCGAGCGCGGAAGCTTTCATGTGCGATGTTTCGAAGGACGAAGAAATCACCCGGCTTTTCGAAACCCTGAAAGCTCGCTACGGCAAGCTGCACACCCTGGTGCATAGCGTGGCTTTCGCTCCGGCCGAAGAGATGAAGGGCGACTTCGTGAACACGACCCGCGAGGGCTTTCGTATCGCGCACGACGTGAGCGTGTATTCGCTGATCGCGGTTTGCCGCGCGGCGGCGCCGCTGATGGAGGACGGGGGCAGCGTCATCACCATGACTTACTACGGCGCGGAAAAGGTTGTGCCGCACTATAACGTCATGGGCGTGGCCAAGGCCGCGCTCGAATGCACGGTCCGGTATTTGGCGCAGGATCTGGGCCGGCGGAAGATCCGCGTCAATGCGATCTCCGCAGGGCCGATCAAGACGCTCGCCGCGCGCGGCATCGCCGGCCTGGGAGACATGCTGAAAGGACATGCCGAGCGCGCGCCTTTGCAGCGCAATGTGGAAGTCGGCGAAGTGGGCAGCACCGGCGTGTTTCTGGCGTCCGATGCGAGCTCCGGCATCACGGGCGAGACCATCTACGTGGATTGCGGATATAACATTATGGGGTTCTGAAAGCGGCTCGTTCGGGGCTGCGGTCAGTTGCACTGAACTAGGTTTCCGACCGCGTAATTTCGTCTGTTCAGGTTCGCACTATCCCAGGTCTCAGAATCGAGACCTGGGGCACCCATTTTCGTACAGGATCAAGCGGTCAGAGACCTAGGGTACGGAAGAAGCCTATTTCCCTCTCGGCCTTTTCCATTGGCCGCTACAGGGACTTTCCTAGGGCTGCCACGTACCAGCCTTGCGCCAGGAATTGCTCGATGGAACGTTCTTGAATGCCTTCCTGCACACGCAGTTCGTCGTTCAGGAAATGGTAGGCGATGGTTCCCGCGCTGCGGTCTGCATTATTATCAATGCGGTCGATGCGAATGCGAGTACCCTCGCGATCGGCGCAGATCAGGCCCACTTTCAGATCTCGCTCAGCGGCTTTCCTGACGGTGGCTTCGGTTCTTGGAGGCAAGGCAAGATTAGTATTTTCCGCGAAATACGGCCTGATCGATGTCCGGCCAGAACTCTTTTAATACGTTGAACACGCCGTCCAAACCCACCTGCGTTCCCCAACGTTGATAGGTTTTCACCCAAGGGTTGGATTGTGCTGGGTAATAGGCGTTGCCGATGCCCGCGGCCGCACCAGCCCCCACGACCTCCGAAAGATTGAAGGTGCTCTTTCCCGCGTTGATCCTGGTGATGAAAAGCCGACTTACAGCATAACCGGACCGCTTAATGAATCCCCCTTTGCCCATCGTGTAGTATCTGGGGTCTTCTCTGGTCACCGCTGGCACGATCGCCTCCGTCATGTAGTTCTCTATGGCACCGTCGACAAACAGGTGCCAGTAGTACTTGCCATACCCCTCAGCGCCTTGCCCAAAGGACGGCTCCGATTTGCTGGCCATCGAAATTCCCGCGAGGCCTGCCACGAAAATGAAATCGGAGTAGTCGAATGTATCTTGGGTCGCAAGCCAGAGTCCACTCTTGAAACTCAGCGGAGGCAGCGGCGTGTTGGCACTGACCGCACGGTAATTTGGGATGATCCCCAAAATTCTCTTGGGTTGTTTACCATACTGGTCACTCGGGCTGTTGGGATCTGCAGGCTTGGTCGCTGGTGTCGGCGCGTCTGGCACGGAGGATTGTCCATCCGGTGTGGCGCTCGGTTGCTGGGCTTGGGTGAGCAGCGAAACATGGTCCCACTGCGCGCCTCCTTGGGATTGTTCTCGCGTGTTCGTTGGTTCTTGGGCCTGAACAGACGAGGTTCCCCACGTAGCCGCCAGCACTATCGCCATGCAAAACAATTGAATCGTCTTCAAATCTTCCTCCACATTCGCATTTTCCCTTCGGACCGTATCTGCTCCGCTCTTCAGGCGATTCCCACTGATCTTCCAAGCTTCGATTGTTTGAACCGGCGTTTGGATGCACGCCGCGGCAGAAAGCAGGTAAGTGAGTTGGGATTGGAGAGGGTCAGTCGGTTGCTTTCTCGGTTGCTTTCTGCTGGTAGCGGGCGTGTCTCCTCTGCAAATAGCCGTGAATATCGGGCCAAAACTCCTTCAGCTCATTTCCGAAGGCGTCAATGCCCATCTGCACTGTAAAATCGGAGAGACTCGACGCAAAACTGCGATCGGAGGCGGGATAATAGACGTTGGAAATGGCTATCGCCGTTGCATTGCCCGCAAACTCGGGGATGTTGAACATATTAGCGCCGGAGTCTTTTCGGGCGATGAGAACACGGCTGGTGGCATAGCCAAAGCGGTGTCCCAACCGGCCCTTTGCCAACCGAAAATAGCGAGGATCTGTTTTTAAGATCGTGGGGTAGACACCCCCCACCATGAGATTGCCATCCACTTGATCGGCGAAAGCCGCTCCATACCGCTTCCCATATCCGCTCGCTCCCTGTCCGAAAGCCGGATAGGAATTTTCCCCCTGACGGATGGCTGCCACAACGCCCACGATCGCGAATTCATATGGGTCGAAGGTGCCCTTCGCTGTAATGGCGAACTTCTCTTTCCAGGAGATCGGCGGCACCTGCGACTGACCCTCCACCGTCAAGTAGTTCGGCATCACGTAAAACATCCGGTCGTCCTTCTTCTTTTTTGTATCTTCATTATTATTATTCTTCTTTGTATCTTCCCGGACCGGGCCGTTTTGATCCTGAGAATTACTCTGCGCAGACGGTTGGTCTCCAGGTTTGTCCTGCCTCGGAACAGTGGTCGGTGATGCGGATTGAACATGGTCCGATTCTTGGTTCTGTGGGACACTTTGAGCTGGGCAAAAAGTCGCAGAGGACAACATCGACACGGCCAGCAGGCCTACACGTGCTGAATAGCCTAGTTTCAAGTTGATTATGGCTCCAACTACAATTGATTGAGATGCGTCCCGGTCCAATGTTAGCGGTCCGCCATTTCCTTACGGGTGCCGGTGCAGCGCGTGCACGGCGATATCCGGCCAGAATTCGCGGAACACGTTCGTCAGCACGTCCCGCCCAATCGCCCAGCCGTACTTCGTGGCGAGCGCACCAGCAGTCCGACTTCCGCTTGGATAATAAGCCGCCGAAATTCCTTGCGCCATGCCCCTGCCTAGCACTTCGGAAGCATTAAAGCTATTGTGGCCGTGATAGTCGGGCGTGATCAAGATGCGAGAGGCTGCGTAGATCCCGCGTTTCCAGAAACCGCCCTGACCCATTGCATAATAGCGCTCGTCCTGATGGAACACGGTCGGCAGGGCGAAGATAACGAGGTAATTGCCGTCCGTCTTGTCGAGAAATCCTCGCCAGTAGTATCTGCCAAAACCAGCGGTGCCTTTCCCGAGTTGCGAGTGGGCATTCGTCCCCTCAGCCAAGAGTGAAGTGATGCCCACGAAGATAAATGACGAGTAGTCGAAGCTGTTCTGGGTCGCGATGATGAAGGCCTGCTTCGGCGTGGGCGGCGGCGGGATCGCGCCGGCGCTGACGGCGCGGAAATTGGGCATCACACCAAGGATGCGCTTCGGTTGCGGATTTGCAGACGTAGTACCTTGGTTCGCAGGCGCAGTACTCTGGCCCGCACTCTTCGCATCAGATTGCTTCGCATTGCTATCAGTGCTCGATGTCCCGGACTGTTCCGGCGGCGAGCTCTGCTGCGGACTTGGCGCATCGGGCAATGCAGTTTCAGTGGATTCCGAGGACAGGGAGGAAGATAGGGCTGGCGCCAAAGATGAATCGCGCTCCGAGGAGGCAAGGTTATGCTTCGGATCGGGTCCCCCGGCCTGCGATCCGCTCTGGCCGACGCAAAGGGCGGCGGCCAACAGTAGGCAAGAAAATGCCAAATGCGTGCGTTTCAAGATTGCTTCAACTCCTTACTTTTGATTATTCAGATACGCCCGTCCGCAGACTTAACGGGTACACAGCTGGATTCTGCGCTCAGTTTCCCCCACTCGCTCTTCCCCTACTCGCTCCAGGGTAATTTCCACGTTCTGATCGCGTAGTAGGCAAGGGAACTTCTCCCCCCACTCTATCAATAGGATGCAGTTTGGTGCGAGCAAGTCGTCAAGGCCGAGCGTTTCCAGATCGCGCTGGGTATCGATACGGTAAAGGTCGATGTGGTACAGGGTGGCGCGGGGTCCGCGGTATTCGTGGACGAGCGTAAAGGTAGGGCTGGTCACGTCCTCAGCGCGAGCGGCTTCGAACCCTTCCGCGATCCCCTTCACCAGGGTCGTCTTTCCCGCCCCGAGGTCGCCGCACAGCAGCACGATGAGCGGAGGAGACAGCTCGCCGGCAAGCTTCCGCCCGAAAGCGATCGTCTCCTCGGCGGAGTGAGTGATGGTCTCGGTCGTCATTCCGGAGGGTTCAGTATAGCGAAGCAGCCGCGAGCTGCGGGCTTCGAGCTTCGAGCGAGCGGGTTGCCCGTGGCGCGCAGCTCGTAGATCGCAGCTTATGTAATACTCACCACCCGCGTCAGAATCCCGGCGGCGCCTGAATCTGCTCGGAAACCGGGTCCAGGAAACTCCGGTCCAGAGCGGAATCGAGCGCCATGCGCAGCTTGCGGTGGTCGTCGTCGGCCAGGGCAATGAAGCGGAAAGGCTGCAGACACGCGCTCTGAAACTTGCGCGTCGGGCGCAACATTTCGGCCATGCCGTGGATGGCGCCAGATCGGGTGTGGAAAGCGATCTCGACGAAATCTCCGGCGGAAAGCTGGTGCTGCAACTGCAGCAAGCCGCCGTTGATCGAAATGCATTGTAGTTTTGCGCGCGCCCGCTGGCCGCCTTCGGCCATCACTGCGGCCGCGACCGATCCATTGAGTTGCACTCGGGGTGAACGCTGGTTGCAGTCGGTATGGGGGAAGTGAGTCATAGCCTCTTGAACTATGCCATGCCCCAACCGGTTGCGGCAGATTACGAAAGCGCCTGTACACGGGCGTATGCTAAACATGGGACCAACGTGCTTCCGCCAAGTTGTCCTGGTTCGGCGGTAATAACGGCGGTAACTTTTCTGCCTCGCGACCCACGGAGTACCTTTGGGCAAAGGCTAGTGTGGTGACGGGGCTGTGCCCCGTCCCGGCGGGGCACAGCTCCCGCCACCACGCAACCCAGGTCAGCAGGGCCGGGCAGTAGGACATTGATAAGACAACGTTTGCGCGATGTGAGGGCTCAGAAATATGCGTATTGCTAAAGGGTCAAGACAAGCCGTAGTGGCGGTCTGTTTGCTCGCGGGGCTGCTGACAGGCTGCTCGCGGGATCCGAACGTCCGCAAGCAAAAGTACCTGGAGAGCGGGCAGCGCTACTACTCCAAGGGCCAGTACCCGGAGGCTGAGATTCAGTTCAGGAATGCAATCCAGGTCGATTCGCGTTTCGCCGACGCCCACTACCAACTGGCGCTGGCGGCGCTGAAGCTGGAGCAGTGGCCAACCGCCTACCAGGAACTGACAAAGACCATCGAAATCCAGCCGGACGAATATGCCGCGCACCTTGACCTGGCCAACCTGCTGATCCTCGGTCGTCGGTTCAATGACGCCAAGGAGCATCTGGACCTGCTCGTGCAAAAACAACCCAACAACCCCGAGGTGTACATCGCACGTTCCAACTACTACGCCGGCATGAATAACACTCCTGCCGCGCTGGCGGACATGCAGAAGGCTCTGCAACTGGACCCCAAAAGTTCTGACTCTTATCTGAATTTGGCGATGCTCCAGATGCACGGGCAGCAGTGGGACGCGGCGGAGGCGAATTTCAAGAAAGCGGTCGAATTCAGTCCCAAATCCACGATTGCGCTGATCTCGCTGGGGAATTTTTACCAGATTCGCGGACGATTTCCCGAGGCAGAAGACCTGTTCCGGAGGGCCATTGCGGCCGCCACCGACGATCCCGGTCCCAGGCTCTCTCTTGCCCGCCTATACATGGCGGAGAACAAGCCCGGCCAAGCCGAGGAATTCCTGCGTCAATCGAAAAAGGACTTCCCGAATAATTCCGAGGGCTACCGCATGCTCGGAGGCTTCTATTATGGCAATAACCAGCTCGACAAAGCCACGACCGAGTATGCCTCGCTTTATAAAGACCATCCCAAGGACGTGGTGGTTAAGAAGAATTACATCCAGCTGCTAATCCTGACCGACCGGATTGACGATGCCCGCAAGTTGAATGACGAAGTCGTGAAGGCGAAGCCCGATGACCAGGACGCCCAGATTTACAAGGGCGAGATCGAGATTCGCAGCGGCAAAGCCAGCGACGCGGTTAACACGCTGCAAGCCGTCTTGAAGAATGATCCAGATAACGCTGTGGCGCATTACCAGCAGGGCCTGGCCTTCGACGAACTGGGCAACACCAACCGGGCGGAAACAGAGTGGCGCGATGCCGTTCGATTGCGCCCTGACATTGTGGAAGCGCACCGCGCATTGGCGGGCGTAGCCATCCACCGGGGTGATCCCAGTGGGCTCGCGCAGGAAGCGGACCAGATCATCGCTCTGCTGCCAGATGCTCCCGACGGATACCTGCTGCGCGGTATAGCGGATATCGATCGCAAGCAATACGCGACGGCGGATGACTATATTCATCGGTCTCTCGAAAAGGAGCCCAACAATCCTGCCGCTTATGTGCAGTTGGGCAACCTGCGGATGGCACAGAGCCAGTATGCCGAAGCGCAAAAAGCCTATCAGCAGGCCCTGGATCAGGCTCCGAATTCCACCGACGCACTGGGCGGCGTGCTCAATGCAAACCTGATGCAGAAGGAACCCGACAAAGCCATCGCCGCGGCCAAGGTGCAGTTGGCCAAGTATCCCAAGAACGCCGGCTTTCACATCATGCTGGGCCAACTTCTGATGGAACAGAAAAAGGATCTAGCGGGGGCAGAAGCGGAATTCAGACAAGCCTCCGACTTGGATAAGAAGAACAGCGATGCGCTGGTTAAGCTCGGCGCAGTGCAGAACGAACGTGGCGCCACGGATCAGGCGCTGCAGACGTATTCCGATGGGTCGAAGATCAATCCCAAGGAGATCGCTTTCTACCTGCTGGCCGGCAGCATCTACGAGAGCAGGCAGGATTGGGAGCACGCCCGGCAGCAGTACCAGAGGGTGCTTGAGATTCAGCCGGAAAATCCAGTGGCCTCCAACAACTTGGCGTACGTGATGTTGGAGCAGGGTGGCAATGTGGACGTTGCTTTCGCGATGGCGCAGACGGCCCGCCGTCAGCTTCCCGATAATCCAAACTGCGCCGACACCCTAGGCTGGGCGTTTTACCACAAGCACGTCTATACGTCCGCCATTGGCCTGTTCAAAGAAGCGGTGAAAAAAGAACCGGACAACGCGCTCTTCAACTACCACCTGGGCCTCGCGTACGCCAAGAGTGGTCAGGCGGCGCTGGCCCGCCAACAACTGGACCGCGTGGTAAAGCTCAAACCGAATTTCCCGGAGGCGGACGAACTGCGACGGGCAGTGGCCGAGATCAAAGGGTAAGATATGTCTGTGAGGCTAAAAGCATTGCCGTCAAAAAGGGAAAGGAGAGCCCCGGTGGATACCCGGGAGTTCGACCAATTCGTCAAGCAGCAGCAGAAAGCGGCTGCTGAGGTCGCTTCGGTGGATTGGGATAGCCAACGCAAAGAATGGCTTGACTATCTCGATAAGCTTTACCAGAAGATTGAGTCTCTCCTGCACAAATATGTTTCTTCTGGTGAGATACAGCTTGGATATAGGCCTGTTGAATTGAATGAAGAGAATATCGGATCGTACGCTGTCAAACAAATGGTTCTGAAGATCGGGCCAAAAAGCGTGGTTCTTGAACCAATCGGGACGCTATTCCTCGGATCCAAAGGACGTGTTGACGTCGTCGGGCCAGCTGGCAAGGCTCAGCTCCTTTTGGTCGACAGCAAGAGATCGGGGCCCGCACCGCTAGTTCACGTAAGCATTGGAGTCGGCGGAAGGCTGCCCGTTGTTCCGAGCGAATCACCGCGGAAGATCAAGTGGGAATGGAGAATTGTCACGCGCCCGCCAGAAAGGAGATTCATAGAGATTACGCAGCAGAGTCTCTTCCAGCTGATTATGGAAGTGGCTAATGGATAGCGATACTATCGTGGAGGTTGCCGAGTATCACAACGACGTGGCGGCTTCACTGAAGTACTTTAGCAAGAGCTCCCCAAGCTTCATCAGCACCCGATATTTCGGCCGTCCCCTCGACGAGGTGCTTGCTGCTCGCCTTGAAGAGACCGATCTGAGATCAGCATTCTTTGTCTTGACCGCCTTGGAAGCCGCCTTTCGTATCGATTATCTGTACCGATGCCAGAAGAAGATGAAGGATGACCTCTCGAGAGCCTTCCGCGTAATCTATAAGGATCGAGAGGAAAATGCGAGCTTGGACGAACACATTTTCGAGACCTGGAAGGAAATGTCATCTGCACCGGGCCCTCGACTGATTGGGGAATCGCGCGGCGCATTCAATTTCCGGCACTACCTTGCTCATGGACGCTACTGGGAGCCGAAACTGGGGAGAAAATACGATTTCAATTTTATGTATTCCCTAGTGTCATGAGTCATAAATAAGTTGAATAAGTGTCGGTTTTCCTGCGTCTAAGGTACAAGGGAGGTGCCGATGGCGCTGGGAAGACCGATTCCGCCTTTGCAATTGAGCCGAGAAGAACGCGAAACCCTGGAACGTTGGGTGCGTCGTCCGAGTTCGGCGCAAGCCCTGTGCCTGCGGGCCCGCATCGTGCTGGCCTGTGCGCAAGGAGAAAACAACACCCGGGTGGCGCAACACATGCACGTGAGCAAACCTACGGTGGGCAAATGGCGTGGCCGGTTCGTGGCGCGGCGCCTCGATGGCCTGCTCGACGAACCGCGCCCGGGAGCACCGCGCCAGATCAGCGACGCTGCGGTGGAGCGCGTGCTGACGTTGACTCTGGAAAAGCGTCCGCCGGACGCCACCCACTGGTCCACCCGCTCCATGGCCCAGCGCAGCGGCTTGAGCCAGAGCGCGGTGAGCCGCATCTGGCGTGCGTTTGCTTTGCAACCGCACCGGGCCGAGACGTTCCAGCTCTCCAAGGACCCGCTGTTCATTGAAAAAGTGCGGGACATCGTGGGCCTGTACCTGCATCCGCCCGACCAAGCGTTGGTGTTGTGCGCCGATGAAAAGACGCAGATCCAGGCGCTGGACCGTTCGCAGCCACTGCTGCCCATGCGTCCGGGGCAGGCCGAGCGGCGCACGCATGATTACCTGCGGCATGGCACCACCTCGCTGTTCGCGGCCTTGGAAGTAAAGAGTGGACGCGTGCTGGGGGACATGCATGCCCGCCATCGCTCCCTCGAGTTCCGCAAGTTCTTGGACCGCATCGACCGGGCGGTGCCGGAGGGGCTGGAGGTGCATTTGATTCTGGACAACTACGGCACGCACAAAACCCCGCGGATTCATCGCTGGCTGGCCCGGCATCCCCGTTTCCATCTGCACTTCACGCCCACGGGAGCTTCCTGGCTCAATCTGGTGGAACGCTGGTTCGCGGCCCTGACGGAGAAACAGATTCGGCGGGGCGTGCACCGCTCCACGCGGGAACTGGAGGATGCCATTCGTCACTACATCGAGATCAGCAATGAGCACGCGAAACCCTTTGTGTGGACCAAGACGGCCGACGAAATCCTGGCTTCTGTGGCTCGCTTTTGTAAACGCATTTCTGACTCAGTACACTAGCTGATGATGTGCTGAATGCTTTTCCGCTTCTCAAATTCGATTGAGGAGGCGGCTTGAGCGACAGTTAGGCAGCGCAAGCTCATCCGCCAGATCGCTACACCGGCAGTTCTTCCTGCATCCATCCACCCGCTGCTTCGAGCTTGGGATCGCCGGCGAGATCCAGAACCAGCTTTTCAAGGACCATCCGTTTGCTGGTAGGATTCGAGCGCAGCGCCAGATCGGCTTTCGCCACCAGGCGAATGGCGCGCGTCAGTTCCCGCTTCGATTTGTAGCGCCGCGCCTGGCGGATGATATCGTCGGCGGCAAACGGAGGCACGCGAAAGCCCTGCCACAATGCGGCCCACAGCATGCGCTGGTCGCGCACGTTGCGCTCCAGAATAACCAGCATCTGGCGAAAGGTCTTGGCCAGCATATAGAGATGGCCGATGGCAGCTTCTTCGCCATCGCCGGTCGAAAGCAGCGCATCGAGGATTTCGAGCGCGCGCACGCGGTCTTTCGAGGAAATCGCGTCGGTCAACTCATACAGTGAACGCTGTTTCGCGGCGAGCACCATAGTCTCGACATCGCCGAGGGTGATTTTTTTCTTTTCGCCGACGTAAAGAATCAGCTTCTCCAGTTCGTTCGACACCATCATCATTTCGCCACCCAGCGCATCTACCAACTCGCGGGCGCCGTCGGCGTCGATCTTGACCTCGCGTGTATGGCAATACTCGCCAATCCAGCGCACCGCTTCCCCCTCTTGCACGCGAGACAGTTCGACAATGCCACAGAACGGGCCGAGGTCTTCGCGGATCTTCTGGTAACGGTCTTTGTCGGTCATCTCCATGCGGCGGGCATCGGCGGGAATGCTGATGTGGTCGGCAACAAATATCAAAAGCGCATCGGGATTGGGATTCTTGCAGTAGGCCGCGATGGCTCCGATTTTTTCTTCGTTGGAGCCCCGGCCAAACAGGGTCTTCACGCCGCGCACGAAAAACACCTGGAACGGCGCCATCAGCGAGGGCGTGCGGGCGCGATCCAGAATTTCGTTCAGCGAAGTCTCGGCGAGGTCCAACTCAAATAAGCCGAAGTCGCGCGAGTCGGGCGCAACCAGATGCTCCAGAATGGCATCGCGGCAGCGCTTGCGAAAAAACGCCTCATCGCCCACCAACACATAAGCCGGCTTCAGCTTGCGCGACTCGAGTTCGGAGAAAAAGCGATCGGCCTGACTGAAGGCGCGCATCATTAATAGTCCTCCAACATCAGTAGGCCTCCAGGATATTAGCCACCAGCGTACGCGCAAAATCCCTCGACAAGCGATCGACGGCCGGAGAGTCTTCCTGAAAAAAACTGGGGAGATTGCTCGATATTTCGTATTGATCATGAAAAAGATAGGAAGGATTTTCGAACAGCACCTTGCCCTGGCGGTCGGTCAGCGTGACCTGAACGCTCACGGTGACCAAAGCGCTGACTGCGCGCCCGGACGTGGAATCGTAGACCAGCGGATTCGCCGACGCCGATAAAACCGTCGCCTTCAGCACCGCATCCGCGTCGCCACTGGCTTCGTGAATCACACGGTACTGGGTCCGGGCGTTGAATTCGCGCACGACGGCATCGGTTAGCAGTTGCTCAACGCGAAAGGTCTGGCTGTGGCTCACGAAGCCGGGAATCGCAATGCTGTGGATATTCTGCGGCAATTCGACCGCATTTCCTGCCCGGTGGTAACCGCAGCCGGTCGATATCAATATCAATATCAATGTCAATGTCAATGTCGAGGCTAGGCCCACTCCGAGCGCAATTGCGGCTGCCCGCCGCATCGCCGTCCACCGGTTCGTCATGCGGGTCGTCGTCCCGTTTGCCGTCTGGTTCGTCGTCCGGGTCGTCATCCCGAAGATCATTGAATCTGACCTCTCGGCCGGGATGCGGTCATGGTCTCGGCGCATTCCACCGCGGTCAAAGCGGCGACGCGCAGGTTGTCGGTGGTCGCCCAGAGCCACGCACCGTTCTTGTGATTGGCGTCGTTGGTGATCGCGACCTGGATGTCCCCCTGACCGGCAGCGCTCACGTTTGTGGGCGTATCTTCCGGGCTGCCGCTCACCACCACGTGCTCTCCCGCCAGCGCTCGCGACAAATCCGCGATGGCGACCGGCTTCTCCATCTCCAGGTAAACCGAAAAGCCGTGCCCATGGAAGACCGGCGCCTGCAACACTTGCAGCGAAGGCTCGGTTGCGCCGCGGGCAATGCGCCGATAGTGCTTCCGGATTCTTTGCGACACAGCCTCCAGCGCCAATTCCGATCTCTGTCCGTAGCGCGGCACCATGTTGAAGGCCACCTGGATGTCGAACACATTCTTCGGGAGCTCCTGGAAGGAGAGCAGATTCACCGTCTGCTCGTGCAGTTCGTCCATTCCCTTCTGGCCGTTCTCCGATGCCGGTTCAAACACGGTCGCGACCATGCGCTCGATTTTGCCAGCCTTCTCGCCGGTCTTCTCGCTGCGCAATGCGAGCAACGCGAGGACAGTCGCCGCGGGATGGGCCACCACCACCGGGCCCGGCTGCAACTCCGGAGCAACGGGCTGGCCAGTCTGCCGCTCGATCCAGGGCGAGCGGACCGACGCTCCCGCTTCATCTTCCAGCGCGTACGTGAGATCCACGATGGTATCGCCCAAGTCGCGCGCTACCCTCCAGTTATTGCGCGTCGAGCGCGGGTCGGAAGCGAAGAAGGCGAAGTCCACGCGCTCGAACTGTTCCGAGCGGATACTCTGGATAAAGCTCATCTCGTCGCCGACCGCTTCCAGTTGGCCGAGAGATTCGTCGTCATCGAGCAAGCGGACATCGACAGCAGGAAAATTCCGTTCGCGCAGGATTTCGGCAATCTCTTTTCCTTTGAGCGATGCCGCGCCCACAATCGCCACGCGATAAAGATTCGTGCCGCGGAGATCCGCTTGCGAGCCGGCGGCTTTGGAAACGGGAGCTTTCGAAAGGGGACTCATGGAGTCTGAGATGCCTCCCGGTACGCCGGAGGTGCAGGCGGGCTCTTGCGATGGAAGATCCATTGCAAGCGCCACAGGATGCCGGAGGCCATGTACAGGATCGCGATGGCAAAAAGCGCCGGACGGGAAAAGAACCAAATCGACGCGCCAACCACGCCCAGCAGCACAACCAGGCGGAAGGGATGCCGCGAACGAAAATCGATATCCTTGAAGCTATAGAAACGCCACGTGCTGACCATCAGATAACCGACCACGACGACCATCATCAACCAGCTCAAAGCCGTCCACCAGGAAGTCACGGGTTCTCCGGCGGAGTAGTGGACGACTGCTGCAATCACTCCGGCCCCGGCCGGAATCGGCATGCCCACGAAGTATTTCTTCCCCGGACGTCCCGGATTCGAAGGCTCGGGATTTTTCGCAATATTGAAGCGCGCCAGGCGGCTCGCACCTGCAATAAGAAAAGCGAAGCAGGCGATCGAGCCGCCCTGCGTGATCTTCAAGTGCAGGTCAGGGGTAATCGTGCCCGCCGGCAACAGATGAAAGCCCCACATCCAGGCGAGCAGCGCCGGGGCAACGCCGAAGGTGATCACATCGGCCAGCGAATCGAGTTCCCTGCCGAAATCGCTAGCGGTGTGCGTCATCCGCGCGATCCGACCGTCCAAACCGTCGAACAATACGGCAAAGCCGATGGCCATCGCGGCGTAGTCCATGTGCCAGGGTTCAGCCGGGCTGCCATGCACGGTCTGCAAAATCGCGTAGAACCCAAGCGCGATATTCGCCGTGGTGAAGAGCGAAGGCAGTATATACATGCCCTTGCGCAATTTTCCCCGTGGACGATCCGATTCACGACGATGCGGCTCTAGCTCTTCCATGTTCCGGGCTCTTTCATTTCCAATGTTTCTAGCTCTTTCATTTCAATGCGCCTCCCGCTCCCCGGCCACGCCGGCATGAATCGCCTGCGCGACCGGCTGCCCGACTGGCAACCAGGCAAGCACCGTGGCGCCTCCCTTGACCCGATCGCCGGGCTTCACTTGGATCGCGGCATCGCAATCGAACAGAACCTCCACGCGAGAGCCAAACTTGATGAGCCCAACCCGCTCACCACAGGCCACATGGTCTCCCACGTTGAGATTGAAAACGATACGGCGCGCGATCAAGCCGGCGATCTGCTTGAAGATTACGGTACGGCCTTCGCCTTCCACGGTGACGATGTTCTGTTCGTTCTCCTCCGCTGAATGCGCTCCCATGGCGTTGAGGAACCTGCCGCGCTGATAGCGCACCTCGCGGATCACACCCGCAATCGGGGAACGGTTCACGTGCACATCGAAGACGCTCAGAAAAATGCTGATCCGGTTGCGCATAGTTCCGACGGAAGTTCCGACGGAAGCTTCGCCAGAAGCCACATCGGAAGCCACGACCGAAACCTCGGTCACCTTGCCGTCCCCCGGAGAAACCAGAGGAACAACGGTGCCGGAAGCTGCGGGAATCTGGCGCTCCGGATCACGGAAAAACCACAAAAAGAAAGCGCCCAGCAGCAACACCGGTACGGCGTAAGGCCAAGCTGCCAGCGACGCGATCACGCCCGCAGCAAGAATGCAGCCCGCACCGTAGAAGTAGCCGTCACGCACCATAGGAATTTAGAATGATTATAGAGCGAGGCAGCGATATCTTACATAACTGCAATAAAAAAAGGCGCTTAGAGGCGCCCTGGATAATTGCATGAATCGGGTTAGGCTTTGCGTTTTGCTGTCCTTCGGGCGCGATTACCAGCCCCTTTAATCTACGCAGACTGCCGATGAACCTGCTGCTCCAGACTTTGCATCTGGTCTTTGAGGCGCAACTTTAGTTTCTTCAGCCGCACTTCCTCCAGTTTTTCGTCGTCTGTGAGGTATCGCTTTTGTGTGAGGGATTCCAGCCGCTGGGAATATTGCGAGTGCTCCTGAACCAGTCGCTGGAACTCATCATGACCGGTCAGGAGTTGCTCTCTCGGAGTCAGCATCCTTGCTAGACCTCCTGCTGTCTATTACTACACATACTACACACTCAAAAGTAGCACAGGGGTCCGGTAGGGTTCAATGAGATTTCATAGAGAAATTTCCACCGTTAGCAGCCGGGGATGGGAGCGACAGTCGCACAGGAAATGGTGCAATGCCATCGCCGCGCCGTGGCAATTGCGCCCTGTTTTCCACGGTCCCACGTTTTGCCGAGTTGAAATTAGGGCAGTTACTACGGGAACACTTCGTTGACAAGGGCGTCGGCGCTGGGCTATCCTTGAGCTCTTTGGAAGTCCTGCGGCTGCCCGCCTGGAATACCTAGCGCGCGTTCTGCGTGGATTGATGGGGCACTCAGCGGTCTTCATAAGTTCTTTAATTTCTGGGAGATTTCCGATGTCAACCTATTTCCCCAAAGAGGGAGATATTGCGCGCAAGTGGTTTGTGGTGGATGCCAGCGGGCTTCCGCTCGGCCGCCTCGCCTCGCGCGTAGCCCGCATTTTGATGGGCAAAGAGAACCCCAAGTACACTCCATTTATCGATACCGGCGATCACGTGGTCATCATTAACGCGGAGAAGATCAAGATCACCGGCATGAAGGCCGATCAGAAGCTCTATCAACGCTACACCGGGTATCCCGGTGGACTGCGCTCAGAAGAGATGAAGAAGCGGATGGTCCGCAAGCCGGAACTGGTGATTGAAGACGCCGTGTCGCGCATGCTTCCCAAGAACAAACTGGGCAAGCAAATGTTTACCAAGCTGAAGGTTTACCGAGGCGACAAGCACCCACACCAGGCGCAGAAACCGGAAGCGAAGGTGTTTGCGTAGGGCAGCTGCGAGCTACGAGCCTCGGGCTGAGAGCGAGCAAGATCGATTTTAGATTTTCTTGGAAAGGTTGATAAGCCAAACGCTTCCTTCTTCGCGCACGAGGGTGCTCGAAGCTCGAAGCTCGCGGCTCGAAGCTAACCATGGCAGAAATTGTTCAATACTACGGAACCGGACGCCGCAAGGCGGCGATCGCCCGCGTTTTTCTTCGTCCTGGCAGCGGCGAGTTCAAGGTCAACGGCAGAGGATTTGACGAATACTTTGTGACGCCCGCGCAGCGCATCAGCGCGAAGTCGCCGCTGGTCTCGACCGAGACCACGGCCAACTTCAACGTGCTGGCCAACGTGTGCGGCGGCGGAATCGCTGGACAAGCCGATGCCGTGCGTCTCGGCATCACGCGCGCGCTCATGGAATTCAACGCTGAACTGCGCAAGAAGCTGAAGGCCGAAGGCATGGTGACTCGCGACCCGCGCGCTAAAGAGCGCAAGAAGTACGGCCAGAAGGGCGCACGCAAGCGCTTCCAGTTCAGTAAGAGATAGTCGGTGGTCGTTAGTCGATGGTCGTTCGCGAACGACTACCGACCAACGACAAACGACTGGTTTTAGGGTGTTCAAATTCATCCCCCCACCTCCCCTGAGGCGGGGTGGACGGGAATGGCAATCCGGGGCCTTTTCGAGTCCGGATGCAGACCAACTGAGGAGGTTGATTGGCAAACATCACGATGAAGGAGTTGCTCGAAGCCGGCGTTCACTTCGGGCATCAGACGAAACGGTGGAACCCCAAGATGAAGGAATTCATCTTTGGTGAGCGCAATGGTATCTACATCATCGATCTGCAGAAGACGCTGAAGATGTTCAAGGAAGCGTCGAAATTTGTGCAGGACCTGGCCGCCGAGGGCAGAATCATACTCTTCGTTGGCACCAAGCGTCAGGCACAGGACGCAATTGCCGAAGAAGCGCAGCGCTGCTCGATGTTCTATGTGAACCAGCGCTGGCTGGGTGGCCTGTTAACCAACTGGGTTACAGTGCAGAAATCCGTGAAGCGGCTCAAGGAGCTCGACGAAATGGCCACCGATGGCCGTTACGATCTGCTTCCGAAGAAGGAAGTGATCAAGCTCGAGCGCGAGCGCAAGCACCTGCAGGCGAATCTTGCCGGCATCAAGAATATGACGCGGCTGCCGGATGCGATCTTCGTGATCGATTCGAATAAAGAGCAGATCGCGGTGCGCGAATCGCGCAAGTTGGGCATCCCTGTGGTCGCCGTGGTCGATACGAACTGCGACCCAAGCGAAGTGGATTACGTGATACCGGGCAACGACGACGCTCTGCGTGCGATCCGGTTGTTCACCTCGAAGATTTCGGAGTCGATTGCCGAGGGCGTCCATGCCCGGGACGACAAGCAGACGGCGGATATCCAGGCGGCGGCAGAACCCGAGCCGATCGTCGCAGCGGGCGCCCCGAGCGCTGAAGGCCTGCTTGCCGAAGTCGCAACTGAAGGCGCAATGGCCGCTGCGGGCCCCGATGGCACGGGCGTCGAAGGTGAAGAGATCCGCATGGAAGACGTGCTGGGCAAGGGCACGCGCAAGCGTCCCTCAGCCGCCACGGAAGACGTTGACGAGTTGCAGGCCGAGACGCGCCGGTTCTAGCCTCGCGCTTCGTCTATAGCTTTGAGGTTCGGATTAGGGTACCGCTTTAGCGATACCGCTAGACGTTCGAGATTAGACGCCCCTTTAGGGGGCGGTCTTGGAATTCGCGACCACTACATCTGACCCGCGCAGTTCGACTGTGCGCGGGTCGAGTTTTATAACAACAAGCTTCAATTGAAGGAAAAGTTCCCGAATGAGCACCACTATGGCAAATATTTCTGCTGCCCAAGTAAAAGAGCTCCGCGAAAAAACCGGAGCACCGATGATGGATTGCAAACAGGCCCTGACCGAAGCGAAAGGAGACTTGGAACTAGCGATCGTCCTGTTGCGCAAAAAGGGCGTTTCGGTCGCAGCCAAGAAAGCGGCGCGGGTGACGAGCGAAGGTTCGGTGGGCTACTACATCCACGCCGGCGGCAAGATTGGCGTGCTGGTCGAGGTCAACTGCGAAAGCGATTTCGTCGCGCGCACCGACGACTTCAAAGAGCTGGTCCACGACATCGCCATGCACATCGCGGCGAGCGATCCGAAGTTCGTCCGGAAAGAAGACGTTACGCCGGACGCCTTCGAGCGCGAGAAGGATATTTATCGCGCCCAGGCTGCGGCTACGGGCAAACCACCTGCCGTGGTTGAAAAAATCGTGACCGGCAAGATGGAAAAGTTTTACGAAGAGGTCTGCCTGCTGGAACAACCCTTTATCAAGGATCAGACCATCAGCATCTCGCAGTTGATCGCCGCCAAAGTGGGCAAACTCGGCGAGAACATCGCGGTGCGGCGTTTTGCCCGGTTCAAAGTCGGGGATGTGACCGCTACCGTCGCCTTCGTCAGCACGAAGCCGGATAACCAGCCGGACGAGGGCGGCTCGGCGTCTGCGCCGGTTGCCAAGTAGCAGCCGAATTATTCAGGGGCGCTGCGGCGCCCCTTTCGTTTATGCTCTCGCAAGAGCGCTTCGGCGGTTGCACCAACAACCTGTCATCCTGACCCTGAGCGCAGCCAAGGGGGAAGGACCTGTGCAATTGGGTTGCTGAACAGGAACTGAGGAGTCTCATGTCTGAACCAATCTTCAAGCGCATCTTGCTGAAAATCTCCGGCGAGGCCCTGGCCGCCGATCAAGGTTTCGGCATCGACACTGCCCGCATTCATGAAGTCGCGGCTGAACTTGCGGAAGTGCGCAACCTCGGCATCGAACTGGCCATTGTTGTAGGCGGCGGCAATTTCTTCCGCGGGGTTGCGGATCAGGCAAGGAACATGGATCGCGTCTCCGCCGATCACATGGGCATGCTGGCCACCGTCATCAACTCGCTGGCGCTCCAGGACGCGCTCGAAAAACAAAACGTCTTTACCCGCGTGCAGACGGCCATCGAGATGAACCAGGTCGCCGAGCCCTTCATCCGACGCCGCGCCATCCGGCATCTCGAAAAGGGACGCGTAGTCATCTTCGCCGGCGGCACGGGCAACCCCTATTTCTCGACCGACACGGCCGCCTCGCTGCGTGCCATGGAAATCAAGGCCGATGCCATTCTCAAAGCCACCAAAGTGGATGGCATCTACGACGCCGACCCGATGAAGGTGAAGGATGCCAAGAAGTTTTCGCAACTTACCTACATGGACGTTCTGAAGCAGGGCCTAAAGGTGATGGACTCGACGGCCATTTCGTTGTGCAAGGACAACAATCTCCCAATCATCGTTTTCAATCTGAACCAGCGCGGCAATATACGCCGCGTAGTGCTCGGAGAGAAGATCGGCTCGCTGGTCAGCGCTTAAAATCAGTTGCCAGTTGCCAGCTCCCAGTTACCAGTGATCAAGCCCGGGCTTTTCTGGCAACTGGGTACTGGCAACTGGCAACTGGCAACTGCTCTTGGGGTTTATAATTTACGGTTTTGATTTCAATGCCTACTAGGAGCCCCGAACTATGGCTCATCCTGCCCTGAAAGAAGTCTACGCAACCCTCAAGACGCGCATGGATAAAGCGGTCGAAGACTTCCGCCGCGAAATGACCGCCACGCGTACCGGGCGAGCCAACGTTCACATGCTCGACACCGTTTCCGTCGACTATTACGGGTCGCAGATGCCGCTCAACCAGATCGCCCAGATTCACGCGCCCGAACCGCAAATGATAACGGTGCAGCCGTTCGATCCGTCTCAGCTTGGGGCGATAGAAAAAGCCATCCGCAGCGCCGACCTCGGCCTCAACCCGATGAACGACGGCAAGTTGGTGCGCGTGCCCGTGCCCGCGCTCACCGAAGAACGGCGCAAGGATATGGTGAAGCACCTGCACCGGATTCTCGAAGAGCATCGCACGGCGGTGCGCAACATCCGGCGCGACGGCAATGACGCTATCAAGAAGACGCTGAAAGACAAGAAAATTGCCGAAGATGACGAGAAGCGCGCGCTCGACGAAATCCAAAAGCTCACTGACGACGAAATCAAGAAGATGGAAGAGATGAGCAAAGCCAAAGAGAAGGAAGTGCTGGAGTTCAAGTAGAGCAGTTGCCTGCGAGCAGTTGCCAGTTGCCAGAAAAACCGGCCGGTTTGGGTACTGGCAGCCGGCAACTGGCAACTGTATTCGCTTTATAATCTGACGATGAAGCGCATCGTCCATGCCGCCTGCCCACACGACTGCCCTGATGCCTGCGGCGTCCTGATCACCATTGAAGACGGTCGCGCCACCAGAATTCAGGGCGATCCCGAGCATCCCGTTACCCGCGGATTCCTTTGCGCGAAAGTGGCGAAGTATCTGGATCGTGTTTACTCACCGGACCGCGTGCTGTATCCGATGCGAAGGGTGGGACCTAAGGGACCGCCGGCGGACGCCGCGAACGCGGGCGAGGGCGCCCGCGCCACACACGGGCGGAGCTTCGCCCCGCATGGACGGCTGGGGGCGGCCGTCCCCACACAAGTCGTGCCCCCGCTCGTCTGGGAGCGCATCTCCTGGGACGAGGCTCTCGACGAAATTACGCATCGCTTGCGCCGGATCATTGCCGACTACGGCCCCGAAGCCATCCTGCCCTACTCCTACGGAGGCACGCTCGGCGCGCTCAACGGCGCTTCCATGGACCGCCGCTTCTTCCACCGGCTGGGCGCTTCACAACTGGAGCGTAGCATCTGCTCCACGGCTGGCGAAGCAGGCCTGAAATCCGTGATTGGCATCAAACTTGGCACTGAGCCGGAACAGTTTGCGCATTCGCGCTACATCATCGCCTGGGGATCGAATATTCACGGCAACAACGTTCATCTCTGGCCCTTCATCGAAGAAGCTCGCCGCAAAGGAGCGAAGCTGGTCGTCATCGATCCCTACCGCACGCGCACCGCGAAGTTGGCCGACTGGTACCTGCCGATCAACCCCGGCACCGATGCCGCGCTCGCGCTCGGCTTGATGCATGTCATCATCAGCGAGAATCTTGTCGATCACGACTACGTCTCGCGCTACACCATCGGTTTCGAAGAGTTGAAGGCTCGCGCGCAACAGTATCCTCCGGAAAAAGTTGCTCGTTGGACCGGGACCGGCATATCCGCCGACGACATCCGCAAACTTGCCCGCGAGTATGCCACCCAGCGCCCGTCCGTGATCCGCGTCAACTATGGCATCCAGCGGTCCGAGCGCGGCGGCATGTCAATGCGCGCGGTCACCATGCTGCCTTGTTTGATCGGGTCGTGGAAAGAACTCGGCGGCGGACTTCAGCTCTCGCTCAGCGGTTCTTACGGCTTGAATCGCGAAGCGCTCGAAATGCCTGAGTTGATGCAAAAGGCTCTGGGACGCCCCGCCCGCATCGTCAACATGGTGCAACTCGGCCGCGTGCTGAACTCACTGACCGCGCCCGCCATCCAGGCGCTGTTCGTGTACAACTCGAATCCCGCAGCGGTCTGCCCCAACCACAACGAAGTCGTCCGCGGACTGAAGCGCCCCGATCTTTTCACCATGGTCCACGAGCAGTTCTTCACCGACACCACCGACTACGCCGACATCGTGCTGCCCGCCACCACTTTCTTCGAGCACAAAGACTTGCAGACCGCATACGGCCACTACTACCTCCAGGTCTCCAATCAGGCGATGGATCCCGTCGGCGAGTGCCGCTCCAATGTCGAGATGTTCCGCGCGCTCGCCGAGCGCATGGGTTTTGAGGACGACTGTTTCCGCGAAACGGTGGATTCCATGATCGGCCGCGCCCTTCAATCGCCCAACCCGTGGCTCCAAGGAATCACCCGCGATCGGTTAGAACGCGAGCATCGCATCCGCCTGAATTTCACCACGCCGAACGGTGCGGAGACGGGCGCCTCGCCCGTCCAAGCCGAGCGGAGGTCGGCAGAAAACACCGCGCCCTTTCTTCCTTTCGCGGACGGCAACTTCCCTACGCCCAGCGGTAAGGCTGAGTTCTACAGCGAAACTCTGAAGCGTCAGGGGTTCGATCCGGTCCTCGCCTTCACGCCACCCGACGAATCGCGGCATGGATCTGGGTCGAAAGCCACTGGCTTCCCGCTCGAACTTCTAGCGCGCAAGCCCAACAACCATCTCAACTCGTCATTCGCCAACCTCCCATCCGTTCGCGAGATGGAACCATGGATGGGCGATCTCGAAATGCATCCGAACGATGCCGAGGCCCGCGGCGTCCGCGATGGCGACCAGGTTCGCGCTTTCAACTCGCGCGGCGAGATCGTCCTCCGGGCTCGAGTTGATGGGTCTCGCATCGATGGTGCAGTGCCTCCTGGAGTGGTTGCCGCCCGGCTCGATTGGGCACGATTCAGCCCCGGCGGCGGCAATATCAATGTGCTGACCTCAGAAAAACTTACGGACATGGGCAACGCGGCGACATTCTATTCCGTCTCAGTTGAGGTGGAACTTGTCAAGAGGAATCTTTTTTTTCAAGAATGATGGGAAATTTTGAAGTGGTGCAGGTTTCGGCTGTTGAATCATCAACTTGCGACCTACACCAAGATTTGCCGAAAACTCTTGAGAAACCGATAGCTGTCGTAAAAGATAGATTTGTGTACGTGTTGTGTACGTGGCTGTGTACGCGGATCACAGGTTTGCTTGTGAAAGGCCGGTGTCCCGCAGGGGTGCAGGACAAAAAACAGGCCCAATTTTGTATGGTTAGTGTGGTCATGAGTTTCGCTCCATTTTCGCCCAGAAAATGGATTGGCAACCTTGTTCCAGTGACGCATCATCATTCCCAAGATGTCGTTGGCTTCGTCGAGGCACCGAACTCGCAGGTCTCCGACATCTCGCCGCCGAAGACCTCCCGATAGTATTCGCTCGGCATCACGTTCTCCGGTCCCGCGATGAGGACGGCGAAGAACCCGTCGAGTTGTTCGATGTTCATCGCCCTGCCGCCTTTGCAACTCTTGAGGAAGTTGGCGAGGCGGTCGAATTCGGCGTCGGTCAGCGGGTTGTTCTGGGTGAAGGGCTTCACGGTTTTGCGGGGGTTTCCCGTCATGGTTTACAATATCTCGCTATTTCTGGAGGTCGATCATGGGCAAAAAGCGAAGGAAGATGGGCGGCAGAATCGAAAAGATCATTAAGCCCATTGCTCCGAGTGAACCTGAGAAAGCACAGATCAGCGTCGAGGAAGCAGACACTCTATATCGAGAGATTCGCGTCGAGAATGTTGTCACTGACGAGAAGGGTGGGAAGGCTTCCCTCAAACCCGGAGCCGAGGTGGATGTCATCATTGAGGCAGACTCGGACGCTACCATTAAAAGACCCGAGAACTCGTGAAAGCATCCTCATTTCGTGGGATCGGCTCGCGTAGAACTGGCTAGCGATGCCTCTTCAACGCAGCAAGGTAATCTGCGGACACTTCGCGGATGCGTTTTAGCCGCTCTTCCCGTTGTCGCAACTCTTCTTCATTGAGTCCCGTGAACGTCTCATTTCCCACACTCTCAATATGCTCCATCATGAGGCGATTGAGTTCATCGCGAAGCTCTTCGAGGCTGCGCTCAGCCATACATCCCGCTCTCGCATGGCAAATTTAGAAGAAGGATACCGCTGGTCAGACAGGTTCCAGAATTGGGTACATCCTGTCAGCGAGGTGAGGAGCACAACAAAGTTACGAATGTGCCTCGGCTTGCCCGCCCGCTCCAAGAATCTCAGGTCGGCGTCCGAGTATTCCTCACCAGATTGGCTTCGGCTGGCGATGAGCCGTTTCGCCCGGTTGCGGCTGCTCACATGCCTAATGGTGATCCACCAGAAGGTAAGAGCTAATGGGCCTAACACAACCAGAAGCACCTTCACCAAGTCGATCTCGTCACGGCTCATGAACCGGACGCCAAACACGAGCACGAAAACCAGCAGGAACGGCGACAGGAACAGGAACACTGCCCACATCGCCATGCCCCAAACAAATCGCTGGGGTGCCGTGAGGAAACGCATATCGCTGGCTCGCTGTTCGAAGCCGACGCGAACCACAAGCGAATTCGGCTCAGCCGAGCGATGAGGAGGCACGCACGCCAAGAGTTTTCCGTGAACCTTGAGCGCGGGTGACCCGTAGGCTGTGCTCTCCTCCACGCCAGGCAATGCCAAGCCGATCTTTCGCACTGTCGAAGTTGATTGTGCTTCTTGGCATGGGCGAATGCGATTATCGGCCAAGGACAGGAACCTTTTCAAGGCAGGCTATTGCAACTTCGCGTACTCCGCTTTGGCTTCCTTCAGGATGGGCACATCGGAATCAGCGTCTTTCCAGAGCGTAAGAAAATCTTTGTAGGCGGCGAGCGCCCGGACGCGGGCGGCATCGGCATCCGCTCCCTGCGAGGTTCTCGACTGCAAGGCGTTGGCACGCGCCACTCCCAGATGCGCCAACGCTCCCGTCCAACAGTTCCAGATAATCCCGCTGTGATCGAGAATTTTCTGAAACTCGGCGGCGGCAGCACCGCCCTGTCCGGTTGCCAAGTATGCCTCGCCGCGAATGTATGTGTGATACAGGCAGGAATCTCCGAACGCTATACCGCCTAATTCAATCGGCGAAGCAGCTTGCAGATCGTTGAGGGCTTCAGCGGGATTCTTCCGGTTAAGCGCCAGTTGCGCCTTGATGGCAGGTAGCCACAGAGATTGCATCTGTGTATCCAGCCGATACCGTTTGCTCAGGTCTTGTGCCAGTGATTCTACTTTGGCCGCATCGCCCGACATTGCGAAGGCAAGAGCAGCTTCCACCTCAACACCCTGACTGGCGGCATAGAGTTTTAAGCCTTCTGCTGCTTGCTGCTTCGCTTCCACGGGATTGCCGAAAGCAGCTTCCCGCTGGGCGGCAATTTCCTGCCATATTGCTCCGGTCTCCTTGCTGTCAGCGCGGATGGCGGAATCTATCGACTGCTTGGTAAGTTCTCGTGCCTTATGCAGGTGACCTGCATAGGCTTCTGTGTCAGATGCGAGCGAAAATCCGTCGTTCTCTTCCGGCTTGCCCATGAACCACCGTTGCTGTTCTGCCATCGCTTGAGAATCTGTCCCGAGAAATGCCAGAGCGTAGAGGGCATTGTGTAGTATGTAATTATCTAGTTTTCGCGCTTGCGCCTGCTGCACTATCTGCCGCGCTTCGTCAAACCGCTGCAAGGCGAGCAGGGCGGTGACGAGATTAACGTAGGGGGCGACGTTGTCCGGGGCGAGGCGTAGGCTTTGGCTATAGGCGTCCCTTGCCTTCTCCCACTGACCTAACGAAGTGTACTGATTACCCAGATCGAGATGTGCTCTGTAATCTCGCGGGTAGGCTTCGATTTCCTCCTGATAGGTCTGTGCCGCTTTATTCAGTTCCCCGGTCACGTTCGCGTAGTATCCAGCGGTGATGGCTAGCTTTTCCCGCTCGCTGGCATGCTCGCGCAACTGAAACGCCTTCGTGAAATATTCGCCGCCGCGTCCTACCTCACCCAAAGTGGAGTAATCACTGCCCACTTCCTCATAGCCCATGGCAAAGTTTGGATCGAGTTCGATGGCACGCTGATGGTGAGGAATCGCGGCGGCTATGCCTTTTTCGCGATGTGCCTTTTCGCCGAGGCTGTACGCTTTCAGGGCGTTGAGCGAAGACGTGGTAGCTTCGGCCAGCGGAACATCGAACTTCTGTACCATAGTCAGCGACTCGCCCAGTTCACCGCGCAGCTTGGATGCTGCTTCACCCAGCGCGTCGAGCACCTTCTCCTTGGACGCCGCTGTCACCTGTTCCTGCGCCAGCGTGTCTCCGGTCTGGCAATTCACCGCCCTAAGCCCTAACACGTACTCGCTCCCTAGAGTTGCAATCGAGCCAGCGATGTACGCTTTGCTGCTCTCCCGCTGGCAAAGCTCGCGGGCAACGTCGGGCGTGAGCTTGGTGTCGGATGGGCGCGTCATCAGCATCATCGTCGCCGCCATTTTGTTCTCTGATAGTACATTCAGAAAAGGCGATTGGCTGAGAGCAACGCTGAGAGCCGTCTTCAGCGTGTCATCGAAAACCGCGTCCCCGGTGCTGTTAGCAAAATCGGCGAGAACAACTGTGTCCTTGTCGGTCAGGCGCTTACTTTGCAGATGCGAACGATAGTAAAGCCCTCCCGCTGCGAGCAACGCGACCAGCAGGACGGGAACCGCAATCTTCCAGAGCTTCGCAACCCGAGTCGCAGGAGATTCGGCCAACGACACGGTGCCCGAGCCTGCCGTAAAGCCGTGCCCGCTCTCGGAGTCCCGCTTAAGCCGTTGCAATTCCGCTCGCATGTCCGATGCATGTTGATAGCGAAGGTTCCGATCCTTCTCCAGCGCACGATTGATGATCCGCTCCAGATCGGGCGGCATGTCGGGGTTCAGTCGCAAGGGAGGCAGCGGAGCCCGGTTCAGGATAGAGTCGAAGATCACTCCTGAGGTGTCGCCGCGAAAGGGCAGCGTACCCGTCGCCATTTCGTAGAGCACGACTCCGAACGAGAACAAATCTGAGCGGACATCCAGTTCCTTACCTCGAACCTGCTCCGGTGACATATAGGCGACGGTGCCAAGCGCACTTCCGGGGCTCGTGAGATGTTCCTCGGAGTCGATAGTCGAGGCGCTCATGGCAATGCTTTCCGGCTTGAGAGAGACCTTCGCCAATCCAAAGTCAAGAATCTTGGCGTGCCCACGCTTGGTGACGAAGATGTTGGCAGGCTTGATGTCGCGGTGGACAATGCCCGCAGCGTGAGCGGCGTCGAGAGCGTCGGCAATTTCGATAGCGAGAGATAGAATCAGTTCGGTTTCCAGCGGACGCCCGGCAATGCGGTGCTTCAGCGTCACGCCGTCCAGAAACTCCATCGCGATGAACGCTTGTCCATGCTGGTCGTCAATTTCGTAGATCGTGCAAATATTGGGATGATTCAATGCGGACGCAGCCTTGGCTTCGCGCTGAAAGCGGCTGAGTGCCTGCGGGTCTTTGGCTACATCGTCGGGCAGGAACTTGAGGGCAACAAAGCGACCGAGTTTTACGTCCTCGGCCTTGTACACCACCCCCATGCCCCCGCCACCAATTTTCTCGATGATGCGGTAGTGCGAAATGGTCTGACCGACGAATTGGGAGGAAGTGCTCATTGGCGGAAATGTTAGGTCGGAACTCGGGAGGCGGTCAAACGCGATCGGTGGCTCCCGCCGGTCCGTGATTCCAGTGGTACCAGCTAAAGGCTGGTGTGGCAGTTATTTCTTAGCGGAACCCAGCAATTCGATTAGGTACCCTTTCCACAGGTTAGGATCGTAACCACTAGCGTGGCCTAGTCCCGTAGGCTCATGCTGGACGTAACGCCCGTGCTTCACGCGCTTGATCTCGCGCTCCATGATCCCCAAGTCAACTGGGTTGACGAAGTCATCGGCAACATTGATGGCGATGAGGTGTGCCTCGATGCGTTCGAGGTAGGGTTGCGGGTTGTAATTCCGGGAACTTTCGAGTTGGTACAGGAGGTCGTTCGCATCGGACTGGGCAAGGCGCTCAGCCATCTGATCCAGCAGGCGGTCTGCTTGCTCGCGTGTGGGGCCGCGGCGCTGCAAGTCAACATCGCCGCTGACGGCAATGACGAAGATGCGGGCTGCCGTCACCAGGCCGTCAGGTCGCTTCCGGTACTCGCCGTTGTCCCACGCGGGATCGCTGCGGATGGCCTCAGCGGCGGTACGCCGCCACATGCGGTTGCGCCCGGCAATCTCGACCGGCTGGCAAACGATGGGCATGAGCGCGTCCATGAAGTCGGGATGCTCCTCGCCCCACATCCACGTATGCATGCCGCCCATGGAAACGCCGGTGACTAGGCGCAAATGATCGACCCCCAGACTTTCCTTGACCAGCCGGTACTGGGCTTCAACCATGTCGTCATAGTCGTAGTGGGGAAACTGTGCATGCAGCCCGTCGCTTGGTTTCGAGGACTGGCCGTGCCCAATGCTGTCGGGCAGGATTATGTACCAGCGCGTAACGTCGAGAGGCTGCCCGGGCCCGTACATCGTTTTCATATAACTCTCGCCGAGATATATTTTCCCCGAGCCGCTGGTGCCGTGCAGAATCAGGACGGCGTTGGCGATCTTCCCGTTTGCATCGCGGGCGGGGGTTCCCAACGTCGCATAGTGTAGGCGCAGTTCGGGCAGGCTCTCGCCGCTGTGAAAATGGAAGTCCTTGACCACAAAATCGCCCTGCTTGGGTTGCAGGTCAGACGAAGTCTGCGCCACGGCGCAGACGGCAAACAGCAACCAGACCGACAGCACGATGCGCGTTCTCATAACCACCTCGCAGGCATTTAGTTCATTCGCATTTCTATTGGAGCGGGGTTCCACAGCCGGGTCGATGGGCTCGGTAAAGTCGTTTGCCTGAGCAGGACCGCCTCATCGCAACCACTTCGCGGATCGTCAGAACCGACCACGAGAAGAGGTCAATCCCTCTGGGCGAGCATGTTAGAGGCACTCAGAACCCAAAGTCAACGAGGGGCGCACCGATGGACGCTGGAAAGGGCAATTCCTGTGATTTCATGCTCTCCCAAGCCCTTGCTGATCCGGTGGTCAGAAAGGGTGTTTGCTGCGACTTCATTTTATGCGGACTTTCGCCCCCTGTTTCGCCTTGGCGGGAGATGGTCAGCCAGTATACCTTCGGGCCAGACGTCGAAGACTCCGGTTTCGAGGCAGTTTCCTTGCTATCGAAAGCAGCCCAATGGTAGTTTCGCTCGATATGGCATCACCGACGCCAATCGTCGTTCCGACCAGCCGCAAGCCTTTGCTCGGCGGCATGGCTGCTTTTGCACTTCATACCATCATCGCTTACACCTGCGCCCTTCACATTTCCCAATGGCTGGTGTTTCACTGGTTCGGGTGGATCGCTCCGATATTGAAGATTGCGATCGGCATGCCAGCTACGGATTGGTACTTGCAGCATTTTGAAGCGGTGACTATTGTTCCGGCCTTAGTTGTTGGCTACATAAATGTGGCGCGGTTCGCACCGCTTACGCTTCGTAACTACCTGCATGAGGGGCGTGGCTCGATTGCTATTTGGGCATGGACAATCCCTACGGTCGTGCTGTTGTACAGAATGCTGCAATATCGCGCCCCGTCTTCTGTACTCTTTGGCAGTTCAATGACGGCGATGAAGTACTTCTTTGAGATACAGAAGGTCATGCCGACTTTCGCGAATCCACTCGCCAGCGACCCCATTCGCGTGTGGGCACAGATGTCGGTCACAGCACCGTTTTACGCCGGAGTTGCGTATAGTCTGGGCGCACTGTTGTCGAAGCAGGGGCTCCTGACCAAGCTATTCAAGTTTGAAAAACACGACGAGACCACTGAATCATCAGCGCCGATCCGGTAACCCGGCAGAGAAGTTCTGAGTTGCCGATTTTCTCCCGTCCAAGTACGGCAAGATCAGACGCAAGATTGGTTCCAGTGACGCAAATAAGTATCGCTAACCAGTTTTGAGACTCGGAGTCGGTCTACTTTCTCTGGCAGCTTGCTTTCGGTCTCAGCCTGCTCCAGTTCGAGGAACAAGGAATTCGCCAGCTTCAGCACCATTTCAAGCGAGCCGTACTGCCCGGTGCGAATCGTGATTAGCAATTCCTTTTCCGGACGAGGCAATGTAATTGAGCCGGAGCGCATCAACTCGATGCCTTCATTCAGCAAGCGGATCACGTGCATGGCAGCCTTGATGTCATACCCGTGAACACCGATCAACTCGTGCCTTTGACCCTTCTTGCCAGTTCCGATTCCCCGCAATCGGCGTACTTGCGCCTCTGCAAAACCACGGAACTGAAGCGCCGCTTGCCGTGACAAAAACACTCTCCGGCTCTTCAGAATTTCTTTCCACGGCTTCGGCTTGGCGGAATAATTTTTCGAGAACAGAAAGTGAAGAGCGGTCGGGTTACCCTTTGCCGCCAGCCCCGCCCATTTGCACAACGAGTACAAGCACACGTCAACATCATCTGGGCGGTTTCTGCGTTCATCCCCCGCCGTGCTCCAGACGTAGAAGTTCTGCTTGTCCAGCCCTAGCACGAGTTCAGGTGGCTCCAAGTAAACGCCGTAGATGTCCAGATCGTCGGTGTCCTTCACCTTGGCACCGTGCAGTTCGCTGCCGCCCACGAACAGGTGAATGAGGCTGTCGAGGTAGGGGAATCCCGATTGCCGCACGGCCTCGATGAGTTGTTCGGCGCGGGTCATCGCTGCCAGTGTAGCGTAAGTGCTTCCACCCCCAGATAACTTCCTCGATGTCGAAGGGACGATAATGAACAGTTCGGCATTCTGAGCGGCGGCTAGAACGTCGGGCAGGTGCGTTCTCTCACTACGGTGGAAACAATTCATCGAACAAGCGAAGAAGCAACAGGCCGTGTGCCACTGAGCCATGCTCCTGCACATAGCGTCGTTCAGCGGGGCGGATCGGATTTGTATCTGCCTGCGCTCCAAGGCGGGCGGTGCTGTGTGGCTGCGGGTTTGGGTCGCCTACCCGATTCTTGATCTTCTCGGAAGGCACAATTCCCCTGCGGAGGCGGTCACGCGCTCCGCGTAGGTTTTGGAACAGGTCGTCAAGATCATGGATCACACGCAGGGCGTCAAGTGAGTGTGTGAGAACCAACTTGAAATCGGGGAAGAAGTGAGGGATAAGGAGGGATGTCACGATTCCTGGAGTACAGCCCCGAGCAAGCGTATTTGCTGCCGCCGAGCGTGAAGGACGAGCTGGGCGCGGATCATTTGAGCTTTTTCCTGCACCGGATGGTGGAGCGGCTGGACCTGAGCGAGTTCGAGCGGGCCTACAGCGACGAAGGTGGGGTGCTATATGCGCCCGCGCTGATGCTGAAGGTGTGGCTCTATGCCTATGCGCTGGGGATGACGAGCGCGCGGCGCTTGGAGCAACGGATCGTGGAAGATCTGGCCTTGCGTTATCTGGCGGGCGGGCAGCGGTCGGACCACTGGGCGTTGAGCGCGTTTCGGCGGCGGCACGCGCGGGCGCTGAACGACGTGTTCACGCAGGTGGTGGAGATGGCGCGGCAGTTGGGCATGGGGAAACTGGGGATGGTGGCGCTGGATTCGACGCGCATCCGGGCGAGTGCGTCGCGGGAACGGATCGACACGGAGCCGCGCTTGCGCCGGGAACGGGCGAAGATTCGGCGGCAGATCCGGCGCTGGCAAAAGGCGTGCGAGGCGTGCGATCCGGACGAAGGCGCGGGGACGCGAGTGCGGGTGGAGAAGCTGGAACAGAGACTGGCGGAGTTGCCGCGGCGTCTGGAACGATTACGCAAGAGTGGAGAAGCGAAGTTATCGCCGCGGGACGCGGAGGCGCGGTTTCTGCGGGAGCGGGGCGGATTTGCGCTGGGTTACACGGCGGAGATGGCGGTGAGCCAGGATCATCTGATCGTGGCCCAACGGGTGACGCTGAACCGTTGCGACGTGCCGGCTCTGGTGCCGCTGGTGGAGGAAGTGGAGGAGCGGACGGGCGAGCGACCGGAGAAAGCATTGGCGGATGCGGGCTTCTACAGTAACGAGAATGTGCGCGCGCTCGAGGAGCGTGGCATCGACGTGTACCTGCCGGACCCGAACCTGGCGCGCGAACTGAACACGGGGAAACGAGCGCGCACGATCGGACGGAACCGGGTGCGCAGTCCGGAACTGAAGGCGATGCGGAAGAAGTTGCGCGGCGCGGCCGGACGAAAGGTGTACGGACGACGCAAGGCGCTGGTCGAACCGGTGTTTGGGGTGTTGAAGCAGCAGCGGGGCATGCGGCAATTTCGCACCCGAGGACAAGCCAAGGTGGCAGCGGAGTTCACGCTGGCAGCGATCGCCTACAACGTGACGCGCTTGTTCGCCCGCCGCTGAAACCTGGGACCGGCTGATTGCGAAGTACGGGAGTGGCAGCATGACCGGAGACGAGAGTCATCGATAAAAATCGAGTTCTCACACACTCACGTCAAGGGCTCGGCAACCGTCAGCGACCTTAGCATCAGACCCGAGCGCGTACACGTTTGGCATCGTCCAGATCGTTTGATTTCCCCGAGCCCACATCAACTGGCTAACGGTATACGACCCATCGCGCATGTTATGAATCTCGGCGACTGAGACAATCGCCTCGTCAGGTGCTCCGATCTCTCGGGCGTACTGATTCCAGACATCGACTACCCGCTGCTCGGGGATAAGTTTTGCCGGGTTGCGAACCGCCTCGTACTCAGCGAGGGCAACCCGTTGGCGGACATCGCTGCTGGCCCAAGCAGGAGGCAGTTCCTTTGCAAAGAGACCCGCGATTGCGGATACGAAGGCACTGGCGTCGGCTTCCGAGTGAATTCCCCCGGCAAGTTCGTTGATGCGAATAGCAGCTTGCTTGTGTTGTTCGTACTCCTCGTGAGCACGCTGCTGCATGGTCGTCTGCGACTCGACGGAACTGCTCTGCTGGGGAGCCGCGACAAGCAGCGCGAAGACTACTCCGAGGGCGATCATGGATGAATGCTCAACCGTCGTTGCGTGAGACAAGGAGTAATAATAGACCAAACTGGCAAACCATCACCGCACGAACGGCTGGAGGCGTCTGCCCTCTCGATCACGCTGAGCTTGATCTGGCGGTAGCGGGCGAGGCGGGCTTTGAGGGTGTCCTTCAACAGTCCCCTTGTTGCTCAGACGCCGGGCTGGGCAAACTGATTGTAGAGCCAAGCAAAGACAGCGCCACCGATGAGACCATCTACCGCTCCGTAGAGAGTCCCGACGATGACTTCTGCGATGCTGCGAGTGGCATGGTAGCCGGGGTACACCGACGACATAATCTGGAGGAATTGCTGACCATAGTTGCCCCAGATGAAGTTGGCTAGACCCATCACCAGCATCACCAATCCCCACAGAATTGCACATGCCAAGGCCAGAGCTTTGATGTTGAATTTCATAGCTCGCTCCCTGTGTTCATTTTAGAACGAAGGCGAGCGCGTCCGGTCCCGACCTGCCTTTTTCACATTGTTCTAAAATGACTTGGAACTTTCGCAGCGACGTTGCGGCTTTGGGCGCGGGGCCGTATTCGTGCCCTCAGGCTCTCTCCGACAGGTTGGCGATGACATTGGTGCGGGTCGCTATTTTCTTCGCGGCATCAGCCGCCATCATTCAGTTGTCGTGGCGGTCGCTGAGAGATTTGCGCTCTCACGGCTTCTATCGCTTTTTCGCGTTTGAACTCCTCACGGCCCTAATTCTGCTGAACGTCCCGATGTGGTTTCGCGACCCGCTCTCGACTCGCCAACTGGTGTCATGGTTCCTTGCAGCAGCCTCGATAGGACTAGCGATTGAAGGATTCCGGCTACTGCGTTTGATTGGCAGGCCAACGCTCAACGCCGCTCGCAGCACCAATCTTCCTTTTGAGAACACAACCGCGCTGGTCACCGCAGGCGCGTATCGCTTTATTCGTCACCCTCTGTACGCTTCTTTGCTGGCGCTCGTGTGGTGCGCTTATCTGAAGAACCCGTTCGCCATCGGTGGCATTGTGCTGGCGCTGAGC
Organism: uncultured Acidobacteriaceae bacterium; assembly: GCA_963773645.1. Lineage (GTDB taxonomy): Bacteria > Acidobacteriota > Terriglobia > Terriglobales > Acidobacteriaceae > Acidiflorens. The sequence goes on along the minus strand of CAVZBV010000004.1, from coordinate 2,398,729 downwards.
GCGAGCGGTTTTCTCATTGCCACTTCAGTTGCCGAGGAAAGGGAGAATCTGGTGAGCTTCGGTGCGGCCTATGCAGCTTACATGAAACACACGCGACGATTTGTACCGTTCTTATTCTAAGTTGAGGGGATTCCACATGCCTGCCGCAATCGATTGCCTGATGTGAATCTCAGGGAGCCGTTAGCGTTCTTGGGGTCAGATCATTCCTGCGAAACCAGCACAACATTGCCCTAAGCCGGGTGACTGCCGTCACTGCCCGTCGGTTCCTTCGGCGGCGACAATTATCGAGGGTTCGGAACTACTCGAACCACGCGAGGGCATCCGATGAGTCTCAAATCAAAGCTGGCTCTTCGTTTCTCGCTAGGGTTAGTCGTGTTCGGCGCTCTGCTGTTCATTCCCGCTGGTTCCCTGAGGTTTTGGCAGGGCTGGGCGTATCTAAATGGTTTGGTTTGTCCCAACGCTATTCGCTTTTGGTTATTTCTGTAAGCACGATCCACAATTGATCGAGCGCAGGCTGGGGAGGAAGGAAAAAGTGCACGAACAGAAGCTAATCATGAGGTTCGCCTTCGTGGCTTGGTTGATCGGCTATTTGCTCCCCGGCTTCGATCACCGATTCGGCTGGTCTCACTTGCCCTTGTGGTTGATGATTCTTTCGCAGGCATTCGTTTTTGGCGGCTGGCTGATGGTGTTTTGGGTCTTGAAGGCGAACAGTTTCGCTGCCGCCACCATTCGAGTCGAGCCCGACCAAAAAGTGATTTCGAGCGGGCCTTATCGCATCGTCCGCCATCCTATGTATTTGGGTGCCGGCGTGATGTTTTTGTTCGCGCCTTTGGCGCTCGGTTCGTACTTCGCCTTACCTGTCTTTGCCCTCTTCATCCCCATCATCGTTTTCCGCCTGCTCAACGAGGAAAAGGTTCTTCGCCAAGAACTGCCCGGCTACTCTGAATATTGCCTCCACACCCGCTTCCGGCTCGTCCCCTTTCTCTGGTAGACCGTGCATCAAAGAAATAAATGTGTTCCTGCTCACGGACTCGCTCTTGCTCCTTGTGCTACGGTTCGTCATAAGACCTGAACAAGTCCGACTAGGAGGAGATTATGTTGGGAGGTCTGCTCTTCGTGGTGTGCGTCATCCTGCAATTCCACTATCATGACCCGATTCCGTGGTACATCTGGGCGCTTGCGCTGATCGCACAGTGCGTTGCGTTCGGCGAACCAGCGATGCGATCTGCTGCTGCGAAAAAGACCTGAATGTGCGACAGGTTACGCAGGAGGCTGGCACGTTGTAGGGAATGCAGCTTCTTTATTGTGGAAGCAAATTTGAAGGTTGGCACTGTGCAGATCAAGCTACCAAGGCGTTGAAATGGGAACTCCCGCGTCCAGAATCGCTGTCACCGGACTCCTCTTTCTCGTCACGCTCCTGTCTGGCGTTTGGTTGAGCCGAAATCTTCGGCTAAACGACCCAAGGCCCTCGGGGAAACCAATCGCGGGCGCGATATACGGAATTCATAAGCTCGTCGCACTTGTTTTTGTGATTTACGCCGTGGTGACCATTCGCAAACTGCACAGAGGCATAGAGTTCACAAGCATCGAATTAATTGCCGTTATCGTCGGCGGATTGCTCTTTCTGCTCCTGATCGCTTCCGGTAGTTTGTTGGAGCCTCGGCGAACCCAGAAACGATAAAATCGTAGCCGTTCATAAGGTAGGCTCGTTTCTGACGCTCATTGCCACATCCGGAGCCATTTACCTTCTCACACGTGGCAGGTGGTAAGGGACGTGATGGGCGTGCCCGCCGACTCATGTGGAGCCGTTGTCTACTTTTTCTCTCCTTGACGATGTACCTTACGTAGACTACGGCTGCCGGAATTGTCTTGGCTCAGCGTGAAATGGAGAAGCGGCGTTCTCCGTTAGTGTAGATTCCGCCCCTTCGGGGCGGGGATTTTCAAGGCATGGGGGTCTATCGTCCGATGGCTTTTTCCTCGCATGCAGAGCGCGAGAGGATCAACTCCCGCGCTGCTGAGCATCGGCTCGATGAGCCCCACCAGGTTATCCCTCAGCATGGTTGCCTCCCGGCAGAGCCCGCTTCCGTTTCACCCGGCGAGGTCATTGTAGCTGGCGTGGAAGAGGGTGCAAACCTCCAAGACGCCGTCTGCTGCCGTCGGAGTTGCCGCTGGCGACGAGCTTCTTCTAACTTGCGATCGCGAGCCGCGTGGATCTCGGCCTGTCGTCCGGCGAGCCGATCCTGCGGCGTCACATAGCCGATCGCACTGTGTAGGCGCATCGTGTTGTAGTGATCCACGTAGAGTTGAATCAAGCGGCGTGCATCGTCCAGCGTTAACGGAGTCAGTGTCCGGATGCACTCCCGCTTGAGCGACTTATGCCAGCGTTCGATCTTCCCGTTCGACTGCGGGTAAAACGGCGAAGTGCGCACGTGCGTCATCCCCGAGATGCGAATGAACTCCTTGAAGTCGCGCGCGATGAACTGCGGTCCGTTGTCGGAGATTATCCGCGGCCTGGCTTCCGGGTACTTTTCCTTGGCTCGTTCCAGAATCATCTCAATGTCGGCTTCCTTCATCGACTCCCGCAAATCCCAATGCACCAGAAAACGACTGTATCCATCCAGCACACTGCATAAGTAATAGAACGTGCCCGACAGGTTGATATAGGAAACATCGACGTGCCAGTGCTGGTGCGGCTGCAGCGGCTGTTCGAAGCCGGTCCCCTTGCGCGACGGCTTCGGTTTCCAGCGCGAGAGGAGTCCCGCTTGTTTCAACACTCGCCATACGCTCGCCGGACTCACGGCCACCACATCGTGATCTAACATCATGAACGTAAGTCGCCGATAACCTTCCAATGGATTCTTCAGGTGGAAGCCGATGATGGCTTCCTTCTCCCACGGCTCCAGCCAAAAATCTCGGGGCACCCAACCGTTGTGCTCATTCGCCCGACCATAGCGCTGCCGCCAGTTGTAGAACTTACTCGCAGTGACGCCCAGCCAATGAATGAATCGGCCGGCGCTGATCTCGGTCTTCTGCGACCAGCGCCGGACGAAATCCACCACCTGATCCCGCACATCGTGCGGCACCCAGGTCTCGGTCAGAGTTCCCCAAGGCTTTTTTTTAACGCGATGTGCTCCGCCATCAGCTCGGCCAGGACCTCGTCCTTGGTCTGCACCTTCTTCTCCAAGAACTCAATCCGCTTCTGCTTCTCCTCCGCCTGACGGCGAGGACGTTCCGGTGTTTGGAAGGCGGCCGCTCCGTTCTCGAAAAACTCTTTCTGCCAGCGGTAGAAAACCGTGGGTTGTAGCCCCAGTTCTTCACACAGATCGGAAACCGGGACCTTGTCCAAAAGATGGCGCCGTAGAACCGCCACTTTTTCCTCAGCAGTGTAGTGCTTGCGCTCTTTTTTCATACGTTCGCTCCGCTATCTTAACGGACGAACGCTTTCTCCATTTCCAACTGAGGCGGGACAGAATGAATATCGCGACCTCGATTAAAATGGCTTGCGTAACGCTGATGGAGTTGTACAAGCCGAGCCCCACTTTCCGCGTACCATGGAAAAGAAGTGGCAGGTCGGGTGGTTGGGGATCCCCAAAACCCATGGGATGTGAAATGAAGTCCAGCACCCACTGGCTAAAAACCAGAAGTCCAATAACCGCGCCCGCACGGTAGTCGCGAAAGATGCGCCACACCCAACAGAGCCGCCGCCACAGACCAGATCACCGACATGAAGAGACCATGGGATTTCTTTGTTGATACCCTCCATCCCTGCAAAGGCGAAAACAAAATAGTGGTCGGCGAGGGATACACTTTCCCGCCAACACACACGATGGTCATGTGATCGGCACCCAATGCCAGCGCGGGAGAAGAACACCAGAGGCGTAAAGAACAGAAACAATCTATGTATTTTATTAATCACGAATTTCCCTGTTGACTTTCGTTCACCTAGCCCAACGGCTAGGAGTCGAGTCGGCCGATCTGAGCGATGGCCCCATACAGGTTAAAGGCTTGGCTCTTGGCCTCTGAGAAGAGCGCGTCCACGATTTCCCTGTCAGCGCTGGTTACGGGTTGGATCAGGGCTCGATTTTCCCGGTGTTAGCGGCGATTCCTTCACTTGCTGACACAAAGCTGGTAACAACCTACGCCCTCTATCAGTGGTTCCGAAAGTCCCCGAATTGTTCCTGAACGTGCCGCGAGAGTCCTTCATACGCGGTTCCGAGAGTCGTCCCGGAAGCGAATTCATGACGCCAGCGATGCTGCGGGAGTTGACTCCGCTCTCAGGCAGCTCTTGCGGCCCCAGACACGGGCAGCCGTTGGATCGTCATCATGGCACTGACGCCATGAAGTCCGTAAGTAGGTCGTAGTAGGGGATAGTAGGGACGAAACGCATTGCAGCCACTTATAGAAGAAAATGATTTAGTCCCCCACACGTGCAGTGTGAGTTGTACCTACTATCCCCTACTATTTTGCTCCAACCCCTACTATTTTGACTTATACGAGAACATCCACGTCCACACTCGGTCGCCAATCTAACCTCACATCCTTGAGCTTCAATCCCTCGTAGACGGCATTCATCTTCGGTGATCCTCCGGCATATGTGCCGACCTTACGGCGCACACTGGCATGTCCATGGGACTGCATTCCCTCAGCGAATCGCACTTCCTTAAGCTCGTACTCCCCGACATTCTTGGCCCAGTAGTCCTTGTATTTGGCATAGAGGTCACGGGACAGAATGTATCCATCGGTCGCTTTTTCAGTGCACTCGTCAGGCACCCCGCATCCCTGATCGCCAAACCGGACCACCTCATAGTCAGGATCAGGGTCGTCATCATCGAGGAATGGTTTTTGCAAGCGTCGGTGTGGGACAGCAAGGCTGTATACTGTTCAGGCTCCAGCGGCAGAGTAGGCGTTTCCTTTACGCTGATCTTGTCCAATTTGTCGAAAGGGTTCTTCGACAGGTAATCGAACCGCGCTGCCCAATCGAAAAAAGCTTTGATGACGTTGTTGTGGATTTCGAAAGAGAACGAATTGGGGCGGAAGACCCAACTGTCACGCCACTCGTCGAGAGCTACCGCCGTGATGGAGCGCAGTTTGGTGAAGCGATGCGCGTTCGCCCACGCAAGCAAGCTCTGCTGACGATCCGATCCAGCCTGCAACAGCCAGCGGTCTTTATAGGGGGCCTTGGACGCATCCTTGCACTTGCTGCGTTTCTTGAGGTAGAGATCGATGGCGACTTCGGTTGTGATGTTGGACAGCGCAACCGCCTTCTCGCCGTTCTCAGTCGCAGTTGCCTTTCGCAGAGCTTCGGACCAGTCGGTGGTCTCGGCTGACCACCTCTTTCTGTTGCGCCGGAACCAGACTGGGCAACCACAGCGACGGTAGTTGCGATCTGACTTGTGTGGGTATTTACCCAAGTGGCGGATGTAGAGCGTTGTGGAAGGTGTCACGCATTTTAATACTGGGGTTGGGGGAACTTCTTCGGATGTTTGTGTACGTGGCGTGTATATGATCGGAGCAACCTCCTGAATCTAAACCCTCCATAAACGTTGAGGTGGAACTTTTTCGGGCGTGACGCCAGGGAAGAATCTTGGACGGTTCCCACTCTCTACCGTATAATTACCGTTTTCCTAACTCTAGTTTTTCGAGGTAGTTGCGATTCATCGTCGTCATCATGCTATCCCTGTGCGCGCCCCGCGACTCGGCCACAACACGGGCCCGCAGAAAGACTTTTTTTGGACTCCATCTTCTTTCGCCGCAGGAGTTTGGAAGCGTAGGTCTGTTTGGAATCGCCTCCTGGTTTTGTTGACGCTTCTGCTGCTGGCGCTATCCGTTGTCGGCCAGCAGGATCTCATTGTCGACATCAAAGTCCACGGCAACCGCCGCATCCCCGCCGACACGATCAAGGCTCGCATCTTCAGCAAGGCCGGCGACGTCTACGACCCCGCCGCTATCGAACGCGACTTCAATGCTCTCTGGAACACGGGCTACTTTGAGGACATCCGCTTTGAGCGCGAACAGAATCCCAAAGGTTGGATCCTGCACATTTACGTCAAGGAACGGCCGACCATCCGCGAGATCACCTACACCGGCCTGAATGCCGTTTCCACCAGCGACGTGCTCGACCGGTTCAAGGAGCGCAAAGTCGGACTCGCGGTGGAGAACCAGTACGATCCCACGAAGATCAAGAAGGCCGAAGTTGTCCTCAAGGAACTGCTCGCCGAGCATGGACGCCAGTTCGCCACCATCCGCACCGAAGTCCGGCCTATCCCGCCCGCCGCCGTCGGGGTCACTTTCGTCATTAAGGAGGGGCCCAAGGTCAAGGTTGGGCGCATCCGCTTCCGCGGCAACAAACACGTCGGTGACCGCACGCTGCGCGCGGCCATGAAGAACCTCAGGCCCATCGGCATCCCACACTCCATCTTTCTTGAGAACATCTTCTCCAAAACCTACGACGCTACCAAACTCGAAGAAGATACCGAACGCGTCCGCGCCGAGTTCCAGAACCGAGGCTACTTCAAGGTGCTGGTCGACGAACCCAAAACGGAGATCCACGACACCGGACACGCCGGCTTCCACATCCCATTACTCCAGTCCGGGCTGGGGAAATCCGTCGATATCACCATGCCCATCGAAGAGGGCGAGCGCTACCGCCTCGGCAGCATCACCTTCAAGAACAACAAAGCCATCCCCAACAGTACCGCTCTGCGCAGCCTTTTCCCCATGAAGGACGGGGAAATTTTCAGCCGCGAAAAAGTCGCCAAGGGTCTGGAGAACCTGCGCAAAGCCTACGGCCAAGCCGGCTACATTAACTTCACTTCCGTCCCTGACACCAAGTTCGACGACGAGAAGAAGATCGTGAATCTGGAAATCGACGTGGACGAAGGCAAGCAGTTCTACGTGCGCCGCATCGAGTTCCAGGGCAACACCACCACGCGCGACAAAGTCATCCGCCGCGAAATTGCGCTGGAAGAAGGCCAGATCTACAACTCGCGCTACTGGGAACTCAGCCTCCTGCGCCTCAACCAGCTCGGCTATTTCGAGCAGCTCAAGCCCGACGATCCCAATACCACCGAGCGCCACCTCGACGAAAAGGCCGGCACTGTCGATCTCACCCTGAAGGTCAAGGAAAAGGGGAAGAACAGCATCGGATTGCAAGGCGGCGTCAGCGGTCTGGCCGGCGCCTTTGTCGGCATCAATTACAGCACTAACAACTTTCTCGGATTGGGCGAAACGCTCTCCGTGCAGGCCAGCCTGGGCAGCCGCCAACGCGACGTGGTCTTCGGCTTTACCGAGCCTTACTTGTTTGACCGGCCGATCCAGGCCGGCTTCAACGTCTACCTGCGCAAGATCAACTACGACCAAGCCAAGCAGTATGCCATTTTAAGCGGCCAGAATCCGAACCTGCCCGCCGCCTACCTGCAGAACCTGCAGAACTACTCGCAGTCCAGTACCGGCACCACCCTGAGCTTAAGCTACCCGCTGCGCCGTTCCTTCAAGCGCCTTGGCATCAGCTACTCCTTCGACCGCTCTTCGCTGGTCGCCCTCAGCAACGCTTCCAAGCTCCTGTTCGAGAATCTCAACTTCCGAGGCATCACCGGCCCCAACGCGCTCAACGGCATCATCACCAGCAAGATCACTCCCAGCTTCAGCATGAACACGCTCGATTCGCCCTACACGCCCCATCGTGGCAAGAGCCTGTTTATCGGCGGGGAGATCACTGGCATCGGTGGCACGGTTCACACCATCCGCCCCGTCGTCCAGTACAAACAGTTTTTCCCCGTGCAGAAACGCCGCAATGCCATTGGCTACAACGTGCAGGCTTCGTTTATCTCGGGCTATAGCGGAGTCGTCGCGCCCCCATTTGAACGAGCCTACCTCGGAGGCGAAAACGATCTGCGCGGTTTCGACATCCGCACCGTCTCTCCCATCGCTTACCTCCCCAGCACGCAGATCGTGGCCCTCAGGAATCCGGATTCAAGCTTCGTTCCCGCCAACCCGAGCTTTCCGGTGGGGGTCAACTCCTCGGGAACGTGCGTCAACAACTGCTGGAATATCCCGGTTCCGTATAATCAACTCGTAACTCCCGGCGGCGACCTCAGTTTGCACGGCAACTTTGAATACCGTATCACCATTGCCGGGCCAGTCGCAGTTGCGCCCTTTGTCGATGTGGGCACCGATCCCATCCTCCGTACTTCACAGTTGCAGATCAACCCGATCCAGTACGAAAGCCTGCTGAGCACTCTGTTCGGCTGCCCGATCCTCGGCCCCCAGACGTCGTACGCGTGTGTCGGCGGCCACACCATCAGCAACATCCCGCAATACCTCAACCCGGTTCCTGGCACCAACTGGGTTGTGCGTATGTCCACCGGACTCGAATTGCAGACGATGCTTCCGGTCGTCAATGCGCCGTTCCGCATTTACTATGCCTACAACGCCCTGCGCCTCGATAGCAGCGCATTTCCCCCCATACCGATCAACCGCAGCATGTTCCCCTGTCCAAACCCGGGTTCCGCGACGTGTCAAGACCTGGCCGCTGGCAACTACACCTATAACCTGACGCGCTCGACCATCGGCTCCAATTACACTCTCCGGGAACCGCGAAAAACCTTCCGCTTCACAGTAGCCACAACGTTCTAGAAGCAGCTCTCAGCTGTCAGCTGTCAGCTCTCAGCTCTCAGTTCTTAGAAGCTATCTCATCAATCGGAAGTCACAGGCTGCGAAGCTTTTTCTGAGAGCTGCGGGCTGACAGCTGAGAGCTGCTTTTCGCTACTCGATGTGCACCAATCCGCTCGCCGGCTCCGACGCTGGTGCGGGCCGTTGGGGTGCGCGCCACGCATCCAAGACCGATACCTGGTGCACGCACGATACCGTGCAATGGGGCGCGCACGGCTTCTCCGTCTGGAACTCGCGGCGCAAATCGGCAAGCGTGTATTTCTCCAGCGGAATGGCCGGATACCCGCGCTGCTGCGAACAGTAATGCACCAGCCCATCCTCGCAAATGTAGAGGTAGCGCGCTCCGGCGCGACAGCGCCACTGATTCGGACGCCCCAGCGCGATGTTGTCCTGAAATGCATTCACCCGCGTGAAGCTGCGTTTCTCGAGGTTCTTCATCTCGTGATACACGCGCCGTTCTTCGTCGTTCAAGGGCTGCAACTGTCCCGCGCCATCGTGAATGATTCCTATGGTTGAGCTGAACCCCAACTCCAGCGCGCGCTTGCCGATGGTCAGCGCGTCCTGCGGATGGCTCACTCCGCTGCCCACCACGGAATTGATATTCACGTGAAATTCCGCGTGTTCGGCCAGCAGTTGCAGTTTGCGGTCGAGCACCTTCAGGCTTTTCTTGGAAACTGCGTCGGGATTCACGTTATCAATCGAAATCTGCAGCCACTCCAGGCCCGACCGGTTCAACCGGCGTATGCGGTCGGCGGTCAACAGATAACCATTGGTGATCAGCCCGGAAACGATCCGGCGTTTCCGCATGTGGTGAATGATGTCATCGAGTTGCGGATGCAGCATCGGCTCGCCGCCGCTGATCGTGATCACCGAAGTGCCGAGATCGCCCAGACGATCCACACGTTGCAACATCTGCTCAATTGGCACTGGCTTCGAAAAATCGTCAAACTCGTTGCAATAGGTGCAAGCCAGATTGCAGCGCCGAATCGGGATCAGATGCGCCAGCAGAGGATGATCGGTTGACACCACGGCCTTCAGGATTTGCCACAATCCATGAACGCTCCGTTCCGCCGCCTTAAACTTGCGGCGCAATGCCACTGACCTGGTTGCCATTTTTGACGTAGCTTCTATTTGACCACAGCAACCTGCGAAATGCCGAGTTCACCGCAGTATTCGGCGAAAAAGTCGGGTCGAATGGCAACTGCCGGGATAAAATTTTCGGGGTAGTTACTCATGCGTTACTAACGCGTTAGTACCCCCGTACCCCCACCCCCCTACCCCCCCACCCCCCCCTATTAACGTTATTAGAATCAATGGGTTGGCAGGACGGCTTTGCAAAGTATTCAAGAATAATGACTTATATGGAAAGTATTCAGGAATAAGAAGTTATCTTGTCAAAGAGTCAAAGAGCGCTGAAAATGGTTTTGGGGCAGCTTCGAGGGCGCGTCTTGGCTAACGGTCGCACCTCTGGACTGCCCCAATCAGATGGCTATTGTCGCATTGGGCGGGGCGGAGGTATGTGATGGCGCTCACTGGCTGGTTGTGATGAAAAAAGAGTCAAAGGTCCCGCCCAAGCGAAGCTTGGACGGGGCACCCGCCGACCCTTGACTCGATGTGATACATCATGGTATATATCAAACCAAGGAGGACGCCGGTGCCGCGCACAGCCAAGCTCTTTTTCAACGGCCGAAGCCAGGCGGTACGCTTGCCTGCCGATTTTCGTTTCGAAGGCACCGAGGTCTTTGTCCGGCAGGACCAAACTACCGGAGACGTGGTCCTGTCACGGCGTCCAGAGTCCTGGGACAGCTTCTTCGAACTCCGGCGAGAAGCAAATGTTCCGGACGACTTCATGGCAGACCGTCAGGATGAAGTCCCGCAGACACGCGAGTTGTTCTGATCGGGCCAATGAGCACGATCTGCTGAAAATGCCCTGCTGAAAATGCCCTGCTGAAAATGCCCCGCTACCTGCTCGACACCAACATCGCGAACTGCATTATCCAGGGGAACAGCCCGGCCGTCGACCGTCGTCTGGCAAAAGTTGCGATGGCGCAGCTCGCCGTATCCGCGGTCACCGAGGGGGAGTTGCGCTTCGGAGCGGCGCGGCTTCCTCATGCCACGCGGCTGCACGACCTGATCGAGGATTTCTTTCTGCGCGTGGCGGTCCTGCCTTGGGATTCCGACGCAGCCCAACAATACGGCCGCCTTCGGGCCACGCTAGAACGCGAGGGCCAGCCGATGGGGAATCTCGACGCCATGATCGCCGCTCACGCTCTCGCGTTGGACGCGATCCTCGTCACCAACGATCATGCCTTCGCCCGCATCAAAAAGCTGAGACTCGCCGATTGGACGAGAGAAGCGCGCCACTGAACAGAGCTGCCTCCCAAATTCCGGTCCCCGATCTCAGCCAATAATCGCCGATAAGGAAACGAAGCCGAATCTCTCACGCTGGGCGTTCTGAGCGCAATCGCTTGATAGCGTCCAGCTATCATGTTGATCGTGGAAATCGCGGCCTTCACGAATCGGGTGAGCTAATGAGGATATTAGTAATTGGCGCTAGTGGGCCGATCGGTCGGGCAGTGGTAGAAGAATTGAGTAGTCATCATCAGATCGTAAAAGCTGGCAGGTCGCACGGTGATTTTCGGGTCGATATTCGGAACCGTGAGAGCGTTTCGCAGTTGTTTAGAGAAGTTGGAATGCTGGATGCAATTGTGTGTGCTGCTGGCCACGTACATTTTGACCCTCTAGATAAGATGAACTTCGAGAAGTTCCAGGTTGGATTGCAGGACAAACTCATGGGACAGGTGAACTTAGTGTTAGCGGGACAAGCATCTCTGAACGACGGCGGTTCCTTTACGTTGACCAGCGGAAGCACCAGCGAGATTCCGATTCGAGATGGAACAAGTGAATCAATGGTGGATGGTGCGCTTGAGAGCCTTGTTCGCGCTGCGGCAATTGAATTGCCTCGCGGACTGCGAATTAATGCCGTCAGTCCAACCATATTGCAGGAGTCGATGGAGGCATATGGCCACTATTTTTGTGGTTACGAAGCAGTGCCCGCCCGGCGGGTAGCGCTCGCTTATGCCAGAAGTATTGGCGGAGCACAGACCGGACAAGTCTATAAAGTCTGGTAGAAAGTCCGTCTAACGCGGAGATCCTCGCAGATTCCTAGCCCTGGGCCACCCGCCGCACCAAGTTTACTCGGCAGCCTGGGAGCCGACACGGTTATCTAATCAGGCGATCGGATCAGGTTTGGTCGCTTGAGGAAAAGCAAATTGAATCTTTTCCCGCCTACCAACATCTGTGAGAAAAACAAACTTCCAAGGAAGGAGAAGACAATGCTTAAGCACACGATTGTATTCGCGGTAGCTGTAATTCTCGCCCTGGCTGTTCTGGGCCTGGATGTTCCCAATAAACCTGCTTCCATGGCGGGGTTGTGGCAGGTGGACACCCGTCATTCCGATGCGAAACTTATCGCTGACGCGACAACGGATTACGGGAAAACAAAAATGAACGTAACTCTAGGCTACGCCAGGATCTACGGAAGAGTGATTCTTGGCGACGGCGATCCTACAAAATCCAGCATCGAATTCAGGTTCTATCCAGCCACGGCGATGGAGCCTCCCATTGATGAAGCTGGGAAATTCCTGAGCCATTGGCTTCAAAACCCGTCCAACCAAACGCTGGTATGTTTCCACTCCAAGCGAGTTGAGCGGATGTCTGACGGTCGGCTACAAGCCACGGGCGATCTGACCGTAACGCGAGTAGACCGCAACGTCGAGGCGACTCCCAGTGAAGCATATGCGGGGCCGGTGTATGGCCCTCCAATGATCCACCGCGTTTCGCACGAAGCCGCTTTTGTTTTTGATCTGCGAGACGCCAATGGGCAGAAGGACGGCGGCATTCGGGCGTCGGGATCTACGAGCATGTTCCGCGAGGATTTTCCCCAGTTGGTGAAGACTGTCGTCAATACCTACTGGCCGACCCTGGTCCAAGACCAAAGCTGTCAAACGCCGGACGCGAGTGAAGCCTATAGCGGTTCCCAATGCACGGGAACATTCATGGCAACTGCTGGGCTTCCGGCAGAGCCTCGTGCAGCCAACGGCGAGGACATCGGCGCCCAGCAGAATTTCAATGCCATCGTAGGAAATCGCCTGAGCATTCTCGTTCACATGCGATTGACACAGAAGGGTTCTGGAGAGCAAGCATCAGCGGGGAACTAGGCGGAGCAAGAATCCCCTAAACGTGGGTTCAAACCCCACTAGCCTGACCAAACTTTAGAAGCCGCCTCGCCAGGCTCGCCTCACGGCGGGTGTTGGGTTTTGACTGTGCATTCGAGCCTTCGCCCGCTGTGGAGGCGAAGGCGTTCGTCTGGGATTGTTGGCGTAAAATCTCTCAGGGGCTAAAGCCCGCATTTTTCCAGGGGCAAAACGGTACGGCTGAAGAGGCTGCGGAAAAAGTAGTCGAGCGCGCCAGGAGCACTCCGCAGGCGCTAAAGCGCGGACACATTTTCAACGACTTAACGGCATGAGTAAACTCGTGCCCTTCGCAAACGGTCGAATCAGAGTTTTTCCGCAGCCTGTAAAGGCGTGCCCTACCCAAAATCCGATTTATGAAACTCTCTCCAGCAAGCGCTGCCAGAAATGCCAAGACCGGACACGCCAACCGGAAGCAGAGGCTTTTACTGCCGGAAGCCGCCGCAGGGATACGCTTTGGAAAGCGCCTTGCGAGCGAGAACGACCTCGCGCTCGTTCAGTTTGTCCGGATGGTTTGAGAGGTATTTTTCAACGGCGTCTGCCGCTTCACCCAATGTAATAACAGAGTGATCTCGCTTGCAGACCCTCATCGAAGCCAGGACCCCTTCGACAACTCCCAGGCAGTACCCTGCGTCGAAACCAGGACTTCGGGCGGCGCAAGAGAAATCACGAGCCCTTCGCACCGCAACCGAGCCGGAAGATACGCTCCGATAGCCTCAGTCAAAAGCCCCGCCCAAGCAGAGCTTGGACGGGGCACCCTCATGAGCAATTACGGCCGCTATTAGCCCGGGCCACCCGCCGTCTGTTTTCTCGGCGTCGGCTTTTACGGTGGCGTCTGTTCTTACCGCGACGGCTGCCTTGTCACTTGCGAAGGACAAGCCAGCCGTGAGAACCAATAGCAGGGCAAAGCTAAGACTAAAAATAAGTGTAAGAGAGCGTTTCATTTCTTCTCCTCCAGGACCGAATGATGTGCCGCGTACGTGGCATCCCTGCCAATCTGGATTTTGAGGCAGCTATAAAGGGGGAGATGCGGGACCGGTTGTGTTGCTAAACTCGCGCTTCGACGGCAGTGGGGAAGATTACCGTCTGCAAACTACGTGAATTGGCCGGCCACACGTCGAAACAGCACGTCCGCAGCCAACTGGACCAGCAAGGAGCTGAGCCGCAAACCAACAGGCTGATAAGTACATGTTTTCGGAGTGGCAGCCACTGGCATTCTGCGAAAATTACTGCCGGGGAAAGCACTTGCGTAGAGAGGAAAACTTTTTCCCTTGCACGGCAGAAAGAATCATTTCCGCGGGGCGGACAATCAAAGTGCGAACCATCAAAGTGCGGACAATCAGCGTGCGGACAATCAGCGTGCCGACAATCAGCGTGGCGTCGTGGCTGCCACTTCTTCCGGCTCCGGCTCAAGCTTGGCGGTGAAGTGGCGCAGGAACGGCGCTTCGTAAGTGATCTTCATGCCGTGAATCTGGTCGCGCTTCTTCCAGACTTCGAGGATGATTTCCACCGCGTAGTCGATGTGGCTCTGCGTGTAGACGCGGCGGGGAATCGCCAGGCGCACCAGGTCCATCTTCGCCGCTTCTCCGAACATCAGTGTGCCGATCTCGACCGAGCGGATGCCGCCTTCGAGATAGAGTTCATTGGCGAGCGCCACCGCGGGAAAGTGATCGGGCGGAATGTGCGGCAGAAAGGCGCGCGCGTCAATGTAGACCGCGTGGCCGCCCGGCGGCTGCACGATGGGCACGCCCTGGTCGGCAATGTGGTTGCCCAGGTAGGCGGTGGAAGCGATGCGGTATTCGAGGTAGTCCTCGTGCAGCGCTTCCTGCACTCCGACGGCGATGGCTTCGAGATCGCGCCCGGCGAGGCCGCCATAGGTGGGATAGCCCTCGGTGAGAATCAGCAGGTTCTTCTCCTGCTGCGCGAGCAGATCGTCATTGGTGCAAAGAAATCCGCCAATGTTCGCCATGCCGTCTTTTTTCGCCGACATGGTGCAGCCGTCGCCGTAGCTGAACATTTCCTGCGCGATTTCTTTTGGTGTTTTCTTCTCGTATCCTTTTTCGCGGATCTTGATGAAGTAGGAGTTCTCCGCGAAACGGCAGGCATCGAAGTAGAGCGGGATCCCATGCTTGCGGCAAACCGCACTAACGGCTTTGACGTTCTCCATCGACACGGGTTGGCCGCCGCCGGAGTTGTTGGTCACGGTCAGCATGACCAGAGGCACGCGGGCTTCTTTCGAGCCGGCGTTCTGGATGAGCGTTTCGAGCGCGGCTACGTCCATGTTTCCCTTGAACGGGTGCTTCAGGCTGGGCTGGCGGCCCTCGGGTATGACGAGATCCACCGCTTCGGCGCCGACAAACTCCACGTTCGCACGCGTGGTATCGAAATGCGTGTTGTTAGGGACGACGTCGCCTTTTTTGCACATCACGCTGAAGAGGATGCGCTCGGCGGCTCGGCCCTGGTGGGTCGGGATGACGTGTTTGTAGCCGAAAATATCTTGCACAGACGAGCGGAACTGCTCAAAGCTGCGGCTGCCAGCATAACTCTCATCGCCTTCCATCATGGCCGCCCACTGGTGCGTGGACATGGCGCCGGTGCCGGAATCGGTGAGCAGGTCGATAAGGACATCGTCCGCCGGCAGGAGAAAAAGGTTGTAGCACGCGGCGCGGAGCCGTTGCTCGCGCTGAGCGCGGGTCGTCCAATGAATGGGCTCGACGCTTTTGATGCGGAATGGCTCGATGATGGTGCGGGGCATGGTGGTTTCTCCTTTTTACCACAAGCTGTCGCCTGCGGATGTCAGGGGCTCAGATCGCGGGTGGGCAAGAGCGGGGTTTCTGAGCTTGCCCATGCCAGGCGAATTAATAATTTAGGGACTGTGCAACTGGTTACCATCGTAATTCGTCTTATCAGTGTGGGTACATTCGTGATGTATTCGGTCGTGAGGTTGACGGCGTAGAGTAAACTGTAATGCCTAAGGCGAATCACAAGAAGGGATGCCGCGTGGCTACGTCACCGGTGAAGAAGAAAAGCGCCATGGACTCGCTGCTGGAGAGCATGGACGAGCTTGCGGTCGCTGCTTCCAAGAAAATGACCACGGACGAGGTGCGAAAAGTACGCAAGCAGATCAACGACCTGGTAGATCGGGCTGTCGTTCGTAAACGGCGTCGCGAAACTGCCTGATCAACTCCTTCCGTCTTGCTGGAGTCACTTCCGGCTCCAAATTGTTGATAAGCTCCACGTATTCGGGTTCAGCGTCAAGTCCCTTCTCAACCAGTTCCCGCACTCGCTGCACGTCACGGCGGAGCTTTGCTGCTTCTTCCGGGTCACAGTAGGCGCGTCCCGGATCGCGGCGTGTTTTTGTCCACTTGGTCATTCGCCAATTCAAACTCTACCACTGCCAACGAAACCCCAACGCAGACTGGCGAATGCTGCGGGCAGTGCGCGGACAGGAGTGTCCGCGCTACACGATTAGACTTTGACTGAATCCCGGCGTTCGGCGGCCACGTACTTGACGGCGGCGGTGCGATCCAGTTTGTCCCAGGCGAAGGGTCGCCCCTGGATGGCACGCTTCAGGGTGCGGAACAGAACGAGGGAAAAGACCTGGCGATAGGCGAAGCGCTGCAACCACACCTGGCTGAGCAGCCAAGCGTCTTCCCGGGCTTCGGGCTGGCGGCGCTCCAAGGCGAAGGCGATCGACGAGGCGATGAAATCAATCACCAGGAAGGCGACGAAAAAGATCAGCAGCCGCTGGAAGCTGCCCGGATCAGTGGTGTCAGGATGGAAGTGTTTCTGCACTAAATACCAGATCACGCCGACCGCAAACATCAGGTCAATGAAGGGCGAGACCAAGGGAAGCAGAATCTGGAAGATGAGGATGTTGGGAAGTGCGACAAATCCCAAAGCGCCTTTGCGCGCGAAAACGCCCTTATGCTTAAAGATGGCCTGCAGAATTCCGAACGACCAGCGGAAGCGCTGCCGCATGAGCGCGTTGGCACTGGTCGGAGCCTCGGTGAAGGCGAGCGCCCGGTCTTCGTATTCCACGCGATTGCCACTGCGGAGCAGCGCCATGGTGAGATCGGCGTCTTCGGCGACGGTATCCACATGGTAGCCACCCTCTTCGCGAACCGCCGTCGTACGCCAGGCGCCGATCGCGCCCGGCACCACGCTCACCGCACCCATGGTGTTGAGCGCTCGCCGCTCGAAATTCTGGCTGGTGATGTATTCCAGCGCCTGCCAGCGCGTCCACAGGTTGACGCGGTTGCCAACCTTGGCATTGCCCGCCACGGCTGCGACTTTGGGATTGAGAAAGTGCGGTACGAGCCGCGAGATCGCATCAGGAGCAACAATCGTATCGGCATCGATACCGACGAAGACTTCGGCATCGCCGATGTGCTCCAGTCCAAAGTTAAGCGCCTCGGCCTTGCCGCCGTTGGGCTTGGTGAGAATCAACACCTTGCCGGCAGCTTCTTCGGCGGCAAACGCCCAGCGGGCGATTTCCAAAGTACGATCCTTGGAACCATCGTCGATGACGATCACGCGCAGATTGGGATAGTCGGAATCGAGTGCGCCCTGGACCGTGCGTTCGATGACCTTCTCCTCGTTATAAGCGGGGATGAGAACCGCGACCCGGGGCTGGTAAGCCGCAATCTGCTCGGGCGTTCCATACACATGCGAGCGGAGACGGTCATAGAAGGCGAGGATGCCAACCGAAATCAGGCGTCCGGTCATCAGGATGTCACCCAGGAAAAAAATGACCGTGATGCCCGTCATGGTCGCACTGAAAAGCCAGAAGCTGATCCAATTCAGCCGCGCGGACCAATACTCGTTGCCCGGAAGCGGCGGCATGACATCCGCTTTCGTTTTGCCCATCAACTGGTACACGGGGACAAACTGAAATCCGCGGGCACGAGCGCCGTCGATGATCAGCGGGAGGGCGAGCACGGTTCTTTCCCGATTGCCGCCTCCATCGTGCATGAGAATGATGTTGCCGCACTGCGTATCGTTCGCTTGGCAGGGCGGCAGGTGGTCGAGCACGCGAGCGGCGATTTGTTTTGGCGAGAGCGCGGGCTCGTCATTCCAGTCCCGGGTGTCGATCTTGTTGCCGATGGTGATGTAGCCCATGCTTTGCGTGAGTTCGAGCGGTTTCACCTCGTCTTCGGTATCTGGCTCCGCATCGACGGAGTACGGCGGACGGAACAACATGGCGCGAACGCCCAGGCGGCTGGCGAACAAGCGCTCGGTCAGGTTCAGCTCCACCTTCATGTAGCCGCTGCCAATCGAGCTGATATCGGGATGCGTAAAGGTATGGTTCCCGATTTCATGACCTTCGCGGTAGATGCGTTTGGTCAAACTGCTGAACTTCTCTGCCTGGATTCCGATCAAAAAGAATGCTCCCGGCACATGCTCGCGTTTGAGGACATCGAGAATCTTCGGGGTCCACTGTGGATCAGGACCGTCGTCGAAGGTCATAGCCAGTTGGTTCTTGCTGAAGCCATAGCGCGCCACACGATACGGCTCAGGCAGACTCTTGAAGGTTTCTCCGTCGATGAGTCCGGTCTGCTTGTCTATGGTCAGGTCGCGCTCGCCATTGGTAGGCCGCGCCTCGATGTGCAGGATTTCGCCGCTGCCCTCCATATCGACGTCCTGGCCCGGGGGAACGTCCTTCAACCGATCCGACGCATTCGCTTCGCCGGGCATATCCCACACCCGCCACAGGGAGCGGTCTTCCGCGCCCAGCCTCCACAAGGCGAAGGTCTGGATGCCGAGGGTCTGCGCGGCGCGCATCTGGTTCAGCGCAGTTACCGCATCCAGAAACCAGACATCGTGGCGGAAGTTATCGTCGTCGCGATAGCTGAAGTGCGGATTGAGCTCGTCGCCGTCATAATCAACGTCTTCTTCGGAATCGCGCGCCCCGATCCAGGCTTCCTGCACGGAAACGGATTTGTCGGCCTCTCCGGGCGGAAGGTTGCCTGTCTTTGTCTTTGTTTTTGGCCGCTCGACCCAGTCGTACCCGTAGTTGCCGATGGCACAGATGAGCTTTTCTTTCGGAATCTCTTCGATCGCGGACTCGAGGTTGTCCGTGAACCAATCCTGCGAGGCGACGGGGCCAGGGGTTCCGCCGGGAAAGTGCTCATCGTAATTCATGATTACGACGCCATCCACAGCGGACGCAATCGCCTTGTAGTCGTAATCCTGGTTGCGCACCTGGACGCTCACGTACAGCTTCATCCCCTTGGCGTGCAGGTCAGACGAGAGCTCGTTCAGCAGAGCCACGTATCCGGGTTGTGCTTTTTTCGGGAAGGACTCGAAATCGATCATCAATCCGCGGAAATGATCGGAGGCAAGATAAATCCCGATCTGGCGCCGAAAATTGGCGCGCGCTGCCGGATTGTTCAAGAAGTCACTGATCCTCGGAACAAAGTCGGCGCCGTCGAAGTTCTGCACCACCGGAAAGACTTCCATGTTGATGTCTTCCGCCTTCAGAAACTGCATTACTTTGTCGTCGACGTGATGGACCGTTTGCCCTTGAACCACGTCAAACATCGTGTTCGTTTCCGGATCCGAGGCTTGCAGATGGCCGTCTGCACTGAGAATCTGCAGCCATGTCGGGAAGAGCAAGTCGATTTGGCGCGCATACTCGCGCAAGGAAGAAAAGCTGGCCGCGTCCCAGGAAACATAGAATGCGGCCCGAACCCCTTGCTCGGAATTCAGTTTGAGCTGTGAAGGAGCTTTGCGGGATGGGTGCCGGTGTCCAGCGCGGGCCAAAGTGGCCAGACGGCGCTTCTCACGCCCTCTCGCTTTTTCGTCTTTCATCAGAGCGTGGTAAGGCTTCTTTTCCGACAGCCAGGAAAGATCGGGCAGAGGCTCGCTGCTCAGGGCACTATAAATGAAAAAGACCACCAGCAAAGAAAAAGCCAGGGCGGCCGCGTCGACAAAACGGCGAATGCGCTTCCAGCGCGCTTGCAAGGGATCGTAAAAAACCTGTTTTGCCATCTTGTGGTGTGTCTACATCCTAAGGTGAGAGCCGCAGGGGGTCAAACCCCAGGTGGTCAGAGGTCGTTCGTTAAAGGCGCGGCAAATCGAGGGCACGGCAAATCGCGCGATTCGCGATATATTCCCAACGTGCTCCGCCTGATCCGCGAACACCGCAGTTTTTTTCTGGCAACCGCCCTGGCCGCCCTGGCATTGCGGCTCTTTTTCTTCGTCTATTTCCCGATGGTCACGGATGATACGCGCGTCTACGCCGACTTCGCTACCAACTGGCTGCAGCACGGCATCTACGGCCATACGCAGGCCAGCCAACAGGGAACGTACGTCATGCCGGCCGACTCGCGCCTGTTTGGATATCCCGCTTTTCTGGCCGGGATCTTCTGGCTATTTGGGGTCGGTAACTTCAAAGCAGTTTTGCTGGCGCAGATTCTGGTGGACCTGGCCACCTGCCTGATCGTTGCCGACCTTGCCCGCCGAGTCGTTTCCGACCGCGCGGCGAGAATCGCTTTTCTCCTGATGGCGCTGTGTCCATTCCTGGCAAACTATGCCGCCGCCGTGCTCACCGAAACTTTGGAGATCTTCTTTACGGCGCTCGCTCTCGATTGCGCGGCAGCCGCGCTGGGTCGGATGCATGAAGCTCGCTTAAGCCTGGGCGTCCCTTCGGCAAACTCAGGGAAGGTTCTCGACCAGACTTGCCGCAAGCTCTGGGCCGCGACCGGCGCGGCGGTTGCGGCCTGCATCCTGCTGCGTCCCGATGGCGGCCTCCTGCTGGCGGCGATCGATCTTTATCTGGCAGTTTTGGCGGGCAAGATCGTGGCGTCGAAGGGCCGCGCCGGCAAGAAAAACGTGGCGGATCTTCTCTCCGCTGGAATCATCGTTGCAGCAGTTGCCCTGGCGCCGCTCGTTCCCTGGACGATTCGTAATTTTCGCGCCCTCCATCATTTCCAGCCGCTGGCGCCGCGCTACGCCAACGACACGGATGAACTCGTCGCCCGAGGTTTCAACCGCTGGACCAAAACCTGGATCGTCGACTACGTGTCGGTAGAAGAGATTCTCTGGAACACACCGGGCGAACCGATTGACCCAAAGAAACTGCCGTCGCGAGCCTTCGATAGCCCGGCGGAAAGGGACGCAACGCTGGCCGCCGTCGCGGACTACAACGAGGCGCAGGACATGACGCCCGAACTGGACGCGCGCTTCGGTAAAATCGCCGCCGACCGCATTCGTGCTCATCCTCTCCGCTACTATGTTGTGCTGCCCGTGCTGCGCATCGCGGACATGTGGCTGCGCCCGCGAACTGAGATCCTTCCTGCCGATGCGCGCTGGTGGGAATTCAATGACGAGGCGAAGTATTCGATCATAGCAGTAGGATTCGGACTGTTGAATCTGGTATACGTGGCGGCCGCGTTCTGGGCGCTCTTGCATGGAAAGTCCCGCGGGCCGTCAGGCATGCGCTGGGCGGGACTGCTGGTCAGTTTCCTGCTGCTGCGCTCGGCATTTCTGGGGACGGTGGAAAACCCGGAACCGCGCTACATGCTGGAATGCTATCCCGCCATCATTGTGCTGGCATCGTCGTGGCTGGCCAGGAAGAAACAGCCAAGCTGAGTAGAGACGCGGCTTGCCGCGTCTCCAGTGTGCACTCGGCGCGTTGGTTCCAGGTATAGCCCCGCGAGTCTGGCTCGACCGGGACCGCCTTCTGCAGATTGGGAAAAGCAGTTCTTAGCTCAGCGGCGAGTCGGTCATGCGGAAACGCGTGCGGACGTGTTCGGACAGCACTTCGATGGCTGCGCGATTGGCCACTCGATCGGTTTTCGTCAGATATTCAATCGCGTCCACTAGCATCTTTTGTCCGTCCACGTAGCGAGGGTCGGCGATGCGTTCGCGCTTTTTGCGAAAATCGGGAGGGACGGGAATGGTGAATACTTTGGCCATGCGAACTCAACTCTCCGAGGTTCTCTTCGCAGTATATAGCCGCATCCGGTCTTTTTCAGCTTGTTTCTATTGGGTGCGGTTCTTGCACGATGCGGTGCGCAAAAACCTATCCCTGCGGCGAGACGAACTTGGTTTTCTTGGTGGTCTTCAATTTAAACGCGCTTTCCGGAAGTGGTTGATTAATGCGAATGTCGGAATACTTCACCAGGCGGTAGTTGCTGTCCGGCTCAAAGAATTGTTGCTGCACCGAAATTCCACGGGCCGGGTCGATCCAGAGCCAGATGCGTGCAATGTTGTTGCGCAAGCGGTCGGACTTCGGGATCAACTCCAGTTTGTCGGCTGCGACGCCGCCCACGGTCTCCGTCGCCAACAACCTCACGACGTAGGACTTGAACAAATCGCGGCCGCTGCCGCCGAAGCCGAGCACCAGAAAGCTCTCCACCTCGCTGCGGTTCTTGCCCGGATTGTATTCGCTAACCTGATCGATCTTGGGCTGGTAGACCTGCACTTTGCCGCCGCTGTAGAGGACGTACTTCTTGTCGGGCTCGACGAAGTCGGCAGCCATCTGCACTTCGCCGCCTTCACGCCGGAAATAAATCCTGCCCTTCTGCGTCTCGGTTTCGTTGATGACTTTCTGATATTGATCCCAAACGACGCTCGCCTCGGTGGTCTTGAAGCTCTTGGCGGCCGCGTCCATCTGGGCGAGGACGCGCTCCAGTTCAGGGGATTCGCCAACAATCTGCGCCCAAGCGGCCGCAGTCAACAGACAGCCGACAACCGCGATTCTGAGAACAAGCGCCTTGTGCACAACTTTCATTTATGCGCCATGAAACATTGAGACCATGAAACCTTGAAAACTTCTCTTACTCTTTTTCAACCCAGACTTTGTAACTCAGCGTGTGCCCCTTGGCGTCTTTAACCGTCTCGTACTTTGTAATGCTGACCGCTCCGGAGATGGGTTCGATAATCTGTTCCAACTGCCGGCGAACATCTCCACCTGGAGCGGAATTCACTGCCGAGGCCTGGATCTGATAGATGAATCCGCCCTTCTCGTCGGGAATCACAATCACTCCGGTAAGATGCGGATTGCGCTCGACCGGTTTGTCCTTAAAGTTGATGAGGTACGGCGAAACAAAAACAAAGAGGAGAATCAGCGTAACCATGATGTCGTAATGCAGGCTGCCCCGTTCATACGACCAAAGAATGTATCCGCGGATTGTGCGCCAGATCGCGCCCATTGGAGAGACGGCACTTGCAAGCGCCGTCGAGGCTGTTTCGGGTTGCTGCCAGTGTATTTTGGAATTCATGGGATAGCAAATCTCCGATTACTGCAAGGTAGAGACGGGGCTTGCCCCGTCTCGCTCTCGCACCATCTCGGGCAATGCGGGAGACGCGGCAAGCCGCGTCTCTACGGTATACCTGCCGCTATGCGGTCGGTGCCCATATAAGGCTGCAGCGCCTCCGGAATGCGCACGCTGCCGTCGGCTTGCTGATAGTTCTCCACAATGGCAACCCATGTGCGCCCGACCGCTAACCCGCTGCCATTCAACGTGTGCACGAATTCCGTCTTGCTCTTGCCCTCCGGACGATAGCGAATATTCGCCCGCCGTGCCTGAAAACTTTCGAAGTTCGAGCACGAAGAAATCTCGCGGAACAGATTCTGTCCCGGCAGCCACACTTCGAGGTCATAGGTCTTGGCCGCAGAGAATCCCATATCGGCGGTGCACAGCGTGACCACGCGGTAGTGCAGGCCGAGTTTCTGCAAAACCGTCTCGGCATCGTGCGTCAGCTTCTCCAATTCATCGTAAGAATTCTCCGGACGCGAAAACTTCACCAGTTCCACTTTTTGAAACTGGTGCTGCCGGATAATTCCGCGCACATCCTTTCCGTACGATCCGGCTTCGCTGCGAAAACAGGGAGTGTACGCGGTCAGGCAAACCGGCAAGCGCGCGGCGTCCAGCACTTCGTCGCGATAGAGATTTGTGACCGGCACTTCGGCCGTTGGAATCAGCCAGAGATCTTTCTCGCCGTGAGGCACGCGAAACAAATCCTGCGCAAACTTCGGCAACTGGCCCGTGCCATACATCGACTCTGAATTCACAAGGTACGGCGGGAGGACCTCGGTGTATCCGTGCTCTCGGGTGTGCAGATCGAGCATGAAGTTGGCGAGGGCACGCTCCAGTCGCGCACCCAGCGCCCAGTACACGGCGAACCGAGCGCCCGACAACTTGGCGGCGCGCGCCAGGTCGAGCACTCCGAGCGCTTCGCCCAGTTCCCAGTGCGGCTTGGGCTTGAAATCGAACTGTGGAGGTGTGCCCCAGCGGCGCGCTTCTACGTTATCGGCTTCGCTCGTCCCCACCGGCACACTGGCGTGAGGAAGGTTCGGAAGGGACGTCAGAATTTCGCGCAGGCGCGCTTCCTGTTCGGCCGCCTTTTTTTCGGACTCTTGAATCTGCTCGCGCAGTTCCTTCGTCTCCTGGATCTGTGCCGAAGCATCCTGCCCGCTTTTCTTGAGCTTGGCAATCTCTTCGGAAGCGCGGTTGCGGCGCGCCTGCAGGGTTTCCGCTGCCGTGATGGCCTGCCGGCGCTCGGTGTCAATCGTGCGAAAGTCCTTCAAAACTTCCGCCGGATTCATGCCGCGCTGCCGCAGCTTTTCTTCCACTAGCGCCAGGTTGTCGCGAACAAAGTTCAGATCGAGCATTCTGTTTTAACTTTAGCTGAAAAACGCGATTCCGTGCACGCCGACGGCATAATCGACGCTGGCAAAAACTTCAACGCAGAGGACGCGGAGACCCCCGCAGAGAACTACGCAGAGGTTTCTTGGCCTTCTCTTTTCAGCGAGCTCTGCGTTGCTCTTCGTGTCCTCTGCGTCCTCCGCGTTAAAGGTTCTTCTGCTGTAAACTAGCTCGCGATGAGACTCCCTCGTTCCCTGTTCGTGGCGCTGTTTTTGCTCTGCTCGATCTTCTTTTGTTTGACCCCCGCCGCGTTCGCGTCCGCTTATAACGCCCGCCCCAAGCTCATTGTTGTCATCGTGATTGACCAGTTCCGCGGCGACTATCTGGAACGCTATCGCGACCAGTTCGGCGACGGAGGTTTCCGCTTATTTATCGATCGTGGCGCTTATTTCACCGACTGCAACTACGACTACGCCAACGCCAGCACCGCTCCCGGACACGCCACACTGTTCACCGGAAGCTACACCAGCGGACACGGCATTATTGCGAACGAATGGTGGGACCCGCAGAAAAAGAAGCGGGTAACGTCGGTCGAAGACGACACGACAAAACTTGTCGGCGTCGGCAAAACTGGTGTAGGCGCGTCGCCACACAACCTCCTGAGCGATACGCTCGGAGACGAATTGAAACTAGCGACTGGAGGCAAAGCCCGGGTATTCGCCATCTCGCTGAAGGATCGTGCCGCCGTCCTGCCCGCGGGGTTTTCCGGAGACGCCGCCTATTGGATCGATCCCACGAGCGGCGACTGGATCACCTCCACCTACTACCGTCCCGATCTTCCCGAGTGGGTGCGCAATTTCAACGGCAGCCATCGCGCGGAAAAATTCTGGAATCGCGAATGGAAGGATAGTGACGGCAATACGCTCGGCTCGACCGCACGGCGAAATGGCACAAACAAAGATGGCGAGCCCGCCAGCTTCTACCAGGTTGTCGGCGCCACGCCGTTCGCCAACGATTACCAACTGGAATTCGCCAAGGAACTCGTGTTGTACGAAAAGCTGGGCGCGGGCTCTGTGACCGACTTGCTTGTAATCGGCCTCTCGGCCAACGATATCCTCGGCCACCAGGTCGGTCCCGATTCCCCACAAATGCGCAGCATGGCGCTCGAACTCGACCGGAGTTTGGCGGAGTTCTTCAGCTTCCTCGGCCATCAGATCGGAATGGCCAATGTGTGGATGGCGCTTTCGGCAGATCACGGCGTCGCGCCCCTGCCTGAATTCGCGAGAACTCTTCGTCTGCCCGCAGTCAATCTCGACGCGAAAGCGTTGCGCGAACAGATCAATTCGCTGCTCTCGAAAAAATACGCCAAGAAAGCAGACTACGTGCTCGATCTCGATTACCCGGTCGCCTGGCTGGACAAAGACGCGTTCGCCGGAACTCTCGGCGCGAAAGACGAATCCGTCGCCGAGGGCGAAGTAGGCGAAGCCATGAAGCAAATGGGATTCACGGGATACTTCGCCAAGTCGCAACTCGCTCGTGGAGATATTCCGCCCACCGAAATCGGCCGCCGCTATGCCCATAGCTACACTCCCGAAGGCGGATGGTATGTGATTGGAATTCCCCGTCCATTCCAAGTCGGAGTCACCAAGGGTACCGACCACGGGACACCTTTTTCGTACGATACCCATGTGCCGCTCGCCTTCTATGGCCTCGCCTTCCAGCCCGGAATCTACCGGACGCACGCCGAGCCGGTTGATCTCGCGGTGACGCTGGCCTCTTTGCTTGGAATCAACGCACCCGCGCAAGCCACGGGAAGAGTACTGACCGAAGCGCTGCCGCCTCCGGCGCATCATTCCACCGCGCTGTCCGCCATGCCGGGCGCCACGCCGCCCGGGGGAACCCAATGACGCCTATCGGCAATCCCGACTTGAGTGTCAGCTTCGCCGGCATCGAGCTGAAGAATCCGATCATCGCCGCTGCCGGCACATTCGGCTACGGTATCGAATTCGAAGACATCGTGCATCTCGACCGGCTCGGTGGGCTTGTCGTCAAAGGTCTCTCCAAAGAACCGATGACCGGAAATCCGCCGCCGCGCCTGTTTGAGACCGCCGCCGGAATGCTGAATGCTATCGGACTGCAGAATATCGGCGCACCCGCGTTTCTCACCGAAAAACTTCCGGCGCTGCGTGAGAAAAAAAATGTCGTCGTGTTCGCCAACGTCTTCGGCTACACCCGCGCCGATTACGAGCACACGATTGAGATCCTGAATCAGGGCGAGGGCATTGCAGCCTACGAAATCAACGTATCCTGCCCAAACACGGCGCACGGCGGCATTCAGTTCGGCAGCGATCCGCTCTTGCTCGACGAAGTGGTGCGGACGGCGAAGCGGGTATCGGCGCGGCCGATCATCGTGAAACTCTCGCCCAACGTGACCTCGATCGCGCAAATGGCCTATGTTGCCCAGGAAGCGGGCGCCGACGCCATCTCTCTGGTGAACACGTTTCTAGCCATGGCGATCGATGCGGAAACGCGCCGCCCGAGAATTGCCAATGTAACCGCCGGCCTCTCCGGCCCGGCGATCAAGCCCATCGCGCTGCGCATGGTGTTTGACGCAGCTCGCGCCGTGAAAATTCCGGTGATCGGCATGGGCGGAATCACCAGCCCGGTGGACGTAGTGGAATTCATGCTGGCGGGGGCGAGCGCGGTCGAGGTGGGAACGGCGAGTTTCTTCGATCCGGTGGCCACCGAAAAACTGGTGGAGGCACTGACCAATTACTGCCGCGAACATCGCATCGAGCGCCTCAGGGACCTCACAGGCGGGTTAATGACGGATTGAGGATCGTCTCGTGCACAGGCCTGTCGATTCTGAGGTTGTGAGTGCTATCGGGATTTTTCGCCAACCATCCTTTTGAGATGGCGCCAACTCCACGGCTTTCGTTGGCTTGCCAGCTTCGCGGACGCAGGATTCTGCTGCACACCAACTGAGAATTGCTGGCAGTCGTTTGCGCCGTCGGGTGACCCTTCACTGCTCGTTGCGGCTTTTCCTTTGCCATTGGAAGTGAAAATCGGCATAGGGGGAGCGGTCGCCCGCTCGCCCCTGCCACACCACCGTACATGCGGGTCCGCATACGGCGGTTCGAACGAGTTGAGTTACCCCGTGGACAAGCGTGGAACGCCTAGCGAGTCGAAGTAAGCCATGGGAAACGTGGAGCTCAAGGCAGGGCTGTTCGTCAGGTGCCAGGAGCTGCGTCGTTTCTTCTGCTTCCAGATCACGGATCGCAATCTGCGTCGTATCCACTGATCCAGCCCGTGTAGCACCGAGGGCGTCTGACAAAATCCGAAGTAGCTCTTCCAACCACGTAGGTAGTCGGACAGTTCCTTCGTCATCTGCTCCAGACTCACGCCCCGCGTCCGTCGCGTCAGCTCCCGCACTCTTTGCTTGCACCGGAGCAGAGCCTTGGGCGCGATGCGCCGTTTCGGCTTGGCTCCTGCCGTGAAGCTAAAGCCCAGAAACTTCCGCTGCTGCGGTCGTGCCACCGCGCTCTTCGCCTCATTCACCTTGAGCTTGAGTCGTCGCCGGATGAAACTGGTCACGCTCTGCATGACGCGTTTCCCCGCCCGCTCGCTGGCCACGTAGATATTGCAATCATCCGCGTAGCGCACGAAGCGGTGCTGGCGCCGCTCCAACTCCCGGTCCAGTTCGTCGAGCACGAGATTCGACAGCAGCGGAGACAGCGGCCCGCCTTGCGGCGTCCCTTCCTCCACCGGACTCACCAGCCCGTTCTCCATCACGCCCGACTCCAGAAACGCTCGCATTAGCCTGAGCATTCTCTTGTCGTTCACCCGCCACGCCACCGCCGCCATCAGTTTGTCGTGGTTCACTCGGTCGAAAAACTTTTCCAGATCGAGATCCACCACCCAGCGGTTGCCGGCAGCGATGTACTGCTGCGCCTTGCCCACCGCCTGATGCGCCGAGCGTTGCGGACGAAACCCGTGACTGTGTTCGGAGAACGTCGGGTCCCATTTGCCTTGCAGAACCTGCATCACCGCTTGCTGGACAAACCGATCCAGCACCGTCGGAATGCCCAGCTTGCGCACCCCTCCGTCCGGCTTGGGGATTTCCACCCGCCGCACCGGTTGCGGCTTGTAGCTCCCGCTCAACAACTGTTCCCGAATCGCTGGCCAGTGCTGCTTCAGGTAGCCCGTTAGCTCCGACACTTTCATGCCGTCGATCCCCGGACTCCCCTTGTTAGCCTTCACTCGCCGTAATGCCTGCTTCAGGTTTTCCCTTTGGCAGACTTCTTCCATCACTTGCTCTGGGATAGCCGAGCTTTCGCACGCGCAGTTCGCCGTGGGCGATTCGGTCCCTTCCCGTCGAGCCTTCGGAGCTTCACTCCTCCCCTCGTCGGTGAAGGCCAGCACCATCTGTAGCTGGTTCTTCTGCCGCTTGTCGCTCATCGAGTCCTGTCGGCTACTCGCCACTCCCTTCCGTTTGGGCCTTCGTCGCCGAGGCGACTACTACGCCCGCTGCTGACTTCTGCCGCGCGGTCAGAGAGAATCGCTCCCCTCTCAGTCCCGATTCCGGGACACGCCGCAGATCTCCCGAGGTAAGTTCGACCGCCTTCGACGCACAACCGCCGGATTTACCACCAGCAGACTTGATGGATGGGGGCTTCGCGGTTTCTTGCCCGCTCGCCCACTGCCGTAGGCCTCTTCATCCGGTTTTTGTTCATCGGCTCGCGCCTTTGCTCCACGCTTCTTTCAGACCTCGCCTCACGACGACGCCCTTGCGCTTCGCTATCACTTCACCTCCATCAGGTTGTGAAGAGGACTTTCACCTCCTAGCTGTCGATCATGCTCGGCACACAAGAAAACGGCTGGGAGAAACTCCCAGCCGTTTCAGGAGGAAGTGCGGCAACAGCAACGAAGCTCTATTTCAGTCCTACCGTATCGCCTCTCAAGCTGGATGACTAAAAGTCGTAGTCTTCCGGCGTGCAGGGGCAGAGTCCGTAGCCGCTGCCAATGGTTAGCCCATAGGAACACAGGATCCCTAGGTTGCCCAGTTCGAGGACCGTGGGATTCGAATCGGCTAACGCGTCCTCGGTAACGAACCATGGCCCCTTCTCCACGGCGTTTACAGGGTTCCCCGGGCCGGGAGCAGGAAAGGTGGTCGTCGTTGCCTGAACGTGCGTTGCCCATCCCCGCAGTCCGATCGCCGGAAAGGGGGAGGTCGGGTCAGGACTAATAGACGAAACGACCTTGATAACGCCACGGGTCATTTCCCCTCTGCCGGTGAATTCATTGGCCGTGAGCTCTTTATTCACGGATTCCGAAAGCAGACCGTCAGAGGTGATTTGGCAGGCGCAGCACGACCTCATCTCCTGGCTGTCATCGAACACGTAGATCGCCGCCCACAGGGTTCCGTTTTCCACGCCCTCTGGGGCCGTAGTCGCAAAGTCGCCATCGTTGATGATACGGACGGTTTGATCCGGCGCACCACTGGTGTTCGCATTGGAATAGTAGGTGACGAAATAGTAGCTGTTGTCGCCTTGATTGACGGGTGCTGAAGCGAGAGCATTTCCCCCTAACATCAAGGTGATTGCCATCACCGCAAACAGCAAATATCCAAGTCTCTTCATTTGGTTGTCCCTCCTTGTTGTTCCGTGGCACCTAGGGCCGGGGGGAAGTCAGCTTACGGCGCTTACGGTACTCTTGACCTTTGGTGAGTTCTTTACAACTACCCACGTGGCTTAGTCAAAAACACTAGGGTCCGGAAACTACTACTTATGGAGTAGTTCCCCAACCCCGGCACATACGGCAGAGAACCGCCCAGACCTAAGTCCAGCCTTCTCGGCTTGCCGCCGTCATGTGACTAATCCCGATAGTTGACGCATCCAGGCGATAGAGCTCATAGCAGGGACTGGCTGGTCGCGATTCCGGTCGATCCACGGGCGGATGGGAAGAAATCAGCCTTAAAGCAGCGCTTATGGAGTGCCTGTCTGTTTGCGCGGTAGAAGCCGCGGCTAGCCGGGTCTCCACAGGAAAATCTTGCTAGCGTCCGCTGGCGTGCCAGATCGATCCCGGCGACTGATAGTTCATCCCTTCGCCCCACACCACATGCGTGTCCCCGTGGTTGTCGATCGCCATCCCGAAATAATCGCCGAAGGGGAAACGGAAACCTTTCTTACCTATATAACGATAGCCCGGCACGTAGCCCGAGATCCGCATCTCTTCTCCCCAGGTCGCTCCGCCGTTGCTCGAACTTCGATAGTAGGTGTTCCAATACGAAGAGTTGCCGGAAGAGTTGCGCTTATCCATCCACGCTATGCGGACGTCGCCGCCGTTCCCGGCCACGATCGCCGGGAAAGCATGTTCCACTCCCGGCTCGGCGGAGGAAACGCTGACCCGCGGCAGCCAGTTTTCGCCGCCGTTGGTTGACGAGGAGAAGTAAATGCGCTGCGGCCCCAGAGACGAACTGCCCGCGTTCCAGAGCGCGTAAAGAGTTCCGTCAGTGTCAGAAGCCAGCGCGACCTGCGCGCCCAGATAGCCCTCGCCGCATTCCTCATCCTCGCAGCCGGGTGCTGCCGCGGAAACGTCAAGCCGGTTTGCACTCCACGCCTTGCCCGCATCCGCCGACTTCGCCACATACAGGTTCACCGAGCCGCGCGCTCCTCCCGCTTTTGAATAGGAAGCCCAGGCCAGATACGCGTTGCCTGCGGGATCGACCATGGCTGCGCCCAGCAGGGACCATCCCGGACGGGTTTCAGTATTCACGCGGGTCGGCGTGAAGCTGCGTCCGCCATCCTGCGAGGCCGCCACCCACACCTCTTCTTCGTGATTGAACGCCACGTAGACGTTCTGTCCGCGCACCGCCAGGGCCGGCTTGTCTAGTTCCACTTCGCTGCGAACCGCAATCGCAAAAGCCCACGTGGCGCCGAAGTCCGCCGACTTCGCGAGAATGACCACGCGCTTCCCGTTCTGCAGCCACGCCGCATAAAGGGTGCGCCGGTCGGCTGGGTCTACGGCAATCTGGGCGTCAAACTGCCCCGAATTCGTTTCCAGTATCGTCTGGGGAGTCTGCCAGGACTTGCCGTTGTCATTGCTCGCCACCAACAGCATGGCGGGCACGCGGCAGCG
The DNA here is from genome assembly GCA_963773645.1 of uncultured Acidobacteriaceae bacterium. Classification (GTDB taxonomy): domain Bacteria; phylum Acidobacteriota; class Terriglobia; order Terriglobales; family Acidobacteriaceae; genus Acidiflorens. The sequence continues at coordinate 2,367,072 of CAVZBV010000004.1, read as the reverse complement.
CTTGCAATCTGGCACGCTTCCATAGTGCGGATAAAGAACGTAGATGCGTCCCGAACCATCGGCCGCCACCGCCGGTTCCCACTGGTCGCCACTCGTCAGGCCGACCCGCCTCTGCCCGGAAAATTGCGGCGCCGCCCAAGCCAGGCTGGCCAGCGCACACAACAACACCATGAGTTTGGCGGAGCGCATATAAGCCATCAAACGAAAACCAGGGGGGAGGGAATAACGGTCCCTTGACCTTGAAACTTTATCTCGAAGCCGGTTGCCGGTCAATCACACTTATGCGCTACACCTTGCGGCTGCCCTAACCAGCGGTCAGCAAAGCCTCGTCTTGTCAAAAGCCCGCTCCGCTCAGGCCGTCAGAAGGGGGATTCTCGATGCTCAGCTAACCGGCCAGCAGGCTGCCGATAAACTCGATCTTGCACCGGATTGTGGGGTGGCGCAGCGCTTCAGCGCTGCGATAACTGCATTGTTTTTAGTCCTTTAGCCGCTGAGATCTCACTCTCCGCAGGCGACCAAAATTCAGCAAACTGCTAGTGCTTGAAAGAAATATTCAGACCCGTAGCCAACTGCAGGTCGTTCTTTTTCGTCGTCGGCGGCGGGTTGCTAACATAAATATCTCCGAACGAGTTTTGCCAGCCCAGCCACTTATTGAGCTTGGTGACTGTACCGAAGTTGAATGTGCCGCGGTATTGTGAGGTATCGCTGAGGTCGGGATAGAAGAAGAAGCTCTGCGTGATGACTGTGCCCTTCCCGACCTTGAGCGTGTAGGCATCACCCAGCGTCAAGCCCGCCAGGCTGTCGGACCTAGCGGCGACGAACGTGCCGCCGGGCGGCGGCGGCGGAATCGTGAGAGACGAATAGCTTTCATGGGTGTAGTTTGCTCCGACCAGCAGATCGAGGGTAGTGGCAGCACTCTTAATCGCGTGTAAGCCAAGACCACCTCCCAGAATGGACCGTAGATCCAGGTCTTGCAGTGAATTGGAAAAGAAATCGCCACTCCCAAAGCCGAACGCCCGCGGGGAGAAATCGTGGTCGTAGCGAGCTCCACCGCCGATCTCATTCGCGGTCGTGTGGGGCGATGCCGTCGGCAAATCGTTGGTCGCGTAGAACGAGTTGGTGTAGAGGGTCAGCTTGTCGTGGAATCCCGTGCGCGCGCCATTGAAAGCGATGTTCAGGTTCTTGGTCTCGCTGTTGCCACGGGTCACGGCAAAGCCCAGATTCAGACCACCGGCCCAGCCCTCACTCCACCCTGGGTGCAGACTCTTTTCATACGCCGCCTGCTCGGCCGGGCTACGCACCAAAGTGACAGAAGCCTTCGGCGCCTCCACCGGACCTGCGGTCCTGGTGGCAACGATCACGTCGTCGCCGCTGGTGGTCACCGGACCAACCACGGTCTTGCCGCCCATCGTGACGTTAAGGTCGCCCGCGGACGTTATGCTTTGAATTGCGTCGAACTTCACGGTTACGTCGCCGGCGTAGTCGGTCTTGATCACGAGTTGCTTGCCGTCGGACTTTGTAATCGAGCCGGTCAACCGATCGCCGTTCTTCAAGACGACCTGGTCAGCAAGCGCCGGAATCGCGAGTAACAGAACGAGTAACAGAAGAAAACCTACCACAAATTTCTTACGCACAAAACCCTCCTTGAAGTGATTCAAAATGAGATGGAATTTCTAATCTAATCGTACGGACATAACGGCCTTCAACAGCCGGGAAGTGAGTTACAGAACTTTACCCTACCGAATCTACTCAATGAGATTCCGTAACCTTGGACGTCCGAGTCCAAGTGAGGTCTACGAGGCGAAGGGACTCTCAATCTCGCGGATCGGCTAGACCCTGGGCGGCACCGGCTGGCGCGCTTCGTTCAACAGCACCAAAGTCATGTTGCTGCGCTTGCTGTCGCGCTCCGCTTGGATGGCCTCCAGACGCATGCGCCACGGCGCAAGATCGAAAGGCTGCTCGGCGGGTTTCGCGACGTATGTGTCGATCAACTCGCGGTAGAAGCGCACGATGCCTGCCACCAAGGGCACGGGATACTCCCGCCCTTGGATCTTCAGGCAGTGAACGCCTAGATCAATGAGCGCCGGAATATCGTCCAGGTAAAAGAAGGCGGCATTCTTGAGCGTGACCACCGGCTCCAGCAGCGCCTTGTCATCGAGCAGTTCCCACTTTTCCAGGCAGACCCTGTAATCCAAGCCGCCGCGGTTGGGGCTGCCGCGGAACACGTCCTTGCCGAAATCATCGGGTGTCCGCTCCAACCGCATATACGGCGACATCCAGCACTTGCCCAGGTAGGTGTAGCAATGGTTGGCATGGATCAGGACTTCGATGCCTACATCGATATTCGCCTCGCGCGAAGCCAGTTCCCGCAGCGTGAGCTTGGTGTCGGCCACCACTTGCGAGACCCCGATCGAGCGATAGAACTTCACATCTTCGTTGTTCAGGATGTTGGCGCCGATGCTAGCGTGCAGAACGAGATCGGGGAAACGGCGGTGCACCTGCGCGATCGCGCCCACATCGGTCATGATCGCTCCGTCGACACCCCAACCGACGAACCTCTCCATTTTCTTCAGCAGCGAAGAAATTTCGCTCGACTGCATATTCGTGTTGATGGCAACGCGTAGTTTGGCTCCCCCGGCGTGCGCGATCGCTATGGCTTCATGCAATTTCTCGTCGGAGAGTTCATAGGCGTCACGCCGCCGGCTCCAGCCGCGTGCTCCCACGTAGATCGCATTGGCGCCGTTTTCCACGGCCGCCTTTACCATTTCCAAATTTCCTGCAGGCGCTAATAGCTCAACCATCGCTCACCTCGAAAAACGTAAAGATCAATTACTCAGCAGGCCACAGCTGGTTGGGGGCGCTTGCCGACATACTCGGCGCCGGTGCGTCCGAAATAAAAACCGTTGCACAAACCTATAGCCGTATGCTCCCGAATCGTATTCCACGCAGACTCGTCCTCCGCGCCACCGCCGGCCGCGATCCGCTCCAGCGCCGCGCGGTAGATCTTGGCAATATTCAGACGGTACGCAGGCGTCTCATAGGCTGCCTCGATCCGGAACACATTGTGTCCGCCCGCGATCAGGGCTGGCAAATGCTCGAGCATGCACACGTCCTTGCCGCTCAGCACGCCCTTTCCCACCGTCCGCATCGCCCAGTCGCCCTGCTTGAGGAACAGGTTTTTCTGGCATAGCGTCGGGCATTTCTCCGGCCACTTCTGCTCGTATTCCAGTAGGAAGCAGTAATCGGAAACGCCCAGCGGCATTTTGCCATGAACCACCAGCTCCGCCGGCATACCCACGCCGCTCGTTATCGCTCCCACTTCGTCGAGGCTGATCTCGTAGTTCGGAGTAAAGCGGACCGCACCGTACTCCTTCAACACCTCGGCGCCCGCATCGGTGTACACGTTGGCAAATCCGCCGACGTGCGCCTTCATGCCGGGAAATTGTTCATGCACCATGCGCAGCACGCCGAGGTTTTGGACCTCGACCGCATCGGCGCCGGCCGCGGCTGCGGTCTCCAACGCCTTCTGCACCTTGGGCAGCACGTCATTGCGCGGCGCTGCGTACGAAGTCACGTAGGCACGCAGACCCTGGCCCTTTACCAGCGCGATGCCTTCTTCGAGCTCGTCCAGGCGCTCCAGGAAGTTGTCCTCGTAGATGCGGCAGTAAATGTTGCCCAGGTAAACCGCGTCATAAGCACTCAGGTCCGATTCGCGGAGGTTTCGCAGGTTGGAGATCGTCGTATTAAGTTCAAAGGGGCCCATTCAACGTCCTTGTACGGTCCACATCACCGGCAGCACGGTCAGGTTCCCATTGGTCTTTGGTCCGGCCTTCGGATCGACCTTCTGACCGCATTTCCAGGCGTTTGCTGCCGAGCGGTAGGTTCCAATGATAGCACCCACCAGCTCAGCCGGAAGGCTGCGGCCCTGGATCTTGATCACGTCCACGCCCGCATCGAGGAACGCCCCGAGTTCTGCCACCGGACCGATCTGCCGGCTGGGAAACAACCGCCGGTCATCCTCCACCTCCACGCCATCTTTCAGCAAAGTCCAAGGCTGCTGGCAGATGCGGAAACAACTGCCCACTCCGCCGCGTTTTACGCTGCCACCTAAACGTTGCGACCCGTCGCCCCGCTCCGCCGCGGCGAAGTTCAGGTAGCTGGGCATCCAGCACTTTCCGAGCTGAATGAACTCCTGCACCATGTGCAGCATGACTTCGATCTGGATCGAGGCCTTCGCCTTCACCGCCGCGATTTCCTCCGGCTCAACGTACCCCGGCAGCACCACCGCGGTCGCGCCCAGGTCCTGGTAGAAGAGGGCGTCGCTCGTGTTCAGCGCGCCGCAGCCGATGCTGGCGGTGATGGCCAATCCCGGCAGCTTCCGCCTAACCTCGCGCAGAAACCCGACGTCGTTCAGGATCACCGCATGCAGTCCCCAGTCCGCCAATTCGGCCAACTGGCGTAGCAGCTTTTGGCGCTCCTGCGGCTTGGGTATGATGTTTGCCGCCAGCTGTACCTTTTTCCCGAGGGTGTGAGCCAGTTCGATGCACAATCGCAACTGCTTACGGTCAAATTCGCCGCGCGCGCCGCCACGACTCCAACCCTTTAATCCCACGTACACCGCGTCCGCGCCCGCCTGAAACGCCTGCTCAGCCGCCTCGAGATTTCCCGCAGGAGCCAGCAGCATCGCACACGCCTTGGGCGAGCCAATCCCGCAGCCTTTCGCAACGGAAAGTGGGCTGGCCTCGACAGGTCCATCGCCCGGGAATGCACGTTCAATACTCAAGTTGGCCCCAATTCTTCGCTGAGTCAGTGAGCAATGTCACGCCCAAGTGTGACGGCAAAATAGACGGCACCAGAAGAAATTCCTCTCGCCATGCCGTGAGGGTGTGCCGGAACTTGACCCGCGTCACCACTTCTCCGCGCGCCCCGATGGGGACTTTCGCCGTCATTTACATACAGTGTAAAGCCCGCTCGGTGCTGTGTCACCAGGAATGGAAGACGATACCCGCCGGCCAGCGAACCATTAGCTACGGATCGCCAGCGAAACCCGTGAGCGCCCTGAAAGCGCATCATGCGACAGCTCCTTGGACTTGTTTTTGACATCGTTCAAAGCGTAGGCATAGCATATGAAGATAGGCGCGCTGTCGTGGGGGTGAGTTATGGCATTGCACCCTGGGAAACGGAAGCGCCACTTTCCGGAAGAAGCGCCAGTCGCATGGGACCCGATCCGGCGGGACCTGGAAGAAAACGAAGACTGGTATCGCGACTTGGTCGAGCACAGCCAAGATCTTCTGTGCGTCCACGACCTTCAAGGCAGACTCCTGTCGATCAATCCCGTTCCCGCCCGTCTGCTGGGTTACAGCGTAGAAGAAATGCTGCACAAGCCCATGCGGGATTTTGTTGATCCGCAATTCCGAGCTCAGTTCGATGTCTATTTGCGCGAGATCGAGCGCACGGGCGAGTCTCGCGGCCTATTGGCAGTGGTGACGCGATCGGGAGAGCAGCGGATATGGGAGTATCACAACACGCTGCGCACCGAAGGAGTGGAGACGCCGATTGTGCGGGGAATCGCGCATGACGTCACGGAACGGGTGCGGGCGGAGAAGGCGCTGCGCGCGAGCAATGAACGGCTGCTGAAGACGGCGCGCGAACAGGAAGGGGTTCTCCAGGGATTGACGCTGTTTCGGACGCTGCTGGACCAATCGAACGATGCCATTGAAGTAATCGATCCCGGGACCCTGCGTTTCCTCGATGTGAATGAGAGGTCATACGTAGAGCTTGGATATAGCCGGGAAGAGCTTCAGTCGATGACGGTTTATGACATCGACCCGAAGGCCGGCGAAAGCTTGGTCGCGTGGGTGCAGCAGCAGTTGCGGGAGTCGGGATTCGCAATGATGGAAACCGTGCACCGGCGGAAAGATGGAACGACTTTTCCCGTGGAAGTGAATTTGCGACTTGTGCAACTGGACCGAGCGTATGTCGTGTCCATTTCGCGAGACATCACGGAGCGAAAGCGGGCGGAGGAAAGGCTGCGCGAGTTCGAACGGGTAGTGGAGAGTCTGGAAGAAATGATTGTGGTGGTGGATCGGGAGTACCGGTACGTGCTCGCCAACCGGGCATTCCTGAGCCGTCGGGGGATGACGAAAGAACAGGCTGTGGGACGTTCGATAGCGGAAGTATTGAATCCGGGGGTATTTGAAACAGTCGTCAAGGAAAAGCTGGATGAGTGTTTCCGGGGTAAGGTCGTCAACTACGAGCTCAAGTATAAATATCCCGAGATGGGGGAGCGGGATCTATCGCTAACGTATTTTCCGGTGGAGGGTCAAGCGGGGATCGATCGCGCAGCGTGCGTTATAACCGATATCACGGAGCGGAAGCGGGCGGAGGAGGCCTTGCGGCAAAGTGAGGAACGGTTCCGGGTGGCACTCAAGCATTCTCCGATTGCGGTGTTCAATCAGGACCGGGATTTGCGCTACACCTGGATGTACAATTCGCAGCTTCCGTTTTCGGATAGCGAAAAGCTGGGAAAGACCGCGGGAGAACTTTTCGAGCCGGCGGAGGCTGCGCGCATGACTGAAATCCGGCGGCGGGTGCTGGAAACCGGATTGGGAGCGCGTGATGAAATACAGGTCACTCTCGGTGGCAGGAAGCAGTACCTCAGCACGACCATCGAACCACTTTTGGACTCGGCCGGCGCGGTGATTGGACTCACCGGGGCCAGCATGGACGTCACCGAACTCCGCGAAACAACCGAGCAGTTGCGCGAAGCCAAGAAAAAGCTTACCGAAGAAAAGCTTTATCTCGAACAGGAAATCAACACGGAACTGGGGTTCGCGGAAATCATCGGTCGGAGCAAGGCCTTGGAAGCCGTCATGGAGAAGGTGAAGAAAGTGGCGGCCAGCAACGCCACCGTGCTGCTGCTGGGTGAAACGGGAACCGGAAAGGAACTGGTGGCGCGGGCGGTCCACTGGTTGAGCCCGCGCACCGGCAATAGTTTCATCAAATTGAACTGCGCGGCGATTCCGTCGGGGCTGTTGGAAAGCGAGTTATTCGGTCACGAGAAGGGTGCTTTCACCGGAGCGGTGAGCCGGAAAATTGGACGACTCGAACTGGCGGACAAGGGCACGCTGTTCCTGGACGAGATCGGGGAGATTCCACTGGCGCTGCAGCCGAAGCTGCTGCGAGTTTTGCAGGATCGCGAGTTCGAACGGCTGGGCGGAACGCATACCTTGAAGGTGGACTTTCGCTTGGTTGCGGCGACCAACCGCGATTTGGCGGATGCCGTGCAGCATAATGAGTTTCGCAGCGATTTGTTTTACCGGCTGAACGTGTTTCCGATCCGCGTACCACCGTTGCGGGAACGGCGGGAGGACATCCCGTTGCTGGTGGAATATTTTGTCCAGAAGTTCGCCCGGCGGATGAACAAGTCGATCACCAGCATTCCCAAGAAAACCATGGATATGCTGATGGGGTTGGAGTGGCCGGGGAATGTGCGGGAGTTGGAGAATTTTATCGAGCGCGCCGTGATTCTTACGCAAGGTTCGGTGCTGGTGTCGCCGTTAAGCGAACTGGTGCCGATTGGCACAACCGCCGAGAAGAAACGCGTGGATGAAACTCTGGAAGCGACCGAACGCGAGCACATTCTGCGGGCTTTGCGGGAAAGCCACGGGCAAATTGGCGGGGTGAAAGGGGCAGCCGCGCGGTTGGGATTGAAGCGGACGACGCTGCAATCGAAATTGAAGCAGCTGGGAATCAATCCGCGGTCAGTCCATCCGCGGCAGTAGTTCACCGCGGATGGACTGCGGTTCGACAGAGAAAGACGGCGCAGGCACGAACGGCGGCGGCGCGTCCGGCCCGACCAGCCGCCGATCGCAGCCAACGATGCCGAAGATCGGGCGGTTCGGTTACAATCCTCGCGCACATGAACCGCGAATATAACAAACAATATAGCCACGAATTAGGGCGCGACATGGAGTCGTTGGTCTTCGGGCACGCCGGGCCGCCTATCCTCGTGTTTCCGACATCGATGGGACGTTTTTATGAGTATGAAAATGCGGGGATGATCCATGCGCTGGCGGGAAAACTGGAAGCGGGCGCGATCCAGGTATTCTGCGTGGACAGCGTGGACGGCGAGAGCTGGTACAACAAGAGCGTGCATCCGGGCGCGCGGATCTGGCGGCATGTGCAGTACGAGCGCTACGTGATCAACGAATTTCTGCCGTATTTGAAGTGGAAGAACTGGGCTCCCCAGATCGCGGTAACGGGATGCAGTTTTGGCGGCTATCACGCCCTGAATTTTTCCATGCGGCATCCGGATGTGGTTTCGGCTTGCGTGACCATGAGCGGAGCTTTCGACATCAGGAGCTTCCTCGACGGCTACTACGATGACAATGTCTACTTCAATAATCCGCCGGACTACTTGCCTAACATGAGCGATGAGTGGTTCCTGAGCCGGTGCCGGCAGATGAGGATTGTGCTGGGATCGGCGGACTGGGATATGTGCCTGGACGCGAACGTCAAGATGGCGGCGATTCTGCATGCCAAGGGGATCCCGCATTGGCTGGATATCTACGGGGACAACAGCAAGCATGATTGGCCGCTGTGGCAGCGGATGGCGGGAAAGTACTTCTAGTGGAGCGACGGCGTCCTCGCCCGTCCCTTGGCGGCGTGGCAGACGGGCGAGAGCCTGCCCTGAGCTTGCCGAAGGGACGCCCGTCGCTCCACCCGTGAGATTGAGGACACTGATTATGGCAAACAAAACAATCGCAATTCTTTTTGGGATGGAGAACACCTTCCCGCCGGCGCTGGTCGAGAAGATTAACTCGATGAAGGTCGCGGGCGTCAGCGCTGAGTTTCTGAAGATTGGCGGCATCAGGATGGATGAGCCCAAGAAGTACGACGTGATCATCGACCGCATTTCGCAGGACATTCCTTTCTACCGGGCGTATTTGAAGAACGCGGCCCTGCAAGGGACAACGGTGATTAACAATCCCTTCTGGTGGACGGCGGATGACAAGTTTTTTAATTATGCGCTGGCGCACAAGATGGGCGTGGCGATTCCGCCCACCGTGATTTTGCCGCATCATACGCATCCGCCGGATACTACCGACAAATCCATGCGGAATTTGATCTACCCGCTGAATTGGGAAGAGGTGTTTGCCTATGTCGGGTTTCCGGCGTTCTTAAAACCTTACTCGGGCGGCGGCTGGAAGCACGTCTATAAGGTGCATTCTCCGGAGGAGTTCTTCCAGAACTACAATCAGACCGGCGACCTTTGCATGACGCTGCAACATGGCGTGGAGTTTGAGGATTACTACCGCTGTTATGTAGTGGGGCAGGAGAAAGTGCACATCATGAAGTACGATCCGAGGGCTCCGCATCATGAGCGCTATGTGAAGGGGAATCCGCAGCCCGGCACGAAGCTAAAGGGGCGGATGGAGAAAGATGCGCTGGCATTGTGCCGCGCGCTCGGCTACGACCTGAACACAGTGGAGTTTGCGGTGGAAGATGGCGTCCCGTATGCGATTGACTTCATGAATCCAGCGCCGGATGCTGAGGTCACGTCGGTGGGGCAGCAGAATTTCCAGTGGGTGGTGGACGCGGTGGCGCAGATGGCGGTGAAGAAAGCGCTCAGCGGGGAAAATCCGGTGGAGGAATTGCGCTGGGCGGCGTTTTTGAATGGAGTGACATGAACCATGTGGTGGCGGGGCTTCGCCCCGCCGGACGGGGCGAGCCCCGTCACCACACAAGCTGCTCATTGGTATACTAATTGGACTTCTGCCAGGGCATCCTCCCGCCTGGCAGCTCTGGATGCCGCGATGAGGCCTACATTCACGCTTGGAATCGAAGAGGAGTATCAGACCGTCGATCCCGAGACTCGGGATCTTCGGTCACATATTCAAACCGAGCTCATCGAGAAGGGCAGATTGATCCTGCAGGAACGGGTCAAGACGGAGATGCACCAATCGGTGGTGGAGGTGGGGACGAAGGTTTGCGCCAATATCAAGGAAGCCCGGGAAGAGCTGAAGAATCTGCGGCGGCAAATCATCCGATTGGCGCGGGAGAATGGGTTGCGGCTGGCTTCGGCGGCGACGCATCCGTTTGCCGACTGGCGCGTGCAGGAAGTGACGCCGGGCGACCGCTACAAAAACATTGTAGAGGATATGCAGCTGGTGGCCCGGGCCAACCTGATTTTCGGACTGCACGTGCATGTGGGCATCGAGGATCGCGAGACCCTGATCCACATGATGAATCATGCGCGCTATTTTGTGCCGCACCTGCTGGCGCTGTCGTCGAATTCGCCTTTCTGGCTGGGGATGGATACGGGCCTGAAATCGTATCGCTGCAAGGTGTTCGACAAATTTCCCCGGACGAACCTGCCGGATTTTTTCCCGAGCTGGGGCGAGTACGAGAATTACGTCAAGCTGCTGGTGAAAACCAACTCGATCGACAACGCCAAGAAAATCTGGTGGGACATCCGGCCACATCCGTTCTTCGACACGTTGGAGTTCCGGGTGTGCGATCTTCCGATGCGGCTCGACGAAACGATTGCGCTGGCGGCGCTGATCCAGGCGACGGTGGCAAAACTGTACAAGCTGTACTCGCAGAACCAGGGATTCCGGCTGTACCGCAGGTCGCTGCTGATGGAGAACAAGTGGCGAGCGGCGCGCTATGGAATCAACGGAAAACTGATCGACTTCGGCAAGTCGATGGAAGTTCCGGAGCGCGAACTGATCGAAGAGTACCTGCAATTCGTCGATGACGTGCTGGATGAACTGGATTGCCGGGAAGAAGTCGAGTACATCCGCGAGATTATGCAGATGGGCACGGGCGCAGACCGGCAGTTGGACGTGTACCGCAAGTCCGGCGACATGAAAGCCGTGGTGGACTACATCATTGAGGAGACTGAGGTGGGCGTGGACGAGGTCAATAGTTTGCCCACCGCCAAGGCCGTCTAATGAGCTTGATGAAGACTTTTACGAATACGACGGAACAACCCAACCGACAACTGAACAAGCTGGCTTTTGATCCGCAACTGACGCCGGGGGCGCGGAATGCCGTGCGCGTGTGCCTGCGTGTGCAGCCTTCGGAAAAAGTCACCGTCATCACCGATGAAGTGAGCCTGGAGATTGCGGCCGCGCTGGTGCGCGAACTGGAAGAGCTCGGCTGCCGCTACCAGACGTGGGTGCTGGAGGATGTGGCGACTCGTCCGCTGACGGATTTTCCGCTCGTGATCGCGGAGGATCTGGAGTCGAGCCAGGTCAGCATTTTTGCGGTGCAAGCACAGACCAACGAATTGAAGTCTCGCATGCAGATGACGGATGTAGTAAATCGGCAAAAAATCCGGCACGCACACATGGTCAACATCAAGAAGCGAATCATGCTGGAAGGCATGCGCGCGGACTTCCAGAAGGTCGACCGGCTAAGCGTGAAGGTAATGGAAACGGTGTGCCGGGCCAAACAGATTCGGGCGAAGACGCCCGCCGGGACGGACCTGGTAGCGGATCTCAACCCCAATTACCGCTGGGTGAAGACCAGCGGCATTATCAGTACGGAAAAGTGGGGAAATCTGCCGGGTGGTGAAGTGTTCACAACTCCCGGCGAGGTGAACGGCACATTTGTTATTGATGGAGTGGTGGGCGATTATTTGTGCGCGAAGTTTGGCGATTTGAAGTCGAGTCCGCTAACCATTCAAGTGAAGGGGAATCGCCTGATCGAAGCGCACTCGACGAACAAGGAATTGCAAGACGATTTCTGGGCTTACACGCATACCGATGAGAACAGCAATCGAGTGGGCGAGTTTGCGATTGGGACGAACATCGAACTGAAAGATGTGATCGGTGAGATCTTGCAGGACGAAAAATACCCAGGCGTCCACATCGCGTTTGGAAATCCGTATGGGGCGCACACAGGAGCGGAGTGGTATTCGTCGACGCACATCGATGTGGTGGGGCGGAATTTCGATATCTGGGTAGACGGCGAGCAGATTATGCGAGGCGGGAAGTTCTTGATTAAAGCGTAGGGATTTTCGCCGCCGAGAGCGGAGAGCGCCGATTAGACTTATATGAAAAGCCTTCGGGGAGCAGCATGGGCTGCGACCTTATTGTCAGGTGTGTTCCTGTTCCTGAGTGCAAGGGTCAGCCTTAGCCTCACGAGTCAGAACTATTGTGTTGTTCTGTGGTCTAATCCATTCACCGATCGCGTTACCCGGCTCCCGGACTGGACCTGGAGAGCTGCTTTCCTTCTACCGTCCATAGCGATCCTGACATCTGTGGTTCTGTGGGTACTGGTAGCTGTAAAGGGCAGGCCACTGAGGAGATCGCCCGACTAAATTGTCTCGGCTCGGACGGGCCAGAGCACCCGTCACCCTGCGAGCGTCTATGATTCCCTCCTACCGGCAAGACTTCAACGCGCGATTTACTCCTGAAAAGTACGAGCGCTTGCGGCGCGAGATGACTACGCGGTGCGGAATGGACGTTCCATTCGCCCTTTGCGAGACGCCTTGCTTCTTCCCGGCGGAACTAATCGAGCGCATGGGAGAGGATGGCAAGGCGCTGATCCGGCAGTTGGCGGAGAATCCGGAGTATCGGGCGCGCTCGGAGGCTTCGATTCCAGCGAAGTTTCGCGTGCCGAATGAATCGCTGCATCCGATGTTTATCCAGGTGGACTTCGGGCTGGTGCGGGATGCGGCGGGACAGTTACAGCCGAAGCTGGTCGAGTTACAGGCCTTCCCTTCCCTTTATGCGTACCAGCCAGTGTTGGCGCAGGCTTACATAGATGTGTTCTCGCTCGACGCGAAGCTTCGCTATTTTTTGAGTGGCCTAGACTCGGCCGCTTACCAGCGGCTTCTGCAGGACGCGATTGTGGCGGGGCACGATCCGGCGAATGTGGTGCTGATGGAGGTGCATCCCGAGGAGCAGAAGACGCGTCCGGATTTTCTGCTGACGGAGAAGCTGCTCGGGATACGGACGGTGTGCATCACGAAGATTCGCAAACACGGGCGACGGCTGTTTTATGAGGAGGGCGGCAAGCAGGTTCCGATTGAGCGGATTTATAACCGCACCATCGTGGATGAACTGGAACGCAAGGGCGTGACTCTGCCATTTGATTTTCGCGATGACCTCGATGTGGAGTGGGCGGGGCATCCGAACTGGTATTTCCGGATCAGCAAATACTCGATTCCATTTTTGAAGCATCCGTCGGTGCCGCGGACGTGGTTTTTGGATCAACTGGCGGAGGTGCCGGCGGATCTGGAGAATTTCGTGCTCAAGCCGCTGTACTCGTTTGCCGGACTGGGCGTGATGATTGCCCCGTCGCGGGATCACATTGCAGCGATTCCTGCCGGGAAACGCAGCGAATACATTCTGCAGGAGCGGTTGAATTTCACCCCGGTGGTGGAGACTCCTTACGGCGCGACCAAGGTCGAGCTGCGGATCATGTATGTGTGGCTCGATAAGTTAATGCCGGTGTTGACGATCGTCCGCATGGGCCGCGGTCTGATGATGGGCGTGGATCAGAACAAGAAACTGGCCTGGGTGGGATCGTCGGCGGCGCTGGTGAGTGATTAGATGAATGATTAGCAATTCGACCACGTGATCGTTCGGACGGGTGGAGGAACGGGCGTCTTGCCCGTTCAGCCGGGCGGGGACGCCCGGCTCTCCACCGACGTCTCTCCAATCTCGGTTGACCCGACCGGGATGACAGCCTACCATTACGCGGTCACGTGCAGAGCCAGCTTTCGGCTCTGCCCGTAGAATCAAAGGCAACAGCGGCGGACAGAGCCTGCCCTGAGCGAAGTCGAAGGGAGTGTCCGCCCCATACAAGACCATGGAACTTGTCGGGCAAACGGTCTCCCATTACCGCGTGCTGTCGAAGCTGGGTGGCGGCGGAATGGGAATTGTTTACGAGGCGGAGGACCTCCGCCTGGGCCGCCATGTCGCGCTGAAATTCATCCCCGAGCACCTGGCCACGGATCCGCGCTCACTGGAACGATTTATGCGAGAGGCGCGCGCCGCATCGCAGCTCAACCATTCCAACATCTGCACCATCCACGACATCGAGGACAACAACGGGCACCCCTTCATCGTCATGGAAAAGCTCGAAGGCGAGAGCCTGAAGCAGCGAATCCATGGTCAGGCTCTGGATCTTGACGACCTGCTGGACATCGCGGTGCAAGTGGCGGACGCGCTGGCGGCCTCCCATGCCAAGGGCATCGTGCACCGCGACATCAAACCGGCAAACATTTTTCTGACTCCGAACGGGCAAGTAAAGATTCTTGACTTTGGGCTGGCGAAGCTGGCCAAGTCCGACCCGGGCGTGGGCACGACCACGGACACGTCGCTCGAGGAATCGCTGACCCAGGTGGGAGTGATTCCGGGGACGGCGGTCTATATGTCGCCGGAGCAGGCGCGCTCGGAAGACCTGGACGTGCGCAGCGACATATTTTCATTTGGCGTGGTGCTCTTCGAGATGGCCACCGGCAAGAAGCCGTTCACCGGAACGAACGTGGTGATGACGCTACATGCGGTGATCAATACGAAGCCGGCATCGCCGCGGTCGATCAATCCGGCGGTGCCGGCGGAACTCGAAGCCATCATCGGAAAAGCGATGGAGAAGGACCGCAACCTCCGTTACAAGAACGCGGCGGAGATGAAGGCCGACCTGGTGAAGCTGAAGAAAGAAACGGATCCCAACTTGCGGAGCGGGCTTCGCCGGGGGAGTGGGCTGCAGGTGGCGACGAACACCTTCCAGAAGTCGAGTTCGATGCGGACCTGGCTCATCGCTGGAATGGCGGCGATGCTGATCGCGGTGGTGGCAGCGGTGGGGGCATGGTGGCTCCAACATAGAGTAGCGACGGTGGAGGCGGGAACTAGGACGATCGCGGTGTTGCCCTTGCAGAATATTAATAACGATGCGGAGAGCGAGTTTCTGCGGTTTGCGCTGGCCGATGAGATTGCGAACGCGCTGACTTATGCGCATTCGCTGGAAATCCGGCCCTTGATGTCAACGCAGAAATACGCTGCCGAAGCAGACCCGACAAAGGCCGGGCGCGAGTTGGGTGTGGGCACGGTGGTGTCGGGACACTTTCTGCGTCAAGACAAGATGGTGATGGTGACGCTGGAAGCGGTGGGGGTGAAAGAGAACAAGGTCATCTGGACCGGCACGCTGACCGCGCCGGTCGATAACTTGATCGCTCTGCGTAACCAGATGGCGAAAGAAGTGCGGAAGGAACTGTTGCCGGCTTTAGGGATCGCCCGCGAGGCGGTGGAAGCGGGCAGTACTCCGGCGAATCGCGAAGCGTATGACGCGTATCTGCGAACGCTGGCCATTCCGCGCGAGGTCAAATCGAATAAGGATGCGATCGCGACACTGGAGCACGTGGTGAGCCTTGATCCGAATTACGCGCCGGCGTGGGAGGTGCTGGGACGGCGTTATTACTTCGATGCGATTTACTCGGACGGAGGCGATGCGGCATATCAGCGCTCCAACGAGGCGTATCATCGGGCCCTTTTGCTGGAACCGGGACGGGCCAGTGCAGCGGGACTACTGGCGGCGCAGGAAGCCGAGGGCGGAAACCTCGACCGGGCTTATCTTGACGCCCGGGCACTGGTGCAGAGGCGTCCGGATGCTGCGTACGCGCATTTTTCGCTGGCGTATGTACTGCGCTATGCGGGGCGGCTGGATGAGGCGCAGAGCGAGTGCGACAAAGCTTTGGCGATCGATGCGAATTATAACTGGCGAACGTGCGCGCTGGCTTTTGCCGAGGCCGGAAAAGCGGTGCGTGCCATGCAGTTTCTTGAACAGGATACGGGCTCGGAGTGGTCGAATGGGGTGCGAGTTTCAGTGCTGATGCGGCAGGGGAAGATGTTGGAAGCCCAGCAGGCCGCGCCGCAGATGACGGAAAATCCCATGTGGATGCGTGGACTGGTAGAGGCATGCCTGGCCAAGGCGCCAGCAACGGATATCCACCGGATGGCAGAGCAAGCAGCAAACGAATTATTGGCGAAACAGAATCCTGAAATGAAGTATCACGAGGGTACCTTGCTGGCGGCTTGCGGCGAAAAGCAGATTGCATTCTCGTTCTTGCGCCAGGCCGTGGCCGGGAATTATTGCGCGCACCAGGCGTTGCAATCGGATCCGCTGCTGGCGAACGTGCGCGAGGATGCGGAGTTCCATCAAATTGTGCAAGCGGCGGCGGATTGTCAGAAGAAGTTCGCGGCGGCGCAGGGGATAATCAGGTAAGGCGAGGCGGGGTTTTGCCTCACCTGGCAACGAGCGACCCTTTTAATGAATTGTCATCCCGAGCGAAGCGAGGGATCTGCATTTTGCTGCGAACTGCAGATCCCTCGCTTCACTCGGGATGACAAGATCTAGAAAAGTGAGCGTTGCCTAGGTTATTTATTTGCTCCTTTCGTTGAGGGAAGATCCATCAGATGGTCATGTTGGCGATGCGGAAGAAGTTCGGGCTCGGGTTGGTGCGCGGCAGGCTTGCGACTGCGATGCTGCTGGTTGCTCTGGCGCTTTCGGCCGCGATGTCCGCCGTTCCACAGACGCCGGAAAAAATCGCGGCCCATCATAACGTTGATCATTACTACGAACCGCTCCCCCAGGAAACCGGTGCAGCGGGCCTGAAGCTGATGCTGCGGCGCTTGCAGACGACGGCGCGGCTGATGCAGGTAGATGCGCATCCAGATGACGAAGACGGCGGCATGTTGACGCTGGAGGCGCGCGGGAAGGGCGTTTCGACGGTGCTGATGACGCTGACCCGCGGTGAAGGTGGGCAGAACAAGCTGGGCAGCAATCTGTTCGATGTGCTCGGTGTGGTGCGGACACTGGAGGTGTTAGCAGCCGACCGCTACTACGGAGTGGAGCAGCGGTTTTCGCGAGTCGCGGATTTCGGGTATTCGAAAACTCCAGAAGAAACTTTTCAGAAATGGGGAGGGCATGACATCGCACTCGCCGACATCGTGCGCGTGGTCCGCACGTTTCGTCCGGATGTGCTGATTGCGCGCTTCTCAGGAACGGAGCGCGATGGGCACGGGCACCACCAGGCGTCGGCGATCCTAACGAAAGAAGCATTTCGCGCAGCGGCCGACCCCAATCGTTTTCCGGAGCAAATCAAAGAAGGATTGCAGCCCTGGCAGCCGAAGAAGCTGTACATCGGAAACGTATGCGGCTTCGGCGCTTCCACCTGTGATGCGGCCAATTACACGGTCAAGCTGAACACCGGGCAAGAAGACCCGTTGCTTGGCATGTCTTATGTGCAGTTTGCCTTCGAGGGATTGCGTCATCAGGAATCCCAGGGGCTGGGGGGCATCTCGGTGCCCAAGGGCGATCGCTTTGCCTATTACAAGCTGGTGGATTCAGTCGTTGACTCTCCAAAGGACAAAGACGGTCACGAGCAGGATTTTTTTGACGGAATCGACACGACTCTGCCGGGCCTGGCGTCGCGCTTGGGAGATGAAGAGAAGAAGGTGCCCTGGCTGCGGGGCGAGTTGGAAAATCTCCAGAAGGAGATAGACGAGGCCGTTGCCATAGTGGAAAAAAATCCGGACAAGGCGACCGAACAACTAGACGCAGCAGGTGGGAGGGCGTTAAGGATAGCAATACATCTTCCTCCTGACTTGTCGCCCACGGCCAAAGACTCGATTGTCTTCTCACTTGCATACGAGTTGTCCATCTTTCAGTCTCTGGGGCAACTCGCTCGTGGTATGAACTTGGACGTAACTGCGGATGGCATCGGTCCTGATCAGGATCACGCATTTCTTGCCGTCCCTGGGCAGACGTTCCGCGTTACAGCGACCGCGACTTCCAAAGTTCCTTGGCAAGGGACCGCACGATTTAGGCTCTCTGGCATGCCCGGAGAGTGGAAGATAGTAAGTATTGAGGAAAATAGCGCGAGCGGTAAGGCCGTAGCCCAGTTTCAGGTTACCGTACCGAATGATGTTCCGTACACGCGGCCCTATTGGCATCGCTCGGATCCCGAGACAGATGCCATCAATGCGATCGAGGATATTGACTGCAAGCAATGTCTGACATCTCCGCGGCTGCCTTACGTAGGAGATTGGTGGCGTAGCCTAACGCTCCCCTTCTCGACCCTCCCCTCTTTGAAGGCGACTGCCTACCTAGGATCTGAAGGAGGAACTCCGTCGGCGACGTGGATGGTGAAGTACAAGAACGGGCAAGGGGACATCGTGAAAAGGCCTCTTGCCGTTGTTCCGCAATTTTCGATAGCACTTGAACCTGGAGGACAGGTCGTCCCCGTAAGTGATGGTAAGGAGTTAACCGTCAGAGTAGGCGTAAAGACTAGCTCTGATGGAGGGCCGGCGGGAACCCTTCACCTGGAGCTTCCAGGCGGATGGAGATGTCAGCCGCAAGAGCTGCCTGTGCATCTGGGGAAGCGTGAGGATAAGCAAGATTTTGTGTTTAAGCTTTTCCCCACCAGTTTGAAAGAGGGACGGACCCAGGTTCGGGCGGTTCTTGAGGCGGACGGCAAGAAGTACGCCGAAGGTTACACGGTGGTCACGCGCGAAGACTTAGGCACGGCCTACTATTACCAGCCGGCCGTACAGCGCGTCAGTGTCGTCGACGTGAAGGTCCCCAAAAACTTGAAGGTCGGCTACGTCATGGGCGCGGGCGATGACATTCCGGCGGTGCTCGAGCAGATCGGGATGAAGGTCACGATGATTCCAGCTGACAAGTTGGCAAGCGAGGACCTGAGCAAGTATCAGACGATCGTGCTGGGCATTCGCGCTTATGACACGCAGAAAGATGTGATTGCAAATAACAAACGGCTGCTCGAGTTCGTCAAGAATGGTGGACGCTTGGTCGTGCAATACAACACGCTGGGATCGTTTGGGGTGCCGATCGATTTTAATTCAGGCAAATACACGCCCTATCCCGCAACGCTGAGTCGGGCGCGGGTTTCGGTGGAAGAAGCGCCGGTTGCGATTCTGGATCCAGCGAACCCGATCTTCCATTCCCCAAATGAGATTACACAAAAAGATTTCGAGGGCTGGGTGCAGGAGCGCGGCCTGTACTTCATGAGCCGGTGGGATGCGAACTTCACTCCCCTGCTGGAATCGCATGATCCCGGTGAAGGCGAACAAAAAGGCGGGCTGCTCCTGGCCCATTACGGTAAGGGGACGTACATCTATACGGGATACGCGTTCTTCCGGCAACTGCCGGCGGGCGTGCCGGGGGCGGTGCGGCTGTTTGTGAATCTGATCGGCAGTCGCTAGTGCAGTCGTTGGTCGTTAGTCGTTGGTCGTTCGGGGAGTCGTTCAGGGCTTCAAGCGGCAGTGGTTGCGCGGAGGAAAGCGGGTCCTTCGCTTTGCTCAGGATGACAATTTCGTTTAGGTCGCTAAGTTTCGATCAGTACTGACGACGGTCGCCAACGACTAACGACCATCGACCAACGACTGATTTCATGACAATCCCACTCGAAGGCGAATCCGGCACGAAGCCGCAACTCGTCCGCGGCATTAGCCTTGGCTCGGCCACTGCGCTGAACATGATTGACATGATCGGCGTGGGGCCGTTTATTACGATCCCGCTGATTGTGACGGTGATGGGCGGTCCGCAGGCCATGCTGGGCTGGGTGCTGGGCGCGGTTCTTGCCGTCTGCGATGGACTGGTTTGGGCGGAACTGGGCGCGGCGATGCCGGGGTCGGGTGGGTCTTACCGGTATCTCCAGGAGATTTATGGTCCGCAAAAATTGGGACGGCTGATTTCCTTCCTTTTTATTTGGCAACTTTCGTTCAGCGCACCGCTGTCGATTGCATCGGGGGCCGTGGGACTGTCGCAGTATGCGGCTTTTTTCTGGCCGGGTCTGGAGCGCGTGTGGTCGACGCACACCTGGAGCGCGCATCTGCCGCTGGCTGGAACCCTGCAGCTGACCTGGGTTGCGATGCCGGCGACGCTGGTCGCGATTGGCGTTTGCCTGCTCACCGCTTTCCTGCTTTATCGCCGGATTACTGCCATCTCGTGGCTTAGCAAAGTGCTTTGGGCCGGAGTGATGGGGACCATCGGATGGATTATTTTCGCGGGCCTCACTCATTTCAACGCGCATCGGGCATTCGATTTACCTCCGGGCGCGTTCTCGCTTTCGCGCAACTTCTTCCATGGACTCGGCGGGGCAATGCTGATCGCTGCCTACGACATCGGTGGATACTACAACGTCTGTTTCCTCGGCGACGAGGTTAAGGAACCGGCGAAGAATATTCCGCGGGCGCTGTTCCTATCCATTCTGGCAGTCGTGTGTCTCTATATCGCGATGAATGTGAGCATTCTGGGCGTCATCCCGTGGCGGGAGATGGCGCGGTCGGGCGCGGCGAACAGCAAGTTGTATGTGGTCTCAACACTGATGGAGAGAGTTTACGGACGGGGAGCGGGGTCTGTCGTGTCGGTTCTGGTGATGTGGACGGCATTCGCTTCCGTGTTTTCGCTGACGTTGGGGTATTCCCGTGTGCCGTACGCAGCGGCGTTGGATGGGAATTATTTTCGGGTTTTTGCGCGCGTCCATCCCGTTCACCGGTTCCCCTATGTTTCTGTGCTGGCGCTGGCGGGAGTGGCGGCGCTGTTCTGCTTCCTGCGGCTGGCGGATTTGATTGCCGCATTAGTGGTGATCCGCATTCTTTTGCAGTACCTGGTGCAGGCCGTGGGAGTCATCGTGCTGCGCATACGGAGACCGGACATGAGGCGTCCGTTTCGCATGTGGCTTTATCCGGTGCCAGCGCTGGTAGCAGCGGGGAGCTTCGTGTTCATTCTGGTTTCGCGCGCGGGATTTTTGCGGGAGATACGCTACGCGGCGGTGATCCTGGTGGTGGGGATTGTCGTCTATGGCGTGCGAGCGTGGCGGCGGCGGGAGTGGCCGTTTGCGGAGGCGGCGCTGGTCGCCGATCGTTAGTCGTCCGCGGGGCAGTCAAAGGCTAACCGCAAAGGGAAGGGTGAAAATAGGTTGTGTGGCGGCGGGGCTATGCCCCGCCGGGATGGGGCGGAGCCCCGTCCCCGCACGTCCTTATTTTTTGGCGGCGGGATGATGCTTGCGCCAGTCGGCTCCATCGCGTCCACCGTGGAGGGCGATCTCCGTGAGAATGAGTTCGGCGGTGAGGCGGCGCTTGGTGAGGTGGGCTGCGATTCTCTGCTTCGCTTTCTTCGGTGAAACCTTCGGATCGAGGAAAACCAGCACCGACGGACCCGCTCCGCTCAGGGCGGCGCCGAGTATGCCGGAATCACCAGTGAGTTCCTTGAGCGCGGGCAGCAGCGGACAGAGCGGCGCGCGATAAGGCTGGTGGATGCGGTCTTCGAGAGCCGAGGAGAGCAGGTCAGGACGGTCTTGCGTGAACGCCGCTAGCAGCAGCATCGAGTTCTGAATGTTGGTGACGGCGTCGGCGGGCGAGTACTGGAAGGGCAGCACACGGCGGGCTTGCTCGGTCGAGAGCGGCGCGTCCGGGACAGCCAGCAGCAGCGGCCACTTCCCTTTCGGCTTCACTTCGACCACCTGCGCCTGAACCTGATTGGCCATGCGCGCCACTGTGAGCGCGCCCATCCAGCAGGCAGCGGCGTTGTCGGGATGGTGCTCGCGCATCGAAGCTTCGCCGACGATGCGGTCATTTTTCCAGCGCAGATGTCCGAAATGCACCGCCAGCGCGATCCCAGCCAAGCGGGCGGCTGCGGACGATCCGCAACCTCTGCCAATAGGAATCTCGTTTGCGATGTGGATGCGCAAAGGCGCAATCTTGCGGTTCTCCGATTCGAGCACCTCGCAATAGGTGGTGACGATGAGGTGATTCTCCATGCGGGCGCAGATCTGAGCGTCGCGGCCTTCGGCGGTGACGAAGAAATCGGGGGCGCGCTCGGCGCGCAAGCGGAGGTGAAAATCCAGGGCAAGAGCAGCAGCGTCAAAAGCTGGCCCCAGATTGGCGGAGGTCGCCGGCAGCGCCAAGCGCAACGAGCGGTCCGCAGATGTGGGACGTGAAGGCATAGGTTAAGAAACAGTTCTCAGTTCTCAGCTCTCAGTTCTCAGTAACACCGTTCTTCACTGTGAACTGGAAACTCTACTCGGCAGCAGGAAACCGGTCGAAACAACAGAAATGAAGGACTTTAGCCAGATGTGGCCTGAGCAGAATCCCGTACAGCCGCTAAGACGCTGAACTGTGTTTTATACACGAGTTTGCGGGGAACTGCTACGAATTTCTGCGGAATTATGCTTTTGACAAACCCGAGTGTTTAGCTTTCTGATGATCCCGCCAACTCTTGAGACAGTGTGCAAGGAACCAAACAATGGACACCAGCACAAAAATCAGGGAAATACTCAAGGGCCAGTTATAAAGGAAAACTGCCCCTGCGATGCCAAGATCAAGTGGATGAAGATACCAGCCCGCGATTAGAGTCAGGAAAATACCAACAGAAACCACCAATCGTTTAAGCACGGCGGCGGCAAGTAGATTCATAAATTTCTCTCGGCGGCATCGAGGGCGGTAATGACGGCCCCGAGATTGGCATCGAGCACCACCGGGGCGCGCTGCAGAGTTTTTGCCTGGGTGGACGCGGGCTCAGTGGCGGTTCCGGCAAAAAGTTCACCGCGATGGAACTTGATGGTGAAATCGGGATCCTTGAGAGCATGGCCGGTCAGGATCAGCACAACGGACTCGCTAGGCTTAACGAATCCGCTCCGTCGCAGCTTCTTCAGTCCAGCCAGGGTGACCGCGGAAGCCGGTTCGCAACCGATGCCATCGGCGCCGATTTCGGCTTTGGCAACTGCGATCTCGACTTCCGTGACCTCTTCGACCTCGCCGCCAGTCGCCTGGAGCACGCGCAGCGCTTTCTTCCATGATGCGGGATTTCCGATGCGTATGGCGGTCGCGAGCGTGTCCGCAGTCATGGGTTCGAGTTTCTTCCCGTCAAACTCACGCACGCAGCGGTAGAACGGATTCGCGCCCTGCGCCTGGATGATGGAAAGCTTCGGCAGGCGCGAAATCAGTTTGAGCTCACGCATTTCGACGAGCGCCTTGCCGATCGCGGAACTGTTTCCCAGATTGCCTCCGGGAACGATGATATGGTCCGGCGGCTCCCATGCGAGTTGCTCCATGAGTTCGATAGCGGCGGTTTTCTGGCCTTCGATGCGATAAGGATTCACCGAATTCAAAAGACAGACCGGCTTCTGGCGGACGAGGTCGTTGAGGATGCGGACACAGCCGTCGAAATCGGTGCGGAGTTGGCAGGTGAGGGCTCCGAAGTCTAGCGCTTGCGAGAGCTTGCCCCAGGAAATTTTGCCTTCCGGGATCAGCACCAGGCTGTGCATGTCGCCGCGCGCGGCATAGGCGGCCATGGAGGCTGAAGTGTTGCCGGTGGAGGCGCAGGCAACCCATCTGAATCCTCCCTGGTGTGCGGACGAGGCGGCGAACGTCATGCCGGTGTCTTTGAACGATGCGGTCGGGTTCATGCCCTGGTGCTTGGCCTGAAGATTCTCGACACCGGCCCCGCGCGCGCACCGTGGCACGCGGTACAGCGGCGTGTTGCCTTCGCGCAGCGTGATGGCGTGCTCCTCGAGGTTGGGAATCTGCGGAAGCAGTTCGCGGAAGCGCCAGACTCCGCTTTGGTCAAGGGCATCGAGTGAGGTGCGGCGGTTGAGCCATAGAGATTTCAGCGCCAGCGGTTCGAAAACCGGTGAGCCGGGGGTCCATCCGGGGAAAAAGAACTCCAGCAAATCGCCGCACGCAGCGCAACGGAAGTTCTGCCCGGCGGAATCGGGGGTGGCGCCGCAGGAGATGCAACGCAAGCGAGCAACGGTTTCGGCGATTTGAGTAGTCGACAATGGTTATCCAGTGGAAAGCGATGAGCGTTGCTCGCCTTAAACATGATACGGCACCAGGTGCTCTGAATTCACGGATGCTGCTCACACGCGGACAGGAGTGTCCGCGCTACACGGGCTCATCTACTCACGTTCTAGCGCAAATAGGCGTCGGTTTTGTTGATCCAGTCGGCGCGGGGCGGGTTAAAGATGTCGAGGTCGACGGTGTCGGCGAGCGCCTCGGCCCGGTGCGGCATGTTGGGCGGAATGGTCAGAACTTCGCCCGCATTGACCACAATCTCTTTGCCGTCGATCCAGAATTTCAACGCGCCTTCCAGGATGTAGGTGATCTGCTCGTTGTGGTGGCTGTGCTCGGGCACGATGCATCCTTTCTTGAGCAGGACGCGAGCGAGCATGACGTTCTGTCCGACCACGAAGTGGCGGCCAAGCAAAGGGTTCAACGCTTCGACCTCGACCGAACTCCACGGAATGTGACGCAGTTCGGCCTTCGGTGGCGTGCCTTTCAGGACGGTGGATTTAAGGGCGACTTTACTTGCTGGGCGCGCGGCACCCGACGATTTTCTGGCGGCGGATGCTTTTCGGGCAGTCGTTTTCAGTCTTTTCTTTTTCATAGGAATGGCCAAATAAAAGATATAACAAACGGCAACCACTGTCTTGCGCCTTGCCGCGACTGAATGGCGCGGGTAATCTTGAGATATTCAAGCTTTATGAGCGGGGGCTCTCGTATGAAAAAGCATCAGTTCCGCCAGGAAACCGAGGCGGTACGCGGCGGCACCAGCCTCGCCAAAAAGAACGGTCCGCTCTCCCCGCCGATCTATCAGACTTCGACCTTCGAGGTCACGGACCTGCAGGAGCAGGTGCGCGCCATTCCTACCGACAGCTTCTATACGCGCTACGGCAATCCTACGCATACGGTCGCCGAGAAGGCCATCGCCGAACTGGAAGGCACGGACGCGGCTCTACTGTTCTCTTCGGGGATGGCCGCGATTACCACTTCGATTCTGGCGCTGGTGAAGGCGGGCGACCATATCGTGGCGCAGCGCGATATTTACGGCGGCGTGATCAAGTTCCTGTCACAGTGGCTGCCGAAACTGGGGGTCGAAACGACGTTCGTCGATACCAACGATATCGAACAGCACGAGCGCGCCATCCGGCCAAACACAAAGATCCTGCACATCGAATCGCCGACCAATCCAAACGTGCGGGTCGTCGATCTGGAAAAGATTGCGGCGCTGGCGCGCAAGCACGGCCTCATCACGACCATCGATTCGACCTTTGCCACGCCGATTAATTGCCGTCCGGCGGAGTGGGGCATCGACCTCGTGCTGCATTCGGGGACGAAATATTTTGGCGGACATTCCGACCTGATCGCTGGCATCGCGACCGGAAGACGCGATTTGATCGAGCAAATCCATCACACGCGCACCACGCTCGGTTGCTGCATGGATCCGCACGCCGCCTTTCTGCTGCTGCGGGGGATCAGGACGCTGGCCGTCCGGGTCGAGCGCCAGAACGAAAGCGCGCTGCGAATTGCCGAGTTCCTGAGCCGGCATCCCAAGGTAACGCGGGTGCACTATCCGCTGCTCAAGGACCATCCGGATCACGCCATCGCGAAGAAGCAAATGGCGGGCGCGGGCGGCGTCCTGAGCTTCGAGGTGGAAGGCAGCGGCGCCGACGCGTGCCGCGTGGCCGAGGCGCTGAATCTATTTACTCTGGCACCGAGCCTCGGCGGAGTGGATTCGCTGGTAACCATTCCGGTGCTGACCTCGCACACGATGATCGCTCCAGAGCTGCGGAAAAAGATGGGCGTGACCGAGCAGATGATCCGCCTGTCCGTGGGCCTGGAGCACGTCGAGGACCTGATCGCCGATTTGGAGAAGGGCCTAGCGGTGCTGACCCGTGCGCGAAAAGAGGCAGTAGTGGCGGATTAGATCTGCGACCGCGTAATTTCGTGGGTTGAGGTTCGGGCTATCCCAGGTCTCAAAATCGAGACCTGGGGCACCCGTCTTCGTACAGGAATCAAGCGGTCAGAGACCTAGGTGTCCGCGGTCTCGCTGGCGGAGACTACGAGGCGATAGATCGAGCGTTAACTCGCTGCTTGCACGCACTCCAGGATTTCACCTTCGCTGAGGGTGTGGTCGCTCGACTTGGCGCACTTGAAGATGCGCTCGACGACTTCATCGTTCACCGGAAGGCCGCGGTGCTCCAACCAGAAAAGAACATTTGATTTCCCGCTCATCGGGCCGATGTCGATGGTCTGTTCCAGGCCGAAGTAGTGCGAGGGGACTCCGGAGTAGACGGTGTTCGCGAGCTCGAACGTCTTTCTTCTTGTAGGCCTTGATGACGGCAGCGGCGTGAACGCCGGTAGCGGTGCGGAACGCGTCCTCTCCCACCACCGGATAGTTCGCCGGAATCGGAACGCCGGTGGCCCCGGATACGGCCTCGCAGTAGCGCTTGAGTTTGGTCAGATCCTGCTTATCCCATGGCGCAATGCCCATAAGCTTCAGGTTGACCAGCATCTGGTCCATCTGCGTGTTGCCGACGCGCTCTCCGAGGCCGAGCGCGGTCGCATGCACGCAATCGGCGCCCGCCACTAGAGCCGCGATGGCGTTGGCGGTTGCCAATCCCCGGTCGCAATGCCCGTGCCAGTCAACGCGGATTTTTTCACCCGATGGCTTGACCACTTGTTCAAGCACGAACTTGACCAGCGCCAGCGTGCCCATGGGCGTAGCGTGTCCAGCGGTGTCGCAGAGCACCAGAGCGTGCGCGCCGCAGTTGATGGCCGCCGAGTTGAGCTGCTTCACCGTTTCCGGATCGCAGCGCGTGGTGTCTTCGGTGACGTACATGACTTCGAGGCCAAGCGAGACCGCGTATTGGACGGCCTTTTCGGTGGTTTGAAGAAGGAAGTCGCCGTTCCAGCCCTCGGTGTAGCGCCGGATGGGGCTGGTTCCAAGAAACGCAGCCACCTCGATCGGGAGGCCGGTTTTCTGGACAATCTCGGCGATGGGGCGAATGTCGTTCACGTGGGTGCGCGCCGCGCAATACGCCGTGATCTTCATTTTATGGGCGACGATTTCGCGCGCCAGTGCCGTCGCGTGCTCGACCGCGCGCGGGCCCGCTCCGGGAAGCCCGATATCGAGCGAGTTAATGCCGAGCGACTCCATCAGGTGCAGGATTTCGATCTTCTGTTCGATGGAAGGATCGCGGACGGAAGGCGATTGCAGGCCGTCGCGCAGCGTTTCATCGGTCAGGCGCACCGGTCCCTGCGGATGCAGCGCCTTCGGATACAGAGCATTCCAGTCGTAAATGAGTTCAGAAACGTTCACAGGCGGCGCCGGCACCCCTCCGGCTATCACACCCCACTGAGCTCCAAGTAACGCTATGCCTTTTTCTCTTCCTTGGGCGGAACCGTCAGCCCGAACACCGAAAGCTGCCCTCGACCCGCGACGTTCTCCCCATGCGGATCCTTGGGATTGGGCAGGTAGAGTGTCTGACAATTTTCGCAGCGATACACTTCGGCGTCCGGCCCCCAGGCTTTCTCCACGCAGCCGCACTCCTGTTCGACCACGTCGACGGTGTAAAACCAGCGCTTCAGGTGTCCGCCGCAGAACTTGCCCTTGTCGTTCTTCTCGTTGCAGGCACGCTGGCCCGTCTTCTTGATCTTGACTTTGTGGTTAGGAAGATGCGGAATCGTGCCCGTGACCGCGGTTGCCGTTTCGCCGGAAGCCATTGAGTCTCCTGTGCGCCTTTGCAAAGGCCGCTTGGCTGCTATTTTACTCAGTCCCAGCCCTCAGACCAAGGACTACGAGTCGAACAACGAACTCTGCGGATGCCCTCCCTCGGCCTCGAGGTGATGCCCATCACACACAAGCGTGACTCCAACCATCGCTCGGCATTTCGCGGCCCGCTAGGATGCACCCAGAGAACAGCTTGAGAGAGTTGCTCGGTAGGCATGGCGGCTCTGTTGAAACCAGCGCGAAGGGAAATGTGAATGTCCGACAACGAGCCGACGACCCGGTATCACAATAACCGCTACAGTGTGCAGGTAGCATGCGAGCACTGCGAAGGGATCCTCCGACATGAGCCCTGGTGTATCACGGTCGATCCGGCCGTCTATTACGCCTATCAGATTGTTGCGGACCCGAGCAAATTGACGGTTGGAGACGCTCTCATCCTCCACTCTCTGGGTGCGATCTGGGGAGGGAAGGCGTGTCCGGGTAATTCCAAACCGAACAAGAGCTAATAGCAGCGCTCGTCTCCGCACCCATCAGTTAGCGATCAAATCCTGAGCCAGGCGCGTTTAGTCAAATTCCTTGCGCGGCGCCGCCTGATCCGCGCCGACGCGTCCCACGGTGATTTCGGCTACGTAATAGTTCTCGCCCTTTATAGGGACGCCGGCCATTCTCCGCAGCATGGCGATCTGTCCAATGTGCGTGAGCGCGTCGGCGAGCGCGCTCTGAAACAATTTTTCGGGGGAGACTTCGAGCGGCTTTCCCGACGCCAGGTAGTCGTCGAACTTTTTCAAGGCGGTGAAGAAGCGCTCGCATTCTTTTTCCCACGCCAGCGGAACGGAATCATGCCATTCGCGGCGGCCGTCGGACATGGCGAGGCCCCAGTCCATCAGGTCGCCGACATGCGCGAGAATTTTCGCCGGCGTGCGCGAAGTTTCGGCAGCGCGATAGTCGGCAAAGCTCGGCCCGGCATTGTGGACCGCTTTCGCTCCCCGGTAGGCGATGGTGGCGAGGATGTGGCGCAAGAATGCGCGAGAGTCGGTCATGACGTATGCCTCTCGATGATCTATACCTTTTGTCATCCTGAGCGAAGCGAAGGACCTGCTTCTTGCTGCGAACAGCAGGTCCTTCGCTTCCGCTCAGGATGACAAACTTTATGGGGGGTCTTCAAGTGCTACAGCTTTCTCCGCCACAGCGCTCCGGCGAAGCGCGCGCCGGCTTTGATCTTTTCCAGCAACGGCTGGGCGTACAGCAGGTCGAGGAAACCGTCCATCTCGCCAGCAAATCCGCCACTATAGCCGAACCACCAGATTTTTTTCATGCGCGGCAGCAAGTCGGTGTCGACGTGTTTCACGCGCACCATTTCTTCCAATCCCCAGCGCCCATGCGTGCGGCCCAAGCCCCCCTTCACGCCTCCATGCGGAGCTTCGCTGATGCTGAAACACGACACCGCGTCGTTCACCATCACCGTACCCGCAGCGATCTGGCGAGCCAGTCGCTCGCCGCGAGCGCGATCGCAAGTCCAAACGCTGGCGGCCAGTCCGTAGTCGGAATCGTTGGCTAGGCGCACGGCCTCGGCATCGTCGCCGAAGGGCGCAATCGGCAGCACCGGGCCGAAGGTCTCTTCCTGCATCACCCGCATGTCGTGATCGACGTCCGCCAGCACTGTCGGCGCAAAGAACGTTGGGCCGAGCTCGCGCAGCCGCGTGCCTCCGGCCAGCACGCGGGCGCCGCGCTGCCTCGCATCCTCCACCTGCAACTCCACCACACGCACTTGCCGTTCGTGGATCATGGGGCCGATTTCAGTAGCCGGATCCATGCCATTGCCGATGCGTAGCTTGCCCGCCTTCGCGCAGCAAGCCTCGACGAACGCTGGATACAAACTCTGATGCACGTAGCAGCGTTCGACCGACAAGCAGGTCTGCCCCGCATTCACGAAAGCTCCCCAGACGGCGCCGCTCGAGGCCACATCCACATCGGCATCTTCGAGCACCAGCATGGCGTCCTTGCCGCCCAGTTCCAGCACTACCGGGAGCAGGCGTTCGGCGGCGATCTGCGCGATTCGCCGGCCCGTCGCGACGCTTCCCGTGAAGACCAGTTTGTCGATTTCGCTTCCGACCAGCGCCGCCCCGGTCGCGCCTTCACCGGGAAGAACCTGGAAAATGTCGTCGGGAACACCAGCCTCGCGCAGCAACGCCTGCAGTTCGAGCGCAACTAAGGGCGTCAACTCGGAGGGCTTAAGCACCACGGCATTTCCCGCAACCAGGGCCGCCAGGGACTCAGTCGCCGGAATCGAGAAAGGATAATTCCATGGGGAGATAATCCCGACCACGCCATAGGGCTCGTGCAGAATGCGCCCCGACTTGGTTTTGACCGCAAGATTTCCGTGCGGCAGCTTTTCTTCGCGCAGGATCGTGAAGGCGTTGTCGATCAGGAATCGCGCCGCGTCGAGCACGACCAAAACTTCGGTGAGCAGCGCTTCCACCGCGGGCTTGCCTGCTTCCTGTGTGATGCGCCGCGCGACATCGATCTTGTGCGCGAGAAGAATCTGCTGAAAACGCCGCATCACCCGGACGCGATTGCGGATGCCCCAGGCGCTCCATTCTGGCTGTGCCGTGTGCGCGCGCGCGACCGCAGCGCGCACTTCGGTCGGGCCGGCACTGTCCAGTTCGCCCAGAACTTCGCCCGTCGCCGGGTTCACGGAAGCTATGCGAGAAACGGCGGATTCGACGTTGGTGGCCATTGCGAAAAAGTGTACTCGGGATGGAACGGGCGCGCCAGAGGCTTGTCCGCTTGCGAATTGCCGGACTGTTCGTGTAGCGCGGACACTCTTGTCCGCGTGCTCGCAGCAATCCCGCCGTCGGCGCGGACAGGAGTGTCCGCGCCACACTAGTATTCCACCGCAACCAGATACAGCCCGCCGGCGGGCGCGGTCGGTCCGGCCGCAGTGCGTACACGCGCGTCGAGGATGCGGCGCAAATCTTCCAGGCTCACAGTTCCCTTCCCCATCAGTAGGAATGTGCCGACCAGGTTCCGCACCATGTGATGAAGAAATCCGCTGCCGCGAACCGTGTAGATCAATTCTTCGCCTTCGCGCGACCAACTGGAAGAGAAAATCGTCCGGACGTTAGTGGTCCGAATGTGGCTCGTCGGAACATCTTCCCCGGCAGCCATCCGTTCCACCCGCTCCGGATCCACCGCCGCGAACGATGTGAAATCGTGCTCGCCCACAAGCACGCTCGCCCCTGCCACCATCGCCGATTCCTCCAGCGGATAAGGATAATGCCACACATACCGCGCCAGAAATGGCGGACAGATCGCTCCGCGGTGAATGCGATAGCGATAGGTCTTGGAGCGCGCCGACGTGCGCGCGTGAAACTCGGGCGCGGCCTCCGTCACTTCCAGCACCCGGATCGCAGCCGGCAGAATGTCGTTCAGCGCCCGCCTCCAGTTTTCGGGCGGAATTACCGACGCGGTCTGAAAACTCGCAACCTGGGCCAATGCGTGCACTCCCGCATCGGTCCGGCCGGAACCTTGAGGCAGTACATTTTCCCCGCTCAACCGTCCAATGGCTGAGGCCAGCGCGCCTTGCACCGTCGTCCGGCCGGGCTGCACCTGCCAACCGGCCAAGTCCGCGCCATCATAAGAAACGATCAGTCTGAGATTGCGCACGTTCTTTCCGAGTCCTAAGCTGCTTGAGCATCATAGTTCGCAACTGCAAAGTTTTACCGCCGCCGGTCCGAGAGCGCACCGGCTCGTCAGCTATACTATTTCACTTACGATCGTTTTCACTTACGATCATTCGCTTGCACTGACGATCAACGAAAATAATTGCCTTTCTCAACGGTTAGGAAAAGATTACAAGGAACTCTTGCCTTTGGTTCTACGTATGAGCAGTTGTGAGCAAAAGTGCGGACCACTGCGTCCGTTGTTCTCGAGCCCGATCGATTGAGTGTGATCGCTTGAGTTGATCTTGGGATGTGATCAATGGAGATGATGCGAATGCAACCTTCTACAGAGTTGACTGCGTTTCAGCAGGCCGCCGCAGCCCTTTCCTTTGCCGCCTTCCTCCTTGCCGTGATCATGGTGCCTGCCGGGTGGGCGCAAGATGCCTCGTCCGTGCCCGGTGCGCCGTCGGCACAGATGCCGGCCCAACGGGCGTTGCCGTCATCGTCGCAGCCGTTTGATGTGCAGGAGTACTCGAAACCAAAGTCGCAATTTCCCAACTTAATTGCCCCTTACACGCCGCGGCGCGTAGAACCGCCGAACCTGGCCAATACGCCGCGCATCGACCAGCTCATGCACGACGGCAAACTTTACATTTCAATGAACGACGCCATCGCGCTGGCGCTCGAAAACAATCTCGATATCGCGATCGCCCGCTACAACCTCAACATAGCCGACACCGACGTCTGGCGCGCCAAAGCCGGCGCCAGCACTCTCGGTGTCCTCAACGGAGTTGTGCAGAACACCCCCGGCGGCGGCGTCGGCGGGCTCGGCACACAAGTTGGCTCGGGTCAGGGCGGAACCTCGGTCGCGGCAGGAGGTGCTGGCACCGGCACGGGCGGCTTGGTCCAATCAACCTTCGGCAGCGGCCCGCTCATCACCAGCTTCGATCCCATAATCACGAGTACGCTGCAAAACGATCATCTCAAAATCGTTTGCACCACCCCCTTTTGCGGTACGGTTCAGAATACAGGGACGGCTAATTTCGCTTACAACCAGGGGTTCCAGTGGGGCACGAATGTGTCAGTTGGCTTCAACAATACCCGCGTAACGTCTAATAGCCCGTATAACATCCTGAGTCCGGCCCTGAACTCCGGTTTCCAGTTCAAGTTGACGCAGCACCTGTTGCAGGGCCTGGGATTCGCTCCCAACACTCGCTTCATTCAGATTGCCAAGAATAATCGAGAAATTTCAGACGTTGCTTTCCGCCTGCAAATCACCACCACTGTCGACCAAATTGAAAATATGTACTGGGATCTGGTGTATGCCTACGAGAACGTGAGGGTTCAGAACGAGCAGTTGGCTTTTGCGCAGAAGACGCTATCTGACAATAAGAAGCAGGTGGAAATTGGGACCCTCGCACCCATCGAAGTGGTCCGCGCGCAGAGTACGGTCGCCTCCAATCAGCAAACGCTGACCGTAGCGCAGACCAACCTCGAGTTGCAGCAACTGCTCATGAAGAATGCACTCAGCCGCACGCTGGTCGATCCGGTGCTCGCCGATGCCGACGTGATTCCTACTTCGACGATGGAGTTGCCCGCGCAGGAACCGGTTGTACCCACGCAGGATTTGGTAAACGACGCACTCAGTCATCGTCCAGAGCTCGCGGAACAACGTATCAACCTTTCTAATACCGACATCAGCAACAAGGCCATTCGCAACGCTTTATTGCCGACTGTGGATCTGTTCGCATACTACGGTGGCTCCGGTCTGGGCGGAAACCTGAGTACGAGCTTTGTTTGCGGACCTAGCAACTACTTAAAGAACCCTTCGTTTTGCGATGGGCAGTCTGAGAATTTTCCCGCGGTTTCTTACAACGGCACGCTGAATCAGTTGGTCAACTCCACTGCCCCTGACAAGGGCGCGGGCATTACCGTCAACATCCCGCTTCGCAACCGAGCCGCCCAGGCCACCCAGATGCGGTCGGAGTTCGAATACCGGCAAGCCCAGTTGCAGTTGCAACAGATCGAGAACAAGGTGCGCATCGAGGTGCGCAACGCCCAGTTTGGCGTGCAGCAGAATCGCGCGAGCGTCGCTTCCGCCCAGGCTGCCGTAGATCTTGCCCGCCAGTCTCTCGACGCGGAACAGAAGAAATACGCACTCGGCGCGTCCACCTCAACTCTGGTGCTGCAGAACCAGGCACTCATGACCCAGGCCGAGGTCACGCTCGTCTCCGCCAAAGCCCTGTACGAAAAGGCCGAAGTCGAACTGGATCGGGCCATCGGTCTGCTGCTCGATCACGCCGGCATTCTGATTGCCGACGCGGAGCGTGGCCAGGTCACGCACGCGCCGAATATTCCGCACGTGGCGTCGCGGCCCGCCGACCAGCCAACCCCGGCGAATCCTTCCGCGCAACCGTAACAGTAGCGAGGATCAAGCAGCGTCGCGTATCCTCTCTCCGTGACGCACGGGTTCATCCAGAAGGCTAGTGTGGGGACGGGCGCCCTCGCCCGTCCAAGCCGAGCGAAGCTCGGCAGGCTCTTGGCCCGCAGCGGCAGGAGCCCCGCGTGATCCTCTCCGTCGTAATCATCACGCACAACGAAGAGACGAACATCGGACGCACCCTCGCCAGCGTGCAGCCGCTGGTTGCCGACGGAAAAGGCGAGATCATCGTCGTCGACTCGGGCTCCGCCGACCGCACCGTCGAGATCGCCAAATCGTTCGGCGCAAAAGTCTTCATCGAAGAATGGAAGGGCTACGCTGCCCAGAAGAACTCAGCGATCGACAAGGCGGAGGGAGACTGGATCTTGAGTTTGGACGCGGATGAGGAAATAGGACCGGGGCTCGCAGTTGAGGTCTATGCAGCAATGCATGGCCGTCTCGGCGTTGACTCGACATCAGAAGAAGATTCATTGGAAGTCGTAGAGAAGGTGATGGCAATCGAGGAAGCTCAGGCATCCGGCGAGACAGGTTCAATTGCTGGGTTTTGGATTCCACGTAAGAACTTTTTTCTCGGCCGCTGGATCAAACATGGCGGCTTCTGGCCCGACCCCAAGCTGCGTTTGTTCTGCAAAGGCGCCGCGAAGTTCGAGGAGCGCCTCGTCCACGAGGACGCAAAGATCGAAGGTGTTAGCAAGAGACTAAACTATGCCCTCCTCCACCACTCCTACCCCACGCTCGCCGATTACATCGACCACATGAACCGCTACTCGTCCCTCGGCGCCGAGATGGCCATCGCCAAAGGCCGCCGCGGCTTCAGCGTGTTCAACATCGTCCTGCGCCCGTTGGCAACGTTCATCTACAATTATTTTTTTCGGCTAGGATTTCTCGACGGCCGCGAAGGCCTGCTCCTGCACCTCTACCATGCCGTCTACGTGTCGTGGAAATACGCGAAGGCTTGGGAACTCGCGCGCTCAAAAGAATCAATGTAGAGACGCGGCTTGCCGCGTCTCCGTCGCCACCACTATTCCCGCAGTGTGATGCGCATGATATCGAACTGCACTGTCACCAACCGCTGCGGAAACGTCGACTCCACATAAGCCTTCACGTCGTCCACCGAAGGAATTCCGTCCTGGCCCGTCAGTCCGCGTGCGTCGTCGAGTAGGATCATGTGCGGGTACGGGTGGGCCAAAATCATATCCAGTTCCGCCGATAGCCGCTGCTGATCGCCCTGCTTGCCAACCCAGCCGTAGTAACCGGCGTCCAGCCAGAACAGCGCCGGGCCCGTCAGTAATACGAGCACCTCGGGCATGACGACGCGGCTGTCTCCGCAGAAAATTCGAACCTGCTCTTCGCGCGCGAATTTGCGTCTGGCCCGCTCCGCCAGCGCCGGCACAGATTCGATGGAATAGATGCGATCGAAGCGGCTTTTCATCGCGGCCACCATCTCGCCGTAGTAAGTCCCGGTCTCGACCAGTGTCTTCAGCCCAAATCGCTCTCCATATTCGCGCACGACTCTCTGCTTCAACAGATGCGGAGACCGCAACGGCCGCCCGCGCAATATCCAATACCAGTAGTCGGGATAATGGCCAAGCGCCTTGTATGCGCCGTACACCGGAGTACGCTGCAACAACCGCCGAAATGCCTTCAGAATCCCCTCCGCCGAAAGAAGACCAGCATAGGTGCCAAAGAAAACAAGCGTCAAGCGGTGCCAAGCCTACCCACGTTTCCTCTGTGTTCCCTGTGCCCCCTGTGGTTAAGTACTCGAATTTGACTTGGACCAACCGCTCGGTCGGTCGCGCCATTTTGCAGCATGGCAGCGGCTCCTCTATCATCAAAGCCATCGTGAGAAATGAAGCGGGGAACGGAATGCCTGAGAACAAAGCGAAAGCCAATGTATCCAAGACCATAGCCGAGAACGCGATTTCTGACGTCTTTGAAGGCCGTTACCCCGCCGCGTCGGAAAAAAATTGGGCAGAGAAAACGCTCGCGCCCACGCTCGACAAGGCTCCGGAGAAACCGATTGGCGCCCCCACCGGCACCAACCTCGACGAACACGGCCGCGCCCGTTTCAGCACCATCTCGAACGTCCCCATCCGCCGCCTCTACACCCAGGCCGATCTCCCCGCCGACTGGAATTACGATCAGTATCTCGGCTACCCTAGCGAACCGCCCTACACGCGCGGCATTCATGCCACCGGCTACCGCGGTAAGCTCTGGACGATGCGCATGTTCTCCGGCTTCGCCTCGCCTGAAGAAACCAACCAGCGCTACAAATATCTCCTCGAGCACGGCGGCGGCGGACTCTCGGTCGCCTTCGATCTACCCACACTCATGGGTTACGACTCCGATCACCCAGCCAGCGAGGGCGAGGTCGGAAAGTGCGGCGTAGCCATCGACTCGCTCGAAGACATGGAGATCCTCTTCGACGGCATCAGCCTCGAAAACGTCACCACCTCGATGACCATCAATTCACCGGCCAGCGTGCTCTGGGCCATGTACCTGGTCGTGGCCGAAAAACAAGGCGCCGACTGGAAGAAGATCTCCGGCACCATCCAGAACGACATTCTCAAGGAGTACATCGCGCAGAAGGAGTACATCTATCCGCCCGCGCCCTCGATGCGCCTGGTGATTGACACTTTCGAGTTCGGATCGAAGTTTACTCCGCGCTTCAACACCATCTCCATCTCCGGCTACCACATTCGCGAAGCCGGCTCAACCGCGCTGCAAGAACTCGCATTCACCATCTACGACGGCGTTGAGTATGTCGAGTGGGCGCGCCGCCGCGGTCTCGACGTCGACGACTTCGGCCCCCGCCTCAGCTTTTTTTTCAACGCGCACAACGATTTCTTCGAAGAGATCGCCAAATACCGCGCCGCGCGCAAGGTCTGGTATCGCTTGATGAAGGACCGTTTCGGCGCCAAGAACGACCGCACCCGCCTGCTGCGCTTCCATTCCCAAACTGCCGGCGTCTCGCTGCCCGCACAGCAACCAATGAACAACATCGCGCGGGTCGCTCTGCAGGCGCTGGCAGCTGTGCTCGGCGGCACGCAGTCGTTGCACACCGACGCCTACGACGAAGCACTCGCCTTGCCCACGGAGGCAGCCGCGCGCATCGCACTGCGCACCCAGCAAATCGTTGCCTTCGAGTCGGGCGTCGCCCAAACTGTCGATCCGCTCGGCGGAAGCTACTTCGTCGAGAAGCAAACTCTCGACATGGAGTACGGCGCCTTCGATTACTTCGAGAAGCTAGACCAGATGGGCGGCATGGTCAAAGCCATAGAGCGCGGATACCCCCAGAAAGAGATTGCCGAGGCCAGTTATCAATACCAGCGCGCGGTTGAAGCCAACGAGAAGATCACGGTCGGCGTCAACGATTTCGTCATCGAAGAAGAGTCGCCCAACATTCTCTACATCGGCGAATCGGTGGCCCGCGCTCAGGAAAAGAAACTCAAAGCCCTGCGCGCCCGCCGCTCGAACGAAGAAGTCCGCCGCCGCCTCGATGCCCTGAAACAGGCCGCCGCCAAGTCTCCCACTGCGGGCAGCAACGGCAATATTTCCGACGCCAATACCATGCCCTATATCGTCGACGCCGTCCGCGCCTACGCCACCGTAGGCGAAATCTGCGATGCTTTGCGGCAGGTGTACGGAACCTATACGGAAGTGAGCGTCACATAGACTTTGTTTGAGGTCGCAATTTGCGACCTCAAAGATTTGTCCGTGAGTTTCGTTCGCTTCTCCGACCGGGGGCCGTGCGGCGGAATTTCGGTTTCATCACATTCGGCGCGTTCATTGATCACAGCGCCCGCCGGTTACGATCGCTACGATGGCAGGATGCAACTAGACTCGCTTAAAACCAGACAAACACGGCCTCCGTTAGCCACGCATCGAAAAGCAGTCGCGGTCTCAATCGATCTTCGGATCCTGATTCTACGTCACCAGAAGGTCATTCTCGACAGCACTCTGGCAGAGCTCTACAGCGTGCCTGTAAAGCGCTTAAACGAACAAGTAAAGCGCAACCGCAAGAGATTCCCCGCGGATTTCATGTTCAACCTCACTCCCAGAGAGAACAAATCTTTGCGGTCGCAATTTGCGACCTCAAACATTGGCCGCGGTGGCCGACGCTCGCTTCCATACGCCTTCACCGAACATGGCGCAATCATGGCCGCGACGGTGCTCAACTCTGAACAGGCGGTGGAAATGAGCGTTTATGTGGTGCGCGCCTTTATCCGCTTGCGTGCCGCGCTGGCCGCGAACCGAGAACTCGCCGGCAGGATTGAGGAATTGGAAAAACACCTGGAGACGCACGACGGCACGATCCAGGAAATCATCAAGGTTATCAAGAAGCTGATGAACCCTCCGCCGAGTCGCCGCAGCAAGATCGGATTCGCGCTGCCGCCGACCCGGACGGGGTAGTCACTGTCGGCTTTGCGCTTGCCATCGGAGGGAACGGGGATCCTGCATCCAGCGTCTGCGTCATCAGTGATGTGCCCGACCACGGCAGTCCCGAAACAAATGGTGATCGTCAGTGCCTTTCGAGAGACGGAGAATAGCGAAGGCGAATTCCCTGCTCCGTCGGATTTGAATCCCGTACTCGAAACGATAGTGAACGGGCAAAGACGCTGGCCACCCGATCCGCCGTTGCGCCCCAGCGCGGCTTCTGATAACTTGCCTCTCGTCTCTCATAGGAGGCCCGTGTGGCTTTTTGTCCAACCTGCGGAACGCAGATCGCGGATGGAGCGACCTGTCCGAAGTGTGCTGGCGGCGCTGTCCAAAGCGCGCGCACGGTCGCACCCGCAGGTGCGGGGCTCAGCGATAACGTGGCCGGCGCGCTCGCCTATATGACCATCATTCCGGCGATTGTCTTTCTAGTGCTAGAGCCGTTCAACACGAAGCGCTTCATCCGCTTCCATGCCTTCCAATGCATCTTCTTCTTTATCGCCTGGACCGTGCTCGGGATCGCCATGGCATTCATCAGCCATATCCCATTCCTCGGATGGGCAACACTTTTTCTGTGGCCGCTGATAAATCTGCTCTTGTTTGTCATCTGGCTGATTCTGCTGCTCAAGGCTTACCAGGGACAGGTGTTTAAGCTGCCCGTCATCGGCGACTTGGCCGAGCAGCAGGCTGGCGCCTAGACTGGCCGGCATATGAATCGTTGCCGCGCGCATCACCAGTCTTTCGCAACCTCCGACGCTCCACGAAACCTTTTCCCTCGTTGAACGTCAATCCAGTAAACTGAGAATTATCGTGTTCACTGGTCTTCAGCCAACGAGTCTTCCACCCATGACTTCGGCATTCCGGCGCCATTGTGCGGTCGGAGTGTCCGTGGCCGCGCATCTGACGGTGTTGGCCATGATTGTGTTCCATAATCCCAGGGTGATCGACCTGAGCCCCGCCGGGCTCGTCTATGGAGACGGCGCCCACACCTATAAACTGATTTACTTGCCACCGGGCGTGAACGATGAAACGCCCGCAGACGCCGCCAAGTTGCTATTCCCGCCCCCGGCCAGCAAGCCGCGCCCACGCCCACAGTCGCAGCCACCAAAGCCTGCGCCAGAGCCTCCGCAGGTCGCGACTGACGCGGAAGCCGGCGACCACAATTCTCACGCTGGGTCTCCGCTGGGCACCATGATTGACGGACCGATCATCGGCCATGAAGTCCACGTCGCGTATCCGATCGTGTTTCCAGATCCTCCCGTGGCGCGCGCCGAGCTCCCCCGAGACCTGCAGGGCGATGTCGTCATCGAGGTGACCATTGACTCTCAGGGCAACGTCGTCGAAACCAAAATTGTGCAGGCGATCGGCCACGGGATCGACGAAAAGATCGAGGCCACTCTTCGCCGGTGGCATTACCAGCCAGCCACGCTAGATGGAACGCCAGTCGCCTCCAGGCACGACGTGCACTTCCACTTTCCATCGTAAGAAGATCGGGCCATCGGAGCATCGGGCCATCGGGTCGTCCGAGTACAGCGGTTTTCAGCTGGCCTGATGACCGATCCTTTGCAATTGCTTGCGTTCTTGGTGAGGGTGGGAAACAATTCTTTTGGCAGGGCTATGCGACTTACCTATGGGCTCGCGATTGCGCTTTGGCTGAGTCTCCCGGCTGCAGGGATGGCCTCGCAGCAACAGGAGCCGGCAGACTCCGCGAATTCTGCCGGCAAAGTTCCGCCTGCGGCTGCGACCGAGAATACGCCGGATGCGGGGTCGAAAGCTTCGGGGGGTGTGGCAACGAAGAAGACAAATGGTGCAACGAGCGCAAACACGAAACGCCGTAAGCGCGCCGCTCCGTTGCGGGATGGGAGCCCGCGGAGAATTGTGGTTCGCGAGGGCGGAGCGAGCGAACCGGCGGCGCAGATTGCGGCCGACTTAACTCCGGCGGAAGCCGCCCGCCAGCGCCAGGATGCGGAACGGTTGCTGGGCTCTGCCGACGGCCAACTGAAACTGCTGGCGGGACGCAGGCTCGACGCGCGACAGCAGGAGACGGTGGGTCAGATCCGAAACTATATGGGCGGCGCGCGTTCGGCGTTGCAGGAAGGAGATTTGTGGAGAGCGAATACGCTGGCGCAGAAAGCACATTTGCTGGCGGACGATTTGGTGAAGCATTAGGCGAAGCCGAAAGAATCTGTGATGCTAGGATCGTTCTTCGTCCTATCCCTACTTTCTTCCTTCCCGCCTCTGCGCAACGACAAGTCCGCGCGGGGTGGGCAAGAGCACGGCCGATATCAAGCCGTCTTGTTCGAGTTTGAGTGCGGCTTCGCGGACGACTTTCAAATGCGAACTGGCGTCGTGCATGAGGATCAGGCCATAAGGATTGATCTGCGGCAAAAAGCGGCGAATTTCCTGCTCGCGGATAGGCATGTCGCTGTCGCTGAAGAAGAGGTCGATGGCGCCTTCGACTCTCATGTCGAGGCTCGACTCGTTGCGCAGCTCGATCCAGGCGGCGAGTCCGGAAGCCTGGATTCGCGCCTTGGCGTTCTCGTAGATTTCGTAGTCGAACTCGCAAGTGATAACGCGGCCGCGGCCGTTGGCTTTCAGTCCCTCGGCAATCCAGAGGGTGCTGATGCCGCTAAAGGTTCCGGTCTCCACCACGAGTTCGGGCTTGATGGTGGTGACGATGGTGCGCAGGAATTCGAGCACCTCGCCCTCGGCGGTCATGGAATCGAACATGCGCCAGCGCTCCGGGTGCGGACACTCGGGCGTCGGTCGATGATATTCGGGCTGCAGTTGATCGCCAGTGCGTTCGATCTGGCGCAGGATGCGGCGCTCCTGCTTTTCTTTCTTGAAAAGGCGGCGAAGGCTGAGAGACATAGAGTAGAAAATTGTAACGGAAACGTAGGGACAGCCGCCCTCGGCTGTCCAGCGGGGCGAAGCCCCGCCACCCTGAATGCATAGATGGACAACGAAACCCTTACGAGCTGCGCTCGCCTGGACAACCGAGGGCGGCTGTCCCTACGTACTACTCACTGGTGAAGTAGTCAATGGACACGGGGTTCTCAAACAGGGAGTAATCGCGCGTTACGACCGTGATGCCGCTGTCGGTGACGAAGTAGCGTTCGCGGTCGGCTTCGACATCGTAGCCGATGGTGGTGCCTTCGGGAATGTGCACGTCGCGGTCGATGATGGCTTTGCGGATGCGGCAACTGCGTCCCACGTTTACGTGCGAGAACAGAATGCTGTGCTCGATTTCGGAGTAGGAGTTGACGCGGACATCGGGAGAGAGCACGCAATTCTGGACGGAGCCGCCGGAAATGATGCAGCCGGAAGAAACCAGGGAATCCAGGGCGTGGCCCATGCGCTCGTTTTCGGCAAACACAAATTTTGCCGGCGGATACTGGCGCTGGTGGGTGCGGATGGGCCATTGCTCATCGTAAAGATTGAAGACGGGAGACACTGAAACCAGGTCCATGTTGGCTTCGTAGTAGGCTTCGAGCGTGCCCACGTCGCGCCAATAGAGGGCTTCTTTTTTGTTTTCGTCGACGAAATTGAAAGCGAAGACGCGGTAGTCACCCAGCATTTTAGGCAGAATATCCTTGCCGAAATCGTGACTGGAATCGGGATCTTCGGCGTCTTTGAGGAGCACGGGAATGAGCACGTCGGTGTTGAAGATATAGATGCCCATCGATGCTGAAATTTTGGTCGGATCGTAGGGTGAGCGCAGCGCGGTCTGTTGCGGTTTTTCCAGGAATCCGATGATGCGACTGTCGTGATCGATATCGACGACGCCGAAATGGCGGGCGTCAGCCGGGTCGGTCACCAGGGTGGCGAGGGTGGCGTCGGCGGCGGCATCCTGGTGCTGCTTAAGCATGCGCCCATAATTCATTTTGTAGATGTGGTCGCCGGAGAGGATGATCACGTACTTGGGCTGCTCGCTTCCGATGGAATAGATGTTCTGATAGACCGCGTCCGCCGTTCCCATGTACCAGTTCTCGCTCACCCGCTTCATGGGGGGCAGGATCTCGATGAACTCGCCGATTTCACGGCCGAAAATATTCCAGCCTTCGCGGATCTGACGATTCAGCGAGAGCGCCTTGTATTGCGTGAGGATGAAGACGCGGCGCAGGCCGGAGTTGACGCAGTTCGAAAGCGTGATGTCGATGATGCGGTAGATACCGCCGAAGATCACGGCGGGTTTGGCGCGATCGCGAGTGAGCGGATAGAGGCGCTCGCCGGCGCCTCCAGCGAGCAAGATTCCGAGCGTATCTTTCATTGACAACCCGCCATCGGCACACCGTATAGATGCAGCGTGCAACGCGGACGCTGCTCTAGGTCAAGGCGAAATATTAGCATAGGGGAGCAACTTCGGATCGGCACCCCAGGGCGCAAGGGCACTGGTGTGGGGACGGGCGCCCTCGCCCGTCCAGGCCGAGCGCAGCTGGGCCGTCTCCCTCGCTTCGCCTGGGACGACAAAGTCCGGCGAATATTGTTGGCTAGCAATGCACGATCTTGTCGCTCTTGATGCCGCGGGTGGCATTACGCGAATCCACTACCAGTTGGGCCTCGTTGACGATCTTCTTGTAGTCGTAGTTGGAGTGGTCGGTGACGATGAGCACGCAGTCGTACTGGCCGAGATGGTCGAGCGGGGAACACTTCATTTGCAGGTCGTACTTGCGGCCGCGGCCGACGAAGGGGAAGTAGGGGTCGTTATAGCTGACCGCAGCTCCCTCTTTTTGCA
Source organism: uncultured Acidobacteriaceae bacterium (assembly GCA_963773645.1). GTDB lineage: Bacteria > Acidobacteriota > Terriglobia > Terriglobales > Acidobacteriaceae > Acidiflorens. The sequence continues at coordinate 2,324,246 of CAVZBV010000004.1, read as the reverse complement.
GCAGTTCGATGATGGTGAGCGCGGGCGACTCGCGCAGGTCGTCAATATCTTTTTTGTAGGCGATGCCCAACACCAGAACCTTGCTTCCGTTGATGGCCTTTTTCTGACGGTTGAGCGCGGAGATCGTGGAAGCGATCACGTTATATGGCATGGCCACGTTGATTTCGCCCGCCAGTTCGATGAAGCGGGTGCGGAAATCGAACTCCTTCGCCTTCCAGGAAAGATAGAACGGGTCGACCGGAATGCAGTGTCCGCCGAGACCCGGCCCGGGATAAAAGGGATGGAAGCCGAAAGGTTTTGTGGCAGCGGCCTCGATGATCTCCCAAATGTTGAGGCCCATGCGCTGGCAGAGCATCTTGAGCTCGTTGACCAGCGCGATGTTGACGCAGCGGTAAATGTTCTCGAGCAACTTGGTCATCTCCGCCGCCGCGGGCGAGGAGACGGGAACGGTACGGCGGAAGATGGAGCCATAGAGCGCCGATGCGATTTCACTGGCCTGGGGATCGAGTCCGCCAATCACTTTCGGAATGTCGTGACGAGCCACCTGGGTGTTGCCCGGATCCTCGCGCTCGGGCGAGAATACGACCCAGATCTCGTTGTCGGCGGCGGCTCCGTTGCGGGAAGCTTTCAGGCCGGCCTTGTTCTCCTTTTCGAGAATCGGAATCAGGACTTCTTCCGTGGTACCGGGGTAGGTCGTGCTCTCGAGGATGACGATCTGACCGGCGCGCAGATAGGGCGCTACGGTATGAGCGGTGTCGGTGATGTAGCTGAGGTCGGGCTCGTGATATTCGTTGAGCGGAGTGGGGACGCAAATGATGATCGCATCCATGGCGGTGATTTGCGAATAATCGGCCGTGGGTTTGAAGCCGTTGGCTTTGGCCGCCGCGATCTCCTGGGACGTGATGCGGACGATGTAGGTGCCGCCGTTCTCAAGGGTATCGACTTTTCGCTGATCGATATCGAACCCGGTGACGGGAAATTTCTGCTCGCTGTAGAGCAGGGCCAGGGGCAATCCGACGTAGCCCAGGCCAATGATACCGACCCGCGCCTGGCGCGTATCGATGCGAGTCTTCAATTCAGTAAAGAGGGAAGAAGCGGTGAGTTGAGCACTCATAGGGTAAAAATGATTTTAGCATTGGAGGCCATGCAAACTGCGGTCGTCATACGATTTTTGCTGGGCGGATTGCAGATCTTGATTACTACGGTGAATCGAATTCGACCATGCAACGGTTTCCTTAGTAACATGCGGAGTGCAGTAACCTGCGCCTCAGATGGGATTCTTCCGACTACACATCGTGTCGTTCCTGGTGGTTGTTTTTATCGTTATTGTGCTCGCCAGCCAGGCGGCGCGCTTTCTGGTGGTGGACGAACCGGGAAAGTCCGATGCCATCGTGGCGCTGGCTGGGGAGACAAAGGTCCGTCCGGCTCGCGCTCTGGAGTTGCTGCGCCAGGGAGTAGCGCCTCGCGTCTTTCTGGATGTTCAAACGCGAGATGTGATCTACGATCAGCCCTTGACCGACATTGCGAGGAAATACGTGAACGGCCTTGCGGAGGAAAACCGCGTCTCGGTCTGCCCGATCGTCGGATTGTCGACCAACGCTGAGGCCGGCGACGTGAACCGATGTTTGCAGCCGCTGGGCGCGCATCGGGTGCTGATCGTGACTTCCGATTATCACACCCGCCGCGCCTTGCTGATCTTTCGCCATCGCCTGCCGCAATACCAGTTCAGCGTGGCTGCGGCCCGCGGTCCAGAGAGCTTCGGCGACGCCTGGTGGACGAACCGCGAATGGGCAAAAGTCACTTTCGATGAGTGGTTGAAGATGCTGTGGTGGGAGGCGGTGGACCGGTGGCGGTAGTTGGTTGCCAGTTCTCGGTTCCCAGTTCTCAGTTCTCAGTTGCAAAAGAGAAGTGAACATGCCTGGAGGGCTATCGCCTTTGTCTTTTCTGAGAACTGAGAACCGAGAACTGAGAACTGACGGCTAGCAACTGGCAACTTTTTTTGTTCTGCGATAGTTTGAAAGCTATCCCATTTCGAACGGAGTTTCCATGGCACAAGTCACGATTACGGTGCGCAAGAACGGTCCTTTGCGCGTAGACGATCCTAACGGCGTTGTTGAAATGGTGGACGCCGATGGCAACAAGTACGATCTGACGGGCAAACCGGTCTTTTCCCTCTGCCGCTGCGGCGCTTCCGCCAACCGGCCTTTCTGCGACGGTACTCACAAGGTGGCCTTCCAGGCGCCGGATACGGCGATCAAAATCGGATAGTGCCGGTTTGCATCCGGCAACGTTCTTCCGCCCGTAGAGACGGCGCTTGCCCCGTCTGCGTAGACGTGGAAAACCCCGTCTCTACCGCCGGAATAATGCGCTGCCTTGCTGGAGGGCTTTGTGTCAGACGAATTTGTGTCGTCGGATCGGAAAAACGAACGGGATCGAGCACTGGGGATGGGTGCGAAGATCACGCGCCGGGATTTTCTGAATGGAGTCGCGCTCACCGTGGGAGCGGCCGCCGTTCACGGCATCGTTCCTCCTGAAATGTGGGCGGCGGTGGCCGCCGACCTCGAAGCGCAGGACCTCCCAGGTTACTATCCTCCCGGCAAGACTGGCCTGCGCGGAGATCACGCCGGGTCATTCGAAACCATGCACAAAGTCGCCGACGGCGCTTTTTGGGGCAGTGCTCCAAAGGCCGTGGACACAGGCGAATCCTACGACCTGGTCATCGTCGGCGGAGGGCTGAGCGGACTGGCCGCGGCGCACTATTTCCGCAAGGCCGCCGGCGACAAAGCGCGCGTCCTTATTCTTGAGAACCACGATGACTTCGGCGGACACGCCAAGCGCAACGAATTCCGCGCGGGCGGCCGCACGATTTTGGGATTCGGCGGAACGTATTCCATTGAAAGCCCGGCACCCTATAGCGCCGTCGCCAAGGCTCTGATCGAAGAACTCGGTATTGATGTACCGTCGTATCACAAATATGTCAGCAAAGATCTCTACCGTTCTCTGGGTATGAAGCCGCGGATTTTCTTCGACCGGGAAACGTTTGGGGCCGACAAGCTGGTCGTGAACGCGGTGCACACTGGAGAAGATGAAAGCGGCCTCAGCGATCAGGCCAAAGGGAGCCTGCAAGATTTTCTCAAGGAGGCTCCGCTCTCGGCGAAAGCCAAGCAAGATTTCGAGCGCCTGCTCACTGGGGATAAAGATTATTTCCCCAGCCTCAGCTCCGATGAAAAGAAGGCGCGCCTGGCTCGCATGAGCTATGCGAAATACCTGACCGAAATGGCCGGGGTGAGCGACGAAATCGTGAAGTTGTTGCAGGCCTTCCCGCACCCACTGTTCGGCGTGGGCATTGATGCGGTTGCCGCGCAGGACGCGTGGGGCCTGGGGTTGCCGGGGTTCCAAGGCCTCAAACTCGATCCCACACCGGGCAAGGGGATGAACCGCGACTGCATTCACAACGACGAAGCGGAAAAATATTTCTTTCACCATCCCGACGGTGCGGCCACCATCGCCCGATTGCTGGTCCGCAAGCTGATGCCGGCGGCGCTTCAGGGAAACTCAGCCACCGGCGTGGTGCTGGCGAAGGCTGATTACGCAAAGCTCGACGAACCGTCTTCTGCGATGCGCATCCGGCTGAACAGCACGGTGGTCAAGGTGAACCACAGGGGCAATCCGTCCCGGGCGAAGGAAGTGGAAGTCAGCTACTTTACCGAGAATAAGCTCAAGACGGTGCGGGCCGCGAACTGCATTCTGGCGTGCTGGCATGTGGTGATTCCGTACATCGCGCAGGAATTGCCGGAGGCGCAGAAACGAGCTCTGGCTTCGGCACAGAAAGTTCCGCTGCTTTATAACAACGTCTTGATTCGCAACTGGACTGCCTTCCAGAAGCTGGGCACGAGTGCGATTTACGTGCCCGGCATGTACCACACCGGCGTGAACCTCGATATTCCCGTCAGCATCGGCGGCTACGAATGTACGAAAAAGCCCGACGAGCCGATCGTGGTGCACATGATGAAGGCGGCCTGCGAGCCGGGACACCCGGCGCGCGAGCAGCATAAGCTGGGACGCATCCAGCTCTATGGCACGACCTTCGAAACCTACGAGCGCAACATTCGCGAGCAATTGGCGCGGATGCTCGGTCCGGGCGGATTCGACCCGGCGCGCGACATCCTGGAAATCACGGTCAACCGCTGGCCGCACGGCTACGCGTATGAATACAATTCCCTATTCGACCAGTTCTGGCTGGAAGGCAGTGAGAATGAGACGCCGTGCCAGGTGGCGCGCAAACCGTTTGGGCGGCTGGCGATCGCAAACGCGGATGCGGACGCGTACGCTTACCTCGACTGCGCCGTCGATCAGGCTTACCGGGCAGTGCAGGAATTGAAGAAGTAGCACGTGTGGCGCGGGCATTCTTGCCCGCGTAAGCCGGCGAGTGTCTGGCCCCACGAGTCTGGGAGAGTTCTAAACATGGCGAAGCGACCGACCAGTTCCAAACGTCCAGCCAAGTCTCAACCCAAGGCGGATCGTCCGTCCGCGCCCGGCTACGGCATTGTCGGAGCTGAAGACGGCAAGGGGCTGCTCCCGTGGGCTTGGGTTGCGCGAAAAATGAGCCACTGCCGGACGTTTTGGCTGGCCACAATTCACGCCAGTCAGGGACGTCCTCATGTGATGCCGGTGTGGGGGGGTGGCTGGACGACGCTTTCTTCTTCTCGACCGGACGCAAATCCCGCAAAGGTCAAAACCTCGCCGCCAATCCCGCGTGCACGATTGCGAACGACGATGCCGCGGAAGCTGTGGTCGTTGAGGGGCTGGCGACTCCAATTGATGATGCGGCGGCGCTGGAGCGGGTTGCGAACGCCTACAAGAAGAAATACAAGATGGATCCGCGGAGCATGGGAGAACCCATCTTCATCGTGCGTCCGAGGGTGGTATTCGGATTTATTGAGAAGACGTTTCCGCAGTCGGCAACGCGATGGAAATTGCAGAATTTGTAATTTGTTATTTCTAAGAAATCTCTGATTTAAGTCTAAAACATTACCACTGTCATCCTGACCCTGAGCGCAGCCGAAGGGGAAGGACCTAGAGCTGGTTTCATAGATCGGTTTTGGGTAGGGCACGGCTTCAGCCGTGCCGTCCAGGGCTTGGAAAAATGCGGGCTCTAGCCCCTGAGGGACGGCCTTCCGAGCGGAGAGACATTTATGAAACCAGCTCTATGCATTCTGCCCGCGCCACCAGCGGTGTTGCAGGGAATTTCGACCACGAGCCGTGATCCAATCTCCGTGGACCGCTATGACTTAATCAGAGTCCCCCTAATTTGCAATTCATATAGCTTTGGTGGTTGTCGTTCGGCTCCAGATATGGAAAAATGAGTTCGATTCCTAGGGCTAACTACTGCTCAATATCTGCTGTGGGGCCAAGTGCACTAATTGTTGTGAAAAGTGCGCGTATAACTCTTGAAATGTGCTTAGTAAGATTTTTGCTCATGCCATCTCCATGGGGTGAGGAGAGATTCATGCCTATCAAAGCTGTCTCTTCCAGGTCGCAAAATCGGAATGCTGAAACTATGAATCATCGAGTGGCAAGCCGTATAGCCCGCCCACAGCCGATTACAAGGTTGGCCGGTTTTTTTTTCGTGCTCTGCCTGGGAGTTCCCCTGGCTTGGGTTCAGAACAATGTTCAGAACAATGTTTTGACGCAGCACAACGACAACGCCCGGTCGGGCTTGAATCCGAATGAGACCCGGCTGACGCCCGCAAACGTCAACGTGAGTAGTTTCGGAAAGCTTTTCACGCAGAGCGTCGACGGCGTCATCGCCGGACAACCGCTCTATGCCAGTCAGCTTTTGATGAACGACGGCAAGACGCACAATGTGGTTTACGTCGCCACGCAGAACAACAGTGTGTACGCCTTTGATGCTGACAGCGCGCTGGGCAATAACGCTTCTCCCCTATGGTCGGTGAGCCTGAACGATGGCGGGACGCCCGATCCGATCGCCGACTGGGGTTGTACCGGGACGCACTACACCGAAATCGGCATCACGGGCACGCCGGTGATCGACCCGGGCGTGACCACGCTATACGTTGTGGCCAAGACGGTGACCGGGACAGGAAGCAGCGCGGTGCGCCAGTTCAGCCTGCATGCGTTGGACGTCACTTCGGGCAACGAACGGTTGGGTGGGCCAGTGGTCATCACGGGCACGGCGCCGTCCAGCAACGGGTCGGGAACTTTCAACCCGATCCTTCAATTGCAGCGTCCGGCGTTGCTGCTGCAGAACGGCGTTGTCTATATTGCATTTGGCGGAAACGGTTGCGACGAATACGCCTACAACGGCTGGCTCTTTGCCTACAACTCCCAAACTCTGAAACAGGAGTCCGCTTTCCTGGTGACTCCCGGTGGTTTTCGCGCTTCGATCTGGCAAGGCGGCAGCGGTCCGGCGGCGGACGAGGACGGCTACATTTATGTGGTTACCGCGAACGGGACCTACGACGGGCCCACGGGGTCTAACGACTTTGGCGACAGCGTGCTCAAGATGGGATGGAACGACGACGTCCTGACGGTGCTCGACTACTTCACGCCTTACAACCAACTGCAGCTCTCGCAACAGGACCTGGATCTGGGTTCGTCGGGTGCGCTTATTCTGCCGGAGCAGCCCGGCCTCTTCCCCCGCGAACTGGTTGCGGGAGGGAAACAGGGCACTCTTTACCTGGTTAACCGCGATGACTTGGGGAAGTACTCCTCGGATGACGACGACGTCATCCAGTCCATTCCCGAGGCTGTGGTCGACGAGCTCACGGGCGTGCCTACGTACTGGAACAGCAGCGTCTATGTGGCTGGAGAACTGGACCATATCAAGCAGTTCGCGTTGGTCAACGGACTGCTCACGACGCAGCCGATTTCTCAAACCACGATGACCTTCGGCGGCGCTGGTCCGGCTTCTACCTCGATTACCGCGAGCGGAGACAGCAATGGCATCCTTTGGGCGATACGGCACACGAATCCGGCCCTGTTCGCCTTCGATCCCACGAATCTCGCAAACGAGTTCTACGACAGCACACAAGCGCTGAAGTCGCGCGACCACTTGCTTCCCGTCATACGATTCGCAACTCCAACCATCTCCAACGGCAAGGTCTATATCGGAGGAACAACCGCTCTGCAGGTCTATGGACTGTTGCCTGTGCTCTCCGTGGTGACGGGCAATAACCAGACAGGTGTGGAGAAAACCGTTTTGCCCGTGGCGTTGAGTGTGCGGGCCACTACTGCCTCGGCCTACGGTTCTGGGCCGCTGACCGGCATATCGGTGACCTGCAAGGACGGGGGTGTGGGAGGGGTGTTCACGCCCAGCGCAACGCAAACGACGAATGCAACAGGAACGGTAACGTACAGTTACCAACTCCCCGCCCGGGCGCGCGCGGTGGCGATTACTTGCTCCAGTCCAGGTTATACCAGCGCTTTGTTCAGCGAAACCAGTACGGTGGGCGCACCGGTGCGTATGAGCACTATTTCCGGGAACAATCAAACGGCGCTGCCGAATACGCCACTGGCAGCGCCTTTCGTGGTGAAGGTGGTGAATGCTACAGGTTTTGGCGTGCCAGGAGTGTCCGTAAGCTTCACCGATAACGGCGCGGGCGGGACTTTCGTTGCTACTTCGGTCGTCACTGGTTCGAATGGAAACGCCACTGCGCAGTACACGACCGGCCCGAATGCGGGAAAGGTCACCATTACGGCCTCGACGGCAGGAGTCAACTCGGTGACCATCAAGGTGACGGTGCAGTAGGGCGCTTGCGCGAAAATTCGGCCATCGGGCGCGGCATCGACATCCGCGATTGCTTCTGATCCGAGACACGCAGTCTTCCCTAAGCCTGTTTCAGCCCCGCAATATCTTTCGCGCCGAGAGATGGGCTCCCGTCAGCAGCAGCATCCCCGACAGGAATGCCCAGAACATCAGGCTGACCGAGATCGCGAACGGCCCATACACTTCGGCGAAATTCAGCCGGGGCAGCGCGAAGACATATACATACTTCAACGCCTCGGAGAGCAATCCCATGAGCACCGCCGCCGGCAGGACTCCCAGGGCCGGCACCTTGCCATTCGGCAACAGCCAGTAGACGAGGAAGAAGATGGCAATGCTGGCCGCGATCGAAGAAATCTTCATGATCAGAAAGTCCACCAGTTGCACATACCAGTGGCCGTAGCCGTGCAGCGCACTCTTCAAGATGGCCAGGTTTCCGGCCGCTGTCAATCCCACCGAGAGCAGGGCGAGCGATCCGCAGGCAAACACCAGTCCGAGCGACATCAACTGATTTCCCAGGTAAGAGCGGTTGTTGCGAAATCCCCAGACGCGGTTCAGCGCAACTTCGAGCGGCAGAAAAATTCCGGTGGAAGTAATCAGCAGCATGGCCAGCGAAAACACTTGCGCCCGGTGATGCGCACCAACCAGCGCATTCAAGTTTCGGATCACGAATTCCTGGCCGGTTGGAAGATAGTCGCGCAATAAGTTCTCGACGACGCCGTACATCACCCGGGAATGAAAAACGTAGCGGATCAGCGTCATCAGCAACAGCAGGAAGGGGAAGAAGGAGAGAATGGAGTTGGCGGCGACAGAGAAAGCAAAGGTGTGCACCTCGGTCCGGAGCAGATAACGCGCGGTCGAGCGCATGAGGCCCTCGGCCGGAGCCGCGCGAAATTCGGCCGCGCCGTTCTGTTCGCGAAGCTCGGTGGGAGTGATTGAAGACATTAATCGAAGAGACCGTTTCTCAAATATTATCAAATAGTTACGGCTTTCCGTCGAGGCTCGATCTTCGCGTACTGGCCCAGTTTGATTCTGCCTTGAAATGCCACGGATTCTGCTTTGAAAGGGCACGGCTTCAGAGGTTGCGGAAAAACTCGGTTCGGGAGGGGTTCGGGAAGGGCACGAGTTCCACTCGTGCCGCTAAGCCGCTAAGAATGTGTCCGCGCTTCAGCGCCTGAGGGACGCTTTCTTCACTTCGAAAGACTTTTTCCGCAGCCTCTTTAAGCCGTGCTGTAACTGCTACCGGCCGGGTTATGATCCAAGGTCATGTTCGTTCCCCGTTTATTCTCCGCAACTTCGTCCTTGCCAACTGGCGTCTTCCTGCTATTATCTTCTGCTCGTCACTCGGGCCCGATTGGCGAGTGCCTAGCAGGATTGACGTTGCTGTGTTAGCAGTCGGAAATCGCGCCTTCGTCTTCGCGGCTTCGCCGCATTTCGTCGCAGGCAACTGTTTGACGAGATGCAGGGGAGCCGTTTCTGTTGGTGCGGTCATCGCCCGCACGCGGCAACGCCAGTAAAAAATTCTCACGTCGTTTCGAGGGGGTGCCCGCATCGGGCAAATCGACAAGCGACGGAAGAATAATTCTTAGCGATGAGGGGAAAGGAGTTTCTTTGTGAGAGAGAAGGGTACTGTGAAGTGGTTCAACGGGGCGAAAGGATACGGATTCATCCAGCGCTCCACGGGTGAGGATGTGTTCGTGCATTTCTCCGCCATCCAGGAGAACGGCTACCGCTCGCTGAACGAAGGCGAGACGGTCGAGTTCGATCTGCTCAAAGGCCCCAAGGGCTTTCAGGCGGGCAACGTCGTGCGCGCGGCATAAGTTTCTCCCACCAGTTCGCAAACCCTCTCGGATGGCCGAGAGGGTTTTTTATTTTACTTCTGGCTTGACTTCATTCTTTCGTGTTTACCGTTCGGATATTACCCCGTAGATTACGTCCCCCCCCCCCCCCCCCCCCCCCCCCCCCCAATTTCACGTAAAATATTCAAAAATAAGGACTTGCTTGCAAAATATTCCGGAACAAGGACTTAAGCTCGATTTTTGCCCTAAATTCCCGTTTTGGGGCGGTTTGGGGAGGAATCGTGCCTCTCCGACGCTGGGCTCGCTCTCACACGCTGAACACCTCGGTTTATCAAAGAGTACTGGCTGTCCGGCTTTGCCGGTCAGAATTCATTGTCACATCGGGCGGGTGGGGAGGGTGTGATGGCGCTCACCGGATGATTGTGATGAAAAATTCTGGTGGCGTCGCCTGCTGTGTACACATTTGTGTATCATCAGCGCAAGGAAAGCAAACCGTTATGACGCAGAAAAATACTATCGTGAGATATTCGCTGAGCGCGATCAAAAGAAAAGCCGCCCGCGGCGCAAGTAAGACACGCGCCAACGCGCCGGAAGCGCCGGCCGTCGGCGAAGATTTCTGGAAACACGCCCGGGTCGTCATGCCGAGCGGTAAGACCTCCGTCCATCTGCGCGTTGACAGCGACGTGTTCGAATGGTTCAAGAGACAAGGCGCAGGCCATCTAACGCGCATGAACGCAGTTTTGCGCTCCTATGTTGACGCGCAGAAACACTGATGTTGCCGGGCGGGCCACTCGGCCGGGTGGGGGCTGGCGCGCCCCGTCCTAATCTCACTCCCGAGGGTGCCCCGTCCTTGTGTCTGCGTTCTTTGCAGACACAGGGCGGGGATTTTGACTTCCTATCCCCACCACGACTCCCATCTGTTCTCTCTTCCGCGCCGTCCACTGCGACTCAATTTCCACCACCCCTTCAACGCCCGAGACATAGTGACGAAAACTGCTCCACGCCTGGTCCTCCGGACTCCGCACCAGTCCGCGCTTCACTGGATTTCGGTGCATATAACGCAACTTCTCGATCCGCTTGGCCTCGCTCCAGACATTGAAATCGTAATATCGCGGCTGTCACAACAGGCCGCCCTCCGGCGAGCGCAAGCGCCGCGCCACATTCTGCTTGAGCATCTGCAGCGCTACGGAAAGCTTCGCCCGTTCCGGTTCGCTCATCAGCAGATGAACGTGTTCGGGCATGACCACGTATCCGGAGACGTAAAATCCATACCACTGTCGCGTCTGCTCGAAAGTTTGTTCGAAGATGTCGCGGGCGCGGGCGGTGCCGAGGAGCGGAGAGCGTCCATAACAGCTGAACGTCACGAAGTGCAGACAGCGTGCTTGCTGAAAACGCTTGAGGCCCCAAGGCATGTCTGCATCGTAACCCCAGAGCTTGGGCTGCGAAGAGCATGGCCGCTAAAGTTTTTCATCGTTATTCCACAATTGGGAAAGTCAAAGTCCCCGCCCCGTCGCAAAAAACGCGACAGGAACGGGGCACCCTCGGAGTTAGAACGTTGGAAGGGGTGGGCCAGCCCCCAGCCACAAGCAGAATGAAGTGAAAGGCTGGGCCAGCCCCCTAAAATTTCCTCGCGGCCCTTGCGCGACTGTCAAAGTCAAAGTCCCCGCCCTGTCGCAAAAAACGCGACAAGGACGGGGCACCCGCGCAACCTGAAGTTTATTTTTCGACCGTCTTAATATCTAGGCTCTTCCAAAGATACCAGCAAGCAATCGACCGATAAGGAGCCCAAGGTTTAGCGATCTTCAGCATCACAGCAGGCTTAGGCCATTTACGTTTCTTGTAATGCTTCTTGATGGCAGCCTGCACACCATAATCGCCGACCGGAAGAATATCCGGACGCCGCAAGGTGAACATCAGAAACATGTGCGCCGTCCAGACGCCGACGCCCTTGACTTGAGTAAGATGCGCGATCACTTCTTCTTCCGGCAATTCCGGCAGGCGTTCGAACTCCAAGAGGCCGGCCGCGGTCTTCTCGGCGAGATCGCGCAGGTACGCCGTCTTCTGCCGCGACGACCCGACGCCGCGCATTTCGGCATCGGTCAGTTTGAGAATGCCCTGCGGCGTCAGTGGGTCGCCGGCAAGGCCGGTGAAGCGATTGAAGATGGTCACGGCCGCGTTGCCGTTCAACTGCTGATAGAGGATCGCCTCGGCCAGGGCATGAAACGTGGGCTCATCAAACTGCATGCGGCACGGCCCTACGCGCTCTATAATCGCGGCCATCACGGGGTCGGATTTCTTCAGGTGACTGATTGCAAGGTGGTGGGGCGCTTTGCGCATCGTCGTCGCTCCTCGGGGGACGGGCAAGTTTAGCATATAGGCGAACAAATAGCGAATTGCCGTTTCGACACTCGATTCGAGTGTGATTGATCAAAGAAACCAGGATCAAAAAAACCGGATCAAAGAAAAACCGGGGAAGCGTTTCCGCTTCCCCGGCTCGTGTTTCAGGTCGAAGTTTAGTCTTACTCGGTGCCACCGATCGCTGTGACGGCGCTGATGGATTCGTTTTCCGGTTGCAGGATGACGCCATCAAATGGAGTCGCGCCCACGAAGCGTCCGCCAATCACGCTGACCCGGCGCAGCGGGAATCCGCTGTCCGGACCGCGCTGCCAGGAACGTCCACCGTCGCGGCTTTCGAAGATCACGCCGCTCGCGTCGCTGGTGGCCAGCAGGCGCTTGTGGGTGGAATCGAAGCTGACGGAAGTGATGTCTTTGGCGGGCAGGCCGTTGACGATATGCTCCCAGGTCGCGCCACCGTCTCCGCTGCGGTATGCGCCTTCGCGGGCGGCGATCATGATCTGGCCCTCGGAAGCAATTGCCGCGTTGCGGATGCCTACCAAATACGACGGCAGACCGGCATGTTTCCAGGTCGCGCCGCTGTCATTCGAGACCAGCACGCTGGACCGTGTAGCCGCGACCACCGTGGAACCTTTAGCTCGCACCGAAACGAAATCCAGCTCTCCCAGAATCGGTCCGCCCTTCCAGGTTTTGCCCTGGTCCGCGCTCGAGTAGATGCCGCTGGTCGTTGCCGCCAGCCAGCGTCCGGAACCGTGCTCCAGATCGCCGAGCTCCAGATCGTTGACGCGCGATACCAGCTCCTTCTTCTCTATGCTGGTTTTGGTGACCGCTTTGTTCGAACCTTTGCGTGTGACTTTCGAAGTATGCTCGATCACGACCACGTTCATGGAATGCCATCCGCTGGCATTCGGCTCCAGCGAATACACGCCATGGTTGGTGCCGGCAAGCAGCCTTCCGCTCGAGGCCTGCTTGAGCGCGAAAACGTCTTTTCCGCCGAGCCCGGCCGCTTTCTGCTGCCAGTTCTGCCCGGAGTCATGGGAATAGAACACGCCGCCGTATTCGCGGTCGTTGACCACGCCCACGTAGAGCGTGCCGGCATTTTTGTTATCCGCCAGGATCGACGATACATAACGATGCGCGTAGCCGCGGTTGGAAGTGGCCCAGTTGGAGGCGCCATCGCTCGAGGCCATTACGCCGCTGCGGTCGGTGGCGAGCAGTACGCGATTGGAATCCCGCGGATCGATGAGTACGTCATTGACGACCACCTCGGGATTGCTTACACGCTTCCACACCTTGCCCAGATCGGTCGACTTCCACAGGCCTTCGGTGGTTCCGGCGTAAACGATATTTTCGTTCGTCGGATCCTGCTTGAGCACGCGGGTGCGGCGCGCCGAAAACGGAATTCCCTGAATCTTAGTGAACAGGTTGCCCGCGTTCTCGCTCTTGTAGATTCCCGAGCAGGCGCTGGCGAAAACGACCGAGGAGTTGGCATGGTCGACGATGACGGAAAAGACATCGGAGTCGTCGATCATACCCTTATTAATATGCTGCCAATTGGCGCCGCCGTCGGAAGTTTTCCAGGCCAGGTGCCAGGTTCCGGCATAGACGGTGTTGGGATCTTTGGGATCGACTGCGACCGACTCAATATTCTTGATGTCGGCGGAGTTCGCGGGCGAGAGGCGATCCCACGTATCGCCGCCATCTGTGCTGCGATAGACGCCATCGAGCGCGCCGACCACCACTACTTTGGAATCACCCTTGTGCATCGCCAGGGCGCGGATGGATTTGCCGTGCATGGCGGGCAGCGTCTCCCAGGTGCGGCCGCCATCGAGCGTGCGGAAAACTTCGCCGATCTGCTGGCTCGATCCGCTCCATGCCGACACATAAATACGGTTGGAGTCCCGCGGATCGATGGTGATGTGGTCGAGCACGTAGTCATCGCCGCCCAGGCGCGCCAGGCGCGACCAGGTGCGTCCGCCATCGTTCGAAGCAAACATCTGGCCGGTGCTGGTGCCGAGCAGGATGCGATCCGGATTGTGCGCGTCGTAAGCCAGACTGCGCGCATCGCCGCCGTCCGGACCCAACACCTGCCAGGGCCCGGAGGCCAGCAGTGCGGTGCTCAAAAGAGTGACGGCGAGACTGACGGCAAGAACCAGTAAACCGGTGCGGAGAGCTTTCCCTTTCACTGTGAAATCCATGAATGTAGATTGACCCCTGCGAACGATATTCGCCTGCGCTCAACTGTAGACAGGCTAGCACGGCTGCGACAAGGTTACGTAAGAACTTGTCAAGCCCTTTCCATTTTCGCATGTTTACTGAGACTTTCGATGCGAAGCACGGCTATTGACTGGCGAATCACGGGTTTGCATGGAGCCTGATAAACTTTCCACGAATCTTGGGAAAATGAATTGTTGCCGGAAAGGTTGCTTGTGTGTACAGGTTGTGTACGTTGCTGTGTACACGCGGTCGCAATCCGACCGCTGTCTTTCGCTTCCTCTTCACCCTCAGCAGCCTAACTTGCCCGACCTTGGGAGCATTGCGCCGAGGCTCCCTCTTGTGTGCACTCGCATTGACCTGCCGATGCTCCCGGAAATACCGATACGCCTGCACCAGCCCAGCCGCCATGTGATCCTTGATGTTTTCCCGCTGCTCCGGGCTGATTGGCTCGGGGCGCATCTCCGGGTCTTCGTCGTGCTCGTGATGGAGCATCATCATCGGGATCAGGCATCTGCCGTCCTGCTCTTCGTCATCCGTAAGCTCAGTCCAGCCGTCGTGCCGCATGAGCGTGCCCCGCATGAAGCCGTGTGCCCAGTCATTGCCGTGCGCCACGCAGTTTTCGTCCTCCAGCAGCAGCGGCACGTAGATTCGCCCTTGAACAGCGTCCCGGCGATGTCGTTCCAGTGCCGCATCATCAGTCCCAAGATGTCGTTGGCTTCGTCGAGGCTGCCGAACTCGCAGGCGTCCGACATCTCGCCCGTAGTATTCGCTCGGCATCACGATCTCCGGTCCCGCGATGAGGGCGGCGAAGAATCCGTCGAGTTGCTCGACGTTCATCGCCTGCCCGCCCTTGCAGCTTTTGAGGAAGTCTCGGAGGCGGTCAAGTTCCGCCTCGGTCAGCGGTTCGTTTTGGGCGAAGGTTCTCATGGATTTTGCGCGGCATGGTCTTCGGCTCGGCAACCGAGTCCGTTGTTTCGGGACGCCCAGCAGTCTGTGGACTCAAGCGCGATCCGGTAAATGAAAATGTGGCAAATCCTCGTGGTTGGTGCCGCAGCGGTGGCGGTAAAGTTTGCAGTCAACGTTTTTCGCGAAGGACTGTGATTGCGGGTTGCAGCACTGCTCTTGCCCCTCTATGAATCCGTGATCGCGGGAGTCGGTGCTCTGACAGTGGTTGTGGTTGTCGTTGTTGCGTTGGGCTTTTCCCTACGCCCGCACAAAGAGTTGTTTTATGTTCGCACGACTGTGCGATTCGCCGACCATGATCGCAATCTCTGTTTGGAGCACAACCGTCTAACGGTGAAGGTCGAACTAGCCCGTTTGTGGCTCTTGTTTGGACCAACTTTTTTGGCTCTAGCCTTTTTGATCGTAACGGCCGCCAACGGGACTGTCTGGAAGTTTAGCTTGCTCGACCGTTTTTTGTCTGACCTCAGCTACCACGGTTATGTCTTCCTCATGATCTGTCGTGTGTTGCTATTTGTCGTCGTCGGTGCTTTGTCGTCGTGGATTAGTGAACGGTGGGTGATTCGGGATGCGGAGGCTTGCAGCGCAAGGTCTGTGAAGGTAAGGGACGGCCGGGTGTCGTTCATGTTTGTGGATCAGAGCGGCGGGTACTACGGAGGAGAGGGCTTCCCTTTCGGCCTTGTGCGCCCGTCAGCACTAGCAGGCCTCGTCCTGTACAACGTGGCCAAACCCGAACTGAACAAGATCGGGATGGGATTGCTCTTTCATAGGTTAGTCATCGTCGGTAGTGGTCTCACCGATCTCGACCACGAGACGGTTGCTGCTCACACTGTTCTTGCCGAAACAACTTCATAAACCACTGAACCTGTTCTTCCTTCCGCCAATTCAGTAGGGTGTTTCGGTCGTCTCATGCAGCCATTCCAAATTCCGCCTCCGTGAGTGGAAGCGGTTGCCACCCATCGCAGGGGGCGGATAAGCACCCAGAGCACAGTCAATGACCGACAGGACGATTTTTCGCCACCCAAACTATTCTCGCCGAGGCATCAAGATAGACCGCCGACGATCTTGCGGTACTCGGTTTCGGTGAAAGCCTTAAGGGTTTCCGTGGTCACATTGCCGAGTGCCCCCACCGACAGGGCAAAATTGGCCCCGGCTTCATCGTTGGGAAATTCGGAGATCAACACAGCGTCATACTGCCCCATGGTCAAATACCAAGCGTGAACCTTTCCGCCAGCCTTCTCGGCAGCCTTTTTCGCGGCATCGAGTCTTGCCGGGCTTTCTTTGATTTTCGCGATTCCTTGCTGGGTGTAGCGGAGCAGCATTACAAAGTGCGGCATACGGGGCCTCCTCCCGATTCAGAGTCAACACATTATGCACTGACAAATGCGGGAGTCAAGTCTAGGCACGGCATTGTGATCGCTCCCGTATGCAAATACTCATTGGTGCGGACGCCGAGCGGGTGAACAAGACGTTGGAGCTCTGCCCTTCATTCAGGCTGAGATATCCACGCCAACCCCAAAGACCGTCGACGAGCGTGCCAAAGAAAATGAGCAGCAGGCTGGCGTGGACGATATACACCGCGAGCTCGGAGATTCGGTGTCGTTCCGCGAAAATTCCGAAGTGGTCTTCGCGCACCACCCGCTCCGGTTTGAATCCCAGCGAATGCAGTGCGCGCTCCGCCGCCACCAACCCCGATTCTTCGTCCGCGATGGCCAGCGATTTCTGTGGATGCGAAGCACGGCGGAAGCTTTCGTCGGGGTATTTGTACAGACGCGAGAAGTAGCGCCACGAGTTCGGGACACATCACCGGGTGCTGGTGACGCCGCTCACAGGCTCTGGTGATGGGGCGCGGCGTCGCCAGATCGAGGTCACTGCATCGTCGAGGGATCCGGCGTGTATACGTCCAGCGCAATGCCAACAAAACGGCGTGAAGCTAGCGAATCCGCCAGCCGTCAGCGAGATCGCCGCCGGGGCAGAACACCCTCAAACGGGTCTTGAGTGGGCCACTTAATATTTAAGATTCAGGCCCGAGGTTGCTCAGGGGGGAGGAATTCCACGCACGACCGCGTGTAATGGCACAGTACAACTCGCGTTGCGAAGCTCGCGGTTTCCATATAGGGGCAGTCGAAGCCGGAATCAAGAAACTGTAAATCTATTATATTCCATCAGTTATATCTTTTCTCACCCCTCCCTGCGACAGAATAGCTGGACGGCGAGCAAGGTGCTCTTTAATGTCGTTGCTCAACACGGAGGAAGTGGCCGTACAGCGGGCTCCCACGACGCTGTGTCTCGAATGCCATGAGGGGCAAAAGGTGCACCTGGAAAGTCCGAAAGTTCAGCCAGCCATGCAGTATGCATAAGTCGAAGAGCAAGATATCAAGCTGGCGGACACCGCGTTTGGTGTGACGATTTGCTACACCACCAACGGTACTGCGCCGGGCTTGGGGACAACGAACGGAACCTGCGCGAACGGCAGTACGCCGTATGTTTCGGGTACAACGATTCCGGTCAGCGTCGGAACAACAATCACGATCGAAGCTGTTGTCGGCCTCAACGGGTAGGGGGCCAGCAAGGTTGTTAGCGCGCTTTGCACGATCATATGAGAGGTCAAATGAACTCCGATGAAAGGCCGAGGAGGAACCCTCGGCCAATCACCGGAGGTAGTTATAGTTGCTTAACTCCCTATCAAGAATTCAAACCTCTTGATATGGCATAAGGTCCAAAGCCGGGGAATTCTTTAGGAGCGAACGCCTCAGCCTTGGCCCTCTTGGCAAACAACGTGCGCATACTGTTGCTCGCCAACCTCATTGTAACCTGAGGCCCAATGATCAGGCGAGTATTAAACGATCGCACACTGTCAGGCAAAGACGGGGAGCAAGAGGTCGCGACCGCGATCAATATCTCTCTGCTCCTGGCGCTGCTCTTATTCCTCCCCGTTTCGGTGCGCTGCGCATTTGCAGGCGTCCACCCCGTTCAACTCGCAAAGGGCACTGACACGCCTCAGTGTATTGAGTGCCACGAAGACAAGACAAAAGGAAAGAACATCCACCCGGCGGTGGGTATGGGATGTCTGACCTGTCACCTCATCCGGAACACGACCGATACGACCAGGGTGAACCTGAAAACGGCGAGGATTGCAACCCTCTGCTTCGAATGCCATACAGACAAGCAACCCACTGCTGCGAACATGCGTCAGGTTCACGCTCCCGCCGCCCAGGATTGTCTCAAGTGTCACGATGCCCACACTTCGGCCAACGAGCACCTGCTGCTCAAGCCCCCCACCGGAGGCAAAGCCGATAACCTGTGCCTCGGCTGTCATGAGCAAGGCCTGAAGGTGCCCGACAAGGGCAGCCGCCATGCCGCTCTCGACATGGGTTGCGACGCCTGTCACGTCACTCACAAGGTGGGCGAAATCGGCAAGCAGGAATTTGATTTTCACCTCACCAAGGCCGTTCCTGACCTGTGTCTCGGTTGCCATGACACAAAGGATCCGAAGCTGGTCGCGACTCACCACGGCCAGCCCTTCGCGGGAGCCCGCTGCACTTCGTGTCATGATCCGCACGATTCAAAATCGCCTAAGCTGATGCAGAAGTACCTTCATCAGCCCTTCGCCGACAAATCCTGTGACACCTGCCATCAGCCCGCCAAGGACGGCAAGGTTGTCCTGACCCAGGCCAGCGCCAAGGAGATATGCGTCACCTGCCACTCCGACAAGGCCGAGCAGATCGAGAAGGCGAAGGTGCAGCATCCCGGCGCGGCTGGCGAATGCACCGACTGCCACAACCCGCACGCCGGCAGCTTCCCCAGATTTGTCCGGCCCAACCCCGTGGCCGTCTGTGAAACCTGTCACTCCGACCAGGCGGAGATTCAAAAGACCCAGAAGGTCCTGCACCAGCCCGCGTACCAGCAGGGATGCAGCGTTTGCCATACGCCTCACGGCGGCGACCACGAACACCTGTTACGCGTCGCCGATACGAACACTCTTTGCCTCACCTGCCACCGCCCGAATGCAAAAGGCGCGAAGGTAGCCGATAGCAGCGACATAACCATTTTCGACGGAGCCGTCCGCCTGCCGGAGAACTATTTGAGTCAATTGTTCGTGGTGCTTTTGGACGACAAAGGTCGGGGACATCCACAGACAGGGCATCCTGTGGGCGGCGTGTTGGATCCCACCGATCCGCAGAAATTGAAAATGATGACGTGCCTGAGCTGCCACACCCCGCACGGGGGAGGCCTGCATCTTCTGATTCCTGCCACGGACAAGAGTGGGTCGCTGTGTGGTGCCCAGTGTCACGCGAATCTGAAGGCGATCGTTACACCCAGACCAGCGAAGAACACCACAAACGCAAAAGATAAGAAGAAGAAGCAACAGCAGGAGTAGACCATGAGATTTGGGAGCCATTTTCGTCTGCGGGTGCTGGGCCGGGCAGCGCTGGCCGCCAGCCTGATATTGGTCCTGCTGCCGTCCGCGTGGGCAGGCGGCAAGAGGAAATCCGCTCCGCAGGTTGATATCTCGACGCTGATATGGCCGCCGCCGCCGGATCAACCGCGCATTCGTTATCTCGGCCAGTACTTCGGTGAACTCGACCTGCTGGGGAAGAAACAGGCGAAGGGTGGCATCCTGGAGCGTTTAGCCGGCGTCAACATTGTGCCGGAAGAACGGGTGAGGATGAAAAAGCCCTACGGGGTGGCGGTGGATTCCAAGGGCCGCGTGTACGTCGCCGATACCGGCCAGAACGAGATATTTGTCTTCGACACGGAAAACAAGAAACTCGAATTCCGGGGCGACAAAGCGCCGGCAAACCTCACCACTCCCATCGGGGTTGCGGTGGACGAGCAGGACCGGCTATTTGTCTCCGATTCTAAATTGCACCAAATTACCTGCTTTGGACCCGATGGCAACGTCGAGAGCGTCTTTGGCACCGACGACTTGCAACGCCCCGCCGGCCTGGCGGTCGATAACCCTCTGCGCCGCCTCTATGTCGCCGACGTGGGCGGCAAGCGCATTGCGGTCTTCGACCTCGATAGTCTCAAACTTCTCCGCTACTTCGCGGAACTCAAAGACAAGGACGCTGACAGAACGGGCGCTCTGACCAATCCCAACAGCATTGCCATCGATCCGGACGGCTTGCTTTACATCACCGATGCCATAGTTCCGCGCGTATTCGTTTACGACACTGACGGCAACTTCGTTCGCGTCTGGGGGAAACGCGGCGACGGGCCGGGGATGTTCGGCCGTCCTAAAGGAATTGCTATTGACGCCGACGGTCACGTGTACGTCGCCGATGCGCAACTTAATCGCCTGCAAGTCTTTTCGCCGGAAGGAAAGCCGCTGCTGTCCCTTGGCAGCTACGGCTGGGGTCCGGGGCAGTTCATGTTGATGGCCGGCCTCGCGACTGACAGCCAAAACCGGATCATTGCCGTCGACCAGTTCCCGCCGCGCATCGAGGTGTTCCACTACATCACGGACGCAGAGGCGGCCGCCGCCAAGGAGGGGCGCAAGGTTCCTAAAGTGGGAGCCACTCCGGCCGCCACCAGCCGCCAGACGGCCACACCAGGCAAAGTGCCGCCAGAGGCACAGCCGGCGGCCAAGGCGGCAGGTTCTTCGGGACCGACGATTGAAGAGCTGCAGAAGGAACTGGAGGAGCTGAAGGCAAAGCTGGCCGCCCAACCGCAGCAGAAGCCAGACGCCGCCGGGAAGGGAACAGAGCCGGCCAACCAACCGGCCCAGGAGGCGCCAAGTTCGCCCAAGTAGCTGGAGTTTCTACAATTTTCCTCCCGGAGGGAGGAACGAAAGTGGTCCGGAGTTTTGTTCGGCTTTTTGGTATGAACCTATGAAACAGATCTTCGTTATGATCACTATCATTACCGCAATTTTTCTTGCTGGGCTACCGCTGCGTTTGCTTGCCCAGATGCCCCTGGAATCGGCGCACGAGCCGACAATGTCGGCCCCGGCGCCGGGGGATCCATCATCCGCGGCAATTGCGAGTGAAGGGGTAGGGGAACCGGCCAAACCGCCGCTGACGCAGATTGCACGTGTCAATGGGGTGACGCTCACGAAAGCGCAGCTCGACCGAGAGATGCAGCGCCTCTTCCCCTATTACTCCATCCACGGGGGCCGCGTTCCGGCCGGCGCCGAAGCGGAGATAAGGCAAAAGGCCATACACGAGCTGGTACTGCACGAACTGGTCTATCAGGAAGCGCGGCGCCGCAATCTTCAGGTGCCAGCCCTGACATGGCGAAAACGCCTGCAGGAGATCCGGAAGGGTTTTCCATCGCGCCAGGCGTATGAGGCAGCAGCCACCAAGCAGTATGGTTCGGTCGCGGCCTACGAGCGCGCCCTGCGCCGTGTCATGCTGGTGGAACAACTCTGGGACGCCGAAGTTACGCGCAAGTCGGTGGTCACCGCGGAAGCGGAGCGCGCCTACTACCAGAGCCATAAGGCCCAGTATGTTCGTCCCGAGGCCGTCTGGTTACAAACCATCACCATCAAGTTCCCCGGCAACGCTACCGCCGAGGAAAAACAGCAGGCGCACCACATTGCCGAGCAGATCCTGGTGAAGGCCAAAGCGGCGAAAGACTACGAAGAGTTTGGCATGCTGGCCCAGCAGCTCTCGCAGGACGACTGGCGGGTGATGATGGGCGATCACCGCTGGGTTCACCGCGGTACGGTAACTCCGGACCTCGAGGAGGCCGTGTTCAGCATGAAAGCGGGGGAGACCAGCGGCGTGGTGGAATCCTCCAGCGGATATGTGATCCTGCGCGCCAACGAGCACCAGCCGAAGCGGCAAATGTCGTTTACCGAAATGTCCGCCTCCATCCGTCAGCGCTTGGCATCGGAACGGCGCGAGAAGCGCGCAAAGGAATTTGAGCAGTTGCTGCGCAGCAAAGCCGAGGTTCAGATGTTATGAGTCATAGTTGCGCCAGGAAATTGGCGGCCATTTTGGGGTTTGTACTGGCAGCCATGGGAGGAAGAGCTTGGGCACAGGAGCCCGAGCAGCCCCCGCTCAGCCTCACTGGACGCATCCTGTTTGGCTATGGCGATCTTTCGGAAGGTGCTTCTAGCGAAAGCGGTCCGTCCGCCACGCTGGAGACCACCTTAAGCGGTTATTGGCGTGATCCCCGGATTTTGCAGTTCCAGGTCAAGCCCATGGTCACCCTCGGGGACACCGTGCCTGGAACGGAAATGGGCAACGCGTTAACAGGCATTAGCGCAGTGGGGATCATCCTGCAGGGCAGTTCGTTCCCCTTGACCCTCTCTTATTCCAGAAGCGGCAGTTCCTTCGGAGAAGATTACAGGAGCAGCGTTACAAACCCGGGCCAGGATGTGCTGAGCGGTGCGGAAACCAAGGTTACCAGTAGCGTGTTCGCCGCCAACTGGTTGCTACGATTCAAGAATTTTCCTACAGTCAACCTCAATTACACGGACACTGATTTCAGTGCGGACCTGCCCCAGGCGTTTGGCGGGGGAGAGGGCCATGACGTGCGCGACTTCTCTGCCCACATCAACTACAACGTGTGGGGGTGGCAGTTAGGGGGCCGGTATCTACATTCACAAGTCACGACAACAGCACCCGATATCCTGACGAGTGGCGTGCAAACTGACAACGGCACCACAAGTGATCTCGGCTTTGACGCCTCAAGATTGTTGCCGCTCCATTCCACCCTAGCTGTGAATGCCGACCAGACGGAATCGGAGTTTAACTTCGACGGCTCGGAGACGAATTTCACTGCGCGAAGCGCCAACGCCAGTCTTACCTCCCAACCAGTGCAAAGACTCACCACGTCGCTGCAAGCGCTATACACCAGCAACTTGCAGGCTTCCGAAGTGCAACAAGCCCTCGCTGGAGCGGGCGTTCCCGGCATTGGCGGCAGCCCCGCACCTGCGAGTACGGTGTCGCCCACCTATTTAGCGGCGCCATACACGAACTTGAGTCTTAGCGGGGGGGTGGGATACCAGCTGGGCCATGGGTTCTCGCTCAATGGGGCGGTCGGGGAGAGCCATACGTCTCCGGACTCGGGCACATCGACGTTGTGGAGTGCAGGCCTGGGTTATAGCCACAAGTGGCGCTCTGGATGGCTCTCGACTAGCTATTCGCATAGCGATACGTCGACGCAGGTCGAGGTAGTGAGCGAGAACGCTACAGCCGGAGCGGGGAATACGACCCAAAGCACGGCTCCTTACAGCCTCCTTTTCCAAGACACGGACGTGGATACGGGCACCGTGAACCTGAGCCAGTATCTGCCCGACCGATTCCAACTCGCGACTTCGGCACAGGTGTCAAAAGGCACGATCAAGGACGACGGAATCCCGTACCCTTATCATGACTACGGTGGGCTGGCTTCCCTGACCCGGCCCGTGGGGCAGTGGACCCTGACCGGCAGTTTCCTGCTGGACGAAATGGCTGCCAATCAACCGCTGATATACAACCAGAGCAGGACAGAGGGCGCCTCCCTCGGCATCGCATATCGCGGCCTGAACTTGTCCGCGGGCTACCAGTACGGTAGTGGCCTGGCGCTGCAAATGGGCACCGGTTTAATTTTCGTTAACAGCCCCCAGATTATTAACCCTGTCTTGGGAGCCGCGGTCCCGAGCAGTACCAGCGGCACAACCCTAACGGGATCCTATCGATCAAGGAAAGGCCGGTTAGTGCTGCAGGGCTATTGGTACCATTTCAATTACACTACCGACCACCTGCCGGGCACCGAATTCAGCTTGATCAACCTGCACGGCTCTTACAAGCTCCGGCGCCTCCGCCTGATTGCGGGATACATGAAGCAAACGCAAATGTTGGGCGTCAGCCCATCGGGTTATGAGACTAGACTGATGTACTTTCAGGTTGAGCGCGTTTTCCGGCTATACTAGTCAGAATGTGGGGCGCATTGAGAAGAGCGACCACGAAACGAGTAAGCGCCGCACTGTTGCTAGGGTGCGCGCTCGTGCTGTCCATTTCGCAGCCGGGATCCGGAACTCGACGAGAGTCGAACCCTGCGCTGGCGGTGCCGGTGATCAAGATGGACGGCGGACGGCGCCTGGAATTCCTGCGCGCTTTCTCGTCGGAAAAGGAATTGAATCCTAACCCTTCCTTCTGGAAACGGGCCGTGGATTTCGTGGCTGGCCCGCCGGATTACCGCCAACTGATTCGCCCGTATGGCATCACGACCGATTCCCGTGGACGCATCATCGTCGCGGACCCGGGCTCAATGGCCGTTCACATCTTCGATTTTGACAAGAAAAAATATCATCGTTTGGAGGGCGGCAAAGGCGAGGATCTTCTATCGCCGATCGGTGTTGCCGTGGATGCCCAGGACAATATCTATGTGACCGATTCGCTCAGCGGGAAAATTTTCGTCTTCGATGCGGACGGCAAGTTCCGAAGGTTTGTCGGATCCGTGGCCAAGAACGAGGGCTTCTTCAAACGTGCGACCGGCATTGCCATTGATCAGCAGCAAGCTGAGCTGTTTGTGAGCGACACGCTGCGCGACAAGATCTTCGTCATGGATCTACAGGGGCATGTGCTGCGCGAATTTGGCAGCCGCGGCAGTGGACCGGGCGAGTTCAACTTCCCCACCGAGCTCGTGCTGCGCGGCAACGACCTATTGGTGGTCGATGCGATGAACTTCCGGGTACAGATACTGGACCGGCAGGGCCACTTCCTGGCCCAGTTCGGCGAGCAAGGCGCCAGTATCGGCAGTCTCTTTCGCCCGAAGGGAATGTCGGTGGACAGCGAAGGAAACATCTATTTGGTGGACGCTCTGCTGGAAGCTGTACAGGTGTTTGACCGCGACGGAACCCTGCTATACACGTTCGGCCGAAGCGGCGGCGGGCCGGGGGAGTTGCAGCTTCCCTCGGGACTGTGGATTGACGCGAGCGACCGGGTCTACGTCGCCGATTCCTACAACCAACGTGTACAAATATTCCAGTTTATAAGTGCGAAGCGTGCGGCGGGAGACCAGCATTGAGGTGGCTGAAGCGGTGGGCGGTGGTAATGGTGTTGGTGCTGACGCCGGTGCCCACATATGCGCAGGCGAGTTGGGTTCAGGGATCGCGGCATGATTTGTCCGTTAACGCCCCTGGGTCGATCAAGGCAACCAGCGAGACGCGGCTGTGTCTTTTCTGCCACGCATTGCACAATGCCGATTCAAGAGCCCCGCATCCCCTGTGGAACCAGCAGCTCTCGACAACCACATCCTACATTCCGTATACCAGCAGCACTTACAGGCAGACGAACAACCAGATATCAACCCGGAGCAAGCTTTGCCTGAGCTGCCATGACGGTACGGTCGCAATCGGCGAAACCTATTCCAGCGGCAAAATCGAAGTGCAGGGCGCCCTCGCCTCGGCCGATAGGTTTGGTACTGATTTGAGCAGAAATCATCCGTTTGGGTTTACGATGCCCGCTGTGGACGATGGCGAAATTAAATTGTCGCTGACGGCCTCGCCACCGCTCACTTCCGATCCCGCGGTAAAGCTCTTCGATAACAAGATCGAGTGTGTTACCTGTCATAATCCGCACAAGCCAAACCTTGATACCTCAGTGCAGTTCATGATACGCAGCAATGCCAACAGCGCCCTGTGTACGGCCTGCCATGATGCGTCGCGCGGTGCACTTGCCGGCTGGTCTGCGGGCCAACACGCGATAGCGCCGAATGTCGTCAATAGAGGCGCGCAGCTGCCGTACTCAACCGTAGCGATTAACGCTTGCGCAAGTTGTCATAGGGGGCACAACAGTTCAGGAACGAGTGCGCGCCTGCTGCGTGGCGGTGAGGAGAATACGTGCGCCGAGTGTCATGGCGGCAGCGCGAATGTAAGTCCCCCGTTGCTCAATATCATCGCCGAACTCAGCCTCGTCTATACACATCCGATTGGAGCTCCCGTCTCCCCACCGCATGATCCTGCCGAGCGGCTGCCGGTTAATGATTCGCGCCATTCAGAATGCGCTGATTGTCACAACGCGCATGCTGCACAGGCGACGACCACCCCTTTTCCGCCACGTGTCCAACAAAGCCTGGCCAGAGTCTCGGGGATCAATTCCTCAGGGAGCATTGTTAATCCTGCCAACAACCAATACGAGATCTGTTTCAAATGCCACGCGGACAGCAGCAACAAGCCTCAATCCGCAACCTATGGTGTGTATGGGCGCGAGCCCGTACGGGCGACGTGGTCAACTGATCCTTACAATGTCCGGCTTGACTTTAACTCGCCGGTGGCGCGGCACAATGTGTCCCAACCGGCCAGACCTGGGGTCTCGCCGAGCCTGCGCGCAAATATGCTCGATCTGAATGGCAACCCGACAGGCCGATCCCTGATAGGCCGCGCTTATCTCTATTGCACCGACTGCCACAACAATGACGCTGCGCGGGATTCAGGAGGCACGGCTCCGAATGGACCGCACGGCTCGAAATGGACGCATGTGCTGGAGCGTCAATACCAGGAGAATTCACTTCCGGGACAAGGCCCGGGCGCTAACTTCGCTAGCATTGCATACACGTCAAGAGTCAACAGCCCGTACGCGCTGTGCGATAAGTGCCATGATTTAGATAACAAGCTCAATCTGAGCGGCGCCGGCCAAGATACTGTATTTGGAAAACACCGGGACCATGTTGTACGAGATGGGGCATCGTGTTCAGTATGTCATGCCGCACATGGCGTCCAGGGTGGTACAGCCACGAAAAACAGACATCTTGTGAATTTCGATACGCAGATAGTGGGTCCCTACGGTAGAAACCTCCCACCCTATGTCGATACCGCGCGGAGGCAGTGCTTTCTAACTTGCCACGGCGTGGCGCACAACGGCAGTAGATACTAATCGGGAGGACCCACGTCTGTCGCGAACTTTTGTCGCACACCTAAGTGTTACTCCCTTTGAGCGATGGATTAGCGATTTGCGCCAGAAACCGATCTTGGTGGGCGCACTACTTGTACTCGCCACCCTGCTGTTGTATGGCCGGGTCACGCATCATGAGTTCGTGTGGGATGACAGCGCGTATGTCACCAAGAACATTCATGTAAGCACAGGTTTGAATCTCGGCAATGTGGTTTGGGCTTTTACCAGTTTTCACCAGGGCAACTGGCATCCGCTGACGTGGATCTCCCACATGGCGGATTGTCAACTGTTTGGCCTGAATTCCGGACCTCATCACTTCGTCAACGTCGTACTGCATGCAGTCAACGTTCTACTGTTGTACTGGCTGCTGCAAAGGGCCACCGGCGCGGTGTGGCGCAGTTTTCTCGTGGCCGCACTCTTCGCCGCGCACCCGCTGAACGTGGAAACCGTTGCCTGGGTGGCGCAAAGAAAAAGTCTGCTCTGCACCCTTTTTTCCTTACTCACGGTTGCCGCTTATGGCTGGTACGTTCGGCGGCCCGACTGGAAGAAATACCTGGTCGTCGCCGCCGCCTTTTCGCTGGCGCTGATGTCCAAGCCCATGGCAGTGAGCCTCCCGCTTGTCTTGCTGCTTCTCGACTACTGGCCCTTGGAACGGTACGACGATCTCCCATTTCGACGTAAGTGGGTGCGGTTGTCGATGGAGAAGCTGCCACTGTTATTGATGAGCGCAGCGAGTTCCTCCGTAACGATGGTCGCGCAGCGTTCTGGCGGTGCTGTGGCAGATAAGCCGCTCTCCCTGCGCCTGGGAAACGCCATCGTGTCCTACGTTGCATACATTGGGAAGACGTTTTGGCCCGCCAAGCTGGCCGCCTTTTACCCCCACCCGTGGCACTCCTTGCCCCGGTCCGACGTCATCGCATCGACAGTTATCTTGGTAGCGATCACTATGGCGGTGTTGTACTTTCACCGGGTTCGCTACCTTGCGACGGGCTGGTTTCTCTTTGTCACAGCGCTGATTCCAGCAATCGGAATTATTCAGGTCGGCGGCCAAGCCATGGCCGACCGTTACGCTTACGTTCCTTGCATCGGTCTTTTTATCATCATCGTCTGGGGCTTAAGCGGATTAGTCCGTGCGACCGCTATCCCTCGGGTCGTACCGGCGGTGGCTGCACTGTGCCTGATTTCGGCATTTGCGGCTGCCACTAGCCGCTACCTGCAGTACTGGCAGAACGGCGTGAAGTTGTTCACGCAGGCGCGTATCGTTGCAGGCCGACCGGACTATGTGCTCGAAGATCTTCTTGCGGATGCCATGTTCTCAGCTAGCCGGTTTGATGAGGCCTTTCTGCACTACAGAGAAGCCTGCGTATTGAAGTCAACTGACCTACGTTGTCATTACAATATGGCAGAAATCCTGTTTTATCGACATCAACTCCAAGATGCCCTGGAACAGTATCAACTCGCGGGGAGTCTTGCCGTCAAGAAGGACATCGCACTCTCGTGCTTGATCAATTCTGGCGAAATACTGTTGGATCTCGGTGATTACGAAACTGCGGAGATGAAATTCGCGGCGGCGTTGCAGATCGATCCCAATAACAGCACTGCGTTACTCCTACGCCAACGGGCGTTCGATCAAAAGAGTAGCGAAAACCCTTAAGCGCGTGCTTACGCCCCACAGCGTGATGCGGACATACCAATCGTCAACCTGTTCAAATCCGGAGAGGGATTGCTCCCTCTCCGGCGAGAAAAACAAGCGATTATTGGTTGTGGCACTGACGGCAGAGCGCGACGCCATTGGTGTTGGCTACCCGCAGGAACGGGACGCCACCGGCGGGGCCGGCATCGACCTGATAGTCGTTGTGCTGGTCATGGCAACTGGTGCACTCGACCCGATAGTCGGTGCCCCAAAGCGGCAAACCCGGGCCGGTGCCAATGATGCCGCTAACCGAGTCCGGCGAGCCCGACAGGCCAGTGGTAACAGGGGCGACTCCCTGGTAGTCGTTATTGACGGGAACTATCGCATCCACCGGATGCTCGTTGCTGATGCTGCCGGTGCCGCCCGTGGCTTGTACGAGTGCGAAAGGCGCTCCTTGCAGAACCACGTTTCCGGTGATGCCGTTCGCCGATGCCGACACGCCGTCGTGGCAGGTGAAGCAGAGCATCGAACGGGTGTTGGCGGTGCGGGCCACCGGGGTGACCAACGCGCCGCTGGGGTTAGTGTCGGTAGTGTAGGTGGTCAGGTTCGTCGGAAGCGTTTTCCACGCCCACAAGAAGGACGTACCATACTTTGGCGCCGTGTGGGGCAGGTGGCAGCTTTCGCATCCCAAGGGCAGGCCCGTGTTCCCGTCGTACAGGTCGTGCCGGCCCAGACCCGGGCCGCCCGTGCCATTCGGCCCGGCGCCCGGAGCAATATTAATCCAGCTCTCGGGGATTCCCCCGTTGACTACCGTTGGTCCCTGACCTGAGGGAGACTGTTGTGCAAAGGCAAAGCATGCAACCAGCAGGATCGCCACCAGTATCATTGTCTTCTTCATATAATTTCTCTCCGTTAAAGATGTATTTAGTACGCCTAAAGCTTTATTTGGTACACCTACGGATGTATTTGGTACATCCGTAGGGTGACTCCCAGCGGTGCAGTTCCCGGACCGCTTTGTTATTTGCCAAGGAATTCCTCCGCTGTGGAGTTTGCGCCCTAGCAAGAGGTTCGCATTCCTGATTCGAGCTATAGCAGCCATAACTGCCTCCTAGCGGTAGATGTATTCCCCCTTACCGACCGCGCTGTGTAAATACCCGGCACCGCCGGCAACAGCGCGAATCGTGGTAATTGTTCCTTGGACGGCGTTAAGCGGGATAGCGCCCCCCGTATATAGCGTGCCGATCTTGCATGCCGGATTGCCCGCTGCCCACGACGTCGTCGGATCGGGCGACGGAACAGCACCGTTCAAGGTGTAGCAAGTCACAGGCCCAGGCGAACTGGTGTCCGCGATGCTCACCGACTCTGTCGCTGTGATCACCCCTGGAGATGGAGAGAAAGTCGGGATGGCAGCCGTGGGAGTCCCCGGAGGGTCTCCCGGTTTGATGGAGTATGTCGCTCGGGACGAACTGCTGGCAGTGCCGCCCGAGAACGCGGCGTTAGCGAAGACGATTACGCCACACGGAGGGGTCCCTGCGGTACACGATACCGCAAACGGAGCGGAGTACGGGGTTGACGGGGTACACGGCAAACTACCTGCGGCAACGGTGCAGTAGGAAATCGCCGCGCCGGTGTTGGAGGTAAGCGTCAGCCCCGGGTAGCTCCCGCTGACGTAGCTTTGGTAGTACGTCTCTGTCCCGGGTGAGAAGGTCGGAGCGGCTGGAATAAGGCTGTAGGCCGCGCTGACTACCCCGCTGTTCGGTTGGCCGGCGTGCGTGCCGATCGCCATAACTGTTTCGGAGGTGCTAATCGTGAGCGAATACGGGGAGGCCACACCGAACTCGATGCCACCTTGCGAATCGCAAGTTCCCGCCACGCTTGCCGTGGGAGTGCCACCATTCGTGGTGTAGCAGATGGTCGCGCCGCTCGTCGCATCCGTTAGCACGTCAGTCAATGTGCTAGTAGATGTTTTGAGGGTGTACTTCCCTGCGTTTACCGAGAACTTAGGCGCTGCCACCGTCGCCGCCGCCCCGATGGTGTATGTCGCGTTGGCTAGAGGGCTGTTCAGGTCGCCGACCGCCGTGGCGATCGCCCTCACCGATTCGGTGCTGGCAACCGTAATCGAATTGCCGGCGGGCACACCGAGCTCGCCATTAGGCTGGCCGTCTGGCAACAGCGAATCGCAAGTTCCCGCCACGCTTGCCGTGGGAGTATTGCCATTCGTGGTGTAGCAGATGGTCGCGAGGGGCGTTGTGACCGTTGCCTCGTTCAGCGTCACCGTCTGGGTTGTGGTGTACGACCCAGCGGGTGGCGAGAACGTGGGCGCTGCCAGTGCTGGGCCAATCTGTGTTCCGTGCATGCCGGCCGCTACACTCGCCAGATAGGCTCTGCTGAAATTGGGTGCGGTGTTTCCCGTTATGCCGTAGGGATTTACGCCATTCCCGCTTCCGCCTCCGTGGCATTGGCCGCAAGCGATGTCCACATCGAGACCGATCGCATTGTTGCCGCCCTTAATAAAGGTATTGGTAGAGGACGCCTGCGTAAATTCGCCGTCCGCAGGTGTATACGTGTTGTACGGAACTGCCGATATCGTCGCCGTTCCGGTAACGCTGCCTCCCGCGAGTCCCGTAATGGATGCGGGGGAGCCGAGCGGCACGACCGAAGCAGTGAACGAGGTTGGTGTGAAGCTGGTTGCGATATAGATGTTATTGAGGACGGCGGGGGTGATCCCCGACACCGTGATCTCGTCGCCAGCCGCGGCGGTGGTGGCACCGGTGAAGGCGCCGGTCGTAAACGTCACGCTAGTCCCGCTAACCGCGTAAGCCGAGATCGCAGCGGTAGCGTTATAGTTTCCGGACGTATTGTAAGTGTAGTAGTTTGCGTCGGGGTTGATTCTGAAAAAGTGCATCTTCGGCTGACCGCTGGAGCCCTCCATATGGCATACCATGCAGGCGCCGGGGAGATCGAGCGGGCTTATGCTGGTCGTGCTGTTCGGGAACGGGGTTCCAGGCCCCCCCGAGTGAGTGAAGGTCGTGATCGGTTCCCCTGGTCCAGCTGCTCCATGGCAGTTATTGCAGTTATACGCCGGGACCGTGCCGCTACCCGAGAGCGCACCCCAGTTTAGGTTGCTATTGGTTCCGACGTTGCCAACCCCGGTTGCGGCCTTGGCAGCGTAAGTTAACGGCTGCAACAAGTTTGCGTTTTGAATGGCGATTGGGGCGCTGGCGAGTGGGCCTCCGGTATACTCGCTGCCAACGATGGTCTGGTGCGGATCGTGGCAACCCGTGCAGCCGCTATTGTCATTCACTTTGCCAACATCGGTGCTCCCGCTGAGTAGGTTTACGCCCGTAAATAAGGAATAGTAGGTGCCGGTGCCTGTCCATCCGGCGCCGGTAAAGTCAAGCGAGAGATCCGTAGTGCCCTGCGCGTTCTGGTTCAAGGTTCCGAGGTACTGGGCGTGCGGACTGTTCAGGAACTCCGAACCCTGGTAGTCGCCGTCGGAATAGGCGCCGGTGCTTGCCGAGTACTTGACCACCGGGGGGTAGAGTGGCGTGATGGCGCTGACACCCTTGCTGCTTACGACTTGCAAGCGGTGGCACTCCATGCACAGTTCGGTTGCACCCTGGCCCGAGGGAATTGTCGGATTGGCTATCGATGCGTTGCAGGTGCCAACGGAGCCTCCACTGGTGTGCCAACAGTTGTTCTGGAGGGTGGTGGTGTTCGCGATCGAGGTGGCTTCTGCCGCGACGTGGCAGCGCTCGCAGGTGACGCCGGTCAGATACCAGGAGGAGAAGCCCGACGAAGCGTTTTCGGGAGGAAGGAGGACGCCGGTCGAATTTTGGGGAAGCGGCGATAAGACAGTCATGTTTCCCGTCTCAGTGGTGCTCGTACCGGCTAAGTAATAAGAGTAGGGAATAGTTGACGTGGCGGTGATTGTGGTTCCGCTCACGCCGCTTACTTGAAAGGTGGTGCCGTTCAGCGGTGCACCAGTTGCGGTGGTAAACCCGTTCACTTGAATATAGGCGTTCGTAGCAACGGTGGCGGGTGGCGCCACAGAAGTGGTAAACACCACCGGAGCCTGAAGGCCAGCCGCGGCAATCGAGACTCCCGTGATTGTGACTCCAGTGACCGGAAGGACTTGGGTGGGCTCCGGGCCAGGGTAGGTGGTAGGGCTCGTGCCGGAAGTGAATGTCATGGTCCCGGTTGCGCCATTAGTACCGCCCCAAAGACTAGCAGTGCTCGGAGCGACGGGGTTATATCCGGAGACATGGCAATATGCGCAACCTGCGCTGCCGCCTTGGACGTGGTTAAGGTCAGGCGCTGCGCCGGGAGTCATCCAGCCGGCTATGTTGTAGTACACCGGGACGCCGGCAGTGGTCGTAGGCGGCACGGCTGACCAGTTGATGCCCGTATATGTGCTGCCGTCCGACGAGTGCAAGGGCTGGCCGGAGATAATCTTGCGGAAGCCGTTCTTGTGTCCGGTCAGCAAATAGCTGGGACCTGCGGTGACACTGTAGTGGTGGCAGTCCATGCACTGCTCGGTTAAAACATAGGGGTTGGTAGTGGGATCGCTCGCCGGTCTGGTCAGGATTTCGGACTGAGCAGCACCTAGAGTCTGTTTATTGTTGTAGAACGCATAGTAGTTTGTCCAATCTCCGGCAAAGGCCCAGTTGCCGCTACTGGCGATGCTGCCAACGGCGGCAGTGCAAAGAAGATAGCCGCCGGTGTAGGTTCCTACGGTAGCGGTAACAGTGCCTCCATAGAGCGCTGTGAGGATATAGCTGCACTGAGATATGGACGTCGTCGTGGCCGACCCCTGGCAACTGGGGATGCTGCTGGCGTTGTTTGAAGAGCAGGGTGCGACGAAGCCGCTGGGGTTGTAGCTGGCGGCGTCACCTCTGAAAATCTCGCCGCCAGAGGTGGTGCTGGAATTGAAAACTGTCCCCGGGGCATTGTTTCCATTCAGGTTGTAATTAAGTAAGTCCGGGAAGTCCTGGGCAAAGATACTGCCAGAACATATCAGTGTGAATGCAAGGGAAAGGAAAAGAGCTGCAAATCCGTATCTTGTTCCCTTTTGCGTCATATATAAAGCCTCCTGAATTATTCAAAAGCTTCTACTTCTACTGCGTCGCCCCGCTCCCGGATGTTGCCCCCGGTTCCGCTGTCGACTGCAAAAAAGGCGGCCGCAACTTTTCTGTTCTGTTCCGCCTCGGAAGGCCAAATGGGCAACTCCGGATGATCGAAAGTTTGTAGTGCATGCTGAATGGCCAGGCAGACCAACAACTTCGGAGAGAGTCTTTCCACTTCTTTCCTTGTGTACTTTGCGGTATTCGCCAGCCATGCGGTATGCATAAGTCGAACAGCCGTGAACTTTCACGGCTTCCAAATGCACCCTTCTTGCCCCCTCATGGCTAACGTGGACAACGTGGGGGAGGTCCACTATGGGGCAACTTCCTCCGGGTGGAGTAACAAAGGTACTAAGCACCTTGCTCGCCGTCGGGCTGGGGGGGGAAGACAGGCTGCAGCGCGCGCTGCGATCTGCGCGAGAAAACCGATAACTAATTAGAAACACTCGCCTTACAATTTCTGCACTTCCACTTTCGACTGCGCCTAAATGGAGGCGTAAAGTCTTGCCACATAAGAATTACTGTGCGATTACACGCGATGGTGCGCGAAATGCCACTCCATTGCTTGTGACATTCTGCGCGATTTGCGTACAATCCCGCACGCCTCGCCGCCTCGGAGATACTCGCCAAATGTGATAGTTATCACATTCTCTAGTGACGCGGAATGCTGCCGTGCTGTCATCCTCGGCAGAATCAAGAAGAGTTATAACTGTGGCAGAGATCACATTGGCAAGTGATAACTATCACAACAAGGGGTTAGTTAGCTGGCGCGCGCGGTCGCTGTCCATTTGCGCGACAACTCCGCCATAGCACCTACTGCAACGGCTTTGCCGGCGTCCCCGGTTTGACGCCGGAGTGCTTTTTCGCCTGCGCCATCAATTCCAGAACCTTGGCTTTGCCTTCATAGTTCGGATTCGTGTCCAACAACTTCTGCCACGTGGCGAGCGCTTTATCGATATCCATCTTGCCCTGCCACTCGACGACGCCCAGATTGAACAACGTGTTGGGCTGGTTCGGCTTGTAGGAAAGCGACTTCTGGAATTCCCTGATGGCGATGTCGGCCTGGCCGGCGTACCAAAAGGCGGTCGCCATGTCGGTTCGAACATTCGTGTTGGCTGGCTCTACATTCAGCGCACGCTGGTAGTAATCAATGGCTGTCGGGAACTGCCGCGCGTCGTAATAGAGGTTGCCGATGCTTGCCAGAAGTCCGGCGTTGGTCGGGTCCGCCTTGAGCTTCTCGATCAACGGTCCAGCTTGCGTGTCGGCCATTTTCTGCATTTGGGCCGGTGTCGGGGGTTGGGCGCTGGCGTTTACGCCCCCGACAGCTGGTGCAGGTACGCTCGCCGTCTCACCCGCAGCAGTCACCGGACTCTGGGATCCGCGGATGAACCAGCCGCTGGCGATTCCCACCAGCAGGCAGATGACCGCCAACACATAAGCCTGCACGCTTGTCCATTGCTCGATGGAAGTTGCCCGATTTTTACCCGTCATTGCTCAGTGCTCCTTCAAATCTCGTTTCGTTTTGCCGGCGGAAGCCGCCGCCAGCCGCGTCTCTCCCCGCCAGGGCGCTAGCTCTTGCCTTGAATCTGGACCTGGGCGATCAGCTTCTGCAGGTTGGCTTTGCGGTCCGGGCTCACTTGCGGATTCGACTTCAGCAGCTGCTGCCAAGCCGCAACCGCTCCCTTGCTGTCATGTTTTGCCTGCCACTTGATCATGCCGAGGGCGAACAGCGAGTTGGCATCCTTGGGGTCATAGTGCAGCGACTGCTGCAGTTGGCTGATCGCCCCGTCCACATCGCCGTTGTAGAACATGCACGAAGCCATCTGGGTGCGAGCGGCCACGTTCTTTGGCTCGACCTGCAATACCCTGTCGAAGTAGCCGGCCGCTTCCTTGAACTGGTGGGTAGATAGGTAGGTGTTTCCGACCTGGATG
This sequence comes from uncultured Acidobacteriaceae bacterium, assembly GCA_963773645.1. Taxonomy (GTDB): domain Bacteria; phylum Acidobacteriota; class Terriglobia; order Terriglobales; family Acidobacteriaceae; genus Acidiflorens. The sequence continues at coordinate 2,288,613 of CAVZBV010000004.1, read as the reverse complement.
AGCAGATCGATGTTGTTCGGGTCGCCCTTCAGCTTTTCGAGCAGCGGTGCCGCCTTCTTTTCGGCCATCTCTTTCATCTGCTCGAGGGTGGGCATTTGGCCGGCCCCGCCGGCAGCGGCGGAGGGCTGGGCGCTGGCCTGGGAATTGGCCGCGGGTGGCGCTGGCGCCGCGGGCGATTGCGATCCGCGGAACAGGTATCCGATCGCCAGCCCAACCACGAGGCAGATTACTGCCATCGCGTAGGCCTGTTTAGTCCCCCAGACTGATGCCGCAGTTGGTTGCGTGGTTGGTTCATTCGGCATTGCCCTATTCCTCCGTAGTCTGTATTGCGCTTGAAGCCCGGCTTTCGCTGGGTATCAAGACTGTACGAACGTTTTCCTACAGCATGAGGATGCTTTACCACCCTTTGATCTTGCTTACTCACTTTAAAGGCGGAGCAAGAGGCGGGCAGCATTCTGCGTCACTCGATAACGTGATGCAGATCACACGGACAAGGAACCGTGCGAACCACCCCGCCAACCGCGTTCTCGTGGTCGGTTGTGCACCCCCGGCGGGAATCAAGTATTGCCAGCCACGCGCCTAGCGCGTGGGACCGATGCAGCGAGACAAATTCAGTGGTACCAGCGCATTTGCTCCCTTCTGGCTGCCAAACCACAGCCAGAAGGAGCCTCAATAAAATTGGCTCTTCCGGCATTTTAGTGGCTTAAGGAGCCAGGTCCAGACCGCCGCAGTGGAAGAGGATTGCAGCTGCGAAGTTCTTCTTATTGCGGAAGCCGCGTGCGGTGTACTTGACCCACTGGATCTTGGCGTTGATGGATTCGCTGGCAGCGTTGGTGACGCGGTGGCGGAGATAGGTAAGGATGTTCTCGAAGCGTCGCTTCAAAGTCCTGGCTACCTCCAGCATGGGGCGCAGCCGACTGCGTACGGCCCAGCCGTGCCACCAGCGAAAATGTTTCCGCGCGGGTCGCTCGTATTGGTAACTGAAAAATGCCATGGCGGTTTCTTTCAGAGCCCAAGCCCGTGCCGTCTTCAGCCCACTCTGACGTAACGCGGCAAAGGCTTTGCGATCGGCCGGTTCCATGGCGGTCGGATTCCGCAACCAGTCGTAGCGTGTTCCCGTCAGTCGGTCATCGCCGGCCGCTCGCAGCGTGCGGTTTTCCTGGCGCCGTACTTTGTCCACGGCATCGCCCAGATGTTTGGCGATATGAAATTTGTCGTAGACGATCTTTTGGCTCCCTTCCCGCAGATGCTCGCGAACCGAAGCTACGTAGGGATCCCACATGTCCATGGCGATGGCCTCGATACTCTCGCGCTGCCCTTCCGTCAGGGTCTGCCAGAATCCATCTAAGCTGGCCTGAGTGCGATCTTCGGCCACGTACAGCACACGGGACCGCTCCAGGTCATTCACCAGCGTGAAATACTTGTGCCCTTTCCGAAACGCCTTCTCGTCGACTCCCAGCTGTGGCAAAGGCTCGGCCTGCCTCCGTTCCAAGCCCCGCGCCACCGCCCGCTCCATGATCCCGTGAATTTCGTCCCAGCTCAGTCCCAACTGTTCGCCCACTGCTTTCTGACTCGCCGCTCTCAGCCAGTCAATCACCAGCCGTTCCATCAGTGCGGTGAATCGGCTCGAGGGCTCCGCCCACCGCAACTTCAGAACCCGTACGCCATGCTCGGCGCACTCGGTGCGCGGTGGCCGGGCATGCAGAATCGTCTGATATTGGCAGGTGTCCAGATGCCGCCACTGCCGCTCCCCTTGATGGTCATACAACTGGCAACTCGCTTCGCATTCTGGGCACGGCCAACTCGCCATCTCTCCGTGCTCCAGATAGATGTGTACTTCGCCCTCGGTCAGCTTTAGTTCCACTCGCTCTACAAACCAGGGCGCTTCAATCCCTAGAATCTGTCGGTACAGTTCACGATCTTGCATCCCCAGATTGTCGCATCCCGAGATCGTCACCCACTACAAAGTCGGAATTCCCATAAAATTGGGGGTTCGGGCCCGAAGTTCTTCGATCCGCTTGATCATGAAACCGGGCGTTAGGCTCAACTGCCCGAAAACCCACTGCTAAAGTGGTAACAACGGAAACTGGCGCGTAAAGCTACTGGCTCTAAGGACGCGGCAGTCTGGTCCGGTGTTTAATTCCCCACTGAAACGACTGGACCCGATTATTCCCCGCATCCGCGACATAGATGCGATCCGACGAGTCGATCCAGATACAACTCAGCACTGACCTCGCCCGTGACCCAGAGCCGGTGTAACCAAATCGATAAAGTAACCGTCCATCGCGTTGGAAGACCTGCACGGTGTCCAGCGGTCCATCGAGATAAATCCGGCCCCGGCTGTCTACAGAAAAGGCACCCGAAGATCCCATGGATTCCGGGTAAATGCTGGCACGGAAATGCCCTTCCAGATCTAGCACCTGAATACGATGGTTCTGCGCGTCTAGGACAAACAGCTCCTCGTTCCGAACCGCCACATCGGTTGGCGCCGCGAACTCCCCTGAGCCGCTGCCACTGGCTCCAGTACCAATCTTTGCCAGGATGTTGCCGTCGGCATCGAGCTTGACCACTATATTTCGCGGAGGGTCGGCAACGTAGATGTTTCCGGACGCTTGGTCCACCGCGATTCCAGCAGGTCGCTCGAACAGCCGCTCGCCTTTCCGATTGCCGATATACCGGCGGAACTTGCCGTTCGGGCGGTAAACCAGGATCGCCCCGAGTTGCGCGTCGGTGATGTACAACCGGTCGTACCTATCGACGGCGAGGCCGGCAGGAGACTGCAGGCGCTCCCCGGGGCCACTCTCAATACGCGAGTGTCTTCGCCTGGTGAAATCAAAAATGTGTATGCTGCCACGATCGGCGGCGACCATAACGCGGTCTTTGGAATCGGAGGTTATCTTATAGGGCCCTAAAAGCCTTTCGTCGGGGCCAAATTCGCGTCTGCCAAGAACCGCATCAGCGACAACCTCGCAACGAGAAAGAGATGGTTTCCGGTTGGCTTCGGCAAGCAGGATCGGCCGCGCTCCCACTAGGCCAAAGGCGCCGCAAACCTCGCTGGGTGCCACCAGATCCTGTACCGAGGAGAAGCTTCCCAGGTAGTAAAGGTTGCCAAGATCGGTGACCAGCAAATCACCGGCCTCCCGAGTCCCCGCCGCGTTCCGACTCTGCGCTAGGGCAGGGTTCATCGCGTGAAGGGCGAGCAGAAGAACAACAGGAATAAGCCGGACGAGCCGTAGCACAACAACCTCTCAAGAACGGGGGCTATAGTTCCCCCGCCAACTTGTTGCTGGGATCATCCTACATGTATTTTGACCGAGTCACCAGAGCACAGGGCTATGCGATAGGAGACCCTGTTGAGTGACATAACGTCACTTTTTGGGGCCTGATTTCGCGCAAGCTATCGGCTCCAGGGGAGGCACACGCCGGGATCGTTGATTCGACGTGAGTCTTTGCTACTACGTGGGGTGTAACCTTCAAAGACCTCGACCGACGGATGCCGACAGGACGGGAAGCGCCGGTAGACCCTGAAAGGGACCGCTTCGCGCTGACGAGTTACCTCGCTATCCGTGAATTGCTTTGTGGCGGGTGCAACAAAGAAGAGTTTTTCAACACCCATCTCGGCTCGCAAGGCCCGCTCCAGAATAGCTTTGGTCAGTTCTTTGAGCAGGCCCGTTCTCCCCGATGATATCCTTGGGCTTCTTATAGTTGGTCAGCAGTTGGTCGATCAGCTTCTTGTCGATTGCCATGGGGTCTCCTATTTTCTTCCTCCCATGGCCGTTTACACAGTTCTATTTACACCCCCAGACAACGCCCGCTACCCATACGCAAGTGCCGATGTATGTGCCGGTGCCAATGAGTTTCGATCACCTGGATTTGCAGCGGATAATCGGCCAGGTTATTTCCCGCAAGCAAGCTGACCGCGAACGGGAATGGAAGGCCTTCGATCAGAACGAAGTTTCGCATTTTTTCACCTAACCCCAGCGAATTCGAACCGTTTATGCCGGAATTTTCCTTTTCTTGACCCGAAGAGCGGCTGGTATTTTCCCCGAATCCCTATTCGCGTCAATGTGACCAATTTTCATCCGGATCGCCCCCCGTGATGCTGAGCCCATTCTCTGTCATGAATTTTTCTACTTCGGTCTCTTTACTCCCCTTTTCACATTCGTCATCTGTTTCAAGGAGGTTATCTGAAAGTAGTATTGCATTGGTGATTCCTTTCTTCATATCTTCCTTCACCCAGCAGGTCGATGTGCTCCGTCCAATGCAAGATCGGCATTTCTTTCGATCGCATCATCCTCTTCTTCCTCCGCGTCTCGCTTTTGCACCTCGCGGTTCCACGCGATTGCCGCTCTATCCGCGTCACCAGGAGTCTTACCCTCGGCTCATTGCGGCATGAGCGTGCCGAGCGCCCTTGATTCGGCACATACGACTGCCTCAGAGCCATCAGCCATGCGTGTCCCTGACGGCAGCGTATCGTGTGCGTTTTTCATCTGGCCAAAGCATGGTGGGATTATAGCTGGGCGTCGGCAACCGGAATCGCCCGCGTCACTCGGTGCGCTCGGTCACAGGTCGTAGTGATCCCGCTCACTGACGCTGTCCTCTTCCAGAGATAACACTGGGTCGACAGGCGGCAGAGGCGTAGCGTTCAGCGCGGCCGGTAGAAAAAACGCCGCCCCTCGTTGCTATTGGTTGGTCGGTCCATCGCTATTTCCCACAAATTTTGCTTAGGAGACTATCCATGAGTCGTAATTGTCTGACGAAACCCACTCCAATGACCGCTGGGCTGCTGACCGGCCTGCTGTTCGCGATTCTGTCTGTTCCACTCGGTGCCACAACGGCGCCCGATTCCCGTGTTGGACAAGGTTTGGGCCCCGCCTACGACGCGGCTCATGAGACCACTCTCAATGGAACCATCCAGGAAGTCGTTACCAAGCACGCGATCGGCAGTCCGGCAGGGATGCATCTGCTGGTATCCGGCCCGGAAGGCATGGTCGATACCCACGTCGGATCTTACCTCAGTAAGCAAACAAAAGAAGCCCTGGAAATCGGAGCCCCGGTTCGCATCGTCGGGGCCATGGTGTCGCTGCACGGGAAAGAATATCTCTACGCCCGCGAACTCACCGTCGGCGGCCATACGGTCACGGTGCGCAGTAAACACGGAGCGCTGGTAACCGTCCACTCGTCGCGCACGACGCGTTCCAGGTCAAGCAACAAGAGCGGCAAGACCGCGCAGAACGGGAAGGAACTATGAACCGCAAAGCTTACGCGAGCATTCTCGGTTTAGTTTGCCTGGCCTTAGGTTTCCTGACGAGCTGCGGCGGCGGCAGTTCGAGTTCGACACCGCCTCCTCCAGTGATAGTGATCAAGGCGACCAGCGGAACCGGGCAAAGCGCGACGGTCGGCAACCCGTTTACCAATGCGCTGGTGGTGACCGTGATGACGGGCAGCACGCCGGTAAGCGGGGCGACGGTAACGTTCACGGCTCCGGCGCAGACGGGAGCGAGCGGCACCTTCGCAGGTGGAGCGAACACAGCAACGACCAACGCGAGTGGTGTGGCCACCTCGGTGGCGTTCACCGCGAATACGATTGCTGGTGCCTACACGGTGACGGCCTCGACTACAGGGACCACGCAGACGGCCACCTTCAACCTGACGAACAACGCCGGACCTCCGGCATCGATTGCGGCGACGAGCGGAAGCGGGCAAAGCGCTGCGGTCCTCTCGCCGTTTGCGAATCCGCTGGTGGCGACGGTGTCGGACAAGTACGGTAACCTGGTGAGCGGGGCGTCGGTGACGTTCACGGCTCCGGCGCAGACGGGAGCGAGCGACACCTTCCACAACGGAACGGGTACGGAAACGGATACGACGGTGGCGAACGGCACGGCTACCTCGTCGACGTTCACCGCGAATGCGAACGCCGGCCCTTATACGGTGACAGCTACGGTGGCAGCATTATCGGTCAACTTCACCGAGACGAACACATCGGTGGCCGAAACCATCGCGGGGACGAGTGGAGGCGGACAAACTGCGGTAATCAACACAAAGTTTACAAATCCGCTGGTAGCGACGGTGACGCAGGGCGGAGTAGGGGTAAGCGGCGTGTCGGTAACGTTTACAGTGATTGCGGGGGCGTCCGGAGCAAGCGGCACATTCGCCACAACTGGAACTACGGATACGGAGACGACGAACGCGAGTGGCGTGGCTACCACCTCGCAAACATTAACAGCGAATGGGACGGCTGGCGGTTTTACGGTGACGGCTACGGCCCAAGGAGTGACGGGTACAGCCACCTTCAGTCTCACGAACACTGCCACTGCCTTAGCCTTGACTCCCGGCAACTACGTGTACCAGATGTCGGGATTCGACGGCAACGATAGCTACTACTCCGTTGCCGGGGTCTTCACCCTCGCAAGCGACGGAGCCACCATCAACGGCGGCGAGCAGGACTTCACCGACTATTACTGGCAGGCGAACGACACAAACCTTACCGGCACCGTAGCTCCTAGCGGCGACGGAACCGGCAACTACACTATAACCATCAACACCTTAGACACCTGCATCGGTGTGGGTGCCAGCGAGGTGGACGATGAGTGCGCGGGCACCGGCAATGGCGTAGAGACTCTGACCGCCGCGCTGGTTTCGAGCTCGAAGGCTGCGTTTGCCGAATTCGACACGTGGGCCGTCTCCAGCGGAACGTTGGAATTGCAGAACCCCGCTCAAGTCGCCGCTCCGTCAGACGGCTACGCCTTCGCCGTCGGCGGCATCGATTATAACGGGGAACCACTCGCTATCGGCGGCATCCTTAACGTCGACAGCCCCGGGGCAATCTCGGGAAACGGCAGCATCTTCGACGCGAATGATGACTTCTCCGGCAACACTTTCGCGGCCGAGACTTTCGTCGCCAACGAGAACACGGTTATGGGGCCCGACTCCCTCGGCCGGGTCACGTTCACGCTGACCCCCGCCGATCCCACGGGCACCTTCTTCCAGATCATTCTGGAGGGTTACATCGTGGATGCGACTCACATGCAACTGGTCGAATCCCTCGACTTAAACTACGGCATCACCGGCGGCACGGCTTACGGCCAAGGGGCGAACACTGGGACCTTTAGTTCCAGTTCCGTCTCTGGTAACAGCTACGTGGCCGGAATGACTGGCACCGACGTCAATGGTGCCTTCCAAGCTGCCGGCCTGCTTAAGGCAGGTCCCACCAGCTTTACCGGTTTCGTCAACTACAACGACCTTACCGGAACCACAGTGCAAGCCCCGGATCCCGTCACGGAAGGATCGGACACTTACACAGTGGATTCCACCGGACGCGTGTCGATACCCGGCATGACCGACGGCGTCATTACCTTTAACCAACAGCTCTATCTGGACGGAAACGGCCACGCGCTGGCAATCACTCTGGACGTTAACGATGTACTCGGCGGTCTTGCCTACCAGCAAACCGGCGGCGGTTCATTCTCCGCTGGCTCTTTCAACGGCACCTACGCCATGAATGTTGGTGGCGCGGCTGTGTACGAGGGCACTGGATACGACTTCAACGGCGTCGGCCCGGTCACGTCTGGCGGAGCTGGAACCTTCTCTGGATCCGCTGACCTCAACTGGTTCTTCACTGAGTTTTTCACGGATTTGACCGTGAACGGCGCCTACACCGCTAATTCCAACGGAGTCTTTACCGGCACCATCACCGGCCTGGACATCAACACTCCCAGCAACAATGACGCGTTCGTCTTCTACCTGGTCGACACGACAAAGGCCGCAGCGATCGAAGTCGATCCCAACCAGCTAACCTTCGGCTACTTCCTGGGGCAGCAGTCGGCAAAGTAGTCCTCGAACGATTTACTGCATTCTCAGTGGCGCATTCCGGTGCGCCACTTTTTTCTGGGTAGCGTACGCCCCAACCCATTCGCGTTCTTTGCGAAAGTCACTCGGTGCCGTTCGGTCACAGGTCGTAGTGATCCCGCTCACTGACACTACCCTCTCCCAGAGATAACACTCCCGCTGGAGAGCGACGCAACAGATGGAAAAGTGAGGCTCAATGCCAGCAATGAAAAAACTATTGCTATCGTTCGTCCTGCTCATTGCTGTGTTTGGAGTGGCTTGTCTGTCGCCCGCGCCCGCCTGGGCGCAAAAACCTTATTGCAAACCTTGCTGGCATAGCTTCGGGGAGGTTCAGATCGGTAGCTCCAGCTCCTACTCCTTCCAACTCACGAACACCGGCGACAAAACGCTGCAGATCACTTCCGCGTCGGAACAGGGGAGCGCTTTCTCACTCGGCAGTTTCCCGTCGCCAGTGAACCTCCAGCCTGGGGCTAGCGTCGAGTTGCCCGTCATTTTCACACCGACTGCCAAGGGGTACATCAACGGCATCCTCACGCTGGTGAGTAATGCCCGATACTCACCGCTTAACATGATTGTCACGGGGTTCGCCGTCTACCCCTCCGGCGCCGAACTCGAAGTGAATCCTGCGACGCTCAATTTCGGTAACGTCAGAGTGGGATCGAGTGCCACCCTGCAGGCTACGTTGACGGCCAAGAACGCTTCCGTAACTATCTCCTCAGACCCGTCAACGAGCTCGGAGTTTGCCATCCTCGGGCTGAATCTGCCGGTAACCATTCATGCTGGACAGAGCCTTCCCGTCACGATTCAATTCACGCCGAACGGCTCGGGCACGGCCTCCGGCAAAGCGGGACTCATCAGCAATGCGGCGAACTCACCAACGGTGGAACAGCTGACCGGTACGGGCGTGGCTCAAACTTCCTATAACGTCGATCTTTCCTGGGATGCAGGGGGCGGGAATCCGGTAGGGTACAACGTGTTCCGCGGCAACGGCCAGGGAGGCCCCTACCAGCAGATCAATACCGCGCTCGACGCTTCGACCAATTACACAGACTATACGGTTGCCGCCGGGACGGCCTACTACTACGTCACCACTGCGGTGAACGCCCAGGGGCAGGAAAGCGCCTATTCAAGTCCAGTCGAAGCCGTGATACCGTAACGACCGGGATTGCGGAGATTGTCATTACCATATGGCAGAAATCCTGTTTACTCGACATCAACTTCAAGATGCCCTTCTGTCATCCTGCTCTACGCCGGTATCGAAGGGGGGCGTGCTAATGCGAATGTCAGCAAGTTCCGGGTCTAGTCGAGTTCTTCTGTTCTCGGTCTTACTTCTTTTCGTGGTCGTCGCCTTTGCTCCAGGCCAGGCTCGCCAGCAGGTTGCCGATAAGAGCGCTCAATCCGCCAACCCACCCTTGAGCAGTGCGCCTTCATCCGATGCTTCCAAGTACGTGGGGGCGGAGACCTGCAAGACCTGTCACGAGGACATTTACAACGCCTGGGAGAAAACGCCGCACTGGAAGACCACACTAAATAAGAAGGTGTCGCGCCAAGGTTGCGAGGGCTGCCATGGTCCCGGTGCGGACCACGTGGCCGGTGGCGGCGACAAAACCAAGATATTCGTGTTCGAGGACCACTCACGGCAGCAGACCAGCGCGCGCTGTCTGACCTGCCACGGCGAAGGTCACGAGCAGTCGCATTTTATCGAATCCGTCCATGCCAGCAGCGATGTCGGCTGTCTCGACTGCCACTCTCCCCATCACGCCAAGGAAAAACAGCGCCTGCTGGTTCAGAGCCAGCCCCAGCTGTGCTACGGATGCCACCCTCTGCGCCCAAGTACTGGTCGCACGAAGGACCAATAACTTAGACGGAACGTGACCGGTTGCGATGCGGATCTCTACCTTCTGGGCCTTTGCAGGGCTTTCTCGGGTCCAAGCAGTGGTGGCGGCGAGAATAGGTCAATTGGGCGGGCTGTCGCCCACCGCAGCATTCCTCTAAAGCCGGGTTCCGCCCGGCCCCCGGCATACGCAGATCACGGATGCCCGTCGATTACTGCGCGTTGTGGCACTCGCGGCAGAGATAGGTGCCATTCGTGTTGGCTACCCGCAGGAACGGGATACCACCGAATGTGCCGTTATTGGCCGTGTAGTCGTTGTGCACGTCATGGCACGTACCACACTCGACGTGATGCGCTGCGTCCCAAAGCGGCAAAGCATCGACGCCAACGGTGGCGGTGGTCCCATACATCCCGAGCGAGCCAAGAATGGCTGGCTGCACGTAATCGCTGGTGGTGGGGAATACCGCATCCACCGGATGCTCACTGCCCAAGCTCCCAGTCCCACCCACAGTGGTCAACACTGGAAAAGGCACCCCATTAAGAGTTATGGCTGCGGTGATGCCGTTCGCGCTCGCCGACGTGCCGTCGTGACAGCTGAAGCAAAGCATCGAACGGGCGTTGCCGGTGCGGGCGGTCGGGGTGACCAGCGCGCCGGACGGGTTGGTTGCGGTAACGTAGGTGGTAACATAAGTCGGAGCTATCCGCCACGCCCACAAGAAAGACTTGCCGTACGTCTGTGTGGTGTGGGGCAGGTGACAGGATTCGCAACCTATTGGCAGGTGAGTTTCCGCGTCCTGCAGGCCGTGCCTGCCCAAGCCCGGGCCGCCTTGATTATTCGGCCCGAAGCCAGTAAACCCACCTGGAGTTGATAAAATTCCGCCGTTCAAAACTGTGGGGCCCTGACCCGAGGGGATTTGGGCGAACGCGACCGATGCAGCCAAGAGCGTCGCCAGCACAAGCACTAGCTTTTTGTTCATAACTCCTCCTCCTCAACGCCTTCAGCGAGCGGCTTTCGCTCATTCACAGCGCATACCTCTCCATCGGCGCGGCCCTTGGATCGTTGTGTTACGGAGGTGAAGGATCGAACGATTTACTCGGGAACACCTCGCGACAGCGGACGCTCGTACTTGTAACGGGTCTCAACCGCTCAATCGACGTTAGTGGGCCCACACGGCGGGAGTAAGGTCTGGAAGGCGCTGGATCGGGAGGTCGGCCAGACCAGGAAGGACCGAGGCCGGAAAGTCACGCACGGGAATCTTCAGGCGACGACAGCTTTCCGACTGTCTCAAGAACCGGCTGGCCACCACCAGAAGGATTGACCGGAGATGGAAGGGCTCTTCACCCGAGGCGCTCAAGCGGCTGCGGTTTTAGTTTTTTCGCGTCGAAGCTTTCTCTCTTCTCTCACACAATCAGCGTAATGGCGGCGATCTTGCGCGCCAAAGTCAGACGCACATCGTCGGCTCGTCGCTACTAAGGATTTCGGGACGGGCGCAAACCTGGCGCGCAGAGCGCATCCTGCAGATCGCTATACGGCGGCACGGCCTACGCCTCAAAGTCGGTGCGAATCGACGGTCATCCTCTGCGCGCTCTGGGGGAGTTCCTATGCATGAAGTTTTCTACTTCGGTCTCTTTACTCCCCCGTTACATTCGTCATCTGTTTCGAGGACCGTGTTATCTGAAAGTAGTATCGCATTGGTGATTCCTTTCTTCATATCTTCCTTCGCGTGTCTCTGACAGTTTAGATAACCTCCTAAATGAATATCCAAGTCTTCCTTGCCAAGAACGACAGTACCGGTGAAATATATCTCCTCTTCAGTTCTTGTCATAACAAGCAATTTGAAAAATGCAGCATCCCCAGCAGGTCGATGTGCTTCATCCAATGCAAGATCAGCCCTTCTTTCGATCGCGTCCATCCTCTTCTTCCAGCCATCAATCACAGCACTGCATTTACTTGTCGGATCTTCGCACCTATCAGCTAAGTCTTGTACTTCCTCAAGATACGTCAATCCAACCTCTCGCATATAGCTTGAGATTGGAAGGTGTTTAGGTTTAGCTTGGCTTACTGCGCTCATCGTCAGCATTGCTGCCAATACTGCTGCCTTCATCATCTTCATCCCGTTTTCCTTCTTTGCAGAGATTCTATCCCTGCGGCCGGATCAATCTTGCAGGCTAGCGACCCGAATCATGCGGAGGGTGTGCAGTCCGCCATTGGTCAATCTCATGTTCGGCTTGGGCAAGCTGCGTGGGTGTGAGCCGTTTTCGAAGTTCTTGTGCGGCCGCAGCGCTCTCTTTCACCGCGTCCTGTGCTAGAACTAACCACTTGTAGGCGGATACGAGACTCGTTCCATTGCTGCGCTCGGAGGCGAGCAAGCGTCCCAGGCGGTATTGCGCCTCGGCGATGCCATAATTCGCGGCCGCTTCATAGTATTTCGCGGCGGAAGCGGCATCGACCGGCCCGCCTTGTCCCGCCTCGAACATCTTCGCCAGAAGGAATTGGGCATAGGGGTGGCCCCGGTCTGCCGCCGGCGTCAGCCAACGCCGCGCTTCTTCGAAATTCCGCGGAACCCCCTGCCCGAGCAAATATCGCGCTCCCAACCCAAATTGACCGTCGCGCTGCCCCTGGTCGGCCGCCTTTCTGTACCAGTCGACGGCTTGGGAATAATCTAGTCGGCCGAACTTCTTATCTACGAAGATGTCGCCTAATTCCACCTGCGCGATCGCATCGCCCAGACCGGCGGCTTTTTTTAACCAGACGATGGCATCATCGACCTTGCTGCCACGCTCCGGGCGTAGGTCCCAACTTGCCAGTTCGAGCATCGCTGCGAGTGAGCCCTGGCCAGCGGCCTTGGTGAGCCAGAGGGTGGCTTGGGTATCATCCTGTGGCAGGCCTTCACCACGGTGGTATAAGGCGGCGAGATTCAACTGGGCAGTTGCGTCGCCCGCCTCGGCGGCGCCGCGGAACCAAGTCGCTGCCTTAGCGGCGTCCTTTTGGACTCCATCGCCAGTGGAGTACATCAGCGCGAGGTCGTTGGCCGCCTCTCTCGATCCGTGTTGCGCCGCTTTGGCGTACCAGGAAACGGCTTGTGCTTTGTCCGGCGACATCCCAAAACCCAACTGACAGAAGATTCCCATGGCTTCCTCAGCCGCGACAAAGCCACGATTCGCGGCGTGCTGCAGTAGCCGAAGTGCTTCCGCATCGTCCATCTTCAGCAACGGGCCGGCATGGTGGGCGAGCCCCAGTGTGGTCTCAGACTCTGGGTCACCAGCTCGCGCCTTCGCTTCCAACGGCTCCAGATCGGAGACGGTCAAAGCTCGGGCTTTGTCGAGAAGCGCATAAGCGCTGAGCTGGACCGTTGCTGTGCGCGCAATTCGCGGAGGTGGCGGCACGCTCGGCATTGGGAGCGCAGCGCCCGCGGATTCGAGTGCCAATCGATCGGATTTGGGAACGATCGGCGCAGTTGGCATCGCGGGCACCACCTCCCCAGACTTCGGTGCCACTCGATCGTTTCCCAGGACAACTGGCGGCGCGCTTGGCATTGGCGGCACGACATCCTTGGAGTTGGGGGCGAGCCGCTGGCTGTTCGCCGCAGGTTTGTTTCCACCGCTTGGCACCGGAGAACGATCGGTACCTCCGTTTGCTCCGAGCTTGATGATGAGGTTGTTTCCGACTGAGCTCAGATTGAGGACCAGCTTGTTTCCGGCAATCGCGCGCTCGCGACTAGGCGCGGACCTGAGTTCGATGACCACTCGTGCGATAGGGGACGCAACCCCGAGTGCGGCGGTGCTCACAGCAAGGACTGGTCCGCGATTCACAACAAAGCGCTGACCGCGGCCAGCCAGCTCACATCCGGGAAAATCGAATACCAGTCGGTCCGGATGCTCGAGCCTGCTTACCTCAGGTTGCACCAACTCATTGAAGGCGACTTCCACATCCACGCTGTCAGCGCGTTCAGCAACAGATATCGCATTAATTATGGAAGGGGAATTACGCGATCCGGGACCAGCGGTATCTTGGGCAATGGCAGGGGGCGCAGACAAGCCGACCAAAAGAAATACAAGCGATACCGCTGAATCGATACGCATTGCTGCTGTGGACTCCGCCCTTTTCCCTGCGCTCGTGTCGGGCGCTCCGCGTTCGTGATCTTAACGGTGATGCACTCTAGAGTGGCATGCCGCGCACAGCGTAATCAAGTTTTCCTCGGAGTCTTCCCCCGAATGACTGCGGAATTCCCTGTGGTGCACCTCAAGGTTCGGCGACACCCAGTGCGGGACGTTCGCGTCCCAGCCCGGCTTGGCTCACTGAACACAACTTCAGCTAGCAGCGATTGCAATCTCCGCTCCCGGACTCGACACTCGGCGTCTCGGAACCTCATGCCGAACATTGAGTGGTAACAACTGTCACTGACCTATCGCTCCCACAGGAAGGACGGTGTCCCGCTGGTAGTTGGAAGTTAGAGGAGCGGCACTCGGGTTCATTCTACGCGGCCTCCTGCTGGACTGCTGCTTGATCACTTACTTTTCTTCCTAATCTCGGTCGCCAGAAAGGAAGCCGCCGCCCAACGCTGGACCATCGCCGCATCCCGCCAGCGGCATACGCGCCGGGTCCGCATGCGCACGCCCGACTGCGGGCTTTCGATCAAGTTGGTCGTGGCCAGGCAGCGATGCAGAGACGCGCTCAGTTGGGCAACGCGGGCGAAATCCTTCACACCAAGGCGATCAAGCACCTCGGTGCGCTTCAGCTTGCCTTCGCCCAAGCACAATGGGCACTCGATACCTTCGGGCGGCATGGACAAGTGGGTGATCATGCGATCTCCCGGCACTTCTCAATCTCTGTTGGCACACTCCACTTGTTGGCGAGTAAGGAACCTCGCGCAATTTCGCGGCGGTGGGCCGCAGCCAACAGTTGGTCGAGTGCGGGACGCTTCGCCTTGGCGCCGCTGATCCGGTCGGTGTACTCGTGAATGATTTCAAAACCGCGCTGTTCTGCCAGCCGGCGCAGATCGAGCGCCTGTGTCCCGGGATTCTGATCGCAGGCGGAAACTCTGGTATACAAAACCGCTCGCTTCACCGGATTCGCTCCTCGGTGCAAGACTGATCTGATTGCTAATGGGTGAGGTGCCAAAGGGGGAGTAGTGCTGACCGCTGTTTCTGGGGGTGATCGACCGCACTATTAGTATACGGAGCATCCAACCGAATCCATTAGTCGTAAACGCTTGAAATACAGTGGGTTATAAGGCTCTTGCGTCGATTGGTCGATTTTCGGGGGGCGGAGCTCAATTTAGGGCATCATTATTATTGGGCTAAAGGCGACGGTAACGTTTCTTGCGCTTCGGCGAGGTTCCTCTGGAATCAAAATGCGATGACGAGGATTAAAAGCGTGCTGCCGATCAGCCGCCCAAAATCGGCGGACCAGCGCCTCACGGAATAACTGTAATCTTACTCACCGGATGAATCTCCATCCACTTCGCGTGATTTGTGTCCTGGACGTATGATCCGACGATCTCGACGTGTGACCCGACAGCAGGCAGTTGCACGGGAGCGGTACGTAAGGGGGCACGCCTCTTTCGCGTCCGCTTGGCTCACCTTGAACCTGCACACGATTTCGTAAACGAGGTTACCGCCTTCGTCGCTGATGTTGCCGGCATTGAGGAGGCTCGTGAACTGCGGGTCGACCTTGAGCCACCCGTGAGTGTCACCGTCAGCCTCATGGCGAACCCCGTCGCTCCGCTTCCCATTCGTCGCATCTACAATCGTCCCAGTAACCGAGATGCACTTCTGCTTCACGATCAAGCGTTCGGGATTGTAAACGTGATCCCAGAGCGTGGCGTCGCAGCCCGTTGTGGAGGAAAATGGCGCAGCCAGCTCAGCAGTCGGTTCTTCTATCCGGGCAGCAAGATAGGTTGCGCCCA
Organism: uncultured Acidobacteriaceae bacterium; assembly: GCA_963773645.1. Taxonomy (GTDB): domain Bacteria; phylum Acidobacteriota; class Terriglobia; order Terriglobales; family Acidobacteriaceae; genus Acidiflorens. The sequence goes on along the minus strand of CAVZBV010000004.1, from coordinate 2,273,022 downwards.
CCCATCCTTCCTTCCCTCTCGTTGTTTTGACGTGGTAAAAGCCATCCTTCGGGACCGCCTCCACCAATGTTACCTTTGCACCCTTGCGCAATGTGCCAATCGGCGGGTTCGCTGTCGAAGGGTCAGCTCGGAGGTACACCGGGTGGAGCACCGTGGTCTCCTGAGCCAGCGCTGAGCAAAGAACCACAACTAGAAAGAGCGAAGAACACAGAATTTTGTGAGTCAGCATGTTAGCTCTAGGCGCGCCACTGCCGTGTCAACCCTTCCGTGATGAGCGGGGGCTCCGACTTTTGTAGTTCTGCAGCTGTCTTTTCCATCTGGCGCATAGCGCGGAGATGATTTCGTCCAGCAATCTTGAGGACATCGTCATCGGAATATCCGCGTCGCAGAAGTTCGGCAAAAAGGTAGGGGTAGCGCGTGACGTTCTCCAAGCCAATCACCATCGAATCCGGGGCGGATTCATAAAAATCGGCACCAATGCCAATGTGGTCAATGCCCGCAACTTTGCGAATGTGGTCTATGTGGTCGGCAACGTCGGAAATGGTGCCACGCGGAGATACATTGGCTTTTTCCCAATCGGCGATCCCTTTCACAATCGCTTCGTCGGTATCGAGACGCGCATGCAGATCTTTGATGGCCGCCGTGCGTTTCTCTTGCCATTCAGGGTTCTTGGGTGACACGAACGCCCCGATGAAGTTGACGTGAACCATCCCGCCATTATTTGGCATCAGCCGCAGCACATCGTCCGGAACGCAGCGCGGGTGGGGGTCAATCGCAAAGGCATTCGAATGCGAGAAGATCACGGGAGCGCGGGTTACCCGCAATGTGTCTCGCATAGTGTTTGCGCTGACGTGCGAGATATCCGCAAACATGCCCAAACGGTTCATCTCCTTCACCACGCGCTCCCCAAACTCGGTCAGGCCGTAGTGTTCCGGACGATCCGTTGCAGAATCGGCCCAGTCAATGTTGTCCCAGTGCGTTAGGGTCATGTAACGCGCGCCCAAGTCGTGGAAAATGCGCAGCGCCGCCGGGGAATTCTCGATCATGTGGCCGCCTTCTACTCCCAGCAGACAAGCAATGCGTCCCGACTGGTGGATGCGGTCGATCTCGTCTGCAGTTCGCGCTTGTTCTAGCTCGGACCAGCCGCGGATGAAGCGCAGCGCCACATCAAACTCGCGGAGCGCTTCATGCAACGATGTGTGCGTCCTCTGCGTGGCAGACTCAACGAAGATTGACCAGTACTGTGCTCCAACGCATCCCTCGCGCAACCGTGGAATGTCAGCACACAGCGTCGGCTGAATCTTGCTCATATCGAACGATGTCAGGTCGCCAGCCTTGGTTTCGAGCAACATTGATGGTAGATCATTGTGCGCATCAATGAGCGGAGCCTTCTCCAGAAGCGCCTTTGCTCGGTCTAGCATCTTCGGGTCGGGAACCGGCGCGTTCTCAATAGCGACGCTAACGTCCGCGAGCACAGAGTTAGCGAGAACCGCGGAACCTGCCATCAGACTTGCCTGCTCAAGAAAACGGCGACGTGATATCAAGCGGCTGCTCCTTAAGTATTAAGAGGTCCCGCATTGCGAGTGCATGCGGCTGCCGCCGAATTGTATCCCATTCCACCTTTGCTCACTACCAGACCATATCCGTTGTCGCACTCGTGATTGCAGAAATCGGGGTAGAGGCAGAAACAAGAGTTTCCACTGAGGTTCGACAATGATTCTGGGGGGTGACGGGCAAACCATCCATAATCCGGTAAGGTAAGGTTGGCCGACAATCCGCAAAGAGCGTCGGATGATGACCGCGCGGCGACGCATCGAGGCTGGTGGTGCCTTATCCGTTCGGCCACGAGTTGACTGGATACCAGGTGCAGGATCTCCGTGCGACGCTAGACAAGGCAAAAGCTGTCGGGGCGAGGATTCTGTCGGCGCCTTACACGACAAGCGAACGGACCAGCGCGGTCGTAGAATTTCCGGGCGGCTCCATCGCCGAGGTACACAGCCTGACCGCGCTAGACTCGTAGGCTGAGGGGTCTGAGAATCCCTGGAGTCTGATCGACATCCAAACACTTTTTGAACTGGAGGCCGGTATGTCCATTCGACCCATTAAGCGCGTTATCAAGTCGAAACCAACTCTTGAGGGAGCGGGCGTGCATTTGCGCCGAGCGTTTGGCTTCGGAGCCACCAAGGACTTCGACCCATTCCTTTTGCTGGATGATTTCCGGAATGATGTTCCCGAGGATTATCTGGCGGGATTTCCCTGGCATCCTCACCGCGGGATCGAGACCATCACTTATGTGCTTGCGGGAACGGTCGAGCATGGCGACAGCATGGGACATCGTGGCGCCATCGCCGCCGGCGATGTGCAATGGATGACGGCGGGCAGCGGCATCATCCATCAGGAAATGCCAAAGGGCGACCAATCTGGCCGGATGCATGGGTTTCAGTTGTGGGCGAATCTTCCCGCATCGCTCAAGATGACCGCGCCGCGCTATCAGGAAGTGAAAGCGTTGGATATCCCTGAGATAAGGGACGACGACGGCACCCATGTGCGAGTCGTCTGCGGAAGCTTCTGGGGCAAGACTGGCCCCGTGGATGGGATTGCCGCCGAACCGATCTACCTGGACATATCGGTCGCTCCCGGCAAGAGAAAGAGCCTGCCGGTGGAGACGACTCGCCAGGCTTTCGCGTACGTTTTCGCCGGGACTGGAAAGTTCTGCAACGCATCTGGTCCGCTCGCGGTGCCGACGGAAGCGGTGAAATGGTTGGATACCACGCCTCCCGTGGAGGCAGATAACCGCTCACTTGTCCTTTTTGATCAAGGCGACGAGGTCACGGTGCAAGCGGGCAATGACGGGATCCGGTTCCTGCTCGTCTCAGGAAAACCTCTTGAGGAGCCGGTGGCGTGGTATGGCCCGATCGTGATGAACACCCAAGAGCAACTGCAGCGAGCATTCACGGAACTCCAGGAGGGAACATTCCTGAAAAAGACGCGAGGCGAGTAAAAGGGTGTTCTCATACTCGTTTCTTAATCCCGGCGCGGCGGGCGGATTCGACGCAGGCGTGGTAGGGCGTCTTGTCATCCGTGGGGTGATCACCGCTGTGCCAGCGATTACCGGGAAATAACCAGACGGACTTTTTGCGCAAACGTCGCCAGTGAGCGCGCAGTTCCTCGAGCAGGACGGGGCTGAGCATGACGTCGCGGTCTTGCCGGCCCTTGCCGCCCTGAATGTGCACGACCATGCGTCGACTATCGATATCGCTGACCTTCAGGCGCGTGAGCTCGGCGCGGCGCACGCCGGTGCCGTAGAGGGTCATCAAAATGGTCCGATAGAAAGGAGTCGGCGCAGCCTCGATGAGCAGTGCTACTTCTTCCTGACTGAGAATGGTGGGCAGGCGATAGCGCTTCTTGGGATAGGGAGTGTCGGCAATGCTCCAGGGCCTCTTGAGCGTCTGGATGTAGAGGAAGCGCAGAGCGCAGAGATGGTTGGTCACCGAACCGGGAGTCAGTTTGCGCACGGTGAAGAGTTGAGCTTGGTACTCGCGGATGTGCTGCGGTCCCAGGCGATCGGGCGAGCGGTGGAAGTGCTGGGCGAACCGCTCGATGAAGCGAATGTAACGCTGTGTGGTAGCCTCAGAGGTATGACGACGCTGGAGTTCCTCCAGCATCAGTTTGCGTAGATGGGTCACAGGGACACCTCCTTGTGACCCTCAAATTATCTGAACCGAAAAATCAGGACTGCCGACATCACCCACGCGGCAGCGTCCGCCGCGCCAGCGGCTTCGTTCTGACGGGCAACTCTTACCTAATCCGATGAAAGAAGGGTTGCCGACCAACCGCCCGGAATCGGTACGCATTCTCTGCAATGCGTACGGGCTATAATTGCGCGCATCGATGGCGCTTACCTCGGGCACCAAACTCGGGCCGTACGAGATCGTATCGCCAGTAGGAGCGGGCGGCATGGGCGAGGTGTATCGCGCCACCGACACGAAACTCGGCCGCGACGTAGCACTCAAAGTCTTACCCGCCGAGATGGCGCAGGATCCTGAGCGGCTGGGGCGCTTCCGCCGCGAGGCTAAGGCTCTGGCCCAGCTCGACCACCCGAACATCGTCACCATCTACTCGGTGGAGGAATCCGACGGCGTCCACTTCCTGACCATGCAGCTCGTCGAAGGTCGGCCGCTCGACCGGCTCATCTGCGCAGGGGGGCTTCCCCTCGAACAGATCGTCGAGATCGCCAGCGCTCTGGGGGAGGCGCTGGCGGCGGCGCATGAGAAAGGCATCGTGCATCGCGACCTGAAGCCTGCCAACGTCATGGTCTCGCATGAAGGCCGGGTCAAGGTGCTCGACTTCGGCCTTGCCAAGGATGTTCGCGGCTCCAACCTCGGAGACGCCACCATGACCTCGGACAGCCGAACGGAAGTAGGCGTGGTAATGGGGACGCCCGCCTATATGTCTCCCGAGCAGACATCGGGCCGCCCGCTCGACCATCGCACCGACATTTTTTCTCTCGGAGTCCTGCTCCACGAGATGGCGACCGGAAGGCGTCCGTTCGAGGGGACATCTTCGGCCGAGTTGGCTTCCGCGATTTTGCGCGATACTCCACCATCAGTCACCGACGTGCGTCCCGATCTGCCCAGCGATTTGGCCCGCATCGTGCGCCGCTGTCTCGAGAAGGATCCGCGGCACCGCTTGCAGACCGCGCGCGACGTCAGCAATGAATTCCGCGACCTGGCGCAGCATGCGTCACGTCCGGCGCCTGTTTCCACTGCGGCGCCGAGGATGGCTCCCCCACCCGACTCGGGCGCAGTTCGCGCCGATGAAGGTTTCTGGGTCGCGGTGGTGCCGTTCAAGTACGCGGGCACGAGCGCGGAACTGAAATCTCTGGCCGAAGGGCTGACTGAGGACGTCGTCACCGGACTGTCGCGCTTCTCCTACCTCCGCGTGATCGCCCGCGGCTCGACCGTAAAATATTCAAGCGAGTCGGGCGACATCCGCGCCGTCGGCAAAGAACTCGGCGCACGCTATCTGATGGAAGGCAACATCCGACAGGCCGGAGCGAAGCTGCGCCTGGCCGTGCAACTGATAGATGCGGCGACCGGCGCGCATCTGTGGGCGGAGACTTATGAACGCGGCTTCAATTCCGAAGCAGCTTTCGAGCTTCAAGATGATCTGGTGCCGCGGATCGTTTCTACCGTCGCCGACATGCACGGCGTCCTGCCGCGCAGTATGAGCGCAGTCGTGCGGCTCAAGCCCTCTGATCAATTGACGCCCTATGAATCGCTGCTGCGAGGCTTTGGCCACAGCGTAAGTTTCTCGCCTGACGACATCGTCGACGTTCAGAGTTCTCTCGAACACGCTCTTCAACAGTCTTCCGGTAACGCAGACTGCTTGGCAATGCTGGCTATTGTTCAGGCTGACGCGTACGGATTCTCTGATCGATTCGCGGCAGATATTCTCGAAGGTGCGCTCCGGGCGGCGCAAGCGGCGGTGGAAGCGGAACCAACCAATGCATTGGCGTATCACGCGCTGGCGAAGGTGCTGTTTTTTAAGGGGAATACTCCAGCTTTCCGCGCTGCGGCGGATAGAGCGGTTTCCCTGAACCCAATGGACGGGGCCACGATCGCCTACATGGGCATACTCATGGCCTTCGCTGGCGATTGGGAGCGCGGGTGCCAGTTGACGGAAAAAGGGATGCAGTTGAATGCCAACCATCCGGGATGGCACCTCATGACTGCATGGCACGATGCTTACCGCAGAAAGGACTACCCGAAAGCACTCGAACTGGCGCTCAAGCTCAATGCCCCCAAGAATCCGTGGGTTCAGCGATCTCTGACGGTGAGCTACGCGCAGCTTGGCAGAAATGCGGAGGCGGGCAGTTCACTCCGCGATCTGCTTGCTCTCGTCCCCAACTATGCGCGGGTTGCACGTGAAATGCACAGCCGGTGGCTTGAGCCGGAGTTGGTAGAGCACATGATGGATGGCCTGCGCAAGGCCGGGCTGGAGATGGGCGAGGATCCGGGCAAATTGACTGCGGCGCCTTCCGCTGCCACGATCGTCGCCACAACCTCGGGTGAGGCCCGTGCCGACCAGGGCTTCTGGGTCGCGGTGCTGCCGTTCAAATATGCAGGCGCGAGCTCGGAATTGAAAGCCTTGGCCGAAGGGCTGACTGAGGACGTCGTCACCGGCTTGTCGCGCTTCTCCTACCTGCGCGTCATTGCCCGGAGTTCCACATCCCGCTTCGCCAACCAGGCAGTGGATATTCATTCCGCCGGCAAGGAACTCGGTGCGCGCTATGTGATGGAAGGCAGCTTGCGCCAGGCGGGGACGAAGCTGCGCCTCGCCGTCCAACTTGTTGACACCGTCTCCGGCGCGCATCTATGGGCCGAGAACTATGAACGCACGTTCAGCCCGGAGAATCTTTTCGAGCTGCAAGATGACCTCGTTCCTCACATTGTCTCGACCGCGGCTGATCAGCACGGCATCCTGCCGCGGAGGATCAGCGAAGAGCTGCGCGTCAAGAACGAAGAGGACCTGACACCGCACGAGGCCGTGCTTCGCTCTTTCAGTTTTCTTCAGCGCATCAGCCCCATAGAACATGCGACAGCACGTCGCATTCTGGAGCGCGCCGTGGAGCGGGACCCGAACCAGGCCGACGCCTGGGCGATGCTGGCCATTATGTACGACACGGAGTTTGCCGACGAATACAATCCCCGGCCGAATCCTCTGGAGCGCGCTATGGCCGCGGCACAGCGCGCCGTGGATCTGGCTCCCACGCATGCCCTCGGCTACTACGCGCTGGCCTTCACTTACTTTTTCCGCAAAGATAATGCCGGTTTTCGCGCGGCAGTGGAACAAGCCACGGCACTCAATCCCATGGATGGATCGGTCATGGGCTTGCTGGGGCTGCTCGTACACCACACCGGCGAGATAGACCGGGGCACACAGATGGTCGAAGCGGCCATGCAGCTCAATCCCCACTATCCGCCCGTGTTCCGCGCCCCGGCTTTTCTGAATGCGTATGCTCGGGGCAAATATGCTGAGGCGCTTGAGCTGGCGGTTCGCTTCAACATGCCCGGCTTTTTTCACGCCCACGCCCTGCGCGCGGCAGCACTCGGCCAGCTTGGCCAACGCGAAGCCGGCGAGCAAGCGGTTCAGGAACTGCTTGCGCTGCGTCCCGATTTCGCCACCTCGGTGCGCCGCGACTATGGCAAATGGTGGGACGCCAAGATGGTTGAGCACCTGGTCGAAGGCCTGCGCAAGGCGGGGCTGGAGATTCCGGATGATCCGGCGAAGCCAAGCCCCTCCCCCGTCACCACAAGCTCCGGCGCTGCTCGCGCAGACGAAGGGTTCTGGGTCGCGGTACTGCCGTTCAGATACGGCGGCGGAAACGCCGATCTCGCGGCCCTGGCTGGAGGGCTGACGGACGACATCGTGACTGGAATGTCGCGCTTCTCCTACCTCCGCGTGATCGCCCGCGGCTCGACCGTAAAATATTCAAGCGAGTCGGGCGACGTACGCGCCATCGGCAAGGAACTCGGTGCGCGGTACGTGATGGAGGGGAACCTGCGTCAGGCGGGCACGAAGCTGCGGCTCGCGGTTCAGCTCGTGGACGCAGTCTCCGGAACTCATATCTGGGCTGAGAACTACGAACGCACTTTCAGCCCGGAGAACATTTTTGCGCTGCAGGATGATCTCGTTCCCCGCATCGTTTCGACCGTCGCCGATTATTATGGGATTCTGCCGCGCTGCATAAGCGATGCGCTCCGCCGGAAGGCCGATGACCGGTTGAGCCCCTACGAAGCGGTACTCCGTACCTTCAGCTACTTCGAACGAATCGCGCCGGAAGAGCATGCGCACGTGCGACAAATATTGGAGCGTGCCGTTCGCAGTGCACCCGATCAGTGTGAAATCTGGGCCATGTTGTCGACTATGTACTGGCACGAACATGCGTTCGGCTTCAACCCGCAACCCGATCCTCTCGGACGCGCGCTGGCCGCGGCCCGGCGCAGCGTGGACGCAGCACCCGCCAACAACCTTGGCCATAGCGCCCTGGCGGCCACATTGTTTTTCCAAAAAAACATTCTGGCATTCCGTCCGGCAGCAGAGCGGGCGATCGAACTCAATCGAATGGATGGATCCAATCTGGCCTCCATAGGAATTCTGATGGCCTATTCGGGCGACTGGGAGCATGGCTGCGCGCTTGTAGAATCTGCCCTGCAACTCAATCCCTACCATCCGGGGTGGTACTGGTTTGCCCACTTCTTGAATGCGTATCGTAAAGGCGACTATCGTGGCGCTTTGAGCATTGCGCTCAAGTTCGGCATGCCGAGCAATTTCTATACCTACGCCTTCACCGCGGCAGTCTATGGGCAGCTCGGCCTGCCTGAGCCCGCGCGGAAGGCGTTACAGGAACTGCTTGCGATTCGGCCCGACTTTGTCGTGGCAGCACGCAAGGAATTTGAAAAATTGTACGACCCGGAACTCGTCGAACACCTGATTGACGGGCTCTGCAAGGCGGGGCTGGAGGTTCCCGACAAAGATGTGCCGTTTCCCGCGCGCGGTTCCATGGAGTAGCGACTTTAGCTTGCAAGCCAGATTAGAACCAGAAGAACAATTATTCACGGAGGGCTGAATGACCAAGTTTCTATTCACGATGCTCCCGGCCAACGACCTTGGCTTGCCCACACGCATGGTTCCCATTGCACGCGCACTCGCCGATCGCGGTCATGAGGTTGCGGTCTTCAACCCTGCACCTGCTCCGGGCAAGCTCATCGCCGAGGCCGGCTTAACCAGCCTGCCGATGCCGGCGCGCCCGATGCCGGCTCCTGCGTTTGATCTGATGCAAGTCAGCGAGGCGTGGGACGTTCGAGCACTTTTTTGGCGGCGTTTATACCCAGCAAGGCTATGTGCGTGACGCCGTTGCGGTATATCTGGACTTGGTGCGCGACTATGCGCCCGACATGGTTGTGGATTCGTTTGAACCGATTGCCTGCCTCGCCTCCCGCATTCTGAAAGTGCCGCTGGCCACCGTGCTGCAAGGGAACATTCATCCCGCGAGCCGCGGCTTTCACTGGTGGGAGAACATGCGGCCTGCGGGTCTGCCCAGCGCAGCGGCATTCTTCAGCAACGTTGCATCCGAATATGGACTGCCGCCCGTGGATCGCTGTGTCGATTTGATGGCGGGGGATCTGTCCTTAATCGTCGGAACGCCGGAGACGGACCCAGTAGCCGCGAATGCCGAAGTCACCTATATTGGCCCCATGGTTTTTCAACGCGGCGATGCAACTCTGCCCGCGTGGGTCGGCAAACTGAACGGTGGGCAACCGCTCATCTGGGTTTATTCTGGCAATCCGCGATACTCTCCCGTTGGCACTCCGTGCGATTCCATCATTGTGATTCGTGCCTCCATGGAAGCTCTGGCAGATGCGCCCGTTCAGGTTGTGCTCACTACGGGGTATCAGGACTTGCCAGAGGAGTTTGGAGTTATGCCATCGAATTTCCACCATGCTGCATATGTGCCTGGCCTCCTGATGGCGAAGCGCTGCGATCTTATGGTGCATCATGGCGGTCATAGTTCGGTGATGACCGGATTGATGACCGGAACGCCAGCTGTGATCATTCCCACCATCACCGAACGAGTGAGCAATGCGCGCCGGCTGGCCGCGGTCGGAGCCGGCGAAGTTGTGATGCCGGTTGCCGGAGCGGACGGCGAGAAGCGCATTGACGTGGCTGAATTCGGGAGAAAAGTGAGCCGTGTGCTGAGCGAACCCTCGTACCGTCAATCTGCCAGGCGAGTTGCCGTGTCCATGCGCCAGTTTGGCGGCGCCCATGCCGCCGCGGAGCGGATCGAGGAGTTTGCCGTCGCTCTGGGTCTCTGACGCTCGCAAGTGTCAATCCGACGATTCGTGACCGGCCACAGGGTATCCTCTGCATCCAAGTCTCGATGACGATTGGTGGATTACGAGCAAACCGGAAGTTGCGTTTGCACGTTTTCAGGCCGACTCCGACGACGCGGGCCATATGTCTTAGGGCTGTATTGGAGGCGCCCCCAGGGAAAAGCGCAGGTTGATCTTAGTGGTGGAGGGGGCGCTTTCAATACAGCCCTAAGACAACACGTCCAGAACCGTCTCATCCGCCGCAAACGTGCTGCCTAGATTATAATTACGCGCACGGATGGCCCTTACCTCTGGCACCAAACTCGGTCCGTATGAAATTGTCTCCCCACTTGGCGCCGGCGGCATGGGCGAGGTCTATCGCTCCCGTGACCCGCGTCTCAAACGTGAAGTGGCGATCAAGGTGTTGCCGCAGGCACTTTCGCTGGACGCCGACCGCATGCGCCGTTTTGAGCAGGAGGCGCTGGCCACCGCCGCCCTGAATCATCCCAATATTCTGGCGGTATTCGACATCGGCACGATAGAGGGCTCGCCCTACGTCGTGTCGGAACTGCTCGAGGGAGAGACCCTTACGGGAGCGTCTGCGCGGTGGATCAATTGCGGTGCGCAAGGCGTTGGACTATGCCTTGCAAATCGCGCAGGGACTGGCCGCAGCCCACGAAAAAGGGATCATTCATCGCGACCTCAAGCCGGAGAACCTATTCGTCACGAAAGATGGCCGGGTCAAGATTCTGGATTTCGGGCTGGCCAAACTGACTCAGGCCGAGCCCGGCACCGACACGTCATTGCCGACCGCGACCCACGGCACCGAGGCAGGGGTGGTCATGGGAACGGCGGGATACATGTCGCCGGAGCAGGTGCGCGGCGTCGCGCTGGATCCACGCTCTGACATTTTCAGCTTTGGGGCGATTCTCTACGAGATGCTTTCCGGCAAACGGGCCTTTCACGGCGACACGGCCGCGGATACGATGAGCGCGATCCTGAAAGAAGATCCTCCGGATTTGAACGAAACCAATCGCAACGTTTCTCCGGCGCTGGAGCGCGTATTGCAACATTGCCTGGAGAAGAATCCCGAGCAGCGCTTCCACTCGGCACGCGACGTAGCGTTTGATCTGGAAGCCCTTTCCAACCAGTCGAGCAGCGGCTCCCGTTTGCGGGTCGTGACCGACCAGCGGAGGTCTTATTGGAAGCAAGCTGCCGGGGCCCTCATCATAGCGCTGGCGTTGGCTGGGACTTACTACGCAGCCAGGAACAATGCGCCGGTGTCCACACCCCACTTTCACCAGCTTACGTTTCAGCGCGGGTCGATATACGGGGCAAAGTTCGCTCCCGATGGGCAAAGCATCGTGTACAGTGCGGCTTGGAACGGCGCTCCGAAAGAACAGGTTTACACCACTCGAACCGACGCGCTGATGTCGCGCCCCATCGACCTTATGGACAGCGAGGTCCTGAGCATCTCCTCCAAAGGGGAAATGGCGCTCCGGCAGAAATCAGACAATGGCGCTGTTCCGCGCGGCATGCTCTCGGTGGTACCGCTGACGGGAGGAGCGCCTCGTGAACTGCTCGGGGATGTGCTGCAAGCTTCCTGGAACCGGGACGGGGAATCTCTGGCGGTGGTGCACTTTGTTGGTCCAGAGTGCCGGCTGGAATATCCAGTCGGAAAAACCATCTACTCCACGTCCACGGGCGACATTTCGAATGTTGCGGTCTCTCCCGACGGCAAGCGGATCGCTTTCTTCGATCATCCCAATCCTGCCGACTCACGCGGATACGTGGCCGTGGTGGACCTCTCGGGCAAGGCGACGCGGCTGACCAAGGAATGGAGCGATCTTACCGGCCTGGCATGGTCGCGCTCCGGGGACGAGATCTGGTTTACCGGCAGCGACGCGGGGATTAACAGCGCGCTCTATGCGGTCAATCTCAGTGGCCAGTTACGAGACCTCTTGCACATTCCCGGCCGATTACGCGTGTTTGATATCAGCAAGGAAGGGCAAGTCTTGATCGCCAACGAGGCCAGTCGGCAAGAGGTCATCGGCCACCGCGCGGGCCAGGACAGAGACATTGACCTGTCCTGGTTCGATTGGACGCTCGGACGCAGTCTCTCCGCAGACGGTCAATGGGCCGTGTTGGAAGAAGACGGCGAAGGAGGAGGCCCGGACTACACTGTCTTTCTCCGAAAAACGGATGGCTCGCCGGCCATCCGGCTAGGCTCCGGCATGGGACTCGACATATCGCCCGACGATAAGTGGGTAGCGTCAACCAGCGTGAAACAGCCCGCGCCCACCGTCTTGCTGCCAGCCGGCGCTGGACAACCCATAACCCTCGCCGACAGTCAACTGTTCCACACAGCCAACCTGCGCTTCCTGCCCGACGGCAAGGGATTGATTATGGTTGCCACCGAGAAAGGAAAGGCCCCTCGAACCTACACCTTGATGCTGGACGGTTCCGCGCCGAAGCCCTTCGGACCGGAAGGCTTCCGGGGCACGTTGGTTTCTCCGGACAGCAACTATGTGCTGGGCCGCAAAGATGGCGCTTACTGGATGGTTCCATTCGCCGGGGACCAGACGCCTCAACCATTGTCCTTCGTTCGAGCCGATGAAGCGGTCGCGGGATGGACCGCCGACAGTAAATCCATCTACGTCGGCGATGTTTCCTCCACACCAGTCAAGGTGTACGTTGCGGACTTGAAAACCGGTCAGCGGCGCCTGCACCATCAGCATGCGCCCGGCGATCTGGCCGGAGTTGCCGGGGTCGGGGCGGGACGCATAACGCCGGATGGGAGCTTTTACCTGTACACCGTTGCCCGTACCCTCTCTTACCTCTATGTGGTCGAAGGGCTGAAGTAAAGACGACGCAGTATATAAGTACAATCTGCCAGTCGGCATTCTGCCCGAGCGACGAGCTAAACGTAAGTTATCGCTAGCCAGAAGTCCTAGTGCAAGTCGGCTTCGAGGAGATTGCCCGAGGTTCCCCACCCCGTTGACACCGTTGTCCTCGAAGCCCGTTTCTGGACAACTAATTGAAATGGTCCGCCGCCTTTACACGACAAGCAGCCCGGGTATAAGAGGTGAACGGAATAGGCATCCCATCGAGCTATCGTCTATAGTCGATTGCCGTCCTGTCATTAGCTCCGTTCCTCCGAACTGGCTTCAACTGCTTTTCTGATCGACGAGTAGATTGTCCATTCACAAACGATCCGGAGAGAATGTAAACGTTCCCGCCTTTGAAGTTGGCGGCCAATCCGTTAGACCCCCAGCGAAGGAAGCGGACCAAGGGGTTGATGCCGTCCTCTGAGGTAGAGAACGGAATTCGCGTGACTTGAGTAAAGTGCGTCATGTCAAAAAGGTCAATTGTGTAGTTAGCGTTCTCCTGCCAGATGTATTTGGCGAGAATGAATACAGTATTGAGCGTTGAGTCAGGGGCCATTGGCCACCCACCCCCCACCTCGAAAATACCGGCGGGCAGACCTGTGGACGGGTCGATGACGTGGAATCCGTCATCGGCATAGACGAGCCCGTTGGCAATGTCATAATGAATGCGTCCTTCGTTCCAAAACACTCCCGAATACTTTTGGGTGAGGACGATACCGGAGGAGTTTACAGTCAGAAAGTAGAAAGTGCCCCCGCCCTCCGCATACAGCTCGGTTGCATCTGCGCCCCATTGAAGCGAGTCGTAGAGATTCTGGGTCGGCCCCCAACCCGGCGCACTTGTAGGTCTCGGCGTCGAATCATCGAAGATCGTTATTCCGCCTATCGCGGCAGGATCCACGTTTAGGATGCCTATGGTAACGGCTGTTGTGTGGGGAGCGGCAGGCGCAACTTGAAGGTCTAGTGCGTATGGGTATCCCTGGGTATAGGTCCCTAGCGAATAGCTGATGTCTGGGACTAGGCTAGGCAGCGTGAAGCGCTGCACTGAGCCTGTTCCGTCCTCGCCGACGTATAAGAACTGCCTATCATCAGAGATCGCGAGCACGTCTGGTTCACTGCCGGCCGCTTGGCAGTTCAATATGGTTGCGGTCACGGGGTTGAGGACGCAAACCTGGTTAGCATGTGTGTTCGCAGAACTGGGAACGGAAATGTAGAAAACCTGATTCAGTGGATCCCAAACCATATCGTTTGTGGACTGATTCACAGCCGTGGGCTGATAGAGAATCTGAAATTCCGCCGCATTGGACACGATGCCGTCTGGGGTCACAACTGTAACCTCGGCATAGCCAGGTGTTGCGATGTCCGAAGCGTTGACCTGGGCGGCCAAGAAACCCTGAGAGGTATTTGTGCAAGGGCTGCCATTCCAGTCCACCGTATCCGAATTTGAAAGCCAATACCCACTCAGGTCCACCAAAAGACCGCTGCTGCCCGCCGGTGCTGAATTGGGATTCAGCGCAATAATAGACGGGATTGGCGGTATCGAGGTGTAAGGTGCGATCGTGAAGGTCAATGTGCTTGACGAGCCTCCACCGGGGCTCGGAGTCTCGACCGCGACCGATGCCGAACCCGCGGTCTGAACATCGGCAAAATTGATTTGAGCTTGCAGCTCAGTGCTGGATACGAATTCAGTCTGGCGCGAACTTCCATTCCATTCGACGGTGGAGAGAGAGACAAAATTAGTCCCCGAAACTGTCAATGTGAATCCGCTCAACCCGACCTCACCAGCAGCAACGCTGCTCGGGCTCAAGCCCGTTAACGAAGGCTTGGGGTTCGAATCTTGAGCGTTGGCTGACTGTCGTCGAATGTGCTGCGTATGGTTTGACCTGATCTTAGACTTGACTCTCTCCTGCATCCAAGATCTTCGAATCGTCCAGTTCTTCTGTACTAGTCTTACAGCGCGCGGGTTCATCATCGTCTGTGAAACCTGACCCGAAATCAATGTACTGTCATTGATGATGTAAATGAAACCAGCGTCATCATTAAAAGCCAAACCCGTGGTGCCCCATCGGATAAAACGAAGCGGATTACCTCTGACATTTGGGATAGCTATTTCGGCGATCGGCGCGAAGGTGGTTAGGTCGAACGATTCAATCGCGAAGGTGGTTGCTGGCTGACCGTATATCTGGCCGAAGAAAAACGCCCGATTTAGACTTGAATCCGGAACCATGTAACCGGAGGCCTGGAAGGCGCCGGCGTGCTGGCCGTTGGCTGGATTGATCACGTAACCATCGTCGGTATAGACAAGACCAGTACCGCTGTCGTAGTGCATTCTGACGTAAAAGTTTGAAAACTCGTTCTGATAATCCTTGTCAAGAGTCACTCCAGTAGAGTTCACCGTCAGAACGTAAAAATCAAAACTGGAGACTTCGCTATTGATCGCGTATATGTTTGCATCAGACCCCCATTGGAACGAGTCATACAATTGCCCAGAGGTATTGGCGATTGTCTTCCTCCGAGTGGCGTCATCATAGATCGCCATTCCGCCGAGCGCCACTATACTTACGCCGAAGACGCCCCGCGACACTGCCGCGGTATGCGGAAGAGCGGGTGCGCCCTGCAAGTCAGCCGCAAAGTACGGGCCATAGTATGGATCCGCCCCAAGCGAATATTTAATATCAGGAAGAAGATTAGGCAACGTAAAGCGCTGGACGGAAGAAGCACCGTCCACCCCGGCGTACAGAAATTGATCGTCGCCGGATAATGCGAGCACGTCTGGTTCACTACCGGCAAACTGGGATGATTGGATGGTCCCGGTGGTCGGATTCAAAGCAGAAACGGTATTACCATTTGACGAAGCAAGGCTGGGCACAGAGAGATAGATGACCTGGTGAGTCGCATCCCAGACCATATCGTTGGCTAGCTGATTCACGACCATCGGCTGATAGTTAATGGTAAACGTGAGCGGCGTGGAAACTCCTCCGCCGGGAGCGGGATTGAGGACGACTATGTCAGCTACTCCTGGAGCAGCAAGATCAGAGGCGGGGATCTGGGCCTCAAGTTGTGCATCAGAGAGGTAATTCGTGGAAAGGGCCACCCCGCTCCATTCGATTGTGGAGGTTGGCAGGAAACTCGAGCCATTTACTGTCAGGATCAATTCGGAGCTGCCCGCGTTGACTGACGAGGGATTGAGAGACAGGACGGTGGGTGCCGGATTGGAAGTTGGGCTAATGATGAACTCGGCCGCGCCCGAACTCCCTCCACCAGGGGCCGGATTCGTGATGCTCAGTTGCGCCGAGCCAGAGTTAGCGATGTCGGCAGCAGTTATCTGCGCCTCTAGTTGCGTGCCTGACGTGTAAGTCGTCGTTCGAGCGCTGCCGTTCCACAGAACGCTCGATGAGGAGATGAAGTTGTACCCTGTGATCGTCAATGTCAATGCACTTCCGCCCTCGTTCGCAGAGTTCGGGCTAAGGGAAACAATGGCTGGTACAGGGTTCGAGGGAGGTGGAGGTGGAGGCGGGCTGCCTCCAGACCCGCCACCACAGCCGGGCAAAGTTTGCAAGAAGACGAGACACACCAGCGCAAGAATCCTGGTAAGGGTATTTACCTTCCCGCCGTACGTCCGAACCTCCTTGAGTTCGTTTCGGATCAGTCTCCTCAATGTGGCGCTGGGCATAAATCCTCGGACACTTTGCGGGCAAGATTAGCACTTGCATGGAGCGCCAGCGTGTGATCACTATCACAGCCATTCTCAGTGGCCAGGATTGCGTGGTTACAACAGGCAAACCCAACCATATAGTGGAGCCCCAGCACCGAGACAGCGAACAGGTGCGCTTTTCCCTGCCTAAACTCTGCCCAACGGACAATCGCAGGACGATACCAAACGTAACGAAGTGACTCGCTGGGGATTCGCAACTACTTGTAACTACAGTGGATGGTGGAGTTAGGAAAGAGTGGGTTGGGACTCAAAAATCCGCCGGGTCTCGACCCTCGGGGGTTCGGCTCCCTTCTGAAACTAGCCCAGCACGTTCCGAGTCGGACTCGGTCGGCAACCGCGAAAACGTCCTAGCAATCGCGGTCACAGCGCGGGCGTATCGCGGGTGGCCGACTCGGGGCCAACACGGCACCAGGGAAGACGACGATCAAAGAAACCAGCGAACGGTGAACCTCACTCGTGCTGGAGTAAAAGCCTTTGCCTCTGGTCCTAAAACAGTAGATTCGGGTACAGCGCCACCTCACAGTTCGGATGATGTTAAGTAGCCTACTTTCAGCACAGCGAAGGGCAGTTGGGAAACGGGATTTTGGGACAGGCCAATCTACTGCGGGCCGGATCCCGGCGTAACACCGGCCCGTCCGATCAATGCAAAGGGTTCACCACTCCCACGCCGCGTCGGCTTGGGATTCTGAAACCGTCGACACAATACCACGCCCTTGGTCAAGACTAAGGTTGGTGTTGGCGCAAGTGACGCCATTCAGTTTTCTTGACCCTTCCGCGAACCGGAGGCGGCGGTCGCTCGGGCCATGCCGACCTCCAGCCGACCATTCACTTCAAGCTCCCGCTTCGCAAGCACTGAGTAAGTGCCAGCAAAAAACATAAACCACACTACACAGGGGTGCACGGAGGCCACCAGGGACTTATTCAGAGCTTCCTTGGCTGGGCCTTGTCCCAAAACGAAAACCACGAGTTACAGAGCAGGGGCAAACTCTATTGACTTTTCTCGTGTAACTGGTAGGCTAAATTTAGCGGTAATTGCGCCTCTGGTGCTGAGAACCGCGGACAATTGAGAGAGTACAAGAAGTAGTTGTAAGCGCCCCTGTGAAGCCACCTACGGGTTGACGTTCACGAAAAGTGAACCACGAGGAGAAGACGGTAACGGGGCGCAGTCATACCACGGGCAGCGGGACATCCACCCTACTTACTGCTGCGATCCGGCGATGATCCGAAAGGATCATTATGTCGGAACCAAAAGCTAACCCAAAAATCCTAAGCATAGAATCCGCCGAATTTACCGGTGTGCATCAAGAAGTGGTCGAAACCGCACCGGCTACGGCAGGTGCAGAAGCAATGACCGCGAATCCGCGGTCCATCGCTCCGGCAATAACGGACGCGGCAATCGCGCAGTGTGCGACACCTGTCGCACAATCGAAGCAGGAAATCCTGCCGCCAGAACCCAAGGCGATAGGCTTAGACGACATCACCAGCGAGGCAGCACGCAGCCTGAGTCAAGACCGGTTGATTGAGGAATGCAGGCAACGTGTAGAGTCGGTGTTCACGTCGCAGCGGCGGCTTTACAGCGACGCCAGCAGCCTTGATGTCGTCTACGAAGAGATGGTCGCGAGGTTCCGCGACCAGAATCTCAAAGGCGACGACCGTGACGGCAAGCCAACCTTGAAGCAGGCGTTCATCCTCGCTGGCTGGTCTTATGAAGCGGCACGGAAATTCCACCAACGCTACCAGTCGTGGTTGAAGAAGCAGCTCATCACCGCACACGAGAATCCAGAGACGCTGCGTCTCACGGCCGGCGACACAATCAAGGACGGCGACGGAGAGTACGTCGTAAAGGAATTGTCAGACGGTGGCACGCAGGCTGTCATCGCGAAGAAGACGGAAGACGGCGAAGAGGAAAAGGTCGTGGCGATGCCTCTCTACGACAGCGACGGGATCCCGCTGTTTGAGAAGGTCACGGTCTCCATCCCCACAATCAAGGTCGGCGGTCTCTACCGTTTTGACAAGGACAAGGACGGCAAGGCACGCCGCTGCGTAGGCATCGGCGAGTTCCTTGTTGAGACGAGTGTCAAGTCGCTTGCGCAGGAAGAGAAAGAAAGAGAAGCGACGAAGAAGGCGGATGCGGAGGCACGCCGTGTCGCACGTGAAGCTGCCAAGGCGGCGGAGGCAGCCAAGCGTGCGGAAATCTCCAAAGCCAATATCGCCGCGGAAAACGCCGCACGTGACCTTGCCGACATAGCCAATAAGCCCGACAAGCCGACCAAGAAGACGAAAGCCAAGAGGGAGAAAGCGAAGAAGGCGAAGAAGGCGGCGAAGAAAAATCCCGCCGTCGTCGCTGCCGACGCCGTGCAGACGTTTCAGATTCGGCACGACGTTGACAACACGCCGCAAGGCTACGGTCTCTACGGCAGCAACGCACCAACCAGCGCCCTGCTCATTGGCACGCTTAACGCGTGCGAGGCACGCAAGAAGGAAATCCTCGACAGCTATGCTGACGCAGCCGCAGCCGGCGTGAGTGCATGACGAACTCAAGGCACAAGGAGAAAGACGATGCAGCACGGTTTAATCAGTTGGACTCACAACACATGGAACCCCTGGGTGGGGTGCGACAAGGTCGCGCCTGAGTGCGCGAAGTTCTACATCGGCCGCGAGATCAGGAAGCAGGCGGACTGGCAAGGAGACGGAAGCGTGAACCACGACGCGGACGGCGACCCCGACGCGCCTGCGGCATGGAAAGTGCGCTGCGGCCAGCCCGCCGCAGGTGAAGTCATGGGACGCCCGTTCTGCCAAAGGCACCTTGCGCTGCGGCCAGCGGGCAACCGTTGACCGGGGCTGACCAAGCCAAAGGCGCAATAGCTAAAGCAGCAACCGAAAGGGAGAAAAGCATGAGCATTGATGTGAAAGGCGACGAGAAATACAAGGGGGAGAAACCGTGAGCCACTTTTGCGAGTTCGACGCACATACAAACGGCATGCTTTCACCCTGCGGCTTACCGGCGGTGGCTAAATGGCGCGGAAAATGGTATTGCGACCCGCACCTGGAAAGTATGGAGGCCCACGCCGGGCTGATGGACGACCTAAAAGCGTTTGAGCAGAAATGCGACGACGATGGCGACCTGCTGGATGAGATTACCAAGCCGTGAAGGGTGAGGACTGACAACTTAAGCAGATTGCCGCGGGACAAGTATTTAGGAAGCAGAGGACGATATGGACAGGAATGTGAGTGGAAACGAAATGCCAGCAAAGGATGTGAGCGATTACCTCGACCGGATAGAGAAATCGGTGGGCAGCAACCGCGACGCCGATGGTCTGGGCACTATGGCCGCAGGTCTGATCGTCGCGTCCGGCAAGAACATCAGCAGCCAGACGGGCCGACGCGTCACCACTTGGAGGGCGGCATGAGCGACATCAACCTGAACGGTTGGGTGCAGAAAAGGCGCGGGGTACTTCAACATCTCCAAGACGGTCGTATCACTGCCAACGAGTATCTGGTATTCGACATCCTGCTCATGTTGGCGGACAAAGAGACAGGCTCCTACAAGACCAATTCCGGGGCCATAGCTTTCTGGACAAACGGGCAAATCAAAAAGGATGCCGCCGACCGGGCGCTCCGTGGACTGGAAGAAAAGGGATATATCGTGCGAGAAATCACGCCAGGACACAATGGTGTGTATCCCTACCACGTTCAAAAATACATTGCAACGGCGGGTGCGGATGAAGGCAAGGTGTTGACCTTCACCAAAAAGTCCAATGGCACTGAGAAAATCGCCGAGCTTCTCGGGTACTTCGGAGCGGAGGGTGTGGAGAGTACTCCAACACCGACTCCCACGGCAACTCCCACAGCAACTCCAACACCGACTCCCACGCCGAGTGCGGACAAAACAATAAGAGAGAAGGGAAACGGGAAACCGGAGAAGAGACAAGTTGTGGAGGGGGTAGTAGCGGATTCCGAGAAGCCCCCAGCGGCCAGGCTGGCGAACCACTTCTGGATCAAGCTGGGCAAGCTGTCGCGGTACAGCAACCCCGAGACCGTGAAGTCTTGGACGAAGCTTGCGGGCTCCCTGCTCGGCGACGGAGCCGCCGACTACGACGAGGTGAAGTCCGTCATCGACTGGGCGCTGGAGGAATCCGCGTTCTGGACGGAGCGCATCGTCGGGGCGACCGCCAAGGGGCCGATGGAATACTTCGTCGAGAAGTACGAGGACATCAAGCAGCGCATGGGCGCGGACAGGAAGGCGCTGGAGAACGCCAAGAACAAGCAAGCCAAAGTGAGCGCCGCTGTCAAGCAGGTTTCTGGCAAGAACGCCGACAAGCCCGCGTACCGTCAGGTGCCTGGTGACCAGATCGTCAAGGAAGGGCAGGTGGAGAAATGGTGAACGAGATAACGGAAGAGCAGCGGGCTTGGATCGACGAGAGGCAGGCCGTCATCACCAGCCGTTGCGAGGTATGCAAGGGCACCGGGCGCACCGACTACCATCCGGTCGAGGGCAGCGTCGCGGTCTTGGATGTCCGATGCGACAACTGCGATGTACGAGAGCCTTTGCGCCTCGTGGCGAGGCTGTGGTGGGAGAACGTTCCCCCGGCTTACCGTTTCGCGACGCTCAGCGGCTTGCAGCCCAGCGAGAAAAGCATTTTGCCGCTGGAGCGCCAAGCGCGCATCCTCGACAACCTGCGCAAAGAGCCAGACATAGGCTACTCGTTCTTCGGCCCGCCGCGCACGGGAAAGACGGTGTGGACGACGGCGCTGTATGGGCGTGCGCTGTGGAGGCACATACTCGCCGTCCCGCCCGAGTACCAGAAGTATTTCCCGATCCTTCGCATCAGCGCGAAGCAGATGCTCGACGAGCACACCGCCTTCGCCACGGGCAACTACGCGGACGAATGGGAGCGCATGTTCGCGCAGCCCACGGTGAGGGCGGAAAAGATCGCCCGCATCCGCCAGCAGCAAGGCCAGGTTCCGCGCCTCTTCCTTGAGGAGATCGACAAGATAGCCGAGACCGACTCGCGCCGCAACAACCTGTTCGAGATTCTGGATGCGCTGAAGAACAACGAGGGGCAGCTTGTGCTCAACTCCAACCTCACGCCGCAGGAGTTCGCCGGGAAGTACGGGGCCGACCTGTGGTGGAGGATCAACGAAATGACAAAAGTGGTGAGCCTTTTTTGAATATGGACGACGACTACAAAATCGAATACGGACCCAACGGCCTCAGGCCCTGCGCTCACGTGACCATCGAGTCGCTGATCGACGAAGCGAAGAAGGACGGCATCAGCCTCGCCGAACTTGACCGGCAGATCAAAGGCGCTTTGGACGACTTGTGGAGGCGGAACCCGGACAACTTCGACCTCGGCGTGGAGCAAGACAACCTGCTGCACGCCATCAACCTGCTGGAGACCCACCGCGTGAAGTGCGGCGGCGCATTGCCGGAAACACCGGCGGGGGAGTCATAACCTTGCAGACTGGGTGTCGGACAAAGGAAACACCAAAGGAGGATAAGCAATGATGCTTTACATGATTTGCACCGCGGAGCCACTGCAAGACAGGCTCGACGAGGGGAGCATGGACGAGTTCGGTAACCCACTGCTGGGCCCGAACTGCCTGATCTACATCAGCCCGGACGAGGCTGTCGAGAGCGCACGTAGCTACACCGAAGAGGTCGGCGAACGGGCATGGGTGCTGGAGATTCCAGAGGGTCTGCGCACCGGCCCGCCGACTGTGTACTGGCCGGTCGCGTGTGCCGAGTGCGGCAAAGACTTCACCCGCGACGAGATTGTCGAAGAGAAGCTTGCCGACGGCGAGACGACCGCGGCGTGCGAAGAGTGCCGTGCGCTGACCGAGAAGGAAATCTGGCAGACAGAGTAGGAAGAGCAATGAGACCGAAAATCGCGGACTCCCTGTGCGATAGATGTTACACCGCCGTCGAGCATGTCGCCGGGGGCAACGACGACTGGGAGCTGTGGGTAATGCTCATGGCTGTCTTCGCTTGCGAGAGGTGCGCAGCGAAGATCGAAGAGGCGACGCGGCAAGCGTTGGGGGCGCAAGAGCGGGAGCTATCCGAGCCTGTACCGGAGGATTGGAAAGAATAGCAGGGTTGTTTTGCGCCCACCCCCGCGGAGGTTCTCGAATTTTGATCCCAGACAGGGATCAAGTAAGTGAAGAGGATGAGATTGACGCGGATCAGTATTAGTTCACAGGGCCGGCGGTAGGCGACATCGTTTCACCTGGCTCGTCCGGCTGCGGCAGAGGGAATTCAAGGCGACGTGATGGAAGATTGCGCGCGGTGCCTGGGCGAGGGGCGGGTACCTGTGTTTGAGGTCCGGGACGGCGTCAGCATGCCGGTCGGATAAGTAGGCGAGGTCGGCGGATGCCTTTGCCGTCCCCAATTCAAGTATTACATGGAGGGGAGCACAACTATGAGCAATGAGAAAGTGATTACGCAGGGAGAATACAAAGTGACCATCGATAAGGTGGACTTTGAGCTTGACCGAAGTGAGCTTGGGGTTCTTGCACGCCACTATTTCACCCAACGCCTGGACTACGCCTACGAGCGCTTCGCCCACCCAGACTGCGCCGTCAGCAGCAGCGATTGGAATCGTTATATGTTCGCTGTGCTGCGGGGCGAGGCAATCGAAAACCTTCTCGGTACCGAGGAGATGGCCGAGCAGAAGAAGAGGGCGGAGGATGGCTTCAAGCGCTTGGTCGGCGAAGAGAATTGGAAGGCGTTCACGGCCCAGACGCCCAGGCCGAACTGCAACTGCGTGGACGAGGAGGGCTGCGACATTTGCGATCCCGAGGGCATGGAGAAGTTGAGGAAAGCAGGCGGCGTCATCGTGGAGGAACTATAAGTATCGAGCACTTCAAGGGCACGGGTGGGCAACTATAGCCGCAGCTGAGGGAGAAGAAGATGGCAGAACACGCACAGATCGACATACGAAAGGGAAAGCAGCTAGTCCGCATTCACCAAGGGTGGGGACTGCCAAGGCTCGTGCTCTCTGATCTACGGAAGGTTGCAGGTATGGGCTGCAAGAGTGCCCGTTCAGTTGCGACAGCGTACCTCCAACAGGTTAAAGATTCCAGCTTTGGACTTAGCATCATCGCGAAGGATTTCCAGCCGGACGCCCTGAGTTTTCGCTACAGCTTGGACATTGCGACAAGCCCGTGGAGGCTTACGGTGGTGAGATGTGCAGGCTATCGAATCGTTCTTAATGGCGACGGTACTGCGCACGTCGGTGCGAGGGTGCCAGCTCGTAAACGGAAAGTGCTGATCAGGGCAAACACATCACGGCGCTCGAGCAGTCGCCGGGGTTAAGTGAGGGAGAGGCTGATAGTCCCATGACAGTGCGCGAAACAGTAGCACTACAGAATCCGCAGGCTTTGTTCTACGACGGGCGATACGATGGTGCGCTCATTGGCCGGACATTAGGCTTTGGTACCAAGTCCGATACCAGGCCGGTCGCTGTTTATGATCACGACAGGATTCTCCGCATCCTGGCAGCAGACTTCGCCGCCGATGCCGAAGCCGATGGAGAGGATTGCGACGAATCGGAACTGCTATCGGAGGCGCAACAATGGATCGACCACAACATGGCCGGCGCCTACCTGGGGCCGAATGCGCCGCTAATAGTGGTCAGCGGAGACAGCCTGTAGATGGAAATCTTCTTGATTCCCGAACGCAACCTGCTGGACTCAATCGAACACCCGCTGTTCCCATTTGCGCGAGAGCAGTAACAGGGCACATATCTGAATTGAGGGTTGACACGTCAACTAGCGTTCGCACGACCACCCGGCAGCCGAGCGTTGCGAGAAAGTAAAAACAAACTTGCAACTCCAATGAAATCAACTGGTTCTGGTTGGCCGTTCCAGCCAGATTCGGTGTATATTGTGTCTGAAGACAGCCCCTTTCTCTCTCCCCAAGTTGCTGGTGTATCTTTCCCCCTTTTCTCGATCACGTTGTGATCAGTGGTAAACAATGCCACCACGATTGCACTGGCGGAGCCGGCACCGCATAGCCGGAGGCAACCTTGGAGAGCCGCACGGACGCGAATCTGAATCGAGTGAGCAACGAGGTACACAAGGGTTCACAAAAATCGGCGGCATCAGCGCACTCGAGAGTTGCCTGTGTCATACCCGGGCCTCGAAACGACCCGCAAACCCCCTTAGAACCTAGAAGATGTGAACTTTAATGGGAACGATTCCCGACGAGGAGGACTATGCATATCAAAGACAACAGCGGCAAGAAGATCGGTCGGCTCGATGTCAGCATGTCGAAAGACTTGGTGGTGACTGTGCATGAGCTTCGCAACATCACCACAATCGCCACGCGAGATCGGAACACCGGGAAGGTGACGACCGAGACGCTGGTTGGCAAATCGCCCTTCGGGACGAGCGAATGACCTATGAGCGCTACCTCGAATTCCTGGAGGACTGTGAAGCGCCAGACGAAGCGGAACTCGACCGAAGGCAGGAGGAGTTGCTGCGCCAGATCGAGTTCTGCGTCGAGATGAGGAGGATGTGGGATGGCGGACCGCCGAGCGAATCGTGAGTTCGAGCAAGTCTGCGAGGTCGCCGCTTTCCGCGCGGGTATCGTGCTCCGCACGGTCGAAGCGCTGGTGCCCGACGCCAATCCGCTCCAGAAGAAGCGGATCGCGAATCGCATCCTCACGCTGTGCGATGGCAAGGATCGCTCGGTGAAGATCACGCAGGCACAGGCGCAGTACTTAATCCTTCCGCACATGCAGTGCATCGCGAAAGAGTGCCCGGAGTTGATCTTTTGGGAGCCTATCGCTCGCAGCCTGAACTTGTTCTTCTCCGAGGAGGAATGATGAAGGTCGGACTGTTCGACGAGGTGAAGATCTTGCGCATCTCCGACGAGGAGCAGCTTGCGGACATCGAGTTCAATGAGGCGCAGGAAGCCTTTTGCGAAGCCTCGTGCCGATTTCACGAAACCAGGCAGCAGGATGCGATGGAGAAGGTGACCGAAGCTGAGGTGCGGCTGTTGAACGCTTTCGTGAACGGCTCGGACAATCCGGTCATGCTCAAGGCGTGGGCCGCATACCGACGCAGGCTGCTGTTCCATCATCGACGTGAGAGCTAGTTGCTGAACTGACCGTGGTTTTGCGCCATTTGGACAAGGATTCGTTTCCATCACAGAAGTGAAGGTGCCCACGCTAAGTAGGGCAGGAACAATGGTGTAGGCGTCAGCCATTTCCGCAAAAGGTCGGGTGATTGCTCCTCAGTCCACCTCTCCCCCAAGTAGCTGAATGCAAAACATGAACGCTGGCGCCAGTGTGCCAGTGGTGTGCCAGATTTTTCGGGGAGGATTGGCGTTTGGCCAGAAAAACGGGGCAAATCGTGGGGCGGGGACGAAGCCGATGGCTGGTGCGCGTCTACCTCGGCCGCGACCGCGAAACCCGGAAACGGCGCTATCACAGCCGTATGGTCCACGGTCCCTTCCGGCATGCGCAGTCCTACCTTAATAAGGTGTTGCGCGAGCATGACCTTGGCCGCCAGGTAGAGGGTGCCGAGATCACGCTCAACGAATATCTCGATCGGTGGCTCGAGACTGCCGCCAAACCGCGCCTGCGGCAGAAAAGCTACCGCAGCTACGAAAGCCTGCTGCGCCGATACGTTCGTCCATTACTCGGCCCCCGAAATCTCGCGGCAATCTGCCCGCTCGATATCCAGGCGGTGTACCAGCAACTGGTCGAGCGCGATCTGTCGGCGCGAACCGTCCGGTACACGCACTCGGTTCTCCGCTCCGCCATGCGGCAGGCGATTCGATGGCGGCTCCTGGCCGAGGATCCGACCAACGGGGCTCAGTTGCCGCGACAGCGAAGGCGCGAATTGAGGGTACTGACGGCGGAACAATCACGGGTGTTTCTAGAAGTCGCGATGCAAACGCCTTACGGCCCAGTCTTCGCAGTCGGACTCACTACGGCGGCGCGCCCCAGCGAATACCTCGCCTTGAAGTGGCCGGACATCAACTGGGAGCGCGGTACCGTGAGCATCGTGCGCACGCTCGAAAGAGTAAGTGGAGGCTGGCGTTTCGCAGAAACAAAACGAGCGCGCAGCCGGCGGGTGATCAAGCTGCAGGAGTGGGTCCTGGAACTCTTGGGGGATTTGCATGCCACGATGAACTCAAAATCCGGATGCGGCGCCTGGGGTGGCGGAGCAGGGCTGATCTTCAAGACTCCAGCGGGACGGCCAATCGACTCGGACAAGCTCGCGACAAAGATCAAGTCAATTTTGGAACAAGCTAGCCTGCCCATAATCAGGCTCTATGACCTCCGGCACACGGGTGCGACGCTTGCCCTGGCGGCAGGCGTTCCGCCGAAGGTCGTATCTGAGCAACTTGGGCATGCGAGCGCGACGTTCACACTCGATATTTATTCGCACGTGCTGCCGCACATGCAGGAAGAGGCGGCCGCGAAGGTCGAAGCGGTACTGACGGGACGGTTGCTCACCCGGCGGGCTCACCGAACCCGTATGCAGAGGTGGTGAGGCAACGAGATCTGGGCCATCATTTTGCGTTGCGGGCAGCCGAGCTGGCGAGACGATTCGCCTCAGTGTTGCTCTCTCGCGAGACGTGGGAGATCGAGAAATCGAGCGAACGCGCCAATTTCCGGCAGGTCCAATTCAGGGAATAGAGCCGCGGACTGCGGCAGCTGTACTCACCGCTCATCTGCTTGACCATCACTTCGGAATCGGAAAACACGTGCAGCGCATTGGCCTTAAGCCCCAGGGCACATTGCAGCGCTTCGAGCAGAGCAAGGTACTCGGCGACATTATTGTCCTGGTGTCCTATCCATTTGGCGATTCTGATGGTGCCGTCTGTGGAGCCGTCAATCACCACTCCGATGCCAGACGGGCCCGGATTCCCGAGAGAGCCGCCATCGATGTAGGCCACGAGGTCCGACATTGCGTGTGGTGAGCTGGCACCAACCATGCCTGACATATTTTCTGGCGTCAAGATACTTTCCTGATTTTGACGCTTGCCTGATTCGTGCGCACATTTTCCTGTGTTTCTTGCCCACACCTCTGAGCACCTGTGGATGTTGCTGTGGAAAGCTGGAAAGAAATTAATCACCTATTCATTAAGGGATGACGATTCAACGGGTTGCGTTTCCGGGTCTTGATCCATTGCAACCGGCTGTGGGTGTTGAAAAAGTACGTCAGCGGAACGGCTTTTTCGGCTGCGAGTGCCGCTGCCAAGTTTTTCTTCCCTCTGTTCGGCTAAGCGGTAGCTGGCAGAACCGGTGTTGTCGGCTGGCTGAGGAACCGCACCAGTCGCTTGATGTTCTGCGCAGCCGCTGCCAGGAAGAACTGCTCCCGAACGAACTTCAAGCGTCGTAAGCGCAAGCGGCGCAGTCCGATCTGATTCTTCAGTTCCGCAAACAAAGCCTCGACTTTCTTTCGCTGTCGTTGCGCCGTGGAAAACTCGGGGGTGTTCGCCAACTCCCGTGCGCGTTGTCGTGCCGACTCATGGATGTGAATGGCGAGATATTTATATCGTCCACTCGTGCACTGCGCTTTTTGCGAGCAGGCTCCGCAGCGTTTCGCGCTGCCGATATAGGCATGGGCACGATTGCGAACGTTCAAGCCAACGTAGTTCAGTTGCTCTCCCGCAGGACAACGGTAGCTGTTGCTCTCCGGCTGATAGGTAAATCGCTCCGGGCCATAGCCGGGATTGTTCTTTCGCAGAGCACTGTCTCGCGTGCGCATATAAGGGGTGATGCCGCGATCCAGCAACCATTGCAGAAACTCCCCATTGCCATAGGTCGTATCGGCTGCTATGGAGGCTGGCTTTCCTCCTTGTCGCTGGACAAAGCGGATGATCATGTCCTGTGCGGCCACCGTCTCCTGACTCATGCGGGCCGCCGTCGCTTGTACACCCACGACCACGCAACTGTGATTGTCCACGAGATAGTTGTCGTAGTATCCCAGCCGGGCAGGCGTTCCGCCTTTGGTGGCATAGGTGGAATCGGGATCGGTCGTCGACACTTGTTCTTGCTTATTCACCGGTTCTTCCACCGGGTTCTGCTGTTCCACCTCCTGCAGATACTGACGCAGCGTGTAATGGACCTCTGCAGCTTCCATCAACTGCTCGCGTGGAATGCGGCTCTCCTTGGCCGCATTGGCTTCCACGAAGCTTCCGTCCACCGACAGGTTGTCGCCGCGCACCAGCCCTACCTCCACACACTGCTGCACAATCTGTTCAAACAACTGCTCGAACAACTTCGACTCTTGGAATCGTCCGTGCCGGTTCTTGGAGAACGTCGAGTGATGCGGAATCTCTTCATCGAAACTCAGCCCCGTGAACCAGCGCCACGCCAGATGCATGCGCAGTTCCTCGACCAGTTTGCGCTCGCTGGTGACACCGTACAGGTAACCAATCAGCAGAATGCGCAGCAGAAGTTCGGGATCAATCGAAGGTCGGCCCGTGTCGCTGTAGCTCTCCTTCAATCGCTCCCGCACAAAGTCAAAGCTGACGTGTTTATCGATCAGCCGCAGCAGATGGTTTTCAGGAACCTGGTCTTCCAGACGGAAGTAGTAGAACAGCGACTCTGAGCGAGCGTGGTGTCCCATCATGAGCAGCAGGCCTCCGAGCATGGCGATGAACAGCAGCATCAAGAACTCTCGCCTGCTTATAACCGGAACCTTGCTTCACCACAAGCATCAACTCAGGCACTTTTTCAACAGCCACGGCTAATTGCACTGAAAACGGGCATTGACAATCTTCCAGCAAATCTCTAAGGTGGCTCCCGTCGACGGCTGAAAGGGTTGGCTTAATTAAACTTTTGCCAGTCCGAAGTAGGCTGAGTGATCAGCTCAGCGGGGCAACCCGAAGAGCAGCCAGACCTGAAAAAACCGACGGCTCTGCGAGGGGCAGTTGGGGTTTGGGACCGCGAAAGCGGTGATCGCATCAAGGGCTGTGACGGTACGTGCCTCCACGCTGTTTAGCTCCCTCGCAGGAGCTGGCGGCTAGAGCACAACCAATGTCACAGCCTTTACCTTTTTCCCAGCGTTCTCCTCCTCACTCAACTCTCGCAAAAGCGGTTCCCCAGAAGATATCCTCGCCCGAGATCTCCTGTTGCCACGCTCCCTCGCATTTCAACGAGAATTTGTGAAGGATCGCCCAAACAGGAATTGAGTGGTTGACTGGGCGCTCAAGAACTAGTTGCCTGTCACTTTGTACAATACGGGAGACATGGCAGTGACGATCGAGATGCAGAATACGGGTGACTCCCGAGCGCGTAGGGAGATTCTTGCCGGTGTCGAACATGTGCTGAGTGATGTGGCGGGAGAGTGGCGGGTGTCAATTGTCGGGTCTCGTGCAAATGACAACTGGGAAATGAAAGTGGAGGGTCCTCGCGGATTCGAGCGTTCGTACACTTTGGTTGGCGGAGCTGGAGAGCACCAGCCTGAGGCAATACGGAACGTGCCTATTAGGCTGCTGCCCGCGAGCACGCGATGATCTACCATATTGGTTCGCCTTGCCCTGCAGCCGAGGCAGACATTGCAGGACTCAGCTGAGTCAGTTCTTCGAGACGGTGGACCAGCGATGAAGAAGATTCCGAATTCGAATCGTCGTCTCGGCGAGCACATTTTGCGAGCGTTGAACAAGATTAGGAAACCAAGCACCGCTGGCGAAATCACCGAGTTGCTCAATCGTGACCTGGACTGTGAGGACAGTCCTTTCCAAGCAAAAAACGTCGCGGAGTGGTTGCGAAACGCCGAGGACACAGCGTTGACACTGTATTGGTCAAGGGCTCGTCCCCGAAAGTAAGGATCATCCCGCTAGTACCTGGCTGCCAAATACTCGATGAACGCTGCGGACCTAAACCACAACGTATTTGCGATGGATGCCAGCAGTCATTATGCGCGTCTGCGGCTTGATTGCGATTTGACTCATCGCAAAGATCGAGGCCAGAGTTCCAATTACGCCCTGCAACGGGCTCAACTGATTGCAAATATTGCAAGATCACACATCAATCCTCTCCCAACGCAGCGCCGTGATGACAAGCGCCGCGATCATGTCTTTACAGAGCTCCTACTGCATCGGAACCTCACGCCGCCTCTCGCGCTTGCGCCTTAAGCCGCTCCAGCCGAGGCCGAAGCGTCAGCGCGCGCTCCTCAAAGGTGGTGAGCGGAGTCACATCGGTTTCCATTCGTGGCCATATTGGCAGGCTTGTAATGAGATCGTCTAACTCCCGCGCTGACTCAGCATTCACGATCAGCACTAGCGCGACGGCGCCGCTCATTGGTCCACCTGCAAGGATCTTCTTCTCATCCCGCAGCTTCTTGCAAAGCTCTAGGGTCGGGAGGATGAACTGCTCGATGAAAGCCACTCCGTCTGCCGAAGTCGCTGGTCGGCCCGAAGTTGCGAGCCTCATTTGGACTAGATATTGCATTTTTGTTCTCCTTTTCTTGAATTTTTGTTTCTCCTCCAAGCGCAAACAAATCATTCCCTGCGCCCATTGTCACGACGGGCAGCAGCGGCCGAACGAGAGCAAGAGCCGAGGCGAGCCGTGAATCCGAATTGCCCGTCAGAACGAAGCCGCTGGCGCGGCGGACGCTGCCGCGTGGGTGATGTCGGCAGTCCTGATTTTTCGGTTCAGATAATTTGAGGGTCACAAGGAGGTGTCCCTGTGACCCATCTACGCAAACTGATGCTGGAGGAACTCCAGCGTCGTCATACCTCTGAGGCTACCACACAGCGTTACATTCGCTTCATCGAGCGGTTCGCCCAGCACTTCCACCGCTCGCCCGATCGCCTGGGACCGCAGCACATCCGCGAGTACCAAGCTCAACTCTTCACCGTGCGCAAACTGACTCCCGGTTCGGTGACCAACCATCTCTGCGCTCTGCGCTTCCTCTACATCCAGACACAAGGAGGTGTCCCTGTGACCCATCTACGCAAACTGA
Organism: uncultured Acidobacteriaceae bacterium; assembly: GCA_963773645.1. Classification (GTDB taxonomy): domain Bacteria; phylum Acidobacteriota; class Terriglobia; order Terriglobales; family Acidobacteriaceae; genus Acidiflorens. The sequence goes on along the minus strand of CAVZBV010000004.1, from coordinate 2,241,616 downwards.
TGCTGGAGGAACTCCAGCGTCGTCATTACTCTGAGGCTACCACACAGCGTTACATTCGCTTCATCGAGCGGTTCGCCCAGCACTTCCACCGCTCGCCCGATCGCCTGGGACCGCAGCACATCCGCGAGTACCAAGCTCAACTCTTCACCGTGCGCAAACTGACTCCCGGTTCGGTGACCAACCATCTCTGCGCTCTGCGCTTCCTCTACATCCAGACGCTCAAGAGGCCCTGGAGCATTGCCGACACTCCCTATCCCAAGAAGCGCTATCGCCTGCCCACCATTCTCAGTCAGGAAGAAGTAGCACTGCTCATCGAGGCTGCGCCGACTCCTTTCTATCGGACCATTTTGATGACCCTCTACGGCACCGGCGTGCGCCGCGCCGAGCTCACGCGCCTGAAGGTCAGCGATATCGACAGTCGACGCATGGTCGTGCACATTCAGGGCGGCAAGGGCCGGCAAGACCGCGACGTCATGCTCAGCCCCGTCCTGCTCGAGGAACTGCGCGCTCACTGGCGACGTCTGCGCAAAAAGTCCGTCTGGTTATTTCCCGGTAATCGCTGGCACAGCGGTGATCACCCCACGGATGACAAGACGCCCTACCACGCCTGCGTCGAATCCGCCCGCCGCGCCGGGATTAAGAAACGTATCTATCCCCACGTGCTCCGCCATTGCTTCGCCACCCACTTGCTCGAAGCCGGCGCCGACCTGCACACCATCCAGATTCTGTTAGGCCATCACGATCTGAAAGAAACCGCTCGCTATCTCCACCTCTCGCAACGGCACCTGCATGCCACCCTCAGTCCGCTGGACGCGCTGGTGCTGAAGAAAGGCAGGTCGTCCGAGGAGACGTAGATGAGTCGGCCACGGTTCGAGGTGGCCGACATCATCCGCAGCGCAGGTACAGACTTCATCGAGAGGAACCGTTCCTGGCTCCGCTGGACCCACCTGAAGGTCCTGCTGGCCATCGCACGTTGTCGCACCGCTGCTCTCGGCGGCCATATCGATGAGTGCACCAGCTGCGGACATCGTGCCACCATCTCCTACAACAGCTGTCGCAACCGGCACTGCCCGAAGTGTCAGACCGGTGCACGTGAACGCTGGATCGCGGCCCGGCGCCGAGAACTTCTGCCCACGCCCTATGTCCACGTCGTCTTCACCCTGCCGGCGCAACTGGCTGCGTTGGCTCTCCAGAACAAGAAGCTCATCTACGGTCTGCTGCTTCGTGCCAGCGCCGAAACCTTACTGGAAGTCGCCCGCAACCCCGCCCATCTCGGAGCCGAGATCGGCTTCTTCAGCGTGCTCCATACCTGGAACCAGAAACTCCAACTTCATCCCCATGTCCACTGTGTCGTTCCCGCCGGCGGACTCTCCCGCAAGCACGCCCGCTAGATTCGATCCCATCCCCGCTTCTTCGTTCCCATCGCGGTGCTGCGACGCGTGTTTCGCGGCAAGTTCGTCGCCGGCCTGAAGTCTGCCTTCGAGCGCGGTCAACTGCACCTGGCCGGAGAACTCGCGTCGCTCACCCATCCCAAGTTCTTCGCTGCCTGGCTGCGTCCGCTCTTCCGCAAAGATTGGATCGTCTACTCCAAACCACCCTTCGGCGGACCCGAGTACGTCCTGCAGTATCTCGGCCGCTATACCCACCGCGTCGCCATCTCCAACCATCGCTTGGTTGCATTGGCGGACGGCCAGGTTACCTTTCGCTGGCGCGACTCCGCCGACCACAGTCGGCAGAAAGTGATGACGCTCTCGCGCGATGAGTTTCTGCGTCGCTTCCTACTTCACGTGCTTCCCAAGGGCTTCGTCCGCATCCGCCACTTCGGCTTCCTCGCCAACCGCAGGCGCGCCACCCTGCTGCCACAGTGTTTCACCGCTCTCCACGCCACTCCACCGAAAAACGAATCGGAAACCTCGACCGCTACGACCTTGCACCCACTGTGGCTCTGTCCCAAGTGCGGCGGAACCATGGTCGTCGTCGAACGATTCACAGCCGCACAACTCCAACTACGTTCTCCACCGCTCCTGGCCACGGCTGCATGAAATCACTCGCCCACACGACGCATTGTCGGCGCACTTCAGAGCGTCTCGCCGAAGTGTGTCTCCCTTGCCGCGCGATACCTTCTTCACGCCCTCGAGTAGGATCACTTCCAGCGCCACCTCGCCCTTCTCTATGCCCGCGCACTCCTGCCCCTCCGACCTTGACCACTCCCGCGAACTTCTACCCCCCTCGCTCGCTCCATTCAATTTGCATAAGTCCCGCGTCCGCCGCGCCAGCGGCTTCCTTCTGACGGCTTTTTCGAACGCGACGCCTCACACCTTCTTTCAGCCTTGAGCACTCATCTCGGCGTCGCGTCCGAAAAAGCACTAGCGTCACTCAGGAGCCAACCGGAAACTGGATCTGGCCGATTACTTCACATCAGGGCGTGAGCAATTTATCCATCAGTATCGGGCCCCCATGCTCGGCGATCGACGCGAAAATTTGCCGTCCGTTGAAGCGATGAGTCTCGTATGACCGCTGCACGCGCTCGACAAAGCCTTGTTTGCGGAATATGTGCTGCGACACCTTGTTCGTCGCCTCGGTGACGGCCAACCGATAACCTCTCCGCGTCCCGTGCTTTAGGCAAGCCGTGACGAGTTGCTGGGCCACTCCCCAACCGGCGACGCGATCGGAGACTCCGAGGAGGAACAGGTGGAGCGACTCTCCGGAATGCACCGCCTGACCGCACCGGTACTCCTTATCCAACTGGCCCAGGATATCGAAGATCGGATCGAACTTCGTGCTCAGCCGATCCATCCCGTCAGGCAGCGCTGATGCCGAGTCTTCCGTCAGCAGCGCGCCGACCAGATCACCCTTGTCAGCCAGACGCGCTACGATTGTCAGACCCTCGGCGGCTACCTTGGGGCATAACAACCGCACGAACGCCTCGAATTCAGAAGCGGTCAGGTCGACTGCAACGGCGGGTGGATCGTAACGGCTGAACGTCTTCCCCAGAAGTTTCGCCATTGCTTCAGCGTCGGACGGGACATAGACGCCATACTCGATCTGCACGTGTTCAGGTGAATCTGCCACAGCCGCCTCCTGCCATCCGCGATTCCCAGACTGCCGTTATACATCCGCGGGCGTCATTATATCCGCAAGGAATTGCATTGCAGCGCTGGTGTGGCAGTTCTGGGTGGATGGTCGCCAAACCTTCCCTTACCGGATTACGGAAGGGTAGTCCGTCAGAACGAAGCCGCTGGCGCGGCGGACGCTGCCGCGTGGGTGATGTCGGCAGTCCTGATTTTTCGGTTCAGATAATTTGAGGGTCACAAGGAGGTGTCCCTGTGACCCATCTACGCAAACTGATGCTGGAGGAACTCCAGCGTCGTCATACCTCTGAGGCTACCACACAGCGTTACATTCGCTTCATCGAGCGGTTCGCCCAGCACTTCCACCGCTCGCCCGATCGCCTGGGACCGCAGCACATCCGCGAGTACCAAGCTCAACTCTTCACCGTGCGCAAACTGACTCCCGGTTCGGTGACCAACCATCTCTGCGCTCTGCGCTTCCTCTACATCCAGACGCTCAAGAGGCCCTGGAGCATTGCCGACACTCCCTATCCCAAGAAGCGCTATCGCCTGCCCACCATTCTCAGTCAGGAAGAAGTAGCACTGCTCATCGAGGCTGCGCCGACTCCTTTCTATCGGACCATTTTGATGACCCTCTACGGCACCGGCGTGCGCCGCGCCGAGCTCACGCGCCTGAAGGTCAGCGATATCGACAGTCGACGCATGGTCGTGCACATTCAGGGCGGCAAGGGCCGGCAAGACCGCGACGTCATGCTCAGCCCCGTCCTGCTCGAGGAACTGCGCGCTCACTGGCGACGTCTGCGCAAAAAGTCCGTCTGGTTATTTCCCGGTAATCGCTGGCACAGCGGTGATCACCCCACGGATGACAAGACGCCCTACCACGCCTGCGTCGAATCCGCCCGCCGCGCCGGGATTAAGAAACGTATCTATCCCCACGTGCTCCGCCATTGCTTCGCCACCCACTTGCTCGAAGCCGGCGCCGACCTGCACACCATCCAGATTCTGTTAGGCCATCACGATCTGAAAGAAACCGCTCGCTATCTCCACCTCTCGCAACGGCACCTGCATGCCACCCCCAGTCCGCTGGACGCGCTGGTGCTGAAGAAAGGCAGGTCGTCCGAGGAGACGTAGATGAGTCGGCCACGGTTCGAGGTGGCCGACATCATCCGCAGCGCAGGTACAGACTTCATCGAGAGGAACCGTTCCTGGCTCCGCTGGACCCACCTGAAGGTCCTGCTGGCCATCGCACGTTGTCGCACCGCTGCTCTCGGCGGCCATATCGATGAGTGCACCAGCTGCGGACATCGTGCCACCATCTCCTACAACAGCTGTCGCAACCGGCACTGCCCGAAGTGTCAGACCGGTGCACGTGAACGCTGGATCGCGGCCCGGCGCCGAGAACTTCTGCCCACGCCCTATGTCCACGTCGTCTTCACCCTGCCGGCGCAACTGGCTGCGTTGGCTCTCCAGAACAAGAAGCTCATCTACGGTCTGCTGCTTCGTGCCAGCGCCGAAACCTTACTGGAAGTCGCCCGCAACCCCGCCCATCTCGGAGCCGAGATCGGCTTCTTCAGCGTGCTCCATACCTGGAACCAGAAACTCCAACTTCATCCCCATGTCCACTGTGTCGTTCCCGCCGGCGGACTCTCCCGCAAGCACGCCCGCTAGATTCGATCCCATCCCCGCTTCTTCGTTCCCATCGCGGTGCTGCGACGCGTGTTTCGCGGCAAGTTCGTCGCCGGCCTGAAGTCTGCCTTCGAGCGCGGTCAACTGCACCTGGCCGGAGAACTCGCGTCGCTCACCCATCCCAAGTTCTTCGCTGCCTGGCTGCGTCCGCTCTTCCGCAAAGATTGGATCGTCTACTCCAAACCACCCTTCGGCGGACCCGAGTACGTCCTGCAGTATCTCGGCCGCTATACCCACCGCGTCGCCATCTCCAACCATCGCTTGGTTGCATTGGCGGACGGCCAGGTTACCTTTCGCTGGCGCGACTCCGCCGACCACAGTCGGCAGAAAGTGATGACGCTCTCGCGCGATGAGTTTCTGCGTCGCTTCCTACTTCACGTGCTTCCCAAGGGCTTCGTCCGCATCCGCCACTTCGGCTTCCTCGCCAACCGCAGGCGCGCCACCCTGCTGCCACAGTGTTTCACCGCTCTCCACGCCACTCCACCGAAAAACGAATCGGAAACCTCGACCGCTACGACCTTGCACCCACTGTGGCTCTGTCCCAAGTGCGGCGGAACCATGGTCGTCGTCGAACGATTCACAGCCGCACAACTCCAACTACGTTCTCCACCGCTCCTGGCCACGGCTGCATGAAATCACTCGCCCACACGACGCATTGTCGGCGCACTTCAGAGCGTCTCGCCGAAGTGTGTCTCCCTTGCCGCGCGATACCTTCTTCACGCCCTCGAGTAGGATCACTTCCAGCGCCACCTCGCCCTTCTCTATGCCCGCGCACTCCTGCCCCTCCGACCTTGACCACTCCCGCGAACTTCTACCCCCCTCGCTCGCTCCATTCAATTTGCATAAGTCCCGCGTCCGCCGCGCCAGCGGCTTCCTTCTGACGGCTTTTTCGAACGCGACGCCTCACACCTTCTTTCAGCCTTGAGCACTCATCTCGGCGTCGCGTCCGAAAAAGCACTAGCGTCATCCGCGCACAATGCGGAGAGGCTGCTAATCTGTAAAGCGGTGGCTTCTGCCCAGCCTTCTACCTAATAATTCGCGATGTTCTCCGACTCGGGAGCGTCTGACAAAACCTTCACCCTAGCCACCTTGAAAGTAAGCAGAATGAAATCTACTTCAGGCCTTCCACCAAGTAGAGGTCTCCGAGCGTTCGATGGAAACCATACACATACGTCTTCCCGTCAGGTGTCATCAGGATAGGTCCGATGGTGGAGACGCCGGTGGGATCGAGCGGAGCAATCTGCTTCCAGACGGTTTTCTTTCCCGTGGCCAATTCCAATCGGTAAACCTTGGCTGGCACCTCGCCGCTCCGGTAAAGATAAATGGATCGGGCGTCCTGACTCCAATTGATGGGAGTATCTCCGGGTTCGATACCGTTAACGATTCGAGGGTCACCTCCGGCGGCAGGAAATAGATAGCCTTTCTGGTCGGGGCCAATGCCGACGACCGAAAGACCATCCGGCGAGACTGCGAAGGCCTGGGCATCGACCCCCTCGGGGGAAATCGCATTCGGTTTTCCTCCGGAAACATCCTGCGTATAGAGCCGAACCCCGCGCCCGGTTTCGTTCCCGGAGAAAACGAAGCGCTTGCCGTCGGGGAACCATCGTGCCCACTGGTGGTTGATGGAATCGTTGGTGAGCGACTGAGTTTCACCTGCCCCAGTGGGCAACAGTCGAAGTTGCTGGGGCGAGCTTGGGGTTGCAATGATGACCCATTTCTGGTCGGGGGAGAGGGCGGTAGCGCCGCCTTCGCCGAGTCGAATGGCCGGTGTGCCATCGGTGTTCCGGATATAAACTGCGTAAGTTAGATCTTGTACGTTCCCGTACTGCACCCCGCCGCCAATGCCCTCCTCATCGAAGAGAAGGATTTTTCCGTCGGCGGAAAGGTCGGCGGGATAGGAGTAGTCGAGCCAGGAAAGGTCTCGCTCTTTGGTGGCACCATCGCTCAGAGCCATGACCTCGCGCCGGCGGTCGGCGCGGGCCAGCAGGACGCGTCCGTCGCGCCAGATATCGAACATAAGCAGAGAGCCGGGCACGCGAGTCACTAAACGCTGCTTCCCCGACAGACTGACGGCGGTGATGTAGTGAAACAGTCCCAATTCGCTGGCTGTGAACCAGACTTCCTGGCCGTCAGGTGACCAAGCAAGACCCTGTGTGCCGTACCACTCACGGGTTAGCTCAGTCTTGTGACCGGAAACATCGACGACGGCGATGGATCCGCCATCGTCTCCCTGGTTGGGATGGTCCATGAAAGCCACGAGGTCGCCCTTAGGGGAAACGCGCGGATAACTGATCCAGCCGCCGCTGGTCTCGTAGAGGACTTTGCCGATGGGATACTCGAGCCGGTCGCGGCCACCCACATTGCGCACCACGGCTAAGCTATTTCCGTCGGGGGACCAATCTGCCCATTCGACATCTTCGAGAACTGGCCGGGGTGCGCCGCCAGCCAAAGGCGCTCTGGCCAGCGTGCCCACGTTTATCCAGGTTCCGACGGGATGGCTGCCTAAGGAAAGGGCCATCTCACCCGTCGATGAAATGGCTAGAAGCTCGGCGCGGCCCAGCCCCAAAGAACGCGACTCGACCATACCCTGGCGCGCAGAGAATGTCTCCACTGGATTCCCTTGCCAGGCGGCGCTGTATAAGATGGTCTGCCCATCCGGTGCAAAGCGGGCGGAGCGAATTTCGCCGCGGCGGAAGGTAATCTCGTGATATAGGGGTGCGCTGGCTGCGGACGATCCCAACACGTGTTTGCCCACCACCAGGCCGATTGCAAGAGCAACGAGAAAACCGCAGCAGATCAGCAGCGGCAGGAGTCGACCGCTCCTTCGCGGGCTCTCAGGAACGATGGCGGCAGCTTCTTTCGCGCTGCTAGTTCCCGCTGGCGGCGCAACACCACTCACCCCAGCGCGGGAAGAATCGGTGTCACGTTTCAGGCGCTTCAGGTCGGCGCGAAGCTCGGCCGCACTCTGGCAACGCAACTCCCGGTCTTTTTCCAGCGCCTTGTTCAGGATAATTTCCATTTGTGCCGGCAGTCCCGGATTCAACTGGATTGGCGGCGCGGGTATCTTGTTCAGAATCGCTTCAAAGATCACAGCCGACGTAGCTCCCGAGAAGGGCTGCTTGCCGGTTGCCATTTCGTAGAGCACCACACCGAAAGAAAACAGATCGCTGCGCTGATCCAGTGTTTCGCCGCGTGCCTGCTCGGGCGACATATAGCCAATGGTTCCCATCGCCGTTCCAGGAGAGGTCAGTTGATCGGCGCTGACGGCAGTTGCGGCCCCTACCGTGGGTAACGATCCATCCACGAAGCGGTGCCCTTGCGGGGTGAGCTTCGCCAAGCCGAAATCGAGGACCTTGGCCTGACCTCTTTGGGTGACAAAGATATTCGCAGGCTTGATGTCGCGGTGCACAATTCCGCCAGAGTGCGCCGCTTCGAGAGCGTCCGAGATCTGAATGCCCAGTTCGAGCAGCCGTGCAGTTTTGAGCGGACGGCCCTCGATCATGTGTTTCAGGGTCGAGCCGTCCAGATATTCCATGGCGATGAAAGCTTGCCCATTTCCCTGGCCGATGTCATAGATGGTGCAGATATTCGGGTGGTTCAGGGCGGAAGCCGCCTGGGCTTCACGCTGAAAGCGGCTAAGGGCCTGAGGATCTTTGGCGACGTCATCGGGCAGAAACTTGAGCGCGACAAAGCGGTGCAGGCGGGTATCCTCAGCTTTGTAGACCACACCCATACCGCCCCCACCGAGTTTCTCGACGATGCGGTAGTGAGAGATGGTTTGTCCGATCATTTGGGAGATGCCTGGCTTTCGGGTCGCTTCATTCTACGGACGCGGCTGCGGCCAGTCAACGAATGGCAGCTCTGGCAGGAGCATGTCGAACTCGGAACACTTTGCCGGGAACGGGGTATCCTAGCCAAGACACTTCATCAAGAACTCATTCCTTAGGTCGCGGAGAGCGCATGTCCAAACGGATTGCTGGGGTTGTGGTGATCGGGGCTGGAGTTGCTGGACTCGCATGCGCGCAAAAGCTCTGCGAAGCTGGTGTCCGGGTAACGGTTCTCGAAGCGCGGAGCCGTGTCGGCGGACGCATCTGGACCGTGTATCCCTCCCTGACAAACGCGCCGGTCGAAATGGGCGCAGAATTCATCCATGGTCTGCCTCGGGAGGTGTGGCAGATCGTGGAGCGTGCGGGCCTGCCCACTCGCGAACTGACTGGAAACCGATGGCGTCTGGAGCAAACAAGGCTGGCACCCAAGAGCGGCTCCTGGGAACTGATCGACAGTATCTTCGGCAGGATTGATGAGTCAGCACCGGATCAATCATTCCAGGATTTCCTGGAGCACGCCTGTGGCGACCTCCCTGAGCATACGAGGACCGAAGCGGCCGCATATGTCGAGGGCTTCCATACATGTAACGCAAACCGGATCAGCGCTCATGCGCTCGCGCGATGGTATCGGAGCGACCGGGAAATCCAAGGACAGCGCGGCTTCCGTTTCCCCAAGGGATACGAGGGTCTGGTTCGAGCGCTTGCGGTCGCCAGCGAGCCGGAACTCCTCACGGTGCGGCTGAATACCGTTGTTACCGAGATCGCTTGGAATCCAGACACGGTGGAGGTAACGGCCAAATCGCCCGAACAGCAGCACGCCAGCATTCGCGCAGACGCTGCCGTCATTACGTTGCCTCTCGGTGTTCTGCAGGCACCGCCTGGAACTGGGGGCGCGGTCTGCTTTCGGCCAGAGCTGACCGAAAAGGCCGGTGCACTCAAACAGTTGGAGATGGGTGCCGCGATCCGGCTCGTCTTGTGTTTCCGCCATTGCTTCTGGACAGACCCCAAGCTGGTGCGGTCGCCCATGGCGGACATGAGTTTCTTGTCGTCGCCAGAAGAATTGTTCCCGACGTGGTGGTCGTCTGTGTTTGCGGGAACCGCCATCCTGACTGGTTGGTCCGGCGGAGTCCGTGCTGAGCAACTCTCCGGTCTCGGAAGCGCAGGCATCGTGGAGCGTGGATTGGAGGTCTTGCACCACGTCTTCGCAGTCCCCCTGGAAACCTTGCGGGACTTGGTGCTGGAGTCTTTTGTACACGACTGGCAGTCCGATCCCTACTGCCGGGGCGCCTACAGTTACGCGCTCGTCGATGGCAACGAGGCCGCGCGCAGACTAGCTGCACCGGTTGGGAATACCCTGTTCTTTGCCGGAGAGGCGACGGATTGCAACGGACACAACGGGACGGTGCACGGTGCCATCGCCAGCGGCCAGCGGGCCGCCGCTGAACTTATTTCCTGCGGCGGCTTTGGGCCGTAGCTTAGACATGTGCGGGGTCTTAAAGTGACCACGTCGGGTGTTTTTCGGTCGAACCAATATAACTCCCGAGTCGTCGGCAATGCGGAAGTAATCCGGGGGGTCCAGAAACGGGCTTCGGGGAGATCAATGGACGATCTCCTCGAAGCCGACTTCTGGCCAGCGTCGTTGAGAGTCCGTCTCGGGGCGTAACTTCCGCTTAGCCCGTCAGAACTAACCCACCGGCGCGGCGGATTGAGAGTGGTGGTGTAGCGAGAGGAGTACGGCGGCGCTAGCTTGGGTGGTCATAGGAAGGAGGTTCCTATGACCCGACTGCGTCAACGCATGCTGGACGATCTCCGGCGGCGCAACTATTCTCCGCGCACAATTCGTGGCTGCATCCGAGCGGTACAGCAGTTTGCCGAGTACTTGGGCGCTCTCCGGAACAACTGGGCGCCGCAGAGTTACGGTGCCTCAGCGCGCTGCCGCCTTCGCGACCCAGGTTTCGCCCGTTCCAACAGTTACCAGTACCGTGCCTTTGACGGTGCCGACTTCGACGAAGTTGTGAACGGTCTTCACGAGGGCATGCGAGACTTCTTGGCCTTTGGCGGCGAGAAGCATCCCGGTGGTAGAACGCAGGTGTTGGTTCAGGATCATGCCAATGCGAAGGTCACGGACGTCAATGGCGCGCAGTTCAGTGGGCCCTCGACTGGTCCTGAAGTCTCCGAGGGCAGCGACCATTTTGGCATCGTATTCGGCGGGATTTCGGCTGAGTGCCAACAGAGCTTCCTGTCTTTCCGATCCAGTGCTGAGCAGGCGGTCGAAAGCTAGGCTGACCCTCAACATCTGCGCCCCTCGGCGGACAGATTCGGCGTCGGGGGATAGGGATCGCGAAAGGTCCGTGGGCACTTCTTTCTGCTGGAGGATCATGTCGGCGACTAGTTCGAGTCGTGGAATCCGGGCCAGCAGGTCGTGGGCGATCTGGGGATGCTGCGAGTAGCTCCTTTCATGTTCTGGAGTGAGCGGTTCGCCGGCATGGATGGCTTCCAGCAGGTCGGGAGTGAGAGTCAAGCATCCGAGTTCGGAGAGCATCGCTGCGATTTCGTATTGCCACGTATTGGAGAAGCAAAGTTTTCCTGCAATGTGGCGCACGTACTGGCAGATGCGAGTGCCTTTGTTGAAAGCGACGGGATTGGCCAGGTGGAGCACCTCGCTCAGAACCCGGATCGCGCCTGCGAGAGTTTTCTCAAGCAGTTCTTTTTCGCGAAGCATGAGGTCATATTGGGCAACACAGGCTCGGAGTGTGAGTGTCAAGTCTTCTGCGGTGACCGGCTTGTTGAGAAAACGGAAGATTCTGCCTTCATTGACGGCGCGCATGGCGGCTTCCGTGTCGGCATATCCCGTGAGCATGACGCGGATAGGGTCGGGAGCAAGGGTGCGCACTCGAGAAAGGAACTCGGCGCCATCCATGACGGGCATGCGCATGTCGGAAATCACTACGATGTAGGGGCCATCATTCTTGACCTTCTCCAGTCCCGCTTCGGGCCCTTCGGCTAGGTCAGCTTTGAACTCGCGGTAGACAGATCGGGATAGACCTTCGAGCGCAAGGGGGTCATCGTCGACGAAAAGGATCCTAGGTTTGTGGTTCCGGGTAGGTATGGCGGCGGTATCGAACGTCACTTCGAATCTCCCGTGTCAGAATCGAACTGGATTGGGATTCTGACACAAAATGTTGTGCCTCTATCTAATTCGGTATCGAACCAAATTTTTCCGTGATGTTTTTCGACAACGATGTCGTGGCAAATGGTGAGCCCCTGGCCGGTGCCCTCTCCAGCCTGTTTAGTCGTGAAGAAGGGGTCGAAGACTCGGGCGCAGACAGGCAGCGGGATACCGGTCCCGTTGTCCTGGATTTCGATCTGAACATCATTGTCGATTTGTCGCGTGCGGATGGTGAGCTTTCCACGCTCGCGTGCTTGCTTCTTCGAGGCCTCACGGATAGCGTGCGTAGCGTTCACGATGAGGTTCAGAAAAACCTGATTCATCTCGTCGGCGTAGCATTCGAGGCTCGGCAGGTTGGGCTGATAGTCGGTTTGAACATCAGCGATGTGCTTGATCTGGTTCTGGGCGATAGTGAGGGTTGCGTCGAGCGCTTCGTTGAGATCGACCTGTTCTCGTTCTCCACCACCGGTGTGGGAGAAACGCCGCATTGCACCGAGGATCTTGCTCATGCGTCGGATCCCTTCGAGGGACTGTGAGATGGCCTTGGGAACTTCCTGCCGGAGCCAATCCCAGTCCTCGGGAGGGCCGGCGGAAGTAACGGCTCCAGAGGGGCGCGAGTCGGAAGTGATAGAGGCGTGCGCCGGAGTCAGGCAGAAGGCCATGGCGGCGTCGAGCTGGTTCCATATTTCGCTTAGGAAGGCAATGTTGTCTGAGACATATTGGACGGGCGTATTGATTTCATGGGCAATGCCGGCAGTGAGTTGTCCGATAGCTGAGAGCTTCTCATTTTGCATGGCCATCCGGCGATCGCTGATATCGCGAGCGGAGATGACGTTGGCCTCGATCTCGCCGCGAGAGTCACGGATGAAACTGCCATGAGATTCCAGGGTAACGTAGGTTCCGTCCTTTCGTTGCATTCGGTATTCGACTATTTGGCCAACGCCAGTCTTGAGAGCTCGCTGAGCAGCCTGGGTCACCAGGGCCCGGTCGTCGGGGTGGATCTGCTGGAAAGAAATGGTGCGTTTCAGTTCTTCCTGGGTGTAGCCCAGGAGACGCTCATACGCGGGGTTGTTATAGATGCGGTGGCCGGCCTTGTCGACAACGGCAATCAGATCGGCACTGTTCTCTGCGATGGAGCGGAACAATTGGTCAGACCTGTTTTTCGCTTCTTCGGCTTCTCTGTGCTTAGCAATTTCGGCGATGAGGTCTTGGTTTGATTTGTCGAGTGAAGCAGTCCGTCGGAGCACTTCGAGTTCGAGGTTCTCGTTCATTCGGCGTATGTTGCTTTCCGCAGACACAAGTTCTTCATGCAGACCGACGATGCGCTTACCCACCAGGAGACGGGCCTTCAATTCCAGCTGATCAAAGGGTTTAAGCAGGTAGTCATCGGCTCCAGCCTGCATCGCCTCCAGCATGTCCTTCTTGCCGTCTTTTCCGGTCAAAAGGATGATGTACGAGTACGAGTCCCTGGAACCTGTCAGCCGGATCCTCCGGCACAGTTCAATCCCGTCGATGTCTGGCAACACCCAATCCAGCAAAACCAGCTTCGGACAATCTGGGCGCTGCAGAAGCGTCCAGGCCTCAGAGCCATCTTTCGCGCTTGTGAAAGGGAAGCCCCATTCTTGGAGATGAGAACTCAAGAGCCGCCGATAAACAGGTGAGTCCTCCACAACAAGGATTTGCATGGGCAAGATTTGCCACCCTCTATTTCGGCACTTATTGCATTGTATGGGCCTTGCGATCGATCGGAACGATTACGCTAGTAACGGGTTTCCACTAACGGAGCGTTTTGGAGCAGCGAAGAATGAGTGGTTTGCCGCTACCTTGAAGTAGATGGCCGTATAACGGTATCCGGGGCAGCGGCAACACTCGGCATCTCGTCAACTCCCGAATCGTCGGCCACCAGAAGCTATCCATAAACGGGCTTGGAGGAGATCAATAGCGATCTCCGCGAAGCCGACTTCTGGACAACTTCATGTCTCGCTGGCCGAAAACCACCAATCGATCCAGTGTCGGGCTTCGGATAACTTCCGCATAGCCCGTCGCTCAGAACCCTAAAAGCATGCCCGACTATCGGGAGAGAGCTGGTCCTGGCTATTGGAGTCACTTGCTCCCAGGAGAACCGACGCGGCGGAGTTCGTCAAAGGCGTTGAGCAACACAACGAACTTGTCATTCTTCACCGCAGCGTTTTCCTGGCTCTGCGGACGATTGGTTACGGCGAAGCGCTTGCCATCGGGCGCCAGATCAAAGTTGCGCCAGGGGCCGCGGTTTACGAGTTGTCCCGGCGACCAAAGCTGGGGCTTATCGGCCTGGAAAGAATCGCCCACGACCCGGTAGGTCGAAACCATGATGTGGTCGTCGATGGTGCGAAAGAAGAGTTCCTTCCCGTTTTTTGACCAGGTGGGATGCACGCCGCCGCCACTGGAAATTTGCCAGTTGCCGCCGGGGCCGGGAAACGGGCGTACGTAAACTTCCGTCGTACTTGCGTCGGCCAGCATGTACGCCAGCCAGCGGCCGTCGGGCGAAAACTGCGGCTGGAACTCGACGGCCGCGGTCTTCAGGAAAGGGCGGGGTGTGCCGGGCTTCCAGCCGGACCTTTCATCGCCTTCGAGAGGCAAGGTCCAGATGTCCCAATTTGTTCCTGCAGACAGCTGACCGAAAGCCAGGAACTTACCATCTGGCGAGAACGAAAAAGGAATCTGCTCATCCTTGTTGTCCAACAACCGCTCCACGTCGCCGGTGCCATCGGCGCGCACCCAATACATGTTTATCTTTGAGCCATCGCGATCGGATACGAAGGCAATGCGCTGGCCATCGGGCGTCCAGACTGGCCAGGCCGACTTGCCGGGGCCGAAGGTCAGGCGTGACATGGTGTCGCGCTGCCAGTCATATACCCAAATGTCGGCGGTAGTACGGTCGTGAATGGAAAAGGCCAGTCGTTTGCCGTCTGGAGAGAAACGCAGGTCGTAATAGTCTCCGAGCGCGGCACGCAGCGGTTGGAACTTACCTTCTTTGTCCATCCAGTCAATCGTCACTGGTGCTGAAGTGATCTCTCCAGCCACATATAAGAATGTGCCCGTCTTCGAGAAATCAAACTGTGCATCTCCGCCGCCGAGAGGATTTGTCAGCACGTGCTCCAGGAATGGCACAGCAGGCCCGGTCGTTTCGAGTCGTCGTCCCAGATCGAACGGCGCGGCGAAGATGGTGCCCTCGTGCGCGAAGAGCAGATGGCCGCTGGGCGCATAGCGGGCGTACGTCCCGCCCTGATGAACGATCTTCCGCTCTCCAGTTTTCAATATTTGAACCACGACGTTCGCGTTGTCGAAGCCAACGTTGTTGTTATGCGCAGTAAACAGGATCGCCTTCCCGCCCGGGAGCACTTGCGGCCAGCGATGGGTGATCTCTCCCTTGGACTCGTCGAGCGTGGTGAGTGGCTCAGGCTTGCCTCCGGCCTCGGAGACCTTCGAGAGGCCTTCCCGGGTTGAGGCCGCGAAAATGATGGTGCCGTCTTCGCTCCACGCACCGCCGCGATCATTCGGTGCGTCGCAGAGCGTAGCCGCCGTACCGCCCAGGGCTGGGATCTTCCTTAATTTGCCGTCCGCGAAGAATCCGATCCACTCACCGTCCGGAGAGAAGAACTGATTGCGCGCGCCCTCGGTCCCGACGAGCGGTGAGGCCTGCAACTGGTCGCGCTGCCGGAGGTAGAGCCGAGGTTTCTGGTTTGGCCCGCTTTCATAAGCGCGGAAGACGAATTTGCTCCCATCCGGGGAAACAACAGCCGCAGCTCCAGCATCGACAGCCAGAACGACGGGAGCGCCGATTTCGGCACTGAGGCGCAGGGGATTAATGGGAACTGATGCGGGCCGCCAGAGCACCCATGACATGACTCCGACGAAGATCGCGAGGGCGCCCGCGATCGCCCACGGCAACACAGGTCGCCACACGGGTTGTTCAACCGGGACTCGTTCGAGGGAAGCAGTGGAGGCGGTGGGGTTGGCGAGATATCGTTCGATAATGATGCGCGCTTCGCCGATGGCTTGCAGGCGCGTCTTGGGATCTTTGGTTAGGCAACGCTCGAGCAGATGGCGAATTGCCGTAGGAGTGCTTGCTGGTAAGGAATCCCAGGCCGGTTCTTTGGTAATGACGTGAGCCAGGGTTTCGGGCGCAGTCTCGCCTTCGTAGAGTTGCTTGCCGACCAACATTTCGTAAAGGACAACTCCGAATGCCCAGATGTCCGAGCGGCGATCAACGGTCTTCCCTTTCGCCTGCTCGGGAGACATGTAGGCGGCAGTGCCAAGAATGACTCCCGCCTGTGTGGCTGCCATACTCAGGGTCGGCGAGTTGCTGATGTTTTCTGTGGCAGGAGTGTTTTCAATGGCCTTGGCGAGACCGAAGTCGAGAACCTTGACGGTGCCATCTGACGTGACCTTTACGTTCGCGGGCTTGAGATCCCGATGAACGATGCCCTGCTCGTGCGCATATTCGAGCGCGCCGGCGATTTGTTTGGCGATGCCGAGAGATTCGTCGAGCGGAAGCGCTCCATGCTGGATGCGCTCGGCAAGCGTCGAACCCTCGACCAACTCCATGATGAGAGCTCGAACGCCAGCTGAGTCGTCGAGTCCATAGATGTGAGCGATGTTGGGGTGATTCAGAGACGCGAGAACCTGTGCTTCGCGTGCAAAGCGCATCATGCGCTCAGGATCGCTGGCAAATTCAGCCGGGAGAACTTTCAGAGCGACTTCGCGCCCGAGCTTGGCGTCGCGAGCGCGATACACTTCGCCCATGCCGCCAGCACCTAGCGGTAATTGAATCTCGTAGGGGCCAAGTTTCGTGCCTGTGGCGAGGGCCATGCGTGCGCGCAATTATAGTCCAGGCGCCACGGGACAATATTGAATCTGTTCCTGAGAGCATGAGGTGGGAGGTCGCAACGAAGGGATTGACCGGCGCGTACATTGCAATTTCCAATCCGGCATACAGATCGCGTTGGCATGGGCGCATGCATCTAGGCGTGTAAAGACGCCTCCGCAAACCAGACACTTTCGCATACCGAAAGAGAGAACCGCAAACACTTTCCCCACGCTGTCAGACATCGCTGTATCGAGCCCGCATTGGTCATCAGTAGACATCGGTACTCCAATGCACGCCTCGCACGCTACAACGGCTACCAGGTTTGCCCACTGCCCTGAGCAGGCTTCTTCGGAAGTCCGAGTACGCGAGCGTCATCAGCCTGAAGTCACCGCCCCGGTCACGCCACTCGTCCATGAACTCCGCGATAAGCCTCTTTTCGGCGTCCTCAAGCTGGCGCATCAAGGCGAAGGTGCGATTTTCCTCTCCGTCCCAGCGGCGTTGAAGCTCCACGAAAACCAATTGGGACTCGCGCATCTCAATATCTTTGATCATTCGACCTCCCCGAAGAGCGCGTTGATCTCTCTGCTGAGCGGCTCGTCGAATACCAACAGGGGACAAATTTTCGATGTGCACCGCATGTGCGCGAGCACTGTTTCCCTCGCCTGTGCGGGCGTGATCGCCAACCTGAGGTCTTTGCTCTCAGCCACTTTCAAGATTTTCTTAGCGAGTTTCTCCTTGCCCGCAGGGCTGAGATCGGGACGCAGCAGCGCGGCGCACGCCCACGCCGTAAGCGCACGGTCGCGACACTTCACGAGCCGCTGGTTGAACTTTTCGTCCCTGCGCTTGTGATCCATTTAGTCCCTCAGGTTGTAGATTCCGAGCTTCAGCATTGCGGCGATCAGAGCTATGGTGCTGAGGAATACCAGCAGCGTGCTCCACGTTCCAGACCCCTTGCGCCCGGTGACGCTCATGCGGATTATCTTGAATCCGATCCAGTAGAGTGCCACCGAAAACGGAGCGAACACGGTCAGCGCCCACTTGACCGCCCAGTGGTGCGGCTGGGCTGTGACTCAAGCCCCGGAGGAACGACTCAGTTCTCACGCACACACACTTTCGGCCGGACAATGGAGTGGACCCCGATTTTGAGACAACCAGTTAAGCCCTAAAATGCAGCGAAAGGGGGGAAACTGGATGAGATCTCGAAGGAAGTTCACCAGGGAGTTCAAGCTGGATGCGGTGCAACGATTGCGAGCGGGAGAGCCGGCGGGTTTGGTGGCGCGCAGTCTGGAAGTGAGCCGCCAGGAACTGTACCGCTGGAGCCGCGATGTAGATAGGTTTGGGGAGCGGGCGTTTCCCGGCGTGGGGCAGAAACGGGCGGAAGAGACGCGGATCGCGGAGTTGGAACGTAAGATCGGGCAGCAGGTCCTGGAGATCGATTTTTTGAAGCGAGCCTTGCAGCATGTAGAACAACAGCGCCAGCTGCGGGCCGCCAGTGGCGGCGCACCGTTTACCAACAAGTCGAGCGCGAAGTGAAAGCCGGAACTCAACTCGCCATCCGCCGAATGTGCGCGCTGACGGGAGTGAGCCGGGCAGGGTTTACCGGTGCGGAGTCCGGTCTCGGTCCGCGCCCGTGGAGCTGCACGATCAAGTGCAGCGCGTGGCGCTGGAGTGGCCCACTTACGGCAGCCGGCGGATCACGGCGGAGTTGCGCCGCTGCGGCCTGTCGGTCAATCGCAAACGGGTGCAGCGGCTGATGCGGGAAGACAACCTGCTGTGCTTGCGGAAACGTAAGTTCGTGGCGACCACCGATTCCGCGCACGGGTTGAAGGTGTATCCGAACCTGGCGGCCGCGCTGGCGGTGAGCGGCGTCAACCAGCTCTGGCGGGCCGATATCACCTACATCCGGTTGCTGGAAGAGTTCATTTACTTGGCGGTTGTGCTGGACGCGTTTTCGCGGCGGGCGATCGGCTGGGCGCTGGATAGCACGCTGGAAGCCAAGTTGGCCATCACGGCGCTGAAGATGGCGTTGGAGCGGCGGCGGCCCGCGGCCGGATTGGTGCATCACTCCGATCAGGGCGTGCAGTATGCCAGCCACGAATACGTCGCTTCGTTAGAGTCGCACCAAGTCCAGATCAGCATGTCGCGCCGCGGCAATCGCTGGGACAACGCGACGTGTGAGTCGTTCATGAAAACGCTGAAGTGCGAAGAGGTCTATCGCAGCGAGTATCTCAACCTGGCCGAAGCCCGGGCTCGCATCGGCGAGTTTCTGGAGGAGGTCTACAACCAAAAACGGCTCCACTCCTCTCTCGGCTATTGTCCGCCCAGCGAGTTCGAACGCCTGCAATCGTCGCCGCGGATGCTGACACCGGCACTGGCGCAGGAGGCCGTATGAGTTTTCTGAGGCATGGGGAAATCTATCCATGCGATGAGGGCACGACCTCACGACCGTGCCCCCGCCCATCGCCGTGGATGATTCTCCAGCTGGTTATTCCTGGCAGGGTGCTCTCCAGCAGAGCCCGCTTCCGCTTCACCAGCCGGAGCTATACTGCCAACTATCAACCTCGCCCTACAATGCTTCGGCAGCGAACGGCGAAATGTCGCTTAACTGGTTGTCTCAGCCAAGGGGTCCAGTCCACAAACCGGAGTGTAGATCATGGCTGAGGTGCTAAGTGGCGCGTCAGTACATCGGCAAATAGAAAAGACACTGACAATGGGTGCTCTTTCCCCTCTCTTTGTAGTGCGCTATTGAATCTGCACGGCGGGCTCGTGTTCGTTAATCCCTTGTGCCGCATGAAACTTGTCCACTGCCGCATCAAGGCGAATCTGGCGGCTCTTGACCCACGGCGCGTAATGTTTCCAAGTTGTCGCCGTGGTGCTGTGTCCCAGCAACATCGCCAAATCCTCGATTGTGCCGCTGCTGTTCAGAAATTCTACGGCGAACGTGTCCCTCAGCCGATGGGCGCCACGGGGCGTAATGCCCGCTGCATCATACATGCGGGACAGCCGATGCTCGATCCAGACTACGTGCGAGTCACGCTGACACTTGGATTTATTCCAAAAGAAATAATCTGGGTGCATGCATTTCTGCTCTCGCAGCATATCGGCAACGAAGGCAGGCAGTTTGACGTAGACGTACTCGCCCGTCTTCTTTCTGTGGGTACGCAGACGATTGTCGCTTCCCAGTGCGTCACGGCGTAGACAGCCCGCATCGCCGATTGCCAAGCCCGACCATCGCATCAGCAGAATCAGCGTGACCATGAATGCGTGGTGCTGTGGCTTGAGCACGGTGACCGCAGCCAGCAAGCGGGTCAACTCCTCCGGCTCCAGCGGCAACGTAGGAACCTCATTCACGCTGATCGCGTCCAATTTGTCGTAGGGATTTTTATCAGAGTAATCAAACTTTGTTGCCCACGTGAAGAACGCCTTGACACGGGCGTTGTAAGTTTTCATGGCGTAACTGTTCTCACGAAAAACCCAAGTGTCACGCCACGCATCGAGGGCAGCAGCCGTGATGCTGCGGAGTTTGACGAAGTGGTTTTCCTTCGCCCACGTCAGCAAACTGGGTTGCCGCTTTGAGCCGTTTAGCAGCATGTAGCGGTCTTTGTACGGAGCCTGCAACGCATCCTTTGCTTTCTTCGACCGCTTGATGAGATAGAGGTTAATCGCAGATTCCACCGTGATCGTGGAGGGAGTTTTGGACTTCTGGTCGGATTCGAGGTCAGCGGCTTTCTTGAGCGCCTCAGACCAATCGTTAGTGCCAGAAGACCAGCGTTTGCGGTTCCGCTGAAACCAGATGGGACAACCGCAGCGGCGGTAATTCCGGGCATTCTCGTCGTTGCGGTGTGGGCACTTGCTTAGATGACGGATGTAAACAGTTGTAGAAGACATGACTGGAAATACTGCCCCAGTCGGCTTTTTTTCAATCTCCAGACTCGAATGTGCACGTGCTGTGTACACGGGTGGCTTAACTTCCTGATTCTTAAGCCACTCTAAAGGTTACGTAAGGGCAAAAAAATAAGAAGGCCGGCAGGGTTGGACCCACCGGCCTTTCGTGCTCTTCCTACCTCATTATTCGGCCTTTTTCGCTTTCTTCTTGGCCACCGGTTTCGGATGATCCGGAATCGCCTTTACCTTCATCTCGTCGACCGGGGTTGTGGTGCTGGCCTCGGGGAAGGTAGCGCCGGCCGGAACGATCCACTGTTCCGACGTCGCCGTGCCTGCGCTTCCGGTGCGAGCCTCGATGCGGCTTGGGTCGATGTTCTGTTTTGCCTCGCCTCCCGAGATGTAGGCCTTCACGTCGACGGCGCGCTCGGCCGCCAAGTTCTTGCGCTTTTCCTTCGGATCGGCGTTCCCGACCACGACCAGCTTGGCGTCTGGATCCTGTTGCAACTTGAGGGCAACATCGTCCAGTTCAGCCTTGCAAGTGTTGTCGACGCGCCACGGCTTCTTGAGGTTCGGGTACTGGCACTCGTTCACCTTGACTGCCTGCGGTGGCGCCGGTGGCGGATTTTCAACCGTCACCGAGCTCGAAGTCGAAGCCGTCAAGCCGCGCGAGTCGGTACATGTAGCGTGGATCGTGATGGGGCCCGACGAAGCCCCGGTGGTGTTCAGAGTGGCAGAGTTTCCGGTGCCGGAAATGCTGCCGCCGCTCGAGGTCCATCCACCCACCGTTACCGGAACGTTATCCGGACTGGTGCAAGTGCAGGTGATGATTGCCGGAGTGCCGGCCTGGACCATCGACGGGCTGGCCGAGCAGGAAATCTGCGGCGGGTTCTTGGGCAGTTCCTTCACGGTGAAGTTCGCGGTACAACTGGCCACGTTGTTCTTCGTAGCTTTGGGATCGGTGACGGTGGCGGTGGTGGTGTAGCTGCCGCCGCTCAGGCCGGCGGTGTCGATGGTGGCGCCGGTATCCTTGCCCACGATCTTGCCCGCATTGCTCGCCCAGGTGTAGGTGAGCGTGTGCTTGGGGTTGAAGTTGCTCGCGACGACGCTGGCGTGGACCGGCTCGCCCACCATGACTTCGGCGGGCTGCACCGAGCAGGCCGCCGCAACCGGAACTTCGGGAGGTCCGCCGCCGAAGTTGAACACCAGACCGGTGCGCAGCAGGGCGCCGTCGTAGTTCGGACGGCGCAACGAGGGATCGTCAGGTGGCACGACCGAGGCATAGCCTTCGTGCGCCCACTGGAAGTCGGCTTCAAACACGCGCCACGAAAGCGCCTTACAGACTTTGAGATCCATACCGCCGCCCAGAAGCGCTCCGACGCCGACGCTGTGGTGGATACCGTCTGGCCTGATGCGGTCGAATCCGATTAGCGTGTGAATGAAAAAATCCACACCCTCGCCGCGCCAAGTGGCCTTTGGCCCGAGACCGCCGAAGATATCATTGCCGACGCCATTCTTCCAGTTCTCGCCGTAAGTGCCTTCGAACGCCAGATACTTGGTGAAGTTGTAGGCCGCACCGAAACCAAACCCGTCTGCCATCGACTTCAGTTGGATGGCGTTCGGCGGGCTGTTCGTATCCGGGACGTTGCCGCCCGGGTTCAACCATTGATAGCCAACGAAGACCTCCACCTTGGGGTAGTTGTCGGCCGACTGCACACTCGGCGCGTTGGGTGGAGCAGTTTGTGCGTTCAGCATAGACGACAACGCAATCAGAACGACGGCCAGGACGAGCGCGACACTCGCGCATCTCCGGTAGGTTTCGTGAAATAGTGACATGGGGCTCCTCCGCATGAAATCCACGACAAGTTATTTAGTAGAGCTGGAATCAATAAAGCCTTACGGCACGCACGGATAGCTGTACCCTGGGAACACCGAATTTTACAGCAACTGGGCATTTTTGCAAGTGATTGGCTGTATCCTTATAGAACAGCTTGCTCCGGTCGCGGCTCCATCAGCTTCCTGCGCCGGAGTGATCTCAAACTGATATTCCAGCATTCTCGGAGCGGGTTGCGAGTCCGCGCCCTTCCCTGAATAATGGCTGGTGGGGCCCTAAACACCCGGAATATGACACAGGAACGCGTACTGATTGTTGAAGACGAAGAGAACGAGCGAACCGGCCTGGCCGAACTGGTCTCGGGATGGGGTTATCGTACCGACACGGCGGCCGATGGCGTGGAAGCTCTGGAAAAAATACCCTCCTTTGCCCCGTCCATCGTGATCACCGACGTAAAGATGCCCCGCATGGGCGGCATGGAACTGGTGGAGAAGCTGGCCGATCTGGCGCAGTCGATCGCGGTGGTGATGGTGACCGCGCAAAAGGCGACCGACACCGCATTTCACGCCGGCCGGCTGGGGGTGCAGGACTACATCGAGAAGCCCATTGACTTTCGGCGGCTGCGCTCCATCCTCACCAACATTGGCGAGATCCTGAACACCCGCACCGAAAACGAATCCCTGCGCCGCCGCTTGCGCGACAAAGGAGCGCTCGGCCTGCTGGTCGGCGCCTCCGCCCAAATGCAGGAAGTTTTCCGCCTGATCGAACTGGTGGCGCCGAGCACGGCCTCGGTGCTGATCACCGGGGCGAGCGGAACCGGCAAGGAATTGGTAGCGCGCACCATCCACGATCTGAGTCCGCGACGCAATAAACCTTTCGTCCCCATTAATTGCGCCGCCATTCCCGAGACGCTGATGGAGAGCGAAATTTTTGGCCATGAAAGAGGCGCATTCACGGGCGCGATGGAGCGCCGCACCGGCTGCTTTGAACTGGCCGAAGGCGGAACCCTGCTGCTCGACGAGATTGGCGAAATGCCGGTGGGCACGCAGGCCAAGCTCCTGCGTGTGCTGGAAGATCACAAACTGCGGCGACTCGGCAGCAAGGTCGAAACTTCGGTCGACGTGCGCGTGCTGGCCTCGACCAACAAAGTTCCAGAGGAGGCCGTGGCCAATGGAGAACTGCGCCAGGATCTTTATTACCGGCTTAACGTTTTCAATATTCATCTGCCGGCGCTGCGCGAGCATAAAGAAGATATCCGCGAGTTAGTCAAGAGCCTGGTCGCGGATATGAACGAAAAGCACGATCGCAAGGTGGCGGACGTGAGCGAAGCCGTGCTCAATATTTTCCAGACTCACTCCTGGCCTGGCAATGTGCGCGAGTTGCGCAACACCCTGGAACGCGCCGTGATCGTCTGCGAAAGCGGACTGGTGGAAACCAAGCACTTGCCCCCGGGCTTTGGCCAGAGTGTGCGGCCGGTGACGAACGATCCTGATGCCGTGCACCTGGGCGTGGGTACAACCGTCGGGGAAGCGGAGAAGCTGCTCATCCTGAAAACCCTGCAGGCGACCAATAACAACAAAACGCGAGCCGCGGAGATGCTCGGCATCAGCCTGAAAACGCTGCATAACAAGCTGAAAGAATACGGCCGCCCGCAGGATACGGAGCTGACCGCGGAAGAGTGAAGAAAGCGGAAGAGTGAAGAAAAAAGTTCTCGGTTCTCAGTTCTCAGTTCTCAGAAATACTTTTGTGGCGCTCACTGAGAACCGAGAACTGAGAACTTTTTGAATTTGATGAGCCGCAAATTCATCATCGTGCTCGTGATCACCACGCTGTTCACGGCGCTGGTTGTCTGCTTTTCCTGGGTTTACCTGTCGCAACTGCTGCGCCAGCGCTTGCTGTGGGCCGATGAAACCGCCTCCCAACTCACCAACCAAATGGAGTACGCCGCCTCCAAAGCGGTACCTGACCTGACCAGCACGCGGGTTGACACCAACAATCCCAAGGCCATGCGCGCCGCCATCACCAATTTTCTGCAGACCGACGCCAACCTCAACGACATGCTGGAATCGGTGGTGGGGAATTCTCGCATCATCTACGATGCCGCCATCATTGATCCGAATGGAGTGGCGATTCTCGATACCAATCCGGCGCTGAATGGCAAGCCGGTTCCAGAGCGTCCCCGCTTGGCCGTCTTGCGCGACGCGAGCTTCCGCCGCCAGTTGCACCTGCTCTACGCCCCCTCCACCGTTTATGACGTGAGCATCGGGCTGGAGTTGGATAGGCACGCCTTCGGCAGCGTTCGGGTGGGCGTCTCCACGGTCTTCCTGCGCAACGAACTGACACCGAAACTGCAGCAAGCAGCTTTTTTTTCGGTGCTCGCGATTTTTTGTTCGCTGGTGCTGGGGGCGGTGGTTTCGAATGTCGCGCTCGGCCCCTTGAAGGTCATCAGCCGGAACCTGGACAGCGCCAGCGCGGGAGATCTGTTGCCGGATGAGGAAGCCAGTGCGGGCGACGAAGTTGGCCTGGTGTCGTTGAAGATCGCTCACCTCGGCCGCCAGATTCACGATACCAACCAGATTTTTTCCGCGCTCAAAGACAACGTCGAGCAGGTCATGACCAAGCTGCAGGACGGCCTCATGCTGTTCACGCGCGACACCCGAGTGGTGCTCGTGAGCGCTTCCGCGGAAAAATTTCTGGGACGCCCGCGTCGCGAAATTCTGGGACACACCGCGGAAGAAATTTTTTCCGATGGATCGGTTCTGGGCGCGGTGGTTCTGCCCGCATTCCAGAAGCAGCGGCCCCTGGTGCAGTACGAATTCGACGCCGTCGATGGCCGGCGGGTTCAAGTTTCGCTCGATTTCATTCAGGAAAAGGGAACGCCGATTGGCGCGCTGCTCACCATGCGCGATGCCGAATCGGTACGCCGCATTGAAAACGAGATTGAAATTTCGCGGCGCCTTTCCGCCAGCGGACGTCTGACCCGAGGCGTGGCCCACGAAGTCAAGAACCCCATCAACGCCATCGTGCTGCACCTGCAGTTGTTGCAAAACAAGCTGCAGCAGGACGATCCCGAAACTCGCCGCCACATGGACGTCATCGGCAACGAAATTCACCGCCTCGACCGCGTCGTGCAAATTCTGGTGGACTTCACCCGTCCCCGCGATTTGCACCTCGAAGACGTAGATCTGCGCAAAATTCTGGAGAGCGTAGCGGCGCTGGCCGCGCCCGATGCCGCGCGTCACGGCGTGCGCCTGGTGCTGCAAACGCCCAGCCAGGAACTGGCGAACGAAAACGCGCCCCACCCCGATGACGCGCTCAACGACGCACTCGACGACGCACTCATGGTGCGCGCCGATTCCGATCTGATGAAGCAGGCGATTCTGAATCTGGTGATAAACGGAGTGCAGGCCATGACCTCGGGAGGAACGCTCACGCTGAAGGCGCGGCGCGATGGCGAAACGATTCTCGCCGAAGTGCTCGACCAGGGCTGCGGCATTCCTCCCGAAGCGCAGGAGAAAATTTTCGAACTCTACTACACCACCAAGGGCGACAAAGGGGGGAGCGGAATCGGCCTGGCGCAAACCTACCAGATCATGCAGTGGCACTATGGCTCGGTAGAATTCGATTCCATCGTCGGAGCCGGCACAACCTTCCGCCTGCGGCTCCCAGCGGCAGCCGCCAAATCGGAGAGCCGGGAAGAAATACCGGCCTGAACGAACGCTGGGCGCGATGAAGGGACAGGCTGCCTCGCGTTGGTGACTTACGCGTAGCGGCTTACCCAAGAATGCTCCCCGTATAAAATGCTCGCCGTATAATATTGAACCATGCTGACTCGGATCTACATCGACAATTTCCGCAGCTTCGTCAATTTCGAGTACAAGCCGGAACGAAAGCAATTGCTGCTTGGCCCGAATGGCAGCGGCAAGTCTTCGCTGCTCGATGCCATTCGTTATGTTAAATCGTTTATAGCAGGCGATGAGAATCCGTTTACGCAGTCGACGCGTACGCGATGGCAAGATAGACCTCTCGAAGTGATCGAGGTTGACGCTCTTCTGGATGGTCGGGAGTATAAATATAGGGTCGAAATACGATTTGAATCGGAAACAAGGCAGCCATTAGTAAGTCTGGAAAGTCTGAAGGTTTCTGGCGCGACCAGGTTTGAGCTGACGAACGGAAAGCTCCGTTTTTTCTTGGATAGTAACACTCAGGAAGCCACCGAGTCGCCGGACAAGAGCAGGTCTACGTTATACCTGTCTCGGTTAAGCAACCCACACGTCCATCGGTTCATGCAGTGGTTAGATTCAGTCCATTGCTTTCGAATCGATGCATATCCCGACGCGATGAGCGAGAGTGCTGATGGGGAGAGCCGGCCCGACTATGAACTGGGAAACCTTGCCGGTTGGTACCGATACCTGCTGCAAACCCAACCTGCCGACAACGTGCGTTTCTTGGGCTCGATGAAAGAAGTGTTGGACGGATTCCAAGAATTGAGATTTTATTCGAGTGGTGCTGGCGTAGAGCAGCTTCGCGCTGTTTTTGCCGCCTTCGCAAACAAGAGAGTGAATTATTCTCTCCCTGAGCTTTCCGATGGGCAGCGCTACCTCCTCGCCTTATATATGATCCTTCATTTCCTTATCGCCAAGGGGCATACGGTGTTTATCGATGAGCCGGACAATTTCATCGCGTTACGCGAAATCCAACCCTGGCTCCTGGCGGCGGAGGAAGCGGTGGAAGACCATAAAGGACAGCTCATTCTCATCTCCCATCACCCGGAAATCCTGGATCAATGGGCACAAGAGCATGGATTGCGTTTCTTTCGCGAGGACAACGGCCACGTTCGCACGGAGAAATTCAAGACCGACCCGGACGGAAATTTGCAGCCGTCGGAACTGATCGCGCGAGGACAGGAGGATGAGTAAATCATCTCGGGTCTATGTCATCGTGGTTCTGGAAGACGACCGCCACAAAATGCTTGCCAGCAGATATCTCAAAAAGCGCGGGATGGGAGACCGCGAGATAAGGATTGAGCGTTCTCCCTCGGGCGAGGGGAACGCCGAAGGTTGGGTGCGGAAAATGTTCGTCAAGGAAGTGAACCGGTACCGCAGCCGTCACGCCAAGACTGCGCTGATCGTTGTGATCGATGCAGACACTCATACGGTTCAGGATAGATGGAGGCAGCTCGATCGGGCCCTGGAGGATGGTGGAAAACAGCGCGTTGATGTTGAGCACGAGCAAATTGCGCGGCTGGTTCCAAAGCGCAATATCGAGACTTGGATTCTTTGTCTAAATGGGCAGGCCGTGGACCAAGAAACCGATTACAAAAAGACACGGCATGACTGGAACGACTTGGTCCCCCCAGCGGCGGAAACACTATTTCAGTGGACTCACCAAAAGCCCGAACTTCCGAACCACTGCATCGACTCTTTGCGAGTTGGAATCGGAGAACTGAGGCTTCTCACATTCTGAAGCCGCTTCTCCCTTAGTCCCCAGCGTTATTGCAAATCAACCGCCTGGGCGAGACGGAAGTTGAGACGGCGATCGATGCCGAGGACGATATCTTTGTCTTTGTTCCTGTCTTTTTTATCTTGGGGACTGCCTTGCTTGCTCGCGCCAGAAGCCTTGCCCGTCGCGGAGTTTCGCTCGTCGCGGGATCCGCCTTTGGCGAAGATGCTGGAGGTCTCGATCATGACCGGTTTGCCGCCGACGTTCACACTCACCAGCACGATCCGCAGATAGCCGGGTTCGAGCGAACTTTCGAGCTGGCTGTCGGACGAGCTTGCCGGCGAACCCCCGCGAGTCCGCGCGGCGGGTTTGGCTTCGAGCACGCGGCCGCTTGCGGGCGTGCCGGGGGCGAGCAGCATCTGGCCGTCGATCACGACCGGCTCGTCGATGGTTGCGCTGAAGCTGTCTCCCGCATGCGACGACGCGCTCGAAAGCGCACTCAGCAAGCGAATCGGGACGGCGGTTCCCTCGGGCAGTTTCGAGGTGGATGGAATCAGCGCCTCGCTGGGCGAAATGCCGGTCGAGTGCGGCTGGCGATCGAAGGGCAGCTTTTGTGAATCGGCGGAGTTCGAAGCATTATCGCCGGAAACGCTGGGGGGGCGGCCACAGGCGCAGAGGAGGCTGAGCATCAGCAGAACGATGGCGCTGCGATTGGCAGGGGGCGTCATGAGCTTCTCCATAATGTGGCTGCCTGAATGTGGCTGCCCGCGCTTTCAGGAACGTCAGTGGTGGATACCTTTCAGTTGCCGCTTTTTGCCGGCGTGAATTCCATGCAAATTCTAAATCGAATTAAGAACACAGACGTGGGTTTTCTCAAACCATCCGCGGGCGCGCCGTTTCATTAATTAGAGTAGACTTTCCGTCGAACGAGCCGCGTCTTCATCACGGAGAGGAGAGTCACCCATGACACCGCGCATCCAGGCGATTGCCTTCGACGCTTACGGCACGTTGTTCGACGTGCACTCGGTGATTGCACTGTGCAACCGCAAGTTTCCCGGTCAAGGCGCTCAACTGAGCAAGCTCTGGCGCGCCAAGCAACTGGAGTACACCTGGCTGCGCAGCCTCATGGGGCGGTACGAAGATTTTTGGATGGTGACCGAGTCGGCGCTGGTCTTCGCCTGCCGCAGTCTCGGCCTGGCTTGCCCGGCTGAGACCCGCAGAGAGTTGATGGAATCTTATCTGCACCTCGATACCTTTCCCGAGGTGAAGTCGGCATTAAATAAGCTAGCGCAATATAAGCTGGCCGTCTTGTCGAATGGCTCGCCGAAAATGCTCGCTGCCGCGGTTGAGAACTCCGGTCTGAAAGGCGTTTTCGCCGACGCGATCAGCGTTGACGAAGTGCAGATGTTCAAGTCGAGCCCGCGCGTGTACGCCCTAGCTTCGCAGCACCTGGCTGTGCCCGGCAACGCGATCGCCTTCGTGTCGTCGAATTTCTGGGACATCGCGGGTGCCAAATGCTTCGGGCTCTGGACGTGCTGGGTGAACCGGGGCAAGCTTCCTGAAGATGAACTGGGAGTCAGGCCGGACGTCACCGTGGACACGCTGGACGGGCTCATTTCTGTACTGGCTTGAACTTTACCCCTGTGAGCCACACGATCGTGATTGCGAGGCCCTAGAGGTTCCGAATTGGGGCGGCTGTGCTCGCCCATATCGGCATTCCGCACCCCCGCCGCCATCTCCATTTCGACCCCGATTCCGATCTATCCCGTCCCCATCATCGCCGGATTCATCACAAATTGAGTGTGATGGCCCGCACTTTAGCGGCCATGGGTTTCGCACTACTCTTTCCCTAATCAGGTGCAGCGCGGTTCATTCGCGGAAAAATTGGGCTCGCGTTTTCCCAGTTTGGAATCGGACCGAGCTTTCAGGTCTCAGCGTTTTGTTCTCCTGAGACCTGGGACCTGAGACCTGAAAATTCAGAGGAGCGGTATCGGCATGAATGTCATTCGTCAATTTCCGGCGGTGCACGATTACGGAGGCGATCTGCGCTTCCAGGCGATGTTTGAAGGGGCGGCGATTGGACTCGGGATTTGCCGGTTGGATGGCCGGATTCTGGAAGCGAACCCCGCGCTCAGCCGAATGCTCGGGTACAGCCATCAGGAACTGAGGGGCACGCATGTGGGCGAGCTCTATCCGGAACGTCGTTTCGAAATTGGCCGCGAACGTCGCCGCCAGCGCGATCCCGGCAATCTTTCGCACGAACGATTGCTGGGCGAGCTGGTGCGAGGTGAGCGCGACCGCTTCGAAATGGACAAGCGCTGCCGGCGCAAAGACGGCTCCGAATTCTGCGGACATCTGACATTGTCGCTGGCACGTGACGCGCGACAGCAGCCCGCCTTCCTGATCGCGATGCTGGCGGACGCAACCGAACACCAGCGTCTGGAAGAACATCTGCGCGAAGTCGAGAAGATGGAAGTTATCGGAAGGCTGGCGGGAGGAATCGCGCACGACTTCAATAACTTGCTGACCGGCATTCTGCTGTACTGCGACCTGTTGAGCGCTGGATTGGAGAGCGGCGGACTTGAGGCCTATGGACTTGAGACCCATGGACTTGTGACTCATGAAATTGAGACCCATGAATTGGAGCGGAGCGGGCTGCGCCAGCACGTTGAAGAAGTCCGCCTGGCAGGTCAGCAAGGGGCGGCGTTGACACAGCAGCTCTTGGCGATCGCGGGCAAGCAAGCGGCGCAGCCACGCCCGATCCCGATCAACGGAATCGTGGCTTCCACGGAAAATCTGTTGCGGCGACTGATCGGCGAGCAAATTGAACTGGTTGTGGCGCTTGACTCGGCGCTCGACCCGGCGCTCGACTCCGGCGCCCTGCTTGTGCTCGCCGATCCGGTGCAGTTGCGGCAGATCCTGATGAACCTGGTGCTGAACGCGCGCGATGCCATGCCGCAGGGCGGAAAGATCTGGTTGATCACGCGGGTCGCGGTATTTCCCGGTGAGGCGTCCAGTAACGTTGAGCCCGGGATTGCCCGGCGCGCCGTCTCGCTCACCGTGAAAGACAACGGCTGCGGGATGGACGCGGAGACGCGCGCGCGGCTGTTCGAGCCTTTCTTCACCACCAAGAAACCGGGAAAGGGCACGGGCCTGGGTCTGGCTACGGTGCAGCGCATCGTCAAGGAAGTGGGCGGGACGATCGAGGTCGAGAGCAAACCGGGACAAGGCGCCTCGATCGAGGTGCTCCTTCCGGCGTCCCCTTTCCCGTAGAGATGCGGCAAGCCGCGTCTCTACATACGCCGTAGCTGAAGCTGCTAGTGCGGTTTCATGAATCGGTTTTTGGGTAGGGCACGGCTTCAGCCGTGCCGTTCACGATCCGGAAGAACGCGGGCTTTAGCCCCTGAGGGACGTGCCTTCCGAGCCGAAAGGCATCTATGAAGGCAGCTGCAAGTTAATCGTGAAGTTGAGGGTCGTACAGTTGTGAACTGTCAGGAGATACGCCATGTTCAACGCATCGAACGCCGCCGTCCTTAGCCCCAGCCATCCCGCGCAAATCGAGGGAGCGACTTTCTTGAACCTTCTGATCGTGGACGATGACCGCACCATCCGCGAGGCCTGCCGCGAGGTGGCGCAGTCGCTCGGCTTCAATGCGCAGGTGGCGGAGTCTGCCGAACAGGCCTACCGATCGCTCGACACCGCCAGCCCCGACGCCGTGCTGCTGGACCTGCGGCTGCCGGGCGCCGGCGGCCTGGAAGCGCTGCAGGCCATCAAGAAGCATCGCGCCGAAGCGCTGGTGATCGTTGTTACCGGCTATGGCACGGTGCAGTCGGCGGTCCAGGCCATGAAAGAGGGAGCCTATGACTACGTCACGAAACCGTTCAGCATGGAGGAACTGCGTCTGCTGCTGGAGCGGGTGACGACCGATCTGCGGCTGAAGACCGAGAACCGCGCGCTGCGCGAGACCATCAAGTCGCGGCAGGGTTTCGGCAACATCATAGGGCGCGCGCCGGAGATGGAAAAGCTCTACCGCATCATCGCCAAAGCCGGGCAGACCTCGCATCCTGTGCTGATTCTGGGCGAAAGCGGCACGGGCAAGGAGTTGGTTGCGAAGTCGATTCACTTCTCCGGCATCTTCCGCAACAAGCCGTTTATTCCGGTCGATTGCGGGTCGCTCGTGCCGACGCTGATCGAAAGCGAACTGTTCGGCCACGTGCGCGGCGCCTTCACGGGAGCAACGAATCCGAAGGATGGCTTGCTGGCGATCGCCGAAGGGGGCACGGTATTTCTGGACGAGATCGGCGAACTGCCGATCGACTTGCAGGCGAAGCTGTTGCGGGCGATTCAGGAGAAGGAAATTCGTCCGGTGGGAAGCGTGAAGCGCGTTCCCATCAACGTGCGCATTCTGGCCGCGACCAATCGCGCCTTGGAACGGGCCGTGACCGAGGGCACGTTCCGCCGCGATCTGTTTTTCCGGCTGAACGTGCTGACCCTGCGCATCCCACCCTTGCGCGAGCGCCGGCAGGATATCCCGCTGCTGGTGGCGCATTTTCTGGAGCGCATAGGGCGCGACGCAGGAATGGAAAAGACCATTTCGGACGAGTCCCTCCAGGCGCTCATGCATTACGACTGGCCCGGTAACGTGAGGGAGCTCGAGAACTCGCTGGAGCGGGCCTGTGCCCTCAGCAGCGCCCACGAGATCCAGATGCGCGATCTTCCCACTCAGATTCACAGCGCGCCTATCGACGTGCTGGAGATGGGCCAGCCGAATAGCGGCATAGTGCCCATGGCAGAGCTGGAGAGACAGACTATCTTGAGAGCGCTCACTCAGGTGAACGGAGACAAGATGCTGGCAGCGCGTCTGCTCAAAATCGGCAAGACGACCTTGTACCGGAAGTTGAAAGAGTACGCGTCCGCGTAGGATTTGTAATTTGGTAATTGTGTAATTTGGCAATTTCAGGCCCGCGCCACACCTCTTGATCTGGGCTTTCAAATTACCCGATTACAAAATTACAAAATTGCAAAATTGACCCAGTCCCAAAACTGGGCTGCCCGGAAAGCGCTCGTACCAGAACGGGAGCCCAAGCGAATCCCCGAGCGCATAACTCATTCATTTTCACCAAAGACAATTGGCCCGCGAGTTGCCTAAGGATTCAGCATGATCCTTCTTGTGACGACGAGCGAGCGCGCATCGGAGTGCGCCAAGGCGCTCCATGAGGCTACCGGCGATGGGGTCGCGGTGGCAGAAGGTCTGCCCCGCGCCGCGGCACTTTTGCGAGGGGAAGACTACCGTGCGGTGGTGGTCGATCAATACCTGCTCGAAAACGAGCCGCGTGAAACCCAGAGCGCACTCGAGCACCTGGGCACTGCCATCCTGGTGCAGGTCAATCTGGCAATCACTGGAATGGACCGCCTGGTGCGCGAAGTCCGGGCGGCCGTGCAGCGCCGCGAGCGCGAGGAAGTGACGGCCCGCCAAGCGGTGCTCGCGCAGCTCCACAGTGAACTGAACGGCACAGTCACGGCCCTGCTGCTCTCGAGCGAACTCGCTCTGGCAACCCCAGACCTGCGTCCGGCGGTCACCGAAAAGCTGCAGTCGATTCACGAACTGGTGAAGAAACTCCGCCGGCAATTGGAGAGCATGGCTGTAACCGGAGAGCCCGAACCGCAGGCACGCGTCTAGCTGCGCACGTCCAATGGTCCCGTCCTTCGAGATATACATTCGCCAGTCGCGGCAGAATTCGGGCGGCTTGCCCTGGAAGGCGTGGCCGATGAGTCGGAAGAGAAAAACGGCCGGCAGATTTGTCATGCCAGCCGTTCGTATCGATCAGGTCAGTTAAAGTCAAAGGCCTTTGAACTTCGATCACCCGATGACCCGATGGTCAGATGACCCGATCAGCGATCAGCGGCGACCGTGGAACCCTCCGCGGTTGACTGCGACCGGGCCGCGTCCTTCAAAGCCGCGCCGAACTGCGAAACCACGATCCGCAAAGCCGTGCGCGTAGGGCCGTCCATAATACGGATGTCCCCAGCCGTGGTACCACGGGCCTGCGCCGATAAACACGCCGCCGGAGAACCAGCTCGGGCCGTAGTAACCGTAGGGCGCGCAAGCATACGGATAATCCGGGTAATAACCGTAAGCGCAAACGGGCGGGCCAGCCACGCCGACTCCAACTCCAACGCCCACTCCGACCCCCGCTCCAACAACCACCGCAGCCTGCGAATACGCAAGCGGCATGGCCAGTAAAGCAAGCAGTGCAACATATCTCAGGTATTTCATGGTGAACCTCCCTTTTGTTTCGCTTGGCGATTCGCGGTTGCGATCTGACGCCGCGATTCGCCCGAGCTTGAGGTCCTTCAGCTTTCTGTTTCTTCTGAAGCGCCTACTCCCTTGAACTCGGATGGCCGAGAAAAGTTGCGGCGAAACGAGTGGCTGAATTCAGCCATCCTGCGTGAAATCAACCAGTTGGACGGAATGGGTGAAGCGGGACGTAAAGCGCGGTAAAGCGCGAACGAGCGGTCAAATGCCGGTTTTCTTACGAGAAGTCGCTCGAGATATTTACTCTCGACCGAAGGCCGGTTCGCGCTCGAGAAAAGTATAATGGGTTTACCCGCGAGGCCCCGGCGCATGAAGATCACAAAAGGCAACAACGAATATGCGTGCGTCTTTCTTCAACCCGGATACTGGGAAACCGGCGTACTGAGCGATTTTTTCCAAACGGGAGCGTCCGAAGACCGCACCCTGCCGGCATATTTTTGGACGGACAATTGTGATTTTGATTCTGTAGCGAACTGCTACGTGCTGGTGCTGACCCCGATGCACGACAAGATGGTTGAGGAGACCGTCTATCTCCCGCGTGAACATGTGCTCCTCCTCGTCGCGCAAAAAACCGCTCCCCCGCCCGGGGAGATCGGCAAGATAGGATTCAAATTACCCTAAAGTCCTTCGAGAGCCCGTGTGGCGCGGGCATTCCTGCCCGCGAACGCCCTAAAACGGCTCGTCCATCTCCGTCCCGCCCAGAGCCATCTGCTGTTCTGTGGCTTTCCGTGCTCTAGGAGCCTTCTTAAACGTCACCTCCAGCAGCCGCGGATAAGCCACGCCCTTGCCCGCCAGCAACTCTTCGATAGTAAGAATCTGAATGCGCGGATATCGGTCCTCCAATCCAGGAGGCTTGTAGAATCCGGCCTCGGCAGCCTCTTTCAGCATGGGCTTGGTAGGAGCCTCCATGCAGATCAGCACCCCGATCTGCGCATCTTCCCGATCAATGACGCCGCGCAGGTCGCGCACATAAGCAGACTGCACGTGTCCGGCCTTGACCGAAAAAATGATCTGCTTGGTCTTCCGGCCAAACTTATTTTCGTCGTGGAAGTAGAGGCGACCGTCAATGCCGCGGTCCGCGCCTTTCTTCTCTTCCGTCGGCCGTGCACCAACGAGACTGAGCGCCCACCACTGAAATTGATAAGGATCATCCCGCGCGAGTCGTTGAGCACCCGTTAGATCGACAGGCTCACCAATGACGTTGTAACCTTTTCGCACGGAGTCGCCGAAAGCATCATCGAGCCGTTTTTTGATGAGTCCTATAGCAAGGTGAGTAATGTCAATACCAATCCACCGCCGGTCAAGGCGCTGCGCGACCGCGATGGCGGTCCCGCATCCGCAGAAGGGATCGAGAACAACGTCGCCCTCGTTGGAGCTTGCCTTTACGATTCGTTCAAGAAGGGCCTCAGGCTTCTGTGTCGGATAGCCGAGGCGTTCCTGAGCCGCGGAATTCAGCGGCTCGATATCTATCCATATATCTCGCACAGCCACGCCTGTCAAATCCTTGAGATAAGTCTTCAATCGTGGCTTTCCACCTGACGAGAAAGCGATCTTCCCGGCAGCCCATAGCCGGTCGATGCCAACTTGGTCGTACATCCAGTGACGCCCACGCGGCGGAGGGATGTCTCTCTCCCCGAACCTCCTTGGGGGGCCTTGGCCCGCGCCGGTCAAATCCGAAAGACGGAAAAGCTCGCCGTCCCCGTTTTCAATTAGGTCGTGGCCCTTCACTGTTTCTGCAGTCTGAGGGACTGCAGGAGCATTCCACGTCGATCCTTCCGACCTACTGAAAAACAGTAGCGTATCGTGCACTCGCCCGTACTGCCGTCCCGATTTCCGCCCGGTTGTCCTTTCCCAAACTACCTCGTTCCTAAAGTGCTGCGGCCCAAACACCGCATCCATCAGCATTTTCAGGTAGTGGCTCGCTGTCGGGTCACAGTGCAGATAAATCGATCCCGTCACCTTGAGCACGCGACGCAATTCGATCAAGCGAGGGGCCATCATGGCCAGATAGGCCATCATGTCGCTATGGCCAAGAAACGTGCGGAAAGCGCGCATGGCCTCAGAGACACGTCCGCCACGCTCGACGATTTCTTCGTACGCCCGCTCGGCGTCTACGTTCCATTCCCACGTGTCCTCGAACGCCATGATCTGCGAGCTGGAGCGGGTGCCGTCTTTTTCGGCAAACAGTACGTTGTAATCCTGTCGGCTGTTGAAAGGCGGATCGAGGTAGATGAGGTCAACCGACTCATCCTTGACGTGCTGGCGCAGAACTTCGAGATTGTCGCCGTAATAGAGTTTGTTCTTTTCCACTGCGCCACGATTCTAACCCGGATAAGCCGATTGCGTAATTTGCGAGTTTGGTATGCCGCGCCCGTCCCCACCTCCGCAATCCTACCCCCGGCCTTTTTCATCACAAACCCTCTGTGTGCACCGTCACAGACCTCCAACCCGCCGTGCGCGATAATGACGATCTGATTGGAGCAAGACGTGCACCGTCTCCCAAGATGGAGCTCAAAACTGCTCCAGCCCCACTAGTCGGCGCTCTCTTGAAAACACGAACGGGACCGGAATCTGTCCTAGGTCCTTATTCCGGAATGCTTTGATGATTCAAAGACCAAGTCCAAAAATTGACGCTAACTCGATGATTCTAGGAGGCCGGGGGGATGGGGGGTTACCGATACTATCTGATGACTATCAGGCAATAATTAAGCATTAGAGTCAGAGGCAGCGGACAGGAATGTCCGCTCCACACGGGTCTCGGGGAGAACGGCCTTGACACTTCGCGGAGGGCGTTGGATGGTAGGGGTCCTTCGACTCCGCAGGGACTTCACTTCGTGAAGTCCCTGCTCCGCTCAGGAAGACAAGCTGGATGGAGTGTCCAGAGCCTAAGAAAACTCTTCCCTACTCATGGCCCTCTCCCCTAAACTGAAGGTAATAGGCGCGAGGGTATTCCCAGCCCTCGATCCCCCGAGGGTTCTGTGCGCGTACTGGTTACGGCCGACACATTCAGCGGAGTTTGGACATACTCGCGCGAGCTGGTTTCGGGTCTGGTGACCCATGGGGCGCAGGTTACGCTCGTCAGTTTTGGAGAAATTCCGCTTCCCCATCAGACCGCTTGGATGGATGGGCTGCATGGGCTTGAATACCATCCCACCGCGTTTCGCCTCGACTGGATGCAGGAAGGCGAGCAGGACTTCGACGCCGCCCAGGATTATTTGTGCGCGGTTGTGCGCGACACGCGTCCCGATTTTCTGCATTTGAATCAGCTGAGCTTTGGGGCGCTGCCGGTGGCGACGCCGCGACTGGTGGTGGCGCACGGCGATGTCATCACGTGGTGGTTGAGCATCCATGGACACGAACCGGCGCCTTCGGCATGGCTGAAATGGTATCGCCCGACGATTGCCTCCAGCTTGAAGCGGGCCGAGGCGGTGGTCACCAATTCGCGCTGGATGGGAGAGATGCTGCGCCTGGCCTACGGCGACGATTTCGATGGTTACATCATTCCGCCGGGACGCAATCCGATCTACTTCAATCCGTTTGTGACTAAAGAAGAGACGGTGCTGGCGATCGGGCGCCTGTGGGATACGGGAAAGCAGGTGGCCTTGCTGACCCAGCATAAGCATGGCCAGCCGGTGTGCATAGTGGGGGCGGATAACCCTATCCCCATGCCCACGGTGCCGATCCGCGCCGACGTGCGTGTCTCCACCGGCGAGCACGAGATTTCGGTGAAGGGAGCGCAGACCGAATCGCAACTGCGCTCGCTCTACAGCAAGTCGACAATTTTTGCCGCGACTTCGTGCTACGAGCCTACGGGGATGGCGTCGATCGAGGCGGCGTTCTCGCGTTGCGCGCTGGTGGCCAATGACACTGAAGTGTATCGCGAACTGTGGGGCGACGCGGCTCTGTACTTCGAGCGCAATAACGCCGAGAGCCTGAGCGAAGTGCTTGGGCAACTGGACGAAGACAGCGAACTGGTACGCCTCTACGGGACGAGAGCCTACAACCGGGCGCGCGAACGCTTCACGGCGCGACGGATGGTGGACGACTATCTGCGCCTGTATCGGCAGTTGCGACCTGCGAAAGTGGCGGTGGCGTAACGGCGCGAACTGTCTGCGCAGTCAGGGTCGTATCAGGACACCGAATGCCATAACTTCGACGCGCTCGAATCGCGCTCTCGAATACAGCGCACCAGCCTCATGCTATACTTTTTGAGCATCTTTCCTGTCAGATCAGCAGACGGAGGACGGTATCGACAAGCGTTTTATCCGCATGAATGAGCGTATCCGGGCGCGCGAAGTTCGCGTGATCGGCGACGAAGGGGAACAGATTGGCGTGATGCCTCCCTTCGAGGCGCTCAAGATGGCCCGCGAAAGAAACCTGGATCTGGTGGAAATTTCCCCGACCGCGCAACCTCCGGTTTGCCGCATCATGGACTACGGGAAATTTCTGTACCAGAACGAAAAACGCGAGCGCGAAGCCAAGAAAAAACAGAAGACCATTACGGTCAAAGAAGTGAAGTTTCGTATCAACGTGGACGATCACGATTACGAAACCAAAAAGAATCACGTGCTGCGCTTCCTCGACGAGGGAGACAAGGTAAAAGCGACCATCTTCTTCCGGGGACGCGAAATGACGCGGCAAAGCCTGGGCCGGCAGATTCTGGAACGTCTGATCAAGGACGTTGAGCAGAAAGGTTTGGTGGAGTTCCGTCCACGGCAGGAAGGCAATACGCTGCACCTGATTCTGGCACCCAGTAAGAAGGAAGGCGGAGCGAAAGAGAAGCCGCCGGCTCGTCCCAAACCCGCGCCTCCGGCGCCGCAAGGCGGAGCGCAGACAGCGTAGCAGCTATCAGCCGTCGGCTATCAGCTCTCAGGAAAATCTCTTGGTGCGATCGCTGCGAGCTGATGAGATACTGCGCTTAGGACGCTGAGAGTTCTAACTGAGAGCTGACAACTGAGAGCTTAGAGCTACTTATGCCTAAACTAAAAACACACAAGGGCGCTGCTAAGCGCTTCAAGAAAACCGGGACGGGAAAGGTGAAGCGGCACAAAGCATTTCTCCGCCACATCCTGACCTCGAAGGCCAAGAAGCGCAAGAAAAAGCTGGGGAATTCCGTGTTGGTAAGCGACGCGGACCTCAAAAAAGTGAAGCGCATGATCCCATACTAAAACCAGTGGCCAGTGGTCAGTTGCCAGTGAAACCACAACCCTGAAAAGTCTGCGGAGCGAAACGCATCGCAGCGGCGCGTGAAGAGGTCGGGCTTCAGAAATCCCTTTGGGGTAGAAGCCTCCTTACCTCCAGCCGCCAGACGAAATAAAAAAGGAGAATAGTCATGCCTCGTGTAAAACGCGGAACCAAACGCCGCGCCAAGCGCAAAAAGATTCTGGAACGGGCCAGTGGATATTTCCTAACTAAATCGAAACTTTACCGCTCGGCAAAAGAAGCCGTCGATCGGGCGCTGAAGTTTGCCTACTCCGGCCGCAAGCAGAAGAAGCGCCAGTACCGCTCGATCTGGATCGTGCGGATAGGCGCCGCCGCCCGCCTCAACGGCCTGAACTATAACCAGTTCATCAGCGGACTGAAAAAAGCGGGCGTGGAACTGGACCGGAAAATCCTGGCGGATTTAGCGGTGAACGATCCGGCGGGATTTGGCAGCCTAGCGGAGCAGGCGAAGAAGGCGAACGCCGCGGCAGCAACAGCGTAGCTGTCAGCTATCAGCCATCAGCTCTCAGCTTTCAGTCGTCAGCTTTCAGTCTTAATTAGTCGTGTCATCCTGAGCGAAGCGAAGGACCCCTACCGCAGCGAACATTCTCGGACGAGTAGGGGTCCCTCGCTTCGCTCGGGATGACAATTTCCTTAAGAGTTTTTTGAGAAACATGCCTTACACCGTCCCAAAATTAACCGACTTCTCGACATCGGCGCTCGACGGCGCCGTGCGCGAACTTTTGTCTGCACTCGACCAGGAGTCGGCGGCGGTCGGTTCCGAGAACGAGTGGAAGGCATTTCGCGATCGCTGGATGGCGCGTAAGAATGGCATCCTTACGCAGCTCAATGATCTGTGGCTGAAAGTTGCGCCGGGGCCGAACAAGCGCGAGGTCGGGCAGCGCGTCAACGAACTCAAGACTAAAGTCGAGCAGACGGTGGATGCGAGGCTCGCCATCATTCAGAGCGGGGTTTCATCGGGCAAACTCGCCGCCGAGCGTCTCGACATCACTCTCCCGGGCATTCGCCGTCCCATCGGCGCTGAGCATCCTGTCATCAAGACGATGAACGAGATGATTGGGGTCTTCCGCAATCTGGGTTACTCGGTCGAGGAAGGCCCGGAGATTGAGACCGACTTTTACAACTTCGAGGCGCTGAATTTTCCGCCGAACCATCCCGCGCGCGATACGCAGGATACGCTGTTCATCGCCGGGCAGGAATCGAAGCCGCTGCGCGACCGCCTGTTGCTGCGCACACATACTTCCCCGGTGCAGATTCGCACCATGCAAAAGATGAAGCCGCCGGTACGCGTGGTGTGTCCGGGCAAAGTTCACCGTAACGATGCGCTCGACGCGACGCACTCGCCCATCTTTCATCAGATAGAAGGATTAGCGGTCGATACCAACATTACGTTCTGCGATCTGAAGGGCACGCTCGACCACGCCATGAAAGCGATGTTCGGATCGAGCGTGAAGACGCGCTTCTATCCGTCGTTCTTTCCTTTTACCGAGCCGAGCGCCGACGTACAGATCAGTTGCATTTTCTGCGACGGCAAGGGCGTGCGCGACGGCGCTCCCTGCCGCAACTGCAAGGCCAGCGGATGGATCGAACTGCTGGGCTGTGGCATGGTCGATCCTAATGTGTACGGATTTGTGGATTACGACGCGACGAAAGTTTCGGGATTCGCCTTCGGCATGGGCGTGGAGCGGATTGCGATTCTCAAGTACGGCGTGGATGATATCCAGCTTTTCTTCCAGGGCGATATGCGATTTCTGGAGCAGTTTGGATAGTAACTGCGACGAGAGCATCCTGATTACTGTGTCATCCTGAGCGAAGCGAAGGACCTATGTATTCTGCTGGCACAGGCAAAATGCATGGGTCCTTCGCTTCGCTCAGGATGACACAGCAATAAAGTGCATTTCTTTCATGAAAATTATCCCGCATTGGCTGCGCGACTTCGTTGACCTGCCGGTCGACTACCCCCAGCTTGCGGACGAACTTACGCTTGCGGGCATTGCGGTTGAGAGTATTTCGGGCGAAGGCAGCAACACCGTCTTCGAGATGGATATCACGACCAACCGCCCCGATGCGATGAATCATTATGGCGTGGCCCGCGAAGCTTCGGCGCTCTATGACCTGCCACTCAAGCCGATCGATCCGAAGCTGCCGCCTTCACAGAGCAAATCCGAAGTCGCCATCGACATTCAGGAGCCGGAACTGTGTCCGCGCTTCACGGCGCGCGAAATTCGCGGCGCTGCTATCAAGCCCTCGCCCCCGCAGATTGCAGGCCGTCTGCAATTGCTCGATCAGCGTCCCATCAGCAACGCGGTCGACGCTACCAACTACGTTTTGTGGGAGAGTGGCAAGCCGACGCACGTGTACGATCTTGACCTGCTCGAAGGGCGGCGACTGATTATTCGTAAGGCCCAGGCCGGCGAAGCCCTGAAGACTCTGGATGGCGTGGAGCGCCAACTCTCGACCGATGACCTGGTCGTGGCCGACGCGAAAAAGCCGGTGGGCCTCGCCGGCGTGATGGGCGGCTTCGACACGATGATCACCGAGCGCACGAAGAACATCCTGATCGAATCCGCGTGGTGGGACCCGGTCACAGTGCGCCGTATGTCGAAGCGGCACGGTCTGCACACCGACGCCTCGCACCGATTTGAGCGCGGCGCCGACTTCGAATCGACCGTGGTTTCGACCAATCGGGTCGCCGAACTCATTCTCAATTCAGGTGGCACGCTGATAGGTGACGTGATCGACGTGATTGCGCGCCAGCTTGATCTGGCTCCTGTAGAACTCGATCTGCGCGAAGTGCAGCGCATTCTCGGCGAACAACTTAGCACGCTGGAGATCAGCCGCATCCTTACTCGCCTCGGATTCACGATGCTTCCGGGCAGCGAAGATACTTACCTGGTGCAAATCCCGAGCTGGCGCCTCGACATCGAGCGCGAGATCGACATCATCGAAGAACTGGCGCGCCTGCACGGCTACGACAAGTTCCCGAACACGCTTCCCGCCTACAGCGGCGAGGTGCGCGATCTGCCCGATGCGCACAAAGATGCGCGGATGCGCTCATCGCTCCTGGCGCTCGGTTACAACGAAGCGATTTCGCTGACGTTCATTTCGAAGGAAGACGCCCGGCTCTTTTCGACCGCTGCCGAACTCGACCTCGCGAACCCGCTGAGCGATGAGGCTTCGGTGATGCGCACTTCGATGGTTCCGAGCATGTTGAACATGCTTGCCTACAACCTGAATCGCGGCACTGACAATGTTCGCCTGTTCGAAGCTGGAAATGTATTTGAGGCGTCGGGCGAGAAGACGATGCCGCTGGAGCTGAAGCGCATCTCCATCGGCGCGACGGGCAACGTGGATGCGGAGGTGGTGCGCGGCCTGGCTCCGGGGGCGGCGGCGCGTCCCTTCTCCTTCTTCGACCTGAAGGGCGACATCGAAACGCTGCTCGCTCCCTTCAGCCATTGGACGCTCTACTACGACTCGCAATTCGATAATAATAAGAGCGCCGATTACTACCATCCCGGGCGCTCCGCTCGCGCCGTGCTGGATGGCACGACCGTAGCCCAGTTTGGCCAGATACATCCGGATGTGGCTGCGGCGCGAAAACTGCGGCAGGATGTTCTTGTCGCCGAAATCTATCTCGACCAACTCTACCAGCACGACCTGCGCCAGGTGCGTTATGAAGCGCTGCCGCGCTTCCCTGCCGTCGAGCGCGACTTCTCCTTTGTGTTTGACGACGGCGTGGAGTTCGAGAAGATTCACCAAAGCGTTATTGGATTGGGCATCATCGAGCTGCGCAGTTTCGTCCCGGTAGAAATCTTCCGGGGCGAAAAAGTTGGCGCGGGCAAGTACTCGATCCTGATGCGAGCCCAGCTCCAGTCAAGCGAGCGCACACTGCGCGACGATGAGGTCGTGCAGTGGGCGGGGAAGATTGCGAAGGCGCTGGAGGAACTGGGCGGCGTGCAGAGAGTCTAGAAGCGTTCCGAGTCGCGATCACCGGTTGCCCATCGTTCGGATCGTTCCCAATCCCAACAAGCGTTCATCAGCCGTGACCAGGGTCAGTTCCAGGACCTCGGCGGTGGCGGCCAGAATGCGATCGGCGGGGTCCTGGTGCATGGATAATTGTCTGGCCACAAGCGCGATCTCGTGGGTAAGCGGAGCTTCGTGAGTGCCAGCCGTGGCTCGCACCAGCCACTCCGAAAGATCTCCGTCGATCTCGAATCTGCCTTTGTGGTGCAAGGTTAGAGCCTCATAGGTACTGATCGGCGAAAGCCAAAGTTCATTGGCTTCGTCTTTGAGTTGCTGCAGAACCCTCCGCCCAAGCCGTTTGGGATCGCTCAGCGTCCACAGCCAGATGTGCGTATCGAGCAGCAGTCTCAATCGCGCAAGACCTCCCACTCTTCCTCATCGGTTGCCGGAGAGATGATGTCGCCGGTGATCTTCATCGTGTCTTTCATCGATCCGATCCAGGATGTACGATCTTCTATCGCCGTCGGCGGTATCACTTCGGCCACTGGCTTGCCAAAGCGGGTGATCCGAATCGGCTTCTTCGTGGCCCGAACCTGTTCCAGCAAGGCGAGGCACTTGGCCTTGAACTCGGAGATGGCGACTTCCTGCATGGTTTTTCTCATGGTCATTCTAACATACTATGGTCAATTTAGTTGACCATCGTGGAAAATCTTCTAGTCTAGATGGTGTCATCCTGAGCGCAGCCGGGACACGCGCGGAACGACTGGCTCGGCGGAACCGAAGGACCCCTACTCCCTGTTGAGTGGGTGCAGGGTAGGGGTCCTTCGACTCCGCAAGAGCTCACTTCGTGAAGCTCTTGCTGCGCTCAGGATGACATTGACCAACAGGGATACGGAAATCGCGAGCTTCGGTCGCGGGACGGACGAATG
Source organism: uncultured Acidobacteriaceae bacterium (assembly GCA_963773645.1). Lineage (GTDB taxonomy): Bacteria > Acidobacteriota > Terriglobia > Terriglobales > Acidobacteriaceae > Acidiflorens. The sequence goes on along the minus strand of CAVZBV010000004.1, from coordinate 2,197,425 downwards.
CGGTCGTCCCTACGCGAGCATCTCTTGTGCTAGCCTTACTTTCCATGACACAGGTTTCGGCGCATCCCCTGCATCTTTTGTCTGACAAGGTTGAGCATTTTACCGAGTCGGTGATTCGCGAGATGACTCGGCAGGCTATGCAATATGACGCCGTCAATCTGGCGCAGGGGTTTCCCGATTTTTCCGCGCCCGCCGAAGTCAAGCGCGCTGCACAGGATGCGATCGCCGCCGACGTGAATCAGTACGCCATCACCTGGGGAGCGAAGAGTCTGCGGGCTGCGATTGCGCGGCAGATGAAGGAGTGGCAGGGGATCGAGGTCGATCCGGAAAAAGAAATTGTGGTGTGCTGCGGTTCGACCGAAGCGATGATTGCGACCCTGCTCGCAGTGTGCAACAAGGGCGACGAGGTTGTGGTCTTCGAGCCCTTCTATGAGAACTATGGGCCGGACTCGATTCTTAGCGGAGCGAAGCCGCGCTTCGTCAGTTTGCGTCCGCCACCGGCGTCGAAGGGCGAGGGGGGAGGCGAGTGGACGTTCGACGAACAGGAATTGCGCGAAGCTTTTCAGCACAAGACGACGCAATATCAGGCCCATCAGTCTAAAACCAAGGCGATCATTCTTAACACGCCAAACAACCCTACTGGCAAGGTGTTCAGCCGGAAAGAGCTGGAACTGATTCGCGATCTGTGTATCGAATACAACGTGCTCGCCACCACCGACGAAATCTACGAGCACATCCTTTACGATGGATCGGAGCACATTTCGCTGGCGCGGCTCGACGGCATGCGCGAACGCACGATTACGATCAACGGGCTCTCCAAAAGCTACAGCGTCACGGGATGGCGCGTCGGCTGGGCGGTTGCGCCTGCGGCGATCACGAACGCGATCCGTAAGGTACATGACTTCCTGACCGTGGGAGCGCCCGCTCCTTTGCAGGAAGCTGGAGCCGTGGCGCTAAGCCTGCCTGCCAGTTACTATCGCGAACTGGCCGAGCGGTACCGCACGCGGCGCGATCATCTGATCCCGGCTCTGGAGAAAGCCGGGTTCCGCTGTTACCCTCCGCGGGGCGCGTATTACGTGATGACCGACATCAGCGCCTTCGGATTCGCAAACGATGTGCAGTTCGCGGCTCATCTGGTGAAGGAGATCGGCATCGCGTGCGTGCCGGGGTCGAGTTTCTACAAACATCCGAAAGACGGATCCCAACAGGTACGTTTCGCCTTCTGCAAAAGGCCTGAGACACTGGATGAGGCGGCGCGACGGCTGGAAAAGCTGCGGTCAGGGTAAACCATCTTTACCGAACTGTGCGAGTTGCGGCAAAAGTAGCCAAAAATCCACAGCCAACTGCGTTATACTTCGGCTCAACGCTGAAAATTTCCCGAAAGCGAGTGGTGGTCCATGTCCGTGAAAACCGAGGAAGAGGTATCTGCGCAGGTTCCGGCTGAAGATTTTCAGGCGCTGGAAGAGAAAGTTTATCGCACCATTGAGTTGTACAAGGCCGCCAAAGAAGCCCGGGCTACCGCCGAGCGCGATGTGAAGCGACTGCGGGAGCAACTCGAAGAACGCGAGGAACAGAACGATGCCATGCGCCGCGAGTTGGTGCAACTGCGCAAGGATCGCGAGGACATTCGAAGCCGGGTCGAGAAGATGTTGAGCCAAATGGACAGCCTGACGCATGAGCATGAGAAAGCAGCAAGCTGACTGTGGCGGCAAACTAGAAGGCGGCGGCAAAGATGCGTCCGGCAGTCGTCTGGCTGGAAGTAATCCGCCGAGGAGTGACATGGCCACTGCGAGCAACCAATCCCCAACAGATGCGTTGACTAACAACGCGGTGACGAAACCGGTTCCGGCCAATGACGTCCCGGGCACGAATGCCGTTAGTGGCAGTGTGCGCGTCGAAATCTTCGACCAGGTTTATAACCTGCGGGGCTCGGACGCGGACTACATTCTGAAGCTTGCCGAGTACGTGGACAGCAAGATGCGCGCAGTATCGGAACAGACGGCAACGGTCGATTCGGTCCGGCTGGCGGTGCTGGCGGCGCTGAATATTGCAGATGAATATCATCTGCTGAAGCAGCAACTGGAGAAGTCTTCGCCGGACGCACGGCAGCGGGCGAGCAAACTGGCAAGCGCGCTTGACGAAGTTTTGCAAGATACCAGACGGACGGGCTGAAGTCGGCCGTAACCTCGGCCGTAATCTCGATCGTAACCTACTGTTCATCTTCCATCGCAAGTCCTAGTTGCAGTGGCCGCAGGCGGCTGCCGAGCTGCGCTCGGCTTGGACGGGCGAGGCGCCCGTCGCCACACGATCACCCCCACACCAGCACGACTGCCAGCAAGCTTCCTGCCAACTATTTTGCATTTTCCCCTTGCGAAACTATTCGCCGTTTCCTAGCATTCAAGGTGGAAGCCGGCCTGCAAGGTTGGTGATGGTGGCAACCGATTTTTGAACCAATGAAGAATGAACGGGGACTCGACTCGCAAAAAGATCCGGTGTGCTATGTTCCGCCATGCGGAAAAGCCTAATGGGTCGCGGCGGGTTCCCACCGTCTGAGACGGGTTCATTCTCGGCCCGCCACACGGCCCAGTGGATCGGCTTTTTTTTACCGCAGGTCTCAACTGCCAGGTCGCAAGTCTCAGGACGGCTGGCTCGAATGGTTGCGTTCCGGTGTGCTAGCAGCCGTGTCTAAAATCACTTTCCCGCACAAAACAGAAATGGTGGTTGGGTCTGGAGGGCGCGGTTTATGCGGGTCCTCGACTTAGGTTGCGGATCGGGGGTGGACTTAGCTTCCTGGGGTGTCACCGCTTCGGATCAGGTTACGGGGCTTGACATCGACGCCGAGCGTCTGGCGCTCGCCAAGGTGCGATTCCCAAACCGGACTTACCGGCAAGGCGCCGGTGAACGCTTGCCCTTCGAGAAGGAGAGTTTCGATCGCGTAATTTCTTCTGTTGCTCTCCCCTACATGAACATCCAGAAAACGCTCGCGGAAATTCACCGCGTCCTCGTTCCTGGCGGCGGCCTGTCCATAACCCTGCATCTCCCAAGTTTCACGATCGCTGAACTTCTCCACCATGCTTTCCCGAAACCAGTCCCCACGATCTTTCGGCTATACGTCATGGCAAACGGGATATTGTTCCACTGCACCGGCAGAACTGTCGGGTTCCCTAAGGGGAGGACGGAATCGTTTCAGACGGAGCGAGGAATGAGGATCGCACTGAATCGGGCTGGATTCGTCGATCTTTCATTCCGCCGGGCACTTGGACCGGTTGGCGAAACGTTTATTGTGGAAGCACGGGCGAGCTCCTCGAGCGAACGTCCGCGCACGTCCCGGAGCGCTTCCTGCTAGACTCTTTTTGGCACTCGGTCCTTTGCTGGAGCATCTAAACTCTGGAGCATCTAAACTAACGTGTTCCCCAGACTTTTTCACATCGGCAGTTTCTACCTGCCCACCTACGGTGTCCTGGTCGCCTCGGGCGTGCTGATCGGGCTCTGGATCAGCGTGCGCAATTCGGAGAAGCAGGGTATCAACGGCGACGATGCCTGGAATTTTGGCATTCTCGTTGTCCTCGCCGGAATTATCGGAGCGAAGATTCTTTACGTCATCAACGACTGGAGCACTTACGCGAACAACTGGCGGGAAATTTTCAGCCTCAACACGATGCAGGCGGGAGGCGTATTTTCCGGCGGACTGATCGGCGCCTTCCTCATGGCGGCGTGGTACATACGGCGCCATCACATGCCGGTGCTGCGCACCACCGATTCCTTCGCTCCCGGACTGGCTTTTGGCCACGTCCTCGGACGCTTCGGTTGCTTCTCGGCGGGCTGCTGTTACGGCAAACCGACGAATCACTTCTGGGGCGTCATCTTCACGAATCCTCTGGCGAATGCCGTTAGTGGGACTCCGCTCGGCGTCAGGATCGAACCGACCCAGCTGATCGAAGCCGCAGCCGAGTTTTTCAATTTCCTGCTGCTGATGTGGCTGCTCAAGCGCAAGCGCTTCGATGGGCAGGTGTTTGGCAGCTTCATGATCCTTTACGGAGTTGAGCGCTACTTTATCGAGTTCCTGCGCGGCGATCCCGGACGCGGTGAAGTTTTCGGCGGGCTGATGACGGGAACGCAGCTGATTTCGATTCTGCTGGTCATCGGCGGTGGATTGATCTGGTGGCTGAAAAGCAGCACTCAGCATTCAGCACTCAGCCCTCAGAAATCGGGCTCTGGGCTTTAGTCTTTAAACTCCGTACAAATTCTTCTTGCACTGGATGCTGAATGCTGAGCGCTGAATGCTCGACTTTCCCCTCACTCTGACCGCATCTCCTGAAGCCGCGGGACAGCGTCTGGACCAATATCTCGCGACACAGCTTTCAGAGGTCAGCCGGGCAGAGGTCAGCCGCGCGCGCGTGCAGCAACTGATCGCGAAGGGTGAGGTGCTGGTAAATAATGCCGCGGCGAAGGCGTCGTTGCGGCTGAAGGGCACTGGCGACGAGCAGATCACGGTCACCGGGCCGCCACACGCTCCGCCGCTGCGCGCCATTCCAGAGGAGATCGCGCTTGACATCGTCTATGAGGACGACGACCTGGCGATCGTCAACAAGCCCGCAGGCATGATGGTTCATGCGGGAGCGGGAGCGACCGACGATGCGCGCAACCGCGGAACCCTGGTCAACGCGCTCCTGCATCATTTTGGAACGCTTTCCGCGGTGGGCGGCGAACTTCGTCCGGGGATCGTGCATCGTCTGGACCGCGCGACCAGCGGGCTAATGGTGGTGGCGAAGAACGATGAAGCGCACCGCCGGCTGGCCAAGCAGTTCAGCGGACGCGAGGTACACAAGACTTACATTGCGCTGGTCCACGGTTGGCCCAAGCAGGATCGCGGCACGATTCAAAGCGCCATCAGCCGCCACTCGCAGCGGCGCACACGGATGACGACGCGGGGCTCCCGTGGCCGCGAGGCGGTGACTCATTACCTAGTGCAACGAAAAATTGACTCGCCTTACGGCAAGTTTGCGCTGGTCCAACTCAAGATCGAAACGGGACGCACCCACCAGATCCGCGTGCATATGTCGTCGCTCGGACATCCAGTGGTGGGGGACGCGCTTTACGGCGCGCCGGGCGAATTGCGGTCGCAGTCGAACAAGAGACGGTCAGCCGGAATGCCCGCGACGCTGAAGCTGGATCGAAATTTTCTGCATTCGGCGGTGCTCGAGTTGGCGCATCCGCGGACGAAGGAGTCGCTCAAGTTCTCGCGGCCGTTACCGCAGGAACTGGAGAACTTGCTGGATAGCCTGGAAAATGCCCGGCAAGAAGGTCCTAGGAGAGAACCTGGTCAGTACGAATCCGGTCGGTAAGAACGAGGCGCCTTTCGAGCGCTGGGGCGCAGCCTATGGCGCGGGCTATAATGAATGTAGGGATTAACTTCGATCAAAATCGTCCTGATGAAATCGCGCATTTTTCTGCTTCTGGTTGCTTTTCTTATGCTGGCTGGCTCGCTCATCGGCCAGACGGCGCCGGCTGCGTCCACGCCGAGCGCGGCGCAGAATGCGCCCGCGAAAACGAACTCTCTACCTGACGGCAAGACGCAGGCTCCGGCGCCGCCGGAAAATCCAAGTAAGCCCGATTCCGAAGAGTCTGTCACGACGATCGTCCATGTCGTCAACGAAGTTCGCGTGGTGTTCACCGTGACCGACCGGCATGGCCGCTACATCAAGGATCTGAAGAGCAACGACTTCAGAGTGATCGACGATAACAAGCCCGCGGAGCTGCGCAGCTTCCGCAGCGAGACCGATCTGCCCCTGCAGGTGGGGTTGCTGGTGGACGCGAGTAACTCGGTACGCGACCGCTTCAAGTTCGAGCAGGAAGCGGCCATCGAGTTTCTGAACGCCATCATTCGCCCGCGCTATGACAAGGCGTTCGTGGTCGGCTTCGACGCCACGCCTGAAGTTACACAGGATTTTACCGATGACACGAGCAGTCTTTCCGCCGGGGTGCGAATGTTACGGCCGGGCGGCGGCACCGCGCTGTACGACGCGCTCTACTTTGCTTGCCGCGACAAGCTAATGAAGCGCGAGCAGACGGGACCGGTGCGCCGCGCCATTATTCTGCTGACCGACGGCGAAGACAACCTGAGCCACGTCACGCGTGAGGAAGCCATCGAAATGGCGCAACGCGCGGAAGCGATCGTCTACACCATTAGCACCAACATCAGTGGCATGAAGGGCAAGGGCGACAAGGTGCTGGAGCGGATCGCGGAGGCGACGGGCGGCCGCGCCTTTTTTCCGTTCCAAATGCGCGACGTGTCGGACGCGTTTCTCTCCATTCAGGAGGAGCTGCGCAGCCAGTACGCGGTGGCTTACAAGCCGGCGGATTTTGCCGCAAATGGACGCTATCGCACGATCGAAATCCTGGCGCAGGATAGGAATCTGAAGGTGCGCACCCGCAAGGGGTATTACGCCCCGACGCAGTAACCGAGAAAGAACAAAGAACAAGGCCGCCTAACTCGCAGGCGAAAGCAATGTGTCCGCATCAACGAACGCGGTGAACGACGCACCCTGCTTGATTTCCGCGTCCTTGCCGTGCACGAACACGCCGACAGGGACAACCGGGACGAACATGAGGCCCATCGCTTTGCCTACCTTATCTTGTCCCTCCTTGGCGGCGGCGCCGCGCAGCTTGATAAGAACGCTGCCGGCTTGGAGCGAATCTACCTGAAAGAAAACTTCGCCCGGCGCGCCCCCCATTCCTGTTTTGTCAACTTCGGTAACGGTTGCAACCGCAGGTGTTCCCTTCTTGACCACAACCACGTCCCCGACCTTGAGGTCCTCGGCAAGGGTTAGAGAAATCTTGTCACCCACCTCGGCAGTCCTTGAATTCACGTCGGAAGCGATCACGAAAGGTACGACCGTGTCCCGAGCCAGCAAGACTTTCACCGGGGCAGAGGGCGCCGCGGCAGGGGCGGGAGCTGCGACCACCATTTGCGCCACCGGCGCCGTTGGGCGCACTCCATTCAGCGTGTAGACGGCAGTGACGACCCGACTGCGCCCTCCGTACGGCGAGATAGCAATGGCTTGCAGCGTGGTCGTCGAATCAATCGTAATCGGACCCATGTATCGGGTTGACGCCGGAGTCGGCGTCCAACCGTCCGTCGTGTAGTAAATTACCGCTCCGCGGGTCGAGTCTTCTAGTTTTACGGTCACGGTCTTGGAATAATTACCGGGTTTCACGGAGAACTTGGGTGCTGCCGCGCCACAGCGGTAGCACGACGGGGTCAGCGCTGCCTGCTGAGCATTCTGCATCGCCTGCTGATTCGCTTGCTGGGCCGCCTGCATCATCTGGTCGTTCGCCTGCTGGGCGGCCTGCTGCGCCATCTGCGTAGCCTGCGCGGCCTGCATACCAGGGTCCTGAGCCAGCGCGAAGGCGGACACCAGTGTCAGCGTCAATAACATGAGATATGTCCTCATAACTGTTCCTCCCCCTGCTACGTGAGATGTGTACTCCCAAACCCGAGATGCCACAACCTTGACGAGTCGCGAGGATCCACAGTAACAACGAGGAGTTGTGTGCAAAGAATTGTATCGGGTGGCCGCGCAACTTGCGCCCGGGAACCGGGTTTGCATGCGCAAGTACAGGTTCCGGGCAGCAAGACCCGGGGATCGAGCGTAGCGGTGATGGAAAGAGGAACGGAATATGAAACGCATGATAGCTGGGGTTCTGTTGCTGATCGGACTGGGAGCGGGAACGATGGTTGCCGAGGATGGCTACGGGCGCGACCGGCGCGACATTCGGCACGATGAGGCGAGGATTGCACGTGAGCGCAGGGAACTGCGTCGCGATCTCTACTACGGAAACTACGCCGCGGCGCCGCATGAACGAAGAGAGTTGCGGCACAATTATCGCGACTTGAACCGGGACCGCCGCGACTTGAATTGGGACCGGCGATAAGAAGCGTAAATGACTTCAATACCTCAGCGGCACGTCAGTAACTCTGCGACGTTAGTAACTTGCCGCGCTGCTTCGGGCCGGGTTCTATTCATTGTTGCGACATGACGTGGAGACATGCAGAAAGATGACTGTGCGAATCGGAACCCGGCTGGCGGCAATGGCAATGGTGGGAATCTCGCTGGGAGTCATGCTATGTCGGCCGGCATACAGCCAGACACCGGCGTTGCGCGCGGGGCGGGATCTGTTCGCTGCGGTCAACCAGGCGCGGCGGGCGCAGGGCTTGACTCCGCTGCGGTGGGATGAGTCGCTGGCGACGGCGGCGCGGCGTCACGCGAAGGTGATGGCGGAACGCGGATCGGCGCAGCATGGATTCGAGGGTGAGCCGAACCTGTCGGCGCGGGTCAAACAGGCGGGTGCGCATTTCAGTTGGCTGTCGGAAAACGTGATTCAGGGACCGTCAACGGCGTTCATCCACGTTCAGTTCATGAAATCGCCTCCACATCGCGCCAACGTTCTGGATGGGGATATGGATTCGATTGGAGTGGGTGTGGTGGAGCAGGGCGGGCAGTTATTCGCGGTGGAGGATTTTTCGCACGCACGGTGAGACGGGGCAAGCCCCGTCTCTACATGAGGTCGATTCTCGCAAAATCATCGAAATCAGTGGACCCGCGCATGGGTAAACAGGGCGTGGGCTTGTTTTTGTAACGAACGCTGGGGCCGTGCCGAACTGCGCTCCGCTTGGACGGGGCAAAGCCCCGTCCCCACACGGGCATCTAGTCTTCGTGGCGGGGCGTGGCGTAGTAGCCGCTGCGGGCCTGGATTTTGTAGTCCGATTGTTTGGGCTTGATCTCGACCTTACGGAAAGAGCCGTCGCGGGCGGCGTTGGTGGGCACGTAACCGGCGTTGTACTGGCTGCGGAGTTCCTGGGAAATCTGGTCGAAGGCCTGGCGGAGTTTTTCGATCTTGTTGCCGACTTCGATCACACGCCCGCCGGTTTCCTGGGTGAGCTTCTTCATCTCTGCATCGCCGTGATAGCCGCCGAAGCCGTAGAAACCGCGGTCGGCGATGAGCAGCACGTAGCAGATGGCATCGGCTTTCTGGGCGGCTTCAATGGCGTCTTTGATTTTGAGCCGGCTGCCTTCGTCTTCTCCGTCGGTGAGCAGGATCATCGCCTTGCGCCCGACTTCATGGGCGAACTCGTCGTGCGAGGCGAGATAGACTGCGTCATAAAGCGCAGTGCCGCGTGGGCCGGTTGAAGAACATGGAATCGGGCCCTGCGGGCCAATGGGACCGCCGGAACAACCAACTCCGCCGGTGTTGATGCTGGCCGCGTTGAGCGCATGTTTGAGCCGGCTAACGGAGTTGGTGAAATCCTGCAGCAGGGTAATATCGACGTCGAAGCTGATGACGAAGGCCTCGTCTTTCGGGCGCAGCGTGCTCTCGAGAAACGACCCTCCGACTTCCTTTTCCATATCGAGGACGCGCGTCTGGCTCCCGCTGGAATCGATGAGCATGCCGAGAGTTAGCGGGAGATCGGATTCGGCCTTAAAATATTTGATAGTCTGGGGTTTGCCGTCCTCGAACAGGTCGAAGTTGTCCTTGGTGAGGTTGGGAATCAGCGCGCCACGCTTGTCTTTGACGTTGAAGAACAACTGCACGACTTCGACGTTGACCTTCAGGGTCTCGAGGGGCTGCTCTTGCGACTGGGCGTTGGAGGTGCCCGCCGGAGCCGCCGAATTCTGCGCGGCGGCGGGAAGCGACAGGGGCGTCACCAGAACGAACATAGCCAGAACGAACGTGGCCAGCGCGCACGTGGCCAGAACGAACAAGCCCGCGGCCAGGGACGGTTTGCAGTGTGGTGTAGGCATATGAGCGTTTTTATCCCGAGACTTTGCTAATCTATCTTGTATAGGGCCTGTAAGGTCCCGTAATGGTTAGATGCACCAAACAGGCGCGGTTGGGCATCTGAATTAGTGTAAAGCGCAGGGACCAGTGGTGCGCGGGTCAATAATAAGAAGATAATAAAAGATAATAGAGGATTCCGGTGATGGCCACGAAAATTAACACGGCACTGATTCTGTGGCTGGCATTGTCACTGGCGCCCGCCTTGGCGGCGCAACAGAAGCCTGAGGACATCCCGGACGCTCCGTCGGCGACGCGTCCGATACCGCCGCCGGAGCCCCCCAGCCCGCGGCAAGAAGCGGATGAGGAGTCCAAGCCCGTTGTGCCCCCAGCGGATGGATCGGGCGTGACCACTGGATCGAAAGAGCTTCCCCGTAGCGCTCCGGATTCGACGGATCAGAAACCAGCCCCGCCGCCGATGCCACCGGTGAAGACGGTGCCCGCAGGCAGCGTTCCGAAAGACATGGAGACCGGACAGGATCTCTACACGATTACGGTGACTACAAACCTGGTAACGGTTCCGGTTACGGTAACCGACCGCGAAGGCCGGATGATCGCCGGGTTGCTTCCCAAGGATTTTTTGGTTCTGGAAAATGGGCAGAAGCAGACGTTGAAGTTTTTTACCAGCGATCCGTTTGCGCTGTCGGCGGCGGTGATTTTCGATACCGGCATGGCGGACGTGGGTTTGAAGAAGGTGCAGCAGACGCTGGCGGCGTTGCAGGGAGCGTTCAGCCAGTTCGATGAAGTTGCGATCTACACGTACAGCAGCACGGTAGGCCGGGTGTCAGACTTCACCACCGTGGGCAAGCATTTGACGGCGACTCTGAACCAAGTCAAAGGATTCAGCGGAGCAAATAATGGACCGCCGGTGACGAGCGGCCCGCTCGGTCCGATGGGCCCCTACATCAATGGAATTCCGCTGGACTCTCCCGTAAACCCGGTGAGCACCCCGCCCAAGGTCGCGCGCGTACTGAATGACGCGATCCTGCTGGCGGCGCGCGATCTTTCGAAGCGCGACCGGGCGCGGCGGAAGATCATCTTCATCATCAGCGACGGATTCGAGCAGGGCTCGGTCGCCAGTTACAAAGACACGCTGAAAGTGTTGCTGACCCAGAACATCACCGTGTACGCAGTAGGAGTGGAAGGCGCGGCGATCCCGATCTACGACCGGCTGCAGCGCATCCACATTCCGAAGACGCGGGGGGCGATCGGTTACACCGACATTCTGCCGAAGTACGTCAACGCAACTGGAGGAGGCACGGTGTATGGCGAGTTGACGCAAGCCGAGATCGAGAAGGCCTACGGTCGCGCGATCGGAGACGCGCGCAACCAGTACACTCTGGGTTATTCGCCCAGGTCGATCATGGGAGGCTACCGAGAGATCGAGGTGCAGGTGAAGCGCGCGGACGTGAAGGTCTACGCAAAGCGCGGATATTATCCTCTGCCCACGGCGCGATAAGCAGTAGCCAGTTGCCGGTGCCGTGCCCTAAGCAGTAGCCAGTAGCCGGTTGCCAGTGCCCAACACCCAGACCATCTTAGGGTGTGAGCACTGTCCCTCGAGGCGTCCACTGGCGGCTGGCAACCGGCAACTGATCTAGTAACCTGGGTAACCTGCGCCATGGCCTTCCATTGTGGTATAAAAACCAGCAGGAACCGATACTGTAGTCAGGTGAATTTGTAGCGAGAGGCTGGCGCGTTGGGGAGTGGTTCGCGAGAGTCTTTTCGCAGGAGTTTCTGAGGAAACCTTTTGAGTTTCATCAACTTCGCAGCGCGTGAGATCAACTGCAAGATTGTCTACTACGGCGCCGGGTTGGGCGGCAAGACGACGAATCTGCAGTTCATCTTCCAGAAAACAGCCGAGCAGCAGAAGGGCAAGATGATCTCGCTCGCCACCGAGACCGATCGCACCCTGTTCTTCGACTTCCTGCCCCTGGATCTGGGCACGGTGCGCGGCTTCAAGACGCGCATTCACCTCTATACCGTCCCCGGCCAGGTCTTTTACGACGCCAGCCGCAAGCTGATTCTGCGCGGCGTGGACGGCATCGTGTTCGTGGCCGATTCCCAGCAGGAGCGTATGGACGCCAACGTCGAGGCGCTCGACAACCTGATGGCCAACCTGAAGGAACACGGCTACGATTTCAACAAGATCCCCTACGTCCTGCAACTGAACAAGCGCGACCTGCCAAATGTGATGCCGGTGGACGCCCTCTCCAAAGAACTGCGCAAGAAAAACGAGCCGGTGCTGGAGGCCGTGGCCTTCCAGGGCGTGGGCGTGTTCGAGACGCTCAAGGAAATCGCGCGGCAAGTGCTCACCGAGTTGAAGCAGGGCGGATAAAGCAGTTCTTAGCTGCCAGTTCTCAGGTCTCAGTACCCCCAAACAATCTTCTTGCAGAGACGCGGCTCGCCGCGTCTGCTGGGCGCTCGGCACGGCAACCTAGTCACGTCTATCCGGCGGGTTTTCTTGACATTGGTTGTCATATATGACAACATCGCGGCATAAGGGGATAGCAGTGGCGGACAGCCCAATGATCCAAAAGACACGGCCCGTTTCATGGATCAGGTCGGCACTGAAGGAGTTCGGGAAGTTCCCGGAAGGGGCTAGGTCGATCTTTCTGGCAGCCTTGACGATCGCAGCTGAGGGTGGAAAGGCCGACATTGCCAAGCCAATGCATGGCCTGGGATCGGGCGTGTTCGAGATTGCACTGCCATTCCGGGGCGATGCGTTCCGCATAGTTTATGCGGTGCAACTCGCCGAGGAAATTTGGGTGGTCCATGCGTTTCAAAAGAAATCGACGCAGGGCATCAAGACACCAAAGCGCGAAATCGATCTGATTAGGGACCGTTTAAAAAGATTGAAGGAGATGTTGCGATGAAAGCCGAAAAGCTGGAAATGGTACGGGGAAGCGGGAATGTGTTCCGCGACTTGGGGCACAAGAACGCGGACGTCGAGCAGTTCAAAGCGATTCTCGCGGCCGAAATCATCAAGGCGCTCGACCGGCAGGGCTTGACTGTGCGCGCCGCGCACGACCGTACCGGCATTGCCGCGGCCGACTTCTCGCGCATCCGCAATGCAGATCTGGGGCGCTTCACGGTTGACCGCCTTATGTCGATCATCAACCGCCTGGGGTCGCGCATCGAGGTGAAAATCCGTGTGCGTCGTGCTGAACCGATTGGACGCGCGGCGACAGCGTGAGGAGGCGCCCAATCCTCCCGGACATGGGAAGATTTTATGCTAGGAAAGTGCGAACTCTGTTTGCTCGTCGCTGGCGGCCTGCAGGATAGCCATTATCTTTCGGCGGGCATCTCATAGGCGCAAATGGTTTAGCCCGCAGTTTCGAATGTCCCCGATAGTTCTTCCCACTCCTTCATCAGGCACGAAGTTTGTGCACTTAGTCACAGCGGCAACTGAAGTTTGGTTAGAAAATGCCGATCAAACACTAGTGCCAATAGTTTTCCGTAAGCACTAGGTCTCATGTTTGTAACGGGAGGAGTCAGCCTTGTGAGTCAACTCTACGATCTGAGAATGCTGATAGAAGCAAAGATTAAGACCTCCGGGCTGGATGTTAAGGACGCGAAAGGCAAGATCGGACTACGCGCAGGTAAACTCCTCGGCTTTATCTCTCCCACTACCCCGGATGACCCTGCGACCATCGGCAAGCTCAAGCTAGCCGCCAAAGAAGTACTGAACCTCAATCTGTGAGGAACGTTCGTATGAAATGGAACTCGATTCGAACCAAAGTCCTGGCCGCATTGGTCACCTGCCTCGCAGTGGGGGTAGGTGGCATCCTGGCACTGATGCACTACAGTTTCGAACACAACTCGCAGGTCTTGGCGACAGAGTCGGTCACCGGTGCACAAAGGTTGTTTACGATTTTGGAAACTCGGGAGATCAGCAAAATGACGGCCGTTAGTGAGGCGCTGATCATGAACCCGGAGGTTCGCGACGCCTTTGCAGCCAAGGATCGCAGCCGCCTGTCCGAGTTAACTGCGCCGCTGTATCCAAAGTTGAAGAGCGAAGGCATCACCAACTGGATGTTCCACACGCCCGAGCCGGATATGACCGTATTCCTTCGGCTCCACAATCCGCCGAAATTCGGTGACCATTTGAATCGGTTCATGGACAAAGAAGTCGCCCGCACCCATGCCATTGTGGTCGGGAACGAGTTGGCCAGGGCCGGGTTTGCAGTCAGAATCCTCCGGCCGTTTTACGACTCGCAAGGCGCTGTAACCGGCTATGTCGAGTTTGGCGAGGAACTCGGCCAGTTCATTCACGCCATGAAAAACCAGACCGGAGACGACTACGGACTTCTGTTGAGCAAGAAGTTTGTGGACCGGCAGTTTTGGGCGGACTCAAGCGCAGTTTGGAAGCGCCGCGATAATTGGAACGACAATCCGGCTTTCGTGGTGGCGGACAAAACCACAGCCACAGACAGTATTATTCAGTTCCAGGGAGACTTGGCCACGGTGCCCGCTCTGGGCAAGGTGTTGGAGCGTTTCCGCAACGGAAATTCCGTCTTCATCCGCGGCATCTTTCCCATTCGCGATGCCGCAGGTAATACCGTGGGCGCGATGTTCGTCGTGCGGGATATTTCGGGCTTTTACGCGGCAATGCGACGCACCCAGAACATCCTTGTGCTTTTGACGGTCGCGGCTCTGGCGCTCGGCATTTTTCTGGTGCTGACGCTGCTCAACCGTCTCGTATTTCGGCGCCTGGAGCGCATCATCAAGGTCGCTACCCGGGTCGTCGGTGGTGACTACGAATCGGAAATCCAAGTCAGCTCCAACGATGAAGTCGGCCAATTCGAACAGCTATTCGAGCAGTTCCGCTGCGTCTTCGTTGACCTCCTGTCGCACCTCCCGGAGTTGCAGGAAAAGTAGGACTGCAACTCGAACGTTAACGGAGAAGGAAAATCCATCGTTCGGGCGGGTGGCCTAGCCCGTAGTTTCGAGTGTCCCAGATAGCTCTTCCCACTCTTTCATCAGGCTCTGCAGCGCCTTTTTGTGGTTGGCAAGTTCCTCCATCTGGCGTTGATTTTCTTCTGCGCTCACAAAGCTCTGGAGCTCGGTTTCACACAGAGCAATCGCCGCCTCGGCGTGCGCAATCTCTTCTTCGATTTCGTGCAGACGATCTTCCATCTGCTGGCGCTTGATCGGGTTCAGCCGCTTCGATCTGGGCTCGACGGCCAACGAGCCCGCAGCAACTTCGCCGCCATTCGGAACAGCCGCCAATGCCGTCGCAACCGCGTCCTTCGAAGAGCTGCGGTCCGCGTTTCTGCGCTGCACTGGCCCTTCGGCCTTGGGTTCGGACTGAGAACTGAGAACCGAGAACTGAGAACTCACCGGCAACTGTGGACTGGCAACGGGCAACTGCTTCCGCCAGAGATAGTCTTCGTAGTTTCCCGGATAGATTTCCACTTTGCCACCGCCAATCTCGAACACTCGCGTGGCCAGCTTGTCGATGAAATAGCGGTCGTGGGAAACGAAAACCACCGTGCCCGTGTACTTCATCAGGGCTTCGAGCAGGACGTCTTTGGCGCGCAGGTCGAGGTGGTTGGTGGGCTCATCAAGCAGCAGGAAGTTGGCGGGGTGCAACAGCATCTTGAGCAGCGCGTACCGATTGCGCTCTCCGCCGGAGAGGACGCCGATGCGCTTGAAGGCATCGTCGCCCGAGAAAAGAAAACAGCCGAGCAGGCTGCGCAGCTGGGTTTGCGTGGAGGCGGGCGAAAGTTCGCCGAGGTCATCGAAAATGCGAGCCTCCGGATCGAGTTCCTTGTATTGGTCCTGAGCGAAATAGTCGGGCTCGACGTTGTGGCCAAGCTTATATTCGCCGGCGGTCAGAGGCTCCTGTCCGGTCAGAAGTTTAATCAGGGTGGACTTCCCTGCTCCGTTGACTCCGACCAGCGCGATGCGCTCGCCGCGCTCGATCATAAAGTTTACGTTCCCAAAAACCTTGTGTTCGCTAATCCCGAGCTCGCCGTAACTTTTGGCGACATTTGCAAACTCGGCGACGATGCGCCCGCTCGGCTTGGGCTGCGGGAAGGAGAAATGGACGGTCTTCTCTTCTTCCGGAATCTGGATCCGCTCCATTTTTTCCAGCTCTTTAATGCGGCTCTGCACTTGCTGGGCCTTGGTCGCCGTGTAGCGGAAGCGGTTGATAAACACTTCGAGCTGCTCGATGCGGTCGTGCTGGGTTTTGTAGGCGGATTCGAGCTGCTCCCTGCGCATGGTTTTTGCGGCCAGGTACTGGTCGTAGTTGCCGGCGTAGAAGTGTATCTGTTTGTTCCAGATTTCCACGATGCGCTTGACGGTGATGTCGAGGAAGTAGCGGTCGTGCGAAATGATCACGAAAGCGTAGGGATAGGTGGTCAGGTACTCTTCAAGCCAATTGCGGGCTTCGAGATCGAGGTGGTTGGTAGGCTCGTCGAGCAGCAGCAGGTTGGGCTTCTGCAGCAGAAGTTTGGCGAGGGCGATGCGCATTTGCCAACCGCCGGAGAATTCTTCGGTCTGACGGATCCAATCGTCGCGATGAAAGCCGAGACCGGTGAGGACTTGACCGACCTGGGCTTCGAGCGTGTAGCCGTCGCGGGCGACGAATTCGTGTTCCAGCCTCTGGTAACGGTCAGCAACATTCGAGTATTCGGGGCCGGCGTGGTCGAGTTCCGACATGCTGCGAGTGAGCGACTCCATTTCTTTTTCGATGGCGTCGAGCTCGGCAAACACAGACATGCACTCGGCGAAAATGGTGCGGCCGGTGAGGGTGAGCCCGTCCTGCGGCAGGTATCCGGTCGTGATGCCTTTGGCGCGCGAGATGGCGCCGTAGTCGAGCGACTCGCTCCCGGCAAGAATTTTCATGATGGTGGATTTGCCGGTGCCGTTCGCTCCGACCAGACCGATGCGGGATTCTGGCGTGATCAGCCAGTCGGCGTTCTCGAACAAGAGCTTGTGGCCATAGCGCTTGCCTGCGCCGGAAAGTTGGATCATGGGGGTCTCTATTTAAATATAGCGGACGGGGCGGGCGGTTGCTGCGAGCTTTCATTTTTCGGGTCTCAGTGATATCCCTTTGACAATGTGTCACAAACTGTGGCACAATTTGCATATGCCTAGCGTAAACATTCGTCAGCTTCGGGACACCAAGCGACTGAAGGCTTGGCTGCGTGCCGGCAAGACTGTGGAACTTCGCGAGCGTGACGAGGTGATTGCGCGCATTGTTCCTAAAAGATCGCCTTCCAAGCCCGGCGATTGGCCTGATTTCGCCGCCTTGCGCAAGGAAATCCTGGGCGATCGCATTCTGCCTGGAGCCGATCTTCTGATTGAAGAGCGTGGCCGCTATTGAGCGTCTACGCCGACACGTCGTTTTTCGTTTCTCTCTATCTCACCGACCGGCATACTACTGAAGCGGAGCGGCGGCTGGCATCGCGACCAACTCTTTGGATGACGGCGCTGCACGTCGCCGAGTGGACACACGCCGTCGAACAGCACGTATTCCGCAAAATAATTTCGCGCAGTGAGGCGGATCTATTTCTACAGCGGTTCAACGATCATCGTGCTCGCGGTCTCTGGAGGGAAGAGGCCCTGCCCGAACGCGCCTTTGAAGTCTGTACGCAACTTGGCCAGCGATTTGGGGCGCAGTTGGGTATCCGTACGCTTGACTCATTACAGGTGGCCGCAGCGCTGGAACTTAAAGCCGAGCGTTTCTGGACGTTCGATCACCGGCAGGAGAAATTGGCGAAGGCCGCAGGGTTAAGAACAGGCTGAGTCCGGCGGGCCTTCCGCTCGCTCAGAACAGGCCCACAGGGCGCCTAGCGAGCCGCCGCCATGCGCGCGATACCGAGGTGCTCGAGCGCGCGGTCGATCACGTTCTGGAGTTCGTGGGCGTATTTGACTTCGCGGCCCTTGGCCAGAATAACGCGCGCTTTTTCTGCATCGAACCAGGTGGGATTGCGGAAGTCTTCCTCGGGACGGCGAGTTTGGCGGACGTCCATCAAAAAAGCTTTGACCACATATTCCTGCACGCCGCCCGCCTGCCAGAAGACACCCTTGGAGTGAATGTAGATATGGAAATGGCGGGGCTCGATGACGCCGCTCGCGCCCGCTTCTTCTTTGGCTTCGCGTTCGGCGGCCTGGCTGTGCGAGAGGCGAGGTTCGGGGGCTCCCTTGGGAAACGTCCACTTGCCGCCGCCATTGGTATTCACCAACAGAAAATCGGCGTGCGAATTCACCCGCCGGTAACAGACGGCAGCGACCTGCAAAGGCAGCGCAAAGCGAGAGACGCGAGGCGAACTCATCATTCGTAGTTTACTGCAAAGATATTTCAGGAATGTTAAATAGCACCGAAAACTGTGCACATCTTTGGTACGTGGCCTTCGGCATTGGCGCTGAGGAGCGGGCGGGCCCGGTCTTTGCCGAATCCAGCGATTGACTGAGAGCTGAAAGCTAGAGCTAAGCCCTGCTTCCAAAGTTCAGGCCGCTTAGGGAGGCTATCTTCTTACCGTCGACAGCTCGGCTGGCGATCAGCACTTGAAAATTCTCTCCCATGCCTTCGGGCGTGACCAGATGTTTCAGTTGGAGGGCAACTTTCGCTCTTTCTTGCGGGACGCGGCAATCTTCGAAGGCGTCGGCAAACTGATTTTTCTCGCCGATGCCCATCAGGAATTGCGATTGCGTGAGGAGCTTTTCGCAGCGCATGCCGCGTTGTTCGCAGGCAGTGGCGAGCGCGGTGAAATTCACGTGGGCGGTGAGGTCTTGCTCGCCGGGAGCCAGGTAGGGGTCGGAGCTGGCGGAGTGCTGGCGATACGCCATGAGCGTGCCGCGGAAGCGACCCGCGAGTTGTTGGTTACGCGTGTAACCGTAGTCAATGACAATGATCAGCAGCGGACCGCGTGCGATGGAGCGCACGATTTGCTGGATCCAATTCTGCGCGAGGGTCGGCACTTCGATGCGCTCACCGGATTCGGGATGGACGCCGTAACGGTCGAGGAATTCCAGTTCTTCGGCGAGCGGCGGGAGCCAAGTTTCGCACAGGCGATTGTTCTCGAGCCCGATGTGGAGTTTACCTTGTGCGCTGAGAATCTCGACCGGTAGAGCGTCAAAGAATTCGTTGGCGAAGACGACGAGGGGAATTTCAGATGCGAGAGTGCGGTGCGGGCCGGTGGGCCGTCCTTCCGGGACTTGGTCGTCCTTTCGTCCTTCCCCAGCGCTGAAGCGCTGGGCTAAGCTGGGTTGTTCCTCCGGAACTTTAGCTTTCCCAGTGCCGATATATTCGAGGAGAGTGTCTTGCAGTTTGGTCCGCAACGCGGGCGACGATTCCTGCAACGTGTAAGTGAGGGCGGCGAAGAAGGCGGGGAATCTCTTCTTGGACCAGTCGAGCACATCGCGGGCAAACAAGCCGCGGCCGGGGCCGAGTTCGAGGATTTCGATTTCAGGAGGGCGGTCGAGCGCTTGCCATATCTCGTCAAACTGCCGCGCCAGCAGACGTCCGAAGACGGCATGAATGTCGCTCGAGGTGTAGAAGTCTCCGGCTTTGCCGAATTGTTCGGCGTTGGCGGAATAGTAACCGTGGGAAGGATCGTAGAGGCAAATCTGCATGTAGCGCGAAAACGGGATGGGGCCACGCTGACGAATTTCCTGTTCGATTTGTTCGCGTAGGGACAATGCCTCAGCTTCCCTGGCTTCCCTCTCCGGCAGGCCTCGGGCTGCGCGGGACAGCGCGATCCTGTGGGGTGCGGATAAACATTTCGATGAAATAGTCGTGCAGCCCGTCGTAGAGCTGGTGCTGCAAATGCCAGGCAAACTGGGGATGATCGAGGTCGCGGGGATGAATCGGAAGCACGTAGGTGTGCACCGGGACGGTCGAGTTCTTCAGATCGATCAGCACTTCGATAACGCCGTTACTTTCGCGCGCGGAAAAGGCAAGCAGCGGATGATCGTAGAGCTGCAAGTGATCGAGAACTTTCTGCAGGGAGTTGGAGTCAGGCACGGGTACATTGTATTCGGCGGGACAGCCGGATGCCCCACTCATTCGCGTTTTTTGCGAATGAGCGGGTTCGTCACCCCGATCCTCGAGCATTGATGCGGCTGGCAACCACGCGGGGTGCCTCTTTGATCACTACAACTTCTTTGCCCATGCGCTTGCCGACTTCGACGACGGCTGCCAGCGTCTCGTCATCGGTTTCGAGCGCGCGCACTATTTCGAGCACTTTCATCGTGTGCACGGGATTGAAAAAGCGCATGCCGACACACTGCTTGGCGCGATAGGTAACGCTTGCGATCTCCGTCACGCTGAGCGCGGACGTATTCGCGGCGAGAATTGTGGCGGGGCGGCAGAACTTATCGAGCATGGTGAAGATTTCGAGCTTCGATTCCATCTCGTCGGGAACGGCTTCGATGACGAGATCGGCCTCGCGCGCGGCTTCGTCGACCGAACCGGCATACTCGAGCCGGGAAAAAGCGGCGTCGGCGTCAGCGGCATTGACCTTGCCGAGTTTGACAGCATGGTCGAGGCTGGCACGGATTTCCGTCTCAGCCTTGCGCAGCGCGTTCGGAAAAAGGTCTTCGAGAATGGTGCGATATCCGCCGAGAGCGGCGGCATGTGCAATGCCGCGACCCATGATGCCGGCGCCGATCACGGCAATCGTGCGGACTTCAGTCACTCTTTGCCCACCTGGTCTTTCTCTTTGCCGGCCTGCTCGAGGTGCTGGAGCACGCTTTCATAGCTGGGTTCGGACTTGCGGATATATTCGCCCAGGCGGGCGCACTCCTCCTTGGTCATCGCAGGGATGCTGGCGCTGATGCGGCGCAGGGTGGTGGCGATGTCGTCGATGTAATTCATCAGGCGGATAAGTTCTCCAGTTGCGGGCATGAAGGCTCCTTGCGTATTTCTGGCGCGCCAGCGTAATCAGCCGTTGTGCCAGGGCAACTATTTATTGTTCAACAGGCGGGCGGATTTAGCAAAGGCGGATTTTAGCGAAGGCGGATCTGGCAAAGGAAGATAATGGGTCTATGCTGCGCGATCCGAGCCTGATCCCGCTTTCGCATCAACACCAGCACGCGCTGGCGCTCTGTGTGCGACTCGATCGGGCGCTGCTGCCAGCGGGCACGGTCGATCTGGATCCGTGGCAACTGGAAGTGCACCAGCTTTATGCGGATGAGGTTCAATTCCATTTCGCAGCGGAAGAGACGATTCTGTTTCCCGCCGCGCGCCGTTTTTCAGAGCTCGTCGCGCTGGTGGAAGAACTCACCGGCGAACACGAACGCTTGCGGGAACACTTTGTCCACGCCGGACAGGGCACGATGGACCAGGGCGAACTGGCAACATTTGTGAAGTTGCTCTCCGGGCACATCCGCAAGGAAGAACGACAACTGTTCGAGGCAATTCAAACGCTAATGCGTCCGGAAGAACTAAAGTCGCTGGGAAACGATTTGGCGCGTGCCTTGGAGGATGCGGTACAGGTATGCCGGCTTGGTGCCAGACCTCCATTGCCGGAAGGCGGTGAATCATAACGTCTCAGTCTCAGGTCTCAGTTTCTAGGTTGACTGAGAACTGAGAACTGGGAACTGAGAACTGAACTAGAGTTAGCCTTCAAGTTTGAAGCGCGTCTCGGCAAGCCGATAAAGCCGCCGCCAGAGCAGGCGGTTGGTAGTAACGACCACGGCGGCCAAGGCAATCGTGCTGGCGAGCAGCAGATTAAAATTCTTGGCGTCGGTGGCCGCGGAAATCATGGCGCCGATGCCCACGGTCGAATAGGTCCGGCCTTTGAGATGGGCATATTCGGCGACGATGCTGACGTTCCACGCGCCGCCTGAGGCCGTGATCATCCCGGTAACGAGAAAGGGAAAAATTCCGGGCAGGATCAGTTTCCGCCAACGCTCCCAGCCGCGGATGCCGAATACGCCGGCCGCTTCTTTCAAGTCGGTGGGAATGGCCATGGCACCGGCGATCACGTTGAACAGGATGTACCATTGCGTTCCGAGCAGCAGCAGGACGATCGAGCCGAATCCCAGACCTCCGCCCAGGCGAATCAGAACCAGCAGTACCACCGGAAATACCGCCGTGGCCGGAACCGAAGCGGCAATCTGCGCGAGCGGCTGAGCGATGCGCGCCAGGCGCGGGTTGAATCCGACAGCGACGCCGGCCGGGATCGTCCAGAGCGCGCCCAGCACAAGCGTGACATTCACGCGCAGCCAGGTGGCAAAAAGGCCGATGCCGATCTGGCGGAAATCGGAGCCGTGCAGGCCGGCCAGGATCATGACGACACGCACCACGGCGTAGCCGATCGCACCGAGAGCCGTGGTTCCGACGACTCGCCAGAGCCACAAAACCGCTTGGCTCTCGCCTGCGGATTCGGCGCGAACTTCGTGGCGGGCGAAGTAGTGAATCATCTGTTCGCGGAACGGACGAAGTGCCCGCTTGCGGAAGAGCGCGACGCCACGGGAACGCTTGAGAAAATCGAGGACCCAGGAAGTTGGGGCGCTCGCGCTCTCAACTTGCTCCATTTTGAATTTTTCAGCCCAGGCGATCACGGGACGCCATACGAACTGGTCGATCAGCACAATGACGGCGACCATGGTGAGAATGCCGAGCAGAATTGAGCCCGTGTCGCCGCTGTCGGCAGCGGCCTGGAGATAGGAGCCGAGGCCGGGCAGGCGGAAGTCTCCAAATTGCTCGCAGGCCATCAGGAAGAACCATGCCCCGGCGACTGACATCATGGAATTCCACACCAGTCCGATGGTCGCGAAGGGCAATTCGATCTGAAGGAAGCGCTGCCACCAGTTGAAACGGTAGATCGCGGCCGCTTCACGCATCTCACGCGGAATACTTTTCAGCGATGCATAAAAGCTGAAGGCCATGTTCCAGACCTGTCCGGTAAAAATAAGCAGGACCGCGCCCATCTCGACGCCCAGTTGACGCCCCGGAAAAAGCGCGGCCATGGCCAGCATCACGCCGGGAAGGAAGCTCAACACCGGAATGGATTGGAGAACGTCGAGCAGCGGAATCATGAAACGTTCGGCGCGCGGACGGTAAGCGGCAACGTATCCGTAGGTGACGGCGAAGAGCAGGCTCAGCACATAGGCCAGCGCGATGCGCAGCAGCGAGTATCCGGCGTAGACCGGCAGGTCGCTGAGGCTGCGGCTGATCTCAACTTGCGGTTTGAAGGGGCCGAGCCAGTTGCGTCCGACTTGAATGACGCCATAGAACAGCGCCAGGCCGCCGGAAAACATGACGAGATCGGGCAGGCCCGCCACGCTCACACGCGGCAACACCGACCAGATGCGAACCAGTGGCCGGAAAGCGACTCGTTGCGGACGCTTCACAACTGCACCGGAGTGGTGGTTGGCGAATGCGGTTCGCCGACGGGTTCGGCGAGGACCAACCGGTGCGATTCGCGATCGAAGTCGAAAATCTCAGCGTACCGGCCCCAGTTCATGGCGGTGTCGAATTGCCGCTGCACTTCATCCTGAGTGAAGTGCTCGTCGAGGATGTCGTAGAAGAATTCCTCGGGAATGGAGCGATCCGCCTTGGCGTGCAGGATACTGTCGATCTGCTGGAGGATCACGATGTGCTTAAGCGCGGCTTGGCGGAAAAGGATCTTGCGGGTGAGGATGTCGGCGTCCGCGAAACGAGCGCCTTCGGCGGTGATCTGGACATCGCCTTCTTTCAATGTGGCGAAGCCGAGCAGAACCGAAGCCTCGATGATCGGGAGCAGGTCTTCAGCGTCCATGATGAGGACTTCGGCGAGACGATGAAGATATTCCTTTCCGCCGCGGTCTTGCAGCAGTTCGAGCAGGCCGGCGATGCCCCCGACGCGCGCGTGCGGAATCATCTGATATTTCTGGCGAATTGGCTTTTGCGCGGCTGCGGCAGCGTCGGGCACGGCCACCGCGAGTTGCGGCTGCGTCATGATCTTGTAGATGTAGTCCACCAATTCGACAAAGCGCGGCGACTTGCGATCTCGGGGTTGGAGCGAGTTCGATGGGAAAATCGGCGCGCACCCACGCGGGATTTCTCGCCAGCACGATGACGCGATCCGCCAGCAGCACCGCTTCTTCGATGTTGTGCGTGACGATGAAAATCGCGCTCGTCGGCATCTTCTTGCTAAGCCACAGCTCGAGCAATTCGTTGCGCAGGTTTTCCGCCGTGAGCACGTCGAGTGCGGAAAAGGGCTCATCCATGAACAGGACTTCGGGCTCAACCACCAACGCACGCGCGAAGCCGACGCGCTGTTTCATGCCGCCCGAAAGCTCCTTCGGGTAAGCGCTCTCGAAGCCATCCAGTCCGACGGTATCGAGAATGCGCAAGGCGCGTTTGTGGCGCTCCATAGCAGGCACACCGCGAGCTTCGAGCGGCGCTTCGACGTTGTCGAGCACAGTGAGCCAGGGAAACAAAGCAAAGCTCTGGAAGACGATGGCCACGCCCGCGTTCTGCGAAGAGATGGGTTGCCCATGCCACAGGACCGCACCCGACGAAGGCGAACTGAGTCCGGTCAGAATCCGCAGCAGCGTGGACTTACCGCAGCCGGAGGGACCGAGCAGGGTAATGATTTTGCCGGGCTCCACGTCAAGATCGACGGGCGCAATAACTTCAATGCGATTCCCATCCGGCTGCTCGTAGAACTTTTCGACAGCCTGGGCGCGAATGATGGGATCGACGGGCTCGGTCACGGAATCGTACTCCAGAGAGAAACAAGGTCTCAGGTCGCAGGTCCAAGGTCCCAGGAAAACCTGAGACCAGGCGCTTGTTCAATTTGCTTCGCCAGCGAGAATACACTACTCAGGCCGCCCATTCTTCACTAGCGGCGGCCGCCAACGGCTTCGGAAGCCGGTCGGAGATTTCGGCGAGTGCGGCAAGTTTTTTCGCCAGCTCCGGGCGCAACGAATCAGCGTCAAAACGCCAGCGCCAGTTCCCCATTTCGCGGCTCGGCACATTCATGCGGGCATCGCTTCCCAACCCCAGCGCATCCTGCATCGGGACCACGCAGAGGCTGGCGACAGAATCGGAGGCGGCACGAATCATTGCCCAGTTGATGCCGTCTTCGCATCGGCCGAGGTACGCTTCTACTTTTTGGCGTTCGTCCGCCGTGGCGCCCGATTCCCACCAGCCGAGCAAAGTGTCGTTGTCATGTGTGCCGGTGTAGACCACCTTCTCCGTCGTGAAAGTATGGGGCAGATGAGCGTGCGCGCCGACGTCGCCAAAACCAAATTGCAGCACGGCCATACCGGGAATCTTGAGCCGTTTGCGGAGAGCATGAACGTCGGGCGTGATGTATCCCAGATCCTCGGCGAAAAATGGCAGCCCACCCAGAGCCTCGCGCAGTTTCACGAATAAATCGTCTTTCGGACCATCGACCCAGCGGCCATGAATCGCGGTCGGTTCGCTCGCCGGAATCTCCCAGAACTGCGAAAACCCGCGGAAATGATCGAGCCGGATATAGTCAAAATTCTGCGTGAGCCACCGCATCCGGTCGATCCACCACGCATATCCCTGCTGCCGCATCACGTCCCAGCGATAAAGAGGATTGCCCCAGCGCTGGCCGTCTTTGCTGAAAGAATCCGGGGGCACGCCGGAGACGACTTCAGGATCGAGTTCGGAGTTCAGGCGAAACAAGTCGGGATGGTTCCAGACTTCGGCACTGTCGAAATTCACGAAAATCGCCATGTCGCCGGCAATCCGAATCGAATGTTGCGCGCAGTAGGCTCGAAGCGCCTGCCACTGTTCGAAGAAAAAGAACTGCACGGCGCGTCGGAGATCGAGATCGTCGAGCATTTCCTCACGCGCCTTTTCAATCGCCACCGGATCGCGATGGGTCAGTTTGCGGGGCCAGTGGTTCCAGCTTTCCAGCCTGAAACGCGCCCGCAAGCCATCGAAGAGGACGAAGTCATCGAGCCAGCATTTGTTGTGCCGGCAAAAGCTCTCGTAACGCGAGCGGGCGTTCGGCGCAGCCGAGCGCACGAAATTGCGTGCCGCTTCGAACAGCAGGGGCAGCTTGTGATGGAAAACCGCCGTATAATCCACGGGCTCGCCCCCGTCACTTAGAGCGTCGACTTTGGTGGCGTCAATCCAGCCGCGATCAGCGAGCCGCTCCAGGCTGATCAACAGCGGATTTCCGGCAAAAGCCGAAGTGGAGGAATAGGGTGAGTTTCCGTAACCGAGCGGGCCGAGAGGAAAAACCTGCCACAGACCCTGCCGCGCGGAGGCGAGAAAATCCGCGAACGCGTACGCCGACGGACCGAAGTCCCCGATCCCGCCGCGCGAAGGCAGCGAGGTGGGATGAAGCAGAATTCCGCTGGCGCGCGAGAATGGCATTAAGTTAGTTCTCGGTTCTCGGTTCTCAGTTCTCAGTGGTTGGCTTTTAGCTCTCAGCTCTTAGGCGTCCCCTGGCAGTGTTGCGGAAAAACTCGGGTTCGTATCAGGGCATCGCTTTTGCGATGCCGTTAGCTCTTCAAAATCAGACGCCCCTTTACGGGCTGGCAGAGTCACATCCATTTACGAACCTTCTTGTCCACTTTGGCGGGTCAGGTTTTTCATCTCTTCCTGGTTGACCTTAAGCCGTTTGGATTTTTCCATGTCCTTGCGCAGGTTCGCAACGAACAGACCGAACAAATCGTTCTGCTTGCTTTCGAGGAGCGACTGGCGGATCGCGTCCTTCTTCTCGGCGAATTCCTGATCCGTCGGCGCTTGTTTTTCCAGAAGTTGAGCGACCACGCCATTGCCGCCGGCAGTGATCGGCCCGCTAATCTGGCCCGGCTGCAGAGAAAAGATCGCGCTCGCGTTAGCCATGGATCCGATGTCGGGAACCTGTCCATCGGGCGCAACCAGATCGCTCGTCTTTACCGTCGCACCCAGGTCTTTGGCAGCTTTTTTCAAATCGTGCTCAGCCTTGGCGCGGTCGGAGAGTTCCTGCGTCTTCTGTTGCAGCAGAAAACCGGCACGCTCGTTCTTGAACTCGCTCTCGACCCGCGAACGAATCTCTTCGAACGTGGGCGTAGCTGGAGGCCTCACGGCGAGCAATTGGAAAACCACGTACCCTTGCGGGACTTGCACAACATCGGGCGGGGCTTTCTCCGCTTCGTTGAAAACGGCATCCATAAACTGCGGATTCGCAGCCAGTCCGGGCAAGCTATCGGTTCGGCTGAAGAATCCGGTGGTGATTGCAGCCTGCCCCTTGGCGGCGGCGGCCGCGTCGAATCCGGCAGTACGCGCCTGGCTGAGCAAAGCGTTCGCTGCCGTTTCGGTAGCGCGCGCCGTCTTCTGCTGCTTCACTTTCTCTTCGATCTCGCTCTTCACCTCGGCGAGGGTCTTGAGATGAGCCTGCTGCTTATCTTCGACGTGGATGATATGGAAGCCGTAGCTGCTCTTCACCAGATCGCTGGTCTGGCCTTTGCCGAGTGAAAAGGCGGCTTTCTCGAATTCAGGGACGGTGCGGCCGCGACCGATCCAACCGAGTTCGCCCCCGCTCTTGGCGCTGCCGGGATCGTCCGAGTATTTTTCCGCGAGCTTAGCAAAGTCCCCACCCGCCTTCAGCTGTTTCAATACGTCTTCCGCTTTCGCGCGCGCATCGGCGACGGCTTTCTCATCCTCCTTGGCGCCGGGCGCAGGGAGAGGAGTCTTGATCAGAATGTGGCTGACCTTCACCTGTTCGGGCTCGCGGTACTCGTCGCGGTGTTGATCGTAGTAAGCCTGCAGATCTTGATCGGTGACAGCCGTTGCCGCTGCAATTTTCGCGCTATCGACGACGACGTACTTAATCTGCCGCTTCTCCGGAATCGAGTTGTTGTAGTTCGCCTTGTTGCGTTCGTAAAAAGCCTTCAGTTCCTCATCGGTGGGGTGCAGCCCCTTCAGGATGTCGGCCTGGGTGATCACGGCATATTCGAACTTCACCTTTGTATTGCGTCGATCGAATTCTTCGCGGACTTCCGCGTCACTTACAAAGGCGCTGCTCGAAACCAGGGCGCGCAACTTGCGGACAAGAATATCTTCCTTCACCCGCGCTTCCAACTGCGGGACCGTCATGTCGAAACGCTGGGCGAAATTCTCGTACTCTTCCTGCCCCACGAACTTGCCGTCGGGAAAGAGCATGATGCCAAGCTGCCCGTGCTGGAGCTCATTGCGAAGGTCGTCATCGCTGGCGCGCAGGCCCATGCGGTGCGCCTCGGCAATCAGGGCCTTCTCATTGATGAGTTGCTCGGCGGCCTGACCGGCGAAAAAAGGCAGCAACGAACTAGCCTGCGCTCCGCCGCGAGGAAACTGCTGCCGAATCATGGCTCTGGCTTCACGATGCACTTCGTTCACGGTCACTTGCTGGTCGCCAATGGTGGCCAGAACGCCCGCCGGAGGCGCGCCAATGCCGAAACTGGAGCCGATGCCACCGGGAATGAGCGTGATCGCCATCGAGGCACAGATAATGACGAGCAATGCGCCCAGAATGATCTTCAGGGTTGGCCCCGCATTTTGAAGCTGTCGAATCATATTTAGATGACTCCGTCAGATTACTCCACGCTAAGGAGCGAGAATTTATGATTATAAACTAGCTATCGAGATGCAGCCCGTGGCGAAAAAGTGAGATTCCGCTCTTCAACTCTTAATTCGCCAGACTTTGTCATCCCGAGGTCATCCCAACCCTGAGCGCAGCCGTTTGATCTCTTCCAGGCGTTCGCGAATCCGCTTCTCGACTCCCTCATTGGTTGGGCGATAGTACACGCGATTGCGCAGGCTGTCGGGTAGACACTGCATGTCGGCGACTTTGTCTTTGGAATCGTGGGCGTATTGATAGCCCTTCCCGTAGCCGAGGCCTTTCATCAGGGCAGTAGGTGCGTTGCGAAGGTGCAGCGGGACGGGCTCGGCGGCCGTTTGCTCCACGTCCTGCTGAACCGCGCCGTATGCGGTGTAGAGCGCGTTCGATTTTGGCGCTATTGAAAGATAGACGACGGCCTGCGCCAGCGCGAGGTTGCCTTCGGGCATGCCGATGAAATCGACGGCGTCGCGAGCGGCCATGCACAAGGCGAGTGCGTTCGGTTCGGCGAGGCCAATGTCCTCGACCGCCATGCGGACGACGCGGCGCGCGATGTAAAGCGGATCTTCTCCCGCTTCGAGCATACGAGCCAGCCAGTAGAGGGCGGCGTCGGGATCGCTGTTGCGAACCGATTTGTGCAGCGCGGAGATGATGTTGTAATGCTCTTCGCCGCCTTTATCGTAGAGCAAAACCCGCTTCTGGAGGGCTTCCTGAATGGTTGCTTCGGTGATCGCGGTGGCTCCGGGCGGAGACGCGGCTAGCCGCGTCTCTACAGAGAGAGAAGCGGCAACCTCTAAGACGTTGTAGGCGCTGCGGGCGTCTCCGCTCGAGTAGGCGGCGATTTTGCGCAGACTTTCTTCGGATGCTTCGAGATGCATCTGGCCGAGGCCGCGCTCGGTATCGTCGAGTGCGCGGCGCAGAAGAACAACGATCTGATCTTCAGTCAACGGGTTCAGCACATAAACGCGACAGCGCGAGAGCAGGGCGGAGTTGATTTCGAAGGACGGATTTTCGGTGGTAGCGCCGATCAGGCGGATGCTGCCTTTTTCCACGTGCGGGAGGAAGGCATCCTGCTGCGCCTTGTTGAAGCGGTGAATCTCGTCGACGAAGACGATGGTGCGCGTGCCGTACTGGCGGGCGCGGTCGGCATCGCTCATGACCTGCTTGATTTCCTTGATGCCGGCGAGCACGGCGGAAAACTCGATGAAGTCGGCCTTGGTGATGCGGGCAATGATCTTGGCGAGGGTGGTCTTGCCGGTGCCCGGAGGACCCCAGAAGATCATTGAAGTGGGGTCGTCGCGCTCGATCTGCATGCGCAACGGCTTACCCGGCCCGACCAGGTGCTCCTGGCCAACGAATTCATCGAGCGTGCGCGGGCGCATGCGATCGGCCAGCGGGCGCGCGCCCTGGGGGCTGGAGTCTCCCGGCGGGATGGGCTGGAATAAATTCACAGGATCATTTCACCAGAAAAAATTGGCAATCGGTAATTTGTAATTGGTGATTTAAAAGCGCGCCTGCCTCAAGTTCAAATTGCCAATTACAAATTACCAATTACAAATCCTTCATTTTCGATTTCTGGCCGCCTCATACAGCACAATACTGGCGGCGACCGCGGCGTTGAGCGACTCGACTTGCGCCGCTTGCGGGATCGCCAGTGTTTCGTCCATTTGGCGCGTAAGTTCACGCGATAGCCCGGCGCCTTCGTTGCCGATGAAGATCGCGAGCGGCAGAGTCCATGAGATCTGGGGCAATGGCGTTCCCTGGTGCGAAGAAGTTGCGAGCAGACGAACGCCGCGCGCACGCAGCAGCGGAATCAGTTCCAGAGAAGAGATCTGCAAGCAAGGTAAGCGGAAGACCGAACCCGCCGAACCGCGCAGAACTTTCGAGTTGTAAGGACTGACGGTTCCTTCGGTCAGAAAAACTCCGGCGGCGCCAAAGGCTTCGGCCGAGCGCAGAATCGTGCCCAGGTTGCCCGGGTCCTGCAAGCCAGCGGCCACGACGATCGGGCCTTCGCCGGAGCGGTCGAGCAGTTGAGCGGAAGAGAAAGCCGGCAGCTTGAGCAGCGCTGCCACACCCTGGGGCGCGTCGCTCGGCACGATCGAGTTGAAGAGCGCTTTCGGCAAGACGAGCGCTTCGGTGCGAGCGCTGATCTGGGTCAGAAGTTTTTCGGCGAGAGGGCGGGCCGATTCGCTGAAGAATACGCTTTCCAGATGTTGGCCGCTGCGTAATGCTTCTTCGATCAGTTTGACGCCTTCGATGGCGCACTCACCCTGAGCAGTCAGGTCGGCGCGGCGGAATGCGAGCCGCAGTTCTTTCAGCCGCTGGTTGTGGCGGCTGGCGACAGGGCGCAAACGGTCCGCTTGACGGCGAGTTCGCGCGAGCTTCGCGTCTTGCTTCATAGGTTGGTTCCAAGATCAGGATAAAATCAGGATAATACGAGCATCCGGTCGGGCTTCGGCCGAGGCTCGTGGTATGGTACATTTCATTGTTTAAGCCGACAACGTCTACGCCGACAATGTCACGCCGGCAATCAGGAAGGAACCAGAGTGCGCGCGGAAATCCTGAAAATTCATGCCGTAACGCCCGAAGCTTCGCTGATTAAGTATGCCGCCGAACAAATTCAGGCCGGGCAGGTGCTGGGCATGCCGACCGACACGTTCTATGGCCTGGCGGCGGACCCGTTCAACCTGCGCGCGGTGGAGCGCGTCTATGAGATCAAATCGCGCTTACGGCACAAGCCGCTCTCGCTGCTGATCGAGAACGTGGACCAGGCGGAAGAATTCGCGCGTCCCTTGCCGGACGATTTCCATCTTCTGGCGCGACGTTTCTGGCCGGGGCCGTTGACCATGATCGTGCCGGCAGCGTCGCATCTGCCGCTGAAAGTCACCGCCAACACGGGGAACGTGGCGTTGCGCGTGCCGGCGGCGGAAATCCCGCTGGCGGTGGTGCGGGCGGCGAAAATTCCGATCACGGCGACCTCCGCCAACCTGAGCGGCGCTGTGGAATGCACGACCGCAGAGCAGGTGGAGGAACAACTGCGGGGCCGCATCTCGCTGATTGTGGACGGTGGGAAGTCTCCGCGGACAACTTCATCGACCATCGTGCACTTCAAAGAAGACGGTACTTGGCAGATTCTGCGCGAGGGCGCGATTCCCGCCAAGGATATTGTCGAAGCGTTGTCTTGAGGCAGGTTTCAAAAGGCAGGTTGCAAAGTCTCAAGATTGCAAAGTTTCAGGGTTGCAATCTCTAAATTGATACTATGACTGGCCTCAGACTGATCCTCCTTGAAACTTTGAAACTTGGCTCCATATTCATGCGTCCCTGGCCGCTGTTGTTGCTGGCGGTGGTGGGAGCGCTCTTGTTGTTTTTTGGTGTTACCGGCTCGCGCATCGTGCGCGCGGCCGGCGAAGCGCCCGCGAAGAAAGCGGACGTGATCGCCATTTTCGGAGCTGCCGAGTACGCGGGACGTCCTTCGCCGGTATACCGGGCGCGGCTGGATCACGGTTATGAACTGTTTCAGAACGGAATGGCGCCGGTGGTGATCACGACCGGCGGAGCGGCGCTGGATCCGGATTTCAGCGAAGGCAGCGTTGGCAGAGACTATCTTCTGCGGCGCGGCGTCCCGGAGCAGGCTTTAATCGCGGAGACGCAAGGCTCCGATACGGCGCAGTCGGCAGCGCGGGTGGCCAACATCATGCGCGCGAATGGTATGCGCACCTGCATTGCAGTGAGCGATGCGTATCACGTATTTCGCATTCGTGCCCTGCTTGAGCACGAAGGCGTGCAAGTAGAGTTGGCGCCAAGGCCCGAGTCGCGCCCCCACCCGCTGCAGGAGCGGTTCGCGGCGGTGATGCGTGAGGCAGCGAGCTACCTGGCGTGGAAAGCGGGGTTGCCGTAGGAGCAGCGGCGGGCTGCGAGCTTCGAGCTGCGACTGCCAACAAACGCTATCGCACCATGGCCAGGATGCGGACAGGAGCTTCGCCAGGTTCTTTGTTTTTTGCCGGGGCGACAATGATGAGCGAGCCGGTTGCAGGTAGCGAGGCGAGGCGCGCGGTTCCTTCCACCACATAGTTCCCGTGGAGGGCGAGCTGCCGGGCCAGGGTGCGGTCGGAACGTCAAGTTCACAGGTGTCTCGACAGCGAAGGCGATAGTGTAGCGGGCTTCGATGAGGAACATCGCCGCGTCGCGGGCGATAGGAAGCGGCGTGGTTGAGAGATCAGTGATCGGCAGATCAGTGGTCGGCAGAGCAGTGTTTGACAGATCAGTGTTTGGCAGATCACTGGTCGAAAGATTATCGCGCGCGCCGGCGCGGCGGATGGCCACAACGGCTCCCTGCGGAATCATGCCGTGATGCGATTCCCACGCGGAGATATCGTCGAGAGAAATCTGCGGGCTGCCATCGCGCGCGGCGTTCAAATCCATCACTACTAGCGGAGCGACGAGGCGCTCAGGCGGAATCTGCCCGGCAGCCCAAGTCCCGGGAATGAGCGCACCGGGAGCGATAATCCGCGTTCTGGATCCCGCTCCTTCGGCATGTTGCCCGGTCGCATTTTGCCCATCGGTCAAGTCCACCACGTGCGAATAGCGATCCTGCTGAATGGAGCCGGGACGGCGGTCGGCAAATAGCAGAATGACCAGCACGAGGGCGTAAGCGACGATGAAACTGCGAATCCGCATCTAATTCCTTGGCTGGAAGTAAGCTAAAACCTAACTTATGCCTGTATTGTTGCCTGAGGAAGTGCCAAGTTCAATCCACGTTTGTACATGACCCCCCGATTGCCCTGAGATGAGTGGCTTGAGTTCTGTGGTTGCCGCGATTTTTGCTGAACCAGCAGCTTTCGAGTAGAAAACTTTCGTTTCCGGTTCAGTATTTCGGGCAGGATGGCCCAGGGTTTAAAATACAGCTAACTATTCCAGTAGCTTTCCAGGACCATCGCTCGCCGATTTCGATCAGGCTGGGGTGCCTGCCGCTGGCAAGAACTGAGGATTGCCGGAACTGAGGAATTGATGTTCGGCCGCGAAGAGAAAGTTTCCGCCCTCCGGCTCACCGCCGTACAGTATATCGTGCTGTTCATTTTTTTGCTTCTGGCGTACGGGCTGTGGCGGTTGCAGGTGATGCAAAGCGGCAAGTACGCGCAACTGGCGGAGCAGAACCGCGTCCGCAATGTGCCGATTCTGGCGCCGCGCGGCAAAATCCTGGATCGCGAAGGCCGGATCATTGTCGATAACTACCCGTCGTTCTCCGCGCTCCTGCTGCGCGATTCTTCGCGCGATCTGAACGTGGACGCGGACGCCATCGCCAAAGGGCTGCACTTGAATCCCGACGAAGTGCGGCAGCGCATGCGGCGTTCTTCTTGGATGCCGCAGTACCAGCCGATTTTCCTGAAGGAAGACATCACACCCGACGAACTGGCGTTCATCGAGTCGCACAAGAACGAGCTTCCCGAACTTGAAACGATCATGGCGCACCGGCGCTTGTATCCGCGCAACGGCTTCATGGCGCACCTGATCGGCTATGTGGGCGAAGTGACCGAGGACATGCTCAACCAGCCGCAGTTCGAACTCTATAACCCCGGCGACGTGGTCGGCGTGAGTGGAGTCGAGAAGCAATACAACAGCATCTTGATGGGCAAGAACGGATTCCGGCGCGCGATCGTGAACAGCCGCGGGCGGGAGGTCGGCCGGCTGGATGAAACGCCCGCGGAGCCGGGCAAGCAGCTCAAGCTGACGGTGGATCTGGATCTGCAAATTGCGGCCGAGCAGGCGCTCGAAGGGAAGAACGGCGCAGTGGTAGCGATGAATCCCCGGACGGGCGAGATTCTGGCGATGGTGAGCCGGCCGACGTTCGATCCCAATGATTTCGCAGTGAAGATATCACGGGACGAGTGGAACAAGCTGATCGACGATCCCGACCATCCGCTGCTGAACAAGGCGATTCAGGCGCAGCTCGCGCCCGGGTCGGTGTTCAAGATCATCATGGCGACGGCCGGATTGCAGGAAGGCATCGCGCAAACCCTGCACGTGAACTGCACCGGCGGGGCCAGCTTTTATGGCCGCTATTTCAAGTGCTGGGTGCTTGCCGATCACCGCGTGCATGGCGCGGTCGAAATCAGCAAGGCCATTTACCAGTCCTGCGACGTTTTCTTTTACACGCTGGCTGAGAAGCTAGGCATTGATCGCATCGCCAAATACGCCACTGAACTTGGACTGGGTCAAAAGACCGGCATTGACCTGCCGCAGGAAGTCAGCGGCGTGATGCCGTCAGAAGAATGGAAGATCCGCAACTTCAAGCAGAAGTGGTACGCGGGAGAAACCATCTCAGTGGGCATTGGCCAGGGCGCTGTGGCGACCACGCCCATTCAGTTGGCGCGTGCCCTGGGCGCGATTGCCAGCGGTGGACTGCTGCGGCGACCGCACGTCATTAATCCAACCGACTTGCCGGCTAATGTAGTACCGGCGGCGACGACGCCCGATGAAATCCGGGTGCCTTTGGATCCGGCAAACTGGGAGCTCATCACGGATGCCATGGCGAACGTGGTCGCGCCGATCGGAACGGCGCCCAGTGCGCATCTGCAAGGCATTGACTTTGCGGGCAAAACGGGCAGCGCGCAGACCATCAGTAATGCGTTGAAGGCGAAGCTGGGCGCGGGTGGTAAGAAATTCAAGGATAATGGTTGGTTTGTGGGCGTGGAGCCGAGAAGAGATCCGGAAATTGTCGTGTGCACGTTGCTCGAAGAAGGGGAACACGGTTATCTCGCCGCCAGGACCACCGCGCAAGTCATCAAGGCCTACGTCGAGAAGCAGCGCCGGCAGCCCACCAAAGTAGCGGGCTCGGGTCACGGCACGGCCGAAATCGGCGCGGTATGGACTGATTCCGGCGGCACTAACGAAGACGGCACGAGCACGAACGAAAACCATTTGCGGGCCGGCCGCTTCTTTCTCGATGTTTCGCGCAAACATGCGCCGCTGGCGGTGGCCGCCCCGGGACTGCACTGAGCGGCCATCCGCAACAAATTCAAATCCTCAAGCGCTCGTGATACCGTTGATCCGAGGATGAAAACCGCTGCCCAACTGGCTCTCGACTCCGCATCCGTGCGCGGAGTTACTTACGCCGACGCGCGGGTGGTGTCGATCCGCAACCGCTCGCTGACCACCAAGAACGGACGAATGGGTCATGCCTCGGAGTCCGAATCCCTCGGCATCGGCGTGCGCGTGATTGCGGAAGGCGCGTGGGGATTTGCCGCGTCCGCGGATTTGAGCCGCGCCGCGGTAGAAACAGCGGCCGCGCGAGCGGTTGAAATTGCGAAAGCCTCGGCGCGTGTGAAACGGGAAAATGTTCGACTGGCTCCTGAACCCGCGGCGGTGGCAGAGTGGACGACACCTCACAAGGTCGATCCGTTCACCACGTCGGTGGAACAGAATCTCGAACTGTTGCTGAAAGTTGACGCGGAGATGCGCGCGGTCCCGGGCGTCACGCTCGCCGAAACCGGAATGAGTTTTCAGCACGAAGAGTCGTGGTTTCTTTCGTCCGAGGGCTCTAGCATCCATCAGACAAAATACTCGACCGGCGCAGGCTATACGGCGTATGCATTTGCCGGATCCGAGATTCAGAAGCGATCCTATCCGAACTCGTTCGGTGGGCTCTGGCAGAACCGCGGCTACGAACTGATCGAAGAAATGAAATTGCTGGAGAATGCCCGCCGCGTGGCGGAAGAAGCCGTAGCGTTGCACCAAGCACAGCAGTGCCCGGAAGGCACGGCCACAATTATTCTGGATGGGTCGCAACTGGGATTGCAGATTCACGAATCCATCGGGCATCCGATTGAACTGGATCGTGTGCTCGGCATGGAAGCGAATTTTGCGGGCACCTCATTTCTTACTCTCGAAAAACTGGGACATCTGCGCTACGGCAGCGAACTGGTCAACGTAGTGGCCGATGCTCGGCAGGAACACGGACCGGGCCTCGGGACGTTCGCCTACGACGGCGAAGGTGTGGCTGCGCAAGCGACACCCATTATCACGAATGGGCGCTTCACTGGATATTTGAGTTCGCGCGAAACCGCTCACACCATCGGCGCCACGCGATCCGGCGGAACGCTGCGCGCCGAAGGGTGGAATCGGCTGCCCTTGATTCGCATGACCAACGTCAGCATTCTGCCCGGAGAAAAGCCGCTGAGTCTGGAGCAGCTCATTGCCGCGACCGACGATGGCATTTACATGGAGACCAACAAGTCCTGGTCGATTGACGACAAACGTTACAACTTTCAGTTCGGATGCGAAATCGCGTGGGAGATTGAGCACGGCAAGCGGGTGCGGATGCTGAAAAATCCTTCTTATTCCGGAATCACAACGGAGTTTTGGAATTCGATGGACGCGATCTGCTCGCGCGACGAGTGGACATTGTGGGGAACTCCGAATTGCGGCAAGGGCCAGCCGCAGCAGGTCGTGGGCACCGGACATGGCGCAAGCCCGGCACGGTTCAGGAATATTCGCGTCGGCTCGGCGTACAGGGGAAGCTAGAGAACCTATCTGCAGAGATGGGGCTTGCTCCGTCTCACGCGGCGAGCGAGACGCGGCAAGCCGCGTCTCTACGGGAAATCGGAAATGTTAACCAAAGAACAAGCCGCCGACATCTTCGACAGAATTCGCCGCTTCTCGTCCGCTGACGAGGTCGAAGCTATCTTCACCGGCTCCCACTTTGCCCTGACCCGGTTCGCCAACAACACCATCCATCAGAATGTGGAGGAAGAGAACTCTGTCGTTTCGATCCGCACGAATTTTGCCGGCCGGACGGCGCGCGCTACCGCCAATCAATTTGACGACGAAAGTTTGCAGCGGGCAGTGACCGCTTCGGAGAATCTCGCACGAGTGCAGACGCCGGACCCGGACTTGCTGCCGATGCCCACGGCGGAAGAGGCGGAGGGCCGGACGGGCGAGTCGCCCGTCCCCACCCGTTTTTTTGACGAGACTGCAGCCATCACTCCAGCCGATCGCGCGGAGGTGGTTAAGGGCATCGTCTCCGTTGCGGGCAAACATAAGCTGACCACGGCGGGCATCTACTCGAAATCGGAAACACGGGAAGGAGTTTTCAACTCGCGGGGCTTAGCGAATTGGCATCACCAGACGCTGGCGGAGATTTCCATCACCATGCTGGCCGAGGATTCCTCCGGCTGGCAGAAGTTGAATTCACCCGATGTGCGCAACCTCGATCCTGCGCGGCTGGCGGAGACGGCGGCGCAAAAGGCCACCGAATCCGCCCATCCGCGAGAGATTGTGCCGGGGAAGTACACGGTAATTCTTGAGCCGGCCGCTGTCCTCGATATTGTTGGCTTCATGTTCTGGGACTACAGCGGTGTGGCGATCCTCGACCAGCGATCGTTTCTCAACGATCGGATCGGCACCCAACTTTTTGGCGAGAACATCAACATCTGCGATGACGCGGCGCATCCGCTGCAGGCCGGTTCGCCGTTCGATGGCGAGGGAATGCGGCGCCAACGCGTGCAATTGGTGGAGAACGGCGTGGTGAAGCGTGTCGTATATGCGCGCGGCACGGCACGGAAGATGAAGAATTCGGCGCATGCGGGCAAGGTCGGCCCCATCGAACCCACCGGGCATGGATTTCCCTTGCCGAACGAAATGGGCGAGATGCCGTTGAACATCGTTTTCGGTGCGCCAGATAAGGTTGTCGATGTGCCACAAAAACCGCAAAGCGTAGAAGAAATGATCGCCTCCACCGAGCGCGGCGTGCTGGTTACCCGCCTGTGGTACATCCGTGAAGTGGATCCGTACGAGAAGATCGTGACCGGTATGACCCGCGACGGGACTTTCCTGGTGGAGAACGGCAGGGTGCAGTGCGGACTGCGAAACTTCCGGTTCAACGAAAGCCTGATTTCGATGCTGTCAAACGTGGAGTCGATGAGCGCCCCGGCTCGCGCCAGCGGAGAGGAATCGTTCGACATGGTGGTGCCGGCGATGAAGGTGAAAGACTTTAACTTTACGGAAGCGACGAAGTTCTGAGCATTCAGCCGTTTCCCACCTGG
The DNA here is from genome assembly GCA_963773645.1 of uncultured Acidobacteriaceae bacterium. Classification (GTDB taxonomy): domain Bacteria; phylum Acidobacteriota; class Terriglobia; order Terriglobales; family Acidobacteriaceae; genus Acidiflorens. The sequence goes on along the minus strand of CAVZBV010000004.1, from coordinate 2,159,042 downwards.
GCAGACAGCCGAAGTCTTCGCTAGCGTCACTCCAAGCTAACTGTCAAGAGCTAAGTGCTTCGACCCTACTGCCGAGTGTCGGGCCGACACATCCACCGAGATACGCCCCTAAGTCCCTGTACCACCGGCACTTCGCCGCCTTTGTTCCATGACTTCCGTAACTTTGCAATGCCGATGCTGGGGTGTAATCTCGCCCCTGATGTGCACTTGCTCAAGCGGAGTGGTGCACGGCAGGAACCGGAAGGAAGGTCATCGCAAACGTGTCTGAAACCGCCAAAGGAACCGTTGCTGATGTTAGCAAGAATCGAAGGGGTTATACGGACGTGCAAGGCGCGCCGCGCTTTCCCATCAAACTGCCGGTAGCGCTGAAGTCGGCAGTTGACCCGGCTGGAATCACGGAAAAGACGGTCGAAACGGAGAACATTTCCGCCAACGGCGTCCTGTTCCGCATGGATGCGGATGTGCCGGTTGGTTCGGCTGTCGATTTTACGATTTCTCTTCCCGCCGACGTAGTGGGCGCAGAAGCCGACGTGCAGGTCGATTGTCGGGGACGAGTGGTACGCAGTTTTGCAGATGGCGGCCGGCGTGGGGTCGGTGTGGTGATTGACGAGTACCGTTTTGAGCGCAGGTAGTCTGCGCAGTTCGACCGGGCAAGTTCGGCCGCGCAGGTAGGGCGCGACAGGTAGGGCGGGAAAAGAGGACGGATGGGCAGCACTTCGGTCAGCACTTCGGTCAGCGCTTCGGTCAATGTCGAGCCAGGCGAAGTGGTTCAGCCTGAGGACGGCAAAGGCACGATCCGCGTGATTGTGGCGGATACCCAGGCCATTTTCCGCGCCGGCCTGCGCAAGATCTTTGCGCTCGAGGACGACATACGGGTTGTTGGCCAGGCCGAGAGCCTCGATCAGACCGTTACCGCCATTCAGAAGTTTTCCGCCGATATTGTGATCTTCGAGGCGGCGCTGGCGCCGAATCCAGCCGATGCGGTTTCCGATCTTCTCCGGCAAAGTACGAGTTGCCGTTTGGTCGTCGTGCTGCAGGAGCCCGACCAGGAGATGACGCTCGACTTGTTCCGGCGTGGGGCCCATGGCATCGTTTGGCGCGAAGTTGAGCCCGAAATGCTGGTGGAATGCCTGCGCAAAGTAGCCCAGGGTGAACCCTGGCTCGACAGTCGCGGCGTCGGGTGGGTGATGCAGGCCTATCGCACGCAAGGCATGCGCCCGGCAGGGTCACGTCCAAAAGTTTCGCTCACCCCCAAAGAGTCACTCATCGTCTCCTGCGTCACGCAGGGGATGAAGAACAAGGAGATTGCCCTACGGGTGGGCACCACCGAGCAGGTGGTCAAGAATTATCTCCGCAAAGTCTACGACAAGTTGGGAGTGGCCGACCGCCTGGAACTGGCGCTCTACTGCCTGAATCACCGCGTGGTTGAGGGCACGGTTCAGGCCAAGCCCGCCCAGCCACCCAACGGCCACGCTCCAGCGTCGCCAGGAACGCCCAATACCTCGGCCGCTGCTTCCGGATCCCGCTCCTGATTCTCTTCTTCTAGTACAATTCTTTGTCGCAGATTGTAAATCCAGTTCTCAGTTCCCAGTTCCCGGTTCTCAGTCAGAACCGTTGAGTTTTTTTCACTGAGAACTGAGAACCGGGAACTGAGAACTATCCCCATGAGAGGCAAATTATGAAAGGCGACGCAAAAATCATTGCCATTCTGAACGATGTGCTGAAAGCCGAGCTCACTGCCATCAACCAGTATTTCCTGCACGCCGAGATGTGCGAGAACTGGGGTTATGAACGGATGGCCAAGCACACGCGCAAGGAATCCATCGAAGAAATGCAGCATGCCGAAATACTGATGGAACGTATCCTGCTGCTCGATGGCGCCCCCAATATGACCGACTATTTCAAGATCAATATAGGGCAAAACCTGAAGCAACAACTGGAGAACGATCTGCAGCTCGAATACACGGCCGTAAAGCGCCTGAACGAAGGGATCAAGGCCAGCGTGGCCGCCGGCGACAACGGTTCGCGCGAACTGCTGGAGAAGATTCTGCTCGATGAAGAACATCACATCGACTGGCTGGAAGGGCAATTGCACGCGATTAAAGAGATGACCTACGAGAACTACCTGGCCCAGCAGTTGCATAAGCAGGAGGAAAGCTGAAAACAACAGCCAGCCCTCTCGTTTGCCGACCTGAGCGAACCGAAGAGGGGATCTAGTTCGCGGGCAGTCCGTAGCACTGCTAGAATCAAGACAATCGCTGCAACACGTGGCGCCGGAGAGATGGCCGAGTGGCTGAAGGCGCACGCTTGGAAAGCGTGTTTACTCGAAAGTGTAACGTGGGTTCGAATCCCACTCTCTCCGCCATAAAAAACCCCAATAAACATGCGCCTAATACCTTCGTGCTATTGTTCTTGTGCTAATTCTGTGCTAGCGTCAGTGAATGAGCACTCCGCTAATCACAATCTTTGTGCGCCACTCGCCCGGCTGCAAGTACGCCGGGGATGAGTTCTGCAAACGCTGCAATTGCCGCAAGCATCTGCGTTGGTCCCTCAACGGCAAGCAGCACCGTAAGCAAGCCGGTGCGCGGTCCTGGACCGAGGCTGAGGAAGCCAAGGCCCGTCTAGCTGCGCAGCTTAGCGGCAAGGCACCCGCCGTAGAAGCTCCGCTAGGTCAGACGATCACGCAAGCCGTGGATGTTTTCCTCCAAGATAAGGAAAACCAAGAGGTCACGCCCAAGGTGTTGGCGAAGTACACGCGCGAATTAGCGCGGCTGCGAAGCTACTGCGAAGGGCGCAAGATTTTCGTTGTGAGTGGCCTCAGCAAAGAACTGCTCACCGGCTATGCAAGCACGTGGCCCGAGCTGTACCCCGCGTCTAGCACGCGCTCAAGGGTCCGTGACCGGCTGTCTACGTTTCTGCGCTACTGCTATCAGGCGGAATGGCTGCCACGCATCCCCCGGCTATCGCCGGTCAAGGTTGAGCAGGCACCCACAATGCCCCTCACTGCCGAAGAGTATGCAAGGCTCCTGGACACTACCTATGCGACGTTTGCGGATGAGCCGGGCCGGGGTGCTCGCGTGCGTGCGCTGATTCAGCTCATGCGATACTCAGGGCTTGCTATCCGTGACGCCCTCACGCTGAAGAGGGATGAAATCACCCAAGATAAGAGCGCGGGCCTTTATCTCATCGTGACCTCACGCCAGAAGACGGGCACCCACGTAGCCGTCCCGATACCGCCCGCTGTGGCCCAAGAGATTCTAGCTGTGGCGAACGGCAACCCGGTGTATGTGTTTTGGTCCGGCAACGGGGACGAAGAATCCGCCACAAAGAATTGGGCGAAGTACCTAGCGCGGCTGTTTGATGATGCGGAGATCACAAGCGGTCACATGCGGTCACACCGGCTCCGCGATACGTTCGCTTGCGATCTTCTGGAAAAGGGCGTGCCCCTGGAGGAAGTGTCCAAGCTACTCGGGCACGAATCCATCAAGACCACAGAGCGTAGTTACGCGAAATGGGTTAAGGGACGGCAAGACCGGCTCAACGCGCTAGTCACGGCTACGTGGGAGAAATAGAAGGCCCGTTAGCCAAGCCATTTAAGAGTGCTGCAAGGGATGTGACGTGAGGCCACGCGGACGCCGAAGGCTGAGCAGATTAAACCTTTCGAGGTCTCAGCTTAGTACCGCACTCCATGCAAAAATTGCAACGGCCTTCCACGCCCCACAGTATTTTGCACTTCGGGCACATCGCTTCATGCTCAGTTCGTTCCCTCTTAGTAAGGCGAAGTTTAGCCATTTCTCACGCCCTCCCAGGCCGCAATAATAGCACGCCAGAGACGGCAATCTAGCACTCCAAAAAACGGGTATTGACAACCAACCTAGGAAACCCGATAATTAGGTTGCGATGATGAGATTTTATAGCAGCGCCGCACAAAGAAATCTGCGAAAAGGAATCCGGAAAATGAAGGCATCCACAAGCGTGGCCGCTGAAGTACGGCGGCAATTTCGTTTAGGCCGTCCGCCGAAAGGCGCGGAGCATCTGCGTCCGCTCATAGCTGCGGATAAAGCCGAGATGTTACTTGAGGACCTTCGCAATCGAATGCGGCAAGCGGGAACCAAATGGTTTGAGGACGAGCACGTCAACGCCATGCTGGTTAGCGTGGACGATACCGATGTATGCATTACGCCGGTTGAAAACAACCGGGACAAGATGCTTGCCAACCTAACCACACCTGGAGCCTACGCGCTTGGGTGCGTATTCGTGCAATTCGATCAGGACGCCGGTAAGAGCGGTCAAAACGTATTTTTCTACGTCCCGTTTATCGGACTTTCCGACGATGAAAGAGCCACGATACAAGGCGCGGCGGCAAGCTGGAAGGCAGCCATGGAGAACACACGGGCGGAGGGCATGAACTAGAAAGACGATGGCCTCGGGTGCTGGTAACACGCCGAGGCCGGGTAGCTAAAACGGACACGCGCTAACGCATCACGGTTTCGCCATTTTTATTGTACTGCAAGAAAGGGTGACGTGGACAAATTCGACCAGCTCATGCGGGACGCGCAATACGCGCTGATCTTGCTCGCCAATGAGAGAACAGGCGATTGGGAGCTGATCGAACCTCAGACCATCCCCACAGATGCGGCGCGGACCTATTCAGAACGCGGCCTATCTTTCGGAGGGGTGCTGGCCTGGGTGGACGGTGATCCCCGTGCGGCTTTAGCTGTGGAGTTGGATGACGCGGCTATAGCGGCCATCACGCAAGAGAGTGCCCGGCGTTTCGTGCGCATGGCGCGTTGGTGCATGGCACCCGTGATGCACGCGAGCTAAACCCCCGCTGTGGTAGGCAGGGGAGGAATCAAGCATGTTTTACGCACGCACCACGATTGACGCGCTGGAGGGACGGACGAAGAAAGCGGAGGTCATTGTTCTGACTCCGAGAGCACACGGAGCGCGGAGGGTCCGCCGCATGAGGTGCGCAAAAGTTTTGGAGTTTCGCCCGGCTGGAGCATCGGCCCGGCATCGGGGCAGCCTATGCGCTGTCCCCAAAGTTTATATCCCGGTGGGTTGTGGGATTCCATCGTGGCGTGGGGCGGGTGCCGTAAAGCCGGGCCTTTTCACCTAGCCCCAAAGTTTAACGAAGTGCTGCCCCGTGAAGTAGCACGGGGTCAACCGCGTTAGCTGCCGGAGTACCCGGATGCTTAGGCGCGACATTTGCCCTACGGGGCTAGAAAAGGAATTCTCTGTGAACCTAATCGACATAAAGCAACAGCAAAAAGAGGCGCTCGACAAAGCCAACGCCATCGTGACGGTGGCTGAGACGGGCAATCGCGGGCTGACCGCAACCGAGACCGAGAGCTATGACGCGGCCATGAAAGCATACAAGGAACTTGGCGCGGCTGCCCGGTTGCGGGAAGAGCTGAACACAATTCGCGCAAGCTTTGCCGGTGGTACGCCTTTTGGCAACACACACGCAGCCGGCAACGTGGAGAAAATGCGCCCCCGTCTATTCAGTGCTGAGTACGCGGCGGGACTGCTCGCCCTCATCCAGAGCAACGGGAAAAAAGTGAGTGAAAGCCTGCTGGAACACGTAGACCCCTTCGGCGGCTACCCGCTGGTACGAATGGGAGCCAACCTCTACGAAGGCTCGCCGGGCGCGGGTGGTTATGCTGTGCCTAGCGTCGTGAATGACCAAATTGTCCCGCTTGCTCCACAGGAGATGGCGGTTCGGCAAATTTCAACGGTGATCCCTACGACCAATGACGTGAAGTTCCCGGTCAAGTCTGGTTTTGGTACGGCGTCTGCGAAGGCCGAAACATCGGCTTTCGGGGAAAGCGAAGTGACCATCGGGCAATTTACTTTATCTGCGTTCATGGCCGGGATTCAGGAAAATTTGTCCTGGGAGTTGGCACAGGACGTGCCCGCGTTTCAAGCCACAACCGTGGATGACATGATTCTCGCACAGTCAATGTACGAGGAAAACTTGTACGTCAACGGCAACGGTAGCGGAGAGGCGCAGGGCCTTGTTAACAACGTCGGCGCGGGCGTCACTGAGGAGCCGGATACTAACGGCAATCTCGTCTCCGTCAACGGCACACTGGACCTGATTGCTAAGCTGAATGCGGTTTATCACCCCAACGCATCGTGGTTGATGGGCCGTCCAACGTCCATCATCATTCGCAAAGCTCAGGTTGAGTCAAACCTCTTTAACCCGGTTTGGACGCGCGTGGGCACACAGGATTTCCTCCACGGATATCCCGTGTACTACTCGGCATCCATGCCAACGGCGGCACGTGGCGCAGCGCCGGTTCTCTTTGGGGACTTCAAGCGCGGGTACCTGATTGGTGATCGTGGCGGAGCCGGTATCAATGTAAAGCTGCTGGATCAGCCCATGGCGACCAGCGGAATCATCGTGCTGTTGGCCTATCGCAGAACGGACGGACGTGTGCGCCGCTCTGAGGCAATCCAACAGTACAACATCGCATCCAGCTAACCGGCTGGCAGCGGCTTAACTGTTTTGGGGCTGCGTGGGGAGCGCGGCTCTGACCTTGTTTTTCCATCCGGGCCGGTCGGATAGTGCGCGAATCACACGCGTGCTAGAACCGGAGGCGCTATCCGTCGTGCGCCATTTGAAAACGGCGGAAATCGGGGGCTGCCGTTGCCCGCTCGTCTGGGGAGACGGACGGGCACGGCGGCCCTTTCAACTTTCGCGGGGAGGCGAGATGGAATTGGAACTTGGGGCCGAAATGATGACCGAACTAAACGATGCTGCGCGGGCCTGTCAGATAACGCCTCGCCAGTTTGCAATAGAGAGTCCGGAGAGCGTCCTAGCTTCACGGCGGCTGCCAAGGGTCTACGTGCCCGCGCTAACCCAAGGCGCACGGATGCGCGGGTTATCTAGAGGCACCGTGGAAGACGAGCGCGAATTTGAAGACGCGGCAGAGGCCGGGTTAGTAACACATCGAATTTTGCTTTGAAAATTTTGTGGTAAAGGACTCACCAAATGAGTGCTCCAGTTTGGGTTTTATCCGTCGATCTACAGACTAAGACCGCCACGTTTACCACGGGCCTAGCGGACGCGGCTAAGTCTGCCCGTGGCTCTTTCCAGGACATCAAAGCCTCCGCCCAAGAGATGGGGGACGGCGTAGCCGGTGCCTCCGCGCTTACCGGCCACTCCATGATGGAGGCCCGGCACGGCGTAATGATGCTGGGTGAGGAGTTCGGGGTACACCTTCCGCGCGGTATCACCATGTTTATAGCGTCCCTCGGGCCGGTTGGCGCGGCGATGGAGGCTGCTTTCCCCTTCCTAGCTATTATCCTCGGGGCTACGCTGCTCATTGAGCACTTGAGCAAGTTGCATGATGAAGCGGATAAGCTGGCGGATTCTCAAGCGGGCATGGCTGAGACTATCCAGAGCACATTTAACAAACTGGATGACAAACTCTTAGCCGTGGGCATCCGTGCGGATGAATTAAGCGGCGATCACCTGGGCAAACTTCACAAGCAATTGGAGCTGATAGACCATCAAGAGCTGCGCAACCTCATAGAAGAGTTTGGCACGCTCGACAAAGTATCTGTGGCCGTGCTTAACCAGCTCAAGGCGCACTGGTACGAGCTAGGCTCGGGGTCCACCGGGGCCACTCACGCGCTGGACCAATTCAAGACAAAGTACGAAAGCCTCTTGGCACAAGGCAAGAGCAAAGACGCCGGGGACTTGCTTGCGGGTACGTTGGCCTCCGCTGAGAAGGTCTTAGCACTCCAGAAGCAAGCTACGGACAATCAAAGTCAGAGTGGCGGTCATTGGGGCGACTATAACAAGTACGAAGAGGCCAGCGCGCAGCTTAAGCAAATGGGCGTGGGCTTTACACAGAAGGAAGTACAGGCACAGCAAGCCCTAACGGACGCGCTCCGGGCACAGGTCACCGTAGCCGAGAAGCTTGCGGCTATCGGGAAGGGCGAGAAAGCCAACGACAACACAGCCGAAGTGCAGCGTGCAGAGGCCGCACAAGAAAAGCTTTATGAGACACAGCAACGCGGCTTAGAAAAGCGCATGAAGCTGGAGCAGGAATACGAGAAGAAACGGGAAGAGTCCCTCAACAAAGGGATGGATGAGGCGGTCAAAGAGGGCGAGTTAGAAGCACAAGCAACGGCGGCGGTTACCAAGTCCATCCTGGAGTCTGAGAAAGAGCGCAGCCGCGTTGCTGAGGAGTTAGGCAAGGAAGAGGCCGAGCACATCAAGAAAATGGCCGCGCTTGGCCTCCAGGCGGAAGAGGAGCAGACCAAGGAATCGGTTAAGCTGCACCGCCGCCGTAGCGATGATGTCTTAGCCGAGCAGATAGCCGGAGAGAACGCCGATTACGCGGCGCAGATGCGCGCCTATCAGACAGAGCTAAGCGCCCTGGACAAGTACGGTAAGGACTATGAGGTCAAGATAAAGCAGATCAATGACCGGGAGGCTGAGCTAACCAAGGCGCACGAAAACAAGATCACGGACATTAAGGCGAAGGCGGAGGAAGAGCGTAACGCGAAAATCCTGTCCGCTGAAAACAAGATGCGGGATGAGATTGCGAGCGGCCTAACGCAAGTCCTCATGCGGCATGAGACCTTCGCCAAGATGATGACCAGTCTAGGGGACCAAGTAGCCACGGGGATGATTGAGAACGCCCTAAAATCCATGATGGCGATGGACATGGACAAGGAAAAGCGGGCAGCCCACGCCGCCCGAGATGGCTACCTCGCGGGCATGAAATTCCCCTGGCCGGTCAATCTCGTAATGGCCCCCACGTTGGGTGCTATGGCCTTTGCGTCCATGATGGCCTTTGAAGCGGGCGGCATTGTCCCCGGCGTGGAAAAGGGTGATGTTGTACCGGCCCGGCTAACTCCCGGTGAAGGAATCATCCCCAAGAATCTTATGGAGGGCCTTACCAACGCGGCCAAGCACGGTGACGTATCCGGAAGCGGCGGTGACACACACGTCCACCTCCACAACACGTATCACCTCCAGGCCCTTGATAACACCGGCATCCAGGCAGTTTTGGACCGGCACGGGGATGCACTGGAGCAACACGTAGGTAACGCGCTGCGCAAGAAGGGCATGTAGCTGTTAACTCTTTAGTTAACACAAGCTTGCGCGTGTTTACTAACTTGGCAAAATGGACCTAACTGTCATCCTTTCAACCAACTAAGCCCTTTGCGGACTTTAGTGAGAGTCAAAGTGGACTCCGAAGGGGAAATTTTCAATGACAAAATTAGAGAAGCAGTGGAGGGTGTTCTTTGGTTTGTTTGGTTGGGAGTGCAAATACCGACCGGCCTACAGGGGACGGTTGCAGCCAACCTTTCGCGTCAGCATTCCGTGTGGGCACAGCGAGTGCTACGGCTCGCACGATCTTTACGTCTTTGTGCTGGACGTGAAAAGCGTTGAAGAGTTCGGCGTAACTGTTTGGGACTTGGGCGACCCCTATCACTCGCCACACCCCGCACTATTTGGCGCTGACCCGTCAGTTACAACATGGGAGATGGCTCACGGAGCCGGAGGCGGAGTTGAGTGCGTTGCTAATTGGGTGCGCGATTGTAAACATGCTTGGGGAACCGCGCGGGCGATGGCGGAGCAGCTATGAGTAATCTTCTGGACTTGGCCCTCTCCCACACGGCCCGAGGTTTCCACGTTCTCCCGCTCAAGCCCCGCGATAAGTCCCCGATAGTCTCGGGCGGATGTCATGCCGCAACTACTGAGGAGAACCAAGTCCGGGCATGGTGGACTAAGTCACCACAGGCCAATGTTGGCATTGGGTGCGGAGCGAGTAACAAAGCCGTACTTGACATTGACCACGGGCTAAACAGCCTGGAAGACTTCCACGCATGGCGGATGCGCAACGCCCTTCCAGACACTTACACGGTACGCACCGGCAGACGCCCGGAGTTTGGCGTCCAGATGTATTTTGACGGCGCGATGCCGGATGTGGGGGAGTGGAAGTTAGATGGATGCAGCGGACAGGTGAAAAGTCTAGGTGGCCTTGTGTGCGCGGCGGGCTGCATTCACCCGGACAGCGGCGAGGTGTACCAAGTTGTCTGTGACGTTCCCTTTGCTCCCACGCCGGACAAGGTTAGGCAGCTCAAGACCACACCCAAGCCACAGGTTGAGCGCAAGCCTGGAGAGAAGATCATTGAAGGACGCAACAACGCGCTGGTTAGCCGCGTCGGAACCTTCCGCAATGAAATTCCGGGCGTGTCCGAGGATTCCACACTCGCTTTTATGCAGCAATGGAACCTTGAAGAGTGCGCAGACCCCATGAGCAGTGATGAGGTTGAGGATACGGTGCGGAAACAGTTCCGTATCTATCCCGATGCGGAGCCGGTGCCAACCGCCTTCATTAGCAGCGCGCAACCCAAGCCGGTCACGGATTGGCGCGAACACTATCACACACGGGAGGAAACTGAGAACGCGCCTAAGCCGGAATTTTTGATTGATGGATTCCTCCAGCGTCAAGCTATCGTGGGCCTCGCCGGATACGTGGGGCACAAGAAATCACTGATTGCCCAAAACGTCTCCTATTCGCTTTGCTCGGGAGAGCCGTTGTTTGGTTGCTTCCGGGTGCTCAGAAAACCACGCCGCGTGCTGTACCTGTGTCCCGAGATGGCGTTGATTGGATTCGCAAACCGAATAACCCGGATTGGACTCCTACCGTATGTGGGCGAATCTTTCTTTTACGCAACCATGAGTCTGAAAGATGGCGTGGTCAAGCTGCCCGAACTGATCACGGAAGAGGTAGAGGGCGCGGTGATAGTCCTAGACACCGCCATCCGTTTCATTGAAGGCGACGAAAACTCTTCGCAGCACATGAAGGAACTCGCTACCCACGCCTTCAAACTTATTCGCTCGGGAACAGAGGCAGTGATCGTACTCGCGCACAGCAACAAAGAAATGGTGAAAAGCAACGAACTGACACTGGAAAATGCAATGCGCGGCTCCAGCGAGTTGACCGCGTTCTTGTCGAGTTGCTGGGCAACTCTCCGCCAGTTTTCAAATCGCAGCCAAAAATGCGGGTTCCGTGAGCTTGTTACTATTTTTGAGCGGTTCCTGTTACTAAAAATCGTGAAGAGTCCCTTGTTTCGCAGTATTGGATTCAGGGGAGTTTTCATGGCAAACCGCACCGCAACGCTGATTGCGAATAGCGGCTTGAGGCGGCCCTTGGATAGCCACTCGTTGCCTTGGCACGCGAGTTTCATGTGCTTCCGATTGCCATTCGCGCCACTCCTCCGTCAGCTTCCCCGAACATGCTGCCGCTAGAACCGCTTGGCGAAAACGTTTGAGGATCGCGGCGGGACTCGGGAGAGGTGGTCGCGTGAAGCGCCTACCTTGGACAACCGTACCGCTATCGCCTCAACCAACCTCTGCTGTTCTCCTGACGGCGGGATTGGTATTTGCAGTTCCGACAACTTTGTCGCGTTGCAGTTCGGCTGTGCTATTCCCGCAACATTGTCTGATATGAAAGTCCAGTAGTCAGGGGTCTGGAAGAAGTAATCCAAGAGCGTAGGGTTGATCTCGGGGAGCAGGCGCAGGCGAACAAGGTAGGAGGCAAACACCGCCGGAGGACAGGATCGGATCAGGAAACTCAGCAGTTCGTGGTGGTTGGCAAAGACCCCTACGTCGCGCTGGACAGGCTTGCCGTTGCGTCAGGTCATTTGAGTCAGGATGCTTGCCGCGAGGAACAGCCCTTGGTTTCTCTGCCAATCCGTGTATCAGAAGAATCGGCACGCGGCCACACGGCCCGCGATTCCTGAGAATTACCGACATTCAGAATGGAAGAGTTGACTGGGGCTCGGTTCCCACCTGCATGATTGAAGAGACGGATATCCGCAAGTACGGGCTAGTGTCATGAGTCATAAATAAGTTGAATAAGTGTCGGTTTTCCTGCGTCTAAGGTACAAGGGAGGTGCCGATGGCGCTGGGAAGACCGATTCCGCCTTTGCAATTGAGCCGAGAAGAACGCGAAACCCTGGAACGTTGGGTGCGTCGTCCGAGTTCGGCGCAAGCCCTGTGCCTGCGGGCCCGCATCGTGCTGGCCTGTGCGCAAGGAGAAAACAACACCCGGGTGGCGCAACACATGCACGTGAGCAAACCTACGGTGGGCAAATGGCGTGGCCGGTTCGTGGCGCGGCGCCTCGATGGCCTGCTCGACGAACCGCGCCCGGGAGCACCGCGCCAGATCAGCGACGCTGCGGTGGAGCGCGTGCTGACGTTGACTCTGGAAAAGCGTCCGCCGGACGCCACCCACTGGTCCACCCGCTCCATGGCCCAGCGCAGCGGCTTGAGCCAGAGCGCGGTGAGCCGCATCTGGCGTGCGTTTGCTTTGCAACCGCACCGGGCCGAGACGTTCCAGCTCTCCAAGGACCCGCTGTTCATTGAAAAAGTGCGGGACATCGTGGGCCTGTACCTGCATCCGCCCGACCAAGCGTTGGTGTTGTGCGCCGATGAAAAGACGCAGATCCAGGCGCTGGACCGTTCGCAGCCACTGCTGCCCATGCGTCCGGGGCAGGCCGAGCGGCGCACGCATGATTACCTGCGGCATGGCACCACCTCGCTGTTCGCGGCCTTGGAAGTAAAGAGTGGACGCGTGCTGGGGGACATGCATGCCCGCCATCGCTCCCTCGAGTTCCGCAAGTTCTTGGACCGCATCGACCGGGCGGTGCCGGAGGGGCTGGAGGTGCATTTGATTCTGGACAACTACGGCACGCACAAAACCCCGCGGATTCATCGCTGGCTGGCCCGGCATCCCCGTTTCCATCTGCACTTCACGCCCACGGGAGCTTCCTGGCTCAATCTGGTGGAACGCTGGTTCGCGGCCCTGACGGAGAAACAGATTCGGCGGGGCGTGCACCGCTCCACGCGGGAACTGGAGGATGCCATTCGTCACTACATCGAGATCAGCAATGAGCACGCGAAACCCTTTGTGTGGACCAAGACGGCCGACGAAATCCTGGCTTCTGTGGCCCGCTTTTGTAAACGCATTTCTGACTCAGTACACTAGTTCCCGGAGACATTGTATTCGCACGCACCGGAGCTACGACTGGAAAGAAGAAATCCAGATACGGAATCGGCCACTTCGCTACTCGAACGAATAATCGCTGAGAGGATGGCGCGATTCAAGGAGCTTCTCGCGGTATGCCCGTATGTCAGTTAAGAAAAGATCGCCAAAAGCGATGTATTCGATCCCCGATTGAACAGCGGCCTTGCACGTTTCGCTCATGATGCTCCGCTGGAATGCCACGGGCTCACCGAAGGCGCGTCTCATCCCGCAGCCTGCTGCCTTCGAGAAGCGTCAAAGCATTTGGTATGCGACGTGCTTGATAGAGCAACGGTAGATTTGACAACCCCCTTAAGTTCCGGTTTGCCTGTCAGAACGAAGCCGCTGGCGCGGCGGACGCTGCCGCGTGGGTGATGTCGGCAGTCCTGATTTTTCGGTTCAGATAATTTGAGGGTCACAAGGAGGTGTCCCTGTGACCCATCTACGCAAACTGATGCTGGAGGAACTCCAGCGTCGTCATTACTCTGAGGCTACCACACAGCGTTACATTCGCTTCATCGAGCGGTTCGCCCAGCACTTCCACCGCTCGCCCGATCGCCTGGGACCGCAGCACATCCGCGAGTACCAAGCTCAACTCTTCACCGTGCGCAAACTGACTCCCGGTTCGGTGACCAACCATCTCTGCGCTCTGCGCTTCCTCTACATCCAGACACAAGGAGGTGTCCCTGTGACCCATCTACGCAAACTGATGCTGGAGGAACTCCAGCGTCGTCATTACTCTGAGGCTACCACACAGCGTTACATTCGCTTCATCGAGCGGTTCGCCCAGCACTTCCACCGCTCGCCCGATCGCCTGGGACCGCAGCACATCCGCGAGTACCAAGCTCAACTCTTCACCGTGCGCAAACTGACTCCCGGTTCGGTGACCAACCATCTCTGCGCTCTGCGCTTCCTCTACATCCAGACGCTCAAGAGGCCCTGGAGCATTGCCGACACTCCCTATCCCAAGAAGCGCTATCGCCTGCCCACCATTCTCAGTCAGGAAGAAGTAGCACTGCTCATCGAGGCTGCGCCGACTCCTTTCTATCGGACCATTTTGATGACCCTCTACGGCACCGGCGTGCGCCGCGCCGAGCTCACGCGCCTGAAGGTCAGCGATATCGACAGTCGACGCATGGTCGTGCACATTCAGGGCGGCAAGGGCCGGCAAGACCGCGACGTCATGCTCAGCCCCGTCCTGCTCGAGGAACTGCGCGCTCACTGGCGACGTCTGCGCAAAAAGTCCGTCTGGTTATTTCCCGGTAATCGCTGGCACAGCGGTGATCACCCCACGGATGACAAGACGCCCTACCACGCCTGCGTCGAATCCGCCCGCCGCGCCGGGATTAAGAAACGTATCTATCCCCACGTGCTCCGCCATTGCTTCGCCACCCACTTGCTCGAAGCCGGCGCCGACCTGCACACCATCCAGATTCTGTTAGGCCATCACGATCTGAAAGAAACCGCTCGCTATCTCCACCTCTCGCAACGGCACCTGCATGCCACCCCCAGTCCGCTGGACGCGCTGGTGCTGAAGAAAGGCAGGTCGTCCGAGGAGACGTAGATGAGTCGGCCACGGTTCGAGGTGGCCGACATCATCCGCAGCGCAGGTACAGACTTCATCGAGAGGAACCGTTCCTGGCTCCGCTGGACCCACCTGAAGGTCCTGCTGGCCATCGCACGTTGTCGCACCGCTGCTCTCGGCGGCCATATCGATGAGTGCACCAGCTGCGGACATCGTGCCACCATCTCCTACAACAGCTGTCGCAACCGGCACTGCCCGAAGTGTCAGACCGGTGCACGTGAACGCTGGATCGCGGCCCGGCGCCGAGAACTTCTGCCCACGCCCTATGTCCACGTCGTCTTCACCCTGCCGGCGCAACTGGCTGCGTTGGCTCTCCAGAACAAGAAGCTCATCTACGGTCTGCTGCTTCGTGCCAGCGCCGAAACCTTACTGGAAGTCGCCCGCAACCCCGCCCATCTCGGAGCCGAGATCGGCTTCTTCAGCGTGCTCCATACCTGGAACCAGAAACTCCAACTTCATCCCCATGTCCACTGTGTCGTTCCCGCCGGCGGACTCTCCCGCAAGCACGCCCGCTAGATTCGATCCCATCCCCGCTTCTTCGTTCCCATCGCGGTGCTGCGACGCGTGTTTCGCGGCAAGTTCGTCGCCGGCCTGAAGTCTGCCTTCGAGCGCGGTCAACTGCACCTGGCCGGAGAACTCGCGTCGCTCACCCATCCCAAGTTCTTCGCTGCCTGGCTGCGTCCGCTCTTCCGCAAAGATTGGATCGTCTACTCCAAACCACCCTTCGGCGGACCCGAGTACGTCCTGCAGTATCTCGGCCGCTATACCCACCGCGTCGCCATCTCCAACCATCGCTTGGTTGCATTGGCGGACGGCCAGGTTACCTTTCGCTGGCGCGACTCCGCCGACCACAGTCGGCAGAAAGTGATGACGCTCTCGCGCGATGAGTTTCTGCGTCGCTTCCTACTTCACGTGCTTCCCAAGGGCTTCGTCCGCATCCGCCACTTCGGCTTCCTCGCCAACCGCAGGCGCGCCACCCTGCTGCCACAGTGTTTCACCGCTCTCCACGCCACTCCACCGAAAAACGAATCGGAAACCTCGACCGCTACGACCTTGCACCCACTGTGGCTCTGTCCCAAGTGCGGCGGAACCATGGTCGTCGTCGAACGATTCACAGCCGCACAACTCCAACTACGTTCTCCACCGCTCCTGGCCACGGCTGCATGAAATCACTCGCCCACACGACGCATTGTCGGCGCACTTCAGAGCGTCTCGCCGAAGTGTGTCTCCCTTGCCGCGCGATACCTTCTTCACGCCCTCGAGTAGGATCACTTCCAGCGCCACCTCGCCCTTCTCTATGCCCGCGCACTCCTGCCCCTCCGACCTTGACCACTCCCGCGAACTTCTACCCCCCTCGCTCGCTCCATTCAATTTGCATAAGTCCCGCGTCCGCCGCGCCAGCGGCTTCCTTCTGACGGCTTTTTCGAACGCGACGCCTCACACCTTCTTTCAGCCTTGAGCACTCATCTCGGCGTCGCGTCCGAAAAAGCACTAGCGTCATTCGCTCCTAATCTGCCTGGGTCTCTACGCGTTGTCGATCGCGTCGATTCAGAGATTCGTGGTTCTAGCAGCGGCGTCCAGGAATCCGGCGGCTGTTTGGACTTCCATGTTACACCTCTTGCCGACGGGCACGGCGCTCGTAAATCCACAGATACGCGGCGGGTACGACAAAGACTGTCAGAATAACCGAGGTGAGCAGCCCGCCGATAATGACGCGAGCCAGCGGAGCATACGCTTCGCTTCCGGCTTCCAGTTTCAAGGCCATCGGCAGAAGTCCCACGACGGTGGCGAGAGAAGTCATCAAGATCGGTCGCAACCGGACGCGGCATGCCGTGGCTACCGCTTTACGCACGCTGCGCTGTTCCGTATGGGCCCGATTGGCAAAATCGACAATGAGAATGCTGTTTGAAACCACCATCCCGGTCAACATCACGATTCCCATCAAAGATTGGATATTCAGCGTTGTGTCGGTGAAAGCTAGCGCCAAAATAACGCCAATCAGTCCAGTAGGCACCGCGAGAACAATCAGGAGTGGATCAACAAAAGACGAGAATTGCGCGACCAGGATGATGTAGACGAGCAGCACCGAAAGCAAAAGCCCGATCCCAAAGCTCTTGAACGAGGATTCCATTGTAGTCACCAGCCCACGCACATCGATGCGGATTCCGGATGAGTGCTGAGTCTGGGCAATAATCCCTGAGATTTCCCGGTTGGCCCTTCCCAAGTCCTCACCTTTGGGCACCACGTACAGATCCATAACTCGTTCCAACTGATAGTGGTCCATTTCCGTAGGAGTCAGAATAGGTTTAATCTCCGCGACCTGGTTCAAATACGTGGGGAATTTCATGCCGGGGGCGTGGAGGGGCATGGAATTCAAATCTTCGATTGAATGTACTTGGTTTTCCGGGTACTGAACCGTTACAAAGTAATTGTTGCCGGTCCGAGCATCTACCCAGTAGCTCGGCGCAATCATGACGTTCGACGTGAGGGAGGTGATGACGTTGTCCACTACCTCCTTCGGACTCAAGCCGAGTTCGCTGGCGCGATCACGTTTTACATTGAGTTGCAGTCCGGGGTAATCCATGTCCTGTGGCGTGTACACATCGGCGATATTCGGAAGAGTCTTGATCTTTCGCGCCATCTCAAGTGCGACCTGATTCACCATCCCAAGATTCATGCCGCTGATTTGTACATCAATTGGCGCCGGCACTCCTTGATTGAGTACGGCATCGACTAGGCCACCGGACTGGAAGTACGTCTGCAGTTCCGGAAGCTGTTCGAAAAGCCGTTTTCGCACTTCATCCATGTAGGTGAAGCTGCTTATCTTGTGCTTCTCCTTTAACCCGACCTGAACAAAGGCTGTATGCATCGCTGAATTGGGCGTGAACAGAGCCGAAAAATCCGGCATGACACCAATGTTGGACACAACCGTACTGAGGTCTTCCGGCTTCACCACTTGCTTAACAATGTCTTCCACCTGCTTGATGTACTTGTTCGTAACCTCGATCCGGGTCCCGGTCGGAGCCTTCACATTGATTACAAATTGGCCCTCGTCGGTTCGGGGGTAAAACGCGATTCCGATCAGCGGATAAAGGGCGAAGCTCAGGATGAAGATACCGACGAATCCCAGCACTACGAATTTCGGACGATCAAGGGCTTTCTGTACGCAGGCGTCGTAGTAGTTCAACATTCCTTCAAAGCGGGCATTGAAGTTGGTATGAAACCTCGCTGCCCAGGACCGGCGCGGCTGTTGATCCGCGTTCCCTACTTCTTCCCCAGCTACCGAGCGTCGCAAGAAATTCGCACAATAGAGAGGTACCACCGAGACCGCAACGAAATAAGAAGAGACAAGAGAAATAATGACTCCGAGCGCGAGAGCCGTGAACAGAAACTTGCTTACCCCGTACAGTAACGTGACGGGAAAGAATACGACTACCGTAACTAGCGTAATGGCCAGAACAGGCAATGCTACTTCGTCGGTGCCGCGCTCAGATGCGGCCGGAGGTTCGGCTCCTTCTTCCAGGTGACGAAAAATATTCTCCAGAACCACAACTGAATTGTCGATGAGACGGGAAAAGGCCAGTGCCAACCCGCTGAGCACCATGCTATCGATGCCTTTGTTCATCGAGTGCAAGATGAGGAACGTGGCCAGAACCGACAGCGGAATGGAAAGGAACACCGCCGCGGTTGCTCTCGGGCTGCCGAGGAAAATCAAAATCATAACGGCCGTAAGCACCAGGCCGATTCCCGCCTCATGAAGAACCGTCGAGATGGCCTGCTTCACGAATACCGATTGATCCAGAACTACGCTTGCTTTCAATTGCGGAGGAATATCGCGCAACGTTTTTATAGCTTTCTTGATCCCGTTCACCACCGAAATGGTATTCGTGTTTCCGCCTTGTTTCATTATGGGCACGTATACGGACCTTTGCCCGTTGACCCGCACAATGTTGTATTGCAGGTAAGACCCATCGACCGCGTGGCCAATATCCGAGACGAAAACAGATTTGTCCCCTTCCGTTTTAACCGGCACATCATTGAGTTCCTGAGGCCGGCTTACTTGAGCGTTAGTGTAGAGGTTGTAGTCGAGGGGTCCGATTCGCACGTCACCAGCCGGAAGAATTACGTTCGATGAGTTCGTGGCTCGTACAACGTCCATCGGACTAAGCTGATTTGCCTGCAATTTCAAGGGATCCACATACACCATGACCTGCCGGTATTTGCCGCCGAACGGTGGCGGCACGGTTGCGCCGGGAACTCCGGCAATCTGATCGCGAATCTGGTATTGCAGAACGTCGTGCAATTTTGTCTCATCCAACCCCTGACCTTCTACCGTTAACATGCAGACCGGTAGAGTCGACGCGCCGGCACTTAATACGACGGGCGGCAGCGTCCCTTCAGGAAGCCGTTTAAGATCTGCCATAGCCAAGTTGGCGATTTGGGTTACATCAGCATTGGCGTCGGTCCCCGGCTGAAAAAACACTTTGATGAGGCTCACGCCTGCCAACGAGCGTGATTCCATGTGATCGATACTGCTTCCCAGAGTGAAAAATCGCTCGAAGGTGTCGGTGATGTCCGCTTCGATCTGTTCCGGAGGCATGCCGTTATAAAACGTTGCGACAGTAACCACAGGAATGTTGATCGGCGGGAACATGTCAACTGGCATCTGAAGTACACTACTGATCCCGAGGACTGACACAAGAAGGCAAATCACAATAATGAAATAGGGATGGCGCAAAGAAAAGCTAGACACGACGACTCCTAGTCCGCTTCTTGGGGTTGAATCAGCTTTGGGATGACGTGTTCGCCAGGCTTATACTGCAACTGTTCGCCAAATACAACCATCTCGTTCTCCTGAAGACCAGAGACCACTTCTACGTCGGTTGGTGTCTTCATCCCGAGCGTGACATCCCGCCTTTCGAGCGTGTTGCCGCTGTTCACAACCATTACACTGCCGCGGTTGTCAGAGCTGCTCTGCACTGCTTGCACGGGGACGACAAGCGCGTGTTGAACCGTATGTAAGGGAAGCTCCACCGACGCATACATGCCGGGAATGAGGATGTACTCAGGATTCGGCACATCGATTTCGGTGTGCATGGTACGGGTTGTAACATCGATCTGATCCGAGAATCGCACTACTTTGCCTTGAAACGTCCTATTTATAGTGCTCACCTGCACGGCAACACTGTCGCCGAGATGCACATCCGGTACACTCCGTTCGGGAACGGGAATTACGAGTCGAAGCAAATTATTCTGAGATAAGCGGCAAAGGCTGAGCTCTCCCTTGCTGGAGGATGTTCCTGCCGGAAGCAAGGCCCCGGTATAGGCATTAAGTTGGGTGACGACGCCATCAAAAGGTGCCGTGATCTGCGAGTAGGCGTACATGGCCCTGTCTTTCCCAAGGGTAGCTTGGGCAGCGGCTGATGCCTCTTGCGCAGCTCCCAGCGCTGCTTTCGCAGCGGCTACATTGGCATTTGCTTCTAAGTCTTTGCCCTGGGCAACATCGAGATCTTCCCGCGAGATCAATCCCGGCTGCCTGTTCCAGACACCCGACAACCTGGTGTAGGTCACGTGCATCACTGCGTAATTGGATTGCGCTCGACTCTGCTCCTCCTGCACACGTGCCAACTCATTCTCGGTGCGGCGGAGCGCTGCTTCGTCATAGCGAATCTGCTGTTGCAGCTCAGGAATATCCAGAACCGCCATGAGTTGTCCCTGCCTGACGTGCGAGCCCCAGTTGATTCGCAGCTTCTGCAAGTAGCCCGAGACCTTGGCATACACCTCGATTTCCTGATAGGGCAGGAATTCCGAGGCGATCTGCAGCTTACTGGTTAAGTCTCTGCGCGCTGCTTTGACCACCGCCACGTGAGGCATACCGGGCGGCGTGCCGACACTATTGCCGGATCGCCCACAATCTGAAAGCGCTCCGAAAGCCAGAAATACTAGGATAACCCTGCTCGCCTGGCGCAGTAGTAACGAGGACATGGATTGCTGCAAGCCTTCTCTCTTGAGTTACAAACTGGTTTTGAGATGCAAATGTGCAATTCTTGGTTGCTACGAAAATCAGGCTACCTAATCAAAACCTTATGCATCCAAGGAGCGGAGAAAAGCCATGCGAAACCTCTCGCCCATCACTGCTTTCTTCCTCCTTGGCTCGTTCAATTTGTTGTCAGCTCCACAGGATCGTTCCAACAGGTCATCGGACGACGCAAACCAGGCCATCGCATTGTTTGAGCGTCCTATTCAGAATCGATAGCGGACAAAGGGGATGGATATGGCTCTAGAAGCTCCATTAAACGGCAGGGAACTCGATGCGCTTCGACGCCTAGACACTTGCACGGTTTCGAACGCTATCGAGACGTTCGGCGTCCGTCTACGGAATACAGGGTTTGCCGACTCAAGTATCCGCTGCATCTTTGAGGACTTTTCCCCGATGGTGGGTTATGCGGCCACCGCTCGTCTTCGCACCGAGGAGCCGCCGGTCGCGGGACGGATGTATCACTACCGTGCGGACTGGTGGAAAAGCATCCTGCAAGTGCCCGCGCCGCGTATCGCGGTCATCGAAGACATGGACAAGCCGCCAGGGGTGGGAGCCTTCCTGGGCGAGATGCATGCAGCAATTTTGATGGCAGTCGGTTGTATCGGATATGTGAGTAACGGTGCAGTACGAGAACTCGGGCGCGTGCGGAATTTGGGGCTTCATCTATTCGCCGGCAATATTGCCGTGTCGCACGCTTACGCTCATATTTTCGACTTCGGATCTGTAGTTGAAGTTGGTGGCCTGAAAGTGCGCTCGGGTGAACTATTGCACGGCGATCGGCACGGACTATTGACAATCCCGATGGAAATCGCAGGCCAGATTCCCGGAGTGGCGACCAGACTGCAAGAAAAGGAACAAAGGGTAATTGATGTTTGCCGATCCGGGGAATTCTCAGAGGAAAAGTTACGTCAAGCGTTGAATGACTCGGGTTGGGCTAGGGACATAGCTGCATGAGGCAGGTGGGACTAACACTAACAATCGGTCCTAGAACACTGCAGCATCGACTAGAACCTGGGAGGAGCGGTTCGGTAACTTCCAGGCGTCCGCCGGTGAGGCCACGCCGCAATTCACAATATCTAGCTTTGCAGGGTGTTACGCGGGGTAAGAACCCTCGGGTTCCAGCGCGACGGAAATCTTGATCCGTATTGCCTGAAAGGCTCGTCGATGAAACCAAAACAACATACGATTTCAATCGTCCTGCTAGCCGTATCAGCTCTCCTCGTGCCCACGGAGTCTAATGCCCAGGTGTCGGCCGGAGACGACCACACTAAGAACCTCCCATCTGCTCCCAATCCCGAACCCATGGAAACCCATAGCCGGACGCCGACCACAGCAACTCGATGGACACTGGTCGCGACGTTCCCAATGCTAAAGGAAACGCAATCGTCCTCTCCTGGCAGCCATCCACCTGCCTCGTCTGGCCCAGCTCCCGGTGCAGTGATGCATCTAACACGCACTCAGGCAGAACAGTTGGCGATCAAGAATAATCCTCGAATCAGTGTTGGGCATCTGGTCGCCGTGGCACAGCACCAGGTTTATCGTGAGACCAGGGCAGCTGAGCTGCCCACCTTGAATGGCGCGCTCACCGCAGTTGATGCCAAAGAGGCAAGCCGCATCGGGATTGGTTCGCTCAATGCTCCGCGTTTGCTGGATCACGCTGGCGCTGGCGTTGTATTCAGTCAACTCATCACCGACTTCGGACGTACCATGAACTTGGTATCCTCTGCAAAACTTCGGGAGAAGGCTCAAAACGCCAGTGCGCTGGCAACTACTGAAGACATAGTTCTGGCCACTGACCAAGCTTTTTATAACGCGCTTCAGGCGCAGGCCTTGCTCAAAGTCGCGCAACAAACCGTGGCGACTCGGCAATCGGTGGAAGATCAAGTGAACGAGCTGACGAAAAATGAACTTAGGTCTACGTTGGATCTGACATTTGCTCAGGTGAGTCTGTCTCAGGCGAAGCTGCTGCAGCTCGACGCACAGAATAATGTTGACTCAACCATCGCTACGCTTACCGCGGTTCTCGGTTCTGATAAACGGGTCCGCTACGAATTAGTCGAGGAGAAAGCGGAAGTGACGGCTCCGCCTCCGGATGTAGCCCCTCTCATCGATCTCGCCTTGAAGCAGCGTCCAGATCTGGAGGCGCTAACGTACAACCAGATGGCCGCGGACAAGTTTCGTCGCGCCCAACATGAATTGGTTCTGCCTACCATCAGCGCAATGGGCGTGGTCGGCGGAACGCCGGTGCGCCCTGACTGCATCGATGGATGCTCCAGCAGCTATTTTACCTCCAGTTGGTTCGGAGCCATCGGTGTCAACGTGAATATTCCACTATTCAACGGATTCCTGTTTACCGCGCAGGCTTCAGAAGCAACTGCGAACGCGAAAGCGGCCGCGGAAAATACCCGCGATTTGCGCGATTCTGTTGTGCGCGACGTTCAGACCGCATGGTTGTCCGCAAACACTGCATTTCAACGTGTCGGTGTCGCTGCCGAACTGGCCAAGGAGGCCGACCTGAGTCTCAATCTTGCTCACGATCGTTATCAGCTGGGCTTGGGTTCGATCGTCGAACTCAGCGAGGCACAACTGCAGCAGGCTAATGCGGCTATCGAATACGTCAATGCTGAGTACCAGTACCGGCTGGCTCTTTCCACGCTCGATTTTGAGATTGGATCGCAGCCCTGAGACCACCTCGCAAAACCACGTGGATTCAAGAACGGTTTTCCGGCCGGAACGCCCGCAGCGATTGTCGGTAATCTCACGCTCGTCCCATAACATCGGGACAGAACTGGCATCGGATGGTGCCTGTGGACCGGATCATAGCCGGGTCGGTAAAACGCCCGACTCCATCACTCCCATCGTTTCTTGTAGTGCGGTTGCGCCCCTTAGCTTGACATCTCCCCCAGATCTCTCGAATAAGAAGCCTCAGGGAGAAGCCTCCCGAGGATGTCGCACATCTTAATGAAGCGCGGAGAATCTCCGGATAGCTGTTTCGTCTGCCGTGAGTGAGCGCCAAACGCAGTTGCTTCTGGTTTGGCGCGAAAGCGGCGCAGTCGGAAACGCCGTCCGAGCCGCGGCCAAGCGGCGTCCACCCGGCACGACGGCTCTTGCCCAAAATCTGTGATTTCGGCACAACATCAGACCACAAGTTTGGGAACGCTAAGCGCCGTGTTTTCAGCACTGCCGGAAGTGGCTGGAACCGGGGATTCTGGCACACGCGATTCGGACGCAGCCAGAACAGCGTATCAGGTGTTCTAGGCCATGTTCCAACTTCAGGGTTGCCCTCAGGGTTGCCCGTATCCAACCGCAATCGGCGGCAAACGCTATAGACATCTCCGGAAACTCGAGCGCCAACAAGACCTGGACTAGTGTATATTGCCTGGAACCAAAGGCCCGCGTCTCGGTTTTCCTTGAACTATGAAGCGAGCAGGCCACAAAGAAAACGACGCGACATCAGGCACGCAGCGCGTCAAGGTGGCGGTCGTCCAAGCAGCCCCCGTTGTTTTCAATCGTAAGCGCACCGTGGAGAAAGTACAGGCACTTGCGCGCGAGGCAGCCCGTCAGGGTGCGCAGCTGGTGCTCTTCCCCGAGGCGTTTATCTCCGCCTATCCCCGGGGACTCGACTTCGGCGCGGTGGTTGGTTCGCGGTCGGAGAAAGGCCGCGAAGACTTCCGCAGATACTGGGAGAGCAGCGTAGATGTACCCGGTCCCGCAGTTGAGGAGCTGGGCCGGACCGCGCGAAGCAACAGCATTTATCTTGTCATCGGTGTAGTCGAACGGGACGGCGGCACTCTCTACTGCTCCGTGTTGTTCTTTGCTCCCAACGGCAGCTTTCTGGGCAAGCACCGGAAGATCATGCCAACTGGGTCGGAACGTCTGGTATGGGGCTTCGGCGACGGATCCACGATTCCGGTGTTCGACACTCCCCTGGGGAAGGTAGGTGCAGTGATCTGCTGGGAGAACTACCTGCCTTTGATGAGGGCGGCGATGTACGCGAAGGGCGTCGAGATTTATTGCGCGCCCACCGCCGACAGCCGAGAGTCATGGAGCGCGTCGATGCGGCACATCGCCGTGGAGGGACGCTGCTTCGTGCTTTCCTGCAACCAGTTCAACCGGCTGCGTGATTTTCCGGATGATTACGATTCAGTTTATGGCACGGATCCCGAAGCGGTGGTTACGCGGGGTGGCAGCTGCATCGTCGATCCGTTCGGCAATTTTCTCGCAGGACCTAACACGGAAGACGAGGTGATCCTGACCGCCGAGATTGATCGCGGGCAGATCATCCGCGGCAAGTATGATCTCGATGTGGTAGGCCATTATGCGCGACCGGACATTTTTCAACTGCACGTGGACGAACGGCCAAAGCGTCCCGTAACCACACACGCGAGCGAGGCGACGCGCAAGGAAAAATCGGCACTTGAAACTAGCCGCCGCGCCGTTCCAAGGGCAGGCAAATGACGCTAACGATTACTGCCATCTGGCCGCAGCCCTAGGGACAACCATTTCTGGTTGCCCCCCGTACAGACCCGGACGAGCGCTGATTAGCCGAATTGTTCTCGCGCGAAAACGATGGTTTGCAAGGGGGAAGATGGCAGTGTGGAGCGGGTCGCTCATGAGGTTCCGGGCCCTGCGGCCGAAGCCGTCTGCCAGTTCCGCGCCATAGCTCGCCGCGATGACGGACTTCTCGGCTTTCGCCCGAAAAACCATACCGGGAAAAGACAGCTGGCCGGCAGCGACTTTCCGTGCCTCGGCGGCATGAATACCATGCACCATTCACCGCTTTACTATCACCCCTGTTTTGCCGGACATGCCTGGAAAAAGCACTCACATCACCTGAAGGGATCTTTTCTTCAAGAAGCGACGATGCAATGAAACTGACCAGTATCATCCCGCTCAGCAATCCCCACACGAGCACAACTGGCTTCCAGGGGACGAGAATGTACATGGCAGACCTCCAGGGACGAAGAGCCCGTTCTAAGACATCCAATGAACCGTGGGGAGCGCCTTTGTTGACCCAGCTTGCAGTAAATTCTAGAGGATGTATGCCGTCCTTCTGGCTTCGAATGTCTATTCTGCGCTTGCGACTGCCGTCCTCTTCCTGCATGGGCTGTTCATTTTTTGGGTGATCATCGGCGCTCTACTGGTACGCTCGCGCCCGATCCTTCGCTGGTTGCATATTGCTTCTCTTGTCTGGGGAATCTTTACGGAACTGCTTCCGTGGCCGTGCCCTTTGACTCTGTTAGAGAACTGGCTTGAAGCCAGGGCAGACGTTGAGCCATACCAGGGCGGATTTCTGCTGCACCATCTTGACCGGCTTGTCTACCCCGATATCTCTCCAACCGTTCTGACAGTAGCAGGTGTATTCGTATGCGCTTTGAACCTTGCGTTGTATGCCCGGCAAATCTGGTTAGAGCTCCGCATCCGTAATGTTCGCAGGCACAGGCGCAAACATTTTTGAAGCAATAAAGAAGTATCTCGTACACACAAACGAGAGGTCGTCTAACCAATAGCGGGAGCAATCTCATTCTTTCATTCCGCGAACAGCCTGGGACGGCTGTCCGGGCATCAGCACGTCCGTCTGTCGATTTGTACACCGCTCTCTTGGGCGTTGCTTTTGGAATCAGCGCGGGACATACCCTGGGGCGCAGATTCTGTGCCGGACACGATTTGTTACTCCTCCGCTCATTTCTGTTCGAAGTCCTGCTGGCAATCGTTTCCGTAAGTAAATGAATGCAGCACGAAATCGGACGATTCCGGTTCGAGCACGAGCAGGTGCGAACCGAAGACCGCAATCTTCACCAGGTAATACATCCGCGGACCGCTCACTTCCAGATAGGAGCCATGCGAGTCGAAATGGACATCGATGCCTGCTTCACTCCGATCAAGAGGCTTGCCATCCTGCAGCAGGTAGACGCGCACCGACTTTTTCGGATTCGATACGCTGAGAACTGCATAGACCGAGCGCGCGTGATAGCGAAGCTGTGCCTCGCCGCGCTTGTCAGCGGAGGTTACGCCATCCTGTTGCGTGATCCATCGGCCGGAGAGCATGACCTTGCCATCTACGGGCGCTCCTTCCGGGTGAAAATCGGTGACTTCTCCATCGTTCTTGTAGCCCTTCGGATTAGCAATGGCGCCGCGTCCAAACCAATCTCCCACATAGGTTTCGTCGGTGGGGATTCCGCACGAAGGAACGAATGTCATTTCCGGAGGATCAAGAGGAACCTGATTCACTTCGGGATGCGTCTTTCCGAGTAACTCGCGGATCTTCTCCTCCATCGGCCGATTGTTGCCCTCACCCTTGATGTGAAGAACAATTTCTCCGTTCTGGTCGATCAGGTATCGATTGGGCCAAACATCCGAATGATAGGCGCGCCAGATGGAGCCATGCAGGTCGGCGACTACCGGCCAGGGCAACTGAAAACGCTTGGCCGCGTCGCGAGCATTGTCGGCGTTGAATCCCATCTGGAATTCGCCGAAATGCACTCCGACTATGTCAAAGCCATCCGCGTGATATTTGTCGTACCAGCGCTTCAGGACGCTGAAGTCGCGGATGCAGTTGATGCACGTGTACTCCCAGAAATCGACCAGCAGTACGTGTCCGCGGTAGCCCTTGATGGAATGCGGAACCTTCTTGCCCGCCGCGCCAGTGTCAATCCACTCTGCATCGGAGGTGAAGTTTGGCGCCTTCTCTGCTTGTTGATCTCTACCGTATGCAGAGGTTGCAACGCAAATTGAGACGATCAGGATGGAAAGCAGACTTCGCATGTTCCACTAGTGTTAGATGACGCGATCTGGGCACCTTGATGCATCATTTCGTCCGTCTACCTGGCTGCCGCCGAAAGGTCACGCCGCGGGTATGGGGATTCGGTACCTCGACCAGGAGCCTCGGCTTTTCCGAAGATAGGGAGAGGCTGCGACATGGGACAAAGAATATTGCGGCGGTAAAGATTCATCCGACGTGGGGTTCCACTGCCGGTTTGCGCGTATCGCGGTTTGTGTCCGGCAGCGGGGAACCGTCTCTAGCGGGGAACCGTCTCTAAAGAATCTCCTTCACCAAGCACATGTGACAATCTCACGAAAAACCTAGGGCAAAGGCTGCAGGGTCGCATTCACAAGGAAAGGATCATCGAATTCGGTCCGATCACCGGCCTTCTTGTCGGCCACTGGAAGGAGGCGCGCCGAAAGCGGCTTGTGCAGCTTGACCGCCAGTGTGGCCATGTCTCCAATCATCTTTTCGAGTTGTTCCTGGGAAGCGTCACCGGGCAGTGGAATGGTGTCGAGTCCCGTGCCGCAGACCGCTGAGTAGGCCAGCATATCGTCCACGCTCAGCTTACCCTCGCTCCAGCGCTGGGCCAGACGACTGTCTTCCAGGATCGGAAGCATCAAGCCAGAATAGCCGGCGTGCAGGACGGGTAGACTGCGAAGAACGCCTGTGATGGTCGCGACAGCGGTCATGGTTCCGCTCGAGCCGAACCGGGCATGAGTCAGACTCTCGATCGCGGCGCCGATCGAAACATCTTTGAGTGGAGCGGGAGAAAGGTCCAATCCCATGTACTTCCATCCAGTCTTGGCTTCTATTTGCCGTGCGATTTCCTCCACTTTGCGTGCATGATCCCCGAGCGTAGTCTCCAGCGCCTTTCCGGCGGCTGTGGGATCAGCAGCGGACGCAAATGCCGCTGCCACGACATTGGCGGATTGCATGCCCACGGCAAATTCACCGCCTCCGTCGTCGTGATACGAGCCCGGGTAGAAGGGCGCGTGTGGCGGCAACATCGCGGTCGCCGCAAAATTGAAGTTTCCCAAGCTGTGGGTCGTGTGCGCCTCGACATATTTCATCAGGCGGGCGGCGGCGCGTACCGCGTTCCAGCGAACACCATCTTCAGCGGCCACGACGATGCTGCCTTCCAAGCCTGTCGTGCTGCTCAAGATTTCGGCGAGCAACTCGGCCGAAGCACTGTCGTCGGCCGGGGAGAGCATCGCCGGCCCGATGGAGGCGTCGAAGTTTTCTTTGCGAGCCAAGGCTTCGTAGTCCCGGAAGAAGGCGAGAGCCTGTTCTTTCGAGAGGCCGCGCACATAGTGCGGGAACGGCTGGGTTGTGATACGGATCGATTGCACTTCATAACCACCCTGCTCAAACGCAACCTTCGCTTGGCGCAGCTTGATAAGTGTTTCGTTGATTTGCACCCGATAGCTGCTGCGATCCAACTGGATGAAAGCGGTGACCGCGCGGATCTTGGGCAGGATTGCAGAGGTTTGAGCCAGCGATGTGGCCGCGAAGAGGAGGAATAAGAAAATCGAGAGCTTGGCGCGCAAGTTGGTAGACCTCCACTCCTGTCGCGTGGTGACCGTTACGCCACGAACTGGGGCGTGCTGACAGAAGCAGGTAAAGTGTACTCTCGGAGAGGGGCCCGCACAGCAGTCGATCGACGATTCGCCCAGAACCTCATCTCTAGCTGCCCACAACCCCCGTTTCTGGACCAATCAATTATTGAGTGACATGTCTGAGATGTCCGCTGAGACGGACACGGAAAGAATTTGTCAAAGCTATGACCAGCACCGACCACGACAAGAGGCAAGGCTGCAAGAATGAGTTCCGGCAAGCTGCTGGGCTTATAAAAGCGTCCCCCAACTCGTTGCGAAACGCCACGAATCGTCTGACCGTATTGGTATGATGCATACGAACCGCTCGGATTATCTTCGAACTCGGCGCCGCGCATGTGGCGGTGAATTATTCTGATTCGTTGGATTTCTGATCATTGGATTTCTAATCATCGGGGGTGGCTATGAACGGATTCTGGGAACGAGTAGCTTTTGCCGTTCGGTGTTTCTTTTCGATCCTGTTCCACGCTGACATTCCCAACGACCTCGCACAGAAGCTGGTCAAGCCTGCCAGTCCGGTTCCGCAGGTGCCGGCAGTTACTGCACCTTCCGACTCTCGTCTGAAAGAAGTTGAACGGCCAGCCTCGGAAGCGGTCAATCGCGCCGTGCAGATGCTTGCGCTGCTGCAACGCGATGGGCGGCTCATCGATTTTCTGGCGGAGAACATCTCCGCCTATCCCGACGCGCAGCTTGGAGCCGCTGTCCGCACTATCCACGACACTTGCCGACAGGTGCTCGACCGGTATGTAAAACTGGAGCCGATCCTGAACTCCGAAGAGGATCAACCGGTGACGGTGCCGGCGGGTTTTGACCTGGCGGCTATCAAGCTGATCGGCAACGTGGCGGGTGAGCCACCAGTTCGCGGTGTGTTACGACACAAAGGCTGGCGCGTAAAGGAAGTGAATCTGCCCCCGTTGCCGCAAGGCGCCGGCCGGATGGTGGTTGCGCCGGCTGAGGTCGAACTTTCATAACGGCTGATCCACATCTGCACAACCGATGTTGGGTTCGAAAAGGAGATGTTCATTGGCGGCGAAATACATCGTTGGCATCGACCTAGGGACCACAAATTCGGCGCTGGCGCGCTGCGACGCCACTGCCGATGAGAAGGGAAGCCGCATCGAGGTCCGCGGTATTCCGCAGCTGGTGAATCCAAACGAAGTGGCGCAACGCACGTTGCTGCCGTCGTTTCTCTACATTCCGGGTGAATTCGATTTTCCCAAGGGCAGCCTCGCCTTGCCATGGGAACCCGAGCCGAAGTTCGTGATCGGCGAACTGGCGCGCAAACGCGGCGCGGAGAGTCCAAACCGCTTGGTCTCCTCGGCCAAATCCTGGCTCTCTTACGCCGGGGTAGACCGCACTGCGCCGATCTTGCCTTGGCAAGCGCCCGAGGAGGTGCCCAAGCTATCGCCGGTCGAAGCGTCGTCGCAGTTCTTGCGGCACTTGCGCACCGTGTGGGACAGCGGCGAGGCAGGGGAGCAAGGAGAACTCGCTCTTGCGGAGCAAGACGTGCTGCTCACTGTGCCCGCTTCGTTCGACGAAGAAGCCCGCGAGTTGACCAGGCGCGCCGCCGAACAGGCCGGCTATCAGCACGTCACATTGCTCGAAGAGCCTCAGGCAGCCTTTTACGCGTGGCTTGAAAGCCAGGGTGATGCCTGGCGCCGCCGCATCAAGGTCGGCGACCTCGTTCTCGTGTGCGACGTCGGCGGCGGCACCACGGATCTTAGCCTCATCGTGGTTTCCGAAGAGAACGGCGACCTGACGCTGAAGCGCGTCGCCGTTGGCGATCACATCCTGCTGGGCGGCGACAACATGGACTTGGCGCTGGCGCGCGTTCTGCAGCAGCGCCTCGAAGCCTCGGGCAACCGCATCGATACCTGGCAATTGCACGGCCTGTGGCATCAGTGCCGCACCGAGAAGGAAAAACTGTTCGAATCGCCCAAAACGCAGAAGCGCCCAATCACGTTGCTGGGCAAGGGGACGAAGCTCATCGGCGGCACCATTAAGACGGAACTGGTGCGCGAAGACCTCGACCAGGTTCTGGTCGACGGATTTTTTCCCAAGGTCGCGAGCGGCGAATTACCTGCACGGCAACGCCGTGTTGGATTTCAGGAGTTGGGCCTGCCGTATGCGGCCGATCCAGCCATCACCAAGCACCTGGCGCGGTTTCTATCGGAGCAAGTTCGCAACAGCCCCGAGGCGGCGGGCATTCGGCGCGGCCCGAGCGGACTGGCCTGTCCCACGCACATCCTGTTCAACGGCGGAGTGATGAAAGCGGCGGTGCTGCGCGACCGAGTGGTCGAGGTGCTGAACAGTTGGTTGCGACAAGAAGGATTCGACGCGCTCGGGGCAGAGCAAATCCTTAACTCGCACAACGAAGCTCCCGACCTGGAGCACGCTGTTGCGCGGGGCGCGGCCTATTACGGGAAGGCGCGTTGCGGTCGAGGCGTGCGTATCCGCAGTGGCGCCTCGCGCACGTACTACATCGGAATTGAAAGCGCAATGCCGGCAGTGCCCGGCATGGAAGCTCCGCTCAAGGCGCTCTGTGTCGTTCCCTTTGGCATGGAGGAGGGCACCGAGGCCACGATTCCCGGCCGAGAGTTTGGCCTCGTCGTTGGCGAACCAGCCGAGTTTCGTTTCCTGAGTTCCAGCGTCCGCAAGCAGGACCATGTCGGCAGCCTGCTAGAAGATTGGGGTGCGGATATCGAGGAACTCAGCCCGCTTGAGGTAACGCTCAAATTGGATGGCCAGCAGGGAACGGTTGTACCGGTGCGGATCGAGACTCGGGTCACCGAACTCGGCACCCTCGAGGTCTGGTGCGTATCTCGCGACGGCACCGAGCGCTGGAAGCTGGAGCTGAACATCCGAGAAAAGACTCGCGAAAAGACCGGGAGGTGAGGTCGTCGATGCCTTCTCGTTATCTGATCGGCATCGATCTGGGCACGACAAACTCTGTCGTGGCGTATATCGATACTCAGGAAGTCGCTGATGCGGGCTCCCCTATTCGTGTGTTCCCCGTACCGCAGTTGGTGGCGCACGGGGAAGTCCTCACGCTTCCCGCACTTCCTTCTTTTCTTTACTTCCCCACCGAAGATGAGTTGTCTGCCGGAGCCGTGAGCGCCACGTGGGATGAGGATCCGCCCATGGTCACAGGTGTGCTCGCGCGCGAACAGGGAGCGCTTGTGCCGAGCCGCCAAGTCTCATCGGCCAAGTCGTGGCTTTCCTATCCTGGCGTGGATCGCCGCGCCAAGATCCTGCCGGCGCAAGCGGAATCGCCGCAGGCCATGATCTCACAACCCATGATTTCTCAACCCATGATTTCCCCGGTCGAAGCCTCCGCGCGCTACCTCATGCATCTGCGCTACGCCTGGAACGGCGCCATCGGGATCGATGCGGAAACGCGCTTTGAGCACCAGGAAATCGTCCTCACCGTGCCCGCTTCGTTCGATGAGGAAGCGCGCGAGTTGACGGTCGAAGCCGCCCGCCGCGCCGGACTCGACACGCTCACTCTGCTCGAAGAACCGTTGGCCGCGTTTTATGCATGGATCGCGGCCAAGATCGCAGAAAATCGGACTGCGGCGAATCGAACTGCGCAGGCAAGTGGCCAATCCTCGCGCCCGTATCCGGCACTGGATGGGAACGGTGAAGACCTCCGCGATGGCGAACTGATTCTGATCTGTGACATCGGCGGCGGCACGACCGACTTCAGCCTGGTGAGCGCACGCTTGGTCAACGGCGAGTTGCAGTTTGAGCGAACCGCCATCGGCGAGCACCTTTTGCTCGGCGGCGACAACCTCGATTTCGCCTTGGCCCGCCGCGTGGAAGACAAACTCGTGAAAGACAAGCTCAAAGACATCCCACTCACGCTACGACAGCGTTATGCCCTGCGCCGGGCCTGCTGTGCCGCGAAGGAGCGGCTGCTCGGCGATTCGTCCTCGGATTCGTCCTCCGAACTATCGCGCGTGCCAGTCACGGTCTTGGGCAGCGGGCGTGCCGTCGTTGGACAGGCGCTCAGCGTTGACCTGACGCGCGAGGAAGTCCTGCAAATTCTGGCGGCCGGGTTTCTGCCGATCACCGCGCCGGATGAGATGCCGACGCATGGCCGGGCGCATAGCCGAGCAACAGCGTTGCGCGAACTCGGCCTGCCTTACGCCAGCGATCCCGCCATCACCAGGCACCTTGCCGCATTTCTGACGCAAGCGGCGGTCATGAACGGTTTGTCGGCAAACCACCGAATGGCTCGACCCAACGCCGTGCTCTTCAACGGCGGCTTCTGCGCACCAGCGGTGACTCGCGAGAGGATCATCGAGGCAATTTCCGTCTGGTTCGGTGGAGCCCAAACGGGCTGGCGCCCCAGGCTCCTCAACGACGAAGCGGTAGAGAGTGCGGTAGAAAGTGCGGTTGCTCGCGGTGCTGCTTACTACGGCCGCGTACGGCGCGGCACCGGTTTGCGCATCCGAGCCGGCAGCGCGCGCACGTACTACATCGGGTGGCGATCGAGCGATGGTCTGCAGAATGACGGTCTGCAGGGCATCTGTGTTTTGCCTGCCGGGGTCGACGAGGGTGCCACACTTCCTCTACTAGACCGCGAATTTTCGGTGATGGCGAACCGCCCGGTGTCGTTCACGCTGTACAGTTCGCGCACACGGCACGATGCGCACGGCGAAGTGGCTGCGTTGGACGAAGCGGATGTACATCGTCACGCTCCGCTGGTGACCCTGTTGCGCTACGGCAAGAAAATGCGCGACGTGTACCTGGTTGTGCGTCTCAGAGCCAGTTTCACGGAGGTTGGCACGCTTGAACTCTGGTGCGAATCGCGGGACACGCCGCATCGCTGGCGGCTGCAATTCGAACTGCGCAGTGAAAAAGAGGAGGCACAAGCGCAGCCGCTCGATACGGCGAAAGCACAACCGGTGCCGACACGTTCGTCCACCGTTGCGACCTCCGATGCAGCGGTCGAATCCGCTGCGCAACTGATCCGCGATGTTTTTGGCGGCTCTGCTGATGGCGACACGCTGGCGCCAGAGACGCTTGTCAGCCAAATGGAAGCCGCGCTCGGCGCGAAGAGAGACTCGTGGCCTATCTCGGCCATTCGCCGGTTCAGCGACGTGCTCATCGAAGTTGTTGCCGGACGCAAGAAGTCTCCGCGCCATGAGGTCCGTTGGCTCAATCTATCCGGCTTCTGTTTGCGGCCGGGATTCGGTGCACCGGGTGATGGGGCGCGCGTGAACGGACTGCGAACCATCGTGTCGAACGAACTCGTCTTCGCCGACGATCTGCAATGTCAGGTCGAACTGCTGGTGCTGTTGCGCCGGATCGCTGGCGGCATCAATGCCAGCGAGCAGCAGGCGCTCTATCGCAAGCATACGAGGCGTGCCGGTAGCAAAAAGAAGGGCCGCGTGAACCGGCAACTCGATTACGAGGAGTGGCGGTTGGTTGCGAGCCTTGAGCACCTTCCAGCCAGCACCCGCGCCGCGCTTGGACAGGAGCTGGTGGCGAAGATCAGAAAAGAACCTGGAGATGCAATTTGGCTGTGGTCGCTCGGCCGGCTGGGCGCCCGCATTCCGCTGTACGGGCCGCGGCACTCTGTAGTGGCGCGTGAAATTGCCGGCGAGTGGCTGACAGCCCTGCTGGACTTATTCACGTTCACCTCGGTAGCGGCTTCCGCCATCGCACTGATTGCGCGGCGCACCGACGATCGCTCGCGCGACATCGATAAGGCAATTCGCGATCAGGCAATCTCCCGCTTGATAGCGCTTGGGATCGCCGAAGAAACCATCCCGCTTCTGTCGAAGTGCGTCCCACCCGAACGGGCGGACGCCGTCCGCAGCTTCGGGGAATCGCTGCCGCCCGGGCTGCAACTTGTCAGCTCTGCAAACTGCTTGCTGTCGGTACCCGCGTTGCACAGCTCACAATGCCGTGTTGTGCGCAGAATGTGACGTGGTCAGTGACAGCCCCCATGATATGTGCCTGGTCTGCGGGAGTCGCTCGCTTTTCAGCATAGCTCGTATGTTCGGGGGAATCTTCATAAGAACGGGGCAACTCGGATCGAAGGCGAAACACGTCTCTCCACCAGTTGTTCAACAGCTTAGTTCGTCCCGTGATCCGTTTGTGATCCGCTCAGGCGCCAACCCTGCCACCTTGCCACTCGCTACCGTCATCTCATCTGTCACGATGTCACCAACGTTCATCGTTGTCCTGATGTCCGCGTGCCCCTTAGCTTCTGCTGAACCGCTACCGATGTTCCGACATCAAGCCATCCCTGGATCGCACAAAATTGGGTTCCCCTGCTGGTGAGCCTTCTGACTATGCTGGTTATTGCTTTGTGCCGTAGGAAACAATCTCGCTAACCTGGCGCCTGGGCCGGGCGGTTCGGCGTACTACACAAACGAAACAGCCTGGTCACCTTTTGAGCGTGAATTCTGCCGTCACTCCCCAAACTCCGCCAGACTTGTTAGATTAACAGTACCCATGCGGCTCGTCGTCAAAGTCGGCACTAGCCTGATCGCCCC
Organism: uncultured Acidobacteriaceae bacterium; assembly: GCA_963773645.1. GTDB lineage: Bacteria > Acidobacteriota > Terriglobia > Terriglobales > Acidobacteriaceae > Acidiflorens. Next base: position 2,123,471 of record CAVZBV010000004.1, on the reverse strand, counting down.
TGGTGGGCGTATCGATACCTGCGGCATGCGAACGCTGGTCGATCAACTCGACCTTTCGCGGCACGAATACCTGATCGTTACTTCAGGGGCCATCGCTTCGGGCATGGCTAATCTCGGACTGATCACAAAGCCCACGAGTGTGCCCTTGATGCAGGCATGCGCTGCCGTCGGCCAGAGCGCGCTCATGCATACTTATCAGCAGCTCTTCTTCGGCAAGAAAGTCGTGTCGCAGTTGCTGCTTTCAAGCGACGACTTCACCTCGGCGGTCCGCTACCAGAACCTGCAGAACGCGCTCCACGAATTGCTGAAGCTGGGCGTTGTCCCCGTGGTCAATGAGAATGACACGGTGTCTGTGCGTGAATTGTCGGGTGCGTTTGGCGACAATGACGAACTCAGCGCCCTGCTTGCTAGGGCTGTCAAAGCCGACTGGTTGCTTCTTCTGACCGATGTCGACGGTTTTTATGTTCCGAGCGGCAAGCGTCCACGCCTGCTGCGCACCGTGCGCAAGCTGACCCCGCAAATGGAAGCGGTGTGCAACGGCAAGAGCAAGCTAGGGACGGGAGGCATGCGCTCGAAACTACGCGCCGCCAAGGTAGCCAGCGAGGCTGGAGTCAACGTTGCGATCGTGAACGGGCGCCATGCCCACGCGATTTCCTGGGCCCTCGAACGTAAGATCGGCACTTATTTTCCACCGCAGCGCGGAGCCTCATTGAAGGCGAGTTTGTTCAAACGATGACAACCATTGTGGCTACTTTTCTTTCCACTCGCGACAAGCTTCTGCGCGCACGCGAGGCTTCCTCCCTTCTGGCCCAGCTTTCCACTGTCCAGAAGAACGCCACGCTCATGGTAATGGCTGACTCCCTCGAAACAAATGTCGAAAACATTATTGAAGCCAATCGCAAAGATCTGGAATCGTCGGGGCTCGCCGGTGCCATGCGCGATCGTCTTCTGCTGGATGCCGACCGCATTCGCTTGATGGCCGCAGGCGTGCGCGACGTGGCCAAGCTCCCCGATCCAACTTTCGAGACCTTGGGGGAATGGGTGCGCCCGAATGGACTTCGTATCCGCAAGATCCGGGTGCCGCTCGGGGTCGTGGGCATCATCTACGAATCGCGGCCCAACGTCACCGTCGACACTGTGGCGCTGACCTTCAAAACCGGCAATGCCGTCGTGCTGCGTGGAGGCAAAGAGGCTGCCTATAGCAATCGACGCCTGGTAGAAATCCTGACTCAGGTGGTGGGTGTGCCCGAAGGTGCGATCGAACTGCTGGATTCGAGTACCCGCGACTCCGTGCATGAACTCATCAAGGCACGCGGCCTGATCGATGTGGCGATTCCGCGCGGCGGCCCGGAATTGATTTCTTATGTAACCGAAAACGCATCGGTTCCAGTGATTGAGACGGGCGCCGGTAATTGCCATATTTTCGTGGACGACACGGCTGATCTGGAGATGGCCGACCGCATCGTGATCAATGCCAAGACCCAACGGCCATCGGTATGCAACGCGGCGGAGAAGCTGCTGGTGCACGAGCGGATTGCCGCGGAATACATCCCCAGAATCGTAAGAAAACTGATCGACCATGGCGTGGAAGTTCGCGGCGATGAAACCACCGTTCGGTTGGCGGCGGGAATGAGTGTGGTGGCCGCGACAGCTGCCGATTGGGGAGAAGAGTATTTGCGGCTATGCATGGCAATTCGGGTTGTCTCTGGAGTCGACGAAGCCATCACCCACGTCAACCGCTATTCGACAAAGCATTCCGAAGCCATCGTCACGAATGACGAGGAGCACGCCCAGCGCTTTCTCCGCCAGATCGATTCCGCCGTGGTGTACTGGAATGCTTCGACGCGTTTTTCCGATGGAGGGGAGTTCGGCTTCGGAGCCGAGATGGGTGTGAGTACGCAGAAGCTGCACTGCCGCGGCCCTTTTGCATTAGCCGAATTAACTTCCACCAAGTATGAAGTGATTGGCCATGGAAACGTTCGGCAGTAATTTGAACTTCCGACCCCCTGGTCGTTTCGCAATGTGATTCTTAATCGACACGTACTCCCAGCCGTTTTGGCTCCCTTGACCCGAAGTATCCCAGCGGTTTCCACCACCAGCCCAGGTATTCTTTCGAGGTCCAAGCTTGCGTCAGCGTTTGCTTGAGAGTCAACTGCAAATGAACTTCCTGGCTCCCGCGCAATACCACTATGGAAACAGTATGGTCGAACGTCGTGTTGCTCAACACGCTTCCGACCTCAATTGAGTTTTGTACAGCTCGGCCATCTACATTACTTCCGGGTTTCCGACGATCCGGGGCTTGTCGTGTCGTCGCTTGAACGGAACTGCCAAATTCAGACGCGTCCATGGGCGTCGACACACATCATCTTTGAGCTAGTCTACTTCTGGCCGGAGAGTTCGGCAGCATGCGCCGCGCCCAGCACTGCCCCGCGCCGCCCAGGGGCATCTGCGAGTGCCGTCTCAAACTCTTTCAGCGCTAGACCTGGGTGATTCTGCTCCAGGAGCAAGTCGCCGAGCTGTTCGCGGGCCGGAACAATCGGCCCCGGTGTCACCGGAAGCTTCTCGATCGCGTCCTCCTCATCGGCTGACGCGCGCATCAAAGCTGCGGCTTCATCCGGTTTCCCGTCCGCCTGGGCTGACCACGCGATGACTTCGCGCGTCAGAATCCCCACCTGAGTGGCCCAATAGTTGTTGCCTGACGCGCGGAGCTGCTCTTCGATCCGCCGCAATTTATCAATTTCCGTGCGCGCCTCGGCGGCGCGTCCGCTGCGAGCGAGTCCCAGGCCCCGAGCCCAAACCGCAATTGCGACAACATGAGGCGGGGCACCTGTTGGAGGAACCATGCCAGCAGCGTCTCCCCATTGACCCCGCTCAACAACGTAGCGAACCGGCATCGCGGCAGAGGCGTATGCCATCTTGAAATCGCCTGCGTTCAGCTTCGGCATGCTCTTAAGTTGCTGAATGACCTGAGCCGCATCTTTGTCACGTCCACTCTGCAGATAGGCATACAACAGATAATCCATGGCGTGCAACTCTTCTCCCGTGTCGCCCTGCTGGTGTGCCGCTTCCCTCGCCGCAAGGTTGGAGGTGATGGAGTCTTCCCATAGGCCGAGTCGCGTGAATATATGCGATGGCATGTGCAATGCGTGGGGCGCTGAGGGTGCAATCTGGGAGTAGGCCTTTGCCGCCGGGAGGCCTCTTGGCGAGAGTTCCGCGTTGTCGTAAGCGTGGATGAGGTAGTGAGTGATTCCTGGGTGCTGCGGATAGGCGCCATTAAGCGGCTCGAGCAGATCGGCCGCCTGTTTCTGCTTCTCATGCGTTTTGTCGGCAGGAGATGCGTTCGCCAGGAGTGCGAGCGCGTAAAACACCTGTGCTTCGACATCTTTCCTATTCGCTGAAGCGAGATTGCTCATCGCATGCTCGTAGTTCAACGCCCGCGTGCGATACGGAACGGTGGCAGCGTCCTGATATATGAAGCCCAGCGCATTGATGAACTGGCGCTCGCGCTCGGAGCCCGCCCCGATCTGCTGCGCCCGCTGGATTTCCTTTTGCGCGATCGAAATTGTCGCGGGCACAATGGGCGGGTCCCAAAGCTGGTGAAAATACGCCATGGCCATTCCCCAATGTGCCATCGCACACCGCGGATCTAGTTCGGCCACGCCCTGAAATGCATTTTCGGCGGCGGTGTAGGCGAAGGAGTGAAGCAGAGCTACACCTCGGTCAAACTGCTCCTGAACGGACGGCGTGCAAGAAATCGGAAACGATACGTTTCCCAGTTTCTCAGGTGCGCTGTGGCTGTGGGTTTCTTGTGCTGATAAGACAGGACAGAGCAACAGCAGCGTGAGCAATATTCGCCATAGATCGGGCATCCCCTATCTCCATAGACGTACAAGATTTTGTGACATCCGCATTTTACTTGGGGTCGGCGAACAATGCCCTCCGCTTGAGGCCGGAGAGTTTCGATCTTACTACTGCGCTCCCCCTTTGCTCCTGCATCCCCAGTGCCACCGCGAAGAGCCAGCCCATCCCAGGGTTGAGTCCGTGGTAGGCGCCAAGGAGCAGCATCAGCCACAACATCGTCGAAGTCATCCCCGCATGAGTCATTTCGCGTCCGAGTAGCAATAGGAGTCTGGCGAAGTGTCGCCCCCTTCCAGCCGAAGCTGGTGTGCGCGCAACCCGTCGAACTCGACAAAGAACGTTTCATCGAGCTTCATCCCGCCCTTTGGGTTGGTGTCGATTTTCACCATCCAACTCTTTACACCATCGGGATAGAACTGCTCGTCCCACAGGGAGTACAGCGAGTTGGTGAAATACACACGCTTGCCGTCGCGGCTGATCTCAACCATCTGTGGGCCGCCATTGAGCGCTTGCTTGGGATTCTTCGGGTGAGCCGCCCGGCGCACGATGCCACCGAGGTGGATCGAGCCGGTCTTTTTCGGGTAGGCGGGATCGGAGACGTCGTACTGGATCAACTCACCTGTCCCCCAGCACGAAACATAGAGGAAGCGGTCGTCCAGGGAGAGGTTGATGTCGGATACCAATGGCGGCACCGCCTTGAAGCCCTTCAACAGCGGTGGGAGGTTTTCCGGATCGGCCGGCTCGGCGGGAATTTCAATCACCTTGCGGACTGCCCATTGGCCGTTCTTACCGCCGTCCTCGCGATACCACATCCAGATGGAGGACGAAAGGTCTTTCAGCGAGATGACCACGCCGACGAATCCGAAGGTCTTCTTGGGATCGTGGGAGGGCCGAAGCTCGAGCACCATCTGTTGCTCCGCACCCAGGTCAATTTCCTGCAGATGGCAGCGCTTATCTAGGTCCCAGATGTGCAGCTTGTGGCCGTACTTTCCGCTCAGCAGTAACTCCGGGATCAGGCCGTTCTTCACCATATTCGGAGTGCCCCATTCTGAGGTGATCATGGTGTCGTGTCCGAGGTGCCACCAGAAGTCGTAGGCCAGATTCTGTGGGCCGTGGTCCTTCTCCCAAGGTCCCTTCAGCTCAAACGTGTTGGCATCCATCAGGAAGATGCCGCCGGGGCCGTCGCCGCTGGCCGAACCAAGCGCGCTGCCATAGATGCCGTCGGGGCCACAATGAATGGTGTGTGGCGATGTGTAGCCCGTCTTTTTAATGAACTCTTCAGGCTCAATCACCTTCACGATCTTGGGATGATTGGGGTCCGCTTTCGTATCCAGGATATGAATCCGGGACGACCCGATGCCCGGCACAACCAGGTAACGACGCTCCATGTGCGGGTGCGGGGCCTGCGGGCAGAGGCACGCGCTGCACGCGTTCCAGCCAAAGTGATGCAACTCATTATCATCGTTGGGGAAATCCACCTGGCCGACGAACTGACCATACGCGGAGGAACGCGGGTCGACGTTAATGACGCCCATAGCGTCCCGCTTCCCACTCACGCCGACGTTGAGCAGAGCTACGTAAGCGATGCGTTCCGGCGCGGCCTGCATGGCCAGGCCCGGCGAGGGGTAAAAGGTTGGATCCGGCATCAAGGACATATCCATATTCTCCTTTGGCAAAGAGGCGGGCCGGAGGATCTGCCGGCTGATGTTTCACACAGTGTGAAGCAGTCCCGGGCCCAAAAAGGGTACCACGGAAAGACTCCAGAGAGTTGCGGGAAACGCTGGGATGACAAGGCCGGAACTTGGGGAACTTCTGGGTAACAGCGTAGAAGAGAAGAGCGATTGCGTGTGGGTCGCTGACGTCACTTGACAAATTTGAATGCCTGGAAGCTTTCCTTGCGCTTCTTCAAGCCTGCTCTGATCTCGTCCCGTGATGATTACGGTGTTATCAAGATTCAGGAGTCGAGCGGCTAACTCAAACCCGATGCCGCTCGTCCCACCCGTGATTAAAAGGGTGTTGCCGGAAAGTTCCATGTACAACGCCCTGGAACAGAAGGCGCGCCCCCCACACGTCATCTACGCGGTCTTTTCTACGGGGTGCGGCTTGGCCGGCTGATAACCGCCCGGAACTGTCCTTGCTGAAATGTTCAGACGGTTCCAGCCATTGATGGTTACGACGGCCAGAGTGAGGTCCGACAGTTCCTTATCGGTGAAGTGTTGACGTACCTGCTCATAGACCTCGTCAGGCACGCGGCCATTGGTGATCAGCGTAAGTGCTTCGGTCCACTCCAGAGCAGCGCGTTCCCGATCCGTATAGAAGGGAGACTCGCGCCAGGCATCCAAGGAATACAGCCGTTGCTCGGTTTCTCCGCCCGCCCGCAAGTCCTTCCAATGCATGTCCAGACAGTACGCGCAGCCGTCGATCTGCGACGCGCGCAGATCCATCAGGGTGAGCAGAGATTCTTCCAGGCCGCATTCCTGAAGATACTGCACCAAAACCGAGCATGGCTTTGAATACTCCAGGGGCCGCTTTGACATAGTTGAAACGTGCTTCCATAAATCCTCCTTTGGTTAATTGGTTACCTGTGGCGCACCACGATCAACAGACCTTGTTGAGTGCATATCTGGCTCCCCTAAAGCTTGGCCGTGAGAAAACTCCAGCATGTGGCCGTCTGGATCGGTCATTACGCACAAATAGCCAGCAAAGGGGTTCAGGAAAGTGGGACCAAATTTAAGAAGGCCTGCTTTCTTCGCCTCAGCAGCTACTGCATCTACTTCTTTGCGGGAAGCGAGAGCAAAACCCAGATGGCTGATCGGCCCCAGGGGCAACTGCGGTTTGGCGCTTGGAAGGCTGTGCGGAGTGCCTTCCTGCAACACCATCACGAAACTCAGTTCATTCTCCGGAGATCGATCGCTTAGCTATGCGACCTCCATGCCGGAGCTCGATGCGTCCGAATGCCGGTCAACCACGCGCAAATTGGTGTACCGCGTGTAGAATGCAATGCTAGCCTCTAGGCTGCGCACGTGCAGCGCTAAATGTGTCCACTGAGCTTTCATTGCTTCTCCTTTCGTTTTGACTGACGAGCGGAGCGCGCATGGTCTCCACGTTACTTTCCATTTATGAGAAGTGCTACTGTCGCCAGCATGACGACCGCCGTTCCCCAGTGAATCAATAGCGCGGGTGCAAAACTCCAGCCAGCGTGTCGGAGGACAATCAAGCCATCGCAAATCGGGATAAGGGTCAAGACGCCGAAGGTGTACGTCAGGAACTTACGGTTGCGTAGACCAAGCAAGGTGAGCGCCACGATCCCTGACGCTACATCTCGAGCAGCCTTGATAGCGAGGAAATCACCGTCACGCGGATCTAGCAAGGGTACGCCGAACTGCCGCGCGGCTGTTGCGGGATAGAAACATTCGCGCACGCCGACGAAGATTATCCCGAGGCCGACCACAGCTACCAGCAACCCCGAAAGGGACCCAATCTTCATGGGCCGATCGATCCGGCTGGGTACATCGAAATCGCTCATTTATTCTTTTGGATGTCGGTCCCCGATTTCCCGATTCGTCCAACCCAGCACAATCCTTGAAGATTTTTCATACAGTAAACACCTGAGTCGAAGTGTGATGCTAGCTGTCGAATACGACAAAAAGTGACTCAGTTTCTGAGTCTGTTCGCCCTGCTAACTGATCGAAACACATAAAAGATGCCAAATCACTTCACGGTACTGAGTTGGCCCCGCTCGGACGATATACCAACCGTACGATAGTGAAGCATCCAAGTGCGAAAGGAGACGATGGGACATGGCAAGAATCGAGGGAGTTGATCCCTAGCAGACGGCATTTTCTGCGGTGTCAAATCGCGACCCATTATTTTGCTTCTGGGCCCCAAGGCCAAGGTTCCGCCATGGCGCGAGTGCCCCGTCTATTTTGGCTCAGCATGCTGGGGGAATGATGCGAACTTTCTTGAATACCTGACGGATTAGGAATGATGACAAATACCACGATCGATACTGATGTCTTGATAGTGGGCGCCGGGCCGGTTGGACTGTTCCTCGCGAATGAATGCGCTCGCCGAGGTTTGAGTTTTCGGATCATCGAAGAGCACTCATCTCAATCCGAACACTCTAAAGCGCTCGCGATCTTTCCCCGGACTCTTGAGATCTTCGACATGGCGGGAGTGGTCGGGCCATTTCTTGAAGCGGCAAACCGTGTCACCTCGGTCGCAGTAATGACCCACGAACGCACGCTTGCCCACATGCGGTTCGCACCCGAAGAAAGCCCCTATTCGTTCGTCGCCATGGTTCCCCAGGATGTGACCGAGAAATTGCTCCTCGCAGAGTTGCGGCGTAAAGGCGGAGAGGTTGAGTATGAAACCAAATTCGTTTCCGCGGAACAGCAGGAAGACTGTGTCGGCGTCACGCTGGACCACAACGGCAAACCAATCAACCTCAGCGCTTCCTTCGTGGTTGGGTGCGATGGCGCGCACAGTGCAGTCAGGCATCAACTGAAGCTGCCATTTGAGGGAGCCGAGTATAAGGGTTCGTTCCTGTTGGCGGACATCGAGACGAACGCAACGTTTCCCGCCGACGAGATGCAGCTATGCCCAAGCGAACTTGGACCTGTCGCAATTTTCCCGATGAGCGCCACTCGCCGCCGAGTTGTGGCGACAATCGAAAACAGCGAAGGAGAGGCCCCGTCGCTTGATCTTGTGCGGAACGTATTGGCTCAACGCGCCCCCAGTGGAATCGAAGCACGCGCCCTGCACTGGAGCAGCCATTTTCGTATCCATCACCGCCTGGCAGCACGACTGCGAGAAGATCGTATTTTCATCGCTGGCGATGCGGCTCACATTCATAGTCCTTTTGGCGGGCAGGGGATGAATACTGGTCTGCATGACGTTTGGAATCTGGTCTGGAAGGTCGATCTCTTTCTGCATGGTTACGGCAATGAGCAGTTGCTCGACAGCTACGGTGCCGAACGCCTTCCAGCAATAAGAAATGTCATTGAGACCACGGATCTGCTGACCAAGGCCATGGGAACTCCGAACAAGTTGGCTCAGGCGCTCCGCGATACCGTCATACCGACGGTCTCGCGCCTGGGCGCCGTTCCAGCACGCGTTCGTGCAGCGGCTTTCTGGGCTTGGCATTGCCTATCGTGGAAGTCCGGTTGTCGAGGGACCAGGAAAGCGGCATTTCGATGACTCATTGCGTGGTGGAGAGGGCATCTGTAGGCGCTTCCTTCTTGTTTTGGGTAATGAAGCGGAGGCGTCAATCATGAAGGCGACGAAACAGTTCGCTGAATCATTTGCCGATATTGTTGAGTTCCGATCAGCGCGTCGCCAAGGTCTGGCTCTTGTCCGCCCCGACGGTTACATCGCATACTCAGCTCACAACGCCGATATTCTCGTTGCATTGGAATCGGTCCGGTCGGTTCTACAGCGCCAAACAATACCTACACCCGGTGCGGAGCGGGCAGCTTGATGGTTACGGCGCCACTTCTCGAACTGTCACTAAAGCGAAATGTGGAACAAATCCGGAAGTAATCCGGTCCCGCCATCAGGAGATTAGTACTGGGAAGTAGCAAGATCTCGCTGCCCGTCTTTTGACACGATCCACAAGATCCCTGCTGCTCTGGGCTGTCGCCGTGGGTTCGACCGTGCTTTCTGGGAGGATCCCTCGCTCGGATAAAGTTTGGAAAACGGGTTTGATGGCAGAGTCTGGGTCCCGGAAGAATTGACTTCCACGAATGCGCACGGCTGCGCGATTGGAACAACGCAGCGGCTTACGGGTGCGGGGCACCTGTTCTGCTATTACCCTCGTAACATTCCCAGCGCCGAAATTGCCGGGTAGACTCATGCAATGGGACGTGGCCTCTCCGCACGGGCCGACTTGGCTATGCCGAACGGCGAACAACCTGAAGTGCTACATCGGCTTCGTACGCTCCCGTTCCAGGAAAAGCGCTGGTTTGAAACGACCTTGCGGGGCCGCCTCCTATCTTCGCTTGCGAAATCAAGCCGTGGATAAACCAACAAAACCCGCACCCAGTCGCCATGAGCCCGACAATGTTCTGGCTAATGTCAATTGGGAACTCAGAAAGCTGGAGAAGCGCGACGGGGAACTGTGGCTGATTGTGACTGCCACCGGGATCCTGGCGGGAGCTGGATTGCTAGCCGTTCTGTTGCCCGCCGCCTTCCTGAAGTCCGGGAGCCTGCATTTTGAGATCACCGTCTCGAAGGAACTGGCCTGCGGTCTGCTCGTGCTGTTGACCCTTGCCAACACCTACATCGTTTCCCGCCGCATCGAGTTCCGGAAATTGCGCCAGAGGATGATCTCGACGGCGATGCAGAATGAACTTATTCGTCTCCAGTCTTTTACCGATCCGCTGACTGAAATCTACAATCGCCGTTCGCTCGAGGAACTGGCTAGCCGTTTCATCGGCCAAGCAAAGCGTCTAGGCAAACCGCTCGCCTTCCTGCTTATTGACGTGGACCGCTTCAAGCAGGTCAATACTCGATTCGGCCACCTGACCGGCGATTTTGTCCTTACCGAGATTGCCACCTTGCTCAAAGGCTCGATCCGAGGCACAGACGTTGCCATTCGTTACGGAGGCGACGAATTCCTGATCGCGCTGTCGAATACCGACGCCGCCGGCGCCGCCATCGTAGTGAACAGGATTCACGCTTTCCTGAACGACTGGAATCAATCGAGCAATCTGGATGACTTTACGGTGAGCATCAGTATCGGGGTGGCCGAATTTACCGACGGCCAGACCCTTGACGAGATACTCGATCTCGCCGACCGGAATATGTACGACGAAAAATTCCAACGCGCGCCATTGTCTGCACCCGGGCACGGGACAGTTGCGGCCGGTGGTTGCCGTCCCGGACAATAGGCATTCTTCGAGTTCATGATCCGTTCTTCGACACCCTCACTTGCTGTTCAAGCTGAGCCAGAACAACCGGCCATGCCTGCTCGTGCCTTTTTTTTGTCTCCTCATCTGGAAATCCAGCGTGACTGAGACGGAGATGCGTGCCCTCGCCTTTAGGAGTGAGTTCAACAGTGACCACCGTCTCGTAGCCCTTGGTGCCCGGTACTCCCGTGAGCCAGGTGATTTCCACCAGGCGGTCACGCTCGAGCCTGAGGAATCGACCGTAGTGAGGATGGCGTTGCCCCTCGTAACGAGTCTCGAAAAAGAAAACGGCATTGACCTCCGCCCTCATCAAAACCGTTCCTGGGGCGGCAAACCAGCGGTCGAATTGTTCTGTCCAGGCACGAAATAGCACATCCGGCGGCAACTCGCTTGTGCGCTCCACAATGAGATGAAGCGGCCTTGACGAAAGATCCGGCACAACAATAGGTAGGGTCATATCGAGAACTGCCTTCCATCGCCGGCTTTCATTTGGGCGAATACCGGCCGAAAGGCCAAGAGATCGTGCCGAGCGGTCCGATCATCAGCACAGGCCTTTCGCGATTGCGAGTCGCCCCTTCCTCACTGCGCTGGTGAACCGCTTGTAATCGGCCGTGCTCTGGTCGGCATAGGCGACGGCGAATTCGGCTATGGCATTGCCGAGTTTTTCGGCGTCACCGCAATAGCCATCCAACACGCAGGCGTCACCTGAGCGCGCGTGTCCCTTGCCCAGAACCTCGCCGCACATCTTGGCGTATGCGATCAAAACGGGGCCTTTGAGATCTTCGGCGTCGATGACGGCCTTGTGATCGGCGAGTTGGCGCACCAGATAGTCGCGTCCGTCCATACTGGTCCAACCAAGAAAAATGTCGGACTGCGCTTGCATCAGCCGCTGTCCCTGGACAACCCGCTCTCCCTGATTGCGCGGGACTTGGTTGCGCGGGACTTGAGCCTTGAGATATGGTGCGTAAGCGGAAAGCGGCTCTTCCTTCATCTGCAAGAAGAGCGAGTCTTCGCTCCCGTTGCCAAAGCACAGGATGACGTAATCGTGCGTGCCAACGCTGCCCGTCCCCACGACTTTAAAGGCGACGTCCACCGGTTGGTAGCCTTCGAGAAAGTGGCGCCGCTCGGACGAAAGCGTGTCGCGATAGCTCTCCAGCGCGGTCAGCACGGCGCGGCGAGTTTTGTCGGAAACCCTCGTCAGAAGCGGCTTTTCCTCTTTGAAACACCGCGCGCCCTTGCGGCTCTGGGTGAGCTTCTCAAGAGTGTGCTCCGGCGTGGCGCGCTTAGCCTTTTTGAGCAGTTCTGGAAGTGGTCCCGCGTCCATGTGCCGAAACACGCTGTAGCGCGCAATGCCCAGTACCGTCAGCCCCGAGCAGTGGTGAACCGACATGCGATATTCAGCCACGAAGTTCTTGACGGCCTCCTTGCATGCGCCGTCGGATTGCCCGGCTTCGCGGCCGCTGAGCACGAGACTGGTAGCCAGCCGCTTGACGTCCCACTCCCACGGCCCGGGCATGGTTTCATCGAAGTCATTAATATCAAACACCAAAGCTCCGGTGGGCGAGGCGAAAGCGCCAAGATTGCGCAGGTGCGCATCACCGCAAATTTGGACGGTGATGCCGGAGGTCGGGAGCGAGGCCAAATCGGCCGCCATCAGCGGCACCGCGCCGCGGAAAAAGCCGAAGGGCGAAGCTGCCATGCGTGCCCACTTGATGGGCAGAAGTTCTGGCATCCGGTCGCGGTTGGCACTGATCAGCAGTTCGACCGGATCGGGCCGGCTTCTCGTCGGCTCCCATTGACATTGGTCACCACTGTGGAGAACCTGCCGGCGGGATTTGCCGTAGTCCCTGCGCTCTGCGACATTGGCCAAAGACGCGACCATAGGAACTGTCATCATAGCAAGCCAGCGGCGCCGCTACTACCGCACCAATGACTAAGTCTTTATAGATAATACTTATCTATGCATATTCCCGGATCCTGGATTCTGCTGATCTTTGTCAGCGTATTAACTGCCCTGATCCTTCTTTTGCTGCACTTGACGAAGCTCGGTCTGCTGATCCATCAGCAGATTCCGGACCGGCCACAGAGGCGGCTATTCCTTGCGTCGGTCAGCTTTTTTATCACATTTCTTGCGGTGCGGCTGTTAGTGGCCTCGATCACTCATCACATTGGGCCATTCGGCTATGTTGAGATGGGTGGGCGGCACATCCACCACTTGGTTTGGGGGATTTTTCTCCTGCTCGTCTCTGGCTACGCAGAGCTTGCGGAAGTGGGAACGAGCGACAGTTCGCTTTCGATTCTCCTGAGCCGGTTGTTGGCGCTGACTTACGGAATTGGCGCAGCACTGACGCTTGACGAATTTGCACTGTGGCTGAACCTGGATGCCGCGGCATACTGGTCGCGACAGGGTCGGGAGAGCATCGATGCCATAGTGTTATTCGGGGCGTTGCTCGCGATGGGAACATGGGGTGCGCCCTTGTTTCGCGGGCTGACTCAACCACGCGCAAAACCAAGCGTGTGAATGGCAAAACAGATCATGACGAGCGTAAGAATGGACAAGTGGCTCTGGGCCGCCAGATTCTTCAAGACGCGAGTATTGGCCGCCCGAGCCTGTGAACTTGGCAGGATTCAATCCAACCACCAGCCCGCCAAAGCTGCGCGCGAGGTCCGGATTGGAGACATGTTGCGAGTGGCAAACGATAGCGGCGACTTTCAGGTCGAAGTCTTGCTTCTCAGCGACGTGCGCGGCCCAGCTTCGGTTGCACAAACGCTTTACCGCGAGACCGAGGCGAGCCGGGAGCTGCGCCTGAAGGTGGCAGCGGAGCGTAGGGCGATGAAGCAGTTCGAAAAATTGCCCGCGGGCAAACCCTCAAAACGCGATCGCCGGGAAATCATCCGGTTTCGGGGGAGAGCTTGACCGCAACATTCTCAATCGCCGTTGATGGCGTCCGCGCCGGGCGCTACCGGCGCGAACGTCGAGATTCATTCTAGTTCTGTCCCACCGGTTTTTGCGGTGTGCCGGCCGCGCTGCGAACCGCTGGCCAGTTGTAGACGGGATATTTGGGCCGCTTGATCTCCGGAACCGGATGCTGTTTCAGTTCGTCAAGGGCAACGGAAACCGCTTTTTCCAGCTGCGGATCGCGTCCTTGCCGCCATGCCGCGGGGTCGAACTCGACCTCGATATCTGGCGGCACGCCTTTGTTCTCGACGTCGAACTCCCCAGTCTGAGGATTATAGAGTCCAAAGCGCGGGGCCGTGACCCGGCCGCCATCCATGAGCGTGGGATAGCCTCCTATGCCGATCAACCCACCCCAAGTGCGGGTGCCGATCAGCGGGCCGGTGCCCAGACGTTTGAACATCCAAGGCAGGGCGTCACCCCCGGAACCGGCGTACTCATTGATTAACATCACCTTGGGTCCGAAGATAGAATGTGGGATGTACTCATCTTTCCCGTCGCGGGTCATGGCCGCTGCGAGCAGCGGCCGCTTGAGCCAGTCCACGATGTAGTCGGCAATCCAGCCGCCCCCGTTGAAGCGCTCGTCGATTACCGCACCTTGTTTATCGGACTGTGCAAAGTAGTAGCGGTTGAAATTGGTGAAGCCGTTCTGGGCAGTGTCCGGCAGGTAGACATAGGCGAGGCGGCCGTTGCTCAGTTGTTCAACCTTTCTTCGATTGGCCTCCATCCAGGCATGTAGCCGCAGTGAGCGTTCGTTAGCGATCGGTACAACCGTGACGTTGCGCGCCCCTTTGCCGCTAGCGTCAGGTCCCACCTTCAGCTGAACTGCTTTGCCCGCGGTCTCCTGGAAAAAGCTGAAGATCTCGTCTCGGCCATGTACTTCGCGACCATTAACCGCCAGCAGGTACTCACCTTCCTTCACATTCACACCCGGTTCCGTCAGCGGAGCGCGCAGATCGGGATTCCAGTTTTCGCCGTAGTACACGTGCGCAAAGCGGTAGCGATCGTTCTCGATGGAGTAGTCCGCGCCCAGCAGTCCACCACTGACGTGCTTCACCTCGGGCCGGTCGCCACCGAAAATATAGACGTGCTGTGCCGTGATCTCGCCCAGCATGTCTGCGAAGATGTAATTAAGATCGGCACGGCTCATCACGTTGTCAACGTATGGCTGATACGCGGCTCTCAGCGCCTTGAGATCGGCGCCGTGCAGGTTAGGATCGTAAAAGAAGTCACGTTCAATCCGCCACACTTCGCGGTACATTTGTTCCCATTCGGCACGCGGATCGACTTCCACCTCCATGGCATCGAGCTTCAGCGAACCATCGGGCTTGTTGGGCTCCGGTGGTTTGCCCAGAGCATCGATTGCTTTGATGGACCAAGTGCCATGGGGACGTTCTCCGTTGCCGCCGTCCCTCGGCTTGGGCTCCCGCAACTGCTCATAGAGGGCTTTCTCCCCATTCGCCGAAACAAAGAAATTTCCAATGTTGTCGAGCAGTTTGTCGGTCTTGCGGGTACAGAGGTCAAACTTGTGGACGATCTGGCCGCCGTTTCCCGCGCCGTCGTCAACCGCCGGTCCTTCGAGCAGGAATAAGACGTGAGTCTTGCCGGCGATCATTCCGCCGTAGTTTCGCGTAGGGAAGGGCAAGGCCAAGATACGCTGGTCGATGCTGTCGAAATCGATGCGCACGAGCGGAGGTTCCTTCGACTTGCCATCCTCTTTCTTCTTGCCAGCCGAATCCTTATCCTTGTCCTTATCCTTGCCTTTGTCGCTGTCTTTGGCCGCGCTTTCCTTCGACCCTTCATCCCCTTTTGACTGCGCGTCCGGTGAGCACTCCTCCACGTCAGGAGGCGTTTTCTGCTTCTCGGCGGTTGCGGACTTGTCCGCCTCCATTTTTTCTTCGTCGCTCTGGGGAGCAAGTGGCGACTTCAGATCCTTGCTCAGAACAATGACGTACCCGCTCCGTGTTACAGGCACCTTGAAGGCAGCCATGCTGCTGGCCAGGACAGGCCCAACATCGGTGCTGGCGGTGAAATAGAGGTATCTTCCGTTGCGGTCGAACGCGGAAAAGGCGGCATCACTCATGCCATCGGTTACCTGATGCGCAGCCTGTCCTTCGAGCTCATAAATGAAAACGGCGCGCATCCCGCTGGTGACCTGCCGCGTGTAGGCGATCCACCGGCTGTCCGGCGACCAAACCGGATCGAATCCCGAACCCGGCCCGCTGTCGTATGGGTTGGTGTCAACCAAGTGCGGCTTACCTCCTTCGATCTCCAGATACCAGAGCTTCAGCCGCTTATCGCTATAGACAATCTTCTTGCCATCGGGGGACCATACGGGCGAGTAGTAAAACGTCGGCGGAGTGCCCAGGTTTATTTTTCGGATGTCGCTGAGACCGTCCTGGGAACGCAGGTGCAGCGCGTACTCGCCCGACTCATCGGAAAAGTATGCGATCCACTTGCCGTCGGGCGACCATGCTGGATCGCGATCGGCAACCGCCGGCGAATTCGTAAGATTACGAACATCGCCGTGCTCCGCTGGAACGGTGAGGATTTCGCCATGCGCCTCAAAAACCGCGCGCGCTCCCGTGGGCGAAATATTTGCGTTCTGGATCTGAGCGGCAGCTTTGACGAAATGTCCTCGCACTGCGGGAAAGTCGCCGGTTACGTGGATTGCGACTGCGTGCTCGGTGCCGCTGGCCGGATCGAAGAGGTGAATGGAGCCGAATTGCTCGTAAACGATGGCGTCCGGCCCCGCGGACGCGGTTTTGATGTCAGTGCCGTTACTGCGTATCGCCTCGGTCACCTGCCTGGTGGTGGTGTCGTACACGAACAAGTTAACCGGACCGTTGCGGTCAGATAAGAAGTAGATGTGGTGGCCGAGCCACATCGGCGTGGAATCGTTCGAATCCGTGCGCGGGATCTTCTCGACACTGGAATCGGACAGATTTGCGATCCAGACCGGAGAGGCGGTGCCGCCGCGGTAATGCTTCAGACCGCGCTGCGCTTCCCAAGCTTCCTTAAAATTTGTAAATGGGACGTACGCCAGATGCGTGCCATCCGGCGAATAGGAACCCTCTTCCGCCATGGGCAGGGGCAGTTCTACAGGAAGGCCTCCTTCGACGCTGACGATAAACAGGCGGTTAAAGCGTGAATAACTATTTCGCGGAGAGCGAAACAAGATGCACTTACCGTCAGGCGTCCAGCCTGCAACCTGGTCTCGCCCGGGATGTGTCGTCAGTCGCCTGGGAATACCGCCGGCCGCGGGAATGACATACACGTCCTCGTTTCCGTCGTACTCTCCGGTGAAGGCAATGAGCGAGCCATCGGGCGCAAAGTATGGGTCAGTCTCGATCCCAACATCGCTGGTGAGACGCCGGGCTTCGCCACCGTTGCGGTCGACGATCCAGAGGTCTCCGCCATAGCTGAAGGCAATCTGGGTCCGGCTCACCGCCGGTTTGCGCAGCAGCATTGGAGCGCTGGTCGAGTCGCCTTTCATCAAGGGGACGAAAATCAAAAACATCACGAATAACAACGTGGCGTTGAATGCGGCGCACTTTTGAGAACCGCGGAACGTGAAACGCATGATGACCTCCTGGTCAAGAAAACAGGTCCGGATTTCCCTTTGTGACTTCGAAAGCGGCAAAGTAGTCTACACCACATAGTCTGTCCCACAGCTGACCGCCAGCCACTACCAAACCTTGCACACAGCGGCGGCTGGTTTCACCATGGGCTGGCTTGATTTGCAGGAGAATGCCTCCGCGAACTCGGGCATGTTTACCACGACTCCGTTGATGCGGTAGCGCGCGGGCGAATGTTCGTCGGTCATGGCGCGCATGCGCAAGTCTTCGGGACGTTCATTGGCGCAGTCCCACTGCGCGAATCCGATGAAGAAGCGCTGCTCCGGGGTCAGACCGTCGATAGGCTGAAGTTTCTTGTCCTTAGTCGCATCCTTCCACGCGACATAAGCAAGAATCTCGCCGCCCAGATCGGCCACGTTTTCGCCCAGCGTCAGTTTGCCGTTGACGTGAACGTCGTCCACCGCGACATACCCTGAATACTGATCCTCCACGCACTTGGTGCGGGCGTCGAACTTCTCCCGGTCTTCTTTTGTCCACCAATTCTTCAGATTCCCCTTAGCGTCAAACTGGCTGCCCTCGTCGTCGAAACCGTGGGTGAGTTCGTGACCAATGGTGCCCCCGGTGTCGCCATAGTTGGGAGCGTCATCCATTTTCGGATCGTAGAGGGGCGGCTGCAGCACGCCGGCGGGAAAGTTGATGTCGTTCATTTGCGGATTGTAGTAGGCATCCACGGTGGCAGCGGAAATGTCCCATTCGCCGTGATCGACGGGCTTGCCGATTTTGTTAATCTCGCGGTGGCTCTCGAACTGATGTGCGCGCTCGACGTTACCGGCAAAATCGTCGCGAACGATCTTCACCGAGCTGTAGTCGCGCCAATGATCGGGATAGCCGATCTTGTTGCGGATTCCCGCCAGCTTGGTCAGCGCCTGCTGTTTGGTTTCCGGGCTCATCCAGTCGAGCGCTTTGATGCGCGCACCCATGGCGTCCTCGATGCGGCGCACCATATCGAGCGTGCTCTGCTTGAGTTCGGGGGAGAAGACTCTGGCCACATAGACCTGGCCCAGCGCCTCGCTCAAGTCATAGTTGACATACTGCACGCAGCGCTTCCAGCGCGGCTGGATCTCTTCCGCGCCCCGCAAATATTTGCGGTAGAAATCGAAGTTTTCCTCGACGAACTTCGAAGACAGGTACGGGGAAGACGTGTCGGCCACATGGAAGCGCAGGTAGGATTTCCAGCTCTCGATCGATTCGGAAGTCAGGAGCGCGTTGAGTTCCTTGATAAACTCGGGCGCATCGACGTTCAGAATGCCGATCTCCGGATATTGCATCTCGTGGTAGTAGGCGACCCAGTCAAAGTTGGGAGCAAGCTGGATAAGATCGGCGACCTTCATTTTGTGGACCAGCTTGTGGGGATCGCGGCGCTCGACGCGAGTGAGCGAAGCCTTGGCCATGGCCGTTTCCAGACGCAGGACGGCCTCGGCGTTCTGCTTAGCGGCGGCCGGACTGTCGCCGATAAGCTCGAACACTCGCTGCACATGTTGAAGGTAACGCTCGCGCGTTTCCTTCGACTTGGCGTCGTCTTTAATGTAGTAGTCGCGATCGGGCATGGCGAGGCCGCCCTGATCCACGTCGGCGATTTCACGCTCGGAATCGTCCGGGTCTTGCGTCGAGCCAGCCGAAAAAAGCAACGAAGTGTTGTAGGAATACCGGTCGTAGATCAACTGCAACCGTGCCACGAGCGGAGTAAGTTCTTTCGCTGACTTGAGCTGCGCAATCGCTTCGAGTTCCGGCTGAATCGCGGTGAGTCCCCGTTTTTCTACCGCCGCTTCGTCCATGCAGGCCGCATAGAAGTCGCCAATCTGCTGGCTTACGGCATTGCGTTTCTCAGCCCGCTGGGCCGCCGCCTGTTCCAGCATGCCGTGGAGAAAGACCAGGTTGTCCTGATAGAGCTTGGCGTAGACCGACCATGAAATCTGATCAGGCGGGATCGGGTTTTTCGTCTGCCAACCGCCGCAGGAATAACGGTAGAGATCCACGCAAGGATCGACAGATTTGTCCATCGACGAAACGTCAAGACTGGGGCTGTAAGGCAATGCTGCCTCAGAAGACGGCTGCGGGGATGGCGTTTGAGCATTTGTCAGCGATAGAGCGACCAGAAGCAACAACAGGAGCGCTGCGTGTTCGCGCATATTCACCTTGGACGAGAGAAGTCAGAAAAAGTCATGGACAAGCCATAGTATTGGACCGCTTTCCCCAATATCAAGCGCCTGGCGCCGGATTCTGCAAATCACGGGGCGTGCTGCGATCAAGGGGTGTCGTCGGGTAGCGGTTCCTTCGGATCACGGGCCATGCGGAAGGAACCGATATCCTTTCTACTTTCCGATCCCAGGCCCCCGAATCGAGCATCAGAACTAGGATCAGCCGGGAAATGTGGGTTAAGATGCTAGGGCCCACACAACGGGGGCGCCATGGAGATTCCGGCTTCACCGAAAAAACTGGCAGGCCGCTACGAGGTCAGGGAGATCCTCGGCCAGGGAGGCATGGGCCTCGTCTACCGGGCCTACGACACCGTCGTGCGCCGTGAAGTAGCGGTCAAGACCATCCTCGACATTCCCGACCCAGCCTCCCTTCAGTTGTTCTACAAAGAGTGCGACGTGCTCGCCTCCATGAGCCATCCCAATATCGTTGAGATTTTCGACATCGGAGAATTCGAAGACGAGGGGAAAAAGAAGCCCTACTTCGTTATGCCGCTACTCCCCGGGACCACGCTGGAATATTTCATCCGCAAGGCCAGCCATCGTCTAACGGTGGAGCGTACGATTGACATCATTTCCCAAGCCTGCCGCGGCCTGCAGGCGGCGCACGAACGCGGTCTGGTTCATCGCGACTTAAAGCCGAGCAACATCTTCGTGATGGAAGACGACTCGGTTAAGATTATCGACTTCGGCGTCGCTCACATGTCCGATGCCCATACCACTCGGGCGCAAAAAGGGACGCTGCTCTACATGTCGCCGGAGCAGATCGAATTGAAACCGCTGTCCCCGGCCTCCGACATTTTCTCCCTCAGCGTGGTTTGCTATGAAGCGATGACGGGCCGGAACCCGTTCCAGCGCGCCCGAGCCGATGAGGTGGTCGACGCAATTCTCCGTCAGATACCGCCTCTGGCGGCAGAGTTGAATTCCACCATAAGCCAGCCCGTCAGCCGCGTACTGCACAAAGCCATGGCCAAGCAATCCTGGCACCGTTTCGCGAGCGCCCGCGAATTCGGCGACACTCTTAACAAAGCACTGCGCAACGAGCCCATCGAGTTCTTCGATCCCGAGCGTACCCGGCCACGGCTGCAGCGCGCCACCAAAGCCCTGGAAGAAGGCGATTTTCAGTTTGCCGGAGAGATCCTGGGCGAACTGGAAGCCGAGGGCCATATGGACAATTCCATTGTCTCTCTGCGCCGGCAACTCGACGGGGCCGTCCGGCGAAAAACACTTTCTCAATTGCTCGATGCCGCGCGGGCGCGCTTTGAAGAAGAGGAAGATCCGCTGGCTCTCCAGAAGTTACAGGAGGCGCTGCAAATCGAACCGGACAACGCCGCAGCCTTGGCTCTAAAGAGCAAGATTGAAAACCGGCGCAGCGAACGCCAGATCGACAATTGGTATCGCCTGGCCCGGCAGCACATCGACAATAACGCTTACGGTCATGCTCGCGAGGCTTTGCAGAATGTTCTCCAACTCCGCCCGAAGGAGGCCCGCGCGCTCCAGTTGCTGGCAGAGGTCGGCCGCCAGGAACAGGAATACCAGAAACTCCGCCAGGAGAAAGAGAAACTCCATCGCGCCGCCATGGACGCGTGGCATAAGGGCGATGTAAGCAGCGCCCTCGCCAAACTGGGTGTGGTGCTGGACCTGGACCGGCGCGCCCCGGATTCTGTCAATATCGAGAGCGGCGCCACTTATCAGAGCTTTTACAACGAGGTGCGCTCCGAACACGACGCTATGAACACCGCCTATGCCGAGGCGCGGAGACAACTTACCGAGCGCAACTTCGGCAAGGCCATGGTTGCGTGCCAGGCATATTTGGCCAAGTACCCGAATAATGCGATCTTCCAGGCTCTCAAATACGACATCGAAGAGCACCAACGGCAGGAACGCTCGGCCTTCATCGCTTCCGTAGATCGCCAGGTAGAGGCCGAACCGGACTTGGACAAGCGCGTGAACATTCTGCGAGAAGCGCTGGATCTTCATCCCGGAGAATCGCATTTTGAAGGCGCGTTGCGCTTGGTGCAGGACAAACGCGACCTGGTCAACTCCATCGTAGCCCGGGCACACCTCCACGAAGAACAGGGATCGTTCGGCGATGCCCTGAACGATTGGGAAATTTTGCGCACCATCTACAGCGAGTATCCGGGGTTGACGTTCGAAATTGAGCGCCTGCAGAAGAGGCGCGACCAGCAGATCCGGATCGAATCCAAAGCGCGTCTGGTCGAACAGATCGACACCTGTTTGCATTCCAGCGACTACGCTCGCGCGCTCGATCTGTTGCGAGAAGCAGCCGCCGAATTTCCCAACGACGCAGAATTAACGGAGCTCGAGAAGCTTGCCCAGGACGGCGTGAAGCGAAAAACCGAAGCCCACCGCCTCATGACCGAAGGCCAGGAGCTGTGCGCGCGGCAGAACCCTGCCGACGGAATCAAATTGCTGCGTGAGGCCTACGAACTGGATGAAAACAATCCGATATCCCGCGCGGTTCTGGCCAACGCCCTGGTCGAACAGGCCCACTCAATGGTGGAAAACGATTGGCGGGAAGCCGAAAAGCTGGCACGGGATGCGCTCGACTTGAACCCAGGGCACCCCATGGCCAAGACCATTCGGACCCTGATTCTCGACAAAAAGCGGGAAACCTTCATCGCGGAATGTGTTTCGCAGGCGCGCAAGCTGCAGACTGCCGCCGATCTGGCCGGGGCTTTAGCCCGAATCGAACAGGGATTGTCCGTTTATCCGCGCGAGCCCAGGTTGATTCAGATTCAGGAGACCGTCCAGCGGGACCTGCAGATCCAGCGCCGCCAAGCGCGGCGTCGCGACCTGGAAGAGCTGCGAAGCATGGAGGGTGGAATCGATGCTGCCACGGATGACGCGTCGAAGCAGGCGTTAGGGGAACGAGTGCGAGCCGTGGCGGACAAGTATTTAAACGATGGTGAAGTCCTATCCATTGCCAATGGCCTTCTGCGCCGCCTGGGTCTGCTCGAAGTGAGCCAAAAAAGTTCAATTGAGTCGACGGAGAGCCTAAGCCCAACAGTGACATTCCACACTCCGCCAACCAGCCCGCCCCAATCTTCATCGGCCGGGAAAGAAACCGGGACAGAAACAGAAACAATGGCGAGTAATGTTCCCGTCCCTCCGCCCGTGGTTGATGTAGAGGCCGCGCCACCGCCGGTTTCGCCAGGTCCACCGCTCCCTCCGCCGGCACAAGTCACGGCTTCCGCGGCCAAGCCTCCTGCACGAGAGGCCAGAGCCACATCTCCATCTTCCGATCTCAAGCAGTCCGCGAGATCACCGCAGCGTTACACAACGGCCATCCTCGCCTCTGTCGCCGCAATAGTCCTGGTGGCAGTGATCGTTCTCTTCGCGCGAAAGCATCATGCGCCGCCGATCACCCAGACCCCCGAACCGGCTCCTAGCGTCTCGTCCCCGGCGATGCCGCCTCCCGAACTGGCGCTACCAGCGCTGAAACTGTCTTCCGACACCGGCACGGGAAAAGTGACATTCGATGATCAGCCGCCCGCGGAATTTCAGGATGGACAGTGGACTCTCGACAATGTACCCGCCGGAGAACACAAGCTGAAAGTTGATGGCCCGCGGGGTGGAGCATCCTTCACCTTCTCAACCGAAGCGGGAGCGGTTCCGGCCGTCAATGGATCCATCGTTTCCCGCGGCGTGCTGGCTGTGGTTGTCAGCAACATGGCCGCCAGGCTGCACGCATACTCCAGCGATTCTTCCACCAAAGTGAGCCTCGACGGCCAGGTTCCGCTCGACGTGCCTCAGGACGGTCTGGATCTCCCGTCCGTCTCCGCCGGGCCTCACGAATTAGCTGTGACCCGAGGCAACGATCAGCATCAGTACAAACTCGAAATTAATGCGGGAGCGACGCCCACGCTAAGCGCCTTTCTGGAATCCGGACAGAATCTGGGCACGCTCGTGGTCGTTACCAGTGAGGAGAACGCGAAGGTTTTCCTCAACGGAAAACTTCAGCCGCAACTCACGCAGGGCGGCCAATTGCGCATCCCGAATCTCGAACTCAAAGAATACGTTGTACGAGTGTCCAAGAACGGATTCCAGGACGCTCCAGAACAAAGGGTCCGGCTTCGCGAAGGCGAACAACCCAAACTGATTTTCAACCTGCAACCTACCCCCCATTTGGCTTCGCTGAAGATCCAGGGAGGGATTCCGGGAGCCACAGTTCTGATCGACCAAACCACGGTGGGAACGATTCAGCCTGATGGAACGCTCACGGTGGCAACGGTGAATCCCGGAGACCACATCGTCGAACTGCGCAAAGCCGGGTTCAAGCCTAAGCAGATCAAGCAACACTTCGTCGCTGGAGCTCCGGTATCCCTTGCGGCGGCGGATGTGGCATTGGACGCCGCGCCGGGCGAGTTAAGAATTGCGTTCACACCTGCCGATGCTCAGGTGACCCTCGCAAAAGGGAACGAGACTCCGACGAAGGTAAGCAGCGGGGGCACGCTGAGTCTGTCAGCCGGTTCCTACATTCTCACCGCGAAAACTGCCGACAACTTCACTCGATCGTTAGCTGTGGAGGTCATCGCCGGCCGTTCCAAGGGCTTGGATTTATCTCTTGCGCCCAGCGGCATGTCCAAGTGGAACGATCTGGCGGGTTGGAAGCAGGAGAAAGGTTCGTTCCTTCATAAGGGCGGGGATTTCGTGATGTACGGCGTATCTCCCACCTCAGGTACATTCGTCTTTTCCGCCATGCTCACCAAGGGGCATCGCCTGCAGTGGGTGCTGAACTGCATCGACGTCAACAACTATGTCCTTTTCCAAATGGACGACAATAACTTCTACCGCACTGTAGTCCGAAACGGCCAGAAGGGGGACGAGATCAAAGTTTCACACAAGGGTGACAAGAAGAGCTTCCGAACTTTCCAGATCCGCGTGGCGCCGAATGAGATCACCCACCAAATCAGGCAAGGAGACAGTTGGGTGGTTCTGGATCGCTGGACTCAGCCCGGGAGCAATTTAAGTCTCGGCAAGTTTGGTTTTTACATTCCCGGCAATGACCAGGTCGCGCTTTCCAACTTCGGCTACTATGTCGATTTGAACACGCGGTAGCCGATGCAGGAATGCCTCCAGCATCTTTTCGCGTAGTTGGTTCGTAAGCAGCTCAGAAAGCGCGATGGGCCAAGAATCCTTTCGTCGTGAACATCGGAGTTCCTACTTGACCAACTTCTGGACCACGGCAATCAATTGATCGGCATTGAAAGGCTTCACGATCCAGCCGGTTGCGCCCGCCTTGCGCCCCGCATCCTTCTTCTCAGCCTGGGACTCGGTAGTGAGCATCAAGATGGGAATAAATGTATACCCTGGCAGCTTGCGGACGGCGGTGATCATTTGAATGCCGTCCACATTGGGCATGTTCAGATCGGTGACGATCAGGTCGAACTTTCCGCTGCTCACTTTGGCGAGGCCATCTTTACCATCGACGGCCTCAACCACTTCATAGGCCGCCTTGCGCAAGGTAAAACTGACCATCTGCCGAACGCTGGCTGAATCATCCACGGTTAGGATTCGTTTCATCGTCGGCCCTCATTCGCTGGCTCATCGCGCATGGGTGAGAACCGCCCCCGCCACTGCCTGCAAGGGCAGTACCTTATCGACCGCGCCCCGTTTAATCGCCTCATTCGGCATGCCGAAAACCACGCAGGTGTTCTCATCCTGGGCAATCGTCATGGCCCCAGCTTGTTTCATTTCCAGCATTCCGCGGGCGCCGTCATCCCCCATTCCGGTCAGAATCACTCCCACGGCATTTTGTCCGGCGTAGCGAGCGGCGGAACGAAACAGCACGTCAACCGACGGACGGTGACGGCAAACCAGCGGCCCTTCTTTGATATCGACGTAGTATCGCGCCCCGCTCCTCTTGAGCAACACGTGATGATTGCCCGGCGCGATGAGCGCGTGTCCTCGCAGAACCGTGTCGTTCGACTCCGCCTCCTTAACCGTGATGCGGCACAGGCCGTCCAAACGGTTGGCAAAGGCCCGTGTGAACATTTCCGGCATGTGCTGCACGATCACGATGCCTGGGGCATCCGGTGGAAGCGCCTCGAGCAGGGTCTTGAGCGCCTCCGTTCCTCCGGTCGAGGCGCCGACCACCACCACCTTCTCCGTGGTCTCGGCCATGGCGTGGGTAGCCGGCAAGAGGATGGCGTCCGCGGTCAGCTTGGGCTCGACCATGCGGCTTGGCTGGACGATTCGCAACCGCGCCGCGGCCGCTGCCTTAACCGCCCAGCACAGTGTTATCCGGGAATCCTCCAGAAACTGTTTGCTGCCGAAGCGAGGTTTGGCAATGACATCGACTGCCCCGTACTCGAGCGCCTTGAGCGTGCTTTGCGCGCCCTCTTCGGCCAGGCTCGAACAGATCACGACGGGTATCGGGTGTTGGGACATGATTTTCTGCAGGAAGGTCAGTCCATCCATGCGCGGCATCTCGATATCCAGGGTGATAACATCCGGCGTCTGTTCGCGCATTCGCTCTGCCGCCACAAAGGGGTCGGCAGCGGTCCCTATGACCTCGATTTCGGGGTCGCTCGCGAGCACTTCGCTCAGGGTCTGGCGCACCACGGCGGAGTCGTCCACGATCAGGACGCGAATTCTCGGTGTGCTCATAAACTCAGTCCCGCTCTTCCATTCCGAAGCGGCATCTATATACCCCTCAACTGTCCTCGCGTAACCATCACCCCAACCGGCGCAGCAGCACTTCACCCGTCCTGGTGTCGAACCGAATGTTCAAGCCCGCAGTGCCTCCCAAACTCGACGCGATCACCTGAAAACCCTCGGCGCGCACTACTTCGATCGCCGTTTCATAATTCAGTCTGCCGACGGTGGGTTTCGACAACGACGTATCACCAATCAGCAGTACGTCGGCGCCCCCAAACCGCTTCACCTGCACCTCGCTACGAATCGCGCCGAGTTCGTCAAACTGCCGGGCAAGGTCGCGAATCGAGAAATCCACGTAGCGTCGGCCGGTTGCGAGGCTCAACCCGCTGGACGAATTCGTCGGGCACCGGGGCAATTGGGCGTGGCAGAGGGCGCCGGCGCCGATCCTTCCGCTCCAGAATGTGACGCCGACGCAGGAGCCGAGAATCGTCCGGATGATCGCCGGCTTGCGCGCGAGGTACGACTCCCCGGGGCGCAGATAAACCTCCGACACCTCGCTTTCAAGTTCCAGCATTGGTTTTCCTGTAGAGCGCCGGTGCGACCGGCTGCAATGGGACATCCATATCGTGCAGGGTCTCGGAGTGGCCGACGAAGGCGTACCCCCCGGGTACAAGTTGGCGGGCCAGCTTTTGCACAATCCGCTCCTGCGTGGGCCGATCGAAGTAAATGATCACATTTCGACAGAAGATCACGTCGGCTTTTTGGGAGAGGCCGAAGTCGGCGTCCATGAAGTTCAAACGCCGGAATTCCACCCGTTCGCGCAATTCCGGAACCACGCGCAATACATTGGAGCCGCGGTCGCGGCTGCGCATGAAGTACCTTCGCCGCAACTCCGGCGGCACCGGCCCCACGACTTCGCTGCGGAAGACCCCTCGCTCGGCCTGGGCCAGCACCTTGGTGGAGATATCGGTCGCCAGTATCCTGAACCGAAAACCGGGATGCTCCGCTACACACTCATTCAGCATCATCGCCAGGGTGTAGGGCTCTTCGCCGGTGGAGCAGCCGGCGCTCCAGATCAACAAAGGCCGCCCGCTCTGGTTGCGCGCCACCAGGTCCGGGATTGCCTTCTCGACCAGGAACTCAAAATGCTCCGGCTCGCGAAAGAAATCGGTCTTGTTGGTACTTACCACGTCGAGTAAATGAACCAGTTCCTCCTTTTCCCCATGCGGCCCAAACAGATAGTCGCAGTACTGGCCGAACGAGTTAAGGCTCAAGCTGCGCAAGCGCCGCTTGATGCGGAGCTCCAGCATCGTCCTCTTGTCCGCATTCAAGCTGATGCCCGACTGCGCGTAGATCAGGCTGCGCAGCCGGCCAAAATCCGCGTTAGAGATATTTTCGTCGCGAGCGCTCATAGCATATTGTGAGCATGAGCGGGCGGGACTCGCGTCCCGCCCCCTCCGTTATCCGGCCGCTTCCGCAACCGGTTTGCCGGTTTCAGAAACGCGAACCGACGCCAGCTCCTCCGCCGAGAAGACGCGGTCGATGTCCAGGATCATGACGAACTGGGCATCGCGCTTCCCCATCCCCTTAATAAAATCGGTCCGAATGTGGGTTCCGATTCTGGGGGGCGGCTGAATCTGATCCGGCTCCAGATCGATCACTTCCTCGACCGAATCGGCCAGCGCGCCAATCACGGTGGACTCGTTATCCAGCAACACCTCGACCACCACAATGCAGGTGTTCCTCGTCTTCTCGGTCTTCGACATCTCGAAACAGAGCCGCAGATCGACGACCGGGACCACGCTGCCCCGAAGGTTGATCACGCCGCTCATGAAATCGGGTGTCCGCGGAATTTCCGTGATGGTTGTGAAATCGAGCACTTCCCTCACCTTCGCAACGTCGGTCGCAAACACCTCGTTGCCGAGCTTGAAGGTGAGATACTGCCGGGTCTCAGTAATTTCGGTAACGCTCATAATCAGCTCCTTTCGCAGGCTGCGGGCTTCCGCTCGCCGCGAGCGGCGAGCGCGGGAAAATGTGCCGGTTAGAAACGTTCGAATTCTTTGTCCAGGTCATCGGCCTTCTCCTTGTCTTTGTCCTTGTCCTTGAGCCGGAGATTGACCCCGGCCCCGGCCTTGGCCGCCATCGTTTTCGCAGCATGCGGGGCGGCGTGGCCGTTCGGCTTTGCCCCCCTGGCGGCCGCCGCCTCGACGTGCCTGGCCGGTTTGGCGACAGCGGTGTGCACCGTCGCCGTATGCCCTTCCTCTCCGGTGCGGAAGAAGGCGAGCGCGCTCACCAACTGGTCGGACTGGCTGGACAGTTCCTCAGTGGTCGAGGCCATCTCTTCCGATGCCGAAGCATTCTGCTGAATGACCTTCTCGAGTTCGACCAGCGCCTTGTTGATCTGTTCCGCGCCGGTATCCTGCTCCTTGCTGGCGGCGGCGATCTCCTGTACGAGTTCCGCCGTTCTCTGGATATCGGGCACCAGTTTCCCGAGCATTTCGCCGGCCTTCTCCGATACCTTGACCGTCGTGCCCGAGAGTTGATTGATCTCGCCGGCCGCTTTCTGGCTGCGCTCGGCCAGCTTGCGCACTTCCGCCGCTACCACGGCAAAGCCTTTGCCATGTTCCCCGGCGCGGGCCGCTTCGATGGCCGCGTTCAGAGCGAGCAGATTGGTCTGGCGTGCGATCTCCTCAATGATCGAGACCTTGGTGGCGATCTCCTTCATCGCCGCCACCGCCTCCACCACCGACTTGCCGCTTTCCTGCGCGTCCGTGGCCGACTTGTTGGCGATCTTGTCGGTTTGTTGCGCGCTGTCGGCATTCTGCTTGATGTTCGAAACCATCTCCTCCATGGAGGACGAAGCTTCCTCGGCTGAAGCCGCCTGGGAAGTGGCGCCCTTCGATACCTCAATCGAAGCCGTGCTGATGGACTGACTGGCCGATGCCACCTCGCCGGCGATCGAGCGAATGTCCGATACCACCCGCGTGATGCCGCTCACCATCGCACTAAGCGCCTGCATGAGCTTGTCCTGCGCGGACCGTTCGCGGATGACGACGGTTAAGTTGCCATTCGCGATTTCCTCGGCGGCCGCGGTTACGTCGTTCATGGCCACAATGAGCGAGTTCAGATTGTCCTTGATCAGGTTGAAATCGCCATGGTAGGTGTCGGTGATTTGCGGCGGAAGGTCGCCCTTGCTGATTCGATCGATGTACCCGGCGGTGAATTTGAGGGGTGTGATCACGGCGTCGAGGATCGAGTTCACGCCGCGCACGATCTCGGCATAGGCGCCGCGGAACTGATCGTGTTTCCCGCGCTCGGATAACTGCCCCGCGTTCGAAGCATCGGTCAAGCGAGCCAGTTCCTTCTGCAGGCTCTGCAGGACGGTGGCGATATTGTTGATTGCCTGCTTCATCTTCTCGTGGTCGCCCTTATAAGTCTGGGCAATCAGTTCGTCGATTTTGCCGTTCGAGACTTGGGTGAGTATGCGGTTGCCTTCCCCAATCGGCAGCAGGATGGCATCGAGCATGATGTTCACGCCGCGCACAATTTCCGCGTACGCTCCCTGGAACTGCTCTGGCTTCCCGCGATCCGAGAGTTGCCCTTCTTTCGAAGCGTCGGTTAAGCGAGCCATTTCCTTCTGCAGACCTTGCAGGACGACCGCGATATTGTTGATCGCCTGCTTCATCTTCTCGTGGTCGCCCTTATAAGTCTGGGCAATCAGTTCGTCGATTTTGCCGTTCGAGACTTGGGTGAGTATGCGGTTGCCTTCCGCAATCGGCAGCAGGATGGCATCCAGCATGGTGTTCACGCCGCGCACAATCTCCGCGTACGCGCCCTGGAACTGCTCCGGCTTGCCGCGGTCGGAGAGTTGTCCGTCCTTCGAAGCTTCGGTCAGGCGAGCCATTTCCTTCTGCAGGCCCTGCACGACGACGGCGACGCTGTTGACCGCCTGCTTCATCTTCTCGTGGTCGCCCTTATAAGTCTGGGCAATCAGTTCGTCGATTTTGCCGTTGGCAATCTGGCCGAGAATCCGGTTGCCCTCCCCGATCGGCAGCAGGATGGCGTCCAGCATTTCGTTGATGCCCTGCACGATTTCGCGATAGACCCCGTCAAACTGGTCAACCCGGCCGCGCTCGGTGAGACGGCCCTCCCGCGATGCGTCGACCAGGCGCATAATCTCCTGCGAGACGAGCACCACCTTGCCGTCCCCTGCCTTTTGTGCGCTGCTCACCCGGTCGCGGTCCCCGTGTCCGTTCCCGCCGCTGCCCTCACCGGCACTATGCGACCTTCGGCTTTCATGTACAACTTTAGTCGGCATACCTTCTAGCTCCTTTAGTTTGAACTCGTTCCCTCGTTGGTCTGCGGCCTTCGAAGCAATACCTTTCAAGTAACGAGACGCAGTTGGTTGGACCGTTGTTGAATAGCGCTAGCAGTTATCTCCAGCACCGACGAAACCTCCAGAAAATTTCAAGAGCAAGCCATGATTTCCGCCGCCACGCTGGGCGCGGCCATACTTTGCGCGGCCACATCCGGGGCGCGCGGCCGCGGCGCAGCAGCACGGACGTTTGCGCGTGCGCCGAGCGGTCCTCTCCCTAGCGCCATGGTCCGGATCGCCTCCCGGACCAGTCGGTGCGGATCGAGGATCAGCGCCACGGTTCCGTTCCCGAGAATGGTGGCGCCGGATACAAGGTGGACGTGCCGGTAAAACCGCCCCAAATTCTTGATCACCGTCTGGTGGTCCCCGAGCACCTGGTCGACGACAAAGCCATAGCGCCCGTCTTCGGTTTCGGCAACCATAATCTGCTCGCGCTCGGGACATTCCATCCGAATGTTGAAGTATTCCCGCAGGCGGATATAGGGAATGATCTCCCCGCGCACGTTGGCCACATGCTTGCCGTTGGCCCGCTCGATGTCTTGCCGCGTCAACTCGACACATTCCAGCGTGGCCGCCAGCGGCAGCACAAAATAGGCATGCCCGACCCGCACCAAGAGGCCGTCGATGATCGCCAGGGTCAGCGGGAGGCGTAGGGTGACGCTGGTTCCGTTGCCGGACTTACTGGCAATGTCGATGGTTCCGCGCAGGGCCTCCACGCTGCGCCGGACCACGTCCATCCCCACTCCCCGGCCGGAAACATCGGTTACCTGCCGCGCCGTGGAAAAGCCGGGAGCCAATATGAAGGCGAAGATCTCGGCCTCGGTAAGCGGAGCGTCGGCGGCCGCCAGACCTTTCTCGATGGCCCGGCTACGCACGGCCCCGGCATCGATGCCGCCGCCGTCGTCAGCGACTGAGATAAGGACGCTGTCACCCGAGTGCCGCGCGGCAAGGTGAATGGTGGCGCTGCGGCGTTTTGAGGCGGCGAGGCGGGTCTCCGGCGACTCGATGCCGTGATCCATGCTGTTGCGGATGAGATGCATCAGCGGATCGTTCAACTGATCGATCACGCTCTTATCCAGTTCGGTATCGGCGCCCTCAATGGTGAGTTCGACCTCTTTGTGCAAATCCCGCGCCAGGTCGTGGACCAGCCTGCGGAAGCGTTCGAAGGTAGCTCGAATCGGCAGCATGCGGATGCTGATCGAGTTCTCGCGGAGGGCGGCTGTCAGGCGCTCGATTTCTTCGGACACAGCCACCACGTCTGGATCTTCGCGGCGAGCCGCGATCTCGACCAATCTGGCCTGCACCGTGACCAACTCGCCCACAAGGTTGACGAACTGGTCGAGTTTGGCCGCGGGAACGCGAATGCTCGAAGCGTTGTCGGGCGTGTCGGAGGCGCGGCGTCCCCAGGGTGGAGATTTCGAGTTGGGCGTCTTCGACTCCGCGGCGGCGCCCGAGGCCGGGCCCGCAGGCGGCTCGGTCGTTATTTCGGTTGTCGGTTCGGTTCTCCCTTCGGCGGTTCGTTTGGCCGTTAGCTCGATTGCCGGCTCGGTAGCGGGCTCGATCGTCAGCTCACAACTGTCCGCCACGAAGATGAAGACATCGGCGATCGCCTCGCGCGGGGCAGAGGTGCCGAGGACCATCTCCCAGCTTATGTAGCAGCGCTCGGGGTCCAATTCGCCGAGCGGCGGAATCGCCGCCATACTGGCCTTGATCCGAAGGCTTCCCATCTGCCTCAGTTCGCGCAACAGGAGCAGCGGATTGGTGCCCGTACGCAGGAGATCGGCCCCGGGGCAAAAGCGGATTTGCCAGTCGCGGGTTGTGTCACTCGCGGCTGCGGGAGCGGCCAACGGAGGGGATGGCGCCGCTCGGGCGGCGTGGGTTTCAGGCTTCCCGGTCAGCTGCCGCAACTTCGCCAAGATCTCGGCGGCGGCGGCGACGCTGGCGCCGGCCCCGCCGGCGGCCTCGTCCAGCATGGCTTTGATCTGATCGAGCGCCGCTAAGGAAAGGTTGATGAGCTCGGACGTGACCTGGAGCCGTCCGTTGCGAACTTCGTCGAAGGCGTTTTCCAGGTTGTGACTGAACGCGGCCAGCTCGTCAAAGCCGAACATGGCGCCGGAGCCCTTGATGGTGTGCAAGGCGCGGAAGGCTTCCCCCACAAGTTCGTTGTCGCCACGATTGTCGTTCAGCGCCAGGAGCGATGACTCCAGTTCGACGAGGATCTCGCGAGCTTCTTCCAGGAAGGCTTGTCTGAATTTGTCTTTGTCTAGCATCTGCTCATCTGCTCTTGCGCTCTTGCTTCTTTCGCCAAGCACTCCACCGCGTTGACCTACGTCCGATCCAATCCGGCTGGAAACGTCTCCAAACCGGCATCGACCACGGCTACCGAGATCTCCTCGGGAAGCCGCCCCGCCAGCGTGAATCCCCTGCTGGATCCTCGGGCTTCGCGCTCGGCCGCCCAGAGCAACTGCCAGGCGGTCACGTCCAGTTCGGTCGCGTGTTCCAGGTCTACGCGCAGTTCTCTACTGGTTGTCAGTGCCTGGAGCAGAAGTTTCTTCAGTTCCGCTGCCGAACCAATATTGATCTCGCCATCCAGGCGGATAACACACAGGGCTTCGCTCTGGTCAAGATTCACGGCCATACCGCTCTCATCGGCATTGCGGAACGGAACTTTAGCTTGGTTTTCGTCAACCTGATTGGGCCCACTCCAAATGCTGATTGCAGTTCTGTTTCGTCCTTCTCTTGCTTTTTTCGACTTTCCTGCGCTTCGTTCAACCTCGCTGAGCGAAAAGGTTTCAAACGCTTCCTCGCTTGCCGGAGTAGCGGTCTTCGGTGGGCAGGTTAAGGGCCGCGCTTTTGCACAGAAATCTTAGAGAAAATTCATTAAAGACTCATTAGAATGGGCCTACGATTAGGAGATCAAAGCTCGGGTGAGATCATCGGCGGCCCAGCGCGACAAACTGTCGGCAAGCCTCGCGAGTTTGGGGAAGTCCCGGTGGAAACCCTCAATCGGAACCTTCAGCATCACGGTTCACGGCGTCGACTGAGCCGCTACCTCGGGCTGCTGCCCGATGGCATCATTCCATCACTGCATCGGTGGGGACTCGGGTACTGCGGAACCATCGGCGCGCGCGTCAGAGGCCCCGTAATTTACTTTGGCTTTCGAGTCGCACATGACGGCCTGCCCGCGGCCCATGGCGGTGGTATATTCGTGGCGCACGTCGAGTTGATGTCCCATTGCGGAAAGTTTCTGCCGCACTTCGGGCGTCACTCGCGACTCGATCACGATGCGGCAACCACGCTCGGGACTGACAGTGAAGCGAGCATTCTCCAGAGCCTCCTGGATATTCATGCCGTAGTCGACCACGTTGGAAACGAATTGCGCGTGGGCCAGCGGCTGGTTGGCTCCCCCCATGATCCCGAAGCCAACGTGTTGCTCGCCATGCTCCATAAATGCCGGAATGATGGTGTGGAACGGCCGCTTACGCGGGGCGAGCGCATTCGGGGACCGAGGATCGAGCGAAAACAGCGCACCGCGATCTTGCAGCACGAATCCCATGCCGCGCACCACAACGCCCGACCCGAACGCTTCATAATTGCTTTGAATCAATGAGACGATGTTGCCCTCGCGATCCACCACCGAAAGGTAAGTCGTGTCACTGGTGGGCGGCGTGCCGGCTGTAACCTCGCAGTTGGCTTTGCCGGGATCGATTAGCTTAGCGCGCTGCCGGGCATATTCCTTCGACAGCATCCCCTTCACCGGGATCTTCGCGAACCGTGGATCGGCGTTGTAACGTCCCAGATCGGCGTAAGCCAGTTTCATGGCTTCGATCTTCTTATGTAGCTCCGCCACGCTGAGCGGCCCCTCAGGCGACGCCGGAGAGGTCTCCATAATATTCAGCATCTCCAGTGCCGCCATTCCTTGTCCATTAGGAGGAAGCTCGTAGACGGTCCAGTCGCGATAGGTGGTTGAAATCGGCTCGACCCATTCTGGCGAAAACTCGGCCAGATCATCCGCAGCCATGGTTCCGCCCAGGCTCTGGGACGTGCTCAAAATCGCGTCTGCAATCTCACCTTTGTAAAACGCAGCCGCTCCATTCTGCGCTACCAGCCGCAAGGCTTTCGCGAGATCGTGATTCTGGAACACCTGCCCCACCGCCGGAGGCTTGCCATTGGGCAGATAGACCCGCCGGCCTTCCAGATCTTTCGCGATCCATTCCGCCGAGTCGTTCCAATAGGACGCAATGACCTCGGGAACCGGATAGCCATCCTCGGCATAGAAAATCGCGGATTGGAAAAGATCCTTCCACGTCATCCGTCCAAAGCGTTCGTGGAGTGCGTGCCAGCCTGCCACCGCACCGGGGACCGTGACCGAATCAATGCCTGCCAGCGGCATGGAGGTCGCGCCCTTCGCCTGCAAGTGCTCAATAGTCAGTCCACGCGGCGCCCATCCGCTGGCGTTCAGACCGTACAGCTTGCCGGTTTTTGCATCCCAGCAAATCGCAAACAGATCGCCGCCCATGCCGTTCATCATGGGTTCAGTCACTCCGAGGACGGCATTCGCGGCAATCGCCGCATCCACTGCAGACCCTCCCCGCGCCAGGATCTGCGCCCCCGCTACCGAAGCTTGCACGTGGCTGGTAGCCACAATGCCATAGCGGGTGATGACCATCGAGCGCGCGTTGGAACGGTCTCGGGCAGACATGGAGGTTGTAAGCAGCAGCGCGACTGCAATCCGAATCGAAATATTCATGCTACACCTGCGCGCCCGTATTATAAGGTGCACTTACTTTTGAACGCCTGGGACCTCTGATTAGTCTGACTCGCATCTAACTGAGGCTGCGGAAATTTCGATACGTAGAATTGAAAATATTGATCCAAATCGGTACGAAGTTTGTTGACCGCAGGAGTCGTTCAACCTAAAATGCCAAGGATGGTAAGGCAGAACCTTTCCGCGATGTGCATGTGCGCTTGTTGCTGTTGTTGCGCGTTCGTGTGCTCTGGCGCGGGGAGGCTGCCGACCTAAAGAATTTGTTCTAATACCGGCACTTATGACCCACCGCCAGATCAATTCTGGCGGTGGGTTTTTTATTTTCTGGGACAAACAGTGTGGGGTGAAACAAGCTATGGCAAACACCGCGACCGAAACCAAGGCACAGAGAGTCGAGCGCCTTAAGCGCTCCAAGAATCCATGGGAAGGTCTGGAAGAAATCCGGCGCTTCGCCCGGGAGGGGTTCGGGTCCATCCCACCGGAGTGGCTGGGGACCTATTTTCGCTGGTGGGGCGTGTATACCCAGGGCGATGGAGCGGGCGTAACTGGCGGTCAGAACGGGGAAGGACGGGCGCTGCAATGCTTCATGGTGAGAATCCGGATCCCCAACGGTCTGCTGCGTTCCGAACAACTGCGAACCATCGCCGACCTCACTCGGCGCTACGCTCACGGAACCGCCGACATCACCGTGCGCCAAAACATTCAGTTGCACTGGGTCACGATCGAGGCGCTTCCAGATCTGCTCGAAGCGCTCGCGAAGGTTGGATTGAACACCACCGGCGCCTGCGGCGATGTTACGCGCAATGTAACCGGCTGCCCGGTTGCGGGAGTGGACGCGGACGAGATTTGCGACGCTTCGCCCCTTGCGCTCGAAGCCTCGCGCATGCTCGCGGGAAATGGCGACTTCTACAATCTGCCTCGCAAATTCAAGATCTCGATCACGGGATGCCGCGTGTGGTGCCCCTATCCGGAGATCAACGATATTGGCTTGACCGCGACGACTCGTGTGCTGCACGGCACGCCCGAGGTCGGTTTCTCTCTGCGCGTTGCGGGAGGGCTCTCCACCGAACCGCACCTGGGGGCGCGCTTGAACGCGTTTGTCCGTTGGCATCAGGTGCTGCCAACCATCAAGGGGATTGCGGAACTGTTTCGCGACTCGGAGGTATTGCGGGAACATCGCGAGCGGGCGCGGCTGAAGTTTCTGTTCCTGCAGCAGGGATGGACGGCGGAAAGTTTTCTAGCGGAACTGGAGCGGCGGATTGGTTTTCAATTCGACCCCGCGGTCGAGGAAACGGCGCCGGCTGACGTTTATCGCGACCACGTGGGAATTCATCCCCAGAAGCAGCCGGGTTACTGCTATGTGGGAGCGGCGGTGCTCCGCGGACGAATTACCGCGGAACAAATGCTCGCCGCCTCCGATCTGGCCGACCGCTTTGCTGCCGGCGAACTGCGCACGACCAACATGCAGAACCTGCTCATCGTGAACGTTCCCCGGTTCAATGCTGAGAGCTTGGCCAAGGAACTGGACGGGATTGGATTACGGGTAGGCGGCTCGGCGTTCTGGCGCGGTACCGTCGCGTGCAGCGGCACGGAATTCTGCAAGCTCGCGATCACCGAGACGAAGAGCTTTTCCCGCTGGCTAGTGGAAGAACTGGAAGAGCGTCTGCCGGGTTTCGATCAGCACCTGAAGCTGCACGTCACGGGATGCCCGAACAGCTGTGGGCAGCACTGGATTGCCGACATCGGCATTGATGGCAAAAAGATGAACGTCGACGGACGTTCTCGTCGATGCCTATTACTTTTGCGTGGGCGGAGCTCTCGGTCTGCATCAGGGGACGGCGCGACCGGTCGGATATCGCTGCCCTGCGGTTGAGGTTCCCGAGGCGATCGAGAGATTGCTTCGGCAATATCTCGCCACTCGTGAGGCGGGCGAGAACCTGCGTCGATTCTTTGCCCGGCACACGGACCGAGAGTTGCGCGAATTTCTGGCAGGTGCACCGGTTGAGGCGGTCAGCCGCGATTTGCCCGCGGTCAATGTTGGACGCTTAGCACAATTGGCTGGAGGCGACGGTGACTAATCTCTTCCCAATGTTTATGAAGCTGGCAGCAAAGCAGTGCCTGGTCGTAGGAGCGGGCAACGTCGGCGAATCCAAGATCGGTGGGCTCATCGACACGGGTGCGAGCGTCCATGTGGTCGCGATTGCGGCCAGCGGGCAAGTCCGCGAATGGGCCGATGCAGGAAAGATCGAACTGGAACTGCGTCCTTTCACAGCGAGCGATCTCGACGGCAAGTTTCTAGCGGTCGCGGCCACGGCTTCAGAAAGTCTGAACCGACTCATCTATCGCGAGGCGCAGCTGCGCGGAGTGCTCTGCAACGTGGTGGATGTTCCGGAGTATTGCGATTTCTTTTACCCCGCGGTGGTGCGGCGCGGCGACCTGCAGATTGCGGTTTCAACCGCGGGTCAGAGTCCATCGCTGGCGCAGAAAATTCGGCAGCAGCTGGAACGGCAGTTCGGGGAAGGCTACGCGGCATGGGTTGAGCAGCTCGGCGAGACCAGGCGGCTCATTCTGGCCAGCGATCTCGACCAAGAGACGAAGTGGGAGTTGCTGCACTCCCTGGCGAGCCGGGAAGCATTCGAAGCGGCCCTGGCCAAAATCCCAGAGCTGAGCGCAAAAAGTTGAGCACAACAGCATGAGCACGAAGTTGAGGACGAAAGGTGAGGAAGCATGAAGGGAAAAGTTTATCTGGTAGGCGCAGGGCCGGGTGACCCGGAATTGCTTACGGTGAAGGCGCTTCGACTGCTGCGAACTGCGGAAGCGGTTCTGCACGACGACCTGGTCGCGCCCGAGATTCTGACGCTCATTCCGCCCACCGCCCAGATTTACGACGTGGGCAAGCGCTGCGGCAAAAAGAAAATCCTCCAGGGTGAGATCAACGGCCTGATGGTCGCGTTGGCGTCCTCCGGACTGCGCGTTGTCCGCCTGAAGGGTGGCGATCCGCTGATCTTCGGACGAGCCGGCGAAGAGATCGAATCCCTGCGCAGAAGCAACATTCCTTTCGAAATTGTTCCGGGCGTGACTTCGGCTCTGGGTGCGGCCGCTGCCGTCCAGATTCCGCTGACGCATCGGCGAGCATCGTCGGCGCTGGTCCTGATTACCGCTCATCGTGCCTCCAAAGGTCGATCTTTCGAAAATCGAGCTCAGGAAAAAGATCCGGCCGATTGGAGCAAGTTGGTCACGAGCGGAGCGACTCTGGTGATTTATATGCCGGGACAAGATTATTCGGATATCGCGAGGCGGTTGATGGCGGCCGGGCTTGCCGGCGAGACGCCCTGTGTCATCATCTCGCGTGCCACAACCAAGCACCAGCGAACGTGTCGCACGACTGTGCTCGATCTGTGGCACGCGCCGCAACTCACTGCTCCAACCCTGTTGGTGGTCGGTGAGGTCGTGGGTTTGGCCGATCCCGCCGCCCTGGTGGATGAGTTTGTGGTGCCGAGTCTGCCTCCCGTGAACGACAGTTTGCTTCCAGTGGCAATTTTTCAAGACATTCCTCTCGCAGGCGCCACGCCTGCGAGCAGATGAGGAGCCGATAGCGTGCCGGACGCACACAATATCGCGGAAGCGCAGTTGAACGCAGAGAGTTGGAATCCACAGCAGGTGCTGGCCTGGGCGTTTGAGACCTTCGGAAACGAAGTTGCTATTTCGTCGGCATTTGGTGCCGAGGGCATGGCGCTTATCGATATGGCCTCGCGAGTGCGCAAAGATTTTCGCGTGTTCACGGTTGACACCGAATTCCTGTTTCCGGAGACCTACAGCCTGATCGATAAAATCGAGCGCAAATACAAAATCAAAGTTGAGAGAGTTTTTTCGCTGCTCTCGCCCGAGGAGCAGGAGCGGGTTCAGGGTGCGGAGCTCTGGTCCCGCAATCCCGACCAATGCTGCAACCTGCGGAAAGTTGAGCCGCTCCGCCGCAAGCTGAGTGAACTGAGTGCGTGGATCACGAGCATTCGCCGTGACCAGACCTCATTTCGCAAGGGCGCCCGCAAAGTCGAGTGGGACGCGAAATTTGGGCTGGTAAAGGTGAACCCGATCGCCGACTGGAGTTCGAAGCAAGTTTGGCGATACCTCCGCGAACACGGCGTGCCTTACAACGCACTTCACGATCAGAATTACCCCAGTATTGGCTGCACGCATTGCACGCGCGCCGTCCGCCCGGGCGAAGATCCAAGAGCAGGGCGTTGGCCGGGCACTGCCAAGACGGAGTGTGGCCTGCACATCATTGAGCCGCTGAGTCGATTGCCTGAAGCAGATGCATAGTCTAACGAGCAGGGGCTGACGGCCCGTGCTAGTATTTGGCGCATGTTCCGATTTCTGCGCTCCGCGGCCACTGCGTTCGTCTTCATCCTGGCTCTCGCACCTGCAAATCTAGTCCAGGCTCAATCTTCTGCTTCCGGCACTGCTTCCGCCAGCGACAATATCGTGCTCCACGCCGCCCACATCCTCGATGTGGAGCATGTCATCCTCGTCAGTCCCGGCGAGGTGCTGGTGCGCGGCAACCGCATTGTTGACGTTGGTTCTTCGGTCGCTCATCCCAGCGGCGCCACGGTGATTGATTTGGGCGAGGCAACCCTGATGCCCGGGCTCATCGACGCTCACGTCCATCTTTTCCTCCATCCCGGAGCCGAGGACCTGCAAACCATAGTCGAATCCGTACCCGAGCGCACCATCCTCGCCGAAATCGCGGCCCGCGACGATCTGATGGCGGGCTTCACCGCTGAGCGCGACATGGGAACCGAGGGCGCGGGTTCGGCGGATTCCGCCGTGCGCAATGCCATCGATTCCGGACTGATTCCCGGCCCGCGCATGAGCGTCAGCGGCAACGCCATCAGCATTCTTGGAGGCCATGAAGACGCAATCCACTTCAATCCCGCCGAGCACATCTCCTCCAATGCCACCTACGCCAACAATGCCGTCGAGCTCGTCTCCGTGATACGGCAGCAACTGAAGGAAGGCGCGGACTTCATCAAAATTTATCAGACCGGCGCCGACCGCCTGGCTGATGGCAAACTCACCACACCCTACCAATACACCGAGGCCCAGCTCGAAGCCGCCGTCCAGGAAACAGCGCGGGTGGGCAAGCGCGTGGGCGTCCATTGCACCGGCGAACCCGGAGCTCTTTACGCGGTCCAGGCGGGTGTCGCCTCCATCGATCACGCCTATCAGCTCAGCTCGGAAACCATGCGCATCATGCGCGAAAAGCAGATCTACGCCGTGCCCACCTTCACCATCTCCGAGTACTTCGCTGACCATGCCGAGTCACCCGCCTTTGCCGAGCGTGAGCGCGCCATGCAGGCCTTCCATGCCGCTGAATTCCGCAAGCAACTAGCGGCAGGCGTTCCCATGGCGGTAGGCTCCGACGTCGGTCCATTTCCGCACGGTACCCAGGCGCGCGAGTTTGAGTTGATGGTGAAATACGGAATGCCCGCCGCCGAAGTGGTCCGAGCCAGCCTGTTAAACGGCGCACGTCTTCTCGGGCTGCAGGACCTGATCGGACAGCTCAAGCCCGGCTTCTACGCCGATGTGATCGCAGTCCCCGGCGATCCGTTGCAGGACATCTCCGTCGTCACGCGAGTCAGCTTCGTCATGAAGAACGGCATCGTGTACAAGGACGTCTCCAGGAATGTTCACCCGAAATAGACAGCGAGCCGAACGAGCCGAAGCCGCCCGTCACCTGAATCAATCGTCAGGCATGCGTTACCGCTCAGGAGCTTTATGAACTTGCCCACGCGCAAACTCTCACTCGCTTCCGTTGCTCTTGTCTGCGCCTACTTCTTTTCCGCAGCCCTAGCCCAGAGTGGTCCGGCGCCCGCCTCGCAGCCCGCTTCCGCACAGCACAAGTGGGCTCTGGTACTTCACGGCGGCGCCGGAGTCATCGCCCGCTCCTCGATGTCACCCGAAGCCGAGGCTAACTATCGCGCCGGAATCAAGGAGGCGCTCACCGCCGCTGCCGACGTGCTCTATAAAGGTGGCTCTGCGCTCGATGCGGTCGAAACTGCCATCAAGCTCCTCGAAGATAATCCACTCTTCAACGCCGGCCGAGGCGCGGTTTTTGCGGCGGATGGCACCAACCAGCTCGATGCGGCGATCATGGATGGCGAAACGATGCGGGCAGGCGCGGTTGCCGATGTGCAGCGCACGCGCCATCCCATCTCGCTCGCCCGCGCGGTGATGGAGCAGTCGCCCCACGTCATGCTGATCGGCTTCGGCGCCGATGCTTTTGCGGCGCACGTGCACCTCGAACAGGTGCCGCCTGCCTTTTTTTTCACCGAGCGCCGCTGGCAGGATCTTGTCCGCCAGCTCGGAAAGGACGGCTCGCCCATTCCTCCGCGCCCCGAGGGTGCGCCCGCGCCTCCGGCCAAGCCCAGCGCAGACTGGGAAGGGACTGACATGCACAAGTACGGAACGGTCGGCGTTGTCGCGCTCGACCGCCGTGGCAACATCGCGGCCGGCACTTCCACCGGCGGCATCACGGCCAAGCGCTGGAACCGAGTCGGCGACTCCCCCATCATCGGCGCCGGAACCTACGCTTCGAATCAGTCGTGTGCGGTCTCGGCAACGGGCACAGGCGAGTACTTCATCCGGCTTACCGTGGCGCGTACCATCTGCGCCCTCGTGCAGTACAAGGGCATGAGCTTGCAGGAGGCCGCCGAC
The DNA here is from genome assembly GCA_963773645.1 of uncultured Acidobacteriaceae bacterium. Classification (GTDB taxonomy): domain Bacteria; phylum Acidobacteriota; class Terriglobia; order Terriglobales; family Acidobacteriaceae; genus Acidiflorens. The sequence continues at coordinate 2,081,435 of CAVZBV010000004.1, read as the reverse complement.
GAGGTCGTGCAAAAGGATCTCTCCGCAATCCACGGTGACGGAGGCGTCGTCGCGCTCACGCCCGACGGTCAGCTAGCCTGGAGCTTCAACACTCCCGGGATGTTCCGCGCAAAGCTGAAGGAAGGCGCTGCGCCGCAAATCAGCCTCTATCGCGACGAGCCGTAAACTTCCGCACTTGGTCTACACCGAGGCGTACCGCGAGTCCGAGCTTGCGCGATCGCACTCAGCGGTGAGCTTTCCAGACGGGACGACCCTTGTCATCGCGAAGTAGGAGCGTGTCGGTACCCTTCACCACTTCACGCGCGAGGATGAGATCTGCTCCGTCGTGCTTGACCTTCGAACCGGTCAGAGCGATCTCGTCCCCTTTGCTGAAGCTCATGCCCATGTCGTCGAGAAAAAACTTCGGGCACAGATAGACGTCCACAGTTTCTGTCCCCGTCTTGATCAGCAAATGGGCGACTTCCCGCTCGCTTCCTTTTGGAGGCAGTTTCAATTCCTCCACGGTGGCGTTCATCTTCGTTTCGGTCTGAAGGTTGTACTTGGGTGGGCCCGCATCCAGACTCTTTTGCGCAAATAACGGTCCGCCGTAGAGGGACAGGCACGCGAGGAAGAGTACATTGCAGAAGCCACTCAACCGGCCGGATTCGCTTGCACTCCTCTTGTTGTCGCAAGTAACGGTGCACCGTAGAGGGACAGGCATGCGAGAAAGAGTATATTGCAAAAGCCCCTCAACCGGCCGGATTCGTTTGCACTCCTCTTGTTGCACGCCAGTTGACTGTCCTCCGGTGCCTGTCCTCCTGTTGACTGTCCTCGGGAATGAAACATTCATCACCGCGCTCAGCCGACTACAATGGCGGCCATGAGGGTGCCCCTTTGGCTCAAGATCGGCTGGACCGTCTGGGTGATGGTCTGGGTCCCTTTCTACTGGCAGGAATACGGTCTGCAAAACTTCCTGTTCTTTTGCGATCTGGGAAACCTCTTTATCATGCTCGCCCTGTGGTCAGAGAGCCCTCTGATTTTCTCCTGGCAGGCAACCGGACTGCTGCTGTTCCAGACTCTCTACACCATCGACTTGGTCGGGGCTTTCAGTACGGGCTCGCACATCGTCGGCGGCACGGAATACATGTTTGATCCAAACCTGCCTTTATTCATTCGCCTGTTCGGCTTGTTTCACGTAGTCACTCCTCCGCTGCTGCTGTGGGCCCTCTGGCGCCTGGGTTACGACCGCCGAGGATGGCTCTACCAGACGCTGACCGCCTGGGTGGTGGTTCCCATCAATTATTTCTGGCGTCCACAGTTCGACGTAAACTGGGCCCGGGGCCCCTTTTTCCGCGAGCAGCACGCTTTGCCCGGCTTGCTTTATTTGCTCGGATACCTGGTCGTGATCCCGTTGGTCGTGTACTTTCCCACCCACCTGCTGCTGCAATGGTGGGCCCGACGTGGAGGCTTCCTTCTGGCAGCATGGAGGCGCGATGTCCATGACGTCAAAATCGCTGAGAGAGAATGAGAGCACGGTGAAAATGACGGCGACAAGAGAGGCTTTTATACGTGCACGGAGAGTTGAGCCGCCGAGCAACCCCAAAGTCGCTCTGCTGTATGTGCCGGGTGGAGAACTACTCCATAAGTAGTAGTCGCCGGTTTTTAATGCTTGACTAAGCCACTTGGGGACTTGTAAAAGAACGCTCTAATCGTAAAGTTGGTAACGCAAGCGCCCATAGCTGATTCTCCCCCCGGCCCAGGCGCGCCAACCAAAACAGGAGGATCCAAGAAATGAAAAGGCTTGGATTGTTGCCGCTTGCAATACTGGCAATCACCCTGATGTTTGGGGGAAATGCCTTCGCTCAAAACGTGGGGGACAACAGCGTCTATTTCGTCACCTACTATTCCAATGCGAACACCGCTGGTGCCCCGGATCAAACCATACGCATCATCAACGATGGCGACCAGGCCACTGCAGCTCCAGAGGGCGTGGAGAACGGACCCCTGTGGGCGGCGTTCTATGTATTCACTGACAGCCAGGATTATCAAGCGTGCTGCGCCTGCCTGGTAACGGCAGACGGCATCGTCTCGGAATCCGTGAATAAACAGCTGACGGCCTACGAATTCAGCGTCCGGTCGGAGCTTTCGCGTGGCGTTATCAAGGTCATTTCGTCTTCGAGCGGTGACCCGACCGACCCAGTGCCGAATACCGGACTGCGGGGATGGGCAACGCACATTCAGGCAACTACGACCACGTTTTCTGGCGGCGCGGGGTTCAGCGCGAAAGCCGTGGAGACCGGGCCGTGGTTCGTTACCGAAGACCCGTTGGCCGACTCGAACCTCTCGGCGACTGAACTATCAAACCTCGGGACCCTGTGTGGGTACGGCCTAACGCTGGGCAGCGGGTGGGGATACTGCCCCTGCACACCAGAAGACTACGACTTTTAGTCTTTCGACTTGAGGCGGTAAGCGGGGCGGTAGTAGTTTCGGTGGATAACTGCGGCAGAGGCCTCCTCCTGAAACGGCTGGGAGTTTTTCCCGGCCGTTTTCTTTTTTACTTCCCATGGCAAAAGAGAAACCGCGGCAAGCACGGGAGGATCGCCACACGCGCAAAAGCTTGCCAGCGGTCTTCCTGCGTTAAAATCCGGGCTTCCGGCAGAACATAGAGATAGGTTGGTGGAGGCGGCGGGAGTCGAACCCGCGTCCGAAAATGTTACTGGTCAAGAGACTACATGCTTGTTCACGTTCATGCCCTGGGCATTGCCCCAGGACGTTCGCGACAACTGCTCAGAACGGACAAGAAACAGTCGGCGCTAGCCTGAGATCTTAGCCTCCCTGCCCAGACGTAGCAGAGAAGAGCAGCCCGCTGTGTGACGTTCGCTCGCAGCCCACGGGCAAAGCTGCGGAGAACGGCGGCCTAACGAATTAGGCTGCGTATGCCATCTGTTGATTGGCAATTATCATTTTGCACGCGATTACGGGTGTGTGCACCCCGACATGCCTCTTGGCCGCAAGCATCTCCGTCGAATCCGTGACGCCCCCACTGGTGGGATGGGCCTGCAAAGAACTACCTCTATTCTGCGCAGGAAGTCGCGGGAAGTCAAATGACGGCTGCTTCTCAGCTAATCAGTTCTCAGTTGCCAGTTCTCGCAGTTCTCAGAAAAAGCATTCTTGCTCTCTGCTTTAGAACTGACCCCGGCAGTCACGGCGTGCAGCCTGACACGGGGTCTCCTGTCGAGATGGTGATCGGGGACGACGAGATGGATTTAGCGGGATCGCTTACTGAGGTTGCGGTTAGGGTTACGGTGGAGCCGCTTGGAACCGTGCCAGGGGCCTGGTAACAGGTCGGAACATTGCTGGCTATCTGGGCCGGATTAAACGAGCCACAATCCCCCGAGGGGGCACAAGTGAAATTCACGCCGGCATTCTTGGGGTCATTCGCAACGACTGCTGCAATGCCTGTCGTGGTGCCGGTATTGAGCGAAGTGGGAGGCGGGAAATAAGGGCTAAACGTAACCACAATCGTGGGAGGCTGATATTTGGGATCGCCGCAGGCAATAAATGCGACTGCGAGTGCGGCGGTCATCGACGTGGCGAGCATCGCCTTGCTAATCAGCCTCATCCTCTCTTCCCAGTTGCTTGTGCTCTCTCCGACCCAACCGCCCGCCGCAGCAATTCCACAAACTGTTCAATCCGCTCTTCTTTCTCCTCCGGAACCGGTCCCGACTTCCGAAACAGTCCTGGATCCAATTCCTCCGTCAGCATCGCATCCTGAAACCGGTCCATCGTCCACTCCAGGATCGATCCGGTCATGTCCACATCCAGATCCGTCCGCAACTCTCCCCGCTTGACTCCAAAACCCACAAACTCACGCCATCCGTAAGGATCCTCCACAACCAAAAACCGGTTGATCTCCCTGCGCAGCGCCAGATCCGTCCCATAATTACCGATCAGATAAATTCGGTACGACGACCAGTTATCCCGCACCATGTTCTCTGTGCGCCCCAGCCAGTATCGCAGCACCTCGAAAAATCCCCGTTCCAGAGCCGCTGCCGAAGCCTGCATGTATTTCGGAAACGACTGCACCGCTTTCTTGTACGCCTCGAAGAACAATCCGTCCTTACTCTTGAAGTGCTGGAACACCGAACCCTTGGCAATGCCTAACTGCGCCGCAATATCTTCCACACGCGCCGCGCTATACCCGCGCTCGGCAAAATGCCGGATCGCCACCTCCACAATCCGCGCCCGCTTCGCTTCCGAGCGCGGACGCGGCTTCCCGTCCCGCCTCATCTGCATCGGTTTCGCCAGACTGCTCGTAATTCCTTCCATGGCCCCACTCCCCTTAAATTGTTTTGACTTTCGGTCAACGATACAGCACTCATAAACCATTTTCCAATCGGCTTTTTCCATTCCTTTTCGTTAGGAGCGAACTGCCATGCAACTGGCTTGCTCGAAGCTCTAGGCTCAGCAACAAGACCATGACCGACTTTTCAGTGGTACAGCGCTGCATTAGAAGTTATGTTAAGAGGTCTCAGAACGCGAGGTTCGCATCAGGAAATCGCTTGAGCGAATGCCGAGGTTCTTGGAAATTAGGACGCCCCTTTAGGGGCTGAGCCAAAAAGGAGATTCCAAATGTCCGAAACCACTCAGCAATACACGCAGCGCATTCTAGCCAACGCCCAGGGACAAGACCCGCTCAAAGCCCAATCCGCCGCCTCAAAAAAACTCGCTCGCCTCATCCAGGGCGTCCCCACCGCCAAACTCCGCAAGCGCCCCGCCCTCGACAAATGGTCCGTCGCCGAAATCCTCGCTCACCTCGCTGACGTCGAAATCGTAATCGGCTGGCGCATGCGCTCCATCCTCGGGGCCCCCGGAACCCCCGTCCAAGCCTACGATCAGAACGCCTGGGTCGTCGCCGGACACTACGAAAAGCGCGATCCTCGCAAATCCATCGAACTGCACCGCGTAGTGCGCGAAGCAAATCTAGCGCTCCTCAAATCGCTGTCCCCCGATCAGTGGAAGCACTACGGCCATCATGCCGAGCGCGGCCAGGAATCCATCGAGCACATCGTCCGCATGGTAGCCGGACACGATCTCAACCACATTCGCCAAATCGAGCACATCCTGACCCCAGCGAAATGACCCCATCGAACCATGATGTATCTGAGCCATACTGCTTTCATGCTTTCTGGAGTTCTATCTGTTGGTGTGGTTGCCGGTATTCGTGGAGTGGAGTCCCGCTCTTGTTCTTAGCTTCATCGTACGCCTACGCCCCAACCTACGAGCCAGGCCGAAAACATCATTCGTCTTTCGACTGCGATAAAGCTAGGCGCATGTACAGGTAGCCCAACCACGCACCAAAGCCGAATCCAATCGCCGCGTAGAATGGCAGCGAATAACTATATTGATCTGAACAGCGAACGCTTATGTAGGGTATCTCCAAAGAAATCTCCTTGCACCCTGCCGACAAAAAATATGCAAGTGAGTCTCCGGCATTGCCGAACAGAACACTTTGCGGTTGAATGATAATTCTGCGAAGCAACAAGACTCCTGACGGCAGCCACACAAACCAACTAAACACCGAACGCCACGCCCTATATGCCAAGAAACCAACAAAGGCACCTACCGACAGATTGAACCAGAGCCAATTGGCGGCGTAGAAGACATCTGGTCGCGAGGCGTAGTGCACGCCCAGCATGGATCCGCCTTTATACATCAGACTCGCGATAACTCCGGACGCTGACACAAGTGCGAACTTACATCCCAGGACACAAAATACGTATCCGCTGATATCGACTAGTCGCGCTGGTATTTTCATGAAGGTGTTCCCGGCGGCGCTCCCAGCTTGGCATGGTGGTGGGCCATCATCGCGAACTAGGTTTCCGCCGCTTCCGGCAGCGGTTCCGGCAAGGACGCGGCAGTGGGCTTCCGGGCACGAGTTGTTGTGATCACAACCACGCTGACCAGCACCAGCAGCGTTCCGAGCAGGGTTCTAGGACCGACGGTCTCGCCTCCAAGGAAATAGCCGACGATTACGGCCACTACCGGGTTGACGTAAGCGTACGTGCCAACCTTCGTCGGCGATTCGTGATGGATGAGCCAGACATAGGCGGTAAAACCAACGATGGAGCCCGCCACTATCAAGTAGGTGAGCGCGAACCAGGCGCCGCGCGAGACCGCATGAATATTAAATCCGCGAAACTCGCCGAGGAGTGCCGCCGTCAGCGCCAGCAGGATTCCTCCGGCCAGCATCTGCGCTCCGGAACTCATGACTTTTGACGCGGGCAGTGGCAGCTTACGGGTAAGCGCCGAAGCAATCGACCAGCTTATCGCAGCAATCACCAGCGCGACCGCTCCCGCACGATCAATCGGAGCTTCGCCGAAGCTTTGGCTTAGTGACCGGCTGACCAGAACCCCGACACCACCGATCCCCACTAAAAGAGCCAGCGCCAGCCGCAACGTCAGCCGCTGCGTGCGCAGAATGAGGATCTCCGAAAGCGCCATGAAGACCGGGATGGTTGCGAGCATCACGGCAGCAATTCCCGAAGGCACGCGCTGTTCAGCCCAGAACAGAAGGCCGTAATCGACCACAAAGATGCAAACCGCGAGAAGCGAAGCCGCAAACCACTCGCGACGCGACGGAGACGGCGTGCCGGACAGGCGCATCCACCCGAAGAGCACGCCTCCAGCGACGACAAACCGCATACTGGCAAGAACCAGTGGCGGGACCTCACGCACCCCCACGCGAATGGCCAGGAAGGTCGAGCCCCAGACGAAGTAAATGATGGCGAACGCCAACAAGGTCTTCCATGCGGGAGGACGAACCGTAGCTTCCATAGCAGCGTAACCCTGCGCAAACGCGATCGTTCCTAAAATAGATCACCGCCAAGGCCGCTGGGACGCAGAGTTTTTCTTTTAACTTTGTTCTTTCAAATTACCAATTACAAATTACTTGTAATAGTTTTCGAACTCGATCTTGCGGACAGGGTTGGCAAGGCACCAGGAATCGGACACAATCGGGGGATTTTGAGTGTAATCGAGAGTACCTGTTGAAAAAGTGCCTGAGTTGATGCTTGTGGTGAAGCAAGGTTCCGGTTATAAGCAGGCGAGAGTTCTTGATGCTGCTGTTCATCGCCATGCTCGGAGGCCTGCTGCTCATGATGGGACACCACGCTCGCTCAGAGTCGCTGTTCTACTACTTCCGTCTGGAAGACCAGGTTCCTGAAAATCATCTGCTACGGCTCATCGATAAGCACATCAGCTTTGACTTTGTGCGAGAGCGATTGAAGGAGAGCTACAGCGACACGGGCCGACCTTCGATTGATCCCGAACTTCTGCTGCGCATTCTGCTGATTGGTTACCTGTACGGTGCCACCAGCGAGCGCAAACTGGTCGAGGAACTGCGCATGCATCTGGCGTGGCGCTGGTTCACGGGGCTGAGTTTCGATGAAGAGATTCCGCATCACTCGACGTTCTCCAAGAACCGGCACGGACGATTCCAAGAGTCGAAGTTGTTCGAGCAGTTGTTTGAACAGATCGTGCAGCAGTGTGTGGAGGTAGGGCTGGTGCGCGGCGACAACCTGTCAGTGGACGGAAGCTTCGTGGAAGCCAATGCGGCCAAGGAGAGCCGCATTCCACGCGAGCAGTTGATGGAAGCTGCAGAGGTCCATTACACGCTGCGTCAGTATCTGCAGGAGGTGGAACAGCAGAACCCGGTGGAAGAACCGGTGAATAAGCAAGAACAGGTGTCGACGACCGATCCCGATTCCACCTATGCCACCAAAGGCGGAACGCCTGCCCGGCTGGGATACTACGACAACTATCTCGTGGACAATCACAGTTGCGTGGTCGTGGGTGTACAAGCGACCGCCGCCCGCTTGAGTCAGGAGACGATCCATGGCACGACAACGCGCACGGGAGTTGGCGAACACCCCCGAGTTTTCCACGGCGCAACGACAGCGAAAGAAAGTCGAGGCTTTGTTTGCGGAACTGAAGAATCAGATCGGACTGCGCCGCTTGCGCTTACGACGCTTGAAGTTCGTTCGGGAGCAGTTCTTCCTGGCAGCGGCCGCGCAGAACATCAAGCGACTGGTGCGGTTCCTCAGCCAGCCGACAACACCGGTTCTGCCAGCTACCGCTTAGCCGAACAGAGAGAAGAAAAACTTGGCAGCGGCACTCGCAGCCGAAAAAGCCGTTCCGCTGACGTACTTTTTCAACACCCACGAGATGTTTCAACAGTTATCAAGGCTGCCCTGAAATCAGGCTGATTTCAGACACCTTGACTGATGAAGCCACCATGTTTAGACAAACTTGGGGTTGGATACCAGCAAAGCTCAACATCATCCCGTCACAATATCCCTGCTGGTTGACCGTTATCCATCCCCATCCCAGCGATTTTCCTACGAAACTGCTCCACGGTCTGCTCTGTGTCACGTCACTGGCTTGCGCGGTGTCGAAGTCAGCTCGTCCCGAAGTCCAGACCTTCACTGTGTCGTCCTCGTCATTGGCGGCAACTGAAAGGAAAAGCGTGCCAAACCCGAAGACCACTCGCTCTAAACACCCCTCCGCATGGATGTACCAAACGGCTCGTAGGGCGAACTCGTCGGCCCCGCGTACATCATCAATTGCTTGCAAACACGATAAGGCTTCGTGGAGAGAGTCGACCATATCCACAAGAATACCAGTGTGGGGTCAACAACTGTCGCAATCGTTCGTGGCTGTTGAAAAAGTGCCTGAGTTGATGCTTGTGGTGAAGCAAGGTTCCGGTTATAAGCAGGCGAGAGTTCTTGATGCTGCTGTTCATCGCCATGCTCGGAGGCCTGCTGCTCATGATGGGACACCACGCTCGCTCAGAGTCGCTGTTCTACTACTTCCGTCTGGAAGACCAGGTTCCTGAAAACCATCTGCTGCGGCTGATCGATAAACACGTCAGCTTTGACTTTGTGCGGGAGCGATTGAAGGAGAGCTACAGCGACACGGGCCGACCTTCGATTGATCCCGAACTTCTGCTGCGCATTCTGCTGATTGGTTACCTGTACGGTGTCACCAGCGAGCGCAAACTGGTCGAGGAACTGCGCATGCATCTGGCGTGGCGCTGGTTCACGGGGCTGAGTTTCGATGAAGAGATTCCGCATCACTCGATGTTCTCCAAGAACCGGCACGGACGATTCCAAGAGTCGAAGTTGTTCGAGCAGTTGTTTGAACAGATTGTGCAGCAGTGTGTGGAGGTAGGGCTGGTGCGCGGCGACAACCTGTCGGTGGACGGAAGCTTCGTGGAAGCCAATGCGGCCAAGGAGAGCCGCATTCCACGCGAGCAGTTGATGGAAGCTGCAGAGGTCCATTACACGCTGCGTCAGTATCTGCAGGAGGTGGAACAGCAGAACCCGGTGGAAGAACCGGTGAATAAGCAAGAACAAGTGTCGACGACCGATCCCGATTCCACCTATGCCACCAAAGGCGGAACGCCTGCCCGGCTGGGATACTACGACAACTATCTCGTGGACAATCACAGTTGCGTGGTCGTGGGTGTACAAGCGACGGCGGCCCGCATGAGTCAGGAGACGGTGGCCGCACAGGACATGATCATCCGCTTTGTCCAGCGACAAGGAGGAAAGCCAGCCTCCATAGCAGCCGATACGACCTATGGCAATGGGGAGTTTCTGCAATGGTTGCTGGATCGCGGCATCACCCCTTATATGCGCACGCGAGACAGTGCTCTGCGAAAGAACAATCCCGGCTATGGCCCGGAGCGATTTACCTATCAGCCGGAGAGCAACAGCTACCGTTGTCCTGCGGGAGAGCAACTGAACTACGTTGGCTTGAACGTTCGCAATCGTGCCCATGCCTATATCGGCAGCGCGAAACGCTGCGGAGCCTGCTCGCAAAAAGCGCAGTGCACGAGTGGACGATATAAATATCTCGCCATTCACATCCATGAGTCGGCACGACAACGCGCACGGGAGTTGGCGAACACCCCCGAGTTTTCCACGGCGCAACGACAGCGAAAGAAAGTCGAGGCTTTGTTTGCGGAACTGAAGAATCAGATCGGACTGCGCCGCTTGCGCTTACGACGCTTGAAGTTCGTTCGGGAGCAGTTCTTCCTGGCAGCGGCTGCGCAGAACATCAAGCGACTGGTGCGGTTCCTCAGCCAGCCGACAACACCGGTTCTGCCAGCTACCGCTTAGCCGAACAGAGGGAAGAAAAACTTGGCAGCGGCACTCGCAGCCGAAAAAGCCGTTCCGCTGACGTACTTTTTCAACACCCACGGGCGATTTCACTCATTGACCTTCAGTGGAAGATCGGTTCGAAAGAGGACGAGGGCCACGCAAAATCCACCAAGCAATTCCGCTCAATATCGCAGCCGTTGCGCTGCGGGAACGCCACAGAAATTCCGGGCTTGCATTGCCCCTGTCATGGAACGGCGTGGCGATTAGCTCTCCGGGAAGCAATAGCACTTCGCAGAGTAGGTCGGGAATGGAACCTGCCTTGAATCGATGCTGAAGAACGGCGAGTGCCATCGTGAGAGCGCTTCCTATGAAAACGGCGATGACGAGTCTCTTCCAATTAGCCGCCCGATTCATGCCAGCATTATGCGCCAGCGAGTCAACTGACGCTATCAGGCGTTAGCACAAGCTTGCGCCGTCTGTTCGCCCCTTCAGCCATTACGCTCAAGAAACACTGTTACAGTCTGACAGGAGCGACCCCATCCGACAGCGTGGTGTGCAAGGTCAAGTCTTGGCTATTACAAATTACTCAATTACAAATTCAAGAGCTGCCAATCCAAATCCCCACCGCAAACACCAAAACTCCGCCCACCACCACCTGAAACGCGGCCGACAGCAGCGGAGTATCCATAAACCGGTTCCGAATCCACGCAATCGTCGCTAGCTCCATCGCCACCACAATCACCGCCGCAAGAAACGCCACATGGAAATCTTTAATCAAGAAAGGAAGCGTATGTCCAATTCCGCCCGCCGCCGTCATCAATCCCGTCACTGAACCGCGCAGCACCGGACGCCCGCGCCCTGTTAACGATCCGTCATCCGACAGCGCCTCCGCGAACGCCATCGAAATTCCCGCCCCAATCGATGCCGCGAGGCCCACCAGAAATGCATCGTTGCTGCTCCTCGTCGCAAACGCCGCCGCGAATACCGGAGCCAGCGTCGATACCGACCCATCCATCAGCCCGGCCAGCCCCGGCTGCACAATCTGCAAGACAAACAGACGCCGCTGCGCTTCGTCTTCCGTCTTCTTGACCGTCGGAGTGATACTCTCCGACATCGCCTCCGCCGCCACCTGGTGCTTGCGCTCGACCTCCTCAAGATCCCCCAGCAGTTTCCGGACCCCCGCATCCGTCACCTGCCCCATCGCCTTCTGATAGAACTGGCGCGTCTCCAACTCCATGATCTCCGCCTGCTTCCGCACCTCGGCAATCTTCAAAGGACGCTTAAGCCACATCGGCCTCCGCTGCACAAACCCCTTCACATCCTGCCGCCGGATCAGCGGAATATGTTCCCCGAAGCGCGCCCGATAGGTATCGATAAGCGAAACCCGGTGCCCCGACTCCTCTGCTCCCATGTCATCGAACAGCTTCGCCGTCGCCGGATAGGTCTCCCGCAGCCCGTCGGCAAAATCCGAGTACACTCGCCCATCTTCTTCTTCCAGTGAAATCGCTAGCGCCAGAATTTCGCGCTCCGTCAAGTCTTTGAAGTTTCGCGCCATGCCGACAAGTTTACTGTTTCTGGATTCGGTTTCAAGAAGGGGTTTAGGAAACTCTGATTAAGTTAGTTCCCGGGTAGGTTCGGACACACTTGCCAGCCCGGCAACTCTTGCCTCCGCCAAGCCGGCACGCTTTGCCCACCCGCCGACGCACCGCGCTATCTCGCCAAGCGCCATTCACCGCAACCACGGTAAAACGCTCCACCATTTCTTCAGCACCCTTCCCCGCGCCAAATGGAATCGTGCGTGCTCCAACACCGCCAGGTTCACGCGGAACTTCGCCGGCTACGAACGCCAATCTTCCCGCCAGCGAATTCCCCGTCGAACGCTTACAAACTTTACATCGAGGTACATCAATGTCCATCTCCGCGATTTTGAACAGTAGCTCCAATCAATACCAAATCGGCGCCGCCAGCAATCCTTACCAACAGGAATTGCAACAGCTCGGCCAGGCGCTCCAGTCCGGCAACCTGTCGGCCGCGCAGTCCGATTTCGCCACCTTGCAGGCAGCCTTTTCGCAACCCGCCACTACTACTGGCCCCACTCCTAGTGGCTCCACTTCCACCCCCGTTGCGCAAGCTTTCAACCAGCTCGGCAGCGATCTCCAGTCCGGCAACCTTTCCGCCGCGCAAAAGGATTTCTCCACCGCCCAACAGGATCTCCAGAACAATTCCTCAACCACCCAGTTTCACCATCACCACCATCACAGCAGCGGAAGCGGAAGCGGAGACTCGAGCAGCCAGAATTCCCTGCTCCAGGATCTCAACCAGATCGGCCAGAGCCTCACCTCCAGCAACCTTGCCGGCGCTCAACAGGCCTACGCTACCCTGCAGCAACAACTGCAACAGTTCGCCCTCGGCAGCGAAGGCTCCTCCCAGTTGAGCAACATGCCCCTGTCGCTAGTCGCCTGATCGGCTCGTGAGGCACGGGCACTATTGCCCGCGCAGCTCCCGATCGGCTCTCGCGAATACAGCCCGCCCACAACGCACCCTCCGCATTCTCCGGCGGAGGGTGCCCCTCCTCGCACCCGTGTCCATAGGAGGACGTGCACAACAAAAAAGCGCGGGAACAGGCCCGCGCCTTTTCTAACAACCGCAAAACAGAAATCAGCCGTCAAGAAAGCTTCATCTGATAGGTGATGACTGATACCTGACAGCTCCTAGTGTGCCCGCATAGCCTCGATCGCTTCGTGCAGCTCGCGATCCGCCGCATGCAGGTGCTCTTGCGCCTTCGCGCCATGCCCAGCCATATCGTAATGGTTGGCTGCGCGGGCCCTGTCCATCTCATGGATTGCCTCTTGCACGTGTTTCTGGGCCGTCTCCAGGTCGTGCCAGTCATGAACCTTATCGGCAACCGCGACCCCGGCAGCAAACGACAGACACACAGAAAGAACCGCAACTACAATCGTCTTCGTCATAGTTTTTCCTCTCAAAGTTGTGGATTAAGTGTTCCCGACACTACGGATAGTCGTTATTCTGCCCGACCACAAACCTCCTGTCAAAAGGAAACAGGTGCATCCCAATATGGCGACAGGTTCGTGCAGCTGGGTTTCGTGGGGTCGCGGGCACTTTCTGAACTTCGCTCGGCGGCAGGCTCTCTCCGCGGCCTTTGACTCTGTGTAGGAGGCCACTCGCCGTTTCTAGTCGGTTACTGCGCCGGTTCCATCGCAATCGCTCGCGGGAACAGGATGTTGTTTTCAAGGTGAATATGCTGATGCAGGTCGGCCTCGAATTCAGCCAAGGCCTTGTAGAGCGTCTGGTAGCTGATGCACGCGTCGTCCGGTGTGGCGTAACCGCGGCTGGCCTGGCGCATAGCACGCAATGCGTTGCCCGCGGAATCGTGTTCATGCTCCATCATCGAGATCGGGTTTTGCACCCTGCCGAAGGGCGGTGGCAGCACAGGCTCTTTCTGAATAACCGCTTCCTCCATCCTGACGATGTAAGGGAACAACACCCTTTCTTCTTTCATCATGTGGTTGGCTAGTTCCTGCGCCAGCCCGGCGAAGGTGGCGCTAGCATTAAGGAGTTCGGGATGATTCTTGCCGTGGACCGAGCATACTTTCTCGAACAGGGGACCGAGGCGGGCAATCTCCTCGCGCGTGTACTTGTGATGCGTGCTGCTGATGTGGGCGATCAGATCGGCCAGCGGCTCCGCTTGCCAGTCATGGATATTCTGCGCGGCCCGCGTTGTCTGTTCCGCCATTTCGAGCGAATCCAGCACCTGCTCCACCGGCAATTTGGCCGCGCGGCAGGCTTGTTCCAGGGACTGGTTGCCGCCGCAACAATAGTCGATGCCCAGCTTCTCAAAAACCCGGGTTGCAGCGGGGTTTTCCACGGCCAATTCCCGCACGGTTTTCTCAGTGATCACGCTCATAAGTATTCTCCTCGGTGCGGCCGCTCCATTTCCTTCCAACTTTCTTAGTGCGGCGCGCCTGATGTTGTGAGGTTAATGGAACCGCGGCGGCGTGCCGATGACTTTTGTCACGGCGAGTCAAACCGCTTTGGGAACCATTGGAAAGTCCCGAGCAGAGCTATTCGTCCAATTGAAGTTCGGCTTCCAAAGCCTTCTGATCGTGGATGATCACGCTGCGTCCCTCGATCTTAACCAGGCCTTCGGATTGGAATCTTGAAAGATTCCGGGAAATCAGCTCGCGCACGGTCCCGATCTGCGACGCCAATTCCTGGTTACTGGCCGGCAACGCGACTTCCACTCCATCAGGCGTGCGCTTGCCTTCGGTGCGGGCAAGACGCAAGAGGAAGGAAGCCAGCCGGTGCCGCACCGTCGTAAATGAGAGTTCCTCGATGATCCCCACCAGCCGTCGCAGCCGAGCGCCGACCACGCGCAGCACTTTGAGCGCAACTTGCGGATGAGCCAGGCAAAGCGCCTGAAAGTCCTGCTTACTGATAAACAATAACGTGGCGTGGTCGACCGCGGTCACCGAGGCCGGGTAGTTCCCGCCATCGAAGACTGGTACCTCGGCGACGGAACTGCCTGGCCCGTCGATGCTGAGTACCTGCTCGCGTCCGCTGGCCGAGCTCTTGAAGATGCGGATGTGTCCGGACTCGACCACGTAGAGTCCCGCGCAAGGCTCGCCCTCGCTGAAAACGGTTTCGCCAGGAGAAAAGCGCCGAGGCACAGCCCCCTGCGCCAAGAAAGCGAGCTCAGATTCGCTGAGCCCAGAGAACATGGCGACCTTCGCCAGCGTCTGAGCACGGTCAACCTTGATTTCCGGCACAGCGGCTATTGTACCGAACCGGGACGGCTGACAAGCACGGAAGCCGACAGCCGCAAGTCCCGCGCCTCACTCATTCTCGAGTTGCTTGCGCGCTTGCGCCAGCGCAGCCCGTTCTTCGCCGCTCACCTTCGGATACTTCAAGTCCATACCCTTCAACGCATCTACCACAGCTTGCGAGACCACCAATCTTGTGAACCACTTGTTGTCTGCCGGCACAACGTACCAGGGCGCGTGCTTACTCGCGGTGCGCCGGATCATATCCTCATACGCTTCCTGATATGCGTCCCAGAATTGGCGTTCCCTCACATCGGCGGAAGAAAACTTCCAGTTCTTGTCCGGCGTGTCGAGCCGTTCCATGAACCGGCGCTTCTGCTCTTTCTTGGAAAGATGCAGGAAGAACTTAACCACTGCAATGCCGTTGCGGGTAGCGTAGCGTTCGTAGTTATTGATATCTTCAAAGCGCTCCTCCCAGATACGCTTCGTGACCAGTGGCTTCGGCAGTTTCTCGTTCTCCAGAATCTGGGAATGGACGCGGACGACCAGCACTTCCTCGTAATACGACCGGTTGAAAATACCGATTTGACCTCTCCCCGGCATGCACTTCGACGTTCGCCACAGGTAGCCGTGGTGCAATTCTTCTGTTGACGGCGCCTTGAACCCCCAAACGTCAACTCCCTGTGGATTCACGCCCGCCATGACGTGCTTGATCGTTCCGTCTTTCCCGGCCGCGTCCATGGCCTGAAAAATCAGCAGCAGGCCCCAACGATCCTGTGCCGCCAGAGTGTCCTGCAGCCGGCTCATTTCTTTGACGCCGTTCGCCAGCAGTTCCTTTGACTGCGGCTTCAGCTCGGACCCCAGCCCGTGCGTGTCCGCAGGGTCGTGATCCTTGAGGCTGAAGTGTTTCCCGTGTTCGATGCGGTAGCGCTTGAGCAGTTTGTCGATTTTCATAGCGTCACTTTCGGTAACTCTCAATGGCGTAGTGCTCTCCCTTGTGTAGTGTCCTGCAAGTCCGTGGCATAAGTCCACGCCATATGAGTACTAAGGTGCGCCAGTCCGCCCAAACCTGTAGGTTAGGGTCACGCTGGCATAAGATGGCAGGCGAACTCCCACGACTTCTTGTATGACGGTCTGCGGATAGAAACTTTCCGTGGTCTGACCCGTGTAGCCGCTGGCAATGAGAAAATCCACGCCAGCCGTTAGGCGCGCATTCATGAAAGGCCGAACCACGGCCCCACGCAATTCCTTCACGGGAATTCCTGTGCATTTCGCATTCGGGTTGGGCTCGCATCCGGTGCCGAGCGGCTTGGCGCCGACGTATTCAAATTCGCCGCGCGCTTCGAGATGCCACGGAAGTTTCTGCACCGTGCCCAGCAGATCGAAGATGGTACGGGGCGCTTCGGGAGTCGGCTGCGGGGCAACATACTGCGGGGTCCCAACGGACCCAAAGCCGAGAATCCGCGCATCAGCTTTAGAGAAAGTTGCCAGCAGCGAACCTTGGCCAAAATTGTGCCGCACCGCAATGGTCATAGATCGAAGCCGGCTGGGTCCCAAATCAAACTGTAATCCGTCGTCGGGATCGAGTTTTCCCACCTCCGCGCTGCTGGTGACGTGGCCGAGAGTAAGCTTGAAATCCGTGTTGCGGATGGTTTTGCTGGTGACGAGCTGATAGGAATGCGTCGTAGCCACCGGACTGCCAACGGCGCTCGCCGGAGTGCCTGAGCCTGTTCCCAACCCGGTCCGCGGGTCTTCTGTAAAGAAAGCCTGGCCGAAGCTGAGCGAGATGAGGGGAAGGTACCACGATTCCTTGGGAAGAAAGGAAACGGTCGCCTTGGGTGAGTTGACGCCCACCCATTTCTGAAACGAATCATTTGGGTCCTGAGGAGTTATTACAAGATCCTGGTTATTGACATTGATTTCATCGCGACGCCAGCCGAGATAGTAGCGAAAATAACGGGTCAGAGCGCCGTCAGCGGCAATGTAGGGTGTCAACGATCCTATGGTGATGTTGTTTCCGTCCTCAGGTATGAACGGTCCGTAGTAACTGGGGTTGCTCCGATTGAGAAACCCGTAACTGTCAAGATCGTCGCGGCGCGGAGCTTCACGCTCGTAGTCGAACCCTCCCAGCAAGGAAAAATACTCCGCCACTCTATTCACGTAGTTCGCGCTTCCGCCAGCTATGGTACGAAACTCACTTTGCCGGATCAGGCCCAGATCGCTTCCGAAGTTTGAGAACAAGGAAAGGTTATAAGTGCGAAAAAAGCCGGAGAGCTGGAGCTGCTGGCTTTCACTAAGTTGCCAGACATCGTTCAACGCCACGAGCGCGGTGTGCGTTTGATCTTTTTGCCGGGGATCGATGGTGTCGCCGAGATTCGGGTAATTAATGTTCCATTGATTTAATGCAAAGATCGGGACAAGTCCCGGAACGTAGGAGAAACCGTAATACCCGATCCCAAGTAAGGTCAGCTTGTGCTGGCCGACAAGAAAGACGCGCTGACCGTTGAATTTGTATTGCTGCCGGTGCTCCAGCCGATCGAGAAAGCCGTTGCCATAAGAGCCTTCAAAGGCCAGAAAGGAATCGGACGACGGGCTCCATCCCGCAACCACGTCAAGGTCGCGGTAATCCGCGGTGACGGTGAGGAACGGATCGAGGTGCGACCGCAGCGCGTACGTTGCCGCGAGATTCACGGAGTGATTCCCTTCTCGCACGTTGAAGGCTCCGCCATCGACCTGAACGCCTTCCAGAACCTCTGCAACAAGTATGTTCGGGTCGGAATAGCCATTGCCGTGGGCATTGGCCGATAGATTGTTGGGCACGAGATAGCTGCCCACTGCTATGTACTGTGCAATCGGCTCGCCATGGTCCCCGGCTACTCCGGGTGCGAAGTATTGGGGCGCTTTTATACCGCCCGATGCGGTTTCAATCGGAACGCCCGGAATCGAGATCGGCGCTCCCGGACGCCCAGGGTTTGCGTCCAGCGCTTCTTCCCTCACTATGATACGTTGGCCCGGGTCAGGCGAGGTCAGGCTGGTCTCATCTATATTGGCCGTGACGGTCACGGATTCAGCACGAGAAGTTATCTTCTCCAGGCGGATGTCCAAGCTCGCTGAACCGGAACTAATTCTCAGAGCCTTCGTGACCGGTTGGAACCCGTCGGCATTGGCTTTAATCAGGTATTCCCCAACTAACGTCACCTCAAATTCGAAACGGCCTTCGCCGTCCGTCGTTGTCTGGTGTGTGGTTCCAGGTTGCCTTGGAGTGAGCTGTAGTCTAGCGCCAGGCACCGGCCTGCCTTGAGGATCGATCACACGGCCAGTCACGCGAATATCGGCGGCAAGGCTCTGGACGGAAACGACTAATAAAAGTGTCGCCAGGATAGTGCTGCGATGTCTCATCTCGTGCTAGCCGCCGCCCCGTGTGACCCCGATCACAGCTTCATGCCCTCCAATTCAAGCATAGTACGAGTACGCATGGGCGGATTTTCCATTCTGACCAACCGCAAACGCGCCATTATCGCATTGGTGCATTCCGTAGTGTTCCTCCTGATTGCGGTCAGGCAGATGGTTGCCGCCCAACCTTCCGAAGGCATCTGGGTAGCGTCCACGGTCTCTCGCGGCACCTGGATACTCTGCGGAATCTTTGCCATCGTCTCCGCCATTCTGTTGTGGCTTTTCGTCATTTCCCGCGGATGGATGGAAAAATTCTATTTCGGATTCTGCACCATCAGCGCCACCTCAGGCCTCGTCCGAATCGCCGCCGGCGACCAGACCTTTCACGCCGGCCTCTACATTAGAGTGGTCATGCTGGTCAGCGCAGTCCTAGTCGGACTGCTGATAGTCAGAATGCACTCCCGCCCGCTTTCCCCTACAGAGGCGGAGTACGTGGAAGAAAGTTAGTAACCGCCCTCTCATCCGCACGGCCGGGGACATTCCTGACGCCCAACACCCGTGTAGAGCGGACACTCCTGTCCGCTGCCTTTGACTCTGATTTTTGGATGCCGGGTGACCCGCTCCCAGTGTTCTTTCCAAGGGGCGGGACTCCACGGGACGCCGGGTGCCCCACCCTTCGTTTTGTGAAGGGTGGGATTCTGCGCCCATCGCGTGTGATCTTTTCGCCGACTCCTGCAGCCCCCTCGACCGTGGAGTGCGCCGATGATCCCCATCACCCACCCTTCCCGCAAAGTGCGCGAAAAGGGTGGGGGCACCGGGCTACTCGGGTTTGAGATACTTGGCGGCTGGCATTTTCCTAAGTTTGTCAAAGAGAGGTCGCGCGGATAGATCGTTTTGCTGGAAGAGTTCCGCTGCGTTCTCGCGCCACGTGAGGTCTCCGGACTCGAAAAACGTCTTTCGAGCCTGCCGCAGCGTGGCAAGGGCGTTTTGCGCCCATTGCTGCAGATCCTTCACCGGCCATAGTGCTACGCCGGTAAGGTGCGCGACTGCCTTTGAGGATACCTTTTTCACCGGCGTGACCAGAACAGGCAAGATCTTGGCGTTCTGGCTTGCCGGAACGTTTGCTACCATCCAGGCTGGGTGAGAGGATACCTGCCGAGCCTTCTTCACGTCTAGAGTTGAGCTTTCCTGAGCCCCTGCGTGATCCTCGAACACGAGGCACGCATCCCCCGCGATCCACCAGGGGTCCGGCGAGCCTTCTTCCTCGACCTTGCCCACCTCGAATCCGACCATTTCGCCCAGAAGTTTGTGAGCCTGTTCGAAATCGTCTTCGGATGCCAGCCCCTCCAAAATCTCCTTTTCCCTCAGCGCGAACGACCTGTCGTGCACGGTTCCGAGGCGCGCAAGTATCGCTTCAACCCTTTCGATCTGGCCCATAAGCACCGTATCGTCCACCGCCGCTTGGTCCTGGTCAGCCTGATACCGAGCTAAACCCACAAGCCACGGGATCCCACGAGTGGCGGACTTGGCATGATCGAACTGGGCGCGAGCCTTCAGTGACAGGCCCGACGTCCCGCCTTCGGCGCCGAGCCATGCCGCGGAACCTGCAAGATAGTGCCACCATGCGCGGTATCCCCTTAATTCCGATGCGTCCAACCCGCCAAGCACACATTCCGCGGACGCCATAGCCGATTCGTAATCTGCCTGCCACAGGTGGCTCTGGAATTCGATTTCGTTCGCAACTACTCGACCGAGGTCCCCCATGGCCGGAAAGGCCTTCTGGACCTCTTGCCTCCGCGCCGCGACAATTTGCTGGTTGACATTCTCCCAATCCTCTCCGTTTTCCAGAAAAATTTTGAAGTTCTCCATCATGTCTTTGGCGGAAGCGTTTTTTGACTGATCGACGCCGAAGGATAGCTCGGCCTGTAGCTCAGGATGCAGGAATTTCTTGCGTTTAACATCGGTCAGGTACTCGGGCAGCTCATCCCCGGAGACAACAACCGCAGAAAAATCCTCCAGGGAACGCGTACACCGGCCGATCGCTTGGAGAATGCGGGTTTGAATCCTCTCATTGAACAGGATGGTCGCTCCCATTCGTGCCATAAGAAATCGTTCTTGCAAGTTGGCGGCCTTCGGGAGCCCTTCGATAAAAAGCAACCTACATTCGTTTCCGCGGAAGTCAATACCATCGTATCGGCTAGCCACGATCGCTACTGCCTCCTTACTCGTAACAAATGGCTTTTTCGAGTCTTCAATATCGGTCGCATCGAAGGTTTTGAAACCAAGATTCTTCTTAACATCGCTCGCGATTTCTTCGCGCATCCGGTCAGTTGGAACCAAGACGAGGCTTCGTCCCGCAACCTTCATCAGTTCGCGTCGGAGCGAAGCGACATCATCCTCCTTCAGAGACATGTCCGGGAAAATAAAGAAACGCCGACCGACCCCTTGTCGGTCCCAGCCCTTCGGCACGGGGAGGCGTTGAATAGGATGCCGACCCACCATTCGTTCTAGGTCCCCTCCCGACCCTAAAGTTGCGGACATGTAAATGCGCTGCTTCGGGTCCGAAAAGGGCGAGTGCATCCAGGTCGGCGGAATCAAGGGGCGGATTAGTATCTCCTGTGACGAGAAAAAAAACTGACACGCGGCGAGGTGATCACGGATCATCGACCAAGGATGCCTTAGGTCGGTCCCCTCCACATGGGCGTCAAGCACCTCAGCGATTTCTGCTCGAAGTTCGGCGAACTCGGGTGTCGGCAGCTTGTCGGCCCAGCGGCGATCCGAGGCGCTGTCCCATCTGCCCTCCAAACGTGCGAAAGTCGTTAGGTCGAGGTGAGGCTTTATCACGTTTCTCAATGCCGTGTGCAGGGCGCTGTGTTCGGGTTTCACGCGTTCAACGCGCACTGACCAGAGTCCAGATACATAGCCCTCACCTGCGTGCACGTCGTCGACAATGACCACGTCGGCGTCGCTAAAGAATGGGTTCGTATTGAACAGGCTTGTGTACGTAGTTACAGCTACCCGGTCAGCGTTCTTATAATCCGCCTTCGCCGACGGCTCGTAGTCCTTGGTTCGACCAGTAAATCCCCGGATCGTAAGCCCATACTTTTCCTCAGCTTGCTCGACAACTTGATTTACCAGTTGCTTCGTTGTGCACAAGTACACAACTCGTTCCTCGTTCCTCCGCCTTCGCCACTCCGCGATAAGCAGCCCGACCAGAGTCTTCCCGCTCCCGGTTGGGAGCTGGAAGGCAACGTCTGGGGCGTCAAGCGCGGTGTCGGCATAACTCCTCATGATCTCGCGTTGGTGGGGCAGAACATCCGGAATCTTGCGACGCGGGAGGTCGCGCAAGAGTTCATCCGGACTATCCGGAACCGAACGCTTTGGCTGCGCTTTCTTGAACGCCATCGGAGCTACCTCTGGGGCACGGCTCTCTTCATGCCTGCAGGCTAATTTTAATTGTTCCTTAGCCTGCTGGCGATTGCCCTGTGCCCCACACCCTTCGTTTCTCGAACGGTGAGATTCTGAGCCCACCGCCTGGGATCTTTCGCTGACCGCCGCAATCTGGCGTCTACCTTTTTCATCACAAACGCCCAGTGAGCACCATCACAGACTCCCAACCGCCCGTCGGCGACAATGGAGTCGACCTGTAGCAGGGCCGAGCTGTGCCCGTCAACCAAGGTCCAACTTGGAGCTTGCCTGCGGCAAAGCTCTTCCGCTACCCTGAAGCTGATGGAACTGCATTTCACTCCCGAGCAGGAAGCGCAGCTTGCGCAGATTGCCACCAAGGAAGGCACCGACCCCGAACGGTTGGTGAAGGACGCCGCCTTGCGTCTGCTTGAAGAAGATGCCCGCTTTCGTGCCGCCGTGCGCGAAGGTATTGCCCAGGCCGACCGGGGTGAGTTCATCGAAGAAAAAGAGATGGACGCCCGCCTGGAGCAGATGTTGCGCTCCTAACAGTCCTAAGATGTTGCGCCCATAAAAATGCGCATTCGCTGGACGCCCGCTGCCGCAGCCGACCTGCAGAACCTTAGCGACTACCTCAAAGACCACCATCCGCATTACCGGCAGCCGACCGTGCGCAAAGTGTATGCCGCCGTCCAGTCACTTAAGGAGTGGCCGCATCGTGGCCGCGCCGGGCGCGAGGAAGGAACCCGAGAGCTTCTGTTTCCTCCCTTGCCCTACATCGCCGTCTATCGCGTCAAGGGACAGAGCATCGAAGTCTTGCGGATCTATCACGGCGCTCAGGAGCGAGGCTAAGAGCTGAGTCTCCTCTGACCTCTACCCGTTTTCATCACAAACGCCCAGTGAGCACCATCACAGACTCCCAACCGTCCGTCGGCGACAATGGAGATCGACCTGTAGCAGGGTCGAGGTGTGCCCGTCCCCAAGACGCTCCTCGAAACTGCTCCAGCCCCACTAGTCGGCGCTCTTTGACAACATGAAGTTGAGGCAGTCAGCTGTCAAGCCCCCCGCAGAAATCCTGCGAGAGAGCCGAGCAAGCTAACTCCTTATTCCGTAATATTTTACGAATAAATCCTTTAAACTCAAAGATTTGAAAGGAATTTCCAGCCAAGTCAATGATTCTAAAGGACCGGATGGTAAGTTTTTTTGTGACGCCGGATAGGAAGCCGCACCCAAAAGTGGAGACAGCTGAGCTAAGTCCTTATTCCGGAATACTTTGACAATAAGTCCTTTGCGCTCAAATCTTTGGCGGGAAGCGTCCCTAACCCCATGATTCCAGAGACTATGCGGAGGGGGTGGGGGGTAGGGGGGTACCTAGCGGTGGTACAGACCGGGCACATCCCTGACAGATTAGACCGGGAGCATTCCTGACACTGCCAACGAGGGCGGGCTGCAGGAGTCAGCGAGAGATTACACGCGGTGGGCGCAGAATCTCACCCTTCTAAAACGAAGGGTGGGCACCCGGCCACGCGGTCTTTTTCTAGTGTGTAGCAATGTGTGTAGTATGTTGTATTGACTAGTGCCCGGATCAGAAGAGCAAGGTTATGGAATATATCGCCTATCTTCATAAGGACCGGAATTCGGATTACGGGGTAAGCTTTCCCGATTTTCCGGGCTGCATCACCGCCGGAAAGAGCCTCGATGAAGCGAGCCGCATGGCGGTGGAGGCGCTGACCCTCCATATCCAGGGCATGATCGAGGATGGAGACGCAGTGCCGGAGCCGTCGAAGCTCGACGATATTGCGAAGGACGCGGCGAAGCATGGTGCGATTGCCTTTATGGTGAGGGTGGATGCTCCCGATGCGACGGTGCGGGTCAACATCACGGCGCGCGAAAGCCAGATCGAAAAGATCGATGCGTTGGCAGAGGCGGCGGGGATGACGCGGTCCGGGTACATGGTGCGCGCGGCGATCGACAATGGAATAAGAAAACGGCCGGTACGTGTGCAAGGCAAGCAGCGCGCCACGGTCCATAAAGGGAAGAACTACATGCCAGAGCCACAGCCGGTGCGATCAACGACCTCGAAGTGAGTTACAGACTCATCGAAGGCGGTCAAGACCGCCCTCGCTTCAGGTTCTACCACGGCCTGCTCAGGCTTTGCTCCAGCGAACTTGCGAACGGCCTCCATCGAGTCCCAAAGAGTCAGCACGACAAATTCAATTGCACCGTCAACTGCGCGTCGGAGCAGATAGGCTCCGCGATGTCCCTGGATCGCGGCGAGAGCGGGGAAGACATTCTTGGTTGCGTGCTGTATGTATTGGCCCGATTTTTCGGGGGTCGCGCGTCCTCTCCACATTCTTAAGATCATGCTTTTGGCCGAGGCGGGGGCCGCTTGTTTCGGCCTGATGGGAGTCGCGGAATCTTGTCCCGCGACAGTATTCCATTCGCGAACGTGCCATCGCTTGACGGCGCCGCTGGTGACATACGGATCGGCGCGGGCAAACTTCTCCGCGACCTCGGGCGAGTCACCCTTGAACAGCAACATGGCGCCGTCTACCGGATTCGACAACGCTCCGCCCAACACCAGTTCTCCGCGTTCGCTAGCCTGCCACGCTTTTTCGAGGTGGGCATCGCGATACTGCGCGCGCCTGGTCACGTAGTCCTCGCCTACCTCGTAGAACAGAAGATAATGCATTCGAGAATCCCGGTCCTTTCGTTAGAATTGTGTTCCTTGCTGGGGGTATTCGACGCGAAGTCCCCAGGGAAAGACGGCGCGGAGTCCCACCCTTCCGCAAGAAACGCGGAAGGATGGGGCACCCGGCTTCCGAACTCACACCACAAAATACTTAGCCCCCGGATGATGCACCATGACCACCGGCGCGCTCATTATGACCAGGGGTTGAGGCTCGCTGCGCCGGTACCCTCAAAGTCTCGGACGTTGCGCGTCACGATTGTCAGATCATGCGCAAGGGCGGTTGCCGCGATCAGTGAATCGATCGTGGGAAAAGGTCTCCCCCGTCGCACGCCTTGCGCCACGAGCGAGGCCCAGCGTCGCGATACCTGACGGTCCACATAAAGAACGCGGCCGGAAAACCACGCCTCCAGATCTTGCGTAAGCCACTGCTCAAGCTGAGTGCGGCGCTTGCCCTCGTCGAGTAGTTCGATTCCCTTCTGGATTTCCGCCAGGGTAATGACGCTGACGTGCTGTAGTTCACGCGCAGTGATTTCCAGCCACCGCTTGACACCGGCGTTGGGGCTTCCTGGCCGGTTGTACTCGGACAAGACGTTGGTATCGATCAGAAAGCCGTTCATTCAAGTTCGGTCGGGCGGGGATAGTCTGGGGAGCGCTCCAGGTTGAGGCTCGCCCCGGCAAACGGGGAGTTGAGCAGTAGGTCGGAGAGGTTCTTTGCCTTGGTCGAAGACGGTGAGGACGCAGGAACACCGGCTTCTCTCGCCACGATCTCCTGGAGGTAGTCGTCCAGCGACACGCCGCGCTCACGCGCGCGAGCGGTGAGTCCTTTTTCGACTTCGGAATTCAGATTCAGCGTTACTGTCATGGGCTGCCTCCTCGGAGCTGACCTCTATGCTGACCAGACGGCTCCCAAATGTCAAGATAGGGACCTAGACCACAAAATACTTCGCCCCCGGATGATGCACCACGATCGCTGACGTGCTCTGCTCCGGCTCCAGCAGGAAGCCCGAAGTCAGCCGGACGCCTACGTTCTCCTCTGGCTTTAGCAGCGCGAATAGCTTTGTTTGATCCTCCAGATTCGGGCACGCCGGATAGCCGAAGGAATAGCGCGATCCGCGATACTTCTGATGAAAGAGATCGCGAATGTGCGGCGAGTCCTCGGCCGCTATGCCTAACTCTTCTCGCATCTTCTTATGATGGAATTCGGCTAGCGCCTCCGCCGTCTCCACGCTTAGGCCGTGGAGATAGAGATAGCGCGTGTATTCTCCGCCTTCGAACAGCCGCTGCGTCTCGACCGAGGCTTTCGGGCCGATCGTCACCAGCGACAGGCCAATCACATCCATCTTTCCCGAGGACGGCGCGGCGAAGAAATCGGAGATGCACAGGCGGCGGCCTTCCTTTTGGCGCGGGAAGGTGAAGCGGAGGAGCTCGGTAGCTCGCGGCTGCTGCCGAGCTTCGCTCGGCTGGGACGGGTGAGGGCGCCCGTCCCCACACTCCCTCC
Organism: uncultured Acidobacteriaceae bacterium; assembly: GCA_963773645.1. Lineage (GTDB taxonomy): Bacteria > Acidobacteriota > Terriglobia > Terriglobales > Acidobacteriaceae > Acidiflorens. The sequence continues at coordinate 2,055,521 of CAVZBV010000004.1, read as the reverse complement.
ACGAGCTGGGGTCGTAGACTACTACTTCATTGCCGTCGCCTTGTGCTGGAAAATATCCATAGACTACTTTTGGCTCGAACCAGCCTGCGGCTATCACTTCTTCTTCCAGCGTCTTCTTGATCGGACGGTACTTCTCCTCCACCAGGCGAGCGTAATCTTCCTGCGATGCCGTCTTTAGTTGCCACTGATTCTTGAACAAGGCCGTGTCGTTGATGTAATTGAAAACCTCCCGCAGATCGTAATCCTTCACCACTCGCACGCCCCAGAATGGAGGCTCTGGAATATTCGGCGCATCCGTCACCACGGCGCTGCGCTCCGAGAACACCGGCCCGATTTCTTCATCCACCGCCGCCGCTTTCGCGTAATCCTTCACCGTCCTGCCGTCCTGCAGACGCGCCTCGCGTTTGCCGTCCTCCGCCGCCAGATCCTCCATCACGTGCAGGCCCGCGAATGCGTCTTCTCCGTAGAACACGGCGTTCGAATACTCGCGGCGCAGGTCGTCTTCTACATACTTGCGGGTCAGGGCCGCGCCTCCGCAGATGACCGGAAACTCCAGCTTCTGCCGTTCCAGTTCCTGGATTACGTACTTCATCTCCAGCGTCGACTTCACCAGCAGGCCGCTCAGTCCGATGGCATCCGCCTTGTGCTCTTGCGCGGAGTGGATGATCGTGTCGCCCGCCTGCTTGATTCCCAGGTTCACAACTTTGAATCCGTTGTTCGACAGGATGATATCGACAAGATTCTTTCCGATGTCGTGCACATCGCCCTTCACCGTGGCAAGCACGATCGTACCCTTCTGCTGCGATCCGGTTTTCTTCTCCATCTTTGGTTCTAGATAGGCGACCGCTGCCTTCATCACTCCCGCTGAATCGAGCACCGACGGCAACTGCATCTTGCGCGCTCCGAACAAGTCTCCCACCGTCTTCATGCCGTCGAGCAGCACTGTGTTTATCAGGTCTAGCGGTGTGTAGGGGACTAGCGCCTCTTCCAGCAACTCTTCCAGGCTGCGTTTGGTTTGGCCCTCGCCCACCGACTTTTCGCCATTGATGATCGCGTACTTCAGCTTGTCTTCGATCGAGAGGGTTTCGACGTGCGCCGTGGTCTGCGCCTGCGCCTTGCCTTTCACGCCCGCGAAATGCTGCATGTAAATCTGCAGCGGATCGCCATTGGACCGGTCCTGGTAAATCAGCTTGCGGGCCAGTTCCACTTCTTCCGCCGGAATTTTGTACAGCGGATAAATCTTCGTGTAATTAACGATGGCAACATCCAGCCCGTTTTCGACCGCCTCATGCAGAAACACAGAGTTCAGAACCCGCCGCGGATAAGCGTCCAGCCCAAAACTGATGTTGCTGACGCCGAGCACCGTTTTCACTTCCGGCAGTTCGTCGTGGATGCGCTTCACCGCCTTCAAAGTCTCGATGCCTGCCGTCCGGTATTCTTCCTGGCCCGTCGAAATCGGCAGCGTCAGCGCGTCGAAGAGCAAGTCCACTGGACGGATGCCGTACTTTTGTGTGGCCAACTCGAAGATGCGATGCGCGATTGCAACTTTTCTGTCCGCGGTCAGCGCCATGCCTTCTTCATCGATAGTCAGAGCGATCACGCCCGCGCCATAACGCTTCGCCATGGGCAGGACTTTACTCGTGCGCTTCTCGCCGTCTTCGAGGTTGATGGAATTGATGATGGCTTTGCCGGGAATGCGCTTCAGCGCTTCTTCCACCACGTCGGCTTCGGTGCTGTCGATCAGCACCGGCGCCGGCACGCGGGTCGCGATTTTTTCGAGGATGGCGGAGATGTATCCCTTTTCGTCTTCGCCTACGATGGCGCAGCACAGGTCGAGCATGTGCGAGCCTTCGTTCGCCAGCTTTTTCGCCAGCGTCAGGATGTCGTCGTACTTCTTGGCCTGCACCAGCTTGCGGAAATGATCGACCCGCGTGGTCGTATTCATCTCCTCGGCTACGATCAGGGGCTTGGGCTCCAGATCGAGCGGGACTGATGTGTAGGCGCTTGACGCCGCGCCTACCGGCTTCACATCGCGTTTCGCTGGTTCGACGCCGGTGACCGCATCGACTACGGCTTTCAGATGGTCGGGAGTTGTGCCGCAACATCCGCCGACTATGCGTACGCCGTAATCTCTTACAAAATGTTTGTGATACTCCGCCAAGTCTTTGGGCAAGAGCTTGTAGACGGCATGCCCGCCTACGTTCTGCGGCAGTCCGGCGTTCGGCAAAACCGAAATCAGCTTGGTGGAGTTCAGTCCCAGATATCGCACCGCCTCATTCATCTCCGCTGGACCGGTCGCGCAGTTCAGGCCGATTATGTCGACGTCATACGGCTCAAGCGCAGTGAGCGCCGCGCCAATGTCCGTGCCCAGCAGCATGGTTCCGGATTCCTGCAGCGTTACTTGAACCTGTACCGGCAAACGCTTGCCCGCCTTGCGCATTGCCTCCAGCACCGCAACCGTGGCAATCTTTGCCTGCAGCAGATCCTGGCACGTCTCGATGAGCAGCACATCGACGCCGCCCTCGATCAGCGCCGCCGCCTGCTCTTCGTAGGCCGCCAACATATCGTCGAAACTGATGTGGCCCAGCGAAGGCATCTTGTTCGATGAACCCAGGGAACCCGCCACAAAACGCGGTCTGTCTTTGGTCGAGAACTGCTCCGCTACTTCCCTCGCGAGTTGCGCAGCTTTCACGTTGATTTCGCGGGTACGGTCGGCGAGATCGAACTCTGCGAGGACGATGCGAGTTCCCCCGAAGGTGTTGGTTTCGACAATGTCGCAGCCCACCCGGAGAAAGTCGGCGTGAATGTCACGAATAATGTCCGGACGGCTTAGCACCAAGACTTCGCTGCAGTTTTCCTTGCCCCACCAATCATCCAGAGTTGGATTGCGCTTGTGAATGTTGGTGCCCATGGCGCCGTCATAAATGACGACGCGTTCTTTTACGAGTTGGAGAAAGTTGGACATTCGTTCTCAGTTCCCAGTTCTCAGTTCTCAGTGACTCGCACAGACTGAGAACTGGGAACTGAGAACCGGTTTCATACAACAACGCCGGCCCTCGCGGGGCCGGCGTTGAAAAAGCTCGAAATAACGACGCCGGCTAACTGCCCGGTGTCATCTCCATGGGTGCGCCGCCGGCATTTTCCGCACCGTTAAACACGGCATTGGCGCCCATATGCGCCGGCGCAATCGCCAGCAACTGTTCTTTCCGATAAATCAGATTGCTTGCACTGAAAGTCGCCAGCTCGAATCCATGTCCGTGCGTAATCGCATCCGTCGGGCAAGCCTCCACGCAATACCCACAAAATATGCATCGATTATAGTCGATGTTATACACGCGGGCGTAGCGCTCGGCGCCTGAGACTCGGTTCTCAGCGGTGTTTTCCGCGGCTTCTATGTAGATGCAATTGGCCGGACACGCGGCGGCGCAGAGGAAACAGGCTACACATTTTTCCAGTCCGTTTTCGTCGCGCTGCAGGACGTGCATGCCACGATAGCGTTCCTGAAACTTTGCGCCTTTCAAGGGGCCGGGACCGTCGGGATAATTCTCCACGATGGTCGGCTGAAACATCTCCTTCAGGGTGATGCTCATTCCCGTGGCTATGGCTCCGATGTTTTTGATCACGGACATACGTCAGTAGTATAGCGAATGTTGACGGGATTGGCAGCTGTCGGCTGTTGGCTTTTAGCTTTTGGCTCTTGGTCTTGGCTTTTTCAAAATATGGCTACGAAGGACGGGGAGACTTTCGAGGACGTGGAAATCTTCGTTGAATCGTTGAAACTCTAGGGGTGCGCTAGGTCGCGCCAGCGCGAGAGTGGCGTTTCAATTTATGGCCAGCCGTGGTTTGCGTTCTCCTCATTTTATTTTCTTCGTTATCTTCTTCGTGGCTTTCATTTTTCTTTTCGGTGGAGTTTTCGGCAACGGGTTCTTGGGCAGCGCGTTCGGTCAGGAGTCTGGCGAGAAAACACCGTCCTCGTCGCCTTCTGCAAAGGGCGAGCAAAAGAGCGGCAAAACGAGCGGTGAAGAGCGCGATCGCCCTTATCTGCGCGATCACTTGCACTGGAACTGGAACCAGCGGGGGCGGACTGTGCCTCGGGGAGAATCGGCGGCGGGGCTGCGGTTTCGGGCTTACCGGCAGAAGATGGCAATGCGGGCTTCACGCTTGGCTGCGGCTGCGAATTCAACACTCCCACCTGGGTCGTCCTCCACCCACCCACCCAAGCAAAGCTTGGGTGGGGCACCCGCTTCTGCTGCTGTCTCGACCGCGTGGACTTCGCTGGGACCGGCACCGCTCGCTTCCGATGCTACGGGAGATGGAGGGCAGGATTACAACTGGGTCTCGGGGCGGGCTACCTCGGTGCTGATCGATCCCGCGGACACTAGCGGAAACACGGTGCTATTGGGCGGCGCTTATGGCGGTCTTTGGAAATCGATTAACGCGGGAAGTCTGAGTCCCAATCCCGCTGCAGTTGTGTGGCAACCGTTGATCGACGATCAGCCTACGTTGGCGGTGGGCGCGATTGCTTTGCAGCCGGGAAACAGCAACGTGATTCTGGTCGGAACCGGGGAGACGAACAATTCGGCCGATTCTTATTATGGGCTGGGGATTCTGCGATCGGCGGATGGAGGTTCGACGTGGACGACGCCGCCGATCCAGGGCGCGGCAAGTGGGCAATCGTTTTTGGGAATTGGGTTCAGCAAGATCGCTTTCAGCACCTCGAATTCCAACCTGGTCGTGGCTGCAACCGCGGGAGACAACGGCTTGTGCCTTGGCGAGGAAGAAGCGGCTAGAGGCAACAGTCCTCTTTCCTGCCTTGGCCCGGAAGAAGATGGGAATTCGACTGTGCTCGGACTTTACTATTCGCTGAATGCTGGAGCGACGTGGAACCGCGCAACCCTCACGGACGGTTCCGTTCCCGCGTCGGCGACGGCGGTAATTTACAACCCGAGCCAGGGGGCGACGGGAACGTTCTACGCTTTCATCCGGCGTCACGGGCTGTACTCCTCGACGGGTGGCCAGAACTTCACGCCGCTGACTACGCAACCGACTGCGGGGCTGGCATCGGCGCTGTGTCCGGCGAGTTCGAACGCAACGACTTGCCTGATCTATCGCGGCGAGCTCGCGGTGGTACCGGGGCGCAACGAGATGTATGTGTGGGTGGTCGACGTGCAGCCGGACGCCTATGGAAATCCGGTGCCTGCCGACGAGGGAATCTGGCAATCGACTACGGGCGGAGCGACTTGGACACAGATTCCGGATAACGGCATTGCCAACTGCGGCGACGATGCGTTCGGGCCGAACAGCGGCTGCGGGGTAGAGCAGGGTTGGTACAACCTGGAGTTGTCCGCGATCCCCGATGGAGCAGGAGAAACAGATGTCTACGCCGGCGCCATCAATCTTTACAAGTGCACCTTGGTGTTAGGTCAACAGCCCCCAGTCTGCAACTTGAGTGATTGGATCAATCTGACGCACGTCTATGGATGCAGCCCGCTCGGGGCGCCGGCGCATGTGCATCCGGACCAGCACGGAATCGGGTTCATGGTTGTCGGTGACACAAGCCCCGGCTACTTCGCGCACGACGGGGGAATCAGCCGCACGCTCGATGGGTATTCCGGTCTGACCACCGGGAGTTGTACCGGGACGAATCAGTTTGACAGCCTGAGCCAGCCCCAGTCTCTGGGCAACACCCAGACCCTGGGCTCGATGACGGAATTTGTTTCTGTCTCGGTGCACCCCACGAGCGCGGACATTCTGCTCGGGGGAACGCAGGGTAACGGCTCACCTAAAACCAGCATCGCAACCAGCAGCAGCACCTGGCAGAATGCGCTGGGCGGGGATGGCGGATTCAATGCGATCAATCCCAACAACCCGGAAGAGTGGTTTGCGGCTAACCCCTACGTCACGATTATGAAGTGCGAATCGGGAAGCGCGTGTGACGACGCAGGATTTCTTCAGGTTGTCGGCTCCAGCGATCTGGGTGGAGATCAGGGAGCTTACGATACTCCCTACATTTTGGACCCGCAGAATAGCAGTGAAATGCTGGTGGGAACGTGCCGGGTGTGGCAGATCAGCACCAGCGGAACGGCTCCGCTGCAACTCAGCAATGACTTCGACACGCTAGGAACGGGTTTGTGTACGGGCGATGAAATCAACCTGGTCAATGCGGTAGCCGCAGGCGGTCCAGCGCCGAACGGCTATTCGACCGTGGTATATGCGGTGACCAACGGATACGGGCCGCTGAGCGGGTCGCCTGGGGGCGAGGTGTGGGTTACGACCAACGCGGGCGTCAGTTTGATGACGAATGTGACCGCGAACGCAACCCAAAATGTGAATCTGAACGGGTACGCAATTTCGACGGTCGCGATGGATTCGTCCGATGGAACCGGCAACACGGCATATGTCGGGATCATGGGATTCAGCACGCCGGGATTCCCCACCTCGCACGTGTGGAAGACTGCGAATGCCGGCGCGAGTTGGACGGACTGGACGGGCACGGGCTCAGCGGAGTTGCCGGATGCTCCGGTGAACGCGTTGCTGGTGGATGCGCAAGCGGGACTGGTGTACGCGGGAACCGACATTGGCATTTTTGTGAGTGCGACGAGCGCTCCGAGTTGGACGGAAGTTGGTCCGCCGCCGGGTCCGGGAGTTTCGGGATTTCTGCCGAACGCTCCGGTGACGGCGCTGCAACTTTTCAATTACGCGGGCACGAAGACGCTGGTGGCATCGACGTACGGGCGCGGTATTTGGAACTACAGCCTGTTGCCAGGGGTGGACAAGACGACGCCGACGATCACGTGGGCGACGCCCTCAGCGATCACCTACGGGACGGCGCTGTCGTCCACGCAGTTGAATGCGACGGCGAGCGTGCCGGGGACGTTTGTGTACTCGCCAGTATCGGGAACGGTGCCCGGAGCGGGATCGCAAACGCTGAGCGTGACGTTCACTCCGACCGACACGACCGACTACAACACGGCGACGGCGACGGTGACGCTGGTGGTGAACAAGGCGACGCCGACGATCACGTGGGCGACGCCGCCAGCGATCACCTACGGGACGGCGCTATCGTCCGCGCAGTTGAATGCGACAGCGAGCGTGCCGGGGACGTTTGTGTACGCGCCAGTATCGGGGACGGTGCTCGGAGCGGGATCGCAAACGCTAAGCGTGACGTTCACTCCGACCGACACGACCAACTACAACGCGGCGACGGCGACGGTGACGCTGACGGTGACGGGAGCGGCTGCGGACTTTACGTGGACGGACACGGGCGGCACAACGGTAGCAGTGTTGGCGGGACAGAACGCCAGCTATACGTTTGCGGCGGCTCCGGTGGGGGTTGGGACGTTTAGCTCCCAGGTGAGTTTTGCATGCTCGGGATTGCCGACGTTGACTACCGGGGGGCCCGGCGCTAGTTGCGGCTTTAGTCCGGCGACGATTGCGGCGGGGGCAACGGGGACGCCTCCGGTGAAGGTGACGCTGACGATTACGACGATTGGGCCGAATTCAGGGACGCAGTCTGGGTCGCAGGCTGTGCTGCGCACGGCCTGGACCCTTCGGCTTCGCTCAGGGCAGGCTCTCGGGGGCGGCCGTGCCTACGCACTCTTTTTGTGGGTGGTGCTGGTGGGGATTGTGGTGGTCGGGCGGGCGGCGGTCGGGCCAAAGAGACGTGGCCAGCCGCGTCTCTACGGAGGGATCACGGCGATTTGCCTCGGTCTTGGATTGATGGCGCTGATTTCTTGCGGCGGGGTTGCGGGCAGCGGCAGCACCACCATACCGGTGACGATAAATCCGCCAAACGGAGTCGTGTTGTTTGCGGATGAGCCGGGCGGTTCCTGGCCGAGTTCGTGGCCGCCGGGAGGCAATCAGCAACAATTCACGGCCAACCAGAGCGTCACCTGGGCGGTCACGGGCACTGGAAATGGCACGATAGGCCCGACGGGGATGTACACGGCCCCGGCGGTGGTGCCCGGCCAGGCGAGTCAGGCGCCGGTGACGGTGACGGCTACGCCCGCGACCGGGGCAGTTGCGGGATCGGCTTTTCTGACCGTGATGGCGCCGACTTTAGTGGGCACGTCGCAGATTACGGTGACGGCGACGGCTGCGGGTGGGGCGGCGCACGGGGATGTTGTGACGCTGATCGTTCAGTAGGACGCAATCTGGCGCTGGCGAGCCACCGCCGAGACGCAGAGGGCGCCGAGAAAAACTCTTGCAGGAGTGGGGCGCGGACATCATGTCTGCGCCCTTTTTCTTGCGTCACATTCCATTGTTCTTGCGTCACGGTGGGGCGGCGTCTTGTAAGGTAGGATCGTCTTCGGTGGGCTGCCGTGCTTTGCGCGGCTGGACGGGCGAGACGCCCGTCCCTCCACATGAAAGGCAAAGGCCGCGGACAAGAGTGTCCGCGCCACACGTGCTACTTATGACCTATGACATTGCGGTGATTGGCGGCGGGATTGTTGGGCTTTCGTTTGCCATGCAGGTGAGCGAGCAGTTTCCGCGGTTGCGCGTGGTGGTTCTGGAAAAGGAAGCGGGAGTGGCTCGGCACCAGACGGGACACAATAGCGGGGTCATTCACAGCGGGGTTTATTACAAGGCGGGATCGCTGAAAGCGCGGCTATGTGTGGCGGGGGCGCGGGAGATGGTGGAGTTCTGCTCGCAACATGGGATTCCCTATGAGGTGTGCGGGAAATTGATTGTGGCTACTAACGCGGAGGAGACAGCGCGGCTGGACGTGTTACTCGCGCAGGGCGTGGCGAATGGGTTGGAGGGTTTGCGGCTGCTGGAGCGGACGGAGATGCTCGATTTCGAACCGCATGTTGGCGGAGTTCGAGCGCTGCTGGTGCCGTCAACCGGGATCACGGATTATACGGCGGTGACGGCGAAGTATGCGGAGATCGCGGCGGGGCACGGGGCGGAGGTGAAAACGGGAACTGTAGTTGTGGGATTCGATGTTTCGGGGAATGGCGTGGTGGTGCGAACGCGGGCGGGGGAATTTTCGGCTCGGTATGTGGTGAATTGCGCGGGGCTGTATAGCGATCGGGTAGCGCGCATGGCGGGGGATGATCCGGGGATCATGATCATTCCGTTTCGCGGGGAATATTACGATCTGGGCGCGGCGCGGCAGGAGTTGGTGCGGGGGCTGATTTATCCGGTGCCGGATCCGCGGTATCCGTTTCTGGGAGTGCACTTCACGCGGCGGATTCAGGGGAACGTGGATGCCGGGCCGAACGCGGTGCTGGCGTTCCAGCGCGAGGGATATCGGTGGCGGGATTTCGACTTGGGCGAGACGATGGAAGTATTCATGGATGCGGGATTTCGGGCGATGGCGCGGCAGCACTGGAAAAATGGGCTGTCGGAGTTCCGGCGGTCACTGCGGAAGCGGGAGTTTGTGCGGTCTTGCCGGCGATTGGTGCCGGAGGTGCGGATGGAAGATATGACGCCGGGTGGGTCTGGCGTGCGGGCGCAGGCGGTGGGGGCGGATGGCGCGCTGGTAGATGACTTCCGGTTTGTGGGGCGGGAGCGGTTTTTGCATGTGCTGAATGTGCCTTCTCCGGCGGCGACGGCGTCATTGCCGATTGGGCGCGAGATATTGAAGATGGTGCCGAAGGAAATTGTGAAATAGAAAGGTTTCAATGGTTTCAGACCAGATGGCAGACTGCTCGGCATCGTGTAATCTGGGGACTTCTTATTACAGCCGGTTGGAGAATTTGCATGCCACAGAGTTTGAGTGAGAAAAAGAAAGTCGCGGTTTTGGGCGTAGGGAAGATTGGATCGATTCTGCTGCAATCCTTCTTGCGCGATGGATTGCTGTCGCCGGGGCAGACTTGGGCAACGGTGGCGCATCCGGAACGGGCGCGGATGCTGAAAGAGAAGTTGAAGGTGCACGCGGGGACCGACAATTCGGAGGCGGTGAAGGACGCTGACATTATTTTTATTTGCGTGAAGCCGCAGGTGGTGGCGGACGTGGTGAAGGAGATTCGCGCGCACTTGAATGGAAAGCAGTTGGTTATTTCGGTGGCGGCGTCAGTCCCGACGGAGATGATTGAGCGGGGGCTGGAAAAAGAAGTGCCGGTGGTACGGGCGATGCCGAACACTCCTTGCGTGCTGGGCGCGGGCATGACGGCGCTGTGCAAGGGAAAGTTCGCGACCAAGCAGCATCTGGAAACGGCGACCAAGTTTTTCGATGCGGTGGGGCGGACCGTGGCCGTGGACGAAAAGCATATGGACGCGGTCACGGGATTATCGGCGAGCGGGCCGGCGTATATCTACATTATTTTGGAATCGCTGGCGGAGGCGGGCGTGAAGGTGGGATTGCCGCGGGATGTAGCGACGCTGCTGGCGGCTCAAACAACGATGGGCGCGGCGCGGGTAGTGCTCGAGACCGGGGATCATCCGGCATTGTTGAAGGATGCGGTAACCACCCCCGCGGGATGCACGATTGACGGCATCATGGAACTGGAAGAAGGCAAGCTGCGCGTGACGTTGATCAAGGCGGTGGTGAAGGCGGTGCAGCGGGCTAAGGAGTTGGCGTTTTCATAGGGTGAGAGCTCCCCACTCATTCGCAAAACACGCGAATGAGTGGGGCACCCTGCATTTAGCTTAGGTCGAATAAATCTCTGTGGAAGGAGAAATTCCGGATGAAACGACTCGTTATCTTGATCATATTGTTATCGTCTGGGGCTTTCTCTGCAGTCAAGGATACGGTCACTTTTGACGATGTAAAGATTCATCGTCATAAGAGCTCGACGGACCGGATGCTGGTCGATAAATTTGGAACTCTTAAGTTCGACGACGCCGCTGGAAAACTGTCTTTTGCCAGCGAGGCGGGCGACAAATTCGAGGTGCGATACGACGATGTCTCGAAGGTTGTTTTTGAGATTACCACCCGTATGAACGCAGGCATTAAGCCCATAGTCATTTCTGCTATCGTGCCAGCGGCGGGTGTGGTAGCGCATGCAGTGCATGTTCACGACCGCTGGTTTTACCTGGAGTATAAGAATGGCGATCAGAGTGAACAGGTTCTCCTGGAGGTGCCGAAGGAGTCATCCGAACAGGTAATTGCCAAGACAAAGAGTCTGTTTGGTTCGCGTGTCTCCATGCCTGAGTTTCAGGAAAAGGGTGAGGCAATCGAAAAGGGCGAGGATCTCGATGAGAAACACATTCCGGATTTGCGCTCCAGGCACTCGGTGAAAGTTGACAAACAGAATCACCCACTTCCAGAGACAAAGGCCGATAAGGCAACCGTGGTGGTGGTTTGTCCGTCATTAGCTGCACGATACGCCGGCCACGGGAATCAGTTCAAGCTGCATGCCAACGACCACGTGATCGCAGTGAATAAATTAGGAACTTATAGCTTCGCGTATCTTGATCCTGGCGAGTACAACTTGATCTCTCAATCGGAAAACGCTAATGGCTTCAAGATCCAGCTGGAGGCGGGTAAGTCTTATTACTTTCTACAGAACACGTTCAAGGGGATTCTAAAGGGGCGCACCATGCTGTCGCGCAACAGTCCTGAGGTTGTCATGTACGAGCTTGACGGTTCTTATTTTTCCGACTGGAAGCGCGTGTCCAAACCGAACGAATTCGTGCCAAATTCAGTTGCCGCCGCTACCCGGTAGTCGTAGGGATGTTGTGCCTATATCTTGACTGGTTACACTAGCTCCTCGGAGAGCGGGCATTCGCACAACAAGAATCCCGCCCAACTAATGAAGGGACGAGCACCATGCCCGTCCCTTCTCTGTTTCCGTGCCTGCCGCTTACTGGAATCCAGCAACTTAGTGAATATCAAATTGCTCCTGGTGCAGCGCCGGATCCGACTTCACGATGATCGTCTTCTTGGTGAGCTCTTCCATCTCATTCAACAGTTGCGCGTTGTTTGCCTTCAGGGCTTTCGCGACCTCCGGGTTCACTCGCAACATCACGTCGCTGTGTTCCAAATGGTTCGAGATCTTGCGCATCTCGACGTACACCTCGTTGCAGATGGTGCTCACCGATTTCACGAAGCCGGTGGACTGGCAATATGGACAGGGCGATCCAATCGTCCGTTCCAGCGACTGCTTCACCCGTTTGCGGGTGATCGCCACCAGGCCGAAATCGTTGAATTGCAGCACCTTCGACGGCGCCCGATCGGCGCGCAGTGCCTCTTCCAGCGCCTGCATCACTTTCTGCCGGTTGCGCCGCTCGTCCATGTCGATGAAGTCGATGATGATGATGCCGCCCAGATCGCGCAGCCGAACCTGGCGCACGATTTCCTTGATGGCATCGACATTCGTCTTCACGATCGTGTCTTCAAGGCGGGCGGTTTTGCCGACGTACTTGCCGGTGTTCACGTCGATCGCGACCAGCGCCTCGGTCTGATTGATCACGATGTACCCGCCGCTCTTCAACCAGACTTTCGACTTCAGTGCCTTGCTGATTTCCTCGTTCAGCCCGAACTGATCGTAGAGCGGCGTCTCTTTCGTATAGAGCTTGACGCGCTTCACCAGACCCGGCTGGAAACGATTCGCAAAACGCAGAATGCGCTCGTATTCCTGCTCCGTGTCGACCCAGATCGCCGAAAATTCCGAGCTTACCTGATCGCGCAGCACCCGCTCCACCACATTCAGGTCGTGATAGATCAGCGCCGGAGACTTGCTGCTGTCGGAGCGTGCCTTGATCTCGCTCCAAAGATTTTTCAGAAAGCGGATATCCGCTCGCAGTTCCTCGTCCGAAGCGCCCGCCGCCGCGGTCCGCACAATGAAACCGCCGCCGCCGTTTTCGCGCTCGCTCTGGATGATCCGCTTCAGCCGCTGCCGCTCCTCTTCCGACGAAATCTTGCGCGACACACCGGTGTGGTTCACGGTCGGCATGAAGACCAGGAAGCGTCCCGGCAGGGCGATGTGACTGGTGATGCGCGCGCCTTTCTTGCCAATCGGTTCCTTCGCAATCTGGATCAGCACCTCCTGCCCTTCTTTGAGCAGCTCGCTGATCTGCGGCACCACCGTGTTCTCGCGGCTGCGGAAGCGGCGTCCACCGCGCCGACCGCGCGCTCCTCGATCGAACCCGCGGTCCGATCCACGGTCGGGCCCGCGACGCTGCGTGCGCTGGAAAAGCCTCGCCTCAGGTGCGGGACTGCGAACTTCCGCGCTCGCATCCACGGTACCGTCGCCAATCGCCTCGGCTTCGAGCAGCGCCTCAGCTTCGGCTTGCGCCTCTTCGAGTTCCAGTTCCTCCGCTTCTCGCTCTTCGGCTTCCAGGACAGCTTCGGGAACCGCATCGCCGTTCGCTGCCGGCTCGACGGCGGCGGCCAGTCCGGGAGCGACCTCTCCTACTCCGGGTTCCGACAACTCTCCACCCGCCGCGTGCGTCTCTTCTTCCAGTTCCTCAAAGCCTTCATCGTCCCCGGGTTCTTCGCCGTAGGATGTGAGCTCGGCTTCCTCTTCCTCGATCTCCTGTTCCTCCACGGCGCCGTGCGCCACGTCGCGAGAAACATCGCGCGTAACATCGGTCCGCGTAACATCGGTCGTAACATCGTGCGTAACCTGCGGAGCTGCCACGAAGTCCGCTTCCTGCGCCATCTCGTGCACAGCCTCTGGCGCTGAGTAAGTTCCGAGCGCGGATTGCACTTGGTCGCGGACTTCCCAAGCTTCCGCGGCTGGCGCTGCGCTTGAAAGAGTCCCGCGCACCTCCTCCTCGACTTCCGCGTTCACCACATGCTCATGCTGTTCGTGAAGTGGCTCGGTAATCTCCGCCGCGAAGATTGGCTCATCCTCTGGAAAATTCGCAACGATTGCGGCCGACACTGGCCGCTCCGCCGCGGCTGCGCTCTCCGTCGCCAAAGCCGGTCCTTGGCCTTGAGTCAGGCCTTGACTTTGACTTTGACTCTGCCCCTGTCGCTGGTACTTCGAGATCGATTCGCCGGGAAGCACCATCGGTTGATATCCCGGAGGCGGGCCGTAATCGTAGTCGCGACCGGATCGATCGGTCGTCGCTGCCGGCCGCTGGAATCGCGAATCCGATCCGCTGCGTCCGGCCCGCTCGCCACGGTTAAAGCGGTCGTTCCTTGGCTCGTTACGCGACGGTTCATTACGTGATTCGTTACGAGGTTCACTCCGTGGTTCGCTGCCGGTTTCACTGCGCGTTTCACTGCGTGGTTCGCCGCGAATTTCACCGCGCTCCGGACGCTCACCCCGCTCCGGACTCGGCCCGCGACCGCCCGTTTCGCCCCGACGTCCGCGACGGCGTCGACGCCCGCGAAAGTCGCGCGTAACGCCCGCGGCGTTGCCAGGTGCTTCCGAAGAAGCCGCTTCCGGCTCTTCTCCCTCACCCTCTGTGCCGCCGGCTTCGGCACGCTGCCCATCACTATCAATCGCTGGACCGCCCGCTTCCGAGCCGGGGTGCGGACGCGACTCCATCACCGGACGATTTGCCGGGATCGGTTCATCCAGATCCTCGTCTTGCTGCTCCAGATCCATGAAATCGGAGACGTATAGAAATGCGTCGCGTTCCAATCCAATGTCGACAAAGGCCGACTGCATGCCTGGCAGCACGCGCGTTACCCGGCCCTTATAAATCGAGCCCGCTAAGGTGTATTCGTTTTCTCGTTCGAGGTAAATTTCTGCTAGTTGATCGTCTTCTGTGATCCCCACTTTGGTTTCGTGGGGCGTGGCCGATACAAACAATTCCTTGTTCATCGCTACTCCGGTTTTTCTTCACCGGACCAGAAGCGCAAGGCGGACCAAGAGATCGATAGCGTTCAGCGCCGCTCCGGGTAGGAGCGGGCGCGGTCCCGGAGTTCTTCCCGGGGCCTACACTGCAGTGAATTGTTATTACTCGTCTGCACTGATCGCGTTTAAGCCTTCTGTCAGGTCTGTGGCCACTCTCTCGCGTTCACGCTGAGGGGGCCGTTCCCCGCCTGACTGGCTTCAATCCTGTCCGGCTTCGACTTCTGCCGGCGTTCTGCCCTCCTTTTTCGCGAGGGCCTTCGTAATCTTGCTTACTGCTGAATCTTGTTTCGCAGCGCCGCGCTCAACGTCAAGAAGAGCGGTCGAGAAGGGCGCTCCCAACTTCTGCCGACCGTCTCAGTTCACGAAACGGCGCATCCGGACGTTCATTACCATCCCCAGCGCCAAAAACATGAAAAGAACGGAAGATCCACCGTAACTCATGAGCGGCAGAGGTATTCCCGTGACCGGCATAAAGCCAACCACCATGCCGACGTTGACCAGAATGTGAAAGCTAAGCACAGCCACCACACCCATCACCAGGAATGCCCCAGCGCGGTCGGGCGCCGTTTGCGCATTCTGGGTCAACCGCATCAGCACTATAAAGTATAACAGCAGAACCGCCAAAGCTCCTACAAACCCATGTTCCTCGGCAAACGCGGCAAAAATGAAGTCGGTCTGCGGCACCGGCAGAAACGCCAGATGCGTCTGCGATCCCTGGCTGCTCCCCCAGATCCCGCCCGACCCCACCGCAATCAAAGATTGATTCACTTGATACCCGGAGCCCTGCCGATCCGCATCCGGATTGATAAAGCTCGTCAACCGCTCCTTCTGATACGACTTCAATACCTTCATCCAGGCCACTGGAACCAATAGCCCCATGATCATCACCACGATCAGCGCCTGCTTCCATCGCAGCCCGCCCAGAAACAAGCCCATAATCGCCACTGGAAGGTACGTCAGCGCCGTCCCCAGGTCCGGTTGCGCGAGCACCATGAGCATCGGGAAACCGACGATCGCGCCCGCCTTCAGAAAATCCGGCCAGGACAGTTCTCGCTCATGCAAATCCGCAAAGTACTTCGCCACCGCCAGAATCAGGATCAGTTTCACCCACTCCGACGGCTGAAAATGCCCGCCCCCAGGCATCTTGATCCAGCGCCGCGCGCCCAGATACTTCTGGCCGAATAGAATGACCGCGATCAGCGAGGCCAGCGCCGCGATGTACATCCAGTGGATTTTCTCAAGCAGCGCTTGATAGTTGAGCAGGCTGACCAGGAACATCGCGCCCACGCCCGCCAGAACCCAGTAGATTTGTTTGACGTGGGCCCCGGCAAATTTCGTGTGCTCGGTCGCACTGTGTATCTGCAGCACGCCCAGCGCGCAGATCATCAGCACGAAGCCCAATAGGACCCAGTCGAAATCTCGGTAGGAAACGTAGCGCGACATTAATTCAGTCGCCCACCCCAGAACGCGTTGGAAAACTCATGGCAAGAACTCGGTCGTTACAAATCACTGGCAGGGATTCGTCGGGCATGCCGGACTCACCGGGGCGCCGCTCTGTAACCAAACCCACACTGCAACCCCGCCCACAACGCCCAATCCGCCGGCAATCGCCGCCGTTGAACTCATGATTCCTCCACCCGCCCCCACTGCGGCCCCCGCTGCGCGTTTTTTTCTCTTCTTTTTCTCGGTATCGCTGGTGTCGTCACGTGTGGTCTGCTGGCCCTGGGTCACGGTTGTCGTGCCCTTGTCATCTTGCACGGTCACATCGCCTTTGTTGGCTGCGATTTGCACGCGCCCATCGACGTCGGTCATTTGAAATTCAGTCCACGAATTGGAAGCTGGCTTTACCGTCACGTCGCCGGCGCGCGCCGCCAGTCCGCGCGACGTCGTCACGCGCACCGAGCCATGTTCAAGTTCTACTGCCGGACCCTCAAACTTCACCAGTGAGTCCGCCAGCACCATGACGTTCGATCCGTTCGATTGAATACTGGCCGTCGAGTCGGAACGCGTCTGCAACATATCTCCCGCGAACAGGGCTGCGGATTTCGGCACCACGCTCCCGTTCAACCAAGTCGCACCGCTCGTGTACAACATGGCCGACGCCGTTTCTCCCGCCAGCATCACTTGCGCCGGAAACAGGATCGCCAGCAAACAGCACACCGCAGACCGGAGCCTTGACTGTGACATGGTTGACTGTGACATGGTTCGGATCACTCCCGCACCCGTGAATTGGATTATCCTAAGCCCGAAAAGGGTTGCCGGTCAATCTGCTTCGCCGATTCCGTGCACTCCATAGTCACTAGCGTCCGCGCCGAGCACACGTTGCCCTATGAGCATGTTGCCCTCCACCCCTTCGACTTTCACATCCACCCAGCGGTTCGCCTCATGATGCCCGGAAATTTTCAGCTTCAAGTAGTTGTCCGTCAGGGCCTCGGTGAAATCGGCTCCGCCTGAGTGGAGTGTGATCGCCTCAACTACCGTCCCTACAAGCGACTGCATGAACGCCGTTTTTTTCCTCGATGCCAACTCCCGCAGCAGGCGGTTCCGTTCGCGAGCCACTGCCACCGGAACCTGTTCCGGCTGCTCCGCCGCCGGCGTCCCCGGACGCGCCGAATATGTGAACACGTGGAGATATGTAAACGGCAGCTCTTCAATCGTGCGGCGGGTTTCGTTGAACTCCGCTTCCGTCTCGCCCGGGAATCCCACCATCACGTCGGCGCCGATCGCCGCCGTCGGCATGGCCGCTCGAATCTTCAGGATCTTTTCCCGGTAATGCCACGGCCGGTACTTGCGATGCATGCGGCGCAACACCGCGTCGCTCCCGGACTGCATCGGCACGTGCGCATGCTTGGCGACCCGCCCATCGGCTGCTACCAGCGCGATCAGTCCGTCACTCCAATCCATAGGCTCGACCGAACTGATCCGCAACTTCTCAAGTGCAGTCTGCTGGAGAATGGCGCGAATGAGATCGACCAGTCGTTGGTCGACCAGTCGTTGGTCGTTGGTCGTTGGTCGTTCGGGGTTCGACTCTGCCCGCTGGCTGGAACGCACGGCGCTGAAAGGTTGTTGCTCGCCAATGACTAACGACTGACGACCAACGGCTGACAACAGAGAGCTGACAGTTGGGAGCTGAGAGCTTTCCTGCAGATCCCGCCCCCACCGCCCCAAATTGATCCCCGCAATCACAACTTCGCGATAACCCGCCTCCACCAGGGTCCGTACTTCCGCGATGACACGCTCCCTCGGCAGCGATCGGCTCTGTCCCCGAACATGCGGAATCACGCAGAACGAACAGCGGTTGTCGCATCCATCCTGCACCTTCAGGTTCGGACGCGTCCGCTCGTTGGCCGCTTCAAATACCGGAGCCGCCAGCAGTTCGGTATGCGCAAAAATATCCCCCACAATCACATTGCCAGCTTGCTCCCATGAAAGTTGATCTTTACAGAGTTGCCCCAGCGGCACGAACCCAGAACTCGCAGAAGAAGAACCGGCAGCGGGAAATAAGGAAGGCGAAGTCGCAATCTCCGCCGCCTGGTGCTTGTGTGAATTGCCCACGACCCAGGTCACACCCGGCAGCGCTGCCAGCTCTTCCGGCGCGCGCTGCGCGTAGCAGCCGGTCACCAGAATGCGGCAATCCGGATTCACCCGCTGCAGTCGCCGGATCGACGCTCGTGCATCTTTATCCGCGCCCTCGGTTACTGTGCAGGTATTAAGCACAACAATTTCCGCGTCGCGAGCCGCCCCGGCGCGCTCCAGTCCGCGCTCCAGAAATTGCCGCTCCAGCGCCGCCCCATCCGCTTGCGTAGCGCGACAGCCAAAATTTTCTATGTAGAAGCGAGCCACGCTCCTATACTAAACGAGTGGGTGCTGCGACTGAACGGTTTGCTGAAAAACTCGGCTGTTTTGTGTTGAAGGGGCGCGGCTTCGGCCGCTGCGGGCTACTGCGGCGCACAACCCAAGTTTTCCGGCAATCTGTGCAGCTCCCGTGATCTCCTGATGATGATCGTGGCGAGCTGACGCCGCCGCGCACTGCATCCCCAACTCCAGCTGAAGAGGTGCGCATGAAACGCCGCATTCTTCTGGTCGACGACGATCTCGCCGTCCTGCTGACCCTCAAAGCGGTGCTCGAACTCCACGGATTTGAAGTCGAAACCGCCGGCAGTTCGGCCGAGGCCTTTGCCCGCATGGAGTCTGCCGTTTACCACATGGTCATCAGCGACTTGAAAATGGAAACCGAAGACGCGGGCCTGGAAGTCATCCGCACAGCACGCCGCCAGGCTTATGCCCCCGCGACTGCCCTACTCACAGCCTATCCTCCATCCGGAGAAGATTGGCGCGGAGAACATTGGGACGGAAAACATTGGAGCGGAAAACATCGGGACGGAGAAGATTGGACCGGAGAAAACTCTGACTCGCTGCTCATCAAACCGCTCGGCACCAGCGATCTTTTGCGTCAGGTGGAAGCCCTGCTCATCCGCCACGCCGACAAGCAGATCCGGCCCTAAGGACCAAGAAACGCAAGCCGCCACAGAATGAGCACCCGCTTGGCCGGGCTTCCCGCAACGAGCGTTCCTTGGCGTTCGTCTCCTCGACGATCGCTTCCTAGGCGGTCGTTTCCTAGACGATCGATTCCCAGGCGAAAGAATAATCAGGCGCTCGCGACCTGCCGTCCCTGCTGAAAACACTCGCGGCACAGCACCGGCCTTCCTTGCGTCGGCCGGAACGGTACCGTAGTCTCTTTTCCGCACTGCGAACAGTTCGTCCGGGTCTCCGTCTTCGCGTACGAATGTGCGCGCGACGGTCCGCGGGTCGTAGCTCCAAGCACGGCCACTCGCTTGCCCTTGCAGTTCTTGCAGCGTTTGGGTTCGTTCTTGAACTGCTTGTCATGGAAAAACGACTGTTCACCCGCTGTGAACACGAAATCCGTGCCACAATCCACACACTTCAAAACCTTGTCCTGGTATTCCATTGGAAGAGGCGCTCCCATTCCGCGTCCCTGCTCTGCACGGGAAACCCGAATAGAGAAGGATCCGGTTCACATCGTAGGCAGGAGATTTGCATCCCCCGTCACGCTTACCCTTGGATTCGGCCCGCCACACGGTGTGCACCGCATGGATACTGATTTTCTAACCCACGGAGGCGCGGTTTGTCACGCCTACAAACTTTTAAAACCACTTAGTCTAGTGCGTTTTGCAACCTTAGAGTCAACAAACCGATCTTGTTACATTTTCCGAACAGAGAACGCCACTGGTATCTGCGAGGAACGGACCGTCCGCGTCAGCGAACGGCCCGTTTTTCCTCAGTCCTGCTCCTTGCGTGCTTTCTTGCGGCTGCGCTTACGAGCCAGTGCCTCTTTTACTCGCTTCCTCTCGCCGGGCTTCAGGTAAAACGAGTGACGCTTTACTTCCTTGATAATGTCCTCGGTTTGTACCTTCCGCTTGAACCGCCGAAGGGCGTTTTCGAGGGATTCACCCTCTTGAAGTCGAACTTCCGCCAACGGACTACACCCCCCCGCTCGTCCTAACTGGACTGGTTAGTTATGGCAAGTATTGCCCTCCTAAGTCAAGTGGAATGTGCAAGAATCTTCACTCACCTTCAGAAATTCAACCGCACCGAAAACTGCATCTGCCGCGGAGCAAATGATGTAGTAGGTTTCATAAGACTCGTAGGTTGCTGATAATAAGCCGGATAATACGTGTTTCCCAGGTATTGCGCGTACTTGATAAACTGGCCTGCCGTACTCTGGAAGCCGTTGTCTGTTACCACCAACCTCTCATTGTTGCGATTAAACAGATTGAACGAATCCCCGCTCAACTCCAAATGCAGCCGTTCGCCCAGATTCATCATCCTTCCCACTTTCAGGTCCATGCTGGCATAGTCCGGACCGGTGAATGCATTGCGTCCATACCCGGACAGACGGTCGTTGCTCATGTTCCCGTCCTGATTTGGATCTCCCGACACGGTCGCGTTCGCCGGGCGCCCGCTGCCATACGTCATGATCCCTGAGATTTTCCAGTGATTGAACAGGGTCCCTAGAGCCTTTTGCCCCTCCGCAAACGGGTGCGGCTCTTCGATGGCTGAAATCGTCAGCCGGTTCCGCTGATCGGTCACGCTTGGCCCCCGCTCACTCTTCGTCGAGTACGAGTTCTGTACCGTCACCGGTTGTCCCGCCACCAACGCGTCCTGCCCGTTGTCGAGGGCGTGCGCCCAAGTGTACGCCAGGTTGAAATACATCCCACCCGACGTCCGCTTACGCAGCGAAACCGTGAGGCCGTTGTACACGCTCGATCCCGCACTCTCAAACTGATCGATTGCCCCGAGTTGAGAGATCGGACGTTGCAATGCGTTAATGCATGCCGGATACGGACAACTGATGCTGTAACTCGTTTGCCACGTCGCAAACGATTCCACGTTATAAAACGCATTCTGAAAAGTACCGCCGGTCGGGTCGTAGATCGGATAGCTGTAATAAGTCGGCGGCGGCAGATTCACATCTCGCGCCCGGATCATATCCACCCCATGCACGAACACGTAAGATATCGTCCCCTTGAAGCCGACGGCCACTTCCCGCTCCAGGCTCAGACTTGCCTGCTGCACGCGTGGTGTCTTAAAGTCCGGGGCAAATGCCGCTACCTCGCTGGTCGCATACGGCTGCCACGCCGCCGGTATCGTGCACGAGACCGGGCCCCGGGGACAGTTCACCGCCGCATTTGGATAAGAGGGAAACACCTGATGTTGGGAGGTAACCGTATTATCGAGAGAAATAAAATTGTCGCTCAGCCCGTTGTCATTGATCACCGCCGACTGATAAATCTGCGGAATGCGAGTATAGAAAATTCCGAATCCCGCTCGCACCATGAGCGGCCGATCGTTGCCGATTGCATACCCTATTCCCACCCGCGGCGCAAAATTCATCCCTGGCAACGGCATCTTCCCCACCTGGGACCACAGCGGATTGCTTACCATTCCCGTCTTCGAAAACGTCTGCAGGTCGTAGCGCGCTCCCAGGCTTAGGCTGAAGTGCGGCGTCAGCCGCGTCGTGTCCTGCACGAACGCCGAGTAATCGTTGCTGTTCGGATGCGACACCGGATCCCCGAAATTCTGCTCGTAATATCGCGGCACATTATGCGCCCACGCCCGCAGCGGGGTTAGCTTCAGCCCCTCACGCATCGGCTCAAACGGAACCGGTAAAGACCACGGATTCACCGAAATGTCGTCGTATAAATACTCCCCACCGAACAGCGACGGGAAGTAATCGTGGTCCCAGGTCCGCATCCCGTCGGCCCCGAATTTCCACTGGTTTCGCCCGCGACTCAGACTCAAGGTTTCCGCCAGGTGCAAACGGTGTTCTCGGGTTTGCCGCGGCAGCCACGACGACTGCCCGAAATCCTCCATCCAACTGTAGATACTCGTCTGCGTCCCGGTTGTATTGGGAAACTGCTGCTCCAGATCGCGCGAAAACTGCACCCGCAGATGGCTTGTCAGCCGCGGTGTAATGCCGCTCAGCAAACTGAGCGACGCGCTTTCCGTCGCCACGTCTTCTTCCCCGTTCGCGCTGATCGAATCAAAGGTAATCGGACTCCCCGGATCGAAATAGACGTTGTTCGCACCGTAAGATCGGGATGCGCTCAGCCGTGCCGTAAGATACTGATGCGGCGAGAGCACCCGGTCCAGCTTCACAAATCCCGTTTCCCCGAGTAATTTCGCGTGAAACGTCCCGCCCATGGCCGAAAGCTGCGCCGACGACGCCATCACCAGCGCCTGGTCGCACGCCGGCCCCCCAATCGCGGGGTTGCAGATCTCGTAATCCCCTGGCGTCGGGTAAATGCCCACCAGCGGCACCACCGCCGTCTGCCCGTTGTCGAACTCCACCACCGCCGGTACGTTAAAAATGTGCTGATCGTATCCCGCAAACACAAACGTCTTGCTGCGCTGGATCGGCCCTCCCATTGTCGCGCCAAACTGGTGCTGCTCGTTGCTGGGATTGAAACCCACAAATGGCGGCGCGGCTCCGCCCAACTCACTGTCGCGCAAACGATAGAAGGTGCTCCCGTGCCAATGATTCGTGCCCGACTTCGTCACCACATTCACCACCGCGCCCCCAGCCCGCCCCGACTCCGCTCCATAGCCGCTCGACTGCACGCGGAACTCCTGTATCACCTCGTCGGAAAACTGGTAAGGCGCATGATATCGTCCCGATGCCTGCGCATAGAAACCGTTATTGTTGTCCCCTCCATCCACCAGGAAGCTCGTGTTGTATCCCCGGATCCCGCCATAAGAAAGATCCCCGTTCGAGCCCGAGGTCAATCCTCGCGGATCCTGCGTCACGCCCGGCGACAACAACAGAAGATCGGTGAACCTCCGCCCATTCAGCGGCAGATCCTTGATCGCCCGCTCATCCACCAGCGCCGAAACCGAACTCGGATCCGTCTCCATCCGCGGCGCCTCCGACACCGTAACCGATTCCTTCGGCCCCGCCACCTTCAGCTTGAACGTCAACTGCGCGGCCGCGCCCAGCTCCACCCGAATCACCGGCGAAATCTGCGGCGACATTCCTTCCGCCTCCGCCCGCGCCGAATACTGCCCCGGCGGCAACAGGTCCACCGCAAATCGTCCTGCCGAATCGGTCGCCGAGTGGTAGCGGATTCCCGTCTCCACCCGAATCGCCACGATGTCCGCGTTCGTAATCGCCGCTCCCTGCGCATCTAATACCACGCCCCGCAACGCGCCCGTGGACGCATCCTGCCCCCAAGCCCCAGACGCAATGAATACGAGTTGCAGCAGGAATACCCGTGAGACAACACGAAAAACGTTGCCAATCGTAACCAAAAACGGCTCGCCGCAGCGGCACATGCCAATCCCCTCGTGTCCGAGACTTCGGAATCGGAGGGGATTCCAGAAACCCTGAGCATGTATATATCAAAGTGGGTCTCGCCAGAATGTGACGCACGCACAGGCAATATGTTCGATTTTATGAGTCGTGGTGAGGCAAGCGGTGGAGCGACGGGGCGTCTCGCCCGTCCAGATTAAGCGGGGCCGGGCGGGGACGCCCGGCGCTCCACTACTAGCTGCGGGGCTAATGCGCCTTGATCACGGAGCCGACCAAATAGCCGACCGCCATCGACACCCCTGCGCTAACCAGCCCAAGCAGTGCCCAATTAAGCAGGATCCAATGAAGCAATCTAGACGGAGCGGCGCGCGCGAACCCTGGGAGCAGATCGAGTTCTGAGACATCTTGACTGAGGACAGGCTGCACGACTTGCTCCGAAACTTGCTCGAGGACTTCGGGCTTCTGTTCCGGCACGGCCTCGCGCGTCGCCTCGATCGAAATTAACTCCGACGAGCCCGACTCAATCGAACCTGAGTCCGAAGCAGGAGGTCGCGACCAGTCTTCTGGCCTTACCGGCGTTTCCGGTTGAGTACCTTCAGTCAGGGTGTTTTCCGATTCGGTCCCCTCACTAAAGGTTCTGGGAATCATTTCGGCGAGCCGGTCCAAAACCGTCTCGTGGTCCTTGGTGAAACCACGTAGACACGGAGAGAAAACCTCCAGCAGGCCGACAACCCTGAAATCGGACACGATGGGGACGGCTATGAGCGAGCCTATGCCCAGTCGGCGACCGACTTCAGGATCAACACGCCGGTCGTTTTCCATATCCGGGCACCAGACGAGGAGGCCAGTGCGAACACATTCTCCAGAGAGACCCTCTTGTGCGTCCACCGGGGTTCCGAGCGGCGGCGCTGGTTCACCGGCTCGCGCCCGGCAGATCATCTTGTCATCCGTGCGAAATGCCAGAGCCGCGCCACTGGCTCCGGTGAGGCTCAAGGCGGACTCGGTGATCACCTGCAAAACCGCATCGACGTACTCGTCACCCATCTCGCGGATCCCTCGGCGAACTGCTTCCAGGGAAGAGAGCATTCCGCTTCGATCGGGCATTGGCACAACTTCACGGGGTTCAATGCCCGGCACCGGCAATCTGCGAGTGCTCCGATACATAGTTGCGACCTTATTAGTTAGCCAGAACTTCTTTTCTTGACCTCAAAAAACAGCGGTCAGATTGTAACTCATTCCGCCTGTTCTCGACATACGCCAAACGGATCAGTTCATCTGGGGTAGAGAAAGAGGGGTCCGGATTAGTGGACAATGCGGCGGAGACGACGTAAAGTTTGCGTGTGACCAGCCGCACCAATCGTCTTCCGTCAATAATGGCTCGCGCCCAGCGGCATGGCCGACGCACCGCCGTCGTCGATTCGCAAGGGTCCTTCACCTACAACGATCTGCTGGATGCGTCGTCGCGCGTGGCGGCGGCGCTGCTCGCTGGCGGCGACGACCTTCAGCGCGAGGACCTTAAGGAAGAGCGCGTGGCGTTTCTGCTGACGCCGGGATTTCCGTGGGTGGCCGCGCAGTGGGGCATCTGGCGGGCAGGTGGCATCGCCGTCCCCTTACCGCTCAACTCTACCAGGCCCGAGCTCGAATATTTTATCGACGATACCCAGGCATCGACCTTGGTGTTCGATGCTTCGGCGGCTCCGCTGCTGTCGCCCATTGCCGCCGCCCGCGGCATCCGCGCGCTGTCGCTGTCGCATGGCCAGCTTCGCGCTCTCCCATCAGCGGAATTGCCGGACATAACGCCGAACATCGGCCCGAACCTAGTCAACATGAACAACCACCGGCGCGCGCTGATTCTCTACACCAGCGGAACCACCAGCCGGCCCAAAGGCGTGGTCACAACCCATGCCAACATTACGGCGCAAATCATGAGCCTGGTGGAGGCTTGGGAGTGGTCGGCCGACGATCGCATTGTGCTGTGTTTGCCGCTGCACCACGTGCACGGAATCGTCAACGTTGTCTCCTGTGCGCTGTGGTCGGGCGCAACCTGCCAGATGCTGGAGCGCTTCGACCCGAATGCCGTGTGGAACCACATCGCCAGCGGCAGCGTAACTCTATTCATGGCGGTGCCGACGATTTACGTGAAACTCATCGCCGCCTGGGACCGGGCTTCGCCGGAGCGCCGCGCGGACCTAAGCCGGGCGTGCGCCGGGTTGCGCTTGATGGTGTCCGGCTCGGCAGCGCTGCCGGTGAGCACGCTCCAGCGCTGGAAGGAGATCAGCGGCCACACGCTGCTGGAGCGCTACGGCATGACGGAGATTGGCATGGCGCTGTCGAACCCGTTTCGAGGCGAGCGCGTGCCGGGCAGCGTCGGGAGGCCGCTGCCCAGCGTCGAGGTTCAGCTGGCCGGAGAGAACGGCGAACCGGTTGCCCCGGGAGCACCGGGCGAGATCGAAGTCCGTGGCCCGAGCGTATTCGCGGAATACTGGGGCAAGCCCGAGACAACCCGGGCTGCCTTCCGCGATGGCTGGTTTCGCACGGGCGATACTGCGGTCGTCGAAAACGGCGTCTATCGCATTCTGGGCCGCACGAACATTGACATCCTCAAGACGGGCGGACACAAGGTATCCGCGCTGGAGATTGAGGAGGCGCTGCGCCAGCATCCCGCGATTGCCGAATGTGCCGTGGTCGGCGTGCCCGATGCTGAGTGGGGCGAGCGCGTCGCTGCGGCCATAGTACTCAAGGACGCGCTGAAAGACATACTGAAAGACGTGCTCAACGACGCGCGGAATGACGACGATGCCCTCGATCTGCCCTCGCTTCGCACCTGGGCCAAGGAACTGCTAGCGGCTCATAAGCTGCCTTCGCGGCTTCTCGTGCTGGATGCCCTTCCGCGCAATGCGATGGGAAAGGTAATGAAGCCCGCAGTGGCGGCTCTGTTTCAAACCGCGGGCAACGGCGAGCGCGTCGCCTAGCCGGCTGCGGAAAAAGTCTAACCTTCGCGCCCCAACCTCTAAAGGGGCCACGCTCAACGATGTGGGCCAACCGGCGGGTAAGAATTCAGAAATTTGTGGGGGGTACCCCCCTCCCCCCCAAATGAGTTAAGTCGATGATAGTAAGGTAGTTATTGGCAAAGTATTCAAAAGATAGGACTTAGCATTGAATCTTGCTGTTTGGCGTGCACTTGCGGGGGTGCTGACCGGGGCCATATGTTGTCAAATAGCGGTGAAAAGTTTGCGGCCGGAAGTGCGTTCGTTTCTGGAGACGGGCGCAGTTCTCGATGGTGCACTGTTGAGGTATCTTCGCACCGATTGGGGAGCAAGTCTGTGATGGCGATACGGGAAAAATGTGAGGAAAAAAGAGGGGCCGCCCTCTGCCCGGAATGCAACCGCTTGCTGGTAGTGGGTCAATTTGAAATTTCACATTCCCCCCAGCGGCTGAAGCCGCCATTGATTTTATGGCAAGTTGCGGCACGGATGGAAGCCGTGCCCTTTCAAACTGACCCACGACCCTCTTGCTTTGAAAAATGTCTTCTATGTGGAGTATACTGTGGAATAGATTCCACATATGCAAATCGTTCAAATCGTGCTGGATAAAAAGCTGTTACACGCCGCCGACCAAGCCGCGAAGCGCACTCGGCGAAACCGGTCCGCTCTGGTGCGCGACGCCCTGCGGGAACATCTCCGCCGGTTGGAACTGCGAGCCAGTGAAGAACGCGACCGCCAGGGCTACTCGCGACATCCGCAAGCCGACGCGGAAACGCGGGGGTGGGAATCGGAGGCCACGTGGCCGGAAGAATAGCCCGAGGCGAGGTTCGGCTCTACCAGTTTGCCGCGCCCGACAAAAAAAGACCGGCCCTCGTGCTCACTCGCAACAGCGCCATCGCGTATTTATCCACGGTCACGGTTGCGCCTGTCACTTCCACGATTCGCGGCGTGCCATCGGAAGTCGTTCTGAATGAGGAGGACGGCATGAAGTCCCCGTGCGCGGTGAACCTGCACAACGCAGTTACGGTGTCGCAACAGCGCCTGGGGAAACGTGTGGCCCAGCTTAGTTCCGCTCGAATGAATGAAGTGTGTGCCGCTCTGCGCTTTTCTCTGGGTTGCGATTCAAACTAGTTACTGGGAACGGTCCGTCTGGAAGCTGTGAAGAAATCGCCTGCCGAGCCAACAACGCCATTGCGAAATTAGCCAGCGTCGGTAGACTGCGGATGTGAGCGACCACGGCGTGCCTGCTGAACCGCGACTTGCCTCTATCAATCGACAACAACTTGTGCTGCGCAGCATCGATGTCGAACAGTTGATCGACGAAGATCATAGCGCACGTCTAATCTGGCAGCTGATTGGCCGCCTCGACCTGAGCCTCTATCACGCGCAGATCGGGGCGGTGGAAGGGCGCGCCGGGCGAGAGCACACCGACCCGCAGTTGTTGATCAGCTTGTGGATTTACGCGTACAGCCGTGGCCTTAGTTCGGCGCGCGAATTAGCGCGACAATGCGAGTACGAGCCGGGCTGCCAGTGGCTGTGCGGGTTGCAGACGATCAGCCACCGGACGCTGTCCGGCTTTCGTTCCGATCATAAAACGGCGCTGGACGATCTGTTCGTGCAGGTGCTGGGCATGATGAGCGCCGAGGGTCTGATCACATTGGAACGCGTAACCCTGGACGGGACGAAGATCAAGGCGAACGCGGGCGGCAACAGCTTCCGGCGCAAAGAGAAGCTGGCGGCGCACCTGGAACTGGCGCGCCAGCAGGTGCGATGGCTGAACGCGCAGGCTCAGGAAGAAGAGAAGAGCGCGAGCCGGCGAGCAGCGGCGCAACGACGTGCCGCACGGCAACGAGTCGGTCGCCTGGAAGCGGCGGTGCGCGAAGTCGAGCGCCTGCAGCAGGAGAAGAAACACGAGCGCGACCGGTTCGTGGCGCGCGCCTCCAGCAGCGATCCCGAGGCGCACGTAATGCGCAACGGCGAAGGTGGCACCGTCCCCAGCTACAACGTGCAACTGCTTACGGACACGCAACACGGGATCGTGGTGAACGTCGAGGCGACGACCGATGCCATCGACTACCGACAGATGAAGCCGGCGCTGGAACGCTGCGAAACGACGCTGGGACGCAAGCCCAAACAGGTCGTGGCCGACGGCGACTACACCAACCACGCGTCGGTGCAGGCGGCGGCCGATCAGGGAGTGGACTTTTACGGGTCGTGGCAGGATAGTTGGCGGGCCGTGGAGCGCGATGCACACGGTCGGCACTCCGAGTTCCTGGCCAGCGCGTTTCCTTACGATGCCGCGCAGGACAGGTTTACGTGTCCGGCCGGACAAACGCTCACGCACCATGCGCTGCTGAATCGTGACAACGGTGTTCGCACCCACGTTTACCGCGCACCGAAGAAGGCGTGTCCCAACTGCCCGCTGCGCGATCAGTGCGCGCCACAACAGGCGCGCCCGGAGTGGCGGCGCTCGATCACGCGCCTGGAAGAACCAGCTGCGACGACCGCGTTCAAGCAGAAGATGGCAACCGAGGAAGCAAAACAAATCTACGCGCGACGCTCGCAGATCGCCGAGTTCCCGCACGCCTGGATCAAAGAGCGCTGCGGCCTACGGCAGTTCCGTTGCCGGGGCCGCGTGAAAGTAGCCATGGAAGCGACTTGGGCTTGCCTAAGTTACAACCTGACCAGATGGTTCGGCCTAAAGCGGGCACTGCAAGTAACACCAGCGTAAGATGGCTCAACGGCCGAGACAAAAAGAGCGCAGACGCAAGTTATGCCGGAAGCCCGAAGCACTCCAAGTAACTGGTATCTGCCCTTCCGGCCGTCCCCAAAGGCGATTTCTTCACAGCTTCCTGTCCCCAGGTTTTCCCCGAGGCGTTAAAGTGCTGTTGTAAACCGGCGGGCTTCACGCGCAATTCGCAGCGATTTGCAGTGAAGAGCTGATACCATTACAGAATTTATGAAACGCCTTCCGCGCGACCCCATGAGATTCGACATCTTTAACGCGTTTGCCGATTTTGGGCGCGTTGAAAGGGTGTCGCTGCGTGACCCTGCAACGGCCACGGATGGATTCGTGAAAGGGATCCGGTCTTCTGTATCTAAGTCGCTGCAAAACGAAGCCCTCCTACACGGCATCAGGACCGAATCGATGTTCGAAGCTCTCGTTGTAAGTCTCGGCACGATCGAACTCATAAAGCAGGAAGATTCAGGCGAGATATACGCGTCGGACGATAAATTGAAGGTGCCAGACTTCCGGCTGATTCTGTCGAACAAGACACAACTGCTGATTGAGGTAAAGAATTACTTCCAAGGCCGTGACGCGATGAAGCCATTCGAATTGGACGATACTTATCTCGACGGCCTTATCCGGTATGCAGCAATCATGAATTGCAGTCTGTTTTTGGCAGTCTTCTGGGTGAAGTGGAACGTGTGGACGCTTGTCAAGCCGGAAATTTTCGAGGCGGACGGCGCGAACCGAACCCTCGACATTCTTGACGCCATGAAGGGCAACCATATGGCGACTCTGGGCGATTACACAGTGGGCACGACGCCGCCCCTGAGCCTCGTCATGCACGCCGACAGGGAGAAGGAGCGCGCTATCGGCCCTGATGGCACTGGCGCCTTCACGATTGCTAAGGTCGAGCTTTATTGCGCAGGACAACCCCTAACGGACCCGGTCGAGAGGCAAATCGCGACATATCTCATGTTTTACGGAAAGTGGAACTATGAAACGATCCCACAAATTGTTGCAGGGCAAATTGAAGCGGTCGAACACCGCTGGAGTCCCAACGAGGATCATCAACAGGGCTTTGAGATGGTGGGCTCTTTAAGCGAAATGTTTTCGAGGTATTACCGCTTTGCAACGCAGCAGGACGGCGAACTCGCTAGGCTGCGATTAGACGTTAACCCAGGTGCCTGGGGCATGCTGATTCCGGAGCGTTATGAACGCCACAATCTTCCACTTTGGCGATTTCATTTGCAGCCGGCAGACCCCGACAACTAGTCGAGTTTGGTGGCCGGTGGCCCACTCAAGCCCGGTTTTGGCTTGAGTGGGGATGTTCACGCGTCTCAGACTTGGGCGGCGAACAAAACTAGATTGTCTTCATGCCGTGGGGACTGACGCGTTTTCACGAATGATCCCTCGGCTTCGCTCGGGATTTCGGCAGCGGGCTCAGACGCCCGCTAGGCGCCTCAACTTTCTGCTGCTACCATCGCCCCATTCGACTCCTTCGCTGCGCTCAGTCGCTCAGGGCAGGCTCCGGTTGTTTGCGACGGACGCACGCCGACGGATCTTGGAGTCAGGGTGAACGTCCCACCCTAACATCGCAAAGAGCGCGATTTTAGGATGGGGCACCCGCGGCGCAGTTTCGGACTTCACGTTTACGGGTACGTAGTCATGCCGGAGCATGTTCACCTCCTGCTCAGCGAACCACAGCGGGATGCGCCCAGCAACAGGACTGCCCCACTCAAGCCAACACCGGGCTCGAATGGGCCACCCGTCGCTTGAAGATAGGAAGTCAAAATCCCCACCCTAACGTCGCAAAGAGCGCGACGTTAAGGATGGGGCACCCGGCACCCCCAGTTATTTCGGTCAATGTCAAAAGCGCAGTTTCCGACTTCACGTTTACGGGTACGTAGTCATGCCGGAGCATGTTCATCTCCTGCTCAGCGAACCACAACGGTATGCGTCCAGCGATAGAACTGCCCCACTCAAGCCAAAACCGGGCTTGAGTGGGCCAGCTGTGATCTATCAAGACGTTGTACCCACCGGAGCAGCCCGGCTGATGGGCGGAGCGTAACCGAGACTACCATGCGGGCGGTGGAAGTTGTAATGCTCGAGCCAGGGCAAGAGCTGCTGATCGCGTTCCTCGGAGTTGAGGTAGTGGCGAACATAGGCCCACTCGCGCAGGGCAGTCTGGATGAAGCGTTCGGCCTTGCCGTTGGTGCGCGGAGTGTAGGGGCGGGTGAAGCGGTGCTGGATGCCGAGTTGGAGGCAGGCGGCGCGGAAGTGGCGGGAGCGATAGCAGGAGCCGTTGTCGGTGAGCAGGCGGCGGATGGGGATGCCATGCCGGGCATAGAAGGCAACGGCGGCGCGCAGGAAGACGATGGCCGTTTCGGCTTGCTGGTCGGGCAGCATGCGGGAGAAGGCGAGGCGGGAGTGATCGTCGATGGCGACGTGCAGAGCCTGCCAGCCGGCGAACTGAGGGCGGCCGCGGCGACGACCATCGCCGCGAATGGAGACCTGCTGATAGCGGGTCATGCCCTTGATGTCGAGATGGAGCAGATCGCCGGGAGCGGGATGCTCATAGCGCACGACGGGTGGGGCGGGATGCAGGTGGCGCCAGCGGTTGAGATGAGCGCGCCGCAGGATACGGCTGACGGTGGCGGGGCTGAGATGGGTGGCTTGGGCGATGTGATAGGCGGGGAGCAGCTGGCGACGCAGAGCGATGACCTGAGCCATCCGCTCCGACGAGGTTCGGCGCGGGCTATGGAGCGGGCGCGAGGAACGATCCCGCAAGCCGGGCAAACCCAGGATGCGATAGCGCTGGACCCACTTGGCGGCGGTTTTTCGGCTGACGTTGAAGGCGGCTGCAGCCGCCTTCAACGTTATCTTCTCGATCATGATCTTGTTGGCTAAAGTTTCTCGACTACGCCAGGTAAGTCGGGCATTCTGGTGAAGGTCCATTCGATCGACTCCTTCGAAGCGGATTGGTCAGCACCATCAGCTTCTCCGGTGTTGCTCGAATGGGCTATTCACTTATTGGGAACAACGTGTTGAAAGATCACAGCCACCCGTCGCTTGAAGATAGGAAGTCAAAATCCCCACCCTAACGTCGCAAAGAGCGCGACGTTAAGGATGGGGCACCCGGCACCCCCCAGTTATTTCGGTGAATGTCAAAAGCGTGGAGGCGTCTGCTAAAGCGATGCCCTGATACAAAACGTTCGTTTTTCCGCAGCCTGCTAGGGCCGGGCTGCCGTGCGCCCTTGACAAGGTGTGGTATGCTGCCCGCGCCAACAAATCTCTGGTTTCGCGCTCATACTCACTGCGCAGGAGGACACCGTGGCCAATGAAGCAGTGATCCGTCCACTACCCGCAATTCACACCAAACTCTCACGCCAGCAAATCACTGGATTCTGGGGCGCATGGGTCGGCTGGACGCTGGACGGCATGGATTCGGTCATCTATGCGCTCGTGCTCAGCCCGGCACTCACGGAACTGCTTCCGAAGTCGGGGTACAAAGCCACTCCTGCCACCGTGGGGTTTACGGGATCGATACTGTTCGCGCTCTTCCTCGTCGGATGGGGACTGTCGTTAATTTGGGGGCCGATTGCCGACAAGTTTGGCCGCACCCGTGTGCTCGCTGCCACCATCTTCGTTTATGCCATCTTCACTGGAGCCGCCGCTTTGTCGCAAACGGTCTGGCAATTGGGATTGTTCCGCTTGCTGGCAGGCATCGGAATCGGCGGCGAATGGGCGCTGGCGGGCACCTACGTCGCCGAAGCCTGGCCGGAAGACCGCCGCAAGATGGGCGCCGGATATTTGCAGACTGGGTATTACGCGGGCTTTTTTCTGGCTTCGGCTCTCAACTACACGGTTGCGGCACACTACGGCTGGCGCGCCATGTTCTGGTGCGGACTGACGCCGGTGGTCGTGGCCTTCATGGTTCTGTTCCGCGTGAAGGAGCCCGAGCGCTGGCAGCAAAAAGCAAAAGTGAAAACCGGCGGACTTTCTTCTCTGCGCCGGATCTTCGGTGCTCCTTACACAGGGCGCACGCTGGTCAACACCGTCCTGCTGGCCTCGGCTATCTGCGGCCTGTGGGCGGGGGCGGTCTATGCTCCGACGGCAATCATCAACCTGGCAAAACGTGCCGGCATGTTGCAGCCGCAGGCCGTGCACATGGCTTCTTTCGGCATGGGTTTGCTGTCGGTGGGGACCATCCTGGGATGCCTGGCGGTTCCCCCATTGGCCGAACGCTTTGGCCGCAAGTCAACCCTGGCGTTTTATTTCTTCGGGATGGCGGTCTGCATCCTGCTCAGCTTTGGCTGGGCGTTCTACCTGCCCCATGGACTGCATCCCTTCATCGCGGTGCTGTTCTTCTTAGGCTTCTTTGGCGGCAACTTCGCCGTCTTTAGTCTTTGGCTGCCGGAGCAGTATGGGACCACGGTGCGCGCGACCGCGTTTGCCTTCACTACTTCGTTCGGACGCTTCATTGCCGCAGGAGCCAACTTCGGGGTGGGCGCGCTGGTCAGCCGAATGGGGTCTCTCGGCAAGCCGGTTGCGTTTACGGCGATTGGCTTTGGGATCGGCCTGCTGGTCATTCCCTTCGCAGCGGAAACCCGGGGCAAAGTGCTGCCCGACTAAGAAGCTTCGGGGCCATCCAATCACGCAGGCAATTCAACATTCGGACTGAAGCGCTGCGCCACCCAAAAATCAAGTGCAACGAGTCTTCCGCAGGTTGTAAAACCGTGCCGCTTTACGGTCGAGATCGCTGGTGGAATTGCTCAGGGTCAGGATGACAGCGGTAATGTTTTAGACTTGATCAGAGATTCCTTGGAGAAGGTTCGTTTTGTAGTTATGGCGCAGACTTCGAAGCCGGTACAGTTGAAGCCTCAAACGGTGGAGGCTTTTCATGCTTACATTCGCCAGGCCGAAGCGGGAATGGAGCAGACACTAGGAAGCAACAGTTCATTTCTGTGGTCCGACGCCAGTCCAGAGAGAGCACAGCAGGTCCGCGGAGGACAGATTGTGGCGCAATTCTGGTCGGGCCGGGGGCCAGTCAAAGTGCCGAATGGGTTGATCCACGATTGGATCGCCGCCGCGTTCATCGCTGGCGCATCCGTGAGAGACGTGCTGGCGCTAATCCAGAACTACGATAATTATAAGAACGTCTACAAACCGGAGGTCATTGCGTCAAGGGTGATCAGCCATCACGACCAGGATTTCCAAATCTACTTGCGTCTGGTGAAGAAGAAGATCGTGACAGCGGTCTTCGATACGGATCATGACGTGCACTATCGTTCACTCGGAGGAATGCGCTGGGTTTGCCGTTCGCGTACGACGCGGATTGCTGAAGTGGAAAACGAGGGAAGCCCGAAAGAGAGAGTGCTGCCGCCGGACACGGGTCACGGATTCCTGTGGCGGCTGTATTCCTACTGGCGAATCGAGGAGCGGGGAAGCGATGTGTGCATGGAGTGCCGAGCAATTTCGCTGACGCGCGACGTGCCCCTGGGCTTGGGATGGATGCTTGAGCCGATTATCCAGGGGCTCCCGAAGGAGTCGCTGATCAATACCCTCGAGGCGACACGGCGGGGACTGCGTGCCGCGGCGAAGTAGGAGCGCGTTTCGCTAGCTGCGCCGACTTTCGCTTTTTTTTCATAATCCTCATTTTCTTTCTGGCAACGGTGACCCGCCTCACGGTGGTGCGTGATACATGCTACAGACTTAGCGGGACTGCGAATGATCTACTGAAGCCGAATCAATCGGCCAGGGTAGTGAGGTAGTTTTATGAGTTTACGCACGTGGTCACGTTCCGAAATTAAGTACGGCCGAAAGGTTCTGAATTCTGGGCTGGAGGGAGCTCGTTCCGGCCGAGAAGCATTCCTAGATGGTAGACCTCTTCCTCCGTTTCTTAGCGAGTCAGTACGAAATGCCTTGAAGCCCGCCGCCATTGGAGTATGCATTGGCGTGGTGGGTGGTTGTCCCGGAAACCGGCCTAAAGCGATCGGCCGAGTGTTGGCGTTTGGTTTGCTGGGTGGTGCAATCGGATTTGGCGCAGGCGTGGTTCGGGAGAATCGCCGTTTGGCCGCAAGCGTTGCTTCTGGGGCGTTGCGGAACATTGACAGGGTGCGCGATGAGCACTGGTTGGAAAGACATCCTATCGACTATGCATAGAAACGGGCACGGTTGTGCCCGACGATCGGGTGGTTTCGCTTTGTGATTCCGAGAGCCGGGAACGGAAGAGCGAAGATGCTTCTCGCAGGTAACGGGCCCCCCGCAAAATAGGGAGCAGTGATGATCGCAAGCGAAGCAGTGCAGGAGCGGGTTCAGATTCCGCTTGCCGCAGAAAGCCTCAGTCCAGAGCGGATTGCCTACCTGGAAGGACTGGTCAGTCAAGCTAGAACCGCCGCCGCCGTCTTTACCCAATTCACCCAAGAAGACGTTGATCGTATTGTCAAGCCGATGGTTTTGGCTGGACTGGAGCACGCTCTAGATCTGGCGCGCCTGGCGGTAGAAGAAACCAAGCTTGGGGTGATGGAAGACAAAGCTCTTAAAAACATGGTGGCGACGGAGTTTGCCTACGACTATGTCAAAGACAAACGCACCGTTGGCATCATTCGCGAGTTTCCGGAACGCAACCTGGTGGAGATAGCTGAACCGATTGGGGTCGTGTTCTCAATCATACCGATTACGAACCCGACTTCCACGGTGCTGTTCAAGTGCATCATGGCCATCAAGACGCGGAACGCGTTCATTTTTAGTCCCCACCCCAGGGCCGGGCGCTGCGGCGCCGAAGCCGTACGGATCATGTATGAGGCGGCGCTGAAGCACGGCGCGCCCGAAGGAGTTTTTACTTGCCTGGAATCGCAGAACCTGCAGGAGAGCGCCTACTTGATGCGGCACAAGGACGTGAGCCTGATCGATGCCACAGGTGGGCAGGGTGCAGTCAAAGCCGCTTATAGCTCGGGCAAGCCAGCACTGGGTGTAGGACCGGGCAACACGCCGGTTTACCTGGAAAAAACAGCGGATCTGAATATGGCGGTGGTGGACATTATCGTCTCCAAGACTTTCGATAACGGAACGATTTGCGCTTCAGAGCAGACACTGGTGACTGACGATGAGATTTATGACGTGGTGCTGAAGAAATTCGCGGAACTGGGCGCGCACATCTGCAATGAAAAAGAAACGGAACTGCTGGCGCGCACGGTGATCGATCCGCAGACCGGATTCATGCAGCCCCTGGCAGTCGGCCAGAAGGCTACCGATATCGCCCGCTTTGTCGGTCTTTCGGTTAAACCGGACACCAAACTCCTGATTGCGCCGATTCAAGGTGTAGGCCGCGAACATCCCTTGTCGGTGGAGAAGCTGTTCCCGCTGCTCTCGGTCTATCGAGCGAAATCCGTCGGTGAGGCACTCAAGGTCTGCGTAGACGTGAACCATGCCGGCGGGCTGGGGCACACGGCAGTCATTTTCTCGCACGACGATGAAGTCATCCGCAAGTTCAGTGAGGTGATCAATGCGGGGCGGATCATTGTGAACTCGCCGGGTTCGATCGGAGCGCTGGGCGCCGTTTACAACGATCTGGTGCCCACCTTTTCCTTCGGATGCGGAACCGGCGGCGGCAACAGCACGACCGATAACGTGAATGTCTATCACTACCTCAATATCAAGCGCGTGGCTCGGAGGACACAAGCCCATATGTGGTTCCGGGTTCCCAATCAAATTTATTTCAATATGAACGCGGTGGAGAATGTGCATCAGTTTCCCTCGCGCTCGACCGTCATCGTCACGAATCCGTCGATGGAGCAGTTTGGCCACGTCGACCTGGTGCGGCGCTACATTCCGGAGGGAACCCACGTCCACGTCACGGTCATTCCCGATGCGGAGCCGGAGATAAAGGTGGTCATGCAAGGAGTGGAGGCGCTCAATTTCTACAAGGCAGATCAAATCATTGCGATTGGTGGCGGGTCTGTGATCGACGCGGCCAAGATCATGAAACTCAAGTACGAATCGCCGGAGGCTGATCTGCAAGAGCTGGCTGCGCCCTTTCTGGATCTCCGGAAGCGGGTGGTCCAGTTCCCGACGGAAAAGATCAACCAGGCGCGGCTGATTGCCATCTCCACGACCAGCGGAACGGGGAGCGAAGTCACTCCGTTTGCCGTCCTGTTGGACAAAGAGCGCGGGCGCAAGGTGACACTCGCCGACTACTCGCTCAGTCCCGATGTAGCGATTGTCGATCCGCAGTTCGTCATGTCAATGCCGAAGGCCCTTACCGCCGATACCGGTATCGACTGCCTGACGCACGCGCTCGAAGCTGCGGTTTCGAATTATGCGTCGCCCTACACCGATGCCAACGCGATGGAGGCGATTCGTCTGGCGTTCAAGTACCTGCCGATCGCTTACGAGCACCCCCACGATGAAGAGGCGCGCTGCATGATGCACAATGCCGCCTGCATTGCAGCGATGGCTTTTTCCAACGCGTCGGTGGGCGTGAATCACGCACTGGCGCATGCCTTCGGGGCACGCTTCGGCGTGGCGCACGGCCGGGCCAATGCGCTCATGTTGCCGCATGTAATCGCTTATAACGCGGCGGTGCCCGCCAAGTTCATGCCGTCGCCCTACACCCAGGGGTATATCGCGCATAAGAAGTACGCTGCGGTCGCGGATTTGCTGGGCTTGGGCGGAAATACGATTGAGGAAAAGGTGAAGAACCTGGTGACAGCGATAGAACAACTGCTGGACCGTTTGGGATTTCCACGTGCCATCGCCGAACTGGGGATCTCGAAAGAACAATTCGAGCGGGCGATGCCCGATTTGACCAAGCTTGCCTTTGAGGATCCGTCGGGGCGGTCGAACCCCCGGATGTCACTGGTGAGCGAATTGGCCGAGTTGTTTTGGAAAGCTTATCAGGGACGAGGTCTGGCGAAGGTGGCCGGCGCGTCTCAGCAACAAACCGCGTAGCGGATTGGTGGTGGGTATGGCAGTGATCGCCGTGTGGATAAAGATTGATGAAGAGCGGGTTGTCGAAGGGTTGCAAGAGGCCGGGGAAAAACTGGACAGCGCCGAGGGCGAGGTGGTTGTGGACTTCTCTTCGGTCGGCCGGATCGATCCGAGTGCAATCCGAGCGCTCGAGGGGTTTGCCGACGGAGCTGACGACAAAGGCGTCAAAGTCGCATTGCGCGGCGTCAACGTCGATGTCTACAAAGTGCTCAAACTGGTGAAGCTAGGGTCGCGATTTTCCATCGTAGCCTGAACTTCGTGGCCTGAGCTTCGTAGCCTGAGATGGGTAATCGCGCAGGGGATGAATTGGAGAGTGTTCATGCAGAATCATCAACAAGGTAACCGGCTTTCGTGGGGGGATACGGTTTTCTTGCATCTGGAGCGCGACGGCATGCCGCTCAATGTGGCGTGCGTCAGCGTGCTGGAGGGTGAGATCCGGTTCGAAGATGGACTCCAGTTCATCGAATCGAAGCTGCCGCTGATTCCGCGCTTGGTCAAGCGGGTGGTGGCGCCGCCGCTCAATATAGGTCTACCGAGCTGGGAATACGACCCCAACTTTGATATTCGCAATCATGTACACGAGGTGACACTGAAGCACGGTACCGACACCGAACTGAAGGCGCTTGCTGGAAAAATCGTCAGCACGGTCCTGGACCGGCAGCATCCGCTGTGGGACATGACGTTCGTCCATGGTCTGAAAGGCGATGGACTGCAAGGCAAACGGACCGGGTTCATTCTGCGCCTGCACCACTGTATGGCCGATGGCATTGCCGGGGTGGGCATGATGGGTAAGGTCTTCGACGCGAGCCCGGTGACGCCGCCTTTGCCCAAGAAGAAGCTTCGCTTCCGCGTTCCTCCGCCGCGCGACGCCATCAATTCGTTGATGGATGGCGTGGTGAGTTCTTACGGCGATTTCGTGAAGCGGATGCTCTCCGCCTGGGCGGACCTGCTAGATATGGCAGAGCGAGCGGCCGCGAATGGCGGCAACCTGATGCCGACGGACGAGTTCTCCCAGTTGCTGCCGGAGATCACGGCGTTCACCGAGCGGATACGGTTCAACGTCAATTACCGCGGACCACAGAAGGTCGCGTGGGGCGATATTCCGCTGGAGGACGTCAAAGCCATACGGCAGACCTGCGGGGCGAGCGTGAACGACGTCATTCTCGCGCTGATAACGGCGACCATCCGGCGCTACCAGGAGCTGCATGGAGAGCGAGTCAAGGGACGACTGCTGCGGATGATGGTCCCCGTGAGCCTGCGCGGCAGCGACAGTGTGGGCGAGTTGGGGAACCGCATCTCGCTGGTTCCGGTCACCATTCCGCTGGATATTCGCAATCCGCTGAGGCTGCTGGCGGCGGTACATAAAAGAACGGAGTTTCTCAAGCGCTCGCATGCCGCGGAGTTAGTCAGCCTGGCGGGTGGTTTGATCGGCATGTTCCCCACTGCGATCCAAGCGGTCGCTGGCCAGGTGTTGAGCCAGTTGCCGATCACGCCCTTCAACTTGGTGTGCACCAATGTGCCCGGACCGCAATACCCGCTCTATCTGCTCGGCCACAAGATGCTGCGCTGGTATCCGTATGTGCCGGTGGGCGGCGAGATGGCTGTCAACTGCGCCATTTTGAGTTACGACGGCACGGTGTATTTCGGGTTCAGCGGAGACGTGCATGCGGCACCTGATCTGCGGCGTTTGGAGGCGTTTCTGAAATTGAGTTTCGAGGAGTTGCGGGACGCTTCTGGAGTCACACCGCCGCAAAAGAGCGAGAAGAAAGTACGGGCAAAGACGCAAGAGGTCAAACCACCCCGCAAGAGCGAGAAGAAAGTACTGGCGAAGACGCAAGAGGTATCGAAGCCCGCGCCCGAGCCAGCGGCAACAGTTCGTGTATCCATTCCACTTACAGTCCCTCCCCCGCCCGTCAAGTTGGCACAAGCACCGCCAACCCCGGGTGAAGAGAAAGCCCTAGAACAAATGATCGCGTAGTGATGCAGGGCAGGGGGAGTATAGCAAGTGGGCAACGTAATTCTATCGGGCCAGGTAATTCTATTAGGAGATGCCAAGTATCATGATGGAAGGCATCCAGTCCGTTTCGCAAGTTACCTCCTGGTTGGTCGCGTGGCGAACCCTGTTCATCATCATTCATATTTTGGGAGTCATCTGTTTCGCCTACATTGTGGCGAAGCGCCTTGTACCTCTGCTAAGGGCCGAACGCGATCTTCGCTTTGAC
Source organism: uncultured Acidobacteriaceae bacterium (assembly GCA_963773645.1). GTDB lineage: Bacteria > Acidobacteriota > Terriglobia > Terriglobales > Acidobacteriaceae > Acidiflorens. The sequence goes on along the minus strand of CAVZBV010000004.1, from coordinate 2,015,067 downwards.
CAGCCATTGGCTCGCCTGCAAAAGGTTTTCAAATTCTGGCTGGGGCAGTGGAAGCATCCGCGCTACAAGACCGCTGGGACATTACATATCCTTTTTTTTGCCGGCTTCATTCTCCTGGCGATGCGTGCCTTCACGGTGCTGATCGTCGGTGTCTCCCGGAATTTTGTGATGCCGGGCCTTTCCGGAAGGGTCGGCGATATCTACGGCGTAATCACGGACTACGCTGCCACCGTTGTCTTCCTGTGCATGGTAGTTGCTGTGGTCCGCCGGCTGGTCTTCAAACCTGCGCGATATGAAGTACCGGCGCGGTTCGGCAAGGCTCACACTGCCGATGCCGTCTTCCTCTTAGCTTTGATCGCGATTCTGATGGTGGCTGACAGCCTCTTTGAAGCCGCAAAGGCTGCCGGTCAGGCGCAGCAAGGTCAACCGGTTGAAGCTTTGGCTGTCCTGTCTCTGCCGTGGGTCTTGAAGATCGCTCTCCTCCCAGCGGCCTTGGCCACTATCGGGAAAGTCTATGCGGGCGCCTATCTTCTCCATGAAGTGACCTTTTACTTTCTGTTGTGCTATCGGCCCTTTGGAATTCAGTTTCATGTCGAAACGTCGTTGTTCAACGTTTACTTCGCCAAGTTGGATCGCGAGATTCTGAAGCCGGTGCGATGGGGCGTCAGCGATGAACATCTGGATCAGGTGAAATCCTTCGGAGTGAAGACCTTCGAAGACTTTACCTGGAAGCAGATGCTGGATTTCTACTCCTGCGCCGATTGTGGGCGGTGCTCGGACAACTGTCCGTCCAATGCGGTGGGAAGGCCGTTGTCGCCACGATTCCTTACCATCAAGGCGAGAGACTACGCCTTTCGGCACTATCCGGTTTTTGGACGCAGGAACAATGCACACGAGAACAATGGCACCGCACTGGTCGGCAGTAAAGATTCCGGCAGCATTTATTCGGAAGACGAAATCTGGTCATGCACCACCTGCGGAGCTTGCGAGGAAGAGTGTCCGTTGCTGGTGGAATACATCGACAAGATCGTCGATTTGCGGCGCGGCCTGATCGATGACGGGAACGTGCCGCAGTCGCTGCAGAAGCCGCTGAAGGCGCTGGAGAGCCGCGGCAATCCTTACGGCAAGATGGAGAAAAAGAAGGCCGACTGGGCGAACGCCAAAGAGTTTCGACAAGTTTGCCAGGTCAAGACCCTGAACAAAAGCAACGGCGCCGACACGCTGTATTTTGTGGACAGCATTACCTCCTACGATGACCGGATGCAGTCGATCGGGCGGGCGACGGCGAAGATTCTGGATCACGTTGGAGAGAATTTCGGGATCCTGGGTGCTGCGGAAAAGGACAGCGGCCATGAAGTCCGGCGGTTCGGGGAAGAGCTGCTCTTCACCGCCTTGCGCGACCACAATGTGGACGCGATCAAAGCATCCGGCGTAAAGCGAATTGTTACCGCCGACCCGCACGCTTTTAACGCGCTGAAACACGACTACAAAGATGTGCCGGAGGTTGAGCACATCATCCAGGTAATCGCCAGGGAAGTGAAGTCCGGCAAGATCAAGTTCAATCCGGTAGAAAACGGGGACAAGGTTTACACCTACCACGATCCTTGCTACCTGGGTCGTCACAACCAGGTTTATGACGATCCGCGTGACGTGCTCGATGCCATCCCGGGCTTGAAGCGAGTTGAGATGAGCCGCTGCCGAGACCGCTCGTTCTGCTGCGGCGGCGGCGGACTGATGCTGTTCTACGAGCCGAAGGAAGAGCAGCGCATGGGCGTGAAGAGAGTCCAGATGGCTGCGGAAGCCGGGGCCAATGTGATCGTAACGGCATGTCCGTTCTGCATGGTGAATATAGAAGATGCGATCAAGGTTGCAGGTCTGGAAGGAAAGATGACCGCCATCGATCTGGCGGAGTTAGTGGATCAAGAGATGGTACGTGAGGAACAAAAAGCGGTTTGAGGAGCGGAGGTGAATGTGGAGATTCTAGTTTGCGCAAGACGAGTGCCCGATACATCGGAGAACGAGATTGAACTCAACAGCGCCGGAAACGACATCGAGCGCGACGAGTTGGTCTATTCCATCAACGAGCCGGACAACTACGCGGTGGAAGAGGCGCTGCAGATCGTGGCCCGAGTTGCCGGAAACGTCACCGTGGTTACGGTGGGCGGCGAAGACGACGAAGAGATCCTTCGCCGGGAGATGGCCATGGGCGCGAACCATGGCGTGCTCATTACCGACGAAGCCTTCAGCGGATCGGACGCCCGCGGTATCGCAACCATCCTGAAGGGCTTTGTGAAGAAGGGTAACTACGACCTGATTCTCACAGGGGTGCAGGCCGAGGACGGCGGCGCGCAGGTTGGCGGGATGCTGGCGGCGATGCTCGATTACCCGTTTGCTTCGCTGGTCAATTCCATCGAGGTGCTGGAAGGCCGGAAGCTGAAAATCAGCCGCGAAATCGAAGGCGGCAATAAGGAGATGAATGAGATCGATCTCCCGTGCGTGCTCTCGATTCAGACCGGCATCAATGAACCACGCTATGTCGGTATGCGAGGCATTCGCGCCGTGGCTTCGGTGCCCATCCCGACCTTCGGCGGGTCAGACCTGGGCGTTGACCCAGGCGCGGTTGGAGAAGCTGCCGCGAAGGTGAAGCGCGTCGACTACTTCATCCCCGCGCTCGGCAAGGGCGCCGAGATGCTCAAGGGCAGCCGGGAAGAAAACGTCGACAAAGTTCTGGAGTTAGTCGCAGCCAAAGGAGGACTGAAATAATGGCTCGTATCTTTGCTTACATCGTGCACAAAGCTGGCGTGGCTGACGATTCCGCGGCCCAACTGGCGGCCGCCGCCAAAAAGATCGATCCCACTGCCTCGCCTACAGCCCTGCTCACCGGTTGGGGAGCGGACCTCGCTGCCGCGTGCGGCGCCGTCCGTGCTTCCTACGCTGAGATATGGACAATTTCCAACGAAGCTCTTGCCTACCCCAATGCGGAATTGATTCGCAAAGCCCTGGTTAAGGTTGTGCCGCCGGGCAGCATTGTGCTGGTTGCGCACGAGCATTTTGGAATCGATCTGGCGCCGGGCCTTTCTATCAAGCTGAATTCAACTTTCGTCTCCGACGTGTTGGACATAGCCGGAATTGAAGGCGGCGCCCTGAAGGTTGTCCGCCAGGAATTCGGCGGACAGGTGAGCGCTCACGTTCGTTGCGACATCTCGTCGGGCGCAGTGGTCACGGTGCGGCCGGGCGCATTCAAACCTCTGGAAAGTGCTCCTGTGGCTGTGACCGTCGTCGACAAGTCATCGGAGGCTGGTGCGCTGACAGCGGGACGGCGTTACCTGGAGACCATCGTTGCCGAGGCGGGTGATGTCGATATCACCAAGCACAACGTTTTGGTTTCCATCGGCCGTGGCATCCAGAAGCAAGAGAATGTGGCCATTGCGCAGGAACTGGCTGATGCCCTGGGCGCGGCAGTGAGCTGCTCGAGACCCGTGGTTGACGCCAAGTGGCTGGGGAAATCGCGTCAGGTTGGGTCGTCCGGGAAAACCGTCAAGCCGAAGGTCTATCTGGCATGCGGCATCAGTGGTTCATTCCAGCATCTGGCCGGCCTCAAAGGCAGTCCGTTTCTGATCGCCATCAACAAGAATCCCAGAGCGCCAATCTTTCAAGTGGCGGATGTCGGGATTGTGGACGACATCCTGGAGTTCTTGCCGGAATTGACCAACAAAGTTCGAGAAATGCGCAGCGTCGCTGCAAAGTGAGGGCCCGATCATGATTGCAAATAAGACGTTGAAGTTAAGTCTGAAGTCGCTCAGAGATTTTGCCAAGAAACGCCTAACCGACGAAAAAATCCGGGAACTGGATGAACGCGACGAATGCCCGCTGGAGATCGTCCGGCATATGTGCAGCCCAGATCAGTTGGGTATTCAACTTCTGTTCATCCCCGAAGACTGCGGCGGTTTCGGCGGCGGCGCCTTCGATGTGTATGTGGTGTGCGAAGAGATGGCGCGCATTGATCTGGGTGTCGCCACGGCCGTGCTGGCTACGTTTCTGGGCAGCGATCCAATTACGGTGGGCGCCACTCCCGAGCAAAAGAAGCACTGGCTAAGCCGCATTGCGGAAGAGGGATTGTTGTTCGCCTACGGCGCTACTGAACCTGAGGCGGGCAGCGATCTGGGCGCGCTCCGCACTACCGCGGACCGAGTCATGCAGGACGGCCGGGTGGTCGGCTACAAGATCAACGGGGCGAAACAATGGATCAGCAACGGCGGGATTGCGGACGCTTACACCGTCCTGGCCAATACGCCCGGTGGTCCGAGTTGGTTCATCCTGGAAAAGGGCGCCAACGGCTTCAGCCACGACGAACCGGAAGATAAGCACGGCATTCGGCTGAGCAACACGGCCGCGCTTGCATTCAGCGACACCTACGTCGAAGCCGACCGCCTCATCGGTGGGGTGGAAGGCCAGGGATTGAATCAGGCGCAAGCCGTCTTCGGCTACACGCGGCTGATGGTGGCGGCGTTTGGCCTGGGGGCCGGCTGGTCCGCGCTCGATCGCGCAATTCCGTACTCCACCAAGCGTATCCAGGCCGGAGCGCCGCTCTCGGAGAAACAAGGCTACACCCACAAGCTGATCGTACCCCACGTGGCGCGCCTCGAAGCCGCCCGCTCTTACATCGAAGAAACCGCGGAGCGGATCGACGCGGGGACCGAAGGCAGCCTGAACACCGAGGGCGCTATTGCGAAATACATGGCGACCGAAGCCGGCAATGCCGCCGCCGAGGCCAGCATCCAAGCGCTGGGCGGCTACGGTTACACGCATGAATACATGGTGGAAAAAATCAGCCGCGATGTCCGGATCACCACCATTTACGAAGGCACCTCCGAGATCATGGAGATGACCATCAGCCGCGACCGCTGGCAGCTTCATCTGAAGACGCGCGGGCAGTACTACCACGAGCAGGCCAAGAAATTCGAAGAGTTCCACGGCCGCCATCCGAACGTGGGCGCTGACAACGCGGCACTGGCATTGCACGCATTGGCCGAGGTGATGGAGAAAGCTCGTGTCGCGCGCCTGACCCGCTATCAACACATTCTGCTGCGTCTGGGCGAACTGATCGCCTACGCCGAGTGCGCCGGCAGTTTAGCTCGCCGCGCCGGATTGATGGAAGAAGGCAAGCTCAACGAGAAAGCCAATCGTCGCTTCGACGCGGCAGCACTGGCGGCGCTGAGCAGAGTCTTTGCCCGCGAGGCCGCGCTCAAGGTCGGCGAAGAAGGCTTGCGCTGGGTGGTCGGAGCCGGCGCTGTGAGCGCTGCCGAAGTGGCCGCGTTCGAAACCAGCCTGGGATTGCGCGCGATTCACGGAGCGCAGGCAGGGCTGATTTCGGATCTGGATACCATCGCAGACGTAGTGTACAGCCGCGCGGCGAAGCGCGCGGAAGTCGCCGCGTAGCGCTGAAGGATGAAATTTGCATGGGCTTTGACAGGGAAAATTCTTCTCTCCGCAAAGGAGCGCAGTCATGGAAAACACTTCATACCGAGCCGTGGCCATTGTAGGGGCAGGAGCCATTCTGCCGGATGCCCCGAACGTCCCGGCCTTCTGGGAAAACATAAAGAATGGGCGTTACAGCGTCACCGAAATTGATCCCGCGCGTTGGGATCCGGCGCTGTATTACGATCCCGACCCGAGCGCCCCAGATAAGACATATTCAAAAATCGGCGGCTGGGTTCGCGACTACGTGTGGGAGCCGATGAAGTGGCGCCTGGCCGTCCCGCCGCGCGTGGTTGACGCCATGGATGTGGCGCAAAAATGGGCCATCGCCTGCACCCGTGAATCGCTGGAAGACTACGGCTATCCCAAGCGGCCGCTGGACCCGGATCGCACAGCCGTGATCCTCGGCAATGCCATGGCTGGCGAGAGACACTATCTTACGGCGCTGCGCATTTTCTTTCCGGAATACTCTCGCGAACTGGCTGGAACCGCCAGCTTCACCGCGCTTCCGGAAGCGCTCCGCCGCGACATCACGCGCGAATTGCACGACCGCATTGGCAAACTCCTTCCTGAGATCACCGAAGACAGCATGCCTGGTGAATTGGCCAATTGCATAGCTGGCCGTATTGCCAACATCTTCAACTTCCATGGTCCCAATTACATTTGCGACGCGGCTTGCGCCTCCGCGATGGCGGCCATCAGTTCGGCAATTGAGGGATTGGTAGAGAACGATTACGACGCGGTGATCACCGGCGGGATTGACCGCAACATGGCCGCCCCGATGTTCGTCAAGTTCTGCAAGATCGGAGCGCTCTCGGCGACCGGCACACGTCCTTACGCGGAAGGAGCGGACGGCTTCGTCATGGGTGAAGGCGCTGCGATCTTCTTGCTCAAGCGCCTGGCCGATGCTGAACGTGACGGAGACAAAATTTACGCCGTGGTGCGCGGCATGGGCGGCGCGAGTGACGGCAAGGGCAAAGGGATCACTGCGCCCAACCCAATCGGCCAGAAGCTGGCGATCGAACGAGCCTGGCAAAACGCCGGCCTGTCACCGGGTACGGTGACCTACATTGAAGGCCATGGCACATCCACGCGGGTGGGCGATGTGGTCGAAGTGCAGAGCATGGCCGATGTGCTCGGCAGTGCCCATCTGCCGCCGCACTCAGTGGGTCTGGGTTCGGTCAAATCGAACTTTGGACATCTTAAGGGAGCTGCGGGCGCTGCTGGATTGCTGAAAGCCGCTCTTGCACTTCGCGACAAAGTGCTGCCGCCCAGCGTGAACTGCGAGCGCCCCAGTCACGAGATTGACTTTGAGCACTCTCCGCTGTACGTCAACCGCGAGTTGCAGCCGTGGACGAAGACGGTAGACGGCGTGCGGCGCGCCGGCCTGAGCGCTTTTGGTTTTGGCGGTACCAACTTCCATGCGGTACTCGAAGAATACATTCCCCACAGGCTGAATGGAAACGGCAAACGGTCGGTTGCGGTGAGCGAGACGCCGGCGAGAATTACAGAGGCAGCTATGAACGCGAAAGATTTTTCCCCCACTTCTCCATCTTCGTACGAGGCATCTTCTTATAAGGCGCCGCTGCGCGGTGTGCTGGTCATCGGCGCCGCATCAGAGGCGGCACTGGTCGAGCGTTTGCGCGTGGTGGAGAGCGATGCCAAAGCGGGCCGCGCACCGGCTCCTGCGGCCCCGGCTGGAGCAGACTTGCGCGCGCCCGAACGCCTGGCTATCGACTACGCCAACGCCGCCGAACTGGCAGAGAAAGCGCGCACCGCACTCAAGGCGCTTGGCGCGAATCCATCGACCGGTCAACCCGCGATATGGAAAGCCCTGCGCGCGCAAGGCATTTTCCGGGGCCACGGTCCTGCGCCCAAGGTGGTGTTCCTGTATCCCGGCCAAGGCTCGCAGTACGTGAACATGCTAAAGCCACTCTGCAAGGTCGAGCCGATTGTGGCGGAAGTTTTTGCCGAAGCCGATCGGGTGATGACTCCGCTGCTAGGCAAGCCGCTCAGCGACTTCATCTTCGTGGACAAGGCCGACGCCGACGCTGTGGCCAAGGCCGAAGACGATCTGCGCCAAACTGCCATCACTCAGCCTGCCGTGCTGGCGACCGATCTGGCGCTGACGCGGCTCCTGGCCGCTTATGGCATCACGCCTGACTTCACCATGGGGCACAGCCTGGGCGAATACGGCGCGCTGCTTGCGGCCGATGCGCTTCCGTTTGCGGACGCACTCGAGGCGGTCAGCGCCCGCGGCCGTGAAATGACCCGCTTTGCTCCGGAAGACAAGGGCCGCATGGCGGCAGTGTTTGCTCCGCTTGAGGAGATCGAACGAATCCTGAAGACCGTGACCGGCTACGTGGTGATCGCCAACGTTAACAGCAACCATCAGGCGGTGATCGGCGGCGCGAGCAAGCCGGTGGAGCAAGCCATGGAAGCATTCCAGAAGGCTGGCTACGACGTGTCGGCATTATCGGTCAGCCACGCGTTCCACACCACGATTGTGGCTTCCGCCAGTGAGCCGCTGCGGCGAGTGCTGCAGCGCCTGCATCTCGCGTCTCCGCGGCTGCCCATCGTCGCCAACACCACCGGCGAGTTCTATCCCACGGAACGGGACGTCGTGCCGCAGATGTTGGACATTCTGGCAGAACAGGTCGCCGCTCCTGTGCAGTTCGTCAAGGGCCTGGGCACTCTATACGAGGCGGGGGCGCGAGTCTTCGTGGAAGTCGGCCCGAAAAAAGCACTGCAGGGATTTGCTGAAGATGTGCTCGGCGAGCGCGGCGATGTGGTCTCGCTCTTCACCAATCATCCAAAGGTCGGCGATATCCCCGCGTTCAATCAGGCGTTGTGTTGCCTTTATGCGGCGGGATTGGGCCGCGGGACCCCGGAAGCCGCGCGTCAAACAGTGCCGGCGTCCGTGCCGGCATTTTCCGCACTACCAAAAATTCCTGAACCAATCGGTCTGACAGCGCCGGCAGCGGTTAATGCGACCGCACCGGTGGCGGCAATCAATTCGGGTCAATGCAAGGACCATCACTACACCGACGGTCAATACAACGAACTCGGGCGATTGTTGGGCGATGTGCTCGAGCGCGGCTGGGAGATTACCCACGGCCAGAGGCGCGCTCCAATCGACGCTGCCGTCGCGATCACGGGGGCCGCTTTAGGCCTGCCGGGAACCGAGCATATTTTCGATGATGGCAACATCGGCCGCCTCTTGCGCGGTGATCAGTTCATTGACGCCATCCCTACGCGCTTGCGTCACGCAATGGTTGACAAACACATCACGCGGCTGGTGAAGAGTGACAACGGCGGCACGTTTGAGACTATTAATAATGTTGCGGACGTCATCAAGCTCGCCGGCCGCGGCGGCGCCTTCGATCTGAAAGACGAATTCGGTGTTTCCGCCGAGCGCGTTGCCGCCCTCGACCGCAACACCCGGCTAGCTATCGCGGTGGGCCTCGACTCTTTGCGCGACGCCGGCATTCCGCTGGTTTTGCGCTACAAGACCACCACCAAAGGGACGCAGTTGCCTGACCGCTGGGCGTTGCCCGATGCTTTGCGCGATGACACGGGAGTGATTTTTGCCTCTGCGTTTCCGGGCCTGGACTCTTTCGCCGACGAAATGGCGCGCTATTACGCGGACCGTGGCCAGCGCGAGCAACTGGCCATGCTGGAAAGCTTGCGCGTCCGGGCGGCGGAGGTGAATGGCCATTCCATCGTGGGGCAGGAGATTAAGCAGCGCATCGACGAGTTGTGCCACGCCATAGAGAAAGAGCCGTATGTCTTCGACCGTCGTTTCCTGTTCCGTATCTTGTCGATGGGACATTCGCAATTCGCTGAATTCATCGGCGCGCGGGGTCCTAATACAGCCATCAATGCCGCCTGCGCGAGCACCACTCAGGCGGTGGCGCTGGCCGAGGACTGGATCCACGCGGGGCGTTGCCGGCGGGTGATCGTGGTCTCAGCCGACGACATCACTACCGACAATCTGATCGGATGGATGGGCCCCGGCTTCCTGGCCACCGGAGCGGCGGCCACGGACGAAGTGGTCGAAGAGGCGGCCATTCCTTTCGACCGCCGCCGCCACGGGATGATCATCGGCATGGGCGCTGCCGGACTGGTGGTGGAGAGTGCGGAGTCGGCGCGCGAACGGGGTATCCAGCCCATCTGCGAAGTGTTGAGCGCGGTGACCGCTAATAGCGCGTTTCATGGCACTCGTCTCGACGTGCAGCACATCAGCCAGGTGATGGAGGATCTGGTGAGCAAGGCGGAAGCTCGCGGCATTCGCCGTCATGAGATCGCTCCGCAAACGGTTTTCATCTCTCACGAAACCTACACCCCTGCGCGCGGGGGCAGTGCTGCGGCTGAGATCCATGCGCTGCGTCACGTCTTTGGTGACAGTGCGGACCAGATTGTGATTGCTAACACAAAGGGCTTCACCGGCCACGCGATGGCTACCGGCATGGAAGATGTCCTGGCGGTGAAAGCGCTGGAAACGGGAGTGGTGCCGCCGGTCGCCAACTTCAAGGAAGTTGATCCAGAGTTGGGCACGCTGAACTTGTCGAAGGGCGGCGTTTATCCGGTGGAGTACGCGTTGCGGTTGGGTGCCGGGTTCGGCTCACAGATCAGTATGACGCTGTTGCGTTGGACAAGGACGAAGGACGGCGTCCGCAGGAATCCGAATGCGCTGGGCTATGCCTATCGCGTGGTTGACCCGAATGCCTGGAACGCTTGGCTTAGCCGTATGGCCGGCTGTCCAGCCGCCGATTTGGAAGTGGTCCACCGCACGCTGCGGGTGCGCGATCAAATGCGTCAGGTTCGTGATCAAGCAGCGGCACGGATCGCAGAACCTGCTTCGGCATTGCGAGCCGCGGCACCAGTGCCAACGCCACTGGCAACGGCAGCCGCACCGGTTATTAGTACGAAACCACCGGAGATTAAGCCGGTAACAGCGCCCATCAGCGCGGCTCCCGCGCCGCCGGTGAAGCTGCAAGCCGCTGCGATCACGCCGCCTGTACCGGCACCGCCGTCGCCTGCTGCGAAGACCGAAAGTGAAGTCAAAGTCACCACATCGGCAACCACGCCAACAACAACCGATCACGCCTACGATCCGGTGAAGGAGCGCATCCTGGCCCTGGTCGCGGAAAAGACCGGCTATCCGCAAGATATGTTGGACTTGGACCTTGATCTCGAAGCGGACCTCGGAGTTGACACGGTCAAGCAGGCCGAGATGTTCGCGGGTATTCGCGAGATCTACAACATTCCTCGCGACGAGAACCGCAAGCTGCGGGATTATCCGACATTGGCGCACGTCATCCGGTTCGTATATGACAAGCGTCCCGACCTGGCCGTCGCGGCTCCGGTTGCGGCAACACCCAAGGCAACGGAAAAGACGGAGCCCATCGCTCCGGCACTTGCGGCCGCTCCTCCTCCGACGGCCGTTCCTCTGGCCGCGCCTGCGAAAGATGGCGCGGGAGATTCCGTGAAAGAGCGCATCCTGGCGCTGGTTGTGGAGAAGACCGGCTATCCGCAAGATATGCTCGATCTGGATCTCGACCTCGAAGCGGACCTCGGAGTTGACACGGTGAAGCAGGCGGAAATGTTCGCGGCCATCCGCGCCGCATACAACATTCCGCGCGATGAGAATGCGAAGCTGCGCGACTACCCCACGCTGGCGCATGTGATCCGCTTTGTATATGAGAGGCGTCCCGACTTGGCGGCCGCGGCCCCGGTTGCGGCAACACCCAAGGCAACGGAAAAGACGGAGCCCATCGCTCCGGCACTTGCGGCCGCTCCTCCCGCCGTCACTCCGAAAGACGGTGTTGGAGATTCCGTGAAGGAGCGCATCCTGGCGCTGGTCGTGGAAAAGACCGGCTATCCGCAAGATATGTTGGACTTGGATCTCGACCTCGAAGCGGACCTCGGAGTTGACACGGTGAAGCAGGCGGAAATGTTCGCGGCCATCCGCGAGATTTACAACATTCCGCGCGACGAGAATCGCAAACTGCGCGACTACCCCACGCTGGCGCATGTGATCCGTTTCGTATACGAGAGGCGTCCCGACCTGTCCGCCGCAGCCTCGGTAGCGGCGACATCCAAGGCAACGGAAGAGATCAAGCCCAACGCTCCGGCGTCTGCGGCCGCTCCTCCGGTCGTTGCTGCGGTTGCTCCTGCGAAAGACAGCGCGGGAGATTCCGTGAAAGAGCGCATCCTGGCGCTGGTCGTGGAGAAGACCGGCTATCCCGAAGATATGCTCGATCTGGACCTCGACCTCGAAGCGGACCTCGGAGTCGACACGGTGAAGCAAGCGGAAATGTTCGCGGCCATCCGCGCCGCGTACAACATTCCCCGCGATGAGAATGCGAAGCTGCGCGACTACCCCACGCTGGCGCACGTGATCCGCTTCGTATATGAGAGGCGTCCCGACTTGGCAAGCGCTGCTCCATCGGCGCCTGCAGTCGCGGAGTCGCCCGTACCCGTACCTGTACCCGCACCGGTCCCGGTCACAGACGTCTCCATTGCCCAACGCCCCGCGGACGTTATTACAGACGACTCGATTAAGGAGAAAGTGCTGGAGATCGTGGCGGAGAAGACTGGCTATCCCAAAGATATGCTCGACCTGGACCTCGATCTCGAAGCGGACCTCGGCATCGACACCGTCAAGCAAGCGGAGATGTTTGCCGCCATCCGCGCCGCATACCACATTCCCCGCGATGAGAATTTGAAGCTGCGTGAATTCCCAACCCTGGCCCACGTGATTAAATTCGCGCAGGACAGGTCTGGGCTAATCGCGGCATCCACTTTAGTTCCGCCCGCTGCGCAGAAGAAACATGAACCGGCGGCGGAGAAACCATCCTCATCTCCCGCTCCCGCACCGCGCAAGGCCGCACGTCCGGCCCTCGCCAGTCTGGATGCTGCGAATCGCATTCCACGGCGCGTACCGGTGCCGGTCCTGCGTCCCCAACTCAGCATGTGCAAGCCAACCGGTGTCTCGCTGGAAGACGGCCGCCGGGTGGTGGTCATGGCCGACAAAGGCGGAGTTGCAAAGGCATTGGTGCAGCGTCTAGAGAAGACGGGCGTCAAAGTTCTCTGTGTCGAGAACGCGCCAGACGCCGAAGCGCTGGCCAATCGGCTGAAGGAGTTCTTGGCTGCCGGTCCGGTGCACGGAGTCTACTGGCTGCCCGCACTCGACTACGAAGGCAACCTTCGCGACCTGGATCTTGCCACCTGGCATGAAGCTGTGCGGGTGCGGGTCAAATCGCTTTATGGCACGATGCGCACGCTCTACGAGCAGATCGCGCAGCCCGGCACGTTCTTAGTATCGGCGACTCGGCTGAGCGGACAACATGGCTACGACGAGGCTGGGGCAGTAGCCCCGCTCGGTGGCGCGGTCGTCGGCTTCAGCAAAGCGTATAAGCGAGAGCGGCCGGACGTTCTGGTCAAAGCAGTCGATTTCGACGCGCAGCGCAACGCGGAGGAAGTGGCCGGCATCCTGATCGACGAAACCTTGCGTGACCCAGGTGCTGTCGAGATCGGCTACAAGGCAGGGCTGCGCTGGACGATTGGGCTGGAGGAACAACCTGCGGCCGATGGACAGCCTGGTCTGACGCTCGACGAGAACACCGTATTCCTGATCACGGGCGCAGCGGGAAGTATTGTCTCGGCCATCACTGCCGATCTGGCAGCCGCTTCCGGCGGCACCTTCTACCTGCTCGATCTGGTGCCTGAGCCTGCTGCGGACAATCCAGACCTCAAGCGCTTCGCCAGCGATAAAGAAGGCCTAAAGCGCGAGCTGTTCGCTCGCATACAGGCACGCGGCGAACGGGCCACACCGGCGTTGGTTGAAAAGGAACTGGCGGCTCTGGAGCGGGCGCAGGCTGCCCGCAGCGCGATTGACGCGGTGCTCGCCGCTGGGGGCACTCCGTACTATTTCAGCGTCAACCTCGCCGATGCAGACGCTGTGGACAAAGTGATCCAACAGGTGCGCCAGCGCAACGGGCACATCGATGTGTTACTGCACGCCGCCGGCCTCGATCGTAGCCACTCGCTCCGAGACAAAGACCCGCGTGAATTCGACCTGGTGTTCGACGTCAAGAGCGACGGCTTCTTCAACCTGCTGCATGCCATCGGCGACATGCCTCTCAGGGCGACGGTGGCGTTCAGCTCCATTGCCGGACGCTTCGGCAACGTCGGACAGACGGACTACAGTTCTGCCAACGATCTGCTCTGCAAGATCACCTCGAGCTTCCGCAGCACCCGGCCGGCCACGCGCGGCATTGCCATTGACTGGACTGCGTGGGGCGGCATCGGCATGGCCACACGGGGCTCTATCCCCAAAGTGATGGAATTGGCGGGCATCGATATGTTGCCAGCCGAAGCGGGCATTCCACTGATTCGACGTGAACTGACTGCGGGAGGGACACGCGGCGAGATTGTCATCGGCCAGCGTCTCGGTGTGCTGCTGAAGGAATTCGATCCCACTGGCGGCCTTGAAGTGAACGCAGCGGAAGCCTCCGCTGACAATCGCTCGCCCGCGCAAGGGCTAGCGGGCTGCGGAGTGATGATCGGCAAGATCGCGAATGCAGGACTCTTCAGCCCGCTCACGATTGAAACCACGCTCGATCCGGCCGTTCAGCCGTTTCTGCACGACCATCAGATTGACGGCACTCCAGTGCTGCCCGGCGTCATGGGCATCGAGGCGTTCGCCGAAGCTGCCCTGTGCCTGCTTCCGGGCTGGCATGTCGAGGCGATTGAGGAGGTAAACTTCCTGGCGCCGCTCAAGTTCTATCGGAGCGAGCCCCGCCCGGTGACGGTCGACGCCGTGATTCATCCGCACGCAGACGGCTTGATCGCGGATTGCCGATTGCTTGGACGCCGGCCACTTCCGAATCGGACCGAGCCGCAAGTGACAACGCATTTCACGGCGCGTGTGCGCATGGTGAAACACGCACCCGCGTTGGTAACCGTGCCGGTTCTGGGCCGGCCAGACGGACATATCATTGAAGCCGCCGACATCTACCGGCTCTACTTCCACGGCCCGGCGTACCAGGTTGTGGAGCGGGCATGGTGGGATGGAAAGCGGATTGTTGGCCTGATGGCCAAAGGCCTGCCTAACAATCACCACCCTTCCGTCCTGCCGACGCTGATGGCGCCGCGGTTGATCGAGCTGTGCTTCCAGACCGCCGGAATCTGGGAAATGGGCATCGAGGGCCGTATGGGTCTGCCGCAGCACATTGATCGCGTCTCCTTATTAATGCGCGATCCCGAAGAGGCGGAAGGCCAGTTGTATGCGGTGGTCACTCCCAACCCATTTGACGGCAGTTTCGATGCGGAGGTTGTGAATGCGAAGGGAACCCGCTACTTGCGGCTTAGCGGCTACCGCACGGTGGCGGTCCCCGGCGCCGTTGATGCTGGGCGGTTAGAAGCGCTGCGGGCGGCAATGTCATTGGAAACGGTCGCGGCTTAATCCTTGTGACTTGGTAGTAGTAATGATCTATCGAGGCATTTATGAATCTGGAATTCCAGCGTGTGGCGATCGTCAATCGCGGCGAGGCCGCAATGCGTTTCATCCACGCGGCCCGCGAGTTCAATCAAGAGCATGGCACATCTTTGCGCACGATCGCGCTGTTCACCGAACCTGACCGACACGCCATGTTCGTGCGCGAGGCGGATGAGGCGGTGTGTCTGGGCCCGGCTCAGGTCCCCGACCAAAACACGCAGCAGCTCAAGAGCAGCTATGTGGACTATGGCCGGCTGGAAAGGGCGCTGACGACCGCGCGTGCGGAAGCGGTTTGGGCGGGATGGGGCTTCGTCGCCGAGCACGCCGAGTTCGCGGACCTTTGCCGCGATTTAGGCATTGTGTTCATCGGCCCGGATGGTGAGGCGATGCGACGCGCGGGCGACAAGATCGCCTCGAAACGCCTAGCTGAGCAAAACCAGGTCCCGGTAGCAAAGTGGAGCGGCGGCCCGGTGGAAACGCTCGCCGATGCCGAATGCCACGCTGAGCGCTTGGCCTATCCACTCCTTATTAAAGCCACCGCCGGGGGTGGCGGTCACGGGATCCGCCGGGTGCTTTCGTCCAGCCAACTTCCAGAAGCCTTTCGGAGCGCCCGCGCCCAAGCGTTCAAGGCTTTTGGCGACCCAACTGTTTTCATGGAGCAACTGGTTCAGGGAGCACGCCACGTCGAAGTGCAAATAATCGCGGACATCCATGGCACCACGTGGGCGGTCGGCGTGCGCGACTGCACCATTCAACGCCGACACCAGAAAATTCTCGAGGAAGCGCCATCGCCGGCGCTCTCTCGGGAACAAGATCAGGCATTGCGCGAAGCGGCAGTGCGTCTGAGCCAGGCCGCCGGCTACAGCAATGCAGGCACCGTGGAATTCCTGTATCAACCGGAAAGCCGGCAATTCTTTTTCATGGAGATGAACACGCGCTTGCAGGTCGAGCATCCGGTGACGGAGTGCACCACCGGGCTCGATCTGGTCAAGCTGCAGATTCACGTCGCGCGCGGTGGTCACCTGGAAGGCGAGCCACCGCGCACCACCGGTCATGCTATCGAGGTGCGGCTGAATGCGGAGGATCCGGACAATGGATTTGCTCCCGCCCCAGGCGCAATTGGGCGGTTCAGGATCCTGACTGGGCCGGGAGTGCGGGTTGACACCGGCGTATTGGAAGGCGATGTCGTCGCCTCAGAGTTCGACTCGATGATCGCCAAAATCATCGCCTACGGGCAGAACCGGAAGGAAGCGCTTTCCCGGCTGCAGCGAGCATTGCGTGGCAGCGTTGTGGTCATCAAGGGCGGCGCGAGTAACAAGGCATTCTTGCTGGAATTGCTGAGTCACCCTGATGTGCAGCGTGGAGAAGTCCATATCGGGTGGCTGGACCAGTTGGCAGCGACCGGAGCCCACATCTCCAGAGGCTACGCCGACGTGGCTCTGGTACAGGCCGCGATCGAGGCTTACGACACCCAGTTGGCGGTCGAGCAGACCCAGTTCTATGCCTCCGCCGTGCGCGGACGGCCGCAGGTGCTGAGTGAGGTAGGCGGAACTACGGAACTACGCTATCGCGGACATTCCTACTCGGCCAAGGCGTACCGCCTGGGCCCGCAACAGTACCGCGTCGAAGTCAATGGATCGCGCATCAATGCCCACCTCGACCGTCTCCGTCAGTTTGAATATTGGCTCACCGTCTTCGGGCGGCGTTTCCACGTTGTATCCGTGCCCCACGGGTTGAGTTACCGCATCGAGGTGGACGGCGTATCGCACCAGATCGACCGCGATGACGGAGGTGTCGTCCGCGCCCCGGCACCGGCGGTGGTGGTTTCCATTGCTGTCAAACCGGGGGACACGGTTTCGGTCGGAGACCGCCTGGCGGTGCTGGAAGCGATGAAAATGGAGATGCAAGTCGTCGCCCCATTTTCCGGAAAAGTCCGGCAAGTGATGACCATGCGCAACGTGCAAGTGGGCACGGGAGCGCCACTGCTGCAGATCGAGCCCGATGCCGGCGGCGATACAGTGGCCGCGGGGGAGCGTGTAGTTTTTGGCGCGTCACGCGGGCCGGACGGAAATGAGGAAACCATTCAAACCAGCTGTCTCCAGAGCCTGCAAGAACTCCGCCAGTTCATGCTGGGCTTTGATGTGGACCCCAAGCACAGCACTCGGCTGGTTGCCCAATGGGAACAGGGCTGCCCCGAGGGCAGCGACGAAATAAGGCAGGCGGAAGACGAAATCCTTAACATCTTTGTGGATATCTGTTCATTGTTCCAGCGCGACCCGGAGGTAAACCACCGGGCCAGTAGTGAAGAGCCGAGCGCTGAGGCCCATCTATTTTCGTACTTGCGGATGCTGGAGACGGGCGGCGAAGGACTCCCACCGGCCTTTGTCAGCACGCTTCGCCGAGCGCTGTCACATTACGGCGTTGAAAGACTGGATCGCTCACCGGAACTGGAAGAGAGCCTGCTCTGGATCTACAAATCGCACCAGCGCGTGGAGCAAAAAATCGCCCCAGTCATGGGAGTGCTGGAACGGCGTCTGCGGTACGTGCAGAGTCTCGCTCCGCACGCGGAGGAACCACTGCGGACGCTTCTCGACCGGATGATTGTTATGAGCAACGGGCGTTTTCCGGCGGTCAGCGACCTGGCAAGGGAAGTACGTTATCGCTACTTTGATCAGCCGCTGTTTGAGCAGGCGCGCAAGCAGGTCTATGAGCAGGTGGAGGAGCAACTTGCTTACATGGCTGCCAATCCCGATGCCGCCGACCGCCACGAGCGAGTCCGTGCGTTGTTGGAATGTCCGCAGCCTATCGTGGCATTACTTTCCGCCCGGTTCGCGGCTGCCGACCGCGTCATGCGCAGTCTGCTGTTGGAGGTGATCACGCGGCGCTACTATCGAATCCGGACGCTTGAAAACCTCCGCACTCTGGACGTGGATGGGCAGCCCTTCGCATCGGCGGAATACGATCATGAGGGCAAGCGTATTCATGTTTTTACCACGCACGCAGAGTATCCGCGGCTGGCTGAGGCGATGCGCGCCATGTTTCCCTTGATCGCGGAGGTGCCGGCCGACCATGACATCGTCGTTGACCTCTACGCTTGGCATTCGGAACGGCTGGGCGATCCCGAAGTCACGCAGCAGGAAGTTCAGTCAGCGCTCAACCAGGCTGGCTTCCCCCGTTCCATCCGGCGCATTGTGGTGGAAGTCGCTAGCCCCGTCCATGCCCAAGGCGCGGGTGGAATGCAGCATTTCACCTATCGTCTCAGTGGGAACAAATATGAGTATGAAGAGGAGAAACTCTATCGCGGGTTGCATCCGATGATGGCCAAGCGGCTGCACCTCTCGCGGCTCAGCAACTTCAACATTGAGCGGCTGTCTTCGGCGGAAGACGTTTACCTCCTTCATGCTGTCGCTCGCGATAACCCGAAGGATGAGCGGCTCATCGCGTGCGCGGAAGTGCGCGATGTAACGCCGTGGCGGGATGAGACGGGCCGTATCGTGAAATTGCCGCATTTGGAGCGCATGTTGTCGGAAGCGATTGCCGGCATGCGGCTGTTTCAGTCACGGCGGCCAACCAATCAGCGCCTCTATTGGAACCGGATACTCCTATACGTGCGGCCGCCACTCAATCTTCAGCGAGACGAGCTGCGCGACATGGTGCGCAGACTGGCGCCCTCGATCGAAGGCCTGGGGTTGGAACAAGTAGTGGTGCGCGCCCGTATTCCCAGTCCGGCGACCGGGGAATTGCGCGACATGGTGGTGCGCATTGCGAGTCCGACCGGCACCGGGATGCTCATTAGTTTCCGGCCCGCAGGCGAATTACCGCCAATCAAACCGCTGGCCGAATACGAGCAAAAAGTTGTCCGCATGCGCCAGCGTGGACTCATCTATCCGTACGAAATCATCAACTTGCTCACGCCCGCCCAGGAACACACGCGGGCCGAATTTCCTCCGGGCGATTTTGTGGAGTACGATCTCGACACCGACGGCCATCTGGTTCCTGTCGCCCGTCCCTACGGTCAAAACAAAGCGAACATCATTGTTGGCGTCATCCGCAACTTTACGGCCAAGTATCCCGAGGGCATAACGCGGGTCATGTTGCTGGGAGATCCGAGCAAGGATCTGGGCGCGCTCGCCGAGCCGGAATGCCAGCGCATCATCGCTGCCATTGATCTGGCCCGAGAAATGGGCGTGCCGCTGGAATGGTTCGCCATCTCGGCCGGCGCCAAGATTTCCATGGACAGCGGTGTGGAGAACATGGATTGGATTGCCCTTGTACTGCGCCGCCTGGTGGAGTTCACGCAGGCAGGCGGGGAGGTGAATATCATTGTTAATGGGATCAACGTAGGGGCGCAGCCCTACTGGAACGCCGAAGCCACCATGCTCATGCACACCCGGGGCATTCTGATAATGACGCCGAAGGCGGCGATGGTGCTTACGGGCAAGCGCGCCCTTGATTATTCAGGAGGCATCTCGGCCGAAGACAATCAGGGCATTGGCGGCTACGACCGCATCATGGGCCTCAACGGCCAAGCGCAGTACTGGGCACGGGACATTGATGAAGCCTGCCACCTCCTGTTTCGCCATTACGATCACACGTACGTAGCGCCGGGTGAGCGGTTCCCACGGCGGGCGGAGACGACCGATCCCATCGCCCGTGACGTGCGAGCCTATCCTCACAGCGGCGAGGAAGGTTTCACATGTGTGGGCGACATACTGTCGGACGTGACCAACCACGGGCACAAGAAATCTTTCGACGTTCGTACAGTGATGATGGCGGCTATCGACCAGGACCATGCTCCTCTGGAGCGCTGGGCTGGAATGCGCGCAGCGGAGACGGCGGTAATTTGGGATGCACATCTCGGCGGCTATCCCGTTTGTCTGATCGGCATCGAATCTCGACCGGTGCCACGGCTGGGATTTGTCCCAGCCGACGGGCCGGATCAGTGGTGTGCTGGAACGCTCTTTCCGCTATCGTCCAAGAAAGTGGCGCGGGCCATCAACGCGGCCAGTAATAACCGGCCGGTCGTGCTGCTGGCTAATCTGTCGGGGTTTGATGGCTCGCCGGAGTCGATGCGCAGGCTGCAGCTTGAATACGGCGCTGAGATCGGTAGGGCGGTAGTGAACTTCAAAGGCCCTATTGTGTTTTGCGTGATCTCCCGTTATCACGGCGGTGCTTACGTGGTTTTCTCACGGGTGCTGAACGAGAATCTCGAAGTAGCTGCTTTGGAGGGCACCTACGCCTCCGTCATCGGCGGCGCGCCGGCGGCGGCCGTTGTTTTCGCCGGTGAGGTCGACGCCCGAGCCCGCAAAGACCCGCGTCTCCAAGAACTGAGTTCGGCGATGGCCAAAGCCGAGGGCGCGGAAAAAGGACGGTTGCGCGCCCAGTGGGAAGAACTGTTTAAAGTCGTACACTCCGAGAAACTGGGTGAGATGGCGGCCGAGTTTGACCGCGTGCACAGCGTGCAACGGGCCCTCGCCGTAGGCGCGCTGAATTGCATTATTCCGCCTGCAAACTTGCGGCCTTATCTCATCGATGCAGTGGAGCGGGGAATGGGACGGGAAGAGGAAGCGAAATCCAAGAAGCCAGGAGCTCGGGCTGGAGAATTCGAGAAGCCAGGAGTTCATCCTGAAGTAGCGGCCTAGGTGGATTTGATGGAGGTCCATTGGCTCGAACAGAACGAAGCAGATGTGCCGAAGGAGAATGCCTGGCTCAGCCCTAACGAGATAGCGCTACTAAACGGCATGCGCTTTGCCAAACGGCGCGACAGCTGGCGGCTGGGACGTTGGACGGCAAAACGCGCTTTGGCCTCTTACCTGAATCTGCCCGCTCATCCCGACATCCTTAGGAGGATAGAAATACGTCCGGCGCCGTCGGGCGCACCCGAGGGCTTTCTCGCCAACAAACCAGCCGTTGCAACTATTTCACTCAGTCATGGGGGCGGGCGAGCAATTTGCGCGGTGGCGCCAGCCGGCGTCGAGTTGGGTTGTGATTTGGAAGTGATCGAGCCGCGTGGCGAAGCTTTCCTCTCCGACTATTTCACGGCCGAAGAGCAGGCGCTGGTTGCGCGGGCGCCCGCCACGGACCGGGCTTGGCTTTTGACGCTGCTGTGGAGCGGGAAGGAGAGTGCGCTCAAAGCACTGCACACCGGACTTCGACTCGATACCCGGAGTGTGATCGTTAGTCCCGACGACACGTCATTCGACCTCAACGGTTGGAGCCGGTTGCAAGTTCGTTACACCGGCGGCCGGATCTTTCATGGCTGGTGGCAGCATATCGACAACATCTTGCGCACTGTGGTCGCCAATTCACCACCGGATTCCCCGATTCCCTTGAAGATCCCAGTTTATTTTTCCGATAGGGCTTCCGTGTGCACGTAGAGGGCTGGTGATATGCATGTCCGCGAAGATTCATTTCAGTGGTCCGGCTCGCTACCGGCTCCGGAGCATAGCGGAGTTGGGCGAATCGATCCTCGAAGTGTTTGTCCGACGGATGCTCAAGGGTCCGCGGCGGCCAGGCTGGAACTGGTTTGTGGAAGTGGCCACGAGAATGGGGAAGAAACAGGTAAACACCGCCCTCAAAATGCGTGACGTAAAGGAGGCCCGCCGTTATTTGGATTCGGTGGTGTTCAGCTCACCGGCATTGTCAGAGGTAACCATCAGATACACTGTGCATGAGAAGTTCAGGGGAAGCTGGTTCTCCCGCAAGAACGTGGAGTCGCCGGTCACTGTCTTGTATTTTCATGGCGGCGGATACTCCTTTTACCCTCAGGCTTACACCAGCTTTATCGCTCAGATCACACTGGCGGCAAAATCGAGGACGTTTGCCCTCGATTATCCTCTTTCTCCGGAGCATCGGTTCCCGGCGCAGCTTGACGACGCGCTCAACGCCTACCAATGGTTGCTCGGGAGCGACAGCGGCACCGATCCTGACAATCTGATCCTCGCCGGAGACTCGGCTGGCGGCAACCTGGCGCTGGCTTTGCTCTTGCAGGCGCGTGATTTGAAGCTCCCGCTGCCCGCGTTAGCCATTGCTCTCTCTCCGCCAACCAACTTCGACCTCGAAATCGTCAGCAATGACTTTGACTGGATCGACAAGCCAGCGCTCTTGCGGTGGAGGGACTGGTTTTGTGACCCGGAACAGCGTCGGGACCCGCTCGTCTCGCCGCTATGGGCTGACCTGCACAACCTTTCACCTATTTATATACAAGCTGGGTCCGCTGAGATTCTGCACGACAGCATTCGAGCATTCGCCGATCACGGAAAAACCCAGGGAGCGGATGTCGTCCTCGAAAGCTGGGAAGACATGAATCATGACTTCCAGATCTTCGGACACGAGGTGCGGCAGAGCGCCGATGCGCTGCGACGGATTGGAGAAGTCATCGATGCCCGGGTCCGAGGGCGGGAGAAAAAGGAAACTATTTCATGCTCAACGGGAGACAGGATTCGGACCGCCAAGCCTTAAATTGTGGCTTTGCTGGAACCATGAGCTGCTTCGGCCATGCGTATCGCCCTTTCGTGCAACTCCCACGACTCAATGGCTTGCTGACATCCTTCTCGCGCCAGATCTGTATTCAATTGTCTCTCCGCTTCGTCGAAGGTGTCTTCCGCAGCCATTCTGGCCCGGTAAGCTGCGTCATCCGCCTCTTTCACCTTCTTCGCGAAGAGTCTAACTTGAGGATCGATGGCCCGAGATTCCGGTTCGCCTTGCCGGCGGGTTCGAGCGCCGCCGGCTTTCGCCGCCGACGCTTTGTAGGCGGCTTTCACCTCACTGCTCCAGCGCGCCTTAACGGTTTGGTCCAATTTGTCCAAGGCAGCATTGGCTTGGTCTGCGGCCTCTCGTACTCTGCGCTTTTCAAAGAGCCACCGGAAAACCGACCAATCCACGGCTTCAGTCATGAGCGCCTTAGCCTCTTCGACTTCGTGGATCTTTCTCACAGCGCACTGACCATAGTCCGCGACAACGGAAAAGTCCAGCGCGACCGCGGTGTCGTCCTCATGAAGGAAGCGAATTGCAATGGGATAGTTATATGACGCCCCGCAACGATCAATTTGATTTCGATTTCGACTTTATCGTGATTGGATCGGGCTTCGGCGGCAGTGTTTCAGCCCATCGACTGGCGGAGAAGGGCTACAAGGTCGCCGTCATGGAGATGGGCCGCCGCTGGACGCCGGCGAATCTCCCGCACACCAGTTGGTCCATCCATCGCTGGTTTTGGCGGCCAAGACTCGGACTGCGCGGCTTCTTCAACATGCGGCTGTTCAGGCATGTAGTCATTCTCCATGGCTGTGCGGTGGGCGGCGGATCCATCACCTACGCCGGCACTTTGCTTCCGCCTCCCGAGAAAGTGTGGGAATCGGGATCGTGGAATGGCTTGGCCGATTGGAAAACGGAAATGCCCCGGTATTACGAAACCGCCGCGCGCATCCTGGGGGTTACGGAAAACAAGATCCTCGGCCCTGCCGACCTCTTGCTGAAGCGAGTTGCAGGAATCACCGGGGCTGGGAACACGTTCTACCCCACGAAGGTGAGCATCCTCCAGCCTGCGGAAGGGGAACCGGCCGGCCAGACTTTTCCCGATCCATTTTTCCAGGGAGAAGGTCCGCCGCGATCCACCTGCATTGCCTGCGGCGGTTGCATGATGGGTTGCCGCTACGGCGCAAAAAATACGCTGGATCTTAACTACCTTTACCTGGCTGAAAAACACGGGGCGCGTGTCTTTCCGGAAACGAAAGTTGTGAATGTGCGGCGGTTGGAAGTGGCGAGCGATGGCAGCGCGGGATACGAAGTTTCCACCGTGAGTTCCACCGCATGGATTCGCCGCCAGCCTCGCCGCTTCACCTGCCGCGGCGTAGTCTTCTCGGCATCTTCTCTGGGGACGATGGAGCTTCTGTTTCAGCTTAAGGAAAAAGGGTCATTGCCGGCCATCAGCAGCGAACTGGGCAAACACGTACGCACCAACTCCGAATCGCTGATTGGAGCGCGCGTGATGGGAACTAAACAGGACTTGTCGCAAGGCATCGCCATCGGCTCTGGCATCTACATTGACGAGCATACACACATTGAAGCCGTCCGTTACCCCAGTGGGTCCGACGCCATGGGCCTTCTCACCACCATGCTGACCGATGGTTGCCCCGGTTCGCAACGGATTGTGCTCTGGGTGAAGAATGTACTGGGCTCTTTGTTTCGCCACCCCTTCAAGACTCTGCGCATGTTGCAGCCCTGGGGCTGGGCGCGCGAGGCTGTAATTCTGCTTTGCATGCAGGCGCTGGAAGGACAAATCGAGATGTGCTGGCGCCGTCCCTGGTTCTGGCCGTTCAGGAAGTTTCTCGTCAGCTACGGTGGGAAGGTGCCCACCTACATTCCGCAGGCCAATGAGTTTGCCAAGACATTCGCACAGGTCGCTGGGGGAAATGCCATGAGCATGCTGCCGGAAATCCTCTTCGACGTTCCAGGAACTGCGCACTGTATCGGAGGCTGCGTGATCGCCGATTCACCCGACCACGGCGTGGTGGACAATCGACATCGCGTGTTCGGCTACAAGAACATGTACATCTGTGATGGATCGGTAGTGGCGGCCAACCTCGGCGTCAATCCCAGCCTCACCATTACCGCGCTGGCCGAGCGGGCTATGAGCTTCATCCCGCAAAAGGCGGAGACACGTTGGAACGATGCGGCTTCCGTCCTCACTCACGATGCGAGTTGAGTCTCCGAACCGGCTGGGAGCAGCCGATCAAGTATTGCCTGTTCGCCCTTCAGCCACAAACGGCTGGTATAAAGTAACGCACTGCACTGCAGGGTGATCCAGTCCCTCGTCTCCAGAGGGGAACGGAACTCCTTGCGATTGCGAATCCAATGCTGGGCCACGTGACGCGCGATGGTCAAACTCACCCCGATGTCGCCGCCTCCGATATCGGCCAGGATCCCATCCAACGTCAACATCACCTTGGACAACATGACCAGCGGACCAGGAAACTTGATGCCCTTTAGTGCAATGTGTTCCAGGAGGAGCATGGCGTCCACACCGCTGGAAAGACGCCCTACAGGCAGGTCGTCAAGAAAGCGCGAGACCAACAGGCAAATCATCCGCCCCCGTGGTGAAGTTGATTCGATGCGCTGCTGAGTGAGCGCCAAAACTTCATTGCACGCGCCCACCGGGTCGCGCAAGCTCACCATCAGAAATAGGAGCGCGAGATGCCGTCGCTGCTCGCGGCTTAAGCGTTCTCTCAGGGCCCAGTCGATGATAGTCAGTTCGCCAGTGCGGTTGTTATAGAGGAGATTGCCGGCATGCGGATCGCCGTGAAAAATGGCATCATCCTGCGCCGACAAAAGAGGGACGGCCACCAGCGCCTCGATCAGTTGCTCTGCAATCTTCTTGCGGCTAGACGCCGCCAGGCGGGCAGCCGCGTTCGTCACCTTTATTCCATGTTCTTCCGTGAGCGCCGTAATTCTCTGCGTACACAGCGGCTGGATCAGTTGCGGCACGCGCACGCCAGACATGGACCGATAGAGATTCCACGCCTCGACCAAAGTTTTCTGCTCGCGGACAAAGTCGACCTCGTGGCGCAGCAACCGGCGGACTTTCCTGAAGGTATCGGGGATAAGGTCGGCGGGAAATCCATAGTTGTGGTGCCGGTCTCCGAAGTACTGGGCCAATCCCTGCAAGTAGTCCATGTCCTCGGCAAAGTACTCCGGGATATGTGGCTTCAGGACTTTGAAAACGCCGCGCTCCCGTTTTCCGCCCGCGGGATTTCGCCAGGTGAAGCGCACGACCGCGCTGACGCTGGCCTCCGAAAGGATGACCGGTGCGATGTCAACCCCGTAGGTTTCGATCCGTGGCCCCAGATCCCGCTGAATGAGGGCGCGTATGTCCTCCGGCTTAACATCGCGAATTCCGTTTTCCAGCCGCGCCAGCGCATTTCGCAAAGCGGGACGCAAATGCTGGTTGCGTGCGATGACTTGTCCCAGTTTCTGCAGGCCGGGGACTTTTGCAATCAGCCGTAGCAAACGCTCTTCAGCCGATGTCTTCTCGGGAAGTTCGAACTGCTCCAGCAGCTTCGGGGCGAGGCGCGCCGGAGATAGTCGCGCCACTACGAACATCATGGCGTCCCGCACCGGCGGACGCCACTTCACGTAAGCCTCCGGAACCAGCCTCTCCACCGGAACAATCTCGTCGACAATCCACCGCGCCATCGCGTCCCGCAAGGATTGGCCGGCAGGACTTCGCAGCACGCCTTCAATGGCGCTGATCCGCTCCTCCGCCGTCGCAGCTTGGGGCAGGAAGTGGGCAATGGCGGTACGCAACTGTTCCGGCGGGAGCTGGCGCAATCCCGTTTCAATGACCGAAGCATCTAGCATGGGGGTTAATTTAAATAATAAACTCCAAAGAACTGATTCCGCAGTGATCATCATCACCTATTGATTTTGGGTGGCGCAGCGGTAAACCTGTCCGGTAAACCGCTGCGCCACCCAGAATCAAGGGCAGCGCCGGTTTTTTCCGCAAGTTGTTCAGCGTTGGGAAAAGTGGGAAGAATGAGCTAAGTCCCGGAGGGACGACCCAGGTCTCACGCACACGCTTCAGCGATGCGATAAGCGGCTCGTTTTCCAACTCAGCCGCTGCGGTCAGACTGCGGCGCAGAAAATACTTCTTCCGCAGCCGGTGAAGCGTGCGCTCCCAAGGGCCGCGTACCACCTCTATCAAACCGTACTTTTCTGAGCCGTCCAATGTCTCTTCCGCAACTCGCGTTTCAAAACCTTGCCCGTCCCCGTGCGAGGCAGGCTTTCCAGAAACTCGACTGACCGCGGACATTTGTAATGCGACAGCCGGGCGCGGCAAAACTCCAGCAATTCCTCTTCCTCGGCTTTTGCTCCGGGCTTCAGCACGACGATCGCCTTCGGTACCTCGCCCCACTTCGCATCGGGAACCGGTATCACCGCCGACTCGTACACTGCCGGGTGGGCGGATAGCACCTTCTCCACTTCCAGCGAAGAAATATTCTCGCCTCCGCTTACGATGATCTCTTTCTTACGGTCAACAATCTGAAGGTAGTTGTTTGCATCCACGGTGGCCACGTCACCGGTATGGAACCAACCGTCCTTCATCGCTGCCGCCGTGGCCTCGGGCTGGCGCCAATAGCCGCTCATTACGACGTCGCCTCTGACCACGATCTCGCCCATGGCGATGCCGTTATGAGGTACCTCCTTCCCGTCGGCCCCCAGCACTCGCAGCTCGACGCCGGGAATGGCAAACCCGGTCATAGCCTGGCCCGTATAGTGCTGTTCTCCTTCCCACCCCAGGCCCAATTTCATGGCCGATTTGGCGAGCGTCGGACAGGTCTCGGTCAGCCCGTACCCGGAAATGCAGGTGCAGCCCAGCTTGTCCTCAGCTTCTCTTACCAAAGTGGGAGACGAAGCCGCCCCGCCAATAATTATCGTCGAGAGGCTGCTCAAGTCGTACTTCGGCCGCTCCGGCGAATGCACCAGCGCTGTGACCATGGTGGGAACCATAGCGCAGTTGCTCACCCGCTCCCGTTCGATCAGCCGGAACACATCGATGGGATTAAAGTGGTGAATCATGACGTGCGTGCCACCGGCCAGAGTAATGGTGTGCGCCGTGCCCCACCCGTTAGCGTGAAACAGCGGAATGGTTTGCAGTAATACGGTCTTGCACGACATTTCGCCAATCGTGGTCGCGGACGTCTGCCCTGCGGCGAGCACTGACAAGGCGTGCAAATAGATGTTGCGATGCGTGAGCATCACACCTTTCGGGCGGTCGCTCGAGCCGCTGGTATAGAAGAGTTCAGCAACCGAGTCCTCATCAATCTGCGTGAAGTCACACTCAAACGGAGGCGAAGCTGCCAGCAAATCGTCGTAGTTTTGTGCTGCCAGCCAGCTCGCCTGCGGCTGCCCATCCAGGAGAAAAGTAGTTTCGATCGAAGGGACGGCTGTTCGAAACGACTCCGCCAGCGGCAACAACGATGTTTCGGCAAACAAGAATCTGGCCTGCGCATCATTCAAGACGAAAGCAAGCTCCTGCGGCGCCAGCCGGATATTCAAGGGAAGCAGCACACATCCGGCTTCCAGGACTCCGTAGTAGGCCTCCAGGAGCCGATGACAATTCGTACTCAAAAAAGCAATTCGATCGCCCGGCTTTGCCCCTGCGGCGATGAGGGCGGCCGCCAGGCGCGCGCTGCGCTGGGCAAATTGTGCGTAGGTAAAGCGCTGATCGCCGCATACCACCCCGACCTTATTGGGAAATTGCTCGCGCGCGTAGCGCAGAAACCGAAGAGGAGTAAGAGGGATTTTCATGTACGCCTCGTGATGGATGATGGATGACGGACGACGAGTTATCCGCCGACAGGAGCCCGCCACCGCGATACTCCGCCGGGGACTTTCAATGACTATAAACCAATGTCATTGGAATTGACTTGCCACGGAATTGACTTGCCACCCGGAGCGGAGTCGGAGGATCCGGCGTTCGCCTAAGTCAACGCCAGCCTCGCAGGAATTCTCCTGTGCCGTTTAGCACGCGCGAAGCCAGCGGCTCCCGGAGAACGGCCCTTAGCCGGTCTGGAGCCCTCCGCGGTCCGACCAGGAATCCTTCGACTTGGTATGGCCCGCGCGAAACGCGGGCCATACTCCGCTCCCGATGACGCTCTATACCTCGCTCCGCTGTCAGGCGGCTGTCGCTGCCGCCGCCTTCTTGGCATGCGCCGGCCGCTTCGCATGCCGTGCCGGTTTGACCTGGTGCTTGGGCTCAGTCACCGGCTTTACCACTACATCCATCAATGCCTTTTGGGCATCAACGTAGCTTTTCACGCCCTCCCGCGTCAGTTCGGCCAAAGGCACGAAGGGGAATGGCCGCAGCAGTTCGAAGCTCTTACCCGCCGTCTTCACGCTGGCATTCATCTGCTTGCCAGCTACGTCGACCAGCTTCTTCTGTGCGTCAATGAACGATTCGCTGGCCTGCCGCGCCAACTCCGCCAACTCGGTCTTCTTGATTTTCTTCATACCGTTAGCGTGTTTGCCGCCCGTCGCTTTGGTTGTCTCCTCGACAATCACATCCAGGAACTGCTTCTGGGCTTTGACAAAGTTTTCCATGCCCTCGCGGGCCAGTTCCACCATCGGCTCGCCTTGGAACGGCTTTCCCGCCTTGGCTGCCTCCACCCAGGTATGCGTCTGTTTACCGGCAATCTTCAGGAACTCCTGCTGCATGTGGATGAAAGTCTCCACGCTGCGCTGCAGCAGATCGGTCATGGCTTGCGCCGGGGGCCAATCTCCGACCCGTTCTTTTACTGCCGTCATCAGAATTTCGTTCTGTTGCTTCCCCAGATCGAGAAGCACTTTTTGTCCTTCGATGAAGTTCGTCATCCCCTCTCCGGCCACTTCACTTAGAATGGTGGTGGGAGAGTGATGCGGATCGGTCAACTGCTGCCGCAGTGCATGCATCACGTTCGCATTCTGCCGCATCGCAAGATCCAGAAGGACGCGTTGTGTGGCAAACAAACTCTGCACGCCCTGCTGTGCCCAACCCGATAGTATGGAAACAAACGATGACTCCCCGTGATGAGCCCGGGGGGTTGTGGCTGTTGGCATATAATACCTCCAAATTGCTGCATTGCAGCATTCGAGTTAAATATACGAGCGGCCGTCACTTGTGTCAAGATATATTTGTTCGTTTGTGCATCGCAACATCGGGATCAAAATGAACCCTTCCACCGTCGTCATCAAGAAATACGGCAACCGCCGGCTGTACGACACCGCCGGCAGCCGCTATGTGAATCTGGACGATATTGCCGCCCTCATTCGCGAAGGTACGGAGCTCAAGGTCGTGGACGCGAAAAGCGGCCACGACCTGACCCGCGTCACCCTAACCCAAATCATCACCGAAGATGCCAAGGGAAAGCCCACCGGCCTGCCACTGGACCTGTTGCGCCAGCTCATTATGGCCTCCGACGAAGTCCGGCAGGAGTTCGTCATGTGGTATTTGAAATCCGCCTTTGACACTTACCAGAAGATGCAGGACGCAGTGCAAAGCCGCTTGGGCGAAGTCCAGTCCGCCATTCTGTCCCCGGTCGACATGATGAAGAAGTTTCTGGGTGCGGCGCCATCTCCGCCTCAGGCCGAGGCCGACCCGGAACTCCATGCCCTGCGCAAGCGCGTGGCGGAACTGGAGGCGCGCCTGGAAAAGCGCGGGCGAGCGAAACGACGGAAGGGCGTGAAGCGCTAGCGACATCTGGCAAACGGTGGAACGAAGGACTGAAGCATCCAGTCCCGGAGGGGCGAACTAACTTAGCCCAGAAAAATTGGGAAGAAAACGAACTAAGTGCCGGAGGGACGACCCAGTTCTCACCCACACTCTTCAGCGCTGCGATAACTTGCGTGGCTTCACCTGCGGTCAGAAAGCGGGACAGAAAATACTTCTTCCGCAGCCTGCTGAGCGGTATAATGCGATGTGGTAAGCATCTGGGCGCTAAGCGTACGCAGCGTAAAGGTGGATGCCGGGCGGAGCCAGGACGAAATTGCGCAAACAGAAAAGGGCAACCCGTCCATCGAAGCTCAGGTCTCGCAGGCAATCCCCTCGACCTCACCAGAAATTTGACCCTTCCATGTGGACCGAAGCGCTCTTTGGAGCCGAGGTTCTCCTGCTGCACGCGACCCCGGTTTATTACGGCTTCGGCGTGCCGCGCGGCGATGACTCCGGCATCGTTATCATCCCCGGGTTTCTCGGCACCGATCTTTATCTGACGGAACTCCACGGCTGGCTGGAACGCATCGGCTACCGCCCCTATTTTTCCGGCATCGGCATCAACGCCGACTGCCCCAACCTCCTGGTCCAGCGCCATGTAAGCGCGACGATAAAAAGAGCGCTGGACGAGACCGGCCGCAAAATTCACTTAATCGGCCACAGCCTGGGAGGAGTGATCGCGCGCTCGATTGCAGGGGACCGGCCGAAAGACATCGCCTCCGTCATCACCCTGGTTTCGCCGATTCGCGGCACGATGATGAATCACTCCGTTATCCACGCCGCCGATGCCATTCGGCTGCGTATCCTGGAGGAGCATGGCGATGGCGTGCTGCCTCGCTGCTACACCGGGCGCTGCACCTGTGATTTCGTTGATTCGCTGCGGCGCAAGGTCCCCGACTCCATGCTCCAGACGGCGATTTACACCCGCCACGACGGCATCGTGGACTGGCGCTATTGTATGACCAGGAAACCCGGCAGTGACTTTGAAGTGCTGGGTACTCACATCGGAATGGCATTTAACCCTGCGGCGTACTCCATCGTCGCCGAGCGTTTGGCGCTGGCTCAGTCAGCGCAATAATTAATTAATGATGTCGGCGAGCAGAACCAACCCCCGAGCGAAGTCGCGATAATGACCGAGTGCTTGCTGCGCTGGGAAAGTGGAACAGTACGAGCACCATGCGTTCATTAATTCGATCCTGAATTCGATCCTGGGAAACGGAGCTGATATGAAGGTCGTCGCGTTCAACGGTAGTGCCCGCAGAGGCGGGAATACGGCAATTCTGCTCGGCTACACCCTGGGCGAACTCCAAAAGGAAGGCATCGAAACCGAATTAGTGGAACTGGGCGGCGCCGAAATCCACGCCTGCCGCGCCTGCCGCCAGTGTTCGGCGCGGAAGAACCGCCGCTGCTCGCAAGAAAACGACATGGGGAACGTCTGTATCGAGAAAATGGACGCGGCCGACGGGATCCTGCTGGGCTCGCCGACCTACGTCGCCGATGTCTCTCCGGAGATCAAGGCATTGATGGACCGCGCCTGTCTGGTTTCCAAAGCAAACGGCGGAATGTTTCGCCATAAAGTCGGCGCCGGCGTGGTGGCGGTGCGCCGGGCGGGCGCCATGCATGCTTTCGACACCCTGAATCACTTCTTCCTGATCAGCGAAATGATCGTGCCGGGCTCGTCTTATTGGAACATCGGAATTGGCCTAGAGCCCGGCGAAGTCGAGAAAGACGAGGAGGGCATTCGCACCATGAAAGTCCTGGGCCAGAACATGGCTTGGCTCCTGAGGAAGATTCATGCTCCTCTCTAGAAACGTCTAGAAACCCATTGCGATTCAAGTGGTCCGTTGCGGTGCAGGTCAAGGTGAACAACAACTCCGGACTGAATCGTTATTAGTACTCCATGATCCCTATTAGTACTTCCACATCATGATTTCGCTTCCACTCCGCTCGAAGTGAACTTCGTCCATGAGTTGGCGGATCAGGTAAACGCCCCGTCCGTGGTCGGCATACAGGTTCTCACTCTGCTTTGGATCGGGCTGACGCTCCGGGCTGAACCCTGGTCCAGGATCAGTCACGATAATTACGATTCGGCCCTGAGGATCCGACTTCAGCCGGCACCGGACCTGTTTTGACCGGTCATTACCGCATCCGTGCACAACGGCATTGGCCAAAGCCTCCTGCACTGCCAACGCAACCTCAAATCGCTTCTGTTCCGGGACCTCCAGCTGCGCCAGGGTTTCAGATATGGAGTCCACGACCGCACCGATCGCCTCGCCGTCCGCAGGCATGCTTAGGTCGAGCAATTCAGATAATGCGCTGTTTTCGGGGGCACCGCTAAACTCAGCCGGCATGGAGGCTCATTTCGTTCTCGAATCGGACGAGAGGGATAGGTAATTTAAGCAAAGGAGTCCACCGCCGCGTCGTCGTTATCGAAAATCTCAAACAGGTTGAGAACGCCCACCAGACGCAAAGTCTGTATTGCGAATTTGTTCGGTTGCACTAGCTTGATGTTCCCCCCGAGCTGTTTGGTCGAAGCCAGAAAGCGCACCAGCAAGCCAATTCCGCTGGAATCGATCATGGGCACTTCGGCCAGGTTGAGCACAATGCGAGTGTCGCCACCGCCCACTGCCTCCTGGATGGCTTGGCGCAAGCCGTCCACGGCCTGCCCCATCCGGAGAGGTCCTCGGAGCTGAACGACCTGTACTTGCGAACGCTTACGCACGTTGATGTCCAAACTATCCTCCGCCGAGACCACGGTCCTGCCCCGAATCACAAAGGTGGAGATTCAGAGCGCATTCCAAGTTACGGGAAGCGGCCGGGTTTTGCAAGCGCGCGGCCAGGGGAATAAAAATTTCATCCTGAATAGTCGAAAAATTTGACATAATCGCTGCTACCCCAAGGGAGGGATCATGCGCGCGGCGAGTCCCCGGAGTGACACGGCCCGTTTCACCGTCGTAATCGTGACCACCGACGAACGGGTGAGTCCGGAAGCCGAGACCTATCTCGCCCCCGACTATGACCTTCGCGTGCTTCCAACTTGGGATGAATTGCTGGCCCTGATCAAGAGGGAGCCCGCGGATGCCATATTCCTGGATATCGACACGGTCGGAGAGCATAGCAAGGACGGAATCGCGGACCTGGCTGAACTCCGCGCGCTGGAACCGGATTTGGTTCTCGTGGGGTTAACGCGCTCGAACAGCCACAACCTGCGTCTGCAGGCAGTCGCTGCCACGGTCGATGAATATTTTGTGGCGCCCATCAACTTCGAGGAAGTACGGGGCGTACTGCGCCGGGCACTGGAGAAGCGGGCGCTGGAGATCGAGTGCCGGCAACGGCAAAGCGAACAGACCCAGCAGGAGTCATTCTGCGAACTAATCGGCGGCAGCGAGCCCATGCGGCGCGTGTATGACGCCATCACGCGGGTCGCCGAGAGCACCAGCACGGTGCTGATCCGGGGGGAGAGCGGAACCGGTAAGGAACTGGTGGCGCGCGCGATTGTTGCGCTGGGGCCCCGAGCGCAAAAGCCCTTTGTCAGCCTCAATTGTTCGGCTTTGCCCGAGAACCTGATCGAGACTGAGCTCTTCGGACACGAGAAGGGCGCCTTTACCGACGCCCGGACGGCACGTGCCGGTCATATTGAACTGGCGAATACCGGCACTCTGTTGCTCGACGAGATTGCGACTTTGGGTCTGGCGCTGCAGTCCAAATTGCTGCGCGTGCTGGAAGACCGGGTCGTGACCCGGATCGGCGGCCAGAACGCCAGGAAGATTGATTTCCGTCTCATCGCGGCCACCAATGAAGACTTGGAGGAGATGGTTCGAGCCGGCCGTTTTCGCGAAGACCTCTATTACCGCATTAACGTTGTGCCTATCGCGCTGCCGCCGCTGCGGGACCGGCCGGGGGATGTCCCTCTCCTGTTGGACCATTTCCTCCGCTTCTACTGCGCCTCGAACAACGTTCCTCTGAAGCGTTTGGACCCGGAAGTCATACAGATTCTGGAGGAAGATTCCTGGCCGGGAAATGTGCGCGAACTGGAAAATCTGGTGCAGCGGCTGGTGCTCATGGTGGATGGACCGGTGATCAAGGTCCAACATCTGCCGCAGCGCCTTCTGTACAACAGCACGACCAGCCAGGAAG
Source organism: uncultured Acidobacteriaceae bacterium (assembly GCA_963773645.1). Classification (GTDB taxonomy): domain Bacteria; phylum Acidobacteriota; class Terriglobia; order Terriglobales; family Acidobacteriaceae; genus Acidiflorens. Next base: position 1,980,703 of record CAVZBV010000004.1, on the reverse strand, counting down.
CTCTGCTGATTCCCGAAGCCGGGGTCAACTTTGATGAGGAAATCGCGAAGATCGAGGTTGCCTACCTGACCGCGGCGCTCCGGCGCTCTGGGGGCAGCAAGATCGGAGCGGCACGGCTCCTGCAAGTCGATAAACAGAAAATGCACTATCTTTGCCGCAAATATCGTATTGGGAGAGATTGAAAATTTCAACCGAAGACATGGTATGGATTAAAAATCAATGCGTGATAGATAAATTTATGATCCATGTCTGAGTTTCCTTCCGGGATCCGATTGCTGTCTCTTCGCCAGAACAATGGCTAAGTTCTTGAGGGGAATGCAGTTTTGAGGGTGTGCGCAGGGCCCGATACGATTTGGCATTGGAGTTGCTCTGGAGAAAGCCGAGCAACACAAACGAAAAACAGGAGAGATCAAAATGTCGATACAAAAGAAATCCTTGATCGGTAACCTAACAGCCGCCAAGAAGGCCATCGTTGCCGCGCTCGACGTGGCTTCAACCTCCGAGGCGAAGACCGCTCCGAGCAAGCTCGGCCCGAACAGGCTCGGCCCGAACAGGCTCGGCCCGAACAAGCTCGGCCCGAACAAGCTTGGCCCGAACAAGCTTGGCCCGAACAAGCTTGGCCCGAACAAGCTTGGCCCGAACAAGCTTGGCCCGAATAAGCTCGGCCCGAATAAGCTCGGCCCGAACAAGCTCGGCCCGAACAAGCTCGGCCCGAACAGGCTCGGCCCGAATAAGCTCGGCCCGAACAGGCTCGGCCCTGTGTAACTGAAAAATACCGGATCGCAGAGGCTACGGTTCTCCGTAGCCTCTTGCATTTGTGGCTATTACCAAAGCTTGCGCCCGAGGAAGTCGTCTATACCCTCCCACGCGAAGCCGGCGAAGCTGCGCCGACGGACGAAAATCTTGGCATTGCCTGTGAAACCATCCTTGAGCCGCCCGCCAGGGTTCGGAATCGGAATCCAGGCAACATAGTAGCGGGAAGATCCGAGGCCCTTGTATTCCTGTGCGTTGAAGAGTCCTTTCTCCGCCTCGGAAGAGGCCGGAGCCAGGAAGGTAACATTCCCCAAAACTGACCCAGCCCGGGCATCCAGGTGCAGAGCTGTAGGTGCGCCAAGCCGAACCTTGCCAACGTCCGGTGCTGAAATGTAGACCAGGGCCTGGAGCATGGAAGTATCCGCAATCTCCATTACTTCACTTCCGGACGGCAAGTAAGCGCCCAGCAAATCATGTACCCTGGGAGTGACGACTGTACCTGCGACCGGGCTCAGGACGGTGAGCTGGGTCATTTTTTCCTGCAAGGCCCGGTCGTGTGCAGTCAATTCTTCGCGGTGGCGTTCGGCAGTCGCAAAATCTTTATACTTCATTTGTGCTTGGAAGGCACGAGCCGAAGCGAGCCGGAGGTCCGCAGCCACCATCGCCGCTTCCGACTCCATGCCCAGGTTGCGGAGCCGGAGCAGCGGTGTGCCAGCCGATACAGTTTGGCCTTCTTCGACATTCGTCTGCATCACTGTTCCTGGAACCTCAACTCTCACCACCGCGCGCTGCATGGGTTTGAGCACCATACGTCCCTCCACGGTCTCTCGCCACACCGGCGCCAACAAAACCAGAAGGCTCAGGCCGGCAAAAGCAGCAGTGTGTCGGGGTGTGAACCAAGCTTGCACCCAGTCTTTCTTGTCCAGATAGAGGAGTCTCATAAATCTCCATAGCGTCAGGATGCGCGGCTTGAAGATAACCAGGGCGAGCAGTGCTGCGGGCACAAACGCCCAGTCCGGGCTATAGCGGTGGAGTACATTGTAAACAAAAGTGACCACAAAGAAGAGCATCCCGTAACTGTAGAAACTGGAAGCCATCGTGTAAGGTACATGAAGCATCCTCCGTCGCCACGTTACGTAGGGTACCTCGACGGGCAGACGAAAAAAGTTCTTCTTTACCCAGTTGTTTACATAGATGGTGGCGTTTTCCTTCAGCTCCGGGATGTTGAGGAGCTCCGTGAACATGAAGTAGCCGTCGAGTTTGATCAGCGGGTTCAGGTTGATCAGGACAGGAAGGATGCCGGACGCCAGCATCACGACGTAGACGAAGTTGTGCAGCGTGCCACCAGCCGCGGTTCCCCACCACACGAAGCTCGCGATGGAATAAATAATCAGGCTGGACCAGATTCCCGCGGCGCCGGTGGCGATGCGCTGCGATTTGTTCCCGTAGATATACGCTTCGGTGGTGTCGCAGTAGAAGCAAGGGGAAAGATAGATCAGCAGGAAACCAATGGCGTGGACTTCTCCTCCAGTCTGCTTGCAGGCCAGCCCGTGGCAAAACTCGTGAATGCCGCCGATGACACAGATCAGGACCCAAAACTCGATGATATCGGCCAGGTTCTTGTGAGTGAAGTTATAGAACTCCAGATTGTCTTGTCCGATTTCGGTCCAATGGCTTACCAGTATATACACCGCGAAAGCGAACATGGCGAGACTCAACAGCAGGAACTGGTAGGTGAAAATAAACCTTACCCGGTCGTGGACTTTGGTGAGCGCAACGTCCGGGTCCCACGCCGGGAATGTGATCTCAGACAGATTGCTCCACTTTGATTTCTTCTGGGTGAGGGCGCGCCGTTTTTCCACCAGCTCTTCGCGAAAGCGCGCGTTCTTTTCCTGCATGGTCCTGGACCAGAATGCGGCTCCGGCATTTACGGTGGCATATTCCAACACCCAGTCGGCCGTGGCCGCGATGCCGGTGCGCGCAGTGAACAGAGCGGCGATTTCTTCATACGTCCGTTCCCCGTCAAAAAGCTGAAGCAATTCCCAATCCCGGGGAGGTAGAATGTAATACTGGTGGGTATCCGGGATCAAGACACGAACTTCCGGTACGCCATCCGATATGTGTTCACGGCCGACCAGCCGCGGGTCCATCTTCGGCACGCGTTTTTGTCGCATCAACCGTTCCGGCATCTCCGGTAACGCGACATTGAGCGCTTCGACTATATTCATGCTGAATCACCTGCACCAGGAAGCGAAATCCGGATGCTTCGAGCCGCGCCGCGCGCTTGAACAATGTTCATCGCGGCAGGTCGATGCGGATGGTGGCAAGCATCCCTGGCCGCAGGTCGGGGGCAGATCCCTCAATCTGAGCCATCACTTCAATGGTGCCGCTCGAAGGGTCCACGACCGGGCTCACATCGATTATTTTGGCGGCGTACTTGTCGGCGGACGCAGCGTCGGCCGAGGTTACGGAAACCTCTTGTCCCTTCTTGACAGCCCAGAGTAGCCGCTCCGGCAAGGTGAATTTCACCTGCAGCGGCGCGATGGCAGTAACCCAGAAGAGCCGGTCGCCGACGGAAACCTTCTGGCCGACGCGGACGTAACGGCGAGCGACGATTCCGTCGAAGGGAGCGATGATGTTGGTTTTTTCCCGCTCCAGTTCGAGTGATTTCAGCACCGCCTTGGCATTATTCAGGCTCTCGGCTTCACGCTCGACTTCGTATTCGTCGGACTCTTCCTTAAATTGCACGTGTTCCAGCTCTTCCTTCGGGATCACCTGCGCCGCATACAATTTTTCAGCGCGTCCCCGGTCGGCCCGCAAGACATTGGTCTCGGCTTCCCAGTTTTTCAAATTTGCCTCAATCGACCGGACCTTGGCGGCAGCGGCCTCGACGTCGGCGGAGATCTGGCGGTCGTCCAGCTTTGCCAGAAACTGGCCCTTATGCGCCAAGGTGCCGGGTTGGGCAAGAATCGACACCACCAAACCCTCCCGCAATGCGGCAACGTCCACTTGGTTTTCCACCACCACCGGACCCGAGGCGACGAAAACGCTCTCCTTGGGGACGCTCGATGACTGAGCCGCAGCTTCCCCATGCACCGGAGCGGCGGCAACCACGGCTGTCTGTCTTGAGCCGCTGCAGCCGCTGAAACCGAGTACCAGAATTGCCAGCCCTATCACGATGCAACGTTTCATACTTCCCCTCGCTTCACCATCCAAACCATTCACCATCCAAACCACGACCAAATCTTCGACCACAACCACATGCCAGGCCGCCGGAAGAAGACCTCGCCCGCGGGTTTCCATGCGGCGAAGATCTTGCTGCGGCCTTGCATTCCCGCGCGGATCAGGCCGCCATCGTTGGGTACGCTGACCCGCGCAAAGAAAACATTTTCCTCGCCCTGCAACTGGCTCTTGGGACTCACCACCGTGACCTCGCCGCGAAACGTGCGCGTCGGAAATCCCTCGAGCTTAACCGACGCCTTCCCGCCGGGTCGGAGAAGAGAGACATCCTGCTGATCCACGGCAACGTCCACAATTGCCCGCGAGGTATCGACCACCTCTGCAAAAGCATCGCCCGGCTTCAGATCCCGCCCGACCCAATCCTCGATATGGGGCGTGGCCACGACGCCATCGATTGGCGAGCGCAATAGCGTCTTTTGTAAACGCTGCTGGGCGCGGGCAACTTCAGTGTTCCAGTAATCCGCTTGCACACTCTCGATTCCGGCCTCGGTCCCGTCGTTGGCCGCGAGTGCCTTGTTCATTCGCGAAACCGCAGTTTCGTATTTGGCCTGCGCCGCAGCCAGTTCGGCGCGATATTGCCAATCGGCGAGGCTAGCCAGCACGGTTCCCTGTGTGACGGTATCGCCTTCCCGCACACTCACTGTCTGCACCACGCCCGCAACTTCAGGTTGCACGCGCGCACTGTGGGCAGGTGCTACCACGGCCGGCCCATCGATACGCAGCGGCAATGGGAAAGCTGCCAAAAAAAGCAGGCCGATGCCCACCCCGGCAACCAACGCCCAGCGTCGCCGTTTCTCCAAAGCCATAAACTTCCGTTTTTTCGCCAGGAGGGGTTGGAGCACATCGATAAACGGCACTTCGCGATAGAGCGAAGCGTTGCGCAGCGCCACCGTCGCCTGTCCCGCCAGTACCCTGATCATTTCCAGGTGTGCCGTGCTCAGGAAATCGGGATCGCTGCTCTCGAAAGAGAGGACGCCGACGCGGCCGTCGTCATCAGCCAAAGGCAGCGCGTGGAATGCCCGCATGCCGCTCTTGGCGAAATACGACTCGAACTTCGCACGCGTCTCCTCGCGTTCCGCCGCAACTTCGTCGCCGTGCTGGGCCACAAAAATGGGCTCATTCGACATCGAAGTCCACTCCAGCAACTCCTGCAGACGCGACATGTCCGGGTCCTCGGGATTGATCTTGGCCACGCCCGAAACGGCCTTCAGTCGCAGCCGGCCGCGCTGATCCAGCGCGATGGCTGCTCGCTCATAAGCGATGACCGTAGCCGGCCCATTCACAATCGCATCCAAAACCCGATCGATGTCGAGGGTGGAAGTGATCTCGCTACTGACTCTTACCAAAGCCTCCAGAATCTCGACCTTACGTTCGGCCTGCAACAGACTGGCGTTGTGCAGAGCGTTGCTGGCGGTTTCGCAAATGTTCGTCAGCAGGAACTGGTCGTCGTCGTCGAAAGGGAGTCCGTCAAGACGGTTGACCGCCTCCACCACCCCCACCAGATTCTCGTGCTCCAGCAGCGGCACTGCCACAATCGAGAACACCATTCCTTCCTCGATCCCGGCGTTGCGCTTCTGCAGGCGTTCGTCATCGGCCTTGTCCACCAGCACTGCTTCGCCGCTATCGGAGATGTCTCCCGCAATGCCTTCTCCCGGCCCCTGCACCATGCCCAACTGCACCGTCGGGTCATATCCTTCGCATCTGACCAACTCCAGGGCGTCGTTGCTCACCATCCAAAGATTGACCCCCTGGACGTTCATCACCTCCTGGAACTTCTTCGCGATCGTGCCCAGCAGCTCATCCATCTCCAGGGTCGAGTTGAAAACCTTTTCCAGGTCATACATCTGGGTGACGCGACTGATGGATTGCAGGCTGGTATTGCGCTCGCTCTCGTACGAAAGCGCCGTGGCGATGGCCTGGGTGGCGAGTTCTGGAATCTCGCTCAGCATCTCCAACAGTCCTTCCGGAAGCGACTGATCCGAGCTCACTAGTTCGATCGCGCCAAAAAGAATATCGTCAAGCACCAGGGGGACATACGCCAGAGCGGTCACCGTGCGACGGATGTCAAGATGTCCGTACTCTTCGCGCTGCAGGTCGCCACCTTCGAACTGCATGAACGTCTTGTTGGCGGCGACCGTCCCCAGCGTGCCGGAATCAAACTCCGTTACGTCACCCACCGTGATCTCCCCCGCAATCGCTTTGGGGGTCCAGGCGGGGTTCTGCTGGTCCTCGATGACATACACCACGACCGCGATGCCCGGCAGTAGCTGCGCGATCTGATCGGCGATAACTTGCGCGCGCGGGCCGACCTCCTGTTGGGTTAACAGGGCCGAGGCAAATGGCGCCACGGGAACGGCAACCCTCGGTCTTCGAGTCGTCATAAGCGGTCTTCCTTGATGGTTGCAAACTTCGGAATATCAATTGCCCGGGCCGTAATGGGATAGCCCGGCTAATCGCGGAAGCATTCTTTCTAGCGTGGCATCTTAAGCTGCTTGGGATGGTAGGTCAACAGTCAGTTGAAATAACCGCAACCCACCATCTATCTAACTGGTTATTGGCTTCGGAGTTAATAGGCAGGCTGCTGGAGCCCCGGCAACCCAGCCGGCTGCGGAAAAAACCGTGTTCTTGAACTCTGTCTGGAAGGGGGCGCGGCTTCACAGACTGATGAAAAACTAATCTGGGGTGCAAAAAGCTCACCTCGGGCGCTAAAGCGCGACGTATTTTCCGCGACTTAGCGGCACGACTAAAGTCGTGCCCTTCCCGAAACGCTTGCCTTCCCGAACCGTGCTCGACCCGGAGTTTTTCAGCGAACTGTTCAGGTGCGCCGCAAATCCAGCACAATGCGCTTTTGCTGGTTTCCGGCGGAGTGTCCTGGTCCGTCGCACCAACGCCATCACATAAGAAAGACCTTGCCGACGGTTTGTGCATCGAAACAAAAATGCCGGGGCGTAGTTCGAGTTCAGCGTTTTACCGCGCTCTCAGATGTGGAGCCGCGCTACTGCTAGGCGCGGCAAGCGCGCTGGCGGAAGGCACAGCCATCCCGCACGGCACGCTCGAACTCATCGCCCACGATCAATCGATCGCAGCGGGACATACGCTCGATCTCGGGTTTCGTTTCCAACTCGACAAGGGCTGGCACATCTACTGGGTGAATCCCGGCGACTCCGGCGAACCACCCCGCGTGGAATGGCAATTGCCGGCGGGTCTTACCGCTGGGGCAATGGAGTGGCCAACGCCGCGGCGTCTCGAATCGGCGAACATCGTGGATTATGGCTACGAGGATACAGTGCTGCTAATCGTGCCGCTGCATGCTGCGATCAGCCTGGCGGCGCAGAAGCCAGTTCGGCTCGGCGCCCAGGTAAGGCTGCTGGTCTGCAGCCACGAAATGTGCATCCCAGGTAAGGCGGAACTTTCGCTCATTCTGCCCATCAAATCGCAGGCGCCTGCGCCGGATACTCTTACCGCTGAACTGTTCGCCGCGACGCGTAAGTCGATGCCGCGTCCGGCAGCGGGGAACTGGAAATTCAGCGTGACCGACGCAAACGATTCTTTTGTGCTCACCGCTAATGTTGGACATCGAATCACGCAGGCGGTTTTCTTTCCGCTAGCTGAGTCGCAGATTGAAAACGCGGCACCGCAGAAGCTATCAGCAGAAAAGGCTGACTTCCGGTTGACGCTGAGGAAATCCGATCGGCTGCTCAAACCGATCGAGCGGCTGAAAGGCGTGCTTGTGCTTTCCGGCGATCAGGCCTTTTTGATTGATGTGCCTATCAGCAAGACCGGCGCGGTGAGAAACAATTCCGGTGACGGCGCCCACTAGTTAAGATCATTTCAAGGAGGACACAGCTATGAAGCGCTCAACTCTTTTCCCCATGTTTCTATACCCAATGCTTCTATACCCAGTGCTGGTTGCGCTGGTGCTGTGCTCAGCTCCGCCCCTGGTCTCGGCTGCGAAAGTCGGCGCCGCGGCTCCGGATTTCACAGGTACGGCGAGCACCGGCAAGACCTTTCGCCTATCGGACTATCGCGGAAAGTATGTGGTCCTCGAATGGCACAACAACGGCTGCCCCTACGTACGCAAGCAATACAACAGCGGCAACATGCAGCAACTGCAAAAGCAGTGGACAAGCCAGGGTGTAGTTTGGTTCACAATTCTGTCTTCCGCGCCGGGCAAGCAAGGATATGCGACCGCACAAGAAGAGAACGACTACGTGGCGAAGATGCAGGCTGCGCCCACCGCCGCGCTGCTCGACCCGTCCGGTCAGATTGGGCATCTTTACGACGCCAAGACATCTCCGCAGATGGTCGTCATCAACCCCCAGGGCGTGGTGATCTACGATGGAGCGATTGACGACAAACCGACAACCGACCTCAACGACGTCCCCGGCGCGATCAATTACGTCAGTCTCGCGCTGCAGCAGGCGATGGCCGGAAAGCAGGTGGAAACGTCGGCAACTCGACCCTACGGCTGTTCGGTGAAGTATGCGGATGCGACGCACTAAGCGAGAGTAACTAGCGAGCGCATTAGCAGGCTTCGGAAAAACTCGGGTCTTAACTATGCTTTGAAGGGGCGCGGCTTCAGAGGCTGCGGAAAAAGTCTTTCAAAGCGAAGAAAGCGTCCCTCAGGCGCCGAAGCGCGGACACATTCTTAACGGCTTAGCGGCACGAGTGGAACTCGTGCCCTTCCCGAACCCCTCCCGAACCGAGTTTTTCCGCAGCCTCTTCAGCCGAGCCGTTCGCGAAGAGTTCCAACAAATAATTTGGTGTACACTACCGTGGCCCAAGGTACCGACCTGGACCTCCTGGGCTAAATTACGGAGGATGAATATCAATGAACCGGAAACTGTGGAGAGTTTTTGCAGGGCTATGCGCAATCGCGATGTCCGCCGTCTGCATCTCGTCGGCACACGCGCAGATGTCAGAGGTTAAAGAAAAACCGCGGATGTACTCCTACGTCTCGTTTTGGAATATTCCCCGCGCCCAGTGGTCAGAGATGGCAAAGGCAGACGCGGCTGACCAGAAAATCCTGGACAAGGCCATCGCCAGCGGAACTATCGTGGGATATGGCAACGACGTGAATTTGGTTCACCAGCCCGACGGCTCAACCCACGACGACTGGTGGTCGGCGATGTCCATGGCCGGACTGCTCAGCGTGCTGGACCAGTTCTACAAGTCCGGCAGTACTAGTTCTCCCGTTTTGGAAAGTGCCACGAAACACTCGGATAGCATTTTCGTCAGCCGGTATTACAACTGGCATTCCGGATCGTGGAAGGATCTGTACACTCACGGGGGGTCCTATAAATTAAAGGCGACTGCGCCGGAGGACGCGCTGGAGACACTCAGCAAGAACACGATCGTGCCGCTGCTGGAGAAAATGCTCGCCGACGGCACGATTCACGAATACGAAATCGACACTGAAGCGATCCACACCGAAGCGCCCGGCACGTTTTGGATTTTTTACCTCGCGGCGAACGCGGAAGGCCTGGATAAGGTCAACGCAGCGGTGCGGGAGTCCTTCAAGTCGAACCCGCTGGGCGGCCCGGCATGGGATTCCCTGGTGGACTTTACCGAGCACCGCGATTATCTGGCCCGCACCAGCGCTACATACAAATAGTTCCCCGCATTTGCCTTCCCGGTCCGCGAGCAGCCCGATCTTTACGGCTCTGCTCGCGGGCTCACTTGTGTCGAGCGCCCCATCGCGCCGGAGAAAGCGAAAGCACTGGAGTCCACAATGAAGGCGATCGTTGTTCATGAATTCGGCGGTCCCGAAGTCCTAAAGCTCGAAGAAATCCCCACGCCGCGTCCCGCCGCTGGCCAGGTTCTCGTGCGAATCCACGCCGCTGGCGTGAACCCATATGACACCTATATGCGCAACGGCGCTTACGCCGTCAAGCCGCCATTGCCGTACACACCGGGCTCCGATGGCGGCGGCGTGGTTGAAGCGATTGGTGAAGGGGTGCACAAGGTGAAGCCGGGCGATCGTGTCTATGTAGCGAAGACGGTGACCGGTGCATACGCGGAATATGCGTTGACCCTCGAGAACCAGGTTCATTCCCTTCCAGCGAAGATTACATACGCGCAAGGGGCGGGGGTGTGGGTTCCGTATGGCACCGCTTATCACGCGCTGTGGCAGTGTACGAGAGCTCGTGCTGGCGAAACCATACTGATCCACGGCGCCAGCGGCGGCGTGGGAATCGCGGGGGTTCAGATTGCGCGCGCCATGGGCCTGATCGTCTTGGGCACCGCCGGCACGGAGAAAGGCCTCGAACTGGTCAAGCGTGAAGGCGCGCACCAGGTGTTCAATCACACTAAGTCGGGCTACCTGGAGGAGATTCTGAAGGCGACCAGTGGGATGGGTGTCGACCTCATCCTTGAAATGCTCGCCAACATGAACCTCGGCCACGACCTGAAACTGCTGGCTCCGCGCGGCCGGGTGGTCGTCATTGGCAGCCGCGGTGACGTCAGCATCTCGCCACGCGACCTCATGATGCGGCGCGCCTCAATTGATGCCCTTGTTCTCTGGAGCATCACGGAAGCCGAAGAGAAAGAAATTCACGCCGGGCTCCTCGCCGGCCTGGAGAATGGCACGCTGAGGCCTATCGTCGGGAAGGAACTGCCGCTGGCAGAGGCTCGCCGCGCTCATAAAGAAATCCTGGAACCGGGCGCCTTCGGCAAGATCGTTCTACTTTCGTAAAGCCAAAGCAGAACACGGCTGCCGAGCTCAAGGTCCGCAGCTTATGGCGTCGTCGGTTGAGGTTAGAGGTCAGATTGCAGAGGTTAGAGCTGTTCACCTCTGCAATCTGACCTCTAACCTCTGACCTCCTATGATCGAATGAATGACCTATGAACCATGAACAGGGCCTTTATCTGGAAGATCTGTACGTCGGCCAGCGGTTCACGTCCGGCACCTATCGGATGGATGAAGAGTGGATCAAGGCGTTCGCAGCGGAATTCGATCCGCAGCCGTTTCATCTTGATCAGGCGGCCGCTGAGGCCACCGTGTTCGGCGGGTTGTGCGCGAGCGGGTGGCATACCGCTGCAGTCGCCATGCGGCTTATGGTGACCGGAGGATTGCCGCTGGGCAATGGGATCATCGGGCTCGGCGGCGAGTTGGCATGGCCCAAACCAACCAGGCCGGGAGATACCCTGCGGGTGGAGAGCGAGGTCCTTGAGATTCTGCCCTCCCGGTCCAAGCCAAACCAGGCGGTCGTTAAAGTGAAAAGCACTACTCTGAATCAAGATGGCGAGCCAGTGCACATGTTTGCGGCAAAGCTCCTCGTTTTTAAGCGCCCATCGGCGTAAGGAGCAAACAGCCCCGTATACAAGAACAACACTCTGATCTTTATCGTGGGCACGATGTGTTATGACTGTAGCGCCGCCGTTGCGGTGGCTGTCGGCGGGCATCCCCGTCCGCCGCGCCGAGGGGGCGACGCCCTCGGTACAGCCGGCAAGATGCCGGCGCTACAATTTACCCGCCTGCGGTAAACATCTCGCGGTCACGGTACTAGCGCCGGAGATAGAGGTAAACTAGCATTATGCGCAAGCGCCTAATTACTCCGAGTCCTCAGGATGCTCCGTTTCTCGACGAAGACTGGCTGGACGTTAACGCTGCAGCCGTGGTCGAGGTCACGTCGGAAGACAAGCAATATCCGGTTGAGTCTGCGCTGGTCTCGGGAGAAATGCGCGGCTGGCGTGCGGCCGATTCCGGCAGTCAAACTATCCGGCTAATTTTCGACAAGCCTCAAAGGCTCACACGCATTGCGCTTGTCTTCGAAGAAACCGCGACAGAGCGTACCCAAGAGTTCGTCTTGCGATGGTCTTCGGATGGCGGACGCTCGTTTCGAGAGATTGTGCGCCAGCAGTGGAATTTCAGTCCGCCTGCGACAACGCGCGAGGTCGAGAAATATCAAGTTGAACTCTCGGAGGTCACCGTTCTTGAATTGGTCATTGTGCCTGACACGAGTCGAGGAGCCGCTCGCGCCTCGCTCAAGAGTCTGCGCGTGTCTTGACTCGTCGCGGCCCGCTCACTCCCGATGCCTCGCCCGCAGCTGCCTTGAGCCAGGGCTGGGGAGCCTAGGAGAGGGGTCGATCTGGAGAAGCTGGGAAGAGGCAAAGCTTGGTTTTATCCGTTAGCCCCGAAGCCCGGAAGAAGAAACGGACCGATGGCACCCGGCGACCGGTCCGCGATTAAGTCGAAGAGAACGTCACTGATGGAAATCTGTCAGGTATGGGTTGCTTTCTTGCACCGGCAGGAAGACGACCTGCGAGTCGGAGATCATATAGATGATCCCCACTTCGGTGCCGACAGGCGAGCAGTTGGGTCCGGAGCCGGAGCCGCAGGTCACGATCACCCGTCCGTTGGTCGAAACACTATAATCCAGGCCCGAGATCGCGTTACCTTCCGGACACGCATTTCCGCCCCCATTACCACACGCGCTGTTGTTGTCCGTAGTTACGTTGAAAGTGCCGGCTCCGGCGGCGTTTACGGCGTCGAGCTCCGAGCCCGCGTTATAGGTGACCGGCTGTTGACTTCCACCCAGGTAATTTCCGGACAACGAGGCGTTGGTAAAGCTGCTCCCCGTCTGCGGTGTCAGCGTACCGAAGTTCACTTTGCTGCCATTGGTCCCAATCACAAAGGCCTGGTTCTTGGCAACCAGGTAGAAGACCGGCGGGTGGTTCTCCCCGGTCAGGGATATCGTCACGCGTCCGTTCGACGCCACGCTATAGGTTCCCGAAGCGGTTTCCGAGTATGTCATCGTGCCGCCGTCGTTTTCGTCCATGGTCACGGAGAACGACGACCCGGTGCCATTTGTGGTGACAAGCCCGGCCTGTGCATCAGCCGTGGCAGGCGTGTTATTGGCATCGAGGAGTTGCGCTTCGAGCACGCCGACACCGTCGAGCGACGCGTCGGTAAACGAGCCGCTTTGCTGCAGCACCTGGCCGGCGATCAGTGGATTGCCGTTCGCAGCGCCGTAGTTGTCGTCGTCCATAAACAGCATTTCGGAACCGCTGACCACATAGAAGACAAAGTTCAAGGTGGCCCCAGGACCGGCGAAGGTTATGCTCACCGTGCCGCGGCCAGTGGTAGAAGAGCCGACCTGGAAATTACTGGCGCTTAGAGTTGTGGTTCCAGGGCCCGACCCTTGGCCGGTCCCGCCGCTGTCATAATCGACCTCGCCGGAAAGGTTGTTGTTGCCGCCGGAGCCGGAGCTAGAGGTGAATTCACCGGCCATGGCGAAGCGGTTATCCGAACCGCCGTCGACCCCAACAAATCCGAAGGCGTAGTTGCCGATGAACTTGCTGGTTGAGAACGCGGAGGTGGTCTGCTTGCGTAGCAACCCCGCGCTAACCTCGCTGCTGGTGCCGTCGTACCGGGTGATGTGGCCGTTGCCGGTGGAGTCCAATGTGGCTGCGAAGGTGGCGCTGCCGCTCTGGCCGCTTGCGGTAATGTTAATCAGGGCGAGATTGTTCGAGCTCACGCAGTACGTCCCGCTGCTGATCGCGTTGGTTTGGGGGCCTTTGTTCTGGTCGTTTACGTCCACCTCTCCGCTGGTGATGCTCCCCGATCCGTTGGCCACAAAACTGCCCACCGTGGCTTGGATTTCCGATGTGCCTTTCCAGCCGTTAACCATAAAGGCGTAGTTCCCGTTGAGTGCGGTGTAGGTGCAGTTCGCAATCGCGATGCTGACGGCTTGGGTGGCTGTGCTCCCTACATTATCGGTGACTTGAACCGTAAAGGGGTAGGTCCCCGTCTTGGTCGGCGTTCCGGAGATAGTCAAGATGTTGTTACTGGTGCTAGGGAGGAGCCCAGGCGGCAGGTCGCTGTTGACGGGGACGATCATCCAGGTGTAGGGCTGCACACCGCCCGTGGCTTTGACCGACGTACTGTAGGCCCAGCCGTTATTACCGCCGGGCAGCGACGTTGTTTCGATCGCGAGCGCCGATGCTGCACTGACGGTGATGGTGTACGTGTACGTGCTGGTACTGTTGCCCGTGCTGTCCGTCACCGAGACGGTCAAGTAGATCGTGGCGGTCGAGGTGGGCGTTCCGCCAAGCGACAACGTGTTGCCGCCGGTGTTCCAGGCATACAGGTTGTCTCCTAGACTGACGTTGGTCCCGTCGGTGGGGACAGGCGAGCTATTCACCGTAAAGGTATAGTTAGGTACGCCGCCTGAGGCATTGATCCCCCCGTTAAAGTTCTGGCCAACCACCGCGTTCCCCACCGAGCCGGCTGGGGGCAGCGTCAGGGGCGTTGCCATCGTCTGGAAGTTCACCTGTACCTGCGCGGAGTTGCCGTTGATGTCCGAGGCTTGGATCTGCCAGGAGTAGTACGTGCCGCCGTTCAGGCTGGAGACGTTTGGCAAGCTCCCCGAGCCGGTCGGATCGGTGCCCCAGGGAATGGAGGTATAGGAACTGGAGAAGCCGTTCGAATTGGAGTTGTTGCTGGGTATCTGCCAGATCGTCCCGTTCGGACCGCAACACAACGAGAACTGATAGGTGTAGCTGCTGGCGTTGGCGGGATCGTTCCAACTGAAGTCGGGCTGCACGCTGACGCCGCTCCCTTGAGGCAAAAGGTTGGTGGCAAAGGCGTCGTTCAGCACGGCGCTGACCTTGACGGTCAGGACGTCCGTGGTGCCATCGCTGTAGGTGACGTCCAGGGTATAGGAATCGCCGACCTTCGGCGTGGCGCCGTTGAGGTTGGCCCAGTAGCTGAATTGGCCGCCGTGGCTGCCGTTAAACGTGCCATTGGCAATGTCCGCGGGCATCACCGCTCCTGTGGGTCCCGAGGCAAGCTCGACGGCCACCGGCAGTTTGAAAGAACCGTTGACCTTGAAGCCGATGCTGTAATTGGTGGTGCTGGGACTGCCTGAGTTAATCTGTTCCTGGGCCTGCGTCTGCACGGAGGCAGTGCTATTGACCGTGGGTAAGGTCAGGTTCTCGTTGGGCGTGGTGCCGCTGATGGTTACCGAAGCCATGTTGTTTGCATTGGTATTGGAGATTTGTCCCGGAGCACTGATGAGGCCGGAGTTGGCCTGGTCGATGACCCCGAAGAAGTAGTAATTGGAGCCAGCGGGAACGTAGACCGAGTAGGCTTGCGGGCTCTTCGGGCTTGCAATCGCATCGACATAGACGTTGCCCGAGTTCTGGTCGTAGAAGCCGACATACAGAGGCCCTGTAGCCTGGGTGGTAAAGGTGACGCTGCCGGAGACAAGGTAGTTACCCGTGGCCGGGGGCGATTCGATGAGCACGCCGGGGGAGGGCGTCGACCAGGGGCCGGTCGAGCTGCCCGCCACGCCTCGGGCACAGAAGTAGTAAGTAGAGTTGTTGTTGAGCCCGGTCACGATCCAGGGGTTGTTCTGGCCGGTTGCCTTGAAGCTCTTGGTTCCGACGGGTGAGCTGCACGACGAACTGGTGCTCCATCCGACGGTGTAAGAGGAAGGCATCTCTATGCCGTTGTTGTTCTGGACTGACTGGAAGGAGACAAAGGCGCCTCCGCTGAATGCTCCAGACCCTTGGTTACTGCTCCAGGTCGGAGCCGAACTGATGGTCACCGCGGCTGGATCGCTCAGCGTGACGGAGCCGCTCGCGCCGGAGCTGGTAACGGTTATGTTCGAGGTGCTGCTGCCCGTGGGGTTGGAGGCGTTCTGGGCGCCGTAGCCCAGGTTGTCCATAAAGGCTTGCAAGGTGTAGGTGCCGGGCGGCACGCCGCGGATGGTGAAGGCGGCTCCCGATTTGAGGGCGGTGCCTTTGGGGATGCTGGTGCCGAGGTTGGAGCTGCAGCCGCCGCAGTTGGTGTTGACCAGCGCCAGGTAGACCTGGCCGGTCTGCGCACCGCTGTAAGTGACCGTGCCGGAGACGGTGTAACCTGCCGCCGGGTTGTTGACCGCGACGGTATATGTGTACGGGCCGGCGGTGGCGTTCGTGCTGTCCGTCACTATAACGTTGGTTAACGTCACCGTACCCGTCGTGCTCGGTGTTCCGCCAATAGCCAACGGATTGCCGCCGGCATTGGTGGAAACGTTCAGGCCATCGGAAAGAGGAGAGGATCCGCTGGTGGGCACCGCTGTGCCGTTCACCGTCCAGGTGTAGGGCGGCACGCCGCCTGAGGCGCTGATCGTCCCAGAGTAGCTTTGGTTGACGGTTGCCGACCCCAAAGAGTTGGGATTGGGGGTAGGCAGAGTCAACTGTGGCGCGCTGCTGACAGTGATGGTATACAGTACCGGCCCGACGCTGACGAGCGTATTGCTGTCCTGGACCGAGACGTTGAACGAGACCACGGTGGGCGCCGTATTGGGCGTTCCGCTGACGGTCAGCGTGGCGCCGTTGGAGCTGGAACCCAGGTTGTCAGTGAGACCCGTAACCGTCCAGGTATAGGACCCGCTGCCGCCGGTGGCGGCGATGCTTCCGGTGTAGAACTGGCCCACAGTTGCAGAGCCCAGTGAGGGGGGGTTAGGCGTGGGCAGACTCATGGCGTTATAAACCTGAATCGTTAAAGCCTGCGTTGCGGTGTTGCTAGCAGAATCAGTGACCTTGGCCGTGAAGCTGGCCGTTCCGGTGGTCGCCGGGGTACCCGAAATTACGCCAGCACCGGAGAGGCTCAGGTTGAAGGCCGCAAGGTTGCTGGTTCCCGAAACCGACCAGGTGTAGCCCGTGCCGGAGCCGCCCGCGGCCGAAAGTGGCTGCGAATAGCTCGCTCCCGTGGTCGCAGCAGGCAGATTTGTGGTGGTGATGGTCAGCAAATTGGTGATCGTCACCGCGAACGTGACCGACGCTGTGTGGCTGGCCGAATCGGTCACCGTAGCCGCGAAGCTAGCGGCTCCGAGCAACGGCGACGCGCCGGAGACGAGACCTGCCGGGGACAGGGTCAGGCCAACTGCCGCAAGGCTGCTGGTTCCCGCAGCATTAGTACTCCAGGTATAGGTGCCCGCGCCCGTGCCGCCCGTCGCCGCTAACTGCTGCGAGTAGGCAACATTGACGCTGCCGGTCTTGAGCGGGCTTGTGGTGGTGATGGTGAGCGTGGCTTCGACGGTCAGCGAGAAGGTTGCCGACGCCGTATTCAGCGCCGAATCCGTCACCGTCACAACGATGCTGAATGTGCCGGCCGTCGTCGGAGTCCCGGAGATCAGGCCTGCCGTCGAGAGGCTCAGATTCGACGGTAATGACGAACCGCTGGCTGCAGCCCAGGTCCAGCTGTATCCCGTACCCGTGCCGCCCGTGGCGCCGAATGTGGTTGCTGGGTAGGCCGTTCCCTGGTAGCCGGACGGCAGCGGGGATCCGGTGGTAATGCTCACCCCGGCCGAGATGGTCATGGAAAACGCTGCAGTGGCGGTGTTCGAGACCGAATCCGTCACCGTAACGCTGAAGCTTGGGGTGCCCACCGTCGAAGGTTTGCCGCTCAGCACGCCTGCCGGGGAGAGGAGCAATCCCCCAGGCAGCGTCGAGCCGCTGGTCAGCGACCAGGTGTAGCCTGTGCCCGAACCGCCCGTGGCAGTCAGAGTCTGCGAATAGGCCGATCCGACGTAGCCCGCCGGCAGCGGGGTCGGCGTGGTGATGCTGACCCCCGCCTTGATGGTCATGGAAAGCGTCCCAGTGCCGGTGTTCGAAGCCGAATCCGTCACTGTAACGCTGAAGCTTGGGTTTCCCACGGTCGTGGGTTTGCCGCTCAGAACGCCTGCCGCGGAGAGGTTCAACCCTCCAGGCAGCGTCGAGCCGCTGGTTACCGCCCACGTGTAGCCTTTTCCCGAACCACCCGTAGCCGCGAGCGTCTGCGAATAGGCCAATCCAACGTAGCCGGTCGGCAGTGGCGAAGTGGTAGTGACGGTGATGGGGGTATCGACGGTGATGGTCAGGCTGGCGGTCTTGGTATTCGCGGTTGGTTTGGTCGAATCGGTGACTTTGACTGTGAAGTTGAAGGTCCCCGTTGCGGTCGGAGTACCGGTAATAACGCCGCTGGCGGATAAGTTCAAGCCCGCCGGCAAGCTGCCTGTGTAACTCCATGTGTAGGGCGTCACTCCGCCGCTGGCCTGAAGTGTCGTTGAGGGATATGCGGTGCCGGTGATGCCTGTGGGTAGCTGAGCCGTAGTTGTGGTTATGCCTAATGGTGCGCTGTTGTTGACCGAGATAGTAAGGCTCTCGGACGCAATTTGCGCTGTCGGAGTCTCCGAGTCGGTCACGGTAACGGTGAAGGTCGTTTGGCCCGTCGCGGTTGGCTGTCCGGAGATCACGCCCGTCGCGGTGTTCAGCGTCAACCCTGGGGGCAGGCTGGCGTTGCCGCCGGTCACCGCCCAAGTATAGGAACCAGCTCCGCCGCTCGCTGCGAGCGTTGTGCTGTAAGTATTGCCGAGCACGCCCGTGGGCAGACTGGCCGTGGTCGTGGTGACGGTGAGCGTCGGCGCGGTGATGACAATGCTCAGACTCTGCGTTGCCGTTTTCGTCGGCGATTCGGAATCGGTCACGGTTACCGTGAAGCTGATTGTGCCCACAGCCGGACCGGTGGGTTTGCCAGTGATGGCGCCGGTGCTGGCGTTCAAACTCAGCCCAGCCGGCAGGCTGTTGGCTGTAACCGCCCAAGTGTAGGGAGAGACGCCGCCCGCTGCCTGCAGCGTTGTGCTAGCAGGGTAGGCCGTGCCGACCACGCCCGCGGGCAGCGAGTTGGTCGTCACCGATAATGCCGGATTCACCGTGATACTTAGGGTGGCGCTCGTCGCCGTCTTAGGCGTCGCTTCCGAGTCGGTCACGGTTACGGTGAAGGTTGTGGTGCCGGCCGTGGTCGGCATGCCCGAGATCGCTCCCGTGGAGGCGTTCAAAGTCAGCCCAGGCGGCAGGTTGGTGTTGCCGCCGACAACGGACCAGTTAATGTAAGGCGGGATGCCGCCGGTGGGCTGCAAGGTTACGCCCGGATAGACAGAATTGGCGACACCTGCCGGCAGCGAACCGGATGTTGTAATGCTCAGTGGCGCTACCGTGATCGCGATGCTTAGGCCGGCGCTCGCCGTCTGCGGCGTAGGTGTCTCGGAGTCGGTCACGACCACTGTGAAACTGGTGGGACCGACAAAATTTCCGTTCGGTGTACCGGTGATCATACCTGCACTGCTCAAGTTCAAACCGGCGGGAAGGCTGCTGCCGGATGCCAACTTCCAGGTGTCGGCCCCCGCTCCGCCTTTCGCTGTGAGCTGCATTTGGCTGTAGGCGTTGCCCATGGTTCCGCCGGGGAGCGATGACGTCGTAACGCTCAACGCCTGCGCGCTAACTGCAATGCTCAGAGCGGCCGGGGTGGTGGCGTGCGTCGGCGTCGCCACGTCGGTCACGGTCACGGTGAAAGGAATGGTGCCGGTGGCAAGTCCGGTTGGAGTGCCGCTGATGACTCCAGTGCTGCTGTTCAAACTCAATCCCGCGGGCAAAGTCCCCGGCGGAACGCTCCATGTGTAGGGCGGAACTCCACCCGCCGCTTGCAGTGTTTGGCTGTAGGCCGTGCCCATCACAGCGGCCGGCAAGGTCGCAGTCGCGACGGTCAATGCCGGAGGTGCGGCCACGGTAAATGCAATGGCCGGGCTGCTGGCAGACTGGCCCGCCGCATCGGTGATCTTGAATGTGTAGGGACCGGTGCTTCCGCCGGTCGGCATGCCGCTGATGACTCCCGTGCTGCTGTTCAAACTTAATCCCGCGGGTAGCGTTGCCGGGGTGACGGTCCAGGTATAAGGACTGGTTCCGCCCGCCTCAGCCATTGTGGCACTGTAGGCGGTCCCAGCCGTTGCCGCGGCCAAAAAAGTTGTCGTGATGCTGGGCAGAGGACTGACCGTAATCTTCAAGACGGCAACTTTCGTCGTGTCGGTGACCGAGGTCGCCGTGACGGTTGCCGTAAATGCGCTGGTTACCGAGGCAGGGGTATTGTAAGTGACCGAGGTTGTGGTGGGGTTGGTAAGCGTGCCCTGCGAACCGTTAGTACCCGAAACGGTCCACGTCACGCCAGCGCTTTTCGAATCGTTCGTAACCGCAGCAGTGATTGAAACCGTTTGCGCTTGATCGATGCTCTTGGTGCCGTTGGGTGTTAACCCAACCCCGATGGCCGCCGGGGTCGAAGATGAGCTGCCGCAGCCTGACAAACCCAGAGTAAGAAGAGCGAACAATCCCGACAACAAAACCGCCACCGTTGCACGTTTCACAATTCCCCCGGACATGCGGGAGTTTAGGAATTCTCCCGCTATCGTCACTTGGGGCATCATGCTTTAGCGAAAGCCGTGACTTCAAGTTACTCAAGTACTCCCTTCTGTGCATTGACATTTTGCACGACCTCGTGGAATAAATCCCCGGCACCTCGGGACTATCGGAGTTGCTCGAATCTCCCACGGCTCCGCGGGAATAACTTATGCTAAGGCAGGATATTTTATGAGTGGCGTTCACGGTGATTCACGATGAGCCGTAAGGCGTGCGTGATCGGTGCCGGCCCGAATGGACTGGCAGGGGCCATCGTTCTTGCCCAAGCTGGACTCAAGGTGCATGTACTCGAAGCGGAGTCGACGCCGGGCGGAGCGGCGCGCACGCTGGAGTTAAGTTTGCCGGGCTTTCGGCACGATTTCGGATCCGCAGTCTATCCGCTCGGCGCGGGGTCGCCATTTTTTTCGTCGTTGCCCCTGATCAACCACGGCTTGGAGTGGATTTACTCGCCGGCTGCTTTGGCGCATCCTCTCGATGACGGCACGGCGGTGATGTTGCAACGTGACCTTGATGAAACAAGAGATTCGCTTGGGATCGATGGACCAGCGTGGGACAAGCTCATGCGTCCGTTCGCGGAGAGGTGGACTGAATTTGCTTCGGAAGTACTGCGCCCCGTTCCCTTCATCCCTCGACATTTGTGGTTGATGGCGCGGTTTGGAATGGTCGCGCTACAGTCCGCTCGGGCTGTTGCTAGCCGGTTTCGTAAGGAACGAACCCGGGCACTGTTCGCGGGCTTGGCCGCCCACTCTTTCCTCAGCCTGGACGAACCGCTGAGCGCGGCGTTCGCGATCCTCATGGCAGTGCCAGCGCATGCCGTCGGCTGGCCTATTCCTCGCGGAGGCGCGCAGTCACTCACAAATGCGCTATGCAGCTTTCTCTCGACGTTCGGCGGCAAGGTGCACACTTCGTCGCCGGTCCAAAGCTTGGCGGCATTGGGGAATTATGACCTGCTTCTCTGTGACCTGACTCCGCGACAGCTAGTCAAGGTCGGCGGCCAAAGATTATCGGACAGTTACAAGCGGCAGCTCAGAAAATATCGCTACGGAGCTGGCGTTTTCAAAGTAGATTACGCGCTGAACGCAGCCATTCCATGGAAAGCTCCCGATTGTTTGCGGGCAGCGACCGTGCATCTCGGCGGAAGCTTTGAGGAGATTGCCGCGTCGGAAAAGGCAGTACGGGTGGGAGAGAACGCCGACCGTCCGTTCGTTCTGCTGGCCCAGCCCAGTCTTTTCGATAGCTCCCGGGCTCCAGCAGGCAAACACACGGCGTGGGCATACTGTCATGTGCCGCATGGATCAAAAGTAAACATGCTTGAGAAACTGGAGGATCAGATTGATCGCTTCGCTCCCGGCTTCCGCGATTGCATTTTGGCGCGGCGTGTTTTTTCTCCCGCAGATCTTGAGCACATGGACGCAAACCTCGTAGGAGGCGATATCGGAGGCGGGGCCATGGACATTGGTCAGTTGCTGTTCCGACCGACATGGCGACATTACGCCACCTCGGCGCGCGACATTTATATTTGCTCCGCGTCTACTCCGCCCGGTGGAGGAGTGCATGGCATGTGCGGCTATCACGCGGCGAAGATGGCGTTGTCGCGGTTGGATGGTTAGAGCTCATCTTAGGGATGTGCGCCTAGGCCGCTACTGGGGCAACGATTTATCGCCAGTCATCAGTTTCGGTATACGATGACAGTCGTAGCCGCTATGGATAGTTTTATGATACTAAGCACACAGCCTTTCGCAAGGATCGGATTAGGAGTTTTACTCGTAGGGGGAGCCGCGATCTGCGCTGCTCAGAGTCTCTCAGCACCGTCCCGTGTGTGGTCAGTAGGCCCACTCACGAAAGGCGAACAGGTGATGGGGTTTGCCGTTGGTACTAGCGGCGGGACAACTTTCACCGGCCCGCATATAGATTCTCAGACAGGCTCAATCTTTGCGGCGACTCGCAGCGTCGCGTTCGCAGGCGAGCGCATTGTCCTTGCATCGAAGCTGGGAATGCGGAAGGTCGATGGTGCGCAAGTACCGAAGCAGGTCTATCAGCTCCTGTCGCTCGACGCAAAGACGGGCGAGGTCAAGGATTCACGCGAGTTTGTCGACTTCGGTGTGCGTGCGATCTTTGCGACGAATGATGGTCATGTCATCGTCTCCGGTACGAGCGTGTTGCGACTGACGCCGGACCTGAAGGATGATGGTAGCTTCGACTATCACGCGACGGGGCACAAGTTCGGACGTGTGCAGAATGCGTCGCCTGATGGTGCCACGTTAGGAAATGCGACAAGTCCGGGTTTTGAACTAATAGATACCCGGACGTTGAAAGCTAGGGAGCTTACCGCGAGTCCCGCAGTGGATACGTCGGTAAGCAACAAGGGCTTTGTGACGGATAACGTGCATTGGACTCGCGACTACCCAAAAGACCGTGGCTTCATCACTTACACAGACGCTTCCGAAGCGCACGTGCTGTATCACGGCAAGTGCGGCGGTCGGCCACAGTTTCTCACCAATGATCTTGTCTTGGAGCCGGGCTGCGAAAGTCCTTTGATCATTGATACGCGCGGCAATCTGGTCAGAACGATTCCCTTGAAGGGTGCATTTTCATATGCGGGCGTTTCGCAGAACGGAAAGCGTTTTGCCCTGCAACTCACGGATTCGGGCCAGCACGAGAGGTTTGTCATCTTTTCCGTGGAGACTGGGGGGCCTATTGCAGAGGTGAAACCAGACCAGGACGGTGAACAACAGTCGTGGACCGCGTTTTCTCCCGATGGTTCGATGTTCGTCGTCGGGTCTCCGCTGAAGTTGACGCTTTACCATCTTCCTTGAGAAATCGCCTGCTAAGGTCAACTTGCGGCGTTTACACCAACTACCAGCGGAGAAGTGCTTGGCGGCATTCACTCGTGTGGCGCAACCGTAGGCCACTCGATGCCACGGACAGTGCCGTCTGGTTCGCGCTCGATTGTCGGTGCGTAAAGTCCCAGGAATTGACGGCGCCACCAGAGACCTTGTGTCCGTTTTTCGGACATGGTTGTGAACCAATATTGCCAGATCACAGCACGCACCTGGCGAGGGGGCTCATGCGGAAAGGGATTCTTCTCAAAAAGAGCGAGAACATCCTTGTCATTGGAAAGCAGCCGCACCTCGGTGCTGGGCACAATCGGATAGTCCCGCCACGAGCCGAGCGAAGCAAACCAGAGGTTCCAGTCGAATCGTGGCTGATAAGGCGCGTAAATCCCCGGCCTCGTGCTCGGGTCCTGAGGTTTATAGCGGAACGGATACGCCACCCAGGCTTTTCCATCCTCGGACCCCTGAAACTCGATCTCGTATCGGCCCCTGGTCATGATACCGAAAAGGCCGTATCGATTTGCGATTCGAAAGGGCTCGAGCGCCTCCACTGGCGCCGTTGGCAGTGGCAGTGCCCAGAACATCCAGATCAACTCCACCGCAGTGGCATAAAAAATCCAGCTGAGCACCACACTGACCAAAGACAACTTCAATATCTTAACCGGTTGACGCAAGCTGCTTCTCGAACTTTGCCATCTGCTTTGTTCCGGTCGTGCGGGTTCTGCAGACGCCTTCCGCACCTTATCGGGTTCACTGGCGTTAGAGACAGTCGGATTGCCCTCGGGACCGGTGGTAGCGCTCGCGACGGTCTTCCATCGCTGCGGGAGAAACTGCCGCAGAAAGCGATCATCCAGCAGCAGGAATCCCAAAGTCAGGACAAGGTAGTTTAGGAATGTGTAGTTGGCGGTGAGAATAACTCCGATTTCCCAGGGAGTCACAATCAGGAAGCACGCGATTCGCCAGCGTCTCGGCAGAAATAACATCCAAACCAAGACCAGTTCGACCGTCAGCGTCGCAAAAACAGTCGAAGCATGAAACCAGTGCGGCAGATGCTGCACGTACCAGCCGATCCACGTGGGCAGCGGACCGTTCTGATAGTACTCGTTCATCGCGGTAAAATTGCGCCATTCTGGATCTCCACCGACGATCTTCGCAACACCGGACTCGAAGTAGATGCGAAACCATTCCCATTGCAACAGGAACAGGCTGGCCCGCGATGGCGGCGCTGCCACGCCCATGCCGGGGCGGAATCCACGCGGAGAAAAGAAGAGCGCAATGAATCCAGCTTCGAGCAGCATCCCGTCTGACTGATAACCGGAAAAATCCTGCGCTGCGCTCACGAACGAAAGGAAGCACACAAAACAGATCCCGAGCATTCCGCGCGGCCAGACATTCAGAAGCAACAGCAGCGACGCGCCCATGCCCACCCAGCACAGGGTGGCCGGCATATGCGGGCCGCTCGCCAGCCAAAGCAAAGTGGGAGCAAACCATAGGCCGCGGCTGTGGCCCAACGAATGTGCCACGGCTCGCAGATACTCGTTTGCCGGCAGAATCCCGTCCGGCCCAATGAGCCCGCGGATTTGAAAGACGAGCGAGAAAAAAGCGGAAAAATAAATGGAGCCAAGAGCGCGCAGGAAAAGCCAGCGTGGAATCAGGCGGTTAAATGCGCCATGCTCCGAGTCGAATAACCAGCGAATGGCGGCCGGAACCCAATCCATGAGCGTCCGTCGTAAGGATCATGCACCCTGGGCAGCGGCTACGCGGTGGCTGCCGATTGCGGCTGCATGCACCGTATCGATGCCGGGAATGCCGATGCCCTGGCGCACTCCCGGTTGACTAGGGCAAAGTTATGCGAGACTTACTGGTCTGTCAACGCGTGCCGAAGGCGGCTCTCACTCCGCGCTCCAGGAATAAGGTGATGGAAGCTTCCGCTGCTTGCGAAACTCGCGCATTTGCTTCTGCTGATGAGTTCGGGTCCCGAGATCGGAGCGCGGGTTCCCCGTGCACAGCAGTATGATGGTCTTGAGCCATGCCCGCAACTGTTCGCCTGAACGACATCGTCGACGCTCTGGAGATGCAGCTCGATGAGTCTTCCTCCTTTTTGGATCTCGACACAGGTCGGGTGGAAACCGTTACCGATGTTCTTCTGCGCAAGGCAGGAGGAGTCAAGCGCCGAGGAGCCGGATCTACCTGCATGGCAGAAACCCGAATGGGAGATTGCCAAACGAATCGTTTCTACCGACCGCTTCCAAGAGCTTCCCACAAAGTCCGAGGTACACGAGTGGGCGATCATGAAGGATTTCTCGATCTCGGTGGAGTCCGAAAGGATTCGCGAAGATCTTCTGCGAGCCATCCATGGCGCCGGGGCGTTCCGGAACTTCAAGAACACCCTTCGGCGGCACGGTATCGAATCAGCCTGGTTTGCATTCCGCACGGAGGCCTTGAGGCAGATCGCGCTCGGCTGGTGTGAAGAGAATCAAATCCTTTGGGAGTAGGTGAGTTGTCGCGGTAGGATGACCATCGCTGAGCCCTCCACAGATCCGTGCAAGCGTTGCGCTTCTTTCGGCGAATCCCGAGAGACTAGCCGAGCAGGGCCAACCCCCTGAAGACCTCTTGCATTCAGACAGCGGTTTTTTTCACATCAATCGCCCGCCGGGACAAAGGCGCGTCCCTTCATCTCTCCGGGGTAAACGAGGTCCACATAGCACCAGACCCACGCCTCTCCCGGTTCAATGGAGCGCATGAGCGGGTGTTTCGTATGATGAAAGTGCTTGGTTGCGTGCTTGTTCTTCGACGAGTCGCAGCAGCCGACATTTCCACATTCGAGGCATAACCGCAAATGGACCCACGTGTCTCCGGTTTTCACACATTCTTCACAAACATGCTCTTCCGTGCTGGTGATCCTGATCTGATCGAGATGTTTGCATTGCGGCATCTTGTTTCTCCCCGTCTCTTGCTGACTTGCTACCGGCCCCAAGCGGAGCCTCTATACCTCAGCGAGAGCGCGGTGCACCAGGTGCACTGAAATTGCTCCTTCGCCCACCGCCGATGCCACACGCTTCACGTTGCCTGATCGAACATCACCGACCGCGAATACCCCTGGAAGACTGGTCTCCAGCATCAGAGGAGCTCGCGCCAGCGGCCAAGCGGGAGACCCGTTGGTCGCGCTGGTCCCATCCAGATCTCGCCCCGTGCGGATGAATCCTTTGTCATCCAGAGCAATACAACCGCGCAGCCACTCGGTTCGAGGCGATGCGCCCGCCATAATGAACACGTGGCGGATCTCGTGACCTGAGGTCTGCCCCGTGGTCTTGTCGATCCAGCCGACGCGTTCTAATTGAGTGTGCCCGTCCAAACTCACCAGTTCGGTGTTGAAATGCAACTCGATCGCCGAATTCTCCGAAATCCGCTGAATCAAGTAACGGGACATCGTCTCGGCCAATCCTCCGGAGCGCACCAGCATATACACCTTGCGCGCGGTCTGCGATAAAAAGACAGCGGCCTGACCGGCGGAGTTCCCACCGCCGATTACGATGACCGCTTCGTCTCCGCACAACTGAGACTCGATGTAGGTCGCGCCGTAGTACACACCCTGACCCTCAAACTTCCTCAGATCGGCAATGGCCGGTTTCTTGTACTGCGCCCCAGTTGCAATGACGATGGCCCGCGCCGAGAGCACGCTGCCATCGTCCAGAAACAGCTTGTAAGGACGGTGATTGCAGTCCAGTTTTACGACGCTGTGCGCCACCATTATCTTCGCGCCAAACTTCTGCGCTTGGTTAATCGCGCGCGCCGCTAGTTCCTGCCCGGAGACGCCGGTAGGGAAACCAAGGTAATTCTCGATCTTGGAACTGGATCCCGCCTGCCCACCAGGGGCTTCGGTCTCGATCAAAAGCGTGTCCAAACCTTCCGAAGCGCCGTACACAGCCGCTCCCAGTCCAGCAGGGCCGGCGCCCACGATGACCAAATCGCGCACTTGGGTGCCGTCGACGCTGATGTTGAGCCCCAAGCATTCTGCGAGCTGCTGAATGGAGGGGTTGCGCAATACAGAGCGTGTGTCACAAATAACAATTGGAACATCTTCCAATTTGACTGCAAAACGGTCGAGCAGTTCCTGCGAACCCTTGTCGGTGTCCAGGTCTACATACGTGTAAGGATGGCCATTGCGTCCAAGAAACTCGCGGAGACGTAGCGTGGCCGCAGAGTGGCTCGAGCCCATCAAGATCACGTTTCCCAAGTGGTGCGTGATGAGCGCGAGACGGCGCAGGATGAACGCCCTCATGATAATCTCGCTCAGTTCTGCATCTCGCGCGATCAGGGAGCGCAGGCCCTCGGAGCTCAACTCAAGAAGCTCACCCGCTTCGGTGATGCGTC
Source organism: uncultured Acidobacteriaceae bacterium (assembly GCA_963773645.1). Lineage (GTDB taxonomy): Bacteria > Acidobacteriota > Terriglobia > Terriglobales > Acidobacteriaceae > Acidiflorens. The sequence continues at coordinate 1,953,287 of CAVZBV010000004.1, read as the reverse complement.
CGAGCACCAGGTATCGCTGCCCGGAAATACTGCTGAGTTCTCCTGTAAACGACCCGGCACCGTGTGTGGTTACCAGGCGCTCACCTGTGAGGTCCGGCTGCACGATCTCCATCCGTCCGGAAAGCACGACAAAGAACGGAACCTCGGTGTCGCCCGGACGGAACAGGATCTCGCCCGGTTCAACTCTCCTAAGCTTGCTGCCCGGACGGATCCGATCGATCAGTGTCGTCGTCAAATCCGGGAACATCTGTGTGTCGGCATCAAGCGCGCTACGTACGGGCCAGGAAGACATAGTTTTCTTCAAAAAGCGAACCGAATTGAAAAGCTGTGAGTAATAGATGATGCAAGGGGCCGATCGGCTTCAACCGGCCACGCCGCCAACTGACACGAGAAGCTCTTGCCCGTAACCTGGCCTCGCCGTCCACCGCCGTAGCATTCTTTGCATGGCGCAACGAAGTGCCGCCGCAGAGTTCATGAGACGATGTCAACCGGTCGGTAATGAGTTAACCGTGATAAGCGTCACCGCCGTGGTCGCGGCGGTGCATGGACGCTAGGAGAAATGCCGCTTTCCGATCACACTTCAGGCAATCTTCTTCCGCTGCTGGGCCAACGAAATCGGCGGGCTTGCTAAACCTTCTGCAGGGTTGGAATCCACCACGACCTCATCATGAGCCCCATTGTTGAGCGAACGTGGCCGCGTCCGCCAGCTCAGCTCTTCCAGCCGCTTTCGCAGCTCAACTCCGTACTCTTCACGAGCATTGCAAAGTTCACAGTCTGGACGGTGGATTCTCAGGAGGGACAACAGGTAGCATTTCAAATTCACGACCCACCTCGCCGCATTCAGTCCATTCGCCTTAAGGCCGGGGTTGGGCCTCAAGTGCGGGAACTGCTCTTCAAAGAGGCGCGACATATTATGCCACACGACAAGGTTGTGGATTCAACAAAAATTGTCTGAAATCTCGATGCGCAGAAATCGCAATAATCACAGTTGCGAGGTGCAGTTTTTTCTGGCGAGAGATTCCTTGATGCGAACGAGAAGGCCTGCCGCACCTCCACAGCAGGCCCCGCTGGCCTAAAATAGGAAGCTTATATACATGCCGCACCGTGGGACAGAATGTTAATCGGCAATTTATCGTTATCGTTACCTCCGCACAGGCGGACGCAAGGTAGTTCCTTTGGGACACGAGTGCCTTCACGAGTACCGCGTAACCAATAAAATCCCCACCCACACGTTACGCACGGGAGACGAACAGAGAACGAAACAAATGTTTCTATTCGCATTGTGGTTCCCTTCCGGACTAAGCAGTCTTCTTCGCAGCCTTCACCTTGGCCCACCGTGCCCTTTGTGCCGCGGCAATCTTCCTGCGGGCTGATGCCGACATGATGCGTTTTGCAGGAGCCGCGCCAGTTGTTTTCGCTGCCCCAACTGCTGGCCGCGATTCCTTCCGAACACTCGCCCATCGCGCCTTTTGTGCGAGGCTCATCCGTTTGCGGGCCGACGCTGACACCCCACGCTTCGGTTTGGTACCACCGCCGCCCAACTTGCCAAGAACCGAAAGAGCGGCATCAACATGCCGAAGCTCATTCACCAGACTCGTTCTCATCGTCCTCAACTCCGTCACAAAGCCCGCTAGTCCCGTCAGATTTGCCATGAATCCCCCTCGGCAAGGGATTGTAATTGATTGGCTCATCCTGAGCGACTGGTGCCGCCGTCAGACATGGCTAATTGACGAGACTGGCTGCTCGCAGGCGTTGGGGTCTCTGGCGAAATGCCGGGGTGCCAGAAGCGTCGATAGCGACGACACTTCTTGTCGGACGCAGGCATGCACGTCCCTTCAGCCTTGGCATTGGCCTTCGCTGCCGACCATCAGAAAGACCTTCAAAACAAATGACTTAACCCAGGCACAGGGGAGCGGGAACAACTACTGGACCTCCGTTACATTCCACCAACCGCGAAAAACCGATAAGCTGGCGGCATGGCTCCTACAATCGCCGATGCTGCCGCTTTGCCCGTCTACGAGCAAGAACGTCGCTGGCCACGCTACAAAATAGATGTCCCTGTCCGAGCCGTCATCCACAAGCCGGATCGAACCATGATCCGGGATGGACGCGGCATGGAAATGAGCGAAGGCGGCATGTGTCTAATGATGGGTGCAGAACTCGGACTCGGCGAGGAGATCGAAGTGGAGTTCACTCCTCCGTATTCCGGCAAACCCATTCGCGTGCGCAGCGAAGTGCGCAATCGCAACGGATACCGTTACGGAGTCGAGTTTGTTCCTGAGGGCAAAAAAGAGCGGAGCGAAGTAGCCCGCTTGCGCCTAATGTTAATAACCTTCGAGGAGGCAAAGTTGTCTTGAAAGCTCCCAGTCCCTTTAGATTTGCCGCGAGCCCTGCATTGTAATTGTTCGCCCTCGGATGCGCCGCGTTCATACCTAGTACCGTGACCGCAAGATACTTACCGCAGGCTGAGCTCGCACTCTCGTGCAGCCGCCAACACCCGCTGGTCCGCATGGCCCTGTGCATACCTATGATAGCTTCTTCTTCTTGTTGTCGTCCTGCAGAAGTAGACACTGGAGTAGTGTCTATTTCGGGAAAATTAGCTCAGCACGGATGGTCGCGTGACGTTTACGCTGGCTCCTCCCGCCTGTTACCATCGAAAGTTGTTCCGGGCCCCTGCGTATTTTCCTAGGCAATTAAAATTCTTCTCGGAGGCACCATGGCCGTAAAAGTTGGCATTAATGGATTTGGACGCATCGGACGCAACGTTCTTCGTACCGCGCTCGCCGATAAGAACCTCGACTTCGTCGCCGTGAACGATCTCACCGATCCCAAGACTCTAGCCCACCTGCTCAAGTACGACTCTATCCTCGGAAACCTGCCGCACAAAATCACTGCCGGCGCCGACAGTATTTCGATCGACGGCAAGACCATGAAAGTCTTCAAGGAAAAAGATCCCGCTGGCCTGCCCTGGGACTCCGTCGGAGCTCAAGTCGTTATCGAGTCCACCGGAAAGTTCACCGACGGCAACGAAGCGAAGAAACATCTGCGCGGCACGGTGAAAAAAGTCATCATCACCGCCCCCGGGAAGAACGAAGATCTCACGGTTGTGCTCGGTGTGAACGAAGAGAAGTACGATCCCGCCAAGCACCACATCGTCTCGAACGCGTCCTGCACCACGAATTGTCTGGCCCCAGTCGCCAAGGTCGTCAACGATCACTTCAAAATCGTCAGCGGCACCATGACCACCATCCACTCTTATACCAACGACCAGGTGATCCTCGACTTCCCGCATAAAGATTTGCGGCGCGCCCGTGCGGCGGCGATCAATATGATCCCGACCTCGACCGGCGCCGCCAAAGCGCTCAAGCTCGTCATTCCCGACCTGGCCGGCAAACTCGATGGTTTCGCCATGCGCGTCCCCACGCCCAACGTCTCGGTCGTCGACCTCGTCGTATGGGTGGAAAAAAAGACCACGAAAGAAGAGGTCAACGCCGCTTTGAAAAAAGCCTCGGAGTCCGGCCCGCTCAAGGGCTACCTCGGCTTCGAGGAAGGCGAACTGGTCTCGTCCGATTTCAAAGGCGACTCCCGCTCCTCCATCGTCGACGCGCCCATGACCTTAGTAGTCGGCGGCAACTGCATCAAGGTGATCTCCTGGTATGACAATGAGTGGGGATACTCCTGCCGTGTCCGCGATCTGATCAACCTGATGTCGGCCAAAGGGCTGTAGGCATCGGAGCGTCATACCTGGATAACTAACGACGAACGACCAACAACGGAAAACCAACGTCGAACCACGGAGTGCTTCCCATGTCCAAGCTTTCTATTCGCGATCTTCCGCTCAACGATCACCGCATCTTCATGCGCGTCGACTTCAACGTCCCGCTCGACGATGGCCGCGTCATGGACGACACCCGCATCCGCGAAACGCTGCCCACCATCGAGTACGCTCTGCGTCACGGCGCACGGCTCATCCTCGCGTCTCATCTGGGCCGTCCCAAAGGCAAGGCAAATCAGAAACTGAGTCTCAAACCCGTCGCCGAGCGTCTCCGCATGGTGCTCGACAAGGAACTGTCGCGCGGCGAAAACGTCGGCTTCTGCCCCGAGTGCGTCGGGGCCGAAGCCGAAGAAATGGCGCTCAAACTCGAGAAGGGCCAAGCCCTGCTGCTTGAAAACCTCCGCTTCCACGCCGAAGAAGAAAAGGACGACGAGAATTTTTCCAAGCAACTCGCAAAGCTTGCCGAGTTCTACGTCAATGACGCCTTCGGCACCGCCCATCGTGCCCACGCTTCCACGGTTGGTATTACCCGGTTCGTGCAGAAATCCGCTGCCGGTTTGCTCATGGAAAAGGAGCTGCAATATCTGGGTCGCGTCCTGCAAAACCCCGAGCGCCCTTTCGTCGCCATTCTGGGCGGCGCCAAAGTCAGCGACAAGATCGGAGTCATCCAGAACCTGCTCGGCAAAGTTGACGTTCTCATTATCGGCGGTGGTATGGCCTTCACTTTCCTCAAGGCGCAAGGCGAATCCGTCGGCAAGAGTATGGTCGAAGAAGACAAGATCGAACTCGCCCGCAACCTTCTGCAGCAGGCGAAAACTCACAAACTCAAGTTCCTCCTGCCCACCGATCACGTCATTGCCGACCGAGTCGAAGCCAACGCCTTGACCAAAATTGTCAGCCGCGGCGAGCCCATCCCGGCCAACATGATGGCCCTCGACATCGGCCCGCGATCGATCGAAGTGTTTTCCGAAGAGGTAGCCCGAGCCCGCACCATCGTTTGGAACGGCCCGATGGGCGTTTTCGAAATGCCGCCCTTTGCCAAAGGCACCTTCAAGATCGCCCACGCCGTGGCCGAAAATCCCGGAGCCACGTCGATCGTAGGCGGCGGAGACTCCGTAGCCGCCGTCAAAGCCGCCGGCGTAGCCGACAAGATCACCCATATTTCAACCGGCGGCGGCGCCTCGCTGGAATTTCTGGAAGGCAAAAAGTTGCCCGGAGTAGAAGCGCTGACGGATAAAAAATAGTGGGAAGTTTGGACTAGGGTCGGCGTCTCGCCGGCTGTAGTGGTGAACGTCTCGCCCGCCACTTGCCAGCAACCTATGCCCGACTTCGCAGCGGAACTTACGGGCAGTTACAACCGCTCAAGTGTCAGGCGATCAGGCTCGCCTCCGAAGTATTTCTGCAAGGCAACTGTGAAGGGCTGCTTTCCAGTCGCCACTTGGGCAAAGAGTGTCATGGAAGAGCGAAATTTCATTTCGTCGACATAGCCGAAGATGTCGCGAGCGCCCACGCCACCTAGTCCATTCACAATTTGGGTACACTCAACCAGCCTGGGCCCAAGTATCGCATGATTCAAATACGACACGGCTTCCTCCCTGGAGGAGATTGCGAACGCCCTCGACATTTGGCTCTGGCCCAATCCTTCTATCTGAGGGAAAATGAACCACATCCAGTGACCCATTTTTCGACCGGCGCGGAGCTCCAAACACGCCTGAGCGAACACGCGATCTTGGGCGCGAACAAAGCGGGCCAAGTTGTACGGATCACCCATTCCGACCCTACGCCCCCGTGTCAAAGGTCAAATCCGTGAGGCAGGATCGGTCTTCCGACCCGATAAGAGCCAACGCGCGACGTACAACGGCCTTGTCGACTTGGGGCGGAGTGTCGGCGCTTTTCTTAAACACAACGATGGTCACCCTTTTCAGCCGCTGCCCGCCTTGTCCGTAGCGCGCAGCCTCCGCAATCGCCAAGAGGAGGCCCACGAATGCAAGCGGCGTATCGATTTGGCCATGGCCGGATCCGAGGATCGGCATTGTGACCTCATTGATCCGCGCATCGGCGAGGCGCGTAAACAGTTCCCGCATCCCATCAAACATATAAGATATCCGGGCCGCAAGTCCCTCCCCAGCCCGTTGCGTTGTCGTTGATATGAGAGCGACTGGGACCAAACTGCCGAGCGGCTTCATTAGAAGCAGGCACTTTCCGGCGCCGAAGCTCTCCGCGCGCTCGTCGTCAGTTTTTTGCTGTTCAACGCCCTTGCCGAGCTTTCTTCGACACTCATCTCTGATAAGAGAGACGAGCGCCCCCACTTGGCCTTCGAACATCCGATTTGCATAAGCGCCCAGCGAACTTCTCACGTCCCCTACGCAACGATCATCGAAATATTCGTTGCAAGGAAGTACGACTGCAGTCCCAACTTCTTGACGGCAATCCTCAATACGCCCATTGACCACCCGAATCTCGCAACCGCTGACACTCGTCCATAGAGCGCCATCACCTTCCTTGACGCGGCTCAAATCGAGACCACCAAACTGGTCAGCATCATTTCCGCGCTTCGCCAGGAGCGTATAGCCAAAAGCCACGAAAGACAGAAATAAGAGCGCGATGCCAACTATGGCTGGCAAATACCCGATTGGAGCGCGTGTCGTCCAATGGTCCTTGTCAAGTGTTAGATAGGGCAGAGCCACAAGCGCCGCACCAAGAATGAGCGCTATTATCCAGTATGGCTGCTTGAAGAGAGCCTTGAGCGTTTCCATTGGGCCGCAACCGCTAAAACCGTTACACTAGCAGGTCGAGGCATCGTCAGACAATGCTAAAACCGTAGACGGCAACCACAGAGAGCCGCTCAGTTTTTCATCCCGAGAAAGGTCCCTCATGAGAAAGAAACTCATCGCTGCCAACTGGAAGATGTACAAAACCCCGGACCAAACGCGTGACTTCTTCCGCGATTTTCTGCCTCTGGTCCACGGTCCCGATCGCAATGAAGGCCGCGACGAAATCGTCGTCTGCCCCAACTACCTCTGCCTTGACGCCGCTATCACCGCCGCCATAGGATCGAACGTCGCGATCGGCGCGCAAGATCTTTACTGGGAAAAGGAAGGCGCCTTCACCGGCGAGATCAACGCCGCCATGCTGCTCGCCGTCGGCGTTACCCACGTCATCATCGGGCACTCCGAACGCCGCCAGTACTTCGGCGAGACCGATGACACGGTCAACCTCAAGCTCAAGTCCGCCATCGAAGCCGGACTCATCCCCATCGTCTGCGTGGGAGAAGTCCTCGAAGAACGCGAAGCCGGCCTTACCGACGACGTGCTGCGCCGCCAGTGTCTCCGCGCCTTTCACAAAGTCTCGGCCAAGAAAGCCGTCAGCCTGGTAGTCGCCTACGAGCCGGTCTGGGCCATCGGCACCGGAAAGACCGCAACGCCGCAGATGGCCGCCGACGCGCACGCTATCATCCGAGCCGAAGCCGCCGAATCCTTCGGCCAGGAATTCGCCGACAAACTCCGCATCCTCTACGGCGGATCCGTCAAACCGGAGAACGCCCATGCCCTGATGTCCGAAGAAGAAATCGACGGAGCTTTGGTAGGCGGAGCCTCGCTCGACCCCAAATCGTTCGCTTCCATCGTGAAGTATTAATTGCGAGCGATACCGCAGGTTCTTCTCCCTGGAGAGACGCGGCAAGCCGCGTTTCTTGCTTCATCGGTTCATTACGAGACGGGCTTCTACTTGGAATGCTTGTCTTTGTATATGCTCTTGCTGATCCGGTTCTGCTGACGATTGATCCCTTTCTGCTCGGCCTTGGTGAGATGGCCGTTGTGCTCCGCCGTGTCCTTCTGCTCGCGGTTCTGCAGACTGGTCTCGCGCTTCTCAAGATTGGCCGCTTGCTGCGAGTTCAATTTGCCGCTCTTGATGCCGTTGCCAATGCGTTGTTGCTGGTTTTCCTCGCGACGGTTCACTTCATTGACCCGCGGATGGCCGGGATCTACAACACCGGGGCCCGCGCCCGAGGTGGTCGTTGAGGTTTGAGCAGAGGCGGAACCGGCGAGCATGAGTCCCCCGACTGCCAGGATTAACAGCGAGTTGGTGAATTTGTTGTTCATGTAGATAGAAACCCTCAGACGAAAGATTAGTTGCGCAGGGGGGATGACGAGGTTACTTACGTGATAGCTCGCAGGTTACCATCTGAGTATGTGGATGGACATTTCTGTCCGCGGCTTTTGATCTTTTAGCGGTTGATCTTAGCCACAGGAGTCACATAAACAAAGACCACGCTCATTGCCTAACGTGGCCTCTTACTAACTCATTTCTATCGCCGACGCCTCGCCCTACACTGCTACCATAGTACCCAGGGAGTGAGTTTGTGGAAAGTGGAGGTGAAGGCATGACATTTCCGGAACTCAGCCGGTTCCTGGCGATGGCGTTGCTGCTGATGCGACTGATGGTGGGCGCGATATTTATTACCAGCGGATGGAGTCATGTGACCCGCGCCGAGGAACGTGCAAAGAGCATTGAGATGAGCAAGAGTTTCACGCTTTTCCTCGGAGTCGCCGAACTGGCCGGCGGACTGGGCGTAGTGTTTGGAGTGCTCACGCAACTTGCCGCGCTGGGGCTCATCCTGGTGATGCTCGGCGCGATCTACAAGAAGATCGCCGTGTGGCACACCGGGTTTTGGGGTGAAAAGTCGTCGGGGTGGCACTACGACTTGTTGCTGGTGTTCATGAACCTGGTGATTGTTACCACGAACGGCGGGTCATATGTCCTGACGAAGTAGTGTCGAGCGGTGAGCCAACCCTAACTGTCGATGCGTGACCGAGCAGAAATTTGCTCAAGCTCATATGGCCACGCTGGCGGTCAAGCTGCACAAACCGCTTTAGGCGCCTGCTTCCAGTGGCCGACAAGAAGGCCGCTGCTCGGACCGAATTCGATGTTCCTTCCTTATGAATTCGACCGCTGCAGCCCTTGTCGTGGGTTTCTCGTCGGGTATGTGTGTAGGGTGGAGATTCTGAACTTCTGAACAGGCCGTTTTTCCGTTGCCGGGACCCAAACTGCGATGCAAGCGAAACTGATTTGGCGATCAGGCTCTGGCCAAGTAGCGTACCGCACTTTCATTCGGCCAGCCTTTTCTTCCGCAGGAAATCGCGCGCCACTTCTTTCACATCGTGATGCAACCCATCGACTGCATAATTCAGTTGCTGCATTTCCTGATCCGAAATCCTTCCCGCCAAACCCGCAAGCGCCCGCGCAACTTCGGGATGTTGCCGTAAAGCCATCTTGCGAACCACCGGCACCGCCTCGTAGGGTGGAAAATAGTGCCGGTCGTCTTCGAGAACAAAAAAATCCAGAGCGGAGATCAACCCATCTGTGGCATTCCCCGCGGCCAGATCAATCTGATGATCGCGAAGCGCTCGGGCTAGCAATCCCAGATCCATCACGCGTGGCTGGGCTGCAAAATGCAGGCCATAGGCCGCAGCCAAACCTCTATATCCGTCAGGACGTTCCATGAATTCGTAGCCAAAGCCAGCACGCCATTGCGGTGCATACGCGGCGGCCTGCGACAGGGTTCTGATGTTCAGGCGGCGTGCATCGTCACCTCGAATCTCCATGGCAAACGTATCGTTGAAGCCGAAGCTTGATCCCAGCGTCAACCCCAGGCTCTTTTGATATTCGTCCTTGACTCGCTGATAAACCTCAGCCCGGCTTCCTTCGGGTTTTCGCTTCAGAATGGCACTCAGGGCGGTACCGGTGTATTCCGGGTAAATGTCAATGCGCCCGGCCAACACGGCCTGGTGGCAAATATATGTTCCCGCAAGATAAAAACGCCGCTCCACTTTGAGATCTGTCTGAGCTTCGATCTGCTGCGCCATGAGTTCACCCAGAATCAAGGACTCGGTAAAGTTCTTGGAGCCAATCACAACGCGATCAGAGCGCGCGGGCGAACAGGAGGACAGCAGGGTCCCGACAACCAGAATCAGCAACACACCCCACCCGGAGCCGAGCGACTTCCCGACAAACGGCCAAGCACGCTGTGCATGGCGACGCTGGCTATGTCGATCGCTCTTCATTGATTATTCTTCATTCTTCGCCATCATTCTTCACTGTGGTCGCAGCCGCCGCTCGAGCCATGCTAGGCTGCTATCGGCTAACAGCGCCAGAATTGCGGCGGGAACTGCCCCCGCCAGAATGAGTTGATTGTTCACCATCGCCAGCCCCCGAAAGATAAATTCACCCAAGCCCCCCGCTCCGATGGCTGCGGCAATGGTCGCGAGCCCCACCGAGATGACAACCGCGACCCGCACCCCGGAAAGAATGACACTGAGGGCCAGCGGCAACTCGACCCAGAACAAAAGCTGACGATCGGTTAATCCCATGCCGCGGCCCGCCTCGACCACTGCGGGATCAACGCCGCGGATACCCGTATAAGTGTTGCGGATCACGGGCAGCAGCGCGTAGAGAGTCAAAGCCAGGATCGCCAAGCGATCGACACGTTCACCCAACCAGGGCACGGGCAGGAGGAATCCGAACAGCGCCAGACTCGGGATCGTCTGAATGATGTTCGCGCCCGCTAACACCGGCTTATTCCACCGGGGCCAACGCGCAATCATAATGCCCAACGGTATGCCTACGACCACGGCAAGCAGGGTAGAAACCCCCACGAGCCAGAGATGCTCCAACGTAAGCTCTAAAACCTGTCCGCGGTTCTCGATGATGAAATGAAAGAAATTCATGACAGGTTCCGATCTTCTTTCCGAACCTCGTTCCGAACTCCGTTACGACTTGCCGCCGAGGCCGGCCCGACTCCGAAGGCCCTCACATATGCCGCCGCCCATGGATCGTCGGAGCGTACGAAATCATGGGGAGGAAGAACCGTGACCAGCCTTCCCGCCTCCATCAGTGCGATGCGAGACGCGAGTCGCAATGCTTCGCGCAGGTCATGGGTAACAAAGACCACGGTCTTACTCAGTTGTTGCTGCAAGGCGAGGAATTCACGTTGGAGTTCGTCGCGTGTAAGTGGATCGAGCGCGGCAAACGGTTCGTCCATCAAAAGAATGGGCGGGTCGGCCGCGAGCGCCCGAGCCACGCCAACGCGCTGCCGCTGCCCGCCCGAAAGTTGTCGCGGATAGCGCGAAGCCATACTTGCTTCGAGTCCGACGATCTGCAGCAAATCCCGCACTCGTGTGCGAATGCGATCTTCGGGCCAGCCCTCAATCGTTGGGACGAGAGCGATATTCCGCTCCACGGTGAAATGCGGGAATAAACCTACTTCTTGAATGACATATCCGATGCTTCGGCGCAAACGAATGACGTCCCCGGCCGCCAGGCCATTCACGCGCACTTCCCCTCCGGTGGGCGTTAGCAGGCGATTCACGAGCTTCAGGGTCGTCGTTTTTCCGGAACCGCTGCGCCCGAGCAGCACGAGAGTTTGTCCGCGCCGTACCTCCAGATTCAACCCCGAAAGCACCTGCTGGCCTGTGGGTAAGGTGTAAGAGACGTCACGAAACTCAATGGCGAGGTCGCTAGCCGCAATTGATTGCATGCCGCCAAGGATAACGGAGTTGCCGAGGCTTTGGGTCTCGGTCGCAAAAGGATTGACCAATGACTCGGCTGATATTTCGCTAATAAATGCCCGACCTTGACGTTGTCCAACCAAGCCCATCGGTTCCAGATCTCGAATCGCGTCTCGAGTGGAACCGCGACTTACTTGAAGCATCTCCGCGAGTTCGCGTGCCGAGGGCAGTTTATCCCCGGGTTTCAGTCTCCTCAGAATCACGTTCGCTGTGCTTGGCGACTTCGTCGTGGACCTTTTTCATGGAAAGCCATTACACCAACTGAGAATCGCCGGTTCGGTCGTGTTTCTCGCCGCCGACTCGCCGCGAGGATTCGTTGCCGGACCGGACTTTTTTCAGTGCTGGTTACTGTCCGATGGAGCCGTCTCGGTGGATCCGTTGGCCCGCATGGAAGTTGTGACGCTCCATACTTTGGCCAAGCAGAAAAAAGAAGATTGCCAGGACGACTGCAAACAGGAGCTTACCAAGTCCGAACGAGGGTGGCTTCCGTCCTGCAGGAGCCCGCCTATTCAAAGAAGTTGTCATCAAGATCTGCCCTCCCCGCCACGTTAGGAGGCTGCCACGGGACGCTTATTTCACACGTAGAAGGAGTCCGCTGCCCCCCCGTACGTCAAAATTGCGTTTCTCCGAAGCAAGTGTAATCTGTCCAACCGGGTGGCTGCGGCCCGCGTGCACAATCGCCAAATCGCGGAAGCCATAGGTTCCACAGGCAGCGGCCGAAAAGACCCAGAGTGCCTGAGGCTGGTCAGTATCGCCGAGGTCGCCGCGGCACTTACTGCCGGGTTTGGACGCGATCCGAACCAACACACCATTGGGGGCTGCGGTTGGCGTCCCCACGACTTGCAATCCGTTGGCCACCGGTCCACCGCCGCGGTAGACAACGTCGCCTCCAATCTGGTCGGTAGTCCAGGCATCTTGCGGAGTTCCGCGGTCGGGGCCGGTCTTCGGAATCTGCGCGTCCTCTACCTCCATCATGGATCCCAACGCTCTCAGGTTCGTGGTGATGGGTATTCTTCGCTTCGAAACTTCAAGTGTGTCGAACTGCAAAGAGAGTTTCGCTCCGCTGCCGTCTTTTGCTTCGACTACGTCGAGTACATGGCCGATTGCTTTGGAGCCAGCCCGGATCCTCTCACCTGATGGTAGCGGGACATCCTGCATGAGGCGTGCGGTTACAAGCTGTCCGGGCTTGCTCTTGGCTGAGTTCAGCGAAGTGTCCAATTGCAGTGGCAATATGGTCCCAGCCGGGATCGCATTCTGTCCGAACGATCCCGTAGCCAGCGCCAGCAAACCAGACAACAAACCAACCAGTAACGTGATTTTCATCTTGTGGTACTCAAGCTTCCATTCGTACGGCTGAATCTTCGAGTTTTTCATGGTCTTCATCTCCAGTTCCCGCCCCTATGCGTCTAAATCTTCGAAAACCTCAAGTGGTCGTTCCGAGTTCCGAAGATACGAATCAAAAAAACGAAGCAGAAACGGTGTCTGGCTCCCTGCGCCTGCAAATAACAGGACGGGGATATCCGGCTTGATTCTTTTCATTTTCGCTCGTACCGCACCCCCAGTAGCGTCTGGCAGATCGTATTCCAAGAGAACACCGTCTACCGGCACAGTCGTGAGCAGGCGCACGGCCTGGCCGCCAGTCGTCGCCGGCATGACCTCGTAGCCCGCTGTTTCCAGCATGTATTTCAGTGCGCCCAGGTACTCAGAATGACTCTCAACGCACAGAACTCTGATGCCACTCATGGCTACCCGCTCCTCCGTCTTTGAAAATACCCGAGCTTATCCCGCTGCTCTTCTGGTAGCGGCATTTCGCGGGGCAGTATTTCTCGAAGAGCCCAGTCAATGCGCTCAACTCCTTCCGAGATGGCATGGATAAGCTGACGATTTTCAATTATGTCGGCTGAGAGGGAGATGGGGGCTAAAGCGTTTCGGATGTGATGATTCATCTCGGCAATCACCTGCATCCTGGCGACGGTTAACCGATGTTGCTGTCGGGAAAGGCTGGCCAGCTTCGCGACCAGGCAGCTCACGACCAAAGCCGACAAGAGTTCCGCCAGCAACCTTTCCTGATGACGTCCAAGATCCGGCACCAGCCAATAGTGCATGAGCTCGGTGGCGAGAAAGGACACGAGACCGACTCCGAGCGCGACTCCCAGGACAAAGCGCCGCGAGTCCGGCTCTATCCGCGACCTTCCACGATCAGGCGATGGCCAAGGGCGATTCGTGGACTGGGGCGTGAGCGTTGGTGTGCTAGATCGAGTCATTGACATCGGAGCTCCCTGGGAGACTTGTTAGCTCTAGTAGCCTCCCTGAAATCACGACGGACCTGCTCTTCGCGTTTTAAGACCTTGTTGAGTTCCTGAACGATCTGCAGTAACTCATCGGGATCTTTTGCTTCCAGGGCGGCGTTGCACAACGCTCTCCAATTTTTGCTGTCTACTTCGGCCATAATGTATTTCCTCCGAGATTCGGACTTCTGCAGGGAAAAGTAAATCGCGGTTCGCGGTCGCTTGTGACTGCAATGACATTCACTGCAGCAGGCGGAACCGCAAACCAGATGTGGCGCTAAAGCAGAACCAGGAGGGTTAGCTGATCGGAGGGGGGCGGTTGTAATGCCAGCCATCCATCACGACTTCGACAAAAGCCGCAACAGCAGGGAACAGGTGATGCGACGCAACCGGGGGCGGAGCAATCAGCGTAGCAGTGAGAGAAGTCCCCCACTGAAAACCCTCGTGATCAAAACATTGTCTATGATCATGGTCGGCGCGAGAGTTGACGGCTGAGCCAAAGTAAATGTGCGGGAGACTGGGCGGCGCGCTGCGCGCCAACAAGACGCTGAGAGCGGCCACACACATAATCGCGGCGCGGTACGATAGCGATCCGCAAATGCTTTTCCGGAGAGGCCGGACAAGCGACATGTGTACACCCCACTTCGATTAGATGATTCTACCGCCGTTCTTGTTCGCCGGTAACGAATTTTTCTTGACCGGCTGCCACAGCCCCGCAAGTCTTCAACCGTTTGGCGTTAGCGGCCGCCGTGGCCGCCACCGCCTTCCCCACCGCCGTGAAAGCCGCCGCCTCCAAGTTCGTCGCCGCTCTCAGGTCGGCCTTTCAACAGGGCCAGCTTTATCTTTCCGGCGATCTGGCTCTGCTCGCGCAACCCAAGATCTTCGCTTCCTGGCTGAGACCGCTATTCCGAAAAAACTGGATCGTCTACTCCAAACCACCCTTCGGCGGCCCCGAGTATGTGCTCCAGTACCTGGGCCGCTACACCCATCGCGTGGCCATCTCCAACCATCGACTGATCTCGTTGGTCGACGGCCAGGTCACCTTTCGTTGGCCTGACTCTGCTCAACACAACGAACAGAAACTGATGACCGTATCACTGGATGAGTTCTTGCGCCGCTTCCTACTGTATTTGCTCCCCAAGGGCTTCGTTCGCATCCGCCACTTCGGCTTCCTGGCCAACCGCCGACGCTCCACGCTCCTGCCGCTATGCTTCGCAGCACTGGGTACCGTTCCATCGCAGATCGAACCGGAAACCTCCGCCCGGGAATCGGACCCGCTTTGGCGCTGCCCCAACTGTGGCGGACCCATGGAGGTCATCGAACGACTTACCGCTGCTCAAATCCAACTCCGTTCTCCACCACTGTGGGTCACTACTCCGGCATGAAACGGCTCGCCCACAACTCGAAAACTCTGCACGGTTCACCGCGCTCCGCCCCCTCCGCCCTGCTCCCGACTCGATCCCTACTTCGCGCCCTCTGTCACACCGTTTTCCACCATCGATGCTTGTTTCCACACCCTCGCCTGCCCCCTCCTCCGCCTCCGTCCCGACTCCGCCACTACAAGACTTCTCGTCGCTCCATTCAATTTGCATAAGGCCCGCGTCCGCCGCACAGCGGCTTCCTTCTGACGGCTTTTTCGAACGCGCGCCCCTAATCTTCTGTTCCGCTGCACTCTCCTCACCCAAGGCGCGCCTCCGAAAAAGCACTAGCGTCACTCGCAAACTAGGGTATGGAGGGTCGACCCATGATTGCACGGCATTGGCGAGGTTGGACGTTGGTTCAAGACGCAACCGCCTACGAGAATCTCTTAATAGATAAGGTGCTCCCGGAATTCAGGAAGATCGAAGGTTACAGAGGAGGGTATGTACTTCGGCTGGATGGTTCGGAGGAGGTCGAGTTCGTCGTGGTGAATTTATTTGCATCGTTGGAAGCTGTGAAGCGATTCGCCGGACCGGATTACGAGACTCCGGTTTTCGAACCTGAAGCTAAGAAGCTTTTGTGCCGGATAGAGCCCGTTGCGAATCATCACGACGTTCGTGCAGTTCAGTAGCTCCGCTGCGAGTTTGCGAATCCTGAAAGGGCGGCCGTGTGAGAAAAGGTGATAACGACTTCGGTCTGCATTCATTGTTGGCGGACAGTCGATGCCGCAATTTCGGATTAATCAGGTTGAACAGCATTTCCCCCAGCGCCCAGACCAAGGGAATCAGCAGGAGCCGGACAATTGCCTCTCTGGCTGGAAACGTGGTTGCGCGGAGCGAAATACGAGGCTCTGGGCGTATTGTCGGCAACTCTTGCCTTGGGACTACTTCCGGTTCGCCCGTCTCCTCCCGCAATCGACGCAAAGCGTCAGAGGCGCAGAGCGCTTGGTTCCACTTGCAAACCACGAGCCTCAAGAGAATGATGATTTCATTGCCAATGCAAGTTGATCGAACCCTAGTGCCGCTGCCTGAGGAGGTC
This sequence comes from uncultured Acidobacteriaceae bacterium, assembly GCA_963773645.1. Taxonomy (GTDB): domain Bacteria; phylum Acidobacteriota; class Terriglobia; order Terriglobales; family Acidobacteriaceae; genus Acidiflorens. The sequence goes on along the minus strand of CAVZBV010000004.1, from coordinate 1,937,202 downwards.
GTCGATCACTACTTGACGATTTTGGGAGTCGTGCCAAGAGAACCCAGCCTGGAGGCCCTGCGTGAGCTTCTGGCAGCGCACCTAACCCACATTCCGTTCGAGAATATTTCCAAGCTTTATTACCGCAAGCGTTTGGGATTGGTGAACCTGCCGCCAATCCAGCTTTATCTGGATGGAATCGATAAATACCATTTTGGTGGCACCTGCTATTCCAACAACTACCATTTCCATCTGTTACTTCGGAATCTGGGATACGAAGCCAGGTTATGCGCTGCAGACATGAAGACTCCGCAAGTTCACGCCTTGAACATGATCGCGGTCGAGGGGCGAGAATACCTGGCAGACACGGGTTACGCCGCACCCCTGCTGGAACCAATTCCTCGTGACCTAGCGGCGGACTATGAAATCACATTGGGCCGCGATCGTTATGTGCTAAAGCCACAAGACGCAAACGGCTGTTCGCGCCTTGAACTATATCGGGATGGAGTCTTGCGCCACGGCTATCTAGCGAAGCCGACGCCCAGGAAAATTGAGGACTTCGGCGAAGTGATCGGGGCATCGTTCTCTGCCAATGCAACATTCCTGAATTCGGTTTTGCTGGTGCGATTCTATCCGGGCCGTTCCGTTCTCATCCACAATTTGGCACTGGTCGAATCGGAGGGAAACAAATCCGCCCTGCGTGCGTTGGCAGATCGTGAGGAGTTGATTACTGCCATTGAACAGCGCTTCGGCATGCCGCGGGAGATACTCTGCGATGCTGTGGGCCAACTCGGCAATCTGCAGGATGCCTGGAGTTAGCAATGGCGCGCGCTTCGGTCGTAGACGGCCTTTTCCACCCCCTTCAAGTAAGACTCCGGGGCGAAGTCGTTCAGGGCGGTGATTCCGGCAACGACGGGCGCGAACGCGGCGGGAATGTACGGGTCGAGATTGTTGGCGTGGTGTATTTCGCCGCCAACCAGGTAGGTGTGAATTTCCGGTAGTGTATCAGTTTGAAGATACGCTACCGGATTTTCGGTCTTGTCATGTAATGTATAGTAGATTGAAGGGACTAACCTCAGTCGGGGAGTGGCTCAGCCTGGTAGAGCACCTGGTTCGGGACCAGGGGGTCGGAGGTTCAAATCCTCTCTCCCCGACCAATCGTTTCCAACTACTTACAGCAGCGGCGGGAACTCCAAAACCGACCCACATGGTTTTGCACCAGGAGCTCTAGCGCTCCGACCCGCATAAATATTGAAGTTTTTGCCCAGCGAAGAGCGCGGGGCCGTTCACAAAATCGACCACAGCGATGTGACGGACAAACCAGACGCCCTACCAAGAAGCTGTTGAACTACAAAGAATCGCGAGCGCAGCCATTGCTATCCAGCGGCGGGCACCCGGATCGACAACCATCATTTCCCATTCCCGCTTTTGCCGGCGATTCACTCAGCGAAAAAGGGCTTACTACGGCTGATTCTTGGCCGACAATGATCTCTAGAAAAGGGGAATTCCGACTTTGTAGTGGGTGACGATCTCGGGATGCGACAATCTGGGGATGCAAGATCGTGAACTGTACCGACAGATTCTAGGGATTGAAGCGCCCTGGTTTGTAGAGCGAGTGGAACTAAAGCTGACCGAGGGCGAAGTACACATCTATCTGGAGCACGGAGAGATGGCGAGTTGGCCGTGCCCAGAATGCGAAGCGAGTTGCCAGTTGTATGACCATCAAGGGGAGCGGCAGTGGCGGCATCTGGACACCTGCCAATATCAGACGATTCTGCATGCCCGGCCACCGCGCACCGAGTGCGCCGAGCATGGCGTACGGGTTCTGAAGTTGCGGTGGGCGGAGCCCTCGAGCCGATTCACCGCACTGATGGAACGGCTGGTGATTGACTGGCTGAGAGCGGCGAGTCAGAAAGCAGTGGGCGAACAGTTGGGACTGAGCTGGGACGAAATTCACGGGATCATGGAGCGGGCGGTGGCGCGGGGCTTGGAACGGAGGCAGGCCGAGCCTTTGCCACAGCTGGGAGTCGACGAGAAGGCGTTTCGGAAAGGGCACAAGTATTTCACGCTGGTGAATGACCTGGAGCGGTCCCGTGTGCTGTACGTGGCCGAAGATCGCACTCAGGCCAGCTTAGATGGATTCTGGCAGACCCTGACGGAAGGGCAGCGCGAGAGTATCGAGGCCATCGCCATGGACATGTGGGATCCCTACGTAGCTTCGGTTCGCGAGCATCTGCGGGAAGGGAGCCAAAAGATCGTCTACGACAAATTTCATATCGCCAAACATCTGGGCGATGCCGTGGACAAAGTACGGCGCCAGGAAAACCGCACGCTGCGAGCGGCCGGCGATGACCGACTGACGGGAACACGCTACGACTGGTTGCGGAATCCGACCGCCATGGAACCGGCCGATCGCAAAGCCTTTGCCGCGTTACGTCAGAGTGGGCTGAAGACGGCACGGGCTTGGGCTCTGAAAGAAACCGCCATGGCATTTTTCAGTTACCAATACGAGCGACCCGCGCGGAAACATTTTCGCTGGTGGCACGGCTGGGCCGTACGCAGTCGGCTGCGCCCCATGCTGGAGGTAGCCAGGACTTTGAAGCGACGCTTCGAGAACATCCTTACCTATCTCCGCCACCGCGTCACCAACGCTGCCAGCGAATCCATCAACGCCAAGATCCAGTGGGTCAAGTACACCGCACGCGGCTTCCGCAATAAGAAGAACTTCGCAGCTGCAATCCTCTTCCACTGCGGCGGTCTGGACCTGGCTCCTTAAGCCACTAAAATGCCGGAAGAGCCTAGAAAAGAGGCATTATGAGCTCTTGGCGCGTTTTTTCTGAGGCTCAGTCCCCTGCGGACAGGATTCTCGCGCACCAGAACAGGTGCAACAGGCCTTGAAATCGACGAGCAGGCGAACCTCGAAAGTCACTATTTGCCTAATTAACTAATGAGTAGCGTCTTAATAAGAAAGTAGGGCCAACAACTTAAACCTTCGGGCCGCCAGGGGAGGCGATCAAATGGATATACGGCAACAATCAGCACTGTTTTCGGCGACAAGAATGGGATTCCAGATAAAAAAGGGAGCGGCCTCTTTGCTTGGGGCAGTTCCTATCATGGTTTTGCTGGGTTTTTTCGCATTGAATCCGCCCAGCGCCTTGGCGGTTCCAAGCTATGCGCGGCAAACGGGCTTGGCGTGCAGTGGCTGCCACTACGCGCCTCCGGAACTCAACCCTGCCGGACGAAGGTTCAAGCTGCTCGGTTACGTGGATAGAGGGGATCAGACCAAAACCGTGACATCGGAGGGAAAGAAGACGCATGCCGCGCTTGATCTGCTCGCCGCGCTGCCCCTTTCCGTAATGCTCGAGGCCTCATTTACCAACACCAATTCAGCGGTGCCGACGACGCAGAATGGCAATTTTGAATTTCCTCAAGATATTTCACTCTTCCTTGCTGGGGCATGGACCAGCAATGTCGGCAGCTTCCTTCAGGTGACTTACAACACCCAAGACGACCATTTCAGTATGGATAACACCGATATCCGCTACGCGAATAAGACGAAGCTGAGGGGCAAGGAACTGGTCTACGGCGTGGATCTCAACAACAATCCGACACTGGAGGATCTTTGGAATAGTACGCCGGCATGGGGTTACCCATGGGTCGCCAGCGATAATGCGCCCACTCCCACCGCCGCGGCCATCATTAATGGTTCTTTGGCGCAGGACGTTGCAGGAATTGGTGGCTATGCGATGTGGAACGATCACCTCTATCTGGACGTAGCGCTTTATCGTTCGGAACACGTGGGCGGTCCACAGCCGAATCCGGGAGTTGGTTTTTCATACAACATCGTGGGGGTTGCGCCATATTGGCGCGTCGCTTGGCAGGAATCGACGGGGACGACGCAGTTTGAGATCGGCAGCTATGGAATGCACATGAAGAGCACCAACAGCGCGATAAATAGTGGGGTAGGTGACGTCTATGATGGGTACACGGATTGGGCCTTCGACACTCAGTATGATCGGACACTATTCAGGAAGGACGTGCTGTCGCTGCGAGGCACGTATATCCGCGAAAACTCCAATTTGGCATCCAGCGCCAGTGTCCCTTCCAGTGCTGGGGTTCCGTTGGCATCACCGGGCGGGCACCATCTAAACACTTTTATGTCCAACGCCGAATTCCATTTCGGCAATCGCTATACGGGCACATTCGGTTGGTTCATTACCCAGGGCACGGCCGATATCAATCTGTATGGGCCGGGTGGCAGTGCCAATGGCGACCCGAGAAGCGCCGGATATATCGCAAACGTCTCGTATTGGCCGTGGCAGAATCTACAACTCGCCGCCCAATATACCGCATATACTCGCTTCAATGGCGCCGCAAACAACTACGATGGTGCGGGGCGCAACGCGAGCGCTAACAATACCGTTTATCTGGATGCGAAATTCCTTTTCTGACACGCACGTGAGCAATTACGAATTAGAATGGCAAAGGAGAAAAAACGCAATGAGACACAAGGGATTCATATTGGCGGTACTAATAGTCGGCTTGTGCACGGCAGCGTGGGCCGGCGATATCGAGGGAAAAGTTACTGGAATGAAGGGCCATTCGGTGGTTTACGTCGACGCCATTGCGGGCAAAACGTTTCCCGCTCCCAAAGAGCACCCGATCATGGATCAAAAGGGACTGGTCTTTGTGCCGCACATCATGGTCGTGCAGCAGGGCACAACCGTTGAGTTCCTGAATAGCGACAATGTGCAGCACAACGTCTTCTGGACTGCTATCGCCGGAGACAAGAAGGCAGGACACAATCTCGGTACGTGGCCCAAGGGTGAAAAGCGTCCCTACACATTCGATAAGGTGGGCGTCGTGCCATTGCTGTGCAATGTACACCCGGAAATGGCGGGATATATCATAGTCAGCCCAACTCCCTATTTTGGCGAAACCGACGACAGCGGCAATTACAAGATCAAAGACGTTCCCGACGGCAGCTACACCGTAACTGTGTGGCATGAAGGCGCCAAGAACCAGTCCAAGCCGGTTGCTGTGGCGGGCAACAGCAAAGCGGACTTCACTCTTAGCAAGTAGGAAAACAAGGAGCGGGCGGCCACGTCCGCTCTTCGCCCTGTGCCCTCTTCGAGTAGAATGCTTTCCATTAAACGAACGCACTGGGGATTGCCATCTTGCTGAAACGGTTCAAGGACAAAAAAGTGGACAGGGATTGGTTGAACACCAACTTCCCCTGCATGATGGCTTGTCCAGCCCACACGAACGCGGGCCGGTATGTCGCGCTCATCGCGGAAGGGCGATTTGAGGAAGCTTACAAGTTTGCCCGCGATCCCAACCCGCTGGCAAGCATCTGCGGCCGGGTTTGCGCGCATCCCTGTGAGACTGCCTGTCGCCGCGGGGATATCGATCGCCCCATCGCAATACGGGCGCTCAAGCGCTTTCTGACGGAGCGGCACGGCCCTGAATCGAAGCGTCCTGTTGACATCAACGCGGGACGGGGTCAAAACAAGCTGCCCTTTAAAGTCGCCGTGGTTGGCGGCGGGCCGGTGGGACTCTCGGCGGCTCATGACCTGGCGCTCATGGGCTACTCGGTCACGATTTTCGAAGCCGCTCCTGTGGCTGGCGGAATGCTTTACCTCGGCATTCCCGAATACCGCTTGCCTCGTGACGTGGTGGAAGCGCAGGTGCGGGAAATCCTGGCGACCGGCGATATCACTCTCAGGCTCAATCAGGCGGCCGGGCGCGACTTCATGGTTTCCGACCTGCGCCACCAGGGCTTCGATGCTGTGCTGATCGCCGTCGGCGCGCATCGCAGCCGCGATCTGACCATTCCGGGGGTTGACCTGGATGGTGTTTACAAGGGCATTGATTTTCTGCTCAACGTGAATCTCGGCTACAAGTTCACCATCGGCAAAAAAGTTATCGTGATCGGCGGCGGCAACGTGGCAATGGACGTGGCGCGTTCAGCGGCCCGCGAAGTGGTCCGGCAGCATGTCGCCGGAGTAGAAGACCTGGAGCCTTCGCTGGAGAATGTAAGTGCCGTGGCCACGAAAGAAATGGTGGACGTATCACTCTCTGCGCTGCGCTTGGGCGCGCAGGAAGTGCATCTCGTCTGCCTGGAAAAACGCGAAGAAATGCCGGCGGCGCTGGAAGAGATTGAAGAGGCCGAAACGGAAGGCATCGTTATGCATCCCGGCTTGGGCCCCAAGCGCATGATTGGCAAAGATGGCAAAGTTGTGGCGTTGGAGACGCTGAAGACGAAATGGGTCTTCGATCAGAACAAGCGCTTCAATCCTGCGTTCTACGAGGGCAGTGAAACGCAACTGGAGTGCGACACAATTATCATGGCGGTCGGCCAGGCGCCGAACCTGGACTTTCTCAAACCTGCAGACGGCGTGGAACTGTCTCCCCGTGGGCTGATCGCGGTGAACCCGCGAACCCTGATGACCTCGGCGAACGGAATCTTTGGCGGTGGGGACTGCGTTTTCGGCCCGCGTCTGATCATCGATAGCGTGGCTGACGGCAAGCGCGCTGCGGTCGGCATTGATGAGTTCTTGCGTGGTCAGAGACATCCAGATCCCATAGTCGAAGTCGAGGTCTTTAGGCGCCACAGCATGCCGCTGGAGTTGTTGGACCTGGCTCGTCCGCCCATACCAATGCTGCCGCTGGAGCGCCGCACCGGAGTAACCGAAGTCGAGGTCGGCTACGACGCTGCGTCGGCGATGGAAGAAGCTCAGCGTTGCCTGCACTGCTGGGTAAACACGGTGTTCGAGGGCAGCCCGGAAGACGGGAGCATGTGCATCCTGTGCGGCGGTTGCGTGGATGTGTGCCCGGAGAACTGTCTGTCGCTCGTATCCCTGGATCGCATCCAGTTCGAGCCCGATGCGGTGCAGCAGATTCGAGAGAACCAGGAATTGTTCGGCGTGGAGCTCGACGAAGTCGCGGCCGACGAACTCGGCATCGTGACCGGGTCAGCCATGTTGAAGGACGAGACTCGCTGTATTCGCTGCGGGCTCTGCGCCGCGCGCTGTCCCGTCAGCACCATCACCATGGAGTCATACAATCTGGTTTCCGCCGAGCCGACGGGATTGATTTCGGTGGAATCCATCGATGGACCACTCCGGCCCAAATCGCCAGTTGCGGCTGGAAGCCCGAAGTAAGCGTTCGAGGTCAGCGCTCGAGGTAAAGAATGCCCGAAGAAAAAAAGAACACGCCGGCGGAACGTGGCTCGGGGCTTGGCTCGCAACCGGGCATCGAGTTCGACCGCCGCGCTTTTTTCGTGAAGCTGGGATTGGGTTCGCTCAGTATCGCCGCTGCCGGCACGGCGGCATTCTCGTATCAGTTTCTCTCGCCGAATGTCTTGTACGAGCCTTCTCCCATCGTCAATGCAGGCAAGCCGGAAAATTATGCAGTCGATTCGGTGACGATGGACGTGAACACAGGAGTTTATCTCATCCATGCGCAAGAAGGTTTTTTTGCGCTGAGTGCCGTCTGTACCCACCTCGGCTGCCTGACCGCATGGAAACCTGAGTTGGGCATCATCGCTTGCCCTTGCCATGGCAGCAAGTTCACGCGCTACGGGGTCAAGATTGAAGGCCCGGCTCCGAAGCCGCTGCCATGGCTGCAGACCTCGATCAGCGACGAGGGTGATCTGATGGTGGACCGTTCCATCACTATTCGTCCCATGCAGTTTGTGAGGGTGTGAGCGTGGCGAAAACAATCACGGACTATTTTGAGGAGTTGCGGGGCACGCGGGTTTGGCGTTCGGTGTTCCGCAGCGGGACCGGATGGAGTACTTTGCGCCGGGCGCTCGCGGTGCAGCAGAATGTATTCCTGCATCTTTTCTCCACCAAAGTGCGGACCCGGATGCTCAGCTTCAGCACGACGTGGTATCTGGGCACGCTGACTTTCGGGACGTTCCTCATATTGGTCGCCACTGGAATTCCCCTGATGTTCTACTACCATCCTTCGGTGCCGCAGGCGTACGCCGATACTAAGGATCTCCACTTTGTAGTTTCCTCCGGATTATTTCTGCGCAACCTGCACCGCTGGTCCGCGCACGCCATGGTTTTTCTGGTGTTCGCGCATCTCTTCAAGGTGTTTTACCGCGGCGCCTACCGGCCGCCGCGCGAGTTCAATTGGGTCATAGGAGTCATCCTGCTCCTGATTACGCTGCTCCTTAGCTACACCGGCTATCTGCTGCCTTGGGATCAGTTGGCTTTTTGGGCGATTACGGTGGGCTCCAATATCGCATCGGCCGTCCCTGTGATGGGCAACAAGGTTCACTTCCTCATGCTCGGCGGCAATGTGGTGAACGCCAACGCTCTGCTGCGCTTTTACGTGCTGCACTGTATGATTCTGCCCCTGGTGGCGATCCTTTTTGTCGCAGTGCACTTCTGGCGCATTCGCAAAGATGGCGGCCTCTACGCCCACCAAAGCGAGCCAAGAAGCGTTGCGGCTGAACCGGTCGCAGCTGTCGCGAAGGGGTCGCAATAGCCTATGACTGATCCGATTCGGGGTAAGACGATAAGCGATAAGACGACCGATCCGAAAGATTTCATCGCCGGCATGGGATCGAATGCCCGCAAGTCGCCGACGCGTGTTGTCTTCGTCACCCGGCGCACTTCGGCGCAGGTCAAGGCTACCGACGAAGATCAGGTGCAGACGTATCCGGAAGTCCTCTTCCGCGCCATCGTTGCCATCGAGGTGCTTGCGATCGCGTTGGCCTGCGTGTCTCTTCTGTTCAATGCTCCCCTGGAGGGCATTGCCGATCCTTCGCATACGCCCAACCCCGCCAAGGCGCCATGGTACTTCCTCGGCTTGCAGGAAATGCTGCACTACTTTCCTCCTGTGGTCGCGGGTGTGCTGGTTCCGACTCTGGTAGTGATCGCGCTGATTGTGATTCCGTATTTCAACATCAACGTCGAGGCGGAGGGTTTGTTCCTGAAGGATCGCAAGCGTCGTCTGCTTATTTTCTATCTGGCGGCGGCTGGGCTTTGTTTGTTCTTGTTGTTGTTTGATGTGTACGTGGCGTTGATGCCGACCCTGATCGTCGCCGGGTTGATGGTGCTGGCGGCGCAAAGTTCTCCGCAGTCGACTTCGGCCTTCCGGCGTTATCTGGCCGGCAAACCACTTTCATACTGGATCATGACGTGGTTTCTGTTCGAACTCGCCGTGCTCACGGCGGTTGGCACTTTCTTCCGCGGCCCGGGTTGGTCCTGGGTGTTGCCCTGGAGGAGTTGATTGAAGAACGCGCTGTCTTCTCTGTGGCAGAGATGGTTCGGCGATTCGGCTCGCGCGTTTGGCGTGGTCAGTCTGCTGTTATTGATTTCGCTGGCCATTGCACCGGCCAAGAATTACTTCAGTGAATGGCGTCACTACCAGAAACAGTACTTGTCGCTGATTCGGGGCCGGGGAGAAGCGGTGACACTGCAGCGCCACTTCCACGACGGCATCCAGCAGATCTGGCTCCCGGGGCTCGGAGTCGTAGATCGCTGCACCACCTGCCACGCCGGATTGAAAGAAGCGAGCCTGGGCGATGCCAACATTCCCCAGCCGTTTCGCCGGCATCCGGTAATCCCGCACACGGTTGACCAGTTCGGCTGCGTGATGTGTCACCGCGGGCAAGGACCTGCGACCACCGTCGAGGAAGCCCACAGCAGCACGGAGGCATGGGAGCAGCCGATCCTGCCGGCGCGGTACGTCCAATCTTCCTGCGGGCAATGCCATCGCGCTCCTCTGACCGGCACTCCGCAACTGAACCTGGGACGCAATCTGCTGGCGCGATATGGCTGCGTGCATTGCCACACGATCAAGTTGCCCGATGGCAGCGCGATCAAGCCGACCGATGATCCGCCTTCGCTTGAGCACATCGCCGACAAGACCACGCGGGAATGGATTTATGCCTGGTTGAAGGATCCACAGGCCTACGCCGTCACCGCGACCATGCCGAATTTCAGGTTGGGCGATGCGGACGCGCGCGATATTTCGGCATTCCTGATCGCCAGCAGCACACCGATCGCTGGAGACACGGCACCGGTTAACCCAGGTAAAGACCAGAAGGCGCCAGATCCGGCAGCTGGAGCCAGCTTGTACGGAGAGTCATTCTGCGCTTCTTGCCATGCCGTGCAGAATGCTGCCGGGAATGTGGTGGGCGGCGATGTCGGTCCGGAACTGACCCGCATCGGCAATAAGGTCAAGCCGGAATGGTTGCGGGCATGGCTGCGCAATCCGCGTATCTACGATGCGGGAACGGCCATGCCCCACTACCGTTTCACCGACCCGCAACTTTCCTTGCTTACTGCCTACCTTGGGAACAAGACGGATTCCGATCTGCTGGCCAATGTGCATCTCGACGCCGCGACGCCGGAACAGATTGCGCACGGCAAGCTTCTGGTCACCGAATACGGCTGCGCCTCATGCCACGAGATCAGCGGCATCAAGAAGCCGGATAACTTCGCTCCGGAATTGACTCGCATCGGCAGCAAGCCGCTGACGCAGATTATTTTTCTGCCCGGAATGGCGCATGCCATACCTGATTACATTGCGGCCAAGATCCGGCAACCGCGTTCGTTTGGAGCGGCGCTGAAGATGCCCCAGTTCAACCTCGCACCCGCGCAAATTGATGCCTTGACCGCCGCACTGCTCGCGCTAACCGACCGGGCACATGATTTGCCGCTGGGATTGACCGTTCCGGCGAAGCCGCCGTCGAATTACGAACCCGCGGGCAAGGCCGGACAACTCATGGACGACATGGCTTGCTTCACCTGCCACGCCATCAATGGTCGCGGCGGCGACATGGCTCCCGACCTGACCTGGGAAGGCAGTTCGGTGCAGCGGCAGTGGCTGCTGGCATTCCTGAAGAACCCTGGCACACTGCGCCCTGCGCTGATCCGCCGCATGCCGAGGTTCAACCTTTCGGATGACGACGCGAAGGAACTCACCGATTACATCATGACCGTTTATCAGACCCCGGCATTCGACCGCGACTCGATGCCGTCCAGCGGGTATCCGCCGAATCAGGTCGAGCAAGGGAGACAGCTTTTCTATTCCAAGTATGCCTGCCAGGGTTGCCACATCGTCGATACCAAGGTCGACAAAGGCTACGTCGGGCCAACGCTCACGCAAGTAGGCTCGCGCCTGAATGCGGCGTGGATTTACCACTGGCTGAAGGACCCGCAAACCATGCGGCCCGGCACCATCGAACCAAACCGCAACATGAGCGACGAAGATGCCCGCGCTCTGACCGCATTCCTGATGACGCAAAAGGGCTCCAGCAAGCAGGAGGCGAAGAAATGAAGAGATACTTGCGGACGCTCTTCCTGGTCTCTCTCGCTGTCGTAAGCGCAGGGTGCGCACGTAAAGCGGGCCCAGCCTCTGCTCTAAAGCCCACAGCGTTTGGAGCCGCACTGGTAGAGTCGAGCGGAGGCAAGCAGATCGGCGCAACCGGAATGGCCCTCGCTCAGCCCCTGGTCGTTCAGGTCAACGACGAGCAAGGAACGGCCGTCACCGGAGCGTTGGTCGAGTTCAGCGGGCCCGCGGGCGTTAGCTTTGAGCCTCCGAGCGGTCTGACCGATTCCAGCGGGCAACTCAGCACGAACGTCGCTCTCGGCAGTATGGCAGGACGATATCAACTCACCGCGCGCACATCTACGAAAACCCAGAAGCCAGTCGAGCTAAAGATTGTTGAAATTGCCCTGGGATATCAGGAGCAGGTGGGATTCCAGCTCGATAGCAAGTACTGTTCTCGCTGCCACGATCCGGAGTCCACGCCGGAGCGCGTTTCCAATTACGACAATCTGGAGACCAAGCCGCACCCATTTACCGAGGGCGACACACTCAACAAAATGAGCGATGCCGACCTGAACGCCATCATCAGCCACGGCGGACCCGCGCTCAACAAATCCGCACTGATGCCGCCGTACGGATATACTCTGAACAAGACAGAGATCGAGGCGCTGATTTCGTACATCCGCCTGATCTCCGACCCTCCCTATCATGCTTCCGGAATGGTATACGCAGAAAAGTAGGCCGGTTGGCTCGGCCCTCTTCTATTTCTTCTCATGGCAGGCTTCTGCCGCGGGATCATGGTACAAACTGGCAGCCACGGCTTTCGACGACCATGTACGAGAAGTACGATGGCAATTGTGGTACGCAGAAATTCAATCCGGCTGGCGTAAACAACGGACAAGTCGTGCTTTCCGTTCGATTCGATCTTTCCGCGATGGAACGTTCGGTGGGCAGGTCTCGGGTTTTTCCGCGACTTTCTGCTGTTTCAGAACTGTCCGGCGACCTGCTCCGGCTGGTGAACGCATCGGTGCGCTCCCCGTGCTTTTGATATGGAGTTTTGTTTTTCCTCTAGATCGAGGCATCTGTGGAAACAGCAGATCGTTCGGCGACTTAAGCAAATGGACGATGTAGTCAGCGTCGCCTATCAAGTGAGGGATATGTCGCCTCAAAGTCTCAAACGCTGATTCGATTCAGCGGGGTTTCTGGAAGAAAAGCATAGTTCGCGTTGTGTTCGCCTCTAAAAATGTAGACGAATTTGTAGCTGCGAAAGCACGGGACTTCAACAGGAATCAACAAACTTCAACGAGGCGCCTGCAACAGGTTCCACAACAATAGCTTGCAAACCACAGAGTTCTACAGATTTCAATAAATGCCCGAATCTGGTTCGGGACCAGGGGGTCGGAGGTTCAAATCCTCTCTCCCCGACCATATCTAGTTGATTCGGTTGACTCAATTCTCGCGGTTTCCGCAAGTTTCTGATTCCAAACAGTGAGTTTTGTGTCCTAGTTGCGTCCTAACGGCACGCTGGTGTAGCGATGCTCGCCGCATTGTGCTTCCGTTCGGTGCAAGCGCGCGGGTACGTGCTGCGGTGTCTTCGCAGTGTGCCGTGGTAGGGGAACGCACACTGGACTCTGGGTTCCGCAGGATGTCAGAGCTGTTGCGAGCACTTCAACCTGGAATCCGCAATCAGGGAAGCGGTGAAACCACGGTCGAAGGTAAGCGTCTGACCAACACACCTGTTCGACAGGAGGGGTCTGTGTTGAAGTGTCCGGATGACCGCAAAAACAGAGTTGTCAGCGCGCAAGCGACGTACCCGTGCAGAAGTTCAGGAGTTGGTGGCGGAATTCATGAGCAGCGGTATGCGCCGGAGCGAGTTTTGCCAGAGTCGAGGTTTGAGCTTCAGCACTCTGGATCGCCATCTGAAAAAGCCGCGTTGGAAGAGAAGGCGTAGACCCCGTATACCAGCTTCTTCGGCCGGTCGCTTGGTACCGGTGGAGTTGGCGGCCAGGAAATCGCCGAAGCAGCACGAACCGAGTTGTGGGCTGACCGTGGTGCTGCCGGGCGGGCGCCGGATCGAGGTGCATCCTAATTTTGATACGAGTACGTTTGAACGCCTGGTAGGCATCCTGGAGCGGGCGTAAGCCGTGTTTGGACTGGGCCCAGCTACACGGATCTATCTGGCCGCCGGGGTCACCGACATGCGCAAGGGGTTCGAAGGGCTGTACGGTCTGGTTCGGGATCGATTGTCGTGTGAGCCTCTGAGCGGGCACCTGTTCTTGTTCTGCAACGGCCAGCGCAATCGGCTGAAGGTCCTCGTCTGGGACGGAAGCGGACTCTGCAATCCCTCTACAGAAAACCCACAGTATCGCCTTTGATTCCAGGCAAGTCTGTTATCCATGGCACCGCTGGTATGGCCGTAGTGTTTTGACGCGCCGGGCTGGCGGCGCGCACGCCGATGTGGCATTCCTCTGCAAACTCCCTGATGCGCCGCTTGATGCGATGCTCGTTGAAATACCGAAGTGGATGTTCGATGCGGCCCATTGCGCGACGCTGCGGCTTACGGAGCAGCCTCATGTTAATTCCGCGACATTGCGCAAGAGCTTGAGCGGCGGTGGAACGCCGCGCTGGAGGAAGAGAGAGCCATCAAAGCGCGCATCGTCGCCGAGAGCGAATGCGCACACGCCACCAGCGTGGGCACGGTGGATGAGTTCCAAGATCTTGCGGGCGATCTCGAGGCCTTGTGGAATAACCCGCAGGCCGATGAGCGTACGAAGAAGCGACTCCTCCGAACACTGATCCGCGAAATCGTTGTGGACATCGACGAACGGACGAGCGAGGTCGTGCTGCTTATCCACTGGAAGGGTGGCGTGCATACACCACTGCGTCTGCCGCGTCGTCGCCGCGGAGAAAGCAGCGGGCACATCCCGAAGGATATCGTGGAGGCGGTTCGCGTGTTGTCGCGTATCTATAGCGACGAGATGATTGCCGGCGTTCTCAATCGCGCAAAACTACCCACCGCTCGGGGTAATTACTGGACGCGGGCCCTGGTTACGTCGTTGCGCTTCAATCATGCAATCAAGTGTCATGATGCGCAGCGCCAGGCCGCAGAAGGTTGGCTGAATCTCTCGCAGGCCGCACGTCTGGTCGGTGTATCTAGTCGTACATTGCGGCTTGCCATCGAACGTGGCTATATTGCTGCAGAGCGGCCGATCGCGTGCGGACCGTGGGTGTTGAACAAGCAGTCTTTGGAGAACGAGAAAGCTTCTCGCCTGCTTGATCGGGTACGGCTTAGAAGATACACCCCCACGGCACCGCCATCGGAACAGACCGTTCTCGACTTATCAACCACATAGTGAAATGGGGCATTATGAAGATGACTTGTGGGTCTGTGCCAAGAGATTAGAAAAGGGGCGTTTCACCCGGCCGCAGTCCGGCGATGCGCAGGGCAAGGTCATCCTGAGTCACGAAGAGCTTTCGCTGTTGTTGGGTGGGATCGATCTGACCAAAACGAAGCACAAGCGGTGGTACCGGAAGGCTTCCCCCGAGGGACACGCTGCCGCATAAGTTGCGTGGTTGTTTGAACGTTTCGATCGACTCTGGTAAATCATTAACTCATTGTGAGTTTAGCTTCCATTCCTTCAGCACCAGCCGATCTGGAACTCATTGCACAACTGAAGAGCAAGCTACAGTACGCGGAGCTGCGGATTCGTGTGCTGGAAGAGAGTCTGCGGCTGATGCGGATCGAGAAGTATGGTACGGGCGGAGAAAAACTTTCGCGGGCGCAAATGCAATTGTTCGAGCTTGAGCCTGTCGTCAGTGAATTGATCGAGCAGGCGGAGAGCGAGCAGGTGCCAGTGCATCGCTCGACCAAGAAATCCGACAAGCATCCGGGCCGGCAGGAATTGCCTGCGAATCTTCCGCGCGTTGAGCGGATTCTGCCTTGCATGCCGGATCAGCGCCTTTGCAAACGCTGCGGCAGAGAAACCGTGGTGATTGGCTACGAGGAGAGTTCCCAGTTGGATGTGGAGCCGGCGAAGTACTTCGTGCTGGTGACGAAACGCGAGAAACGGGCTTGCCGGTCGTGTGAGGAACTTGGAGTGGTATCGGCCCCACTGCTGCCACGGATCATCGAGAAGTGCCTAGCCAGTGACCGCATCGTCATCGACACGGTCGTCAGCAAATACTGCAATCACACTCCCCTGCATCGGCAGAGCGTGATTCTGGAACGGGACCTCGGTCTGGAAATCAGCCGCGCGACGCTGGACGGCTGGGTCCTCAAAGTCGGCGAGTTGCTGATCCCGATGGTCGCGGCAATGAGGCGAGAATTGATCAACGGAAGTTACATTCAGGCGGATGAAACCCCAGTCGATGTGCAGACACGCGAGGGCCGAGGTAAGAATCACCAAGCGTACCGCTGGCAATACAGTCGCCCCGGAGGAAGCGTGGTGTTCGATTTCCGCTTGGGTCGCGGACGCGATGGGCCGAAGCGGTTCCTGGGACAGTTCGAAGGCATTCTGCAAACCGACGGCTATGCAGCGTATGACCAGATCGGGGGGCCGAGAATGGTACATGCTGCTTGTTGGGCGCATGCGAGAAGACAGTTCTTCGAGGCAGTGCAGCTAAATCCCCGAGACCCGGTCGCAACCCCGATTGTGGCTCAGATGGACGAATTGTTCGCCGTTGACGCCGAAGCTCGTCGCAAGGCGCTGACCGCTGCGGCGCGCGATATCCGGCGTCACGAAACAGCCAAGCCTCTTCTCGATGAGATTCGTAGCAAGATCGACGCAGCGCAGTCGATCGCGTTGCCTTCGAGTGCACTAAGCAAGGCTTGCCAGTACGCGCTCACCCTTTGGAAAAAGCTCACCCGCTTCTTGGAGTATCCCGAACTAGAGCTAAGTACTAACCTGGCAGAGAATTCAATGCGTCCCGTGGCTCTGGGTCGAAATTACGCGCAGTCCGCGATTATGTGCAGTTGCTGGGCGCGACATATTCTGAGGCGTTGAGAAGCCGCTCTGCATTCCCATCCTAGTTTCCCGAGAACTGAACATAATCGGACAATCTCCCCGCAGGACTTCTGTCCTGAGGAGAGATCATGCGTAGTCTTAAATCAACGACCGCGGCAAACACTGTTGACGTCCGAAGCTTGATTCATCTTTATGTAACGACACTGGAGGCCCGTGGCTACCGTCCATCCGCTATCTGGGGTTACCGAGGTGCCCTGAAACACTTCCTTTCTTGGGCTGAACCCGTTGGCGATCGCCTGGAAGTGAGCAAAGCCGCAGTCCGGCGTTTCCTTAACGAGCACCTAGCGGACTGCAAGTGCCGTGGTCGCGTCCAGCGTGGAATAGTGACGATCCGTTCGGCTCTGAACCATCTATTGACGATTCTTGGAGAAACGAGACTGGCATCGGAGGTAACGTTTCCCGCGCATGTCGACACGGAACTGCGAGCGTACTGCGATTATGCGAGCGATGTTTGTGGACTCGCGCCTGCAACGCTCATCTCGCGGCGGCAGTGGATTGGACGTTTCCTGGTTCAGCAGTTTCCCAAGGGAAGCGTCAACGTATTGCGACTATCGCCGAAACGAATCCGGGATTTCTTCACTTCACGGTGCCAAGACTACCGACCGGGCACAGCTCAAGCCGAGAGCGAGATAAAGGGGAGGCAGGCGAAAGCAGCAACGGCGTAGCTTTGGGCGGTCTTCAAGAGCGGGTCGGCGGGGCTTGTCGCAGGTGAAGCTGACCGCGGTCCAATGTGAAACGCTCATCCGATCTGCCATAATTTCCTTATGTGTGGGCGATACCGACTTTCGCGGAGAAAGCAGATTATCGAGGAGCACTTCGACAGCATTTCGGGAGAGGAAGACTGGACCCCCGCTACAACATCGCTCCCACCCAGCCGATCCCAGTCATACGCCAGAATCCCAAGGAGCCCGTCCGTGAACTGTCGCTAGTCCGCTGGGGGCTCATTCCATCATGGGCGAAAGACTCGTCTGCCGCCGCCAAGATGAGCAACGCAAGGTCGGAAACGGCGGGCACCAAGCCCGCGTTCCGCGAGGCGTTGAAGTCTCGCAGGTGCCTGATCCTGGCAGATTTGGCTGCCCAGAGGGGGTTCAGGTCGGCTCGGGTGTTTCACAAGTGCTGGCAGCCTTTTGTACCACCATAGCGACCATGTGCGGAAACCTAATGACCGAGCATTGTTGCGCCGTTGGACGGATGATGTGCTAAGCACTGGGCGTCCGAATCTTTCTAACTTAAGGTTTCGGCGCTGTAGCGGGCGATGAGGCCAGTACGCACGGCATGTCGAAACACACGTGTAAAGAACCAGCAAGCAAGCAGAATGTATAGCACGGCAAGAAACGCCCCCCAGAGCAACCCGTGTGGCGGAATCGAACTGCCGGAGACAATGCCCCGCATGCCCTCGAACACATACGATGGTGGTAAGACGTGCGAGATGTATCGCATCCATCGCGGCAGCGTCGATAACGGGTAAAACACACCTACGAATGGCGAGATGATGGCGGGGATAGGCCACACAAACCACTCCGCGGGCGGTCCGAGGCGGAGCACCACGGCACTGCCAAGTATGCCGAGCGCGATACCACACATAAACAGCACAAGAAAGAACGGCACGAGCATCAACCCGTAAACGAAGAAGGAAAGACCAAAAACCGTAGTCGCTAGGACGACCATGACGACGAGCCCGACCGAGCTCGTCGCGATACTGGAGAGCACGAGGCCGCTGAGGTATTCCGATATGGAGAGCGGCGTCGCAAAAATATTCAGGAAATTGCGTGACCACACGTCCTCGAAAAACGTCATCGTTACTCCTTGCATCACGCGGATCAAGAAGTCCCACAGCAGAACGGCCCCAAGGAGGGAGGGCACGAAGTTGCCTGAGGATGTGACCGTGTTGAGGTATTTCGTAATGAATCCCCAAAGCACGATGTCGATGCCCGCCCACATGAATAGCGGTAATACGCGCGACAGGCTTCCACGTATGAGATAGAACTGACGAAACACAATGGCTGCGGTGTGGGTGAAATACATGGCGCTTATTCGGCCTCAAGTGTGAGCGGCTCGCGGGCTACGCTAATGAAAAGCTCCTCCAGCGTCGCCTTGCCGTGCTCGCGCGGCAGGGTCTTCGGGTCGCCTTCGAGCAGAATCCTGCCGCGCGAGAGGAAGAGCACGCGGTCGCAAACCTCCTCCACCTCATACATGTTGTGCGAGGTCCAAAGCACGCCGCCAGTGCCCTGTGCTGCAAAACCCCTGATCTTGCTGCGAATGTCGCGGGCGATTGCAGGATCTAGCGATGCCGTCGGTTCGTCCAACAGTAGGAGCTGCGGAGAATTGAGCATTGCCTTGGCAAGCGATACTCGCGTTTGCTCTCCCGAAGAAAGCACGCCGCACTTCACATCTCGAAATTTTTCTAGATCGAACTGCTGGAGCAGTGCTTCAATGCGTTCTGCGAGATTCTTCACTCCGTACAAGAGCCCAAAGACACGCAGATTCTGCTGGACCGTCAAGTTCCCTGGCAGGGGAGCGTAGACGGCCGCGAAGTTCGTGCGTTGGAGCACTTGTGAGCGGTGCGTAGCGATATCGACCCCTTCGATTCAGATCCTCCCCGAAGCCGGAGCGAGAACGCCCAGAATCATATCGATGGTGGTGGTCTTTCCTGCTCCGTTCGGACCCAAGAGCCCGACTATTTCATTGCGCTCTACGTCGAACGAAATGCCGTCTACAGCGACTATCTCGCCGTAGGTCTTGCACAGCTGCGTGACCGACAAGACTTTCGACATTGAGGGTATCTTACAGTGCAGCCGTTCGTTCGCCGCGAGGTTCTGTTTCATCGTCGGAGCGATGAGTCGATCTTCATCGAAACATCGGGACAATTGAGACTCGATAAAAGCTTTCGCCGAAGCCGCGCAAGGGAATACTGACCTCTCGGCAATCGCCAGCGACCCTTGCAAGCTGATCGGTCACAACATTTTCGGTGACGACCCGCGGGAACCATACCAGATCGGGGCCACCTCTCGTGTGAAGATTCGGGCGGTGACGGGGCCGATGTGCTTGAACTCCTGTAGCCTTGCGGAGAGCTCCGAGGCAGTCCTTGCCTGCGCGATCAGCTTCTTCATATTGCCGCAGCGCTGCTTCAGTTCCTGACACACCTCCAGCAGTTTGGTGGCGGTGGAAAAGTCGTAGCGCACATAATGCGCTTCGTCGAGCAGCCGGACCAGTTCGTCCCACCCCGTGCCGAGCACCGCATCCGGATTCCGCAGACCCGCAGACACGAGTCGGGTATAGGCGCGTTCGGCAATCTCCTGCTGGATCGGCTTGCCAAAGAGCAGGCAAGCCAAGAGCCACTTGAACAGCTCTCCTTCCCTCCGCGAGGATAAGTCGATTCCCAACTTCCTTGCTACAGCCGGTGGCATGTGCGTCACTCCACAGGACTGTTTGGTCGAATGCCCGTACCTACGGATGATCCTGGCTTTTGTTCCGATGCGGGAGTACGCAACCGGAGCCTTGCCGCGTCCCAAGGCCTTTTCTTTTGGGTGCGAATTCAATCCCTAGTGGTGTCGACGAAGTTCGTCCCACGTCCTGCGTTGCAAGAAACTCCCATCTACGTTTTGCTCCATCCTCAGAAACAACGACCACGGCGCGGTGAAGGACAGGACGTTGGTTCCGAGCGATGCCCGGACATTCAGGCGTGCCGAGAGATCGGTCAACCCGATCAATGCGCGAGGGTGCTCACGTTCCAGTTCGCGATAGGCGAATATGCCCATGATCTGGCATGCCGCCGCCCACGGAACAATCACGTTTTCCAGATCGGGGTCCGTGTAGTTGGCCAAAACTACGAGGGCGGAGAGTCGCTCGGGATCGACGAAAAACGTGACGCTCTTGATGTCTTCCTGCTCGGGGTCGGCAAGGTCAAGCGGCTTCACGACGACGTACTGCGCCGGGATGTCGCGCATGGGGATGACTCCTAGAAAACGTTTTGCAGCGTCGGTACTCTTCAGGTAGCGCTCGCCCTCCAAGAAATCGTCCGTCAGTCGGCGGCCGCCCCAAGCGTCCATCTCCTTGCCGATTCGCCCGCCCTCTTCGGACAACTTGTTGCCGTCGGCAAGGAACCGGCAGAGGCCTTCCATGCCGCCGGGGAAGTCTTCATAGCAATTGCCTAATCCGAGACCGACGCCGCCACCCCAGCAGCCGTACGTCTGCCGGTCGAAGGCTCCCACCCGTCCCTTTGCTGCGACCGCCGCAAACAGCGCCACCACGCATCCCCATCGGCCCTGCTTGAACCGCATCGCCCCTTGCGGGGCTGCATCGGCCCATACGAGGGCGACCGCGTGCGTCTCCAGCCCTATCGCATCCGCCACCTTGCTTTTCATGCCACTGCCCACAGAGTAGTCGGCCGTTCCTCGGCGCAACTATGACTGTCATCACCCAACCATGTGAGCGCGTCACGGCGAGAGGCATTGAGCGGCAATTTCCGGCGGCACCGGGTTGTAGAAGAACCAGGATGCCCACTCGAACCCCGTTATGCGGACGATTTGCGGCAAGATTTGCAAATGCCAGTGGAAGTCGTCTTCGATGGTGTTCCAATAGCCCGCTCTCGGGCGCAGAAAGGGTCTGTCCTGAAGCGATAGGTTGTAGGGTGGCCCGCCCAGGGTGTGGTCCAACTTCTGCAGGACATCGCGTAGAATCGTTGCCAAATTTTCAATTTGCCCAGGACTGATCCGGCTGAACGCGCTGCTGTGAGATTTGGGGAACACTCCCATCTCGAACGGAAAGCGCGAGGCAAATGGAGCAAACGCCACAAAATCGGCATTCTCGGCAATGAGCCGCCGGCCCTTGAGCTCTTGCTGGAGTACGTCGCAGTAGATGCACCGTTCCTTCAAGGCAAAGTAGTCGCGAGCGACTATGAGTTTTGTCTTAAGTGAGCGCGGTGTTACCGCCAGGGCCATCAATTGCGAGATGGAATGACTAATGGAGTGCGCGCCGGCTCCTTCGCCGTGATTCTTGAAGATGAGCACGTAGCGCATCCGCTTATCCCCCTCCAGGTCGATGATGCGAGCCGCGTAAGCTCTAATAACGTCAGCGATCTCATGGACTTCCAGTTCGTGTAGGCTCCGGTCGTGTCGGGGTGTTTCCACGATGATCTCGTGGGCGCCCACGCCGTTCATCAAATCGTGGCACCCTTCAGCGCGTCGTCCCAATTCCCCTTCGATCCGCAATAGTGGATTGGAATTGGAGACCGCCCGCACCGACCACCCTGGCCCGTTGGGGGACGAGCCCGGACTTCGGACGGCGAAGACTTCCGGCGGGGTAGCAGCCTCGTTGGTTTCACAGAATGGGCAGAACATCGTTTCCCGCACGAATCTCTTGAAGTGAAAATCCGAGGGCCGCACGGTGTTGGTCTCGGCCACGATTACCCAGCTACCGGTAAGAATATCTTTGCGCATTTGAGACATTTGGGGCCTCACCGTTCTGAGTTTGGTCGCAACTTCCCTCTTATCTTTTCTGCAAAGTCCCGGAGAATTGGGTGCGAATTTCGGTCGCCATGCTCACGTTTGTTCCGATGAACAAAAGCCGACCCCCGGCGGTGGCTTCAAAGCAACCGCCTGCGCCGACTCGGTTGCTCTAAGCTCCACTCGGGACCTGGCCTATTGCGACGCCGGGCCTGCGCCCGAAGGCGGTTCCAGCACGAATTGATCATCCATGATGGGCCCATTGAGGGTCAGCTTCGTTACTTCAAGCTTGATGGAGTATTCCTCCTCTGGTCGCCAGATCTGTATGTTCGTGGGGAAAAGCACCCCATTGAATTCCCAATATTCGTCGTACAGCACGTTGGTGACGATAGACCCGTGTTCGTCATACAAGACCTGCTGGCGAGGCTGCAGATCAGTTCGGTCAAACACGGTCTTGCGCGATAGGTACCACCCGTGGCCGTTCTGTTTGATGATGTCGAGCGTATAGTCCGGCTGCAGCACCAGTTTCTGCGTCCTAGGATCGATCACCTTGTGCTCGCCCTCTTCTAGCACGGCAAGTTCGTTCTGCAGGTCTACAGCTTGCAGCAGCAGGGCGTCGTAGATCACTTGCGGCCGCAGATTCGCCAGGGGCTGCGCAGATGGTCTTGCTACGTCGTTGTTACCGACAATGAACTGGTTCTTGGGCGGAACCCACAGTTTGAACTCCTGGCCGTTACTCACCATGTCGAACACGTGGTTCTGTAAGATAGGGAAAAGTCCAGTCATCCGCAGCGAGGACGGCTTGCGGGCCAGGATGAAGCCGCGGATTTCCTGATATTCCATGATTTTGCCCCGTTTGCTGCCGCCGACGGAAGCTGTAATGCCGACCGTGGCCTTCAGTGTTTGGATCTCGGAAGCCTCGGAGTTGATGCGCTCGATCAGTTCGCCACGTGAGACGGTTTGAAGCGGCGCTGTGCTCGTGCGAAGAGCAACCGGACGGGATCGGAACAAACAGCCGCCAAGCGGAACCACCGCGATCAATACGAGAAGACGTAAACACCGAAAGCCATGCATCATGATGCCTTTGTCCGTCTTTGGAAGTGCAGGTCCGCACCACTGACAAAGAAAGATGACGAACAATCCTGCAGCTGCTATTATACTAACTAGTTAGTCAGGATGCCAACCTTTTCGGGCATCGCAGTTTCGTCGACCGCGCCGAAAAAAACAGGCGAGGAGAAGTGATGGTAGCCGTTGTCGAAAAGCCGATAAAAAGCAGCGCCGAACCAGCCAGTCGGTTGGCAATCCTAAAGGCAGCGACGGAGGAGTTTGCGCTCAAAGGATACGCGGGTGCTCGAACCGAAGGAATCGCCCGTGCGGCGGGAGTGAATCACGCGCTCCTGTTCTACCACTTCAAAACGAAAGAGCAGCTCTACAGCGAGGTGCTGGAAGACATATTTTCCGAATGGTTCGAATGCGTTTTCCGCGCGCTCGATCAGAAAGCATCGGCACAGGAACGCTTGCTCGCGTACGTCAATTCCTATTTTGACTTTATTGTGGAGTTTCCTCTCGCTCCAAAACTCGTGCAGCAAGAACAGTTGCGCCAGTGCAGTGCAAGGTCGCAGCCTCTGCACAGGATGGTAGAACGGTACATCCGCCCTGTTCACCGCAAACTGGTAGCGCTGCTTAGGGAGGGCATTTCCAGTAGAGCATTTCACGATCTCGACATTGAGCACTGTACCCGCTCGATTTCAGCGCTAATTGTCTTTTATTTCACCAGCAATCTGGCGGTCGAATCGTTGGAAGGCGTGGAGTTGTGTCCGCGGCCGCGCATCGAGGCACGCCGTAAAGCAGTTCTTGATTTCGTTTCCAAGGCTCTTTTTACGGTAGCTGACGGGCATGAATCCCGAAAGGGGTGATCGAGTTTTGGTCGCTATTCCCCTTCCGAGAGTACAGCACCGGCTCCAAGGAAGCGAGATTGCGCGTGGCTGTGAACTTGAGGGTTTCTGTCACGGTTGGGGCGCAGAAGGTTGCAGGAAGGGAGGAGGCAATGAAGCAGCAGCGTTCTCGCATTCTCATCTGCGACACCGACGTGGAAACACTTATCAACCTCGAACGAATGCTGGAAGACGCAGGCTTCGACACTACCACGACTTGGGATGTAACTGATCTCACACGATGCTCCGAGTGTGACTTTTTCCATCTGCTAATCGTAGGCGACCATCCACCGCAGATGGATGCAGAAGCAGTTTTGAAGGATCTACGGGGAAAAGACGCTTCCTGTCTGGTCCTAAAGTGGGATGTACGCGCAAGTGACATTGAACGCCTTCGTTCTGCCGGCGCGACGGCTGTCGTTTCCAGAGCAAACTACGCCTCGATTCTCGGGCAAGCAAAAGCTTGCTTGTGGCGGGCATCCGAAGTGCAGAAGGCGGTTTAAAACCGAACAAAGGGGATTGAATGCGCCAAGGACCACACGAGAACACCGTGTGCAACTTTGTCAAAAGCTGGAGGCGGGTTCGATCAAAATTCGGGTTGAGACCATTGATTATTTCCTGAAACGCTGTCGCGACAGTCTGCTCCGCAGAAAGCAAGTCGAGGCGGAGATTGACGCGCGACCGGGCCAATACGAGCGCTGGTTGCGGAAAGCACACGGGTTGCCCAACGCTGGCCAGCCTGATTGTGAACGCAGGGAAATCCCTGCCACCGCCGGCTGGGCCGAATGATGCACAAGGGGAGGGAGTCATGTCCGCCCACACACTAGCGAGCGAAGAAAACGCCGAGCGCGCATTTCGAATGGATGACGCGATTCATAAGCTGCTGATGCACTCAGCTTCGGAACCACCCGCGCCGCCTCTGCCCAAGGATGCCACCCTGCCCGAGCCGGTCTTCCCGCAGTATCCCGAACTGCTCAATGACCCCGGCCCAGACGCGCCACTGGAAAAGCGGCAGTGGACGCGGCAGCAGATTTACCGCAAGATGCGCGGTTGGCTGTTTCCTTACATCCGCTCGCGCGTGCTTCCCGGCGACTTCTATCCCATCACGGCTTATCTGTTTACGGATTACAAGTGCAATCTCGACTGCTGGTACTGCTGGGCGTTTAACAACCGGGTCAGTGGAATGACCGAAGATATTGCTCGCCGCTCCATTGACTGGCTCTACGACCAGGGTTGCCGCGCTCTCGCACTGATGGGTGGCGAACCGCTGCTCCGGCCCCAGTTCGCGCATAAAGTCGTCTATTATGCCGCCAAAAAGGGCTTCTGGATTTACATCGGCACCAACGGCCGCTTGCTCCGTCCTGAGGTCACCGACCGTCTGGGCGACGCGGGCGTGGCCGTCATCAACCTGGCTCTCGATGCCTGGGAAGAAAAGCCAGGCTTGCCCAAGGCGCTGCTTCCCGTAGAGAAGAACCTCGAACACCTGATTCGAAAGCAATACGTCTACGGGTACATGGTGTTCTTCAACATGAACATTTGCCGCAACAATCACGAAGATGTTCGCCTGCTCACCGAGTACGCGCACGACCACCATCTCGCTACCGACTACCACATTAATGAGACGCCTATGCTCGAAAAGGATGACCACTTTAATCACGTGTACGACAACCCGACTTATATTCGCCCTGAGGACTGGCGGGCTGTGGACGAACTCATTGACTGGATCATCGATAAGAGTCGGACGGGTTATCAGATGGTGAACTCCGTGCAGAGGCTGCGCGAGATGAAGGCGTTTGTGCGGATGTCTTCGGGACTCGACGTGGGCAAGGTTGGCTGGTGTGGGGATGGCACCTGTACCAGCGAGGACATGATCAAGCTGCTTGCGTCTACACCCGGCATCGTTCCCGACGAAAATGGTGCCCTTCATTTCGCCGACTGGAACTGTCGGGCAGGCCAGAACAATGTGGTCATCCGTACAGACGGCACCGTGGCCCCCTGCTTCCCGATGTACTCGTCGACCTTCGACTGGGGCAACATCGACGGCCCCAAGTTTGAGACCGAGCACTTGACCAACTTGAAGAACAGCTGCCAGCGCCATTGCTTCTCGACGTTGAACCACAATCTGGGCTACTGCTACAACGATGCCCGCGTGGTCAAATGGCTGTGGAAACAGACGAAGAACCGATTCCAGGGAGGGGCGAAAAGCTTCGAAGATTAGCAGCAAGGCCTGTTAGCAGACCCGCGGCTAAGACCGGCGTTTCGACGCGCCCGGACGGTAATTTGAGGTGATGGTGCTTGTCACATGAAAACAGTTCGGGTAATCACGATTGCGCGCGAATATGGTAGTGGGGGCGCCGCCATTGGGCAGGAGCTTGCCGCTCGCCTTGGCTGGAAGCTGCTGGATCGCGAACTGATCCTCGAACTTGCACGCCGCGCTCATGTGCAGCCTTCCGACGTGTCACAGATGGATGAGCACCCAAGCTCGTTCATTGCGAGACTGCTCAAGGTATTCTGGCTAGGCAATGCTTATCCGTGGTCCGGTCCAGCTCCCGACGTTGTCGATTCGGACTACCTGGTCGAACTCAGCGCAATCGTAATTCGTGAGGCTGCCAAATTGGGGCAGTGCGTGATTGTGGGCCGCGGCGCACAGTGCGTCCTGCAGGAACGTGAAGACGCTTTCCATGTCTTCGTGTACGGCTCAAGGCAGGAGAAACTCAAGCGGATCCGAAATCGCTATCCAACGCACACTGATTGCGAAGCGTCTCTCGACGAGTTCGACCGCATCCGCGCGGCATACATTCGAACGTACTACCACTGCGATTGGACCAACCGGCACCTTTACCATTTGATGATCAATTCGGACGCGGGCATCGATCGGGCCGTAGCGGTAATCCTCAACGCGGCAGGATTGGCGGCCCCGGAGAAGCGCTGACGCAACTCTGTGATTTTGGGCACGCGCAGGAGGTTCGGGGAAAGGCGAGAGGCGTGACAGCAAGCGGCGGACACGACTCCTCGCCAAACCTGGTTAGCGGTCAACGAACAGTGACAGCGCAATTAAGCCGTTCCCTGGAACCTGAGCCGTTAGGCAATGGGCGGCAGGGAGTCGTTGCCAGCGCGCTGAAGTCGTGCTCGACCTCAGACCGGGCCTCTTGCTGGTAGATGGCGTAATCACGACATGAGCCTAGGCTTGAGTTAGAAGCCGGGTTGTGCGGGGCCAGAGATGCCCGTTTCAAGTCGAATTTCTGCCCCAAGTACAGGCGTCTCGGAGCCGATGCTCCAGTCAGCTCCCCACCCTTCTTCCATTATCCCTGCGTCCTCAGCATCACCGTTCGTCCCAGGAGGCCAGCGTTGGGTTGTGGCCATGGCGGTTATGTCCAGCGCTGTGATGGAGGTGCTGGACACCTCGGTCGTCAACGTTAGCCTGCCCCACATCGCGGGCTCTCTTTCATCGAGTGTAGAAGAGGCGACATGGGTGCTTACGTCCTATATCGTGGCCAACGCCATCATCCTTCCGATCACTGGCTGGCTGGCCAACTATTTGGGGCGCAGGCGGCTGTTGATGACCGTGGTGACCGGATTCACGCTGTCCAGTGTTTTGTGTGGGCTGGCCCCGAACCTGCCTGCGCTGATCTTCTTTCGGGTGCTTCAGGGGATCACGGGGGGAGGGCTACAGCCACTGTCGCAGGCGGTTCTGCTGGAAGAGTTCCCGGTGGCGGAGCGTGGGAAAGCAATGGCCTTCTGGGCATTGGGGATTGTGGCTGCGCCGATCCTCGGCCCCACGCTCGGCGGCTGGATAACCGATTCGTACTCCTGGCGCTGGGTCTTCTACATCAATGTGCCGGTCGGCATTCTCAGTTTGAGCTTGATTTACCTGTTTATTTACGACCCCCCCTACATGCGGCGCGGGTCGCTGCGCGTCGATCTCTGGGGACTGGGCATGCTGGCGCTAGGCATGGGTGCCTTGCAGATCATGTTCGACAAAGGGCAGGAAAAAGACTGGTTTGGCTCCGATTTGATCAGAGCACTGGCCGCAACGGCATTAGTCTTCCTCACTGCTTTCGTCATTCGTGAGCTTACCGTCGAAGACCCGATCGTCCACTTCCGCCTCCTGCAATTTCGGACCTTTGCGACCGGCATCGGCCTAGTGACAGTACTGGGCTTTGTGCTCTATGGAAGTCTGGTATTGTTGCCGCTGTTCATGCAGACGTTGCTGGGCTGGACGGCGGCTACGGCGGGAATCTGGAGTAGCCCGCGGGGGATTGGAACTGCTCTCTGCATGCCGCTGGTCGGTTACTTGCTCGGTAAGGGCTGGGACGAGCGTCGGATGTTGGCATTGGGATTTGGCATGGCAGGCGTCGCGTTTTTCGGCTACTCCCATATGACGTTGCAGTCGGGGACGTGGGATATCTTCTGGTACCAGATCACTCAGGGGGTTGGAATGGCATTCCTGTTTGTGCCCCTGACCACGTTGACTATGGGCCCTATTCCGCAGGAGGAGACAGGCTATGCCACGAGCCTCTACAGCGTGATGCGCAACATCGGATCCAGCATGGGAATCTCGTTTGTGACCACTTGGGTCACACGGCGCTCCCAGTTTCATCAAACCATTCTGTCGTCCCACGTCACTGCTTCGACTCTGACTAGCCGACACGCACTCGAGCACCTTACTAACTTGATCCAACAAAGCGGTGTCGACTGCGTAACGGCTAGGCAAGAGGCTTATGCTCTACTCTATCGAATGCTCCAACAGCAGGCCGCCCTCTTGAGCTATGTGGACGTGTTTCACATCATGGGCATTTTATTTCTGGTCATTATCCCGCTGGTTGTTCTGATGCAGCGACCGCAGCGCATTAAAAGAAGCTGAGGGTAACCACGACCAAATAACAGCACCGTGCTCAAATGCTTCCCTCCGCAGAGGAGCGGGTAGCTGGCGCTTCACGGTCGTCCCCCGGGCGAAAAAACCACAAAGTTATAGTATGAGGCTGGCAGTCCCGCATCCAGTGGAGGAATCCGATGGGCGAGATGATTCAGTTCAAGCGACCGGACGGAAAGACCTGCCCTGGCTATCTGGCACCTCCTAAAGCAGGATCAAGCGCGCCCGGCTTTTGTCGTCATCCAGGAGTGGTGGGGACTAAACGATCAAATCAAGAAGACCTCGGATCGGCTCGCCGAAGCTGGCTACCGGGCACTCGTGCCGGACTTCTACCGGGGCAAAGCCACCACGGCCGCCGACGAAGCGAACCACCTGATGACGAACCTCGACTTCCCCGACGCCGCCGGTCAAGACATCAGCCGTGCAGTACTTCAAACAACCCTCGAAGAAGGTGGCCGTGGGCGGCTTCTGCATGGGCGGGGCGCTGACCATCCTGGCGGCGGTGCGGGTACCGGAGATGGACGCCAGGCGCGTGCTTCTACGGCATTCCGCCCCTCGATGCCGCTGATTTGAAGAAAATCAAAATTCCCCTCATTTGCCACTTCGCGAACAAGGACGACTGGTGCACACCCGCCAAGGTGAACGACCTCGAGGCCGCGCTCAAGCAGTCAAGCTCGAGATCTATCGGTACGAGGCGCATCACGCCTTCATGAACGAAGCCCGCCCCGAAGTGTACGACCGAGCCTGCGCCAAGACGGCGTGGGAGCGAACGCTCAAGTTCCTGAAGACCGCACTCGTGTAATGGGTCGCGGAACTCGCTTGCCCAAACTGGAACATGGCGAGAATTTCGCTTATAAGTCTAGTTTTGGGCTCCGACGCAACGGGCGCAAGATATGTCGAGAGGAGGCATCTCAGTTCCATGGGCTCAGCGCTCCTTTGAACGCGAGAACGCACAAGACCAATGGAAGGTAGCCAGCGACAGTGGCGGTTCTTGAGCGATGCCAAGCATGATTGATCCAACAAGCTGTGTAGTCCTGGTTATTATCGGGGCGGCGATCATAGAGGTCGCGCGGGTGTGTGTTGACCGTGCACTGGCGTTTTTCAGGGGCGCAGGTAGGAAGCGTCGAAAGAGTGCAGTTCGCTCTAACGTCCCCTGTCCTAGCCAGCGATTGCGGTCCGAGCGAGACTGGATGTCCCCTATTCGAAACTAGTGTCCTGTAACTGAAGTTCGCTGACAAAAGCGGGCCACACTGGCCAGGATTTGGTCGGCGGTTTTAGTCCAAACGAAAGGTTTGGCCGTTGCGTTGTAGGTGCCCAGATAATGCCGGATGGCCTGTTCCAGTTCGCGGGTGGAGCGGTGAATGCCGCGCCGGATCTGCTTTTCCGTCAACAGCGCAAGGAAACGTTCCACCAGGTTGATCCACGAGGCCCCGGTGGGCGGGAAGTGCACGTGATAGTGCGGACGTTTCGCCAGCCACGGCCGGATCCACGCCGTCTTGTGGGTGCTGTAGTTGTCCAGAATCAGATGCACCTCCAGTCCGCCGGGCACGGCGGCTTCGATCGAGTCGAGAAACTTGCGGAATTCCACCGAGCGGTGACGGCGATGCAGCCCACCCACGACTTTTCCCGTCTTCGCGTCCAAGGCCGCAAACAGCGAGGTGGTGCCGTGGCGGAGGTAATCGTGGCTCCGCCGCTCCGCTTGCCCAGGACGCATCGGCAGCACCGGCTGGCTCCGGTCCAAGGCTTGAATTTGCGTCTTCTCGTCCAGACACAGCACCAGCGCCCGCTCCGGCGGATGGAGATACAAGCCCACAATGTCCCGTACCTTCTCGACCAACTGCGGATCGGTGGACAGCTTGAAGGTTTCGCTGCGGTGCGGTTCCAGCCCGAACGCCTTCCACATGCGCTGAACGGTCATGTGGCTGAGTCCGCTGGCCTGCGCCATCGAGCGCGTGCTCCAGTGCGTGGCGTCGCGCGGCACCGACTCCAGGGTGCGCACGATGAACGCTTCGATGTGCGCGTCCTCGACCGTGCGGGGCGCCCCGCAGCGCGGCTCATCCAGCAAGCCGGCGACCCGGTGACGGACAAACCGGCTGCGCCATTTGCCCACCATCTGCTTGCTCACACGCCGCCGTCGCGCCACTCCCGTGTTGCTCATTCCGCTGGCGCAATCCAACACGATCCCGGCCCGCAGCGCCAGAGCCTGCGCCGAACTGCGCCGCCGCACCCATCCTTCCAGCGTGGCTCGTTCTTCTACACTCACGACCAACTCTGCCATGGGACGCCCAGTTCGCATCTAAGATCTCCTCCACATCTTAGACGTATGGGCAATCCATTTGTTTATATAACTTCAGTTACAGGATCCTAGACGCGAATCGGCTTGGAACCTTCTCCAAGTCTCATCGCCGCCCATCAAACAGGATGCTAACCTCCGCGATGCTTCGCGATCTGCCAGCGGCATAGACCCATTGTTTCACTGCGGCTGCGGCCGACTCGCCGAGAATCGGGTTGCCTCCAAGCAACTGGACATCCTCCACGTTCCCGTTCGCCGAGATGGATACCCGCAAGCGTACAGTTCCGCCAATGTTAAGCCGCTTCAGCGTCTCCGGATAATCCGGTTCGACCCGGGTGATCAGCTTTCTTTCGGCGGTCTTATCGGGACCCCCGATGGTAAGTGTCTTTACTCCCTCCGCACTCGCTGCACTGCTCATATACCCAATCGCACCCCGCGTCCGGGCTACATACGCCACGACCTCGGCATCAGACCCAAGTACCTTCGGCGTGAAGCCTCTGCCCGTGAGTACCAGTGCGCGGTAGTACACATGCAGATCGTCTTCGCTTATGTCGAGGTACTCTCGCAGGAAGGCTTCGTGGACCGGGCCGTCCTTCTCCAGTACGGGTTCGACATGCGTACCATCCCCGAGCGAGAGCTTCCCCTCCAGAAACACCCGTTTCAGCTCAGCCGCGGAGATCGTGTCCACTTTCACACTCGAATTGGCAATCACCTTGACGTCGCCCGCCAGAGCATTCACCGCGGCGAAGACCATCAATCCGGCAGCAACGAGGAGTATTCTTCGACATTTCATTTACCTGCTCCTTTGCCTCTCCGCGCTTAGAAATTAAAGCCGGTCTTGACCACCAAAGCGTTGGTGTTGGGCTGAAAGTGAGTGTGTGAGAACCAACTTGAAATCGGGGAAGAAGTGAGGGATAAGGAGGGATGTCACGATTCCTGGAGTACAGCCCCGAGCAAGCGTATTTGCTGCCGCCGAGCGTGAAGGACGAGCTGGGCGCGGATCATTTGAGCTTTTTCCTGCACCGGATGGTGGAGCGGCTGGACCTGAGCGAGTTCGAGCGGGCCTACAGCGACGAAGGTGGGGTGCTATATGCGCCCGCGCTGATGCTGAAGGTGTGGCTCTATGCCTATGCGCTGGGGATGACGAGCGCGCGGCGCTTGGAGCAACGGATCGTGGAAGATCTGGCCTTGCGTTATCTGGCGGGCGGGCAGCGGCCGGACCACTGGGCGTTGAGCGCGTTTCGGCGGCGGCACGCGCGGGCGCTGAACGACGTGTTCACGCAGGTGGTGGAGATGGCGCGGCAGTTGGGCATGGGGAAACTGGGGATGGTGGCGCTGGATTCGACGCGCATCCGGGCGAGTGCGTCGCGGGAACGGATCGACACGGAGCCGCGCTTGCGCCGGGAACGGGCGAAGATTCGGCGGCAGATCCGGCGCTGGCAAAAGGCGTGCGAGGCGTGCGATCCGGACGAAGGCGCGGGGACGCGAGTGCGGGTGGAGAAGCTGGAACAGAGACTGGCGGAGTTGCCGCGGCGTCTGGAACGATTACGCAAGAGTGGAGAAGCGAAGTTATCGCCGCGGGACGCGGAGGCGCGGTTTCTGCGGGAGCGGGGCGGATTTGCGCTGGGTTACACGGCGGAGATGGCGGTGAGCCAGGATCATCTGATCGTGGCCCAACGGGTGACGCTGAACCGTTGCGACGTGCCGGCTCTGGTGCCGCTGGTGGAGGAAGTGGAGGAGCGGACGGGCGAGCGACCGGAGAAAGCATTGGCGGATGCGGGCTTCTACAGTAACGAGAATGTGCGCGCGCTCGAGGAGCGTGGCATCGACGTGTACCTGCCGGACCCGAACCTGGCGCGCGAACTGAACACGGGGAAACGAGCGCGCACGATCGGACGGAACCGGGTGCGCAGTCCGGAACTGAAGGCGATGCGGAAGAAGTTGCGCGGCGCGGCCGGACGAAAGGTGTACGGACGACGCAAGGCGCTGGTCGAACCGGTGTTTGGGGTGTTGAAGCAGCAGCGGGGCATGCGGCAATTTCGCACCCGAGGACAAGCCAAGGTGGCAGCGGAGTTCACGCTGGCAGCGATCGCCTACAACGTGACGCGCTTGTTCGCCCGCCGCTGAAACCTGGGACCGGCTGATTGCGAAGTACGGGAGTGGCAGCATGACCGGAGACGAGAGTCATCGATAAAAATCGAGTTCTCACACACTCACTTAAAGCCCTGGGGGTTCATTTCTGGATAAAATCCGTCCGGATATGTGCCGAACCCATAACCATTCATGAAGTGACCTTCAATTTTCAAGTTCCAGAATCTTTTCAGGTCAACCCAAGGGAGATGACTTTGTCGTAGACGTGATTGGCGGGCAGGCTGGTGTCAGTTTGGTCCGGGGCGAAAGCAGCTTCAGGGCCTCCTGATACGCTGGTTATCGAATAGCGGGAGTAGTAGGAGCCAAGCGCAAGCCTTTTCATAACTCGGTAGGTTCCCGAGACGTACCAGCCGCGTACATCGGTTGTATTCGTGAGGACGACGCTGCCTAAAGTTGAATAGTCTGCTTCGTTCACGAAGCGGCGATATTCCGAATCGATCCGCAGTTTCCCCACCGTGTACTCGCCATGGGATTGGTTGGTCCAGTCCGCCTTTGAATGATCGGTCTCCGGAAGGAACGCGGGGTCCAAGCCGGTTGTGTTCTTGGCTGTTGCCTGGCCAGTGATGTTTTCATTCATTCGAGAGACACCAATCAACAGACCCTTCAGCGGGGTGTTCCATCGGAGATCGCCGCCATACTGCAGCCCCCCGTAGCGCGAGTAGTAGAGTCCGTACTGAGCCGCCAGGTACACGTAGCCGCCATGGCGGCTGTCGCTGCGATGCCCGGCATAGGCCGTATAGGAGAGATCGCCGAGGCGCTTCAGGGAAACATTGCCATAGACATCGCCGCCCAGGTGAGCAATCGTGGCGTCGCGGAGATCCGTCGGATAAACGCTTTGCGGAAGCAGCGCAAAAGTCCGGAGAACTTCCAGGTCTTGCGTCTCAGTAAACAGGCCCAGGGTGGTTTTAACTTTGCCGCCACGAACGCCAAACCAGCTCTTGAAGCGGTAATCCGCGACGGCCCAGTCCAGGGAGGGATGGTACTGTCCGAGTTGACCAAGGTTGCGGTCGTAGAGCTGCGCTCCCACCCGAAGCTTATCGGTGACGCTGCTGGACACGTTGAACCCGAAGTCCGTAAAGGCGCCGCTACCTTCATTGCTGTTCATCGTCAGCCAATTATTAGTGTTCGTATAGACGAAGCCCTGCGATGCGAATCCATGTATTTGCACCTTGCGGTCAAAAAGATTGAAGTCTTGCGCCTGTAATGTGAGTTGGCATACGCAGAAACAGACCAGGACCAATCCGAAGCTTCGCCGGTGCATACGGTCTCCCTGATGATTTGTCAGAGATTACATCGGCCAAATCAGGCGAAAGGTTGAGAGCCTGCGCCTCTACTGGAATCAGATGCCCCTTCAGGGGCTGGCCATCGGCTAGCCGTGTCTGCCGAGACGGGGCAAGCCCCGTCTCTACAGCCGGAAAGAATCGCGATTCTCGACCTCGTCCGCGGCGCGCTGGCCGGGAGTGCCCCTCCCCTACATCACTTCGCTGCGTTTCCGCAGGAAGGCTGGAATGTCGAGATCCTCTGCCTGGTAGCTGGGAGCGGCCGACCGCATCGCATCGAGCGAAATCACCTCCGCTGCATGCGGCGCATCAACCGGCTCCGATTCCTGAAAAGCCACCGGAGCGGGATCTGGCTCAAAGCTCGCTTCGGGCACAAATACCGGTTCGGGATCGGCCACCGGTTCGGGCTCGCGGAAGTGATCCCGCGGGCGCGAAATGTGATTTGAAACTCCTCCCGAAACTTCTCTCGATAATATGACCGGATCGAAGCTCTCGTGACGGCGCGGACGGCGCATATCGGCCTCTTTAAAGCCGGTTGCGATCACCGTGATCTTGACCGAGTCTTTCATCTTCTCGTCGAGAACGGCGCCGAAAATAATGTTGGCATCTTCGTGAGCGGCGCTCTGAATGATCGTGCAAGCCTGCTGCACCTCGGCCAGCTTCAACGAATTCGAGCCCGTGATGTTGATGAGAATGCCGCGGGCTCCGTCAATCGCTCCTGCCTCCAGCAGTGGCGAGGAGATAGCGCGCTGCGCGGCTTCCACCGTGCGATGCTCGCCGGAAGCCGTAGCCGTGCCCATCACCGCATAACCCATGCCCGCCATGATGGCCCTTACGTCGGCAAAGTCGCGGTTGATGATGCCCGGAATGGTGATGATGTCGGAAATGCCCTGCACCCCCTGGCGAAGAATATCGTCGGCCACGCGGAAGGACTCGAAGAAGCCCGCGTTCTCGGCCACGGCGAGCAATTTTTCGTTCGGGATCACGATGGTGGTGTCGACCGACTCCATGAGTTCGGAAATACCGCGCTCCGCCTGCTGCATGCGGCGTTTGCCTTCAAAGGCAAAAGGCTTGGTAACCACGGCGACCGTGAGCGCGCCCATTTCGCTGGCCAGCGAGGCGATGATCGGAGCCGCGCCGGTGCCGGTACCGCCGCCGAGTCCGGCGGTGACGAAAACCATGTCGGCGCCTTCCATTGCCTCGATAAGTTTGTCCGAATCTTCGAGCGCGGCTTTGCGGCCAATCTCGGGATTCGCGCCCGCGCCCAATCCGTTGGTCAGCTTCACTCCAAGCTGAATTTTAGTGGCCGCGCGCGCCATGCGCAGAGCCTGCAAGTCGGTGTTGGCCACAATGAATTCGATGTGTTCCATGCCCGAGTCAATCATGCGATTGACCGCGTTGTTGCCGCCGCCCCCAACGCCGATGACCTTAATGCGAGCGTCGTTGCGGGCTTCTTCGTGAAAGCAAATGCGGAGTCCGTTGTCTTCGTTCATAATCACCTCGTAAATCAGTTCTCAGTTGCCAGTTCCCAGTTCCCAGTTCCCAGAAAAAACCAAACCCATTAAATTAAATTGTCATCCTGAGCGAAACGAAGGACCTGCTTCTCGCAGCGAGCAAATCCTCAGAATGCGCCACACAACTGCGGGACTCCGCTTTCCGACGCAAATCGCGACATTCATTCTCGCTTCCTCCCGCTCTACGCGCCCTTCCTCGCAAACAGCGCTTTCATCCGCGAACCAAACCCCGGCTCCTGCAAGCCGCGCGCAAGGCGGGCGCGGTGGCCGTAATACGCCATGCCCAGCACCGTCGCGAACTCAGGCTCGGCCAGAAACGACGGCATCCTCGCCATGGCCGTCGGCCAGGCAAGACGCGCCGCTTTCCGCAGCACGGATTCCGCCACGTCGAGAATGCCGGGAAGCCGCGAGGCTCCGCCGCTCAGCACGAATCCGGCGATGCAGTGTTCCAGAACGCCGGCGTGGCGCAGGTTGTCGCGCAGCAACTCGAAAAGTTCGCGAGCGCGCGGCCCCAGAATCTCGCCGGCCATGCGCTGCGGCATCATGCGCGAGGGCCGGTCTCCCACTGAGGGCACCTCGACCTCGTTGCCCTCGGGAATAAGCGTTGGGACCGCGTTGCCAAAATTCTTCTTGAGCGTCTCCGCGTCCGCCAGCCCCGTGCACATCCCGACTGAGAGGTCGCTGGTAAAGTGGTCGCCGCCGACCGGGATGACGGCCGTGTGCGCGACCGCGCCCTGCTGAAAAACGATCAGATCGCACGACCCAGCACCAAGATCGACGAGGCAAACGCCCAGTTCGCGTTCGTCCGACCGCAACACCGAGTCCGCGCAAGCCAGCGGCTCGAAGATGGTGTCGTCCACATGGACACCAGCCCGGTTCACTGCGGTCACCAGATTCTGCGTCGCGCTCGAAGAAGCCGTCACAATGTGCACCCGCACTTCGAGCCGCGTGGCCATCATGCCCGTCGGATCCTGCACGCCCGGCAGATCGTCGAGAATGAACTCCTGCGGCAGCAAATGGAGGATTTCGCGATCTCCAGGCAAGGGCACGGTGCGAGCCTTGTCCACGGCCTGACGGATTTCCTCACGGCCAATCTCGCGCGGCCTCGCGCCAAACGTGATCCCGCCGTGGCAGTTCATTCCGCGGATGTGCGCGCCCGCAATCCCCACCAGCGCATGCTCGATCGGAAAGCCAGCCACGTCTTCCGCATGCTCCACCGCTTTCTGAATGCTGCTGACGGCCTTGTCCAGTTCGGTAATCACGCCCTTGCGCAGGCCTCGCGATTCGCTGATCCCGTGGCCGCGATAACGCAATCCGTTCTCGCTCAGTTCGGCCACCAGCACTGAAGTCTTGGCGCTGCCTACGTCAACAGCGGTGATGAAATTGGGCTCATGATTCAGCATAAATAAGGCTCGGCATGATGATGATTCCCGCTAGTTCTGCGGAGTCTCCTTCCGAATGGCTGCGCTCGGTTTCTTTTGTCTGGTGGCAGGGGCGGCGGACGGCGTGGACGCAACCGGACGCGGCGCCGCCCTATTCTTGGCGAGCGCGACCGTCGCCGTTTTCTCCTTCGGCTTCAGCGCGGCGTGATTGGCTGGCGCTTGATTGACTGGAGCCTGTTTAACCGGCGCTGGTTGAGCCTCAGCATGTTTAGCCAAAGCATGTTTAGCCGAAGCTGGTTTAGCCGAAGCTGGTTTAGCCGAAGCGTGTTTAGCCGGAACATGTGGAGCCTGAGCATGGTGACCAGCGACCTTCGTTTGAACTTTTGCCTTGGGCTTCGCTTCCTTCTTCGCCGGAGTCGCCGGCACGGGATGCGTCACATATTTCTCGTAATTCACGATCGCCGCAGTTTTCACTCCCGCTGCCATCGCCATTTTGGCCGCTGCTGGCGTTAAGGCCGGCTGTCGAGCCATCCCCTCGAGGTCGGGATTCACGATGATCTGGCCGTCGTAGCGCAAGTCCACTGATTCAAGCTTGTCGAACTGCTGCCGCCACTGCTGCACATGCGTCACGTACGTTCTGTAGCGCTGGAGGTAATTCCCCGAGCCGAGATGCACGAGCACTTCGCCGTTCGAATCGGCGGCCAGCACCTTCACATCCTCGGAATCGCTGAGGTCCACTTCGCTCAGGTCCTGGGAATAATGGGCGCCGTTGGAATCGAGTTCGCGAACCAGTTCGTTGTAATGCTTCATTCGCGCGGCGTGGGTCGAGAGTGGCTCGCCAGCGTTCATGCCTGCAATCACGGCAAACGAATACTTGTGCTTGCCGCCTGGTGGAAGTTCCATCAGCGTGCCGCTGGCGTCGATCAGCGAAATGTGCGCGCCGATACGGGCAAAGGCAACCGGCGTGCGTTCATGAACCTCGATGCGCAGGCGATTCGGCACAAAGCGCATCACGCTCGCCGATTCCACCCAGGGAATCTGCTCCAGTTGCTGCTTGCGTTGCGCGAGCGGAACGAAAAAAATGTTGCGGCCAATATCTCCGCCCATCACCTCCATGATTTGCGCGTGCGCGACGTGCTCGGCGCCGCTGACTTCAATCTGGTCGCTGGAATCGATGCGAAACCGCCAAGAATGCTTCCCGTAGCGGTAGAGGCCCAAGCCGGCAACTCCCACAATCGCAAGAACAACGAGTGCCGCAGCGACCCACATCAGCCGATTGGCAGTCCTTTGATGGAGTGATCCGCGGCGGACAGAGACGCGCTTTTGCCCGCGCAGAAACGGGGATTCCTGCTCCGCTTCCAAATCGACGAGCCGTGCATCGTCGAAGGGCTCGCGCTCGGGAGCCTGGTGCTGAGAAACTTCGTCGGGAAGCGGATACAAATCTTCCTGTATCGCGGTAGAGCTTGATTTCCGC
Organism: uncultured Acidobacteriaceae bacterium; assembly: GCA_963773645.1. GTDB lineage: Bacteria > Acidobacteriota > Terriglobia > Terriglobales > Acidobacteriaceae > Acidiflorens. The sequence continues at coordinate 1,898,565 of CAVZBV010000004.1, read as the reverse complement.
GCCACTCGTTCGAGTCAGTTGTCGACAGAAAACCGCTGAGCAAAATTACTATAACTGGTTTCCGCGAATGGGGACAGTGCCAAGTTGGTTCGGAGGGGTCCCAGGTCGCATTTAGTGTCCCCCATTGCGATACTGGCGGCTACAGCCATGTAAACTGCACCTGAGGCCAGCTTGCAATGATCTGCCGGATAGACCATTTCGTGTTGACTGTGCAGTCGCTCGAAGCGACATGCAGGTTCTACGAGCGTGTGCTCGGCTTCAAGCGCGTTGCCGCTCCTGGTCGGCCTACGGCACTGATGTTTGGACACAACAAGATAAACATTCATGAAGTTCAACACACGTTTGATCCTAAAGCCGCAATGCCCACTCCCGGATCGGCCGATTTTTGTCTCATCACTGAGCGGGCCCTTGCCGAGGTGCGTTCTGATATCGAAGCCTGCGGCGTGGTCATCGAGGTCGGCCCGATCAAGCGGACCGGCGCTCTGGGAGCCATGACCTCACTCTATTTTCGCGATCCAGACGGCAACCTGGTTGAGGTCAGTGAGTATGATCGGTAGGCCCGCAATCTGAGACCCTACCGTTGGCTCGCGCTCTTCACTTCCAGCTTCTCCAGAAGCATCGCCCCCAGCTGCGAGACGCTCCCCGCGCCCAGCGTCAGCACCATGTCGCCCGGCTGCGCAAGCGCGGCAACCGTGGCGACAGCGCTGGAGAAAGAGGAAGCGTACTCCACGCTCCGCTTCCCTGCCCCGGCAATGCGGCGGGCGAGAGCTGCCGCCGTGATGCCTTCGATGGGCCTCTCGCTGGCCGGATAAATGTCGAGTAAGCAAAGCGTGTCAGCGTCGGCGAACGCGGTCGCAAACTCATCCATCTGATCGCGAGTGCGTGAAAACCGGTGCGGCTGGAAGATCACATGCACGCGGCGGAATCCGCACTGGCGGGCGGCAGCCAGCGTCGCCCGGATTTCCGTCGGATGGTGGCCGTAATCGTCAATCACGCTTACGCCCGCTGCTGCCCCTTTGAAATGAAAGCGGCGGTCCACGCCGCGAAAACCGTCAAGCGCGGAACGGATCGTCTCCGCGGGAATGTCGAGCGCAGTGCCCACCGCGATGGCAGCCGTCGCATTCAGCACGTTGTGCGCGCCCGGCACGTGCAGCGTGAACTCCCCGAGATTTTTCTCTTTGTACGCCACCTGGAAGCGGACGAGCGGACTGTGCTCTCCGGCGCCAACCGACGACACCGCGCGGATCAGGAAATCCGACCCCTTACTTGTTCCGTACGTTGTCACGCGGCGATGCACTCGCGGCAACAAGCGCTGCAATATCGCGTCGTCGTTGCAGCCGACGACCATGCCATAAAACGGCACACGCTCCATAAATTCGAGAAAAGTACGGCGAACGTCGCGCATGTCGCGGTAGCAGTCCATGTGCTCGCGGTCAATGTTCGTGACCACCGAGAGAATCGGCGAAAGCTTTAGGAACGACCGGTCGCTTTCGTCCGCCTCGGCAACCAGGTATTGCGACTTGCCCAGACGCGCATTCGAGCCCATTGCGTCCACGCGCCCTCCAACCACGACCGTGGGATCGAGGCCGCCAGCGGCCAGCACGGCTGCGACCATTGAAGTCGTAGTGGTCTTCCCATGCATGCCGGCAATCGCGATGCCGTACTTCAACCGCATCAACTCGGCGAGCATCTCGGCGCGCTGAATCACCGGTACATGCAGCCGCCGAGCTTCGGCAACTTCAGCGTTATCGACCGGGATTGCGGAACTTGTAACCACAACGTCCGAGCCGGCAATGTTGGTGGCGGCGTGTCCCTCAAAAATGGCCGCGCCCAAAGCGCCAAGTCGCTGTGTGACCGCCGAAGTTTTCAGGTCGGAGCCGGAAATCTGGTAGCCAAGATTCAGCAGCACCTCGGCAATCCCGCTCATGCCGATGCCCCCAATCCCCACAAAATGAATGCGCTGAATCTTGGCGAACATAAGAACTAATACCCGGATGAACGCTGATGATAGACCATTTGACCGCAGAGATGAGAGCGCGGAGTAAAGACTAATCAGCGCTTCCCTAAGCTCCCTCTGCGTACTCAGCGATCTCTGCGGTTCAATGGTCTACACCGGCGGCGAGACGTACGACCATCTCCGCAATCTCCTCGACTGCCTTAGGATGCGCTAAAGATCTCGCCGCCTCGGACATGCCCTGCAGCCGCCGAGCATCGCCGATCAGGGCTGCAATCGTATCGACCAGGTAAGCCGCGCCCAAATTGCTTTCTTCGACTACGACCGCCGCACCCGCGCGTTCCAGCGCCCGCGCGTTCACATTTTGATGATCATCGGCGGCGGCCGGAAACGGCACAAAAATGGCCGGCTTGCCTGCCGCTGTAATCTCACCGACCGTGCTCGCGCCCGAACGGCAGACAAGCAAATCGGCACGCCCGAAAGTTCCCGGCATATCGTCAATAAAATTGTGGACTTCGCCCGAGATTCCCGACTGCTGATAAGCGGCCAACACATGGTCAAAGTCGCGCTGGCCAGTCTGATGAATGATGCGGATCCCGGGAATCCTTTCGCGCAAACCGGCCAGCGACTCAATCATCGCTTGGTTAATGGCGCGCGCACCCTGACTGCCTCCGAAGACGAGCAGAGTTGGAGGGCCGCCAGTTTTAGGTGCAATAGAAAAAAACGCCGCGCGCACCGGCACGCCCGTTACTTTGCAATGGGGAAAATACCGGCAAGTTTCTTCAAAGTGCACAGCCGCGGCGGAAACCCAGCGCGCGATCATTCGATTGGCAAATCCAGGCACGACGTTGGGCTCGAAAGCCAGCGTAGGAAGCCGCCGCCGAATCGCAGCCACCATCGCCGGTCCGGAGGCATAGCCTCCAACCCCGATCACCACTTCTGGATCGAAGTCCGAGAGCATTCGCGAAGAAGCCGCGATCGCCCGCGGCAAGTCAAACATCGTCTTCGCCCGCGTCATCAGGCTGACATTCTTCAGCGCGCCGACCTGAATCAACTCCAGCGGGAAGCCCGCCTGCGGTACGAGGCGGGTCTCGATGCCGCGAGCGGTGCCGATGAAAAGGACCTCGGCGTCGAACTGCTTCTTTAGTTGTTGGGCGATGGCCAGGGCGGGGATAACGTGGCCTCCGGTCCCGCCGCCCGCGATGATGATGCGCATGAAGTTCTTTTGCGCCTTTTATGGGCGGTTGGAAACCCGAGCCACAGATTTAATTGGATTGAATCTTTCAGGCCAGTTCTTGGGGCGCATAATTCGGGATGGTGATTGTGCTTCGAGGGTACCCCCCCCTCCCCCCCCTTTTTTGGTCAAAGTATTCATTTTAAATGATTTACTTTCAAAGTATTCATTCTAAAGTGGCTACAGGAAACCAGTCTACGAATTTATCTTTAGAATCAATGGTTTACGTGCCATCAATTTTGCAAAGTATAGATTCCAAATAACTTACCGAAAAAGGACCCGTATTACATTGAAAAGAAATGGCAATTTCACCCAATCGATAACCTCGGCGCAGGACTTGAATCTCGCCGGTGCGCCGTACACCATTCTCGGATGACCTTAGCTTCATTATAGGCCTTGGTGTCAACTTAGGATCTCTGTTAGTTATTTCCAGATAGGTCGAACCGATTCCTGTCGTCGCGATTGCTCATGGTTGATTGATCGAAAAGGTTATGTCTGTTAGGGAATCTCTGTGGAATGGTTTTTCCTCGATAGGCTTACAGGGATTTTGCTCCATTTCCTCATTCTGACCACCCTGGCGAGGATGCACAGTGTACTCTCCCGGTGGCAAATCGTAGATTTCCGAAAGCATGACAGTGGAGCCCGCGACACAGGAATGCGCGGGAAAGGTTGCGGGAACATTCATTGTGCAGTTCCACAAGGTAGTCAATGCGGGATTGGTCTTGCATTGTTCCTTCAACTTGGCCTCTTGCTTTCGCAACACGCGATGTCCATATACATCGTAAAGGTCGAAGCCGTACTGAATCCGGTCCAATTCGCAACTGGACGTTTCGAATGGCTCGTCGCCGGTATTATCGAGCCAAATTTGGAGTGGGACACCTTGCCCAGCGATAAAGTTGCGGTTGGACATCGACAAGCCGAGCTGAAGTTTGCCCCATACAGAACTCATGCGAGGCTGCCCGACTCTGAGCAATTCAGGCTTATTGCAGTCCGGTGGTATTGGAGCTTCTGGAGACGCCGTATCGGCTGCGTGAGCCGTTGCCCAGCGCAGGTTGAGCGGGTCATGGTCGAATCCGCCTTGCCGCCATGCGCTGACATCGATTGTGGCACAATTTTGCCCGTTGAACGGGAGGGGAAGTGAGTCACCGCCCCCAAGATTGATCTTGACTGTTTTAGTCGGGCTGCAGGCAAACCATGGAGCTCGCTGGACTTCAGCGGTGGTAGCCACGAGAAGGTGCGCAACCTCGCCACTCTGGAGATCTATACGACCATTCGGACGCGGAGCAAAAAGATCGTTGGCGCAATTGGGACAACGAAGACGAGGTGCGATTAGCTCCTCCATTCCTTTTTCAGCAAAAAACCGCAGATCGGGGACGCCCGCCAATGAACAGGGTTTCGTCGATGTATTTGTGGCCTCGTAGGTACGCAGCGTTCTAAGCGGCTCTGCAACCACCGGCGGCGGGCTAACCAATCTAAGTTGAGAACCCAAACACTCGGGCTGCGGATTTGCGATTGCGGCCTGCTTGGGTGGAGTGGGATCCCTTGCAACCAGGTCAACGCGCGCTCGCGCGAAAATCGGGGGCGCGGCGCCGACCTGCGCCATCACATCGTATTCCAGCGGTCCCACTTGCGACGGGGCAAGGTCCAGGTTTCCTGCGAAAATTCCCACAACACCCGCCTTAGAATATTTCAGAACGGGCTGTTCATGGCTCGCCTTGCCCTCATCACACTGTTGCAGCGAAATGATCGTCGCGCCGTTGGACTCTCGTTTTCGGAGTATGCGGAACGCACAGTCGTTGTCGAGTAGCCTTGGGAATTTCAGGCTAAGCCCCAAGACGGCTCCGAGCATTACCCGCTTCGCGGGTGCATGCAGCTCAACGAGCGGGGAGTCGCCCTGCACCTGCGAGAATGCCGCCAGCGCCGGAAAGGAGGGGTTTATGTTCGTCCTATCTTCGGTGTCCCATCGCCACCAACGCTCGGGGGGGTGAGAGCCGGGCGTGAATCTTCCGGGGCGAAAACCGGAAACATACACGTGAAAGCAGGCTCGAATCCACAAATGCCGCACCTCAATGGAGGGCTCGTCGGGGACATCTCTATTTGGATGGAACAAGAGCCTCATCCGCAGCCCCGAATATTGATCACAGGGGGTTTCGGGTGCGTTGCGAGACACCCATCCGACGAAAAGGTGCACCCAATCGCCAGGAGCTAATTTCCTTTCTGCGTATTCCGCATTGCGAGAGGCGTTGTCCTCTCCGTTCGCGGCGAAGTAAGGATTGTTCATGTCAGACTTAGGCAATAAATCCACCGCTGGCCCTGGCGCCGTGCATACCGCCGTTCCAATGTTGTGAAGTTCCAGAACAAAAAGGTGCCAATCCGGGTCCTCGGCCGCCTCGCTGGGAGGCAGCGCATAAACGTCGAGGACCGAGGGAGTACACGTCGGTGGAGGCGTCGAGCGGGCTTGCCCGAAGCAAATCGCCGGAAAAAACAAACCGACGACCTGCAGGGCGAGGAGAGCGATCTTCCCTGGCATACTTCTACACCTCGGCGTTAACCCGCCACAGAGACAAGCAACGAGTCCCAAACCAAGCAAGATGACATTATCATTATCATTGAACGGTTAGAGATCGAAAGCCTTGCAGCTTGACTTCACTGTCGAAATATCACGACTCCGCTCATTGACCGGCTTTCTCCCATTACTCGGCTGACCTTTCGAGCTTCTACAGATTCGGAGCCAACAGAGAGGTTGGGTCTAAACCGTGACAAGTGTTCGTAAGGTTCAGGGGCGCTTCGGAATCTCTGCAGCCAAATCGCGCAGGGAGTTCTCATACGGGGCCCGCGCGATGCCGCGTTCGGTGATGATGGCAGCTACGTATTTTGCAGGCGTCACATCGAACGCAGGGTTCTCGATCTCGACTCCATCGGGCGTCATCTGCTTCCCGGCGATGTGCGTAACTTCTCTCGCGTTGCGCTGCTCGATGGGAATTTTGCTGCCGTCGGGCGTGGCGAGATCGACGGTTGAAATCGGCGCCGCGACGTAGAACGGGATGCCGTGCTCTTTGGCCAGGACGGCGACGGTGTAGGTGCCGATTTTATTGGCCACGTCTCCGTTGGCGGCGATGCGGTCGGCGCCGACGACGATGGCTCCGATTTTGCCTTGCTGCATCATAGCTCCCGCCATGTTGTCGGAGATGACGGTGGTGGGGATGCCATCTTTCATCAGTTCCCACGCGGTGAGGCGTGAGCCCTGCAGAAAGGGACGCGTCTCGTCAGCGTAAACGTGAATCTTCTTGCCTTGCTCGACCGCCGCGCGGATGACGCCGAGCGCAGTGCCGTAACCGGCGGTGGCGAGCGCTCCGGCATTGCAGTGCGTGAGCACGCCGCCGCTCGACGGCATGAGCGTGGCGCCGTGGCGTCCCATGGCCTGGTTGGCGGCGATATCTTCGGCGTGCATGCGCCGGGCTTCTTCGATCAATGCCTGCCGGATCTGCGCGATGGGGCGTGAGCGGAGCAATTCAAATTTCTCCGTCATGCGACGGATTGCCCAAAATAAATTCATCGCGGTGGGGCGCGTCTGCCGGATAATTTCGCAAATCTGGTCGAACTCTTTTTTGAGATCGGTGGCGTTCTCCGCTGCGGAATTTTTTACGCCCAGCGCGATGCCCATGGCAGCGGCCACGCCAATGGCGGGCGCTCCCCGCACGACCATATTGCGGATCACATCGGCAACCTGCTGGTGCGTGGTGCAGGTTACATACACTTCCTCGGTAGGCAACTTCGTCTGATCGATGAAGACTACACCGGATTCGGTCCATTCCAGGGTTTGGATCATGCGTGCAGTCGTTGGTCGTTCGTCGTTGGTCGTTAGTCGTTGGTCGTTAGTTGTTCGCTATGCGCTGTTCGCGACTAAATCCTACGTGCGAATTGCTAAGTGCTCTTTTCGCACATCGGTTGCCGTAAAAATTGATATGAAGTTTGCGGGCGCGGCGGTTTTTTCTACGTTCGGCCGGCCGTGGGCATCTTCGCGCTCGACCAGGCACATCGCGCCCACGACTTTGAAGCCGAATTCTCGCGCCGCTTCGATGGCTTGCACGGTGGAAGATCCGGTGGTGCAAACATCGTCCACGATCACCACGCGCGCGCCTTTTTCGCGGAAGCCTTCGATGCGCTGGCCCGTGCCGTGCTGCTTCTCCGCCTTGCGCACGAGGAAGCCGTGCAGAGTTCCACTAGTGACAGCGACGGCCACCACGATGGGGTCGGCGCCCAAGGTCAGTCCGCCGATGGCGTCGGCGTGCCAGCCTTGGCCGCGCATTTCATCAAGGAAGACTCGGCCGACCAGTTGCGCGCCACGGGCATCGAGCGTAGTAGTGCGGCAATCGATGTAATAGTCGCTGGTGCCGCCGGACGACAACTGAAATTCGCCCAGGCGAAATGACTTATGCGCCAGCATTTCTAATAGTTCTTGTCGTGCGCTGGACATGAATTTCTACGATAGCACGGGGAATTCTCTACGTGATTGTGGGGCCGAGCGCCCGGCCACAGAACTGAAAACGGAAAAGCTGAGTGCTGAGTTTCACCGCCTACATCGTCTTCAGCTCAGCACTAACCCGCAACGTCGCTCCCGTCGCTTTCTGGACGTCCTCTACCGTCAGGCCGGGAGCAATCTCTTCCAGCAGCAAGCCTTCTGGAGTGACTCGGATGTAGGCCATCTCGGTGACAATTGTGTCCACAACCTTCACGCCGGTCAGGGGCAGCGTGCATTTCTTCAGGATCTTCGGCTGCCCATCTTTGGTCGCATGTTCCATGGCGACGATCACGCGCCGCGCTCCCGCAACCAGGTCCATAGCGCCGCCCATGCCTTTGACCATTTTGCCCGGGATCATCCAGTTCGCAAGGCTGCCGAGCTCGTCGACTTCCATCGCGCCCAGCACGCTGAGGTCAACATGCCCGCCGCGAATCATGGCGAAAGAATCGGCGCCCGAAAAGTAGGAGGTCCCCGCCAGTTCGCTGACCGTTTCTTTTCCCGCGTTGATCAGGTCCGCGTCTTCCGTGCCTTCGAGGGGATACGGCCCGATGCCAAGCATGCCGTTCTCGGATTGAAAAATCACGTCCAGGCCCGGCGGAACAGAGTTGGCAATCAGCGTCGGCAACCCGATGCCGAGGTTGACGTAGAATCCGTCGCGCAATTCGCGGGCAACGCGCTGCACGATGCGTTCGCGTTTGTCGGTGCCTTTTGTGGTCTTCGGTAAAGTTGACATGTTTCCTTCCGATTCTGGTCCGGTGAGCAGGGAAAAGTCGTCGGTCGTTAGTCGTTGGTCGTTAGTCGTTGGTCATTAGTCGTCGCCGAGCGCCGAGCATCGGCTGTGATTCCCGAACGACTGACGGCCAAACGACTAACGACTTTCCGCTAGCTGCTCGCTACTGACTTTCTCACCGTCCGTCTTTCTATTCTCTTCTCGTACAGCTCGCCCTGAAAGATTCGTTTTACGTACACGCTCGGCGTATGAATCAGGTCGGGATCGAGTTCTCCCGGTTCGACCAGGTGTTCGACTTCGGCGATGGTGATCTTGGCCGCGGTGGCCATCATGGGATTGAAATTGCGCGCGGTTTTGCGATAGACCAGGTTCCCCCACTTGTCGCCCTTCCAAGCCTTGACAAAGGCGAAGTCGGCCGTCAGCGCGCGCTCCATGAGGTAAGGGCGGCCGTCGAACTCGCGCACTTCTTTGCCCTCGGCGACCACCGTTCCGACGCCGGTGGGTGTAAAGAACGCGGGAATGCCCGCGCCCCCTGCCCGAATCCGCTCGGCAAACGTGCCTTGCGGAACCAGTTCGAGTTGCAACTTGCCGTTCAGCACCAGCTGTTCAAGCAGTCGGTTTTCGCCGACGTAGGTTCCGACGTGCCGCTGGATCTGGCCGTTGTCCAGCAGCAGCCCCATGCCGACGCCATCGATGCCAACGTTGTTGCTGATGGTGATGAGGTTCTTGACGCCCTTGTGGGCAAGAGCGCGGATCAGGTTCTCCGGCATCCCGCACAAACCGAATCCGCCCACCATAATGGTGGCTCCGTCCAATACGTCCTGGATCGCCTCTGCAGCGCTCGCGACGACTTTATGCATAGCAGGAGAATTCTATAGCAAATTTCACCACGGAGGCACGGAGACACAGAGAACATCCTTGGACAAAGATCCGATTCAGTTTTGGCCTTAATCCGACACACCCGTCGAAAACCATCCTCTTCAACTCCATTCACAGCTCCTGAACCGAGAAAATCCACCTCATCGATTGCGTTTCTCCGCGTCTCCGTGTCTCCGTGGTGAACTCTTTTTTAGTTGGTGTGCGCGCTCGAATTCCGCTTCCAGTTCTCGCGAATCCAGATTCTCACGGATGTGCGCGAGGCGCTGTTCAAGCTTCTGTAGCGCGTCGCTCAGGTTCTTGCGATTGGTGATGGCGATGTCGCGCCACATCGAATAGGGACTGCCGGAGATGCGGGTCATCTCGCGCAGGGCTCGTCCCCCGATATCGAGCACCGGCGCGTCAGCGCCGAATTCGTCCACCAACGCTGCGGCCAGGGCGGTGGAGATCATCTGCGGCACATGGCTGATCCAGGCGCAGAGGCGATCATGATCGGAGGGATCGAGAATCGCGATTTTGGCGCCCATCTTTTCCGTGCAGTGGATAAATTCTCCGCACAGTCCGGCCTGAACGTTCTGGCCGGGAAGCGGCGTGAAGAGCCAGGCGGCCCCTTCGAAAAGATCGGCGTCGGCAAATTCCACGCCGGCGTTTTCTTTGCCTGCCATGGGATGCCCGGCCAGGAATCTTTGACCGGCGCTTCGTCCGAACGATTTCGCGGCGCGCTGCACAATTTGCGCCTTCGTGCTGCCGACATCGGTTACCAGTGCCTTGGCGGGCAGCGCTGGACCGAGCCGACCGATCAGATCGAGGATCGGGATCACCGGTGTGGCCAGCACCACCAGATCGCTTCCGCGCACGGCCTCTGCAGGATTCGCCGTTCCCGCTTCGATGGCGCCGCAGTACTTGGCCCGCTTTAAAACTGGAGCGCGATCACACCCAACGATTCGTCCGGCGAGTTGCCGTTTCTTGAGGGCGAGGCCAAGCGAGCCTCCGATCAAGCCCGTTCCGATGATGGTGACTTGTTTGAAGGGCATTTGTAATTGGTAATTTGTAATTTGTGATTGTGTGTTTTTCAAAATTACAAATTACAAATCGCAAATTACAAATCAAGTTCTACGCGATCTCGCGTCCTACCGCTGGCGCGATCATGCGGAGCTCGTCCATCAACTGCGCAAATTGTTCCGGATAAAGCGACTGCGCGCCGTCGGAAAGCGCTTTGTCCGGCTGGTGGTGAACCTCTATAAGCAACGCATCGGCGCCGGCGGCCACGGAGGCACGCGCCATGGGAGCGACTTTATCGCGCCGTCCCGTGCCATGCGACGGATCGGCGGTCATGGGCAGGTGCGAGAGTTTATGAATGATCGGAATCGCGGAAATGTCCATGGTGTTGCGCGTGTACGTTTCGAAAGTACGGATGCCGCGCTCGCAGAGAATAATTTCGTAGTTGCCGCCGGCGAGCAGGTATTCAGCGGAGAGCAGGAGTTCTTCGATAGTGGCCGCGATGCCGCGTTTGAGCAGCACGGGTTTGCGGATCTTGCCCAGTTCGCGCAGCAGGTTAAAGTTCTGCATGTTGCGCGCCCCCACCTGAAAGATGTCGATGTAAGGCAACATCAGCTCAATCTGCGAGATCTCCATGACTTCGCTGATGACGAGCAGCTTGAAGCGATCGCCCGCTTCGCGGAGTAATTTCAAGCCGTCAGCGCCGAGTCCCTGAAACGAATAGGGAGAGGAACGGGGCTTGAAGGCGCCGCCGCGGAGAACGCGCGCTCCGGCATTGGCGATCAATCCGGCGACGGTGAACAGTTGCTCGCGCGATTCGACCGAGCAGGGCCCGGCCATCACGACGATTTTCTTGCCGCCGATTTCAATCCCGTTCGCAAATTTCACAATGGTACCTTCGGGACGAAAACTGCGGCCGGCTAGTTTGTAGGGTGAAGTGATGCGGTGAACTGCCTGCACCCCCGGCATCATTTCGACTTCGCTGGCGTCGAAATTATGAGGAACGCCGACGCCGCCGAGAACGGTCTGGCGCTCTCCAGTGGAGCGGTGGACTTCAAAGCCGAATTGGACCAGTTGATCGATCACGTGCTGGATCTGATCTTCACTGGCCGAATCTTGCATTGCGACAATCATAAGAGCGCTCGTTTTCCACGGCCGGAGCACGCGGGCAGTCACGTCCGCAGCTCGGCTCAAAATGCTCTAGGGAAGTTCTGATTAAGTCCCCGGGGTCCTCCGTGTGCCCCTGTGCACCCTGTGGTTAACGCCTTTTGCCGACACTTAATCACCATTTATCAGGTCAGTTCTATTCATTCAGTTGCGAATCGATCTCCGTGTCGCGAACCGTGTGTCCGGAGCCGGGAACGATTTCGTGTTTTTCGATGCTGCGCATTACGTCAATAATTCGCTCGTAGATCTGCGCTAGATCGCGCTCGCCTAATGGACCGGTACTGCTGCGCTGCACATTGTCGATCACCTCGCGCTCGCGGCCCGGTTCGTAAATAGGCAGACCGGTATCGCGTTTCAGCCGTCCAATTTCGACTACCGCGGCGGCGCGCTCGTTGAGCAGCACCGCTAGTTTGCGGTCCAGGTCGTCGATTTTCTTGCGCCAATCGGAAATGTCCATGGAAGCTCTGGGCTTTTAGCTTTTAGCTTTTAGCTTTTAGCTCACGCTTCGAAATCCTAACAGGTTGCGGAAAAAGCCGGCCTCCGTATCAGGGCATCGCTTTAGCGATGCCTTAAGTACGTCGAAATCAGACGCCCCTTTTTCGGGGCTTCGGCATCGAAACCAAAAGAATCTAGGATGTTTCGGCCAAAAGCTAACAGCCAAGAGCTAAGAGCCGCCTCACAAATTCTGCCACAGTCGCGGCTTCCCGTCCGGGATTTTGTTCGATGGCGTGCACGATGGCGCTGCCCACGACCGCCCCTTCAGCGAACTTGCCGACAGCCGCGAATTGCGCCGGGGTCGAGATTCCGAAGCCGACAGCCACCGGAAGCTTTGTGAAACGGCGAATGCGCTTGACCAGGGCCCGGGCGTCTCCGGTCATCTGCTGCCGCGCGCCGGTGATGCCGGTGCGGGAGATCGCATAAATAAACCCCGTCGAATCCTGGCCGATCATCTTCAAACGCTGATCGGTCGAGGTGGGCGCAGCCAGAAAAATGGTTGCGAGGTCATTCTTGCGAGCCTCGCGCAGATACTCGGCCGATTCTTCGACAGGCAGATCGGTGATCAGTGTTCCATCAATTCCGGCAAAGCGAGCCACCTGGCAGAACTTCGGCAGGCCCATGCGCAAGATGGGATTGAGGTAGGAGAAAATCACCAGGCCGACGGATTGGGAATGTTCGCGAATTTCGGCGGCGAGCGTGAGCACGTGCTGCAGCGACGTTCCGTGCTTAAGCGCCCGCTCGCTGGCGCGCTGAATAACAGGGCCATCGGCAAGCGGATCGCTGAAGGGGACTCCGAGCTCAATCACGCTCGCGCCTGCGTCGATGGCGGCGAGGATGATTTCACGCGTGGTGGCAAGGTCGGGGTCGCCGCAGGTTACGTAGGCGATGAGCGATGGCTTATTTTCGAAGTGGAAGGGCATGAGGTGGCGCTCTTATTCGTAAACCTCGCGGCGGTGGGCGACTCGCGTAATAGTGATCAGCTTCGCTTCATCATCGATGAGATAAACTACGCGCCAGTCACCAACTCGAATGCGCCACTGATCCTTGTGGCCTCTCAGTTTCTTGCATCCTGCAGGCCGAGGATTGTCGGCGAGCGTCAAGATCTTGCGGTCAATTCGCAGGAACACTGCATCGTCCAGAGCGTCCAATTCCCTCTGCGCCGAGTGTTTGATTTCGAGCGAATAGTTAGCCACGGGGGCGTGCGCGTTTCCGGCGGGCCGCGCGATATTGCTCGTAAGGAATGCCCTTTTCTTTCCGCCGCGATTCAGAGACAAAACCGTCCCAGAAATCTTCCCAGAGGGCGCCGTGTTTTTTCAGGTCGATGAGGACCCCGACCTTGCGGCCCTTCTCATCGGTGACGAACTGGATTCCGGTCATAAGTTCTGAGTCCTTCAACTGATGTTAGAACGATAGCATTCTGTTTCCGGCATCGGCAACTGCTTGTCATGGCTTTGCGTGAGGTTGCGGCCGGAGAAGCGCTTGACTGGGCCACCGGCCCGGAAACAGGCGGTGACGGCGGCGAAGTAGGGAGTAATACCCAGGTTAGCGCGCGAAAAAAAACGCGCGCGAACCTGGGGCACCAGCTTTCCTTTGCTTCCATCTTGCCCAACCTGTAAGATTTATGATCAGACTTGCGTATATACATTTGTATAGATTGATGTTATCATGATTCTACAGGTCAGCGGATTTGACTGGGACCGTGGCAACCGGGCCAAGTGCCAAAAACATGGGGTGTCGATCGCGGAGATTGAAGCTCTGTTGATGGGCGATCCTCGCATTGCCCCCGACCCAAAGCACTCGGCATACGAGGATCGTTTGATTGCAGTCGGGAAAACAAACGCGGGAAGGCCGCTATTCGTGGCTTTCACGATGCGCACGACAAGTGGACGCCGTTTGATCCGCCCGGTCACCGCTCGGTATATGCATGCCAGGGAGATTGCAGCTTATGAAAAAGCGGCCTATGAGAAGGAAGGTGCCACGGCTAAGAACCGATAAGCAGGCCGAGGCATTTCTGGCCCAAGACCTGTCCAATCTCGATTTCTCACAGTTTAAGCCGGCACACTTTGAGTTCGAGAAGAAGGAAGAACAGATCAACATGCGGGTACCGAAGCCATTGCTCGCGGCAGTGAAAGCTCGCGCAAAGGCGCGCGGTATCCCGTATACGCGTTTTATTCGGGAAACTCTGGAACAAGCAGTCGCGGCGTCGAAGTAGCCCACCACGGCTAACACTGCGAAAATCCCGCCCAAGCGCAGCTTGGACGGGGCACCCTCACGATTTATCTTGAATGCGCTGGGCTGGGCCACCCGTCGATGAGCGATGGCTTATTTTCGAAATGAAAGGGCATGTGGCTTAGCGATCGGTTATGGTCAGTAGATTGTTTTGATCAGCCAATTCAACATACTCAAGGTCCCGTTAAGATCTCGCGCACTGAGTAGCTGACGAGTTTCGTGTCCGTGTCATCGAATTTGAACACGATCTGAATGTCGGTCCGGACCAGCCAGTTTTTAGCGACGCCGCGGATCATCGACATTTCAGTCTGGTTAGCGGCGATATGGGAATGCTCGATGCCGCGCCTGTCGAGATATGCGACAACGTCCGACCTGGGACTTCCCACCGGCAGGTGCTCGCGGAGGTCCTTTTCTGTGCTGGCGACGTCCTGGTCCGGCTTCAAGGGCGTACGCCCGCAGCCACAGACCATCATCGTCGGCAGCGCCATCGCTGCCACGGTCAGCAACGCCTTTGCCACTCCCATTCCGGGTCTCATGCTGGTTGACAATTTGCTTCCAACTTCAAGTTCTCCCGCAGAATTCCTATATCCTTGTCGCCACGGCCCGAAATGTTGACGATCACAACCTCTGACTTCTTCATCTTCGGGGCGCGCTTGATGACCTCAGCGACCGCATGCGCGGACTCCAAGGCCGGAATAATGCCCTCGGTGCGGGCGAGCAGCATGGTAGCCTCCAGCGCTTCGGCGTCGGATGCGGGAACGTATGAAGCGCGCCCGGTATCTTTGAGCATAGCGTGCTCAGGCCCGATCGACGGATAGTCCAGTCCGGCAGAGACCGAGTGCGTCGTCGCTATCTGGCCAAACTTGTCCTGCAGCACATAGGAATAAGTTCCCTGCAGCACGCCGGGCGAGCCTCCGCGGAAACGCGCGGCATGTTCTCCTAGCGCCGAACCTCGACCGCCGGCTTCGACTCCGATAAGCTCGACTTTCTTGTCTTTGAGGAAGTCGTAGAAGATGCCGATGGAATTCGATCCTCCGCCAACGCAGGCGATGATCGCCTTGGGCAGCTTGGCTTCGGCTTTGAGGATTTGGGCGCGGGCTTCGCGTCCGATGACGCGATGAAAGTCGCGCACCATGGTTGGATAGGGATGCGCTCCGAGCACGCTGCCGAGCAGGTAGTGCGTGGTGCGGACGTTGGTGACCCAGTCGCGCATGGCTTCGTTGATGGCGTCTTTGAGGGTGCGCGATCCGGACTCGACGCCGCGAACTTCCGCGCCAAGCAGCCTCATGCGGAAGACGTTGAGCTCCTGGCGCCGCATGTCCTCGGTGCCCATATAAACCACGCACTCGAAGCCGAGCAAAGCGCAAACCGTAGCCGTCGCGACTCCATGCTGACCGGCGCCGGTTTCCGCGATCACGCGATGCTTGCCCATGCGCTCAACGAGCAGGCCCTGCCCGAGACAGTTGTTGATTTTGTGCGCGCCGGTGTGGAGCAGGTCCTCGCGCTTGAGATAAATTTTCGCGCCGCCAAGTTTTGCGGTCAGGCGGCGGGCGAAAAACAGCGGCGTAGGGCGTCCAGCGTACGTCTTCAGCAGTTGATCGAGGCGTTGCTGGAATTTGCGATCGCGCTTGGCTTTTTCGTATGTGCTCTCCAGTTCTTCGAGCGCCGCCATCAGCGTCTCCGGAACGTAGCGCCCGCCGTAAGCGCCGAAACGGCCTGCCATGGCGGCTTTTGGCGGAGGCAACTGGCTATGGGCTTTTTTGGCTGCGGGCGCGGTCGCCATCGTCAACTCGCCTCTTCCATGGCCCGCACGGCACGGACGAAGGCGCGCACCTTTCGGGGATCCTTATTGCCTGGCGCGTGTTCGACACCGGAGGAAACGTCCACGCCCCACGGATGGAGAAGGTGGATCGCGTCCTGCACATTGCCCGGACGCAAGCCGCCGGCGACGATCAGCTTGCTGATGCTGTTGATGATTCCGGCCCAGGGTTGGACGCGTTCCCAGTCGAAAGTATTTCCGGTGCCGCCCGGTTTTTCCGCGGTCGAGGAATCGAGCAACACGCCCGAGATCACGCCGGGGCGAAAGCCGTGGGTCTCGAGGAAGAGGTCACCGTTCTGGGCGACGTGGATTTTGTGCACGCGTTTGCCCTTATAAGCTTCGTCTGGCTCTACCAGGCCAACCGCAACCGGATCCCATCCCACAGATTGTCCCTCTGGCACGGCGAAAACGTTCGCAGGCCAGGAGTGGAAGATCGTGGGGCGTTTCGATCCGTTCGCAAGTTCCTGGAAGAGGGTACGGCTAAATTCCACGCTCTCGTCGCCGCTCAATTGCACAGTTGTCAGACCTGCCTGTTTAACGGCGTCACGCACCTGATCCGAGGTCTGGTTGACGAAAACGCCGACTTTTTCGATTTGCTGCGGAAGTCTGGCGATGATCGAACCTGCGTTTTCTAGAGTAACGTGGCGCGGGCTTTGCGGATGGAAGACGAAGCCGAGTGCGTTCGCGCCCGCATCAGTGGCCGCGAGCGCGTCGTCAAGGTTCGTAATTCCGCAGATTTTGATCCAAGTCATACGAACAGTTGTCAGCTACCAGTTGTCAGTGAAACCAATTAGAAGCGATCTCATAAATTCTAAGGGTAGGGCACGTCTTCAGCCGTGCCGCCCAATAACGACGAGGGCTTTAGCCCCTGAGGCATACGCACTCCGTTCATTACGAGCTATCCGCTGACCACTATTCTTGCTTCATCCATTAATTTTGCCAGCGCTTCGCCTGGCCTTTCCGCTCCCATCAACGATTCGCCGATCAGGAACGCTTCGTAGCCGGCGGATCGCAAACGAGCTAAGTCTGCGCCCGATCGAATGCCGCTTTCGGCCACGCGGACGCAGGCGGCGGGTATTTTTTCCACGAGCCGGAATGCGGTTTCGAGATTGACTTCGAAGGTGCGCAGATTACGGCTGTTGATGCCAATCAAGTCGCACCCCGCATCGAGCGCGCGTTGCAGTTCCGGTTCGTCATGCGCTTCGCACAAAACGTCGAGGCTGTGAGCTCGCGCGATCCCGGCCAGCGCTACCAATTCTTTCTGATCGAGTGCGGCAACAATCAGCAGAATGGCGTCGGCGTGATTTGCTCTGGCTTCGACGATCTGGATTTCATCGATGATGAAATCTTTGCGCAAGCAAGGAAGAGAACAGTTGGACGACGCTTCGCGCAGATAGTCCAGCGAGCCCTGGAAAAATTGTTCATCGGTCAACACCGACAGTGCGGCCGCGCCTGCCCGCTCGAGATCGCGAGCGAGTTCGGAGGGTCTGAAATCGGCGCGAATCAATCCTTTTGAGGGCGAGGCCTTTTTCAGTTCGGCAATAACGGCGATCGCGCTTTCCTCCTGAGCCACTCGCCGCAGCTGCTTCCGAAATCCCCGTGGAGTGTGCGCCGCGGCCGCGTCTTCCAGCGCCCGCAGGCTGGAGTCTCGCCGACTCGCAGATACGCGTTGGGATATGAGCCGGCGCGTGGCGGCGACAATCGTGTCAAGGGAGGCTGGCATGGCAGATGCTCAATTATACGGAAGCCGCCCGTTTCGGGCGGGAATCTCCGCTTCGAGCTTTGAGCTCGGACCACAACCGACCGCGAAATCGCATGCTTGAAGGGGCTTGAGAAAACTGACCCATCGTCTTGTGATGCTCATCATTGACCCGGCTTCCAGCAAGGTGCTATAAACGGTGCTTTGTGCGGCGGTGTGTAGTCTGGTCCTGGGGCTATGTGCCGAGGCACAAGTTTTTCCGGCGCGGCCAAATCGGCACTCCTCTTTTATTGTTATGCCTGGCGGTGGAAGCGCGTTCGGAGCATGTTCAGAACTCCGGTGGCGGCCGTATCTGTGGCGGATAGAATCCTCCCGGGAGCGGTTAACGCGCCGGAGCAAAATTACACGCCGTGACCCCTGAATAGGATCCTGAGGAGGATTTAATGCGCACTTGCAACGTCAATTTTGCGTCCGTAGGACACTGGTTTGCAACAAGATGGTTTGCGACAAGACGCTTTGTAAGGGTTTCAGCAACCCTTGCCACTCTGCTGCTTCTGACTGCCGGCTACGCGCTGGCGCAACACGCAGCCCCGGCTACAGAAGAAGGCGGCGAGGCGGCCTTGAAGCTGCCTGACCTTTCTTCGGTTTCGTTCCTCGGCGTGAACGGACATCGCCTGTTGATGGTTGGGCTTCTATTCTGTCTGTTCGGATACGGCTTCGGCATGGCCATCTACATGCGACTGAAGAATCTGCCCGTGCATCGCGCCATGCGCGAGATTTCCGAATTGATCTACGAAACCTGCAAGACCTATCTGATCACGCAAGGCAAATTCCTGCTGTTGCTCTGGGTTTTTATCGCGATCATTATCGCCGTGTACTTTGGCGTGCTGCGGCATTTTGAAATTGCTCGCGTGGTGATCATCCTCATCTTCAGCCTGGTGGGAATCGCGGGCAGCTATGGCGTGGCGTGGTTCGGCATTCGCGTCAACACTTTCGCCAATTCGCGGACCGCCTTCGCTTCCCTGCCCGGCAAGCCCTACCCGGTCTATCAGATTCCGCTCGAGGCCGGAATGTCGATCGGCATGATGTTGATCTCGGTCGAACTGCTGATCATGCTCTTCATCCTGCTCTTCGTGCCGGGAGACTATGCCGGCCCGTGCTTCATCGGATTCGCCATCGGCGAATCGCTGGGTGCGGCGGCGCTGCGTATCGCGGGCGGCATCTTCACCAAGATTGCCGATATCGGTTCCGATTTGATGAAAATCGTCTTCAAGATTAAAGAAGACGATGCCCGCAACCCCGGCGTGATCGCCGATTGCACCGGCGACAATGCCGGCGACTCGGTCGGTCCCTCGGCCGATGGCTTCGAGACCTATGGCGTGACTGGCGTCGCGCTGATTGCCTTTATTTTGCTCGGTGTCAAGGATCCGTCCATCCAGGTGCAGTTGCTGGTCTGGATTTTCGTGATGCGCATCATGATGTTGGTCTCCAGCGCACTTGCCTATTTCATCAATGGCGCCATTGCGAAAGCCCGCTACGCCCACGCTGACCACATGAATTTTGAAACACCGCTTACTACACTAGTCTGGCTCACTTCGATTGTTTCGATCATTGCCACTTACATTGTTTCGTATTACATCATCCCCAGCCTGGGTGGTGACACCTCACAGTGGTGGAAGCTGGCTTCGATCATCTCCTGCGGAACGCTGGCGGGAGCGCTGATTCCTGAACTGGTCAAAGTCTTTACCTCGGTGGAATCCCGCCACGTCAACGAAGTGGTCACTTCGGCCAAAGAGGGCGGCGCATCGCTCGGCATCCTCTCTGGTTTTGTCGCCGGAAACTTTTCCGGTTATTGGCTGGGACTGGCGATGGTCTCACTGATGTCCATTGCCTACTTCTTCAGCCAGATGGGCTTGGGAGTAGCGGCCACCATGATTGCCGCGCCGGTGTTTGCCTTCGGCCTGGTGGCCTTCGGCTTCCTCGGCATGGGCCCGGTGACCATCGCCGTCGATTCCTACGGCCCGGTTACTGACAACGCGCAGTCCGTCTATGAACTTTCGCTGATCGAGCAGGTGCCCAACGTCAAGGCGGAGATCAAGAAGGACTTCAACATCGACGTAAACTTCGACCGCTCCAAGGACTTGCTGGAAGAGAACGACGGCGCCGGCAATACCTTCAAGGCGACCGCCAAACCGGTGCTGATTGGAACCGCCGTAGTCGGCGCTACGACGATGATCTTCTCCATCATCATGGCCCTGACCAACGGCCTGACCGCGAATGTGGAGAAGCTCTCCTTGCTGCACGCTCCCTTCTTCTTAGGCCTGATTACCGGCGGCGCCATGATCTATTGGTTCACTGGCGCATCCATGCAGGCCGTGACGACCGGCGCCTATCGCGCCGTGGAGTTCATCAAGGCCAACATCCATCTCGAAGGCGCGGAGAAGGCTTCCGTCGCCGACAGCAAAAAGGTAGTTGAGATCTGCACCAAGTACGCCCAGAAAGGCATGTTCAACATCTTTGTCGCGATCTTCTTCGCGACCCTGACCTTCGCCTTCGTGGAGCCGTTCTTCTTCATCGGCTACCTGATCTCGATTGCGATCTTCGGTCTCTATCAGGCCATCTTCATGGCTAACGCCGGCGCCGCCTGGGACAACGCCAAGAAGATCGTAGAAACCAAACTGAAGCAGAAAGGCACACCGCTGCACGACGCCACGGTAATCGGCGATACAGTTGGCGATCCTTTCAAGGACACATCTTCAGTGGCCATGAACCCGGTAATCAAATTCACCACGCTCTTCGGACTGCTGGCGGTCGAACTGGCCGTCTCGCTAGCCCGCAACCAGGGCACCGGGCTGACGCACATCCTGGCGATTGCCTTCTTCGCAGTCTCAGTCTTCTTCGTCTACCGTTCGTTCTACGGGATGCGAATAAGTTCAGAGTAAGCGAATTGCAAGTGTAGGGCGGGCGCCCTCGCCCGCCCCAGCTCGAAGAGCCGCAATTCTGAACCAAGATTCGAGCTGTGCAAGACAGGAAAGGTCCCAAGCGAAGAGAGGAAGGCGGCTGTCCCTAAGGAAGCGAGACGATTGAAGCGGGAGCGGCGATCATCCGCTCCAGTAGTTAGTTGGAACTCGAACTCAAGCCCGAAGCCGCCAGCCGGCTGCCAACGTCGCTCAAGAGTTTCTCCGCCGCCTCTCCCGGATCTTGGCTGGCAAAGTTCTCATCCAAAACGAGGAGAGAGACGGCCGGATCGATTTCCTCCAGCACCTTGCGCGTCGGCCTGCCATGCACAGATTGCATGCGCGCGGAAATCACCACCAGCTTCGCCTTCGTCGCCTTGAGCAGGATGCGCGCGTCGTCGACGGTCGCAGTGGTCAAGGCGTTGTATCCGGCACCGCACAGCACCTCCCGCAGGAACGTGCCCACATCCGTCGATTCAGAAACGCAGAGCATGCGCGGCCTGGCGTCGCCGGCTTTTCCGCGCGAATAGCGCGAGCCTAAATAGGCGGCCGTGATCGCTTCTTCGACCGATTCGTAGGTTTCAAATTGCGCGAGCAGGTTGGTCATAGCCAGCGTCTTGAGGATCTTCGGTGGCACTCCGCTGAGTTTGAGGTCTCCGCCCTTAGCGCGTGCCGCTTGCATCAGGCGCACCAACGCTCCCAGTCCACTGCTGTCGATAAACTCCACCTGGTCGAGTTGCAGCACCACGTCGCTGTACTTGACGAAGGAGTCTCCCACCTGAGCGTGTAACGTATAGACTTCATTCCCAGCCACGATCCGTCCCTGACACTGAATCAAGAGGACATCGCCGACCGGGCGGCTCTCCAGGCGCAACTGCATCCCGCCTCCTTAGATTTCGAATTGTGATTTAATCACGGATTCGTCCGGGGCGGTAGTGGGGTTACCGGTCCGCAAGAGCGCCGCAAATCGGATACTGCGAGATTGATTGTCCAGGGGCGAGGGGTTACCATGGCGCAAGATGAAGAAAATTATCCAAGTTCACATTTTCAAAGGCGAGAGTCATTTCGTCGCCGAGTGCCTCGACTTGCCCGTAGTTATTCAGGGAAAAACGCTGGACGAACTCGCGCAGAATCTGAGGGAAGCGATTGCTCTCCAGTTGGAAGGTGAAAACCTCGCCGACTTTGGCCTGGCCGACAATCCTTCCGTCCTGGCGAGCTTTGAACTTGAGCCGTTGGCGCATGCCGAAACTTAAGGTCCTCTCCGAATATCACAAAAGGCTTTCTAACTCTTCCGCTCCAATTCCGGCGTCGCGCATGATGCTCCGCAACAGTTTCGGGTGGAGAATTTTCTGGGCATGGAAGGGCACGGTCACACGTTTCCCCGCAGCGTCCTTGTAAATCATGTGGCTTCCGCTCTGCCGAGCTAACAGAAACCCCTTCTTTTCGAGCACGGCGATGATTTCGCGTGCGGTAACCCGTGGTAGCCTCGGCATCAGACTGAGATTTCAACGGTAGACAGGCTGAAGGATTTAGGTTCGGCGAGTTCTTCGTGGTCGGCTTGCCGGTCTTCGAGGTGCAGCCGGATTGCATCCTTGATGTTGCTCAAAGCCTCATCGTAGGTGTCTCCCTGGCTGTAACAGCCTTGGAGCGGCGGGCAGGAGACATAGAAGCCCTCCGCATCGCGTTCGATGATAATCGGCAGCGTGTAGTGCTTCATGGGGATATTGTACAGCGGGAAGCGGTAAGCAGACGTTGACCATCCCCAACCACAAAGACCTAGACCTTGAGCCGAAGACCATGCCGCTGGCGATCCGATACTGAGGACGTGAGGTATTCACGATCTTGAACTCCAATGAGGGCAATCACAATACGGCAGGTCAGTTTTTGCATCTCGAGCAACAGCATATGCTGCTTCGGGTCGTTATGCTGATGTCCGCCAAAAACGGAGAACCCCCATGGCTCGTCGAAAAAGAGCCCCTCGTGCAATGTCTCATTGCGCTGCTTCGCGACAAAAGCGCTGTTGCGATCGGCCCACCAAGGCCCCGGGATGCCAAGCTCCTCGCATAGGTACGCGATTCGCTCCGCATGGGACTGTCTCTTTTTCGGCGGACCGGCAATGAGTACCTGAGCCGCGTAACAGGCATCGATTGCCGTGTACAGATGGATGAACCTCTCATAGTCCAAGAGCATGGGCACGTCCGATGCCAAGTAAGAGTGCATCGCAGCTCTGATGGTGCGTCCAACCTTAGCGGCGGTGGCGTTGGCCGTGAAGAAGTCGTCCGCCGTAGCAAGAGCAATCATCAGGCTATCGCCGAACCAAACAATATCGTTGCTCACGCCTGGCTTGATCGGTGTCGCATCCAGAAAGCCCGCTTCCTGGTCGGACATTCTCATCCCGACGAAGAAGCCAAAGCACCAGACCAAGAAGCGAAGACGTTCAGGATCATCCGTCTTATGGCTCAGAGTGTGTGTCTTTGGGAGGCCAAAAACACGCGAAGGATACGGGAGAACCTTGATCGAATCGGTTCCGAAGACGTGCACCTGTCTGGGCGGGGAGTAGATCCACTCTCCCTCCACGAATGGGCTGGACTCAACAGCTTTGACGACGGACTCCAAGTCATCGCGTGTCTTGATCCGGAAGTCCCCGTAGTCAGTGTTGAGCGGCAGCGGATAGAAGCCAAACTCAACGCTCATCTGTACCCTTCAACCATGCCCTATAGGAAGCCGTTTTAGTCAACTAACCATCAGGGCGGTTGCGAGCTGAGACGCCTTTCTATTTCTAAGTAATCATCGATCGTCGTAGGACTCATGCTGACCGTCCACAGACCGGCCGTTCGTTGAAGTTCTCGAAACCTCGCCTTATCTCCTCGCACCTCTTCAAGATATGTTCTGAACCCATTGTAGAACGCATCGATCGACGCTCTCGCGTGCACATTCACCTGTCGACTTTGAGCCGAAATGTCTGAGGCTTTGTCCAATTTATCGAGCTTAGCGGCCCCGAATGCGTAGGCGACCACCCGCGCTTTGCCTCCCTTGGAGAGATCAGATTCGGGGGTAAAGGTGTGAACCACCGCACATCTGGCGGCAAACAGATCTGTCGCTGTGCACTTCAGCGAACCAGATTTGAGCATGTACCGGTCTGCCCATTTCTTAAAAACGATCACCTACTCCACTACCCGAACTTGGCTCCAGGGATGCTGCCACATCGATTCCCGAGTAGAGGAGGACCAGGCAGGGCATGTAGCGTGCTTTCGCGTACGACTCCTCGATAGCATCGTGGAGATCGATCATATGTTTTTCTAGCATGTCCATGTTGTTCATGTTACCGCCTTCTCTCGGCTGCGCGTGCCCGAGCGGTGGATATCGATTGCGGGCGCCCTGCTCCCACGAAGAACGGCGCCACCCTTTTGCGGCGGTGCCGGGATGCTCGCCACAGATCGTACTGTGTCTGCATGCCGATCCATAGTTCGGGGCTGGTGCCAAGGGCATCCGCCAGCTTCAGCGTCATGTCTGCGGAAATTCCCGCGCTGCCATTCAGGATGCGTGACAGGGCGACCCGAGTTACCCCAAGGTGCTTAGCGGTGTCTGTATCCGACCTCGTCCCCAAAAACTCTCGTAGAACTCTTCCCGGATGTGGCGGATTGTGCATACGCATAAAAACCTCTCAGTGGTAATCGCGATAGTCCACCAACACGGCATCTTCCCCCTCAAAGGTAAACGTCAGCCGCCAGTTGCCGCTGACATCCACCGACCATGGGCCGCCGGAGGTCGGATCTTCATCGTAAGCCCCAGGCCAAGATCCGGGATTCCACCGCTCCTCGAGCCAAAATCATGATGTGTGTCAAAATTACAGTGAAACTATTACCTGCATGTGCCTATTTAGTCACACACGCCCCTCAGCATTATCAATGACTTGGGAAACAGGCTTAAGCACATTTCCTGACTATAGGTCACGCAAACACGTGATCAAACCCCAATATTTTCGCTTTTTGTGCGCCGGAGCCTTGCCCCATCCCGTCCGTTGATGTACGTACATATTTGCCATGTTCCACGTGGAACATTGTACGTACAATGGACAGCCGCTACCCCGCCAGCTACAACTGGCTCATTTTCGCCAAAAATTCGCTGTTCGACCCCGCCTTAGCCAGCCGCTCGATCAACAACTCCATAGCCTCAACCGGAGACAGCGGGTTCAGCACTTTGCGCAGCACCCAGATGCGCTGCAAATCCTCTTTAGGAATCAGCAGCTCTTCCTTACGCGTGCCCGAGCGCTGAATATCAATAGCCGGGAACGTCCGCTTATCGACCAGCTTGCGATCCAGGATGATTTCCGAATTGCCCGTGCCCTTGAATTCTTCAAAGATCACGTCGTCCATGCGCGACCCGGTGTCGATGAGGGCGGTGGCGATGATGGTGAGTGAGCCGCCTTCTTCAATGTTGCGGGCCGAACCAAAGAAACGCTTCGGACGCTGCAAAGCATTCGAATCCACGCCTCCCGAGAGCACCTTGCCCGAGGGCGGAACGATCGTGTTATAAGCGCGGGCCAGGCGCGTAATGGAATCCAGCAGGATGACGACATCGCGCTTGTGCTCGACTAATCTTTTCGCTTTTTCGATCACCATTTCCGCAACCTGGACGTGGCGGGCGGCGGGCTCGTCGAAGGTCGAGGAGATGACCTCGCCTTTGACCGAGCGCTGCATGTCGGTGACTTCTTCCGGGCGCTCGTCGATGAGGAGCACCATCAAGACGACCTCGGGATGATTCGACGTAATCGAGTTCGCTACGTTCTGCAGCAGCATGGTCTTGCCGGCGCGAGGCGGAGAGACGATCAGGCCGCGCTGGCCCTTGCCTAGCGGCGTGAGCAGGTCCATGACGCGGGCGCTGATGTTTTCCTTCACCGTTTCCAGCTTCAACCGCTCCTGCGGATACAGCGGCGTCAGGTTGTCGAACAGGATCTTGTTGCGGGCCTCGTCCGGCGACTCGAAATTGACCGCCTCGATCTTAACCAGCGCAAAATATTTCTCGCCCTCATGCGGAGGCCGCACCTGGCCGCTGATGGTGTCGCCGGTTTTCAGGTCGAACTTGCGGATCTGCGAGGGCGACACATAAATGTCGTCTGGCCCGGGCAGGTAGTTGTAGTCGGGCGAGCGCAGGAAGCCGTATCCGTCAGGGAGGATCTCCAGCACACCTTCAGCGAAGATGTGTCCTTCTTTTTCACTTTGCGCCTGCAGGATCTTGAAGATGAGGTCCTGTTTGCGGAGTCCGCTGGCGCCCGGCAGTTCCAAGGATCGGGCGATCTTGGTCAGCTCGGTAATGTTTTTTTCTTTAAGTTCGGCGATGGTCATATTTACCTACGTGGATTATTTTCTTCGGGAGGGATTATCTTTTTCTCTCGCGGGGATGGATTGCTTTGCCGCCGTGCGGGCACACGGCGGAGCTGCTTAAGCAGCTCGCCGTTGTGCTTCGGCAAAGTTCTCGGGTTCGCTCAGGATGTCATGACGTTCCGCATCGGCGATCTTGTCAAATACCTGATTCATGGTTTCCTGGATGCGGGTGTTCGGCTTATGAAACTTGCGCGTTGCCTTCGAGGCAAGCTGGCAAAGCATATACCGGTTCCGCAAAGTATGTAGAGCATCAAATACGCGATCAGAACGCATGTTCGTTCTTTCTCCTTGAAAAGGAATCACTTAGGTTAAGATCCCATCGTCTGGTCCCTGCGTGATGGTCGATGTCGGTTGCCCAGCCGCAATTCGGGCCAGGTTCAAAGGGATTTGCCAGATTTACTAAAATAGATGCCCCGTCCGACCCGAAAGTTGCTCAAATCCTCAAGGAGTTCCACATCGCGGGCGGAGGTTCGTCGGGACCGTCAGAAAACTGCCTTCATGCCCAGAGAACGGCTAAGTATAACAAAGCGCTGGTGAAGGTCAAGAACAATTTGCGACCCGGCGGTAACCCTTCCAGCACCTACTGCAAAGCCTAGATGAGTATCTACTTAAGAGCGTTCAGTCGCGCCGACAGGCGGGACTTGTAGCGCGAAGCCGTGTTTTCGTGCACAACACCCTTTTGGATTGCCTTGTCGAGCGCCGACACGGTCTGCCGGTAGGTCTCGCCAGCGGCGGCTTTGTCGCCTTTTTCGAGGCTCTCGCGCAGGCTCCGCAGAGCGGTGCGCAGTTGCGAGGAATTGGCCCGATTGCGGGCGGTACGCTTCGTTGTCTGACGGGCGCGCTTTAGCGCCGAAAAATGATTGGCCATGCGGCTTGATTACCTTTGTTTTTCCTAGATTCCCTAACAAGATGTTCCGGTGGCACCGAAACTGTATTCTACGGGAGCAAGTCGCTGCTGGTCAAATAGATATGCATTCACCCGCCAGGTCGCCCTCAACCCCTATGGATAGGCTGAAGGTTCTGATCAATTCCTCCACCCCCATCGTGGTGATGGAGACAATAGAGGAACTGCGGGCGGTGCGTATGGTTCGAACCGCTTGCGCCGACTTGAACCTCGCGACATTTGAGTGGACAATCGCCAGCGGCCTGGCCCGCTCCGGCACGAGCGCCCCCGATCCGCAGTTCGACGATGCTCTACCTCCGGGCGGCTATGACGCAACTCGGCGAAGCGAATCCGAGCAGAACACCAAAGCAATTTACAACAGTCAGGATCCCGCGCAGATGCTGGGAAATTTGGAGGCTGTGTCGATCGAGGCGACTTTCATCCTCAAGGATTTTCACCGGCACATGGAAGACGCAATCGTGGTCCGCAAGCTGCGCGATGTGGGCCAGAAGTTTTCCGCAACCCGTAGAACGGTTGTAATCACCGGCCCTCACGTCCTGATTCCTCCGGAACTGGCGGGGTTGGTCGAATTCTTTGATCTCCCGTTACCGGATCGTCAACGATTGCGGCAGATCGTGGATGAGACCCTGTTTCGCATCGACAAAAACCACACCGTGCAAAGAAAGCTTGATGCCGCAGGACTCGATATTCTGGCGGGAGGGCTTCTCGGTTTGACCGAAGAGGAAGCAGAAAGAGCGATCTCGCAAGCCGTAGTAGCGCGCTACGCCGTCTGCGCCGAGTGCGTCGCTGACGTTCTTGAAGCAAAAAAAGCTCTGCTCAAACGCTCAGAGATGCTGGAGTTTGTGGATGCAAGCAACGACATGGCGAGTGTCGCCGGTTTAGACAACTTGAAAAGGTGGCTGGGGCAGCGTCGAAATTCCTGGGACGCACAGGCTCTCCAGTTCGGCCTCGATCCGCCAAAGGGCGTCATCATTCTCGGCGTGCAGGGATGCGGCAAGAGTCTATGCGCTCGCGCCATCGCTGGCGAATGGGGTATTCCTCTCGTGAAGTTTGATACCGCTGCCATCTATGACAAATTCATCGGAGAGACAGAAAAGAGAATTCAGAAAGTGTTCAAGGTCGCTGAGGGACTTGCTCCTTGCGTGTTGTGGATCGATGAACTGGAAAAAATATTTGCCGGAAGCGGCGCCGATTCCGCATCCGCCGACGCCGGCGTTTCATCGCGATTATTGGCGTCGTTTCTCTCCTGGATGCAAGACCGCAAAACGCCCGTCTTTGTCGCTGCGACTTGCAATAATGTCAGCGTGCTGCCGCCGGAGCTGATTCGCAAGGGCCGTTTCGATGAACTCTTCTTCGTAGACCTGCCGAGCGCAACCGAACGAAAACAAGTCTTCGCCATCCAATTAACCAAGCGAAAACGCAATCCCGCAGATTACGACATCGACCGGGTCGCAGCAGCGGCCAAGGGTTTTTCGGGAGCGGAGATCGAGTCGGCCGTGCAAACCGCCCTCTATGCCGCCTTCGCTCGCAAGCGGGAACTAAGCACCGAAGACCTGCTCACCGCGCTCTCGTCGACGGTACCGCTATCTATCACGCGCGCTGAGGAGATTGCAAACCTGCGCGAATGGGCCCGGGATCGAGCAGTCTGGGCGAGTACGCAGGAGAAAAGGGCGGAGGCTTGATCGAGCGCCGAGGCGATCCCTAGGAATATGTCCGGGATGCTTATCGCAACGCGGTCCCGCGCGAACATTTCCACAGGCGACTTTCCGGAAGTTGGGGGACCAGGGCACTTGCTGCATTTCGGAACAGCACTAAAACTTGCGAAGCAGCACCAGATTGATTTCCATGTCGGAGTGGGCCTATCGTCGGCCGCAGTAGATCACCTTATTGGGGTCGGGTATTCGTTTCGCTTCTAAGCGATCCGCCGCGAGGAGTGAACATCGGAGCAAGTCCAGTTGCCGAAAGCAGTTGCCCACGTTGACTCGCTTGCCCGCGCTACGCTGGTCTCAAAGGGCATAGTTCGTGATTTCGCTGTTCTTGCGCAGAATGCTTTAGGTGATGTCCTCTCGCTGTGCCATATCTCAAACGCGCGCTGCACCGCTCCAACACTGGTTGTTTGCCATAAGTGCCGCTTCGATTAGTGCTCTCTTTCCGGCACAGTAAATTGCTGTTGCTCCTCGATAACGTCACCAGAAGGCTCTTGACTTGCCGTTGTTCCTCACGACCAAGTCCTTGATACGCCGCGCGTAGCTGTTCCAGCAAACTACCTCCTTCCGGCGTCGTGGACATCCGAACTCCGTCATGAAGATCGCCGGGTGCGCTGCTAACGATTGCTGTTTCGCTCATGATTCTGTTTTCCTTCCTACTTTTGCTCCATGCCTTAACCCTGTGCGGTCAGCCGCGAAGAATGGGGGCTCCAAACGGGGCACCCGTGGTTCCGCCATCCACCATCAGCTCGACTGCGTTGACGTAGGAGGAATCGTCCGAGGCAAGGAAGAGCACGGCTTTGGCAACGTCTTCCGGCTCGCCCCAACGGCCCAGCGGAATGACAGACGAGAAGAACTTCGCCAACTTGGCGGACTCATCTGCAGATATAGAGGCGCGGGGCCCGCGCTTCCAGATGGGAGTCTTGATCGCGCCCGGTCCGACGACGTTCACGCGAATGTTGCGCGGTGCAAGGTCGGCGGCGATGGAACGCGCCATCGAGACGAGGCCGCCCTTCGTGGCTGCATATGCGGCGACGCCGGGTTGGCCGAGATAGTTATGTACCGACCCATTAAAGATGATGCTGCCGTTGTCGTTCAGCAGAGGCGCCGCTGAATTCGCCGTAAAGAAAGCGCCATTTAGGTTGGTGTGGATCACGTTCTCAAAAATGGCCTCGTCAGTCGAACCCGTAGGCGTCCGCCCAGTGATGCCGGCATTGGCGAAGACAATGTCGAGTTTCCCGAAATCTTTGGCCAGGGCTGCGAAGAGCCGCTTGCGATCTTCCGCAATGGTAACGTCAACGCGGTAGCCACGCGCGCTCGATCCGAGTTCGGCGATCGCTTCATCGAGCGTCTTCTGGTCGCGACCAGTAATGGCGACCTGCGCGCCCTCCGCAATGAAAAGTCGGGCTGTGGCAAGACCGATGCCACTGTTACCGCCGGTAATAAGAGCCTTTTTGCCTGTGAGCTTCATAACGCCTCCTTTTTGTAATGATGGGGCGAAGCCACGTCCCCACCTACTCCCGGCTTCTCATCGCCAGCGATGTGTCCACTGACCGATGCTGCGAGTCATCGAGTTGATTTTCGATGTGCTTCTGGACGAGTTCCCATTCCGAACGCAGCGTCATTTCCTTGATGACGAACTTGGATTCCTTGCGAGCATCATCCACGCGCACCGCCAATTCTTTGTTCTGGATGCGAAAATCGATGACTTCCGCGAGCGGCACCAGTTGATTGGAGGACTTGCCCACAATTAGATACACGACCTTATCGGTCACCAGAGTGTATTCCGGGCAGCCTTCCTCGACCATCGCGGTTTGCGGTGGGCCGAACTGGTTCATGAAGCCCCGGTGCATGAGCATGCAGTCGCCCATGCGCATGCGCACCACGGTTCCATGTTGATAGGTACCAATCGGCGCGGCCGAGGCTACCGAAATGCCCGTCATTATCCATACAAGCGCCAATAGCCATGTGGATTTCATAAGTCTCCAATCATCGGTCTTCCATCAATGGTCTCCCATCAATGACCGCTGGGTTCGTAGTCATAGCCGTTTCGGCTATGGAATGTGAGGTTGAGGTTGTGAGTTGGCAAAAGGCGAAGAGAATGAAATCCAGCCTGGTAGCTGGGCACATCGTAGGTCACCACGTAGGAGGTGCGCAGATCCTCGAGTACAGCGTTCAATACCGTGGCGGCGCCGTCTTGCTGGGAGCGGCGCAGAGGAACAGCGAAATAGCGCCCACCCGTAGCCTCTGAAACTCGCCGCAGGAACATGGTGCCCGAGGTTTGGTCCTTCCCCATATCGACGGAGTAGATCAGTGCGCCAGCGTCCAGCACCGCCTGCAGCGCCTCGCGTGGAGAATCCATGCTGATGGTGTCGTCCCCGTCCGAGAACAGAATCATGACCGGCCGGGCCCCGGCGCGGCGATGATGCGAGATGAAATCGGCTGCGAATACCAACGCGTCGAACAGCGGCGTCGTGCCACCGGTCTTCAGCGCCAGGAGTTTGCTCGCTGAGTCCGCAGCACGGCAACCGCTCGAGCAGAGGATGGCGGGCCGCAAGCCGCCAAACGTTCCCCCGGAAGTCCCCCCAGACGCCCCTCCAAAAGACAGAACGGCGATGTTGTCATCCGGGATCGACTGCTCCCGCGCCACCAGTTGCAGCACATCGCTCATGGCAACTCGAAAGCGCGACGCGACCGACTCGCTCAGGTCAACCAGCACAACCACGTCGTGCGAGGTTTCATCAGAATGCGTGAAGCTCCGGAAATTGCGCACCACCCGTTCGTTGTCGACGACCGCAAAGTCCGATTTCGTCAGGGTTTCGAGCGGATGATTGTTTTCGTCGGTGGCGAAGAATGTAACCCTGACTTCAGAGACGGTGCTGCGATACGTTGGCGGACCTGAGGAATCGTTCGTGTCTTCGGCAGACACAACGGCAGCCGCAGTGCAAGGCAAGACATATGTCAAGACTGATAGAGCCAGGAGTTGGAGTGGACCCCAATTTTGAGACAACCAGTTAAGCCCTAAAATGCAGCGAAAGGGGAAACTGGATGGGATCTCGAAGGAAGTTCACCAGGGAGTTCAAGCTGGATGCGGTACAACGATTGCGTGCGGGAGAGCTGGCGGGCTTGGTGGCGCGCAGTCTGGAAGTGAGCCGCCAGGAACTGTACCGCTGGAGCCGCGATGTCGATAAGTTTGGGGAGCGGGCGTTTCCCGGCGTGGGGCAGAAACGGGCGGAAGAGACGCGAATCGCGGAGTTGGAACGTAAGATCGGGCAGCAGGTCCTGGAGATCGATTTTTTGAAGCGAGCCTTGCAGCATGTAGAACAACAGCGCCAGCTGCGGGCCGCGAGTGGCGGCGCACCGTCTACCAACAAGTGGAGCACGAAGTGAAAGCCGGAACTCAACTCGCCATCCGCCGCATGTGCGCGTTGACGGGAGTCAGCCGGGCTGGGTTTTACCGGCGCGGAGTCCGGTCCCGATCTGCGCCCGTGGAACTGCGCGCTCAAGTGCAGCGGGTGGCGCTGGAGTGGCCGACCTACGGCAGCCGGCGGATCACGGCGGAGTTGCGCCGTTGCGGCCTGCCCGTCAATCGCAAACGGGTGCAGCGGGTGATGCGGGAAGACAACCTGCTCTGTTTGCGGCGGCGTAAGTTTGTGGCGACCACCGACTCCGCTCACGGGTTGAAAGTATATCCGAACCTGGCGGCCGCGCTGGTGGTGAGCGGCGTCAACCAGCTCTGGCGAGCCGATATCACCTACATCCGGTTGCTGGAAGAGTTCATTTACTTGGCGGTTGTACTGGACGCGTTTTCGCGGCGGGCGATTGGCTGGGCGCTGGATAGCACGCTGGAAGCCCGGTTGGCGGTGACGGCGCTGGAGATGGCGCTGGCGCGGCGTCGGCCCGCGCCCGGATGGGTGCATCATTCCGACCAGGGCGTGCAGTATGCCAGCCACGACTACGTCGCTTTGTTAGAGGTGCACCAAGCCCGGATCAGCATGTCGCGCCGCGGCAATCCCTGGGACAACGCGACGTGTGAATCGTTCATGAAGACGCTGAAGTGCGAAGAAGTCTATCGCAGCGAGTATCTCAACCTGGCCGAAGCCCGGGCTCGCATCGGCGAGTTTCTGGAGGAGATCTACAACCAAAAACGGCTCCACTCCTCTCTCGGCTATTGTCCGCCCAGCGAGTTCGAACGCCTGCAATCGTCGCCGCGGATGCTGACACCGGCACTGGCGCAGGAGGCCGTATGAGTTTTCTGAGGCATGGGGAAATCTATCCATGCGATGAGGGCACGACCTCACGACCGTGCCCCCGCTCATCGCCGTGGATGAGTCTCCAGCTGGTTATTCCTGGCGGGTTGCTCTTCAGCAGAGCCCGCTTCCGCTTCACCAGCCGGAGCTATACTGCCAACTATCAACCTCGCCCTACAATGCTTCGGCAGCGAACGGCGAAATGTCGCTTAACTGATTGTCTCAGCCGAGGGGTCCAGTCCAAGTACCGATCGAGTGTGCCAATGCGCTAACATCGCAGTAGTGTCCTAACAGCCATATCCTTGGCCGTTCTTTGCGTACCACATGCGCCGATTGGTATTGACCAACGACGAAACCCCACACCTTCGATGACGACTTTTACCTCGGTTAGTCTTGACGTGTCCATACAGCATTTCACCTAGAAAGACGAGAGCCTGGCCCTGATTCATCAACCACAAAGGCCTCGGATTCACAAAGGGACTCCCCTTCAGGGTCTCCTTCTGTCCTTCGTGGTGAACTAGGATCTACTTGATTACAGTCCATTAGTTCCATCGGCTCACGATGGAACACTCCTCAATTACTATGGTTACCCTTGGAGGTGACCAGGAAGTTGGTAAGGTCGAGAGACTCCTCAGCCCAGGTTCGAGTTCAGTTGCGCTCAAGAAAATGAAGAGCGAAGCGGTTGAGCGGCTCCGCTCCTCTGCGCTCGACTTATCCATCGACCTGCCCTTTCGTCCATCGACGACCGAGAGACTCCGCGGCTACTGCACAGTGAGGCTAATCGTCGTCATCTGCGTCAGTGCACCCGACTGTGCGGTGACCACGACGGAGGCAGGCGCGAGATTCATCTGGCTGCTGCTCCCTGAGCTGCATCCTGTCGAAGCGAGCAGCGTTCCAGCGATCAGAAGGCTGGCGAATCCGCCGAGCAACAGCGAGAACAATCGCCGCCGATTCGCACCCACGCCAGCAGCGCAGAAGCAGCAGCCGAACACGCCGAGTCCGGTGAATGCCATCGCCATCGTTGTGGCTGCGCCATAAGGCCGCGTACCCGACGCAACGGTCGCGGTCAGAGTGGTGGTCACCGCGCTGCCCGCGGGAGTCACCGTGGCCGGATTGAAGGCACAGGTGATCCCCGCGGGAGCCACGCACGAAAAGGTCACCAGATTGGAGAAGCCGTTGGCGGGCGTAACCGTGAGCGTAAAGTTCATGGACCCACCGGCGGCAACGGTGCCGGATTGCGGCGATGCAGCGAGCGAGAAGGCCTGGGTTCCTTCAGTGGCGGCTGCCAGCGCGCCGAACAAACCGTGGCCTTCGTTGGCAAGACCGGCGGTGAAGTAAAGCGTGTTGGGATCACCGGTTCCTCCCGCGCCAAACACCAGAGCCCAAAGCGAGCCGTTCGAAATGGCCGCGCCGGTCTGATCCTCGAGTTGGCCGAGGAAAGTTCCGTTGACATCGAAGGCGTTGATGGTGCCGTCGCCGAAATTGCCGATGAGCAGATCGTTGCTGAACATGCCGAAGCTGGCCGAAGCCTGCACCGCTCCCCAGGGCGCGTTCAACGTGCCGCTGGAGGCGAAGCGATTCACGAAGTTTCCATTCATGTCGAATACGCTGACGTAGCCGTTTCCAGCGGCGGAGACGGGATCGTGCTTGGCGGCATCCTGCAGCGCGTAGGTCACGAATACCTGGCTGCCAATCGGCTGTATTCCAAACGGAGCGTAACCCGCGGGCAGCGAGGGATCGGTGAACGACCCGGCGAGCGCGACCAGGTTGAAGTTGCTGTCGAACACATCGACCTGTCCACTATTGAAGTTGGTAGCCAGAAGAAACGTTCCCGTGGCATTGGTAATCATGGCCAGGCCCTTATAAACGGCGCCCGTCGACGAACGATTGACGGCAAGAATGGCATTGCCCGCGTTGTACCAGCCCGAGATGATTCCGTCTTCACTATCAAAGAGAAACTGACTGGCAAAGCCTCCGACCTTGAAGCCGCTGGTCTGGTTGATAACGGTCCCAGTGGGAGTTGCGGGCGAGGCGTCGCCGGGAGGAGCCGGAATCAGAACGGAAAACGGCGACTGCGAAACGCCATTGGCGTCGTAAATGGTGGAGTAACCGCTGTTGTTGTCGGCGACCCAGAAGGGCTGCCCGGGGAAAAAGGAAATTCCCCAGGGATTAATGAGCTTGGGGTCGGTGTTGTTGGCCACACCGGACATGTCAGAAACCAGATTCGTCTGCTGATAGGAATTGGTCTGCGCCACGGCGGTGATGATGCCGAACGAAAAAACCAAGCCCAGAATTGCGGGGGACAGAGATTTTCGCTTCACAGCTTGCCTCCAAGTTTTCGTCGTACTCGGGGCAGCTTACGAAACGGAAAGGAAGGTGTTGTCAGGCGGAAGTAAACAAATGGTCAACAGATCGTGAGTGGCGACAAGTGGGCGGTTACGGTCGAGGCGCGCGAAAACTTCGGGTGGTTCTCGATTTTTATTCGCTTCGTCTCCAGCGACCCCTTCTGCATTGATACACTGAATGCCAATTTCAAAGCCTAGCCCATGCTTCCCTGCCAGCGCCATATCTTCGATATCCCCGACGACGTCGCCTACCTGAACTGCGCCTACATGTCACCGCTAATGAAGCCGGCGTTGGAGGCCGGAACCGCGGGGCTTGCCCGCAAAGCGCATCCGTGGGAGCTCACTCCCGACAAATTTTTTACCGGCTCAGACGAGTTCCGCACAACCGCCGCGCAGCTACTCGACTGCTCCGGCCACGACATAGCTATCGTTCCCTCCGCCAGCTACGGCACCGCCACCGCCGCGCGAAATGTGCCGGTCAAAAAGGGCCAGAGCATTCTCGTGCTCGCCGAGCAGTTCCCGTCCAACTACTATCCGTGGCAGCGGCTAGCTGACGAAACCGGCGCTGCGCTGAAAGTCGTCGCCTGGCCCGAGGATGAAGATAATGAATGGACCGCCAGCGTTCTGAATTCGCTGACCCCCGAGGTCGCCATCGCCGCTCTGCCGCACGTGCAGTGGACGAGCGGCGGAAGGCTCGACCTGGTCCGCATCGGAGAAGCTTGCCGCAAGATCGGCGCCGCGCTTGTTCTCGATCTCACCCAGTCGCTCGGTGCGCTGCCCTTCAGTGCGCGCGACGTACAGCCGGATTTCGCCGTCGCCGCCAGCTACAAATGGCTGCTCGGACCCTATTCCGTCGGGCTTCTCTATGTCGCTCCAAAATGGCAGGGCGGAATACCGCTGGAAGAGAATTGGATTCAGCGCGCCAACGCTCGCGATTTCTCAAGCTTGATCCTCTACACCGAACATTACGACGCCGGCGCGCGGCGATTTGACATGGGCGAGCGCTCGAACTTCGCGCTGCTGCCTGCCGCCGTGCACGCCATGAAGCAGTTGCTGCGGTGGGAAGTCGCGCAGATCTCCGAGGCGGCCGGCGCGCTCAATCGTCAACTGGCGAGCGCCGCGGCGAACTTGGGATTCTTCGCGCCCGCCGAACCGTGGCGTGCGCCTCACTACCTGGCCCTGCGCAGGAAAGCGGGGATCCCGAAGGAACTCCCCGAAATGCTCGCGAGAGAGAAAGTATTCGTCAGCGTCCGTGGAAGTTCGATTCGAGTGACGCCGCATGTCTACAACACGGTCGAAGATTGCGAGCGGCTCATCGCCTGCCTGCGCCGCATCGCTGCTGCAAAGACTACCGCTTGAGGACTGTTGTGTGGACGGAATGATGGGTCTTGCAAGGGAGCGACGGGCGTCGGCCGTTTGGCGGCCGGGCGGGGACGCCCGGCTCTCCATCAGCCTCTCGCAGCACTACCGCTTGAGAGCCGCCGCTCGCCGCTGTGCCAGAGATGCCGCCTCGGTGGCCGGATTTTCTTTCGCTACCTCGTCGTAAATCTTCTTGGCCTCGTCTGGCTTTTGCTGCGACTGGTAGAATCCTGCCAACTCGAGTTGCGCTGTCGCCTTGCTGACGACGAGCGTAGGCTTATCGATCAACTGCTTATAAAGATCGACCGCCTGCGTGTCCTTATTCTCCGCGCGATAAACGGAAGCCAGCGCGAACTTGCCCAACGCCGCAAGGTCGGCGTTGGAAGAGCCGGCCACCTCCTGGAGACTGCGCTCCGCGGCCGTATTATCGCCAAGCTGCGCCGACGCCAGTCCCACAAAATAGCGCGCCATGTCGGCAGTGTGGGTGTGCGGGTACTTGTCGACGATCTCCTGGAACTGCTTGCGCGCTGCCGTGGCACGCTCCTCGGACGACGCGAAGCTATCGTACCCCGGTTGCGCGGGCACGCCTGCCGGACGCACCGGCGTCTCAAAGGTGCGGACCGCCGTCGAAAGCTCAGCGCTCGCCTTGTCGTCCTGCGAGTTGACGTAATACCAGCCGCCAAACGCGATCGCTGCAATGACAACAACTGCAATCACAGCGGCAATGAGTTTCGCCTGGTGCTCCACTGTCCAGTGGGCGGCGTTCTCCGCTGCCTCGATCGTAACTTTGCTGAAGCGGTCTTGCTTCAATTGATGGCGAGTTTCTGCACGCACGGGCTTCCTTCTTCGCTTAAGAGTAGGCTGGCAAATTCTCAGTCTAACAGGCGGATTTCTAGAGCGTCAAAGCGAACGCCGCGCAGAAGCTTGTCGGTGGCTACAAACTCGACCGCTGCCGCCGTCCGCCATGATGGCAACGGATTGTTATTTGATTGGCCTCGGGTGGGAGGAGTTCGCGCGGACAGGAGCGTCCGCGCCACTTCTCATTGAGCGGTTTCGAGTAAACCCTTCTCGGCTTTCTCCTGGCACTCGATGCAATGGCGGGTCCAGGGCACGGCTTCTAAACGCTTGGCATTGATCTCTTTGCCGCAGGAGACGCATTCTCCGAAGCTGCCTTCGCGGATGCGAGCGAGTGCGCCATCGACCATGTTGAGCAACTGGCGGTCGTTGTTGCTTTGGCTGAAGAGGAATTCCTTGTTGTAGGAGCTGGCGGCGCGATCGGCGACGTCCTGCGTGGCCTCATCGTCGACGGTACGGCCGTCCTGCTGATTGCGGACGACCATGTGGCGCAGTTCCTGACGCCGGGTTTCAAGTCTTTTTCTAAAGGTCTCTAGTTTCTTCTTATCCATGATTGCTGCCCGCCGTGAAGCAGAACTAGCGCTCCACAGTACTCCATTGCTCCCGAAGTCAAACAGATATCCTATGCGCGGGAGAGATCGGGCGTCAACTGGAGGGATTGTGCCTGTCACCACTAGCACTAGCAGGCTGCGGAAAAAATCGTCGAGGGAGCAAGAAGCACACCTCAGGCGCTAAAAGCGCGGACGCATTTTCAACGACTTAACGGCACGACTGAAGTCGTGCCCTTCCCAAAACCACCCGAATCCGAGTTTTTCCGCAGCCTGTTAGGTAGTGTCTTTAAGACACTACCAAGCACCGCTTCTCGATGCTCTCGTTCAGAATGAT
The DNA here is from genome assembly GCA_963773645.1 of uncultured Acidobacteriaceae bacterium. Classification (GTDB taxonomy): domain Bacteria; phylum Acidobacteriota; class Terriglobia; order Terriglobales; family Acidobacteriaceae; genus Acidiflorens. The sequence goes on along the minus strand of CAVZBV010000004.1, from coordinate 1,860,193 downwards.
TGGTGACACTCGAATAGAAAATGCGAATTCGCAGAGGGAAATCGTCCGGGGTGGAGTTGAGTCGGGAAGCCCGGGTCCGGTTGGCCTGGATTTATGAAACCTGTTCTACGCCCGGTGAACTCCCCGGTTAACCGATTTCCCTTCAAGCCGTCCCGGTGTTAGCCAGTGCTTCCACCGCCTCCCACGTCGTGCCAAACATCACGAAAAATTCGTTCACCTTGGTCACTTCCATAATCTTGCGCACCCGCGGCTTCACACCGGTCAGCACCAGGCATCGTCCCGTTTTCTGATGCGATACGTACACCCTCACCAGCGACCCCAACCCCACCGAATCAATGTACGGGACATCCGTCAAATCCAGAATCATCGTCTCCGCGTGTTCGTGGTGAACCGCCTGCTCGAATCGCGGCGCGGTTTCCACAGTGATCGGCCCGCGCAGCAACAAAATCCGCTGATCGTCCGCCACTCCTTCATAGCGCTCGACGGTAAGTTCCTGGAGCCCCATGGCAGCCGATTGTAGGATACGCGGCTCTCCCTGTCACTCCCACAAATAGAATTCCTTCCTCCACCCCCGCGCCTTACTGCGGTTTCTGCTCCGCCGGTTTCTTGTCGTCATCCTTCTTCGCGTCTCCCTGATTCCCGTGCGTCGAGTACTGTCCTCCCGGACGCTTCAACTTCACCGTAATCTCCAACTCCGGCTTGTTGATCTCGTAGTCTTCCCCAAAAGTCTGAAAACCCGGCGCCAGCACCTGCACCCGCAGCGGACCATACGGAATCCCATCAATACTCGCCCGCCCATCTGTGTCCGTCTTCAACTCCATACCACCGCGCGACTGCTTTCCCTTCCGATCCACCGGATGCAGTACCACCGCCGCATCCCTCACCGGCTTCCCGTTGTAGTCGCGCACGACCACAAACCGCAATACCGACATCGGCCCTTCATAGTCCTGAGCTCGCGCCCACCCAACCAGGCCAAACCCAAGCACCATCAGTACCGCACTTACGATCGAAAAACGTTTCTTCATGTCAGTCATTCTAGACTCATTTCGTAAACCGGCCATTAATCCCTCACCGGTGTAATTGGCGACGCTACGCCCGTTGAGCATTAGGATTGGATGTCGTAAGGGCCTGGCTTCGAGCCGGAAGTGAGTGTCATCTAAAGCTGTGGATTATATCGGACTGCCGCGTTCTGGCACGCTGAAAAAAAGGCCTACCAACCTGGCAGGCCTTGAAGCGCAGACAAGAGTCAGACAGCAGTGGTTGCTAATACGCCGCAACCGAGATATTCGAATGCAGTTGACGCCTTTGAATCAAGGGTATTCTTGCCTTGTTCTCCTTAGCGCCCTGCGCTACGGCAGTGGGTCTATTGGCGTGCAGCCGCCCGTATAGGCGCAGCCCTCGCTCTCTAACCAAAGGCTCTCCAAACCTTGGATGCCATTCTTGCCCTGGCCATCTACCGACGAGATGATTTGAGTGGCGCCGTCATCAATCATGTCAACAATCCAAGTCCCCGTCGTTTGCGAACCTGGATAATAAGTTGTGCCTCTGCCGTTCAGGCCGAAAGCGTCGACGACAAATTCGTCGATGTAGTTGCTCAGAGCAACCAGACACGAGTTCTTGTCGCATTCAAAGCCAGGTCGCTCCACAATCTGCTCTACGCTGCTCCCGACCAGAGACGGCCCTGTAACATAAGCAAGCTCGAACATGCCACCCCAGCCTTGGGTAATGTCTTCCACAAACACATCTTGGGCAAGGGAGTTTGCACCTATGGTGACGACATAAAAATCGTCACCCGCGTTGACCACACAGGCGACCTTTTTACTGCAATCGATTTCGAGGATCGGGTAGCTTGGGTACCACTCCACCCATCCTATATAACCAGTGTCGGCTGGTCCGCCACAATCCGCATAGCCCAAGCTGCCACCTTGGAGCACGTCACCGTTGGTGGCGCCGTCGATGCCGTTCCAGGTTGCCTGATAGAACCCGGGGGCGGTGGGAGGGTTACCCTTGATACCGTTCGTGCAAGCATCGATGGGCGGCTGAGCGGCCGGCACATTCCAAATCGATTGGACATAGTTGAAAGATTGGTTGTTGTTCCACTTCTTGAGGTTGTTGACGTTGACGACGCCGCTCCAGTTATAGGCATAGAGCTGCATGGGTGTCGCCGCGCTGGTCGCCGCTGCCGGTTGCTGGTTGGCGAGCATCAAATTCACGTTAGAGAAAGGCTTCGCTTCGAGGTGCGCGGCGGGACGAGACTTCAGCGCCTGCATTGCCCTTGCCCATTTCGCGTAGCCTCTGGGGTCGGCCTGTTGGTCAGGGCGAGGCGGCAAGCCGTATGTGCCGAGCTCTTGACTGGTTGCAGTTAGTGGGTTGAAGCCCTTCGGCCGATCTGCAAGGATGCTCACCCCCTTGATGTTGGTGGCCTCTTTCGGGGCCGCAGCGTACATTGCGTGCACGGCATCGCTCCCCTGGGCCGCCGCGAAGGTGGAGAAGCTCACGATCAACAGAGTCACCGCCGCTACCACGATTACTCGTTTGAACAATCGCCAATTCTGGTTTTGCATTAGTTTTCTCCTTCAGTGAGAGGGAACGCTGTTGGGCAAGAAGACATTCCGTTACCTGCAGAGGCCGTCTAAGGCTTCCTGTGCCGCCGGACGTTCAAAAGAATTTCCTCTGAAGCTCATTCAAATTTTCGCAGACTTAAACGACCCGGTCTCAGTGAGGCTCTACAGCGAAGCGTAGTGGCCTACGCTGACGCGAGCAGCTTAATGGATTTCCAAGCTATGTCAAAGCAAATAATTCGGTCCTCTCGAAAACATCTTGGGAGGATAAGAACTCACCAATGATTCTCCAAACTTCTGCACCACAATGCGACATAAGTGCAATCCTTTGCATCCTTAATGTTTCTTGAAGGAATTTCCTCCTCGGCGTTTCATTCAAAATCTCCTATTGCCACATAAGGGCAAGCTCTTGAAGTCATTGGATTTTTGAAGAAACAATTAACTTGCCGGTGGGGGCGCGGGCTATCGCCTCGAGTTAGTCAATGAACTTCTGGCACCAGCTGGTTAGATGTTCGCGGCTAGAAACGGCGTGTCGCTTTGCGCTGCCGGCATGAGAACCTCAGGCATCGTCAACACTCGATCGAGCGCGTCGGCGAGGGTAAAAGGAAACTCGGAAGTCAGGAGGTTGACATCCAATTGAAGATCACGCTGGCCGTAGACGCGGTAGACGACAAGTGAGCCGCGGCGCCGGTTCGAACTTGTCACTACGTCCAGCGTCAGCTTCCACGAAGGCTCGTTGGAAATTGCCGCCATGTGAGGAACCTTGCTCCAGTGGAAGTGTCGGTTGGTTTCGCTGGGGATCGCTTGATCACCAGGAAGCGACTTAAGATGCAACTCAAACCCATCGAAATCGTTGCCATCGAAGGCGGCAACCAGGACGCTGCGCACCTGATTGAAATCACCGGCCACTTTGAGTTCCTCGACCGCGCGGCGCACCGCAAGATTGTTGATCACGATCTGCCGCTGGTCAATGGTGCGCTGTGCCACCCGCCGCAGTTCGAAAAATTCCAGGTAATTCAGACGCTGGACGCCCAGCCAGACGCCAGTCCCCACGACCGCCAGCACGAGCCCCAGGGTGCTGCCCGTCGGCCAAATCAGGAATAGGCTGAGCAGGGCAAATATTGCAGAGACGGCGTAGAGAACGATCACCACCTGGCGATGCGAAAGACCCATCTGCAGCAACTTGTGATGGATGTGTTCGCGATCGGCGGTGAAAATCGGGCGCCCGCTGATCAGCCGTCGCAGGATGGACAGCAACGTTTCCAGAATCGGCAATCCAAACGAGACCACCGGGATGGCGACCGCCACGAAGGTCGGCGCTTTCTGCGCTCCGGCCAGAGCCAGCGCGCTCAGCATGAAACCGATGAACAGGCTGCCCGAGTCCCCCAGGAAAATCGTGGCCGGATTGAAGTTGAAGCGCAAGAATCCCAGAATAGCTCCGGCGAGGGTCACGCTCAGCAGGGAGAACAGCCACGAATGATTAACCAGCGTGACGACAAAAAACACCATCGTCGAAAACAAGGCCGATCCTGCCGCCAAACCATCGAGGCCATCGATGAGATTGAAAGCATTGGTGACGGCCACCACCCACAACACCGTGAGGAGCAACCCGACGAACCAGGGCAGAGAGTGGGATCCGAAGATCACTGGCAGATTGAGAATGCGTATTCCGCCGGCGAAGAGCATCACAGCGGCGATCGCCTGCACGGCAAACTTCAAGTACGGACCTGCGCCGCGGAGATCGTCGTAGATGCCGAGACCAAAAATCAGGCAGGCCGGAACATAGATACGGAGAAGTGTAGCGGGAGCGAGTCCATCGAGCAGCCGGGGAAATGCGAGGGAAAGACCCAGCCACACGCCCACGCTGACCGTGAAAGCCAGGAAAATCGCTACACCACCCAGCCGGGGAAGAGGAGATTCATGGATATGGCGACCGTGCTCCGGGAGGGAAACCCATCCTCGGCGCGTGGCCATGTCTCGCACTTGGCGCGTCGCCACAAACGATACAGCCAACGAGAACGCAAACAGCCCAAAGAACAGAAGTGTCAAAAGCAGACTCCTCTTTCGGCTGAAACAACCGGCATTTCAGGCCCAAGTTCGCAGAACAAATTTTCCGTCAGACGAAGGTTTGTTACCAGGCGCAGGAAATTTGTAATATTTGATTGCAGGAACTATACATCTTTCGGCTTTCGGTGGGCAAATGTTCTCGCGACAGGATGACTGGCATGCGGCCATGGACGGCTGATGTCAGAGCTCTTGGGTTCGTGGTCAGGATCCCGCGGGGTTCCACCGTATTCTCCTTCGGGTCCTCCAGCGACCTATGAAACGCGAACAATTTGGTGGAGATGCGGTTTGAGGAAGTTTGGTTGTCAGCAACTCCGGGCTCCTGACGGCCTTTAATGATGACGACCTACTCTTTGGTGCAAGAGAGAACCTAGGTACGAATAATTGGATTCATTCGACGCGAGTGCCGCAACCGAATTTTCCTAACCGGCATCCTCTGCTTCGGCGCTACAATGTCATTGCTACGATACATATTTAAGTTTCCGGCAGGTAGGCCTCGTATCCGAAACAAGGAAAAGGAAGATGATCTTGTTTCCCGGGTTTGATGTTTCTGGCTTCTTAGCCATGTGCCGCCAGCACTGGCCATCAGGTTGGAGTGGAGCCTTCAGGCTCTCCACTCGGAAGGAAGATGATATGAAGAATCGCATGTTCATAGCGCTTCTCTTGTCCACAGTAGTTGCGCTTCCCGCGTTCGCGCAGCAAACTAATCCAAGTTCAAGCGCGCAGCCGGCAGCATCTGCCGATCAAACTGCTCCCGCTTCACAGCCCGTGACGGCCACCGGCAAAGAACAGCTGCAACCTAGGACGGACCACGACTTCTGGGAGGGCGATGAGCCCGGCTTGGGTTGGCTCGTCTTGCACCCATTTGCCAGTAAGGAGTACGTACGGCGGCATGTGCAGAGCATCCAGGACCGGGTCAACGAACTCGATGAGCTGACCGCGTCTAACAGTAAAGCGATCAGGGACGTGGATGCCCGTGCTCAGCAAGGCATTCAGCTGGCTTCCACCAAGACCAAACTAGCCGATGAGCATGCGCTAGAGGCCGCCAACAAGGCTCAGATGGCCCATCAGACGGCGACCGCCGTTGACACCCGCCTGTCCACGGTCGAGACAGTGGTCGGGAACATCGATCAGTATAAGTCCGCACCGCCGACCGAGATTCGTTTCCGCTCCGGCCAGACCGTGTTGAGCAAGCAGGCCAAGGACGCGCTCGACGAGATAGCCGCACAGGTGAAGAGTCAACACGGTTACGTCATCGAAGTGCAGGGCTTCTCTTCGGGTCAGGGCCAAGCCGCGATCGCCAACTCCCGGAAGATGGCGGATTTGGTGCTACGTTACTTGGTGTTGAACCACGAGATCCCGGCCTACCGCATCTACGTGATTGGGATGGGCAACGCTCCTGTTGCCAAGCACACGAGCGGTACACGAGTAGAAATCAGTGTGCTGAAAAACGGTCTCGAGCAGACTGCCAAACAATGAGAACGGTGTTTTCACCTACATAGGCTTGGATCTGAGTAGGCTGGCACCTGGCCCTAAAACTGAGGCACCTCGTCGGCGCGGTCAGTACCTTCGATCAGTCAGTGGTGATTTCGCCAACTTAAATAGAGCCCTGCCCGTGTCTCGCTCATTGCGAGTTGGTGCGGCGGCAGGTAACAACTCGCTTACCTTTAAACCTGTAAGACACTAAACCAAGTGGGAATGGCGCTTTAACTTCGGAGATGACGGTGTAGCCCTCTGAGCGTTGGAGCTACCGGAACTTTGAGTCCTCTGGTCACTGCGAGGTCTCGGGGAGGGAGTCAGTCTTCTTGTTGTGGAGGAGCAAACGGAAAGGATATGCGTCGCCGAACTGGTCTTCAATCCAAAGCGTCGCTGGCAGCAACTCTGCAGCCGTCGGGGGTGTGACTTCAGGGAAGGTAGCTAGCAGGAATCCGTAAATCGAAAGGCCCCTCGGGAGCGGTCCGGCGTCAGGTCGCTTGCGGTTAAGGACAGGTCCAGCATCAAAGTGCAGTCGCTTGGACGAAAGAGAACACTCGTGAAAACAATACTTGCCCTTGTGCTCGGAACAGGGTTCGAGCAAAGAGCCTGGCTTGCTGAGCCAGTCGGCCTCGAGCGTGTATCCGGCAATGGTCACCGGCGTGGACGCAAAAACCCGGACAGGCAGAACAATCCCCGTGCCCCCTGGCACTGAGAAGACATTTGTTCCCTCGACGGTGCCGGTCCTAGAGACACGCAAAGGACGCAGGGGCATGGCCAGATGATCCCAATCTAGCGGACAACCAATGGCGCGCAAGCGGCGAAGCACCTTCCACTGGTGAACACTCGGTGTTCGCGTTAACACTGATAACTACCCTCCCGATTCGTGAACTTGATGCACTTGCTGAACATTCGGTGCAGGCAATGGACATCGGACCGTCTTCGCAACCTGCAGTTCGAGACAAGAGGGACAGCCATCGGCGGATTTCAGTATCGAAAGGACATTGTATCCAGCTGCCAGTTGGTGAATCCGTCGACGAACGTTCTCGGTCAGCATCAGCCTGTACCCAGCCGCGCACCGTTCCGCGCCCAACCCTAGACGTTCGCGAATGATCGCGCCCACGGCTTTGGGAGACAACTCCAAGCGTTCTTGGCGTCCGAGAAATATTCCGTTCGCGAGCTCGGCGATTTCCGCCACGAAAGCCTCCGGTTTCCCCTCATGGCACGGCACCAGCAGAGCCTCCAGCACGACTGCATCCACCCCTTGGGAGCGTTCCGTTTTGCACTCCTCGTCCAGAGGGACCAGAGCGTCCACGACGGCTCGCTGAACCTCAGGCATGCCTTCGACCGACGCGCCCAGGATGCGGGCCAGCAGGCGAGTCGCGGACCCGAAGTCGCAGTAATCAAACTGCGACTGTGTCACCTGCTGATGTTGCACCAGACGATAGCGAAGCAGGCGGGGTTGGAATTCCTCGGCCAGTTCCTGCCCTTCCCACCGACGGATGCGGCGATAAGGCGCGCTCCCCGCGTGCAGCCGTATGCGGAGTGCGGGAACCGTGAGCGGGTCCTGCGTATGAACCACAATCGCGCACTGCAGGTTCATAAGACGACCTGCGCGGAGGAAATTAGCATCGCGATCGGTTAAGGCTCTGACCAGCTGCACCATGGACCTTGGCTTCGGATTCTTCACAATCAAGGTCGGGCCGAGACCAGCGGGAAGATTCGCAAGTTGCGCAATGGACGGTTCAGTCATTCGCAGTGGCCGCCGGCACAGGCACGCCAAGAGTTCAAGTAACGCGGTTTCTGTTTCCGGATCCCCGCACGGGTTGAAACACGGGGCAGCGGGGAGGCAATCGCCGACCCAAGTACTCAAAATGAAGGTGGCAATCAGCAAAGTCGCGGAATCGTCTAGTGCCAGATAGGTGCTGAGCAACTTGGACAGATCGGAAATCAACTCGGCCCCGGCGCCGAAATTCTCACTCCGCGACGGCAAGCGAAGCAGTTTTTCGAGCCCAGGGTCGAGAGCGCTCGCGGTGTAGGTTCGACCATTGTGCTGATGAGCGGGTGCGATATGCTCTTGGCCTTGCTGCCAAAGAACAAGCTGGTTCCCTCGCACCTGATCTATAGCACTGCCATCCGAGAAAAGCTCTCCCAAAGTGGGAACCGCTTTCGCCTGATCCGTTTCACCCGTCGACATACAATTTGCCTCATCCTCAGGAGCGCTTCCGACGAGCAAGCTCGGCTTTCGTCTCCCCGAGCCGGAAGCGAACCACGATCTCGTACTCCCTTTCGACGCTCTTGATGATCGCGTTAATCCGGTTGCGCCACGAGACCAGCTTCTTGAACGCCTTCCGATTATTGCGCTCATAATAGTAGTGGTCTAGGTCGCCATAGCATAACGACGCGGCCCGCTCCAGCGCCTTCTCCACGCGGATCAGGAGTTGTTGATCGTCCTTCGTTGTCCACTTAGGTCGTTTCATTCCCCCAAGAGTAGAGAGGCCACCAGGCCGCCGCAAGGTCACCAAGGTCACCCGCTGCACTCCGAGCATCGTTCCATTCCGTCGCAAGCCCCCAACCCACGGATCCATTTTTCCAGGTAGGTGTGATCCAGCAAGTCCCACCGCATTCTCAATATCGCGGCAACGTCCTCAGTCTCAAGAAGTCCAGTAAGGTGGAGAAGAGAATCGATAACACTTCATATTTTGACCGGCAAGAGGCGCGGCGCTGTACTTAAAGAAGAAGTTTGGTACGTAGGTAGGTAGCGAGGTGGTGCAATATGGTCTCGCATACATAAATCCCACGCCCTTGTGGCGTTGATAACGGGCGCGTGCTTGGTTACGACTACAGTCATGACTATGACCACCGGCATTTTATGGGAGAAGTGCGAGAAGTAGAGTTCCCTGGCTATGAAACGCTCGTCGCTCGTTTTCAGAAAGAAGTCGAGGATCTCGGAAAGGCCGAAGATGAACAAGAACGTTGAAGTTCGCCTTACCGGCGATGGTGTAAAGGCTTTCTTCGATCGCGCCCGAGAACGCGCTCGCAAACTGGATCATGGCGAGGAGCTCGCACCTGAAATTACTGTCTCATTCGAAAACGCGAGCGACATGATGCGGGTTCTTTCCGCACAGCGTATACGACTTCTGCGTGTTGCAAGAAAAAAAGCGACTCCTGTGTCTGATCTCGCGGTTGGCCTAAAACGCGATACACGTGCAGTCGGTCGCGATGTGGATTTACTCGAACGGTATGGATTACTGCGCACCCGGTACGAGAAGAACCCTGGACATGGAAAACGGAGAGTCGTTGAATCTCGTGCCGCGAGGTATCAACTCATTGCAACGATTTAGTAGTGCCTCCCTAGTGTGCTGAGTCTAATGTTCGCTGAATAAGTATTGCGACACCGGCGCTGCATGCAAACAACTTTCGGCGGACAGACCGACGATCTTTATGCAACGAACTTTAGACTCAGGACACTAGCAGAGCGGGGGTCTCCCGTTTGTACTAGCTCACTCCGCGTTCCCTTTGGCGGCTGCTTTGCCATCCTCGCGATGAACCACCGCACGCGCATTGCTCGCGATCGAGACCACAAACAGCAGCATGCTGAGTTCCAAAACGTTACCGCTAAGACCGTTGCGAAAATGAGCCCACAATCGCTTGATTTAGTGATATTGCATGCAATATCATGAGCTCGTGGCGGCTTTTTACGTTCTCGACACCGACATGATGGTTGCGGCTTTGCGGAGCGACAGAGGTGCTTCCCGCCAGCTTTTGCTGGCCGCTCTGAATCGGCGGTTTGAATTGTTGCTCTCGGTTCCGCTCATACTTGAGTACGAAGCGGTCCTGACCCGCCCGCAACATCTGGCCGCATGTGGATTGAGCCGTGCCGAAGTCGGGCGTGTCCTCGATGACCTGGCGGCATCGCGAGACCGGTTCGGCTTGCGTTTCGATGGCGGCCAAGGCTATCCGATCCTGATGACGACATGGTTTTGGAAACGGCAGTAAACGGCAGTGCCAGCGCAATTGTGACTTTCAATCAGCATGATTTTGCACCCGGCACAGAAGGCTTTAGCTGCGCTGCAATTCTGCCGGCAACGGCGCTACAACAGATTAGGAGTTCGAAGCCATGAGACGGAGCAATTTTGCTTTACGGTTACAGCCCTCTTTGCTGGAGGAATTGCGCAAAGCTGCGGAATTGGAAGGCGTGGCTCTAAATCAGCTCATCAATGTGGCAGTGGCGGAAAAGGTTTCTGCTTTGCGTACCGAGGAGTATTTTCAAGAAAGAGGCCGCCGTGCCAATCGCGCCAAAACCCTGCGGATTCTCGAACGCGCTGGAAAAGGGAATCCCCCTGTGGAGGGCGACGAACTTCCACAGGAGTGGCAGAAGAAGCCAGGCCGGAGAGTGGCTAATGGGAGAGATTCGGCCAGTAAGCACGGGCAAAAGAAAAGGGCCGCTGTTAAGTAGAGTGTTAGTTCTAAGCAGGATCTCCGCCCCAATCTCCACCCTTGCCGCGTTAAAGAGAATAGTTCTGCAGCACATGCTCGAGAAGCTGATTACCGACCGTCAGCGTCTTCTAACGATGCCGAAGTCTTGCAGGAGATCCTGCACCGATATGTTGCAATCGATCGCCGCGACGCAAGCGAGCCAGCTTTCGACACTCTGCTCGGAGTAGTAGATCAGGTGCTGACGGTGGACGTTGTTGTGGTGCAGCGTGCGAAGCAGATTGTTCTAGGGTATCGACAGCTGTCTGCCGTGACGCGGTGCATTTATCGTGAGTTTTCGGCTAGCGTGCGCAGATCAGAAGCAGTAGCCCTGGGCTAGCCAGTAGTGCCAGTCGGTGATCGCCTCAACGGTGGATTCGTCCGCGTCGATGGCGGTTAGTTGCGACAGGGGAACCGCCACATTGCGGCCATGCCAGCGAAGCAACACCAGCATGTCGTGGGTGCAGGAATCTTCCGGCGCCAGGCGGTGGACTTCGACCGTTTCTCCCTTGCGGAGCGGAGACACTACCCTGGACGCGATGCATCGAGCTGTGAAGGGAAACTTGATCTGGTTCTCCAGGTAGTAATACCATCCCAGAGCCTGTTCTTCCGGCCCATAAGCGTCGACGATGATTTCGTTGTGGATTCGTTGTTCGCGAATGCGGTTCTTGCGCGGCTTGGACAAGGTGTGCTCGATACGAACGGCCGGTTAGTCTATCGATCTGTCGTCTTCGTCGGAGTAGGATTCCAGCACGGTTTGCATCCGCTCGAACAAGCGGTCCAACTCTTTCTGCAGTTTCTTGTCCTTGGCATGGTTGGCTTCGGCCGCAACATAGCCCATCAGTTCTTCCAGATCATCCAGCGTGAAGGAATAGACGGGGGTCTTGCTGGAGGCGGGTGCGATGCGCAAAGGTACTGTCAGCTCGTCGTCGGCAAAGGTGTGTTCGAGAATCAGTTCACGTTCTGGGATGCTCAGCTTCAGAGGGACCTTTTCGCCGGGGCGCACGCGCTTGCGGATGCGGTCTTCGTAGCGTAGGGCTTTTGCCTGCTTGATCATATCTTCCTCGCTGATACTAAGACTGAAGCAGTTGCCGGATGCGGGAGAAGCGTAACAGTTCCTGGGCGCCCAGCACGGGATGGGCTGGCCAAGGTTCGTCGTTCATCTCTTCCTCATCATCCTCGATCTCGATCTCCGGTTCGGGAGGAGCCAGGAACCTCGCGCGCTCCAGGTGGTCGAGATAGCCACGAATCTCCTCCGCGGGAAACAATCGCTGAATCGCGGCGACGAAGGCGGGCAACTCCCGAGCAAAGTCGGGATCCTTCTCGGCTGCTTCCACGAAGTGAAAGAGCTTCTCGCCGATCAGGTAGTCCAAGGCGTTGTTCATCCCGAACTGTTCGCGGATATCTTCGGTAGCGGCACACTGCTCGATCCAGATCTTGTGAAACTCTACAGATGACGGGCTCATCAGCGAATCCTTTCTTTCAAGATGCGCCGCACCGAGGTGCGACCGATGTCGAGGCGGCGAGCGATGGCCGATTTGCTGAGTCCGGAGCGGTGCAGCTTGCGGACTCGGTCGGCGTGCAGGGCTGCTGTGGCGGGTCGGCCCAGTCGCTTGCCGTTCTGCCGCGCATGTGCCAACCCGGCGCGCACGCGTTCACGCAAAATCTCGCGCTCGAACTCGGCAAACACCGCCAGCAGTCCGGCCATGGCGCGGCCGGCGGGCGTGGTCAGGTCGAGTGCTTCGGTCAGCGAAACGAAACCAACGCCAAGATGTTCCAGTTCCTGCAGCGTGCTGAGCAGGTCGGTGACCGAGCGTCCCCAACGATCCAAGCGCCACACCAGCACGGTGTCGATCTCGCGGCGCCGTGCGGCTTCCAGCAGTTTCTCGCGGGCTGCGCGTTGGGCTGCGCCGGAGCCCACCTCTTTGACCTGCATCACAACGATCCAGCCTCGTCGCGCGGTGTACTCCCGCAGGGCACGATTTTGCATCGGCAGAGTCTGTTGGTCGTGGGTGGACACGCGCGCGTACAGGCCGGCGCGAAACGGAGTTTTCCTCCGGTCAGGCGCCTGGCCAAAAACCCTGCGCGATTTTGTTTTCTGAGAGGCCCATTTTCCGGGCATCTTCGAGAGACTCCCCCATCTGGCCGAAAGCTAGAGATTCCGGCCAGAGCGGGATCATTCTACGCTAGCCGGAGTCGAGACGGGCGGGGGATGACTCCAGCGTGGCTGGGTAGTTCCACGGCATCCACTGCGCCGGGTTGTGCGCCAGCTCATCGGCATGCTGTTGCAACTGGGTGAGGTAGTCGAAAGGATTGGCGCCGGAGAGTTCGCAGGTGTGAATCAGGCTCATGAACAGATCGCCGACGCGCGCTCCATTCTCGGTCTTGTAGAACAGCGAGTTCTTGCGGTGCAGGATGGCTTTCTTCAGCGCTCTTTCACAGATGTTATTATCCAGCGGCGCTCCGGGCTGGTGCAGAAACAGGGTGAGCCGCTCCCAGTGCTTGAGCAGATAGCGTATGGCCATGCCCAGACCCGAGTTCGGTTCGACTTTCTTTTCCGCAAACTGGGTGTTGAGCCAGGCACGAAGTTCGTTCATTACTGGACCGCTCTCCTGCTGGTGGTAGCGCAAGCGTTCTTCTGGCGTCATGGCTTGTTGGCGGGTCTTGGCATCGTTGCCGTAGATCTTTCCCAGTTGTTCCAGCACGTGCTGGCAGGGCTGCGGAAAGTTCTCGATCACCTCCACAAAACGTCGCCGGGCATGCGCCAGACAATGGCCCACGATGACCTCCAGCTTCTCCGGCAGCTTGGGCAGGTTGCGCGAGAGCGCATCGCACATCTGCATCGGCGGAGCCAGTTCGGCGGCCCGTTGCTGGAGGACATCGGCCAGGTTCTCGCCAGCATGCTGGCGTCCGGTGAAGAACAGGGCGATGGTTTGTTTCTGCGCGGTGGAGACAATGCCACTGGTGAATATGCCGGTACGCTCGGTGGAATTACTCTCCTCATTCTCGGTGGTCAGTCGGCGATTGCTGCGCAGGGCGAGCACCGGCATGGAGGTGTCGTCGTTGTGCAGCACTTCGCCCTGCGCAGCCTGGCGAATCAACTCCTCCATCGCTGGTCGGAGCGCGACGGCGGCTTCCGCTACGATCTCGCATTGCGTGGCAATCGGAAGCGGGATGCCCAGGCTTTCCTGCAAATCGGCCAAACGATTCCAGGGAAACCCGCTCCCATAGCGGAGCAGCGCGATCATGCTGGCGGCGGTGGCATCGTACTTCTCTGGGCCCACCCCCGCGGGAGCTTCGGCGGTGAACACTTCGCCGCACAGATTGCAGCGCAGCTTCTGCAGTTCGTACACGTTGGCAGCCAGCGGAGCTTGGCCGCGCATGCGTACCAGCCGTCCGGGCTCTTGCAGCGGATAGACTTTTCCACGCTGACATTCGGGGCAGCGATCGCCACTGTGCAACAAGGCATGTGGCACCTCGATGCGCTCAGCAGCGGGATACGCCTTGGCCCCGTTGCGCCCATGGCCGGGCGCCGGTTTCTTCCCAACTGTGTCCGCGGCCGGTCTGTTTGCTGTCGAATGGGGCGCGATGCCGGCCTCTGCGAGCACCGCATCGGTCTTCTCGCTGTGCGCGCGGCACAACAGCCGACGCAGGTTGGCCAGCGTTGCTTCCCGCGTCTCCAGCAACTCGGTCACGTAGCTCAGCGTGTGAATCACCGCTTTCAGCTTCTGATATCCCGCCTCACCCAGCGCTTCTCGCGCACGCTCCAGCAACGCTTCCAACTCTTCCGCGCTAATCTCCAGCGGAGGCGTGACCGGTGGCATTTAAGTCTCCTGCAGCAACTCGCGAAAGCGCGGCGTCAGCGGATAGCCCAGCACCTGTTTGAGCGAACGATTCGGCCGGTGGGTCTGATCGTCTTTGCCTCGTCCCGTCGTCGCTCCCAGCAGAATCCAGTTGGCGGCGCGATAACAGGTGCCACGAAACCGTTCCGGGTCCACGAACGTTTCCACGAAGTAAACGGGGTGCTGATAGAGTCGCTCCCAATCCGCGGAGAGCTGTTTCGTCACACGCGCCAGAAGGTGTGACGCCAAGTGCGGTATCTCGACCCAAGGCAGAATCAGAAAGCGCGTGTTGTAGGCAAGAAAGCGCAGGTTGCGCCGCCGTGCCTCCGCACCCCAGCCGATGAAGCGGTCCCGGCTTGCGAGGTGACGCGGCGCTGAACTCCACGCCAGACAGGCAATCGGCCGCCCCTGGGCCCACGCCACATACTTGAGGTGCTCGCCCACGGGCTGCTCATAACCGAGATAGTGATACTGCTCCATCAGGCTGTTGAACAGCGCTTCATCGGGAGTGCGCCGCACCGGCTGAATCTCGAGGGGCTGCAGCTCACTTAACGAACCACCGATGGACGTGGTATCGATCAGGAGTAGAGCTGGCGCTTCGCGTTGCGCCAGCGGATTGGGTGGACGATAGCGAACCGGCGGCAACTCGATCTCGCCCGCCCGATGCAGCAAGAGAAGAAGACCGCGGCACACCATGTCGCGCAGCGCGCCGTTGGCCTGCTTCCACTGCCACACCTCGCACAGTTTCTTCGAGAGTCGGCGGCGACTGAGTGCGGGATGATCCGCAATCAACCGCCGAATAAAAGAGATGTCTTCTGGACGAATCTCACGGCCACGATAGCGGTAGTCCGCCATGCCCCGAGTGTGGCAGAGGAAAAAATGGAACGCAAGCGAAAAACGCTTGGCAGCGTAACTACGCGCTTACCCGCCGCCACACCGGCGCAGCGATCGCATCCGGGTTTCCGGCGGCCAGCAGCAACTGGGCTTGATGCGCTTCCAGCACGCGCGTGGGTTGGTTTCCACTGGGCCACCACACGAACCGCCCTTTCGACAATCGCTTTTGCGCCAGCCAAAATCCTTGCCCGTCATAGACCAGAATGCGGATCGACGTTGCGCGCCGCGACCGGAACACAAACAGACAGCCCGAAAAGGGATCGGCCTGCAGTTTCTCTTGACACAATTGTGCCAGCGAATCGATGCCCTTTCTTCCATCCACGGCTTCGATCGCCACCAGAATCCGCATCTGCGGCGTGATCTGGATCACCGCTTCACCTGGTTCGTGGCTCCAACACCACTCGGCCTAGAGCAGCCAGATCGGGTACGCCTATCCCTTTCCACTGAATCCGCATCTTGCCTTGCGCCCCTTCCAGCTCGATCACACATTCCGAGCCGGCCATCGCCGACGAACCGACCACCTCCAGGAATGATGGCAGCGATGCCGCCGACCGAGCGCGGCTCGCCTTCGTGGCTGGTACCTTCCCTACGGCATGGAGCGATGCAGTCGAATGCCGTATTCTTCGGGTCTTGCGCAAATCGACGGTTACGAGAACCCCGTCCGATTCCGCCATCCGCTTCAGCTTGCCGTACTCCAAACGCAGAACCTGGGCGGTACGACAAATCCCATGTTCCTGCGCCACCTTCGCCGCCGCTTTCCACAATCGTGGCGGAATCGGCAAGCGCACTCCTGGATGCGCGCTCCGCCAGCGCGCAAAGCGCTGGTAAATCCTCCTCATGCCGTGGGGAATCTCAGGTGAGTCATTCGCCATCGCCAGCCTCCTCTGCTCGCACAGGAAAGACTGACGCTAGCAGACTCGCTCAGCTCAAGTCACGCAGCTCTGCCGAAAGGACACCATTTATCCGTCATGGAACAAAATAGAATCGAGCGAATCTTAAGTTTCGACTCGGGCTTCGATGCGTTCCCTCGTATTACGCGCCTATCGCAGGTCCACGCCGAAACAGAATGACGGATGGCTTTTCTTCGTTGCACAAAACCGATAAGTTGCAAAAACCCGTATCGGCGGAGATTAGGATTCGATATTCTTCGGCGCGTGCGAAAACTTCAAGGTCGGTCGCCTTCTGCATGTTGTAGTCGCGGATGTGAATCGCGTTGTGGCCCGCGGATCGCAAAACAGAAGTGTGGGAGATTATCTATTTCAAGTTGTAGAGCCAGATCCTCGTTGTTGAGTAGGCAACGAGAACCGGCAGCACCTAGATTGTGCAAACCTGGTTGCGCAAAGTCGATGACAAAAAGTCAGATCCTGCGTTTTCATCGCCGCGGTCAGCTGGTTGAAGGCTCATCTGGAGCGCGATTTGGGCCAGCTAAAGCGTCGTCTCCACCCGCGGCGACCGCAGTAACACACTGCGACAGGCCACTAGCGTTCGGGATCTCTGTCCTTGTCGCCTCGCCGCGCGCCGAAAGGCAACAAATCCGGAACATCATTAGGTTACATTCCGACCATCCGCCCTTGCAGCTAATCTTGGTCTGGGGAACCCACTCTTAGGAACCCACCGATGAACACCCCCTCCGAATCTGGTTGGCACGGTACTGCTCGTCTCCAGAGACGCAATTGCCGGCCATCAAGTGACCGATGCGATGCAGCAACTCGCGGTGTCCGTCGAGGTCCGCGTCGATATCGCTGCTGCTGCCGATCGGCTGCGCCGCCGCAAGTTTGAAGGGAGGGTCATTGACTTGGCGCTTGGCCACCAGGGCCTCGTCTGCCTCGAACACGTGCGGGCCTCCACCGAAAACCGAACCGCTGTCATTTTCACACTCACCAGCAGCAGCCAGGAGACTGCCCACGCGCTGAAAGCGGGCTCCAGTTTTGTGCTTCAAAGCCTCCCACCTCGGAGTCCATCGGTCATACCTCCAGGTTGCTTACGGATTCATTATGCGCGAGCGCCGACGCTATCTTCGCTATCCCGTCGTCGTCCCGGTAGTCCTCAACTGAAAGATGGCACCCGAGGTCTTTGGTCAAACTGTCAACATCAGCGAGCTGGGCATGGCACTTAGCACTCTAACTCTGCTGGCACCGGGGTCGGAGGCCACTGCCCGATTCGCCCTGCCAGACCCGCTCCTGCGGATCACAGGCGAATCCAAGGTGTGCTGGAACAACGAGAAGGATGAGGTTGGTCTGTCCTTTCACTTCTTGCCCTTTGATTGTGCTTCTCAACTCCAGTCATGCCTGGCACAGAAGTTGCAGGCGACGTTACCAGAGTCGAAGCGAGCCTGGGAGAACTGGAAAGGAAGTACTAGAAAAACGAGAAGATGCAGGACCTCCATCGGGAGATGAGGCTGAACTTTGTTTTTGTGTGGCAACCGGCATCATGAAAGGCCCGTTATTAGGGCTGGATCGCCGTTATATGAATGACGCCTTGCCCTAATCACGGGAGTTACCATGGCCTTCGATAAGCAACCTATCAGTTCGTGAAGCCTCGAGCCTCGCTTTCGGGCATCACGAAGCACTCAAGAATTAGAATCTTCTCACCATTACAGTCGCAACCAAGCTCTTGGCACGGACCATCCACAAGGCAACGAGTGCCCAAGGGAAGCGGGAGCCCGTTCTCTCTATGTTGAGCGATGGCTTCCTCCAAAGCTTGCGAATGGTTGAAACAGAAACAAAAGTAAAAGTACAGACGCCCATTGTCAATCGAGACCGTGTAGACATCTCGCCGCGGTACCGCGTTCTTACTTGGAAACTTAACAGCCATACTAAACTTACCTCCATATTGGTTAAATTTGAGGAGCGAGCGCCCGTTGGGGTGCTCCTCAAGGTCTTAATACTGAAATTCAAATGTTTTGGAGGGAAATGAATTTGCTGCTCCAAGGGCTCGTCCGGCTCGGGCAGACTTGGGCAGGTCGTTTTTTCCAGTTTTGATGGGAAATTCGGCGAAACTGACCGGAGCGAGCGCCTGCTCAGGGAAGGATGCCTAGGTAGACTGGAGGGCGACAGCGCAGCCTTGCAAACAAAAGTGCCGGAACCTGCCGACGCCGGCTTCGGGCATTTGGGCGCCGCGCAGCTTGCGCTCTAAGCGCTGCACTCTCTGATAGCTGCCGGCGAAACCGTACTCATCCACCAGATCCTGCCAAATCGCCACGGCATTGCGGCCTCGGCTGAGACCCAGTTCGATGGCTTCCCGATACGCGGTGCAGGCACTGGCGCTGGGACTGCGTGGTGGGGGATGTCGCGTGTTCTGAGGGAAGAGCGCCCACTTCGTCTCGTTGGAAAGGGTTGAGGTCGGTGATCACCTCAGGGTCGGTGATCACCTCGTTGGCCGGTTTTGAAGTTGCTTTTGCTTTTCCTTTCGTGGAAGGGTTTTCGGGGTTGGTTTTGGGGTTGCAGTTGGGGTCGGTGCTCCCCGCGCTGGCCGGTTTTGCCGCGCGCCGCCCCCACCCTCGGGGCGGACGCACCGCAATCCCAACCGCTTTCAGATAATGGCTAGCGGTTTCGCGACGGATGCGGGTGGCTTCTTGGATCTGCCGCAGCGGCCATCCGAGCCGTCCCAGAGCTAAGACTTGCTGTTTTTTCTCTTCGTTCAAGACATTGGCCATGCCCCCGGAGGCTACAAGCCCCCGCGGGCGTCAATGTCCCGGACGCTATTCTCGTTGGCCGGTTTTCAGGTGATAACCATTGGCGGTCTTGGGTGATCGCTGAGGCCGACGGCGTTCCGCCCGGCTGCGCATCAGCCGAAGCGTCGTCAACAGCCTCTGCAGGTTGGCTAAGCCCGTTTCACCATCTCCAGAAACATTACACAACCGGGCCGCGAATCAGGGTTTCTTGTTCGCAGTTCTAGCCACGCCATCCTTCACTGCAGGCCGTGCCATCTTCTTCGCGGGCGACGTTGTTTTCCTACTTCGGCTCCTTACCTTCACTCGCTTTACCTTGGCCGGCGCGGGCACAGAAGGCCCGGTTCTGGCGGCAGCGCTCTGAGCCATATCCAATCCAAACAGTTCGGAAAGGTCCTTGCCGCCGAGGACCTTGGCTGCAGCCGGTCCCTTTTTGGTCAGCGGAAGTGCGGCGTCGGCGTGGACGATCAGCTCTTTTTCGTCGACCCCATGGAGCCTGAAAAGGAGTTCAGGTTGTTTGTCTAAACGCGCGCCGATGCCGTAAAGGACCGCCGCGACATGCTTGCACATCTCGGCCCAGTCCGGGCAACTGCACGAGAGCTTAATCTCCTTTGGCGAAGGGAACAGACCGGCATTCTGCTGGCAGATGCGTTCCATGACGCCCGTGGACAGGCGTCCTTGCAGAAGCTCGATCAACGAATCAATCGCGCCCGCACAGTCTTTGCAAATGGACCGCCAGCGCGCCTTCGTGACCGGGACGACTTTCACTGCTACTTCATAAATCTCCGAACCGCTGACCAGCGCCTTGATCTCACCGGAAGAAATCTGAAGATCGATCACCGAACCATTACGCACGTAGGTTCGCCCGCGCGGCAAGCGGTTGGCAAAGTCGCTGTAGCGTTCGAGGTTATCGCACCACGACTTGCCCCAAAAGGTATTGACGATCGTCCGTCCTTTAATCATCACCGGCGAAACGGAGTGCCCTTTCTTCCTGCGCTTGTCCATTTCGCGGAAGGCTTGCAGCCGCCGTTCCGCCACGGACACATAAGGTCTCCATCCCCAGCCGCCGTACATGGATCAAGCCTCCTTAAGCGCCGTATTGAGATCCAGCGCCACCAACTTCAGCAGTTCTTGGTCTTGCAATTCAGTCAGGAGCAGGTCAGCACCGCCTTCGATCAAGTCCTTCGAAAGCTGCCGCTTTGATTCGATCATTTGGTCGATCTTTTCCTCGACCGTTCCCCGGCAGACGAACTTGTGTACCAGCACGTTCTTGTTTTGTCCAATGCGGAAAGCGCGGTCCGTGGCTTGGTTCTCAACCGCGGGGTTCCACCAGCGGTCGAAGTGAACCACATGAGATGCGGCAGTGAGGTTGAGGCCAGCACCACCCGCTTTGAGAGAAAGCACGAAGAAAGGTACAGCCTCGTCTTCTTGAAACCGGCGGACCAGATCCTTGCGCTTCTTCACTTCAGTTTCCCCGTGAAGAACCAGTCCGGCGCGCCCGAAAATCGATCCTAGAAACGCCGCGAGCGGAGCCGTCATCTCCCGAAACTGAGTGAAGACGAGGACCTTCTCTTGTTTGGCGGCAATGACTTCGGCGATATCGCGCAAGCGCGCCCACTTGCCGCTGTCCTCTTCGCTCCAAGCGCCGTCGCCCAGCCACTGCGACGGGTGGTTGCAGATCTGCTTGAACCGCATCAGGAATGAAAGTACTAAACCTTTGCGACGGATGCCATCGGCTCCATCGAGCGCCTCCGTTAGTTCTTCCACTGTCTGTTTGTAGAGGGCAGCCTGCTTGCGGCTGAGTTGGCAGAACGCCTTAACCTCGGTCTTGTCCGGCAAGTCTGCGATCACCGTCTTGTCGGTTTTTAGGCGCCGCAAAATGTAGGGGCGCACCAGTTCACGCAGTGGAGCGTACGGATTGTGGAGCCGATCCTCCAGGCGCTTCACGAAGTTTGAAAACTCCTTCGACGATCCGAGCAGCCCGGGATTGATGAAATCAAAGATGGACCAGAGGTCGCCAATCCGATTTTCGACGGGCGTGCCGGTGAGCGCAAACTTCGCCTGCGCCTTCAGCATCTTGGCGATCCGGGTTTGTTTGGCATCCGGATTCTTGATGGCTTGTGCTTCATCGATCACAACCAAGCGCCAAGAGGCTTCCGCGAGCCATGGAATTCGCAGCAACGAGCCGTAACTCGTAATCACCAGATCGACATCCTGCAGACGCTCGGGCGCGAGCGTCATGAGATCGGCTGCGGGCAGCGCCGACGGATGAGCGATGAGCGAATTCAAACTTGGCGCAAACCGCTCCAGTTCCGACGCCCAATTGGCGAGAAGCGAAGCGGGTGCAACCAGAAGACTTGGTTGCCGTTCGCCGCGGTCTTGCTTTCGCAACACGAGCAACAACGAGAGTATTTGAATAGTCTTGCCCAATCCCATATCGTCGGCGAGGCAGGCTCCGAGGCCGAGCCTCGCGAGGAGATAAAGCCAGCGCACGCCCACCTGCTGGTAGGGGCGCAGAGTACCGTTCAGAGCCGAGCCGGGATCGATGCGAGCCAATCCCTCCGGACTGCGTAATCCCCTCAGAGTCTCCGCGAGCCACGGACCCGCGACGACCTGCGCCCAGTCCGCTTCGCTGGCCGCAGATTCGCCACCCGCAGCCACATCGGCCCCAGCGAGCATGCGCATGGCTTCCCGAAGACTGAGACCACTTTCGGCAGTGGTCCGCTCGACCTGGCCGAAATATTCCATCATTCGGCTCAACCGCTCCCGATCAACTTCCACCCAACGCCCTCGAACCAGCGCGAGCCCATCCGACTTAGCCAACAACTCCCGGACCTCGGCAGTGGTCAATGTTTCCCCGTCGAGCGTGACTTCCATGCGGAAATCGAGCAGTGCATCCTGGCCCACTCCCGACAACACCTTTCCGCCAACTTTGGCCGTCACCTGCGGGCGCGGAGGCCGGTTGGCTTGCCAGGTCGCAGGCATCCGCACCACTACGCCCGCACTCTCCAGTTGCGGGACATCTCTCAAAAGCTGCATGGCCTCGTGCGGCCTCCACCGCAAGGGGTGGAAGATCTCGCCCGCATCGACCATGGCTTTCAGCCACGAGCAGCTTTCTGAGGCTCGCTGAACGGGGAGAAGCAGCGACAGCAGGCGATCCTTGTTGGCCGCGCCCGAATACTCGCGCAGAGCCTGCCCGAGCGGAAGATGTTGCGCCTTAGCGTGTGCCGACAGTCGAGTGGTATAAGTTGCGAGAAAAGCGAATGGGGCCGCCTCGTCCTTGCGGTTCTCGGCGAGGTTGAAGTGCACGCGGCCGACAAGGTTCCATGCCCTGTTGCGGCGCTTCAAGAAATCCTGAACGCCGCACTTCGATTCGGATAATTCCAGCCCGAAAGCGCTGTCCAGTTCTTGCCAGAGACCCTGCAGGACAGTTGCCGTCAGGTACTCCGCCCCAGTCATCGGGGGCGCCGCGAGAGCCGGCCAAGCCAGTTCCGCATCGGGCGGAGATGGAATATGCCTCTGTATGGACCGGGCTCCGCCTTCCGGCAGAGTGCAGACGGCCGTCACGTAGCGCGCGCCGAATTCTCGCCAATAGGAGAAGACGGGAGGAAGTGCGACTCCGACTTCACTGGCTCCGAGTTGGAGCAGACCATGGCCCGATCCACGCGCGAAGGCATCCTGTAGACGTTGAGCAAGCTCGGGCTCAAGAGCCGATGCGTCGCGATCCTCGATCAAAGTGAGGTGGCCGTGTGGAGTTAGGACGGGGACCAGGAAGACCGAACCCATGCAGAGAACCTACCAGCCCACGCAGGCAAGCCGCAACGGTTTGATAAACCCGCACGCTGAATCCCTCTCGATGACTTCTTCACGGCTGTGACAATGTGACAACAGTGGGCTTCGGAAATGAACCGAACTCCATCTGGCCCGCCTCATGGGACCCTCACAGTGACCATCGTTCGATAGGTGGCCCACACATTACAACGCCAAGCGATTTCACCGATCCGCAGGAAACCTTTTTCCGGGATTTCCAGCATAACGAGGTTCTCTGCATCCGCTCTCCCGATTCGACTTCGGGACTCTCACAGCATTGCCAAGCGCTAGCACTTGGCAGGCGAAGGAAGCGCTGCGGAGCAATTCCTCGTGACAATCACGGGCAAACGGCCTAAACTCTAAAGGTATTGTTAACATTGGATTAGACGCATGATTCACAAAGCGAAGGACCTCTCGCCGGACCAGAAGATGGCTATCGAAAGCCTGCTGGGACGTTCGCTTGCTGAAAACGAAGCGATCAGCGTTCGCACGATGGCGTCTGTATCTGCTCCGGAATGGCTCCAGAAGTCCTGGGAGAGCGCGAAGCGGCTAGGGCTGGACCGGCTCTCTATCGAGGAGATCGATGCGGAAATCGATGCGGCGCGGAAGGCACGGCGTAATCGCCAGCAGCCCCTGGAACAATGATTCGGGTTGTCCTCGACACCAACATCCTGATTTCCGCCCTGCTGAGTCCGCCAGGACCGCCTTCGCAGGTATTTCTGATGACCATCCTGGAGCCGGACACGCAGCTTTGCGTGAGTGGGGATATTTATGCGGAGTATGAAGAAGTCATCCGCCGCCCCCGGTTCAATCGCAGTGACGGCGAAATCGAAGCAACGCTTCGCACCATTCGTGATAAGGGATTCTGGGTTAAGCCCACCGAGAAGGTGCGCGCCTGTTCTGATCCCGATGATGACATTTTCCTGGAATGTGCACAGGCTGCGGATGCGCATTATCTGGTGACCGGCAACGTGAAAGATTTCCCCGCTTCATGGGCCAGCACGCAGATCGTGACCGCTCGCCAGTTTCTCGATGCCGTGGTATGAGTGGGACGCCTGCTTAAGCGGAGAGTGGCGTCTCTATACGTTTCTCTGCCGCGACAGCCGCTTCACCCGCCGCTGGCGGTCCATGAAACGACGGATGGATTTCACCCGCGGGTACGCCGAGTTTCTCAAAATCAAGAAAATCAAGCGCGGGTGGACGAAGCTCCGTCTGCCCGAGAGCAACGAAACCGTAGGGCAGAGGGGCGATATCGTATTTGTGGGCACGTCCTACAGCGAGAGGCCACCGCAGCGCGCGGCCACGATGGAACGGTTGCCCAGCGCCCGCGGCCCCCACTCCATCCGTCCCTTCGACGAGCTCCATGACAAAGTAGGGATGACCTTCGTCCGTTGTGCCGCCATCGAGCAGGCGGGCAATATTTTCATGCTCAAAGCCGGCCAGAATCTGGCGCTCTGCCGCTCTCAGCTTTTTCAGGATCTCGATCATGGCGGCGGGAGTAATAATTCGGGTGGATTTGTGCTGTCTCAGGGAGAGGAGTTCCTCGTCGCCGGTCACGAGGAACTCGGCCTGGCTGGCTTCAGCCAGCGTGAGCAGATAACTGTCCTTGGGGTCCGGCGCGACGGAGCCGGAGGGCAGGTCCCGAAAAAAAAGAGAGGTCCCGAAGGCCCGCGGCGAGCAGCTCGGCCGCGCTGGCGCGAAGTCTCGCCCGGAAAAACGGTCTACCGGCGACATCGCGGCGTTCCGGTATGAGCGCATCACAGGCGACGAGCGTGAACGTCTTGCGCTCCCAAGCGTCGAGAAGCTCGGCTGGCACGCCCACCGGAGACAGAAGCGCGGAAACAAGGATGTTGGTGTCGAGGATGAGGCGCATCAGGACCGTTTGGCCCGCTCCCGGTAGTGTTTCGCGCGGACGTCTTCGACGGACTCGTCAATCATCTTCTGGAGTTCGTCCGCGGAGACGTTGGCGAAAGCTTTGCGGGCTTCGCGGACGGTCTGATGAAAGATGCGCCAGCGGACAGCCTCCTCGATGAATTTCGAGAGATCACCCTTCTTCATGCCCTGGGAGCCCCGAAAGGTGCGCAATGCATGATCGGCCTCTTTGGACCAGGTAATGGTTAGACGGATAGTTTCAGGCTCGGACACGGCATTTCTCGTCATATAAGCATATATCCATCTATCAGTTGAGATGATTAAGCGGTTTTTGACAAGGGGCGTATCACTCCTTTCTCGTCGATTAGAATCGCTCCGTCATTGGCGACTTTGAACAATCCGGGCTTCGCGCCGTCCGTTTCGGTGAATCCCCGGCCCCGATCCCAGCACCGCGACCCGCGGAAAATCGTGAGCGCATTTTCCGGCAGAAGTCCGATGCGCTCTCAGGTCATGAGTCTTTGACCCTGGCCTTCTGTTCGGCGACTAAAATGCCGACCCTGGCTCAACTCGTTTCTAAGATCACCCCGGATAATCGTTACCCGAGATTCCTACGGGCCCAGAAGTTGGAAAGGAAGGAGTTGAATGGTGACCGCGTACGTACCGATCAAGAACAGATTGGACAGCCTGCTTTCCCGTGCTAGCGGGGGTCCCGATCACGGCCGGGAGGCAAATCACCACGACTTCTTCTCCGGTCGAGGGCCGGTGCCGAAGTTCCAACTGCTCGTGCAGAAGGAAGGCATAAACCGCGGATTCCTGAGCGGTCCGTTTCCTCGGTCGGTGATCCTAACCCTGAAAGGTTTGTCTTCACGATCATATCGAGGCGATTGGCATCAGCGCCGCAGGAAATAGATTCTGTTAGTCCAGTCCCAATTCCCAGTTTCTCTTGCCAGTCTGGTCAAGGCCCAGACCAACCCGCCGATATCCGCGGGCGAAATCGTTTTTTCGTCCACAAAAACCACGCCGCCGTGCGTGCGCTCTTCTTCCGCCCAGGTTTTGAGCAGGGGAGGAATCGTCCTCCGGTCATAGGTAACAAGCGTTAATCCCTGGGCGGCGGCTTCTCGCAAACAAGCGGAGTCCTCCTGTCCCAGGGAATATCCATTTTCCCATTCCACCATATAGCGAACTTCTGTCGCGCGATTGCGGCGACGCAGACCATTCGCTACCTCCGGTGAGATGTGCTCATCGAGAAGAAGCTTGAGCATTTCAGTTTTTCGCTGCTTTCTTGGGAACGAATTCGGCGGCCTGCGGCAACATGCGCTTCAGCGCTTCAAAATCCGTCGCCTCATTCTCAACTATTGCCGCATTGATTTCTTCGGGAAACGCCTCCGCATAGTTGACCGCTGCCTGGACTTTCACTTCTGGCCACTTGAGATGTCGCGCTACGGCCGACACATCTTTCTTATAGCTGCGGACGAGCAGCATGACTTCCCATACCGCGAGCGTGCTCCCTTGCAGGCAGGCTTGCCGGCCCGCCGGCGAATCTCGAAAGTCGATGAAGCCAAATTCTGACCGGCGCAAGCCTTCCTCTACCAGGCGCGCACTGGCGTCGCTGGGGGTCCATCCATGCCGATTCGCCATGCGTTTGAGACGCTTTGCGCTCTCCGTTGGCAGGCGCATGCTGATGACCATCGAATGGGTTGATCTCATGGCAATCTCCGAAGTGTAACTCTTGTAAGCATTGTAGCATATTCACCTTGTTATCTCGCGGGTCTTGTGCAACCAGGTTGCACGATCGAAATGCTGACTGTCCTCGTTACCACTTAGCCCGTGCTCCAGACCACAAAGGCAATTGTGGAAATCTCGGCGCAGATCGAGATTGCGATTCTCTCCGGGTGGAAACTTGGTGAAATCGATCGAGTAGTCGGACGGAATGAAACGTGGCACTTCAGCCTTGATCGCAGCGTCGAGCAGAACCGTTTGCGTTTCCACGATCACGTCCCGCAATCCCTGTAGCGCGGACACCACGCAGGACGCACGCGAGCATGCCGGTGTCACTTGGGAAGCGCTGCTCAAGTCGACACCTGGCAATCGTTACGCCGAGCTCCTGCAGTCGCTCAAGCTTGTCTCGCGCTGTGCCGTGGCGAACAAGCGCTCTGACGCTGGCTCCCCGTTCGAGCAAGGCTCTCGCGATGCGTCCGTCGCGATTACCGGTAGCTCCCGCCACGACGATGGCCGAGTCATTCATGATTTCGATATTGGAAAAAAGGACAGCGTCGCTGCAAAGTGGGCGCAGATCCGAGTGGGATTCGACCGGCAGGAGTTCGTCCCTCTTCGTGCCTGCGCCCGACAAGAGTGTCGTCGCCAACGACACTTCCGATACTCGGCATTTCCCAAGCCTCAACTTCTCCGAGCAGCCAATCCCCGTCCCTCAGCAATATGTGACGGTGATCCCAGTCCGTCACTAAGCAACCAGAAGCCATCAAATTACAATCTCTCGCGAGGGGGTAACAATGTCGAATCTAAAAGGATTGGCATCTTTTGTGTCGGAATTGAGGTCGGAGAGAACGAATCTGATAGGTCGGCTGAGACATGTCGATGCGGCTCTTTCCGTTCTTGGCAAGTTGGAAGGCGGGCGTAATTCCACAACACCGAAGCGTGGCGTGCCAGCGTTGGCTCGCAAGCGGATGAGCCTCGCACAGAAAGCGCGATGGGCAAAGGCGAAAGGTCGAGCGCCGAAACCCAAGCGCAGCATGTCGGCATCAGCCCGCAGGAAGATCGCGGCGGCACAAAGGGCGAGGTGGGCGAAGATACGAGCGGGGAAGAAGAAATAGGCGGCGTAGGAACAACGCACGCAATCCCCTCTGAGCGGGTCGCCCCAATCGAAAAACAAAGGAGTTTCATGATGTTTGGCCGCATCGTTGAATTCACTCCGAAGCCGGAAATGAAAGACGAAATCGTGAACGTTCTAAGCAAGGAAGTTCTGCCGATCCTGAAGAAGCAGCAGGGATTTATGGAGTTCCTACTCTTCGCGCCGGAGACCAAGACGGAAAAGTGGATCGCCGTCACTCTCTGGGCCGAGAAGCGGGATGTAGAACGCTGGGAGCGCGAAGGGTATCCCAAGGTGGAGGGAATTCTCAAACTCTATCTGGTCGCCTCGGCCGTCTGCAATCACTACAAGGTGGAAACCTCGCTTTGCAAACACTTGGTAAAAGCCCTGACGACCTGAGACGTAGGCTAGAAAACACACCTCCCGGAGCGGCGCTGCTGTTCCAGCTTCTTATTTTGTGCGCCCCGGTGGGCGAGGCGGGCGACTGCTTAGAGCCAGCCGAGACTACCGCCTCATGCTGGAGGAAAGTGAGAGTTGAAAAGGCGGACCTTCTTGGGACTCAGCAAAGAAGAATTGCGCCAACAAGAAAAACGGATCAAACGCATTCGCGAAGTGTCCGCCGATTTTCTCGCGGCTTTGAGAAAACAGACAAATTCTGTGACAGACATGCCGCATAAAGAAAATTGTTCGGATTTCGTAACAGGTATGCGATGCCACAACCCGCAGAACGAGATGCATATACCATCACCTCTTTTCGGAGCCATGGATATGTATCGGAAGCTGATTGACGTTCTCAGGCGCTTTCTGCGGATGGAGCAGCAGTTAACCCCTGAGGAACTACGCCAGCTTGCAGAAGCGATCATTGATTACGGACGAATGATAGCGTATGAGGAGTTGTCCGCACTCACGCCCCCATACGTAATCGTTGAGATTCCAGAATTGGCACGCCGATTCAGAGAGACCACGCAGACCATTAAAGACGCGCTCCAGTTGCTGAACGACGGGGGCCGTGCGGAACCTTCTGAACGTGGCGAACATTGGAAATTGAAGTTGGCAGGGACTTTCCGCCGGAGGTCGCGAGGAGCCAAGGCCACTTAACGTCGTTTGAGGAGAAGATAACCCGATTACGACGCACGGCGGAACTCTGGTTTGACGGCGTGGAATTTACTCGCGGCTCGTCAATCGCCCGAATGGAAAGCCTCTAGCGAGGACGAAGCGAACTTCATTGACCACAGCAATGCTTAGTTTGTCTCAGAGTAGGGCGACAGCCTCAAGCAGGGGCGGCAGGTGCACCTGTACTCAAGCACGCCGGGGCGCACCGTATGAGCGCAGTCACGGCAGACGAACCGCCCGTCCTTGTATGCGATCATCGGACTGAAGTCGATGCCCACCCTGCAATATGGGCAGCGAATGGTCAGGATGGTGTCGGTCAGAGTTGTCATGGGCGTTCTTGCACCAGAGCAATACGGAAAAGAACGCAGGATTCCAGACGCCACGCCGAGTGATCCCGCTGAAGAACTACAGGATCGCAGGGGAACCATACGGTATCGAGCCGACCCGCGCCGACATTTGGGCGGGCGGGCCGACAGTCCGGCAGATCGGGCAGGTGACAACGTGCCCCAGCCGTGTTCAGCGCTGGGTGAAAAAACGAAAACCTCCTCTGGGGCTTTCGGAGCGGTCGAGTGAGCGTTTACCATCCTGATAATACATTGAATCCTGTACCGCAAAAATTGCCCGACCAAATGATGGAAAACTACACGCAGCTATTGTGAACCGCAAGCAACAGAACCACTTAACATCTGGCACCAAACATGCTTTCCTACGACCGCAACATTTCGTAAGCGTTTCGCACCGAAATATCGATATCGGAGGTGGAATATGACTGACGGTATGCAAAGGGATTGGCGCGAACTGTGCGTTGCGGTGACAAATGAAAGTGATTCCACGAAGCTGAGTTCTCTGGTTGAAGAATTGATAGAGGCGTTGGATAAGGTCGAACGAAGCTGGCGGCGCACCCTTTGTCCGCCTGACGTAATCGCGACGAATCGGGAAGTCGCTTGAGAGCGAGTCTCTTCGCCGGACGACAGGCCGAGGGCTCGCGATCGCAAGTTGGATAAAATGACTTCGCCAAGTGAAACGGAAGCGGGCTCTGCGGAGACGCAACCATGCTGAGGGATAACTTGGCGGGGCTCATCGAGCCGATGCGGGCAGCGCGCGAGCTTGCCTCTCTCGCGCTGTTCACAGAACAGAAAAAGTCATCGGACGATAGACTCCAAGATGCCTTGAAAATCCCCGCCCCGAAGGGACGGAATCTTACACTAACGGAGAACGCCGCTTCTCCATTTCACGCTGAGCCAAGACAGTCCACCATCAGATGGAACGCTGCTGCCCGATTCGAGATCGGGCAACGGCATCGGATGCGACCCAGCCGCCGCAGGACGACCGCTGCGAACTGCCTGCGTGTGCTTATCTCCTGTGCTCAACAAGGCAAAGTTCGGGACGCCTGCTGTGGTGCCCCTGGGAGCCGTCGCGGTGTGCCAGCAATCATCCTTTCGACGCCTTCGAAATGCCGTCCAGAATCGAATAGAACGAGGGCGCTGTACGAGAACTGCCGATGTACTCCATTGAAAGACTTGTTCCCAAATCGCAGGAGATGTTACGAACAGGAGTTCCCGTCATCGCAGTTTCTCCGTCGAGGCAGAATCCAGCGATACCGTCGATGACCAGTTGCCGCGTGTCCGTGACGTGTATCCCGAGATTTTCCATCATACGACGGCGTGTAGTAGCGAAATCCGCCAAGACTATGTTTCGTCGCCAAGGTTCTTCGGTGATGGTGATGGTTGCCCAGAAAGGTTTGCGGCCCTTGGTATTAACAAGCTGAACTACTTGCGTCCCTCCACCGACCTCGAAACGCTCCACGCCCCACTCGTTGGGAACCGGAATTTTGAATTCGCCAACTTGTATGCTGTTTCCGTGTTTCCAATGCCACACCCACGCCTCAATCCTGTAAATCGGCAAGTACGATACAAGTACCCATAAGGCGGCACACACCACTACGAGAATCCCCGCAATTTTGAAGCCGGGTTCCACCTGCTCGAATACAGGTCGTGAGTCGCGAATCATCATCCGATGTTACGCCGCGAAGCGGGTTGCCACACAGCGCCCTGGGATAAGGCTCCCCGTTTATGAGATGAGGTCTAGTCGCTGCCCGTGGTTCTACATCGTCAAGGTCATTCTCCCTGTGCGCGATTCGCGCTCTCGATTGTCTCGATAGAGCCTGACTCTCCCTCGCCCCGGTGATCCGCGAGAAATGCTCAGCAAGCAGTTCGAGCCTCCGCTTCTTTACTCCTGCGGACCCACTGTTGTCCCGCATTTCGAGGACGAGCCGAGCCATTTCTGAGGCGATCTCCAACGGTGTGAGAGGTATTGTCGAGTCTGGTTTATAACGCAACTCTGCGCGTGCGATAGTAGTCGTCGCTGCTGAGACGCCTCAGTTTTCCCGCGCATAGGTATTGGATCGTCCTGAGGCTTCGGCCCAATTTGTGCGCTTTACCCTCGATCCACGCAAAGCCTAGCTACTTTCCGGTGCGAAATAGCGGCGGCGACCCCGCATAAAAGCGGTAGCAGGGATGGGGCAACAAGAACCAAGTAACGGGATTGTCGTGGAATCGTTTTGCGGGCATGATGCGTTCATGATCCGCATACGACATCAACAACCGAGTTTGTGGGAAGGTTTGTTCGCCGAGGAAGTAGCCGAGCTCTGGGAACCGTGGATGCGAGTGGTGGATGAGTTATTGGAAGACGAAGCCTTAGTGGATGCGGTGTACGAAGCGCAGGGGGAACGGCATGAGCGGAGCCGAACGCTGGGACGGCCGCAAACGCCGGCGGAGGTGGCGTTGCGCATGCTGATTCTGAAGCACGTGCGCAACTGGAGCTACGAAACGCTGGAGCGGGAAGTGCGGGGCAATGTAGTGTATCGCAGTTTCTGCCGGATCGGGACGGAGAAGGTGCCGGACGCGAAAACGCTGGTTCGCTTGGGACAAGCGATCGGTCCGGACACGGTGCGCGAGTTGCACGACCGGATCGTGGCGCTGGCGCGGCAACGAGGGGTGATCCGTGGGCGGAAGATGCGGGTGGACACGACGGTGGTGGAGAGCAATATCCATTACCCGACCGACAGCGGTTTGTTGGATGATGGGGCGCGGGTGCTGACACGGATGATGAAGAAGATCGAGGGCAAGGTGGGCGGACTGAAACGGAAAGTGCGCGACCGAAAACGCAGCGTACAGAAGCGGGTGATCGCCTTGGCGCATGCGCTGCGTCATAAAGGAGAAGAAGGGGAGTTGCGGCGGCAGCGCGAGTATGGGCAGTTACTGCGCCTAACACGCCAGATCCTCGGAGATACGCGAAGGGTGTTGCAAGAAGTTGCGGGCCTGCCACCCCGCCGCCGGAGTGGAGCGCGCGCGTTATGTGAGCGTCTGGGAACGATGGCGGAACGGGTGCGCCGCGTGGTGCGGCAAACCAAGGCGCGGGTCTTCGAGGGAGTCACGCAGTTGCCGGGCAAGCTGGTTAGCTTGTTCGAACCGCACACGGAAATCATCCGCAAGGGGAAGGCTGGGAAACCGAACGAGTTTGGCAAGCTGGTGCAGGTGCAGGAAGCGGAGAACCAGATGGTCACGCACTATGAGGTGTTCGAGGAGCGACCGAGTGACCGTCATCTGTTGCAGCCGGCGGTGGAAGCGCAGCGGAGGAAGTTGGGTCGAGTGCCGCAACTGGTAGCCGCCGACGCCGGTTTCTACTCCCAGGTGCAAGAAGAAAAAGTGCAGGCCTTGGGAGTGAAGCATGTTTCCGTGCCGAACCGGAGCACACGGAGCGCGGTGCGACGCCAACTGGAAAAGCAACGTTGGTTCAAGCAGGGACAGAAATGGCGCACCGGCTGCGAAGGACGCATCAGCGTGCTGAAGCGGCGCCACGGACTCGCCCGCAGTCGCTATCACGGCAGTGATGGCATGAGGCGGTGGGTGGGACTCGGCATCATCGCCGACAATCTCATCAACATGGGACGCTGGCTAGCCCCGCAGCCCGCCTGAGTCCGATGTACTGCTCCAACATGGAATGGTGAAATGAAAAAAACGAAACTTGATCGTGCAGAGCCGACACATAGTCGCTTGGGCACGAATCAACTTCCCCAGGAAGCATCATTTTGCACCGGAAAGTAGCTAGGACTGTCATGGAGGATCAAATGCCGTGCGCTCTTCAAATCGCCACGTCTTGGTGGTATGTTCTGTGTTCCTACTTGGGAGTCTGTGTTTCCCGGGGGAGGTTCCCGTGAGGTCCGAGCAGAATGTGCAGCAGTCACAGGAGCAAGTGACGCGCACAACCATTGACCGCTTCAACGAGGCGTTTCAATCGGCACGACGCCGATGGGCTGGCAGCGCTTCTGACCGACGATACCGTGTTCGAGGACACGTGGCCCGCTCCCGATGGCCGACGCATCGAGGGAAAGGCCGCCGTGGTCGAATTCTGGCGCGGATGGTTCGTCCGCAATCCCGACGCACGGTTCGAGGCCGAGGAAGTGATCGTCAGCGGAAATCGGGCCACAGTGCTCTGGGTCTACCGCAAGATGCGCAACGGTCAGCCATGGCACCTGCGCGGCGTTGACGTTTTTACCGTGCGCGATGGAAAAGTAGCCGCCAAGCTCGCCTATGTGAAGGGCTGAGGGTGCGCCCTGTTCTGCGGTTCGTCCTCGGGCAGTCGATCCGCCAGCACCCGCCGTCTCTCGGATTGGAACACCTCCTGTGGCAGAACCACCAAACTGACTTGCCGCTATACTAGGTTTGCCGAGCCACCGCTCAATGGAGGCGGCATGTCGAGTCTGAAGGAATTCCAATGCGAAATTTGCGGGGTCGTTAGTCAGAATCCGATCCATTGGTTTGTGATCAAGTGCACCGATTGGAAGCTTGCGATCATTAAGTGGAATTTGCCCGCCGCCACAAGCCCGACCGCACGGCATTTCTGTGGCGAAGCCCACGCTCAGGTTTATATCAGCCGCTGGTTTGAATCCGTGTGCGTTCCGCCCAAACAAGTTTTGAAGGCTATTTAGGCCGTTTCGAGTACCCGATTACGAAGTGAGGGGACATCCAGTGAACGCGGCCAAACCCACCTTGCTAGCATCGTTGTTTCTCTGCGCTGGAAACGCCTTCGCGCTGTCGGTTGAGAGGGAGCCTGCCGCAGTTGTCGAAATTGGGGGATCGGCTTCCCAGAGCCTCACAGGCGATGGTTCGAGTTTCGGCCCCACTGTCGCGCTTGAAGTTACACCGATAGAGAACCGGGAGAGCGAATAATGAATAGTGAAAGGCTCCCGGCCGTCTTTTCCAGCACCTTATTTTTATCTTCTCGGTATCGGCCAAAGCGCGTCGCCACTCTCGATTGACGTCCCCGGCCACCTCACACCCCGAAGTGACGGGGGTCACTGCGCTTCATAGCAAGAGTGTGCTTGAGTTCAGTTGTTTAAGAAGGTACGGTTCCCTGCAGGCTAACAGTCGGGCATCCTCTCGGCCGACGACGACAATCTTACCCAAAACAGCGGCGTTGGCGACATTTCGATTCATCGGACAAGAGGGTGAGCGACAAGCAGCTGACTGGCACTCGATGAGATGCCTTCGCGAGCGAGTCCACAGCCAGCGAGGATGCCGGGGCCTCGGACTGAGTCGTCCATGAGCACGTGCCGGAGCGATGTTCTCTTTGTATTTTCGCCTGCCGCGGGAAATGCAGGCACTTTCAAGAGTCATCTTGGGGTCGCGTACCTCCGTGCGGCGCTCGCGAGAGAGGGAATAGCTACGGCTCAATACCTGAGCGGGAATCCGGGTACGGTCGATGCGGTAGCAGCGGACATCATTGGACAGAAATGTGCCATCGTTGGTTTTACGGTGTACGACGCCAATGCTCGCTTGTGCATCGCAATCGCCCAAAGCATCAAACGTCGGAAGCCTGACCTACGCGTAGTGTTCGGCGGGCCCACGGCAACTTTCAATGCGCGGCCACTGATGGAAAGGCATGCGGCGATCGATGCTTGCGTCATGGGAGAGGCTGAAGAGACTGCAGCGCAAATCCTTGCGAAGGTACTTGACGGTGGGGTCCTCGATGATACACAGGCGGGAGTCGCTTTCCGCCGAGACGGGGAGGTGGTTTGTACGGCATTACCGCCTTTGGTCGGCGCACGCGAACTGGGGCTGAACGGCGCGCTGGATACGACTCCCTCACCCTATCTTTCAGGAATTCTGGCCGATGGTCAGGAAGGAGTGCTGACTAGTCGGGGCTGACTCATCATTGCCAATACTGTTGCTTTGCCGCACTGGGCAGGATGTGTGTACGCTTGCACTCCATCGAGAGGGTTTTAGCGGAACTGGAATACATCGCGGCACACCAGAAACGCACCGGAGAACATTATCCGGTTGCGATCCAAGATGATGCATTCACGCTACTTCCGCCTCGTGCCAAGGCCTTATGTCAAGCGATCGCGGATCGGAAACTCAACCTGGTTTTTTCCTGCTCCACACGGGCTGACACCGTGGATGAGGAATTGATAGTGCTGATGCGGGAGGCGGGCTTCAGCAAGATAGCGTTTGGACTGGAGAGTGCGGTGCCCTCTGTTTTGCGCGCAATCGGGAAAGTCAGGCCTCCCGATTGGCTTGACCTGGATTTAGCACCAGAAAGGCAGTTTCTTGACCGGCTAAGGAGCAGCGTTCTCCTAGCGAAACGGTGCGGATTCAAGGTGGGCGTGAGCATCATCTTGGGTTTACCAACAGAGTGGAGTGGACCCCAATTTTGAGACAACCAGTTAAGCCCTAAAATGCAGCGAAAGGGGAAACTGGATGGGATCTCGAAGGAAGTTCACCAGGGAGTTCAAGCTGGATGCGGTACAACGATTGCGTGCGGGAGAGCCGGCGGGCTTGGTGGCGCGCAGTCTGGAAGTGAGCCGCCAGGAACTGTACCGCTGGAGCCGCGATGTCGATAAGTTTGGGGAGCGGGCGTTTCCCGGCGTGGGGCAGAAACGGGCGGAAGAGACGCGAATCGCGGAGTTGGAACGTAAGATCGGGCAGCAGGTCCTGGAGATCGATTTTTTGAAGCGAGCCTTGCAGCATGTAGAACAACAGCGCCAGCTGCGGGCCGCGAGTGGCGGCGCACCGTCTACCAACAAGTGGAGCACGAAGTGAAAGCCGGAACTCAACTCGCCATCCGCCGCATGTGCGCGTTGACGGGAGTCAGCCGGGCTGGGTTTTACCGGCGCGGAGTCCGGTCCCGATCTGCGCCCGTGGAACTGCGCGCTCAAGTGCAGCGGGTGGCGCTGGAGTGGCCGACCTACGGCAGCCGGCGGATCACGGCGGAGTTGCGCCGTTGCGGCCTGCCCGTCAATCGCAAACGGGTGCAGCGGGTGATGCGGGAAGACAACCTGCTCTGTTTGCGGCGGCGTAAGTTTGTGGCGACCACCGACTCCGCTCACGGGTTGAAAGTATATCCGAACCTGGCGGCCGCGCTGGTGGTGAGCGGCGTCAACCAGCTCTGGCGAGCCGATATCACCTACATCCGGTTGCTGGAAGAGTTCATTTACTTGGCGGTTGTACTGGACGCGTTTTCGCGGCGGGCGATTGGCTGGGCGCTGGATAGCACGCTGGAAGCCCGGTTGGCGGTGACGGCGCTGGAGATGGCGCTGGCGCGGCGTCGGCCCGCGCCCGGATGGGTGCATCATTCCGACCAGGGCGTGCAGTATGCCAGCCACGACTACGTCGCTTTGTTAGAGGTGCACCAAGCCCGGATCAGCATGTCGCGCCGCGGCAATCCCTGGGACAACGCGACGTGTGAATCGTTCATGAAGACGCTGAAGTGCGAAGAAGTCTATCGCAGCGAGTATCTCAACCTGGCCGAAGCCCGGGCTCGCATCGGCGAGTTTCTGGAGGAGATCTACAACCAAAAACGGCTCCACTCCTCTCTCGGCTATTGTCCGCCCAGCGAGTTCGAACGCCTGCAATCGTCGCCGCGGATGCTGACACCGGCACTGGCGCAGGAGGCCGTATGAGTTTTCTGAGGCATGGGGAAATCTATCCATGCGATGAGGGCACGACCTCACGACCGTGCCCCCGCTCATCGCCGTGGATGAGTCTCCAGCTGGTTATTCCTGGCGGGTTGCTCTTCAGCAGAGCCCGCTTCCGCTTCACCAGCCGGAGCTATACTGCCAACTATCAACCTCGCCCTACAATGCTTCGGCAGCGAACGGCGAAATGTCGCTTAACTGATTGTCTCAGCCGAGGGGTCCAGTCCACATCGTGTTTGCCCATAAGACATAGCGGTAAAGAACCTCAGACTCAAATCAAAGGGCAGCTCGCATCCCGGACTTTAGAAGTCGGCGAAATGCTCCCGATGGGTCCATTCAATTACTCCCAGGTGCCCTGTCGTGTTATGAATACGGGTCGGGAGTACCCGGAGGCAGCTGCACAAGCCGCCGAAACCGCGCGATGAACGGCTTCAACCGTGGGTCGCGGCGAAGGGCGGCTGAGAAGGAATCATGCGGAGTGCAGCAATCGATCAGCGAAGGAGTCCGCTGCTCGAGCGCTTGGTCGAGTAGTCGAAAAGCCTCGTCCATTCGACCCAGCCCCGAATAAACCATCGCAAGATAGTACGGCGAGATGTAGCGGTCTTGTGATGCCTGTTGCATTTCGGCCAGAATTCTAAGGGCATCAGCTCTGTGCCTACCCAGCCCATATGCCAGGCCGAGGGGAGCGAGGACCGCCGCGGGGCGGTCGGGGCTCAGCAGCTTTAGAGCAGCCTCGAACTCGCGCGCGGCCTGGCTGGGTTGCCCGAGATTGAGTCGGACGAATCCTCTTTGCCAGGGGATGATCCAGAGCGTCGGGTTTTGCTGGCGTGCCCGATCGCTCTGCTCGAGGGCCATTTCAGGTCGTCCCTCGAACTCTAACAACACGACCAAGTTTATCTCGTTCCAGGGCGATAGCGGGTCGAGTTCGCGCGCCCGGTCAAGGTGCTTGCGTGCTTCGTCAAAGCGTTGAAGTGGGAAACCGAGTATCTGGCTATATAGATTGTGGGCGGCCGCATAGCCTGGCCTCAGCTCGAGAGCCCTTTCGAAGTGCCGCACTGCCTTCGCAAGATCCCATTCGCCGTCGACGGCAATGACCGCTCGCGCCTCGTGGGCCTCCGGCAGGGTTTCGTCAAGCTCCAGCGCCTTCTCAGCCGCAGCGACCGCTTTGTCACGCACCTCCCCCGGGGAGACAAACTCGAAACCTGCGGCGGCCCCAGTCCAAAGGGCCTCGCCCAATCCCGCCCAGGCGGGTGCGTAGGTCGGATCGCGGTCGACTGCTTTCTGGAACAGCTCGATCGCCTGGCGAATTTGTTCCTCGCGTGTCGCGTACTCGAGCATCGCCTTGCCCTTGAGCGTGGTATCGTAGACCGCGGGATCGACGCGGCGGGCCGTCTTGAGCCGCTTGCTCTCCTGCGGCGTGAGCTGGACCCTGATCTCGTCCGCGATCGCCTGAACCAGATCCGACTGTAGCGCCAGCACATCCGTCATCTCGCGCTCGTAGTTGTTCGCCCAAAGATGCCGGTCCTGCCGCGCGTCGATAAGCTGAGCCGTAACCCGCACCCGGCCTCCGGAACGCATCACCGAGGCCTCGACAATCCCATCTACCCCTAGTTCTCCAGCGATCTGCGGCAGGGTCGCGCTGCTGTCTTTGTAATGCATGACCGAGGTGCGCGAGATAACCTTGACGGCCTTGATCTGGGCGAGGCCGGCGATCAAGGCGTCAGTCATGCCATCCGCGAAGAATTCCTGCCCGGGATCAGCGGAGAAATTCTTCACGGGAAGTACCGCCAGCGATCCGATGCGTCGCGCGCCTCCTCCACCGAGCAGACGTTGGTGCAAGTTGCCGACGTTGAGCGCGATCAGCACTATGACGAGTGCCGCTGCGATGCTTAGGCCTAATCCAACCGACTTCCCTAGCCGCCAGCGGGCGCGCCTGGGTAAGGGTTGCACCGTACTCAGCACGCCCGTCTGCAGCCGTCGCAGATCAATGGCCAGTTCCTTCGCCGACTGGTAGCGGTTCTCTGGTTCCTTCTCCAGGCACTTCGCAATGATCCGCTCCAGCTCTGGAGACAACCTAGGATTGAGATTGCTCGGCGGTCGTGGCGGCCTGCCCAGAATGGCGCCGATCAGTTGCGAGCTTTCCGCGTCAGCGAAAGGGTGCCGCCCCGTAGCCATTTCGTAAAGGACAGACCCGGCGGCATGGAGGTCAGTGCGAGCGTCAATCGCTCCTCCCAACAACTGCTCCGGCGCCATGTAGGGCAGAGTCCCGGCCAGGGCGTGCGTCTCGCTAAGACTCTGCGTAGCGGCACTCTCTGTGACCGGAAGGCGCAGCTTCGCCAGCCCGAAGTCCAGAATCTTCAGCCGTCCGTCGCTCGTGACCCGTAAGTTGCCGGGCTTGAGGTCGCGATGAATGACGCCGCAGTCATGGGCCCCGGCCAAGCCTTCCGCGAGTTGCACACCCAGACGGAGTACTTCCTTCTCTGGCAGTGGTCTGGCAGCCACCTTCTCGCTGAGTGTGATTCCGGGGATGTACTCCATCACCAGGAAGTCCACGCCCCGCTGCGTGTCGAAGTCGTGGATGGTGGCGACGTTGGGGTGATTGAGCTGCGAGAGGATCAGAGCTTCTTTATGGAAATGCTTGCGGGCTGATTCGTCGCTGAGCGTACCGGGCGGGAGGACTTTGATGGCAACATCACGAGCAAGGTGCTCGTCGCTGGCGCGATAAACCTCGCCCATGCCGCCGGCGCCGATCTTCTCGACAATGCGGTAGTGTCCCAGTTCAAGACCGACGGGCAAATCTTGGCCTAACGCTCGGCTGGCCATGGGGAAGAAGCCCCCTCCACCTCAGCCGACTATTCTAGGCCGTTTGCAAAAAGGAATCGACAAGAAACCGGTAGATTCCGCCCGAGTAAAGATGTTGACCTGTTGACCTGCGTATCATGTACAGATGCCTAACTTCTAGGCTCAAGCTAATTTTGACTGGCACCGAATGCCAGCCTCGTCTGGCCGTCCGCGCTGTCCGCCCGGACCCACTGGGCAAAATGACAAAAGTCGTCATCCCCACCATCCAAAGAAAAATGGCCGCGACGACAATTCCCAAAAGCAGTCCCATAACTTCAGCTCTTAAATCGGAAAAACAAATGTAGTTCCCGCCGGACAGGGCTGCTGCCGACGAAACCAGAGCGGAGTGACTCAAATCACAGCCATCGGTGATGTAATGCATTGTGCTGTATGGACGAGGCAACAGACTATGTGTAATGGACACGGAAGGAGTCTTCTAACGGAAACATAGTCGGAGGGCTTCTGGGAGGCGATTTATGACCACCTTAACCTTTCTCGGAATCGCTATCGTTGTGGTAGTAGCCGGAATCCTTTTTATCCGGTCCATTCCAGCCGTAAGCGCGTATTTCACCTTTCACGGGAAGCGGCTCATAACCTGTCCGGAAACGCACAACACAGAAGCTATTGATGTGGCTGCGAGAGAAGCAGCCCTAACGGCGCTGTTCGGCGAGCCAACACTGCGTTTGGACCGTTGCTCACGATGGCCCGAGCGCCAGGACTGCGGGCAGGAGTGCCTGCAGCAGGTCGAAACAGATCCCGATAAGTGCCTGCTGTGGAATATCGTGTCGAACTGGTACGAAGGGCAACGCTGCGTTTATTGCCACAAACGTTTTGAGCGGCTCCAGCACCTTGATCATCCGCCGGCCCTGATGGGAACTGATCACATCACAGCTGAGTGGAACCAGTTCCGGCCCGAGCAGCTCCCTGGGATCTTTTCCACGTTCAAGCCAGTCTGCTGGAACTGTCACATTGCCCAGACGTTCCGGCATGTGCACCCGGAACTAGTGATCGATAGGCATCGAGACATCCATCTCACCGTGTGATCTTGCCAAGCTGGTTCTCGCCTCCCTGCACCATTACTGGCTTTTGCGAATGAGCGCAGACCGAACCTTTTCCTTGCTCTCTGCTAATTCTCAGTGGCAGTCTGGGCAGTAGGGGAGATCACAATGGCGTGTGACTTGCAGCACAGCCAGGCGTTTCATTCAGACCGACACTGGCGTCAGACCCCAACAAGTGAGCCCGGCGCGAGGGCGTCAT
Source organism: uncultured Acidobacteriaceae bacterium (assembly GCA_963773645.1). Taxonomy (GTDB): domain Bacteria; phylum Acidobacteriota; class Terriglobia; order Terriglobales; family Acidobacteriaceae; genus Acidiflorens. Next base: position 1,819,515 of record CAVZBV010000004.1, on the reverse strand, counting down.
ACAACGGTGTTAGAGGAGGCGAGTTCATGCCCTCACCATATGGAATGGAGATTGTAGAAAGCTGTCTTACATGCAAGCTGCGCGTTAAGAGGAGCTTCTGCGGTCTGCCTCCGGCCGCCTTGCAGGCTTTTGAAGCCATCAAGTACGCGACCGCCTATCCTCGGGGAGCGGTGCTGTTTGTCCAGGGGCAGCTGCCGCGCGGCATCTTTGTGCTCTGCAAAGGCAGTGTAAAGCTTGCCATCAACTCCCCTAGCGACGGAGCGGTGATTGTGAAACTTGCCGAGCCTGGGGAGGTACTGGGGTTGAGCGCCGCGATTTCCGGCAAACCTCACGAAGTGATGGCGGAGACGATCGATCCCTGCCAGGTCAATTTCGTCAAGCGTGATGACTTTCTTCGCTTCCTGGAAGATGATGTGGAGGTCTGCTTCAAAGTGGCCGAGCAGTTAAGCGAGAAATATCACAAAGCTTGTAAGGAAGTGCGCTGGCTGGGACTGCCACACTCGGCCGCCGAGAAACTGGCGAAATTGCTTCTGGAATGGAGCTCCAAGAACAGAGGATCCGCCAAAGCGGAGGCCCGGTTGAAGCTTAGACTCAGCCACGAGGAAATCGCGCAGATGGCCGGACTTTCGCGAGAGACTGTCACCCGGGTTTTCGCGGATTTCAGAAAGCTGCGTCTTATCCAGCAGAATGGCTCTACGCTTGTGATCCCCAACCGCGTTGCGTTGAAGTCCCTGATCACGGCATAGCGGAAGCTTCATGAGGCGAACAATGAGTAATTTAAGCAGCAGTAGCCTAGCCAAGCTTAGTGTTTGGAAACAGAGTCTGCGAAACAAGAAAGCTGGCTTACCCTTGGACCCACCTTATGATACTGTTCGCCCTTATGAAGCGTGGTCGCCCGAGGGGCGTCTTGTCTACGATGCCCTCTTGAACGTGCTAGAGGCACTCACAGAAGAGAAGGAGTGAGCCCCTGCAAAACCGAAAGATATCGCTTTGACTTTTCTGAGGGCGGACCCCGCTGCGATGGCGGAACAGCAACAGTGGTTTGCGGGCACGAGAACTTTGGGCTGAGGCTCGCATCCGACAGCGAGGCGTATGGAGGTCATCTCGCCAAGGCGCAGGAACTGATCAGGCGGGCTGTGGACTCCGCTGTCCGGGCTGACAGCAAGGAAACTGGGACGATATGGCAGACGAATGCTGCTCTCGAACAATTGGCTTACGGCAATAGCACAGAGGCCCGGCAGTCAGCGGCAGAGGCTCAGAAACTTGCTCCGACGAGTCTGGGGGCCGAAGCTGAAGCCGCGCTTGCGTTTGCCATGGTGGGCGATACGGCACGAGCCGAGTCCTTGGCGCAAGACTTGGGGAAACGCTTCCCACTGGACACGCAGATGCAGTCGCTTTGGCTGCCTGCGATTCAGGCACAGTTGGCGCTAGATAGAAAGAACCCTGCTGCCGCCCTGAATGCCCTGCAAGCTGCTTCCCGTATCGAATTGGGGCAAATTGCGTTTGTCATTAATATTTCTTGCCTCTATCCGACGTATGTGCGCGGAGAGGCGTACTTGGCAGCCGGACAGGGCAGTGCTGCCAACGCCGAGTTTCAGAAGATCCTCGACCACAGCGGCATCGTCTGGAACTGCTGGACGGGAGCGTTGGCGCATCTGGGAGTGGCTCCTGCCAACGCCTTGCAGGCAAGAACCTCGCACGGCGCGGATGCTGCCGCCCGCGTCCGGTCACTCGCCGACTTCAAGGATTTCCTCACCCTCTGGAAAGATGCTGATCCCGATGTACCCATCTGAAGGAAGCGAAAGCGGAGCGTGCGAAGTTGCAATAGCCCGTCAGGTACGCGGTAACCTGTACCCGGAATGCACTCCAGTAATTTGAAAGTGTGCCCGCGTGGTAGTCAAATCGATTCACTCGCCACTCTCAGAACAGATCACGCCACCGAGTTCTGGCCCGTGCCGAAGCGAAGGGCAGACATGGAATTCTTGCAGCGACTCCTCCGAGAATTTTGCTCCCATCGATTTACTTGGCCGCGACTCAGTGGCAATGGCCAGCAGCACTATCAAATCTGCCTCATTTGTGGAACTGCGTATGAATATGACTGGAAGAGGATGCAACGTACTGATCGCCCGCTGGTGACGACGGGGCACCACCTTCTCGCCTTCGGTACGCACCCTCTCTCTGAAACGAAGGTAACCGGAACGTGATTGCGATCACACCGGGCGGAAAAGGGCAGCGGGTATGCTCGGCGTCATGTACACGATCAACAGAGACACGAGCGGCGTAATCCTCGTCTGCTTTCACTGCCCGCAAGCGCGTCAACGAGTTCGATGACGGACTCGGGAGCCGTCGCACGCAGGCTGCTCTTGCCATGTTGAAGCATGTACGCAAGGAGCACGGCAATGAGTCGATAGGGAATCCTAAGCCTCAGATCATGGAACGATGGTATTGAACTTAGCGCGAAGGAATCGACCCGACCCAGAGAGAACCTCTGGGTCGCTTTTCTTCTACACCCACACCAGAATCGGCTCGGCGACCTCACACTGGGCGGGAAAGGGTAGCGGTCAAAAGGGGGCTCAACCATGACGGCAAAGCTTCTTGTGGTCGAGGACAGCAGATACCAGAGGATGGCAAGCAGGCACATCCTGTGCGAAGCCGGGTTTAGTGTCGTGGAGGCGGGCGACGGAGAAGAGGCTCTACGGCAGGTTTGGGAGAGTCATCCCGACCTCATCATTCTGGACATGCTGTTGCCCAAGTTGGGAGGGGAACACGTGCTGCAAGCTCTCCGGCAAGACCCGGCGACAACCCACATTCCAGTGATCGTGGTGAGCAGTCTCCCCCAGAGTAACGCTGACAGGCTGAAAGAAGCGGGCGCGATGGCGTATATCGAGAAATCGAAACTCGACATTATCAGGAGCGGTGAAAACTTGGTGCGGCTGGTAAATGCTGCGCTTCACAGAGCAAAGACCGATCACGCCTTCAGCTTTGAAGGACCGTAAGATCGGAGATGAGCTTCTACTCTTCTACAAGACGTTGCTCGCTACCAACAGCACCCCTGCATTGTCATGCTTCCCCGCTGCCACTCGTGGAGTTTCAGCGTTGTCCGCCTTGCACGCATACCGGGTCGTTTTCAATACTGGAGTTGGTGAATGGCGCTGCGACCTCTTGCGTCGGGCTGGGAACCGTAAGCAACTCTTGCAGCCGTCTCCTAATCTGAGCCCCTTTTTCATAAGATTCCTGGGCTGAGCGCCGACGGCGCTCTCTTATCGAGGCGAACAGTTTTAGCGGTGACATTGGGGGAGGGGCCTTTCTTCCTTTCTTCTTATTAAAGTGCGAAAGTGCTAGCTTTGGAGCGTAGTTCCTTGGTATCGCCTCGTCAAACTCACTAGTTCTTCAGATGGCTGCAAGGTGTCGCAGCGGCTCTTAAAAAGCTCTCCGTGCATTGGATGACGTTTCTCGATCCCGCATGCTCGTAAAGGTTGTCTGCATTCTAAGCGCAGACGAAAAGGCGATCTTGCGGCGCGTTTTTACACCTCTCTAGAGCGAAATTTCGCTATGTCTGTCCACATGATCTGCGTCGGCGCGGAGCGTCGGCTGCCGGGCCATTGTGGTGCAGCCGAAGTGGGCCGTCTCAGCCCGCTAATGTCTGGCTTTCATAGGCATGTTCAGCAGGCAACTCGGGAAACACGCAAGTCTAGCTGAGGCATCCGGCCTACACGTGAAAACTAAAGTACCTGTTGCGTTTGTGTCAAAGGATCGCGGATTGCAGCATAAAACCGCGAGTGCAAAGGACTCCTATGAAAATCTCGACCACCACGAAGCCAATACGTGTTGCTCTCGCCGAAAGCGATCCCTTGCGGTTAGTAGGTTTCCGTGCCCTCTTGGAATCGGAATCGGACTTAGAACTGATTTCTGCCTCGCTCCCGGAGATCGCGCTTCAGGAGAACATTGACGTGGTGCTAATAGGAGATCGCCCCGGTCAAAACCTGCGTGACACAATGTCCAACCTCAAAATGGTGCGCCCCAATTTGCCGATCATTGTGGTTGGAGCCCGAACGAATGACGAGATCATGCTCAATGCCATTGTTGGCGGAGCGAAAGGCTATGTGTTTGATGGAGCGCCGCCCAGCGAGTTTGCGCGGGCGATTCGCGTGGTAAGCCAAGGGCTCGTTTGGGCTCCGCGACGGGTCGTCTCGATGTTCATAGAGCTTGCCACTACCCAACCGAAGCGAATGCCCGGAGCGAACGTCACCGAGCGTGAGAAACAGGTTCTGAAAATGTTGGTGGCCGGGCTTTCTAACAAGGAAATCGGTGCACCGCTTGGCATCGCGGAGCGTACAGTCAAAGCGCACATTGCGAAAATGATGCGCAAAGTTGGGGTGCACAACCGCATCGAACTGTCGATACACGCAGTTACCCATGCGCTCGTCAGTTTGCCCGCGAATTAATTGACATCACTACTGTCCGGCTAAAGCAGGGTGCACCGGTGCACCGAAAGTAAGTGACAGGCCGGTAATGAGTTGAGTTTGTTTTGAACTTGCCGCGATTTGAACGTTGGAGCGGCTAGTTTGGGCAAAGCCGCCGTCAAGATGCACACCCTGCTGGACCTGCACGGCAACATTCCCACGTTCATCCGCGTCAGCAGCGGGGATGTGCATGATGTGAACATCCTGGACGAGATCATGCCGGAGGCAGGCGCCTTCTACGTGATGGACCGGGGCTACATCGATTTTCAGCGGCTCTTCGTCTTTGCCCTCAGTTCGGCTTTCTTTGTCGTGCGCACCAAGTCGAACGTGCTTCTCCAAAGACGCTACTCGCATCCAGTGGACAAGAGCACGGGCGTGCGCTCGGATCAGACCGTGATTCTGACATCCTTCGAATCGGCATCGGCGTATCCGGATGCACTGCGGCGCGTGAGCTACTTCGACGCGGAGACCAACAAGCGGCTGAAATTCCTGACCAACAACTTTGTGCTCCCCGCACTTACCATCGCGCAAATCTACAAGTGCCGCTGGCAAGTGGAACTATTCTTCAAGTGGATCAAGCAACGCATCAAGGCCTTCTACGGGACCAGCGAGAATGCGGTGAAGACTCAGATCTGGATCGCGGTGTCGGTTTACGTGCTGGTGGCGATCGTACGCAAGCGGTTGGGCCTGGAGGCCAGTCTTTACCAAACCCTACAGATTCTAAGCGTCACGCTTTTCGAGAAAACGCCCATTTTATACGCCCTTCAGGACTTCGATACGGATGCCGATTTTGCCGAAAACGTCAACCAGTTGATTCTCTTCGACCTTTAGCCGGACAGTAGTGAATTGACATCTACAGCGCAGGCAATGCTGAACCCACTTTTCTGGAATCCGCAATGGTCTCTCAGGTATGCGGTACCTTGTACCTCGAATACACTTCTTCTCGCCTCGGCGCGGACTCGATTGCCGGGAACTGTCAACTGACTCAGACAGGCGATGTCAGAATTGCTGGTAGTGTCCTCATTTGCAGCCAGTTCTGGTTGATGCCAATACGTTCGGCGAACTCCTCGTGCATCATATCAAAGCCGCGCATCTGGCGTATGCGGCGACCTACCTCAGCGCCGCTTCGCCGCGGGCTGGCCGGACGCTGGGTCTGACTAGTTCCCTTCTCCTTCCAATATCCAATCCACGTCCCGATGAAATCGCTCAGACTTGACTCCGGATGCTGAAGCAACGTTATCGCCGTGCGTCTCAATTTGCTTGCCAACCTCCGTCCCTGCGCATTGCAACAGATGCCTGTCCGACAAAATCCGATTCGTTTGAATCCGGTAGTCAGCGTGGGGCCGTCGGCTGTGGCTCGCCTTCAACAAATCTGACGGAGTGCGCTCCACTACGCGCCAACGGCATCGGTCCCTGGAAACGTGCGCCTTGGCAGTGGCGGAACCGGTTCATGGTGGTAGCGCAGGTTCCAATAGTTCCACGAGCGACGATCGAAGATTCCGGCAGGCGGATCTTTTAAGACCAGATCGAAATCGGCCTCAGAGTAGTACTTCATCGCAGTAGCGATGTCTTCTAGGGTCCCGTAGGTCATCAAGTGTGCAAGGAACAATTTGGATTCTTGTAGCGTCTCTTCGGGAGCTTTGAACCAAACAACGCGCTTTGCGACTCGCTTGAGTTCCTCGGAATAGTTCATGATTCTTCTTCCTGCCGACTCAGACCAGGTCTAGCCGCAACAAGTGGAAGGTCTTTCAAGTTTACCGAAGTTGCAGCCCCAAGTAGTCGCTTTTGCACGGCGAGCGTCAGGCTGGGAAGATCACCATCCTCGAAGTACGTTAGCGCCTTGAGGCTTAGTGCTCCATTGAAGTCCTTCCCATAGATTGCCGCGGCGGCCGCCAAACCCTCAGCTAGGCTCAAGCCTGCGTCGAATGTGGCCGAAATATGGACTGGACCCCTTGGCTGAGACAACCAGTTAAGCGACATTTCGCCGTTCGCTGCCGAAGCATTGTAGGGCGAGGTTGATAGTTGGCAGTATAGCTCCGGCTGGTGAAGCGGAAGCGGGCTCTGCTGGAGAGCACCCTGCCAGGAATAACCAGCTGGAGACTCATCCACGGCGATGAGCGGGGGCACGGTCGCCAGATCGTGCCCTCATCGCATGGATAGATTTCCCCATGCCTCAGAAAACTCATATGGCCTCCTGCGCCAGAGTCGGTGTCAGCATCCGCGGCGACGACTGTAGGCGTTCGAACTCGCTGGGCGGACAATAGCCGAGAGAGGAGTGGAGCCGTTTTTGGTTGTAGACCTCCTCCAGAAACTCGCCGATGCGAGCCCGGGCTTCGGCCAGGTTGCGATACTCGCTGCGATAGACCTCTTCGCACTTCAGCGTTTTCATGAACGACTCACACGTCGCGTTGTCCCAAGGATTGCCGCGGCGCGACATGCTGATCTGGACTTGGTGCGACTCTAACAAAGCGACGTATTCGTGGCTGGCATACTGCACGCCCTGATCGGAGTGATGCACCAATCCGGCCGCGGGCCGCCGCCGCTCCAACGCCATCTTCAGCGCCGTGATGGCCAACTTGGCTTCCAGCGTGCTATCCAGCGCCCAGCCGATCGCCCGCCGCGAAAACGCGTCCAGCACAACCGCCAAGTAAATGAACTCTTCCAGCAACCGGATGTAGGTGATATCGGCCCGCCAGAGCTGGTTGACGCCGCTCACCGCCAGCGCGGCCGCCAGGTTCGGATACACTTTCAACCCGTGCGCGGAATCGGTGGTCGCCACGAACTTACGTTTCCGCAAGCGCAGCAGGTTGTCTTCCCGCATCAGCCGCTGCACCCGTTTGCGATTGACCGACAGGCCGCAGCGGCGCAACTCCGCCGTGATCCGCCGGCTGCCGTAAGTGGGCCACTCCAGCGCCACGCGCTGCACTTGATCGTGCAGCTCCACGGGCGCGGACCGAGACCGGACTCCGCACCGGTAAACCCTGCCCGGCTCACTCCCGTCAGCGCGCACATTCGGCGGATGGCGAGTTGAGTTCCGGCTTTCACTTCGCGCTCGACTTGTTGGTAAACGGTGCGCCGCCACTGGCGGCCCGCAGCTGGCGCTGTTGTTCTACATGCTGCAAGGCTCGCTTCAAAAAATCAATCTCCAGGACCTGCTGCCCGATCTTACGTTCCAACTCCGCGATCCGCGTCTCTTCCGCCCGTTTCTGCCCCACGCCGGGAAACGCCCGCTCCCCAAACCTATCTACATCGCGGCTCCAGCGGTACAGTTCCTGGCGGCTCACTTCCAGACTGCGCGCCAGCAAACCCGCCGGCTCTCCCGCCCGCAATCGTTGCACCGCATCCAGCTTGAACTCCCTGGTGAACTTCCTTCGAGATCTCATCCAGTTCCCCCCCTTTCGCTGCATTTTAGGGCTTAACTGGTTGTCTCAAAATCGGGGTCCACTCCAATATCCTGATAGTCCTTCGCCTCGGCTCTCGACTGAACAGTCTTGAGCTTGGACGCGAGAAGATCAAGCAGAGAGGCGATCTGGACTCCGTTCTCCTCGGCGATGTCGGGATCCTGTACCCGTTTGATTCCCAAAGATCCAAAGAATGAGAGCTTCACCGGGCCATTCCGATCCACAATGGCCGTGAGTGTGTTGTCTTGGAATTGGGTCATTTCGGCGTGTTTCAAGTAAAGGATACCGTCGCGCAGTGCAGCGGACCGAAAAGGCTTGTTGGAGAAAAAGTCGAAGTCCTCCGATTGTCGGTGCCCGAGTCGCAATGCCAGGGCTGTCCCTTCATAAAGCACAAACGTCTTCGGAGTGTCTCTCAATTCAGCCCAAAGGCGCCTTTTAGGCTTTGAGGCTCTGGAAGAATGCTCAAATTCGGTGTGAACATTTCCAACTCCTTCGGGCTAGGCCCGCACCTTTCGTCACCTTAAGGCTACCCTTACCAGGACCAGCCAAGAGGCAACGACACATCCATCTTATTTTGCCTGAATTAGCTCAAGCTGAATAGCGACCCCTGTTCATGGACTGCCGGTTTGCCGCACCGTTTTCGACCAGACACCGCTTCCACGATCGGCATGGAAATTTAGTCGGGAATCGCCCCGTGCCAATCGCTTTGAATGGATTCTTTCCGGTCGGGAATTCCAGCTAGGGAGTGCCCCAATCGCCGGAGGCCACTTGCCCTTCTACGTATTCCTTGAGAGCTTCGGGTGCTTTTGACAACCTGATTTGGCCCCGCCTTGATACTCACAATTGGCCCCACCAGCATTAATAAGGATGGCTGTCCGGTCTTGCGGTTCCAGCCAGGATGGGGTGCAGGGGAAGGAACGGCGTTTGAGTTCCTTCCCCTGCCCAGCGCTATAGAAGCAGCCGCCTACGATACTTTCTTTTTCTGACGCACCTCCAGAGTTCTGCGAAACCGATACGATTCGGCACCGGTTTCGATGATGTGCGCTCGGTCGGTGATTCGATCCAGCAACGCCTTGCACAAGCGGGGATTCGGAAACACCTGCGTCCACTCGGAAAATGGCAGGTTCGTGGTCACGATCAGGGTGGCTCGCTCGGCGCGTTCGGCAATCACCTGGAACAGGAACTCCGCTCCGATATCGGCCAATGGCACGTAGCCGACTTCGTCGAGCACGATCACGTCGTAGCGCAACCAGCGCGCCAGAACTCGCTTCACCGCGTTGTGTTGCCGTGCTTCGACCAGTTCATTGACCAGATTCGCAGCGGTGGTAAACCGCGCTCGCCGTTTCTGCCGGCACGCGGCCACGCACAAGCCTGTCGCCAGGTGCGTCTTGCCCGTGCCGCATTCGCCCATCAGCACCACCGGTTCGGCACGCTCGATGTAACCGCCTTCGGCCAGTTCGCGAATCTTCGCTGCCGGAATCTGCCGCGCCTGGTTGAAGTCGAACTCCTCCAGCGTCTTCAGTCGTGGCAGCCTGGCATCGCGCAGCCGTTGCTGAATGGCGTGCCGGTCGCGTTCTTCCGATTCCATCGTGAGCAGAGCTTCCAGGTATCCGATGTGACTGCGCTGTTCCTTGATCGCCTGCTCCGCCAGTTGCACGAAGTGCGCTCCAATCATCGGAACGCGAAGCGCCTTGCAGTATTGCCTTACGCTGGCGTGTTCGAGAGCCTGGGTTTGCTCTTTCATCGCGCCACCTCCGCCGTGCTGGCAGCGATGCTGAGTAACTGGTCGTACTCGTTCATCTGCGGCAACGGTCGCTCGTAGCGTTCCAATCCGTTCAGCTCCAGTAACTCGGTGCGTAGACGACCCAGTTCCGTAGCCGTGAGCAGATGCCGCACCGCGGCCCCGTCCGTGCAACCCAAAGCCAGCGATTGCTCGACAACTTGCCGCAGCCGATCCCACCCGTGGCGCTTGCCGAGTGTGAGTAACTCGATCATCTCCCGCGTGCCCGAGTGTTTGCCGTGTCGCTCTTGCAAACTCAGCCAGAGCCGGTCGAAACTCTCCGGCCAGCGTCCGCGTTCGCGCCACTGTCGTAGCGGGCTCGACCCCGCCAGCGCTCCCGGTTTTTTCTCCAGCACGTCGAGATAGTGCTCCAGATCGAGCACCTGCTCATAGCAACCGAAACTGCGCTCGTGCCGCGCCACGCACTCCCGTTCCTGCCAAATCTCGACATAGGCCGGCAGCAGTTTCGCTTGCGGGCGCGTCCCCGGCCGCAATGGCGTCGAGTAGAAGTTCCTGCGCACCTTCACGCAACCCTTACTATCCACCGTCGGGAAACTGGTCTCTGCCAGTTCGAATCCTTCCGCCGTCAGCGGCAGCAGATGCTCGCGTTCGATCCGCATCGCTTCCCCGACGGGCATCGCTTTGCCTGCGATCCGCCGTTGTTCGTCTTGCTGACAATAACTTCGTAAATGTTCGTTCAACTCCTCCAGGTTCTTCGCCTGCGGAACCGGCACCAGATGGTTCCGGCGGAAGTAGCCTACTTCGCCCTCCACGCCGCCCTTCTCGTTGCCCCGTGCCGGGTTGCAGAACTCCGTCTGGAATCCCCAGTGCGAGCGGAACGCGATCAAGCGTTCCGTCTCCTCCCGCTGATGGCCGCGCAGAATCTTCTTCACCGCGCTCTTCAGGTTGTCGTAGCGCAAGCACCGAAACACGCCGCCGAAATAGCCAAACGCCAGCTCGTGCGCTTCCAGAAAGGCCTGCTGCGTGGCGTGGTAATACGCCACGTGAAACGCCCCGCCGCTCGCCATCGATCGCATCGCGAAGTGGTGAACCGACTGGCGTTCGCCCCCGATCTCGGCCACAGCTTCGTACCAATCCACCTGCGCTTCGCCGCCCCAGTCGTAGACCTGCGGCACAAACGTCTCTCGCGCCGTGAGTCCTAACTCTTGCTTGCGCTCCCGCACATAACGGCGCACCGTCGCTTCCGCCACTGCTGCGCTGGGTTGTTCCTGACGGATCCGCTGCCAGATGCGATGCGCGGTGTGCCGCTGTTTGCGCGGAGCCAGCTGATCTGCGCGCAGAATCTCGTCAATGAACTCCATCACCGGACCCAGCCTGGGCCTGTTCCGCACCGGCAGTTTGCGCTCCGGCGGAATCGCACTCGCCAGCGCTTGTCGTACCATCCGCCGATGCACGCCCAGCTTTTTCGCGACTGCACGAATCGAACCGGCTCCATGCGCGTGCTCCCGCCTGATCTCTTCGAATAGCTCCACCTTGCGTCTCCTGTCCATCGCCCTCCCCGTCTGCTTCGCAGACAGGGTAGGCCGATCTATCGGTTAGGGTGGAGCCAAATGTAATGATCGAAGTGGGGCCAGTTCAGAGTAGCGAAATCATCGGGGAGTGAGATGTTCAACGATGTCATCGACATACCGTCACATTATGACAGTTTATGACGGTTCTTCAAGATCAATCAGGCAGGGCGCTGCTGCAACTTCTGCTGGTGCGTTCCTATCTCCTGGCCGGCGCTGCTGTCGTCACCGGTACGTATCAAAAAAAACACGACAGGTGGCAAATTATCGCATCGCACTACAGTAGCGCGACCAACCAATGAGAAATGCTCGACTGAAGGCTTGTTGACCCCCAGCAACCACACAACCACATCAGGCTCCGTTGGCTTCAGGCAATCTTCCTCTGCTGCTGCGCCTTCAGCGAAACAGGTGTACTGATAACTTCGCCGGGCTTGGACTCGAAGACCCCATTGTTGAGCGAATGCGGCTGCGTCCGCCAATTCAACTCTTCCAGCCGCTTTCGCATCTCCTCTCCGTACTCTTCAGGAGCATTACGACATTCGCAGTCCGGACGGTGGATTCTCAGGAGGGACAATAGGTAGCACTTCCAACGTAGCTGGTTCACGACCCACCTCGCAGGATTCGGGTCATTCACCTCAAAGCGTGCGGCAGCAGCCTCAAGTGGCAGGAACTGCTCTCGAAGAGGCGAGACGCATTATGCCACACAACAGGGGTGTGGTTTCAATAAAGTTGGGTTAAATTCTCGATGCGCGGAGGTCGCGAACACGTTAGTTACCTTGTCGCTCACCCTCTCCTCGGGCATGCTCGGAAAGATGCGGGAAATCGAACAACTCGCGGGCTTGGACGCGGCGGACAGCACTCCGGAGTCAATCTGTGCCTCTGTGGCCAAAATCTTCCACGTAAGAGAAACGGAAGTCGGACTGCTGGAACTTAGCGGAAGGCTGCTGAACTTCCTCTATCCGGCTGAGTTGAAAACGGCGGGAGCGATTCCTCTTTCCAGTTCGGCAGTGGCAGCCCGCACAGCGCGGACTAAGCAAGCCGAGCTTTTCAATGACTTCACGCAAGTAAAGCATTTCAGCATTTTTGAACTGGTCAAACTAGGCGACACCGGACTGGATGACCAAGTAATTCAGAAGCTCATGTCTGCGCCCGTTCTGGCCAAGAACGGGGAAGTAATTGGCGTGATTCAAGTCTCCCGCAAGGCCCCACGCCCAGCCGCAGCGGGGGACTTCACTCCCGACGATCTACAGAAACTGGTATCGGTTGCTCGCTGCGTAGGAAGACTGATGGCCAAGGGAAAAGGCATTGCGCGTTGACTGATTGACTTCAAGCATGAAAGCCTGCCACATACTCGCAGGAGGCTCGGCTGGCGCTAAGCAGCCGCCTGCCTCGCACGAACCGGGCCGCACAAGACAAGAGCACATTCCTGCGAAGAAAATGAAAATGTAGTGGATAAAGTCGGGTTGTGCGTCTGCATCGGTCGGCTTAGAATCGTGTAGAGCCATGCAGCGCATTCCGACTTTTCTCTCGCACCTCTTGAACCCGGTGGTTGTGCTTATCATTGTTGGGTTGCTCCAAATGGCCCTGGCACAGACCAGCGGCCCCGTGCAAGACGCTACCCATCAAGGCGACGTAACCACAGAACCATCGAGAATTGCCACTCAGTCTCCGACTGGATCCTCAGAACAAAGGACCACTCCGCTGGCCAATTCTTCCGCACTCGTCATCGGTCCTGGAGATGAGGTAGAGGTCACAGTGTACGGCGCGCCTGATCTTTCCGGGCGCATCCGCGTGAGCGCCGAGGGAAACATCTCGATGCCGCTGATCGATTATGTTCGAATAGCGGGCCTCAGCAGCAGTGAAGCGGAATCGGTTATCGAAGCGAAGTTGCGCGAAAATCACTTTGTTAACGATCCGCACGTCGCGGTATACGTTAAGGAGTACAACAGCAGCGGAATTTCTGTGGCCGGCGAGGTTGCCAAGCCCGGGTTCTATTCCGCTCTTGGCCCGCACCGGTTGTTTGATGTGCTGCAGGCCGCCGGCGGACCCACCGATAAAGCTGCCGATAAGGCCCTGATCAGCCACCGCGGCCAAAAAGACGCGACGACTGTTCGCATCTCGAAAGACCCGGCCGAAATGGCCGCCAGCAACGTCGACCTACAGCCGGGCGACACCGTTGTGGTTCCGAGAGCGGGTATCGTCTACGTGCTGGGAGAGGTAACTCGGCCGGGTGGATACGTGCTAAATTCCACGGGAGGAATCACGGTCTTGCAGGTCGTGGCTGTCGCCGGGGGGCCGACTCACGTCGCCTCTCCTGGAAAAACGAGACTGCTTCGTCGTACTGAGAATGGGTTCCAAGAGCAACAGATAGATGTGAAGAAACTGCTACGTGGCAAGGCTCACGATGTTTCCGTCCGGGACGAGGACATACTCTTCATTCCCAGTAGTGCGCTCAAGGAAGCGCTGAATGCCAGTGCGCTGCTTGCCGGTGCTTCAACTGCCGCGATATACCGTGTTCCCTTCTAGTCGTTCATGGTGCCTGGGTGTGCGAAGCGGATGTTCGAGGGCAAGCTGAATCTGTCGCCCGAAAAGAAGCCTGAAGGTCACGAGGCAATCAGTGGCGTGAGCAGCATGGCATACAAAATGCGGGGCACGATGCTGGTCACCTGCAAGGTACTGTGCCGATCTCACGATCGCGGTACGGCGCGTGCTTCTAAGTTCACGGAGGGTGGCTCTAATGCGATCTACCTTCTTGGAGCCGGCCTCACATGTTTCGAGGCCATGTTCCTACGGTCCAGGCTAGCAAAGCCCACGCAACCGTAAATTCAGCCGGCATAAATGGCCTACTTTTAGTTCTTTGGTCCTGGTTTGATTATGTTGTTGCGCGTCAAAGGCGCGCCATCCCAACTGGTTGCCGGGACGAACTCAAGCGAAGTCACGGGCGGTTGAGGTAGGCGGCTTCGCAGCATTCCGAAATCGTGCTACACTCCGTCTACCCGGAGTGCCTCGTCTCTTGTTCTCTTTCTTGCGCTCGGCCCTCGTCGCCGCCTTTCAGTCCCCAACGTAAATCCTGTCTGTAATCCCCACTTCCCCATTGCCGGTCTTGAAAGGCGTTCCACAGAATGCCTGGAAGGCCGCGAAGGCGCCGCGTCGGCACCATGAATGCCTCCATCGAAGCCATGAATGACATCGTCGGCGGAATGCCTGCCTAATGCCGTGGCAGCCGCGAATAGGTGCTCATTTCAGCTGCATTGATCCGGCCCGCGCCACAGCACAGGGTGCGTCTCAAGTCGCAGAAGGCGCGCCTTCGTCGGAACTACGAGCAACTGGGCAACGAAAGTTTTCTTGAAGCAGGGCCACAACTAGAACACTACGTATCGCAGCACATGCAGGGCGCTATACTCCTCCGACTTCCCCAGTCATTGCCGACGCAATCCAAGCTGATGCAGCAATCATGTAAGGAGCAACGAAAACTACTATTGTGAGTACGTTCAATTGCTTTCTCTCCCTGTGGTATTGAAACCACGGAAGCATAAACATGGCGGATGTAATTGGGTGCCTATGATGTGCCGCATCGTGGCATCCATTCCAAATCTGGGTTTTGGGGGACCTATACAGGGGGTATGCAGGACCGCTGCAAACTACGCGAATCGGCCCGGCACACGTTGAGATAGCACGTCCGTAGCCAACCTGGAACCGCAAGGAGCTAAGCCGCTAACCAACAGGGGAATAAGTACATGTTTTCGGAGTGGGCGACTAATGGCATTTTGCAAAATTACTGCCAGGCAAAGCACTTGCGTAGATTGGAAAACTTTTTCCTTGGACGGCAGAAAGAATCATCTCCGCAAATCGGACGAACAAGTCGTGGGCCGTCTTGCGCGTCGCCTCGGCGCCGCGCGCC
This sequence comes from uncultured Acidobacteriaceae bacterium, assembly GCA_963773645.1. GTDB lineage: Bacteria > Acidobacteriota > Terriglobia > Terriglobales > Acidobacteriaceae > Acidiflorens. The sequence goes on along the minus strand of CAVZBV010000004.1, from coordinate 1,804,441 downwards.
CGCCGGCCTTGGCGTCAGGCGCTCGATTCTGGGCTTCCGTGCGGCAAGCGGCCCGACAACCTGCTGTGCGACATTGAAGAACTACTGACGCGCCCGGTGGGGCGGCCCGTTGCCCCTCCAGCCTTGCGTCCAGCGATGGGGAAATATCGGTAAGAATTTTGTTGCGGGAGGAACAGAAGGCGATCTTCAGAAGACGCGGCCTTGGGCTTTTTCCCTCATTCGGAGACACCCGCTGCACTCCGAGCATCGTTCCATTCCGTCGCAAGCCCCAATCTTCGGGTCCATTTCTCCAGGTAGGTGTGATCCAGCAAGTCCCACCGCATTCTCAATATCGCGGCAACGTCCTCGATCTGCCTCACGGATTGTGCCAGCTTTGCCCATTCGAGCTTCGAGATGACTACATCCTCGGCGCTCGCGACAAAAAGAGGGACGCCTTGTAAGTCGAACCGCGCGCGACGACGGAATTCCTCTTCACTGAAGGCTCGGGACTTGCGGATGATGAAGTCGATCTTCCAGCCCGTTACCAAGTCAACCACGTTGAACATGGTCTGCCGTTTGTGCGCTTCCAGGGCCGCGTCCAAGTCCACGTAGTATTCATCCCTTGCCAGAAGCTGGACGAACGTTCGCAACTGATCCGGGGTAGCTGCAACTACAACGTCAATGTCCTGGGTCGTCCGTGGAGCACCGTAGTAGGCGCTCGCAAACGACCCCGTAAGCATGTAGGGAATGCTGGCTCGGTCAAGCGCCGCTGTGATCCGATGGAAGACGTCCGCAACGCTCATCGCATCGACGCCGGCATGGGCCCCGGCAAGAACGCCCGCCGAAGGAGCTCGCGTTTGGCATCCGTGTCAGACCACTCCGGATGTTCTCGCCGGATTTGCTCCTTCGCTAATTCTTGTACGAAAAGGCTCATTTTCAGCGCCATGAGGAGGCGCTGTTCACCCGACAACGCCCGTTGAACTCGGAGTTGTACGGCTTGCGCCGAAGGGCTTGTATCAGTGACAGGCACGGTCTAAGCGTTAGCATGCACCAAGAGATCTTCCCGCGTCAACGAAGCGTATCGAGCCATGCAAAATGTAACCGAAGGGGAGGCCGTCGAGACACGTAGGATGTAACCCGACTCAAGAGACGATTTGAGGAGGGTTGGATTGGGACACAAGGCGAAGTGGGAATATTTCCGGGCCGTGTATGAGCGCTATCACAGGGCGGGGCGGGAAGCGAAGCACTGGATGCTGAACGAATTTTGTCTGAACACCGGCTACCACCGGAAATATGCGATTCGACTTCTGAATGGAACTCCTCCGGGAAAGCAACCGGAGCGACGGCGGCATGGAGGGCGAGCGCGCTACGGCCCGCAAGTGCTTTCTATTCTGGCGGCGATCTGGGAAGCGGCGGGATATCCCTGGTCAGTGCGGTTGAAGGCGCTGCTGCCGAGTTGGCTGCCGTGGATTCGTAAGCGCTACCGGATGACCTCGGCGATGGAGAAACAACTACTGGGCATCAGTGCTCGGCAAATCGACCGGCGCTTGCGGGCGAGGAAGAGCGAGCGGAAACGGCGTATTTACGGACGCACCAAGCCCGGTTCGCTGTTGAAGCACCACATTCCAGTGAAGACTGACAGTTGGGATGTGACCGGTCCCGGGTTCAGCGAGATCGACCTGGTGGCGCATTGTGGCAACTCGGGCGACGGAGAATTTGCCCATACCCTGAACCTAACCGACATCCATAGCGGCTGGACGGAGTCGCGCGCCCTGTTGGGGAAGAGCCAAGTGGCGGTGCAGCAAGGGCTGGATGAGATCGAGAAAGTATTGCCCTTCCGTCTTCTGGGGGTGGACTCGGACAACGGATCGGAGTTCATCAACTGGCATCTGAAGGGTTGGTGTGAGCAGAAGCAGATTCAGCTGACGCGTGGACGGCCCTACCAGAAGGATGACAATGCGCACGTGGAGCAGAAGAACTGGACGCACGTGCGCAAGCTTCTGGGGTGGGAACGCTACGATTCCGAAGCGGTGGTGGAGGCCATCAACGATCTCTATCGTCACGAGCTAGGTTGGTGGATGAACCTGTATCTGCCCTCGGTGAAGCTGGTGAAAAAAGTTCGGGTGGGATCGAAAGTGCGACGCGTCTACGACGCAGCGCAGACACCGTTCGAGCGGGTGCTGGCAGGGGCGCAGATGAAGCCCGAGCCGGTGGCAGAACTAAAAAAGCTGCGCCAGGGTTTGGACCCGTTTCAACTAGGGAAGTTGATTGATCAGAAACTGCAGCGCATTTACGACTTGGCGAATCGGCGGCTCAGTCCAAAAGTGACGGCGGAGAACCGCGGTGCGCAGGTGAAGGAAAAGGAAAAAACACAACACGGCCGGCGAAACGGCTGTGGAAAAGCCGCTCCGTGGAAAAGTCCAAAACCAGACTTTTCCACCGAGCTTGCGAATCGCGCAAAAAGCGCGCGATTCGCACTTTCCCACAGCCGCGACGACGGCGGGTCTTCGGTTACATTTCCAATGTCTCGACGCTCGAACCCAGGGTTACATCTTTAAATGGCTTGACGCGCGTGGCTAAGTACACGTCCCGACGGGAACCTCGCAACAGCGGCCCGCGTGTTAAGTTGCCTTCTTTCCACCCTCCCGAACGTCATCTTCGCAGGCTGTGCTCGCAGCGAGTGCTCCCCGCCCTGATCGCCAGTCTCGGGTTTGCGGTTTTCGTCTTCTGAGCCTTCTGGCGCGGCGGCTGCTACCGGAGTTCTTGCGACGGGTTCCCTTCCGTTCCCGACGGGGTTCCGCCCGGCTGCGCATCGGCCGAGGAGTCGTCAACAGCGTCAGCAGGTTGGCTAAGCCCGTTTCGCCATCTCCAGAAGCATTACACAACCGGAACTCGAATCAGGGTTTCTTGTTCGCGGTTCTAGCCACGCCATCCTTCCGGAAACGCATGTCTCTGGTAGTGATGCAGTGTAGAACGTCGCTTTGGCATCAGGTTTGTACCAAGCTGTGGGTATGGCAAAGAAACGCACAAAGCCGACAGATTGCAGCGGCAGACTGAACAACTGGACAAAAGGTTAGATCGTCGTCCAGACGAGATCGAGAAAAGGAAAAACTACCCACGAGGACGTGAGCCGAGCTATACTTTGCCCCCATGAGCACTGACGCGGCCGCAGAGCGTGAAAGAAACAAAACATGGGCAGACTTGTGCCGGGCCGAAGGATGGGTTTGCAAGTTTTGTGGAGCGATCCCCGAACGCGGCCAACAATTCGCTGAAAACCTCTGTGACGACTGCCGCAAGATAGCACGGAACGAATAGCCTAACCCGCGTGATCTGCCCCCGCCTTCCGCTGCAGAGAGACGCCGCAGGCCATCAAAGACTCGCTCGTGCCGCTAAAGGGACATGGGTCGTGCTGAGCGTGCTGGTCTGGACGCATGTTAGAAGTTGCAACTGGCAGGTACCCTTCTCAGAGGTCGCGAGGCCCCTGACTCGCCGCTCCACTCCCATAGTCTCGACGATGGGATGTCAAGAGAAAAACAGCCCTCCCTGAGCCGGAAACCAGAAGTATTTTGGCGACATCCAGCCCTCCGCCCTATTGGTGAGGTTTTTGTTTAGCTGCTTGACCGTTTCGGCCTGTCCGCGGAGCGGCGGCAAGCTGCGGAGCGTTGCATTTTCGTGCAACTGTCGCAAAAAGTATCATCTTGACACAGGTTACCGAATACCGTTAAATGTTAGTGAACGCGATGAGTCTCTTGGGAAGTCCCCCGACGCACCTCCCCTACCTAGGTGATTCGTTAGCTCGCCGAATATAAAGGGAGGACTGCATGAACAATAAAAACTGGAAATGGTTGCTGGCAGTTGTCGCGATGTGTTGCCTGGCTCCGGCAGCGTTTGCGGACTCGAGCACGCCCCCGAGGGCTGTGCCGGTGGCTATGCCGGAGGGTGGCTCTACTGCGATCTACCTTCTTGGAGCCGGCCTCACATGTTTCGGGGCCATGTTCCTCCGGTCGAAGCTGGCAAAGCGCACCCAATCGTAAATTCAGCCTGCAAAAATGGGCCTGCTTTGCGAGTGTGTTCGCTCGCAAAGTAGGCCTACTTTTTTGGGAATTCCGACTTTGTAGTGGGTGACGATCTCGGGATGCGACAATCTGGGGATGCAAGATCGTGAACTGTACCGACAGATTCTAGGGATTGAAGCGCCCTGGTTTGTAGAGCGAGTGGAACTAAAGCTGACCGAGGGCGAAGTACACATCTATCTGGAGCACGGAGAGATGGCGAGTTGGCCGTGCCCAGAATGCGAAGCGAGTTGCCAGTTGTATGACCATCAAGGGGAGCGGCAGTGGCGGCATCTGGACACCTGCCAATATCAGACGATTCTGCATGCCCGGCCACCGCGCACCGAGTGCGCCGAGCATGGCGTACGGGTTCTGAAGTTGCGGTGGGCGGAGCCCTCGAGCCGATTCACCGCACTGATGGAACGGCTGGTGATTGACTGGCTGAGAGCGGCGAGTCAGAAAGCAGTGGGCGAACAGTTGGGACTGAGCTGGGACGAAATTCACGGGATCATGGAGCGGGCGGTGGCGCGGGGCTTGGAACGGAGGCAGGCCGAGCCTTTGCCACAGCTGGGAGTCGACGAGAAGGCGTTTCGGAAAGGGCACAAGTATTTCACGCTGGTGAATGACCTGGAGCGGTCCCGTGTGCTGTACGTGGCCGAAGATCGCACTCAGGCCAGCTTAGATGGATTCTGGCAGACCCTGACGGAAGGGCAGCGCGAGAGTATCGAGGCCATCGCCATGGACATGTGGGATCCCTACGTAGCTTCGGTTCGCGAGCATCTGCGGGAAGGGAGCCAAAAGATCGTCTACGACAAATTTCATATCGCCAAACATCTGGGCGATGCCGTGGACAAAGTACGGCGCCAGGAAAACCGCACGCTGCGAGCGGCCGGCGATGACCGACTGACGGGAACACGCTACGACTGGTTGCGGAATCCGACCGCCATGGAACCGGCCGATCGCAAAGCCTTTGCCGCGTTACGTCAGAGTGGGCTGAAGACGGCACGGGCTTGGGCTCTGAAAGAAACCGCCATGGCATTTTTCAGTTACCAATACGAGCGACCCGCGCGGAAACATTTTCGCTGGTGGCACGGCTGGGCCGTACGCAGTCGGCTGCGCCCCATGCTGGAGGTAGCCAGGACTTTGAAGCGACGCTTCGAGAACATCCTTACCTATCTCCGCCACCGCGTCACCAACGCTGCCAGCGAATCCATCAACGCCAAGATCCAGTGGGTCAAGTACACCGCACGCGGCTTCCGCAATAAGAAGAACTTCGCAGCTGCAATCCTCTTCCACTGCGGCGGTCTGGACCTGGCTCCTTAAGCCACTAAAATGCCGGAAGAGCCACTTTTTTAGTTCTTGCTTTGGTCCTGCTTTGATTATGTTGTTGCGCCCCAAAGGCGCGTCATCCCAACTGGCTGCCAGGACGAACTCAAGCGAAGGCACGGGCAGGTTGATGCATTGGGACGGGTGGATGAACTCGACCCGTTCAGCGCTTTCCGCAAGATGACAGTTAAAGCGCGCAATCGCGCGATTTGCGCCACCCATCCGATAGTCAGATAAATGTCCCGAGTAGCCGACCATGTAACCGGTCGTTCAGTCGTCAGTGGCCTTTTTTTTGGCGGCTAAGGCTTGCAAACGAAGATTCAGGCTTTTTTGGTGATTGACCCGGCCGAGGACCGTCTCTACCGTGGCCACCAGGCGATCGGAGCTCTTGTCGAGATCCAGAGTGGACTTCTCGAAGTACGCGGCCGCGCCTTCCTGGAGAAGTCTTTTCTCGTTTCTCTGCGACAGGCTGGTCAGCACGATGACCGGAATGTCCATGGTGGCGGGATTTGCTTTCAGGGCTCTTAGGACTTCCGGACCGCTGATCTTGGGCAGCATCATGTCGAGCAGGATGATGTCGGGCGGTTTGTCATTAACGACCTGCAACGCTTCCTCGCCGTCAGCGGCGGTGCTGACCTCGAAACCGGCTTTGGACAAAGCACGCTCATTGGCCATCCGGAGAAACTTGCTGTCGTCGACCAAGAGCACTTTGGCGTTCACAGCCACACGCAACCTTCTTGTGGGTTCATCGGCCAGGCGGCGGAAAACTTGAGGGGTGGGGTAGCTCGTCCCCTAAACTTAGAGCCAACGGAGCCCACTGCGAGTATACCGCAGCGTTTACCGCCGAATCGTTGGCCTTTCTGCCGCTCACGAGAATGACCGTTCACATGAGCGCCGTCAAACAAGTTGCAGACGTACTCAAGGTAGCTACGACGGCTTGAGAAACTCAGCCCTGGGAGCCTGAGTCCTGGGCTTGCTGAGCGGCTTCCAGGAAGGCTTTAAGCGCCTCCCGATCCTCCTGGAGCATCCTGATGAACTTGAACCCATTTCCCACCTGGGGATCGCAGGTAACCACGGTGGCGGCGATCAAGATGGTAGTTTCGATGGAAAGCTGCAGAGCCAGATCAGTCCCGATTGGGAATGGGAAAATTGTCTCGATGTAGCAGCCGCCCAAGCTCAGATCGGCAGTAGCGCCACGAATCCGGCTGCCGCCCGCGTCGGTCTGTATTTCGACCGGCACACTCACTTTTACGCGTACGTGTTCGCGACGGTCATTCCGGTCGCTGTTGCTCATGGTCTGTGGCCTTCTTTGCGGAGTGCACATCGAAGCACAGCATATATTCTCATTAATTTTTATTCTTGCGCGAACGGCGAAAAACTGGATGTGACCGGCATCACTCAGAACCGTCGTCAAAGGGTCCCTCGGTCTCGGGAAGCGTAGCACGTCAATTGCGTCGCGATGGCTGGAGATGCCAATGCTGCGGGACCAGGTCAAATCTAGAAGTTAACCACAGGGAATTTCGTGGCCAGGGCGGCGATGATTCCGAAGAGAACCTGATCCCCCTGTGTGCCGGATGCCATTCGATTGTGCACCGTTGTTCGAGCTGAAGCAACGTACCGCGCAACTCAGATTTGACGGGTGTCCGGCTTCCCTTCCCACGCGCGTTCATGCTTGTGATTCACCAACTCGAGGCAAGCTTCGGGATAAACCGAGCGGGCGGGCGGTTTCTGGCGTGGTCAGAGCACGCTAGAAATGGGTGAGCGTGCCTGTGATCTTTGTCTGGCGCAACGCCCAAGCAAAGATCACACTCGAGAGCGGTAGCAAAACCACAGAGAATAGAAGCAGCGCACGCACGGAAGGCCATAATTGAGCGAAGCCAGCGCCCGCGAGCAGCGCCTGGCGCATTCCTTCGAGGGAGTAAGTTACCGGAATCAGCCGCGCGAGCCACTGCAACGGAACGGGCAGTACCGACACTGGATACATGATGCCGCTGAGCAGGCTCGAGGCTCCTACAATGAACCAGCGGGCAGGATTTCCGCGCTTAAACAACAAAAGATAGCTCGTCGAAATGATTCCCAGTCCGGAAAACGCCAGAATCGAAACGACGAGAATAATCATGGCCCCTAGCCAATTGGCCTCGCGAATGGGGAAATGAAAGAGCATCGCTCCCCACGCGAGGTAAATTACCGTCCGAAGGGCAAGCAGAACAAACGGGTACGCAGCCGAGGCGAGAAGCATCATCGTCAGCGGTGTCTCGGTGACCAGCATCGCCTCGAGCGTGCCGTTCTGCCGTGCTTCCATGATGCTGTTGTCGAAGGCGCTTAGTGACACGGTGAGATAGTCGAAGAAGGCAAACCCGACCAGCGCGAAAGCAAAGTAGTCGCTTCCCGTCGGAAGAGCGCGGTTGAGTTGATCACTGGAAACGAATCGCGAGAGATAGTAAAAGGTCGCGACGCCAAAAAAAGCTTCCAGAATTTCCAGCACGAAGGCCATCCGGTAACTTCGGGCGATCGCCAGGTCGCGGGCGAAGAAGGCAAACACCTTGCGCAGCGTGCGGTGCCCAGTCACGGCGACGCCTCAGCGAAGAGACTGCGACGAGTCAGTCGCTCGAGTGCCTCATCTAGGGTCGCCGCGCCGGTTGCTGCGCGAAGGCCTCGCGGCGAATCGCAAGCTACGAGCCGTCCGTTGTCCAGCAGGGCTACGCGATCCGCCAGTTGCTCGACTTCCAACAGCGTGTGTGAGGCGAAGAGAACCGTCGTCCCGTGGCGGTCGACCACTTCGGTTCTTAGAAACCGTCTGAACTCGGATGCAGCCATCGGATCCAGACTGCGCGTCGGCTCATCGAGCAGGAGCACACTTGGCCGGTGGATCATGGCGCGTGCCAATCCCAGACGATGCACCTGGCCGGTCGAAAGCGTTCGCACTTGACTTTCGAGAAATGCGCCCAGTCCCATCTGTTCAGTCAATTCCTCTAGACGGGCGGCGGCTTCCGCGTCGAACAGATTGTTCATCGCGGCGAAGAAATTCAGGTTCTCACGCGTCGTGAGCCGGCTATAGAAGCCGCCATCCGTAGCCGAGTGAAATCCAAGCTGCGCGCGGACCTGGGACGCTTGCCGCTCCACATCGTAACCGGCTACGGAGGCGCGGCCGCTCGTCGGCACCAGCAGTGTCGCCAGGATTCGCAACAGCGTTGACTTCCCTGAGCCGTTGGCGCCGATGAGTGCGGCCGCTTGACCGGTACCGACCTCAAAAGAGACTCCTCGCAGAGCCAGTTTGGTAAGCGGTACGAAGGGATTAAGCAGCGCTCGCCATCCGGTTTGCGGAGCCGGGAAGCGTTTCTCCAATTTTTCGATCACCAGGGCGCTGTCGGCCATGTTTTATCGGATATCTTTATATCTGTAACGATCCTAGCAAAGCTAGATGAGGATTAGCTCACGCCGTCCTGCCTGTGGCAGCAGCCTTGCCGTCCTCTCGGTGAACTATCGCACGCGCATTGCTCGCGATCGAGACCACAAACAGCAAGATGCTGAGATCCAGGAAGTTATGAGGAACAACACTTGGTGTACCGAAAAGGCGTGGACCCAATCCACCGAACCACAATACCCGGTAAACGACTGCCGCTGCCGCACTGACGCAGCCGAGGTAGTATGACCACTCTGCAATTCTTGATTGAAACATCGTTCCCTCCTTAACTGTAGGCAGGTTTCGCCGAGCCCTTTTTCCCACAGCACGGCAAGAGTACTCCGCCGCATGGGAAGGTTCAAGAGACGATCGTAAGAAATCCGGGGTCGTCACTTATCGACTTATCATAGGAAGCCTTTGTCCAAAGGGTTTGTGAACAAGGCCAGTCGATGCCAATCGGACTCTCCGGTCAGGAGTTACCTATAAGGCGACTTCGCTCATGCTCGTCTGTTACTCTCCTGTGAGAGAAAGATTCAAATTCCTGACCTTCACGCCGGACAGTTTCTTGGGTTTCGCCATCGCGGCGATCCACTCAGTGGATTCGCTCCTTGGTCCAGCGATCACGCCCCGCCCAGTAAGGGCACTGAGGACAATACTTTCCTTTGGGATAGTCCACGCCTTCTTCGTGGGGGCAGCCGATGATGCCGTCGGCGACGACGGTGGAGCGGACCGCCTGGGTCTTGAGGAAGGCCACGACCTGTTCGCCGATGGCGGGATCATGGCGCACATCCAAGCCGCTATCGGAGAACCAGCGCTCCAGAAGATCCGGTTCTTGATTCTCGGTGAGGATAATGCTGACGGCGACTTTGGTGGCCAGCTTGTCGGTCGGCCCATAGAAGACGATCGTAGCGATGGGATAGCCGTGAAAACCGCGCTCGGCGTTCTTGGGGAGCCAGGGCCGAAGTGGTTGTCTTCTCTTCCGCATTCTCATGATGCCAGTGCCCTCCGCTCACGCCGCCGTCAGGGCTCGAGATCGCTGGCACAACTCGCTGCGCTCGCCCTGTGACAGCGGCTCCGTTAGGTCGTGTTTTAGTTATGAGAAGCTGACGCTTCTCTGTACTAGAAAAAGCCGAGTACACGAACGCCCTACTTTCCTTCAACCGGTAGAGCCGCGAACGTAGAGAAGTTTCTTTAGCTTGTTCCTGGTCATGGGCCGCTGAGAAGCCAGGTAACCGGCAAGCTCATAAGGGTGAAAGACCTCCCACACGGCGACCTGAGAACGTGGAAGCCCAGCGGCAAACTCGGGATGCTCTTCGGCGGCTTTGGCGAAGTTCAGCAGCTTCTCGCTGACCAAATAATCCAATGCGTTTTTCAGGCCGAATCGCCGCCGGATGGTGCGGGTGGCCTGGCACTGCTTTCTCCCAACCCTTGTGATACTGCATGAGGGTGACTATACCGCTACCGTGAGTTGGCCGCCAAGTGCGGCAATTCAACAATGCATCTGGGGAACAACACCCATCCCTTCGTTTCGATGATGGACTCGATCACACCTTCCCGGCCTCATTCATGACCGCGATGGCAATTGCTTCTTTGTGAACATCTGGACTGGACCCCTCGGCTGAGACAATCAGTTAAGCGACATTTCGCCGTTCGCTGCCGAAGCATTGTAGGGCGAGGTTGATAGTTGGCAGTATAGCTCCGGCTGGTGAAGCGGAAGCGGGCTCTGCTGAAGAGCAACCCGCCAGGAATAACCAGCTGGAGACTCATCCACGGCGATGAGCGGGGGCACGGTCGTGAGGTCGTGCCCTCATCGCATGGATAGATTTCCCCATGCCTCAGAAAACTCATACGGCCTCCTGCGCCAGTGCCGGTGTCAGCATCCGCGGCGACGATTGCAGGCGTTCGAACTCGCTGGGCGGACAATAGCCGAGAGAGGAGTGGAGCCGTTTTTGGTTGTAGATCTCCTCCAGAAACTCGCCGATGCGAGCCCGGGCTTCGGCCAGGTTGAGATACTCGCTGCGATAGACTTCTTCGCACTTCAGCGTCTTCATGAACGATTCACACGTCGCGTTGTCCCAGGGATTGCCGCGGCGCGACATGCTGATCCGGGCTTGGTGCACCTCTAACAAAGCGACGTAGTCGTGGCTGGCATACTGCACGCCCTGGTCGGAATGATGCACCCATCCGGGCGCGGGCCGACGCCGCGCCAGCGCCATCTCCAGCGCCGTCACCGCCAACCGGGCTTCCAGCGTGCTATCCAGCGCCCAGCCAATCGCCCGCCGCGAAAACGCGTCCAGTACAACCGCCAAGTAAATGAACTCTTCCAGCAACCGGATGTAGGTGATATCGGCTCGCCAGAGCTGGTTGACGCCGCTCACCACCAGCGCGGCCGCCAGGTTCGGATATACTTTCAACCCGTGAGCGGAGTCGGTGGTCGCCACAAACTTACGCCGCCGCAAACAGAGCAGGTTGTCTTCCCGCATCACCCGCTGCACCCGTTTGCGATTGACGGGCAGGCCGCAACGGCGCAACTCCGCCGTGATCCGCCGGCTGCCGTAGGTCGGCCACTCCAGCGCCACCCGCTGCACTTGAGCGCGCAGTTCCACGGGCGCAGATCGGGACCGGACTCCGCGCCGGTAAAACCCAGCCCGGCTGACTCCCGTCAACGCGCACATGCGGCGGATGGCGAGTTGAGTTCCGGCTTTCACTTCGTGCTCCACTTGTTGGTAGACGGTGCGCCGCCACTCGCGGCCCGCAGCTGGCGCTGTTGTTCTACATGCTGCAAGGCTCGCTTCAAAAAATCGATCTCCAGGACCTGCTGCCCGATCTTACGTTCCAACTCCGCGATTCGCGTCTCTTCCGCCCGTTTCTGCCCCACGCCGGGAAACGCCCGCTCCCCAAACTTATCGACATCGCGGCTCCAGCGGTACAGTTCCTGGCGGCTCACTTCCAGACTGCGCGCCACCAAGCCCGCCGGCTCTCCCGCACGCAATCGTTGTACCGCATCCAGCTTGAACTCCCTGGTGAACTTCCTTCGAGATCCCATCCAGTTTCCCCTTTCGCTGCATTTTAGGGCTTAACTGGTTGTCTCAAAATTGGGGTCCACTCCAATCCATGCCGATGTACTTGACGTCAACACTCATGTTTTAGGTTCTCCTTTGGGGTGACGCCATTTCCTGCCCATCCAGGTCACCCTGGAAGGGAAAGGTGCCATGCTCTCGCGCCTTGGTTTTAGCGAATGGCGTTAACCACTTTGAGTCTCCCGGAACACGATTTTTTTCTGCTCCGCCACTGTCCCCCAGGTGAGACATCTTCGAAGGGCGCCTTTTTATAATGCGTGTTGTAAATATCGGGCAATTTCGGCAATGCTGGTACGGATCGCACACCGATGCGGGGCGCTCCAGATGAAATCATTTCACACTGTCGGCGGAAAGCGGGATGGGTGTACAATTAGCTTCCGTTTTTAAACCAAAAAGGAGATTCCGGCGCACTGTCCAGAGGACGGCCTCTGCGCGTAACAGGGATGTCTTCTTGGCCTTACAGCAATCCCCCACAGGGTAGGAGAAAACATATGCAAAATCAGAATTGGCGATTCTTGAGCAAAGTAATCGCTGTAGCAGCAGTGACAGTATTGGTCGTGAGCTTCTCAACCTTCGCGATGGCCCAGAGGGGCGATGCCGTGCACGCAATGTTCGTTTCGGCTCCGAAAGAAGCCACCAACATCGCGGGCGTGAGGATCATTGCAGATCGGCCGAAGGGCTTCAACCCACTCACCGCCAGCAGTGAAGAGCTTGGCAGATACGGCTTGCCGCAGCGGCCTGACAAACAAGCCGACGCCAAACGCTATGCGAGGTGGGCAAGGGCAATGCAGGCACTGAGGTATCGCCCCGCCGCGCACCTCGAAGCGAAGCCATACTCCAGCACGAATTTGATGCGGGCCAAGCGGCAGCTGGCAGCAGCAGCAGCGACCAGCGGACCGACGCTTTCTAATACCTATAACTGGAGCGGCGTCGCCAACACCAACAGTCTCGCGACGTGGGACGACAATATCTCTTTCACCGAAATCGAGTCGATTTGGGTTGTGCCGAACGCTCAGCCGCCTATCGGCGCTTGCGCGGGCGGTATAGCCGGCGCCAAAGGCGTCCCCGGGTTCTTTGAGGTAAGTTGGAACGGTATCGACGGCGTCTCCCCCGGGACGGGCGTGCTCCAAGGTGGCAGCCTGTCCTATGCGGATTGTGGCGGACCTGCCGGCCTGTATGAAGGATGGGTGGAATGGTACCCACAATACCCGATCCTCGTAATCTGGTGCAGCCCAGGCCCTCAGATTGGAGAAACTTCGACTCCCTGTCCTGTCAACGCGGGTGACGATTTTCTTGTCATCACCTACGGTGCAAACTCCACGACTCAAAATGTGTTTGTTGAAGACGCTACCCAAGGCTGGGGTGGCACGTACGAACTTAGCCAGGGTACAGGGCCGGCCCTGGTCGGGAGCAGCGAAGAGCAGGTCGTGGAGCGCCCGTGCTGCGATGCGGGCGGCCTCTGGCCCCTGGCACTGGCCAACTACCAGCTCGAATTTTTCGAATTCACCATGGGGACTGATGGCGCTGGCGGGTCGTTCTTTGCCGGCGATCAAACGGCGGCGACTGTGATCTTTAACATGTATAATGACGATGACGATCAAATCATCTCGGGTGCACAACAAGGCTCCACAGGATACCAAGGTCAGTACAGCCTTGCCTTCGAGAGCGACAACTGCGCCTATACTGGTGGTTGCACCTCCAAGTAACGGCAACGGCTGTCTGACTTTTGTCCGCACCTCAAGGCCTGCCAAGGTTGGCAGGCTTTTTTTTCGGCGATCCAAACGGGAAACGGCCTTGTATACCTCCGCCGATGTGATTTGATCTCTGCAAGAGCGTTCGAACTAATGCATGTTACCCGCGCGCGTTCTCCAGGATCGCCCGGTGAACGTCGGGGAGCAGCGAAAGGTCCCGCGGGAAGCTCAGGCGGTAGAAGAGGGGCAAAGCAGCGAGTCGGCTTAGACGTTCAAATTCCTGGCGCAACCGCTGCCGGTCGGTGATATCGATAAGGTAGGTAAACTTGACCAGCTCCATGCAGGTGTCCCGCGCGGAAAGCGGGACGATGCTGACCGATTTCCCCTCGCTCTCGTGCGCAGGCGCCAGGAAATATATTCTCCGCAGCGCAGCCGGCTCGGCGCAGAACGAGAGGCCAACGTTCCCATCGACGCGCTTTTTCTCGGTATAGTGAGCCACTTCCGCCAGCGGCGTCCCCTGCCCAAACAGCGCATCCACGGTCTCCGGCCTGAGTCGCAGACCGGGATAGCTCGGGACAGCCAACAGCAGTCCGTTCTCTTCTTTTACCAGCAGGCAGTCGTCGGTTAAAATTGGCGAGCCCTGCTCGGAAAAGCTGGACGCCAACGTTGATTTCCCTCGTCCGGTTTCGCCGAGAAAGGCCACCGCACCGTGAGGAGTCAGAACGGCGCTGCCATGCAGCACCAGGCGTCCCTGCTTGCTCAGGAGCAGAGGGATCACTTGATCCAGAAGAAGGTGTCTAATGGTGTCTGAGGTTGTACCCGGTTTGGGGTAGCAAGAAATTTCCTTCGTGTTTTTCAACACTTCAAAGTCGGCCAAGTCGGGAAAGCGTAGCAAGTAGTCATCGCCTTGCCTGCCCAGAAATAGCCAAGGCACATCGTCGCTGACATACCAGGTATGCAGCCATTTGCAATCATCCCATTGGTGCACCTGACCGGAACGGATAGTAAAGGTAAAATCCGGTTTCCGGTATTCGATAGAACTCAACTCTGGCAGGAGGACAGTGCTCTCAATAGCCACGTCGCACACGTTATAGGTTGGCATCGGTCACCGCGAGTAGCGGGTCACAACCTCGGCCACAAACGTCGCGGCTTCCGCCGCGATTTTGAACAGCTCGGGGTGGAGGCGGAAAATCTCTTGCTCGATCTCGGAAAGCGGCCGTTTGCCGTTGCATAGAAAGTCGCGCATGCCCACGCAGGCTCAGGTGGGGCACAAATGTAAATTGAGAAAGCTCGGGACATTCCATCAGTGTCACAAAAAGATCAACGGACGATGGAATAAGCTTGCCGCCAGGTTTCAAGAACCGTTCTCGAGCAACTTAGAAGAATTGCACCCACGTTCGAGCCAAGATTGCCGATTTCGTCCGCTACGACGACATCCACCTTGCGAGACAGCTCTAGCTCCGTGGACAACCCCCTCATGTAAGTGACCGATCAAGGAACCCATTTACCCGGCAGATTTCGCGCGCCAACCCAATTATTGAGCCAACCTCGATCGAATAGACGTACGCCGCACCAGCCCGACAGGCGAACAGACCAGAATCCCGGTACCAGAACCGAGGTCTAGAACAACATCGCCAGGTCTGACCGTGGCATTGATAGGTCTTTGGTACGCTGATAACCGGACCTCGTCAGTCAAATACTTGCAGTAACTTGTAGTGTTCAACCAAAGCATCCGATACGGACACGGGAGCAGCTTTCAGACTAGATTGTTAACGTCTGGGGCTGCCTGAGACCTTCGCCGTATGTGCGATGTCTGCTGACGTGCCAGTCCCGCCCTCGGTAAGCTTAGCAACACTCCCATACTCGGTCAGTTTTGGCGGTGCGTAAGCCTTCTTCGACGCCAACTGCTCGCCCTCAGACCTATCATCTGTACGCATTGTTCGTACCTCCTTAAGCTGTTGATCACATTCACTTAGATAAAGCAGCGAAATGATAATCCGTGTCAGTAGTATTGGCCTCACGTCGCGCGGAACTCCCTAGGGTATCTCCGCTCGAAAATAAGGTCTTCGACCACAGTTCAATTGTGTAGACCATCCATAGCGGCCAGACGTAATGGATATAGCGCTCATCACGTAAACCATGAAACTGCTTCATCTCCTCGTACATCATGCGAACGCGGTTGCCATCTATCCACGTTGAACTCTCCACGCAAAAGTCCTTGAAAAAACGCTGCCCAACAGCGCTATGCAGGGCTGTGGCCATAATATCTGAGAACTCTGCTTTGTCCCTTCGCGTACGGACCACGTCCGGAAGCAAACCGCGCATGGCGTGACGCAGGATAAACTTTTGATCCTTTCGTAGGCGCTGCCTTTCTGGCAAGGCGAAACTAAGTTCGATCATTCGTCGGTCTCTGAAAGGATGCCTCTGCTCATGGCAAAACCGGGAGGCAGCCCTCTCATCCATCTCGATTAGATGGTACTGGCTGCCATGGGTTAATAGCTCATATAGGGCTGCCTGGGAAGGGTTCAAGTTTTTCGGCGCTCCTGCGCTTGGTTGCAGCCGCTCTGCCAGGTTTACCCGATGCGCAAACTCCGGAGTTATCCAGCCCAGCCATCGAGGTTTCCAGCGAGTTGCCCTCCAGCGCTTCCTCATAACCTGACGAGCCGAAGTTGGAAGTAACGGCACCAAAACATATCGGAGCAGGTCGAACAAACCGCCTCTGCTCATTGGTGGGAAACTCTGTTCACGCAATTCGCGGAAAAGACTGGGAAACCTGCCATCCCTAACAAACTCGGACAGGTAGTACAAAACACCAGTAAGGCATTGGTCTCCTCCAAGTCCCGTCACAAGAACTCGGAACCCCTTCTGCTGAACTAGGGATCTGATAGCGTCCGTTATCGCTCCATTCGGGTAGTCGCATATGTCTTGGTAGAACCGAACTTGCTGTTCCAGCCAACCGGCCGCTCGGTCTTCTTGGCGCAGGTAATTCGCGGAAAGCTTCCAGCGGTCCACCACTGCCTGAATGTAGTTTTGCTCATCGCAAGGCAGCCCGGGGAAAATCATGGAAAATGTCTCGAAGCCGCGGTCTTCCATTAACCCTTCCCCGAAGACCGTCTGCACCATGCACACTATCGAAGATGAATCCAAACCACCACTGAGGTGCGCCCCAACAGGTCCAAAACTACGCATGCGGCAACGGACTGCTTCTTTGAAAACCCCCCTAAAATGTTCGGCGTACTCGTCATCGCTTCCGTACCGAATCTGTTTGCCAAAGTCGATGTCCCAATACTTGTGCTTCTTAATTCGGCCGCTTTCTACGATTAGGGAATGAGCCGGGGGCAAGCGAAGAATCCCTGTGTATAGGGTTTCTTCGGTATGCGTAATGTCATTGGCCAGGTACTCGCCAATCATGCCCTCGTTCGGTTCGCGCGGAACGGTTGGGTCTTCAAGTAGCTGGTGCAATTCAGAAGCCCAGAGGAATTTGCGCCCGTCCCAAAAGTAGACAAAGGGCTTATTGCCAACCGCGTCTCGCACGCAGAACAGCTGCCGCTGCCGCTTATCCCAAATAACAAACGAAAAATCGCCAATGATCCGAGCCGGACACTCCGTGCCCCAACACTCATAAGCTTGCAGGATAAGTTCGGCGTCGGTATCGTCCCTCAACCTCGCGCGCTTTGACTTGAGGGCGGAGATAAGCTCTTCGCGGTTGTCCACCCGGCCGTCCATGGTCAGGCACAGGTTGCCGGATTCGTCGGTGAGCGGCTGCTGCTCGTAAACCGACTCGGGCGTAGTCTGGAGCATGCAGTGGCCCATGCCCACCGGCCCGTCCACCCAGTGGTGGATGCCGTCCGGCCCGCGGTGGGCGATGGCATCGGTCATGCGCTGGAGCAGAGCGCGGTCGACCGGGGCGTCGTCGATATTGTAGATTCCGGCGATGCCGCTCATGAGGTTGCCTGCTCCAGCGGACGCGTCCCAGCCAGGGAGTTCTCCAGCGCGCACAAGGTAGAGTAGCGCCCCGGCGTGGGCGCACCGAGGATAATCCGTCCCTGATGTTCCAGCCAGGCATGGGCGTCGAGCCGGCTTCCGTCCCGGGCCGCCCCGATCACCAGTTGCACCTCGAAGCCTCTGCGGGCGAGAAGGGCGTAGAGAACCAGAGCCTTCTTGAGACACGTCGCGTGAAGCGGGTGCAGGCGAGAAGCCAACTCCACACAATAGGCAGCGCGCTCGGGGCTGCCGGACGCGACGACGGATGGCCGGCTATGACTGGTCCGGGCAAAACGCTTTTCCCCGCGCAGAATGGCGAGCACAGTCCTGAGCTGCAGGAGGCGCAGTCCGAATTCGACCACGGCAAACCACAGGGTGGCCTGGACGATCAGGAGCCAATCCGATGCGGAAAGCGCGAAAGCCTTGCGCAGCCTAGGCATGAGTGGGCTGTCCTTCCTGGGACGAGGAGACGCGCAGCAAGCCTTTGGCGCGCAGCTCTTCCGCGAATCGCAGAAGATCGCCCTCAAGTTTCTCCGGAGCAACGTCATATTCGCGCTGAACCGCCTCGAACGCCCTGCGCAGCGACCCGTCTTCCTGAAGCAGCGACCAGATGCGGGTGCCAACCTTGTCCAGGCCAAAGTAGATACCGGATTCGAGGTTCAGAATGACAGCTTCGCCCTCGAGGTCGCGGGACACTACATCCTCGCTAATGGCTACGCTGGATTCTAGCGAGACGTTATCGTTTGGCATAGCCCTATAGGAGAAAATTCCGGTCGTCGCCGGAAGCCGACGTTGCCCTGAATTATATCCCTTAATTGCAAACTTCACCCAGCGGGCTTTACAAGAGCCCTGTGGATGTACGGAGCCTCGACGGTCTGCGAGGCTGCGTGCCGGCTTGCGGAACGATGTCGAACCTTTAGGTCCACCATCAACAACAGCGCAGCCACTCGGAGACATGCCATGTTTCATCGTGTACCCTGAGTGTACGACGGCCGAGGCTACGCAGCCCTCAGCCACCTCTAAGAAATCATGCGTGCGCACATGACCCCCGAAGATCAACTCTGCTTGCTGCTCGCGCGCGGACACCTCACACCCGATCTGCAGCGGCGGATCCTGGAATTACTCGCGTCCGCTCTGCAGTGGCCTCTAGTCCTGGAACGCGCCTACACTCACGAGGTTTACCCGCTGGTCTATCGTAACCTGCGTGAACTCGGATTCCCCAGCGTCCCGAACGCGGTTCAAGCCGAGCTGAAAGGCGCTTTCGTCGCCAATGCGCTCCGCAACCAGTTGCTGGCGGAAGAGTTGGCCCGGCTGCTCGGTTTGCTGGGTGAGGCCGGCATCCCTGTAATCCCGCTCAAGGGCGTCGCCCTGGCCCAGTCACTCTACGGCGACGCTGCGCTCCGAATTTGCTCCGATATCGACATTCTCGTTCCACCCAATACCGTTCCTGAGGCCCTGGGCCTCATTCGAGCGTCTGGGTATCGTGACGATTTTAGGGAACCATTCTTTCGCGACCTCGTCATGCGCTATGGCCGGCATTACGATGTTGTGCGCGAGGACCGCGCGCTGTCGTACCGACTCGAACTTCACTGGAAATTCCTGCACAATTCCTCCAAGAACGATGAGGCAATTACGGACCTTTGGGCCGAAGTTCGTCCCAAGGCCTTCTTCGGGGTTCGCGCGTATACCTTTACTCCTGAATGGGAATTCCTTTATCTCGCAATGCATGCCACTGATCACCAGTGGATGCTGAAATGGCTTGTCGACATTCATGAGATTTCCTCGTTCGCGTCGGTTGATTGGCAAGTGGTGATGAAAAAAGCTGAGCATTTGGAACTCGACCTGGTGGTTCGGCAGACACTCACCGCGTGCTCACTGCTCCTGGGAACACCAATGCCTGAAGGATATTCTCTAACCGCTCTCCCGGCGAAACTGCATCTTTTCCCGGCGGCGCCTTTTCCTGCGGACACTGTGCGAACTACACTTTTCGCCGTACACGTGCTCAGGCGACCTCTGGACAAGCTGCGCTGTCTTGCGAAAATGCTAATAATCCCCTGCCTGACGGACCGCGATTTCTTGCGGCTTCCATCGTCGCTTAGCTTTCTCTATTATCCAATACGCCCCATGCGCTTGACCTGCAAGTGGTCTTGGCGTCTTCTCAAACTTGGCTTCGCGAACTTTATCAGGACGCTTGGTTCTTGGCGGAACAACGCAAAATTGCAGAGCGCACCACCATGCGTGCCCCCTAAGAGGGGACGCCCCACCGATCAGTGGCCTCTTATGTAGTGGTCCTCGAGGTTCTTCATAATTCTTCTCTTCGTAACACCAATCCAACTTTTCTGGGACTCTTCGGAAACAGAGCCCCGGGCCAGCCAGGAATTCCATTACAAGTTCTTCATGAATCGCCTCGAACAGCGTTGATGGTTGATGGCTTGGCTGCGCGTGATAGCTTCAAGCCACCGAAGCGGCAAATTTCGCCGCTTGCTCTCGACCGCTAGAGGCTATGCCTCCCCGGCTTCGTCGGGTTCTTCGCTCCTGCTCTCGGCTCCATCTCCACCATCCGACCAAACAGGCGTATGAGCGTCGGTTGGACACTGGGTCTGCTCTGCCACTAGCAGCACATCGTTTTCGGCAGTAGCCACGGTTTCGTTGGTCGGTGACCCGATCGGATCAGCCTCCGGCGGTGCTCCACGTTCTTCCTGCGCGGCTTCCTCGGGCTTATCGCTCCTGCTCTCGGCTCCATCTCCGCCATCTGTCCAGCTATGCGTATGAGCGCTGGTTGGACACGGGGTCTGCTCTGCCGCTGGCAGCACATCGCTTTCAGCAGTGGCCACGGTTTCATTGGTCGGTGACCCGATCGGATCAGCCTCCGGCGGCGCTCCACGTTCTTCCTGTGCGACTTGGTCTTCCAGCGTGACCACGCGAGCCTCGAGATCGGCGGTCGGGATGAAGCGGTACAGGGAGTTGCACAGCTGGGCCACGGCGCTGGCCTCCCGTGCCTTCAATTCACCCGATAGCAGCAAGCGGATCGTCTGCGCGGCGACCTTGCAGACGTTGGCTGCGGTCATGTTGTCGGGTACCTGCAGGTCAACCACCGACCTGCGATTCTTACGCCCTCCGATTTGGCCGAGTGACTTGGCGCTATTGGGGTTGGCATGGAAAAAGCAAAGCCCCCCTTCACCAGCGGGTGCCCGACAGGCGGCCCCGGTTCTCGTTTTACCTTGGCATGTTTGCATAATGCTCCTTTTGTCAATAAGCCCCTTCTTTCAGCCTTCCGCCGGGGGGTGCGCGACGTAGGAAGAACTTGCGTGTATCGCTTAAGCGGAAAGTAACCATGACTCTGTTCATATGAATCAGTCGGGGCCGAGGTACCGACCTGTGATGGCGTTGTAGAACGCCACAGTATCCACCTGCTGATGGCGAAGATAATTTAGAGCCCTGGGTTGTGCTGTCGACGGCATCGTCGTGGACGCCGTTCGGGAATGCAGCTAACTCGTCCAGATAGTAGTCATGAACCCACGGGGCAAGCTCCGGTAGGAAGGCCTTCCCGGCTTCGATTAACGGTGTTACTGCCTGCGCTCGTGCTATCTTGTCTCGGTCTACCGATACAGGAATGATTGTCCCGCCTCAGTTGGAAATGGAGAAAGCGTTCGTCCGTTAAGATAGCGGAGCGAACGTATGAAAAAAGAGCGCAAGCACTACACTGCTGAGGAAAAAGTGGCGGTTCTACGGCGCCATCTTTTGGACAAGGTCCCGGTTTCCGATCTGTGTGAAGAACTGGGGCTACAACCCACGGTTTTCTACCGCTGGCAGAAAGAGTTTTTCGAGAACGGAGCGGCCGCCTTCCAAACACCGGAACGTCCTCGCCGTCAGGCGGAGGAGAAGCAGAAGCGGATTGAGTTCTTGGAGAAGAAGGTGCAGACCAAGGACGAGGTCCTGGCCGAGCTGATGGCGGAGCACATCGCGTTAAAAAAAAGCCTTGGGGAACTCTGACCGAGACCTGGGTGCCGCACGATGTGCGGGATCAGGTGGTGGATTTCGTCCGGCGCTGGTCGCAGAAGACCGAGATCAGCGCCGGCCGATTCATTCATTGGCTGGGCGTCACTGCGAGTAAGTTCTACAACTGGCGGCAGCGCTATGGTCGGGCGAATGAGCACAACGGTTGGGTGCCCCGAGATTTTTGGCTGGAGCCGTGGGAGAAGGAAGCCATCATCGGCTTCCACCTGAAGAATCCATTGGAAGGTTATCGGCGACTTACGTTCATGATGTTAGATCACGATGTGGTGGCCGTGAGTCCGGCGAGCGTATGGCGAGTGTTGAAACAAGCGGGACTCCTCTCGCGCTGGAAACCGAAGCCGTCGCGCAAGGGGACCGGCTTCGAACAGCCGCTGCAGCCGCACCAGCACTGGCACGTCGATGTTTCCTATATCAACCTGTCGGGCACGTTCTATTACTTATGCAGTGTGCTGGATGGATACAGTCGTTTTCTGGTGCATTGGGATTTGCGGGAGTCGATGAAGGAAGCCGACATTGAGATGATTCTGGAACGAGCCAAGGAAAAGTACCCGGAAGCCAGGCCGCGGATAATCTCCGACAACGGACCGCAGTTCATCGCGCGCGACTTCAAGGAGTTCATTCGCATCTCGGGGATGACGCACGTGCGCACTTCGCCGTTTTACCCGCAGTCGAACGGGAAGATCGAACGCTGGCATAAGTCGCTCAAGCGGGAGTGCATCCGGACACTGACTCCGTTAACGCTGGACGATGCACGCCGCTTGATTCAACTCTACGTGGATCACTACAACACGATGCGCCTACACAGTGCGATCGGCTATGTGACGCCGCAGGATCGGCTCGCCGGACGACAGGCCGAGATCCACGCGGCTCGCGATCGCAAGTTAGAAGAAGCTCGTCGCCAGCGGCAACTCCGACGGCAGCAGACGGCGTCTTGGAGGTTTGCACCCTCTTCCACGCCAGCTACAATGACCTCGCCGGGTGAAACGGAAGCGGGCTCTGCCGGGAGGCAACCATGCTGAGGGATAACCTGGTGGGGCTCATCGAGCCGATGCTCAGCAGCGCGGGAGTTGATCCTCTCGCGCTCTGCATGCGAGGAAAAAGCCATCGGACGATAGACCCCCATGCCTTGAAAATCCCCGCCCCGAAGGGGCGGAATCTACACTAACGGAGAACGCCGCTTCTCCATTTCACGCTGAGCCAAGACATGATGGGTAGCGCGCTTTGATACTTCAGTTCCTGAATCAGACTCTGACCGCTACCCGTGTCTTCAACCAAGATCGCGCTCGGATTCCATTCAACGGCCAAGGAGTATACAAGGCGCTTAAGCTCAGGAAAGTCAACTCTGCCCCGCCACAACGAGAGTAGGTAATAACCATTTCCCAGCACTCCCCAAGTGGTACAAACCGAATAGTCATTCTCCGAGCCGGTTTTGAACGCCGTATCCCAACTTTGCACGACGCGTTTGCATGCAGGCAGCTCGCGGTAGAACTGCCACCATGCTCGATTGAAAACCGCTCCTTCCGCAGCGGGAGGATGTTGCTGGTAGAGGCAATCGAAACTTTCACTGCCCACTTCTATTCGAGTTTGCTCCAGGTCCTCGAGCGAATATTTCCCTGGCCAGAGCGCTTCCCCAGCGCGGCGGAAACTTTCGTCAACCTCGGCGATGGCGGCCTGATTGAGGAGGCGCCAATCCTCGCGACCCTGTTGCGCTAGCAAACGTCCAGCAAGATCGTCCTGGTGCCATCTCGTAGAGACCAAAACTATGGCTCCACCGGGCTGCAGTCGAGTACGGGCGACCGAGGTGTACCAATCGTGCATTCCCCGACGAATCGGCTCACTGCGGGCTTCTTGCATATTCTTGAGCAAATCATCAAGGATTAGAAGATCCGACTCCGCGGCCAGTCAGAGGGCCGCCGCGACCGACGGCATAATACGAACCTCCGGCAGTCGTGACGAAATGGCGCATGCTCGGCGAAGCTTCCGCTAAACGAAATTCGGGAAATATCGCCCGGTGAAGAGGATCGCTTACCAAGTTGCGGACGCTGCGTCCGAAATCGTCCGCCAATTCTTGGCCGTAGGTTGCGGTGATAATTGACCGGTTAGGATGGCGCCCCAAATAGAACGCCGGAAATATTAACAGATGTAAGCATGCTTTTTCCATGACGAGGCGGCGCACATATCATCGCTCGGTCGAGATCCCCCCGCTCCACAGCTTCGAGGAGTTCCACAATCTGCCTATGATGTGGGGCCAGCTCAAACTTGGACGACACGACCATGGCGTAGCAGGCCAAATCCACTCGCGCCAGTCTCAACAAATCCGTTGTACTCACTTTGATTCCACCTCCTCAGGCTTATGCCGATCGAGATAGGTCTCGGCGATTCGCCTAGCGGTCGCGGAATCAAGATTCACGTTTACGATATTCGTTGGGCTCTCGTCTAAATCGCCGCGTAGCCTGCATATCAACTCCAGGATGCGGCGGTGCTCGCTTATGCAGGCGAGGGCCGTATGGAGGTCTCCAGAAGCGTCAGTTTGTTGTCTTATCCGCCTGGTTTCCTGTGCGAGCTTTTGCAATTGCGTCAGAACGGGGACTGAAGCATCATCCATCTGCTCGCCGGATCGGCAGCGACCGTTTTGTCCAAGCCTCAGATGAGTCCATTTATTTTCGAGATTTGTGACCCGCTTGGTCATAGTCGATATGCGCATGCGAGTCTCCCAAGAGTCGTCCGCCGGGTCCGGTCGGCTGTGTAACCGCTCACGTCGCCGCAAAGGCCTGATTTGCTGTTGTTGAAAGCACCACTGAGCATGGCAGTGCCCAGCTGGGTCCTGAGTTGTTTCGCAAGCGTCTCTAAGGCGAGGCTGGGTTCGGGAGCGGCGGAAAGCTGGTTTAACGACGAAAAAGGTCCTCGAGCTGTCCAGTCGCCATGCAACTTCGCGGTGCGCGACCGAAAACTGAGCACCGGCAGTGTTTGTATTCCCGAGGTGGGGAAAAGGTTTGTGAGGTGGGGAAGAACGCCTGCTTCGATTTTCGATTTCATTTCGGGGTCCTCAAGTCACATGAATCAACAACGTGACCCTTGGCCCCGAATCCCTCGAAGCTTGGGGTACCTCCAGCGTCCCGCCGGAGCCCGTACCACCTCGTGTCACCGAGGTGATCTAGGGTAAGCGTCCCGCCTACGTGGAATCATTCAACCAAACTTCTGCGTGGTGCGTCAAGTCCGGGGTGCCCCGGGGTGCCAGGAAGGTAAATATGCTATCAGCTTTCGCTGTCGCTTGATATTTCTTCTAAGAATTCACCCCGCTTTTTTCTTCCCTTTTCTCCGCACACCCGAGAGCCGCAGAGTCGAAACATGAAGCTATCTTTAGACATTGCGCGGCCAGCACCATGTGACCGTAACAGCGCTGTGGCGCGCTGAGCACGACCTGCTACTATGGTGACCCCATGGATAAAACGGAAGCGGAAAGCGGCGTGCTCCAATCAGACGCAAGCGGTGATACCCACGCCGTGAGCGCCCCCGTCCAAACTAGAGACTCCGCCCGTCAGCTGGAGCTGGATTTTCGCGCGCCGGTGCTGCAGATGGTTTTGCCCGACCAGGAGACGCTTGAATTCTGGCGCGCGACGGCTGACTATCCACAGGAAGTCGCGGATCGAATCGCAAAATTTTCCCGCCAAATGCAACGGGGCGCTTCGGCGTCTACCCGCGTAACCAAAACAAATCGAAGCCTTAACCTGTGGCCGAGTGACCCTTTTCGCTGATCGCAAATAGAGCGTCGAAACTCAGCCGATGGATGAAACCATGCGGGCCCAGGTAGTGGCCAAAGTCGCCGTCAGCATTCTCCTCACCGAGAATCACGAACCGGATCTTCAATGCGCCCCAGGAGACTTTCCACGAAACTCTGCTTGTTCCTCGCTACCACTTAGCCCGCGCTCAGACCCCAGAGGCAATTCGTCAGCGTCATGCCTTCTCGCTCGAGTTTTCGACGACTCAACCGCGACACCGTCGACAAACACAAGATAGTCGGCCTCGCCGTGGCCACATTTCTTGGACACTCTACAGGAAATCTGATAATCTGATTTTGTGAAAGAAAGCTTTATCAGCGTCACGGAGGCAGCACGCAATTTCGCCGATTGCGTCAACCGCGCTCACTATCAAAACGTCACCTTTGTACTCCTCAAAAATGGCGCTCCTGTTGCCCGCTTGGTGCCGGACAATGCAAGAGTCTGCTCTGGGCGCGACCTGGCCGAGCTACTGGCCAAAACCGAATTGCCGGAAGAAACGGCGCGAGCATGGCGCCGTGATCTCCAAACGGCGCGTCAACGCCTCAAACCCCCGACCGACAAATGGTAATAATGCTCGATGCCGATGTCGTCATTCGCGGCGAAAGGGGCGTCTTTGATTTGGGGGGCTGGGTGGCATCGCTTCCAAACCATCGGTTTGAAATCGCCGCCATCACGATAGCGGAGCTCTGGCACGGGGTGGAACGTGCAGTCGAACCGCAAAGGTCCAAACGTCGAAAATATCTTGAGACCGTGGTGGCCGCGCTGCCCATTGTTCCCTACACCGAGCAAACCGCTTATGAACATGCGTGCATCTGGGCGGAATTACAGTCGGTTGGCAAAAGGATCGGTTCTTACGATCTGATCGTTGCGGCTACTGCGTTGGAACGCGGCAGCCACGTTGCCACATTCAACAAACGGCATTTCGCGCTGGTCAAGGGACTTCATATCATCGAGCCAAAATGAGGCGGACTGGTCCGACCGGTCCGCAACAACGGTGAGATCAGGCTCTCTTCCTCCATTAACATCTCGCAGACTTGCGTGATGGTCCTCTGTTCCTCCTCAGCGTGGGACACGGAGGGTGGTCGGGGCAAAGCGGAAAGGAACTCGTCTTGGCCGAGCCATTCTTGCATCCTGAGCCGGAGCGACAGGCAACGGTTGACCGCATGTATAGTGATAGTATACAGTACACAGGATGATAAAGAGCTTTCGACATAAGGGTGTCGAGCTGTTCTTCAAAACAGGGTCGAAGGCTAAAATTCAGCCGAAGCACGCGGATAAATTGAAACTGCAACTTGCTGCGCTGGACAACCCCAAATCCGAGAAGGACAGGAACGCACCTGGCTGGAGGCTGCATCCACCCTTGCACGACGATCTGAAAGACCACTGGTCGGTGGATGTCAGCGGCAACTGGCGGTTGACTCTTACATTTGAAGGTGAAGATGCCGTGCTGGTCGACTATCGGGACTATCACTGAGAGGTCTTTATGCGCATGCACAATCCGCCACATCCGGGAAGAGTTCTACGAGAGTATCTGGGGGCGATGTCGGTGACAGACGCCGCCAAGCACCTTGGGGTGACTCGGGTCGCCTTGTCGCGCATCTTGAATGGACGCGCGGGAATTTCGGCTGGCATGGCGCTGAAGCTGTCCGATGCCCTGGGCACTAGCCCCGAACTGTGGATCGGCATGCAGACCCAGTATGATCTGTGGCGAGCATCCCAGCATCACCATAAGAGGGTGACGCCATTGTTCGTAGGAGCAGGGCACCGACGCCTTGGCAAATCGCTCCCGAAGTCGGGCGGAACGATCCGTGCTCGTGCGGCTCAGGGAAGAAGGACAAGGAATGCTGCGGTGGCGCGACCTTAAACTCACTGGCACTCCACTCTAGAGGCTGGATACATTTTCGCAGACTGCTTCTCGTTCAACCCAATTCTTCCTGCATTCGGGCGGCGACCATAGATGTCTCAACATTGACAAAGGGGTAAGTTGCCAGACGTTTCGCGGAAGCCCGGAAATCAAGGGTTTTCGCGTCTCAAAAGTCTCTCTCAAAAGTAATTGGGGAATCCGGTCGAAGGCGAACGCGATTCCGGTCTGAAAGCGAACACCATTCCGTTGTGATTCCGAACAGCATTCCGCTCTGAAGGCGAACGCGATTCCGGTGGGAAGGCGAACACTTTTTTGTCGTCTACCGGAATGGTGTTCGGCTTGGAGCGGAACGTTTTCCACAGACGAGCCGCAGTAGGTCGTAGCGACGCTGGACAATGACCCGGCATAGAAACTCCATAAATAAGGAGAACAGGGTGCCGGCTAGGAGATTGTCCATGCGGAAAACGAAGGAAGTCCTGCGGTTACGGTTTGAGTTGGGGTTGGGGCAGCGCCAGATTGCGCGCAGTTGCAATATGGGACTGGGCACGGTCCACGAGTATCTGGAACGGGCGGTGGCGGCTGGAATCGGTTGGCCGCTGCCCGAAGGCTGGAGCGAAGAAGAACTGGAAGCCAAGTTGTTTGGGCAGCAACCGGTTTCGACCCGAGCGGTGCAGTCGCGTCCGCAACCGGACTGGAAAAGTATTCATGAGCAACTGCAACAGCATCGCCATCTGACGTTGCAGTTGGTGTGGGAAGAATACCGGCAAGCGCATCCCGAGGGATATCGCTACAGTTGGTTTTGCGAGCGTTATCAACATTGGCGGCGGCACTTGGATGTAGTGCTGCGCCAGGAACACAAAGCCGGGGAAAAGATGTTCGTGGACTGGGCGGGAGCAACGATCCCGGTGTATGACGCCACGACGGGGCAAGCCTGGCCAGCATCGTTGTTTGTTTCCGTGTTGGGCGCAAGTTCTTACACTTACGCGGAAGCGACTCGCGATCAGCAGTTGGAAGCCTGGATTCAAGCGCACATCCACGCGCTGGAATTTTACGGCGGAGCACCAACCTTGACGGTCCCCGATAACACCAAGACGGCTGTCATCCGAGCCTGTCGCTACGATCCGGATCTGAATCCCACCTATCAGGAGTTCGCGGTGCATTACGGGATGGGAGTGGTGCCGGCGCGTCCCTACCGGCCACGGGATAAGGCCAAGGCCGAGAGCGCAGTGCAAGTATGCGAACGCTGGATCGTTGCGGCGCTGCGCAACCGGAAGTTTTTTAGTCTGGCGGAACTCAACCAGGCGATCCGCGAGTTGCTGGTGCGATTGAACGAGCGTCCTTTCCGCAAGCGAGACGGATCGCGCTCCAGTCTGTTTCACAGCCTGGAGAAACCGGCTCTGGCTCCGTTACCGGCCGAGCGCTTCGACCTGAGCCAGTGGTTGCGGGCCACCGTCAACATCGATTACCACATTGCCTTCGATGGAAACTTTTACAGTGTGCCTTATACTCTGGTGCAGCAGATCGTGGAAGTCCGCTCCACGCCGACCACAGTGGAGATCTTTCATAAGGGCAACCGGATCGCTTCCCATCGCCGCGATCGCAGGCGGGGTCAAGCCGTCACTCAGAACGAGCACCGTCCCAAAAGTCATCAGGCCCATCTGCAATGGCCGCCCTCGCGGATGGTGAACTGGGCCCGCAGCATCGGTCCCAACACAGCACAGTTGTTCGAACAAATCCTGAACGCGAAGCCACACCCGGAGATGGGCTACCGCTCTTGTCTCGGCATCATTCGCCTGGCGCAACAGTACTCGGCGCCACGCATGGAAGCCGCGGCGGAACGGGCACTGCTGGCCAAGGCGTGTCGCTATCAGAGCGTGAAGTCGATCTTGAAGAACTCGCTCGACACGGTTCCCTTATCTCCACCACCACCCGGCTCCCCGCCCCTGACCCATGACAATGTTCGCGGGGCCGAGTACTTCGACCAAGGAGGACCGGCCTCATGCTGAGCCAACCGCTGATGGAAAAACTGCTGGCCATGCGGTTGCAAGGCATGGTCGAAGGTTTAAAGACACAGGAACAAGATCGGGCGATCCACGAACTGAGTTTCCTGGAACGACTCTCGCTGCTGGTCGATCAACAATGGAACTGGCGCGAGAACCAGGCGTTGCAGCGAAGACTGAAAGCGGCCAAACTGCGGGGACCGGCCTGCGTGGAGGACATCGATTACCGGGCGGCGCGTGGCTTGGACAAGTCGGTGATGCGTGCTCTGGCCAAAGACTCAGCCTGGGTCCGCAATCACGAGAACATTTTCGTGATCGGACCTTGCGGCGTGGGCAAGAGCTTTCTCGCATTAGCGCTGGCACAGAAAGCTTGTCGCGACGGCCACTCGGCTCTCTATCTGCGCGCCGCTGCCTTGCTGCGGGACCTGGCCTTGGCCCGAGCCGACGGCAGCTTGCGCCACCTCCTGGCACGACTCGGTCGCATCGAGGTTCTGGTCATCGATGACTGGGCGATGGCGCCGCTGAATGAAAGCGAGCGCCGCGAAGTCTGGGAAATCTGCGAGGAGCGCTACCAAACTCGCTCCACCGTCCTCACTTCCCAACTGCCCGTCTCGCGCTGGCACGAGCAGATCGGAGATCCCACTATCGCCGACGGCATTCTCGATCGTTTGGTTCACAATGCCCATCGCATCGAGATGCGCGGAGAGTCCATGCGAAAAAACCGCAACCCACCCAGGGATCCAAGCCAGGAATGATCCCTATCTTCTATCTTAGGGAAGCAGGGGCAAAGGGGCTGCTGCCCCTTTCCCCTGCACCCCAAATCCCCGCCGAACCGGCCTCCGCTTCGCTCCGGACCATATCGCTTGACGATTCCGAACACTTGCTCCACAATCACCATGCCAGCGTCGCTTCGCTCCGACTGCTGTTCACCTTCGCTCCGGAATGCCGTTCGCCTTCCCTCCGGAACCAACGTTCGCCTTCACCGGAATACCCAGTAATCGTTGAAAAGCGACCGGCTGCCTGCTACAAACGGGTATGGACAAGAGCATCCGCATATACGACAGCCATAAGGAAATGAAGGCTGACGAATACCGGTACTGGCAGAGCCGCCCGGTCCATGAGCGCATGAGCACCGTTGCAGAGCTTACCCTTTCCGCTTACGCCATGAAGGAGCCGGCCCGCGATGTTCGACGACTTCAAAAAATTCTTGTCTGTCTTCAACGACCACAGCGTTAAGTATCTGGTTGTCGGTGGGTACGCGGTTTCGTTCCACGCGCAGCCCCACGCGACTCAAGACCTCGACTTGTTCATCAAGGCGGACCCGGCGAACGCGAAGGCGACCTATGCGGCGCTTGCCAACTTTGGTGCTCCCCTCAAGCAACATCACCGTTGACGATCTTGCGGATCCCCGAAAATTCGTCCGCTTTGGACGGGAGCCGGTTGCGGTCGATATTCTCCCTGGCATCGATGGCGTGAATTTTGATGAGGCATGGCCGCGGCGAGTCGAAGGCGTGATCGACGCGAAGAGCGGCCTCACGGCCTTTTTCATTTCCAAGAGTGACCTCATTGCGTCGCAACTCGCGGCCGGCCGGTTGCGCGATCTTGCCGACGTTGAAGAAATCCGCGAGTCCGACGCCAGCCAGCCTGCGCGGGGAGAGGTCAATCAGTCGTCTGAACCCAAAAAGAATGGTGGTCCAAAGTAGTGAAATACGGTTATGCGCGAGGACCGACGATCAGAACCGGGCCTTGCAAATGGGCGCGTTGAAGCGGGCCGGATGCAAGAAAGTATTCAAGCGCTCAGGGCCACAAAGCAATCCCATGTTCTGAGTTGCGGGTTGAGAAACAGAGACCATCCTTTAGTTCCTCGTGTGCGTGAGCGCGATCGCGTAGACTGATTTTACCAAGCCTTGCCTTCAGCGTTTGTGCGGCGACATTCATGGTCGCACCTGATTGAAAGAGATCGTCGATCAAGAGAATCTGCCTACCTTCGAGATCTCTGCCAGTTGTGAATGCTGCATCCAAGGCGGCTACCCGCGCTGAAAAATCACCGATGTCTTTCATCTTTGGTGTGGTTTTCGTCTTCTTGAGTGACGTTGTATCGAGAGCGATTCCAAGGGATTTGCTCAATTCTGAAGCAATCTCGATCTCTCGACCACCGGTTGAAAAACTACGCTGCTTCGATGGTGGCATCGGGATGACCACGTCAGGACAGATGCTCCAGTTCTTCAAGAATCCGGCGACCGCTTCGACGATTGCTGGCACGACCGTTTTGTCGCCTTTGTACTTTAGGCGGTACAGGAACTCGCCAAGAGGCGACCGCAGCGTGTCGAACTCGGGGTGGCCGAATTCGTTGCAGGTTCACAAACCATTCCAGGGGTCAACGACATTGAGGCCACAGTCCGCGAAGTCTGCAACATCGCGCGTCGCGAGCTTGGCCCCTCGCACTTGCGCAATGGCCGCTATCTGCGCATCCGCCTGGCTGATAGGTCTGCCGAGCGTACGGCGGTGAGCGGCAATCTTAGAAAAAACTCGCGCTGCGTCACTCTCGAACCCGAAGATTCGGCCCGCCAGATCCTCGGCAAACATAGCCTCCGCCGCGGCCAGCAGCCCCTCGCGCCGCTTGCCCTTGGTGAGCAGCTCAATTCCATAAGAGATTTCTGCCTCCGTAATGGATGTGGTAAAGAGTTCTGTTGCTGGTTGCTTCGCAACCCATGCCACAACCCGAGGAGAGGGCTTGGGCCTCATGAGTTCGGACAGCACGTTTGTGTCGAGGATGATCATTCGTCAAATCCCGGGGCCTGGCGCATAGCATCGCGTCGCGGCAATTCAAATTCGAGCCCGCCAAACGCCAAAAATCGTTTTTGAATGGCCTCCGCCAAGTTTCCCTTTGCCGGTGAGGAAGCGGTTAGAGCTGAGCGTAAGATCTCCCTGGCCTCCTCCTCCATCGAACGTCCGTGATGGGCAGCACGGACCCTCAACCGGGTCTTGGTTTTCTCGTCAAGTTGTCGAATCGTTAATGTCGCCATGCTGTCAATGCTATCACTGCTAGCTACGGATGCAAAGCGGTCTAGCTGGGCGAGGACTGTCGTTTCGCGCCCACACCGCAGGTGCGGCGACTTGTGGTAAGAGTGCTCCACCCCTGACGGACAACGTTGCTGGCCTGGTTAACGGGGCCCGGGCACCAAGCAACCCGATGACCCACTCCTACGAACCAGATCAGTAAGTTCGGCCAGGGCCTCGCTGCCCGTACGGGTGTGACCCTGTGGTAGAGGGAATGAAGGGCGATGGTTTCCCCGCCCCGGTCATGGGTGTTTGACCCTGGCCTTCTGCTTGGCGACCAGGCACTGCATGAACTTGGGTCCTTCCTTCTTGGGTCCCATTTGCAGGCAATCACCTGGCATCGGGCAAAAGCCTCCCCAAAACGGAAACCATTTCGCAATTGCCACTGCCCGCTTGCTGGGAATCGGGAGACGGGTCATCATAGGGGAAAGGTTAGAACATTGGTACAGAAGGCTAGAAGCACCATGAGCCTCAACGTAAAGGATCCGGAAGCCCACCGTCTCGCCCAAGCGATCGCCCAGGTCACCGGCGAAACGATGACCCGTGCCGTCACGGAAGCTCTGCGGGAGCGCTATGAACGTCTTCAGAGGCGCGATCCCGAAACGCTCGCCGCCGACATCCGGGCTATTGCCAAGCGCGCAGCCGCCCACATCAAGCGTCCGTATCTCGATCATGCTGAGCTCCTGTACGACGAACACGGCCTTCCCAAGTGATCCTCGACTCCTCACCGCTCGTCGCCATCTTGGCGGAAGAGCCGGACGCCGAACTCTATATCCAAGCCATCAGCCGCGCCCCGCGCTGCCGCATATCCGCCGGGAATTTCATCGAACTCTCGATTGTCATCGAGAGTCAATTCGGCGTTGAGGTCGCCCAGCAATGCGACGCACTGTTTCGCCGCATTGGCATTGTGATCGAACCCGTGACTGTCGAGCAGGCGCATCTCGCGCGCCAGGCCTTCCACGACTTCGGCAAGGGCCGCCACGCGGCAGGGCTGAATTTCGGTGACTGTCGCCTATGCCCTCGCCAAACTCACTGGCGAGCCTCTCCTTTTCAAAGGGAACGACTTCAAAAAGACCGACATCGTCCCCGCCCTATGACGCACGAGTCTCCTGAAAAATGACCGAATAGGCGCGCCTGCCACATGTAAAACAGAATCGACCGGATTCCAACCGTTATCGCAAAACAACACCTTCGGAACTCCGCGCTTCCCGCGGATCTGATTCAAAGCACCGACCACGTCTTCGCCCTTCAGCTTCTGTCCGACTTCGATGGCCAGACTTTCTCGCGTGAACACATCCAGAACCGTCAAGGCCTCTTGTGTAATGGTGTGTGGCGCAAACATCGCGGCTTGTCTGACCGAAAGTGAGCGCCTCATCCGGCCTTATGTCTTCCGTACTGCAATTTCATCAATGGCACATGTCGAGTCCTGTGACCGTGGCGGCTTGCCGCGATGTCATCTGGGCGTGGTTCGCCCTGTGTATACTGCGTATCGTAGTCAAGCTCGCTGTGATCAAGGACATTCCCGCAATTTCGCTTCTCGGGTTCGTTTTGCAATTTTCATTTTTCCGAGAACGGAACCTTCCCCTGGGGAGCGAAATGCCGAACAAACGTTGTCATCCAGGCAGAATTTTGGAAGCATCATTCGCCTGCTTCATTGCTCAGCCGAGTGTGACTTACTTACCAGCGGAGCATACGCAGGCAGCAAATGCCTTGGCTGTGTGATTTCCTAACATACAAATGTACTGCGACCAGAACGGTTCGAGTTCGGGAGAGCGATCGCCTACGTAGTAATTGCGAATGTATCCCTTGCTGGCGTCCGCCTTTGCGCCGCGATCGCTTTCGAATCCCGCGATTAGTTCCTTCACCGTCGTGGGAGAGAATTCTGCTTCATGGTAGGTCTGAGCGTAGTCGTACTCTCTGGACCAGGTGGTGTCGATGCCAGTCTGGTTTGAAGCAGCAATTACCTCGTAATTCTGCAGCACTGCGGAGTGTGGGTTGACTCGGGCAACGGTGAATGATGGGTTGTTGCCACCAACGGGCGAGATGGAGGGAACCACTTTGATAGCAACACTGTGCTCCAATGATGCGTGCGGGGTGCCACCTTGTGGCTCCAAGAGTCGCATTTCATCCATGTGGGAGTGACCGAAGATCCCGAGTCGCACAACGTCGGCATACTCGATCAGCAAATCGGTCAGCTTGTCCGAGGATAGAAACATTTCAGGTGCCTCGTTCCCGCAGATATCCTTGATCTTTGCAACTGTCGAGTAGAGATCAACGCCCGGCGGGATGTGACCCATGACCCAGGCCCTTTGACCCAATCGCCGCGCCCGTGCCAGCTGTTCCTGTAACCACGCCATTTCCGCAATGGCAGCAGCGGGGTCGGGTGCGCCGGCACACGTGGTGTATCTTGGGGACAGAAAAAGGTCATTGACGACGATGAGGAGCGTGTCACGCATGGGTGCTTCCATCGTGAGGCTGTAGTAGCCGCCCTTCGCGAACTCCTTGAGCGCCTGTTGCTGCTGGGATAGAGGCAGACCCTCGGCCACGATCCTGCCGGTCCGGTCCAAAAAGTCGCTTCCGGCATCGAGCCGGTAGTCGCCGCACGCGCTGTCGTTATTGCCTAGAGCCACGTAGGCGAGCGCGTCCGGGAAGGAAGCACGCAGCTCTCCCATAACAAAGCTCAAGGTCTTCAGCACGAAGGCCTGGTAGTCGCTCTGCGCCGATCCTGGAAGAAGTGTCGTGTACATGCAGGAGAAGGAGTGGGCGATCAGGTCGCCGCTCACTGTCATGAATTTTGCATCGGGTTGCCGAGACCGCATAGCCTGCAAGCTGGACTGCAGCAGGGGGTAAGGCGTGTCCACTCCGCGTGCATGGCACTTCTCCTGCAGCGCAGCAAAGGCTTGTTGCTGATTGGGCGAAAGCGGAGCCGTGAGAATTGACCTCCACTGGCTCACCGGAGAGTCAACAAGTTGCTGCACTCTGGCGGGGTCGTGAAAGGGATCGAAGTGGATGTCGCTGATTAGAAGCGCGGGGATGGTGTGATCCTCCGCTTGCGCAGCTTTTGCAGAGCGGTGCCATTGCTCGTCCCGAGAGGAGGGAGGCAACCGTGTTTCGCCATGGCTAGCCAGTGGGGAAACGACGAGAATCAGGAGCCAAAGCCAACAGGTGATTCGCAGCCCAGAAAGCTTGCGAATTGATATCAACGGTTCTCCTTCATTTGAGCGGGGGTCAGAAACCCACGAACCGGTAGTATGCAGGATATCCTGCGCCGGCGGTATCTGACGTTACCGCACTCTCCCATCGCTTCGCCAACTTGTCGCCTGACTGCTCTTGGTACCAGTCGGACTGCTCCAGGATGTCGGAGACCGCCGCATCGCTTAGGACAATCCGAGGTCTTTTCACCGGCGTCGAGCCCGTTCCCGAAGCGTGCCAATAAGCCCTCTCTTGCGAATCTCCACTACGGGAAGTTCGATCTTCGGTCCCTTCGCAGCCGCAATCAAGTCTTGTTCGAGATTTCCGAAGCGACGCTCTTTGTCCTGACGGCTGAAGAAGGACGAGCCGGTCGACGAAAAGAACTGAACCTGTGGTGCGCCAGCCAGCGGGGGTATGTACTCTTGAAGTCCGCGATGATTGTGTCGTATGGCACGTCAGGGTAGTGACCCCGCTGCGCGACGTACTCCATGTACCGTCGGCCTCCCTGGTCGTACTCTTGGAAGAGCGAATCGTGTTGCCCGTCGAATTCCAGCGGACGCACACCGAACCGCCGGCAGAGGCTGGTGTTGAAGGCCGGCGTAGCTTTCACCCACCTGCCCTCAAGATGAAACTCGGTGAGGCTGTGCCACATGAAGAGGTTGCTGCCCAGCATCTCGATCAGCTTCTTAGTGGACAGATGGTTGCGCACGTCAGCATAAGCGACCCGTGCCGGGATACCCACGGACCGGGCAGTCGCAGCCAGCAGGGCAGCCTTCGGAACGCAGAATCCTCGCTTGGCCCGGAGGCAATCGCTGGCTCGGAAGTAGGACCGCGCCTCGCCCGCATAGTAGGGATCATAGAGAATTTCATCGCGGACCGCGTAATAGAGCTTCACCGCACGCGAGACGGCATCGTCGGTACCGGCCGTCATCGTTTTCGCAAAGGCCTGCACGTCCGGATCGCTGCTGTTGATAAACTCGCCTGCCATCAAGTACAGTTCGAGATTCATGGCTCCTCCATAATCCCACATCGGTGCCGCGCCCGAAAGTCGGTTCGGAAGAAGAGCGCTGAACTGGAAATCGGAGCGAAGTGCCCATCGCGAAGCCTTCGACGAAGTGAATCTGGTCAGGATCGTACCGTGCGGAGATCAAAGCGGAGTTTTTTGCCAATCTCCTCCGACTGGGCCACCGTTTCCTCTACTGGCGAACAGAAAAAAGGCTTTTCCTTTTCCGGGAAGCAGATCCAAAACACTGGCGAGTGTTGGTGTTTACGCCGACAATCCCTTCGAGCCTCGGAGAATTGCCCTAAGAATCTCATCACTCTACGAGCGCAGACTGGAGTAGCGGGAAGATATCTGCTTGTCTAGCCTTCCCCCCGTCAGCATCCATTCAACACTTTTCGCAAACTCCTGACTGATTCGAAGCAAGATCTCCGCCCCAATCGCCACCTTCCCACGTTCGAAAGTGGAGAGATAGTTCTGGCTGATGCCAATGCGTTCGGCGAACTCTTCCTGCGTCATGTCAAAGCCGCGCATCTCCCGGATGCGGCGACCTACGGCTACCCAGTCGACCGAGACGGGGGACGAGGCATATCGTTTACGAAACGTTGGCCGGAGTAATGAATCCCAATCAGTGGGCTGCGCACCACCCGAAAAAAGGCCCTTACAACTGCGCGAGGTTTTGACGAACCGCTTCCTCAGTGCCTAGTTTATAGAACATAACTTTTCCCGAGGGATCAAGTTGCTGCAACAAGTCAAAGTCGCGAACGTTGCGAGACAATACCGCACATCCATATTTTCGAGCGGAAGCGAATAGCAGTGCGTCGTTCAAGACACGCCGGCGCTGTTCTCTTCCGTATCCCTGGGTCCGGGCCAGCGTGCCGGACAGCACTCCGGCTTCCCGCCAGATCTCGGGATCGGGTGTGATCGTCCGATAGCTGGGCCGGCGGTCGATGACCGCGGCAACTTGCTCGATGATCTCGGACGTTTGGGAGTGAGCGGGATCGAGCAGGCCGCAGGTCGCCGCCAGTTCCGCTTCTGTGACTGGGGAATGCCATGCCTCGGTCGCCCGTAGCATCGCTTCGCCCCGTTGGGGAAAACGGCCTTGAAGAACATCAATGTAGACCGTGGTATCGTAGAGCAGCTTGGCGGGTCGATGGCTGGTCGTTCCAATGAACTCAAGCTCCGATTCGGCCCGCGGTGTGAGCTGCACTCGATGTTCGTCGGGTTTGAGCCGCCTGAGAGTGCCATGAAATTCAGAACTCAAGCTCAGCCTCGCTACCTACGGTGCCGCGTCGCGAAAGCAGCCAGTCCGCGTAGTCGTCGGCAACCGCAATGTTGGCCAGCGCCACCTCGATCAAGTCCGTGTCAGAATCAATGCCGGTGCGTTTTTTTGCCCTGGTCACGAGGGCTTCCGGCATTCTTCCCCGAACCACCTGGGTGCGTTCGCCGCGCAGCAGTCCTTCTTTCTCGGCAATGAACATCACGTCGCGCAACTTGCTGGAGGGCATGGGATTCCCTCCCCCCAAGCTTGCAGGTTTCCTTCTTCGTGAGGATCTGGATGGGGTGCCGCGCTTCACGAATTACCTCCCGGGGAAATAGGTGCATTCCTCTGTAGCACAATCTCAGCATTATTGTAGCACAGCTTCAAAAGGTGGGCATCCTTCGGCATTTGGTCGGTCTTGTGCAACCAGGTTGCACAATCGAAATGCTGCCTGTCTTGGTTACCACTTTAGCTCGAGCTCAGACCCCAAAGGCAATTCGAACCCCCACAAGTATTCGCTTGTTGTTCGCTCACGTCAAGTTCCTTATCTTATCCGGGTCGGATCGGAAAACAGAGTCCCGGGCCAGCCGGGAATTCCATTACACGGGATGCTCTTCATGATCGCCCCGAACAGCGTTAGTGGCTTTGCGATTCGGCGGGGCACAACTGGATTCATATCCGAGAATACAACATGCAGAAGGCGACCGATCGATGAAAAACCGAACTGTGCGTGGGGTGCAGGTCAGCCAACACTCCCGATAATTAGCGCCGACGGTGGCTGCGCTGTTTCCGGAACATACGCGGATCATAGTTGAGCGGCTCCACTTCTCGCACGACGATCCTCTTGTAGTCGCGATGCGCGGGATTGATCAGCCAGTTATTTTCGTTAGGGGCGAGTACGGAGGGCACCAGTAGAAAACAATTCTCTCCTCGTTGCGCGAATTCATCGCCCAGCTGAGCGAGTTCGGGAGGAGCCGCCGATTCGCGCCAGTTTGCCGGCAGATTGCTGGTTTCAACCCGCTCCCTGGCTAGATCGTCCGGGACTTCCGCAAACGCTAAAACCAGATCACCCGGAGGATCGTCCACATCAAGATGGACGAAATACTCCAGCATCGCGAGAGATTGATGTTCCGAAGTATAGCTGAGGCGGGTTCCGGGGCTCGACCAACGTCCACCGTAGCGGTATGCTCCCTCACCGTCAAAGGCAGTGCGGGCATAGGTCTTGCGCAAGACTCGATAGAGTCGGCTCAACTAATTCCGCCATAAGCAATCCGGCCCAAGATGTTTTCTACTTGGCGCGCTCCCAGCTCTGTGTCAACGGCAGCGACAGGTGCGACACCGCCGAGGGCACGGTTGGGACGCTTTAGCCAACGCATGGCACGCTCGTGGTCACCAAGATACTCATTAGCGATCGCTACAATGCGAGCCAATCGGTAAAGCCGGTCGGATTCATAACCTGCCAGCCTTCCACTGCGACGGCGGCGCTGCAAGCTTCGAGTCGAAAGGTCAAGTGCGCTGGCGAGTTCTTTCAGAGTCAAACCGGAGGCTCGCATCAACTCCTTCACGACCGCAGGAGGAAAGCCCTCCCGGATCGCCTCGCGCATGTCACGATCGCTAGAAAGAGCGCGACCAAGGATTCGCTCGCCCCCTAATTCCTCCACCACGGCTCGCAGTTCGTTTACCATTATGTCGCACATAATAGCGACAAATGGCGCTCTTGTCAACTCAGCAGTAAAAGTCGATAAGGTGGGAAGGCCAAATCGAGGTGTCGAAGAGATTGTTGTTTCATGTACCCGCGTTGTTTAGCGAAAATACGCGCGAGCACGACTTCAACGTGGAGGGAGCGAATCCTGCTTTTGGAGTGTGGCACACGCGCGTGCTCCACGCCTCCGGCTTTTCTCGCACCCGTCTGCATGATGCATGCACCTGCTGCCGAGAATGAATAGAGCAGAGGTGTCGGTGGCGGCCTATGCTGCGCCGGCATCCCTTGCTCCAAAGAATTCTAGCGCGCGGTGAGCGGAGCGGCGCGACAATTTTCTGGAAGCATCGCGACGCGGGTAAGCCACAGGATTTGTCGGTGCAAGGAGCGCACGCTTCTGCTACAGCTGCCGCGTCCGGTGCGTGTCTGGGAATGACAGATGGGGTGCACATCAAGGTGGCACCCAAGACCGCACGCAACTGCTGGCGCTTTAGAGGCCGAATCTGAACACGGGGAATAACGGTATAATCGTTGTGTGGCTGACCATGTGATCCACATCTCGGAGGCGGAAGCGGCCAGCGACTTCGCTCGGCTGCTGGCACGGGTGCGCGCGGGTGCGGAAGTCGTGATCGAGAGTGGCAAGCTGCCCGTGGCGGTGATCCATGCACCAATCCCGCCGCGCCGGTCCATCTCGGAGTGCATCGCGTTGCTGACCGAGGACTCCACGGCGACCATCGACGCTGACTTCGCCCGAGATGTGGAGGCAGCTGTCGAAAGTCATCGCGAGCCACTCGAAACCGCCCGCATGGGACTAATCCTCGATTCCAGTGTGCTGATCACAGCCGAGCGTGAGGTGTGCTGATCGCAGCTGAGCGTGAGGGCAGAACGCGCGGCAAATGCTTGCCGCCATCTCCAGCAAGGCGGGGAATACCGATATCGCGATCTCCGTGGTCACTCTGATCGAACTGGCCCACGGCGCGGCCCGTGCCGACACGTCGCAGCGAAAGGAGAAGCGGCAGCAGTTCATCCAGGAGCTGCTGACGGCCCTACCGATTCATCCGGTCACGGTGTCTCTTGCTCTTCGTGTTGGACAGATCGACGGCGACAACCAAGCAAAAGGCATTCGTCTTCCGCTCTCCGATCTGTTGATCGGGGTGACGGCCTTGGAACTCGGCTACAGCGTAGCCACCGGCAATCTCCGCCACTTCGAGATGATCTCCGGTTTGTCGGTGGTCCGGCTCTAACCAGGCGGTTTTGTAGCTGCCCAAGCCCAAAACCCACTGTAATCCCAGAGCGCTGATGCCATTCTTTTGGCTGGTCACATGCCACACGGCCCGAAACCAGGTCGTCAGGGGCAGATAACTGTCCTGAAAGATCGTACCCCGCAGTGACCGACATCTCGTATCGGCATTGGCCACAGCGCCAGCGGGCGCGCCGAACCGACCACGCCGCCTCTCCCGCGCACCCTTCTTGTAGGCCTGGACGCCCTCGCGTAGCGGCGGCCCGCAAATCTGCACTCTTGTTTGGAGCGGCTCACGAGATGCTTTCGCCTCTAACAATCCAATCGAGACTTTTGCCGAATTTGGTTGCTACGCCCAGAAGGATTTCAAGTGGCGGAGCAACTTTTCCCCTCTCGACTTTTGAGAGCTGACCTTGGGCGACACCGGATCGGGCCAGTTCGAGCATCATCCGGCAGGTGGGTAGCTGGTCTACGCGTGGACGGCGGTCATGCGCTTGAGGGTGGGAAGGGCCTTGATGGTTTTTCCGGCTTCATGCTGGGCGATGCGCAGATCGTAGAGGCCTTGCAGATTGATCCAGAATTCGGCACTGGTGCCGAAGAAATGCGCCAGGCGCAACGCCGTATCGGCCGTGATGTCCCGGCGTCCGTTCAGAATCTGGGTGATGCGATTGGTTGGAACCTGCAGCTGGCGTGCCAGCGAGGCGGCGCTCATGTTGAGTTCCTTCAATTCCTCGGCCAAATGTTCTCCGGGATGGATCGCGAGCAGTGGCATGTTCGTTCCTTTCGTCGTTCCTTTCCTACTGGCAACCGACTCCTAGTGGTAATCGACAATTTCAACATTCGCCGGACCGGGGGAACGTTCTGGCCATTCGAAGCAAACACGCCACTGGTCGTTGACGCGGATGCTGTACTGGCCTTTCCGGCTGCCCTTCAGGGCCTCGAACCTGTTTCCAGGCAAAACAGCAAGGTCGCTGAGCGTCAGGGCCGCTTCGAGCCGATCCAGCTTCAGACGGGCGGCGCGTTCGATGCCCGAGAAGGCTTTGACACGTTTTCCGGCCGCGAAGGCGGCAGTTTCCTTGCCCCGGAAACTAGCGATCATGAATGCAGTCTAGTGACAAATACGCCGTACGTCAAGCGTAACGTCCTGAGGGTTGTGCGCCCGAAAGAGAGCGACGTCTCTGCGTTGATGCGCAACCGCTCTGGCACTTTCTCAGGCGAAATAATTCCCGCCAAACGCAAGGGATACCCGGACCAGACGCACCCAGGCCCCGGTCCGGTAAAAAGAAGTTTCCCGCACGCAAATGGTCAATCTTGGGAAGGGATTTCGCGGCGATCAGGTTTTGTCGTGCGGGGGGCAACACTGGCTGCGTTCACGATGTCCAGGGATTGAATACTGAGACTCCCATAATAGCCACGTCCTTGGTGTTGCGGGTGACCAAAGTAAGGTTGTGCTGCAGGGCGTTAGCG
Organism: uncultured Acidobacteriaceae bacterium; assembly: GCA_963773645.1. GTDB lineage: Bacteria > Acidobacteriota > Terriglobia > Terriglobales > Acidobacteriaceae > Acidiflorens. Next base: position 1,762,347 of record CAVZBV010000004.1, on the reverse strand, counting down.
CCGGAGGGTACTCGCCCTTATACATATTCCTGCAGAGCTTCGGGGAGTGAGATGTTCAACGATGTCATCGACATTGCGTCATATTATGACAGTGTGGAGTGGACCCCAATTTTGAGACAACCAGTTAAGCCCTAAAATGCAGCGAAAGGGGAAACTGGATGGGATCTCGAAGGAAGTTCACCAGGGAGTTCAAGCTGGATGCGGTACAACGATTGCGTGCGGGAGAGCCGGCGGGCTTGGTGGCGCGCAGTCTGGAAGTGAGCCGCCAGGAACTGTACCGCTGGAGCCGCGATGTCGATAAGTTTGGGGAGCGGGCGTTTCCCGGCGTGGGGCAGAAACGGGCGGAAGAGACGCGGATCGCGGAGTTGGAACGTAAGATCGGGCAGCAGGTCCTGGAGATCGATTTTTTGAAGCGAGCCTTGCAGCATGTGGAACAACAGCGCCAGCTGCGGGCCGCCAGTGGCGGCGCACCGTTTACCAACAGATTGAGCGCGAAATGAAAGCCGGGACGCCCTTAACCATCCGGCGGATGTGTGCGCTGACCAGGGTCAGTCGAGCGGGTTTCTGTCGGCGCGGAGTTATCTCTGAAGCCGCGTCCGTGGAACTGCGTGATCAGGTGCAGCGCGTGGCGCTGGAGTGGCCGACCTATGGCAGCCGGAGGATCACGGCGGAGTTGCGTCGTGGCGGCCTGTCGGTCAATCGCAAACGGGTGCAGCGGCTGATGCGGGAAGACAACCTGCTCTGTTTGCGGAAGCGCAAGTTTGTGACGACGACCGACTCCGCCCACGGGTTGCAAGTGTATCCAAACCTGGCGGCGGCGCTGGTGGTGAGCGGAATCAACCAGCTCTGGCGGGCCGACATCACTTACATCCGCCTGCTGGAAGAGTTCGTGTACTTGGCCGTGGTGCTGGACGCGTTTTCGCGGCGGGCGATTGGCTGGGCGCTGGACGCCACGCTGGAAGCCCGGTTGGCCGTGGCGGCGCTGGAGATGGCATTCGCGCGGCGGCGGCCCGCGCCCGGATTGGTGCACCATTCCGATCAGGGCGTGCAGTATGCCAGCCACGACTATGTCGCACTGTTAGAGACACACCAAGTCCGGATCAGCATGTCGCGCCGCGGCAATCCCTGGGACCACGCGACCTGTGAGTCGTTCATGAAAACGCTAAAGTGCGAAGAAGTCTATCGCAGCGAGTATCGCAACCTGACCGAAGCGCGGGCTCGCATCGGCGAGTTTCTGGAAGAGGTCTACAACCAAAAACGCCTGCACTCGTCTCTCGGCTATTGTCCGCCTGCCGAGTTCGAACGCCGACAGCCGTCGCCCGTGCTGGCGGTGGTCGTGGCGCAGGAGGCGGTATGAGTTTTCTGAGGCATGGGGAAATCTATCCATGCGATGAGGGCACGATCTCGCAACCGTGCCCCCGCTCATCGCCGTGGATGAGTCTCCAGCTGGTTATTCCTGGCAGGTTGCTCTGCAGCAGAGCCCGCTTCCGCTTCACCAGCCGGAGCTATACTGCCAACAATCAATCTCGCCCGACAATGTTTCGGCAGCGAATGGCGAAATGTCGCTTAACCGATTGTCTCAGCCCAGGGGTCCAGTCCAGTTTATGCATCAGCGAGCAGCCATGTCATTTAAGGAGCGGCTTCGACGGTAAGTCTCAACCCGATCGCCCTGGTGACGGCCACTAGCGTAGACAAGCGTGGGTTGCCGTGCACCGACAATGCACGGTAAAGACTCTCGCGCTCGATGCCGGCCGCCTTGGCGACTTTGGCGATACCCTGAGCTTGAGCAAGATGGCGCAAGGCAATGAGCAGCACGCGGGGCTCGTCTTCGTCTTCCAATGCAGCTTTCAGGTACTCGGCAGCGAAATCCGGGTTCTTTCGGAGCCGTCGAACGATGGTCTCGTCATGCGAGATGCTAGCTTTGCTTTTCATGCGGTTCCGGCCCTTTCTTTGTAATCTCTGAGATATTGCAACGCCCGCTCAATCTCTGAAGACTGTCTTCGTTTGTCGCCAAAGTTCCCGGCGGCGAGACGGTTGATTCGGCTCGCAATCTTCGCCTGTGTACGGGCATCCGCTAGATGCGTCAACCAATCGTCGAAGACATCCTTTCCGGCGCGGCTAACGTAGTGGCGAACCTCGATCACGTTCTCATTGTAACCTATAAATCACAGCATGGCAATTCGGTTGTTTAGAGGTTTCAAGTGGAATGAGCCACTCTGATTGCGGACGGGTCGGGTTCCTTCTTATAGGCCTCGACCCCTTCGTATAGCAGCATCTCGCCGACCTGGATTCGGTTGGTCGTCGCTGTGCAACCGGGTTGCACAAACTTGGGGCTCAGTACGCTGTTCCAACCAAGACCAAAGCAGCTCGGCCGCGCTGGCGCGAAGTCTCGCCCGGAAAAACGGTCGACCGGCGACATCGCGGAGTTCCGCTATGAGCGCGTCACAGCCGACGAGCGTGAACGTCTTGCGCTCCCAACCGTCGAGAAGCTTGGCTGGCGCGCCCAGAGGAGACAGAAGCCCTGAGAACAGGATGTTGGTGTCGAGGATGAGGCGCATCAGGACCGTTTAGCCCGCTCCCGGTAGTGTTTCGCGCGGACGTCTTCGACGGCCTCGTCAATCATCTTCTGGAGTTCGTCCGCGGAAACGTCGGCGAAAGCTTTGCGGGCTTCGCGGACGGTCTGATGAAAGATGCGCCAGCGGATAGCCTCCTCGATGAATTTCGAGAGATCACCCTTCTTCATGCCCTGGGACCCCAGAAAGGTGCGCAAGGCATGATCGGCCTCTTTGGACCAGGCAATGGTTAGACGGGAGTCTCAGGCTGGGACACGGCATTCCTCGTCAATAAGCATATATCCATCTATCAGATTAGGTTAGATGGTTAAGCGGTTTTTGACGCGCGGGCGTATCACCCCTATCTCGTCGAGGAAAATCGCTCCGCCATTGGCGACTTCGAACAATCCGGGCTTGGCGCAGTCCGTTTCGGTGAATCTCCGGCTCCGATCCCAGCACCGCGACCCGCGGAAAATCGTGAGCGCATTCGCCGGCAAACGTCCGATGCCCTCCCAGGTCTACTCGAACGGTTTAGATTACTACGCACCCGGTACGAGAAGAACCCTGGACAAGGAAAACGGAGAATCGTTGAATCTCGTGCCGCAAAGTATCAACTCATAGCAACGATTTATTCCACGAATGCAGCGATGGAAAAAGGCCGACGAAATAGTCGGCTTTTTGGCTTTGTAGGCCATTCCGGATCGAGGGCCGCGGACTTTGTCCGCAAGCGGTTACGATAGGCGCGTAATACGAGGGAACGCGTCGAAGCCCGAGTCGAAACTTAAGATTCTCTCGATTCCATTTTGTTCCATGACGGATAGATGCACCGCGTCACGGGCTGACAGCTGTCGATACCCTAGAACAATCTGCTTCGCACGCTGCACCACCATGCCGTCTACCGCCAGCACCTGGTCTACTACGCCGAGCAGAGCGTCAAAAGCTGGCTGGATTGCGTCGCGGCGATCGATTGCGACATATCGGTGCAGGATCTCCTGCAAGACCTCGGCATCGGTAACCAGACGATGACGATCGGTGATCAGCTTCTCGAGCAAACGCTGCGCGTCAGCTTTGTGAGGATGAAATGCGCCGACCAGATACATCGGGATATTTGAGTCGACCAAAATCACGAACGTGCACCGGTTCCGTATCCTGCTTCGATCTCGGCCAGCATGCCGTCGATATCACCGACAGGATAGTCATGCTGGGCCGCCCTTTGGATGATTTCGAGCTTCTTCCCGATGCTGCCCAGAGGCTCTCGGCGGCGTGCTAGATCCAGCGCTTGTCGGACCCACTCGGCGATAGACATGTGGCGCGAACGCGCCACGCGCTGAATCTCTCGATATTCCGGATCCTTCAGAATCACTTGTAGTCTCTTAGCCACATGATGAGTCTATCTGACTCATACCTATGAGTCAAATAAATGGGGATACAGCTGACGTTCGTCAAAATCTCACGCGCTTGGTAAGAACGCCTATCAGCTCCAGGATGCGGCAGTGCTCGCGTAAGCAGGCACGGCCGTGCGGTAGTCTCCACAAGGTTGAATACAAATCGAGCATGGCAGCCATTTGCGCACGCGTCCATCGCAGTGGAACATAAGGTGAAAGTCAACAGCGCGCCGCGATTTTTGGCGATCGGGGACTGTCGTCGATAGCGAGATCGGGCGGTGCTGAGCAGTGCAATCCGTTTCGTGATCGAAAATGCTTGAGATTAAGGGTTGCGGTCAATTTATTTGTATATACAATTAAATAGTGAAGATCGACTTCGATCCGGCGAAAAACGCGAAGAATATCCGGGAAAGAGGCCTCCCGTTCACGCCGTACAGTCCAGCCGCCACGGCGAAGCCCGCTTTTTCGCCATCGGTTACATCGGGAACCGCCTTCATGCTCTGGTCTTCACCAAATCCGGTCCGACGGTGCGGGTTATCAGCCTGCGCCGCGCCCACAAAACGGAGGTAAAACGCTATGAAGAAAAAGCCTGATCCCGAGATGATCGACAAGGAAAACCCGGAGTGGACCGACGCCATGTTTGCCAAGGCAAGGCCGGCATCCGAAGTCTTTCCCGATCTCGCCGCACATTCGGAGAAACGCAAACGCGGCCAGCGCGGCCCGCAGAAAAAACCGCGCAAGGTTCTGATCTCTCTGCGCCTTGAAGAAAGCACGGTCGAGGCGTATAAGGCCCGTGGCCGCGGTTATCAGACCCGCATGGCCGCCGTGCTGGAAGAGCACGCGAAATAATTCCCGCCAAGCGCAACGGATACCCGGACCAGACGCACCCAGGCCCCGGTCCGGTAAAAAGAAGTTTCCCGCACGCAAATGGTCAATCTTGGGAAGGGATTTCGCGGCGAGCAGCTCGGCCGCGCTGGCGCGAAGTCTCGCCCGGAAAACGGTCGACCGGCGACATCGCGGAGTTCCGCTATGAGCGCGTCACAGGCGACCAGCGTGAACGTCTTGCGCTCCCAACCGTCGAGAAGCTTGGCTGGCGCGCGCAGAGGAGACAGAAGCGCGGAGAGCAGGATGTTGGTGTCGAGGATGAGGCGCATCAGGACCGACAAGGGACGTATCACCCCGATCTCGTCGAGGAAAATCGCTCCGCCATTGGCGACTTCAGCCCAGAAATCTTGCGAATTGATATCAACGGTTCTCCTTATTATTGACGGGGCTCAGAAATCCACAAACGGTATGGTAGGCGAAGGCATGGCGGACACTGAAACCCAAGTTCCCACCAAGAAATCAATTCCTTCGTATTGGGTTCCACTTTAACTGTGGACGTTACATACAAAGGTTCGTAGCCAAGTGAAGGGTCGAGTTGGCCCCCCATTGTGGTGCTACGATCAGGTCTGTGAAAGAAAAACCTGTAGCGTTTACCAGACGGAAGTTTTCGGCTGTGGTCAGAAAGGGAATCATTTCTTACTACACCGAACAGGAGAAGAAGGAAATCGCACAGGCAGCCAAGCGAGAGGGAGTAAGCATGAGTAGTTTTATTGCTTCCGCCGCCTTGAAAGAAGCTCGGCACGCCAGCAACACGCGCCCACCTAAGTAGCTCATTTCCAAGTACTTTCCAAGTGTACGGCCAGAAGGAAAATGATCCGCCTCTTTCCTTTTTTTGAATGGCTATTTATATCACAAGTATGATATCATACTTGTAGTACTGCTTCACAGATTGCATCCGAAAGGCCGCGCATGAAATACGACCTCCAAATCAAACGAGAGCTGGAGACAGCCAAGAAAATCTGGCCAGATTCTGTTCAAACGATTGAATCCGAACAACTCGAATCTCTCGTCAAGGAATACAGATTCTCGGTGAAAAGAGGTGATCTGCAAATCCTCAACCGACGCTGGTATGTTACCCACACCGGGCTTGTGGGCTTGGCTTATCGCAAGCGCTGTCGAGGTGTGCACACAGAAGCGGTTCGGGAATTCTGTGAACCCGCGGTGTCCCGCTGGACATTCAAAGCAGTTGTCTACAAGTCGCGAACATGCAAAGGATTCGTAGGCTACGGTGATGCCAATCCCTCCAATGTATCTGCATTGGTCCGCGGTGCTGAAATGCGAATAGCCGAGACTCGCGCAATCAATCGCGCACTTCGCAAGGCCTACGGCATCGGCATCTGCTCGGTCGAGGAAATCGGGACGTTTCCGAGTCCAGTTGAAAAGCTTCCTCCCAAAAACGCGAATGGAAACGGTAACGGCGCTGGCCCCAAGGTTCGGGACCGTCTGTGCCAGATCATCCGCCAGCACAAGCTCGACCCCGAATTGGTAAAGGCCTATGCCGTCGACTTCTGTGGCACGAAGACGCTCCGAGACGCCACCCGCGAACAGGTTGAAAACTTCGTCCAGCAACTGGCCGAATGGGCGGAGAAAGACCGCAATGCTTTGCTCTGCCAGCTCAACAGTTATCTCGGCCAAAAAGAAGGTACCGCGTGAAACGCCAGATCACCGGCCTGCACGCCGCCGATCGCTGTGCCGCCGACCAGATTCCCGACGGGGTTTTCCTGGTTACAGTGCAACGAGCCAAGTTTCAGCGGCAGGCACAGAAACCCTACTACACCCTTGCTCTGGCCATTCTTGAGCCCAGCCGGTTTGCGGGACAGGTCATTTCCAGCCGTCTCTATTGCAGCCCGAAAGCCCTATGGAAGCTGAACTGGTTCCTGCGCGACTTCGGCTACGACACCGAACTGATGGGACGCGATGAGGTGGACGAAGCTCAACTTGTGGGTCTGAAGGGCGTGGTCAAGATCAGCCACATTGTTCTGAACGGCGCTTCGCTAATCCGATTCGACGGCTTTGCATCCGCCGGTCGCTGGGAAGAACTCTCACCGGCAAATCTGGACAATCCGCAGGTGGCCTGAATGACATACAGCTACACGCAGATCAGCCAATACCTCACCTGCCCGCAACGCTATCGGCACCGCTACCTCGATGGCTGGAAGGAGAAGGACACCCGTGCGGCAATGCTCTTCGGCCGTGCCTTCGAACAAGCCCTCGGCGCCTATTTCCGCCGCGAAGATCCCGGTGCAGTGCTGTTTGCCGAATGGTCTGCCTGCCAAAGCCAAGATCTGCATTACTCCAACCGAGACTCGTGGGATCGCATGCTGCGGCAGGGAATCATGTTGTTGACGCGTTTCTGCCAGGACGACCGAGTACGGGTTCGCCAGCCTCGACGTAATCTACAGATCAAGTTCACCCGGGCGGTTGGAGAGAAGAACGACTTTGTTGCCTACATCGACGCGATCGGCAACCTCGACGGAAAGCGCTGCCTGCTCGAGTGGAAGACCAGTTCGAGCCGATATCCAGAAGAGCCTGATGGACTGCTGGCGTTGGATCCGCAGCTTGTCTGCTACTCCTGGATGACGGGTATTGCCGAAGTCGCTCAGGTGGTTTTCGTCCGCAAAAGCTTGGTCGAGGTTCAGTACCTGCGAACCACCATCAGCGCCGAGCAGCGCCAGGAATTCGGCCGTTTGGTGGAGGATACGATCCGAAGAATTGAGTCCGCGCAGTTCTTGCCGCACAGCGGCATCCGCTTCCCCCAGAATCCGTGCAGCACCTGTCCCTACCTTGGGCTTTGTCTTGGAAAGCAGGCAATGACTGACGCCGCGTTGGTGCGGCGTCCAGGAGCAGAGGCCCTTGGTTGGCTTGACGAGCTTAATTACTAGCAATCCGCCCATGCCCCCGAGACTCAATCGCCGTCGGGCACTTTTCGTGCTGACCAAGATCGACGAGATTCTGGCTTGGGAACAACGGAGGGAGACGGAGCGAGACACAAAATTTGTGGAACTAGGTCGGTATCTTTGCGAGCTCCGGACGGGACAGTACTGGCGGCTGGAGAACCTGAAGTCTTTCGACGCATTCCTGGGAACACGGTTCCCGCAATCTCGGCGGAAGGCGTACTACTTAATGTCCATTCATGAGAACCTGCCACCACAGGCGAGGAAGGAGCTAAAGAAGGTGGGCTGGGCCAAGGGAATAGAGTTGGCCAAGTTGGCGCGGCGGGATCGGCAGCACTTCGATTGTGCAACCTGGTTGCACAAAGCTCGTGAATTGTCGAAAGAGGATTTTCAGCAGGCGGTCGCGAGAGAACTCACTGGGAAACTAACAGAGCCGTGGGAAATTGTCTACTTCAAACTGTACAAGAGCCAGACGCCCGTCATTGAGCGGGCGATCGAGACGGCAGCTCTGATGTTGGGAAGCGATCGCTCCCGCGGTTACTGCTTGGAAATGATCTGTGCGGACTTCCTGGCGGGGGCCAACCTGGACCATGGAGACCCGGAGATGCTGCTGTTCGCGATGACGAGATTCTTCAAGTTTCTGCCCGAAGAGCAGCAGCAGACATTTCTGGGAGACGTCAGCGAAAAGGCATCATGAGCCCGATGCGTCCCGACCCTCCCGGCTTGCGGCTGGATTCGGTGTCGTACGAGAGGCTGCGGCAGCAGACCCTGCGTCGCGATGGCTGGCGGTGTCAATCCTGCGGTGCGATGTCAAACTTGGAAGTTCACCACGAAGAGTTTCGCAGCCACTCGGGCGATGATTCCGAAGAGAACTTGATTACGCTTTGCTCCACGTGCCATGCATCCGTTCACGGCCAGACGGGATAACTCGTTCACGGCCGCTACGCGTTAACCGGCAAAGACATTCTCTGCGAGAAAAATCTCCACGAAGTGTCCGCCCCCTTCGTGGAGGCGCTTTACCATCGCCGCGCCATCATTCGGAAACTAATCGGGGAACTTCGCAGTTCTGGAATGGGTTTCCCAACTGGAAAGACTCGCCGCCACGTATTGACGTGCCCGGGTTGAAGTGTGACGAAGGTGCTCAGATTCGGTAGGATGGGAAGCCTCATGGATCTCTTTATCATCGCGGGGCCGAATGGCGTGGGCAAGACCACGTTCGCACGGGAGTTTCTGCCCAACTACGCGGATTGTAAGAATTTCGTCAATGCAGACTTGATTGCGCACGGGATAGCACCATTTTCTCCTGAGACTGCCGCATTCCGTGCAGGGAGGATGATGCTCAGCGAAATCCAATCGTTCGCCAAGCGGCGTTCGCCCTTTGCCTTCGAAACAACGCTTTCCGGTCGAAGCTATATGGGTTTGCTTCGACGACTGAAGGCTCAAGGGTATGAAGTGCACCTTTTCTTTCTGTGGGTCGAGAGCGTGGATCTTGCATTGTCGAGGGTTCGAGAACGAGTCGTGCGAGGCGGGCACGATGTGCCAGAACCGGTAGTCCGTCGGCGCTTCGATCGGTCCATTCGAAACTTTCTGCTTTACTATCGCCGGCTGGCGGACTTCTGGACATTTTTTGACAACTCAGGCGCGACCCCCAGGGTGGTTGCGTTTGAGAAGAACGAAGAGGTTCGTATACTAGATAAAAGCCTGTATAGCGCACTGGTTAAGCGCTACGGTCACCTATGAGCAAGCCTTCAAAACACGTATTGCGGTTACCCCTCGAGAAGCGCGCGGAAATCGCGTTCAAAGCAGCCGTGGCGAAAGCGATTGACGAACACGCCCGTCTAGGATTGCCAATCTACATCGGGCGCAATGGCAAGGTGGTGGAGTTGTCCGCCGACGAAGTGCGTGATCTTTCAAGATCGACTCCAGGCAAGTAGACCCGACGGGTGAGCGTTATAGGTTCGCGGCCAAAACCGGGGGTTTGCTTTGCGCTGCCGGCATGAGAACCTCGGGCATGGTCAGCACTCGATCGAGCGCGGCGGCAAGGGTAGCAGGAAACCCGGAGGTCAGAAGGTTGACATCCAATTGAAGATCGCGCTGGCTGTAGACGCGATAGACGTCGAGTGAGCCGCGGCGCCGGTTCGAAGTTGTCACCAAGTCCAGCGTCAGCTTCCACGAAGGCTGGGTTGAAATTGCCGCCATGTGAGGAACCTTGCTCCAGTGGAAGTGTCGGTTGGTTTCGCTTGGCATCGCTTGATCGCCGGGGAGATCATCGTAGAGGCCGAGACAAAAAATCAGGCAGGCCGGAACATAAATACGGAGAAGCGTGGTGGGAGCGAGTCCATCGAGCAGGCGGGGAAATGCGAGGGAAAGACCCAGCCACGCGCTCAAGCTGACTGAGAAAGCCAGGAAAATCGCTACGCCACCCAGCCGGGGAAGAGAAGATTCATGGATATGGCGACCGTGCTGCGGGAGGGAAACCCATCCTCGGCGCGTGGCCATGTCTCGCACTTGGCGCGTCGCCACAAACGACACAGCCAACGAGAATGCAAAGAGCCCAAAGAACAGAAGTGTCAAAAGAAGACAGGCCGAAGTTCGCAGAACGGATTTTCCGTCGGACGAAGTTTTCTTACCAAGCGCAGGAAATTCGTAATTATTTGGTTGCAGGAACTATACATCTTCCGGCTTGCGGTGGGCAAATGTTCTAGAAGCGGCGTCAAAACACACTAACTCTCACAATCCAGAGTTGCAATATTCTTTTTCGATACCCTGTGAAAAAATGTCAATCGGTGATTCACAACACAACTCGCGCGGTCCCAACAGTAGCGTATGTCTCCGCCAAGGCTGACGTGTTCCCTTCGAGATCGTTCGAACTCATCCTCGTCAATCCGCCGCAGCGGGGACCCCGACGGATACAGGAGCCTTGGAGAGAACCTGGGCTCGGATCCACTCGTAGGTAACGGCCAGTCCCCGCTCCAACCGGATGGAGGGTTCCCAACCCATGAGTCAAATTCGACCGAAGCAACCACGCCCGCGACTGGATCCCGCATCGTTCGAGCAGCTTTGTCGAGAAGTCCTGCAAGGGGATGGATGGAGACGTCAGTCCTGCGGGAGCCCGAAAGACCTCCAAGTTCATCAGAAGGAATTTCGCAGTCAATCCGGGGATGACTCCGAGCAGAACCTGATCACGCTGTGCAGTGACTGACACTTGACCTTGCATGGCAGTCACCTCTAAGCGGCCTGCAGGGGGAGGTGAGGGCGGCTGCGCCAGTCGGGCACTCTCTGCTGAATACGCCCTGAGTTCCGCTAGCTACTTTCCATCGCAAAAGTGAGGGGTGAGAGGAGCGTAAACAGCGAGGCAGGAGCCGAGGGTTGGAGCCAGAACGTTCAGTTTGTGCAGTGGTATTCAAGAAAGTAATAAAACATTTTGATGGCATATTGTTTTAGACAGGAGCGGTGATTAGGATGACGGCCATGATCAAACTACGTCATCAACAACCGTCGCTGTGGCATCGAGGTCTAGCCGAGGATATCGAGTCGGGAGCCGATTTAGAAGAAAACTTGATCACGCTCTGCACGGCATGCCACGCCAGAGTGCATGGCCGCTAAGGCCACAAACGGGTAACCGAGCCACCGTGTCGCGCACAGCAAGTGCGTTGTCCAAGGTCGGCAGCGTATCGGCACTTTCGGCGGCCGAATGTCGATTGCTCCTGCCCCCGATCCGGCCCAACTCGGAAGCTTTGTTGGGATTGGCGTGGAAAAAGCAGAGGCCGCCCGCCGTGGCGGCGGCCCCGCAGCGCTTGCCGCTCTTGGCTTGGGCCTTGCGGCGCGAATCAGGATTCCTAGGCGTCATGTACCGCTCGCGGCCTACCGGCGAGACTTCACGGTGATTGGCGTGACCAAGAGAATCGCGCAGGCAGCGGTACGGATTAAGTGAGAGGTTACACTCTGCGGATGTAATCCTTGTTGTCCTTCGCACTTGTAGGCCTTTACCGGAGCCTCTTTTGGTCTTCACCGTAACGCGGTGACACGGACCACGGAAGCGTTATACTCGTTGCGAAAGGTGACCAATCCGTTTCTTCCCTTTCAGTCCGTGTGATGCAATGCTGATTGAACTTCAGACACAGGCTCGCTCCGTGGTCCGAAGGCTTGGACTAGTGCCCTTGCTGGATAGGTTTCGGTCGGTCTGGCGGGTAGGATACGAGGATGCCTTTTCACGCTCATTGCTGGTCGAAATCCGGCCCGGCGACTGCGTATGGGACGTCGGTGCGAATGTGGGTTATTACTCGCAAAGAATCGCCTCCCTCGCCTCCCGGGTGGTCGCCTTTGAGCCGGTGCCGGAGACATTCTCCCGTTTGTCGAAACTAGCCCTTCCCAATACGACCTTCGTAAACGCAGCCTTAGGGGACGTGCGAGGAGTGCTGCCAATGAGCTTGGCTAATGAAGCAAGTTCACTTGCTGTGCTCGACGGCAACATCGCGGAAGTTCAAGTTGCTCGTGGAGATGATCTTGATCTTCCGCAGCCCAATATCGTGAAGATCGATGTCGAGGGTTTTGAATATGAGGTAATCTCCGGGATGCAAACCAGGCTACGCGCACCGGAGTGCAGAGCAGTGTTTTGCGAGTTGCATTTCGAGGTGCTGGAAAAGCGGGGTTTGCGTCAAACCCCGGCCAAGATTGTCAAGCAGTTACGATCCCTGGGTTTCACGAAGATCCGCTGGTTAGACGCGTCCCACATATCGGCACACAAGTCATAGTCACCTCGACCTCGTTGTGCCAACCGAGAATTACCAGCAATTCCCTTTCGTCCAGTTTTCGGGTCTGGCCTCGCAGCCAGTTTCAGACAATGTTCACACCTTCTGTTTTCTCGGCTCTATGCAAGGTTGCAGCGACACGAGGCGGCTCGCCAGGTCCAACACGACCTCCGCCGGTGGCGATGTTGTTAGGCGGCTGAGGTTGAAACTGAAGTGCTGCGGCTGGTACATCGACAGCAGGACCACGCCGTCGGGATTACTTGCCAAGGCGAAGTCGAGAAGGAATGCGGCGGCCGCCTTTCGCGGCGTGTCGCGGTAGCCAGCGGAGTCCATCAAGCTGCGCTTCCCGACCTCCTTTTCGATCATGACTGCCAATGCGTCAAGCGAGCCGTCACGGCCGTAGACACTATGGGTGACGAAGCCAACGGCTCGATTCGCCGGCAGTTGCTGTTTCGCCAACGCGACGTTGGGCGCGAAGAGATTGTTGTCAAACTGAATAATGCGGAAACGCTCCGACAACGCCACAGCGGCCAGCGCGACAACGAGATCGCCTGCCAAAGAGATGGCGCGAGCGTAACCTTTGCTGATGACATTATCCAGCGCCCGCAGGACGTCATCGCGCTGCACATCGCCAAGGTTTGCCTCGTGCAGCGCGAGAACGTCTACATAGTCCGTCTGCAACCGCCTCAGGCTCTCCACGATGCTGGATTCTATGAACGGACCGGTCAATTCCACCCGTTGCGCGGGCGGCCGGAAACTGATGACATGTTTGCGCAATTCCGGCCGCAAAACGATGGCCCACTGAACTACCGGCTTGGCAATGCGCATGGCAAGCGACACGCGGCCCGGCACAATACCGACCTTGGTGCAGATGGCGACCTGTGAGCGCTTGCTCGCGAGAAACTTGCCAAGCAAGACCTCGGCATGGCCATCGCCGTAGGATGGTGCAACGTCGAACCATGTGACACCGGCGTCATAGGCTCGGGCCAGCGCTGTCGTCCCCCGTTTGCCGTCGACACGCGAACCGAGCGAGGCGCACCCGAAGCCGATCGCGGATATGCTCCGCGCGAGGGGCCCGAACTCAACACGGCGCATGGTCGTCGATCCTTCCTGTTCGGATCTCGGCAGCGGCCCTTATGTTGAGATGGTTGGCGAGCCGAATGGCAAGCGCCGTCGAGAGAAGAGTTGAATTAGCCTGTCCAGTCGTAGGAAACACACTTGAGGAGGCCACATGGAGGTTGGCAATACCGTGGACCTTCAAGTCCGCATCAACCACGCTGTCTTTTGGGTCCTGCCCCATTCTAGTGGTGCCTACCTGGTGGAGGCCGTCAGATGCCTGTGCCAAGACACGGTCACGCAGTTGTTCCTGCGGATACCAGTATTCCAGCCGGCCTATGGCATTAGCGCGCAAGGCTGTATCCAGAACTTGGTGGGAGCCGATCACGCTACGCGCATCGCCTTCGGTAAAGCGGAGGTCGATTGCGACCCGCGGGAGCCCAAATCTGTCAGCTTCATCGGTCAAGACGACGCGGCTGTCGAGGTTCGGCTCCTGCTCTCCATGGTAGTGGAGGGCGTATCTTCCGTCGCGATTTCGGACGAGGAAGCTGGGCTTGCGCGGGCTGGTCAGGAACCGATCGCGCATGATCTTCAGGAGGTCTAGTGCACCGGCGGGTGCGCCGTGGAGAATGTTCACTATGTGGGCGCCAAAATGGTGCGGCTTAGGACCGACATGGGCAATCCGGATCGCCTCCGAGACTAGACACCGACCGATCGGCGGTAAAGCCAGCGCCAGAAAGACCGCCGACAGCACGCTGCTGTGATGGCGAGGATCATGGAATGGTGGATTGTCCGGGAAAAAAGCCGCGTTGAGCAGCCCATGTGTCCGCTGCGCCGCCTCGCTTAGCATGAAACGCCGCCGGACATACGCACCGCTCGCGTCGAGTTCGAAATCGAGGTCCGCAATAGCTGCTGGCTCGTTGAGCACGATGTTCGCGATCTTGCCAGAGATATGACCCATGTAATAGCGGCCGAGCGGGCCGCCTGTGCGGCCGAAATGGCCGGGCCAACTGCGTTGCACGGCGAGCAAGAGGCGCGTTGTCTCGACACCGCCACCAGCGAGGATCACGGCGCGCGCCTTGACCCTCGATTTGCCGTCGGGACCTGCGACCACGACGCTTTCGACCACGCGCCCGTCCGCGCCGAGGTCGAGATCGACGACGGTGCAGTTCAGACAGAGGGTGATGCGTTCGGAACGCTCGATCCGTTTGCCGTGAACCAACGCGAGCCGAGATTCGGTCGACCACCGCTCCAGGAATTCGACGGAAACATCGGCACCAAGGCTGTGCAGATGCCGAGGCGGTGAATAGAACGTGTCATCGCCGCACAGCAGATATTCGGCAGCTCTGGCGTACCAGGGCTTGACGTCATCGTGGACAATGGGCCAACCGGAATGCAGCACATGGGCCCGCACCCCAAAGTCAACGTCGTCGAAAGCCACGCATCGGCCGCCCCAGGTCCAAGACGTGCCGCCGAGGGCACGACACACTGCAATCTCCATCGGCGCATGGCGCTGGGGGTCGACGATTGTCGCGCGGGAGGCCTCGGTCAGTCCAGGGTATACTCTGTTTCGTCCAGATTCGAGCACGACGACATCGCGGCCGAGTCGCTCGAATTCGAGAGCCAGTGCCATACCGACGGGCCCGGAGCCGACGATGCAGAGATCGCACGTATGCTCCCGGGTCGGGAGGTGCTCAAGGATCATGACCGAAGGTCCATTTGTGAAGACACCGGCACGCTGGGAGTAGCCGGAACGAAATGTATACTATTTTTACGTTAATATAGCATCATAACGTCAACCGCGAGAAATCCTCTGAGTGCAGCTTCCGACTCGCCCTGGCAATGCCCTGCTCTGCTAGCTCAACAGCTACCTGCCAAGCAAAAGCGAGAAGGAAGGTGCCGCATGAAACGCAGGTTCCAGGGTCTCAATGAAACTGCCCGGGCTTCGGCTGACCAGCTATCGGATGGCGTTTCCCTCGTGCGCGTCGGTCGGGCCTAGTACCGCTGTCATGCCCAGGAACCGTTCTACATTCTGCGGTTGATTGTTCTCGAGCCCACGAACTCGCTGGAGCATTATCTCCGGGCGGCTCTACGACAGCGAACTGCTCGGGCGCGAGCAGGTGGATGAGAAAGCCCTGTCCGGGCTCCGTGGAGTGGTGGAGATCACCACACCACCGTCAATGGCACTTCCCTGCTCAACCTCGACGGCTTTGCCCGGCCAGCCAGTTGGAGGAGTTGTCCTGCTCCACGACTCCCAAGGCAACCAACCCCGAGGTGGCCTGATGACCTACAGCTACACCCAGATCCAATACTTGACCTGCCCGCGGCGTCCGAGCGTCGCCGGCGTCCCTTGCGCGAAGCACAAGCCGGCCAAGAGCAGCATAAGAGCTATTAAGCGGGAAATGGATTTCATTGGAATCTCCAATGTGCCCGGATCGAATACCTACGCAGTGCGTAGGTTCTAATTAGGATTTCCGAAAAACATTGCCGCCCATGTTGCCGAATTTGAAGCTGCGGCCGTAATCGTCACCATTGTTCCCGATACGCTGCATGACCCCGCAATGGGCGAACTCCCTTGCACCGTGACCACGCATCAGGGCGTGCCGTGTAGGCCGCGCCGAGCGTGAACGTACAGCTTGTCCCCGAGGGCATCGTGCAGGTTCCGGCCCAGTTCCCGGTGGCGGATTGGTTGAGATGGCCCGACGCCGAGAGATTCATGAACGCTCCCGCCGCAGGCATCGTGCTGCCGCTTGGTCCCGGCGAAGCCCAAGTGTTGCCGAGAAGCTCGGTTGCATTTGAGACTAGACCGCTGATCCAATAACAGTAACTACTTTGCCGCCACTACCCAACTTGAGCCGTCACAGTATGCCAACACATGATCCGATCCTCCGCCTGCGATGGTTGCACCCCAAGTATTCGTCGTCGAGTCGGTCACGGCACGCTGCATCCCTTCTGTGACCCGAAGCGCACGCAGGTAAGGCGGGGAATGTCACCGCAGTTGTTTGAATGGTTCCGCCGCCCAACAGGCTGCCACTGGTGTCCACCGTCCACTGGCTGGAGTCGTTGGAACCAAAAAAGAACGACTGGCCCGTTTCCGATAACACTGATCCCGGTGTAGAGAGCACCCCGGTCCGCACCGTTGTAACCGATGTACTCCGCGTTGTCGACGCTTGGGTATCCTTTGCTGATGCCCTAAACGTAGGGCTCCGCGTAATCCGTCTGCATTCTTCCAAAGGCGACGTTCGCCTGCGCGGTGCTTTCGAAGAAGCCATGCGCACTCACCGTTGGGGCGGAAGCGAACGAAAAGTACGCGTCAGTGAACCACCCTAACCCGTTGGCTCGCGCCGATACTGGGGGCTAATTCTTTTTCCCGAATACGCTCAAGTCGAAGGCCTTTGAACCGAATTGGGGCGCCATGAGGGCGGTCGGGTACGCGGGTTACGAATCGGGTACACCTGCTTCCGAAATACTCCTTGTGGCAAAGGGTTTGGGATAGACTATCAGCCTAGGTCTGCACGACAGTGTTCATTGTGAGTGCTATGTAGCACCCCGCCGGTGAAGTCTTGCCGCATCTTTTAACAGTCTCTGCCTTGTCAATCCCCACTCCCTGCCCAACTCGCTCATATCCTTACCGACGGATTACGGGCGAGTTCACTTCCTTCGCAATGACGGCGCCATGCTAACATGAAAACCGTCGATTGGCCGCACGGCAATGCTGAGTAGATTTATCAATGAGTTGCTCCGTGTAAATAGCGTGTTGACGCCCGCCGTAATGGGCCGCTACGTCCGGTGCATAGCATTGAGCGCCCCTGAAATCGTTCGAAATGGCAAGCTGTGGCCCGCCGATCTGAGGATGAAGGACAGCGTCAGGGTGCGGTATGAAGGCGTTGTTCTAACGATCGATTGCGGTCAGCTCGATAAAATCGTACCCGAAGAAGGCTGTTCAAGTTTTTCCAGCATCCGTGAGATGTACAGCCGAAACGTGTACCTCCGTTGCTTTGACACCCGCAAGATACGTTTCGAAAACGCCATCGATGCCGGCGGCAATCGCGGCCTCTTTACAGCTTTTGCATCTCAACTGTGCCGCCAAGTAGTTTACGTTGAGCCGCAACTCAAGTACCGGCCGTGCTTGGAACGTCTCCTAAGCGATAATCCAACAACCTGCACGGTACATGTCGAGAATCGTCTGCTGGCCGGCTGGGATAACAGTTCGACTATAACGTTAGACGAGATCATCGGGAAATACGGATTTCCGAGCGTTGGCTTTTTCAAGTGCGACATCGAAGGAGCAGAATTTGATATCTTCGCGCATCCGGGGAACTGGATTTCTCGAGTAGACAACATAGCAATGGAAGTGCATCGTGCCTTCGGGGACCCCATTTTGATTGCAGATGTGCTGCAGCGGAACGGCTTCACCGTTGCTATGGCCGACTATCAACTGCGCCCCAGTGATTCGAGTAGGGCAGACTATATCTATGCATCTCGAACAGGAGCATTGACCACGGTTTAGCGTTCGTTCATCCTCTGCTGGCCGCCCCGGTTCGTGACGGTAATCTAGTAACTAGACAGCACCAGCTCGATTCGAATCTGGTTAAAGCCCACGCCGTCGACTTCTGCAGTACGAAGATGTGCGCGAAGCCACCCGCGAGCAAGTCGAGAACTTCGTTCAGCATCTCCCGAGTTCGAAACCAAAGCCGCCGACATCCTCGGCCTCTATCTGCACATGCCCCAACACGCGGCCGTGTTCTGCGTCGATGAGAAGATCGTCATTCCAGCCCTGGATCGTCTGGATCCGGTTCTGCCTCGCTCTCCCCGACGCGCCGAACGTCACGGCTTCGAGTACTATCGGCACGGAACGCTCTCCTTGTATGCAGCGCTGAATACCGCCACCGGTCGCGTCCACGGCAAAACCGCTGCCCGCCATACCAGCTGTGAGTTCGTCCTTTTTGCAAGAGGTCGTATCCTTGTGCCCGCCTCGGCAACTCCGCGCCAGTAAACCCCGGCCGGCTGACTCCCGTCAGCGCGCACATCCGACGGATGGCGAGTTGAGTTCCGGCGTTCACTTCACGCTCGACTTGTTGGTAAACGGTGCGCCGCCACTCGCGGCCCGCAGCTGGCGCTGTTGTTCCACAAGCTGCAAGGCTCGCTTCAAAAAATCGATCTCCAGGACCTGCTGCCCGATCTTACGTTCCAACTCCGCGATCCGCGTCTCTTCCACCCGCAATCGTTGCACCGTATCTAGCTTGAACTCCCTGGTGAACTTCCTTCGAGATCTCATCCAGTTTCCCCTTTCACTGCATTTTTAGGGCTTAACTGGTTGTCTCAAAATTGGGGTCCACTCCAATTTTGAATGAGTACAAAGTTTTGTGGGGTTCGTGTACCGAGAAGTGCGGATGTGTACGCGGAAGGGCCGGCCGGAGCGGATCGAGATCAAGCTGGAGCCGCATGCTGGAATCCGGGGGCGCTGCTCGCAGTGCCAGCGGCCGGCGCCGAGCTATGATCGCTTGCCGGGACGGCACTGGCAATTTGTGCCGCTGTGGGGCATCCCCACGTATTTCTGCTACGCGCCGCGGCGGGTGTCAGAACCTGCTACTATTGCTCTTGGAACTATGCCCCAAGCCTCGCCAGTCCCCGGATTAAACGGACACGGATTAAAAAAAGAAGAGGTCCGGGACTTCTGGAACGCCGATCCCTGCGGCTCACGCTATCTCGGCGATCGCGCCGACTTCGAAGCACACGCCCGGGCGCGCTACCAACTGGAACCCTACATTCTCGAATTTGCCGGCTTCGCGCGATCTGGCGGTCAACGAGTGCTTGAGGTCGGAGTAGGCATGGGCGCCGATTATCTGGAATGGTTGAAGGCTGGTGCGCTGGCCACCGGCGTAGATCTTTCGAGCGCCTCGCTGGAGCTTGCGAAGCGACGCTGCGAAATGGCCGGCTACACGCCCGATTTGCGCGTCTCCGATGCCGAGCACCTGCCGTTTCCGGACGACACTTTCGACATCGTGTACTCGTACGGTGTGATGCACCACAGTCCCGACACGCCGCAATGTATCCGCGAGGCTTGGCGAGTTCTCAAGCCCGGAGGGGCACTTCGCACCATGATCTACCACCACCCGTCGCTCACCGGATTCATGCTCTGGCTGCGCTGCGGGTTTCTGCGCGGCAAATCGTTGCGCCAGTCCGTCCACGATCATCTGGAAAGTCCGGGCACCAAGTCCTACACGAGTGAAGAGGCGCGAGCCATGTTGCAGGTGTTCGAGCAAATCGAGTTCCGGCAGGCCTTCAGCTCGGGTGATCTGCTTTTGAACGAACCCTCATCACGTTTTCAAGGATTGACGTACCGGATCATCTGGCGCCTGTATCCGCGATTTCTCGTCCGCATGTTGGGGGGTAAGCTGGGATTGTTCCTTTTGATTTCCGCGCGCAAGCCGGCGCTGGGGTGAGGCCGGTCACAGATTCTGTTCACACCACCGCGCCAGCACAAACAGTGACCACGGCCGCGACCATGAAGTTTTCGGCAGGTGTAGCACGATGCGACGCACCGAGACCACGACCTGAGCGCCCAGCTTCAAGAAACATTGGAAATGTAACCGAAGACCCGCCGCCGTCGCGGCTGTGGGAAAGTGCGAATTCCGCGCAGTTTGCGGATTTCCCCGAAGTCCGTTCGCCGGCACGTGGACAACCTCTGGATGCTGTGTGAAGAAATCATCCGCGACCTGAACTACACCCGTTCTCTGAGAAAGGTCGCTGCGAAGCGATGTCGAAGCGGATCTACCGTCTGTACACGGAGGAAGGGCTCATCGTGCGTACCAAGCAGCGGCGGAAGATAGCGCGCCGGCAGCGTGTGGCAGCGCCCATGGCGGCCGGCGCGAACCAGTGTTGGAGCATGGACTTTGTGAGCGACAGACTAGCGGATGGGCGATCGTTTCGCATTCTGACAGTAGTGGATCAGTTCACGCGTCCGCACAGCGCGTTGGCGGACCGTACGCCAGCAGACTTAGCGGCGCTGCACAGGCTGGGGAAGGAAAAAGCTAGTACATCGCTGGGGCGCGCACTCCAGAGCCTCTTGATTGAGTCTCTGGAGTGCGCGAAACCCGCATCAAACGAGGCTAAGAAGACATTCACTGCCCAAACTCTCTAGTTCCGATTGGTACAGAAATCGGGAGCGGTTCAAACCCCGAGAAAGTCTCATTATCCCTGGACTAAAAATGGGGGGCGGGTCACAAGAACTACTTTTTTTGGGTTGCCTGCGTGGTGATTCTATCGGAAAACGAAGTCTACATCTTGCGTCCCCTCGCTCTTCTTGATACGAATGGAGTGTTGACTACGCCCACGGCATCGTCGTGATCGGAAAAAGGAAAATGCCCGTCGGGAAAGGTACCCACTCATGAAGATTCTCATTCTGGCGACGGACATTTTTACGCGGGGCGGGATTGCTAGATACACCTATACTCTGGCCTCGTCCTTGGGCAGGATGCTCGGCCCAGAGAATGTGGATGTCCTGAGTTTGTTCGATTGGGGGTACACGGGAGATCGCCCGACCGACTTTCGGCTCGTGGGCATGGTGAGCAGTCAAGCAAAGCCCGGGGCCGTGTCCAAATTGCATTTCATGTCCAAAGCTGCAACTGCGGGGTTCCGTGGATATGACCTTGTCATCGCGAACCACGTTGCGCTCGCACCGGTGGCTGCAATGATGAAGAGGTTTTTGGGGACTCCATATTGGGTGGCTTGCCACAGCGTTGAAATTTGGTGGGGCACCTCGCGGTGGAGGTACGCTGCTCTGAAATGCGCCGATCTGATTTTGCCGGTCAGTCTCTACACGGCGGACATTGTTAGGAAGATGGATGGTATCCACGGTTCGCGAGTGAAGGTGCTGTATAACGCGATTCCAAATTCATTCGCCAAATTGCTGGCGTCGCAAGAACCGACGAGCAATTTCATCGCGGAAGTCAAGAAGAATTGCCCGGTTGTGCTGTCGGTTTGCACTTTGGTTCGCGGGAACGAGTTCAAGGGGGTGGATACGGTGATTCGAGCTTTGCCCAGCGTCTTGAAGGCGCTGCCCGACTTACGATACGTGGTCGTGGGTGAAGGCGATATACGCGGGAAATTGGAGAGCCTTGCGGTTCAAACGGGCGTCGCGGGGAATGTTACGTTCACCGGTGAAATTCCTGATAACGAATTAGCCGAACTGTATCGAGCCTGCGATGCGTTCGTGTTGCCGAGTCGAGGACAGGAACGACAGGGCGTTGTGGGCGGCGAAGGATTTGGGCGCGTGTACGTGGAGGCGGCGCTGGCGGGGAAGCCGGTCGTGGGAAGCCGGTCGGGCGGAGCGTCCGAGGCCCTGCTACACGGGAGAACAGGTTTCGTGGTTAATCCCGATTCGAGGGACGAGGTGGCAGAGGCATTACTCGCCATCCTGCAATATCCCGAGCTTGCGGCGCGCATGGGCTGCGCTGGCAGAACATGGGCGCTCGAGACGTTCTCCGAGGATGCGCTCTCTAGTTCGCTGCGAGAGCTATTGCGGCCTTACGGATTCAAGAGTGACAGCGCGCAGACTTTGGCGCATGCAGGTGAACAGTTATGACGAAGCTCATGAAGGAACTCGAAGAGCTGCCCGACGGGTTCAGCCAACCCTCCGCTCTTCCGGCCAATTCGAACGAACAGCAAAAATGGCAGAACGCCAATCGTAGTTGGTGGGAGAGCCACCCGATGCGCTACGACTGGAAGGACGGAATACAGTACGAGGAGTTCAGCAAAGAGTTTTACACGGAGATTGATCGGCGTTTTTTCGGCGCGGTAGAGCTATACGCGCCGTGCAAGAAGATCCCCTTCGACTGGCTCATAGACTTCGACTCCCTCAAAACGCGGGACGTGTTGGAAATCGGCGTCGGCAACGGAAGCCATGCGCAGCTCCTTGCGGAGCGTGCCAAGTCTTTCACCGGAATCGACCTCACTGAATATGCCGTTAAGAGCACCGCCGAACGAATGCGCGTGTTCGGTCTCGTCGGAACGGTGCTGCGAATGGACGCTGAGCAGATGCAGTTTCCAGACAACAGTTTCGATTTCATTTGGACTTGGGGCGTCATTCACCATTCGGCAAATACCAGAAAGATTCTCGAAGAGATGCGTCGCGTGCTCAGACCCGGCGGCGAAGCTCTGGTGATGGTGTATCACCGCACGTTCTGGGAATACTATGTTCTGGGAGCGATGCTGGCGATCCTGTCGGGCCAGATTTTCAAGCCCGCAGCACTTCACGCGAGCATCCAGCGAAGAACGGATGGCGCAATCGCCCGCTATTACAAGCGCGCAGAGTGGGAGCAGTTAGTCTCCGATCTGTTCGTGGTCAAAGACGTTCGCGTTTACGGACAGAAAACTCAACTCGTTCCAATACCGGCGGGACAACTCAAGGATGTGATCGTCGATATGATGCCGAACTCTTTCAGCCGTTTTCTCACCAACAAATGCCGATGGGGATCGTTTCTGGTGACAAGGCTGGTTAAACAATACTGATCCGGCCTCCGAGCGTTCAAGCAAAGAGCGCTCCGAGCCTTAGGTCTAGGCTTTTCGCTTCGTTGCCATCCCCAGATTCGCTCGAGCCGATACCAGAGAGCTTTTATCCCCCAAAGTGAAGGCGGAAAATTTACATCACGTGTAACTCTTGTGTGGAAATATTACAGATTTAAACAAACAACTGATTACAAGCTAGTTGACTTGTTTTCAAGATGATGCGGCGAACCTCTGGAACGTCCCGTCGGGATTTTCCTCGTGCGTGTCGATGGCGCCCATTTCCTGACGTGGGACATGTTACCTGTGCGGAGCCGATTATCGAAGTGCTTTTGACAACCTGATTTGGCCCCGCCTTGATACTCACAATTGGCCCCACCAGCATTAATAAGGATGGCTGTCCGGTCTTGCGGTTCCAGCCAGGATGGGGTGCAGGGGAAGGAACGGCGTTTGAGTTCCTTCCCCTGCCCAGCGCTATAGAAGCAGCCGCCTACGATACTTTCTTTTTCTGACGCACCTCCAGAGTTCTGCGAAACCGATACGATTCGGCGCCGGTTTCGATGATGTGCGCTCGGTCGGTGATTCGATCCAGCAACGCCTTGCACAAGCGGGGATTCGGAAACACCTGCGTCCACTCGGAAAATGGCAGGTTCGTGGTCACGATCAGGGTGGCTCGCTCGGCGCGTTCGGCAATCACCTGGAACAGGAACTCCGCTCCGATATCGGCCAATGGCACGTAGCCGACTTCGTCGAGCACGATCACGTCGTAGCGCAACCAGCGCGCCAGAACTCGCTTCACCGCGTTGTGTTGCCGTGCTTCGACCAGTTCATTGACCAGATTCGCAGCGGTGGTAAACCGCGCTCGCCGTTTCTGCCGGCACGCGGCCACGCACAAGCCTGTCGCCAGGTGCGTCTTGCCCGTGCCGCATTCGCCCATCAGCACCACCGGTTCGGCACGCTCGATGTAACCGCCTTCGGCCAGTTCGCGAATCTTCGCTGCCGGAATCTGCCGCGCCTGGTTGAAGTCGAACTCCTCCAGCGTCTTCAGTCGTGGCAGCCTGGCATCGCGCAGCCGTTGCTGAATGGCGTGCCGGTCGCGTTCTTCCGATTCCATCGTGAGCAGAGCTTCCAGGTATCCGATGTGACTGCGCTGTTCCTTGATCGCCTGCTCCGCCAGTTGCACGAAGTGCGCTCCAATCATCGGAACGCGAAGCGCCTTGCAGTATTGCCTTACGCTGGCGTGTTCGAGAGCCTGGGTTTGCTCTTTCATCGCGCCACCTCCGCCGTGCTGGCAGCGATGCTGAGTAACTGGTCGTACTCGTTCATCTGCGGCAACGGTCGCTCGTAGCGTTCCAATCCGTTCAGCTCCAGTAACTCGGTGCGTAGACGACCCAGTTCCGTAGCCGTGAGCAGATGCCGCACCGCGGCCCCGTCCGTGCAACCCAAAGCCAGCGATTGCTCGACAACTTGCCGCAGCCGATCCCACCCGTGGCGCTTGCCGAGTGTGAGTAACTCGATCATCTCCCGCGTGCCCGAGTGTTTGCCGTGTCGCTCTTGCAAACTCAGCCAGAGCCGGTCGAAACTCTCCGGCCAGCGTCCGCGTTCGCGCCACTGTCGTAGCGGGCTCGACCCCGCCAGCGCTCCCGGTTTTTTCTCCAGCACGTCGAGATAGTGCTCCAGATCGAGCACCTGCTCATAGCAACCGAAACTGCGCTCGTGCCGCGCCACGCACTCCCGTTCCTGCCAAATCTCGACATAGGCCGGCAGCAGTTTCGCTTGCGGGCGCGTCCCCGGCCGCAATGGCGTCGAGTAGAAGTTCCTGCGCACCTTCACGCAACCCTTACTATCCACCGTCGGGAAACTGGTCTCTGCCAGTTCGAATCCTTCCGCCGTCAGCGGCAGCAGATGCTCGCGTTCGATCCGCATCGCTTCCCCGACGGGCATCGCTTTGCCTGCGATCCGCCGTTGTTCGTCTTGCTGACAATAACTTCGTAAATGTTCGTTCAACTCCTCCAGGTTCTTCGCCTGCGGAACCGGCACCAGATGGTTCCGGCGGAAGTAGCCTACTTCGCCCTCCACGCCGCCCTTCTCGTTGCCCCGTGCCGGGTTGCAGAACTCCGTCTGGAATCCCCAGTGCGAGCGGAACGCGATCAAGCGTTCCGTCTCCTCCCGCTGATGGCCGCGCAGAATCTTCTTCACCGCGCTCTTCAGGTTGTCGTAGCGCAAGCACCGAAACACGCCGCCGAAATAGCCAAACGCCAGCTCGTGCGCTTCCAGAAAGGCCTGCTGCGTGGCGTGGTAATACGCCACGTGAAACGCCCCGCCGCTCGCCATCGATCGCATCGCGAAGTGGTGAACCGACTGGCGTTCGCCCCCGATCTCGGCCACAGCTTCGTACCAATCCACCTGCGCTTCGCCGCCCCAGTCGTAGACCTGCGGCACAAACGTCTCTCGCGCCGTGAGTCCTAACTCTTGCTTGCGCTCCCGCACATAACGGCGCACCGTCGCTTCCGCCACTGCTGCGCTGGGTTGTTCCTGGCGGATCCGCTGCCAGATGCGATGCGCGGTGTGCCGCTGTTTGCGCGGAGCCAGCTGATCTGCGCGCAGAATCTCGTCAATGAACTCCATCACCGGACCCAGCCTGGGCCTGTTCCGCACCGGCAGTTTGCGCTCCGGCGGAATCGCACTCGCCAGCGCTTGTCGTACCATCCGCCGATGCACGCCCAGCTTTTTCGCGACTGCACGAATCGAACCGGCTCCATGCGCGTGCTCCCGCCTGATCTCTTCGAATAGCTCCACCTTGCGTCTCCTGTCCATCGCCCTCCCCGTCTGCTTCGCAGACAGGGTAGGCCGATCTATCGGTTAGGGTGGAGCCAAATGTAATGATCGAAGTGGGGCCAGTTCAGAGTAGCGAAATCACGAAGGAACCAAGGCCGAGACCAAAGGTAAGTTCGTGCCCCGGTGGGATGACGAGGATTTTTTCCAACGGGCGGATAAGAAACGACGACGGGACAACTCCTAGGAAAGTGGCGCTTTATCGTGTTCTGAAGCCATCGTTCAAGCCGCAGTTGGTCTGTCGATTGTGGCAGCCCCCGGCCATAGCTTGTAAAGATCAGGCTGCAGTACTTGGCTGCTCTTTGTCGAGAATTCCTTCCAATACGGCGATGTAAGCTTTCGCAGTCTGCTGCCGTGAGAAGTGCTCAACGATGTGCCGTCGCCCGTTGCGGCCTAACGTTTCGCGCAGGGTAGGGTTTGCTGCTAATCGCGTGATCACTTGGGCCAGAGCGGCCGCGTTCTCCGGCTCTACGTAAACTCCAGCTCCAGCTTGATCCATGATTCTCCTGGCCTGACCGTCCACGCCCAGGATGACAGGGCGCGCACAAGACATGAATTCCAGCATCTTGGTGGGGGTAACAGTCTTGAATAGCTCGGCTTTCTTGAGCAAAACCAGACATGCATCCGAGATAGAAATGAACTCCGGGACCTTCTCTCTAGGCTGTTGGCCGATGAAACGGATGTTGGTCAAGCCCTGAGAGCGAGCGCGGTTAATGACTCGCTCTTTATCCGCGCCTTCCCCCACCATTAGGAACAGCACGTCGGGTGCTGTTCTCTGCAGCTCAGTTGCGGCTTGCACCAGGGTTTCGAGACCGTGCGCCATGCCCATCGTTCCGATATAGCCGACTACGAACTTCCCTTCTGCACCGAGTTCCCTTCTCAGGTCAGCATTGTTCACCTTCGGCCTGAACAGATCCGATTCCACCCCGTTCTCGACGACGGAAATCTTTTCGGGTGGAACCCTCCGGCTCCGGATCAAGTACTCCTGAAACGCGGGTGTGACGACCACGATGTGCTCCGAGCGTCTATACAGAAAACCGGCAACCGAACCCAACGAACGGTTCAGCATCGAATCCGGGCTGCCCATCCCCACGGCGGCAAGGGATTCGGGCCACAGATCGCGTACTTCGAATACAAACGGAACGCGCTTGGTGCGCGCCAGCCACCAACCGGAGAGTCCGACCAAAAGCTGGGGTGAAGTGGCAATGAGAACGTCCGGACGGGACACGAACATGCCGGTGGTAGAGGCTGAAGCGCAGAACGAACTGTAGTTCAGCATTCGCTCGTACGCCTTGCGATTCGGAAACGGAAATAGCCAGGTCCGCACAACGTTCACACCACATACATCCTCGCGCATGACCAACCGCCGGAATTTGCTGCGATACTCGGCCGACACAACGCCGGTAGGATGGTTGGGGAATCCAGTCAAGACCGTGACTTCATGGCCGTCTTCTACCCAATAGTGGGCAAGTTCAGCGACCCGCGCGGCAGGCGCTCCCATCTCTGGCGGAAAATACTGCGATACGTAGAGGATTCTCATGTACATCAGTAATAACAGAGCTTGAAAACACTCTTGTAGCACAAAGCGCGAATCCGTTTTGCGCGGCTGCGGCCGTAGCTCCTCCCAGCGGTCGGCACGCCGGGCAAACTGGTCCTCACCGGTCAAACGATACATCACCCGCAACTGGACGACGTGTAACTGGTGGTAGAAGGAGCTAGCCATCATCTTCAGCCGAGTTCCGGACTGCTCATACAGCGACCAGAAACCTAGGTCATAGCGCTCCAGATTCTTCAGCAGAGTCTGCACTGCCTGTTGAAACAGTGTGCGCGCGGTTGGATCGCCGGAGCTCAAGAAATAGTCATATACCCCCCATGCTGCCCACATGAACCCGTTCAGAATGTGAGTCGGTGGCGACACAATGTATTCCTCGAACCAAAGATCACCGTGCTCATCGGTGAAGGTCACACCACCATCCGCGGTTGGTATGAGAAAACTGGTGAAGGCCCTCTCAGCAGCGTGGAAATACTCGGGTTTAGCAGTTTCTCGATGCGCACGTACTAAAAGCGAGATTCCCTGCCCCTGTGCCAGCCCTGAACACCACGGAGCCTTCAAAGTGTCACGATATTCCCAGTCGAAATGATGGTTCCAGATCCAAACGCCACAGCGATTCTGCTCCAGGTGATTACAGAGCCAGTCGCTGGCCTTCAGAAATTTTTCTTTGCGCTCGTCGCTACCAGTGCGGTGGAACAGGTTGCAGTTTCCGAGGCCCCACTGCGCAATGGCGATCGGGTTGTACTGCAAGCCGATCTGGCCGCGGTAGTCGAGCATGGGAATCCCATGAGAATCGTAATGGCCCGAATAATCGGCCTTAGCCGCGAAGCCCATGTAGTATTCGCCCAACTTGTCGGTGGTTGCGTTTGGGTTTGCTTGCGGCGTCTCGTGCCAGAAGGTCAACTGGCTTCTTCCCGGCACCAGGTAAGCGCTGAAGATACGCCGGTAATACTGAAGGCGGTTCGCAAACGACATGCTGAGTGGGACCTGCGTGAGTTCGTCAACTATAGCATGAAGTAGGTGCTGCGAGCCTCGTGCACCAGCCTTCACATTCTTCGAAGCGTGATTCTAGATCACCTTTTTCCGTCGGCCATTCTACAATTGTTGACTGCAGTATTCCTTTTCCACGGTGGGATCATTCGTTGGAAGCCGTTGAATTTAAAACCGAGCCAACAAAGGCGGCAACGTCTGCAGACATCGACCGCCCCAAGGCGAGCGAGTCTTGGATGCGCAAAGTGGCAAGAGTAGCGCCGACAATCTGGTCGAATGGGATGGGAACCGCTTGACCTGTTCGAATAGCGTTGGCAAGAGCCTCGCATTCGCCGCGATGACCTTTGTCCTGACGCCAACGAGCACGCATTGTTTGCTTCTTCCCATGGCGAACAAGTTCGAGGCGGCGGAAATCCTCGAGTACGGCGACTGCGCCACCGCCAAACACTTCGACGCGCTCCTTCGAAAATGATTTGTCACCGTTGGCCAGATAACCAATCGTGCCCTGCGATCCGTTGGCGAACCGCAGCGAGACGACCACATTATCTCCGCTATACTGGCCTGGATTGGCGAGGCTGCTCGCTTGCACCTCGACCGGAGAGGAGCTAGCCAAAAACATCAAAAAATCGACGAAATGGCACACCTCGCCGAGAATGCGCCCACCGCCCTGCTCAGGGTCGTGCACCCAGTGGTCCAGCGGAAGGTACCCGGCATTCACGCGGTAGTGCATCGCGAGGGGTTCCTTGACCTCTGATAGGAATGCTTTCATCCGCAGTGCCATGGGCGCAAAGCGCCGGTTAAAGCCAACCATGAGAAAGGGTTGTTGAGTTGTCGTTGACCTGGTATAGGAACGAACAACGTCGGCGAGTTCTTCTTCGCTCAAACAGAGCGGCTTCTCACAGAACACGTGCTTTCCCGCGTTCAAAGCTGCCACTGCCTGACGCGCGTGCAGGTGATGACGTGTAGCGATCAGAACTGTGCTGATACGCACATCATTGAGAATTTCCTTTTCGTCAGTCGTGCAGTACTGGAATCCAAATTTCTCCGCGGCGTGGCGGCCCCGAACTCCCGTGGCGCTGCAGACACCGACAAACTCAACTCCACTCACCTGCTTGATGGCAGGCAATAACGTGCTCACGGCAAAACTGCCAGCGCCCAACAACCCAATCGCGACCGGCTTTGTAGTGCGACTGCCCCTACCCTTTTCCACTAGTTCGAGAACCTGGCTCTGGTCCGGCTGCTCCGGATAAGTAATCAGCACTCCGAGGAACTGTTCTCCCGTCCTTCCCGTAATCAAGTCGTAAGCGCCATGCGCGTGGTCAATCGGAAAGCGGTGTGTGATCAGCGATTTCAGATCGAGCTTGCCCTCAGTCAAGAGCTCGAGGAACTCTTCCATGTTGCGTGTTTCGGTCCAGCGCACATATCCGATAGGATAATCGTGTCCCTTCTGCTCGTAGGCAGCATCGTAGCGTCCCGGACCATACGACCGTGAGATACGGAAGTCGAGTTCCTTTTCGTAATAGAGCCTGCGCTCTATGTTCATGCCTACCATACCCACGGCGACCACGATGCCACGGTCACGAGCGATCTCTGCGGCGAGATTGACTGGATCGCTGCCTTGAGTTTCGGCTGTGATCAGCACCGCATCGACCCCCGCACCACGAGAACGCTCATAGCACAAATCACGGAACTCCGAAGATAAAGCAGCAGTCGCGTGTGCGCCCAACCGTGAAGCGAGTTCGGCGCGGTTGGGTACGATGTCCATCCCCAGTACACGGCAGCCACCAGCTTTCAGAATCTGCACCGTAAGTTGGCCAAGCAAGCCGAGACCAATCACCGCAACAGTGTCGCCGAGCTTCACGTCCGCCGTGCGGATGCCGTGCAGGGCGACGCTGCCCAGGGTCGCGAAGGCAGCTTCGTCGAAGGTAACGGGCGAGGGCTCTGGGAGTTTCGCGACCAGCAAGCGCGGCACGCAGGCTACCTCGGCGTGGACGGCGTAACCGGCGCCCGCACAGGCCACCCGATCGCCTACCCGAATGTCGGTGACACCTTCCCCAATGCCTACCACTCGGCCTGCGCTGCTGTACCCCAACGCCAACGGTTGGTCCAAACGGCTGCGGACCGCTTGCACGGCAGAGAACAAGCCGTCGCGGCGGACCTTGCCGATGACTTCCCGAACCAAGTCGGGTCGCGCGTTGGCCTTCTGAAGCAAGTTCTTGCTGGCGAATTCTGACGAAGCACGTTCGGTTCCGACCGAGACCAGGGACGCTGCAATGCGCACCAGGACGCACCCTGGCACAAGCTGAGGCGCCGGAACGTCCGAAACTGAGATCTCGCCGGTCCGGGGCTGCTGCAGAATCTGTTTCATGCCGTGGCCGCCTGTTGCCTGTGAATCAAATCTGCCGCCGCATGCTTGCCGCCGCCATCGAGAAAGATCTGCATCCAAAGCTCAAGTGTCAAAAGCTGCCAGATCTGCATGGACCAGTCCTGTGCCCCGCTACGGTGCTCATCAACGAATGCGCGCACGGCCTCGGGTCGGAACAACCCGCGCTTTTGGATCTGTGATTCGGAAAGCAAGTCGTCGACCATTTCTTTCAGGTCACGCGCCAACCAGTAGTCTACCGGAGCGGCAAAGCCGGCTTTCGGTTGCTGTAATACTTCGCGCGGCAAAGCGTCTTGCATAGCCTTCCGGAGGATGTACTTCGTGGTTGGGCAGAAGAAGCCTCTGAGCTTCATCCTCGGCGGCACATTCCAAGCGACGAACTCAGCGAGTTCGCGATCGAGGAAGGGCACGCGGACTTCCACGGAGGAGGCCATGCTCATCTTGTCGTTGTAGGTCAGGTTCAAGCTGGGCATGAAAATCTTCGTATCCAGGTAGAGCATCTGATTGAGAAAGTCGGCGTCTTTCACCTGTTCGAACCTGGCTCGATGTTGGTTCGCAGCGTCTTCACCACAAATTTCGTCCGACAGCGCAGATGTGTAAAGCGCAGCTTTCTGTCCCTGATCCAAATACGTGCAGTTCATCAAGAACCGTTCGACTGGCGGCAAGGAGGAACTGCGGGCCATCTTTTTTGCTAGTCGAAGTCCTCCTTTCATCGCAGTTCCGCGCAGGCTGGGAAGTCTCAGCAGTGACGAATCAATCAAGCCTCGAACCGCTGAGGGGACCCGCCGATAGCCTTGTGCCCAATAGTGTGCATAGTGCTTCCGATATCCTGCGAATAATTCATCTCCACCAACACCAGAAAGTAAGACTGTCGCGTGCTTGCGCGCCTCGCGGCACACAAGATACGCCGCGATGATCGCCGGGTCGGCTGTGGGCTCGTCCATGTGCCAAGTAAGTTTAGGCAGAAGGTTGACGACGTCCGGTTCCACCACGATGCGACGGTTCTCGCACCCGAGATGGCGCGCCAACCGCGACGCCACATTGGGGTCATCCAGCGTGGCTTCGCCCACGCGGTAGCTGTCAGGGAAACTGATCGTATACGTCCGCACTGGCTGGCTAGTAGCTCGCGACATCATGGCCACGATGCTCGACGAATCCAGCCCGGCGCTGAGAAAAGCGCCGATCGGCACGTCGCTGATCATCTGCGCTTCGACAGAACGGCGGAAACGTTCCCGAATTTCGGCCTTCAACTCGGCTTCCGAACGAGTGAACTGGAAACAGCGGCTCGGGAACGAGAGATCCCAGTACTGGGTTATTTCGAGTTGGCCGTTACGTAGTACCGCGTAATGTCCGGCCGGAAGCTTGAAAATGTCGCGGAACATCGTCTTGGGATCGGGAACCCAAAGGAAGGTCATGTACTGGTGGAGAGCTCTCGCGTCGATTTCCACTTCGACCCCAGGAACCTGCAGCAGCGCCTTGATTTCGGACGCAAAGGCAAAACGGCGTCCCTGCTGCACATAGTAGAAAGGTTTTATTCCGAAATGATCACGTGCCACAAACAGAGTGGGCCTGCCGGAGCGCAGGTCGCAAATGCCGAATGCGAACATACCGTTCAAGCGTTTAACGCAGTCTGGGCCTTCTTGCTCGTAGAGGTGAACAATGACTTCCGTGTCGGTCTCCGACGCAAATCGATGGCCCTTCATCTCCAGATCGCGGCGCAACTCGGCAAAATTGTAGACCTCGCCGTTGTACGTGATCCAGACAGTTCGGTCTTCGTTGCACATGGGCATGTGCCCGCTGAGGGAAAGGTCAATGATGGAAAGGCGGCGGCTTCCAAGTGCGACGTATGAACCGTCGGGAAATTTCTGCTCCCAGAATCCGGCGTCGTCGGGCCCGCGATGAGCCTGCACGTGAGTCATGCGTGCGAGTGTTTCACGGTCTCCGCAATTAGCTAATCCGCTGATACCACACATTTAGTGAACCACTCCTCTGTTCGAAGACAATTCGTGGACAGTGGCTTTCATAGAGTGGAGAAATTTCTGTGGGAAAGCCTACATCGCTGTACGATTCTGTCCTTTGCCATACGCAAGCTTTCAGAGTCCCGCGACGATAGGCCTCCTGGGCAGCTGTTCGATGGCTTTCCAAAAGCTTAGGCATCCTCTGGAGGGTGATCAATTCCGCGCCACGGCTTGGCGCCGCCTCAGTTCCGGAATGTCCACTGTCGAACTCGAAGGCTGGGATTCCAGAAACATGTCCACCCACCGCTTAAGGACATAGAGCGACCAAGGCCGTGACCATGTCGTCTTTCCGGCCAAAAAGTCCTTCCATACTGTGGCGACGAACTTTCGATCGACGCCCGTTAGTAGGTTCGTGCTAGTGTCGAGCAAAACGTCCTCCATGTCCTGACGCATCTCTTTCTTCAACCAAAGCTCAAAGGGAAAAGTGAAGCCACGTTTTGGCCGGTGCACCACCTGTTGAGGCAGTAGACCCTGCACTGCTTCGACCAACAACCACTTGGGCAGTCCCCGTTCGAGCTTGGAAGCGCCCGGAATTCGGAACAAAAATTCCGCTAGCTTGTGGTCGATAAATGGTACGCGCAACTCCAAGCCATGCGCCATACTCATGAAGTCCGAGTCGCGCAGCAGCGTGTTAGACATGTAATGTCGGAGTTCAAGGTAAGAGGTACGATTGACTGGATCAAATCTCTCGGCCCACTTCAGTATGTCGGCGAGCGGTGCCTTCGCGGAGTCAACAGCCCTGCCGTCACCAACTAAACTCAACTGCCGCAATTGGTAGGGCATAAACAGCATGCGGGCGAGTGCGTAAGGGTGCGGGATGCTGTCATCGCCTTCGATCAGGACCGCTAGCTTTTCCGTCCTCGGGCGGCGCTTTGAGATTGCCCCCCTGACAATGGAGGCCAGCAGGTGCCGCAACGTCGGATTGATGGTGCCAGCACACCAGGCGAACCACTCCATTCGCGGAACTGTCCTGAAGGTTTCGTAGCCAGCGAAAATCTCGTCGGCCCCAAGCCCGGACAGGGCAACCTTGTACCCCAGACGCCGAGTTTCACGCGAAATGATGTAGGTGTTCACGCCGTCCACTGTCGGCTGATCCATGGCGCCGATGATTTTGGGTAATGACGTCATCACAGCGTGGCTGGAGACTACAATTTCGTGGTGATCGGTGCCAAAGCGCGTTGCGATCGACCGCGAATACTGGGCCTCACTGTAGTCCTCCTCCTTGAAAACAACAGAAAACGTACTGAGATTAGGATGTTTGCGGCTCAGCAGCGCGACCAGGGAACTGGAATCGATGCCGCCCGACAGAAAAATGCCCACGGGCACGTCGCTCACCGTGCGCAAGAGAATCGCATCCTCCAATTGAGTTCGGAGTTCGACTACAGTTTCCCGGCCGATGTGGCGCACAGGCCCAGACGCTGCGAGGTCACGCTCTACGCTGTTCAAGTCCCAATATTTCCTAAGAGTGGCTTCGCCGTCCTTAAGCAGAAGACAGTGTGCTGGGGGCAGCGAGCGAATTCCCCTGACCAGGGTGTCGGGGTCTGAGACCGACCCATAGCGGAGGTACTCTATGAGCCCAACCTCGTCAAGCTGGCGTGCCACCAGACCTGTCTGCAACAAGGAACGAACTTCGGAAGCGAACAGGAAGAGACCGTCGCGATGAAAGTAATAAAGTGGTTTCTCACCAAACCTGTCGCGGGCCAAGAACAACCCCGTTGTGCGCGCGTCCCAGATGGCGAAGGCGAACATGCCTCGAAAATAGTCTAAGCATCCGGCGCCCCACTTACCGTAAGCCTTGAGGATGACCTCGGTGTCGGAGTGGCTGTTGAAGCCGATGCCATAAGATTCTAGTTCGGAGCGAATCTCTCGAAAATTGTAGATCTCGCCGTTGTAGATAATCCAGCTACCGGTATCACGGTCCTGCATCGGTTGGTGGCCCGCGGGCGAGAGATCGAGGATAGCGAGACGCCGGTTGCCGAGGAAGATGGAGGTTGGCTGCGGGCCGCCTTGACGTATCACGTGCCATCCGGAATCGTCAGGACCCCGATGTGCCAGCCCTGTCAATCCTTCCAACAGGCATTCTTCACGAACCTCGTCTGGGGCACCAACGGCTCCCAGGATGCCACACATGATTCCCCCTTTACTTTTTCGAACGCTCGGAGTCCACGCTCACGGCGCTCCGGAACACCCTGGCAGCATTGATGGTACCTTCCCGCGCGCCCTGTTTGTAGTGCTCGAGTTCCCAGAGCTTCGCCGTGGTGAACTGCTCGAATATGGCATGCATTTGGCAGAAGAGAAAGCCGTGTTTGCCGTCCAAAAAACCAAGACGGAAAAAGTAGAGATAGAAGAACAACAAAAAGGCACGGCCTGGCAGATGCGGCCAGATTCGCTCCTTGATAAAGCGCTTGCGCTCCACGCTCCCTTTGAAGAAGGAAGCTTGAAGTCCTGTGGTGCCCACACCGCGCCGCACCATGTCCAATTCGCGTGCCTCCTGGCTGGAATAGCGGTTGTGCTTGGCGATACAGAACGACATATCGCGCAGGTCTTCGTGTATCAGGTCGTGTTTGCAATATCCCACCTTGCCTTCAAGGACCAGGTGTTCGTGTACCTCGCGTTGCTCGTAGCGACCGCGCCTATGACGGAACAGTCTGAGGTTCCAGCTCGGATACCACCCGCAGTGGCGGATCCACTTCCCATAGAAAATCAGCTTGCGGTTTAAATAGAAGCCATCGTAGCCGTTGCCGTCGGCAGCGATGATCCCTCTGATCTCATCCGCCAATTCCAGCGAGACCCGTTCATCCGCGTCTAAGATCAGTAGCCATTCGCACGAAAACGGCACGTTTTCCAAGGCCCAGTTCTTCTGCGCGGCGTAGCCGTCGAAGGGATGCTGCATCAGGTTCGCTTCTGACTGGCGGGCAATTTCTGGCGTACGATCGGTGCTGTAGGAATCCACTACCCAAATCTCATTGGCCCAACCCACGACACTGGCCAGGCAATCTGGCAGGTTCACCTCTTCATTCAACGTCGGTACGAGCACGGACAATCGGCACTTCGGATCCCGGCTGCCGTTATGTCCGAAAGTGTTCGTCATGCCCGCGCCTCTATTAACAAGAACAATCCGCAAGAGGAGAAGTACCGCCGGAGAAAACCGCGTGGCCACAGGCGACGCGCGACTGTGAGCATAGTTCCCTGGTGGCGCTGCCCAGCGGCTCCTTCCAGCATGTCGCCAGGCGACAGAACGGTCATGGTCGTGACGCTGGAGAAGTCTCTGAACATCTCCTTCGCGGCGGCAACAGAATAAGCCTTGGTTCCGGGGCTCTCCAGTTTTTCGCAGTAGATACTAGACCACGGTGTCAGCGGCTTCCCCGCGCACAAGCCATAGCGCGCCCAAAGCATCCATCCTACCAGCGATGGATGATGGTAAATCATGATGCTCGCGCGGCCGCCGGGACGCAGAACTCGTCTGACTTCACGAATTGCACGCGGGGTGTCGGGCGTGTGGTGCAGCACTCCCCACGAATACACGATGTCGAAAGTGGCATCCTCAAACGGCAAATGCTCGGCATCGGCAACGCGGACCTTGGGTCGGAAACCAAAAAGGCGCAACCGCTCTTCCGTGAGCTCGATTGCTTTCGGCGTAAGGTCGATCCCAACCAAGTGGCGCGGTTCGTGCTTAGCCCACTCCAAGTGGTCGGCGCCCATGCCGACACCGATCTCCAAAACGTCATTCCCGGGGCCCTCCTCAAAACGCGCGAATGCTGGAATGTACGGCTCCAGCGTATACCGCTGGCGCGAATGTTCTTCCAACTGTTCCCGCCGCGATTGACCAGAGGCATAGATCTCTCCACACGGACGAGCCTGCCAGAAATCGTACATGTTCTGCTTCGCCGCCTGGCGGCCGGCATCTACGCGGTTAGTTGATGCTCGCCCACACATTTAGAACTCGTCTTGGTGAAAGCCTGTCGGTCAATGCTTGAAGTCACTTGCAGCGGCACTGCCTTCGATCATGGTCTCGCCTGGCCACTTCTCACTATCTCGACCGCTTGTGTGACATCACCCGACATCGGACCTTACGCCGAAATGTGCTTCGAGATTGGGGATCAGCACCGAGACCATCTTCAATCCTGTACGCGTTCGGCCATCAGAAACGTCGTGGGAGGTGGCCGGTGCTCGTTCCAGCTCCTTTACCGGTAAGAGCATGGGTGCGATGACATCGCCGTAGAGGCGCGGCAGCGTGCGCTCGTAAATACTCTTCGGCGTCCGAGTGACACGATTATAGAGCAAGTTTCCCGCTTCCAGTGCACTGTAAAAATAAAAGTACCAGAAGTTAAAGCGCGGATAGTCATTCAGGTAGTCGACCGTGCGCAGGCCGTGCTAGGGCCAAGAGCAAGCCGAACGATTCTGGCGTGTAGTGCCGGATGTGCCCCATCAGGTCACGGTATTGGGGGAAATAGTACGTCCGCGGAACACTCGTGATGATTATCCCGCCAGGCATGAGGACGCGCGCGATTTCGGCTACCGCCATGTCGCCCGCGCGGTGACAAATGCGGATATGGTCAACGAACCAGCGGTTGAATCCCATGATACGGGCGCAGCATGCTTCCACGGACCGGATCAACTCCAGCGACCAGCAACTCGCAACGTTTTGGCCTCCCGAATGCCGGCCCTTGTCCTTCCATGCCGATGTAACCGTCACAAGGCAGAGGAACTTATTCATGTCAGTGAGCACATGATCAATGCGGACGTGGAAGACAACTTTTCGCTTGGCGCGGTAAAAAGCAAATATGTTCTTCAGGTTCCCCGTCGTCTTGGTAAGGGCGTTGGTCTTCAGCTTGGGGAAGTTGATGAACAGGTCACTTTTTTCGTGACCTAACCGCCCTGGACGATGCTGAACAGCTTCGCCCCGTGCCGCTCGACGAGGGACTGGATTCCAAGCAGCGAAAAAGGGCTCTCACATTCCACCGCGGTCGCATCGTTCTCCAGGACGCAGATGTCGCTGCCGGGATACCGGCACTTCAGGCAGTCGAGTAAATGGCCCAGGAGGATGGGGTCCGTGGTTGCACCGGATTCGGCCATGCGGTAATCGCTCAGGTTGACCTTGATCGAGAACACGCGACACTGCTGCGGTAACCACGCTGGTATCGCTCGAACGCCCGCTCGAAGTTGGCCCGCGCCGGTGGCGTGGTCAGGTGGGTTACGTACACCCCGGTTCGTCTTCAATTGGTTCTGCTGCGACACAATTCCCCGAAGACCTTTAAAAGCCCCTCGACGTGAGTTTGCCAGGTCATTCCCTTCACGCGTTGCAGGCCGCGGCGGCGCAATTCCTGGCGCAATAAAGAATCGCCGGCGAGCTGCCGAATCTTCGCGGCCAGTTCGTCCGCCGAAAACGGCTCAAAGTACAGCGCCGCCTCGCCGCACAGTTCGCGCGCATAGGGTAAATCCGCGGCCACGACGGGTAAACCGCTGGCCATGGCTTCGACCAAGGGGTGCCCGTAAGACTCGGCCAGGGAAGGAAACACGAACACGTCATGGCGGCGATACAGCTCGGGCAAACGTTCGTAACTGACATCCCCCAGAGAATGCACTCGTGCCCGGATCTCGGGTTGGGTGAGGATAGATAGGTCGTGCGCTCTGCAATAGGACACCACATAGCGCGGGTCCTCCACGTTTGCCGTGGTGGACAGGCTGACGTCCGCCGCGCCATGTGCCGCGAGCTTGCCCAGCGCTTGCAGCAGTACCGAGAGGTTCTTGTGATCGGCATAGTGAGAAATGTGCAGCAGGCGAAGATGGCGGCTCCCGTCCGGCGGCGGCGCCAATTGAAATCGGGACGGCACGGTTCCATAGGGGATCACACGAAACTTTTCGGCAGGCCCGGGGGCGTACCGCCGCAATTCGTCCAACATGCTGCGAGAAGGGGTAATCACGAGATCGGCCGAAGCGACCGACCGGCACACCCACCAGCGGCGAATCCGAATCGCAAGGCGCGCTCGCAAATTCATGCGCGCAAGGATGTTCTCCAGGTATGTTTGGGAAAAATACAGGGCATTACGGACCAGCAGAACCTGCGGGCATGGACAATGGAGCATGCCCATGTTTGCGGTTGAGAACAGAATGTCAGCTCGTTCGCGCCGCAGAAGCCGCCGCAAGCGGATTTGATCGAACCACAGCCTTCGCCAAAACGCCGCCTGCCCGGCATCCGTCGCGACCACGCGCAGCCGCGGCGAAAGGCCGTCAATCGCCCTGGCCTGTTCACGAGGAACTACGAAAATAAAATCGGCGTCGAGATCGCGCCTGGCCAGATCCTGGGCGAGGTTGCGCAGGTAGGTGGCCGCACCGCCCATCTTTGCCGAGACTGTGTTCAACACGACCTTCACGCGTGGTCTCCGTCAGCGGGAGGCGCGGCTTCCGCACGTGCGTAATCCGTCGCCTTGCGGGCCGTCAGTACCCGAAGCGCGCGTGGCCAGATCCTCGTCACTCCACTGCTGAAACTCGGGGGCAAGCGCCAGCCGTTCACGCCGGATTTCCTCCGCCGAAACGCGCTGCACTGGATCCAACTCAACCGTCGAGAATCCGGCCTCGACAAAAGCGCGCCTGTAGGAACTGGCCGTTGGCGATCCGGCCCGCGCGGTTGGAATACATTCGCCGCCAGATGCGCGCGCCATACGTGTACTCGTGTAACCAGCCGCCGCGTACGCCTTCGGTTGGCCGCTGATCCGCGTGGAACCTGAATCATGTCGTGAAGCCATCTCTTTCTTTACGGAACGCGGCGATGATATTAGCCCGAAAGTGACGCAGATATGTCGTCCAATTGACAGTTCTTTCGTAGAGAACGCCCAGGCGGAATAACGGGGCACTGAAAGTCAAATAGCTTGGTTCCTTTTCAATAAGTACCAACCTCTCCACGGTGAATCCCACCTGTGTAATGATCCGCCGTATAGAGCGTTCGGTATTGCAACGATAAACTTTTGGAAACACATCTTCGGGACTACGAGACGTAAAGGTTGATAATAACCTAGTAGCTAGTGATCCGGGAAACACAGTCGCTATGATCGGAACATAGTGCCACCGGTTAGGTGTACGTATTATGAAGTACCCACCCGGCTTCAGAACACGATAAACTTCTAACATCGTAGCAGAGGGTTCGCACAAGTGCTCAAGAACATAGTCGGAGAAAACAAGGTCGAACTCTTCATTACGGAATGGCATGTGCCCAGCATCACAGCAGTACGCTTCATCGAGGTATGGATTCTCAAACACTTTAGGTGAGATATCTATGCCTACTAAGTGTATGTTCCCGCCATAGGTACCATGTGTATAACCTTTTCCGGAACCTGCTCCAACGTCCAATACCGTAGCACCGGGGACAAGCCTATCCTCAATCATTTGTTTGAATTCGCTCGTGCCGCCTACCCATTCTGACGAACCGTAGTACTTTTTGACGAGCGCATCAATTTTGTTGGACACGTACATCCGCTCATACCGACGCTTTATTAGGTACAATCCTCCGAATGGCTGGCAAGGTGCCATATAAGAGGATCATGTAGACATATAGCGAAACTGGCCCTCTGAGCAACCCTCCGAGATACAGGGCCAGCGGTGCTTCGAGTCCTGCGGCCAACAATATCAGAAAAGGAATGCGAACTGCACTACAGGGTTCGATCGCCATATACAGCTTGGTTCTTTCCCAAACAAATCGAATCACAACACCAATAGGCACAAGGCAGATCAATCCCCAAAATCCAAAATTGTAGTAGAACTCAGCTATCATTCCGATCCCTGCATTGCTGCCAACTTCACCCTTATTGGGATCATCGAAGAAGTCGATCGCAAAACGGCGTCCGGTACTCAGGCTTGGCTTACCTGCCCAAAGCGCGCGGGGAATGGGAGTTACCAAAAGCTGAGGTATAAATGTATCCCCTCTTTGAAACGGGTACACTCGGGGAACTCGGTCCAGAACCACTAGCAAGGAACCCACAAATGACATTCGTCTCGCTATATTTTCCTCATTAGCTTGGATTGCTCCCACCGGGTCCACAGCCGTTGTCGACACCGATGACTCAACGTTGTCAACTGACGGTGCGCCATTTGTGAGATGGGAATAGTAGATAGCGCGGTATGCGTAGGAGAGAGGTGCAATAACGAGCACAAGAACGGCGATACCCACAGCCACTTGCCACCATTTGATACGCTTACAATAAAATGAATAGACGAATCCAACCAGGATGAGGGGTGCAAAAATCGCGCTCGCGCCCCCGTACGCAAGGCCGTACGCGATCTCGCCCGGGAGCATGATCACCAATAACACGCGCGGTGCGAGATTTAAGAACACTAGAAGCACGACTGCCAGAAAAGAGAAATCGGCAAAGGTCTTCAAATCAGCAAAAATAGACTGGAACTGAGTCAGGTATCCGGGCAACTCTTGTTGTACGTGGTAGACGCCATGGGAAAGTAGGAACACGCGAAATGCCCACCCGATTCCGTAGAGCACTAATGCCCGGCGCCAAAGGGAAGATACGCGCTTCGACTTTGCCGGAAAACAAAAGACGGGCACTTTGTACGCGAACCTTTGCCCAATCGGCATAAAGAAACCCGCAAGCAGCAAGGGAATCGAAGCTGCGACCATCAAACAAGCTGTAGGCAGGCACTGAACTGGAACATCTGCTGGTTGCTTGGACAATACCAGCAGCACTGCCGAAAGCGCGTAGTGGACCATAATAGTGATGATGAGCACAGACAGCGGATGGGCGGGGTTACGGCGGATCTCCCCTATACTGGTGAGAGCCAGGACGCAAGATCCGAGCAGGATTAGAACAGCGATAATGCTTGGTTGTTTATCAGGGGAAGACAACATCGCGAATGCAATCGCGACAGTGGTCACTATGACACAGAGTCCCAGAAGCATCAGACGTTGTGAAGA
Organism: uncultured Acidobacteriaceae bacterium; assembly: GCA_963773645.1. Lineage (GTDB taxonomy): Bacteria > Acidobacteriota > Terriglobia > Terriglobales > Acidobacteriaceae > Acidiflorens. The sequence continues at coordinate 1,720,622 of CAVZBV010000004.1, read as the reverse complement.
AGCGTTCGGCACACTCCGAGCCATGAACGCCTCGTGAATGCGGATGGAATGACCTCCGCCCTTCGCTAGTGGTGACCTTAACAGCATAACGTCGACCCTGCACCATGCCCAAGATCTATGAAGGCATGCCTCTCATGATAGTCCCAATTTGTAGTCACCCAAATTATTCCCAATCAATAACGCAAGTTCCGGAACCGTTGCAGAGATACTCGCAAAAAACAAACCTGGTCTGGGAATGCTCTTAATGAGTTCATCGGTGCCTAGCTAAACCGTTAGTGACTCCGATTCAACGAGTTCGGGCAGACCTTCCTCTCTTTCGCCAACACGGCGCATGACCCTAAGAGCCGCGGCCAAATCCGCCCGCACTACGTAAATGAGCACCAGCATCACAAGCAACCAGACTGCTGTCACCGTGACTGTTTGCCCAATATACCGCCAAGCCGGATCAACTGCCGGATGAATGAGATAAAAGGCATAGAGCGCACCGCAGCCGATGCAAGAAGCGATGTAAAGACTGTAACGTCTAAGGCGGGCGCGTGCAACATCAGCAAAACTTTTTTCGAATTGAATAATCAATAACGTACCCGTAAGCGTATAGCCACAAATCGACCCTAATGCGATGCCGAACAGCTTCCCGTGGTTAAGGACAACAAGAGCATCAATCGCTGCCATCGTGGCCAGCCCAGCGACTTGACACAAGATCAATCGCCGCTCCTGATTGCGCGCAAGAAAAAAAGGTCGCAGTAGTATTACGGGACCGCGGCCAATAGCTAGGCCGGACAAGAGCATGTATAAGCTAACCCCTAATACATAACGTGGAAGGTAGAATCTAATCACCACCGTCATCATGGGTATTAGGATACCTATGCCCGCCGCCAAGATTATGCCGTATAAAGACAACGAACTGCAGAGAATCTCACGAGCCTCCGCTTCTCGGCTAGCCCCAACCAACTGTAGAATACGGGGTTGAGCCGTCATAAACAGAGCCGAGCCAGATAAGAGCGCCGAAGTCATAAACAACCCGAGACAATAGAGCCCATAGTCCGCCAAAGAAAAGAACCGAACCAGGAAGAGCTGGTCTGTAGTCATCATAACGACCTCGGTGACTGCCACAATCAGCAGGAGTATGCCTCCACTAACCATTTGGAGCATCTCCCGCGGCGCAAAGCGCGGGCCAATAAGGCCATTCTCACGGACGTTGTAAACGGTCCCGAGCGTCTCAGCAATCAGCGCTCCCCATAATACACCGATCGCGCCCAGCCAGATTACAAAGCCGGCGGCAAATACAAAGCTGCTTAAATCAGTGATAGCGGCACTTGTTGCCGTGCTGCGGAATTCCTCTTTGGCGGTTAAAGCAGCGGCAAAAAACAGACGCGACTTTTGCATGAAAGCAATGCCCGCGATCAAGCGCATACCCAAACGAAAAAAAGACGCATGCTGACCGTGCACGAAATATGAACTCGCAAAAAGCACGACAGCGGTCGCAAGTGACGTTATCAGAATCCAAGAGGCACCCTTTCCCGCCTCTTCACGGAATGCCGCTTCCCCCTCTGCACCCAATCGCAGTGGAAGGCGTTTCCCCAACTGATCCAATATGCCCAAATCGGTATAGCGAGCATAGTTCAAGGGCAGCAGTGCCGTGTTGCAAAGGCCGTAGGACGAGGGTGCGAGCAGCTTTGGTATGACGGCGCCCCGCAACAGCTTAATGACATGAAAACAGGCGAGGTAAAGAGCCGCCCACTTTATACCCCAGGAAAGACTGCGCCTCACGCTAATTCCTCGCGACCCGGCTTCGATGGCCACAATCACCCTTCACCATACAACCTAAAGAACAAGATCGTCCGCCCAATCTCTCGCCGCTTGAAAGGCAGTGCGCGCGGTCTGAAGATTCTGGGATTCCCCTGAATTGTCGTGTGGTCGAATCTGCGCATGTGACCCAAAAAATTGTTCTCAGGTTCTCTCTCTAAGAAAGCTGTCAATCCCGAAACCTCTCTACGAGTGGTGATCGGCTTCATAGAAGGCGCGTATAAGCTCGAAGCTCTCCGCCACCTCGAAAGCGGAGACGCTCCCCAAATGTCGGGAGATCGCGGCAATCGCCTCTGGCGAACGCGGACGTGGGAAATGCTGCACTTCTGTCTCGTACCTTGGAGTGCACCACTTTAATTCTCAACGTTTTTGCGATGTTCACGAACACATTGCGACAAAAAACTGGCTCTAAACATTGAAACACCCATTGGACGAGACTATCTCAAAGGCATCTTTACGTCTGGTGGCAGAACGGGTTCCGCGATGTCATGCCCTCGCCCCAACATGGCGATCTGAAGATTGTGCCCGTTTCGCACAAGATTTACAATCGTTCCACCGCAGCCGAGCAGTTCGTCATCCGGGTGGGCAGCCACCACCAGAACATTCATCGCGTGATCTCCTCCTGATTCTTCATCAGTATCTCTAGGCTCTTGGGACCGCAGTTAAACAGCAAGTCGATGATCGAGAGATGTGAGAGGAAGCCTCCATGTAACTGCGGGTACTCAGGATGCCGGTAGTCCTGGAATATGACGTTGACGCCCGCCCGCTGGAAATCCGTTACCTGCGCATAGTCTCGCCCCAGGGCACCAAATATATAGCACGTTGCCCCCAGCTTACGGCACATGTCGAGCACTAGGTCCGATTTTGTGCCCTCCAGCCCCAATTCCGACGCCCTCAGAAACCTCACGTGAATGCCAAGCGCTATGAGGAACCAGCGCAGCATGTGCTCGTTCAGCTCCCAAAGCCACTGCCACTCACGCTGGTACTCCGATCGCACGAACTCCTCGTATTGCGCGAAAAACGGCGCCTTGCGGTAGTTCATCGAGATCGAGTTCCAGTGCTTGCGCCGCCACGGCTCGCGGTTGTTGATCTCAATCTCGCGGATCGGCTTCTCGCGGTGTCCCTTTGTTAGCACCGGCACCGTCAGCCAGATCGCCCCACTCGCCGTTTTGATCTTGTTCCGGTTATTCCAATCGCGCGGCAGGTACTGCACGTCGTCGAAAGAGACGAACGTGTCTGCCGAGGCGATCTTGTGAAACAGCCCAAGCCACGGCAGGTACACGGGCTGGTGTGCCGTCAGGATCACTCTATTCGATGACTCCGTACGAAATCGTGGAGCCGAACGCGAACCGTTCTAGCCGGAACTTGTTGATGTCGAGCACGTCGAGGGCGGCGAGGGTCTCGCCGGGCCAGTCCCGCAGATTAAGCTCGTCAAATGCGATCACCGCGCCTTTGGGCATGCGTGGGCGGAAATGCTTTAGTGCGACTTTGGTCGGCTCATAGAGGTCGAAATCCAGATACAGCAAGCTGACCAGCAAGTGCGAATTGTTCTTCACGTATTCGGGAATCGTCTTGGTCGCATCACCCCGCACCAGTTCGACCTTAGGGATGTGCCCGACAAACCGATTAGCGTCATACAGCCCGGTGCAACGCTGGATTTCCGCATACGAATCGACCGAAAGTCCCTTTGCATGTGCGTCCGGCGATTCGCTGCCTTTGTCCTGCGCCGCCATGCGTGTGAATCCCGCAAATGTATCGAACCCGATGATCCGCCGCTGATGGTTGGTCGGTTCCAGGATCGCGCTGAGTTGCGCGTAGGTCATCAGTCCCCCGCCGAAGAACACGCCACACTCCACGATCGACCCGTGAACGTCCAGCACCCGTTTGAAGATCTCATACTTGATCAGGAAATTGGCCAGGTTCTGCCGCGGCACGTACATCGGGAAATTCATGAAACGCTCTACCATCGAAAACGGGCTGCTGCCCGTGACCTCTTCCAGGTCTTGCAGGTAATTCTGTTCTCTGTCCGTGCGCGTGCTCGTATTAAACCGGTATGGCACGTTCTTCTTCGCGACCGCTGTTCCCTGCCTCTTCTTCATGGGGTTCACCGCCCCTGCGCATCTCGATACATGTAAACGGCGAAATCGCCAGGATGATAGTCGTGCCGCAACGTGACCCAAGGAGTCACAGTCCGGCAGTAGGCGAGCGTTTCCAGCGGATCGGGATAGAATTCCCCTTCTTGTTTCGTATCCGCCCAGGCGCTGATGGTGCATAACCCGACGCCTGCATTGCAGTGGTCGAACATGCACCGGATCAGCGTTTGCATCTTGCGTTGCGGGTCCGCCCCAAGCAAGTAGAAGATGCCCTGGGCAAGCACGAAATCGAACTTGGCACTCGCTCGCAATTCGGCGACGTCCCACTGCTTGAGCTCCAGCGACGGATGGATTCTTCTGCCAGTTTCGACCATCGCACCGGAAAGATCGATCCCGCTGTATTTGACCCCTGGGAACCTCGCTGCGAGGTACTCTCCTAGGTCTCCGAAGCCGCAACCGACCTCCAATACGGTCTTTCCGGCGAGCGCTCCCACCTCGCTCAGCGCCCTGTAGCGCACGGCGAGTCCCTGCTCGCTGGAGGCGTCGCGCGCCTGCACCGAGTAGCCATACTCTGCGACCAGACGGTCGTAATAACCAGCGATCCTCTCCCGGTCGCCTTTGGTGATCATAATTCCAGCGCAGCCTCCAAAGCCGCGCAAACCATTCGTTGTTCGAACTCGGAAAGGTCCGGATACAGTGGCAACGACAGCACCCGGTCGAATGCCAATGCAGTCGTTTTGAGGCCGTCGTTCCAGTGTTTGTCAGCGCGCAGGTCCCAAACCGGCTGCTCTGCCCGCACGCCGTGCGTCTGCATCCTCTCGACGATCTCCGCTGCGCGCTGCCGCTGCAACCGAACCGCGTAGCGATACCAGATCCGGCCCGGCACATCCTCTGGCAGTGTCAGTTCCCGCCCGGCGAGTGGCGCAAGCCACTCTGAGTAGCGTCGCGCCCGCTCGGCACGAGCTGTCAGCATCGTCTCGAGCTTATCCAGTTGCACGAGTGCCAGCGCCGCTTCGAGGTCGGTCATTTTATCGTTGAGGTGATACGGGCTGGATAGCTGGTCACCATAGTCGCGGGCCTGCCGTGCCCTCGCTACCAGCGCCCCATCATGGCTCGCTAGGATGCCGCCTTCTCCCGCGCACAGCATCTTGGTCGCGTAAAAGGAGGCAATACTGACCGCGCCGCCACTGCCGAATTCCGCGGTTCCCGTTCGCCCCCCGATTCCATGCGCGCAGTCTTCGATCACGGGAACGCCGAACCGGCTGAGCTTTTCCATATCCACAGGCATGCCGAACAGGTGCACCGCGATGATTGCCTTGGTCCGCTTCGTGATTCGGCGCCTGACGTCTGCGGGCGATAACCTCCACTCGCCTTCGTTCACGTCCGCAAGCACCGGATTGGCGCCCACGGCGAGCGCCGCGTTGAGCAGCGCCACGCAGCTATAGGCGGGCATAATTACCTCGTCACCTGCGCCCACTCCCAGCGCGACCAGTGCCAGTCGGAGTGCCGACAATCCCGACGATACCGCCGCAGCGGCCGCGGTACCCGTCCTCTCGCACCACCGTCTCTCAAGCTCGAGCACCTTCTCGCCTTGTGCGAGATTCCTCGATGCCACCACCGCGAGCGCAGCGTCCTGCTCCTCCTTGCCGACGAACGGCCTGGAGTGCTGTACCGCGGGCCTCACGAGCGCTAGGTTGTGTATGCCGCTCGTGGTCGATACGGTCACGAATCCGAACCGCCGGAAGAACTCGAGCGATCTTTCGTTCCCGCTCAGCACACGTGCCGTTATCGTATGCACCTTGCGCCTCGTGAAGATACTGGGAGTGGTCTCCAGAAGCGCGGTGCGCCCGTGGCCCTTGCCGGGGAAGGGAGGCATTAGGTAGATCGAGATCTCCGCTGTGTCGTTTGCGCCGAAGTCGTAGCGGACCATGCCTGCCGATTTTCCACCGATTTCAATTAAGAAGAGCTCGCGCTCCTGTTGCCGCAGCGCCTCCGCGAACCAGAGATGGTGCTCCGCTGCCGTCACAGCCCTCTGACTAGCGCCCAAGGCCACCACCCAGGGCTCATTTCGCCAGTGCAAGAGGAGTTCTTCGTCCATTTCAGCCGCTCGACGCACCACGCATTCAGAACGTCGTGCGGACAGTGTTCACTGGCGCTGCCATTACTTCAGGTCTCCCGCATCGAACTGTTCGCCGGCGGAAATCGAGCGGGCGGTGGTCCGGCCGATTACCATGTATGCGTTCTTGGGTGGTATTCCTGTTCCGGGTCTTCGGTAGGCGACATCGTCGGCCCCGATCTGCTGTCCCGCGGGCACGTCCCGCGCCGCCACGCACGAAAGACGGTAGTTCAGCCGACCCTCGGCCTCCGACGGTGCCGGTCCGATCTCACTGGTTCCCAGTTGCACTTCCAGCGTGCGCACCACGCACACCAGTTGCCGGAACTCTTCCGGGTCGGACGAAAAGCGATGGTCGGGCCCAAGCAGGTTCCTATCGAGCGTGAAATGTTTCTCGATCATGCAGGCGCCCAGCGCCACCGCTCCGATCGCCGCCACGACACCTTCACTGTGATCACTGAGCCCCGCGAGGCAATCGAAACGCCGCCGCAGTTCGGGGATGTTGCGCAGGTTCACGTCGGCAGCAGGAGTTGGATACGACGAGGTGCAGTGCAGCAGCACCACCTCGCGACCTCCCGCTTCGTGGAACGCCCGGACTGCATCTTCGATGTCCTGGACTGTGGCCATTCCCGTCGAGATCACCGTCGGCAACCCGGTTCTGGCCATCGCCCGAATCAGCGGCAGGTGCACCAGATAGTCCGAGCCGTTCTTCAGCAGCGGTGCGTCCACACGCACCAGCTCCGCGACGCCCTCCTCGCTCGTGGGCGTGCTGAAAAAGATCACGCCGCGCCGGTCGCAGTGCTCGCGCAGCTTCGCGAGTTCGTCGGTCCTCAGCTCGCAGCGCTTGAACATGTCCCATTGCGACTCCACAACCTTCTTGCCTTGCGAAACGTACTCGTAGGTTAGCGAGCGGTCACTGAGAAAATCTTCGGTGCGGTAGTTCTGGAACTTGACCGCATCGGCTCCAGCGTCGGCCGCTGCATCAATCGATCGGTGGGCCAGATCAAGATCTCCGTTGTGATTGATGCCAATCTCGGCCGCCAGAAAACAGGGCTGGCCTTCACCCACCAATCTTTTTCCGATTCGCACGACTCTCATAAGGAGCTAAGCAGAAATTCCACCACACGGGCTGGCCCCTGGCCGTCAACCAACTTCTGGCCGCGTTCGCACATGGTGCGACGCCCGTCCACACTGTCCATAACGCTCTTAATCGCGTCGCTGATATGGTGTTCGGAAAGCTTAGCATGCCATCCCAGGCTCAGTACAGCGCCGGTCTTAGCGATGGCGGACGCGTTCGCCTCCTGGTCTCGGGAGGCCACAATCAAAATCATCGGAACACCAAGAAAAGCCAATTCCCAGCAAGTGCCGCCTGCCGCCGAGACTGCAACGTCCGCCCAGCGCATCAATCGAGCCATGTTCGCAGGACTTCTTTCCAGGCGAACTTGTACCGGCAGTCTTTCCGCCAGCGCCTGCAGGGACTCGTAGTGAGGGCTCCCACCCCCCACGACGACTGTGGCCTCAAAATCATCCCCAAGCCGCGGAAGGGCGTGTACCACCTTCGACGTCACATTCTCGGAGTCGCTTCCGCCCATGGTCACCAGGAGTTTGCGCGCTACTCTGGTGATCTCTCGGCCACGCGGATCCGCCAGGAATTCCGGGCGAAGAAGAATATATTTCGCCCCCAGAAGAAGATGGGTGGAAACCTCGCGCTTATAACTTTCAGAGCTTGCATCGATGTTCTGGTTCAGCACGACATCAGCTCCGTAAAAATCGAAGCGCGCATCATCGTCCAGCGCCAACACGCGTCTCCCCGACAACTTGAGCTGACGGATGTAGCTTGGTCCGAAGCGGTATCCGTCTACCACCACCCAGGAAGCACCCAAGCGACGCGCCCACGCAGTCGTCTGCTCGGCATCTTCCGGGGTTCCGGGCTCGACGGCCAACCGCTCGCGCCGGACGTTCTCGTCAGCTAACCTCTCGTCCAGTGCGGGAATGGTTTCCGCCATCAGATAGCAGACGCGGCCGCCCGAGATCTGCCAGGCTTTGGCCAGCGCCAGACATCGCATGACGTGGCCCGTGCCAATCGCGGCACTCGCGTCTGCGCGGATGATCAGCGTTCCAGCCGTCATCATCCTCCTGGGCACTGCTTTCTCTTACTTTCTCGCATACGAGGGAATCTGTGGGCTGCACGGAGCGCAAGCGTTCCTACCAGGCCGTCCACCCGCCATCCACCGCTAAATTGATGCCGGTCACATAGGAAGAAGCATCCGACGCCAGAAACAACAATGGTCCCTGGAGTTCCGGAGGATCTCCGGTACGGTGCATGGGATTCTTGGCTTTGAGCTGACCGTGAAACTCGGCATCCCGCTCCAGATCTTTTGCGCTCGGAAATGGTCCCGGACTGATGCAGTTCACCCGAATCCGTTGCGTGGCGAGATGACAGGCTGCGTAACGCGTAAGCTGGATCAGACCCGCCTTGGCAGGCCCGTAATACGGCGGATTATTGGCTCCGCTCGTTCCATAAACTGAGGGATCCGGACTCACGCTGCCGTACATCGATGCAATGTTGATCACTGACGCGCCGCCTTCCCTCCGAGATCCCGCCTCCCTGAGCAAAGGAATCGCCGCCTGGAGAAGCTGAAACGCCGCGACCACATTGACCCGGTAGAGTTGCTCAAAGTCCGCTGCGGTGGCGCTCTCCATCGTGCCCGACCGGCCTGCGCTGGCATTGTTGACCAGCACATCCAGCCGCCCGTATTGCTCGCCGATCAGGCCGATGTGCTGCCGCACCGCAGGTTCATCGGTCACGTCAAAACAGGCCATGGACGCGCTTAGACCTGCACTCTTCAACTCGTCGACGAATGCCTCGAGAGCATCCTGCTTGCGTCCGTTCATTACAACGTGAGCGCCCGCGGATGCGAGCGCCTTGGCCATGGGTCGGCCCAGAAGACCGGTTGCCCCTGACAGAAAAGCTACCCTCCCGTCGAGACGAAACATCGATAACGGATCAGTCTCGCTACTTCGCAGATTGCTCATGGACGAGTTTCCATTGGGAAGGATTCAAAATGCTTTCGGGCGCTCTCGGCATCGCACTCTCCAGTTCGGTGCACTGCTCCGCAGTGAGCTTGGGCAGGCAGAACAATCTCAGATTCTCATTCACCTGCTCCAACGTCTCGCACCCCACGACGACGCTCGTGATCCAAGGCTGCGAGCGAACATAGGCGAGACATAGATCCGTCAGACTCTCCCGGCCGAACTCCGCCGCTGACTTTCGAAGCTGGCGCCAGCAAGACGATGCATCGTACTCCGCCGATAACGGCCAGAATGCCGCCGGGCTGACTAGAAGTCCCTGCAGCAGCGCACTGCGGGCGTGCACAACCACATCCGGACGCTCCGCCAGTGCCCGGTCAACGCCACTTGCCTTCCACCGCCAATCCAGAACGTTCATCGGAATCTGCAAATGCAGGATCGCCGGGTCCTGTAAGAGTTCGAGCGCTTCGCTGGGCTCATAGATCGAAACTCCCAAAGTACCGATCGTTCCGTCATCGCGCAATTCCAGAAGCCGGCGCCAGACCGTGCCTCCCCACGCGCGGTAGTGATGGGAGCGATGCAACAACAAGGTCGACAGTTTCCCCACTCTCAGCGCCTCGCAGGAGCGTCTCACACTGTTGTCAATCGCGGCGCAAACCGTACTCGCTTCGGCATCATGCGTCAACGAAGCGAGAGGATCGAGCTTGGTGATTACCTCAACCCGCGACCGCCAGGCCCCAGTGAGCGCATCGCCGAGAACTCCTTCCGCCTCGCCATAGCCGCGAGCCGTGTCGAGCGCCGTAATCCCGTGAGCGATTGCCCAGTGCACCATCCTGATCGCCAGCGGGCGCGCAGGTTGCCCCGCTCGGTTCACGATTCCGTATTCCATCCCCAGTTGTGCCGTCCCGAGCGTCAACTCACTGTGGATTCCTCTCGAAGAAACGCGGTAGGGCACGCGAAACCCTGGTTCCCCGGGAAGAACCGCTAACTTCTTCGCCAGTTCAAACCACCCGATGTGAACCGGATCCGCCACACCCTCAAACAAGCGGCATACCCTCTGATAGTCCTCTTCATCATCGATGGTGCAGCGTAGGTGACTGAAGTCGGCTGCGCCCACAACCTGCGGTACGTGAATCATCACCTTGCAATTCCGCCGGATCCACGAGGTCACATGCTCGCGATCGTGCGCACTCGTTGCCAAAGCGTGCGCCCGTCGCAGCGTCGCAACCGTAAAAACCTCTCCACACAACCCGTACGGAAGACGGCTCTGTGGACAGTCCTGCGAAAGATATTCCACGCCCGACCCGGCAAATGCCGACACCAGTTCCTGCACCAACCCGCTATCAGGAACCACGTTGTCGCCCGTGAGCCGAACCACAACGCAGTCCTCGGGTAGTTCCTCCGCTGCCAGAGCATATCGCGCGAGCACGTCCTCCAACGGTCCGCGCACTACGCAGATTCCATGTTTGCCGAGGACATCGGCCAGAGCATCATCGGAGGGCTCAGACGACGTAGCCACCCATGTCTCGAGCCCGAGGTTGCTCGCCCGCAATGCGGCCAGCACGGCGCTGGGGTATCCGCCCACCGGCAACATTGCTTTTCCCGGCAGGCGGCTGCTGTTACTCCGCACCTGCATGATAATGACCGTTTTCATCATGAGTGGCGAACGCGATGATCCTGGTTTCGTTGGAATGAAGTCAGGACCTTGTGGACTGCGCAGATCACATCCTCCGCATCGCCATCACTCATGCCATGAAATGGCGGTCCTGCGGGGACAAAGCGGGCGTCGCTGCCGCAACGCTCACAGACATGAACAGGTGGCAAGAGGATACCATTTCCGACAAGTTATTTCTCGCAGGCTGCTCCCCTTCCCCGCCCGATGCTTTCCGTGACGCTGCCAAGCATAGATTTGATTCGCATAGGGCACCGGCCATCCCGCCACGGACAACCAGTCTGCACTTTCTCCATATTGCCCGCGTGCGCCGACGTACCTAGCGAGGACATCCCTTTCGGTGCCGCGAAACACTCCAACACCCCACTTTTTTGCTTCCGCGGCAACCATATCGTTTTGTTTGGAGTCCGGGAGCCCGACAACTACTACTATTGATAATTGAATAATATAGTGACATTCTGGAGATCCTATGCTACTCTGGGTCATGGGAAACCCGGCGGGAGTACGGCGAGACTTTGAGAAGTTGGAGGAGCGGCGGCTGTTGGGGGCTCGACTGTTGCGGCAAGGAGTACATCCGGCAGAGGTAGCGCGGCAGGTGGGAGTGCATCGGCAGTCGGTGAGTCGGTGGGCGGCACAGTTGAAGCAAGGTGGAGTGCGAGCGCTGAAGAAGGCGGGGCACGCTGGGCGCAGAGCCCGCTTACGGCCCGAGGATCTGCGGCGCGTCGAGAAGGGACTGAAGCGCGGGCCGCAGGCCTTAGGGTACGAAACCAGCCTGTGGACTTCGTGGCGCGTGGCTCATCTGATCGAGCAGGAATGCGGGGTGAAGTATCACCCATCGCAAGCCTGGCGGATTCTGCGGCAACTGGGCTGGAGTTGCCAGCGTCCGGTAGGACGTGCGCTGGAGCGCGACGAAGATAAAATCCGGCGCTGGAAACGGGAGCGCTGGCCGGAGATTAAAAAAAAGCCCAAAAAGAGGGCCGCACCATCGTCTTCATCGACGAAAGCGGACTGAGCGAACGCCCGCACCGCTGTCGCACCTGGACCCCGAAGGGACAGACGCCGGTGCTGCAATATCACTTCAACTGGAAGACGCTGTCGGCCATGGCGGGGGTGACGTGGTGGAACTTCTACTTCCGACTCTTTCCCGGGACCATTCGCAGCCCGCAGGTCATTGAGTTCCTGGAGCACTTGCTGCGCCACATTCCGGGCAAGCTGCTGGTCGTCTGGGACGGATTAACTGGCCATCGCAGCCGCATGACCTGGGAGTTCATCCGCCAGCAGCGCGGGCGCTTGTGGGTGGAGTTTCTTCCCGGCTATGCGCCGGAACTGAATCCGGTCGAGTACCTGTGGTCGCACTGGAAGCAACACGAACTGCCCAACTTCTGCCCGCAGAACTTTGGCCAGTTAAGCCATTATGCCCGCAAAGCTCTGCGCCGCATGCGCAAGCGACCCACGTTGGTCATCGCCTTCTGGCGGCAGGCAGAACTGTTTCCGTTGTAACTATATTATGCAAGGCTCAATAGGTCAATCTTTTTTTTGAGCACACTCGCTCGATTAATATATCGAGCATTGTGCGACCCGGCAAGATCTCTTCCATAACCTTGCCCGGCAGCCTCTTGCTGCCAAAGCGCGCTTGAATGATAGCAGCCATTCTCAACAGTTACCTCTGCAACACACCGACATTGCATCTCGTGTCTATTACAGTGCCAAGAAGTGCTTCAAGTTCGCTAGAAATGTTGTGCTTTGAGAGACAGCATGCTCGATGCAGAAGGCCAAGATGGCAGATCTGTAACACCGACCATAACAACATCTCATCTTGTGCTACAAACGTTCTCTTCGACGAAAATATCTCAACGCGCGCTCGAATAATAGAACCGACGAGAGGGTCTATTGAGTCCAGAAGGTCTGGGGTATAACTGTCCAGAATGGCACGCACAACTGGCGCGAGGTCTCCATTGAAGAAAAGAGACAAGGTAGAGCGTGTGGCCTTGGAGCGATAAAGAATTTCCGGCGGCACGGATCCGCTAAGAAGTTTCCGTAGGATACGCTTTCGTACAAGCGGAATGCGCGACCAGGAGCGTAGGGTTAATATTGGCTTCATCCCTAAATGATAGGGAACTCGATTTGAAGCCTCCACCATCTCCCAATCATAAAATGGCAGCATGAGTTCCGTCCGATTGCCGCTCACGCTGCAAACGGCAACTTGCATGTCGTCAGAGTACTGGAGACGGTATTCGAATGCTACAAGCTTCTTGAATACTTCTTGCAAACGGTCGGCCGGCGAAAAATGCGGAAGCTCATTGAGCAACGCATTCCAATAGTTTTCATAATCGGCCTTTTCGACGGGCGGTGACCATGATAACAATGAGCACGCAACATAGTCTTTGAAATCCACTCGTTTATGCAGGTTTTTCGCCCAATAACGTAGGTAACCCTGCGGGTAAAAGGGCCAGCACTGCAGCAGTTGAGCTGCACTCTCAGCACAGGAGCGAAGCAACCGCCGACTCCCCGAATCTCGCCGATTGAGGTATATCCCGAGTTCCCTCGGACAATCTAGCGTTGGGGTATGTAAACGAGTATCTTGCCCGGTAAAGACGTTGTGATCTCCACCCAATCCTTCCAAAAAATCCCTGCCGGACAACCCGAAAAAGAAGGAATAGTTAGGTGAATCGGATTCGAAAATGGACCTCACATACAGACGTGCTGCATTCTGTGGATTTATCGTAAGTTCGTGATGGTCGCTATTGAAATGCCGGGCAGCGATCTTAGCCGGCCTGCGTTCGTCATCACTGCCCTGCACCGCAAATGTCAGAGTGCGAACACGTCCCGGCGCAAGCTGAGAAATGTAGCGGAGCATACAAACCGAATCGATGCCACCAGAAAGCAGCACACAGGGTGACCGGTGGGGACTGATCAGTTTAGCAAATGTGCTTTCTAACGCAGAATCCAGGGCGCGCACGCACTCTTCTTCGGAATCATAGTAGTCTGAGTCCAGTTTTACCGGAACGTAGTATCCGATGCTGCTTAAGCCCTTGACCGAAAAGTTAACGATTTGGCCAGGCACCCCGACTTTCGCGTGCTCAAGGAGAGAGTACGGGTCCAATACATAATTGGAAGTCAAGAGTTGGAACGCCCCGAAAGATGAGATTCTAGGGGAGTCAAGCAGCGAGATCTGCTGAAGATGCGAGTTGGAAAAGCAGAGGATACTTCCCTGCTGCGAGTAGTAAACCCGACTTCCACCATTTCGATCATTAATCAACCAGGCCCGTTGATTCCTCGGGTCCAAGGAGATCACGAAGTAATCTCCATCCATCTCCCGAGCCCAAATGGCGATCTTCTCAGGCGAAAATCGTGCTATCCAGGCTGCAAGTTCTTCCGGGTCTTTGCAGTAGAGTCGGCCAAAAACGTAGAATCGGTATTCCCCTGTTTCGAATTGGGATCTGACGCGCAGTCGATTTCCTTCCTGCAGCACGCCGGCACGAAATCCTGCTTCATGCAATGCAGTTCCATCGGATAGATCGAGTTTTAGCCTGAATGGCAGCACCGATATAGCCTGGATCAAATCGCGCGTATTAAGCTTGAATCATGAGTAGAAGCCATGTCTCTATCGCACGTGAGGAGGCCGCGACGATCCAGTTCGGTGTCGAGCGCGGCACCGAACCGGGCACGCGCCTCATCCGAAAGAGAGTGTGGCTTCTCATAGAGATCGGTGAGACGTTCCGGGGTAAGAACAAAGATAAATGGCAGCCAACGCGGCGCGTGCGGAACGTAGCCGTCCTAAATCAACCCCTCTCCTGGTGGACTTCAGCAACTCCGCAAGCGTCCCTGGAAGATCGAATAGATTTCGAACGACCGTCACACCTTCAAACGAAGTGAAAAACACGCGCCCAAACATGATGACCGGTTTATTTAGACAAAGTGCTTCCATAGACACGGTGCCGGTTACGGTTAGAACAAGATCGCTAGTTTTCACGAGAGCCTGAGAGTTGACAGTTGCGTCGACCAGGCGAACATTAGGCAGTCTGACTATCCGCCGATAAAAATCCAAAGAGCGCAGTCCCACCATCGCCCGATGATCTTTCACCAGGAGGAGCATGCCGGCGGGAAGGCTTTGGGCGATAACTCGCACCAACGCAGCTTGGTCGTAGAATGGCCAGCCCTGAACATCCCCCGTGTACTCGGGGTCAGTGTTAGGGAGGAAGAGCGCGTATGCAACACCCTCAGGTGGGCGAGTAAGAGCGTAGTGATAGTAATACGAACGGCTCGCGGTGCGCCGTAACCATCTGAACAGCTTTCGCGGTGGTGTCCAGTAGCTCCAATGCATCGACTGAGGGTTCTTCGCACCATCACGCAAAGCGTTGTACCAGGTCTCGCGTACATGCTGAGCCCAGGTTGATGGATTGAGTTCGAGGCGTAAGCCCGCGGTTGGAGAAGGCTCGGAAACCGGCATGTATTCAGGACGAAATGTGCTACTTTCAATCCCCTTGATCACCCGGTCCACTTCCGATAGTACATCCTGAGGGATTTCTTCTCGCATAAATCTCTGGTAAGTTGCGATGCATTCTGGCCATTCAAGATACTGCGTCGGATCGAAGTAGAACCTATTGAAGAAGCGCGCAGTAAGCGGAAACAAGAACGGCCTCCCCGGACCGCACATACAGTATGCAATCCGATAGCATGGCATGGTTAGTTCGCCGACTACCGCTGTAATAGAGTGGCGCGCGAAGACGGACTGCAGCACCTTTAAACAATGACTCAAATATTCGACGTTTTGTGCATGGCTATAGCGCCGAAACTGGGGACGCGAGTCTTGGATTATGAATTGCCAAAGAGTCTCCTCAGAAATTCCGGCTTCAAATGCTGCCAATTTGTCACAGTTGGCGGCAAGCCGCGCTTCCGCCCCCGAGAACTCCAGACCCTGCAGTACATTGATAACCTCGTCAAACGCCCGAGTCTCGCGGGCCCGCTTCTCATCACCTGAGCCGTGGACAAGAGCTATGGATCTAATTTTACGCCGGCGCTTCATTTCGGAAGCAAAAACAGCAGCGATGTCGACTAATCCGCGATGCGCTGGGAAAAGAAGTGTGGCCATGGTTCTAAAATTCCTCCAAACTGCCGGCCGGACTTAACGTGAGGTTTTTCTTGCGGATTATACAACAGGTCCGACATCGATGAAATCTAGTTTGTCCACCGTAATCAGCGCCCATCTGGTGTTCCTCCCCTTTTCCTTTCCAGGCCTACCCCTTGTCAATCCCACTCCCGCCAAACTCCCCCATCGCTACGGACGGATTACGGAAAGCTGCCGCTTTTCTCGTTGAATCGTAAGATGATTGTAAGATATACTCTCGGTACTTTCGTGAGAAATGAACAAACTTTACAATCCAAGCGCAACTGCATTCTCGGTAGGCCCATGACATTGGACAATCAAAGTATTCTCATCACAGGTGGTACGGGCTCGTTCGGTAAGAAATTTATTGAAATTGTCCTCGGAGAATACCGCCCCAAACGCCTCATAGTCTTCAGCCGCGACGAACTTAAGCAAGACGATATGCGGCGGAAATTTTCGGATGGCGCAGGGTCGCCGATGCGCTATTTCTTGGGCGACGTGCGTGACGCCGAGCGCCTCCGGCGCGCTTTCGTTGACGTCGATATCGTCATTCATGCCGCTGCGCTCAAGCAGGTCCCGGCCTGCGAGTACAATCCCTTTGAGGCTATTCAGACCAACGTGGTCGGCGCCAAGAATGTGATCGACGCCGCCATCGACCGCGGCATCAAGAAGGTGCTGGCCATCAGCACCGATAAGGCCGTGAACCCTGTGAATCTCTACGGGGCTTCCAAATTGTGCGCCGAGAAACTATTCGTGCACGGCAACTCCTACTCCGGCGGACAGGGCACCCGGTTCAGTTGCTCGCGTTACGGCAACGTGATCGGCAGCCGCGGCAGCGTCATCTCCGTCTTCCTGGAACAGGCCAAGCGCGGCCGCCTCACCGTCACCGACCGTCGAATGACTCGTTTTTGGCTGACTCTAGAGCAGGGTGTACGTTTCGTCATTCACTGCCTGAGCAAAATGACAGGCGGAGAGATCTTTGTTCCCCGCATCCCCAGCATGGGAATTATGGATCTGACCAAGGCCCTAGCGCCCGACGCGGACATTGACTACGTCGGCATTCGTCCCGGCGAAAAGCTGCACGAAGTCCTAATCTCGGAAGACGAAGCTCGCCATACCTTGGAGATGCCCGAGATGTTCGTCATCTATCCACATCACGCGCGCTCCAATGGCAACTGGGCTGAAGCCAAGCCTCTGTTGGATGGCTTCCGCTACACTAGTGACAACAATTCTCATTGGCTCAGCACTGAGGAACTCGAGAGGTTGCTTGGCATAACCCCGTGCCTACCCGAACCGCAAAGCTAGCCATCGAGGGCGGTACTCCCGTACGCTCCACGCCTCTGCCCTATGGCAAACAGTGGGTAGACGAAGACGACATTGCCGCCGTCGTGGATGTGTTGCGCTCTGATTGGCTGACGACCGGCCCCAAGATTGAGGAATTTGAAACAACGTTTGCGGCGACCACGGAGGCCCGTCACGCCGTAAGTTTCAGCTCTGGTACCGCCGCTCTGCATGGCGCCGTCGCCGTCCTGGGTCTCCAACCCGGCGAAGAAGCCGTCACCACTCCCATCACTTTCTGTGCCTCAGCAAATTGCCTGCTGTACTGCGGCGCCCGGCCGGTGTTCGCCGACGTTGATCCCGATACATTGTTGATCGATCCCGCCGAAATCGAGCGCCACATCACTCCGCGGACCCAGGCCTTAGTGGTGGTGGATTACGCGGGCCAACCGGTCGCATTGCGCCAGATCCTCAAGCTTGCGGAGAAGCATGGGCTGGCCGTCATCGAGGATGCCTGTCACGCGCTTGGTGCCACGTCCGGAGGACGGCCTGTGGGCGGCCTCAGCACCCTGACCACCTTCAGCTTTCATCCCGTCAAACACATCACTACCGCGGAAGGCGGAATGGTGACCACCAACGACCGTGGGCTCGCCGAGAAATTGCGCCGATTCCGCAATCATGGCATCGGAAGCGATCACCGCCAGCGCGAGAGAGCGGGCTCATGGTTCTATGAGATGGTGGACCTGGGATACAACTATCGACTAACCGACCTACAGTGTGCCCTGGGCTTGAGCCAACTTCGCAAGCTGGAGCAGTGGTTGGCGCGCCGCCGGGCGATTGCCGCTCAGTACGATGCCGCTTTCCGCGAACTCTTTGCCATCCGCCCTCTGGCCGCGCTTCCCGGAGTCAAGCACGCTTACCATCTCTACGTGGTCCAGTTGGACATGAAGCGGCTCCGGACGTCGCGCGCGGAAGTCTTCGCAGCTTTGCGCGCGGAGGGGATCGGCGTCAACGTGCACTACATTCCTGTCCACCTCCACCCCTACTATCGCGAACACCAGGGGACGGCGGTCGGCCTGTGCCCGCGCGCGGAGGCAGCCTACGAACGAATCCTTAGCCTGCCGATGTTCTCCCTCATGAGCGACCAGGACGTGCAGGACGTCATCGAAGCGGTCCACAAGGTCGTCGGTGAGTATTCGAAATGATCAAGACTGCGGGACATTGCGAAAGAGACGATTGCCAACGTTCGCAACGTTCTGGTGCCCGGCGGCAGGTTCATGTTCACGCCATATAGTAGGCAAGTAGAGGTAGAGGCTGTGGGCTATTGTTGCTACTATACTCGAGGTATGATCGATGATCTGTTCCGTGGCTGGAAAGTCCTCCAGCTCGATCACATGTCAGTGGATGCCGCACTCGGTCGAAAGTTTGGCCTTGGATGATTATGCACCGTTGGCCGAAACAACCGCCACTTTAGGCCCGGTGCACCGGAAGCACTGCAATCTTAACGGACTTGATTGCTGATTCATGACAGACGCCATAAAAAAGATCTACCTCAGACTCGCCCGTCCCGACGACATCGAAAGAACTTTCCAGTGGCGAAACGATCCCTTCTTTATCAAGCGGAGCACGACCCAGAGACCCGTGACCTGGGAGGAGCACCAATCTTGGTACGCCCGCGCGCTCAACAATCCTGACCAGAAGATTTTCGTCGTCGTTCAGGGCGACGAGCCCATCGGGGAAGTGCGCTTCGATCACACGAACGACCTGGCGGTTATCTCCGTCTACTTGGTCGAAGAGAAAACTGGTAAAGGTTTAGGGGTCGAGGCGATTCGCCTGGGAACCCAAGCTGCCTTCAAGGAATGGAATCTCACCCGAATCGTCGCTTGTATTCGCCAAGACAATCTCCCCGCCTCTCGGGCTTTCGCCAAAGCAGGCTATACTGAATCCAAGTCAGACTCGGGCTTATGCCCATCGGCCCATTTTACCTATTCCATCTATCCCCAGGACGTAATGACCTCGAAACGAGCGGTGAATCACTACCTCGGCACCGTTCTGGTGGTCGCGGCCCATCCTGATGACGAAGTCCTCGGCTGCGGTGGAACCATGGCACGACTGCGTGCAGAAGGTCACGACGTCAAGATTGCCATCCTGGGCGAGGGCGTCACCTCCCGCTACCGTACCCGCGAGCAGGCCGACCGTTCCCTGCTGTGCCATTTGCGGGAGCACAGCCGGCGCGCTGCCGACGCCCTCGGCGTCAAAGACCTGTTCCTGTACGACCTACCCGACAACCGCTTCGATACCCTCCCCATTCTCGACGTGGTAAAAATCGTGGAAGAACTGATCCAACAACATGCTCCCAACACGATTTTCACGCACGGTTGTGCCGATCTTAACGTGGACCACCACGTTACGCATCGGGCGGTGCTGACCGCCACCCGCCCCATCGAAGGCCATTGTGTTCGCAACCTCTACGCGTTTGAGATCCCCTCTTCGACCGATTGGTCGTTCCATCGCATAACGCCTTGCTTTCAGCCCAACACGTTCTTCGACATAGAATCCACCATCGAGGTCAAGAAGCGCGCTTTGGCTTGCTATGAGGCCGAAATGCGAACCTTTCCCCATCCCCGCTCGTTGGAAGGGTTGGAGATTGTGGCCCGCCGCTGGGGCACGGTCGTGGGTTGCGTGGCCGCCGAGGCTTTTGAGTTGATCCGTAGCGTGATCGATGGCGGATAGGAGTCTTACAGTGCAGAACGGAGTGCCTCCCATTCGCATCGGTGAACACCTGATGGGCCCGGGCCAGCCGGTGTTCGTCGTCGCCGAGCTTTCCGGCAACCACGGCCAGAGTTTCGATGCAGCGGTGAAGCTCGTGCACCTGGCCAAGGATGCCGGCGCCGATGCAATCAAGCTGCAAACCTACACTGCCGATACCATCACCATTCCCTCCGGCGAAGAATGGTTCAGGATCGAAGGCGGCACTTTGTGGGACGGCAGAACGCTTCACGATCTCTACCAGGAGAGTTTTACTCCCTGGGAGTGGCAGCCGAAACTGCAAGCCATCGCCCGCGAGCTGGGCCTACAGTTTTTCGCCTCAGCATTCGATCCCACAGCGGTGGATTTTCTTGAGCGAATGGGAGTGCCTGCCCACAAGATCGCCTCGCCCGACCTGCTGGACATCCTGCTCATTGAGAAGATGGCGCGCACTGGCAAGCCGCTGATCCTCTCGACCGGCATGGCATCGCTCGCCGAGATCGAAGAGGCGGTCACAGCCGCGCGGCGGGCTGGCGCCGCGGAGATTTGCCTGCTCAAGTGCACCAGTTCTTATCCCGCTCAGCCCCAGCACGCGAACCTTCGCACCCTGGCCGACCTGGCCGCCCGTTTCGAAGTGCCAGTGGGCTTCTCCGATCATACGTTGGGCTGCGGAACTGCCATTGCTGCCGTGGCCTTGGGCGCGTGCATTATCGAGAAACATTTCACCGCCAGCCGCTTGGCTCCGGGACCGGACAGCGCTTTCTCCGCGGAGCCCGACGAATTCCGGGCCATGGTTAGCGCGATTCGGACGGCGGAGCGCTCCCTGGGTGCTATCCACTACGGTCCCACCTCCAGCGAGTTGGGGATGCTGAATTTCCGTCGCTCACTTTTCATCGTGGCCGATGTCAAGGCGGGGGAAACATTCACAGAGAAGAACGTACGGTCCATCCGCCCGGCACATGGCCTGCACCCGCGCCACCTACTAGAGGTGCTGGGACGTCAAGCCACACGCGATGTGCGCAGCGGAACACCATTGCAGTGGGACATGATCGTGGGTCCGCCCTCCGCTACTCAGCCGGCGAGAGTACACATCTCGGCGGAAGCGAAAACTTCCCATAAGTAAATTCTCAAAACGCTTGCTTGTGACTGCTGGGGTGCTTTGGACCGGAACGAGAAAGGTCAAGAACCGCGTTGCCGTGACCCTCCGAATGGCCGCTCAGTCGCTTCCAAAAGAGTGAATCAGCTCTGGGCGAGTTCGACCGTCGCATGCGAACCAGGCTCGGGGCTCCCAAAGCAATCACCGCCTCCGCGCACAAGTTGGCCCGAATCATTTACCACATGCTCACGACCAGAGAGCCCTATGACGAAAGCGTTTTCGCCAGAGCAGAAAGCAGGCACCGCCAACGCGCAGAAACCAGACTGAAAGCCCTGGCTCACGCTCTTGGCTATACCACCCTCGCGCCCGTTCACGCCGGATGACGCCACCTCCCCAACTTGGAGTTTCTTGGGAGCATGGCCCGCCTCCGCTTTACCAACCGGTTCGCAGGGGTGCGCTAAAACTCGCGTTGCCGGTCGACGGATTTTCATCGAACGGCAAACTGTGTCTTAACCGTTTGTCTCACCCCAGGGGGCAGGCCCAAGACGCGTTAGTTTACATTTTGATCCCAGCTCAAACTCGAATTGAGACCTGAGCGTTCGTGGTATAATCCGGAAAGTTAATCAGCTTTGCAAATCGGGTCATTCGTCCCCCACGTGTTCGTTCTCAAGCTATCAGGTTGAGGATTGCTGTCGTTTGCAGGCCGATTGAGGAATAGTTGATGGATTCAGGGATCGTGCGCCGCCGTAGTGACATCCCAGCTGTCGAGCAACTGCCGATTGCGCTTCAGTATCCAAGAGATCCCAGTGGAAGTTATGCTTCCCTCTCCGCGGAAGGTTCCTTTCTTCGTGAGTACTGGGGAATTCTGAAAAAACGTAAGTGGACGGTCATATCCACATTGTTAATCCTTACTACTCTGGTCACTGTCTACACCCTACGCATGACGCCGGTTTATGACGCGACGGGAGGAATTGCAGTCAATCACGAGAACTCAGTGAATTTGGGTTTCAAAGACTCGGATCAGGGTGGCATCGGGGATTATGAAGAATATACCGTCGCGCTGGAAACGCAAGTCAAGATCCTGCAGAGCGACGCCATAGCGTTTCAGGTGATCAAGAACCTGAAGCTAAACAATGACCCAGCGTTTGCAGGAACTGCTGCCCAACCGCGTACCGAGCCGCCTTTGAACTCTCTGCAAGTGGATGCTCCCTTCGAATCATCGTTGCTCGCTCGCTTTCGAAGTGGTCTCAAGCTAAGCGTGGTCCCCAGGACCCGGATCGTAGAGATCCATTACTCGCATCCAGATCCGCGACTTGCTGCGCAGATAGTCAACATGCTGATCAACACTTATATCGAACAGAATTTCAAGACGAAGTTTGAATCCACAATGCAAACTTCGGAATGGTTGTCGCAGCAGCTTGCCGACTTGGCGCTGAAGGTCGAAACGTCCCAGGAAAAGCTTGTCCGATACCAGAAGGAGCACAACATTCTCGGAATTGACGAAAAGCAGAACATCGTCACTTCCAAGCTCGATGAGTTGAACAAGGAACTAACGGTCGCGGAAGGCGACAGAATCCAAAAAGAATCTGTATACAAGCTCGCATCTGCCGGCGATCCTGAATTTTTTTCGAAGGCGGAGACCGGCACTCTCATCAACCAACTGAGGACGCAGGAGAGCGATCTCAGGATGAAGTACGCTGAGGCCACTACCCAATTTGGTTCTTCGTATCCAAAGGTGATGCAGATTGGCAACCAATTGAAGCAGGTGGAAGAATCGATTCAGGCGGAGGACAAGCGGATCGCCTCAAGGGTGCAGAATGACTACCTCTCTGCCCTTCAGCGCGAAAAATTGCTGAGTACCGCACTTGATGTCCAGAAGCAAGAAGCCAACCACCTCAACGAGAGTGCCATTGAGTACAACCTTTTGAAGCGCGATGCCGAATCCAACCGGCAGCTATATGAAGGTTTGCTTCAGAAGCTCAAGGAGGCGGGCGTTTCTGCCGGACTCAGATCGAGCAATATCGGCATCGTAGACCTAGCCCGCGTTCCTACATCACCTTCGGCTCCGAACATCCCGCGGAACATCGTACTCGGTTTAGTATTCGGTTTGTTTGGAGGGGTCGGGTTAGCTTTCGTTTTGGAGAGCCTCGACAACACCGTGAGGACGCCGGAAGAGGCGGAGATCATTTCCACTCTGCCATCACTGGGGATCATCCCACTGAGCACGAGACTAAGCGCAAAGAACCGTAAGAATGGTCATCCGCGGTTGTTGTTGAGTTCGCAGTCGTCCGAGTCCGCTGATTCCCTAGAACTGATTGCTTTCGCTCGTCCCAGGTCCGAATTGGCGGAAGCCTACCGAGCGCTGCGCACTTCCATTCTGCTTTCCTCGCCCGGCTCCCCACCGAGGGTAATTCTGGCAACCAGTGCTCTGCCCCAAGAGGGCAAGACGACAACAAGCATCAATTTGGCGATAGTACTTGCTCAGCGTGGCGGACGAGTCCTACTGGTGGACGCGGATCTTCGCCGGCCCGGTATTCACAAGGCACTTGGATTGCGAAACACTTCAGGACTGAGCACCTTGATGACAGGTGGCGACGGTTCCGAAGATGCCATCGTGTCAACCGAGATTCCCAACTTATTCGTGCTGACTGCCGGTCCTCCGCCTCCTCAGCCCGCCGAGCTGCTGGGTTCGAATCTCATGAAGGACTACCTGGCACGATGGCGAGAGGAATTCGCCCACATAGTCATTGATACGCCGCCTGCACTCTCGGTGACAGATGCAGTGCTTCTGTCGGTCGACGCTGATTCAGTACTCGTGGTTGTCAGGTCAAGCCAGACGACGAAAGCGGCGCTTCGTCGGGTTCGGGATTTGCTGTCTCATGTAAATGCGCGAATCACGGGGGTCCTCGTCAACGCCTTCGATCTTCACTCCGGCAGTAGCTACTACTACCAGTATGACTCGAAGCACTACGGCAGATATTACGAAGATGACTCGCCCCGAAACGGGACTTCGGCCGTCGGCAAAGACTCGTAGCATGGATAGTGGACATTTGCGGGCAGCCGAGCTGCCGGCTTAGAATCACACACTCATTGCAGTCCTGTGTAGGTCAGATGCGGATTGAATTGCGGTCCCAGCTCCGCGAGATTTCTTTCGCCGTGGTTTGCTTGGTTTTGGTGGGACTTTATCTGCACATGGTTCTGCGCCCATACCGAGCATCTCGTTTGGCAGCGATCCCAGACTTGTCGAATCTTCAGGAAGCAATCCGGCTGGAACCATCGAACGCTGAATATCGCGAACTGCTCGGCCGAAGTCTGGCGTTATCCGGCGCAAATCTGAGTGATGCTATTGCTAGCTATCGGACAGCCGTGCATTTGAACCCATATGTAGCGCGGTACTGGCTGGATTTGGCGGGTGCCTATCAGGTGGCTGGCGACACCAGCGAGCAGGAACAGAGCGTCGAACAGGCTGTGGAAGCGGACCCAACGACACCGCATGTCGCCTGGGAGGCCGCAAACTTCTTCTTGGTTCAGGGTGATCAGGAAAGGGCACTTCGTAATTTTCGCGTTGTTCTCGCAAACGATCCGGAGGCGGTTGACTCTGCTCTCCACCTCTGCTGGCGTGCAACCGGCGACGCGAATCGGATTCTTGATCGGGCGCTGCCACGAAGACCGGATCTGTACCTTTCGTTTCTAAATTTGCTTATCTCCAAACAGGAAGTAACCGCCGCGGAAAACGTCTGGAACCATCTGATCGCATTAAACCAAGAGTTTTCGACGAAGCTGGCATTTCCCTATTTTCGGTTTCTCATCGCGAAGCAGGAGGTCGCAGCCACACAAACTGCCTGGCAGCAACTGGCCGTCCTCGATCCGTCCCTTCAGCCATACCTTCCCTCGCGGGAGAACTTGATCGTAAACGGGGGATTCGAGGAGAACTTGCTAAACGGTGGATTTGACTGGTGGTACGAATCGAAACCCCATGTGATCCTGGCCATCGATACCAGTGAGTTCCACAGCGGAACACGATCGCTCTCCGTCACTTTCGACGGGCAAAGTGCCTCGGAAGCAGGAATCTCTCAGTTCATCCCAGTAAAATCAAACACCGACTACGAGTTTAGTGCGGAATACAGGACGGAAGAACTGGAGACTGCCAGCGGTCCGCGGTTTGCGATCGTGGATGCTTACACCAATGCTTCCTACGTTCTCACCGATGATTTACTCGGCACCAATCCCTGGCGTCTGCAAAAAGCACGATTCCAAACCGGCCCGAACACCAATCTGGTATTGTTGAAAATTGTCCGCCAGCCTGCGAACCCCCTGATCCGAGGCAAGCTTTGGATCGACGATCTCAGGCTAGTGGAGAAATAGCACAAGGGGCCGAATGCTGAAAATATCATCGTATGCGATTGTCGATACGATTGATTCTATTGATTCGGAGCGCCAGTTCGTTCGTCCGTCAGGGATCCTGCAGTGGGTCCTTGTTCTCGGTCTGTGCGTCCTCCTGATTCTTGCGGTGTTGGCGTTCGGTGCGGTCGATGAGTGGTCGACTTTCGCCTTCGAGGCCGGTGCGGCAGTTCTATTTCTTGTGTGGGCGGGAAAGCAGCTTGTTTCCAAGGAACTGAAGCTCTCGCAGAATCCTCTCTACCTACCGGCATTTCTCTTCTTCGGACTCATCCTCGCGCAGATCGTGCTGCGCAGGTCTGCCTACGAGTACGTTACTGAATACGAAGCACTTCAATACGTCTCCTATGGGATTGTGCTGCTGATTGGAGCGGAATGCGTCAGAGAGGAAGGTGCTCGCAGAATATTCGCTCTCGTAATGATTGTTTTCGGGGCCGGTTACGCCTTTTTTGCGCTTGCCCAGGAGTTCACCTCCAACGGCAAAATTTTCTGGGTCCATAGTCCGCAGTTCCCTGGCTCGATCTATGGAAGTTACGTCAACCACGACCACTATGCCGGCCTGATAGAGATGCTGGTACCGATTCCCTTTGTGCTCAGCATGGGTCACTTGCTGAAGGGCGGAAAGCGAGTCTTGGTCGGCTCTTGCGCCGTATTGATGGCCGGCACGATTTTCCTTTCCGGCTCGCGCGGAGGAATGCTTGCTTTCGTTCTCGAAATGGTGCTGTTCGCAGCACTGACTTTCGGGAAGAGGCGAAGCCCCCGCATAGCGCTGGGATCAATGGCAGTGTGCGTTTTTATCCTGGCTTTGCTGATTTTCGTAGAGAAAGGGCAGGAGGTGCTGGGACGTCTCGGAGATATGAGCCCTGGCACGCGTCTGGAGATGACCAAAGACAGCCTAAGAATGTTCGCCAGAACGTCCGGTGTTCGGGTGGGGTTTGGGAACCTTCCCCACGGTCTATCCAAGTTACCGCAGCTTCCATACGAACCTGTTCGTAAATGAAGCGCATAACGACTATGCGCAGCTGCTAGTGGAGACCGGCTTGCTCGGCTTCGGGCTGATGCTGTGGTTTCTCGTGCGCCTGTACCGATACGGATTACCGACCTCTCGCCGCTGGGAATTCCAATGGGATGCGGCGGTCTCCCTCGCCGCTGTGCTGGGGTGTACGGGAATTCTGCTCCATAGCTTCGTGGATTTCAATTTGCAGATCCCGGCGAATGCTGCGCTGTTTTATGTGCTTTGCGGGTTGGCTGCTTCCAGGCCTTTGGCTGAGTCATCCAAACCCCGGCGCTCGAGTCATCGGGAATGAAGGAACTGGAGGCCGTCGGACTCGGTCTGACAATGGCGACTCGTTGGCGCGGCCAATATAATTGAATGCTGCCTCAAAGTATTTGGAAGGACTGTAGTGAAGCTGGGCCGTATTCGATAGTTCAACGGACAAACCTGTGGTTGGAAAGTGCGCGACGGAAAAAACAGGGCTGTGCTACCCTAGGCGCGAGGCGGAAACTTGCGTCGCAACGAACCACCGACTTGAGGAGGAGAAATGTCGCTGAAACACATCACCATCGGGGCTCTGGTGGCAGCCTGCATCTTCGTGGCCCAGGCGCAAGAGCAAGAGAAAGAACACAGGAACGAATTGTCGGGGATCATTGGGCGTACCTTCACCAGCGATCAGCGCATCCAAGGCGCGCCCGCTTATGATCCGGACCTGCGCTTCAGCAACGGATTGAGCTTCGAAATAAATTATGCCCAGCGCTTCATGGCTAGAGACCACTTCTCCCTCACCCTGGAAGTTCCGTTCGTGGTGAACCCCGACCAGGATTTGCACGCCGCGCCACCCAACAGAATACCGGAAAAGTACGCATCCTTTTTCGTGACTCCCGCACTACGGTTGAACGTCTTTCCCGAACAGGCAATTTCTCCTTGGGTCAGTTTAGGTGGCGGGTACGGCCATTTCGCAGCAAGCTCTACTTTGCTCTTCGGAGGCCATAACTCGGGCCAAACAGGGACTAACACCGGCGCACTCCAAGCAGGCTTCGGACTCGATGTGAAGATCTTCCATAGATTCAGCCTGCGCGGTGAGGGTCGAGACTTCTGGTCGGGGGTGCCGCAACTCAATGTGAACACGGGCAAGAGCCGCCAACACAATATTTTCGCCGGCCTTGGCATTGTCTGGCACTTCTAAACGGAAGCGTATACCAGGATTTCTAGGCTGACTGCATTGCGTTCTCTGCCCGCAAGTCTGGGCCTCTACAACAACAGGAGGTTGAAGGGCAGACAGCGCACCGTATGCCGAACAGCAATCTCGCTAAAATTTTCTCTTTTTCTTCAATGGAATAAATACACTGGGGACCGGTGGAATTCTCGGACGCAGCCAAGGACGCACGAAACCCACCCTAGGCGTTCTGGGGACTCACTCTGGTTTATCGGGCTACTTCGATGGACTCACAGGTGGCGCGCTCTGGATTAACACCCATGTTGCCCCACCGACAATCGCGCCCCCGGCAATTGCGAGCGCCACGGGAGAGCTAAGGGCTCCTCCCCCCGCGCCAGCAGCGGCTCCGGTTCGAGCTGCTCTTTTCTTTTTCTTTTTGTTATTTTCGTCCTGCGGCTGCGACTCGTCTCGAGTGGTCTGCTGACCTTGTGCCAGCGTGCTGGTCCCGGTGTCGTCGCAGATGGTCAGGTCGCCCGTTCGCGCCGCGATCTGGACCCTGCCATCCACGTCTCTGACTTCAAATTCGGTCCAAACACTAGCGGAGGGTGACACGGTGACGTTGCCAGCGCGAGTCGCCAGCAATTTCGAGGTCGATACGGTTACGCCTCCGTGCTCCAACTCGACGGCGTTGCCTCGATACGTAACCAGCGAGTCGTTCAGAACCAAGACGATGGAGCCTGAAGCGTTGATGTTGGCAGCCGAGTCCGCGGTGGTCTGTACCAAGTCGCCGGAAAAAATAGCCGACGACCTTGTGATGCTGTCGCCATTGAGCAATGCGGTTCCATGGCTGTAGAGCATGGCAGCAGGTTGGTCCGCTGCCAACAAGGCAGCCGGAAAAATCACGACCATCATGCCGCTCAGGATCTTCAAGTATAGAGCCCTGATCATGGCAAACACCCACCCTTCGGAGATGACCTTGCGTGATAGTAATCCGAAAGGCCCTTCTCCGTCAATCGCTGGTCTTTTCGGGTGGTGTCCTAATAGGACACTCCCTCTTTTCGTGTAGTGGTGCATCTATGAAGGTGACGGCTCTGTCAAGGGCTTCTTTGGGCGCACGACTGCGTGCACTCGGAGAAGAGCGCCTTTTCGCTCTCGTTGAAGAATGCTTTTCATCGCCAACCAAGGCTCGCTGCTAATCTTTCCGGGTGGACTCGGTCCGACCCAGCCATCTATTCGACCGCTACTTCGGCCATGATTACTGTCAAAGAATCATAACCTGGGAGGGAAAGGCGTCGAGTCGCGAGCAGGCGAAATGGGCGTATAGGACACCGGGACGCCAACCGACCTCAGCAGTACCATTGCAATTATGCGATGACGTGGCATAATTACAAGGATGATTCCAAGGGTAGCCAAAG
This sequence comes from uncultured Acidobacteriaceae bacterium, assembly GCA_963773645.1. Taxonomy (GTDB): domain Bacteria; phylum Acidobacteriota; class Terriglobia; order Terriglobales; family Acidobacteriaceae; genus Acidiflorens. Next base: position 1,691,713 of record CAVZBV010000004.1, on the reverse strand, counting down.
CCAGGTTGCTAGACTTGCTGCAGCGCTTTCCGGCTGTAGCGCTGCTCGGTCCGCGCCAAGCTGGCAAAACGACTCTGGCTCTCTCTTTGGAAGAGCAGCTTAAACCCCAGGCTTTGTACCTTGACTTGGAGCTTCCCTCGGATCGGGCCAAACTCGCTGATCCTGAGCTATATCTTTCGCAACATCGCGACCGGCTTGTAATCCTTGATGAGATACATCGTCTTCCCGACATATTCCAGACGCTGCGTAGTCTGATTGATCGCAGGCGTCGAACGGACAGAAAAGTCAGTCAGTTTCTATTGCTCGGTTCGGCGTCCATTGATCTCATGCACCAATCGGCGGAGACACTCGCTGGCCGAATCGCTTACCTGGAACTGACTCCGTTCACCGCTGCCGAAGTTGGCGGGACCAGCCCTTCCGCTCCAGATGCTCTGTGGCTGAGAGGAGGCTTCCCCGAGAGCTTTCTTGCCGACGATGACGAAGGCAGCTTTGAGTGGCGCACGGCATTCATTCAAACCTACCTGGAGCGGGATGTGCCCGCTCTCGGGCCCAGGGTGCCAGCAGAGACACTCCGTCGTTTCTGGCAGATGTTGGCCCACAATCAGGGACAGATGTTCAACGGTGCCCAACTAGCTGCAGGCCTTGGAGTGAGCGGACATACCATCGCTCGCTACCTGGATATTCTGGTCGATTTGCTGCTGGTGCGGCGACTACAGCCCTGGGCATCGAATGCAAGAAAGCGGTTGGTGCGGTCTCCGACAGTCTATGTGCGAGACAGCGGCCTCGTTCATGCCCTCCTCGGCATTCGCACGCAGGAGGAACTTTTCGGGCATCCCATCGTTGGCCCATGCTGGGAGGGTATGCTCATTGAGAATATTCTCAGCAGCTTACCTGCTACAGTTCGTTCATGGTTTTATCGAACATCCGCTGGAGCGGAAATTGACCTCGTGCTCGAATTCGGCCCCAAAAACATTTGGGCGATAGAAATCAAACGCTCAATCAGCAACCCCGTGCCTAGTAAAGGCTTTTGCATCGGCTGCGCGGACCTCCAAGCTGCTCGCCAAATCGTTCTTTACCCCGGAAAAGAATCCTACCGGACCGATCCGAGGTCAGAAGTGATGTCCTTGGATCAGTTCATGAAAGAACTTCCAGGCCTCGCACGCTCTAAGAAGTAGTAACGTGCATTGTCCTGCCTCAGGAATTGTCGCGAGTGTTCAACGGGAAAGCCCAGAGAGGAGCTGTGCCGCCCGTTGGGATGGACGCGAATTGGAGCGCATCGCCGATATTCTGGTTGGGCAACATTCACGCGTGCGAGTGGTGAACTGAATCGTTACCGCAACTCGTGGGCTCATCGGTGACAGTCCACGCACAGCGCAATCAAGTTTCCTCTGCGTCGGCTCGCGAATGGCTGCGGAATTCCCTGGCAGACCGTCGGGAGTGCTCCCGATGACAAATCGTTTCACGATGTCGCGAACGGGCGAGACGAGTGTACTATGGTGCCATTTTCGAGATCAGAAAGGAAATCCCGGGTATATAGCAAACCCTGCAGTTTTTGAATAAAGCAAAGAGGTTGAATTAGCGAATGTTTGACGTGAAGCAGTTCCGGCCCCACACAACCCTCCACTATCTCGTTCTATTCCTGTCTGCAATTTCCATCTTGGCGACTGCCCAGGACAAAGACAAAGGCAAAGAGAAAGAGTCCAAGAAGGCAGATGCCGGTGGAAGCGGCAATCTGGTCAAGGTCGGAGGCAAACTTCGCTGCGACAAACCTGATCCGGTGTACTCGATCGAAGTTCCGGATCGTCCCGGACACGCTCTGTTGCTCGCAAAACGCAAGTGCGACTGGACGGAGCCGCTGGTGATCATGGGCGCGAAAACCAAAGACGGAGTGGCAGTCAGCTTCACCGAGAAAATGGAAGGCACGCTTCATGCCCACGGTTTCGAAGTAGACACCCTCGACAATGGTGAAAAGCTAACGATGCAAAGCATGGGCCAAGTGTTGGCGGAAAAGGGTCCAGCGCCCACCAAAGGGCGCTGGAGTTTCATGCGTGGTACCGGCAAGTTCAGAGGGATCAAAGGCGGCGGCACCTACGAAGGAAAGCTCGCAGCCGACGATGCTTTGACGTTGGACCTTGAAGGCGTCTACGACCCAACCGAAATGGTTGGGGAAAAGAAATAAAGGAGGCAAAGTGACGGCCAAACGAGTTGCCGTAGTGGTGTTCCTAACGATGGTCTGTCTGGCTCTGCCGACGTTCCCTCAACAATCCAAAGCGGTGACTAAGGGACCAATCGTTATCAAGGAATTTAAACACGACACCGGACCGCTACTTCGCGAAGTCGCACCGCTGCTTCCCGAATTCGGCACGCCTTCCGAGCACGAGATCGAGAACAACGTCAATCCCAATAACCCTTGGAGCAACAAGGTGCAGAAAGACCCAGTGCTGCAGACGGCAGAGAATTCTCCGAGCTTGCAGACCCCGAACTTCAACCTAGAATTCGACGGTATCGGGTATGGCGACAACTTTTTCTGCAACTGCATGCCCCCGGACAACGACGGTGCGCCGGGCACGACGCAATACGTCCAATACATCAACCTCACCTACGAGGTTTACGACAAGAGCGGGAACACGTTATTGGGTCCGCTCTCTGGAAATTCGTTCTGGTCAGGTTTCGGTGGATCCTGTGAGACCGACAGCAGCGGCGACACCATCATACGATTTGACGCGGCCGCTCAGCGCTGGGTCGTGTCCCAGTTTGCCATCAACAGGTCGGCCCCGGATTACGAATGCGTTGCCGTATCCACGACTGCCGATGCCACCGGCTCCTACAATCGGTACGCGTTCCCGTTCAATTATTGGCCGGACTATCCGAAGTTGGGCGTATGGCCGGATGCTTACTACTTCACCTTCAACAATTTCAATATCGCGGGAGCGGCTTTCGTTGGCGCGAACGTCTGCGCGGCGGACCGCACCAGTATGCTGGCTGGCGCTGCCGCTACCATCCAGTGCTTCCAGCAGAACTCGAGCCAGTTTGGAATGTTGCCGTCTGATCTAGACGGGGCCACGCCGCCAGCGGCCGGTACTCCCAACTTCTTTATGGAACTTGACCCCGACGGCAGCGCCAACCTGTCGATGTTCGCATTCCACGTTGACTTTGACAATCCTAGTAATTCGACCTTCAGCGGCCCAACTCTGATTCCGGTCCCCGCTTTCACGCCGCTTTGCGCAGACGTGGAACGCAATGCTTGCGTGCCCCAGCCGACGGCGGACAGCGACCAACTGGAGGGTCTCTCCGACCGTTTGATGTACCGCCTGGTGTACCGCAATTTCGGCGATCACACGACGTTGCTGGTTAGCCACACGGTCGTGGCCGGCAGCAGCAGCGGCGTGCGCTGGTACGAAATCCACGATCCTGAGAACGTCTCCCACCGTGTTCCAATCCGGGACCTTTGCGCCAGATTCGCAGTATCGCTGGATGCCAGCGATGGCCATGGACCAGAGCCAGGACATCGCTGTCGGCTACAGCCTGTCCGGGACAGGAACCGGCCAATATCCTTCGATTGTGTATGCCGGTCGCGTACCTTCAGACCCGCTGGGCACTCTGGAATCCGAAGTTGTCCTGGTAGCGGGTGAAGGGTCGCAGATCAACGGCAACCGCTGGGGCGACTACAGTTCGGTGACCGTCGATCCAACCGATGACTGCACCTTCTGGTTCAGCGAAGAATATTTGAAGTCCACAGCATTGAACATGGGATCCAATTGGAACACTGCCATCGGTACGTTCATCTTCCCGGGTTGCAGTGGCACTCCGAACTTCACGCTTTCACCCTCGCCGAACAGCGCGACCATCACGCAGGGTAGCAGCGGGACAAGCACCGTCACCATCACCCCGGTGAACGGCTTCAGTGGCAACGTCACTCTTTCGGCATCGGGCTTGCCCAGCGGCGTGACGGCAGCGTTCAACCCGAATCCTACAACCTCCACAAGCACGCTGACACTGATGGCCAGCGCCACGGCTGCCACGGGGACAGTCACCGTGACCATCACCGGGGCGTCGGGCAGCCTGACTCAGACGACCACGTTGAGCCTCGCCGTGAACGGGACTCCGAACTTCACGCTTTCACCCTCGCCGAACAGCGTGACCATCACGCAGGGTAGCAGCGGGACGAGCACGATCACTATCGCCCCGCTGAACGGCTTCAGTGGCAACGTCACTCTTTCGGCATCGGGCTTGCCCAGCGGCGTGACGGCAGCGTTCAACCCGAATCCTACAACCTCCACAAGCACGCTGACACTGATGGCCAGCGCCACGGCTGCCACGGGAACGGTCACGGTGACGGTCACGGGCACGTCGGGTACGTTGACGAATACCACGACGCTCAGCCTTACCCTGAATGCTCCAGTCCAGAGCTTCAGCCTCTCCGCCTCGCCGAACGCTGTCACCATCGTGAAAGGTGCCGGCAGCGGCACGAGCACCATCACCATCACTCCCAACAATGGATTTTCCGGCAACGTAAAGCTGACAACTTCCAAACTGCCGACGGGCGTAGCCGCTTCTTTCAGTCCGAACCCGGCAACTTCGAGCAGCGTCCTGACCCTGACAGCAGGCAGCACGACGCCGCAGGGGACAACCACGCTCACGATTACCGGAATTTCCGGCACCCTGAGCGCAACCACAACAATCACGCTTACTGTGAATCCGTTGGGGAACTTTACACTGACGGCTTCGCCGAAGACCTTGACGGTCGTGCTAGGCAGCAGCGGAACCAGCACGATTACCATCAATCCGACGAACACCTTCGATCAGAGTGTCGCTCTGAGCGCGAGTGGACTGCCGACTGGGGTAACCGCGTCGTTCAGTCCCGACCCGGCCACTTCTACCAGCACGTTAACGCTGGCGGTAAGCGACTCGGCAGCAATCGGGGGGACGACTATAACCATCACCGGTACGTCTGGGAGCCTGAGTCATACGACGACGGTCAGGCTTATTACTGTGATACCGAACTTTACACTGACGGCTTTGCCGAAGACCTTGACGATCGCCCAAGGCAGCAGCGGAACCAGCACGATTACCATCAATCCGACGAACACCTTCGATCAGAGTGTCGCTCTGAGCGCGAGTGGAGTGCCGACTGGGGTAACCGCGTCGTTTAGTCCCGACCCGGCCACTTCTACCAGCACGTTAACGCTGGCGGTAAGCGGCTCAGCAAGAATCAAGACGACGGCTATAACCATCACCGGCACGTCTGGGAGCCTGAGTCATACGACAACGGTCGAGCTCACGGTGGTCGCACCGTAGGCTTGACGTATAGGAAAAACAAAAGTCATTTTCGGCAGAGGAACAGGATTCATTCGCCATTGAACACCTACACGCGAATTTCTGAGGAGTGCTCCATGGCGATTCATATTTTATGACACCCTCGGCTGGGGTTGGGCACTGTTCGTTTGGGGCTATGATCTGGTTGCCCTGCATGCGACAAGCACCCATCACGTGCCCTGGTACGTCGTGCCCGCCGATAATGAGGAGAAGGCACGCTTGATTGTTTCCCGCGCGCGCGGGCAGGAGCTGAGTGTTCCTGGGATTTATATACTTAACTTCCGTATAGATTTTGAAGGGCAAAGCCCCGCAGCGCTCATCCCGAGCGCAAGAATGTTCCGTCCCGCGTTGTGGTCGCGGCCCAGCGACAGCCCGCACCTCGGGCAGTCGTGCCAGCGTTGGGAAAGTTCCTTGGGAACCTTCTCCCCACAACCCGAGCAAAATTGACTTGTGCCCCGTGGGTTCACCGCCACCGCATACGCCCCAGCACTCTCAGCCTTGTAGCGTACTTGATAGAGCAGAATTGACCACGCAGCATCCATGATCGACTTCGAGAAATGGCCCTGCACCATGCCCTTGACGTTCAGGGCTTCGTAGGCGATCAGGTCATAGCGACCCACCAGCCACTTCGAGATGTGGTGGAGATAGTTCTTGCGGACATTCGCCGCCCGTTGGTGTGCGTGATGCAACACTTCCCGCGCCCGAATGCGGTTTCGCGAGCGCTTCTGCTTCCGCGCCAGCACACGATTCGCACGCGCGATGCGATCCTCATACTGTCGCGCCCAGCGCGGGTTCTCGATCTCCGTCCCGTCCGAGAGCGTGGCCAGCATGGTTAGGCCCATGTCGATTCCCACGGCAGTTGCGACTAGGCGCTTCTCTGGCCCTGGCCCCATGTCGCACACGATCCTTGCCGTCCACTTCTCGCCGCAACGGATCACTGTGGCCATCTTCAACTGACCTTCCAAAGTGCGGCTGGCTTTGAACCGGATACGTCCTAAATTCGGGACCAGCAAGGTATCGGTATCGAGCCTAGGCGCGTTCCATGCCAAGGAGTCGTAGCGGTCGCGGGAGCGGAAGCGCGGGTAGCCGGGCTTCTGTCCCGCCTTCAGCCTCCGAAAGAAAGCCTTAAAGGCGCGATCCACCCGACGCAGCGGCTCTCGCTGAATATCCACCGCGATGGCCGCGAACTGCGCGTCTTTACGCAGTTCGGTCAGTTCCGCTTGCTGGTCGTAATAGCTGATCTGCTTCCGGCAGAGGTTCCAAGCGTCCCTGCGCTCCTGTAGCGCCGCGTTGTAGGTCTCGCACGAGTCGGCCAGAATGTGCGCCAGCTCGGACCGCTGGGCAGCTTTTGGCTTCAAGCGCAACTCGAAAGTTCGCAGCATCAGCATCACACTCTACCATAGGGAGTTAACTATATAATTCCCTTATTTATCTTGCTGGGCTGAACTTGCGCGCGGTCTTAGCGCGCATCGTTCCTGCAACGATGGTGCACGAGGCGGTGGAACTGGTGACTGGGAATGGTACCGTGAAGTAGGTGTCGGGCCTGGTGGTGTTGCCGGTTGTGCCGGTGTCGACGAGAATGCCGGCGCATGCACTTTCCACGATGGTGTTTCCGGTTGCGATGTTGTTGTTGCCAGTGGTGCCGCCGAAGGCAATGCCGCAGGAAGCGTCCAAATGCACGCCGGATTCAGCGCTATTGAAGATAGTGTTGCCCGTGACCGTATTGCCGTTGGTGCAGACATCGATGGCGTCGTAGGCCGATGTGCCAAAGATGTGGTTGTCGGTAACGGTAACGCCGTCACCAAGGTTCGCGCCATCATCACCCAAGGTGATCAGGGCGATGGGAAGCTGGCTGTTGCCGACTCTGTTGCTGGTGACCGCGATTCCGCTATTTTCCGCGGTGTCATAGAGCAAAATATTGGCTGAAGCCGCGACCGTTGGATCCCCATAGATATTGTCGATCACGGTGTTGCCCTTGATCGTTCCCGTGGCTCCATAACCAAGCTGGATGCCGTTCTGAGCTGCACCCGGAACCGGAACCACGCCAGCTCCCTGCACATAATTCAACGTGAGGATTAGGTTCGTGTTGAGATCATTTCCCGTGATTCCGTTCTTGTTGTAGTTGTGAACTGAACTATTTTCGACCGTCACCGTGGAAGAGTGACCTGCGGCGGTCTGCACGTAGATAGATTCCCCAATCTGACAACCATTGGGAATGCCGTCTGGTACCTGGTTGCGCACGGCGACGTGTTTCACCGTGCCGGTGGCGTTCTGGAACAGGATGCCCTGCAGATCGGGACTGCAGCCAGTGAGCGCGTTCCCTGTTCCGTCAACCGTGAGATTGCTGATCGAGACCGGGCCGGCATTCTGCACCAAGAGTTGGGCTGCGATGGGAATGCCCGTATCCACATCAGCCGTGTTCGCGACCAAGCCTGTTGCGGGAGGCAAAATCACGGCGGCATCGCCAGCCGGGCTTGCAATCCCTTCGAGAGTAAGGTCCTCGGCGATTACCACCTGTTCGGGGTAAGTGCCGGGGCAAACTTTGATTATGCTTCCGGGGGGAACAGAATTTACCGCCAATTGAATGGTAGCGAAGTGGACAAGCGTCGTGCAGGTGCCGACGGCGACCCAATAAGCACGACCAAAGCCAGACAACAGAACGTGAAACTACGAGTGGGTTGCATTGATGTTCCTCCATATGAGTTATTCGCGCCTGATGGTCGAGCGTAATGGTCGACGGGGCAGTAAGAATCGGTGAGGACTATATCGCCAAAGCGGGTTCAACGCAACCCGCTTCGCTTCTTGGTACGGCGTTGGCGCCCGCCGGTCGATTCCTCGCTCGGGATCAGCCCCAGATAGCTGCCGACCTGCTTGCCATAACCAAACCGATTCGGAACTCCCAAAATCAGCACAAAGACGAGTTTTCAGTCGTCTCTTCTCGTCGCGCGGCGTGACCCTTCGCAATTCATCAAGACGTTGACCTGATTAGGAGGAGAAGCTCCGATTCCATCAGGGCCCGGAAGGATGCACCCATCTTCCCATTAAGAGGCCGGATATATGCACGCGTCTCTTTCACATGCCGCTATCAAGTGGCTCTTGCAAACCGGATGGGTCCATATATGCCCGCCTGTCGGCACGCTTGCCGGAATCTCGGCACGGGTTCGGCTCAACATCTATACGATCACCAACGATCCTTTGGCTTTCTGCGGGATCACAGGGCCTCGCATTTGGAATCCTGCGTGCAGTTTCCGTTGCCGCTGTGCAGGAGCGCTCGTTGCCGACCGACACAATCCTGACGATCCGCTGCCCCCATTGCATGGCGGGAACCGACTTCAGGCCGATGATCGCCTATAAGGATGGACGGTTCGTCTGCCGTGACTGTTGTAGATCCTCCAATCAACACATGAATCGCCAGAATGCCACGGATGCAGCGGGCTCCGAGGAGCAGGGCGCAGGGGCCAACTTATGTTTTCCGGTGTACGGTGTGCGGCAGGACTTCTAACAAAAGTGTTCCTCGGCGCTCCCGGCTTCGGCTACTCGGGCCCAGAGGCCCCTCCGGTGGTATGTCGATGGTAATTACGACTTCACCGAAGCGGAGTGTTATTATCAGCCTTTCGAGAGAGCGCTTCCACCTAATGGACCTAGCGCAATCTTCTCTCCGTTAGGATCGCCCCGACTCTGACCAAGTCGGGGCGTTCTGCTTTTAAACAGAATCAGCATCGGAGAATCAAAACAGGCCACTACCTCTTTTCGCTGGGGGTGGGACCTGCCGCGACTGAACCTGGCCAGATTGGACAAATGAGGCATGACAGCTGGCTGTCGGGAAGTCGGCGTTACACCGAAAGCGCCGGGGAATCTGGAATCCGATTCCCGGCGCTCTTTCTTATGCTGACGTTTTATCCTGCTCGGAGGCGGATTCTGAATCGTCCGGGTGCTAACGAAAGTTCGCCCCGCCGTGATGAAAAGTTCATTTACTTTCGCCTTTCGCCAACGCGCTGGAAACGAGAACTAACACTGGCCCAACTAGAACTGCCAGACGTTTAGCCGACATCTCTCCTCCGGACTATTGAGGATGCAATTTTGTTTCGGAAGTATCTACTTTACACAAGGCCGTTAAGAAGCGAGTGCGCGTTAACCACATCACGGCCGTTATTTCGCCCAGCCTTGAGCAGGCCTCTTCTTGCCGAGTGACTTCTTTACCGCATCACGCCAGTTTCCTTCCAGTTTCAACCTGCGTGGTTTTGAACCCAACTTTTGCGCGGCACTCCGCCGAATTCCTCGTCAACTGAGCAGGTGTCATTTACCAGCTATTCCAGCTGCGACGATCACGCCAAGCAGAATTAGGGAGAGGGCAACGGCACGAGTTCTCTTGTAGGGAGTGACCTGCTCTGGTTGGCTGCCTTATACATCTCCTCCGTCTGGAACTGCGCGAAGTTGTTCCAGGCATCGTGATACTTGAACAAAGCTGGTGTTGTTTCCTGGACCATGATGGCGCGAGCTGCCTCAGGGTTGCCCTCATCGAGCAGCAAGTGCAGTGCCTTCAGATAACTCGCGATGTAGGGTGTTCTCGAGTTGCTGATGGCAGCCAGCAGCTGCTTTTCTTGTTCTGAGTCGCACCGGTCTTCAAGTTTCGCTACTAACTTCGAAATCTCTTGCGTGTTATTAACGCGGTCGGCGAGGAGCCGGTCGGTCGTTCGTTTATCGTTAAAAAGGAATATCTCCACAGTGACACGTCTATTTCGACTCGAATATAAAAGAGCTTCTCGCGCGAAGTCGAGTTTGGCCCGCCGCTTACCGACTAGAGCTGGCGCCGTGGTTTGCATATCAAACCACCGAGATGGCGTGCTCCGCAGCTTTTCGGCAAAATCGGCGGCAGCTAAAGGTCTGCTGAAGTAGTACCCTTGGACTTCGTCACAATCATGGGCTCGCAGGAAGGACAGTTGTTCCTCGTTCTCGACGCCTTCGGCAATAACTTTCAGATTAAGGCTCTTCGCCATGTTGATGATTGTGGTTGTGATGGCAGCGTCGTCCGGATTCACGGCCATGGCTTGCACAAACGAACGATCAATTTTCAACTTGTAAACGGGAAACTGTCGCAGGTAGCTGAGGCTGGAATATCCGGTTCCGAAGTCGTCGATGGACAGCTTCACCCCCCACTCTCTTAATTCCTGCAGCATCGATAGCATGACCTCTGAATTGGAGAGGAGCAGGCCTTCCGTAAGCTCCAGTTCGAGGTATTGCGGGGGGAGACCGGTTTCGTCCAGCACGTTCCTGATGACCTGGAGGAAGCGCTCCTGGCGGAACTGGACCGCCGACACGTTCACCGCGACCGGCAGCGGGGCAAGGCCTTCATCTTGCCATTGCCGTGCCTGAGTGCAGGCAGTCCTGAGGACCCATTCGCCGATAGGGAGGATCAATCCGCTGTTCTCCGCGATCGGTATGAATTTGTTGGGTGGAACCAGTCCCAGTTCCGGTTGGCGCCAGCGGAGCAGAGCTTCCGCCCCGGTGATTCTTCCCGTGGCGACCTCCACTTGCGGCTGATACTCCAGGAAAAGTTCTTTCCTCTCTAATGCCAGTCGCAAGTTGTTGCCCAGGGTTAGCCGCTCCACAGCCCGAATGTTCATATCCGGGGTGAAGAAATGGACGTTGTTCCTGCCATTGTCCTTGGCGCAATACATGGCAGCATCCGCGTTCTTGATCAGGGCTTCGCCGTCCGTGCCATGGTCGGGAAATACGCTGATGCCGAGGCTGCAAGTAGAACTGAGCAAATGGCCTTGAACCGTGAACTCAGTGGTCATCGCCTTCATGAGCCGATCAGCGGCGACGGCGACATCGGCAATATCTTTTTGGGCAGTGAGCACCACCACGAACTCGTCGCCGCCTAACCGGGCCACGGTGTCTTGTTCGCGCGCCCATTTCTTCAGGCGCTCTGCCACTTCTTTCAAAAGAAGGTCCCCGATCGAGTGCCCCAGCGAGTCGTTAATGATTTTGAAGCGATCCAGATCCAGGAACAATAAGGCGACTTTTTCCCTGCGCCGGCGGGCACTGGCCGTCGCCTGGGCTAGCCGATCCTGGAGCAGACTCCGATTCGGCAAACCCGTGAGGGCATCGTGGTAGGCTAGGTAGCGGACCTGTTCGGTGTTCTTGCTTTCTGTGGTGTCCTGTACAATACCGAACATCTGAGATGGCTTGCCATTTTCTTCGCATACTACATCCGCCTGGCTATGGATGAATGCCACCGTTCCGTCCGGTCGCACGATGCGGCAGTCGATCCGAAAGGGAGTCTTATCCGCCAGGGATTTACTAATGCCCTGCGAAACTCGTGCTCTATCCTCCGGGTGGATTCTGCTCAAGAATGCATCGAAACGTCCGTCGAATTCTGCAGGGGTTATGCCGAAGATGTCGCACACCTCCTCTGACCACGTGGTTCGGTTTTCTGTAATGTTCCAATCCCAGTTTCCTAAACGAGCAATCTTCTGGGCCCTCCGTCGCATATCTTCGCTTGTCGCAAGAACCTCGTTGGTCGCGATCAGTACTTCCGAATGTCGACGGATGGTTTGAGCATAGGCCGCTAGGACCACCGTGAAAGTGATGCCGCCCAGCAGTACCAGCCAGGCTCGGCTCGTATACGTACCATGTTGTCCCGGTCCGGGTGTGACTCTAAGCAGCCAGGTGCGGCCCCCGATTTCCAGTTCGGCGGTATGGACCAAACCTGCCGCTGCCTGGCTTGAGCCTTCTTTCTCCCGACCCGGTCTCTCTGCAGGATGTCGGTAAAGGAACCCCTCTTTTTGCTCGGCCGATTCGTCATAGAGACTCAAATCCAACCCTGTACGCTTGTGGTTGCGAATCGCGGTCTCCACCATGTCCGGAATGCGGAAAACACCTAAGACGAACCCAACTAGATTGGCGCGCCTCTGTTCAGGCGTGTTGAGGCTTGCCCCCTTGCGGTACAAGGGGTCAAACAGCAAGAACCCGTATTGGCCGATTTTTTCCTGGACCAGCACTACCCGCGCCGTGGCAACAATGTCCCCGGTGTCGCGCGCTCGGGTAAGCGCTTCACGCCGAGCTGGATTGGTTGCCAAATCGAATCCCAACGCCGCTTCGTTGGTCGCATAAGGTTCCACAAAGTAAACCGGGAAGTACTCAGGGCGCGACCCCGCACGTACCATGGAGCCCTGTCCTTTACGTTCGGTGATCTGGAACCCAGGAAAGTCCCGTTGCGCGGCCTTCTCGTACATCGAGCGGGTGTTGTCCGTGACTAACGGGATCCACTCGAGCGCCTGGACCCCGGGATAGTGGAAGAGAAGCGGCTGCACGAAAGCGCGAAGGCCAGTTGCGGTAACGCGGTCTGTTGCTTTGAAGTGAGCTTCAAGGGAGCGAACGAGCTGAATAGATTGGTCGAAGCCTTCGGAAACCTCGCCCACCTCGCCCACCGCTTCACTAAGAAACTCTTCTTCTGCAGCGAGATGCTCCTCGTTGCGAACCGCAACAAATGCAGAAATAGTCAAGATGAAACCAGCCATCAATGTAACTAGCGTCAGGACGTGAGAGCGACGGATGAATGGGCGCGATATTCTTCGGGTTGGCCGTTCCTGAACGCTAGATTTGCGTTGACCTGCTCCATTCTCCTGATCCTCATTCATTTGTGCTCGGCTGTCTCCCCATGAAGGATGCACTCCAAACTTTTTCGCTCACCACTCGCCGCCAAGAGGACGGCGCAACCCACTACTCAGAACCAATAGCCTCGCGACGGCATTCTTGCGCTCTTCAATTTGTCAGATGGACGGAAGGGGAGCACGTACCAGCGTGAGCGGCCCCATCTGTAAAAGCCTACAGCCAATGTTGAAGTTCGTCATCGCGAAAAACTGTGATCCAGGTCACGAGCGGGCTTACGTTGGTACACCCGCCAAAGTTTCGTAACGGAGCATTCCGTCCAGGTCCGCACCTTGGGGTGTTTGAGGGTGGCGTAGTTGTCCACGGTGAGGTCGTCGAGACCGTAGTTGCGCTGCCGTTCAGCAGGGTGCAGTGGTAGCCGTCATTACGAGAGCAAGGCAGAGTCCAAAGTTTGCTGGTCGGGGGTGGAGGCACGAGCCTAGAGGCCGGCCCGGCACGGAGTTTTCCTCCGCCCAGACCCGTGGCCAAAAACCCAGCGCGGTTTGGTAGTTCCAGGGCATCCACTCCGACGGGTTCCGTGCTAAGTCGCCAGCATGCTGCTGCAACTGGGTCAGGTAGTCGAAGGAGTTGGCGCCGCAGAGTTCTCAGGTGTGAATCAGGCTCATGAACAGATCGCCGACACGAGCCCCATTCTCGGTCTTGTAGAACAGAGAGTTCTTGCCATGCAGGATGGCTCTCTTCAATGCTCTTTCGCAAACATTATTATCGATCGGCGCCCGGCCTCTCGCAAAAACAGAGTGAGGCGGATCCAGTGTTTGAGCAGATACCGCATCGCCATGCCAAGACCTGGAGTTCGGTTCGACTTTCTTCTCCGTGAACTGGGCCGTGAGCCAGGCGTGCAGTTGGTCTATCACTGGGCCGCTATAAAGCTGGCGGAAGCGCAAATCCTTCCGAGCCTCTGGTCGGTGATACACGAAAGTCTACTCAGTTCGAGGGAGCCGACACCTTCATGAAATCAGTTTGAATTTCCACGGTAGCAATCGGTTCCGGCCTGTGGGAAACTGTGGGCATGGACAGGAAAACAGTTCCCAAAGTTGGCGACCGAGTATTCGCAATTGGTCATCACGGCGCATTTGTCGTATCTAAAATTAATGCCAAGCGTCAAACCGCTAAATTGACGAGGTTTGGTACTCCAGGCCTCATATTGAATGTCGGCTGGCACTATATAGGATTCCTCGACGAACAGCACGCCAGCCAAGCCGCTGCTCGGATCGTGAGAGAAGCGACAAAAGACTAAGCAAAAGGTTGCGGCGATTCCTTGCCATCAAATAAGGGGAGTGCTACCTGTCGGGGAAGCACCCTGTCCAACATTGGCACGAATTGATCCCACTTATCACAAGCCTTCATCAAAGTGCCTGACATGGCCGCCTGTCGGCACGCCTGCCGGAATCTCGGCACAGGTTCGGCTCAACGTCAATACGATCACCAACGATCCTTTGGCTTTCTGCGGGATCACAGGACCTCGCATTTGGAATCCTGCGTGCAGTTTCCGTTGAAACTGTGCAGGAGCGCCCGTTGCCGATCGACACAATCCTGACCATCCGCTGCCCCCATTGCATGGCGGGAACCGAGTTCAGGCCGATGATCGCCTATGAGGATGGACGGTTCGTCTGCCGTGACTGCGCCCACACGGTACGCCCCGGCGTGCCCGAATACAGATGCACCTGCCGCCCCTGCTTGAGGCTGTCTCGGAAAACGCCCTTGACGGGACGCGGAATGGACTTCTCGACCAGCGATTCCCACCCAGCACGTGCTATAATTCTGATAAATAATTTATGTGCTCCGGGAAAAGTGGGGTTTCCCGCCGAGCCCAGACAGGAACACGCGCAGTACGGAGCGATCCCGCGGCGCCACGCGAATGTCGGCGCCTACAACCCTCAGAAGCCGATTCGGCTCCGTTCGTTGACACTCTGGTACCAGCTTCTACCTGGATTTCCGGATTTTGGAACTGAAAAGCACGCATAGTTCCCGGATTCAGACTTAAACCACCCGGTCGCACGAAGCGGGCAGCCCTCGGTGAGCGTCTGTTCGGTTTTCGTAACAGGAAGTTCGCTGCCGGTCCAGTAAAACAGGAAACATATATGGTTTCTGGTTTTGACGCTTTGGAGCAAGGGGATGTATCTGGAGCATTTGCTACGGGTGCTGGGCCATCTCAAACGGGCGCAATTCCCATATGTAGGAGGGAAAACAAATGGGATCCACATCTGGAAAAAAGACCGCTAAGGAACCTAAACGGACGTACGTGCGACCACAGGTGTCGCGGATCTCGCTTGCTGAGGCAAAGGCGAAATTGCAAGCGGAAGTGACTCCGGGAGACGCCGTTGGACAAGAAATGCTGAAGCGGATCAAACAATTGTCCGAGAAGTGATTGCTTGCGAATAATCTTCCCGGGAAGGCACCAAATCCATGTCCGGCCCTCTCTATTCGGTATTAGTGATCGATCCGGATGTTGGAGTATCGGAAGCCTTTGGCCGCGCACTTTTGGGTTTGCCCGTAGTGGTGCTGAGGGCAGGCGACCGGGCCGAGGGGATGAGCTTGTATCGCGAGTTCCTGCCCCAAATGGTCCTCTTGGATTCAAAGTTGGATGATGGCGAAGTACCGTTGCCCGACCTGTTTGCGGGCGATTCCGCACTCGATGTGGTTCTCATGACGGATCGCCCGACCGAGACTGGGGCTCTGGCCGCGGTTGCACGAGGGGCCAGCAACTTGCTCTCTAAGCCGTTAGAACCCTCCAAAGTGCGCCAATTGGTTTCGGGCCTCATTGCGCAGGCTGAAACGCGACGACATACCCTGGAACTGGACAACGAACTGCTGGAAGCCTATCAGTTTCAGGGTATGGTAGGTCGAAGCCCAAGAATGCTGGAAGTGTTTTCGAGGGTTCGTCGTGTTGCCCCTTTGTTTCAGACTGCACTGTTAACCGGACCCACCGGAACCGGGAAAGACCTGATCGCCAAGGCGCTTCACAACCTAAGTCCTCGTTCCCACGAAAAATTCGTGGTTTGCAACTGTTCGGCCTTGACGGAAACACTGCTGGAAAGTCAACTGTTTGGGCATGTGAAGGGAGCTTTCACGGGTGCAACCCATGATCGCGCAGGCCTCTTTGAATACGCCAACCGCGGCACCCTATTCCTGGATGAGATCGGTGAATTATCGTTGGCGGCCCAGGCCAGGTTGCTCCGTATCCTTCAGAGTCAAGAGTTGCAGCGGGTTGGATCACCCGTCACCAGCACAGTTGATGTTCATGTGATTGCTGCCACCAACCGCGATGTGCGAGATCTTGCGGCCAAAGGGCAGTTCCGGGCAGACCTGTTCTACAGATTAGCCATGGTTGAAATCCAACTCCCACCTCTCGCCGACCGAATGGAAGACCTGCCGTTGTTACAGCGGCACTTCTTGCAACATTTTTCAACGAAATACAGCAAGAAACTCAACGGGATTTCGCGACGCGCCCAGATTCTCCTGACCCGACACTCGTGGCCGGGAAATGTACGGGAACTGGAAAACGTGATCGGGAACGCTTGCATGATGGCTCAGGGCAAGGTCGTCTCTGATGCGGACTTGCCCGAGGCCATACGTCTGCAGATAGCCGGACCAGCCAAGGGAGCCGGTGTCATGACACTCGAAGAGGTCCAATCACGCCACTTGGAATATGTCCTTAAACTGGTCGATGGCAACAAAGCCCGAGCGGCGGAGGTCCTGGGTGTCAGTCGGGCAACGATATACGGCATGCTGGCCCGGCGTATTCGTCAAGTCGATCAAAAAAGCGACCTATCCGCTTGACGGGCAGCGGCAACGTCTGCAACGCGATCTCCCTCATTGTCGCTGTGACATAAGGCCGGCAAGGCTAACCGTCGTTCGTCAGTTTTGGCCCAAGCAGTGCCAGATCCAATCCACCCCACTCTTTTTGGGTCACCGTTCCATCCCGGGGAATGATAGTCTCAGCCGCTAATGTCTGGATTTCGTACGTATTTCCAGCGAATGGTCACGACACTAAGTCACCTCTCGTCGTAGTTTCATGAGATAAACCCTTAGATTTGATAGAGATCAATCAATCGTCTTATTAAGGTGCAATAATTGCTTTAGTCTTTCTGCGGGATTCAACGTTACCAATTAAGACAGCAGTACGTTCAAGGGGCGTTTGCTTTGTGTCAACAATTGTTTCTTAGACCATTTCTGACGCATTTTGAGGTCTTTAGAGCAGTTGCCCCTGTAGGAAGGTGAGCGGACAACCGCACATTACGCGCCGCATCCCCCGGCTATCACGATTACCAGATTTTATGCGTAGAACTTCCTGTGCCAGACGCTGGTCCAGCACTGACGGCCCTGCTTTCGAACGTCTCCCAATGTTCCTCCGCGGGCTAAGATCTATAGAGGTTGCAGGAGAATAGTCGGACGGCATGAATCAGCAACCATTCCAACAAGTGGGCCGGAACAGCCCCGAGGCGATTCCGACCGAGATGCGTCGGGTCGAAGGTCGTGAATGGTGGCTGTGGGGGTTCGCCGTTGCGGTGACCCTGGCATTAACCTTGGGAATCATTTCCTTCACTTTTCCCTGGTTTAGTCGGGAGACCGACGCTTCTTACTGGTTTGATCTCAGGGAATGGGTACGTGGGCTGGCAGCTCTCGTATTACTTTTCGACTTTTACGCGGTTTATCAGAACCTGCAACTCCACCGCATTCGACGCCAACTGGCTGAGCGAGATCAACTTTTTCAACTCATCAGCGAAAATGCTGCTGATATGATCGCGCTCGTCGACAGCGATGGCCGTCGGCTGTACAACAGCCCCGCCTATCAAAAAGTCCTCGGGTATTCTCCCGAGGAACTGAAAGAGACTTCGTCGATCGAGCAAATTCATCCCGACGATCGCCCACGAGTATTGGAAGCAGCAGAAAAAGCCCGGGTGAGCGGCCAGGGAGAGCGGGTGGAATACCGGATGCGTCACAAAGACGGTTCCTGGCGCACTCTGGAATCGACCGCATGCGCGATCCGAAACGCCAGAGGCCAAACCGACAAACTGGTAATCGTGAACCGCGACATCACCGAGCGGAAGCGAGCCGAGGAGATGCTGGCACACAATGCATTTCACGACGGACTCACTAACCTGCCCAACCGTGCTCTGTTTCTGGACCGGTTGCAACACGCACTAACCCTCTCCAAGAAACACTCGAACTACAAATTCGCAGTATTGCTCATCGATGTAGACGAATTCAAGATCATCAACGATAGTCTGGGACACTCGGCGGGTGATGAACTGCTGATTCAAATTGGACAAAGACTGAGAGACTCAGTGCGGCAAGCCGACACGGTCTCGCGTCCGCGTGTGAGCCAAGTACCTGGCAGGCCTACCAACGACGATACGTTGGCCAGACTCGGCGGTGATGAATTCACGATCCTTTTGGACGACATACGAGATCCAATTGACGCGGTGCGCGTTGCGGAACGAGTTCAAGCAGAACTGGCGATCCCCTTTGTGGTAAATAAACAGGAAATAGTAATTTCGGCGAGCATCGGGATTGCTTCCAGCACCAGCCCTCACACCCAGGCCGAGGATCTGGTGCGCGACGCGGAGATAGCGATGTACCGTGCCAAGCGGGCGGGAAAAGCCCGTTGTGAAGTGTCTGACACCGCCATGCATGCGAATGCAGTGAAGCGTTTGAGGCTGGAAACGGACCTGCGCAAGGCCCTCGACCTGGGAGAATTTCGTGTTTACTACCAGCCCATTGTCTCGTTGCACACTGGCAAGATCACGGGCTTCGAGGCCCTGTCGCGGTGGCAACGTCCGGAGGGCATAGTTCCACCGATCGAGTTCATTGCGGTTGCTGAGGAAATTGGACTCATAGTCCCCATGAATCGGCAACTGTTGCTCGAAGCCTGCCAACACCTCCGGGCCTGGCAGTCTGAATTTCCTTCAGGACCGCCTCTGACCATGAGCGTGAACATCAGCGCCAGGGACTTTGCCCAGCCCGATCTAGCCAGCGAGATCCGCAAATCCCTTGAGCAGACCGACGTTGATCCAGGCTGCTTGCAACTCGAAATTATA
This sequence comes from uncultured Acidobacteriaceae bacterium, assembly GCA_963773645.1. Lineage (GTDB taxonomy): Bacteria > Acidobacteriota > Terriglobia > Terriglobales > Acidobacteriaceae > Acidiflorens. Next base: position 1,672,682 of record CAVZBV010000004.1, on the reverse strand, counting down.
GAAACGATAGCCATGGGAGATGCGGAAAAATCTGGTCACGTGCTCTCGCAATTGAAGGCACTCGGCGTTCGCCTGAGCATCGATGATTTTGGCACTGGGTACTCGTCACTCAGCCGCTTACGCCGGATGCCAGTGGACACCTTGAAAATCGACCGTGCCTTTATTCTGCACATGGACAGCGACCCGGAAAGCCGCGAGATCGTGCGGATCATCATTATGCTTGCCCACAATTTCGGTTTGAAGGTCGTCGCCGAAGGGACCGAGACGGAAGAGCATATAAATTTGCTCAAGCAGCTCAATTGCGAGATGGCGCAGGGATACTTTTTCTCACGACCCGCTGACGACCAGGCTATGTTGAAACTATTGGAAGGCAACCACAGCACTCGCGCCGCGTCAGTCGGTCATTAGAACAGGCGGTCATCTTCTCCAGCCTTGTATGGCGGTAGTATGGCTAGGTGCGTAAACAAAAATGGGAATTCCGACTTTGTAGTGGGTGACGATCTCGGGATGCGACAATCTGGGGATGCAAGATCGTGAACTGTACCGACAGATTCTAGGGATTGAAGCGCCCTGGTTTGTAGAGCGAGTGGAACTAAAGCTGACCGAGGGCGAAGTACACATCTATCTGGAGCACGGAGAGATGGCGAGTTGGCCGTGCCCAGAATGCGAAGCGAGTTGCCAGTTGTATGACCATCAAGGGGAGCGGCAGTGGCGGCATCTGGACACCTGCCAATATCAGACGATTCTGCATGCCCGGCCACCGCGCACCGAGTGCGCCGAGCATGGCGTACGGGTTCTGAAGTTGCGGTGGGCGGAGCCCTCGAGCCGATTCACCGCACTGATGGAACGGCTGGTGATTGACTGGCTGAGAGCGGCGAGTCAGAAAGCAGTGGGCGAACAGTTGGGACTGAGCTGGGACGAAATTCACGGGATCATGGAGCGGGCGGTGGCGCGGGGCTTGGAACGGAGGCAGGCCGAGCCTTTGCCACAGCTGGGAGTCGACGAGAAGGCGTTTCGGAAAGGGCACAAGTATTTCACGCTGGTGAATGACCTGGAGCGGTCCCGTGTGCTGTACGTGGCCGAAGATCGCACTCAGGCCAGCTTAGATGGATTCTGGCAGACCCTGACGGAAGGGCAGCGCGAGAGTATCGAGGCCATCGCCATGGACATGTGGGATCCCTACGTAGCTTCGGTTCGCGAGCATCTGCGGGAAGGGAGCCAAAAGATCGTCTACGACAAATTTCATATCGCCAAACATCTGGGCGATGCCGTGGACAAAGTACGGCGCCAGGAAAACCGCACGCTGCGAGCGGCCGGCGATGACCGACTGACGGGAACACGCTACGACTGGTTGCGGAATCCGACCGCCATGGAACCGGCCGATCGCAAAGCCTTTGCCGCGTTACGTCAGAGTGGGCTGAAGACGGCACGGGCTTGGGCTCTGAAAGAAACCGCCATGGCATTTTTCAGTTACCAATACGAGCGACCCGCGCGGAAACATTTTCGCTGGTGGCACGGCTGGGCCGTACGCAGTCGGCTGCGCCCCATGCTGGAGGTAGCCAGGACTTTGAAGCGACGCTTCGAGAACATCCTTACCTATCTCCGCCACCGCGTCACCAACGCTGCCAGCGAATCCATCAACGCCAAGATCCAGTGGGTCAAGTACACCGCACGCGGCTTCCGCAATAAGAAGAACTTCGCAGCTGCAATCCTCTTCCACTGCGGCGGTCTGGACCTGGCTCCTTAAGCCACTAAAATGCCGGAAGAGCCACAAAAATAAGCATGACCGTGGCGGTTGGTTGGTCATAGGCGGTAAATAGCACGAGGGTAATCTGGCGGAGTGATGGCGATCACAAACGAAGGGCCTTAGATTGAAGCAAAACTATCCCCATCATTGCAAAACTTCTAATAGTTGAAGACAGCAGGCTCATACCTGAGAACGCTGATGGTGCAGAGCGCGCACCACATTCTTGGTCCCTCTGGAGCCGACAGTGATCTGCAACGCTGGGGTCTGAGGCTGGCCGAGCGCGGAGGCAAGAATGCGAAGAAACGAGCGGTGGGCGGTGGCGCGGAAGTTGGCGATATTGCTTCATCGACTGTGGGTGAGCGGCGAGGTCTATGAGCCGCTCCGCAACCAGCGCGTACTGACCTCAGCGGCGTAGGCCCAGGATCCGAACTGCCGAGTCACGACCGCTGAGTTCCGGTGACTGCGACGATCGCCTGGCCCAACCTCCCTCTTAAAGACGGAGGCAAGGCGAGGAGAAGAATATGCCAAACAGGCAGGAGCCCAAGAAGATAACGAATTCCAAGCCGATCCCGCACATCCCCCTTGCCATTCAAGGAAATGATGGCGGACGTGCTCAAGGTGAAGCCGCCGGAGAAGGTGATGCTTCCGGGGAAGGAAAGAAAACCTTGTGAGTGTGGTTGTGGGGAATATCCCAAGAAGCCAAGCTCACGCTTCTTGCCGGGGCACGTTCTGAAGAACGTTTTCAGGGAAAATCACGAAGAGTAGCGCCCTTCCCGCTTAGCCCGCAAGCGTTCAACCGATCCGCTCTAAGTCTTTAGCCAAAAACTCTTGCACAGCGGAGTGGCCATCAAGGGACACCAGCACCACTTCACCGGGGCCGCTATCAGCAACCACGGTCCCAGCCCTTCCTTGAAACCACTTGTCCACTTTCGCCAGCAGTTTGACTCGCACTCTTTCGCCACGTCTCATAGATGTGACTCCTGTCGTGTGGCTAGCCTCATTCCGTAACTAGCTCTCGCAGCCTCCTATGACAGGGGAAGTCTCCCATAATCTTGATTTGGCCTTGGCTACCCTTTGTTCTTGTTACGAAATCCGAACGCTCCCGGTCGGGTACATCAAAGGCATAATTCCGCGAAAATCAGGTGGCAGCACCGACTGAAACGAGAACTGCGAGAGCAGCGACTGCAGCACCACGAGGAAGGGGAGAGGTTCTACCGCGATCTCGCCGCACAGGGAATGAAGGTGCGCGTGGGGACGGAGGCCAGTGGACACATGCTCAGCACCGACTGGATTCGCGCGACTTATCAGCCACCAACTGGGGTAGTTGTTTTTCCAACTTCTGCACCAGCCATGACTGGAGTTGAGAAGCACAATCAAAGGGCAAGAAGTGAAACGACAGACCAACCTCACCCTTCTCGTTGTTCCAGCACACCTTGGATTCGGCTGTGATCCGCAGGAGCGGGTCTGGCAGGGTGAATTGGGCAGTGGCCTCCGTGCCCGGTGCCAGCGGAGTTGAAGTGCTAAGCGCCATGCCGCACTCGCTGATGTTGACGGTTTGACCAAAGACCGCGGGTGCCGCCTTTCGGTTGAGGACTACCGGGACGACGACGGGATAGCGGAAATAGCGTCGGCGCTCGCGCATAATGGATCCGTAGGCGACCTTGAGGGTGTGGCCGATGGACTCCGAGGTGAGGGGTCTTTGAAGCACAAAACTGGAGCCCGCTTTCAGAGCGTGGGCAGTTTCCTGGCTGCTGCTGGTGAGTGTGAAAATGGCAGCGGTTCGGTTTGAGGCGGAGGCCCGCACGTGTTCGAGGCAGACGATGCCCTGGCCACCAATCGCCAAGTCAATGACCACCCCTTCAAACTTGCGGCGACTCAGCCGATCGGCAGCAGCGGAGATATCGACGCAGAGTTCGACGGACACCGCGAGTTGCTGCATCGCATCGGTCACTTGACGACTTGCAATTGCGTCTCTGGAGACGAGCAGTACCGTGCCAACCAGATTCGGAGGGGTGGTGTTCATTCCTGGGTTCCTAAGCCAAGATTAGCTGCAAGGGCGGATGGTCGGAATGTAACCAAGGTAATGAGGTTACGGATTCGTTGCCTTTCTTTCGGCGTGGTGAGGGGACAAGTACATGGATCCCGCACGCTAGCGCCTGTCGCTGTTCGATTTGATCCATGCTGCTCTCGACAGTGCCCATGTTGGCCGGAATCTTCATGCGGGTCCGAATTTGCGGCTGACAATTCCCAAATACCCATCCTGGCATCGGCCGCGGTCGAATGTTTTCGAATCGCCTGGCAAGACTCTGCAAGCGACTCATCCGTGAGCCGCCCCTCACATCGGAACACCAGGAGTTTGTTCACCGGATCGAACTCAAATCGCCCGCCATTTAGGACTTGGGCCCCGATTGAGATAGCCAAGCACCGGTTGCAACTGTCCCGTGCCCGGGTGCAGACAATGGCGCGCGTTGGAATTTTTCGTCGTACATGTTCCGGTCGGCGAGATCGAGTATCTCGTCAAGGGTCTGGCCGTCGGTAAATTCGGCCACTCCGATACTGATGCTCACCGTAAAGTCATCAAGATTGCTCGATTGATTCCAGTCGTTCAGGAAAGCGTGAATCCGGTTCACTACGATGGCGGCGCCGGCGGCGTCGGTATTCGACAGCGCGATCAGGAATTCGTCGCCTCCGTAACGAATGGCAACGTCTGTGCCTCGGATCGAGCCTTTGAGCAAGGTGGCAATCTCGGTAAGAACAAAATCGCCGGTCAGGTGGCCGAATCGAGTATTGACCTGCTTGAAGCGGTCCACGTCAATCAGCAGGAAGGCGAGCGGTTTGCCTAGACGCTTTGCTTGGCCGATGAAACGGCCAGCCAGTTCCTCGAGCGAACGCCGATTGTAGATTTCAGTCAGCGGATCGGTAAAAGACTGGAGGCGAATAAGTTCATTCTGCATCACAGTCGAGATCATCCTCTGGCGCAATTTCCGGAACTCGATGCGGCGGGAAACGATGTAGGTGTTGGCAAGGGTCAACAGCACGAGCAGACCGCAGGCCAGTTCTTTCGACACGGTGATCTCAAAATGCAGGCTGCCGGACTTCAGGAAGGCGGCGGGCAACAGAACGGCTAGCAATCCAGCTCCCGCCAGGATCCCGGTGGCAGTCACAATCAGCCACAGTTCCCCGTCGCGCTTCTCCAGCTTTCTGAGTTCCCAATTGACATTAGCCAAAACGTTGTCGGAATGACGGCCAGTGCGTGCGGGTTTTGTTGAGTTATCCACGGATTGAGTTCGCAAGCGAAGATAGGAGGTGGCACCCCAAGTTCGTTTCAAACCGGCGCTTTCCCCAGAACGGAACCATCAGTTCCCCAGCATGACCGACGCCAGCCGGCACCGTCGACAATTCTTCCAGTCGCGGGCTCAGCGTACGAAGTCAGTGTTGCACTTCAGGTTGTTCGCGGTTCGGCAATGCCTAGTCGGCCCGAGCGAAGAGGCCACGGTATGAGTCTACTTGGCAATTTCGGCGCGGGGAATGTTACGAGGGTAATGAGCAGCCAAGGTGCCCCTCTCGCCGGTAAAAGAGCAACTGAACGGCGTCATCAACAGGCTAGGATGACGGTTTAGCCGTTCCGTTGTCCTGCTTTCTATCGGCCAAGGCCGTTATGGAGGAGCTTTCCGCGTTCCGGAATTTCCGAGCAACGAATTCCGGAAGCGTCTCTTCCAGCTTTTGTGATAGCCACTCCTGTAGTTCAGATTTGTGCTCTTGCGAAAGAGACACAAAGCGAACGCCGAGATGGCCCGTTTTCCACCAGCAGATTGCTGCTTCTGCCAAGAATGGTACTTCGTGATCCGGTAAAGTGAATTGAACCTGCACCTCTTCTCCAGCGCTGAGCGGAACGAACGTACTTAGGGCCATGCCCCCATCGCTGATGTTCACGCTGTGGCAGCGAATATCCGGCATGTTTCGTCTCAGGATCGTGACGGGAATCGAGATGGGACACCGGAAGTAGCGCCGCCGTTCTCTCAGTATAAGTCCGTACGCAGGCTTGAGTATGTTGCGGATTGACTGCGTGGAAAGAGGCCTCTCGAAGACAAACTCCGACCTCTTCCGGAAGGCTGTGCCTTCCTCATCACTGCCGCTGATGGCAAAGGTCACCGCTGTTCGGTTCGATGGGGAGAGATGCACCTCGTCCAAGATCAGTCCGGACTGTTCTCCTAGCTGGAGATCAACGATAACGGCATCGAACTTTCGGCGGCTCAATAGGCGAATCGACGCTGGCACTTCCTGACAGACATCGGGCGAAATAGACAATTCTTGTAGGGCGTGGCTGAACTGCTGAATTGTGACTGGATCAGCGGACACCAAAAGCGCAAGGCCGATGGCCATAATGTAGTACACTCCTCATACACGATTCGTTGAGACTGCCAATAAGGCAGTTATTTTGTACCGCCCTAATCACACTCCATGGTTTGCAGACAAGGCGTGCACCGCGGTGCCTCGCAGTTTGTCGGCAACTTTGTCGACCGCTAAAGGCTTGCTGAAGTAGTAGCCTTGAATTTCGTCACACTGATGTGCCCGCAGGAATGTCATTTGCGCTTCGTCTTCCGCGCCTTCGGCAATCACCTTAAGATTGAGGCTTTTTGCCAAGCTGATGATTGCGGTTGTGATCGCTGCGTCATCAGGATTCACGGCGATATCGCGAATAAACGAGCGGTCGATTTTGAGCTTGCCAACCGGGAACTGTTTCAAGTAGCTGAGGCTGGAATAGCCCGTCCCAAAGTCGTCAATCGCTAGCTTCAACCCCATGGCCTTTAATTCTTGAAGAACTGAGAACATCACGTCTGCATTAGATAGCAAGAGGCTTTCCGTCAGCTCCAGTTCGAGGTATTGGGGGGCAAGGCCGGTCTCGTGGAGTACCCTCCGGATGAGTTCGCAGAAACCCGCTTGTCGAAACTGTACCGCTGATACATTTACGGCCACCGGCACTGCGAGAAGCCCTTCGTCTTGCCATTTCCGCGCTTGAGAGCAGGCAGTCCTGAGCACCCATTCGCCGATTGGCATGATCAGCCCGCTGTTCTCAGCAATTCGTATGAAATTATCGGGTGGCACAAGGCCCAATTCCGGGTGTTGCCAGCGCAGGAGCGCTTCCAACCCGGTGATCCGTCCGGTGGCAATCTCCATCTGCGGCTGATACACCAGAAAGAGTTCTTTTTTGTCGAGTGCCAGTCGCAAGCTGTTCTCCAAAGTCAATCGCTCCACAGCCTTAGCGTTCATGTCCTTTGTAAAGAATCGAAAGTTGTTACGTCCGCTCTCTTTGGCGCAATACATAGCTGCATCGGCATTCTTGATCAGGGTTTCGCCGTCCCTACCGTGTTCCGCGAAAATGCTGATGCCGACGCTGCAACTAATGCCAAGGGAGTGACCTTGAACGACGAATTTAGCGATAATTGCATCCATGAGCCGCTCAGCCGCAACGGCTGCGTCGGCGACATCCTTTACCGCAGTCAAGACGACAAGAAATTCGTCTCCGCCGACTCGGGCTACGGTGTCCTGTTCACGCGCCCATTTCTTCAGGCGTTCTGCGACCTCCTTCAGAACAAGGTCGCCAACCGAGTGCCCGAGCGAGTCGTTGATGTCTTTGAACCCGTCGAGATCGAGGAACAGAAGCGCAACTTTGTCCTTTCGCCGACGAGCACTGGCGAGTGCCTTGGTTAATCGATCCTGAAGAAGAGTCCGATTGGGTAGTCCCGTAAGAGCATCGTAGTAGGCTAGGAATTGAACCTGTTTCTCAGCGGCCTTGCGTTGAGTGATGTCCTGCTTGATGGCGATGAAGTATGTATTGGTCGGATTGCCGATGTCTTCGAGGCTTACCGAGGTGATCGTCATCTCTTCGGCGTATGTTGTCCCGTCTCTCCGCCTGTTGACAATCTCGCCTTTCCAGACGTTGCCTGACGAGATGGTTGACCACAACTCTTTATAGTAGCTTTCGGGCTGCTCTCCGGATTTCAAAATGCGGGGGTTCTTGCCCAATATTTCTTCTTTGCTATAGCCAGTCATGGTCGTGAAGGCGCGATTCACCCACATGATTGTGCCGTGGAAATCTGTGATCACGATGGCATTGGCAGCGGCCTCCAAAGCAGCCGCCTGCAAATTTAGATGCTTGACTGCCTCGCTGAGCTCGCTGGTACGTTGCATCACCCTTTCTTCGAGAGCCGCAACGAGCTTACTGACTTCTTTCTGCGCGTGAATTCGCGCGGCAATCTCGCGGGCCGTCTCGCGGGTCGTGAATACTGCGATAGCGAACGCAACGGCTACTGCTAGCACAATCAGTAAGTAGGCAAGGCGACGTGCCTTGGCGTACTGAACCTCAGCTTGCTTGTTAGCGAGCGTCATTTGGTCTCTCTGAAAGTCAACGAACTCCTCCCAAGCAGCGTGATATATGACCAGTGCCGGAAGTGTTTCGTTGACCATGACTGCTACCGCTGCGTCGCGTTCCCGTTCATCGACAAGCAAATGCAAAGCTCGTAGGTAGCTATCGACATATGGTTTTCTCGTTGCTTCCACCGCCGATAGCCCCCGCTTCTCTTTCTCTGACTCACAGCGGCTTGTGATCTCCGCCACTAATTCGGTAATCTTCTTGGTATTCTCGGCCCTTGTAGCCAACAACATGCCGGTTTGTGCTCTATCGTGCAGGAGAAATATTTCCATCGTGATACGACTGTTGCGATTGGACAACCTCAACGCTTGCCGTGATAGCTGTAGTTTGTCTGATCTCCTGCCAGTGATGTCGCTAAGGCTTTCATCGATCTCTTTCATTCGGCGGAGTCCTGACTGCCCGATCCCCACCAACATGGCAATCAACACAGCAAATGCCATGCCCAATCTCAGTCCTATGTGTTTACTTTCCAACGCGAACTCCTAGTCAGTGTTCTCCCGGCCCGGGTCAAGGTTTGGAAAGAGAACTTGGTCAAATCCCTCAAGACCTGCCGCGAGATCCACCGCGATGTCTGCGCAGCGAAGTGTTCGAATCCTGCCTGTGCGTCACCGCTTAACAGAACAGCAGACCGTCGAGTCGAACTTGCTCTTTCATGAAGCCGCCTCTGATCGGATGGCACGCCGTGGACCAAACTCGATCATGAGTCCCAACTCCCTGACTGCGTCCCACTTACCGGAAGTTGGCCCATCCGTGCAGAACAGAGGTGCTGTATTAATTCTGGACTAGTGTCTGCCATACGGACACTTGGCATAGAAGATAAGGATAGCCATATTGGACCATCTTTATCTCCGCAACCGACGCGGCTTCGGTGGACCCCTAACAGTCGCTCGTTCCTGTACATCAAGAACGAAGAGGGCGTATCGAGCCTCTGGAGCCAGCCGATTCGCGGGAGGGACGGCGAAGCAGATCACCCGCTTAAACAACGAACCGATTAACGGCTCGTTATGAATTATGGAACGGTGTGGCACGAAAGTATACCCTTCCACGCCATTCTGGAGCGGCCGCCGGCAACGCACCCGTGGCCATCTCGTAAAGTGCCGCGCCGAAAGAAAATAGATCCGTGCGCGCGTCCGCGCGCACCTGTTCCGGCGACATATAAGCCACTGTGCCCAGCGCCTGGCCCGGGCTGGTCAGATGCTCTTCGTCGATCGAAAAAAGCCAACGCGCAGCCAGGGCGAGGATGCGAGCCCAAGAGGGCGGATGCTTCTGACTCCGGCGGCTCGTCGCCTCAGCGCGTCGAAAAGGCAACGAATCCGGAAGCTCATTACCTTGGTTACATTCCGACCATCCGCCCTTGCAGCTAATCTTGACCTTTAGGAACCCAGGAATGAACACCGCCCCTTCGGTACTGCTCGTCTCCAGAGACGCAATTGCAAGTCGTCAAGTGACCGATGCGATGCAGCAACTCGCGGTGTCCGTCGAGGTCTGCGTCGATATCTCCGCTGTTGCCGATCGGCTGAGTCGCCGCAAGTTTGAAGGGGTGGCCATTGACTTGGCGCTTGGCGACCAGGGCCTCGTCTGCCTCGAACACGTGCGGGCCTCCGCCACAAACCAAACCGCTGTCGTTTTCACACTCACCAGCAGCAGCCAGGAGACTGCCCACGCTCTGAAAGCGGGCTCCAGTTTTGTGCTTCAAAGACCCCTCACCTCGGAGTCCATCGGCCACACCCTCAAGGTCGCCTACGGATCCATTATGCGCGAGCGCCGACGTTATTTCCGCTATCCCGTCGTCGTCCCGGTAGTCCTCAACCGAAAGATGGCACCCTCGGTCTTTGGTCAAACTGTCAACATCAGCGAGTGCGGCATGGCGCTTAGCACTCTAACTCCGCTGGCACCGGGGTCGGAGGCCACTGCCCAATTCACCCTGCCAGACCCGCTCCTGCGGATCACAGCCGAATCCAAGGTGTGCTGGAACAACGAGAAGGGTGGCGTTGGCCTGTCCTTTCACTTCTTGCCCTTTGATTGTGCTTCTCAACTCCAGTCATGGCTGGTGCAGAAGTTGGAAAAACAACTGCCCCGGCTGGTGGCTGATAAGTCGCGCGAATCCAGTCTGTCCTGAGCCTGTGGAATTGCCAGTCACTACTGTTTGGTGGTGATAAAGAGTTGGAGAACGGGAGCGACGATAAGGACGGTACTTATAGTGGAAGACAGCCGCCTGATGCGGACCGTGGCCGAAACACTCGTCCCTGTGAACTGCAAGAGCCGAGAGAATCTCAACATCGCGACCTTTCTTCTAAGCCAAGTGTCCTCATAGCAGACAGTAGTCCAGAAATCATACGACGCCTTGGTTCTGCACGAATGCAGCAACTTCCACCAAGTGCTACGCAGCCCTAAGGTTGGGTCTCTTGATCGAGTTTGGACTACGACGTGCTACGCCGAATCTTGCCCATGCAAATCCTTGTTGTGGAGGACTCGCCTGTTTATCGGCAGCTCTTGGCATCTCATCTGCAAGAATGGGGCTTTCCTTTCACCATCGCGAAAAATGGCACTGAGGCCTGGACGCTTCTGCAGCGCTCAGATTGTCCGAGGCTGGTTTTGCTGGATTGGGTGTTGCCCGACATCGACGGGGTTGAACTGTGCCGGAGGATCCGGCTGTCGGCTTCCGGAAACTCGTATTCATACATCATCCTCTTGACCGGAAAAGACGGCAAGAAAAACATGCTGGAGGCGATGCAGGCTGGAGCGGATGACTACCTGGTTAAACCCTTTGATCAGCTGGAATTGAAGGCCCGTCTCCTGGTGGGTAAGCGCATCGTCGGCTTGCATAAAGAGCTTGTGTCTGCGGAAAGCGACATACGCCGAATGAACGAGAACCTCGAACTCGAAGTGCTCCGACGGACTGCTTCACTCGACAAATCAAACCAAGACCTCATCGCCGAAATTGCTAAGCACAAAGAAGCCGAAGAAGCGAAAAACAGGTCTGACCAATTGTTCCGCTCCATCGCAGAGAACAGTGCCGATCTGATTGCCGTTGTCGACAAGACCGGCCACCGCATCTATAACAACTCCGCGTATGAGCGTCTCCTGGGCTACACTCAGGAAGAACTGAAACGCACCATTTCTTTCCAGCAGATCCACCCCGACGACCGGGCCCTGGTGACCCAGGCTGCTCAGCGAGCTCTCAAGACTGGCGTTGGCCAAATAGTCGAATACCGAATGCAACGAAAGGACGGAACCTACGTTACCCTGGAATCTCATGGCAGTTTCATCCGTGACTCTCGCGGCGAGATCGAGGCCATCGTCATCTCCGCTCGCGATGTCAGCGATCGCGGATGGCCATGCAAAATGAGAAGCTCTCCGCTATCGGACAACTCGCTGCCGGCATTGCCCACGAAATCAATACACCCGTCCAATATGTCTCGGACAACATTGCCTTCCTCAGCGACATATGGAACCAGCTCGACGCCGCCATGGCCTTCTGCCTGACTCCAGCGCACGCCTCTATCACTTCCGACTCTCGCCCTTCTGGAGCCGTTACTTCCGCCGGCCCTCCCGAGGAGTGGGATTGGCTCCGGCAGGAAGTTCCCAAGGCCATCTCACAGTCCCTCGAGGGGATTCGACGCATGAGCAAGATCCTCGGTGCCATGCGCCGTTTCTCCCACACCGGTGGTGGAGAACGAGAACAGGTCGATCTCAACGAAGCACTCGACGCAACCCTCACTATCGCCCAGAACCAGATCAAGCACATCGCTGATGTTCAAACCGACTATCAGCGCAACCTACCGCGCCTCGAATGCTACGCCGATGAGATGAATCAGGTTTTTCTGAACCTCATCGTGAACGCTACGCACGCTATCCGTGAGGCCTCGAAGAAGCAAGCACGCCAGCGTGGAAAGCTCACCATCCGCACGCGACAAATCGACAATGATGTTCAGATCGAAATCCAAGACAACGGGACCGGTATCCCGCTGCCTATCTGCGCCCGAGTCTTCGACCCCTTCTTTACGACTAAACAGGTTGGAGAGGGCACCGGCCAGGGACTTACCATTTGCCACGACATCGTTGTGCAAAAACATCATGGAAACATTTGGTTCGATACCGAATTAGATAGAGGCACGACATTTTTTATCAGAATCCCAATCCAGTTCGATTCTGATGCAGGAGGCTCGAAGTGACGCCCTATACCGCTGCCATCCCTACTCGCAACGACAAACCTAGGATCCTTTTCGTCGACGATGACCCCCTTGCACTCGAAGGTCTATCCCGATCTGTCTACCGCGAGTTCAAAGCTGACCTGGCCGAAGGGCCCGAAGCGGGACTGGAGAAGGTCAAGAATGATGGCCCCTACAACGTGGTGGTTTCCGACATGCGCATGCCCATCATGAATGGCGCCGAGTTCCTTTCCAGAGTGCGCACCCTTGCTCCCGACTCTATCCGTGTCATGCTCACCGGATATGCCGACGCGGAAGCCGCCATGCGCGCCGTCAATGAAGGCAGAATTTTCCGTTTCCTCAACAAGCCGGTCACCGCAGAAGACTTGACACTTACACTCCGCGCCTGTGTTGCCCAATATGACCTCATGCGTCGCGAAAAAGAACTGCTTGAGAAAACTCTCGCAGGCGCGATCCGGGTTCTGAGCGAGGTGCTCCACCTGGCCAATCCCGTCGCTTTCAACAAAGGCGCTCGCATCTGCCAGTACGTGCGCCACATTGCAGGAAAACTTTGCCTCTCCAATACGTGGCAATACGAAATCGCTGCGATGCTCTCCGAACTCGGATGCTTGACTCTCACCCCTGACCTACTGGAAGCCATCCATGCCGGCGAACCGCTCACTCCAGAACATGAAAGGAGCTACTCGCAGCATCCCCAGATCGCCCACGACCTCCTGGCCCGGATTCCACGACTCGAACTGGTCGCTGACATGATCCTCCAGCAGAAAGAAGTACCCACGGACCTTTCGCGATCCCTATCCCCCGACGCTGAATCTGTCCGCCGAGGGGCGCAGATGTTGAGGGTCAGCCTGGCTTTCGACCGCCTGCTCAGCACTGGATCGGAAAGACAGGAAGCTCTCTTGGCACTTAGCCGAAATCCTGCCGAATACGATGCCAAAATGATCGCTGCCCTGAAAGACTTCAGGCCCAGTCGAGGGCCCACTGAACTGCGCGCCATTGACGTCCGTGACCTTCGCACTGGCATGATCCTGAACGAACACCTGCGTTCTACCACCGGGACGCTTCTCGCCACCAAAGGCCATGAAGTCTCGCATGCCCTAGTGAAGGCCGTTCGCAACTTCGTCGAAAACGGTACCGTAAAGGGTACGGTACTAGTAACTGTTGGAACGGGCGAAACCTGGGTCTCGAAGGCCGCTGCGCGCTGAGTTTCCCTTCCTTCTCTCGGGCGGCTGACAGCGGAAATCCGGCAGCTGGTGGTGAGCAGTTTTCCGGGGGAGGGCTGCTCAAACGATAGCGCCCCATGACTCTAAACGGAGTCTCGGGCGCTTTCGTTTTGAACCCGATGCTGGGCATTCAGGGCTGCAGGTTGTCGTCATCTGCCTGATCCGCCCGCCTGTCGGCACGCCTGCCCAAATCTCGGCGCGGGTGTGGTTCAATATCAATACGACTGCTCTGCGATCCTGCGTGCCAGATTCGTTTGCTTGTTGCAGGAGAGCCATTGCCGACCGACATAATCCTGACCATCCGCTGCCCCCATTGCACGTGGGAACCGACTTCGGGCCGATGATCGCCTATGAGGATGGACGGTTCGTCTTTTGCCGTGACTTCGGCCCACACGGTGCGCCCCGGCGTGCGCGAGTACAGATGCACCCCTGCGGTTCCCACTACAGGGTCGTAAGACTGCTCGTCCATCTTTCCCGGTCGCCTCCGGTTTCCCTTGGCGATCGGTGCCTCCCATGGTGGGAAGGAGATGTAGGAGCTCTCCTGGATTCCTGGGTAATCCCTTTGGAAGCAAGCCCCGAACTAGGGACTCCGGCGACCCCGGCGCGACCTCGCTTTATCGGTCGTCCGAGTGCTGCCTTCGGCCTTGTTAACGGCGTCGGCATCGCAACCAGCCGAGTTTTTCGGAGCTGAATCTTCACGGCCTGCTCCCTTACTGTGTACGCTTCGCACCCACCAGTCGTCCGGTGATGGCAACACTCGCTTCCGGTCTGTCTGCTCGACTGTGACCGGGCGGGACTTACACCCGCTGGATTCCATCAAGAAGTTTCACCGTTTCATCTTCGGTTCCTCCTCCTCCAGACTTTTCCCAGCGCGATAACAATGTCGGCGGTGTCAAGCGCTTTTCGAGCACACTGCGGCCTGCAGGCGGAGAGGGGACCATTAGAACCCACCGCTCATAAGCTACACTTTAGCTACACTTCGGTGCCCCAGAGCGACTCTGGCACATCTTGGCTGGAGGAACGAACGCCGAGGGCGAAGGCGGCATAGGTGCGGGAGTGCGCAACCGCAGCCTTGCCGCGTCGCAAGGCTTTTTCTTTTGTGTGCGAATTCAATCCTCTTAGTGGTGTCGACGAAGTTCGTCCCACGTCCTGCGTTGCAGAAAACTCCCCTCTACGTTTTGCTCCATCCTCCGAAACAACGGCCACGGCGTGGTGAAGGACAGGACGTTGGTTCCGAGGGATGCCCGGACATTCAGACGTGCCGAGAGATCGGTCAAACCGATCAATGCGCGAGGGTGCTCACGTTCCAGTTCGCGATAGGCGAATATGCCCATGATCTGGCATGCCGCCGCCCACGGAACAATCACGTTTTCGAGATCGGGGTCCGTGTAGTTGGCCAACACCACCAGGGCGGAGAGTCGCTCGGGATCGACGAAAAACGTGACGCTCTTGATGTCTTCCTGCTCGGGGTCGACAAGGTCAAGCGGCTTCACGACGACGTACCGAGCCGGGATGTCGCGCATGGGAATCACTCCCAGGAAGCGTTTCGCAGCGTCGGCACTCTTCAGGTAGCGCTCGCCCTCCAAGAAATCATCCGTCAGTCGGCGGCCACACCAAGCGTCCATTTCCGTACCGATTCGCCTGCCCTCTTCGGACAACTTGTTGCCGTCAGCAAGGAACCGGCAGAGGCCTTCGATGCCGCCGGGGAAGTCTTCATAGCAATTGCCCAATCCGAGACCGACACCGCCACCCCAGCAGCCGTAGGTCTGCCGGTCGAAGGCTCCCACCCGCCCCTTTGCTGCGACCGCCGCAAACAGCGCCACCACGCATCCCCATCGGCCCTGCTTGAACCGCGTCGCCCCTTGCAGAGCTGCATCGGCCCATACGAGGGCGACCGCGTGCGTCTCCAGCCCTATCGCATCCGCCACCTTGCTGTTCATGCCACTACCCACAATGTATACGCCCGTTCCTCGGCGCAACTATGACTGTCATCACCCAACCATGTGAGCGCGTCACGGCGAGAGGCATTGAGCGGCAATTTCCGGCGGCACCGGGTTGTAGAAGAACCAGGATGCCCACTCGAATCCCGTCACGCGGACGATTTGCGGCAAGATTTGCAAGTGCCAGTGGAAGTCGTCTTCGATGGTGTTCCAATAGCCCGCTCTCGGCCGCAGAAAGGGTCTGTCCTGAAGCGATAGGTTGTAGGGTGGCCCGCCCAGGGTGTGGTCCAACTTCTGCAGGACATCGCGTAGAATCCTTGCCAAATTTTCAATTTGCCCAGGACTGATCCGGCTGAACGCGCTGCTGTGAGATTTGGGAAACACTCCTATCTCGAACGGAAAGCGCGAGGCGAATGGAGCAAACGCCACAAAATCGGCATTCTCGGCAATGAGCCGCCGGCCCTTAAGCTCTTGCTGGAGTACGTCGCAGTAGATGCACCGTTCCTTCAAGGCAAAGTAGTCGCGAGCGACTATGAGTTTTGTCTTAAGTGAGCGCGGTGTTACCGCCAGGGCCATCAATTGCGAGATGGAATGACTAATGGAGTGCGCGCCGGCTCCTTCGCCGTGATTCTTGAAGATGAGCACGTAACGCATCCGCTTATCCCCCTCCAGATCGATGATGCGAGCCGCGTAAGCTCTAATAACGTCAGAGATCTCATGGACTTCCAGTTCGTGCAGGCTGCGGTCGTGTCGGGGTGTTTCCACGATGATCTCGTGGGCGCCCACGCCGTTCATCAAATCGTGGCACCCTTCAGCGCGCCGTCCCAATTCCCCTTCGATCCGCAGTAGCGGATTGGAATTGGAGACCACCCGCACCAACCACCCTGGCCCGTTGGGGGACGAACTCGGATTGCGAATGGCGAAGACTTCCGGCGGGGTTGCAGCCTCGTTGGTTTCGCAGAATGGGCAGAACATCGTTTCCCGCACGAATCTCTTGAAGTGAAAATCCGAGGGTCGGACAGTGTTTGTCTCGGGCCACGATTACCCAGCTGCCAGTAAAGACATCTTTGCGCATTTGAGACATTGGGGCCTCACCGTTCTGAGCTTGGTCGCGACCCGCTGGAGTATTCTGCCGTTCCCTGATCTTGGCCAAACTTCTACGACCGTATCTTCACCCTGCTCAACCGACGATTGACCAATACTAGTAGATCATTCCGGACCACAACGCCTCAGGGAGCAGAACCCCCGAGCAATGAGATATCGTGCGCCAGGACCTTCGATCGGGAAAAGGTTACTGTGACGTTTCCGTGCTCAGCAACTTTGGCCCCTGCTTGATCTGGAAGCGCCCATCAACCGTCTCCCAGATCCAACCGGAGTAGCCGTATCCCCCGACCGGCTTGGTGATAAATGCTCCGCGCCACGACTCCGCACGTCTCTGGTTATACGCGACCGTACCGAACCTCCCAAATGTATACGCGGGCATCGTATGGCAGTAATCGCAACCCAAAAGCTCCTTCGCCACCGCGGCCGCCTTGCTGCCGCCGTACACTGCCGCACGTAATCCGTACTTGTGATTCTTCGCGCGTGCCAGCACCTCGCCGGCGGTCTCGAAGCACGACGTGAAGGCCACCGGTGCGAAGACCTCCTCGCGCATGCCCAGCATGTTATCGGCGCAGTCCTTCACCACGGTGGGATAGACAAGGTTGCCTTCGATGCGTCCACCTACCAGTACCTGGGCGCCCTTCTCCAAGGCATCGGCCATTTGCTCGTGGAGGCGCCGCCCCGCGACCGTGCTCGCGACCGGCCCGATGTCGGTCCTCCTGTCCGCCGGATCGCCCACTACCAAGCACCGCACCCGTTCCACAAACCGCTCCAGGAACTCCCGATAGATGCTGGCTTGGATAAAGATCCGCTTGGGCGCGGTGCACGTCTGGCCCGAGTACATGAACTTCGCTGCCATCAGGTCGTCAAGCGCCAAGTCCAGGTCGGCATCGGCGAATACGATGAATGGGTCCTGCCCCGGCCCCTCAAATACCAGCTTCTTGCCCGCCGCGCGAAATGCTTCTTCGTAGGGCAGGATGTTCTCGTCGAATCCGAATGCCACCGCCGCGGTCACCTCGGGATCTGTGAGCGAGTCCTCAAGCAAACTCTTGCCGGTCCCGCCATAGAACGCGATTGCATCGCCGAAGATCGGCCGGTAGAGGTCTTTCGTCAAAGCCATGATGCGCCGCCCCTTGGACGAAAACTTCACGGTCAGCCGGTTGCCGACGACATAGATCGAAGTGATCGCAGTATTGAGCCATGCGCTGCCGTTGTAGGACAGCATCAGATTGACACGCGCCCTGGGACGCACGGGCAAGCGCTCTCGCAAAAATACCGCGTCCGTGTACATTCTGAGCCGATCGATGGTGGTATCCACTTCGCGCGTGCTGTCCTTGACCGTAAATTGCAGGTCGCGAACGGCGCAATCGACCACTTCGTTATGGTGTTTTTCGAGCGCACCGGCAAGCGCCAGCACACGCTCATAACGCTCCTCGAATGACATAAGGACTGAACTAAAAGGCGTCATCGACAAACTATGATACAGGTTGAATCCTTCAAGCTCCGTGAGGCGAGTCACATCTGCGAGTGAGTAGCCCCGCGGTGCCGCCACGTGGCACGCAGGGGCGCATCTCTAATGCTCGGTCTCCAAGACCGCGGTCTCGTCCCAGTTATCGGGCGGCACGGACACGCCCCAGATGTTTCGTGGCTCATCAAGTTCGATCCCGCAGTGCAGCGGGTTCTTCGGATCGATATAGACAACCCGAGCCGCAGCACGCTTATCCGTCAAGTAGACGTGAATCGAGATTCTCATTCCACTGCTCACCCCAATTACGGTTGCGATCAATGCTCCGTGAAGGTTGACGACGATGGTCTCGTCCTCGCACGTCCGACTCTCAGCGCCACCCTCAACCGTGATAACCACCTTTAGAGGGACACGAGTACTTCGTCGGGACTCATGAAACGTCGCTGTGGGGGGCATGAGTGAAAGGATACATCCGGCGGACAGCCGATGAACACCGACAGTCCGCCACGCTAGCCCAACGGTGCCGCCACGAGGCACGCAGGAGCTATCACGAAATTTGGGACAGAGCCTAAGTTGGAATTGAGCAGTTTTCGGGGGCTGTTAGAACGAGCGTCCCGCGACTCTAACCGGAGTCTGGGGCGCTTTCGTTTTGGTGCTGTTGGCGCCCTCAGCCCAGCCTTGCGGGTGCTTGGCGAAAAGATCTGCGTACAATGAACTATGCACCTTGTAGAAGAACTCGACTCGGGATCAATCAAACGTCTAGGAAAGCAGGTCAGATTCCTGCTTAGGATACATCAAGCAGAACTCGCCAAGGACGCTACCAGCCACGCCACGGAGTCATCGCGCAGCAATTTGATGGCTGTGCAGCACACTGTTAAACAGATGTACGGAGGGCTGTTGCGCGAGATGTGGCCAATCTCGTTACACTGACCGCGCCTGCATAGGATATGTGCTAATCCACTTACATAAGGACAAGCAGCTTAGCCTGCCTTGTCCGCAGGAGAACGATTCATGCCGCAGCAAGGTGTTCCCGTTTGGTTGATCACTGGTTGCTCGACCGGATTCGGCCGGGAGCTGGCGAAACTCGTGCTCGGACGTGGCTGGTGCGCCGTTGTGACCGCGCGAGACCCGCAGAAGATTCAGGATCTAACGGCCGGAACAGATGGCCGTGGGCTTGCTCTCAAGCTGGACGTCACGGATTCGGCGCAGGTCGCCAAGGCCGTGAAGAAGGCCGAAGCGACTTTCGGCAAAATTGATGTCCTGGTGAACAATGCTGGCTTCGGTTACATGGCCGCGGTCGAGGAGGGCGAGGACGATGAAGTCCGTGCCATGTTCGAGACTAACTTCTTCGGTCTCGTCGACGTGACCCGGGCTGTCCTGCCGGGCATGCGGCAGCGCCGGAGCGGGCACATCGTTAATATTTCTTCTATTGGCGGATTCGTCGGGTTCCCGAGTTCGGGCTACTATAACGCGACCAAGTTTGCCGTCGAGGGTCTCTCGGAAGCACTGGCGAAGGAGGTTGAGCCGCTCGGGATCAAGGTGGTGATCGTGGAGCCGGGGCCGTTCCGCACGGATTGGGCTGGGCGCTCCCTGAAGCAGACGCGCAACGGAATCGAAGATTACGCCAAAACCGCAGGTACGCGCCGGCAAGCAATTTCGAGTGGCAGCGGCAAGCAACCAGGGGATCCGGTTCGCGCCGCGAAGGCAATGATCGAAGTGGTGCAATCGAGCAACCCGCCGCTGCGGCTGGTACTGGGGCGCATGGCTTTGGAGACGGCGCGCAGCAAGCTCGAACTCCTACGCCAGGACTTCAATGCTTGGGAAAAAACGTCGCTCGGCGCCGATTTCCCGGCAGCTCAGGCAGCGAAGTGAGAGAGTCGCGGTTCACCGGTGCGCCCTCGAAGGAGAAGGTGCTTTCGGTAACACAGCCCCGAAAGGTCTACGGCGACGCCGTCGCCGTAGACGGCGTCTCATTCGATGTTCAGCCGAAGCAAATCGTTGGCCTCTTGCGTCCAAACGGAGCAGGCAAGACCACGAGTTCATTTCGTACGTGCCGCTCGTATATAGGTGTGGTCTACGAAGCGGAAGACCTCAATCTCGGTCGCTTCTCAATCCTTGTTGCACATACCCTCACGGCCTAAGTGGATTGCCACGACCTGAGCAATTAAGACAGCTTCTTCTTGGCAAAGGAAACGGCATACGCGGCGGGAGGATTGTGCGAAACTGCCGTCGAAGCTCTGCGGTAGTACCCCAAG
This sequence comes from uncultured Acidobacteriaceae bacterium, assembly GCA_963773645.1. GTDB lineage: Bacteria > Acidobacteriota > Terriglobia > Terriglobales > Acidobacteriaceae > Acidiflorens. Next base: position 1,652,346 of record CAVZBV010000004.1, on the reverse strand, counting down.
GCTTTGTGCTTCTCGCCCAGTTTTTCGTAGGTCTGGCCCATCATGCACTGGATAAACGGATCGTTCTGGTTCGCCTGTTTTAGTTCTTCGAGAGCCGCCTTGTAATCTCCGGCGTAGAACGCGACGTAGCCTTTCAAATTTCCTGACGGAGCCCTTCGCAGACAGTTGCTCAAGAGGGTGCCGGATCGTCTGGGCACGGTGCGCATGCGTCCCGAAGCTCCGCTATGCGGGCGGCCCTCTGGCGAGCACCGCTTCTCGATTGCCTTAGGAGCGGCGGTCGGCCTAGACTAGAAAATGTTCTCCTCCCTCGGGCGAGGGTCCATCCATGAGCGGCGACCACGTTTTCCACATCGGCGACAGGATCGTTTACCCTAACCACGGCGTCGGAATTATCGACCAAATCAGCAGCCGGACCATGGGAACCACGGTCGAAAAATTCTACCTGCTGAAAATCCCAGCCAGCAGTTTGAAGGTGATGGTGCCGTTTGCCAACGTCGACAGCGTAGGGATGCGTCCGGTGGTGCGCAATGTTGAGGTGCAGAAGATCGTGGATTACCTCTCCTCGGGCAAATGCATTAACGCGGCCGACTGGAGAGACCGGTTTAAAGAGAATTCTGATCGCATGCGCACCGGGTCGCTCTCGGACGTGGCCGCCGTGCTGAAGAGCCTGCTGATCCTCGCACAGGGTAAGTCGCTTTCATCCCGTGAAAAAAAGATGCTGGAGCGCGCCCGGTATCTGCTGGTCAGCGAGATCGCCATCTCGCGGCACTGCGAGGAGAGTCTGATTGAACAGGCGCTCACCAAGGCTCAGACCAAGTGTAATCTGCGCTTCCCGGAAATTAGTGAACTTGCCTCCTGATCAGCCTCGCGCAGAAAGCGCGATGGGCCAACCGAAGAAGGTTCTTCCAGTCGGTAAACTTCCGCTTGAGCATTTGCGATCGTTGCTGAGGCATCTGCCAAAGCATGATCCGCGCCTGCTCATTGGACCTCAGATTGGCGAGGACGCGGCCGTCATCGACGCCGGCGATCGCTATCTCGTCGTCACGACAGATCCCATCACCTTCGCCACTGATCACATCGGGCGTTACGCTGTTCACGTCAACGCGAACGACATTGCCGTCCTGGGCGCGCGCCCGTTGTGGTTCTTCGTCGTCATGCTCCTTCCGGAGAGCCGCACGAAGCCCGAACTGGCCGAGACGATCATGGCCGATGTGCGGACCACGTGCGAGGAACTGGGCGTCACGCTCGGCGGCGGGCACACGGAAATCACCCAAGGCCTCGACCGCCCGATTCTGGTCGGTCAGATGCTCGGCGAGGTCGCCCCGACTCGCCTTGTGCGGAAGACTCGCATCGCCATCGGCGATCTGATCCTATTGACACGCGGTGTGGCCATCGAGGGCACCGCGATCCTCGCACGAGAGAAGTCCGAACGGCTGCGGGGACGGGTTGATGCCGATCTTTTGGCGCGGGCCGCTCGTTTCCTGATTGAGCCCGGCATCAGTGTCGTGAGTGCGGCTCTCGCGGCTGCGAATGTTGGCGAGGTCGTGCACGCGATGCACGATCTGACGGAAGGCGGGCTCGCGACGGGGCTCTTCGAGCTGGTGGCGCCCGCCGGTCTCGGGCTTCGGGTCATTCGCGAGCACATTCCCGTGTTTCCCGAAACCGACACGATTTGCCGTGCGCTCGCGCTCGATCCGCTGAAACTGATTGCGTCGGGCGCGTTGCTGATCGCCGTCGCGCCAGACAGAGCGGACTCGGTCCTGACGGCCATTGAGGCCACAGGCGTTCCGGTTGTGGTGATTGGTGAGGTGCGTCCGTCGAGCGAGGGCATCACGATCGTGACGAATGGGGCCGTAGAGCCGCTCACGCCCCCAGTTCGAGACGAGATCACGCGAGCCTTCGAAGGCGGTTAGGCACGGGCGGTATCAGCAGCTTCGATTGGTGGATGCGGCCAACTTGCTGGCCCTAGCCGCGTTCGGCCCGTTGTGGCAAGCTGTAGGCATGGCAAAAAAGCGTACAAAAGCCGATAAAGCACAGCGCCAAGCCAATCAATTGGAAACGAGAGCAGACATCCGTCCTGAGCAAACGCCGAAAAAGCGCAAACCTAGCGAGGACTTCAGCCAAGCCGCTGGCCGGATCGTGAGAGAAGCTACGAAGGACTAGAGATAACGGGCCCTCTCAATGCCTTGAAGCAACTGCATGTGAACTAGGCGCGACACCCCATTCATACGAATTTCATTTGCTTTTTTACCGCGGGAGCCTAGACTTAAAGAGGTCCCTTACGCATCACTCCGGCGCTCTCTAGATGTTCACGCCTTCCGCGACGGTCCCCTGCGCAACCGATAGAAATGAGGGTTCACCATGGAACCCGTTTTCCGTCCGTTCTGTCCTCGTTTTCGTACACTGCCGACCTTCGTCACTCTTCCATTAAGGAACTTCAAGGCATCGGCGCGCTCTATTAGGCTGAAGCCTCAGATCGCTGGTTTCGGATCACAAAGAATGTGCCCGTCTTGCGGGTTGATCACGTCACGCTCGAAAGAATTTTGCCTAGAGTGTGGGAAATCGTTTCCAGCGGTGTACCGATGGTGAAAAGATGCAACGGAGCAAAAGTGTATCGTCATTCGGATAGTATTCGCGCTTCTAATCCTGTACGCGATTGTTGGCCTTATAAAGAAAACCCTTTCTGCCCCAGTGTTGGGGCAAGGTGGTGGTACACATCAGGCATCATCGTACGCGACCAGTCGGGGCATTTCTGGTCTTGACACCACAACATTTAGCCAGCATGCGAAAACGAGGAGACGCATTATGAGTACCGGTATTTCCAAGTCTCCGGACTGCAGATATTGGAGGCAGCTGTACAAAGCTGCACTCTTTGAGATTGACAAGAGCAAACGACCGGAGCGCATTGCAGAAGCCGAGAGGGCGGTTGTGCTGCGGGCGCGGGAATTGTTTCAGGCAGCCGGCGATAACGGCGAAGAGACAGAGGCCCTGGACGACGTGATGTACGCTTTGCACGCTTTACGAAGCAAGTACCAAAATCTGGGAGTGTCCTAGGTTGCTTTCCTCTTGGCATTAAAAGTGCGATCAACGTAGGAGTTAGTTTTATGGTTTGCGAAGAGCTAAACCAACTGGAATGGGATTTTATTCAGGCCAGGGCGGGAAGCCTGGACATAGATTCTTTGGGATGGACAGATCGAGAGTTTTCGTGCCTTGGGGCGATACTGGATCACAAGCGGGAGGGGCATCAGGGCGAACGCTGCCCCGGGAACTAAATACCGTTCAGAGAAGAAAGCCCGATGCCTGTCGGGGGCGCAAGGACTTGCCGCATTTTCTTCGTTCCATTTGTTTTAGCCACCGCCTCAGGGTTGGTTCAGAACTGTTGCTTTGTGGGTCGGGACAACTGCGGGCGAGCCATTGGCATTTTGCGGGAAACGAATGGTCACCGGGTCGAATTCGAGGAATACCACTCTCCTCAACACAGCCTCCAAGGGCGTGGGCAGGAGGCCGTGGCCAGTCATGTATTTTGGGGAAAGACCGAGCGATACACAAGCCGTCCCCCTCGACTTCCGCTCCCAGCGTGCACAGATTACGGTGTCATTCGTGCACGTCTTCTAGAAATGACTTGAGCTTGCGGGATCGGGAGGGGTGGCGCAGTTTGCGCAGGGCTTTGGCTTCGATCTGGCGAATGCGCTCGCGGGTGACAGCGAACTCTAGGCCAACCTCCTCCAGCGTGTGCTCCGAGCCGTCCTCCAGACCAAAGCGCATCTTCATGATCTTCTCCTCGCGCGGAGTCAGGGTGTGCAGCACGTGCGCGGTCCGTTCCTTCAGGCTCACGTTGATGACGGCCTCGGCCGGCGAGACTGAGGCGCGGTCTGCGATGAAGTCGCCGAGGTGGGAATCCCCCTCCTCGCCGATCGGCGTCTCCAGCGAGATCGGTGCCTGCATGATCTTGAGCGCCTTGCGCACTTTAGCCGCCGGAATGTCCATCTGCTTGCCAATCTCTGCCGACGTGGGTTCGCGGCCCAACTCCTGGACCAATTGCCGTGAGGTGCGAATCAGCTTGTTGACGATCTCAACCATGTGCACTGGGAGTCGGATGGTGCGCGCCTGATCGGCAATGGCTCGGGTGACTGCCTGGCGAATCCACCACGTAGCATAGGTGGAAAACTTGTAGCCGCGGCGGTACTCAAACTTGTCCACCGCCTTCATGAGGCCGACGTTGCCCTCCTGAATCAGGTCCAGGAACTGCAGCCCGCGATTGGCATACTTTTTAGCGACGGAAACCACGAGGCGCAGGTTGGCCTCGATGAGCTCATGCTTGGCCTGCTCCCTGTCCATCTCACCCTGGATCATTTCGCCCTGGGTGCGGTGCAGCTCCTTAAAGGCCACTCCGGCATCGCACTCCAACCTTTCCAGGTCGGCGCGATGCCGCCGCTGGGTCTTGCGGTAATCTTTCTTGAGTTCTTCGTTGCGCGTGCTCTCAATCTTCCTTTCCAGGTCGCTGACCTGCCGGTCGAGAGAGCGCATGACGTCCGTGGTTTTATTCACCCGATCGATCACGCGTTTGCGCTCTAAGTTGGTTAGACCTAGGTTGCGGATGATGAGCGAAATCCGAACGATCTCGCGGCCCAGCCTGCATCGGCAGCGGCGGCATTCGCGTGCTTTCTTTTTTGCCGGAATGGTCGATAGCCGTCCGGCTAGCTGGCTGGCTCTTTTGTAATGCTTCTGCAACTCGTCGATGCGGTGTGTAGTGTCCTTGACGCGATTCTGCAGGACCTTCTCAGTGATCTCCTCCTCATCGAAGACGACAATTTCCTTGATCGAGCGTACGCCGCGCTTCAAATCCTCGCCAATGGCCAGAACCTCGCGGATCACAATAGGCGAGCGTGAAAGTGCCTTCAGCACTCGCCGCTGTCCGCACTCGATACGCTTCGCAATGTCCACTTCCCCTTCACGGGTAAGCAGAGGGACTACGCCCATCTCGCGCAGGTAGATGCGGACCGGATCGTCGGTCTGTTCAACAGCGCCGGGGGCCAAGTCGAGTCCGAGGTCCTCGCCGGGCTCCACTTCCTCCTCAAATTTTCTTTTCAGGACCGAGGAAGGTAGCTTGGGCTGGCGTTCAAGCACGTCAATGCCCAGCGTGCCGATGGTGGCAAGCACGTCGTCCAGATCCTCCGGAGAACGGACGTCATTGGGAATCAGGTCATTCACCTCCACCTCTGGTGTAGGCGAGATACCCCTTTCCCTTTCCGGGATCAATGAGTTTCTTAACGTCGTCAAGAGCCAAGCCGAATGCCTTTCAGCGCCTTCCCGCATGGAGCAAAAGGTGCTTTGACAATAACTGAAGCTTCCGCCCGTGAGCTGTCGCGTTAAACCCCGGTTGAAGCCCGAAGGGGTTCACTTCTCATTTTCGCCGATACCGCTATGCGGCGGGGAGTTTCGTTTCAAGGTCCGCAAGAATTCTCGATTGCTGCGTCGCGAATTCTGCATCGGCGAACCGCCCAATTACATCATTGATGACGTCTTGAATCCGCATATCAGGGCCAAGGAATTTCCGTGTTGCCACTGAGACTAGTCGGCACAACACGAAGCGATTCGGGATATTGGCCAAAGCCTTGTGTATACGATCAGAACGCATGATCGGTCCTTATTGTAGGGCGTTGGGTTGAGAGCATGAGTTTCTTTAAGCTTAAGCGTAGAGATGCAAGATATAAACGCCCCTTCCTTGCCCGGTTCGCCGGAGGGCAGCTTCATCGCGAAGGCGCAGGTTGTGGTCTGGCCGCAACGATGGGTCTTCGTGATCAAGAAACCTCTTACTTCGCTAGCCTGTCACGCTCCTGCTGGACGGCGTAAGAAACTAGGCGCTTGTCGCGGTCATCCCATGCGTCGATATGCTTTCGTGCGAGAGCATCATAGAGGACATGTTCAGCCTTGCTGTCGGTCTCAGACGAATTGAAATCGGCATACGATTGAGTGCGTGCGGAGTTAAGGAGTGGATACTCGTGAGCGCACAAATCAGCGAGCGTTTGTTCATCGAGGAGAATGCTCTTCAATTCACCGTCGTCGGTCAACAAGAACTGAGCCGCGAACGACTCCAGTTCTCTCACAGTAGCAATCTCCACATCCGCCCCCAAATCCTTTGCTCGCTGCCGTGCAGCTGGGCCGTCTCCCGCAGCAACCACAACGCAATTACCGTTTCGTAGCCGTAGGACGAATAGCGTCATATATTCCCCGACTGAGTGCTACGCCAATGGCACCGAAGCAATGTCTGTTGTGAATACCTCGCCCGGCATCGCTGTCAACGTTCGGGAAGGAAGATTGTTCTCACGGCAGCGCCGCTGACGAACAAGGGGGCCGTCCTCGATCAGAATAGTGCCGACTTGAACTTTTGGCGTCATCGGCTCTCCCGAGTGAACGTATCCTGCGACAAAAAAAGGGGTGGCGCGCGTAGCCACCCCGGGCGATTGACGAGGCACCGTCTCAGGCGGCCACGGCGGCGGGTTTGTGAATAGTCGTGCTAATCACATCCGAGACTTGCACCTTGGGAGTGCCGTCTAATACTTTATCCAGGATCTTGAGCACTTCGGGGTAGCCTGCAGTGTTATAGGCTTCCGCGTAGTCCTTGGTATCCCAGAGACTGATTGCGACCACATCCAGCCCTCCCGGGACAGCAAATGCGATTTCATCTCGGAACCCCCTCTGCTTCCGCAGCATGGGAATGACTTCTTTTTCGAAAATCCGCGTGAACTCGCTCAGCGTGTTTGGTTTCAGGCGTAGAGAGACATTGCGAGCAAACATGATCAACCTCCATCGATTGGTTAGGTAATCTAAGAGGGAGAACTTCAGATGGGCTGACTTAGATCAGGAGACCTGAACGAGCGGAACATGGACATCGCTCAACCCTCACCGTAGGCTCAGGCGGTCGGGTTGTCAAGTTCCTGTAGCATGGGAACTGCAGGGGTGCTCTGCGCACCGAGCCTCACCAAGATCGGAAACTTGCCGCAGCCGAAGCGGTAGGACCAAAACCCATCAAACGATAGCCTCGCTGAGACCCGCGGGACTCCTTGCACAGGCCGTGATGCCACTAAGTGTACTTTGAATCAGCAAATCTGGCAGGGTAAATGGATGGGATGACGTGACCGGCGAAATTTGTACGACGTTGCCCGGAACTCCGTTGAAAGTTAGCGACTCTCGACCGTCATAGGCTACGCAACCTTCACTTGCTCGGCAACAGCCTTCTTCGCCACTGCATTCGCCATCGAACTCACCAGCGCGGGAATCTCCCGGTAGCCTTGGACTTTGTGGAACTGGCGCTCAGCCACCAACAAACCAGAGCCGACCCAGCGCTCGATGTGATCTCCGGCACGCCATCGTTTTACGTTGCGGCAAACCGTCTCTACGATGGAGAAGGCTGACTCGATCACGTTCGTGCTCGCCAGCGTGCGACGCAACTGGGCCGGCACCCGCAGACGATGCACCGTGAGCGTTTCTTCCATGCCTTCCTCCAGACTGCGGGCGCCGCTCGGATTCAGTTCCATCAGTTCGCGATGCAGTCGCTCCAGCGCACGCTTGGCATCCGCGTATTCGGTCATGGCGTAGGCGTTCTGCAGTTTCTTCTTGACCGCCGGTTTATGTTCCTCGGGCAAGTGGTCCACCACGTTGCGCCGCTGCAGAGTAGGGCGCTGGCGCGGTAGCCTCAGGAACGGGGATTTCCGTTGACCGGCGGCTTTCGCCCTTGCGCCGGTGTCTCAGTCCGTTCCATAGCTCCGTCTCCAGCACCCCCTCATCGAACCGTACGTGAAGTTTTCCTTCATACGGCTCTCCGGGAGCCTTCCCCCGGCGGCATTCAGCTCGTATGCACAATGCGGCCCTGCGTCGAGTACAGGCCGGCCTTTCTCCAGTAGGCCAGTGGCGTCTTCCAGAACGCCCGCCGTCTGCGCTGGTGCTTGGCCTGCAGCCAACGCCGAAGTTTCCACGTGACGTATTGATCCACCTTCCGAAAGTGCTGGGCTGAGTTGAGCCAGCCGAAGTAGGCCGCCCATCCCCGCAGTATCGGGTTGAGCCGGTCCAACTTCTCTTGCAACGTCGGACGGTTGTCGCGGCCGATTGCCGCTTTCACCTTATCCCGAATCCGCTGCATCGACCGTTGCGATGGCCAGCCGTAGCAGAACCACCGGCTGGCATCGCGCCGCGAAGGCTGTTTCCGAAAGTGCACTCCAAGAAAATCGAAGCCATCCTGAGCATCAACAATGCGAGTCTTGTCTTCATTGACCGTCACTCGCAGTCGCGTCAGGAACTGCCTCAGCTTCGGTATATAAGTTTCCGGGGGTTTCCATCGGCACAGCACCACCAAGTCGTCGGCATAACGGACCATCTTCGTTGCCTTCACCTCTCGCTCCCAGTACAGATCGAGCGGGTGTAAATAGATGTTGGACAACAACGGCGAGATCACTGCCCCTTGCGGAGAGCCGACTACGGTCTCTTCCCGCACCCCCTCGTGCATCACTCCGGCCTTCAACCACATCCGAATCAGGCGCAGCACGCGCGGATCGCAGACCCGCCGTTGCACCAGCTTCATCAGCAGCTCGTGGTCAATCGTGTCGAAGTAACTCTTGAGATCCAGGTCGATGACTTTGTCGTAGCCGTAGGTCACCCATTTGCGGATATCGTAGATCGCTTGCTTAGCGCTCCGTTTAGGCCGGAATCCATACGATCCCGGACGGAAGCTGGCTTCAAACAGCGGCTCCGTAATGATCTTCACCGCTGCCTGCGCGACTCGATCCTTCACTCCTGGGATTCCCAGCGGCCTTTGCCGCCCGTCGGGCTTGGGGATGAACACCCGGCGCACCGGTTGGGGCCGGTATCGTCGTTGCATCAGTTCCTCCCGTAGTTCCAGAAGGAACTGCAGCGTTCCCTTCGCCTCGATCGATTCGATGGTTTCGCCATCGACGCCCGCAGCTCCGCGGTTACGCCGAACTTGCTCCCATGCAACCCACAACACCTCCAGACTGCAGACCTTATCAAACAGAACTCCGAACGTTCGTTGCGGCTGAGCCTTGGCCGCTCGGTATAGCTTTCTCTGAAGTACCCGGACCTTTTCTATCGGTGTGCATTGAGCCTTTTGGGCAGTCACACAGTCCCTCCCTCTTCAAAAGCATGGCTCGAGTAGAGGCCCTTTGCTCCGGCGGGTTTTGCTGTCCGCGCCTTCATCGCTACGCTATGGCCTCCTCCGACTTCCCGCCCGGCATCGCAGCTCACTTCGGCTTGCGCCTTATAGGGCCACTTACAGCGGCGGAGTATCCGCTGACCGCACGGGATCTCGACCGTTCTCTCACGCTTCCTTCCGTTCATGCCGTTGCTCGAAACACCGGGGATGACGACTGCTTCTCTTCCCTATGCATCCGCAGTCGTTCCTGTCTTCGCCCATACACAGAAGGCTTGACCATCCCATTCCCGAACTCTCCCAGTGATAACCGTTCGAGATGCCATGCCGGTGCCACACATTCCCTTTCGGTACGGCCTGAACGTTTGCCCGTGCCTCCGGACTGGGTGCTGAGGCTACGTGTCGGGTCTGCTTCGACATGACCAGTTACCCTGTCATGCCTGACCCCAGGCTACCGGGCCCATAGGGACTTGCCCGGGAGGGGACGTTCCACCCCTCTGGTAAGCGCGGATCTCGGTCCGCGATGTGCACCTGACAGCGCTGGATGAAGGCCGCCTCGCCGGCATGACGGCGCACCGCCGCCACCAACGCTTTGCCTCCGTCCAGCACGTACAGCCGCGGCACGCTGAAGTCGAGCCCGCGCGCCGCCAGATCGCCGAGTAATTCCCCGACCACGGCGGCATTCTCGGTGGCTCCTTCGCGCAGGCCCAACACCGTTTTACGCCCGTCAACATTGATGCCCAGAGCCACGATCATCTGCCGGTCGCGAAACGGCGTGCCGTCGATCAGCACCGCGCACAACCGCAACTCGCCCAGCGGACGCTCCATCAACTCCTGCAACTTCTCCCGGCTGGAGGCGATGAAGTGGTCGCTCACCGCCGACTTTTCCACTCCGTAAGCTTCGCGAAAATCTTTCACCACCGCTCCGTAGTTGCGCGTCGATAACCCGCGCATCAGCTTGTCCCATACCGCGTGTTCCATCGGCCCACTGCGCTGGAACATCTCGTAACTGCCCAGCCGCTGCTCGCGATTTTCCTGCGTGCGCAGACGCGTTCGCTGGATCGGCACCTTCTGCCCGTCCACCACGCAGTAACCGGCTTCCTTCCCCCAGCGGTGAGCGCGCCGCGCGGGATGCTGCTCGTGCCGCTCCCCGGCCAAGTGCCGTACTTCTTCCTCCATCACCAGGCTCATCAACGCCAACCCAGCTTCGCGCATGAGGTGGCCGACTCCTTCTTGCAGCAGACCGACGACCTCGGTCATGGGAAAGATCATCTGGAGGTTGGGATTCTCTTCGCGGGCCAGTTGTCGGAATTCTTGCACCGCTCGTTGCTGGTCGATCTGGTATCGTCTCTTCATAGCGACTCTCTCCTTTTTCCTTGGCAGAAAAACTACCCTCGGTCATTATGACCGGGGTTGAGAGTCGCTACTTCTACGAACTAACGGGCATCCTCATTTGTACCAAGTGGAATGAGAGAGAATTCCACTCGGGCACAGGGCGAGCAACAACAAGCCTGTGGCAAGTCTCTTCATCCTGTCGATCTTACGTCGGGGGGAAGCCCGATTGTTTGCGCCGGTTCGGTGTAAAGTTGAAGAATGTCCGGGCTGCCCGCTCAACTTCCGTGGAGGCGTTTCGTCTGCGTTCTCCACAAGCTCGGTTACCGCCAGCAAAAGACAGGGCAGGGTTCGGCGACTTTGGCTTGGGGAGAGTGCTCTTTACCGGGACGGGCTCAAAGCCTGAAGGCTAGTGACGGTTCTTGGGTTTCAAGCTGATCGCTACCTTTATCACTGCGCCATCCACAGGATCAATCTCGAACACTGCCTTGCTGGTGTAACGTGTGCTGTCCAGTCGGTATGTGAAAACGCTGTACCGCTGAGAAAAGTTGGTGTCATACGGGGCACCGTACTTGGCCTGCACCTGCGCGGCGGTGTAGATGTGGTCGGCAAACTCAAGGATGAGGTAGGCGTCTCGGTGCTTCTCGCTTTTGAGAGCCGCAACTTCGGAGAAAGGAAAAGGTTGGTGCGCCAGTGGGTAGTCCACGATTGTCGTCTTGTGCCGACGGAAAATCCCTTCCTGTACGATCTCGTCAATCCTTTTGCTCACTTCCTCCCCCAGCATAAAGCCGTCGCCCTTTGCGGCGCACGGGTTCTTGTCCGGCCTGCATTCCGCCCGAACCTCTTTCGCGACATAGGCGCGAAGCACCCTAGAGTTTTCCAGCACCGCCTTGATGCCTTGCTCTCCGGTCAGAGCGGCGGCCACGAAAAGATAGGGAACCGTCTCGCGCCAGTCGAAGTCGTCGGCAGAGAACTCAGCCTGACTGGTGCCGGGGGGCTGGATGTCGTCGTCCGATGCACTCGACAACGACGGAGCGAAAACGGAGAGCAACAACGACAACATAACCAAGAGAGTTGACGGCTTCATGTCTGTGAGCAAGCTGAGATCATAGCGGATGCGAAAAAAAACAGCTAGCCACTCGCCATCACCCCAAAACTTCGCGCCCGGCGGCGCTACGCCCTCTGCGCCTTAGAACGTCAAGATGGCAAAACCAGAATGCTAGAAGCCTAGAGAACTTCAAACTTAAATGGCTGCAAGGGCGGCAGGGCGATGAACGTCGAGCAACTGGACGGATTTTTCGCCGCCCTCATCGCGGGACCGAAGACTGTCATGCCGAGCGAATACAACCCGGAGGTCTTCGGCGGCGAGATGTCGGACGCCTGCGAGTTCGGCAGCCTCGGCGAGGCGAACGAAATCTTGGGGCTCATGATGCGGCACTGGAACAACATCGCCGGGACGCTGCTCAAGGGCGAGGTCTACGGGCCGATCCTCTTGCAGGACGAGAACGGTGTGTTTCACGGCAACGACTGGGCTCGCGGATTCATGCGCCGCGACGGCTGACTTCACCTGCTCTCAATGTCCGATGGGCTGTACATTCCCTGCTTCCATCCTTGCGGAACGCTGGGCTGCCTGCTTTTGACTGACCAATCATCCTTTGGAACTAGTCCAGCCGTCAGGTCAATTTTCCCGCTAGACGACTCTAACTTGAAGCCCGGTGGGATGCCGCGATATGGAATAGACGGGGCTTGCACTGCAATGTCTCTGACTTGGTCATCATCCCAAGCCCCGTACTCTGGAAACGCGGCCCTGAAACCAATGGGCGTGGAAAGATTCCGCAAGATAGCTTCGTCCGACCACGACGACAATCCTGACCAACCCCAATTGCGTGCAGCCTTCACCCAGTCCTTGTTTGCCGTGAAAGCACGTGCTTGCGTGTCGGCTGTCCTGCCCGTACATATTGAACAAGCGAACGCGATTGCACCAGCGATGATAAGCAGAATTGCAAGCCAGAGAAGTACGCACTTCGCCTTCCGAACTTTGCGGTACCAGTCGGTCTTCTCCCATCCAAACTCTTTGAGCGGCAGGATACCCAGAACCACAGGAAAAATTGCAAGCACCCACGACCATAGCGCAAAATGTAAGGCGTTCTTCTGACGCTGCAAAAGCTGCTGATTAGATTCACGAAGAACGACCACCACGATGGCAAAACTTAGAAACAGCAAGATTTGGCTTGACTTGTCTCCCAGTTCTTTAATGCGTTCTGAAAGAGCATCTTGTTCGCTGTCGTCATTCATTCCATTTTTTCCTCTGGTTCATTCTTATGGGTCATTGGACATTCTTACAATTTTGGTCGCTTACGCTTTTCGATGTAGACATCGCCTTCTTTGCCTTCCCAAAGCCACTGAACCACGCCTTGCAGGGTGGCAGCGATAATCTTCAGGTGTTCCAGAAACGGGGTCATGTCGTCCACGTGCATGACTCCGCAATCGTCAAGGAAATCACCATGAATCTCCACCTTGAACCTTCCGTCTCCGACGATCTTGAATTTCAGCACGTCAGCAGGCATATACGCTCTCCGAACTCAACCACGTTGTTCCCATGCCTCTACAATGAAAACCGCAACCGTGAACGCAGCATGTGAAGTCAGTCTGGCGTGGCGCGGCAGCAGTTTGTAGGTGTGCTTCTCATGCCCGTGAGCAGAACCCTTGTGAGTACGCAACGCACCTATGCCATCCACGATTGAACCCAGACCCACCAGCACCTTCCTTACATCGTCTTCCTGCATCTTGTCAGGTTCGAGCTTCAAATGACCGCGCACAACTTTCCAGAGTGGGCTGAGGGATTTGTCTGAGGGCATTTCCAGCTTTTCTTCGATGATATAAACCTTGAACAGAGATTCAAGCAGCGCACAGGAAGCCGTGACGGCTGCTGCTGGGTCAGACTCCACGTTGGCGTAGATTCTGTCGAACTCTGCCTGCAACCCTGACAGGTCGTGCGCTTTGATGAGTTCTTCGATGGTCTTGCTGACCGCCGTCACTCCGGTCAGAACGACTCTTCCACCTTTGACATAGGTCAGCCCTTGCGCACCCAGAACCTTCTGGACTTTGGCTCTTTCTTCGGTCAGGTCAACTTCGGATGCGTAGCCGATAGTGTCTACTTCCATCAATTCAGTAATGACCTTGCCCAATATTGCCAGAGGGTCTGGATACACGTCAGAATTGGCTCGTTTCAGCCAAGATCGGGTCTTGTCCACCTTGTTGCCCATCGGCGGATCACCTTCAAGACCTGCCGCTTCCATAAAGTAGTCGATACGCGAATGCGTGTACCTAGTCGCAAGCAAATCCGAGACCACAACGATGACTGGAACGGGGATTTTCGCCTTGAAGGATTGTACTGCTGTGAACAACCCGGAGATGCGCCCCAAGCCGATCAGCCCAGAAAAGCGCGAAGAAGTCATCGTGCACATGGCGGCTGGACTCTTGGGCGCGTATCGGTATTTCCGGGAGTATCGGCAGGTCAGTCCCACTGCCCACACAAGTGAACCTCGGCGCAATGTTCCCAAGGTCGGGCGGAATGACTTGTGCCCGTGTGGTTCCGGGAAGAAGTACAAGAAATGCTGCTGTGCGGCGACGGTGAACTGACCGTCTCTGGAACCTACTTCAATTCGACGCGACTGAATACTCTCCGCATCTCGTCCTCTGATGGAGGTCGTAGGACGCTTCGCTCCGCAAAGTCCTGAGCTTGCGGATAGCTAGTTGCGAGAATGCGATCAGCAGGCGCTTTGAGATCGTAAGATGTATGTCGAAACTGAACGTCCGAGCCAATCCGTACATGCTGGCGAAGGACATCTATGGAATCGGCTTCGCGACCGCCGACCAGATCGCCCAGAGAGTCGGGATTCCTCGGGACTCGCTCAACCGCGCGAGGGCGGGCATCGACCACGTGCTGCTGGAAGCGACTTCGGACGGCCATTGTGCGTTGCCTCTGGAAAAACTCAAGCTCGCGGCAGTGAAGCTGCTGGAGGTGCCGGAAGGGACGGTCGAGCAGGCGTTGTCGCAGATGCTCACGAGTGGCTCCCTGTTGCTGGAGGAGATCGACGGCGAGCCCCTGATCTTCCTGCCGCATCTCAGGAGGGCAGAAGAGGGCATCGCGGCAAGGATCAAGAGCCTCGCTGAAGCGGAACTGATCTATCCGCCGATTGATTTCGAGAAGGCGGTCAGTTGGTGCGAGGGGCGGACACGCAAGAGGCTCGCCCCCAGCCAGCGCGAGGCGCTGAAGACGGTTCTCGGGAACCGGGTCGTAGTCATCACCGGAGGACCGGGCGTGGGCAAGACGACGCTGGTGAACTCGATCTTGATGATCCTGCGTGCCAAGGGCGTTAAGTGCCTGCTTTGCGCCCCAACCGGACGAAGGCGCGGCGGCACATATCTTTCAGCTGTCAATCGTGGCGCTGGTGCCGATGATCTTACTTTTCCTCGCGACGGCGGATTGAAGGCAGCCTCTGCGAAGCGCGCGCCCATTGGCATTTCCAGCCGCCGCTTTGGTTCTCGCGTTTGGAGCGCTGTATTACCTTGAACGCTACCGGTAAACTGCGACGAAACCGTTATCGAGGGGCACCCGCTAGAAACTCGGCGCCGAGGCGCCCTCAGTGCTTCACGTTGAGTCCGCCCACTGTGTCATCGCGCGCTGATCCGGGCGATGGTCCTCCATCGTCACGACCTTCGGCCGCACCAGGATCCGCATCGTCCAGAGAAGATCGTCCAGGACGGTCCCAAACCCGAAGTGAGCATCCACAAACACCAGCTCCGCAGCCGGCAGAGTCGAGCGCCCCGAGATCAAAACCACGGGAACATCCGGCACCAGAAACTTGATCTCCTGGGCCAACCGCGAACCAGACATCAATGGCATTTCGTAGTCCAGCAGTGCCAGATCAAAGTGGGTTCGCTGGCAAAGCGCGAGCGCCTCGATCGGATCGTTTTTCGCGATCACTCGGAACCCGCATTCCTCAAGAACACTGGTTAGCAATCGGCTGGATTTGAGATTGTCGTCCACGTAAAACACTGTCGTTCGGTTGTCCATCATAAACCTCCGTTCCTGTCCCGAAGAACGTACCCCAGGTCCGGCCCCTGCGAATACTTTGGGCAAAGATTTGTAAAGGTTTGGATTGATGTGTGGTTACGCAGCTTGAGACCTTCACGCGAACGCGTGACTTGAGAGCAGCCGTGTTTGTGTGAGCTTTTTTCCCATGGAGTCTTCTTCCGCTGCATTATTTTGTGACCGATTCCTGACCCGATGCCGAGGTCGGTGCAGTTGCCGATGATGACGTAGGCGAATCTGGGACGAGCACCCTCTTCACGGATTCGGAGATTTCGTTCGCGTGCGCGACCAATTGGCTGACCTGCCATAGCTGGGTGTCGGTCAGCTTGGTCTTGAAGGCGGGCATCCCGGACATACGGATTCCGTTGGCTGCCTTCCAATAGCTTTCCGAGGCTGGGTCATCGGTCACACCTTCGCCACGGAATAACTGTGTCGGTTTCGGATACATCGTTGCCGCATAGTCTGTCGGTGGCTGCGCTGGAAGTCCGTGACAGGCAGCGCAGTGCTGTTTGTATACGTTGGCACCGGCCAGGAAATTCGGTTCGTCGGCCGACACTGGAGATTGGAGAATGTGTTGCTTCTCGATATGCGCGTCCAGGGCCATGTGCGCCAGATTCTTCTCAAACGGCATTGGCGGATCCGCCGTAGCTACCGGCGCCATGCCCGCAGCAAAGTAGTAGAAAAAACCACCCGTCAAAATCGCTGTGGCCAGAACAAAACCGATCACGATGCCTTTTGTCATTTGTCCATTCGTTCCCGGTCAGAAATTAAAGCGATAACCCAGAATTATCTTTGCAATCAAGTGGTCAGTCGCGCCGGTGAGTCCCACGCCGAGACCGAAATTGATCTCCCATTGCGGTGCGATATTCAAATCAATCGTCGGGAAAAGTTGGTGCTGCTGTTGCGAGACCGCATCGAACCCGGTCAGCGGGCCGACCGAACCGTAATATTCCAGACCTCCGGCGACTTTCGGAGTCAAATCGTAACTGAATTTGAAGTTTGGCGAAAATACAACGCCTTGCTTCACGCTCTCACCATGAAAGGACCGGTCCAGTGTAGGGTTCAAGGACCAATACCATCGGCCGACCTTTTGGTCCACGATCGGACGGATCTCCCATGTCCATGTGTCCACCGAATATTGCCGCCTCTGGTAGCCGATTTCATTCGAGATGCTCACACCCACGGGCCAGTGCCATTTCTTGGGGACGGCAACGCGCGGCCGCATGTGATCACCAACCCACTGCCAGTGCTGGCCCTCGGTTATCGAAGTGAAGATGTAAAAGCCACACTCAAACCAGTCGTTGAAGCCGTGGGTGATCTCGACGGTCTCATGCTCTGCGTGATTGGTGGGATAAACACCATCCACGATCGCCTTTGAGCCGTCGATCGTGAAGTTGCTATGGAGCTCAACCATGGTGTGTCCGGGATCGACGAGATCGGATCCGTACACCTGGATTTCGTAGTTGTCTTGAGCACGTGTGCGAGCTGCAGCCAGGATAACCGTCAGCAACGCAAGCGCGAGAAGCCAGCCGCGCACCAGACGGCGCCGGAAAACACGGCCCAAAGATAGCGACCTGTTCAGAGTGTGCAGAACCTCGCGAGAACAAGTAGAAGTGGCAGTAACCATGTGAGGTCGGTGACCTGTTGGACGATTCAATTCTGAAGAACAGCGAAACAGGCTCGCCCCAGATCGCTCAGATTCTGCAAGGACTCATACGAAAGACTACCCGTTAAGAATGAACTCGCCGTGGCGGCAAAATGACAAGTTGTTCATGTTCTCTTACAGCCTCGGCCAAGTTGCATCAATTCTAGAATGTGCAGCGTGCGGCCGCTTTCATTGATCACGGTGATCTGTCGTGTGCTGCTCTTTCTTAATCTCTTTGTTGGACCTGTTGCGGCGATCGGTCAGGAAACGTCAACGCTGCCGGATGCGCCAAGCTCAAGTCAGATTGGATCTGGCCCATCAAGCCTTGAACAGGACGGTCAACAACATCAACTGAGTAAGAACCACATCTTCTGGGTAATCCCTAGCTATCGATCGGACGAAAACTCGGCAGAAATCAATCCGCTGACGCCGGGCGCGAAGATGAAAGTTGCATTCGATGACTCTTTCGATCCCTCGGCGTTTCTGGTGGCTGGCGTCTTTGCGGGGGTAGCCATGGCGCAGAAGCAGTACAGTTCGTTCGGTACAGGAGTACAGGGGTTTGGCAAGTACTTCGGAGGTGCATTCGCAGATCAAGCAATCGGCAACATTATGAGCGAAGGCCTATTCCCAGTCGCTCTCCATCAGGACCCCCGTTATTTCGTGAAAGGCAAGGGTGGATTTTGGAAGCGAACTGGATACGCTATCAGCCGGGAAGTTATCACTCGCGGCGATGACGGTCGCAACCACCTCAACACATCAGAACTGGCTGGAAATGCCGTCGCCGCTGGTATTTCCAACATGTACTATCCAGCCGCGGATCGATCATTTGGAAATACGGCGAATAAGTGGGGACAACAAATAGCCCTGGATACGTTCTTCAATGTGGCAAAAGAGTTCTGGCCCGACGTGCGCAACAAATTGCTTGGATACTAATGAAGCCTGAGACCGACAACTTGATCACGGGAAGTGGTCCTCCCAACGCACCCGCAGAGAGGACAAAGCTGAACATGCCACGAACGAGTCCAATCTCTACTGAAAAAGCACAGGCGCACGCAACGAGCGCTGACTTCTGCAGAGTGTTCTTGGAAAATATGGATACTATACATTTACTCTCGTTCTTGCTGACGGTCGATCAGACAAAGGCTGAGGAGTGTTTTGTCTCCGGCTTGGAAGATTGCGTAAAAGGAAACCACGTGTTTCGAGACTGGGCGCGCTCCTGGGCTCGGCGGACGATCATCCGGAATGCAGTTCGTATGTTGGCGCCCGGTCGGGACCACGATACCGCCGCGCCAGTGCCCGGTGATCCAGTCAATTGCAAGTTTGGACGAACGCCACAGGCTGATGCCACAATTGCGAGCATTCTCGGGCTTGGAGACTTCGAGCGTTTTGTCTTCGTGATGTCCGTCCTTGAAAGGTACCCAGATCAGGATTGCTCCGTTCTCCTGGGCTGCTCGCGGCAGGATGTCCGTGAGGCAAGGATGCGAGCGCTACAGCATGTCGCCGAGTCAGACAGGATACGCACTGTGGCCTGACCCGGGGCCGCAACTCCATTGCAGAGCTACCACTCAGAAAAAGCTGGTGGCGTACTCTTCATGATCGCTGGAGTTCTCAGATTTATTGCAGCTTAAGCGTTGGGCAAAGATGCCAAGATCTTCCTGAAGCTATTCTCTGCTCAGTCCAGAAACACACCAAGGGAAGCGTTGTGACACGAAACACGCCTAATTTCTCTTGATCGCCAATTCATTCATTCTTGATCCGGTATCACTGCTGTCCAAATTAGCCGGGATTGAGGAGTGGGAGTAAGGAGAATTGGGGCATTTTCTGCTTCTCGGTGGTCGTTCCCAGGTTGAGGTTGCCATTCTGCTGTCCAAGTTGGGTTACAAGGAAAGCGGGATTTGTTCGGCGATGTGAGCGAGTTGGGGCGGGGGTTGAAAGGGTTGATCGATCCAGGAGAACAGATCGCGATAGACGAACAGTTGCTGGCGCAGCAGAGCGGCGAGATTGGACAGGCTCCAGCCAAAGCGGGCCCGCAGTTGCAGGTACTTGAGCAGGAGCAGTGCGATCAGGGCGGTCCAGACCTGAATCTGCAAGGCATTGGCGCTGGTGCCGACGAAGGTCTTGATGCGGAGATTCTGTTTGAGCGCTTTGAAGAACAGTTCGATCTGCCAGCGCTGACGGTAGATAGCGGCGACCGTGGAGGCGGCAAAGCGGCGATGATTAGTGAGAAACACCAGGGTGCGTTGCTGCGCTTCGTCCCAGACCTCGATGCGGCGCAGGAACAGATCGCGCTCGCCGCGAGCCAGTTTGTACAGGAAGACGATCTCATCGCGCTGGACGGGGCCGCGCTCCGGCACGGGGCGGCGTTCCACAACGCCGTAATCGGCGTTGTCTTTCATGCGGGTGACGAAGTAGACGCCGTCGGCGTCGAGCGCAGAGAACCAGGCGTAGTCGGTATAGCCACGGTCGAAGACCACGATGGCGCCGGGATCGAAGCGCAGCCTGCGAGCGACGCGGCTCTCATGCACGCGGCCTTCGGTGACGAGGGCAAAACTGGGCAGCAGCCCTTGATGATCGAGCAGCAGATGCAGCTTCACGGCACCCTTGGTGCGCCGGTACTGCGCCCAGTCGAAGACGCTGGCGCAGAGTTCGATCAGGGTGGCGTCCAGGCTCAGCAGTTTGTTCTTGAAACGGAAGCCATGCGGACCGGAAGCCTCGCGGCAGCGGCCCAGCAGTTGATAAAACACGGCGCGGTACAACTGCCAGGGCCGATGCTCGTTGGCATAGGTCAGGGTGGAGCGCTTGGGCGCATCGGGCAACCCCAGGTGCCGCAACTTGCCTTCGCTGGCGGCCAGTCCCCCGCAAATCTCGCGCAAGGACTGCGCCCGCCCCAGGTGACAGAACAACATGGCCACGAACTGTCCCCAGCAACTGAACCCGCGAGCGTGGCGCTCGGCCCGGTGCTCGGAGACCGCCTGCTCGAACTCTTGGCGGGAAAACAACTGCAACATCTGGCTGAAAATGCTGGATACTCGTATCACGGCGGTGGTGGCCCTCCCTACGATTCACGTCTCGCAACGCAAACCGTAGCAGAGTTCTACCCCCGCCGCTCAAAACCTAATTTGGACAAGAGTGATCCGGTATCATGTTGATACCGTTTCGAGCACGTGGACGGGTAGCGACAAAGTTATAACAGCGCCGCCTCCCGCGCGCTCGGAGATCCTAGCCGTACCGCCATGTGCCTGGGCAACTGCATCCACAAAAGCAAGTCCGAGACCGTGTCCAGGAGAATGTTTTCCCTTTACGAATCGCTTGAAAACCTCGCTTCTGATATCAGCCGGGAATCCCGGACCATTGTCTTCGATCACCAGTGCTGCTGACCCTTGATGCGAATGGAGCCGGATATTTACTCGGCATCCTGCTGGCAAATGAGTCAATTCGTTTTCGAGCAAATTGCTTACCACACGATTCAGCAGAGTCGAGTCAGCATCCACGACCACATGCTCTTCGACGTCGGTCGTCACTTCGTGACGGCGCTCAGCCATGGCCGGCTGGTAAATATCAACTAGTTGTCTCACGACATCAGAGAAATCGACTGGGCCGCGATCCATGTGAAGCGCGCCAGCCTCCGCCTCGGCCAGATCGAGCGTGGTGTTCAGCAACTGCAAGAGCCGATCCAGGTCTTCGATAGCTTCTCCAACCGAGTCACGCCACTTCTCATTTTCTTCATTACATAAGGCGGATTCGAGCGTTCCACGAATCAAGGTTACTGGGCTTTTCAGGTCGTGCGCGATACCGCCAGTAACGGTGCGAAGCTGATTTACCGAAGACTGGAGCCGGTCCAGCATGTGATTAAAAGTCTTCGCCAATCGCGAAATCTCGTCCGAGTTCACAGGTTCAGGCAAGCGTTCCTCTAAGTCTTCGGTGCCAATTCGCGCGACGGTTTCCGTAATTCGTTCAACACGAAGCAGAGTACGACGGGCGCTCCAGTAGGAGATTACGAAGCCAAGCAGGAACATGCCGCCCCAGACCATGAGAAACCGAAGAGCCAACTTGTGCAGCAGATGCTTAGCGCCACGATCCGAGAGCCCCAAATAAACAGTTCTTCCGTTTTGCACCTTGACAACGACTCGAAAGGTTTGGCGCCATCCTTCCACTGCTATGGATTTCGGAGCGCCCGGAACGAGCTTCGCCCGCTGGATCGCTGTGACAAAAGCATCCTTGGAGCTTGGGCCGACCCACAACGGACCTTCACTGTTGTTCGGATCTGTTGCCAAGAAAAAGACAGAATTCAACCTTTCCCCGCGGGCATTGCGCTCATCCGGCACCTCCTGAGTAGCAAGCTCAGCCACCTCTCGAACTATCCGCTTGTATAGGTGATCGCTCGGAGTATCGGCCGAGACCTGAGCAAGAACCTCAGCTTCTCCGCTAAGCCAAGTGTCACTGCGCTCGCGGATGCCTTGAGCAACAAGGAAATAAACTATGGAGAAAGCCCCAGCGGTTCCGAGCGCGAACGCCAGAGTTGTCCAAATCGAAATCCGCCATGCGGCGGTAGCGCGTAAATTTCTAGGCATTCTTGAGAACATAGCCAACACCACGAATTGTGTGGATCAGTGGCCGCGGGGTGTCATGGTCCACCTTGCTGCGCAAACGATAAATGTGGACATCCACGACGTTGGTTGCGGGATCAATCCGCATCCGCCAGACGTGGTCCAGAATCATGGTGCGAGTTACCACGCGACCTTCATTGCGGCAAAGATACTCCAGCAGGGAAAACTCCTGTGGGGTCAATTGCAGCAAGCGATCGCCCCGCCGTGCTTCACGACGCACCAAGTCAAGCTGCAAGTCGGCAGCCTGCAGACGCACCGATTCATTCTGCGGAACCGTGGACCTGCGCAGGAGATTTCTCAGCCTTGCCAGCAGTTCCGGGAGGGCGAATGGCTTCGTGAGGTAGTCGTCTCCGCCCTGCTCCAGTCCCCGGACACGCTCGTCCACAGAACGTCGGGCAGACAGGATCAAAACTGGTGCCGAACTACCTTGGGCACGGCAACGGGCTATCAAGTCCAATCCATCCATGTCTGGAAGGCCAAGATCGATAATGAAGGCATCGTGAATACCTTCCAAAGCCATAGCTTCCCCGGCTTTCGCATTGCTGGCCGCATCCACCTGGTATCCGGCCTCTGCCAGCGCCCGTTTCAGGAACTGCTGAATGGATACGTCATCTTCTACCAACAGCAATCGCATAGAAGCTTCCCGCCCGTTTAGAGACTGTATACCCCAAAGGTGGGATGCTGGAAACTCCTCAAACGTTGAACACCTTCGAGCCCAAGACCAGTTCCGCAAAATTTGGTTGAGAATTTGCCCATGTACTCACTGCGGGTGCCAGGTCATATCCACGCGCACCGGAATTTCGTTCTTGATTGGCATTGTCAGCAGTGATGGCGGGTCGATTTTGAAATCATACAGAGTGGCTGGAATTGTCCCCGTGATGTGAGTCTCGCCGCCGTGTGTCTCCAGTTTGAGAGAAACCTGCTTGTACTGGGCGGTCTGGCCGGCGAACTGAACCTCCAGATCGGCGTTGATGGTCGCAGATGTGGCGGCCGATTCGGGCAGCCGGGTGCGTACGACGACCATAGGAAACTCCGCCCCACGCGTAACCTGAAGCATATGAAGGTCGCGGTTACTGTCCCCGGAATCAAACGACTTGACGGGCACCGCGATAAGGAAATCGCATTGTCCGGCGTAGCAAGCTCCCTTGCCTCGTGCCGCGTGGCTCACGCCTTCGGTCTGATGCAGCGGATGGGATACATGGTAGGTAAGAGTGCACTGTTCGAGAACCCACTGGCTGTCCGCTGTGGCAAGCGCAGGAAGCGCCAGGAGCACGAAGGCCATCAGGATGTTCCTTTTCATAGCCCGGCTCAGAACTTAACGGATACCGAGAGAAGAGCTGCTCCAAACGCCCCGGCGGTTACGATGGCGACCGGCCCATGCGCCGAGGCGATGCCGTGAACCTTTTCCCCATTGCTCTTTTGATTGAAAGCAATGGCTCCAAGGATGGGCGTCAGGATCATCCCGGGCCCATGTATCCAAGCCATGGCCTTATGGAAACGGATCGGCCCTCGCGTTTCGGTTCCGGGCACCCTGGGCGCACGGATGGCATAGTACGCGGTGATGAAATACAAATCTCCTGTCAGCCCACCGAGAGCCACATGCAGATCGCGCGAGGCCGTGCTGGTGTTCTTGCCCCCGGCGTTGAGTGAAGTGGCAACGGTGGCAATCAGCGGAATGGTCGTGATCAGACCCATCCGCTGATGGATCTTTAGCATGTGCGTCCGTTTATCGAGCAAAGCTTGCTCGCGGGCGTTTCCCTGGGACTGCTCCGCGGGAAATCCCAGATCCTGAAGCGAAGGCGCCTTCGTACTGCTGGAAGGGGCGTTCGGCAAATTCTCTTGCGACACTGGCGTTGGTTTGCCGTTAATCTGTTCGCCCACCTCCAGCTTCCCATCCAGAACCGCTGTCTCGGCAACAGCGACGGTTGCGGAAGGAATCTCCAAAGTCTTGAGACCGGCGGCCTCAAACCTCAGCCGGTAGTTGCCCGCCGGCAGCCCGTCAAGCTTATAAGTGCCATCTGTCCCCGTGGTCGTGCTTCGCGCCTGGCCATTGTCTACATTTGTCGCCGTTACGGTGGCATTCGCAACCGCGTTACCGGACGCATCGATGACCTTGCCCGTCAACGCTCCCGTTCCAGCCGTCTGCGCCATCAGAGACGGAGCCAATGCAACGAAAAGACACACAAAAACGAGGCCAAAGACACCACTATGTCGGTTGCGAAAGATCTTCCTCAACATCCTTCACCTAGCCCTTTCCGAGGGCGCGATGACCTCGTGATGCTACAGGGGTACCAAAATACGATATGTCCCGAACATTACCGCACCTTTTCCGGAAGATGACAATTTGTTCATCCACGAACTAATCTCCCCATTCCCGTACCAACTATGAATATGATTTGGTCTACGTCAGGGGCCGTGGTTGCAACCGTTTTCAGTTTTTCCTACTTCATAGTGAGCACGGTTTCTTTCGCTTCTTTGGGGCGGGGATATTAGCCATCTCGTGCTGCGGCTCATCCGCTTTTGAAGGGCTGCTCTCTCCACGCGGAGAACGATTGGGAGTTATTGCAATGCGACGAAGTGTATTAGGGCTGACAGTGTTGGTGGTTGGGTTGTGCAGCGGCGTGAGTGTCGCG
The DNA here is from genome assembly GCA_963773645.1 of uncultured Acidobacteriaceae bacterium. Lineage (GTDB taxonomy): Bacteria > Acidobacteriota > Terriglobia > Terriglobales > Acidobacteriaceae > Acidiflorens. The sequence continues at coordinate 1,627,868 of CAVZBV010000004.1, read as the reverse complement.
CAGACGCTAAAGCCTCGACCTCCAGTGGGGACACAGCAGCAGACCGAGGATGTGCCTGCGTTGCAGAAGGCGTGGGAAACAGCTGCGCCGGTGACGGTGCCGATGAGCGTGGCGGCTGGGACTCCGATCAAGGTGGCGCTGGATTCAGAGGTGCGGGTTCGTAAGGTGGGGCAGGTGATCCATGGCAAAACAGTAGAACCAGTGTATGCATTCGACAAGCTGCTGATTCCGGCGGGAACGGTGGTTAACGGCGAAGTATCGGCGATTGATAGTATCCCGGCGAAGACGTGGGCGCTCGATGCGACCAATGGGAATTTCTCTCCGGCGCGGCATGTTCATGTGCGTTTTGATGAGCTGGTGATGAGCGACGGGACGCATGTGGCGCTGCAGACCTTGGCATCTCCAGCGCCGGATGGAGTTCTGCGGTTTGTCTCGGCGAACGAGAAGGCGGAGCAGAAAAATAAAGTGCAGGACGCGGCGTCGAAAAACGTGAGTGCAACGCGGCAGGCGATCCGGCAGCAGTGGAGCGATTTACAGAAGCAGATTCATGAGCCGGGAAAGGAGCACAAACTGAAGCGGATAGCGCTGGCGCAGTTGCCGGTGCATCCTCAATACATTGATGCGGGAACGAGCTTTAATGCGAACTTGTTGCAACCTTTGGATTTTGGAACGGAGGCAGTGAAGCCGGAAGCATTGACTGATATTGGAGTGCCACCGCCGACCGGAAGCGTGGTGCATGCGCGGCTAGAGACCGCGTTGAGTTCGGCGACGGCGAAGAAGGGAGATCCGGTGGAGGCGGTGATCACCGAGCCGCTCGTGGTTTCCGATCATCTCATTCTCCCGGAGGGCAGCGTGATTAAAGGCTCAGTGGTACAGGTGGCGCCCGCACGGCGGCTGGGAAAGAATGGGCAACTGCGAATCTTATTTCATCAGGTTGCACCGCCGAATGGAATTGAGCAAAGAGTCGAAACGACCCTGGAAGGCGTGGCTGTGGCCAAGGGCGAACATCTGAAGTTGGATTCGGAGGGTGGGGCGCAAGTGACGACGCCGCGAACTAGATATTTAATCACCGGAATCCAGGTGATGCTGGCGGCCTCGCAGGCCTCTCCGGATCAAGATGCGGGACAGAGGGGACAGAGCGTAGGTGAAGCAGGAGGCGGCGCGGCGAGCGGGGCATCGGGATTTAAGTTGGTGGGGATGGTTGCGGGGATTGCTGCGCATTCGCGCGTGGTGTCCGCCGGGTTTGGATCGTATGGAGCCGCGATGTCGATCTATTACCACTTTCTGGCGCGAGGGCGCGATGTAGTCTATCCGAAAGATATGGCCATGGTCATCGGGATAGGAACTCGGGAGACCAAGTCAACGAACGCCGCAAGATCGTCTGCGCGGAGCCCAGCGACCGAATCGAGCGCCTATGAATCCAGTGCAATATGTCGCTGATACCGATTTTGGTTTTACATCGGTATGCTTGCGTTTTGAGATGGCGCTTCTGGTTCTGTTCGCGTTAGTTTGCCTAGCATCGGCGGCCCCGCAGCAACAAGCAACTCGCTCCATGTCGGCAGGATCGCCATTGGTACGGGCGGCCGGTAGCTGAGCCTAAAGGCTGTTCGGTTCGTAAAAGCACTCTTAACGCAGCCAACTGTTTCGTCCGGGTGACCCACCTCTGCGGCGAACTCGTAGGCAAGCGAGTGCGCAGCATCCAACTCTCCGACGGTTTTGAGTTTTCCGTCTTGGCTGCGGACATGAAGATGAGCCGAAGCACTGGACTTGCCGAAGCCATGGTCCAGACTCAGGAAGTGCGAGTCCCACCGCGTAGCGCCGGCCATCGCATAAGGGATTGCACTTAGGGCCGATGAGAATATGCGACAAGGTATAGTGCCGCGATTTCTTCCTCTGTGAAGTACGGATAGGCGGGCATCACGTTTCCCCCCGTCATCTTCATCGTGCTGCAGGAGCCGTATTGCACCTGGTGAACGACGCCGCTGAGGGAGTGATCTCTGGGAATGCTGGCCAGCGACGGGATGGTCCCTTGCGTCATGGCCGTGTGCCCGCTTCCAGGACCGGTCGCATCGTGACAGACATGGCAGGTCCCCGTCACGATGTGCTCGCCGACGCGGGCCGCAGACTCGGGGACCAGAAGACCATCGCGCTTTGTGGGAGGGACCGACGCCAGCTTCTCCAGATAGCCGAACAAAGCTTCCACCTCATCGGCGCGCAGGTACTCGAACGACGGCATGTCCTTTCCACCGTGTTGAAAGCGGTCTCGCAGGGAGGCTTCCGCCAGTTCCGTCACCTGTTGGATCATGTCGTCATCCACGTCGAGTCCCCTCGCCTCCATGCGCTTTCGCGTCATTGCTGGGGAAGTTCCTTGCACCGGGCCAAGCACCGAGTTGATTTCTGGCGTTGCCCCTTGCCCATCGGGCCCATGACACGCCTGGCAATTCCAACGGTAAAGATCAGCTCCGGATGCTGCGAATTTTTCATTCAAGATTGCCCCAGCCTGTTCCGGGTTGAAGCGGAACGTTGACAGGAAGCGTTGAATGGCCGAGTTCAAGTTGGCTGCCCCCCCAGGATCTCCGCCGGACGGTTGCGGATTTCCGTGCGGGTTGGCGGGAAGGGTGCCGGTTCCTCCCATCTGTCCCATTCGAGTTTGTGAGACCGTGAGCCCGAGATGTTTCAGCCAGCTCGGCCCTTGGCCGGAGGGAATGGGATACTCACGGGCTGTTGCTTCCGAGACGCGTATGGTCGTGGGCTGCTGCGCGACCCCTTGTTCCTTGTTGGCTGGTACGTTCTGTGCCGAAGCCGAAACCAGTAACCCAGCCACCGCCAGGGTTGCCGCGATTACGAAAGCAGCACATATCCGTTTCATGGCGTGCCCCTCCTTTGATTCGAAAATTGGACTGCGCGCCTTGTTGAACATTAAGCACTCTGTGCGGCCGGCGCTGTCTTGATCTGAGCCACCGCCGCTTCTTGAGAGAACCTGCGCATTTTCCACAAGATGAGATATCCAAAAGCATAGATAAACGCCACCCACATCGCGCCGTAAAACAACAGGAACGGAACAGCAATGTACGGAGTGGCGTAGGGCGTGATCAAGACGCCGACCCTGGGCAGCGAAGGCGCCGACCGGGCACCGAAATCGACGTTGACATCGAAGGTTGCAGGAGCATACTCCTCGTCGCCGCGAAAGACGATCTGTACGGGATAAGTGCCGTAGCGATGGTCCTTGATGATCAGTTGTGCTTTGCCATCCGCCAGGGTGGGACGGCTGCCGAAGGCCAGAGTGCCGAGTAAAGTCTTCGTCGAGAACTCCACCGGCTTGAAGCTGATGGGCGCGCCGCTGGAGTCCCGCAAGGTGGCAGTGACGGCAACCGGCGACGACGGTTTCAAGTCGTCTTCAGCGGAGCGGTCGGGGGACGTTTCCAGAGTGAAGAGCCGGCCGGTGTACAGGAAGACGCGTGCGCGCGGGAGAAAAGGTGTACTCTCGTCGGGAACAGATTCACGGCGTGCTTGCGCCGCCGGCACGGTTTTCCATTCCGCGGTAATCGCGGTTGGCTTCGGCAGTTTGGGCTTGGCTGGGCCGGCGGCGTTCGCGGATCCGCCATACAGCAACAGCGCCGCCACGGCCAGGATTGGAACCACGGTCCCTGGAGTCCACCAGCGCGAAGGCACAGACTCGTCGGGTAGTTCGGACACGGCAGCCTCCTCTGGCTGTTCCCGCGTCTCCCAGATCGAGACGATGGGGAACAGCTTGACCATCAAGGTGTAAATCAGGGCAAAGCCTGCGACCGCAGCCGCGGTAATGGACCACTCTACCCAGGTGGGATGGTAATGAGTCCACTCCCATGGCAACCTCTGTCCCGAGGGCAGATAGGGGCTGCGGAGGGTGGGGACCACGATGATGTAGCGTTTGGCCCAGGCGCCCACAATCACCATTGCGGAAGAGAGGACCACGCCGGGGATGGTGTAGCGGTGATAGCGCTTGAGGCCGAGCACAGCGATCATGAGGGCGGCCGGAATGAACACGCACAGGCTCTGCGCGACCCAGAACAAAACGGCATAGTCGCCGACGAAGAGCCGTTGCATCAGCAGGCGCTCGCTTCCCTCCAGCTTGTAGCCCGCGGTCAGGTACTCATTGATATTGAAGTACAGGTACATGAGCGAGAAAGCCAGCAGGAGCAGGCCAAGTTTGCGGAAGTGCAACTCTTCGACATAGTCGTGAAGGTGGAAGACGCGCCGCAGCACGTACATGGAGAAGATCACACCCGCCGTTCCGGAGTAGATGGCGCCGATTACAAAATAGGGACCGAAGATGCTGCTGTTCCATCCCGGGCGGAGGGTCATGGCGAAGATCCACGAGACCACGGTATGAACTGAGACCGCCAGCGGGATAATGAAGATGGCCATGAAAGAAATAGCCTTCTCCAGCAATGCCTTCTGCTGCGGAGTTCCGGTCCAGCCGATGGCAAGCCTACTGTAGAGGCGACGGCGCCAGGAAGCGAGCCGGGGTTGCTCGGCCAGGAACGCCAGATCCGGGATCATAGGGATATAGAAATAAAGGATGCATCCGGTCAGGTAGGTGCCCACGCCCAGCACATCCCAGACGATGGGCGACTGGATACGGCCGTAGCGGAAAAGGTTCAGCATGCGGTCGGGCCGTCCCATGTCGATCATGACCATAGGGCCGCCGATGCAGAGGGCAAAAACGGTGATGGCCTCGGCCATGCGCGTGATGGGCGTCCGCCATTCGGTATCGGTGACGCGCAGGATGGCCGAGATCAGAGTGCCGGCGTGGCTGATGCCGATGAAGAAAACGAAATTGGTAATGTACAGTCCCCAAGAGATCTGGTCGCGCATGCCGGTGACGATGAGGCCGTCCCGCAGTTGCTGAATGTAGGCGTAGAGTCCCCAAAGCAGTACGGCGATCAGGAATCCCACCCAGACATAGAACCGCCAGGTGTTCTCCAGCACAGAACGCAAAAGGTTCTGCTCACGAGCTTCCATGCTCACCTCTCAGTGTGCCATTCCCGGCATTCCGGTTTGGGCGGTTTCGGTTTGCGCCTTCTCGTCCGGAGCCGGGTACTTGCGGCTGGCGGGGGGCAGATAGTAAACGCTTGGTTCCGTTCCCAGTTCTTCCATCAGCCGAAAACTGGCCCCACGCTTGGCGATCTTGGTGAACTGGATGGTCTCGCCTTTGCCGTTGGTCACCGCATCATCCAATTTGTCCCCGAAGTAGATCGCACCCATCTTGCAGGTTCCGGCACAGGCAGGAAGCTTGCCCATGCGAAGGTGCTCGGGGCAGAAAATGCACTTTTCCACTGTGCCTTTGCGATGGGGGTAGTTGTATTCCACGTTGTACGGGCGGGCGAGTTCCTCGGACGTGTGGGGTGGCTCTCCCCAGTTGAACGAGCGCGCGGAGTACGGGCATTGAGCGATGCAGTTGCGGCAGCCGATGCAGCGATCGTCATCCTGGATGACAACGCCATCGGTGCGTTTGTAGGTGGCGCCCACCGGGCAGCCGCGCACGCACGGCGGATTGTCGCACTGCATGCAGGGACGAGGCAGAAAGTAAGGCCCCGCCGCCTCGTTGTCGGTGACTTCAAAAACCTTGATCCACTCCTGCATGGGTGGGACGAAGTGCATCGCGGTGCAGGCTTTGGTGCAGTCGCGGCAGCCGTCGCACTTGGCCAGGTCAATGACCATGACCCATTTCTGGTTGCCGGGAGCGATCGACCGGGAAGGAAGCACCTCGTGAAACACCTTCGAGACACTTGCTTTCCAGGCTACTCCCACTGCCACGGCGGCCCCGGTCCCCCGAGCCAAGAACTGCACGAAACCACGCCGCGTTATTGCCATGGCTCACTCCACGAAATTTCGCGTTTGCTCACGGTACGACGACCAGCCTCATCTTCATGTCGTCGTGGCCTTGGCCGCATTTGACAGTGCACTCCACCACGTAACTGCCCGGCTCCGCGGGCGCCACGAGGGTGAAGTCCTGCGTGCCTTCCTTGAGGCGCAGGTCCCAGCCCTGGTCCTTGAGTGCATTGACAGTGAAGGTATGGATGGTGCCATCTTTGTCCCACTCGGTGCCTTTGATGGCGGTGATCCGCAGGTGCACCACCTCATTGACTTTCAAGGTGATCACCGGGAGCTTCTGGCCCGGGATTTTGAACAGGTTGTCCTTGTCGGCGATGACTGTGATCAGCCGCGGTGGGCCGCCCGCGATGGCGAGCTGGGACAAGATCTCCAGCACGAACACAAACAAGACTGCCAGCAGAATTCGATTTGTTCTTAACAAGACCCACCTCTCCTTCATTTCGGTCCGCCTAGCATAGTGCAATCTGGAACCCAGTCCGTTGCCGGGAACGCCTACTTTGTCCCTGCCGGCGCTAAGTGCCTGCAAACTCGGACCGAGATGACGTTAGCAGGGCGGGGTCCGGGGCGAACCGAGAGGAGCTTGTGCAAATCGCTGCCGCGACGCTGCTGGAGCGATCGGACAGTTTGTGTCCGATACTCTGACACCTCAGCGGTGTTCTTCCGGGGGCGAATTCAGGAAGGCAAGCAAATCGCCGACATCGCTTTCAACCAAGGTGGGCCAGCCAACGCCCACCGATCGAGTTTGCGCATACATCCGCTGGCCGTGGCCCCAGAGCGCAACCGCCAGACTAATGGAATTGTAAGTACGTCCGCGGAGCCCGGGCGCACGCGCGGTCCCTTCGGCGTTTTCACCATGACAGCGGCTGCAGCCTCGCCACATGAACACGCTGGCTCCAACATGGGGCGAACCGGCGGGATCGACGTATCGCAGGCTGTAAAGGAACGCAAAAACATCGGTCATCTCCTGGGCTGAGAGCTGCGGACGCACGATGCCTTGCCGCGCCATCGCCTGCTCCATGAGCGGGGAATGGCTGACCATGGCGCCGCCCAGTTCGGTAAAGGTCTCGGGCAAGGGGCGCTCCGGCCCAAGGTTTGGTCCCTCCAACCGGTCGGCCATGCGAATGGAGTGACATCCGGTGCAGGACTTCTGCTGAAACACCTGCCATCCGCGCGCGGGATCGCCCTGCGGTACCGAGCCGCGCGAGGCGTTTTGCCGCACGTACGCGTACAGGTCCCGCAGTTCATGACCTTGAAATTGCGGCCATGCGATGCCTTCGCGCTCTGCGGCCTGACGCATGCCCGAGGCGTGATTCCAAAGAGCTTGGGTCCACTCCATTGGCCCGGTCAGATCGCTGGCTGCCGCCAGGTCGGGCCCAATTCTCCCGCCCAATCCGTCCACGGCATGGCAACGTATGCAGCCTTTGCTTGCAAAGAGTTCGTGCCCGCGGACCGGATCACCCGGATCATCCACGTGGCGGGACATATAAAGGTAGGCGAGCAACTGGGCGACGTTGTTGTAACTGAGGTTGGGATATGAAACCCCGTCCGCACGCATGCGTTCCCACATCCGGGGTGCGTGATTCCACATGGCCGTGACGAGTTGGGGCAGGCTCGATTGGGCGGGCTTTTTGCGGCCGAGGTCGGGCCCCACTTTGCCGCCCTCACCATTTACCGAGTGGCATCGCACGCAGCCCTTGTCGCGGAATACCACGCTGCCTTGTTGGGGGCTGCCCTCCAGAAAGACGGACCAGCGTTCGCGCGCCCGCCGGCCTTGGGTGACGATGGCTCCGGTGAAGGCAAGAACAGCGACCGCAGCCAGAAGCGTCCAGACCATCAAGGGAAGCGGCAGGCGCCCATCGGAACCCTGGCTAGGTGGCACGGTTGGTCTCCGGCTGGGAACTCCCGCAATCGCCTGGCCACAGCTGGCGGCCCACGTATTTGGAAACTCTGGTCATCGCAGCATTTAGTGGTGCGGTGGTGAAGAACGGCTGGCCCGGAACTGTCGTATGGCGCGGTACATGTCAGAAAATCGGACAGTTCCGACCCGCGCTACGTTTCGGTACGATACTCCTTTAACTTCCGATAAAGCGTGTCGCGAGAGATGCCCAGCAGGGCTGCGGCCTTGCTACGGTTCCCTTCCGCTAGCTGGAGTGCCCGTTCGATTGCCATCCGCTCCAGCGGTTCAATCGCCACCGTCTGCTCGACACCCTTGGCGGGTGGCAAGTCTGCCAGTCCAGCCGGATCGAGTAGAGGCCGCAGATCTTTTTCCGTGATAGTCTGCGGATCATCATGCGACAGCGCGGCCAGGCTTTCGAGCAGATTCTCCAGTTCGCGGACGTTGCCCGGGAACGAGTACCTCAACAGCAATTCCACGGCCCCACGATGGAGGGCGATCGGCCGTTCGTAGCGTTGTTCAAGCTTCTGCAACGCGTGTTGAGTTAACACCAGAATGTCCTCGGGCCGTGCGCGCAAGGGAGGGATCTCGATAACGACAGTGGCGATTCGAAAATAGAAATCCTGGCGAAGCTGATCGCTGCGAAGCTCGGCGTGGGTGTGATTGGTGGCGGCGATGATGCGCACGTCCACGGGAATCGTCCGGGTGCCGCCCACCGGCCGCACCTCTTTGTCTTGCAGCACGCGCAACAACTTCGCCTGAACTTCTTTCGGCATTTCGCCGACCTCGTCGAGGAAGAGTGTCCCACGTGCCGCGGAAGCAAAGATGCCGACCCCGTCCGCGAACGCGCCGGTGAAAGCGCCGCGGCGATAGCCAAACAGTTCGCTCTCGACCAGCTCTCTGGGCAATGCAGCGCAATTCACCGGAACGAACTGGTTCGCCGCGCGGCCACTGGCGGCATGAATGGCCCGCGCCAGCAGTTCTTTCCCGGTGCCGGTCTCTCCTAATAGGAGAACCGGCGAATCAGACTCCGCGGCGGTTCGCGCCTTCTCTACCACCTTCTGCATCGCCGGCGACACGTACACGAGCGAGTCGAAGGAGGGGCAGTAGCGATGCAGATTGCTCTCCAGTTGCGAGACGCGGCTGCGCAGCCGGAATACCTCCAGGATTCGTCCCACCTTCTTCTTCACCGCATCGGGCTCCAGCGGCTTGGTCAGATAGTCTTCGGCGCCGTGCTTGATAGCCTCGACCGCGGTTTCAATCGTGCCAAAGCCGGTCATGATCATCACCGGCAGATCGGGATTGTGGTGCCGCAACTGCTCCATCAGCGAAATTCCGTCCATCGCGGGCATCATCAAATCCAACAGTGCCAGACAGATGTCGGGGTTTTTCTGCTGGACAGCAAGGGCTTGTTCGCCATCATGGGCGGTTTCGACCTGGTATCCTTCTTCCACCAGGAACTCCTTCAGGGTCCGGGTAAGGCTGGGATCGTCGTCAACCACTAGCACCGTGCACTTTGTGGCCGCTTCACTCATATCAAGACCTTCTCCGGTGCCGCTGCTTTGGGCGAGAGCGGCAACTCGATTCGCACCACCGTTCCCTGGTTCGGCGCGCTGTCGATACGAATGGAGCCTTCGTGTTCCTGCAAGATGGTTGCGGCAATCGACAGGCCCAACCCCGTGCCTTTGCCCACTGGCTTGGTCGTGAAAAACGGCTCGAAAATGTGCGGCAAGTTTGCCGGCGCAATACCGCAGCCGTCGTCTTCAATGGAGATGTGAATGCGATCGTCTGCCGGGTAGCAGCGGACCGTAATATGTCCCTTGGGCAGGACGGCATCCAAGGCGTTAGTGATAAGGATCAGGAACAAAGCCTCAATCTGGTTCCGATCGGCCATGACCGCAGACCCGTTCGCCGGATCCATGTCGAGCGTCAGATGGATCTGCTTCGCAACCAGTTGCGGGCTCAAGAAACTTAAGACCGAATCAAGCGTGTCCTTGATTGCTTCCACGCGCCGCGTAAGTTGTGGCCGGCGGCTGAAGTCCAACAACCGGCGAACAAACTGTTGGCAGTAACGAATGCTGCCCTCCAGATCGCCAAGATCGACGTCCACGCTTGCGTTCTGGGCATGCTTGCGGGCGAGTTGTACGCGCAGAAGCATAGAGGCCAGCGGCGTATTCAGGTGGTGCGCCGTACCTGCCGCCATCTGGCCCATGGTGGTCAGTTTCTCGACCTGCAGCAACGTTTGCCGCAGACGGATGCGTTCCCGAATATCAGTGCTCACCTCCAGGAAGTAACGTCCGGGCTCTTCTTCGTGGTAGGGAAGCACGTTGGTTTGCACATCAACCAGGGTGCCCTGCTTGGTGCAATGGCGGGTCTCGACATCCATCACCGGCTTGCCTTGGGAGGCTTGCACCAGGAACGCTTGCATTTCGCTTTGCTTTTCGGCGGGGATGGTGGGCAGCTTGTTCCCCAGCACTTCAGCGCGGGTGTACCCGTACAGCTCCTCAGCGGCGGCATTCCATTCCACGACAATGAGGTCGGAATCGAAAAGTGCGATGGCCGCGGGAGAGCAATTGAGAATTCCGCGGTAGCGCGCCCGCGACTGCCGGAGCTGCCGCTCGCTGGCACGGCGCGCCCGCAACACGAACCAGGCGGCCCAGAAGGCCAGCAGTAACGAGGAGACCACACCCCGGCTAACGTACAGGTAGTGAAGAGTGAGGTAATCAACATCACGGAAGAAATGGGATTCCAGCAATTCCCAGACGGCGAACACAAATCCGATAATGCTGATGCTGGAAAGCGCCAGCGTGGCCCAGAACCACCGCCGCTCAGGAAAATCGTCGGTCATGATTCACCGCATCGCGGCAGCCTTATGTTCCCCAATCTGATGGGTGAAAGCGTATCCGGGCTAGAAACATCTTGCTGTGATTTCCATCACATAGAGCCAGTTTTTGCGTCATCACGATTGTCGAAGTCGAATAGTGATGAAACGGTCCACCATCATCATGCTGGGGAAGTTGGTATCAGCCAATCTCTGTCCACTCTTTTGTCTTTGAACCGTTTCAGCACGATGGCCGTTCCCCAGTCTATTTGTGGAGCGTTAGTTGTTTTTCCCCTGAACGACAACCCAAGCCCCACAGCGGGGAAGTGTCACACACGAGCCCCGAATGGGCTCCGCCACTCAGGAATTATAAGGGTGATCGAAGCGGAGTCGGCAGCGCAGGTTTGGCGGTCGTCTCCGGGAACCGGGCACACACCTGGCACGCAGGAGTTTCCATAAGAGCCAAAAAACGAGAGTCCTCTTGCTGTAACAGTCAGTCAGCCTTTCTGCTCACGCGACTTGGCTCAATCTCAGGGTCGAAAAAGTGGGCACTTAGGCCGGATTGGCTATTGCTTGCACCTGGTAGCCAAAGCTTCGGAGTTCCCGAATCATTCTCGCAGTGCGTGCTCGCTTCGATTTTTCGCACACGGCATGGCCGCGTTCCTCGTAGCGGACCCCTTGGTGCAAAATTATCAAAATCAGCCGACAAAGCCGATGGGCAATTGCCCAAATGGTCCGCTTGTGTCCCAAGCGTAGTACGAGGCGGCGATACACGAATTCGAAGATGCTTCCTTTTGTTTTGACCGCAGCGTTAGCACATTGATTGAGAATGCGCCGCATATGACGGTTGCCCTTCGGCGAGCGGTGGCTCTTGGCTACTCCGGCACTCTCTTCATCTCCAGGGCACGCGCCCACCCAAGAGGACAAGCGCTTCTGCGAATCAAACGTCGCTGCTTGGGCCCCCACTTCGGCAATGATCTGCTGCGCCGAATTCACTCCTAGCCCTGGCACTTCTGCCAGCCGCTGCGCTGCCTCCTGGTGGTGGCTGAGTAGGCTTGCCATCTGCTGCTCCAGTTTGACGATCTGCTGCTCGAGGAATTGCAATTCCTCCAGTGCCATCTTCAGCAGCCGGCGGTAAACGGGGTTGAGTTCCGTGCAGGCGCCCAGCGCGTCGCACAACTGTGCCTGCGTGGCGCGCAACTTCTTATCGGCCAATGCGGCCAGAGCCGTGGGGTTGGTTTCCCCGTCGGCCAGCGCTTTCAGCATACGCCGTGCACTCGCACCCAGCGATCCGAGACCAGACTGGACAATTTAATATGAGCCTCTTCCAGCAGACTCTCCAGTCGGTTCCGTAACTGTACCTGGTTGCGAGTCAACTGGTACTTTCGGCGCATCACCGTACGCCACAGTCGCTGTTCGGCATCGGGCACAAAGCTCAAGGTCAGCTCCTGGGACACGAGCCGCTTCATCAGTCGCTCGGCATCGGGGAAATCCTTCTTCCGTCCCCGCGGCCCGCGATTCGACTGCGCCTGTGCCAGATGCAGCGTTCCCGACATCGGGCCTGCACCTTCTCGTTTTTGACAGGAAGGCTTCCAGTACCGTTCCAGCGCTCCCCAGACTGGTTGCCAATATTGCGCCGTGGACTCCATGACTACTTCCTCGACCCCTTGCTCGACCAACCATTCCGACAGCCATTGCAGATGCTCGGGGGTGCTACCAAACTGGCGTCGCTCAAACTGATACTCACCTTCGATTTCGACATCGGCCACGACCACAGCCAGCATCTTCTTATGTACGTCAATTCCCGCTATCCTGTACGACATGACCTTCCTCCTGGCGGGAGCGGAGAGCGTGCCCTACGTTACCTTTAACCAGGGTCACAGGCTATCGCCGCTCCCACAGGGGAAGACAACGCCCAATTATTCGCTCAACACGCACGCTCCGGAGCAGACAATGAGACGGCCTCGGCTTCTCCATTGAGAATTCGATCTCCTCGCTCCGAGCCGTTCCTATCGTGCCATTTTCATGAGCTTTCGCGGGCCGCTGGGCCCTAAAAGACAATGAGCTGAAATCCGGTACACATCTGGCACACCGGACTGCCCAAAATTGAGCAAAACCGCGGTTTTCGACTGATTCGTAGTCAGTCGTGCTTGTCTGATTGCGCCATTACTGCCGTATTGCCGACAATCCAAGAGTCATCGCGTCGTCGCTCGAATCGAAATGCCGGGGGGTGACGTCGACTCCGGCAACTGCTCTGGGTGGGGCTTCCTGGTTGGAAGGGCAGCCAGCGTGTCGGTAGAGGTTTCGCCGCAAAGGCTTGCCTGCCGGTCAGCATTTCGAACAACACGCATCCAAGTAACCAGATATCCGCGCGCATCTTCGGGAGCACGCTCTAGGCCATCAAATCACAACAGGACGTGATTGCGATCACATCCTCAATTTCCCCAACCAAGGTACCTTGGCACATTGTTTTCGAACGATCGTTCGAATTGTGGGTGAGGAGGCTTGCGATGACGACACCCCTGCCGGCGCAAAGCGCCTACTCCGCCCCCGCTACGAGCAAAGGCCTGAGGTTGGTTGTCAAAGGCCAGTTCGACTGGGCCGAAACGGCTCTGGGAGAACTTTCGCCTGACGAAGTTGTAATGGAAGTAGTAGGCTGCGGAGTTTGCCACACTGACATTGGATTTGCTTACGAGGGCATTCCCACCCGCCACGCGCTGCCATTGATCCTGGGACATGAAATCGCCGGCCGCGTCGTGCTGGCCGGAGAGCACGCTGGAAATTGGATCGGGCGCTCGGTCATTGTGCCGGCCGTAATTCCGTGCGGGGACTGCGATGCCTGCCGCAGCGGGCGTCCGACCATCTGCCGCAAACAGTTCATGCCGGGCAACGATGCCGATGGAGGATTTGCAACCTGCGTACGGGTGCCGGCACGTGGCCTGTGCCCGGTACCCGAAGAACTTCCCCAGGGACTCAACCTGGCGATGCTGTCGGTCGTCGCGGACGCGGTCACGACTCCGTACGAGGCAATTCGCCGTTCCGGTGTTAGCGCCGACGATGTCGCGGTGTTTGTTGGAGCCGGTGGGATCGGTGGTTTCGGGGTGCAAATCGCCACTGCGTTGGGCGCAGCAGTGGTGGCCATCGATGTTGACGCCGACCGACTGGAACTGGCCTCGGCGCACGGCGCTGCCCTGGCACTGAACACCCGCGAGTGCGCGGATGTGAAGTCGGCCGTGCGTTCCTTCGCCAGGCAGAGCGGCCGGCACGGGATCGGCCTCAAGATCTTCGAAACCAGCGGGACGGCCGCCGGTCAACAGACTGCGTTCAGCCTGCTCGACCCGGGTGCTCACTTGGCGATCGTCGGCTATACCGCTCAGAAGGTGGAAGTACGTCTGTCCAATCTAATGGCCTTCGATGCCACCGCTCGCGGAAACTGGGGATGCCCTCCCGCTCAGTACCCGAACGCGCTGGCTATGGTGCTCGAAGGGAAGATTCATATTCAGCCTTTTGTCGAGACGCACCCACTCGAGGAGGCCCAGCAAGTTCTCGAGGCGGTGCATCATCGCCAACTCCGAAGGCGAGCGGTGCTGGTGCCGCAGTCGCACGGCATACAACAAGGAACCAAGCCATGAAAGATCACAACCTGGTCGAACAATTTTCCCCCAGCGAAATCCTGGTGGAGCGCAGGCCCGCACGCGATCGCGACGGCACGAGCGTGAAGGTACTGCACAATGTGTGGATCACCCTGAACAATCCGCGCGAGCTGAACAGCTACACCACGACATCGATCAAGGAAGTTATCCTCGCGCTACGCGAAGCCAGCAATGATCGCGCAGCGGTCGCTGTCGTACTCACTGGCTCGGGCACGCAAGCCTTCTGCACGGGAGGCAACACGCGCGAGTATGCGGAGATTTATGCCGGAGCCCCAGGCGAGTACCGGCAATACATGCGCTTGTTCAACGACATGGTCAGCGCCATCCTCGGGTGCGACAAACCGGTGGTCTGCCGCGTGAATGGCATGCGCGTCGGCGGTGGGCAAGAAATTGGTATGGCCTGCGACTTTTCCATAGCCAGCGATCTTGCCGTATTCGGCCAAGCCGGACCGAGGCACGGTTCAGCGCCCGATGGAGGCAGCACCGACTTCCTGCCGCTCTTCGTGGGCATAGAGCACGCCATGCTCAGCGCCACGCTATGCGAGCCGTGGAGCGCACACCGCTTCTATCGTCTGGGTGGGCTCACGCAGATCGTTCCGGCACTCAATGTTGACGGCAAATATGTGTCCAATCCGCTGGTCGTCACCGATCGGGAGTACGACGAATTTGGCCGTCTGGTTTTCGGAGACTGGAAAACGGGAGAAGCCCGAGAGACGGGCAAAGCTCTTATGTCCAGAGGCGCAGTTGATCTTTCATTGCTGGATGAAGCGGTCGAGGGACTCTGCACAAAACTGCTGCATACCATGCCCGATTGCCTGACGAAGACTATCGAAAGTGTGAGGAAACACAAACTGGAACATTGGGACCGCAACCGCGAAACCAACCGCGCCTGGTTGGCACTGAACATGATGACGGAGGCCAATGCCGGTTTTCGCGCCTTCCACTACGGCAGCCGGCAGCAACGCGAGGCGGACTTCGTTAAGTTGCGTCAGCGTCTGGCAGAAGGCGCGCGCTGGAACGAGGCGTTGATCGCCGAAATTGCGCCCTGGGCAGTTCCGGAAACGACAAAGGCAGAATAATAATGACGAGCAACCTGAAACTCTCCTTCGAACACGATGGCCAGGTCGGCCGCGTCGCATTGGCTGCGCCCAAGGCCAACATCGTCGACCAGGCAATGATGACAGCTTTGGCTGCGGCCTTCGAGGATCTGCGGAATCGGCCACAGCTCAAGGTGATGATTCTCACTGCGGAAGGTCCGCATTTCAGTTTTGGCGCCAGCGTACAGGAGCACCTGCCCGAGCATGTCAGGACCATGTTGCCGCGGTTCAGCCGACTGCTTGGGCAAATGCTCGGACTGCCGGCGGTCACGGTTGCGGCCGTGCGCGGGCAGTGCCTGGGCGGAGGGTTTGAGCTGGCACTGGCTTGCGACTTTATCGTTGCGGAGGAAGGAGCCACGTTCGCTTGTCCCGAGATCAAGCTGGCAGTTTTCCCGCCCGCGGCCGCGGTGCTGTTGCCGGCCCGGATTGGCGTAAGTCGCGCGGCGGAACTCGTGCTGACAGGAACCGGATGGAACGCCGCCCAAGCTGTGGAAGCGGGATTGACCGTGCGAACCGCGCCCCAAGGACAGCTAGAAGCAACGGTTGACACGTGGGTCCGCGACCACTTTTTGGCTCGTTCGCCGGTCGCGCTGCGATACGGCGTACGCGCCGCCCGGCTCCCGCTGCGGCGGGCACTGCAGGACGATCTGCCGCAAGTTGAGCGCATGTACCTTGACGAACTCATGGCGGAGTCGGACGCCGTGGAAGGACTCCGCGCCTTTATGGAAAAACGTGAGCCGCATTGGGAGAAGAGCCGGGAGAAAAGCTGGGAGAAGAGAGGAGAGCTCGCGTGAACCCCGAGCTCGAGCAGGTCCTCAACCGCGGTCAGACCTTGTATGAGGACGTTGACTACCAAGCAGTCGCGGAATGGAAATCCCGCGCGCCCGGGCGCAGAGCGATCGGGTACATGCCAATTTATGTGCCCCGAGAAATGATTCATGCGGCTGGCATGTTGCCTGTGGGCATCTTTGGCGGAGGCGACCGGCTGGAAATCATCCGTGGCGACGCCTACTTCCAGAGCTACATCTGCCATATTCCTCGCAGCACGATCGAGCTGGCATTATCGGGACGGCTCGATGTGTTGGACGGCATGCTGTTCCCTTCGATCTGCGATGTCATCCGCAACCTGAGCGGCATGTGGACGATGCTCTTTCCCGGACGCTACGTGCGCTATGTCGATCTTCCCCAGAACTACGACGCCCAGGTGGGAGGCGAATTCTGGCGGAGGGAATTGACCGCGATCCGCGAGGACATGTTGCGGTTGGCGGGCGGACCGATAACTGATCAGAATCTCCGTAACAGTATCCGGATCTACAACCAGAACCGCCGTGCTATCCGGGAACTCTACCAGGCACGCAGCGAAGCGCCGTGGCTCTATCCCATCTCGCAGGTCTATGCCGTACTGCGTGCAGGTAGTGTGCTGCCGCCGGAGGAGCACACCTTGATGGTGCGTCGCTACCTTGAGCTGGCTTCGCGGGGGTCGACTCTTCCCGAGGATCGCAGCCGAGTCGTGCTGACGGGCATGTTCTGCGAACAGCCTCCGCTGGCGTTGCTCATCACCCTGGAACGCGCGGGCTGTTGGATTGTGGACGACGACCTGCTCCTGGGTTTGCGCTGGTTCACGGGCGATGTACCCGAGGAGGGTGACGCGATCGAAAACCTGGCGCAGGCTTACCTGACGCAAAGCGTGGCGACGGCCTCCTGCTATGCGCCTGATGGGCAACGCGGCCGGTGGCTGGTCGATGCCGTGCGGCGGAATCACGCGGATGGCGTCATTTTTTGCGCTCCAAGCTTTTGCGATCCCGCACTGCTCGAGCAACCTATGCTGGTCGCCGCTCTCGAACGCGAACACATTCCTCACACTCAGTTCAAGTACTCCGAGGACACGGGACAATTTGCCGTCATCCGGGAACAGGCTGGCACCTTCTCGGATTCCATACGGCTGTGGAGCGAAGCATGAGCGCAGACGCTATGAAGGCATCGACCGTGCAGAAAGAGCAGAGCATGGTTCTGCAGAAGCGACTCATCGGGGACTACTACGATTCTCTGGGACGTGCACGGCAAGAGGAAAAGAGAGTCGTCTCCACTTTTGTTCCGGGTAATTTGACCGAACTGCTGCGGTCCTTCGATCTCCTGCCGATCCTGCCGGAGATCAATGCGCTCCAGTCCGGCATGCGCAAGCTTTCCGCCAATTACATTGCGGAAGCGGAGAAGCAAGGCCACAGCGAGGATGTCTGCACCTATGTGAAATGCGATATCGGGATGCTGAAGTCGGGCAACATTGGTCCCACCGGCGTAAAACTCCCCAATCCCGACCTGCTGCTGCTGTCCTACACGGGTTGCTTCACGTTTCTCAAGTGGTTCGAACTCCTGCGCCAGGAGTATCAATGCCCAGTGGCCATGCTGCACGTGCCGTACCTGGCCAACGGACGGATTGAACCACACCATGTCGACTACGTCGTGCAGCAGTTGCGCACAGAGGTGATCCCGAAACTGGAGCAAGTCAGCGGCCGGCGCTACGATGAGGCTCGACTTTCCGAGATGTTGGCTCTTTCCGCCAAGGCGGAAGACGATTTCGTGTGGGTGTTGGAGAGCGCGAAAAATGAGCCCTCGCCGATTGATGCGTACTTCGGCGGCGTGTACTACATCGGTCCGATATTCACTGCCTTCCGAGGCACGCGCGAGGGCGTCGAATATTACCGCGTGCTGCGCGAAGAGATTGCGGAACGGATCAGGTTGGGACTTGGTCCGGTCACTCCCGAGGGTACGATGGAGCGCCAGAGCTATCGCCTGGTGGTGGAAGGCCCACCCAATTGGACGAGCTTTCGCGAGTTCTGGAAGATGTTCTACGACGAGGGCGCTGTCGTCGTTGCCAGCAGCTATACCAAAGTGGGTGGACTTTACGATCGCGGTTTCCGCCACGATCCCAACCGTCCGCTCGAAAGCCTGGCTGAATACTGCCTGGGTTGCTACACCAACCTCGGGCTGCCGGCGCGCGTCGATCTGCTGGAGCGCTACATCCGCGAATACCGCGCCGACGGCTTCATGATCAACAGCGTCAAGAGTTGCAATTCGTTCAGCGTCGGCCAGTTGCTGATGCTGCGGCAACTCGAACAGCGGACGGGTGTGCCCGGCGGATTCATCGAGAGCGATCTCGTGGATCCACGATATTTTTCGCCGGCAAATATCAAGAACCGCATCGAGAGCTACGTGCAGATGCTCGCGCAAAAGCGAACTGCTGGGGTGATGGCATGAGCGTGGTGGAAGTTCTGCTCGGTATCGATCTGGGTTCGACCACGACCAAAGCCATTGCGCTGGATCGAACCGGCCGCGTCATTGGCCGCGGCATCACCAACACCCGTAGCAACTATGAGGTCGCTTCCCAGATCGTTCGCGAGGAAGCGCTCGTGCAATCGAGATTTGAACTGCTGCGACATGCCGTGGCAGCCAATGCAGAACTCTCGGGAATTGAAAGCAAGTTTATCGGATCTCTGGTGCGCAATTTCCGCCAGCGACAGCATCTGGAACAGTTGGACTTCCTGGAGTCGGCGCTGAACTGTTGTGCCGCTGCGCCCCGATACGCGCCCAACCGTGAGGCAGTCAAGGAAATACTCAATCGTATCTGCCAAGCGATGCGGTTGCGCGTTCCCGGCCATTTCAGCGAATTGGCGGTGCGGAAAAGCGATTTCTTCCGCGATCTGGCCGCAGCCGACTTTATGCAGGTCGCGGAGCAGTTCAGCGGCTCGAAGCACGCATCCTTCAACGTCCTGTGTGGCCTGTTCGATGCCGCTATCCTAGAGGTCGAGAATGCGGCAGGTGACAGGGCATTTGAACGGCACGCCGGGCCGGCACTGGAGCAGACGCTGACCGCTGCACCGGCGGACATCCACGAACGAGAAGCGAGACTGCGCTTTGCCTTTGAGTCGGTGGGGTCGCTCGAGTTCCGGGTGCTTGGAATGGTCGGTACGGGATATGGCCGGCAACGGCTTCCGTTCCCGAAAGAACAGATCCGCAGCGAGATCCTCTGCCACGGCCTGGGCGCCCACGCCATGTTCGCGGGCACGCGCACCGTGCTCGACATTGGTGGCCAGGACACCAAGGCGATTCAGGTGGATGGCGCCGGCATCGTCACGAGTTTCCAGATGAATGACCGGTGTGCGGCGGGATGTGGCCGCTACTTGGGTTATATCGCCGACGAAATGAATCTTGGCCTGCATGAACTCGGCAGGCTGGCACAGGAGAGCACTTGCAGCGTAAAGATCAACAGCACGTGCACGGTCTTTGCTGGAGCCGAGCTGCGGGATCGCCAGTCTCTGGGGCAGAAGGTGCCGGATATCCTCGCCGGTCTGCACCGGGCGATCATGTTGCGCGCGATGTCGCTGCTGGCGCGTTCCGGAGGAATTTCCGACGAATTCACGTTTACCGGGGGAGTGGCCCGTAACCCCGCTGCGGTTTCCGCCCTGCAAGGCTTGGTCCAACAAAACTACGGCGTTCGAACCCTGAACATCTCTCCGGAGTCCATCTACACCGGGGCCCTGGGGGCAGCGTTATTCGCGCAGCGCGCTGCCGAAGGAGGGAATGCGGCATGATGGCTGGAGAGAGCATTCTCGCCGCGGGCGTCGACGTGGGCTCGAGTGCCGTCAAGTTTGCGCTGGTGCGGGATGCTGGAGACGGGGTTGCGAGCGTGCTGGCTCTGCACAACGAGCGCATCCGCCGGCGCGAGCTGCGGAAGGTGATTCGGGAAGGCTATGAGGCGTCTCTGGAAGCGGGTGGAGTGCGCCAGGACGAGATCGCTTATACGGCGAGCACCGGTGAAGGCGAGTTGGTAGATTTTCGCCGTGGTCACTTCTACGGCATGACGACGCACGCGCGAGGAGCGGTATTCCTGATGTCCGGCGCCGGTGCCGTGATCGACATCGGGGCCCTGCACGCGCGTGCCATGCGCATTGACAAGCGCAGCCGCGTATTGGCGTACCGTATGACCAGCCAGTGCGCCTCCGGTTCCGGACAGTTTCTCGAGAACGTTGCCCGCTACCTGGGCATCATGCTGGAGGACGTCGGACCTTTGTCTTGCGAGGCCAAGAATCCGGAATCGGTCAGCAGCATCTGCGCCGTGCTGGCGGAGACCGACGTGATCAACATGGTGAGCCGTGGCATTTCACGCAGCGACATCCTGAAGGGAATTCACCTGTCGATGGCAGGGCGTTACACGAAGCTTCTGCGCTCGATCGGCGCGTGCGGTGACGTGGCGATCACCGGCGGACTGGCCGCCGATATTGGCCTGTGCCGTGCATTGGAACAGAAGATCGCCGAAGAGAAGCTTGCCATGCGCGTGCGTACTCACCCCGACTCGATTTACGCTGGAGCGATCGGGGCCGCACTTTGGGGTGCGTACCGCCATCGTGTACTGGCGCGGCGCACCGAGGTGGTGGCGTGAAGCGCGCTCTCGAAAACAAGATTGCCGTGGTGACCGGTGGATCCGGCGCAATCGGGTCCGCCATCATTGCCGGCTTGGAGCGACAAGGAGCGTGCGCGGTGTCGCTGGATGTGGCGCGTCCGGCGGCGGAGGCTGCGGCCTTCCAGGATTGTGATGTGCGGGAGGACAATTCAGTGGCTTCGGCCATCGCAAAAGTGCAGCGTACTTACGGGCGCCTTGATCTGGTCATACACGCGGCCGGAGTCTCCCGCGAAGCGGTTGTATGGAAGCTTGCGGTGGAGGACTGGGATCTTGTGCAGGGCGTAAACTTGCGCGGGGCCTTCCTTTTGCTGCGCCATGCAATCCCGGTGATGCGAGCCGGCGAAGGCGGACGGATCGTACTCATCGGGTCCATCAATGGTTCGCGCGGAAAGTTCGGCACCTCAGCTTATTCGGCAAGCAAGGCTGGTTTGATCGCCCTGGCTAGGACAGTAGCGCGCGAGGTTGCCCGCCTGGGGATTCTTATCAATGTCGTCGAGCCGGGATGGGTGCGTACACCGCTCACCGACAGCCTGCCGCAGGCGGTCCGCGACGCTGCCTTGGCGGAAAATCTCGTGGGGAAATACGTCGAACCAGCGGACGTGGCCGCCGCGGTCACGTTTCTCTGTGGACCTGGCGCGCAGCAGGTCACCGGGCAGATCCTTCGCGTCGATGGGGGACAGTCGCTGGGCAGTGTTTGAGAGAGGAGACTTATATGACTACCCAACCTCTGGAAGAACCGGGAGTCCTGGAAACGGACAGTATCCTGGTGCGCCTTATGAACGAGCGCGACCTGGAGGCGGTGGTTACGATTGACGCAGCCGCCAGCGGCCGGCGGCGTCCCCGCTATTTCGAACTGATGTTGGAACGGGCGGTGAAACAAGCGGCACTGCAAGTTTCGCTGGCCGCAGAAGTGGATGGGCGCATCGTCGGATTCGCCATCGCATCGCTATACTATGGCGAATACGGCGTCAGCGAGCCCACTGCCTCGCTGGACGCCATTGGCGTGGCCCAGGCAAACCGCAGGCAGCAGGTAGGCAAAGCCTTACTGCGGCAGTTGCGGCTGAATCTATCCGCTCTCCGGGTGACGACGCTGCGCACCGAAGTATCGTGGGATGATTTTGATCTTCTCGCTTTTTTCAAGAAAGAAGGATTCTCCCCGGCGCGCCGTCTCTGCCTGGATTGTGCGCTCGACCCGACACGCTTCGAGTGACGCGTAAGTAAGGAGGATCGTATGTCAGAAGCGACTGATGGCTCTGTACGTTGTCCCCGCTGCGGCCACCTGAGCGACGCGGCGGACAAGTTCTGCGCCGAGTGCGGACGTTTTCTCCGCGACGCTTCGATTGACCAGCGGCTGCTTTTGGCCCTGGTGCATGAGCGCGAGGGGCGGGTGCAGGAGGCGCGGCAGGAGCTCCAGCATTTGCTCGACGCCGAGCCCGATCACGTCCTGGGCAACCACCAACTCGGCGTTCTTCTGTTCCACGAAGGCTTGCTGGACCTGGCCATCGAACACTATCGCCGCGCGGTGACGTCCTCGGCGACATTTGTGTTGGCCCACTACGACCTCGGGGTCGCCTACTACCACCGCGGCAACATGCCGGAAGCGGCTGCCGCCTTCTGCCGCTGTCTCGACATTAATCCCAACTACAACGCTGCCCACTACCGGCTCGCGCTGGCGCTGTTTCACCAGGGACAGCTCACCAACGCCCGCGAGCATTTTGAGCTTTCCGCGACCCTCACACCCGAATACGTAATGGCCCACTATCACCTGGGGGTGATTCACGAGCGCGAAGGCGCGACCGAGATCGCTCGCCGGGAATTCGAGCGGAGCTTGGAAGAGGGAGTTCACGAACTCAGCAGTTTGTACCACCTTGCGATGATCCGTCGTGCGCAGGGTGATAATGCCGGAGCACAAGAACTTCTCCGGCGAGCGGGTGAGTTTGGCAAGTTGCGCCCGGCGGCATCCGAAGCTCGCAGGTAACGAAAGAATGTGGCATGGGAATCTCGGTGGAAAACGGCCTCATCTTCGACTGGGCCCGCGCGGGCCCGCGGACTACTAGCTGGCCGGCGCACGTCATGCTCGACGATGAGACGCTGCGCGACGGTCTTCAGAGCCCCTCGGTTACCGATCCGCCAGCGGCGGTCAAAGTCGAGATTCTCCATCTCATGGAAGATCTTGGAATTGAAACCGCTGACGTTGGTCTTCCCGGAGCGGGCACGCGCCAGCGCGAAGCGGTACTCGCACTCTGCCGCGAGATCTCCAGCCAGCGGATGCGCATACGCCCCAACTGCGCCGCCCGCACCATGATGGTGGACATTCGTCCCATTGCGGAGGTCTCGCAACTAACGGGAGTACCGATTGAGGCTGCTTTGTTTATCGGCAGCAGTCCCATCCGCCAGTACGCGGAAGAATGGACCCTCGATCAAATCCTGCGCCACACTCGGGAAGCGATCCACTTTGCCGTAAGGGAAGGCCTCGACGTGATGTACGTGACAGAGGATACCGTACGATCTTCGCCCGAGCACCTGCGTATCTTGTTTGCCGAAGCGGTCGAGGCTGGGGCCAAGCGTCTATGTCTCTGCGACACTTGTGGCGCAGCGACTCCGGAGGCGGTGTGGAACCTGGTGTCGTGGGTTAAGACTTTCTTGGCGGAAATTGGGGCGGACCTCGGCATCGACTGGCATGGTCACCGCGATCGTGGCCTCGATTTGGCAAACACGCTGGTCGCCATTGAGGCGGGGGCATCACGCGTGCACGGCACCGCGCTCGGAATCGGCGAGCGCGTGGGGAACACGCCGATGGAACAGTTGCTGGTGAACCTCAACCTGCTCGGCATAAGGCACGACGATCTCAGTTCTCTGCAGAGGTATGTGGACTCGGTTTCGGTCGCTGCCTCTGTTCCGGTTCCAGTGAATGCTCCGGTAATCGGACGCGATGCCTTCCGCACCGCCACCGGCGTCCACGCGGCGGCCATCATCAAGGCCCAGAAGAAGGGCGAACGCTGGCTGACCGACTTCGTTTATTCAGGAGTCCCGGCAAGCTTGATCGGCCGAAATCAGGAAATCGAGATCGGGCCCATGTCGGGCAGTTCGAACGTTATCTTCTATCTATCGCAGCGGGGAATCGTGGCGAGCCCTGAACTGATACGGGCCGTCCTGCTGGCTGCCAAAGAATCCAACCGCATTCTGCAGGAACCGGAAATCCTGGGCATAGTGCAGCGTTTTGAAAATGTGACTTCATAAGATACTTGTTTGGCGAGGGACCTCGTGAATAACCCAGGCCAGGCCCAACAACTGGAAGCCGAATCACGGTGAAAAGAGAACTCATAGAACTGCGCGTTAACGGTCTTACCCACGAGCTCGCCATCGAGCCAAACGCACTGCTGCTCGACGTGTTGCGTCGCGATCTCGGTCTCACCGGCTCGAAGCGCGGCTGCGACGACTCCTCCTGCGGGGCCTGCACCGTGCTTGTGGACGGCACGCCGATGCTCGCCTGTACGCTGCTCGCCTTCAGCTGCGAGGGCCCGGAGATCACTACCGTCGAAGGCATCAGTGAACACGGCAGCCTGGCCGCTATCCAGAAGGCGTACGGAGATTGGGGCGGCGCGCAATGCGGATACTGCACACCGGGTTTCATGATCACGGTGAAGCATCTGCTCACGGTGAATCCGGATCCAACCGAGGAAGAGATTCGCGCTGCGTTGAGCGGCAATCTCTGCCGCTGCACCGGCTACACGCAGATGTACAGTGCGATCAAGGCGGCGATTGAAGCGGAGAAGAAAGGAATGGCCGCGGCAAAATGACAGTCCCTCGAGCTGATGCGTAACGACCAATGACCAACGACTACTCCATCATCGGCAAATCCATCGCCATGATTGACGCTGCCGGAAAAACGACCGGCAGCGGCAAGTACGCCGACGACCTTTCCGTCCCCGGCATGCTCCATGGAAAGATTCTGCATTCGCCGCATCCGCATGCTCGCATCAAGAGCATTGACACCAGCCGAGCCGAGCGACTTGACGGTGTGGTCGCGGTGGTCACCGGCAAGGACGCGCCCAATCCCTTCGGCATTCTCCCCGTCGGCCACGACGAGCACGCGCTGGCGCTCGACAAGGTTCGCTACGTCGGTGACAACGTAGCCTGCGTGGCTGCGGTCTCCGAAGCCATTGCCGAGAAGGCGCTCGAATTGATTGCTGTGGATTATGAGCTTCTGCCCGCCTACTTCGACCCCGAAGAATCGATGAAGGCCGAGACCAATCTCATCCACGACAACAAGCCTAACAACACGGAGAAGGATTATCACCACGTCTTCGGCGATCCCGACAAGGCGTTTGCTGACGCCGACTACATCGCCGAAGGCCGCTTCCTCGCCAATGAGGTCACCCATGCGGCCATGGAACCGCACTGTACGCTGGCTTCGTTCGAACTCGATCCGCACACCGGCACACTCGGCCGCCTGACGGTCTGGTCCTCCACGCAGGTTCCCTATTACCTGCAACACAAGCTGTCGCTGGTGCTCGAGATGCCGATGTCGCAGATTCGGGTGATCAAGCCGCTGGTCGGCGGTGGCTTCGGCGGGAAGAGTGAGGTGATCCCAATCGAAATCATTGCCGGCATCGCCGCGCGGGCTGCGCAGAGACCGGTCAAGATCACGTACACTCGCGAGGAGGTTTTTTGGGCGCACCGCGGGCGCCCGCGCACCATCGTGGACCTCAAGACGGCCGTAAAGAACGACGGCAGCATCACGGCCGTGAAGGCGCGCGTGGTGCAGGATGGCGGCGCCTACTGCTCCTACGGCGTGGTCACCATTCTTTATTCCGGCGCGCTGCTGGGCGCGCTCTACGATATTCCCAACATTCAGTACGACGGTTATCGCGTGCTCACCAACAAACCGGCCTGTGGCGCCATGCGCGGACACGGCACGGTCAACGTCCGCTTCGCTTTCGAATCGCAGCTCGACGAAATTGCGGCCAAGCTTAAGATTGACCCGGCTGAGATCCGCCGCCGTAATTTGCTCAAACCTCCCTGCATTACGATCAACGGCCTGCGCGTGCAGAGCTACGGCCTCCCGGAATGCATTGACCAGATCGTGACTCGCTCACGCTGGAACGAGCGCAAAGGAAAGCTGGCTCGAGGCCGGGGACTCGGCATTGCTTGCAGCCACTACGTAAGCGGCGCGGCCAACTCGATCATCCGTTCCGACATGCCGCACTCCACGGTGAACATCAAAATTGACCGCGACGGCGGTGTCGTCATCTACACCGGCGCGTCCGATATCGGCCAGGGTTCCGACACGATGGTTGCGCAAGTGGCCGCGGAAACGCTGGGCTGCTTGCTCTCCCGCGTGAAGGTGGTCGCCGCCGACACCGACCTCACTCCGATCGACATCGGCTCCTACTCCAGCCGTGTCACCTTCATGAATGGCAATGCAACGTTGCGCGCTGCTCAGGAAGTCAAGAAGCAGATCGCCGCCGCAGCCGCAAAAAAGATGAACTGCGCACCTGAGGACATCCTCTTCCGCAACGACACAGTGGCCAGGAAACAGATCGCGAGCGAGGGCGCCCGCGCCACACAAAGCCAACCTACCGTCTCCGGCCGCGTCGAAGGCCAGATCCTCCGCGGCTCACTCCAACAAAAACGCAAGGACGAAGGCCCAAAAGATTCGATGACGTTCGAGGAAGCGGTGGTCGCTGCCATCGACTTTCACGGCGCTCTCAGCGGCACTGGTTCGTATGCGCCTCCGTCGGAAGCCCGCGGAGGAAAGTACAAAGGTGCTGGCGTTGGACCCTCGCCAGCCTATTCCTACTCGGCGCAAGTCGCGGAGGTCAGCGTGGACGAAGACACCGGCGAAGTCACCGTCCACAAAGTCTGGGCAGCGCACGATTGCGGGCAAGCCCTCAACCCGGTCTCGGTCGAAGGCCAAGTGATCGGCTCGGTGTGGATGGGAATGGGCCAGGCACTTACCGAAGAGATGATCTGGAAAGACGGGCTGCTCATGAACCCCGGTCTGCTCGAATACCGCAGCCCGTCATCAGTCGAGTCGCCGGAGGTCGAAGCGATTATCGTCGAAAGCATCGATCCCGAGGGCCCGTTCGGCGCGAAGGAGGCCAGCGAAGGCTCGCTCGCAGCCACCATCCCCGCGATTGCTAATGCGATCTACGATGCAGTCGGTATCCGTCTCCACGAGTCGCCCTTCACTCCGGAGCGCGTGCTGGCCGCGCTGCGCGCGCAAAGGAATGCCAAACCGCTGAACCTGACGGAAGGCGTGGACCCCACTGCCCCGGAAAAATTTCGTGAACATGGGGGAGAGTTGTGTTTCAAGGGCAAAGGCCCAAAGCGGCATGAATTCGATTCCGCGCGTCAACCGGCGCAGCCGGGAGGTGCGGATTGAGCCTCCCCGAGTTCAAACTCCTGCGTCCGCACACCACCGCGGAGGCGGTCGCACTGCTGGCGCAACATGCCGGTGATATCCGCATCCTGGCGGGCGGCACCGACCTGCTGCCCTCAATGCAGCAAAAGCTGTTCGCGCCGCAATACGTACTCGACATCCGGCGCATCGCGGAACTAAGAGGCATTCGCCAGCAATCCACCGGCGCGGTTGAGATCGGCGCCCTTACTGCGCTCACCGAAGTCGAGCACTCGGATCTTTTGCGTCGGCATTTTCGTGTGCTTCATGAGGCCGCAAAGACAGTGGCTTCTCCCGTGTTGCGTAACATGGGCACAATCGGAGGAAACATCTGTCTCGACACGCGCTGCCTCTGGTACAACCAGTCGTTGCAGTGGAGAAAATCCTGCGGCTTTTGCATTAAGAAGGACGGCGATCTCTGCCACGTCGCTCCGGGCGGCACGAAGTGCTGGGCGGCTTTTTCGGGCGACACTCCGGCGGCGCTGCTCTGCCTTGACGCGGAAATCGAGATTGCCAGTGCGGCGGGGATTCGCCGCGTCAAGCTCGCCGAGTTCTACACCGGGCTCGGCGACAACTACCGGAAGCTGGCGGCCAAGGAACTGCTCACTCGCGTCTTCCTGCCTGCATTCTCGGCCGGCCGTCGCGGCGTCTACCGCAAGTTGCGCATCCGCGGCTCGATTGACTACCCACTCGCCGGAGTCGCCGTGGTTCTGAAGCAGTCCAACGGACATATCGAAGACGTACGCATTGGACTGACCGCCGTGAATCCCGCGCCCGTGCTGGTGAAAGGGGCCACCGAACTCCTGGCTGGGAGGCGCGTGACGGAAGAGTGGGCAGAAGCCGCCGGTGTGCTCGCAGCCCAGACCGCGAAACCGTTGACCACCTCGGCCCTGACCGCTGAGTATCGTCGCGAGATGATCCGTGTGTTTACGAAACGCGCCGTTTTTTCACTTGCGACTGAAACCTGATTGCCGGCGACTGCTTTTTCTCGCCCAAGCAACAGCTATTCGAGTTCCGTACCGATTGAGAAAAGCCGCCAGGCGAGCCGCCTCGGCCCAAACGCTATCTGTTGACTGCCGTGCGCAGTTTAAAGCGCTGGAGCTTTCCCGTGGCTGTCTTGGGAAATTCAGAAAAAAATTCTACCGCGTGGGGACGCTTGAAGACAGGCAAACGACTAACCACAAAATCCTGCAGTTCGCGGGCGAGCTCAGGTGTGCCAGAAACTCCATCGCGCAACACGATGCATGCGACCGGCTTTGTTAGCCCGTCCTGGTCTGCTCGGGCGACGACCGCGGCTTCTTGCACCGCGGGATGCTCGATCAAGACGCCTTCTATCTCGATTGGACTGATCCACATGCCGCTGACCTTCAGCATGTCATCGGACCGTCCGGCGTACCAGAAGTATCCGTCTTCATCCTGGTAATACTTGTCGCCGGTTCGGATCCAATGTCCTTCAATCGCGTCTTTAGTCTTTTCGTGCTGGTTCCAGTAACAGGCACAAACAGAGTCAGCTCTAACCAGCAGATTGCCCGTCTCCCCTTGCGCCACCGTACGGTTATTGTCGTCCACGATTCGGGCTTCGAATCCGGGGATTATCGTGCCGCTGGAGCCCGGGCGCACAGCTCCCGGACGATTGGAGATCATCATGTGCAGCGCCTCGGTTGAGCCGATCGCGTCCAGAATTTCGACTCCGAAGCGCTCTTTGAAACGATGGAATACTGTTGCCGGCAACGCTTCTCCGGCGGAAATCGCATGGCGCACGGAGGAGAGATCGAATTCTCGTCCGTCCGGCGAGGGATTGGAAAGAAGCTTGGCGTAGTTCGATGGAACTGAAAAAAAGAGGGTCGGGCGGTGCCGTTCAAGGACTTCGAAGACGTGCTGCGGTTTCGGTGGACCGGGCAGCAGGATGCTGGTGGCGCCTACGGCCAGTGGAAAGTAGAGTCCGTTCCCCAGTCCGTAGGCAAAGAAAAGTTTGGCGACGCTGAAGCAGCGATCATTCTCCGAGATGTTCAGGATCCCCTTGGCATAGCGCTCTGTACTCACCACCATGTCATGCTGAAGATGAACGCAAGCCTTGGGCTGACCCGTGCTGCCGGAGGAGTAGAGCCAGAAGGCGGCATCGTCTTTGCTGGTCGGCTCTGCATCAAGGGTGGAAGAACTCTTCTGGGTCAGTTCCTCAAAGGGGACCACGCCCGCCAGCGGCCCAGCGCCGACGACAATGATGGTCTCGAGATAGCGCAACCGGTGCTTGGGAATGGCCTGGACGAGAGAGAGCGATGACTGACTGATGATCGCCACGCGCGCTCGCGAGTTGTTCAGCAGGTACGCGTAGTCGGCGGGTTTCAGCAGAGTATTGACAGGGACCGGGATCGCTCCGATCTTGATCGCACCGAAAAAGCTGACGGCAAACTCTGGCGTATCCAACAGCAGCAAGAAAACGCGTTCTTCGATGCGCACACCAAGACTTCTGAGTCCATTGCCCAACTGGTTGACGCGCTCAAAAAGTTGGCGATAGCTGACCTGATTATCCCCGCACTCAATTGCCACCTTTGCGCCGCGGCCCTCTGGAATATGGCGGTCTATGAAGTACGCGGCGGCATTGAATTCGTCCGGAAGTACTATCGGAGGGGCCGAGGTCATGGCAAAGTCAGATTCTTCAGCCACATCTCGCAGTTTATCTCAGCGGTCTTCCACAACTCCCCCGGGGCTCGGGAGATACTATCACAGCTGCGCATCGATAAACCATCGTGCCTCCAATCATAGTCGACAAGACCTTGGTGTCTTTCAGTTCCTCGGGTGAATCCCGTCGCCGGCTGACCATCACATCCGGTAAATAGACAGAACCGCCTTTGTCGTCGCGGAGTACGATCGTGTCGGTGCCGTTCACCACTACATGGGCGAGGATGAGTTCTTCTCCGTCTTGCTTGACCTTCGAACTGGCGCTCGACGGAGAGGCGGGAGCACAGTACCGGTTCCTGTTTTCCTTAATCGCTACGTAGGATGAAGCCACCTTTTCCGGGCAGTGTGGTCTTCCAATCTTAACGTGCGAAATCGGGCGGATCGCATAGGATTGAATTGCCTTCGAGAATAAGAGAGGAAAGCAAAAATTAAAAGGGCCGCGACATTGGTTATGCTCTAGCCGCTGACTCTTGCGAGGGAGTCAACAGCGTGGAAGCATGCACCGTCACAGCCCCCTGATGCGACCACTGCTTTCGCAGTTCCAAACCCCAACTGGTCCTCGCAGAGCAGTCGGATTTTTCCGGTCTGGTTGCCCAACAGGTTGCCCTGCCAAGCTGATCACCCAATCTATTTCGGACTGGCTAATTTTATTTGAACCAATCCTTTCGATCGTCGACGGAACCAACCATAGTCCCCAGGTGGGGCGTTGTCAACGCCCGTTTTTGGTGCAGTGCACTCCTCTTGTTGCGGGCCAGTTGACTGACTCTATTCCAGTCTTTGGGGGCGGGGCGTCCGTGAGATTTCCACAGTGCGAGAGCGAAGGAAGCGTGACCAACAACGCTGCAACGCCACAGCGGCTGAGCGCTTTAGCAGCCGCCAGTGCGGGACTGCACCATGTCTGGGCATCCGCCTATCACTCGACGCGCAGGCAACTGACGACAAACCAGATAGCGTCGCGAGAATTTCGTTGACCCCAACGGCGACATCATCTAATGAATCGTCAGGTCGACGAAGCGTTGAATGGTCGTAGCGGAGGAGAGTCATGAAGGTTCAGCTCGAAAATCTCGTACTGCACATGTATAAGAGCGGCCTTCGGTACTCTGAAGCGGTGCGTGAGTTCCAGAAAGCCTTCATCCTTACGGTCTTGCAAGAGACCAACGGAAATCAAGTTCGGGCCGCCCGAAAACTGCGCATCCACCGTAATTCGTTAGGTCGTATTATCCGCGACTTGCAGTTAAACGTCCGAGCTATACGCGGGGCGGCACGTCGTCGGCCGCCCCAGAGCGAGCGCGTTATCTCCCTGAAAACGGAACGCGCCACATAGCGAAGTGCTCTACTCCTTAAGCGGTTCGGTTTCTCTCACAATTACCAGCCTTCAGCGCGTCCGCCGGGTAGATGCCGAGATTGAACAGACAGACGGCAACGGCGCAGCGAACCAGCAACAATAGAGGTACATCCGGATAGACGAGCGCATCCAAGTAGTGCAGCAGAAACCCGCCCCGATACGTGGGAATCCCGGCGCGGCCACGGAGCCAGTTTTCCATCGGTAGTTGGTTTACCCGTGCAGAACCGAGGCGCCGTATGAATCCTGGAATAATGTCTGCCATACTGACACTTGGCATGGAAGAAAGGATTGCCATAGCGGTGCCGGACCATCTTTATCGGCACTTCTTCTGGCAGGATTAGGGTGGTGGCAGGCACTTTAGTACTCGCCTGTTGACTGGATACTGACCCTGTCATAGCCGGATGCGCCGCGCCCTACTCTGTCTCGGCAGCCGAGGTCAAGAGCGTCACGTATTTTGGTACGCGGCGTGCACGGCAACTGAACCAGCGGCTTAGCCTAACCCTAGGAGACAAGATATGACGTACGTAATGACCAAACCTTGCCCGGTCTGCAAACAGCAACTAACCAAGCGACGGCCTACCGATACCGTGCTCTGCACCTGCGGTCACCATGTTTGGCAGGGCTAGCAGCTGAGAGTGCGCTGCCCGAAATCAGTTCAAGCCTGCGAAAGACGAAAGCGACGGAACAGAAGATGACGATGACGACCAAGGAGGACATTGTGGATATACCGGCTTGCCCTCCTGTTGCTGATACTGTTGCTGCCACGAGGCCAGTTATGCCCACGCCAGCGTTGCTCTTGGCGATGCTTCATGTCTCCAACCGCGTGAGTGACCTAATTCTTTCGCCCGGCAGCTTGCCCCACGTCGAGGTGAGCGGCCAGTTGGTCCAGGTGAAAATCCCAGCGTTACAGGCGCTCGCTCCTGAAGACACTCGTCGCATATCTGCCGAACTTATTGGCAGCAACAAACAGGCTACAGCGGCGCTACAGGAACAGGGATCCTGCGACATTTCATATAGCCTCCCGGGCCAATGTCGCTTTCGCGTGAACATTTTCGTGCAGCGGGGGAGCCACGCCATCGTGATGCGAGTCGTCCCCAAGGGTATTCCCAGTTTCGCGGATCTTAAGTTGCCTCCGCAACTGTCCGAGATTACCGGTCTGAGGAACGGCATCGTGCTGGTTACGGGCCCAACCGGCTCCGGGAAATCCTCTACCATGGCGGCGATTCTCGACAGAATCAACGAAACTCAGGCGTATCACATCATCACCATCGAAGATCCCATTGAATTCTTGCATCGTCACAAGCGGTCGATCATTCACCAGCGAGAACTGCACAGTGACACTCCCAGCTTCGCCCTTGCTCTGCGAGCCGCCTTGCGGCAGGCTCCGAAAGTGATACTCGTAGGCGAAATGCGGGACAAAGAGACGATTGAGATCGCCTTAGAAGCCGCCGAGACCGGTCACCTCGTCCTTTCCACGCTGCATACGATTGACGCCTCAAAGACGGTCGAGCGTATTGTTGGAGTCTTTCCCTTGGCGGAGCAGAACATCATTCGGAACCGCCTCGCGAAAAGTTTCCAGTACATCGTTTCGCAACGTCTCATACCCCGGAAGGACGGTGGCGGTCGTATCGCCGGGATAGAAGTCCTCAAGTCGACGCTCCGGACACGAGAGTACGTGGAGAGGGGCGAACAAGAAGGCAAGACTCTGCTGGACGCCATGAGGGATGGGGATACGGAGGGCATGCAGCACTTCGATGGAGAGATTGAGAAGCTGATCCGAGCCGGGACTATCGATCTCGAAACAGGACTGGCCTATGCAACCAACCCCGGAAACTTAAGGCTTGAATTGGCTGACCTAAGCGAGGGCGCTCCGTCTCGGACGGCAAGGGCAACGCCTGCCGAGGAAGCCAGATGCGAGCCCGATCTGGTAATTGAACGTTAGCCCTGCTCTCTTCACTTATCACGGCGAATATAGCAGCTCAAGTCCAGAGCTTCCAACCATCCGAATATCAGCCAGTCCGGGGCGGCGCTGTACGAGATGGCAACACGTGCCTTGCCGTTCCATGGCGAGACCTCCGCGCTTATTTTCAAAGCAACCCTCGATTCCGATCCGTTGCCACGATTCGTTTCAATCGCGACTTGCCAGCGGAGTTGGAACGGATCATCTCCAAGGCTCTGGAGAAGGACAGAAATTTACGCTACCAGCACGGCTCCGAATTGCGTGCCCTACGTAGCTGAAGCATCCAGTCTTACACGCGAGCACTAAGGTACCTGTCGCGTACGTGTCAGAAGGCCTTCGGATTGCGACACAAGAATGCGAACACCAAAGACTTCCTATGAAAACCTCGACAACCACGAAGCCGAAACTTCGTGTTGCTCTCGTCGAAAGCGATCCCTTGCGGTTAGTAGGTTTCCGCACCCTCCTGGAATCAGAATCGGACTTAGAACTGATTGCTGCCTCGCTCCTGGAAATCGCGATTCAGGCGAACATTGACGTGGTGCTAATAGGAGATCGTCCCGGTCGGAAACTGCTCGACACAATGTCCAACCTCAAAATGATGCGCCCCAATTTGCCGATCATTGTGGTCGGACTCAGCACGAATGACGAGATCATGCTCAATGCCATTGTTTGCGGAGCGAAAGGCTATGTGTTTGATGGAGCGCCGCCCAGCGAATTTGCGCGGGCGATTCGCGTGGTAAGCCAAGGGCTAGTTTGGGCTCCGCGACGGGTCGTCTCAATGTTCATAGAACTTGCCACTACTCAACCGAAGCGAATGTCGCCCGGAGCCAACGAGATTGTCACCGAGCGTGAGAAACAGGTCCTAAACATGTTGGTGGCGGGGCTTTCCAACAAGGAAATTGGGGAACCACTCGGTATTGTAGAGCGTACTGTGAAGGCACACATTGCGAAAATGATGCGCAAAGTTGGGGTGCACAACCGCATCGAACTGTCGGTACACGCAGTTACCCATGCGCTCGTCAATTTGCCCGCGAATTAATTGACATGAGGTTTCGCATTAGTGCCGAAAGTAACTTTGCACTCACTGATGCGAGCAAACGAACTTTTGGGCGTGCATGTCAATTGCCGTTCACACGAGCCCCGTCAGACACCATGATGTCGGCACAAACGCGAGCGGCAGGAAGGCCAACGATTCGGAGATAACCCATGACGGCAAAGCTTCTTCTGGTCGAGGGCAGCCGGTTCCTGAGGATGACAAGCAGGCACATCCTGACTGAAGCCGGTTTCAGTGTCGTGGAGGCCAGCGACGGAGAAGAGGCTCTACGGCAGGTTTGGGAGAGTCATCCCGACCTCATCATTCTGGACATGCTGTTGCCCAAGTTGGGAGGCGAACACGTGCTGCAAGCTCTCCGGCAAGACCCGGCGACAACCCGCATTCCGGTGATCGTGGTGAGCAGTCTCCCCCAGAGTAACGCTGACAGGCTGAAAGAAGCGGGCGCGATGGCGTATATCGAGAAATCGAAACTCGACATTATCAGGAGCGGTGAAAACTTGGTGCGGCTGGTAAATGCTGCGCTTCACAGAGCAAAGACCGATCACGCCTTCAGCTTTGAAGGACCGTAAGATCGGAGATGAGCTTCTACAAGACGTTGCTCGCTACCAGCAGCACCCCTGCATTGTCATGCTTCCCCGCTGCCACTCGTGGAGTTTCAACGCATACCGGGTCGTTTTCGTTACGGGCTTTGGTGAAGGGCGCTGCGACCTGCGTCGGCCGTGCCCGAGAACCTGCGTCGAAATATGGTTTTCACAACCGTGGCGATTATCAAGGACGGGCCCGCGCGGATCATCATGATGCGCCCGGAGACCACTCTCCACTGGAGGCGGGATACATTTTCGCAGACTGCTTCTCGTCCAACCCAATTTCTCTTGCAGTTCGGCGGCGGACCATACATATTTCGCTAACCAGGAACAGATGGAGCAATAGTCAAGATTCGTTTAGCACCGATTGGGGAAAAGGCGCGCGCCGCCGTGTGGAACCGCGCACCTGCTGATGAACCAGCCTTCTTGCCAAACGTCAATTGCCAACCAACAAAACAGAGGCGGGACCTGGGCGGGGGTGCATGGCCTTTCGTTCGCCGCTCGTGACCTTGCGAAGGCCGTGATGGACTGAGAACATCCAAGCGGGGGCGAGGGCATGAAGATCCTGCTGGTGGAAGACTCAGTCATCGAAAGATACGAGGTCGGCAGACACTTGACCGAGTGGGGACTCGACTACGTAGCTCTCGGAAGCGGCACAGAAGCGGTCAAGATGCTGGAAGCTCCTGACCCGCCCAATCTGGTTCTACTCGACTGGCTGCTTCCTGGTCTCGATGGCATCGATGTATGTCGCCAGATCGGAAAACTTGGAAAGAATGGGACGTACACCTACACCGTGATGCTCACGGCAAAGAACCGGAAGCAGGATCTACTGACGGCCATGGAGGCTGGAGCTGACGATTACTTGGCCAAGCCGGTGGATCCTTCGGAGCTGCGGGCCCGAATCCTGGCGGGCAAGAGAATACTGGAACTCCAGCAGCGCCTGCAGTTCGCTGCGACTCACGATTTTCTGACTAACCTGCTAAACCGCTCGGAAATACTCTCTGTCCTGCAAAGAGAATTCTCGCGCAGTGAACGGGAGGGCAAACCTGCAACAGTCATCCTGGCTGACATCGATCACTTCAAACGCATCAACGATTCTTTGGGTCACGCTGCTGGCGACGAGGTCTTGAAAGAAGTGGGAGTGAGACTGAGATCAGACTTGAGGCCCTATGATGTCGTGGGGCGTTACGGCGGCGAGGAATTTCTTCTCATCTTGCCCGGCTGTGACTTGGCGACAGGCCGGAGACGGGCCGATGAGATTCGTGACCTGGTTGGTAAAGATCCCATCTCCACGCCCCTCGGGACAGCGTCGGCCACGATCAGCATGGGTGTTACGGTCACGTCGTTCAGTCCGGAGCGCTCCGTGACAGAGATCCTTCATCAGGCCGACACCGCGTTGTACGAAGCAAAGAAGAACGGAAGAAACCGCGTGGAAGTCTTTTCTGCGGCAACCCAGGCCTTGGATCAGCCTGACGCAAAATCGGCAGGCAAAGGCAAGGCTTGATCGCGCAAGTCCAGCGTTGCCAACTTTTGCAGCGCGAGATGCCTTCCGGGCACGCCCTTGCCCAAAAAGCTATTATCCTGAAAGAAGCGAAGAAGAGTACGCGAAATTGCAATGAGCGGACTTCAGCCG
Organism: uncultured Acidobacteriaceae bacterium; assembly: GCA_963773645.1. Classification (GTDB taxonomy): domain Bacteria; phylum Acidobacteriota; class Terriglobia; order Terriglobales; family Acidobacteriaceae; genus Acidiflorens. The sequence goes on along the minus strand of CAVZBV010000004.1, from coordinate 1,591,410 downwards.
TCGGGTTGGAGGTCTTGTTACAAGCTCTTAGTCATTCAGTTCCCAATTCCGGTCATTCCTATTCATCCGATTGCCTGTAATAGGTTGTAATAGGTTACATGTAACCGCTCAGGGAGGTGAAGATGCGACCGCGAACTCACTCCAAGTCGTCTCGAGATGAGGTTAGAGCGCACCGCAAGCGGCTTCGCCAACAGGGGTTACGGCCTATCCAGATTTGGGTTCCCGACATGCGCTCGCCTGATTTTTGTGACAGAAGCACATCGCCAGTCCCTAGCTGTTGCCAACAGTCCTCACGCGAAGGAGGATCAGGACTTCATCGACGCTGTCTCTGTTTGGGGCGGGATGTGAAGCGGGGTGAAGTTTGGACCGTTTCGGGCGGTAAAGACTATGCTGGAAAGCCCCGTCCAGTTGTGATTCTCCAAGACGACCGTTTCGACATGACGGATTCGATCACGGTATACGCCTTCACGACTGACCCAACCGATGCTCCCCTGCTTCGGTTGCCGGTCGAGCCAAACGAAAGCAACGCGCTTCGCGCTGTTTGCCGGCTGATGGTGGATTAGATCACCACCGTTCCAAAATCAAAGATCGGCGCACCTGTTGGCCGTCTTGCCGACGAGGACATGGTGCGGCTGAATCGTGCTGTTCTCGTCTTCTTGGGCATTGCCGCTCCCTCTCGGATCTTTGAAACTGAGGTTCCTTGATCATGGAGACAATCTCAAGACGCGGCAGAGATCGTAGTCCGCTCGAAAGGGCCACATCAGCAGCCAGCTAATGGCCGAGTGCGAAGGATTGAGTCTATTGCGGTAGAAGAAGGCGGTGGCTATTACACGTCATGGCGACACCGTGGGGTAGATTCCAACGCGGTGCAAGCGCACTGAGGCGGAACAGGCGGCGCTCAAAGAAGCCGCCTCTCGGTTGCAGGAGACGCTTGCCGCGGAGGGGATCTCGGGGGAGGAGATCCAAACAGGTTTCATGCGGTGGCGTCCGTGGTCACCGGAAATAAGCGGTCGCAATGGCCTAGTCTTGGACGCCAACATCCTGTGGCACCGATGAAAACGATCTGAGTCGGTGATCTCAAGCGGGCTAACAGGCCGATCTTCTTGCGCTTACAATCGAAAATGACTATTATGACCATAACTGCCGGTTGAGCGGAGGCGGCCAATGAGCGCGCAGACATGGACAGTGGCAGAGGCGAAAGCTAAATTCAGCGAATTGATAGACAAAGCAAAATCAGAGGGGCCTCAAAAGATCACGAAACACGGTCGCACGACAGCGGTGGTCGTTGCGGCGGAGGAATGGGAACGCAAGGCCGAGCGAAAAGGCAATCTGGCAGAGTTCCTGGCTGCATCCCCCCTGCGGCGTTCCGGGCTGAAGCTCAAGCGCATGCCGGTGCGTCTGCGCAGGGTTGAGCTATGAAGTTTCTGCTGGACACGAATGTCATCTCCGAACCGATGAGAGCACGGCCCAATGCAGGCGTGCTCGCCTGGCTCGCCGAAGTGGACGAGGACAACGTTTTTCTTAGTGTCGTGACTATCACCGAATTGCGCTATGGCATTGAACGACTCGCGACCGGGAGGCGTCGCGACCATCTCGATGCATGGCTACGCAAGGATCTGGGGTCGCGGTTTGAGGGGAGAATCCTGCCGGTTGACCTTGGGATAGCTGATGCCTGCGGCAGGCTTGTGGCCCGGAGTGAATCCATGGGCCGGCCGATGGAACCTCGAGACGCGTTTATTGCTGCCACCGCGGAAGTCCACGGCCTGACTCTCGTCACGCGCAATGCTTCTGATTTCGAGGCAACCGTGAAAGCTATCGTGATCCCATGGATATAGAAGGTGGCTGTAATTCCTGGACGACGCGTCAAGCTCTTTAAGGATCGTCTATCAGGCAGTGCCGATCCCCGTGGTCGCTACTGGCGTCGTTCTACTCCGCGAGACCCACTGCATACGGGTGGTCCGCCGGGGAGTAGCGGCACATCCGGAATCTACCGGCCTTGAACTCCGCTTCGATCTCTGCTTTGGCGAAACAGCGGTGATAACCGCGCTCTGTCACGTGGTCGCCGGGTTCCAAGGGCTCCGCACGCCGGCCTCGTAGAAATCGAAACCATTTCGCGAGCCGGAAGGCTCTGCCCTCATCGGGCGACGTTCCCTCTCTGACCCAGAACGAGACGAGGATCGGGGCGGCACCAAGCCGTGGAGCTTTCGAAAGAAATGCGATCCGGCGGACGCTCCCGGGGATATGCATGTACGCCGTCCACCCAACGATGAGGCTGTCGTGCGGCGTCAATTCCCGTGGCACATCATTCGGCGGAGCGGTCTGGCGATTAAGGATGCGGGCTGCCTCCGGCGCGATGCCCTCGGCGCGGACAATCGCCTTCGGACCTATCGGAAGAAGACGGAGAGTATGTCTACGTCAAACTACCGGGATTTGTAGCTGATCTGTTGCGGGCGCACGGCAACATACATCCCGACTATTTCTTCTGGAAAGCGGGGGCTTCAAGCGAGGAGCATGGCAGATCGCAGTGCAGCAGCAAAAAAGGCGGCTCAGACGAAAACGCACAAGGCAGGGCAGCCAAGAAAGCGGTGAAGACCCGGAAATTGAGAGAGGTTGGCAAGAAGGCGACAAGAACGCGGAAACTTAGGGCGGCAGGTAAGAAAGCAGCACTAACCAGAAAGCTTGGGATTCGGAATGCGCGAGCGAATGGCAAGAAGCTGGGGCGTCCGCGTCGGATCGTGAACGCTGACGAACTGCTTCGCCTCAAGACTGAGGGCGCTAGCCTGCGCCAAATCGCAAGCGCCTTTTCGGGCTCGATCCCCGCTGCGGCCAAGGCCCTCTCTGTAGGGCTCTCAAATGCTTACTTCCAATCGCTCGGACTTCCAACGTTGATCGACGGATGCTAGCGTAGAACTTGACTGCGCGCTCCATCGCGCAGTCTGAAAATCGAACTGTTCTCTGGGGATCGAAGGGTTGGCTCCGAGCGTCCCAGTTATGTAGCAAAAACAGCCTTGATATCTGCGACTTCGATTACGTCACCCGCTTCGAGTTGTTTTTGGCCGCCCTCGAGCACGGTATCATTCACTTTGATCTTTACCTTGTTTTCGGAAGCAGCGATGAAGTAGCCATCCTCGCCTCGGTAAATCAAAGCTGCGACGCGGGGGGCGAACCACCGCTTTAGCCGAATGCCGGCCATCTTCGATCTTCCGATCAGGGTCAGTTTACTGGTCAGAACGTACTGCTGCCGGTCCGTCCGGCCTCTGACGATCGTTAGCGTGCCAATAGTTTGACGTACGGGAATCGCTGGAGTGACTGGCGACTGGCCCGGGGCAATGCTGACTCTCCGGACCACAACCGGGCCGGCGGGGGAAGCGGCCGCCGCTGCCTGAGCGAGCATTTCTTTGGCTTTTGCCGTGTCCAGAACGACGGTGCGATCGAGCTGAGTCACACCACCGATCGGGTTTACGCTCACGACAGGGTCAATGCAGTATGAAAGAGCGCCCCGCTTCAGAAGGTCGAAGTCGGATGTGGCGCCGCCTCCGCTCCGCTTCGCCGATGCGGGTAGACAGACGCGATTCCGGCTTTTGCGAGAACTCGGCTGGCGACCGTAATGCCTTATATGGGGGGGACCCCATGAAGATCATAGTCAGAAACGCACCGTGCACCTGTGGAAGCGGCAGGAAATACAAGAGATGTCATGAATTACAAATGCCCAAGGCGAGTTTGAGGGGAAACGAAGAAACGAAGCGGAGATTCTGTCGCCGACGTCCTGCGTGCTGCGTCTCCGCGACCACGCCTGTTTGCCGCAACTATCGGTAAAGCGACGAGGCAGGTCTCTTGCAGATCAAGCTAGCTCCCTGCATGACTGATCAACAGCTGCCACCAATGTTGCGACATCCTTCTCGCTGTGCACGGTGGAGATGATCCAGTGCAGGCCGTTGGACGGCGTCATGTAAATACCCTGCTCCATCAGCAGATGGATGAAATGGAAATATCGGTGTGTGTCCACATAAGTGCAGTAATCGCGGTAGTCCTGGATTGCGTCTTTCTCAGTGAAGTAAATCTGATACATTGGACCGAACCCCTGAACTATCGCCGGCACTTTGCGACGGCGGAAGACCTCACGCAGGCCTGCAATGGCCGCGTTGCCGATGGCGTGAAGTTTCTTGTACGTGCCCTCAGCGGAGAGCAAATCAAGATTCTCAGCCACGACCCGCATGGTGAGGCGGTGGCCGTTGAAGGTGCCGTAGTGTAGAACCATCTGATCGCCCCAGCGCATGCGATCGAGTATGGAGCGGGGGCCGGCAACAGCACCGATAGGGAATCCAGCGCCCAGCGCTTTGCCGAAGGTGCTGATGTCGGGCTTGAGCCCGTAATACTCCTGACATCCCCCGGGCGCGTAGCGGAATCCAGTGACGACTTCATCAAGGATGAACAGAGCATCGTATTCGTGTGCGAGGTCGCAAACCTTCTGCAAGTATCCGTCACGGGGTAGGATGCAACCCATGTTTGCCATGATCGGCTCGGTGATGATGGCTGCGAGCTCGCGGCCGTACCGACGCAGGATGTTCTCAAGCGTTGGCACGTCGTTCCATGGGGCAACGATCACATCGTCAAAGACGGAGTTTGGAATGCCATCGGAGTCAGGAATCTTCGTGGGATCCTCAGGCGGACCGAGTTGCGCGATAGGGTGACTGTGTCCGTTGAGGCAATATGGGTCGTACCAGCCGTGATAGTGGCCCTCGAACTTGAGGAACTTGGTGCGTGCTGTGTGGGCACGCGCGAGGCGCAGAGCCAACATGGTCGCTTCGCTGCCGGTGTTGGTGAAGCGCACAACTTCGGCAGTCGGAACCATACGACAGACACGTTCAGCGGCTTCGACCTCAGCGGGAGTAGCTGCGGCAAAGTGCGAACCCACTGCAATGGTCCTGGTGACGACGTTGATGATCTTAGGGTGCGCGTGTCCCTGGATCGTGGCCCCGAAAGACATCATGAAGTCGATGTACTCGTTGCCATCCACGTCCCAGACATGGGAGCCCCGACCATGCTCGAGAAAGACGGGACCTCCCGAGTAAAAAGCAGCACCACGCGAAGGCGAGTTCACACCCTCGACCAGCGATTCCTCAGCACGTTGAAACCACGCCCGTGACCGAATGCACCTACGCGTTATCGGATCTTCTTTCATCAAAGTAATATTTCGTAGTACTGCCCGTAATGAATTCCACGTCTCAATGCCAAAGCGCCTTATAAACGCAACCCAACATCAACAATGTGACGTAAACCGGCGCTAGCCACTTGCCCGGTCCCGAACTGCCCGTATTGAGACTTCCGACCAGAGCCCCAACTAGGAAAAGCAGTGCTACCGCGGAGATCGCCAAGTTTTGCAAGCTCAATTTGCCATTTCGCAGCAACTTGAAGCATAACCCAGGGTTGCCAGGACATAGGCGAGCCAGCTGAGGCTCCCGAGACCGCGATGACCAACGGAACGCCCATCGCAGAACAAGCCGTTGGTGCAATGCTAGCGAGCGACTGGGCCAGCGTCTCCCATTGTGAAAGGATTCCCGCGCGCAGTCCATAGCTGGCTTCCTCTGAAGGCCCACAAGTTTGGCTGGCTCGGCTCAACTCAGCCGCCCATAGTGTTCCAAGATATCCTAAAGAGACCTGTCCGATAAGGTCATGAGAAGTAGCCAATGCAAATCAAAAAGTAAGCTTCAGCGCAAACTGGACACCCCTCGGACCGCCGCCGCCCAGGAATGGATTGCCAACACCCACATCATCGGTCGCAGTCAAAGGTAAGTAGCCAATACCTCTACCATTGCCGTTTAGCCCATTGGTTGCAGGGTCGGCGATGAAGGCTGGCAGCACCGGATTCGCAAAATTTGGATGATTGAAAATATTGAAAAATTCGGCACGGAACTGTAAGTTGACCCTCTCTGAGAGGGGTGTGTTCTTAAAGATCGCAGGGTTCACTTCTTTGAAGGATGGCGCACGGAGGGCATCGCGACCCATATTGCCGAAGTGTCGAGTGCCCGGGATGCAGTTGCTGTCACCCGAGGACGTTGTGGCTGAGGGGTTGCCAAACGTACAGGGCACCGCGAAGGAGGCCAGGTTGAGGAAGTTACTCGCACCGCTTCCGTATTGGACGGGACCCACGACATCCGGGCGATCAAATCCCTCCCCAGAACCCGAATAATCCCCCTCGTAATTGTAGTTCAGTTGAAAGGGCTGGCCATCCTGTAAATTCACAATTCCGTCGAAACCCCATCCATTCGTAATCTTAGAGACGGTACTTGTACCTTTCCGGGCAGGCAATTGGTACCCAAAGTTCCAAGTGAACCGGCGACGAATGTCGAAGGTAGAATTACCTCGTTCCAGTTGCGGTGCAAGACTGTTGTTCGGCTGTGCTGCGTTCGGAATAAAGTCCTCGCTATCGCTTGCATTATCAATAGAATGGGACCACACAAAATTCACTTGAGAAGACAAACCACGCCAACTTGCGATCCGTAAGCTCGTCTGCAACGCGTTGTAATTCGAGTTGGCTGTGCTTTCTTCTTGGTTGACATAGAAGAAGTTGCTGTAGGATCTGGGCACACTGCTCGACGCGTCGAAGCCCAAGATGCAACCACAAGCCTCGTCGGCCGCCGTGATCATGGATTGGCTCGGTTGGTTGATGTCGCGGAAACGGAACAATTTTGTGCCCAGTGCTCCTACATAACCGACCTGCAGCACGACCGCGCTCGTGATTTGCTGCTGAATATTTAGGTTAAAATTCTGGACATACGGTGTCCGAATATTAGGGTCGATTCCAAAGAAATCCCCTAGCGGTGAGGGTGCTCCATACACGGGGACGCCTGGGGCGATGGCGACGCCGCTAATCGAGGAGGAATTAATTGCAGCAGGTCCAGTCCCCGTGAAGGCAGGTCCGGGACAAAAGGCGCAGTTGTACGGGACGTGGCCTAGGAAGACGTCTTGAGAAAACGCATCGAAGAACAGTCCCCAACCGCCGCGGATGACGGTCTTGCTCTTACCGGATACGTCATAAGCAAAGCCAACGCGTGGCGCAAAGTTTGTGTATTCAGGCTGGTAGAGAGATGAGGGCCCACCGCCTGCACCGACACGTATAACGGAGTCAGCCGAAGGATCAAATTGATAGAAGAGGTGGTTCTTTTCGCCGACTACTCCAAGATACTCCCAACGCAAACCGTAGTTTAGAGCCAATCGGGCCGTTGCACGTAAGCTATCCTGGACATAAAGCGCATGGCTATTCTCAAAGGTGTCTCGCCGGGTGCTGCCCTCGGCCTGGCTGCCAGATGACGGGAGGCCCTGCAGAAAAGTACTCAAGTTAGTGAAGCCGAGTTTTCCCCGAAAATTTTCATTCTGAAACAGAGAAATAGTTGTACGGCGGAACTCGTATCCAAACTTCAGATCGTGACGTCCTTTTTTCCAGGAATAGTTGTCGATCGCGTGCCAGTTGGAATCAACACGCGAGCGCGGCACCGCTGGATTTGCGCCAATGACCGTAAAGGCCCCCACCGTGATCTTGGGCAAACCAAAATTAGTCTCACTTACTCCTGTATCCATGCCTATCGACTCAGGGTTGAAGCTGCTGTCTTCCGGAAAAAAACCTTCTGCGTATCGATTCCAACCGAGACGAGCCTCGTTGACTTGATTGGAATTCACCACCTTTACATAGGAGATCGCGACGAGTTGCACTCTAGTCGGGGTGACCGTATTGAAGCCAGGCAAAACACCAGCTGCTCCTAGGCCCAGAGGGAAACTCTGTAAGCTGTTGCCGAAGTAGTAGCGACCGCTAAGCTGATTTGCGGAATTGAAATTGTGATCCACTTTCGCAATTACGCTGTCCACGCTATTTTTGAAGTGTGTCGAAGTCGCCAGATTGTTCGCCGGGGTTGTCAGGTCGCTCGCCAGAACACAAGTAGTCCCGTTATTGCCATTTGTGACTCCGGGGATATTTGGCGTGGGCCATGGGTTTCTAGCCAACAAATTCTTAATGGTCTGACTCACCTGCAGGCCTTCACTTGTGATGGCCTGTTCGGTGGTGGCAATCAGGGAAGGATCTGGCACGCAATTGGATGTGGACTGCGCACCGGTTTCGCGTTGGCCTTCGTAATCCAGATGGAAGAACGTTCGACCTTTCACGATCGGGCCACCAAGAAACCCACCGAATTGGTTGTTGAGGAAAGGATTCCTTTGTCCAACGTTGTTAAAGAAGTTTCGTCCACCGATCTGGCCACTACGCCAATACTCGAACGCCGAGCCGTGTAATGCATTGGTTCCACTCTTGGTCACAATATTCACGACTGCTCCGCTATTGCGTCCATACTCGGCTTCGTAGTTGGAGAGTACGCGCAGTTCAGCAATTGCGTCGATCGGCAGGATTGTCGCCGGATCGCCGAATACTCCCGCTTCGTTAATCGCGGGGTCGTTGCGATAGCCGTCGTTCATGTCTGTGCCGTCGAGTAGAAAGTTGTTTGCCCGTCCCCGTTGACCATTCATCGAAAACGTCCCCTCAGAACCCGGGGAATCTGTGATCTGGTCCGGCGACCCGGCAATACCGGGATTTAGGAAAATCAGTTTGGTGTAATCGCGACCGTTCACGGGCAAGTCTTCAATCGTCTTGGTGGTAAGGATACCGCCCAATTGGGCAGAAGTTGTCTCCACCTGGGGCAGAGCGTCACCAGACACCTCAATGCGTTGTGAAACGTCACCCGGCTTGAGGATTGCGTCTACACGACGCTCGGTCGCGACATCGACCGTGACATTATTCGTGATCGATACTTGAAACCCAGCTTGGGCTTCGACGATAACCGTGTAAGTGCCGATGGGCAACTCTGAGAGTCTGTAGCTACCGTCAGCGCTCGTCTGGCTCGTCCGTTCTAGCCCGGTGCCTGAGTTTCGGATTGTCACCTTGGCCCCAGGGAGCACCGCGCCGGAGGAATCCGTTACAGTGCCGAGAATTGTGCCGCGGAAGGTCTGAGCGAAGAGACCACCTGATAACAGAATTGAACAACAAAGGATCATCGTAAATATTGTTACTTTTCGCGGTCGATTGTCCCTGGATTCTTTCCGGAGCCTCTTCCTTGTCATGTTTGTTCCTCCCTTTGCGCTGCGCCAAATCGAGCAGGAACAGAATTTCTCGCAGGGAAACCCGCATACAACGGGGCTGGCTAACGTCGTAGTCCCAGCCTGTTCCGATATTTTGGGCACTTTGCGTTCAATGTATCGACAAAGGTAGCCCGAGTATGGTACCTAGTAAAGATCCACTTTCACCCAGTGAAAGGAGCCACTTTTGGTTTCGCACTGAACTCTTTCAACACCTGGAATTGGACCACCGCCTGGCGTACTTCCCTACAGCAGCTAAGAGGCTTCGCTCATGCGTGCGGTGGCGGCCACGATTTGCCATTGTGTGACCTCATCGACGGCATTGATGTGGTAGACGCCTTTGGCCCCCGGCTGATCGCCCTGATGCACGGTGTCGACGCGCGGATAGCTAGGCTGGCCTTGCGGATCGGGCCGCCGCCGTTCTCGGATGGCCGCTGTCGTGGGCTGGGTCTTGACGTGGTGGAGACGGCGTTCGCGATAGCGTGGCTGTTGGCGCAGGTGGTACAGGTGCGACACCGAGATCGAGGCCAGCCGTTGGTACTCCCACTTGCCGTACTGCCGATACTCGTGCTCTAGAATGCGCCGCGTGGCCGGCCCGCTCGATTTCTCATGGGCCTCACCGACGGCGGCCAGCAACTCGATGTCAGCCCGAGAATAGCGTTGCGGAAAGCGATGGCGCCAGTAAGGAACGGGCTGGACCGCACCGCTTTTGCAATAGCGATACAGCCTTGGTAGGATTCATCGGATCTCAGTAGCTTGCTCATCGAGGTATCTAGTCCACCTCGCAGGGCAATTACCTTCCTTACAATTTTCTGAGGCCGTTAACCGTCGACTACCGCAGACCATTTGCAACGTTGGCCGCCTTCTCGGCGGCGGCCGAGCGCAGCAGCATTGCCGAAGTGTAAAGCACCACGACCACCACCAGCCAGCGAACCGCGCCGAGGGAGAGAGACTTGACCAGATACGCGGCTATGATTACCGCCGGAATCCCCCCTAGCGTAAGACCAGCTGCGGCTCTCGGGCTGTAGCGTCGGCTCTTGATGAATCTGTACGATCCGATGGGCATGAGGAAGGCACAGGAGCCCATCATGATGGGAAAGGCGGAGCGAGGATTCATCCCGAGCAAGCTGACGAGAATCATGCAGGGAGCAAAAAGACCAACCCCGAGTTGCTGAATCGCTCCGAAAACAAAACTGGCCGCGACCGCAAACCAGAATTTCAGCCCCTCGAGCCCAAGCGCATCTCCTCCCCCAGGAACCAACTTCAATTGCGACGAAAGTATCAGCAATGCCGCAGCGAACAGAGCGAGGCCCAGCCCAATTTGAATTTTCCGCTTAGGCCACCCGCTGACGGTTCCCGCCCCAAACCAAGCTCCCACCGAGGCGGCGGTAATCATCGACACCATTGTCCGAAAATCCACGGGAATTACCGCGACAAGAATGAACGCCTGCACGACCGAAGGCAACGTATGTCCGACATTCATGGTTCCGGGAATCAGATCATCGGGGACAGCATTTAGGAGCTTATAAATCGAGCTCGTGGTTGCGAATGAGCCGACGCCTAGCGTATCCAGGAAATTAGTGAAGAAACCGATGCCAATCTGTGCCAGGAGATTTGGATTCTCGTCCTCTCCCTTCCCAGGGGCATGCCATGTCCGCATCAAATACGCGATCCACACAATCACAAACACGACTGAAATAACTGCCAATGCAATCAGAAGGTCTTCCATATTCCGTCCGGTTTCGCGAGACGTTCCATGTTCAGGTCGACAAGGGCTTGAAGCCTAACAGGCTACTGAAACATTGATCTGTACGACTTACCTCTATGATCTTATCCGGCATTTCCCGCGCACAGGTTGGGATCGATTTCGTTGTGCGGCGGGGCCAGATCAAACTGTGCGTATCCCCAGAACGCATCGCTAGTAGCCGTGGTCCAAGTGCGATTTGTATCAGGGTATGCCTTCAGGCATACAGTAAGTGCTGTGTTATGAGAGCACCCTTAGGCGCTGTTTTGGGCGCTGGACTTCCACCACAGGCTGCTAGCCTGTTCCGATATTTTGGGCACTTTGCGTTCAATATATCGACAAAGGTAGGCGGAATATGGTACCTAGTAAAGATCCACTTTCATCCAGTGAAAGGAGCCACTTTTGGTTCGCACTGAACTCTTTCAACCCCTGGAATTGGACCGGCGGCGTACTTCCCTCGGACAGCAGCTAAACAATGAGTTGCGCCGATCCGTTATTGAGGGTCGGTTACGGCCTGGTGCAAAGCTTCCTTCGTCTAGGCGCGTTGCGGAGGAGCTCGGTATCAGTCGTAATACAGCCGTTGCTGCTTTCGAACAACTGATCGCTGAAGGCTATCTTGAGGCGAGGCACGGCTCCGGGACCTTCGTCGTCGTAGCACTTCCGGAGCAATCCTTGCTTGAGCACCAACTCGGCAGGGGAAGGACTAAGATTTCATCAAGATCCCGCTTGTCCGAACTAGGTCGATGGTTGGCGAGATTCGGGGTTCCCGGTCTGGACCCAGATCGTCCGCCAGTACCTTTTCGTCCAAGTGTTGTGGCCCTGGATCTCTTCCCCCAATCACTTTGGAATCGGATCCGATCGCGAATTGCTCGCGCTTTACCAACTACGCTTTACAGATATGGAAACGCGGCCGGCTATGCACCACTTCGTCACGTGATTGCCGATTACCTGCGTGCCTCTCGGGGTGTTCGATGCGATTGGCGGCAAGTGGTTGTTGTCTCCGGAGCGCAGCAAGCTCTCGACTTGGCTGCGCGTGTTCTGCTCAATGCTGGCGATTCTGCAATCGTGGAAGATCCGGGCCATCCAGGTGCGTGGGCTGCGTTCAGAGCTGTGGGTGCCAAACTGATTCCTTTCCGTGTAGATGAGTACGGCTTGGCCATCGAAGAAAATTGCCCGTTACCCCAGGCGCGCCTGGCATGTGTCTGCCCCTCACACCAATACCCCCTTGGTGGAACTCTACCTCTGCGTCGTCGGTTGACACTTCTTACATGGGCTCGTCAACATCGCGCATGGATCATCGAAGACGACTACGACAGCGAGTTCCGATATGCCGGTGGCCCTTTGCCGGCCCTGCAAGGTCTCGACCGATTTAACTGCGTACTTTACATGGGGACTTTCAGCAAGGTTCTTCATCCTGCCCTTCGGCTTGGCTATCTAGTCGTTCCCAATCACCTTATTGACGCTTTCTCTACGATGAAGGCGATAGCTGACCGGCAGGCTCCGCTGGTGGAACAAGCTGTGCTGGCCAGCTTTATCGAAGACGGTCACTTTGGCAGGCACATACGTCGTATGCGAATGGTGTACATTGAGCGGCAGCAGATTTTGTTAGAAGCAGCACGAGACAGGCTGGAGGGACTCTTGGATCTCCAACCTGCGGAAGCTGGTTTTCATCTTGTGGGTTGGCTACCATCGGGGATGAAAGACACTTCGGTTTCGGACGCACTCCAGGAGGCTGGAATAGAATGTCCTCCCCTGTCACGTTATACATTACGACACCGTTCGCGATCGGGGCTCATGCTCGGGTATGCTGGCTACAACAAGAACGAACTCCTCAGTGCTACCGCCGCTCTCGCTACTCAGATGAGGTCACTCAATAGCAGAATTGTCGAAACGGAGGTGTGAAACGCATTTTGGCGATCCATCTTCCGCTTGCGTACCCGCTTCGTGCGAATCTCGGCGGCATCCCCGATCCACACTCAAACACTCAAACTGCAATTCTGAGAGCAGGCGTTCAAACCAGCGAGCGTGCCCGCTGGCTGCCATCCCGACGCGCACGGTCGCTCCCTGTGCCCCGACATCGCGATAAAACTTCTCCGCTTTGAAGCCCTGCGATGCCCGGCTGATGCGGTACTATCCCATCAGAACTCGGATCAATCACGTGGCGAACGACGACGCAGAATGTTCGAAGCCCGTGGAACTTGCTGAGACTCAGATTGGCTTTTCTCTTAGTCGCACGGCAAGGTGTCCCCGACCGGGCTGCTGCCTTCGGGCTTGTAGCTGAAATACACCGCTCCTCCTATAATCACCGCACCTCCTGCGAGAGCCATGATCCCCAAATCCTCGTGCAGCAAGGAGACACCCAGAATCGCGCCGACCAGCGGCTCTAAATTTACGAAAATTCCTGCCTGAGATGCCGGAACCCGCTTGAGTCCCCAATTCCACAAAACTGTCGTGCTCGCAGTAGCGAAGAATCCCTGTTCCGCTACGGCAATCCATGCGCGGGTCGAGTAATGCAGCGACGGAACGCCGGATGTTGTCATGACCACCATCGCCAGGAGGATAGTACCGATCCAAAAGACGAAAGCCGTCACCATGACTGCTGAATGCCGACGCATGAGACGTTTCGAAATCAGAATCCATCCAAGGGCTGCAAACATTGAAAGCACAACCAACAGGTCGCCACGCGTGCTCGCGTGTGCCACGTCGGAAGCTTTCTTGCTCGACAATGCGATCAGCGCAGCGCCAAAGGTTGAGGCTGCAAGCGCAAGCCAGCCGCCGAAGTGCAACCGCTCTCCCGCGAACATCGCGGCTGCGATGGCGAGCAGCATGGGAAGTGTGCCAACCATTAAAGAAGCGTGCGAAACCGTGGTGAGGGAAAGTCCCTTGAACTGCACCAAACACTGCACTGGCACTCCGAGCACCGATGCTGCGAACACCCAGCCCCATTCGCTCCTGTCAAACCGAGGACGATCACAGAAGATGACAGGGAGCAGACCAGCAGACGCGAACGCGAACCGATACAAGACCATGCTCGCGACTGGCATCTCGGTCAAGGCAACCTTGCCGAAGAAAAATCCTGTTCCCCAGAGGCATCCAGCGGTTGCAAGAGCAAGCATGGGGACGATATGAACGGGCCGCTTGAACATTGTTTCGATTGTAAGATAGGGGGATGGGGGATAGGGGATAGTGAGCATGTCCAGTGGATCACTAAGGCTGCTGTGCGGCTCTCTGCCTAGGACCAAGGATTCGGAAAGAATTCAGGTCGAAGCTAAACGGAGATGAGTCTCGCGACAATGCGACTGCATCGTTCACGCTGCCCTTCGACACACGAGAGGTCTGGGGCAAGGCTAGCGTTCGAAAATCAGGTGTTAGTTGACGAGTTTTTCTGGCCGATCCGGCCACTCGGAATCAGCCACTTGCAGACGCCAGTCGGACGACGTTTTCTGAACGCAGTCTGTCGGCTTCTAGGAAGCACCTGGCAGGAAGGAGGTAATGATAAGTGGAGTAGCAGGGGCGAGATTTCGCAGGCCTTCAGATCGAATCTTTACTTGCGTCGCAGAATCACCCACGGCAATCGCCTTTTTTGGCAAAAGCCGCTTCTGGCAAGGCTTTCCAAGCGAAAATCGATTGAAATCCCATGGGGAATCCCGCATCCGCCGCCACCGCTAGCGGCTTCCCGCAAACGGCTGTATCGAATGCGCCCGGGTTCGGAGTCTCGGGGGCTATCTGCATGAGTGCGGGGCGCATCCGATACAGCACTAACGTTTCTGGATAAATTCCGGGTTGCCGACAAACCCGCCCGGGACAATCCATCCAGAGTCAATCTCATCTGCCATGCCGGTCCCCTGCGCATGAGTCAAGGAGCCGGGCATTGCCGTCCGAGCGCATCAATTTGTTTGCAGCGCGTTCGGTGCTGTGAGTCCGAGACGCTACTTTGCGGCTTCCTGAATCAGGACCAGGTCGGAGGGCGCATCGCCGCGCACCAGGGCGAGACGCTTTCCATCCCCGGACCACTGATAGGAATAGATGCGCAAGGACGTGAAGCTGGTCAGAAGCCGGGCGGGACTGACATCGAGGGGCTGCAGCCAGAGGTTGTCGGTGCCGTGCTCTCGGATCGGGTAGACGACGGCTCTGCCATCGGGGCTGAAGCGCAACTGTCCCGAATGTCGGGGATCGTACTGCAGAACGCGCAGTACCTCACCGGTCTCGAAATTGACCAGGGAGATATCGGGCTTGCGTGCTTTGAAATCGTAGGTGCCCACAAGAATGGTTTTGCCGTCCCTGGAAAAATCGATGCCTCCCCTGGTTTCAGACAGGATGCTCCCGATGCGTTGCGATTGTCCGCCGTCCAGCGGCACTTTCATGAGCGCGCGGGTCGTACCGTCCACGTAGAGCACCCACTTCCCATCGGGAGAACAGGCGGGAAAGTTGTCGTTCTCTCCCTGGGAGAGCTGCTGCAGGCCTGTGCCGTCGGCGTCCACACGCCACAAGCTCTGGCTGATGTTCCCGGCTCTTGCCCGAACGAGCACGATGCGACCGTCGGAGCATGCGCTGGGACGGAACGAGACGGATGTCTTGTCGGAAGCCAGTTCGTTTCTGGACGCGCCATCGGCACTTACCAGCTGCAAGGACGTTGAAGTATCGATCGCCAACTTTCCGTCCCGGGTCCAGGAAAGCGAACCGGGAAGCTCCCCAGAGGTGATCTGCTTGAGATCGGAATCGTTCGTCACCTGCCCAGAAGTCACGAAAAGGCTGCGCTCGTTCTGCATCATGACCGCCGCGATGGTAGCTCCGTCGCTGGAAACGCTGGGCGTCAGGTAGTCGTTGGTATCGGCCGTGACGGCGTGCAGCACGCCTTCGGGATAGGTGATGATCCCGACCTGTCTGAGGTTGAAGTTGGTGGCCGAGCTGCGGTAGATCACGACCAACCCCTTGCCGCTTGGTAGCCACGTGTCGTCCGAGAGAATGGTGTCATTCGACTCATAGAAACTTCGGGTGGTGCCATCGTTGGGATTCAGCGCGACGAGGATCGCGCGGCGCCTCCCGATCTGCAAACCAACCACCGTCTTGCCGTCTGGTGACCATAGAGGATTTGCAATCGTATTTTTTGCCGGGCCACTCGCAATGGTCTTTTCGTCCGTGCCCTGGGCATTGGCAATGAGCACGTTGAACTTTCCCGGCTCCGGATCGTTGCTGCGCTCGAAGACGAAGCGTTGTCCGTCAGGGGAGAAGCTGGGGGTGCTGTCGATGTCCTTGAGCAGCAATTGCGCGGTGCCACCCAGCACGGGCGTCCGGTAGAGGTCGTAGTCCTGCGACGCCGGTCCACTAGTCGGTTCCGTGTGCGTGTAATAGATGAAGCTGCCGTCCGGAGAGAAGCTTACCGCGTTGTACTGCACGTGTGCGGATTGCACGATCTCAACATTGCTGTCGCTGGCTAGATGGCGCAAGCGCAGGGATTCGTTGCCGTCTTCGCTGAGGACGTACGCCAGATACTTGCCGTCCGGTGACATCGCACCCAGCCGCGCCCGGTGCGTCCCGCTTACCTTGCTGATGCGGTTGCCCTGGAAGGGCACACTCTTTCTGGAAGTCAAGAACGAATAAGCGCCGAATAGCGCGCCAGCGAGCACCACGGCTGCGAACAGCAGCATGGCTCCGGTACCCACCTTGTGTTGCCGGGCTGCCTGAATGATCGCCGAACTGCTGGGCGGGGATTGCGGCTGCGCGATGGGAACGCCGGCGCTGCTGATCTGAGTCCCGCCCGAGGGCACGGTCCGCACCCGCCCCGAATCGAGGTCGCGTTTCAGCCGCTTCAGATCGCTGCGCAACTCGGCGGCGGATTGGTAGCGCAGATCACGGTCTTTCTCCAGCAGTTTACCGATGCACTCCCCCAGCTTCGGCGGGATATCGGGGTTGAGTTGCAGCGGCGGAACGGGATCGTGTTCCAGGATGGCGTTGAAGATCACTGCTGAGGTACTGCCCCTAAAGGGCATCTTGCCGGTCGCCATCTGGTACATCACCGCGCCGAAGGAGAACAAATCGGTGCGCGCATCCAGCCCTTCTCCACGCGCCTGCTCCGGCGACATGTAGGCAACGGTGCCTACGGCAGTCCCTGGACTGGTGAGGTAAGTGGCAGCAGCGATCGGAGCCGTTTGCGCTCGCAAGTTCGCCGTGAGAACGCTCCGCGACCAGTTTGGCGAGGCCGAAGTCCAAGACCTTCGCGATTCCACGCGATGTGACGAAGATGTTCGCGGGCTTGATATCGCGGTGGACAATCCCTTTTTGGTGAGCGGCATCCAGCGCATCCGCAACCTGGATGCTCAGCTCCACCACGGCCGATGTATTCATGGCCTGTAGGACGCGCAGATCCAAAGTCTGTCCTTCCAGCAGTTCCATGGCGATGAACCAGGAGCCCTCGTGCTGCTCGATGGCGTAAATGGTGCAGATGTTGGGATGATTCAGTGTAGAAGCGGCTCGGGCCTCGCGCTGGAAGCGCTCCATAGCAGCCGGATCCTTGGCAAGTTCGGGAGGAAGAAACTTAAGAGCAACGCGTCGACCGAGCCTGATATCCTCGGCTTCGTAAACCACGCCCATTCCGCCGCGGCCGAGTTCGCCGAGAATGCGATAGTGTGAGATGTTTTTATTGATCAGGAGAAAAGGGTCCCCGTCCCCTGAGTGCGTATGGTATCCCATTTTCAGGAGGAACCAAAACCAAAGGGCGATCCACCTATGCATGGGCGAAGTGGATCTCCGTCAGGAGAATGACCGCCCAGCCTCAACACTAATTCCACTCCCGCCAAGCAAATTGACGTCCTCAAACCGGGTGATGTAGGCATTTCTGACACCTAGATGATTGGATGACGGGCAACTCTTCCCTAATCTTGTAAGGTAAGGTTTGCCGACCACACGCCCAGAATCTTCATTTCGAGCCCGCACGCGGGCAGCGGGCGCATGATGGGCAAGCCAAAAGGAGAATTCCACCAGCGTTAATTTTCCGTTAAATTCGTCCTATCCAATTGACCGGGCTGCGGGGTGACCTCTGGTTATGAGCAAAGCCGACCTTGATCAATTGCGCCTTGTCTACAAAAAGGCTGTCGATGAATGGGTTGACGCCATTCGCGCTGAAGAGGCGTTAGCCACTCCTAATCATTCGATGATTGCCATGGAGGCATGGGATGCCGCCCACTTCAGGGAGCTCGACGCACGCACCAAAGCCACGGAAGCGCGCGAAGACCAAGACGCGCTTCGTGGCGCGAACTATGGCATCTAGCGGCGATCATTGCATCGCAATTCAATTAAATCGTGCGGCAGCTGTTTCTACCCGAGGCTTTAACACTGGCGTAATAATTCTACCGTATAGTTCGCCTTCATCTGGGTGGGTACTCGGGTACTTGAATCCTGAAACAAGTTGCGAGCAGAGGAGACTTTCGATATGGCCACAGCTGCGCCTGCGATTCATGAAAAGTTGAGCAGACGTCCGGGAATGATCGGAATGGTGGGCTTTGGGATTGTCATTGTCGTCGGAGTCATCTACTCCGCGTTCCATTTGCTCACCGATCTCGCCACCGTGCATAGCGGATCGATCCTGCCTTACGTTTTGTTGGGCATCGCATTGCTGGTGGCGCTGGGGTTCGAGTTTGTGAACGGTTTTCACGACACGGCGAATGCGGTGGCTACCGTGATCTACACGCACTCGCTGGAGCCGCATATTGCGGTGGTGTGGTCCGGCTTCTGGAACTTTCTGGGTGTGCTACTTTCGAGCGGGTTGGTCGCTTTCGGAATCGTCTCTTTGCTGCCCGTCGAACTGATCTTGCAGGTCGGGAGCAAAGCTGGTTTTGCCATGGTCTTCGCATTGCTCGTGGCGGCCATTATCTGGAATCTTGGCACGTGGTATTTCGGGTTGCCCGCCTCCAGTTCGCACACCATGATCGGGTCGATCATTGGAGTAGGCATCGCGAATCAGCTGATGTCACCGAAAACAGGCACCAGCGGCGTGGATTGGGGGCAGGCTACCAACATTGGGAAGTCGCTGTTGCTGTCCCCGCTGGTGGGCTTTGTCTGCGCGTTTCTCCTGTTGTGGCTGATGAAGGCAGTGATCAAGAACAAGGCGCTGTACGAGGCTCCGGTTGGCACGGAGCCGCCGCCGTTCTGGATTCGGGCGCTGCTAGTGCTAACCTGCACGGGAGTGAGTTTCGCGCACGGGTCGAACGATGGGCAGAAGGGCATGGGGCTTATTATGCTCATTCTGGTGGGGACGGTGCCTACGGCTTATGCTTTGAACCACGCGGTCACGCGCAAACAGTCGGAAGACTTCATTGCCGTTTCGCAACAGGCGGCCGGCATTCTCAATAAGTATGTCAGCCCGAATGCAGTCATCAGCGACGAACGGGACGAGCTTACCGACTACATTCGCACCAAGGAGTTCACTCCGAACACCATGCTGGCAATGCGTCAAATGGTGAGCGACATAGGGAACGAGACGGCCCTGTTCGGAGAGTTGGCAAAGATTCCGAACGACCGGGTACGAAACTTCCGCAATGACATGTACGTGGTCAGCGAGGCTTTGCGATTGATGAAGAAGAACAAGCAAGGGGCGATGACCGCGTCCGACTGGGAAGGTTTGGACAATTACAAGAAGCACGTGGACGCGTCGACGCGATTTATCCCGACCTGGGTAAAGGTTGCGGTGGCGATAGCGCTTGGATTGGGCACCATGATTGGGTGGAAGCGGATCGTGGTTACGGTCGGAGAGAAGATCGGCAAGGACCACCTCACCTATGGTCAGGGAGCGTCGGAGGAAAGCCATGTTCACAATCGGCCTGGCGGACTGGTTTGGAATGCCGGTAAGTACGACGCACGTGCTGTCGTCAGGGGTCGCGGGCACGATGGCCGCCAACCATTCTGGGCTGCAGTGGTCGACGGTGCGCAATTTGGCGATGGCATGGGTGCTGACGCTGCCGGCTTCGATGGTCCTGTCGGGCTTCCTGTTCTGGGGGTTCCGGCAAGTGTTTTGAGTTCCGAACCGGCTTGCTCCGCTATGCCCGGTCGGGTGACGAGCAAACCGGAAGTTGCGTTTGCACGTTTCCAGGCAGACTCAGACGACGCGGGCCATATGTCTTAGGGCTGTATTGGAAGCGCCCCCAGGGAAAAGCGCAGGTTGATCTTAGTGGTGGAGGGGGCGCTTTCAATACAGCGACTTGAAGGAAGCCGCTGGTGCGACGGACGCTATGGGACTTGAATGCTGTTGAGGTGCGACAGGAAGCAGCGCAAGCCTGTGCGGGAGTTGGGAAGGAGGGCGTGGGCTGAAGGTCGGGTCGGGTTTTGTGGGTGGAGCAGGCATGGGACGGCTCATGCCGTGAGTGAAAATAATTGGGTAAGAGGCTGAGGAGACGCACGAAGCTGGTTCGTGTCGAAACACGCGGATGGGTCGAGCTGGGAGTTGTGGTTTCATGCGGCACATGCGTAAGCAAGGGGCGGAGATCGGAGTTGGATCTGGGCTGCAGTGAGCCTTTCGATCACTCGCATGGGTCCACCACAGCGCGGGCAGGTCCAGAAAGCGAGAGCCGGAGGAGTCCTCGGCGTGGGGTGGGCAACTGGGTTCGACTGCGCCCCAGCGCTCAGCAACTGAGAACAGAGTGGCAGGAATGCGGCGCGACGCCGGTTGGCAAGGAAGCCAAAATTGCGAATGCGAACGAAGCCCGGCGGAAGCAGATGCAAGAGGAAGCGGCGCAGGAACTCCTCCAGAGGTAGCGTCATCAGCCGCTTTTGGTTGTGATGCGCTGAATCCCTCCAGCGAAACGTGACTTGGCCATCCGCCAAGGAGACCAGCCGGTGGTTGGAGATGGCGACACGGTGGGTGTAGGAGCCGAGATAGCGCAAGGCATGCTCCGGACCTCCGAAGGGTCGTTTGCAGTAGACGACCCAATCCTGGCGAAACAGTTGCCGGAGCCAGGAGGAGAAGATCTTGGGCTGCGCGAGGAGCTTGAGGTTGCCATGGAAGCCGAGCTTGTCTTGGGTGAAGGCGCTCTTCAGAGAGGCCACGAACTTGCCGCGAAACACCCGGCTCAGCACTTTGTGGGGAAGAAAAAAGGAGCAGCGGGCTTGGATCCATCGCGTGTGGCCGGCGGACAGACCACCGGCCGGGAGTACGCAATGGACATGGGGATGAAGTTGGAGCTTCTGATCCCAGGTGTGCAGTACGCTGAAGAAACCGATCTGGGCGCCAAGATGCTTGGGATCGAGGGCCACTTCGAGCAGAGTTTCGGCGCTGGCGTGGAACAGGAGATCGTAGATCACTTTCTTGTTCTGCAGAGCGAGCGGTGTCAGTTCACGCGGCAGAGTGAAAACAACATGCACGTAAGGGGTGGGTAGCAATTCGCGGCGGCGCGCCTCCAGCCAACGGTGGCGGGCATTGCCCTGGCATTTTGGACAATGGCGATTGCGACACGAGTTGTAAGAGATGGCGGAATGTCCGCAGCGGGAACACTGGTCGCGATGACCGCCGAGCGCGGCCGTGCGGCATCGTGCGATGGCCAGCAACACTTTGCGGTGTTGCCAGGTCATCCACTGGCGACTGCGTTCGAAGAATGATTGCCCCGCGAGGCGAACGAGGTCGGCCATCTCCAAGAGAGGCCGGTTCATTTTAAGTTAAGGCGTTCGCTGCGGAGGGTGCTTCTCCTTTCCTGACGACAACGCGAGCGCGTCCAAGGGGCTAGCGGTGGCGCTGAGATGACGTTTGGAAAGATGCAGGTAGAGGGTGGTTTCTTCCAGATCGTGATGTCCCAGCAACAACTGAATGGTGCGCAGGTCGGCACCGGCTTCGAGCAAGTGGGTTGCGCAACAATGGCGCAGCGTGTGCGGATGAATCTTCTCCGCTGCCAGACCGGCCCGTTGTGCGGCGTGACGACAGGCGTACCAGACTGCTTTGGGAGTGATGGGACGAGGGGCGGTGTGGCTGCATCCACCCGGGAACAACCACTGGGATGGCTTGTGCTTCAGCCCGCGCCAGTACTCGCGCAAAGCTTCTAACAGCTTGGGGCTGAGCATGACGTTGCGATCTTCGCGTCCCTTGCCCCCTTGGACGTGGATAATCATTCGTTGACTGTCGATGTCGTGGATCTTCAAGCGAGCCAATTCGGCGCGCCGCAGCCCGGTGGCGTAGAGCGTCATGAGTACGATGCGATGAAAGGGAGTCGGGGCGGCGTCGATCAGGCGAGCCACCTCTTCTTGACTGAGAATCATGGGCAGGCGGAATGTCTTTTTCGGATACGGAGTTTCCGCCACGCTCCAGGCCTTCTTGAGCGTCTGGATGTAGAAGAAACGCAGCGCCGCTAATCGCTGGTTCACCGTGTTCGGCGCCAATTTCCACTTCTTGAACAACGCCGCCTGATACTCGCGGATGTGTTCCGGACCTAACTGATCGGGGGAGCGGTGAAAGTACTGGGAGAAATGTTCGACGGCGTGAAGGTAACAATCGATAGTGGTTTGAGCGTAGTTGCGACGCTCCAGCTCTTCGAGCATGATCTTGCGAAGATGGGTCACAGAGAAACCTCCTTTCTCTGTAACCAAACTAGATCAGCCACCCCCAGAACTGCTGGCCCCATGACACGCGATAGCGTCCGTCGCACCAGCGACTTAGTTCAAGTCCTCTTCGCGGAGATCTGCCCCAATGCTGACGTTCAGCTGCGACATCTCCCCGAAGCCCGTTTGTGGATAACTTCCGGCTAGCGACAAACCATCCGGAACCGCGAGTCGCCAGTTTCTATGGACGGCCGTGGTCGACACCGCTCGGGCCAAAATAGCTTTCTTGTCGCAGCGTGCTTATCAATGCTGTCCACACGGCGATGGGTTACGACCAAGGCAAGAACGACTCCATCAGGATCTTGATTCCGCTTGACAAATTTGGAGAGCTGGCGCTAGATGTTTCCGACGCAAAGCTGCGCACTTCTTGGCACGGCAGTTCGGGCAATCCGATCGACAAGAGGAGGATCAGCATGGGCAATTTAACACGACGAAGCTTTCTGATCAGTGGCAGCGCCCTCGCCGTGTCGGCCTGGATGGCCCCCCCGATATTCGCTGCGCCGAACACCATTAAGATCGGCGCACTCTATCCCCTAACGGGGAACCTGGCCTCGACCGGCCTCGACTGCAGGCGAGGCGTCGAGTTGGCGGCGCAGATCATCAACGGCAAGTACGACCTCCCCCTCCCCTTGGCGATGACGGCAGGCCTGCCCAATCTTGGCGGAGCCACGCTCGAGGTGGTGTGGGCCGATACGCGGGGTGAGCCGAAGAACGGACAAGCGGAGGCCGAGCGAGTCGTGACGCTGGACAAGGTGGTCGGCGTGATCGGCGCGTATCAGAGTGCCGTGACGAAGACCGCCAGTCAGGCCACCGAACGCTTGGGGATTCCGTACGTATGCTCGGACTCCTCTTCTCCCACGCTGACCGAGCGAGGGTTCAAATACTTTTTCCGAGTCAGTCCCCACGACGGCATCTTCGCCCACGACCAGTTCAACTTCCTGAAGGACCTGGAAAGAGTCAAGAAGCAGAAAGTTCAGACCGTTGCCCTGTTGTACGAGAACACCGAGTTCGGCTCGAACGTCGGCAAGCAGGAACAGAAGTATGCTCAAGAATATGGGTACCAGGTGGTCGCCGATTTCTCCTATACAGCCAACGCGACCGATGTGACCAGCGAGGTGGGGCGGTTGATCAAAGCCAACTCGGACGTCCTCATGCACGCCTCTTACATCACCGATGCCATTCTGTTCACGAAAACATTCAAAGAGATGGGCTTCAATCCCAAGGGCATACTGACGATGGCCGGCTACATCGAACCCGGGTATCTGCCGGCCGTCAAGGCAGACGGGAACTACATGATCGTACGCTCCACGTTCGCGCTGGACTTGGCCAAGAAGAAGCCGCTGGTGGCGGAGGTCAACAAGCTCTTCAGGCAAAAGTTCGGAACGGACATGAGCGAGAATGCCGCCCGGAGCTTCACCGCGCCGTTCGTCCTTGCTGAGGCCATCAA
Organism: uncultured Acidobacteriaceae bacterium; assembly: GCA_963773645.1. Lineage (GTDB taxonomy): Bacteria > Acidobacteriota > Terriglobia > Terriglobales > Acidobacteriaceae > Acidiflorens. Next base: position 1,567,522 of record CAVZBV010000004.1, on the reverse strand, counting down.
CCGTGCGAGGAGCACGGAGCCAGAGGCGGTCGTCAAGGCGCTCCGCGAGACGAACATCCCAGGCGATCAGGTGATCTATCCGTGGAAGGGGATCAAGTTCGATCCCCAGACCCAGCAGAACATCTATGCCACCGGTACGCTGGTGCAGATTCAGGACGAGCAGTACGTCACCGTCTGGCCGTTCGAGTCAGCCGCCAAGGACTTAGTGTGGCCGTTCCCGGCGTGGAAGTCGCGGAAGTAGCTTCAGCCTGGCGGGAGACGCCGAGCCGGCTTCTCCCGTCGGGCGCGTTGGGAAAGGTGGGATGGATGGGCAGCGACTTGCTTCAGCAAGTAGTAAACAGCCTCCTGATCGGTTCCGTCTATGCCCTGGTTGCCATCGGGCTCACTCTCATCTGGGGAGTGATGAACATCGTCAATTTCGCCCATGGCGAGTTTTTGATGCTTGGCATGTTCATCGCTTTCTGGTCTTACACGCTGCTCCATGTAGACCCGATTTTTTCCATCCCTATCTGTGCCGCCGTCCTCTTCCTCCTGGGCGCTGCCAGCTATCGGTTCATCGTCAGCAAGGTGATGAGAGGCCCGATCCTGGCGCAACTGGTTGTGACCTTCGGGTTAAGTATCTTCCTGTCCAACCTGGCGGTAATGCTCTGGACCCCGGATTTCCGCCTCATCGAGAAGCCGCTCCTGAACGGTACTTGGACGCTCGGCAGCGTCCAGCTGAGCATCCCGAAATTCGCGGCCTCCCTGGGAAGCGTGCTGGTATCGGCAGGCATTTTCCTTTTCCTCAAGAGGACTAAGACCGGCAAGGCAATCTTGGCGGTGGAGATGAATCGCGAATCTGCCCTGCTCGTGGGCATCAACACGGAGCGTATCAATGCCCTGTCTTTCGGTGTTGGTGCTGGCTTGGTAGGAATAGCGGGGGCGTTTCTGTCCATGTACTACTACATCTACCCGCAGGTGGGAGGGCTCTTCGGGCTGATCTCCTTCTGCATCGTCGCTCTCGGGGGATTTGGCAGCGTTGAGGGAGCATTCATTGCGGGGATCCTGATTGGATTCGTCCAGACCCTGGGGGGCTATTACTTTAACCCAGCGTACAAGTACGCCATCGTCTTCCTCGTCTACCTGATCACGGTCTGGATCCGACCGCAGGGCCTCTTGGGTTGGTGAGCATGCGAACCCCCACGCGGAAAGAGATCTCCGTGTCCGCGCTCGTGCTGATCCTCCTTTTACTGTATCCCCTATTCGTCAAAGGCTCGTTTCCGCTGCACATAATGATCATGGTGTTCCTGTTCGCCATGATGGGCGTCGCCTGGAACATTATGGGCGGGTACGCCGGGATGTTCTCGTTCGGGCAGGCGGCCTTCTTTGGAATCGGCGCTTACACGTCTTCCTATCTCCTCGCGACTTATCATGTCAGCCCCTGGATCGGGCTGCTGGCCGGAGGGGTGTTGGCCGCCTTGGCAGCCGCTGCCATCGGCATCCCGTGCTCGAACCTACGGGGCCACTACTTCGCCATCGCCAGCATCGCCTTTGCGGAGATCGTCCGGATCCACTTCAATAATTGGAAGCTGGTGGGCGCTGCTGAGGGGCTGACACTTCCTATGCTGGGCCAATCGTTAAGGAATTTCGAGTTCCACTCGAGCAAAGTGCCGTATTACTACATCCTCCTCGGTTTCCTTATCCTCTCGCTACTTGTGTGCTCGTGGGTCTCAACCTCGCGGATGGGCTTCTATTTCCGCGCCATCAAGGAAAGCCACGATTTGGCGAAAGTCGTGGGGATCAATTTCGTGCGCTACCGGCTGGCGGCAATCATGATCAGCGCCTTTCTCACCGCGGTGGCTGGGACGTTCTACGCGCAGTACATTCTGTACCTGGACCCCGATAGCGTTTTGGTGCTCTCCATCTCCATCCAGGTCGTTCTGGTCGCCATGCTCGGCGGAGCGGGTTCCATCATGGGACCGGTCATCGGTGCGGCCATCCTGCTGCCGATCTCCGAAGGAACGCGCGTCTGGCTTGGCTACAAGGGAACCGGCATTGACATGATCGTCTATGGAACTCTCATCATGCTGATCTCCGCCTACCACCCCCAAGGCGTATGGGGTTTGCTCTCCAGAATCGGCAAGGGGAAGGCATGAGCGCGACGCCCCTTCTCGAGGTGCAGGGCATCAGCAAGCATTTCGGTGGATTGCTGGCGAATGACAATATTTCCTTCACGGTCAGCGATGGCGAAATCGTCGGCATCATCGGGCCGAATGGGTCAGGGAAGAGCACCCTCTTTAATTGCATCACGGGCTTCTGCCGGCCGGATGCCGGAAGGGTTCTCTATCAAGGGAGGGATATCACCCGTTTCAGCGCGGATCGCATCTGCAAGATGGGGATCGCCAGGACATTCCAAATCGTCCAGGTGATCAGCGACATGACGGCGCTGGAGAATGTCATGACCGGCGCCTTCCTGCGCAGTGCCAGAAAACGAGCGGCGCGGGCGAAGGCAGAAGAAATCCTAGAGTTCACCGGCCTTTGGGAGAAGCGGGACATGCCAGCGACGTCCCTCACCATCCCGGACAAGAAAAGGTTGGAGATATCCATGGCACTGGCCACCCAGCCGAAGCTGCTCATGCTGGATGAAGCCATGGCGGGCCTGACCCCCGTCGAACTCAGGGAGATGATGACCCTGGTTCGCAAGGTGCGGGAGAACGGCATTACACTCGTGATCGTGGAGCACGTCATGGAAGCGGTCATGGAGCTGTCGCATCGAGTTATCGGTATCACCTCGGGGCGGAAAATCGTGGAGGACGTGCCGGAAAAGATCGTCGTCAACCCTGAGGTCATCCGCGCCTATCTGGGAGAGCGGTACCATGCTCGACATTGAGCGGTTGTCCGTCGGATACAGGGGCGTCCGTGCGGTGCAGGATGTCTCCCTGACGGTGCAGCGTGGCGAAGTGGTGAGCCTCATCGGCTCCAACGGCGCCGGGAAGAGCACCATCCTGCGCACCATCGCCGGCCTGCTCCGACCGTGGGAGGGCAAGATCCTGCTCGACAACGAGCCCATCCACGTCGTTCCCCCTTATGACATTGTCAAGAAGGGAATCGCTCTGGTCCCGGAGGGGCGGCAGTTGTTCGGCCGGCTGTCGGTCTGGGACAACCTCTTGCTGGGCGCCTACGCATTTGATTCAGATAAGGATGTCGCGGAGTCGCTGGAGAACATCCTGCATCTGTTTCCCTGGATCGGAGAGCGAAGGAAACAACGCGCCGACACCCTGAGCGGGGGGGAACAGCAGCAAGTCGCGATCGCCCGCGGGTTGATGTCACGCCCATCCCTGCTGATGCTGGATGAGCCATCCTTGGGGATCATGCCGAAGCTAGTGGCCGAGATCTTCGAGAGGATCCACGACATCCGCCAGAAGGGCATCACCGTGTTCCTCATCGAGCAGAACGTTTACGAAGCCCTGAATATTTCCGACCGAGCCTACGTCCTGCAGACCGGGCGGATTATCCTGGAGGGGAAAGGGGAGGAGTTGCTCGAGTCTGACCTCGTGAGGCAGGCCTACCTTGGCATGTGACGGGGTCGCTCGAGGGGCAGACATCAGGCCTGATGGCGGCACTCGTCCATCCCGTCGCAAACGGCAGGAAGGGTGATCATGGAGCGCTGTGATTGGAGTCACTGAACGCCGGGGCTTTGCGCCGGATACTTGGACGAAGCCCTGAGTATTTCTGACCGAGACCTCCCGCAGACCGCGCGGATCGTCTGGCAGGGGAAAGGGGACGAACTGTTCGAGTCCAACGTCGTGAGCCAGGCCTATCCTGCATGTGACGGGGTCATTGGAACGGCGGGCTGGGCAGCAGAGGTCAGCATGAAGCCTGAGGTAGTGGGTATCATTCGCAGGGCGAATTTGGGCGGGTGGAAGAAGGTGGAAGTCGAATATGGCGCCAGAGCCTTTGCGGTCTGCGTGCCCGGGGACTGCCGCATTTTGGAGATGAAAGAAGCTCCGCCCCTCGCAGACCCACGGGCGAACATCAGCGCTTCCATCAAAAGGCCTATCGGTTCTAGGCCGCTGCCAGAGATCCTGAAGAGCAAGCCGAAGCCAGCCGATCAGCTTACAGTCTGCATCACCACGTCGGACATCACCCGGCCCGTTCCGTACAAGGGGAACTCAGGAATCCTGCCGCCCCTTTTGGAGTTGCTGCATCGCGCCGGCGTCCGCAAGCAGAACATCACCCTCCTGGTCGGGACGGGCACCCACCGGCCCAGCACTCGCGAAGAGAAGGAAACAATGTTCGGCAAGGAGGTGGTGGATCAGTACACCATCGTGGATCACGAGTGCGACAAGCCCGCCATGCTGGTCAGCATCGGCACGACGAAGAGCGGCACCGAGGTCCTCATCAACCGGGTCTATTACGCGGCCGACGTTAAGATCGCCACAGCTCTGGTGGAGAGCCACTTCATGGCGGGAGTCTCCGGCGGTCGGAAGGCCATCTGCCCCGCGCTGGTAGGCAGAAAGACCATTGAGAAGTTCCATAGCGCGCAGTTCCTGGACTCCCCCTCGCCACCAACCTCGTTCTGGAAGGAAATCCCTGCCATGAAGAGGCGTTGGAGATTGCCCAGAAGGCCGGCGTGGACTTCATCATTAACACCGTGCTGAACCGCCACCTGGAACTGTTGGGTGTTTTTTCCGGAGATCTTCAGCAAGCCCACGCGAAGGCAGTAGAACTCCTCAAGCAGATCGTTGCTATTCCAGTCGAGCAAGAATATGACGTGGTGCTGACCCACGGCGGGTATGTGGGCATTAACCACTACCAAAATGCCAAGGCAGCCGTAGGGGCGCTGCCCGTGGTCAAGGCGGGAGGAGTCATCATCCTGGCGGCTTGCGAGCGAGACGAGAATCCCATTGGCCCTGCGACGTACAGGACGCTGCTGCATCTCCTGAAGCTGCAGGGCCCGGATGGATACATGTCCGTGCTGCGTGATGCCGGCTGGAAATTCACGAAAGATCAATGGGAGCCACAGATGTGGGCGAAGGTCCTCGACAAGGTAGGGGAGCAAGGCCTCATCTACTGTACGGTGGCTCTATCCCGAGAGGAGCGGGATCAGATTATCCCCGGAGTCATGGGCTGGGATTATCTGCCTGACCGGGCCTATACGGATGATGCCGAGAGGATCGGTGCCATGGTCCAAAACGCGCTTATTTGCGCCGTGAACCATCCGCGATGGAGCGGTTCCGTCCCGAGCGTTGCCTTCATTAAGGAAGGGCCGTACGCTGTCCCAATTGGCACGCTGTAGTCAGCAAGAAGCAACGTTATCTCTCGTTGGGCCAATTGCTCCCGGATGACGCTAGTGCTTTTTCGGACGCGACGCCGAGATGAGTGCTCAAGGCTGAAAGAAGGTGTGAGGCGTCGCGTTCGAAAAAGCCGTCAGAAGGAAGCCGCTGGCGCGGCGGACGCGGGACTTATGCAAATTGAATGGAGCGAGCGAGGGGGGTAGAAGTTCGCGGGAGTGGTCAAGGTCGGTGGGGCAGGAGTGCGCGGGCATAGAGAAGGGCGAGGTGGCGCTGGAAGTGATCCTACTCGAGGGCGTGAAGAAGGTATCGCGCGGCAAGGGAGTTTATGCCCTTGGACCGCTGACCGTCGCGCCGTGAAGCGGAGGGAAGCGACGAGGAAGGGCTCCCACACCACAAAAAGCATAGTGGCGTAGTGGATGTGGGACGAAATGAAGAGCCACTACGCCACCAATGAAACGAACAGCGGTGGGCCGCATGCTGCTTCAATCATGTGGCGACAGCGCCCCACCACTGTCCGTTGGTCAAAGAAGCAAATAATGTACAGCGGTGTCACCTCACTGTCTGTTCAATTTTGAACAATTTTTGGAAATAAATTAAGACGCCGGACACGCTGTCGTTTCAGGCATTCTTGGAACGCAACACATGCTTGCCACGGCTGCCTACGCATTTCCACAGTAGCCCGTCAGAGCCATTCCCCAAGCGCAGATCAGAACGTAGGCTGGTTGTGAGCAGACTTCGGGGGAGGGCTGTTCAAGCGATGCGTCCCGTGACTCAGTGAGTCTGGGGCGCTTTCGTTTTTTACGACGGTTTCATACGCGGATCACCTGACGGTATCCCTGCGACTCAGCAACAGGAGTCCCCGCTGTCAGGAGCCGCACATTGCCATCTGCTAGCTCGGGTTCGCGGACCTTCCAGTGCTAACACGAAACGACAGTGACTCCAGTCACCACCGCACGGAGTACTGTCGTCAGCGCCACGCACGAGCCATTGTGCAAACTGGAGTTTCGCTGCACTCTAGATAATGTCGGAATTGGGGACAAGATGGATCAATTCATCAGTAAGGCTTGGCCAAACCACACACTTCACGACATCGCGGAACGCACGGTTATGCTCTCGGTACTTCTGGTCGTGGTAGTCGCACTGTTGCGAATGTTGCTGAATGTTGGCTAGCTTCGAACCGCCGCACGGATACAACATCTTTTTTGTCCGCTAACGTGTTCGGAAAAGAATCCCGGCTCCAAAGAGGACGCCGCGGCCGTGGCACGGATTCCGTCATGCCACCTCAATCATTGGGCGTACCATTTGTCCATGACCACAATACATCAAGAACGCCACGATCCTATCGCTCCTGATCACTCCGTTGCCGCCGATCTCCTCCTTCGCCAAGAGCCCGACGAGGAAGAGGACGAAGAGGAAGATGAAGACGAACGCAAAAAAGAAGATGACGATGATGACGACGAGACCGCTGACGGCTACTCGGAGTGAGGGTGGGACATGCCTCGATTTCGCATAGGCAAACGGCGGTCGAAGAGAACCAAATCGGTCTTACCAGTGCGATTCTGGATCGTTGGAAGTGAAGACATCCATCTCGCGCATACTCTCGATGTGAGCAACCATGGTGTGCAGTTGGGTGGTTATCGAGGCGAGTTGAACGTTGGAGATCAGATTGTAATTCAATACCACCAAACGCAAGCCCAATTCCGAGTCACTTGGATCGCCGCTCGCGAGGGCTCCTCGGAGAAGCAAATCGGGGCTGAGTGCTTGGAGCCGGGAAAGCATCTCTGGGGTGAGCGGTTCCCTGAGCAAGCGGATGAGTACGAAGAAAAAGAATGACCGAAATTGGGAACTGAATGACTAAGAGCCTACGAAGGTTCCTGTGACCATTTTTGTTTCCCCCCATTTTCTTAGACAGCCCGGGCTGCACTGTGGGGCTACGGGGCCTCTTGGAGGGCCTTCTTGAGACGCAACCCTAACCCTCCTCAAATCGTCTCTTGAGTCGGGTTACATCCTACGTGTCTCGACGGCCTCCCCTTCGGTTACATTTTGCATGGCTCGATCCGGCAGGTGAACATATGACCAGTCTTGGCATATGCTAGGCATATGCCAAAGGAGGCCGCTGTTGAGCCCGGAACGCCACGTCAAAGTCTTTAGGAATGGTCGTAACCAGGCAGTGCGGATTCCCCCGTGAGTTTGAATTTCCAGGTGAGGAGGCCATCATGCGAAAGGAGGGCAACCGGCTAGTCATCGAACCCACTCCACCTAAGTCTTTGCTGGCCGTATTGGCTACGCTGGCGACGCTGGCGGAAGATTTTCCACCCATCGGTGACCTGCCTTCTGAACCAGTCGATCTCTGATGCGCTACCTTCTCGATACCGACATCGTTTCTGATCTCGTCCGCAACCCACAGGGAAAAGTGGCCCAGCATATCCGCAAGGTTGGCGAAGCGCAAGTCTGTACCAGCATCATCGTCGCAGCGGAATTGCGGTACGGAGCCGGTAAGAAAGGCTCCCTGCGGCTCTCGGCCCAGCTTGAAGCGGTGCTTGGGGCGCTTGAAGTTTTGCCCTTCGAGACGCCAGCAGATGCCACCTACGGATTACTGCGTACGCGGCTTGAGCAAACTGGCAGACCAATCGGCGCCAACGACCTGCTCATTGCGGCGCAGGCGCTTGCACTTGGTCACACCATCATCACCGACAACGAAAAGGAATTTGCCCGGATCGAGGACCTTCGACGCGAGAATTGGCTGCGCTGAACCGAGACCGTTTGCCAGACTCTTCCATTTCGAAGTGGGAAATTTCTCTCCTCCACACCGGCCGGGTCTTCGGCAGAAATTTACCCTCAATATCAAGTACTATCAAGTACGAAACCCACGCATAGAAAGCAACATCACTTGCATCGACAACCCACGGACTAATGTCGTGCGCACTACGAGCCACAATCACGGCGACCATTACGCCTGGGAGCAGCAATATCCTAATCGCTGACCCCGGTGAGCTAAGGGTGCCGGATTCTAGCCAATTCCGTGTGATGTTGGGCAGAAAGGCCAACGCCAAGCCCACCGACAGCGCGACGGATAGCCTCACTAAAGTATGAAGATGGTTGCCAGCGGGGAAGTCTGCATCATCGTCCCACCCGGTCTTCATCGTAGTCACTTTCATCTTTCATCGTAGTCACCTTCATCTTCAGTTGGAGGAGGAGGGGGTGGAGGGCCCGGGGATCAACAATTATCTTGTGTATAACCACTTCTATTGGGGCCATCGTGTCGAACGCATCAAATGCCGCCAGGGCAGCGAAGACTTTCCTGAATGCATTCCGGGCATCTCTTTCCGCCGCGGCCTTTTGCTGGTCATTGATGCTCGCTTCTTTCGCGAGACGGATTGCCCATGGCACATCGAACCCATCGAATACACGTACGACAGCAACGCGCCTTGAGTTAAAACTGTTCTCGGGGTGCGTCCGCTTTACTCAGGTAGCCCCTACAGCAGGACTTCAAGATATTGCAGCTTCGCGTGCTGCGTGGCCTGCTTGTGCCGGTCGCCTCAGTTCGGCGTTGGCGGGCGTTGCAATCATCCGCTCACCGGGGCCCACAACAAAAGCGATTGAGTTAACGTATGAGCCGGATTACGGATGGAAGCGCTATCCGCGAGAGAATAGGTCCCCTCCCTCGAACACCAGAACCGGTAAATCGGCCTCGAACTTAACCGTCTCTTCAATTAGGCAGATCGGTCAACAGTGATGGCACTACCATCAAGGGGGCGGAATCTCGCGCGTCTCAAATCGTCCCGTACCAGCAATCTCAATGAGCTTGTTGAGCAAGAAGTCTTTATCTCCCGAATTCTTCACATACTCGACTACAGGCTGGATGCGCCTCTACTGTTCGTCGCGACTCAATCCACTCTCGCGCAAGACGATCAACCCTGGATGCACATAAACATCGAGGAGTTCGATGAAGTCTCGCGCATTTGTCGTAACAACTGCAAAATCGTGATCAAGCGCATATTGCCATATCTCATGATCCGCTCGACCAGCTAAGCCGACGTGCGGCACGGATTGAGCATATATGCCAACCTCGGCCAATCTGGCGACCAACGCCGGCGAGATATGCTCATCTAGGAGCAGGCGCATGACTACGTGGCCCTGCGCTTCCTGTGAATGGCCAGCTGCTTTCTGGGGCGTCCCGGCTTTTCACCAAAGCGAGAAAATAGGCGAGCGTATGCTAGGTCTCGCTCACTGAGGCTGGGAAAATCTTCCACGATCTCTTGTTCGGGAGCACCCTTTCGAAAGAGCGACGCGACATGTTGTACTGGGATGCGAGTTCCACGAAAAACGGGTTCTCCCCCCAAAACTTCGGGTGAGGAGACGATACGCCGCCTACCCCAGCGGAAGGCTGCCAAATTCTTGGCAACCGTTTGCCGGAATGACTTGCACTCAACCACCAGCTGGATTTTCCCGGAGCGGTACACAATATCAGCGCCTTCTTTAGACCAGTGTGATGCTTTCGTGTCTCCACGTGCCAAGATTTGTGCTAGAGATTCTTTGTCCTGCCGGCTCAAGGGGAAAGGGAATTCAACCAACAGCTTCACAAGAAGTACATCGCCAACGGAAAACTGATGCCGCACCGCCTTGCCGGTTTTCCGTTTGTGCGACGGCTTCACCGATTTCTTTTCCAGCGCAGTCCGAATCGTTTCGGGCGACACTTCCGCAATGGCCGCCGCCTCATTCACAGAAAACAGTTCAGTCATAACGATCTCCTCAACAAAATATACCACCATAGGTGGTATCATATCAAGAGAGTGTTTTCCCAACGACATTCTCGCGTTAACGGCGTCCCCGCTTTCATTTCGCGCTCGATCTCTCCGAGAGAATTGCTCCCGCGAAGGGTCTCTCGTATGGCGGAAAGATCACGCTGCTTTCCGGGATGCAGCCCGCCGAGGAATTTTGCACGCTCGTGCATGAGATTGCTCACGAAATGTTGCATCGGGGCGACCGCCGCACACTAACCACCAAACAAGTCCGTGAGACCGAGGCCGAAGCCGTAGCCTTTGTGGTCTGCCAATCTGTCGGGCTTCAGAACGGAACTTCATCCCAGGACTACATCCAGCTTTGGCACGGAGACGCCAGCCTCCTGCGCGAGAGCTTGGAAGCCGTTCAACAAACCGCTGCCGTGATCCTCGGGGGCATTGCCCCCGAGCCAGCGGCACTCGCGGCAGCCGCATCACACGCCAACACCTGCACCGTTTGGGTTTCAGGCCCGACGTGTGCGCTGAGTCCACGAACACATAGCCCATTCGCGCTGGCTGTGGCCCTGGGATATCGAAAAGAGGAGTTTCTTTCGCAAGATCAGGTGTACGATCTCGCCAGCAGGCCCGAGTTCCCCAGCGTTTATCAACTGCTGCCGCCGCCGCATATTCCCTTTGTCTGGCGAACCGACTCGAGCCTCGCGGCTGTCGAAGTGTATGGGCCGGACGGGACCTCGATGCTCGGTTCGGGCGGACGCAAGCTGCAGCAACCAAACCTCGATTCGGCGGTAAAGTTCTGGCAGAGCTTCAAGAACCGCGCCAATGTGCGGTACTTTTGTTTCCTCGGAACACAGCACGGTATGATCAACAGCATTTCGGTATCCATGAATGGCGCCCAAATGCAGGCATCGCTGCCGGCTGAGGTTCCTTACTCGGGCGACGGCACGGTGCCTTCCTGGAGCGCGATTTGGGCCCACTCGCAATCGCTCGCCGTGGGTGGAGACCATGTCGGCATGATGGGCGATCCTCATTTGCACAGCACCCTCGATCAGGTGCTGGGTGTTACACCTCCGGCGACTTATCAACTGCAGATTCCGACAGCGACGATCAGTCTGCGGCTGCGAGTGGTTGAAATTGGGACGCCCTTTGTCGCGCAAGTTAAATTTGCGACAGCAAGGCCGATTGTGAAAGGGTCACTGCACGTTGAACCGCAGGTCGGTTTCTCCCTGTCCAGCGCAACCAGCCAAATTATTCCAATTCAGGTTGAAATGCCAACGCAGAGGAGCATGTGCCTGGAATTTGCTCTGCAGGCTCCTAAAGTGCCCAGCGTCTACCACGTCACCTGGTCTGAAGAAGATCGAGTGCTGGCGCAAGCCGACCTGATTGCGCAATCTCGCGAACCATTGAGCAATGAGCAAACGCTGGAGTTTCGTGCGATGAGTGAGAAGTTGAAATGAGCAATGGCATCGTCCAAAAGCTCTGGAACTACTGCAACGTCCTGCGTGACGACGGCCTCTCTTACGGCGATTACGTCGAGCAGTTGACGTTTCTGCTCTTCCTCAAGATGGCTGATGAGCAGACGCGGCCTCCGTTCAACAAGCCCTTGACCATCCCCAAAGGCTACGACTGGTCCAGTCTGCTGGATGTAGAAGGCGATGCCCTCGAAATCCACTACCGGCATATCCTGGAGACGCTGGGCAAAGAGCGGGGCATGCTGGGCGTGATCTTCCGCAAGGCCCAGAACAAGATTCAGGACCCGGCGAAGCTGCGCCGCCTGATCGCCGACTTGATCGACAAAGAGCAGTGGATCTCGCTCGAAGCCGACGTGAAGGGGGACGCCTACGAAGGCTTGCTCGAAAAGAACGCCGCCGACGTAAAGGGCGGCGCGGCACAGTACTTTACGCCGCGGGCACTGATCAGCGCCGTCGTAGACGTGATGCGGCCCGTGCCCGGCCAAACCATTCACGACCCGGCCTGCGGCACGGGCGGATTCCTCCTTGTTGCCCACGATTATGTGAGTCGAAAGTACGCGCTTGATCGCGACCAGAAGAAGTTCCTCAAGCTCAAAGCGCTCTCGGGGAACGAACTCGTCGACAGCGTTGCCCGCCTGTGCGTGATGAACCTTTACCTGCACGGCATTGGAGGCGATGACTGCCCGATTAAAGGTGGCGTGGATAGGGGGATGGACTTTTGAGAAACCGAAAACCGCGCTGGCGAGCGGCACGACGACGCGACATGAAGGCGCAGGGCATAACGCCCTGCAACCGGCAGAAAGTGTGGAGCGTAAAGTTTCTGCACTCGTTAATTTGCTGGTTTGGATATCTTGCTGTGCCGTTCATGGGCTAGGGTCGCTACCGGGCCAGCTGTGGTTGCGGCCGGCGAAGGCGAAGCTTTTGATTGCGCTTGACCGCGCAGCGGGCGGCAGAAGCCAAGTCACAAAAAAACAGAGTTCAAACGATCACGGCAACCGAAATGGTGGCCTGATGAACGTCCATGCCGATATACTTTTCCTGACTGATAAAGGTGCTCCTTTCGCCAGGTTGGTGATCCAACACTCACAGCCTATCGCAAAAGTGGGCGCAAAAGTTTTCAGATGCTGACTTCCGGCTCGCTCCGAATAGTGTATTTGCCAAGTACACGGCGGCGCCCTGCCTCGCCGTGCCGAGGCCGTTCCTTTCGTGTCTCGCCAACAAATCGACATGGAGAGCAAGATCGGAATTGCTCGAGCGGCGGCTGACATGATCCGCGACGGTCAGGTGGTGCTGATTGATGGAGGTACCACTAATCTAAGAATTGCTTCCTACCTCTCAAGAGAGCGTTCGGCAACGATTGTTACCAACAGCCCACCGCTCGCGCTGGCGTTGGCGGATCATCCGAAGTTGAGCGTGCTGATGCTCGGAGGAAATTTTCTTAAAGAGGCGCGGGTCGCGACCGGCATCGAGACCATTCGTCGAGTCGAATCCATTCGCGCTGATCTATGTTTTCTCGGAATGTGCAGTTTGCACCCGGAGGTCGGAATAACCGTCGGCGACCGAGAAGAAGCGTACGTGAAAGCAAGCGATGATAGGGGCTTCAACGGAAGTGGTTGGCCTGATTTCACTTGGGAAAATGGGGACATCTCTGCCTTACCTGGTCGGTCCCGCTTCCCGACTGACACGTTTGATCTCCGATGCATCAGACGAAGATGTCCTGAATCCCTACCGCTCCCAAGGCATAGAAGTCACAAGTACGTAAACCGAAGCGGTTGGGCGCTCGATCGTTCCGCTTGTTCCTGGCATCTTCGGACAATGCGCGCCCTAGCAGGAAGTCTTCTCTTTCTTTGAAGTCCTTCATGCGCTCGATTGCATTCCGTCTTCACTCGAGGAAATTTGTCATGTATGCATCCCGCTACGCAAAGGTACACGCAATAGCTCGAACCTTTCATAAGGCCTTCCGACTGGTAGAGAGGTGTCTGCTGCTGGGACTGATGGTCGCTGTCTCGCTTGAAGCACAACAGAGTTCTCCGTCTGCGCCAGCGTGGACCGGTGTCGTACGCACGGCTGCCGGTGAACCTGTGGCCGGAGCGAAGGTAACAGTGCGCTCAAATTCTCCCATCAAAAGATTCGAATAAAACAGGAAGATGATAAAACCTACCTCGATCACCGCTCTCCAGCCATTTTTCTTCATAGCAAATATCGACTCCTTGGTCATTTCCATTGAGCAGGCACGAGAAGCTCTTTAGGCGACACGGATGGAGCAGCTGGGCCAGATACATCGCTGCTCGTTCCTTTCGCGAGAATCCTAGCCATAAGCAAGAACGAAAACGCGAACACTCCGGGTTCTGGTCGAATCACGGGCAAACCTGAAATCATTCCAGGCGCGTCCAAATTTTCCGCCCTCGATAGCCATACTAGCGAATTTTCGTGGGACAATCGTCGAGCGGAGGCGGTCGTGGAACTAGGATTGCGCAAATCTTTCAAGATATTTGCTCCCGGCAGCTCCCTGCGGCGAAGAGTCGCTTATAGCCTGGCCATTGTAAGGCTTGTTTTGGTCCCTGTTATATTCCTAGCGGTCTATTACCTGTTCAGGATGGGTCTGATCGTAGACCGCATAGTCAGCGTAGACGCTCCAGTCGCAAGGCTGGCAGAGCAGGCATCAGTTGAAATGCTTGACGCACGCCGTGCAGAGCGAAACTACTTCCTGCTCCGCGATCCGGAATACCTTAAGGTAAACCGAGAGTCACTCGCCCGAGTGAAACAAGCCGTCGAAAAGATTCGCGATCTTGCCCCCGGAGAACAGTCTGCCACCCAGCAGGCGCTGGAGAATGTGACTCGGTATGGCCAACAATTTGCGGATGCGGTGTCGCTGACAGAAACACCAGGAGGCACACCTGTAGGGAGAGCGCGCGAGGTAGTGGGAGCTTATGAGAAGGATTTGAATGAGCTTTTGACACAGGCCAGGCACAAGACTCGCACGCAGCTGATCGAGGATCTTCGCAATCAGGTTGATTCGTTCGACTCTCAAATCGTCAAGACCCTGGAGGCGGGAGATCCGACTTTACGTCGATTTACCCCAGATCTCCAAGCCTCAAGCCAGCAGGTCCTGCAGCGAGCGTCCGAATTGGAAGGTCGAAGCTGGGCTCGCGTTCAGCAGGATCACGAGGAAGCTCGAGATCTCCTCCATCGTGCGGAATGGGTACTGAGCATAGTGTCTGGGCTCACACTTCTGCTGAGCGTCTGGATCAGCTTCGTGTTGCCTCGCCAGGTCGTGAAACCCTTGCTTGATCTCAGAGAAGCTGTGGAACACGCTGCATCGGGAAACTACCTGATTGATTTCGAACTGCGGGGCGAAGGTGAAATCGTCGAACTCGCTAAGAGTGTCCGTAACCTGATCGCTCATGCCTTAGCGGTGACCTCACGCGCGGCACCACAGCGCTTACAGTAGCGTGCTGCTCGATGTGGAATGGGAACAACGGATGTTGCGCTAAGCGTGTGCCGGCGAAGAGCCCATAACCGAAGATCGAAGGCACTGGTTCCTGCTTCATTTCTCGTGGAATTCCGCCCACGCCCCGGTTTTTTCGTGATATAATGCGCACATTGGACTGCTTCGGACCTACGTGGAACCTCCGCTACCAAACTCTCGCTTTGCCCAATTTCCATCGGAATCCGCACCAGATCTTGCTTCTCGTCGTATTTAACAGCTCTCGGAGGCAATGTTTCTGCCGCCCAAGTCAAGCGGCGCTGCGGATGTATGTATCCACGGTGATGCACCACTCGGCCAGGAGCCATTCTGGGACATAGCACCGATTCCTGTTCTGCTCGCACCAGGCGCGAAGCTCGGCTGACGAGGTATACATCTGTGCCGTGAGCTGCAGTTGCCTGACCCGCAGTTCGAATTCAGTAGGGAGAGCGGGACCAAGCGGAATGGGATGCCGCCAATTTGGGTTTCCGCGTTTACGAGCCTTAGCGGGGAGCGCAACCGGTATCGTCATAGGCCCCGATCGTAATCCGCCTTTAGGTGACTGTGCGGCAGAATCCGCATCTCGACGTTGTTCGCTGAGCGCCAAAACTGGACAGTTCGCGGCGTCATGAGTACGATGCGATGAAAGGGAGTCAGGGCGGAGTCGATCAGGCGAGCGACCTCTCCTTGACTGAGAATCATGGGCAGGCGGAATGTCTTTTTCGGATACGGAGTTTCCGCCACGCTCCAGGCCTTCTTGAGCGTCTGGATGTAGAAGAAACGCAGCGCTGCCAATCGCTGGTTCACCGTGTTCGGCGCCAACTTCCACTTTTTGAACAACGCCGCCTGATACTCGCGGATGTGTTCCGGACCTAACTGATCGGGGGAGCGGTGAAAGTACCGGGAGAAATGGTCGACAGCATGAATGTAACAATCGATGGTGGTCTGAGCGTAGTTGCGACGCTCAAGCTCTTCGAGCATGATCTTGCGAAGATGGGTCACAGAGAAACCTCCTTTCTCTGTAACCAAACTAGATCAGCCACCCCCAGAACTGCTGGCCCCATGACACGCGATAGCGTCCGTCGCACCAGCGACTTAGTTCAAGTCCTCTTGGGGGAAATGTCGTGCCACGGCGTGCTGTTCGCTCTGCCGATCTCCGCGAAGCCCGTTTCTGGATAGTTTCCGGTTAGCCGACAACACGCCCAGAACCGTCGCATCCGCCGCAAACGTGCAGCCTAGATTATAATTGCGCGCACGCATGGCCCTTACCTCTGGCACCAAACTCGGTCCGTATGAAATTGTCTCCCCACTTGGCGCCGGCGGCATGGGCGAGGTCTATCGCTCCCGTGTGATTTCGCTACTCTGAACTGGCCCCACTTCGATCATTACATTTGGCTCCACCCTAACCGATGGATCGGCCTACCCTGTCTGCGAAGCAGACGGGGAGGGCGATGGACAGGAGACGCAAGGTGGAGCTATTCGAAGAGATCAGGCGGGAGCACGCGCATGGAGCCGGTTCGATTCGTGCAGTCGCGAAAAAGCTGGGCGTGCATCGGCGGATGGTACGACAAGCGCTGGCGAGTGCGATTCCGCCGGAGCGCAAACTGCCGGTGCGGAACAGGCCCAGGCTGGGTCCGGTGATGGAGTTCATTGACGAGATTCTGCGCGCAGATCAGCTGGCTCCGCGCAAACAGCGGCACACCGCGCATCGCATCTGGCAGCGGATCCGTCAGGAACAACCCAGCGCAGCAGTGGCGGAAGCGACGGTGCGCCGTTATGTGCGGGAGCGCAAGCAAGAGTTAGGACTCACGGCGCGAGAGACGTTTGTGCCGCAGGTCTACGACTGGGGCGGCGAAGCGCAGGTGGATTGGTACGAAGCTGTGGCCGAGATCGGGGGCGAACGCCAGTCGGTTCACCACTTCGCGATGCGATCGATGGCGAGCGGCGGGGCGTTTCACGTGGCGTATTACCACGCCACGCAGCAGGCCTTTCTGGAAGCGCACGAGCTGGCGTTTGGCTATTTCGGCGGCGTGTTTCGGTGCTTGCGCTACGACAACCTGAAGAGCGCGGTGAAGAAGATTCTGCGCGGCCATCAGCGGGAGGAGACGGAACGCTTGATCGCGTTCCGCTCGCACTGGGGATTCCAGACGGAGTTCTGCAACCCGGCACGGGGCAACGAGAAGGGCGGCGTGGAGGGCGAAGTAGGCTACTTCCGCCGGAACCATCTGGTGCCGGTTCCGCAGGCGAAGAACCTGGAGGAGTTGAACGAACATTTACGAAGTTATTGTCAGCAAGACGAACAACGGCGGATCGCAGGCAAAGCGATGCCCGTCGGGGAAGCGATGCGGATCGAACGCGAGCATCTGCTGCCGCTGACGGCGGAAGGATTCGAACTGGCAGAGACCAGTTTCCCGACGGTGGATAGTAAGGGTTGCGTGAAGGTGCGCAGGAACTTCTACTCGACGCCATTGCGGACGGGGCCGCGGTGCGGCATCTGCTCACGGCTACGGAACTGGGTCGTCTACGCACCGAGTTACTGGAGCTGAACGGATTGGAACGCTACGAGCGACCGTTGCCGCAGATGAACGAGTACGACCAGTTACTCAGCATCGCTGCCAGCACGGCGGAGGTGGCGCGATGAAAGAGCAAACCCAGGCTCTCGAACACGCCAGCGTAAGGCAATACTGCAAGGCGCTTCGCGTTCCGATGATTGGAGCGCACTTCGTGCAACTGGCGGAGCAGGCGATCAAGGAACAGCGCAGTCACATCGGATACCTGGAAGCTCTGCTCACGATGGAATCGGAAGAACGCGACCGGCACGCCATTCAGCAACGGCTGCGCGATGCCAGGCTGCCACGACTGAAGACGCTGGAGGAGTTCGACTTCAACCAGGCGCGGCAGATTCCGGCAGCGAAGATTCGCGAACTGGCCGAAGGCGGTTACATCGAGCGTGCCGAACCGGTGGTGCTGATGGGCGAATGCGGCACGGGCAAGACGCACCTGGCGACAGGCTTGTGCGTGGCCGCGTGCCGGCAGAAACGGCGAGCGCGGTTTACCACCGCTGCGAATCTGGTCAATGAACTGGTCGAAGCACGGCAACACAACGCGGTGAAGCGAGTTCTGGCGCGCTGGTTGCGCTACGACGTGATCGTGCTCGACGAAGTCGGCTACGTGCCATTGGCCGATATCGGAGCGGAGTTCCTGTTCCAGGTGATTGCCGAACGCGCCGAGCGAGCCACCCTGATCGTGACCACGAACCTGCCATTTTCCGAGTGGACGCAGGTGTTTCCGAATCCCCGCTTGTGCAAGGCGTTGCTGGATCGAATCACCGACCGAGCGCACATCATCGAAACCGGTGCCGAATCGTATCGGTTTCGCAGAACTCTGGAGGTGCGTCAGAAAAAGAAAGTATCGTAGGCGGCTGCTTCTATAGCGCTGGGCAGGGGAAGGAACTCAAACGCCGTTCCTTCCCCTGCACCCCATCCTGGCTGGAACCGCAAGACCGGACAGCCATCCTTATTAATGCTGGTGGGGCCAATTGTGAGTATCAAGGCGGGGCCAAATCAGGTTGTCAAAAGCACCGTGACCCGCGTCTCAAACGTGAAGTGGCGATCAAGGTGTTGCCGCAGGCACTTTCGCTGGACGCCGACCGCATGCGCCGTTTTGAGCAGGAGGCGCTGGCCACCGCCGCCCTGAATCATCCCAATATTCTGGCGGTATTCGACATCGGCACGATAGAGGGCTCGCCCTACGTCGTGTCGGAACTGCTCGAGGGAGAGACCCTTACGGGAGCGTCTGCGCGGTGGATCAATTGCGGTGCGCAAGGCGTTGGACTATGCCTTGCAAATCGCGCAGGGACTGGCCGCAGCCCACGAAAAAGGGATCATTCATCGCGACCTCAAGCCGGAGAACCTATTCGTCACGAAAGATGGCCGGGTCAAGATTCTGGATTTCGGGCTGGCCAAACTGACTCAGGCCGAGCCCGGCACCGACACGTCATTGCCGACCGCGACCCACGGCACCGAGGCAGGGGTGGTCATGGGAACGGCGGGATACATGTCGCCGGAGCAGGTGCGCGGCGTCGCGCTGGATCCACGCTCTGACATTTTCAGCTTTGGGGCGATTCTCTACGAGATGCTTTCCGGCAAACGGGCCTTTCACGGCGACACGGCCGCGGATACGATGAGCGCGATCCTGAAAGAAGATCCTCCGGATTTGAACGAAACCAATCGCAACGTTTCTCCGGCGCTGGAGCGCGTATTGCAACATTGCCTGGAGAAGAATCCCGAGCAGCGCTTCCACTCGGCACGCGACGTAGCGTTTGATCTGGAAGCCCTTTCCAACCAGTCGAGCAGCGGCTCCCGTTTGCGGGTCGTGACCGACCAGCGGAGGTCTTATTGGAAGCAAGCTGCCGGGGCCCTCATCATAGCGCTGGCGTTGGCTGGGACTTACTACGCAGCCAGGAACAATGCGCCGGTGTCCACACCCCACTTTCACCAGCTTACGTTTCAGCGCGGGTCGATATACGGGGCAAAGTTCGCTCCCGATGGGCAAAGCATCGTGTACAGTGCGGCTTGGAACGGCGCTCCGAAAGAACAGGTTTACACCACTCGAACCGACGCGCTGATGTCGCGCCCCATCGACCTTATGGACAGCGAGGTCCTGAGCATCTCCTCCAAAGGGGAAATGGCGCTCCGGCAGAAATCAGACAATGGCGCTGTTCCGCGCGGCATGCTCTCGGTGGTACCGCTGACGGGAGGAGCGCCTCGTGAACTGCTCGGGGATGTGCTGCAAGCTTCCTGGAACCGGGACGGGGAATCTCTGGCGGTGGTGCACTTTGTTGGTCCAGAGTGCCGGCTGGAATATCCAGTCGGAAAAACCATCTACTCCACGTCCACGGGCGACATTTCGAATGTTGCGGTCTCTCCCGACGGCAAGCGGATCGCTTTCTTCGATCATCCCAATCCTGCCGACTCACGCGGATACGTGGCCGTGGTGGACCTCTCGGGCAAGGCGACGCGGCTGACCAAGGAATGGAGCGATCTTACCGGCCTGGCATGGTCGCGCTCCGGGGACGAGATCTGGTTTACCGGCAGCGACGCGGGGATTAACAGCGCGCTCTATGCGGTCAATCTCAGTGGCCAGTTACGAGACCTCTTGCACATTCCCGGCCGATTACGCGTGTTTGATATCAGCAAGGAAGGGCAAGTCTTGATCGCCAACGAGGCCAGTCGGCAAGAGGTCATCGGCCACCGCACGGGCCAGGACAGAGACATTGACCTGTCCTGGTTCGATTGGACGCTCGGACGCAGTCTCTCCGCAGACGGTCAATGGGCCGTGTTGGAAGAAGACGGCGAAGGAGGAGGCCCGGACTACACTGTCTTTCTCCGAAAAACGGATGGCTCGCCGGCCATCCGGCTAGGCTCCGGCATGGGACTCGACATATCGCCCGACGATAAGTGGGTAGCGTCAACCAGCGTGAAACAGCCCGCGCCCACCGTCTTGCTGCCAGCCGGCGCTGGACAACCCATAACCCTCGCCGACAGTCAACTGTTCCACACAGCCAACCTGCGCTTCCTGCCCGACGGCAAGGGATTGATTATGGTTGCCACCGAGAAAGGAAAGGCCCCTCGAACCTACACCTTGATGCTGGACGGTTCCGCGCCGAAGCCCTTCGGACCGGAAGGCTTCCGGGGCACGTTGGTTTCTCCGGACAGCAACTATGTGCTGGGCCGCAAAGATGGCGCTTACTGGATGGTTCCATTCGCCGGGGACCAGACGCCTCAACCATTGTCCTTCGTTCGAGCCGATGAAGCGGTCGCGGGATGGACCGCCGACAGTAAATCCATCTACGTCGGCGATGTTTCCTCGACACCAGTCAAGGTGTACGTTGCGGACTTGAAAACCGGTCAGCGGCGCCTGCACCATCAGCATGCGCCCGGCGATCTGGCCGGAGTTGCCGGGGTCGGGGCGGGACGCATAACGCCGGATGGGAGCTTTTACCTGTACACCGTTGCCCGTACCCTCTCTTACCTCTATGTGGTCGAAGGGCTGAAGTAAAGACGACGCAGTATATAAGTACAATCTGCCAGTCGGCATTCTGCCCGAGCGACGAGCTAAACGTAAGTTATCGCTAGCCAGAAGTCCTAGTGCAAGTCGGCTTCGAGGAGATTGCCCGAGGTTCCCCACCCCGTTGACACCGTTGTCCTCGAAGCCCGTTTATGGACAGTTTCCGGACTGCGACAACTCGTCCGGAGTCGGCCAAGCGGGTTCTGGCTACTTCCTCTGAGAATTCTGAATCAACACCAGATCAGAAGGTGAATCTCCGCGCACCAGGGCCAGGCTCTTGCCATCGGGCGACCATTGATAGGAGTAGATTTTTAGCGAGGTAAAGTTGGTCAACTCCCGGCCGGGACCGCCGTCCAGCGGTTGCAGCCAGAGATTGTCCACGCCCTTTTCGCGGACGGGATACACGATGCCCTTGCCATCAGGGCTGAAGCGGAGTTGCCCCTCATGCCGCGGATCATATTCCAACGTTCGCAAGAGCTCGCCGGAATCGAGAGACACTAAGGAGATGTTCGGCCTCTGGGCTTTGAAATCATAGGTGCCAAGCACAATCGTTTTTCCATCGCGGGCAATGTCATAACCGGAGTTTGTCTCCGCATATTCCTTCGTAAATCGTTCCGGCTTGCCTCCGTCGATGGGCACCTTCATATATGCGGCAGTGGTGTTATCTACGTAAAAAACGGTTTTCCCGTCGGGAGAGCACAGCGGGTACAGGTCTCTCCTGCCCTCGGTGAGGCGCCGCACTCCGGAGCCGTCCGCTTCGCTGCGCCAGATATTCACTGAGAGGTTTTTCAAAGTTCCCCGCGCGAAGACAATGTGGCCGTCACCGCAGCCATAGGGCTGCATAGACCCTGATTCCTTGTCGTGGGCAACCTCAGCCTTGAGTCCGCCGCTCGAGTTGATAACGCGAATGGACGCCTCTTGCTCCGCGACCAAGTTTCCGTCGCTCGTCCACGAAACCACTGGGGCGGGGTCTCCCGACGTGACTTGTCTGGCGTCGGAGTAGTCGGCTTTCTGTCCCGAACTCACATAGACATCGCGGGCCGACTGGCGCAGAACGGTGGCTATGGTCGCACCGTCGGAGGAGACACTCAAGGTCGCGTAATCATTCGCGTCGGCAGTAATGGGACGAAACTTTCCGTCAGGATAGCTAACGAGTCCGATTTGCTGCCGGGCGAAGTTTGTTTCCGCCGCAAAAAAAATTACAGCCAGCGCTTTTCCATTGGGCAGCCACGACGCGTTGGTCACGCCTGTGTATGGCGGCTTGGATATTGTCTTCTGGTTACCCGTGTCGGGATCAATCGAAATCAGTGTGCTGATGCTATTGCCGGTCTGATCGAACATTGCACCGGCAATGGCTTTTCCATCCGGCGACCAGGCCGAATCCGCCATCACGTTGGCCATGGGACCGCTGAAAATGCTCTTTTCATTGCTGCCGTCGGCATTGGCAACGATGAGATGGTATTTGCCGGGGTCAGGATCGTTGGCACGCACGAAAACGAAGCGCTGCCCGTCGGGAGAAAAACTGGGAGTCGTGTCCACATCCTTGACCAGCAGTTGCGGAGTCCCGCCCAGCACTGGGATACGGTATAGGTCGAAATCTCGGGAAGCCGGACCGCTGGCCAGTTGCGTGTGCGAATAGTAAATGTGGCTCCCGTCGGGCGAGAAGCGTAGCGCGGAGTACTGTACGTGTTCCGGCGAAATGATCTGCACGTTGCTCTCGCTGGCCAGATGACGCAGCCACAAGGATTCATTGCCCTCATTGTTGATCACGTAGGCTAGGTAATTGCCATCAGGAGACATGGCGCCGATGCTCGCATTGTGGGTGCCGCTGATTCTGGTGATCTTGATGCTTTGAAACGGCTGGGTGCGAGCGGAGAAAACCAAGCTGTAAATGCCGAATCCGGCGGCGGCAACCAGGACCAATACGACAGCAATGATGATTCCCAGACCGGCTTTATGTTGGCGCGCAGCGGCGACAACGTCGGAGCCGCTGGGGCGGTGCCCGGCGGCGGGAATGGTTGCGCTCGAAACCGCAACGTCTGCGGAATCGGTAACCTGGAGCCTTCCCGATTCAGTGTCGCGCCGAAGCCGCTTGAGGTCGCTTCTAACTTCGGCCGCGGATTGGTAGCGCAGATCGCGATCCTTCTCCAGCAGCTTGCTGACGATGTCTTCCAGCTTGGGCGGCACTGCAGGGTTCAGGCGTATTGGCGGAACCGGGGTTCGATTGAGGATACCGTCGAAGATGGTCGCTGAAGTTTCTCCCGGGAACGGCAATGCTCCGGTCGCCATCTCGTACAGTACTGTGCCGAATGAAAACAAATCGGTGCGGGAATCGAGATCCTTTCCCTTGGCCTGCTCCGGGGACATATAAGCGATGGTGCCCACCGCAGTGCCGGGACTGGTTAGGAATTCATGACTGTCAAAAACGGTGGCTGCTGTCGCTTCGATCGACAACGCTTTTGGCTCGACTGCAACCTTGGCCAGCCCGAAGTCGAGAATTTTGGAGTGTCCCCGCTTGGTGATAAAGATGTTCGCAGGCTTAATGTCACGATGAACAATGCCACCGGCGTGGGCCGCGTCCAGCGCATCAGCGACCTCGATCGACACAGTGAGCAGCGTCTCAATGTCTAACGGTCGTCCCGCGATGCGGTGCTTAAGAGTGATGCCGTCCAGAAACTCCATCACGATGAAGGTCTGGTCATCCTGCTCGTCGATTTCGTGAATGGTGCAGATGTTGGGATGGTTCAGGGCAGAAGCGGCCTTGGCTTCACGGCGAAAGCGGCTCAAGACTTGAGCATCTTTGGCCACTTCGTCGGGCAGGAACTTCAACGCGACAAAGCGATCGAGTTTGGTGTCCTCGGCTTTGAATACTACGCCCATCCCGCCGCCACCCAGCTTCTCGATGATGCGATAGTGCGAGATAGTTTGGCCGATCATGGGAGACGCTCGTCGCCGGAGCATTGATCTTAAGACGGGGGTCTGGGCTAGTCAACGTTTTCGCAGTTCTGGGTGAAGCGCGCGGAGCAGTAGACTTGGCACCCCTTGGGTGTAACGAGCAATCAGGAAACTATTCCGGGCCAGAAGTCCTCTTCGGGGAAATCACGCAGTGATCCGTTGATCTCCTCTAAGCCCGTTTCGGGATAGTTTCCGGTTAGCCGACTATCCGCCCACTGAGTCGGATACTGCCAACACCTGCCTGATCGAGAGCGGAAATTCCGTTGACGGGGTGATCACCAGACGTGCGGTATAAGGCGGTACCGCACTTTCTCGCGATAGGCCCGGTAGCCTTCCAGATCGCGTGCCAACAGCTTCTCCTCGCCAAAGATGCGCACAACGAGCAGCCCGAGCATGGCGAGGCCCAAGAGAAGGCCGGAAATGGAGCCGAGCAGCAACGCGCCACCAATGAACACTAGACTTGCCCCAAGATACATGGGGTGGCGAACAAAGCCGTAGACGCCTGTGTCAATGACATGCTGGCCGCGCTCGGTCTGAATACGCACCAACTGCGACGCAAAGGTGTTATCGGTGAACGCGCGGAAGAAGGGAAAACTACCCCCGAGGAGCAGAATGGCTCCGCATATTTCGCACCACAGCGGCAGACGGGGTGTCCAACCGAAACGCACATCCAGCGCCGGCACAACGATCCAAGCCAGGCCACACACTTTTATCCCGATGAGGATAGCCAAATCGGAGCGCGATTCACCGCCACTGCCGGGCATGCGCATGCGCTCGGCCAACAGCGCAGGGTCCCTGGAGCGAAGCCACAAGAGATTGAAGGCAAAGAAGGATACCCACCAGACAACGAAGATCCAGCCCTCCACCCAGCGCCAATCGCCCGACAGTTATAGCACTAACCCTAGAAAGACAACGGCGACAGCCGTCAACAGGATCCCGGCGATGATCGGCTTGGGGCGCATCGCGATCCGAGAGCATCCTACTCCCGAGACGTGTTTGCCTTCTACTGTCGGAGCGGATGCCGCGTGGGTTTGACAGGACGGCAAGACTTCTTCGGGCGCATCACGGGCAAGCGAGAAGTAATCCCAAGGGAAGGTTTGTCGACAATTCGTCCGGAAATGCACCGGATGGAGTCTCCCGGAATCACATCCCGCGGATCGTCACCGGTGTACTTCTTCTTATTAAAATCGAGTTGTTGTTGGAGCTGCTCTTTGCTCAGGCCCTTTCAGGATTCGTGGAAAGCGTTAGAGAACCGATCGCACGACGCCTCCGTCAGCCCGTAGGGCCGCGCCATTGGTAGCCGAGGACAATGGACTGCAGACGAAAACCACCAGTGCCGCGACCTCCTCTGGTGTTGCGAAACGTTTTAGCAGAGATGTGGGACGCACGCTGCGAAAGATCTCCTTCTCCACGGCGGCCGCGTCTGTCTTCTGGTCTTGAGCCAATCGCCGGACAAAGTCGCTAATACCTTCCGATGCTGTGGGCCCTGCCAGCACCGTGTTTACCGTTACGTTCGTTCCCGCCGTCGTCTCCGCGAGTCCGCGCGAGATGGCGAGTTGTGCGGTCTTTGTCATCCCGTAGTGGATCATCTCAGTGGGAATCTGAACCGCGCTCTCGCTGGAGATGAATACAATGCGTCCCCAGTTGCGTTCTTTCATGCCAGTGAGATAGTGCCGGCTTAGACGCACACCGCTCAATACATTTACCTCGAAGAAGCGCTGCCAATCGTCATCGCTGATTTGCTCGAACGGCTTTGGTTCGTAGATTCCCAAGTTGTTGACCAGAATGTCGAGTTGAGGAAAGCGGTCGATCACGCAGCGAGTTCCGTCGGCGGTCCCAAGATCGGCCACAATCCCCTGCACTTCTCCGTGCGCACCGGAGTTGCGAATCTTCTTTATTGCGGCATCCACTCTGTTGTCAGCTCGTCCATTCACTATGACTGAGGCGCCTTCGTTGGCTAATGTCTTCGCGATTGCGAAACCAATGCCAGCAGTGCTGCCTGTGACCAATGCAGTCTTGCTGTCTAGTTGTAAGTTCATAAAGAGTCGATCCTGCCTTCTGACGGACAATTCTGTTTGAGTTCGGCCCTCGTCGCTGGCTAAATGCTTCGGAGGGCCTTAATTATCGGCGAGACGTCCCAATAGACCCGATAGCGCGTGATCTTGCCGCCTTCGATCCTGATGTTCTCGGCTACATAAACGTCGTACTCGTTGTTGTTGGCCAAAACCTGGCCGTGTTCGTGCACAATGCCGACTGCTTCGGGACCATCCACTATCAACCGCAGCAGCTTGAACGACAGCAAGCGCGCATGCTTCGCCCAAACCTCGATGCTCTTCATGGCTGCCGGCGCACCATGGTAAGTTCCCAGCCATGGCGCCAAATCGCTGACGCCCGGCGTCGATGGAATGTTTTCCCACACAACGTTCTCATCCAGTAGAGCTTGAGCATTTTGCAAGTTACCCTGTTCCAGGCTTGAGAACCACGCTTCGGCGACCTGTCGTGGTGACAGCGGCGTATGTACTCCGGCTTCTTTTGCGATAGTCAGATTCGTCATTTTGAGCCTCCTCTTATGCTTTTCCCGTCTTGGGTTTAATCGCGCAAATCAACTTCTTGTTCACGAACTCTTGGATGCCCAGGCTGGAAAGTTCCTTGCCGTATCCCGATCGCTTGATTCCGCCAAAAGGCAGTTCTGGAGCGCTGATAAAGGGGTAATTGACAAAGACCATGCCGGTCTCAATGCGGCTGGCGACTCGCTTGCCGTGCTCGATGTCGGACGTGTACACCGAACCGCCCAGCCCAAAGGGAGAGTTATTTGCTATGGCAATCGCTTCCTCCTCATCTTTTGCTGGGAAAAAGAGAGCCACCGGCCCAAAGAACTCCTGTCGGAAGGCGGGATTATCGGGCTTGACGTCGGTGAGGATCGTCGGCTGCATAAATGCTCCCTGATGGCCGATGCGATCACCTCCCGCGAATACTCGCGCGCCATGAGCAACAGCTTCGCCGACTTGCTTCAGCAAGAGATCCAGCGCGGTCTCAGAAGACAATGGACCCAGCGCAGTGCTCTCATCCAAGGGATCCCCTGGCTTCAGTTGCGCTAACGCGTCACGAAACGCATTCAGGAACTGCTGTGCCCGCGGCCCCACCACGATAAAGCGTTTCGCGCCGATGCAGGTTTGCCCTACATTGCCGACGCGGCCCAGCACGGCCATCTTGACAGCGAACTCAAGATCGCAATCCTCCAACACGATGAACGCATCGCTTCCGCCCAACTCCATCGTCGATCTCTTCAGGTTCTTGCCGGCGCGGGATGCCAGCGATTCACCCGCCTGCTCCGACCCGGTAAGAGCCACGCCCTTGGTACGCGGATCGTCCAGCAACCTCCCCACCTGATCGCTTGACACAAAGAGATTGGTGAAGGCACCGCAGGGCGCAGCCGCATCCGTGAAAAGTTGCTGAAAAGCGAGAGCGCATTGGGGCACGCCTGACGAATGCTTGACCAGTAGGACGTTGCCGGCCATCAGGTTCGGAGCGGCAAAACGTGCCAACTGGTAGTAGGGGAAGTTCCACGGTTGAACTCCAACCAACACCCCAAGCGGAGAAAATTCCAGGTGCGCGTCACCCATCGGTGTGTCAATGGGCTGCGGCGCAAGAAAGGACTCCGCATGGTCGGCAAAGTATTTGAGAATTGCCGCGCTCATCTCTACTTCGTCGCGGCCTTCTGAGATCCTCTTGCCCATTTCGATTGCGGCAAGGCGAGCCAGTTGTTCCTTTCGTTCCAACATCAGTGACGCGGCCTTGCCCACGACCTTGGCGCGTTCCCGAAAACTTGCTTTGGACCATACGTTTTGAAAAGTGCTGTCAGCCTTTGCCAGCGCGCTTTCCATCTGCGCATCGGTATGCTGGTCGAACTTTTGTAGTAATTCGCCATTCAATGGATTAATGCTTTGATATGCCATGATCTTCTCCTTATTCTTGCGATACTCTCCTGCCTAAACTTGCGTTTTCATGTGCAGTCTTCGATCAGTTCTGTTTCTTCATCACCATCCGAATCCATTCCGTCTTCCCGTGTCTGCGCACCCATTCCCTTCCATTGCACGAATTTCGGTGTCACCGCAGGCTCTCGAAATATTCGGCAAGAGAAGGTGCTTTGGGAGTCCAGCCGAGCCGCCGCGCGTTGACCGCGCTGACCAGGCTGTTGGAGGTCACGCCGTAACGTGCGGCATCGCCGTGTTGCCGCACGAGGTCCTCTACACTCAGGCTGACCGTTTTGCCGAGCCCAAAAGAACGGCTGATCATCTCAGCGATTTCCTTGAAGGATGCGTCGCCGTTTTCCGCGAAGAAGAAGGAACCGCCCGGTGCCTTTTCTCGGGCAAGGAGGTACAGGTCCACGAGGTCGTCAATGTGGACATTGGAGTAACGATTGAGGCCCTTTCCAAAATAGACGCCGGCACCCACTTGTTTCGAAAGTGCAATGAGTTTCGGGAGTTGATCGCTGTCCGGCTGGAGCCCCCGTCCCTTTCCGTAGATCATGGAAGGGCAGATCACGACAGAGCGAATGCCCTTATCGATGGCTGCCTGGCCAACCAGGTGGTTCATCGCTACGCGGGGCCGGCGGAACGGAGCTGGCTCGAAGTAGGTGTCCTCTGTGTAGACGACGGAACCTGCGTACTCGCCATCCGCGGAATCCGCAACAATGCCCGAGCCGGTTGTGCAGATCAGTGTTTTTCCGCTGCGTTCGAGTGCTGCGATCAGCGTCACGACGGATCCTGGATGATCGGCACTGGCTGCGTGAATGACCGCATCTGCCTCATGGGCGGTCTTCGTGACTACTTCAGGGTCATCGAGATTCCCGAGAACCGATTCAATCCCACGATCCTTCAGCAGTGGGATACTTTCTGCGGACCTGACCAGCCCCACCACGTGATGACCTGAAGCAATAAGGCGTTCTGCGACTGAGCCTCCAATGTAGCCAGTCGCTCCGGTTACGAATATCCTCATATTTCATCTCCTTTGTGCTTGGGTTGGGACGCAGCTGACGACTTTCCGAGGGCCGGTTGTGAGTTCTGTGCCGGCATCGCCGGATCTGATCATTGCGCCTCCTGGTTTTAATGACGCCCAGTTGTTTTTTACTTGACTCAAGCTTATAGATTATCGATAATCGATAAGGATTCAAGAAAAAAATGACAAAATCTTCCCCGTTAATTCGCGAAAGCACCTCCGCAAAACTGAGGACCCTGATCGTTCAAAGGATCATTGATGGGCACTACCCACCCGGACATCGGTTGAAAGAGATGGAGCTAGCGCGGGAATTTAATACGAGCCAGGCGCCAGTGCGGGAAGCATTGCGCGAACTTGAGGCCACAGGCGTCATCGAGAGTGAACCTCATCGAGGAAGCCGCGTCCGCACGGTCTCGGAGCGGGAACTAGGCGAAGCCTACCAGGTGCGCGCTGTCCTGGAACAACTCGCTGGAGAGTTGGCAGCCGGACAGTTCAACGGAAGGGAGGCCCTCCTGCAACGACAGGCAGATAAGGTTAGGAGAGCATACGAGCATGGAAACATTGAGGAATATGCACGTCACGACTTGGAGTTTCACCGCATGATTGTCGCAGCCGCCGGCAACCAAGTGCTCTTAGAAAACTGGGACGCACTTCACTTCGACATTCGCGCGCGACTTTTCCTGGGTCACTCCAAGCTGAGCCTTCAATCCACCTTGGATCTTCATGATGAAATTGTGAAGGCGCTCATTGACGGAAAGCGCAAACTGGCGGGGCGGCTCTTGCGGATGCACTCTGAAGCATTTTGCTCAGGTGGGAGTGCAGGGCAACAGCGCGTACCTGATGCATAGCTGATTTGAGCAACTCGCTATGCCTCGGGAACCGCAGCCGCAGGGGCCGCGAAGCCGGAAAGCAAAAGCCCCAGAGAAGACTGGGTCAACATTCGTCACTTTACGATCAACTGCGTATTGCAGCGTGAACCGGAGGAACCATGCACACCACGGTCAACCTTGAGTTAGGAACCGGACCAATTCCCCGTCGCGGCCCGCCCTGCACTCCCGAACAGGCGAGGGAGTTGTTGGAAGGGCTTCGTACCGCATATCGATCGCTCCTGCCGGCTGAACGGATCGTGATCCGAGACATCGTCGCCCAATTCGACGCGAACGCAATTTACGCAGGAAATGAATGCAGGAAACCGAAAGTCGCGGGGTCGTGTGCTGAAAGCCGATGACATCCGGCGGACCGGCGTCGAGCAAACTGAGAAAAAACCAATGAGAACGAGAGATCTCCGCTTAGTTGGCCAGAGATCTCAAATGGATCGAGTGTGAAATTGCACGCGTAACCGAAGGCCCCTGGATGCACGTTCAGCCTGCCGGCGAATCGAGCTCATACTTTACATCAATCGTCATTCTTGGCGGTTGACGGGCTAACCGGAAGTTATGCTTCGGAACAAACTTCAACGACGCGGGCCAGAAGTCGGCTTCGGGGAGATCGCCATTGATCTCCTCCAAGCCCGTTTCTGGATAATTAACGACGGGATGGTCCGCCGCCTTCCTGAAGTTTAGAGGGAAACAGATCGGCGCTGGCACACCACCGAGCGTTGGCGCTCCAGTTGCTGCCACTGAAGCACCAGGTCCGCCGAGAGGATCGAGAACGCAAGGCAGACCCACACAATGGTTTCGTTCACATGGGCGTCGAGACTCTCCCATCCGGCCACGCCGCCGATCACTCGTACCTCGAGAAAGACCAGTGCGACCGCAAAGCTGCGAGTCATCCATTGCCGGTGCTCCTCAACCTTCCCTTTGAGAATGAAGGCCATCGCAATCGCGGTAGTAGTCATCCACAACGTGGCGTCCGCTGCGGCGGCAATGCTGAAAGATCGGGGATCGCCCACGCGCTCCTGGAAGTACTGGATGTAAAAGCCGAGGGGCGCGGCCACGAATACACCGGCGACATAGATTCGGCCGACTACACGATGGAGCTTCCTGAAACGATTGCGGAGTCGGTCGGAGAACTGCATCGGGCCCAGCAGCAGAGCGCATGCGCCGGCGATTCCATGTGGCAGCAGCCACCACTTAAAGGGTTCATAGTGCTGCCACAGCGGATCCTTCGGATGCACCAGAAAGCTCTCATCGTGCGGGATAACGTAGGCCAACATAAGGCCGATGACTCCAAATAGCAGGTACTTAGGCCGTAGCCATGGAATCGGTTTTACTCCAGCCGCGAAAGTACCCATGTGCTTACCACCCACGTGTCACATTTAGTTCGGACATTCGGTCAGGGCAACACGATCACTTGGCCGTCCATGCCCAGGTTGTCGTGAAGTGCACAAACGTAGGGATAGGTTCCCGGCGTTGTGAAGGTCACGCGGAATCGTGTCGGTGGCGCGACCGGCCCTTGCGGGACTCCGGGCTCATCTTCCAGTAGAGCTGCGATCAGCCCGGAGTGTACGTTTTGCTGCGTGCTGATGATCGTCGCGTGGAGCGCACCGTCCGCATCTGTGCTCACCACGCAGTTGGGACTGCAGGATGGATCGAAAAGATCCTGCGGTACGGTACCAAAGGTGATGGTGTGCCCGATTTCCGGATCCAGATTGGTCCACTCCACGGTGTCGCCGGCGTGAATGGTGACGGTGCCGTTAAAGAAGCGCACCACGGAAAGCGATTGCTGGCCGCCAGCAGTTGCGGCGATTTCGCCCACCCCCGCAGTTACGGACTTTGTGTGTGAACTTGCCTTAGCGGAGAACATATCTCCGATCAAGTGCTGATGCTCGGCGTGATGCTGATGGCGATCCGCGTCTTCCAGCAACGCTTTCAGCTGTACCTTGGCCTGTTCGTCGTAAGACGCCTGGTCGTACGGTAGGGGCAGCGTTGGGTCAAGCACGTGGATGGTGCCGAACATCTGCGCGTGTACCAGGCAGACGATTTCATAGTTGCCCGCCGTGGGAAAAATCACCTGGTAGGTTTGGCCCAACGTCAGATCGGCGCTGGAGACACAAGACGACCCATCGAAAGGCAATCCGCTGGGCGTAATCGGCGGACACCCCTGGGTTTGATCAAGCGGATAGACCTGCCCAACTGTCAAGAAGGTGACGGTGTGAATGTCGCCGCTATTGAAGGTCCAAGTGATGCTGTCGCCAGCATGGATCCAAATTTCGTTGGGAAGAAACGCAACCGCTTGCTTGGACATGTCTGCACTTTGGCCCCCGACGGTAGCGTTCCAATTCTGCTGTGCCTGAACAGCGTTAGAGAAACCCAGGACGGCCGCGAGCAACGCGGCGAAAACAAACCCCATTTTGACAAGTTTCTGTGTCTTCATTTGTGGTTCTCCTTTTTTGATTTGTTCAGGATCATCGCGTTCGCATCCGGGCATCGCTTCCCGGCGCATACGCATGCGTTTCAAAAAGCAAGTCGTTTTAGAAATCACCCCATCAGGAACTGTGCCCGGATCGTGCTCGGGTTGTCCTCACACTGGGCCGCATGATGTTTCAGTTTGAGCAGGCAGGCAATGGAGAAGGTCTGGAGAATCGTGTATTCACCTGCATTGTTCTGTACTCCGAACTTGCTGAAAAGTCTGGTCTTATTGATAGTCCGGGAAGGGATGTAAAATTACAGCCTCATGGGTAGAGAGCTCAACCGTGGCTGCAGACCTCCTCAGATTTGATGAGTTCGAACTGGACCTTCGCGCCTACCAGTTGCGAGGTTCCGGCCGCACGCTGAAGCTGGAGCGAATCCCCATGGAAGTCTTGTTCCTGCTGGTGGAGCGGCGGGGCCAGTTGGTTACCCGTGAAGAGATCATTGCAAAGCTCTGGGGCAAGGACGTTCTTCCTGGATACCGATAACGCAATCAATACGGCGATTCGGAAAATCCGCCAAGTCCTCAGGGACGATCCCGAACAGCCGCGCTTTATCCAGACCGTTACAGGGAGAGGTTACCGATTTATAGGCCAGATGTCCGAGGGTGCTGTCCCACCCGCAAAAGCGCCGGCCCAGGAGCAACCGGCTTCGAGTTCGCGCGCAACGGCCGGAGCCCCAACGGGTATTGGAAAACGCTGGAAGCTGATTGTTCCCGCGGTCGTGGCCGTGCTGGCGTTGTCAGTCGGTGGTTACTTCCATTTCCGCCGCGCACCGAAGCTCACGGACAAAGACACGATTGTCCTTGCCGACTTCAGCAACACCACGGGCGATTCCGTATTTGACGGAACGCTGAGGCAAGGCTTGGCGGTGCAGCTTGAGCAGTCGCCTTTCCTCAGCCTTATCTCAGACGAGCGCATCCAGCAGGTACTCAGGCTCATGGGCACGGCACCCAATGCGCGACTTACTCCAGAGATCGCCAGGGAAGTCTGCGAGCGAACTGCAAGTGCGGCCGTTCTCAACGGTTCGATTGCAAGCCTCGGCAGCCAGTATGTATTGGGACTACGCGCAGAAGACTGTCGCACGGGAGATGTTCTTGATGATGAACAAGTCCAAGTGGCGCGCAAAGAAGACGTGCTGACTGCCTTAAGCCAAATTGCCACCAAATTCAGAAGCCGAGCCGGTGAATCACTAACCACGGTCAAGAAACACGACACTCCACTCGCCGAGGCCACGACGCCCTCACTCGAAGCCTTGAAAGCCTACAGCGCTGGCTGGCAGGTTACCTCTTCATCTGGTTCGGCTGCCTCTGTGCCCTTTTTCCGTCGCGCCATCGAGATTGACCCCAATTTCGCCAGCGCTTACGCTGCGCTCGGGCGCATGTATGGCGACATCGGGGAATCCGTCCTTTCTGCGCAGAATACCAGCAAAGCCTACGAACTGCGGAACCGCGCCAGTGAC
The DNA here is from genome assembly GCA_963773645.1 of uncultured Acidobacteriaceae bacterium. GTDB lineage: Bacteria > Acidobacteriota > Terriglobia > Terriglobales > Acidobacteriaceae > Acidiflorens. The sequence goes on along the minus strand of CAVZBV010000004.1, from coordinate 1,533,736 downwards.
CAGGAGAAGTTCTTTATTTCGCTTTCCTACGATTTGCAGGTTACGGGAAACCTGGAGAAGGCCCAACAGACCTGCGACTTGTGGACGCAAGCTTATCCTCGTGCCTTGGTGCCCCACGGGCTGTTATCAGGGGGTATTTATCTTCCGTTGGGCAAGTATGTAGAGTCCGTCGAAGAAAACAAAATTGCTCTCGGGATCGACCCGGACTTCTCCATCGGATACATCAATCTCGCCCTCAGTTACATGGCGCTTGAGCGCACGGCTGAAGCGGAAAAGACCCTACAGCAAGCGTTCGAGCGCAAACTCGAAATCCCTGATTTTTTTGTTCTGCGATACGTCATCACCTTTCTGAAAGACGACAAGGCGGGAATGGAGCGGGAAGAAGCTCTGACTCGGGAAAAGCCCGGAATGGATGACTGGATGTCCAACTCGGAAGGGTTCGTATTGGCGTATTCCGGGCACCTGGAAGCGGCAAGAAAGATGTCACGGCAGGCAGCGGATTTGGCCCGAAAGGCCGAGCGGAGGGAAACGGAGGGTCTTTACGAAGCGGATGCGGCGGTGCGGGAAGCCCTGTTCGGAAATATATCCACCGCAAGGCAGAGAGCTGGGGACGCGCTTGAGCTTTCAAAGAGCAGGGATGTTGAATATGGAGCTGCCCTTGCGTTTGCTCTCCTGGGAGATTCTTCTCGATCTCAAGCGCTGACGGAGGACCTCTCAAGACGTTCCCCCGAGGATACAAGGGTGCAATTCACATATGCGCCGACGCTGCGCGCACTTCTGGCGCTGAATCACAGCCAGCCATCAAACGCTGTCGAACTGCTTCAAACCGCGATTCCTTATGAAGTCGGGATTCCGACTGAGGGCGGTTCTGAGTTTCTTTTGGGAGCGGGTAATCTCTACCCCGCCTATGTCCGTGGCCTGGCCTATTTGGCTGCACATCACGCCGCCGAGGCCGCTGCGGAATTCCAGAAAATTCTCGATCGCCGCGGGATCGTGGTCAGCGATCCCATCGGCGCCTTGGCGCACCTGCAATTGGGCAGGGCTTACGCACTGTCGGGTGATAAGACAAAAGCGAAATCCGCCTATCAGGATTTCCTTACGCTCTGGAAAGATGCGGACCCGGACATCCCTATCTTTAAGCAGGCCAAAGCCGAGTACGCAAAGCTGCAATAGCTGCGTTGCCCCTCTGTAGAGGCTCGGGGTAGGGCGGACTCCCAACGAAACGGGCCAGAAGTCGGCTTCGAGGAGATCGCTATTGATCTCCTACAAGCCCGTTTCCGGGTAGCCGACCTTCCACCCACTGACGAAAGCCTCAAAGTCAAGTATGATCCGCCGGACTGTCGGCACGCCTGCCCAAATGTCGGCGCGGGTCTCGGTTCAAAATCAATACGACCGCTCTCACTCTGCGTGGGGGTCTGGAATCCTGCGTGCCAGATTCGTTTGTTCGTTGGAGGAGAGCGATGCCGACCGACACAATCCTGATCATCCGCTGCCCCCATTGCATGGTAGGCACTGAGTTGAGGCCGATGATCGCCTACAAGGACGGACGGTTCGTCTGCCGCGACTGCGCTCATACGGTTCGCCCCGGCGTGCTTGAGCACAAGTGCACCTGCCGCAAGTGCCTAGGGTTATTATGGAAACGCCTTAACTGACCACAGAAGTCGTCTCCTGACTCAATGATTCCCTCCTAGCATGTGCTGTCATTTTGATGAACAATCCTTAATCCACTGAAAAGGAGCGCCCAATGACCACCGCCCCAGCCGCCCAATACCTCCGGGTATCCACCGAACGTCAGGAGTATTCACTCGATTGTCAAAACGCAAGGATTGCCCGTTACGCACAGAGAAGGGCTTCGCCATCTGTCAAACCTACTGTGACGAGGCCAAGAGCGGCTTGGAAATTGGGCGAAGAACAGGATTGTCCCAACTGCTTCGGGATGTCGTAGGCGGCAAGCAATCCTATAGGGCGATCCTTGTGTACGATGTGAGCCGTTGGGGACGTTTTCAAGACCCGGATGAGGCAGCGCACTACGAGTTCCTGTGCAAAGCTGCCGGAGTAAGCGTCCACTACTGTGCGGAGCAGTTCTCGAACGACGGGCATCCTGCCAGCCTGATTTTGAAAACGCTCAAAAGAGTCATGGCGGCGGAATACAGTCGAGAACTGTCCGGCAAGGTGTTCGCTGGTATGACGCGAGCGGTGAAAAGAGGATTTCGGTCGGGAGCGCATCCCGGATACGGCTTCCGGCGATTGCTCGTCTCCGCTGATGGAATCCCGAGGCAACAACTCTCAACAGGCGAGCAAAAGAGCATTGCCACTGACCGGGTGGTTCTCGTGCCCGGTCCTGCAAACGAGGTCTTTTGGGTCAAAGAAATTTATCGACTGTTCGTTTCGGAAAACAAGACATTCACTGGCATCGCCGCTGAACTTGATCAAAGAGGCGCACCTTTCCTCGACGGGAAGCGGTGGAGCGACCATGCTGTGAAGAAAATTCTGACCCACCCTAAATATAAAGGAACCGCCATCTACAACCGCACCACGGAAAGGCTTTGCTCCAAATCTCGGAAGGTTCCAGAGTCGGAATGGATTGTCGTGCCGGATGCCTTTGAACCCCTCGTAGAACCAAGAATATTTGAGGCGGCTCAAGAGACCCTGCGCCAAAGGTTCTCGCATCGTTCAAACGAGCAGGTTTTAGCGCAACTGAAGTCCATCCTCAAGACTTACGGCCACCTGTCAACCACGATTCTCGGCTTGCACGGATTGTCGCCGGGCGGTCTCAACTCTCGATTCGGGTCGTTGATTAAAGCATACGATCTCATCGGCTACCAGACCTTGTACAAAAAGACCGCCGAGCACCGTTTGCGTATTCGGAGGATTCGTTCCGAACTGATGCAGCAGTTGGTGGAGATGTTTCCGGGGAGAGTGTCGGTGTTTCCGTGGGCATGGAGGCGTCGGAACTGCCTCAGGCTCAAGAATGGCACTAAGGTCGCCGTTCGTGTCTGTCGTTCGATCAAGTTGGTCAAGGGGCGTATGTGGATATTACAAGCTGCTCGTGACGAACGCTGTCGGGTAACACTTGTGGCGGGAATGAACCCCGAGAATGCGGCTCTCGAAGTGTTTTACTTGACGACTCGCTTGAAGAATCCCTGCAAAGTCCACATCACAGAAAACAGCGAATGGCTAGAAAAAGGTGTGCGGCTTGAGGACTTGCGATCCTTCTATGAGGTCGTGATGGGACGACAGTGGGAATAGTCGCGCTGGTTCGAGCGGCTGGCCTTGCTTCGCACCCCCTCGCGGTCGATCCCGCGAGGTTGGGGAACTGCGGCCGCTGCACAACTGCGAGTACTACAAAACCGTCGGGTGCAGCGAGTCGAGTCATTCGTCCCCCGAAACATAGACGTGCGAGTAGTCGCCGCCAAGTTGTTGGAGCGGGAAGATGGGGAACTCATACATTCACACCTTCCCTGCGCCTGAGTGTTTTCACTGCGGCATAAAACCCAGACAAATTTTGCACGGTGATACCCCTGCGTAGTGACGGATCATCGTTATAAGACAAGTGAGTCCTTCCCGGAATGTCAACTCTCGGCAATAGGTGATAGCTTGCAATGCGGTTTCTGCCAGGGTTGATTTTGCAAAGCAAGGTCATGTGTTTACGTTCGGCAGAAGTCGGCCGCACCACCCAAAACCTTTGTTGTCCGTCGCGTTGATAACACAGGCAAAGCAAGACAGCGACCATAAAGCTATGATCAACCTCCAAAATCGATCGACATGAATTCGGAAGGCTTGTGACTCTCACGTGTTCTGGGAAAATCTCACCGAGTTGTTTCACCAGTTTCCTTCGCAACCGCGTCGAGGGCTCGGCATGTTCCCCATGGTACAAATCGTGAGTTGGGAGCTGATAACCAACCGCCTTGTAAAGTTGTCTATACGTTCCAAAATGGCTGTGAAGAGTATTGCACGAGGGCATGCCAGGAGTTCTTAGAATAAGACTCTCACTCAGGTACCCTTTGCACGCGAGCAGGCGGCGCAGCTTTTTAAGTATTTCCTCGTCCGACCACAACAAATCTGATCTTCGCGGCAGCGCGGCCTGAGTTCGGTCGAAGGTTTCGTGATCTATGATTGGCGCAAACGCCGCCGGCTTAAATATCCAGTGTTGAGGCTCCACCGTCGTTCGCTTCTCACGTAGACGTTGCGTACCGCGATACCAGACGTTACAACCGGCATATTTCGGGTTAGTAACAATGTTGTAGACATCTCGGCAGTACCAAGGCTTTCCGCTGCGTTTAAATTTACTCCTTCGATTCAGCTCGCACGCTATAGCGGTGCAGCCGAATCCGTCCAGAACCATCGAGAACATTTCGCGCACACGTTCCACTTCCACGCGCGGGCCTAGAACAAGTATTACGCGATCCGTGGTGAGGCTCTTGTGTTCACCATATTCCAAAATTTGTTTTCGCTCACCATCTGCGGAAACCATCAGTCGTCTATAACCGTAACCGGCCGCGCCTCCTACCCAGAATCCGAGTTGTACTATTCGGGTCTTACCTCGAAATACTTTTTCTCCAAGCTCACGGCTGAACTCCGCCGCCATGCTACGCTTTAGAGCCTTCAGAAGAGAACTGGAGGCCGTACCGTCATTTGTGAACGGCTCAGCACAATAGTGGAGAGGTATCCCGGAACTAGAGCACAGAAATTCATAATGGGCCGCTTCATCATTATTTGGGAAACGACCCCAGCGGCTGACATCGTAAACTAAAATTGCCTTGTATCCGCTATTGCCACTTACAACGTCCTTCAGCAATTCACGAAGCGCTGGACGGTTCTTGGCGAGCACGCCACTTTTCCCGGCATCCGCGTAAGTCTTCACAATCAGAAAGCGATGGCAGACGGCATACTCCTGAATGGCGGTTTTCTGATTCTCGATCGAGTACTGCTGAGCCTCGTCTGACATCCGGACATACTGGGCGGCAGGAATCAGGGACGCAGGTTCTGGAGAATTCTTTCGGCGCTGCAACTCATTTCTAATTCGCAAACTCATTCGGCCCTCGATCCGTAAAGAATCGTGCTTTGGAGAATGCACTTTGTCAAATTGCACCAACCATCGCCTTCGTGGTTATCCCGCTCGCCACCCAGCATTAAGTAGTGAAGCTTCACATCCTCAGCTTTTGCAGACCACACCCATCCCGCTGCTCAGCGATTGTGGGACTCATCGAATTGTGAGAGCTTTTGACGAACGCTGTCTGCTACATCTACGACGGCTCCCCCGAAGAATAGGGGCGCGGAAGAACCCCACTGGATGTCCTTCGGATAGACGGCAGCAACGTCCCAAATAATCCCATTGCGCTGACAACAAATTTGCGAGCTAGAAAGCTGTTCCTGTAGTTCTTTTGCCACCAGATGATTCTTGTCCCAAAACTGTACAGTCCGTGGGTCTGAAATGCGTGATTGCACCATTCCGCCCGGTCTTGACCAGTCCGTGGGCAGCACGGGTTCCCATACGACCAGCACCCGAATCGGTGAGTTGTCCTGCTTTAGTATCTGTTCCACTGCGGAGGCCCCCCGCAGACAATAGGCTCAAGTTGGGGAAAGCAGCAAGACCAAGCGGGTACGGTCAGCCGCATTGTTAAACTCGTGTTTGAACTCTTCGAGATTACTGGGCGTGAGCGAAGTGAGGGGTGGCTGCCCTCTTGGGGTGCGGCTCCAACCCCAGAAATAAACAACCACAAATGTGACGACACACAACAGCACGTATCTCAGACTCATCCGCATGACAAATCACTCAACCAGCGACCAAGCTCGCTATGACTTGCGGAAAAAGAACAATCAGGAGAACTGCTGCAGCAGCGATCCAGAACAGCCCATCGCTGAGCGGACTCCGCTTAATGCATTGATTCCCACCCCGATATAGCTGCACGAAGCCGAGCACCAGCAAAGCCAAAGAACCGACTAGCAGCCAAGGTCGCGCTGTCTGCAATCTGACGCTCGCTCCTGCAAGTCCGATTGCGCCAAGAAAGCCGAGCGGCAGGCAACACGCGACAGTTGAAAACGCCGCTATCACGGCTGCGACCGGAGTTGCTCGTTCTGCGATTCTCATGCCAATTTCACCCTTTCTTCTTCGCCCTTGACATCGCCAGTCGAAGCATCGCCCCTGACGGAACTCCGTTCAGGTCGGAGTACAGGCGACATTTCGAGCCGGGCGTAATAGAACCGGGTTGTTAGTAATTGATTCTTCTCCAACACCCGCGTAGTTGTCGAGGGCAACCCGGTCAGCGCCGTTTCTTGCCATGCCCGATGCCTACCAGTTCAGTCTGTAGAATTCCTGCCTTTTGTGCCTTTTGTTGACCCAGCCCTCCCAATATAGCAATCCAGCTTCCTGCGCCCGCTCATGATCGGCCAGACCATCTCGCACTACCGCATCGTCGAGAAGCTCGGCGGTGGCGGTATGGGTGTTGTTTATAAGGCCGAGGATATTCGTCTCCACCGTTTTGTCGCCCTCAAATTCGTGCCGGAAGAAGTGGCCAAAGACCCGCAAGCCCTCGCTCGTTTTCAACGCGAAGCCCAAATTGCCTCCGCGCTGAATCACCCCAATATTTGCATGATTTTTGATATCGGCGAGCAGGATGGGAAGGCGTTCATCGCCATGGAGTTTCTGGACGGGGTGACGTTGAAGTATCGCATCGCGTGAAAGCCCATCGACACCGATGTTTTGCTCGGTCTGGCGATTGACATCGCCGACGCACTCGAAGCCGCTCATACCGCTGGGATCGTCCACCGCGACATCAAGCCCTGCCCAAGAACCGGGTCGAAGAGCATGTGGAAAAGGCAGTGGTCGAGATCGCTTTGGAGAGGCCTTCGGCCAGGTACGCGTGGCCAACGAACTCACCAGGCGCGGCCGGTTCGTCTCTCCCCCGGAGTGGGGAGCGTCTGGCTGCGCCACGATCTGGAAACCTTTCGTAAACGGCTCAAAGCTCTGGAAGCCAAAGCCGCTCAGGAACACCTCATCCTCACCGAGGATCAGCTGCGCGCCATGGATTTTTGGGGAGGAATTGCAACTCTGAACGCTCGCGAGTGACATTAATCACTGAACACCCAGGTTGCACTGAGCTACGTTCTAGTGTTGAGGAGCTAATCCCCAATGGACTAGTCATGAGGAGACGCATTTATGCGCAGACATGAGCTGCCGTTTGCCGGCTTAGTGCTGGCGGCGACTCTGGTGCTGATTTCTTATTCCCGCCTGCTGGCTCAGCAATCCACCACGGAACCTACCAAAGCAACCGCAACTCAGAAAACACAGATTACTCCCGGCGACTCAATCACTCCCCGAACCTTGGAAGGCTATGTGGAGCAAGAAAAGCCGTTCTATGATTACTTGCTGAAGAACCACCCCATGTTCAAGTACGAAAAAGACGGGCGTATAATCGGGAAATATCACATCAGCGATCGCGACGAAGAGTTCGTCGAAGAGGGTGGCGGCAAGGACTACGCGAAGCAAAACAATCGCCAGGTATCCATGACCTACCGGCTGGGAATGGAGTCGATCCTGGACTTGCCGAACAAGTTTGTCGGACCCAAGAAGTGTGGGGAATGCCATCCGGCGCAGTACGAAAAGTGGGTGCGTTCCCGGCACGCGAAGGTAGTTCGATTCCCTGATGAGATGGAAGAAGTGCCCGGCAAGGATCTGAACAAGGGACTTTGGGGGAGCCAAGCCGGTGTGCTGCCCGAAGGCATCACAGCCGATTCTGTTTACGCCATCATCGGTACTCCGCGAACAAAATATGGCTTCATCGACGCATGGTTGGTGCGGGGCACCTACCACGTCGAGGGCGGCCTGCTGAAAAACGGGACCGGAACCCTGGTGGCCGGCGGCAACCAGAGTTCCCGAACCTGGGCGGAATCGCTCACTCCCGAGGTGGTCCAGAAGATTGCCACGTTCGTGCCCGGCTTTCCCACCAAACTTGAGGATTTCGGCGACAACGGTTCCAAGGTGTGGGGCATGACTTCGTACGGCGCCAAGAACCGCAAATCCATGCTCTTCCAGCCCGCCACGACGTACTGCGAGATCTGCCATACATTCAAGTTTGATTTCAAGAACGATGGAGAGTTGATCGCGGCGCTAGGCCATCCCGAGGAATTACGCAAGCACACCATCAGCAAGGGCATCACCTGCGAGGAGTGCCACGGCGCCGGCGCTCATCTCTATGGAGCACGTGGGGCCGGGATGCCTTCCGACTGCGAGCGCTGCCATCAGCGCTTTGCCTGGAATCAGGAGCAGGCGAAGAAGGATCCGGAGCATCCCTTCACTGCATTCTTCAAGACCAAAGCCCCGGCTTGTGGAACGGAGGGTTCACAAGGCTACAACACCGCTCACTATGAAAATGGCATCCGCTGCAGTACGTGCCACGATCCGCACGAGGTCACCGCGAATAATTGGAAAGACAGCTATACCGTGACCGGCCTGAAGAAACAGTGCCAGGATTGCCATTCCGACCAGGCAGCATTTTTCGCCCAGAATGAAATCCATGGTGGCAATAAGTGTACGAGTTGCCACATGCCGACTATGATGAGCTGCGAAAACTTCGCCACCATTCAGATGCCGGACTTCGGCGGGTTCGATACCGCCCGTGCTGCGCACATCTGGCGCATCGTGGTGAGCCCGGACGAGAAGACACTCAATCCTCCGGAAGGTCAAGACCGCAACTATAAAGACGGGTCCTGGCGCCTGACCAAGAAAGACGGTAAGCCATACATTGATCTGATGTGGTCCTGTGGACGGACGAGTTACATGGATGGCACGGTCATTAACGCTGGAGGCTGCCACAGCGCAGTACAGTCCTCGCAACCGAAGGAACTACAGTTTACCAACCAGCGCATGATCTACGACAAGATCATGGCTTGGCAGAGTCCGGTGAAAGAGGGTGTGGCAGCGGTCAAGGCCGCGCTGGCCAACATCAATGCCGAAATCCCCAAATCACGGCTTTCCACGGCACAGAGGGCCCAGGTTCAGGTGATGGCTATTCAGGCAGAGGACATCATCACCGCCATTCAGAAGGATGGATCGTGGGGCGTCCATGCTCCTTCGTACACGCTGAAGAAGGTGAACGAAGCCCGGCTGCTGACAGACGGAGCCAAGGCCGCACTGGCTGGCAAGGACAATACCGTGGCACTCAAGAAGTAGCGGAGACGAGGAGGAGATCCTAAAAAGAGTTCAAGCGCTAGCGCCGGGGGGGCCAAGACAGCGAGTGCAAGGGGCTGATTCTGAATGTCAGCGTTTATTTCTTACGTTAAGTGAAGTTATGGCAGTGTCTCAGGGCTTCGCCGTGCGGGTGGACAAGATAATTCTTGGCATATGCCAAAGGAGGCCGCTGTGAGCCCGGAACGCCACGTCAAAGTCTTTAGGAATGGTCGTAACCAGGCAGTGCGGATCCCCCGTGAGTTTGAATTTCCAGGTGAGGAGGCCATCATGCGAAAGGAGGGCAACCGGCTAATCATCGAACCCACTCCACCTAAGTCTTTGCTGGCCGTATTGGCTACGCTGGCGACGCTGGCGGAAGATTTTCCACCCATCGGTGACCTGCCTTCTGAACCAGTCGATCTCTGATGCGCTACCTTCTCGATACCAACATCGTTTCTGATCTCGTCCGCAACCCACAGGGAAAAGTGGCCCAGCATATCCGCAAGGTTGGCGAAGCGTAAGTCTGTACCAGCATCATCGTCGCAGCGAAATTGCGGTACGGGGCTGCCAAGAAAGGCTCACCGCGGCTCTCGGCCCAGCTTGAAGCGGTGCTTGGGGCGCTTGAAGTTTTGCCTTTCGAGACACCAGCAGATGCCGCCTACGGATTACTGCGTACCCGGCTTGAGCAAGCTGGCAGACCAATCGGCGCCAATGACCTGCTCATTGCGGCGCAGGCGCTTGCACTTGGTTACACCATCATCACCGACAACGAAAAGGAATTTGCCCGGGTCGAGGACCTTCGACGCGAGAATTGGCTGCACTAAACCGAGACCGTTTGCCAGACTCTTCCCAATTTCGAAGTGGGAAATTTCTCTCCTCCAGAAGTACAAGGCAAGGGATCCCTTCGGTTAAGTTCGAGGCCGATTACCGATTGAGTTAACGTATGAGCCGGGATTACGGATGGAAGCGGTTCTGGTGTTCGAGGGAGGGGACCTATTCTCTCGCGGATAGCGGTTTTCTCGTCGACCCATAATGCAAGTACGGGAAGCAACTCAATCCAAATTTGATTGGTAGTGCCATCACTGTTGACCGATCTGCCTAATTGAAGAGAGTGGTGAAAGGACCGAATCGAGCGCTCGAACAAGAGGGACTGAGAACTCTTGTTCGAAAGTGAGATAAAGCCTTTGGAATGATGGTGGCCAGGGGACGGCGTTGAACCGCCGACGCCAGCCTTTTCAGGGTGAGCTTACTTACACTAATCAACGACTTACAACTTCACGTGGGACCGCTAAGTACTTGTAAGTTCGTCCATGATACATCAAATGCGGACTAGGATTGCGGACTGGTAGTGGATCTGACAACTTGTGCGTTCGGCCCGCGGCAAACCAATCGTCGGCGCTTCTCCGTTCTTGCAGCGTCCAATCGTGCCGCGACTTCGTCGAAAGTGGGTGTCGGCCCGTTCCAACGCAATTGGTCCACGTTCTCAAACAGTGGCAGATCGGTTCTTAGTTTAGCCAGCATACGGAAGAGCAGCGCACGATCATGCTCGCGGCTGAAAGTATCTGCCAGAGCGCTGGGGTTGGTGGCGTTCACGTGCCATTCGCGCCAATCCGCAGGAATTGATTCGAGATGGCCATATTTGCCAAGGACAGCGGCCGACGACTTCGCACCCCAGCCGCGCAGGCCCGGATAGCCATCCGCGGAATCACCCATCAGCGCCAGATAGTCCGGGATCGATTGCGGCGAAACACAAAATTTCTTGACTACACCCGGCTCGTCCAGCGTAACGCGCGTCCGCCGATTCAGTTGAACGATACGCGTGCCGCACACGCATTGGGCGAGGTCCTTATCTGGTGTGCACAGAATCACTCGTTCACTCGTTCCACTCGCGCATCACGATCAGCCACTGCTGCTGCGGCGGCAAGCGCATCGTCGGCTTCGAACTCCACCATCGGCCAGACAACGATTCGATCGGGCGAAGCCCGAGATAATGCAGGACGGTATGATACCCCTAAACAGAATCTGATCGGCCGCCATTCGTTCCGCCGCCGAATTATGAAGAATATCGAAACATCTCAGGCGAACTGCCCGTATCATGTGGCTATTGAGCAAAGCCGGACAAACGAATCTATTGACTACATGAGCTATATTAGCTAATATAGCTTCTACGGGAGGCCTGTCTAATGATCGCTCGCGAGAAGGGTCGCGTATTGCTGGTTGAGCATGACCTTCCAACTCTGCATGCCTATGGTTCTCAGCTATCTAAAGCAGGCTTCACGGTCACTGAAGTCCTTGACGCGAGCGAGGCTCTCCTTCATCTGAAGAGCGACCAATTCGACGTTTTAATTAATGACGTTAAATTGCCTGACACAAGTGTTCTCGATTTTCTTCGGCGCGTGCGGGCTTTCTCTCCAAATCTCCAGTTAGTTTTGATGCTTGGGACCGCGGACAATCGGTTCGCGGTGGAGGCCTCAGAGTTAGGGGGCCTCCAATCTCTGATCAAGCCAATTAAACCCGAGATCCTAGAAAAGGCTGCGACTCTGGCTGTACGCCTAAATCGCAAGCGGGAGAATCCCGCTGCAGTTGGGTTGCTGTCAGTTCACCGTGGCGTATCGGTGTCGTTCACAGCTACAGAGGCGAAGAATGAGTTCGGACGATTATTGGAAAAAGCCATTTTGGGTGATGTTGTTGTGATCACCCGGCGCGATACGCCGAAGGCAGTCTTGATATCAATAGAAGAGTTCAATGCTTTGTCAACCGCTCCAGAAGCGAGAATCAATGCACTGAGCGGAGAGTTCGATGCGCTCCTCGCCCGTATGCAACAGCCTACCTCCCGCCACGCCATGCAAGCCGCCTTCCGGGCCTCTCCCGAACAATTAGGAAGGGCGGCGGTAGAGGCCGTTCGGAAACGTGGCTAGCTCGTCTGATGTTCCCCAAATCTATGTGCTGGCCGGCGCAAACGGCGCGGGCAAGAGCAGCGTTGCCGGTGCGGCGTTCTTGAAAGAGGGAGCAGAGTATTTCAACCCCGACGAGGCCACACAACGCATTCTGTCAGCCAACCCGGGATTCTCACTCGCTGAGGCAAATAGTGCGGCATGGAATGAAGGCAGACGACTCTTGGAACGTGCCATCGACGAGAAACTTAACTTTGCGTTCGAAACAACCTTGGGCGGCAAAACCATTACAACTCTCCTGGAAAAAGCACTGTCTCAAGGGATCGAAGTGCGAATTTGGTTCGTAGGCCTCGAGGGCGAAGACCTACACATTCGGCGCGTGCGATCCAGAGCAGAGCACGGCGGACATGACATTCCCGAGGAAAGAATTCGGCAACGTTACACAGCGAGTCGGATCAACCTCATCCGTCTTCTTCCCAAGCTGACCGAACTTATGCTTTATGACAACAGTGCGGAAGCGGATCCAGAAACAGGAGTCACACCCACACCGCTACTCATACTTCACCTGGATGGCGGCAAGATCTTGGCCTGTTGTGACACTACCCTGGTTCCCGAGTGGGCGAAGCCCATTGTTGTCGCCGCACTGAAATTGGAAGGATCTTGATTGTCGTGGCCTCATACGAGGAAATCGAGAATAACGTATCTCGATGCTTGGACTGAGCGATGCGGTACAGCACCCGTTCCAGTCCGTACTTGGTCAGCACGAGACCAAAATCCTCTTTTCGCCCGCGGGCGAGGTTCAATAGCCGCTGGCGAACCGAAGCCGCCATGTTAACGATCGGCTTGTTCAACGCAGCGACTCCAGATAAGGCCGCATTACGTTGCCGACGCGGCAGACCTTTGCCGCCTCGAAAAGCTCGTTCATGGAGGCTTTCTTTTGCCGGTAACATTCGCGAAGCGCCTCAAGCGCTACATCCATTCCAATCTTGTGGCGAAGCTTGAAGCAGTCGGCCACCGTCTTTGCGGGGCTGAAGACGCGGATTTTCCCTCCGATAACTTGCTTCTCCTCTACGCCGAAATAGAGCGCATCTCCAGAGAATCGGATGATCCGGACTGTCGGTGACGTGATTCGAGGTGCCCAGGCCTTTACGTCAATCGCAATCCAAACTTCATGTGGGACCTGGGTGCCGATCTGGAGAAAACTGAGCGCTGAAAGCAGACAGATCACTGCTTTGGGAACTTTTCGGCTGACCTCGAGCAGACTGATATGTTCCGAGGCTGGCAGCGTTTCCGTGGTGTAGATCCCCCGTTCGAGCTTTTGGAGCTGCCCTCGTTTTACCAGCCGCGTCAGGTAGTTGCGTGGGATGCGGAACCGTTCCAGATCCCTCGGACGGATGATGTGTTGTCGCTGGACAAGCTCGACCAGCTTTTCTGTCTTCGTCTGCGCCATGTTGCGTGTAACAAAACCTCGGTAGATATCAATAAGTACCGAGACAATGTTACAGCCTTCCTACCTCTCAAAAGCCCCGGTGGCCGTGGTGCGACTGAATCACGACGTGCCGCCCGATCTGGAACGGATCATCCGCAATCTGCGCTACCAGCACGCAGCCGACATGCAAACGGAATTTGCAGCGGCTGAAGCGGGATACAGAGACAGGACGAGCCATAGCTGCGAGTTCCGGCACGGTGGCTGTCGCACAGGAAAGCGGCTCTAAGGACCAAAGCAGCTACTTGAGCAGCGGCCACGCGAGCGATCAACACGCACTGGCGACCCGAGTACAACACTCAGTTTTCGCAAGAATGGTTGAATTTATGCGTGCGACGGGTGAAACACGCACACAGAAGCACGACGAGGGCGACGTAGAGACCGATGCCGATTTCAACTTCATGAGCGAACTCGTCCGACGACGATTCCTGATGACGCAGCTTCTTGGCAAGATCGGCCTGCTCTTCTGTCGCATAGCTGGCGAACTCCGCATCCTTGTCGAAGATGCCGTTGGCGTGAGCGGCGGCGATCCAGAATTCCGGTGTGGCCGTGGCGTACAGCGTCTTCACAGCCGCGTTCTGATTAGCCGTCAACTGCGGGGTGATCGCGTCATACCAGATCGAATCGTTACGCGGCACAAAGTCCGCATTCGTACAGTTGCCCGACGCCATGGGGAATCCGGTCGAAGGTGAACGCGATTCCGGTCTGAAGCCGAACACCATTCCGTTGTGATTCCGAACAGCATTCCGGTCTGAAGGTGAACGCCGATTCCGGTGGGAAGGCGAACAGTTTTTGTCGTCTACCGGAATGGCGTTCGGCTTGGAGCGGAATGTTTTCCACAGGCGAAGCGCAGGAAGGGGCAGAGCGACGCTGGACAATCACCCGGCATTGAAACTCCATAAATAAAGGAGATCAGGTGCCGGCCAGGAGAAAGTCCATGCGGAAGACCAAGGAAGTTCTGCGGTTACGGTTTGAGTTGGGGTTGGGACAGCGCCAGATCGCGCGCAGTTGTGGGATGGGGCTGGCTACGGTCCACGACTATTTGGAACGAGCAGTCGCCGCCGGAATCGGTTGGCCGTTGCCCGAAGGCCTGAGGGAAGAGGAACTGGAAAGCAAGCTGTTTGGGAACCAACCCGTGGCGGTGCGAGCGGTGCGGCAGCGGCCGCAACCGGACTGGAAAGCGATTCATGAGCAACTGCTGCAACATCGTCATCTGACTCTGCAGTTGCTGTGGGAAGAATATCGGCAAGCGAACCCTGAGGGCTATCGCTACAGTTGGTTTTGCGAGCGTTATCAGCATTGGCGGCGGCACCTGGATGTGGTGCTGCGGCAGGAACACAAGGCCGGGGAGAAGATGTTTGTGGACTGGGCGGGAGCCACGATTCCCGTCTACGACGCCACGACCGGCGAGGCGTGGCCGGCTTCGTTGTTTGTCTCCGTGTTGGGGGCCAGTTCTTACACCTACGCGGAAGCGACTCGCGATCAGCAGATGGAAGCCTGGATTCAAGCCCACATCCATGGGCTGGAATTTTTCGGTGGGGTGCCGACGCTGGCGGTACCCGATAACACGAAAACGGCAGTGACGCGCGCCTGCCGCTATGATCCCGATCTCAATCCCACGTATCAAGAGTTCGCGGTGTACTACGGAATGGGCGTGGTGCCGGCGCGTCCCTACAAACCGCGCGACAAGGCCAAGGCCGAGAGCGCGGTGCAAGTATGCGAACGCTGGATCATAGCGGCGCTGCGGAACCGCAAGTTCTTCAGCTTGCCGGAACTCAACCAGGCGATCCGCGAACTGCTGGTGCGATTGAACGAGCGTCCTTTTCGCAAGCGAGACGGATCGCGCTCCAGTCTGTTTCACAGCCTGGAGAAACCGGCGCTGGCCTCGTTACCGGCCGAGCGCTTCGACATGAGCCAGTGGTCGCGTGCCACTGTTAACATCGATTACCACATTGCCTTCGATGGGAACTTTTACAGTGTGCCGTACACTCTGGTGCAGCAAGTCGTGGAAGTCCGCTCCACCCCAACCACGGTGGAGATCTTTTACCAGGGCAACCGGATCGCCTCGCACATGCGCAGTCGCGGGCGGGGTCAAACCATCACGAATGGCGAGCACCGTCCCAGAAGCCATCAAGCTCATCTGGAGTGGCCGCCCTCGCGCATGGTGAACTGGGCGCGCAGTATCGGCCCGCAGACGGCGCAGTTGTTCGAGCGCATCCTCAACGACAAGCCCCACCCGGAGATGGGCTACCGTTCTTGTCTGGGCATTATTCGTTTGGCCCAGCAGTACTCGGCGCAACGCATGGAAGCCGCTGCCGAACGGGCCATCCTCGCCCAGGCCTGTCGCTACCAGAGCGTGAAGTCGATCCTGAAGAACTCGCTCGACGCCCTTCCTTTGTCTCCACCACAACCCGGCTCTCCACCTCTGACGCATGACAACCTCCGCGGCGCCCGCTACTTCGACCAAGGAGGACCCCGCTCATGCTGAACCAGCCGATGATGGAAAAACTGCTGGCCATGCGGTTGCACGGCATGGTCGACGCCTTGAAAGCACAGGAACAAGATCGGACTGTGAACGAGTTAAGTTTCCTGGAACGACTCGCTCTGCTCGTGGATCAGCAATGGAGTTGGCGAGAGAACCAGGCGTTGGCACGAAGACTCAAAGCGGCCAAGCTGCGGGGACCCGCCTGCATGGAGGACATCGACTATCGAGCGGCGCGAGGCCTGGAAAAGACAGTCGTGCGCGCTCTGGCCAAAGACTCCGGCTGGGTCCGTAATCACGAGAACATTTTCGTGATCGGACCCTGCGGCGTGGGCAAAAGCTTCCTCGCATCGGCGTTGGCGCAGAAAGCCTGTCGCGACGGGTACTCGGCACTCTATCTCCGCGCCGCTGCCCTGTCTCGGGAACTGGCCCTGGCCCGAGCCGATGGCAGCTTGCGCCACTTCCTGGCACGTCTCAGTCGTATCGATGTTCTGGTCATCGATGACTGGGCCATGGCCCCACTGAGTGAAGCGGAGCGACGCGAAGTCTGGGAGATCTGCGAGGATCGCTACCAGACTCGCTCCACCATCCTCACTTCCCAGCCGCCGGTTTCGCGCTGGCACGAGCAGATCGGCGATCCCACCATCGCCGACGGCATCCTCGACCGCCTGGTGCACAATGCCCATCGTATCGAGATGCGCGGAGAATCGATGCGCAAAAAAACCAATCTTCCGGACGAGAAGAAGGAATGAGTCGTTCTTCTACGTAGAGAAGCAGGGGATAAAGGGGCTGCCCCTTTCCCCTGCACCCCAAATCCCCGCCCAAGCTCCTCCGCTCCGCTCCGGACCCGCTCCGGACACTTTCAGTTGACGAAGCCGAACACTTCTTGCACAATCATCACGCCAGCGTCGCTTCGCTCCGGAATGCCGTTCGGCTTCCCTCCGGAATCAGCGTTCACCTTCACCGGAATACCCACGCCAAGCACATGCCCGTGTACCAGTTGTACTGTGCGTTTGCGGGGTCCATCTTATTCTCGTCTGTCCGTTCCAAGAACGAGACGAGCACCACGGGAGCGTTCGGCATATCGGGGAGATGATTAAAATCACCCTTCGCTTCTTTCAAACGCTCGGTCAACCCCACCATATTGCAAGAGGCGGCGATATACGCCGACTGGAACACATCGCTCTTTTCGGCAAGCCAGTTGTGACCGAAGCCAAAGGGTTCCATTTCTTTGAGGCCCTTGCTATCCCGTGGGCAACCCCACACCAGATTTTCCGTACTGTCGCCATTTATGCCCAGTCTCGCAACGGTAGGATAGGTGGTTTTGTTCACGAAGCGCAGGAACTGGCAGAAAAATTTCAGCCCCGTCTTATGCGCTACCGCCTTTCTCAGCACAGGTTGGTGACCGACTCGCACTTTGATCAGCCAGAGTTCGCACCCGACACTCGTCTTTTGGCTCGCATTCTCGGCGCCTCCGTCGAAGGATCGCCAGCGCTTCAAGGTCGCATAGTGGATGCTCTTTCACGCATGGATGAGCAGTGCAAAGTTGAGCAGTCGCAGGGTCTGGGTGCAGTGGTTTTGGAAGCACTACTTGCGCTGTGTCACGAGCACCTGCCGAAGGCGCCGGTGCTCGAAGTCACAAAACTTGCCAACGGGATACTTCTCGGACGGCATGAGAATCTTGAGCTTACGCCGAAGGCGGTAGGTGGGATCATGCGCAAAAAGCTAGGGCTGTGGACAGAACGGCACGGCCCGGGCTACGAACTGCCGCTGATCGGCGAGACTCCCAAACTCATCCATCAGCTCGCAGCTGCCTACAACGTCCTTTCCATGCAGAACCCGGTGGACGATTGCCTCCAGTGCGAGGAACTGAATGATTCCAGACGGGATGGATTCCAACACCGAGAAGAAGACGTACACGAAGTACAGGAAGTACATAAACTGCAAGAAACAGCCAAAATATGATGAGCAAAAGAGCACTACAGTCCGAGCAGTGGGAGATGCTTCATCGGCTGAACTCCGTTGGCTGCCCAGTTGATTATGAGCATCTGCAGACCCCGTTGCACGTTCTTACCGAGCTCAGGGCCACGCAATTTTTCCCAAAGTCACGCGCCACGGGGATTGCACTTCCCATCCGCATCGATGCCAGTACTTCAATAACCATCCGCCGATTTCGCCTTCGACTTCCTTGGCTTCCCGTCGAGGTATCCTGGCTTGGATCTTGTGAGCGGCATCTGGGCAAGCAGAAATATTATTGTTTTCAACCATGCTCTGGCTTGAACGGTCAGTTTTCGTACGAGGTCGTCAATCACCGCACCCTTCATCGCGGAGTGCTGAAGGGCGGCGGCTTTTTGAGCGGCTTCCTTTGGGGGACCTTCCCGGGTGGGATTCGTTCAACGCACCTCGGCACAAAACCACGAGCAACCCTCAGCATCGAGGATTTATTCGAGCGTGGGTATCACTTCCCGATTGAGTTGTTCGACCCTCCAAGCGAGAGCGACTGGGAAGATCGGTAGTGCCAGCGAGCATCGTCGACAGAGGGGATGCTCATGCCCCCAACGGGAAACGAGGACGAGCCCATGTGAGTTCGACGGGGCCAAAGTGGCGAAGAGAGGATCAACCATCAGAAGCGCCTAGTGCGGTGTTCCGTCTCGGTTCTCAGGGGTTTTCGTCAGGGTGCTCGCCGCGATTCAGGAGGGACGCGCGCCCGCGTTCGCCTCAGATAGACGACTTAAACATCCGGTGCGACCCGCAAGCTCTTTCGATACGCCCGCTTCGGCGCCGAACAAGCCAGTACCGCATTCTTTCCCGTAGCGGTCCAGCCGGCAATCAGGGCACGCAAAGTCTCCAGCCAGGGCGCGCGGTCGGCGTCGGCCAGCGGGATCCCGTTCCGCATTTTCTTCACGTTCGCTGCCGGATGATGGTCATCTCCCTCCACGAACTCCCATCCGAGTTGCGACGCCAGCCAACTGGCCGACCGTCGTCTTCCCCGCCCCCGACACCCCATCAGCAAGATGACCACGTCCCCCTCCATCCGCAGGACTACCCCGTTTGGCGGCGGTTCAAGTGCGTCCTTGGCGGTTGGCGGACATGGTCGGAGGGTAATGATAGTGCGCGAAGTGCGCCATGCTTAGCGGCTGAAGATGCGGGTCAACGGCCAAGAATGCGGGATTTTTGCTCACATTGGGGCTCCAGTGGGTCTGAGTCCTCGGCTGGGCGCGGGGAGGCACCTAGTTCCTACCGGGATTACTTCGGTAATCTGGGCTTCTTTTGCGCTATTTTCCGTGATATAACCCCGATAGCTGCTCGTCAGCCTTTGGGCTGGAATTCCGTGATTTCTGGCTTGGTTTTCTGGCTTGGTTTTCTGCGTTTAGGTTGCAGCGCAGAGCGACGGCAGAGGAGGAGTCGTGTCCGAAGCGCGTACCGGGAAAAGGTTTCCGCTGCAATTGCCGATCAAGATTCATAGGGAAGATGCCGTGGGTGACGCCAGTATCGGCATGACCGGCAATCTGAGTGCCGCCGGTGTCTACATCCGCGCCGACGCTGCACTCGAGGTCGGCTCGCCCGTAGAGTTTGAGATCACCCTGCCGCCGGAAGTCACGGGCGGCAAGGAAGATGTTGTGATTCAGTGCCGCGGCCGCGTCGTGCGGACCGATGAGCCCAACGCCAGCGCCGGGCCCGGGGACAGCCGGGGCGTCGCTTGCGTAATCGATTCTTACGAATTCGTTCGCAACACTTAACCGGGAGCGGGATCCATGCTGAAACTTATTCTGGCCGATAATCAGGCGATTTTCCGCGCCGGCATCGCCAAGGTGCTGGCCGTAGAAGACGAAATGCGCATTGTGGCCCAGGCGCAAACTGCCGAGCAGATGTTCATGGCGCTCGACAAGTTTCGCGCCGCCGTGCTGATCATTGCCGGAGGTTTTCACTCCGACTTCAACTCCGTTCTCTCGGCTGCCAACAAGAACCGGACCCGCGTCGTAGTCCTCGCCGACACCGGCGAGAGCGCGCAGCGCTACATGGCGGCAGGCGCTCATGGCGTAGTCTATCGCAACGTCACCAGCCCAGCGCTGGTCGACTGTGTCCGCAAAATCGCCCGGGGCGAAAACTGGGTGCAGGACATGGCGGTGCCGAGCGAACTCACCGAAAACGATATGGTCGGGCTGCGCGTCCGTGACCGCTTGACGGCCAAGGAACTGCGCATCGTGGCGCTCATTGTGCAAGGCTACAAGAACAAGGAAATCGCCACTCAGTTGGGGACGACCGAGCAGGTGATCAAGAACTACTTGCGCAACGTCTACGACAAGATCGGCGTATCGGACCGGTTGGAACTGGCGCTGTTCACCATTCACCACCGCATCTTGAACGAAGCCGCAGCCGCCACCGCAGCGGCGGCGGTTCCGCAACCCTCGCACGGTGCGGGAATCAGCAACTGAACCGCTTCCGCTCCAATAGCAAGAAGGCCGCTGTGGGCGGCCTTTTGTATTTACCCAAAAACAATTAGTCGGAGCCTTTGGACTCGAGACCGGCACGCGTCAGCGATCTGCGTAGACGCCGCTCTCCACCTGCTCCGCGCAGCGTATCGACAATCTTGCCCTCGCGATCGACTACGACATAAATCGGATAGCGATTGGCGGCGTACATGGCGGCTAGATTCGTGTCTCCGGTCAGCACGATGCGACATTTGCGCGGATGGTCTCTCAAATATTGCTGCACAACCTTCTTGGACTCAGCTACGTCAACCGCGAGCACTACCAGACCCTTGGCGGAAAATTCCGTGGTGATCTCGTTTACCAAAGCTTCCTCGCTCTTGCAGTAGGGACACCAAGTCGTCCAGAACTGAAAAAGGACCACCTTCCCTTTCACCGAATCGTTCGTGAACTGCTCGCCTGCGAGCGTCTTGGCGTGAAAGCGAGGCGCGGGCTCACGTTCGTCCTCAATCGTGATGTCGCGATGGACCGATTGAGCAGCCAGGGAAACCGTCAGGACAACGGCGCATACAATGCAACGAGGCAGAGTGCGTTTCGCTGGCATGGCCCGAGACTATAACACAATTTGGAATCGAACTTCCCGTAGAGACGCGGGTTACCGCGTCTCCTGCGGCGCAGTAAGACGGGGCGAGCCCCGTCTCTACACGATTTTTTCGCCCACGCTCTTCGCTTGCGTGAACAGGTAGAGATAGTCCGGGCCGCCGGCTTTCGAATCGGTGCCCGACATATTGAAACCACCGAAGGGGTGCGCGCCCACCATCGCTCCCGTACACTTGCGGTTCAGGTAGAGGTTGCCCACGTGGAACTCGCGCACAGCGCGATCCAGTTTCTCGCGCGAACTGGAGTAAACGGCGCCGGTTAGGCCGAACTCGGTGTCGTTGGCAATCTCCAGCGCGTGGTCGAAGTTGCGCGACTTGATCACCACCAGCACCGGGCCAAAGATTTCTTCCTGCTCCAACGTCGACTTCGGCGCGATGTCGGCAATTACCGTCGGCTGAATAAAGTAGCCTTCGGCGTTGTTGGCGCTGGTGTCGCGCGCGCCGCCGGTGATCAGGCGTCCTTCTTTCTTGCCGATCTCGATATAGCGAAGAATGTCGTTCATCGAACCTTCGTTGATGACCGCAGCCATGTTCGGGTTCATCGTGGGATCGCCGACCGTAATGCGCTCGGCGCGGGATCTCAGTTTCTCGAGAAACTTGTCATAGACGCGTTCGTCGACAATAGCGCGCGAGCAGGCCGAGCACTTCTGGCCCTGAAAGCCGAAAGCTGATGCCGCGACGCCTTCGACGGCGGAGTCGATATCGGCGTCGGCATCGACGATGATGGCGTCTTTGCCGCCCATTTCGAGGATCGTGCGCTTGATCCAGATCTGGCCCGGCTGCTGGTGCGCGGCCGTCTGGTTGATGTGCAGTCCAACCTCGCGCGAGCCGGTGAAAGCGATGTAGCGAATCTTCGGATGCGCCACCAGCGCGTCCCCAAAGCTCGCGCCTCCGCCGGGGCAGAAGTTCACGACGCCATCGGGCATTCCGCATTCTTCAAGCAATTCCACAAACTTCGCCGCAATCGTTGGCGAATCGCTGGACGGCTTCAGGACGACAGTGTTGCCGCTGACGATCGAAGCCAGCGTCATGCCGGCCATGATGGCGCAGGCGAAGTTCCACGGCGGAATCACAGCGCCGACGCCGAGCGGAATGTAGGCCAGAGTGTCGCGCTCGCCCGGCAGTTGCACGGGCGGCTCGGCTTTCGCAAAGCGCAACGCCTCGCGCGCGTAGAATTCGCAGAAATCGATGGCCTCGGAGATATCGGCATCGGCCTCGAACCAGTTCTTGGAAACTTCAAACACCAGCCAAGCCATAAATTCAAGTTTGCGCTCGCGCATCACATCAGCGACGCGAAACAAGAACGACGCCCGCTCCTCAGCCGAAGTGCGGCTCCAGTGGGTAAACGCGCTCAGAGCGGCCTGTACAGCGGGCTCGACGTGTTCCTTCCCACATTTCTGGTGAACCGCGACCACTTCCGAAGGCTTGGCGGGATTGATGGAACGGATCTTCTCAGAGGTCTTGACGCGCTTGCCGCCGACGATCAGGTCATACTCGCGGCCCAGTTGGCCACGCACCTTAGCGATGGCGGAGCGCATCTTGCGCACATTGTCTTCTTTGCTGAAATCGACAAACGATTCATTCTTGAACGCACCTTCGTGCAGGCGGACCTGCAGACGGGGTGGGGCTTCCATGGTGGCCATTGGGAGATCCTTTCCGGGACGGGATATTATTCGATGTTAGCGCGGATGACCGCGACCCTTAATTTTACACTGCATCGGAGGGGCGAGCAGGCTGCGGATACAAATCCGCGTCCTCGGTCTCGGTGTGTTGGGAACCCGCGCGTCTCTTGCTGCTAACGGTGCTTCAGCTTTTTCTTAGTAGTCGCGCAAGAGATGTTGTGCATCGGGTACCATCGGGTACCCCCCTCCCCCTATCTAGTGGAATCATAAGGTTAGGAAGAAATTTCCGCAAAATCTTTGAGTTTAAATGACTTAGAGGTAAGATATTCCAGAATCAATGACTTAGCGGCGATTTTGCTTCGACTGGTTGTCAAAGAGCGCCCCAAAATGGGATTGGGGCGGTTTCGAGGGCGGTCTTGGGAGACGAGCGCACCTCGGCCCTGGCCTACAGGTCATCTCCATTGTCGCCGATGGGTGGTTCGATGTCTGTGACGATTTGCACAGATGATTTGTGATGAAAAAAGGGTTCGTCGAGCGAGGCTAGGGTGTTGTCATCTGCTAGGGATAGGATCCTTGTGCTTGCGCAGGCTGGCGATGTAGCCAGAAATGGCGTCCTTGGCCATTTCTCGCGCCTCATCCACCGTCCGACCGTAGGTTACGCAACCCGGAAGCGCCGGCACGAGCGCGGTGTAGCCGCCCTCCGGCTCGGGCCGGAGCATGATGTTGAAGTGGTGGCGCGCCTTGGCCATGGAACCGATACTATCGTGCTGCGAAAGCGCGGTCAAACTAATGCGCCCGGAGGCCGATGCGACCACCGTTTTTTCGCGCGGCCTTATATCTCCCAAGGATTGAAGATATCCACGCCAAGACCGGCGAAGTCCTTCACGTTGCGGGTAACAACCGTGAGGCCATGTTCCATGGCGGTTGCGGCAATCATGCCGTCCGCCGTATTGAGCGGCGTTCCTCGTAGCTGGCATTGACCATCCAAGACGCCCCACCGATCGGCGACGGCATGGGTAACGGGCAGGATGCGGTTACGAAACCATACCAGCAGGTCCGTGTGAAACCACGTCTCAAGTTCGGAACGGCGGCGGCTTGCGGGAAGCACGGTGAGTCCCTTGCGGATTTCACCAATCGTGACGGCGCTGAGAAACAGCGTTGTCGCAGGTTGTGTCTTGAGCCACTGCGCGACGCGGGGCTCGGGCCGATCCCGGCTGAATTCCGACGGGACGTTGGTATCGAGAAGATAGCCGCTCACAACTCCACCGGTCGTCCGGTTGATGGGTTGCGGCCGAAGTCCAGATTAAGGCCTCGCAAGGGCGCAAAGAGCTCGACAATATCCTTCGCGGGCGGCGCGTTGAGTTCTGGTGTGGCTGCCGCCGTCGGGGGCGAAGACTGAAGCGCCTGATACACCACATCTTCGGCGTCCTTAAATCTGCCGGTCTGGAGACGCTCATTGATGAGCGCCTCGACTTCGGGTTTGGTGATTTGAATGGTCATCGGAGCGACCTCCTCTATCATTATGCCCCAGACCCGCAAGGAGTCATCGAGAATCCAGCAAGGTTTTAGATCGCCTGATGGCCTGATTGACCCCATGGCCCGATGGGGTATGATGAGCGCCAACGAAAGGCTAGCGCCATGGCGAACCGTGAACATCTGGCAAAACTCAAGGAAGGCGTAGAGGCTTGGAATGACTGGAGAAAGGCAAACAACGAGATAGCCCCGGATCTCCGCAATGCGGACCTCGGCGGGGCGGATCTCAGACGGGTGAACCTCAGGTGGGCGCGCCTCAGCGGGGCGAACTTTACCAGCGCAAAATTCACCGAGGCAAACCTCAGCAAGGCAAACCTCCGCGGAGCGGAACTCGTCCTGGCGGATCTCGTCGAGGCGGACGTCAGCGGGGCGGACCTCTACCGCGCGCACCTCACTCGGGCAAACCTCATCTGGGCGGAACTCATCGGAGCGAAACTCAGCAAAGCGAGACTCACCGGCGCAAACCTCAGCAAGGCGAACCTGACGGAGGCGATCATCGGCTGGACGACCTTCGTGGACAACGACCTGAGCAACGTGAAGGGCCTTGAGACCGTGCGGCACGTCGGTCCGTCGACGATCGACATCGACACCATCTACCGCTCCATGGAAACATTCCGCTGGCATTCTTGCGCGGGGCCGGCGTTCCCGACAACTTTATTGAGTACATGGGATCTCTCACCGGGAAGGCCCTTGAGTTCTATTCTTGCTTCATCAGCTATTCCACCAAAGATCAGGAATTCTCCGACCGCCTGCACGCGGATTTGCAGAACAAAGGCGTCCGCTGCTGGTTCGCGCCGCACGACCTGAAGATTGGCGATAAATTCCAAGAAGAAATTGAGCGGAGCATTCGACTATATGAAAAGCTGCTGATCATTCTGTCCGAAAACTCCGTCAATAGCCCGTGGGTCGAGCGCGAAGTTCAGGCGGCGATCGAGAAGGAACACCGCTCGCCTGGAGACACCGTGCTCTTTCCGATTCGGTTGGATGACGCCGTGATGCATTCCGACCGGGCCTGGGCGGCAGACATTCGACGAACCAGGCATATCGGGGACTTTCGCAAATGGAAAGAACACGATTCGTTGAAGAATGCATTTGAACGGCTGACTCCGCGATCTGAAGACAGAAGGCCCGGAGGCGGCGTAGGCGCCGCGCACGGACGCCCGGAAACTGGCCTTACCGACTGGCATCCTTTCCGGCATCCGCCTTCGGTAGCTCCGCTGCGTGTTCCTTGAGAACCGCAACTAATTCCGACGCAGAGATAGCCTCTCCAATCATGACCTGGGTTTTCTCGTAAAACTCCTCCAAAACGGCGGCAGTAATTTGCGCTTCGCTGACTTGTTCGGTTGTTCCGTCGGGCTTACGTCGGCTCCACATAAAGCCGAATTTCTGCTTGCTCAAGCTGTCGATAGTTGCCTTCACCTCGGGGGGATAGAAGTGATAAGTGAGCACCACGATCCCGATAACTTCATTACTGTGGGCAACTAGTGTACTGAGTCTAATATTCGTTTAATAAGTAACGGCTCTTCCTGCATCTGATATAAGCAGGAGGAACTGTATGGCTCTCGGTCGCCCGCTCTCGCCCCTGACTCTTATCCCTGCCGAACAACAGCAGTTGTTGGAATGGGCTCGCCGTCCGAAGACGGCGCAGGCCCTGGCCTTGCGCGCCCGCATCGTGCTGCTTAGCGCCGAAGGGCTGAGTAACACCGAAGTGGCCCGCCGTGTGCATGTCACGCTGGCGACAGTGGGCAAGTGGCGACAGCGGTTCTTGCGGCTGCGCCTGGATGGCCTGCTCGATGAACCCCGTCCCGGCACGCGGCGCCGCCTGAGCGATGCTGCGGTCGAACGCGTGCTGGCGCGCACTCTGGAAAGCCAACCGCCCGCCGCTACCCACTGGTCCACGCGTTCTCTGGCCCAAGTTGCCGGACTGAGCCAGAGCAGCATCAGCCGCATCTGGCGCGCCTTTTCGCTACAGCCGCACCGCAGCCAGGCCTTCAAACTGAGCCGCGACCCGCTGTTTATCGACAAAGTCCGCGACATCGTCGGCCTCTACCTCAACCCGCCCGACCGCGCCCTGGTGCTGTGCGTGGACGAGAAGAGCCAGATTCAGGCGCTGGACCGCACCGCACCCCTGTTGCCCATGCGCCCCGGACAGATGGAACGTCGCAGCCACGACTACAAGCGCCACGGTACCACCAGCCTGTTCGCCGCTTTCGACGTGGCCAGCGGCCACGTGCTGGGCCAACTGCATCGCCGGCATCGCTCCCGCGAATTTCGCCGCTTCCTCGACACCATCGAGCAGAACGTGCCCGCAGAACTGGACGTCCACCTCATCCTGGACAACTACGGCACCCACAAAACCCAACGGATTCGCCGTTGGCTGGCCAAACGTCCCCGCTTCCACCTGCACTTCACTCCCACGTCGGCGTCCTGGTTGAATCTGGTGGAGCGCTGCTTTGCCGAGTTGACCCAAAAGCAGATCCGGCGCGGGGTGCACCGCAGCACGCTGCAGTTGGAGAACGCCATCCGCCAGTTCATCGATCATCACAACCAACATCCGAAACCCTTTGTCTGGACCAAGTCCGCCGACCAAATTCTGGATTCCGTCGCTCGCTTTTGTAAACGAACTTTAGACTCAGGACACTAGAAGCGGTCCGCCTGAATTGCCATGATTGAAGGCACCGTTCACGACGATGTGCTTCACCGATGAGCCGCTCGAGTCGTCCTTGCGATAACCGGAAACGTACCCAACGCTAAGCAAGGGAGACGCGCCGTTATACAGAAGCGGATAGCCCCATGTTGAAACCGTGGTACCTGGGACAGGGTTATCCTTGTTCGCAAGTTTAAGCCCTCCTTTCATAGCGCTACTGGGTATGAGTAGAGCTAGGTCGCGGTGCGTGTCGGTAATGACCTTATGAAATTTGATCTGGTGGTTCTCGGCTGTGAGACCGAATAGATTTTGGTCGTTGCAGGTGCCGACAACGTGAGCGTTTGTGACAATAACACCCGATTCAAGGAGGAATCCCGTTCCCGCACCAGTTTCCGGACATACAATTAAATAAATGGCTCCCAATGATTTCCGCTGCTCGGCCCCAGCTGCATCCAGCACCAAAGTCGAATCAACTGACGTAGGAACCTGGGCACTCTGGGCGCAGAGCTGCGAGACAAGCACTAAACCCGCGATCAGACCACACACCAATTTTCCGCGCATTTCTGTAAGCCTCCTATACTGGCACAGATAGTCTTACCAATCGCTACCTAGAGAACGCAAACAGGTCATCTTCTTGCGGCGAGCTGGGTGTCCTGATTAGGACTGGTCTCATAAAATGGTTTTCCGAGCAGGTGTCCGGCCCTCAGGGGCTAAAGCCCGCATTTTTATTGGCCGGTAGTGGCACGGCTAAAGCCGTGCCCTTCCCGTTCCGGGCCGATTTCGGAGTTTTTCAGCAAACTATAAAGCGATGCCCTGATACGAAACGTTAGTTTTTCCGCGGCCTCCAGGCTCCGCGTGCGGCGCCACATCCCACTCATCGCAAAGAACGCGATGAGTGGGGCACCCGCGCGATCTCGGCCGCCACAGCACGCCCCCCTTACCCCGGTAACTTGCGGCTTTCGATGGCGGTTCCTAGCATGAAAGAGCTATGCCTCATGCTCTGCTGTTGTCGCCGGATGACCAGGCGGTCAGCGCAATTACTGGAGTTTTGGAAGAGATGTCGGTAACTTGCGAGCGTCCCCTGGATGGAGCCTCGGCTGCCCAAAGGATCAATTCGCGCAGCTTCGACCTGGTGTTGGTCGATTGCGAAAATCTGCCGGCGGCCAAGCTGATTTTTGACGTTTGCCGTCGCGGAAAAAGCGGCAACAACCCTGTCCCGATCGCCATTGTCGATGGACGCGCCGGCCTGCCCACCGCTTTTCGGCTGGGCGCGGAATTGATTCTTACCAAGCCGGTTGCGAAAGACCAGGCGCGGAGCACCATCCGCACCGCAGTCAGCCGTGTGCGAAAAGACGTTCAGACCAACGAGAGTGTTCCGCCGCAGCTAGCGAGCGCGGCCGTGTCCAGCGCGGCCCCGACCAGCGCGGCGCCGACTGAGGAACGCGCACAGGCAGCAGCGGCCGCAGCCGTTTCTTCGCAACTGACTAGCTTTGCGGAGCCCGCTCCAAGCTTTGTTCCAACCGCGGCTCCAAGCGTCGCTCTAGTCGTCGCTCCCAGCGTCGCTTCCGGCGCTTTAGCCGCGACGCTCTCCGCGTCGACCGTCACCTCGAAGATGCATTCCGCTGTAGACGAAATCGATGCCACACCAGCTGCTCCAAAGTTGAATGCGAAGCCCGCGTCCGTTTCAGCATCATCTTTGACAGAGTCATCTTCTTTGTCAGAGTCAACTTCGGCTCCCGCAGTTTCGGAAAATCGGAAAGCCGGGCGCCCGCTAAGACCTTCCGACGATCCAGTGCTGGCGGAACTGGAAGAAAAGGAACTGGCGGCATCGCAACTGAAAAGCTTGGGACCGAGTAAAGCAACGCCGGCTCAGGCTGCAGCCAAATCTGGCGCACCGGCCTCTCCGTCCCACCCGCAAGGCCGGCACAAAAGGCGCATGCTGGTCGCGTTGCTGATGCTCGCGCTCGCCGGCGGCGGCTTCTATGCCCTATGGACGTATCAGCCGGGATTCCGAGCCATCGCCCAACCGCAGATTGATCGCATGCTGGCCCTCGGCGGAATGGGGTTGCCGCCGAGTCCGGCTCCAATTCCAACAAAGCGTTCGACTCCACTGGCTCCGGCTACAACCGCGGCACCTGCGCCCAAAGCGGCGACCGATGAGAACAAGACACCAACAACCGCCCCAGATTCCAAAACCAGTTCGCCAACGGGGTCAGCAACTGTTTCGCCGACAATGTCCGCAACCAAGCCCAGCGACAGCAAAAAAGACGCCACGGTTGCGACTTCGTCCGGCGCCGAGTTGCCGGGGGAGAGCAGCGCTATCGTTCTCTCTTCCAAGGGTGCCGAGAACCGGCTGGCCTACAGCATTGCGCCGAAATATCCGGTCGAAGCGCGCTCCGGGGCGGCGGAAGGAACGGTTGTCCTCAAGGAGGTCGTGGATGAGAACGGCAAGGTTGAGGGCGTGCGACTGGTCGAGGGAAACGAGGTGTTGGCAACTGCCGCCATCAACGCCGTGAAGCAGTGGCGCTATCGGCCGTACGTCCGCGACGGCAAGGCTCAGCCCTTCCAGACCGTCGTGCTCGTCGATTTTCAGCGGCCTTAGCAGGATGTCGTTGGTCGTCGGTCGTTAGTCGTCGGTCGTTGGTCGTCGGTCATCGGTCATCGTCGTCGTCGTTAGCGAACGACTCACGACTATCGACCATCGACCTCCTCTTAATTACCCACGTAACTTGCTGGTACCCACTTCATTACCTAGGATGGCCTCATCATGGGTTACCAAGCTTTACTCTTCTGTTCCGATGAAAAACTAGCTCGCGTGGTAAGTCAGGTGTTCAGCGAACTGGACTTCAGCGTGGAGGCGGTTAACGAACCTTTTGCGGCGGTCAAGAAGTTGATGACGCAGCGTTACGACGCCATCGCGGTGGACTGCGAGAACGAGCAGAACGCTTCCCTGCTGTTGAAGAGCGCCAGAAACTCCAGCACCAATCAGAGTTCGCTGGCCCTCGCTTTGGTCGAAGGACAAGCGGGCGTGGCCAAGGCCTACCGCATCGGCGCCAACCTGGTGCTCACCAAACCGATCAATGTCGAACAGGCGAAGGGAACGCTTCGGGTCGCGCGCGGACTTCTGCGCAAAAACTCCGATGCTGCCGGCGCGGCAGCTCACGGAATGCAGGCAAAAACAACTCCCATATCCGCCGGCAATTCATTCCCACTGGCGAGTCGAAGCTCTGCCGCCAGTGCTCCACCGCTCGGCGCTCCCGAACTTCCTGAATTTGAAGCACCGATTGAAGCACCGATGACGGCGGCCATGCCGGAAGCGCTGGCGGCGGGGCTTCGGACAATGACGGCGTTGGCAAAAGTTGAGGACAATCCGGCGGTCGTTCCTGCGCCCGCAGCACAAAGCAAGACTGCCATAGCCGCCGGGCCGGCGTTGGAATCGCGGCAGCCCGAATTCGCTGGCGCAGTTAAAAACGACTTAGTCAAAAATGATGTAGTCAAAAACGATTTGTTCAAAAACAAGGCTGCAAACACCGCCGCCCCGTCCGTAGCAGCGCAAGATGCCAGTTCCACTTTCACGTCGGCCCCGGGATCAGCAGCAGCACCGGCACCGGCAAAAGAAGTGACGGCTGCGCCAGCGAAAGAAATCAAGATCTTTAAGTCGAAGGTTTTTGAATCGAAGAGCGCTGAATTGAAGGCCGCTGGATCGAAGACGGCTGGATCAGAGCCGGCCAGTTCGTCGCCCGGGGCCGCTACCGTCGCGCTGCCAACGTCCAACTCGGTGAGCACTACCGGCGCGCCGTCTTTTGCCGTTGCCTTGGACGAAGACGATTCCAGGGGAGCGGGCGGCGTCAGAAAAATCCTGATGGTAGTTGTTGCGGTCCTGGCTCTGGCCGCGCTCGGCTACCTCGGTTATGGCGAATTTGGCAAGTCGAGCAAAACCCCAGCGCGGCAGCCCGTAAGCTCGCCTCAACCCCAAGACTCGAGGCAACCCGCTCCTGCTGTGGCGCCGATGTCGTCCCCAGAAGCAGCGCCTTCGACGAGCACACCCGCCCCGGCGAGTTCCGCCAGCAAAACCTTAGCTCCCAAAACGGCTACCGCGGCGCCCCAGAACAAGCCATCGGCTGGCGCGAGCAACTCTCGGGTGACCCGAATCGACGCGAGCGTGGCCGCAAACTCTGAACCGGGAACGAAGAAAGATTCGGCTCCCCTACACGTGAAGTCGGGAAGCAGAATGCCGGCCCAAGCCGAGGAGTCCGCGCCTTCGCTTCCCAGCCCGCTCACCGTTGCATCGGCGGACGAGAGCAACTTGAAAGGCCTGATCTCTTCGGCATCGTCCAATCTTCCCAAGCCCTCGCTGGCAACAATAAAAATTTCCCAGGGCGTGTCCCAGGGACTGCTGATCAAGCGGGTACAACCAATCTATCCGTCAGCCGCACTCAAGGCTCATGCGGAGGGCGCAGTGCAGATCGAAGCCACCATCAACAGAGAAGGAAATGTAATCAATCCGAAAGTACTTAGGGGAGACGCCGTGCTTGCGCGCGCCGCGCTCGATGCTGTCCGCCAGTGGAGATACAAGCCCTACTACCTCGATGGCGAACCAGTTGAAATCCAGACGCAGATCACGGTCAACTTCAAAGCGAACTAGCTGTCAGCTGTCAGTTCTGAATCTCTTAGAGCTGGTTTCATAAGTCGGTTTTGCGTGGGGCACGGCTTCACAGGCTGCGGAAAAAGTCGTCGAGGGCGAAAGAAGCACACCTCAGGCGCTAAAGCGCGGACACATTTTCAACGACTTAACGGCACGACTGAAGTCGTGCCCTTCCCAAAACCGCCCGAATCGGAGTTTTTCCGCAGCCTGTTCAGCCGTGCCGTTCAGGCCTGGAGGAATGCGGCTTTAAGCCCAATGAGGGACGCGCCTTCCGAGTTGAAACTTATGAAACGAGCTCTAGGGAAGAGCTGACAGCTGAGAGGACAGCTAATTCAACTGCTCGTCCAGTGGCCGGTGCCGCGGACGCCCGGGATGAGCACTGATGCTACGGAATTTGTGGTAAAGTCCGTGCAAGTCTTCGCTCAAGAGCCGCACTACCTGCATGCAGTAATCGCCGTGCTGACGCAGAAATTCCAGAAACTCTTCGCGCGGAATAAAAGCCGCCGTCGTTTGGTCGCCCGCTTCAGCGGTGATGCGATACTTTTCCCCAGTCATGCTCTCGCTCAGCCCAAGCACGGTTCCAGGACCGACGACTTCCAGAAGCTGCTTTTGGCTCTGACCGGTTGGCAGCAGGACGCGAACCTCGCCGCTCTCCACCAGATAAACGCCCGCTGCCGCGGAACCCTGTTGGAACAGAGTCGCACCTTTGGGGAACGGCCGAGCCGATTTGATTCCGTGGAGGGCGTTTAACAGATCGGGACTCAACTTACCTGGCGTAGGCTGCAATGACACAGTGTCAACCCCTCTTATTTCAGCCAGTCTACACCTGCGGAGGGCGGACGGCGGCTCAAGTTTCAATTTATCACTTAGGAAAACCCTGATTAAGTCTTCATTGGAGAGACAGGTTGCGTCAAAATACGACCCGCAGCGGCTAAACAGGCTGCTGAAAAACTCGTGTCGCGCGACGCAGTGGCCCTCAGCGGCTAAAGCCGTCGCTGAAAACAAGCCAGTTATCGCAGCGGTGAACCGCTGCGCCACCCAAAAGCAAGAACAAAATCGAGTTTTTCGGCACTCTGTAAAGCCGCTGGTGCAGTTGGCTTTGGCGGCATGGCTGAAGCCATACCCTTTCAAAGCTCTCCGTCAACTGACTTAATCAGAGGTTCCTTAGGCAGCGCCTGGCATTTGGGTCTCTTCGCGAGGAAAACCGAAGGGAATGCCCGCGCCACCGCACAGAAGTGTGACTAGCTGTCGAAAAAAGTTGCCGAATCGCAGCTATTGCCGCGACAGAATTTCATCGATTGCGGCCTTGCCGCCCTTGTCGACGCTGACGACTTTGTGCACTGGCTTGAAACCGGTCAGCGTGACATCGACGATGTAGGTCCCGGGTCCCAGCATGACATCTACCGGCGACGTCTTATCGAGAACCTGCTGGTTGATGGCGACCTGGGCGCCTTT
The DNA here is from genome assembly GCA_963773645.1 of uncultured Acidobacteriaceae bacterium. Lineage (GTDB taxonomy): Bacteria > Acidobacteriota > Terriglobia > Terriglobales > Acidobacteriaceae > Acidiflorens. The sequence continues at coordinate 1,500,714 of CAVZBV010000004.1, read as the reverse complement.
CGGCTGGGTGTGAACGCTGATCGAACCCATGCCAGCCGTGCTCTCTCCGCCGCGTCCAAACAGCTTATTCAGCTTTCCGACGGTCCGCATGTCCGCCGTGTTGCCCAGCGCCCGGAGCACCGGCGAATACTGGAAATTCTGCCCGGGACCGAGATCGGCGGTGACGGTCTCGTCGAGATATCCTTGTTTGCGTAACAGAACTGTGTGGGTTCCTTTTTCCACAGCGAACTGCACCGGGGTTACTTTCCCAATGGACCTGCCGTCCATGATGACATCGGCGCCCGGCGGCGTGCTGTTCACCACCACCAGTGCATTGACCGGCGACAAATGAAGCAGCAGAGACGATTTGCTGCCGGCCGCAACATCGACCGACCGCATCTCGGACGAATAGCCCGATTTGCTGACAAAGATGATGTGCTTGCCGGGACTTAGGCCCATCAAAGTGAACGGTGTGATCCACGACGGATCGCTGCTTCCATCGACCTGAAACTGTGCGCCCTGCGGACTAGAGTCAATCAGTTCCTGGCCCGAAATCACGACCGGCGCCGGGGCTGGGGGTGGAGCGGGCGCCCGTCGACTGCTGTTCGACCTGCGCGGTTCGATCTGGCGTACCGTCAGGCTTGGTGCAGGCTCCGCAACCGGCGGAGCTGGTTTCTCGATTCGTGGCGCCACCGGCTTCTGGGCAACCGGTTGGGCTGAGCTTACTGCTTTCGTCGGCCGCGGAGCAGCCGTGGAACCATCGTCTTCCGAGTGAACATGGAAAAAGACGGCGATCGCAACCACCAGGATCAGTCCAACCGCGGCCAGGATCGAATACAGCATCAACTGCGGTGGAATAGTCGAGATTTCCTTGAATGCCATTTCCACGACTTCCCGCGACTGGATTCTTGGCTTCTCTTCTTTCCGCGGATCTTTCTGTGAAAAAACCTGCTCCGCAGGGCCCGACGCCTCATCCGGCTCTGGAGCTGGCGGTGCGAAAACCGGTTCCTTAAGAGGAGGCATCTCTGCCAGGTCAGAAAAACTTTTGCCGGATGAGCCCGCCATCGGTTCGGCCATCATGGGATCAAAAGTCACGCGAGGCGAATGCCGCTCGGATTTTCGCTCTACCATCGCCGATAAAGCCGGGCCGCGCCCGACCTGCGATTCAGGAGCAGTTACTTCAAAGTCGCTGATACAGCCCGCGCCAGAGTTCGGGGCAGAGTTCGAATCAAAGTTCGCATCAGAATCCGAACTAGAGTTGGCCCTGGGTAAGCGCGAGGCACTCCCTCCGGTCGCTGCGGCCGCAGCGGCTCTGGTTTCGGCTGCCGGCGGATGGACCGGCGAAAACACCGGCGCATCGATTTTCGGAGAAACAGGTTTGGGCGCGACCGATGGCGCCACCGATGGAACGGAAGGCTCGGGCCCGGTGGTGCTTGAGGCGGCCGAAACAAACTTGCTGGCCGCAGCGGCACGATCTGCGCGACTGACGGAAACGGGGGTCGTCTTCTTGGTATGCGCGGCGGTTTTCTTGCCGTTGCCGTTGCCGTTGCCGTTGTCCTTGCACTTCTCCAGGTCGTCCACCAGCTCGCGCGCGCTCTGATAACGCTCCCCGGGATCTTTCGCCAGCGCCTTCATAATCAGCGCGCTTACCGCCGGTTGAATCTTGGAATTCAACGCAGCCGGACTGGCGGGCATCTCGTTTTCGATCCGGCTTACAAGCGTAACCGGATCTGCGGCATCGAAGGCCTGCCGCCCAACCACCATCTCGTAAAGGATCGTGCCTAAGGTAAACAGGTTCGAACGCAGGTCGATCGATTCTCCGCGGATCTGTTCGGGAGAACAGTAGGGCATAAGCTGCCCCAAGCCTTTTCCCGATTCCGCCTCAATAAGGCTCATGGTGGAGATGCCAAAGCCCAGGATCTTCACCATCCCGTCCCACTGCACCATGATTTTGCCGGGCTCCAGCGAATGGTGAGTCACACCCTTCGAGGCAGCGTGTTCCAGGCCGGCGCAAACCTGGCGCGTAATGTCGAGCAGGTCCCAGATGGAGAAGCCTTCTTTGCGCGCCAACATGGTGGCAATGCTGTTGCCCTGTATGTACTCCATGGCGGCGCAGTACTGGCCGTCGATCTCGCCGGCGCCGTAGAGCAGCACAATGTTCTGGCCGGCGAGGTCGCGCGTGCTCTCGCCTTCGGCGATCAGCGTCTCGACAAACGCGTCGGCACGGTCGCCGAGGGGCGCCAGACTCTGCGTCTTGAGCGCCACGATCTGGTTGGTTTCCGTGTCCAGCGCCTTATAAATCAAGGCGGCCTCGGACTTGGAAAGCTCACTCTGGATTTCGAACCGGCCAAACATCATCGTCATTACAATCGCCTCGCGGTGACAAGCCGCAATACACCCTGATGTGCATTTGGCTAAGAACAGGGGGAGAATCAAACTTAGAATACCGCTGTCAACTGCCCAACTGAGAGTTACGAAAGTACCTCCACCTGTGTCCAGCAAAATCTGTAACTTCAGATACGAACACAGTCAATAAGTGGCAGGGATATTACGTCAACTGGACGGTAGGGTTTAATGGGAAGGTCCGATTCCTAAGCTGTTGAAGAATTCCTCGCACATAGGAAGTTGGAGATCATTTCGCGTCCTGGTAGTCAGTGCAATGCTGAAATAACCGTCACCCGCATCCAAGACGACAACCCGCTGCGGAGAGGGCTTGTTCTTCTCTTTCCCGTACATTTCGAAACTCACGAAGTGGAGTTTGTCGGGATCGAGTTTAGCTGGTTGCCATTTTTCGAACTGGGCATCGGGGAACTGGGCCAGCGTATTCTGTCGGTCAGCCGTGACGAAATTCTTGAGATTTTCGAGTTCGGGTTTATTGGGGTCCTTCTTCTGGAAAGCGATGGTGATTATTTTGTCTGCATTCTCCAACGTCATTCCCGAGGGCACGAGAACACTGTGCAAGCCGAGTTTCTTCGCGGCCTTTTCATCCTTGACCCAGCCTTGTGGTATGAGGAAAGACAACTTGGTGTGGCTCTGTTGTCCTTTTTTATAGCCGGGCCTGATAATAACGCTGTTTTCCTGCGCCCCTGAGGTGGAGAATAGACCCGGGCCAATGGCAAGGACACTCACAACGAGGAGCATTAGGAGCTTCTCGGTCAATCTCAGCATCCTGTCCTTCTTCCACAAGAATTCTGACAGCATAGTCTAGCGACGTGCCTACGCATCGGCAAGCGCTCAGAAGCCGGAGTCGCGAGTGAGGAAGCGGCCGGAGAGTGGCGCTCATGGCATCGCAGATTTTATCGGCATTTGTGTTAGGGAGACTCTGATTAAGTGTCGGCGAAAAGGCATTAACCACAGGGTACACAGAGGTACACGGAGGACCTCGGGGACTGAATCAGAACTTCCTTAGTCAATTGACAGTTCCCGGCGATCGAGGTCGCGCCGACGCGAGGACGTGTTGCCCGGTCATCACCAGCAGGCGATCAGTACGTTGCATCCTCTTCCAGTCATATTCATAAGCAGTTCCACAACTGAGACAGATTTGATAGTGCTGGCCATCGCCACTCATTCGTGGCCAAGTAAACCGATGGGAGCAAAACTCTGCGAGGAGTCGCTGCAAGAATTTCATGTCTGTTCCTTCGCTTCGGCACGGGCCAGAACTCGGTGGCGTGATCGTTCTGAAGAGGCGAGTGAATCGATTTGACTACGTCGCGGGCGCACTTTCAAATTACGGGAGTGCATTCCGGGTACAAGTTACCGCGTAGCTGACGGGCTATTGCAACTTCGCGTACTCGGCTTTGGCTTCTTTCAGGATGGGTATGTCGGGGTCGGCGTCTTTCCAGAGCGTGAGGAAATGTTTGTACGCGGCGAGCGCACGGACGCGGGCGGCATCGGCATCCGCACTTCGTTCTTGCGAGGTTCTCGATTGCAAGGCGTTCGCACGAGCCACTCCGAGATGCGCCAACGCTCCCGTCCAGCAGTTCCAGACGATGCCGCTGTGGTCGATAATCTTCTGAAACTCGGCGGCGGCAACGGTGCCCTGTCCGGCTGCCAAGTAAGCCTCTCCGCGCACGTACACCGGATAGAGGCAGGAAATATTGGCGACGAAACCGATTCGCCCCAACTCGACGGGTGAAGCAGCTTGCAGGGCAGTCAGGGCGGAAACTGGGTTCTTTCTATCCAGCGCCAATTGTGCCTGAATCGCGGGCAGCCAAAGCGACTGCATCTGGGTGTCCAGCGGGAAGCGTTGCCCTAAGTCTCGTGCCAAGAACTCAGGTCGCACTGTATCGCCCGCCATAGCAAACGCAAGCGCGGCTTCGGCCTCGACGCCCTGACTCGTCGGACCCAACTTCAAAGCCTCTGCCGCTGCCTGCCGCGCTTCCGCAGGATTGCCGTAAGCCGCTTGTTGCACCGCGGCATTCGCCTGCCACATTGCCCCATTCTCCTTGCTGTCCGCCCGGATGGCGGAGTCCACCGCCCGCTTGGTCAACTCCCGCGCTTTGCCTAGATGACCAGCGTAAGCCTCAGTGTCGGATGCCAGCGCAAGTCCAAAGTTCTCATACTCGGGCTGACCCGCATACCACTATTGCTGTTCCGACATCGCCGTGGAGTCCGCCCCGAGGAAGGCAAGGGCGTAGAGAGCGGCGTGGACACTGTAATCCAGCTTTCGCGCCTGCGCTTCATGGATGATCTGCCGCGTTTCGTCAAAACGTTGCGAGGCAAGGTTGTACTCGGCGAGATTCCCGTACAAATACACCCGAGCCGGTGCGAGGCGCGAGGCTTGCCTAGTTATCTCCATGGCTTTCTCATACTGCCCCTCTGAGGCGAACACTAGGCCCAACCTGTTGTACGCTAAGACTTCCCGCGGGTAGCTCTCAATCTCCTCCTGATACGTCTTGGCCGCTTTATCCAGTTCTCCGGTTACATACCGATAGTAGCCACCGATGATCTCCAGCTTTTCCCGCTCGCTGGCATGTTCCCGCAACTGGAATGCCTTGGCGAAGTCCTCGCTGGCCCGCCCGACCTCGCGGAGATCGACGTAGATGCCGCCCACTTCCCTGTAGGCCATGGCAAAATTCGGATCAAGCTCGATGGCGCGTTGATTGTACGGCAGGGGTGCAGCCTCGTCTTTCTCGTTACGGGCCTTTCTGCCAAGGCTGTACGCTTTCAGTGCTTCGAGCGAAGATGTGGTTTCCTGCACCAGCGGAACATCGAACTTCTGCACCGTAGCCAGCGATTCTCCCAATTCGCCGCGCAGCTTGGATGCCTCCTCGCCCAGCGCGTCCAGCACCTTCTCCTTGGACGCCGCCGTCACCTGTTCCTGCGCCAGCGTATCTCCGCTTTGGCAATTCACCGCCTTCAATCCCAGCACATATTCGCTGCCCAGACTGCTAATCGACCCGGCAAGGTATGCCTTGCTTCCCGCCCGCAGGCAAAGCTCGCGGGCCACCTCGGGCGTGAGTTTCGCACTGGCCGGACGGGACATCTGTTGCAAGGTATTCGCAACGTCGCTGTCGGAGAGCACATTCAGGAAAGGCGATTGCCGCAGGGAAACGTTGAGTGCTGTCTTCAGCGTGTCGTCGAAGATTGCATCGCCCGTGCTGTTGGCAAAATCGGCGAGAACAATGGTGTGACCTCTCGAAATTCAAGTTTGGCGCGTCGATCCATCAACAGTCCTGGGGAGGTTCCCAGTTCAGCCCAGCCTCGCTGCTGCTGGTCACCGATTCGGGCGAGCCGATTGTTGGCTTTTGGAAAGTAACGTTCACCTCAGAAGGCACCACCGGCATTCCCGATGGCACCGTAATCGATCAGGCGTACGCCCAATGGCACAGCGACGGAACAGAAATCATGAATTCTTCCCGTCCGCCGGTCACGCAAAGCTTTTGCCTGGGAGTATGGAAGAAGGTGGGTGGCTTGCGATACAAGCTCAATCATTTCGCGATCAGTTTTGATCCCAACCGCAATCTCGTTGGGCCCGCCAACATTCGCGAGAAAGTGGTCCTGAGTCCCGGAGGAAAGACCTTCAGCGGCCCTTTCACCATTGACCAGTTTGATCAGTCGGGGAACACTCTGGCCCACATAACTGGCCAGCTCGCCGGAACACGGATCACCGTAGATTCACCGGCAAGTGTGGCGTTCTAACGTTTCGAGCATTCAAGGGAGAAGTCGAATCGTCTAAGTCCTTGCGAATCCAAATCTGGGCTCGCACGGCAATGCAACCCTTCCATAATCTGGGTAAAGGAAGGGTTGCCGACAAACCGACGAAAGCAAGAAACGACGCTGACCGGGTTGCCCTCGACCGCTACGCGGTCGTTGGAGAAATGGTTCGGCCTGCGAGCCTCTGCGCCACTCTGCATCGTCCTACCCTTCTTTCCTGGAGTCTTAATTTATTTTCACAACTGTTCAAAATTGAACAGATACAGAATTGAAACCGTTGTAGATTACCTGCTCTTTGACCAAACAGGACAGAGCGCGGCGAGCACGGTGCGTGCCGGAACCTGAGCTGAAAGGAGTGTGCGGCCCACGGTGTTCGCTTCCTTGGTGGCGTAGTGGCGTTTCATTTCCTCCCACATCTACTACGCCACCCTTCTTTTTGTCGTGTGTGCGGGGTGAAGGAGGAACGGTTCGATGGATATGAAGGAAGTGATGGATCATGTTCGAGGGGACCTTCGAGAGCGGCCCTACAGTCACTTCTCCGAGGTCTACTTCCGAATCCTAGAGCGCGGAGCCAGCAGCAACAACGTTCACACCGCCCTCTACGAGATGCTGAAGCGGGATGAAGTCAAGATCAAAGAGGGCAGGTGGCGGCTGGCTGCTCCCGTGGAACGACGAAGGACGTCCTAAAATGCAGCGTCGTTATGGTTCGAGCGGTTGCTGAGCAGTATGGGCCACGACCTGCGAGGTTCTTTTGAAAGGCAGCCTAACTCGGAGCGTCTCGACCCGCTGGTTGCCATAGCTCAATCGGATTGCCCTCAGGATCGTGCAGGCGAGCAAAGTGACCGTTCGGGTAATGCTGCGGTCCACGTCGATTCGGATATCCGCCGCCCGTAGCTGCGCCGCCATCGCGTCTAAGTTCCGAATGCGAAAGTTGACCATCCACATCTGCTTGGAATCGCCGAAGTACTCGGTCTCCTCCGGGGAGGGGCTGAACGCGGTCGGCCCGGCCTCCTGCCGCCATGGCAAAGCCTCATAGCTCGTCGCCGTTAGAGACACGCCAAGATGTTCTTGATACCATCGGCCCGGCGTCGCTGGGTCGTGAGCGCGGAAGAACAACCCGCCAATCGCAATCATTTTTCCATATTCCTTCCCATCCCGCAAGACAACAAGCCGCATAAAAAGAGAATCGGATCCATGATTTCTGCAATCTCATAGATCATAGAACAGGGATCATGAACAGGTGCAATCGACCGGCAGGAGGGGTTCGTCGTGGCCACCAACTCACTTGCGAATTTCGATTTTTCCGGCCCGCCTGTACCTGAAACAGCGGCCGCTCTCCGGGTAGCGGAACTGGTGCGCCTGCAAAAATTCGCGCAACGGATCACCTCCACTCTCGACCTTGAAGAGCTCGTTCCGCGGATCGTCGATGAGGTTGCGGAATCGCTCGGCTGTGTCGAAATCAACCTTTATCTGCGCGATCCTGAACAGGATGAATTCATGCTGGCGGGCGTTCGCGGCTGCAGCGTTTACCACAAGGGCCATCGCCTCAAGAAAGGCGCCGGAATGGTGGGACACGTCGCGGCCACTGGCAAAATGCACTATGCTCCCAACGTCGCTCGCGACCCCTACTATATGGCCTGCGAGCCGGACACGCGCTCCGAGGTCGCCATCCCGCTACAACGCGAGGGCGATCTGGTGGGAGTTTTCACCGCCTCTCATCGCGAGCTAAACGCTTTCTGCCCGGACCAATTAAGGCTGCTGCAGGGATTGTGCGCTCACGTCGCGGTCGCGGTACACAACGCCCGGCGCTTCAACGATGAGCGCCAACAACGCGAGCGCATGAGCCGCGAGGCTGAAGAAGCTCGCTCGATTCAGCAGGCGCTGTTGCCTCGCAGCTCTCCGCTGATTCCAGGGTTCTCGGTGTCGGGGCTTTCGATTCCGGCGGGCTCCGTCGGCGGCGACTGGTATGACTTCATTCCGCTGCGGGAGGGACGCTGGGGCCTGGTTCTAGCCGATGTTTCGGGCAAGGGCACAGCGGCGGCGCTCCTCATGTCCGCGACTCGCGGCATGTTGCGTTCGCTGGCGCAAACCGGGTCTGGACCGGCCGAGGTGCTGACGCGTCTCAACAACATGATGATCGAAGATTTTCCCAGCGGCCGCTTCGTCACCATGGTGTATGCCGAACTCGACCCGTCCAGCCGCGTTTTGCGGATCGCGAACGCCGGCCATCTGGCGCCGCTGCTGGTCGAGCCTCGCGGCCACCGCTGGATCAATCACGAGCATGGCTTGCCGTTGGGAATTTCAGCCAGCAAGTTCTCGGAGACGGAAGTGACGCTCGGCGAGCATTCGCGCATTGCGTTTTATTCTGACGGAATCACCGAAGCTGACATCGATTCTGGAGAAGAATACGGTCCGGAGAGGCTTCTCGCGCAGATGCAATCACCCGGCGTTACGCTGGATGGCCTGCTGGCGGATGTGATGAAATTTGCGAATGGAAAGGGGCTGCGCGACGATGCCACCGTGATTTTGGTGCGGGCGCGCGGAACCGAACCAGGCTCCAGCAACAACGCATGATGCAAGTCGCTGATATCGCAAGGGCCGTTTTCTGCGCCTCTTTCGTCCTCACCGACAACGTCAAATAGGCTTCTCTGCGAGCGGGTTATTCGACGTGGTGGGGTTCGTCCGTACTGGCCAAATTATTGAGGAGACTTCACTAAAGTGATGGGCCGCGCTTTGGAGGGTGAAAAATGTTCTGCGCAAAATCGTTTACGCACCTGCTGGTCTGCGCGTGCGTCCTGTGTGCCGTGCCCTCATCCGCTCTCGACGATGAAATGCACGCCCATCATTACGAAGCTACCGAACAGCTCGGCAAGGTTTCGTTTCCGACCTCGTGTGCGCCTGCTTCCGAGAAAGCTTTCAAGCGTGGCGTCGCTCTCCTCCATTCCTTCGGTTATGAAGAGGCGGAGGAGCAGTTTGTCGAAATCGCTCAGAAGGACACGGCGTGCGCCATGGCTCACTGGGGCATTGCGATGAGCTTGTTCCACCAGATCTGGGAACGGCCACAGGAGTCAGCGCTGAAGCGGGGCCAGGAGGAAATTGAGAAAGCACAGAAGATTGGCGCCAAAACCGAGCGCGAGCGCGGCTATATTTCCGCCCTGGCTGTGTTCTACCGTGACCCAGCAACTAACGACTACTTGAAGCGGGCTTCCGCATACTCGGATGCGATGGGAAAACTGTACCACCAATACCCCACAGATTTGGAGGCGGGCGCATTTTATGCATTGTCTTTGCTGGCGTCCGCGCCTCCGGGCGACACGTCGCTCACCGCGGAAAAGAAGGCGGTCGCGGTGCTCAACCCGCTGTTCCTGAAGCAGCCTGATCATCCAGGTATAGCGCACTACATCATTCATGCCTGCGATTCCCCGCAAATGGCGCCCATGGGACTCGACGCCGCCCGCCGCTATGCGGAAATTGCTCCGTCGTCAGCACACGCCGTCCACATGCCCTCACACATTTTTGCCCGGCTGGGGCTGTGGCAGGAGGATATCCAGGCGAACTTGAAGTCGGTGGCTCTGACGGAGAAATCGGGTGCGATGTACATGCATGGACACGAATTACATGCCATGCACTTTCTTCTTTATGCCTACCTGCAAACCGGCCAGGATGAAAAGGCCAGGCAGATGGTAGAGCAATCGAAGCAGATCCTGGCAACGGCGCCAACGAAAGGCGACGATACAGGAATGCTGGAATACTACGGCTTTGCCGCGGCGCATTTTCCCGCTCTCTATGACTTGGAGATGCGGCACTGGACGGATGCCGCAACGCTCCAGCCGGCGGCCAATGCATCGACGCATTTGCAGATGATCACCTATTGGGCGCGGACGATCGCCTCCGCACAGATGGGCGATGTGGAAGTGACGCGCCGCAATGCGCAGAAATTCGACGAATTGGAAGAGGCCACTCGCAAATCGAAATATGCCTATCTGCTTGAGGGGCCGCAATCGTCGCACGGGGAAGTACATGCCTGGCTGGCTTTTGCCGAAAAGAAAAACGACGAGGCGCTGCGGCAGATGCGCCAGGTCGCGGACACCCAGGACAAAGTGGGAAAGGCAGAGGTCGACATTCCGACGCGCGAGATGCTGGCCGACATGCTGCTCGAACTCAAACAGCCGGAGCAAGCCTTAGCGGAGTATGAGAAGTCCATGAAGATTGATCCTGACCGCTTCAACGGTCTCGCCGGCGCTGCACGCGCCGCCGAGTTGGCTCATCAACCAGCAAAGGCGAATTCTTACTACGCGCAGCTGTTGAAGAACTGCGAGGACGGAAGCCACTCGGACCGTCCGGAATTGGGCCGTGCCAAGATGGTACTGGCAAAGGACGGGCAATAGGGCGACAGAAACGGTCGATGGCGGTCTGATGCACGACGGCGATCTCACGATCTTGCCCGCCGCTTGGCGGGGAGGACCCTGTCTAACGCCTGACGCAGATCGGCGATCAGGTCTTCGCTGTCTTCAATCCCCACCGAGTAACGAATGAGGGCCTCCGGGATGCCGCTTGCCGCGCGTTCCTCCTTGGTGGACTCGACGTGGCTGGTGGTGGAGGGTGGACCCGCGACGGTCTCGACGGCCCCAAGATTCGCAGCTAAATGTGCGTACCGCAGACGCGGCAGAAAAGATTTCACGGAATCGAAACCGCCGCGGATGGCAAAACTGAGCACGCCTCCAAAACCGCGCATCTGCCGGCGAGCAATTTCGTGATGTTCGTGGGACTCCAATCCGGGGTAGAAGACCCTGATTACCTGTGGGTGTGATTTCAGGAATCGAGCAATCTTGAGGGCGCTTTCGTTCTGCCGCGCGATCCGCAGATGAAGAGTTTTCATTCCGCGAAGTAACAAGTAGGCGCCCATGGGATCGAGGCAGGCGCCCGTGATCTCCCGAAAGTGATAGATTCGCGCTACCAGATCGGTGGCGCCGCACACCACACCGCCGAGCGCATCGGCGTGCCCGCCGAGAAACTTGGTTGCGCTGTGAATGACCAGATCGGCGCCGAGTTTCACGGGTTGTTGATTGATGGGCGTAGCCAGGGTGTTGTCTACGATCACCACAGCACCGTGGCGATGGGCCACGGTGGCTAGGCGAGCGAGATCGACAACTTTGACCGTCGGATTCGTCGGACTTTCCAGGTACACAGCCTTGCATCCCTGGCCAATGGCCGCTTCGATTGCTTTGTGATCGCTCGTATCACAGAGCGACACCTTGATGCCGAATCTAGGCAGGAATTCGATAAACAGCTTGTTCGTCCCTCCATAGGTGTCCTGAATGGAAACCACACGATCGCCAGGAGACAGGAGGGCAAAAAGCGTGTTGCTGATCGCTCCCATGCCGCTCGAAAAACTGGTGGCGGCTTGGGCTGTCTCCAGATTTCTTACCTTTTCTTCAAAAGCGGCTACGGTCGGATTGGTGTTCCGGCTGTAGATATGGCCAGGCCTCTTCCCTTGCGCCACCGCGAGCCACTCGTTCACATCGTCGTAGCCGAAAGAGACGCTAAGGGCCACTGGGATTTGCGTGGCGCGCTCCCAATACTTGCCCTTCTCGCCAGCCCATACTCCCCTGGTTCCAAATCCCACGTCATCTTTTTTGTTCTCGCGGCGTCGGTGCACAGAAGAGTGCCTCCTTGTCGTTATGGCTAACGTTGGTCAGTCTAGCAGGCTGGGCGCTCGCATTCATGATCGCGGGGTCGCGCAGCTGCGCCATGCGCTACACTGATTGCCGGCAGGTAGGTCAACGGAAGGGTGTGGCAGATGTTGGGGGAGGGTTTGAGGAGCCGGTGCGTGACGCAGATCGGCATTGTCATTGTCTTTGTCATTGCATTGTTTCTGCTTTCCTGCGCGGCTCTGCTCCTGGCGCAAGAAATGTCCAAAGTCGATTGCACCCCCAGTTTTCCTTTCAAAGACTCCTGGTGGGGAGCTGACGCAGCGTACTCCATCCCGTTGCCGGGCGGGCGTTCTATCTGGATCTTCGGGGACACTCTGTATGGCGACCGGAGGGTGGTCGAGGGAAACGAGCCGCGAATGGTGCGCAACAGCATCGGCATCTCGACGTGCGCCGGCCGCGATTGGAAAGTCGAGTACGTGATTCGGCGCGGGGACAAGGGACAGCCCCAGGATTTCTTTCACGCGCAGCATAAGGACACCTGGTACTGGGCGCTTGACGGATTCTTCTACAAGAATGACCTGTGGGTGACTCTGCTCTGCATGCGCGACGCACCAAAAACAACGCCCGACGCATTGGGTTTTGAAACCTGCGGGGCCGACCTGGCGAAGATTTCCGGACTCGAGACTGATCCGCAGCAATGGAATGTGAAGTACTTCCCACTCGTTTCCGACGGCATTCACGCCTATCCTTCCGCTACTGCCGTGGTAGATGGCGACTACGTTTACATTTTCGCGCTGCTGGAAGCGGATTCACGCCCCATGCTGCTGACTCGCACCCCCTTGGATGGTCTCGACGCACCGGCAGAGCACCTTCAGTACCTGTCTAAGAGCGGCGCTTGGAAGCCGGGCCTGACGCCGGCCGACGCAATGCATGTCATGAAGCATGGAAATACCGAAATGACGGTGCGGTATCATCCAAGCTTGAAAAAATGGGTTGCGATCCTGAACTATCCGAAACTCTTTTCTGACAAAATCGTCTTCCGCACAGCACCCCGGTTGGCGGGACCATGGAGCGAAGGTAAGACGATCTATCGTATTCCAGAGATGCAAAAGGGCAACCCTGGATATGACAAAGATACCTTTTGCTATGCAGCCAAGGAACACCCAGAGTTTCGCCAGCGTGGTTCCGTTCTTATTACATACGCTTGTAACACGATGAATGTACAGAAGCTCGCGAGTAACCTGGACATCTATTTCCCGAAAGTCGTGCGAGTTCCTTTCACTGGAGCGTGTTTCAAGAATGCCTTTAAGGTGGGACGGCGCGCCCCTCAGGGGCTAGAGCCCGCATTTTTGTTGGCCCATGGCGGCACGGCTGAAGCCGTGCCCTACCCAAAACCTATTCTTGAAACATGCTGTAAGTAAGGTTCAGTCCCATTCCCACCAGCGTTCGGAGCGCTCTTTATGCGGATGTGGAATGGTGAGACGCAGTGTTATCGTCTCGTGGGGTAAGAGCGTGACACGCAGGGGATTTATAGCTAGCGGCCTCAGCACGTCGGTCTCTGTCAGGTTCGTCTCTTCCGCAGCTGTAACTTTCAACGGCGTTTTCAACTCGGTGACGCCTTTGTTGCCGGCGACTTCCTGCAGGCGCACGGTGTAATGCTCGGGGTTACCGTCCGCGCTCGGTTTGAAAGCCAGCAGCGCGGCGTCTTCTGAACTCAAGGAGAAGTATGTGCCCTGCGGTTGCGCAGGAGCCATGCCTCCCGCCAACTCCAAGGCAATCAACGGCACATCGAACGAAGTGCCCTCGCGGTACGACTCACCCGGAACTAAGTCGCCGTCCGCTGAACTGAGCGCGAAATGGTACCAGGACTGCGCTGGAAGATTGGGCTCAACCGTGGAAAAGTTGACCATGCCCAGATCGCGCGTATCGCCTTGGTCTTGTTTGCGCATTACCGTGACGCGGACAGCGTTGAGGAACGTGTTGGGACCTTTTGCGCTGGGCAGTCCGAGCAAGTGGTTAAAGAATGGTTCACGTTCAGAGAGGGTAACGTGAAGCGTTCGTCCGTCGCATTGGCCTACGAGCACCAGTGAATGCTGGGGGACGGCCGCATCCGTTCTCGCTCCTGGGAGATAGTCCTGGGGAATGCGGTGATAGCCAGTGCCGTCTTCCACCCACACCCGGGCGGATCCCTGGAAACGGAACGGCAGGTTAAAGGAGTAATATTCGCCGGGCTGGTTGCTGGCCACAAACGGCATGCGTTCACGATCGAGCAGGTCAGCAAATTCGATGCGCTTTACCGCTCGATAGAGCGTGATCTGGGTTTCTGGCCATAGAGTTCCCGGACGGTGAATGATAATGCGATCAAAGACGGGGCCGGTTTCGACGTGTGCAACGACTTGAGCTAAGCCGACGGGCAGGCTCGACCACGCCGTCCAGCGCAGTAACTGGTTTGCCGCTTTGTCGCCCGCGGAGTCTACGAGTTCCCGCTGCACTTGCTTGTCATAGATACTAACAACGGCCCCGTCAGAAGATCGGACGCGAACACGATAGAAGGAGTTTTCGATACTGGTCGATCTGGTGGTCGATGTGTTCGCCTTCGATGCGTTCGTCTTCGCCGGAGTGGAGTTGCCAGCATTCGCGAACTCGATCGAGTAGCTTTTGTGTCCGAGCGCGGGAATATCAGTGGCGGCAAACTCGATTTCGTCCGCCGACACGCGCTGAACCGCGACTGCGTTACCCGCGACAACATCGCGCAGCACGACATCTTCCTTCGACTTGAGTCGTGCCACATCAGTGCGTTGCCAGCTCACCGGATTAAACACCACCAACGTTCTCTTTCCAGCAGGTATTTGAGAAAACAACGTCTGTAGTCCGGAATCGATCAGGTTGCGAATGTCCTCCTGGCTGCTACTCGTGTAGCCTACATACTCGCGATTTTGCTGATCGATTTCAGACCGGGACATGAGCTTGGGCCAGCCGACCTGGGCTGCGCCCGAATGTTCGTCGTACTTGAACAGCTTTATACGCGTGTCCTCCAGGTTGCCGATGGGCAAGCTGGTGAAGTTGCGGAAGGTGAGCAAGCTCCAGAGTAATTCCGCGACCGGGGCGTGATCCTGCAGCCAACGAGCCTGAGCGCTGATCACCGGAGAATTCAGCTTCACTTCCGACCAGAGTCCGCTCCAGTCACCGGCGTACGACGGATATTTGTCGTTGCCGTATTGCGCCTCCATGTGGCGGAAGAACTCAGCGGGGGTGCAAACGACGATCCGAGGTTGTTTGCCGGCGGCGTTCCATTCGCGGATGGCGGGCAGAAGTTGCGTCGCCTCCTCATTACTGGAGACAAAGTCGTGTAAGTACAGTAAAAGAACCGCATCGTAGGGATAGCCGGCTTTTGCGTACTTGTCGAGCAGCTTGTCGACGCCGCGCTGCATGATCTCGAGCTTCGGCAGCCCTTCCCACTCTTTGGGATAAAAATGTTCTTTGGTGTAGGGCTCACGCGCGGCCGGATCGAGATAGTAGTCGGCAAAGGCCTCGGTGTAGCCGCCGAAGCGGCTTTGAGTCTGCCAGGTTAGAACGCGGCTGCCGTCGGGCGATTGCCAATAGAAAGGGACCTGTCCGGGACTTAGCGATGTTCCTCCAGAGATGAACAGGTTGGAGCCATTCACAAAATAATGCACGCCGCTGCGCGCCAGAATTTGCGGCAGACGGAGGGTAAAGCCGGGGACGTCATCCATCATGGCAAAGTCGGTCTTGATGCCCAGCCGCTTCTCCAGGTCCTTCATGTCATAGGTGATGCGGTTGAGTTGTTCGGCGCCCATGAACTCGGTGTGCATGCTGCCGAAAACGGCGGAGACCTGAATCTGTCCTTTGTTGACGAGGTCGACGAAATCTTTGATCTGCTGCGGGTCTTTATTATTATTATTGCCGTCGGTGGTGCGCGCCAGCCATTCGCGAATCTGCCAGACACTTTCGATGGTCCAACGAAAGTCGGGGTCGCGCTTGGCGTTCGCAATCACTTCGTCAATGTGCGGCTTTAATTTTGGCAAGACTTCTTCTGGAGGAGCGATGAACCCCAAGTCCCAATGGCTGGACGGCATGACGTAGATGGTTTGGATGGCGGTGTGGGTTGCAAGCTGCGTCTGCGCGTCCGCGATGAGCGTGACGAGTGGACAGAGGACGATGCAAAGGGAGAATAAAGATCGGCGAAATCGTGGGTGTGCGGACATGATCGGCCTCCGGTTGGCGGCGGCAAAAATGGGGCTCCCGTAAAGGAAGCCCCGATGATGGTCCGTGGCAACTTAGAAAGTCACTCTCAAGAAAAGCTGAATCTGGCGCGATGTTCCGGGTCCGACCCTCTTGTTCACCGTCGAGGTGCTCTGCCCGAAGGTCAGGTCATTCTCCAGAATGCCAGCGGGGTTGGCGAAGTTGGGATGATTCAGGATGTTGAAAGCCGTTGCCCCAAGCTGAAGCCCGTAACGCTCAGTGACCATGGTTTGCTTGGAAAGACCGAAATCGAGCTGCGTGAATCCGGGACCGCGTCCAGCGTTACGCGGCACGTCGCCATAACATGGGACTGGATTGGTGACGCATGTTGCATCATTTGTTGGAACAGAAAAGGCATTGAAGTTGAGCTGGTTGCCCGGCACGCTGTAGTTCGATGGCCGAATTGATTGTCCCGGAACAAAATTGGGACGAATCTGGTCGATGCCGAGGAACGGCGCGGCCACTTCGATGGGGAAGGGCAATCCGCTGCGCGCCTGGAGGATGCCGGTCGCCTGCCATCCTTGGCCCAGAACTTTCGGCAGGACGTGCGCGGTGGGAACGGCATAGACAGCGCCGAGGGTGAAGTTATGGCGCACGTCGATGTCGCCGTTGGCGTAATCGCCCATGGGATTGTGAGAATCTTGGTAGGCGGAGGTCAGAATGTTGACGGCATCATCGAGTTCATGTGCCCAAGTGTAGTTAGCATCGACCACGAGTCCTTTGGAAACATGCCGGCGCAGGCTGGCCTGCAAGGACTGGTAGTACGACCGTAAGAAATCGCCCAGAAAACGGACATTGCCAAAATTCGGACTGATTTGATTGGTCGCGCCCGAGAATGGCGACAGGTTGAGTTCTTCTCCGGCATAAGCAGCGCCGCCGGGTAGCTTCAGGCCGCGGTTAGCGACGTACTGGAGTTCGAAAATGGTGCTGCGAAAGATCTCTTGCTGAACGCCAAAGCTCCAGTGCATGGAGTAGCTGTCGCGGAGATTTGGATCGAGGGTATTGACGTTGGGTGCCGGCGGCGGAGTACATACCGGGAGCGGGTTCGGCAACGGATAACTTATGTAGTAAGGGAGGGCGGGAGGTCGAGCGAAGCTCGGGGTGCAGGAGGTCAAGCCGAATGCCAGGAAGAGGTAATTGATGTTGTAGCCCTGCTGAAAGTTGCCAGCAAGTGACAGCGCAGCGCCGGTGAGTTGCGGGTTGTAAAAGATTCCGAAACCGCCGCGAATGACCGTCTTGCCTGCCCCATAAGGATCCCATGAGAAGCCAATGCGCGGCCCGAAGTTGTTTTTGTCGGGCTTGTAGAGTGGGGCACCGAGAGGGCCAAAAAACTTCGACGTGTCAGTATCGAGGGGATCGGCCAACAGCGCGGCAAGGTTGAAATTTTGCATCAGGTGGCCGGACAGAACAGTGTTGTATTCATAGCGAAGGCCCAGGTTCAGGGTGAGGCGCGGGGAAACACGAATGTCATCCTGTATGAAGAAGTCGTAGTTGGTGTTCTCAAGGCTGACCATGTTGTGGCCGAGAGTGCTGAATGTCTCACCCTGGTTGGCCAAGAAGTCGGTAATGCCGTCGTAGGCGATAAAATCTTGCGGGAAGAGGGCATTGTCGTTAACCACATGGCGGATATCAAATCCCGCGGCGATCGAATGCCGTCCCTTGATCCAGGTCAGAGTATCCAGGAACTGGAGCGAATGCTCGGGCTGGCTCTCGGAAAAAAGGTCCGGTCCCGGCGCATCGCCGAAAGTGTTTACATTCGTGCAATTCAAGAAAAACGCCGGACACTGGAATATGGGGAACGGACCGCCGCCGCCGAGAGAATCCGTCTTCGGGCGATTGTAGGCGACCCCAAACTCATTGAGCAGAGTTGGGCGGAAGGTATGGTCCCAGGTTGCTTTGAACAGGTGGTTGAGACCAGGGGACGGCGACACCTGGTCGGCGGCAATACCGTATTGCGTGTTGGTAAAAGAGGAATCGATGTTGTAGCGAAGAGCTAGCGAGTCTTTTTGAGAGATGCGGTAATCAATCTTGAGAGATCCCGTATCTTCACGATCGGTCTCGAACGTAGAGCCTTCGAAAATACCGAGATCAGTACGAACGATGGGTGGTCCTCCGGCAACTGGATTCAGGAAGATAGCGGGTCCAAGGGCCGGGTTGGGCAAGGGTAGCGAATTCACGACTGGAACCATATCCGGCACAGCCAGAGCGCGAGTTGCCGCAGTCATCACCGCCACGGGACCGGTCGGCGAGTGGGTGACCTGGCGGACGCCTTCATAGTTGAAGAAGAAGAACAGCTTGTCTTTGACGATGGGGCCGGAGACGCTGCCGCCGAACTGGTTCAAATGGATCGGGGCTGGGCCGGTCTGGAAATAGTTTTTGGCGTCGAAGGCATCGTTGCGCAAGAATTCAAATACTCCACCGTGGAGAGTATTGGTACCTGACTTGGTGATGACGTTGACGATGTCGCCATAGGAGCGGCCGTACTCCGCACTGTAGTTGCCCGACATGACTTTAAATTCGTCAATGCTGTCGACGCTGACACGATTAATGCGCGAGTCCTGGCGGCCTAACTGCGTGCTGGTGGCCTGCGAGTCAATTCGGGTCGCGTCCGCGCCATCAAGCAGGATGTTGACGCCGGCGAGCGAAGTTTCGTATCCGCCGAGGCTGGTCTGTCCGAAACCGCCCGTGATCACGGAACCCGGCACCAGCGTCATCAGGTTCGTAAAATCGCGGCCGTTCAAGGGCAAGTTCTGGACTTCAGTGCTATCGATAGTTGCGCCGCTTTCGCTGGTTTGCGTGTTGACCGAAATAGTCTCCGCAGTTACCGTGACCTGTTCGCTGGCCTGACCGACATCCAACATAGCGTCGACGGCTCGGTGGTCAGTCGCGTAGAGAACAACTTGGTCGATGACCCGGGACTTGAACCCGCTATGCTCGATGGCTACTGTGTAGACGCTGGCCGGCAGGCCGGGAACTTCATATTGACCGGCGCCGTTGGTCTGCGCTTCATAGACGCGGCCGGTGCGGATGTTCGTGACCGTGACCTTCGAGTCGGCAAGCACGGCTCCCGACTTGTCCTGGACCACGCCGACTATGCTGCCTGTATCCAATTGGGCCCATGCCGGAAGAGCCAGCGCGCAGAGCAGAAGCGCTATCATTCCGATTTGCCACTTATTCGAATTCAACATGATGTTCCCCCTCTTTGTGATTGCGCCTAAGCTCAGGGCTTGGCGGCGCGAGCCGGTTTCTTTCTCTCGACGGGAGACGTAAGCTCCGGCTGGTGAAAGTTGTTGCGCAGGTTGTCTCGAATCTCCAGGTCCTGGCGCAAGAGAGCTTCGGCGTACTCCAGATCTTCAAGAACCGCTTTGCGCGCTCCCGTCGCATCGCGCCGGGCGACGAGGCGGAAGATGCGTGCATGACGGCGAAAATTGCTTTCAAAGTTTTCGATCAGATACAAGGTGCGGCGCCGGCCTTCGGCGAGAGCGCCATACATCATGCGCAACATGGCTTCCACAGCGACATTCTTGGAAGCCTGCGCGAGTTCCTCGTGCAGAGACATCTCGTAGGCCATGTATTGTTCCGGGCGATCGAAACTGGTCCTCATGCCACGGATCGCCGCTTCCATGCGGGCAATGTCTTCCTTGGTAGCCCGGCGCGCAGCCAGCGCGGCCACGTTGGGCTCCAGGATCTTGCGCAACTCGTAAAGCTCGAGGTACTTGACCTCCTGGAGCAGCAGCATCCACTGGAAGTGCTTGCCCACGGCACGCCCGAGCGATGACTGGATATAGGTTCCGTAACCCGGCCGGGCCTTGATCAGGCCGAGGAACATCAATCCCTTGAGAGCCTCGCGAAGAGAGCTGCGACTAACGCCCAACATCGCGGCCAGTTTGGTTTCCGAGGGAAGGCGGCTTCCGACGCGGAGTTCGCGGCTGCGAATCAGTCCCTCAATGCGGCGCGAGACCGTCTCCATGACGGTTTCGCGCCGTACGGTTTCGCCGGGTACAGGATGGGCGGTCGCCACTTTGGACCCAATTTTGTACGGCAAAAGTTTGTCCGACAACCTTGGTTCTTGTCAAGGACAAAAAGCGCTTTGGCCCGAGAACGACTCCGACCGATCTCTAGGCAGTAGACGATTCAGGCCGTATTCATTGTACAAACGTACGGTCAACCTCCGCGAGAGACGAGCTCCTTTTTTCAATTGACACCGCTTCACGGTCGAGTAATATGTTCGCTTGTCGGACAAATCAGGGCCGGACAAGTCAATTCCGGACAATTCAATACCGGACAAACTCATGCGCGCTCTCATCCCCCTGGAATGGTTCCGGACCTTCGCGGAAGGACTCGATCATCCTGAGGGTTTGGCGTTCGATGCCGACGGGACACTTTGGGCGGGCGGCGAACTGGGACAGATTTACCGCATCGGGCCGAAGGGACGCATACGGGAGATTAGCCGCGTTGGGGGCTTTTGCCTGGGTCTGACTTTTTCTCGCGCGCAGGAACTTTATGTCTGCAATTTCAAGTTGCCCGCGCTGCTCCGGCTGAATCGAAAAGGCCGCGTTCTCGATTCCTTGGATCGCTGTGGCAGTCGCAGGTTCAAGACGCCGAATTTCTCGGTCTTCGATGCGGAAGGCAATCTCTATTTTTCCGACTCAGGAGACTGGGAAGAAGCGAATGGCTGCGTCTACCGCCTCCGGAAGAACGGCCGAGTCGAGATGTTTGCCGGGCCGTTTGCCTTTGCCAACGGTTTGGCGCTAAGTGCGGATGAGCGGTTTCTGTACGTGGTGCAGAGCACACGAGACAATGTGCTGGAGATCGAGATTCGCGCGGATGGCAGCGCAGGAAGACCCAAGGTTTACGCTTCAGGACTGGCGCGGGTTCCTGACGGCATGGCTCTCGATGCCGTGGGGAATCTGTACGTTACTTGTTATGCTTCCGACAACGTGTACAAGGTTTCTCCTCGCGGGAAGGTGCAGCTACTAGCGTATGACCCCACCGGCACGATGATCGCGGGACCAACGAATG
This sequence comes from uncultured Acidobacteriaceae bacterium, assembly GCA_963773645.1. Taxonomy (GTDB): domain Bacteria; phylum Acidobacteriota; class Terriglobia; order Terriglobales; family Acidobacteriaceae; genus Acidiflorens. The sequence continues at coordinate 1,479,640 of CAVZBV010000004.1, read as the reverse complement.
TCGCGTTTGGAGGGCCGAATTTCGATCAAATGTTTTTTGCCAACCTTGGCCGGTGGCACGTGTGCCAGGCGCCGGCTGGGGTGAGGGGGCAACTGCTGGCCAACCAGCGATAGATGCTAGGCAGCGTAGGTTCGCTATGAAAATTACCGATGTTCGTTGGACTCCGGCGTTCATTCCTATCGAAAGCCCGCTTCGCTATGCTTTTGGCGCTCACCCCGGTTTCTCACGCATCGTCATCGAGGTGCAAACGGACGAAGGGTTCGTGGGCCTGGGTGAATGTTATGGCGGCGCGAGCCGCGAGGGTCAACTGACGGAAATGCGTCCGTTGCTCGTCGGCGAGGACCCGATGCAATTAGAACGAATCCGCTGGAAGCTGGCGGCGCCGAGTTCGCTAAAACTGTTCGGCCACGTTCTGGGCTTTGCCGGGCTCGAATTTGCATGCCTTGATCTGCAGGGCCAGATATTGGGCAAACCTGTTTGCGAAATCATCGGCGGAAAGTTCCGCGACGAAATTGCCTTTTCTGCCTATCTCTTTTACCGCTACGCCAACGAGAAGGGGAAGGGCGAGATCTCCAACCAGGATCAGATGGTGGCCTTTGCGAAAGAGGTGGTCAAGAAATATGGCTTCCAAACCCTGAAGTACAAAAACGGAGTGATGCCGCCCGATGAAGAAATCGAAACCTTCATTGCATTGCGCGAAGCCTTTCCCCGGCTGCGAATCCGGCTTGACCCCAACGCTGCCTGGTCGGTAACGACGGCGGTGCGCGTAGCGCGACGATTGCATGAATACGACGTTGAGTATCTGGAAGACCCGGTGTGGGGCATGAGGGCCATGGCACGCGTCAATGCCAAAGCCCCCTGGATCACGCTGGCGTCGAATATGTCGGTGTTTGCCTTCGAGGATCTCGTGCCCAACGCGGTCATGAATATTCTCGACGTCGTGCTGCTTGATCCCCACTGGTACGGAGGGATCGCCCGGGCACGTTTAGCCGGTCAGATTTGCGAAGCCATGGGAGTCGATGTCGGCATGCACAGTGGAGCAGAGTTCGGCATTTCGCAGGCTGCCATGTTGCATCTGGCCGCTTCGCTGCCCAATCTCATCGCGGCGCCGGATTCGCACTACCACCACCTCACCGATGACGTGATTGAAGGAGGTAAGCTCAAGTTCGTTGGCGGGAAGATGCAGGTGCCGAAAGAAGCCGGCCTCGGCGTCAAGCTCGACCGCGACAAACTCTCCAAGTATCACGAACTCTCAAGAAAGCGTGCGATGGGGTCCTGGATCGAAGATCCGCATCGCCCCGGGGCCATCACATACCAGCCGAAGTGGTGAATGTTTGAGGTGGTGAAGCTCGATGAGACTCGTCGTCTTACGTAAAGCTGTGCGCAAAACGATGCGTAAAGCTGTGCGCAAAGCGTGGCTGTTGCTGGTGCTCGGGCTGGCCGGCATCTCGGGCTTTGCGCAGGAGCGGGTGATCTGGAGAATCGGCACCTTCGATCATGCTTCCGGAGAGTTTCGAGCGAAATCCGACGACTACACCAACCCAAAACTCGATCCCGTCTATCGTGTCGGCAAGAGCCCGTTCGACACGAAGAAAGACGGTGAGGATTGGCAGAGATTTCAGCCGGGCCCGGCGAACGGAATGGCGGGTGGACGAGAGCATCCGTTCACGATTCTGTTCGACTTGCATGATCCGGCAACCGGTGTCTTCCGTCTGAAAATTGCCATATTGTATGAGACCCCGAGGTTGTCGCACTTGAGAGTGAATCTCAACGGCCACTCAGGAGTTTTCTATTTCCACCCGCTACTTGACTATAGTGCGGGCGACTGGGAAGGCACGTTTGTTCCCCAGACCTCCGCCGACAGCAAAACCATCGATCTGCCCGCGGAATGGTTTCGCCAGAGCGACAACCGCCTGGTGCTCACCGCTCTCGATGACCCTCCTGCAGTGGAAAACTCTTTGGGGTCGATCGCGCTTGGACACAGCGGGCTGGTCTATGACGCGCTTGAGTTGACGCAGGATGTTGCGGCCACTTACGCGCGTGACAGCGTCGCTATTAGTGCGGAGGTACGCCCAACCATTTTTTATCGGAGTTTGTCCGCTGGACTTGCCGAAGTAGTCGAAGTGGATGCGTCATTTGCGGCGATGCCGGCGGAGTGGTTGGCAACGCTCCAGATCGGCAAGAAGGAATATCGCCAGCAAGTTAAGACGTTCTGAGGAGTTCGGCGAAAGTCAGATCGAGTTCGATATTCCCGAGTGGGAGGGAACGAAGTCGGGCGCGCTTCTGGTCAAAACTCCGAGCGCACTCCGCACCTTCCCAGTGGAGCTGATACCGGCCAAGAAGTGGACGATTTTCATTGTTCCGCAAGAGCATCTTGACATCGGCTTCACCGACTACGCCGCCAAGGTGGCGGAACTGCAATCGCAGGCACTGGATGGCGTGATCGATTTGATGCGAGAAGTACCCGACTTCCGCTGGACACTCGACGGCTACTGGGTCCTGGATCAATACCTGAACGGCCGCTCGCCCGAGCGGGGCAATGAACTACTGCGCTTGATCAAAGACGGCAAGATCACCGTGCCGCCTCAGTTTGCCAACCAGCACACTGGAGTTGCGTCGCTCGAGGGGTTGGCTCGCTCGCTCTATGACTCCCACTTTTTTGCCAAGCAGCACAATCTTCCGTTGGGGGCGGCCCATATCACGGATGTGCCTTCCTACTCCTGGTCGTACGCATCCATTCTGCACGCCGCCGGCGTGAAGTATTTCGCAGCCGGCAGCAATTCGTGGCGCGCACCCGGAGTTCTGCAAGCCCGCTGGAACGAGAAATCTCCTTTTTATTGGGAGGGGCCCGATGGCGGCCGCGTGTTGATGTGGTACTCACGCGCGTACCTGCAAATGGCAACGCTGTTTGCAACGCCACCCAGACTGGCGGCGGTGCGCGACTCTCTGCCTGTTTTCCTGCAGGCGTATTCAGGACCGAACTACAAGGCGAGCGCCGCAATTATTTTCGGTACACAACTCGAGAATACGGTTCTCAGCAAGGAACAAGCTTACCTTCGCGACGAGTGGCAGAAGCAATATGCCTGGCCGCGGCTGGAGTACTCAAATTTTGCCGAGGCCATGGGGCAAATCGAAATGCAGTTCGGATCGGACATTCCCGTTTACCGCGGCGATCTCGGACCTTACTGGGAAGATGGCTTTGGCTCGGATGCCAGGCATACGGCGCTGCATCGGCAGAACCAGCAGCGCATCCTGTCGGCGGAAAAACTGGCGACCATCCCTGCGCTGCTGAATCCAGAGCTTCGTCCGGATCACCGATTGCTGGCGCAAGCCTGGAACAACATGCTGCTATTCGACGAGCACACCTGGACCTATGTAGGAGCAACCACGCAGCCGGAGAATGAGCAAACCGAGAATCAGCTTGCCCTTAAAGGTGCGCGCACGACCGAAGCGGAACGCGAGATTACCGAATCCCTGCAACGCAGCTGGGCACAATTCGAATCCTTTCTTGGACCGAAAGATCCGTCGCTCGTAGTCTTCAACCCGCTGAACTGGACGCGCAGCGGGCTGGTGAGCTTCGACTTGCAAGACGGCCTCGCCCTGTTTGAGACAGCCACCGGAAAGCCCGTGCCCTTTGAAACCGTGAGCATCGGGAAAAGCACGCCGCTTCCAGGGTTCGGCGGAGGATACCGGCGTGTGCGTTTCGCAGCCGAGAATGTTCCGGGGATGGGCTACAAACTGTTTGCCTTGCGGTCCGTCCGGAACTCCGACCAAACCATTGGAGAACGTTCGGATTCCTCCGAGAAAACACTCGAAGGAACCACTTTTGAAAACTCGTATTATCGAATCACGGTCGATCCCTCGTCAGCCGCCCTGAGCAAGATTTGGGACAAAGAACTCAACCGGGAACTGGTGGATGCAGCGAGCGCGTTTCGTTTCGGAGCGTACCTTTATGTAACGGGCGGCGACGATATGCCGAATAACAGTTTGTACCGCTACGGCGCCACGCTAAAACCACCGGCATTGTCGATTACCAACGCCAGCCACGGGCGCCTGTCAGGAGTAAGACAGGTTCCGTTCGGAACGATCATTACGATGGAGGCCTCCGCCCCGAACACACCAACGATTCGGCTGGAAATCACACTCTACAACGCGAAGAAGCAAATTGACTTTGTGTATCGCCTTTCCAAGGAAACGACGCTAAAGAAGGAAGCGGTTTACATCGCGTTTCCCTTCGCCGCGAATAAGCCCGAATTTGGTTACGACACTCAGAACGGTTGGGTGAACCCTGCCAAAGACGAACTGCCCGGCGGAAGCCATGAGTGGTACGCCGTGCAGCACTGGGCCGCGATACACGACGCTGGATTCATGGCGGCCGTGATTCCGCACGACGTGCCGCTGGTAAATTTTGGCGATATCGTTCGAGGCAACTGGCCTACGGAATTCCGTCCCAAGTCGGCCACAATTTTTTCGTGGGTGATGAACAACTATTGGGAAACGAATTTTGCGCCGCAGCAGGGCGGAGAATTTACCTTCCACTACAGCCTGGTAAGCAGGCGCGCGCTCGATCCCGCGGATCTTACAGGTTTGGGAGATGAGGCGATGACTCCATTCGAAGTCGATCAAGTGGGTGCTGCGATCTTGCCCAGTAAAGCACCGGGCAAGTTGCCGAGCGATGAAGCAAGCCTGCTTGAAGTCAACAACGCCTCCGTTGCCGTCGCGACCTGGAAACTGGCGGAAGACGGCCAAGGCAGCATCCTGCGCTTGCAGGAGACAGCGGGAAAGCCGCAGTCCGTCGGCATTCGCAGCGCTTATGTCAAGATGGACCAGGTCTGGCGATGTTCCCTGCTCGAGGACAATTTGCAGGAACTGAAGGTTGATGGTCATGGTCTCCAAATCCATGGTTTTGAGATCCATGGTTTTCAAATCCATGGTTTTCAAATCGAGGTCAAACCGTTCGAGATCGTAACCCTGCGATTGCGAACCAGCCCGGATTTCCCTGAGGGATCAGCCAAATCACAATGAGGCGCTTATGAGCATCCACTTCAGGGACAAAGTCGTTGCCGTAACTGGCGGAGCCATGGGAATCGGTGAGGCGACCGCGCGCAAGTTTGCGGAACTGGGCGCTGCGGTTGCGATCCTGGACGTTGACGCCGATGCCGGCCGAAAAACAGCGCAGGCGCTCGGCAAGCAAGGGCGAGCTGAATTTTACCCTTGCAATGTCGGGTCGGCATCAGAAACAGAGCAAGCCGTCGCCTCCGTTATTCGTGACTTCGGCGGAATTGATGTATTGGTCAGCAATGCCGGCATCCAGCGTTACGGAGACGTGATCGGAACCACGGAAGAGTTATGGGATGAGGTCATGGCCGTGAACCTCAAGGGCTGCTTTCACAGCGCCAAGCATGTGGTGCCAAGCATGAAGAAGCGTGGTGGCGGGGCGATTGTGGTCGTCGGGTCGGTGCAGTGCTTTACTGCTGTCGGCAATTCAGCCGCTTACGTTACCGCCAAGCACGCACTGCTCGGACTGGTGCGGGCCATGTCTCTCGATTACGCGCAGCAGAACATTCGCGTGAATTGTGTTTGCCCGGGCGCCATCGATACACCGATGCTGCGCTGGGCCGCCAACCTTGATGCCAACCCGGCGAGGGTCCTAGCCGCGTGCGATCGGATGCACGCTCTAGGCCGGATGGGAAAGCCGGAAGAGGTTGCTACCGCGATCGCCTTTCTTGCCAGCGATTGGGCTTCGTTCATTACCGGAGCGGCTCTGGTGGTGGATGGGGGGATGCTGGTTCCAACCGGCGGCATGGGTTTTCAGGAAGGCGGCACGGGTGCCGCTACCAAGACTTAGGAGAGCGTGGGTGCAACTTCAGGACAAAGTGGCAATCATAACGGGTGCAGGGGCCGGCATTGGCCGCGCTTGCTGCCTGCTGTTCGCCGCGGAAGGCGCGAAGGTTGTCGCCGTCGATCTGGAACCGGCAACACTCAGCTCGGTGGTCGAAGATGTGCGGCGCATCGGCGGTCCGATTCTGGCTATCCAGGCCGATGTCTCTCGCGCGGCGGATGTCGAGCGCGTTGTCTCCGCCGCCTCGGAGAGATTTGCTACGATCCATATTCTGTTCAACAACGCGGGCACCGTGCCTCGCGGCAAGATTCATGAGACGACGGAAGAGGATTGGGACCGCACGATGGCCGTCAACGTTAAAAGCATGTACCTCATGTCTCATGCGGTCGTCCCGATATTTCTCAAACACGGTGGCGGAGTGATTCTGAATACTTCATCGGCAACCGCGCTGCGCAGCGTGGTTGATCGAGCTGCTTACAGTGCCTCGAAGGGTGCAGTCCTCGCGCTAACGAAAAGCATGGCGATTGATTACGTTCGGGATGGAATTCGCGTGAACTGTATTTGTCCCGGGACCATCGATACGCCTTCGTTGCATCAGCGACTGGCGGCATTTGCGGACCCTGAAGAGGCAAGAAAGCAGTTTGTCGCGCGACAGCCGATGGGGCGTCTTGGTACAGCGGAAGAAGTCGCGAAGGCCGCGCTGTTTCTGGTCTCGGACGACGCAGGGTTTGTGACCGGGAGCACCTTCTCGATCGATGGAGGCTTTACGGTCTAGTCAATGAAAGAGCACCGTCTTACCTCCACGAAAACGAAATGGGGCAACCGGCCGGCGTTTCGCCTGAGCAATGGCGTCGTGCAACTGACCACGCTTACCGGAGGCGGACACATCGCTGATTTACGTCTTCTTGATCCGACAGGCAGCAGCGTGAATGCACTGTGGGAAGCTCCCTGGCCCACGCTCGACCCCGATAAATTCCGGAGCGGCGATCTCCGCAAGCATGTTCGCAAGTACGGTCCCGTGCCGGTGGGCAAGTTTCTCGCTTCGTTCACCGGACATGCGGTTTGTATGGACTATTTTGGAGGACCGTCCGAAGCCGAGGCTGCACAGGGACTAGCTCTGCATGGAGAAGCCGCTAACTCCCGCTGGAAGTTGCTAGGGCTTTCGCAGAGCAGCGCGGAAGCCCGGCTTTCGCTGGCTGCGCGCTTGCCTGCCGCCGGTCTGCGATTTCGCCGCGAGCTCCGTTTGCGACACAGCGAATCTGTTGTGTATGTCGAGGAAAGAGTGGCCAACGAACGTGCGCAGGATCATTTCTTTCACTGGACGGAGCACGTCACCCTCGGTCTGCCCTTGCTGCATCCGGACGAAAGCATTATCGCTTTGCCCGGAACTCGGGCCATTACTTGGCCACATGGTTACGAGGGAGCAAGCCTGGTTCGAGACAATCAAGAGTTCACATGGCCGGAGGCGCCCGCAATCGAGGGCGGAATGGTAAATCTCGCGCGTCCGTTTGCACGAGAGGGCAAGGGCTTTGTCGTAGGAGTGTTGCTCGACCCACAGCGCAAGCTCGGATTTGTGGCGGCATTGAACTGGCAACTTGGGCTCTTGCTCGGTTACTGTTTCCGCCGCTCAGACTTTCCGTGGGTTGCCATCTGGGAGGAGAACGTTGCTCGCACGGGCTCGCCTTGGAATGGAAAGACGCGCGCCCGCGGTTTGGAGTTTAGTTCGACTCCAATACCGGTTGGAAAAGAGGAGACGTTTGCGCGCGGATCGTTGTTCGACACTCCCACGTTCCGGCGAATTCCCGCGAGATCGGAGCTGCGAGCTCCGTATGTTGCTTTTCTCTCCAAAGTCAGTTCCGGATGGCGCTCGATCCGCGACATTCAGGTGACTGCAAACAGGATCGTTGTGACGGAAGAGCGCGGAGAGCAATTAGAGTTGCAGGCCACCGGCTTGAAGAAATTAGCCTTGGGCGGGGGGATGATTTCCCGTAGAGACGCGGCTTGACGCGTCTCCTGCCGCAAAGTGAGACGGGGCAAGCCCCGCCTCTACAGATGGAAGATTTGAGCTAAGAACTGGTGAGAACATGGATCAAGCTGGTGTGGGCTTCCTGATTTTGCTGTTGGCGGGTGTGATGAATGCGAGCTTCACCTTGCCCATGAAGTTCACCCGCAACTGGAACTGGGAAAATACGTGGCTGGTTTGGACCTTGTTCGCACTGGTGATCTTTCCGCCGCTGGCGGCCTTCGCCACCATCCCGCATCTTTGGCAACTCTATGGGGAAGTCGCGACAGGACTGGTGGTGACCGTCGCGATTTTCGGGGCAGGATGGGGGATTGCTCAGGTTCTTTTCGGTCTGGCGGTTGATTCTATCGGCATTGCCTTGACATTTTCGATCGTACTGGGAACCTCGGCTGCCGTGGGCAGTATCATTCCGCTGCTTCGCCTGCACCCCGAAAAGCTTTTGTCCATTGGCGGACTCTTCATTATCGCAGGCGTCGCGCTCGTAATCGTCGGAGTTGCGACTTGCGCCGTCGCGGGGCATCGCCGGGAGGCGGCAATGGCGGCGCGCGACGGACGTCAGAAAGTCAATATGAGCCGGGGATTGACTTTTGCGATCCTCTGCGGTTTCGGAGCTGCGCTGGTGAACTTCGGGCTCGTTTTCGGCGGGCCACTGCTGGAAGGAGCGAGTAGGCACGGAGCTGCCGAAGTCTGGGCGGGAAATGCTGTCTGGCTGCCGCTGATGCTCGCCGGCTCGATTCCCAATTTCTTATACTGTGTTTATCTTCTAAGTAAGAATAAGACGGCTCATCGTTACAGCCTCCCCGGCACAGCGTCTTACTGGCTGCTTGCCGCTATCATGGCGTTTTTCTGGTTCGCGAGTACGTCACTCTATGGCATCGCAACTGGCAAGCTCGGTAGTTGGGGAACGATTCTGGGGTGGCCATTGTTCATGTCGCTGATCGTCATCACCGCGAGCATTCTGGGATTTGTCACCGGGGAATGGAAAGGCAGCGGCCAACAGCCTCTGCGCATCCAGTTGGGCGGTGTGGCTGTGCTCGTACTGGCGGTTTTCGTTCTGGCCACGGCGAGCCGCTGGGTTTAACAGAAAAGTCTAGGAGGACGTTATGAAAGCACTTGCCATCGATCTCGGCGGCACGCACGCCACCTGCGCGGTTCTGGACGATCGCGCCATTCTCGCCGAGGAAGTGGTTAGTACCGACGGCACGCAAGGACTGAAGCCGGTTCTGCCGCTGTTTGCGCAGACTTTTCGCAAGCTTCTCCAGAAAACCTCCATCGCCGCAAAGGATTGTGCCGGACTCGCATTCAGTTTTTGCGGACTGGCGGATACCCGCATTGGCCGGGTAATTTCAACCAACCAGAAATATGATGATGCGGTAGGGATCGATTTCATGGCATGGTCGCGGCAGGAATTCGGCCTCCTCCTGAAGATTGAAAATGACGCTCGCATGGCACTGCTTGGCGAACAATATGCCGGAGCGGCTCGCGGCTTTGACGATGTGGTCATGACCACACTGGGAACAGGCATTGGCGGCGCGGCGATGATCGGGGGAAAGCTGATTCGAGGTAAACACGCGCAGGCGGGCTGCCTGGGTGGGCACCTCCCCGTGCTTTTCAACGGCCGAACTTGTACCTGTGGAAACATCGGATGTCCCGAGGCCGAGGCGGCAGGGTGGTCGGTTCCACTGGTGGCGCACGACTGGCCCGGATACGCCGACAGCGCCCTCGGGAAGCATGAACCGGTAAACTTCGAAAAGCTTTTCCGCTTCGCCGCGCAGGGAGACCGAGTGGCGGGCGCGCTGCGCGATCGCTGTTTGCATATTTGGGCCGCTAGCACGACGGGCCTGATTCATGCCTACGATCCGGAGATTGTTGTCTACGGCGGAGGCGTGATGAAGAGTGGCGACATCATCATTCCGTTTGTGCAGGCTTACGTAGAGAAACACGCCTGGACTCCCTGGGGCAAAGTAAAAGTAAGAGTGGCAGAACTCGGAAACAACGCGGGCTTGCTGGGAGCGATACCGTTACTCTCTGAATCGATCGGATGACCTTGCGCTCGAATTACGACAAATATCCCGTTGTTGCCGTCTCGGCGTCGCCGTCCGGTTGCCAGGTTGGGTGGAGCGCGATCATCGACGCGATCAAGGTCGCAATCAATGAACGTTTGCGCGGCGTTAGCCGGAACGCGCGCACCGTGTTGTGCGTCGAATACTACCCGGGAGTTCTCGATGGTCCAGTCGAACATGCGCTTGCCGCAGGTCTCTGTCCCGGTTTGGCGGTCAGAACCAGCGACCTTTTCAAAAATCCCTGTGAAGTCGATGCCATGGTCGCGCAATACCTGGGTGATGATCCTGTGTTTGGCAGGATGAATGGCATTGTCGTTGACGACTTCTTCGATCCGCAAAAACTGGCGGCAGCCCGCGAAGCCATTGCCAAGAGCGGGGGACTGGTGTTGGTCGCCGGAACCGGCGCCGCCCTCGTTGTCTCCGAAGCCGACGTGCTGATCTTCGCCGACATGGCGCGCTGGGAAATCCAGATGCGGTATCGGCGCAACCAGATCGGCAACCTTGGGGCGGACAACGCTTCCGCAACCGTGGCTGAGAAATATAAGCGTGCGTACTTCGTGGATTGGCGGGCGGCGGATCGACTTAAGCAGAAAGTCTTGCCCGGGATCGATTTTCTGCTGGATACGAACGACCCGAACACACCAAAGATGATTTCTGGAGATGCGTTGCGCGAAGGATTGCGCATCGCAGCTCACCGGCCTTTTCGGGTTGTTCCGTACTTTGATCCTGGGCCCTGGGGCGGCCACTGGATGGAAAAGGTCTGCGGGCTCTCACCCGAGGGAGTTCCCAACCACGCCTGGTGCTTTGACTGCGTTCCGGAAGAGAACAGCATGCTGCTCAGCTTTGGAAACGTGAAAGTTGAGATCCCCTCGATCAATCTCGTGTTCCAGCATCCTCACGAATTGCTGGGTGAGGCCGTCCACGCGCGCTTCGGTAAAGAGTTCCCCATCCGCTTCGACTTTCTGGACACTATGGGCGGCGGCAACCTTTCACTTCAGGTTCATCCCCTGACCGAATACATCCAAGATAAGTTCGGCATGAATTACACGCAGGACGAGAGCTACTACCTGCTGGACGCCGGCGACGACGGTTGCGTCTATCTGGGACTGCTTGAAGACATCAACCGCAAAGCCATGTTACGGGATTTGAGGGCCGCACAAAGCGGCGGGCCCCCTTTCCCGGCGGAGAGTTACATTAACGTGTGGCCCGCGAAAAAACACGATCATTTCCTGCTCCCGGCCGGTAGTATCCACTGTTCCGGAAAGAACAGCATGGTGCTCGAGATTAGCTCCACACCGTACATCTTCACTTTCAAGCTGTGGGACTGGGGACGGCTCGGCTTGAACGGTTTGCCCAGGCCGATTCACCTCGATCACGGGGAAGCCAATATCCAGTGGGACCGCACGACAAACTGGGTGCGTCGTAACCTAGTGAATCAGATAGCGCCACTCGGATCGGGCGAGGGGTGGCGCGAGGAGCGAACCGGGCTTCACGAACGCGAGTTCATCGAGACTCGACGCCATTGGTTTACGGGTGCTGTGCCACACCATGGAACTGGTGGCGTCAATGTGCTCAACCTAGTCGAAGGACGCGAAGCCGTGGTCGAAAGTCCAACCCTCGCGTTCGAGCCTTTTGTGGTGCACTACGCCGAGACCTTTATCGTTCCGGCCGCCGCCGGGGACTATGTCATCCGTCCTTTTGGCGAAGCCGACGGGAAAGAGTGCGGGACCATTAAGGCCTTTGTAAGAACCAACCCCTAGCACTTTGTAATTCCCGGGAGGAGATTCAGCGCGTGAAAAAGGTTCTTATCCGATGTCTGTTGGTGGTGCTGGCGGCGACGGGGGCGGCGCAGGTGCAACGCAAGCCGGCTCCCCGCTCCAACAAGGTGCCGGAATCCTGCGTGCGAGTGCAGGACGGCGCGTTTCACAGTGCGGCTCTCGATCGCGAAATGAAGTACCGCATTCTGCTTCCTTGCGGCTACCAGTCAGGTAGCGGACGTTACCCCGTGTTGTATCTTCTTCATGGTCTCTACGGAGACTATCTGAACTGGGATACCCGCACGAACCTGGAACGCTGTGCTCAAAGGTACGAATTGATCGTGGTGATGCCGGATGCCGGTGACTCCTGGTATACGAATTCAGCCACCGACCCTAAGGACAAGTTCGAAGATTACATTGCCAAGGACCTAGTGGCGGAAATTGACGGCAAGTTTCGCACGCTGCGGTTCCGCCATTCGAGAGCGATTGCCGGCCTTTCGATGGGAGGATACGGAGCTCTGAAAATCGCGCTTCGGTATCACGACGACTTTGCCTTCGCCGGCAGTCTCAGCGGTGCACTAGACGCACCACAGGATCTGGGTGACAAGAAGCCGGAGTTTCGCGATCAACTCCTCAAGGTTTTCGGGCCACCGGGCAGCGTGGTACGGGCAGACAACATCTTGTCTACCCTGCTCCAGAGTGTGAGCCTGAAAGATCTTCCTTACTTATATCTGGCATGTGGAAGTGGGGACGACTTTCTGCCGGTCAATCGCAATTTCGTGGCCCAGCTTTCATCTCGTGGCGTTCCCCATGAGTATCACGAGACGGCTGGCGGGCACGCGTGGGATTACTGGGACCGCTCAGTGCGGGATCTGCTGCGGGCAGTCGCAGACGTCCTATCGGGCCACCGTTGCGGCGTTTTGGAATAACAGAAGGGAGACAGAAGACATTATGAAGCTTGTACGCTATGGACTGCCTCACCAAGAAAAGCCAGGGGTTCTCGACTCCGACGGTCAGATTCGCGACTTATCGGGGACAGTGCCCGACATCACGGGCGAGTATCTGTCGCCCGCGACTCTCGCGTCCTTAAAAAACATTGACCTGGCAAAGTTGCCGCTCGTGCCAGGCAAGCCCAGGTTCGGCCCCTGCGTAGGTCGCGTGGGAAAATTTGTTGGTATTGGATTGAATTACTCCGATCACGCGGCTGAAGCCGGTATGAAAGTTCCGAGCGAGCCCGTCATCTTCATGAAAGCCACATCCGCCATCTGTGGGCCGAACGACGATATTGTGATTCCGCGGGGTGGCACTAAGACGGACTGGGAAGTCGAGTTAGGTTTGGTCGTTGGAACGCCGGCAAAATATGTTAGCGAGACCGACGTGATGTCATACGTGGCCGGCTACTGCGTCGTCAACGACCTCTCGGAGCGCGCGTTCCAACTCGAAGGCACGGGGCAGTGGGTAAAAGGCAAGAGCGCAGATACATTCGGTCCGATCGGGCCGTGGCTGGTGACGGCCGATGAAGTCCGTGACCCGCAAAACTTAAAGATGTGGCTCGCGATAGACGGCCACCGCTACCAGAACGGATCGACGCAAACGATGATCTTTGGCGTTCGCAAACTGGTCAGCTACGTTAGCCGATTTATGAGCCTGCAACCCGGCGACATTATCGCCACCGGCACTCCGCCGGGAGTCGGCATGGGACAGCGGCCACCGGTTTATCTGAGAGCGGGAAACCAGATGCGGCTGGGCATCGAAGGGCTGGGCGAGCAATACCAGGGCGTCGTCGCGGAGAGCGCCTAGGGAGGCTGCGGAAAAAGTCGTCGAGGGCGCAGGAAACACACCTCAGGCGCTAAAGCGCGGACACATTTTCAACGACTTAACGGCACGACTGAAGTCGTGCCCTTCCCAAAACCGCCCGAATCCGAGTTTTTCAGCACTCTGTAAAGCCGTCATTGATTTTGCTGCACTTACGGCGCGGCTGAAGCCGCGCCCCTTCAAAGCAAAGTCACCATCCGCGCAGGACCTGGCTGGCGCTCGGTTACCAATGTTCACTACCAGGCATCCAGAAGGACAACACAAGCATGAACACACGTCACCGACGACCGCCACCGAAGGGCCATTCCGTGGTCCTGCTCCTGTGCCTAAGATCGCGTCATGCCTCTGCAAAACATCCGGGACGGCCTTCTCGTCGCACTCGTTCTCCGCTACGAACAGGATCGCAATCAGTTTGTGATCTTGTCTAAACAAACTGTCGATTCCTCTTCCGCCCGTTTGGCAATCGCGGAGTTGAGGAATGAAGGACTCGTGGAGGAACAGGTTCGAGGTGTGATTCGACTGACCGCGCTGGGTTACAAAAAGTACAAGAACGCGCCGCTTCCATACGCTTATGCGGGCTGAACCGCGGTAGTGCCCGAGGGAGTAAACACGAACGGTCCGTTTCCATGCTCGGCCCGTACACTGTGCCTTGGTAATCTCGCCTGACTCATCGACTCCGTAGCATTATTTCCTTGCATGGTGACCTCCCCCATATCGCTCTGCATGCGGCGTCCCGTCCGTGTGCGACTTCCGGGCATGCCTTCCGCGACGATCCGATTTAGGGACGGACAACACTCATCCGCCAGACTTCAGACCATTTCTGTCACAGGCGGGTTGCTTCGAGTGCTCAAACCGCTCAGTTCAGGAGAAGTTGTGGAACTGCTGTTTTCGACACACATTGGATCGGTGCTCGCCATGGCTGAACTGCTCAGCCCCTGTTCCGCCGCTCCGATGGGTTTGCAGCCGTTTCGCTTCATCGCATTGGACAGTGCCGAGTTGCGAAAATTAAGCGCTGCAATTGCATCGTCCTAGAAGACAGAGAAGCCAAGTGTGGCTGGGGCGGCTGCCTCTGCCTCCTGGGGTGAGCAATCTTGCTCAGACGAGTTTCACGGGGAGTGCTAACGTCGAAGTGTACTTCCAGCCGAATCATCGAGGAGCGGGAAAGTCGCTTGCCGCTTTGCAGGACCGAGCTATGGTAAAGCGAACTGCACCAATCCGGGTCGTTTCTCTTATCCCCGTGACGATTGCTGTTTTCTTGTCTGACATACATACCTCTTCCTAATCCTGTTCACCGAGAGTTTGGACGTAGGTTTTGCCGTACGGATAGAAGAGTTCCTTGCGGCCTTGCTGCCACGCCGCTTTGAGTTCGGGCGTTGTGATATCCCAGTCCGGCCGGCATTTCTTGGTAACGGCACGCAGGTCCTGGCGGAGATCTTCCAGAGTGGGCCGGCCGAAGAACCAGTAGCCGTTGTAGATCTTATAAATGACAAGGCCGAGCTCGAGGACAATCACGTGGGGGATCATGGGATTGTTGACGGGATCGGTGTATTCGGCGATGTCCAGATCTTTTTGGACGATACGCCCCGGGTCGGAGAGGAAAGGCCAGTGGGCGCCGACTCCGCTGCGATATTCATTCGTTTGAGTGATATTGTCGGTGCTAATCGTGACCAGCCGGCAATAGGCAACCTCGAGCTCACGATGGAGTTCGACAAGCCCTTCAGCCTGCCGGCGATCCTTGGGGCAGAAACCTCCGCGGCTGAGGACGAGAACCATAGGATGTTGTCCTTGCAGTTCGGAGAGCTTCCGGCGTTTCGCAGTGTGGTCGGAAAGCTCATAGTCGGGGAAGATAGCCCCTGGAACAATGTCAGATCGCATATGAAATCCTCAACCGTTGGATGCGCGTCGCCGGGTTAGGTCTCAATGGTTAGTAGCCAGCGTTCTCGTAGCGGCCTCAGCCAACCTGCCGCGCCAGCAACCCTAAACGCGAAGAGCCGACAAAGTCTCGGACCAAGGCGGCGATCTCATCTGCAGCCGTGTCCAATGCGAAATGGCCGGCGTCGAGAACGTGAACGTCAGCGTTCGGCACATCCTTGCGATAGCGTTCCGGCTCGCCGAGATCGAACGACAGGTCATACTTACCCCATATCACCAGCAGGCGCGGCTGCTTCTCGCGCATCCACGCTTGCCATTTCGGGTAGGCGTCCACATTGGTTCGATAGTCGTAGAACAGGTCGCTTTGAATTTCGGCTTGGCCGGGTTGGTTGAGAAAGGCAAATTCATCGGTCCACAGATCAGGGTCGTAGCGTTCCACGTTCGGATCGCTTCCGACATGGCGGGTACGCGTCGTCGCTAGGGAGAGCAGGTTTGTACGAAGCGTGCTTTCGTTGGCAGCGCGATCGGCCCAAAAGGCGCGCCGGGGCTTCCAATTCGCTCCCAGGCCTTCGTTGTGTGCGACCGCGTCTTGAACAATGAGAGCTTCTACGCGCTCCGGGTGCGCCAAGGCCATGCGGAAACCCACGGGTCCCCCGTAATCCTGCATGTACAGCGTGTAGCGCGAGAGCCTGAGCGCTTCGGTGAAATGATTCATGATGTCGGCGTAGTGATCGAAGGTATATGCGAATTTTTTCGGGTCCGGCCACTCGCTGTGTCCGAAGCCTGGGTAATCGGGCGCGACAAGGTGATAGCGATCGGAAAGCCGAGCGAAGAACGGCTCGAACATTCGCGACGAAGAGGGCAGCCCGTGGAGCAAGAGAATCGTTGGGGCATCCTTCGGTCCCGCTTCCCGATAGAAGATTGAGAGTGCATCAACCTTCACAGTGCGATAAAACACGTGCTGCGACATGGTATCTTGATCCTTTCTTGACCTTCGAGATGACCGGGTCTGCCCTTTTTATTTCGTGGCTACTGACGCTCGAGTCGCGTCGGTAATTTGGTTCTCCTAGAAATTGGCCAATCTCACATCGTCAGGACGACGCGGAACTGTGCCTTGCCGCTCATCATGCGCGCGTAAGCCTCGGCCGCCCTTTCGAGCGGATAGGTTTCAATCATGGGACGCACTCCGGTTAGTTCGGCGAAGCGCAGTGTGTCCTCGGAATCGGCTGGTGTTCCCGCGGCCCAGCCCTGAATCGTTCGACTTCCACTAATGAGCTGTACCGGTGTGACCTCAATGGGATCAAATGTCGCACCGATCACCATGAGCTTGCCGTTCGGCCCCAGACCGTCGATCAGCGCGGACATGGCTTTCGAGCTTGGGGCCGTCGCCAGAATTACGCGTGCGCCGCCCAGCTTTTGCAATGCATCGGCTGCGGTCGCGGCCGTCGATGTGCTGTCGATATACACGCTCGCTCCGAATTTCTTGGCGAGCGCCGCGTTTTCGGACCCGCGCCCGATAGCCGCGACCTTATAGCCAAACTTCTGCGCGAATTGAATCCCAAGGTGACCCAGACCGCCGACACCCTGCACTGCGACAAGGTCGCCAGGAAGGGCTCCACTGTGCCGCAGCGCGTTGTAGGTGGTAATTCCAGCGCAGAGCAGCGGCGCTGCTTCGAACGTCACTTAGACTTTCCGGTATCGCCACCAGTGCCTCCACGGGAGCCACCATGTATTGCTGGTATCCGCCGTCATAGCTGATGCCCGCAATTTTCAGATTCCGGCAATTGCGAAAATCTCCGCGTCGGCACTCGCGACAAGTGTTGTCCTGGCCGCCGTGCCAACCGACACCGACACGCTGCCCCTCCTTCCACGCGGAAACACCCGCACCCACCTCAGCAATGATGCCCGCCACTTCATGTCCTGGAACGCGGGGATACTGAATTCCGGGCCAAGAGCCTTCTTTCGTGAGCACGTCACTATGGCAAACGCCACAGGCTTGCACCTTGATGCGCACTTGTCCTACGCCCGGCTTAGGAATCTCGCGCTCGACGATCTGGAAATCTGCGCCCGCTTTAGGAACCTGCGCCACTTTCATCTGCGTGACTTTCATTGGTACTACTGCGATTCTTGAAGTTGCCATAAACCCTCCGGTGAATTTTCAGACATTGTTGAAAGCACGGGGCAAAGCCCCGTCACCACATGTGCACAGCCAACTAGCGCACGGATCTGGACACTGCTCAATTCTCGTCACTGAACACTTCCGGCTGTTCCCCACGCCGCGAAGTGACCACCCTTGTGGAGCTCGTGGAATAACTGAGCTTATGATAACTCCGCTCGGTCCAGCTTGGTGGCGCACGATCGATCTCGCCGGGGAAAACCGTCGCGGCAGCAGGATTCAGATGAAGGCTAGCCGGAGCCCTTCTGGTAGAGGGCATCCTGCGACGGACATCTGCAACGGACATTGACTTGCCCGTTTCATCCACGTAAGATTCGCCACGAATGATCGGCCAGACCATCTCGCACTACCGCATCGTGGAAAAGCTCGGCGGTGGGGGCATGGGTGTCGTCTACAAGGCTGAGGACACCCGGCTGGACCGCTTCGTCGCTCTCAAATTCCTACCCGAAGACGTAGCCCAAGATCGCCAAGCTTTGGAGCGATTTCGGCGTGAGGCCAAAGCTGCATCGGCGCTGAACCACCCGAATATCTGCACGATCTATGACATTGGCGAGCAGGACGGGCAGGCCTTCATCGCCATGGAGTTTCTGGATGGCATTACCCTGAAGCACAAGATCGGTGGGTGTCCGATGGAAACCGAGGAGATTCTCTCGTTGGCCATCGAAATTGCTGATGCCCTCGATGCTGCGCACGCCAAGGGGATCGTCCACCGAGATATTAAGCCTGCGAACATCTTTGTAACGGAACGTGGCCACGCCAAGATTCTGGACTTTGGGCTGGCGAAGGTGACCTCGGCCAGAGCGGTGGGCGAAGCAACCGCAACGGGCACAGCCGATCCAAACCTCACGAGTCCCGGTGCGGCAGTGGGGACGGTGGCCTACATGTCGCCGGAGCAGGCGCGTGCCAAGGAACTGGATGCCCGCACCGATCTGTTCTCCTTCGGCGCGGTACTGTATGAAATGGCCACGGGAGTAATGCCCTTTCATGGCGAAAGCTCTGCGGTCATCTTCAAAGCAATACTCGATTCTGTTCCACCCGCACCGATTCGTTTCAATCGCAATATTCCACCCAAGCTTGAAGACATCATCAATCGGGCGCTGGAGAAAGACCGCGAACTACGCTATCAAAGCGCAAAGGAGATGCGCTCTGAGTTGCTGCGGCTGAAGCGGGACACAGAGACAGGGCGAGTGCCGGCGGCGAGTTCTGGGGCGGTGCCAGTGGCGCAGGAAAGCGGGCCTCCGACAGTAACATCGCCAGCAGTCCCAGCCTCTGGCTCGGCTCCTGCTGCGGTTTCGTCATCTTCATCGGCTGCCGCTCCGATAACCGCCATTCCGGCAGCCGGGCGGAGCAGACTTTGGAAAGTTGTTGTCCTGGCAGTTGTCGTAATTATCGCGGGACTGGTTACCGCTGGCCTCTACCTGCGTTCGCGTTCCGCAACGCCCGCGGCCAAGGCTACGCCGCTCACGGAGAAAGACACAGTGGTGCTCGCCGACTTCGACAACAAAACAGGCGATACCGTCTTTGACGATGCACTAAAGCAGGCTTTGGCGGTGGAGCTTGGGCAATCTCCTTTCCTCAATATTCTCTCAGACCGCAGGGTGGAAGAAACGCTGCACCTTATGGGTCAAAAGTCGAACGAGCGTATTACACGTGACATTGCGCGGGAACTCTGCATCCGTACAGGCAGCAAGGCAATCATATTGGGGACAATCTCCAACTTAGGTGGTCAGTATGTGATTGGCGTCGATGCAGTCGGTTGCAACAACGGCGACACGCTGGCCAAGGAACAGGAAGAGGCTGCGGGCAAGCAAGATGTGCTGAAAGCACTGGATAAGGCGGCGGTCAGCCTGCGAGCTAGACTCGGGGAATCGCTCGCCTCCGTCCAGAAATTCGACGTTCCGGTGGAAGCGACGACAACATCGCTGGAGGCACTGAAGGCCTTCAGCAGGGGCATAACGACCTTCCGTGCGAAAGGAAATGCCGAGGCAATTGCGTTCTACCGACGCGCCCTCGAACTTGACCCCAATTTCGCTGTGGCCTATGCCAGTCTCGGTCTGGTATACGCCAATCTGGGACAGGCAAGTCTGGCTGCGGAGAACATCAAGAAAGCCTACGCTCTGAGGGATCGGGTGAGCGAACGAGAAAAATACCGCATCGCCGCTCTGTATTATTCCTACGTAACCGGGGAATTGGAGCAGTCCAGTCAAACATACGAATTATGGGCCAAGAGTTATCCGCAGGATTCGGTGCCGCACAACAACTTGGGATTCATTTATTCCCAGCTAGGGCAGTACGAGAAGGCTTTGACTGAAACCCAAGAGAGCCAGCATCTGGAATCGAACCTTATTGGCTATACCAACCTCGCGAGCCTCTACCTGGCTCTCAATCGGACGGACGACGCTAAGACGATCATTGAGCAGGCCCAAGAGCGCAAGTTCGAGGGCGATGTCTTACATTCCATGATCTATCAGCTAGCTTTCGTAAGAGGGGATGCGGCAGAAATGGAGAGGCAAGTAGCTTGGGCCGCAGGCAAGCCCGGAACTGAAGACCAACTGCTCTCGTCCCAATCCGACACTGAGGCATACTACGGCCAGCTAGGTAAAGCACGGGACTTCTCCCGGCGTGCAGTGGATGCCGCAGTGCGCTCCGACTCGAAAGAGACGGCTGCAATGTGGCAGGTGAATGCTGCGTTGCGGGAAGCGGAATTCGGCAACGCCGCAACTGCAAAGCAGGATGTTGCGGCCGCGTTGGCGCTGGCTCCAGGCCGAGATGTAAAACTGCTTTCTGCCCTGACGCTGGCACGAGTCGGCGAGGCCGGGCGGGCAAAGGCAATTACAGGAGAACTGGAAAAGAGCTACCCATCGCAAACGATACTGAAGGTCTACTGGTTGCCGACCATTAAGGCAGCCATCGAACTGGATGCTAACGATTCCGCGCAGGCCCTCGTATCTTTGGAAGCTGCTGCTCCCTATGAGTTGGGCGGACCGTCACAGTTCCAGTTGGGGACTCTGTATCCGGCTTACATTCGCGGCCAAGCATATCTGGCAGCCCACAACGGCACGGCCGCAGCCGCCGAGTTCCAGAAGGTTCTCGATCACCGAGGCATCGTTATCAACTTCCCACTGGGAGCACTCGCCCATCTCGGTCTTGCTCGTGCATACGCCATGACTGGCGACACTGCGAAGGCAAAGAGCGCCTACAAAGATTTTCTTACCCTCTGGAAAGACGCCGATCCCGACATCCCCGTCCTGAAGGAAGCCAAGGCAGAGTACGCGAAGTTGCAATGAGGTCTCGGCAACTGGAGCGCACGACTGACCGGCGACGGCTGTGGTTGTCTGCGTGTAGAGTTTCTTCAGTCACGTTACTTCGATTACTAGCGCAATTGACCCAAAGGTACCTGTCCAAATTCCCGTGTTCCCGTAGAATTCGGCCATGGCGACCAACGTACTTTCGTTCCCCCTACAAACGGAATGCCCGACCTGCGGGCGTCCCGGTTCAGACGAAGACCTGTCAGAGCCGCATCCCGGTGTCCGACAGGCTCTACTAACCAAGTAAGGAGAACACTATGACGCAACTCATCACACTTTACTTTGCACTGCCCGCGATTTTTATGACGGCTGTGACTGTACGCAACATTTTTTTCGGGGATGTCGTCTAAGGGCAACGGAAGCCAGGCGAGGAACGAGCGGGCCCAGCAAGAACACGGAGAGGGAACCTACAGCCATAACCGCTGCTCCGCGTGCTTGCGGGTTCGCTAGGAGTGAAACCAGCCAATCAAGGTTTCCGACTTGACGATGATTAAAGCATCCTTCCAATTGAACGATCGGGACCAAAAGGACCAACGTGAGCCTGACAGCATCCGTCAGCCGACGCGGCCTTGCCTTACGCTCTTGATAGAACCCCAACTGCTTCCGCAGGAAGAGGTTCTCAGCTAGCAGTGAGCCCTGGGAGGTTGCGGACAAAGTCAAACGCCGCTCGCGTGCGCATGCCTCGGCTTTTCACCAGGAGAGAAATGTGCGAAAAGTGCAAGGCACACCGCTGGGGACACTGGCGCACCTCCGGTAAAGGCCTCAGGCATGACGCGATCGCGAATACTGTGAATTACAATGCATCCATTCAGCCCTGGGTCGCAATCTTAGGCACAGGAGGACGATACGGACAACGGAGCTTGGCTTAGTGCTGGTTAGGTTCGAGCATTCGTCCGAGATCGGTTGCGCCACAGTCAGTGCATTTTAATCTCGACCCTTATGCGCTCAAGGTACTCTCGGATGTTCGCCGCGGCGGCGACGCTTTTCCTGCTGGTGGGGGCGGGCAGTGGTCAAAACACAACGCGGATCACTCTCGATCAGGCCATCGATCTGGCGCTGGCGCACAACCATTCGCTCAGGGCCACGCGAACTCTGATTCTTCAGAATCAGGCTCAGGAGATCACTGCGAACTTGCGCCCCAATCCGACTCTGGGAGTCGATACGCAGTTCATTCCATTTTTCAGTCCGCAAGATTTTTCCGGGGAGAATCTGGACCAGACTCAACAATTCGATCTTGGGATTAGCTACCTCTTCGAACGCGGCCACAAACGGCAACGACGGTTGCAGGCTGCCCGCGATCAGACGGCCGTGACGCGCGCCCAGGTGGCCGACGCCGAGCGCACACTGGCATTTAATGTAGGCCAGCAGTTCGTCAGCGTTTTGCTGGCGGAATCGACGCTCCAGTTTGCGCTCGAGGATCTGAAAGGATTTCAGCAGACGGTCGATATCAGCGAGACGCAACTCAAGGCTGGATACATTGGTGAAGGCGACTATCTGAAGATCAAGCTCCAGCTTCTGCAGTTTCAGACCGACGTCTCTTCCGCCCGCCTCGCGAAAGCGCAGGCGCTGGTCGGTCTGCGCGAGTTCCTGGGTTACAACGCTGTACCGGCCGACTATGACGTGGTGGGAGAACTGCAGTTTCAGCCGCTCAAAGGAAATCTGGAGGACTTGCAGACGCGGGCGCTACGCGAGCGGCCCGACTTCCGTGCCGCTGAATTGGCGATAACCGCGGCCCAGAGCCAAATTTTCCTAGCCAAAGCGAACGCCAAGGTTGATGTGAACGGCACCTACGATTTCACTCACGTTTCCGGCGAGAACACCGCTTCGATCTTCGCGAATTTTGAGTTGCCGATCTTCAATCGCAATCAGGGAGAGATCGCACGCACCGGCTATGCGCTCACGCAGGCTCAGGAGCAGCAGCAATCGGCCAGCGATACCGTGCTTTCCGACGTCGCCAATGCCTATGAAGCGGTCAAGAGCAACGAAGAGGTGGTGGAACTTTACACTTCCGGCTACCTCAAACAAGCGCAGGACTCGCGCGACATCAGTGAGTATGCTTACAAGCGGGGCGCCGCCAGTCTGCTGGATTTTCTGGATGCCGAGCGCAGCTACCGGTCTGTGCAACTGGCCTATCGCCAGGCGCTGGCCTCTTACATGACGGCGCTAGAGCAACTGAAGGAAGCGGAAGGAACGAGGAACTTGCCATGAGAAAACTGCCATGAATGTTCGCACGGATCGCTGTGGCGCGCGGAGGGCTGCACTCGCTGCCGCTTCGGCAATCATGCTGGTATTTGCCGGCTGCCAAGGATCGGGGTCGAAAGCCTCTTCGGATGCGAGCGGCGGTCTGAAGTCAGACAAAGCGGAACTGTTCACCATCCCCCCAGGGCAGATGGCGCATGTGCAGGTGCTGACGGTTCAGCCCGCGACGTTGCCTCGAACCTTGCGGCTGACGGGGACCGTGGCTTACAACAGTTTTCGTACGACGCCCGTCATCACCCAGGTGAGCGGGCCGGTCAGCAGAGTGGTGGTCGTGCCCGGGCAGAAGGTGCAAAAGGGCGAGCCTATGTTGTACGTGGCGAGTCCTGATTATTCGCAACTCCGCACGAATTATCTGAAGGCCAAGGACGCCTACGCTCTGGCACAAAAGGCATATGCTCGCGCCCGTGATTTGTATGAGCACAAAGCGATTGCCGAGCAAAACCTGGAGCAGGCGGAATCGGCCGAGGTACAGGCGGGCGGCGACCTGGCTTCAACGCAGGCTGCATTAAAGGTGATGGGGATTACGGATCCCGACGCACTGGTAAAAGCTCCGCCTTCTTTTGAAGTTCCGGTGAGAGCGCCGATTAGCGGCGAGGTCGTCGAGCAGGATGTGTCGGCTGGGCAGCTCATCCAACCAGGCACCACGCAATGTTTCATGATTTCGGATACCGGCAGCGTCTGGGTGCTGGTCAATGTCTATCAGAAGGATTTGCCGCACGTGCGGGTTGGCGATACAGTCACAATCCAGACGGACACTTATCCTGGAGTATTCCGCGGCCGTATTTCCTACGTCGCGGCATCGCTCGATCCGAACACGCGTACGCTACAGGCGCGCATCGAGACCAACAATCCCGGCGAGAAACTGAAAAAAGATATGTACGTGGTGGCGACGGTAAACGCGGGCACGATTGCAAATGCCGTTGCGCTCCCGGACGCCGCTGTCCTGCGCGATAGCGAGAACCAGCCTTTTGTTTATGCGGCAGCAGGTTCGAACCAGTTTGGCCGGCGTTCGGTCACGCTCGGAGAAAGCCTGAACGGACAGACGGAGATTACCAGCGGTCTGAAAGCTGGCGACCAGATCATCGGGAATGGCAGCTTGTTCCTGCAGTTTGCGAACTCGCTGCAACGCTAGCAGAATCGCGCGCTTTTTGACGTTACAACAACTCTGGCAAAAAGAAAGCTCAAAGCAAGGATAGTGTCCACCAGCGAATGATCCACCGAATCGTCCAAGCGGCGCTGCGTCAAAAGTTTCTGGTGCTGATGCTGACCGCTTTCATCACGGTGGCAGGAATCATCTCTTTTCAGCGGATGCCTGTGGATGCCTATCCCGATCTCTCGCCTCCGCAAGTCGAAATCATCACCCAGTGGCCCGACCATGCCGCCGAAGAGGTCGAACGGTTGGTCACGCTCCCTCTGGAACTTGAGATGAACGGGGTTCCGCACATGGCGGTGATGCGGTCCATCTCGCTGTATGGTTTGTCCGATGTAATCCTCACCTTCGAAGAAAGTACCGACGATTACTTTGCGCGGCAAATCGTCTTTCAGCGTCTGGCTCAAGCCACGCTGCCTGCGGGAGTCACCCCAAGCCTGGCCCCCCTATTCAGCCCTAGTGGCCTGGTCTATCGCTATGTGCTCGAAAGTCCCGACCGCTCCCCGCAGGAATTAAAGACGATCGAGGATTGGGTGGTGGAACGGGCGTACCGATCCGTCCACGGGGTGGCCGACGACTCGGGCTTTGGTGGAACCGTAATGCAATACCAGGTGCTGCTCGACCCAGCACGAATCTACGGCTACCACCTGACCATTCCGCAAGTAGTGACGGCGCTCTCCGCCAACAACGCGAATGCCGGCGGCGGATTCTACTCCCAGGGCGGACAGTTCGATTATGTGCGCGGCATCGGACTGGTACGGAACACGGATGACATTGGAAACATCGTGGTGGGTGCCAATAAGGGTGTGCCGATCCGCGTCCGCGATATAGGAGAGGTAACGATCGGGCACGCGCCCCGCTTGGGCGAATTCGGCTTCCAGAAAAATGACGATGCGGTCGAGGGCGTCATTCTGATGCTGCGCGGAGAACAGACGCAGAATGTCCTGAAGGGCGTTGAGGCAAAAACGGAGGAACTGAACCGCCAGATCCTGCCGCCGGACGTCAAGATTCATCCTTATTACGACCGCAGTGAACTGGTGGACCTGACCACCGACACGGTGGAAGCGAACCTGCTTCGCGGCATGGTACTGGTCTTAGTGGTGCTGATCTTCTTTTTGGTCAGTTTCCGGGCTGCGATCATCGTTGCCCTCACCATTCCACTTTCGCTTCTGTTTGCTTTCATCGTTCTCCACGCCCACGACGTGGCGGCGAATTTGCTCTCCATCGGCGCCATCGATTTCGGAATTGTGATCGATGGCACGGTGGTGATGATTGAGAACATTTATCGCGAACTGGCACTGCGAGAGGGACAGCAATACAACCTGAACGAAGTGATTCTTGCGGCGGCGAAAGATGTGGATCGCCCGATTTTCTATTCTGTGGCCGTCATCCTTGCCGGCTATCTGCCGATTTACGCGCTGAGCGGGCCTTCGGGCAAACTGTTCCACCCCATGGCTGAGACCATGTCCTTTGCCCTGATCGGCGCACTCATCCTGACCCTTACGCTGATACCAGCGCTCGCCTCCTACTGGTTCAAGAAGGGCGTGCACGAGAAACCGAATCGCGCCTACGAATGGATGAAGAGGAAATACGCGGTTCAACTGGATTGGTCACTCAACCATCCCAAAACAGTCATGTTGATCGCGACCCTCATTTTCGCTGCGACCCTGTTGCTGGTCCCCTTCATCGGCGGCGAGTTCATGCCGCATCTCGATGAAGGCGCGCTTTGGGTGCGGGCAACGATGCCATACACCATTTCCTTTGAGGAGGCGAGTAAGATCGCTCCTCAAATACGCGATATTCTGATGTCTTATCCGCAAGTTACTGTCGTAGGTTCCGAATTAGGACGGCCCGACGATGGCACGGATCCCACCGGTTTTTTTAACTGCGAGTTCTACGTTGGCCTGAAGCCGTATAAAGACAAATCATGGACCGGCGAGGTCAGTGATAAAAAACAGCTGATCGAATCGATCAATAAAAAGCTCTCTGCCTTCCCCGGAATCATTTTCAACTACACCCAGCCCGCGGAAGATGCCGTGGACGAAGCACTCACCGGGCTCAAGAGTTCTTTGGCGATCAAGATCTATGGTGAAGACCTGAACGTACTTCAGGACAAAGCGATCCAGATCAAGAATACGCTGTCCAATGTGCCCGGCTTCACCGATCTTACGGTAGTGCGCGAGCTCGGCCAGCCCAGCCTGCTGGTGGATGTCGATCGGAGCAAGATCGCGCGGTATGGGATTAACGTTGCGGACGTGGAGGCTGTGATTTCGGCTGCAGTCGGTGGGCAGGCGGTCACCCAGGTGATTCAAGGGGAGAAGCTGTTCGATCTGGTGGTCAGGATGCAGCCCCAATTCCGCAGCAACGCCCATGAGATTGGAAACTTGCTGGTGGGCACGCCCGATGGGCAGCAGATCCCGCTCAGTCAGCTCGCCAAGATTACTCAGGGGAACGGCGCGTCTTTTATTTATCGCGAAAATAACTCGCGCTACATCGGCGTGCAGTACAGCATCGAGGGGCGCGATTTAGAGCGAGCGGTGCGAGACGGGCAGGCGGCGGTGAAGAAGGTCGTGACCCTACCGCCGGGTTACACGATGTCGTGGGGCGGCGAATACAGCCAGTTTCTTGAGGCGAAATCACAGATGTACATTATTGGTCCACTTGCCGTAGTGCTAATTTTCATGATCCT
Source organism: uncultured Acidobacteriaceae bacterium (assembly GCA_963773645.1). Classification (GTDB taxonomy): domain Bacteria; phylum Acidobacteriota; class Terriglobia; order Terriglobales; family Acidobacteriaceae; genus Acidiflorens. The sequence continues at coordinate 1,452,686 of CAVZBV010000004.1, read as the reverse complement.
GTTTGCGCTCTACGGAAATTTCAAATTCCCGGTCACCATCGCCCTGGGAGTCATCATTACGGAACCGGTGGGAGCGCTGGTTGCACTGAAACTCACTCACACACCGTTCAGCGTTTCCTCGGTGCTGGGTCTTTTGGCGTTGCTTGGGGTTTCGGTTGAGACCGCCGTGATTCTCGTCTCCTACATCAACAAGTTGCGCCAGGAGGGAATGGGCATTCGCGCCGCCACACGGGAAGCCTCATTGCTTCGGCTCCGTCCGATCATGATGACAGCTCTTGTCGCCTGCCTGGGATTGTTGCCTGCGGCCCTTTCCACTGGCATCGGATCGGATACGCAAAGGCCCTTTGCCATCGTCATTGTTGCCGGTCTCATCTCCCGCCTCTTCATCGGGTTCTTTGTCAATCCTGTGTTGTACGAGATGGTCGCCCATGAAGGCGATGTGCTACAGGTATAAAAAATAGTGTCTGGATTATGCGGAGACGTCAGCCTCTTCCAAATGCAGAGCACGGCCCAGTACAGTCTGAATGCAGCCCGGTGCCAACCGAACGACGGTTTTAGGCTGGACGAGAAAGAGAGCCTCACGCCATCGGGACCAGAAACGTGCCACCACTCAGAACAGCTTGACGATGGACAGATTGGCCGGCGAACGTCAGGCGGGAGCAGATTGACCCAAACCCGCGGCCTGACAGCAATCGCCGGTGCAATGGCCCTGATTGCTGTCTTGCTGATCGTGCAGATATGGCTTCTGAGCGCAGCGCTGGAATCGTTTCTGGCGGGGCATCGTCGTACGGCTTTGCCAGCCGCCGTGTTCTCGGGCATCATGTTTCTGATCTGCCTATTTGTTCGTTGACCGGATGGATTCCGAGGTTCGCCGCTCGGGCTCGGAACGCTGACGCTGGCAAGAAGCATCTGCAGAGCGGCTTGGGTTCACTATTTCTGCAACTGGGCAATCGTTGCCGCCTTCTCTTGTTCCTTTGTTTGCTTGGTGGGAGACGCTGCCGGGCCAGGCGCAGGCACTACATTCTCAATATTGGGTGGGTTGTCGCTGGGCGCCGGACCGCCATGCAGGCTCAATTGTCCGAGTCGGCACAGATTGATCGCGTCGCCGAGAATCCGTGTCGCTTCCTGCGGGGCGTGGAAGCCCATCGAGTTCTCGGACATTACGAAATCGATCATGAATTGTCCTTTGCGCTGATAATTGCGCGCCGAAGCCAGTTGGGTGTCTGTATCTCCCTTCGCCTTCTCGGCCTTGATGTCTCCAATCAAGTCCACCAGGGCATAGAGCGCGTTGTTACGCAGATTAAAGAAACGGTCTTGAATGTCTTCGACTCGCGCCTTCAACTCCTCTTCTGGAAAGTGATGACACGTCTGGCATGAGCGATTGATCTTGAGCAGCGGACTGTTGACCTGGTGGTCGCTGATTTTGAGTCCACCTTGCCGCATGTAGGGCATATGGCAATCCGCGCAGGCCACGCGGAGCGGGCGTGCACGCCCTGGTTCCACATCTCGAATTCGGGATGGCGAGGCTTGATGAGTTGCGCGCCGCTATCCGGATGCGTCCACTCGTTGATTTTGTTCTCGTCCTCGACGGCGACGATGTCTTCAACGTGCAGGCCCTTCGCCCATGGGAACGTAAGCCGCTTGTTGGGCGGCTGGAAATAGTAGGTCACGTGGCATTGGCCGCACACATAAGAACGCATCTCCTGGCGCGTAGCCATAGTGTTGACGTTATAGTTCAGCACGCCTTGCGAAGCTTTCAGCGCGCGAATTCCTTCTATGAACGGTGGACGAGTGATGCGCAACTGCATGGTTTTCGGATCATGACAATCGATACAGGCGACCGGGTGCTTGACGGTCTGGCGAATCTGCGGATAGGTCATGTGGGTATCGCTGATGGCATTGAAGCCCCGCGTCAGGTCGCCATCGCCCAACTTCAAAAACGTGGTCACCAGCGATGCATGGCAGTTGATGCACATGGCCGGCGGGTTGGACTTCTGCCGCTCAGTGAAGGTCTGGTCATCGAGCATGTAGGCGTGACCCCGGCGTTCGCGGTAGTCTACCGAAAACGAATACCCGGCCCAGATGGTCTTCAGCCGCGGGTCTTCCTGCAATCTCGAACGCGACACCACCGATCGGGGATCGGCTTCGGTGGGCGAACGCGGCATGGCCTCGCTCCCGCCGTACTTGGTACGCTGCATATCGACCGTGCGCGTATAGAGGTCGTACTGGAGCGGAAAGTCCTTGGCCCAGGTTGCCGGATCATCGATAGTGTCGTTCAGTTCGACCACGCGATAGAAGGGATTCTTGGCTTCCTGCTTACGTTCGAAGATGTTGATCAACAGCGCGGTGACGGCAAGCGATGACACCGCCGCCAGAACAATGACGGCCGCGAAGAGGCGCCGCGAACGGCGGCCCTCAGGATTAGTTGGGGGCGTGTTCATGATGGCTCCGGGTAAAAGGTGAATTCAGTTTGGCAGCAGCCGATTCCGAATGGCCCACGGAATCGTGGCAGCGCGTGCACTGCAATCCTTCAGCCTTTCCGTGGACGACATTGCCTTCGATTTCCGCTGTGATGTTTTCGTGACAGCGGCGGCAGGCGTTCTCCGCCACCTTGTGGTCGAACTTGGTGATCTCAATCGTGTCGGGGTAGTGGCGGCTGGTGAAGTAAAACGAGTGCCAAAATCCGTTGTTAGCCTTCACCGCGTACTTGCCGATGATGTTATGCGGTGTGTGGCAGTCGTTGCAGGTCGCCACGGAGTGATGGCTCGACTTCATCCACGCTTCGTATTCCGCCTGCATGACATGACAATTGGCGCAGGCCGCGGGATTATTGGTCAGGTAGGAATACCCTTTGGCGTAAACGAAGGTATAAGCGCCAAGGCCGATCGTCATTCCAACAAGAACCGCCAGCGCGATTATCACTACCGGTGATCGTTGCATGACAGGACGATTATAAGCGCCGCAAGCAGGCACTGCCTTTGCAACCTGAATACTAAGTAGAAGCTAAACCAATCACTCTTCTGCTACCGTAGGGCTTCTGGGGAAACCTGGGGACGAGCGACTGTAATCAGCGGCAGCAGGAGAAAACCGAGAAGAGCTACAAAGCGCATGGAAACCTCGCTCGACAACATTTTTACTGCAATCATATCCTCAGCTATCCTCGTGCATGTGGCTGAGGAACTGCCTCAGCAAAGTCATCATGACTGGGAACCCGGGCGCGCTGGTCTGGTCCAACTTGGCCTTGGCGGTAGGGACCCAGTTCAATAAGTGGCGTTCCAGGAATTCAGTCTCAGCCCGTGCCAGCGAAACGGCAGTGCTCTCTTCGGATGTATGTTCGCGGGTGTAGCGGAGAGCCGCAAGGAACTCCAACTGGGTGACAAGGTAGTCAGGGACGGCGCGGCCAGGGTCCGATTTGAGCCCGAGAATCTCGTAGAAGTAGGTATTCTCCAGCGCGATCTCTTGCGCAGGGTGAGATTTGTCATGAGCCGATTCGAACAGGGGTACGGGCGGCTCGGGTATGCCCACATCAAAGAGCGCGATATAGGCGGACTCGTACTGTTGGTAACTGGCGAACCAATCGAATCCCGGAAATTCGCCTCCGCACCCCAACTCCTTCCATAGATTTCGTAGCGCCTCCGGCAGGCCAGGTTGCGACAGAAGGTCGAAGCACTCGCGCGTTGGCGGCGCAAAGACGAAAGCGAAGAACCGGTAGAGATCGTTCTGTTGCCAGTCGATCAAGTTGACCGCGCTCTGGTCTGGAGCGATCGTCGTCATGCGGGGCACCACGACTCCTGTTCTTGAACTTCTGTCTCTACTCCAGCACTTGCCAGACCGAGAAATACTTGCGGCCATCGCGGTCTTTCTGGCTCCCGTTCCAGACGGCGAGGGCCACGGTGGTACCAGCGGGCAGATCGGGCAACTCGAAGATCACGTTCCACTGGCCGTTTTGATACGTACTATTCGTCGGGAATTTCTGACCGGTGCGCCGCGTTGTGCCGCGTCCCTGGGCTTGCATCACCATCGTACCGCGTGTGGCGTTCCAGTAGTAGATCTGCACCGGATGCTCGGCATCTCCCATCTGCAGCGAAGGGGCGATCGCATCGGAGCCTGGCTTTGCAGGAAACATGACGGCGGCCGCATCGAAGAATCGGTCGTCAGCTTCCGTCTGAACTTTGCGGAAGCGGGTCTCGGGTGGCGTGTTGGGGACTTCCGCCAACGTTATCGCGTCATGCGTCGGGTCGCGCCAGCTCAGCTGCACCAGCAGATTCTTACTCACCCGTACCAGGCGGACGTCAACGATCGAGATCTCCAGTGTGGCGGGCTCGTCGGTGTCATAGAGCGGAGGCGTGCGGTTCAGAGCAACATGCTTCGCCGCAATCTGGCTCCACGCGGCAGGTCCGCCATTGAGCAGACTGTCGGCGCTCGCTGACGACGCAGCAACGGACAGAGACTGTCCGGCAGCTGGTTTCGCCCCGGTCTGCGCCCAGGTGGTGGAGAGCAGAAAACAGGCGGAAGCAACGATTACAAGTTGACGAGTTCTCATGACTTTCTCCTACAACCGGATTTGCACCAGTCGGGGCCGGACGTGATAACGTGTATCGGCGTCGCGGCCGATGAGCAGTTGCAGCGCCTCGCTGCGCCCGCCTTCCTGCGTTTTCTTGAGTTCTGCCTCCAGACGCACAATCACATCCTTCACTTCCTGCCCGAAGAGGTAGATGAGGTAATCGAGCGGCACCCGCGGATCTTCCTGAATGCTCTTGCCGTAGTTCTCTCGTTTGGGTGGATTGAACGGCGGCACGTAGAAGACGTTGGGCTGAGTTCCCTTCTCGGGGAAAAGAGGCAGAGCGATCTTGTGTACCAAAACCAACTTGTGGACGGGGGATTCGGGATCGTCGAGCAATCCGACAAAGCGCAAGCGGCCGGGACACTGCGCAGCGCAGGCGTTGACTTCGCCCTTCTCCAAGCGCGGATAGCAGAAGATGCATTTCTCGGATTTTCCAGTGACCTCGTTGAAGTAAATCTTCTTGTATGGGCACGCCTTGATGCAGTAGCGGTAGCCCTGGCAGCGATCCTGGTCAATGACCACGATGCCGTCTTCATCCCGCTTATAGATGGCCTTGCGCGGACATGCCTCCAGGCACGCAGGATGGGTGCAGTGGTTGCAGATGCGGGGCAAATAAAAGAAGTAGTTCTCCTCCTCATTCATGCCGCCTACGTCTTCGTCCCAGTTACAGCCGGACTTGGGCTCGGGCGAGGGCATGACCGGTTGCTTCTTGCCTTCGTAGAGACGCTGTTCGTAGTTGTATTCCCAGGCGTGACCGTAGTCGTCCATCGTAGGCAAGGGGCTGGGCTGGAGCGCGCCGTCTTTCCAGCCGCCGCCGATGCGATCCCACTGACGCGGATAGCCGAGGCCGGGGCGGGTCTCGACGTTGTTCCAGTACATGTAGCCGGTGCCGTCGCGGTCTGTCCACAGCTTCTTGCAGGCGATGGTGCAGGTCTGGCAGCCCAGACATTTGTTCAGGTCCATCACCATTGCGTATTGGTGTTTTGACATGGCTGCCTCTCCTTAAACCTTGGCCTTCTCGACTTCAACCTTGGTATCGCGGTTGTTGCCAGTCGGTCCCCAGTAGTTCAGGCGGAAGTTGACGTGACCATATTTGCCGACCAGTTGCGTCGGCTTGATCTTGATGTAAGTAAGCGACTGCCATCCGCCTTCCTTAAACCCGAGATATTTCTCCCAGCCGTGATACATGGTGACGCGGCCGGGTTTTTCGCCGGGCAGTATCTGCAAACGGCAGACGCAGTGGCCGACCTCGTTATGGATGCGGACCCAGTCGTTGTCTTGCAGGCCCCGCTTGCGGGCGTCGTCCGGATGCATGTAAACGATCGGCCCGCCGCGCTGCAGACGCAGCATGGCGCGGTGATCGCGCCAGGTCGAGTGAATCGACCAGCGTCCGTGAGGAGTGTTCCAGTAGAGCGGATACTTTTCTTCGATCGGCTCCTTGAAGGTCGGGAGGGCCTCGGACAGCTCGATGTACCAGGGATGATCGATGTAGAACTGCTGGCGGCCCGTGAGCGTGCGCCACGGGCGCTTCTTTTCGAGCTGATGCTTGAAGGGAGTGTAGGCAACACCGTCTTCAATATCGCTGTTCCAGGACTCGGGATCGGTGGCGACAAACCGCCGCGGCTTCTGCTGAATCGACTGGTACGTCATGCCCTTGGTTTCTTCCGCATTGCCGAGGATGAAGTTCACGGCCTGCTCATCGCTTTGGATCGCGCCTTTGCCCGTCCAGTCGTGCGCGAGTTGCGTGAAGTCGCGGTTCCAGTCGAAGGCATCATCGTGAAAAGGCTTGAGTCCTTTCTTGGTTGCCACTTCCGCTATCTTCTCGGCGAGGGCGTGGAAGATGTCCCAGTCGGTCTTGCTTTCGAACAGTGGCTCGCAGGCCTTGCCGAAGGGGTGAATGTAGCTGTGGCAGTCGGTGGTGTTGATGTCCACCTTCTCGTAGTAGCTGGCCGCGGGCAGCACCACGTCGGAGTAGAGTGCCGTGGTATCCATGCGGTAATTGATATCGACAATCAGGTCGAGATCTTTCCAAAGTGACGATTCAAGAATCTCGTTGCCTTTGGCCTGGTTCAGGTAGTTCGCGCGCCACACGATGAATGCACGCGGCTTTTTGCCGTTCTTCGGCCATAGTGGCATCCACCCGTTCTTGACCGACTCCTGGATGTACCACTCGATAGGCTTGCCGTTATAGAGGTGTGGGTCCTTGTTGGTGGAATGAACGTAGCTCCACAGTGTGGTGTTCTGGAAACGCTGTTTCTTGCGAGTTTCGGGGAAGGCGAGCTTGAAGAAGCCCTGCTCCGGCCAAACGCGTTCCTGCCCGACGTAGTGATTGAATCCACCGCCGTTTTTCCCGGTGTTACCGGTCAGGGCCACCAGCAGGATGAGCGAGCGGTTGCTCAGATCGTTGTGGAACCAGTGGTTGGTGCCGGCTCCGTGGATGATCATCGCCGGTTTGCGCGTGCCGAGTTCCTTGGCGAAGAGTTCGATCTCATGGGCGGGCAGGCCGGTGCGCGCAGCGACTTTGTCGACTGTGTATCCGGCGATTTCCTTCTTTAGGAGTTCGAACACCGTGGTGACTTCGGCGGACTTGCCGTCGGCCAGTTGCACTTCGAACGTGCCGTTGAGTGCCGGATCGGCGCCGTTGAGTTGGATGGTCTTCTGACCTGATCCCATCGAGCCCGGCGTGGGCACTGCCTTTTGCTGCTTCGTATCCCAGAAATAGAAGATGTCTTCCTTGCCACCTTTCTTCAAGTCGGATTCACGGAGGAAACGGTTCGTGCCCGAGAGCACGAGCAGAGGCATGTCGGTTTGTTCTTTTACATAGGGCGCATCAATTAGGTTGTGATCGATAAGCAGCTTGGCTACGCCCAGCGCGAGAAAGCCATCGGTGCCGGGGTTGATGCGGAAATAGAGATCGGCGTGCGTGGCGCTCGCGTTGTAATCGGGCGAGATACAGACAATCTTGGCGCCGTTGTAGCGGGCCTCGTAGGCAAAGTGAGCATCGGGGATGCGGGTCTGCGAAATGTTTGATCCCCACAGCACGATGTACTTGGAATTGAACCAATCGGCGCACTCACAGGCTTCGGTCTGCACGCCCCAGGTTAGGGGCTCTCCGGGAGGCAGATCGCAGTACCAGTCATAAAAAGAAAGGAAAACGCCACCGATGTAATGCGCCAGCCGGGAACCGGCGCAGAAGCTGACCGGGCTCATGGCCGGGATGACACTGAAGAAGGAATTGGTATCCGGGCCGTAGTTGTAGATATTGTCGAGCAGTTTTTCGGCAACCAGCGTAAGCGCCTCATCCCAGGTAGCGCGGCGCCACTTCCCTTCTCCACGCTCGCCGGTGCGGATCAGAGGATAACGAAGGCGCTGCGGACTATAGACATATTCCGTGAAGCACCCGCCCTTCTGGCAGCCACGCGGGTTGTAGTCGGGAAGGTCGGCACTGATGCGTGGATAGTCGGCGGCCTGCTCTTCCCGGACCATCACGCCATTGCGCACGTATACCTTCCACGAGCAGGACCCGGTGCAGTTAGCGGAATGCGTGGAGCGGACGACTTTGTCCCACGTCCAGATCTTGCGGTAGAAGTCTTCCCAGCCGCGATAGGGATAGCTGCGCAGTGGATCAAAATCTCCCGTCAGCATACTCAATACTGGCTTCTCATCGCGCGAGCAACCGGGCAGGACCAGGGTGGCGGCCGTCATGGCGGCGGTTTGGATAAAGCTGCGCCGCGAGAAGGGTTTCTGCGGTTTGTTTTTGCCGCTCATCTTGTCGCTCGCTTTCTTGCTCATGGCTTGCCTCCCGGAGGAGTTCCTGAAATCGCGTTCTGCGCCATCGCTTTTTGACCTTTTGCTTCTCCCAGCGTCCGCAAATAAGCGAGCACGTCGGCGATCTCCTGATCGCTGAACGCCGGCGCCTCGTTGCGCTGGAAGGCAGGCATCGCGGTTCCGATGCGGCCGTTGCGGATGGTGCGGATGATGAATTCATCGGTGGCAGCTCGTTGGAATACCGGATTGCCGATCTCTGGGGCCATTCCACCGCGGCCATTCATGCCGTGGCAGCCGGCGCAGTTTCTCAGGAAGAGAGAAAGACCGTTGCTGGAGTCCCCGCGCAGCGTCAATGCCGTCACCGCGGGAGCAGCGGGAGCGCCCGACCCCGCAACGCCGGAACGAAGATATTCGATCACTCCCGTGATTTCTTCGGGAAGCAATCCGCCCGCATGCGGGCCCCAAGCGGGCATTTGAGTGCCGGGACGACCTTGCTCGATGTTGCTTTGGAAGTATTCGCGAGTTGCGGTTGAGATCAGCGAGACGCCGCGAATCGCCGGAATAAAGCGATTGAATTTCTTGTCCCAGCGAGTATACGAGCCGTTGCCATGGCAGGCGGTGCAGTACTGCCTGTAAACCTGCTCACCGGTCAAGGGCACGGGATGGAGCGCGCGGTATTTCTGCTCAATCTTGTCGGGCGCGAGATAGCTTTCCGGCACATCGCGTCTCCACTGCGAGAGCATGTACGCGGTCAGGGCCAGCGCTTCCGGCCGAGTGACGGTTGGATTGCGCATCAGGCTGTCGGGAACCACTCCACCAGGATCGCGAAAGTGCGCATTTTGCCAATTCCACGTGGTGTGCGGCGGCTTCAGGTTCGTCATGATGAGCTGATGCTTGGTCTTCGCGCCTTCGTTGTCGAGCGCTGGGCCGAGCGCGCCGCCGCGTCCACCAAGCTTGTGGCAGGAGCCGCAACTTTTTTCCTGGTAAAGCTTCATGCCGGTGACCAGCAGCGGGATCTGATCGGGCGGCAACTTTTCTGCGTCGTGGCAGGTGACGCAGGTGGCCTCGGTCAGCTCCGGTGGCAGCAGCGGATAGTCCCAGAAAACGTCTTCGGCCTTGGCTTCGTTGAAACTCATGGCCGCACCCTGCCCGTGATGACATACCGTGCAGCCGAAGCGGTCCACGGGATGCTTGTCGAGGATATGACCGGGATGAGTGCGATGCGGCTGCGGCACATCAGTCATGCGCGGATCGTCGACGCCGTTGTGACAGGAGACGCAACGATCCACCGCGCCGAGAGCGGGGATGCTGGCCTGCTTCATCTCGACGCGGAACTTGGCGAGCAGCTCGCGGCCGCGATCGTCGGTGGCTTTCTCGCGAAGAATAGTGCGGTACTCCTGTTGCACGGTCCGCCATTGCGCCAAATAGTTCTCGCGTAGCGCCGCGCCTACGAGATAGACGATGGTGACGACGCTCGCCACCAGCAGGAGCCAGCGATAAATCCGGGATGGGTCTGTCATCGCATTCTCCTCTCTAGTGCACCGGCCATTGCGAGGGCCACCAGTAGAAATGCCAATTGGGTCCGCGATGGACAGTCGCGAAGTAGGTCAGCAGAGTGAAACCGACCAGGAAACAGGTGAATAGCGAGACTGCGGCGAGGCGCACAGAATCCTTGCGCTTGAGGATGAAGAGCGACCAGGCGGCAAAGATCAGCACGAGCAGCGAACCGGGATTAATGGCGATGATCCAGAGCTGGTGGATGTTGGGGAACCAGCTGCGCAGCCAGCCGTAGTTGACCGTGAAGGCGAGCATGCCGACGGTGACGGCGCAGGCAAAGAACAAGGATTGCCAGAACACAGAGCGCTCGTTGCTGGTGCCGAACCAGGTGCCTTCGCCTCCGGGACGACGGTCGAGGAACGGGATCAGGGCCAGTCCCACGACCACGATCACTGGAATCAGCAGGCCGCCGGTAAATGCCGAGTATGAAACCAATTCCTGAATCCCGAGGAAGTACCAGGGCGCTTTCGCCGGATTCTCTGGAATGGCAGCATTGGCGAGTTCTTTCAGCGGCGCGTCGTAATAGAAAGACAAAATCAGCGTGACCGCCACCGTAGCCATGAAGACGGAGAGCTCGGCCCAGAACAGGTGCGGCCAGCTCATCACCGTGTTCTCTGGCCCGCGATTTACCGGCGGACGGTTGCCTTTCACCAGCGCCATCAGGCCATAGGTTTTCGTAGCGAGCGGCTGGAAGACTGGGCGCTTTTCTCCGCCCCATTCGGCGAGCCCGCCCGGCGGATCTTCCGGCTTGGCGAGACCGCCATCTTTGCGGATACGCCAGAAGTGAACGCCGAGCAGGCCTACCAGCGCCAGGGGAAGAACGAAGACATGCAGAACGTAGAAACGAATCAGCGCATCCTGCCCGACGTAGTTCGCGCCCAGCAGCAGCCGCTTCTGCAAGCCGCCGGGATCGAAGAATTTTGTGATCCCAATAGCATCGGTCAGCTCCCGCGGCGAGTTGGCAATATTCGAGCCGATGGTGATCGCCCAGTACGCCAACTGATCCCAGGGCAGCAGGTAGCCGGTGAAGCTCAAGGCCAGAGTGATGACCAGCAACGCGAGTCCGACCAGCCAGTTAAATTCGCGAGGCTTCTTGTAGCTCGCCGTGAAGAAGACGCGCGCCATGTGCAGCAGAACGACCAGCACCATCAACTGCGCCGACCAGCGATGAATATTGCGGATAAAGCGCCCGGTCGAGACCGTGAAGTGGATATCCTTGATCGACTGGTAAGCCAGATCGGTTGAGGGTTTGTAGTAAACCATCAGAAGAACGCCGGTAATTATGGTGATCGCGAAGCTGGCCACAGCCATCAAGCCGAGTCCGAAGGTGAGGGTGGGTTTAAGCGTGCGCAAGTGCACGCGCACGCTATGGATGTGCAAAAAAAGATTGTGGAATGTGGCCTGCGACTCTTCGCGCTCCGATTCGGGCGCCTTCCCCAGGCGAAAGCACGCGTCCTTCACGGTATGGGGGAGTTCGTGCAGGTTGTGGACAAATTCGCGGGTGGCGGTCTCTGTCACGGGTTGCCTCCTACACGCGGTAACGCGTGCCCTCCGGGACCTCGTTGTCGGCATTGACGATCAAGTCGCCGTTGGCGGCGCGGCTGACCTCGAGCCAGGGCAACGGACGCGGGGCCGGCCCACCAATCACGTTGCCTTTGCTGTCGAACCGTGAACCATGGCAGGGACAGGCAAACCCGTCCTTTGATCGCGCCACAGTGCACCCCAGGTGCGTGCATGTGCTCGAAATCGCGTAGAAGCCTTCGTCATCGCGAAACAGCACCAAGTTCTGCTCGGCGAAGGCGGTTTCACTTCCAGCGGAAAACTGCTCCGGCGAACCGAGTTTGAAGCGGCGCACGGGGCCGGGCAGCACCGCCGGATTGGGCAGGCGGAACATTCCGGCAGCCGCTGTGCCCATGGCGACAAAGAAACTTCCCAGCGACGCGAGGCTCAAAAAGCTGCGTCGGCTAACACGGGGTGGATCTAGACGGGACATGGCTTCCACTCCTTGGCAAAACTGAACTTTTCCATGGTGATGGCGGTCGTGGGACAGCGCTCGGCGCACAGACCGCAGCGGATACAGCGCTCTTCATCTTTAATAATGGCCGAGAGATCGGCAGGATCGAGATTCAACTCGCGCGTGGCGGTTTCAAGTTCGGGCGTAAGCGTCAAACGGTCGAACGTCACCAGCTTCAGGCACACGGTGGGACAGACATCCACGCAGCCGCCGCACAAAATGCAACGCTCGCCGTCGAAGATGGTGTTGATGCCGCAGTCGAGACAACGGCCGGCTTCAGTCCTTGCCTGCTCTTCGTCGTAGCCGATCTCGACTAGTGTGGTGGGGCTCTTCAGGCGCTCTTCGGCGGAGCGTGTGGGAATGTGCAAGCGTGAGCGTCGCTCGTAGTGTTTTTCGCGGTGATAGTGGTCAATGGGGTAGTGGAACTGGACTTCCTCCGGCGCGATCTCCTTACCGCGTAGGTAACGATAGACGGAACGAGCCGCCTGCTTGCCACTCGCAATGGCATGGATCATGAGCCGGGGCCCGTAGGCAATGTCTCCCGCGATGAATATGCCTGGCGCTGAAGTCGCACAGGTTGGCGCGTCATTGACGATCTGCTGCGGTGAGCGCATCTCGATCCCATCGCGCTGCGGGTCGATGAAGCTCAGGTCGGCAGATTGGCCGACTGAAAGCAGGACGGTGTCACCCTCGATCTCGGTTACGGTCGACTCATCGAACTTGGGAGCGAAGCGTTTGTTCTCGTCATACACCCGGGTACACCGTGCGAACTTCACCCCGCGCACGAATTTCTGGCCGTTTCTCTCGTCCACGAGAACTTCTCTCGGCCCCCAACTGTTGTGGCGAGCAACCCCTTCTTCCTGGCCCTCAAGGATTTCCACCGTGTCCGCAGGCATCTCCTCAAGAGATTCCAGGCAGACTAGGTTTACCTGCCGCACGCCCGCGATGCGGGCCGCCGTGCGCGATACGTCGTACTCTTCCTGGCGCAATACTGTCCGGGCGACGTCGTAAGCAACATTGCCGCCGCCGATCACGATCACTCGCTGCCCAAGCGAAACTTCCTTGCCCAGTGACACATCACGCAAAAAATCGACGCCGCCCATCACCCCGATCGCTTCAGCGTTGGGAATCGGTAGGGCTCGCGAGCGCTTAGCGCCACAGGCGATGACGACGGCGGCAAAGTCGCGCCTAAGATCCACAAAGCTGACATCTTTACCGACCTGTGTGTTGCAACGGATCTCGACACCCAGGGACTGAATCACCGCGACTTCTGCCCTGATCAACTCTCGCGGCAAGCGATAGCCAGGGACTCCGGTGTAGAGCATGCCCGCTGGCTGCGGCTCCATCTCAAAAATCGTGGGGCGGAATCCCATCAGGACGAGATCGTGCCCGGCAGCTAGACCGGCGGGGCCAGAGCCGATGATCGCGATCCGTTCTCCAGTTGGTTTGGGAAAGTTGGCGTTCGCCAGAAACTCCAGCAAATGGCTGAGTTCCTCGACATCGTCACACTGCCGCGTTTGGTTCTGGCTCTTCAAGTAGGGAAACAGTTCTCGGCCTGCATCCCTGCGGGCGTCACTCCCGAATTTCTCGCAGACGAAGCGCTTGAGGGCGCGGATCGAGATCGGCTGATCGATAGTTCCCCTGCGGCAGGCCGCTTCGCAAGGCGCACCACAAATACGGCCGCAGAGAGACGCTAAAGGATTGGGCCCTCGGGCAATGAGGTAGGCATGTTCATAGTCGCCCGCAGCAATGGCCCGCACATAACCACGGGCGTCGGTATGAACTGGACACGCGTACTGGCACTTGATCTGCTCTCGCCAGTACTCGTGATCCGCCACCCGGACTTTGTAGCGTGGTTCTTCCACGGCTCTCGCCTTGAATACGCCAACCGTCAACCCTATGCGCAAGAGGCGGCAACTGGCTGTGACCAAAGTCACGGTCAGACGTATTTGGGCCGGCCAGCCTTTTTCTCAATGCGCGTCGCTGGTGTGGACATGGCTTCCAGCTTCGGCTAGTGCGCGTTTTCCATTGCAATTGCTCGGGGGAAGAGGATGTTGTTCTCCAGGTGGGGGTGTTGATAGAGGTCGGCTTCAAAGTCTGCCGGGGCTTTGCACAAGCTTTAAGACAATGCGCGCGGCAGTGTGACAAAAGTCATGTACTGGGATCATTCGCATGAGTAACCTCGAAATATTGAGGAGCGTGTCATGAGCGAAGTGATCGACAACAAGGCGAACCGGATTCGAGTACTGAAGGACATCATCAAGCACCTGCACGCGGGAAAACCGACCGAGCAAGTGCAACGGCAGATGCGCGAAATCGTCAAACAGACCGACTCTTCTGAAATCATGGCCATGGAACAAGAACTGATGGCCGAAGGCATGCCCGTGGAAGAGGTCCGAGCCATGTGCGACCTACACTCTCAGGTGACGCGCGAAGTCCTGGTTCAACTTCCCATCCGCAAGGCTATCGCTCCCGGCCATCCGGTAGATACCTTCCGTCGTGAAAACGAAGCATTACGCGGTGCGATTGCGGCAATGACGCAAGCTCTGGCTGAATTGCAAAGTACGAAGGAGGCTGCCGAGGCCGCGGCAATTCTTCTGCGCTTTCGCCAGTCGTTCAACGACTTGATGGATATCGACAAACACTACCAGCGAAAGGAACATGCCTTGTTTTCTTGCTTGGAGCGGCACGGTATTACCGGCCCGTCAAAAGTGATGTGGGCCAAAGATGATGACGTGCGCAATTTGCTCAAGCGCCTTGGGGAGTGCATACACTCTGGCGCGGACGACATCGCAAAATGGAAGGAGAATCTGGTGGAGGCCGCGAACGCCGTTTTCAAGGCCGTGCAGGAGATGGTTTACAAGGAGGAGAACATATTGCTTCCGATGTCTCTGGAGACGCTGTCGGAAGATGAATGGGCCGAGATATGGTCGGTGTCTCCGAAGTACGGTTGGTGCATCGTGGAGCCCCAGCAAGGCTACAAGCCCGCGGTCGGCACGACACCCGAATCCTTGAAAGTTCCGCCGTCGGGCGCGCTCATGCTGCCCACCGGGAATGTAAGCCTGGAACAACTCGTTGCGGTGTTTTCAACTCTTCCGCTAGATCTTACGTTTGTCGATGCCGACGACCGGGTGGCCTTTTTCACCGAGGGTCCGGATCGCATCTTCGCTCGCAGCAAGGCCATCATCGGACGCAAGGTGCAGCACTGCCACCCTCCCAGAAGTGTCGAAACGGTTGACCAGATTCTGACTGATTTTCGCGCCGGAAGGCAGAACGTCGCGGAATTCTGGATCAACTTCCATGAAAAGTTTGTGCACGTCCGTTATTTTGCTGTGCGTAATTCCGACGGATCCTATCTGGGGACCGTCGAGTTGACGCAGGATTTGACTCCGCTCCGTACGCTTCAAGGCGAAAGGCGTTTGCTGGAATACGATAGTTCTGGCGTGACCAGCTAAGCAGTTCGGCCGCCAGATGCGTGGGAAAACGAGCGCCGATCAGCAAATCCAGCAGGTGCGCCGCGTCGCGCGCGTCCGTCTACTGTTTGCGCACCATCGACGCCCGAATCTGTGCCGGATCCCCGATCCACAGCTCGTGCCCCAACTCGGCCAACATTCGCTCCGCTTCACACCAACCGTAAACAAGTCCTGACGCGGAAAAGGCCACGCTCATTTCTGAACGTGGCCTTTATTTATGCCGGCAACGACCTACTCTCCCACACACTTTCGCGTGCAGTACCATCGGCCCAGCGGGGCTTAACTTCCGTGTTCGGGATGGGAACGGGTGGAACCCCCGCGGTAAGATCACCGACAAGTCGAGGCGTTTAGCAGGCGTGAGCGAAGCAGGAGCCTGCTGCCGAGATCCCGAGCGCATTATGCGAGGGATCTCTACGCCATCTCGGTGTCGCTTTCGCGACAATCTCTCTCAGCCATCAGCTATGCCCCAGCGGCTAAAGCTGCGTTAGTTGGCGAGCTCTGCGGCACGGCTGAAACCGTGCCGTTTCAAAGCTGATGCTGAAACCTTTTCAAAGAACCAGAGGACGAAGCCTCACAGCTGAATAGATTGGGGAGACGGGGCTAGCCCCGTCTCTACTACAAAGTTTCGTCGGCGCCAGTCGTCAGTACTTATTGTCAGGCGCGTCCAGTTTCTGACGCTTACTGAGAACGCCATCGGCTTTCGAACAAGTTCGAACTGAAAGCTGATGACTTTCTTTGAGTGCTGACGGCTGTTTCTGCACCGAGTAAATTTTATGGTCAAGCCGAACGGGCGATTAGTACAGGTAAGCTACACGCATTACTGCGCTTCAACATCCTGCCTATCAACCAGGTAGTCTACCTGGGCCCTTCATTACCCTTAAGGGTTGGGAGATCTCATCTTGAGGAGTGCTTCCCGCTTATATGCCTTCAGCGGTTATCACAACCGAACTTCGCTACCCAGCGATGCCATTGGCATGACAGCTGGATCACAAGAGGTTCGTCCATCCCGGTCCTCTCGTACTAAGGACAGGCCCTCTCAAATCTCCTGCGCCCACAACAGATAGGGACCGAACTGTCTCGCGACGTTCTGAACCCAGCTCACGTACCGCTTTAATAGGCGAACAGCCTAACCCTTGGAACCTTCTACAGCTCCAGGATGCGATGAGCCGACATCGAGGTGCCAAACCGGAGCGTCGATATGAACTCTTGGCTCCGATCAGCCTGTTATCCCCGGCGTACCTTTTATCCGTTGAGCGATGGCCATTCCATACAGAACCACCGGATCACTAAAGCCTACTTTCGTACCTGCTCGACTTGTAGGTCTCGCAGTCAACCACGCTTATACTTTTGCATTCGACGGCTGATTTCCAAACAGCCTGAGCGTAGCTTCGCGCGCCTCCGTTACAATTTAGGAGGCGACCGCCCCAGTCAAACTACCCGCCTTACTATGTCCTTCTCCCGGATCACGGGAGTAAGTTAGAACCACAGAACTCGCAGGGTGGTATCTCACCGTTGGCTCCCCCAAGTCCGAGAACCTGGGTTCAAAGCCTCCCACCTATCCTGCGCAGCAAGTGCCATAGTTCATAGTAAAGGTATAGTAAAGGTGCACGGGGTCTTTCCGTCTAGTTGCGGGCAACCGGCATCTTCACCGGCACTACAAGTTCGCCGTGCCAGTTGGCAAGACAGTCGCACTTTCGTTACGCCATTCGTGCAGGTCGGAACTTACCCGACAAGGAATTTCGCTACCTTAGGACCGTTATAGTTACGGCCGCCGTTCACTGGGGCTTCAGTTCAAAGCTTCGCCTTGCGGCTAACCTCTCCCTTTAACCTTCCAGCACCGGGCAGGCGTCAGCCCCTATACGTCGTTTTCGACTTAGCAGAGACCTGTGTTTTTGTTAAACAGTCGCAATGCGCATTTCTCTGCGGCCTCTTCGGGCTTGCACCCTAGTGAGGCACCCCTTTTCCCGAAGTTACGGGGTTAATTTGCCGAGTTCCTTACCAACTGTTCTCACGAGCGCCTTAGAATATTCTTCTCGTCTACCTGTGTCGGTTTGAGGTACGGATCCCATATGTTCTCCTTAGAGGATTTTCTCGGCAGTGTGGAATCAGCAGCTTTCCCCCATACGGGGTACTGCTTTGCGTCTCAGTGATAACTCTCTCGCGGATTTGCCTACGAGAAACACCTTACACGCATCGACCGTCATAGCCATAGGACGGCCTGCTTATCCTGCTGCGTCTCCCCATCGTGATAACGACCACACGGGAGGTCCGGAATGTTAACCGGATGTCCATCAGCTACGCCTTTCGGCCTCGCCTTAGGAACCGCCTGACCCTGAGCGGATTAACCTTTCTCAGGAAACCTTAGACTTTCGGCGCGGAGGGTTCTCGCCTCCGTTATCGCTACTTATGCCGGCAGGGTCTCTTCTCAACAATCCACCAGTCTTTTCAGTCTGGCTTCAAATCGTTGGGAATGCTCTCCTACCACGCATCGATGTGAATCGATGCATTCGCTGCTTCGGTAACAAGCTTAAGCCCCGTTAAATTGTCGGCACCGGACCGCTTGACCAGTGAGCTATTACGCTTTCTTTAAAGGATGGCTGCTTCTAAGCCAACCTCCTGGCTGTCTGGGCGTTCCGACTTCCTTTCCCACTTAGCTTGTATTTTGGGACCTTAGCAGGCGATCTGGACTGTTTTCCTCTCGACAACGAAGCTTAGCCCCCGCTGTCTGACTCCCGTACTGGTTGTTCCATGGCATTCGAAGTTTGATTGGATTCTGTAAGCTGGAAAGCCCCATAGTCCATTCAGATCTCTACCACCACGACAAATCATACGAGGCTAGCCCTAAAGCTATTTCGGAGAGAACGAGCAATCACGGAATTTGATTAGCCTTTCACCCCTACCCTCAGCTCATCGGAGCTTTTTTCAACAAACAGCCGTTCGGCCCTCCAGTAAGTTTTACCTTACTTTCAGCCTGGCCAAGGGTAGATCATCCCGCTTCGCGTCTATTCCTGCCAACTTGTGTTCGCCCTATTCGGACTCGCTTTCGCTGCGGCTCGCTTTCGCTTAACCTTGCTGACAAGAATAACTAGCCGGCTCATTATGCAATAGGCACGCGGTCAGACTTTCGGCTTGCGCCGCATAGTCCTCCCACCGTTTGTAGGCACACGGTTTCAGGTACTATTTCACTCCCCTCGCAGGGGTTCTTTTCACCTTTCCCTCACGGTACTGGTTCACTATCGGTCAGAAGCACGTATTTAGCCTTACGGGATGGTCCCCGTAGCTTCTCGCAGGGTTTCTCGTGCCCCGCGATACTCAGGTACCTCGTTCGAGTCCGGATTGTTTTCGCCTACGTGGCTATCACACTCTATGGCCCCTCTTTCCAGAGGGCTTCGACTAACAACCGGATTGGTAACTCTACTGTTCGAGGCCCTACAACCCCTGTGTCACCCGAAGGTGAAACAGGTTTAGGCTGATGCGATTTCGCTCGCCACTACTTTCGCAATCGAGGTTTCTTTCTTTTCCTCCAGGTACTGAGATGGTTCACTTCCCTGGGTTTGCTCGCACCCGACTATGGATTCATCGGGCCGTACGGGGGTTTTACCCCCGTGGGTTTCCCCATTCGGAAATCCCCGGATCAAAGCCTGCTTGCGGCTCCCCGAGGCTTATCGCAGCTTGCCACGTCCTTCATCGCCGTCTTCTGCCAAGGCATCCACCATGCGCCCTTAGTAGCTTGACCACAAAATTTACTCGTTGCACTTGGGCTGCGAGCTACGAGCTTCGAGCTTGTGGCTCAAAACCAGTAACAGACAGTTCCAATTGCGCCGAGTAACTTCATGGCGCCAGCCTGCTCCTCGCACGCTCACCCGATCGCTCGGGTCGCGTACACCAGCAGGCAATAATGGCACTCATAAAATTTACTTCGCCTTGTAATTTGCCCAATCTATTCAGTTGTCAAAGTTCGTCCTCGCCAGCTTGCGCTGGCTGACCCGCCTGAGCGGGTTTGGATTGCTTCCAACCCAATGTTCGGCGTCAAAGCGACTTTCTTTGGACCGTGAACTGATTCACGGTTGTCGCATTTGACGCCCAACATCAGGCTGATTGGTGGAGCTGACCGGGATCGAACCGGTGGCCTCCTGGTTGCAAACCAGGCGCTCTCCCAGCTGAGCTACAGCCCCTTAATTGCAGTTGCCAGCTTCCAGTTGCCGGTTGCCAGTAAAACCTACTGGGAACTGGCGGCTGATCTTGGTGGGCCTGGGTAGAATTGAACTACCGACCTCACCCTTATCAGGGGTGCGCTCTAGCCAACTGAGCTACAGGCCCGGTTTCTCGCCGAAGCTTCCCGGAGCTCAGTATAGAGCTTCGAGCTTCGAGCCGCGAGCTTCGAGCAAACCTCAGTCACCTGTTTGCCCGTAGCTCGTAGCTCGTAGCTCGCAGCCCGATTTATTTTCGAGGAAAGGTTGAACGCGCGACCGGGCTAAGCCCAGTCTGACCATCATGCGGAAGTGCTCGGGAAAGAGAGGTCTGAACATAAGCTCCCTCGCATCTTCTCAGGTTAGTTTGAAGACTCGAGGGGTACATAGCAACATCTTCCGTGTGTTTAAACGCCGAAGCGTCGCGGAAGTGCTATGACGTTCTCTCTTAGAAAGGAGGTGATCCAGCCGCAGGTTCTCCTACGGCTACCTTGTTACGACTTCACCCCAATCATGAACCATACCTTGGACGGCTGCCCCCTTGCGGTTGGCTCACCGGCTTCTAGTGCAGTCCACTTTCGTGATGTGACGGGCGGTGTGTACAAGGCCCGGGAACGTATTCACCGCAGCGTTCTGATCTGCGATTACTAGCGATTCCAGCTTCATGGAGTCGAGTTGCAGACTCCAATCCGAACTGAGGCCGGCTTTTTCCGATTAGCTCCACTTTGCAGCTTTGCGACGGTTTGTACCGACCATTGTAGCACGTGTGTAGCCCTGGACATAAAGGCCATGAGGACTTGACGTCATCCCCACCTTCCTCCCCGTTATCCGGGGCGGTTTCACTAGAGTGCTCGGCTTGACCCGGTGGCAACTAGGGATGAGGGTTGCGCTCGTTGCGGGACTTAACCCAACATCTCACGACACGAGCTGACGACAGCCATGCAGCACCTATACAGCAGTCTCTTGCGAGAAAAGGATATTTCTACCCCGGTCTCCTGCATTTCGAGCCCAGGTAAGGTTCTTCGCGTTGCGTCGAATTGAACCACATGCTCCACCGCTTGTGCGGGCCCCCGTCAATTCCTTTGAGTTTCAGCCTTGCGACCGTACTCCCCAGGCGGATTGCTTATCGCGTTAGCTGCGGCACAATCGGATTGGGTACCGATCACACCAAGCAATCATCGTTTAGGGCCGGGACTACCAGGGTATCTAATCCTGTTTGCTCCCCCGGCTTTCGCGCCTCAGCGTCAGTAGTGGTCCAGTGCGCCGCTTTCGCCACAGGTGTTCCTCCCGATATCTACGCATTTCACCGCTACACCGGGAATTCCACGCACCTCTCCCACCCTCCAGCACGGCAGTTTCGCCTGCAGGCTCTGAGTTAAGCCCAGAGGTTTCACAGGTGACTTACCGCACCGCCTACGCGCCCTTTACGCCCAATAATTCCGAACAACGCTCGCACCCTCTGTATTACCGCGGCTGCTGGCACAGAGTTAGCCGGTGCTTCTTCCACCGGTACCGTCATTATCTTCCCGGTCGAAAGGAGTTTACGCCCCAAGGGGCTTCATCCTCCACGCGGCGTTGCTGCGTCAGGGTTTCCCCCATTGCGCAAAATTCCCCACTGCTGCCTCCCGTAGGAGTCTGGACCGTGTTTCAGTTCCAGTGTGTCCGTGCGCCCTCTCAGGCCGGATACCGATCTTCGCCTTGGTAGGCCATTACCCTACCAACTAGCTAATCAGCCGCGACCCCCTCCAAAAGCGGATTGCTCCTTTGATCTTGCGATATTATGCGGTATTAGCCTCGGTTTCCCGAGGTTATCCCCCACTCAAGGGCAGGT
This sequence comes from uncultured Acidobacteriaceae bacterium, assembly GCA_963773645.1. Taxonomy (GTDB): domain Bacteria; phylum Acidobacteriota; class Terriglobia; order Terriglobales; family Acidobacteriaceae; genus Acidiflorens. The sequence continues at coordinate 1,431,289 of CAVZBV010000004.1, read as the reverse complement.
AGTCACGTGTTACTCACCCGGTCGCCACTATACTCAGGGATTGCTCCCCTTTCCCGTTCGACTTGCATGTGTTAGGCACGCCGCCAGCGTTGATTCTGAGCCAGGATCAAACTCTCATTTGAAACCTGAGCCGGTCTGGGTAGACCGACGGCCTCCGTCTGCTGTGACGAAGGTCCTATCTTGTGAGTACGTTCAGACTTGAGCCCGAACATTTCCATCTCACGACTGGCACGTTCAACCTTTTGTCAAAGACCGATCCGCTTTCCGCCTGAGCGGTGCGCCTTCAGTCCAGCTGGATCATATAGAACGGGGCGGAGCCCCGTCAAAACATGGTTCCTGCTGTCCTCGAAACCTTTCAAAGCTATCGCGATCGGGCGACCGCTGTCAACCCTCTGCGAGAACAGGATTTCCACCTGTTTTCAACAGTGAGGGGAGGTTCCATCCAGAGCTGTTTAGAAGCAAAGGGAGAACTCTTTTTACAGCGCGCCCGAAAACGCGCCCCCGCTTCGATTCGCCACAAAATCCGGCGCAAGCCGAAGCGGAAGACGACTCAAAAATTAAAGATCGCTAGGAGGCTCTGCTATTCGCGGAAACCCTTCAGGGAACTTTGTCCCCGAATGCGAACCCCGGAAAGGGGTCAGTTGGAGGCTTACTGAATTGGATGCCCAAAGCCGCCGCGAGGATTCAGCGGGCAGCTCAGACACTTGTTCACTTGTCCTCGACTCAGTGTTTATATCAAACCCCAAGGAATTGTGCAAGGGGATTATTACTAGAGCGGTTCTCCCCGAGTTCGGGGCTCAGGACCCGGCGAACCGCGCGGTGTGACCGTGGGAACTTGTTATCTGTTCGCGTGCATACTACCCTTGCCGAAACGAAATGGGGGAAGCCTTGCGCCGCTATTTGAAAGAGACCTTCCGCGCATCGGCGGACTACGTTCTGATCGTATGGTGGGGAATCCCGCTGGGCCTCGCGCTGCTTGCCGTTTTCCGCATACATCCTACGGAATTTTTTGGCGGACCTCCTTCCCCGGTTCGCCTGGCTGCCTCCTTGTTGGTTCTATACGCATACGTGGCCATCCAGCTCTCTCGCTACGGTTTCGTGGGCGGAGCGCTGTTGTCAGTGGGCGCGCAATTAGGTCAGCGGACCGGGATGCCGCGGATTTCCCTGAAGATTCTGGGGGCGATCGGCAGCTGCGTGGTCACACTGATTCTGGTCAAGCGGTCCCTTTTCATGCTGGCGGACGACCTCGTGAGTCTTACTGTCGTAGGTTTCCTGAGCTTGGTGTTGCCGATCGTGTTCGGTTTTCATTTTCTGGTGGGGTCGGCGGAGCCGAAGTCGGCGGCGCGCATCGGAATCCGCCACTGGCTGGTGCTTGCGCTGCCCGTTCTCTTCTTCGCGCAATGGACCATCGCGCAGATGCGAGTGCGGTGGGTGTTGAGTTCCGTCCACGATCCTCGCTGCGAACTGGTGTTTGTGAAGTGGCATCCGGGGCCGGATGATCTTTCGCAGGGATTCACAGCGGAATATTTTCCCCGGGTGACCGATCACGAGATGGATCTGCTGCGCGAGATGGGCGTGCGTGGTCAGCTGCAATCCTGGGGCGGTGCGGGAGCCCCACCGGGGAGCATGCGCGCCGTGATTGTGATGTACCGCCCCATCCACACTGATGTCGATCTCCCGAAGCCACTGGATGGCGACGTGATGTATCTGCAGACCCCGAACGGCTGGCGCAAAATACCCGATTTTGCGGTGACCGCTCCGCGAAACATCCGCCTGAGTTACAGCGCGCCGAACTATCAGCACAACCAAGCCGTTACCAAATATTTTGTCGACATGGGGTTTGGAATCACACCGATGACGACGATCTTTACTGGCATCCTAGGGAAGGGGATCGACGCGCGCCCGGAAGCGTTCAGTTGGACTCCAGAAGAAGAGAAAATTGACCCGGCGATCGGCTCGCTTAGCCCGCCAGCAAAATCTCAGTAGCTCGCTGGGAAGGCAGTTCGCCCTATAATTCTTGGCAGCCGTGATTTCCGTTGTCCAACTCGGCGCGCTTGACTACGGCGAAGGTCTGCGTTTGCAGCGGAGGCTGGTCGATCTGCGCAAGGCTGGGCAGATCGGCGATGTGCTGTTGCTGCTTGAACACTCGCCTGTCATCACCCTTGGACGCAACGCCAAGGCTGGTAACGTGCTCGCTTCGACTGAAGTGCTGACCGCTCGCGGGGTCGAGGTCTTCGAGTGCGATCGGGGCGGCGACGTTACGTTTCACGGGCCGGGGCAACTGGTGGGGTATCCGATATTTGATTTGCGAGGATACGAGAGCTCTCAGCTCTCAGCTGTCAGCTCTCCGTTACAGCCTTCGAGTGCAGTCGAACCTCCTCCGGCGCGACGCAAGACGCTCGGCGCCGTCGATTACGTTCGGCGGCTGGAGGAGGTTTTGATTCGCACTTGTGGCGATTTCGGAATTCCGACCAACCGCGTGGCCGGGCTAACCGGCGTGTGGACCACATCCGAAAATAGCGATGCTCGTGTGAGGACGGGCGCCCTCGCCCGTCCAGGCGGGTCGGAGACCCACCCCCCCACTAGACAAGCCAAAATCGCTGCCATTGGCGTGCACATTTCTCGCTCGGTTACTTCGCATGGTTTCGCTTTGAATGTGAATACGGATCTCAGCTACTTCAACCTGATCGTGCCCTGCGGAATTACGGCCAGGCCGGTGACCTCGATGCAGAAAGAACTGGGACGGGATGTCGACTTAAACGAAGTAGCTCAGGCGGTGTCGCGAAACTTCGGCGGGGTGTTTGGGAGCCAGATGCTTTGGGTCGAGACGCTTGATGCTCTGTTTGGGCATGTCGTCGGAGTTCCTCTGAAGACACCCGAAGCGGTGCGCCGGCTGCACGGTGAGGATGATCTGGCTTTGGGCTGACGCGCCGCGTTGTTTTCGCTGCTAAGTTTTCGCGGACAAGAGTGTCCGCGTCACACTATTCTGCGCTAGCATGTTTGCCAGACTGTTATGTCTAAGAAGCGCATCGCCACGACGCGAGTTGCGACAAGGAAATCCGGTCATCCTCTTACTCTTAAGCCAGCCGTCGCGGACGGCGATCTCCGCAGCTACACCATCCACGATTACCGGCTGGAGAAGCCGCACTTCACACTTCGTCAGGTTCGCACTGGCGACGAGGTTCGCTATGAAGTGGAGAGCGGCGATCTTTCTCGGCCCGCGCCTCCGATTCGCGAATCGAAATATCTGAGACCGGAGCAATGCATCGAAATCTATCGCTGGATGCTGCTCAATCGGCGCATGGAAACGGTGCTGGAAAATCTCTACAAGCAGGGGCAGGTGGTCGGGGGCGTTTACTTTGGGCTGGGGCAGGAAGCTTGCTCCTGCGCTTCGGCATACGCTCTTAATAAGGACGAATGGCTGGGGCCGATGATTCGCAACCAGGGGGCGCTGCTGGTGCGGGGCTTCTCGCCGGCCGACATCATGATGCAGTATATGGCGAAGTCTGGATCGCCGACCAAGGGACGCGACGCTTCTTCGCACTTTGGCGATATCGAAACGCGCAACGTGGTCTCGCCGATTTCTACCTTGGGCGATTTGATTCCGGTGCTTGCCGGCGTGGCGCTGGGGGCGCGGCTGCAGGGCAAACACATCGCGGTCATGACTTACATCGGTGATGGGGGGCAGTCCACGGGCGTGACTTATGAAGGGCTGAATTTCGCGGCTGTACAGAATCTTGGGCTGGTGCTGATGGTCGAGAATAATCTTTGGGGATACTCGACGCCTGCCGACATGCAGTTCCGCGTCAAAGATCTCGCCGAGCGCGCCATCGCCTACGGAATCCCGGGCGTCATCGTCGATGGCACCGACGCTTGCCAGGTATACGACGCCTGCCATGAAGCCTGCGAGCGCGCCCGTCGCGGCGAAGGGCCCACGCTGATCGAAGCGAAAATGATGCGCATGAAAGGCCATGCCATTCATGATGCGGCCGAGTATGTCCCGAAGCCGTTGTTTGAGTATTGGAAGCGGCGCGATCCGATTGCCCGCCTGGAAGATTATCTGGTGTCGAAGAAGTGGCTGACGCCCGCGCAGAACGAAAAGCTGATCGGCGGCGTGGAGCGGCAGCTCGAAGCTGACCGAGAGCTCGCGATGAATTCTCCCATGCCGTCGCCTGAATCGGCCGCGGGCGGCGTGTATTGCGAAGCTGGATGCCACGAGATCAAGCCCAAATACGCGATGCCGGAGTCTCGGACTATTGGAGAGCACGGCGGACGGTCCGCCGGTCGGAAGCGCTCGGAGGCAGCGGCGCATCTGAAGTGAGCTCCCAACGCTCCTAAGACCCCCTGCCGTACCTGACATTCACGCCGTTCTGGCGAACTGATAAAATCGAGCTTCGTTATGTCCGCCTCTTCCCAGCTTGTCCAGATTGACCTCGGCCCCAGGGTCCCCATCCCAAAGCCTTCGTGGCTCAGGGCCAAGGCTCCGGGTGGCGACAACTTTCATAACCTGAAGAAGCTGGCGCGCGGGCTTGGCCTGCATACGGTGTGCGAGTCGGCGCAATGTCCGAATATCGGAGAGTGCTGGCACCATCACACCGCGACCTTCATGCTGCTGGGCGATATCTGCACGCGGCGTTGCGGCTTTTGCGCGGTGCCCAAGGGGCATCCGGCGGCGATTGACTGGGACGAGCCGCGGCGCGTGGCCGAAGCGGTGGCCACGCTTGGGCTGCGTCATGCGGTCGTGACCAGCGTGAACCGCGACGACGATAACGTGGGCGGCGCTCGGATTTTTGCCGAGACGATCCGGCAGATTCGTGAGTTGGTGCCGGAGTGCCGGGTTGAGGTGCTGATTCCCGACTTCCAGGGGGTGGAAGAAGCGCTGCGCATCGTGCTCGAAGCGAAGCCCAACGTGCTCAACCACAATACCGAAACCGTTCCACGGCTCTACCGCGCGGTGCGCTCGGGAGCGCGCTATAAGCGGACGCTCGATCTGCTGGCGAATGCCAAAACTTGGGATCCGGGAATGGTTACCAAGAGCGGCGTGATGGTTGGCATCGGCGAGGAGACCGATGAACTGATCGAAGTCTTCCGCGACCTGGGCGAGCGCGGCGTGGATATTCTGACGATTGGGCAGTATCTGCGTCCTTCGAAAGATCATCTGCCGATGACGCGCTACTATACGCCTGCCGAGTTTGTCTCGCTGAAAGAGGCGGCGCTGAAATTTGGATTCAAGCATGTTGAGTCGGGGCCGCTGGTGCGGTCGAGCTATCACGCGCATGAGCAGGCGGAGGTCGCGGCGAGGTAGGCAGTCGTTAGTCGTTGGTCGGTGGTCACTGGTCGCTGGTCGTTAGTCGTTGGTCGGTGGTCGCTGGTCGTTAGTCGTTAGTCGTTGGCAAATGCAGATCCCTCGCTCCGCTCGGGATGACAATCCCTAGAAAAGATGACAATCCCCAAAAAGAGTTGTTGACGACTGGCGGGTGCGTTGGCCGATGCGCGGAGCGAACGACCAACGACTGACGACCAACGACTGCCTTCTGACCTACGCAATCAGAAGACTTTCACGTGGAAGGTCAGATATTTCTTGGGGTTTTCCCGGATCGACTTCACCAACTCCCGCGCCTCCATCAGCATCTGGTTGCTGTTGTTGTAAAGCGCAGGGTCCTTGAACAGCAATCCCGCCGTGCCCTCGCCCTTTTCCAGGCGCTCGGAGAGTGACGCCAGATTATTCATCGTCGTCTGCAGCCTGGCGGCGAATTCTTGATCGTGCGCCATCTTGCCGATCGCACCCTTGCCCGCATTGATGTCGTCGGTCAACTGGCGAATGTTGGCGACCGTCTTGTTCGCGTTGTCATACAGCTCGGGATCTTTGAGCAGCTTGCCGACCGCGCCCTTGCCCTGCTGCAAGTCATCGACAATCGCGTTCAGCTTGTCGATGGCGCCAATCGCTTTCTTGTACATCTCGTCGCTGGTGAAGAGCGGCCCGAGCGAACCTTTTCCTTTCTGGATGTCATCCACCAATCCCTTGAATTCAACCACCGTCGCATTGAGCTGGTTGTATAGCGCCGGATCATAAATGACCTTGCCGATCGAACCCTGGCCGCTCTCGATAAAAGCCATGATGCGATCGACGCGCTTCAGCAGAACGTCGATGTTCTGCAGCGTGCCCTGGCTGGCGCGCACCACGTCCTGGAGTTCGGGCTGGCTGCGGGCTGCCAACGTGTCTCCGTCCTTGGCCTCCGCACCGCTCGCTGTCGAACTGTCAATGTCTACGTAGGTTTCGCCCAAGACCCCAGCCGTGCTCAATAACGTAATGGAGTCTTTGCGCAAATTGAATTTGTACTTGGTGTTGACCTTCATCGTGACTTCGACCGGCGTCGTCGGCTTGCCGCCCACGATCCGGATGCCGGTCACGTTGCCGACGTCCACACCCGCCAAACGCACGGGCGCGCCTTCGCGCAAGCCGCCGGCATTATCGAAGTACGATCGCAGCGTAATCTTGTGGGTGAACCATCCGCCGGTGCCGCTCATTACGAAAATCAGGACGGCGAGCGTGATGCTCGCGAAAAGGAGGGTGAGTCCCACGCGCAGCTGCGACCATTTGAGTTGCTTCTGGCTAGGCAAGGTGGTCTGTAAACGACAGAAGCATCATAACAAACGCCGCGTAATTTTCAGCATTGGAGAGTTTCTGGCGGGTGGAAAAGGGCGGAGCTTGCGCCAAAACGAAGGTTCCCACCCTTCGCGTCTGGCTGTCTGGCGCGAAGAGTGGGAGCTCTCTTATGCGAACATTGCCGGGTTACATCGCAGGTTACCGGTCCTCACGGGCCTGGCGTTTCTGTTCGGCCTTCGCCTGTTTCTGCGCTTTCTTCTGAGCCTGCTTCTCCTGCTTGCTGGGCTTGGAGTTCGGCTTCGGGTCGTCTCGGGATGACATCTGTCCTCGGCTTCCCGCTCCATTATTCTTCGGGCGTGTCATCGAACGATCGTTGGAGTTGGAACTGGAGTTGGAGTTGCCGCCATTTCTGGCTGGCTCATTGAACCCGCGATTGCTCGCGCGATTGTCCGCAGGCGTCCCTTGCGCTTCCTGCGGCGACATCTTCGGTTCGCGATACGGCTCTCCAGCCGCGCTGGCTCTTGCCACGTTGCGTCCCGAGAACTCGCCCGGCCTAGCGGTCGCCGCAATGGCTGGACGCCCGTGATTCTCGGATGCGAATAGCTGCCGGTTCTGGCTGGCGGCATGTTCGTGTTTGGTTTGCGCTGCCAGCGCCGCGGTATGCGGTTCGCGCCCATGCGCTTCCTCTTGCGGAGTCGGCCGCGCTTCGATACCTCCGGGGCCGTTGAAGGCCACATGCGTGTTATTCACGATGACGGTGCGGTTGTAGACGTTCCTCACATTGGTTACGTTCACGTTCATCACTGCGCGGTTGTAGAAGAAGGCTCCGCCTCTCCATTCGCCGCCAGCGAAACCTACTCCGCCGTATCCGAAGCCGTAGTTAATCCCACCGTAGAAACCAACGTGCGGTCCCCAATAACCAGCGTGCCAGCCATAGAAGCCGCCCGCGAAGCCCCAGTAGCCGGGGGTCCAGAGCATGCCCACCGGCGCAACCACCCAAGTGCCGGGAACCCAGTAGTATCCGTTGATGTCACTCCACGCCCAATAACCCGGGGTCCAGAGGTAGCCCGGACCGGGACAGATGGGCTGCGCATACACCGGCAGCGCGGGCGGGCCGATGCGCACTGAGATCCCAATCCCGATCGCGATCTCTGCCGACGATGCCGCCGAGAGCGACAGCACTGAAACCGTCAACATCAAAACTGTTAATACCAATCCTGATACCGACCTGCGAACGGAGCGTTTCATTTTCTTTGCCTTTCCTCTTAGTCTCGCCTTTTTGACGTAACCGATAACCCGGCCTGATTGCGTTTCGGCTATATAAACCCTGACCATTTGCGCTTGTTGCGCGGGCGGAGAAAGTTGTTTTGGATCAGCAGGTTGGTATCTGCAGGGGACGGATCTGCCGAGCTTGCTCGGCTGGACGGCCGGGGGCGGCCGTCGCTACGTGATATTTGTGAAGGCTGAGATCAATTTTCGAGAATGACGTGGGCCAGGGCTTCTTCGGAAGTGTGGGTGAGCGAGAGAGCGATGTTCTTCGTGCCGAGTTTGGCGGCGATGGCCGCCGCCTCCCCATGAAATTGAATAGTCGGACGCTGCCCTTTCGGTCGCACCACTTCGATATCGCGCCAGCGGACGCCACGACTCCATCCAGTGCCCAGCGCCTTCATCCCGGCTTCTTTGGCGGCGAAGCGCGCGGCATAGCTTTCAAAGCGGCTGGCCCTTCGTTCGCAATAACCGATCTCACCTTCGGTGAAGATGCGACGAAGAAAGCGGTCGCCAAACCGTTCGATGCTTTGGCGGATGCGAGGAACTTCGGCGATGTCAACGCCTGTGCCGACGATCATGGAGACATTGTGAATTGGTAATTTGTAATTTGCAATTTGCCAGCGAACTATCTAGTCAATCCGACCGACCTGAAAAACATTCAGAAGAGCTCGCCGCCGCAGTAGATCACTTGCCCATTGATCATTCTTGCTTCGGGCAAAAGTTTGTGCGGGCGTGGAGGACCTTCCGCATCAATATGCAGAATTTCGTGACCATGTGCGACGAGCCAATCCGAGACGATCATGCGATGGCAGCGGAAATACACACGCTCAGCGCACATGTACGCGGTGCGCGACCTGCTTGCGATCTGTATCAGTTCGGAGGCGGCTTGCTCGAACTCCGGGGTGAGCGTGTAGTCGGCATAGTTGCGAAAGTTGGCGTTGCGCAGCGCGGTGTGGGGGAATCTTTTCCCGTTGCTTTGCGATATCCGCCTAGAGCTTTCATCCAGAGGTAGCGAATGCCTTGCTCCGGTAGCGAACGTTCGAGCGACTCGCGATTAAAGTAGGGCAGGCGCCGCGACATGGGGAAGGCGCGGATATCCACCAGCGTCTCAATGCTGTGCGCCTTCAGGGCTGACACGAGTTCGTCGAGTGAGCGTGTAGAGTGGCCGACGGTGTAGAGGGTTGCCACGGGAAAGCAGGTCCCAGATGCTGGGTCTCAGATCTCAGCTCTCAGTTAGAGATGCCAGAGCCTGGGCTAGGTTTGCATCTTGCTCCGGGAAAACTGTTCGCAGGTCGAGAAGAACTCGTCCATCTTCGACGCGGGCGATGATCGACGGAACGCGGGCGCGGAGACGGGCGTTAATTTCGTCGGCGCTGAGATCGGCGTGAGTCAGCGCGATCAGGCGCGTGGGCAAGACCGCCGAGGGAGCAGCGCCGCCGCCGATAACCGATTCACCATCCCGAAGTTCCAGCTTAAGGTGGACGAATTTTACCTGGGCAGATTCAACCTGGGAAACGATTTTTTCAGCGCGGCGGGCGATCTCGTCTTTCGACAGGCGCATCATGCGCAGCACCGGCACGGCGTCGTAATCGCATTTAACGTAAGCGAGCAGCGTGGCTTCGAGCGCAGCGTAGGTGAGTTTGTCTACGCGCAGGGCGCGGAACAGCGAGTTCGAGCGCATGCGCACGACCAGATCGGCGCGGCCGCTGATCAATCCCGCTTGCGGACCGCCGAGAAGCTTATCGCCGCTGTAGGTAACGATGTCGACGCCGGAGCGCAAACTGTCGAGGACGCCCGGTTCGCCGTTGATTCCAACCGAGCGCAGATCGAAGAGCGCGCCGCTGCCCAGATCTTGCAGGAGCGGAAGATTGCGGCGACGGGCAAGAGCCACGAGTTCGCCGAGCCCAGGCTGCTCGGTGAAGCCGGTGATTTCGAAGTTGGAACGATGCACGCGGAGCAAGAGGCGGGTGCGGTCGTTGATTGCGCGTTCGTAATCGGCGGCGCGCGTACGGTTGGTGGTGCCAACTTCGCGAAGGGTTGCATTCGACTTCGACATCACGTCGGGGATACGGAAGGAGCCGCCGATTTCGATCAGCTCTCCGCGCGAGACCAGGACTTCGCCGCCTTCGGCCAGCGAGTTCAACGCGAGCAGAACGGCGGCGGCGTTGTTGTTAACCACGATCGTCGAGATGGGGGTCGAGCCGGCGGCCGGGATCTTTGTCGAGCTTTGCTCGGCTGGACGGCCGAGGACGGCCGTCCCTACGTGGGCGTCGCCGAGGAGCTTCTGGAACAGGCGGTCCACATGGACGTCGCGCTTCCCGCGCTCGCCGGTTGCGAGGTCGAATTCGAGATTGGAATAGGCGCTCGCCGTGGCGCGGATATGATCGAGCGCACTCGGAGCCAGCGGCGCGCGTCCGAGATTGGTGTGCAGAATCACGCCGGTGGCGTTGACGAGCGGGCGCAGCGAGTAACTCAGCGACCGGCGGAGTTGGCGTTCGACTGCTGCGGACAGGCCGCCGAGCGCGCGATCCAGCGATTTCTCGTTTAACTGGGCGCCGGCGATTTGACCGTCCGCGATTTGACCGTCCGCGATTCGACCGCTGGCGATTTCCTGGCGAAGGTGCGCGAGCACGACGCGGATACTTTCGGCGACAGCGGAATGCCCCTCACGTTCGACCAGCGCCTGCATGTTTGGCTGGCGGAGTAGTTCGTCCGTCGAAGGCAGTTTCTGAAACAGCGCGGATTTGTCTGCGGTGGACACCGAGGGCGATTATGCCACAGGGAGCTTGGATCGCGGCACTATCACACGGTGCGGGATCCGGAGCGATGCAGGAGCGACACCTTGTATGCGGGAAAGCGGGTGTACAATCCTTCCCGTTCTCGAGGTCAAGAAAGAAATCTCAGCCAAAATTGAGGCGGTATGAGCCAAGCAGCGATCGTGAAAGAGAGGGTGGAACTGACGGTTGCGGACGGAACCCGGATGTCAGCCTATGTGGCTCGTCCGGATCAAGGTGGGCCGCATCCGGGGATACTGCTGTTCCAGGAAGCTTTTGGGGTTAACCGGCACATCCGCAATGTGAGCGAGCGGTTGGCGGCGGAGGGATACGTGGTGCTTGCTCCGGAGCTGTTTCATCGCACGGCGCCGCCGGGTTTTGAGGGCAGCTATAGCGACTTTGCTGGGGTGACACCGCACTATCAGGCAGTGACAACCACGACGGCGGAGATGGACATACGGTCGGGCCATGAGTGGCTGCGTTCGAATGCGCAAGTGAAACCAAACGAGATTTCGAGTGTGGGATTCTGTATGGGTGGCCGCGTTTCATTTCTTGCCAACAGTGTGGTTCCGCTGCGCGGCGCAGTATCGTTTTATGGAGGAGGAATCGCTCCCGGATTGCTGGACCGGGCGTCGAAGGTGCGGGCACCGTCATTGCTCATCTGGGGTGGATTGGACAAGCATATTACGCCCGCGCACCGGAAAGCGGTGACCGATGCCTTGAGCGCACAGCAGAAGATCTATGTGAATGTCGAGTTCTCCCATGCCGACCATGGATTCTTCTGTGACGAGCGGGCATCGTATGAGCCGCGCTCGGCGCGGCAGGCGTGGGCGTTGACTTTGGAGTTTCTGCGCCCGTGAAGTTCGGGACGGTTTTCGCGGAGCCGACGTGAAGATTAGTTCCAGCGCTTTGCGATGACTGTCGAAAAACAGGCGTTTACGCTCGACGAGCGGGTCAATGAGCGTAAAGGCGATGTTACGCCAACTGACGGAAGAGGGCGACAGCCGTGCAATCACGGCAAGGGATAATAGGGCAAGCGTAAAGAACTTATTTTCCTTTTGCATCCTCGGTGTGACGGGCGGAAAAACGTCAATGGGTCTGAGCGAGAAGTTATGCACATGAGGCCACCCTCTTTAAGACGATCGACGTAGGCTGATCCAGGTGCTTGGAAACGGCGGCGTGCTCGTGTTAGTCTGATCGCCGAATCTGAACGCTGGTGTAGGAGAATGAGATGAGGTCCAAGATCGCACGGCGAAGCGGTGTGTTGCTCCATCCCTCGTCGTTTCCGGGACCTTGGGGCATCGGCGACCTCGGGCGCCAAGCGTACGCGTTCGTCGATTTCCTCGGTGATACGCGCCAGCAGCTCTGGCAGGTCCTTCCCTTGGGACCGACCGGAGACGACGGTTCCCCATATTCATCGTTCTCTGCGAGCGCAGGAAATCCCTTGTTGATCAGCGTGGAGGAGTTGGTGGACGAGGGTTTCAGCGCGCCGGCGCCGCCAGAAAAAATGTCCGAATCGCGACCCGTCGATCTGCGCCAGATACGAGCCTCGAAGTTACCCGCGCTCAAGCAGCTCTGGCAGGAGTTCGAGAAGACGTCTCACCTGCGAGCTGACTTCGAGACCTTCTGCACGGGAGTGGTCGACTGGTTGGACGATTACGCCCTGTTCATGGCGCTCAACGACACCTATCCGGACAAGACCTGGAACCAGTGGCCGGACGATCTCGCCAGACGCGAGCCCTCGGCCCTGGGACGGGCTCGCCGCGACCTCGGCGACCTCGTGAACTTCCACAAATTCTCCCAGTTCGCCTTCTACCGGCAGTGGTCGCGGCTAAAAGACTACGCGCATGACAGAGGAATCCGAGTCGTCGGAGACATTCCGTTCTACATGGCGTTCAATAGCGCCGATGTGTGGGCGAATCCGCAAAATTTCGCGCTGGACCCGCAGACCCATGAGCCGCGGTTGATGGCCGGCGTGCCGCCCGACTACTTCAGCGCGACCGGACAGCTGTGGGGGAACCCGGTGTACGACTGGAGGCATCTCGAGCAAGAGGGCTTCGACTGGTGGGTCGGGCGATTCAAGCGACTGACCCAGCTCGTCGACATTGTGCGCATCGACCATTTCCGTGGCTTTCAGTCTTTCTGGCAGGTCAAGCGTGGCGAAACGACTGCGGTCAACGGAGAATGGGCGGAATGCCCCGGAGACGCCTTCTTCCACACACTCGAGCACGAACTGGGTCACCTGCCCGTCTGGGCCGAAGACCTGGGCTTAGTGACTCCACAAGTCGAGAAGCTACGCGACGACTTTGATTTCCCGGGGATGAAGGTCCTGCAGTTCGGGTTCGACGATAAAGGGCCTGAGAATCCCTACCTGCCGTTCAACTTCCCACAGAACTGCGTCTGCTACACGGGGACGCATGACAATGACACGACCATGGGCTGGTGGACCAGTCTCGCCCTTCCTCAGAAACAGCAAGTGCTGGCATATGTCGGACACGATGGACCGCTTCACTGGGCGATGCTCCGTCTCGCCATGAGCTCCATCGCTGACAGCGTCGTCCTCCCTCTGCAGGACGTGCTCGGCCTCGGATCCGACGCGAGAATGAACTCCCCGGGCCGCGCGCAGGGCAACTGGTCCTGGCGCTATCCTGCCGACGCCTTGACCGATGAGTTGAAAGGGCAGCTCAAACTTATCACGACGACCTACGGACGGTCGCCACGATTCGCGACGAACAGAGCGGGCAATACACCGGGATGACGAGGTTCACGGTCGCCAGTGCAATGGTCCTCCCTGCTCAGAAACTAAGTACGCTTCGCGAAACGCACTCTTCGAGCCAATATTCGTGATGTGTCCAAGTGGCGGCCGTCTGCGGCACCGCCAGTTTGGATCCGGGCAGAACAACTTTTCATCTCTAGGATTTCAATACCGTGCACACTGAGGCGCAGATGGGGCCGCCTATATTGAACGTCGCAGCTACCTTGGCACCCTTCACTTGCAAGGGTTGCGGGGCCTTCCCGAGCAATTGCCGAGCGCACCATCCGAGCATGGCGACACCCGTTGCGCCAATGGGATGGCCTTTCGCAATGAGACCGCCCGAGGTGTTAATGCCACATTCGCCATCGACCGCGGCTTTTCCGTCTACCCAATACTGAGCGCCTTTGCCGTACTCGGCTTTTCCTAAGACCTCCGTGCCGAGCGCTCCCATGACCGTGAAACAATCGTGGATCTCGGCGACTTTTACATCGTCCGGCTTGACCCCCGCCATCTGATAAGCGCTCTTCATTGCCTTGATCGCGCCCGCGGGACGAAGCACATCGCGGCCGGATTTTTTGAGAGGGTCGGTGGCCTGCGCGTAGCCGGCAATCTCGACGCAGTCTTGTTTGGCGACGCCTAGCTTTGCCAGTCCTTCCTCAGTCGCGAGGATGAGCGCGGCATAGCCGTCGGTGATCTGCGAACAATCGTAGGTCTTGAGCGGCAGCCCTTCGACAATGTAGCGATTGATGCCACCGATCTGCATCGCCTGTTCGACCGTAAGATCGACTTTGCGCATTTGGGCGTACTCGTTGTGATGGGCGTTCGCGTACTCGGTGACGGCGATCTGCGCCAGGTGTTCTTCCGGAATGCGGTGTACTTTGAGGTAGCACTCCATCACCTCGGCAAAGAGGTGGGGGAAGATGTATACCTTGCCTTCACGTTCGTCGGGATGCGAAAAATAGCCGAGGGCTTGGCCGATGAGCTTTCCATCCATCTTGCCTTCGGCGTCGCGCATTTTTTCGTAGCCGATGGCAATCCCAATGTCGCCCCATCCGATTTGCAGTTTCTGGATGACGGAGAGGATGGCTTGGCCACCGGAGGCGCACGCATTTTCGACCGACTCGATCGGCTTGCCGGCGAGTCCAGGAACCTCGGCCACGAGGCCCGCGAGCAGCCCTTGCTGGTTGAGGGATATATTGCAAGTGGCGCCCACGGAGCCTACATCGATGGCGGAGGGTTCCGCTTTGATCTCCGCACAGGTCTCTGTAACGGCGCGTTGAAGAATCTCGGGGACAGAAATGCCCATGAGTTTCCCGAATTTCGATTGATGATATGCGGCGATGTACATGCGCTTCATAAAACACCTCTCATTAATAGGATAACTTTTTTCGCTCCGGCTTGACAGCGTTGGTCTTGCTCGCGACGCCAGACTTGGGATTCTGCCGTCGGTCATTCTGCGACCGATCCTGCTTCAACTGATCCTGGAGTTCGAGCTTCAGGACCTTACCATAGGCGTTGCGGGGCAATGCTCCTATAAAGATGATTTGCCGGGGCAGTTTGATCTTATTGATTCTGGGACGAAGGAACTCGATGAGTTCGAGGTCGCTGACGCTTGCGCCTGATTTCAGCGCAACGAAGGCGACTGGAACCTCGCCCCACTTCTCGTCGTGCGTCCCCATGACGGAGACCTCGGCTATGGCCGGATGATCGAGTAATTCCTTCTCGATCTCCGCCGGATAGATGTTGACGCCGCCGCTGATAATCATATCTTTGGAGCGGCCTGCGATGTAGAAAAATCCATCTTTATCGCATCGCGCCAGGTCGCCGGTGTGGAACCATCCTTCGGCATCGAGCACCTGGGCGGTAGCGGCTGGATTGTTCCAATAGCCCCGGCAAACGTGTGGTCCGCGCAGGCACAGCTCGCCGACCTCAAGTTCGCCAACCTCATGCGTTGCGACCTGATTACCCTCGGGATGGCTACCCTGGAGACCAAGGAGCTTCGCCTCCGTAAACATCATCGGCTTGCCAACAGAACCAGACTTGCGCAGGGAGTCCTCGTCGCTCATGGCAAAACAGTTCACGCCGACCTCGGTCAGCCCGTAGCCTTGGCGAAAAACCAGTCCGCGCTCCTGGTAGCCATGGAGAAGTTGTAACGGCAGCGGAGCGCCTCCGCTGGCACACCAACGCAGATGGCTGCAATCGAGCGTTGCGAATTCCGGCGAATCCAGGAGCATTTTGAAGATCGTCGGCACGCCGAAAAGAAGCGTGCACTCGTAGTCCCTGAGAGCTCGTAACACTTCAGCGGCGTCGAAGCCGTCATGCAAAACAATGCTGCCCCCGATGGCGAACAGCGGGGTCATGAATACGGTCAGGCCGCCAGCGTGATACATAGGAGTGTAAACCTGAACCCGGTCACTCTGCCGCAATTGCCAGGAGACCACTGTATTGTAGGCGTTCCATGCAATCTGACGGTGTGGAATCATTACGCCCTTCGGGCGTCCGGTGGTGCCGCTGGTGTAGAGCAAGCAGAAGATATCCTCGGGCTGGAGTCTCGTTGCGAGCGGATCTGGACGAACCCGATCTATAGCTTTGGCATAACTCAGCGCCTTCGGGGTACTGTCCTCCGCATCCAGACTGATTAAGTGCTCGAAGACCACGAGTCGTTGGAGTTCTTGCGCGAGTCTCTCGTACCGTGCGGAGTACATGAGGCAGCGTGGTCCGCAGTCCGCGAGGATCTGGTGCAGCTCGTGAGCCGTGCTGCGTGTCCCGAGCGGCACGAGGATGATGCCCGACTTACCCGCTGCCCAAAAGGCATCAACATATTCAACCCGGTTTTCGGAAAGGATGCAGACGCGATCTCCTGGAACGAGATGGCAGAGATCTGTCCAGACGCGCGCGCATTGCAAAGCCCGCCGATTTAATTCTGCATAAGTGAACTGCCGGCGCGTGGGAACGTGGATCAATGCGACCGCGTTGGGGCTAAGACGGGCGCGCTCTCCGAGGATATCGCCGGTGATCACGAGTTCTCCCCAGACTGTTTGGAGACCGATGGTGCAGTGGCGGACGCGCGAGACGAATCGGATGCGAGAATTTGCAACAAGACTTTCGTCAATTCTCGGGGACGCTCGAGCTGAGGTCCGTGGCCGCAACGTTGAATGACCGTGAGCGTGCAATGCGGAAGCTGCGATTGCAGCTTCTTCGCATAGTCCAGCGGGACGAGACGATCGGAGGCACCCCAGATGAGATCGACCGGCAGCTGGACACTTGCTAGTTTGTCATCGAGCAGGTATTTCGACATATCTTCTTCACCGGCAGCCAGCAGCCGCGAAATCGGACCTGTATTCGAGGCGCGGACTAGATCATCGAGGACGAAATTCGGCCGACGAGGCGTGGAAGGATCCAGCACAGCATCGAGCGCGCGCCGAGCCTCCTCGCGGTCCTTTGGCATGATGCCAATCTCCGATGCGCTCTTGATGGGGCCGCCATCGATGAGGATAACCCGCGTCACGCGATGCGGATATTTATGCGTATAGAGCATCGCCATCCAGGCTCCGAGCGAATTGCCTACTAACACCAGTGGTGCATCTCGCCATGGAGCAGCATCGAGCACTTGCTCCAGTGCGGCCAGCAGCGTTCCCAGACTTAGCACACCTGCAACCGGGTCGCTCTCGCCATGGCCTGCAAGATCCGGGATCAGAAGTTGAAAGTGGCGCTTCAGTTCGGGCGCCACTTTGTACCATGTTCCCGCTTGATCGCCAGCGCCATGGAGCAACACCAGCAAGGAGCCGTTGCCGCCGTGCCACACGACCTGTTGTCCCGCCGTGGTCGTGAGCATCGTCTTCCGAAGACCGGCTCGACTAAGGGCGCTCCTCCGTAGCCAGAACATCGTGGCGACGGGCCGCAAGAAGAAAAGAATAAGGAAGACAATCAGAGCAGTAACTGCGGCGAAAACCAGCAGCAGCACAATCTTGATTGCCAGGCCCATTCCGCTCCTCTCGGCCGGCTTGGTTGGAAGTCAAGTCCGAAAGCTGCCTACGGCATACGAAACGCGCAGCCCGCCTGGTTGTAGCCGACCCCGGAGCCGACCATGACTACCAAATTACCGGACTTCAGCTTGCCCTGCTCGATCGCGTGGTCGAGTGCCATACCGACGCAGGCGGAGCCGGTGTAGCCATACTGTTCCATGATAGTGTGTGCGCGTTCCGTGGGTACACCGAGACGCTCCATCACGCGTTCAATCGTGGGCTTGCGCACTTGGGTAAAGATGAAGCAATCGACGTCGCGCAGATTGAAACCACCGTCTTTGGCGAGTCGCTGCACGATGATCGGCCATGTCTCCTCGTTCAACTCTGGAGGATAGCGGTTCTTGATCGTGCACGCGGTGCGCCCCGCCTTAACGGAGTCTTCGGTCGCAGGTTCGAAGGTGCCTCCGGAATAGATTCCCCAATAGTCGTGATAGGAGCCGTCGGCGCGGAAGGTCGAAGTAATAAAACCCGGCGCAGCAGCAGGTTCGAGCACCGCCGCGCCCGCGCCATCGCCATAGAAGAAGACCATGGGATCGGCAGGCGACGTTAGTTTGTGCATGAGATAGACGCCTATGACAAGCACCGTCTTGATGCCGGGGTTGGCGGCGACGATTCCCGCGGCTGCGGAAAGACCGGTTGGAAACGAAGCACAGGCACAACCGACATCGAAGGTTCCGGCATTCTTTGCGCCCAACTTATACTGCAGTACGACCGAGGTAGCGGGAGTTATGTAATCCGGCGAATCGGTGCCGAGGATGATCAGATCGACATCTTCGGGTTTTTTGCCGGCTCGCTCCAGTGCAAGCTTGGCTGCGGGGAGAGCGACATCGCTGGTAGCCCAACTTTCGGGGGCATGCCAGCGCGTCTTGATGCCGCTGCTGGCCTCCATCTTGTCCACGAAATCCGGGATATGTTTGAAGCGCTCACGCAGCATGTCATTAGTTACTTCTATCTCAGGTACATATCTGCCTGTGGCGACAATGGTTGCGTAACGCGTCATGAATAAGTCCTCTTGAGTTACTGTGAGTTACGTCCCTAGCACTAATCCGCCGTCGACTGAGAGCACGGTACCGGTAATGAACGATGCCGCATCCGAGGCTAGCCACACGTAGGCCTCGGCGACATCTTCAGGCTTCCCCATGCGACCGAGTGGCGTGTGCGAAACCATGTTCTGGACAACCTTCTCCGGCATCTTCTGCACCATTTCGGTGGCGATGAAACCGGGGGCGACGGCGTTCACGCGGATATTGTATTTTGCCAGTTCACGCGACCACGTTCGGGCAAAGGCGATGACTCCGGCCTTAGTGGCAGCGTAATTTGTCTGACCGAAATTTCCATACAGACCAACTACGGAAGAGGCGTTGAGGATTACGCCTGAGCCTTTGCGGATCATGTGAGGCACAACCGCCCGCGAGCACAGGAAAACACCTTTGAGGTTGACCGAAATGACGGAATCGAAGGCATCGTCGGTCATATTGCCGGCAACTGCGCCATCCTTCCATTTAATGAACTGCGCGTCGCGCGTGATACCGGCGTTATTGATGAGCACATCGGCCGCGCCCCAGCGTCCGACAACTTCTTCGACGGCAGAGTCGACATCGGCGTCACTGCATACGTTAACCTTGCGGAAGAGCGCCTCTCCTCCGAGCGAGGATAGTTCGCGCAGCAACTCTTCCTGCCCGGCATCGTTGACATCCCATGCCGCCACCCGGCAGCCTTCGCTGGCAAACCGCCGGGCCGTGGCGAGGCCGATCCCCGCCGCGGCGCCGGTGACGATGACGACCTTACCGCGCAGACCTGTGTCTTTCATGCGTCCTCTAAAAGTTGTACTTCAGCGCAAACTGGACCACTCTCGGGCCCGTGGTGGTTGACGCGATCTGCCCAAAGTTCCCCGAGGAAACTACGTTCACGGGGTTAGCAAAATTAACGTTGTTGAACAGATTGAAGAATTCAGCTCGGAACTCCACCTTTTGGCTTTCCGTGATCGGAAAGAGCTTCATAATGGAAAGATCCGTGTCGATCTGCTTCGGACCTCGAATGATGTTCCGCCCCAGGGTGCCGAAATCCGCGGTGTCGGGGGTCGGAACAGCAAACGCGGTCGTGTCGAAATAGGGATTGGGATTAGTTTTATTGTTCCCCAATCGGTCGGCAACGTTGCCGCCCTTGATTGCCGACTTCACCGTCCGGCCCGGCTTCAGGTCGGCTTGGGTGAACGCAAACAGGGAATCCGAGCCCAGGATCGAGAACGGGACGCCGGACTGCAGGGTTACAATTCCGGACACGCTCCACGAGTTCACCAGACCCTTTGCGAATCCTGAGCCGCCATGATAGGCGTCTGGGAGGTTATACAAGAAACTCCCGACGAAACGGTGGCGCCGGTCGAAATCCGAGGAAGCATAGTTGTGGTTCTGATTCACCATGTCACCGGGGAGCAGTGTGACGTCGCTGACGTCGCTGCCGGAGTAGTCGTCGATCGAGTGGGACCAGGTGTAGCTGAGTAACATCTGCAAGCCATGGGAGAAGCGCTTGTTGACGGTTGCCTGCAGAGAGTTGTAATTGGAGTTAGAGTTGCTCTCCATCAGGAAGCTACCCAGTCCGGGGGCAGGCAAATCGCCGAAGCCGGGGAAGAGCGGTCCGCCGAGACTTCCAACCGCAGGTATTCCGGCGAACGAAGGGCCAAACGCCTGGTTGAAGGAGAACAAGCGAGGAAACTTGCGGCCTTCGGAACCGACGTAGCCCAGGTCCAGCATCCAGTTGTTGAGGAAACTCCATTGCACTCCGAGATTGAAGGTTTGCACGTACGGGATACTCCAATCGTGCAGGTCGGGATAGATCCCGGAGGCCGGAACTACAGTGCTGGAGGGAACTCCACCGGTGAACGACCATGACTCTACGGGCAGGACTGCCGGATATCCACCTAATGGAAAGGTTGGGCTGATATTTAGAGGATTCAGCGGGAATTGGCTGGGCAGGAGAACCGTCACAAATGGATTTTCGTTTTGGGTGATCAGCGCCGAGGCCAGCATTTCGTAAGGCATATTGAACAATTGGCTGTTATACAACCGCATGTTGGGCCGATCAAAGAAGATGCCATACCCTCCACGCAGAACAATCTTGCCGCTATCCGTCATTTGATAGGCGAAGCCCACCCTCGGCCCGAAGTTCTTATAGTTGGGATTTACCAGTCCGTCGGTAACCTTGGGAATTCCGGGCAAGTTCCCATTACCAGCCTGAACAAAGCCGCCGGTGACAACCGAGCCACAGGTGGGCGCACCACCGCAGCCTCCGACAATATAAGTCGCAGGCAGACCTACAGTCGTGGCCTTCGATGGATCGAATCCGACAAAATGGCCCTGGGTTTCTGTGGTGGGACCGAAGTAGTCATAGCGCAGCCCCAGATTGAGGGTAAGGCGAGGGGTGGTTTTCCAATCGTCCTGGAAGAAAGTTGAAAAATCGTTGGCGCGGTTGTGGAGACTGTTGGTGCCTGAACCAATCACGGATACGCTGGCCATGCCGGCCAGAAAATCAGTGAACGGATTGCCGTTGAGGAATCCCGCATAGGCAATTTCGCCGTTGGGAAATACATCGAAATAGGGTGCGTCGAGCTCCTGCCGCTTGTATTCACCGCCGAACTTCATGGTGTGGCGGCCCTTCGTCCATGTCATCATGTCGCTGGCGCTATACATATTGGTCGCCGCATAAGTGATGCCCAACGGAGACGGCCCAAGAGTGAACATGTTCGGAAAAACCATGGTTGGCATGCTCGGAAACAAGCTGCTCAATGGCGATGTAATTCCCAAATCCGCCGAGGTCACGGGCGTAGAAGGTTTACCGGGGCCGTAGATCGTGCTCCAGCCGAACCTGACTTCATTCAGCAAGTGACTCGAGATCACCGACTGTACGCCTGCCGAAAGCACGCGCTGGTAGATGTCTTCCTCGGTCGGCCAGCCGGGCGCCTGCAACGGGTTGCCGTCGCCAAACTGATTGTAGAGCGCCTGATTTTCGCGGTTGAACGCTTGGAAGTATTTGGCGAAGAAACGATTCGCACCGTTCAGCTGGATATCCAAGTTCGTATTGAACTGGTCTTCTTTGTAAGTTGAGTTCGAGGGAATCGTTTCCAGAACGGGGGCGAGCCCCGACGAACAATCCCCGGTAGTGACACCGGGAATCCCGGGTATCATAAGCTGCCCGCTGGGTAGCCTTTGGTTCAGGGCAAGGTACGCCGTACCCACGTCGAAGAATCCACCTAGCCCGTAGCACGCCGAAAGAGCGGCTAAATGTGTAGCATCGCGCTCCGCGCCTAGGCCGGCGGGCAGGAACACTGTTGATAGCGAGTTCGTCAAAGAGGTGCCGTTGGTCTCACGGGTGCCCTGATAGGAGATAAAGAACCATGCGCGATCCTTTAGAAGCGGGCCGCCCAGCGTGCCGCCAAACTGGTTGCGTCTGTATGTCGGTCGCGGGGTCACTACGGGCACCCCTGTGGCGCTTTGCTCCGCGCCGTTGAGGAAGAAGTTGTTGGCATCCAAGGCCGTATTCCTTAGAAACTCGTAGGCATTGCCATGGAAGCTGTTAGTGCCGGATTTGGTGACTGCGGCCACGTTGCCCCCGGCGTTGCGACCCGCGGAAGCATCGTACATGCTAGTTTGCACAATGAATTCCTGGAGCGAATCCATGGACGGGACGGAAAGATTGGGGTTTTCGCCCGTTCCAATAGAATTCGCATCCACGCCGTTGATGATCATGTTGTTAGAGAGCGCGCGCTGGCCGTTGACGTACACAGCGACATCGCCGCGCCCCAACTCGGAGGAGTTCCCGAGGGAACCCGAGGCTCCAGTGGTCATAGCTAACAATTGCTGGAAGTTGCGGGTCGGCAACGGCAGCGAATCGATCTCCTTCTCATCGATGACAGTACCGCGGGCGGAGCTTTCCGTCTGCACCAGCGGCGATTGGCCCGTGACCGAAACCGTGGTCGGCGAACCGGCCACTTTTAGGGCAACGTCGGCGACCGTGCTTGCGGTGATCTGGACAACGAGGCCTTGCAGCTTGGCCGGTGCGAATCCGCTCGAGGTCACTTCGAGCCGATAGGCGCCGGGGTCGAGCAGGGGAAACGCGTAACGGCCGTTGCCGCCGGTTGTAACTTCGCGGCGCACGCCGGCGTCGCTGGTCACGGCGACTCTTGCGCCTACTACGAGGGCCCCGCTGGGATCCGTCACCACGCCTACGATTTGGCCGGTGGTCGCCGTCTGCGCTTGAGCAATCGGTGTCATGAAACAAAGAATGCTGGCGGCCGCCAGAAGCGTTACGAGTGTTCGCATTCGCATATTTCCTCCTTGTGTCGCAATTAGGGCTTCCGAGCCCGGTTCTTCCGGCTACGGGTGTACAGAAGGACAAACTGATCGACAGCTTCCTCGTCACTCACGCCCAGATAGCGCTTGGCGCCGAAGAGTTTCTCCACCAGAAAATGCGTAACAAACTGCAGGTACAAACTGACATAGGCCAGCCCGGGGTTCACGTCGCTGGGAAAAGGAATCGGCGCTTTTTGAAACAAGGCCGTCGAATAGGTGCGCAGACCTCCCGCAACTTCGCGATAGCTGTGAATGAAGTGCTTATGACGGAATTCAACCACGTCGACGTACATAAGCCGCCAGTAGTCCAGATTCTCCGACACGACGCGGCCGACGGCCATCCCCAACTGCTTCAGCGATTCCGGATCGGGAGATTGCATCAAGGGAAAAATCTTTGTCCGCCGGAGGGCTTCCATTTTCTGCTCCATGTGCTGGACCAGATCGATAAAGATGTCTTCCTTGGTTGGGTAGTAGAGGTAGAGCTTGCCCATGGATACGCCGGCCTTGTGGGCGATTTCCCGGACGGTCGTACCGTGAAATCCTTGCCGGGTGAAAAGCTTTTGCGCGGCGCGTTCGATTTTGCGCCGGTTCTTGGCGACGGTGTCGTCCAGAAGCCTGGGCATATATCCATCCGCTCGCTGTACCAAGACGAGCGCTCGCTCTAGGTAGAGGATTCTAAAACGCCGCCTTTGGACTGTCAAGAGGATTTTGCGGTCGCCCAGGACCTACGAAACGGGCCTCGCTTAGGGTCAGCCGCCGATGCGGGTCAGAACTTTGGTTTGTGGAAAGGGGAAAACTCCATTGGCGCTTGCCACCGGTTCCGGTCGGACGACGGCGGCCTTAGCGTTCGCCTCAGCATCGATGTGGTCGATCTTGTTTGTCTTCCCGTACGACTTCCCTTGCCGACATGAGCCGCACCTCATGACCATGTTCGTTTCAGCGACTGGGGAACGAATGCGCACGGTTCGGTGCAACGAGCGAATACGTGTGCGGTTTGTGCACGGTCGAGGCCCGAAGCCAAGAGTTGGAGTGGAAATAAAATTGGAAGGTGCTTTAGAATCAATCTTGTTAATCATGTCGGGGCGTAGCGCAGCCTGGTAGCGCACCTGCCTTGGGCGCAGGGGGTCCGCGGTTCAAATCCGCGCGCCCCGACCAATCCCGTTAGTCGCTACTCCCGCGTTCCGCTCGTTTTGGCAGGAGCGCTGCGGCGAGGCCGCGCTGCGCACGGCTGGGACGGGCGAGGCACCCGTCCCCACACGAACCGCGATAGAAATTGCTCAGCTCGTTGCGCGCTTCTGTAGCTGCTCCGCAGCTCCGGCCAGGAAAGCAAGAAAAATCAGAATGCGTAACGCAGGGACTCGGTCAAGTTGTTCGCGTGGAAGTAGCGTGGCGCGGTGGGGCCGACGAACGAACCCTCGCCGTACTGGTAATAATTCCAGCCCATAGTCCAAGCCAGTTTATGGCCCAAATCCACGCTCAGGTTGGCCACCGGTTGCTGGTACTTGTACTGCAACGAGCCCAGAGGCTGCAGAATGTTGAACTGCGGGGTGCTGCCGTCAACACTGGTGATGCTGTAGCCGAGGTTGACCGTCACTCGCTTGTCGGGCATGAACCTGATGGCGGTCATTCCGAAATTGGTGTGGTTCGTGTAGTACGAGTTAGCGAGCAGAGGATTGGCCGACTCGTTCGTCTTGCAAAAACCGCTGGGATTGGCGCCGGTCACGAAAGGGAGCGTCACGCCGATTGGCGGCGTGTCGTTGAAACAGATCAGGGCATTCTGGATCACACTGTTGAAGTTGTACGCCAAATCGAGCCCGATGCGTTCTCTCGGTGCGAGCGACGCGGTGAGTCCGTAGTTTTGGTTGTGTCCCACGTACTGGGTCAATGCGTCGGCGTTGGCATCTTGCCGAAGGTTGATGGATCCGCCCAAGATCGCCCAAGGACGGGGTGTATAGGTTGTCTGGAAGCGGTACCACGATTCCTTGCGGGGCGCCATACGAACGATCACGTTGTCGTAATTGGTGTGCTCCAGATCGAAATTCAATCGCAAGGCATGGGTGGGCCTGGCCCACAAGCCCAGGAGTCCCGTGTATTCCTTGACCACGAAATGGTCCTCGCCAGCGGTCGTCGGCAAAAAACTGTTAAAGGCCTCGCCTCCAGCATAATTGTTGAAGAGGTTGAAGACCCGATCGCCATACCGGATTCCGACGCGGGCTCCCGCTTTTTTCGAAATGTCCCAGGCCAGGTCGGTCTGATTTCTCTTCCAGACCTGGTTGAAGGACGACTGGGTCAGGGTGGTCGAAATGGTTGGCGCGGTAGCGAGCCCTGGCAGCAGCGAGCAAGTAGCGTGATTTGTACAGTCGCTGTCGACCTCGGTGAAATTGCCATTCTGCGGAATGCGGTAGGCCCAAAAATAAAATTTCTCGATCAAGCGTAAGTGCTGAGTTAGGTGCAGTGTGGCCTCGAGATCGAGCACGTTGGAAATCCGGTTCGCGCTGGCTTCGCCAGTGCCAGTGAAGGCGGTGGTGAAGGTGCGCGTAATCAGACCGGCGAAATTCTCGTCCAAGGGCGTGCTCATGTTGGCGGAACTATAGGAATAAGAACCGACAAAGTCTACCCGTTGGAAGTAATTGCTGCGCAAACTGACCCGCTCGGTGGGTGAGGAGGTACGAATCCGCTGGAGCCGCGAATAGCCGGAGAGGTTCGGGTTCGTTGCCGTTGGCAGAGAGTAGGCGCTACAGTCGTTGTTGGTCAGGACTCCGCTGGAGTTAATCAGACTGGTTGCCGGCGCATGCACGGCACAGGGAAAACTGTTCTTAGTGTCGATGGACAAGCCTAGCGAAACTTGACCCACAATGGGAGCTACTCCCGGCACCGCTTCCAGAAACGCCGGCGCGAAGGGAGCCAGCCCGTAGCTCGTGTCTCCCATGTAGTAATTAAGGAATTGGTCGTAGCTGAGAACAGTGCGCGGCGCGATTCTAAGGTCCACCCCCATGCGGTAGGCGTTCATGGTTGTGTTCCAGTCTTGGAGGAGCAGAGCTTCCGTACCCTCGTGGATGCTGCTGTACGAAGGCCCGGTCATGTTGTTGCGCGAAAACCCGAAGCGGAAGCTCACCCGGGACTGCGGAAGCAGGGTGAGGTCGACGTCGCTCATGCGCCGCGTCGTGTCAAATAAGTGGGGCGAGTTGAGCACCTGGATCGTCGGCGTGGAGGTTGAGGGATTCAGGGGATTGGCCAGCAAGTCGAAGTCGGAGGAATTCTGATCGCGACGGAAACTGGCTTGAAAGTTGTACAACTTGTGCTTGTCTGCCCGAAGCCGCAAGGCGTTGTTGGGATCGCCTCCCCATCCAAAGCTGCTGATATAAAGATTGTCGAAGAGCACGCCGGTGTGATCCAGAGATTGCATCGAAA
The DNA here is from genome assembly GCA_963773645.1 of uncultured Acidobacteriaceae bacterium. GTDB lineage: Bacteria > Acidobacteriota > Terriglobia > Terriglobales > Acidobacteriaceae > Acidiflorens. The sequence continues at coordinate 1,405,103 of CAVZBV010000004.1, read as the reverse complement.
GCGTCTGGTCGAGAAACCGCGGGCCGGTCTGCAGATTCACCAACGTGTCGTACATATCCTCACTGCCGGTCAGGTTGTTGACCCGGACGCCCAGGTCAACCGACGAGTGAATCAGGTAACCGCCGCTGGTTATGCCATCCGGTTCACCCGAGGGCTTCTGGCCCGCGCTGGAAGATTGCGCAAAGAGCAACCTTGGCGACGACACCATCAAGAATGCAGCCAGCACGGCGAGGACTAGCGCGAGGCGCAATGATTTGGCCTTCAGCTTTCGCCCCAGTGCGACGGCTCCGGTTATAGAAGAGCCGAGGAAGGATTGCAGGTCGAGTTTTCTTGGCTTCGCCATCGGTTCCCCCTCACTTGAAAAAGACACTGCTGAAGTTGGATCCATGAATCTGCGTGTGACACAGGGTACAGGCCTGATAATGCGCCGATTGATTGTGTGCGGGCCCGATTGGACTTACAGTCGGGAAGGTATGGCACTGCAGACAGAGCATATTCACCAGGCTCACTTTGAGGAGCCGAGGATTGGTGGAACCGTGGGGCGTGTGGCAAGCAGTGCAGCCCTCGGTCTTCACCGGCACATGCTCGTAGACGAAGGGCCCCTGCTTGTCGGCATGGCACTTGTAGCAAATGGCGTCCCCGCTCGGCAGGGCCCGCACCTGACGCACGGTCGCTGTGCCATGAGGGTTATGGCAGTCAATGCATTGCACCAGGCCCTCGTTCACCCGGTGGTGCCAGGGTTTGGCAAAATCAGCCTTGGCCGAGATATGACATCCGTAGCACAACTGGGGCTGGCTCTGGACCAGCAGGCGCTGCTCTCCCTTGGCGTGATGGGGAGAGTGGCAGTCGAGACAGCCGACCTCGCTACTGGCATGGGCGGATTCGGCAAAATGCGACTGGTCGTGACCTTCGCCGTGGCATTTCAGACAGCGCGTGCTGGTCTCCTGCCGTGAATGGTCCTCGAACACGTATATCTTGGTCTTGTCGCCGCCACCGGCCACGTGCTCCGCACCGGGACCATGGCAGCCCTCGCAACCTTGGTGCGAGGGCTCCTTATTTAGTGTGGTCTTCCAATGCGGCGTTTTCTCCCAGGCGTTGTAAATTTCCTCGTGACAGGTCTTGCAGGTCTCCGCTCCCACGTACTTGGAAACATCGGATGAAGGCGCACTGGCCACGGATGCGCCGGCGGATTGAGCGCTCTTATCGCCGACCTGCTGGCGAGCCTGGCCTGGAGCGAAAGCGACGACAACGAAAAGGAGTAAGACCGAGAACAGAAGAACTCGATCAGCCCTGGAATTTGCTGACATTCGCATTAGCACGTCTCCCTTCGACACCGGCGGTTTGTCATGAATGTGTGACCAAGGAATCTCGTGGTTCACAAGTTTGAAGTCGCCCGGTTTCATCTCATCAACCTGTCCTCTCTCATCTTTCATCTTTCATCCACGAGGTGCGCCATTCCGTATCGCCCGGACCCTGGACGGCAGGGTGCGCTAGATCCTCCCGGCCACGTTGCCCAGATCGCGATAGAGAAGCGCTTTCATGGTCGTGCTGGTGCTGAGCGTTGCGGCACTCGCAGCCGCCAGTCCGAGTTCAGCAGTTGGCAGCGATAGCTGCTCGAAAAAACAACCGAGCATACTGCAATTCACAATGCTGCGATTGATCAATATTGCACACTTTTCGAAAAAACAAAAAGAGAAAGAGCCGCGTAGCGCACACTAAGTTCAGGCTGCGGGACAAGGTACAAGTCGAGTCAACTCCCAGTTATGCCGCTGGCAATCTGCCTATCTCTTGCCGATTCATTCTCTTTGTCACCACTGCTCGAGTTTTTGTTGAACAGACTCCAAGATCTCCGCAATGAAAAAGCCTCTGTCCGAACCATTGCGAGCAAGACGAAGCCTTCAGTTCCTGTCCACCCCCGCGGTCGATCCGCGATGGGTCAGCCCGCGCGGTCGCGATGTAAAAACCGCCCTGTCATTAAGCGAGCAAATCGTATTGAAGATCGCTTGCGGCTGTCTGTGACGATTGAACTAAGAGAATGTGACAAATCAAATGCTTGGTTTTATGCGGTAAACAACCCTCCTTTGGTTGGGCGTTTCGTATTTGATGTGGGTCACGATCAGCTTTTCAAGACGTCAGGTTTGTTCCAGAGCAGACTGACGAATGATCGGTATGGTCTGCTCGGTCTTCAACCTTTAGGATTGAACCTGCAGAATCCGGTTTCGTTACAGAGTGAGCAGGATACCTAATGGTGTCGCAAACGAATCACCTGAAGTCCATGGATCCCGTTATCGCCCCGGAGCAGGCGGTCGAAGAAGTTGAGGTTTTGCAAGCTTCGATTAAGGCGGGGTCGATCGCACAGGTTGTGGTTGCCGTAATCGCTGTAATCGGACTGATTTACCTGCTGAAGTTCGTCCTGGTGACGGCGCTCGTATCCGTTCTATTTGCGTATGTATTAGAACCGCCCGTCAAATGGCTGGCCTACCTGCGCATTCCACGGTGGGTAGGCGCCTGCCTTGTGGTGTTGTCAACCATCGCTGTGTTCGGCGGCCTCGCATACTATTCTTATAACAGCGCGCTTCAGTTTACCGACCAGCTTCCCGCCTACTCGACGCGAATCCGCGACACTTTTGGAAGTATTCGATATCACGCGGACCGTATGGCCGATCAAGCCCGCTCCATTGTGGAGTCGCCGAAGAACGAAAAGCGTGTTGTACCAGTGAAAGTGGAACAGGTGCCTGGCGTCGCCGGCTTGATTTCGAGGAACAGCGACACGATTCTGGACTTATCGCTGGCAGCGGGTTTCGCTCCGTTCCTCGTCTATTTCATGCTCACGCTCAAAGATCACACGCACATTGCAACCGTTCGTCTGTTTCCGAAAGAACACCGTCTGCTTGCACACCGCACCATAGGCACAATTTCTGCGATGATTCGCACCTATATCGTAGCTAACGTGCTGGTCGGTCTCCTGAACTCCTTGCTTTGCACACTCATTTTCTGGCTCTTGGGAATCAAGTATTCTTACTTTGTTGGCGCACTGAGCGGCTTTATCGGGCTTGTCCCCTACCTCGGAGTGTTCGCATCTCTGCTGCCTCCGCTTGCCGCCGGCGTCGACGTTCTAAACAAATCCGGGATTGTGGTCGTCATCGTCGCCCTGGTTGGAATTCACGTAATCACCATTAATGTGCTCTATCCGAAATTCGTCGGAAAGCGTTTGCAACTCAATCCGCTGGGCGTAACCCTCTCGCTCTTGTTTTGGGCTTGGATCTGGGGACCGGTCGGTCTGATCCTTGCAATGCCGATTCTGGGCGCAACGAAAATTGTTTGCGACTATGTCGAACCACTGCGGGACGTCGGACAGTGGCTTGGAGAATCGCTGACGTAAGCATGACACTTTGCCCACAGCGGGCGCTTTCGCCACTTACAGACCTGCGAAAGGCACGGGGCTCCCGTACCCGGGTCTCGTTTTCGCTGAGCAACCGGTCGTCCGTCCAGTGCGCCGCCCCCCAAAAACCTGCTGAGGTGACGAGGACGGCGAGTCCCCAGTGATAAATCGTCCCGCATCTCGGATGCAGTCCCGCTCGCTTCTCTCTGACCGTGCTCATGATTCCCGTGACTATACAGACCGGTCCGGCAAGGATTTGGACTCCGAATATCGGGAGACAGCGGACGATTCGAAGAGCATTCCAATCTCATCGACTTCCAACAGCGTTTGCGACATCGTCTGCCCTGCACGCTCCCTGGGCCTCGCGACCGAAGCGCAACGGCTTAGGGTTTCACGGATGAAGCAACCGTCCCTTGTTCTTGCGGCGGGGTTTTCTTCTCAAAGGCCAAGGAACTAAGCGCCACCAGCGCCCACATCTCAGCAAAGCCCCGAATTAGGACTTGGGGTACGTCCCGTCAGGAAGCTGTGAAGAAATCGCCTTTGGGGACGGCCGGAAGGGCAGATACCAGTTACTTGGAGTGCTTCGGGCTTCCGGCATAACTTGCGTCTGCGCTCTTTTTGTCTCGGCCGTTGAGCCATCTTACGCTGGTGTTACTTGCAGTGCCCGCTTTAGGCCGAACCATCTGGTCAGGTTGTAACTTAGGCAAGCCCAAGTCGCTTCCATGGCTACTTTCACGCGGCCCCGGCAACGGAACTGCCGTAGGCCGCAGCGCTCTTTGATCCAGGCGTGCGGGAACTCGGCGATCTGCGAGCGTCGCGCGTAGATTTGTTTTGCTTCCTCGGTTGCCATCTTCTGCTTGAACGCGGTCGTCGCAGCTGGTTCTTCCAGGCGCGTGATCGAGCGCCGCCACTCCGGGCGCGCCTGTTGTGGCGCGCACTGATCGCGCAGCGGGCAGTTGGGACACGCCTTCTTCGGTGCGCGGTAAACGTGGGTGCGAACACCGTTGTCACGATTCAGCAGCGCATGGTGCGTGAGCGTTTGTCCGGCCGGACACGTAAACCTGTCCTGCGCGGCATCGTAAGGAAACGCGCTGGCCAGGAACTCGGAGTGCCGACCGTGTGCATCGCGCTCCACGGCCCGCCAACTATCCTGCCACGACCCGTAAAAGTCCACTCCCTGATCGGCCGCCGCCTGCACCGACGCGTGGTTGGTGTAGTCGCCGTCGGCCACGACCTGTTTGGGCTTGCGTCCCAGCGTCGTTTCGCAGCGTTCCAGCGCCGGCTTCATCTGTCGGTAGTCGATGGCATCGGTCGTCGCCTCGACGTTCACCACGATCCCGTGTTGCGTGTCCGTAAGCAGTTGCACGTTGTAGCTGGGGACGGTGCCACCTTCGCCGTTGCGCATTACGTGCGCCTCGGGATCGCTGCTGGAGGCGCGCGCCACGAACCGGTCGCGCTCGTGTTTCTTCTCCTGCTGCAGGCGCTCGACTTCGCGCACCGCCGCTTCCAGGCGACCGACTCGTTGCCGTGCGGCACGTCGTTGCGCCGCTGCTCGCCGGCTCGCGCTCTTCTCTTCTTCCTGAGCCTGCGCGTTCAGCCATCGCACCTGCTGGCGCGCCAGTTCCAGGTGCGCCGCCAGCTTCTCTTTGCGCCGGAAGCTGTTGCCGCCCGCGTTCGCCTTGATCTTCGTCCCGTCCAGGGTTACGCGTTCCAATGTGATCAGACCCTCGGCGCTCATCATGCCCAGCACCTGCACGAACAGATCGTCCAGCGCCGTTTTATGATCGGAACGAAAGCCGGACAGCGTCCGGTGGCTGATCGTCTGCAACCCGCACAGCCACTGGCAGCCCGGCTCGTACTCGCATTGTCGCGCTAATTCGCGCGCCGAACTAAGGCCACGGCTGTACGCGTAAATCCACAAGCTGATCAACAACTGCGGGTCGGTGTGCTCTCGCCCGGCGCGCCCTTCCACCGCCCCGATCTGCGCGTGATAGAGGCTCAGGTCGAGGCGGCCAATCAGCTGCCAGATTAGACGTGCGCTATGATCTTCGTCGATCAACTGTTCGACATCGATGCTGCGCAGCACAAGTTGTTGTCGATTGATAGAGGCAAGTCGCGGTTCAGCAGGCACGCCGTGGTCGCTCACATCCGCAGTCTACCGACGCTGGCTAATTTCGCAATGGCGTTGTTGGCTCGGCAGGCGATTTCTTCACAGCTTCCAGTCCCCGGTTTCCCGGTTTTCTGAAAATTACGCGACGCATCGTGCTTGAGGCGTCGGCGGGCCCACCGTCGTTGTAGCGCACGACGCCGTCCTGCCCTATGAGGCGCTCATTGCGAGCGCGCTACAAGAATGCGCCCGGCACTCCACAGGCCAGCAATCTCCAGGGCCACAAGAAGAGCCACGCTGGCGTCGAACAGGATTGCCCAGCCGCTGTACCCGGCGTCAAACACGTTGTTCGGGCCGGCGATGAAAAAGTGCTCGAGGCTGCCGATCACGAGCCCGTTCGCGAACCCAATAATCAGGACGAAGGACCCGGTCCTCTTCAGCCGTGTCCACAGCAGTCCCACTCCTGCCAGCGTGAGCGCGCCGGCATAGGCGCCGATGCGCATCGAACCCGCTACCGTCAATGCGGGATTGAGCTTTCCGGCCAGAAAGAGGTGCAAGACCGTGACCGCGAGGTTCGCCAGGGCGATGATCGAGACAAAGGCTTTCATTTAAGTCTCTTCTCGTTCGTTAATACATCGTTATACGATGCATACGATACATTGAGCGGGGGCTGACTGTCAACCCAGCATCAAGTTGGCTGTGCAGCGACATCCGGGCACAGAATCGGCGTCTTGTTTCTGAGATCGCATCAAACTATAATACCTTCTTAGCCGATGTAATTGATTGCCCGAGGTGCACGGGAATGGCGTTTGATCGAGAATTGCTCAAAGGCAGCATCGCGCTCTTAATCCTCAAGCTTCTATCCGAACGCGACATGTACGGATACGAGATCATCCAGGAATCGGTGCGCCGCAGCCAGGATGCATTTGAATTCAAAGAGGGCACGCTGTACCCGGCCCTTCACCAACTGCACAAACGTGGGTATCTCAGCTCAGAATGGCGCACGGGAGAGACCGGGAAGCAGCGGAAGTATTACGGTCTGACCGCCGCTGGCCGAAAAGCCGCACGCCGCAGTGAACAAGAATGGTTTTCTTTTACGAAAGTGGTGAACGCCATACTTTCGAAGGCCAACACGTGACGCATCTGGATCACATCGTTGCCCGAGTCATCGTGCTGGCCAAGCTTCCGGGCAACAAGCGTGGGTGCGAAGTGGCGAAGGAGTTGCGCGCTCACCTGGATGACCTCGCAGAGGAGGTGCGATCCCAGGGCTATGATGACGAGGCCAGCACCCGGATCGTCAGGATGCGGTTCGGCGAGCCGCAGGAGATCGCTGCAGCATTCGCTTCTGTTTACGCGCCAGAGCGATGGGCGAGGCGTATTCTTCAGTCGATCATTTTGTTGGCCGCCTCCACCATAGCTGTGGTTGTTGTGATCAGCACTGTGCAGTCCATCGCTGCGATGTGTACTGCCGAGTCAATCTTATCGACCTTTCGGGATATCCATCGGGAAGTCCTTGGCTTCGCTGCGATTGCGGCGGGCTATTGCAGTCTGTACGCTGGGGAGCGACTCTTTTCGACTTCGCGCGTGTGGGCGCTTTTGCCAAGCGTCACTTTGGGTTTAGGGCTGGCCGCAGTGTTCGCTTGGCTGATCCCTCAACATGCGGCACTGCCATTGGTTGCCTTTGCTTGTGCCGCTTCCGGTCGCCTGCTTCAACGCTTGGAGATACCTTTCATTTGGTTTGCCGGAACCGCGCTGCCGCTGCTGATCGCATGGGTGTTGTTCGGTCGACTTCTTCCCGGCTGGCAGTTCCCATGGTTGGTGTGGTTAGGCTTGACAATTTCTTGCAAGGCGCTGCGGGAAATTGTTCGGCTCTTTGAAAGGGCTTTTATGGAGGATTTTGCGTAGGCGACGATGCTGAACTTCCGCAGCCGGTCTTTCACCAAGTGTTCGGAGGACCGGGCCTATGTCATTTTCTTGTGCTCACGCTACACCTTCGCCGTTCTGCCATACACGCCCAGCACCAAGGCTGCAACGGCGAGCAGAAGGAACATGACTGGCACGCCCGGCCTAAAGAGTAGTCGCGCGCTCCGAGGTGGGTGATGACTGCACCCACAAAGAACAGCGCAAGTCCGGCGGCAGCAGCAATCCCAATCACGGGCATACCAATGCCGATCAGCAAACCTACCGCGCCCGCTGCTTTCAGTATGCCCAGAATCGGCAGCGACGATTCTGGCACGCCCAACTTGTTCATAGTACTGAGGAGCCACTGGGGCCGCCTGAAGTCATTCGTGGCCGCATAGATGTTAGCGGGAGCGGCCAGAACAGTAACGACGACGTAGGCAGCAAACATCGAGACCTCATTTTTCCTTGCGAGCCTCAACCGAGCGCCTCGTTAGATGTCTTGCCAGCGGGTTGAGTTGCTGTCCTCGACAATGAACCGACTGACTGACAGTGACATCTAACTGTTAAGAGAAAAGGTGACGGATATGGCAAGGAGCGAGGGAATTGACCCAGGGAAGACCCCATTCTTAATGCGGCAGGTGTTCAAGAAGGTTCGCAAAATGCTGGGGCGCGATCTGACTCCACAAAAGATCACGGCGCGAGTACCGCGGGTTTTCTGGGTGGATGCCCTGGGGGAATGGCTGCTGGGCCAGAAAGCGGCGGTTCCCCACCGGCAGCAAATGCTGTTAACGCTGCGCACGGCGGTGCGGGGTCGGATGCCCGTTTTGAATCGACGCCAATTCTGCCGGCGGCAGAATGTATGGCTTGAGCGATGAAGAGATTACAGCGATTCGCGATGGACATTTTGATGGCTTTGCGCCACCGGAAGTGACCCTTTTGCGGATGGCGGACGCAATGGCCGATACCCCGTCGAATGTGAGCGATGAACTTTACGCAGAGTTACGCCAACATTTTTCGGAAGAACAACTCATTGAACTCGCTGCGAGTGCGGCCCGGGAAAACTTTCGTGCGCGCTTCAACCGCGTGTTTAACGTGGCGAGCGATGGCCTCTATCGAAAAGGATTACAGTTCAAACAGCGCCGAGCCGCGTAGCATCCTTTACTCGACAAGGCTGACGATCTGTGGCCGAGAGGAGTAATGGAATCATGGCAAGAAATTCCATTGATAAAGAGGTATTGTTAGTGGGCGCCGGCCCAGTTGGCTTGTTCGCTGCGAACGAGTGTGCTCGCCACAATCTGCGCTGGCGCCTCATCGAGGAACGCTCATCACAATCCGAACACTCGAAAGCGTCAGCGATCTTTCCTCGAACCCTTGAGATCTTCGATATGGCGGGTATCGTCGCTCCTTTTCTTGAAAAGGCAAAATCGCGTCACAAAAAGCAGGACGTGACAGAGGAGACGCTGGTCGAAGAATTGCTGCGCAAAGGCGGAAATGCCGAGTACGAAACCAAGTTCATATCCGCCACCCAAGGGGAAGGATGACGACATCCTGCGCTATCGTGCCGAAGCGTCCGGGAAAATCGATGCTTGAAACTTGAAACGAGCTTTGGGTACTAATCTCCGGCCGTTTGTTCCTTCGTCAAGATGGGGAGGCGTCTGGCGGCGTATCCGAAGATAAAGATTGTGGCCGCGCTGGCGCCCATCGCCATGCTCCATTCGAAAATGCTCGGCGTGTAGTGGGCGGGCGCAATCTGCGGCATCGGCCCCTTCGGTACCTTCACCCGCCGGTCGGACTCGTGGGCCGCCTTCATGGCTGCGCCTTTACTGCAGAGCGCGCCCCGGTTGATAATGTGTTCGGAATCGCCCTCCAGGTTGATCAGTCTGCCATCTTCACGGAGCAAACCATTCCACAACCACAGGAGCAAAAATTGCAGGCGCTGATTACCTGCTTGGTCCCGGCGAGCTTCGGTTGGTCAACGGTGGCGGCTTGAGCTTCCTGAATATCCAGGCCGGTCTTCGAAACTGCCAGGCCAGCCCCCGCGCCGGCTGTCCACTTGAGCCAGTCTCTTCGGTTCATGCTCATAGTGCGTGGCCTCCTGATCGCGCAATCCCGAAAGCATGCGCTGAAAATTGACATATGTTAATGAGGCGAATGTACCCATTGCTGTGCGTTGAATCACCCCTTGCTGTGGCTGGAATCACACGTTGCCGTGGGCGGGATCAATACCCGAGTGATTGGCCGGAATGGGCGAGTACCAGGTATCGCTCGTCGCGAACTGCGCACCCGGCGAACACTATTCCCAACCGCATGTACCTGTTCGCCGCAACGTCCTGCAGACATGCCTTCCCGCCGCACAGCGAGAGCGGTTACGGCGAGCACCCGGACAACAACATTCAAACCGGTACGGCCCACGCGCGGCGCGGGTTATCACTGCCCTGCTCAGCAGCAGGGCATGGCCGGACTCCGCATTCATTGCTGACCTACGATGAAGGCGGTGGTCTGTTCGATCATCAAGATCCTCAAGCCCTTGTGAGTGATTCCGAGTACGAACCATAGAACCGGCAGCGCCGAAAGGCAGGTTGACGTTGTAGGTAATATCGTTACCCGTGGTGGGGGTGAAGGTCACGACGTTGTTGACGGCATACGCAGTGTTCGTGACTTGTAGTCCCTGAGCGCCTGTTGCCCCGGCTGCTCCCGGAGGTCCTGTAGCCCCCGTTGCACCTATTGGTCCTGTGGCTCCGGCGTTGCCTACTGAACCTTGTGGCCCCGTCGCTCCGGTGGCACCCTTGGGTCCTTCTGGACCCGCGGGACCTTGTGGCCCGACAGCGCCGTATATCACATCAAGCGTAGCTGCACCGCCGCGGCTGGTGATCGTCAGCTTGTACGAACCTGCCGCGAAGACAGGTAGTGCAGCGACAATCTCATTTGCCGAGCAAACTGATGGGGTGAGGGGCGTGGTGTCGAAAAACGGCTGAAGGTGAGGCGCCAAGAACGCAAAAGCCTGCTCCGATGACGGTGAGCGTGTGGGCCGTGTAATTGATGGTTGCACTGTCAACGATGACAGGCACGATGGGCGCCACGGGCGCCACGGGCGTGACTGTGGCAAAAGGCATCACAGACACCAGCGACAACAATATTCACGAAGCGTTTCATCTTATTCTCCGGTCCAGTCTGGTGCTCGGCTCGCGTCACTGTTTGTGGCTCGTGAGCACGTGCTCGCGCTGCGTTGCGTCCAATTCTTTCCTTAGCTCTTCAACTCTTCTGCAAAACAGGGGGCAGATGCGGAGGTTCTCTTGGGTGAATGGTACAGGTCAATGACGAACAAGGGACGGCCGCCACCGGAGCACTGGTGGGGTTTAGCGGGCCCGCGGGCGTCAGCTTTGACCCTGCCAGCGGCCTGACCGATTCCAGCGGACAGCTCAGCACGACCGTCGTTCTCGGCAGCATGGCAGGCCGATATCAACTCGCGCACACACTTACGAAAGCTCAGAAGCCAGTAGAATTGAAGATTGAAGAAATTGCGCTGGGATATCAGCAGCAGGCCGGATTTCAACTCGACAACAAGTATTGCGCCTGCTGCCACAATCCGGAGTCCACACCGGAGCGCGTTTCCAATTACGACAATCTAGAGACCAAGCCGCATCCGTTTACCGAGGGCGACACACTCAACAAAATGAGTGATGCCGATCTGACAGCCATCATCAGCCACGGCGGACCCGCGCTCAACAAGTCCGCACTGATGCCGCCGTACGGATATACTCTGAACAAGACAGAGATCGAGGCGCTGATTTCGTACATCCGCCTGATCTCCGACCCTCCCTATCATGCTTCCCGAATGGTATACGCACAAAAGTAGGGCCGTTGGCTCGGGCTTATTCTTGTTCGTGCTCGGCCCCACGTCCTGCAAGCTTTCAGGAACGGGAAGGTGCGCTCCGAAGATTAAGCTTCCACCAACACGCTTGTTTGTTCGGTGCTCTGTCATGGGGCTTCGCGATATTTGTCATTTTTCGCTGTAGATGAGTGTCTCCAAAGGATGTCGGGCAATCATCGTCCCGCACGTCGGTTGTATGGATGGCGTTGGAACTGGTGGGATGGTTAGCGGCAGGTTGTCTGTTCGGATGGATGATGTGGGGTGGGAACCGAGCATAACCCTAATGTGAAATAGGCCGCCATAGTGTAGTTGTTGAAATATCGCGATTACAGTGCGCCGGGATAAACCGGCATGAAGCAGAGAATGCCGCTGAGGTCGCTCAAGGACAGTTGCCAGGTGCAGCATGACCCGCAAACCGTGCCTTGATCCAACTGACCTGTTCTGCGACCGAAGCTCCCATCACGCCGCTGGCATTGACATTCGGATACTTCAAAAAAAGGATTCGGCTTCCTTGCTTGCACATGCGGGCCACGGTTTTTTCCGACATATCCTCCGGTATAGCCGGGTCCGCTTCGCCACTGATCACGAGGAGCGCGGTGTGGGCCCGCTTTTGACTGGGAGTGTTCCTGCTAAAAAATTCCTTTACGAACTGATTGCTCTCCCACCCCGGTTTGAGCATTTCGCTTGTGAACTCCGGCTCTGTTTCTCCTCCACAGGTCTGCGTGACGCGCTGGTACGCAGGCAGCGCCTCGTCTTTCAGCATGTCGCTCACCCGGAACTCCGGATAAAGCGCCTTAATGGTCGACGCCAGGACTAGCAGCATGCGATTGGAAGAACCCTGCGCGAAGCGCTGGTAAGCCTCCTTAGCATCCGCCATCCCCGAAGTGGCGACGCTGCCCAGATAGTTGGGATCGCGTACTTCGCTCTCCGCGACGGCCACCGCGGCCAGACCTCCCTGAAAAGGTCCCACAGCGATCCACTGAGGCCCGATCTGTGGTATAGCCGCGCGCGCCGCCAGAACCGAATACATGACGTTAAACGCGTTCGACACCATGTCCAGCACCGGCTTGCCGGAATCAGCGCCCAATCCGGAATAGTCGGTCGCAACCAACGCATAGCCGAGATTAGCGTACATCGCGAGAATCGGCCCCACGCCGAGATTTTTCATCACCGAGGGAGCACACTGTCGCGCCGCTCCTCTGAACTCGTGCGCCCAGGCAATCACCGGCCATCCGCTTGCCGGAGGCTTGCCATCCGGAATCAGCACCACAGCCGAGACGGCCACGTCTTCTCCGTTCGCGGTCCGGGAGTGATAAAGAATCCGCAATGCCGACAATTCATAAGGAAGGTTGTACTGGTCGATCGCTTCCGAGCGTATCAGTTCTCCAGGTTTGCCCGCGGGCAGCGGATGGGGCGTGTCATAAAAGCTCGTCAGGGGAAGTGTTGGGGGTGGCCGGAATCCTTTGGCCGGCGTTGCGGTTTGAGCTGTGGCTAATTTTGGGGTTCCAGGCAGCCCGGCCAAAATCAGAGATACGGCGGTGATCGCCGCGAAGAACATTTGCGCATTGCGACTTGATGACTGGAACAAACGAAGCTTTGTCATGTTGTCAGTAGGGGATGGTACCACCTGAAGATTCCGAGAGGCACGAGGGGACCAGCGGGCCGCTCTCTTGGTGCTTGTCCTCTCGTGCCCCTCGCGCTGCTCGCCTGGAGCCAGAGTTGTGCGCTCAGCTAGACCCAGGCCGCCGGCCCTCTCATGATTCGAGCCTTTAAGGGCGGAAACCTCGAGCTCATCTCCCCACCCATGGGTACGGGCGTGTTCTTGCATGAAGGTGCGGCGTAGGGCCTAGAACCACACCGCTCTGCCGCTCAGATGGAAACACGCCTAATTTCGTTTGATCGCCAATTCGTTCATTCTTCATCCGGTATCATGTCGATACCGTTTCGAGCACGTGGACGGGTAGCGACAAAGTTATAACAGCGCCGCCTCCCGCGCTCTCCGAGATCCTAGCCGTACCGCCGTGCGCCTGCAGCCGGTCCAACATGCGATTAAAAGTCTTAGCCAATCGTGAGATTTCATCCGAATTCACCGGCTCAGGCAATCGTTCTTCTAAGTCTTCGGTGCCGTTTCGAGCGACAGTTTCAGTAATGCGTTCGACACGGAACAGAGTACGACGGGCGCTCCAATAGGAGATTACGAAACCGAGCAGGAACATGCCGCCCCAGACCATAAGAAAACGACGAGCCAAAGTGTGCAGCATATGTTTGGTGCGCAATCCAAGAGTCCTAGATAAACAGTTCTTCCGTTTTGCGCCTTGACAACGACTCGAAACGTTTGTCGATATCCTTCCACTGTTATGGACTAAGGAACACTCGCAACGGGCTTTGCCTGTTGAATTGCTGTGACAAATGCATCCTTAGAGCTCGGGCCTACCCACCGCGGGCCCTCACTACTATTGGGATCTATTGCCAGGAAGAAGACAGAATTTAGCCTTTCGCCGCGGGCATTGCGCTCGTCCGGCACTTCCTGAGTAGCAAGCTCGGCCACCTCTCGAACTATCCGCTTGTACAGGTGATCGCTGGGAGTATCGGCCGAGACCTGAGCGAGAACCTCGGCTTCGCCGTTAAGCCAAGTGTCACTCCGCTCTCGGATGCCCTGAGCGACAAGAAAATAAACTATGGAGAAAGCAACGGACGACGCTATCGTCAAATGCCCAACCCGAAATTTGCTTCTGCTGCACAAAGCCGAAGCCTTCCTAGGCAGGAAGAATGTTTAAGTGTAGGGACGCTTTTGACATCAAGATCCTCAAGGATTCAGGGGCAGAATTGGACGGGAACCTCAAATTCCATCTACAAGACGGAGTTGTGTCGGGCCGGCTTGAAGATCCGGACTTCATCAACCAACGAATTGCCGCGGTGACGCCTAAACGCTGCGAGTCTGAGCTACGCGAATATCTTCCCGAAGACGTGTATCGACAGCTTGCAGAAAACGAATTCGAGCCGCCGCGGCAATCCCTGCGCGATCTATTCGCGGAGTGGCTAGAACAATGAGGTCTCTCCACTATTGAAGTCGGATGAGATTGCCCGCCGTCTAGGAAAGCAGGTTGATAAACCACTTCTTAGCAAAGTGTTCGATCATCCCCCTCTTCGCAAGTCTGAGAAACGATCTGCGGACAACTAACTCAGACATTTGCGCGAGACTTCTCGGGCCGTGAGCTTGTGAATCTTCTCCGACCTCGATCATATGTTTCGCTTCAAACAGTCCTGAGAGAGGCGGGCATAAGCCGGTTCGCCTGTAGTAACGCCGGTGATCCATACTGGCGTTTGCGAGCGCATCATTCAGTTCGGGGACGGTGTCCATAACGTTTAAACATATAAAACCAAGTCTCTATTGGAGATTCCAAGCACGTAGAACCCTCTATGGGACGTACAACGCTGCAGAACAGGAGAAGGCACTGTTGGATTGGTTTTACCTTGAGCGAAAGCGGGGAGCTGAGCCCATCACCGACGAGTTCGACCTCGGCAAGCTAGATCGAGAGAAGCTTCTGTTGTACGCGCAAAAATATCCGCGACCTGTAAAGTTCGAACTGCTTGAGTCGTTGGCTCGTACTGGTGAAGTTCTTAGGAGTGGGAAGTCGCCCACTTTGCATGAGATCAAAAGCTAGCAGCGCTAGCGCTAATGGGTGGTAAAATGTCGCACAAGTGCCCTCTTAGGACTTGGCCGAGGGCATCTGGGCCACAGAAGGGCTGCAAAGCGCTTCTCGGGCACATGAAAGTGACCCGTGCAAATCCCCGAATACTTTCACACTTTCTTGCACAGTTTCACATTCATTGTCCTGAGTGACCGACGAACAGAATAGACTATATGTTTTAGAATCAAGCACTTTCCACCTCAGCCGGGATGGCGGAACTGGCAGACGCAGCGGACTCAAAATCCGCCGGACTTCGGTCCTTGGGGGTTCGACTCCCCCTCCCGGCACCAGCCTTAATATGGCACCAGCCTCAATATATTGATTTGAATCGACGTGACCGCCATATCAATGGGCCTGGTCGATGAAACGCTGAAGGAACTTCCGCGGGATCGGTTCTTGTCACCGTGCCCTTATTGGGAAACGCAAAGGCTTTGTCAGCAGTCGAATCGAACTTCTTTACTGGATGAGAATACGCGACGGGAGAATCAAGCGTTGCCACATCAAATCGCCATCGTTTCAGAATTGGTCCGCGCTGCCGTTGGCTATGCCCGGCAACATCATTGCGGACTTCCCCCTGATCAACAAGAGCTTCAATCTCTCGTACTCCGGGTGTGATCGATGATCGGCGACGCCGTTGAGCGCAGTCTCGGAAGCCCCAAGGTGCTGATTTCGGTCGGCGAATTATTTTTGAACGCTGCGGGAAGCCGCATGCCGGATGTCAACCGGACTTGCTTACCGATGAGGTTGCGCGTCGCGCAGTGGCAGCCTGTCCGACGTCGGCTTTACAAGTTGACGAGGCAACCGGGCGGACTCACTTGATTCTTAACTACGGTGAATGCATTGGGTGCTCCCGCTGCATTGCCGCCGGCAACGGAGCATTCCGGTACGCGGAAAGGGTCGCCCGTTGTGGTGTCCGGAAGGAAGCACTGATTCGACGCTGGGATATCCAGAGTCATGCTGAAATTGTTCAGGACGATCCCGTCTTATCTCAAGCGGATTGTGAATACGCAAGCGATTTTGGACGATAGAGAGGTCGCGGGGGAGCCTTCCGTCGCCTGGAACGGTCGCGTTGGAACAGCAGCTACCCTAAGGGTTTTTCCCTAGAACTTCCGTAATCTACCGTATTGACATCCTTTGAATTATGTTGCGGGCAGGTTGACCCTAAACACATCTCAGCAAGGATCTAATCCGTGAAATATTCCCCGTTTTTTTTTAACGCTCCTCGTGTATGCGGAGCACGCCGGCCATCGCGAGGACAGCAGGCAAGCCACCAAATCAGAATAGGCAGATTGGCTCCTGTCCTTGGGCTGCTGGCCGTGGCAGCGTGTTTGCTGTTGGCGCCCGGTGCTTTCGGCCAGATTCAATCAACGATCAGCTGTCCGTCAGGGCATGGCTACTGGGACGTCTTGAGTGTGATGATGATGGACCCAGGACTTGCCTCCAGCTATCACATGGAAGGTATCACCAAAGGCCTGCCATCGGCATACATCTACACCCTGTGGGATCAAAGTGAGAGCAAGGTGTATTACGTGAAGAATCCGCAAGGCAATCCCTGGGACATCAATCTTTACGACTCAAATTACATCTACCAATGGGTTACGGAACTGGGCTCCTGGAATGGTGTCAGCCACTGGAATGATCCAACCAGTTGCAAGAAATTCAACAATGGCAGTCAGAAGAACACTTCCGAGTTATCCATGCGTTGGGCCGCCCGGTGCGTGGCTCCGGGAGGAGACAACAGTTCGTTTTGGAATCCCCCGCCTGCTGTCCAACCTTACAATACGAATTACTACACTTACGTGGATCAGGTACTAGAGAGTCCGGCCCAGAATCTGGGGTACTCTCGGCTGGAGGTGGAAACCACAGGTACCATCACCATCACCGACCACCGCGCAAATCCACCACAGCGGTTTTCCATCACGACTTTGCCTCTGCAATATACGTACAGCTGTAGTGTTTCGCGGAACATTAACTCCTGTCAGTTTCGTGAGGTCTTCGATTATGGTTTGGATACAACCGTCAATCCGGTGGACAACATCAAGCACAGCTATGGATGGGTACGCTGGCGCTACTACACCAACTCGACGGCGGGAAACCCGAAAGCAGCCCCTGTCTGGGTGCTGGCGAATACATCAACCTCCGACCACTTGATGCCCGGACAGGTCAGCCTCGTCTTCCAATGTTTCTAGATCGCCTCGATCTAGTCCGTGCACCAGGACAACCCTGGTGAGGTCTATGAGGGAGTCCCTGTTTAGGCTCCTCGCTAGTCTGGATTCATTTCGATCTGCCGGGGGGGTAAGGCCGGCAGATCGGGATGCTGCTGCTCTCGCCATACCACGCCAAAACATTCGCCCTCGCTTTGCGCGTGCCATATAGTTCCGTCTTCGTACTTCACCGAATCCGGGAAGAAGACCCAGCCCAAAACCGCTTGCGCGCTGGCGGCGCGAATGCCCGGCTTTTCAAGAGTTTGCTGCTGGCCAGGCAAAATGGGCTTGGCCGATGACCACTGGGCGTTGAACGGCCGCCTCAAATCCTGCGGCGCCAAGAGCATCTCGGAAGTGATCGCCACGCTGGTAATAGGCTTATCGCTGATGTTCTTGACAGTCAGCGTAAAGTTTTCCGGACGCTTCCAGAAATCTCCCCCGATGAAAGTAAGCGGGCAGGCACGTGCCGGCGGGGCATAGACCGTGTACACCGCCATCATTCCAGCCTCCATGTGGTCTTGCACATGGCAGTGAAACATCCAGGTTCCGGGATTGTCAGCCACCATATCAACCGTCACCATGCTTCCCGGGAGAAGCTCAATCACATCCGTGTTTCGCCGGCCGTCGGTAACGGTCTCGCCGTGCCAATGCGGAGTGTGCAGATCGATCTCATTTCCCATGCCCAGTAAGTACCAGCGCACCTTCTCTCCCTGCTTCATGATCAAGCCGGGAAGATTGCCGAAGATGAAACCGTTGATGGCATAAAACTGGCCGGCGGGTTTGCCTCCCATTTCGTCGAAGATCATGAAGGACGCGACGAATTCGCGGTTCACATCCTTTGGAGATCCATCGGGATTCGCTTTGCCTTTAGCGGTGACGATGATTGGTCCCAACAGACCGGCATTGATCTCAATGCCCGGGTCAACGTGGGAGTGATACCACCACACGATAGAACTGGGCTGGCCCGGACCGGGCCCGCTGCTCTGATTTGCAAACCAGTGGTAGGTATACCGGGCGCCGGGAGCGACGAAAGCCCCTTTGGCAACGGGCAGATAAAGAGCGCCTTCGTTGCTTTTGTCGTAGCGCAGGCCGTGGGGATGCAGATCGTGACCGCTGTGCCCGCGATTCAGAAAGTCGACCACGATCTCGTCGCCAACTTCGGCGCGAATCACCGGGCCGAGAATTCCCAGCCACTCGGGTTGCCGCTTGGGAGTCGTGAAGGTGTCATCGGTGTATTCGATAAAACGGCTTTTGGCCCATTGCACTTTTTGCGACCACGGCTGCGGGATGGGGTTCCCATTCAGCAAATTGTGGCCGCTCGGAGCGTAGTTCCAGGTGACGTCTTCGGCTGCAATGTAGTAATGCCGGGTGGCTGCCAAACAGGAGGAGGCGGCGAACCAGATAACCCACAGTCCCGCCCTAACCGAGTGCTGGATTCCCACGGAATCATTATCCCATCGCGGGGATCGTTCTGGAATCATCCCTCGGATCGGTTTGCGAAGACGGCCCGCATCAGGGAGTCGGAGACGCTAGGGAACACTGGCCGTTCATGGCCTGACCAAACGGATTTGGAGGCGTAGCCCAGGGCGCGTTTACAAAATCAAAGAACTCGCTCATGTCGGCCTGAGCGGAGTCGCGTTTTGTGAGCGCAGGCACGTTGAAGCGAGTCTCAATCAGCTTCAGCATTGCGGTGTAGTCGTATACCGTGTGAGAAACGTAATTCTTCTTGGCAAAAGGCGAGATCACGATGAGCGGCACGCGATATCCCGTATAGGTGAAATTACAGGTTCCGGTTCCGACCTGTCCGGGTGCGTCGCAGATGTCGCCTGGCTGCAAATCGACTGGCAATATGTCGTCTGGGCTGGGCATCGGCTGGGGTGAAACGTGGTCGTAAAAACCTCCCGCCTCGTCGTAGGTGAAGAGCAGCGCGGAATCCTTCCAACTGGAGCTATTCATCAGAGCATTGATCAGGCCCGCGGCATAGTTGGCTCCGGCCTGGACGTTGATGGGGGACGAAGTATCGTAGTCGTTGGGATGCTCATCCAGGGCGGCGGCGGAGGCGGGCTCGATCAACGCTACCTGGGGCAGGGTTCCATTTTGCAGATCGGTCGTAAATTGCGATATCGGCACTAGATTTTGCGACAAGCTCGAGCTGTTCACGATGGTCGTTCCGTAGGTGAACTGATTGATATAGGAATAGTTGTAGAGGCATGCGGCAGTAGGATTGGTCGAACAAGTTGTGCCCTCGGGATTGACATAGATTTTCCAGGTAATGCCCGCGTTCTGCAGTTCCTCGAAGATTGTGGTCACGGTGAGCGGAGTTTCCGGCGCGGCTAGGGGAACGGCATGGCCGGCCGAAGTTGCGGCTAGAAGGTACATGCGGTTGATCTGTGTGCGGTCCATGGTGGGAGAAAACCACCGGTCCGAAGTAGCGAAATTCGAGGCCATGGAGTAGTAGTAATTCAGGTCGCTCCCGTCAAAGTAACCCATGGCGCGTATTCCGTTCGTATCCATTAAAGTAGGCGATTGCTGACGCGCGTCATTAGCGGCGGTGATTACGAATCCGTTGAGGGCGGCCGGGTTGGTTCCGATAGGGTCGTTGTAATCCCAATCCACATGACTCTCGTTCCAGAAAGGACTCTGCTCTTCCTGGCACACGGATGCGAAGTGAAAGGAAGTGATCAGATTGCTGCTGTCCGGGAAGCAAGTAGTCGAGGCCGGAAAGGGCTGGCTGGGATCGCAGCCCGGAATCGCGGGAGCGGGGCCTTGCAGGGGAGTTGCCCCCGTTGCCGGGTTGAACTGCGGCAGGCCGTCGAAGGATTGATCCGCGATGCCGTTTTGCGCCCAGTATTGGCGCATCGCTCCGAAATAGTGATCCAGCGAACGATTCTCCTGCACGAAGATAATGACGTGGTTCAGGCTTTGCAGGTTTCCGGTGGAGGGGCCTTGCGGCTCAGAGCGCAAACCTTGGCACCCGAGCAGAGTCAGCAGAGACGAGAGACCGGTAAATAGGGCTAGCCCTAAGCTGTATCGAGATCTCATGGCGCACACTCCTGCAAGATTGCGACGTTAAGATGACAGTAGCCCCAAGCGGGTTGCTTGATTGACGAAGGGCTCGGCCTCCCTGGCGCGAAACTACCAAATCCCCTTGTCGTCTCCTGTAATTCGCAAATTGACAAAGGCGGCGGCAGCCAGCGCTGGCAATAGGGACAAGCGAGCCGCAGCGCGAAAGCGAAGCGCGGCTCCGGTTGCGATGAGCTGTTGCAGGAACAATTGCGAACCCTGCGGCAAGATGGGCACGCGCAAGAACTGTTCCCCTACGTACGTGACCTCGGCCCCGAAACGTGCCGAGCGCATCACAAACTCGGGCATCGGGAGCGGGCCAACGCCCGCGCGTTCGTTGTAGTCGGAAGTGATCTTCAGCAGGGTCGCCACTCCTGGCCAGATCGCCCAGCGCTGGGCGGAAGTGCGCAGCCGTGTAAAATCCAGAAGGCCCGAGCGCACCAGTACCGTAAGGTTCAGCAGGTCGGTGAGACGAATGTAAAAATGGCGATACATCCTCTGCAGTGTTGCGAGCGTGACTTGTTCCTCCGGAGCCGGGACGCGAAAGCGAAAAGGACCTGCATCGCGCATCACGCTGGTTTCTTCCAAGTGGGTGGGCAGTGCATCCTGCTCGCCAGTTTGCCCAAGGCAGCCCACGTGAATCTCCACCCATTGCGGCAGTTCTGGAATACGGAAGTTCCATTTGTGCGCCAGTCGATCGCCCCAACTCCGCGGTTGGAGCTCGGCTTGCAGTTCGCTCTGCATCGCTCGCACGGCATCGCTTTCTGGGGCTGCAGTAAAGAGATCAAGGTCGCTGCCGATGTCTGGCCAGTGATCGAGGGTTTTGATCACGAGCGGCGAGTGCCCGGTCAGTTCAAGCGCGCGCACAATCTTGTCCAAAGCGGCGAGCGCGCGTCCGATCTTCCGTTGCTCAATTTGCACCAGATTCTCAATACCGTCAAACCACGGCGCGGTTGCATCAGACACCGGCCATTTCTCTAAAAGCTGCAGCGTGCGAAGTCTTACGCGTTGCAGTTCCGCAAAGCGCACAAAATCGGACCACTCCTCCTTGGACATGCGCTGCAATCCCGAAAGCTCCCGTTCGATTTGGAAACCGGATTCGCCTCGCTGTCCCGGATATGCGGCCGCATGGAGATGTAAAGCCGCTAACCTCTCAAACATCTCGGCCGCGCGTTCTCTCCCCCTCGTCATGGACGTCCTGCTCCATGCGCGACATTCCCTTTCGGTTCGTCACAGTGTGGCAGACCGCGCTCAATTGCCGTTCCTTCTTCGTAATCGTTCCAGCTAGCAATCAGAACGAACGGAATTGGGTGCGAGGGACCGTTGTTCTCATCGAACAAGCGCAGGGTATCTTCGAACGTCTTTCCGCACCGTGCGTCGATGTGCCGATTCAAGCTCCAGGAAGCCTTCGCGTCATTGAACGCCGGCCACACCCCGCCCACTGTAACCTCATCCGGATGTTTGGTTCGCATCTTCGTGTAGAAATCGCGCAAGTAATCTTCGCCCCACTCTTGACCGTCCACGCTCCACCCTTTGCTCCCGGGATGCACCCACGCGTACTCACCGTCGAAAGCTTTGCCGAACTCCGATGGCGGGTCGTCCTTATACAGGAGAATTGGTGGCGATGCCCACAGGTTCACCGCTTGTCGCACCTGGTTCCAATCCGTGTGGCCGTGCTTGGGAAACACAAAGACCACGGGCTGCCCGTGGTAGAGCAAGTACGCATCGCGTCCTGGGGCGCGGGGCCCGATGTATTTCTGGTAAGCCAGCTCCATCGCCTCCAGAGCGTCGTCAGTCGCGTGTCCGTTGTCATCCTGGGTTTCGTCATACATGAGCGCGATGTGAAAGTGTTGCTCGCTCGCAATTCGCTCGAGGAGTGCAGTACTTCGATCGAGAAAAGGACGCCGTGAACCGTACCAATCCACCACGAAGGCGTAAATGGACAGATTGCGGGCATTCTCAATTTGCTTGCGCAGAACGTTCGGGTCCTGGCTGCTATAGCCGACGTTGATGTGCTCCGGGTCGCCGAACCAGGGCTGGTAGTCCGCGAGAATCTTGGGATTGCCCGGCGAGGCAGGGATATCCTTGAGCGCAAGATTCCGCGAATTCGCGTAGGTGCACGCGCTCGGAATGGAGCTCAGGATCACGACATACGCCAAAAGGGCATACTGGTAAAGTTTCATCCACGATTTCCTGCTCTGGTTACGATGAGACGGCGCTGCCAAGAGTTGGCTCGAATTAGGGTTCGCAGCAATGCACTCAGGGTTTGGCAGAGACCTCCTCGAGATCGCGAACGTACCAGCCATCTGCGCCGGGGGTCATCAGAACTATGTACTCGCGGGGCGCATTCTGTGTATCGAGCAATTTGTTTCCATCGAAGGTCTGGATCTCCATCATGGCTTGGTCGAGAAGCTGCATGGCAGTCCCATCCGTGGAATAAAAGACCGCCTTCAGATGGTGGCCGTGATCCATGATCCGAACGTGCACACCCGCTTTCTCTTGCTCGCCGATTCTCTGCACAAGGTGATCTTTCGCGAATCCGACGCACTCTTCGCCGAGTCCCTCGGCCCGACCGGATTCCAAGGCCCCCTCTAGATCACGCCATGCCATGGCGTAATGGCGCGCTATCCTCGTTCCCGTGAGTTCTTCGATGGGACGTGGGGCAAGCCCCTCGGCATCGAGGTGGACCTCGGGGAGTTGCATCTGGGGGAGTTGCATCTGGGACGGCGATTGGGCGATCGCCAGAGCACAAGCTGCAATGACGAAACTCGCAGCTTTGGCGAACTTGGGCAAAATCGTCTTGAGCGCCAGCGTGACCTCGGCCATGCTCTTCATAGTTTTCCGTTGAGGACGACTTCATTGCCCGATACGACGCCGCACGCGACGCTGATCTGCGCCGGCCCCCGGATGCTGAACTGCGTTCGCGCAACACCTTTCTTGATCGGGGTGTCCACCGTGCTCTTGCCCGCCTTATCCACCTTGGTAAACGAAACGACAGTGCCATCGGGAAGTGCATTGCCGCTGCAATCGCGCACGGGATCGGTTTCGAGGGTTACCATATTCCCGCTGGCCACGGCTTTCATGCGCAACCCGCAGGCCTCCGCCGCGACCTGTTGAATCACTCGCGCTTCTTCCACGTTGCCTAAGACCGCGGTCACCTGAACCGGCCCCTCATGTGGAGTCGAGCCCATGCGCATCCAAGCAACACCGTAGCGCGTGGAAATTGCCCGGGAGAAACCGGCCCCGCTGGCCGGAGTGATTCGGAAGTCCACGGTAGCCGGGGTGAGAAACAGGTTGAAGTACTGGTCAAAAACGAACGCAGTGGCATCAATCGAATCGGGCATGGAAACGGGCACCCGCGAAGGATGCAGGAAGAAGCTCAGGTGCGCGGGCTGCGCAGCCTTCACCTCGAACGTTGCGGAATTGCATGATGAGCCGCAGAGGATTATCTGGTAGCGCCCCGCAGTGCGCACATCGCTGGACTGAATCTGCAGATCGCTCCCCAGGCTCACGGTGCGTTTCACGACATGGTCGGGCCCCACGAGATAGAAGGTGGCTTGTCCGGAGCCCGCGACCGGAATCGAGAACGCTTGGCCTGCTTCCACAAGGGCGGGCAAATGCAGTTCAGCAGCTCTTGCCCAACCCGGCAACACGCACATCAACACTAATGCGGTGAGCAGCTTGCATAATACGAAATCGCTACCGGTAGTGTTCATGCTAGCTGCTCGACCGCGAATAGTGATTGACGATGACGCGATAATTCTTCAGCCTTCCCGCGATGTCATCCGGGATGTCGACCGCAAACGCTACGGGCACTTGCGGCATGAGCGCCTGATCTACATAACTATCGGAGACCCAGATTACCTTCCCGGAGTTGTCGTAGAAGGTAGCCAGGACCTGCGCGATGTTGACGGGCCGGCCGCTAAGATTGACCAATTCACCCTGCAAGACATTGCGGTCCAAATTGTCTCTGCTGACCTTCTGGTCGCTGACCGTAATGACCGGATCGGCGCTGGCGGGGACCAGGAGCGAACGCGCATCCATGCGCACGCTCTTTACCGCATCCATGCGAACACCGGGAAAGTCAATGCGATAAGGAGAAACCTGCTTGGGGAGAAGCACGTGTGAGATGAGGTCGAAGCTGCCTTCTTCCTCGATGGGAGAACCGTCCGCTTTCAGCAGCGTCGCATTCACGTTTAGATACGCGGGGACGGTGTCTTCATTCTCGACTTCCCCAAGAATGACCACGTGGCCGGCGCGTGCGATCGCGTTCATGGACGTTATGCGCACTTTCGGCGAGTCTACATCCTGCGTACCCCAGTTCTGCGATGTGTTGCGTCCGATGACCTCCCAACGCAAGTAGTTTACCGACACGACCTGCGGGGGTACTGTGGAAAACACCGGTTTCGGCCACACTACACGCCACACCGAACCCTCGCGGCGCACGTGAAAATCCCGCAGATCAACCAGCGAGCCCAGCGCGCTCGACCAATTCATCCGGACGCGGACCAGCGCCTGGTTAGCATCGGCGTGCAACGGTGAAACCTCCACCCCCTGCAGCGACGAGTAGGTCCGCAAGCTGCCGTCGCTTCCCGCCAGCTCGCGAACAAACGATGCCAGGTCCATATTGCTGCTGTGATCGAGCGAAGCATAGGCCTGCTGGTAGTTATGCGCTTGAATATCGCTCATCAGAGCTTGCACGGTCTCTTCCGGAGTGGCCGCCGAGAACATGGAGTGCTGTTTCAGTCCTCCGGACTGCAGCCAGGCAACGGCAACCAGGACAGCGGTAGCAATGGCGAGAAAAGCAGCCATCCCCCACTTCATAAGCGCACCCCATTGGCGTAGACGTCTTCCGGGGTTTCCCGGGGAAGCGTGATCGGTTCCTGCACGCGGCGCGGTTCGACCAGCAACCACACAAACAGAATTGCGACGATACTGCTGCCGATGGGCAGTATGCCCCACATCCATCCTTCCCACGGGGCCGGCACCGAATCTGAGGGGATCGTCCGTGCGGGAGGGGCGTCATCCTTGGACCACACCGTGATGGAGCCCGAGTCATAGCTCTCGATCTGGCGCCAACCGCCGAACACCAGGAGAGGCTCATAGAACGGATCGTGAACGAAAATGAATCTCAGACCATAGTGGTTGGCATGCTGGAGCATGGCGCGGAGCGAATCCATGCCAGCCACGCCGAAGAACTTCGCGTTGGTCAATTGCGCTCCGCCATAACGGGTCATCTCGGGCAGCAGGCGGGCCGAGTTGTACTCGCCATCCACGCTGTTGGCGTTGGCATAGGTCGAAACCTTGGAGAGAGCATTGCCGAATCCAAGGGTGAGATAGCGGTACTGGTCGTGGCCGTCACGATTCAGGAAGGCGACGACGGAATCGACATTGAGCGAGCTCAATGTTCGAAAGGGGCTCCAAGCCAGCCAACCCAGCGCAAGCGCCATGCTGGCAATGGCGGCTGTACTGACGCCGATCGCACCCCAGCGTGGGAAACGGTCGATCGCTTCCTCCACTAACAATCCCACAATCGGCAGTGCCAGCACCGTCGCCCACAAAGTGAAGCGCTCGTAGGTGAGAATTTCGAAGGCTCGGCCGAATATCCAGCGCGGAATCGGCGTTGTGCCACCCAGCGCAATCAGGAACGTAGCCCAGAACGCAAGCAGCAGCATTCGCAAACGCGGATTCGATGCACCCTTGATCACGATGAAGGGCAACGCCAGGATCAAAGCGCCATACGGAACAATGAAGTAATTCATTCCGTAGAGCCAATTCATCAAGAAGTTCGAGCGGCTCGCGTGCGGAATGGGGATCTGCTCAATGGGGTGACGGATAATCGAAATCCAGTAAGGCAACAGGACGACCCCAACCCCTACTGCGACAATCGCGGCGAAGACGAAACCGCGTCCGATGATTGGGGCACTGGGTTGCTCCTTCTCGCGACCGTCGTGCTTGCGACCGTCGTACCAGGCCAGCCACAAGACCGGCAAAGCGAAGAGGACGGAGCCGAAGATGAGCGTGACGTGATGGGCCGATGCGGCGGCCAGCGTGAGAGCAACACCCTTCAGCAGCGATCGCCAGCTAGCCGATATGCACCACGAATAAAAATAAGGCAGACCCAGAAAGTACAAGGGCGCTGACAAGGTGGTTGGTAACTGGCCTGCTGAATAGACAAGAAAGGCGATGCTCCCGGCGAACACGGCCAGCACCCCTGCATAGCTTGCGGCACGGTCATCCACCCAAAGCTGCGCGAACCGGTATGTACTCACGGCCAGCAGGATGACGGCGGCCAACTGCACCAGCATGAAGGCCTCGGTGAGCCCGACGATGTACGAGAGCAGAGCAATCCATTGGTGAACCAGCGGGGGGTAGGTGGTTTGAGAGAAGCCGGCAAACCACTTTTCGTTCCAAGGATCGAACCAGTGATGCGCATAGTGCGACGCAAAAAAGATGTGCAAGTTTGCGTCATAGGACGTGGTTGCTGGCAATTGCATTACGAGCAAAGGCCCGTGAATCGCGAGCGCCAGCAGAACCATAGCAGCAACGGGAATTGGGCGTTGCCAAATGCTGGTCTCAGTTGGGAGCGCAAATGGATGGTCCCTCATTGGATCGCAACGTTTGATTCCGGATGCCGGACAAAGGTTGGCAGGTATTCCTGGATGCTGTGTGCTGGATGCTGTGTGGATGTGTAAAGGTGCGCAACCGCAGCGGGAGTTTCTGGCATCTCAGCACGGCGAAAGGGCGGAGTGTACCCTGCCCGCCAGCCGCATGATCACCAGGATATCGGGAGGAGGAATTAGTGCAACCGGCGTTCCGAGAGTGGGTTCGGCTTGCAATCCTGATTGTGGCCGCTGCCAGCGCTGCTCAAACGTTTGATGTAAACGGCCAAACATCTTCCGCTTCGGTTCCTCCTTCGAAAAAGCGGGCGGCAGCGCCAGCCAGTAACGAGACCGGAATGGGCTGGGGCGCGAGCATCGAGGTGGCGCGCGAGGCGCGAGCCGCGCAGACCGCGCTGCAACACGGAGACGCGGCAGGCGCAACGGCGCACGCTCAGCGCGCGGTAAACGCCGCTCCGCAGAATCCCGATCTCTGGTTTACGCTGGCCTACGCAGCACGATTAGGCGGACAGTATTCGCTGTCGGTCGATGCCTATCGTCGCGGTCTCGCTCTGAAGCCATCCTCGGTGGAGGGGCTCTCCGGTCTGGCGCAAACCTACGCCCGCATGGGGCGCAACGCGGAGGCGCGACAAACGCTGGAAGCGGTTTTGGCCGCGAATCCCAAGAGCGATTTGGACCTTCAGTTGGCGGGCGAACTGCTGCTCACCACCGATCCGAAGCGGGCACTTGAGTATCTGCAACGATCGGAAGCCGTAAGGGCGTCGCCGCCAACTGAACTTCTGCTGGCCCGCGCATTTGAGCGAACGGGAGATGGCGAGTCAGCACACAAGATGCTGGAAAAAGCGCGCCGTTCGGCTCCGACCAATCCTGAGGTGCTGCGAGCGGTTGCGTCTTACTACCGTGACACGGGGCAGTACGAGGCGGCGGTCCGCATCCTGGAAGAGTTACCGGCGAAAGATGAGAGGACGCTGGCGGAACTGGGATATTCCTACGCCCTGGCCGGCAACCCGCAAGCGGCCGCGCGCAATTATGGCGCAGCGGCAAGCCGAGCGCCGCGGGATATCGAGGTCCAACTCAATGCCGCACAAGCCATGCTCAATGCTGGGGAGTTCGACCAAGCCACGGCGCTGCTGAACCGCGCCACGACCCTGAATCCTGAGCACTACCGCGTGTTTGCCCTGCGGGGACGGCTTGATGCGGCCGAGCATC
The DNA here is from genome assembly GCA_963773645.1 of uncultured Acidobacteriaceae bacterium. Lineage (GTDB taxonomy): Bacteria > Acidobacteriota > Terriglobia > Terriglobales > Acidobacteriaceae > Acidiflorens. The sequence goes on along the minus strand of CAVZBV010000004.1, from coordinate 1,377,053 downwards.
GGAACGAGGATGCACTCCGCGAATACGAGGCGGCGCTGCAGCACCTGCCTGAAGGTGCGCCCGAGGGTGTTCTCTATCCGATCTCGTTGCGCGTGGACCTGGCCGAGGTTTACCGCGATACCGGAGATACTGCGAACGCAGAGCGCGTCACCAAAGACGCGGCGAACGCGATCGGCGCCCTCGATTTGGCGGGCCCTGCGCGGCCCGAGTTTTTGCGACTGCGAGCGGCAATCGAAGTGGCCGGAGGCAATGTTGATTCTGCCGGAAGAGATTTGAAAGAAGCCCTCCGGCTTGAGCCTCGAAACGTCGTGTTGCTTCTCAACTACGCGAAGCTTCTTTGGAAGACGGATCAGCAGGAAGAAGCCCGGAAGACCTACCGCGAGGCGCTGGCCATCAATTCATCGAATGCGGACGCGTTAGCCTCGCTCGGCTTCCTGTCGCGCGAGATGGGCGACTCCAAGGCCGCCCGCGGCTACTTCTTGGAATTGGCGAAGAAGCATTCCGACGACTACGTGCCTTATTTGGCCCTGGGTGACTTGTATAGCGCGAACCGTCAATTTCCCGAAGCGCAGGAGAGTTACGAGCAGGCCTTCAAAAGGTCGCCGAGTAATCCGCTGATTATTTCCGGAGCGATGAATGCGGCGCTCGAAGCCCCCCACCTCGCCCAAGCCAAGGAGTGGCTAACGCGTGCGTCGCAGAGAGCGCAACAGAATCCGCAAGTTATGCGCGAGCATGAGCGCTACTTGACCTTGACCGGGAAATACGCGGAGTCGGCGGATCTCGGGTATCAGGTAATCCAGAAGCTACCGAAGGATCGCGAGGGGGTTGACTATCTTGCTTATGACCTCCTGTTTCTCAATCGCCTCGATGAAGCGATGCAGATCGTAGACCGCTTTCAGCCCGTTCTTATAGACGATCGCGACCTGCCTCTGATTGCGGGGCACGTGCACGCCGACCACAACGAATACCAGGCCGCTGCCGATGCCTTTACGCGCGCCCTGGAGATCGATCCCAACATGGCGGTCGGTTATATGAACCGTGGCTATGTGTACAACGACATGCGCCTGGCGACAAAGGCGGAGCAGGACTTCCGCAAAGCCTTGAAGATGAATCCGCAGTACGGCGAAGCGCACCTCGGGCTGGCCTACGCCCTGCTCCAGTTGCGGCGTTCTACGGCAGCGCTGAAAGAGGCTGAGATAGCAGCCCGCTTGCTGCCCGATTCGGAGAGTCTGCATCTTGTCAAAGCGGAAGCCTACCGCCAGCGGGCGATGGTGGCTCTCGCAGAAGGCGAGTATAGGCAAGCTCTTAAGCTGAACCCAAAGGCCCCGGATACCTACGTGGCCCTCGCTGATATGCAGTACCGGGCGCATAAATTTGCCGCCTCGGCTGACACTTTGCAGAGAGCGCTCGCGGTCGCGCCCAACGACCCGATGATTTTGGCACGGCTGGGTAGATCCTATGCGCAGCTCGGACGGTCCTCCGAGGCCATGCAGGCGATCGATTCCGCGGAGCGCGCTGGCGGCAGGGATTACAAAGTCCTGCTCGTGACTGCGGACGCTCTGCGCATCCTGGGCCATCGCGACGAGGCTATGACCAGGTACGCGCGGGCGCTGGAGAGTTCCGACGAAGATCGTCTACAGGTCCGGCTCGCGTTGGGCAGACTGTTTGCGGAAGAGGGCCATACAGCAGACGCCCAGCAACAAGTAGCGCTCGGCTTTGCCGAGGCGAGAGTCACGCCTACCGATGTGACCTCGGCTGACGACTACCTAAATGCTGCCGGCATCCTGATGGGTATCCACGAGTATCCGCTGGCCCAGCGCATGTATGGGCGTGCCCAGGCGCTGGGCGCCGACGACACCGCGGTGGCGGTGGGCATGGCAAATGCATCGCTGGCCATGGGTGACACGCGTAGCGCGGAAGTGCAATTGGCCAGCCTGCCCGACAATCCGGAGCGCAAAAACAACTATGACTTTCTGGTCGCCCAGGGCAATGTCTACCGGCAGCGCGGCGAGAATGATCGCGCGCTCGCCTCTTTCGTCCTCGCCAACCAACTGGATCCGCAGGACCCGGCAACCCTCACCGCGGAAATGGAACTAGCCGAACAGCAAGGCCGTCCTATCACCGAGCGCCTGGGCATGGGTTTTGACGTGCGCGAAAATGCGGTATTTGAAGATGAAAACATCTATCAAGAGGACGCTCGTCTGCTCGGCGTGCAAAATCGCGGAGCCTTGCTACCACCCCCGCGGCGTTCGATCGAGACCTTTGCCGATTCGCGTTTTCAAATCCGGTCGGATTCCTTGCCTCCGATTCAAGGTTTTATCGCGGAGCGCAATGCTGAGGGTAGCTTCTCGTTTCCGAGTGAACTCCTGATTCAGGATCGCAACACGTTCGACTCTATCTTCAATATTTCCGTGGCGCCAACTGTGCAACTTGGCAACGTGAAGCTGAATTTCATGCCTGGACTGCAGTACACAATCCGGCGCGACACGCTTGCGCCCGAGTTCATGAGTCAGAATCTGTTTCGTCAGTTCCTCTATGTGGCAAGCAGCCCGATCGCCAATTGGCTCTCGTTTTCGGGCGATGTGATTCGGGAATCGGGTCCGTTCACGGATCAGAATCTGCACTCGCGGGACTTTTCCGGGGCTATCAATTTTCGCGTGGGCCGACCCTGGAGCAAGAACGCACTGCTGACAGGGTACAACGGGCGCGACCTGCTCTTCGGGCCAGCGATCTATGAGTACTACCAGACGATTTCCTATGTGGGTCTGGAGCATGGCTTCGGGGCCAACATTCGCGCGTCGGCGGTGGCGGAGTTTCTGCGCTCGTGGCGGGTCGAAGGCAATCTGTACGCGATCGCGCAAACTCTTCGCCCCCGCTTTGGGGTTGACGTGAAACTCAAAGAGCGCTGGATGCTGTCGGCGTCGGGCGCGTGGTCTTCAGGACGCAGCTTTCACGCCTACGACAATGTGACATCGAGTTTCATGCTCTCTTACACCCGCGAGCGGGGTTGGGGAAAGAGCGCTGGCACGGAGACCGCATCAGCGGCTTATCCCATGAGATTTTCTTTCGGTTTGGCGCAGCAAAGCTTTTACGATTTTCCCGGACAAGGGCGCACCCAAGTCGTTCCGGCGTTTCAGTTCAGTTTTTGACGCGTTCGGTTCGGACGGCGCCCACTGCCTGACGGCCGCAAATTCCGTATGACGACAGCAACGCCAGTGGCGACAAGGCCGACTCACAGCGAAGGCTTGCGTGGACGCGTCGTGCGGGGCAGTGCCGTCTTGTTGCTCAGCACCGCAGTGGTGGCCGCAACCAATCTCTTCTACAACATTCTGATCGCGCGGATGTTAGGCGCCTCGGGCTTCGGCCATGCCTCTGCTCTCTATACCCTGCTAATGCTGATAGCGGCCATCCCATTGTCGTTCCAGATCATAACTTCAAAGTTTATCGCGCGGAATTCAGAGACCTTTTCCCAAGCGCAAATCTACGCCAGCCTGCTGCGCCGGGCTTGGCAGGTGGGCCTGGGGATCGCCTTACTGCTCGCTGCCGGAAGTGCCTACCTCAAGTCGTATTTCAATCTGCCGGCGCAGCATGATCTTTTGTTACTGGCAATCGCGGCTGGAGTCTATACGCCGCTGGGAGTATGTCGCGGAAGGATGCAGGGCTGTTACAAGTTTCGCGACCTCGCCATCAATGTGGTGGTCGAGGTAGCGGTTAAGTTTGGCGGCGCCCTATTCTTTCTACACTTCGGGATGGGCGTGACGGGTGTGATGACGGCGGTGTTGCTCTCCATCGTCGCCGCATACATCGCTGGAAAGCCTTTGGCCACCGAGCGGGCGGTACCCGGACTGATCAAGATCGCAACTTTTGGCGAGGGCATGCAAGCCGTACTGTACTTCGTCGGGCAGGTGATTCTTAGTAACCTCGACATCTTGCTAGTGAAGCATTTTTTCCCGCCGCCGGAAGCGGGAATTTACGCGGCCGTGGCGCTGGTGGGGCGTGTGGTCTTCATGTTGTCGTGGTCGGTGGTGAGCAGCATGTTTCCGGTGTCGGCCGGTCATACGCAGCGCCAGGGAGGGCGCTCGGCGCTGTACACCGGATTGCTCCTTTCGGGAACAGTTACCTCCGTATTCATCGCCGCGGTGGCGCTGGCGCCAGAGTCTATCTGGACCATGCTGCTCGGGAAGCCGTTCCTGCTAAACACGCCGTTCTCCGCACTCTTGGCAGAGTATGCGGTCATGACCGGCATCTACTGCATTGCAGTAGTCGTGATGATGTACGAGATCTCGCGGCGCACCGGCCCCGCGGCGTGGATGCAGTTGGGCGCGAGCGTCTTGCTGGCCGCAGCGATCTGGCGTTATCACGATTCCTTGTCCCAGGTGATTCTGGTGCAAATGCTCGTGATGTGCGGACTGCTTGTGGTCGTCACGGTTCCGCTCTTTCACGAGCAAGAGGAATCAAAGCCTAATCCGGCAACTTCGGAACCTTTGCGCCGCCTGCGGCCGGTGCCGGAGGCGGAGATCGTCGCGGAATTCTTGCGGAGTGAATTCTATCATTCCGATTTTGATCCCTATCGCCGGGAATTCAAGCATATTGTGGAGCACCCCGATCTCGATCATCCTCATGAAAATATCATTCGACGTGCGTTGCTCTTCCGGCGGCGAGGACGCTTGTGGCGTGAGCTGCCTCCCGGTACCGATTGGTGGGAGATTGAACTGACGGCGCGCGACCTGGAGCGCCTGCGGGCATTTCCGCGCAACGAGTGGAGACGCTTCGCGGCCGACGGTTTCTACCTAACGGAGATGATTGGCCGAATCGAAGCGGAGCTGGCTCGTGGGCGGCAGAGTCGGCTCCTGAAAAAGCTCGGGGCGATCGCCAGCGATCTCCGCGGGAGCCATGTGCCAGATGCCGTGTTGCTGATCGGCATCGACGACCATCACCCGCTGACGATTATCGAGGGAAATCACCGCATGGCAGCGGCCATGCTGACCATGCCCGAAGCGGCTCACCGGCTCTTCCGTTTTTATTGCGGTTTGTCTCCCAACATGAACTTGTGTTGTTGGCACAAGACCGACTGGCGTAGCTTGGCGCGCTATGCTCGGCACACGGTCCGATACCTGTTCCACGACGCTGATTTCCTCGTTGCGCGGACACTGCGCGAAAAGCTCGCCGAGATCGAGACCTCCTGAAGGCTTACGGGAAGCCACGCGTGCGAGTGGCAAGACTCACGGGTTGCGCGACGCGAAGGTGACATTACGAATGTTGTAGCGGTCTCCATCGAACTCGGTCTGAACACTGACATCCGCACCTTCTCGCAAAAGACGGAGATCGATGGTATCCAGCGAGCCGATGGCGAGCTCGCGAATGCTTTGGTCGGAATCATTGAAGAGGGACAGGACACGCGAATGCAGGTCCACCGCGATAACCCGGCCCCTAAATGTTAAAGAACCTCCGCGTTCGGCGAGGATCTCAACATTATTCACTGCATTTTGTGTCGGAGAGAATGACACCCGCACGAGCGCGCCCGGAGACAAAGCCTGCGGTGAGGCCGGCTGGCCCTGGTAGACAATCACCGTGCTGGGCTTAATTCGCAGTGAAACACCTTCCGAACTGGTGGGATCGCGTACGATGAGCTGGGATTTAGCTGCTTCGTACCGCACGACTTGCCCATTCAGCTCCGCCGTATGGGGCGGGCCTGTTCGCACTGAGAGCGCGAACAGCTTTCCGCCCTCCATCACCGTGTCGACGGACAGCGTAGATCCAGCGGGAATACTGGTCAAACGTGTGCGCGGATTCTCGCGAAAAAATTGAGTCCGCGGATCGAAGGCAATCCGGATATCGCCTCCCCCGAATGCGCGAATCAACAGCTGATCGTGGATCGGATCCAGACGCTTGAGTACGCCGCGCACCAGACCGACCTTGCCGCCAGGCCTGCTTGCTGAGGACACACCGTCTGCGACCGCAGCGTGCTGCCCGGCGTCGGACGTGGCGGGCACGGCAACCTGCGCCTGCACCCAGCCGGCTATTAGGATCGTCACCCAGAGGGACCTTTTCATCGCTAGTTGGATGCGGAATGGGGTGACTTCGCAAAGCGGTCGGCGTCGGGTGTTTCCTGTAGTCGAACCAAATGCCCAACCAAATGCCCGTTTCCCGACATCATATTGCCGGGTAATAGTGCCGGGTACCAGTGAGGTAATTCGCTTGACCAGGGTGGGTAGACTCCTTGCAATTCCGGGTTTGCTGGCGATGCAGCTTCTTGCCGGGACAAGCCCGGGCGTCGCGGGCAATTTGCGGCTCCCCGTTCCGGGCCGCAGTGTATCTACCCCCAGCCAGAAGCTCAACCGCGATGGTGTTGCCGAACTCAGGCGCGGGCATCAAGAAAAAGCCGAGCGTCTCTTCTTGCGGGCCTACCTGCTGGATCCGGACGACCCGTTCACTCTGAATAATCTCGGATACGTCGCCGAAATGAAGGGCGACGCCGATCGAGCCCTACGCTACTATGCACTGGCGGCGCGGAACCATACGGATGCAGTAATCGACGAGTCTAGCGAAGCGATCCTCAAGGGCAAGCCCCTGGACGAGGCATTTCGGCAACTGCAAGATTCTGGTCGGGGGACCGGTAGGATCAACGAGCAGGCGATTCTGCTGCTTCAAGAAGGCCGCGTGTTTGAAGCCAGGAACCTGCTGCAATCCGAGCTGCCTGGCCATCCCAACGATCCGTTTCTCCTCAACAATCTCGGCTATGCGATGGAGGCCGTCGGAGATCTCGAGGGGGCGCTTCGATATTACTCCGCAGCGGCCAGTTTGCATTCGACGCAACGGGTGGTGGTGACTCCGCGCGCGAAATGGCGCGGTCGGCCGATCAGCGAGGTAGCCAAGGGAAACGCAGTGGCCATCAGCGAGCAGATCGCACGGGGCGAGGGGACAGAGGCGGCGACCGCTCGCCTCAATCTCCGTGGTGTGACCGCTCTGAACGACAACGACCCGTCGGCTGCACGCGAGTTTTTCTTGCAGGCATATCGACGCGACGCACAGAATGCGTTCACACTGAACAATCTGGGTTACGTCGCCGAGCTGGCGGGTGATCGGGAAACCGCCGAAATGTACTACGAGGCAGCCCGCTCCGGGCGAGACGCGAATACGAAAGTTAGCTATGCGACGCGTCGCGATGCCGAGGGACAGAAGATCGACAATCTCGCCGGCGATAACAAGATGGATGTGGAAGCCACGCTGAAAGCGGTGCAGGAGGCGAAGCGCCGCGCCCACAGGCCGATCGAATTGAAGCAGCGCGCAGCGATCTCTGCCAGCAGTGAGCAGGACGCATCGCCAGTGCCTGCGGTTGGGGTGCGGCCGCCGGCTCTCCCGGCTCTGCCGCCTCCGAATTCCGAACCAGACCGGAATGCAACGCCAAGCCCGCCAACGGTAGATTCCTCGCCCCAGAACCCGCAGCCCCAAGATCCACGTCAGAGATAGATGCGAATTTTCATGGTTGGCTGGGTTCGTTAGCTGAGTTCTACGAGCAGCCTCGAGTGCGCAGGGCTACGCAGCGGAGCCGGCAATCTCATCTTCGTCCTGCCATCTCTGAATTTTCTCGCCCACCTTTCGCGCAAGTCCGTCCGGCCTTTGGAATTGGAATTGGAATTGCCCGGCGCGACGCAAGCCGGCTGCCAATTGCAGGGTTTTGATGCGCTCGTGTTGGCGGAAAGACCGAATGTATTCCCGCACCACGTGCGGCATGCTCATGGACACACCAGCTGCGTAACTCCGCCAAGCCATCTCTTTCAGCGCATCGGGCGAATTCAAGGCCAGGAGCAGTTGCTCGACCAGGCTGTCCGCATCGCCGGGCGTGAAGAAGCGGATGGCAATCCGCTCATGCTCCGCAAGTTCACGAAAGTCCTGGATGTCAGAGGCGATGACCGGTACCCCATACTGCGCGGCGAGGTGCGCCACACCACTGGAGCCAGCGGACGATGTGTACGGCATCACCGTCAAGCTGGCCTCACGAAAGAGGTCGGCAATCGACTCCTCGGGCACATAGCCGAGAAAGCGAATGCGATCATTCTCATGCGCATAGCGCTGCGCCATCGAGTGCACATAGCCTGGGGTTTTGGGATGATCGCCGCCACCGATTATCAGTTTTACATTAGGGAACTTCGCTGCCACCCGATCGAACGCCTCGATCAGCAACTCGAGACGCTTATAAGTACCCCACTTTCCAAACGCAAGAATGCGGTGAGTCGGGTTTCCCCGCCGTGAAAAGTCTGGAGGGTCCGGCTTTCCGGCAAAGATGCCATGCGATCGCACACTGACCCGGCCGCGGCCGTATTTTTCAACCAAAGTTCGCCGATAGGTGGGCAATAGCACGGAGACCGAGTTCGCGCTCAAGAGTAGATGCGTTGCCAGCCAGCCTCCCGCTCGATACAGCTGGGGAGAAGAAACAGCGGCATCCTCCAAGTCGACCGTCTCGAACAGTTGGTGCAGCGTAATGTGCGAGTACACTCCATTCAGTCGTGCCGCAACCGGAGTCACGAGACCAAGTATAGCGGCCAGGGGACGTGCGCCGAAGCTCGCGAAGCCCAGATTGAACCAGGCCACCTCGGGCTTCACCGTCCGGATGGCGCGCAGCAGAGTGGCTACATTGCCATGCTTTTCAAAACCCCAGCAGCGCGCCACCTTAAAGCCCGGCAGTTCATCGGCGGGTGTGAGGAGATAATCTCCCAACACCGTCAGATCAATACACCGCTCATGCCGCAGTTGGTCCGCCACGTGGAATCCATATTCATTGAGCGCATGGCGACTCGGCGGAAACGACGTGATTAGCGCAATCTTCACGGCGCACTCGAACGCAACACCATTTCCCGCGAGAGCCGGCCCAGCAGGTGCAAGTAATGGATGGCGACGGTCGCATTGGCCTTGCTTCTGCCTGCCCGGCGAACACCGAAATGGTAAGGGATCTCTTGTGCTATCTGGATGCGTCCGCGCACCAGGATTTCAAGCAAGAGTTTGAAGCCTTTGGTCTGGAAGGTTAACCCCTCGATGCAGCGACGATGGATAACGAAAAAACCCGACATGGGGTCGGTGACCCGAAGGTTCTTCTTGGAAATCAAAGGCGCTGCCGCGAGCGTGCTCAGCCGGGAAACGGCAGCGCGCAGCGGATTCCAACCCTTGGTTCCGTCATCCCGGGCGTAGCGGCTGGCGATGGCGATGTCGGCTTGTTCGGCTTCTTCCAACAGTTTCGGCAGCAACTCAGGGGGATGCTGCAGGTCGCCATCAATCACGCCGAGCAGGTTCGCTCCCGATTGACTCCAGCCATACAGCACCGCCCCCGCTAAACCCCGTTCTCCCGCGCGAGAGAGGAAGTGAATGCGCGGATCGTGTCTTGTCCAGTCACGAACCTTTTCTACCGTGCCGTCGGTGCTTCCGTCATCGACTACAACGATCTCATATTCATATTGCGTTCCGGTCAATGCATCGGTGAGTTCACCGAGTAGCTTGTCAATATTTTCCGCTTCATTGAGCGTTGGTATGACCAGGGCAAAACGATTTTCAGGAATCCCAGGTATCATTCAAGGCCTCGCTTTCACAAGCCGTAAGCCTTGGATGGAATCTAGATACTTGCGGTTGGGTCGTTTTGTACTCTACAGGAACTTTGTAGCTCGACTACTGCATTGTCCCCGCTAGCTTCACTCTTTTCCTCCCCCTGCGAACTGCCCTCTACGCGCCGCGTTCGGCCGACGTGAATATATATTTCATTGGTCACGTCGTCCACTGTGGCGGCAGGAATGACGATCAGCTGGGGAACAAGTTCCCGGAGGTGTAGAAAATTCCGACGATTCTGATACATGAATTCCAGGGGGTATTCCGGCTTCCTCGCAAAAGCTGCGGCAGGCAAAGCGTCCAGGATGAAAGCCAAGTCGGGAGCGGGCACGAGCTTCAGGAGAAGCTTGCCGTAAGTGCGTGCGGCAAGCGATTGCGAATAGATATTGGCGATTTGGTCGTAAATAAAGCGATCAAAGATTACGACGTCAGAATTTTTTATGCGTTGACTGGCGAGCAGGCGGCGCAATCGGGCAACATCTAGCATGTACAATCCGGACCGCGCTGCGCTCAAATACCACTTCCGAACGTGTTTATTGTTTCTGGGGGCGAATGAAAGCTCAGCCTTCCCCTCCCCGCGATGGAAGTCTACTGCCCGGTGACCAACTCCGGCGCGCATTCTCGACCAGACCGCAACGTCATCCCAGAAGCTAAGTCGTAACACGCGCAGGCCCTGTTTCTGCAGGCACGACGAGAGGCGCTCGATTTGCGTCGTCTTCCCCGCACCGTCGATTCCCGAGAAGGTAATCAAGAACGGGTGCGCTGCAATGGACCGTGCATCGGCTTTGTCGGAATCCATCTGTCGGAGCACTCCGTGATCAGGGATGAATAGACATAGATGCTGGAGCGCCGGGCGGCCGCGCCTGACTTCTTCCCTGAGACAAAGCGACAACTGAACCGACGGCAATTCCGGCTCCCGCCAGCAAACCAACTTTGATCAGCAGTGAGCGATGGCCGCGCTGCCGGACAGGCGCCACTGCTGCGCCCGATGGCTGCGCCACCGGAGCTCCTTTCACATTGGCGGCCTTTGCTCCAGCAGCCCCGGAGGGAGCGGGCGCAGGTGCAGGCTGCTGACTCGGTGGCGTTTGTGCCGACTGGGATTGCGGCGCATCTGGCAACGAATCGTCCTGCGGCTGGCCGGGAGCATTGGACTGGCTGGACTGCGGAGGGCTCGCCCAGAGAGGCGCCTCGCTCCACATCAGAAAGGCGCCCACCAACACCGCAATAGCGAAGCATTCTGAATATCTGTGACCTGTCCGATTCATTTACGCACTCCAAAGACTCTGAGATTGACTCGAACGTTGCTCTTCATAGCTCTCTGCCGCAATCGACGGATTAGCAAGCGCTTCTTCTACCGAATTGAAGATGGGAACGAGCGAAGAGATGCGGGTTACTTCGAGCAGCATTCGGTTGACGCGAGAGTCCGCGACCAACCGCACCTGCGTATCTCGGGCCACCACTTGCGCCGTGCACTCCAGTAGCAAGTCGATGTCTTCATGATTCAGAGTGGAAGAGCCCGATAAATCCACAATCACGGGAGCTCCGGAAACGCGCAGAGCCTTAAGCAACTCTTTCCGCAGCGCACGGCGACCCGCAGAATTCGACGCGTAAGGGAAGGGCACGATGACGCTACCGACAGTCTCATCGCTGTACCTCATAGCGGCACCTCGAGCCACGGCTGCGGCGCGGTGGAGGATGTAGCAAAGTCCCACGCAAAGGCGCTGCCGGCTCGCGAGAAAGTATCAGTCTTCTCGCTGAATGCTTGGTTGCGCGATTCACGCGGATGGATCCTGCGTCCCAAGCCTGCTGGCTCTAGATCTGCAACTGCACCAGAGCCCAGATCCTCCAAATATCTGCCGTCCACCAGTTCGTGCCGAATCAGCAGGCCCGGCGCTAAGTAGGTGTACGGCAAAACTGTGGATCGCTCCACCGTGGTTCCGCAATCCACCACACAGTCGCTCTCCACCGACGCAAAGGGACCTATAGTTGCGCCAGCGCGGACGACAGTACGCGCTCCGATATAGGCTGGACCGATGACTCGTACGGAATCTGCCAGGTTCGCGCCTTCCCCGATCCACACCTGCTCGCGAATCTGTGCCCCGAACGGTCGCATTGCGCAGGCCCCGGTCAGTCCATCGCTCACCAACTCCTGCCTCTCCCTCGGTGACAAAATGCGCTTGGCGTATCCGTGAAATTGATAGGGAATTGGTCCGGTGTTGGTTGCAGAACAGGGAAATTCGTCCTTCGCTCCGATTGCCCGCAATTCGCGGCGATCTAGCAAGCAAACTCCCAACTGACCTCGGGCATCGTGGGCTTCGGTCACCGGGTTTCGCCTCTCGCAATGAAAGCGGAGTAAATCGGCAAGGTCTATCTCCGCATACGACTTGAGCTTGATCATGAGAAGTCGCTCGACTTCCTGTCGGGCAAACCTAGGCAGCGCCAGACCGGCGGCGCCGTCATCGCCGCGGTCATGGCGAGGACTGGAAGTAAGCCACAAGCTTTGCACTCCGACCTTACGCACGCGCCCCATCCACGACTGCAAAACGTCATTGCCTAGTATCGGCATCCTCGAGGAATAGAACGGTCGAGAATTGTCGGTAACTCCTCGCGCATAGGGTTGAACCTCGTGGATCGCCGTGAGGTCCTCCCTGGTCGGAACCAGTACCACTGCACCCAACTCCACGTGTTATTTCCTTTCCGAAACCCCCGTGAAGGCTAGATCTTCCCCCAACCATGGCGGCGTCTTTGAGATGCGGAGGATACGGTCCGAAGATGTCGAAAGGAGTGAAAATACAGCATCGCGTAGCTATATCTAAAGGAAAACTCCTAGAAAACGGTGGGGCCTAGGGTCACACTCACCGATCCTTACAACATGTACTTCTGATTAATTTCCTGTGCGGAATGTCCAGTAGAATCTACCCCAAAATCCTGTAGGCACCGGTGCGCCGTACCCTACCCTACAACCGGAGCTCGCTTATGAGAAAGTTCGCCCTCCTGCTGGTACTGAGTTCGGGAACCCTGGCCTTGGCCAGCGTCACGGTTTCCGCGCCCGCCAATGGGAGCCAGGTTGGCACGACGGTTCAGTACGTTGCGAGTGCCACCACCAACTGCGCGGCGGGAGTCGCTGCGATAGGAATCTATTCCGCGCCCGGCGTTCTGGCGTATAGCACTAACGGAAGCAGCCTCAACACCGAGTTGTTTCTGAGCCCGGGTGAATACCAGACCGTGGTGCAGACTTGGGACAACTGTGGTGGGGTCAGCAAGACGGCGGTCACCATTTACGTTTCCGCGGACGCCGCCCAGGTGCAAGTCACAGTGCCGAACAACAACTCGACCGTGGCCACACAAGTTCAATACGTTGCCAGCGCGACGACGACTTGTCCCAAGGGTGTGTCTGCGATGGGTATCTACACATCGCCAGGTGTGCTGGCGTACCAATCTCAGGGCGCGAGTCTGAATACCCTCCTGACCTTAAACCCTGGCACCTACCATACGGTCGTAGAGGAATGGGATGGCTGCGGAGGCAGTGCCTTCACCCCGATTACCGTCCAGGTTGCGGGTCCCAGCGGCGGTGGGAAAGTAACCGTCAGCGCCCCGCAGACCAACACCACGGTCAGTTCGATCGTGCAGTATGTGGCATCGGCGACTTCCTCTTGCTCCAGCGGCGTCGCCGCCATGGGAATCTATACGGCGCCCGGTGTGCTTGCCTACAAAACGCAAGGCGCCCAGCTCAATACGCAGCTGAGCCTTAACCCGGGCACGTACCACACCGTGGTGCAAGAATGGGATCGCTGTGGAGGGACTGCTGTGGCTCCGGTCACAATCACGGTGGCAGGAGGCTCGAACGTCCGGGACCTTTAGCAATCTTCATCAAGAGCCGGGATGGACTGGATATGCGCTGCTGCCTCCGGCATACAATATCTGTACTTCCTGCACACCTTCAGGTCCACAGGCGACCTGGTCAATGACCCAGAATATTTCGTCGCCATCGCTCAGCGGAAACGCAACCCGTTTGGACATTGGCGGACAAACCGACTACACAGATATTCTCTGGAATAACCACCTGATAGGAGACTTCTCCTCACAGGGTCTGCCCGACTCCAAACAGACGATCGTCCCCAACCTTCACAACTTCACCTATGATGTCCACTTCTACGTGGAAGATGTGGGTGTCTCCCAGGCGCTGGAGTTCGACATCAACCAATTTGTTGGTGGCAATTCTTACATTTGGGGGCATGAATGCCGGGTAGCTGGCGGCAATGAGTGGGACATCTGGGACAATCCGGGTCAGAAGTGGCATCCCACTGGCATTCCCTGCAATCCGGTGTCAAATGCCTGGAATCATCTCACTCTCCAGGTCCAACGCACCTCGGACAATCAACTTCTGTTCCAATCGATCACCCTTAATGGAGTGACTTCGGTTCTCAACTACTACGAGAACCCCACAGCGACGACGTGGTACGGCGTGACCATCAATTATCAGCAGGACGGGAACTACGAGCAGACGCCCTACTCGATCTGGCTCGATAAACTGAACTTCACATATTGGTAACAACCCACTGCCCCCGTTTGTCCACAGCGTGTTTCAAAAACAGGTTTTGGGCAGGGCACGGCTTCACAGGCTGCGGAAAAACTCTGGTTCGAGCGGTTTTGGGTAGGGCACGACTTCAGTCGTCAACTGGCCTCATAAATGGTTTGGGAAGGGCGGTGCCCCAGGTTCGCGCCCGTCCTTTGGGCGCTAACCTGGGCGAAGCCACAGCCAATCCAGTTACTAAACGCAATCCCATAAAATCGTTGTGGGAAGGGCACGGCTTTACTCGTGCCGTTAACTCATTGAAAATGTTCCGCGCTTTAGTGCCTGAGGTGTGCTTCATCCGCCCTCGACGACTCTTTTCCGCAGCCTCTTAGCCACAAAAACGGGCAGAAAGTTCTTCATTCAAATTCCAACCAACTCTCTGTCTCCGGAATTCATCTAGTCCTCTGGAAATCCAAGAGGGGCTTACGGCTTGCTGTTCACCACTGTAGGAAGAGCGGAAACGGGTGCGGTTCGATGCGGAAGGATTCTGGCAAAGGTCGCGCGGCTCTTAGTGTGCTTGCTAGCACTCGCCAGCGTTAGTTTGGCCCAAGGCTCAAACCCTCCCCCAACGTCACCGGCGCCGGCGAGTGACCCCGCGCTCGATACCGCACAACCCCAGAATGACCAAACCCCGGGCTTCGTCTTTAAGAAAGAAGTAGAGGAGGTTATTCTGCATGCGGTTGTGGTGGACGATCAGAATCACCTGATCACCGGTCTGGCCCGCGACAGCTTTGAAGTGTTCGAAGACAGCAAACGGCAGGAACTGACTTCCTTTCACAAGGAACGTGTCCCGGTCGCGCTGGGAATTCTGATCGATAACTCGGGCTCAATGTTGCCGAAGCGGACGAAGGTTAACGAGGCGGCTCTGCGGCTAGTCGATGCGAGCCAAGAAGGGGATCGGGTGTTCGTCGTTAACTTCGGCGATGATGCATTTCTTGACCAGGACTATACCCAGGACGTCGGCAAACTGAGAGCAGCTTTGCAGCGGGTGGAGACGCGCGGCAGCACCGCCCTCTACGATGCGATCATTGCGGCCGTTGATCACCTAAAGCAGACTTCACCGTTGCAAAAGAACGTTCTCTTAGCTGTGACCGACGGGCGGGACAATGCAAGCCAGGCTACGTTCCAAGATGTTCTCCACAAGTTGCAATCGAAGAACGGCCCCGTCCTCTACATCATTGCGCTCGAGCAGAACGAGCGGCGAGACAATGGTAATCGGCGATCCCTAAGCACCCTCTCCGCGCAAACCGGAGGCACGGCCTTCTTTCCATCCAGTCTCGACGAGGTCCAATCGATCGCCAGTTCTATAGCGGCAGACATCCGGAGTCAGTACGTAATCGGCTACCGCTCTTCGAATCCGCACCCGCCGGGTTCCTATCACTCGATTCAGGTTCAGGTGCTCCACGGGCCCGGTCGACTGCGCGCCATAACCCGCACTGGGTATTATTCAGGAAGCAATGGAATCGAAGAATCGCACTAACAACAACGATGGGCGTATCCTGTAACTCCTCAGGTGACTTGCCGTCGGAATAGCCGGTCGAACTGGGCCCAGGCAATTCCCTTAGCCTGCCACAGTTGGGTCCCTCTGGCGGAGCACGGCAGATTCGATGTATTGGCAACTCGACCCCGGCGCATCGAGAGCTAGCCGCGCCGATCTGAGCGGCTCTGAATCAATAAAGACGAAATCCGACTTCGATACTGATCTCCACATTCACGGGATGCCCGTCTTTCATCGCGGGTTGGAAGCGCCATTGCTTCACAGCTTCAATCGCCCTGGCGTCGAGTCCAAATCCCAAGCCGCGGACCACACGAATATCGCGCGGATGCCCCTGCTGATCGACGATCAGCCAAAGCACGCAGGTTCCCTGTCTCTTTGCGGTACGGGCTTCGTCGGTATATTGCGGGTCCGGTGTGGAAATAGCCTGAGGAGCCGATATCCCTCCACCGACCTTAAACACACCTCCACCAATACCACCTCCGCTCCCTGTGCCCACACCCGGCCCATGCCCCACTCCTACGCCCCCGCCCGCTCCAGAACCAATGCCGCCACCCGACCCGATTCCGTTCGAGGGAGGAGCGGAAGGTAGTGGAGCCGTCGGATTACCCAGATTCGGCAAGTGATTCTCGGCCAAGACCACTTGCGGAGGCGCCACCACGGTCGGCTCAGCCGTGAGCTTGGGGTGTTCGTTGCGGACAATAATCGCTGGCGGAGTGATCTGCTCCATGGCCGGCTTCGGCAGTCCTCCTTTTGGTGGAAGCAAGCGATCGTGATCGCCACCACCGCCGCCGCCGCTCGCGATTTTTTTCGCAACCGGCAGCGTATAAGAATCGAGCGGGGGCGCAATTAAAGTTACAGTCTCGTGTTGCTGCACTGCCTGTACCGCCTGATGCCCGAATATGGCGCCGCAGAGAACCAATCCCAGTAATGCGAAGTGTATTACCGCGGACCCTATAAGGCCGTTGGATCGGTAGTTGTTGAACTGTCCCCAGATAGCATCCGGACCAAGCGCTCTTTTCACCCGCGGCGGGGAACTCAGTTTCGCCGGCCCTGATATTAGTTCACGCCCTGCGTGAAGGGTGTCAAATACAACCGATGAAGAAACTGCGGATGACATGTAAGAGATGCGGCGTGGACTCTCGTGGTTCGGCATTTGACGCTCCTAGAAAAACTGCGGCATAGGAAAAGAAAATCGGTAACTGTGTTTCCTTCAAGAAACCCACTGATCGGATGCGTCCTACCCAACCGATAAACGTCGGGTAAATCATGTAGACTCCCGGCTATTTTTCGGGATTACAGAAAAAGGGATTGATCGAGAATTTCCCGTGCGTTTGGAAACACGTCAAGACAACCTTCGTCCCCGGCCAGCACATTTCAACGCACTTAGATCGAATCAAGCAAAATCGCTTCAGTTTTGTGTTCTGCGACTCGAATGAGGGCGCTACTCCGAGTAACTATCGTCGTCAGTCCTCCGTCCTTGGCTTTCGTTAACGCCGTCCCTTCGTCATTCGGAAACCTGAACTGATTTCGAGGTGCACGAGGTGCTAGCCCTGCCAAATATGTTTCCCGCAGGGGCAGTGAACGGTATCGGTAGGTTGTCGCTTGGTTAGTTGCTGTTTGCAGACCGGGCAAGGTTTCGTCATCACGTAGGTCATAATCTTGGCTCCTTGGGCTAGTTAAGGTCCCCGTTTACTTAACAGTGCACGACGCATGCCAAAATACGCGCCGCTTTTTGAATTCGACTGCGGGGGTACGAGAGTATGGCACAGCGCATCCAGCTATCATAGCCCGCAATGGCTACTGAATCATGGTCTTGCCGCGTGAGACCCTTGCCCAGCCTCCGCAGTTCTGGGGGTTGGATAAAGAATCGGCATCGAGTCTCTCCCTTTCTCTCCTCATGTGAACTCCTTTCTGCGTTCCCAAGGGCTACAGCATTTGCTGTAGCGCAGATTTGCTCGGTTTCCGCCCGAAACTTCTATGGGCAACGTCCCCTGCTTACCTTGACAAGGGCGACGCCATAGACGGATGTGTGCTTCCCGAACTCATTTTTGAAGCAATCACTCCGCAATGCACGCGACCAATTCGCCGCCGCGGCGAATTACTTCTCGAACTGTGTTCTACGTGACAAGGAGCCGGAACCAGACGCAAACTACCGCCCGATCGGGTGGGGCCTGTTGCGTTCATACGGGACTGCCTTTCTCAGTTTCGCTGTCGTGCTGTGGATGTACATTCTAGGAGCGCCGGTTGTTGGGAATTTGGTTCAGGATTTGGTTCAGGTAGTAGAAAAGGTACATGGCGGATGAACGCCAATCAACAGGGTGATTTTGAATTGTTGCGCCGTCTTAACCCCGGGCCACCCTTTTGATGGATCCGGCATCTCTGGCTGGTGGTTGTTTTTTTGAAAATTGCATCTTATAGCAGTGACGTTTGCCGACTGTAAACATGCGGTTGGGCGCGCTTTTCATGATGCGCTGAAGAACCGGACTTTCCAGGCTGCGGCGGCGCTTTCCTACTACTCTATCCTCTGTATATTTCCAGCGCTGATCCTGCTCTCCGCCGTAATGGCATATATTCCAGTTCCCGACTTTTTCGCGGATGCGCTGGTGGCGATGGCACGAGTGGTGCCGGCGGGCACCATGCCGATGGTGTACTCAGTCCTCGCTGGGGCGATGGGCACGAATCTGCGGGCGTGGCTTTCATTCGGAACCTTGGGCACGCTCTGGGTGGTGTCATCCGCGTTCGACGAGATGATCGACGCGTTGGACACTGCCTATGATGTGACCGACCCTCGTCCACTGTGGAAGACGCGGCTTCTGTCGTTGGGCCTGGCGTTCATCAGCGGTTTTCTGCTGATATGCGCGATTGCGGCGCTGGTGGTGGGGCACGAGGCGGGCGCGTGGCTGGCGGGTCGAATGTCTCTGTCCGGAGTTTTTGTCTTACTCTGGCCGTTCATCCGCTGGATGATCGCTGTGGGTTTCGCGGTGTTTGCGGTGCAGACGATTTATTTCCTTGCGCCCCGCGTGAGACAATGGTTCCTGTCCACTCTGCCTGGGGCTATTCTTTCCGTCGCCTGCTGGATGGGGCTGTCATACTTGCTTGGCATCTATTTCCGGTACTTTGAGAACTACAACCGACTCTACGGAACTTTGGGCGGAGTGATGGCGCTCATGACTTGGCTTTATTGGGCATATTTTATTTTTCTGGCCGGAGGAGAACTCAATGCCGAGTTGGCCAAGGCGAGGCGCGCCGAATTGCTGCGGGGCTACGGGCCTGCCAATGCGCGGAGTGATGACCGTGCTGCATAGAAAGAAAAGAGCGGCTAGCAAAACCTGATCTTAGCTTGCGCTCTTGAGGAACAAATATCCGCCCACGGCCGCGGCGAGAAGCAATGCGCCGAGAACCGCTAACGTCCAGCCAATGATTCGCTGCCATCGCATGTTAAAACGCCTGACCTAGAGTGATGAAGTACTGGGTCGCGTTGATCCCGGGCAAGGGATTCAAATTGCGCCCGATATCGAAACGAATGGGGCCGATGGGCGCAGCATAGCGCAGGCCGACTCCGACTGTGTTGGTGTAATTGTTTACAAAATTGTTGAAGTTAATGGCGCTATAAATGTTACCACCGTCGTAAAACACGACTCCCCCCAAGTTCTTCATGGTCCGAAGCGGAAAACGCATTTCGGAATTGAGGATGAATAACTGCCTTCCGCCCACGGGCAGGGTCACGTTGACGCATCCAGTCTGATTCTGCAGGACGTTGCAGAACGGGACGAGGCGTTGCGGTCCGGCCTGATCGATGGGAAAGCCGCGGAGAGAAGTCCCGCCGCCGGAGAAATAAAGTTGGCTGGTGGGAACGAAGCTTCCGTCGAACGCTTTTGCCAAGCCCAACCGAACGCTGTTGGCGAATACCCAGGAATGGACGGGTTTGTAGAAGGCATATTGGCCGAAGAGCTTGGCAAAAGTGGCGCTGGAGCCAAGAGGGGCCGGAGTGATTCTGAGATCAAGAGTTGCGAAAATACCGCGATGCGCATCCAGGGGCTTGTCCCTACGGTCGCGAATCAGAGTGCCCGAGAACGTGGAGAGGTAGATATTACGATCCTGGGGCAGCACTAGCTCGGGAACCAGCAAGTGCGAGAGCACGGTCTTGTTGAAATCGTAGCGCAGTTGGAGGCGGGTGTGAGTCTTGCGACTGAGGAGCTTTTCTACCTGGAAGGACAGATCTCCCAGGTCGGCCGCGAACAGTGGATTTTCGGTGGTGCGCTCAACGGAAAAACTGGTCAGGGAACTCCATCCGGAACCGAAGAAATGCGGCTGCAGATAGGTGGTGAGGACTCGCTGGTCAAGGCGGGAGAGCAGAATGGAGGCGCTCGCGGTCTCCGCCATGCCGCGCATATTTCGGCGGGTGAATTCGATCGTGCCGAGCGGGCTGGCGTAAAGGGCTTGGCTGGGTGCGATCTGGTTGCTGCCCAGACCAACGGCGGGTAGGCCGGGAACAGCGACGGTTCCGGCGGGAATGTTGCCGCCGCGATGGGAGACTTCAAATCCGAATCCGTAGGTGATTTCGTTGCGCTTCGCTTCATGCACTTTGACGAGCGCGTCTTCGTCGGGCTGATCGGTAATGGGTTTTCTTGGGCCTACGCTGGACCAATCGAAGACGTTCAAGTCATAAAGGCGGCTTTCCGCCGCCAGCAATTGACTTCTTTCCATGGGAGATTCGGGATGCAGGTTCGCCGTTTTTCTGATCAGCGACAGCCGTGTGTGTTTCTGTCCGAGATAGACGACGGTGCTCATCCGCACCATCTGGTGCTCGCTTATTACATAGGCAACATCTACACGATGGGGGTCGCCGGAATGGCGAGTCACGGTTGCTTTTACTTCGGCATTGAGATATCCGCGCTCGAAATAGGTGGCTGAAATGCGGTTGCGGTCATCGGCGAGTTGGCGCGCCGAGAAGGGTGCACCTGCTTTTAGTTCGAAACCTTTCGGAGCGGCCAGTTGGTTTTGGGGCACGTTCTGGTTCCCGGTTATTTGAATGCTGTCTACCAGCGTCTGCTGGCCTTCGTTGATTTCAAAAGTAACGTCGATTTTGGGGTCATGCTCGGCGACCAGCGGAGTGATTTTGACGTCTTCATAACCTTTGTCGCGATAGAAAGCTTGCAGGTTATCCACGCTTTGCCGGAGCAGCTTCTGACTAATGCTGCCGTGCGTCCAGATGTGAGATGGTTTTATCGCGAGCTGGGGCAACAAGGTTTTTGCAGGCATCCGATCGTTGTCATTGCCACGGAAGGCTATGCGGCCTACCTTGTGCTTTTTCCCGCGATCGATTCTGTATACGAGCGAAACTTGCTCTGGTTGCTGCTGGAAATCTGTGGTCACCTTGACGTCGTAGAAACCTTTCTTCTGGAAGTAGTCCACGAGATTGTTCTGTCCTTCCTGCACCAAGTCGGAATCGATTGTGCCTTCGGAGTAAATGGGAATGAGTTTCTTCATTTCCCGGCCCGACATGAACGGGATGGAGGAAAATCGCGCGCCGGCGGTGCGGATCATCACCACGGGCCCGACTTCAACGTTGAAAGACACGTCCACACGGTTCGATTCCGCATGGTATTGCGGCGGCGTTTCGTGGACTTTGCTGGCGAGCCGGTGTTGTTCGGCCAAAGACCTCTTGATCAGTTTGGTGGCAGCTGCGATCCGCTTCGGACTGTAAGGCTTTCCTGGCTTAAGCAACCCGCCGGTGAATCTGGCGCGGAGCGAACGGGTGGAGTGGATTAACGTTGCCTGGAGTAGCGAGGATAGCTCGGAGTTGGCAGGATCTTGCAGGGTAATGGTTCCGATGCGGGCCTGCTTTCCCAGCACCACGGAAAAGGTGATATTCACCAACTGGTGGGTATCGTCGATCTGCGATGCTACATCCACCTTGGCCTGGAAGTATCCGTTGTGTTGAAGGAAGTGCAATAACGCCGCTCTGGCCGGTGGCAGACGGGCTGGGTCGAAAGGATCTTCGTCCTGCAGATTGGCGGTTTGCAGCAGGGTAGTGTAAGAAAAGGATTTCGTAACGCCTTGAAAATCGATCAGGCCGAGGTAATAGGCGGGCTCGAGAATGAAATTGAGGCGCAATCCGGAAACGTCTGGGATGACATTGACGGTGACTTTTTCGAAGCCACCTTTTTCTTGAAGCGCGGAAATGCTGGCTTGAACCTTCTCCTGGGAATATGGTTCTCCGGGTTGCTGAGCGACAGAACCGCGCAGGGCTTCGACGTCACGATGCGCATTTGCAATCAGGTCGACGGCAGTAACGGTTTGCCCCTCATAGGAAGCCTGCGCACCCGTGGAGGCGACTTGGGCTGCACTGGCCACTGCGCTGAATACTAAAGAAAAGAATACTGACAAACGCATAGGGAGCCGGTTGACCTCGATCCAAGAATAGCGCCCGCACGCGCCTTCAGCTGCCGAGCGAAATGCATTTGGCTTGAGGAACGCCCCCTCGCCAGCTCTGTATGGGATGCGTTTGAAAAGAAATGAGTTGGCGGAGTCGGAGCGGACGGTGCAGAAGGTTAGGCGATGCCCTAGAGGGGCCCCTGTAGCTGGACGCGACATTCCGGAGCATGCCCGGGAGCTCTATGCCTCTTAGTTTCGTGGCCGGCTTACGATTCTAATTATCTGATTCGCGCGAATGAATAATGAAATTGGGACTGCGAACCTGGGCTGACGGCGGCAGGCGTACGAAAAGCGTCCTGACCATCCAAGATCAGGACGCTTCCCTGAACGGCGGATTATGCCACCTTCCGCGACCTCTTCGTGATGCCAGCGCTTTCTTTTCGTTCTCCACCCATCTCATTCGCTTGCGGATTAATCTGCTGCGCGAGTTGGGTAAGATTCTCATCAGTTTTCTTTTCTTCTTCGAGTGTTTCCGTCAGCAACGAAGCCTGCTCCGTCTCTCCGAGTTCTTTGGCAAAGGCGCAAACCGTTCCATATGCGGCGATTTCGTAATGCTCGACCCGCTGCGCGGCGCCGATGAGAGCAGCATCCTTCACACTGCCTTCAAAATCGTCGTCGATGACTTCCGCTCCTTCATCCACCAGGCCTTCCATGCCTTTGCACTTTTTACCCTTGGGGCTTTCACCAAGGGCCTGGAAAATCTGCTCTAGACGCTGGACGTGGCCCTTGGTTTGTTCCAAGTGCTCCTCGAATCCCTGGCGCAGTTCATCAGACGAAGCAGCCTTGGCCATTTTGGGCAGAGCCTTCACCATTTGTGTTTCAGCACTGTAGAGATCCTTTAGTTCATCGAGGTAGAGTTCCTTCAATCCTTCCGGCATGTTTCCTCCAAAAAGCGATTTGACTTGCGAGGCATCAGATGCCAACGCCATCAAATTAGTCGCGTTCAAAGTCCTGGCTTGCGCCCTGGTAGAGCAAGTTGTTGGAGCCGCAACAAGTTCGCTTTCGACGCTGGCGAGCACATCTTCGAATTGACTTCCGATACAGCACTAACGTCATCCGCCCGCAATCGGCGGCAGCCGCCCATGGAGCCTACAACTTCTCGAGGAATGCGATCAAAAGCTACGCGGGAAAGATTATAATTTTGGACGGTTATGTCTCTCGCGGCGGAAACGCAGTTAGGCCCGTATAAAATTATCGCGCTCATCGGTGCTGGTGGTATGGGCGAAGTGTATCGGGCACGCGACACTCGTCTGTTGCGTGATGTTGCGCTGAAGTTGCTGCCGGAGTCGTTCACGACTGATCCGGATCGCTTGCGCCGATTTGAGCAAGAGGCCCGCGCGGTCGCTGCCCTGAATCATCCCAACATTGTTTCGGTTTACGACGTCGGAAATGAGGGCGGTGTTCACTACATCGTCTCGGAGTTCCTCGAAGGCGAAACTCTGCGGCAACTCATTTCACCTTCGGGGATGGCGGCGCGCAAGGCCATCGAACTTGCGGTCCAGCTGGCGCAGGGTCTGGCGGCCGCCCACGAGCAAGGTATCGTTCACCGCAACCTTAAGCCTGAGAACATCTTCGTAACGCGCACCGGAAGGCTGAAGATCCTCGATTTCGGCCTGGCGAAGCTGCGGCGGCCGCAGGCGCTGGCCGAGACCGTGGATGGCGTCACCGTGGCGGAAACGAGCGCCGGTCAGGTTCTAGGAACCGTGGGCTACATGTCGCCGGAGCAGGTCCGGGGCGATGCCGCGGACCAGCGCTCGGACATCTTTAGCTTCGGCAGCATTCTGTACGAAATGCTCTACGGTCAGCGTGCGTTCAAACGCAACACCGGCGCCGAGACCATGACCGCCATTTTGAATGAGGAGCCCGCCGAATTCTCGGGCAGGAACCTCACGGTCACACCGGCACTGGAAAGGATTGTGCGGCACTGCCTAGAGAAGCAGCCTGGGCAGCGTTTTCAGTCGGCGCATGATATCGCCTTCGCCCTCGAATCGATCAGCGGAGTGTCGAGCACGACCTCTACTCCGGCCGCAGCACCGCGGCGTAAGCGATGGGCAGGCTTGGCAATCGTCGCGCTGATTCTGCTTGCGGTGGCCGGGCTGGTATTAGGATCATGGCTTCATCCGAGCGGTGTAGCCTTACATCCCAAGCTGCACCGCATCACCTTCCGACGCGGGACGATCTGGAACGCACGTTTCACGCCCGACGGCAACTTGATTTATGGTGCTGCCTGGGAGGGCCGGCCGGAGGAGCTGTTTGTTGCGGAAAACGGAAGCACGGAATCACGAACGCTCGGTTTGCAAACCACCGACATACTATCCATCTCCAACTCAGGAGAATTGGCCGTCTCCACCAATCGTCACTTTGTCATGGGCTTTGAGTCGGCCGGGATGCTGGCCCGCGCTCCGCGCGGAGGCGGCGCACCTCGTGACATTGCCGATGATGTGGAATATGCCGACTGGTCTCCTGACGGCGCAAACATCGCGGTCGTACGCCGGGTTGGCGGAAAAGTAAGGCTGGAGTATCCCCTCGGCAAAGTGTTGTATGAAACACCAGGGTGGGTAAGCCATCCGCGAGTTTCCCCGGATGGGAAATTAGTCGCCTTTGTCGATCATGCCTACCAGCGGGATGATGACGGCACTATTGCCATCGTCGACCAGGCCGGCAACAAGAAAACGCTGACCGGTGAGTTTGTAAGTGCGCAGGGCGTGGCCTGGTGGCCGGGAGGAAATGAAGTCTGGTTCACCGGTACCACATCGGGATCAAGTCGCGAGTTGCGCGCCGTTACTCTGGCGGGAAAAGAACGGCTGGTCTATCTGGGAACGGGTACGCTCACCTTGCACGATATTTCGAAGGACGGCCGCGTTCTGTTTTCGCGCGACGATTTACGCGCCGGCATGATCGGCCTCGCGCCGGGAGAGACCAAAGAGCGCGACCTGAGCTGGCACGACTGGTCGGTGCCGCGCGATATCAGCGATGACGGAAAGCTGGTTTCCTTTGACGAGACAGGTGAAGCGGGCGGCGAGACCGGCGGGTTATATGTGCGCGGAACAGACGGCTCGCCCGCGGTGCGACTAGGCGACGGTCGAACTCCAACGTTATCTCCGGATGGAAAGTGGGTATTGGCACTCAACGCTGCCGCGCGACGCAGCTTGATCGAACTGCCCACCGGCGCAGGTGAGTCGCGGCCAATCTCTACTGGAGACGTTCACGTTCACCAAGCCTTTTTCCTGCCCGATGCCCGGCATATTCTTGAACTGGGCAACGTCCCCGGCGGCCATGGATTGCGGCTGTGGCTGCAAGCCGTTGACGAAAGGGCGCCCCGGCCGGTCACTCCCGAGGGGGTAAGCATCGCCTATCGCAGTTGTATCTCGCCCGACGGCACGCACGTGGCAGCGGAGGATCCGGAAGGAAAGATTACCATCTACCCCCTGGCCGCGGGTTCACCGCTGATTGTCCCGAATACTCAACCCGGAGATGTTCCGGTGCAGTGGACACCAGACGGCAAATCCTTGCTGGTCGGGCGCCGCGAGGTGCCGAGCAGGATCTTCACGATTGACCTGGCAAGCGGACAGCGCAAGCTGCTCAGATCATTTTCTCCTGCGGATCCCACCGGCCTGTTTTCCAATGCGCCTCCGCAGTTTTCGCGCGACCTGAAAAGTTACGTGTATACCTACCAGCGCATCACATCGGACCTGTACGTGGTTGACGGATTGAAGTAGAGTCGAACCGATTCGCTGGCGGAGAGGCCCCGGGTTACACTCTTCGAGAAATACTCTCTTCAATCCGAAAGTTGATTAACTCACATGGCTGTAAAACCGCTGGCCGCAGAAATTACCGCGCATACTCGACCAAGCGTTGGATGTAGTAGCGTTGCGTTCAGGGTCCCACTTGGAAGACCAGATAGTTGAGGCGATTGCCAGGTTCGATTACCCGCCAGTGGCCTAGGATTTCATCGCTGGGTGCGTTCCCTTCCCCAGCATAATCGATCTCGATCACTATCTCCAAGACCTGCTCCTCAGCGGCACCCCAGGACAAGAATAATGACCCGAGCAATTTAAGCCTGAGCGCGCGGATTTCGCGCCAACGCGGTAAATTCCCGATGCTGGCTCACCGCCTCGACGGCCTCCACCAGATCCCGGGCGAGATTCGATTTCACGACGTACCCTCTGGCCCCTGCAGCTAATGCCTCACGCATCATCTGCGGAGAGTCATGCTGCGTAACAAACAAAACCTCGCGTCCGGGTGTCTTCTGCTGGATCAACCGGCACGCTTCAATACCATTCATTCTTGGCATGGTGACATCGAGCACGACAACATCAGGTTGCCACCGGCTGACCTTTTCCAAGGCTTCAACACCATCCGACGCTTCCCCCACTACTTCCCACTCGGATCGCCCCCCCAACAAAGTCCTCAGCACCTGTCTCACGACAGGATGATCATCGACCAGCAAAATACGGACTGCCATGACCGTTTACCAACTCCCCGAGGCAAACCTCTTGCAAACTATTGGCTCGTGTTTCGGTCCTACGATGCGCACAAGGAACCACTTTGCTAAAGCGTACTGCACGCGGGCGAAAGCTCAGGCTGACCGCTCCCAGCTTGGGATTGCGCCCATATTGTCGGGGGTGTCGTCTGCCTTTACCCGACGAATTCTCCTTTTCGGAAACAGCACATCCCGCATCTTCATCTTCGCTTTGTGCAGCTGGGATTTCGAATTTCCGATGGAACACTCCAGAAGCTGAGCAATCTCGTGATGCTGATATCCTTCAACCTCGTGAAGGTCGAAGACCTGCCGGCATCCCGCGGGAAGTTCCTCGACGGCCCGGCGCAATGCGATGCGGTCGATCGCCCCGCTCAGGCTGGGATCCGCTTTCCCAACCTCGCGTTTCAGAGATGGCGAGTCCGTCGATACGGGTTCGTCCAAAGAAACCAACGGAGGAGACTTTCGGCGGCGCAATTTCATCAACACCGTATTCACAGCGATCCGGTGAAGCCAAGTGGAGAAGGCGGAATCGCCTCGAAACGAGTTGACGCTACGGAACACCTGCATAAAAGCTTCCTGAGTCAGGTCTTCCGCGTCAGCCACATCTCTTGTCATCTGCAGACAAACCGAATACACGCGCTTCTTGTGCAACTGGTAGAGCGTGGCAAAAGCCTCTTCTTCGCCACGCTGGGCGCGCTGAACGAGGCTGGCTTCTAAACTATTCCGCTGGCTTTTATCCCGAACGGGAATGGTAGTTACGGGAGGCAGGTTGGTTGATGCCGCGGATATCACGCAAGTGGCCACGGTAGTCTCCTTGGATCAAAACGCATGCCAAATTTGCTCTCCATGAATCACGGAGATGCATTAGAAGACTAGCGAAGCGACGCACCCTAACCTATCAGGGCGCTCCTGTAATCGATTGTGGAACTTGCTGTACACGGGTACAGGATGTCTCACAATGGGATAGTCACCATTGAGGATGATCGAACCTGAATCCATCCTCCACACTGCCACACTCTATTGGCACAATCTCCACTGCGTTCACCCGGTTGGTCGAGTTTCTATTCCAGTGGGTCACCACTTTGTATAGCTTCACCATTGTGGCAGATGAATGAAACAAGGTCAGGTGCATCCATCCAAAACTGCGCTTGGTTCTCGCAATATCGAACTCGAGGGGATCATGAGTTCGAGGAGGGTTCCCGGATCGGCGTTCCTCAACCGCAATTCTCCACCAAATTCCCGGGCGCGCTGTTTCATACCACCAATGCCCACCCCCAATTGTTCGGAGCGCAGCTCTGCAATTCGCTCGTCGATTCCTTTGCCGTCGTCGAGCACCGACACGCGGATCAACCCGTTTCTTTGATGTAAGGTAATCCACACTTTTCGAGCTTCCGAATGGCGGAATACATTGGTCAATGCCTCTTGCACAATGCGAAAGACAGCCGTCTCGACTTCGGGCGCCAGTCTGGGGAAGTCAGGGGGTTGGAACGTCGAGGAATGCTTCGATGCCGCTCCGCTTGGTAAGCCCTTCCGTGTACCAGGAAAGCGCCGACAGCAATCCAACTTCATCGAGCAGCGGCGGATGCAGAAGGTGAGACATGGTGCGAACCTGCTGAATCGCGCGATCGATGATGCTGCTGGCCTGGGCACATGCTTCTTTCGGTTGTGAGGATTCCTGCAAAAGCATGTTGTCCACCATCATTTTCGCCACGGCAAGTTCTTGTCCCAACCCGTCATGCAGATCGCGTGCGATGCGGCGGCGTTCCTGATCCTGCGCCGACATAAGGCGGACGGAAAGACGTCGTAACTCATCGGTTCGTCGATCCACCAATTTTTCCAGTTCAATGGCGCTATCCCGAATCGATTGTTCCAGCAGTTTGCTGTCGTGAATATCGGAACAGGTCCCGTACCATCTGACGGCCTTTCCGGCATGATCTCGGATGGGCACGGCGCGGGCGCGGAACCAGCGGTAGTCTCCGTTTTTCCCGCGCAAGCGATATTCCACTTCGTAATTCTCTCCCGATTGGACAGAGTCCAGCCATTGCTGCCAGCTTCGCTCCCGGTCGTCGGGATGCAGATAATCCAACCAGCCCAAGCCAACCGCCGAGCCTGTCGGGGCGCCGGTATATTCGTAAAATCGATCGCTGAGGTAATTTCGGGCGCCGTCCGCCTGTCGGCTGAAGATGATATCGGGAGCGGTGCGCACAATCGCGTCGAGTTCCAGGTTCTTCCTGGCCAGTTCGAGGTTGAGATCGAGCAAGGATTGGGCTTTTGTCTCCAACTCTTCGGTGCGCTCCAACACACGGCGCTCCAGGTCGCGATTCAGCCCTTCGAGTTGCCTCGTTTTGCGATGTAGTTCGGCGAACACTCTAACCTTCGCACGCAAGAGTTCGACGATGACGGGAACAGAAATGTAATCCACTGCTCCGTGCTCGTATCCTTTGAGCCGGTCCAGATCCGTCAGGTGCACGGCGGAGATGAAGATGATAGCGGTCCTTTGAAAGCGCGGATGCTCTCGAATCATCGTCGCCAACTCAAAGCCGTCTAGTTCCGGCATGCTGACGTCCATCAGCACGACGGCAACGTCGGTCTTGAGCAGAATTTCCAGCGCCTCCTTTGCCGAAGCTGCTTTGATCAGGTTCTCGCCAAGTTCGGCGAGCATGACCTCGTAGCTGAGCAGCTTGGCCGGCTGATCATCCACCATGAGAATATTGACTTTTTCGTCATTCCTCATTGTTCCCTCCGTTCACGTCTCGATAACTAACCCCCGCTGCCACATTTGCTATCTGTGAAGCCACATACGCAGCGATGAGAGTAGTTGCTCGGTATTAACGGGTTTGGCAAGGTACTCGGACGCACCCGCTTCCAGACATTTTTCGCGATCTCCCTTCATTGCTTTTGCCGTCAGGGCGATGATGGGCAAGCGCTGGAACGAAACGTTCTGCCGGATCACGCGCATGGTTTCGTAACCATCCATCTCCGGCATCATGATGTCCATCAGCACGATCGCTACCTCCGGCGTCGATTCGAGTTTTGCGATTGCTTCCCGGCCGGTCCCAGCGGTGATTACGGTCATGCCGCGGCGCTCAATGACGCTACTGAGAGCGAAAATGTTGCGGACATCATCGTCTACCACCAGCACTTTTTTCCCGACCAAGGCGTCGTCAGAATGGTGCAACCGGTCGAGCATCCTCTGTTTTTCCATGGGAAGATCGGCGACGACCCGATGCAGGAACAATGCGGTCTCATCCAGCAAGCGTTCGGGCGACTCGACTCCCTTCACGACGACGCTGCGGGCCAGCGCATGCAAGTGGGCATCTTCTTCCGGAGAAAGCTCCTGGCCGGTGAACACGACCACCGGCAAGTCACCCAGTGCGGGCGTGTCGCGGAAGCGTTCCAATACTTCGAAGCCTGAAATGTCGGGCAAACGCAAGTCAAGAACGACGCAGTCGAAGGACTGGTCATTAGCGGCGCGTATCGCCGCTTCGCCACTGGAAACGACCGTGACGTCGATATCGTCGTAACCAAGAAGTTCCTTGATGGTGAGTTGCTCTGCCGGATTGTCTTCCACGACCAGCAAGCGCTTCCGTCGAGGAGCGGCATACTCCTTGATACGGTTCAACGCTTTTTCCAGTCCTTCGGGCGTAGTTGGTTTCGTAACAAAGGCAAAAGCGCCCCGGGCGAGGCCATGGTGACGGTCTTCGTCGAGGGTTAACATCTGGACTGGAATGTGCCGCGTTGCCGGGTCCTGCTTTAAGTGGTTGAGCACCGTCCAACCCAGCATATCGGGCAGGAAAACGTCCAGCGACACCGCGGTCGGATGGTATTCGCGGGCGAGCGCGAGGGCTTCCGCACCCCGCATCGCCACCAGCACCTTGAATCCTTTGTCGCGCGAAAGATCGCACAACACACGCGCGTAGTGCGGGTCATCTTCAACAATGAGCAAAACGGCGTCGTCCGGTTGCAGATTATTCCGGTCGTCCGGAATCTTCTCGATCGGAAGTTCGGCGACGCCCGCGACGGACAACTGCACTGGCGAAACAGAGGACGCGGACTTACGCTCTGCCATGACGGCGGCAGATGTGGAAGGGCCCACATAGGTTTGCGGCAAGTAGAGGGTGAAGGTGCTCCCCCGGCTCGGAGTGCTGCGCAACTGGATTTCGCCACCCAGCAGGCTGGCTAGTTCGCGGCTGATCGCGAGCCCCAGTCCTGTTCCTCCGTACTTGCGGCTGGTGCCGGCGTCTGCTTGCTGGAAGGCCTCGAAGATAATCCGCTGTTTGTCAAACGGGATGCCGATGCCACTATCGGAAACCTGAAAAGCTACAACCGTCGCCGCATTTTCCAGGATCGGGTGATTCTCGCTCCACCCGCTCTTGGCCACCGACACGGACAAGCGCACGCCTCCTAGTTCGGTGAACTTGAACGCGTTGGACAACAGATTTTTCAACACCTGCTGCAGACGCTTCGAGTCAGTGACGACGCTGGGAGCAAGCTGCGGATCGGTGTAGACCTCGAAAGTGAGGTGCCGGTTCTCGGCTTCATGCCGGAACGGACGTTCCACCATGTCCAGCAGACTGGCGAAAAAGACTTCCTCCGCCTCGACCGACACCGTTCCGGATTCGATCTTCGACAAATCAAGAATGTCGGTGATCAGGTTGAGCAAATCCGTTCCGGCGCCATGAATCGTGCGCGAGAACTCAACCTGTTTTGGCGTCAGGTTCCCATCCGGGTTGTCACTGAGTTGCTGCCCCAGGACGAGGATGCTGTTGAGCGGAGTGCGCAACTCATGCGACATGTTAGCCAGGAATTCGGACTTGTACTTTGAAGTCAAAGCCAATTCTTTGGCCTTCTCTTCCAAAGCGCGGCGAGCTTGCTCGATTTCCTGGTTCTTGCGTTCGACCTCGACGTTCTGTTCGGCGAGCTGCTGGGCTTTTTGCGCCAGCTGTTCGTTGGTTTGCTGTAACTCCTTTTGCTGAACCTGGAGTTCGGTGGCCAATTGCTGGGACTGCTTCAATAGGCCTTCCGTTTGCATGGTGGCCTCAATGCTGTTGAGCACGATGCCGATGCTGGCCGTTAGTTGTTCAAGAAATGCCAGATGAGAAGCCGTGAAGTTACTAAGTGAAGCTAGTTCGATAACCGCCTTGACGCGATCTTCAAAGAGCACGGGCAACACGATCACGTTTCGCGGAACCGCCTCGAACAAACCTGAACGAATCGAAATGGTGTTTGGCGGCAATTCTGAGATCAGCATCCGCCGCTTCTCGGCCGCGCATTGCCCCACCAGACCCTCACCTATCTTCAAGCGCCGCAGGTGCCCATCTTCGCCGTCGCCAGCACAGGCTGACAGGAGCACCATCTCCGCGGATTCTTCCGATCCCATCTGGTAGATCACTCCCTGTTGGGCGTTCACCAGGGGAGACAGTTCGGAGAGGAGCATGCGTCCCACCGTCGTCAGGTCTCGTTGCCCCTGCAACATGCCCGTGAAGCGGGCCAGATTGGTCTTGAGCCAGTCCTGTTCGGTATTTCGATCGGTTGTCAGGCGGAGGTTGTCGATCATGGTGTTGATATTGTCTTTCAGCTCCGCCACTTCACCGCTCGCTTCCACCTGAATGGAGCGAGTTAGATCGCCCTTTGTAACTGCAGTCGCCACTTCAGCAATAGCCCGTACCTGGTTGGTCAAGTTATCGGCCAGCAGATTGACGTTACCCGTGAGATCTTTCCACGTACCCGCTGCGCCGGGCACGTTAGCCTGTCCGCCGAGCCGGCCTTCGACGCCTACTTCGCGAGCCACGGTTGTAACCTGGTCGGCAAAGGTAGCCAGCGTATCCGTCATGTTGTTAATGGTTTCAGCCAGAGCCGCAACCTCTCCCTTGGCGTTCACGGTCAGCTTCTGGGTAAGTTCGCCATTGGCGACCGCGGTTACCACCTTCACAATGCCGCGCACTTGTTCGGTCAGATTGGCGGCCATCACGTTCACGTTGTCGGTAAGGTCCTTCCATGTGCCCGCCACACCCGGCACTTGCGCCTGGCCGCCTAACTTGCCTTCCGTACCGACTTCGCGGGCCACGCGCGTTACCTCGGCCGCGAAAGCATTGAGCTGATCGACCATCGTATTGATGGTGTTCTTGAGTTCGAGAATCTCACCCTTCACGTCCACCGTGATCTTGCGGGACAAGTCGCCGCGGGCGACAGCTGTGGTCACCTCGGCGATGTTGCGCACCTGGCCCGTCAAATTTCCGGCCATTGCGTTCACGGAATCGGTAAGATCCTTCCACGTACCAGCCACGCCGGAGACGTTTGCCTGTCCGCCCAGACGGCCTTCGCTGCCTACCTCGCGGGCCACCCGTGTCACTTCGGCGGCGAATGAGCGCAATTGCTCGACCATCGTGTTCAGCGTTTCCTTCAGTTGCAGGATTTCGCCGCGCACATCCACCGTGATTTTCTTCGAGAGGTCGCCGTTCGCAATGGCGGTCGCGACTTCGGCGATGTTTCGCACCTGGCCAGTCAGGTTGCTGGCCATGAAGTTGACGTTGTCCGTGAGATCTTTCCACGTGCCGGCGACACCCGGGACCTGCGCCTGGCCGCCCAGCTTTCCGTCGGTGCCGACTTCGCGCGCCACACGCGTCACTTCGCCGGCGAACGCATTAAGTTGATCGACCATCGTGTTGATGGTGTTCTTGAGTTCGAGAATTTCTCCCTTCACATCGACCGTGATCTTGCGCGACAAATCACCCCGGGCCACGGCTGTGGTTACTTCGGCGATGTTTCGCACTTGCCCGGTGAGGTTCCCGGCCATTGAGTTGACTGAGTCCGTGAGATCCTTCCAGGTACCAGCCACACCGGGCACGTTGGCCTGCCCGCCCAGACGACCTTCGGTGCCGACTTCGCGCGCCACGCGCGTGACTTCTCCCGCGAACGCATTGAGCTGATCCACCATGGTGTTGATGGTTTCCTTCAGCAACAGGATTTCGCCGCTGACGTTCACCGTGATTTTCTTCGAGAGGTCACCGCTCGCAATGGCGGTGGAAACTTCCGCGATATTGCGAACCTGGCCGGTCAGGTTGCTGGCCATCGAGTTGACGGAGTCGGTGAGATCCTTCCAGGTGCCGCCCACACCTGGTACCTGCGCCTGGCCGCCCAGTTTGCCGTCAGTGCCCACTTCGCGCGCCACGCGGGTTACTTCCGATGCAAACGACCGCAGCTGATCAACCATCGTATTGATGGTGTCTTTGAGCTCAAGAATTTCGCCGCGCACATCGACCGTGATCTTGCGCGACAAATCGCCTCGGGCTACCGCCATGGAGACCTCGGCGATATTTCGTACCTGCCCGGTCAGGTTGCTGGCCATGAAGTTCACATTGTCCGTAAGATCCTTCCACGTGCCGGCGACTCCGGGGACTTGAGCCTGTCCTCCCAACTTTCCTTCCGTGCCCACTTCGCGGGCCACGCGCGTCACTTCGCCCGCAAAGGCATTGAGCTGATCGAGCATCGTGTTAATGGTGTTCTTGAGTTCGAGAATTTCGCCCTTCACGTCGACCGTAATCTTGCGCGACAAATCGCCGCGCGCCACAGCTGTTGTCACCTCGGCAATGTTGCGCACCTGACCGGTGAGGTTTCCGGCCATCGAGTTAACGGAGTCGGTGAGATCTTTCCAGGTGCCGGCGACGCCAGGCACGTTGGCCTGTCCACCCAGTCGGCCTTCACTGCCGACCTCGCGCGCCACACGCGTCACTTCTCCAGCGAAGCGGTTGAGCTGATCCACCATCGTGTTCAGTGTTTCCTTCAGCTGCAGAATTTCGCCGCGTACGTCCACTGTGATCTTGCGCGAGAGATCGCCATTCGCGATGGCCGTTGCCACCTCGGCGATGTTGCGTACCTGGCCGGTGAGGTTGCTGGCCATGAAGTTGACGTTGTCCGTCAGATCTTTCCACGTTCCGCCCACGCCGAACACTTGCGCCTGGCCGCCCAGCTTGCCCTCTGTACCAACTTCACGCGCCACGCGAGTGACTTCGCCGGCGAACGCGTTGAGTTGGTCCACCATGGTGTTGATGGTGTCCTTGAGTTCGAGGATTTCGCCCTTTACGTCGACCGTGATCTTTCGCGACAAGTCGCCGCGGGCCACAGCGGTGGTCACCTCGGCAATATTGCGGACTTGTGCCGTCAAGTTTCCGGCCATGGCGTTCACGGAGTCGGTGAGATCTTTCCAGGTGCCAGCCACGCCCACAACTACGGCCTGACCGCCGAGTTTGCCGTCGGTGCCTACTTCACGTGCGACGCGCGTTACTTCGGACGCAAACGAGCGCAACTGGTCCACCATCGTGTTGATGGCTTCCTTAAGCTGAAGAATTTCACCGCGCACATCGACGGTAATCTTGCGGGAAAGATCGCCGCTGGCCACCGCCGTCGCAACTTCGGCGATGTTGCGCACCTGACCGGTCAGGTTGCTGGCCATTGAGTTGACGGAGTCCGTGAGATCCTTCCAAGTGCCGGCGACGCCCGGGACCTGCGCCTGGCCGCCCAACTTGCCGTCGGTGCCGACCTCGCGGGCCACACGTGTCACCTCGGCGGTGAAAACGCCGAGTTGCTGAATCATGGTGTTGACGATGTTGGCGGAGCGCAGGAACTCGCCTTCCAGCGGCCGGCCGTCCACGTCCAGGCGAACGGTTTGGGTCAGGTTGCCCTGGGCGACGGCCGCGATGGCGCGGGTAACCTCGGCAGTTGGCCGAAGCAAATCCTCGACCAGCGTGTTTACCGAGACTTCGATGTCACCCCACGCACCCCTGGCTTCATGAAAACGCGTGCGCTCGCGGGTCCTTCCTTCCTTGCCTACCACCTGCCCAACGCGCTTCAGTTCCTGCGCCATCTGCTGGTTGGCAGCGACAATCGAATTGAAGGTGTCGGCAATCTTCCCTTTCAAGCCGGTCCAAGATCCCGGGAGCCTGACCGAGAAGTCGCCGTCACGCATGGTTTGAAGGCTGGCGAGGATCGCCCTAAGGTCAGCCGAAGCAGACTCAGCCACACGAATGGAATTCCCGTTACTCTTCTCGACCGCGCGGGGTCCGCCATTGACCACCGCAGTCGCCGCGGCTTGGTGGTTTCTCTTCATCGTGCTCTCCTGAATGGAGGGAAGATCTGGTGCTCTGATACCTAAGTCGAGGATTTGCCGCCAAACATAGGTGTTTTTACATGAAAAACTTCAGGCTGACTCTAGGGTCTTTGCTGTAGTCAGAGGGCGGAAAGGCGCTTCCGGCGGATCCCAGGAAGCCTCCGGGCGAGGCTCGCACTCAGGCTCCGCAAGGATTTCCGCACTGCGATCTGTGATCGGCCAACAGTGACCGGCCAACAAAGGCTGGTCACCGAAGCTCGGCTCGTCAGGCTGCGCGAAGAAGGACAGGGACTCCGGAAAGGAAATGAGATTCAGCGAAACGGCCACTACTTGTGCAGTCGTCGCCTCCGGTGGCGCCTCTACAATCGCTTCCACCTGGGACACCCCGCTTGAGGCGCACCTTATGATGTATGTTTAGGGGCACCGCGGTTTTAGGGGCACCTCGGTATCGGGAGTCATCCTTCGGTGCCCGTGGACGGCATGCTCGTCACCGAGCGACGAATCTTGTTCGTCACACCGACGGCCGTATCGCGAACCGATTCGCGGATCTCGCTGCCGGAAGCGGGCGCCAATAAAATTCCCAATCCCGCTCCGACTCCAACACCAAGCAAGAACCCGGTCAGTCGTGAGGGCCCGTGGCCTTTGCCCTGAAAAGCATCGGCGGCGGCTTTGAGCCGATCGACAGCGTCTTCGTACCTGCTGGCGACGGTGTCGGTCATATCTGCATACTTGTTGGCAACCGTATCGGATACATCGTCCACACTGTCCTTGATCCCGTCGCCAACCGCGGCCCGAACCTTTGGCTCGGTAAATAGAAGACTCAATTTGGCAGCCAGTCGCACCCAATCCTTGGCTGTGTTCTTTGTCCTCGTAGTTCCAATGTTCCGCATGATGATTCCCCCTTCCGATCGAATCGCGGAGCTTGACTGTACTCACCGGGGTGGGGCGAGGCTATCGGTGGATTCGTGTAAAGCGTCGACGAGAGGCTTGTACAAGGGTCCTTAGGAGATGTGGACTGCAGTTAGAGCTGCGCACTCCCATCAGCGGTTGAAAAATAGAAATCGGAGAAAACACAGAACACAATTTTGCCCCTGCCAGGGCCGTCGGTACATCTTCATACTTCTACGGATTCATACGGAGCGCCATATCTCCTCTCACGAATACAGGATTCCACGCATTGTTCAGTGCACGCCTTTGCCCTAACGTATAGAAGGAATGGCAATGGCTGGGAGAATGTTCATGTCCGAGAACCGGTCGATTGCAACCGTTGAAACCGCTTCTACCGTCCCTGGGGAAGTTCCGTCTCACTCCCCGCACCGAGTCTCCCCAAAGTCTACAGGTCCGCGTCTGCTGTTCGTAGATGATTCACGGACATTGCTATTGCTTTATAAGTCGGTGTTCGAAAGCCTGGGATTCGAAGTTTTTGCAACGTCATCTCCTGAAGAGGCGCTTAATCCTGCATTGTTAGCGGCAACCGATGTGGCAATTCTGGACTACGAGATGCCTGAAGTGGATGGTGGGCAACTGGCTTACCTAATCAAGCAGCGGCATCCAATGTTGCCGGTAATCATCTACTCAGGATCCGTGAGCATACCCCAGAGCGCCAATAATTGCGTGGATGCATTCTGCGTGAAGGCTGCTCCGCGAGAAGAACTGCTGGCAACCATTGAACGCCTCTTGCCGATCGAATCTTGACATGTTGTGAGATAACTGCACGCTTCTTTACGACTTCAAGTCCAGAGAATCTAAGCAATACACCTGATGCCAGAACGAATCGTGCTGCGCTAGTCTTGGGCGAAGTCAAAGGCGGCTGGAGATGATGCGGCACAGGTTTTCGTCGTTTCCCTGTCTCAGATCTGTCCGAAGCGGAACAACGTCAGGACGGGTCACGCATCCTATCCGCCGAATCTAAATTGCCAAAAACAACATTCCTAAAAGACATGTGTAGAACGAAGTGAACTATGAAAGGTGCCGGCGATTCAAAGCGCCGCTCCTAGCCTTAGCCTAGCGAGGTCTTGCCTCCCGAGGCGCTGGTTGCATTTTCTGCTGCAACTGCCGTTGCTGCTGTTGGTGTTTTTGCTGTAATTGCCGCGTCTGTTGCTGGTGACGCTGCTCTACCTGTTGTTTTGCCGCGTCGTTATTCTGCTTCGCCACCTTTTGGTCTTCTTTCTCCTGCTGCTTGGCGACTTTTTGCCGTTCCTTTTCCTGCTGCGCGGATAGCTTGTTTTGTTGCTGCTGATACTTCTTATCCAGGTTTGCGTCGCCTGTATTTGGCGCGGCCGGCCGTTCCGCGGGCGGTAGGTCGCGAACGTGCCCCGGCGTGCTCGGTCGAGGCGCGTTGTTTTCTGCACGTACCGCGTTCGTTTCTGCACGCGCCACATTTCCGCCACGATTAGCTGGAGGCGTGTACGTACCACCTGCTTCTCGGGCTGCTACGACGCCGTGATCTTTGAAATCACCGGGCTTAGGTGTAGCTGCGATGGCTGGCCTGCCACGGTTTGCCGACGCGCGCTGCTGCGGGTCACCACGCGCCTGCTGCTGATGTTGCGTTTGGGCGGCGACTGGAGCGATTTGTCTCTCATGCGCCGCGGCTTCTTGTTCAGCCGTCGGACGCGCTGTAACTCCACCCTCGCCCCCGTTGTAGCTGACGTGGTTTACCGTGGTCTCGTGGACCCTTGTGTCGTAAACATTATGAATGTTGTTGATGTTCACATTGGTCACTTCGCGGTTGTAAAAAAAGTGCCCGTTGTCCCAACGCCCGCCTTCAAAGCCCACCCCGAAATAGCCAAAGCCGTAATCGATCCCGCCGTAGAACCCAACCTGGGGTCCCCAATACCCGTCATAGAAGACAAATCCCGTTCCTCCCCATCCCCAGTAACCAGGCGTCCATAAAAAGCCTACTTCGGGAGCAAGCACCCAGGTGCCAGGCACCCAGTAATAATCGTCAAAGTCATCCCCCCAAGCCCAATACCCAGGGGTCCAAATGTAACCGTCTCCGGGGCATAGTGGTTGCTCATACACTGGGAGGGGCGGCGGGGCAAACGCAACTGTAATACCTATCGCTGCGAACGATGCCGCCGACATACACAGCACCGCGAATGAAGCGAACAATAGCATACGAATGAAACGGACTTGCATTGTGATTCCTCTGGCCCCTCTTCCCTCGTTTTACCCGGTGTTTTCTCTACTGCTGCGGGTTTCGTGGATTGAGAGTCTAGACTAAACGCGTAACGCTTCTGATTCTTACCTTCTTCAGACCACGCTGCGGCGGCCGCTCACCAAGTCAATGACCAGAAGATTAGAACAATGGAGCAGCCACACACTAGTGGACACAGTAACGTTACTCGCCCCAAGAAGAGCTGCCAATGCGATGTGATTTGTAGTTAGGCGCATAAAACCCTGTATGTCAGCGTCAAGAGCGCGGAGGAGTCTGTTCCATTGTTGGACCTGGCGAGGTTCGGATGGATCAAGATATTTACCTGTTGCAGTGCGTCTCTCGGGCTTGCAGTTTGGCGCGTCCGGGGTCCGAGATCTTCCAAAGTGTCGCCAAAGCTTTGGCCGCATCGTCTAAGGCACGCTTCTGAAGATCGGCCGTATCCATATGCAGAGGCAGTGAATGACGCAGGCATCCGTTTTGAGTATTTGTTGGTGCCGCATCGTTGTCTTTGTCGCACAACACGGCAAGCGATTGCTCAAAGATGCTCTTCAAATGATGGGTGGAGTCAGACTGTTGGTTTAGCGCTATCCTGGTGGTCATTTATGTCTGCCTTTCAGAGCCCATTAGAGGGGATGCGTCATAACTGTCGCAATACAGTCAATCACCGAATGAACAGCATGGTAGTCTGGTCGCTCGATTGGCTTTAGCCGTAGGTAACAGGAAATACCCTAGTTTGTTCGAGCCGCTCCGCAAAAGCAGCTGTCGAGTCTTCCGATGAAGTCGCCGTCGCCATCTTCGGTAGTGCATTGATCGGTTGCCTTCGACGCTTGGAGGGGTCAAAATACTTCGCGCAGGATTCTATTTTCAGCGTGAGTCATCTGCCTGAAGCGCCAATCTGAGGGTGGTGGTTTATCGCGGTTCTCCTACCGTGCCGCTATTTTCCCTTCCCTACGCAACAACAAAGGGCGAGGAGCAGGAGCCAATTTTAGATCGGCTCCTGCTCGGTAGGTGGGGTACAGACGAGAAGAATTTGATGACTCGCAGCTTAGCCGGCTCGGCGGCTATAGGAAATCCCGGCGACTCTGTATTTGCTTCAGGATTCCATGTAGGCGGTTGGACTGTGGTACGTCACCTGTGCTTATCAATACAGCAAGAACCCTGAGGAATTAAAGCGATAACTTGATAAATCATTGCCCCTTGCGTCTTTAGGGTTCGGTATCAGCACCGCCAGATTGCTGAGCTGCTTGGACGTGATCTGCGGCACTTACGGCGGCTGCAGCCGTGCTCCTGCAAAGCAAAGTCAAAAAGTCAAAACCAACTTTTCCGCAGCCTGCTAGAGGATGCGTCTACGGCATGGACCCGGCCGATCTCAGGTTTCGACGGGATGGATCGAAGTGACTGTTTGCAGATAGATTGGGTCAGCAACAACAAATCCCGGTGCTCAGATTGGGCACATCAGATTGGGCACAGAAGAGGTTCACATGAAGGCAACGAAATTTCTCTTGAGTCTGACCACCATAGCTCTAATCTGCGCGAGCTTGGCCTGGGCGGCCGACAAAGATCGCTCCGATATAGACAAGCGTATTGACAAATCTGCGGCTGTTCTGTCGGAAGTGATGGCGACTCCCGACCATGCGATTCCCGACAAGATCATCGATCATGCCGGCTGCATCGCTGTTATTCCTTCCTTGGTCAAGATCGCTATCGGGTTCGGCGGCGAACACGGCAAGGGGGTAGCAAGCTGCCGCACGGAAAACGGATGGAGTGCTCCCCTTCCAATCGATATTACCGGCGGTAGCTGGGGGCTTCAACTCGGTGGCGAGGCTACCGATTTAGTGCTGGTATTTATGGGCCAACAGGGAATGGAGCACCTGATGTCCGACCATTTCAAACTTGGAGGAGATGCTTCCGCGGCTGCCGGTCCAGTGGGACGGAACGCTGCAGCGGATACGGACGTTGAGATGAGTGACAAGATTTTGACTTATTCTCGTGCCCGCGGCCTCTTTGCCGGCGTGGATCTCTCCGGCACGGCTGTCAAGCAGGACCATGATGAAACCGCGCTCCTGTTCGGCAAGATGATTCCGGCCGATGATATCCTGAGGGGTAGGGTCGCTCCTCCACCAGCGAGCGAACCGCTCCTTTCCACACTAAGGAAAGTCTCGGATCAAGCCCGGGGACGGGATCAGGCGGCGAATACGAACCCAAGATAAATCCAAGTTTGACAGCAGTACATAACGGTCAGGCCGCAACGGCTTGGCCGTTACTAATTGCTGGATCTTGTTACAACCTGCCTGATCGCCACGAGGCCACAGTCTGCACCACCAATCTGTCGCATGTACATAACCAAACACCGGAGGCTACGGATTTGAACGGATGTTGAGGTCGCAGATATGCAATGTAAGCTTCCTATTGTGAACCCAGATCGGCGGTCTTGGCCTGCCGGTGACATTGATTTCAAGAGGAGCGAGTTATGTACACAATTCTGCTGATCATCCTGGTCCTACTTCTCATTGGTGCCTTGCCCACTTGGCCTTACAGCACCGGCTGGGGATATTATCCCAGTGGTGGTCTCGGCTTGCTCCTTATCATTGTGCTTGTTTTGGTCTTGATGGGCCGTGTATAGCGTACCGGGACGCCCCCCGTCTCCACCACACCCAGGGGATTTCGCTTCAAGCGGCGCAGTAAGAGCAGCATCACCGCTGATGCAAACGCCACGTGTGCTTTCTTGCGTGCCATGGAGGGGTGAGAAACCTAACAACTGTCGCCGTGCTTGTTCGCAACATCTAGCTGCCGCCGACGCGCATCGAGTTCGGCCGCGAGCCGTAACATCTTCTCCCAATCTCTCTCAATTATTACATGCTCATGCCGGCGGAGTTCGCCCCACGTTTTGTCGAGTCTTTCGGCCAACGCATCTCTTCTGGCCCGCGATGACATGAGGAAGTTCCGGCAATTTCCAGCCTTCGAAAACCTCGTCCTCCTCGCCTTCAAAGAGATGTGGTTCATGATGCCGCCTGACCTTGAGTCGAGCGGGGTACGGTTGCGCGCTGGATTTTGCATTCGGTGCTCGCCAGGAACCGCAGCATCCGCAAAGCATCGTCGAGCGCATGACATTCCTCCGCAGAACTGGAATTATTTTCTCTCCGCTCTGCGATTCGTTGCTGGATTGCTTTTTCCGCTTCGTTAATTTGCTGCTGCAATGCTTCCGGGCGAAGTTCCAGCAGGGCCGCTTCGTAAGACTCTTGCCACGGATACTTCTTGTCCATATTCTCACCAACCTCAAGTTCTCGACTGTACACTCCCCAGTAAAAAAGGGTGAAAATACTTCATGCACAAGAATTAAAGAAAGCAGGTGGAAACCTTAACGTGGTGATGCGCATCCCACACGGCGAATACAGTATAATAAAAGAATTATTAATGCAACTAAACAAAATACTTGACAACAAAACATTAGAATAATGTAACGCTGCCTAACAGTACGAGGTGCGTATGGCAAAAGAAACTGGCGGCAAGGCGCATAAGAGCCCGGCTAAATACGAACGCGTCATTCTGGCGGACATTCGGAGGACACGCCGCGGGAAACACCATGATTTGCTGGGGGGGATTTTTCAGGATCTGGAATCCTTGCCCACCGGCTCGGCAATCAAGATTCCCCTGACGGAGGTGGATGGGATAACGCTGGCCAACCTGCGATCCGCCGTTCATCGTGCCTCGGCCTCGACAGGCTTGGGAATCGAAACTTTGTCAGATGAAGCGAACTTCTACATTTGGAAGGCCCCGAAGTAATTGGCCGGGGTCCTCCGAATTGGCCGGTTCCCCGTCAATGGGCCGGTCGGCGATTCTAAATGAACGGACTGTGCGGCCTGCCTTCGCGCTTGGCCCAAAAAGTACCATCCGCAGCGCAGCGGCCATCACACATTGCGAACTGCACCGAACAGCATCTTGCGCTCGCGGGCTTCTATTGATTCCTCAAAACAAAAAAAGGGAAGCCGACAAATGGCTTCCCCATTCGAGAGGCGCGTTCGGAGAGGTCAGCTAGCCTTGCGTCTCCCAAAATGGCGCTGCTCTTCAACATCGGATTCGCGGGCTGCAGCGGCGTTCCATTCGTCGACTTGCTTCTGAGCTGCCTCGCGGGCAATCCCATATCTTTCCTGTATCGTTCCGATCAATTGATCCTGCTGCCCGTCGATGACGTCGAGGTCATCGTCTGTCAATTTGCCCCAACGCTCTTTTACCGACCCTTTCATCTGTTTCCACTTGCCCTTCATCTGATCAGAGTTCATTTGCCTTTCTCCTTAATTTGAATTTGGATTACGATTCAGTTCCCGCCATTTCAAGTGCACCCCTTCACTTAAAGCTCATTGAAAAGACTCGCTAACATTGATCGGATTCGGTCGGGGAATTCGGACCCTCGCCTCGAGATCCATGAAATGGCTCCACGACATGAACGATAAGTGCTCAGCAGCCACCTGCCTATCCAGTCGAAGCCGTAGTTCACTCGCCGAGTGTTTGTAGAGAGATGACAAGCTCAATCGTTCGTCCGGTTGTCGCGGAAGATCTAAAGATCTATTGCACCGCCGCTGCGCTTGCAAGCGAAGCCACCACGATCATCACGAAGGTCATCAATATCGCCACGCCGCTACCCAGCAGCAGTATTTCGCTCAGCAGGTCAGCTTTCAGCAGCTCGTCTTTGCGCATAGGTCCTCCTATCGCCTCGTTAGATGCTAAGGAGTTAGACGCTAAGAAGAAAGACAGGACATGCGAGTACCAACAATATGGCTTGCATGTACAGCATTCACTGTATGCGCGATGAAGAATGTCATTCGCTACGCTTCATACAAAGTGGTGAGTGCTTAATTCTTTTGAGTGTGCTCGGCGTTATCCTTGTGCCCAACATCGACGCCGAAGTGGGGTTCTGATTTCGTGCCCGACACCTTCACCGGAATTTCAGTTCCAGCACCGTTCTTCCTGAAAAACGGATCCACCGGTTTCAGCAGAATCGACTTCCACCCCGTTACCATTTGCGAGAGTTTCGCGTCCAGGCGCGCTTTGCCATGAAAATCGAATTCGTTTCCATCCAGGCTGTAAGTCCCGGTCAAGTTAACTTGGGTGCCAGGAATCCGGAACTGCAATTCGGGAAAGGAAATAAGAGCGTTGGTGAGACTGAATGTGCCTTTCATCTCGGAGCTTACGTTGTCGGCAATGTCCTGAGCCGCCTTCGGTCTGCCTTGGGTTTTAGCACTTAAGGCGTCGACTTTTTCCTGGAACTTGTCGTTTGTAAAGTGTGCCCCAGACACTTGAAAGCTTCCTGCCAACTTCAGTCGATTGGCGAAGTCAGCCTTGCCGGGCGACAGGTCAAACTTCGTTTTCAAACGAATCGAGCCGGTCATAACCGGAGGCTCGGTTCGGATCGCCAAACGCAGCAGATCGTCGATCTTTCCCTTCTCGATCACAACCTCCAGTTCCACACGGTGGCCATTGGGGTCTTTCATCCGCACTACCGATCCATTCGCCACCAACCATGAACTCAGAAGTTTGGCTTTGACCGGCTGTAAGTATGTATCGCCGCTCGTTCCGTCGACGACGGCATGAAAGTCAGTATGCAAGGGAACAGGGTGTCCGCTGGTCGCAATGCGGAAATCCGGGGTGTCGGTCGCGCCGTCCACGACAATGTTGTCGAGAATGCCAGCGTATTTTCCAGTCGACGAAAGAATTCCACCAAGGCCTTTGATCGTGCCCAGGTCCGCGTGGGCGAACGAATAGATCCCGCTTACCGGAGTGTCGCGCGGGCTGTCTGGTTGCCACGGCCCAAACAGACCACTTGACTGGATCTGTCCCACGGGCT
Organism: uncultured Acidobacteriaceae bacterium; assembly: GCA_963773645.1. Lineage (GTDB taxonomy): Bacteria > Acidobacteriota > Terriglobia > Terriglobales > Acidobacteriaceae > Acidiflorens. Next base: position 1,332,359 of record CAVZBV010000004.1, on the reverse strand, counting down.
TGGGATTGGTGAGGTTCGCATCGAAATGCATAGGTAAGCCAGGCCCGACTCTCGTCATTTTCAAGTTCTCGATGTCAAATTCCAAAGGCAGCTTGCCCGGCCGTAAAGTATTAACGATCAGTTGTGCTCTATCGCAGATGAGTTTATCCACAATGATCTTTATCTTGCCACCCTTGGGCTTCATCTTATTCATCTCGCTGCGATGTTCTCTAGGTGGCAAATTCAACTGCAATCCCTTTACGAATACCGTGTCGACATGCACGGGAGAGCGAAAAAGATCTCGAATCCCCATATGAAAGCGGAACTCTGCAACATTAACGATCGGCTGAAATCCTGGCTCGTAATTATTAGGGTCTGTTTCTCCGAAAATTCTGAGACCGGCGCCCGAAACTTGAAGTCCTTTGAGCAGCGAGACATGGAAGTCGTCAAGCTCAACCTTGCTCTTGAATCTGGTCGACAGAGTCTCAATCACCATTCCGCGCAGGGTCGGTTCGGCGCGGTAAACCACAACGCCAATTATTGCGACCGCCACCAGGCAGAGTAGGCCAATTCCGGCGACCCATCGCCAAAGACCGCTCGGCCTATTCCTCGGGAGCGGGCTTTGTTCGTTTTCTGACATGAAGTGACCCTTGATTTCTCACAATGGCTCAATCATCTTCAGACGCTGGGTCGAAAACGCGGCGCAAATGTACCAACAGTCTACCTTCGAATACCAATTCTAATGTCGCTATCAGTACGCAGAAGCAGGGCGCAACACTTTTCGAGGGGCACAAGCTGGGCAATATTCATGCGGCCTGAAGAGTCAATCGTACTTCTGCATTCTAGAAAGCAAGATAGCGGCAAACAATACGGGAGATGCTGTACCGTGGCTTCAGAATCCACTCTCTGCCCACACAACCTTCTTTTTTGGCAGGTCATCACACCCCCGTCGACGCCGGAACCGAAGCGCGCGTAAACCGGCGACAGGTAAATATGGAATTGAATTTCGATAAGTTTTGGGAGTCCGCTCGCCGTATGATAGAAACCGGTATCTCAAGACTTCCATCGTTGATCCTGGCCCTTGCAGTTTTTTTTCTTTTTTACGTGCTAAGTGCCCTTGTCGGCCGTCTAATTCGCCGCACCACCCGCGGCCACCGCGAAAACCTGGGTGTGGTTTTCTCCCGACTTGCTGCAGCAGCAACCATCTTGCTCGGTGTTCTGGTAGCTTTCTCGATTGTCGCTCCCTCCTTTCAAGCTGGCGATCTGATCAAACTACTAGGGATCGGCAGCGTCGCCATTGGATTTGCCTTTCAAAATATCTTGCAGAACTTCCTTGCGGGTCTGCTGTTGTTGTGGGCGGAGCCATTTCGAGTCGGAGATGAAATAAAGATCGATGCTTTTGAAGGAACGGTACAGGAAATTCAGACCAGAGCGACAATCATAAAAACCTATGACGAAAGACGCGTAGTTATCCCCAATGCGGATTTGTTCACTCACTCGGTCATTGTCAACACGGCGAGCGATATCCGGCGATGGGAATATGATGTTACGTTAACTGGCGTACAAGACGTTGCGGAAATAAAATCTCGCATAATCGAGGCTGTGCAGAGCGCGCCGGGAACCTTGCCGGATCCGGCGCCGGAGGCTCTCATCTCAGACTTGAGCGATCTCAGCGCCGGCAATCTCAAGATAAGGTCTCTGTGGTGGACGCGAGCCCCTCGCCAGCACCAAATGCTCGCCTCCTATGATGCTGTCTTGACAGCAATCCAGCGGGCGCTGAGCCGATCGGGAGCAACGCGAATTGGTGAGCAGAATCGTGCCGCCTGAAGTCTCTCGACGGGCTCACGGCCGCGGCGCTCCGACACTCCGACAATGCTTAAGCGGCTTTGCGCGTTCGCGATGCTTTTGCGGCAGCCTTTCGGCGACTCTGTTTGCCCCGCTTCACGGCCGATGTTTTCGCGTGACGAGAGAGCGCCTCGTGGCTGGCTGCACTGTGAGATTCGCGCTCTAGAGCGCCCTCCACGGCACGCGAGCGTGTCACTGACGTTTTGTGCCCTTCCTTCCCAGCCCGCGCATCTTGCTGCGCTTTTTTGCGGGTGGAAGCAGGGCCTTTCGGCGCGCCCAACTTCACCCCAGCTCGTCGCGCTTTGGATAAGCCGATAGCGATCGCCTGTTGCGGCGAACGCGCACCATGTTTTTTCTCGCGTATATGATGTATCTCTTCCCGGACAAATGCTCCGGCTTGAGTTGAAGGCGACTTACCCTCGCGTGCGTCCTCTTTGGCTCGTTCCAGTGTTTCTCGCTCTGGCATTTGATTTTCATCTCCTTATTCAGGTGGCCTTCTGACGAGCAGATGGTTTTGCTCGTTGGATCCGTTTTGAAAGCAAGGCCTTCGCTTTTTCCAGTTCAGCCCGGCGCCCCGCTGTGAGGCCGCGCCCGGCCCGGTTGACGAAGTATGTGAGCATTCGCATGCCGGAAGCAGTCCCTTTAGGTGAAACGCTTTTCGAAGCCAGCACTCGGGCTACTGTTGCCGCGCCCTTAGTGAAAAGCCCAGGTGGAGGATGCGTAGAATCCGTCGTGACTCCGGCGACCCACCGTTTTGTCGTCTTAGTTTTCGTCCGTTTTGTATTTACCATCTCTCGTCGTCTCACGCCCTCTCGTTTAGATCTTGCAAAATCACTCTACTACCGCTGGATCATCCAAAATCACTTCACTGCTGCGACGCGTTAGACGGCGCCATGGCTCCCCGGGCCTGTGTAACTCTTGAAGTAATATTTTCCGCTTCCTTAAGGTGATCTTGCAGAGTGGGCAGAGTTTGCGCGGCGAAGTTCTTTACATCTGTGTCCCGGCCCGAAGTGCTTTCGGCCTGAAATGCAGCCACATCCTTCTTGTGATTCTTGCAACATGTCTCTCATATAGGCTTTGTCGAACTGGTCGCCGGAGAGCTTTGAGAGACGATCCTTCGCGGCTTCTTGCTTTGCGTTGGGGGCTTGCGGCAAGTTTATGCCCTTGCTAGCAGCAAGCTCTTTCAACTTGTCATTGGCTTTACTATGATCGTCGACCATTCGCTGCCCAAACTTCTTCACATCATCGCTGGTAGCTTTTTGAACCGCTAACTGGCCGAGTTCCACCTCCGCCAGACCTCCTTGCGCCGCCTCGTTGATGAATCGGTGATCGGCTGCACTGAGCCCCGAAGAAGATTGGACAGTCCGGTGGGAAGAACCCATTGAATTCTGCTGGGCGGCGGCGATGGGCAACAGGCCGGTGACCATTAAGCATGTTAAAAAGCGAAAGCGCATTGTTATGTCTCCTTCTCGAACGTGTCATCAGACAACAGGCTATCGAATGGAAAGTGGCCGCAACAATCGGGCATTGTCTGGAGTCCTGCACAGGACAATTCTGTAGTTGCACCCCCGGGTCAGAGTGTGAGGATCACTCGCTTAGTCGGCGCCGGCTCTTTGGTTTTCTCTTTGCCTTTATCGTTCTTTTCCGCCTACGACCTGGGCATGACCTAACGCAGCCACGAGAGCGAATCCGCCGATGACATTGCCTAGCAGTGTGGGAACAAAGAATTCCACAACATACGTTTGCCATGAAATGATTTTGGTAACAACCAGAAATATCATCGTGGTCGATCCCGCGATAATGTGGTTGAATCCACTGATTCCGATGAGGTAGGTCACGATGATGATAATGCTGACTCGTGCGGATTCCGCGCCTGGAAGCAGCCACACCATCAATGCGATCAGCCAACCGGCAAAGACGGCGCGGACCAGCACGATCCCAAAGCTCGCGCCGATGTGCTCGATGCCAATCCCTGTCAAACACTGTTGAGTGTGCGCATCGAAGAGGCTGATTCTTCCGAGGCATAGCGTGAACAAGAACGTTCCCACAAGGTTCCCAGCCAGTACGATGACCCACAAGCGAAGCATCCGCAGCAATGTGGACAAGTCCTTGCTTAATAGGAGAGGCAGGACTACAGTCAGAGTATTTTCTGTAAACAGTTGCTGGCGTCCTAGGATGACGATGAGAAATCCCACACAGTATCCGGCGCGCGATATCAACGGCCGCCACGGCTGATCGGGCAAGCGGGAGGTTAGCACGCCCTCCGCAATGAACGAAAAGCCCATCGACAGCCCAGCCGCGAACGCCGACCATGCCAATGCCGCCGGGGTGCGACGCAGTTCCTCTTCGCCTTCGCGCCGGATGGTCTCATAAACGACATCTGCGCCAATTGCCAGGCGTTCCTCGACTTGCTTCTTCTCAGCCCGAGTCGAGACGGTTCCTTCAACGGAGAGTAAATCAACTTTTGCCGGCTTCTTGTTCATCATGTTCCCTTCAGAAAAATGCGACAGGCTTCCCCGCACAATATCTGTAAAATCCGCACTGTTGACAATCAGAGCAAACCGGATGTTTGAAGAAGATATCCAGTACAACTATCTCGCGTTCGGGTAGTTCTGAAGGTTCCTATGACTCCTTAATGGATGGGTCACCTCTCGAGAGGGCGTAACGCCTAGCCCTGATTGTTACTGACGAAAGAGATGGATATCACTAGGTTATATCCAGCTCTTCGAGCCAACCTGGCACGGTCCTATTTCATCTTATCTCCGCTCTGCCGAGGCAGTTCCGTATGCTCTCTTGGCTGCAAGCGGCAGAAAAGGTCTAACGTTTAAACCATATAGGGGGAAATTGGTATGAATCGTTATCTAGGGCTCATCATGACCGCGCTGTTCTTTGCGGCTGCACCTGTCGTGATGGCGCAAGAGCATTCCGATCACATCGAAGTTGGTGTTTTTGCCGATTATTTCAGGTTCGCCCAAACGGATCCGGTCAGCAACTTTGTTGGCGTGGGAGGCCGGGCCGCCGTCAACGTACACCCTAATATCCAACTCGAAGCGGAAATGGCCTACGATTTCAAGCGCAACTTCACCAACACGTTCAGCAACGGTGTAACCACGCAACTCGTGAGTTCGAATTTGCGCACACTGCACGGTCTGTTTGGACCTAAGTTTCAAACTGGGTCGGGAGCATTTCGGGTCTTCGTTACAGGCAAAGCCGGGTTTGACAGTTTCACAATCAACACTCAGAATGCCTCGGCTGGCTTTACTAGCGCGGTCGGGCTCAATAATGGCACAACGGATTTCGCTGTGTATCCAGGCGGCGGTATCGAAGCCTTCGCAGGACCGATCGGACTTCGCTTAGAGGCCGGCGATGAAATCTACTTCGATCACGGTGGCCATAACAATCTAAAAGTGACCTTCGGACCGCAATTGCGTTTCTAGCGTTTACAGCCAGTAGCGGCTCATCCGGCGGCATCTGCCGCCGGGTTTAGGTTGCACAAAACCGCAGCTCGGGAATGGCACGTCTGTGCAACCCATTTCACCCACGGCGATCACCGACGATGCATCTGTCTTACCGTTCTTTTAGTGTTTGGCAGTTCCTCCGTCCCGCTCAATTGAGACATCTCATCTGTCCCCAGCAAAGGTCTGAATAAGGTTGTGCTTTCCTAGTCCTTGGAGGACACAACTGCGGCTGCCTCGCACTCCGTGCCTCCCTGCGAATCATTTAAAACAAGAAGACAATGGGAAAAGCGCCTGATAGTGCGGACGCGGGATGCCCGGCCCCTCAGACATCTCATCGTAGGACCTCGTCCAACTGATAATTCCCGAATGACGGCCGGAACCGCGCACGGGCAGACTCCGGCACCGGCAGGGGTCTCAAGAAACCTTGGGTTCGAGTACGGCTATGCGGCACTCAACACACTCTAGGTGGCGTCCGCGCCCCAGTTCAATCGAAATGTTTTATCGCTGCAATCCAGTTTTCCGCGATGCAGACGGCGGGCGAGAACGACGGCTGCCAACGGTTGACTATCATTGCAGAAGGGTTCCAGGAGCCGTGACCGTGATGAAAGATCTGCCTCTGTCGAAAGTCTACCAGTTGCTCGAACCGGGTCCGGTGGTGCTGCTGATGTCTTGGCTCAGCGTGAAATGGAGAAGCGGCGTTCTCCGTTAGTGTAGATTCCGCCCCTTCGGGGCGGGGATTTTCAAGGCATGGGGGTCTATCGTCCGATGGCTTTTTCCTCGCATGCAGAGCGCGAGAGGATCAACTCCCGCGCTGCTGAGCATCGGCTCGATGAGCCCCACCAGGTTATCCCTCAGCATGGTTGCCTCCCGGCAGAGCCCGCTTCCGTTTCACCCGGCGAGGTCATTGTAGCTGGCGTGGAAGAGGGTGCAAACCTCCAAGACGCCGTCTGCTGCCGTCGGAGTTGCCGCTGGCGACGAGCTTCTTCTAACTTGCGATCGCGAGCCGCGTGGATCTCGGCCTGTCGTCCGGCGAGCCGATCCTGCGGCGTCACATAGCCGATCGCACTGTGTAGGCGCATCGTGTTGTAGTGATCCACGTAGAGTTGAATCAAGCGGCGTGCATCGTCCAGCGTTAACGGAGTCAGTGTCCGGATGCACTCCCGCTTGAGCGACTTATGCCAGCGTTCGATCTTCCCGTTCGACTGCGGGTAAAACGGCGAAGTGCGCACGTGCGTCATCCCCGAGATGCGAATGAACTCCTTGAAGTCGCGCGCGATGAACTGCGGTCCGTTGTCGGAGATTATCCGCGGCCTGGCTTCCGGGTACTTTTCCTTGGCTCGTTCCAGAATCATCTCAATGTCGGCTTCCTTCATCGACTCCCGCAAATCCCAATGCACCAGAAAACGACTGTATCCATCCAGCACACTGCATAAGTAATAGAACGTGCCCGACAGGTTGATATAGGAAACATCGACGTGCCAGTGCTGGTGCGGCTGCAGCGGCTGTTCGAAGCCGGTCCCCTTGCGCGACGGCTTCGGTTTCCAGCGCGAGAGGAGTCCCGCTTGTTTCAACACTCGCCATACGCTCGCCGGACTCACGGCCACCACATCGTGATCTAACATCATGAACGTAAGTCGCCGATAACCTTCCAATGGATTCTTCAGGTGGAAGCCGATGATGGCTTCCTTCTCCCACGGCTCCAGCCAAAAATCTCGGGGCACCCAACCGTTGTGCTCATTCGCCCGACCATAGCGCTGCCGCCAGTTGTAGAACTTACTCGCAGTGACGCCCAGCCAATGAATGAATCGGCCGGCGCTGATCTCGGTCTTCTGCGACCAGCGCCGGACGAAATCCACCACCTGATCCCGCACATCGTGCGGCACCCAGGTCTCGGTCAGAGTTCCCCAAGGCTTTTTTTTAACGCGATGTGCTCCGCCATCAGCTCGGCCAGGACCTCGTCCTTGGTCTGCACCTTCTTCTCCAAGAACTCAATCCGCTTCTGCTTCTCCTCCGCCTGACGGCGAGGACGTTCCGGTGTTTGGAAGGCGGCCGCTCCGTTCTCGAAAAACTCTTTCTGCCAGCGGTAGAAAACCGTGGGTTGTAGCCCCAGTTCTTCACACAGATCGGAAACCGGGACCTTGTCCAAAAGATGGCGCCGTAGAACCGCCACTTTTTCCTCAGCAGTGTAGTGCTTGCGCTCTTTTTTCATACGTTCGCTCCGCTATCTTAACGGACGAACGCTTTCTCCATTTCCAACTGAGGCGGGACACTGACGACCGCCCTCAAGGGCCGCGCCAACGTCATGACGATGTCCTGGCATATGATGGTCGAGTTTGAGCCGCCGCTAGTTGCCTGTGTGGTCAGCAGCGCCAATCACAGCTTTGCCGCACTGCGGGCGACGAAAGAGTGCGTGATCGCCGTTCCGGCGATGGAACTGGCGCCCAAAGTCGTGGAAGTCGGCAACTGCTCGGGCCGGGACGTGCAGAAGTTCGAGAAATTCTCTCTGACCCCGGCGCCAGCCGAGCGCGTGGCTCCGCCTCTGCTGGCTGAGTGTTTCGCCAATCTGGAATGCAAGGTGGCCGACACCCGCATGGTCGACAAATACAATCTCTTCGTCCTTGAAGTGCTCAAGGCCTGGATCGATCCGGCGCAAAAGAACCCCAAGACCATCCACCATCATGGATACGGCAGGTTCGCTGTCGATGGCGAGATGATCAAGCTGAGGTCGAGAATGCCATAAATCGCCTTGGAGCACCCACGCTGCCGGATACAGGGGACGTTATCAGGCCGTTCTCCTGGAAGGCATCGCGTCCACCGGCGGTTCGGTTTCGCTGATCCACTCCCACACGCGCCGGCCCCGGTCGTTGTTCCGGCTGCGAGCTTCGCCATAATCCACCAGACGATTCAAAACGGTTGTGACCGAGGCCAGCGGGTCCTTGTGCCGCGCCAAAATTGCGGGAGCATATCGTTCCAGTTCCGCGCAAACCTCCCGGGCTCCAAGCGGACGCTGGACTTCCATCAACACCCTTCGGCAGGCCTTGGTGAAGCCGGGCTGGCGGCCATTGGGCTTGCGGTCAATCAGCTCCAGCAAATCGTCGCCCAGCACCTGGTCCCCGAAAAGATTCGCTAATCCAGCAATCGTCTGCTTCACCGTGCCAATGCGCTTCATAATCTCGGCACGCTGCCGCATGAGCTGGAGCAGTTCTTCGTGCGCAGCCTTCACCACCTGCTGCGCCGAAATACTGTGGGCCTGAACATTGATCGCCTGCAAGCTACCGCCGCTATTCTTACCAACTTCCATAAACGCCTCCTCCAGAAAACAAACGACGACCAGGATCCCTCGACTCTTGTCTTCTAATACGGGAAAGGATCCTCTGAAGTTCCATTGGGAGTTGGACTCGTTTGCAGCGGAAAGGTCATCGAACAAAAAGAGTGAGTGTGGCGCGGACACTCCTGTCCGCGGCCTTTAACAGCTTGCGGAGGAACTCGGATTCGTGCGGGTTTTGGGAAGGGCACGACTTCAGTCGTGCCGGCCTGTTAAAGCTCTACTACTAAAAAGACGAAGACTCCGTATCAGGCATCGCTTTAGCGGTGTCGAAGTTTATTCGAAATCAGACGCCCTTTTAAGGGCTGGACATCTTTGCGCAACCGTCTACCCCATCACGGTCGTATGCTCCGGCCGGATTTTGTAAAGCACGCGCACCTCTCCCGGCTGCGCGTACGGATACTTGTCGACTCCCAAATACTTCTTCGCCATCTTGTCGATGTGTTGGGCGGCGCCGTCCTCAGTAATCTCGACCACGGTGCCGCGGATCTCCAGATAGCGATAGGGATTGTCGGGATCGACAATAGCCAGCGCCACTCGCGGATCGCGGCGCACATTGCGATCCTTCTGGCGTCCGCGCGCCGAGTTGAACATAACGTGCTGGCCGTCGAAGTCGCACCAGACGGGAGTGACCTGGGGCCCCCCGTCGGGCATGAGCGTGCCCAAACTGGCAAAAGCCCGCTTCTGGAAAAGGTCGACATATTTTTCAGGAATCACGTTGGACATCGCTGCCTCTCTCCTGGGTAAACGGATTTAGTTAAATCGATTACCGGCTAAGTTCTTGCTGCCCCGATTATAGTAGCCTTTTCGGAGGGCTCGATTTTATGCGGATGACATCCACCCCGGCAAGAGAATCGGCACGAATATTCCGTTTATGGTTCGTCTTATTATGGTTCGTCTTATTGTGGTTCGTCTTACTACTCCTCGTCGCCAGCCCTCTTCTGGCACAGCAGGACGCCGTCAAACCTCCGCCAACCGTCGTTTTCATGACCGATTTCGGCGTCGCGGACGATTCGGTGGCCCTCTGCAAGGGCGTCATGTATGGCATCGCGCCCAACCTCCGCATTGTCGATCTCACGCATCAGGTACATGCCTTTTTTCGATTCGAGACGGCGCTCGTTTCCTGTTCGGCGCCACGCCCTACTTCCCGGCCAGAGCGGTATTTGTGGCAGTCGTCGATCCCGGCGTCGGCAGTTCGCGCAGGGCTGTGGTCGTGAAATCGAAGCGCGGGCAATTCTTCGTGCTGCCCGACAACGCTCAAACAGCCCTCTCTTCATCGATTCGCGCGGACGAGCCAGCTTTGCCCTGAACCAGGCAAGCTTCGCAGCAGCGTACGACATCAGTCCGCCGCAACCAGTGTTCATACCGCGCAAGCGCCACTGAGTCCGCCGATGTTCATGTAGTGACGGGCCTCTGGCCCGTAAGGGTTGCGTAGGGACGGACGCATTCGTCCGTCCCAGCCGAGCGTAGCTCGTCCCTCTAGCCCACCTTCTGCAACTCCCCTGCTATCCGAGGCAGCACAGCCCGCAGCAGCGCGATAAGCTGCCCCATCACTCGTCGTCCCACTTCGAGCACTTCTTCGTGGACGAGCACCCGATCGAGAACGCCGGCGGCCATATTCGTCACACATGAAATTGCCAAGACGTTCATCCCCATGTGCCGCGCGGCGATTGCTTCCGGGACGGTTGACATGCCGACAAGATCGGCGCCGATTGTGCGCAGATATCGAATCTCCCCCGGAGTTTCATAACTCGGCCCGGCCAGTGCCGCATAGACACCCTCGCGCGGCGGAATCGAAAGCTTCCTCATCTCCTCCAGCGCCATCTCGCGATAGTGCTTGGAGTATGTATAAGTCATGTCGGGGAAGCGCGCGCCAAAACGCTCGTCATTGAAGCCCGTCAGCGGATTCTGTCCTTGAAGATTGATGTGATCGCGAATGACGACCAGCGCGCCCTGGCCATACTCGACGTTGATGCCCCCGGCGGCGTTGGTGAGAATCAAAGCGCGTACCCCAGTTCGCCCAAGCACGCGCGTAGGAAACGCGACTTCAGCGGCCGAATAGCCTTCGTACAGATGCACCCGTCCTTGCATCACAGCAACATCAACATCGCCGCACTTGCCGATCACAAGTTGTCCGGCATGACCAATCGCCGTCGAATGCGGAAATGTGGGGATGTGGGCATAAGGAATGCGGGCAGCTTCGGTGAGATCGTCGGCAAAAGCGCCAAGGCCAGAGCCGAGGACGAGCCCGATCTGTGGCCGCAGGCGGGTCTGCGAAAGCACAAAGGCTGCGGCGGATTCGGCGCGAGTGAACAGGTCTGGGGACATAAATGCACATTGTCGTAGATACAAGTTGTCATCCTGAGCGAAGCGAAGGACCTGCTGTCTTTCGCATCGGCAAAAAATCAAGTCCTTCGCTTCGCTCAGGATGACAACCCTGCGCTAGTAATTCTTCTCGAACTCGGTGAAGGCCTTTTCCAACTGCCACTGCAAGCGAGCGCGCTCATTCGCCCCAATAAACTTCTCACATTTTCCGGTAGCGCGATCGCCCGACTTTTTGTCATCCGCGCACGCCGCAGCGCGGCGCAACCCGCGCCCATCGCTCCACAGACTCTCACCGGGAATAAAGCTGTGTTCCAGGCTCTCGCGCGCCATGCGCTTCAAATCGGCATACGACAAGCCATAGGTCTCGACCGCCCGCAGATATTCGTGTGTCATGTCGCTGCGCGAGACGCCCTCGTCGTCGGTAGCGAGCGCAACCGGCACTCCGTATTTCATGTACACCGGCAACGGATGCCGCTCGCCGCTGACGCCCAGGATCACATCATTCGACGTCAGGCAAATTTCGACCAGCACATTTTTCTTCGCCATTTCCCGCAACAGCCCGATCGGGTCGTCTTCGCTCATGACGGCGACGCCATGCCCAATCCGTTCCGCGCCGCCGCGTTCAATCGATTCGCGAATGTGAAAGCGCAAGCCCTCGGGTGGAACCAGCCCCATCCACAGCTCGCCGGCATGTAACGACACATGCGTCGCGGGATAGAACTTATGCAAGGCCTCTATGATCCGCATGTGCAGATCAAAATCGTGCATCGGCACGTAATAGTCTTCAGGCATCACCAGGTTGAAGCCAACGAAGCGTGGATCGGCCTTCGATAACTCGAAGCCGAGCAGAATCTGCGCGAAAACCTGCTCCCGAGGCAAGCCCCGCAGCACCTGGTACAAATAGCGGATCGTAACCTCGCACCCCGCAGCAGCCTGCGCCGTCCCGCAATGCAGCACTTCTTTCTTGCGAGCTTCATCGGAGTCGAGTTGGCTGCGAACCGATGCCACAATATCCCGCATTCCGCCGCTCAGCAGTTTGTCGCGAAGTTTGCCGAAGTCGTCATCTGATTTAATGCCCAATCCAACCGCCGATCCAATGCCCCATCCAATCCGTTTGCCCAGATCACGGGCCTGCCCCCGGTCGGCAGAGTGCATCACCTCCACGTATTGCAGATGATCGGCCGCCGCGCGCGATGACACTTCGGCCAGTGCCTCGCCTATGTGGTTGTCCAAAGCTGGACCAAACTTCTCGAACGTAGCGAAGAAATGGTCGTGACCCGATTCCTCCTCGCGATGCCAATTTCGCATCGACCAGGCGTCCACCAGTTGGTCGTAGAGAATATGGTCCTGATAGGCGCAGCGCACCGACGGCCTCTCCCTATACGGCTCGCACGAATCGCACAGCGCAGTAATCAGCTTCGAAGTGCTGCGGTCCACGCAGAGAGCGCTCTCCGAGGCCCAGTCAATCATGCTCTCCGCATAGATCGCGCCGCTCAGGTGGACATGCAGATCGCCGCCCTTGGGCATCTGCTGTAGAAACGCCAGCAGCAACCCCGGCTGATGCCGCACCCCTTCAAGATATTTCGCGGTCTTCTCTTCAGGGTTTTGCGCCCGGGAGCTTTGCGCCAGCGCCAGTGCCAGAGCCAGATCCAGTAAAAGACTGGTCAGGAAACAACCCGTCGCTGCCCAACGCAAGCTGCGAATCACAAAAAAGGCCTCCAACATTGGGATTGTAGAGAAAGCACGTGGAGGACGTAAGTATCCGGCGGAGAACCGGAGCGCGTCGGCGGAAAAGTGAGCATTTATGCGGGTGAGCCGTCGATTTGCACAGCTGCATGTATGTTCGCATCCTGCAAGAGCAAGACTTTTTCAGGCAGAAACCGCGAAATACGGCATGAATACTGGAGATTTTGCAGCCCGAGGCCGGCCATTGCACAATTTCCGTGTCACCGGGCTGTGCATGAGCTGCACTCGATTGATGAATAAGACGTTAGAGGCGCATGAATTTCATTGACGTAAAAAATAAGAGTGGTAAAAACATAATCGTTCTTTGACACGTTCTTAAGTTTTTCCGGTTGGTGCAGCGTCCGGGGCTCAAGCGAAGTCACTCAGACAACCGCGAGGTGAGTTTGGGAGGGCAAGCAAGGGTCTATAGCTAAGCGCTGGTCGAGGAGAACAGGAGCCTCTGTTAAAGGCAGGATAGAGTCCCGAGGCGTTGGACTGATTTATCCGGTTGGCGGTGAGCCCGGAGCCCGAGCAAAGATCGGCTTACAATGAACCCGCAAGGGAGTTGTAGGAAAAGGTCAGCAAGGGTCTAAACGCGAGCTACTGGCCGAGAGGAATGAGTTCAACATCACCTCGGGACTCTCTATTTTTGGGTTTTCGGTTTCTGGCTCTCAGCCCTCAGTTGTTTGTGTAGTAACAGGAGCCTTGGCCTGTCTGAGCCCAGCAAGGCTCCATAGTCCTACAAAGTGAACCGTTCCCGTCCATGTCCACCCATCCCGTCCCCCCTGATCGACGGACCAAATGTATGATTATGAAGTGAGTATTTGGGCGCCTCTGCAGGCAATCGGTGAGACGGTCCACCGTCGAATATGCCCGCTGTACACCTTCGATAACCGCGACCGCATTCACATCGCAGGATCTGGCGTACCATTCCGCGCGGGAGAGTTTCGATTTCTGTTGACAGCGGCACATGTATGCTTCGACTCATCCAAGACTCCAGTTCCGCTTTTTACGATGGGCTCCGAGTGCCCCCGCGCACTCTGTGGCCGAAGGGGGGCATGGGAATACACGCCGGGAAAGACGCCTGACATTGATCTGTCTGTGATCGCGCTTGATGACGATCTTGCTGACGAACTGGAGGGAGTTTATCAATTTACAACACCGGCGGGAACGTCGAGTATAACAAGGAAAACACCAGGAATACACTATCTGATAGCAGGGTATCCCGCTGAAAGAAACTCAATGAGTAAGGGGAGCTCGATAGCTCCCCTCGCGACACACTTGATTACCGGCGATATCAGGGAGAGTGCCGAAGTACTGCCCAATAAGTCGAGCGACTTCCACTTCGTGTTAATGCATCCTGGAAAGACCGTACCGACGTATAAGGGTGGTCGTTTTCGAGTCCCCAAGGTACAGGGCATGAGCGGGGGCGGGGTATGGCGAATTGAGATTGACGTCCCCCGAAGACTTTCAACTTCCCCGTCCTTGGTTGGGATTGGAATCGAATACCACAAGTTAAAGCAAATGTTTGTCGCCACACGCGTGCAGGCAGCAATACCGCTCGTCAACGATCTGTTCAGATTAGAACGACGTTTACCTGTCGTAAGCTGATTCGACCGAAGCGTCAGAGACGAGCGGTTATCGCATGGATCGAGGTCTTCTCATGAAACATCATACGAGATGCGGATAGAGATGCGGAAATAATGCCATAACGCATCATGATCGATGTCACTCAAGACATTCATTCCCTGGCCACCTTCAAGCGCAACTCCTCCGCCCCGATGAAGCACATGAAGGAAAAAGAGGCCATTGAACAAAGGTATCTTATATGTTACCATCACAACCAGTTGAGATTCTCGAATACCTCGATTGGAAAGGCCGTAGTCCCTATGGCGAGTGGTTTGACAGCCTGAACGCGCCAGCCGCAGCAAAGGTTGCCGTGGCGATTACGAGACTGGCGCAGGGCAACTTCTCCAACGTGAAGGGCGTTGGTGCTGGGGTTTACGAATATCGAGTCGATTTTGGGGCCGGCTTTCGGATTTATCTTGGTAAAGACGGGGAAACCCTGGTCATTCTACTCGCTGGAGGAACCAAGAAACGACAGCGGAAGGACATAGAAGACGCAAGGGCCAGATGGCAGGACTACAAGAAGAGAAAGTTGCACGAGTGAATCACCCATGCCTTTAACCCGCGATTTCAAAGAAACCATCCAAGCCCGCGTAAAGCGCGACGCCGCGTTCCGCAAGGAACTGCTGCGCGAGGGTGTCGAATGCTTTGTTTCGGGAGACATCGAAACCGGCAAGGCTGTGCTGCGCGATTACATTAACGCCACCATAGGCTTTGCCGAACTCGCGGAAGCCACGCACCACTCCGCCAAGAGCCTGATGCGGATGCTGAGCCCCTCCGGCAACCCGCAGGCGCGCAACTTGTTCGAAATTGTCGAGTATCTTCAGCGCAAAGAAAAGGTTGATTTCAGGGTCGTTGCGGGCATTCGCCGCGGACTGGCTCAAGCTCGCAAGGGCGCGGGCCGTCCGGCGAATGAAGTGTTTGACGAGTTGGAACGCGAACACGCGATGAAATAGAAGCGCTAAAGCGGAATATTCCCATGCTTCTTAGGAGGGTTCTTATCCCGCTTGGTCTCCAGCATCTCCAGCGCCTGGATCAGCTTCTTGCGAGTCTCTCGCGGTTGGATCACGGCGTCCACGAAGCCGCGATCGGCGGCCACGTAGGGGTTCGCCAGGCGCTCGCGGAATTCTTCAATCTTGTGCTGGCGCATTTCTTCGCGATTCTTCGCCTGATCGAGTTCGCGTTTGTAGACGATATCCACCGCGCCTTCCGGCCCCATCACCGCGATTTCGGCGCTTGGCCAGGCATAGTTCACGTCCGCGCGGATGTGCTTTGACGCCATGACGCAATACGCTCCGCCATAAGCCTTGCGCGTGATCACGGTCACTTTCGGCACGGTCGCTTCCGCAAACGCAAACAGCAGCTTGGCGCCATGCCGGATGATTCCGCCATACTCCTGCTGCGTACCGGGCAGAAAGCCAGGAACGTCTTCAAACGTCACCAGCGGAATGTTGAAGCAGTCGCAGAAGCGCACGAAGCGCGCGCCCTTCACCGATGCATTGATATCGAGCGTGCCGGCGAGCATCGCCGGCTGATTGGCCACGATCCCGACCGGCTTGCCGTTGAAGCGCGCAAATCCCACGACGATGTTCTTGGCATAGTGCTCGTGAACCTCGAAAAAGTAGCCGTCATCCACCACCGTGTGAATCACGTCTTTCATGTCATAGGGCACGTTCGATTCATCGGGGATTAGCTTGTCGAGCTTCGCGTCCAGGCGATCGATCGGGTCGGTGCAGGGCTTGCGCGGCGGGTCTTCCAGATTGTTCGACGGAATAAAACTCAATAGCTCGCGGACCATCGATAAACATTCGGCATCGTCCCGACACATGAAGTGCGCTACTCCAGAAGTTTCGTTGTGCGTGTGCGCGCCGCCGAGCTGGTCCTTGGTCACTTCTTCATGCGTGACCGTTTTGATCACGTCAGGCCCGGTGATGAACATGTACGAAGTCTTGTCCACCATCAGGATGAAATCGGTAATGGCGGGCGAATACACGGCGCCGCCTGCGCACGGGCCCATGATGGCCGAGATCTGCGGCACCACTCCGCTATAAATCGTGTTGCGCAAGAAAATGTCGGCGTAGCCGGCCAGCGACATCACGCCCTCCTGAATGCGCGCGCCGCCCGAATCGTTCAGTCCGATGACCGGTGCCCCCATCTTGGCCGCCAGATCCATGACCTTGACGATCTTCCCCGCGTTGGCCTCGGAGAGCGAGCCCCCGAACACAGTGAAATCCTGCGCAAAGACGAAGACCACCCGTCCTTCCACGCGGCCGTAGCCGGTGATGAAACCGTCGCCGTAGAACTTGTGCTCCTCCATGCCGAAGTCGTGGCAGCGGTGCGTGACCAGCTTATCGGTTTCCTCGAACGTCCCCTCATCGAGCAAAAATTCGATGCGCTCGCGCGCCGACATCTTGCCCTCTTTGTGCTGCCGCTCGCGCCGCTGGGCCCCGCCGCCTTCCTGGGCCATCTGGTCGCGTTTTTTCAGTTCGGCAATTTTCTCTTCAAGTTTCATAGGGAGACATTATAGGCGCGCACCAAAACATTTAAAGTGTGACGGCTGCCACAAGACTGTGTGACCAGAGGCCGGACCTGCGCCCGTGTGGGGACGGGCGCCTCGCCCGTCCAAGCCGAGCGAAGCTCGGCAGCCGCTGGTGGCTCCCGCAACGATGGCTTCCGGTTACGCGCGCAACGTAGCGGCGTCAAACAGATTGAGGAACTCGATTTTCTTTTCGGGCGGCAAGAACGATGCCTCAAACGAATTGCGCGCCAACTCTCTCAGATGCTCGTCGGTGAAGCCGAACGCCTCCTGCACCAGACCGTACTCCGCGACCAGCGAGGTAGCAAATATGGCCGGATCGTCGCTGTTGAGGGTCAACATCAGGCCCTGGTCGAAGTAGCGCCGCACCGGATGCTGCGCGAGCGTGGCGCAGCAACCCGTCCGCAGATTGCTGGTCACGCAGATTTCAATCGGAATCTGTCTCTCGGCCAACTCTTCGATCAATTCCGGATCCTGCCCGGCGGTAAGGCCGTGGCCGATGCGTTCCGCTTTGAGGTTCAGCGCGCCCCAAATGGACCCTGGCCCGCCGTTTTCACCGGCGTGCGCTGTGAGATGAAGACCGTGCTCCGCCGCGCGCCCGTAAACTCCCGCGAACCATTCCGCTGGGCCCGCAAGCTCGTCGCCGCCAATGCCAAAGGCAACCACGTTGCGATCGCTAAACTGGATGACGAGATCGAGCACGCTCTGGGCCTTTTCGGCGCCGAACTGGCGGATGGCATCGAAGATCCACACGAGCGAAATGCCGAAATCTTTCTCGCCGCGCTCGCGGCCACGTTCGAGGCCTTCGAACATCGCTGCAAAATCCTGCTTGCGCCAGAGGCAGACGCCAACCGAAACAATCACCTCCGCATGAAGCACGTTCTGCGCTTTCAGGCGCTCCATCAGACGGTATGTGATCACCTCGTAGTCTTCCGGAGTACGCAAGTGTGCCGTCACATCCTTGAAAGCCGTAAGGAAGCCCGCGAAGTCCTTGTAGTTGTAGAGTTGCTCGACTTCAGCGAGCGAGGCCCCGTCCATCCCATGACGCTGCCGCAGTTCCACGAGCGTGGACGGCTCGATCGAGCCTTCAAGATGCAGATGAAGTTCAGCCTTCGGAAGAGAAAGGACGAAGCGGGACGGCTCCGAGGGCATAAAGCGATTCTACAAGGGCCTGGGATCGGATGATCAGGCCTTAGTACGGTTGCGTTCGCATTTAATGGCGAAACGCATTGCCTAGCAGCTTGCAGCCAATCACGACCCAAGCAAGCGCAAATAGCAACAGAAGTAACGTTGCCCCAGCTTCGGTAGTCTTGATGGCCATATAAGCGAAAATGAAACCTGCTGTAAGGAAAAACACCGCGAAGATTGCGATTCCCGCTCTTTGAACGGGCGTCGCATACGGAGAGCCCTTCCACAAAAACGCATCGACGGTGCGACCGTTTCTCAAGGTATCTGGCCAGACAGTGTTTCGTTGCCTAGCGCGGACATCGTCGAGCAACTTCGAACTCTGTCGTGACTTCATACAGATCACCCGATCTTCTTCTCTCTACAGAACTCGCTATGATGCCGGCTGTAGAAGATGTAAATCACCAGCCCCAGCGCCAACCAGATCACAAAGCGCAGCCAGGTAATCAGCGTAAGCCCGAACATCAGCCCGCCGCACAAAATCACCGAGATCAGCGGAAACCACGGCACAAAGGGCACACGGAACGCACGCTTGCGGTCGGGCTGGTTGCGCCGGAGAAAAATGACTCCGAGCGATACCAGCACAAAGGCAAACAGCGTCCCAATGTTGGCGAGGTCGGCCGCATCCCCAATATCCACAAGCCCGGCGGGAATGCCCACCGCAAAGCAGGCGATCCAGGTGGACCAGTGCGGCGTCTTATATTTCGGGTGCACCGCGGAGAACAACTTCGGCAACAGGCCGTCGCGCGACATGGCGTACCAGATACGCGCCTGTCCGTACTGAAACACCAGCAACGACGAGATCATCCCCGTCAGCGCTCCAATCACGATCACCGACCGGAAGAACACATGCGCTCCCAGATACTTCAACGCGTAGGCGACGGGAGCCTCGGCGGCTTCTCCAGAAACGAAAGTCGTGTATTTCATCATGCCGAGCAGCACGATGGCGACGCCCACATACAGCAGAGTGCAGACAATCAGCGACATGATAATGCCGAAGGGCAAGTCTTTTTGCGGATTGCGCGATTCCTCCGCCGCGGTCGAGACCGAATCGAATCCGATGTAGGTAAAGAAAACGATCGCGCCTCCCGTCACAATCCCGGCAAAGCCAGATGGCGCAAAGGGCGTCCAGTTCGCCGGCTTCACCAGCATTCCGCCAACGACAAGAAAAGTAAGGATGGCGCCGATCTTAATCGCCACCATGATGTTGTTCGTCTCCGCCGATTCCTTGACCCCGCGCACCAGCAGCAGCGTGAGAATAAACACGATCAGGAAGCCCGGAAGGTTGAAGTAAGCGCCCGTCCATTGCCCGCCGGCCCAGACCGGGCCCGCCCACTTGTCTGGCAAGTTCAGGCCGAAGGCCGCCAGTTGCGCTTTCGAATAACCGGCAAAGCCCACCGCAACCGCGACGTTGCTGACCACATATTCAAGGATCAGGTCCCAGCCGATGATCCAGGCAAAGATTTCGCCGAGTGTAGCGTACGAGTAGGTGTAGGCGCTGCCGGCAATCGGGATCATCGACGCCAACTCGGCGTAGCACAACCCGGCAAAACTGCAGGCAATGGCGACCAGAAAAAACGAAATTGCAATCGAAGGCCCGGCCGGCGGACGGCCGTGCATGAGCGCTCCCGCCGTGCTCCCGGTGCGCAGGAAATTCACAATGAGGTCGAGCGCCTGCGCGTGCAGGATGGAAGGCGCCTGGAAATATTCTCCCGCCGCTGCCGTTCCCGTAAGCACGAAAATTCCCGAACCGATAATCGCGCCGATGCCGAGCGCAGTCAGCGACCACGGCCCCAGCGTTTTACTGAGCCGGTGTTCCGGGTTCTCCGACTCCGAAATCAGCTTGTCGATGGACTTGCAACAGAAGGCCTGACTCTTGGAAGTACGGACGACGTCGGTTGCTGGCTCAAGAGTTGTTTGCGACAAGAGTCGTTCTCTCCTCACAGCGGGAGTCGGGCATGGGAGCTGTCCCATGCCCGCCACAGCTCACCGATCAGGTGAACGGCTTACCGTTTCGCCTGACCGCGCGCCAGCTTTTTCACCTTGCGCTTCTTCGATCCGCGCGCGTAATCGCGGGGCTTCTTCGGCTTTTCCGCCTTCATCTTCTTGCGGGAGGCTCGCTTGGTTTTCTTACGTTCTTCTTTGCTTAGCGTCTTCGTGTTTGCCATGATTGCGGTTCGTTTCCTCTGCTGTCTAGGTTACGTATCAGTCTTAAGTCTTTACGCCTCGTGTCAGGGCATCGCTTCAACGATGCCCGCTGTGCTTCGTATCACAGCATTCTTTAGCGATACTGTTTAGGCCTCGTATCGGGGCACCGCATCTAACGATGCCTGGATATGTTTAGGCCTCGTATCAGGGCATCGCTTTAGCGATGCCGCAATTCTTCGAAATCGAAAGCCCCTTTAGGGGCTGGGATTCTTCACTCGCGGCTCGAAAGCTCACCTCTACGCCTTCTCCAACTGCGCATACCGCTCCACCAATTTCTTCAAACCGAAGCGAGGAAATTGTACCGTAATCTTGGCGTCTTCCCCATCTCCTTCGCGCTGATACACCGTCCCTTCCCCATATTTCGGGTGCTTGACCTTCTGTCCGGGACGAAATCCCCGCCTGCCTTTGGGCTCCTCGGACGGCATTTTCGAAACCTTGAACTTCTTGCCCCGCGAAACAAAGAACTCGGCAATGTTGTCGATGGAGTTGTAGCTCGCGAGCGGAGCCGGCGCCTTCGCCTTGACCCGAGCCGGGTTCCACGCAGCACTCTGGTCTTCATCTTCGTAGGAATAGTGCGGCCTCCGCCCGTGTGGCGCGGGCATTCCTGCCCGCGAACCGCCAGCAGCGGAAGAAGCCCGCCGCGATCCACCCAGCTCTTCCACCAACTGCGGCGGAACTTCTTCCAGGAATCGCGAGGGCACGCTAGCCTCAGGCATGTCCGTTCCATAGCGACGCCGATAAACGGCGCGCGACAAAATCAGCGTGTCCATGGCGCGCGTCATGCCCACGTAGCACAGCCGCCGTTCTTCTTCGATCGAATCCGGCTCGAGCATGGTGCGCGAATGCGGAAACAGGCCTTCTTCCATTCCGGCAAGAACCACCAGCGGAAACTCCAACCCCTTGGCTGCGTGCAGCGTCATCAGTGTGATCTGCGCGTGCTCGTCGTACTGATCGGCATCGCTAACCAGCGCGGCGTGATCGAGGAACTGCTCGAGCGTCTCCCCGCGATCGCGCGAGTCCATAGCCGCGTTCACCAGTTCGCGCAGGTTCTCGATCCGCGAGTAAGCCTCCGGCGTGTCTTCCTCCTCGAGTTGCTTGATGTATCCCGTGCGATCGATCAGAAATTTAAGAATTTCGGCAGTATTCGCCGAAGCGCCCGGAGCGCGAAAACCCTCAACCGCATCATCGATCACCTCATCAGTCCCGTCGTCCGTGGAGCGACGGGCGCCTTCGCCCGTTCCCTCATCCTCAGCCGCATCGTGAGCAGCAAAATCAAAACTAAAGTTGCCAGGATCAAAATCAGTGTCGGCACCAGCCTGTGTGGAAAGAGCTTGTGTGGGAAGATCTCGTGTGGGGACGGGCGCCTCGCCCGTCCAAGCCGAGCGAACCGGGGTCCCCGTCAAGCCCGGTGTTGGCTTGCCGGCGTGGAGAAGCTCGGCAGCATCGGCCCCCGCATCGCCGCCCGACTTCGCCGAAGCCGTCTCCTCCACCCGCTCCACAAACGTCCCCTCCAGCATCGCGCGCCCGTCCTCAATGAGCGCCCGGAAGCTCCCAAGCGCAGCCAAAGCCCGAGCCGGCAACAGCTGCCTAGTAATCGCTTCGCCCACCGCGCCCCACATCGACAACCCGGTTTCAAGCGCGAGCCGCTCCAACATCTCGATGGTCGTCTTCCCAATCCCGCGCACCGGCGTATTGATCATGCGCAGCAGCGAAACCGAATCATCCGGATTCTGGATGACCTTCAAATATGAAATCAAGTCCTTGATCTCAGCCCGCTCATAGAACGAAAACCCGCCCACCACGTGATATTTCAACTGATAGCGCCGCATCGCCTCTTCGAACAGCCGCGATTGCGAGTTCGTCCGATAGAGCACGGCCGCTCGCGCCGTTTCGCCGTTTTCGCCCGCCTGCCGCACGTAGCGGTTGATGGTATCGGCCGCAAACAGCGCCTCGTTCTCGCCGTCCGGTGCCTCGTAATATCCGATCTTCGCCCCGCCCTGCCGCGACGTCCACAGGTTCTTGCCCTTGCGCCGGACGTTGTTCGCAACCACGGCCGACGCCGCCCCAAGAATATTCTGCGTCGACCGGTAGTTCTCTTCCAGCCGCACGATCTTCGCTTCCGGAAAGTCGCGCTCGAACTCCAGAATGTTGCGAATATCGGCCCCGCGCCAAGAGTAGATCGACTGATCTTCATCGCCCACCGCGCACACGTTGTGCCCGCCGCCCGCCAGCAACCGCATCAGTTCGTACTGCGGACGGTTCGTGTCCTGGTATTCATCGACCAACAAATATTGAAATCGCCGGTTGTAGTATTCACGCACCGCCGCCACCGACTTGAGCAGGCGCATGGCTTCGAGCAGCAGATCGTCGAAGTCCATCGCATTCGCCTTGAGCAGTTCCTTGCGGTACTCCTCGAAAATGTGCGCGATGCGCTCGGTCTTCGAATCCGCCGACTGCAAGTAGATTTCCTGCGGATCGAGCATGTGATTCTTAGCCCAGGAAATTCGCGATAGTACATTGCGCGGCGTCAGTTGCTTGTCGTCCAGCCCCAACCGCCGCATGACGCCCTTGACCACCTGCTGCTGATCACTCTCGTCGTAGATAACGAAATTTTTCGTGAGCCCGACTCGTTTAGGCTGAGTTGACGAGTACTTGAGGTTCTCTCGCAACTCGTCTGCGAGTCTTGTATCCTTTTTTTGGTCTTCATTTAGCTTCTGTAGCTGTGCGTCATTTAGCTTCTGTCGCTGTGCGTCTGCTTCACTCCGTTCCAGCTCTTCCCTAAGGGACACGCATTTATTCCTTATAACAGCGGCGCTCTTAACGAAGTCAGCGTGCCTCTCTCTTAGGCGCCTGACGACGTCCGCGTTCTTCTCCAGGCGGGAAGCAGCAATGTGGAACTCCTTCACCATGCAGCAGCTTCCATACTGTCTAACCCTGCCATCGTCCAAATGAAGTACAAAGGTCCATTTCCTGTGTCTTCGTACCCCACACTTCTCACAATCGGGCCCTCGTGAACGGAAATGCTCGGGAACCTTCCTGCCTGTCACATCG
Organism: uncultured Acidobacteriaceae bacterium; assembly: GCA_963773645.1. GTDB lineage: Bacteria > Acidobacteriota > Terriglobia > Terriglobales > Acidobacteriaceae > Acidiflorens. The sequence continues at coordinate 1,309,096 of CAVZBV010000004.1, read as the reverse complement.
ATACACTCCGTCTCTCCGTCTCCATGACGCAAAACTCCCAGAATAGTGCACCCATCGATTTCGAATCCGCGTTCGGCCTCCTCCTTTCCGTGGAGGATGGAGGCAGACTCACGCTCGTTGCTCTCCAACTCTTTTTCTGAATGGGCCAGCTCCTTTCGGAGTTCCTCGATGTCGCGTGCGACAGGGCCAGGACTCTGCTCTGCGGAGAGTTTGCCGATTTTATGTTGGCGGTCTGCGATTGCGTGCTCAAGTCTCAGAATCTCGCTCTTAATGGAGTTCGGTGAACCGATTGTCTCCCCGCCGAAATTGACCCGCAGAGCCTCAATGTCCCGCCGCAGCACGCGCACGCAAAACGAGTGGAACGTAGAAATCACCGGCTTGGCAATGCTGAGCCCGCCGACCAGCTTATCGACGCGCTCGGCCATTTCCGACGCGGCCTTGTTGGTGAAGGTCATGGCCAGGATCGATTCCGGCATCACGCCCATCCGCTCAATCAGGTAAGCAATGCGAAACGTGATGACGCGAGTCTTCCCGCTGCCCGCCCCGGCCAGAATTAGCACCGGCCCGTCGGTAGTCTCGACCGCTTCGCGTTGTTGCGGATTTAGCTCGTCCAGAAACGACAAAAGAGAATGGCTCCGAAATGCGCTAGATGAATTTTACAGGAGCAGGCGACTCACTGTTGGGGCAGGGAATACCAAAGCACAAGCAACGCAATTCCGATGGCGAGAAACCCAGCACGCGCCATCGTCTGCTTTTCGTAGGGAGTACCGTTCCTCCTACTGAGCTTGCCGGGCAAGAAAGTGGCCGCAATCGATAACAGCGAAAAGCACAAAAAGAAACGGTTCTTTGACCTTCATGGCCGATCTCAGGAAATTAGTTCGCCGCGCTAGCGCGATTCACAAACCCGTGTACTAAAAGACACTCAATTCCCACTGAAAGGAGCGGAATTCGGCGAGTCTGGCGAAGTCCCGCTCGTTCGCCGTAATCACCGTCGCTCCCATTCGTGCGGCGCTCATCGCAATCAGCGCGTCATTTGCCAGAACGTCCCTGCCCGATCTTCTCGTAGCCGTATTTAGTCGCCAAGCGCGCCAACACTCGTCCGGCTTGAGTCCAGTCACCGAGGTTCGGGACCAATATCCGTTTCACCCGGTCGAATTCGCGCTCCATCCGTTCCAGAGAGTGCCGAACACGGCCCGATGCGCCTGCGTATAGTTCTTCGAGCACAACGGCGCTGAGCCAAAGCGGAGTATCGCCCGATGACCGTCGCAGCGCCAGGACCGCTTCGTCGCCTCGCCGCATTCCGGAAATGTAGACGGAAGAATCGAGCAATGCGCCTCTCATCTAACGATCCAATTTGCCGAAGACATCTTTTATCTCGCCGCCGCTCCTGAGGAAACGCTCGGTGGCTTCAAATGCCAATCGATTACTCTCATGCTCGGTTAGCAGGAAATCCAGCGCGCGTTCGATGGTTTCAGTCTCAGTCTTCGCGCGCAAGACCTTTTGCGCCCGCTTAATTTTCACGGAATCCAACTGAAAATGCTTGTGCGCGCGACGACTCACCACGGACATGGATACCCCCTCTACTCCACAGAGTATATCATGAGATGTACATATTGCGACATTTTCTGTACATCGCAAACAGCAGGGGGGAGTGTCCAGAGTTACTGGGGCAGGAGCCCAAACAACACTCCGCTGCGCTGCTATAATGAAAAATTGCGCTCATGAAGAAGAACCAACAAGCAATCCCGGCCGCCGAAATCGCCGCCGAAGCCCCGGCTCTCCGCCGCATCCGCTCCACCACCGTCCTCTGCGTGCGCCGCGACGACAAAGTCGTCATGGCTGGCGACGGCCAGGTCACGCTAGGCGAATCTGTAATCAAGCACGGAGCCAAGAAAATTCGCCGCCTCTATCAGGACAAGATTCTCGCTGGATTTGCCGGCTCGACCGCCGATGCTTTCACCCTGTTCAGCCGTTTCGAGGCCAAGCTGGAGCAGTATCACGGCAACCTCGGACGCGCCGCAGTCGAACTCGCGAAAGACTGGCGCACCGACAAATTTCTGCGCCATCTCGAAGCCCTGCTGCTGGTCTCCGATAAAGAAGCGACGTTCCTGCTCAGCGGCCAGGGAGATGTGATCGAGCCCGACACCGGCATTGCTGCAATCGGATCTGGCGGCCCGTTCGCCCAGGCCGCCGCACAAGCCCTGGCCGATCACACCAAGCTCTCGCCGCGCGAAATTGCCGAAGAAGCTATGAAGATTGCCGGCCGGATGTGCATCTATACCAATGACAAGGTTACGATCGAAGAACTGTGACGCACACGTAGGGACGGCTGCCCTCGGCCGTCCTGTCGAGCGCAGCTCGACCCCAACTATGTAAAGGTGCCGGGGCTTCGACCCGGCTTGGACGGCCGAGGGCGGCCGTCCCTACACGAGAATCTATGGCAATTTACTTACCCGGAACCGCCGAAGAAGAACAAGTAACGCTCGACGAACTAACGCCGCGCGAAATCGTCACCGAACTCGACAAGTACGTTGTCGGCCAAAAAGATGCCAAGCGCGCCGTCGCCATCGCGTTGCGCAACCGCATGCGCCGCCAGAAGCTCGCGCCCGACATGGCCGAAGAGGTAATCCCCAAGAACATCATTATGATCGGCCCCACCGGCGTGGGCAAAACCGAAATCGCCCGCCGCCTCGCCAAGCTCGCCAACTCGCCCTTCCTGAAGGTCGAAGCGTCCAAGTTCACGGAAGTCGGCTACGTCGGCCGCGATGTCGAATCCATGATTCGCGACCTGGTTGAGATCGCCATCGAAATGATCCGCGAAGAGAAACTCGAAGACGTTGCGGATAAAGCCGAACTCAACGCCGAAGAGCGCCTGCTCGATATTCTTCTGCCCCCGACCTCGACCCGTCCAGCCGATTCCAGTTCGGGCGGCGTGGTCATCGACGCCAGCACCAGCCTGACCGAATCCTCCAGCCGCACCCGCGAGAAACTGCGGCAGCAGTTGCGCGAAGGCAAACTCGACGACCGCACCGTCGAAATCGAAACCCGCGAGCGCAATTTCCCATCCTTCGAAATCATCTCCAACCAGGGCGTCGAGGAGATGGACGTCAACATCAAAGACATGTTGCCCAACATCTTCGGCCAGCGCACCAAGAAGCGGAAGATGAAAGTCAACGAGGCCTTCGAGTACCTGATCCAGGAAGAAGAGCAGCGCCTGATCGACATGGAGCAGGTCACGCGCGTCGCCATCGATCGCGTGGAAAACTCCGGCATCATCTTTCTCGATGAAATCGACAAGATCGCCGGCCGCGAAAGCGGCCATGGTCCGGACGTCTCGCGCGAAGGCGTGCAGCGCGACATCCTGCCCATAGTAGAAGGCACCACCGTCAACACGCGCTACGGCATGGTGCGCACCGACCACATCCTGTTCATAGCCGCGGGCGCGTTCCACGTTTCGAAGCCAAGCGACATGATCCCCGAACTGCAAGGCCGTTTCCCCATCCGTGTAGAACTGCAGTCGCTAACCATGGCAGACTTCGTCCGCATCTTGACCGAACCGAAATCGTCGCTGACCCGGCAGTACATCGCGCTGCTAGAAACCGAAGGCGTGAAGCTGGAGTTTACGCCCGATGCGCTCGAAGAAGTAGCGCGCTTCGCCTTCCGCGTAAATGAAGGCACCGAAAACATAGGAGCTCGCCGTCTGCACACCATCATGGAGCGCGTACTCGACGAGATCAGTTTCGACGCGCCCGAAAAGAAAGGCCAGCAGTTCGTGGTAGACGCAGCCTACGTGCAAAAGATGCTGAGTGAGATCGTGAAGGACCAGGATCTATCGCGCTACATCTTATAAGTGGGCCCTGCAAGTGGGGGGCGGCGACTTCGCCCACTCTGCCTCTGATACTCTTTCCTTTTCGCATGAAGCTACATCCTGGAAAGTTCCTCGCGCCGACCGCACTCTGCCTGCTGTTAGCCGGTTGCGCCCAGACTGGTCCGCCGCTGCCGCCGTCGCTCGAACTTCCCAAGCCGCCCACGGATCTGCGCGCCAGCCGCAAAGGCAACCGCGTCACACTGAGCTGGAGCAAGCCCACGCTCACCACCGACCGCCAAAGCGTGCGCTACATCGGTCCGACCCTCATCTGCCGCAGCCTTGATCCTGAAATCGCCACATGCGCCAATCCCGCCGCCACGTTGCCAGCACCGCCACCATCTGCCGCCCCGAAGAAGTCACGCCGCGCAGCAAAGAAATCAGCTCCCCCGCCCACCGCCTCCCAGACCTACACCGACACTCTCCCCGCAAACCTGCAACAGCAGGACCCGTCCGCCGAACTCACCTACGCCGTCGAGGTCTTGAACCGCAACGCCCGCGGCGGGGGATTGTCGAATCGCGTGCACGTCTCCGCCATCGTGACACTGCCTCCGCCAAGCGATCTATCCGCCGAACTCACCGGCGATGGCGTAGTGCTCACCTGGACAAGCGCAGGCGAATCACAAAACCTGCCCACGAACTCGCCCGCCGTGCAACATCGTTATCGAATCTATCGGCGCGACGAAAGCTCCGGCAAGGACGCGATTGCCGGCGAAGTCCCAGTTCCATCGACCGAGCGTGGCCCCGTTCGTTTCACCGACTCCAGTTTCGAATGGGAACAGACCTATCTCTACCGCATCACCGTCGTGAGCATCGTCAAACGCCCCGACAACAGCGAAGTGCAGGTCGAGGGAGACGACACTCCGCCCGTGCGCGTCATCGCCCATGACGTCTTCCCGCCTTCCGTACCCGCCGGCTTGCAGGCGGCATACTCCGGCGAAGGACAAAAGCCATTTATCGATCTCATCTGGGCGCCGGTGACGAACTCCGATTTCGCCGGATACAACGTCTATCGCAGCGAAGCCAATGGCGGCGCGGGCGAGAAGACGGTCAAGCTGAATTCCGAGCTGGTGAAATCGCCGTCGTATCGCGACTTCGCGGTCGCCTCCGGCAAAACCTACACCTACTCAGTTTCCGCCGTGGACGTGCATGGAAACGAAAGCCAGCGCTCCGAGCCAACCAGCGAGCCCGTCCCGTAGGGTGCATCTGCGAAGTCAGCCGCGAGAATCTTAACCACAGGGAGCACCGAGGAACACAGAGGACTTCTTGTTCAACCAACCATTAAATCGGCTCCCAAGCAAAAGCTTTCCCCTGTGTTCCTCGGTGCTCCCTGTGGTTAAGAATCTGCCCTACCCGAGAATACCCTCCAAGATTTCCTTCGTGATCTTTCACCTTTATGTTTAGATATTGTTCTGATGAAATACTGCCGATTCCATCTCAACGGTTCCCCCCACTACGGATTGGTCGAGTCTGTCGCGGGCGATGACGAAGAAATCACTCGCCTGCTCCTCCACGCTCCCGAGGAGAGCGATGGCGACGTTGAAGGCCTGCCCAGCCGCCGCATAGACCGTATCCCGCTAGCGCAGGCGTCTCTGCTGCCGCCAGTGCAGCCGTCGAAGATCGTCTGCGTCGGCCGCAACTATCACGAGCACGCCGCTGAACTCGGTCACGAAGTTCCGCAGGAGCCGCTGCTATTTTTCAAACCGCCCTCTTCCCTGCTGCCGCCGGGCGGAACGATTCTTCGGCCCCAAGCTTCCGCTCACACCGACTATGAGGGCGAACTGGGAGTCGTGATCGCGCGCCGCTGCCACCGGCTCGCCGAGAGCGATGACGTACGCCCCTACATCCTCGGCTACACCTGCGTAAATGATTTCACCGCCCGCGATCTGCAGAACAAAGAACCGCAGTGGGTGCGCGGCAAAGGCTTCGACACCTTCTGCCCCGTCGGACCCGTGGTCGCCGACGGCATTAATATTGACCCCTGGGCGGGCGTCCAAGTCGAAACCCGAGTCAACGGCGATCTCCGCCAGTCCGGCAACACGAAAGACTTCATCTTCCCGCTCGACGTACTCATCCGTTACATCTCGCAGATCATGACCCTCGAACCAGGCGACCTGATCGCGACCGGCACTCCCAAAGGCGTCGGACCGGTAGTCGCCGGCGATGTCATCGAAGTGTCAATCGAAGGCATCGGCCAGTTGCGCAATCCGGTCGCCGACCAATCTTAGCGCTGGGTACGTTCTTCAGCATCGGACAACAGTCGACTCCGCGAACAAGAAAAGGCCCTGCGCCAGGCGCGCGCAAGGCCCATTTTTTCCTGAGGTTTCTACCTCGTGATCCAACCCGGCAGCGTCTAGGCCGCTGCCTCGATGTACTCATCCGGCTGATTCTCGAACTCCTTTCTGCACTCTTCAGAGCAGAAAAAGTATTTCTTTCCTGCAAACTGGGTCTGGAATTCGGATTCCTTCTCTTCGACTCGCATGCCACAAACCGGGTCCCTTGTCATGGATCCCTCCTGATGGAGAATTTGTTTCCTTCCAGCCCCTAGATGACAGCAAAGAGCCTTCCGTTCTCCGCTCTTCGCCAAGTGACTGATCCGGTTCAGCTTTTTCGACCCGCATTATCGCGTGCGCAAAATCGCGGGAAAATTCTTCCCGTCCCATGCACCTTATACTCAACCGCCCCCCTTCCGGTTTTGATTTTTATTCGCCAACCAGAATGTTCCTTTAGGTGGCCCTGCCCGACAACGCCTGCGTGTCAAACTCGTCAATTCCCGGAGGGGAGAATCGACTTCACCCTATTAGAATCAGCGCGTTAACGACTTGCGGAAAAACTCGGTGTTGAATTTGATTTTTGGGTGGCGCAGCGGTTCACCTGTCCAGTCTCATAACATCCTTTACACAGTGTTATCAGGACATCCTTTACAGTTGGGTTGAGTCCAGCGCTTCACCGTGGAGAGGCGTTGGGCTTGGACATCGATCTAGGTAAACCGCTGCGATAACTACCCTGTCTTCAGCGACGGCTTTAGCCGCTGAGGGCGACTGCGGCGCGCGCCACGAGTTTTTCAGCAATCTGTTTAGCCCCTAAGGGCTGGGACATCCCGCTCGGAGAACCATTCATGAGACCAGCTCTCGTGTCAAACCCGGTCCAGCGCGTGCAAAGTTCTTGGGTTCTCGACATTGCCGGTGTTCAGCGTGGTCGTAGGCTCAAACAGCAGGATCCAGCATTCTTCCTCCGCCACCGGACGGTGCTCCACTCCGCGCGGCACCACGATAAACTCGCCCTCTTCGATCCATTCATGACGTCCGCGAAACTCCATGCGGAACCGTCCCTTCACCACCAGAAACATCTCGTCCTCGCTCTCATGATGGTGAAACACGAACTCGCCTTTGAGCTTGTCCAGCTTCACATATTGGCCATTAAGCTCGGCGGCGATGTAGGGCTTCCAGTATTCGCTGATCTTGGCAAACTTCTCGACGATGTTGACTTTTGACATGGAATCCTCGAAGGTTGGGCGGTTTCTACCTTTCCGATGGATGACGCTTTGCGGCCTGGGGTCGCAGGAAAATTAAAATTGGTGACTGGAAGACTGCCCGGCTTCGCTCGGCTTGGACGGGGCGGAGCCCCGTCACCACACGTGCACACGAAAAAGCCGTCAGCTTGCGCTGGCGGCTGAATACCGATAGCTGACGGCTTTCTAGTTTCCCGTCACTCCGGCGCTTGGATGTCCGCCGCGCAGCATCATCCGCACGCCGCGCTGGCTATTCACTTGGGTGGTTGTGGTCCAGTCCACTTCATCGGTGCTGATGACGCCGCTGCCGCCACTGGCGAGTTCGTAGCTGATGCGGCCTTCCTGATAGGTGTAATTGCCCACCTCCAGAACCATACCCGTCTTCAGCACAAACACTGGCACTCCCGGCGCCGTCCCTTCGAAGCGGGCCTCCTTGGTGACGTAGCTGGCGTAGATGACCTGCGGAGTTTCGTCAGCCGCCGGCTGTGCGATGGCCGCAGATCTGACTCGGCGCACCGCTAGCTGAGGCACGACATTGCTATTCGCTGGCGCGTAGGCAGACCCGCGGTAATACGAGTCGTTTTCCATCCGCGGACGCCCAAAGAAATGCCAGTCCGGTCCGTTGGTGGCCGAGACCTGCGGGATCTGCACGTCATCCATCAAGCGCAGCTCCAGCATGCTCTCGCCTTTGAGCGTGGGACGCGGCCCACGAGCGGGCAGCATAATGATCTTCCACGGCCAGAGCGGCGGAATCATCCATTCGACGATGTCGCGCTTGGCGTGTCCTTTGCCCCGGATGTCGCCGTCTTTATCGACCTTGTAGCCGCGGGTCGCGATCACCTTCGCGTCCAAAGGCATATCGCCGGCGGGCAATCCGATGCGATCGAACACCAGCTTCATGTACCCTTTGCCCCAGAAATGTCCTGGGTCCTTGGCCGCTTCCAGATGCCCGACAAGGTAGGCCCCGCGCGGAAACGTCTGCTGGCCGAATTCCGTCACCGAGTGCAGATGACAGAGCACGGGATCGCCGACCGCCACGGTGGCAGAAGAAAAATTCGGTTCATTCATGGTGCACTTCAGAAGGGTACCCGCAGGCAGGACGGTCTCCCGCGCACTGGCACTCAGGGTCAGGCTTAGAACGGTTAAAGCTAGAAGGGACACTGCTAGAACGGCAAACGAGCTGGACTTCATGACGCACCTCGGTCTCACGCCCCTGGATTTTTGCTGCGTATTCCCAAGCTACCGCGTTGAGCCAGCCCCGATTTATGAACTTATACACAAATTGACACTCGCGGTCAATCGACCGATTGGGATCAAAGTGTGTCTTTTCTGCAACTGGCGGCTCACCTCCCGCCCGGCATCGCGATTCACGCCAATTTGGGACCCGTTCACTCCGAGGGTAGTGGCCAGTTTGACCCTGGCGCCAGTGTGGTCAAAATTCGATGGCGCAATCACCCCCCAAGCGAACCCAGGCTCGTGTATTTGTCGGTGACTCGGTGAGGGCTGCTGGATCTCGCCTTCGGTTGCGGGATTTCCGGAAACGGTATCCAGCCGGAAAATACTTGCACGAGCAGCGGGCTGACAAATCGCGCCGCCGCAAATTATTGCTCCACGTCCGGTTTGCACTTAAGTCCCGAGGCAACTGCAAACCCTTGCACTTCGCGGTTGGGTCTCAAGCAAAAATACGGTTGGGCCTCCAAAAAATATTGACTATAGTTCCGTAATTGCTTAACATCTTGACGATTCTGTCCATCCCCCGGACAGGAATGGTGTGTGGGGTACCGTCTCAGGTTTTCCAATTTATTAGCTTAGCCAAGAGCATGTCCTTAGCCAAGAGCATGTCAATGGAATATAAATGTCCAGCCGTCGGTGCCCCGCGTGTTCTTCGACGGGAGTGGCGTGATGTGGAGACGAGGACTGGGTTAGGCTTTTCAGTTCCCCGTTTCATGATTCCGGGCTTCCCCGTTCCCCCACGTGGATGCCGAGCACCGAAGGATCTCCAGTTTTGGTTTCAGCATTTCCTTGTCCACGATGTCGAATGTGCGAAGGGTCTGTGTGCTGTGCGGTCTGGCGGCCACGGGGATTTTGTCCGCTCCAGGTTCACGCGACGACGTTCACTTTAAGTCCGAAGGCACGACCGGTAAAACCGGCACGCAGTCAAAAGGAGAATTATGAAGGTACGAATCACGAGATTGATCATGGTGGCCGCGATCGCGGCCTTGGTGGTGATGGGCGCGGTCACGCCGGTTCTGGCCCAGAGCCCGAATTTTCCCAATTTTAGTTCTGTGACAAACCTTACGTTCAATGGTAATGCGGCACAGAGCGGCACGGTGCTACAGCTCACGCCGGCGGTAACGTTCCAAGACGGGTCTGCCTGGTTCAATATCGCGCAGCCGGTTGCCGGTGCTTTTTCCACCACGTTCACGTTTCAGCTGACCGGAAGCAATACGGGGTACGGCCCCGCTGACGGCATCGCGTTCGTGATTCAAAACTCGCCTGCGGGCACGGGTGCCTTAGGCCCTGACGGCTGCGGGATCGGATTCGGCGATAGTGCCTATTGCACATCTTCTACTGGTGGTATCCCGAACAGTCTGGCGGTAGAGTTCAACACCTTCAATAACGGGACCGGTGTTGACCCGAGCAACAGCGACGTTACGATTCAAAACTGCTCGGGGATTGGCGCGAACAGCGTAGACCAATCTTGCAGTATTGCATTTAACGATCTTACTAAACTGGCGTCCCCGATCAACATCGCGGACGGAAACGTCCATACGGTGACGATTAACTACTCCGGCCCTGCGACCACACTGCTGGATGTGATCCTGGATGGCATTGACTTGTTTCCTAAAACTGTGGCCAACCCCAGCGGCGGCGTGCTGTTCAACATGACCACGATAGGTTTGAACAGTGGCAATGCTTGGGTAGGGTTCACGGCGGCAACGGGCGGTGGGGACGACAACCAGGACATCCTGAGCTGGACGTTCTCGCCGGGAGCTCAGAGCACTGTGATTTCGACAACGTCGCTGGCCGTCCTTTCCTTCCCGAACGCCGCAGGAACCAACGTATACGATTACACGGCACAGCTGACGACCCCTTACGCGAATCCAGTATTATCGGTCCAGCCGATGCTGTCGACTACAGCAGCTTGCAACACGCTGGTGCAGAAGAACTTCTGGCCTGCCCGTTGCTTTGTTTACGAGAACGCGGAAAATTCCGGCCTGGACGTGCCCGTGATGTTCGCGGTTACGTGCCCTGCTTCGCAGAACGGAACGTGCGGATCGGCCGCCGAACAGAATTTCTTCGCAACTTTGGGTACCGACTTCGAGTTCTCCTTCGCCGACAACCCGTTCTTCGTCTACCCTGGGATTTTCAGCCTTTTGAACCCGTTCCCTGGTTGGCTCAAGGGCGCGGGCAATGATCCTCTGAACCCGTGTAACGCCCCCGTGTTCACGAGCAACCAGATCAGCAGCTTCTTCATCGATAGCATTCACATGACGGGCGGTAGCGGAGGCACGGGTTCGTGCTGGGTAGCCACGTACGACACGCCGGGTGAGCTCGGACCGGGTCTTCTGGCGGGGCCGGGGATCACGATCACTTCTCCGAAAGGATCTTACCCTCCAAACACTGTGGTCAATGCCAGTTACACCTGCAGCAATCCGTCTTCGTCAAAGCCTACGTCCAGCCCGACCGGGCCCTACCTGACGGCGAACAGCTGCAAGCAATCAACGGGCACTCAGGGCCCCTGCACGTTTACGCCGATCGTCGGGCCGAATAATTTGGGCGGCCTGTCATGTACCGGCACCTTCACTACTCCTGCTAAGAAGGGGACGTATACATTCGGGGTGACGGCAATCGACTCTGGCTCGAACCAGAACCTGGGTGCGGCTATATACACTGTCACAAGCCACTGAGTAACTGACATCGTGTAGCAAAACTACGCGATGTCAATAACCAAGGGGTGCCGCGAAAAGCGGCACCCCTTTTTTGCGCTTTGCCTGCTCTTGCCCTTATCTTTTGGCGGCTTGTGTTCCGCGGGTGGACTCGTCGTAGATGGTCTTGAAGTCCGGGCGCTGTAGTAGCTTCTCCGCCCCGGGCTCTTTCTTCATCGCGTCCAGCAGGCGGAGAGCCTCGCGATAATGATCCTGAGCATTGCTGCTGTTGCCGGAATCCCGGTCAAGGGCGGCCAGCAGATAATGCGCCCGCGCACTCAGTGGCTGCATTCCGAGCTTGTCCGAGAGCAGCAAGGCGCGATCCAGTTCCTGCCGGGCGTGGGAGTGGTCATGGTTTTGCATCATGGCTTCCCCCATTAGGATGGAGGACTCTACCGAGATGTACTTCAGCCCGAGGTCGTTCGCCTGCTCACCCAACTGCCGCAGGCTGGAGATGGCTTCCTGTGTGCGTTTTTCCTGAACTTGGATCTTGGCCAGGTTCTCTTTCGCAATCAGAACTGTGACGGGCTCTTTGCTGCGCACAGCGGCCTGCAGTGCTTGTGTATACGAGGCACGTGCAGATTTCAAATCTCCGCGGTAGAACCACGCATCGCCCTGGAGTCCCAACGCTTCCGCTACCATGCCGTCAGCCTTCAGCTCGCGCGCGAGACTCAGCGCCTCGTCGAGATCACTCTTCGCCTCGTCTCCGCGTCCCGCGAGGATGAGCGCCTTTGCCGAACCATCCAACACCTTGGCCATCCAGGAGGTTCTGTCCTTGATGTCGCGGAGAGCCTTGAGGGCTTCCTCTTCGGAGTTGATGGCTGCCCCGAACCGCCCCTGGTAATCAAACAGCGTTCCCAGACTGTAGGATTCCCCGGCCGCACCCCGTGGGTCGTTCAGGCTGCGCCACAAATCCAACGCCCGCAGGTAGTACGAAATCGCCTGATCGTACTGGCCCATCTCGGCCGAAGTGTCGCCGAGATTATGGACCGCCTCCACGATATCCTGCGGCACTTTCGATTTTTCGCGCAGCTGCAGCGCCTGTTGATAATAGGTAAGAGAATCCTCGTACTGGCCCTTTCCCGAATATGCGGCCCCAATGTTGTTCAGGCAGATGGCCTGCATGCTTTCATTGCCAAGATCGCGCTGCAGTTGCAGGGCTTCTTTGTACATTTTTAGCGCCTGATCATGGTCGCCACGATCTTCGTTGAAATTGCCCAGGTCGATCAGAGTATCGCCCATGCCACGTTTGTCGCCAATCTCACGCCGGATCTGCAGCGCCTCCTGGAAGTTGCCCAGAGCATCCTTGGTCTCGCCGAGAGAAGCCTGGGCTCTGGCCGTTTCGTTCAGGCTGAAGGCCAAGCCACGCTTCTGACCAATGTTGCGCCAGATGGTGAGAGCCTCCTTTTCGCTCCGCAGAACTTCTTGAGGCTTGCTCAACATCCTGTAGGCTACCGCCATGAGGTGCAAACTGGTGGCCTTTTGCTCTTGGTTGTCCACTTGTACAGCAAGGCTGTAGGCACGGTTCAGGGAATCAAAACTACCCTGGGGATTGCCGCTTTTGATCTCGATGCGACCGAGGTCAAGAGTTGCCGCCACGTTCTTGGGGTTGGAGGACAAGAGCTTCTGGTAAACGGCGCGGGCTTTCACGAGATCTCCGGAATCCTGGTAGAGGCTGGCGAGCACCGATTGCACGTCAGAGTTATCGGGCGAAGCCTTGGCCAGGTTCTCGTACGCCTTGATTGCTTCCGGATAGTTCTTTGTTGCCTGGGAACGAATAGCGGAAATCAGATACTTCTCCGACTCCGGGAGGTCATGGCTCAGTTCCACGGCTTTCTTGGCCGATTGCTCCGCTTCGCTGTCATAGCCCAAACTGCTGTAGGCCTGTGCCAGCTTGGAAAATGCCAGCGCGAAGGTGGGGTCCTCCTTGGTCGCCGCTTCAAATTGCTTCCGCGCTTCCAGATTCTTCCCGTCCCGCTGCAACCCGATGCCCTGGTCGTAGTCACGCAACGCAGCAATAGACTTTGAACTGGGTTGAAAAGAACTGGCTTTCAACTCCTTAAGCACATCCTCTGGCAGCGCCAGTTTCTGGCGGATGGACTCCGCCAGGCGATCGATGGCGCCGGGAATTTCTTTTTCACTGGGCACATCGATTTTCAGCGGAACGGTGCGGTCGTTCTTGATGTCCTGAAGTGTCGCATCAATGCGGATCTGGTCGCCAAACTTGGCGTACTGTCCCCAAACCACGCGATTAGCGTTGCTGAAATCCGCCACGCGGCGGATCATCGCCGGGTCGAGCACAGTGGCGGAGGAAAGGCGCAGGTCGGTGAATATCTGGTGCAGACTGGTAGGGCTAACGGTGCGCAATTGCGCGGACTGGCCAACATCGGTGCTGAGCATGTCGGCGAGGCTGGGGCCGAGCCAATCCAAAGCCTGATCTCCGGACGCATTTCGGAAAGGCAATATCGCCAGCGACACTGCGGGCGCCCCAGAAGCAGGTGCTGTGCTGGGCGCTGTGCTGGGCGCTGACCGGAAAAGCCGGTCGCGAAGCATGTACCCACTGATCGCCAGCACCACTACGGTCACAATCGCAGTAATGCGTGGCCACGGAAGAGTCTGTCCCCATGGTTTGACGCTGGCATCTAACTTGATTGTGCCGGCGGCTCTCTTGTCTTGCCAGGTGTTCAGGTCCGCAAGGATCGTCGACACATCCTGGTATCTCTGCTCCAAATCGCGTTCCAGGCACTTGCTCACGATTCCGCTCAACGCTCCGGGAATCTGAGCGTCAACATCCGACACTGGAATCGCACGCTCCTGAGTCCGTTTGATGAGGCTGGCTAGAGCGCTCTCGGCTGAGAAGGGTTGTTTGCCCGTCAGCATTTCGTACAAGATCAGTCCGAGAGCGAAGATGTCGGAACGTTGATCGAGATCCTTGGCCAGAGCCTGCTCCGGCGACATGTACTCCATGGTGCCGACGAGCGCACCTGTTTGCGTCATGCCGTCGCCTTCCAGGGTGCGGGCCAGGCCAAAATCCATCACCAGGATTCGGCCCGCGGCGTCCTGCATGATGTTTTGCGGTTTGAGGTCCCGGTGAATTACCCCGACGCTGTGGGCCGCATTCAGAGCCTGGCACACCTGCTGAATGACATCCACCGCTTCCTCTGGAGTAAACCTCTTCTTCTCGCGAATGAGGGCCCGTAGATCTTGGCCCTCGATAAACTCCATGGTGATGAACTTCACGCCCTCGGCTTCACCGAGATCGTAAATGCGGATCACATTGCGGTGCGTGACCTGGTGAGCGAGCAGCAACTCTTGCTTGAAACGGGCGAGGATCGAGGGGTTCGAAGCCAGTTCAGGCCGGATAACTTTCAATGCGACGAACCGGTCAAGTTCGCGATCGGCGGCCTTGTACACAGCGCCCATACCGCCCTCGCCGAGCAGTTGGAGAATTTCATAACGCCCGCCCAACACGGCGCCGATCTGCAAAACGGCTGCGCTGGCATACGAATCGGAAACGCGGTTGGGCGTGGGCGTCGGAGTCCGGCGAAACGGAGTTCCCAGCGCGATCGTAGCGTCGGCGTCCACCAGCGTAGCTTCAGGATCGATCGCTTTCGGGAAAGCATCGACGAGGGTGGCTTCGTCCTGCGGGAGAGGTTTGGCGAACTTGGAAATCCGGTTCGGGGCCGGCGTCGGAGTTCGGCGAAATGAAGTTCCCGGCGCAATCGTAGCGTCGGTGTCCACCAGCGTGGCTTCAGGATCGATCGCCTTCGGGAAAGCATCGACGAGGGTGGCTTCGTCCTGCGGAGGAACTGGAATATTGCTGCCGGAACTCTCGCCGGCAAATGGAGTCCCGACGCCACCCTGTGGGCGCTTTTTACCAGCAGACTTTTGGTCCGGCAGTGATTTGGAATCATCCATGCTGCGGTTTAGAGGCGGCCTGGAGATTGACCAAACAGGAATCCCATCCCCTCCCCATGAACCCGAGCGCGCCCGTAGGCACCTCGTAGTGGAGGAAGTATATACGAAGCCGTGCCCCTACCCAAAGCCGATTTATAAAACCAACTGTACCTATTTTAATCCCTCGACCAGGTAAAGGTCGGCCAGCATGCGGTGGTATCCATAGACACAATTCTTGGCGTCGGGGGTCAAGAGAATCGGGCCGATATTCTCAACCCCTGCGGGATCGGAGGGCATGAGCTGTTTCCAGGGAGTGCGTTTCCCGGTTTGCAGATCGAGGCGATCGACTTTGGCCGGCAGCTCACCCGGCTGGTAGAGGTATAAGGAGCGGCCGTCGGAGCTAAAGGTGATGGGCTGCTCGCCGGGAATGAGTCCGTTAATCATGCGTGGCTCACCACCTCCGACTGGATAGAGATACCCCTTCTGATCGGGACCGATTCCGGCCACCCACTGAGAGTCGGGAGAGATGACAAACCTTGTGCCATTCACCCCCTCGGGCGTGATCGCCTGGCTCTTACCCGAAGCTAGCTCATAGACGTATAGCCGTACTCCTTTGCCTGGCTCGTTCCCCGAGAAGAGGATGCGCTTCCCGTCGGGAAACCAATGCGCGAAGGCGTGGCTGATATTGTCGTTGGTCAGGTCTTTCGGCTCGCCAGCACCAGTGGTCAGCAGCTTTAATTGTCTGGGTGAACCCTGGGTCACAGCGATCACCCATTTTCCGTCGGGCGACAAAGCCCTCGCTCCACCTTCTCCCAGCAGGACGGCCGGAGAGCCGTCGGTTTTCCGAATGTACACAGCGTAGGACAATCCGCCGGATTTGGAGTAGGACAGCGCTCCTCCACCGCCCTCCTCATCAAACAAAAGGGTCTTGCCATCCGCTGAAAGGTCAGCCGGGTAGGAATAGTCCAGCCACGAGAGCTCACGCTCCTTTAAATCACCACCGCTAACACCTATCAATTCGCGACGCCAACTGGCGCGCATCAGGAGCACCTGCCCATCTTTGGCAATATCCAACAACATCAAGGCACCGGGCAAGCGCAAGACCATGCGCTCTTTGCCGTCAAGCGTCACAGCGTAAAGGGTCCGATCTGTACCGGTCTTGCTGGCGGTGAACCAGATCTCTTTGCCCTCTGGAGACCATGCCAATCCCTGTACGGTGAACCATTCGCCGGTGAGAACTTTCTTGTTCCCCTTTAGATCGACCATGGCCACCGAACCAGCGTCGTCGCCTTGGATGGGATGGTCGAGAAAAGCGATCAAATCGCCCTTCGGGGAAACTCGCGGGTGACCGATCCATCCCCCCGTTTCATAAAGAGGTTTCCCGATGGGGTATTCCAACCGGTTCTTTCCGCCGGAATCACGCACCACTGCCAGGTTGCTGCCATCCGGTCCCCAATCCGCCCACTGCACCCGCTCCAGTACGTCGCGAGGAGCACCGCCGGCAAGCGGCGCCCTGGCCAGCGTGCCCATGTTTACCCAGGTGCCGATAGCCTTGCTGTCTAACAGAACGGCCAACTCAGCCGCGGAGGACACAGACATGAGCTGCGTGTGGCTGAGCCCCATGGAGCGCGATTCCGGTGCTTCTGGACGCGCGGTGAACACATCCGTGGGATTGCCTTGCCAGGCGGCGCTGTAGAGAATTGTCTGCCCATCCGGAGCAAACCGGGCAGACCGGATGCTGCCCCGGCGGAAGGTCAGCTGCCGATAGGACGGCGGCGGCAGTGGCGGCTTCGAAAAGAACAATTTGCCTGCAAACACGCCGGCAGCCACCGCGAGAAGTAGAGCAAATGCGAAAAGCGCGAGAGACCGAGAGCGCACGGGTCCTGTTTTGGCGGGCGGCGCGACAGCTGCCGCAGCGGGTGCTGGCTCCGCCCTGTCGACATGCACGGACGTGCTCGACGACCCAAGTTCGCGTTGCAGCCGCTTCAGGTTGGCGCGCATCTCGGCCGCCGACTGGTAACGAAGTTCGCGATCCTTCTCCAGTGCGGTGTTGATGATTTCTTCCAGCTTCACCGGGAGCTGAGGATTCAGCCGGATGGGCGGAGTCGGCACCCGGTTGAGAATGGCTTCGGTGACCACTGCCGAGGTCTCTCCACGAAACGGCGAAGTCCCCGTGGCCATCTCATAGAGCACGACACCGAAGGAGAACAGGTCAGTCCTCCGGTCCAGTTCCTTGCCTCTTAACTGTTCGGGAGACATGTAGGCTACCGTGCCCATCGCCGTTCCGGGGCGGGTCAGGTCAAGGCTGGTTGCCTCCGCTATGGTTTGCGAGTCGCCGGTATCAGACCTGCCGGCTTGTGTGGTCTTCGCAAGCCCGAAATCCAGAATCTTGGCGTGCCCGCGCTCGGTCACAAAGATGTTCGCTGGTTTGATGTCGCGATGCACGATCCCCTTGGCGTGCGCGGCATCGAGCGCGTCCGCCACCTCTATGCCCAGACTCAACAGCTGTTCCAACTCCAGGGGGCGCCTGTCAATCATGTGCTTCAGCGTTTCGCCGCTGAGGCACTCCATCGCGATGAAGAGATTTCCTTCGTGCTGGCCAATCTCGTAGATCGTACAAATGTTGGGATGATTGAGGGCAGAGGCTGCGCGGGCCTCCCTGCGGAAACGCTCGAGCGCTTGCGGATCCTGCAAGGCTTCGTCGGGCAAGAACTTCAGAGCCACGGAGCGGCCCAAACTAGTGTCCTCCGCCTTGTAGACAACGCCCATCCCTCCGCCGCCGAGCTTTTCAACGATGCGGTAGTGCGAGATGGTCTGGCCGATCACTGTTCGCGAATATTACGTGATTGAAAGGGGCGAGTCAATGAATGCAGAAAGGTGAACTATTTCGCTCTCTTTGAAGGTTTGGAATACCAACTGCGATGCTGCTCTGGGCACCATGGGATGAAGCCACACATTCGCAAAAGGGGTGAATGTGTTGGGCACCCTGCAATGGGCGCGGTGGAAGTCTGAGATGGGGGCACTGGCTGATTGTGATGAAAAAATGAACGGAAACGTCAGGCAAAGGATTGTGCCCCACAGGAAAGCAGAAAATCCGCGGTTCGGTCGAGTTCAACAGTAAGGCGGCTCCTATCATCCGGGGTCGGTTGGGGTATGTACAAAATCATGTTTTGCCTTGCTCGGGTTAGCAGAACACGGTAAGCGTTCAGTTGGTAGCTTCTCTTTCTGATGGCACGTGCCGGTAAGATTCTCCACTTCTTGTTATTGAAACGGCGGCACTCCCATTTGTCTCCCTCCCACAACAAGTCCTCACCCCAACAGACGCCCACCCAGTCGAGTTCCAACCCCTGGACCTCGAATTGAGTTGCGACGACCTCGAGTTTGGAACTAGCCCGTACGTCGTTGCAGTATTTGTGGTCACAGTTGTCGGATTCGCATTCGGCAAAATCGAGAAACCAGTGTTCCCAATCGAAGCCTCTGTGGAATTCGAAATCAGGTTCTAATCCGTCCGCTCTGAGTCTCGCTGCATACGCGCTGGCCGCCAACCCCGACCGAGTTGTGCCTATGCGATTGCCCGCGAGCCATGTCTTTGCAGCGGAGAAATTTCGAGTGATGGCAGGTCTAGCAGGAAGGGCCTCTGCGATCTCGAACGCGTCAGCACGTCGACCAGACAAAACCGCATCGACCCAGTCGGAAATCTTCTGCGCGCGAATGGACCTCGTGGATATGCGCAGGTGTAGTTGTTCTTTCGACTCAACCTCGATGCCGCTAGGAGACTGCTCGAAGAGGCAAAACTCCGTACGGCTGTTTCCGGAGAGCACGTAGGGGGAAGCCAGCACTCGCCAGTGTGGGAATTTCAACAGGGCTCGTCCCCACTCGGACAATCCGGCCTCGCCGCGATTTATCTCCTGACCGCCTCCGACGAGTGCCACAATTACCGACCAGTCTTCGTGCCGGTCCATCACTTCGAGCATCATTTCAGGTTCTGAAACTTGAGGACGTTTTGCTCGTGCGTTCTGCTCGGCGTCCCAAGCACGTTGAGCCTCGTCGAAGAAAATGATTTTCTGCACCGGACGTTTTCGGTTTTCGCGGTAATACTCATCGGCAAATCGATGGACATTATGAATGAAGGCCCTAACGCTCAGTTCTGCTTCTCGGCGACCGACGCGCGCACCTTTGGGTTTGCGTCGCGTAACATCTCTAATCAACGCTTCTTGGATGACCGTCACCAGCGGTCCATTACCTGAGAGAAAGGACCCAAATTGCCTTATCTCGGGTCTATGCACTGCGTTCAGTCCGACGAGTGTCTTTCCTGCGCCAGGTACTCCGGTAACAAAGCAAATCAATTTTTCGTGGTTCGCCCGTGCTTCTTCGACCGCGAGGATAATGGTTTCGATGGTGGCATCGAGATCCTCGCGAGCACTACACGAATGGCCGATCTCGAAGACATTCATGTCGGAGTAGAGGGCGACGGCAGCATCGATGATCGGCGGCACCGGCTTGAAGCGACCGTTGTCCCAAGCGAGGGGTTCGATCGGGGGACGCTGTGAGTTCGCATACTCCTTGCAGGTTGCAATTAGTCCATCAGGGGCATCGGCAACGTTGTACACACGACATGTCTCAATAAGGCGATCGAATGCCGTCACCTCGTGCTGCGTGGGCGCTGCCCCGGCGGTTATCACCATGGGGACAATGATTCGACCCGAGCTGGCCTCATGGAAACAGGCCAGGTTCAGCGCGTAGTCCTCTACTTGCCGCACTGCGGAGGTGCGACTGCTTCCAGTTTTTGTCTCAATGACAATGATGGCATTGTGAGCAAGGAGCACAGCGTCGATTCGTCTGCCCACCATCGGAATCGGGTATTCCAGTAGTATTCGCCAATCTCGGGCCGATGGATATGCACCTGTCAGTGAAAGAACCGCTGACCTTAATGGCGGCAACTGGTCGCGCCACGCATCGATGGCTTCAGGAGATAAGGCAAACCGAGATGTACTGTTAGCCTGTGCTAACTCTCCGATGATCGTGGACGCGCTATCCGATAGGAAGTCGCTCAGAGATCGAGAGTAGTAAGCTGGCATTTCGAAAATGTCTTCCTATACCCAGCCTATTCTCAAATGATTTGCTCCGCTAGAGTCTGAAATCGCTGCCGAGCTTCGCTCGGCTTGGACGGGCGAGGGCGCCCGTCCCTACACGAACAAAAAACGAACGCCGCCAGCTTTCGCTGACGGCTAGAATCTCGCCTCGCTTGGCGGGGACGGACGAATGCGCCCGCCCTACACGAGCAATTAGCTTTCGTACAACAGCACGCCTTCGGCTTTTTCCGCGTCTACCGGACGGTAGTACAGCTTGTTCGATTCGAGGAAGACCTCGATGAACGCCGGTCGCGTGGTGATCGTGCCCTGGATCAGGGCCTCCGACAGCGGATCTTCGATGTACTTCTGCAGCGCGCGGCGCAGTGGACGCGCTCCATAGTTGCGGTCGGTCAGGGTCTGGTTCAGAATCCACTTCTTCGCCTCGTCGGCGACCGACACGGTGATCGAACGCTGGGCGAGGTTCTGATTCAGCTGGCTGACCATGAGTTCGAGAATCTGGATCAGGTCGGATTCGCTGAGCGCCATGAATAGGATGATTTCATCCACGCGGTTCAGGAATTCGGGATTGAAGGTGCGCTTGACCTCGCTCCTCACCAGGTCTTCGACCTTCTCGGAAACCATCTCGTCTTTCGACGACTGGAAGCCCAGGCCCTCGCGCTTCATGAGGTGCCGTGCCCCGATGTTCGACGTCATGATCACTATGGTGTTCTTGAAATCGACGGTGTTGCCCAAGCCGTCGGTTAATTGGCCGTCTTCAAAAACCTGCAGCAGAATGTTGAAGACATCCGGATGCGCCTTCTCGATTTCGTCGAGCAGAACGACGGAATACGGCGCTCGCTTGACGCGTTCCGTCAGTTGGCCGCCCTCTTCATAGCCCACGTATCCCGGAGGCGAGCCAATCAGCTTCGAAACGGAGTGCTTCTCCATGAACTCCGACATATCGAAACGGACGAGCGCCTTGTCGCTGCCGAACATGAAATTCGCGAGCGTGCGCGCGACTTCCGTTTTGCCCACGCCGGTCGGGCCTAGGAACAGGAAGGAGCCGATGGGGCGATTCGGGCTCTTCAACCCCGCGCGCGAACGGCGGATAGCGCGAGCCAGAGCGCTGATGGCTTTTTCTTGCGAGATGATGCGCTTGTGCAGCTCTTCTTCAATGCGCAGCAGCTTCTGCGTTTCCTCTTCCTTGATCGACGTGATGGGAACGCCGGTCCAGCGCGATACCACATCCTCGATGTCCTCCCGACCGACTACACCGGTGGAGGATTCATCGAGGTGGTATTTTTCGCGAAGGGCGCGCAGGTTCTCGCGCTCCTTGCGTTCTTCGTCCGAGTAGAAGCGCGCCTTCTCGAACTCGTGGTTCGCGATGGCGTTCTCCATCCTATGGACGATGAACTTGATTCGCTTCTGGACTTCCGTCAATTCTTCCGGCAGCGAGGTCTGGCGCAGCTTCACGCGCGCGCCCGCCTCGTCGATCAGGTCGATGGCCTTGTCCGGCAGAAAACGGTCGGGAATATAGCGATTGGAATGCGACACCGAAAAATTGATGGCATCGTCGGTGTAGGTGACGGCGTGGAATTTCTCGTAGCGTTCTTTGATCCCAAAAAGAATCTTCACTGCGTCGACTTCATTTGGCGGCGGAACTTTTACAGCCTGGAAACGGCGTTCGAGCGACCGGTCCTTCTCTATCGACTTGCGGTATTCACCCGGCGTGGTTGCGCCAATGCACTGAATCTCGCCGCGCGACAGGGCCGGCTTCAGGATGTTGGCGGCGTCGAGCGAACCTTCTGCCGAACCCGCGCCCACCAGCGTGTGCAGCTCGTCGATGAAGATGATCGAGTTCTGCGACTCCATCAGTTCTTTCATGATGGTCTTGAGCCGCTCTTCGAACTGGCCGCGATACTTGGTGCCGGCGACGATCAGAGAAAGATCCAGCGCCAAAATGCGTTTGTCCGCGAGGAAGGAAGGAACTTCGCCGTCGGCGATGCGTTGCGCCAGGCCTTCCACGATGGCGGTCTTGCCTACGCCCGGCTCGCCGATCAATACGGGATTATTCTTGGTGCGGCGGCACAGAATCTGCACTACCCGCTCCACTTCGTTCTCGCGGCCCACCAGCGGATCGAGCTGGCTATCCATGGCCGACTGCGTCAGGTCGCGGGAAAACTCACTCAGTAAAGAAGACTCGCGCTGTCCGCGCTGCGGCGCTGTTTTTTCCTGGCTGGTACGCGCCAGTTCTTCGCGGATGGTCGAAAGCCGCAATCCCCGCTCATGCAAAATCTCAGCCGCAAAACACTTTTCTTCACGCAACAATCCCAGCAGCAGGTGCTCGGTTCCAATATGCTTATGCGACAGCCGCTCCGCCTCTTCCGAGGCATACGCCAGCACACGCTTGCATTCGTTGCTCAGGGGAAGATCGACCGAAGTGGAAACCTTTTCCCGGATGGTCGTGTGGCCTTCAATCTGTTTCCGGATCGATTCCACCGAAGCGTGAGAGCGCAAGAAGCGATTCGTCAGGGCCTTGTCTTCACGTAGCAGTCCAAGCAGCAGGTGCTCGGTCTCAATGTAAGGAGATCCGAACTGGCTGGCCTCGTACCGCGCAAAGAAGATAACGCGCCTAGCTTTCTCCGTGTAGCGTTCAAACATATACCCATTCCCCCGAGTTCCCGCGGAGCGCCCTCCCTCCGCCAAACCCTGCCCTTGCCACCTTCATTATGCATTTATATCGCCCAATCTCCCAAGCGATATTCACCTTTTGGTAAACCCCGTACAGATTTACCTTCCGAATCCTATCCCTCTTTTGACTGTGACTGCGCTGCGCTTCCTCCCTCCTTACACCGAAAGCGATTCGGGAGCGACCTCCTCCATTTTGCCCTGCTCCAACCGTAAAACCCTATGGCACCGACGTGCGAACGCTAGGTTATGGGTGGCGATTACAGATGTCAATTGGTGGTCGCGGTGCAATCGTGCGACCAGTTCAAAAACCAATTCGCCGGTGCGCCCGTCGAGATCGCCCGTAGGCTCATCGGCCAGCAGCAGCTGCGGCTGGGTAATGAGCGCCCGTGCCAGCGCAAGCCTTTGCTGCTCGCCGCCGGAAAGCTCGCCCGAACGATGATGCCCGCGCGCTTCCAGTCCCACTTCACATAACCACCGCGAAGCTTCCTGTTCTGCTGCAGATAGCGCTTGTCCGCGCGTCAGCAGGGGCATGGCGACATTTTCCAAAGCAGTGAATTCCGGCAGCAGGTAATGGAACTGCCATACGTAGCCGATCTCGCGGTTACGAAAATCGGCGGCGTCATCTTCAGAGAGCGAATTCACGCAGAGGTTCGCGCAGTATACCGCACCCGCGGAAGGACGATCCAGCGCCCCCAGGATATGCAACAAAGTGCTCTTTCCCGCACCCGATTGCCCCACGACGGCGAGCATCGTTCCCTTCGCGACCTCGAAAGACAAATTCTCAAAGAGCACGAGTTCGGCTTCGCCTGAGCGAAACACCTTACTTAACCCTTCGACCCTCAACAGAGGATCTTGAGTCATTGGATGCAAGTTACCCCTCCTAAGTATCAAGGCCGTCTCGGGCGGCCACCCGAGAAGACGCTCCCTGATCCATTAGAGCATGATCCAACAGAGCATGATCTAACTGAGCACGATCTGCCAGAGCACGCGGAGGAACAACCCGTTCCCGCAATTCCGTTTGCGACAACGAGCTATGCAAGAAACTGTATACCTAGGGAAAACAATTGCAATGTGACCGCGGTCACAGATGGGTGAAACGGGAACGCCTGCAGACCCCTATTCGTACCTCAACGCCTCCGCCGGCAAGATTCGAGCCGCTGACCACGACGGGTAAATCGTGGCCACAAACGAAATCCCGATGGAGACCACCGCCACGATCAGTCCATCCATTGGGCGCGGCGCGAAGGGCACATAGTCAATCGAATAGACCTCGGGCGAGAGCGAAATAAAGTGGTAGTGTCCGCCCGCCCACGAGATCGAGTAGCCGAGCACCAGCCCGATCACGGTCCCAATCACGCCGATCAGCACGCCCTGAGCTATGAACACGCGCCGGATTTGCGCTTTCTTCGTGCCCATGGACATGAGCACGGCAATATCTTTGGTCTTCTCCATGACCATCATGATCAGCGAGATCAAAATATTGAGCGCGGCCACGAACACGATCAGCCCGATGGTGATGAACGTCACCACGCGTTCCAGTCGCAGCGCGCGGAACAGAGGCTTGTTCTGTTCCATCCAACTGGTGGCCATGAAGCCGTGGCTTCCTGAAACGTGGCTTCCCGAAAAAAGATCCGCGGCCTGTTCGAGGGCGCGCGCCACCTCGCCCGCCAGGTAGATATCGTCGATCTTGAATTGGATGACCGAGATCACGTCGCCCAACCCAAACAACTGCTGCGCGTCAGCCAGCCGTATGAAGGCCCACGAAGAGTCGTAGTCGAAAAACCCGGAGTTGAAGATTCCCGCGACATGAAAGCGAATGTACTTCGGCACCATTCCAAACGGAGTCAGCTCCCCCTGCGGCGAAGTCACGAGCACCACCGACCCCACGGTCGCGCCCAATTCATCCGCCATGTCCTTGCCCAGAATAATCGGAGGCATAGCCGCAACCCGCTGCTGCACCCCCGCAAGGTCGTCGGAAGATTCGGCCTGTGTAGAGCGGACACTCTTGTCCGCTGCCTTTGCATTTGCCTTTGTTGTTGCCGTTGCTTCTTCGGCTTGTCCCCCGACCGCGGGCTCTTCCGCCAGCGCCGCCGCCGACCCCAGCGTAACCGAGTTCAGCAGATCGCTGACCTTCCGCTCATACCGTGGCAGCATCCCCTTCAGCACCGCGCCGCGTGCCCGCGGCCCGCGTGAAATCAGCACCTGCTCGTAAATCGCGGGAGCCGCCGCCACCACATGCGGCTGCTTCGACAACGTCTCGAGCAGCGGACGCCAATCGTGGATGCCGTCGCTCTCCACCCGGAGCAGACTGATGTGCGCCGTCGAACCCAGCAGCCGTGCCTGCAAGTCCTGCCGAAAGCCGTTATTGATGGCCAGCGCGACGATCAGCGAAGCCACTCCCGCTGCCACTCCCAGAATGGAGATCCCCGTGATGACGCCGATAAAAGCCTGGCGCCGCTTGGCGCGAAGATAGCGGGTTGCGACGAAAAGTTCGAAGCGCATGAGAAGCAGCCGTCAGCTGTCAGCTGTCAGCCTTCAGTTACTGCGGATTATAGCTGGCGCTGCGAGAACACTCTTGGCAGAACCGCCGGTACGGACCCGCGATACGCGCGGTAGGAGTCTCCAAACCTCTTCTCCAGCTCCGCATCCTCCATCCGGATCATCACCGCTCCCGTGACCACGGCAAACGCCGTCAGCCCCCAGCACACCGCGAGCCCGGTTCCGGCGCTCCATGCCAGCATCTCGCAGAGATGCGCCAGATACACCGGATGCCGCACTCGCGACCGGATTCCATCTGTCACCAGCCGTTGCTCGCGATTCCGGCCATGAATTTCCGGGAGGCCGCCGAGTTGCTTCGCGCTGAAATCCTTTCCCGATTGCGAATACAGATAGAGCCCGCAAGCAAACAGCAATGCCGCTGCAATCCAAGTCCAGTCCGCCCGATAAAACGAGACGTTCTCGCCAAGGCCGCGTGATCAGCGCGACCGCAGCCCACATTGCGACCCACACCGGCAACAGCACCGCATATGGCGAGCGTTGATATAAAAGATGCCGCGCGCGCCACCGCTCCGCAAAAGGATGAATCATGAACCAGAAAGCAGGGATGGTCGAATACACGACACAGGCCAGCCATGCGACCGTGTTCACCCACAAGCGCATGTCGAAATCTTAGCAGCTAGCTCGCGGCTCGTAGCCCGTAGCTCGCAGCGAGTTTCCTGCTATTCTTCTCCCTCATGTCTCCCATCCTGACCAGTGTGCTGCTGGGGCTGACCGCAGCGGGCGCGAACGTGTTCGGCGGCGCCATCATCGTTCAGAAACATTGGGAGCGCTCCTACCTCCGCTACTTCGTCGCGCTCGGTGCAGGCTTCATGCTGGCGACCGCGCTCGTCGAAATGGTGCCGGAGAGCATTAAGCTGCGCGGCCCGTATGCCGGATTCCTCATCCTCGCCGGATACCTGCTCGTCCATTTCTTCGAGCACACCGTCACTCCCCATTTCCACTTTGGAGAAGAAACTCACGCCGACCAGTTCGTCCACTCTCACAAGGGATACTCGGTTCTCATCGGGTTGCTGATTCACACCTTCTTCGATGGCATCGCGATCGCCTCGGGATTCCTGGTTTCCCCGGCCCTCGGCTGGATCATCTTCATAGCGGTTTTTCTCCACAAGGTTCCGGAAGGCTTCACCATCTCATCGGTGATGCTCGCCAGCGGCCGCAGCCGCGGCTTCGCCTGGGGATCGTCCGTGATGTTAGGCGTAGCCACCGTGGCCGGAGTGATGACGATGGCCATCTTCCGCCACGAGGTAAGCTTCGGCCTGCCCTTGTCGGCGGGCGTTACGATCTACGTAGCCGCGTCGGATCTGATCCCCGAGGTAAATAAAGAACCCGGAGCGAAGATGGCTCTACTGGTCTTCGTCGGAGCGGCGTGCATGTTTTTGCTGGATCGGTTCTTTCATGTCCACTAAGGCGAGTGGAGGCAAAACAACGGCCAACCGACGCTAATCGCGGGAACGAAAGATTCCAACGTGCTCGATCATCCGGTCGCAGATCTGAATGCAGGCCTCGCGCATCACTTCGCGGGTCGAAGCGTCCCCTTCCACCGTAACCAGAGTGGAGGCGCCGTGGCAGAGGAGGAACAAAGCGTCGACAACCTGGTTGTAATCTTCGGGATGGCCGCCAAAACGCGCCACCAACTGCGACAACAGCCAATCGCGTCCGGGGCGCGGACGACCAGGCGCAAACAACTGTGGCCACGACAAACGGAGCAAATCGTACTCGTGTGGATTTGCCTCCGCATAGGCCAAGAATCTGCGGCATGTTTCCTCAACGCGTGAGGAAGCAAACAGCCCGGCAAATAATTCCGCCCTGATGCGCAATGCCAGCGCCAGGCGGATTGCTTCTTTGTTTCGAAATCGCTTGTAAACCGTAGGCGTTGTCGTGCCGGCTGCGCGCGCCACCGCTCGCAACGTAAGCCCCTTCTCGCCGCGCTCGCGCCACAAATGGCGGGCAGCCGTCAAGATGCGTTCTTCCAACTGTTTGTCAGGAATCGGGGGCATGCGATTTCCCTCCGAGGTTCAGCATATTTATACACCGTACAACACAATTACGGAAATATGAAGGTTGGATTAGGACAAAGGCATATCGATTATCATATTGATTATAAACACTATATATCTCTGTTCTACAGAGGCCCCCAACAAACCCAACAATTATATTGACAACGTAAGTTTAACATTGTTAAAGTATGATGAATTTTCAAGACGGGCCCCTTCCTACCCTCACCCGAGGAATTCAAGATTCAGGAGTGCATTAAGATGTTTTCGTGGAATAACAGAGACGACCGCGTCGCCGTTGTGCAGATGAACGCGGAATTGCGGCGTGCCCAACTGGAGATGCTGAGTGCCGAGTGCGCGACAGGCCGACTCCGGCTGCGTTTTTCGGCAGAGGATGTTGTCCGCTATGGCGAGCGGGACATATTGCGGAAGGCAGTCGCGTCGGCCACCGCCTTGCACGACTACTACGGCGCCATTGCCCGGCAAGTTTCCGACCTGAATTCCATCGCCCCGCCGCGAGCCTCCTTATTTCAGGAAGAGAAAGTGCTCGCCGCGATTGACCAGGTGCGTCAATACCTGCAGGACCGGCGAAAGGAGTACCGTCCGCAGGGGTTGCCACTCGGTACAGACCAGCACCCTAAGATGAAGCCTTTTTTTCCCCTGGCTCTGCTTTCAGGGATCCGGATTGTCGCACTGCGGAATCAGCGCATTCCCAATCCTCCCTTCTATGCGAAGGCGAAAACTCTGGGCTTAACGAACCTGCCCGAACTCACACAAATGGCCTCTTTGACCTTCGATGATGTCGTGGTCTTCCCCAGTGAAATCAACGACCGGCGCTTATTTCACGCCCTGGTTCATGCGCTGCAGTTCAAGGTTCTAGGACTCGAACGTTACACCGAGCTTTTCGTACGGGGCTTCTTGCGAACACTTTCTCACGTCAGCGTACCCCTCGAAATGCACGCCTTCAGTCTCGAGGCGAAATTCGCTGAGAATCCGGACGAGCCGTTCTCCGTCGAGGAAATGGTGAGGCTTTGGACCAACCAGGGACGTTATTGAGGCGGTTCAGCAGTTCTCAATTCCCGGTTCTCAGTTCTCAGAGAAACCCGTAAGACCGGCCAATCTCTGAATAGATTCCCCCACTGAGAACTGAGAACTTGCTATCCGCTATGCCGAATATGCATCACATCCCCATCCTGCACGATGTAATCTTTGCCTTCCAATCTCAGCGTGCCTTTGGCTCTTGCGTTTGCTTCCGAGCCCGCCTCCAGCAGTTGATCCCAGCGAATCGTCTCCGCGCGGATGAAGTGCTTTTCCAGAACGGAGTGAATGGCCCCAGCTCCGTTCTGGGCCCGCGTATGCAGCGGAATCGTCCAAGCTCGGCATTCATCTTCGCCGGCGGTGAAAAACGAGATCAGGCCCAGCAGGTGATAGCTCTTGCGGATCAGGCGCGAAAGTCCGCTTTCTGTCAGTCCATAGCTGCCGAGAAATTCCGCCGCGTCTTCATCGCTCATTTCCGCGAGTTCCGCTTCCACTTTGCCGCAGATCGCGCTTGCTCCGGCATTCGGACGCGCCGCCACTTCGCTCAGCTTGTATTTTGCGACGGCCGCTTCCAGATCCTTGCCAAGTTCGGTGCTCTCGCCGATATTGAGCACGTAGAGCATCGGCTTCTCGCTCAAAAACATGAAACCGCGAATGCGCTTCTTGTCCTCGGGCGTCATCTCCATTTCGCGCAGAGGCTTTTCGGTTTCGAGAAAGCCTTTGGCTTTGATGAGGAGCTCGTTTTCTTTCTCCAGTTCCGGCGTCTTCATCTTCTTTAAATCTTTTTCCAGACGCTCCAGACGCTTTTCGATCTGGCCCAGATCGCTAACCATGAGATCGAACTCGACGTTCTTGATGTCGCGCAGGGGATCGATGGGACCGACATGCGGAATCGCGTCGTTTTCAAACGTCCGCAGAACATGAATGAGCGCGTCCACCTGCCGCAGATGGCCGATGTAGGCGGTCTCTTTCAGCGCGTCCTGGCCGATGGCGCCAACGTCCACATACTCGACCGAAGCGTGCGTCAGCTTCTTCGGATGGTAGAGCGCGGCCAGCTTGTCGAGGCGTTCGTCGGGCACCTTGGCGACTCCGATATGCGCCTCGCGCGGATTCGCTAATGCATGCTCGGAAAGATTCGCCTTCGTCAGAATGCGAAATAGGGATGTCTTGCCGACCTGCGGCAGACCGATGATGCCAGTTTTCATGGGGAGCTCTCAGTTTTCAGCTGTCAGCTATCAGCTATCAGCTTTCAGTTCAAGCAAAAGAATAAATCATCGTGCCTCGTGCGCATACGCCGTGCGCGGTGTCCCACGAATGGAACCCCGCAGGTTGCGGAAAAAGTTCTACAGCTTGAAAAAGAAGCTCTCAGCTCGCAGCTCGCAGCTCTCAGCTCTCAGCTCAGGAAGCCCGCTGGACGCTGGAACCTGAGATCTAAGACCTGAGAGGTGATTCATGTTATGTTGTCTCGTCGTCTGGCAAGCCCATGATCCGCTCCTACAAAGGCGTCACTCCCCAATTCCCCGACACCTGCTACATCGACGATTCCGCCCAGCTCATAGGCGACGTCATTCTCGGCGAGCACTCCAGCATCTGGATGAATTCCGTCCTCCGCGGCGACTTCCATCAGATCCGCGTCGGCCACTACTCCAACATTCAGGACAACTGCGTCCTCCACGGCATGAAGGAACTATATGGCGTCTATCTTGGCGATTACGTCAGCGTAGGCCACAGCGCCATCTTGCACGGATGCACCATCGAAAGCCGCTGCCTCATCGGCATGGGCTCGATCATCCTCAACGGCGCCGTCATCGGAAGCGGCTCCATCATTGCCGCCGGGACCCTGATCCCCGAGAAGACGATCGTCGAGCCGAATTCGCTCTGGATGGGTTCCCCAGGAAAATTCCGCCGCCACCTGGATGAAAAAGACCAGGAGACAATCCTCCGCTACGCCGATAATTATCTGGGATACAAGGAGTCGTATTTGATGGAGAGAAAAGGCTCTTAGCTTTTAGCTCCTAGCTCTTCGTTCCGCGTGGCCCGTGGCAGAGACCATTAACCACAGGGGACACAGAGGATCACAGGGAACGCGTTGTTTTTGTTTCTCCTCAGTGATCCTCTGTGTCCTCTGTGGTTGTCGCATCTCACACAGCAAGTCAGGCCAATGGCCAAACCGGTGTCCGCCGCACTCTATGGGTGACTGCCAACAAAAGTACGCTCAGCCGTCGCGTTCGCGCCGAACTTGCCGGAAAGAAGTATGCCGGCGTTGGGCACTACGGTTTTCAAACCGAGTTTCTGCAGAGTTTGAAACACAGTGCAGGTTGCCGCCGAGACAACCGGCAGGCCGCAGGTGGCCTCCACAACCGGCACAGCGGCGAGAGACGGCATCTGCACACATGCGGAGAGCACGACAGCATCGGCTCCGCCAATTTTCAGGCGTTTGAAAATGTCCACGAGCGCCATCGGATCGCGAGCCCCGACTTCCAAATTATCCGGAATCTCCAGCGAGATGCTGTCCACAATTTGCAACCCTTCCGCCTCGAGGTAATCGCAAACCAGCTTGGTCAGCGAACAAACATAGGGTGCGATGACGGAAATCTTCTTCGCTCCCAGCGTTTTCAACCCATCTACCAGTGCACCCGCGCTAGTCACGACCGGAGCTGGGGCGCCATTTTCTACGCTGGCCCGGTGTAACCTGGCCTCGGATTGCCGATGGTAGCCCTTTCCCATGCTCATGATGGCCACCAAACAGGCGTAAACCAGCGCGTCGACGCGCGCGTCCGACAACTCCAAAGCGCAACGAACAGAATCGCCGTCCATCGCTTTCAATTCTTCCTTGGTAACGCGCTTCATTCGCATGCGGCTCGAATGAAAAGTGAAGCGCTCGGGCTCCACGGTTTCGCGGCCGCGGAGCATCGCGGGAATTTCGGTCTCCATCGTGATATTGGAGCTGGGGACGATCTGCCCAATACGATAAATCCGCTGCGACATAGTAATGTTTTCCCCCTTGGCATACCGCACAAACGGCCCGCAACCTTCTTCACCAAGCTACTCGGGCAGGGGTCTGCCGTT
The DNA here is from genome assembly GCA_963773645.1 of uncultured Acidobacteriaceae bacterium. Classification (GTDB taxonomy): domain Bacteria; phylum Acidobacteriota; class Terriglobia; order Terriglobales; family Acidobacteriaceae; genus Acidiflorens. Next base: position 1,277,471 of record CAVZBV010000004.1, on the reverse strand, counting down.
GGTTTCCGGCACAAACCACGGCACAATTAAACCCAATATATAGATGAGCCCTAAGGTCACGGCGCCACGCGAAATGCCGCCGAACTTTTGGATCATGGTTCCAGCCAGAATCGGGAACAGCCATGCGATCATGCGCGTGCCATTGAACACGAAGCTGCACGCGGTCGACCGCACGCTACTGGTAAACAGCTCGGCCGGGTAGATGGCCATCCACGAATATGCCAGCCCCAGTGTGAAAAAGCCATTGACGAAGGCCACGAGCATCATGGTTTCGACCGTGTGCGTCCACAAGTATGTAACCGGCGTCATCACCAGCGCACCGGCATAGGTGAGGAACAGGAACTTTCTGCGCCCGATGGCGTCGATGAGAAAGCCGGCGATCATGTAGGCGCTGACCGCGCCGATGGTATAGAGGATCGCAGCCCGGTTTGCCCACTCCACAAAATTGGCATAGTGCTGGGCCTTGGCCAGTTGCTGGGTGTAAGCGGGCAGCCAACTGGAGATGGCCCACCAGCCAACCATGGTGGCCAGGGAGAGGAGAAAAGTCAAAAGCACGCGACGACGACTCTCAGGCTCGCGGAAAATCTCAGCTATCGTCAATGGACGCCGTGCGGACTTGCTGGCCGCTCCCTTGTCTTTTTCGGTCGCAGCGTCGGTTGCGGCCCAGCGTTGCTCGCGGACGGCCGTCAGCCAACGCTCCGATTCGTTGATGGCACGGCGAATGTAGAGGGTAAAGAATGCGGGAATAGCGCCGACCACAAACATCAGACGCCAGGACTGAGCTCCCAGAGGATTGATCCGGCCGATGGCCCACCAGATCAGGGCGGCGAGCAGTGTCCCCCATCCGAAGCCTGATTGCAACAGGCCCGCCCCTTTGGGCCGGGCGCGATCGGGCCAAGTTTCGGCCACCATCGCTACACCGGTGCTCCATTCGCTGCCCATGGCCAGCCCGGTAATGAATCGTAGAGCCGCGAGCATGAAAAACGTCTGGCTCAGGGCTGTTAGCCCGGTAAATAGTGCGTATAAGAACACCGACCAGATCATCATTCGCTTGCGGCCCACGTAGTCGGCCAGCGTTCCGCCGATCAGGCCGCCGATGCCCCACCCCAATAGGGTTGTACTGATGGCAATGCCCGCCCAAACCGGCGCCGACTTCAGTTGCTCCGGCCGGAGCAGCGTCCGCAGTGCGAAGGGAAGAGCTACAAACAAGGCGTAGGACTCGTAACCGTCGAAGATCCATCCCAGAAAGCTGGCGGCAAGTACGCGCCAGTGCGTCGGCGTGAGCCCCGCATACCAAGCCTGCGACGATGATCGGACTGAGGCCATAGAGTTCATAGAGTTCTTCCTCCACGCGCGCTGCTTGCATCAAGAGACCAACTCCCGCCACCTGCCGAGATGAGAAAAAGCAGACAGCAGAACATGGCGAAATCGGTGCGCGCGTCGCTAACCATATACCAGAAGCCCTGGTTAGCGCGAAACAACTCTGGAACCTTTGTAGTCGCAATCGCGGTCGTAATCACGATCAGCAGCGGAATGGAGACGAGTCTCGTCCACAACCCCAGCAGTACCAGGAGGCCGCACAGAACCTCAAAGCCACCGACAAAATGGGCCGTGAAGTACGGGTGCGGAAATCCGATTCTCGTGAAGCGAACCACTCCCATGTTAGGGTCGATGTACTTGAGAATGCCCTGCGTAAAAAAGATCAGCCCCACCGCAATACGAATGAGCAGTATCCTACGAGAGCTTTCTGTAGGTCTGAAAAGGAACTCGGGGATTGCATTCATCGAAGAGTACCCTCTCTACAAGAAGAGACGATTTTGAATCTCTGCAAGCTCCACTGGCCGGGAGCACTCGGCGTCGTCGTTGGCCACCTGATTGATCCGAGTGCTTATGGGATACGACCGCATCAGGCGAGCGTCGTAGGGCTTCAACAGTTCGGACACTGCACTCACATCCCTCATTCCCGGATCGAGCCATAGGTCGTGGCCGTCTGGATCAAGGATAACGGGCATCCTGTCGTGAATGGCTGCGGTCACTGCATTAGCGGTCGTGGTCAGGATCGAGCAGGTCTCTATCGTTTTGTCACTGGCGTCCTTCCAGCGATCCCAGATTCCCGCGAACGCGAATAACTTCCCTTCGTTGACTTCGAAACAGTACGGCTGCCTGACCGTCCCCGTCCGCACCCACTCGTAGAACCCGTCTGCGGGGATCAGGCACCTGCGAAATTTCAACGCATCGCGGAACGCGGGCTTGGTGCTCGCAGTTTCCGATCTTGCGTTAATCATCGTCGCGCCAACGGACGCTTCTTTCGCCCATGACGGAATCAGTCCCCAGCGGACAAGCGACAGTTCTCGGATTGGCTCCTTAGGATTCTGACGGATGACGGGAACCGCCTGGGTCGGGGCGATGTTGAACCGGGGAGCCCAGTCCTGCTCCCCAGAGACGCTATTGAAGTACTCTTCAATAATCTGCTTTCTCCTCGACAGTCGATAACGCCCGCACATTGAAGGATTATGCCAGAGGAGCCCCGCCTCCGACTCCTACTTATTTTCCTCGGTCCTCTCCAAGATGATGTGCTCCTCGGAGACGAAGTAAGCAACCTTGTTGTGGTCGATGAAGTTCCTTTCGTCCTCGCTAGAGGCTTTCCATTGGGGCGAATCTCGAGCCGCGAGCAAGGCTTCCCAGTCGTCAAACCAGAGTTCCGCCATGCCATCGTAATCAGGTCGGCGTTTGTCACCGGGGACGGTCAGACGGTGGCTCTGCACCAACTTGCGGAGTCGAGGGATTCGAGCGCCGATGGGGCCGTGGATATTGTTCCAGTAACGAAAGAATTCATCGTCCGTCAAGCCCACCCTCTTGGTGATGCAATAAACGAGTTTGAGCATAATCCCCTAAGCCGTGCGATCAGCTTCCTCTGATTCCGGAAAGATCAAGTCAGCAACACCCACATTGTTTGCCGCGTATCGCCTCCCGGCCTTCCCGCACTATTAGCGGCGCGACCACCAGAGCCGCCACAGGGTCAGCCCAGCGGACATGCCAAATTGCGTTGACCCCAAGGCCGACCAGAGCAATCAGCGAGAGGTAAGCACACAGGGCCGATTGAGCGGAATCTGCTCGAAGGGCGGCACTGCCTATGACCCCGGAAAGTTTACTCTTTTCTTTTGCCAGCCACGGCATGATTGCCGCGGCTGCGATCAAAATGGCGATCCCGAGATAGGTGGGTTTGGGTTCACTGTGACCCAGCAGGCTCATAGCTGATGCCACGATCACATAAGCGGCAAGGGCTAACAGCAATGCTCCTGCGACTCGGGCAGCGCGCCCCTCAGAGTGCTCCGGCACAGCATGGGTGCGGAACCGCCATAACACAACTACTGCGGAAAGCAGTTCGATGGCACTATCACCGCCAAATGCGAGTAGAGCGGGACTGCGAGCGACCCAAGCCGCCGCTAGCGACACCACCGCCTCGATACTCATCCAAGCTATGGTGATGGCTTGAATCCGCTGAATACGGTGGATGGTGTCTTGCGTTGCAACGGGCAGTGTCGGAGCCATGGAGCAGGTATTATGGCACCATCACTGGGCGGAGAGGTTGTCTAACTCGGGAGGCCGATCATGGCAGGATCGCCAATCATGGCAGGATCAACGATCATGGCAGGAACAACGACTGGCAAGATTCGCACAGCGGTGCGCGGCCTCGGCGAGATCGCACTCCGCGTCACCAATCTGGACGCCATGCAGAAGTTCTACGCGGAGGTCATCGGCTTGCCGCTAATGACCAGAGTCTCCAACTGCGCGTTCTTCAAGATTGCAGATGGCTTCGGCGGTCACACTCAAGTGCTTGCCTTATTCGACCGCTCACAGAATCCCGGCTATCGCGGGCCGGACGCAGCCACTTCGACCATTGACCACATCGCATTCGAGATCCCTCTCGCCAATTTCGCCTACGAAAGGAAGAGACTGGAAACGTTGGGGCTCCAAGTCGAGACCACCGAACACGCGTGGGTGCATTGGCGCTCCCTTTATGTGACCGATCCCGGGGGCAATCAAGTGGAGCTAGTCTGCTACGACGAGAGTGTCTAAGGACCCTCGCCCGGGGGTACCTGCGGAATTAATACAGTCAAAACCTGATTGCTCTACCACCATCCCCCCGGGTTATAACGCTCTGGGGGAAGGGACTAGCCTTTAAATGCCGCTGGTCACCAGACTGCAAACGCCTCAGGCGTGGCGGGATGTTTACATCTCTGTTTTTTTGAGTCTGACATCACCAAGATGCCCGAACGGATTGCAGAAATGGACGGCCCCTGGCGGTTCGATTCCGGAGCCGGTTCGGGAGACCCTCATATGGAAAAAACGCAGCAAGACATTCGCTGTTCAATCTGCAAGAGGCCGGTGGCACTGCGACAGGAGTTTTACGTCGATCAACGCGGCGAAGCCGTCCATACGAACTGCCACGTAAAGCCAGCCTCGCAAGACACTAATCGGTTTTCTGGCGCTACTGCTTGATTTGTCGAGGTGGGGAATGTTCTATTCCATTTGGTTACTTGCCGCCGCACTGGCTGGTTGGGCGGGTGGCAAGATCGCGGGGGACGACGGATTCGGGGCGGGGGCGGACATTCTCCTCGGAATTACGGGCGCTTTCGTGGTTCGTTGGTCCATTGAGAACGTCGGTATTTCCCTGCACGACGTATACCTGCTTCTGTTCTCAATCTGGGGAGCCGCCGCATTCCCGGCCGCTCTGAGGTTTGGGGTTAGACGCCACAATCGGTCAAAAGCTCGCTCCCGCCTCCAAGGCGATTAACCCAATGCTGATGGCTACCTGTCCACGGATCGATTTGGCCGAGGATTTCTTAAGCGGTCGCCAGGATCTCACTTCCGCCCTGGAGCGAACTACCGCGTTTCCGCTCGCTCTCGTCCAGAGCGATGTTGATCTGTGCCACCAGTTCCATTAACTTGTCCGGGTCTTCTTCTTTCGCTGCTGCCTCGCAGAGTTTCCGCCAGTCCTTCGGTTGATCCTGCGCCACGACGATACCTCCTCGGAGATAAAATGGGACACCGACCAAGGCCTACTTATTAGACTTTGACTAATCGCCGAAGTTAATGCACGTGGTTCTCCAAAATGAAAAGACTCAGTCCTTACAATAGCTTGGGGCGGGTGCGCCGTTTATCCGAATGCGAAATTCTTCCACTCACTGCGTAATTTCGGTCGAAAGAAGTGTCAACCGAGCCCGAGGATGATCTGTTCCTCTGAGGTTACTCTGAGAAAAAACGAAAGCGCCCCAGACTCCGTTTAGAGTCATGGGGCGCTCGTCAAGTAGCCCTCCCCCGAAAGCTGCTCAATTCCAACTTAGACTCTGCGCCTAACTTCGTGAATAGCTCCTGCGTGCCATATGGCAGCACGAAAGTAACCTACGCTGATTCTTGTCCCCGGACTTTATACCCGGAGCTATGCCGCAGCCAATTTGCCTCCGTATAGCGGCAAGAATTCCTCCCTCACAAATGTTTCGTAAGAGGTGGATGTGGTGTTCTTCGCCGAACGTTGCTCTAAAGCCCGCATGTGTCCTGAGTTCAAAGCTGCCGACATCTCAAGAATGAGATCAGCCAGGTTCGATGACATGCCCAACTGGACCATTGCCGGCCGCACCTGTTCATCCGGCGCTTGGATGTATCGCAGGCCGGGTTTGCCGATCGCGCTCCCGATGCTCTGGGCGACTTCGCTCATGCTGATGTCCCGCTGCCCCAGCAATTCCCGGGTCTGCTTTTGGCGGAAGTCCAGACTCAATAGCGCGTCTGCGGCAGCCTCGCCGACGTCCCGCGCTGCGATCATGGGGAGCTTCAGGTCAGGACGCAATGAGCCAACGGCCATGCCCATCTTTTGAATGATGCCAATCTGGGCGAGGGTGTTCTCCATGAAGGAGCCCGCACGCAGATGCAGCAGGTTTAACGCGTCAATGCGGTTAAGTTGCTGCTCAAGGTAATGCAGTCCGGCGACTGGGCCCGTCTTATCAGGCTTGTCCGCCCCGATACTGCTCAGCGTGACCGCATGCGTTACGCCCGTGCTCCGAAGAGCCGCCACAATCGCGTCGGTTACACGCTTCTGAAATGACCGATAGTCGGAACTGGCGAGATTGGGAGGTAGCATCACATACACTGCCTTCGCGTCGGCAAAAGCTTTAGTGACGCTCGCAGCATCGGTGAGATCGGCGGCAAACGGCTCTGCACCTTCCCCAGCAAGAGCCTTTAGGCGCTCAGGCGTCCGGCCAATTACCCTGACTTTTTCACCTCTGCTGAGCAGAGCCTTGGCGACGACATTTCCCGTATTACCAGTTGCACCCGTGACAACGTACATATTAGCCTCCATTCTCCATGTTTCGATTCCGTGTTATGTTTCCGGGCTTCAATAATTCAGCTATAAAAATAGTCCTGCTCTTCAGCGACGACGAATCGCCGTTCTTCCCACGAAGCATTAACCTACCCGAGGCGACCGCAACAACCCCACGCCAAGTGTGACCCTGAAAAGGCGAGAATCACTGCCCCCCACGTAGATAGGAGCGACGGCTCCACTGGGTTGAGTAGCGTTCGGGGGCAACACGGAGACGAAGATTCGGAGGGAAGGAATTCCGCTTCGGAAGCACCGCGTTCGGGCACACGCACACACTGACGGGGTCGTGGACCCGGCACTGCTACCTGTGACCAACCGCGCAAGGTCCTGTGTACGCTAACGTACCGACACAACTACCGCCTCCCGCTAGACTTCTTTCCAACGTGGGGTGCCTTATGTCTACTGCTCGTTTTCCCTCCAGTAAACCCACTGCCCCGCTGTGGCAGGTGCTATACGAAGACGCGATTCTGGAATTTGACAACGCCAGATTGCCCAAGCGGATTTTGCAAGCCCGTAGTGCGATTCGCGATAGGGCGCAAGAAATTCTCACCGATCCATCCGAGCGCCAACTTCTCGATAGTGCGCTCCAGACCTTGCAGATGCTTGAGGAAATAGGGGCAAGAAAACAGTCCGCGTAAAAGAAAACACGGCTCCACGCGGGTTTACCGGTACCAATCCGACGGACGAACCGATTACTTCCGGCTTGCTCGTATTGGGGATCGATCCCGTCGGGGAGGTGAAACGCGCCCCGGTCGCGCTAACTAGGAGCGTTGACACCACTCAGGAAACCGCCGAGGTGAGCCGTAAGAGCAACGACGAGTGCGGTCAGGAGTTCCAGCAGCAGGTAGCACGCCGGAAGCGCGGAACCTGGGGTTCGACGACGCCGAAAATGAATCCAGCCAACCACACAGATCAGAAGACCGGAAGCGGATCCCATCGCGAGGTGGAGCAGCAACAGTCCCTTCAGTTTGTGTCCTGCGAGTTGCCACTGCCAAGCCGCGATGCCGGTGGCAAGAGTCGGTAGTACAGAAGCAGCAGCGGCGAGGAAGTTGAGATTAGCCGCTGCCGCCAGAGTTGTCCTCTTCGTCCAGCGCGCCGCGAAATCGAAAGCGACTCCCGTCAGAAAAAGCGCTATCGGAAAGTGGACCAAGACGACGTGTTGTGCATGTTTCGCAAGTAAGGCTGACTTGGGATCAAAGGGATTCACGGAGCCATCTACTCCACAACGACTTTGCCGGTCATCTTTGGGTGAATCGAACAGAAGTACGAGTACGTGCCGGGCTTGCTGGCCGTGAACGTGAACTTATCGTCAGTGTCGAGCACTTTGGACTTAAAGCTCTGGTCATCGCTGACCACAGTATGCGGAATGTCATCCCCATTCGTCCAAGTAATCTGTGTTCCCGCTTTCACGGTGAGCGTTGGCGGCGTGAAACTGAAGTTATCAATCTTGATGTCGACGGTTGGCGGACCCGCGGCTATTGCCTTTTCTACGGTAGGGAGTGCGGCCAAAGCCAGCACCATTGACGCTGCGACACGAAGGATCCACTTGCTTTTTCTCATTTCTTGCGCCTTGTAAGTCTATGGCTTTGTATTTCGAGGTATTCGATGACCGACTACTCCAGCGTGGAATCGATCAATGCGAGGGCATGATGCTTGCGTATATAGCTCACATCGGTCACCCCCAGCAGACCGCGCAACTGCTCCGCCGGGACCTTCATCGGGCCCGGGGAAGGCGCTGCTCCGGGACGGGGTTGAGGGAAGGCAGTCGAAGCAGCGGTGTGGAAAGTGACGTTGCCTTCCACCTTCTGCATGGTTTGATGAATGTGTCCGTTCAGAACGGTCACTGAGCCGAAAGGTTTCAGGTAGGAAAGCGCCTGCGCACTGTCTTCGGTGCCCCATCCCCATTCCGGATAGATATTCCATAGCGGCATGTGCGCGAATACAATCACGGGCGTGCTCTTGGAGAGATGTTTGAGGTCGTCTTCCAGCCACTCCAGTTGTTCTGCTCCGAGCGAACCCATTCCTCCAGCCTTCAGGTTCATCACGTTGACAAGTCCAATGAGGTGTACGCCCTTCTTGTCAAAACTGTACCAACCAGCGCCCTTGGTGTTCTTGCCGTAACGCTCGAGGTATTGCTTGCCGTCATCTTCGAGCACATCGTGCTCACCGGGAACGAAAAACACATCCTTGGTGGGCGCCGATTTGAGAATCTGGTCGACGGTATCGAACTCCTCCGGTTTGGAGAGATGGCTGATGTCGCCGGTGTGCAGAACGAATTCAGGAGGCACGGGTAGCGCATTGATTTTGGCGACCGCGGCTTTCAGCGTCGCGATCACGTCGGAGTTCGCGGGTTTGTTGAATCCCACGTGGCTATCGCTGATCTGGACAAAGCTGAGTTCGCCCCGGGCGGCCTTTGCGATGTGAGCAGGATCGTCAAGGCCGTAGGACTTCAGCACTCCACCTTCGAGCACGCAGAGGGCTCCCGTGCCGGCCCAGGCCATGCATTTCAGGAATCCCCGGCGGTCGATTCCGTCGTGGTTGTGGTCGAACAAGATTGCGTCGTGGTTTTTCTGCAGCGGCATATTTTCCTTCCCGTTCTTTCCAAACAAGGTTCGTTCTCGTTTCACCGTGTAGAACCGACGGCACACGCTTTTATTCCATGGAAATTTATTTTGGCGATGTGGGAATAAAACGATCGTTCGCTGGTTCGTTAGGATGCAGCCCGGTCTGCATCGCAGCCTTCATATTGTTCGGCCCGCTGCTCTCGCCTTTGGCACTGGCGATGAGCAAATCGTCCCCTGATGGCGAGTGCGCTGGGATACCATTCCGTGGGGATGAAGCCGGTGGGCGGTTCCATGGCAGCCGAATCGGATGTCGGCTTGTCCTGTGTGATTTCGATTACCGCGACCGCATTCAGCGACGCGCATCTTCACCGCTTCGCAAGGACGGGCCTTCTCGGCACAGACCAGCTCGGCGCTTATCCAGAGGATATTTGTTACACCGCCAAATAGCCTCCATCCACCGGCAAGACAGCGCCGGTCACCCAGGACGATTCATCGCTCGCCAGATAGACCGCCAAACCCGCAATATCCTCCGGCCGGCCGAGCCTGCCGATGGGATGCGCAGCGGTTCTTTCTCGCAGGACCGCAGCGGGATCGGGAGCCTGGCCAATGACAGCCACCGTCAAATCGGTCTCTACGAACGAAGGACAAATTGCGTTCACCCGGATATTTTCAGATCCGTGATCGATGGCCATGCTTTTCGTCAACAGGACCACTGCCCCCTTGGATGGAGCATAGGCCGCGCGGTTGTGAGCGCTGACAATCCCGAGCGTAGAAGCCACGTTTATGATCGAACCGGCGCCAGCCTTCCTCATGTGTGGTAACGCGGCCCGCGAGAGCAGCCACACCGCACGAACGTTCACATTGAAGGTGTGGTCCCACAGTTCTTCGGTAATCTGCTCGGCGTTTCCAACATGCAGGACCCCCGCATTGTTCAGCAGAAAGTTCAGTCCCCCAAAGTGGCTCACGGTCGTGTCCATCAATCGACTTATTTCGCTGGTTTTGGAAACGTCAGCCGGAATCGCAAACGCAGAATCGCCAATTCTGTGGGCAACCTCCTCAATACGATCCCTTCGCCTGCCGACTAGCGCTACCCGCGCGCCTTCACTCGCCAGGGCGATCGCGCATGCGCGCCCAATTCCGCTGCCCGCACCTGTGACGATCCCAATCTTGCCCTTCAGACGTTCGCTCATGACGAACCAGTTTAGCCGAACCGCACACCGGCCAGAGACGGCAGCGTAGGAGAGGGCCGACCTCCGAGCGGTCAGCAAACCGGAAGCTACTTAAGAAAGTTGTGGGAAGTCTGAGGTGGCTTTCAGGGAGTGCTAGGGAAACTCTGATTAAGCTTCGGCAAAAGGCATTAACCGCGCGGAGTCTATTCTCGAGATTGCGGCATCAGCACGCATGGTTTGACGTGTTCAGCCCGACGTTCGGATGGTTACAAACTGCAGCCAGCATCCCTCATCCACGCGAAGAGAGCGCCGCTTTCACGCGATCGGGCGTGAATGGCACTTCCCGGAGCCGCGCGCCTGTCGCATCGAAAATCGCATTACCGATCGCCGCGGCAGCCAGCGTGATTGCCGTTTCTCCCGCGCCAGTCGCGTTGGCTTCCGGGTGGTCGAGAAGAACAGACTCGATGACTGGCACCTCGATGCCAAGCGGTAGCGTGTTGTAACTCTGCCAATCGATCGAAGTTACCTTACGATCGTCCCAGGTGATTTCCTCCCCGAGCGCCCGGCTCGTCCCTTGCAACACTCCGCCCTCAATCTGATTACGCAAACCGTCAGGATTGGAAATTGGTCCACAATCGTGCGCGACAACAAACCGCTTGGCCGGTACCTGGCCGCTTCCCTGGTCCACTTCCACTTCGGCGACGAGCGCAGCGTACCCGTTGTCGCCCTCGTACACGACGCAGGCGATACCGCGTCCGGTGATGGCGCCGGTGTGCGCAATGCCGCGTTTGGGTGAAGGTCGGGTATCCCAGTTCGCTGTCTTGGCTACCGCTTTCACCACCTCAATGAGACGTGCATCCCTGAGATACTGTAACCGGTAAGCGACCGGGTCAGCCTTGACGTACGCACTAATTTCATCCCTAAAGCATTCGTGCGCGAACGTGTTTTGCAAGCGCAATGGCGATCGCAGCGGTCCCGTAAAGAAAGGCGACTTTACCTCATGCGCCAGCACACGTTCACTGCGAATCGAACCGGCTCCTCCGCATTTGCCGCCGATGCATCCCGCCAGATATGGCGGGACCGCATTGTAGCGGTCGCGCAGCACCCCGGCGGGCTCGACAGCCGCCTGCGGAGTAATGGTCTCAGGATCAAAGCCGGCAAGCATGCCGGTGATTACGTTTCCAGGTTTTTCATATCCTGGTCTCCCGCCGAACGATACCGACCATGTTTCACAGTCCCAAACGTCAATTGTGCCGCTCGCATCCAGCCCAGCCTTCTGCTCGATCACGCACGCGGAGCCATAGTTCTCGGAAATGAACTCGTCCCGTCGCGTGAGTTGCACACGAACCGGTCTGCGCACGGCCTGGGACAACAGCACCGCATCGAACGAGACCGCGTCCGCAGCATTCAATCCGTAACAGCCCGAGCCGCGAACAAAGATCACGCGCACGCTGTCGAGCGGCAGGCCCGTAAGCGCTGACACACCGCGCCGCGTCGGATACACTGACTGTGTCGCCGACCAGACGGTCGCATGATGCGCTTGCACATCTGCCACTGCGCATGATGAACCAATCGAACCGTGCGCCTGATAGGGATAAGAGTACGTCGCTTTCAAAACCTGCGAAGCTGACTTCAGCTTTTCATCCATGTCTTTGGAGTTGATGAGCACTGCGTCGCTTGACGGCTGCTTCCGCATGTAGTCGTAGAAGTCATCTTGCGCCGGCAGCCCGGGACCGGGTTTCCAGGTGACCTTCAGAGCTTTCGCCGCCTGTGCCGCCTGCCACTGTTTTTCGGACACTACGCCTATGAAATTATTTCGCACGACCACTTTAATGAGACCGGGAACATGCTGCACTGACTTCTCGTCCACTTTCGCAACAGTTGCTCCCGTCTCCGGCGGACGCACGACTCGACCGTGGGCCATTCCCGGGAGGTGCACGTTGTGAACGAATTCGAACGTGCCGGTCATAAGCGCCACTCTGTCCATAGACGGAACGGGTTTTCCTAGCACCCTCCACTCGCTCGGTGATCTGCGTTTGGCGGTAGAGCTCACAGTCATGTCGAAATGTTTTCCCCCAATCAGCTCGCCATAGCTGACATGGCGTCCGCTCTTCGCGCTAACAACACCATTTTCAGCCGTAAGCTCCTCTGCGGGTACGCCCAATCTGTGCGCTGCCATTCTGACTAGAGTCTCACGCGCTGTGGCCGCGGCCTGTGCCAGATTCTCCGTATTGAAATTGGTGGGCGTGGACTGGCTGCCTGATGTTGTCCCCTGATCCGGGGTCACGGACGTATCGCACTGAACCAGCTTCACCTTATTAAGAGCTACGCACAGTTCTTCGGCGACTAACTGATTCTGCGCAGTGTACATGCCTTGCCCAAGATCGCACTTTCCGGTGTATGCGGTCACTGTGCCATCGGACACGACCACGAGCCACGAGTCCAGCTTCTCCGGATCAATATGCGACGGATGCGTGTCGAATGGCCCTTGTGCTGTGGCGAATGGCTCCTGGGGAAATGCCACGCTGAAGCTCACTACCAGCACGCCAGACGCCTTGAGAAAGTCGCGCCGGGAGAATTCTTTTCTCATACTCGCCCCGCTTGGTAGCGCCTGATTGCGCCCATCATCCGTGTATGCGCAAAACAACGGCACAACACATTTGACATTGCCTCCCGGATCTGCTCGTCTGAGGCCTTCGGATTTTCATCCAGTAGCGCTTTTGCCGTTAGTATCACGCCACTGAGGCAGAACCCGCATTGGGCCGCCCCTTCATCGATAAACGCCTGCTGGATCGCATGCGGATGTTCCGGAGTTCCCAAACCCTCCAGCGTCGTGACCCCTCGCTGCTTCACGGCGCTGACTGGTATGACGCAGGAGCGCACCGCCTGCCCTCCAATGATGACCGTACAGGCTCCGCACTGCGCGAGGCCGCAACCGAATTTGGGTCCACGCAATCGCAGGTCGTCGCTGAGTACATACAGCAGTGGAGTTTCCGGATCGAACGTCCACACTGTGAACTTGACCATTCACCTTCAGAGAAATACCAGCCATCGCCTCACCCCCAAACATCTCAGATGACAAAAGCGCACAATGGGTTCTCTCCCGCTAACTGGGTATGGCGCGGTGGCGTTCATCGCTCCATAAAGCAAGTTTCGTTCGGTGTTCGTGAATATATTGCTGAGAATTGGCGGTTGCGCAAAATCCATTTGCTACGAAGTTAAATCCTGGTCCTGAAGTTTATTGGACATGCAAATTCTAGCGACGCCTGCAGTTCCTCCCCATACAAAGTTCGCGACTTTCCTCAATAGCAAATGGTGCATGGTCCTTCTCGCTCTGGCCATCCGGTTGGCCGTGGTCGGGGTTCTCTACCCTGAGCAGATGGCCCCGGGACGAAATCACTTTCTCTTTGGCTTTGAAAACGGCAGGATCGCATCCTCCGTTGTGCAGGGTCACGGATTTGGCAGCCCACTCTTTGAAGAGTGGCCTGAGCAAAACGCAGCACTCCGTGTTCGCGCGCAAGATCAGCCATAAGCGGCAACCCAGCCCAGGCTATTATTCTGAAACGTGACTGAAAAGCCAGACACACACCCCAAGACCCCGCTTCGCAAGGGTTTTCTCCGATCCTTTGTTCGATGGCCTGTCATCGGTGTGGCGCTTGTTTGGTCGCTTGCCGCGCTGATCCTTCTGGCCGCCCGGTGGATCGACCCTCCGTCAACCGCGGTGCACATGCAGCGCCGCTTGCAGGCCTGGATTCACCACACTGCGTATCACAAACGCTACAAATTCATTCCGCTCAGCCAAATCTCGCCCGATCTCCAGCACGCGGTTATCGCCGCGGAGGACGCGCGCTTCTACCAGCACCATGGGTTCGATTGGCACGAGATCCAAATCGCTGCCGAAGACGATTTGGAAGGCGGTCGCACTCGCGGAGCTTCCACCATTACGCAGCAACTTGTAAAGAACCTATTTTTCGGAACGGGCCGCTCTGTCCTCCGCAAGGGTGCGGAGTTCACCCTGGTACCGGTGGCCGAATTCGTCCTCGGCAAGCGGCGCATTCTGGAGATCTATCTCAACGTGGTGGAATGGGGCCCTGGTATTTACGGTGCAGAGTCGGCGTGCCGTTACTACGACGGAACCGCGGCCCGGAATATCGGCCGGCAACAGGCGGCACGGCTCGCCGCGATTCTGCCGGCTCCCCTGAAGCGACGGCCCGAGCGCATGAATAACTACAGCGCGGGCATCCTTGAACGGATGCGCCAGATGGGTTGGTAATCGCGAGTAACTTCTTACCCATGCAGCGCGTATGATTTCTCTCGCGTTGGGCTCTGGCCGGATGGTTGCCGATTTGTAAATTACTACCTCGACAACGGAGCATATGGCCGGAATCAACACGGCACCATTCCTGAGATACCTTGGAAACGTCCTTCGCGGAAAATATCGACACGGTCGATTCCGACAAGCCGACTACTGGTTACCTATCTGCCCCGCGCACGCTGGGAATACTCGCGAAGTAGTTCTCGAGTGCGCGGCTCTTGGTCGATCTGCATGCGCAGGCCCGCTCCCGGCCAACTTTAGCTCGGTTTTCTGAATCATTTGCGGCCACAAGGAATCCGGATCGGAATCGAAAACCGTTCCTGCATCCGCCTGAAAAATGAACCACGCGCCTAGTTCCACCTCCTTCCGCAGTTGGTCGTTAGTCCATCCGGCATAGCCCAGATAAACATGAAAACCGCTACTGTCAGGTCGAGCCGAGATGGTCTGTTCGAAGAGGGTCTTCGTGGAAATCAGGTAAACCGCCCCGAAAATGTGCTGAGCTCCTTCGACCTTCGTCGGCGACTGGAGCAACGCAAACACCGCTGGAGTTTCTACCGGACCACCGAGATAGACCCGGTCTGAAAGGTCTTTCGCCGCCTTGATCCCCTCAAGTACCCGTGAAAGCGGGACATCTGTGCGCCGGTTGAGAATCAGTCCGACCACACCTTCCGCATCGTAGTGAACCAGCAGGACGACCGTCTTAGCGAAATGCGGATCGGCGAGCCCCCGGCTCGCCACCAGCAGCTTTCCGGCACCCAGATCCTTGGCGTTCCTCGATTGGACCGGGAGAAAACATTGGACCGGAAGAAAAACGGTCGGCCGGATTTCGTTTTTCGCGCGGAATGCCTTGGCCCAGTTCGATCGACCTAGCCTATTCGCCGGCGGGCCCATGTACCAGAGCGATCCATCGGGGGCAAGCGCCGGATCGTGCGCCCGCGAATTCGTCGTCGGTACATCAAATCCCCTGATTTGAACGTTCAACCTTCCGAACGTCTAGGAAAGCAATAATCGTGGTCAGCATTGTGAAAAAGCACAGTTTGCGTAGAGCCATGGCTGCACTCCTCTGGGAATCACGTCCTTTGTTCCGAATGCCCTCGCATCCCAGTGAAATTTCTTTTCTCTTGACTTGCCTTCAGCAGAGTTTCATAAAGATGTTGTAGTACGTAGGCAATCTGTGTGTTCTCTCTCGGAAGCCCGGAACGACTAAGGACATGGCCGCCGCGATGGGAAATTCGACTCTGCAATCATCGAGAGGGAGGGGAGCAACATGGAACTTGTGATTCTGATTGTCGTCCTCCTGGTCATCGGCTGCCTGATCCCTGCCAACCACCATATATACTTCTACCGGTAAACGCGGCGACGAGAGGATCGATGCCCTCACCTGTCTGCCGTATGCGTTACGCTCAGGGCTTCTCAGCCGTTTTTTCAACCGACTCCGGACGATTCAGTTAGCAAGTGACGTGAAGAATGGCGTTGGTCTTTGCGGGTTGCTTGTTCAATACCTCAATGGCTTTGGCCGTCGATAGAATCAGCAATTCAACCTTGCGCCGCTTGGCCTCGAGCTTCACCTCGATCATTACGGGCAATGCGCCCATACCCGTACCAACAACCAGTTGGCGACAATTCCAGGGTAGGTTTTCTTCTGCCGAGAGTGGCGTGTGGCCGAAGGACTCGCGGTACTTCCCGGACGGCTTCTTCTTGCGCTTGCGGATATTTCCGCGATCAATCACCAGATCATGGTCGTAAACCCTCCCATCGATCCGGATTCGGCCGAATGCAAACTCTTCAAATCTCACAGAACACTCCCAACGGGAGCAAGCCTTCGAATTGGCTGCTTGAACGCTTCAGCTGGCGATGCGGACCGGCCAACTGCGATCTGGATCTCGACAACCGGCGAAATCAGTGCCAGCGGTCGTTAGTCTCGCCATTCTCTTGATCAGCATGCCCGAGTGTGAGTTTCTTTGTGTTGGGGTGCTGTTTGGCCAGAATCCGAGACATCACTTCTTCGACGTGATGGCGCGAACGCGCGTGCCTCGTGAACTCAGACCCAGGCTCGTAGTCGCTCTTTTCATCTTTCTCGACACTGACATGCATCGTCCACCTCCTGCCCAAACAACGAGAATTCAGAGCAGAGGTGTCGGTGGCGGGTAGTCCTGCGCCGGCATCTCTTGTACGAGAGAATACTACCGCTTTGTGAGCGCACCGGCGCAACGATTTTGTGAAGATGTTAAAGATGTGGGCTGTCCGAATGTCTCGATTTGAACGTCGATTAGCACACGGAGTTCATCCTTGATGGCACTGGCTGGGGTTGTCGCCATCATGGGGGACTCCGCCAATAGTTTCCCCTATTGGTCGACTCCTGTCGGCGCGGGCTGTAGCTGTCATCCGACCGGCGCCCAGCATCTTCTCTCTCTCCCCGCGTTATCGGGAACATCGAAGGCGGTGGCCGGACCCTGAAGGCTTCCCAGCCTTGAGCACTCATCCCGGCGTCGCGTCCGAAAAAGCACTAGCGTCATCCGGGAGCTTGGCTGCCATCGATTCTCACAAGCCGCAGCCGACTTATCCTAGTCCCTGTAGTCGGTGCTGCAGTCACGTCTAACCTGTATCCAGATGCGAACAAAAAGGCCCTCTCCCACCGGGGAGAGGGCCGTTGCAATCGAAACGTGTTTTAGTCGTCCGAGTCAGCCTTGGTGGGTGCCGGCTTGTTGAATTCGCTCGCGGGGCGAACCGTCTTGTCGCCGGGGTAGGGGCGCGTAAACCCGGTGGCTTCGTACCAGGTCAGGTGGTTGGCGGTGTCCACGTCTTCGGCGTCTGGCGTGTGCTGGTTGCCGGCGAAGATCTCCGTCTTCTTGTTCATCCATCCAGCCCTCAGAGCCTTAGCCGCAGGGCTCTCTTTCGGGATGGACTGAGCCTTGACCGCAGGGCTCGCAAGACACGCGGGGATGGTCTGAGTCGGAGTCTGGGTAACACCCGTGTTCAGCGCGATCGCGTTTGCCACGTGCGGCCACGGCAGGAAGTAGTGCGCCGGAGGGTTATCGACGAACAGCGTCCTCATCGGCGAGGCCACGAGATCGAACTGGTTCATGGGCTTCAAGCCGAGAATTTGCTCGATCGTGCGGGTCATGTTGACCTGCGTGTAGAAGGTACTGTCTTCGGTGACCCCAGCTCCGCTTCCATCCGGGTTCACCTCCTGGTAGACGTAGGGGCTGATGACATATCCCGGGCTGCGGTGACCATCGACATGGTCGACGCCGTTCTGCGCGTCGTCTTCCTCGACGAAAATCGCCGAAGAGGACCAAATAGAGCTGTGACTGATGGCGTCGACATAGCGGCCAAGGGCCAGGTCGTTATCGGCCTGCATGGCTTGCCCGGTCGGCGGGCCGCCGGTGTGGTCGGAGCTGATCCACATGAACTCCAACTGGGGCACGGTACCGTTCGCCACGTCCTTGGCGAAGTCCTGTGACCAGATATCGAAGCGGAACTGGTCGGGGATGCCCAAGTCGAATTGCGGGTAGTTCTGGACCGTGTGGCTAATCAGGTTCGGGAGCGGGGAGTGCGAGGCGACGGTGTTGTAGTTGTAGAGCTGGCTCTCAGCGCCACACTCGT
This sequence comes from uncultured Acidobacteriaceae bacterium, assembly GCA_963773645.1. Classification (GTDB taxonomy): domain Bacteria; phylum Acidobacteriota; class Terriglobia; order Terriglobales; family Acidobacteriaceae; genus Acidiflorens. The sequence goes on along the minus strand of CAVZBV010000004.1, from coordinate 1,259,438 downwards.
AAGCCAGTATGTCGTTGTAGAAGTCGATCCAGAGTGGCTCGGTGGTCGACGCGGTCGGCGTCAGGAACGAGTTGTACTCGATGTACTCGCCGTAGTTCTTAAACGAGACGTCGGCCTTTACAGCCTGGTCCCACAGGTGGCCGACCTTCTGGTAGGCAATCGCATCGCCGCCGTTAGAGGGGTAATCGCGCAGCCAGTCTGGCGACTGGATGTCGTCGGAGTAAGGAGCCATGGCCTGGACGATCCAGTTGTGACCGTCGGCCGACTGGCGGCTCGGGTCGTAGAAGTTGTCTAAAAGCGGGAAGCGCTGCACCAGCGCGTGCGCGTTCGGCGTGACCGCTAAGGGGCCGGCTGCGGCGCCGGCGCCGAAGACTGCCAGGGAGGGATCGCCGTTGACGCCGGCCACGTCGCCCAGGATCTGATCGTAGGTGCGGTTCTCACGGATGATCACAAAGACGTGCTTGATCAGCGAAGGAGCGCCGATCTTGGCCGGGACTGCGACCGGCGCGGTCTTCGGGCTGCCACCGGAGGCAGACTTGATATTTTCCGCGAGATCCCAGTGGTTGTTCTCGGAGACCTGCTGCGTCATCGCCGTCAGCGTCGAGCTGTTCGGAATGGGAACGAGGCTAACGGTGCCGAGGTCCTCGTGGGTGTTCAAGTCGGTCACGCCGTAATACGAAGCGTATGAATTTTCGGCCGTATTCGTCGGAGGCGGTGCCACACCGAAGCCCGTGGCGCCGAGGCCCTTGTCGTTGGCAACGAGCAGCTCACCGTCCGCCGCGTCCAGCACGACCGAGCTCGGCGCATAGCCGACCGGGATCAGGCCCAGGACCTGGTCGCCGTTGAGGTCAACCACTGCAACCGCGTTGGCATTGTAGAGCGCGACGTAGGCAATGTTGTTCGCGGCATCGACGGCGATCGAGTTCGGCCCCGCACCAACGAGGGCTCCGCCGGGCACTTTAATCGGCAGCGCAAGGTTAATCGTCTTCGCCACCTTGTTCGTGGTCGTGTCGATCACCGAGATGCTGTCGCTATAGGCATCGGCGACCAGGAGGTACGTCCCGTAAAACGCCATGCCCGTCGGGTGCAGACCGACCGAGATGCTCCCGGTGACCCTGAACGTGGACAGGTTCACCACGGAAACGGTGCCGGTGGCTGTGGAACCAGTCGGATACGCGGCGACGACCGGGGTGCCGTTCGAGTATCCCTGGAAGTCTGTCGCTTTAGCAATTCGCCCGGCCTCGTTAGAGACGTAGGCGGTGGTACCATCCGGCGAGATCGCGACACTGTGCGGGACGTTACCGACGCGGATCTCTGGACCTTCCTTCGGCGACGGCTGGGTCAGGTCGATCTTGGTCAGCGTATCGTTGTTGTCCAGCACGACGTAAGCAGTCTTGCCATCCGGCGAGATCGCGATGCCGGTCGGATAGGAAGTGTATGCACCGTCTGACACAACCGAGACGGTCTGGCCGCAGGGGATTTCAATGCTGCCCGTGGTCCCCGGAGGGCTGGTCGGGAAGCAGGTAACGGTAGTCAGATAACCGCCGCCGTTGACGTCCAGCGGAACGCTGACGTGGGCGTAGTCGGAGAGCAAGCCCGTCGTCGCGTTGACGCTGGCGATGGCAACGTAGGCTGGCCCATAGCCGCCGTCCTGGCTAAACAGCAGGTGCAAGCCATTCGGAGTGTAGGTAATCCCGGTGGAGCTGCCGCTACTATTGCCGAACGGTTTGTAGGTCTGGAGGACAGCGCCGGTCTGGGTGTTGAAAACGGTAACGGCTTGTGGCGCGCCCATCTGAAGGACCGCGGCGGTATGCGTGCTGGTATTCGGGTTCAGAGCGATGGCCTTGGCCCGGGTCGTGATGCCGAGGTAGATTTGGGTGCCGGCGGGGGTGATGATCTGACCGCTACCGACGACCCACGGGGTGACCAAGGTTGACGGGTAGTTCGGGCCCTGCGACCCATTCTGGTTCGCGCCTACCTGGTAAGTCGGGAACTCTACGGACTGCGCGAGCGCCGAAACGCTCAGAGCCGCCAGCAGGCCGACGAACAGAGGCAGACGCCTCATCCAAGACTTATTGCTAGACTTTCGGGACATTATGCTCCTCCTCCCGGCTCTACGCCAGGGATTATCATTGTCGCGGCACAGGGCTGACGCCATCATGACGTGGAGATTACATTTTTGTTATCTTGCGCAGGACGCCGGCACGTGGAGCGTGACCCGGGTGCCTAGTCCCAGTTGGCTCGAAATCGACACATTGCCGCCGTGAAGCTGCGCGATGCTCTGAACGATCGCCAACCCCAGGCCAGTGCCCCCCGAACCCTGGGAACGCGACGAATCGACACGGAAGAAGCGATCAAAAACCCTGGGCAAGGCTTCCGCTGGAATGCCGACGCCGGTATCTGAGACTTCAATGCGAATCGTGCAAAGATCCTTGTTCGAAAAATCCTTGTTCGAAAGATCCGTGTTCGAAACATCGGTGTTCGTCCCCAACACGACTGCTCCGCCAGGTGGCGTGTGTGCCAAGGCATTCGCGACCAGGTTGCCCACCGCCCTCTGCAAGAGCGTGCGGTCCAGTTCCGCAATGACCGGTTGGTCGGCGACAGTAGTGGTGAGCGAGACTCCGCCGTCCGCGGCCGAGGCTTCATAATATTCCCGTACCCCGCTCAGCAATTCGCCCACATCCACCCGCTCGCGGCGCAAATGGGCCAATGGGCTCTCCGCACGTGCCAGAAACAGGAGGTCGCTAATGAGATCCGACAGTCGCACGACTTCTTCGAGGCAGGACTCGATCACACCGCGATATTCGTCGGCGCTTCGCGCGCGGGCCAAGGCCACTTCTGCTTCGCCGCGAATGTTATTCACCGGCGTGCGCAGGTCGTGCGCAATATCCGCCGAGAATCTCGAAATGCGCTCGAAGGACTCTTCCAGGCGGTCCAGCATTTGATTGAAGGTGCTGGCCAGGGATGCCAGTTCGAACGGATATCCTTCCGGAAGAATGCGTTCCCGCAGGTTCGTCGAACTGATGTGGCGCGCGGTCGTTGCCATCTCCTCTACCGGGCGAATGCCGTGCCGTGCAATCTGGTACCCGACCAATGGGAAAATGGCGAAGGTCGCCAACAGAATGGCCCAGAACCAAAACCGATACCGTGCCAGCAACTTCTCTTTTTGCGCGACATCAATCGCAATCTGAATGGTGTCAGTTTGAGTTGCAGGGGAACCAACCGGCGCCGACGCGCTAGTGTAGCGCGTCACAAGTAACAACCTTTATCAATCGGCGCGCATCTTACGATATGGAGACGGTTGCGGATGCGCATAGCCCCTGTGATTACGTTGAGTCCGGAGCAGCAAACGCTGCTGGAAGGCTGGGCTCGAAGCCGATCCTTTCCCGCACGCGTGGTGGAGCGCTCTCGCATCGTGTTGCGCGCGGCCGCCAACGAGCAGGACAAGGACATTGCCGCCAGCATGGCCATTACGCCGAAAAAAGTTTCCCGCTGGCGCAAGCGTTTCCTCGCGCTGGGCGTGGAGGGACTGGAGAAAGATGCACCCCGGCCCGGCCGCAAACCCAAGATCGGCACCCGGCTGACCCAGCGGGTGGTGACCATGACCACGCGCCAGCAGCCGACCAACGCCACGCACTGGAGCACGCGCACCATGGCGGCGGCAGTCGGCATCAGCGAAGCCAGCGTGCGACGGATCTGGCGGGCCCACGGGTTGAAGCCGCATCGCGTCGAAACCTTCAAAATCAGTAACGATCCTCAGTTCGCGGAGAAACTGGAAGACATTGTCGGTCTGTACCTCGACCCGCCGGAGCATGCGCTGGTGCTGTGTGCCGACGAGAAGAGCCAAATTCAAGCTCTGGATCGTACCCAGCCCGGCCTACCGCTGAAGCGCGGACGCGGCGCCACCATGACGCATGACTACAAACGAAACGGTACGGCCACTCTGTTTGCCGCGCTGAATGCGGCTAACGGCGAAGTCTTTGGCCTGTGCCAGGAGCGGCACCGCGACCAGGAATGGCTCAAGTTTCTCCGTCTGATCGACCAGACCATCCCGGTGGATCGGCAACTCCACTTGATCTGCGACAACTACGCCACCCATAAGCACCCCAAAGTCCAGCGCTGGCTGGCGCGACACCCGCGCTTTCATCTGCACTTCACTCCCACCAGCGCGTCGTGGCTGAACATGGTGGAACGTTTCTTTCGCGACCTGACTCAAAATCGGCTCCGCCGTGGCGTCTTCCACGATCTGAAAGAACTCATCCTGGCCATCGGCACTTACATCGACCGCCATAACGAAAGCCCGAAACCGTTCATCTGGACCGCGCGAGCCGCCGACATCTTGGAAAAAGTGAAACGCGCTCGCCGCACCCTCAATAAACGTCAATCTGCTTGACGCACTACACTAGTCACGCGAAAGGCTTGGCCGTCCCTGCCCTTCATCCGAATGTTGCGCTCAGGGCGGCTTTGGGTTTGACTGGCTAATTGGGCCAGGTCCAATTGATCCGCCATGCCTGGCGTCATCAACAGTGGTGTGTTTCGTTCATCCAGCAGGCGAATATAGAATTGCTCGTATCGCCGCGCGGCCGATTCCAGCTCAACTTCCTCCCGCAGTGCGTCCCAGTCGTCGGGTCTCTCCCGCAACATGGTACGTAGCACGTGCACCTTGTCCGCGAGGAACAAATCGGTGCTTTTCTCCAGTTCGCTCACCAGCACTAAATAAAGACTGGCGGTGGCGAAGAACACCAGAAACAAGCCTGCAAGCGCGTAGCCGGCCATTAACCGGAAGGCCAAAGTTCCCAACAAGCGTGAGAGCGGCACGAGGCTACTAAACGGATTCCAGGACATAGCCGGCGCCTCGAACGGTATGGATCAATTTGGCCGGGAAAGGATCGTCCACCTTGCTGCGCAGCCTTCGCACATTAACATCCACAACATTAGTGTCGCTGTCGAAGTTCATGTCCCAGACCCCTTCGGCGATCAGGGTTCGCGATAGCACCTCGCCCGCGCGCCGCGCCAGCAGGGATAAAAGAAGAAATTCTTTGGAAATCAGATCCAAGCGCTGACCGGCGCGCGTGGCACGCTGGCGCAATAAGTCGATTTCAAGATCGGCCAAGCGAAGCGTCTCCTGCGCGCGCGGAGGCCCACGGCGCAGCAGCGATCGCACGCGTGCCAGCAATTCGGAAAAGGCGAACGGTTTTACCAGATAATCGTCCGCGCCCAGTTCGAACCCTCGTACACGCTCGTGTACGGCATCGCGAGCGGTCAGAATGAGCACCAGCGCGTGCCGGCCTTCTTGGCGCAAGCGAGTCAGAACCTGCCAGCCATCCAACCCTGGGAGCATCACGTCGAGGATGACGAGATCGAACTGCAATTCCTGCGCGAGGTGCAACCCATCCAATCCATCTCTGGCAACATCGACGACGAAACCTGCCTCCCCAAGCCCCTTCTTCAGGAACTTGGCGGTCTTGGCTTCATCTTCGATGACCAGAATTTTCACGACCAGCCAGCCTAGAACGTGAATCTCACGGAAAACTGCAATACCCTGGGAAGGCCGTTGGGACTAATTTCCTGTCGAGCCCCAAAGTTTCCCGGACCTGAATTCGGCACCAGATAACGGGTCTGGCTGGGCGATTGTCCGTCGCCACAGCTGCCCCCGATCGGGTTGTGGGACGTTTGATTACAACCCAGAACCTTAACGTGCACATAGTTACGAAAAGTTGAAGCGGATGTGAATTTCGGATGAAAAAGCATTCACAACCAGCAGGCATCCGATAAACTACCGCCGATAATAGATTGATTCGATTAGGACTTAATTCATTGAACTTTAACACGCGCGCCACGCCTCTTTAACAATACGAGATTACGGTTCAGTCTTTCGCAATGAGCTATTCGAGTCGCGACTGGTGTCAACGGCGTCGGCCCTTTGTTTGACGTGCGGCCGAATGATTACTTCGGGGCGACGCTCCGATTTCTAAGCTAGGACAACAGTTATGAAACCAGGCAAATACTCTCACCATCTGCCTCGAAGGAATTGGTTTTCAACCACTCTCGTATCGAGCCTGCGAACCCGGAAACATCTTCGGGAGGCCAGTCAACTCTTCTGTCTTGTTGACATCATCCTGTGTCTCGTGTGCTCGTCGGCGGCACAGGTGGATCGCGCGGGATTGAATGGCACGGTCACCGATCCTTCCGGGCGCCTTTTACCGCAAACGAATGTCACCGCCGCGCACAATGCCACCGGACTGCGACGGGAAACCAGATCGTCTTCCCGTGGAACCTATTACATTCCCGAGCTGCCGGTCGGTGTCTACACGATAACATTTGACCACGATGGATTCAAAGCGCTCACCTTCGCAGATGTGGAGCAGGTCGTCGGACGGACGCGCACACTTGATGCAACCCTCCAGTTATCCGGCGGTCAGCAGCGGGTGGAAGTGTCGGCCAGCTCCGAGCAGCTGGACAAAACCTCCGACGCGCTAGGCACTCACATTGGGGAGATACAGGCCAAGGCGCTGCCGCTCAATGGCCGCAATTGGGCCACGCTCACCGCGCTTGAGCCGAGCGCGGTCGATACCGGCGGCAGCAGCCAACGCGCGGTTCGCTTCGCCGGCCGAGGCCGCGACGACGACAATTTTACCTACGATGGCATCGACGCCACCAACATCGTCAACCAGCCGCAACAGCCCTATGTGCGCCTGGCGATTCCACTGGATACCATTGACGAGTTTCGCGTCGACTCCATGCTCGCCACCGCCGAGTCCGGAGCAACGGGAGGCCCGCAGTTAGCCGTCACCTCGCCCTCGGGTACAAATCGGCTCCACGGCGACGCCTTCGAATACCTTCGCAATAACGTCTTCGATGCCCTAGTACCTGTTCCTGCTGGCCCCCAACAGCCTCTTCATTTGAACCAGTACGGCGCTTCACTTGGCGGGCCCATCGTGCGCGACAAGACTTTTTTCTTTCTCGCCTACGAAGGATACAGGCAGTACTGGGGTTTCCCGCTGTTCGGCTACGTCCCCAGCGCCGCCTTCCGCACCCAGGTGGAGGCTACGCAAGGGGACCAGGCTCTTATTCCAATTCTCAACGCTTATCCGCAAGGCCAAATTCCGTTCGGCCCCGGTATCGATGAATTCACGAGTGAAGGCAGGCAGAGCGTCTTTGAAAACTCCGCCATGGTCCGCCTCGACCAGCATTTCTCTGCCAGTACTACTGCATTCCTCCGGTTCAACTTCGATCGAGCGGTGAATACGCAACCGCTGCCGCAGTCCAATACCACCAATTATCTCTTGGACCGCCAGCAGCTCACCTCCGCTCCGGTGAATAGCGCCATCGAACTGCTGCATATTTTTTCCCCAACCCTCGTCAACGAGTTCAAGTTCGGTTATAACCGCGGCACCGCCAACACTTTCGACATCAATCAAACGGGAACACCCTACGCAATCTCGGTTTCCGGTTTTACCACTCTGAATAACAACAAGGTAAGCACCGGCGTCGGCAACTCCTTCTCCGAAATCGACAACCTTACATCGATTAGGAGTCGGCACGCGCTGAAAGCCGGAATCGAGATTCGGCGCGTTCAATTGAACCAGGGGAACACGGAAGCCGGAGCGGTGGTATTTGCCTCGCTTCCCGACTTCGTTGCAAACCAGGTCAGCACGGCCTCTCTGAACGGCGCCCTGCCCATCAACGGTCTGCGCAAGACCGAGTATTTCGGCTACATCCAGGATGAGTTCAAGTGGACGCCGAACTTCACCTTGAACTTGGGCGCACGCTACAGTTTTTTCAATCTTTTTCATGAAGTGCAGGGCCGCGCCAATCCTTTCGACTTCGCCACTTGTGGACCGCAAGGCTTTTGCGGCGTGGGCGCCAGCTTCGGCCGGCCGAATTACGGCGACATCGATCCTCGCATAGCACTCGCTTGGTCGCCGGCCAGAAGCGCGCAGACCGTGGTTCGCGCCGGTTTTGGGACCTACCACGAGGATGGCCAGTTAGACGATCAGAACCTTCCCATCAGCAACGAGGTCTACGCCTACTCCTTGTCGAACAAGACCATCCCCACCCTTAGCTATCCGATTACTCCCTTTCTGGCGGATACTGCGGGGATCATTTCGCCGCGTGGCGATGACCGCCGGCGGAAAGATACCACCGTCACTCAGTGGGGACTGTCCGTACAGCGAGCCCTGCCCGCGGATTTTGTGGGGACCATCTCTTACGTGGGGAGCGAAGGCACCCATCTGCTCACCCTGTCGGAAGTGAACGTCGTCAACCCGCTCACCGGAACCCGCCCTTACGCTAGATTTGGGCAAGTGAGTTGGCGCGGCAACAAGGACAACAGTAACTATGAGGGACTTTCCATCGCTGTGAAGCGTTCCTTTTCACACGGCTTCCTGTTCTCAGCCAACTACATGTGGTCGCACGAAATCGATGATGGCTCCGACGGCAGCGGCGACGGCGACTCGTTGGTGGCTGAAAATGTCGCCTGCCAGAAATGTGAACGCGCCAGCGGCATTTGGGATGTGCGCCATGTCCTCAACGCCAACGCCATTTATCAGCTTCCTTTCGGGCCGGGCAAGCCCTACCTGAACCAACCGGGAATTGTGAACAGCATCGCCGGTTCCTGGCAACTGACTTCCACGGTCGTGGCGCGCACGGGATTCCCCGTAAACGTCCTGATCAATCGCTCGTCGGCCGATGTGCCCGATGGCAACACCACCGATCAGCGTCCCAATCTCGTACCGGGAGTTTCGCTCACCCCACCCGGGGGCTCAAGCATCGCCGAATGGATCAATCCCGCTGCCTTCGCCATACCAGCGAATGGTACATTCGGCAACGCACCGCGGGACGTGGCCCGTGGGCCGGGCGCATGGCAGATTGACATGGGTGTGGGGAAACACATTCCGCTGACTGAACAGTTACGCCTGGAGTTTCGTACCGAATTCTTCAACATCTTCAATCACCCGCAGTATGGATTGCCGCAGGCAACAGCCTTTCTTCCCGGATTCGGCAGCATCACGAGTACGGTGAACACTACCACACCGGTCAGCCCGGTAGGGACAGGAACCCCACGCGAGATTCAGTTCGCGTTGCGGCTTGCTTTCTAGCCAGCCGATTCGCCTTCGCCAGGCTGGCTGTTTCTCGCGCTAATTCTATTCCCCAGCCCTGAACCTGATCTATTTTCGAGTCGTGCAACGGGGGAGGATTTGGGGCCGTCGGTTGCGCCGGGCGGGTTTTCGCCTCATAGAAGACGAATGCAAGACAGAGGATGATAGAAAGTGCCGCGATGTACATCCATATCGACCTCCCCATGCGTCCTCCGGGAACAATCATCGTAGGTACCTCCCCGGTACAGTTTCTTCGATGCCTGTTGAACCTTCCGCAGGGCACGAAAAACATTCTCGCTTTATGCACCGTGGCTGACCGTCTGGGTAGGTACAACTCGATGGAGGTCAGCGTATTAGGGGATCATGAGGTCGTGGCAAGAGAATTGCGTCTCGTAAGTGTGGAAGGTGCCGTATGTTGGCATGCAAAAGGCTTCGCATTGATCCCTGCGACGGTTCGCCCGTAGTGGACTATCGAATCGAGAACGGCTGTGTGGAAAGTCGTACTCTGGAAATGGCGGCCGAAGCTGGTACTACAACGGAAGAACGATGGCAACGCCTGACACCTGAGCAACTTATCTCTCACGTAATGGCAGACACGGTTGTTGCGCAGTGGCTACGTAGAAGGATGGGAGTTCACAGGTTGATCCGGGCATGCGCCTCATTCCCAAAAAATGAAGTGCAAGAAGGTTCAGAGCGAATCGCAGCGTGAAAACCGCCTCTGTAAGCGTCTTCACACCGCATAGTCGAGCTTAGCAGCAGCCGTCAACCATTACCTGCATAAGGAGTGACATCATCACAATGAAGCCCACATCTATGATGCCCAGTCGGACAACCCACCAAACAACCAAATCTACAGGCGAGCTTCACGAACAAATCCGTCGTCGCGCCTACAAACTGTACGAGCAACGCGGGAGAGGCGATGGACACGAACTGGACGATTGGCTGCAAGCCCAGTCCGAGGTGACTCAACAGAAGGCGAAAACAGCCACCGCATAGGACAGCAGTCATCAAGCACCTGCGCGATTAACGGCCCTGTCCCGCAACGTGTGTTGCGAACCGCTCAGATGTTGGGCAGAAGATCGAAGTATTCGTCATCCTCATTCTTTCCACCTTCTCCCGCGCCCAACTGCTTCTCCGACAAGATAAATTCAATGCGCTCGATCCACTTGACCATCTTGTAGCCCAGTTGGTTCTCAACGCGCAGTCGCAGTGGAGCGCCATACACCTCGGGAAGCGGTTGCCCGTTCATCTGCGATGCGAGCAGGCATTCCGCCTTCAACAAGTTCTCCATGCGCTGCGTGTCGTAATATGCGCCACCATAGAGTGCTTCACCGAACGAGAAAAAGGCTACAACCTTGGCTTCCGGTTTTGGACGCACGAGGTCGATGAGCATCTTCATCGGAATGCCACCCCATTTCGCAATGCCGCTCCAGCCTTGGATGCAATGATGCATCGTTATGTGTTCGACATGGCCTAGTTTTGCGATGTCCGCAAGTGAAAGCTCGACAGGATTTTCGACGAGTCCACCCACCTTTAACCTGAAATCCCTGAAGCCGCTCTCGGCCATACGTTTCCAGTCCTCTCTCAATGGCATCTTTCCATTGGGCCAGAAGTATGGCGAAATTTGCTGCTCAGAATAGTGCTGCTGTGGCATGAGTCGGTTCAACGTGAGCAGTTGCATGGGATAGGTCACGGATTTCAAAGCGTGTTGCAGACCACGTGGGTAGTGCCATGAAAGATAGTGCGCCACAACCCACGAGAGCACGACCACGCCTATGCCGACGAACCCCAGCCACATCCCGATGCGGTTCAGGTCATCTGTGCCCATCACGATATGGTTCATATTGCGCGAAAAGCCAGTCATCACGACCAATGTCACGTGCACCACCAGAAATGCAAAGAAACTGAGCATCGTCAGGAAATGGATTGATCTGGCCGATTGCCTGCCGCCAAAAATACGCGCATACCACGGGAAACGGTTCACGATGGCTGGAGACATCGCACTGCCTGTCAGAATAGCCAACGGGCCGAACACAAACACTACCGTGAAGTATGCAATTTGCTGGAGTGCGTTGTAGCCATAAAAACCGTTCGGCTCCGGAGGCAAATGTGATGGCTCCTTTCGATGAGGAGCAGCGGCGAGATTGAAGTCTCAGACATGTGACGGACCGTTTCAGATTCTAGCCCAACCCTGTCAGCTTCGGTTGGGAACACCATCACTCCGCGTACCACAGCGAATGCGGCGACCAGCGGTTGCAAGATAAGCATTGCGTTCCCTTCCACTGATGAAAACAGGATGGGCACACGCCTCCAGTGTCGAAGGTGTTCCATGAGTGCCCGCAGGTGCAAGACCAGAGGTCGTTTTTGCGTGGTGACCAACCGCAGAGCGGGCAGCGGATGCGGGGGCCATTGGGGTCGAGGCTTTTCTCCTGATCGGGTTCGCGATCCAAGACCACAGACTGGTCGGGCGAGAGGGGGCACATACACTCCTAATTAGGACCCGGTTCGGAGGCACGGAATGGTGCACGACTGCCGCTCGGTCTTGTCCTGTTCAGTGCGTATTGCGTGCGTTCGGTTTTCCACTCTCGAAGCCGCACTACTGGAGCGGCGTATGTTCAAGAGGAAGCTTGGTGTATCGCGCCTTCTCGATCTCGATCACCAGCGCCACTCTTCCCTCGGGACTCCGAAACGGGAAGGGCTTGCCCGTGTATTTGCGCGAGATGGGGTCCATGTACTTGAAGTCGCCATCAGGACGGCGCTCGATCACGCGGCCTCGAAGCTGGGCCTCCCCATACGGGTCGTGGAAATCGACGATGGAGAGTGCGACCCGAGGATCGCGTCGTGTGTTCTTCGCTTTGAGTGAGCCTTCCCCAGTACAAATCAGGATGCGGTCACCTTCGCGACCCACCCAAACGGGCACGCTCTGCTCCTAGTATGTTCAGGCAGCACATGACGCTGTGGTCTCCAAATTTGTCACCGGTTCCGCCTTCGTAATCGTCAAACAGGTCGCATAGGACAGGCGCGAGCGACGAGCCGTTCATGCTGAGCTTGTTGAGTGTGTCCTTGAACTCGCGGCTGAACAGCAGGTAGGACTTTACCTCCTGCGGAGGAGGCTCCTCCTCCCGACCTTTCTTGCCTTTCTTCTTCCCTTGGTCGGGATTGAACAGCGTATAGATGCCACGGTCGGATGCCAGATTCCGCTTCTTCACCATGTCCGGTGGGAGCAGGGAGAAAGACTTTAATCCCCGCATCATGGTGACGGTTTTGCCGCCGTGCGGCGGCGCTATTAGGAGGATGAACAGGTTCGGCTGGATGTTGCCGCATACCGTGGTGCGCTGCGCGGCGAAGATGCTGGTGACCACCATATAGGCGGCTTCAAGCGGCGCGTGCAGTTCCCGCGCCTTGTTTCCCAGCCAACCATAGAGGCAGTCCTCTGGCATGTCCAATGGGGTGACGGGTTGGCTATCCGGCATCGCATTGGCTTGGAGCGTAGGCTCAACTGGAATAACTACATGCTTGGTGTAGTCCTCCACCACAATCTGTAGAGGCTCCGGTTCCGCAACTTCCGAAACCGAGGCAGCAGCAGTCAAAGAAATTTTCGAACTGTTCGCGGCTGGGCTATCGCTCAAGAAAATAGCGAAATATCTGAATGCAAAATGCGCTCCGTCGCCTCGCTCCCGATCCAGCAATCGTGGAACGTGGTGCCCTACAGCGATCAGGGCAATGTTGAAGCGGGAACTTTACAAGGGCGAAATTGTGTGGAATCGCTCGAAGTTTCTGAAGGTGCCGGGCTCCAATAAGCGCCGTAGCAGACCCCGCCCTGAGAGCGAATGGAAGCGGCTTTCAGCCCCCGAACTGGCAATCGTGTCGGAAGAACTCTGGAATAAGGTACAGAGCCGATTCAAATCCGTCGGCGGTGCTGGCAGGGGGCGGGCGAAGCCGGGTCTGCTTCCTCGTTCTGTTACGAGTCCCTACCTTTTCAGCGGACTGCTGAAATGCGGGCTGTGTGGAAGCAATCTCATAATTGCGACTGGCGGGGGCAAGAAACCGAAATACGTATGTTCAGGGTATTCCAACAGAGGCATCTGCTCGAACAATCTGTACATCCGGCACGACGAATTGGAAGAGCGTCTGCTGGGTAAGTTACGGACCGAACTCTTGCAGCCTGAAGCAATAGAACTGGCAATCGAGAGCTTCGGCCGTCAGTTGCGTTCGTCGCTCGCTAGTGTCCTGAGTCTAATATTCGTTTAATAAGTAACGGCTCTTCCTGCATCTGATATAAGCAGGAGGAACTGTATGGCTCTCGGTCGCCCGCTCTCGCCCCTGACTCTTATCCCTGCCGAACAACAGCAGTTGTTGGAATGGGCTCGCCGTCCGAAGACGGCGCAGGCCCTGGCCTTGCGCGCCCGCATCGTGCTGCTTAGCGCCGAAGGGCTGAGTAACACCGAAGTGGCCCGCCGTGTGCATGTCACGCTGGCGACAGTGGGCAAGTGGCGACAGCGGTTCTTGCGGCTGCGCCTGGATGGCCTGCTCGATGAACCCCGTCCCGGCACGCGGCGCCGCCTGAGCGATGCTGCGGTCGAACGCGTGCTGGCGCGCACTCTGGAAAGCCAACCGCCCGCCGCTACCCACTGGTCCACGCGTTCTCTGGCCCAAGTTGCCGGACTGAGCCAGAGCAGCATCAGCCGCATCTGGCGCGCCTTTTCGCTACAGCCGCACCGCAGCCAGGCCTTCAAACTGAGCCGCGACCCGCTGTTTATCGACAAAGTCCGCGACATCGTCGGCCTCTACCTCAACCCGCCCGACCGCGCCCTGGTGCTGTGCGTGGACGAGAAGAGCCAGATTCAGGCGCTGGACCGCACCGCACCCCTGTTGCCCATGCGCCCCGGACAGATGGAACGTCGCAGCCACGACTACAAGCACCACGGTACCACCAGCCTGTTCGCCGCTTTCGACGTGGCCAGCGGCCACGTGCTGGGCCAACTGCATCGCCGGCATCGCTCCCGCGAATTTCGCCGCTTCCTCGACACCATCGAGCAGAACGTGCCCGCAGAACTGGACGTCCACCTCATCCTGGACAACTACGGCACCCACAAAACCCAACGGATTCGCCGTTGGCTGGCCAAACGTCCCCGCTTCCACCTGCACTTCACTCCCACGTCGGCGTCCTGGTTGAATCTGGTGGAGCGCTGCTTTGCCGAGTTGACCCAAAAGCAGATCCGGCGCGGGGTGCACCGCAGCACGCTGCAGTTGGAGAACGCCATCCGCCAGTTCATCGATCATCACAACCAACATCCGAAACCCTTTGTCTGGACCAAGTCCGCCGACCAAATTCTGGATTCCGTCGCTCGCTTTTGTAAACGAACTTTAGACTCAGGACACTAGCATGTCGAACGAATTGACTGAGATGCGATCACGGAAGGAGAAGCTGGAACGGGAGATTCGCAACTTCACCCAAGCCATTGCGGAGAGTGGCCACTCCAAGTACATCCTCGAAGAAATTGCTGTTCGTGAGAAGGAGATTTCGGGGATCACCGACCGACTGCTTTCGTCCACCCCAGATTCAATCCAGACCCAGATCGAAGAAGTAAGACGGCTGGTCGAAGATGGCATCCAAGATTTGCAGAGTCTGTTCAGCGAGCAGTCTCCCGCAGCCAAACAGGAATTGCATCGCCACTTGAGTGCGGTGCGGATGTACCCCTTGGAAGACGGAGAAGGCTGGTACTACGTTGCCGAGGGTACGTGGGACTTGCTGGGTACTGACCCCCTCGCGCCCGAAATGCGGGTCCGCGAGGAGGGGCGTATTCGGTTGGTTGCGGGGGGTGGATTTGAACCACCGACCTTTGGGTTATGAGCCCAACGAGCTACCAGACTGCTCCACCCCGCAGAAAAATCATACCAGCGCGGGTGAAGCAGGGTCAAACTGGCTGGCGCTCCTGATAGTGAGCAGATCAGTAGTGAGCAACTCAGGATCAGTCGCTTCGCACTTGGCCGGTCCGCTTGAATCCTTGACGTCTCATGCACGGCTTCATTCCATGCGGACCGCTCGGGGCGCTTCTTTGCCTTGCTTGCACGCCTGATTCAGTGGCTCTGGCCGCATCGCTAGAAGCAACGCCCTGAGACAAAACCTGAATTTTTCCGTAGCCTGCCAAAGCGTGCACTGCGCCGGGAAACGCGGTCAAAACGCCACAGCGCCTGCCCCGAGCAGCTTGGCCTAGGCACTTCCTCGGACTCTGTACAATGTCTGCGTACAATGATTGCGGGACAATGATTGCGGCAATGATTGCGGGATCTTGATCGGATCGGATGAGCCTTCAGACTCTAAACGACATTTTGTTGGCGGTGTGCCAAAGCCGCCGCGACCGCGTCATGCTGCAAAGACAGGCCCTGGGCTGGATGCCGATCTCTTCCACGGAGATTTACCGCGGCGTCGTGGGTGTGGCTCGCGCACTTGAATCCTGGGGTATCGGCAAAGGCGATCGCGTCGCCATCCTCAGCGAAAATCGCCCGGAGTGGACGATCACTGATTTTGCAACACTCGCCTTGGGCGCGGTCACGGTTCCGATTTATTCCACACAGACAGCGGAGCAGACTTCGTTCATCCTCAGAGATTCCGGGGCGCGCGTCGTCGCCGTGTCCACCAAGCACCAGTTGGAAAAGGTGCTGACCATACAGCGTCACACAGCGGTGGAGCGGATCGTGGTAATGGATGCGATCGAAACTGCGCACGCGGCCCGCATGCAGGCGCTGATGCTGCAAGGTCCGACCGACTTCGATCCCGAATTCGATGCCCGCGCGCGGTCGATTGGGCCGGACGACCTGGCGACAATTATCTACACCTCAGGCACTACCGGAACTCCGAAGGGAGCGATGCTGACCCACGGGAACATAGCGTCGAACATCGCGTGTTCGCTGGATGGCTTCGGCATGGGAACCAAAGGAGAAGAGGTGAGCGTATCTTTTCTGCCACTTTCCCACGTGACGGCGCGGCACGCGGACCTCGCGCTGCTCTACCGCGGGGTGGTGCTGGCGTATTGTCCTGACATTAAGCAACTGGCGCAGGCTTTGGCGGAGGTGCGGCCCGCCACCTTTATTGCTGTGCCGCGCGTGTACGAGAAGATTCGTCAACAGGTGATCCTGAAGGCTATGGGCTTTCCGAAAAACGCCGTCTATCGCTGGGCGCTTTCTGTCGGCCGCGCTCACCGCGCCGAGACTCTCGACGGAACCAAATCTTCGGCGCTCTCCTGGAAAATCGCGGACCGCCTCGTCTTTTCCAAGGTGCGCGCGGGGATGGGTGGAAAGGCGGAGGAGTTCATTTCCGGAGGTGCGCCGCTGGGCCGGGAATTGGCGGAGTGGTATGCCGATATCGGCATTCGCATCCACGAGGGGTACGGGCTGACGGAAACTTCACCGGTGATCGCCGTGAGCACGCCCGGGGGACACAAGTTGGGAACGGTCGGCAAGCCGCTCGCAAACGTCGAAGTGAGGATTGCCGACGACGGCGAGGTGCTGGTACGCGGGCCCTCGGTATTCAAGGGCTATTGGAATCGTCCCGAGGAAACGCGCGCCGCCTTTGTGGACGGCTGGTTCAAGACGGGCGACATCGGGCAACTCGACAGCGAGGGTTACCTTTCAATCACGGATCGCAAGAAGGATCTGATCAAGACTTCCGGCGGGAAGTTCATCGCGCCGCAGCCCATCGAGAATTCGCTGAAGCTGAACCCGCTCATCGGAACAGCAGTGGTAATTGGGGACCGGAGGAAATTTCCCGCGGCGTTGATCTCGCCGCACTTCCCTGTTTTAGAAGATTGGGCGCGGGCGAACCAGGTTGACTTTGCGACGCGGCAAACACTCGTCGCCAACGTCAAGGTGCAGGCGCTGTACGAAGGTATCATCGAAGAAGTGAACCAGAACCTGGCGCGCTTCGAAAAGCTGAAACGGGTGCTGATAGTAGCAGAAGAATTTTCGGCGGAGGATGGCACCCTGACGCACACGCTGAAGGTGCGACGACGCGGCATTGAGGAGCGGTACCAGGCATTGATCGATGAGATGTACGCGAAGGCAGAGATGGCTGGCGGATGATCCGGTCGCTGCGGATTGCGACCTGGTGTTTTGAAGGGGCGCGGCTTCCAGCCGCGCCGTAAGCATCGCAAAATCAAATGCGGCTTTACAGATTGCTGAAAAGCTCGGCTTTGTTCTTGCTTTTGGGTGGCGCAGCGGTTCACCGCTGCGATAAGCGGCTTGATTTCGGCGACGGCTTTACAGATTGCTGAAAAACTCAAGTTTCGTATCAGGGCATCGCTTCAGCGATGCCGTACGTTCTTTGAACTGCGATGCCCCTTTAGGGGCTGCGTGCCGAAAACCGAATTTTTCAGCAATCTGTTTAGCCGCTGAAGTGGAATCGAGTCAGCAAGCCGACTTCTTCCACCGCCGACGGGGTCGTACAATAGGGTTATGACGGACTCACTCATTATCGCTGGCAGGCAATTCCGTTCCCGCTTGATCGTTGGGACCGGCAAATACAAATCTTTTCAGGAAACCGCCCGCGCGCTCGAGGCCAGTGGCGCTGAGATGGTAACCGTGGCCGTGCGCCGGGTGAATCTCGACCGCAGCAAGGAGTCTTTGCTCGATTACATCGATCCGAATAAATATTTCCTTCTGCCGAACACCGCCGGCTGCTATACCGCCGATGACACGATCCGCACCGCCCGATTGGCGCGCGAGGTTGGACTTTCCGATTGGATCAAGCTGGAAGTGATTGGCGACCAGGCTACGCTGTATCCGGACGTGCAAGCGACGCTCGAAGCTACAGGAGTGCTGGCGAAAGAAGGATTCACGGTGCTGGCCTATACGTCGGACGACATCGTGTTCGCCAAACGACTGGTGGACGCGGGCGCTTCGGCGGTGATGCCTTTGGGCGCGCCGATCGGCAGCGGGCTGGGGATTCAAAACACCGCCAATCTGCGAATCCTGCGCGAGATGATCACGGGTGTCCCGTTAATTGTGGACGCGGGCGTGGGAACAGCTTCCGACGCCGCCATTGCCATGGAGTTGGGCTACGACGCCGTGCTGATGAACACCGGCATCGCCGGCGCCCAGGAACCGGTGCTGATGGCGGAGGCGATGAAGCACGCAGTGTTGGCAGGACGACAGGCGTACATGGCAGGCAGAATGCCGCGGAAGCTTTACGCGACTGCCAGTTCACCGCTGGAAGGCGTGGTCAGATAAGGAAAACGCAGCAACCCAGCGCGACCCGCTCCACAACTAAATCTTGTCATCCCGAGCGAAGCGAGGGATCTGCAGCCCGCAACGATCTGCAGATCCCTCGCTTCGCTCGGGATGACATTTCGTAGAGAGTTTCGTTTCTGCGCCCGATAGGGGTACCACTGCCCTAGAGCATCGCGACACTGTCAACGTGGATCGTGTCCCCTTTAATGTGCCCAGTCACGGCAACGTGATGTCCATAGTGATCCTTGAGGGCATCGGGATTGTCCACGTTCAGGACCTTCTGGTCCTTGTCGGTAACGACGACCGGTTTGGCGCCGGCTGCGATGCACTTTTTCGTGCATGCCTCCGCGCCCGCGTTGGCTCCCTTAACGCCACACTTCGAGTCGCTAATCCAGCCGTTCACGGTCTGGGCATCGCTGGCAAATGACACCGAGGCGACCAACAAAATCAGCGCGACGGCAAGGAACAACAAGAGAAGTTTCCGCATGTCACCCTCCTTAAATTGGTTCCCAAAATTGGTTCCCACACGTGATGCGATCCCTGAACTTTATCACAGGAGGGGCAAAGCCTGCGCTGTCAAGAACTGGGGAAGCTCCGCAACCGCGCAGCCAGCATCTGCCTGTCGTTCATACTTTCGTTCTTACTTTCGCTCTTTACTTTCGTTCTGGGCGCGCCCCGTGGGCGGCTTCTGCGGAGGATCGGGAGTGACGAAGACAACTTCTCCAGTCTTGGTGTAGTGAAGCTGCTCGCGGGCTTCCTTCTCGATGGCGGCAGGATCGGATTTGAGCGATTTGATCTGGTCGACGTACTGACCGTTTTCCTTCTGCAGGTGATCGACCTCATTCTTGAGCGATTGCATCTCCGCGCGCTTCTGCCGGTAAATGACCATCCCATTGGCTCCGAACGTGGCGTGCAGAATCAGGCCTACTATAAGAAGGATAGCGGCCGCCGTTCCCAGGCGACGCCACTCCAGCGCCAACCACGACCAGACCGGACGGGTGCGCTCGACCCAGCGCGCCGCCACCGCCTCTGCCCTGGGAGCCTGTCCCTTGGCCTGATCCATCGCCTGATCAATGACCGCGCGGAAGCCTTCCTCCCGGCGTGGAAGGATGCGCGCTCTCGATGGTGCTCCTAGTCGAAGATCCATGCTTTCGCTGCCGCACTCAACTTTGCAAGGTCTTCCTTGCTGCGCGCTTCGCTATACGCGCGCACCACTGGCTCCGTGCCCGAGAGCCGGTAGCAAACCCATGATCCTTCTGCGAAAACGAGTTTGAGTCCGTCGGTCCTCACCACGCGAGCAACTTTGATGCCATGAAACTCGCTCGGATCGCTACGTAACTTCTCAGTAAACTTCTGTTTTACTTCAGGAGTCAAGCGGAAGTTCTCCCGCAGCGGATAGAAGGAACCAACTTCGGCAAATAGCTCGCCCAGTAGTTTGCCGAGCGGCTTGCCACGGCGAGCGACCATCTCGCAGCAGAGCAGGCCGGCGAGCACGCCGTCTTTTTCCGGCACGTGTTTGCGGATGGAGAGGCCGGCACTTTCTTCGCCGCCTATGAGAATCTTGTCCTGCTTGATGAGTTCGCCAATATATTTGAAGCCAACCGGGGTTTCGTGAAGTTCGATTTTGTGTTTTTCGGCAAGCGCGTTGATGAGATTGGTGGTGGCAACGGACTTGCCGACTCCATTTCTCCAGCCGCGCGTTTCGACCAGGTAATCAAAGAGCAGGGCGACGATGTAGTTAGGCTGGATGAACGTGCCGTCCTCGTCCACAATACCAAAACGATCGCCATCGCCATCGGTCGCGATGCCAATAGCCGCGCCCATTTCCCGCATCTTGTGACGCAGGTCTTCGAGTCCGTGATCGTCGGGCTCGGGGGCGTGGCCTCCGAAGAGCACATCGCGGGTATCGTGCACGGTAGCAACGGTCACGCCGGCCTCGCGCAAGAACGCGTCCGAATAGCCACGGGCCGCGCCCCACATGGGATCGAAGGCAATCTTCACGCCGGCTTTCCTGATGACATCGAGATCGACGATTTCGCGCAAGCGCGAGAGATACATGCGGCGAGGATCGATAGATTGGGACTGCACGTCGGCCTTTGCTGCGTGCGGCGTTTGCGGATCTGCGTCTAAGGCGGCGATCTCAGACTCGATGGCTCGCGTAACCTCGGGGAGCGCGAACGCACCATCAGGCGTCGAGAATTTAATACCGTTGTATTCCGGCGGATTATGCGAGGCAGTGAAGTTGATGGCGCCGTCGGCTTTGGACTGGATCACGGCATAGGAAATGGTGGGTGTGGGCGCGGGTTCCGCAATGACCAGCGGTGTAATGCCGTAGCTGGACAAGATGCCTGCGGCCGCGGCGCAGAAAGATTCGCCCAGGAAGCGCGGATCGCGGCCAACAATGACTTTGACTTTTGCGCCGTTCGAGTGCTGCGACGCCACGTAGCGCGCGATGCCGTGCACGGCGCGGTTGACGTTCGCAAAGGTGAATTCTTCGGCCATCATGGCCCGCCATCCCGATGTGCCAAACTTGATTTGCGTTGCCATCGGCTGCCCCGTATGCTTCGAGTGAAACGTGAATTCTCTGATTTGAAAGCTTTGATTTTGATACGACCGATTTTATATGACCGACAAAAGGCTCGTTCTTACGACTTGCGGTTCGCTCGAAGAAGCCCGAAGCATCGCCCATGCGCTGGTCGACCGGCAACTGGCAGCCTGCGTCAACATCGCTCCCCAGATTGAATCGGTATATCGCTGGCAAGGCGAGGTCGAGACGGCAACGGAGTGGCTGCTCGTAATCAAAACGACGATAGACGCCTTTGATCGTGTGCGCGAGGCTTTGAGTGAGCTGCATTCCTACGAACTTCCGGAGTGTATCCAGATTGGTATTGAAGATGGAAGCGCGGCGTATTTGGAGTGGATTGGAGAGTCAGTGCGCTAAAACAGCCGTCAGCTATCAGCCATCAGCCTTCAGTTAAATCAGTTTTTACTGACGGCTGATAGCTGACGGCTGAAAGCTAGATCGCCGCCAGCGCCTGGTCGAGATCGGCGAGGATATCGTCCACGTCCTCGATACCGACGGAAATGCGAACCAAGCCATCCGTGATGCCGATTTTGCGGCGGCCTTCTTCGCCGACGGCAGCGTGCGTCATCGTGGCAGGATGCGAAATCAGGGTTTCGACTCCGCCCAGGGATTCGGCCAGAGAACACACACACACCTTGCGCAGCATCTTGTTGGCGTTCGCGAGCGATCCCGTTTCGAAAGCGATCATGGATCCGAAGCCGGACATCTGGCGTTTGGCCAGTTCGTGCTGCGGATGATCCGGTAGTCCAGGATAGAAAACCTTCTGCACTTTCTTGTGTTTCGAGAGATAGTCCGCGACCCTGCGACCGTTGCAGTCGTGCTGCAACATGCGCACCGCAAGCGTCTTCACCCCGCGCAGAATCAGCCAGCACTCGAATGGCGACAGGATGGCTCCGGCGGCCTTCTGAAGAAAAGCAAGTTTTTCCGCCTGCTCGGGCTTGGTGCAGACCACGACACCTCCCAATCCGTCGCTGTGTCCGTTGAGGAATTTCGTGGTGGAGTGGATGACCATGTCGGCGCCGAACTCAATCGGGCGCTGGAAATACGGCGACATGAAAGTGTTGTCGACCACGACCTCGACGCCGTGCCGGTGGCTCAGTTCGCTGATGGCGCGGAGATCGCAGAGTTGCATCAGCGGGTTGGTCGGCGTCTCCAAAAACACCAGCCGGGTGTCTTTCTGGAATGCCCGTTCCACGTTGTTGACGTTGGACGTATCGACGTACGTAAATGTCAGCCCAAAGTTGACGAGGACCTGATTGAACAGGCGCGGCGTCCCGCCGTAGAGATTGTGGCCGGCAACGACATGGTCGCCTGCTTTGAGCATCGTAGCGACGGCGTTGATCGCCGCCATCCCACTGCCGAAGACGCGTGATGCCATGCCGCCTTCGAGCGCAGCTAGGTTCGTTTCCAAACGGTCGCGGGTCGGATTCGATACGCGCGCGTATTCGTAACCTTTGTGCTTGCCGATCTCCTCCTGAACGTAGGTGGATGTCGCGTAAATGGGGACGCTGACGGCCCCGGTGGCGGGGTCGGGCTCCTGTCCGGCATGGATGGCGCGGGTTGCGAAGCCCAATGGTTTGCTAATCAAAAAAAGTTCCCCTGGATCAGAGCTTCCCTGTAGAGACGCGGCTTGCCGCGTCTCCTCCCGCCGAGTGAGACGGGGCGAGCCGGCATCGCCGAGAGCCCCAAGCTGAGAGCCGCTCTATATTCCGCCTTCAAAAATCTTCTTCGACAGATACCGTTCCGCCGAGTCGGGAATCAGCGTAACCACGCGCTTCCCTGCTCCGAGGCGCTTGGCGATTTCGACCGCAGCGTAGACGTTCGCTCCAGCGCTTGAGCCTCCGAGCACGCCTTCGCGCGCCGCCAGCTCTTTGACCATCCCAAAGGCCTGAACGTCGGTCACCATCATGATTTCGTCGCAAACCGAGCTATCGAAATTCTTGGGGATGAAGCTCGATCCGATCCCTTCCACCTTGTGCGGACCGGGCTTGCCGCCTCCCAGGATCGAGCCCTCAGTCTCCACCGCCACGGTGTGCACCTTCGCCAGCCGCTCTTTCAGAAAACGGGCAACTCCGCTAAAAGTTCCGGCCGTGCCACAGCCCACCGTGATGGCGTCGACGCGCCCATCCATCTGCTCAAAGATTTCGCGGGCGGTGGTTTCGTAGTGGTAGTCGGTGTTGGCGGGGTTGTCAAACTGCGCGGCCATGAACGCGCCGGGCAGGGTTGCCAACAGATCATTGGCACGATCGATGGCGCCTTGCATACCCTCGGCTTCCGGGGTGCGGGTCACCTCGGCGCCAAGGGCCCGCATGATGATGACCTTCTCCTCCGAAAATTTTTCCGGGACGAACAGCCGCACTTTGTAGCCGCGGCTCACCCCGATCAAAGCGAGGCCGATGCCGGTGTTTCCGGCGGTGGCTTCGATGACCGTCCCCCCCGGCTTCAGCTTGCCTTCGCTCTCGGCACGCGCGATCAAGCCAATGGCGGCGCGGTCTTTCACGCTGCCGCCCGGGTTCAGGTATTCGAGTTTGGCAAAAATGTCGGCCGCTCCCGGAGGAGCCAGCTTCTTCATGTGCAGCATCGGCGTTTCGCCGACGAGCTTCGATATGTCGTCGCTAAGGCGCAGGCCGGAGCGGGTTGTCGATGTGGCCACTCTCTACAGAGTAAGGAACGCTAGCCGCCAGCGTCAATCGCCATTCGTCTTGCCCGAGCGCCCCGCAGCCTCGACCGTCGTAGTCGGGTCGGCGCCTTGCCAACTCACGTCGGCCGTCGGCCCGTACGTCGCAGGCACCGGCTTTCCCAGCAAACGCAGGTAGACCGTCAACTGCGTCCGGTGATGAGCTGTATGCAAGACGCGCCGCCAGAAGATCCAGATCCGTTCCCGGCGGGTATCAAAGAAAGGAACAACCGTCCGCCACGAGTCCTCATCGCGTTCCGCCATGAATCCGAGTCGCGGCAAGGCCAGCTCCAGCATCCGCCGCTTGAAGTCCTCGACCGAAAGTCTCTGCGGCAGGACTTGCTCCGCTGCGACTTCCGGCACGCCGAGGAATTCGGCAAAGAATCGCCGCTCCGACAGCAGTTGGTGCTTCATGATGTCGGCAACTGAACTCGATCTCGGATGAGGGCGGTAGCCAAGATCGGAATCGACAAAGGCCGCCCAGACGGAAATGACTTTGTTCGTCTCGCTGGCGTAGGTATCAAGCACGTGCTGGAGGAGCGCGACCCGGGAGCGTGGGATTTGCTCGTCACGAATCGCCGACACCGGATATTTCATAAATGCAACGTGACTTGCCGTCTACTGCGCCCCTCGAGCGGGCTCGCTTCCGGCGTAATAGCCGCTTTTCGTGCGGACGGTGAGTTTGCGGTAGCTGTGCGAATGGGCGTCCACTTTCACTTGGCGATAGCCGCCCTGGTTTTTCGGCGTCGTCGGTTTGTATCCAATGGTGTACTGGCTGCGAATATCGTGGGCCACGCTACGGCTGATGGCGTCAACTTCATCCAGCGTATTGGGGAAGAAAGCGAGGCCGCCAGTTCTCTCGGACATGAGTTGCAGGGCACGTTTGGCATGCTTCGGGTGCTCTTCTTTCTCCAGGATGCCAATGGCGTAAACCGTTGGTCCGCCGTCGCCTTGCAGACGCCGTACCGCCTGCTCAAGAGTTTCTGCGCTCTCGTTGTCGTCTCCGTCCGTAACCACAAGAATGATTTTCTTTTCGCGCTTCGCTTCCTTTTTCAGGTGGTCCGCCGAGGCGACGACAGCATCGTAGAGCGCCGTGCCGCCGCGAGCCTCGATTTTTTCCAGCCCCTGTTTCAGCTTGTTGATGTTGGAAGTGAAATCCTGGTCAAGGTAGTACTCGTCGTTGAAGTTGACGATGAATACCTCATCATTGGGATTCGACGAGCGCACCAGATTCAAGGCCGCTGCATTCACCTTTTGACGCTTCTCGCGCATGGAACCGGAGTTATCGACCACGATGCCCATGGCGACGGGGATGTCTTCGTGGCGGAACGAGGTGATGGTTTGGAGATGCCCGTCCTCGTAGACGTTGAAATCGCCCTTATCGAGGTTGGTGATGATGCGTTGCTTGTCGTCGATGACCGTGGCGTGCAGCACGACTTCGTCGACATCCTTGCGGAAAACGAAGACGCCGCTGTCGCTGGAGTCCGGATTCTGAACGGCATCCGGAGCTGGAGACGACGGGTTCGGGGCTCCCTCTTGCGTTTGAGAGTTCGCCAGAAACAGCGTTGTCAGAAAGAAAAAAACGAAGATCGTTAGACGAACATTATTCCCTCGGCGGTTATTCCGTCGGCGCATAGTAACCCGTCTTGGCGTAGACCTTGAGCGGAGGCAATCCTTTTGGCGGTAAGAGCTTCACTTTTATTTTACGCCATTTGCCATCGCGCACTGGGTTCTTTGGACGGTATCCGAGGATATATTGGTTGCGCAACTCGATGCCAATTTTTGTGGAAACGTCCGCCAGGTCGTTCGGGTTATCAATGGTAAAAGCCCGACCACCGGTGAGCTCGCTGACATCGCTCAACAGGGCAGGTCCGAGCCGCTCTTCTTCGGTCGGAAAATAATGATCGTAGATGCCGATGGCGTAGATAAGAATGTCGGCCTCTTTGACCAGGGATCGAATCTCGCCTTCGGTATAGCGGCTATGATTGTCGCCGCCGTCGGAGATGATCAGCAAAGCCTTCTTCGGATACTTTGCCTGCCGCATTTTGCTGACGCCGAGGTAAATGGCGTCCAGCAGGGCCGTGCGGCCCTTGGGCATCGTATAGAGGAGCCGGCCCTGAATGTCATCCACTGAACTGGTAAAGTCGGAGATCTCCTCCGGCCTATCGGCGAAGGCGATCACGAAGAACTCGTCCTGCGGGTTGGCGGTCTTGAAGAACTCCATCACCGCCTCGCGGGCGCGTTCGATCTTGCTGCTCATGCTTCCGCTCATATCAAAGATCACGCCGATCGAAACCGGAGCGTCTTCGCTGGAGAAAGTCTTGATCTCCTGCCGGTCTTTGCCTTCGAAAAGATTGAAGTTCTGCCGGTCGAGGCCGGTTACGAACCGGTTCAAGGGATCGGTGATGGTGACCGGTACCAGAACCATGTCCACGGTGGCTTTGAAGGGCTTGGTGTGGGTTTTGAGCGCCGGATCCAGGCCGGACTCTTTCGGGGCGGGTGGCTGGACGCGGGGCTGGATGTGGACGTCCTCAGTCGAATTCTGGGCGAGAAGCGGAAGGGCACTGCACACAGCAACCACCAGGAGAACAGCACAGAAGACGCCAGCCGAGAACTGTCTGCGGTACAACATAGGCCCCACTAAAACCGCGCCGTGAAGGGAAGCGACCCGCGCGCATCCCGAGAGGCGGGCCACAACAAGCCCTGCTGCGCGGATATTAGCACAATCCCGAAAAAGTGTTGTCACTTTTTCGGACCGCCCATTGGATTCTGCACCAAACTAAAAGGTGGCCTCTGACCCTGTGCATTTTCTCCTCCTTTTGCTTCTTTGGCGCCGGGTCCGGACTGTCCCTGCTACAATTCTGCGTTCCCATTATGGCAATTATTTCCCCATTCCGGGCTTGGCGCTACGACCCGGAGCGCGTACCCGTCCAACTGGCTGTGACCCAGCCCTACGACAAAATTACCCCTGCCATGCAGGAACGCTACTACCAGGCCAGTCCTTATAACTTGGTGCGGATTATTCTGGGCAAAAGCCTATCGACCGACGGCGACACCGAAAACGTCCATACCCGGGCGGCGGCATCCTTCCGCGACTGGCGCCAGACGAGAATTTTGCGGCGCGATTCCGAGCCTTCGATTTACCTCTATTCCCAGACGTTCCGTCTGCCGGGAGACGTTCCGATAAACGTGCCGGGAGACCTGCCGGTAAACGCGCCGGGAGGCCAGGCGTCGGCGGAGCGGCGGGGCTTCATTGCTCTCGGTCGGATCGAGGAGTATTCCGCGGGCGTCGTATTCCGTCACGAGCAGACTCTGGCCAAGCCGAAGGCCGACCGATTGGACCTGCTGCGCGCGACTCGAGCCCACTTCGGCCAGATCTTCATGCTATACAGCGGGGCGGGCAAGGTGGATACCCTGCTCGATTCGGCGGCCGCCAGAAACAGCGACATCGAGGTCACCGACGAGTACGACATCGTACACCGCGTCTGGAAGATCTCCGATCCTTCCGTCATTGCCTCCGTCCAGGGACAGATGCGGGATCGGAAGCTGATCATCGCCGACGGCCATCACCGCTATGAGACAGCCTTGGCCTATCGTAACGAGCGCCGAGCCGAGGCCGACACGGGGACGGGACTTCCCGTTCCTTACGACTCGACCATGATGACCTTCGTCGACATGGCTCGCCCGGGCCTGGTCATTCTGCCGACGCACCGGCTCGTGTTTGGCTTGCGATCTTTTTCGGCTGCACAATTTCAGGCGGAGGCGCGGAAATACTTCGAACTCGAAGAGGTCGATGCTGGAATCGATGCGGCGCGCGCCATCGCCATTCTGCAGCAAGCCGGGCATGTGGGGACGGCGCTGCTCGCGATCACCGCCGAGCGTGCATTTCTGCTGCACACACCGAATGCGATGGGCGCCCGCTTTTTCGGTAAGGTTTCTCTCCGCCAGCAGGCGCTGGACGTGGTGCAATTGCACAAGTGCCTGCTCGAAGGTGTGTTGAAGATCTCGGAGGAAGCCTTTCGCAACCAGGAGAACGTTTCCTATTGCCGCGAGGCCGGGGATGCGCTGCTGCAGGTGCGAAGTGGAAAGGTCCAAGTGGCCTTCCTGATGAATCCGGTGCGCATGGAGCAGGTTCGCGATATCGCCTTTGCCCGCGAAGTGTTGCCCCAGAAGTCCACCGATTTCTATCCCAAGTTGCTGAGCGGGCTCACGATTTATGCGCTGGAGTAGCGCTGGAGTAGCAACGTGCAGTTCTCAGTTCCCGGTTCTCAGTTCTCCGTACCCCACTTCTCAGTGAGAAACTGGGAACTGAGAACTAGGGTTTAGCCGAAGTGCCCTTCACCACTACGCCGACGACTTTGACAAAGAAGGCTCTCGCCATTCTGTTGGCTACCTTGTTGCTTCTGTCCGTGGCGCCCTCTGCGGACGAAAAGCACATCGCCGTCTATTCTCCGGTCGCCAGCTACACGCTCCCGGTTCTGGATCGTGCAGGCCGCGAGTATGTCGGCCTGCTCGAACTTCTGGAGCCGCTTGGCCGAGTCAGCACACAGTCCGATGGGCGGCGTTTGCGGCTGCGATATAACGCTCTCGATGCGGACTTTTTCGCGGGCAAGACGCGCGCTAAGATTCATGGGCGCGATTTTGATTTCGGCGCTCCCTTCCTCATTGAGAACTCGCGCGGATTGGTTCCGCTAAGTTCGCTGAGCGCGCTGCTGCCGCGCTTTCTGGGAGCGCCGGTTAATTTTCGCGAAAGCTCGCGCCGCCTATTCATCGGCACTGAGGGTATACAACCCAGTTTCCGGCTGGACCCGGGCAACCCTCCACGGCTGCTGCTGAACTTCAGCGCTCCGGTGAATCCCACGATTTCCACGGAACCGGGCAGGCTGCGGATGGTCTTTAAGCGCGACCCGGTCGTGTCGCCGGGAAGCCAGTCGATTTCTTTCGACAACAAAGTCATCACCCATGCCAGTTACTCCGAGAACAACGGCGACGCCGAATTAGACGTGGCTGCCAACGAGCCGCTGATGGCCAGCTTCGCCGACGACAGAAAGACGATCGTGATTTCGGCGGTCATCGCTCCGGTCCAACAAACGCCAGCGGCACCGAGTGGTGTTGGAACTGGAGCTGGAACCGGATCACAGAATCCCGCCCAGGCCCGATCGGCAGCAAACCCCGTCCGTCGCGTTCTGGCCGTGGTCGATCCCGCACATGGTGGCGATGAACGAGGTGCGGCCTTGACCGATAAGCTGGCCGAGAAAGACGTCACGCTGGGATTTGCCCGGCTGCTGCGGCACGAACTGGAGATTCGCGGTTTCGCGGTCGCGTTGCTGCGCGACGCCGATACCAGTCTGACTCTGGATCAGCGCGCCGCCGCCGCCAACGTTGCCCGCGCCGGAGTCTACATCAGTCTGCACGCGGTTTCGCAAGGCAGCGGCGCACAGGTTTACACCGTGGTGCTTCCGGTGGAAGGAACGAGCAAAGGAGCGTTTCATGCGTGGAATGCGGCCCAGGCGCCAGCTTTGCCCGTCAGCCGGATGGTGTCGGCGGCCATCGTTGCCGAGATGCAGAAGAGAGAATTCCCGGTGCGAGCTTCTTCCGCGTCGCTGCGGCCGCTCAACAATGTGCTCATGCCCGCGGTCGCGGTGGAACTGGCGCCCGGAGCCGATGGCATCGCCGACTTGACCTCTGCCAATTATCAACAGCGGGCCGCAGCGGCGATTGCCGATGCTGTCGTTTCTGTCCGCGACCGCCTGGGAGCGCAACCGTGATGGCCGCATACTTATTGAATTGTCATCCTGAGCGAAGCGAAGGACCTGTTGTCCGCCGAAAAATGCGGTTCCTTCGCTGCGGCAACCGAGAAATGAGAACTGAGAACTGAGAACTCTAATGATCCCGCGCCATCTTCTGATCGGTGTGGCTGCGCTGCTCGTGGCGGTGGTGGCAATGGGAATCTACCTTCGGCAGATGCGGCGACAGGCAAAGGAATTGGCGTCTCCGGCAGCCAGCGCGTTGCCCGTGGCTCCGCCAGCGTCCGGTCCGACGGAGGCGGTGACTCTCTATGTGGCGGATGACGACGCCGGCGTATTGCGCCTGCGATCGGCGCAGATTCCTCTTCCCGGAGGACGCCAGCAGCGAGCCGAGGAGTTGTTGCGCGCGCTGCTGCGCATCTACCAGCAGCCGGACGCTCCGCATCCTCTGCCTCCGGCGGCGGACATCCGCGCCATCTACCTGGTCGATCCGGGCGCGGCCGTCATCGATCTGAATGCTGCCTTCGCCGACCAGCACCGCTCCGGCATTCTCAGCGAGCAACTCACCGTGAATTCGCTGGTAGAGACGCTGGCCCGCAACGTTCCGGGGATAAGTAGGGTCAACATCCTCGTCGAAGGTAAGACACGAGATACGCTCGCTGGACATGCCGACCTGAGCGAGACATTCGATGTGATGACGATTGAGCAGGCGAGCAGTCAGTAAGGCTAGGGTGAGTGGCGTTCGTTGGCGAAAAACATCGCGTTCGCCGACAATTCTCAGTGCGCGCTATAGCCTGGTTTCGGCAATCATCGGGATTAGTCACATGACGGCGGCAAGCCGAGAATGCTGGACTCAGGTCTGGGCGGTTCTCTCCCCTGTGTGCCGGGTAGGGGAACTAACCCATAAGTAGTAGTTCGACACTTTGTTGTTTTTGACTAAGCCAGATGGGGGCTTGCAAAGAACTCACCAAAGATCAAAAGTTCCTTTAAGCGCCGATAGCTGCCCCTCCCCTAGCACCGTGCGCTACAAACAACAGGAGAGTCCAAAAATGAAAAAACTCGGATTGTTGCTGCTTCCGATACTGGCAATCACCCTGATGCTGGGGAGCAATGCCTTCGCTCAAAACGTGGGAGACAATAGCGTCTATTTTGTCACCTACTATTCCAATGCAAATACCAGTGGCGCTCCGGATGGAACGCTGCGCATCATCAACGATGGCGACTATGCAACTTCAGCCCCAGAGGGCGTGGAAAACGGAACCCTGTGGGCGGCGATCTACGTGTTCGATGACAGCCAGGAGATGCGGTCGTGCTGCGCCTGCTTGATAACGGCAGACGGTCTGCTTTCGGAATCCGTGAATAAAGAGCTCACGGCCAACGAATTCACTGGCAGAGGAGAAATGACTCGTGGCGTTATCAAGGTCATCTCGTCTGCGGACAGTACCCCAACCGACCCAGAGCTGGCTCCCGGACTGCGGGGATTTATGACACACATCCAGGCAACGACGACCACGTTTCCTGCTCCCGGCCCAGGCAATCCTGTGAACGCCGTGGAGAAGGGGCCGTGGTTCGTTACCGAAACCGCATTAGCCGATTCGAACCTCTCGCCGACTGAAGCCAATAACCTGGACACCCTGTGTTCCTATGGGCTCACGATTGGCAGCGGCTACGGTCTCTGCCCCTGCACGTTGGAAGACTACGACTTCTAGTCTTCCGGCTTGTAGGGCTGTAAAGGTACGGCTGAAATAGCTTCGTTGGTGATAGAGCTGTTGCAGAACGATCCTCTTGTTGGAAACGGCTGGGAGTTTTTCCCGGCCGTTTTCTTTTTCACTCCCTTAATGGCAAAAGAAAAGCCGCAGCAAACATCGAAGGTTCAACCCTACGCGCAAACACCTGCCAGGAATTCTCAGTTGGTGTGCAGCAGAATCCCACGTCCGTGAAGCTGGCGAGCCAATGAAACCCGTGGAGCTGGCAGTTGTCTCGAAAGGATTGTTGTTGAAAAATCCCCAATTACGCTAACAATCTCAGTTGGTGAAAACGCTCAGTCCCGACTCATTCTTTTTCATCACAAACGGCCGGTGTGCACCATCACAGACATCATCCCGTCGATTGCGACAATATTGCCTCAGAGCGGAGCCGGCGGCAGTGCGCCCGTCCTATGAGGCGGCCCTCGAAGCTGCCCGAAAGCCAATTTCAACGCTCTTTGACAATCTCAGTTGAGGCGTTCAGCGGGCGGCGAATCTGCTAAGTCCTTATTCCGGAATACTTTCATATAAGTCCTTATGATTCAAAGACCAAGTCCAAAAATTCCCGCCAACCCTATGATTCTAGGAGGCCCAGGGGGAGGGGGGTACCAGTACCAACTGGTAAACACCTCCGCATATCCACACACCGCTCCCAATTTCATACTTTATAACAGGAGCTACAAAAATGTCCTTATATCCGATAACTGTTAAGCGCTGTCAGCACATAAAGGTCAACGGCACGCAATGCGGTTCCCCCGCCCTGCGCGACAGTAAGCATTGCTACTACCATGTTCGCTACCATTGGCCGGAGTTGGAGGCCCTGCCAGACAACCACGAGTGGCGCAAACCATTGCCGACCCTCGAAGATGCAAATTCCATACAAGTGTCGCTCGCCAACGTCATGGAACGCCTGGTCATGCGGGAAATCGATCACAAGACGGCAGCGTTGATGCTGTATGCGTTGCAAACCGCGTCCATCAACCTGAAACGAACCTCGCTCGAACCGGAACTCCCGACCCAGGTAGTGATTGATCGCGAGTCGGTGGCCAACCGTCCGATTGGCGCCTCAGCGTGGTCAAGCGTCGAGGGACGCGAGTACGACGATCTCAGCGAAGACGACCTGACAAAGAAGGTGATCGCCGGCACCCGGTGGACTCGGAGCGTTTGCAATGAAGGCGCTGTGCGGACTGGCTGACAGCTGAGAGCTGATCCGGACGCAGACTGCTTAGAATTCCGCCTAAGAGGTTGCGGAAAAACTCGGTTCGGGAGGGGTTCGGGAAGGGCACGAGTTCCACTCGTGCCGCTAAGCTGTTAAGAATGTGTCCGCGCTTCAGCGCCTGAGGGACGCTTTCTTCACTTTGAAAGACTTTTTCCGCAGCCGCCTAATGGGTACTGTCCTAATTCCGCGCGCGGCGACTGTAGCGCCGCCGTCCCGGCGGCTATCCGGCGGGCGCTACTTCCGCGGCAACACGCCAAATTAGGACACTACCGCCTAATGATCTTACTTGCCGATGGGTGACTGCTCTGGTAGTCTGCGTGGTTTTAACGAACCGAGTTCCGTTGCTGGAACATTTCCCCCGGATCGCTATTTCTGCCGGTTGCAAAAGCTGCGGCGTTCTAGCTTGCCGCCAGTCCGTTGCCTCCTGGTTCACGTTTTACTTTAGGAGAATCTCAGGATGCGCTACTTCCTGTGTGCGGCCGCCTGGTTTGTGGTGTGCAACCTTTCAGTCTTAGTTTTTTCAGTCTCGGTCTTGGCGCAGGGTGCGCCGAAAGCGGAGATTTTTGCCGGGTTCTCGTATGGAAACTACGAGCTCATCCCAGGTTCCTCGGGCTTCACGATTTCGGATGAAACTATCTCCGGTAGTTCGAGCGCTCGACTGGGCCTGTTCGGGTGGAATGGGTCGGTAGCGGTGAATGTGAACCGCTGGTTCAGCTTCGCGACCGACTTCAGCGGCTACTATAGCGGTTCTTCGACCTCGACCACTACGACGGAGACTCTCGCCTGCGGCCCGGGTTGCACGCAGACCATTACGAGCGTGAACGTGGTTTCGCGTCCCAAGGTCCATAACTTCCTTTTCGGACCGCAGTTTTCCTACCCTCGCGGAAAGATCAGGCCCTTTGCCCACTTCCTTTTGGGCATGGAACATTTGAATGTGACGCGATCCGAGAACCTCAGCAGTACGGGTGTGGGCGTCTTCACATTGGGTGTGTCTCTTCCCCAGCCTGCAGGGAACAACGAGTTTGCCGTGGCTATTGGGGGTGGAGTGGACTACTCGATTAAGCACAACCTGGCTTGGCGGCTTGCGTCGGACTACCTGACAGGCGAGGGTACTGGTCAAAACCATGTGCGCGTCTCTACGGGGCTGGTCTGGCGATTGGGGAATTAGTTGCCTGCGCCGCCCTGTTAGAATTCCTTTTCATGATCTTTCGCAGCGACAACCGCACTCCTGAGCAGATTCGTCCAGTCAATATCGTTCCCGACTTCATCTCGACCGCGGAGGGATCGGCGCTGATTGAGATGGGCAACACTCGCGTCATCTGCACCGCTTCGGTCGAGGAGACGGTGCCTGCGTTCTTGCGTAACTCGGGCAAGGGATGGATTTCTGGCGAGTACGGAATGCTGCCGCGCTCGACGCTCACGCGCACGGCGCGCGAATCGGCCAAGGGACGACCGAGCGGGCGCACGCAGGAGATTCAGCGGCTTATCGGACGCTCGCTGCGCGCGGTGGCCGATTTGAAAGGCCTGGGTCAGCGGACCATCTGGCTCGATTGCGACGTGATCCAGGCGGACGGAGGCACTCGAACGGCTTCGATTACCGGGGCATTCGTCGCGCTGGGCCTGGCTTTGCAGCGGCTGATCGATGCGGGAACATTGACCGCGGCGCCGATTAGGGATTTTGTGGCGGCGATCAGCGTCGGCATCGTCGACGGCGAAGTTCTCCTCGACCTTAACTACGAAGAAGACTCGCGCGCTGACGTGGACATGAACTTCGTCATGACGGCAGGCAACAAAATTGTTGAGCTGCAGGCCACCGCGGAGCACCAGGTATTCGACGACGCTCAACTGGCAAAGATGATGTCGATGGCGCGGCAGGGAATTCAATCGCTGATTGCCAAGCAGCAGACTCTGCTTGGGACGCTGGCTCTGCGGCAGTGACCTTAGAGGTTCGTTCGTGAATTGTCATCCCGAGCGAAGCGAAGGATCTGCATTTCGCCGCAAACTGCAGATCCCTCGCTTCGCTCGGGATGACAAAGTTTGGCGGGTGTCTGTGCTCAGGGCTGGCGCCGTGGTTTAGAATTATCCGTTGGTGTTGCACTGATAGGAGGATTTTATGAAGCTTAGCCCGGGCAAACTTGCTGGAATGAAGGCTGTATCGAATGAACGTGGCGTAATCGCCGCCGCCGCCATGGACCAGCGCGGCTCGCTGCAGAAGTCTCTTGCCAAGGAAAAGGGCTCGACCGTCTCCGATGAAATGATGGAAGAATTCAAGATACTGGTGAGCGAAGTGCTGACGCCCCATGCCAGCGCCATCCTGCTCGATCCCGAGTGGGGACTGCCGGCTTCGAAGCGGCGCTCGAAAAATGCCGGCTTGCTGCTGGCGTATGAAAAGACCGGCTACGACAAGACCGGACCCGGACGCCTGGGCGATCTGCTGGATCATTGGTCGGTGCGCCGCTTGAAGGAAGCGGGCGCGAATTGCATCAAGATTCTGCTCTACTACACGCCGTTTGATCCAAAAGAAATTAACGACAAGAAGCACGCCTGGGTCGAACGCCTGGGCGATGAATGTCGCGCCAATGACATTCCGTTCTTCCTGGAGTTCGTCACTTACGAAGAAGGCGCGGACGAGAAAGGCTTCGACTTTGCGAAGAAGAAGCCGAAGGCGGTCATCGAAAGCATGCGCGAGTTCACCAAAGACCGCTATGGCGTCGACGTAATGAAGGTGGAAGTCCCGATCAACATGAAGCATGTGGAAGGGACCAAGTCATTCAAAGGTGAAAAGGCCTACTCGAAACAGGAAGCGATGAAGCTGTTCCGTGACGCAGCCACGGTCGCGACCAAGCCGTTCATCTATCTGTCGGCGGGAGTGAGCAATGCCGAGTTCACCGAGTCGCTCGAACTCGCGGGCGAGTCGGGCGTGAAATTCAACGGCGTGCTCTGCGGACGCGCCACTTGGAAAGATGGTATCCCCGTCTACGCAAAACACGGCGCTGATGCTTTCCGGAAATGGCTGGAAAATGAAGGCGTGAAGAATATCAATAACGTAAACGACCGCCTGAAGGCCGCCACCTCGTGGCACTCGATCTACGGCGTGGAGCCGGCGCTGGCCCACGTGTAGGTGCGATTGGTTTCGTGCAAGTTCTGCTGTCATCCTGAGCGAAGCGAAGGACCTGTGCATTTCGGCGGCCAAGTACAGAGGTCCTTCGCTGCGCTCAGGATGACATTTTGTTTTATGAGTGATTTTTTGTATGGCTGCTGATTTTCAGAACAATATGCCGAATGCAGACCGCAAAACCGCTCTGATCACCGGCGCCTCGTTCGGCATCGGTCTGGAACTCACCCGCATCTTCGCGCGCGAAGGCTACAACCTGGTTCTCGTCGCTCGCAGCGCCGATAAACTCCGGCAACTCGCATCCGAACTGGAGAAGGCCCATGGTACTCGTTCGCTGATTCTGGCATCCGACTTGAGCGAACCCGGCTCTCCCGCGTATGTATTGGATCAGACCACGCGCGCCGACATTCAAGTGGATGTGCTGGTCAACAACGCGGGATTCGGACAGTATGGGATGTTCGCCGAGAACGATCTGGAAGAATGTCTGCGCCAGATCCAGCTCAACGTCACGACTCTCACCCACCTGACGCGCCTGTATCTCCCGGCGATGATTGAGAGATGCAAGACCGAGAAAACGAGCGGGCGCATCCTGAACGTGGCGTCCACCGCGGCGTTTCAGCCGGGGCCGCTGATGGCGGTGTATTACGCCACTAAGGCCTACGTACTGCACTTCTCCGAAGCCATTGCCAATGAACTCCAAGGGACGGGAGTTACCGTCACCTGCCTGTGCCCGGGGCCGACGGCCACCGAGTTCCAAAAGCGCGCGAACATCGCGGGCATCCGGCTCACAAAGTATGGAAGCATGGATGCCCGCACTGTGGCAGAGGACGGCTATCGCGCGCTGATGGCCGGCAAACCTACGGTGATTTCCGGATTCAAGAATTGGCTGGTGGCGCAATCGGTGCGCTTTGCGCCTCGGCGAATGGTGACGGCGGTGGCGCGGAAACTGCAGGAGCAGTAGCCGGTCATCTCGTTAGGAACCGATAAATCCCTGACGCTGCGACATAAGTAAACCAACAGCCTACGATGCAAATGACCATGCCAGCCGCACGGCTACCCAGTTTTATGATCGGCGCCAGACCCTTCGGGCCGGGATACATCCAGCGAGGAGTGGGACCGCCGAGGGCTTCTGTGAGTCTGTCCCATCGTGCGGGCAAGAAGCACACCATGAACCCCCATACTGCAGCAAACAGCCCCATTAACAGCATTCCCAGAAGAATCAACATAGAGCCTTCGACCGGCGGGAGACGGGCAAGCCGCGTCTCTACACAGGCGTCTTGCGGCTTTCCAGCGCCGCCTGCACCCGGCTGTGTTTCCGGCTGTAGGTGAAGTAGACTACCATCCCGATAACCAGCCAGATAATCAATCGCGCCCAGTTGATCCAGCCGAGTTTGTACATCATGTAGCCGTTGAAAAGGATACCCATGACGGGCACGAACGGCACCCAGGGCGTCCGGAAAGGTCGCGGCTGTCCGGGGTTGGTGTGGCGCAAGGCCATGACCGCGATGCATACAATTACAAACGCCAGCAGCGTTCCGATGTTGACCATTTTTCCGATATCTTCGATCGGCGTCAGGCTGCCTACGATCGCCGCGAGCACGCCCACGAGCATGGTGTTCTTCCATGGCGTCCGGAAGCGCGGGTGAATATCGGCGAAGAATTTCTTGGGTAAAAGGCCGTCGTTGGCCATCGAATACAGGACTCGCGTCTGCCCCAGAAGCATGACGAGCATCACGCTGGTGAGGCCGGCCAGCGCCCCGAGCGTAATAATGTCGGATGCACCGGTAAGCCCTCTGTCCAGGAAAGCCCGCGCAATGGGCGCTTCAATGTTGACTTCTCTCCACGGCACCATTCCGGTCAGAATCGCTGCGACCGCGATATACAACGCGGTGCAGACTAGAAGTGAAGCAATGATACCGATAGGAAGATCGCGCTGCGGATTCTTCGCCTCCTGGGCGGTGGTGGAAACGGCGTCGAATCCGATGTAGGCGAAGAAAATGTAAGCTGCCCCGGCCCCGATTCCGGAGAATCCGAAGGGCGCGAAACTTGCCCAGTCCGATCCCCAGTTGCTGGCGCTTACGTAGCGGATGCCGAGGCCGATGACAAAAAGGACAACTCCAACTTTGATGGTAACAATCGTGGCGTTGAAGCGGGCGCTCTCCTTGATGCCAACCACCAGAATCGCCGTGATCACCAACGCGATCACGAAGGCCGGCACGTTGACCCCGATTTCATATCCGAACAGATGTGGCGCATTGAGCAGACCGTGACCTTTCTGCAACAGCTCTGGCGACTGCGCTCCCATGATCGCCGTCACTTTATTAAGGAAAGCCTGTGTGCCGGGTACCAGCGTGGAATCGGAGGCCAGCGCCATCTGGCGAGCGATGATCTTCTCCGCTTCGTTGAGCCCCGTCCAGTGGTCGTATGCCAGCCACAGCGGCATCTTGATGTGGAAAATATCGAGCAGTTCGATGAAGTGGTTGGACCATCCGGAAGACACCGTGCTGGCGCCCATGGCGTATTCGAGGGTGAGGTCCCAGCCGATGATCCAGGCAATAATTTCGCCCAGCGTAGCGTACGCATAGGTGTAGGCGCTGCCCGCCAACGGGATCATAGCTGCAAACTCCGCGTAGCACAGTGCCGCAAAGGCACAACCCAAGCCCGAAAGCACGAACGAGAGCATCAGCCCCGGTCCGGCATAGTGCGCACCGAGTCCAGACATCACGAAGATTCCGGCCCCAATCACAGCGCCGACACCCAGAGCCGTCAATTGGAACACGCCCAGCGTGCGTTTCAAGCTATGCGTGCCAGTCTCTCGCGCTTCCTCGAACAAAAGCGCAAGCGGCTTTTTCGCAAAGAGGTCAGTCATGAGTTGCGTCTCTCCTATTAGTTAAACCTAACAGCCTGTGGCGAAACTCCAGCACCAAAAGCCAGCGCCTAAACTGAATGCTGAAAAAGTCCGAGTCCGGCGCGGCTCGGGAAGCGCACGACTTCTAGTCGTGCCGTAAGTCGTTGAAAATATGTTCGCGCACCCTGATACAAATCATGCCTTAAGGCATACCCCGATACAAATCGCACTTGCGCCGCAGGCCGCTAAGTCGTCTGGGATCGCGGACGCCAGATGTAGTACACCGGAATACCCAGCAGCACGATGAACAGTCCCGGCCAAGTGTATTGCGGCTTGAAGCGTAACAGTACAACATCAATAAACAAAGCCATCACGATATAGATCGCGGGCAGAACGGGATACCCAACGGCCTTGTACGGACGCTCGGCCTCGGGATGGGTGCGGCGCAAGACGAATAGTCCGAAGATGGTGAGCACATAGAAAACCAGCACCGCAAAAATAATGTAGTCCAGAAGCTGGCCGTAACTACCCGAGATGCAGAGCACGCACGTCCAGACCATCTGCACCATCAGCGAAACCGCGGGCGTCTTGTAGCCGGGATAGAGGCGGGCAACGCTGCGAAAGAACAGGCCGTCTTTCGCCATCGCGTAATAAACGCGGGCCCCGGCGAGAATCATGCCATTGCAGCAACCGGTGGCGGAAATCATAATGGCAACGGCCATCAGCGCTCCGCCGATCGAACCGAACATCTGCGTCATGACCGCGGTGGCGACGCGGTCCTCGGTGGCGTACTGGATGCCGCGCGCGAGTAGGGTCGCTCCGCCCGGACTGCCCACGAGCGGCAGCGCACTCAGATAAATAAAGTTGCACGCGATATAGAGCGCGATCACCACGCCGGTGCCGAGGGCCAGCGACAGCGGGAGATTCCGGCTGGGATTTTTCACCTCGCCGGCGGTAAAGGTAACGTTGTTCCAGGCATCGGCCGAGAACAGCGAGCCCACCTGCGCGATCGCCAGCACGGTGAGGGTTGAGACGAGAACGCTCGCGCCCATGCCGCCGACGTCATGCAAAGTGCCGAGGCCGGCGTTGTGCCAGAAATTTGCGCCGAAATTAGCGGCCATGGCCTGCGCGTTCCGGCCGAGAAAAACTCCGAAGATGACCAGGCCGAGCAGCGCGGAAACTTTCGCGGTGGTGAAGATGTTCTGGATGAATGCGCCCGTCTTCACGCCGAAAATATTGATGATCGAGAGCGCGACCACGACCAGAATGGCGACGAGGTTCTGCGTGTTCAGTCCAACATCCATGCCGCCGAGCATCATTGGCCCGACGGCGAGCTTCGGCACTTTCCACAGGTGGACAATCCAATGACTCGACGAGATTGCCGGCCAGAAAATTCCGAGAAACTTGCCGAAAGCAACGCCAACAGCGGCAATCGTGCCCGTCTGAATCACGAGAAACAGAGTCCAGCCGTAGAGAAAACCCCAGAGCGGCCCGAGCGACTCGCGCAGATAGACGTACTGTCCGCCGGCTCGCGGCATCATCGCAGCCAGTTCGCCGTAGGCGAGCGCCGCGGCAATGGTGAGAAAACCGGTAATGAGCCAGGCGCCAATGAGCAACGCCGGCGAGGTGACCTCGCGAGAGATCTCGGCGGACACAATGAAGATGCCCGAGCCGATCATGGAGCCCATCACCAGCATGGTCGCGCTGGTCAGGCCAAGACCTTTGACTAGCTCTTGGTCCTGATGGGTATGCTGCTGCCAATCGCTGGTGGGCGAAATCGGAGCCGGGGTTTGAATGTTCGTGCTCACGAACCTCCTGGCTGATCGTGATGCATAAGTTCAAAGATACAGTATCGGATCGAACAATCTACAGCGTGTTTCAAAAATACGTTTTGGGTAGGGCACGGCTTCAGCCGTGCCGCCATGGATCAACAAAAATCCGGGCTTTAGCCCCTGAGGGACGCGCCGTCCGACCTGAAAGGCATTTTTGAAACACCCTTCAGGAATTCGACCAAAATTGAGGGCACGTCCGGCCGCTGCGCGCCGATTTAGGCTGCGCGACCTTCACGTTTGGGTTCCCGACTGGTCAAATAGCAGGCCGCCGCAAACAAGCAACAACGCGGCTGCGCCGATCATTTCGTTGCCTATAAAGAATCCCATCATGCTAGCGCCAACTCCCGCCTCAAGCAGCACGGCCAGGCCGCAAAGCAGAACGAGCGTCTTGCGCAATCTCGTTTCTGTGACGCCAGCCAGTAGCGCGACAATCGCAGTTACGAGCCAGTGCCACCCGAGCGCCAGAAAAACGACTCGGAAGGCTGCCTGAAGGCCAGGATTCAAATTCGATGTGGTCAACGCGGGGAAAACGTTGCTGTAACCAGCGAAGCAATGAAGCGCAGCGCTTGCGAAGAGCACCACACCTCCTAAGATCACGAAAACGCGTGCAGCTTTGTTGCGCCGGTTCATCGAAAACTCCCAAATGCCATAGTGTTAAATTTTCTTTCCTCCCCACCTCGCTCGCACCGTCCATGTCTTCTGCTTCGAGCCGAGGTACGAGGAATTCCGGCCGCAAACGATCTCGAATAAGTTATCTGTCATGAATTGTCATCCCGTGCGCAGCGAGGGACCTGCGGTTCGCCGCAAGATGCAGATCCCTCGCTTCGCTCGGGATGACAAAATTTAACGAATTACACTTTACCCCAGAGCTCGCAAAAATTCCTCTGCTGATTTGCGGGGATCAAGTAACAAGTCAGATATCACCGCCACGGCATCGGCTCCGGCTTCGATGACGGAGCGGGCGTTGGCGCGGGTAATGCCGCCGATCGCAACCAGAGGCTTGCGCGTCAGTTCCCTGGCCCGGCGGACGCCTGCGAGTCCGACGACTGGATCGGGATTGGCCTTGCTGGCGGTCGCAAAGACGGGGCCGATGGCTAGGTAGTCGGCGGAGGTTTTATCGGCTTCGGCTAACTGCTCCGGGTTGTGCGTTGATACTCCCAGGCAGCGAGCGGAGCCAATGATGCGCCGCGCCGATTCGGGCAGTAGATCATCCTGCCCAACATGAAGGCCGTCATATTGCGCCACCACGCAGAGGTCGGCGCGGTCGTTCATGATGAGCTTGACGGCCGGTCCGAGGCGCGCCTTGAGTTCACGCGCCTCCGCGAGCATTTGCCGGGCGCTGCCCGACTTGTTGCGGTACTGCAGCAGAGCGCAGCCGGCGGCCGCGAGCTCTTCGGCGGCGGCGAGCATGGCGGCGGCATCGGGGAAACAGGCGAAGTCGAGGATGGCGTAGAAACGGGGCAAAAACATAGTGCCGTTCGGAGTCTATGGAATCTTTGTGTGAGGTGTCACCGCCTCCGAGCAGGTTAGTCGGGACAGGTAGACGGTGGCATCGGTTATCAGTAGGTGTTTACCCAATTGGAGTCTGTTCCGTGCACTATTCTTTCTTCTTTCGCGTTGGTTGGTCTAATTTCCCTACGTTATCGGTCTTGCTTTTCGCTTTCGGTTTGCGGTCAAAGTACTTCGTCCTGTCAATGAAACTGAGTAGAGCCGTCCCCTTCGGCGTTAGACGGTATCTTTGCCAAGCACCGAGACCTCTTTCTACCGCAGCTAAACCATGAACAGCGAGTTTTGGACCGAGATTGTAGAAGAGGAACGTCTCGGAGGGGGAAGCGCCCATCCTGTTCGTGACACCCGTGATCAATCTATCTCTCATAGCGTTCAGCAGCTGGGCCGCTGAATAACTCTGCGCTGTCTTCGACTTGGTAAGCACATCGGTCTTGATAATTACATCTTTTAAGAGGTTCAATGTCTGCGTAAATTCCTGGTCCGCCCACTTTGTCTTTTTACCACCTCGATCAGCCGCCCTTAATTCCGATAGCTCTCTTGCAAGCTCTTTATTATGTTTCTGCAGCCGCGATATCTCCTCGAGCAGGGCAGAAGAATCAGCGACCTCCGAACCTGACACCCAGCCGGTAAATTCGTATCTGCTCACGAAATCAGAAAGCGTCTCGTGGACGGCCAGTTTGATGTCTTTAGAATCGCTGAAAAATGACGCCATCCGACTCAAGACCTTTTCACGAAACGCTTTGAGTTCCTGGGGATGCTCGCCCTCGATCGCGATCTTCCCGTCTGTCTTGAGTTTCTGATCAAGCGCTGCGTCGCTGATAACGACCGCAAAGACCGGCTTCTTCCTTGAATCCGCGTAGTCATATTCCAGTTCTACGTAACTCAATGAGGTCTTCGGTTCTATGCTGCCGTAGCGCCCCCCTAAGATCAGCATGTAGGCGTCAGACTCGTCGATCCAGCGTCTGATCGTCTCAAACTGAGATTCATTACCGGCCGCAAATAGCTCCATGCCGGCGGGGATGTGTCCTGACTTGAGGATAGCTTCAACGGCCGCCTGTCTCTCGCTCTTAAGGTCGAGATACGTTGAAGAAACAAATACCTGTAGCTTCTTCTTTGCTGCCATAACACGATCCCCTTTTCGAGCCTGTTTTTCCTGTGCGGCGCTTCCTAGCGTGCAAGACGTATATTCCGATCCAAAGTATAAGGTGCCACGGTTCTCTCTGCCCGGGGAAGTGCGATATGGGCTAGAGGGGCCAAAAGCCTATTTCGCCTTCGCTAGAAACCGCTCGATAAACCCCGTATCGAAATTGCCCGCGCGGAAATCTGGATCTGCCAAGATTCTGCGGTGCAGAGGGATCGTGGTGTAGATTCCTTCCACAATAAACATTCCGAGAGCGCGGCTCATGCGCGAGATGGCTTCGCTGCGATCCTTGCCGCGCACCACCAGCTTCGCAATCAGCGAATCATAATAAGGAGGAATCGTGCCCTCGGCGTAGGCGGCCGTGTCGATGCGCACACCCGTGCCTCCCGGAGGATTGAAGGTGGTGATCTTGCCCGCGGAGGGCGTGAACTTT
The DNA here is from genome assembly GCA_963773645.1 of uncultured Acidobacteriaceae bacterium. Taxonomy (GTDB): domain Bacteria; phylum Acidobacteriota; class Terriglobia; order Terriglobales; family Acidobacteriaceae; genus Acidiflorens. Next base: position 1,216,259 of record CAVZBV010000004.1, on the reverse strand, counting down.
TCCGGATGTTCGGCATTGATGCGGCACTCGATGGCGTGTCCGCGATGCACGATGGGGCCTTGCAACACATCGGCCAGCTTTTCGCCCGCAGCGATCATGATCTGGCTCTTAACCAGGTCCACGTCGGTGACCATCTCGGTGACGGGATGCTCAACCTGGATGCGGGTGTTCATCTCGATGAAGCAGAGCCTCCGCTCTTCATCCATAAGAAACTCGATCGTGCCGGCGTTGTGGTAGCCGACCTGGCTGAGCGTTTTGCCGATGACGTCTCCCATTTCATTGCGCAGCTCGGGTGTCATCCGCACCGACGGCGATTCTTCCAGCAGCTTCTGGTGACGCCGCTGAATCGAGCACTCGCGTTCCCCCAGGCTGACGACGTTGCCGTGCTCGTCGCCCAGCACCTGGAATTCGATGTGGCGCGGGTGCTCGACGTAGCGCTCCAGGTAAAGGTCGCCGTTGCCGAAGGAGGCCGCGGCCTCCGACTGCGCCTGGCGGTACAGACCGGGCAACTCATCTTCATTGCGCACGATGCGCATGCCGCGCCCGCCGCCTCCGGCCGTGGCCTTGAGGATGACCGGAAAGCCGACTTGCCGCGCCCACTCGCGCGCTTCACCATCGGAGGCGACCACGCCGTCCGAGCCGGGAAGGATCGGCACGCCGTGCTGTTTCATGGCGGCGCGCGCTTTTTCTTTTTCGCCCATCAGCCGGATGACATCGGGAGTGGGTCCGATGAACTTGATGTGGCAGGACTCGCAGACTTCCGCGAAGTTGGCGTTTTCCGAAAGCAGGCCGTAACCGGGATGGATGGCGTCCACATTGGCGATTTCGGCGGCGCTGATCACCGCGGGAATGTTGAGGTAACTCTGCGCCAGTTGTGGCGGGCCAATGCAAATCGCCTCGTCGGCAAAGCGCACATGCAGCGAATGGCGGTCCGCTTCACTGTAGATTGCGACGGAGCGGATGCCGAGTTCCTTGCACGCGCAAATGATGCGCAGCGCAATCTCGCCGCGATTCGCCACCAGAATCTTCTTAAACATTAGGATTTTCTTTGAATTCCGGAGAATCGGGTAATCGGGTCATCGGGCCATCCAAAGTCAAAAGCCTTTGACCTTCGATCACCCGATGGCCCGATCACCCGATGACCCGATCTCATTTGGTTGGCCGTACGGCGAAAAGTTCCTGGCCGTACTCGATGGGCTGGCCGTTGGCGACGAGCTTCTTGACCAACTCTCCCGCCACGTCGCATTCGATTTCGTTCATCAGCTTCATCGCTTCAACAATGCACAAAACCTGGCCCACTTCCAGCGTATCGCCGACTTTGACGAAGGGCGGCGAGCCGGGCGAAGGCGATTCGTAGAAAGTGCCCACGATCGGCGAATGCACAATGTGCAATCCTTCGCCAGATTCTGGCGCAGCGGCGTCCGCTGCCAAATCAACCCGGCCGGCCGCGGAAGTAGAAACCGGAGCCGGGGACGGCGTGTGCTGAACCGCGATGTAATGCGAGTCTGGCAACACCACGGGCGACGCTTCGGCTCGGCGCTTGATCTTCAACTTGACATCGCCGCGCTCCAATTCAAACTCGGCAATGTCCTTTTCGATCAAGAACTCGATTAGTTCTTTCAGCTCTTTTTGATTCATGGATAAGGGCGGGTTCCGTTTTGGTTTCGTATCATGTGGGGCGGCGGGGCTTTGCTCCGCCTGGACGTGGCCCTTCGGCTCCGCTCAGGGCAGGCTCCGCCCGTCACCACACTATGTCTGCTAAATTACAACCAGTTCTTTATCTGTGGGCATCAGCACTTCGCAGCCCGAAGGCGTAACCACCACCACATCTTCGATGCGCACACCCCACTTCCCAGGCACGTATGCGCCCGGCTCAATCGTGATGACGGTTCCCGGTTCCAGTTTCTGACTTTGCCCCTCGGCCAACCGGGGCGCCTCATGTATCTCTAATCCTAAACCATGCCCGGTCGAATGGGTGAAGTACCGGGCCAGTTTTCGGCGGCGCAGCACACGCCGCGCGGCGCCATCCACTTCGCCGGCGGTCGCGCCGGGGCGAACCGCCGCGATGGCTGCCTGCTGCGCTTCCAAAACGGCCTCATACAGCCCTCGAGCTTCCGCCGCCGGACGTCCGACATGCACAGTGCGGGTGCGATCCGAGCAATAACCGGCGAGTATAACACCAAAATCACAGACCACGAACCCGCGGGGAATGCGTGCGCCCGAGGCCCGGCCATGCACCATCGCCGAGCGAGTCCCGGAAGCGAGTATCGTGGGAAACGACATGCCTTCGGCCCCGGCACAACGAGCCTCGTACTCCATGGCGGCCGCGACTTCGACCTCACACACACCCGGCCGAATCTTGTTGCGAGCAACCTGAAAAAGACTGGCGCCGAGTTCGACCGCCCGCCGGATGCACAGAACCTCGGCTGCGTCCTTCACCATGCGCGCACGTTCGACCAGCGGGGGCGCGAAACGCAAGCGCGCCTTCCCTTTCAGCACAGAAGCTAAACGGTCGCGCATGCCGGCGGTGATCGACTCCGGTTCGATGCCCACCCATGCCGGCGTGGAGCGTCTTCGCTGCGCGGCCAGCCACTCCGCCGCCGCCAGCAGCGGGGACTGGCGCGCGATGACCATACTCACATTATTGAGGTGCGCACCCTTCATTTCCTCTTTTGCCTGGGTGCGGTAGCGTCCGTCTGTAAAAAGAATGGAACTACCGTCGGCCAACAACAACGCAGCCGCACTGCCAGTGAAGCCGCAGAGATAGCGAACATTGGAGAGGTGAGTGACAAGCAGAGAGTCGAGCTTGTGGCCCGAGAGCGAGGCTTGGAGCCGGCGCAGGCGTCCAGCGTGGTCCATAGGAGGAGTGTAGCAAGACGGCGGCGCGAGCTGCGAGCTACGAGTTCATGGCTTCAAGCTCGCAGCCCGTAGCTCGTAGCCCCATAGCTCGCAGCCCGCAGCCGCCGCAAAAGCAAAGCCGCCGGGCTCTCGGCGGGTTCTCCGAGAAGGCCGGCGGCTTGGGCGGTTCTAGCGTCGCGCTTAGGTTTGAATGATGCGCGGCGTGATGAAGAAAATGAGCTCCTGGTTTGTAGTCTGCACCGAACGATGCTTGAACAGGTTGCCAAGGAACGGGATATCCCCGAGCAAAGGCACCTGCGAGATATTGAGCGAGTTGTTGGTCTGGATCACGCCGCCAATCACCACCGTGCCGCCGTCCGTCACCAGCACTTGCGTGGTGGCCTGCTGGGTGATCAGTTCCGGGTTGCCCAGTCCGTCTTCCTGGCCGAAGTTAGGCAAGGTGTTTTCGACATCCACGTTGAGAAAGATGGTGCCTTCCGACGTGATCTGCGGAGTTACCGTCAGTCGCAGGAATGCATCCACGTAGGTTGCGGTCGCCGGCGCGCTTAACGAGGGCGCGGTCATGATCGGTATTTTTACTCCCTGTTTCACCACCGCCTGAATGTTGTTCTGGGTGACGATACGCGGACGGGAAAGAACTTTCAGCAACCCGCGCGACTCGGCCGCCGTGAGAATCATGTCGATCCGCATGTTGTTGGTGGCGTTGATAAGTTGCAGACCGCTGCTCGGTGCGACTGCGCCCAGGTTCGAAAACAACGGTATCGAACTCCCGGTCGGGCCGCTGCTGGTGGTGAAGTAATTCGGATTCGTAACGTTCTGGATGAGCGACGAGGTGCCAACGTTTGGCGCTCCGCCAACTGAGGTTGTCCCATTGCCCCAACCCAGGCCCAGCTGCACGCCGATGTCACGGGCGAAGCTGCGGGTGGCTGCCACCACGCGGGCTTCGATTTCGACTTCCTGCGTCTTGCGGTCCATCTGCTGGATGAGGCGGTCAATCTGCGGCAGAACCGCCGGAATGTCGGCAACGATAATTGAATTGGTGCGTTCGTCAGCGACGATGTCGCCACGCTGACTCAGGAACTTCTTGAGCGGCAGCAACAGATCCTTGGCGTGAGCGTAGCTGAGGAAGCGGGTGATGCTGACTTTGTCTACCGCCAGCGCCTCGGCATCGATTTGCGCGCGCCGGTTTTCGGCTTCCTTCCTCAACGTATCAACAGTGGCGATGCGCAACACATTGCCGTCCAGTTGGCGAGACAGGTCGTTGTTCTTGAGCACGATGTCCAGCGCCTGATCCCAGGGCACGTCATCGAGCACGATGGTCAGATTGCCGTGAATCATGGGATCGAGCACGACGTTCAGACCGCTGATCTCATGAATCAGGCGGAAGAAATCTTTCAGATCCACATCCTTAAGATTGACCGAGATCGGCTCGCCGGTGTACTTGGCTCCGTTCACCGCGGGCTTCTGTTCCAGCTGCGCCTTCTGCTCGGCGGCCAGGTTCACGGCCGGCTGGATGGTCGGCTTGTTGCTGCCCGCTTGCCCGAGGGCGGCATTGGTATTGGTGGCAACCAGTTCCGCCGCCGTCTTGTCGGCAAAGCGGCTGGCCGCTTCCTGGGCCTTCGCGAACGGTTCGGCGGCTTTTGGCGAAAACTTGGGCTCGACGAACGCGAAGTCCGCCGCCGGTTTCCCGGCGTTCTCTGCCGCGGCCGGAGCCGGCGCAACCGCCGTTGCCGTTGCCGAGGTCGTGGTCGTGGTCGTTGCCGGGGTTCCTGGAGCCGAAGCCAGCGCCAATTGCGGCGCCTGACTCGCGGCCGGCGATTTAACGGCCGGCGCGGGTTGGCGATGGGCCAGTGCCGCCTCGTGGATCTTGAGGACGAAGCTGCCTTCCGGACCCGCCACTAATTCATGCCGGCGGCTGGCGGCGCGATCACCGTCGGCAAGATCGATGACCACGTGCGTGCTGGGCGGGACTTGCCCGTCCATCCCGATGCGGACGTCTTTCACGCCGTCTCGGCCTACGCTGATGTGGCTCTGCGCCGTGGCCATCACGGTGTTGGGAAAGTCGACGACGATGCGTGCCGGTGATTCAAGCGTCGACACTTTGGGCGCCAGTGCGCCCTTCGCCTTGAACTCGATACGCAATCCGTCCTGGCTGTGCGCGACCTCGAGCCTCTGCAATCGAGCGCCCGCGGCCACCCCCTTGCCCGTCGTGTCAGCCGCGGCTGCGATCGTTATCACTACGATCGCCAGCAGCGGAACTAAGAGACCCAGCAGTTGCTTTCGCATTTCCCTATCTCCCCATGCGAGGCCGTTTCGCCTCCATGTGTTTCCTAGAACGCGTTTCTTCGAAGTCTTTGTTGTCTCCGTGGCCTAAACCGCCGGAGTCGTAATCTTCTTTACTACTTCCCGCGTAAACGTCTTGCCCATACGGTCCTGCAGTGTTTCCTGGAAAACGATGGAGTCGCCCGTGATTTTCATCACGTAACCGTTGAACACCGGATCGTTCTCCCGCAAGAAATAAGCCTTATTCATACTGTTACTGACCACAGCGATGAAACCGTTTTCGGAACGCACCACACCGCGCAGGTTGATGGCGCCGATTTCCAGGCACTTCTTGCCGGTGCTGCAACCCGAACCGCCGGCGTGGCTCACCACCGGACTGACGAAAGGATCCCGTCTGCCGTTGGCGTTGTACTTGCTGTCGGGAACGACCGACTGCTCGCTCTCCGCATTCTCGCCGCCTCCCGCGACGCCATGGCCGGCTGCGACAGCATCCGCCGACGCGTTTTCTTCGGGAGCCGCCGTGGGCGCTGGCTGCGCGATTGGCTCAACCAGGACTGCCCCGCCGCGTCTCATGCGGTCTCTTTCCCTTCTTTTCGCGTCCGCTCTTTTCGCGTCCGCCGAACGCGCACCCGGGGGTGAGGACGGCTTCACCGGCGTAGCCACCCTGACTGTGCTCGACTTGGCCGGAGGATGCGCGGCGTTCGCCGGAGCGGAGTGGTGATCGCCCAGAGCCTCATTCGAGGCGGCCGTGGCATTGCTATTCACCGTGTTCATCGTGTTGCGCGTGTTCTGGATAATGCGGGGACTCTGGGCCGAGGCCAAGCCCGCGGCCAGTACCGAAACCAGAATTGTCGTCGTTATCGTGATTGCTGGCTTCATCTTCATCCTGTCCCTCCTACTTCTTCACCGGTGGTCCCGGCTTGCTGGCCGGCGCCGCCGCCGGATCCAGGTCGTGACTGAAATACGTTGTGGTCAGGCAGGTGGCCACCACACTCTCACTGGGCGCGTACTGGTAGGTATGCTTCGCTTTTGCGTCGGCCGGCTTGCGGGTCGTAGAGACCAGCAGGTTGGAGACGTTTACGATGCGCTCCACTTTTCCCAACCGGTCGAAGAACCCCAGCATGGAGTAGTACGGACCATCGAACTCGACTTCGAACGGCACTTCGGTGTAGAACTCTTTCGCGCCGTAGGGACGTGCCGTATAGCGGCGGATTTCCACACCCGACTTGCGGGCTTCTCCGCTCACCATGCGCATGAAATTGTCCACTTCCTTTTCGTCGGGCACGATGCGCCGCTCGATTTCGAGCTGCTGCTTCAGGCTGGCCAGCTGGCGCTCGATGTCGGCCAGTTTCGGCCGGTAGGCTTCGAGTTCCGCGTTCTCGCGCAGTTTCGCCTGCAGCTTGATCTGGGCAGCATCATTTTGGTTGCGCTGCGACTTATAGACGGTGTAGTAAAGGCCGCCGGTGGCTAACGCCGCCACCAGGACCAGCACGCCCAGCAACTTCACCCCATTTAATTCGCCAAGATTCATAGTCGGTTCCGCCTTTACGACTTCGCCTTTTCGCAGGTGAGCGTGAACTGAAACGCCTGCATGTCCTTTATGCCTTCGTCCTGATAACTTTCCTTAATCTCGATGTTGCGGAAGAAACCGGTCTTCTGCAGGTTGGAGATCAGGTTGGCCACGGCATCGCTGCTCAGCGCCGTGCCGTCGATGGCCACGTTCGCACCCTGGTCCTGCATGCTGTTCAGCCACACCGCTTCGGTGTGGTTGACCGTATCGGCAATCATGGACAACAGTGCAACCGGGCCGGTTTGGTTGTTGCGCAGCTGGTCGATCACATCTACCCGCCGCTTATAAAGCTCGGCTTGCCTCTGCCGCTCCATGTACCGCACCTTGATGTCGGCCAGTTCCCGATTCTTCTGTTCCGCCAGCCGGCTCTGCACCTCGATCACTTTCTTTTCTCGATCGAGCCTGTACCAGTAACCGCCATTGACGGCGCCGGCAATCAGCAACACGGCGGCCACCTGAACCAGGGGCCCGCCTAAGTTGCCCAGATCCATACTCGGCACGCTGACGGCAACGTTCTTTTTGCCTTTCGGTTTCGGAGAGCCCAGCAGATTGATTCGGATCATAGCTTTTCAAAGCTCCTCAGGGCCAAACCCACGGCCACTGCCAACTGGCCCGCGTTCTGTTCGACCAACTGCGCCCCGGCGCCTTCCACCGGAGCCACTACTTTCTGAAACGGGTTGAACAACTCGACCGGCATCGAGAACTCCTGGCGCAACGCTTCCACCAGGCCCGGAACCTTGGCCGAACCGCCGGCCAGATAAATCTTTTCGATGTGCTCGCCCGCCGCACTGGCGCGGAAGAAGTCGAAGGTCTTCTGAATTTCCAGCACAATGATTTCCGTGACCTGCTGCAGGATGGGCGTCTTCGCGTCGTCCTGCACCGTGCCCACCTTGCGCCCCAGCTTGAGCGATTCCGCGTCGTCAAAGCTCAAATCCAGTTCCTTCTGCAGCGAGTCGGTGTACTGATGACCACCCACCGAAACGTCGCGCGGGAACAGGGGCGTCGTGCCCTTGACGATGTTGATGTTCATCACGCTCGCACCCAGGTTGAGCAGGGCAACCACTTGTGTCGCCGCCGGCTCATAGTTGTACTCGTAGCAGTTCTGCAGGGCGAGCGCATCGATATCCACAATAGACGGAGTCTTGCCCGCCATCGAGAGTACGTTGGTGTAGTTCAGAATCTTGTCCTTCTTGACAGCCACCAGCAGCACATCCATCTGCGGACTGGTCGCGTCGTCGGAAAGAATCTGGTAGTCGAGGTTCACATCCGCCAGATCGAACGGGATGTGCTGCGCCGCTTCTTTCTGGATGGTCTCGGCCAGCTCCTGATCGCTCATCGAGGGCAGCGAGATTTTCTTCACGATCACCGAGTGTCCGCTCACCGCCGTGGCCACCGCCTTCGACTTGATCTCAGTGTCCATGAACAGCTTGGTGATCGAGCTCGAAACCTGACCCGAGTCCACGATCATGGAATCGACCACGAGGTCGGGCGCGATCGGCTCCAGTCCGAGGTGTGCCACTTCGATTCCCGTGCGTGTCTTCCTGAGCTCGACGGCCTTGATGCTCGAAGAGCCCACATCCAGACCCACTATTGTCTTCGATCCTCTTCCAAACATGTGCCCGCCTTTATTTACCGAGTTCGTTTACGGAGTTCCGGCAGCTTTCACGGCTGCCTTGATTTTCTTCTTGCCCCGCGGTTCCATTTCCATCGACTTCTCTTCCATCCACTGATCGAGCTTCGATTTTTTGAAGCGCCAGCGGTTGCCCAACTTGAACGCCGGAAGCTTTTGCTCGTTCACGTACTTGTAAAGCGTGTCCGGACTCACTCCCAGATACTGCGAAGCTTGGCGAATGTTCATCACTTCTCGCGAGTCGGCCATTAACATTTCCATGCGCGTTCGAGTGTATTTTGGTGTGCTGAGCATATCTCAACCGGAAGCGCGGGCTGCGCAACCTGAATCTCCCGGTTTCTTTGGGTTTTATGGGGTTTTTCTGGAATTCACAAAAACTGGACTTGCGCTTCGTGTCTACTGATGGTATTTGTTAGTACGTATACTGCTATATGTAGTAGTTTCTTGGCAAATAGGAGGCCCGTCACACGAGTTAAAGTAACTAAGGTACTAGAGACGGTACGGAAGTACTTGGACAGGCGCGCAAACCGCTGAAAATGCGGCAAATCGATGCCACTCGCAACCCGAACATTTCTGTGGTTTTCGTCCGCTTTTAGGCTTGACTTTCGAGGCCGCCGGGTTCCGATCGCTCCCTGCACCACTCGCTCGATCGCGCGCACTTTCTCTCGCGCGACGTGAGCCCCGTCACTTATTGTTCGGACAGGTTCCTGTAGGCTGATCTGTTTTCGAATCTCAAAAGTCAGAAGATGGATCTCGATGGTTCTCCCGTAGAGACGGGGCTTGCCCTGTCTCCGCTTGCGCCATCTTCGCTGCCCGGTCGACGGAGACGCGGCAAGCCCCGTCTCTACGGGCAATGAACCGCTGATTTTGGGGGCTGGCAGTCACAGCTCTGATGGGATGCCTTCATACTGCCTTCGCACTAGGAGCATTTATGAAACTGCTCGTGATTGGTTCCGGCATGATGGGCTCAGCGGCGGCCTACGATATGGCGCGCCAGAGCCACGTCGAGTCCGTCACTCTCGCCGACAACGACCTCAAGCGCGCCAAAGGCGCGGCTGCCCGCGTCAACCGCATCGCGGGCAACAAGGCGGGCAACAAGAAGGTGCGCGCCGTCGCGCTTGACGCTGCCAGCGAAAAAGAAGCCGCTCGCCTGATGAAAGGCCACGATGGCGCGCTCTCCGCCGTTCCCTACTTCCTGAACCTCGGACTGGCAAAAGCCGCCATCCGCGCGGGTTGCCATTTCGCCGATCTCGGCGGCAACAACACCGTCGTGCGCCAGGAACTGGCGCTCGCCAAGCAAGCCGAGAAACGCGGCATTGGCCTCGCTCCCGATTGCGGTCTCTCGCCTGGTATGGCATCGATTCTCGGTGGCGAACTGGTTCGCCGCCTGGGCGGTCGCGCCGACGCGCTCAAGCTCTACGTCGGAGGTCTGCCCGAAAAACCGATGCCTCCGTTCCATTACCAACTCGTGTTTTCCGTCGAAGGACTGATCAACGAATTCGTAGAGCCAGCGCGCATTCTGCGCCACGGCAAGATCACCACCATCGAGGCGCTCACCGAGCCCGAGCCATTTCACATGGACGGCTTCGCGCCGCTCGTGGCCTTTCAAACCTCCGGTGGAACTTCTACTTTGCCCGAGACCTTCGCCGGCAAAGTGGGCGAGTGCTTCGAGAAAACTCTGCGCTATCCCGACCACTACGATCTGCTCTGCGGATTGAAGGCACTGGGCCTGTTTTCGAGCGAGAAAATGCTTATCGGCGACGTGGAAGTAGCGCCGCGTGCGCTGCTGGCAAGAGTGTTCGAGAGTAAATTCGCCGGCGAGGGTCCCGACCTCTGCATCATGCGCCTAGAGGCCCACGAATCCGTCAAAGCTCCCGGAGTCCGGGGCCTGCTCGGCGGAAAACTCAAAGGCCGAGTGGCCAGCTTCACCATGGTCGACCACTACGATCCCAAGAGCGACATGAGCGCCATGATGCGCACCACCGCCTTCCCCGCCTCCATCGTCCTGCAGATGATGTGCACGGGCGCGGTGAGCAAGCGCGGCGCAGTCTTGCAGGAACGAGACATTCCCGCCGGTTCTTTTCTCGAAGAAATCGCCCGCCGGGGAATCAAGATCGAGTACAGAGTCGAGTAACGAGAGTTGGATCGTATACCGCGTTGATCGCAAGGAAATTCACCCACCTTTGTGCAGGGAGATCACCCAGTCGTGCTTTTCGCGGGATCCCGCCATTTTCTTTAGCGGGAACAGCCCGGCGGGAACTGCCACTGGCGCAAGACTCCTTTATTCTCTAGTAGATACAACAAAGAACGGCTACCTGCCTTGCAGCCCGCAAGCGCGTCTTCAGTGAACATATTTGAGCCCAGAATCACCTGGCCCGGGTCGGGTACACTTTGGCAACTCGCTTGCTTGTGGGTTGGATGAGTGGGGCATTTCAGCATTAGGGAGAAGAAGCCATGTGGATGAGGTCATGCGCGGTATGTAAGGCACTCATGATAAAACTCCGCTTGCACGATTCTGTCCGCTGCCGCTGTGGGTGGGAGTGGGAGTGGTAGACAAGACGCAGAGACTTCACGAGATCAAGGGGAACGGCTCTATGGCTCGAGTAATCAATTTCTATATCCCGAAGAACTTCCGCAGAAAAGCGACGACGGTTCCGCAGTCAAAACCCGGAAAAGTGATCCGGTTTTATCCAGCGAGGAAGTCAGCGTAGCGTCGAGGTTGTGCCCGCTCGCCCGTCACTAATCGCGATTCTCTTCCTACTCACGATTCTCTTCCCCGACCACCGTCATCTTCGTATCCGTCCGGAATTTTCTGTAATCGTGGAAAATCAGTTCGATATCTTCGTCGTAGGCCTTGAATAGTGCAACCCGCGCGTCGAGGTGAATCTCCACCTGTTTGGGCAGCCACACCTCATCGTTCACCCTGATCTGCTCAAAGAGAATGTGCGTGCCTTTGTGGACCCTTGCGAGCACGAAGCCAAACGAAATCGTATCGATGGCGGTGATGTCCAGCTTCACCCATTGGGCGTCGGTTTTGTCGATCCAGATGCGTCCTTTGAACTTGCTGAGCATCCTGGCGTCGCGACTCTTGGGTTCGTAGCCGGGACGAGGCTCGCCCTCGAGCACCCAGGCATCGCGCCCGTCGAGCGCTTCGGAGCCGAGCAGCCGGAAGTTGAACGCATCGGCGACCTCAAGCACAAACTTGCGATCCTCTTCGCGGCCTTTTTTTTCTTTCTCCAGGCGTTTGCGGCGGTCGTCCTCGGATTCGTTCTTGCGTTTGTCGATGATCTTCTGAATCTTGTCGTCTTCTTTTTTTGCCTCGTCGGCCGACAGCGTTTTGTCGTCCTTGGCGGTCAAACGCGCGACTGGCTCTCCATAGATCTCGAGAATCTCCCAGGTCCGGGAGTCGATCTTCTTTGCCTCGCCAGGTTTAACCCCGCCAGGTTTAACCCCGTCAGGTTCCCCGCCGCGCCCGTTGAGTTTGTGCCGCTCCTCGCGTTCGATGTAGGTGTAATCTCGGAGGCGCTTTTCGTTTTCCAGGTCTTTCTCTTCAGCGCGCCGCAAGAGGTCTCGAATCTGCTCCGGCGGCACGACTCCTGTGGCATCGGGCTTCAAATCGATGGGTTTTACATCAATGGCATTTACGTCAATGGCTTTTACCTCAATGGGCGGCGAAACAGGCGTCGCTTGCGTTGCAGTGAGAGTTGAAGTTGAATCCTGAGCTAAAACACAGCCCGCCAGCAGAACCATCGCGAAGATGAGCCCGACACAAGAACGCATTCCAGACATACGGAAACAACCCCACCAGTAGTTCCGCACAAAGGCAGCTTCCCGTGTGTACCTCTGTGCTCCCCGTGGTTAAAGCTTTTTCACCGCCCGCTCCAAACACTCCGCCCGGAACAACCGCCCATCCACTCGATGCAGCCGCTTCGCCTGCGCGGGAGAGATCAGCCGATAGTGAAAAATGGTCAGCAGATACTCTGCCACAAACCATACCGGCTTCTCCGAAGTCATCCAGTTCAGAGGATCGAAGCGCTTCATCTGGACGGGCCGGGAGAAGGTCCGCAGCGTGCGCTCCCCGCGCAGATTGAAATAAAGGTTGAAGTAACTCAAAGCCAGCTCTCGGAGTGAACGGTACACCGGCTCGCGATACCGGCATCCGGTGAAATTCGACTTCGCCACCGCTCCCCAATGCCCATCCACCTTATATATGGCGAGCACATGGTCGGTATCGTGCTCGGCCTCCAGATCAAGAAGCAGCGGAGGATATCCGATAACCCGCAGCGCCGCCGCCGCAAACAGCGCGCCCTCGTAGCAATGCGAAGTATTCTCGCGCAGCACCCGTCGCGGAGACCAAGCGCTGTCCTCAAGGTGGTAAGGCATGTCGTCAAGCAGCCGTTGAATGCCGTACGGAGTCTTCAAGGCACGTAGCTTGCGAAGCTCGGCAGGGGTCAGGCCCCAGGAGTTAGCGTCGTTCGTCATCCCAAATTTTCCCGTAGAGACGCGGCTAGCCGCGTCTCCCGCGGATCGCACAGTACTTGAAGGTAGCAGGATCGGGCGACGATTGGGAATAGAGGAGCGGGTCCGCGCTTGCGCCAAGGTCAGTGGTGAGAAGGCGATGTTTCGCCAACGATCGGAAGTCAGACGTATGGCTGCATTGCGCTGGATGGTTTCCGGCTAGCGACAACTCGGGAGTTGGCACTATCGTTCTGCTGCCGTCTCGGAGGGGGAACCTACTTACTTACGGACATGTCCATCTTTAATCCTTGCGTCTTGGAATTTTCCAGAGCCAAAATTCAAGAATGCCACATTCCTCCCGCACGACTGATGTCTTAGTGGATTTTCAGTGCCAGAATTGTTTGTTCAAGGCTGCAGGCACTTACGCCGACGTGGAGATCGCCCGTCGCGCTCACCGTCATCCGAGCTTGTCCTTGGTGCCGGACAGGGCTGAGAGGGAGAGATTATGGGCAACGTACTTCGAGAAACCACTCTCGCCCCCGATGGCGGATGGCACTCCCCCGCTGCAGCCCTATCCTCGCTTCCGGCTCTTGTGGGGCACCTTGGCTGCCGTCATTGTTGCTGCCGGAGGAGCACTGTTTTCCCGCTGGCTGGTCAGCACTCTCTATCACCCGATGGGGGGCTGGGTGCATGGGTCATTCATGTTGCTGATCGTCGGCGGACTCGTCTACACGACCCTGAGGTATGAGAATGACCGCCGCGCCGCCAACATTCGTCGGTTCCGGGTAGTGGCCGAGTGCAACCACCACATCCGCAACGCCTTGCAAGTGCTGATCTTCAACCACGATGGACAGCAGGACTCGCTCGGAATAAGCCGCCAAATCGCGGACGCGGTGCGCCGCATCGAGCTGACTTTGTCCGAGGTTTTCCCCGGAGTGTTGTAGGAGTCTCGCACTGACGCCGAGAGAGATTGGTCGCTTCCGGGCGGCCATCTTACCGCCGCCAATCCAGAGAGTCGAGACCCGCGCCCCATATTCCGGTAGATACTCTGTGAAAGAGTTCCTGCTGAGAACAGGCCATTTCACCACCTATGCGCAGCAGTCTGCCCGGCTACCGCAACAGCTCCCCCAGCTCGCGTGGACTTTCAACCAGCACATCCGGCGTCACCCCTTCAGTATGCGGAAAGCCCCTCTAGCCAAACAGCTCTTCCATATCCCGGCGGCCGTGCACCACGCGAAAAATGAACACCTTCTTATCCTCCACAAGGTAGACGATGACATACTCACCGACAGGAAAACTACGCAGGCCAATGCCAAGATCGTCGTCGCGGGGACGTCCCAGGTAAGGATAGCCGGCCAGCAGCAAAAACCGCTCCGTGATGGAATTAACGAACCGGTCGGCGGTCTCGACGCTTCCGCTCTCGATGGCGACGTAGTACCAGATATCATCGAGGTCGGCCGCGGCTTGCGGCGCTAAGCGGTGCGCCATCAGGGTGGTGTTGATGGATTGGCGACCATGCGGGCTCGACCGCGCTGTTTCACTTCCGCAGCAAGCTCGCGCATCGACTGCTGCGTGATGACGTGTCCCTCGCCGCGGGCAATCGAGGCTTTCGCATCATCGAGCGTTGCGAGGAATTCCGCCCGCTTGCGCTCACGTTCTTCCCAAAGCGACAACGCTTCCTCCACCGCATCTTCGGCACGGCCAAATCGGCCAGCCTCAACGGCGCGGCGGATAAAAGCTTCCTGATCGGGAGTTAAGTGCACTTCCATCGCTTTTCAGCCTAAGAGCCAAATAACCCGGTGTCAAGCACTGGGATCAATAGGTAGTGGCTCAATTTGAACTAACTCTGCCACGACAAACACTGTCATCTTGAGCGGAATCCGGTCTTCGGCGAAGCCGGAGATCGGATGGAGTCGAAAGACCCCTACTCGGTCGCTTCGAGCGGCGCCGTTTCCGGAAATTCTCCCGTAACCCCAGTGTGTCCCGCGCCTAGCAAACACAACCCGTCGCCTCCCCCATCCGAGAGAGAAGTAAACACCCGCGAGCGCCGCAAATTCGAAATCAAATCGAGCCACCACCGATCAATAGCCCCACGTCCGCTTTACCGCAACAGTTCCCCCAGTTCGCGGGGACTTTCAACCAGCACATCCGGAGGCGCCTGCTCCAGCGAATGCGGAGCGAACCCATACGTCACGCCGCACGTCCACAGGCCGGCGTTGCGGCCCGTCAACACGTCAACCGCTGAATCGCCAATGATCAGCGTCTCGTCCGCCGCCACGCCAGTTTCCTGCATGATGGTCCGCACGCCCAGCGGATCGGGCTTCTTGGTCGTAAAGCTGTTGCCGCCGTAGACACACACAAAGAAGTCCCCCAGCCCGAGCGCCTGCACAATTTGGCGCGAAGGATTGACCGGCTTGTTCGAGAGCACCGCCATCTGCCGCGGCACTCCATTCTGCGGCACTCCATCTGGCGACAATCCATCCAACGTCAATTCAGTCGGCTCCACGCCATGCGACGAATTAGCCAGGCGGGCCAGCACTTCCGGAATCCCCTCATAGACCGTGGTGTGGTCGAGTTTGTGCTGGCGGTAGTAGATAAGAAAATACTCCATAGCCTCGCGGAGTAATACCTCGTCGCCGGTGTCGCCGAGCGCGCGGCGCACCAGCGTCGGAGCGCCGTCTCCCACATAGCTGGCAATGACGTTGCCGTCCAGTTCGGGACGTTCGATATGTCGCAACATTGCATTCACGGAATGAATCAAATCCAGGCGCGAGTCAATCAGGGTGCCATCGAGGTCAAACACCAGCAGGCGGAGGCGGCGCGGATCAAATGGGCGCAGGAAGCGAATCATGATTTTTCAGATCGATGCACAGTTCAGAATAACGCAAGCCGCGAGCTACGAGCTTCGGGCCACGGGCTTCTGGCTACGAGCGATCAAGCCGGCTCTGCCTGCTCGAAGCCCGCGGCTCGAAGCTCGCAGCCAACTCGGAGCCAACCCTATTCCCAAGTACGTCAACCCATATACAATAATGCGGGGCTGGAACTCAGTGGGGTGAACGGCACACGATGGCCACGACCAAGGTCGATCCCAAGCTTAACGAAAGCGACATCGCAAAAGCGGTCAAGACCTATCAGGGCCTCACGAGTCAGCAACTGATTGATGCCTATCGCATCATGTTCACCTCGCGGCGCGTGGACGACCGCGAGATCCTGCTCAAGCGCCAGCAGAAGGTCTTCTTCCAGATCTCGGGCGCGGGCCACGAAGCCGTGGGCGTTGCCGCCGCCTTTGTACTGAAGGCCGGCTATGACTGGTTCTATCCCTACTACCGCGACCGCGCGCTCTGTCTCGCGCTGGGCGCAACCCCGTACGAAATGCTGCTCGGCGCCGTGGGCGCGGCCGACGACCCCAGTTCCGGCGGGCGCCAAATGCCCTCGCACTGGGCCTACAAGCGCCTCAACGTCGTCACTCAATCGTCCGCCACCGGCACGCAGATTCTGCAAGCCGTGGGCTGCGCCGAAGCCGGCCGCTACCTCGCCCAGCACCCCAATGCCGCCCGCAAGGCCGAGGGCGATTACCGCCAATTCAAGGACGTCCAGTTTCAGGGCGACGAAATCACCTACGTCTCGCTCGGCGACGGCACCACCAGCGGAGGCGAATTCTGGGAGGCGCTGAACACCGCCTCCAACCGGCGTCTGCCGGTAATTTTTTGCGTCGAGGACAATCAATACGCCATTTCCGTGCCCGTCGAAGTGCAGACCTCGGGTGGCAATATTTCGCGCCTCGTCTCCGGCTTCCCCAACTTCCATTTCGAAGAGATTGACGGGACCGACCCGGTCGTCGCCTATGCAGCTTTCAAGCGTGCGGCCGATTATTGCCGCGCCGGCCATGGCCCTGCGTTTGTCCATGCCCATGTTATCCGTCCTTATTCCCACTCGCTCTCGGACGACGAGCGTCTTTACCGCCCCGATGCCGAGCGCCAGGCAGATGCCGCGCGCGACCCGGTCCATCGGTTGC
Source organism: uncultured Acidobacteriaceae bacterium (assembly GCA_963773645.1). Lineage (GTDB taxonomy): Bacteria > Acidobacteriota > Terriglobia > Terriglobales > Acidobacteriaceae > Acidiflorens. The sequence continues at coordinate 1,199,444 of CAVZBV010000004.1, read as the reverse complement.
AGTTGTTCCTGCTGCGCGAGGGAATTCTCGACGAGAAAGGGATCAACAAAATCGAGAAGGAGATCGATGAGCAGATGCAGGCCGATACCGATCGCGCCCTCGAAGCCGCGGTACCGCAACCGGAAACGATCTACAACTTCGTGTACTCGCCCGATCTCGATCCTACTTCGGCGGCGTTCGAAACCAATGCCGCAGCCGCCGCCCCTGAGACGGCGACCGATGGCAAGCGCTCCGACTCGCCTAACAAGGCGTCGCAAAACAAGACCATGGCGGACCTCATCAACGCCACCCTGCGCGACGAGATGCGCCGCGATGAGCGCATCATCATTTTTGGCGAAGACGTAGCCGACGCCAGCCGCGAAGAGTATCTCCAGCAGAAGCTGATCAAAGGCAAGGGCGGAGTCTTCAAGCTGACCTCCGGATTGCAGATAGAGTTCGGCTCGGATCGCGTTTTCAATTCTCCGCTGGCCGAAGCCGAGATTGTCGGCCGCGCCACCGGCATGGCCACGCGCGGATTGAAGCCGGTGGTGGAAATTCAGTTCTTCGATTACATCTGGCCGGCCATGATGCAGTTGCGCGACGAACTCCCCATCATCCGCTGGCGCTCGAACAACGCCTTCTCGGCGCCGGTGGTCGTGCGGGTCGCGATTGGCGGTTATCTGACGGGCGGCGCGATCTATCACTCGCAGTGCGGCGAGAGCATCTTCACCCATACTCCTGGATTGCGCGTCGTCTTCCCTTCGAACGCACTCGATGCCGCGGGTCTGCTGCGCACCGCCATCCGCTGCGACGACCCGGTCTTGTTCCTGGAACACAAACGCCTCTATCGCGAAACCTACGGACGCGCGCCCTATCCCGGCCCCGACTACATGGTCCCGTTCGGAAAAGCGAAGATCGTGCAGCCCGGGACCGGCCTCACAGTGATCACCTACGGCGCGGTCGTCCCGCGAGCCTTGCAAGCCGCGCAAAAACTGGGGCGCGAGCACCAAGTCAGTGTCGAAGTAATCGACCTGCGCTCGTTGAATCCGTTTGACTGGGATGCGATTGCCGCCTCGGTGAAGAAAACCAACCGTGCGCTAATCGCGTATGAAGACTCGCTGAGCTGGGGATACGGCGCTGAAATCGCCGCCCGCATCGCCGACGAACTCTTCCATCATCTCGATGCCCCGGTGAAACGAGTGGCGGCAACCGATACTTTCGTCGCCTATCAACCGATTCTGGAGAATGCCATCCTGCCCCAGACGAGCGACTTGTTCCGGGCAATGAAAGAGCTGGCGGAATTTTAGAGCGCGTGCCGCGACGACCCAGCAGGCTGCGGAAAAACTCGGATTCCGGCGGTTTTGGGAAGGGCACGACTTCACAGGCTGCGGAAAAACTCGGATTCCGGCGGTTTCGGGAAGGGCACGACTCTACAGTTTGCGGAAAAATTCGGATTTTGATCTTGTTTTGAAGGGGCGCGGCTTCAGCCGCGCCGTAAGTGCAGCAAAATCAATCGCGGCTTTAGCCGCTGCGGGCTGCACAAGCGTGCGATCCGACTTTTTCCGCAAGCTGTTCAGTCGTGCCGTTAAGCCGGTGAAAATGTGTCCGCGCTTTAGCGCCTGAGGTGTGCTTCTTGCGCCCTCGACGACTTTTTCCGCAGCCTGCCAGCTGATCAGAACGAGAACGCTTTTCGCTTTATCGCGAAATGCCCGATCAAAAGTGACAAGCCTTAAACCCGATACGGCAGCAAACGCCAGCAAGTACGAGTCGGCCCACTCCTTGGGCGAAGGGCTTCGCCGCCGCGAGTGCGAGCGAAAGGCTTGTTCCAGCCCAGTTGGTTCGTCGAGGAACGCAATGCGGGGGTCGTCCAGCCAACGGTCATAAACCCGCCAAGCTTCTGGTTGGGTCATAACCTCCGGACCCATCACAACTGGTGCAGTAAGCAGCCGCAGAAGGCTGAGTTGGGTGATGCGGCAGAAACAGAGACGCGATTCCTCATCAAGACTCACAAACCAACGCGCGGCAATGGCGTGGTGGAGATGCCGGTCGGAACGTCAAGGCCACCCAGACGTTTACATCAGGGAGAAGGAATGATCTCGAAGATCTTGGCATTGTCGAGCGCAACTGTCCCCGGCTGCTTGGAGCGAACCAATGGCAACGAAACCGGCCGTCGCCGTGTGGGCTTCAGTTGCAGTTCGATTTCGACTCCGCGGAGAATCAGTTCCTTTACGCTGCGCCCTTCGCCGGCCGCCTTGCTTTTCAGGTCACGATAAAGGGAATCGGGAATGTCAACGGTGGTCCGCATACACTCTTCTACCATATTTATGGCTGACTGGGAGGTTGCGGTAGCAGGCTGTTCTGGAATCCGACGATCATTTTCCTGGACTTGCGATTTCCGGACAAGCACGCGATAGCGCTCGCAAAACAGCGAACATGTTATCTTCAGAGCCGGCCCAAAAGTCGTAACTCCTGCCTCGTAGGCGAATGTAAAACGTCGCGTCTGCAATCAAAATATTGTTAAGGTCGTGGGGCTTGCGAGCCGCATCTCTTATCGCTGAACATGAGGCTTCAAAATTATCCGAACGGTGCGTCCGTGCTCCAGTTTCCTCGAAGCCGATCCGGTTTGGTGAAACCGCCAAAGTCCCAGAGTGACTGGTCCACAAGGTGATATGCCACAGTTGAAAGCTCGCGGGCTGATTGTCTGGGATTGAATTCACGGTTGAACTCAATATCGAATTCACCGCGGGAGCGTTGTTTTGGATCGCCGGAGCGGCAGGCTGAGCTGGACGCGGCCAGAACTGAACCTGGGACGTTTGGCATTGTGAGGCGACCTGTAGCGCAGCATTCCAGTCCGGGAAGCTCGCCGGAAGCTTGGCCTGCAGGTCATTGAACGTTACACGGTCGGTGCTGATCCACTCGGCCGCTTGGGTCGCGGCCACCGATAGCCCATGCGCGCTCGCATTCGAAAGAATGCATTCCGTCGTACTGTCGGGAAATTCGACAGTGAACTGCGAGCTGGGAGGGGGATTGTCTTTGTGAAACTCAGCACTATATACAGATAGCAAATACGTCGCGGAAGGTACCGCGTCACTCAACCTGATCACCGGATCAGGCACGAATCGCTTCCCACCCAACCGGCCGCGCACCCCAGAGATCACCATGCTCTGCCAGGCCCCATTTGCGTTCTGCAAGCGCAGACCTGGCGAAACCGTGACCGTCAGCGTCCCATATCCGGCTACCGGAGTCTTGTTGATGGTCAAATCGATTGCGTCGCCGCTGCTGGAACCGGTGGCGGTAAAGGCAGCAACAACCTTTCCCTCGCGCATGGCTTCGTAGAGACTGATCGTCTCACCCGCCTGGCCAAGGGCTGGGAGCGCGCCAAGAACCATTAACAGCAGTAGATTCAGACCCCGAGCCAAATGATTGTGGCGGATGTTGTTGACAACGGTGCGCACGTGGTGTTCTCCCTTCAGGAGACCAAATCGAAGATTCCCTAGTGTCATGAGTCATAAACAAGTTGAATAAGTGTCGGTTTTCCTGCGTCTAAGGTACAAGGGAGGTGCCGATGGCGCTGGGAAGACCGATTCCGCCTTTGCAATTGAGCCGAGAAGAACGCGAAACCCTGGAACGTTGGGTGCGTCGTCCGAGTTCGGCGCAAGCCCTGTGCCTGCGGGCCCGCATCGTGCTGGCCTGTGCGCAAGGAGAAAACAACACCCGGGTGGCGCAACACATGCACGTGAGCAAACCTACGGTGGGCAAATGGCGTGGCCGGTTCGTGGCGCGGCGCCTCGATGGCCTGCTCGACGAACCGCGCCCGGGAGCACCGCGCCAGATCAGCGACGCTGCGGTGGAGCGCGTGCTGACGTTGACTCTGGAAAAGCGTCCGCCGGACGCCACCCACTGGTCCACCCGCTCCATGGCCCAGCGCAGCGGCTTGAGCCAGAGCGCGGTGAGCCGCATCTGGCGTGCGTTTGCTTTGCAACCGCACCGGGCCGAGACGTTCCAGCTCTCCAAGGACCCGCTGTTCATTGAAAAAGTGCGGGACATCGTGGGCCTGTACCTGCATCCGCCCGACCAAGCGTTGGTGTTGTGCGCCGATGAAAAGACGCAGATCCAGGCGCTGGACCGTTCGCAGCCACTGCTGCCCATGCGTCCGGGGCAGGCCGAGCGGCGCACGCATGATTACCTGCGGCATGGCACCACCTCGCTGTTCGCGGCCTTGGAAGTAAAGAGTGGACGCGTGCTGGGGGACATGCATGCCCGCCATCGCTCCCTCGAGTTCCGCAAGTTCTTGGACCGCATCGACCGGGCGGTGCCGGAGGGGCTGGAGGTGCATTTGATTCTGGACAACTACGGCACGCACAAAACCCCGCGGATTCATCGCTGGCTGGCCCGGCATCCCCGTTTCCATCTGCACTTCACGCCCACGGGAGCTTCCTGGCTCAATCTGGTGGAACGCTGGTTCGCGGCCCTGACGGAGAAACAGATTCGGCGGGGCGTGCACCGCTCCACGCGGGAACTGGAGGATGCCATTCGTCACTACATCGAGATCAGCAATGAGCACGCGAAACCCTTTGTGTGGACCAAGACGGCCGACGAAATCCTGGCTTCTGTGGCCCGCTTTTGTAAACGCATTTCTGACTCAGTACACTAGCGAAATTCTGATTAAGTCCCCGAGGTCCCCGTGCACCCCTGTGTACCCTGTGGTTAATGCCTTTTGCCGACACTTAGTCAGAATTTCCCTAGCGAAGATTGCTTAGCTCTTCTTGGACCCGCTTGAAGCGCCCGAACCGCGCCCGCCGAAATTGAATCCCCAGGGGCCGCCGCCAAACGAGAGCAGCCCAAAAGCCATCGCCGCCAGCGCCAGCGGAAACTCGTACCCCCCATTGTCCGTCAGCCCGTGCTTAAAATGCACCTTCCAAATGGCCACGCCCATCTCGATCACGAACGCGAGCGAGAAGAAGCGCGTAAACAATCCCAGCACGATGGCGATTCCGCCGAAGAATTCCGTCCCCATGGAAAAATACGCCAGCCAACGCGGAAGGCCGAGCGAACCCACCATATCCATGTGATGATGAAACCCGCCGAACACCTTGTGATAGCCATGCGCGATCATGATCGCGCCCAGAACGAGCCGCATGACGAGCAGCGCCAAGGGCTGCAGCCGGTTGAGAAAATCCACGCTTACCTCCAGAGAGCAGCTCTCAGCTCTCAGCTCTCAGCTCTCAGCTCTCAGCTCTCAGCTCTCAGCTCTCAGCTCTCAGCTCTCAGCTCTCAGCTCTCAGCTCTCAGCTCTCAGCTCTCAGAAGAAGCCTGGCCTCGCACTAATCGGCGGTCAATAGCTCGGGAGATGCTCCCGACAAACCTGATGACTCAACATTAATGAGATTTCCTGAGACCTGACACCTGCCACCTGAGACCTGCCCCAAGATTTTCCTGAGACCTGAGGGCTGAGAGCTGACAGCTGAGAGCTGAGAGCTGACCTACCAGGTCGAGTAGGCGGTGCCGTCACTGGCAATCTTGTCGGAACCACTGTGGACGCCGATGATGCCGTCCGTGTCCGTTTGTTCGAGCGACAAGATGGCGTCGGCCGGCTCCGTCTGCCAGGTATCGGTGCTGCCCGTGATGTCCTTCGGAATTTCGTCCAGGTACTTCGCCGCCTTCAGCTCTTCCAGCGATCCCGGCGCTTTTTTCTTGTCTTGGGTGTACTGGTAGATGGTCTTGTTCAGGGTTTCCAGGTTCTGGCGTAGATTTTGCTCGCGCGCCCGCGTAATGCTGTGGCTGTAAACGGGCAGGGCTATACTCAACAGGATCAGAATGATGCTGATCACCACCATCATCTCGATCAGCGTGAACCCGCCGTTCCGTCCTATTGCCCCAGCCTTCATCTCCGAACCTTGTTTGCTAATCTAGTGCTTCCAACTCGAATAGGCAGTGCCCTCGGTCGAGATCTCATCGGAACCGCTGTGAACACCGCTGATGCCGGGCTGGGTCGGATCAAACGCCTCTTGCGAGTCTTCCGGTTCCGTCTGCCAGGTAGTATTGTTACCGGTGATGTCATCCGGGATGAACTTGACGTATCCGGGCACCAGATCGTCCAACGACATAGGCGCTTTCTTCTTGTCGAGCGAATACTCCTCGATGGCTTTATTGAGTGTCACCAGGTTCTCATGAAGTTTGGCTTCCCTGGCGCGAGTGATCGTCTGGTCGTACCTCGGCAACGCGATGGCCAACAAGATCAGGACCAGGCTGATGACCACCACCATCTCAATCAGCGTGAAACCCTGATTGCGAACTTTGGGACTGCGAACTTTGAGATTGCGCGAGGCCCTGAATTTCATCTACCAATCCTTATACTTCGTGCCGTCCAAAGCGAGTTGGTCGGTCTTGCAGTAAACATCGAAAACGTTCTGCCCGCCCCAGGAATCCGAGTCTTTCTCATCCTGCATGGAGCGCATTCCCCAATCCTGTTTGGTAATGGGATCAACCGGAATGCGGCGCAGAAATTTCATTTTCTTTCCCGCAACATCCACTCCTTTGACCAGCGTATCGAGATCCGGAGGATAGTTTTCGCTTCCCACCTTGGTCTGGAACGCGCCACGATCGGCGGCGTCTTTGTAGCGATCGATGCCGTCGCGGATCATCCACAGGTCTTCCCGCAACTCGTGCTCGCGCTGCCGAAGGAGGCTGTTTTTATAGACCGGAAACGCCATCCCCACCAGGATGACCATGATGGCCGTCGCGACGATCAACTCGATCAGGGTAAACCCGCGTTGTTGGCGCATAAATCAGTTCTCAGTTCAGCCGCCCCGGTTCTCGCTACTGCTTATTGAATCGTAATGGCCGCCTGCGCTCCACTTAATCCGATCGGCTGCATCGCCGGGTCCCGTGCTCCGCCCCGAGTGATGGTGAGAGCCGACTGGCCCGCCCCCTTGGCCATGAATGTCAGGGTCAGCACCGCACCCTGTCCCGAGACGCCGCCCGCGCCCGGGGGCCGCGTGGCTGTGACTTGCAGCGTGCCAGTAGCGGGATCGTCTTTATGCACTAACGCCACCGCTTGCCCGTCCTGGGAGAGGAATCCGCCGTTCGATACGTTGATCACTTGCACCAGATTCGGATCGTAGCTGAGTTGCACGGGCACGGAGTACACGTTCTGGCCGCCGGAAAGCATCACATTCACCGTGAAGGTCGAGCCCTTGGTCTGATTCAGTGTGGGCGGATCAAACATGAAGGTTCCCGTGCTGGCGCCAGCTTGAGTTGGCGGAATCTGGTTCTGTGGGGGCTGGCCTTGCGGAATCCCCTGGGGAGTTGCCCGCGACGGCGCGACGTTTCCCGATGATGAAGCCGGCGGCGGCGCTGTCCTGGTACTGGTCCGCCGCAGCGATAGCGCAGCGGCCGTACCCACGTCGATCATATCGGCACCGCCATGCACAACGTCAAGTCCGCGGACGATGTGCGGAATCAGGATGAACACGATTTCGTTGGTAGAGTGGTCCGAGGTATCCTGCGAAAAGAAATATTTCAGGATCGGGAGAGAGGACAGACCCGGGAGCCCGCTCAGAGATTTCGTCCTCGTGTCCTGCATCATGCCGCCCAGCAAGCTGACTTCGCCATCCTTCAGGCGGATTTCGTTCTCGATCTTCCGCTGCCCGATCACCGGTTGGCTGATCCCGCCAATGCTCACATAGGAGTCCACGTCCGAGACATCCATTGTCATCTTCAGCGAAACTTCCCGTCCCGCGTGCACCCGCGGCGTGATGTCGATGTTCACGCCCACGTCAAGGTATTGAAATTGAGTGTTGACCAGCGGGTTGATACCGACTCCGCCAATTCCCGGCTGGAACGATCCCGTGGCCACCGGGACGCGATCGCCGATCTTCAACGTAGCCTTCTGCCCGTCCAAAGCGCGGATCTGCGGATTCTGGATGACCTTGGTGTCGGAGGACGTCATCAATGCCGTTGCTGTAGCCTGCGGAATCGTCACCGCGAAGTCAGTGGCATTGAGGTTGTTGAAGGTATTCAGGTTGATGCCGCCCGATGATGGCGAAGAAGTTGTGGTCGCGCCGCCTGTAGTGGTGGTGGTCGGAGTAACGGTGTTGATATTGGGCTGCAGTGCAACCGAAACGCTGGTCGGAGGGTTGATCCCAAGAGTGTGCGCCCGATCGGTGCTAACCTGCATGACTGCCACTTCGATCAGCACTTCCGGCTTTGCCTTGTCGAGATCGTCCACCAGTTTCTGCGCCAGCGCCACCTGGTCCGGCGTGCCCCGCACCACAATCGCTCCCTGGGAGGGCAATTGCTGAATGCGGCTCACTTCAAGGATGGTGCGCATGGCGTTCACGATGTCCTGCAATTCGGTAGGCTGAGAAAGATTGGAAAGATAAAAAGTCTTGATGACGTTTTGTTCCAGCTCTTTCCGCTTTGCGGGATTGTCTTGCGCAACAAAAATCGTGTTCGGCGTCACCGGACGCCAAAAGGTTTTGGTCTCGAACGAAATGATCATCAGGGCTTCTTCCAGGGTCACGTTGTTCAGTTCGACGTGCACCTGGCGCGGCGTGTAATCGGGGTCGAAAAGCACGTTGATCCCGGCCAGCTTGCCCACCGTCTCGTAGATTACGTTGGACTTCTCCGTGACCTTGAGGGTGATGGGCACGTTCGAGATCGGGGCGAGTTCCACCGGGCCCTGCGCCGCTTCCAGGCGTTTGCGCAACCCGGTCGGCGCCACCGCCTGGGGCGGCGGGTTCTGCGCCTCCCGAATCATCTGTTGCGTACGCTTCACCTCCTGCTGCGCGATGAACGAAGAAGGATCGATCTCCAGTCCCTTCTGGAATTCCACCAGCGCCTCGTCGAGCTTGCCGGCGTCGCGCAAAATCTGGCCGCGATGCACGTGCGACGAAGCCGACAGGAAGCGGGTCCGCTCGAAGGCAGTGCGATATCTCAGGTCTTTCGGTTTCAGGTTATAGGCCTGCTTGAAATAATCGAAGGCCTGTTCGTAGTTCTGCCGGGCCTCGGCGTCGGCGCCCTTCGCGTAGGCCGCTTTAGCAGAATCACCCTTCTTAGCAAAAACAGGAGGCCTCAAACAGAGCAGCAGCAAAACAAAAAGAGCTGAAAGGATCAGACGTCTCATCAAGCAGTCCTCACAAAGATTTTCTCTTGCTCGCGGGCGCACTGGCCATAGCTCACGCGGGCTATGCCTCATCCGCCTACCCGAAGAAAGCTAACCGGCCGGGCATCCCCGACCGTCACCAGCAAAAAAGTACCGGAAAATCGGATTATAGCATCGCCTCAACTTGTACCCGAAGTGATTGGTACATCGGTGTTTACACTCGTGAGTACGTGAACCGAGGTGCCGGTCGCAGAGTCTCAGGTGTCACGCCCCAGGAAAGGCACAACACGATGCCTTCGGAAGCAGGATGCGACGCAAGTTTTTCCTGAGATCTGAGACCTGACACCTCCTCCCCTCTTCATGGTACTTTCTTCTAAACAATGGTTCTCAACCATGGCCAAGCAGACGACCCACCAAACCCAGCCCAATCGGGAGAAAAATCCTCGCCGCCAGCCCACGGCCTCGGGGGAGAAGGATGCCGCTGTAAACAGGAACGCAAGTCACAACTACTTCTTGCTCGAAAAATTCGAGGCTGGAGTGGTTTTGACCGGAACCGAGGTAAAGTCCGTTCGAACCGGCAAGACCAATCTCAAAGACGCCTACGGCCTGATCAAGGACGGCGAACTTTGGCTCCTAAATTGCCACATCAGCCCCTATGAGCACGGCAACTACGCCAATCATGCCGCCCGCCGCACCCGCAAACTTCTGCTTCACAAAGAAGAAATTCGCAAGCTGATAGGCAAGACCCAGCAGAAGGGACTCACCCTGATCCCCACCCGCATGTATTTCAAAAACGGCAAAATCAAGTTGGAGCTGGCCCTAGCCAAAGGCAAACAGCTATGGGATAAGCGAGAAACCGAGCGCCGCCGCACCGCCGACAAGGAAGCCCGGGAAGCCATCTCCCGGGGAAGAAAAACCTAAACACTAGGGTGCGCCACTTCTCGCGCTTTTCGAGAAGTGGCCAACCGAGCCGCCGACACCGCCCGACGCAGTCGGATGGCCCACCTCTCCGGCGAAATGTCATCCTGAGCGGAGTAGCCGCTTCGCGAAGCGAAGCAGCTACGCAGTCGAAGGACCCCTACGTCTTCCGATAATTCCACGCCCTGACGCTTTGCTGGGTGTGCCCATCATCAAGACGCCCCCGAAACCTGCCCCAGCCCCACTAGTCGGCGCTCAGGCGGCCAGCTGTCAAGCCCCTACGCCTGAAATCCCAAGGGTGAGCCCAACAAGCTAACTCCTTATTCCGCGCAATAATATATCTGTCTCATCACACCATCTGCGTCATTAGGGAGCTTAGTTCAGTGGCCGTAACTTCGAGCCATCTCTGCGAAGGTGTTTTTGACGTGTCGTAATCCCGTAAGAACTTTCCCGGTCTGGAGGAACTGTAGGTACGCCCGGCAATATGCAGCGTTGCGGCATCGAATTTGTTCTTGGCATCGGTTTGATCGTGCACAATTCTGTGCCGCGTGGAAGATAGATGCACAAGACGGGTGAGGTTAGACGTGAGGGTCAATTCCTGAACACAAGGACATCCCGGTCCAGAGAGGATGTGGGCTTGGCAGCGATCAACTACCCTCTGCGGATTGTGCCACAGCATATAGGCGTTTCCGCCTAATACTGCCGCCTCCGCTGCTGCCAGATTAGGGAAGTAATTTCCTCTGCGTAACTGCTCCTGCCCGGCGGCTGACTCATATCCGCACAGCGACCGAAAGAAAATTGCCTCAAGATACGTTTCCCATGCGGCGAATATCCTTAAATAAGCCAATTCATATAGCGCCTCAAGCCTAGTCATACTCCAAGCCTTGCGTACAACTGAGGTGCCGGAATGACGCGAAAGTTCTCCAGCTGCGACAATCGAAAGTGCTGCGTTCGCATCGTTGGAGAGCGCGCTGTCAAAGCGCGGCATACGTCTAGGCATTGTTTTTCAGAATGCTTCGTCGAATAAACTGTCAAATCTTATCTTTCTCGGCTGTATATTGTCCGTTTGACGCTGACAGGCTAAAACAAATGCCTTGTATTTGACCGGTATCTCGATAGCAGGGTCTTTGGATTGGACAATCTTTTCCGACAGAGAAATCACAGCTTCTCTGAGCCCATCGCGCTGATCTGCCGAGAGACGCTTTTTGGGGGAAGCTCTCCGAATACCAGGCAGCCCAAAGAGATGATGAAAAACAACACAATACAGCGTATAAAAAAGCGGCGGCCTTCTGAAATCGCTGTTTGCCAAATCACCATTAGCAAACGTCTCTGAAATTGCATCCAGCGTGTCCTTGAATCGCTTTTCATCTCTTGCCTGATCTGGGTAAGACTTCTCCCATGTATCGTAGAAGCTGTTGATAGATTTCTTTTTGTCTTGCATTCCGGCGTTTCCTGCGATTAGCAGCTCACTGGCCAGCTCAACCTCGAGCATACGAGCAATGCTCTGCTCGCTAAACACCTTATGTTTACGCCAGAACTCAAGATATGTCAGAGCTAGACTAAAAGACGTTTCCTTGAAAAATCCGAAAAACTTGCCGTTGCGGAGTTCTTGCTGGTTCAGTGGAATACCGTTCATATTCAGCCTGCAAAACACTTCCAAGACTTGTTTGTCGGAAATACCCTTGAAGATTTCCGTAGGAAAGCTAAATGACTTTATTTGCGTTTGCTGATCTTCATGCAACTGCGAGAATCTCTTCCCGGCCCATGGGCCCTTTAGCGTCTTGGATAACCGGTAAACATCCGCGATGAACTCCAAAACACTCCTAACTCTTTGTTGTCCATCGACCACCTCTCGGACCGCTTTTGTCTTAGCTTGGTTCTGTGTCATTCTGAAATACAGTGGTGGCACTGTCATACCGCGCAGGAGCGTGTCGATAAAATATGAGCGTGCCGGGGTTCGCCATACTGAGCGTCTCTGGAACTTGGGACTGATCTCAAACATCCCGTTCTGTTGCCAGAGTATAAAATCATCGGGAGTGTACACAGCCTTCTCAGTCTTGAATTCGTCCATTGTTTTAACCCCGTCCGAGATTATCTAACTAGATCAACCAGTGAAACATTTATTGCTTCTGCAAATCTTTCTAGCATACTCAATCGAGGGTCCGTCGTCTTCGTCAGAAACTGCCGCGCGGACTTGCGGGCCGGATCACCAGAATAACCCATACGCGGGTGGCGTCCTAATCGCGAAGCGAAGGTCGGGTCCTCTGACTTTTTTTCATCACAAACGCCCAGTGCGCACAATCACCGACAAGGAACCGCCCCTCGCCGACAATGGAGATCGACCTGTGGCAGATCCGAGGTGTGTCCGTTCCCAAGACGCTTGAAACCTGTGCCAGACCTACGAGTCGGCGCTCTTTGACAACACGAAGCTGAAACAGTCGGATTTGAGGCTCTTTTGCCGAAAAGCCTAAGCGTAAGCCCAACGGCTAACTCCTTATTCCGGAATATCTTACGAAAACCGAAAAATGCTAAGTCGTTATTCCTGAATATTTTACAGCTAAGTCATTATCCTTGAATACTTTGCGCGAAAACATGGGGGAGGGGGGTACCCCCCAAGAAAAGCGCATTCCCGCCCAGATTTTCCCTGCTGAGTTGCAAGTTTCCCCTCCCACCGTGGATACTGAAGACATTCCATCATGAATACAAATCTTTCTTCCTCCGTTCCGTCTCAACTGGAAACCGATTGCCTGGTCGTGGTGGTGCTTGATAAACGCGAAAACGATAGCAGCGAAAAAGACCGAGGCGAAAAAGATAAGCCTGCGCCATCGGTCGAATGCGCCGACGCTGCCGTGCGCGAGGCCGCCAGAGAAGTAATTGCCGGCGGCGAAGTCACCGGCAAGGCGTTCGAAACCACGCTGCTGCATCGTCCGACAGGATTGAAAGCCAAACGCTTGCTCCTCGTCGGCGGTGGCAAGGCCGAAAATTTTTCAGCCGCGGAATTGCGCAAGCTCGCCGGCGCGGCCGTGCGTACCCTGAAGAGCAAAAGTATCCACAGCTTTGCCTTTGCTCTCCCTCTCAACGGCGCCTCCGCGGGATCTGCGGGGGTCTCTGCCAGCCTCTCTGCCAATGACGCCGTGCGCGCGATCGTCGAAGGTGCTTTCATCGGCGACTTCGACCCCGGCTACTACAAGAGCGATCGCAAGGAGAAAGACGAGAAAATCGACGCCGTCACCATCGTTGTCCAGGGCGATCCAAAGGCCCTGGAAGGCGCCCTGCAGGCCGGACGCATCGTCGCCGAGTCGCAGAACTTCACCCGCGACCTAGTCAACGAACCCTCCAATCGCATGACGCCCACCATACTGGCCGAGCGCGCCAAGAAAATGGCGGCGGAAGTCGGCCTCAAGTGCGAGACCTACGGCGCCGACAAGATCAAAGAACTGAAGATGGGAGCATTCTGGGGAGTGGCCCAGGGATCCGACGAACCTCCCGCGCTGATCGTTCTGCGCTACGAGCCGGCGGGCGCGGCCGACAAGGTTCATCTAGGTTTGGTGGGCAAAGGAGTCACCTTCGACACAGGAGGCATCTCCATCAAGCCCGCCGATGGCATGGAGAAAATGAAGTACGACATGGCCGGCGCCGCCACCATGATTGGAGTCATGCGCGCGATCGCGCTGCTGAAGCCCAAGGTGAAAGTCACCGCCATCGTCTGCGCCACCGAGAACATGCCCTCCGGCAAAGCGCAAAAGCCGGGAGACGTGCAGATCGCCATGTCCGGCAAGTCGATAGAAATTATCAACACCGACGCCGAAGGACGCTTAATCCTAGCCGACGGCCTCTGCTACGCGCGGCAACTCGGTTGCACGCATTTGGTCGATGCCGCCACCCTGACAGGCGCGGTAGTCGTGGCCCTCGGTTACGTGAACGCCGGCATCTTCGCCAGCGACGACGAGATGTACGAGCGCTTCGCGAACGCCAACCAACAAGCGGGCGAGAAAATGTGGCGCCTTCCGCTCGACGACGAATACAAAGAGATCATCAAATCGAACATCGCCGACATCGTGAATTCCGGCGGACGCTGGGGCGGCGCCATCTCCGCCGCCATGTTCCTAAAAGAATTTGCCGAAGACACACCCTGGATCCACCTCGACATCGCTGGCACCGCCTGGATGGAAGAGAACAAACCCTGGATCGCCAAAGGCCCGTCGGGAATCGCCCTGCGCAGCCTGGTGGAGTTTGTGAAGAGCTACGATCGCTGAAACGCATCCTCATTGCACGTTTTAGATCAAATATCCTCACTCCGTACACTCGAAAGACGTGACCAACTCAGGAGATTCGTTGAACAATTCGCGTCAGCTGTTGATTCGTCGCTCGGTCATAATCGCGACTATTCTCTTTACGTTAGGCGTCTACTCCTATCCGGCACTTGCGACTTGGGCAAAGACTGGTTACACAGGATCGCCTCCTATCTTGGCTCCCGATGTTGGTTTCTACACACTTATTAGCAAAGTAACAGCGCCCAGCCATGGTCCGATCTTGAATCCATACTATGGTATCGAGGTGCCCCCCAATGGAACGGCGCACCTCCAATTTCGGCTGGCATTCCAGCTCTTCGGGTATGTGGGCAAATTGTTTGGCGGGCATCTCTGGCTGGCACTGTTTGTTTGGAACTTGTTTTGGTGGGGGCTGCTTTGCTGGATTGTGATTTGCCTCTTCGAACAATTCTTGCCGGATAACTCAATCCTATTTGTTGCCTTGGGCTTTGGTTTGTTGATGTGGTCAAACTTCGGGTTACTTAAGCCATTAGTCTTGGCTTGGATTCACCTGCCGTCCGTGCAAGGTTTTGAGACCATCGAACTTGCCTACGCCAGACCTTTCTTTTCTCAACTCCCTGCTCCCCTCCTGCTTGCATACCTCGGTCTGCAGATGAGCCTGCTGCGCGCACAACGCTTCCGGATCTGGGCCGGGATGGGACTGGTTCAACTGCTGGCCTTTGCGATTTTCCCTTACGCCACCCTAATGATGGCCGGCATCACGATTGTCGCAACTGTCTGGCTGATTGTCGCCCGCATCCGATTGGTGCCGTGGCGCAGTCTCATTGCCTACGGAGCATTCTGCGCGACGGTTGACTTACTCTATCTGTTGCACGGCTCACATGCCACTGAGCTCCAAGGCCAACCATCGATTTCTCACGTCGAGCTTGCGGCATTGCCACACTTGATCGGCGGGATGTGGATAATACTTGGATTCTTGACACTGGCAACCGCGCTGGTCCGTGCCCTTCCGGCAGAGGTAAAGTGGCCCCTTGTCGGCTTAGGGCTGACCAATATGAGCCTTCTTCTGGGTGACGTTTCCGATAATTCATTGTCGATATCGCATCACGCGGGATACTTCGTTCACACCACAGTAGCAGTGCTCCTGACCTTTATATTGTCTGCGGTGTGTGTGCGTCTCGGAGCAACGCCTCGATATTCACGATTTGCTCTGGGAGTCGTCACTATTCTTCTCGCTGTGAATGCGATGCTGCTTGCCGCGGCAACCTATCGCGCATTCCTGCCCCTCAACGAGCAACTGGCTGAGACTGCAAGTCTCTTGAAGTCCATTCCTGTCAGAGCTGACGACCTTTTGATTGTTCCTGCCAAGATTGTCGATGATACCTGTGAATGGGTTCCCTTGGTGTCAAGTGCCAAAGTGCTCTATTGCCGGAATGCTGCAGGACTACTTACACCGAATCAAGACAACACAATTCAGCGCTTTCGCCAAGCGCTTTATCTCTACTTTACAGGGATGGATAGCCGACAACTGGAGAGGATTACGGAGGATCCAAAAGCCGTTGAAGAGCAAATGCGACTCGCGTATTACGGGGGCGGTATCTCATCGTTTCGAAAAGATGTGCGCGAGGGAGGTGTAAGCGCAATTCGGATGGAGCTGATTCCCTTGCTCGACGGCGCCGAACGCCACGATTCACGCATGCCAGCTTTCCTCCGCCTGTATTCACGGATCCTGGTAGTGGACAATCGGCAGGATCCCGTTTTTGACCGTCAGCGGCTGGCTTCGTATCTGGTCATCCAGAAGGAAGCGCCATGGGGAGATCTGACGGTCCTATTTTGCAGTCCGAAGTGAGACAGGCCAGCCAGAGACCGATGAGCGTATTTACGTCGGCAAGGCCGAGAACCTGCGGTCTCGCGTCTCTTCCTACCACCCTGGATCCACCTCGACATCGCCGGCACCGGCTGGATGGAAGAAAAACAAACCGTGGATCGCCAAAGGCCCGTCGGGAATAGCCCTCTGCAGCTTGGTGGAGTTTGTGAAAGGATGGGGAGCGTAAAGAAAACAAATCAGCTTCGCGGTGGACACACAATCGGAATCACCTCTCGACGGTTTCGCCGATAGACACGGAAATCGTCTTCATCGACGGTGAACACAGGCAGTCTTTCATACAATTCGCTCATTCGAATGAGGCATAAATCTGCAAGATCGGGATTGCGATCACGATAACGTTGAGCGAGATCGAGGACCTGATTAAGATTTCCGCGAAGATCAAAGGCAAGCTGCAGGAATCCCTCCTGCACCAGTCCGAGAACTTCGGCCACCGATCCCACCTGGAAAATGGTTTCTGCCAGAACCGCGTCACAGGTGAGCAAAGGCTCTGAAGCGCGCATGCCGATCTCGTCAGCCCACTCGTGATGCCGGTTGCGGCGATTCAGAAATGCCACAACAAAACCGGTGTCCGCAATGCCCTTCATTTTCTGGAGAATCCCTTACGGGAGGAAAGATCGGGAGGGCCAACGATCGAGCCGGAAAAGCGCATGTAGGACTTAGTTCCGTATTCCCGTTTCGCGCGCTCCAGTTCTTCACGAACCAACCGGCCAACCGGCACTCCGGTTTTTCGAGCAGTGTTCTTAAGCCATACTGCCAGTTCCTCTGGAAGACGGATTGTGATTGTATGACCCATAGCATTATTGTAACACACTTCTGTACGGCTGTTTTACAGTACACTGAATACAGCAGCCGTGGATCTTCCCGAAAAAATCCGCACCTTGCCCACTTCCCCCGGCGTC
The DNA here is from genome assembly GCA_963773645.1 of uncultured Acidobacteriaceae bacterium. Lineage (GTDB taxonomy): Bacteria > Acidobacteriota > Terriglobia > Terriglobales > Acidobacteriaceae > Acidiflorens. The sequence goes on along the minus strand of CAVZBV010000004.1, from coordinate 1,182,383 downwards.
TACCTCTACAAGAACGCCGAAGGCGAAGTCATTTACGTCGGCAAGGCCAAGAATCTGCGCTCGCGCGTCTCTTCCTACTTTCACGAAGGCCGGTGGGAAGACGCGAAAACTGGCACGCTCGTCCGCGAGGCGGTCGACGTCGACTACATCGTCGTCGCGAATAACAAAGAGGCGCTGGCGCTCGAGAACCACCTGATCAAGCAAAAAAAACCGCGCTTCAACATCCTGCTGCGTGACGACAAGACTTACCCCTACGTGAAGCTCACCCTGACCGAGCGCTTTCCGCGCGTGTACGTGACGCGCCGCCTGCGCAAAGACGGCAGCGCCTACTACGGCCCGTACTTCCCTGCCAATCTCGCCTATCGCATCGTGGACCTGATTCATCGCCACTTCATGGTCCCGTCGTGCAAAGTGGATTTAACGCGCAACCATCCGCGGCCATGCCTTCAGTTCTATATCAAACGCTGTCTCGGTCCGTGCGTGAAGGAGCTGACCACGCCGGAGATTTACAGTGAAGCCGTGCGCGACGTAAAGTTCTTTCTCGAAGGCCGCCAAACCGACCTGGTCAAATCTCTGCGCCAGCGCATGTCGGAAGCTGCCGAAGCGCAGGAGTTCGAGCGCGCGGCCCGCTATCGCGACCTGATCTCAACCGTCGAGCAGTTGCAGGAGAAGCAGCGCATCGCCGCCGCCGAAGGCGACGATGCCGACGTCTTCGGTTTTCACTACGAGAACCAGATGCTCGCCGTGAACTTGTTCCACATGCGGGGAGGAAAAGTCCTCGACCGCCGCGAATTTTTCTGGGAAGATCTGCCCGACTTTGGCATGGAATACGTAGCGACGGCCGCCCCCGGCCGTCCAGGCGAGCAAAGCTCGCCGGCGACTTCCTTCCACCCCGCCGAATTCTTCTCCGCCCTGGTCAAGCAGCTCTATCTGGCGCAGCCCTACGTCCCCCGCAACATCTACGTCCCCGTAGACTTCGAAGACCGCGAAGAATTGGAAGAAGCACTCAGCGAGCAACTAGCCGGAGAGGGCGGACGAGCCACGCGCGTCCACATCACCGTTCCGCAGCGCGGGGACAAACGCGAGCTCATCGATCTCGCCGGCAACAACGCCAAGCAGTCTTACGACCAGCGTTTCCGCGTTCTCAAGCCAAATGCGCGCGCCATTCAAGAAGCTCTCCAAGACGCGCTCGCCCTGCCCGAACTGCCAAAGCGCATCGAGTGTTTCGATATTTCGCAGATTCAGGGAGCGGAAACGGTAGCCTCGATGGTGGTCTGGGAAGACGGCAAGATGAAAAAATCGGACTACCGCAAGTTCATCATCAAGACCGTCGCCGGCGTGGACGATTTCGCCTCCATGCGCGAGGTAGTCACTCGCCGTTACAAGCGCCAGCAGGAAGAAAAAAAGCCCGCGCCCAGCCTGGTGCTGATCGACGGCGGCCTGGGACAGCTGCACGCCGCCGCCCAGGCCCTCGAAGCGCTCGAAATCATCAACCAGCCGCTCGCCGCCATCGCCAAGCGAGAAGAGATCATCTACGTCTACGGACAGGAAGACGACCCCGTCGTGCTCGATCATCATTCTCCCGTCTTACACCTCGTGCAGATGATCCGCGACGAAGCCCATCGCTTCGCCGTAACCTTCCATCGCAAGCGCCGGCAGATCCGCGACCGCGCCACCGAGTTACGAGAAATTCCCGGAGTCGGAGAATCCACCACTCGGCGTCTGTTGGAACATTTCGGCAGCCTGCAAGCCGTGAAGCAAGCGGATGTAGCGGCCCTATCGGCGGTCGTGACCAGAGCTCAAGCCGAAGCGATTCTCGAACATTTTAGAAGGGCAGCTCTCAGCTCTTAGCTGTCAACTCTCAGTTCTCAGCACCAAGTACCCTCGTCATCCTGACCCTGAGCGCGGCCGAAGGGGAAGGACCTGCTTTTGGCCCTCTTAACCGCATCTCGCGGACGCTCCCCCCTTCGTTTTTTGAAATTTCGATTTGCACAGGGACAGGCGGCGGCTGTCGGCGTACAATTTTTACCGTAGCTCGTGTTCGCAATCGAGCGGGAGGCCTCCATGCCCGTGTACGACTACGTCTGCAACGATTGTCACAAGACCTTCGAATTAATTCTTAGCCTGAAAGAACACGAAGTAGATGCGAAATGCCCCAAGTGTGGCAGCAAGAACGTGGAGCAGGAAGCAACCGCGTTCTATGCCGTGACGGGAAAAAAGAGTTAGGTCAGGCCCGCAAAATAACCGAGCGGTGCCGGGTTCTGAAGTCGGCAGAGTTTGTGTGCTCCACGGATTTCGCCGTCCACTACCCACCCTTTTCGTACGCGAAAAAGGATGGGGCACCCGCGCACCCGCTTGGATCTGCTTTCAGCGCACTGAGGCTGTCGTGAGACGCTTCGGCCCGGCTTCCAGTATGTGCTCCGGGCACTCGGCCATCATCAGCTTGAAGTTCTCGATGAAGCGAGCCGCCAGCCCATCGTACTTGTTAAAATACTGGTCGCGGCTGGGCCAGGTATTCGCCGGATCCAGCACCTGCGACGGCACTCCTTCACACTCCACCGGCACATCGAAGCCAAAAACCGGATCCTTCCTGTACGCCACCTTGAGCAGTGAGCCACTGAGCGCAGCATTGAGCAGCGCGCGGGTGTGACGGATGCTGATGCGCTTGCCCACGCCAAACTGCCCGCCCGTCCAGCCCGTGTTCACCAGCCACACATTCGAGCCGTGCTTCTGGATCTTTTTCTTCAGCAGTTCCGCGTAGGCCAGCGGGTGATGCACCATGAAGGGCCCTCCGAAGCAGGTGCTGAAGGTCATCTCGGGCTCCAGCCCCAAACCGATCTCAGTGCCGGCAATCTTGCTGGTGTAGCCGGAAATGAAATGATAGATGGCCTGATCGGGGTTGAGCCTGGAGATGGGCGGCATCACGCCGGAGGCATCGCAGGTAAGGAAAATGACGTTGCGCGGGTGCCCGGCGCGCTTCTCCGGCAGGTGATTCGCGATGTAGGAAAGCGGATAAGCCGCCCGCGTGTTCTCGGTCAGGGTGTCGTCGTTCAAATCCAGCCGCCGCGAGACGGGATCGAAAGTGACATTTTCCAGCACCGTCCCGAACTGCCGGGTGCACGCATAAATCTGTGGCTCGGCGTCTGGCGAAAGGCGAATCACCTTGGCATAGCAGCCATCTTCGAAGTTGAACACTCCGTTGTCGCTCCAGCCGTGCTCGTCGTCGCCGATCAGGTGTCGCGTGGGGTCGGCGGAGAGCGTTGTCTTGCCGGTGCCCGAAAGCCCGAAGAAAATTGCCACATCGCCGTCGCTGCCGACGTTGGCCGAGCAGTGCATGGAAAGCACACCCTGCAATGGCAACAGGAAATTCAGGACGGTAAAGATGGTCTTCTTGATTTCCCCGGCGTAGTTGGTGCCGCCGATGATGGCCAGACGTTCCCGGAAGTTGACCATGATGAACGTTTCCGAACGCGTGCCGTCCACCATGGGCGAGGCTTGAAACGAGGGCGCGGCGATCACGGTGAATTCGGGCATGTGCCGCCGGAGTGCATCTTGACCCCGAACCTTCAGGAACATGGTGCGCGCAAACAAACTGTGCCACGCCTTTTGCGTGATGATGCGGATGGGCAGGCTGTACTCCGGGTCGGCTCCCGCGAAGCAGTCCTGCACGAAAACATCGCGCCCCTGCAAGTAGCCCTGCAGGCGCGCCAGCAGGGCGCTGAAATTCTCGCTGGTGACGGGGCGGTTGTACTGGCCCCACCAGATCTTCTCCTCGGTTGATTGCTCGCGTACCACAAATTTGTCGGCCGCGGCGCGCGCCGTGTGTTTGCCGGTGTCCACCACCAATGGTCCGAGGTGCGAGAGCGCGCCCTCGGAACGGAAAATGCTCTCTTCATAAAGGGCCGGCGTCGGCAGATTCCAATAGGCGCGCCGCAGACTGACCAGGCCATGATTGGCGAGGCCGTAGGCACTGGCCAGTTTCCCTGCTTCTTTTACAGCGGGAGATTGTACGTCGAGGTAAATGTTCATTGCCAATCCCTCACAAGTTTTCGGTCGCCGAGGTAGAGTTCGTTGGAGGAATTCGGATCGAGCGCCCACTTGATGCGATCCAGGCCCTCGGTGATATCGCGGATAGTGCCGCAGTAACTCAGCCGGAGATGCCCCTCGAAGCCGAATTCCTTGCCCGGCACCGTGACCACCCGTACTTTCTCCAGCAGGAAATTGGAGAGCTTCTGCGAATCCTTCATGTATGCGCTGAAATCCGGGAAGCAGTAGAAGGTGCCCTCCGGCTTGTGAGCTTTGACGCCGTCGAAAGCGTGCAAGCGTTCCATCATCACGTTCCGGTTGTTCTCCAGCGTCATGCGCAGGCTGTCCACCGACGATTGCACGCCGTTGAGCGCGCCCACGGCCGCCCACTGCCCAGGGGAAGAAGGACCGGAGGTCTGTTGCGACTGAATGGTCGCCATGGCCTCGATCAGCGGCTCATTCGCGATCGCCCAACCGATGCGGAACCCGGTCATGGCATACATCTTCGATACCCCGTTGATCACCACCACCTTCGATTGTTCGAGCGGCACCTTCATGTAGTCGTATCCGACGGGCGCGTTCTTGCCGTCGAACACCAGCCGGTTGTAGATGTCGTCGAGGATGAGATAAATGCCCCGCTTCTCGCAAAACTCGACCATCTCCTGGACGAACTCCCTGGAGTACATGGCGCCCGAAGGGTTATTGGGGCTGTTCAGAATGATGGCTTTGGTGTAGGAGCCGCACGCGTCAGCCATTTCTTTGACGGTGGGAAAAAATGTTCCATCCTCTGCGGTGACGGGCACGGGAACACCGCCCGCGAGTTTCACCATCTCCGGATAGCTCACCCAGTAGGGAGCTGGGAAAATCACTTCTTCCTTCGGATCGAGGATGGCGTGCAGCAGCACCATCAGCGACTGCTTGGCGCCGCCCGAAGCGATCACGTTGTCGGCCGACACAATCTTTTTGTAGTGCTCTTCGGTATAGCGAATGATGGCTTTCTTCAGTGCAGGAATGCCGTCGGGCGCCGTGTACCGGATTTCTCCTGTGTTCAGCAGGGCCGCGCAGTTGATCACTGCATCAATGGGGGGTTTGCTCTTCGGTTCGCCGCCTCCCAGGTGAATGATGGGCTCTCCCTTTTCGCGGAGCAGAGCCGCAGTTTCATTCAGCTTGAGAGTCGCCGACTCCCGGATGGACCGGGCAAGTTGGCTAAGACTCATGATGATTATTTCCTTCCTCGCGAATATTAGATTAAAGACTTTTCACTCTGTGGTGCTTATCATCAAGTCCCTGCGTGACCCCGTAGCATACGCTGAACCCTCGCAGCCCGGTGCCCTGAACCTGGACCAGAAAGTATATATCGAAAAACTTCTCCCAGCAGCCTGCGGTGAACGGTACGGGTGCAAAGTGCACCAGTACCGGTGAACGGGTACATTGCCCGGTTGCTTTTGGTAGTGGGTCAGTTTGAAATTGTTTTGAAAGGGCACGGCTTCCAGCCGTGCCGCAACTGCCATAAAATCAATGGCGGCTTCAGCCGCTGGGGGAATGTGAATTTCAAATTGACCCACTACCTTGCTTTTTTAACGATTTTGAAAACGGTCGTTCGGGATGATATTCTTCCGCGTCCCTATCGGGGCCATTTCGTCCGCCCAAAACCAACAGGAGGCAATATGAGAAAAGCTCTATGGGCCACGCTGTTTGTCGTGACGCTACTAACCGCGCTCCCCGCGCTTGCGCAGAGTCCGAACTATGATTACGGACCGGTGTGGCGCGTCACCTACTACGAAATTAAACCCGGTCAATCGGAGCCGTTCTGGAAAGATTTTCGCGAGAACCTCAAGCCTGTCTATGAAATGTTGAAGAAGGAAGGCTTAATCAGCGACTACAAAGTCTGGGGCAACGTGACCACCGATGGCCCGCACGACTGGGATATCGCGGTCGGCTACATGCTTCCGAACTGGGCGACCATCGATCAACTCGACGCAAAAGCCGCAACCCTCGTCGCCAAGCATTACGGATCGCGAGAGGCGATGATCGAAGCGGGGAAGAAACGCAACGAGATACGCACAGTGGTAGCGAGCAAGCTGGCGCGCGAACTCATGCCGAAATAGGAGCTGAATCAGAGGCTGTTGCAGGACGAACCGAAAGGGCCCAGGGCCTTTCTCTCTTCGGAAGTGCTGCGGAGTCAGGAGCAGAGCTGTGCACCGAAAAAACATTATTTATGAATTGTCATCCCGACCCTGAGCGCAGCCGAAGGGGAGGGATCTGCAGTCCGCCGCAAAATGCAGATCCCTCGCTTCGCTCGGGATGACAAAATCTGAATGAATTGAAAGCTGAAACGCGGTCTAACTTCCACCACGCACTGCCTAACGCCCGTCCCTAAGCTTCGTCGCCAGAAACGACTTGATCACGATCTGGTTAGGTTGCATGCCGACGGGGATGATGGTCAGCAAGGAATATTCCGAGGGCTCAAATTTCTTCTTAGGCTGGCGTTTCTGAATTACGGCGAGGTCTCCCGAACCGGAGTCGACGACCAGCAGATAGTTCTGATTTTGCGAAAGCGCCAGCGCGTCGGGATGCGTTCCCACGGGGAGATATGCGATTATCTTGCCTAAGTCGATGTCGTAGACCGCGATGTTATTAGATCCGAAGTTGGAAACGTACAAGCGCGAGTTATCGAGTGAAACCACGCCGCGCGTAGGCTGCGCGCCGACGAGATAGCTGCCCGAAACTTCGTTGGGCGCGGTCTCGATGATGGAGATGCTGCCGGCATCGAAGTTGAAAGCGACCAGTTCCCCGCCGTCCGGTTTCAGCGCCAGACTCACCGGAGATTTTCCCACATCAAGAAGCGCAAGCAGTTTGTCGTTCTTGATATCGATGCTCGCCACCTGCCCCGATCCGGAACAAGAAACAAACGCCTTGCTGGAATCAGGCAGAATGGCAATGTCCTCGGGATGAATGCAGATGTTGATAGCGGAGCGCACAGCGAGGCGGGCAGTGTCGATGATGGAGACACTGTTGTCGGCGCGATTGCTGACGATCACGGTGGATCCGTCGGGCGAAACGCGGGCGAGGCCGGGACTTCCGCCGACGTGGAGCGTGGCCGCTACAGTGTGACGGTCGAGATCGAGGACCGAAACGTTAGCGGAACCGGAATTGGCGACGTAAGCGCGGCGCCCGTCAGGAGAAACATCGATGAAGAAGGGGCGTCCGTGAACGCCGATGGTGGCGACAACTTTATTTTGCTCCGCATCAATTACGCTAATGTTCGAGGAGCCGCTGTTGACCACGTACACTTCATTCCGCTTCGGATTGGCGGCGACTCCGGTGGGCTCAGTGCCCACTTGCAGAGTCTTGACTACGGTGAATCCCTTAACTGGATCATTCGTGAGATCGATTACGGTGACGGTGTTGCTTTTGCCATTCGAGACATAGGCGTACTCGTGATAAAGAGGTCCGTAAAAAGGAAGGCGGCGCTCATGGAAGTAGTACCAGCCCGCGGCGAGGACGAGCGGGACGAGGACGGCGAGTAGCAGGAATTTTCTCAAAGACGAGTTGGCCTCGCTGACGGGAAGAGATTATCAGGTGAGGCTGGGTCAGCCCAGCATCAGTCCGCCGACCTCGCGACTTCGGCCGGAACATGGCTCGTTGCGGGAACACTGCGTCCCAGCACCGCCCCAATCTGCCGGACCTGCGCCATCAGCGCGTCGAACTGATCGGGGTACAGCGACTGCATGCCATCCGAAAGCGCGCGGTCGGGATCGTGATGCACTTCGACGATCAGGCCATCGGCTCCTACGGCGACGGCGGCGCGCGAGAGTGGAGTTACTTTATTGCGCTTGCCGGTGCCGTGGCTGGGATCCACTATGATCGGCAGATGACTTAGGCGCTGGACGGCGGGCACGATACTTAGATCGAGCGTGTTGCGGGTGTGATCGGCGAAGGTGCGCACGCCGCGCTCGCAGAGAACTACGTTGTAGTTGCCCTCGCTCATGATGTACTCGGCGGCCATAAGAAATTCTTCGAGCGTTGCCGAAAGGCCGCGCTTCAGCAGGACGGGCTTGCGGGCCCGCCCGGCGCGCTTGAGCAGAGAGAAGTTCTGCATGTTGCGGGCGCCGATCTGGATGACATCGGCGTACTGGTCGACCAGGTCGAGCGATTCGTGATCGACGGCTTCGGTGACGATAAGCAGGCCGAAGCGATCTCGAATTTCGGCCATGATCTTCAGACCTTCTTCGCCCAGTCCCTGGAAAGAATAAGGAGAGGTGCGGGGCTTGTAAGCGCCGCCGCGGAAGAACTGGGCTCCGGCACGGGCGACGCGCTCGGCGATTTGGAACGCCTGGTCGCGAGTCTCGATGCCGCACGGGCCGGCGATGATGGCCAGGTCGGGGCCTCCGATGGTGGCGCGCGAATTGGGAAACTTGATGACGGTGTTGTCGGGCTTAGTGTCGCGGCTGACCAGTTTGTAGGGCTTGGTGACGCGGATGACTTCCTGCACTCCGGGCATCTCTTCGAGCGTGCCGGATTCGACTTCGCCCTTGTTGCCGGTGATGCCGATGGCAGTACGCTGCGCGCCGGGCATGGAGTGGGCGCGGTATCCGAGCGCTTCGATTTTCTGGCAAACGGCGCGGACCTGCTCTTCGGTGGCCTGCGCTTGCATGACAACCAGCATATGGGTACCCCTGGGATATTCAGTTTAGCGTCCGGAGTGGAACTGGGCAAACGGCGGCGCTTCAGTCCGCTGACTTCACGTCCTCGGGCATCGCAGGCAAGAATGACCAGTCGGACGGCAAGTAACGCTGCCAGCCCAACAATAATAGGAAGTGCACACCGACGACTGATCATAAATAGGAAGTGCACACCAACGACTGATCATCTTGCCTGTATTTATCGTTGGTGCGCGAGAAAAAGGCAAGCGGGAAAGATCCTTTGCTCCTAAGTATCTGGAATTACAGCTCATTACGCGCGCTATTCGGACTTGAGTGAATTAATGACTACACAAGTGTATTGGCCTACGGGCCAAGGGTTGTTGTACTGCCGGAATCTTTTCCGCTAGCCGCAAAGCTTTCAGACTGGATGACATGCGACTCCCCCTGTCCATCATCCAATCTCTCTTAGTCCGTACAGACCAACTTCTAACAATCGGGATGGCGATCCTGCTTCTCGGAATGGTTTCCGTGGGCGCCAGCGCAGCTAACTCACAACTCGCGTGCACACCCCCGAACCTTCGATTTGGCGCGATCAATGTCGGTCAGACCGAAACCTTGCTTGTCACCGTGACGAATACTGGAAAGACGAGTGCGACAGTCTCCGGAATCGCGGTGGGCAACTCCGAATTCACCACGTCCTCCTTGAGCCTGCCGCTGGTCTTGTCTGCGGGCCAGAGCGTCAATCTGACCGTAAGCTTCGCTCCCACGACGACCGGATGGACGGGAGGCACGATCAAGTTCCTTACCAATGCATCGAGCACTAATCTTAATGTTGGTGGTACAGGCACAAGTAGCCAGGCCGTGAGTGCCAGTCCCTCGATTGTGTCGTTTGGCCAAGTGGCGATAGGAACCACATCCACCGTGCCTGTCGTGCTTACGAACGCTCGTTCCTGGCAGGTAACCCTCTGGTCGCTCCAGACAATGGGCAGCGGGTTCTCCATCAGCGGGCCCTCGTTACCTGTAACTCTAGGCGTAGGACAAAGCGTTAGGTTAAACGTCGTGTTCGCCCCACAATCGGCCGGCGCGACCGGAGGTAGCCTGTTTGTTTCTGGTCCCGCACTGGCCATACCTCTCAGCGGTACGGGCATAACGGCTGCTCATTCTTCAGCGGGCCAACTTACTTCCAATCCTGCGAGTCTGGCCTTTGGCAGTACCAAGGTCGGGAGTAGCGTGACTTTGGCGAACTCGCTCACCAATACGGGTGGGTCGAGCGTGACCATCTCGCAAGCCACAGCTACAGGTACAGGATTTAGCGTCAATGGACTAAGCGTTCCGGTTGTCCTCAATCCCGGTGCAAGTGTGCCCTTCAACGCGGTGTTTACGCCGCAATCGGCGATCAGCGTAAACGGTGGCATCACGGTAGTGTCCAACGCCTCTAACTCAACTTTAACCGTCCCGCTCTCGGGCACGGGCACGGCTGCGGCCCCGGTGATCACTACTGCGACGACAGCGAGCGGGACGGCAGGGACTGCATTCTCCTATCAGATCGCGGCAACGAACACGCCGACCAGTTATGGAGCGACTGGTTTGCCGGCAGGATTGTCGGTCAACAGCGGGAACGGGTTGATCTCAGGGACGCCGACGACGGCGGCAACATCGACGGTGACGCTAAGCGCGAGCAACAGCGGCGGTACTGGAAGCGCGAGCCTTACGCTGACCATTGCCCCTGCTCCCATTCCCGCGCCCGTCATCGCGAGCGCGACGACCGCGAGTGGGACGGTGGGAAGTGGCTTTTCATATCAGATCACGGCCAGCAACACGCCCACCAGTTACGGGGCGACAGGATTGCCGGCAGGATTGTCGGTCAACAGCGGGAACGGGTTGATCTCAGGGACGCCGACGACGGCGGCAACATCGACGGTGACGCTAAGCGCGAGCAACAGCGGCGGTACTGGAAGCGCGAGCCTTACGCTGACCATTGCCGCTGCTCCCATTCCCGCGCCCGTCATCGCGAGCGCGACGACCGCGAGTGGGACGGTGGGAAGTGCGTTCTCCTATCGGATCACGGCCAGCAACACGCCCACCAGTTACGGGGCGACGGGATTGCCGGCAGGATTATCAGCCAACAGCACGTCCGGATTGATTTCTGGGACGCCGACGACGGCGGGAACGTCGACGGTGACGCTAAGCGCGAGCAACAGCGGCGGTACTGGAAGCGCGAGCCTTACGTTAACCATCAACCCGACCCCGGCAGCTCCGGGCCAACTTACCTCCAATCCAGCGAGTCTGGCCTTTGGCAGCGCCCAGGTCGGGAGTAGCCTGACTTTGACGGACTCGCTCACCAACACAGGTGGGTCGAGCGTGACCATCTCGCAGGCCACGGCTACAGGGACGGGATTTAGCATCACTGGGCTGACCGTTCCTCTCACACTCAATCCTGGTGCAAGTGTGACCTTCAGCGCGGTGTTCGCGCCGCAATCGGCGGTCAGCGCAAGCGGTGGGATCACGGTGGTCTCCAACGCCTCTAACTCAACTTTGACCGTCTCGCTCACGGGCACAGGCACGGCTGCGGGTCAGCTTACCATCGCTCCTACGGCGTTGAGTTTTGGCAATGCGACCGTGGGGACGAGCGTTAGTCAGTCCAGCAGCCTTAGTGCTGCCGGTGCTAGCGTAACCGTTTCGTCTGCCAGCCTGAGTAGTGCAGAATTCTCACTAACTGGGATTTCCCTGCCGGCAACGATTGCGGCCGGACAAAGCGTACCCGTCACCATGACGTTCACGCCGCAGTCTTCGGGCAGCGCCAGCGGTGTCCTCTCCGTCGCCAGCAATGCGTCGAATACTCCAACCCAGACTCTGAGTGGGGTAGGTGTCGCGGCGCCACAGCACAGTGTTTCTCTTTCTTGGACAGATGCTAACTCCGGGATTGCCGGCTACAACGTCTACCGTGGCAACTCCGCTGGAGGGCCTTTCACGCAGATCAATTCGGGTTTGGACGCGACTCCTGCTTATAGCGACACCTCGGTCGCCGCCGGGCAGACTTATTACTACGTGGCCACGGCAGTGAATGAGAGCGGAGCGGAGAGCGCGTATTCCAATGAAGTAGAGGGTGCAGTCCCGAGCCCCTAACCTCGGCCAAAACGATTCGAACCCGGTGTTGCTGCGAGCGCAGGCAGCCGAACTGCGCTCGGCTTGGACGGGGCAAAGCCCCGTCTCCACACGAGCGGAAGCGATCAGCTTTCGACCGCTGCCAGCGAACCTTTCTTTCGCCTATTCGATTGCAGAATCTTCTTGCGCAGGCGCAAAGATTTCGGCGTTACTTCGACGAACTCATCGTCGGCGATGAATTCAATGGCTTGTTCGAGATTGAGATTGCGATACGGGACCAAGCGGATCGCTTCGTCGGAAGTGGAGGCGCGCATGTTGGTCAGCTTCTTCTCGCGCACAATGTTGACGTTGAGATCCGTGTCTTTCGCATTCTCGCCAATAATCATGCCTTCGTAAACGTCCACGCCGGGGCCGGCAAAAAGTATGCCGCGCTCCTGCAGATTGTAGAGAGCATAGGAGGTCGTAAGGCCGGGCCGGTCGGCGACCAGCGCGCCCGTGGGGCGATGCGGGATTTCTCCTTGCCACTCGATGTATCCGGCAAAGAGCGCGTTCATGACGATGGTGCCGCGCGTGTCGGTGAGCAGCGTGCTGCGCAGTCCGATCAGTCCGCGGCTGGGCACGCGGAATTCGACACGCACGCGGCCATAGCCGTGATTGTGCATGTTGGCGACTTCGCCTTTGCGTGACCCGACATGTTCCATGACCACGCCTACGAATTCCTCGGGGATATCGACGGTGAGATGTTCGACCGGCTCCATCAGTTTGCCGTCAATGTGCTTGGTGACGATCTCAGGCTTCCCGACCATCAGTTCGTAACCTTCGCGGCGCATCATCTCAATCAAAATAGAAAGCTGTAACTCGCCGCGGCCGAGAACCTTGAACGAATCGGTGCTGCCAGTCTCCTCCATGCGCAGCGAGACGTTGGTGAGTAACTCTTTTTCCAGGCGCTCGCGCAGGTTGCGAGAAGTGACGTAGTTGCCTTCGCGTCCGCAAAACGGAGACGTATTGATAGTGAAGAGCATCGCAATCGTAGGCTCGTCGATGACGATGGGCGGGAGCGGCGCGGGATTCTCCGCGCTGGTAATGGTCTCGCCAATCGTGATGCCTTCGACGCCGGCGACGGCAATGATGTCGCCCAGCGAGGTCTCCGTAATGTCGGTGCGCTTGAGGCCGGAGAAGCTGAAGAGCTTGGTGATTTTTGTTTTGTGAAACGAACCATCGCGCTTGGCGATGGCAACGTCTTCGCCAGTCTTCATGGTCCCAGAAAAAACGCGGGCAATGGCCAGGCGGCCGAGATAGTCGCTGTAATCGAGATTCGCTACCAGGATTTGCAGCGGGCCGTTCGCGTCTCCTTGGGGCGGGGGAATGGTGTCGATGATGGTGTCAAAGAGCGGACGCAAGTTCTCGCCCGCCGCTCCCTGGTGGACGGCGGCGGTGCCTGCCTTGGCGTTGGTGTAGAGGACGGGGAAGTCGAGCTGGTCTTCTTTGGCGTCGAGATCGATAAAGAGGTCGTAAACCTCGTTCAGAACTTCCTGCGTGCGGGCGTCGGGGCGGTCGATCTTATTAATGACGAGAATCGGCTGGAGATTCGCTTCGAGCGCCTTACTGAGCACGTAGCGGGTCTGCGGCAGCGGGCCTTCGCTGGCGTCGACGAGCAGCATGACGCCGTCGACCATCTTGAGGGCGCGCTCCACTTCGCCGCCAAAATCGGAGTGGCCGGGCGTGTCCACGATATTGATTTTTACGCCCTCATAGAACACAGCCGTGTTTTTGGCGAGGATGGTAATGCCGCGCTCGCGTTCCAGATCGTTCGAGTCCATGACGCGCTCGGCGACGGTCTCGTTATCGCGAAAGGTGCCGCTCTGCCGGAGCATGGCGTCAACCAGCGTGGTCTTGCCGTGGTCCACGTGGGCAATGATGGCGATGTTGCGAATGCTTGGGTTCAGATCGAAAACTCCTCAGGATTGCAGATTGGGGCTTAGTACTACTTTACTATGGCGGATGGCTGGCGGGCTGGTCACTACCTCTTATTACCGTTTGTCATCCCAATGAGAGCTGTCATCCTGAGCGAAGCGAAGGACCTATGCACCTTGCCGGCAGCCAGAGGATAACTGGGACGGCCACGACTTCAGTTACGTCCGCGCTTTTTTTCATCACCAATTTTATGTACGCCCATCACAGACAGTCGCCCGCAAGCCTGCCACGATCCATCGAGAGTGCATCATCCAGAACTCTGCCCGTCTCCAGAGACGGGTTCCGAAAACCGCGGCAACTCATTTTTCGGCTCACTCTTTGGCAATGTGAACTGTCTGCGGGCGTGAAACAGCGCGAAATCGCTCGGAAAGTGCATTCAATCCGATAATTTTTGTACCTAAGCCCCACCCTTTGAATACTTTACCGATAAGTGCTTTATACCGAATACTTTACAGCCTCTCTCCGCCAACCAAAAGATTCTACTAGGCTTAAAAGGGGGGTGGGGGGGTAGGGGGGTACCTGTGATCTTTCAACACGTTGTTCCCAATAAGTGAATAGCCCATTCGAGCAACACCGGAGAAGCTGATGGTGCTGACCAATCCGCTTCGAAGGAGTCGACCGAATGGACCTTCACCAGAATGCCCGACTTACCTGGCGTAGTCGAGAAACTTTAGCCAACAAGATCATGATCGAGAAGATAACGTTGAAGGCGGCTGCAGCCGCCTTCAACGTCAGCCGAAAAACCGCCGCCAAGTGGGTCCAGCGCTATCGCATCCTGGGTTTGCCCGGCTTGCGGGATCGTTCCTCGCGCCCGCTCCATAGCCCGCGCCGAACCTCGTCGGAGCGGATGGCTCAGGTCATCGCTCTGCGTCGCCAGCTGCTCCCCGCCTATCACATCGCCCAAGCCACCCATCTCAGCCCCGCCACCGTCAGCCGTATCCTGCGGCGCGCTCATCTCAACCGCTGGCGCCACCTGCATCCCGCCCCACCCGTCGTGCGCTATGAGCATCCCGCTCCCGGCGATCTGCTCCATCTCGACATCAAGGGCATGACCCGCTATCAGCAGGTCTCCATTCGCGGCGATGGTCGTCGCCGCGGCCGCCCTCAGTTCGCCGGCTGGCAGGCTCTGCACGTCGCCATCGACGATCACTCCCGCCTCGCCTTCTCCCGCATGCTGCCCGACCAGCAAGCCGAAACGGCCATCGTCTTCCTGCGCGCCGCCGTTGCCTTCTATGCCCGGCATGGCATCCCCATCCGCCGCCTGCTCACCGACAACGGCTCCTGCTATCGCTCCCGCCACTTCCGCGCCGCCTGCCTCCAACTCGGCATCCAGCACCGCTTCACCCGCCCCTACACTCCGCGCACCAACGGCAAGGCCGAACGCTTCATCCAGACTGCCCTGCGCGAGTGGGCCTATGTTCGCCACTACCTCAACTCCGAGGAACGCGATCAGCAGCTCTTGCCCTGGCTCGAGCATTACAACTTCCACCGCCCGCATGGTAGTCTCGGTTACGCTCCGCCCATCAGCCGGGCTGCTCCGGTGGGTACAACGTCTTGATAGATCACAGGTACCCCTGCCAGCTGATACCTGATTCCAGGAGCGATCATAATGTCATCATCTTCCGGTAGATATTCCGACGAAGCCTGCCAACAAATAAAACTCGACGGAGAGCCCTGCCGCTCTGCCGCCCTTCGCGGTAAGAAGTTCTGCTACTACCACCTGCACAGCGGCCCGCCGCCGAAAGATGTCAGTAACCCCGGAACCATCCCTCAGGTTCAGTTCCACCTGCCCCTCTTGGATGACGCCATCACGATCCAGTCGGCAATCACCCTGGTTTGCGAACATTTGCTGCACCGGCGCCTCGAGCCCAAAAAAGCAGGAATGCTGCTCTACGCCTTGCAGGTCGCGTCCTCGAATCTCGGCCGCCTGAATCAGGATAGAAATCAGAAGAAAAATGAACAGAGTAACGCGGCGAATCGTCTGCAGGCGTCCCCTCCCGACCCAACATCATCAGATACTCCTCGAACTGCCCAGGACGATTCCGGCGCCAAGCCGTCACATGACCCCGATCGCTTGCCGCCGGGGACAATTCAGGCCTCTGCGCGGCCGCGCCGGCGCGCGGATTACGCTGCACGTCAGTGATGGCTGTATGAGAAAAATGGGATGAAAAGGGCCTCGGCTGCATTTTCTATTTGACTATCATTGTTACTTATAGTAACAATTGCCTAGTGTACAAGGTCGTCACCACAAAATCCTTCGCCAAAGCGCTCTCCCGGCTTCCGGTGAACTGGCAGAAGCGGATTGTGGAGAAGATTAAGGAAGTTGCCGCCGATCCTTATGCCCGGCACAACAACGTCACGAAGCTGCAGGGGCGCGACGGCTACCGATTGCGAATCGGCGACTGGCGCGTCATTTACGAGTTGCACGACGATCGTCTTGAGTTATGGGCTCTAGAAGTAGGGCCGCGGGGAGGAATTTACTGATGCGTGTCGAAACTATTACTCGCAAGGGGAAGGAATTCGCCGTGATTCCGGTGAAAGCGCTGCAGAGGCTGATGGAAGACGCGGAGATGCTGGCCGACGTGAAGGCCTACGATGCCGCTAAGGCGCGTCTGGCCGATGGTTCGGACGAACTCATACCGCTGGAGATCACTGAGCGCAGATTGAGCGGAGAGCCGGCGCTCCGTATTTGGCGTGAGCACCGAAAGCTTACCCAGGAACAGCTTGCGAAGAAGGCAAAAGTATCGCGCGCGCTGATCGCGGCGATTGAGACTAAGCGCAAGAGCGGGTCGGTTGGGACATGGAAGAAGCTGGGGGCTGCGCTTGATGTGGGGTGGGAGATGCTGGCGTAGGGGCACCGAAGTGCAACTTACGTGTCGGCAGCTCAGCGGGCCACTTCTCGAAAAGCGCGAGAAGCGGCGCACCCCAGTTGTTTCGCTCAATGTTGAGAGGCAAGCCCGCGTTCCCAGTTAGCGTGGCCCACCCGCCTTTACTTAGAAATTGTGACTATCAGTGCGCTGTTGACAGCCGATGCTTCCGGCGACCGCAACGAATGTAGGGGTCCTTCGAACCCGCAGAACGACTCGCTTCGCGAATCGTTCTGCTACGCTCAGGATGACAACTTGGAGTTGATTTGCGCAGTTTCGACTAACTCCGCGCCGATTTCTGGAGTTACTTCCGCCCGCGTTCGCAGCCTATACCAGAACACAATCGCAATCAGTGAGAACAAAAAGATGATGGTTGAGATGGCGTTGATCTCTGGGGTAATGCCTCGGCGGAGGCGGCCCCAGATTTCTAGTGGGAGCGTGTTGTCGCGGCCTATCAGGAAGAAGCTTACGGCTATCTCGTCCATAGACAGGGTGAAGATCAGGAGCGCCGCTCCTATAATGGAGAGCTTTAGATTGGGGACGGTGATGCGCCAAAAGGTTTGCCAGTAAGTCGCTCCTAAGTCTAGCGAGGCTTCTTCCTGGGCGCGGTCGAGCTTCTGCAATCCGGCGAAGACTTCGGTGGTGGCTACGGAGATTAGCGCAGTGCCGTGTCCTAACACGATAGTTAATAGGCTTAGTTTTACTTCGGCTTCGCGGAAGAGCATTAGTAGCGACAGGCCGGTGATTATGCCGGGGAGAATCAGCGGCAAGAGAACCAGGCGGCGGAAGAGGGCCTTGCCGGGGAATTGCGCGCGATCCAGGGCTAGCGCGGCGGGGGTTCCTAAGACTAGGGCTATTAGCATGGCGGTCGCGGCCACTAGAAGACTGTTTAAGACTGAATCCCAGATGGGGGCATCGCTGAATAGGATGCGGTACCAGTTGAGCGTTAGGTCGCGCGGCGGGAAGCCTCCTACGCCCTGTCCGTTGAAGGAATAGAGGATGAGGATGGCTATGGGCAGGTAGAGGAAGGCGAAGACGGCTAAGGCGTGGGCGGTCAGCAGGCGCGGATTGTGAGTCGCCTTCATCTTCATCTCTGCGATCCCATGCACGGGGAGAATGACTGGACACAATCGTGAAGGGGAAGATGGGAGTAGGGGTCCTTCGACTCCGCGAGGACTTCACTACGTGAAGTCCTTGCTCCGCTCAGGATGACACGAGGAGGAGATTGTGATTCTTTGGCGACAGTCACTGGAAACTCCACTTCTTCTCTAGCCGCTCGGAGAAGAAGATCAGGGCTAACACCAGGGCTAACATGCAGAGCGAGATGGCGGCGCCTAGCGGCCAGTTATAGGCGGCTCCGAAGAGGCTTACTACTATGTTCGAGATCATGATGCCACTGGGACCGCCTAGTAAGAGCGGCGCCAGGAAGTCTCCCAGGCTTAGGACGAAGGCGAAGGTTGCTCCGGCTAGCACTCCGGGAATGGAGAGCGGAAAGATCACGCGCCAGAAAGTTTGCTGGGGCGTGGCTCCTAGATCGTGGGAGGCTTCGACTAAGTTGCGCGGGATGTGTTCTAACGATGCATAGATGGGCAGGAAGGTGAAGGGTGTATAGATGTGCGTCAATGTTAGTACTACGGCGAACGGGCTGTAGAGCAGGAAGCCTAGCGGGTGACTGGTTAGGTGCACATATTGCAGCAGCGTGTTGAGAACGCCGTCGGTGCCTAGAATCGTCTTCCAGGCGTAGGCTCGGACTAAGTAACTCACCCACAGCGGAATGATGACTAGCTGATAGTAGAGATCCTTTCTTCCTCCGGCGTGGAATGAGAGGAAGTAAGCGAGCGGATAGCCGAGCAGCATGGAAAAGAACATTACGCGGGCGGCGATCCACATCGAGCGCAGCAACGTTTCCCAGTAGACGGGCTTGGTCAGGAGCTCATGGTAGTTTTCGAGGTTCCAGGAATGCACGATGGCTTGCGACTCGGAGACCGACCAGAAGCTGTAACAGAACATCAGCAGGTAGGGAACGAGGAGAAACACGGCGACCCAAACCAGCGGCGGAACAGTGATGGCGGTGCGGTAGGCGCGGGAGAACATCAGACGCCCTCGTCTTGGCTAGAACTAAGACTGGAACTGGAGTTGGAGGCGCGGACGGGGATGGCATCGGCGGCGCTGAATTCAAATTCCAGCGAAGCTTCGGAATTGGGCAGGTCGCGGCTGGCGGTGCGGATGGTGAGGATCAGTCCGCCATCGGACTCGACGCGCAGAAGTTCGGTTGCGCCGTGGAAAGCCTGGTCGCGAAGCTGGGCGCGGAGACGAACCGTTGCAGCATCGTCCGGAAAAGCAGTTGACGCAGACGCCGAGTTTGCCGGGCGGATGCATTCCGGACGCAGCGAGAACAGGGCCGTGCCATCGGGCAGTGAGGTCGGCCATTTGAGCGGACCGCAAGTGGCCGTTCCTTGGCGGACGTCGGCGTGTAATAAATTTGTGTGTCCGATGAATTGCGCGGTGTAGGAGGTCTCGGGACGGTTGTATATTTCGCGCGGGCTGGCGACCTGCTCGAGTTCTCCGGCGCGCAACAACGCCACGCGGTCGGACATCACCATGGCTTCGTCCTGATCGTGCGTGACGAAGATGAAGGTGATGCCCACTTCGCGTTGCAGCGCTTTGAGTTCTACCTGCATCTGGCGGCGCAGGTTGGCGTCGAGCGCGGAGAGCGGTTCATCGAGCAGGAGCAGACGCGGACGATTCACCAGGGCGCGGGCGAGCGCGATGCGTTGCTGCTGTCCGCCGCTGATCTTCGAGGGCTTCGATTTGGCGGAGGCGGACATCTTGACCTTCGCCAGCGCCTCGGCCACGCGCGATTGAATTTCGGCCGCCGGGCGTCTGGCGATTGCGAGTCCGTAGCCGACGTTTTGTTCGACGGTCATGTGCGGGAAGAGCGCGTAGTGCTGGAAGACGGTGTTCACGCGGCGGCGATAGGGAGGCTCGGTGTCAAGGCGCTCGCCCTGCATCCAGACTTCTCCGGAGGTGGACTGCTCGAAGCCGGCGAGAATTCGCAGGAGCGTGGTTTTTCCCGAGCCGCTCTCGCCGAGGATCGTCAGGAATTCGCCTTCGGCGATTTCTAGGGAGATGTCTCGCAGCACGATGTTTTTGCCGAAGTGCTTGGCGACGGAGCGGATGGAGAGTAGCGATGCGGGGACTGGCTGATTTTTGCTTGCGATTTCCGGTTCCGACGTCGTTGCCATGGCTGTCGTTTCAGCGCTGCTTGCAGTTCGCGGGCGAGGGCGCCCGCGCCACACACTACTGCGTTGCTTTTACTTCGTTCCAGATCTCGTTGTACTTGGCTCGGCGGGGAACATTTTGCCAGAAATAAAGACGCTTCTGGTAATTGTCTACGTCGTCGAGGTGCAGGTTCTTCACTTCTTCTGGCGTCATGTACTGCGCGGCGTGGGGATTTGCTGGCGTGTAGCCGGTCACGTCGGTGACTTTTTTCTGCGTCTCGGACTGGATCATGAATTCTAGAAGCTTGTAGGCGAGATCTTTGTTTTCGCTGCCGGCGGTGATCATGAGGTGGTCGATCCAGCCGGTGGTGTTTTCTTTGGGAATGGTCTCGCCCACCGGGAAATTGCTTTTGTGCAACTGGTTGGTCATGAGCGGCCAGCCCATGGCGATCACCACTTCGTGGTTCTGAAAAAGGTTGGTGAGTTCGCCGCCGGTGGACCACATCTTGCGAATGTTCGGCTTCAACTCCACCAGCTTCTTCTTAACGGCGTTGAGTTCTTCGTCGGTCATGTTATAGAGACGAGTGGGATCGGGCTGGTCGTAGCCGAGCACCTGGGCCGCCATGTAGACGGTGGAAAGATCGTCCCACACGGAAACTTTTCCTTTCAGCTTCGGGTCCCACATGACGTTCCAGCTCTCGGGAGGCTGAGGGAATGCGGTGGTGTCGTAAATCATCGGGTCTGGCCCCCACATGAACGGCACGCCGTAGACTTCGCCCTTCACGCGAACGAGCGACAGCGAGGTGAGCTGCGGCGAAAGCTGGCCGTAGCTGGGCAGTTTGCCAAGATCGAGCGGCGCCGCCAGGCCCGAGGTCGCAATCATGGTGGCTACATCGCTGGAGGGAGAGATCACGTCGTAATTGCCCGAGCTGCCACCGCGCAATTTGGCGACAAGTTCGTCACTCGATCCCATGTAGGAAGCCGATACTTTGCAGTGGTTCTGCTCTTCGAAAGCCTTGAGGTAAGAGGGATCAGCGTAGCCTTCCCAGACCAGCAGGTTGAGCGTGGGAGTTTTCCTGGCGCACGATCCGAAGAAGACTGCTAGCAACGCGGCCAACAGCGCGAGGATTGATTTACGCAACATTATCTATTCTCCCTCATGATCGAGAACAGGGGTGCCATCGGGAACTAGAGCTGGTCGCGCCGCGAAGGATGCACTTTTCCACTTGACAGAGGGCTGCGGAATCTCTAACGTTGCGCGATTATAGCAAGGTTTGCATTGCGTGCAAGCCGAATCGGTGTCAACCAGTTGCCCCAAAATCTGGAGGATCTTTTCCATGCCGTGGTTAAAACCTTCCCGGATGTCTTGCGGGCCCATCTTCTCGATTGCGGCCCTAAGCCTGTGCCTGGTCTGCGCCACGCTCACATCTGCCCAGAGCACCGGTGGACGCATCCTCGGCCGCGTAGCCGATCCCAGCGGCGCCGTGCTGGCGGGAGTGAAAGTCACCGCCACCAATGAAGCGACCGGGGTCAGCCGCGAGGCGCAGACAAACGGGGCTGGCGATTATGTCCTGGTCGAAATTCAGCCTGGTACCTATACGGTTCAGTATGAACTGACGGGCTTCAAGAAGAACGTCCAGAAGGGGATCATCGTCGATGTCAACCAGGTGGTGACCCTCAATTCCGCGCTCCAGATCGGCGGCACTCAAGAAATCGTAGAGGTGAGCTCGGTCGCTCCTCAGGTTGATACTACCAGCACTCAACTGGGGGCCGTAATCAACGACCGCTCGGTCAACGAACTGCCTCTGAACAGCCGCGACACCTACCAGTTCTTGCAACTTCAGCCGGGCGTGCAGGCCCAGTTGGGAAACGGCAATGGCAGCCTTTTTTATGGGTCGCAGGATGTCGGTTCCGTGTCGGTGAACGGCGGTCGCACCCGCGCCAACAACTTCAGCGTTAACGGCGGGGACGCCAACGACCAGTTCGTGAACTCGCCCACGGTGGAACCCACTCCCGACAGCATCGAGGAATTCCGCGTGATTACGAATACGTTCGACGCCGAGTACGGCAGGAATTCAGGGTCGGTCGTGAACGTGATCACAAAATCCGGAACCAACAGCTTTCACGGCGATATCTACGAGTACTTCCGCAATACGGTTCTGGACGCGCGAAATTACTTCGATATCACGAGACCGCAGTGGAACCAGAACCAGTATGGCGGGACTTTCGGCGGTCCACTGAAGAAAGACCGCACTTTTTTCTTTGTCTCGTATGAAGGACGGCGTATCCGCGAGGGACTGACCAGTCAAGCCGTGGCCGTTCCCACCGGGACGCCATCGCTGACCTCGCCCCTGGGAGAATTCGCCGGGGATTTCAGCGGGGCAGGCACTTTTACAGGAGGCATTGCGAACTCGTTTGTCGCTCAAGTACTCGATGGCCGCCCGGGATGTGACACCGCTTTGGGCTACACAGTCGCTAGTCTCGGGCCCAACCCCTCATGGGGAGGGCCTGGAGGGGTCTTTCCCAACAACATCATACCGACAGCTTGTCAGGATCCGGCGGCCGCCAACCTTTTGAACCAGTTCGTTCCGGCGGCGAACGTGGGAGGCAATAACGTATCCGTGCCTGTGAGCACCGATAATGAAGATCAGTTCACTATCCGATTCGATCACAAGATCAACAGCCGTCAGAATTTTACGGCGTACTATTACTTCAACGACGGCCGGCAGATTCAGCCTTTTGATCAATTTGAGGGGGCGGGAGCCAACGTTCCGGGTTTCGGCAACCTTAACAACAGCCGTTTTCAGCAATGGAATCTGAGCCACACCTGGACCGTTAGCAGTGCCGTGGTGAATGAAGCGCGCTTCACCTACATGCGAGAGGGGCAGCTTGGCTTCCTGACGCCACAGAGCACCGGCGCAGTGACCAACTCATGCACGGGCGCAGCGGCAACGCCCTACTGCTTCACAGGTACGTCGGATTCTGGACCCATCAACACGCTTCTCGCCGGTTATGGTGATACCAAAGGCGGAATCACGCCCGGTTTACCCGCGGGCCTCACGGGAGTCCCAGACATCGACATCGGCGGCGGCGCTGTGATTGGTAATAATTACGAGGGCCAACTTCCGCAAGTCGGAAACAGTTTTCAGTGGTCGGACAATTTGACCTGGGTGAAGGGCAACCATACTTTCAAGTTTGGCGCCGATATCCGCCGGGCCCGTTTTGACCAGTACTATTACTTCGACGTCAATGGTTATTTTACGTTCAACAATAGTGGCCCCAACGCGATTCTCCCGGGGGACGGGGATAACTACGGGGAGTTCCTTCTGGGGCTAAACGACACCTATATTCAAGGATCGGGACAGCGTGAGAATATTCGCGGCACGTCGGTTTATCCGTTCGCGCAAGATAGCTGGAAGGTTAAGCCGAATCTGACTCTCAACTATGGTCTGCGCTGGGAACTCGATACTCCACTTACAGACATCAGCGGACACGTAGAGACTTTCCGGCCGGGGCAAAATTCCACTGTCTATCCCTGTACGATCTCGACGAGCGCATCCTACTGGGGGAACATGGGCGTGCCGAATCCAACCTGTGCCAATACCGGCACGACGCCCACTGGATTGGTGGTACCGGGCGATCGTGGCGTTCCTGCCGGGTTGACTTCAACCTATTACAAGGCTTTTGCGCCACGTGTGGGCTTAGCTTACAGTCCTAATGCCAGCGGTGGTCTCTGGAGAGAGATTTTTGGCCAGAATGGCACGACCAGCATTCGCGCCGGTTGGGGGATATTCTACAACCCGATTGAAGAACTGGTGATGGCACAATTCGGCGCCGAACCGCCGTTTGGAGGCAGTTCGTCGCTGTACGAGACTTTTCTTAACACGCCGTTCGTTTACCAGGCGGGAGGCACGCCCGCGCCGAATCCGTTCAACGGTATTATTACTCCGAAGCCCGGTCAACCGGCGGATCTGTCGCTGTTCCGGCCTATCCTTCTTTACGGTGAGTTCCAGCCCCACCTGCGGACGCAGTACACCGCGCAATACAACCTCACCATTCAGCGGCAACTTTCGAGGGATACGATGTTGCAGCTTGGATATGTAGGGTCGCAGGGACATCGTTTGCTGGCCTCGCACGACATTAACCCATCGAATCCGCAGACCTGCGTGGACATGATGACGCTATACACCATGAATCAGAACTATGTGACTTCATTTGGAACACCGACTGACTGTGGTCCCTTCTTGCAGGACACGCAATGGACCGTAACGGTTCCGCCTGGTTTCCAATTTCATATGCCTAATGGGCAGGTCGTAACCGGCACGGGCGCGGGGCAGACTTTGCAGTTTGTGGGACTGCGTCCCTACTCCTCACCCACCTGCAATCCATTGACCGGTATCGGGTGTCCGGTGGATGGAATTCCGGTGTTTAGCGATATCTTCGCCGAAGACACCATCGCCAGTTCCGCCTATAACGCGTTCGAAGCAATGCTCGAAAAGCGCTTTTCTCATGGCTTGCAGTTCCAGGCGTCCTACACTCTCAGTAAGTCCCTGGATGATGGATCGACTTTTGAAGAAACCCTTGACCCGTTCAATTCTAAGCGTAGTCGTGGCTTGTCATTATTTAATTCCCATCAGCGCTTTGTGATTAGTTACGATTGGGAGTTACCGATTCGGAAGCATTCGGGCGCCACGGGGAAAGTCATAAATGACTGGGCCGTTTCGGGCATTACCCAATTTCAGAGCGGCTTTCCCATCCGCCTGGACAGTGAAGACGATTCCGAACTGATTGCCAGTGTCTTCTTTCTGGGCACGGAGGCTCCGAGTTTGGTGGCGCCATTCCAAAAACTCAATCCGAAGACGAACGGCAATTTCTGGTTCAACCCCAATGATTTTGCCACTGCTGCAACCCCCAATCCAATGAATTCTCCGGTCCCGCCGCTCGGCCAGTTCAACAATGGCACACCGCGCAGTCTGTGCTGCGGCCCTGGGCTTCAGGACTGGGACTTCGCCGTCCATAAGAAGATCTCAATAACCGAGAACACGTATTTTCAGTTCCGGGCGGAGATGTTTAACATTTTCAACCATACGAACTTTTTCAACCCGGACGGTCACTTCTCTGACGGCCCGACTGAGTTTGGGAGGATCACGCAAGCCCAGGATCCACGCCTGGTGCAGTTTGCTTTAAAATTGTATTTCTAGTCCGAATCCCGGGCGGTTTCGACCGTCCGGCCCAATCTAATGGCCTACCCGGCCTGAGATTTATTGGAGATCACGATGTACCCCGCATTGCAAAAAGAGCTCGATGCCTTCGAGCGCCGCACTCCGAAGTCCGCCGAAGCGCATAAGAAGAACCTGAAGCGCCTGCCCTTGGGCGTGGCCAGCAATTATCGCGCCTACGAACCGTATCCGATCTTCGTGGCGGAAGCGTCGGGCAGCAAGTTTCGCGATCTCGACGGCAACGAATATATCGACCACAATCTATGTTTCGGCGCGCTCATGGCGGGCCATTCGCATCCGGCGGTGGTCAAGGCGGTCGAAGGCCGTCTGCATAAAGGCACCCTTTATGGCATGCCGCACAACATGGAGTGGGAGTTGGCGGAAGAAATCTGCACGCGCTTTCCGGTGGAGATGTGCCGCTTCGGCAACAGCGGCACTGAATCCACCATGCATTCGATTCGATTGGCTCGCGCCGCCATGGGACGCGACAAGATCATCAAGTTCGAAGGCGGTTACCACGGCTTGCATGATGCGGCGCTGGTCAGCGTGAAGCCGCACCCGCCCGGCGACGATCTGGGCGATATCAAAAATCCGAAACCTGTGTCGGCGGGGGGAGGCGTGCCGAAGGCGAGTATCGCGAACGTGCTGATTGCGACGTTCAATGACCTGGAAACGGTGGAGCGCCGGTTCAAGGAGAATCCGAATGAGGTTGCGGCCATCATCCTGGAGCCGATCATGATGAACGTCGGCATCTGCATGCCGCAGAAAGGATTTCTGGAAGGCCTGCGGACGCTCTGCGACAAGCATGGCGCGCTGCTGATTTTCGACGAAGTCAAGACGGGCGCGAAGCTGTGCTGGGGAGGAGCATCGGAATACTTCGGCGTGAGGCCGGATATGATCTGCCTGGCGAAATCGATTGGCGGTGGATTTCCGCTGGCGGCTTTCGGCACGCACAAGCGGGTTATGAGTTTGATCTCAGACCACAAAGTTTTCCACGGCGGCACTTACAACACGAATCCGATTTCGATGGCGGCTGGCCTGGCGACTTTCCGCGAGGTGCTTACTCGGGATAACTACGCGCATATCGAACAACTTAGTAATCAGCTCGCCGAAGGATACAAGAAGACCACCGCGAAAGTCGGCTTGCAGGGCTACATCGTGAGCGCCGGGGCAAACGGCGTACTGATGTTGTATCCGAAGGAGATTCTCAACTACCGGGACTGGCTGGCGATCGACGTCGACCTGTGGCGGCATTACTGGTTTGGCATGGTGAATCGCGGCGTGATGTGCCAGCCTTACTGGTGGGACGAGCAGTGGACGATTTCCGTGCAGCACACCGAGGCCGACATCGACAAGCACCTGGAGGCATTTGCCGACGTAGCCCCGTCTCTCGCTGCCGCGCAGCATGAGCGTTTGGGAGCGGTAGTGGCACACTAATTGGATCCGGGTCATCTCGCCATCGGGTCATCGGGTGATTGAAAATCCGAGATCCGGACGGGGTAGATGGCCCGATCACCCGATGACCCAATCATCCGATGACTTCTGACGATGACTTCTGATCCCAACCAGCCGCACTTAAAGCGCGTCCTCGGACGCTTTGACTTGGTGTTGCTGTTTGTCGTCGCCGTTTTCAATCTCAACGTCGTCCCGAGCATCGCTGCCAATGGGGGCGTGACGGTCTGGCTGTGGATCATCTCGCTGCTTCTGTTTTTCTGGCCGCAAGGGATCGCGGTGATCGAACTCGCGCATCGTTACCCCGGCGAGGGCGGAGTGTACTTATGGGCGAAAGAAGTGTTCGGCGATTTTCACGGCTTTCTCTCCGGTTGGTGTTACTGGACGAATAACATGCTTTACGTGCCGACGGTGATGCTCTACTTCGTCGGCGTGACGGTGTTTGCGATGGGCCCGGGCCACGCGGCGCTTGCCGACAACAAGAATTTCGCGATGACCGCTTCTCTGGCGCTGCTGGCGCTGCTTACGGTCGTCAACATTGTTGGACTGGGAGTTGGGAAGTGGCTCAACAATCTGGGCGCTATCGGAACATTTGTCGCGGCGGCGGTTCTGATTGGTCTGGGAGTTACTGTCTGTTCGCGTTTTGGCACGACCGTAACCGCTGCCGATTTTCGGATTCCGCCGGACCCGAGGTTCGTTCTGAATTCGTTCGGCGTAATTTGCTTCGGCTTGGTGGGGCTTGAGCTTGCTTCGGTGATGGGCGATGAAATCCGGGATCCGCAGAAAACATTGCCGGGCGCGGTGGCGTGGGGCGGCATGGCTTCCGGGTTGCTTTACATCGGGGCAACGCTGACGCTGCTGGTCGCGGTCGGTAAGAACGACATCAGTGTGCTGCAGGGCATTGTGCAGGCGGTCAGCCATATGGCCGGCAAAGTTGGCGTGGCGTGGATTATCACTCCGTTTGCAGTGATGCTAAGTCTTTCGATTGCAGGGATTGGCTCGGCATGGATGGGCGGGTCAGCGCGCATTCCTTTCGTCGCCGGGCTGGATTCGTACATGCCCGCGTGGCTGGGGAGGGTGCATCCGAGGTACGCTACTCCTTACGCGGCCCTGATCGTGCAGGCGGTCGTATCGCTTATATTGATCGTCATCAATTTTTATGCGTCGGGAGGCGTGCAGGAAGCGTTCCAGACCATGCTTTCGCTGGCGGTGGTTCTGCAACTGGTGCCGTTTCTGTATGTGTTTGCGGCGCTGCTGAAGTTTGCTTTCGGGAGTGACCTAGCGGGCGCGCGCTATGGCCGGGGCACGCTGATTGTTTCTGGGATCTGCGGCTTCGTGACAACGGCGCTTGGAATCGCCTTGGCATTCTTTCCGGCTAAGCAGATCACTTCAGTCTGGAGGTATGAAGCGAAGATGTGCGGCTTTACGGTGTTTTTTCTGGCGCTGGCCGCGTTTTTCTTTTTTGTGTACGGGCGGCTGAAAGCTCCGCATGTCGCCGTGGTTGAATAGAAGAGTGGTTCACGTAGGGACGGCCGAGCTTCGCTCGGCATGGACGGCCGAGGGCGCCCGTCCCCATACAAGCCGTTTTCGTGGAGGACTTATGCCTGGTGGAGTTACAACTGACATCAAGAGCTATTCGATGCTGATTGATGGCGAGTGGGTGGCAAGTAAGTCGGCTAAGACATTCCCCGTGTACGATCCCTCGACCGAAGAGGTCATTGCACAGGTACCCGACGCGAATGCGGACGACGTTGACCGCTCGGTCGCGGCTGCCAGGGCCGCGTTTGAGGAAGGTCCGTGGGCGACCACCACGGCACAGGAGCGTGGACGCGTTCTCTTCCGCCTGGCTGAAAAGGTGCGCCAGAACCTGCCCGCGCTCTCCGAACTCGAATGCCGTAACTCGGGTAAGCCGATTGTTGAAGCGGAGTTCGACATCAACGACGTGGCCACGTGCTTCGAATACTATGGCGGGCTGGCCACGAAGGTTCTCGGCTACGTGAATCCCGTTCCCGACAACGCGATGAGCCTCTCGCTGAAAGAACCGATGGGGGTCGCCGGGCAGATCATCCCGTGGAATTATCCGTTGCTGATGGCTGCATGGAAACTGGCTCCGGCACTGGCTGCCGGTTGCACTTGTGTGCTCAAACCCGCCGAGCAAACGCCGCTCACCGCGCTTGAACTGGCAAAGTGGTTCGAGGAGGTTGGTCTGCCGAAGGGCGTGGTGAATGTGATCACCGGTTTCGGTGAAACCTGCGGATCGCCGCTGGTCAAGCATCCGGACGTAAACAAAATCGCGTTTACAGGCTCGGCTGCTGTCGGCAAGATTATTGTGAAGGAAGCCGCCGATACCGTGAAGCGCGTGACGCTCGAACTGGGCGGCAAGTCGCCTAATATCTTTTTTGCCGACGCCGACTTTGAGGCCGCCATCGATGGAGCGCTGTTTGGTGTCTTCATCAACCAGGGAGAAGTCTGTTCGGCCGGCAGCCGCATCCTGGTGCAGAAATCGATCTACAACAAGTTTGTCGAAGCCATGGCCGAGAAGGCGAAGAAGATCAGGATCGGTCCACCACTGGAGCGCGAAACGAAGATGGGATCACTGGTCTCGAAAGAACAATACGACCGCGTCTGCTCCTATCTCGAGATCGGCAAGAAAGAAGCCAAAGTTGCCGCGGGCGGCGGGCGGGTCGATAAGTTCGCCAGAGGGTACTATGTGCAGCCTACTATCTTCTATAATGTCGATAACAACGCCCGCATCGCTCGCGAAGAAATCTTCGGACCGGTCGCGGCGTTGATTCCATTCGACGACGAGAAAGACGCGCTGAAGATCGCGAACGACACACCCTACGGGCTGGCCGCTGCCGTCTGGACGCGTGATATTTTCAAAGCTATTCGCGCGGTGAAGTCGCTGCGTGCTGGCATCGTGTGGGTAAACCACATGCAGCCGACTTATGTAGAAGCGCCTTGGGGCGGCTACAAGCAGTCGGGCTTTGGCCGTGAGCTGGGGCCGTGGGGCATCGAAGAGTATCTTGAGACTAAGCAGGTGTACATCAATCTGAACGAAGCTCCGATCGGCTGGTACTGAGAAGCAGTTGCCAGTTGCCAGTGGTCAGTTGCCAGTAGAACCTGACCTTGGCTCGGGCAGACACTAACTGAGGTCTGACAGCTGAGAACTGACTTATGTCTACCATTCAACTGCGCACACCCATTCCCGGACCTTGCTCCCAGGCGCTGATGAAACGACGCAATGCTGCTGTTGTGCAGGCGGCTTTTCACGCTACTCCGGTCTTTGTGGCCAAG
This sequence comes from uncultured Acidobacteriaceae bacterium, assembly GCA_963773645.1. Classification (GTDB taxonomy): domain Bacteria; phylum Acidobacteriota; class Terriglobia; order Terriglobales; family Acidobacteriaceae; genus Acidiflorens. Next base: position 1,152,576 of record CAVZBV010000004.1, on the reverse strand, counting down.
GCAGAAGGCGCGGTCGTTGAAGATGTTGACGGCAACCGGCTAATTGATTTTGCGGGCGGCATTGGCTGCCTCAATACCGGGCATCGGGCGCCGGCCGTGGTCGAGGCCGTGCGCCGCCAACTTGATCGCTTTCTGCATACCAGCTTCAACGTGCTGCCTTATGAAAGTTACATCGTCGTTTGCGAGAGGCTGAACGCGCTGGTGCCGGGTAAGGGACCGAAGAAAACCATACTTGTGAACACGGGCGCGGAGGCGGTGGAGAATGCCATTAAGATTGCGCGTTGTTATACGAAGCGATCCGCGATCATCTGCTTTGAAGATGCGTTCCACGGCCGGACTTATATGGCCATGGCCGCTACCAGTAAGACGCATCCTTACAAAGCGGGATTCGAGCCGTTTCCGGGCGAGGTTTATCGTATTCCGTATGCTTATTGCTTCCGCTGTTCTTACTCGATGAAGTATCCGTCTTGCGACGTGTACTGTGCGCGGCACATTGAAGATACGTTCAAGCGGGTGGTGGCGGCGGAATCGGTGGCGGCGGTGATCGTCGAGCCGATTCTTGGGGAAGGCGGATTTGTTATGCCGCCAGCGGAGTTCTATCCAACGCTGGGCGCGATCTGCCGCCAACACGGGATTGTGCTGATCGCTGACGAGGTGCAGACTGGATTCGCGCGCACCGGCGCGATGTTTGCTTGCGAGCGGCTGGGATTGGAACCCGATCTGGTTACGATGGCCAAATCGCTGACTGGCGGCTTGCCCATGGCCGCGGTCACGGGACGCGCCGAAATCATGGATGCTCCCGGCAACGGCCAACTGGGCGGCACGTTCGCGGGCAACCCTGCAGCCTGCGAGGCGGCGCTGGCCGTGCTTGACATCATCGAAAAAGAAAACCTCTGCGCGCGCGCCAACGTGCTGGGCGAACGTTTTCGCAAGTGTGCGGCGAAGTGGCAGGAGCGGTGGGAGCTGGTTGGCGATGTCCGCGGACTTGGCGCTATGCAGGCGATTGAACTGGTTCGCTCAAAGACAACCCGCCAGCCGGCGGAGGAAGAGACCAAACAAGTGTCACAATACTGTTACGAGCATGGCCTGGTGACGATCACCGCCGGGTCTTACAGCAACGTGATTCGCCTGCTTGTACCGCTGGTCATCACCGACGCGCAGATGGATGAAGGGTTGGATGTGCTCGAAGCTGCGCTGGCGCATGTTGCCGAAAGGAAAGGCACGTTGACAGCACAGCTCACGTAGAGACAGCCGCCCTCGGCTGTCCTACGCACTTTTCTTCGTGACCGCGAAAGGTAATTATCATGACCATAGCCGCCCCGCCCGCCAACAAGATCCCTCAATTTATTAACGGCGAGTGGATCGAATCGCAAGCCGCCGAGTGGCTGGACGTTGTTAATCCCGCGACGGCTGAGGTGCTTGGCCGCGTTCCGGTTTCCGATGTTGCGGAGGTTACGCGCGCGATTGATGCGGCGCAGGCTGCCTATCCCAAATGGCGGCGCACTCCCGTCGAAGACCGCATCCAGCCGTTGTTCAAGCTGAAGATGCTGCTCGAAGAGCGCCTCGACGATTTCGGGCGCATCATCACGCAGGAAAATGGCAAGACGTTCGCGGAAGCGAAAGGGGAAATGCGGCGCGCCATCGAGAACGTCGAGGTCGCCTGCGGCATCCCCATGATGATGCAAGGCTACAACCTTGAGGATGTGGCGCGCGGCATCGATGAGACCATGATTCGCCAGCCTCTGGGCGTGGTGGCGGCGATCACGCCTTTTAATTTTCCGGGCATGATCCCGTTCTGGTTTCTGCCTTATGCGATCGCCTGCGGAAATACGCTGATCGTAAAGCCCTCAGAGCGCGTGCCGCTAACTATGAAGCTCGCCTTCGAGTTGCTGGAGAAGACGGGCATCCCGAAGGGCGTGGTGAATCTGGTCAACGGCAGTAAGGCTGCCGTCGATACGCTGCTCGATCACCCGGCGGTGCGGGCCATCAGCTTCGTCGGTTCGACGCCGGTCGCTCGCTACATTTATGGTCGCGCGGGCGCGAATGGGAAGCGCGCGCAATGTCAGGGCGGCGCGAAGAACCATGTCATCGTCCTGCCCGACGCCGACATGCAGATGGCGACGCAGATCATTTCCGACAGCGCTTTCGGATGCGCAGGACAGCGTTGCCTTGCCGTCTCAGTCGCGGTGACGGTGGGCGAAGCGCAAAAAACGTTTCGCGACTCGATCAGCGAAGCCGCGGCGAACCTGCTCGTTGGCAATGGACTCGACGAAGGTGTGCAGATGGGGCCGGTGATCACGCGGCAGAGCAAAGAACGGGTGCAGAATTTGATTGGCGTCGGCGCGCGGGACGGCGCGAAGATCGTGATCGACGGCCGCAATCCGAAGATCGCGAAATATGAAGCCGGAAATTTCGTGAAGCCCACCGTGCTCGACGGTGTGCCTGCGGGCAGCGAACTGACGAACACGGAAATCTTCGGTCCAGTGCTGAGCCTGGTTCACGCCAGGGGAATGGACGAAGCAATGGACCTGGTGGCCCGCAGTCCGTTTGGCAACCAGGCGTCGCTGTTTACCTCGAGCGGGTCGGCGGCGCGCCGCTTCCGCTATGAAACTCCCGCGGGGAATATTGGAATTAATGTCGGCGTGGCGGCGCCCATGGCGTACTTCCCTTTCAGCGGATGGAAAGACAGTTTCTTCGGCATCATGCACGGACAGGGACGCGATGCGATCGAGTTCTACACCGAAAAGAAAGTCGTCGTCGAGCGCTGGGCTAAGGAGCAATCGCGCCAGTTCTGAGTAAGTTTTGAGCGACTCCTAACTAAGTCCGAAAACTCTTATGACTACTGTAACTACGGTTCCTACCATGACCGGCCAGGAGATGGTCGATCTTACCAAGAAACACACGCTGTTTGAGTGGTCGGCACAATCGAAGGTTGATCCCATCCCAGTGGCGCGAGCCAAGGGCATTTATTTCTGGACGCCGGAAGGGAAACGCTTCATTGACTTCAACAGCCAGTTGATGTCGGTGAACATCGGACACGGCGATGAGCGCGTCATCCGGGCCATAACCGAGCAGGCATCGACGCTGGCATATGCCAATCCGTTTATGGCGACCGAAGCGCGGGCGCGACTGGGGGCTAAGCTGGCGGAGATCGCTCCGGGCGACATTGACACGTTTTTCTTTACGAACGGCGGCGCGGAAGCGAATGAAAATGCCATCAAGATCGCACGCTTCTTTACCGGACGCAACAAAATCATCGCGCGTTATCGTTCGTATCACGGCGCGACGGCCGGCGCCATCAGCCTTACGGGCGATCCTCGGCGATGGGCCGCGGAGCCGGGAATTCCGGGCGTGGTGCACGTGCTCGATCCTTATCACGGGATCGAGCGTGGATGGGAATCGGCCGAAACCTCGCTGGCCGTGATCGACGAAATTATCCAACTGGAAGGCCCGCACACGATTGCCGCGTTCGTCCTGGAGCCGGTGACCGGGACGAACGGCGTTCTGGTGCCGCCGGATGGATATCTGGAAGGCTTGCGTAAGCTGTGCGACAAGTACGGGATTCTGATGATCGCCGACGAAGTGATGTCGGGCTTTGGCCGAACGGGGGAATGGTTCGCGGTTAATCACTGGAAGGTTGTTCCTGACTTACTTTGCATGGCGAAAGGACTTACTTCTAGTTATATTCCACTGGGCGCTGTCGGTATGCGGCAACATATCGGTCGGCACTTCGACGACAAGGTGTTCTATGGTGGACTTACTTATAACAGTCACCCGATGGGATGCGCGACGGCGCTGGCGACTATTGGCGTTTATGAGGAAGATCATCTGATCGAGAATTCGCGCAAGATGGGCGCGATTATGAAGACGCTGGGCTTGGAGTTGCAGGCAAAACACCGGTCAGTGGGCGCGGTGCGCTCGATTGGGCTGTTCGGCATTGTCGAACTGGTCCGGGATCGCGCGACGCGTCAGCCAATGGCTCCGTTCAACGGCACTTCCGATGAGATGGTTGCCCTTGGGAAGTTCTTCAGGGAAAACGGGCTCTATACCTTCGTTCGGTGGAATACCTTCTTCACCAATCCTCCACTGTGCATCAACGAGCAGCAACTGCGGGAAGCGTTTGCGATCATTGATGAAGGGGTGGGGATCACGGATCGAGCGGTGACGGGGTAGTTGTCAATTGTTAGTTCCCGGTTCGCAATTGGAGCGGAGCTGAACAGGCTGCAGAAAAAGTCGCATTGCGGGCCGCGGCTGCCCTCAGCGGCTAAACAGATTGCTGAAAAAGTCCCGTTTCGCGCCGCAGTCGCCCTCAGCGGCTGAAGCCGTCGACGAAAGTAAGCCACTTATCGCAGCGGTTTACCAAACCGCTGCGCCACCCAAAAGCAAAGCGAGATCGGGTTTTTCAGCAATCTGTAAAGCCGCCATTGATTTTGAGGCTCGTACGGTGCGGCTGAAGCCCCACCCCTTCAAAGCAAGTCAAAACCCGAGCTTTTCCGTAAACTGTGAAGCCGTGACCTTCCCGAGAACTTATTTAGGACCAGCTACGAGACTGGCTCTAGCGCCAACCGCGCTGCTGGCCGTCGGAGGGGGAAACTATCAGCGGTTCGTGGTGCGCTTGAGTGGCGTGATGGTTGATTGCGGTTGCGGCTTGGGTGCGGAGGTTGCCGTCCTTTGCCTCGAAATCGAGCGTGCTTACGCTGTGGGCACAGTGGGTGCAGGTGAACTTCATGCCGTTCTTGATGCGCTCGATGCGGTAGGCTTTCATTGAATGAATTGTAGTCCCCGGGAGAGCAGAGGCGAAAACGCCGATAGTGGGGCAGCGAAGGTAACGCTATAGCGAATCAAGAATTACAGGCAGTTGCCGAGCTTCGCTCGGCTTGGATCCATTCGGCTTCGCTCAGGACAGGCTCGCGAGGGCGGCCGTGGCTGCGCGACTTTGGACGGGCGAGGACGCCCGTCCCTCCACCGGCTTAACTTTTCCAAGGGTCAGGACGGGAAAGTTCGAGATGGCATCACAGGGGTGTTCGAGCGCACGCCGGCGGCGGTATAAAGCATAGAAGGGTTGATTTAGAATCCTGCTAGGAGAGCAGTTTCGGTCAGGAGATGAGATGGAGAACTGGAAGCGGGCGGTGATTGCGGGATCGGTGGGAGGGGCGACCCTGTTGCTGCTGAAGGGGAAACGTCCAGCGGCGGTGCTGGTGGGAGGCGTGGGACTGGCGGTGCTGGCGTCGGAGTATCCGAATCAGTTTGCCAAGATTCGCGAGGAATTGCCTTCCTATGTGCGGCAGGGAACGAAGTTTCTGGATCTGGCGATGAAGATCGGCAGCAGGCTCGAGGAGTTGGCGGAAAAGCGCGCGGCGCTGGCGTTTGAGGAGTTGGGAGAATACTGAGCGTTCGCTAGAGACGGGGCCCTTCGGCTCCGCTCAGGGCAGGCTTCGGCCGTCACCACACGGGCGCTTTGCCTACTCGATCCCCAATTGTTTGCGGGCTTCGGGGCTTAGGCGTTCGGGAGTCCAAGGCGGATTCCAGACTACATTGACGCTGGCATTGCGGACGCCGGGGAGTTGCTCGACGCGGGACTTGACCTGGGCGCTGATGTTGACGTGCTCGGGGCAGCCTTGAGCGGTTAGGGTCATATCGATGGTGACGTCCTGTTGACCTTCGGGTACGTTGTCGAAGCGGATTTCATAGATCAGGCCGAGATCGACGATGTTGACGGGGATTTCGGGATCGTAGCACTGCTTGAGTGCGTTCAGAACGTCATCTTGGGCGAGGGGCATGAATTTCCTTTGCGGTTCGTTCGATTTCGGAGTAGTGGCACTGAGCGCGCTTGCTTGTATTCTATAGGGAATTCAAGGTTACCGGGAGCACGGGCAGGCTGCCGAGCTGCGCTCGGCTTGGACCGGCGAGGGCGCCCGTCCCCACACTAAGGTTCGCCACACTCAGGTCTTAGATCATGGCCCTCGATTCTGGGTTTCAGAAAAAGCTGCAGATCTTTCTGGTCGCGGCCATTGTGATTGCGGGCGGGCGCGCGGCTTACATCGTTTACTCGCGGCACGCGGCGATGAAAGAAGAGGCTCGGCCCAAGACGGAAACGGCGCTGAAGGCCGACTACTACGTTACGCCGAAGAAGCTGCATGCTTATGATCTGAAGTCGGCGCGACAGTTGACCGCGCAGGCGGTATGGGTGAAGGTCGGTTACCAACTCACTTACTATCCCTACGATCGCGAGCGGCACAAGACGGATTTCGGGCACGAGGCGGGACTGCTGCCGCCTTTGCAAAAGCTGACGATTGAGGATGTGGTGACCGATGTTTCTCCGCTGGCTCCGAGGATCAAGCAGGTGATGACGTGCTTTTCGCTCGAGGGCAAGAACTATGCGGCTCCGATTGGAGCGGTTAAGGGCGGCGAGTTCAAGATTTATTCCGATGACATTTTCTTCATCGAAGATCCACACGATCTTTACAAGCATTGGCCGGCGGATGTCTGGAAAGAGATTGACGCTCATGAGGTGCAAGTGGGGATGAGCGAGTTACAGGCCAGCTTCGCGATTGGGATGGGCATTCCAGAAGGGTCGGGCGATTACGGTTCGCGAACTCTTCACTACCCGAATGGCGGAAAGCCGCTGGCGATCACGTTTGAAAACGACAAGGCGGTTGCGATCAAAGCGGGCTCGTAAGCGTACAATTCCGGGCATGAAACGAACGCTTGGCGTGGTTGTTGCCTCTCTTCTTTTTTGCGTCTTCAGTTTTTCCACACACAGTTTTGGCGCGAGTCGTTCGTCCAATCTTTCTGCAACTGCGCCCCGCACCATGCGGGTGGATTATTACCACACCGGAAACTCGCATGAGGAATGGTTTAGCCTGGATCGGGTCGTGCTGGAACCTCTGGAGTGGCCGGGGAATCTGAACAAGACCATTGATGACAGTCAACTGGGAGACTATTTGTTCGAAGTGCGCGAGCGCGACAGTGGGAAGCTGGTGTACTCACGCGGATTCAATTCCGTGTTTGGGGAGTGGAAGACGACGGAAGAGGCGCGGCACGGGAATCGGACCTTTTCGGAGTCGCTGCGCTTTCCGACGCCTGACGGGCCGGTGGAGGTGTCGCTGAAAGAGCGTGCCGGGAGCGGCTTTCACCCACTATGGGAGGAAGTGTGGAAGACGGTGGTGGATCCGAAGGACAAGTTCATCGACCGGTCGCGTCCACGTTCGCCGGGAGCGTTGCTGGAATTGCAGAAGATGGGCGATCCGGCGACCAAGGTGGACTTGCTGGTACTGGGCGACGGCTACACGGCGGCGGAGCGCGGGAAGTTTGAGAAAGACGCGCGGCGATTCATGGAGGCACTGTTTTCGACATCGCCGTTTCGCGAGCACCAGAAAGATTTCAACGTGTGGGGGCTGTGTCCGGCGGCGGAGGAGTCAGGCGTGTCGCGGCCTTCGAGCGGAATTTATCGGCGGTCTCCGGTGGGCGCTTCGTACGATACGTTTGGCACGGAGCGCTATGTGCTGATTACGGAGAACCGCGCGCTGCGGGATGTGGCGTCGTTCGCGCCGTATGAGTTCATCGAAATTCTGGTGAACGGACAGACTTACGGCGGCGGCGGAATTTTCAATCAGTATGCGACGGTGGCGATCGACAATCTGTGGGCGGGGTACGTGGGGGTGCACGAGTTTGGACACCAATTCGGCGCGCTGGCAGATGAGTACTACACGTCGGATGTGGCGTATCTGCCGCCGGAAAAAAAGACGGAACCGTGGGAGCCGAATGTGACCGCGCTGCTCGATCCGGCAAATTTGAAGTGGAAGGATCTGGTCGCGGCGGGGACGCCGATTCCGACGCCTTGGGATAAAGAGGAGTTTGATCGCTTTGAGCGGGACATCCAGCGGCAGCGGAAAGAGCTGCGAGCGGCGGGGAAGTCGGAGGCGGAGATGGATGAACTTTTCCGCAAAGAGCGCGCGAAGGAAGATGCGATGCTCGGATCGCAGAAGTTTGCCGGGAAGGTGGGAGCGTTCGAGGGCGCTAACTACGAGGCGAAAGGGTATTACCGTCCGGAGGTGGACTGCATCATGTTCACGCGACATAAGGCGTTTTGCGCGGTCTGCCGGCGGGCGATTGAGCGGGTGATTGGGATGTATGCGGGGTAAGGCGTTTTCACCGCCGAGACGCAGAGGACGCCGAGAAGGGCTTTGGGGGAGGATCAGTTTCGTCTCGCGTGTATTCCCGACATACTTCTTGACCCGTGCATTGCGTTGCTGCGAGCAAAACGCATAGGTCCTTCGCTTCGCTCAGGATGACAATTGTGTTTTGTGTCGCGAATTTGCGGGGAGTGACAGTAGGCGCGCACGGACGAACTCTATGACTTCGGGCGTCACGTAGGTTGGCGGGTGGATCTCAAAGATGGGGCGATCTATTACAGGTTTCAGCGAAACTCGTTCCCAGGCTGGAGTCTTGGAGTTTTCGGCGGAGTGCAGGAGGACTGCGTCGGCGCGGTCGAGATAGGTTTGCGCGGAGGCTTTAAAGTCGACGGTATGCGGGTCGAGTACGGTTAGATAGAGATCCGGTTTCACGAACCGCAGGATGCTGTTCGATTCGATGATGGCGTTTTGCGTCGAGGCAAGAATTTTGCGGATGCGAGGCATGGCTTCGGCGAGATGCCCTTGCTGGGTGCGGACCCACCAGGAATGATCGGCGCCGGCGACCAGGAAGCGCGAAGTGTCGGATTCGCCGGAGCGGTCCTTTTCTTCCGACACAGCCCAGGAATGATCGGCGGTTGCGCAGTCGCAGGCTTCGCCGTTGGCGGAGCAGACGTTGTGTCCGTATTGCGTGATTTTTAGGGCTGTCCAGTGGAAGGCGGGCAGGCCGGCGATGAGGCCGGCTACGACGCTGGTTTTGCCGACGCTGCGGGAGTGTCCGCCGATGACTACAATGGGCATGGGAAAGCAGCTCTCAGCTCCCACAGATTTTGTCATCCCGAGCGAAGCGAGGGATCTGCGTCTTGCGGCGAACGGCAGATCCCTCGCTTCGCGCGGGATGACAATTCATTCGTTGCTCAGCGGTTCTTTTTGGTCGACCGCGACAAGAACGCCAACTCCTTAAGATACTCCCGAATGGGACGGGCGGGGGTTCCCCAGAACACGACTCCTTTGCCGCGAATCACTTTCTTGGTTGGGATGCCGCTTTGCGCTCCCAGGATGGCGCCTGCTTCGATGCGCACGTGGTCAGCTATGCCTACCTGTCCGCCGATGATGACGTTGTCTTCGACGACCGCACTTCCGGAAAGGCCGGTTTGCGCGGCGATGACCACATCCTGGCCGATGTGCACGTTGTGGCCGACGTGGACGAGGTTGTCGATCTTGGTGCCGCGGCCGATGCGGGTTTCATCTAGAGCGCCACGGTCGACGGTGGAGTTGGCTCCGATCTCTACGTCGTCTTCGATGACCAGCCGTCCTACTTGCGGGAATTGCTCGTAGCGTCCGGTTTGGGAATCGCGGACGTAGCCGAAGCCTTCGCTGCCGAGGACTGCTCCGGCCTGCACGATGACGCGGTCGCCGAGAGTTGTGCCTGGGTAGATGGTGACGTTCGGGTCGAGGCGGCAATGGCTTCCGATCTTTACCGCGTCGCCAATGACCACACCGGAGCCGACGTTAGTTTCATCGCCGACTTTGACGTGTTCGTCGAGAATCGCTCGCGCGCCTATAGCCACGTTCCTGCCGATCTCGGCGGACGCGGGAACGATGGCGGAGGGATGAACAACTCGCTTGCCGCTGGGGTCGCGTAAGAGCTTCGCGGCTCGGGCAAAGGTGAGGCGCGGCTGGGCGGAAATCAGGATGGGCTTGGTGGTGCTGGCGGCGAAGTCTCCGGACGCAAAGTCTCCGGCGATCACGGCGGCAGCGGATGAGCGGAGCGCGGCGTCGAGATGCTGGGCGTCATCCACGAAGACTAGGCTGTCGCTTTTGGCGGATTGCAGGCTGGAGGCTGTGGCCACGGTGATGGAATTGTCGCCGAGGAGAGGGCAGCCGAGCTTCTCGGCGAGATCGCGCAGGGTATGCTTCATGGTTGTCTATTGTCGCTTTCCTGGGCGGGTGTGCACAACGCCGACTTCTTTGCCACTCGCGGCAGCTGCCGAGGTTGCTCGGCCTGGACGGGCGAGTCGCCCATCCCCACACAACCACACCCACGCTAGCTCAGTACAGCGGGGGCTGGTCTGGCGGACGGGTTTTCCAGCGGCGGTGGACCCAGAGCCACTGGTCGGGATAGCGGCGGATGAAGTCTTCTATTACTTTCGTGAATTTTGCGGTGTTGGCTACTATGTCGGCCTCGTTATCGTTGGTGCGAATTAGTTCGACGGCGGGATTGAAGCGCAGGATGTATTTGCGCAGTTGCGAATCCCATAGCGTAAAGCCGGGGACGACTGCGGCGTCTGTGCGCAGGGCGATGCGGGCGAGGCCGCTGGCGGTGCAGGCGGGGATGCCGAAGAAATCGACGAACACACCCTGCGGCGGGGTCATGTTGGTGTCCATGAGAATGCCGACGGTTTCGCCGGCGCGCATGGCGGAGAGCAGGCCTCGGACGAAATCGTCTTTGTCTACGGTGCGGTTGCCGTGCATGGTGCGGTAGCGCTGGACCAGGGCGTCGATGTAGGGATTATCGAGGGAGCGCATGACGATCGACAGCGGATGTCCCTGCAGCGAGTGCGCGAAGGCGGAGAGTTCCCAGGCTCCGAGGTGAGCGGTGAGAAACAGGACGCCTTTGCCGCGCGCGTAGGCGCGCTCGAAGTTCTCAAAGCCATCGTAGACGACGACATGTGAGACATTTTCGCGGGTGTAGCGGGGGAAGAGGCAGACTTCGGCGAGTTGGCGTCCGAGAGAGATGAATTCGCCGCGAACCAGGCGGCGGCGTTCGCGCGGCGACATTTCGGGGAAGGCGAGAGCCAGGTTGCGCAGGCCGACGCGACGGAGGCGTCCGTAAACGGCGTAGACGGTTAAGCCGATAGTGATCCCGATGGCGCGCGCCATGGGACGGGGGAGCAAGCCCAGGAGCTTTATCCAGGGCCAGACCAGAGCGTACTCAAGGCGTTCTCGCACTGGGACAGTTCTCAGTTCCCGGTTCTCAGTTCTCAGTGACTTGACTCGAAGACTGAGAACTGAGAACCGGGAACTGAGAACTTTACTACTTCGCAGCCTGCAGCGCCCACTTGGCTAGCGTGCTCAAGAAGGGGTACGCATCTTTGGGGGCTTCGATTTCTCCCTTGAGAGACGTGGGGAAGGGCACCATGCGGCCGTAGAATTCGCGCGTGCTCTCCTTGTCCTGCTTAATGACGGCGCCGGCGAGTTCGAGTCCGGCGAAGAGGCCGCGGGAGCGCGAGTAGGTCAGAACCTCCGCCCTCATCTTCCAATCGGTATCGGCGGAGGCGTGGCGTCCGACGGGGCCGGCGGCGGCGCTGGCATCGGCTCCGAGCTTGAACTTGCTGGAGAGCAGATTATTCATGCCGTTCTTGTTCATGATCAGCATAACGACATCGGTTGCCTGGCCGCCGATCTGCAAGCCGAAACTGCCTCCGCCAATGACGAAGAAAGCGGGCGCGCTCCAGCCTTTTTCAGTGCGGCAACTGGCGACGCCTTTGCCATAACGGCCGCCGACGACGAAGCCACCATTGAGCAGCGACGGAACCACGGCCACACAATCGGCGGAGGCGAGTACTTCTTCGGGGATGCGCTGGTCGGGAGCGGCCTGGATTTCTTCGAGCACCGTGCCCGCGGCTGCGACACGCCCGGAGGCTTTGGTGTGGACTTCCGCGGCCTTGGCGTCGTCATCAGTATTGGCGGAAAGAATCGTTGTTTGGAAACATGTCAGAAAACAAACGAGCAATAGCAGAACGAGGAAATTTCGCATCATGCCTCTCTTGGGAGATGGGAGTATGGATTCCGTTGTCGTATTTGCTACTTATGATTCTATTCGATGCAGGATGCAGAGCGGAGGATACCAGGGGAGTGACGAGGGTGAGTCGGGGTTAAGGCAAAAAAATGCGGGGCTGAAATCGGCGACCCTAATCTCCGTTTCCAGCCCCGTCTCCCAGGTTCTGTGGTAGGTGAAGCGAGTATGCGGCAGGTGGAGGAAGCGGACAAGATTACTGGGGTCACTGTACTTTGGTAACCGTAGGTTGGCTGGCCTCAGCCTCATCCCTGGTCGTTGTCCCGGCTAGCCCATGGCGCTTTGTTCGCACTAGGGACGAGGGATGTGCTAGAGTTTTGCCCGCGCTCAAGTCCGCTTCTGTGGTGGGTTGCACCGGGGGGCGAAAGATGCCTCGAATTTTGTTGACAACGCGTTGCCGCAACTCCGGCCTGTACGATTATTTTCGCGAAAATGCGCCGCGGAATTTTCGCTGGCGTTTCGGTATGCCACGGACGATCTCGTTTGGTCTGCGATTCCTGCGGCAGAATCTTCGGCATCTTACAATTCTGGAATATCCGACGCGCGCCGAATTTTCTGCTCAGCTCAAGAGGGGCTGGGATGCCGTGGGTTTTTCCTTTTACCTCGAAGAGACCAACGACATCCTGGCGATGGCCGCTGAAGCACGGCGGGCGGGCATCCGGGAACTGTGGGCGGGGAATTACGGCGCTCTGACCCCCTCCATCCAATCGCACTTCGATCACGTGTTCACCGGCTACAGTGAAGACGCCCTGGGACAGATGCTGGGTGCGCGTCTCGATGAAATCCGGCATCCACCGCTAATCACACGCTTCCGCCTGCCCGGAGGGTGGTCGTTCCCGCTAGGTATTTTGTTTTCCTCACGCGGATGCAGTTTTCGCTGCACCTTCTGCCAGACCACTGCGTTTGCGCCGAAACCAAAGGAAATCTCTCTTGCGTCTTTGGATCGGGTGCTGCGTTTCTATGTCCAACACGGCGTACATTTTGTCCTGCTGCTCGACGAGAATTTCGGCAATCTTCCCTCGCATGCCGACGCTGTCATCGAGCTATTGGCCCGCCACCGAGTCCGCTGGCTCGTGCAGTCGCGTGTGGACTTGCTCCTGCGCAACTTCAATGACTGGCGAAGCCGCGGTATGGAAGGCGCGCTCTTCGGCATCGAGAGTTTTCACCAGGACATCCTGAAGCAGATGCACAAGAACGAGAAAGCACAGGCCGCGTTTGAACTCGCCGAGCGACTTGACCGGGCTGGCCTGTACGCCCAAGGGTATTACATCATCGGCCTACCGCCGGAGACGCCGGGATCGATCGCTGAAGATCTGAGAACATTGGCTTCTTTAAAGCTCGATGTCACGCAAATCACCATCGTCACGCCGCATCCACAGACGGAAATGTGGCATGAACTCGATTCCGGTTACGGTATTTTTGAGAAAGACTGGTCTAAGTTCGACACCAAGCATCTCGTCTGGAACCACCCACATTGCGCGCCCGGCGTGTTGGAAACTCTGCTCGAACAGGGCTTCCAATCCTGCTATGGAAACGACTGGCTGGTGCGGACGACGAAAAAATTTCTCTCCATGAGAAGAGCCCAAAAAGACATTTCCAGCATATTACTGGGCCCGCTACGCTCGCGATGGGCCTCCTCGGCGCGATTGCCTTATCTTCCCGCGCAAGCGCCGTCTACGGACCAACACGTCCGCAGGGCCGTCGCCTGATGCATCCTCCGGGAGGATGTGGCATTCCTGATGCCGTGCCAGGTGCCGCACGAACCACGGGCTGTGAAGCAGATCGAGCGAGCAGCGAAGGCAAAAGTTAGTCCGTTGCTGCGAGTCTCAAAGTTCGGGCCGGAAAGCGGCCGACAGGGCGTCGGCCAAACGACCGGATGGGGAGCCGGTTCTGGAAATGAATCCTACTTCGCCGTCACCAGCGAATGTGTGATGGCATGGACGGAGAGGGCGATGCGGTTCTGCACGCCGACTTTGCGCATCAGTTTCGCGACGTGGGCCTTCACGGTGCGTTCTTCGATGCCTAGAGCTGAGCCGATCTCTTTGTTGGAGCGACCGGCAACCAGCATCTCGAGAACTTCCTTTTCGCGATCGGTAAAGTTAATCCGCCCGGCGGGGAAGATGCGACCGGGGGATGCGCTCACGCGTTCGATGAAGGTCGAGAGAACATGGCGCGGAGCCCACACTGAACCCTGATTGACAACGCGGAGAGCCTGGATGAACTCGGCCGCTGAGGCAGCCTCGTCCACGTAGCCTTTGGCGCCGGCCGCGATGGCTTTGAGGACGCTTTCATCGTCCATGCCGGAGCCGGTGACGATGATGCGCAGGTCGGGACGGACGGCTTTCATGCTGGCCATGATGTCGTACAGGTTCTGGCCACCGCGATTGCCCAGCAGAACGAGATCGATGTTGGGCAACTGGCCAAGATCGGCCAGCGAGGCGGAGACCAGCTCCAGATCAGGCTCGGTATCAAAGAGGGCCCGGAATCCCACAAACCGCAGAGGATCGCTTTCTACTACGGCAACGCGTATCAATGGCTTTCTGGCGACGGCAGCTTTCATTTGGGTTTCCCTGTTAGGATTGCATCCTGTTCCAGATTGCCTGAATCGGCCAAGAATTGGAACGATTGACGAGCGAGACAAATTACGGGGGTAACCCCCAAGATCAGGCGTCAGAGGAGGGTTTTGCGGTGAAGCGAAGGCGGATGCGGCGGTATTTTGCAGCGATTCTTGGGGTGGGCTTGATAGTTGCGGGGCTCGGGTTGGTGCAGGCGCAAGCGTCGGCGCAGGCGTCAGCTCAAACGTCGGCGCAACCTTCAACAACGTATCAGCCGAAGTTTTCGGGTGATCCGGCGCGCTCGGATTCGGAAGCGCAGGCGCTCGGCTACATGCGGGTGGTGCTCCGGGCGGAGCACGCTTACAAGAAACGGCATGACAAGTATACGGGGTCGCTGGAGGCGCTGGCCGGCACCGGGTCCTTCACCAAGCGCATGGCGCACACCACCGTTCGGGGGGATTACACGGTCAGCTTCCGTCCCCACAAAGACGGTTTCGTGCTGACCATGACGCCTAAGCAGATGGACAGCGAACACCGCTCCTTTTATGCCGAAGAAGATGGTGTAATTCATGCGGACGATCAAAAGCCAGCGGACCTGGATTCGCCGAAAGTGCAGTGAACGGGCGTCGATGTTCGATTGGTAAGGTGTGAGAGGCAAGACTGAAACCTGCACACCATGTTGTCGGATGGGGTCGCTACTGTCGGACAGACCCTTGGCCGGGGGTTTTAAGCGCAATCGCCCTGATTTCGTCACTCATCCCGCTTGCAAAATAGTCAGTCGAGCAGAAGGTCCACTCCATCCGTCGCGTAACGGCCGTCCGGTCCGTGTTCGTGGATTATCTCTGTGAGCCAGTCGAATACAGTTGGACCTTGGTGGGCTTGTGCGTGCTTCAAATCCTCCGCCACTTGAGGACGATTCGTGGGGTGACATCGGGCCAAGCGCAGTTCCAACTGGCGAACAGTTTCGGCATACCCGAGTCGCTGTCTAGAAGTTGTGTGGTTCTTCCATCGAAGCGTGAAGCCTCCATCTGGCGTGCCACACCCTCCGCTTAAGACGTCATCAAATGCATCTAGATTGCTCAACAATGGATCGAAGCCGGGCAGTACAACACGACTGAACTCCGCGAAAAACTCCTCCAGTGTCGAGAATCGCGTACCGTCTATCTCGTATACCATCAAGCAGATTGTCCTATCGACGGCTGCGATTGTCGATGCTCAACTGTCGTAGAATCGCGATAACGCTCAAAACACCTGCGTCTTCACCACTTTGCCATTGTCAAAGTGCACCACCCAGCGGTGCCCGTTCTTCAAGTAAAACCAGGTCTCGCGCAGATTCGTATCGTCGCTCTCGTCGACCTTCTTCTGATCGGGATCTCCGAAGCTCATCAACACCATTTCGTAGGTCATATTCTCCTGCACGGTGTGCGCATCGATGGCGGCACGAAGTTCAGGCGCCATCTCCTTCTCCTGAAGCTTCTGCTCGATGCGGCTCACGTCCAGCACTCTTGCCATGAAACTCAGGATGGTTTGCGGAGCGATGTCGGTGTCGGTCAGGTCTTTCTGAAACTTCAGATTCAGCCGCGAGCCCCCGGCCCGTTTGTAAGACGCCCCCATTTTATTGGCGTGATTGCTGCCCCGCCGCCCCTCCCCGCCGCCTTCCAGATGGATTTCCACCTTGTCGCCGTCGATTTTGACATTGGTGATCGTCACCCATTCATCGCGGTCCACTCCCACTCCCTTGTCCTTGAGCCACTTGGTCATCTCTTCCAAATCGATTCCGCGCTCATCGGTGCGCTTGTTCGACCGAGGCACGTAGTACACATCCACGCCATCCTTGTAGGCCGGCAGATCGACCAGAGGTTTTACATCCTTCCCGAGCAACAACGTGTTCAACTGCTCTTGCGCGCTTTTCGATGTGGAAGCTTGCGACGTGCCCAAGAACCCCACTGCGAGACCGAGCAGCACGGCCCAGAAAATCCATGTCTTCGTCTTCATCTTCATCTTGCGCATAGTCTTCTCCTCTGTCGCTTTCATGCCAACCTGGATATAAGGGGGAATTTGATGCTTCGCGCGATGAGCCGGAGATTCACTCGGCTCAGAAACCGATCTTCAGGCACAGTAATGACAAGTGTTGACGGTAAATGGTCACATTATTTGATGTAAATGGCTCTTGGGTGCCTGTTACCGGCGGCACGATCAGCGCTATGAACCTCGGCGCTACGAAACAAGGATGTGATGCGCGCCGTTCGCCGTTCCTTGATTTCCTGGAGATGCAGCCGCTGCCGCCGGCGAATCTGGCCGGCGCTGCACCGACTTCGGAAGGAACTTTGCTATCCTTGCGGGTGCGGCAAATCCATTCGAGCGCGTGGGGACTGGCGCTGCTTTCGGCAGTCCTGCAGGTTGTGATCTTTCCCCTGCCGGGGATGTATGGGCTGTCTTGGATTGCGGTGGCGCCGCTGCTGGTCGCGATCTTGCGGGCGCGCCTTCCGGAGACTCTGCAATTGGATGGTCAGGCGCGCTTGCTGCCCGCCATGCCGTGGCAGGGGTTCGTACTGGGCTACGTGTGCGGGATTCTGTGGTTTGCCGGGAGCTGCTACTGGATTTTCGACACCATGCATCGCTATGGCGGGCTGCCGATTCCGGCCGCGGTGCTGGCGCTGATTTTGTTTTGCCTGTATCTCGGGCTTTATCACGGAATGTTCGGGCTGCTGCTAGCCCTGGTGGCGGGATCGAGCAACTTTAGCTTGGACAAGTCCAGATTAGATAAGGCTCGATTAAAGGCCGCCGGGTCGGGAGCGTCGCTGCGGCGCGCGCTGGTGGCGACTCCGTTCCTTTGGGTCGCGGTGGAGCTCGCCCGCACGCGGATTACCGGGTTCCCATGGGAGCTTCTGGGATATTCGCAGACCGCGAATTTTGCGCTCACACGGATTGCTACACTCACCGGCGTTTATGGGCTCTCGTTTGAAATCCTGCTCGTGAACAGCGTCTTCGCGGCCGCGTTTCTGGTTGCGAAGGAGCAGCGGAAACGGTTGCTGGTGGCGGCGTGCGTCGCGACGGTGATCCTGCAGGCGGGGCAATTGGTGACGCCTCCTCGGGCGGCGACGGATCATATGACGGCCGATCGTGTGGCGACAGATCACATGACGACAGATCACACCGCGCTTTTGGTGCAGCCGAATATTCCGATTCTTGAAGGCGCGGCGTGGACGAAGGAATTTTTTCAGGACACGCTGCGGGACTTGACTGACGTGAGTTTGCATCCTTCTGGAGGAAAACCCGCGAAACAACAGGCGGGCGGATCTCCTGACATGTTTGTCGTGTCCTACAACTTGATTGTGTGGCCGGAGTCGCCTTCGCCGTTTTACACGAACGATCCTCTGTTTCGCGATGCCGTGAGCGCGCTGGCGAAGCAGTCAGGAACGTGGGTGGTGGCGGGCTCGATTGGGATTGCTCCGGCTATGCACGGCGGAGGAGGGAGTGGCGAAGAACGATCGCAGATTTTCAACTCGGCTGTCCTGGTCAGCCCGATTGGAGACTGGGTTGGACGCTACGACAAAATGCATCTTGTGCCTTTCGGCGAATATTTGCCGTTTCCGCGGCTCTTTGCCTTTGCCGGGGGCCTGACCAAAGAAGTGGGAGAGTTTCAGCGCGGTTCGTCACGCACGCCACTGGACGCCGGAGGCGAGCGCTTTGGAATGTTTATCTGCTATGAATCGATCTTTCCCGACGAAGTGCGGCAGGGACCACTCGAGGGCGCGCAGGTTTTGTTGAACATTTCGAATGACGGCTGGTACGGCGACAGCGGCGCCTGGAAGCAGCATCTGCAGCAGACCGAAATGCGGGCCATCGAAAATGACCGGTGGCTGCTGGCGGCGACGAATACGGGGATGACGGCATCGATCGATCCTTACGGACGAATTGTGGCGGCAACTCCGCGGAAGGTCCGCACCGCGCTGGCGGCTCCTTATGCGCTGATTTCAAGTACCACGTTTTACACCCGGCACGGCGATTGGTTCGCATATCTATGTGCGATAATTTCAGCAGGCGCGCTGCTGGCGCGTTTTGTGTCTGGTCGTTAGTCGATTGTCGTTTGTCGCTAGCAAGAGCTCGCGAACGACTGACGACGAGCGACTAACGACTAACCGAATAAGACATGCCCGGTGATACGCAATGCTAGATGAACTGGAACAGCAATACACTTCTTTAAAGACCAAGGTCCACGACCTGCGGGAGTATCTTTGACGCCGGCAAGCTGCGCCAGCAATTCGCCGAAATCGAAAAGCAGGCGTCGGATCCCAATCTGTGGTCCAATTCTGAAATATCTCAGCGCGTGATGCGGGAACGGAAGCGCCTGGAAAGCATGTTGTCGCTGGAAGGCGACCTGGCGCGCCGGACCGACGACATCGCCACCTATTTCGTTCTGGCCGGCGAAGGTGAGAACGTTGCGGCGGACTTGCAGCGCGACTTGGACTCTCTGCGCGAATTGGTGGATCGCGTGGAAACCGAGACGCTGCTTTCGGGCGAGAACGACGTGCTGAATGCGATCATGACCATTCATCCCGGCGCAGGCGGAACTGAATCGCAGGACTGGGCGGAGATGCTGCTGCGCATGTATCTGCGCTGGGCGGAGCGGCAGGGATTCAAGACGGAGATGTACGACTACCAGCCCGGAGAAGAAGCCGGAATCAAGTCCGCGACATTTTCGGTGATTGGCCAGTATGCGTTCGGTTATTTGACCAGCGAGATTGGCGTGCACCGACTGGTGCGGATTTCGCCGTTTGATCAGGCGAAGCGGCGGCATACGTCGTTTGCCAGCGTGTACGTTTCGCCCGAGATCGACGACAGCATTGAGGTCGTCATTAAACCCGAGGATATTCGCATAGACACTTACCGTTCGAGCGGCAAGGGTGGACAGCACGTCAATACAACCGATTCGGCGGTGCGGATCACGCATATCCCGACGGGCTTGGTAGCCAATTGCCAGAATGAACGCTCGCAGCATAAGAACAAGGAGAAGGCGATGAGCATGCTGCGCTCCAAACTTTACGAATTCGAATTGGAGAAAAAGCGCGAGGTCACGAAAAAGATTGAGGATTCGAAACTGGATATTGATTTCGGTTCGCAGATCCGGTCGTATGTGCTGCAACCTTACCGCATGATCAAGGATCACCGCACGAAGCTGGAGATCGGCGACGTGGATCGTGTGCTGGATGGCGATCTGCAGCCGGTGATGCAGGCTTATCTGCGCATGCGCCGGGGCGAGAAAAAGCAGTGAGAGTGCAACGTGTGCCATTCTCGGTTTCTCCTTTGGGGGTCGCCATCGGCTGGCATGATTAGGACTCCCTGCGAGGGAGCGGGCGGGGGAAAACTGTAGGGGTCCTTCGACTCCGCCAAGCAATTCGCTTCCGCGAATTGCTTGGCTGCGCTCAGGATGACATGGGTTTAGGGTTGCGGCTCTATGAAAGATAGAAAAAAGATTCCGCTGAAGCCTCCGAAGCTTGGACCCCGCCTGCAGCGCGCCTTTCGCTATGCTGCCGAGAAACACATCGGACAGACTCGGAAGCAGTCGGCGGTGCCTTACATCTCGCACCTGATGGCGGTGGCTTCGCTGGTGCTGGAAGCGGGCGGTGACGAAGACATGGCGATCGCGGGGTTTCTGCATGATGTGGTCGAAGATTGCGGCGGCATGCCGAGGCTGCGGGAAGTCCGTAAGCAGTTTGGCGCGCGGGTGGCGAAGATGGTGGAGGGTTGTACGGATTCATTCGGCGAGCCGAAGCCGGAGTGGGTGGAACGGAAGAAAGACTATCTACGCGAAGTGAAGCACGCCGACGTCAATACGAGGCTGGTTTCGGCGTCGGACAAACTGCACAACGTGCGCACGATTCTGGCGGATTACCGGCAACACGGGGAGGCGATCTGGGCGCGGTTCACGGGAAAAAAGGAGGGCACGCTCTGGTACTATCGCGCCTTGAGCGACGAATACCAGCGACGAAGCCCGAACCGCATCACGCGCGAACTGGAGATTGCAGTTGCGGAATTGGAGCGGGTGGTGGGCACGAACACGCGGTCCAGAGACGGAAGATCCGCGAAGAAGAAATCTGCAGCCAATTCCGGGAGATGAAACGATGCCGCGAATGCTTGATCTGATCCGCGATTCGCAGATTCCGTCGAACCTGATGCAATCGGCGGCGCGCGGCGCCCTCGCGGTGCCGCCTGGGGAGACGATTGAGATCCTGGTTTATCTGGCGCTCCATCACAAATTGTTTGGTGAGCAGGCGCGTCTAACGCTCGCCGGTTGGGACGAAAAAGCCAGCCTGGCCGCGGCTGCCGATCCCAAGACCAGCCCTGAGGTGCTGGAATATTTTCTTTCTCTGGAGAATGTGAGGGCTTCTCTGCTGCCGGCACTGGCGGAGAATCCGACGGTCAGCGAAGAATCTCTGGCGGGGATGGCAGTGGCAGGGACGCGCTCGGCCGTAGAAGCTTTGTTGACGAGCCCGCGAGTAATGAACTCTCTGCGCCTGTTGCAGGCGTTGCAGACGAATGCCCACCTGCGTCCACCTGAACTCGGCGAGATTGCAAAGAAGCTGACGGCATTGGAAAGCAGACGGGCAGGAGATCGGGACCCGACGGAAATGAGCGTTCCGGACCACGTTATCGAGAGTACGGTCACAAAGTATCTGGAAGAGAACGCGGCGGAACTGGCAGCCGAAAAAGGCAAACCGTTCCAGCCCATGCCTTTCCAGCCCCTAGGAATGGCGGACGAAAACGCGGGCGGCGAGGCGGCGGGTGAGGTTGCGCCGCAGGCCGCTGCTGCCACGGGCAGTGAAAGTGCTGATGCGGCAGCGGGAAAGTCTGCTGAAGCCACAGTCGCTGCCCCTGGGAAGAGGCAACCAATTCCCGTTCATGAGGAAAGACGCGACAGTGCGCTGCAGAAGATTGCCAAGCTCGACATCAAGGGCCGGATCGCGCTGGCGATGCGCGGCAGCAAGGAGGACCGGGCGATCCTGATTCGCGATTCGACGAAGCTGGTAGCGGTGGCGGTGCTGGAGTCGCCCAAAGTTTCGGAGGGCGAGGTGGAAGCTTTTGCCACGCAGAAAAATGTGCTGGAGGCGGTGCTGCGCACGATTCCGATGAAGCGGAAGTTTGTGAAGAATTACAGCATCATGCGGAACCTGGTCTTCAATCCGCGCACGCCGCTCGATGTCTCTCTGACACTGATGAAGAACCTGCTAGTTCATGACCTGAAGAATCTATCGGGGAACAAGGAGGTTGCGGACACGATTCGCAAGCTGGCGATGCGCTTGTATGCTCAAAAGATGGAAAAAAGAAGGAATTAGCAGCGGTTGAAGCAATCTGATCCTATTTACGAACTGTTATCACGGGCGAAGACGATCGCCGTGGTGGGATTGTCGGGCAGTCCGATGCGCCCGAGTCACGGCGTTTCCGCGTACCTGCAGACGGCCGGATACAAGATTATCCCGGTGAATCCGCGGATTGCGGAGGCGCTCGGAGAAAAGTCGTATGCGTCATTGCTCGAAATGCCGCTCGAAGTGGCGGAGAAGATCGATCTGGTGGATGTGTTCCGGCGGCCAGAATTCGTGGATGAGATCGTGAAGGAGGCGATCCAGTTGAAGATTCCGGCGATCTGGCTGCAGGAAGGCGTGATCAACGAACGCGCGGCGGAGAAGGCGCGAAAGGCCGGAATGTTTGTGGTGATGGATCGGTGCGTTTTGAAAGAGTACCGGGCGAGATTCGGGTAGTTGCCTTTGGTGAAAGCGAGATTCCGCTCTGCAACTCCCATTCAACTCTCTATTCGCCGGACTTTGTCATCCTGGCCTCGTTCCCCATTCTTCATCCTTAAATTTATCCAGATCCTTAAATTTATCCGGGACACTTTCATGAAGACATCGCGGCTCTTGATCCCGTTCTTTGCTCTTGCGCTTGCAATCGCAGCCGCCCAGCCCAGGTTCGAGCGGGCTCCTGCTCTGACGCTGCCTTTGCGCGAAGGGTGGGCGCTGCAGTCTTCCGCGAAGGCAAGGGCAACGGGTGAAGCGATCTCCAGCGCGTCGTTCCAAACCGGGGACTGGATCCAGGCCGAGGTTCCGACGACGGTGGTGGCAGCGCAAGTAAAGAACGGGCTGCTGCCGGATCCTTATTACGCCATGAATCTGCGGCAGTACCCGGGCGTCAGCTATCCCATCGGCTTCAACTTTTCCAATATTCCGATGCCGCCCGGCAGTCCCTATGCGGCTTCGTGGTGGTATCGCAAGGAGTTCACGCTGCCCTCTGTGTACGCCGGGAAAACCGTGTGGCTGAACTTCCGCGGCATCAACTACCGCGCCAACATTTTTCTCAACAGAAAACAGCTCGCCAATGCGAAGGAAATCGCCGGCGCATGGCGGACCTACGAGTTCAACGTTACGGCCGCGGTCAGGCCCGGAACGAATGTGTTGGCGGTGCAGGTGTGGGCGCCGACGGAGAACAGCCTGGCGATCACTTTCGTGGACTGGAACCCCTTGCCTCCCGACAAGAACATGGGGCTGTGGCGCGAGGTGTATTTGACGACGAGTGGACCGGTCGCGCTGCGGCACGCGGCGGTGCTCTCGCGCGTGGATTTGCCCGCTGCCGATGCAAATACCAGTGCCGCCCACTTGACGGTAACGGCGCTAGTGAAAAATGCCAGCGATCAGCCGGTAAAAGGGACGCTCCAGGGCAGAATCGAAAACACCGAATTCGCGCAAGCGGTGGAACTCGAGGCGGGAGAGTCGAAAGACGTGGTCTTCTCGCCGGCTCAATATCCGCAGCTCAACCTCAGCAATCCGCGGCTATGGTGGCCGGCGCAAATGGGGACGCCGAACCTGTACGAACTGAATCTTTCGTTTGTCGTAAATCGTGTCGCAAATCGCGTGGCAAATAGCGAGGCGAGCGGCGGGGACAGGGGCGAGATCTCTGACCTGTCCCATACGCAGTTCGGCATTCGCGAGATTACATCCGAAGTCGCCGAGCAGGCGCCGGGTCGCTTCAAACGCCTGTTCAAGGTCAATGGCAAGAACATCCTGATTCGCGGCGGCGGCTGGACGCCAGACATGCTGCTTCGGCAGAGCTCGGAGCGGCTTGCCGACGAGTTCCGCTACGTGCGCGACCTGGGACTGAATACGATCCGGCTGGAGGGCAAACTCGAGACCGAAGAATTTTTTGAAATGGCCGACCAGCAGGGCATCCTGGTGATGGCCGGGTGGTGCTGCTGCGATTTCTGGGAGCGCTGGGGGAGCTGGAAAGATGAAGACTACGACATCGCGAAGTCCTCTTTGCGCGACCAGATCTACCGGCTGAGAGGACATCCCAGCCTGTTGGCGTGGCTGAATGGCAGCGACAATCCTCCTCCGCCGGCCGTGGAAGAAATGTATCTGAAGATTGAAGCGGAGCTGCAATGGCCGAATCCCGTGGTGTCTTCGGCCACGGCGAAGACGAGCACGGTGACCGGCGCAAGCGGCGTGAAGATGAGCGGGCCCTATGAATACGTGGCGCCTTCGTACTGGGAAGCGGATGCACATCGTCAGGTGGAAGAGCAAACCTGCAACGCTGGCGGATGTGGCGGGGCTTAGGCTTCAACACCGAAACCAGCATGGGAACGGCGGTTCCGCCGATGGAGAGCGTCGAACGCATGGTTCCCAAAGATCATCTTTGGTCGGTGGAAGGGGGCTTGGATCGGTCGGTGGATGGGCCGGTGGATGGTCCTGGGGATGAATACTGGAATTTCCACGCGGGCGGCGGCGCCTTCACTACGATACGGATGTTCAGCGACACGCTGAATGCGCGTTACGGAAAGGCCGGCAGCGCGGAAGACTTCACCTACAAATCGCAACTTATGGCTTATGAAGGCGTGCGTGCCATGTTCGAGGCCTACAGTCGCAACAAATACACTTCGACGGGCGTTATCCAGTGGATGCTGAATAACGCGTGGCCTTCGATGATCTGGCATCTGTACGACTACTATCTACGGCCGGGCGGCGGATATTTCGGCGCGAAGAAAGCGCTGCAGGCGCTCGACCCGGTCTATGGATACGACGATCACTCGGTGTGGCTCGTGAGTAGCCAATATGTGGATGCCAAGGGCCTGAAACTGGGAGCGCGGGTGTTCAATCTGGATGGAACGCAGAAATTTTCTAAAGAGACTGCGCTCGATGCCGTCGCCGACAGTACTGCGAAAGTGTTTGAACTGCCGCAGATTGAAGGGCTGTCGCCGGCATACTTGTTGGATCTTCGTATCACCGATGGCAGCGGCAAATTGGTCGGGTCGAACTTCTATTGGCTCTCGACGAAACCGGAAAGGATCGAGTGGGCGAAGTCGAACTGGTACACGACTCCAACCGCGTCGTATGCGGATTATACCGCACTCGCGCAGTTGCCCAAGGTGAGGCTGAACGTATCTAGCCGCAGGGAGCGCGACGACAATGGCGAAGACGCGGTGACCCGCGTCACCGTAGAAAATCCCAGCAAGTCCGTGGCGTTTTTCGTGCGCCTGAAGCTGGACAAAGGCAAAGGCGGCGAGGAAATACTGCCGGTGGTCTGGCAGGACAATTACATTTCGCTGCTGCCCGGCGAAACGCGGGAGATCACGGCAACATATCGCGCCAGCAGCCTGGGCGCGGCGAAGCCAGAGATCGAAGTGAGCGGTTGGAACGTGGAGTAGCCGACGATTCCACGTTTCTCCCGAAGTCCTTATCCGATGACACTGGCGAACAAGAGTGTCCGCCCTACACTCATCGGGGCGAGCGTGACCTATATGCTTCTCGTTCAGAACGCGTCAATCCCCGCCGGGTCGTTTACGCGGCGTGCGTCGCGAGTGCGGTACCCACTTCAGCCGTAGAGTTCGGTCAGCAATTCGTACGGGCGCCGTATGTGCGGAATCACTATGCTGCCGCCTACCACCACCGCCACGTTGATAGCTTCTTCCTGCTCGGCGCGGGTCACGCCCAGGCGGTAGGACTGAATCGCGTGGTAGTAGAGGCAGTCGTCGCAGCGCAAACAGGCGGAGGCCGCGAGCCCCATCAATTCTTTGTATTTCGCGGGCAGAGCGCCTTCGAGATAAGTGTTGTGATCCAGGATGTAGAAGCGTTTGACGAGGAGGTTGTCGGCTTTGTGGACATTTTCATTTAGACGCGTGCGGTTGTCCAGAAAACGCCGTGCGAGTTCGCTCTTTTCTGCAACCTGCTTTTCGGAGAAGAGGTAGGACGGTTCCTTGCGGTTTTTGGCCGTTGCGGCCGTCGTAGGTTCGGTGGGCGTCGGGTCAGTGGTCATGGGTTCAGTGGTCGCAGGTCCAGCGGTCGTGGGTTCAGGGGTCATGAGGAAAGATTAGCAGACGGTTTGCCGTTGGGGATGCTGGCGGCAGGTTTGCTACGTTGTGATGCCGGCCCTTCCATCTCTGCTCCGAAGGGACTATATTCCTAGGTCGCATTTATTTTGGAGGAATTTATGGCCACTCAAACCCGTACCGAACCGCGTGCGAAGAATTTTGGGGAAAACATTGAGAGCGATCTGGCGCTGGAATTCTTGCGCGTGGTGGAGATTGCGGCCATCGAGTCGGCGCGCACCATGGGCCAAGGGGACCGTCCGCTGAGCGACCAGGCGGCGACGGAGGCGATGCGCAAGACGATGGACACGGTCCCGATGCGCGGCACGATTGTGATCGGCGAGGGCGAGCGCGACGACGCGCCCATGCTTTATATCGGCGAGCAGGTGGGCGGAACGTATCGGGACGGCCGCGAGGTTCCACAAATCGACATCGCGGTCGATCCGCTGGAAGGCACGAACCTCTGCGCCACCGGATCGCCAGGAGCGATTACGGTGCTGGCGGCTTCGGAAAAAGGCGGGTTGCTGCACGCTCCCGACTGCTACATGGAAAAAATCGTGGTCGGGCCGTCGTGCAAGAACGCGGTGGAACTGGACGCTCCGGTGTCCGTGAACCTGAAAAATATCGCGCGGCGACTGCATCGCGGCGTGGAGGATCTGGTGGTGGTGGTGCTCGACCGTCCGCGGCACGAGAAGCTGATCGCCGATATCCGGAAGGCGGGCGCGCGCATCAGGCTGATTGGCGACGGCGATCTCTCGGCGGGCATTGCGGCGGCGGTGATCGGAACCGGGGTGCATGCGGTCATGGGATCGGGCGGAGCACCGGAAGGCGTGATTACGGCGGCCGCGATCCGCTGCTTGAACGGATACATGCAGGGACGGCTGATCATCGACAAACCGGAACTGGAAGAGCGCATTGCGAAGATGGGGATTAAAGACAAGAACAAGATTTACGAGGCGGAAGACCTGGCTCCGGGGAAGCAGATGATCTTCGCTGCGACCGGCGTGACTGAAGGCGCGCTGCTGAAAGGCGTCCGCTTCTTTGGCGAAGGGACTCGGACTTCTTCGGTGGTTCTGACTTTGAGGACCGGACGGGTGCGGTTTATTGAGAGCATTCACCTGGATAAGGGGCCGGATGTTAAGGTGAGATTTGCCTGAATGGTTCTCAGTTCTCGGTTCTCAGTAAGAGCCTTGGTCTTCTGGCTCCCTTTCTTGTGCTGTCAGAATCCCATTCTTCAGGGATGCTCCCAGGCTGTACCTTGGGGTACCCCCCCCCTATTTTCCCGCAAAGCATTGATAAATAAGTTACTTAACTTCAAAGTATTCAACAATAAGGACTTAGCGGTAGGCTTTTCTTGTTTCCGGCCATTTTAACATACTTTCCTTGTGGCCGTTGAGTTGTCGAAGAGCGCTTACGGACCTCTTTTTTGCGGGCTCGAATACCCGTCTCTGGAGACAGGCACACGTCCGGATTCTCCGATCTGATCGTCATTATGGCGCATGGCGGGTTGGATGTCTGTGATGGCCCACACAGGTGATTTGTGATGAAAAAGGTCAGGTGCGGATGCGGAAGTGGAGCGCTCGCAGCATCCCACTCATCGCAAGGAACGCGATGAGTGGGGCACCTGTGATCTTTCAACACGTTGTTCCCAATAAGTGAATAGCCCATTCGAGCAACACCGGAGAAGCTGATGGTGCTGACCAATCCGCTTCGAAGGAGTCGATCGAATGGACCTTCACCAGAATGCCCGACTTACCTGGCATAGTCGAGAAATTTTAGCCAACAAGATCATGATCGAGAAGGTGACGTTGAAGGCGGCTGCAGCCGCCTTCAACCTCAGCCGAAAAACTGCCGCCAAATGGGTCCGCCGCTACCGCACCCTGGGTCGGCCCGGCTTGCGGGATCGTTCCTCGCGGCCGCTCCATAGCCCGCGCCGAACCTCGTCGGAGCGGAGCGCTCAGGTCATCGCTCTGCGTCGCCAGTTACACCCCGCCTATCAGATCGCCCAAGCCACCCATCTCAGCCCCGCCACTATCAGCCGCATCCTCCGGCGCGCTCATCTCAACCGCTGGCGTCATCTGCATCCCGCTCCGCCCGTCGTGCGCTACGAGCATCCCGCTCCCGGCGATCTGCTCCATCTCGACATCAAGGGCAGGACCCGCTATCAGCAGGTCACCCTTCGTGGCGACGGCCGTCGTCGCGGCCGCCCTCAGTTCGCCGGCTGGCAGGCTCTGCACGTCGCCATCGACGATCACTCCCGCCTCGCCTTCTCCCGCATGCTGCCCAACCAGCAATCCCAAACCGCCATCGCCTTCCTGCGCGCCGCCCTCGCTTTCTACGCCCAGCACGGCATCTCCATTCGCCGCCTGCTCACCGACAACGGCTCCTGCTATCGTTCCCGCCACTTCCGCGCCGCCCGCCTTCAACTCGGCATCCAGCAGCCCCTACACTCCGCGCACCAACGGCAAGGCCGAACGCTTCATCCAGACTGCCCTGCGCGAGTGGGCCTACGTTCGCCATTACCTCAACTCCGAGGAACGCGATCAGCAGCTCTCGCCCTGGCTCGAGCATTACAACTTCCACCGCCCGCATGGTAGTCTCGGTTACGCTCCGCCCATCAGCCGGGCTGCTCCGGTGGGTACAACGTCTTGATAGATCACAGCCACCCCAGTTGTTTGAGGACTGCATTCCATCCGACGGGTTGTCGTGCAGTAGGTGGAGACAGCGGCTTTGACTGAGAGCTGAGAGCTTCTTTCTCAGACCGGAATGCTTCCCTTGAACAGCCAGATCAAATCGATGATCAGAATAATCACCACCATCAGCTCCAGCACGAACGCGCGGCTCTGGTGGAATTGGTCGACCATGAAGCGGTAGAGCTCTTCGGCGGTGTGGACTTTTTGGTTGACCAGGTTCTTGTAATCGCTAACGCCGATCTTCGACGCGGCTACTTTGTAGAGGCGGGCGGAGAACATGTCGCTGAGGAACTTGATGGCGTTGTCGGCTCGCTCGGTCAGTTCGTCCACATCGAGCAGGACGGTGTGCAGGCGGCTGGCGCGTTTGGCGGTGCGCCAGCGGGCGGCGATGCCCATCGAGCCGTGGTCCATGAAATCGTAGACGCTTTGCAGTTCGCGGGTCAGCAGTTCGTCGTAGTGGCGGAATTCGAGGAGCTGCGAGTTGGCGTATTCGAGCAGCTGGATTACGGTTTCCGCGCCGGCCGTGGAGTCGTAGAGGAACGCGCCGTTCCAGCTGATCACGGCCAGATCGTTCGGATAGTACGAAATTTTCGACTGCATGATTTCCTGCTGCTCGCCGTCGGAGAGCGGAACGTTTTCGCCGCGCACGATCTGGGCAATGCGTCCGCCCTCGGCCGCGAGCAGTTCGGCGGCGGACGGATTGCCGGCGATGTCGCGCACGTGGAAGACGAAATAATCTTCATGCAGCCAGCCGTCGTAGAGCTTGACTAGGGCGGGGCGGGCTCGCTCGATTTTCTGTTTGACGATTTTCTGGGCGAAGCTGGTGAAATCGGTATCCCAAACCCAGCGGCTGGCTAGGCGGACTAGGGTGTCCCAGTCTCCGGAAAAGGGCAGCTCGAAGACTACGCTCAGGACGCCGTAATCGTAGTACTTGATTTGCACGTCCAGGCGTTCGCCGCTTTCTAGGATCAGCGGTTCGACTGGCTCTACGACCGGCGGACGCTGGAAGCGGACGTATCCTGGAGCAGGGTGCTTGAAGCTGGCCTCCTGGCGGCGGGCGCCGAAGATGTTGCGGAGGGCGTCGAGTCGGATCTCTTCGCAAACGTCGAACTGGATCAGCACCAGGACCGAGCCCTGTAGCGTTTTGTTCTGGGTAACGACGGCGACTGCGGACGGACCTGGCGTTGCGGCTGAGGCTGGGGCTACTACGGTTGGGTTGGCGGTTTCCATGGGGAGGCCTTTTGTCTCTGTCTATTGTCCCAGAAAGCAGGCGAGATGGGGAGTCTGGCAAGTAAATCTATATTTGTCAATAGGTTGCATATTTGCGTAGGGACAGCGGCCTTGGCTGTATTGCCGAGCTTCGCTCGGCTGGACGGGCGGGGTCGCCCGTCCCCACACAAAGATTAGCGTTCCCCACACTAGCTTAGCGCTTTCTGGCCAACGTCAACAGCAGGGCCGCTCCGGCTGCTATGCCAGCCACAGCCAAGCCGGTGCGCTTCATATTTTTTTCGATCGCCGCCCGGTGCGGGCGCACCCAGGCGTCTTCGGGATAGTGTTGCGGCGCGGGGTCGAACATGGGGAAGCCTTCGGGGGTCTCGGCGGCTTCGCGCAGGGCCATCTGCAGAACTTCGGCGAGGTGGAGGGCGTGGCGGTCGGTCTCCTGGGCGATCTGTTCGCGGCAACTAAAACCGTCGGCTACGATGAGCCAGTCGGTCGGAGCTTGGCGGACGGCGGGCAGAAGTTCGAGTTCGCCGATCGCCTTCGAGACCTCGTATTTCTCTTTTTCGAAGCCGAAGGCTCCGGCCATGCCGCAGCATCCGGGGGCGGGAGCAGTGAAGTTGATGCCCATACGCCCGAGGACGGCTTCTTCGGCGGTCATCTTCATGATGGCCTTGTGATGGCAATGGCCGTGGATCAGCGCTCGGCGCGCGAGCTTCGGAAGCGGAAAGGCATCATTCTTTGCGCGCTGCTCCAGAAATTCACTGAGCAGGAAGACTTGCTTCGACAGAGCCTGCGCGCGTTCGTCTTTGGGGAAAAGGTTCGTGAGTTCGTCGCGGAAGACGGAGGCGCAACTGGGTTCGAGAACGACGATGGGCGTTGCGGCCTCGATTTCGGGGAGAAGTTCGTCCATGACCTGGAGGAGCAGGGCCTTGGCGCGGTCGAGAATGCCGACGTCGTAGAGTGGGCGGCCGCAACACAGATGGGCGCGCGGGACGCTGACGTCGAAGCCGGCGGCCTCGAGCACTTCGGCGGCGGCTTTGGCGGTCGCGGGGAGGAAGTGGTTGTTGAACGTGTCGGCCCAGAGGAGGACGGTGTGACCTTCGCGTCGCTGCGCTCCGCTGGACGGCCGAGGGCGGCCGTCCCTACGTGGTTCTTGCTGCTCCCACCACTGTTTAAACGTCTGCGGTGCTAACGGCGGAATGCGGCGCTGGGCGGGGATTCCGGCGGCAAGTTTGGCTAGGTCGCGCAGGCCGGGGAGTTGAGTTGCTAGATTCACCAAGCCGGGCGCGTGCGAGGCGGCTCTCAGCCACAGGTCGATCTTCGACAGGGCCTGCGCATTCAGCGGACGGCGGTTGGTTTCGTAGTAGTGCGAGAGGAACTCCGCTTTGTAGGTCGCGACATCGACACCAACGGGGCAGTCGCTCTTGCAGCCTTTGCAGGCGAGGCAGAGGTCGAGCGATTCTTTGACGGCTTCGCTCTGCCAGCCGTCTTGGATGAAGTCTCTTTTCGTCATCTCCCAGAGCAGGTGGGCGCGGCCGCGGGTGGAGTGCTCTTCCTCATGCGTGACGCGATAGCTCGGACACATGACTCCGCCGGACTCCCGGCGGCACTTGGCGACTCCCACACAGCGTATGGTAGCGGCGGCCAGGCTGCCGTGGTCGTCGGGAAATTTGAAATGCGTCTCGGGCTGCCAGGGATCGTAGCCGGCGCCGAGGCGAAGATTTTCGTCGAGCCGATAGGGATTAATCAGCTTGCCCGGGTTCATTTTCCAATCGGGATCCCAGAGCGATTTGAACTCGCGGAAAGCCTGCATGAGCTCAGGGCCAAACATTTTGGGAAGCAGTTCGCCGCGGGACTGCCCGTCTCCGTGTTCGCCGGAGATAGAGCCGCCGTAGCGTACCACGAGGTCGGCGGCTTCTTCCATGAATTTGCGGAACTTGCGGATGCCTTCGGTGGATTCGAGATCGTAATCCATGCGGGTGTGCACGCAGGCATGGCCGAAGTGTCCATAGAACGAGCCGTCGTAGTGATGGGCTTGCATCAGCTTGCGCAGGTCGCGGAGGTAGGCGCCAAGCTTGTCGGGCCCTACGGCGGAATCTTCGAAGCCTTCCCAGCGAATCGGTTCGCCGGGGACGTGCGCAGTCACGCCCAGGCTGGACTCGCGGACATCCCAGATGCGGCGCATCAAGCGTGCGTCGGTGAAGAGCTCGAGGTGGGGCGGAGTGGCGGAGCGTTCGAGCGTCTGCATCAAATTGCGCGCCTGCGATTCGGCGGCTGCGGCGGTGTCGGCTCCGAATTCGACGATCAGCCAGCCACCGCCTTCGGGCAGCAGCGCGAGGGCATCGAGGTTCACGCCTTTGTGGCGGCTGGCGTTGACCATGATGTCGTCGAAGCCTTCGAGGCCGATGGGGCGATGCTCCATGATCTGAGGGACGTGGTCGGCGCAGATGTAAACGTCGGGCCATCCGATGACGACCAGCACGCGCGCCGGGGGACTCTCGACCAGGCGGCACGTGGCTTCGAGAATCGTGACGCAAGTGCCTTCGGAGCCGACCAGCGCGCGCGCCACGTGAAAGCCGCTTTCGGGGAGCAGGTGGTTGAGGTTGTATCCGGAAACGCGGCGCGGAATATTGGGAAACTGGCTTCGCACTTGCTCGCCGTAGCGGTCGGCGAGGGACTTGAGGCCGGTGTAGATTTCGGCGCGGCGTCCACCTTCGCGAATGAAGAGGTCGAAGTCGTCGGCGCTGGTCGCGCCAACGTGCATGCGCTGGCCGCCGTAGGTGAGGATTTCAAGCGACTCGATGTTGTCGTCCGTCTTGCCGGCCATGATCGAGTGCACGCCGCAGGAATTGTTGCCGATCATGCCGCCGAGCGTGCAGCGGTCGTGGGTTGCGGGATCGGGCGCGAAGGTGAGGTGGTGCTTCTCGGCGGCAGCGCGCAGATTATCGAGGATGACGCCGGGCTCGACGCGCGCGATGCGGCGCGCAGTATCGATTTCAAGAATTGTCGCCATGTACTTCGAAAAATCGAGGATGACGGCGGCGTTACAACATTGTCCCGCGAGTGACGTGCCTCCGCCGCGTGCGAGCAACGGCGCGCAGTGGTCGCGGCAGAGGGCAACGGCGGCGAGAACGTCTTCTTTGTCGCGGGGAACTACGACGCCGATTGGGACCTGGCGGTAGTTGGAGCCGTCGGTGGCATAGAGAGCGCGGCTGCTGGTATCGAAACGCACCTCTCCACGAAGATGACGGCGGAGAGCGGCTTCAAGGGCGGAGGCGTCGAGTTGCGCGGAATGGGCCGGGGGTGGGGCGATGGTTTGCGGCATAGGGCACAGAACATCTTCATGGATACGGGCGTTGTACGCAAGGGGATTGAAGAGGTCAGAGGTTAGATTGCAGAGGTGAAGGGCAGCAGGTCGAGGTCGTCTTCGAGCTGCTGAACGGGCTTGACGTCCGTTCCTCCACCGTATGAATCCTCACGCCGTGCCGGTTGCCAATGGCTGCGTTTGGTGCGAGTATCATAATGCGATGAGCACCGAATTTTGTACCCACTGCAAACAGTCGCACCCGGGCCGGGCGTGCGACTTTGACGACCAGGGCGAATGTGCCGAGACCGCTCCGGAACCGGAAACGCAGGGCGCGAACTCCGCTGCGGCGAAGAAGGCTCCCGTCCCGCCCCACGCGGGTACCGGCCGCGACTGAAACGGGCCGGATTCCCTTTCTTTGCGGACGGTGTGATGACGCCTCCGTCTGGCGCGATCGAGCCAAAGATCCCGCAGGTCAGAAAACTACCGAGCCCTCAGGGGCTAAAGCCCGCTCTTTATTAGCTCCGGGCGGCACGACTGAAGTCGTGCCCTTCCCAAAAACCCGCTCGAATCAGAGTTTTTCCGCAGCCTGTGAAGTCGTGCCCTTGCCAAAACCGGCGCGGATTCTTAGGCAGTCTGAGACGGGGCAAGCCCCGTCTCTACGCGGAAAGTTCCCAAGCGTGTGAAGCCGTGCCCTTCCCGAAACCATTTTATGTTGCTTGCATGACGTGTTGTTCAGTGTGTAGCTTTTCGCGGACAGAAATGCCGGGGCGACATATGTTGTCGCATTGGAGCCCCTGCTGTCGCATTAGAATCTTTTGGATCATCGACTTGATGGGAGTACCATATCCCTGCTAAAAATGGCTGCAGGCCAGATCGCTTTTCACCGATTTCGAGTGGTGACAGACACAATCGCCGGAGCCTCATGAAAATCACTGACACAATTGGATTGTTGTTGAAGAGCACGGGCAGCCAGCGGGTCCTGTCTGTAACGCCCGATCAGTCCGTCTACGATGCCATTGAGAAGATGGCGGCGGAGAGCGTCGGCGCACTGCTGGTTATATCCCAGGGCAAGTTGGTCGGCATCCTGTCCGAGCGCGACTATGCCCGCAAAGTGATCCTCAAGGGGCACTCCTCGAAGGAGACGTTGGTGCGGGAGATCATGACCAGCCCCGTGGTCTTCGTTACTCGTCAAAACACGGTGGACGATTGCATGGCCATTATGACGAACCACCGGTTTCGTCACCTTCCCGTGGTCGAGGATGGCGTGGTTGTGGGGGTGGTGTCGCTGGGCGACCTTGTCCGGTGGATCATCTCCGGCCAGGAGCAAACCATACACCAGTTGGAGGGGTATATCACGGGGAGATATCCCGGCTGAGGCAGCCATCATCGGCACTCGGGCGATCCTTCGCTTCGCTCAGGATTTCGGCAGCGGGCTCGGACGCTCGCTAAGCGCCTCAAGTTCGGGCGGGCAAATTTTTATCTGTTTCCGGCCTCGTTCCGGGGTACAATTCAGCGCATAACCGCCCTGGTGTGGGGACGTGGGTAGGCGGTCTGTTTTTTGGGCACAAGTCACATATTCAGGAGACTTGTATGGATGCACCGGCCACTGTGACGAAATCTGAGAATCCACAGTCTGTTCAGCACGAGGATCGCAGTACGTGGATTTTCACTGCGTACGCAATTTGTGGGATCGCGTTTTTCGGGGTGTGTGCTTACTACGCTGCGCTGTACTTTGCCCACTAGTCATTAAGGGCGTGCGTGGTTTGCAATCGGACGCCAGAAAATCCGCACGACGGGTGCGCCGCAGTGTATCTCTCTGTGCATTTCGAAGTGACTAGCGAATCGAAATGACCTTATAGAGGGAGAGAATCGTCGTCGCGATTCTGTTGCTGGTCACGCTTCCTGCCATAGCGAAAAGCCAACCCCACGCCCAAGGTCATGACTCCTAGGGGCGGAGCCACCAGGACTACGACGGCTCTGCTAAGGGCCCTTTGCCCATCCTTGGAAGCTGCCGACGCCGAGCTGTAGCACATGGCGCAGCCTTGCGCGAACGCGGGGACCGCCCACAAGCACAGAACCCCGACCAGCAGGGCAGCGCTACGCCTGACCGCATGCGCATTTTTCACCGCAGTTTGCGCCGCAGGTTTCACCTTACCCCCAACGAGAGAATGCGGAACGCATCCGGAAAGAAGACCATCATCATCGCCAGACAAAACACCAGCGAGCACATGGTAAGCCACTTCATGCGCGACACCTCGTACTTCATGTGCATGAAATAGCCAATGATGAGCGTAGCTTTGACGAACGACAGCCCCATCAGGATGGTCAACATGCGCTTGGGTTCCATGTTCTGATAGCCGAGGTAAACTTCGATAGCCGTCAGCACCAGCAGCGCCCCCCACACCCAGAAGAAAGGAGCGAGTTTGTGGTGGCGGTGCCGTTCGGCCACGCGTCCTTCAATTGCCAACTGAGAAGCGTCCATAACTCTATCCTTCGAGGCTCTAGACGATCTTGGTGGACATTATGTAGACGAGGGGGAAGATGAACATCCACACTAGGTCGACAAAATGCCAGTAGAGGCCGGCGACTTCCGTGTCGGCTGCGTCATAGACCTTGGGCTTCAGCCACAAAATCAGCGAGCACACGAGAGCCGCAATCAGCAATACATGAGCGGCGTAGTGAAACGGACTGTAAGCGGGCGTTGCCAGCCACGCCACCAGCCAGCACGCGAAGAGAATCGGGATGAACTTACGCCGCAGCGCGATGACACCGAGATAAACCACCCCGAGCGTGACGTGCAGCATGTGCATTCCGGTCAGCGTAAAAAAAGTTGCCGCGAACTGGGGCACGGTTTTGGATACATTGACGAATTCCGACGCAACCTCCTGGTGCGGGACTGCCGGGAAGATGGGCAGGCGGAGTCCCTCGGAGATGAGATGGCTCCATTCTTTGCCGTGGAGAATGATAAAACCTGCCCCGCACGCCATGGTGGCCAATAGAAAGAGGACCCGCCTCTTTTCGTTTCCTAGCGCCGAGGCGTTGACCGCCAGGACCATGGTCAGGGAACTGGTCAACAGGAACGCGGTCATGATGGTGGCATTGACGATGCTTCCGGAGTGGAAGGGCGTCGGCCAATTTGCGATGGAGATGCGTCCGTAGCTGTAGGCATAGAGCAACGCGCCGAAGGTCAGCGAGTCGGAGAGCAGGAACAACCACATCCCGACTTTCTTCGAATACGTGCCAAACAGCGACGGCTCGTATATCTCGGCGATATTGCTCGGCAATGCAGCTTCCGCCATGCGTTCGGTCTCCTTGTCCTGACTAATAGCGTTCTGACTCATAGCGTCTGACTAATATGGTCTGACTAACATAGTCTGGCTAGTGTGCGAACTCCAGCAACGCCAGAATGTAAATCCACAGTAGAGCCATGAAATGCCAATACCAGGCAGTGACATCAACCACAATCTGGCGCGCTGCCAAAGGCCGGTTAAACACGACGGACGCTCCGGCCGCCAGCAGGGCCAGGATGCCTCCGAACAGATGCACGGCGTGCGCGCCGGTGAGCAGATAAACGAAGGAACTGCTCGGGCCAGTGGCGACATAGAAGCCGCGCGACGCGAGATCACTCCAGGCCAGCCATTGTCCAGCCAGGAAACACAGCCCAAGGACTATGGTCAGCGCCAGCCAGGGAAAATTCCTTTCCGTGCCCAGAGATACTCCCGGAATGGATTGCACGGGTTCCAGCGCGACTTGGCGTGTAAGTTGCCGCCGCGCATACTCCATGGTTACGCTGCTCAACAGCAGCACACACGTATTGACCAGAAAGAGCAGCGTGGGCAACGGCACGGGGATCCAGTCGTGCACCACGGTGTTGGTGTGCGGGTCGAAAGTCGGCAGCCCCTGACGCACAATGTAGGCGCTGGTGAAGGCGACGAACAACATGGTGATGGGCGTCAGAGCTACCGCCAATCCGAGGCGCGCCCGGCGCAAACGTGCTCCGTAGTCAGGCGAGCCGGGATCGGGACGTCCGCCGTCTCCGCCACCTGCCACGGGCGGCAGATCGGCGCGTTTTCCCCGAGAGGTGGTGGGGTGCGGGGTCCGAATCGTAGGAGTGAAGCTCGCCATACTTACTATGGTAGTTTCTCTAGTTAGTCTTCCAGTTACTCTTCTAGTTAGTGTGCTACTACGGTTGCCGGATCACTTTGCATCACATAGTCGCGCGGCGCCCCCGGCACGCTGTATTCGTACGGGCCGTTATAGACTACGGGCGTACGTCCGCCGAAATTGTCGTGTGGAGGCGGAGTGGCCGTGGTCCACTCCAGCGTGGTTGCCTCCCAGGGGTTATCGCTCGCCTTCGGGCCCTTGAACATGCTCCAGAACAGATTGAAGAGAAAGATCAGCTGAGCGGCGACGGTTACGATCGCCGCGTATGTCATAAACGTGTTCAAGCCAATCAGGGGGTGCAGATAGGCAAGCTCGGTTAGTTGAGAGTAGCGCCGGGGCTGGCCCGCCAGCCCGAGATAGTGCATTGGCATGAAGACGCAATAGGTGCCGATCAGTGTAAGGAAGAAATGAATTCGCGCCAGCTTCTCGTTCATCATTCGGCCAAACATCTTGGGGACCCAATAGTAAGTCGCCGCAAAGATACCGAAAATAGCGGCTACACCCATGATCAGGTGAAAGTGGCCGGGCACGAAGGCGGTGTCGTGCAATGGAATATCCAGCGCGGGCTGAGCCAGAAACGGACCGCTCAATCCGCCGGAAACAAACAACGACACAAAGCCGATGGCAAACAGCATCGGCGAGTGGAATCGAATGCGGCCCTTATGAAGCGTCCCTAGCCAGTTAAAGGTCTTGATGGCGGAGGGCACCCCGATCGCCATGGTCATGATGGAAAAGGCAAAAGCCGTGTAAGGACTCATGCCGCTCATGAACATGTGATGTCCCCACACCATGAACCCGAGAAGGCCGATCGACAGCATGGCATACACCATCGCCTTGTAACCAAAGATCGGCTTGCGGGAAAACGTCGAAAGTACCTGTGAGGCTACGCCCATACCGGGAAGGATCGCGATGTAGACTTCGGGGTGACCGAAGAACCAGAAAAGGTGCTGCCAGAGCAGCGGCGAACCACCCTTATGTCCGGTGAGCTGTCCGTTAATCGTGCCGAGCGGCAGAAAGAAGCTGGTACCGATGTTGCGGTCCATGAGCAGAAGAATGCCAGCCGAGAGCAGAACTCCGAAGGCTAGCAGGCCGAGGATGGCGGTGATGAACCACGACCAGCAGGTCAAAGGCATGCGCATCATGCTCATGCCCCTGGCGCGCATGTCGAGCGTAGTAGTGATGAAATTGAGAGCACCCATGAGCGACGCGATGCAGAAAATCGCGATGCTGATGATCCAGAGGTCCGCGCCCAGACCCTCACCCGGCCCGGAGGATTGCAGCGCACTCATGGGCGCGTAGCCGGTCCAGCCATGAAGAGGCGCTCCACCCACTACAAAAAAGGCCGCCAGCATTACGATATAGGCAGTGAAGGTCGTCCAGAACGAGAGCATGTTTAGGACGGGGAAGGCCATGTCGGGCGCGCCGATTTGAATGGGCAGGAAATAATTGCCGAAGCCACCCTGGGGCGCGGTAGTCAGCACGAAAAACACCATGATCGTGCCGTGCATGGTGACCAGGCTGAGATAGGTTTCGGGTTTGATCGCGCCCAGCAACGGCAGGATCGCAGTCGGCCAGATGAGATGGATCCTCATCAGCAGGGAGAGAGCCATGCCGACGAAAACCGCAGTGAGCGCAAGGAAGTAATACTGCAGCCCAATCACCTTGTGGTCGAGACTGAACACCCATTTGCGTATGAAGCCTTGAGGGGCCGCGTGTTCGTGGGATTCCTGGGCAACCATTTATTGTTTCTCCGCCTCTCGATCTGCCAGCCACTTGTCAAACTCGTTCTGGCTGACGACCTTCAACATGCCATGCATCTTGTAATGGCCGAGCCCGCACAGTTCGGCGCAAGTAATTTCGAAGTTACCCTTTTCGGTTGGAGTGAAATGCATATGGATTGCCAGGCCGGGCACGGCATCTTGCTTGAAACGCATGGCAGGAACAAAAAAACTGTGGATCACGTCGTGCGCGCGCAAAATGAGTTCCACCTCGCGGCCTACCGGCACCACCATAGTGCCCGTCACCACGTCGTCCTTCGATGCGGGATCCGCCGGGTCCAGGCCCAAGGCCGCTTCGCCGCCTGCGGACGGGTCTTCCAACTCAGGCCTGGCGATTCCAAATTTGCCGTCGGGACCGGGATAGCGGAAATACCAGGCGAACTGCATGCCTGTCACCTCGACTCGTGTGGCCCCATCCACTGCGGGGCGAAAACGTTCCGCCGCCCAGATGGGACTTCCGAGCAAGTTCAACCCGATGAACAGGATTGCGGTGAGCGTGGTCCAGACGATTTCCAGTTTGAGGTTGCCGTGGGAATAGTCGGCGCGGCTAGCGGAAGGCTGGTCGCGATATCTCCAGACGAAGTATCCCAACGCCAACTGGGCGGCTACGAAGATCACGCCCATGATGATGAAGGTCACGGCGAACTGGTGGTCGAGCGCGGCGGTAGCAGCGGAGGCTCCGTGGGGGAACCACCAAGTTTTCGCAACGAAGAAATAAGTACTGGCCAAGGTAATTAGCCAGATAACACAGAGAATAACTAGCCCCATGTACCAAGACCCCCTGCCCCAGTCGAATCAATCGGCTTCCCCCGAAAACGTCGAAACCGATGCGACCGCCCCAGAATGGACGGAAGTGTATCACAGCTCGATGTGATTTGCGCAAGGGGATTCGAGATCCGTAGTGTCACTGCGTTGATTTGGTGGCGGCCTCGGAAATTGTTAACGGCTGATTGCCCTGGATGTGATAATTGGTTGGCGGTCTTCTGTTCTTGTGTTCTTGCGGTCGGCCCGGTGCAATAACAATGCGAGGCAAACTCTGGTTGTTTATCGTTGTCGGAAAAGCAGCCCTTATGGCTACCCTTGGGTACTTTGCGCTGGCACTGGGGGTTCTGGGGTCTAAGATTGTGCTGACACACAGCGAGGAGGAAATTTTGGGGGCCACAATGGCGTTCCTCCCAACTGGGATTGCAGCGTGGTGGATGTTCCGAAAGCTTCAGGCATACTGCACAAGACGTGAAGCGCGAGCTGTAGCAATTGCATTTGCGGTGCTCGCTCCAGTGTCGTTCGGCATCGCGTTCCTGTTTTCCGAGATATCAGGGGGCTACGCTGAACTGCTTCTGGGATCTCCTTTCTCTCTGGTAGGTGCATTCGTGGGAATCGTCGTGATGGCCACCATCGTAAACTTCGTGTTATGTCTGTTCACATTGCGGTTCACACGTCACATCGTTAAGTTAGAATCGACGCACTAAAACAGGGCACTACCTTCGAGCTGCGTTCTCCTGCCAACTGACGATCGATTTCATTTAGTGTGGCGCGAGCGTTGTCGCATTGACGAGCGCGGAGGTTTTTGAGTAACATCGTGTCCACTTCTGGGGTCGATGGGAATGGCGCGGATTTCGAAACGTGTTGGGGTAGTCCTTTTCCAACTCGGTGGACCCGATTCATCGGCGGCGGTTGAACCCTTCCTTTACAACCTTTTCTCGGATCCCGACATCATTGACTTTCCGTTTTCGCGGCTTGGCAGGCGTGCGCTGGCGCGGCTGATCTCAAAGACGCGCGCGAAAAAAGCGGCCCAGCACTATGCGGGCATCAATGGGGGGTCGGGGGGGTCTCCCATTCGCCGGTTCACCGAACAGCAGGCCGCGGCTCTGGAAGCACGCTTGATGCGCGAGGGGGTCGACGCGCGCTGCGTGGTGGCGATGCGTTACTGGCATCCGTTCACCGCCGAGGCGATCGCTCGGCTTCACGATTCGAGACAGGACGCGGACGTGGACCAAGTCGTGTTGTTACCTCTTTACCCGCAATACTCGAGCACGACGACCGGCAGCAGCTTGAACGAATGGCGACGGTTGTGGACGGGCGCAGTCCCGGCTTGTTGTGTCGCGCCTTTTTATCGTAATCCGATATACATCGCCGCGGTAGTGGAGAGGATTGATGAGGCGCTTGCGCGTTTTCCCCATCCGGAGGCTGTGCCGCTCGTCTTCAGCGCGCATAGTGTTCCGGTGTCGGTGATTGAAAAGGGCGATCCCTACCAGCGGCAAATTGAAGAAACAGTGGACTTAGTGATGGGGCAGGGAGGATGGTCCAATGATCGTCGCCTGTGCTATCAGAGCAAGGTGGGCGCCAGCCGCTGGCTGGAGCCGTCGTTGCGCCAGACGCTGCGGCAAGTGGCCTCGGAGAAGCGGTGCGAAGTATGCATCGTCCCAATTTCGTTTGTCTCCGACCATGTCGAGACCCTGGGAGAGATTGATCACCATGCGCGGCAGGAGGCCCGGCTTCTCGGCATCGAGCGCTTTGAGATGACGCGAGGCCTCAATGACTCGCCAACATTTATTCAGGCTCTCGCCGCATCGGTGTTGGCAACGATCGGCGAATCGGGAGCATCGATTCAGGGTAAGGAAAAGATTCAGGATCAGGAAAAGGAACCGGCTGCGCAGTCCATGGTCGCCGATTGAAGCACGAGAAACAGATTCAGGAGACAGATTCAGGAGAGGATCATGGCAGAAAGCCCAGATGCACCCAAAACGCCCCCTGCTGCTGGAGGAGGAGGCGGAGCGGCTACTCCTTATGTTGGTTCGGGTGCGGTGGGCACCTCGAAGGCGGCCGCCTCGGCGGGCGTGGCCGCGGTTGGTCCGCAAGACAGCGCGGTCAACCAGCGCCGCCGGCGGCTCGTATGGGTATCTGTTACAGCTTTTCTGACGGCATGGTTTCTGGCTTTTTTCCGTTTTTTTCTGCCCCGCACTCTTTTCGAACCAGCAACGATTTTCAAAATCGGCTATCCCTCCGATTACGGGTTGGGTGTGGACACGAAATGGCAGCAGAAGTATCGCATCTGGGTAGATCGCAGGCCCGATCGCATCTTTGTCATCTACGCCCGTTGTACACACCTGGGCTGCACGCCTGACTGGAAGGCCAGCGAAAACAAGTTCAAATGTCCTTGCCACGGAAGCGGCTATGACGACGAAGGGATCAATTTCGAAGGGCCTGCGCCACGGCCTATGGACCGCGCCTTCGTGCAACTGGCTCCCGACGGCGAAATCGTGGTGGACACCGCCCGGCTTTTTCAGTGGCCCAAGGGTCAGCCGAGCGCGTTCAATGATCCAGGAGCGTTTTTGCCGACATAGGTTTGACTTGAGCTCGGCTGAAGAGTGAACGGCCCATTGGTGGGACTCGCCTGATGGGCCAGCAGAAAAGAGACGAAAATGCCTGAAGGAAATGGCTCGAACGGGAAGAATGGAAAGACAACCGGCATCCTGGGGCGAGTGGCCACAGAGGTAAAGGCCGACGTGCAGTCACTCAAGACCGACTTGCCGGCCAAAGCCAAGGAACAGGTCGGTCTTCTCAAGGACCCGACCAAGACACAGGTTTTCACCTCCATCTTTCGCCACAAGCACGACGACACCCCGCGCAATCGCGCCTTGGGCGTGCTGTCGAACGTCTTTCTGCATTTGCATCCGGCCAAGATCAACCGCGATGCGGTGCGCTACAGCTACACCTGGGGTATGGGAGGAATCACGTTTTACCTGTTCATCGTACTTACCTTCACGGGCGTGCTGCTGATGTTCTATTACCATCCCACCAAAGTGCAAGCCTTCCGGGACGTGCTCTACCTGGAGCACGACGTGCCCTTTGGGAAGCTGTTGCGCAACATGCATCGTTGGGCGGCGCACCTGATGGTGATCACGGTTTGGCTGCACATGTTTCGGGTGTTTCTGACGGGCTCGTACAAGAAGCCCCGCGAGTTCAACTGGAATATTGGGGTACTGCTGCTGGTGTTCACGCTGCTGCTTTCATTCACCGGATACCTGCTGCCCGACGATCAACTCGGTTTCTGGGCGGTTACTGTCGGTACCAACATGGCGCGCGCTACACCGTTCCTCGGACATGAGGGCCCCTTCGGTCACATGCTGGGGATGACGCCCTACAATGATGTCCGCTTCGGATTGCTGGGCGGCTCGATCGTGGACGCGAACGCGCTTCTGCGTTCGTACATCTGGCATTGCATCGGCATTCCTATTGTCGCTTCGGTGCTGATGATCGTGCACTTCTGGCGCGTGCGAAAAGATGGCGGCATCTCGGGGCCGGCGTCGGTCGTGCTCGAATCCGAAATCAAGGAGGCGCGCCGATAGTTCGCGCAAATAGTTATGGACTGGAAGCAATTGTGGGACATAGCCTCCGCCCCTGACAACGTGCCCATTGTGGCGCTGATTCCACTGCTCGCCTTCTATATCTATCTGGGATGGAAGCAGGCCCACGCCAACGATCAGTTGATCACGCAACTGGAAGGCGATGCCGCGGCGGCTAAGACCCAATATCGCAAGACCTGGCCGTTTCAGCCGGGATGGC
This sequence comes from uncultured Acidobacteriaceae bacterium, assembly GCA_963773645.1. Lineage (GTDB taxonomy): Bacteria > Acidobacteriota > Terriglobia > Terriglobales > Acidobacteriaceae > Acidiflorens. The sequence continues at coordinate 1,109,008 of CAVZBV010000004.1, read as the reverse complement.
AGAAAGAAATTCACGTGTGGCCGTTTCTGTTGCGGGTGGAGTTTCTGGCCGCCGTCATCGTCACCATTATTTTGATGATCTGGTCGATCACGCTGAATGCTCCGCTGGAGGAGCCGGCGAATCCGAACTTGACCATGAATCCAGCCAAGGCGCCGTGGTACTTTCTCGGCCTGCAGGAAATGCTGGTGTATTTCGATCCGTGGATTGCCGGCGTCGTGATGCCGACCTTGATCATCATAGGGCTGATGGTGATTCCCTACATCGATACCAACCCGCTGGGCAGCGGCTATTACACCTGGAAGCAGCGCAAGTTTGCCATCGGGACTTTCCTGTTCGGCTTTATTGTGCTGTGGGTCTCGATGATCATCATAGGGACCTTCATACGGGGACCGGGGTGGCAATGGTTCTGGCCGGGACAAACCTGGGACCACAACCGCCTCATTTACGAGGTCAACCGCGATTTGCCGGACCTGTTCGGAATTACCGCCAACTGGGCAAAAGCGGTCTTCGGAGCAGTGGTGGTGGGCGGTTTTTACACGCTGGGCGGGTTGGCATTGCACGCCTTCTTCCGGCGCCATAACCCAAAGGATTACAAGCGGATGAGCTTCTTGCAGTATTCGATCATGTTTTTCTTCGTGCTAACCATGTTCGCCCTGCCTATCAAGATGCTGCTGCGGCTTTTGTTTCATATTAAATACGTGTGGATCACGCCCTGGTTCAACGTTTGAATGGTCGACGTTTAGATAGTCAACGTTTAGATGATCAACGTTTCGGTGGTCAACGTTTCGGTTGCGCGCAACGCTTAGGAGGAAGTGGTGCCCGAAAAGCCCGTCCCGGAGAATGATCCACTAGTCCAGAAATCAATGGCGACTTGGTACCTGGTGTCGCTGGTAATCCTGATGGCGTCGCTATTCTGGGCCCTGTGGGACGAAGACTTCGGACAGCGTCCATGGAAAGCCTTCCAGCACGAATGGAAGGACCGCTACTCCGCGTTTCTGAAGACGGCCCGCTCCACCTCGGCGCAATCGGAAAAAGATGTCGAGGGCAATAGCGATTACCACAAGCTGAAACAGGATTACGAGCAAACATATCAGCAGGCTGCGCCGCGGACGAAGGAGATCAACGAACAGCTGCGCACTCTAAGCGCGAAAATCCTGGCGGTACAGAACGTCTTTACCGATCGGCGCGCCTACGTGAATGCGTTGACCTACGATATCGAGACCACAACCGACGCGTCCTCGAAGCAAAGCAAGCTCAAGGATCTGGAGAAGTACAAGCAGCAGACGGCCGTAGTCGAGTATCCGGACGGCAAAAGGGCGACCTACACCTACCCACAACTCGAAGAAACCTATAACGACCTCAAAACCGAACGAGCCCAACTCAGCGCAGAGCTGGGAGAGCTGATCAAGCCAGTCAGCGACCAGAAAGCCAAGCTCGATGCGTTTGTGTCGGAGAACATGGTGAACCTGACGCCGGCACAGATTCGCGGTCTGCAGGACAAAACCGAGGCGCTGGAGCCGGCGATCCTGCAGATCAATGTGGCCGAAGCGAATATTGTGGATCGCTGTGAATCCTGCCACATGGGGATTCGCGAGCCCGTCAAGCTGACTGCGGCAGCGATGGCGCCAAAAGGGAAGCAGATCGACGAGTATGCCCGGGCCTTCACCAGCCATCCCGACGCGGAGCTGCTGAAGACCCATGATCCGGAAAAGTTCGGCTGCTCTCCCTGTCATCAGGGGAATGGACGGGCGACCACTAGCGTTGAGAAGGCGCACGGCGATTACGAGCATTGGCTCTGGCCGCTGTTTCCGAAACCGAACTTCGAAGCGGGCTGCCAGACCTGCCACGCCGCGGACATGGTTCTGGTAAGCGGCGACGTGGGCTGGACTCTGAGCGATGGCAAAGACTTGTTTCGCCAGCGCGGGTGCGTGGGCTGCCATCGTTTCGAGGGCTACGACAAGGAACCGGAAGACCTGAACTCCATGGCGCAACAGATCAAACAAATGGAGCAGGAAAAGAAGGAGAACCTGAAGCAGTCCGCGTACTTAATGAAGCAGGCCGATGCCGCGCAGACGAACCAGGAAGCCAATCATCTGAACGACCAGGCGGTGGCGCTCCGGGTCGAGAACAGCAAACTGAATTTGCGGATTGTCCAACTCGACCGAACCACTAAGAGCCTGCTGCAGGACATGAAGAAAGTTGGACCCAACCTGAAGGACGTCCGGTTGAAGCTCAACAAGAACTGGATTCCAGTGTGGCTGAAGAAGCCGACCGATTTTCGTCCGACGACGCGGATGCCGAACTTCCGGCTCAATGACCAGCAGATTCAGGCGATCTCGGCGTACCTGTGGCAGTCGGCGTTGCAGGACCCGCCGGTGAAGCACGCTCCGGGAAATGCCGGCCACGGCAAGGAACTGTTCGAAACGCGCGGATGCCTGGGATGCCACTCGATCGGGGAAGGCGATCAGATGCAAGGCGGCGGATTTGCCGCCAACCTGACGCGCATTGGCGAAAAGGCAAACTACGATTACCTGGTGCGTTGGGTGCACAACGCCCGCCAGCGCACTCGTCCTTATTGTCTGTACGAGAAGAAGGATATTGGCCCCGAAGACTATGCGAAGAAGGGTCTGCCTTTTGTGTTCGACCTGCAGCACAGCAAGTGTCCGAATGACGGCCATGAACTGCAAGTCCAAAACATGACGGTTATGCCCAGCCTGCGACTGACCGAGCAGGATGCATCGGACGTTGCCTCCTACCTCGTCACCCTGAAGAAGAAGGAGCCCAGTTCCTATCCCGATGCCGCTTTCATGGACGATCCCAAACTGAGGGACGAAGGGAAGAAATGGATTCGCCACTTCGGCTGCGCTGGATGTCATGAAATCTCCGGCCTTGAGGATGAGGGAAGGATCGGGACGGAACTGACCTTCGAAGGCAGCAAGCCCATCGAACGCCTGGACTTCGCTTTGCTGACGGAGATGGCGCAACGGGGAGACGGGGAACCCATCAAAGATCCGGACGATCGTGCGCGTCTCCCGGAGGGACCGGCGAAAGGACCCTGGTACTCAAGTTTGGGCTTCTTCGAACACAAGCTTGCCGAACCGAATGTGTGGGATCAGGGGAAGATCAAGTCGGAGACTGAGAAACTCCGCATGCCAAACCCGCACCTGACGCCGGAACAAATTCGCGCCCTGACCACCTTTCTGATGGGCAGCCAGGAAAGCGCGCTTCCGGCGAATTATCAGTACCAGCCTCTCGATTACCGCCGGGACATCCAGGAAGGCTGGTGGGTGGTCAAGAAGTACAACTGCATGGGCTGCCACCAATTCATTCCCGGCCAGCAAACGGCGCTGATGGGGATGAAGCGCTATCAGGAGGCGCCCGAGCAGCTTCCCCCCAAGCTGCTAACGGAAGGCGCACGGGTCAACCCGCAGTGGCTGCTGCGCTTCCTCTCCAACCCCGCATTAAGCGAGACCGATACCGATCGCGACGGGGTGCGCTCGTATCTCCAGGTGCGGATGCCCACTTTCAGCTTCTCGGAGAACGAACTGGGCAAGCTGGTGCGCTTCTTTGCGGCTCTTTCGCGGCAGCCCTTTCCCTATATTCCGGACCAGACGATGCCGTTGACGGCGAAGGAAATGGAAATGGCACGCGGCTTGTTTTCGAGCACGGCGGCGCCCTGCCTGAAATGTCACGCGACGGGCGATCCTGCGCATGATCGCAATGCCACGGCACCCAATTTTCTTTTGGCGCACGACCGCTTGAAGCCCGACTGGGTTGAGCGCTGGCTTATCGATCCACAAGCCATCAGTCCGGGGACAGCGATGCCCTCCGGTTTGTTCAAGCGCCTGAACAACCATTGGGTGTTCGCCGGACCGACGCCGTCCACATTCGAGGGTTATGATAAGGATCACACCCGGCTGCTCGTGGATTATATTTTCCAGCTCACCCCGGAAGAACAGCGCCGTGTGGCCGGAGCCATGGGGCGCCAAACCAGCAGCAACAGAACTGCTCCCAGTGCTTCTCACGGTACGATGCCAGCCAGTGGAAGCGCTCGCGGTGTTCCGCCCTCGGTCGTGGGCAAGCGATCTGCGGGGACGGGCGGCGGGCAGTAAAATATGGCAAGGATATCAATCCAATCTCAGGAAAGGTGTAGGGACAACATGAACCGAAAAGAATGCTTCGTTACGCTTGGTCTATGCGCGGTCATGGGCCTGGTTCTGCTGGCTGCATGCAGCAAGAAGCCGGAAGAACAATCTGCCGCTCCAAGCACCGCGGCCACACCCGCACCGGCGGCGACGCCGATCGATCCGGCGACTGCAGCGAGTGTCAGCGGCACGGTGAGCTTTGACGGAACCGCTCCCAAAGCAGCGAAAATTGACATGAGCCAGGATCCGGCCTGCAAGGGCACGAACACGGCCGAGAACGTGGTAGTGGACGGCGGCAAGTTGGACAACGTCTTCGTCTACGTGAAGGACGGCCTGGGAAACCGGACCTTTGACGTTCCCAAGGAGGCCGTGACCATTGATCAAAGTGGATGCAAGTATCATCCCCATGTCTTGGGAGTGATGGCTGGACAGACGCTTAAGATTGTCAACAGCGACCCCACCACTCACAATATCCACCCCACTCCGGCCGACAACCGTGAGTGGAATGAATCGCAACCTCCGCAATCCCCGGCGCTGGAGAAAAGCTTTGCCCGCGAGGAAATCATGCTGCCGGTGAAGTGCAACCAGCATCCCTGGATGAAAATGTATGTCAACGTGGTGAAGACCCCGTTCTATGCGGTCACCGGGCCGGATGGCAAGTTCGAAATCAAGGGCCTGCCCCCAGGCACCTACACCTTAGACTTCGTGCAAGAAAAGTTGGGCACTAAGGAGGAGAAGGTCACGCTGGCAGCCAAAGATAGCAAGACCGTGGATGAAACGTTCAAGGCGCAATAGGCTGAGATCGGGCCGACCGAGTTGCTTCGACTCTTTCTTGAATGTAGGACTGGAAGCCATCTGAGCAGGAATAAGGAGGGCTGTTGCTTCCGATGATGCTAGTGATTTCCATTGTCATGGGCATAGTCCCTCTCTTGGGCATTGCCTGGACCATCGTCACGGGTTCGGTCGCAACAGTGGACGGCTTGTTCATGAGTTTGATCCTACTGACTCTCTCCGCCGTCTTTTTCTTGAATGCTTTCTGGGAACTGCGTGATCGTGGAGCTCTCGCTTTTCTCCACAAGAAGAAAGTGGCCGCCGAAGCAACGCCCAAAGTAACGACTAAGGTAACGACTAGCGTCGCGCCCAAGGCAACCGCGAATGTAGCTACGGCGAACCTGGCTCCCGTTAGCAAAGACGCTACGCCCAAAGAGATTGAGAGTTAGGGGCTTGTAGTGATACTCAAGGGCCCAAACCCAGCGCCTAAAGGCGCCACTCATTGGGAGCACTTCCGGCATGCCTGAAGGCATGCCCTGATTCGAATCGTTGCATGGCCTGATACGAATCGTTGGGCCTGATACGAATCGTAGTTGCGCCACAGGCTGCTAGGGGCGAAACCAACCATGGCTGCACAACCCATCCCGCTCATGCCTGCGGACAAGCCCGCAAATGCCGGGGAGAAGCTTGCGCGACAGCCGTCACGCCCCCGCATGTCCACGCGCAACCGGCTTCTATTCTTCCTGACGGCGTGGCTGGTTGTGCTCATGCCGTTCATGTTCTGGTGGAGCACATGGTTTGGCCGCGCGCTCACCGACAAAGAGATGGGCGAATACCTCAACGACGGCAGTCATCCGCGGCACATCCAGCACGCCATTGTGCAGCTCGGCCAGCGCGTGAGCCGGCACGACCCAAGCGCGGCCCGCTGGTATGCCGATCTGGTGCGGCTCGCCGCAAATCCGCGCGAGGAGGTGCGTAGCACCGATGCCTGGGTGATGGGACAGGATACGACCGGCCGCGATTTCCACGAGGCGCTCTTGAAGATGTTGGGAGACCCCTCCCTCATCGTGCGCGGCAATGCTGCGCTATCCTTGGTTAGCTTCGGCGACAACGCGGGGAGAGCACAGATTGTTTCTTTATTGCAGCCGGTCGCGATTACCACTCCCACCGCTGGCCGGGTCATGGATACCGCGGCGCCCGGTACGGCGATCCACCAGGGTGGACTCATCGCGAAACTGCGGGATAGCGACGGCGACCGTCAGCAGACAAGCGAGCTTCGTTCGCCGATCACCGGCCGCGTGCGCACACTTTCGACGGCGACAGGTGCGAGCGTAGTTCCAGGAACTACGATTGCCACCGTCGAACCCGGGGAAGAACAAGTCTGGGAGGCCCTTCGCGCCTTATATCTGATTGGCCAACTGGAGGATCTGCCCTCGATCCGTCCCTATGAAAGAGAGTTGCCCGAAGTTCCGGAGCGGCTGCGGCGGCAAGCGACGGAGGCGGAACGGGCGATACAGGAAAGAGCCAGAGACAGCAAGTAGGGGTTGCGCGTAAGGGACATTATCGTGCGCTTAACAGGGTCATGGTTATCGTCAAACTTCCGCCCACTGCAAGCTCCGTCAGAAGGACGGGGTCGACTGCCGCGAAACACTTCCGATATTATAGTGTTCCAAACAGTAGGAAACGGACGCAGCGTAATTTTCCGGATCCTATGGCCCGCGTCGAAATACCATCTGGCGTTCGGGCATCGCCATTAAGGAGGACCACCATGCGTCTCAAGTATCTTGCATTGCTTGCGATTGTCGGATTCATCCTGACGCCGGCGCCTGCTGCGCACGCGCAGATTTCATTTGGAATCGACATCGGCGGGGGTTACGCTGACGTGCCGCCCGTTTGTCAGTACGGCTACTACGCATACCCGCCTTATGCCTGCGCACCCTATGGCTACTATGGCCCGCAGTGGTTCGACGGCGGCGTCTTCATCGGCGCCGGCCCCTGGTACCATCACGGTTGGGGGGGACCCGGCTATCGTGGCGGCTGGGGTCACGACCGTGGCGGCTGGGGAGGCGGTCGTGGTTACGAAGGTGGTGGCTTCCACGGCGGTGGTGGCGGCTTCCACGGTGGCGGCGGTGGCTTCCACGGCGGCGGTGGCGGCCACGGTGGCGGCGGACATCGCTAAGTCTCAAGTTCGCACAACATTAAAACAGCGCTCTCTCCCGGCATCCGTTTTGTCTTAGCCCATGCTCACGCAACCGTGGACACGGTCATCTCGACTAAAGGAGCAACGCGCGGGAGCGTGAGACCCGTAGTTTTGCCGGACAGCTCACATCCCCTGTTCCGTCCGCGCGTCACACCGCGGAGCAGCCAAAGCACGACCGCCCCGGTGATCTTCCGGGGCCGTCGTGCTTCTGGATCCGTTCCTCTACTTCGCTTTTACAGCCTTCTTAGCCGGAACAGCGACCGTCGGCTTCGGCTTCCAGAATTCTGTGTCGTCCTTCGTCCAGCTCTCCGGGAGCCGACTCATGCTTGGCGTAAAGACGAACAGGTTCGACTCGGTACTGTTATAGTCCGCGCTCTCGAACTCCATCATATGTTTCTGTGCATCCTCGCCCACGCCCTTTTGGTACTCCGCCACCTTCGAGTGGTGCTTGTCCAGGTCCGCCAACGATTTCATCGCGATGATCACCATGTACGAGTCGTCCATCGAGTTCCCGAAGGTTTGTCGGTAGATCGAATAGTGGAAATCCGGGTCGGCTTTCATCCAACCTTCCCTGATGTGCTTGATTACATCCGCAAACTCGGCGCTATGGCCGAGCTTCACATGAATATGGATCAGCTCCATGAAGCGCATCTTGGTCAGGTTCACTCCACTTGGATTGCACAGATCCGGACGCAGCCGCCAGATCGCGGTGTCCACGCCCGCCAGAGTCCTATTATGCTCCTCCTCGAGACTGGCCAGCTTTTCGCCCATGGTCGCCTCGTCGTGGTCATGCACCTCCGACATCTCCTCAAGCGAGGAATAGCCTGAGAGGAACACGGTTTGCGGCGTACCGGTGATCGCTCCCATGCCCAGGTAGTATGTGCTGCCCTTACCCGCGTCCAGCGCTGCCGCATACTCCGCCTCCAGTTTGGCATGGTCGGCCTCCGCGCCCGGCTGCACCATCTCGCGCACAGTCATCAGGACCGGCGCCGGACCGCTCGGCGCCGAGTCATGCTCCTGGGCGTGCACGGCTACCGCTGTTATACCCCACGCTGTTATCGCCATCCACACAACCAGCTTCCGTACTCGCGACTGAACCATATTTCGATCTCCTATTCGAGGGAATCAAATATCTACAGCATTCTAATGGAACGTACACCGACGACGGTAGATCAGCGTCCTTTCAGTTGGGGGCTCTTCGTCAGCTTGTAGCTGGGCTTGGTGGAACCGATCTGATGGATCGCCGTCAACTGCTCTACCATCGGGCTAGGCGTTAAGCGCTTGATCTCTCGGGCCGACTATATCTCGACCACCTTTTCAATGTCCCACCGGGAGTCGATCGTTTGGATTCATCCCGGATTGTCGGTAATCCAGATGGAGTTCTGCTTAAGTTACTGCTTATGGGGCTCGGCCCCGCCTGGACGGGGCGAAGCCCCGTCCCCACACAACCCCAGAAAGCTAGTAGGTCATCGGGCCGACTTCTTTTTCCACTTCCGCAATGTCTACCATGACAATCGCGTCCCACGGGCATCCATCGAGGAAAGCGCCTTCTGGACCCTTACTGAGACACTTCTTACATCCGATGCAGAGGAGCGGGTCTACCTCTATGCGGCCGAACGGCGGATGATCGTCGTCCGGGATCCAAAACATGCAATCTTCCACCGGGCAATACTCCACGCAGGCCGGCGATCCCGCGCAGCCCGTACAGCACTCGGTGATGACGGCTAGTTCTTTCGGCTTTTTCTTGCGCGGGGTAGTCAGGCCTTTCGAGCGCGGCTCTTGTTTCAGCTCGTCAGGCACCAACCCCGGCGCTTTTGCGACTTCCGGTCCGGTTGCCATGGAGTTGAATTATATCGTGGGTTACAGGTTTTGCAACTGGCGATGGCTTGGTGACATTTTGTATGATCCGGTTGGATACGGATCACGCTGATTTGAGGCAATGGACTGGGCTGGGTAAGAACGAGATATGCCACTCACAACGGACGAAGACGACATTCAGCAGGTGATGCATCACATCGCGGCCCGAATCGTCCACATTTGTCGCTCCGGCATCCCTTCGTTTTCCTTCAGGTGACCGCCCCCGCCGCGCCCAGGTTAGCGCCCAAAAGACGGGCACGAACCTGGGGCACCAAGCAAAAATGTGCTGCTCAGCGCCAGAGGCGCGTGGTGTAATCGGCCATGCTGAGGGCTAGCAGGATGAACAGCCAGAAGATCGCGCTCACAACAACCAGGCCGGTCAGTTTCTCATGCGTGTACTTCACATGCATGTAGAAGAGCACGACCAGGGTAGCTTTGATGGTTGCGATGCCGAGGGCGACGACGGTGTTGAACGGGCCGAGATCGATGAAGGCTGCGGCCACGGTGAGAGTGGTGCCCGTGAGCAAGGCCAGCCAGACGGCAATACAAGAACCGAGCGAGGATATATGTTCGGAAATGTGTTCGGGCACTTGTTCGGAAGCGGAATTGCGATCAGACATTGTTGTTTCACCCATGGCTATCTCACCTACGCTTTTCTCACCTATGACGGTCGATCAGGTACAGCAAACCGAATAAGTAAATCCAGATAATATCGACGAAGTGCCAGTACAATCCTACATTCTCAATGGGCGTGTAGTAATTGGGTGTGTATTTGCCCCGCCAGGCCATGTAAGCAAGGAATCCGAACAGGCCGCAGCCGACGATCATGTGCAGGGCGTGCATGCCGGTCAGCAGAAAGTAGAGCGAGAAGAACATCTCAGCGTGATGGGGGTTAGCATACTGGCGTTCCGCCGCAGGGAGCTTTTCCTGACCGGGAATCAACTCGTGATAGCTGAAGCTCGGTCCGGGGACGTGATGCTTCTCGAACTTTTCGGCATACTCGTCCGCCTTGATGCCCAGAAAGGCGAGACCCAACAAGATGGTAGCGAGCAGCCAGAACACGAGCGCCCTGCGCTTGCCCAGCTGGACTGCACGAATAGCTAGAACCACGGTCAAACTGGAGCAGATGAGTACCACCGTGTTAGTGGTGCCGAGTCTAATGTCCAACTGCTGACTGCCTGAGCCAAAGTCCGCAAAATACTTATAGCGGTAGACGAGGTAGGCGCAGAACATGCCGCCGAAGAACATAACTTCCTGGGCCAGGAACACCCACATGCCCAGGCTCGCGGCATTTTTCTGCTGCCCTTCGGTGGCGAAATGGTGCAGGAGCGCCGGGCTCTCGTGTGCGGGTTTGTCGACCACCGCTCGACTAGTGTCCAACGGGAACCTCCTCCTTCTCCGGAATCTCGCCGATCTCGTCGTAGTTATAGGCTTCCCAAGTCACGACCGGCTGCTCGTCGAAGTTAAAGGTCGGGGGCGGCGAAGGAGTCTGCCATTCTAAGCCTGCAGCGTTCCATGGATTGGGCGGGGCCGGCTTGCCGTAGCGCATGGACCACAGGAAGTAGACCATGGGCAACAGGTAGCCAACGGCGAGAATGGTCGCGCCCGCGGTCGAGAGCACGTTCAGGATCTGGAATTCGGGTGGATATGTGTGATAGCGTTGCGGCATCCCCATGTAGCCCAGGATGAACTGGGGGAAGAAGGTCAGGTTGAATCCGATGAAGACGATGAGCGCGGCGAGCTTACCCCAGCCCTCGGGATACATGCGGCCGGAAATCTTGGGCCACCAGAAGTGCATCCCGCCGAGATATGCCATCACCATGCCTCCGACCATGATGTAGTGGAAGTGCGCAATGATGAAATAAGTGTCGTGCACATGCACGTCCACGCCCAGGCAGGCCAGGAACAGGCCGGTTAACCCTCCGATAGTAAACAAGCCGATGAAGCCGAAAGCGTAGAGCATAGGGGTCTGGTAGGTAATGGACCCCTTGTACATCGTGGCGGTCCAGTTAAACACTTTGATCGCCGAGGGCACGGCGACGAAATAACTCAGCAGCGAAAAGATCAGCGCGGCATAGACCGAGATGCCGGCCACGAACATATGGTGCGCCCAGACCAGGAACCCGATCACAGCGATACCGAGCAAGGCTAGCGTCATCGCCGTGTAGCCAAAGATGCGCTTGCGTGAAAAGCAGCAAACGATTTCGCTGACGATGCCCATACCGGGCAGAATCATGATGTAGACGGCCGGGTGGGAGTAAAACCAGAACAGATGCTGGAACAGGAGAGGGTCTCCACCTAGCGAAGGATTGAAAACGCCCAGGTGGAGCAGACGCTCGAGCGCCACCAGCACAAGGGTGATGGCCACCACGGGCGTACCCAGCACCTGAATGATGCTGGTGGCGTAATGGGCCCAGACAAACAACGGCAGACGGTTCCAGGTCATTCCGGGAGCGCGCATGCGGTGGGTGGTCACGATGAAATTCAGTCCGGTGAGGATCGAGGAGAAGCCCGCAAAGAAAATACCGAGGATGGCGGAGATAACGTTGGTCTTGAGGAACTCGGTACTGAGGGGAGTGTAGAAGGTCCAACCGGTGTCGACGCCGCCGTTGAGGATCGTGTAGATCATCAGAGTGCCGCCGATGATGTAAAGGTACCAGCTGAGCAGGTTGATGCGCGGGAAGGCCAGATCCTTGGCCCCAATCATCATGGGGATGAGGAAGTTGCCGAGCACGGCGGGCACGGCAGGGATGAGGAAGAAAAAGACCATGACCTGGCCGTGCATGGTGAACAGTTTGTTGTAAGTGTCGGACTGGACGAGTTCGCCGGCCGGGGTCAGCAACTCCAGGCGGATGAGCAGCGCGAAGAAACCGCCAATAAAGAAGAAGAACGTAATGGACATCAAGTAGAGCAGCGCGATGCGCTTGTGGTCCACCGTCAGGAGCCACGACTTGAGCCCATAGCCTACATTCAGGTAGGTCTCGCGTTCTCCGGAATCCGATACGACAGCCGTCGCCATTCTCATCACCTGCAATCTAAAGTTGAGGACTAGCCCCTGCTCCGGGGTTGCTATTGGCAGGCCGTTCCGACTGCGGTCCGGCTAGCGATTTCACGTAATCGACCAACGCATTCAGTTGCTCATCATTGACCAGCCCCTGAAACGTCGGCATCACGGGCTTGAAACCTTGGACGATTTTGGCGCCCGGTTCCAGAATCGACTCGCGGATGTAATTCTCGTCGGCGGTCACGGTGCGTCCATCTTGGAGCAGCACAGGCTTGCCGAAGACACCGGCCAGGTCCGGCCCCCGGCCCTGCGTGTCGGAGCGATGGCAGGTGACACAGCCCAGTTCGGAGAACAGTTTCTGGCCGGCCACGGCCAGCGGCTGGCTGCCGGCTCCACTCATCCAGGCTTCGTAGTCGCTCGGTTCCATAACTTTTATCCAGCCGACCATTCCGGAGTGTTGAGTTCCACAGTACTGGGAACAGAACAGGTGGTAGGTGCCGGCTTTGGTGGCGCGGAACCAGAGGGTGGTATAGCGGCCCGGGATCACGTCCTGCTTGATGCGGAAGGCGGGCACGAAAAAGCTGTGGATCACGTCCTGCGATGTCAGAATCAGCTTGACGTCGCGGCCCACCGGCACATGGAGTTCGTTGATTTCGCGCTGCCCTTCCTTGTGCTCGAACTTCCACATCCATTGCTTGGCCACGGTGTAGACCTCGGTGGCGTCCTGTGGAGGTGTGCGTTCCCGGAAGAAGATAACCGCGCCCCAGATGTAAAACACCATCATCACGCAGAATGGAATGATGGACCAGGTGATCTCGAGTTCGTGGGAACCTTCGATTTGTACGGCGCGCTGCCCCCTGCGTTTACGGAACCTGACGGCGAATACCGTCAGTACGCTGAAGATCAGCGCGATCATGATGCCCGAAACCAGCAGCAGAAAAATGTAGAGGGCATCCACGTTCCCCGCGTTCGTCGAGGCGCTCTCTGGCCAAAGTGGCAAGTGTCCAAACATGATTACCTGACCTGTGCCGCTCCATGAAAGTTGTCTGGAGTGCGGCGAATCAACACAAATAAGAGCGCCCCGAGGCACAGCAGGGTGGCCACGCCCATCAAGCGCAGCACGCGCAGGATGGTGGCGCTGTACTTACCTTTCTCGGGATCGTAGTGGTAGCAGTACAACAGCAACTCGTCGACCACGTTACCGATTCGGCTCTCGGAGGCCTCCACCAGGGCAAGCCGCACATCCTTGGGCGGGTACTCGATGCCGTAGTAGTACTGGGCGATCTTGCCTTGCGGCGTCAGCACCAGGATTGCGGTCGAGTGCGCGAATTGTCCGGTCTTCGGATCGTATTCGTACTGAAATCCAGCCGCCTTCGTAACCGCATCAATCGCGTCGGGCTGGCCGACCAGGAAATGCCATCCCCGTTCGGCGCCGGGGCGGTTGTAGCGCCGGAGAAACTGGTCTTTCTTCTTCACCGCCATCTCGGGCGTGTCTTTGGGATTGAAGCTAATGGTGATGACTTCGAATTCCTTGCCGATATCGAACTTCAACACGCGCAGAGTGCTCTCCAGGCCGCTCAGTTCTTCGCCGCACAGCATCGGGCAGCCGTAGTAGACGAAGTTGAGGATCAGCGGCTTCCGGCCAAAGTAATCGCCCAACCTCACCTTGCCGCCCAGATCGTCGGTAAAAATGGGGTCGGGCGGAATCTGCTGGTTCAGGTTCTGCTGAATGCCGACGTTCTTCAATCCCGGCGGGCGCACGTTGGGTGGAGGCGACATAATGCCGTTGCCCACGCCCTGGCCCCAGGCGGCTCCTGCGAGTAGCGCCAGACCGAGGAATGCCGTCATCATCGAATTTGCGAACTGCCTTGTGCTGCACACTGTCAACGTCCTCTCCTGGCACGCCGGTTGCCCGGCTCCGGCCAGAGCGGTCCATAGCAAAAATCAGTTGCCCAAAGCGGCGGTCTTGGTCGCCGGCGCTTTAGGAGTTTGCTTCTTTACGGGCGCGGAAGTCTGCGCCGCGGAGGTCTTCGTTGCGGAGGTCTTCGTTGCGGAGCTCGGTGCCGAAGATGCGCCTTTCGGAAGAACCGGCAAGCCGCGCTGCACGATCAACTCCATGGCGCGATCGATCGGAATCCGCAGAATACCTTTGTCCTTATCCACCCAGCCGTAGGTCGCAAGCTTCCGGTCCTGATCTTCGATGAACGAGCGAAGCTCCGTGCGCTCGTTTTCTTCGAGGCGCGGTTGCGGAAAAGTTTGTGTCTCCTGGTGCGTTACGGTGCGGGTGTCGGCCTCCGGCGTCGCCATCGGACTCAACGGAGGCTGGTGCGCCAAATCGTAACGGTCGAGGAAGCGGTAGATGCCGAACGCGATCAGATAGATGACGAGGCCGAGCAGCGCCAGACCTGCCATAAAATAAAATGGACCCCTCGAAGTCAGATCCTCGTGCTCGTAGCCGTCCTGACTGGTCATATGCTGATTCGGCGTCGGCTGATTCGGCGTCGGCTGGTTCGTGCTCTTGTCCTCAGTCATGTACCGGCTCCAACACGTCCTGCGCGGTCGCGTCGTAAGCAGGAACCAGCGGCCTTGAGCTCAGGTTGTGGCAGAAGTATGCGATCCAGATTCCGCCCATGGCGAAGGGGATCGCGAGGTCTGCCAGGGTGATGGTGAAAGTCTCGGAGAAGCTGGGCTCGATGTGCCAGAACAGGTCGATGTAGCGCACAACTAGCATCCAGACAGCCAGCCAAACCAGGCGCGTAATGTCGCGTTTGAAGGGGCGAGAGAGCAGAAGGAAAAACGGGACGAAGAAATGAAAGACAACCAGAAACAGGCCAACGAACTGCCATCCTCCGTGCAGACGACGGAAGTACCAGGTAATCTCTTCCGGCAAGTTACCCGCCCAGATGATGAGCCACTGCGAAAATGAGAAGTAGGCCCACACCATGATGAATGTGAGCAGGAATTTGCCGTGGTCGTGCACGAAGCTGGGCTGCAATAAAACCGACATGGGCCGGTAGTTGTAGAGAATGCGTTCGACGACAATGGCAAAGCAGAGGGCCGAGATCAACTCGCCCGCCAACAACAGCAGGCCATAGATGGTCGAGAACCAACTCGGGTTGAGCGACATGACCCAGTCGATGGCAGCGAACGAGATGGTGAACGCGTAGAGGATGATGCCTGGCGCGCTTACCATCTTGAAGCGCTTACTGGTGTCGGCGAACGGCGGACGGTCGTGCTCGAAAGAAAACTTGCTGAGCAGGTACTGCAGCACGAACCAGATCGCAAAGTAGATCGCGGCGCGGATCACGAAGCCGCGGTAGTTTAAGTAATCCCGCAGGATGAACGAGTGTTTTTCCAGGTGCTCACGAATGGCCGGATCCTTGATGGAAGCGAGCGGCATCGCCCACGGATAAAGCCTGGGCACGGCAAAGAGCAGAGGAACGAACAGCAGGATCAGCAACGGCAGCGTGCGCATGGAGGCCCCGAGAATGCGCCGGATCACCGTCCCCCATCCGCCCCCGGTCATGTGACGGACCATGACGATGGCCATCGACCCAAGGCATACGCCCAACCAATCCATGTACGAGAGCAGGTATCCACGAAAGAAAACCGTCGGGTTCGTAAAGGCCAGGTAAAGAGCGATCACACTCGCAGCGCCGCCGATGAAGAGCGACCACCTCTGGATGCCCTTGATAATCGGAGGCGTCGTGAGATCGAGCTGCGCTGCGGGTATGGTGCTCATTCCGTTTCCGCCTTCCCCGCTTTCGGGTTCGGCATGTTGCTAGGCATGGTCTCCGGCAACGTCGCACCCGTACCCGGTTCCATGAACTCCGGAGCCTGCGAAGGGACGCTCTGCCCCGCGGGGACATCCGCCGCGGTAGCGTTTTGACTCAACTGCAGCGCTCGAATGTAGGCCGCAATACACCAGCGATCGCTTACCGAGACCTGCGCGGAATAATTCAGCATGATGCCGAATCCGTTGGTCGCTACGTCAAAAAAGTGACCGATGGAGGCTTTCTGCAGCCGCTCGATGTGATAGGAAGGCGGTTTTTTTGCGAAGCCCCGCGACGGGACGATGCCGTTCCCGTCCCCCACGCGCGAGTGGCAGGGCGAGCAGTAGATGTTGAAACGGTCGCGCCCACGCTGCAGCACTTCCTGGGTGACCGGGAAGGGCATGTACTCGCCGTCGTGGCCTCCGATCTTGCCCGTATAGAAGTAATCGCCGGCGCGCTCGTCCCCGCGCGCCACGGTGCCCTCCACCAGCGGTCGCGCCGCCCGCTGATCGGGAAAGAAATCGCTCTTCGCCAGCGGGTTGTAGCGCGGTTGCACGTGCATGTCGAGACGGCAGCCGACGCTGGCCATCACGGCCAGCAACAGCAGCGGCGCAAATTTTCGCGCATTTCTTCGGACATTTCTTCGCGCATTTTTTCGGAGGATCGCCATGATCTTAACCGGGGACCTCCGCGATGGAGCGGGCGTGCAGGCTTTCCAGGAACTGGCGTGTGCCCTTCGCGTCGTATTTGGGATCGGAGGCAAACACGATCAGGAAAAAGCGGTCCTTGCTGGCCAGCGCAAAGCGCGGCACATTGAAGACCGGGTGGTAAGGCATGGGCAGACCATTCAGGGCGAGCATGCCGAATACCGCCGCGATGCCGCCGAACAGAATCGTCATTTCGAAGGTTATGACGATGAATGCTGGCCAGGAATGATAGGGACGGCCGCCCACGTTGACCGGGTAGCTGATCACCGCGATCCAATACTGCATCAGGTAGCCCGAGAGGCCGCCGACGATGGCGCCGATCAGCGTTACCAGCGGCACGTTGTTCTTGTGGAACCCGATGGCGTCGGCCAGTTCTTCCACCGGGAACGGGCTGTAGGCGTCGATCTTCCGATAGCCGGCCTCATGCGTGTGCCGCGCCGCTGTGACAAGATCCTGGGCCGAGGCGAACTCCGCCATGATTCCGTAGGTGGGAACGAGCTTCATTCGGCCTTCACCTCCGCCTCCGGCAGCAGTGTGCGCATTTCGAAAATAGAGATCATCGGCAGGATCCGAACGAAGAGGAACATGGCGGTCAGGAACAGGCCGATGGTGCCGAAGAAGGTCATCCAATCCCAACGCGTTGGGTAGTACATCCCCCACGACGAGGTCAGGAAGTCGCGCGACAGGCTGACCACGATGATAACGAAGCGCTCCAGCCACATGCCCACCAGGATGATGAACGACAGCAGGAAGAGCCACACCGGGTTGGAGCGCATCTTGCGAATCCACAGCAACTGCGGGATGAAAATGTTGCAGGTCAGCAACAGCCAGTACACGCCAGCGTAGGGGCCATGCAGACGATTCCAAAGCAGAGTCTGGTCATAGCGGTTGCCACCGTACCAACCCATGAAGGCTTCGATCCCATAGCCATAAGCCACGATCCAGCCGGTGGCGAGCATGACCTTGGCGGAATTCTGGAGGTGGCGGTCGGTGATGAAATCCTCAAGGCCGTAGATCTTGCGTATGGGGATGGCCAGCATCAACACCATGGCGAAGCCGGAGTAAATGGCGCCCGCGACGAAATAGGGCGGGAAGATCGTCGTGTGCCAGCCCGGGACGATGCCGATGGCGAAATCGAAGCTAACAACCGTGTGTACCGAGAGCACCAAGGGCGTGGCTAAGCCGGCCAGCAGCAGATAGGCCGTCTCGTATCGTGCCCAATGACGGGCGGAGCCGCGCCATCCCATGGCGAGCAGGCCGTAGCTTATCTGCGCATATTTACTTTCTGCGCGGTCGCGCAGCGTGGCCAAATCCGGGATGAGTCCAATGAACCAGAACAGGAGCGAGATGGTGAAATAAGTCGAGACCGCGAACACGTCCCACATAAGCGGGCTGCGGAACTGCGGCCAGTAGTTCATGGTGTTGGGGTAGGGGAACATCCAGTAGTCGAGCCAGGGACGACCGGTGTGCACCCCCGGAAAGATGCCCGCGCAAGCCACCGCAAACAGCGTCATGGCCTCGGCGAACCGGTTGATGGAGTTGCGCCAGGACTGCCGCAGCAACAGAAGGATGGCGGAGATGAGTGTGCCCGCATGACCGATACCGATCCACCACACGAAGTTGACGATGGCGAAGGCCCAGCCAATAGGGATATTGATGCCCCAAATGCCGACGCCTTTGATAAACAAGTAGCCGAGCGCGTACAGCAACATCATTGTGACGAGGAAGCCCGCTCCGAAGCCGACGACCCACCCCAGCGAGGTCGGCCGCGTCAGCACGATGGAGCTGATCTTGTCGGTTACCGTGGCGAACGTATACCCGGGCTTGATAACGGGCGCCCGCTGATTCGCGGCTTCGTTCGCAACTTTGACTTCGTCCCGGTCGTCTGCCATCTCTTGACTTGCGCTCCGCTTACGTCTCCAGTTCAGGGTTGGGGTTGCGAATCTCCGCCAGATAGGTGGTGCGGGGTCTGGTATTCAAGTCGGCCAGCAACCCGTAGTTACGGTCAAGCGCCTTGAGCTTCGCCACCCGGCTGTTGGGATCGTTGATGTTGCCGAAGACGATCGCGTCGGCCGGACAGGACTGCTGGCAGGCCGTCTGCAACGAGCCGTCTTCGATTTTGAACGGGCGATTCTCGCGAACCGCCGCAATTTCAGCGTTAATGCGATGCTCGGAGATCCGCTGAATGCAGTAGGTGCACTTTTCCATGACGCCGCGGCTGCGCACGCTGACGTCGGGATTGCGCATCAACTTGTACTGCGGAGTTTCCCAGTCCTCGAACAGCAGAAAGTTGAAGCGGCGCACCTTGTACGGACAGTTGTTCGAACAATATCGTGTGCCGATACAGCGGTTGTAGACCTGGTCGTTCAGGCCTTCGCTGCTATGGACGGTCGCGCCCACGGGACATACCAGCTCGCAAGGCGCATCCTCGCACTGCATGCAAGGCACCGGCTGGAAATGGGCCTTGGGGGCATCGCGGTCGCCCTGATAGTAGGCATCGACCCGGATCCAATGCATGTGGCGGCCTTTCACCACTTGCTCTTTGCCGACCACGGCGATATTGTTCTCCGACTGGCAGGCCACAATGCAGTTGTTGCAGCCCACGCAGGCGTTGAGATCGATGGTCATTCCCCAGGCGTCCGGTGACTTCTTATAGTCAAAGCCTGGATAGAGTGTGAGCGCCGCCGGGGGCTCGTCTTCCTGGGCAAACTTGGGTTCCTTGCGGTATTCCTCGAGCGTCGCTTCTCTGACCAGCGGACGAGTCGCGCCGTCGCCCGTATCCATGGTCTGGTAGCCCTGGGTGGAAGCGAGCTCATAATGGTCTCCTGTTCTGGTGAGCTTTCCGCCGGTCGCGAACCAGAGCGCATTCGTTGTCCGAAGAGCGTAGGCGTCGAATCCGACGCCGGTGCCGGCGCGTCCCGCTTTGCGGCGGCCGTAGCCGAGGTGCACGGTGACGGAATGATCGGGATGGCCAGCTTGTATCCAGACCGGGCCGGTGATCTTTCGTCCCTGCAACTCAAGCGTGACCACGTCCATGGTCTTAATGCCTTCGCGGTCGGCCATCTTCGGGCCCATCAGGACGGCGTTGTCCCAGGTCAGTTTTGACATGGGTTTCGGCAACTCCTGGAGCCATCCATTGTTGGCGAATTGGCCATCGTAAACGGAGGGATCGCGGCGCAGATTGACCTCGAGACTGTTCGCGTCGGCGGCAGCCGCGGGGGGAAGTGACGGGAGCTTCAACGAAAGCGTTTTCGGCGCGTAGGCCGAGCCTTCGATGAATCCATCATTTAAGGTTTTGCGCCACCATTCCTCGAACTCCGAGCCCGCGTGCTGCTTCTGCCAGTAGGCGCGAACAATATCGTAGCCCGAGGCATCGGGCGCGCCGGCCAGAGCCGACAGCATTTCGTGAGCGCTCTTGCCGGCATAGAGGGGCGCGATCAGCGGCTGGATCAGACTCAGCGTGCCGTCATAGGCGCGGCCATCGCTCCAGGCTTCGAGATAGTGCGCCCCGTTGACGCTCCAGTGGCAGAGTTCCGCCGTCTCGTTCTGGTAGAGACCGTGATATATGCGCAGGGCGACTTTCGAATTTTTCAAGCAGTCGCCAAAGCCAAGATCCGCGGGTGCATCGTAAACCGGGTTGCCGCCCATGATGACGAGCAGATCCACCTTGCCAGCACGCATGTCGGAGACCAGGTCGCGGAGAGATTCGACTTGGTTGGCTGGGTTGGCGTCTACCGGGTCGGTGTAGACGACGGTCTTGCCGACATTGCCGAGCGCCACGTTGACCGCGTGAGCGAACGCATGAACCGACGGCGGTTGATGATCGCCAGGGATGACAACACTAGAACCACGGTGCTTCGCGAGATCCTCCGCAGCGATTTTTGCGAACTTCGCTTGTTCGGGTGTCAGCGTCGGAAAGACGCTCGCCATCGTAAGACCGGAATTCCCTATGGGAATCGCGAGGGAGTGTACCAGGGCTCGCATGAATCCGTCGATCTCCACCGCGCGCAGCGGCAGGCGGTGATCGGCTTTCGCTCCGGTCGAGGATGGATTGTTCTCGACCACATAGAGCCGGCTCATTTCCGCATCGGGATTGCGCTTCTTCGCAAAATCGCGGACGTAGCGCACATTCCCCGGAAAGCCCGCGTAGAGAAAGTCAGCGTCGAGCGAAACAATGACGTCCGCTTTCGACAAGTCATACCGCGTCTCGACCGCTTCGCCGAAGGCCAACTTTGCGCCTTCAAGCACATTGTCGCGGTTCACCGGTTCGTAAACATGCCACTTCGCCTGCGGATACATCGCCAGGAAGGCTTGCATCTGGTCTTTCAGCGTGGGCGAAGAAATGGTCTGCGTGAGAATGCGGAGGCCCACGCCCCCTAATGCCTTCTGGACAACGAGAGGGCCCCTGATTTCCTTCGCGAACACCGCCCAGGACTGCACATCACCGAGGTGAGTAATCGCCTGGGAGCGGTCGGGATCATACATCCCCAAAATCGAAGCCTGCGCGAATATGTCGGTGCCCCCCAGGCTCGCCGGATGCAGGTTGTTGCCCTCAATTTTGGTGGGACGGCCCAAGTGGCTTTCGACCAGCAGCGGATGCGCATATCCGCTGAGCGTGAACGCGGTGGCGTAGTACATCGGGACGCCCGGAATGACCTGCTCGGGCTGGCGGACGTAAGGCACGATTTCCTGCAGGGGAAGTTTGGTGCACGCGGTCATGCCCGCCATGGCGAGGGAAGCGCCCATCAACTGAAGGAACCCGCGGCGGGAGACCGAATCGAGCCACTCCGAGGCGCCCTTGGGAAATTCGCGGTGCAGCATATCCTGGAATTCGGGCGACCCCGCGAGTTCTTCCAGGCTGCGCCAGTACTCTGGCCCCTTCGTCTCCTTTAGTTGCCGCTCGACAGCGGCCCGGTCGAGCTTCTTGCCGGGACAAACGTCTTCGCGTTTTGATTTGCCGTTTTCCATCTTCGTGGCTAGTGTCCTAACTCCTGAAATTCAATCGCCAATTCCATCTTCAGTCGTAAATCGTGAGATCTCAGCGATGACAAGTGCTACAACTCGTGATGTCCTGCACTGTACGCAGCTGGTATTTCTTCACCAGGGCTGAACCGAGCGCGTCCTGGTCGGTGTAGCCGGTGCCGTCGACCTTTACCGGCAACGATGTGGTGGGTTGTTGGTAGCGCATGTTGAATACCTGGTCGCGAGGGCGCAGAAATTTTTCCGGCGCACGGTGGCAGTTGAGGCACCACTCCATCTGCAGCGATGCCTCCTGATACATCAGCGGCATCTGGTCCACGGGCCCGTGGCAGTCGTTGCAGCCAACCCCCTTGGCGATGTGAATGCTGTGGTTGAAATAAACATAGTCCGGCAGCTGATTGATGCGCGTCCACTGCAGCGACTCGCCGGTTAGGTAGCTCGCGCGGACGGGCTCAAGCATGGCAGCGTTCGTCCAAATCTGCGAGTGGCAGTTCATGCAAGTCTTGGTGGGCGGAATGCCCGCGAAACTCGACTGTTCCACCGAAGTGTGACAGTAGCGGCAGTCGATGCCCAGCCCGGTCACGTGATGCTGGTGGCTGAAGGGCACCGGCTGCGACTTTCTTACTCCCGCATAAGTGATGTAGGGCGAGCGCTGGAGCTGTACCAGCCCCCAGAACAGGGCAGCCGCAACGAACACCGGGCCGAACAGCGAGGCCCGGGAAATTGCATTGGTGCTACGTGGAAAAATCTGCATTAAAGATCGCGTCGATGGCTTCTGGGCTCGGTCTGCGCCGCGCCCGGCTAAACATGATCGTGTGAATTGCGTCCCACCCCTGGTGACGCACGAAACATGTGAGTATATACAGTTAGGCGGTTTTTGGAAACACTTTCGATGAAGTTTTCGTTAGCGCAGGTTCATGACGAGAAGCTTCGGCTCAGTCATTTCCTGAATCGCGTCGCGCAGGCCCTCGCGTCCAAATCCCGAATCTTTGATACCGCCGTAGGGCATATGGTCTATGCGAAAAGTAGGAACGTCGCCGGCGATCAAGCCTCCGACTTCGAGTTCGTCGTACGCCTGAAAAATGAGTTTGGCGTCGCGGGTGAAAAGCCCGGCCTGCAGGCCATAAGCGGAATTGTTGATCTGTTTCAGCGCGGAGGCGAAATCGTTGTAGGGCTCGACGGTCACGACCGGCGCAAAAATCTCCTGGCAATTCACTTTCATGTTGGGCTTGGTGCCGGTAAGCACAGTGGGCTCGAACAAGGATCCCTTGCGGTTGCCGCCGCAGAGCAGGCGCGCACCGCCGCGAACCGCCTCCTGCACCCAGTCGGCAGCGCGGATGGCGTCGCTTTCGCGGATAAGCGGGCCGAGGTCGCTTGACTCATCGAGGGGATCTCCGACCTTCAGTTTGCCGACCGCTGCCAGAAACAACTCGTTGAATTTTCCGTAGATGGAGTGCTCGACCAGGATGCGCTGCACGGAAATGCTGGACTGTCCGGCGTAAGCAAAGCCTCCGGTGACGCAGCGGTCGGCGGCGTAAGCGAGATCGGTATCACCGTGGACGATTACACCCGAATTGCCTCCCAGTTCGAGAACGACTTTTTTCTTTCCCGCATTGTTCTTGATGGCCCACCCGACCGCAGCGCTGCCCGTGAAGCTGATGAGCTTGATGCGTTCATCGGTGACCAGTAGGCCGGAATCTCCGTTGCCGAGCAAAACCGCGTTGAATCCACCGTCGGGCCATCCTGCCTGCTGGATCACTTCAGCCAGCAGCAGCGCGGTGAGCGGCGTTTCGGGCGCGGGCTTGAGCACCATGGAACAGCCGGCGGCAATGGCCGGGGCGGCTTTGTGGGCGACCAGATTCAAGGGGAAGGTGAAGGGCGTGATCCCGGCGACGGGGCCGAGAGGAAAACGTTTGACGATGCCCCAACGTTGGGCAGTCGACTGTTGCCAATCCAGCGGCAGATACTCGCCATAGCCGCGAACGGTTTCTTCGGCGGCGATGTTGAAGGTAAAGACAGCGCGGTCAACTTCGCTGCGAGCGCTTTTGATGGGCTTGCCCGCTTCCAGCGCAATCGTGCGGGAAAATTCTTCTTTGCGATCGTGAATGCCGATCGCGATCTGGCGCAGAACCCGCTGGCGTTCGAAGGCGGGCAACCGCCGGGTGGTTCCGAAAGCCTTGACGGCTGCGGCGATGGCGGCTTCCGCGTGTTCGCGGCGTCCCTGGTGAACGTGCGCGATCAGGGCGCCGTCGTAAGGCGCACGCACGTCGACGATGTCACCCTCTTCCACCCACTTCCCGTCCAGAAAAAAACCGTGGGTTGCAACCGGGATCGCCGTCATCTGGGCCATGCCTTACCTCTTTCGAACTGCTCTCGTGGTTCGCGTTCGGTGATTTGACGCTTGATTCGCGTCCGACGATTCGCGTTTTGATTTTAAGTCCTGATTTGCGTCCAACGATTATAGAACTTCGTGAGGACCGCATATCTACCGCTGCGCGGGCTTCCCCAGTAACCCTTACGAAAACCAAACTACAGCACCGCCGTTTCGTGAATCATCCGCCCTTCCGCGAAGCGAGAGAAGTTCAGAAGCGACGCTTCGATCAGATCGGTCTTCCCGGTCAAAATCAGGTCGCTCAGAATTTTCCCGGTTGCGGGCGAGTGCATCACTCCATGCCCGCTGAAGCCGTTGGCGAAGAAAAAACCGGGGACCTCCGGAGATTCACCGAGAATCGGGTGATGGTCGGGCGTCATTTCATAAAGCCCGGCCCAGGCTCGTTGCGGATTGACCTCGACATTTTCGAAGACGGGTACGCGGTCCGCAGCGCGGGTCAGGATCTTCTCGATGAAGCTCGGGTCGAAATCGGTTTTGTAGCCGGGCGTTTCTTTCGGGTCGTTCCACGCAAACAGGAATCCGCGGCTCTCGGGGCGGAAGTGAAAGCCGGTGGACATGTCGACGATCATGGGCGCGGTGTGCGGAAACTGGTCGAAAGGTTCGGTCGGAACCAGCATCCGGCGCAGCGGTTCGACGGGCAAGGAGATCCCAGCCATCCGCGCGATCTCCGCTGCCCAGGCTCCCGCGCAATTCACCACCGCCGGCGTGGAAACTGACTCGCGAGTGGTAGTAACCTCGAAGGTCTCACCGTTTCGCGCAATCGCAGTCACGGTCGCGTTCTTCCACAGCGTCGCGCCATGGTCGGCAGCCCATGTCATGAAGCCGATCATCGCGCTGTTCGGATCGACAAATCCATCGGTCGCGCAGAAGCTCCCGCCAACAATGTCGTTGCCGCGCAGCAGCGGAAACATGCCGCGAATCTCGTCGCCCGCCACCAGTCGCACGTTCTTCAGTCCCATGGCGACCTGCTTTTCGTAGTTGGCGCGCAGGTAGGCCATGTGCTTTTCGTTGGTCGCGCAAAAAAGATACCCCTGGGGCCGGTAGTCGCACGGGTAGCCTAGGCGGTCTTCGAAGCTCGCATAGAACGGGATCGAATAAAGCGACATCTGGATGTTGACCGGCGTCGAAAACTGGGCACGCACGCCGCCCATGCTCTTGCCCGTGGATCCCTTGCCCTGCGCCGTCTCGCGCTCAATCACCAGAACGCTTTTGGAGCCAGCCGCAACAAGATGGTAGGCGATGCTGGAGCCGACAATTCCTCCGCCGATGAGCACGACGTCTGCGGTGTACATGTGCGCGGCAATTGTAAATGGTCTGCTCATGTGGAGACGCCACACGTGCTCTTATTTCAACGCCGCTGGTTTCAACCCCGGCCCCGACTTCTTCTCCCGCCGCATCTGCCCGGCGAGTTCTCGGATCTCCGTCAAGTCACGCTGCATCTCGCTCCATCCGTACCAGAGCGCATAATCCGGACTGCCGTGGAACGTGCCCTGGAAGGTGCGCATGCGGTGCTCGAGGTACATCACGAAAAGCTTCTGCTCGATCACCGTGGGCGCATCGTGGAACGTCAGCAGGTTCGGAAAGGGATAGGCATAGTTCTTCGGCTGGGCTAGAACGCCGTCTTTATATAGACCGGCGACGATCTTGATCGCTTCGGCCATCAGGTGGTCGGCGTTCTTGATCATGTCATCGCCCGCGTCCAGTTGCTGTTTGGCGAAGTTGCCGGAGTGGCACTGGTTGCAGGTCTTCAGCATCTTGTCGCGCTCCGCCTGCCAGTCTTCCTGCGTCAGGCGCGCGAGGTCGGCGGCTTGCACCGTCGCCACCAGCGCGGTCGGCTTGCCGTCAGGATCGAGCACACCGAGAGCCTGCAGAACCGTGGCCCGATCCGCGGCCCACTGCTTGTCTTCGGGCAGCGGCAGACGAACCGCAAGAAATCCCCAGGCCGTACGCACGCCGTGATCGCCATTCTGCATGTGGCAGGTCTGGCAAGTGGGCGCAGCCGCTTCGGCGGGCAGAATTCCACGCTGCTTCAAATCGGTCCGCACGCCGTGCTTCGACGACGAATACATCTCCCACTGCGGATGGTCGAATCCCATGTGGCAAGTCTCGCAGGCTTGCGGCGACTTGGCCTCCTTCACCGAGAACGTATGGCGCGTGTGGCAGGAATCGCAGGAGGCAACGCCGAACTCGCTGCCGTGCTGCCGCAGCTTGGCGATTTCCTCCACCGGCTTCTCGCCGATCTTGTGACAGCCGCCGCAACCTTTCTGGCCCTCGATGAGCGCCATCGGTTGCCAGTGAATGGTCGGCATGGCGAGCATGGCCGCCCATGCTTTCGAGTGCTTGCCGTGCTTGTACTGCTCGACCTGAGTCGAGTGGCACTGGGCGCAGGTTTCGGGCGTGGGAATTTTCACCTTCGAGACGTTGCTCGCCGACTGGTGCTGATCGCCGTGGCAGGCGACGCAGGTCACTTCCATCTGGCTATGCTTGCTCAGCTTCCAGTCGGAGACGATGTTGGGCGTCTGCTTGCTGTGACACTCAATGCAGGACGCAGCTGGGTTTGCGGATTGCGCGTACAGCGGCAAACTAATCGCCACACCAAGAGCGCATAAAACATGAGCGAATAAAAAAAGAAAACGACGCATAAGTCCTCCGGTTAGAAACCGCAGAGTCTAATACGTGCCGGCGACTCAGGCTATGACTTTTGTCACACCTCAGAATGCCGCGGGACGGGGCCCTTCGGCTCCGCTCAGGGCAGGCTCCGCCCCGTCACCACACCAAAGCCACACTCACCATGCTGCCATCTCCGGCGTTGCCGCCAACAGTTTGCGCGTGTAAGCGTGCTGCGGCTGGGCAGTAATCTGCTCCGTGCTTCCGATCTCGACGATCTTGCCTTGATACATTACTGCAATGCGGGTCGAGAGATAGCGAACGACGGGCATGGAGTGCGAGATGAACAAATAAGTTAGGCCGAAATCGCGCTGGAGTTGCTGCAGCAGATTCACGATCTGCGCGCCGACGCTGACGTTGAGCGCGGAAACTGGTTCGTCGGCGACGATGAACTTCGGACGCAACGCAAGCGCGCGGGCAATGCCGATGCGCTGCCGCTGGCCTCCGGAAAATTCGTGCGGGTAACGGGCCATGGCGGATTCATCCATTCCCACAGCCCGTAAAAGTTCCCGCACGCGATCGCGGCGGGCATCGCGGCCGGGGCTTTCGTGCATGATCTTTCGGTGGAGAATCAGTGGCTCGGCGAGCACGTCCTCCACGCGGTAGCGCGGGTCGAGCGAACCGAACGGGTCCTGGAAGATGATCTGCATGTTGCGGCGAAGACGGCGCAATTCGGAGCCGTTCGCCTGCAGCAGATCGACGCCATTGAAAACGATGACGCCCGAAGTCGGCTCGAGGAGGCGGAGGATGAGCCGTCCAAGCGTGCTCTTGCCGGAGCCGGATTCACCAACCAGGCCAAGAGTCTCGCCTTCCTGGATCTCGAGTGACACATCGTCGACGGCGCGGACTTCGCCGGCGCGGCGACGGCCGAACGGCGATTCAGCAAGATCGAAAATCTTGGTCAGGTTGCGGACTTCAAGCAGAGGCACGGATCACCTTACCTGACAAACTGTCTTACCTACATTCCATATTCCAGAATATGGAATGTTCCTCGCGCTTCTTCACCCCGCAATCATCGGCACGGCCACCAAAGCGGCGACCATGCCGATGGTACGCGCGCGGCTGAAGTGCTCGTGCAAAAAGACGCGAGCCAGCACAACGGTGACGGCGGGATAGAGCGAGCTGAGCACGACCGCAGCGTCCAGGCGTCCGATTTGAGCCGCGCGGATGAAGACGATGCTGCCGGTGATGTCGAGGATTCCGGCAACCACGGCAATCGTCAACACCGGCATCGGCACGGCACGGAGCTGTCTCTTGAACACGACGATGCTCGCCGTCACCAAGAAAGAGACCAACCGCGAGCAGACGGCCACCCACAACGCCGAGGAGTTGCCCGCGCGATGGGCACAAAGGTACCAACCAGCGAAGCCGATTCCCGCCAGTACGGCCACGCCCAATCCTTCGGGACGGCCGACAGTACCTTCGGTACGTGAGATGAGCCAGACGCCGATGCCCGCGAGAATAAACCCAATCACCTGCCGGATGCCAGGAAAGCCCGACCCAAACGCCGTCACGATGGCCGGAATCGCAGCGCTAAGAACCGCCGCCACCGGCGCGACCAATCCCATATTTCCGCAGGCCAAGGCGCGATAGAAAAAGGCCAGCGATACGCCCGCGAGCATTCCGGCGACAAGCGACCAAAGCAGACTAACGCTGCCCGGAAATGGCGCGCGGGTCATTAGCGCGAGAGTGCCGCCCGCGACCAAGCCGCTGCTGTGCACGATGGCCGTGAATAGAAACGCGTTCGCCCGCCGAGCACCCACACCACCCAGAAAATCACTAGCACCCCACACGCCGACGGCGGTCAAGCTATACGCGGCAGGAATGTACTGGGCGGCAGCCGACATGGGAGTTTGAGATTAGCACGCAGTTAGAAATTGCAAGTGCGACGGTTTGTGTGGCCAAAGTGGTCGTGTAGGGATGGCAGTTTAGCGTTCGTCCTCCGAGCCAACCTCGGCAGCTAGGCGGTAACCGCTTCCGGTTGCGTCTTCCCCGCCAGCAATTGCCGCAGCACGTACTGGAGTATCCCTCCGTTGGCGTAGTACAACGCTTCCTGCGGAGTATCAATACGAACGATGGTCTGAAATTCCGCCGCCTTCCCACCCTTCACGCGCACCGTAATCTTGCGGCCGGAAGAAAATTTCTCGACCACTTCGCGAATCCCCGCGATCTCGAACACTTCTTCGCCGGTCAACTTCAGCGTCTCGGCATTTTCTCCCGGCAGAAACTGCAGGGGCAGAATGCCCATGCCGACCAGGTTGGAGCGGTGAATGCGTTCGTAGCTTTCCGCTACCACGGCGCGAACGCCGAGCAACAGCGGTCCCTTCGCCGCCCAGTCGCGGGAAGAGCCGGAGCCGTATTCCTTACCCGCGAGAATCACGAGCGGCACTTTTTCGGCATGATACTTTTCGGATGCGTCGAAAATCGACATCTCGGCGCCATCGGGCAGGTGGCGGGTGAATCCACCTTCGGTATTCACCATTTTGTTGCGCAGGCGGACATTGGCGAACGTGCCCCGCACCATCACTTCGTGATTGCCGCGGCGCGATCCGTAAGAATTGAAATCCGCCGGCTGCACGCCGTGAGCGATTAAGTATTTCCCGGCGGGTCCATCTTTCTTAATCGAACCCGCGGGCGAAATGTGGTCTGTGGTGACGCTGTCGCCGAGCACGGCCAGCGCGCGCGCCCCCCTGATGTCCTCGACCGCGGACGGTTTGAGCACCATGTCATCGAAATACGGCGCCTTCCGAATATAGGTGGAATCTTTTTCCCACGTATAAGTCTCGCCCTTCGGAACCGGCAGTCCGCGCCAGCGCTCGTCTCCCGCATACACCTCGCCATAGCTCTTGCGAAACATCTCGGATGTAATCGCGCTCGCCATCGATTGCTCGACTTCCTGCTGCGAGGGCCAGATGTCGGCGAGGTAGACCGGCTTGCCGTCTTTGCCTTTTCCGACGGGATCCTTGCGCAGGTCGGTATCGATGCGGCCAGCAAGCGCAAACGCCACCACCAGCGGCGGCGACATCAGGTAGTTGGCGCGGACTTCAGAATTAATTCGTCCTTCAAAATTGCGATTGCCGGAGAGCACCGAGGCGACTACCAGATTTTTCTCGTCGATTTCTTTCGAAACCTCTACCGGCAACGGGCCGGAGTTTCCGATGCAGGTGGTGCAGCCGTAGCCGACGATGTGGAACTTCAGCTTTTCCAGATACGGCATCAGGCCGGCTTTTTCGAGATAGTCGAGCACGACTTTCGATCCCGGAGCGAGCGAGGTTTTAACCGTCGCAGGGACTTCGAGACCGCGCTCCACAGCCTTCTTGGCCAGCAGGCCGGCGGCCAGCATCACGGACGGGTTCGACGTGTTCGTGCAACTGGTGATCGCCGCGATCACGACGCTGCCGTGCTGCAACGCCACATGCCCGTTTCCCGGAATGTGTTCTTGGACTTTCGGGTCCGCGACCCCGACGGCGGCCGGATTTCCGCCCTCCTGTTCCCAGCGATTGACCTTAAACGAAGCCTCAGCCGGAACCGCGACGGCGGCCTTAGCCTTCGGCTTGATCAGCGAAGGCAACGCCTTCGCAAACGATTCGCCTGCTTTCGACAGCACGACTCGATCCTGCGGCCGCTTCGGTCCGGCAAGACTCGATTCGACCGTCGCAAGATCAAGACTCAGCAGTTCGGAGTATTCGGCTTCGGGCGTGCTGGCGTCGTGAAAGAGTCCCTGCTCGCGCGCGTAGGCTTCGACCAGAGCAATCTGATCCTCACTGCGACCGGTGAGTTTCAGGTAGCGAACGCTTTCTTTGTCGATCGGGAAGATGCCGCAGGTGGCGCCGTATTCCGGAGCCATGTTCGCAATCGTCGCGCGATCGGCGAGCGGCAGGTCTTGCAGGCCGGGCCCAAAGTACTCGACGAACTTGCCGACCACACCATGCTTGCGCAGCATCTCGGTGATGGTAAGAACCAGGTCGGTAGCAGTCGAACCTTCACGCAGGCGTCCGGTGAGTTTCACGCCGACCACGAGCGGGATCAGCATGGAGATGGGCTGTCCAAGCATGGCGGCCTCGGCTTCGATACCGCCCACGCCCCAGCCCAGCACGCCGAGTCCGTTGATCATGGTGGTGTGCGAGTCGGTGCCGACAAGTGTGTCGGGATAGGCGGTGCGCTTTCCGCTTTCTTCGTGTACAAACACGACGCGCGCCAGGTACTCGAGGTTGACTTGGTGGACGATGCCGGTGTCCGGCGGCACGATGGCGAGATTGCGGAAGCCAGTCTGTCCCCAGCGCAGAAACGCGTAGCGCTCTTTGTTGCGCTGGAATTCAAGCAGCGCGTTCATGTCGAAGGCGCTGGCCGAGCCGAATTCGTCGACTTGCACGGAGTGGTCGATGACCAGTTCGGCGGGCTGCAGCGGATTGATGAGCTTGGCATCGCCGCCCAGACGCTTCATGGCGTCGCGCATGGCGGCGAGGTCCACAACCGCGGGAACGCCGGTAAAATCCTGCAACAGAACGCGGCTGGGTGTGAAGGCGATTTCTTTTTCCGGCTTCGACTTCTTGTTCCACGCCACGAGCGCGCGGATTTCTTCCTTCCTCACGTTGCGTCCGTCTTCGGTGCGCAGCAGGTTCTCCAGCAGAATGCGCAGCGAGAACGGCAAGTGCCGCGTCGAGATGCCCTGCTTGTCGAGAGCGTCCAGCCGGTAGAGCTCGTATTCTTTTTTGCCGACTTTGAAAGTTGCGCGGGCACCAAAACTATTTAATGACATGATGGCCTTCCTCCATAAGCCCCGGTGCAGAACCGGGACGCAATGCTGACTGGGATCTTAAATAGTGTAATTCGTTTCGGGCGCCCCTGCTCAGCCGGGCCGACGAAATCAAGCGATCCGTCTTACCGCACACCCGTCCAAATTTGATAGACCACCACGCCAACCATGAACACCAAGTAAATCCTGAGCGCCCAAAAAAGCAGCATCTCTTTCCGAGTCAGCCGCCGTCGCGGACAATGATGGTGCTCCTTGGTGAAAACGATCTGGTCAGGCTCCAGCGCTGTCATCACCGAGGCGAGCTCTTCGCGGCTGACTTCAACCTCAGGCGCAGAATCAAATTGTTCTTCCATCTACCTGCCTCCAATAATCGCCAGTGCATTGGGCGCGATCACACTGATCCCAAACAACAGGCCGGCGCCAATCAGTATGATCACGACCCCCAGCGCCAGCACATTCGCCCACAGCGGACTCACCAGCACGCCCATGATTTCGCGATCGTTCACCAACATGTACAGAAAAAGCAGCGCCGGAGGCATGGCCAGGACGGCGATCACGTTCACCAGCAGCACGATGTACACCAGTGGAATCCCCGGGATCAACACCAGCCCCGCCGCGGCCGCAGCCTCGACCAGCAGAACGAGATAGAACGACCTCCCCTGCTTGAAGGGAAGATTCAAACTGTGCGGGCGCCGCGCGACTTCTCCAAAGGCATATGCGGATGAGGTCGAAATCGTAATGGCCGCGACCATCCCGGCCTCGAATATGCCCAGTGCGAAAAGCGCGGCGCCCCAGTGTCCAA
The DNA here is from genome assembly GCA_963773645.1 of uncultured Acidobacteriaceae bacterium. Classification (GTDB taxonomy): domain Bacteria; phylum Acidobacteriota; class Terriglobia; order Terriglobales; family Acidobacteriaceae; genus Acidiflorens. Next base: position 1,076,954 of record CAVZBV010000004.1, on the reverse strand, counting down.
TAAACGGCTGCAGCGCCTGGGCGAATTCGGCGGCTTCGAAGTTCGCTGCCGACATGTGGTGCATGAAAAGGGGAGCCGTCGCCAGCATCGTCGCCAGCGCGGCGACTGTCGCCAAAGCCGCTCCCAGCACCGTGTCCACGCGTCCGAAGCGGATGTCGCGCGTGGTGAGACCCTTATCGGCAATCGCGCTTTGCTGAAAAAAGAGCATCCACGGCGTGACGGTCGCTCCGATGTCCGCTAGCAGGATCAAAACCGTCTCCTGCGTGAGCCCACCGGGCAGTGGTCTCCAAGTCATCAATGAGCGGCCCACCGTTCCCCAGTGCGGGTGCGTCAGCAGCGCCACCGGCACAAACACCAGGTTGAACATGGCCGCGCCTAAAACGATGCGCTCCCACGTCCAGTAGCGGTGTGTCATGAGCGCGACGGAGAGCACCAACAATGCCCCAAGGACAGCGACCGCGGGCTGCACTCCGAAGAATCCCAGCCCGGCGCGAATGGCGATAAACTCTGTCACCAACGTCAGAAAATTGCCCACCATGAGATCGATCATCGAAAACCAACCCCAGAAGGGACCAAAGCGGTCGAAGATCAACTCCGCGTGTCCGCGATGAGTGGCCGCGCCCAAACGCACGGTCATTTCCTGCACCACGCACGCCATAGCGAATGTGAGCACAATGAACGGCACGAAGAAACCGATGCCGAACCGCGCCCCGGTCGCCGCATAGGAGAGCATGCTGGGACCATCGTTTTCCCCGAGCATCACCAGGATGCCGGGGCCAATGAGCAACCAGAGCAACCGCAACCGTGGCCGGAATCCGCGCCGCGCCCGCGTCTCCGAAACCCGTTCTCGGTCGTGCGCTCGATCGATGTCCTCATGCGTGATGACGACGTCATTGGCAGACGTTCGCGGATCGTTCAAGACGCTGGATTGGGTTAAGGCTGACCCTCGCGGCTCCGATGCTGTCTTTGGTTCATTCATTCGATCGATGCGGTGCGAAAGGGAGAGTGGGCAATGCCGCCCACTGGTCAATTAGCGCAAGTATACATCAGGACATAAACTACAGTTAATGAATTTTGCGCTATCAAGCAGTGGAAAAACGCAGGCTTCGCGTCCGGGGACGGCTTTAGCAGCGCCGCCGTTTCTTCGCAATCAGGGGCTGCGCAGCGACGGAGGCCCTTCAGCCCTTGGACACGCCCTTCCCATCCGCCGATTTAACCCAGACCTTTTCCGCGGCGGATACGCCCAGGGAAACCCGGCCGGCGGTGGTGGTCAAGGTCAACGTCTGGTCGTAATTGCGGTGCGCGACGTGAACCTTGGCTCCGGGGCGAATACCGCGCTGTTCAAGAAACTCAAGCAGGCTGCGATCGCGTTCATAGATGCCGCTCACCTGAAAGTTCTCGCCGGGCTCAGCCTGCGCCAGCAGTACCAGGCCGCGCCGGCGCCGACTGGCGGGACTCTCCAGTTCGGTCAGATTGCCGTGCGGACACGCGACTCCGCGCCCGAGTTTGGCGAGCAGCCTGGCCTCGAAATCTGGCGAGACTGCGTGCTCCAAACGTTCCGCCTCGTCGTGCACCTTGTACCATTCCATTCCGAAAATCTCGACGAGCATGCGCTCGATCAGGTGGTGGCGAACCGTCAGCTTGCGGGCGATCTTTCGTCCGGCAGCGGTCAGGCGAACGCGGCCGCCGGCATGCACCCGCACCAGGCCGTCTTTCTTCAGCCGGCGCACCGCCATGGTTACGGCCGGGGGAGACACTTTGAGCCAGTGTGCAAGCGTGGCCGAAATGACAGGTTCCCCTTCGCTCTCGGCCTCGAGAATCGCCTTAAGGTAGTCCTCTTTGGAAACTGTGATCACGTGGACCGTATTATACGGCGAAGCGTTAAGCACAGTTAACCGAAAGATTGCAGAGGTCAGATCGCAAAGGTCAGAGGTTAGAGGTCAGATTGCAGAGGTTGGACTGGACCCCTTGGAGTGGACCCCAAAAATGAGACAACCAGTTAAGCCCTAAAATGCAGGGAAAGGGGAGAACTGGATGGAGTCTCGACGGAAGTTTACGAAGGAGTTCAAACTGGCAGCGGTGGCGCGCTTGCGGGCGGGTGAGTCGGTAGGAGCAGTGGCGCGGAGTCTGGAAGTGAATCGGCAAGATCTTTCAGCGCTGGGGCCGAGCGCTGGAGAAGTTCGGAGCGCGAGCGTTTCCTGGGGTGGGGCAGAAACGGGAGGAAGAGACCCGGCTGGCGGAACTGGAACGGAAGATCGGACAGCAGGTGCTGGAGATCGATTTTTTGCGGCGAGCCTTGCAGCGTGTGGAAGACGAGCGCCGGCTGCGGGCCGCGCCAGTTTCGGCCCCTTCTCTATGACGAAATCGAGCGGGAAGTGAAGCCTGGGGGCCGGTTCACGATCGCTCGGATGTGTGCCCTGGCCGGGGTGAGCCGGGCGGGATTTTCCCGTTGCGCTCTTGCCCCGCGCGCGCAGGAAGTGCCGCTGCGGGATGAGATGCAAGGAGTGGCGCTGGCATGGCCGACGTATGGCAGCCGGCGGATCACGGCCGAGTTGCGGCGCGCGGGCTGGGTGGTGAATGGCAAGCGGGTGCAGCGGCTGATGCGGGCCGACAACCTGCTCTGCCTGCGTCGACGCAAGTTCGTGGTGACGACCGATGCGGCGCATGGTTGGAGGGTGTATCCGAATCTGGCGACGAGGCAGGGGGTGAGCGGGATCAACCAGCTCTGGCTGGCGGATATCACCTACATCCGGTTGCTGGAGGAGTTCATCGATCTGGCGGTGATTCTGGATGCGTTCTCACGGCGCGCGATTGGCTGGGCGGTGGACCACCAGCTGGAGACCAGCTTGACCTTGTCGGCCTTGACCATGGCGCTGGAGCAGAGGCGGCCGGCGGCGGGCCTGGTGCACCATTCCGATCGCGGCGTGCAGTACGCCAGCCAGGACTGCGGATCAGCGATTTCCTGGATCCGATCTACAACCAGAAACGGCTGCACTCGGCGCTCGGCTATCGCTCACCGGCGGAGTTCGAGCGCCTGCAGTTGCCTGCGACCAAGGCGGTGGTCACGCTGGCGGAGGGGGTATGAGTTTTCTGAGGCATGAGGAAATCTATCCATGCGATGAGGGGCGCGACCTTGCGACCGCGCCCCCGCTCATCGCCGTGGATGAGTCTCCAGCTGGGTATTCCTGGCGAGGTGCTCTCCAGCAGAGCCCGCGTCCGCTTCCCCAGCCGGAGCCATGCTGTCAAACTTCAATTGCACCGTACAATGCTTCGGCAACGAACGGAGCCATGTAACTTAACTGATTGTTTCACTCGAGGGGTCCAGTCCAGGTTAACCCACCTCGGCCCCACCTCTGCAATCTGACCTCTTACCTCTGACCTCCCCTCCCGAGGTTTTTCCCGAGACCTACGACCTGCCACCTGCCCTACTCTTTCGCCGCAATTCCCAAGCTCTTCATCTTGCGATACAGGTGGCTGCGCTCGAGGCCGAGCACTTCCGCCGTGCGGCTGACGTTGCCATGATTCTCGTCCAGCTTTTTGAGAATGTAGTCGCGCTCATAGGCCGCGCGCGCCTGATGCAACGTGGAACCATCGCTGCCCGCCACACGCCGACTGGCGTCGCGGTGCACCAGCGGCGGAAGATGCTTGCGTTCGAAGCGTGCGGTGGTGGGGTTCATGATCACGATACGCTCGATCACATTGCGCAGCTCGCGAACGTTCCCCGGCCAGGCATAGCGCATCAGGGCGTCGATGGCATCATCGGTGATCTCTCGTGGACGCCGGCCGTAGGCGGACGCAAATTCCTTCAGAAAATACCGCGCAAACAACGGGATATCCTCCTTGCGTTCGCGCAGCGGCGGCACCACGAACGGAATCACGTTCAGACGGTAGAAAAGATCCTCGCGGAAATTTCCCTTGGTGATTTCTTCATCCAGATCTTTGTTGGTGGACGCAATTACGCGCACGTCCACGGTGACGGGATCGTCGCTTCCTACCGGGATGAAGCGCTGCTGCTCCAGGGTGCGCAAGACTTTAGACTGCGTCCTCAGACTCATATCGCCGACCTCGTCTAAAAACAAGGTTCCGCGATCGGCCTTCTGAAACTTGCCTTCCTTATCGGCGGCAGCTCCGGGAAACGACGATTTGCGGTGCCCGAACAGTTCGCTGTCGATCAGATCCTCGGGAATCGCGGCGCAGTTCACTTCCACAAACATTTCATCTTTGCGCAGGCTCTGCATGTGGATGGCATGAGCGACCAGCTCTTTGCCGGTGCCCGATTCGCCGTAGATCAGCACGCGTCCGTTGGTGGGCGCCATGAGCGCAATCTGCTGGCGCAGCGCCTTCATGGGAACGCTGTCGCCCACGATCACGATCTTCGCTTGCAGCTGTTTCCGCAGGTCGAGATTCTCGTGGCGTAGCCGCCGGGCTTCGATCGCATTTTTAACCAGGATGAGCGTCTTTTCGAGCGATAGCGGCTTTTCGGCAAAATCGTAGGCGCCCAGCTTGGTGGCGCGCACGGCCGTCTCGATGGTGCCGTGGCCCGAGATCATGATGACCTCCGGCGGATCATCCATCTCGCGAATCTTCTCCAGCACTTCCAGGCCGTCGATCCCAGTCAGCCACACATCCAGCAGGATCAGGTCGAAGCTCGTCTTGCGCAGCAACTCGAGGCAGTCTTCGCCGCTCGGGCTAACGCTGGTTTTGTAGCCTTCTTCCTCAAGGATGCCGCGCAGCGATTCGCGGATACCCGCTTCGTCATCGACGATCAGGATGTGGGCCATGGTTTAGCTTAACCGGTAGTCGTCGGTCGTTCGTCGTTGGTCGTTCGTCGTCAGTCGTTAGTCGTTGACAGGCTTTCCGCGTGATGCAGAGAACCGCGAGCGACTGACGACGAACGACCAACGACTCTCTCCTCATGCCGGAGCGCTGATCGTTTCAACCGCTATGGGCAGCTCAATAACGAAGCGGCTGCCGAACGGCTTGTTTTCTTCCACGCGGATCGAACCACGATGGTCTTCCACGATTCTGCTCACAATGGCCAACCCCAGCCCTGTGCCGCGTCGCTTGGTCGAAAAGTAGGGTAGGAACAGCCGTTCCTTCACATCGCGCGAAACGCCCTGTCCCGTGTCTGAGACCACCAGTTCGACGGCATCGCGGCTGGCCACCAGCGAGGTTGAGATCGTGATCTCTTTCAGCATCGCGTCCTGCATTGCCTCCGCGGCGTTATCCACCAGGTTGGCGACCGCGCGCTTGATCGCTTCCGGGTCGGCCATCACGGACGGCAGATCGTGCGCCAGTTCCGTACGCACGCGAATGCCCTCCAATCGCCCATTGAACATGACGAGCGCACTTTCCACCAGATTGTTCAAGCTGGCGGGTTGTGGGCGGGAAGCGGGAAAACGCGCCAGCACCGAGAATTCGTCCACCAGCGTGCGCACGGTTTCGACGGCATTCCCGATAGTTTCCGCGCACGTGCGGATCACCTCGAGTGAGGCGGCATCAGGCGCCGTGCCCCGCATCAAATGGCGATGAATGCGCTCGGCGGAAAGCGCGATCGGGGTCAGAGGGTTCTTGATCTCATGCGCGACGCGCCGCGCCACCTCGCGCCAGGCTGCCTGTTTCTGCGCGCGCAACAGGTCCGACAGGTCCTCGAACACCAGCACGTATCCCAACCCCTCGGCGGCGTGGCTCAGCGCGGAGACGGTTACGGCAACATTCAGCTGCGCTCGGGGCAAGGCCAGTTCCATGTTGGCCGCCGTGATGCCCATGCGATCGGCACGGCGGAGCAGCGGTTCCAAATCCGCGAGCACCTCGGCGGGCAGTACCTCCCGCAACGGCAGGTTCACCAGCGACGCCGGGCTCACGTACTCGCTCCGATCCAGGTAAAACATGCGGGAGAAAGCGGCGTTGGCCAGCGTTACCCGGCGCGCCGCGTCAATCGAAATTACTCCGGTCGGAATGCTCTCGAGGACGGTTTCGATGTACCGGCGTCGGCTTTCGAGCGCCTCGTTCGCGGCGCTAACATCGCGGTTGGAAGCTTCGATCTGGCGCCGGCTGGATTCGAGCTGTTCCGCCATGCTGTTGAAAGACTGCACCAGTTCGGCCAGTTCGTCGGTGGCGCGGATATCGACGCGGTAGTCCAGTTGCCCCTTGGAGATCGCCTCCGTACCGGCGGCCAGCGCCGCCACTGGACGGTTGACCAACTTCGAAAGCAGGAGCGCGAGCCAGGTCGAGGCGAACAACACCACGACCGTCAGCAGCAGCAGAAATCCGATGTAAGTCCGCCGAAAGAGTTTTCTTTTTGCGGCCAATTCGATGTAGCGCTGCTGGCTCTCCTGAATCTGCCTGGCGGTTTCGGCGAATTTTGGCGGAAGCGGCATGGCGACGACCACAGCGCCGCCTTGGAACGGGGCTGCACCGACAATGTAGTCCGTCTGGCGCCACTGGAAATGGGGGTGCTCTCCGCGCAGGGCGGACTGCACCGGAAAGCGATCCTGCATGTCGGTCCAGGTCGCCGGGGTGTTCACACTGGCTGCCGCGTTGCCATTGCCATCCTTCAGAGCCAGAACAAATCCGCCCTGCAGCGCCGGAATGTGTTCCCGAAGTTCTTCAGTGGTGGCAGGAAAATTCTTGCTGGCAAAGGCGGTTAGAAACTCGCCCGTCTGGGCGATGGATTGTGCTTCCGAGGACGCACGCTGGCCCGCGTAATCATAGAGGAGCGCCGACATGGCCGCGGTATCCGCACGCACCTCCTCGACCGGTTGGGAAAACCATTTGTCGATGGAGCGATTCATCAGCCCGTAGGAGAACCAGAACATGGCAATCACGGGCAAAAACGACAGCAGCAGGCTGACGACCACCAGGCGCGTGCGAAACTTGGAACCGGCCACGCCCTGCCGCCGTTCGGCGTAAAGTTTCAGCAGGTTGCGTCCGAGCACGAGGGTCAGCGCCACGAAGGCAAAGAAAATCAGGCCGCTCAATCCGGCGAAAAAGAGAAGCTCCTGGTTGCTGTCAGGGCTAATGAACTTCAGATTGAACGAGGCCTGCAACACCAGGATGGTGAGCAGCAGAAAAGCGCCGATCGCCAGCGCGATCACCGCCTTCCGGCGGCCGGAGGTCTTGGGTTCGTCGTGAATTGGATTCGGTGCGGCCAAGGCTAAGCGTCCCGGCAGGAACACAGAGCCGCGGACGGAATCGCCTCCATTATAGAGCCGCAGCGGCGGGTCAGTGACGAATGCCCCGTCCGCTCAACCGAGCGAGGCGCTTTCTGGTGGACGGCAAAGGTCGTTAGCACTCGGGATGAAAAGTGGGGCCGTCAATGAGTTTGTCCGGGATCGCTCGTTTGAACCAATCTGTGTCGCGCCGCCCCTCCCAGGGGAAGGTGCGAAGTGACCCCTTTGAAAACGAATTCGCGAAGTAGGTTCTTGAGAGCACTCTGACCCGTGCCCGCCAAACCATTGAATAAGACCAACGAAGCTCCGCGATCGGAAGCCGGATAGTACAGATTCGAAATGCCTGCGGCGGAGAAGGTGCCGAGCACCTGCGAGTAATTTGGTTTCCACCGCCCATCATCGCCCCTGGCAATGACTGCGGCAGAGATCGCGTATAAAATGCGCGATCCGATGCTCCCCGTCCCCTTGTAAAAGTAGCGGGGATCTTGATGGAAGATTGAGGGGTAAACGCCTCTGCTCAGCAAAATGCCAGTTACGTTATCCGCCAAATTAGCCCCGTATCGCTTTCCGTATCCCTCGATTCCACCACCATAGGCTGGGAAAGAGTTTCTATATTGCTGCACACCAGCCCATCCTGCCGCCGTGAACAACGGAACCGGATCGATGATGGATCGAAAGCTCAGCCGAAATTTCTGTTTCGCTCCCATGGGCGGCGCGTTCCAGTCATAAGAGCTGTAAAAGTTCGGGAGGATGCCCCCGAGGCGTTGCCGTACCGCGATCTGCACCTGCTCCTCAGCCAGTTGCTCCTGGTTTCCACTCACAGTCACGCTGCTTGTCCCGCCGGAAACCGACAGCGTCACTGAGACCAGACGGGTCTCACCTCCATGCACGGAAATGACAGAGGAGATGAAAGTGTTCATCCCTGGCGCAGTCACCGTAAGCTGATAAATATCGGCAGGCAATTCTGCAAACGTGAACTGCCCGTTGCTACCAGATTCCAGAATCCGGATCGCAGAACCGGATTGCCCCGCCGCTGTCACTTGCGCACCCTGGAACACGTCTCGATTCGTATCCAACACCGTGCCACTAATGGTCCCCGCGCCCATGGGCTGGGAATCAGCTTCTCCAGATGAACTGGCAATCCCTGCAGGTTGGGGTGCATCCGGGAGCACCTTATCAGGGCTTGAGCTGAAGCTCTGCTGCGCGAGCGGAGCCGCGCACATCAGGCCGGAAAAGATCACCAAGAATAGAATCGTGAAGAACCCAGGGCACGTATCCGTTGTGCGGTCTGGTGTGCGGTCTGGCTTAATATGCATTCCGTGGTCTTTGGTTTCCAGTATGCGGCAAGTCGTGCTGATGGGTAGATGCCGGAGGCTGCCCCGAAGTCTGCTTACTGATAGCATGCCGACACGGCAATAGAGCGTCTGTTCAAAATTGCACAGTATCGAAATGTTTCATTGCCCGTGTCGGACTCGATCACTGTTGCAAAATCACGTGGCTGTTGAAAAAGTGCCTGAGTTGATGCTTGTGGTGAAGCAAGGTTCCGGTTATAAGCAGGCGAGAGTTCTTGATGCTGCTGTTCATCGCCATGCTCGGAGGCCTGCTGCTCATGATGGGACACCACGCTCGCTCAGAGTCGCTGTTCTACTACTTCCGTCTGGAAGACCAGGTTCCTGAAAACCATCTGCTGCGGCTGATCGATAAACACGTCAGCTTTGACTTTGTGCGGGAGCGATTGAAGGAGAGCTACAGCGACACGGGCCGACCTTCGATTGATCCCGAACTTCTGCTGCGCATTCTGCTGATTGGTTACCTGTACGGTGTCACCAGCGAGCGCAAACTGGTCGAGGAACTGCGCATGCATCTGGCGTGGCGCTGGTTCACGGGGCTGAGTTTCGATGAAGAGATTCCGCATCACTCGACGTTCTCCAAGAACCGGCACGGACGATTCCAAGAGTCGAAGTTGTTCGAGCAGTTGTTTGAACAGATTGTGCAGCAGTGTGTGGAGGTAGGGCTGGTGCGCGGCGACAACCTGTCGGTGGACGGAAGCTTCGTGGAAGCCAATGCGGCCAAGGAGAGCCGCATTCCACGCGAGCAGTTGATGGAAGCTGCAGAGGTCCATTACACGCTGCGTCAGTATCTGCAGGAGGTGGAACAGCAGAACCCGGTGGAAGAACCGGTGAATAAGCAAGAACAAGTGTCGACGACCGATCCCGATTCCACCTATGCCACCAAAGGCGGAACGCCTGCCCGGCTGGGATACTACGACAACTATCTCGTGGACAATCACAGTTGCGTGGTCGTGGGTGTACAAGCGACGGCGGCCCGCATGAGTCAGGAGACGGTGGCCGCACAGGACATGATCATCCGCTTTGTCCAGCGACAAGGAGGAAAGCCAGCCTCCATAGCAGCCGATACGACCTATGGCAATGGGGAGTTTCTGCAATGGTTGCTGGATCGCGGCATCACCCCTTATATGCGCACGCGAGACAGTGCTCTGCGAAAGAACAATCCCGGCTATGGCCCGGAGCGATTTACCTATCAGCCGGAGAGCAACAGCTACCGTTGTCCTGCGGGAGAGCAACTGAACTACGTTGGCTTGAACGTTCGCAATCGTGCCCATGCCTATATCGGCAGCGCGAAACGCTGCGGAGCCTGCTCGCAAAAAGCGCAGTGCACGAGTGGACGATATAAATATCTCGCCATTCACATCCATGAGTCGGCACGACAACGCGCACGGGAGTTGGCGAACACCCCCGAGTTTTCCACGGCGCAACGACAGCGAAAGAAAGTCGAGGCTTTGTTTGCGGAACTGAAGAATCAGATCGGACTGCGCCGCTTGCGCTTACGACGCTTGAAGTTCGTTCGGGAGCAGTTCTTCCTGGCAGCGGCTGCGCAGAACATCAAGCGACTGGTGCGGTTCCTCAGCCAGCCGACAACACCGGTTCTGCCAGCTACCGCTTAGCCGAACAGAGGGAAGAAAAACTTGGCAGCGGCACTCGCAGCCGAAAAAGCCGTTCCGCTGACGTACTTTTTCAACACCCACTCACGATATCACTCACAATGCCAGAATCGGCTCGTGACTGGCTGGCTCATCGCGCAGCGAGCGTATTCCGCAGCGCCAGATAGGCAGGCTTGGCCCGATAGTTGCGATCAAACAGCAGCGCCGCGCCTTGCGTCTTCTTGGAGTGCGATCCTATCCAGGAATACTTGTCCGTGAATCCCCATGTCTGGATCGCCGTGCATCCTGAATCCGACAAACGATGAGTCACGCAAGCGGTGGCAATCTGGCGATAGAGGTCGGCCTGGAGTGGCAGGTCCTCGGCACGAGCATTGCCTTCGGCATCGACTGGCAGGGCGACGTCCATCTCAGTGATGTGGACTTGCACTCCCAGCGCAGTGAAGCGCTTGATGTTGGCGGAAATGGACTCGACATCGGCGTGCAGGTGCACGATGTGCATCTGGAATCCCACGCCATCGATGGGGACGCCGCGCTCGCGGAAATCGCGAACCATGGCGTAGATCGCGTCCGACTTGGGATTCAGCGTCTCCGCCTCGGCCTCGTTGTAAAACAGCAGAGCGTGCGGATCGGCTTCATGTGCCCAGCGGAAACAACGCTCAATATAGGAGTAAGCCTGCTGCGAGCTGCGAGCTTCGAGCTCCGAGCGAACCGGATTGCTCGAAGCTCGAAGCTCGGAGCTTGGAGGTATCGCGATTCCGGGCTGGTCTCGCCAGATCGTGCTGCGCAGCTCACCCGGGTGCAACTCGTCGAAGGCCTCATTGACCACGTCCCATGCGAATATCTTGCCGCGGTAATGTCCCACCACGGTCTTAATATGTTTTTCAAGAATTTCCGCGAGCTCGCCGGAAGTGTATTTTCCTTCCGTCAGCCATTTTGGATTCTGCCGGTGCCAGACGAGCGTATGACCGCGAACCTTCATGCCGTGCCGCGCCGCGAAATCCACAATCTGGTCGGCTGGAGAAAAGTCATAAGACCCCCGCTCCGGATGCACCACCTCCCACTTGAGCGCGTCTTCCGGTTCCACCATATTGAACTCGCGGGCGAGCGTGGACACATAGGCCGGTTCGGAAAGTGCCGCTGGCCTCACCGCCGTGCCGATGAGCAGTCCAGAGGTCTGTGCGGCCTCACGCAACGATTGCTCTTGATTGCCAGCGCCCAATCCCAAACCAAAGTATGCAGCCGCCAAAGCAAAAATAAGCGCTTGTCCTTTCATGTTGTCACTCCCTGTCGATCACTTTGCCTCAGGAAGGAACTTCTGCAAAGGACATTGCTCACACTGCGGTTGTGACTTTAGGCAGAAAGTCTTGCCGACTCCGACGAACAGCCCGTGCATTTCATTGAACACTTGAACCCGCGCGGTGCGTTCGGCTGTGCTCATGCGCGAAGGACGATGAGAGGAGCCCCGCGGGCCGGACGGATACTTGCTCACCGCCGAGACGCCGAGATCGCCGAGGAAAACTTCTTGAGTTCTAGAAAAATCAGTAGGACGTCCAGTGAGACAACCAGGGCCACTCGGTTCCGAATTCGACCTTGGATTTTCTCGGCGTCCTCGGCGTCTCTGCGGTGAAAGGCTCTCCGTAACGGGCACCTCGCCGAGTGCCTGCTCGAACAGTTGTCGAATTTCGTCATAGCTGGTCGCGTCGGAGACAATTTGGTGCCGTTCCAGAATGCGCCTTGTGTAAGCATCGACAACAAAGGATGGGTGATTGCCGGCATACAACAGAATCGAGTCCGCCGTCTCCGGCCCAACACCATTGAGTGCGAGCAGTTCGTCGCGGAGTTCGGCGGTTGGCCGCGCGAACATCCGCGCCAACGATCCTCCATAACGCTGGTCGAGAAAGGTCACAAACGTTTTCAGGCGCTGCGCTTTCTGCCGAAAGTAACCCGAGGGGCGAATCAACTGCTCAAGTTTAGGCTGAGGCGTGCTTCGAATTCCGCGGATGGTCAGAAGCCGCGCTTTGCGAAGGTTGGCGAGCGCCTTCTCCACGTTCGCCCACGCCGTGTTCTGGGTTAGATACGCGCCAACAATTACCTCAAATCGCGACTGTGCCGGCCACCAGTGCTGGCGTCCCCAGGCGGAAGACAAGGTGTGGTAGTAAGCGCGGATCGCGTCGTGTTTGGTTTCGCTCATGGCGCACGCAGGTTGGAGTACGGGCATCCCTATTCTAGCCGCGGGCCTAAAACCTTAACCACAGGGAGCACAGGGATACACAGGGAAATTCTTTTCCACCCAACTATCAAATAAATAAATTCGCCCTGTGTGCCCCCCCGTGGTGAAGGTAGTTACCCCAGCACCAAAGAACATGGTCCGCCGCGTGGCGGCCCTCCTCATAGGACGAGATTCTGGCACAAATTCGGTCAATAGCGGGCACAAACGGTACGTACCGCGAAGTACAGGTACCGAAGTTACTTTTGCGGAATTCCCATTGGGTTGACAATTTGTGTCAGTGCGAAAGTATCGGCGCTGATCCCCCCGGAAATCAGCGGCTTCGCACTGACTCGGACTTGGTGGGAATACAGGAGAGATATGTCTCAGCGGCTGGGTGACCTGCTCGTCAAAGAAAAGGTCATAACCCCAGAGCAGTTGGACCAGGCGACCAAGCTCCAGAAGGAGTCGCACTCCCGGCTTGCCTCGGCGCTGGTGAAGCTGGGTTTCCTCTCGGATGAGGATGTCACCAACTTTCTCTCGCGCCAGTACGGCGTGCCCGCCATCAATCTTTCTTATTTTGAAATCGACCCCGCCGTGGTCAAGCTGATTCCCTTCGAAACCGCGAAACGCTATCAGATTTTACCGCTCAGCCGCGTCGGCGCTTCGCTCACCATCGCCATGGTGGATCCCACCAACGTCTTTGCCATGGACGATATCAAGTTCATGACCGGCTTTAACATCGAACCGGTCGTGGCCTCGGAAAGCTCGATCATCGAGGGCATCGATAAGGCCTACGGGACTTCCAAAGAAGAAGAGCTCGAGCAGGTCATGCAGTCGATGAACGACGCCGGCGAAAGCACCGATATTGAGGTGCAGAACGAGGAGCAGGAACTCGAACTCCGGGAACTGGAGAAGGCGGCCGACGAAGCTCCCATCGTCAAGCTGGTGAACCTGGTGCTCACCGATGCGGTGAAGCGCGGCGCCAGCGACATTCACATGGAGCCCTACGAAAAGGAATTCCGCGTCCGCTTCCGCATTGACGGAGTTCTGCAGTTGATCATGAACCCGCCGCTGAAACTGAAGGACGCCATCACTTCGCGGCTCAAGATCATGGCCAAGCTCGACATCAGCGAAAAGCGGCTGCCGCAAGACGGCCGCATCATGCTGAAGATGCAGATCGGCGGCAAGAAAAAGCAGCTCGATTTCCGCGTCTCCACTCTGCCCACGCTGTGGGGCGAGAAGATCGTGCTTCGGTTGCTGGACAAGGAAAACCTCCGCCTGGATATGACCAAGCTCGGTTTCGAGCAGGAGTCGCTGGTCAAGTTCGAGAAGGCCATCCTGAAGCCCTACGGCATGGTGCTGGTCACAGGGCCGACCGGATCGGGCAAAACCAACACGCTCTACTCTTCCATCTCGCGACTGAACCAGCCCGATACCAACATCATGACCGCCGAAGACCCGGTTGAGTTCCAACTGGGAGGCGTGAACCAGGTGCAGATGAAGGAGCAGATCGGCCTGAATTTTGCGACGGCCCTGCGCGCCTTCCTGCGCCAGGACCCCAACATTATCCTGGTGGGCGAAATTCGCGACTTTGAAACCGCGGAAATCGCCATCAAGGCGGCACTTACCGGGCACCTCGTCTTGTCCACGCTGCACACCAATGGCGCGCCGGAGACTATCACGCGTCTCATGAACATGGGCATCGAGCCCTTCCTGGTCGCGACTTCGGTTCATCTGATCTGTGCCCAGCGCCTGATCCGGCGGATCTGCAAGGACTGTGCCGAGCCGGTCGAAATGCCGGTGCAGGCCCTGATCGATGAAGGCTACACGCCCGAAGAGGCCAAGACCGTGCAGATCATGAAGGGCAAAGGCTGCACCACCTGCAACAAGACCGGCTACAAGGGCCGCACCGGTTTGTACGAAGTGATGGAAGTCGACGACGAGATCCGGGAACTGGTTCTGGTCGGCGCCTCGGCGGTGGAACTGAAGAAGAAAGCGATTGAACGCGGCATGATCACCCTGCGTCGCAGCGGGCTGATCAAGGTCGCGGCAGGTTGGACCACACTCGAAGAAGTGGCTCGGGAAACGATCCACTAGAAACGGCACCAGGAAGGAAAGAAAACTATGGCACTCTCGTTAAGCGATCTGCTCCGCCGCATGCTGGAGATGAATGGCAGCGACCTCCACATCACCACCAACTCTCCGCCTCAAATCCGGGTGCACGGCCATCTGGTGCCGCTCGACCTGCCCCAGTTGACGCCCTCCGAGACCAAGCAACTGGCCTACAGCGTGATGACCGATTCTCAGAAACACCGTTTCGAAGAAACCCTCGAACTGGATTTCTCCTTCGGCCTGAAGGGCTTGGCTCGCTTCCGTGCCAACGTCTTCAACCAGCGCGGCGCTTCGGCTTGCGTCTTCCGTCTGATTCCGTTCGAGATCAAGTCGTTTCACCAGCTGGGCCTGCCTCCGGTGGTCAGCAAGATGTGCGACAAACCGCGCGGGCTGGTGCTCGTGACCGGGCCGACCGGCTCGGGCAAGTCCACCACGCTGGCGGCGATGATCGACAAGATCAATACCGAGCGCCACGAACACATCCTCACCATCGAGGACCCGATCGAGTTCGTGCACATGAACAAGAACTGCATTGTCAACCAGCGCGAAGTGCACTCCGACACCAAAGGTTTTACCGACGCCCTGCGCGCCGCGCTGCGTGAAGACCCGGACGTGGTGCTGATCGGCGAAATGCGCGACCTCGAAACCATCGAGTCGGCGCTGCGTATCGCGGAAACCGGCCACCTCACCTTCGGCACGTTGCATACCAATTCCGCATCGTCCACCATCAACCGCATCATCGACGTGTTCCCGTCCCATCAGCAATCGCAGATCCGCGCCCAGCTTTCGCTGGTGCTCGAAGGCATCATGTGTCAAAGCCTGCTGCCGCGCTCGGACAACAAGGGACGCGCCATGTGCATGGAGATCCTGGTGCCCAATGCGGCGGTGCGCAACCTGATCCGCGAAGACAAGATTCACCAGATCTATTCCGCCATGCAGTCGGGCCAAGAAAAGTTCGGCATGCAGACGTTCAACCAGGCGCTGGCCACCGCGTATTTCCAGAAGCAGATCACCCTGGAAATGGCGCTGATGCGCTCCAGCAGTCAGGACGAACTGCAGGAAATGATCGCGCGCGGCGCCGGCCTTATGAACCGGGGCGGCACTCCGGCTCCGATGGCCAAGGGGGCTGCGCCTGCGAAGCGATGACAGCGGGAAAGGCCCAGTAGCACACCGGGCCGCAAGACATAGGAAGAGAGATTAACGAAGAGATTACTAAGAGACAAGCAGGCGCGGAGCGGTCGTCAAGGATGGGCAGCCCACGCTGGCGGAACAAGAATTAAGGAGAAGCAACCATGCCGGTTTTTACATTTTCGGGAAAGAGCGCTTCGGGCGAGAAAGTTCAGGGAGAGCGCGTAGCCTCCACCAAGGACGGACTGGCCTCACAGCTCCGGAAGGAACGCATCACGCCAGGCCGCATCCGGGAGAAGGGCAAGGAATTCTCCCTGCCCACTTTTGGCAGTGGCAAGGTCAAGGTCAAGGATGTGGCGGTATTCTTCCGCCAGTTCTCCGTCATGATTGACGCCGGCCTGCCGCTGGTGCAGTGTCTGGAGATTCTGGGCGCCAACCAGGAAAACCCCAGCTTTCAGAAAACGCTGCTCAGTGTCCGGACCACCGTCGAAGGTGGCGCCACGCTGGCCAATGCCATGCGCCAGTATCCGGTCGTCTTCGACGACCTGACGACCAACATGATTGAGGCCGGCGAGACCGGCGGTATTCTCGACCTCATCCTGCAGCGCCTGGCAATCTACGTGGAAAAGGCGGTCAAGCTGCGCTCGGCCGTTAAGTCGGCGTTGATCTACCCGGTGGCTGTCGTCTCCCTCGCGATGCTGATCGTGGGCGCGCTGCTCAAGTGGGTGGTGCCGATCTTCGCGAACCTCTTTGTCGGATTGGGAGTTGCGCTGCCGCTGGCGACCCGCATTGTCATCGGCCTCAGCGGTTTCGTGGGTCATTTCTGGTGGTTCTTTATCGTGGGTGGCGTCGGCGCCGTCTTCGGTATCAAGCAGATTCGGAAGCACCCACGTGGCCGCTACTACTTCGATGCCATCCTGCTCAAGTTGCCCATCCTCGGCATACTGCTACGCAAGATCGCGGTCGCCCGTTTCACCCGAACCCTGGGCACTCTCATTACCTCTGGCGTTCCAATACTCGAAGGCTTGGCCATTACCGCCCGCACCTCGGGCAACGCCGTGCTCGAAGAAGCGCTGATGAAGGTGCGCAAGGCGATCGAAGAAGGCCGCACCATCGTCGATCCCCTGCGCGAATGCGGCGTCTTCCCCAACATGGTGACCCAGATGATCGGCGTGGGCGAAGCCACCGGCGCCATGGACTCCATGCTGCAGAAGATCGCGGACTTCTACGAAGACGAAGTCGACGCCGCCACCAAAGACATGCTGGCCATGCTGGAGCCGGTGATCATCGGCTGTCTCGGAGTTACCATCGGCGGCATAGTGATTTCTCTGTACATGCCGTTGTTCGCGATGATCTCAAAACTGGCGGGATAGAAGAAGCTGCGGGCTACGAGCTATCGGGCTGCGGCTACGAGCAGGCAAGGCCGCAAAAGGGTTGCTCGAAGCTCGAAGCAACTGGCCAGCGAAAGACTGACGACCAACGACTAACGACCGAATTTCATGCCCTCCATCTCCGATGAACGAAACTGGCTGACCTGGCTGGTGAAGGTTCGCATCCTGATCCTGATGGTCCTGCTGGCCATCGAACTTTCCGTCATGCGCCTCACGCCCAGCCCTCTGCCCATAATGCCCTTTCTCACCGGGATGGTGCTGTGGTTCGTGCTCTCGCTGTTTTTCCTTTTTCTGGTTTCGGTGTGGAGGGAACACCGCCTGCAGGCCATTCTGCAGGTGCTTGCCGATCTGGCCATGGTCACGCTGGTTATCCATCTAACCGGCGGCATCGACAGCTCGCTTAACTTCCTCTACCCCCTGGTCATCGTGGTCGCTTGCATGCTGCTGCCGCGAGGGTGGGGATATCTGAGCGCGGCTCTGGCTTTCATCCTCTTCGGAACCATCCTCGAACTCGATTACTACCTGGTCATTCCCTCGTATGCGAACTCGCATCCCAAGCTGGAGGCGCTGCAGGTAGTCATCTTCGTCAACCTGTTTGCCTACTTTGCCATCGCCTACCTGGCGGGATTGCTGATGAGCAAGCTCCGCCAGGTGGATGTGCAACTGAAGGATGCCAGCGGCGCGCTCGAAAATCTGCAGGCGCTTCACGAGAATATCGTGCAGTCCATGAGCGGCGGGGTGATCACGACCGGGCTCGACGGGCGCATCACGCTGATCAATCGAGCGGCCCAGCAGTTGCTCGAGATCTCCGAAGCCGAGCTGTGCGGGCGCTCCGTGGGCGATCTGTTTCAGGATCCGTTGCCCCACTTCGGCGTGGCCCGGGGCGATGCCGAGGTCCGCTACATTACCGTTAGTGGTTTTCGCAAGACTTTTCGGGTGCTGGTTTCCGCGCTTAACGTGAGCGCGCGCGGTGATCTGGGCTTTGTCTATTCCTTTGACGACCTGACCGAGATCCGGCGACTGGAGCGCGAGGTGCGCATGCAGGATCGGCTGGCTGCGGTGGGCCGTCTGGCCGCTGCCATCGCTCACGAAATCCGCAATCCCCTGACCTCCATTGCCGGCTCGGTCAGCATGTTGTCGGATGCGCCCGCCCTGAATCCCGAGGAGCGGCACCTCTTGCAGATTGTGACCCGCGAGTCCGATCGCCTCAACAATATCGTCACCGATTTTCTGGCGTACTCACGGGGCAAGCAGTATCGTTTCGAGCGCGTGAATCTGGTTCCGTTGTTGGAGGACACGCTTACATTGCTCGAACACCGCCTCACCTCCGAGAACGCCGGCATCGAGCTCAAGCGCAGCTTTCAGAAGTCCGAAGCCTTTGTGCTGGCCGATGGCGACAAGCTTAAACAGGTGTTCTGGAACTTCTCGGAAAACGCGGTGCGCGCAATGAAAACGACCGGCAAAGGTGGAACGCTGACCGTGGGTCTGGCCGAGCGCGGCCCCGACTGGGAGATGAGCTTTGCCGACACCGGTCCGGGCATCAACCCGCAGCAGACAGAAAAAATCTTCGAGCCCTTCCAGTCGAACTTTGAAGGCGGAACCGGGCTGGGCCTGGCGATCGTGTACCAGATCGTGCAGGCGCACGAGGGCAAGGTGTGGGCGCGTTCGGAAGTCGGCAAGGGCACCAGCTTCGTGGTGCGGTTGCGCCGACTGGACCGTAGCGCCGCGGGCGGAACTTCCTCCGCATCGGAATCCGCGGGAGCGGCGCTGGCGGCCGCGGCGGCGGGAGCGGGAGCAGAAGCGGAAGGAGGTTCGCGTGGGTAACATTCTCGTCTGCGACGACGAGCGCTCGATCTGCGAACTGCTCGATATTGCCCTGCGCCGCGATGGCCACAAGGTGGAAACCGTCACCGGTGGCGAAGCGGCCAAGCGCAAGATCGACAGCGCGCTCTTCGACGTGATTGTGACCGACATCAAGATGCCGGGCGTGGATGGGGTCGAAGTCCTGCGCCACGCGCACCAGATCTCGCCCGAATCCGCGGTCATTTTGATGACGGCCGTCGACGACTACGAAGCGGCGGTGCAGGCCGTCAAGGCCGGGGGCGCGACCGATTACATCCGCAAGAGTCCTGGACTGGTGGACGAGGTCAAACTGGCCATCGCCCGCTCGCTCACGAAAGTTTCACTCAGCCGTCAGAACTTTGCCCTGCGCCGCGACGCGGCCACGCGCAATTCGCTCGACAACATCATCGGCGCCAGTCCGGCGCTCGAAAAGCTGAAGCAGACCATCCGCACGGTTGCTACCACCAGCAGCACGATTCTGGTCTACGGCGAAAGCGGAACCGGCAAGGAACTGGTTGCTCGCGCTGTGCACACCTGCTCGCCGCGAGCCGGCGAAGCGTTTGTCTCGGTCAACTGCGGCGCCTTCCCGGAGACGCTGCTCGAAAGCGAACTCTTCGGGTACGTCAAGGGCGCCTTCACCGGAGCGAACCAGAACCGGCGCGGACTGTTCGAAGTCGCCGACCAGGGCACGATCTTTCTCGACGAGATCGGCGAGATGACCATGCCCATGCAGGTCAAACTGCTGCGCGTGCTGCAGGAGCGCACGGTGCGTCCGGTCGGCGGCACTACCGAGATTCCGGTTGACGTCCGCGTCATCGCCGCCACCAACCGCGATCTCGACCGGCAGGTCACCGAGGGCACGTTTCGCGAAGATCTCTACTACCGCCTGAACGTCATTCCCATTCGCGTGCCGGGCTTGCGCGAGCGCCGCGAGGACGTTCCGCTGCTGGCCAATCACTTTCTGAAAAAATATGCGCCGGGGGCGGGGAAGAGCATTCACGGCGTCCGAGCGGCGTCGCTCGAAGCTCTGACCGGTTACGACTGGCCGGGCAACGTGCGGCAACTTGAGAACACGATCGAGCGGGCGGTAGCGCTCGAAGCCACGAGCGAGTTGCACGTCGAGCTGCCGGCGGAGCGTCCGAAGGCTCGCGCCGTGGCGGCTGGCGCGGAAGGCGCAAGCGTAATCAACACGACCATGAGCGTGCCCGCGGGCTCGGTTCTGCCCGAGGGCGTGAACATGGAAAACTACGTTGCGCAGATCGAGCGCTCGCTGCTGCAATCCGCGCTGGGACAAACCAACGGCGTGCAGATTCGGGCCGCCGACGTGCTCGGCATCTCCTACCGGTCGTTTCGTCACTTGATGAAGAAGTACGAGTTGTAGGGCAGCTCTCGGCTGTCAGCTCTCAGCTATCTGCTCTCAGCTATCCCCTGAACAACTTGCGGAAAAACTCGGATTCGGGCGGGTCTTGGGAAGGGCACGACTTCCCAGGCTGTGGAAAAACTCGGGTTTCGTATCAGGGCATCGCTTCAGCGATGCCGTAAGGCCGGTACAAACCGGGCACATACTTTACAAAACAGACCGGGGAGATAGTTTACCCTTCGCCGCTGTTCCACGACTCCGCTCACTTTCCAAGGCATACTTCGCTTCTACACGCCCCGCTGCGCGGGTCAAAACTGGTTTCTCCGGGAGTATGAAACGGGGGCAGGGTGGTCACCTGGAATGTACCTAGCCGTACTGCTAGTACTCGGCTTGCCGTTCGCAAATCAACTCCTGCACTAACGGTGCGTTGACTTGGTCGTTGGCAGCGCAGAGCGACAGAGGACATCGAGTCTCGCGATCACAACGCTCGATTCCTCCTCCAAAATCTCACGCCAATCGGAGGACAAAGCCGTATGTCCTCCATGAATGCAGGGGCGTTGTTTGTAGGCGAATGATACTTGAACGATTCGTCGTTACTGAATTTGCACTGCGGGGCGGATCGTAGCCAGACAGGCGCACTTCAGGAGCCATTCTTGAAAACCGGCATTTTCCGACTCGGCCAGTGCGCAAGCGTCGACAAGACACGCAGCCCCTATCTTTTCGTCGCCTGTGAGGAAATTGCCCAGCCACTCCAGCTCTTCGCGATGTTGGCTGAAAACTCTACCGATGTATTCACGGGCCGGAGCGCTCCGGAGGTTCCTGCTCGCTGCGCCCCATCATGAATGGATTCCTCTGTGGCTTTGCAATCACGTTTGGAATTAGGCAAGGTTGATGCCAAACCCATCCACTACGCAAGCGGTTGAGCTTAGAGAACAAATAGCCCTGGCCCATGATGCGGGCGGAGTGAACCGTGACCGTATATGGGCACTGGCGTTGTTTTCGGAACGATGTGGCAATAACCGTGGGCAGAGACCTCACTTGGATGCAAACCAGATTTGATTTGCGTAAGAGAACCTGCCAACAATCGGGGCCTCGAATGCCAATTTCCCGTCGTGCAATTGTCCGACACGGTGCTCGATGGCTTGTTAGGTGTGCTTGATCATCGGCGGCGAGGATGATGCCCCTCTCCGTCCGAGTTACCAGGCACTTGCATGTTCGACTTATGCTTGCCAATCAACGGGAGCTGAAGCCGTTCGCAAACGTCCCGAGAATACGAAGTCTCGCCAACGAACTGAGCCCCGAGCCTTTTGACAAACAAAAGCACCTCTTCCCCGATGACGTCGATAAACATCACGTCCGTAAGATCGATAACTAATTCCAGTTTGCTATCGCAGCGCGTGAGGAGCGTGCGGACTTCCTCAGCTCCCTTGCCGGTGAATCGGCCTTCAAGCCGGCAAATCAAAGCGCCGTCTAATTCTTGCGTTTGTACACGTAGCATGATGGGCCCCTCTACATTCGTTAGCAGCCTCAAATGGCTGGTTATAGTCAATACTTGCAGCTGTTTTGCCATGCGATCTTCGCGCAACCTATTGATACTAAACGGTCTTTCGGGCGTATGCCGACCGTTAATAACGGGCAGTGCCAGCATGAGGGCATCCTTTGGCTAAGAATCAAGGCGGCTAAAGCAGCGGTCGAAGAGTTGGAAGAGGGGAGGAAGCCGGAGCGTCTGCTGTCAGGCCAAATAATCAGCGCGAGTGATACTCAGCCTGCGCATCTTGTTCTGCAGCGTAGTTCTCTTAAGTCCGAGGCGCTCTGCCGCTCCACCGTTGCCGGCTATTCTTCCGGACGCGCCTTTCAAAGCATCGAGGATCGCCTGCCGCTCTGCTTGCTCGAAGGTCGACGCTGCCGCAACAACGGTGCGGCCAGCGGATCTGTTCAGCTCTGCTCGTGGCACATTCAATTCGTCACCTTGCGTGAGTATCACGCAGCGCTCAAGGAAGTTCTCTAGCTCGCGGATATTTCCTGGCCAATCGGCATTCACCAGAGCCTCCATCGCGGGTCTCGGGACAGACCGGATGCGCTTTTGCATACGGCGGGAGAGGCGCGACACAAAAAAGTGGACCAGGAGTTGAATGTCTTCGCGCCGTTCGCGCAGTGGCGGGATTTCAATGGGAAACACCCGCAGCCTGTAGAAAAGGTCCTCGCGAAACTGATTATTGCGAATCATGCCTTCTAAATCGCGATGCGTGGCCGCAATCAAACGAATATCAACGTGGATGGTCTTTGTACTTCCGAGGCGTTCAAACTCCTGTTCCTGCAGGGCACGCAGGAGTTTCGGCTGCAAATCCATGGTGATGTCGCCGATCTCGTCAAGAAAAAGACTGCCGTGATCCGCCAGCTCAAAGCGGCCTCGCTTCTGCATGAGGGCACCCGTGAAAGCACCCTTTTCGTGGCCGAAGAGTTCGCTTTCCACCAAACCCGAAGGAATTGCCGCACAGTTCAGACGAACAAATGTGCGCTCCCGCCGCGGACTGAGATTATGAATTGCCCGGGCAACCAGTTCCTTCCCGGTACCGGTCTCACCATGTAGGAGTACCGTGGAACTTGTTGGCGCCACGATCGCGACCTGGTCCAGCACCTTGCGGATCGCAGCGCTCTTGCCGACGATGTCTTCGAAGTTGTACTCAGATTCGATTTCCGATTCAAGGTAAAGCCTCTGCTCTTCCAGATCGTCGCGCGACGCGCGGAGCCGTCCATAGGCCAGAGCGTTCTCCAGTCCCAAAGAGATCTGGGTGCCGATCTGCAACAGCAGGTCGCGGTCCGCCTCGTTGAACCCATTAGCCTTGCGACTGCACATGGTTAACAGCCCTAGAGGGCCATCGGCTCCCAGCAGTGGCACTAGGACGGCCGAAAGGAGGGACTCAGCTCGGGACGCCTCGCGGAGGGCCGGAGGTATGTCTGCTTCGAACGGTGAGTAAAACTGCGGTATGCGGAAACGAGACCATTCGCTCCATAGCTTCGTGGGCTCGACGACAACGACCTTCTCTAGAAAACCTTTTCCAGCTGAAAAATCGAGGAACTTACGTTCCAAACAATCTGTTTGCTTGTTAAAGAGCCACAATGACGTGAGATCGTTGCCCAAGTGCTTGCGCATCGATCCTGCCACAGCCTGAAACAGTTCCTCCGCTTCCAGCTTACTGACAATATGATTGTTGATCTCCAGCAACAAGCTGAGCCGATCTCGCTGCTTCACGACCTCTCGGTGGTAAAGCTCCGCGGTGTCCCTTGCCAGTGCGCATTCGAGCGCGACCGCAACGTGGGAAGCCAGGGCACTGAGCATCTCGACGTCTTCGTGGGCAAATTGCTGGCCCTGCAACTTTGGCGTTGACAGAATTCCGTAGCGTTTTTGCGCGGTCGATACTGGGAACAAGTAGGTGCTTCGTCCAGCAACTTCGGCTGCAAAGGGAGCCATGTCAGGGTGTTCCAACATCTCCAACGACAGGTCCGGAACAAACACTGGTTCCTGTCCGTCCAGCACTTGCGCCACCGGAGCACTGCGTAACAATTTGGCTCCCCGTTTAATTGCGGGAGCGTCCGCGTCTCGATCAAATTCGAAGGTGGATAAGCTCTCGCCATCATCGCTGAGCACGTAGAGTTCAGCCCCGTGCAATCTGGAGGTGCTCGACAGAACACCTCGCAGGCTTTGCAGGACGGCTTTTACTGTGGGCTGATCGGCTAGCGCACTGGACGCACCTAGCAGGCTTCGATATCGATCTTCGGTGATGGTCATGGCACGTGAGCTTTCCGCAACTCTCGATTTACAAGTGCGAGCGACCTCGGCTGCCTGGGGTTCCGCTTGAAATTCCTATCGTTCACTCCCCAGCGGTGCTGGAACAGTAGAAAGAAGTTTGTTGATGGCTAGATCGACAGTCTGATTCATCTCAAAGACGACGCCGGGTACATTTCGGCGGGAGACCGGTCGAGTTTCGGAAACAGCATTGTTCCAGACCGTTGCACCGGTCGCTACCTTGGTGATTTGTGCAGAGATTGCAACCTCGACCTTGACCCCCGCCTGGTAATCCACCTCTTCCAGCTTTTCCAACCTACCGCTGAAAACGTAGTCGTTGTTCGGACGGCCGTCATACATAGAGACCATGGAGAACTGACCGCCGGCGCGCAGATGCTCGACGACTGCGCTGGTCACAAGCATGCGCGGGTCCGCCGCCCACCTGTGGTATTCGTAGAAGCCGACTTCCTCCGGCGTCGTTCGGTAGACGATCGGCCCTTGCCGCAGATAACCAGGCGATTGGAATTCTCGTACGGCTATTGAGGTTCGGACGTTTTCCGCAGCGGGCGGATCTGGCGGAGCCGGCAAATTGAGTGTGTAATATGCGGGATATCTTACTCTGCCGCATCCGGACAGAGCGGGTAACAGCGTCACCATCAATACAAGCGCCGTCGTAAGTTTTTTCATCGTCGATTCTCCTCTGTCCGCCTTATTTCGGAACCTGCCGGTCCCCGGGTTGCTTGGTGCGGATCAAGCTCCAGGGGCGCTGCTTCAATGAATTCGTGAACTGATTGAGGTTGTCAGTCGCCTCGCGCAGGTTCTCCACCGTGTCGTCGATCTTGTAATCGTTAGCCCTCACGATGATCTGGATGGACTGCAGTAAGCCTTTGGCCTCTTCCAGCGTTGTCTGTAATTCAGCCAGATCTTTCCGCATTGGAGCCCGCAAATCCGTCACCGTGCCATTCACGTTCTGAATGGTGTCATCCGCATGCTCGCTTACCCTGCTCAACTGGTCTGTAAGACGATCTATCTTTGGGCGCTCGTCCGCCGCCAAGCGATCGATGTTGTCCAGAATGGCTTGGACCTTTTTCTGATTTCGTGGTCCGGTCATCGTGTCCAGGTTTGTAAGCAGATGGTTCATGTTGCCGCTAATATCGTTGAGTTCTCCCTGTGCCTGCGTGATGAGCGTATTCGCGCTGTCCGCAACGGTTGCCAGTTTCCCGGCAATCTCATCCAGGCTGGCCGCTTCTTGCGAGGCGACGGTTGAGTCTGGAGGAAGACGCTTCGCATCGATAGTGCCCGTTGTGATCGACAAGGCCGCGCTGTTCATCACGCTGACGAATCCTAACTTGGCCACTGATTTCTCATTCAGCGGAGTGTCCTTTTTGACGTCAAGCAGAATCTCGATTCGGGTTGGATCCACCGCCCAAGGTCGCACGGCTGTAACTTTGCCCACGTTCATGCCTCCATACAGAACGGAAGCTCCGGGCTCTAGCCCTCCGGCATATCGCAAGTAAGTGCGATATTGCACGGTGCCGCCACTATACTGCGCATTCAACAGGTAGATGACAGTGAACGCGAGTACAGCGAAACAGCCGAGGACAAAGGCACCGACCTTTGCTTCGGTAGTCATGGTTTTGCCTCCTGACTTTGCACATACCGTTCCAGATAGGAGGCCAATGCCGGCGTATGCACCGGGTTGGCCGGCACACGGTTGAGGAACTGCCTCACGCGTGGATGCTGGTTTGCGCGTATTTCGTCTTTTGTGCCGACTGCGAGGAGCCTTCCATCGAACAGCATCGCGATCCGGTCGGCGATTCGGAAGGCGCTGGGTAACTCATGGGTGACGACAAGCGCCGTGATCTGGAAAGCCTCTTTGAGAAACAGAATCAGTTCGTCCAGTTCTGCTGCCACGATAGGGTCAAGGCCTGCCGAGGGTTCGTCCAGCACTAGGATTTCGGGATCCAATGCGAGAGCCCGGGCAACAGCCGCACGCTTCTTCATGCCTCCTGAGAGCTCCTGCGGGTGCAGTTTGCCGAAGTCCGCCAGGCCCACCACCGCCAACTTCAACCAAACGATCAGGTCAATCACTGAAGGAGCGAGAGCGGTGTGCTCCCGCAAAGTGAGCGCGACATTGTCTTCCAGTGATAGTGAATTGAACAAAGCAGCGCTCTGAAAGGCCACCCCAACCGACCGTCGGAGTGTCTTCAAATCCGTCTGTGAACAGGTAGTGATGTCTGTGCCTTTGATCGAGATGCTGCCCGATTTCGGATGCTCGAGACCAAGAATTTGCCGCAAGAGTGTGCTCTTTCCTGAACCGCTACCTCCCAGCAGAACGGTGATCTGGCCTGCCTCGATGTCAAGGTTCAAACCGTCGAGCACACGTCGCCCACCGTATTCCACGACCAGATCGCGCACCGAAATGATGGACATTTAAGTCTTTCCTATGAAGTAAAAGATGGTAGTGAATACCGCATCGGCGAGGATGACCAAGAACGTCGATCGCACGACTGCCGAAGTTGTCGAGCGGCCCACTGCCTCCGGCCCGCCGCGCACACGTAGTCCTTCCAGGCACCCCACGTGAGCGATGATGGTGGCGAAGGCCAAACTCTTGATCATCCCGGCGACCACATCCCGCAACTCAATTGAGGTCAGCACGTCTCGGAAATAGAGCACGAGACCAAGGTGCGTGCTGAAGAACATGAACAGCCCCCCGGCGAGAATGCCGAAGAGGGCGGAGACGATCGTGAGACACGGGACTGCCACCAGTGCCGCCAGATACTTTGGCGCCAATACGAACTCCACCGGTTCGAAGGCCATGACCTTAAGCGCATCGATCTCTTCCGTCACCTTCATGGTGCCAATCTCGGCTGCAAATGCGGACCCCGAGCGTCCGCTGACAGCGATCGCAGTCAGCAGTGGACCAAGTTCGCGTGTGAAACCGACTGCGACCAGATCGATTACGAAATGCAAAGCTCCGAACCGCCGCAGCTCAGATGCTCCCTGCATGGCCAGGATGAATCCGCTGCACATCGCCAGCAACGCAACCATCGGTAGGGCGTCAACTCCTATTTCGAGTATTTGGCGAATGACCGCATGCCACCGATGGCGATTTCCTACAAGAGGCAGAGCCGCACGCATCCCTCGCAAGGTAGCCCACAATTGAATGTTTAGGCTCCCGACGTAGTCGAGTTGACTAAGGGTCTCTTTGCCGGCAATTTCGAGAAGATTGGCCATCAGACCGCCTTGCACCGAGACTGGCTCATCTTGGAACGCTCCCATTGAAGAGGGTTAGAATCCCCGTAGCTTCAAACAGTCGAAGTAAACGACCTTGTAAGCCCTGCAACCTCAGCTCGGTTTTAGAGGCTCGCGCGATCTTTAGTGTTTCGATCAGTGTGGCGACGCCGGAACTGTCGATATGGGTAACTGCCGACAAATCGATGCTCACTATCTTTGGATGTAGAGCCTGCAAGAGCGCGAGGAGTCGGTCACGTAAAGCCGGGGAGGAATCGATATCAATTTGACCGTACAAGCACGCCAACGCGCCATCCTTGCCGGAAACGATGCTGATTCCCGCCTTATCGATGCTTTCGCTGTCGTCGCTCAGCACGGAATTGGTTCCTCTCCCAGCACAATGTCCCGGGGCTCGTGTACCGTCGAGCGAAATCCGGAATCGATACTCGCATTCGCAATTCGCGTGCCGGACGTGGGCACTTGCAAGTGTATGAATAATCGCCGCCAGTCACTGCGTGGAGAGCCCCATGGCAGGCACTGCATGAGGGCACTGACCATATGCGGGCAGATGAGGTCAGCTCCGTGTGAACCGTGACCCTATGGTGTCGGCCGAATCATCGGCTCTTTTTAGTATCTTTCACGTCCAGAGCCATTGACCACACAACGAAATCCAAGGGGAAAGTAGAATGTATATTCGCGTCAGGCAAGCCGAAACGCACGTTGGCGTATATCGAGTAAACTTGCCACCATCCAACAAGGATGCCGGCATTGAGAATTGTTTCCCGGTAAGTTCTGTTAGCGTTCGCGGTGGGATTCGAACTAAGGTCGAAGATCTGAGCTCAGCCTTAGGGATACGCTCTGTTCGAGCGATTTGACTTATCGGGTGGCACCTTGTGAAAGTATTAACGGCGATTTTCTTAATCGCAACGGAGGCTGTCCAGTGGCGACAGCGGACTCTTCACTCCTCTCCCCCAGAGTCGAGAGCGGCGACTCCTGCAAAGGAGAAAACAAACGCCGCGGGTCGACCTGCTGGCACGTACCCGATGGCACTCGTTTGCTCGAAAGTCTTGGCCACGTTGCGGGCGAGGTTATGAGTAGCTCGCAGGTTGCTTCCGAAAAACCGAACGTTGCCGTTGACAACGCGTTCCAGGACGACGTGGCCGTCTCGCGTGCAGAGCTGGCTGCGAACGATCAACTTCGTGGCCCCGCTGACGGTGGTCACCGCGCGTCGCGTCTCGCTGCCGGGCGTGTACTTCTGCACTGTCGTTTTCAGAATCAACAGGTCGGAAACTTCGCTGGCATTACGATCACCGCTGCGAAACACCTGCTTGAATGTCTTCGTCTTGCCTAACTCGTCCAACAGGTTCTCGTAAATAGCGATTTGGAAGCTGGACGCGAGATTCACGTCGCCGGGGTCGACCTTGTCTACTTGTACGCTCCATTGCGCGCCAGAAGTGGCCACCGAAGCTGCGGCCTTGGCGGAGAGTTGATGCGGTCGCGTCACGACGACCATTAGAATTACGGCCAGAAATACCGCCCACGAAATTCTTCTATTTACTTTCACTCTTGACCTCCGGAATCCTTTGTTTTCACCGTTTGATTTTCAGCCAGGGCTACGTGCGCTCCCTTGGCCACCAGTTCATTCTTCAGAACCTGCCCCTGCCCTTTATCGAGCTGGAAAATGGCCCCATGCAATCCGCCGTTGGTGTCTTGATACACCAGGGTCACGGTCTCGTACTTCTTGTGGGCAAAAAGGCTGATCACTCGTCCTCCACCGTACGGAGTTCCGACCTTGCCCAGAGTCATCGGCAAGCCGCCGACCTCCCTGCTCTCCTCGCCGAGAGAAACTTCCTGAATGCAACCGATGTTTACTTGCACGGCGGGGCGTCCGCGTTTTCGAAATTGCAGCTCACTATCTTGGATCGACAGTTCCCCTATGGCATTCTTCGAGGCGCCTTCTAGACCCAGGAGGTGGGTCGCACGAATCTCAGACGCTGGGGCCGAACTCATTGGTCCGCCTGGGCTCTGGGCCAGCATCAAAGTGCCGCAGCAGAGCAGGAGGATAATGTAGGCAGCCCGATAGATCGAGCAGTAAGGACCTGGCGCGTGTTTCGACGCAACAACCTTGCAATTCATCTTTTCTCTCCGAGCCTGAGTTATCCCCAAGCTTCTGTGTGTCAATCAGGCGTACCTAATCCGCACCTGACGTCATAAACATTCAAACCACATTTCCGATTAGGCAAGGCTCGTGCCAAACCTCGAGAGTACTTAACTTGTTGAGCTCAGAAAGCAAGTGGCTCATGCATAACCATGCAAGCGGAGTGAAGCCGCCCGGATGCGGGCACTGCCGTGTCTTCGGTCAGCGATGTAGTAAGGCCTGTGGACAAAGTGTTGTGCTGCGTTTGCCGTACTGCGCGGGAAGCGCGACTCGCTCCTTATATACTTCGCGCTCTTTGCTGCTCTTTACGGGCTTCGCCTCTAGATCGGGTCAAGCCGCTTGCGATGACGTTGCAGGGCTGGACCAAAAAACCAGGGGGCTATCACCGGCGATGGCGGCGGAGTCGATTATTTCTTCAGTCCGACGATCGTCGGGAAAGCAGGATGACGACCTGACGGTTCTCGTTTGCGACTATATTCCGACCGTGGGTGGGGGTCAGTTCCACTCTCGTTGCTGGCGGGAGCAGTGAGTGCCAATTCTCGTGCCGATTCTTCTCTGAAGATAGCCGGCGGAGGTATCCACCAATGCCGCGCCAGCATTTCGAGTGGGTGCAGAACCGAAGCATTGCGACAGGAATGCCGAAGGTTGAAGATGGCTGCCAGAAGCGAAATGTAGCGGCTGGAGAAACGTAGCAGCTAGCTATCAGGAAGGCGAGGTTTCAAAGTAACGCAGAAGTTATCCGATCACCATTAGGCTTGGAAATGATTCGTCTAAGTGGCGAGTTCAGCGCATCGCCCGCGCAGCACGGCCCAAGGGCCTGCACTTAAACCTTCCAGTCGCCTGGTTTGCCCATTCCCATTCTGCCAGCCAGTTCCTGCAGCATCTCCCTTCACATTGGAATTCCCACATTCTTCCCCCGCATTGTGGACAGACTAAGTTGATGATTGACGAGATGATCTGCGCGTTCGATTCGCCCGGTAGTGTGTCAACTGCCGTCATAATACCTCCAGAGATCCGAGAAGATGCGAGGGCAGGCAGGGGCCGCAAGAACGGAAATGTGCCGCGGGTTTTCGGCTCTCAGTTGCCCGTAGTGATTGGCTGCGGAGTCCGCCTCGGCCACCAACGCCTGCCGCCTCGCTCAGCAATGAGAGTGCAAGCTCAATGCCAATTCCGAATAGCGCACAAACAGCCGATAACAAGCTGTTCCTGGGTGTGCGCGCCGACCTCGAATGTCATCGCACTGCCCAGCATGAGGCATGTGCCCAGATGTGGGCGCGCAGCTAGGCGCTAGAGTTGCGGCCAGTCTGAGAAACCGGCGGCGGCAATCCAAGGAAATGAACAGTCAACCCTCGTTGAAGACTCTTGCTCACGCCTCAGCCATTTGGCATGCCGATTGCGATCCAACACAGGTCATGACAACTGCTCCTGACTGGCGAACAATCGTTCCTGGTGCCGGATTGCCCGACCAAGAAGGAGCAATGGGAGGAGTGACTCATGCGGAAGCTCATAGGTGTAATCGCTCTGTGTCTGCTGACATTTCCGGCTCTCTGCCAGTCCAAATCGAAGTATCAGGTAGCCACCATTACTGAAGTCAAGTCGCGTCAAGGTGCAGGAGATGGTGCGCCGGATGCCACCAGCTATGACGTTTCCGTCAAAGTGGGTGACACAGTTTATGTTGTACTGTACACCCTACCGTCGGGCGAAATCGCCCCGACATACGCAGCAGGGCGCGACCTGCTAGTGCTCGTCGGAAAGAACACAATTACTTACAACGATATGTTGGGTCGGTCACTCCAGGTGCCGATAGAAAGCCAGAGACCCGCTGCAGAGCCCAAACACTCGAAATAGCTACTGCGGCCTGCAGAAGAGTAATTGCTCGGCGATTTTCTGCAAGAGTTATAGCTCGTCCCGGGGATCGAGGCGAGCTTGGAGGAAGAATGAATCGTTTGTTGGTGAACCATAAGGCCAGAAGGCGGAACGAAGACCTGCACTATCTACAGTGAATTGAGTTCTGCGTGAAAGGGATCCAGCTTGTTCAGTGATCTCGGACATGCCCCGGAAGGCAAACTGCTCGAAGGGTTCGCGCGGTATATAGACTGGGTGCCGATTCTTGAAGTCAAAAAGGAGGTTTTGGAATGAAGAGGAGCAAGATTTTCGCCGGTGTGATGGGGGCTTTCCTCAGCGTCGTCCTTTGCACTGCCGCCGTCGGGCAAGACAAGGCAACCGCTCGGGAGGTCGTCGCCAAGGTAAGGGAAGCGGCCAGCATTTTATCGAAGACGGGGGACGTGGCGCAGTTTGACCAGAAGCAGAGTCCGTGGGTGTGGAAAAACACTTATATCTTTGTCGAGAACTGCGATAAGAAGGTCATGGCGGCTCACCCCATGCATCCGGAGCTAGTAGGCAAAGACCTCACGTCGATTAAGGACACGAGGGGGAAAAGCCTCTACCCGAATCCGGAATTGTTCTGCGAGAAAGTGCAGGAGACGCATCGGGGCATCTGGAGCGACTATTGGTGGCCGAAGCCCGGCGAGAAGGAGGGCTCCCACAAACTTGGCTCTTCCGGCATTTTAGTGGCTTAAGGAGCCAGGTCCAGACCGCCGCAGTGGAAGAGGATTGCAGCTGCGAAGTTCTTCTTATTGCGGAAGCCGCGTGCGGTGTACTTGACCCACTGGATCTTGGCGTTGATGGATTCGCTGGCAGCGTTGGTGACGCGGTGGCGGAGATAGGTAAGGATGTTCTCGAAGCGTCGCTTCAAAGTCCTGGCTACCTCCAGCATGGGGCGCAGCCGACTGCGTACGGCCCAGCCGTGCCACCAGCGAAAATGTTTCCGCGCGGGTCGCTCGTATTGGTAACTGAAAAATGCCATGGCGGTTTCTTTCAGAGCCCAAGCCCGTGCCGTCTTCAGCCCACTCTGACGTAACGCGGCAAAGGCTTTGCGATCGGCCGGTTCCATGGCGGTCGGATTCCGCAACCAGTCGTAGCGTGTTCCCGTCAGTCGGTCATCGCCGGCCGCTCGCAGCGTGCGGTTTTCCTGGCGCCGTACTTTGTCCACGGCATCGCCCAGATGTTTGGCGATATGAAATTTGTCGTAGACGATCTTTTGGCTCCCTTCCCGCAGATGCTCGCGAACCGAAGCTACGTAGGGATCCCACATGTCCATGGCGATGGCCTCGATACTCTCGCGCTGCCCTTCCGTCAGGGTCTGCCAGAATCCATCTAAGCTGGCCTGAGTGCGATCTTCGGCCACGTACAGCACACGGGACCGCTCCAGGTCATTCACCAGCGTGAAATACTTGTGCCCTTTCCGAAACGCCTTCTCGTCGACTCCCAGCTGTGGCAAAGGCTCGGCCTGCCTCCGTTCCAAGCCCCGCGCCACCGCCCGCTCCATGATCCCGTGAATTTCGTCCCAGCTCAGTCCCAACTGTTCGCCCACTGCTTTCTGACTCGCCGCTCTCAGCCAGTCAATCACCAGCCGTTCCATCAGTGCGGTGAATCGGCTCGAGGGCTCCGCCCACCGCAACTTCAGAACCCGTACGCCATGCTCGGCGCACTCGGTGCGCGGTGGCCGGGCATGCAGAATCGTCTGATATTGGCAGGTGTCCAGATGCCGCCACTGCCGCTCCCCTTGATGGTCATACAACTGGCAACTCGCTTCGCATTCTGGGCACGGCCAACTCGCCATCTCTCCGTGCTCCAGATAGATGTGTACTTCGCCCTCGGTCAGCTTTAGTTCCACTCGCTCTACAAACCAGGGCGCTTCAATCCCTAGAATCTGTCGGTACAGTTCACGATCTTGCATCCCCAGATTGTCGCATCCCGAGATCGTCACCCACTACAAAGTCGGAATTCCCACAAACTTAGCTATCACTTGAGTGCCCAAGGAACCCCCTACTTGGTTTCCTCCGGGATAATTCCTTGACGGTAGGGTGGGGAAGCTGAGTTGCGGTTGGCCGTGGGTGGGATCGTCGGTGGAATCGAGATCGAGCAGGATCTCGCCGCGCTGGCGGACCTGACCGCCGCAGAGACGGATGAACTGCTCCCGCAGGAGGTCGTTGCAGCCCACTAGATCGCAACGGCAAGGGGAGTTCTCCCAGTGGCTGAGGGTGGGCTGCGAGCCCAGCGCATGTCCCAGTCTCTGATCGGCGACAATCTGCAGGAGCGGATCGTGGCGCAGGCGGCCGGCGTCGCTGGCGTCTTCGTATCCGGCGACGATCTGGTAGAGGCGCTGCCGCAACAACGCCAGCGAATCATGACGCAGGCGGTCCTCCTGCCGCGGATCGCTGACTCGATTGCGTAGTGGTCAATCTACTCTTGATGCATGGGTGCGGCCGTTCCGTCGGACCACTTTGCAACTTCGACTGCGAACACAAGAATCGGCGGCAGCCCTTTCGCCTGGGACGGTTCCTTCGACGATAAGATCCGGTAAGGACCGGAAACAACTGGCGAGCCCGATGCGAAAGCCCCCCAATCCTTACCGTCCTTGAGCGCGGTAAAGAACATCAGATGCGGTCCGTTGTGATCCCCTTCGTCGTATAGATATGCCGACTTCGACATCATGAACACCACATTGCCGTTTTCGAGATCTGGCAGTTGTTTATTGTCGAACGCCGCCTTAAGGCCGACACGATCTCCGCCTTAGAGTGGCCGGCCATAACGATCCTCGTCCGCAGATCAGCGATCGGCAATATCGATCGCGCAGCTTGGCGATTCAGGCATTCGGCTCCTCTCACCTTCGGGTTCCAGAACTCAGGCGAGTCAAACGTCTCCATCCAGCTTCTTTCCACCATACAGACAAACCCGTTCTTTCCTCGGACAGCTGTTTCATAGCCTTGCCGTCCCAAAACGAAGACCGTCGCGTCCTTGGATGGAATCGGGAGCGGCGCTCCGCGCCAGCAGAATCTCAGCATTCCTTTCCATCAAGTATTGGTAGACAGGCGCCATTTTCGAATATTTATCCGACTGCGCCGCCGCCTTCGGCACAAGGAAACCGATGCTGATTACCAGCACCAAGGCCGTGATACTGATCATTCTTTCCCTCGTGCTTTCCCTCGTGGCCGCCCTCATCGCGAGGTGTCCTTTCGCCGTCGCCGCTCGCTCTCCCTCATCATTTCGCTCAAATCCACAACCGGCCGTATCTCAATCGGTCCAAGTCCATACTTAAAGCCTGGTTGCTGTGAGACAAGCTGAATGGCATGATTGAGGTCTCGCGCCTCAAGGAGCTGAATGCCGCCGACCTGTTCCTTGGTTTCCGCATAGGGGCCGTCGGTGGTCGCGATTTTGCCGTTTTTCCAGTACAGGGTCACCGCGGTCTCCGGAGGCTGAAGAGGTACTTCGGCAACAAGATGTCCGTTGGCGCGCAGATGGTCGTTGTGCTCAAAGCATTCGTCGAGCACTGCGTGTCGCTCGTCCTCGGCCATCCCTTCGAATTTTCCTGGCTCGATGTATCCCAAACAGATGTATTTCATCTATTCCTCCTTGTTTCCTGTGACTCCTTGTTCCCTGTGACTCAGAGCCGTAGCTCATCGTCCTCTTATCAGATAGCCGTTCGGGAGACCGAAAATCGACAGCTACTCTATTTTTTTAAGCCCCGTCAGAGGAGTCTGTGGGTCACTGATTGGTCAAGTAGCGGCCGGAAGTTGATGCCAGAGAGATCAAAAGCCTGGGCCACGCAATATAAGAGGGCGCCTCTTTCACGCTATGCTGGTTGCGTTTTTGCCAAAAAACCAACCGCTTCGCGGCAAGGAGACACCCTGATGAAAAATACCGGGGGCACCCACCGTGTTGGTAATGCCCGCAAGATCAAAAGCCA
This sequence comes from uncultured Acidobacteriaceae bacterium, assembly GCA_963773645.1. Lineage (GTDB taxonomy): Bacteria > Acidobacteriota > Terriglobia > Terriglobales > Acidobacteriaceae > Acidiflorens. Next base: position 1,041,790 of record CAVZBV010000004.1, on the reverse strand, counting down.
GGGCCACCCGGGCGAATGTTTATAGACTTCCGGTTGGGACTGCTCCTGCACGCTCGTAATTCACGATAATGACGCCTTTCGAGGTGACTGTGCTTTCCGTCACCTTGAATGCCGCCGGGATCGTGCCATCGGCAAACAATCGTTTTCCACCGCCCAACGTTACCGGAAATATCATCAGCCAGAACGCATCGACCAAATCATGCTTGAGGAGCGTCTGAACGAGATTTGCGCTTCCATAAACATGCAAATCCGGCCCTTCCTGTTGCTTAATCTTGGTGATTTTTTCCGCAATATCTCCGTTTAAAAACACGGACGGCTGCCATGCGTGAGAAGTCATGGTATTCGAGGCGACGTACTTGGTCGCTGTGTTGACGGCTGGCCAAATGTCATTATGTTGCGGCCAGTATCGTGCCCACATGTCAAAGGTTATGCGCCCTAGCAACAAGTCAAACGGCATGTTCATCCGCTTTTGTACGGCCGCTGAAGAAACAGGGTCGCGATGTGCCCTTATCCAACCCGGCGGCCCACTGGTATCTTCCTCTGGCTCGCCTGGGGCTTGTATGACGCCATCAAGGGAGATAAATTCAAGCACATTGACTTTTCTCATGACCGAGTTCCTTTCGAGTCCTATCTGATTTTGTTTAATTTACGGGTGTCCCCGGTTTTCTATGAGCCAGGTAATGCCAAAAACGGGCGCACCTCGACCGGGGCGCGACAGGCGAGGGCAGCCTTGCGGCCCCACGCCAGTGCCTCGTCCAGGTTAGCGGCTTTCAGCACCCAAAAACCGCCTATGTGCTCCTTGGTCTCCAGGTACGGCCCGTCGGTGATGAGCACCTTGCCATTCGGCTGCGCCCGCAGCGACTTCGCGCGGCTGGCCGGGGAGAGGCCACCAACGAAAATCCTGACACCGGCAGCCTCCATCTCTTCGTTAAGCACGTCGATATCGCGGTGCATCGCTTCAGTCTCGACGGACGGGTCGTAGTTGTCGGGGTGGTGAATAGCAACCAAGTACTGCGTCATGATTTCTCCTTTTCCTGTAACGGTCTTTCTCCGGTAACATCTTCGGGCTGGGCGGTTGCCCTGCCTTCACCATATAGACGAACGGCCGGACCGACGTTCGACAAAGCGCGGAGAGTTTTTTTACTACTGGCGCATCTCAGCGGCGACGTCGTCGCCGAACTTCTTTTGGATCTCCTTTTGGGTCTCGGAATCGAAGTCGGTCATGTCAAACATCCGGCGAACTTCGACCATTTCGTTATCCTTTCCGGGGATGCGCGAGGCCCATTCGAGCGCCTCTTCGCGCGACTTCACCTGGATGATCCAGTAGCCGCCGACCACTTCCTTCGCTTCGGTAAACGGACCGTCGGTAACTTTCGATTTTCCGTTTTTGAAGGTGACGCGCGCGCTCATCGTCGCGGGCGGGGTCAAGCCGTCGAGCGCCAGCAGCACGCCCGCTTTCCCTAGTTCCTCGTTGTACTTGCCCATTGCCTCCATGTCCTTGAAATCGGGTACCCAGCCGGGTTTTGCGGTTTCGTAGTCTTTCGGAAACATGATCATCATGAAGCGCATAGTGCTCTCCTTGAGGGTTGTGCGGACACCGTATCCGGGCCGCTACTTTTATATAAGAGCTCGGACCGCGCTGGGCACAGAAAGTTGCGAGTTGCCAGGCGCCCAGTGCGCGGTGCGGCTCCGCTTACTAGTCGAACGGAGTGGCGGGGAATCGACACGCGATTTGCAGATTTTTCGCGTAGCGTATCACCCGGGAAACCCTTTCTGGCGGGCCAGTTGCCCCGCCTTCACCACATAGTCGAACGGTTCCACCGGAATTCGACAAGTCGTCGAGGTTTTTATTTTAGCTGCCGAATCCGCTCTTGCAGGAATTGCCGCTCGGGTCCCTGTTGGGTCAGGGCCAGCGCTTGAATGACGAGGGTAAGGACCGTCGCTCAGTCACCAGTGTCGTCTTTGGTGGGACCGACCCACCATTCATGCTTATCAACATCGATCTCGAAGTCGAGGACACCTCTGTACTTTTGGACTAGCAGCAGAGTGGCATCAAGTAGATTGAACGGCGTCGAAGATGGAATGTTACGAAAGAAAATCCAGCGGTCCCTCTCTTCGTGGCTACCGCATTCGTCCATAAACCGCACTCGCTCGTCAGCGAATCTCTCGACCGCTTCGACACCGCATATCCTCTCCGCGACACGTTTGGAGACGATGTTTGCTTCCCTCTCGGTGGGAATATCAATCACGGTTGATGCAGGCTCCAATCGCCTGAGATTCTCATAGAGCACATTGTTCACAGCCCAGACCCGGGGTGCCCTTCCGTACTGTACGAAGTGCTGCAGTTCGTGCGCGTAACATTCCGCGAGACCTGTCGGGTCGTCGCAAGTGCTGTGTCTGATGTATATCAGGCTGTCAAATGCAACCATCTCCTCAAAAGACGGTGTCCTTCTCAACGTTTCGAGGGGGTGGAAAAAGCAATCAAAGAGATACTTCGGGAAAGAGTTCCTCGCCGCGACGGTCGCCTGAAAACCCCGAAAGTGCGGGCCAAACCGTGGGTTTGCTATCAGGCATGCGTCATCTGAGCTTGCGAAGTACCGGCACAGTCGTGTGGGGGGCAGGTCAAATTCTGCTTCCACTCGCTTGCACAGTTGTCTTAGATCAGGCTCTCTCGTGTTTCCGTAGCCGAAGACCCAGCTTCGGTCAACGACCGTTTGGCTCGGACTATACATGTGCGGATGCTAGCACAACCTACTCCGGCCTCGGTGCCCGACATAGTCGAGCTATAATGCCACGTTCTCCGATTTGGACGCGGATATGATTGATGTTGCCTGTCCACAGTGCGGTGTCGTCTACCACACCCTAGAGGCGAATGTCGGGAAGCACATTCTGTGTAACAAGTGCGGGAGCTTGATAACCGTTGTCCTTGCGGTCACCCGCTCGCCGCTGGCTCCGTCCGCAGTCCGCGAAACAGTCGCGACGCCAGCGAGAAGGAGGGGCCGACGAATCCCCACGGTCGCAATCGTCGCGGTCGTCGCAGCGGCGCTCCTTGGGTTCCTGTTTTTCCGGTATGCTCCGAAAGAGCGGGTCCCGCCGAATAAGGCGGGTGATGCTCAGAGATCGACTGTTGTGGAGCAAACGCCTGCTGCAAGCGCACAACCTGTTGAACCGAGACCCAACGAGTACAACTCGCTCCCGACCGGGACACGCATCGAAGAAGACACCGGTACGGCCGGCCACGGCAAGCTGACAGTTGAGAATGGAACAAGCGAAGATGCGGTCGCTAGGCTCTCCGATGCAGCGACAGACCAAACTGTCCGTTGGTTCTTCGTGAAAGCACACAGTTCCGGGCACATGTCACGGATTCCGCAAGGAACTTATAAGCTGGCATACACGACAGGATTGAATTGGGTCGAGTCAGATGATTCCTTTAGCTGGCAACCGACTTATGACGAGTTTGAGCGCACTCTCGATTACAACGAGCAGCGAGATCCAGAGGGCGTCAAGTACCACACCATTCGGGTGACGCTGAACTCCGTCCTATTTGGGAACGTACGGACGCGAACAATAACACGAGAGGAATTTCTAAGAGGTCACCGACGTACTCCGCTACAGCCGGAAAGCTCAGATGCCACGCGATGATTTCGACCTCGCCCACTCCGTTCCTCCCAATTTCTTCATCACATTTTTCAAGTACGCTCATCACAGACATGCACCACAATCCCCTGCGAAAATACCTCGACAGTGCAACATCGAAAACTGCGCCAGTCTCCAGAGACAAACGCGTTTTCGGCCTCAAATTTTTCGTGCTCTTTGACAACAAATAGCCCCGGTCGACACCCTCGCAAGTGCACGCCAAATCGCAAAAGGCAAGGCTAAGTCTCAATTTTTGAATACTTTGCCTCTAACTATTGTGCTATCAGCAACTTAATCAATTTTAGGGGGGAGGGGGGTACCCCCCCAATTTCTGAATTCAATCATCAGAAGCGGGACAGGAAGCTGTGAAGAAATCGCCTTTGGGGACGGCCGGAAGGGCAGATACCAGTTACTTGGAGTGCTTCGGGCTTCCGGCATAACTTGCGTCTGCGCTCTTTTTGTCTCGGCCGTTGAGCCATCTTACGCTGGTGTTACTTGCAGTGCCCGCTTTAGGCCGAACCATCTGGTCAGGTTGTAACTTAGGCAAGCCCAAGTCGCTTCCATGGCTACTTTCACGCGGCCCCGGCAACGGAACTGCCGTAGGCCGCAGCGCTCTTTGATCCAGGCGTGCGGGAACTCGGCGATCTGCGAGCGTCGCGCGTAGATTTGTTTTGCTTCCTCGGTTGCCATCTTCTGCTTGAACGCGGTCGTCGCAGCTGGTTCTTCCAGGCGCGTGATCGAGCGCCGCCACTCCGGGCGCGCCTGTTGTGGCGCGCACTGATCGCGCAGCGGGCAGTTGGGACACGCCTTCTTCGGTGCGCGGTAAACGTGGGTGCGAACACCGTTGTCACGATTCAGCAGCGCATGGTGCGTGAGCGTTTGTCCGGCCGGACACGTAAACCTGTCCTGCGCGGCATCGTAAGGAAACGCGCTGGCCAGGAACTCGGAGTGCCGACCGTGTGCATCGCGCTCCACGGCCCGCCAACTATCCTGCCACGACCCGTAAAAGTCCACTCCCTGATCGGCCGCCGCCTGCACCGACGCGTGGTTGGTGTAGTCGCCGTCGGCCACGACCTGTTTGGGCTTGCGTCCCAGCGTCGTTTCGCAGCGTTCCAGCGCCGGCTTCATCTGTCGGTAGTCGATGGCATCGGTCGTCGCCTCGACGTTCACCACGATCCCGTGTTGCGTGTCCGTAAGCAGTTGCACGTTGTAGCTGGGGACGGTGCCACCTTCGCCGTTGCGCATTACGTGCGCCTCGGGATCGCTGCTGGAGGCGCGCGCCACGAACCGGTCGCGCTCGTGTTTCTTCTCCTGCTGCAGGCGCTCGACTTCGCGCACCGCCGCTTCCAGGCGACCGACTCGTTGCCGTGCGGCACGTCGTTGCGCCGCTGCTCGCCGGCTCGCGCTCTTCTCTTCTTCCTGAGCCTGCGCGTTCAGCCATCGCACCTGCTGGCGCGCCAGTTCCAGGTGCGCCGCCAGCTTCTCTTTGCGCCGGAAGCTGTTGCCGCCCGCGTTCGCCTTGATCTTCGTCCCGTCCAGGGTTACGCGTTCCAATGTGATCAGACCCTCGGCGCTCATCATGCCCAGCACCTGCACGAACAGATCGTCCAGCGCCGTTTTATGATCGGAACGAAAGCCGGACAGCGTCCGGTGGCTGATCGTCTGCAACCCGCACAGCCACTGGCAGCCCGGCTCGTACTCGCATTGTCGCGCTAATTCGCGCGCCGAACTAAGGCCACGGCTGTACGCGTAAATCCACAAGCTGATCAACAACTGCGGGTCGGTGTGCTCTCGCCCGGCGCGCCCTTCCACCGCCCCGATCTGCGCGTGATAGAGGCTCAGGTCGAGGCGGCCAATCAGCTGCCAGATTAGACGTGCGCTATGATCTTCGTCGATCAACTGTTCGACATCGATGCTGCGCAGCACAAGTTGTTGTCGATTGATAGAGGCAAGTCGCGGTTCAGCAGGCACGCCGTGGTCGCTCACATCCGCAGTCTACCGACGCTGGCTAATTTCGCAATGGCGTTGTTGGCTCGGCAGGCGATTTCTTCACAGCTTCCAGACGGAACGTTCTCGGCTCCTGCCGGGAGACCGAAAATCAACAGCTGCTCCACTTTTTTCATATCAATTGCCGAATCCGCTCTTGCAGGAATTGCCGCTCTGGTTCCTGTTGGGTCAGGGCCAGCGCCTTCTCATACGAAGCACGAGCCTCAGCTGTCCTGCCGAGCCTGCGGTACATATCTGCACGGGCTGAATGCGCGAGGTAATAATTGGCCAATTCGCCATGTTCCAACGCCGCGTCGATATGCGCCAGACCGGCCTCTGGACCATCGCGCATGGCAATCGCCACGGCACGATTAAGCTGTACAACCGGCGAAGGCTGAATTCGTAGCAATTGGTCGTAAAGCGCTACAATCTGCCGCCAGTCGGTCCGAGCGACCGATTCCGCCTGCGCATGAACGGCCGCAATCGCAGCCTGCAGTGTGTAAGAGCCGAAGCCGCGGGACTTCCCACGGTACTTCTGCCGGTACCCCAGGGCTTTCTCCAGCCATGCCACTCCCTCCGCGATCTGCTCCCGGTTCCAGAGCGAGCGGTCTTGATTTTCCAGCAAAATAAGCTCTCCGGTGGGAGAGGTTCTGGCGGCGCGACGGGATTCCTGCAGCAACATCAGGGAAAGCAGCCCCATGATCTCTGAACCCATGACCTCCGGGCCCATGATTTTCGGACCAATGACTTCCGGCTCTGGCCGGAGTTCTATCAGCAACCGGCCCAGCCGAATCGCCTCGCCGGTTAGCTCGGCCCGCGTTACCTCCGCTCCCGCCGCAGCCGAATAGCCCTCGTTAAAGACGAGATAGATGACCTGAAGCACCGCGCCCAGTCGCTCCGGCAGTTGCTGCGGTGTCGGCACCTCGTACAGAATCGGTGTCTCTCGAATCTTTGCCTTGGCGCGCACAATGCGCTGCGCCAGCGTGCGCGGAGTGGTGAGGAAGGCCTTTGCTATCTCCTCGGTTGTCAGCCCGCACACCTCGCGCAAGGTGAGCGCAACGCGGGCTTCCGGCGGTAGAGATGGATGACAGCAGGTAAAAATCAGGCGCAGCCGGTCGTCTTCAAGGCTGTCATCTTCGTTTTCATTCGGCCATTCCGCCGAACTCGATTGCGCTTCGAGGTAGCGCGCGAGCTCGTCTTGCGACGCATCAAATCTTGCCCGTCGACGCAGAGTATCAATGGCTTTGAATCGGGCCGTCGAAATCAACCATGGTCGCGGGTTGCCGGGTACTCCACTCCTCGGCCACAGGCTTAGCGCAGCCGCAAAGGCTTCGTGCATCGCCTCCTCGGCAAGATCAAAATCACCGAGCAAGCGGATCAGAGTTGCCAGGATTCGTCCCGAATCCACGCGATAAAGGGAGTCGAGCAATTCGCGTATCTGTTCGGTGGAACGCTCGGACATGACACGCTCGGACATGACGACGACCTTAGCAAACCAGCTGCCCCGAATCAATTCGGCAAATGGCGGATCGATGCAAAGTGCCCAGGTCGTGACTCTGAAATCTGGGCAACAGAACGCTTCCTCGGTTGACTCAAAATCGCCAATGCACTCATTTGAGCTTCGTACAAGCTCAACACTACCGTGCTGCTCTCGAGTCACGCTAGTGCTTTTTCGGACGCGACGCCGAGATGAGTGCTCAAGGCTGAAAGAAGGTGTGAGGCGTCGCGTTCGAAAAAGCCGTCAGAAGGAAGCCGCTGGCGCGGCGGACGCGGGACTTATGCAAATTGAATGGAGCGAGCGAGGGGGGTAGAAGTTCGCGGGAGTGGTCAAGGTCGGAGGGGCAGGAGTGCGCGGGTATAGAGAAGGGCGAGGTGGCGCTGGAAGTGATCCTACTCGAGGGCGTGAAGAAGGTATCGCGCGGCAAGGGAGACACACTTCGGCGAGACGCTCTGAAGTGCGCCGACAATGCGTCGTGTGGGCGAGTGATTTCATGCAGCCGTGGCCAGGAGCGGTGGAGAACGTAGTTGGAGTTGTGCGGCTGTGAATCGTTCGACGACGACCATGGTTCCGCCGCACTTGGGACAGAGCCACAGTGGGTGCAAGGTCGTAGCGGTCGAGGTTTCCGATTCGTTTTTCGGTGGAGTGGCGTGGAGAGCGGTGAAACACTGTGGCAGCAGGGTGGCGCGCCTGCGGTTGGCGAGGAAGCCGAAGTGGCGGATGCGGACGAAGCCCTTGGGAAGCACGTGAAGTAGGAAGCGACGCAGAAACTCATCGCGCGAGAGCGTCATCACTTTCTGCCGACTGTGGTCGGCGGAGTCGCGCCAGCGAAAGGTAACCTGGCCGTCCGCCAATGCAACCAAGCGATGGTTGGAGATGGCGACGCGGTGGGTATAGCGGCCGAGATACTGCAGGACGTACTCGGGTCCGCCGAAGGGTGGTTTGGAGTAGACGATCCAATCTTTGCGGAAGAGCGGACGCAGCCAGGCAGCGAAGAACTTGGGATGGGTGAGCGACGCGAGTTCTCCGGCCAGGTGCAGTTGACCGCGCTCGAAGGCAGACTTCAGGCCGGCGACGAACTTGCCGCGAAACACGCGTCGCAGCACCGCGATGGGAACGAAGAAGCGGGGATGGGATCGAATCCAGCGGGCGTGCTTGCGGGAGAGTCCGCCGGCGGGAACGACACAGTGGACATGGGGATGAAGTTGGAGTTTCTGGTTCCAGGTATGGAGCACGCTGAAGAAGCCGATCTCGGCTCCGAGATGGGCGGGGTTGCGGGCGACTTCCAGTAAGGTTTCGGCGCTGGCGCGAAGCAGCAGACCGTAGATGAGCTTCTTGTTCTGGAGAGCCAACGCAGCCAGTTGCGCCGGCAGGGTGAAGACGACGTGGACATAGGGCGTGGGCAGAAGTTCTCGGCGCCGGGCCGCGATCCAGCGTTCACGTGCACCGGTCTGACACTTCGGGCAGTGCCGGTTGCGACAGCTGTTGTAGGAGATGGTGGCACGATGTCCGCAGCTGGTGCACTCATCGATATGGCCGCCGAGAGCAGCGGTGCGACAACGTGCGATGGCCAGCAGGACCTTCAGGTGGGTCCAGCGGAGCCAGGAACGGTTCCTCTCGATGAAGTCTGTACCTGCGCTGCGGATGATGTCGGCCACCTCGAACCGTGGCCGACTCATCTACGTCTCCTCGGACGACCTGCCTTTCTTCAGCACCAGCGCGTCCAGCGGACTGGGGGTGGCATGCAGGTGCCGTTGCGAGAGGTGGAGATAGCGAGCGGTTTCTTTCAGATCGTGATGGCCTAACAGAATCTGGATGGTGTGCAGGTCGGCGCCGGCTTCGAGCAAGTGGGTGGCGAAGCAATGGCGGAGCACGTGGGGATAGATACGTTTCTTAATCCCGGCGCGGCGGGCGGATTCGACGCAGGCGTGGTAGGGCGTCTTGTCATCCGTGGGGTGATCACCGCTGTGCCAGCGATTACCGGGAAATAACCAGACGGACTTTTTGCGCAGACGTCGCCAGTGAGCGCGCAGTTCCTCGAGCAGGACGGGGCTGAGCATGACGTCGCGGTCTTGCCGGCCCTTGCCGCCCTGAATGTGCACGACCATGCGTCGACTATCGATATCGCTGACCTTCAGGCGCGTGAGCTCGGCGCGGCGCACGCCGGTGCCGTAGAGGGTCATCAAAATGGTCCGATAGAAAGGAGTCGGCGCAGCCTCGATGAGCAGTGCTACTTCTTCCTGACTGAGAATGGTGGGCAGGCGATAGCGCTTCTTGGGATAGGGAGTGTCGGCAATGCTCCAGGGCCTCTTGAGCGTCTGGATGTAGAGGAAGCGCAGAGCGCAGAGATGGTTGGTCACCGAACCGGGAGTCAGTTTGCGCACGGTGAAGAGTTGAGCTTGGTACTCGCGGATGTGCTGCGGTCCCAGGCGATCGGGCGAGCGGTGGAAGTGCTGGGCGAACCGCTCGATGAAGCGAATGTAACGCTGTGTGGTAGCCTCAGAGGTATGACGACGCTGGAGTTCCTCCAGCATCAGTTTGCGTAGATGGGTCACAGGGACACCTCCTTGTGACCCTCAAATTATCTGAACCGAAAAATCAGGACTGCCGACATCACCCACGCGGCAGCGTCCGCCGCGCCAGCGGCTTCGTTCTTACGGGCAACCCGGAAGTTATGCCGCGCCACAAGTCTGTAATCGGACAAACGAAATCTCGCTGACTCCCCAGAAGTCTTAGGGCTGTATTGGAAGCGCCCCCAGGGAAAAGCGCAGGTTGATCTTAGTGGTGGAGGGGGCGCTTTCAATACAGCGACTTGAAGGAAGCCGCTGGTGCGACGGACGCTATGGGACTTGAATGCTGTTGAGGTGCGACAGGAAGCAGCGCAAGCCTGTGCGGGAGTTGGGAAGGAGGGCGTGGGCTGAAGGTCGGGTCGGGTTTTGTGGGTGGAGCAGGCATGGGACGGCTCATGCCGTGAGTGAAAATAACTGGGTAAGAGGCTGAGGAGACGCACGAAGCTGGTTCGTGTCGAAACACGCGGATGGGTCGAGCTGGGAGTTGTGGTTTCATGCGGCACATGCGTAAGCAAGGGGCGGAGATCGGAGTTGGATCTGGGCTGCAGTGAGCCTTTCGATCACTCGCATGGGTCCACCACAGCGCGGGCAGGTCCAGAAAGCGAGAGCCGGAGGAGTCCTTGGCGTGGGGTGGGCAACTGGGTTCGACTGCGCCCCAGCGCTCAGCAACTGAGAACAGAGTGGCAGGAATGCGGCGCGACGCCGGTTGGCAAGGAAGCCAAAATTGCGAATGCGAACGAAGCCCGGCGGAAGCAGATGCAAGAGGAAGCGGCGCAGGAACTCCTCCAGAGGTAGCGTCATCAGCCGCTTTTGGTTGTGATGCGCTGAATCCCTCCAGCGAAACGTGACTTGGCCATCCGCCAAGGAGACCAGCCGGTGGTTGGAGATGGCGACACGGTGGGTGTAGGAGCCGAGATAGCGCAAGGCATGCTCCGGACCTCCGAAGGGTCGTTTGCAGTAGACGACCCAATCCTGGCGAAACAGTTGCCGGAGCCAGGAGGAGAAGATCTTGGGCTGCGCGAGGAGCTTGAGGTTGCCATGGAAGCCGAGCTTGTCTTGGGTGAAGGCGCTCTTCAGAGAGGCCACGAACTTGCCGCGAAACACCCGGCTCAGCACTTTGTGGGGAAGAAAAAGGAGCAGCGGGCTTGGATCCATCGCGTGTGGCCGGCGGACAGACCACCGGCCGGGAGTACGCAATGGACATGGGGATGAAGTTGGAGCTTCTGATCCCAGGTGTGCAGTACGCTGAAGAAACCGATCTGGGCGCCAAGATGCTTGGGATCGAGGGCCACTTCGAGCAGAGTTTCGGCGCTGGCGTGGAACAGGAGATCGTAGATCACTTTCTTGTTCTGCAGAGCGAGCGGTGCCAGTTCACGCGGCAGAGTGAAAACAACATGCACGTAAGGGGTGGGTAGCAATTCGCGGCGGCGCGCCTCCAGCCAACGGTGGCGGGCATTGCCCTGGCATTTTGGACAATGGCGATTGCGACACGAGTTGTAAGAGATGGCGGAATGTCCGCAGCGGGAACACTGGTCGCGATGACCGCCGAGCGCGGCCGTGCGATGGCCAGCAACACTTTGCGGTGTTGCCAGGTCATCCACTGGCGACTGCGTTCGAAGAATGATTGCCCCGCGAGGCGAACGAGGTCGGCCATCTCCAAGAGAGGCCGGTTCATTTTAAGTTAAGGCGTTCGCTGCGGAGGGTGCTTCTCCTTTCCTGACGACAACGCGAGCGCGTCCAAGGGGCTAGCGGTGGCGCTGAGATGACGTTTGGAAAGATGCAGGTAGAGGGTGGTTTCTTCCAGATCGTGATGTCCCAGCAACAACTGAATGGTGCGCAGGTCGGCACCGGCTTCGAGCAAGTGGGTTGCGCAACAATGGCGCAGCGTGTGCGGATGAATCTTCTCCGCTGCCAGACCGGCCCGTTGTGCGGCGTGACGACAGGCGTACCAGACTGCTTTGGGAGTGATGGGACGAGGGGCGGTGTGGCTGCATCCACCCGGGAACAACCACTGGGATGGCTTGTGCTTCAGCCCGCGCCAGTACTCGCGCAAAGCTTCTAACAGCTTGGGGCTGAGCATGACGTTCGCGATCTTCGCGTCCCTTGCCCCCTTGGACGTGGATAATCATTCGTTGACTGTCGATGTCGTGGATCTTCAAGCGAGCCAATTCGGCGCGCCGCAGCCCGGTGGCGTAGAGCGTCATGAGTACGATGCGATGAAAGGGAGTCGGGGCGGCGTCGATCAGGCGAGCCACCTCTTCTTGACTGAGAATCATGGGCAGGCGGAATGTCTTTTTCGGATACGGAGTTTCCGCCACGCTCCAGGCCTTCTTGAGCGTCTGGATGTAGAAGAAACGCAGCGCCGCTAATCGCTGGTTCACCGTGTTCGGCGCCAATTTCCACTTCTTGAACAACGCCGCCTGATACTCGCGGATGTGTTCCGGACCTAACTGATCGGGGGAGCGGTGAAAGTACTGGGAGAAATGTTCGACGGCGTGAAGGTAACAATCGATAGTGGTTTGAGCGTAGTTGCGACGCTCCAGCTCTTCGAGCATGATCTTGCGAAGATGGGTCACAGAGAAACCTCCTTTCTCTGTAACCAAACTAGATCAGCCACCCCCAGAACTGCTGGCCCCATGACACGCGATAGCGTCCGTCGCACCAGCGACTTAGTTCAAGTCGGCTTGTGGGAAGTTGACGAGGCGTCGCCACGTTGTCTAATTCCGATAGGATCACGGGCAAAAGGGAATAAACATAGCAGAACAGGTTCAGGCCGTGTCCGAATCGAGTGTGCCAGAATCCCCGGTTTCAGCCACTTCCGGCAGTGCTGAAAACACGCAGCTTAGTATCGCTAAATTTGTGGTCTGATGCTGTGCCGAAATCTACTGTTATCGTGCCACGACTGTTGGCGCATCGAAGAATACCGAACAGGCAGTCATCGCAGGATTAGGTGCTTGAGGAGGCCAAGAATAATATTTCAGTCGTCCGGGAAAAGCTGCCATAGTATTACTCGGCCGGGCCCTTGAAGCGTGGCTGAGCTTGGGTCGGTGTTGTGGTGACATTCCGCGATATCCTGATCAAACCTTGTAAAGGCATGAACCTTCAAAAATGAGTGACCCTGTTGCAACCGAGTTTCTACGGAGAACAACTTGGAACAAATACCAAACAATGATCTGGACACATCCCCCAATCCCAGCACCGAATGGGTAATATCCCTCTTCGATGAACTGCACGATCCGCAAGTGCTCGAAGTTGTGCTCAAGCCAGGCGTTCGCGCCACGACCGTGGTATGCCGATCTGCTGCTGGACCGCTCCGCCAGCACAGACTCCCGTCACATTTAGTCGCAGGGGTGCTTGCGAAGATGAAGAAGCTGGCGAGACTCGACGTGGCCGAACGGAGCCAGATGCAGTGCGGTCGGGTGCGATTGCTCAACTTCCATGGCAGCAGCGCCGAGTTTGAGGTGGAGACTCGCCCCGCTGGAGACAGCGAGACACTGATTCTGCGCCGTCTATGAGCCACATGCCGATCACGGAAATTATTGGATGCGAGAAACATCCGAAACCAATGACCTGCCCGGTCCTTTGTACCAGTCGATTTGGGAGTCTACTGTACGGTCGTGGATTTCGGACGGGGTGATCTGACTGTTTCTTGCTTTCCGCTACAATGCCGCTTCCCCGGTGCGAGGTTTCCAGAACCGCGAGAACCAGACTTCAAAGTCCTGCAGTCTCTGGGATAGCTCCGTGCCACTGGTACCTGTCCGTCAGACTGCCGTTCGAACCGGAAAGCGCCGCCGCAGCGCTGCGACCAAAGAACTGTCGCCTCTTGCCGACACCATTTCAAGTGGAGAGAATCCTCTCCGCCATGCCAGCCAGAGTGTGATCAGCAATAGCGCGATCGTGATCAAGACATTCGGCCACGCGTTCAGTCCCCACTGCCCATGCCAGACAAGTCGCAGCGACGAAGAGAACGGCGCGAGATACGAAATCGGCCACTGATAACCATCGGGACCACGGGAACCCAGTACATCTTCAAACAGGTGCAAGTGAAAACTCAAGAGGGCAAGAGAGCCCGTCTTCCATTTCTGGGCAGCAAGCGAGAACGCAATCACGGCAATGATCAGCGCGAAAGTCAGATTGTGAAGAGAGTGGTGATAGAGAGAAAACCACAATAGCGGACGGGCTGAGTTCCGAGTAAGCAGTTCCGGAATGATGCCGAGGCCGTCGATGTCGGGTACGACGCACGCGAGGGTGATGATAGCGCGATCTTTCCGCCCTACGTCAAAGCAGTTTGCGAAGACCCACCCGGTGAGGAAATGAGTAACCGGACTCATGAGATTTGGTACCACCGGAGTCTCAGCCAGGCTTTAAAAGCCCCGGAATATGCCTGCGATTGCCTTTGCATTGTGCCGATCGAGACCCTGCCGACCTGATCCAAACTTGCCTTGCTTTGCTGGTGTTATCACGAGGCGACTAGCACATCAGCGCTCACCATCCGTGAACTTGGCGTCGCGGTCTTCTCGTGTTTGGTAGATCTTGCCGTCTGCTGTGAGCAGGAAGCTGTGATTGCCAGTCTCCTCGAACTCCAGCGGACGCGCGCTAATCGTAAACGAAACCACGCGTTCCTCCTTGAACATCGGACGGTATTCGAAGCGATAGCCATTCTTGACGCATGGCGCTTGCGTGCACATCAAATCCGAGTCGAGCACACCGGAAGCCACTATTTTCTCTGCTTCTACCGCCGTAGCCAATGCGGAAAGCTTCGGCGGATAGCTCGCGCCCTTGGACGTCGTCGCATACAATTCCATCGTGGTGGAGTATTTGTGCAGGTTGTCCACCGCTCTGCTTTCGCGCCGCACAATGGCTGGGACATACCAATTCGGCAAGGTTGCGGCCACGATAAGCAACAAACAGAAATAGTAGAGAATAGCGCGAGGTGGCGGCGTGCCAAACGCGATCGGTCCCGAGAAGGCGCGACGGACAAAGATCAGTTGCGCGGCCTGGGTGAGCAGCAGCACTACAAGAAAAACCAGCAGTGCCACATCCGAACGGTGCGCGTGCCGAATGACACTGACCGCACTTACTATGGTCGGTACCAGTGCGAGAGCGATGGTTACCCACGCAAGGGTGTCTTGGCTCAGCGTGAAATGGAGAAGCGGCGTTCTCCGTTAGTGTAGATTCCGCCCCTTCGGGGCGGGGATTTTCAAGGCATGGGGGTCTATCGTCCGATGGCTTTTTCCTCGCATGCAGAGCGCGAGAGGATCAACTCCCGCGCTGCTGAGCATCGGCTCGATGAGCCCCACCAGGTTATCCCTCAGCATGGTTGCCTCCCGGCAGAGCCCGCTTCCGTTTCACCCGGCGAGGTCATTGTAGCTGGCGTGGAAGAGGGTGCAAACCTCCAAGACGCCGTCTGCTGCCGTCGGAGTTGCCGCTGGCGACGAGCTTCTTCTAACTTGCGATCGCGAGCCGCGTGGATCTCGGCCTGTCGTCCGGCGAGCCGATCCTGCGGCGTCACATAGCCGATCGCACTGTGTAGGCGCATCGTGTTGTAGTGATCCACGTAGAGTTGAATCAAGCGGCGTGCATCGTCCAGCGTTAACGGAGTCAGTGTCCGGATGCACTCCCGCTTGAGCGACTTATGCCAGCGTTCGATCTTCCCGTTCGACTGCGGGTAAAACGGCGAAGTGCGCACGTGCGTCATCCCCGAGATGCGAATGAACTCCTTGAAGTCGCGCGCGATGAACTGCGGTCCGTTGTCGGAGATTATCCGCGGCCTGGCTTCCGGGTACTTTTCCTTGGCTCGTTCCAGAATCATCTCAATGTCGGCTTCCTTCATCGACTCCCGCAAATCCCAATGCACCAGAAAACGACTGTATCCATCCAGCACACTGCATAAGTAATAGAACGTGCCCGACAGGTTGATATAGGAAACATCGACGTGCCAGTGCTGGTGCGGCTGCAGCGGCTGTTCGAAGCCGGTCCCCTTGCGCGACGGCTTCGGTTTCCAGCGCGAGAGGAGTCCCGCTTGTTTCAACACTCGCCATACGCTCGCCGGACTCACGGCCACCACATCGTGATCTAACATCATGAACGTAAGTCGCCGATAACCTTCCAATGGATTCTTCAGGTGGAAGCCGATGATGGCTTCCTTCTCCCACGGCTCCAGCCAAAAATCTCGGGGCACCCAACCGTTGTGCTCATTCGCCCGACCATAGCGCTGCCGCCAGTTGTAGAACTTACTCGCAGTGACGCCCAGCCAATGAATGAATCGGCCGGCGCTGATCTCGGTCTTCTGCGACCAGCGCCGGACGAAATCCACCACCTGATCCCGCACATCGTGCGGCACCCAGGTCTCGGTCAGAGTTCCCCAAGGCTTTTTTTTAACGCGATGTGCTCCGCCATCAGCTCGGCCAGGACCTCGTCCTTGGTCTGCACCTTCTTCTCCAAGAACTCAATCCGCTTCTGCTTCTCCTCCGCCTGACGGCGAGGACGTTCCGGTGTTTGGAAGGCGGCCGCTCCGTTCTCGAAAAACTCTTTCTGCCAGCGGTAGAAAACCGTGGGTTGTAGCCCCAGTTCTTCACACAGATCGGAAACCGGGACCTTGTCCAAAAGATGGCGCCGTAGAACCGCCACTTTTTCCTCAGCAGTGTAGTGCTTGCGCTCTTTTTTCATACGTTCGCTCCGCTATCTTAACGGACGAACGCTTTCTCCATTTCCAACTGAGGCGGGACACAGTGGCAACGTCTACGTTACGGGCTTCACCGAGTCTGTGGACTTTCCCATCGCGAATGGCTTGCAGCCTAAGCTCCTAGGCATTGAAAATGCCTTCGTCTCCAGCTCGATCCTAGCGGACATACCTTGCTCTATTCCACTTATCTTGGCGGAACTTCGGCAAACTACGCGGCGGCAATCGCACTCGATTCCAAAGGAAACATCATCGTTGCGGGTATATCCAGTTCCAACGATTTTCCCCATGCAGGCGCGGTTCCTGCTTTGACTTGTCCGAGTACCGCCGCCTGCTACTTCATCGCCTCTCTCACGTCGGATGGGAGCGCATTCAACTATTCCGGTTTGATCGGAGGTGCAGCAAACCTCGGTGACACTGATTACGAGAACCAGGGCCGGCTTGCAATCGATGGCGCCGGGAACGCCTATCTGGCGGATGTGACCGACGATCCTAAGTTTGATATAACGCCGGGCACACTCGCCAGCACCGTTCCCGGCTACCCTTACAATTCGACTTTTGTCTTGAAAGTTGGCCCCACAGGCGCTCTGGTCTACAGCACCATAGTTCCCGGTACCGCACCGCAAAACGCCGGTTCCTTAAACAATATCTTTTTCCCCGCCGGGATTTCCGTGGATAGCAACGGTCAAGCGACGATTGCGGGTACGGCGGGCCTGGGATTGCCTACGGCCGCTGGGGTCATTGCGCCGACATTCCCTAACAATCCTAATGTCGAAGACGCTTCCGCTGGATTTGTTCTCCAACTGAACGCCACGGCATCCGCAATTATTTATGCAACTTACGTTCCGGGAATGGACGTTGTAGGTGGTTACGTTGTTGACAGCATGGGCAACTCCTTATTGACCGGTCAGACCAGCGAGACCACTTTGCCCGTCAGGAGCAACGCGTAGCAAAAGGCCATCATTCCTGGGCGAGAATGCACCTGCGATAGTGGGTTTGTTCTCGAGATGGATGGGGCAGGTAAGAATGTCTTGGCCGCCACTTATCTTCAGAGTGTTTCCGGCAACGGAGGCACAAGCTTTTTAGGCGTTGCTCTCGACAGCTACTCGAATGTATACCTCGGTGGGGTTACTGGTTCGTCAGATTCCCGTTGCAGAATCCGTTCATCAGCCTCTTGGAGTATACCGAGAGCGCAGGAGAGATGGTGCTCGCGGGGGTGAATTCCGATATGAGCACTTTGCTGTTTGGTAGCCTCCTGAGTTCCACGGACCAGAGCCCTGCCGGTTCGACGTTCTCTGGACTAACGGTCGATTATCAGGACAATTTGATGATCACAGGTGGAACCCAAGCTACGGATTTCCCGACTACTTCCGGGGCCTTTCAGACAGTTCCACCCGCTCAGGGTAACCACCCTTTCGTCGCCAAATTGAACATGGCCATAGCAGCTCCTTCCGTTTGTCTCGATACTTGGACTGTGAATTTTGGACAGGTGCTCGTCGGGACATCGATCACTGAGACCGTGCATCTCACAAATTGCGGCAACGCTGCACTCAATCTGGCCAGTCTGGTGTCTTCTGCGCCAATGGTAACTGCCACTGAGACCTGCGGCGCAATCCAGCCGGGGATTGTTTGTCCAGTCTCCCTTACCTTTTCTCCCACTGAAACCTCTACGGTGCTGGGAACCGTCACTCTGAATGACAATGCAGCGATCTCTCCGCAGATCATCGGGTTTTCAGGCCAGGGAGTTGCCTCGCAGAATTTCAGTTTGAGCTCGAACCCAAATAGCGCGACAATAACAGCTGGACAGTCGGGGACCTTCATACTTACAGTAGCGCCCCAAGGCACGTTTACGGGCACGATCAACCTCTCGTGCAGCGGACTGCCCGCGCTGGCAGCATGTACGTTCAATCCTGCCTTACTCACTCCAGATTCGAGCTCAACGAACAGTTTCTTCATCCACACGCGGATCAGCATTGTTTCGGGGGTGTAGTCGCCGAAAAGCTCGGTTGACCCGTTTTCGCGGACTCGCAGTGGTCGGGATGCAAGCACGCGAATGCCGCAAGCTGGGATTCTGTAGAACTCCGATGCGGTTTCCAGAAATTCAGCGCAGGCTCGGCGGACACCCGCAGTAGTCCCACCCTTCCATTGCCGATTCCACGGATTGTGCGGTGGTCAGCAAGCGCCCATCTTGCGGCAGGTCGAGGGTCTTTATCCGGTCGCTTTCGAGGAATCCCGCACGGTGGTTCGCGTTGGGCGGTGGGGCGTCGGTCAGCATGTGTCCCCTTCACTGACTAAGACTCAGGTCAGGCAAATACAAAACCATCCGTCCCTGATGACCGCAACTCGCGTAGAAGCCACGTCTAACCACATGCCCAGAACTCGTCTGTATGCCGAATGCCAAAACTGCCACATGCAATATCTCATTAAAAAAGACGCCTGTTGACATGTAGCGCGAATGAGACCAGTCACGCTTTTTGGACAAGTTCCACGGGCATGTGGCTCAGCTTGTCGTAAATCCGGCTCCGTCGCAGCAGAGGCCACCA
The DNA here is from genome assembly GCA_963773645.1 of uncultured Acidobacteriaceae bacterium. GTDB lineage: Bacteria > Acidobacteriota > Terriglobia > Terriglobales > Acidobacteriaceae > Acidiflorens. The sequence continues at coordinate 1,022,875 of CAVZBV010000004.1, read as the reverse complement.
GTCATAAAGATAAATTTGCATGGGTCGCCACATGGCGACCCATCCGGCAATCGTAAGGCTCTCCCGCACGATAGCAGCCCAAGTGCCCCCCGAATGACCTAACAACATGTTGCTTAGGAGTAGACAGGCAGCCAAGAAAAGGAGCCCGATAAAGAGACTCGTGCGGCCCTGCCTCATGAGCCGCTTGAACTCCAAATCCGTAATTTGTGCACGGTGAACAAAGTGGTTGCGGACGGCCGTCCGAATCAATTCTTTGGGGTCTTCGGAGGGCCACTGCTCCAAGTAGATGCGCAATTTGAGCGGAGCCTTAGCAGAAAACTCTTGCGCCCAGCTTACGATGAATTCTTCCGCATCGTCATCGAGGTCCTTTTCAATGAAGGGGGAAGGGTCCATCGAATTGAAGAGTTGGTTCATATCGCGCAGTTTCACACTGATGGTGTGCGGATGCTCTCCCTTCGAAGTGGCAGTGCTTGACAATGAGAAACGCATAATCTCCGCGAGGGTTGGTGGCGGCTATCGATTGTATAGGGGCTTAAGTCTTGGCGCTGTCACACGCCATCGCACAGGCATCCCAGACTTGGAAGGCAGGAAAACTGGATGCGGAGCAGGATTGGGCTAATCGCCTTGGAGTCGGGAGCGAGCTTTTAACCGATTGGGAGTCTAACCCCAAACCTCACGCCAGCCGGAAATGCGGCTGCTCCCCAAATCGAGAACAGAAGCAGGTATACCTCGTGCAGGGAAATACCGATGTTCTCAAGGGACCAACGAACCACGAAAGCACCCGTGATTCCGAGGAGAATGTCCGCCCCTGTCCCGAATCCGTCGTCTCCTGCGATCTTGCCAGCAGCCCAACCCGCCAGTGCTGCGGCAAGCAACCAAATGGAATAGAACATTCCCGACCTCGATAAACTATGCGCACTGTTTTCTTGCCCCTATTTCCTCAAGCACGTGCAAGGTCCAGAGCGCATCATCGAAAAGTTGGCGCTCGGACGGATCGGTGAGAATCTCTTGCGCCCTTTCGCGAATCGCACTACGGGCTCGCAAAATCCGCTTAGGCAATTTGGCGTTGTCAAATTCCAGAATCGCGTCTTCGTAGAGCAGTTGCCACAGAGGAGTAGCGGGCACACCTGAGAGAAAACGAGCGGTTGACATACGGCAGACCCCAGATTGAAAAGAGTCTAGCGAAGAAGCGGTAGCTATGTCGGTACGTTAGCGCACACAAAGATTGCCGAGTACACGAACAGCAGCAGTGCCAATCCGCTGAGCATGATCACCTCACGAGGCTCTGAGGGTGACTTCCTGACTTCCGCCATGCACGCAAGTTCACTCCGCTCATCACCATGCAGAAAACATTCGCAGGAATGAAGCCTATCTGATCTGTTCTGAGCCCGATAACGCACACAATTACACTATTGAGGGCCGCCAGCGCCCAGCCTTCCCAGCATCGCCGCCCAACCAGAATTGTGGACGCGATGGTTAACACACAAGACACATAATCAAGCCGCAACACAAATGAAATACCTCCAGGACCATTGTGTGGGAAAGTGTGGCTCTCGAATGTGATCATGCCCTCTGCCAGATAACCGAGGTCACTTGATCGGGATCAGATTCCTTTGCCATACCCGCTGATTTAAGCGGGTGCTTGCCTTGTTCGACCGCTCCCGGAGCCCCGGTTATCGTGGGACGGACTAGCAAGGTCGAGGCAAAACAGGGGGCGAAAGGCCGCATACAAGAGCCCCAAAATCTCACCCCTTTCGTACCAGACGAAAGGCAAGCACTTAGCCATGCTGGAATACACGGTCTCCTGCCCAATATTGGTTGGGGCCACCATTGCTCACCGATTGGGGGACTGCTCGAATTGTGAGAGCTTTTGACGAACGCTGTCTGCTACATCTACGACGGCTCCCCCGAAGAATAGGGGCGCGGAAGAACCCCACTGGATGTCCTTCGGATAGACGGCAGCAACGTCCCAGATAATCCCATCGCGCTGACAACAAATTTGCGAGGCTGAAAGCTGTTCTTGAAGTTCTTTTGCCACCAGATGATTCTTGTCCCAAAACTGTACAGCCCGTGGGTCTGAAATGCGCGATTGCACCATTCCGCCCGGTCTTGACCAGTCCGTGGGCAGCATGGGTTCCCATACGACCAGCACCCGAATCGGTGAGTTGTCCTGCTTTAGTATCTGTTCCACTGCGGAGGCCCCCCGCAGACAATAGGCTCAAGTTGGGGAAAGCAGGAAGACCAAGCGAGTACGGTCACCCGCATGGTTGAACTCGTGTTTGAACTGATCGAGATTACTGGACGTGAGCGAGGTGAGGGGTGGCTGCCCTTTTGGGGTGCGGCTCCAACCCCAGAAATACCAAACAACCACAAATGCGACGACACACAAGAGCGCGTATCTCGGATTCACCCGCATGACAAATCACTCAACCAGCGACTAAGCTCGCTATGACTTGCGGAAAAAGAACAATCAGGAGAACTGCTACGGCAGCGACCCAGAACAGCGCCACGCTGAGCGGACTCCGCTTACTGCATTGATTCCCACTACGATATAGCTGCACGAAGCCAAGCACCAGCAAAGCCAAAGAACCGACAAACAGCCAAGGTCGCGCTGTCTGCAATCTGACACTGGCTCCTGCAAGTCCGATTGCGCCAAGAAAGCCGAGCGGCAGGCAGCACGCAAGAGTAGAAAGCGCCGCTATCACGGCTGCGACCGGAGTTGTTCGTTCTGCGATTCTCATGCCAGTTTCCCTCCTTCTTCTTCGTCCTTGCATCGCCAGTCGAAGCATCGCCTCTGACGGAACTCCGTTCAGGTCGGCGTACAGGCGACATTTCAGTCCGGGCGTTATCGAACCGGGTTGTTAGTAATTGATTTTTCTCACAACAACCGCGTAGTTGTCGAGAGCGACCCGGTAAACGCGGCGAACCATGCTCGATGCAAGAATCAGTCTGTAGAGGCTGTCGGGGAATCGCGTGTGCGGGGAACATTGGATCAGGGTGAATGCGAGAGGGGCGATGGTCAAGCTCCTGCTCAAAATTAGGCCGTCGCGCTGGACGAGCGCCTATCTAAAATGCACGGCCCTCAAATCAAGAGTCGTGGCAGGCTTGCTGTGCCTCCAGCAGGAGGCGGCGAATTTCTTCAGATCAATTCAGACAGCTTCAGACTGGCTCTATGGACGTTTCCCGAGATCAGGAGCATGATCGCACTCACTTGCGGGATTTGCTCACCGCCCTCCGCAAGGAGACTGGTGAGCCCAGTAAGCGCGGGGTTCGGAAAAACGGGGAAGGGCTCCGAACCCTCGAATATCAAAGAAGGGTTTGGGCACGTCACCTCAACTTCAAGTCAGAAGCACGCCAACCAAGAAAATCAGCTAGGACCCCTAAACTTACCCGGCACCCAAACCCTCTTCCCGCAGCCCAAGGGCATCCCAGAGTCTAACCTTCTCTACGCTCCCGCTTTCAGCGCCGCTGCCGCTGTGACTCGCATCATCACAAATTTGATCACTTACCCTCGTTCGAGGGAATGCCCCCGGCTGAGACGATGAAGGTAGTGGGCACACATTTCTCGACTGGGGGGACGAATTTACTTCGCCAACCACTGCCCGGACGCGCCGGAGACCTTGAAGGATGCAGCGCGGGCGCGACTGGCAAAGCGTGGGTGTGAGATTCGGTGAAACATGCGATCTATCCTGAGAAATATAGAGACCGTCGAGAGGCTGAGTAGGTGCTCACGCAAATCTTCGGCGAGGATGAGGACGAATAGGTCGCTTCAAGAATAGCCGCCAAATGCGCCAAGGCACTGGAGCAAAAGCGGGTCGATAAAGAGTGCCTAGTCAGCATGTGGTAAGTTTTGCCCAACCACCCACATTCGTGCGTCATTGAACCGATACCATTTCCCGTAAACGCCACGAAACACTGCCGCGTCAATTTGCACACTATGATTGGAATCCGACGTGCTACACCTATAGCAACGAGTTCACCCCGAGCCGTGCCAGCGGCCAGCCCCCATGTCCGCAGGTGTGGTTCTCGCCACTGACAAACTTCGCGTCGAGGTGGAGCAATGTCGAAATCGGTGATCAGGCGCACCCAGTTCAATGGAGTCAACTTCCCACAAACTCCGGGTGACGATTCGCACATGCAGCTTGGTGATCGGGTTGGTAGCCCCAGCGTCACAATGAAAACCACAGAGGAGCAATCGGCTCCGGTCATTGATTCGCGTCCTGCTTTCTCCTTATGGTGGAAGCGTTGGCGAGAAGCAAGGATTCGCTTTTCCTCACCGCACCCACGAGAGGACATTCCTAAGCGCACCTGAGCGACGGAACGCCGCAAGCGGCGGTGCCTCCAAAGATTGGGAGTATTCGACTACGCCATAAGTAGTAACTCCCGGAACTAGGGGTTTGGCTAAGCCACGTGGGTAATTGTAAAGAACTCAGGAAAGGTTAGAGTACCGCGAGCCTCCTCTAGATTGGGTACGACGCTTGCAGCGGGTACAACGGAATTCATCGCAATTTCGGCGTGAACATTCACACATCAGATTTGCACTCAAGTCGGTGACCCAGTGTCAGAAATCAAGAACGTACAAGAAGTGCTCGCGCAAAAGGAGCTTGAACTTGCGAAAGTGAAGAAAGAACTGGAAGCACTGCGGATCGTTGTCCCGTTGCTCCGGGATGAGGACGATTGGGATCGCGAAACCGCCATACCAACTCTAACCGTAACCGGACAGTCGCTCATTGAGGCCGAAGCAGTCACTCGGCTCGGCAGTGTCAACGCGGGTTTCGGACTAGACTCGCCGCCTGCTGCTGCTTCGTGGAGGATGCGTTGGCGAGAAGCAGCGAACCGCTTCTTTCCGGCTGCTTCCTCTACCTTGGCATCCTTCAGGATGGGGATTCTGAAGAACTAGTGATTTTGACGAGGCGATGCCAAATCCAAGGTACGGGCTTCGTGATTTTGACCGAAGTTCCGAACGAAGAAATCATTATCGGCATTGCGGGGCGATTCTGGCGTCAGGGTTACTGCGGGCAACGACAGTAGCGGGACGCGCGGGCACACGGTCGATGCGGTGCCGATTGAGAAAACAACTGAGATACTGAAGAAATACGGAGCCATCAAGTGAAGGATAGCGAACTGAAATCCCGTCTCGTCCGCTACCGCCAGATCAAGCTCAGCGTAATCGGGAGGAAGTCGGGTCAGACAATCTCGATCCCGGTCTGGTTCGTTTTGGAAGATCAGAAGCTCTACCTTCTGCCTGTGCAGGGCTCGGAAACCCAGTGGTACAAGAACGTGCTTCACAACCCGTCGATTCGGATTGATGCACGAGGCGTTGGGGCGGAACTGCGGGCAACGCCAGTCACCGATGCCCAAGTTGTAAAGTCGGTGATCGAGAAGTTCCGGGACAAGTACGGGGTGAAAGACGTGAAGAAGTATTATGCGAAATTCGATGTGGCGGTGCTGACTGAACTGGGCTGACTGGAGTTGAGTCTCAGTTTTTGCAGGGAGGCTTGGCTGGCTGCTGGGGTGTTGGGTTACCGTGAAAGCCTGATTCGGGTTTGCCCGGACTTTCCGGTCGTTCAAGAGGAACATTTCAATGGTTGAGCGATACACTGAAAAGGCTCGAAGCAGCCGAGGAAGCGGAGCGTCTCGCTGATCGCCAGATCAACCGAAAACGTTTTCGATGTCCCAGCAAAGAGGTTAGCGCCAATGAAATTGATCTTCGGTTCGGTAGCGTACGGTTCTCCAGCGGCGCGTGGCCTTTGATAAGCACAGAAATGCTAGGGACGCGTGCGTCCGCTCCTGCATCACATTCGCCCGCCCGCAACTTCGTTGTGTCGCGTGCAGGAAAAGTGTACGATGCGCGAGGAGAATTTCGTGGGTTGCCTCCTGCTAATTGTCTTTCTCGCCTTTCCTCGAATCGCACTCGGATTGTTGTTCCTGTTCTCGAATTATTTAGAACGAGCGTATCACGGTCTGATATTGCCCTTGCTCGGCTTTTTGTTCTTACCCCTAACCACGTTAGTATATGCGTGGATGGCAAATACACGTCAGCCTATAGCTGGCATTAATTTGCTGATTCTGATTGTCACCGCTGTGGTTGATCTCGGCGGCCTTAGTGGCGGCGAGTATCATCGACGGAGACGGTGGCAGGATTAGCCAAATTCAGAAACTTGTCGATTGCATTCCGCTACAAATCCGTCGAACTTTTTCTTGGCAGATAGGTTATTTGCACCTCGCTGTATTGCGCTTTCGTACGATTGCTTCGCGCCATGAAACACCTCAGGGATCGAGTTGCTCTTGTTACTGGCGGCAGTCGCGGAATCGGAGCCGCAGTCGCAATCGCACTGGCTAGGGCTGGTGCCGATGTCGCCGTTAACTACCGCGAACGAGCCGACGCTGCGAATGCAGTCTGTGCCGAAATCACCGGGATGGAACGGAAGGCAATCGCGGTTCAGGCCGATGTGTCAGTCTCAGCCGACGTGAGGCGCATGGTCGTGGAGATTGAGGCGCACCTTGGCGGCATCGGCATCCTCGTCAACAATGCAGGAATCGCTCATCCTCGCAAGCTGGAGGAGATTACAGAAGCGGAATGGGACGAAGTGCTCACCGTCAATCTCAAGTCGGTGTTCTTGGTAACGCAGGCTGTGGTTGGCGGTATGCGACAGAGAAAATGGGGGCGAATCATCAACCTGTCTTCGGTCGCCGCACAGACGGGCGGGGCAGTGGGGGCGCACTACGCCGCATCCAAGGCGGGGATCATAGGGCTGACGCACTCCTGTGCTTCCGCGCTCGTTCGAGACGGAATCACCGTGAACGCCATTGCTCCGGCGTTGATAGAGACCGATATGGTGACCAGCAACCCCAACGCGACCCCGAATCTTATTCCGATGGGGCATTTTGGCTCGGTGGACGACATCGCATCCGTCGCTGTGATGCTGGCGACGAATGACTACATGACTGGGCAGACGATTTCGGTCAACGGTGGCTGGTATATGAGCTAGTGCCATGCCCACATTCCTGAATCTCGTCTTCGCCTCTGTGCTTCGTCTTCGGCTAGAGTATTAGCCGATGAAATTGACCTTCTGCATTACGTTCTTGCTCTTCACGATGAGTGGTGCCGCCCAAAATACAGGTAAGTTCGACACCAAAGCGGCTGAACGGTTCGCCAATCTTGCACTCGCGTGCGTGCACAAAGAGTATCCAAATCACCTTAGCCACACCTTGAATAGCGATGCAGATGCTGCCCCACCACGGAAATTGACGCCTGCCTTTTATGGCTGCTACGACTGGCATTCTTCCGTCCACGGGCATTGGCTCCTCGTTCGTTTGGTCAGAACTTTTCCGGACGCCCCGTTTGTTCAGGCTGCTCGCGAAGCATTGCGGCAGAGTCTCACGGCAGAAAACATCGTGCAGGAGGCTGCATATCTCCGAGGAGAGGGACGCGCCAGTTTTGAGCGTCCTTACGGGCTGGCATGGCTCCTTCAACTGGTAGCGGAATTGCGCGAAGGGGACGATCCGCAAGGTAAGGAGATGGCGGCTAATCTGCATCCGCTTGAGAAAGTTGTACTGGAGCGGCTGAACAACTGGCTGCCGAAGCTCTCCAACCCTGTGCGGATCGGCGAACACGACCAGACCGCTTTCGCACTCGGTCTGATGCTCGATTATGCGCACGGCAACGGCGATCAGAAATTCGCCGAATTAGTTGTGTCCAAAGCCAAGCAGTTCTACCTCAGAGACAAGAATTGCCCGCTGGCGTATGAGCCCTCCGGCGAGGATTTCCTATCACCCTGTCTAGGCGAAGCCGACCTAATGCGCCGTGTGTTGCCGAGCCCAGAGTTCGCACGCTGGCTCCGAACCTTTCTGCCGCAGATTTCCCCGGCGAGAAAAGGCGCTTGGTTAGAGCCCGTGGTGTCGCCTGATCCGAGTGATCCCAAGTTGGCACATTTGGATGGGCTCAACCTGAGTCGCGCATGGATGTTGGAAGGTATCGCTGCGGGTCTGCCGAAAGGCGACAAGCGCCTTCCGATGATCCGGGCGGCAGCCGTGGAGCATAGACATGCGGGACTGGTAGCTGTGACAGGCGAGCATTACGAGGGCGGTCATTGGCTGGGAAGCTTTGCGGTTTATCTTGTCACCCGGCGAGGCATTCCAACGAAGTAAGCAGGACGTTTCAGCACGATGCGCTCGCGAATTTTGGTATGCTTGTCGCAGGTGCATCCAAATTTGAGCAGCATGAACATTGACCGAACCATCGCCGAAATCGAGTGGCTAGAGCGCATCTTCGCCGTGCCGGACACCAGACCGCTGAGCGCGAGCGACCTCTCGGCTGTGAATCGAAGACACGACGATATGCTCGCGCACAGCCCGTGGTTTCGGCTTTGGCAGCGTTATGGAGTTTGCTGCCGACCTGAACCTCCGTACTTTTGCTAGGCGAGACTGAAGCCCAATAGAGCCCCTACAATCGGAAGCAATGTTCGAGCCGCACGGTCGTGTCATCCCCATGTTCGCTCTGGCGGCCGCTGGATGCCTATGGGGAACAGGGTTTTTCTTCGGCAAGGTCGCGCTGAGCGAGATGCCAGTCGGTACCATGGTCTTATTCCGTTTCGCGTTTGCGTGCGCTGGACTGCTGCCATTCATCTTCTTTGATCGTCCTCGCTTTGCCGGGAGCGAGTGGGGCTGGGTTCTCGCCGCCTCGCTGCTCGGAGTGCCCGTATCATATCTAGTGGCGTTCAAAGGACTCTCCCTAACCACTGTCTCACATGCTTCCTTAATGGTCGGCACGCTTCCAATGCTCCTCGCGATGGCTGCGGTCGTCTTTTCGCGAGAGCGGTTGCACGTTGGCGGTTGGCTTGCACTGGCGGCATCGACGGTTGGTGCTGCATTGATCGCGTTGCCGAGCAAGACAGGTTCCAGCGTGGCGCGGGCGAGCATACGTGGCGACCTGTTGGTTGTGCTTTCCATGCTGGCCGCCGTCGCATGGATTCTGATTTCGAAGCGTCTGATGAGACGACATTCCCCGCTGATGGTGACCGCCTTCGTGTTCTGGATCGGCACGATCCTTCTGGCGGTTGTGGTCGTTATCACATCGGGTATTCCTTCCGTACACTACTCGACCCGCGTATGGGTCGCGGTGGCTGAGCAGGGGCTACTCGCGACGGCGAGCCCGACAGTTTTGTGGAATTGGGGACTCAAGCAGGTTCCCGCATCGCAAGCAGGAATCTTCGTAAATCTAGAACCGCTAGTCGGAGCGATTCTTGGCGTTTCCGTTCTGCATGAGGTCTTAGGCAGGATGGCTGTCGCGGGCGGTGCGCTGATTATTGGAGGAGCCGTTTATTTCAGCTATAAGCCGGAGAAGATCGCCGCCTCATAAATCACTCCGCATACCAGTCCGAGTGCGGCGACCAGCGGTTGCAAGATAAGCATTGCGTTTCCTTCCACTAGTGAAGACAAGCGGGGCACACTCCTCCGGTCCAAGGTGTTCCATGAGTTTCAGCACTTCAGCCCGTCGACCACATAGAGGTAAGAGAGGGTACGGGCGACGGTGTACAGGTAAAATAGCTGGCGGATGACTCGCAACACCGGAGAGGAAAGAGCTTCTCATGGCGCACATCGAAATGCTGCTTAGTGGCTTTCCCGGGAAAAGCAGCCGTGGCTTCCTGGGCTGGAGCGGTTGCTACCTTGTAACCACCGCAAGTGGGCGGCGGCGGCTGCTTTTCGACACCGCCGGTTACAACGAGCGTGCTACCGTCATCCATTCGCTGGCCAAGCTCAGTGTCGCGCCCGAAGATGTGGATTTCGTAGTGCTGAGTCATCTGCACTTCGATCACGCGGCCAACTGGGACCTCTTCCCCAATGCCGAGATCATCGTGCATGAGCGCGAGATCGCGTACGCGGACTCCCGCGGGGCAGACGGGGCGGTGCTCCGGTATCACACGCCGGTGTTGCGGGCGCATGGCCGCTTGCGCGTGATCTCTTCCGAGACCGCTCTGGAAGATGGCGTCCAGGTCATACATGTGCCCGGACATACGCCCGGCTGCATTGCTCTGTCGATGGGTGAGGAAATTCTCTGCGGTGACGCCCTAAAGAGCCGCTGGGATCTGAATGGCCCCATGGGTCCGCCAGTCTGGGATGCCGACTTGGCGCGCCAGTCCATTGCCAAACTGAAGGGACTGGCAACGCGGCTCTATCCCGGTCACGATATGCCGCTCGAACTGCTCGCGGGGAAGTGGTGCGCCTCGGGTCCACCGACCGTGAAGGTCTTGTTCCCGGATGGCAGCGAGCAGGTGATTTCGCCTCCGAACCTGTAGGCGGTTGAGAAGCTCCCAACGCGGCCCATCACGACAAGCCTTGCCACGACAAAGAATGCACGCGCGCACCTGCGGCTTTGAGCCGCTGATTGACCTCGCGTGCAATGGCTACGCTGCCCGGCGTGTCGGAGTGAATGCAGATGGTGTTCGCTTCAACCGTTAGTTCGGAGCCGTCGCTGGCGATAACCCTGTGCCGAACCGCGATGTCAACGGCTTGCTGTGCGGCGCGCGCAGGATCGTCAAGTAGCGCGCCGGAAAGAGTACGCTTGCGCAGGGTGCCGTCTGGTTCGTAAGCGCGGTCAGCGAAGGCTTCGGCAGCGAATCGCAATCCCATGGAATGCCAGACTTCCAGAACAGCCGAGCCGGCTTGGCCCACCATGACGAGCTGTGGATTGATCGCCTTCACGGCGCGGCCGATTGCGAGCGCAACCTCGCGCTTCGTGTTGGCTGCGTGATATAGCGCGCCGTGCGGCTTCACGTGCACTAGCCGCATGTCCAGTGACGCCGCAATCTCCGCCAGCGCCGCGATCTGCTGGCCCACAGAACCCTCGATTTCCAGTGGAGAGAGTGGCGATTCGACGCGTCCAAAATTCGCCGGATCAGGATAGCCCGGGTGCGCCCCGACTGCGACCTTCAACTCGCGAGCTGCGGACAGCGTCTGCCGCATGGATTGTTCATTGCCGGCGTGTCCGCCGCACGCCACGTTGGCGGAGGTAATGTAGCGCATCAGCTCGAAGTCGGTTCCATTGGCCGGCGACTCTTCGGACTCGCCCAAGTCGGCGTTGATATCGATAGAAATATCCGTCATCGTGAATTGCCTCTTTTACGCCAGAGCACTCAATCGTAACAACCCTGATCGTCCGATTACGAAACCGATCACGAAATGAAGATTTCTCTCAGCCAGCGCTCCTGCTCGCCTAGCGCTTTGACCGCTTCTGCAATGGAAACTTCGACAAGTCGCACCTCGTCGCGAGGCCGCAACTGGCCGACGCGATGGATATCGGCCGCGATCACATTCGCGATCTTGGGATATCCACCGGTGGTCTGCTGATCGACAAACAAAATGATCGGCTGGCCATCCTGCGGCACCTGAATCGCCCCGAGCGGGATGCCGTCCGTAAGCAGTTCGGATCGTTCGCGCGGGCGTACCGCCTCTCCCTTCAGCCGCAGACCCTTGCGGTCCGACTGCTCACTGACGATGTACGCGCAGGAGAATAACTTCTCGAATGCCTCCGGCCCGAACCAGTCCTGCTGCGAGCCTTTGGTCACACGCAGGGGTCGCGGAGCCCGCAATGAGTCAAGCGCACCCGGACGCAGGGAGCGGACGCGGTACGAGGCGCGCTGCCCAACATGCAACACGTCGCCGCTCTGCAATCTGCGCCCCTTGAGCCCTCCAAAGTGGCCGGCAACAAGGGTTGACGCGCTGCCCATGACCAGCGGAATGTCGAATCCGCCCTGGACAGAGAGGTAGCAGCGCGCGCCGGTCGTCATGCTCCCGCATTTCAGGGTTGCTCCCGCGGGGAGATCGAACGCGGCGTTGATGGGCACTGGAGCGAGACCGGCCTTGCATTCGCAACTTGCGCCTGTGAGCGCGAAGATGGCGCTCCCCTCGAACTCCAGGGTTGCGCCGAGCAGCGTCATCTCCAGCGCGGGAACGTTCTCATCGTTGCCCACCAGAAGATTGGCAATGCGAAACGACAACGGATCGGCGGCCCCGGCAGGAGAGATGCCGAGGTGAGCATAGCCGTAACGTCCAAGGTCCTGGACGGTCGTGAAGAGCCCCGGCTTTGCAACCCGAATCGTCATGCAAGCCGGGCGTCCGCACGTCGCGGTATATCTTCGAAGGTCGCGCGGTCAATCGGAGAGAATTTCATCCTGTCGCCTGGTTGCAGGCGAGTTGGCGGAGTTGCTTCGGGATCGAACATACGCAGAGGTGTTCGTCCGATCAGCCTCCATCCTCCGGGAGAGTCAACTGGATAGATTCCTGTCTGACTGCCGGCAATTCCGACACTTCCACCGACAATGGATGGCCTGGGAGTCGCGAGTCTGGGCGTGTGCAAAGCCTCCGGCAACCCACCCAGGTAAGCGAAACCCGGAGAGAATCCGAGGAAATATACGAGATACGTCGGGGAGGAATGTAATCGGACAACCTCTTCCCGTGAAAGCCCAGCATGCCGCGAGACATCCGGTAGATCGGGACCGAACTCGATGTCGTAGCAGACCGGAATGGTGACCACGTTAGCGCGCCTGTCAACCGCGGAGTCACCGGCAAGGGCGAGTTGTTGAACAACCGAGGTCAGTTCGTCGTGCGTCATTCGCAGCGGATCGAAATCAATGAGCAGTGACGCGTATCCCGGGTGCAGGTTGCGGATCCGCGGATCATGCCGGGTCTGGAAGGAATGAAACAGCCCGACCACCCGCTCGTGGAGTGCGGGCGAGATCGCATTCCCGAAGACAACCAACAACGACGAGTCGCTCGCCGGAATGATCTTCATAGGTTCCTGCACGTTCCTCGCAAGAGTAGACGATCTCCGCCGGCGCCACATCTATTTTGGAGATGCGCCGCGCTATCGATTATGCGCTTATCATACGCGCGAAGACGTTCGCCTCAATATGTATCCCGCCTTGAATTGCGTCTCACTGATATCGACCGTCTGCTGAAAATCTTGCGCCATACTTGCGATCCTCTCCCAGATGTGCCGTCACCGCGAGAATCAGGTGTTAGTTGACGAGTTTTTCCGCTCAACCCAGCGACTTGGAATCAGCGACATGCAGGCGCGGCCGGAGAGACCTTTTCAGAACGCGGCCGGATATCCCACATAAGCTCCCTCGCAAACTCAGTCTTGTTTTGCTTTCCTCTCTTGCGGAGGGTTCGCCGTCTCCGAGCACGGACCGCCGCCAGGGGCCACGCACGCACATCCGGAATCACTGTTATACCGGCACTGATCCCCCGGATGGTCAGGTTGGTCACAAACTGGGTTGCCACATCCAGGGAACTTGGGGATCTTGCTGCATGCAGAGGATTGGGAAAATTTGTGGGATTGTTCCCACAAACCGATTTCTGGAGCTTCGAATCGCAAGTCTTCATGACTCAGGACATGAAGCTCGACCCCCTGGGGGCCGTTCACCTCCTTCACGCCTCCGTTCACATCTAAGGAATACGGGCCTGAAATCGTAATTCGCGTGTCGCCCGATTTCGCTTTGCCTGGAATAAAGTTGATGGACACTGTGGTCTTGCCGTCCGCCGCTCTGGTGACCGAGATATCACCTGCAGTGACGATCGTTACAGTTGCGCTACTCTCTTGTTTCGATTTCTCCTGAGACAGTGCGATGTTTACCATGAGCAGTGTGCATACAGTGATTGTGAAACTCCATCTCAGCCGTGTTTTCATTGGACCCCTGGGTAGTATCCGAATTTGAAATCCTTGTGGGTGTGCGAGTTTTCGCTCTTACTCGCCTACGCCGACGATCACAGGCATTCCACGCGGAGATTCGTGTGAGCCGCTCTCGAATTCTAGCGTAACGGCGAAGTTCTTGGCCTCGACCTCCTTCGGCAGCGGAGGATTCACGACCGTCGCGCTGCCACGAGCATCAGGCTTGAACAGGCCCGCCGCGATGGGCGCTCCGCCGTTGGCGGGGAACAGGCATAGTTCGTAGATTTTCTCCGCGGGCAGAGGCGGCAAATTGCTGGCGAAGAAAATCAGGTTGCGATTGCGGCGCTGGTAGATCGCCTTACCTCTCGGCTGCGGCTTGTTGCCGACGGCGACCAGTTCGATCTTCTCTGCGTCGGGGTCCAGCAGGGTCGCCACGACTTCGTTGGCTTGCTCGAGCTTGCTCCCATGATCGGCTAATTGCGCTCGCAGCGAAACTAGGTTCTGGTGCAGCGTCGAATTCTGCCGCAGCAATCCGATGCCGGCGAAAACGAGCGCCAGCGCCCCCGCCCATCCCAGAGCAGGCCACTTAGAAGAAGTCCACCAGGAACGCTGCTGCGGATCAGACGCGGGGCCGGCCACCGGAAGTTGCGGCTCGGCGGCGATGGCCGAGATCAGCCGCTGCCGCGCACGCGCCGGCGGCTGGGGTCCGGCAGTGGTCAGCGCGAGCGGGCTGAGGTCGCCGCGCAGCAGGTCTAATTCGCGGCGGCAAGAGGCGCATTCCTCGAGATGTTTTTCGAGCTTCTGGCGTTCCGCGTCATCCAGCGCTCCGAGCGCGTAGAGCGCCAGGTCTTCGGCGAATTGTTCGTGCGCGCTCATGCGGCCAACACTTTTCTCAGCGAGAGTAATTCAGGACGTACTGCGCTCCGAGAATCTCTACGATCTGGCCGAGGCCCTGCAGCTAGCGGGCCGCGACACAGAAGCCAGGAAGGCATTTGCTGACTTCGAAACCAAATCACTGGCGGAGTCCGGCCGTAAGGATAATTCCGACCGCGAACTCGTCTTCTACTATGCCGATCACACGCACCAACCAGCCAACGCTCTGAAAGTGGCGCAACAGGAGTACGCGTGGCGTCACGACGTGCACACGCTCGATGCCTACGCCTGGGCGCTGCACGTCACCGGTCAGGACGCGGAAGCCCGCAAGCAGATCGAGACTGCGTTGGCGGTCGGAATCCGCGATTCCAAAATCTTCGCGCATGCTGGCGAGATAGCTCTGAAGCTGGGCGACCGGGCCGCGGCACAGAATTACTTGCAGGAAGCGGTGTCGCTGCACGCGATCGGATCGGAACATGCGCAATTTGTCCTGGCTCAGGTCTCGGGCCCGAGTAAGCACCGTTAGACGCATACATCGCCTGCGGCTGGCCGGTGGGTCCCCCCGTATACTGAGGGTATGGCACTGCGTGGCCGTATTCCATCTGAGGTGGACGTTGTCGTGATTGGCGCGGGCTTCGCCGGCGCCTCAGTTGCCGCCGCGCTGACGCGAGCCGGCGTAACGAGCGGCTTGGTTCTCGAACGGGAGCCGCTGCCCGGAAGCCACGCGTCCGGCCGCAACGCCGCAATGGCGCGCCAACTGGAGAAGAATCCCACGCTTCTTAAGCTCACCATTGAAGGCGTTCGTAAGCTCCGTGCGAAGGAGGTTGCTGGACGCCCAGTCCTCTGCCAGACCGGAGGTCTGTACCTGATTCATGGTGAGCCAGACCGAGCCACCGAATTGCGCAAGCAACTGCACGAATCGTGCGTACCCTCCGAATTGTTACCAGCTGCCCAAGCGCGGCAACGTTTCCCGTTTCTTAGCTGGTTTGAGTTTGACTACACGCTCTTCTGCCCCACCGATGGCGTCGTTGATATCCATGCGCTGCTGACCGATTTGCTGGGAGAGGCCAGAAGCGCCGGCTTTCAGGTCATCACTGACTGCGGCTGTGAATCCCTGATCCTTGATGGATCGGTCGTGCATGGTGTCCGGACGCCGCATGGCGAAATCGGTGCTCGCATCGTCGTCGATGCCGCAGGCGCTTGGGCCGGGTATCTTGGCCGCCTGTCCGCTCCACTGCCGCTCAAACGCCTTCGTCGACACCTCTTCGTCGGCGGCGACGACGCCGGAATCCTTCCCCGTAACGCTCCGCTGGTGTGGGATCTGGACGTTGGATATTACGTGAGGCCGGAAGGAGATGGCCTGCTTCTCTGTCCCTGCGATGAAACCGAGCATCCGCCCGGAATGCCTGCGCTTGATCCCGCGGCCGAGGATCTTCTCGTCGATAAGCTCTTGATGCATGCTCCCGGATTGGCCGACATCAGCTTGCGCCGCAGCTGGGCGTGCCTTCGGACCTTCGCCCCCGATCGGCTCCCGGTCATCGGATGGGATACAGAAATCGACGGGCTGTTCCACGTTTCAGGTCTCGGTGGTTTTGGAGTTACCACCAGTCTGGCGGTCGGCGACGTTGCATCTACACTGATCTGTGGCGGCGTGGTGGACTGGATCGAAGTCGGTTCCTTCAGCCCTGGGCGAGCAGCCCTCAGGTCAATTCCGCAGTGCAACAATTAACAATTAAACGGTGAAGTGTCTAACAACGCTAAGTGGGTGCCGCCGGAGACGGCACCCACCGTGAAGCAGCATTCCACGAACGGTTTGGTTACGCAACTGCTTCGTGCTGGGGCGCTGAGACGGATCGCTGGGCAGCACCTTTCCCGAGGAAGTTCACCAGTTCAGAGTTCACTTCCTCCGCGTGGGTCCAGGTTATACAGTGCGGTCCATCCTTTATCACCGTTAGGCGCGCTCCCTTGATCAGCTTGGCAGTCCGCAGCCCTGAGGCAGTGATGGGCAGAATCCGGTCCGCATCGCCGTGAATGACCAGCGTCGGCACGTCGATCCGGCCCAAGTCGTTGCGGAAGTCCTCATGCCACGTCGGCACGCAAGCGAGGCTGGCCGTGGCCGAGGCTCCGGCTGCGACATTCCAGCTGGCCTGCACCGCCTGTTCGCTGACCCGCTTGCCCAGCAGAAGATCCGTGTTGTAGAAATTCTTGAAAAACTCGGTGAAGAACGTGTAACGGTCCGCGACGACGGCTTTCTGGATGCCCTCGAAGACGCTCCCGTCCACGCCCTCCGGGTTGTCCGGTGTTTTCAGCAGGAACGGCGGAACTCCCGAGACGATTACCGCCTTGCTCACCCCCTTCGATCCGTATTTCCCCACGTAGCGTGCCACTTCGCCGCCACCCATCGAGAAACCCACCAGCGCGAAATCACGTAGTTTGAGGTGCGCCACGAGCTTGTGCAGATCCTCGGCGAAGGTGTCGTAGTTGAAGCCCGTCGTTGGTTGGCTGGACTTGCCGAACCCTCGGCGGTCATAAGTAATGACGCGATGGCCTGCGTCCAAAAGAACTGGCAGCTGCTTCTCCCAGGAAGCACCGCTCAGCGGATATCCGTGAATTAGGACGACGGGTTTACCAGAGCCGTGGTCCTCGTAATAGAGATCGATGTCACTGGAGTTTTCTTTACCGACGTTCACGTATGGCATTGAGATTCTCCTTTTTATCCTATTTCTCAGGTGCATGAGTTGAGGGTTGATTGTGGTCGCGGCGTTCTTTAATTCTAGACCTGCTGGCATCGGATGTGGCGATGCTCAACAGAATTTCCAAGAGTTTTGATTGGGAACTTTCCAAAAACGAACTCGTCGCCGCACTTTCCTAACGGAGCCCTTGGCGGCGAGTTCTTCAAGAGCGTGCCGGATCGTCCGGCATCCGGGCGCTTGACGCGCACCTTGAGTTTCCTCTTAATCGAGAGCGGGTCGGGCCATATGCCAGTCGGTTGACTGCTCATAAGAGTGCGCGAACTTCAGGATTGTGCCTTCCTCGAATGCCCGGCCGCCTATTTGGAGGCCAATTGGCAAGCCGGCTGAACTGAATCCGCAGGGCACAGAGATTGCCGGGAGGCCCGTCAGATCGTAGGGGATATTGAGGCGAAGGAACGCGTCAATGACGTGCTCGCGCAGGTCTCCCGATTGCACCCATACCTCTCCGACAAGAGGCGGAAGCGCAGGCAAGGTGGGAGAGACGATGACCTCAGCCCGCTTGAAAGCTTCATTGAAGTTGCGCTGCAGCAAGGTGCGCGCTCGCTGGCTCTTCACGTAGTCGATGGCCAGCAGATATCGTCCCGCTTCCAGGTTGGTTCGCACTCCCGGACCGTAGTCATCCACCTGCTTCTTGAGATATGACTCATGATACGAGGTAGCCTCTGCCAGAGTGATGTGTGCTTCCATCGCCGCACAGTTTTCCAGGGCTGGGATGTCAACCTCCACCCGCGTCGCTCCCGCATCTTCCATTTGGCGGATCGCCGCGCTGACCAGCTTCTGAATCTCCGGATCGACGTTTTCCAAGAAATACTGACGAGGAACGCCCATCCGCAGGCCACGAATGCTCCCCCGCATATCTTTGCGGTAGTCGGGTATTGGCTGTGAACTCGAGGATGGATCCATGGGATCCGGACCGGCGATTGCGGCCAGCATGATCGCTGCATCCTCGACGCTCTTGGTGAGGGGACCCACGTGATCCAGCGACCATGCGAGAGGGATCGCACCATAGCGACTCACGCGGCCATATGTGGGCTTCAGACCTACCACTCCGCACACCGCCGCAGGCGTTCGGATTGAACCTCCAGTGTCCGATCCTAGCGACGCTGCGCATTGGGAGCTGGCCACTGCCGCTGCCGACCCGCCGCTCGATCCCCCAGGAACTCGGGTTGGCTCCCAGGGGTTGCGCGCTGGTCCGAAATGGGGGTTGTCGTTGGTCACACCGTAGGCAAACTCGTGCATGTTGGTTTTCCCCACCAGTACCATGCCCGCCCGCTGCAGGTGAGCAACCGCGGTGGCGTCGTAATCGGGGATCCACTTGGCGAGCACTTTGGAGCCCGCAGTTGTTCGCACGCCGCGAGTGGCGAAGAGATCCTTGATGGAAATCGGGATTCCGTGCAGCGGGCCTCGGTATTGACCTTTGCGTATTTCGTCTTCCGCTTCGGTTGCGGCCTTTCGCCCTTCCTTTTCGGTGATGGTAATGAAGCTGTTCAGCTTGGGTTGCAGTTGATGGATTCTCTCCATCGCCTCATTGAACAACTCGACCGGCGAGATTTCTTTTTTCTCAAGCAGCGGGGCCAGCTGATGAATGGGGCGGGCGATCAGTCCTTCGGCCATCGGACGCTCAGTCGGCCTTGAAGTAGGTGGCAGGCTCGATCGATCCTAAGTCCAGAGAGCGCAGCGGTTGGGAATACGCGACAATCGTTCCGACGAGTGCGGCGGTTGGCTGGAGCCACGGGTCGCTCAGCTCCGTACCGGTCAGAGTCGCCATGGACCGAATGGTCGCGTCGAGGGGTCGCTCCTGGGCTAACAACGGTGGGGCCAGAAGCAGAGCAGCAACGCCCATACCGCTGCGCTGAAGCCACGTCCTTCGGCTTATTAAACGGACGAGAAAGTTCGTTGGCACAGAAACCTCCCCCGATTCTTCATCCCGGAACAACATGGAGAATGCGGGGCCGTGAGTAGTCCCGCATTTCGACGACGCTAAAAAAGCACCTTGAGCCCCAACTGAATCTGCCGTGCCGGGAAGGCCAAGGTGGACTGCCCAAAAAATGGGCTTCCCATATCGCCAATTGGGTTGTACAGATTGACGCGGTTAAAGAGGTTGAAGGCGTCCGCTTGGAACTGCACAGTAGCACGGTCGCCCGCTTTAATATCTTTGAAGAGGGATAGGTCGACAGTCTTGTACGCGGGACCGCGAAACGCATTCCGGCTTAGATTACCGTTCGTGCCGACTGGCAGACATGGTGTAAGCGCGGCGCTTATAAAAAGCGTGTCGAGGACTGAATTGAGGCCATTGGGGCAGAAAACCTGGCTTGCCAGAGAGGTCCTGCCATAGAAGCCCGTATACGCTGGGAACGAGAGCGGCGTTGGGTCCCCAAAGAGACCGTTCACAAACTGCTGGTTACTGAATCCAGTGGTCTTGATGCCCGCCGGGCGGTTTGGGCGATCATAGGCCAAGCCATCCTCGTTGAAGTCGCAGCCCTCATACCAAGGCAGCCCGCAGTACACATCAAAAGGACGTCCGGATTGCAGACTGACGATCGAATTCAACTTCCACCCGCCCAGAACATTCCTGGCGAGGGCATTGGACTCCGGAGACGGAAGAGTCCACAGTGCCGAAAGCGCGAAGCGTTGCCTGACATCGAATTCGGATGGGCCGCGATCACCGCGCTGGTTCTCGATGTCCTGTACGCCGCTATACAGCCCGCCATATCCGTTGGTGTTCGAGTAATCTCCCAAACCGCCCTCGGTAACGTTGTCCAGTACTTTGCCCCAAGTGTAGTTCGCGGTCAACAAAAGCCCGTGACTATAGGTCTTGCGCAGCTGTGCATTCATACCGTGATAAATCGATTGGCCTTCATTGTCGATGTAGGTGAGTTCTCCCCACCCGGGATTCAGGGTTCGGTTAACGAGTCCGCAGTCCGTCACAAGATTTGAACAGATGTCGCCATCGAACCGGTTGTAGTCTTCCCTGGTATAGCCACCCACTCCGCGCGTTCCGACGTAGTTGATGCTCAGAGCATAATCGTGCAGGAACTGCTGTTGAATGCCGAAAAACCACTGCATCGAATAGTTTGTGCGGAGATTCGGATACACGCCGCTGGGAGTAATGGTCACGTTGTTGACTGCCGGCCCGATCCCCCCGTTGGGAAGAGTGGGACCGGCAAAATCGGGACTCGGCACAAAAGGAAACTGATAAGGCAGGGTGGTCCCGATGCCCAGGCTGGGTTCAACAAACGTTGTAATTGCGTCCGGAGGGTCGAGCCGGGATGCATTGGTGTAGAGATTGGAGTAAGGCTCGTTGTAGGCGATGCTGAAGCCAGCCCGCACCACCATATCTCCTTTTCCCCGCGGATCCCAAGACACTCCGATTCGGGGTGCGAAGTTTTTCTTGTCGGTGTTCCAGAGCTTCGATACGCGGCCCACGCTGGCACTTGCCATCCGCTGAAACAAATTGCTTCCCGGGCCCAGGATGACGTTGGAAAGAATGCCCTTCGTTTCCGTGGGTGATTCGAAAAGGTCGTAGCGAAGGCCAAGATTCAACGTCAATCGGGGGCTAACCTTCCAGTCGTCCTGAACGAACCCGGCAAATTGGTTCCAGCGGAAATGTCGCGGGGTATCCGTGAATTGGCCGCAAGTTGGCGATGGCGTACCGGTGCAGTTGATGCGGTTAACCAGGCCTGCCTGCAGGTAGGGTGCGTCCACGGCAAATTCAGAGATGCTGGAGAATTCGATGTAGGGCTTCGAGGTGAGTTGATAGTCGCTGTTTTCCTGGATGCGCCGCACCTGAAAGCCAAACTTCAGAGCGTGCCGCCCGATGATGTGGCTGAGGGTATCGGTGAGCGCATAGGTGTTGAAGATGAACTTGCGAGGAACGTAAACTTCACCGCCCATGGGGGCTACACCGTCGTCAAAGACGAGATCTCCAAAATCGTCAGGCGGAAGGCCATGGCTCGATAGTGCGGCCCCAGTCAAGGTGTTGGGGGGCAAACCGAAATCAATACGACTGTTGTTGCGGGAATACGCCACCCGAAGATCGTTTAACGTATGGGTGGTGAACTCGTGGGTTTCCCCCAGACTGAGGTCGGCAAAGAACCCGTCAAAGGGCGCCTTAAAGCCGCGTATACCTGCACCCTCCAATTCCTGGGAGGCCACATCCCCGGACGCCAGTGCGTTTACCCAGCGTCCGTAAAGCTGGTCATGCGTGCCGAAGTGTTGATCAACGCGGACGAGGTATTGATCAGCCTGGTTGGGCTCGACCTGAGACGAAACCGCGGTACAGTACTGCCCAACCGACCCAAAAACTGCGCCGGTGCAGGCAGGAGCAGGAAAGTCGTGGTAGAACATTGTCGCCAAGGGGCCCGTAACGTAGGTCTGGACAAAGGTTGGAGTCTCAACGGTGAAAACTGTTGGCGTGCCCGTCGTTAGGCGCGATCCTTCGTAGTCCACAAAAAAGAAAGTTTTGTCCTTGATGATCGGGCCGCCCACCGAACCGCCGAACTGATTCTGATGGAGCGGCGTCTTCGCACTCTGGTCAAAGAAGTCACGAGCATCCAAAGCCGTGTTTCTTCCGGTGTAGAACACCGACCCATGTAGATGGTTGCTGCCGGACTTGGTGACGATATTAACGACCGTGCCATTATTGCGACCGTATTCCGCTGAGAAGTTCAGCGTTTGAACCTGTACCTCCTGGATTGCGTCCAGCGACGGAAAGATGAGCGGAGTACCGCCCAGCCATTCGTTATTGTTCGAATTGCCATCCAGGATGAAGTTGTTCCCGCGCGGAGTGGAGCCGTTGGCGATGTAGCCGTATAGAAAGGTTACCGACGAAGTTGGTGAAGGAACGTTCGATATGACAGGCGCGTTGGTCTGGGTTACGCCGGGTTCGAGCGTCACCAATTGATAGACCTGCCTCCCGTTCAGCGGCAGGTTGTCGACTTCCTGATGGGTGATCGTGTTTGACAGCCGCGCTTCTTCGGTTTGAATCAGAGCGGCCGCTCCTGAGACCTCGACTGTCTCCTGGGCTCCGCCGACCTGCAATTTGGCGTCGGCGCGCGTCGTCGTGTTGACATTGACCGGAACGTTCTCCAAAACGCTAGCCTTGAAACCCGGGGCTTCGACCCGGATCTGGTAGGCTCCAACCTGAAGATGCAGTACGCGGTAATAGCCGATATTGTCGGTTTTGGTCTCGACGACCGCGCCGGTTTGAAGATTGGTGATCTTGGCGCTGGCGCCCGCGACGGCTCCGCCGCTGACATCGGTCACAGCCCCAGCAATGCTGCCTTCGGTCAGTTGCGCCTGCAGCGTGGTTGAAAGTGCAAACAGAAGCAGAACCAACGTCGACCACTTCGCCATCTTGCCTGAATGCCTCATAGTACCCTCCGGGATGAAATATCGAGCGACTGATGGGCACGAATTTGACTGCGATCTTTACATTGCTTCGTCGTTGTCCAGAGAAATTTGCGCATACTCTATCAAGATTCCTGCAAAGTTTGCAAAGAAATATTTGCCCAGCCTCCGGGGGCGGGGATTGAGCGCCCGGGATTTGCCCATGCCAGGCGCGCCTGTTTTTAGTAAGGTTGTAAGGTTTTCTGCAGCTTTTGCTTGACGAGATGTTCCTCATTGAGCAAAAATGCGCCCGCATCGGAACGGCGACTTTGAAAAAGGCTAAGGTTTATTTCCGGATCGGCGACGCAGCGCGAATGCTGGGAGTGAGCACCTCCTCACTGCGAAACTGGGAGCGCATGGGGCTGCTTATCCCCACACGCAGCCGCGCACGCTACCGGCTGTATTCCCGCGAGACTCTCGGCAAACTGCGCAAGATCCAGTATCTGCGGACCGTGAAAGGGGTGAACCCGGCGGGAATTGCCGCCATATTGCAAAACGAGGTCGGGGCACCGGCGGCGGCGTCTGCACAAAGAACCAACCGCTCCGACATTGCGCCCAGATTGGCGCAACTACGCCATAAACTGGGCTTGACCTTGGCCGAGGTTGCCAGTCATACCGGAGTATCGGTCAGCTTTCTCAGCTCTCTCGAGCGCGGCTATTCCAGCGCATCGATCGCCACTCTCCAGAAGCTCGCCCGACTCTACGGGACGAATGTCCTCTCGTTCTTTGCCGATAAAGACAATTCGCACCGCCTGGTACGCGCCCGCGATCGCAAGGTGTTGCAGCCGAATGCGGGCGTTGAAATGGACCTGCTGGCGTCGGGCAACAAGATAATGGAACCTCACCTGTTTCGCATTGCTCCGGGCGCCGGCAGCGGGGGTTCGTACAGCCACGAAGGCGAAGAGTTCATTTTCGTGCTTCGAGGGAAGCTGGAGGTTTGGTTGGATGAGGTCGAACGTTATGTCCTCGATCCCGGTGACAGCCTGTACTTTGAAAGTACACAGGCGCATCGCTGGCAGAACCTCAGCAACAAGGAGACCTCCCTTTTATGGGTGAACACCCCGCCAACCTTCTAAGACTCGCAGCCCAATGCACCAAGGAGACCGATGAATCGCCGACACAGGATTACCGGACTGGCACTGCTCGCAATCGCCTGGTTCACTCCCGTCATCGCCCAGACATGCAAGGATGCTGACGTTCTCCTTCGCAATGGTCACATCGTTACGATGGACGGAGCAAAAAGAGTGGCCAGCGCCATGGCAGTGCGTGATGGCAGAATCCTCGCCCTCGGCGATGAAGGCGCGCTCGCAGACTGCGCCAGTTCCCGTACCCAATTGCTTGACTTGCACCAGCGCACAGTCCTGCCCGGACTCATTGACGTCCACACGCATGCCATGGAGTGGGTGAAGGGCATTTTGCGTGGCGAGATTGAGGCGGGATACCCCGCCGTCCATTCCATCGCGGAGATCACGCAAGCCGTAGCGCACCGCGCCGCCACGCTTCCCCCAGGGCAGTGGATCATTGGCGCAGGCTGGGATGATTCCAAACTCGCCGAGCACCGCTATATCACTCGGCAAGACCTGGACACAGCCTCATCGGACCATCCCGTTTATCTGAAGCATGTGAGCGGTCATCTGAGCGTGGCCAATAGCGCTGCGCTCAAGCTCGCTGACATCACTAAGGATACCCATGATCCCGAAGGTGGAGTGATTGAGCGCGACGCGGCCGGAAATCCCACCGGCATCCTCAAGGACACAGCGATGGGCCTTGTCGCAACGCTCCTTCCCAAAGATCCACCGGATATTGACGTGCGTGCCGCCAAGCTCATTTCCGAGAAGGCGGCAGAGGTTGGCCTTACCACCATCCACGACATCTTCATTTCGCCCGACGAGATGCGCGGGTACCAGGAGGCGCACCGTCGCGGCTGGTTAATGATACGCGTCCAAATGTCGCCGAGGATTGGCAGCCTGGCCGACGCGGAGAAGCTCGCGCAGATGGGCGTGCATACTGGCTTCGGAGACGACCAGCTGAAGTTCGGGGCTGCGAAAATGTTTGCCGATGGCGGCATGGGTGCACGCACCATCGCGATTTATCCGCCGGGAGTAATCGGCGAACCGAACAACCTCGGCGTGCTCCGCTGGACACCAGCCGACATGCAGAAGGCCCACTTACTTGCTGCCGGGGCAGGCTGGCAGTTGGAGACCCATGCCATCGGCGACCGGGCGATCGACGAGGTGCTCGATTCCTACGCCGCAGTGATCCAACAGCTTGGCCTGAAAGACCACCGCTTTCGTATCGTGCATGCCGGCATTTCAACTCCGGCAGTGCAAAAACGCCTGCGCGAACTCAATGTGCTGGTCGACGGCAATCCTCCGTTTGTGTATTGGATTGGAAGCTGGTTCTTTAAGTACGGGCCAGAGCGTGTGCGGTGGTGTTATCCGGCGAAGTCCTACATCGAAAACGGAATTATCGAGGCCGCTGGCTCCGATGTTCCGGTGACGCCACTCAGCCCCTGGTGGGGAATCTGGGCCGCAGTTGTTCGCAGAGACCTGCAAAGCGGCCAGATCTTTGCCCCTGAGGAACGCATTTCTGTCGAACAGGCGCTCGCACTGTACACACGTAACGGGGCCTACGCCGGCTTTGAAGAGGACCGCAAGGGAGCCCTCGAACCCGGAAAACTGGCCGACTTTATTGTGGTCGACCGCGATGTGCTCACCGTGCCCGCGGATGAACTCAAAGATGTAAAAGTACTTCAGACGTTTGTGAGCGGCCAGAGCGTGTACGAGCGGCTCTCGTCAGAATAGAGTCTTTACCACGGGGAGCACAGAGGAACACGCTGAAAACCGACTTTCCCCTGTGCTCCCTGTGGTAAAGAACTCTCATTCCCAGAGATATTCAGTGACAGAGCGGTGCGATTTTGTTGATCTCATTCACGGCTGCGTACCAGATGAACTCGTTGCCGTCGCTGAAAATGTAGTAGGTTACGCCATTCGGCAACAACACCACCGAGATCCCGCCGTAGCCGCTCATGAAAGGCACCCAGAAATTACAGCGGTATTGTGGGAATTCGGCAGTCGTCATGTGCTTCGCCCAGAACTGATTGTGATACCGGAACGTGTTCAGTACCGCGGGTGTCCCCGTATCGGGTACGGGCACACCGAGAGTGGCTGGATTTGCAGTGCGGAATAGAGACTCCTGCAGCCGGATGGGCTCGAGCACCTGCGCGTTTTTAATCGGACCATTGATCACTCCGCCGCTGTTGTTGAGGAAGCGGCCGATCTTGGCGATGTCATCCTGAATGAAAAACAGTCCGTAACCGCCAAAGGGTTTGCCGGACGCGCTGTTGTCCGTGCGCAGCGTGGACAAACTACCCTGACTCATGTTCAACGGCCTAAAGACGGCGTCGCGGATCGAATTGAAAATGTCCGCCCCGCTGCCCTGCTGTTGCTGCAGGTAGTTATTCATGGCCTGTGCCAGGATAAAGGTGGCGTGGGTTTGGTACACCCACGTGGTCCCCGGAACAGCCTTGTGTGGGAACGGTGTGAATGCATCTGCGATCTTCGTACTGAAAGGCTCGGCCAAAAGGAACGCACGCTCCTGCGAGCTGCCCTCATCTGCTTCATTGCCTCCGTTAATGTAATTGCCGGTGGCCATGTCCGCCGTATTGTTGAAAGTCACATTCGTCCAGTCGCCGCCGTCCGCGTATTGCGGGACGTAATCCCGAATCAGCCGGCCATAAACCTCGCTCCCATATTGCTGCCCCAGCCACATCATCGCCAGTCCGGCAAAGGACGATTTGGCCAGCGAGTATGAAGGCAAGCGCATGTTGTCACAGAAAGCGTAGGTGCCATAGCGCGTCTGGCAACGGCTGACGTAGTTGACGCCATTGATCAACAGTCCATAAGTGGTAATGTCAGCCGGCGAATGAAAGCCACGAGTGAAGCCGGCGATATCGATCCCAGACTTGGGATAGTCTGTTGCGAGAGCACTGAAAGGCTTGGTGGGTATGCGGTTTGCCACTTCAGCGGCTTCCGCGTTCTCCAACGCCTGGTCGTTGACGACGCTGCCGGGAGTATAGCTTGCCGCGAGCTGTCCCCACATGTCGAGCTTGAAATACAAGCAGGTTTCCTGCGTCACCTGGTAACGAACCTGCGAAATGTTAGGGTTCTTCGAGCGGTTGAAAAGGAAGGTCATTTCCCCGTTGTGTACGCAGTTCTGATTTCTCTCTACCAGGGCGAAGGGAAGCGAGGCGCGCATGTAACCGTGGTCGCTCTTTTCCCGCCACACTCGCCCGGGCCCAACGATGTAGTTCCATGCCGCGCTCCCCATGATGACAAGACCTTGCTGAACCGGAATGAGGTAGCTCCCGTTCTGCACGAACTGGAAACTAAAACTGGGTAGATGTCGCCATGGGGAATTGCTTGCGCTGTCGTCCCCGAAGTCGTCTCGCAGGATCCGAGCGCTCCCGCTCGATGCCGGGTCGGAGAGCGTTAATGTGCCCTCGAAGGTCTGAGAAGGTGCAGCCGCATTGGCAGGCAAAGCAAAGCCGTCACCGTCATCGACTGGAGCGGTAGGGCCAGTGTTCGAGAAAAGTTCACTGTAAGTGAGAACCGAGCGATGCACATTGCCATTCCCCCTTAAGGGATCCCCCGGTACGCGTGTCGTGGCCACGGTTGGTGCGGACCATCCAGCCCCCGCTGGCCATAGAAATAGTAAATGGAGAAGAGTCCAACGCGTCATCGGCATTTTCGCGGTCAGGAAAAGGATCCTCGGTGAGGGGACAGAATATTGAGCAGGCCACTAGAGTTCAAGAAAAAAAGCGGCGATGGTCCAATCCGCACTCTGAAGAGTGCTGCTATACTCCAGGTCGCTGTTCGCCTTTGATACGGGAGAACGACCACGGAACCTCTCAACCGCCTGCCGAAAGTCTCTCCCAACAGCATGCTGGCGCGCGTCTTGCTGGCATTTCTCGCCACCGCCGGATTTTTCTATGTCAACATCATGCCGGCACTGGTAGACGGGCTCAAGGTAGGACTCGGGTTCAGCAACAAGCAGGCAGGGTTGGTCGGCTCGTGCAATGTCTACGGCGCGGCCTGCGGCGCATTCCTGATTGCATTTCTGGTTCGGCGCATCAATTGGAGATCTGCAGCCCACTTGCTTCTGCTGGGGTTGATTGGCATGGATCTGCTGTCCATGCTGCTCAAGAACCCATTCGCGCTCATGGGTGCTCGATTCTTGCACGGTTTCATCGGTGGGATGCTGGTGGGGATCAGCTTTTCGATCTTTGCCCGCACCACGGCACCCGACCGCACCTTTGGCGTATTGCTTCTGGTACAAGTTTTCGCAGGCGGTCTCGGCGTTATGAGCTTGCCATTGCTGGTACCGAAGTTTGGCACGAATGTTTTGTTTGCGACGCTGATCTTGTTCAGCGTGACGACATTAGTGATGCTACAGTTCCTGCCCGATTATCGAGTAAGAACGCCAGTGCCACGCGCGCACGGTGCCGCGTCCGATCGATTGCAATTGAAGCCGCTGCTGCTCGCGTTGCTCTCCGTATTTTTCTTTCAAGCCGCCAACATGGGGCTATTTGCCTTCATCATCGGGCTCGGGGAGCGCCATGGACTGGAGCTGGCGTTCATTAGCGAAACGCTGGGCATCGCCAACTGGTTCGCCACGCTCGGCGCAGTATTGGTGATCGTTCTTTCCACCCGCTTTGGGATCTTCAAACCGATCATCGGGGGCATGCTGTTGACGCTGGTCGGCACCTACACATTTAACTATTGCGAGGTGAAGTGGATCTGGATTGCGGCGAACATCGGCACAGGCATCACCTGGAACTTCGTGATTTCTCACCTGCTCGGCATGTGCGCCAGGTTTGATCAGACTGGACAGACCGCGGTATGGGGCGGTTTTGCGTCCAAGATGGGCTTGGCCTCGGGTCCGATGCTATTTTCGTTCATTGTAGGAGCGGGTAATTACTCGGCGTTGATCGCGACGGCGCTGGTGCTCTTGGCTCTTGCAACTTTTGCGTCGGCGATCCCGGCATGGGTGCTGGACCACGGTGCCGTCAACGATTTGCCCGATGGGCAGAGCGCTCAAGCTGTTACGTAGTTCATGCTAAGCATTCGAACTCGAGAATGCGCGTGCAATTATTTTCGGTTGTTTGATTGATGGGATCGGGTGGTTATCTTCCTTGGGAGTTGAATATGTCCTTATTCTCGATTGCAGCGTTACAGGTTGAATTGCCGTACGGAGATAATCGCGATCGCCTGGAAAAAGAAACCGCGCGCGTTCTGGCGAGATTTCCGTGGGTACAAATGGTGGTATTCCCCGAGCTTTGCTCATTTGGACCTGGTTTGAGCTTTGCCGAGCCGATGGCGGGACCGACCGAAATTCGGTATCAAGCGTTGGCCAGCAAACATCGTGTATGGCTTATCCCAGGATCAATTTATGAGCGTGTTGGAGAGGATGTTTTCAACACCACGCCTGTCATCAGTCCTGAGGGCGACATCGTCGCGCGATACCGGAAGATGTATCCATTTCTACCTTATGAGAAGGGAGTGAAATCCGGAACTGAGTTCGTCACCTTCGATGTTCCAGAGGTTGGCTGTTTTGGGGTTTCCATTTGCTATGACGGGTGGGTTCCAGAGACGACTCGCGCGCTGGCGTGGAAAGGCGCTGAAATCATTGTGCATCCGACCATGACCGGAACCATTGATCGACCACAAGAACTGATCATTGCCCAAGCAAATGCCATCGCGAACCAGTGCTATTTCGTTGATGTAAACAGTGCAGGTCAACTGGGCAATGGACGATCCATAATCGTAGGCCCAGAAGGCGACATCATCCATCAGTCGGGTGAAGTGGGGGAGCAGGTTCCTTTCACAATCGATCTCAATCGCGTTCGGGAAGTAAGAAGGTCTGGCACCCTCCGACTCGGTCAAATCCTCAAGTCATTTCGTGACACACCAATTGACTTCCCCTGTTATCGAGGCAAATACCAAGAATCCCCTGCGATGACCGCATTAGGGAAGCTGAAAATGCCCGAGACATAGAGATATAACTCCACCTTAGTGGTACTCTATCCGCCACGCGGATGTCCAAGTGGGGACGGCGAGACCCAAGCGCACTATGTCGGCATCAGCCCGCAGGAAGATCGCGGCGGCACAGCAGACACGATGGGCAAAGGTCCGCGCGAAGCAAGCGGCCTAGGACCTTCGAACCCAGGGAGAAAAAATGATTCCTCCCACATACAAACCGAAAAAAAAGTTTATGCAGCTTGCGATCGCGGAGGCAAAGCGCGCCCGCGACCGGGGCGACTATCCTATCGGTGCGGTAATCACGCGTCTTATTGGGAAACGGGAAGTGGTGATCGCGTCTGCCGGCAACCGGGTAAAAACCTCGGGTTCATCCATCAAGCATGTAGAGCTTGAAACCTTGAAATATGTTTCCTCCGGCTACGGTCGGTATCTACCGGATTTCGTGTTGTATTCCACGCACGAACCTTGTGCTATGTGCGCGGGGGCCTGCGTCTGGTCCAAAATTGGAGCGGTGGTATTTGGCGTTTCCCAAGAAGATATCACCGCCTACGGCAAGAAGCACGGTACCGATGAATTCAAATGGCGCGCCTGTCTTATTTCATGCAAATTCGTCCTTGAAAAGGGCAACCTTCACATTCCCGTCTTCGACAATTTTTTGAGACTGGAGTGCCGAAAGTTATTCGGATATCGAGCCTCCTGACGTGCCTTCCCCTTGAGCCGCCCCGCGCGAAGCCCGAATCGCGAGGCCCGGCTTTTTTCTCTTTTTCCAACCAATCTCAGAGCATCTTCCTGCCTTTAGAATCATCCAAGAGAAGTTATGCAGACTCGACATCTAGGCAACTCCGATTTGACGATCACTCCCATCGGTATTGGCGCATGGGCGATGGGGGGCGGGGACTGGGCTTTCTCCTGGGGACGGCAGCAGGACGATGACTCGATCGCAGCGATTCACGCGGCGCTCGATGCGGGCGTCAACTGGATCGATACTGCGGCCGTGTACGGACTCGGGCACTCGGAGGAGGTCGTCGGCAAAGCGATCGCGGGACGCGCGCACCGTCCTTACGTCTTTACCAAGTGCAGCTTGGTATGGAATGACAAGGGCGAGATCGGAAACAGCCTGAAAGCTGCTTCCGTGCGCCGCGAACTGGAAGCAAGTTTGCGGCGGCTGCGGGTGGATACGATCGATCTCTATCAGATCCACTGGCCCGATCCAGAGCCCCAGATTGAAGAAGGTTGGCAGACGCTGGCCCAAATGCAAAAGGAAGGCAAGGTTCGTTACATTGGCGTATCGAACTTCAACGTGGCCGAGATGAAGCGGATCGAGAGGATCGCGCCCATCACCTCGCTGCAACCGAACTACAACATCGTGACCCGCGACATCGAAAAAAATGTTCTGCCGTTTTGCCGTGAACAGGACATCGGCGTCATCGTGTACTCCCCGATGAAGTCGGGACTGCTGACCGGCAAAATGACGCGCGAGCGCATCGCGTCGCTGCCGCGAGACGACTTTCGCCCGAGAACCCCCAGCTTCCAGGAACCGCAACTGAGTCGCAACCTTGGGGTGGTGGAGGTGCTGCGCGGGATCGGTGAGCGTCACAACCGCACGCCGGGCGAGATGGCGATTGCCTGGACGCTGCGTGATCCGGTCGTTACCGGAGCGATTGTGGGTATGCGTTCTGCCGAGCAGGCAAAGCAGATCGTGCGCGCGGCAGAATTCCGTTTGACTCCCGATGAGATTCTCGAGATCGAGAAGTATCTCAAGGCGAATCCGGTTGCTGCATGAGTATGGAAAGGTCGCATCGGCGAAGCCACCCGCAGCCCTGACGGGCAGCGCGACGGATGTCAGGTATACTCGTCGGCCATGAAATCACAGACCAAGTCTCTCACTCGTTTTGCCGCGCTGCTCTGCGCGTTCGCAGCCTCACTCTACTGCGTACCGCTTTCGGCACAAGATCGGGATCCTGCGCCCTCTCGCGCCGCTGCCGTGCTCGACTCCATGCCGCACGCGAAGAAGATCGATCAGGTTGTGCTCTCTCCCGATGGAACTCAGATCGCCTACATCGTCGATGGACAGCTCACGGTGACACCCGTAGGCGGTGGCTCTCTCCAAGAGATCTCCGTGGAAGGCAAGCTTCCGCTGCGCGACGTCACATGGTCAGCGGACAGCAAACAGCTAGCATTTCTCGCTGACTTGCCGGGTGATATTCCCATAGCTCAAGTTTGGACCGCTGCAGTCGACGGCCGTGCTCCGGAAAAGCGAGCGGAATTAAAAGGTTATGTCCAGACGCCTCGTTTTTCTCCCGACGGAACGAACTTGGCGATCCTCTTCACTAAGAACCTCCCCCGCGTGGCTGGCCCTCTGCAACCGATGACCCCGCTTGCGGGAGTGATCGACGACCAAATCTATGAGCAGCGCCTTACCACCATCAACCTGAGTACGAACCAGCTGGCGCAAGTCACGCCTGTCGACGTGTACATCTACGAATACGACTGGACTCCCGACGGAGCGGCGTGGGTAGCCACGGCGGCGCACGGCTCCGGCGACGCCAATTGGTGGGTCGCGCGGCTCTATCGCATCAACGCGCAAAGCGGCGAGATGCACGAGATCTACGCTCCCAAGTGGCAGATGGAAGACCCGCACGTCTCACCGGACGGCAAGAATGTTGCCATCATCGAGGGCCTTATGAGCGACGAAGGCGTCACGGGCGGCGATATCCTCGTCGTTCCAATTAACGGTCCCATCAACGGCGGCGTGGCACGGAACATCACTCCTAACCTCAAGGCATCTCCTTTTTCCCTCGCGTGGTCGTCTCCCGACCGCATCCTTTTCGCCGAAAACGTCGATGGGAATTCCGGCTTCGGCAGCGTGACCGTCATTGGGGGCGAGGCGCAGACGCTGTGGGCGGGCGAAGAAGTAGCGGGCGCGGACGCATGGGGATCTGACAGCTCCTTCTCTCGCGACGGAACGGTGACTGCGGTTATACG
This sequence comes from uncultured Acidobacteriaceae bacterium, assembly GCA_963773645.1. GTDB lineage: Bacteria > Acidobacteriota > Terriglobia > Terriglobales > Acidobacteriaceae > Acidiflorens. The sequence goes on along the minus strand of CAVZBV010000004.1, from coordinate 990,164 downwards.
TCAAGCAGCCGGCACTCCTCCAGAGGTCTGGGCGGGCCCGATTGGCAAATGGAAGCAGATCACCCACCTGAACAGCGGCATTGAGCCCGCATGGGGCACAATGCGCAATATTCACTGGCAGAACGGAAGCACTCGGGTCGAAGGCTGGCTTATGCTTCCCAAAGGCTTCGTGCCGGGCAAGCCATATCCGCTCGTAGTGAGCGTGCACGGCGGACCGTCGTCGGCGTGCATGTCTCACTGGAATGAAGGTTTCACCGGAGCCGCATCGGCAATGGGCTACTTCGTTCTCTGTCCAAACCCGCGCGGCAGCTACGGACAAGGCGAGGCGTTCACGCAAGCCAACATCGAGGATTTCGGCGGCGGGGACTATCGCGACATCATGGCAGGCATCGATGCTGTCTCCAAGGAGTACCCGATCGACCCCACGCGCATCGGCCTGCGCGGGCACAGCTATGGCGGATACATGACCATGTGGGCCGAGACCCAAACGCAGCGTTTTGCCGCGGCGGTCGCGGGCGCCGGACTCTCCGACTGGCTCAGCTACTACGGCCTGAACGATATCGACGAGTGGATGATCCCGTTTTTCGGAGCGTCCGTCTACGACGATCCAGCTGTGTACGCCAAGAGCGACCCTATGCACTTCGTCAAAGCGGTCAAGACGCCTACCCTCATCCTGGTCGGCGATCGCGATGGTGAGGTTCCGATGGAGCAATCGGTGGAATGGTGGCACGCGCTCAAAACTATGAAGGTGCCCACCCGGCTGGTTGTCTATGCGAACGAAGGACACGAGCTCGTAAAGCCCGCCGACTCGCACGACTACAACTTGCGCACTCTGGAGTGGTTCGACGAGTGGTTCACGAAAGCGTCATCGGACTAAAGGATCGCTCGTCCTACGACCCGAGCCTACCGCAGGAAAGAAGTTCAGCGGCGGCGCGCTGGCCGCTCGCGATGGCGCCGTGCAACGTCCCGTTGTTTCCGCTGCCATCCGTCGCTTCTCCGGCAAAGAACAGAGTATTTCCAACCGGTGCACCTAGTCTGCGCGCAGCTTCCTCACCACCAACAAGAGGATAACTGTAGGCGCCTCGACAGTAGGGATCGGACTGCCAGTCGTGTACAAAAGACTCTTGCAGCAAGGTTCGCAAGGTTTCCAGAGGTACTCCGAAGACGTGGCGCAAGACCTCCAATCCACGCTCCACGATGGTTGCATCTCCGCGGCCGGAAAGCTGCTCGGCACGGACTCCGCCGGACCAGCCAGTCAGCATGGCGGTCTTCGCAGATACAGACGACCACCACGTCGGAAACAATTCCCCTGGAGCTGACAAGAAACTCATGTCCGGCATGGGCGTCGGCACCAGTTTGGGGTCTATCCAGAAGCACTGGCGGAAACACAGAACGAGTCGGATCGCGGTGCCCATCTCCAACTGCTTGAGTGCATCGGCCTTTTCGGTCAGCTCTGGCCGAAAGCCGACGGCACCGTCAGTTCCAGGTCGTGCCTGCAGAACGCCGAGAGGCAAAGTAATAACGGCGGCGTCTGCACGAATACTGTCGTGCTGCTGTCGTTCGGGCGATTGTTCGGGCGATTGTTCGGGTTCGGGAGACTGTGCGGGCGATTGGGTCGTCACCTCCACCGCGCCTGGCTTCCAGGCAATCTCGGTAACAACGGTGTTCAGCCGCACCGTGAGGAGGTCCGCTTTGCTGGCGGCCACAAGCGCTCGAACCAGAACCTCGCATCCCTTGGGGAAACGGAAGCCGCGCTGTCCTTGGAGTTCCTGATCGCTGCGATGCCATCGCGCGAGCGCATGGGCGCTGATGCGGCTTGCGTCACATGCGTGGAAGCCCTCCACATATGCGGCCGCTTCGATCCTCGTTTGCCGAGGTACGTCGCCACAAGCGTGTTCAAGAAACTCCCGGAACGATTGATCCGGTGCAGACTCATCAATCCTGCTAAAGATATTGTCGATTAGATCCCAGGAGCCACTCGCGGGTGCCAGCCTTGCTTGCTCCAGACGCCATCGGTTCCCAGTCAGTTCGTGAGTCTGCAGCTTGGCGCGCTCCACGATCTGCCACACCTCCCTGGGCAGACCATGGATAAATTCCGCCCCTAGTTCGACGGGCGCGTTTATCAGGGAGGGGTGCAAGGTCCAGACACGGCCGCCGATACGGCTCCGCGCTTCGAGAATTCTTACCCGGAGACCTGCCTGGCAGAGCGCCTGCGCGCATGCTAGTCCTGCCACTCCAGCTCCGATCACCACGACCTCAGTAATCCCTTTCGACATGCCTTCACCGCCGCTAAATTCGGGCCTTGGTTTACTATAAAGGTATTAACCCGTATTGACCTACCCCCCCCTACCCCCCCTACCCCCACTTATGTCTATTGGAATCATGGAGTTAGGGATAGACCCCGGCAACACCTTTGAGTTTAAAGGACTTACAGGTAAAGTATTCCGAAATAAGGACTTATAGATCCTTCGCTCCGCTCAGGATTTCGGCAGCGGACTGACGCCCGCGAAAAAAAACTCTGACCCGATCCTTTGGAATCAATTGGTTACGCAAAACATCCCGTCAAATCTTTGGGTGTAAAGGACTTATACGTAAAATATTCCGGGATAAGGACTTATTTTGTCAAAGAGCTCTGAAAATGACTTTGGGGCAGTTTCGAGGGTCGTCCTCCCGGACGGACCTCGTAACTGCCCCAGTTAGATGTTTATTGTCGCTTGCGGACGGGCACTAAGTCAATGAAATTCGACAATCCGTTCACCATTCTCCAGTGGTCAGGTAGTCGTGGATGGACTTGGCCGCCCGCCGTCCCGCTCCCATCGCCAGAATTACAGTGGCGCCTCCAGTAACGATATCGCCTCCGGCAAACACACCTTTCCTCGTCGTACGCTGGGTATCAGGATTGGCCTGGATGTACCCGCGCTTGTCCGTGCCCAAGCCAGGAGTTGTGCTTTGGACTATCGGGTTAGCGCTGGTGCCAACCGCGATTACAGCCACCGACAGAGGAATTTCAAACTCCGACCCGGCTATCGGTACCGGCCGCCTTCGTCCTGACGCGTCGGGTTCTCCCAGTTCCATGCGCTGGCAGCGGACTGCGCCCAGCCAGCCCTCGCCGTTAGGCTTAAATTCGACCGGGTTGGTCAGCATCTGAAACTCAATCCCTTCCTCACGCGCATGTTTCACTTCCTCGGCCCGCGCTGGCATCTCCGCTTCGCTGCGGCGGTAAAGCACGTACGCTTTGCGTGCTCCCAGGCGCAACGCGGAGCGAATGGCGTCAAGCGCAGTGTTCCCGCCGCCGATTACGGCTACATCTTTTCCGTGCAGGTCGAGCATGGGCTCGTCGAAAACCGGGAACTTGTAAGCTTTCATCAAGTTGATGCGAGTGAGAAATTCGTTCGCGGAATAGACCCCGTTCAGGTGCTCGCCCGGAATGTTCATGAAGACCGGCAACCCGGCGCCTGTCCCGATAAACACTGCGTCGTAACCTTCTTCTTCCAGAAGTTCGTCGATGGAGACGGTCCTTCCCACGACCACATCGGTCTCGAACTCGACCCCCATGGCACGCATATAGTCGAGCTGTTCCCGGATGATCTGCTTCGGCAGGCGAAACTCAGGAATGCCATACACGAGCACGCCGCCAAGTTCGTGCAGCGCCTCGAACACGCGAACCTTGTGTCCCTTCTGCACCAGATCGCCAGCCACCGTTAGCCCAGAAGGACCGCTGCCGACAACAGCGACCTTCTTCCCAGTCGGAGGAGCATTCGGCAGGGGGCTAACACCCATGCGCTTCTCGTAATCGGCAACGAATCGCTCCAGGTATCCGATCCCGAGCGGCTTAACTTTCTTCCCCATCAGGCAGCCGCCCTCGCAGTGGTCTTCCTGCGGACAGACGCGGCCGGTGATCGCCGGCAGAACATTGTCTTCCCGGATCTTGGCGGCGGCGCCCAGGTAATCGCCCGCCACGATCATTTGCACGAATTCATGAACCTTGACGCCGACTGGACAGTCCCGCGTGCACGCCGGCTTAGCGCACTCGATACAGCGCATGGCTTCCTGCCGCGCCAGTTCCTCGCTATAGCCGAGATTCACTTCGGTAAACTCTTTGGCGCGGACTTCTGGCGCCTGCTCCGGCATTTGCGGCCGAGGCATCTTCATGCGATCCTTGATAGGTACCGGATTCAGCGATGGCTTGGGGGGAACGGTCATTGGGTGACTCCTTTCGCGGCACAGGCGCCGTTCCCTTCGGCTTCCGTGTTTTTGAGATGCGACTTCAGTGCACGCTGATATTCGGCGAGGGATTGCTGCTCTTGAGTGCGGTACGCCCCATTGCGCTGAACCAGCACGGCGAAGTTCACCTGGTGCGCATCGAATTCCGGTCCATCTACACAGGCAAACTGGCTCTTATTGTCCACCAGCACGCGGCAGCCGCCGCACATGCCGGTGCCGTCAATCATAATGGGATTGAGGCTCACAAGAGTGCGAATGCGCTCGCTGCGCGTCATGTCGGCTACGGCCCTCATCATGGGAATGGGACCGATTGCCAGCACCAGGTTAATCGGCACGCCGTTCTGAATCAATTGGCGAAGCTTGTCGGTAACAAACCCTTTATCCGCATAGCTCCCGTCGTCGGTCGTGATCATCAGCACATCGCTGACCTCACGCATCTCACGCTCCAGTATGACCAGTTCCTTGTTGCGTGCTCCCACAATCGAAATGACCTTGTTCCCGGCGTGCTTCAAAGCCGCCGCGGTGGGATATGCCATGGCAGTCCCCACGCCTCCGCCCATCACTACCACCGTGCCGAACTTTTCTATCTCCGATGGTTTCCCCAGGGGGCCGACCACGTCCATAATGTGGTCTCCCGCGCCCAGAGAATTGAGCAGAGTGGTGGTCTTGCCCAACGACTGCACGACGATATTGATGGTTCCCTTCTGCGGATCGGAGTTCTCGATGGTGAGCGGGATGCGCTCGCCTTCCTCATGAATGCGCACTATGACGAATTGGCCGGGTCTCTGCTTGCGCGCAATGCGTGGCGCCTCAATGACGAACCGCTTGATACCCGGGGCTAGGAATTCGGCGTGAAGAATATTGAACACGAGCACCTCAACAATTTGGTTTTAACAACAGATTTAATAACGGGATTCTCAAATCACCTTCCGGATGCGCTCGAAGGCCCAATCAATCTCCTCCCGCTGGATGATCAGCGGCGGCGCGATCCGAATCACACGATCATGGGTTTCTTTGCACAGGATTCCTTCGTCTTTCAACGCTTCGCAGTAGGCGCGGGCCGGACTGTGAAGCTCGATTCCGATCCACAGCCCCTTGCCGCGGACTTCCTTCAGATCGGTGCTGCGGAGCGTCTGCAGCAATCCGAGAAAGTAAGCGCCCAGCTCGGCGGAGCGTTCGACCAACTTCTCCTGCATCAGCACGCGCAGCGCGGCGCGCGCTACGGCGCAACCCAGTGGATTGCCGCCGAAGGTGCTGCCGTGGTCGCCGGGGTTGAAGATGCCCATGATTTCCCGTGAGGCGAGCACAGCGGAGACCGGGTAGAAGCCGCCCGAAAGCGCCTTGCCCACGATCACTACATCCGGCCTGATTCCCTCGTGCTCGTAAGCGAAAAGTTTGCCGGTGCGGCCCAGGCCGGACTGAATCTCATCCGCGATCAGCAGAACGCGGTTCTGGCGGCAGATATCGGCGGCCTGCTTCAGGAATCCGGCCGGGGGAATGATGATCCCCGCCTCTCCTTGAATGGGTTCGACGAGGAAGGCGCAAGTGTGGGGAGTGATGGCGTGCTCCAGAGCTTGCGCGTCTCCAAAGGGAATCACCTTGAATCCGGGGGTAAACGGCCCGAAGCCGTCGCGATACTGGGCGTCCGTCGAGAAACTCACCTCCGTGATGGTCCGCCCGTGGAAATTATTGGCGCAGACGATGACCTCTGCTTTGTCCTCGGGAATGCCCTTGATCTTGTAGCCCCACTTGCGCGCGGTTTTGATGGCGGTTTCCACCGCTTCCGATCCGCTGTTCATGGGCAGCGCCATGTCATAGCCGGTCAACTCGTGAAGTTCTTTGTAAAAGAGCGGGAGTTGATCATTGCGGAAAGCCCGCGAAGTCAACGTCACCTTGTGCGCCTGCTCGACCAGCGCCTTCAGAATCTCGGGATGGCAGTGCCCCTGATTGACCGCGGAATACGCCGCCAGGCAGTCGAGATAGCGCTTGCCTTCGACGTTGTAGACCCAGACCCCCTCCGCCCGCTCGATCACGACATCAAGCGGATGGTAGTTGTGGGCGCCATACTGGTTCTCCAGTTCAATAAAATCGCGCGTGCGCAGATGTTCTTCCGTTATGAGTCCGCTGTGCATAAATATCTTTACCTTACTCCTTATCCAGCAGCATGGTTAGCAGCGCCATGCGCACGTACAGTCCATTCACCGCCTGGCGGAAATACAGCGCCCGCGGATCTTCATCCACTGACTTGTCGAGTTCCACGGTTCGCGGCAAAGGGTGCAGGATGAGCGCGTCCGGCTTCATCTTCTGCAAGACCGCCGAGTTGATCGCGTACTGTTGCGGGCTTCTCAGACCGGTCACGCGCTCAGGCCGGATGCGGGTCTGATACACCACATCCACTTCTCCGATGATCCGGTCGATGTCCGGCTCAAGCTCGTAACGCACTCCGTGCCCCTCGAGATATTCGAGGATATCGGGCTTCATCTGCAGCTCGGGCGGACTGACAAAATAAATCTTCACCCGTTCGAACTTTGCCAGGAGATAGGCGAGCGAACGCGCCGTCCGTCCTTTGTCAAGTTCTCCGATGATGGCGACGCTCAAGCCATCGAGCGGACGCTCGCGATAGATCGTGTACAGGTCGAGCAACGCCTGCGTGGGATGCTGCCCGCCATCGCCATCTCCGGCATTGATGACCGGCACATGAGAGACCTGTGCCGCCCGTTTGGCGCCGCCTTCCTCATGGTGCCGGATTACGATCACATCGGAATAGCTGCCCACGATGTGGATCGTGTCCTCGACGTTCTCTCCCTCAATCTCGGAGGAAAACGCTCGCGCATGTTCGGTCGACAAGACCCTGCCTCCCAGCCTCTGCATGGCGGCTTCGAACGAAAGCCGCGTGCGGGTCGAAGGCGTATAAAACAGCGCCGCCATGATGCGATTTTGATAATCGAGGGTTCCTCCGCGCTCCACCACCCGCTCCATACCGCGGGAACGGTCAAAGAGCTCCATCAGCAACGGCACCGTAAACTGCTGCGACTCGATGACGTGCTTCAGCTTCCCTTCGCCCTTGGCCACGGGCTCTGCGCGTCCGCTTCCTTGCGTGTCCGGAACGAAAACCTGGTCTTTCATTATGATCTGCCTCCCACCGGCAACTCAATCCGCACAGGGGCGTCAAGCGCGGCCACTCGCCGATCCAACTCAAGCCTATTCCGCACAATGTGAGTGCCCACCGGCCCCGACTCGGTTGAACCAGACACGGCTGCATACAGGTTTTCGCAGGAGGTAATGATTGCCTCGCGCCCTCCCTGCTTCAGGAATCGCAATACGGATTCGACTTTAGGTCCCATGTTGCCGGGCGGAAAGTGCCCGGCATCGGCATACTCCTGCAACTCGCTGCAGCCCACGAGTTGCAGCGGCCTTTGCGTCGGCTTCTTGTAATCCAGATACACGTAGTCCGTGTCGGTAGAAATGACGAACAGGTCCACTCCGAGACGCGAAGCCAGCAGCGCGGAAGCGCGGTCCTTGTCAATCACCGCTTCAACACCCTGCAATCTCCCCTCGCGCCACGCCACGGGGATGCCGCCCCCTCCGCAAGCGATTACCAGCACGTTCCGCTCCATCAGATCGCGGATGATTTCGAGTTCTATGATGTCCTGCGGCTCGGGCGAAGGCACTACCCGCCGATAACCACGCGCCGCATCTTCCACAATTTCCCAGCTTAACAGACGCTTGCGTTCCTCAGCATCGGCCCGGGAGTAGAACGGACCAATCGGTTTGCTCGGTCTACTCATGGCCGGATCATCGAGCGAGACCACAACCTGGGTCAGCACCGTCACCACCGCCGGGGCCCCCGTCAAGCCCGGTTTTGGCTTGAGGGAGTGGAGCGGCACCTGCAAACCCGCAAGCCTAAGTTCCGTATCAAGCGATTGCTGCAAGACGTAGCCGATTTCGCCCTGCGTGGAGGCGTCACAGACATCGAGCGGCTGTCCCGGAACCTGGCTCGCTCCCCGTTCCGAACGCAAGAGTGCCGCTCCTACCTGCGGCCCGTTGCCGTGGGTGAGAACGACGCGGTAGCCGTCCCCGACCAGCTTGGCGACCTCTGCCGCCGTGCGTCGGGCGTTCGCCAGTTGCTCGGCGATGGTGCCCTTTTGGCCGGCGCGAATCAGCGAGTTCCCGCCTACCGCCAGCAGCATGGTTTTTGTGGCTGCTTTTGTCACGCGTGTACCAGCTCCGGTATGGTTGCGGGACGCACCGGCCCTACGACCACGTCCTTCATCAATTCCAGCATAATCGCCTTCTGGATATGCAGCCGGTTTTCCGCCTGCTGGAAGACAACCGAGCGCGGCGAATCAATCACGTCATTGGTCACTTCTTCACCGCGATGTGCCGGCAGGCAGTGCATGAAGATGGCATCGCGTTTAGCGCCAGCAAAGAGCTCCGAATTCACCTGATAGTTCCGGAAAACGCCAAGCCGCTTGGCGGCGTCGGCCTCCTGCCCCATGCTCGCCCACACATCGGTGTAGACCACGTCCGCCGCCGAAACCGCCTCTTTCGCATCGTTCGTGATCCGGCAACTGCCTCCTGTCTCTTTCGCCCGTCCGCTGGCCCAGGCGATCGCATCCGCTTTCGGCTCATAGCCTGGAGGCGTTGCCACCACAACCTCCGCCCCGAGTTGCGCGCCTGCGAACAGGAGCGAGTGGGCGACGTTGTTTCCATCCCCGACGAATGCGACTTTCAGCTTCTCGAGCCTGCCTTTGACCTCCCACATGGTCAGGAAGTCCCCCATCGCCTGGCAGGGATGGCTGTAGTCGGTCAGCCCGTTGATTACCGGGATCCTGGCATACTCTGCCATCTGTTCAACGATGGCGTGCGCGAAGGTCCGGATCATGATGCACTGCACCATACGCTCCAGGTTCTTGGCCACGTCGTACACGGATTCGCGCTGGCCGAGGTTGATCTCCGCCGGAGAAAGGTAGATTGAAAAACCGCCCAGTTGCTGGATGCCGACATCAAACGTCACCCGTGTCCGTAACGAAGGCTTTTCGAAAATCATGGCCAGGGTTTTCCCTTTGAGCGCTTCGCTATAGACATCAGGGTAGGCTTTGATCTGCCGGCCCAGCAGCAAAAGGTCTTGAATCTCCTGCGGAGAGAAATCCCTAATCGAAATGAAGTCTTTGCGGTTCATCGTCAAACCTCCGCCGGCACTTCAATTTGCGCGAGGATCTCAGCCAGTCCGGGATGCGTGAGCTCTTCGACCTCGTAAGTAACCCGCAAACTGGGTTTGCTAAGCTTGATGACTCGCGCCAGGTCAATCGGCGTAGCGATCAAAACCAGGTCGCACGGCACGCTGTTGATGGTCTCTTCCAGTTCATGCCGTTGCATAACGCTATAGCCCATCGCAGGCAGAAGATTGGTCAGGTGGGGAAAGCGTTCAAAAGTACCGCGAATGGAGCCGACGGCATAAGGCTTCGGGCACACCAACTCGGCCGCTCCCCATTTCCGCGCGGCCACGACTCCAGCGCCATAGGGCATTTCGCCGTGGGTCAGGGTCGGGCCGTCTTCCACGACCAGCACGCGCTTCCCCTTCACCAGTTCAGGCGTAGGCGCGGAGACCCGGCAGGCGGTTTCGAGAATTCTGGCTTTGGGGTTGCTTATGTGGATATTGTGCCGGACGGTCTCGATGTCCTGCTGCGCGGCTGTATCCACTTTGTTGATGACCACCACGTCGGCGCGCCGCAGGTTTACCTCTCCCGGAAAGTACGCCAATTCGTGTCCGGGCCGGTGCGGGTCGACGACCACAATTTCCAGGTCGGACTTGTAGAACGGCGTATCGTTGTTCCCTCCATCCCACAGAATGATGTCGGCTTCCTTCTCTGCCTGGCGCAGAATCCTCTCGTAGTCCACGCCCGCATACACGATTGTTCCCTGACGGATGTGCGGTTCGTACTCTTCGCGCTCTTCGATGGTGCATTGCTGGAAATCCAGATCTTCCACGGTGGCAAAGCGCTGCACCGCCTCTGCCACCAGGTCGCCGTAGGGCATGGGATGGCGGATCACTACCGGCTTCCAGCCCTGCCGCCGCAGCTCCGAGGCCACCAGTCTCGACAACGGACTCTTGCCGCAGCCGGTTCGTACCGCGCAAATAGAAACCACCGGGACTGACGACTTGAGTTGAGTGTGCTCGGTCCCCACTAACCAAAAGTCCGCGCCGGCAGCCACGACGCGCGACCCGAGATGCATCAGGTTCTGGTGGGAGATATCGCTGTAAGCGAACACCACCGCATCCACCCGTTCGTTGGCAATCAGTTTCTCCAGGTCCTTCTCTTCAAAAATCGGTATTCCATCGGGATACAGAAAATTGCCTGCCAGCTCTGGCGGGTATCGGCGGTTTGCAATGTCGGGGATTTGCGAAGCGGTGAACGCAACTACGTAGTAGTCGGGATTGTAGCGGAAAATCACGTTAAAATCATGGAAGTCCCTGCCCGCCGCACCTAGAATAAGGATTCTTTTCATGGCTTTCCCCCTGTAAACCCACCCCTAACGTTATATGTTCTCGCGTCCCATGGAAGCGCACTGTGCTGCACATCACAGCCTCCTGTGACCCCGCGCAGGAGGCTAATTTTCAGGGGCCCGGCCCCTCGAGAGCTGTGAAGGTTACCGTCGTAGTTCCAGAGAGGGAAATTGGCCTACAGAAAGCCAGGAGCGAAAAGACACACCTCGCGTATTCCGGGTTTTGAAGCAAAATTAACGGCCAATCCTATTGCTTAACGACAGCCGTGAAAGAACAACACTCGAACCAAGTGCCAAAGGCTGTACAGATGCACTACAACAACCTCGGCACCAATGGTCCAAGTGATTAGCCGTTTCATAGTTTTGTTGTGGGGTTCAACTGAGAAGCAAAACGTCAGACACAAACCCTCCCCTTACCCCCATTGCTAGAGGCCAAACATTCGCCATGCGGGTTGCGGGTTTAAGTCGTGTCTTATTGTCTTAACAAGTTCCGTGGGGCTGGTTACGGCCTAAGAAAGCGACTCGCATTACACACGTTTAGCAGGGGGTCACGGGGCTTCAGGCCGCATGGCGCGGGAGTGCCTTGCAAAAAGGGGTGAAGCATACGGGCAGTCTTCGCACGTGCTTGCCGCTTTTGGGGTCAACCGCATCGAGGCACGCGGGAAGATGCCAGAGCACACATCTGTCGTCACGGAATGCAGTTTTGTGTATCCCGGACGACTACCGGGTGATGCTCCTACTCCGACTGACCGTCGCGAGCTACCTTCAGCATCCGCAAATTAAGGACCCTTGTCAAGATTCAAGTCCCAGCTCTTCATTACTTTGGTAATCTATCTTCCCTCTGTGACCCTCCCTTAAGCTAATTGGCGAACTTCGCCCCACTCCCACGGAGAAATCGTCCATGAGTAGCAAAGCAGGTGTTTTGGGACCCGAACAATCTGCAACAGACCGTCCGCGCTTTCAGTACAAACGGTCGGTCGCTCAGAGCCTCGTTGAGCGGGGCCTCGCCGTCTGGATAGATAAATGGTGCATCCGGCGAGTTGCGCGTTCATCCCGCGCTCTAGATGTGCCCGGCATCCCGCAAGATAAAGGCCGCCCGATGATCTGAGCGGCTTTGGCTTACCTCCAGGCGCTTGCCAAGTCCCCGTCTAGAATGTCCTGTTGCGCCTGGTTCCACTTTTGCGTAACAGCGTTCTGTGATGGTCACGGAGAGGTGGCCGAGCGCGCGGGGCTTCATTACCCGCGTAATCTTGCCCGGTGAACCGAGGGACCGGCACACTGCTATCGAGGTGGGTGTATGAAGTCATTGCCGCTCTGCGCTGGTTTGATCTTTCTGCTTGCGTCCCTTGCCTGCACGTCCAATTCTCAATTCAGAGAAGGCGATATAGCAAAAACTGAGGCGGACATCAGAACGGGCTTTGAGCAGCGAGGTTTTATAGTTGAACAGGTCAGTCTAGTCAAAGCCTCTGACAGGCAGCTGTCCGGTTTCGTGAAAATGAGAAAAGCCGGATTACTCAGCCACATTCAACTGACCAAGAACTGCGTTGCGACTATGGACGCGGACTCCTCAAAGTACATTTGGGAATGCAAATAGGCGCGGGCTGCGCTTGGATGACGAGGGAATACCATGAAAAAAGCGGCGGCAAAGAAGAAAGCGACAAAGAAGAGAGCGGAAAAGAAGAGAGCGGCAAGAAAGAGAGAACCGCATTTGAGCGCCGAGCTGAAAGACCTCTTGCGCAGCTACCTGGAGGACGCGGCACTCAAGTACAGCTTCATATCCGGTGAGACAGACATTCCGGTTCGCACCGTTCGATACTACGCGCGGAAATGGAACCTGCCGAGGATGCCGAGGCGCTAAATAAGGGCGGGCGGCCCACATTTGGCCCGCGAGAAAGCGCACCGGTAACTAACGTTGTCTTGGCTCAGCGTGAAATGGAGAAGCGGCGTTCTCCGTTAGTGTAGATTCCGCCCCTTCGGGGCGGGGATTTTCAAGGCATGGGGGTCTATCGTCCGATGGCTTTTTCCTCGCATGCAGAGCGCGAGAGGATCAACTCCCGCGCTGCTGAGCATCGGCTCGATGAGCCCCACCAGGTTATCCCTCAGCATGGTTGCCTCCCGGCAGAGCCCGCTTCCGTTTCACCCGGCGAGGTCATTGTAGCTGGCGTGGAAGAGGGTGCAAACCTCCAAGACGCCGTCTGCTGCCGTCGGAGTTGCCGCTGGCGACGAGCTTCTTCTAACTTGCGATCGCGAGCCGCGTGGATCTCGGCCTGTCGTCCGGCGAGCCGATCCTGCGGCGTCACATAGCCGATCGCACTGTGTAGGCGCATCGTGTTGTAGTGATCCACGTAGAGTTGAATCAAGCGGCGTGCATCGTCCAGCGTTAACGGAGTCAGTGTCCGGATGCACTCCCGCTTGAGCGACTTATGCCAGCGTTCGATCTTCCCGTTCGACTGCGGGTAAAACGGCGAAGTGCGCACGTGCGTCATCCCCGAGATGCGAATGAACTCCTTGAAGTCGCGCGCGATGAACTGCGGTCCGTTGTCGGAGATTATCCGCGGCCTGGCTTCCGGGTACTTTTCCTTGGCTCGTTCCAGAATCATCTCAATGTCGGCTTCCTTCATCGACTCCCGCAAATCCCAATGCACCAGAAAACGACTGTATCCATCCAGCACACTGCATAAGTAATAGAACGTGCCCGACAGGTTGATATAGGAAACATCGACGTGCCAGTGCTGGTGCGGCTGCAGCGGCTGTTCGAAGCCGGTCCCCTTGCGCGACGGCTTCGGTTTCCAGCGCGAGAGGAGTCCCGCTTGTTTCAACACTCGCCATACGCTCGCCGGACTCACGGCCACCACATCGTGATCTAACATCATGAACGTAAGTCGCCGATAACCTTCCAATGGATTCTTCAGGTGGAAGCCGATGATGGCTTCCTTCTCCCACGGCTCCAGCCAAAAATCTCGGGGCACCCAACCGTTGTGCTCATTCGCCCGACCATAGCGCTGCCGCCAGTTGTAGAACTTACTCGCAGTGACGCCCAGCCAATGAATGAATCGGCCGGCGCTGATCTCGGTCTTCTGCGACCAGCGCCGGACGAAATCCACCACCTGATCCCGCACATCGTGCGGCACCCAGGTCTCGGTCAGAGTTCCCCAAGGCTTTTTTTTAACGCGATGTGCTCCGCCATCAGCTCGGCCAGGACCTCGTCCTTGGTCTGCACCTTCTTCTCCAAGAACTCAATCCGCTTCTGCTTCTCCTCCGCCTGACGGCGAGGACGTTCCGGTGTTTGGAAGGCGGCCGCTCCGTTCTCGAAAAACTCTTTCTGCCAGCGGTAGAAAACCGTGGGTTGTAGCCCCAGTTCTTCACACAGATCGGAAACCGGGACCTTGTCCAAAAGATGGCGCCGTAGAACCGCCACTTTTTCCTCAGCAGTGTAGTGCTTGCGCTCTTTTTTCATACGTTCGCTCCGCTATCTTAACGGACGAACGCTTTCTCCATTTCCAACTGAGGCGGGACAACGTTAGCAGAGTAACAACCGGGGGTGCCCCACGTCTCGCGCGACTTTTCGAGACGTGGGACGCTGCGGGATACTCACTCGCGCAATCTGACGCGTAACTTTTTCATCACAAACCGCCAGTGAGCGCCATCACAAACGTCCAACCCACCATGCGGAATAATAGAAACCGGAATGGGGCAGTTCAGAGGTGTGCCCGTCACCAAGACGGCCCTCGAAGCTGCCCCAAAGCCATTTTCAGCACCATTTGAGGAGCTAAGTCCTTATTCCGGAATATTTTGACTATAAGTCCTTTAAACCCAAGGATTTTGCAGGAATTTCTTCCTAACCCCATGATTCCAAAAGATAGGAGGGAGGGGGGGTACCCCCCACAGGTACAGACCGGGCACATCCCTGACAGAACAGACCGGGGACATTCCTGACACTGTGATCGACAGACGAAGGCGTGTAGAAGAACGACATGCCTTGGAAAGCGAGCAGTGTGATGGAAAAGAAGGTGCGGTTTGTGTTTGAGTATGAACAAGATCAGCACACGATGAGCGAGTTGTGCCAGCGCTACGGTATCGCACGGGAGACGGGATATGTCTGGCTCCGGCGATACCGACAGTCCGGGGTGGAAGGGCTCTTGGAATTAAACCGGGCGCCGCGGCGGCACCCGAACCAAACCGCGGCGGGGATGGAAGAGGCGGTGCTGGAGTTACGGCAGGCGCACATGGGTTGGGGGCCGCGGAAGTTGAAGCGCATTCTGGAGCGGGATCAGCCGGGGCGAAACTGGCCGGCGGCCAGCACCATCGGCGAACTGGTGCGGCGCGAGGGACTGGTGGTCGCGCGCAAAAAACGGCGGCGGACCGCGCCCTACACGGAACCGCTGGCGCATGCCGAGGGTCCCAACCGGGTGTGGTGCGCGGATTTCAAGGGCTGGTTCCGCACCGGCGACGGCGAGCGCATTGATCCCTTGACCATCTCGGATGTGCACAGCCCGTTATTTGCTGCGCTGTCAGGCGGTGGAGAAGACGGATACGGCGCGGGCGCGGGGGATCTTCGAGGCGGCGTTTCGGGAGTACGGCTTACCGGCAGCGATCCGCACCGATAACGGAGCGCCCTTTGCCTCGCACGCGGTGGCGGGGCTGTCGCGACTGGGGGTGTGGTGGATGAAGCTGGGGATCGTGCCGGAGCGGATTGCGGCCGGACATCCGGAGCAGAACGGACGGCACGAGCGTATGCATCGCACGCTGAAGCAGGAGACGGCCGAGCCTCCCGCCGTCAACCGGCGGGCGCAGCAGCGCGCCTTCGATCGCTTCCGCCAGGAGTATAACGAACAGCGTCCGCACGAGGCCTTGGCCATGCAAACCCCGGCCGCGATTTATGCGCCGTCGCCGCGCTCCTATCCGGCGAGGGTACCCGAACCGGAGTACCCGACCACCATGCTGGTGCGCAGTGTGCATCATCAGGGCCAGATCCGTTGGAAGAAAAACGAGGTGTTTCTCAGTGAGGTGTTGTGGGGAGAACGAATCGGCCTGCTACCGGTCAATGAACGTTGGTTTACCATCTACTTCGCCGAGTTTCCCATCGCCCTTTTCGATGCCCGGAAGCTCAGGGTGCTGCCGTTGCCCCAGGAGGAAGATTTCTATAGCGCTGAAGCAGGGGAAGGGGACGCTTCCCCTTCCCCTGCACCCCATCCCCTCATTAAAGAGGAGGAAAAAGTGTCAGGGATGTGCCCGGTCTAAAATGTCAGGAATGTCCCCGGCCGTACACCACTGGCAATCTTTGCCAGCCATCTTTGCCAACCATGGAATTGCGCTATCGGTCCGCAGAATCAAGAAACGAAGAAAAGGTCTGACGCCATGCCTACGCAGATTCGCCAACACCGTTCGAACTCCGCACCATGCATGACGTGACCAGAATCACATAACTCGCTGAAAACTAACGTCATAATGTAATTGGAAAAGCGGGGCCCCACCCTCGACCCCCGGGGAAGGAGAGCGTATGAAAACAGCAACGATGGGAAGGGATGCGGTAATGATGCTCAGCCACAGGTTCGTCCGGCTCATTGAGGACCGCTCTGACGCCCTCGCCAGCGGCCTTCTGCATAAGGTTCAACGGTCCGTCCGTACCGAGGCCTTCCACAAGGTTCCGCCAGACGAACTGAAAGAGAGGGTCTCTGAAATCTATCGCCACCTCGGTGAGTGGCTGTTGGAGAAGAGCGAAGCCGACATCGAGCAGCGCTACACGCAAATTGGCACGCGGCGCGCCGCGCAGGGTGTCCCGCTGAGCCAGGTGATCTGGGCGATCATTTTGACGAAAGACAATCTCTGGGAGTTCATCCTCGATGAGTCGTATCCGGACCGCCCAGTAGATATCTTCGGAAAGCAGGAATTGTTGCAGTTGCTCGATCAATTCTTCGATCGCGCGATCCACGCTGCCGCCGTAGGCTATGAGTGGGTGGCGGAGGCAAAGGTCAGGGCAGAAAGCAAGGCCCGAAAAGCCGCATAGTTACAGTCTCCGAATGTCATGGGAGAACCCGATCCGGCAAGGACGAAGCACGCAGTCTTCGCTGCGTTAGAGACAGGTTGCCTCGTCCTCTCTTAGCAGGCCGCGGAAAAACTCTGATTCGAGCGGGTTTTGGGAAGGGCACGACTTCAGTCGTGCCGATAAATCGTTGAAAATCGTTTGCGCTTTAGCGCCGGAGGTGTGCTTTTTGCGCCCGCTATGAGTTTCTCCGCAGCCGGTTAGGGGCGGGAGACGGCAAGCCCCGTCTCTACAGGATCTCTCTCGCCTGATGAGTTCAACCTTCTCTGGCCGCAACTGCCGACAGAATCGTCCCTCGGCAACTGCCCAGTCCAATGCGACGGAACCCGTCCCCTTCGCAGAATCCCCGGAGGATGATTTCGTCTCCATCTTCCAGAAACTTCCTCTGCTCTCCGGTCGGCAGCATAACCGGATCCTTGCCCCGCGACGTGAGCTCCAACAGGCATCCACGCGCGGTCTTGTCCGCGCCCGACACAGTTCCGCTCGCCAGCAGATCGCCAGGGCGCAGATTACAGCCATTGCTCGCATGATGGGTCAGCATCTGCGCCATGGTCCAGTACAGGTCGCGAAAATTGCTGCGGCCCAACACCACCGGAGCGATGCCGCCTTCCCGCATCTGGACCGACAACAGCGAAGCTTCCAGCCACAGATCGAGACCGCCGTGCTCCCGATCGTCCTGGCCGAAAAGGTAAGGCAATGGCGCCGGATCGCCTTCCGCGCGCGCAAAAGCAGCCGTGCGAAACGGAGCCAGCGCTTCCATCGTCACCACCCATGGTGAAAGCGAAGTCGCAAAACTCTTCCCCAGAAAAGGTCCCAGCGGCTGGTACTCCCAGGCCTGAATGTCCCGCGCCGACCAGTCATTCACCAGGCAGATCCCGAAAATATGTTCTTCCGCTTCGCCGATCGGAATGGTTTCTCCCAACCGATTTCCAGCGCTCACAAGAAAGCCCACCTCCAGTTCGTAATCCAGCGCCCGGGTCGGCCCGAATTTCGGAGCGTTATTTGGATCGGCGTCGCCATCGTGCGTCTGGCCGCAGGGCCGCCGGACCGGCGTCCCCGTCGGAACCAGCGACGACGCTCGCCCGTGATAGCCAATCGGAATGTATTTGTAATTCGGCAGCAGCGGATTGTCCGGGCGAAACAACTTTCCGACATTGGTGGCGTGGAAGATCGATGCGTAGAAATCGGTGTAGTCGCCGACCACCGCGGGCAGAAGCATGTCAACATCAGCCTGCGCGATGAGATGGCGAGCAGCGGCCTGCCGGTCGGAAGCAGGCGCGTCCTGCCGCAAAATAGCATGAAGGCGCCGGCGCAAAGCGCGCCGGGGACCGGCTCCGGCCGCCATCAGCGGATTCAGCGAATCGGATGCGCAGGCATTCGCCGCGATCCGCACACTTTTCTCCGCCAGCAGTCCCTCACTCTGCATTCTGTCGAGGTTAAGAATGCGGTCCCCGATCGCAACTCCCACGCTCGGCCCGGCGCCCGCATCGCGCCGCCGAAAAACTCCGAAAGGCAGATTTTGAATGGGGAAATCCGACCCGGCAACGTTGGCGGATTCAACCCAACTTTGCACTTCCGAATCGTGAGTTTCGTCGAGAACAGGTTTCATAGCAGAAGTTCCACAGCAGATTCCTCATAAGAGGTGTAGAGACCGCAAGGCGTCGATCGGCTCGGTAAATGAGCACGACCCAAATGAAACCGCGAAACTCCGGCGCGCTGCCGCGATTTCATGCCGGCTCAGCCGATGCTGGCGCCAGCCGGTTCCATCCAAATCAAACTGGAATGCCTCCGCCGATTGCTCATCGAGCAACTGAACGGCAAGCTTGGTCTCCATTCCCGCCCACAAAAACGCGGCGGCCAGAAAAACATTTAGAAAACCGTGCATGATTCCCGATGGGCTCTCGGGTTGATACGTAAACCGGTGCACCGAGCGCAGCGGATGGTGCAGTCCGGCGGTCGCCTTGAAGGGAACATTCGCCGCCACGCACAGGCGAATGAATTCGATCACGCTCTCGGAAGCGGGGAACTTGTCGGCCGTCTCGCCGCCCATCCGGATCTTGGCTCTGCGCCCGCAGCTTGCCATCGCCGCAATGCACTCGCCGCAACCGGACAGCGGAACTTCGAAATATGTCGCGAGCTTTGCCGGAATGATTCCCGACAGCCGCTTGACCTCCTCGGGACTCGCAACCTTCACCTCAACCGATTCTACGACCGCCCTTCTGCCGGAACTGGAGCGCGCAATTCGAGCATTGAATTCGCGAATGCGAGCGACCTCCGCGTCAACCTCGGAGCCCAGCAGAGCAGATAGCCGCCAGTTCGTGAAGCCAGGCCCAGGCCTTGGAGCTGGTAATCCGGCAAACGCTTCTTCGAACTCACCAAGCCGCGCCACCGGAACAATAAAACGCCCGAGAATCCAATTCCATTCCGACCGCGAATAGGCGTCGTAGTTTGCCACAGACGGCGCCATGGCCAACGACGCGGGAGGAAATAATCCGGCATAGTCGATCAGGTCGCGCAGCAACCCGGCGGCATAGAACGCATCCGCGGAATTTCGCACCGTCTGAGAAGTTTGCAAATTCATCGCTCTCTCTTTAGGTCGCCATCTTTATGAATTGTCATCCTGAGCGCAGCGAAGGACCCCTGCACTCAGCGGGCGCCGGCGAAAAGTACGAGTCCTTCGGTTCGCTCAGGATGACAAAGTCGGCCTAACTGCCGTTCCGCTTGAACTTCTTCCGTAGTCCCTGCCAGCATTCGAAGTACTGATGATCAAGCTGCGAAGTCTCCAGCGCAAACTTCGTCGGCTGGCACACGAAACGAGTCTCGAACATGAATGCCAACGTGTCGCCGAGATAAACCGGCTTCAGTTCCGCCTTGCTCGCCTTCTCAAACGTTTCAGCATCGGGCCCATGCCCCGCCATGCAGTTGTGCAGGCTGGCGCCGCCCGGCACGAATCCTTCCGCCTTGGCGTCGTATTCACCGTGGATCAGCCCCATGAACTCGTTCATAAAGTTGCGATGGAACCAGGGAGGACGAAACGTATGCTCGGAGACCATCCATCGCGGCGGAAAAATTACGAAGTCAACATTGGCGGTTCCCGGAATTTCCGAAGGCGAAGTCAGCACCGTGTAAATCGAAGGGTCCGGATGGTCGAAGCTCACCGTGTTAATGCAATTGAAGTTCGCGAGATCGTACTTGTAAGGCACGTAGTTCCCATGCCAGGCGACGACGTTCAGCGGCGAGTGATCGATCGCCGCCGCCCAGAGTTTCCCTTGGAACTTGGTCACCATCCGGTAATCGCCTTCTCGATCTTCAAACGCCGCTACGGGAGCCAGAAAGTCGCGCGGATTCGCCAGTCCGTTCGCGCCAATCGGTCCCAGATCCGGTAGATGCAGCAGCGCGCCGTAGTTCTCGCAGATGTACCCGCGCGCTTCTTTTTGCAGAAGTTCGACGCGGAAACGAATTCCCCGTTGAATCACCGCAATCTCGCCGGGCTCGGCTTCGAGAACGCCCATCTCTGTGCGCAGCCGCAGCCCTCCCATTTGCGGCACGATCAACATCTCTCCGTCGGCGTTGTAGAAAAAGCGATCCGTCATCGACGTGTTGGCAACGTAGATGTGAATCGCAACGCCCGCATGGGTATGCGTGTTGCCGTTGCCAGCCATCGTAATCAGACCGTCAATGAAATCGGTGTGCTGAGAGGAAGCCGGGATCGGAATTGGACCCCAGCGCAACTGGTTCGGCGGCGTCGGCACCTCGTCGAACGGAGCGCTGCGCAGCCTTCCCTGCTCGATCGGCTGAAACGGCTTATGCGCCACCGACGGGCGCATCCGGTAAAGCCACGTCCGGCGATTAACGCCGCGCGGCGCGGTGAAGGCCGTGCCGCTCAGTTGTTCCGTGTACAACCCATGCGCCACTTTCTGAGGAGCATTTTGCCCGCGCGGCAGAACGCCTTCCACCGCCTCGCTGGCAAACTCATTGCCGAATCCCGACTGATAACACAACCCGCCTTTCGCTGGCATCTTCGCTCTTACGTTCGCCGTTTTTCCGTTGGTCATTCTCGCCTTTGGTTCTGAATCGCTTTGAAGGGGCATGGCTTCAGCCATGCCGTCAGAACCCGCCATATAAGCGGCTTCTTAGCCGCTGAGGGTCAGCCCCTACAGATTCCCGCGCCGCGCCTGCTCCATCTCGATCGATTCAAACAGCGCTTTGAAATTCCCTTTGCCAAATCCGCGGCTGCCCTTGCGCTGGATAACCTCAAAGAACACGGTCGGCCGATCTTCCACCGGCTTCGAAAAAATCTGCAGCAGGTAGCCTTCCTCGTCGCGGTCCACCAGTATGCCCAGCGAGCGCAACTCTGCCAGGGATTCCTCGACCGGCCCGACCCGCGCCGGCAGCAGGTCATAATACGCGTCGGGAACCCGCAGAAAATCGAGCCCGTTACGCTGCAGTTTTCCTACCGTGTACATGACATCCTTGCATTGCAACGCGATGTGCTGCGCCCCTGCTCCGCCGTAAGCTTCGATGTATTCCTGAATCTGGCTCTTGTTGCGCGCCGCAGCCGGTTCATTGATCGGAAATTTCACCGAATGCGAATCATCCGACATTACGATGCTCATCAATGCGCTGTACTCGGTCGAAATATCCTTATCGTCGAACGTGATGTAACGATGGAACCCGAAGACGCGAGTGTAGTAATCCGCCCAGTACTGCATCTTGCCGAGTTCCACATTCCCCACGATGTGGTCAATGCGCAGAATGCCGCAGTCGTCCCCAGCCAGCGGCGCCGCCATGAACCCCGGCAGAAACGGCCCCTGGTAATCCTTATATGAGATCAGCGAATGGATCGTGTCGCCATAAGTATGGACCGCGGCGCGACGAATGGCGCCGTATTCATCCTTTATGTCGTGCGGTTCCTCGGCTGGCTGAGCTCCCCGATGCACTGCTTCCTCAAAAGCCTCGTCCGCGTCCTCCACCTCCAACGCGATATCCCGCACGCCATCGCCATGCTTGCGGATGTGATCCGCCGCCAAATCGTCCGGCGTCATAGGCGTGGTCAAAATGAAGTTCGCCTTGCCCTGGCTCAGCGCATAAGAAGCGCGCTGACGCTGGCCCGTTTCCAGTCCGCTGTAAGCAACCTGCGAAAAGCCGAATCCCTTGCGATAGAAATAAGCCGCCTGCCGGGCATTGCCAACCCAGAATTCAACATGGTGAATGCGTTTTAGCTTGAGTGGGTTCTCCATCGGCTTGCTCTCCCAAACTCCATCTTCGCATATTTTCGTCGGTCCCAGTGCCGCACAGGTTCTGAAAACCCGCGCCGGTTCGTCGTGCTTAGTGCACTTCTACCGACACCAATTCTCCTGCGTTCTTCCCCACCGCGCGATAGTTCACCGATGCGACACGGTTCTTCCACTCGCAGGAAAACTGGTCCTCCCCAATAACCAACAACGATTTGTAATCCGAAGCATGCATCTTATAAGTCGTCATGCCGCTCAAAATAGTAACCGTAGCCTCGGGAGGCTTGGAGCAGTCGCTGCTCACGATCTTGCCTCTCAAAAATTGCACCGGCCCCGTCGTCCCCGGTTTGACGGGCGCAGGTTTCGGCGCCGCATCCGCCTCCTCATCTTGATCTTGCGTTGCCCCCACGGCCGCTGCAGCCGCGTTCGTCCCCGCCGAAGGAGTGCTCGCCGCGCCCGCCGGCGCCGCGCTTTCCCCTGCTCGCTGCGGACGCACTCCATACTTCTGCAGTGCCTCTAAATCGTCCAACTGCTGCGCCGCCGCCGCGGCCGCCGCCCGATCCAGTCCCGCTTTCAGCCGCGTAAACACCTCCCGCGCCAGATCCCACTTCTTCGCCGCAACATAAATCTGCCCCAGGTTGAACTGATACTCCACATTGCGCGGCGCCAGCGCGATCGCCTGCCGTTGCGCCTCCAGCGCCGAGTTGACTCCGCCCCCCTCCACGCGCGCCATGCCCAGCATGTTATAAGCGTCGGCTAACTCCGGATACCAATCCGTCACCGCCCGCAGATCCTGCATCATGTTTGCCAGCCCCGGAATCTCCTGCCGCGTCGCCTGCGCCGTCTGATATTTCAGCGCCGAACGGTAATACCAAATCCATGGATCGCGCGGATTCAAATCTGACGCCTTCTCCAATTCGTCGGCGGCCGCGTCGAATTTCTTCTCCCGCAAATATTCCCGCGCCAGCCCGCGATGCGCCGCCTCATTATCTTTTGGATCCGCCGTCAGTTGCTGCAATTCGTGCAGCGCCTGATCGCGACGATCCGGAATGCGCGCCATCACGTCGCCAATCACAGCTTTAGCTTCTTCATCCTTAACCGAATTGACCGCCATCCCGACGTCGTCCAAGCCAAACGGCAGCGCGAAATGATTCGGCTGCTGAATGTCCGCCGGATTTGCAACCGGTTTCTTCGCCTGATCGAGCGCAATGCCCAACCCGCTCAGCGTTTTGAAATAAGTCTTGACCGCCTCTTCCATCTGCGCCGGCGACATATCAAACGCCTGCACCGTTGCCTTCTCCACCGGCATTTTCTGATTCACCACCAGATCGAAGTAAGTCCCCGCCTCCGGCATCTTATTCTTGTTCAGCAGATAGTGGACGACCATCCAAGCCTGCGCATAGTACAGCGTGTTATGCGTCCCCTCGCGCATCCCCGACTCGTCGTGCTTCATCGTGAACAGGTCCACCATCGACAGCCATACTGGAGAACTTACCAACTGCGTCAGCGACTGCGGCACATTCGGATCTCGCCGCATAACATCGAAGACGTCTTCGTGCCACTCCGGCTGCAGTTCCGGATCGCCTCCAATCTCCACTTCCTTGCCGATATAGATCGATCCAAAGTATTCCGCCAGACCTTCGTCAAACCAGCCCTGCACCGGAGGATAGTTGTAATTCAAAAGATAGTGCGCCAACGAATGCGCCACCGCGTGCCACGAATCGGTCTCAAAAAGATTCAGAACGATATAAACCCGATCCCACCCCGGCACATAAAACCCGGCCGCCGTGCTCTGTTTCACCGGAGCAACCAAGGCATATTGCTTGTCGCTCTTAAGCGCGATGACGGTGACCGGCACCGACATTTTCAGCTTGTCTTTCAGTATCAGCTGTCCAAAAACCGCCCGCATCTGCTCCATCCGCAAAGCAACTTCCCGCCCGCGTTTGTCTCCCGCATCGGTAAGCACGGAAAAATGCGCGGAATGCACTTCGATCCACTTAGGCTCATCCTTAGCGAATGCCCGAGGCGAGAAACAACCCGCGATCAGCAGACTCAAAATAACGCGGCCGATACCAAACCTGCGCTTCACGGTAGATTCCTTCTCCAAAAATGCTAGCATGCCTCGCTTCGATGGGCGTAAACTTTGCGCTGTCATTAATTTTGCGCTGTCATCCTGAGCAAAGCGAAGGACCTCTGTATTCCCTGCGGGCAGCGCAAAGGCCTGAGCAAGAAGTGAATCGCCGATGGAGAGAGGGCGCCCTCGCCCGTCCGCCTTTCACCTTGGCCCCGCCCCCGTTCGCACGTTACACTCTCGTCCGTGACCACGGCCCCTTCTTCCCGTCTCGCTTGGATCGACTGGATGCGCGGCCTGGCCTGCGTCCTGATGTTCCAGACCCACTGTTACGACGCATGGCTAGGCGGCGACGCTCGCAAAACCAGCTTCCTGAAAGGATCGCAACTCCTCGGCACTCTGCCCGCGCCCCTCTTTCTTTTTCTAGCCGGAGTTTCCTTCGCCCTAGTCACCGACAAACTCATTCGCAAACGACTGACCCCCGCCGAAATCACTCGCACCATGTTCCGCCGTGGCGCCGAAATCTTCGCCTTCGGACTCCTCTTCCGCCTGCAGGAATTTCTAATAGCCTGGGGATGGGCGCCATGGTCCGACTTACTCCGAGTGGACGTTTTAAACATCATCGGCCTATCCATGATCCTAATGGCGCTAACCTGCGGCCTCACGCTAACAGTCTCCGGAAAGACGCTCGGTTTGTATCTGGGTATGCCTTCAGGCATACCGGAAGGAGTTGAAAATGGGTCCGGCTTTAGCCGCTGCCGTTCTATGTTAGTAGCCGCTGCCCTCGCCGCCGCGGCTCTAATCGCCCTGCTAACTCCGCCCCTCTACACCACCTGGCGACCAACCTGGCTGCCCTGGCCGCTCGAATCCTACATCAACGGGTGTCACAACCTCGGTGCCCCCCAGCCCTGGCTATTCCCCCTTTTCCCCTGGGCCGCCTTCGCCTTCGCCGGCCTAGCCGCCGGTTTCATTCTCTTCAGCGACCAAGCCCGCGCCCACACCGCCAAAACGCTGGCTTTCTTCGCCGCCGCGGGAGCAGCAGCAATCCTGGCAGCGCGCCAACTCGACCATTCCTCCTTCCATCTTTACTCCACTTATGACTATTGGCACACCAGCCCTAACTTCCTAATGATGCGCATAGGTCTCCTGTTAGTGATCGCCTTCCTGACTTATGCCTGGTGCCAATGGGGCCTGGCCACCCGCGGCTTCAGCCCGCTAATTCAACTAGGCCAGACATCACTCCTCGTCTACTGGGTCCACATAGAATTCGTCTACGGACGGTTCGCCATTCTTCCCAAACGAGCCCAATCCATCCTCACCGCCTCGCGAGGATTGCTGGAAATTTCTCTATTCATGCTGCTCCTTTCGCTCCTCCGCACCCGAATCGACTGGAAAAGATTCGACTGGAAGAAGATCAACTGGAAAAAGATTAGCCGGCGAGTCCAGCCCGTGTAGGCATTGGCATAAGCAACGTTTTCGTTAGTGCTCTGGAGCCATCAGAATCGGCGCAGGAAGTTCACGATCTCGCGCTCCGCCCAATAACCGTCGTCATAACGACGATCGCTCGCATTCCCCACACCAGCGGGCGATTTGGCCGCTGCTCCCATGAACGCGCAGTGCCCGCCATCGCCCGTCTCGACGAAGGTAATGTTCGGGTTCGACGAAATCTTCCGCCGCGTCTCCGCCGTGATGCGGATAAACGGATCGTTCGCCGCGTACAAAATCAGCGCCGGCACCGCGATCCGCTCCACCACGTGCGCCGCCGAAGCGCGATCATAGTAATCGTCGACGCCCGTGAAGCCGCAATAGTAAGCCGTCACCTTGTCATCAAACTCGCGCAGGCTCCGGATGCCGCGCAGGCGGCTCACATCGAAGTGGCCGGGAAACAGCCGCGCCTTCTGAATCATCCGGCGATGCAGCGCCCACAAGAAATATTTTTCGTAAATCCGGTTGGCCGGTTCGTGCAGCGCATCCGCCGACGTTGCCAGGTCAATCGCCGGACAACACGCCGCGACGGCTCGAAACTGCGGCGGCGCCTGCGATCCCCATTCCCCCGCCAGTTTGAGCACGATGTTGCCGCCCATCGAGAAGCCCACCAGCGCCAGGCGCGAAACGCCGTCGCGCGCAATGACCTCGCGCGCCACCGCCGCGACATCATTCGACAGCCCCGAGTGATAAAGCACGGGCGCGAGCGCGTCCGTGCCGCCGCAGTTGCGCTGGTTATAACGAATCACATTCATTCCCGCAGCCAGCGCTTTCTCAGTGACGCCGAGCATGTACTGCGAGTCGCTCGACCCTTCGAGCCCGTGAACAATAACAATCGTCAGCCCATGTGCTCGATCCGTTTGCCAGTGACAGCGGCAAAGCACCTGGACGCCGGGTTCCACTTCGATCAACCGCTCCTCGGGCACAGGCAGATGAAAGCGTCGCGGGATTAAAAAGCTGGCAACCGTCTGCACGTGCCCGCCGCGCAGCCAGCGGCGCGGTTTGAAGGGCCGCGTTCCCTCGTGTGTTTGCGAAGTACCCACGCTTTGATTTTAAATAGGAGACAGCAATTTTCTTCGTGGAGTTTTTACATGCCCATCTTCGAGTACGTCTGCAAGGAGTGCCATCACGAGTTCGAAGCCCTGGTCTTCGGCAAACAGAAAGTCGAGTGCCCGAAGTGCCAGAGCAAGAAACTGGAGCCGCAACTCTCCGTGTTCGCGGTGTCGGCCAAGAGCGGAGCAACGAGCCAGCCGTCGATGTCGGCGGGACCATGCGGGTCGTGCGGCAACGCTCGGGGGCCGGGGGCGTGTTCGCTAAAAGACTTCGACTAAGTCCTTTGTTTGTGTTCAAAAGTGTTCCACGTGGAACATGAGTGCGTTTTGTAGTATCTCTAAGCTATAGGCAGACAATAACTATTCTCTCCACTGCTCCTTCTGTCATGCAATGTAACTTCGGGAACTCGTTCGCGTGTAACTGATGTGACGTTTCGCTTTACGGAGTTCGTAGTTATGATCCGCTTGAAACGTTAAGCTGAAATCGGAGCGGGGCTGGGAGCGGGAATGGATCGGCGAAAAGAGCGCAGACTGAACCTGGAGTTGCAGGTACGCATCTGGGGAATGGACAAAATGGCGCGGCCTTTCGCGGAGATTGCTCGGGTGCGCAACTTCAGCAACCACGGGGCAGTTCTGATCGGCTTCCGCTCGAAGGTGCAGACGGGTGAAGTGCTCGACGTGCAACTTGGCGCGTTGCGGGCGCAATTTCGCATTGTGTGGATGAGTCCTTCAGGAGAGGCCGGCATCGAGGCTCTGGAATTCGAGGAGCCCATCTTCGATATCGGCTTCGGCGTCGGCCTGCCCACGGTTTTTGAGATGGTGGGAACCGGATAGGCCAAAAGCCGAACGGCATTGATCGGCCAACTAACGTGGATTCACGTGGCCGGTTCCCACTTGTGTTTCCTCGGCAAGAAATCTGGCAAATACTTCGTTGGATAAGAGACGGCCGCGGCCGGTGAGGCGCAGGGTTGTGCCTTGCTGTTCGAGCAGGCCGTCGTGTACGCATTGCTGGATCGCGGATTCCCAAGTTGCGACGGCATCTCGGCTGACCGTAGGTCGTGAAGGCGACAAAGAACTCTCCGATTTTGCTGGGTACCGACACACAGCAGGTCCTTCGCTTCGCTCAGGATGACAATCCAATTTCAAGAAGTTCGCTGGTTCGAACACCGAACCGAACTCCGTTTGAAGGCGTGCTAGATCGATACCGCGGTTGAGGCGCAGGCCGAGGAAGAAGCTTTCTTCAATTGCTGCCTGTGCGGAAACCGGAGTCACCGTGTGCGGAGCGCGATTCATGTAGGCGTCGAGCGAGTCGGGGGTTGCGAAGCGGACGGCCTGGTGCCGGTCTTCCTCGACGCCGCGTACCGCGAATCCGGAGTTGCCATGAGCCCGAGCAGCCGCCGAGCTGCGCTCGGCTTGGACCCTTCGACTTCGCTCAGGGCAGGCTCGCGAGGGCGCCCGTCCCCACACGAGCTCTAGCATCGAGTGCGCATCTACGCCGAAGCCGAGGTAGGGCTGCCGTGTCCAGTATTTCAGGTTATGGCGCGACTCGTTACTTTGTAACTCGCCGTTTTTCGAATGCAATGCGGTGCGGGCAAAGTTGGAAATTTCGTACTGCGCGATGCCGGCGGAGGCCAGGGTCTCACATGCCTGCAGGTAGAAATCCGCGGGCGCGTCGTCATCGGGCACGAAGTGGGCGTGGTAGCGGGCGCCTCCAGCGATCAGTTCCCTGCCCAGGCGAGAATCCTCGTCTACTTCGAGCATGTAGACGCTCGCGTGCGGAACGCCCGTGGCAATCGTCTCCGATAGCGAGAAGCTCCAGCTTTCGGCCGTCTGGTGCGGCAACCCGGCAATCAGGTCGATGTTAATGTTGGCGAGGCCGGCCGCGCGCAGGCGACCAATCTCTTCGAGAGCGGTCGCGCGTTTGTGCAGCCGTCCCACGGACTGCGCTTCCTGATCGACAAACGACTGTACCCCCAGGCTCACCCGGTTCACGCCGCATTGCAACAAGGTTTCGATGAGAGCGGGAGTAAGCGTGCCGGGAGCGCATTCGACCGTGATCTCGGCATCGGGCGTAACCACAAAGTGACCGCGCACGGCGGCAAAGATGCGCCGCAACTGGGCGGCCTCGAGGATCGACGGAGTTCCTCCGCCGAGATATATGGAGTCGGCGGTATCGTCGTACGTACATCCCAAGCCGGTCGCAAGCTGGCGCGAGATGGCGATATCTTCGAGCAGGCGGGCAACGTAATTTTCGTATGCCGACCTCGAGAAGACGTCGGAGGCGAAGTTACAGTAGCTGCACTTGGTCCGGCAGAACGGGATCGAGATGTAGAGGCCGAGGGGCATGTTTTGCTTTACTTTATTCTAAGGGACGGGGCCTCAGGCGGTGTTGCCTTGCGGTGGCTTAAAATGAAATAAGGGATCCCTCAACAAGTGGCACGTGGCATGGTTACGAGAACAAATATGAGCGCTGAGCAGATCGATCTTCTATGCAATCACTGCGGCCAAGCGTTTTCAGCCTTTCTGCACGAGATGGCCGATCACAATGCCAAGGTCACATCCTGCCCGAATTGCGGGAAGGTCCATGATGTCAAACCTCCGAGGACTGCCAAGCCGGTTGCGAGGGCGCGCCCCGTCAAGAAGACTGGCAGGACGATTTAGCAATAACTATTTGTAGAGGAAACAGAGATGGTCAAACGTTTTGCGCCGCAGCTTATTTCTCTGTGTTTTATCGTTGCTGGTGTCGTTGCCGCACAGTCGGTGCCGCTTCGAAAGGACATACCAGCGATAGCTAAAGCTGCGAATGGGTCAATCGTAACCATCATCACGGCGGCCAACGGTAAGCCCATAGCGCAGGGCACTGGTTTCGTTGTCAGCACGGACGGCGTGATCGTGACGAACTACCACGTCATCGAGACCGGCAACCTCGCTGTCGTTAAATTCCCCGACGGTACCGCGTTTCCGGTTGATGGCGTGCTGGCAGCCGATAAAGTCCGCGATCTCGCCATCATCAAAATCCACGGTAAAACCTTCCGCACGCTCGCGCTTGGCGATTCAGATGATATTCAAGTCGGTGAAGAAGTCGTTGCAATCGGCAATCCGCTCTTGCTTGAATCAACTGTCTCGAACGGAATAATCAGCGGAGTGCGAACATCGAAAGAACAAGGCGGTAAATTCTTGCAGACCACTGCACCGATCTCCCCTGGCAGCAGCGGCGGGCCCTTGTTCAACATGCGCGGCGAGGTTGTCGGGATCAATACCTTGTATCTCGAAGGCGGCGAAAATCTGAACTTTGCGATTCCTGTTAACGACGCGAAGCTCCTGCTCTCGCATCAATCCGCGAAGCTCCAGAACTTGCCCAACGAACGCGGTACAGACACGCCAGAACCAGACCTACCAAAACCCGATGTGTCGACCGGATTGCCCTCCGACGCCGCGTCGCCGGGAGAGAAGGAGTCTGGCATCGCCGCTCCGTCGCACAAGACAGTGAGGGGTAGCCAACCACCTTCTTATTACGTTCGGACCTACCAGCACGGTAGCTACGTCATCGAATACGATGGCCGCCAATTGGCCGCAACGTGCCGCGAAACTCTGTACTGGCCGGACGGTATAGATAAACCGGGACGGCCTATGGCTGAGCACGACTGCACGTACATGCAAGTGGGGAAACGCATTAGTCCCGAACTAATGTGGCGACGGGACAAGGAATTACGGTACCAACCGTGGTCGGGCGCGCAGAGGGCCGATATTCTGGATGTTACCGCAGAAGCTCCCATCGGTTCCCCCCTGCGAGGGTCTTCGCCCAAGACTAGCCCGGAAATCTTGAAGACGTTGCACTGGATTCAGAACACGCTCGCCGATCAGGAAGGTAAGACAATCTACTCGCATGAGGACGGAAAGGACGATACGCGCGTAAATCTCCTACCGGATGTGAATGGCTGTCAGGTGACTTTTGTCTACGCTACGCGGAGCAACTGGAAGGAAACGTATCACACTAGGCAGCAAGTTAATTTGTCGGACCTCGACCCGACGTCCCTCGAAGTGGATACGGTTACTCACGATGTCCTTGGGCCTGTGAGTCTCGTCACGGTGCACACTGCAGACAAGGTGCCTGCGGTCCGTCTGACGGTAAACGATAGAAATTGGCACCCCGCGATGGCAGCAATGCCCTCTACAGATCTACTGTGGGAACTACCTGCCCCTTATGCTGCTCGATTCGCCAAGGCCCTTCGCCAGGCCATTACACTTTGCGGAGGGAAAAGTTCATCTTTCTGACCGAGAGGTGAGCTGAAGCCGACAGGAAACGTAGAATTTAGAGCAATAAACGAAACCGATTAGAATCATGGTTTCGCAAGCCGTGATGAGGTAAGGTTGCAAAAATGGACACGAAGGTCTACTTGGAATGGCGAGCCAAGCTCGAAAAGTGGGTCGTCGAATACCGGGGGCAGGTACAGGCGCAATTCGATACGAAGGCGGAGGGGGATCAATGGATGCGAGCGAATTTCCCCGATCACGGGAAAGAAAGGGAGAGGGTTCAAAAGCGCAAAAACTCTCCTCATGGCGCGAAAGTGGGCGAGTGGATGTAACGAGAGCGTCGTCGCTGATAGGAACGGAGCTTTAGTCCGCGCCACCAAAACAAAACGGCAGCCGTTGTATATCCATTTCGCCGGCTCGCAACGCTAGGAAACGGTCCCCATCTGGAGCGGCTGCAAAGACCCTCCGGAATTTCCTCTGTTCCATAACATCCGCGCCTGGCTTTGCCGGAGCGGGGAGAGCTTTGCTCGGCTTGGAGAGGCGATCCGCCTGTCCTGCACGAGCCGTGTGCACGCGAGCCGAATCTTTTCCATCCCGCTCGGCGGTTTGGCCATCTACTTGGGGTAATCTTTATTGGGGAGATCTTCAATTACGGTGATCTCTCGCGCCACCAATGGCCTCCGATCAGGAAGAAGAAGTATTAGGAAAAGCGTACGACGGCCGACTGATGCGGCGGCTGCTTACTTATCTGCGTCCGTACAAGTGGCATGTGGTGGTGGCACTCGGGGCGATCATCCTGAAGTCGGGCTTGGACGTGCTGGGGCCGTTTCTCACCAAGATTGCCATCGACAAGTACCTGGCGAAGTCGCCAAATTCCTATTCCCATTCCTGGATTGGCGACCGGCTGAGCGCCGCTCCGCTTACCGGCATCGCGCAGATTGGCGGGCTTTACGTCGGAATTCTCATCTTCACTTTCACGCTGGAGTTCATCCAGACTTACCTGATGCAGTGGACCGGGCAGAAGGTGATGTTCGATCTGCGCAGCCAGATTTTTCGCCACCTGCAGCACATGCACGTCGGGTTTTTCGACAAGAACCCGGTGGGCCGGTTGGTGACGCGCGTGACCACGGACGTTGATGCGCTGAATGAAATGTTCACGGCGGGCGTGGTTTCGATTTTTGAAGATGTCTTCGTGCTGGCCGGCATTATCGCGATCATGATGAAGATGAACTGGAAGCTGGCACTCATCACCTTCGCCGTGCTTCCGCTGATCGTGTACGCGACCAAGATTTTTCGCGACAAGGTGCGCGATTCCTACCGGCGCATCCGCACGGCAATCGCCCGAATTAACGCTTACTTGCAGGAAGCGGTCTCGGGGATGCTGGTGTTGCAGCTCTTCAATCGCGAGAAACGCGCCCTCAATAAATTCTCCGACATCAACGCCTCGCACATGGAGGCGTTTAAAGACGCCATCATGGCGTACGCGGTCTATTACCCGGTGGTCGAAATACTGTCCGCGATTGCCATCGCCAGCATTATCTGGTTCGGGGGGAATGATGTGATCCGGCGCGTGGCGACGCTCGGCGTGCTGGTCGCGTTCATGCAGTACGCGCAGCGATTTTTCCGACCGATTCAGGATCTGAGCGAGAAGTACAACATCCTGCAGTCGGCGATGGCGGCGGGAGAGCGCGTGTTCAAGCTGTTGGATACGAAGCTTGAGGTGACCTCGCCGGCGATCGCGAAGCGTCCGCAGGGGCCGGGGCGGATTGAATTTGATCATGTGTGGTTCGCGTACAACGTTCCAGCACAAACATCAGAACCCGACTGGGTATTGCGCGACGTTAGCTTCGTGCTTGAACCGGGTGAGACTATCGCCGTCGTCGGGCACACGGGGGCGGGCAAGACTACGCTGATCTCGCTGCTGATGCGCTTCTACGACGTTCCAGCGCGGAGCGGTGCGCATCGACGGCGTGGATATCAAAGAGATGAACCTCGACGAACTGCGCAGCCGTTTCGGCGTCGTCTTGCAGGATCCGTTTCTATTCAGCGGCACGGTCGAGGGCAACATCCGGCTGGGGACGGCGCGCATTCAAGACCAAGACGTGGAACAGGCGGCGGAGGACGTCAACCTCGCCGACTTCATCCGGAGCTTGCCGGGAGGATTCCAGGAGGAAGTGCGCGAACGCGGCTCGACGCTCTCGACTGGACAGAAACAGTTGATCAGTTTCGCGCGCGCGCTGGCGCATAGTCCGAAGATTCTGATTCTGGATGAGGCGACTTCGAGCGTGGATACGGAGACCGAGTTCCGGGTACGCGACGCGCTCAGCCGCATGGTGGAAGGGCGAACGGCGCTGATCATCGCGCACCGGCTCTCGACCATCCAACGCGCCGACAAGATCATCGTGATGCACAAAGGCCAGGTCCGCGAGATGGGATCGCACCAGCAACTGCTGGCCCAGCGCGGGATTTATTACAAGCTCTATCAACTGCAATACAAGGATCAGGAGATCAGTGTGGAGCGGGCGCCCTCGCCCGCTAACGCCGACGACTGAACGCCGCTTCCATTTTGTCCCGTTACAATGTCCCCGTGCGGATTCTCATCTCGGCCGGCGAAGCCTCGGGCGAAATGTACGGCGCGCAGTTGATGGAAGCGCTGCGCCGGCAGGCGGACATTCCTGCTCGTGTGGCGGCGGAGCTTCGCTCCGCCGGGCGGACGAATGCGTCCGCCCCTACGCAAGCCGGGCGGTTTGAATTCTTCGGCGCAGGCGGAGAGCGAATGGCTGCTGCCGGTTGCGAAATTGTTGTCGATGCCAAGGAGCTTGCGGTCGTCGGCATCACTGAGGTTGTTAGCCATCTGCCGAAGATTCTTGGGCTCTATCGGAAACTGATTCGATCGGCCGATGAGAAACGGCCGGCGCTGGCCGTCGTCATCGACGCGCCTGCCTTCAACTGGCGCGTAGCGCGGCAGATGCGCAGGCGCGGCATTCCGGTCGTCTACTACGTCTGTCCGCAGTTCTGGGCGTGGCGGCAGGGACGCGTGAAGTTGTTGCGCAGGTATGTCAACAAAGCGCTGGTGATTTTTCCCTTCGAAGAAAAGTTCTACCGCGATCTTGGAGTGGACGCGACCTTTGTCGGCCATCCGCTAGCCGATCTGCCCGCGCCTGAAATTACTCGCGAAGCTTATGCGGCCGAGAACCAGATCGACGCCACGAAGCCCTGGATCACGCTGATGCCGGGCAGCCGCCGGAAAGAAGTGGGCATGAACCTGCCGACGATCCTCGAGGCGGCGGATCGCCTAAAGAAAGATCGTCTGGAGAAAGATTGTCTAGAAAAAGATCGCCCAGGAAAAGATCGCCTGGGCAGTGGTTATGAATTCCTGCTGCCGGTGGCGCGCACGCTTGACGCGGCTTTTCTGAAGGGATTGACTGAGACGCGGCAAGCCGCGTCTCTACGGGGGAATGTTCACTTGGTCGCCGACGCGCTGCCCGCGTTGTTTCACTCGCGTGCCGGGATTGTCGCCAGCGGCACGGCTACGGTTGAGGCCGCCCTCATGGGCACTCCGTTTGTCATGGTGTACCGCGTATCTCGGGTAACTTACGCGCTGGGCAAGCCGCGTGTGAAAGTTCCTTACTTTGCGATGGTCAACCTGATTGCCGGCGAAGAGGTCGTCCCCGAACTGGTGCAGCACAAGTTTACCGTTGAAAACGTCGTCACGGAGTTGAACAAGATCATCCCCGACGGCGAGCCGCGGTCGCGCATGATCGAGCGGTTGGCGGCGGTGAAGGCCAGACTGAAGCAAGGGAGCGGCTCGGGCGCGCATCCTTCGGAAATGGCGGCGGAGATCATCTTGCAGGAGATCAGCCGAATGTGAACCGTAAGTCCAAGGCCGCGGACAGAGCCTGGCCTCAGCGAAGTCGAAGGCCACACGAAACCGCGCCGCACGAAACCCAAACAAATTTCGCTAACCCTTGTCGACCCAGCATCTTTTGCGGGAAAATTAACATCTTAGAAACTGTAGCCCTGCCAGGAGACTCTACTTGAAGCTCTGCCACTCTCGACCAGCGCGCCGGGCGCTCTGTCTATCTGTTGTTTTTTTTCTCTCGTTGTTTCTTGGCTTGGTCGCGAACCGTCCGGCGCTGGCGGCCGAGAAAACGCGCCTGCGGGCTGACGACTACCAGATCGACGTCGAACTCCTGCCGCAGACTCACAAGCTCACCGCGCGCGCTACGGTAAAGGTCACGGCGCTCGAAGACCTCAGCGTGGTCACGTTGCAGTTGAACAACGCGCTGCGCATTACGAAGCTCACCGACGCCAATAACAAGCCACTTACTCCGGAGCGCAACACGCAGGATTCGACGGTGCGGTTCGCGCTCACGAGCGGCCTGGCAAAAAATGCGAGCACCACCTTTTACTTCGAATACGAAGGCACGCTGGAAAGCGGCGAGGACAGCCCGGTTCAGGGATTGAAGCTCGCCTATGTCGGCCCGGATACAAGTTACCTGCTTTACCCCGGACTGTGGTTTCCGGTCGCGGGCTACGGCGTCAACCGC
The DNA here is from genome assembly GCA_963773645.1 of uncultured Acidobacteriaceae bacterium. Classification (GTDB taxonomy): domain Bacteria; phylum Acidobacteriota; class Terriglobia; order Terriglobales; family Acidobacteriaceae; genus Acidiflorens. The sequence goes on along the minus strand of CAVZBV010000004.1, from coordinate 954,744 downwards.
TTTACTGCGACGATCAGCGTTACCGTCCCGGCGCACATGGTGGTAATTGGGAGCGGGAAGGAACCGTCCGCGGCGGCGGCGGCAACTGCAACATCAACATCAAAGAAGCCCGCGACCGCGCTGGCGAACTCCAAGACCTTCACCTTCACGTGGGACAAGCCGAGTTTCCCGGGCACGATCATTGCGGGCACCTTCAAGGAATTCAAGAGCGATGAAGCGGGCCTCGACTTGCACGTGTTCTTCAAACCAAATAAACAGGACCTGGGCGCGGAGTACGCATCGACCGCGATCAAGGAGTTCACTTTTTTCGTCACCCACTATGGGGTCGCACCCTCGACGCGGTTGAAAATTGTTGAGATCCCGGATGACACGGTGCCCTCGGCGTGGGCGCCCGAAATCGCAGCGCTTTCGAGCCGCGCCATCACGGAGAAGACCAACTACCGGTTACTAGCCAATACGATTGCTCATCAGTGGTGGGGCGTCTCGGTGAGTCCGGCGTCGAAGGACGACTGGTGGATCAGCGACGGCTTCGCGCGCTACTCCGAAGCTCGCTACGTAGAGAGCGCAGCGGGCGCAGCCGGACTCGGGGAAATGGTGAAGGACATGTCGGTGGGCGCGCTCGCCTATGACAGCGTACCGCTTTCAAGCGCCGCCAAGCTGGACTATTTTTCTCCCGAATTTCAGTCTCTGGTCACCGACAAGGGCGCCATGATCCTGCACATGCTGCGCTGGGTTGTGGGCGAGAAGAAGTATCTGGCGATCATGCGCGACTTCGCCACCAAGTATGCGGGCAAGTCCGCCAACACCGATGATTTCCGCGAACTCAGCGAGAAAGTGTACGGCGAGAAACTCACCTGGTTCTACTCGCAGTGGATGGACTCCACCAGCGCCCCCGAGTTCAAGGCCAAGTACACGGTCTATCGGCTCGGCAACAACAAAGGCTTCCGCATTGTCGGCGCCATCGCGCAGGATCTGGATCTGTTCCGCATGCCGGTTAATTTGAGAATCGATACAGATGGAAGAACGGAAGAAAAACGCATTGAGGTGGTGGGCACAGATTCCCCGTTTTCGGTCGAAACCTTTGGACGCCCGCGAAGGATCACGGTCGATCCCGAAAACCGCGTGCTGACCAACTCCAGGGACATCAAGCTGCGCTCCTCCATCGTGCGTGGACAGGGCCTGATCCAGCAAGGCGATCTGGCGGGAGCTCTGAGCGAATTCAACAAGGCGCTCGAAGTCAACAAGAACAGTTCGCTCGCTCACTACCGGGTCGCCGAGGTGTTTTACATGCAGAAGAATTATCAGGCGTCGGCGAACGCCTACCGGGCCTCGCTGAATGGCGACGGGGAGCCGCGCTGGACCGAGGTTTGGAGCCACTTGCAACTGGGCAAGATTTTCGACGTAACCGGCCAGCGCGAACGCGCCGTCAATGAATACCGGCAGGCCATCCAGACTAACGACAATACCCAGGGCGCGCTCGAGGAATGCCGCCGATACATGCAAAAGCCTTACGAGCGGGAAAAAGGAAGTTAAGCTACCCGGCGCTGACCCCGGTCACGCCTGCGCGGGCAGCAACTCTCCGGCTCGGGCAACGGCGCTTAATTTTTTCTCCAGCACCAGGCACCAACCTACGGTGAGAAGAATCAAACTCCACGAAATTACCGGCGAAATCAGGAACAGCCGCAAGCCGTAGCGCAGGAGTACGTACCAGGCAAGCGTGAGCATCGTCCCGACCACGAGCGGCGTTCGGCGGACAGACTGCGGGAGCGGAACAGACACGGTCCATGCCGCCTGGAAAATCAGCGTGAACGGAAGCGCGACCACCAGGTCCACCAGATAATGCTCTCCCAATGCCAGCGTAGAAAAAATTGTTGCCCACAAAAACAAACCCGCCAGCAGTCTTCCCCATCGCGGCCAAAGGCGTGAGTTCCACCAGACGGCCAAAGCGCCAGCCAGGTGCAGCGAAGGCATGCAATTGCGCGGGGCGTCGGGTACGGTCATGGGTTGAATCGCAATCTGCGTAAGCAGCGGCGGATGCCAAGGGAATAACGCGCCAAACGCATACCTCGGGCCGACGGCGGGATAGATTCCATACTGCGCAAACCCCACCAGCATCAGGGATAGAAACAGCGCGAGAATCAAAACACCTTGCCGCTCTCGCGTCCGATGCGATGCATAGAGAATGCAGGCCGCCAGCGGCAGGGCGTAATAAACGGTCGTGGTCAGGCCCCACGCGGTTGAGCCCTCCGGCAGAAGCCGCCCCAGCACGAAACTTGGTTGAAACCCGAGGCCGCCGTCAAATGCCAGCAGGAAAGCATCGTAGGTCCTGGGGCGAAGCCAGGTCGTCAGAGGCACGGTGTAACCGATCAGCAGACTGCAGAGAGGAAAGACGGCACCGGCATAAAAGGTTTGACGACGAGACTTCCGCTCTGGCTCGCGTAATGGGTCGCGCGATCGGTCTCGCCATGGAACGACCTGAGCGGCCAGAACCACGAGGCTGGCGATGCCGAGAAAGGCTCCCCAGCTAATCCACCACACGCCATAATAGGCGCCCAGGCCGCCCATCCGTCGCACGCACGCCGCCCGCAGCGCAACCGCGAGGATGAAAACCGCCAGCCTCGCAGAACGCGTTGGGCGCGTCCACAGGTAAATCGCGAACGTGCCCAGCAGGGTGAAGCAGAAGGACGGGTTAAGCTCAAAGGTGCTTGGCATGAATTGTCTTCGAACTCTTTTCGAACTCGCTCCGAACGGTCGCACGAAATCAGGCTGCGTTTGTGAGTTCGTATAATGCCGCTGAAGCATTGTAAATGCGGGATCCGCAAGAGCCGCGACGAACGGACAGCAGCAGCGCGGAGGTGTATCGTAACCTGTGCATCTTGACCGGCGCGCACCTTGACCCGTAACCGGGGCAGCGCGTACAGTCTTAAGCAAGGGTGGGGTGTCTATGTCCAGCGAAGCCAGCAAATATTTGAAATTTGGTTCCGTCACCGTGCTGATTCTGCTCTCGCTCGGCTATCTTGCCTACACCGGCGTGCAGGACAGCAAGAGCTACTACGTCACCATCAAGGAATTGAACGGCATGGGAAAAGAGGCTTACGCCAAGCGTCTGCGTGTGGCTGGAAACGTGGTGCCGGGATCGATCAAGCGCTCCGGAACTCGAGTGGATTTCATGCTGAAGGAGAACGACCTGACGCTGCCCGTTTCGTATACCGGGACTGAAGCTCCGCCCGACACTTTTAAAGACGACTCGCAAGCCTTGGCCGATGGCAGCTTCGGACGCGATGGCGTCTTCCACGCCAAGCAATTACAAGCCAAGTGCGCGTCGAAGTACGCGCCGCAGCCCGGTCAGCCCGGAGCCACTCCGGCCGCTGAGTCCGGTAAGAGCATGTCGCAGGCCCAGAGTTCGCAGAGTCAGAATTCCGGGTCGAGCGGGATGGCGAATTAGCCTCCATTCCTTTATTCCTTTGACTGAAAACACGCCGCTCCCCGTCAGCGTCATCACTGTCTCGAACCTGATCAAACAGTTTGGCCGTTTTGCCGCGCTGCGCGGCGTTACCGCGGAGTTTTCCGGCGGCAAACTCTATGCCATTCTTGGCGATAACGGCGCCGGTAAAACTACGCTGCTGCGCACACTGGCGGGCCTCAACCAGCCGTCGAGCGGGCAGATCTCAATCCTCGGCTCCAGCAAATTTCACGACATCTGCCAGCAGGTGGGCTACATGGCGCATCCTTCTCTGCTCTATGACGAGATGAGCGGGATGGAGAACCTGGAATACTTTGCCCGGCTGTACGGAATCACCAGCAGCACGCGGTGCGCGGAGGTCATTCGCGCGGTCGGTCTCGATCCCGATCTCGTCCGCCCCGTCGGCCAGTATTCGCAAGGCATGAAGCAGCGCATGTCTTTGGCGCGGACTTTATTAAACGACCCCAAAATCCTTTTGCTCGACGAGCCCTTCTCGAATGTGGACACCCACTCCGCAACGGAAATGGTCCACCTGCTGGCCCGCACCCGCGATCAGGGCAAAACGCTATTCATCGTCACCCACCAGGCATCGTTGCTCGAGGGCGCGGCCGATGAGTTCGTCTGGATGGAATCCGGCAAAATTGTTGGGCGCACGCGGGAACTGAAACGGCCGACGGACGGGTGTTCGGAAGCGGGAGAAAGATCGGGGGAGAGCACGCCATGACTCCGCACACTGCGACCCCGCCCACCAGCATCACCCGCGTCACCCTGCTCAAAGACCTCCGCCTCGAGTGGAGATCGAAGGACGCCATCAACTCCATGCTGTTCTTTTCTCTGCTGGTGGTGGTCGTGTTCAGTTTTTCGTTCGATCCGAGCGCCGAAGAATCGCGCCAGATCGCCGGCGGATTGATCTGGGTGGCATTTCTGTTCGCCGCGGTGGTGGCGCTCAACCAGACCTGGGCGCGTGAACTGCGCAACCAGGTGCTCGACGCCTACCGCGTCTCGCCCGCTCCAGCGAACTCGCTGTTCATGGCAAAGACACTGGGCAATTTTATTTTCGTGACCGTGCTGGAAGCGCTCATGACTCCGTTGTTCATCGTGTTTTACCGGCTGCGGGCGCTGGGGCCAGCCTGGCAACTGCTGCTGGTGGCCGTGCTCGGAACCTGGGCGCTGGTGGTCAACGGAACTTTTTTCGCCGCCATGTCCCTACGTACCCGCAGCCGCGAGATTATGCTGCCTTTGCTACTGTTCCCAATCTCGATCCCGGCCCTCCTCGCCATGGTGCAATCCACCACCGCTATACTGAACGGCGAAGGCGCGCGTTTCTGGATCGTGTTGCTTGTGACCTACGATCTGGTGTTTACTACGGTGTGTTTGCTCTTGTTTGAAACCGTCTTGAACGCGGAATGATACGGCGGAGGGACGGGCGTCTCGCCCGTCCAGCAGTATGGCGGCGGATCGGGACGCCCGGCTCTCCGCCAGCAAATAACGAAACGGAATGAAAAAAGCCTTCCCCATCCTCGGCGTGCTGACCGCGATCCTGCTGAGCTACGCGCTTTACCAGGCGCTGGTGGTTGCGCCCACCGAACGGACCATGGGCGACGTGCAGCGGATTTTCTACTACCATGTGCCTTCGGCCTGGACGGCGTTCATCCTCTTCTTCATCAATTTCGGGGCCTCAGTCTTCTATTTGATAAAGCGCAACCCTGTCGCCGATATCGTCGCGCTGGTCAGTGCTGAAGTCGGCGTGGTTTTCTGCACCGTCGTGCTGGTCACGGGCCCGATCTGGGCGCGTCCGGTTTGGGGGATCTGGTGGACGTGGGACATGCGCCTGACCTCGACGCTGGTTCTGTGGCTTATCTACGTGAGCTATCTTTTTCTGCGCCGCTTCTCTTCCAGCGGAGAGACGCCCTTACTGGCGGCTTCCCTGGCGGTTCTGGGCGCGCTGTGCGTGCCCTTCGTCTACTTCTCGATCTGGTTCTTCCGCACCCAGCACCCGCAGCCGGTCATGGGCGGAGGCGGATCGATCGATCCGCGCATGCTGCACGTGCTGCTCATCAACTGGCTGGCGTTTTCCTGCTTCGCTTTCATGGTTTGCTGGTCGCGCTATCGACTGGAAAAGCTGCAGCGCGACGTCGACCACGCCCATGCCGTGGAATCGCTGCTGGCCCCCCGCGGGAGTGTGCGATGAGCGTAAACGGACAGTACCTCTTTGCCGCCTACGCCGTTACCTGGGTCATCCACATCACCTATTTGTGGACCATCGTCCGCCGTTACGCACGCCTGAAGCGAGAGATCGGGGAATTGAAAAAACCAGATGTCAGGCCTTAGGTCTCATGTATCGGGCTCGTAATTTTATCGCCCAGGTTCTTCCTGAGACCTAAGACCTTGGACCTGCCTTCTTCCTTGCAACCATTTGGCCCTCTTTTTGCTTCTCACTATTCGGCCCATTGCGTCTGCCCAGCTTGACAGCGTATCTGTTGGATGTAAAAGTATTTGTTTGGTTCAACCCAGTTCTGGTGACAGGTACGCATCCGCTTCGTAGGGGGCGTCGAGCGGCAGAGGTGTTGGTGCGCCTTCTTGTTCTCACCCCACGCAATTGGAAATCGGAGGAGCTTCGTGAATCGGAATTATCCTGTGTCGGTAGGAAGATCGGTGAGACGTTCGGTGACAGGAGATGGGATGAAGGCTGCGTTTCTGGCGGCGGCCATGCTCGCCAGCGCAGGCGTCGTGTTTTATCTTGGAACCGCTGTACACGCCGCCAAAAGCGGCGGGCCTGGATCTTCCGGGCAAAGATCTGCGGAACTCCGATCTGCCGCCCAACAGACGCTTCCGTCGACGGCGCTGTCGCTGCCGCTGTTCTTCGAGCGGAATCAGGGTCAGACCGCTCCTCAGGTCAAGTTCCTGGCGCGCGGGGCCGGCTATGGCCTGTTTCTGACCGCCGACGAAGCGGTGCTGGAACTGCAGACTTCAGCCGTCAGCACTCAGCATTCAGCTCTCGGCTCTCCGCTGGCAGCTCTCAGCTCTCAGCGTGCGTCCAGTTCTGTGATTCGCATGAAGCTCGACGGAGCAGACTCTTCCGCCCACATTTCCGGCACCGAGCCACTCCCCGGCAAGAGTAGCTACTTCATTGGAAACGATCCTTCCAAGTGGCGTCGCGACATTCCGCAATTTGCCCGCGTGGAGTATCAGGCGGTTTATCCGGGCGTCGACCTTGTGTACTACGGCAATCAGGGACAGCTCGAATACGACTTCCGGGTCGCGCCCGGCGCTGACCCGAACCAGATTACGCTGAGCTTCGAAGGCGCTTCCGTGCACATTATTTCCGCGCACATTATTTCGACTTCGGGAGATTCGGGCGATTCCGGCGATCTAATTCTTTCGACGGACCATGGCGAGGTGCGTTTCCAAGCGCCGAACGTCTATCAGCCCGCTACGCCCGAGTCCGGAAATCCGTCCGGCAACGCCCGGAAGACGATCGCGGGAAGCTTCCGCCAGCTCGCCGACAACAAAATCGGTTTCACTATCGGAGACTACGATCACAGCCGCGAACTCGTCATCGACCCGGTTCTAAGCTATTCGACCTTCCTCGGCGGCAGCAACGGCGTCGAGGGCGCCCTGATCGGCGGAAGTCCCCTGAATCTGGTGAAAGTCGCGATCGACTCCGCCAACTGGATTTATGTCGCGGGCTCAACCACCTCAACCGACTTTCCCATGCCCGTCCCGCCCAACACGAATAACCCGATCCAGTCGCAGCTTAGCGGTGCGGGCGCGCAGAACATCTTCATCGCGGTAATCAACCCGACTCTGCAATCGCCCACTCCGGCCAATCAGCAACTGGTTTATGCGACCTATCTGGGCGGATCGCAAGTTGCAGGTCAGCCGCCCGAAATTGACAGCCTGGCGGGAATCGCGGTCGACTTGAGCCGCAATATCTACGTTGCCGGTACGACCACATCTACCGACTTTCCTACCACCAGCAACGCACTCCCTCAACCCGGCCCGATAAGCGGGACCCATGGATTTCTCAGTGCGCTCACCCTGACCCCCGTCCCCGTGGTTTACAATCTCGCCTATTCCACCTATCTCGCCGGGACCAATGCAGCGGGCAATGCAGTGGATATAGTCACCGGACTCGCCATCGACGAGGTTCAGAATGCCTACGTCACCGGCACCACCACTTCGAGCAACCCCGCTACCACGCAATACCCGTTCCCCGCTAGCCCGAACGGCTTTCAGACGGTGTCGAACTCTCCCGGGAACCTCCAGTTCTTCGCCAGCAAGATCAGCACGACCGCCAGCGGTTTCCAGAGCATGCTCTACTCCACCTACTACGGTGGGGGATATCCGTCTGCGGCAACCGGAGTGCCGATAATTGCGGTGGGCGGCGGCATTGCGGTGGACCCTCCCCCGAATACTTCTCCCAACATGTATTTCACCGGCACCACCAACATGCTGAACCAGATCCCGAGCGGTTTGGCGCTGGCGTCGTTTCCGCTCTTCAATGCGCAGCAGTCGTGCCTCAACGAATCCGGCAAGAATAATTGCACCTCGCAAACCCCGACGACCACTCCCGACGCCTTCGTTGCCAAAATCAACCCGAACCTGGCTGCCGCCAATCCGGTCTACGCCACCTATATAGGCGCCAGCGGTAATGACTATGCCAACGCCATTGACGTGGACACCTCCGGGAACGCCTATGTCACCGGTTGGACGGACTCGACCGACTGGGTTTGTGGCGCCTGCAGCGCGACTAAATTTCAGCCCACTAGCGGGTCAATCAATGTGCCGGGGGGGCAAGACGCCTTCATCGTCAAGATCGGCAATCTGAGTGGGTCGACCTATCCGATGACCTACTTCACTTATCTTGGCGGCTCGGGCAACGACATCGGCCAGGACATTAAGGTAGACACGGTGCAAGCCGTCCACGTGGTGGGATCAACCACATCCACGGACTTCCCCGCCACCACCAATACCTATCAGCCGAATCTCGGCGCCGGCGCGACCGAGAACGCCTTCGTCGCGCTGATTTCAACCACGCTGGGGGGCACTGTGACAAACCCCATTGGCGATTACTCATCGTATCTGGGTGGCAACAAGTTGGACCAGGGCACGGGAGTCGCCATCGACCCTGTCTACGGCTCCACTTACGTGGCCGGCATCACCCAATCCTCGCTCTTCCCCATTACTTCTAATGCATACCAGCCGCAGTTGAACGGGACGCAGAATGCCTTTGTGAGCAAGATCGGCAGCAGCAGCGCACTCAGCATAACTGCCCCCAATCCATCTCCCTACCCGTCGGTGGCAGCCGGAAACCAGGTGGTGTTTACTTTCGACATCACCAATACCGGAACCGACCCGGCAAACCAGTTGGTTTTTACCGCGCTAGGATTGCCTACCAGCGGCCTGGCATCGGCGCCTACAGCCCAAGTCAACAGCGGTCTGGGAACCTGCAACGCGGTGCAAGGGCCGTCGATCACCTGCACGATTCAGACCCTGGCTGTGAATTCCCAAGCAAGCGTCCAAGTCTTCGTGACCCCGTCCATTCCGGTCGTCAATCAGACAATCACTATCTCGGGCAACGTCAGCGCGAACGGCGGTTCAGTCGGAGCGACCATCTCGCAGCCAATCGTGTACGTCGTCGACTTCGAGATCACCGCCTCGACCCCGGCCCCCATTAATGCTGGCGACATTGTTACGATCCTGGTCACCTTTACTCCTACGCCCCTAAAGGGCTTTGGCTATAATGCCGTCATCACCCCCAGCCAAACCACGTCGCCGTCGATGGTCACCGCGGCCACTCCCACCTTCTTGCCCCTTACGGTCACGCTTTCGGGGACCGCTCCTGCAACCACGACCCTGGCAATCGCTACCGTGGCTCGCCCCGTAATCACCGGCAGCCTCTTCCGCCGCCGTTCGTTCTACGCCGCATGGCTCCCCATCGGAGGCCTGAGCCTCGTCGGACTGGGGATTGGTGTTCGCCGCAAACGTCGCCGCTGGTTAGTCGGAGCAGTCCTGTGCCTGATCGCGAGCATAATCCTGCTGCAGCCGGGCTGTGGATCATCAAACAACGGCAACACTCCCCCCACTGCCGGGGGCACGTTGGCTGGAACCTACATCGTCACCATCAACGGCTCTGCCGGAACGGGAGCGGTACACTCCTATCCGGTGACATTGACGGTGAACTAGGCCAACGCAGGGCGCCCTTTTTAAACTTCTCGAGTGGAGCCTCCGCGCCGGCGGGGGCTTCATTTTTTAGACGGCGTCCATGGCATCCCGCGTAAGCCACTGCAAACGAATCGAATTCAGCGCTTGACAATATTTCATATTGCGATATTATTATTGCGATTTGGCATATATGACGCTCGGCGAAAAAATTCGCTACCTCCGCGAGGTCGAAGGTTCCCTCCGCGGCTTAAATCGGCCCCTCACCCAACAGGAGTTGATGAAGGGCATTCAAGCCGAGACCGGCAAGACCATCAGCCAGTCGTACCTCTCGCAGATCGAGCGCGGCAAGCGTCCGCACATGACGCAATCCTCGCGCACTTTGCTGGCGCGCTTTTTCAAGGTGCACCCGGGCTTCCTCGTCGACGACCCCGAGGGCTATCACACCGAGCTCGTCAGCGACCTGCGCACTACCGAAGGTCAGCTCGATGTCTGGCTGCTGCAAGGCTCGGAGCGTTTCGCCAGCGACCCGGAGGTGAGCGACGTCCTGATCAAGGTGGCGCGTGATAAGAACACACGGCGCTGCCTGCTGCTGCTCGGCGAAATCCTGAACACGCCCGGACTCGCCGACCGATTGTTCGAAGCTTTGCGTCCGGAGCTCGCGCGCGCCACGGGCCCGCCCAGGAGGCGAAACCCATGACCGGAAATATGACCATGAATATGACTTGGGCTGATTTTTACCTGGTCTGTTTCGCCGTCGGCTTTCTGCTCAGCGCGATTTCGTTCATCGCGGGGGGACTGCGCTGGCACTTGCATCTTCCGCATTTTCCGCATGGCGGCGGGCATGTTGCCGCGGGACACGCGCCAGTGGCTCAGGGCAATGTCGGCAACGGCACGGCGGCGCATGCCGGCCGCCAGGCGCCGGTCTCGCCGTTCAACTTCATTACCCTGACCGCGTTTCTCGCGTGGTTCGGAGGCACCGGATTCTTGATCACGCGCTTCTCAAGCATTTGGTACGCGCTCGGATTGCTGATCGCCATGGGAGCCGGACTCTTCGGCGCCGCCGTCGTTTTCCTGTTCTTCACGCGCGTGCTGATCTCGCACGAGGAAAACATGGACGCGGCCGACTACGAAATGGTCGGCGTGCTGGGACGAATCTCGATGCCCATCCGCGAAAATGGCACGGGCGAAATTATTTACTCGCAGGCTGGGACGCGCCGGACCTGCGGCGCGCGCAGCGAAAACGGCAGCGCGATCGAAAAGGGCGTGGAGATCGTCGTTACACGGTATGACAAAGGCATTGCGTATGTACGGTTGTGGGAAGAGATGAGCAACGAGGAGCTAACGGCTAAGAGCTAGACGGAGCAACATGAGCGATGCATTCCAACCCGATGTATTGGCGGAAGAGACGCATTCCGGACGCGCCTGGAGTCTGCTGATCCTGCTGGCGATGATGGGGCCGGTGATCTCATTGTTTCTGGCTCGGACAGCGGCGGTCCTCTGGCCGGTGATCCTCGTAGGCATGGTAGGCCTCGGCGTGTTCGCAATGGCGTGGAGCGGGTTCCAGTACCGTTTCCTGCGGGACCGGGTTGAGATTCGGATGCTCGGATTCCGCCTGCGGTCGATTCCGAGGCAGTCGATTGTGAGTTATTCGATCGAGCCCTGGGCCTTTATTCGCGGCTATGGCATTCGCGGCGTCGGGAGCACGCGAGCTTACGTCTGGTGCAACAAGGTGGTGCATATCAGGACTTCGACCGGCCAGGTTTTTCTGGGGCATAGCGATCCAGAACGGATCGTCCGGGATCTGGATATGGTGACGGGCGTTTTGGCGCGCGGTTAGGCAGGCTGCAAGAGCATCGCCTGATATTAGTGCCGTAGAGACGGGGCTCGCCCCGTCTCCTCACGCTGAGAACCGAGAACTGAGAACTGATTTCTAAGGAGGCAATATGTATCTCGGCATAGCAATTGAAATCTGGGTCATCGCGGGGCTGATGGTTCTGGCCATCCTGTTCCTGATGAGCATGCTGGCCCGCTTATACCGCAAAGCGGGTCCGAATGAAGCGCTGATTGTTTACGGCTTTCGCGGAACCCGCGTGGTCCAGGGGCACGGCACGGTCATCTTTCCGATGGTCGAAAACTGCAAGGACCTTTCGCTCGAACTGATGTCGTTCGACGTAGCTCCGCAGCAGGATCTCTACACCAAGCAGGGCGTCGCCGTCACCGTCGAGGCCGTCGCTCAAATCAAAGTGAAGTCCGACAAGGAGTCGATCCTGACCGCCGCCGAGCAGTTCCTCACCAAAACCGATCAGGAGCGAGAAGGCCTGATCCGCCTGGTGATGGAAGGCCATCTGCGCGGCATCATCGGACAGCTCACCGTCGAAGAAATCGTCAAGCAGCCCGAGATGGTCGGCGATCGCATGAGGGCTACCTGCGCCGACGACATAAACAAGATGGGACTCGAAGTCATTTCCTTCACCATCAAAGAGGTGCGCGACAAAAACGAATACATCACCAACATGGGCAAACCCGACGTCGCCCGCATCAAGCGCGACGCCGACGTCGCCACCGCCGAAGCCGAGCGCGACACCGCCATCAGGCGCGCCATCGCAACGCGAGAAGCGGCGGTTGCGAGAGCGCAAGCCGATCAGGAGCGCGTGCTCGCCGAGACGCTCTCCCAGGCCAAGCAAGCCGAATCACAGCGCGACCTCGAGGTCAAGAAAGCGCAGTACCTCGAAGTCACGAAGAAGCAGCAGGCGCAGGCTGACAAGGCTTACGACATCCAAACCAACGTCATGCAGCAGCAAGTCATCACCGAAAGCGTGAGAGTGCAGCAAGTCGAAAAAGAAGGACAGGTCAAAGTCCAGGACGCCGAAATCAGTCGCCGCGAGAAAGAACTCATCGCGACCGTATTGAAAGGCGCCGAGATCGAGCGCCAGCGTATCGAAACGCTGGCCGCCGCCGAAAAGCAACGCCTGATTGCGGAAGCCGAAGGCCGTGCGTCGGCGATTCGCGCCCAGGGAGAGGCCGAGGCTGAAATCATCTTCAAGAAAGGTGAAGCCGAAGCGAAAGCCATGAACGTCAAAGCCGCGGCTTATCAGGAATACAACCAGGCCGCGGTTGTCGACAAACTGATTACCGGATTGCCCGAAATCGTGAAAGCCCTGGCCGCACCGCTCGCCAACGTGGACAAGATCACCATCGTCTCCACTGGCAACGGCGACTCCGCCGGAATGAACAAGATTACCGGCGACATAACGAAAATGGCAGCGCAGGTGCCAGCGCTGTTCGAAACGCTCTCCGGCATGCCGCTCGCAGACTTACTAGGTAAGGTACGACATATCGGCGACAAATCGCCGAAGCTGGAGGACAAGCAGTAAGTGGAGCAGTCGATGGTCGTTAGTCGTGAGTCGTCAGCGATCTTTGTTCCAAAGGCACGAACAGCGAACGACGAATCGCGAACGACCAACGACCAACGACCATCGACTAACAACAGATCCCAGGAGGTACTCTGTGCAAGAAGAACTTCATCACGCCAGATCACTCGGCCTCTCCGTCGCCCTCGGAGCCGCCATGGGCGCGGCCATCGGCGCCGCCACCGGACATATGGGCGTCTGGGTCGCCGCCGGAATCGCAGCCTATATCGCGATTTCCGTGGTAGGCGGCGCCTGGAGCAAGAAACCAAACGACCAACGACAAACGACTAACGACTGAAGCAAAGGAGCCCCTTATGGCATTACTCGAACGCGTTTCCACCTTAGTCCGGGCCAACCTCAACGACTTGATCGACAAAGCTGAGGAGCCCGAAAAGATGATCAAGCAGGTCATCCTCGACATGAACAACCAGCTCTTGCAGGTCAAAACGCAGGTGGCCATCGCCATCGCCGACCAACATCTGCTCGACAAAAAGAAACTCGAAAACGACGACAAAATCCAGGAATGGATGCGCAAGGCCGAGCTCGCCGTCGACAAAAAACAAGACGACTTGGCCCGCGCCGCATTGCTTCGCGTTGAAAGTTATCGCGACCTGAGCGCCAACTTCGCCCAGCAGCTCGAAGACCAGAAAGCTCAAGTCGAGAATCTGAAATCGGCGCTGCGCAATCTCGACCAGAAGTTAGCCGAGGCCAACGCCAAAGCCGATCTGCTGATCGCGCAGCACCGCCGCGCCCGCGCCGCGAACCGAGCCACGGACGCGCAGTCCGGTATGAGCGCCAACACCAAGTCCGCCACCTTCGATCGCATGAAAAGAAAAGTAGCCCGCGAAGAAGCCATCGGCGGCGCCAAAGCCCAACTCCTGGCCGACGACGTAGAAGACCGCCTCGCCGCCCTGGAAAAAGAAGACCGCATCGAGCAGTTACTAACCGAGCTAAAAGCCAAGCGGGGAGCATGACGGAAAATCATGTCGGAAAGAGCGAACAAGCCCGTTTGATCGGGATCCTCATCGGCATAGGTGCGCTCATCGTGGCTTTGCTATGGAAGCGTCTTAGCTAAGGCCAACCCCGGAGCGGACGAGGCGTCCGCTCGTGTGCTTGGTCCGGAGGAACGCACTTGTTTCAGACCGCAAAGACCGGCGTAGCGAGTATGCCGTAAAGGTCTCCAAAATAAGTGGTGGCACATTTTGTTGCATACGTTAGAATGCGGGACGAGGATCCGTATGCGCAAAGTCTTCCATTTCGACTCACCCGCCGACCCGTACGTAGCCGACGCCGCCATCCTCTGCTGCTTCGATCACCGCATCAGCACGGCCGTGCGAAAGTTCCTGAGGAAGCAGGGCATCGAGCGCGCCGACATGATCAGCATCGCCGGAGGAGCCAAGACCCTCGCCTCCCCGCGCAACGACTTCGAGCAGGACTTCATCCTCGAACAAGTCCGCATGTCCGTCTACCTGCACCAGACCAAACGCGTCATCGTCATGACCCATTCCGACTGCGCGACTTATGGGGGCCTGGACCATTTTAAAGGCGACCGCCAAGCCGAAGCCGAACATCATCGCAGCGAACTCCTCCGCGCCGGAGAACTTCTCACCTCAGACTTCCCCGGCATTTCGGTTGAGCCCTACTTCGTGAAGTTCGACGGAATCTGGGAAGTAAAAGACGCGGAGTATTTGGCGTCCACGCCGCAGAGAAAACTCTCGGATATCGCCCGCAAGATCGCGTAGCTGTCGGCGGGGCCCTCGCGTCCATCCAAACCCTGGGCCGGGGAAGGCCGTTCAGCCTTTGGCCCAATCCTCCCATTCCAGCCCCTTGACCCTTCCGAATTCTCTCCCATTGGCGGTAATCAGTGTTAATTGATGGCGCAATGCCTGGCCGGCAATCAGCAGGTCGTAAGCCCCGATTGGTTTTCCCACGGCTTCCAACGCCGCTCGCACTCGGCCCGCAAATTTCGCATCCTCGGGCTCGAAAGCCAGCAGGCTCACCGGACCCGCGAAGAATGTCTCCACCAGTCGCGCATTGGCTTCCGGACGGGCACTCTTCGCAACCCCATACCAAAGCTCAAAAGCTACGACGGAAGAGACTATCACCTTCGCGTCCTGAGCCAGCGCCTTCTGCAACCGGGTCCGGACCGACGGAGCCTTATCGTTGATCAGCGCAATACAAGCGTTGGTATCAAGCAAATACTTCACTTGAAGATCTCGCGGCGCGGCGTTGCGGGCTGGTTCCTTCCTTTGCCGAAGAACTGTCCTTCCCTGACCCGGTCCAGTTCCGCAAACCACTCGCCGGGATCGGCGATCAGCGGCTCCAAGAGCACTCCCTCCGCCAGCCGCCGCACGCGCACCTGACTGCCCTCAAAGCGAAACTCGCGGGGCAGCCGCACGGCCTGGCTGCGTCCATTGCGAAACAGCTTGGCAATTCCCGTCTCAGACATTCGGCAATTCCTCCCAGTAGTATATACCATCAATAGCGACCATGAACCATCAATAGCGACCATGAACTCTATCAATGGTATATATCCGGTCTTGCAAGGAAAGATTACGCGCTGGCTTTGTCGAGCAGCGGCACCGGCTTGTCGCCCGCCGCCTCCAACTCCAACTGCTCCTGTCCGCTGAGCGCGGAAACTTTCCCCCGATAGCTCTTCAGATGCCGCTGCGCGGTCTCGAATGCTTCCTGCGCTTTGCTCAAATTCTTGCCCACGTTTTCAAACTGGTTCTGGAAAAAGTCGAACGACTTCTGCGCCTTGGCCAGTTCGGCGCGGCTCTTCTCGAAGCGGCTGGCGACTTCGTACCATTTGTGTACGAGAGCAATCGTGTGCAGCGTCATCAGCAAGGTGTTGGGCGAAACGGGAAACACATGCTGTTCATTCATCCAGTCGCCCAATTCTCGGTTGCGGATCACTTCCATGTAAAGCGTCTCGCTCGGCAGATACATGAGCGCGATTTCCGTCGTGCCATTTTCCGGCTGGATGTACTGCTGAATGCGCTTGGCTTCCGCCTTCATCACACGCACCAGCGCCACGCGCGCCGCTTCAATCTCAGCCTTGTCGTTGCTCTCAAAAAGCGCAATCACCTGCTCGCGTGGAAACTTGGCGTCGATGGGCAGCTTGCGATCGGGAAAATAAATGACGGCGTCGGCGCGTCCTCCGCCCTCGCCCGGCGACGACTGCAGCGAGAACATATGCGCCGGCAGAAAGTCCGCGAGCAGCCGCTCCAGGCTCGCCTCGCCGAACTGGCCCCGCAAGTGCGGAAGCTTGAGCAGGTTGTTCAGATCGTTGATCGAGTGGCCGAGCGCCCCGACTTCGCGGAGTTGTTCCTCAGCGGCCTTCAAGTGCTGCTGAACTTTTTCGAACTGCGCAAACCCCTCCTTGATGTTCTGATCGAGTTTCTGCTGCACCTGCTCGGTGATCGCCATCAGCTTCGAATCCACGCGATCGCGAATCGCGTCGAGGCTTTGCGCCGTCTGTTGATTCAGGCTCTGAAATTCGCTCTTGAGTTGCTGCGTGGTGAGCAGAAGAGAACTGGTCATCTCGCTCCGGCCATCGCTCAAGCTCCGGTTCTGCTCTTCCCTTCCCGCAGCAAGCTGTTGCTCGACCGAACTTCGAATCTCTGAAAAGCCTTGCTGGATGCGGTCTGTGACCTGCTGGCGAAGGTCCCCTTTAGTCTGCTCCAGCCTACTGGCCATATCGGCAGTGCTGATACTGATCTTCTGGCCCAGGGCGGCATTGAACCTTTCGAGTTGGCCTGCAACTTCCGCCTTTACATCCGTTTGCGCGGCGGCCGAAACGCGCCGCAGCAGAACAGCCGAGAACCCAAGCAGGACAAGGGTTCCGACGAGCACGGTAACCAGCAGTAAGGTCTCCATAGTAAGTAGCTGAGCTGAATTCTAGAAGCTAGCGTGAAAGATGGAAAGCGGAACTTTCTCGGCAACTCCCCGCGCCGAAACGCCGACCAACAATCATGCTACGGGCCTTGGTGCTCTCATTCGCGACGTTGGCGGTAGGTCTCGGGCCCTGCACCGCACAAACCAAGCCGCAAGCGGTCGTTATTTGCAACGACGCTAGCACCAACGTTGGCAACAAGCAGCCCAGGCCCTGCTCAAACTCGGCGGCCGAATCATCCCCTGATGAGGACTCCGCCGCCGAGAACGAACTTCTGGAAGCAGTCAACAAGAACCGCGAACTAGTTGGCGTGCCCCCGTTGCGCATGGAAGAAAGTTTGCGCGAAGCGGCGCGAGCCCACGCCCGGCGGATGGTGGAGAGCGAGCGTCTGGAGCATCGTTTGCCCGGTGAGCCCTCCCTGCTCGAAAGAATTGCCCAGGTCAGCCCTCTGAAGATGGATCGCGCCGGCGAGAACATCGCCAACGCTAGTTGCGCTTCGGGCGCGCATGATGTCCTGATGCGCTCGGCCCCGCACCGCGAGAACCTGCTCGATCACAGATTCAATGTCGCGGGCGTCGCCGCCATCTGGAGCCAAGGCCGGCTGTATGTGGTCCAGGACTTCGCGCACGAGGTGCCGACGTATTCCGTGGAGCAGAGCGGAAAATTAGTGGACCGGGCCGTCGATGAGATGCGGCAACAAGAAGGACTGCCGAGACTCGTCCAACTTACTCCGCCGAATCTCGACGAGGCCGCTTGCTTGCTGGCGAGAGAGAACCATCCGAACGCTCACCTGCTTACGGCCGCCTACGGCAATCGAAAAATTATCACCTACACCGAGAGCCGTCCGGAAGTGCTGCCGCCAGGCGCTGTGCGGCTGCTGCGCGACCCGGGCGTTCGCCAGTTTGCAGTAGGCTCCTGCTATGCGCGCAATGCGGCGTATCCGACCGGAATGTATTGGGTCGCGATTCTTCTCTACTAGCAATCTGCCTTCATCATTCCGACGTCTTCCCGTAGACACTGTCCTGCCATCGTGCACCTTGCGGCAGTTCGCCCGCCGCAAACTCCAGATGGACAACGCGGCGATTGGAAGGCTTAGTCGCTGGATGAGATGAGTGCAGGATCAGGGGCCGCATCAGTATCGCATCGCCCCGAAGAACAGCACACGAAACAGCACTCTCCTTCGATTGACTCTGAATCTCGGCATCCGAAAGAAATCCGCCCTGATGAGAGCCAGGAACCACGTGCAGAGGGCCATTGTCCTCTCCGCAATCGTCCAGGTGAATGCAGATGGCGAGCATTTGCTGCACGACCTCAAGTGCAGGCCGAACGTGAATCACACCGGCTTTACTTGACCATGGTCCCCAGCCCTCGATCTCGAGTTTTTCGCGAACGGCAATCACACAGTCCTGATGCCAGGTAACCTTCCAGTTCGCTTGCGGACTCTTGTTGAAAAATATGCCTCGCACCGCGAAGCATTCGACTCCAAGCACTGTTGCGACTGGCCTCCTCACCTCGTCCGAACCTGCAATGGCGCGAACAACTTCGTTGGACAAGAGATTGCGAATTCCGTGCTGACCGGCGTCAATGGCCATTTCTAGCGCTTGAATGGTTGCTTCGGATACACACCCGCGAACCAGAGCATACCCGTCGGCTTCGACTTGGCGCTTGATCGCATCCATTGAGTAAACCGAAGTCTAACGCATCGCACAGACTAGCTCGCAGCAGGCGGTGATCGCACTGAGAGTCAAGTTCATGGGGCTATATGAATTAGAAATAAGTGCAAAAAACACGTTGTTCTCTCCCGCCCGCACTAACGGACACCGTCTGCAGTACTTACGACTGGGAAGTATGTCACCCGCCGCCAGTCTCGAATCCTACGCTATAATAATTACACGTCGATGATCTCTGGCCGCATCGGATGCGAACTGACTATAGTGGCAGTTCTCTGCGTTCTGACGATTTTTCTCTTTCCTGGGTTGCAGGGTCCGTACTCCGTGGTACACGGGCCGGTTACTGCGCTTCTGGCAGCGCGAGCAGCGGCCCGCGTGCGGATCTCCATCGTGAAGGCTCCATTTAGATCGCTCGGCAGTTATCTGATTTCGCCTCTCGTCGCTCTTTCCTGGGTATTGCTTGCAGAGGCAGACTTTTTCTCGGCTCCCTTGCCAGAGCGCAACGCTATCCTCCGTTGCTGATTCTCCTCACCCTGTCGTTGCCAAACGCCTCAACCTTTGTCAGTTTGCCGGAAGTGCTTTGCTTCGATCATGCATTCTTCCGCGGCTGATCGAAGGTTGTCCAGCAGGTTTATGCTCCACAGCGAATCTAACGTCGCTTCCAAGTGAGGAGGACTTAATAAGATGAGGCAAAAAAGAATGAAGACATTTGCTCTACTCGCAGCACTGGCAGGTGTGTTGTCACTGGCAGGATGCGCCAAGAAGACAGCCAAAGTGACGCCACCGCCTCCGCCCGCCGCTGCACCCGCACCGACCGCCACTCTCGCTGCCAACCCCAGCGTAGTTCGGCAGGGACAGCCGTCTATATTGACGTGGCAAACCAGCAACGCCAATGAAATTACCGTCGCCGGACTAGGCACGCTGCCGCCGTCCGGTTCCCGGTCAGTCACGCCGAGTGCATCCACTACCTACACGCTGGTCGCCAAAGGCCCGGGAGGAACTACCGATGCCTCTGCCCGCGTCACGGTCAATTCCGCAGTCGCCAACACGACACCGTCACCCTCGGATGAGGACTTGTTCAGGCAGAACGTTAAAGATGTGTTCTTCGACTATGACAAGTACGCAATCCGCCCTGCCGAGGCGCCAACCGTCCTCAATAACGAAGCCTTCCTCGTGCAGCATCCAAGCATCAAGGTTCTCGTCGAGGGCCATTGCGACGACCGTGGATCCGAGGAATACAACATCGCCCTCGGAACCAGCCGCGCGGAATCGGTCAAGCGAGCGCTTGTACAGGAAGGAGTTCCCGCCGATCGCATCCGGACCGTCAGCTACGGCAAGGAAAGACCGTTCTGTACCCAAGACAACGAGCAATGCTGGCAACAGAACCGCGTAGACCACTTCGCATCCGATCGTTAACCTGTCGTAGGGGAGGGCGGCTCACGGTCGGGCCGCCTTCCAACCCCAGTACGATATCCTCTTAGGAAGAACTTCCCGAACCATGAGTGAAGGCGTCCCGGCGATGAGCGCGAGCGGCTGGAGAACCTGGCTCTCACTTCGCGTGGCCGAACTGCGGCAACGTGAGGGGCAGATCTTTCTGGTTTTGGCGCTGGTCATCGGCGCTTTGACGGGCTCGGCTGTCGTCGCCTTCATCGTGCTGACGGAACGCCTGGGGATGCGGCTGTATCCGGTGGGCGGCGCTCCGTGGCGGCCACTGCTGTTCCCGGTCGTGGGTTCGCTCGGCATCGGCTACCTGCTGTATCGCTATTTTCCCAATGCGCGGGGCAGTGGCGTGCCGCAGACGAAGGCCGCTTTGTACGCGCGCGAAGGGCGCATCACGCTGCGCACCGTGCTCGGCAAATTTTTCTGCACGTCGGCAACGCTCGCCAGCGGAATTCCGCTGGGGCGCGAAGGGCCATCGGTTCAAGTGGGCGCGGGCATCGGTTCCGTGCTCGGACGCCTCCTCGGGCTGCGCACCGAGCAAGTTCAGAAACTTATCCCGGTTGGGGCAGCAGCGGCCATTGCAGCTGCCTTCAATACGCCTCTGGCCGCAGTGCTGTTTGCGCTCGAGGAGATCGTGGGCGATCTCAACGCACCAGTGATGGGCGCGGTGGTGCTGGCTTCGGCGACTTCCTGGATGGTTCTGCGCGTCCTTCTCGGCGATCACCCCCTCTTCAAGGTTCCGCAATATCATCTGGTCCATCCGGCGGAGTTTGCGGTCTATGCGGTACTCGGCGTGGCCGGCGGCGTCGTTTCGGCGGCCTTCTCGGGGATGTTGCTGGGCATGCGGGCTCGCTTCCTGCGGTTTCCACAGAAGACGGTCTGGTTCCAACCGGTGGTGGGCGGGCTGCTGGTCGGGCTGACGGGTTGGTTTGTGCCGCAGGTTCTGGGCGTAGGTTATGGGTTTGTCGGCGAGGCGTTGAACGGAAGGATGACGTTCCAGCTAATGGCGCTCCTGGTAGTGCTGAAACTTCTCACCGTTACCACCAGTTATGCTTCGGGCAACGCCGGCGGTATCTTCGGCCCCGCCCTGTTCATCGGCGCCATGTTGGGAGGTACGGTGGGAACCGTGGCGCATCATTGGTTTCCCGCTTACACCGCTACGCCGGGTGCCTACGCGCTGGTCGGGATGGGCGCGGCCTTCGCGGGGATCGTGCGCGCTCCCATGACCTCTGTGCTGATGATCTTCGAGATGACGCAGGACTACGCGGTGATCGTCCCACTGATGATCGCTAACCTGGTGAGTCTTTTCATCGCTTCACGATTGCAGCACGAGCCCATTTACGAAGCGCTGGCTGTGCAGGATGGCATCCACCTGCCGACGGCGAAGACTCGTCAACGACAAGGTCAGCGTCAGGTAATTAGAGTGATGCAGGCTGCGAGCCAGTTGCTGCCTGCCGGGATCACGGTTCGGGAAGCGCTGGAAAGCGTCCGATCGAGCGGAGTCCGAACCTGGCTGGTGATGGATCGGCGAGGTGTGATTGGCGTGATCAACCTTGCGACTCTGGAGCGCGAACTGGCGGAAGATGCGGATAAAAAGATCGGTGAACTCACGGATGCACTGATGTTTCCGCACGTCCACTCCGACCAAACGCTTGATTTGGCGCTCGAACGCATGGGCGCCAACCAGATCGAAATCCTGCCCGTGGTGAACCGCGCCGATATGCACAAGTTGGAAGGCATGGTTACGCTGCGGGATGTGCTGGAGGCGTACGGTGTGAGCCGCGCCTGAGCGGCGGAATCCAAATTGCCTCCAGCTTCATCTATGCAGCATGAACCTGGATAGCCTGAACCTGGATAGCCTGAACCTGGACAGCCTGAACCTGGATAGCGTTTCCGTAGAGCCCCTCTCTTCAGCGCCGCTCGGCCGAAGCTTGGCGGAGGAATCAGTGCGCGCCGCTGCTACCGAATCCGGCGACGCTGGCCTCCTCGACTCCTACTCGCGGGCGGTCACGACTGCGGTTGAGCGAGTCAGTCCGTCGGTAGTGAACGTTGAAGTACAGCAGCTCCAAACGACAGGCCGAACTCGTTCGGGTGAGCCCCGCGAGCGCCGTGGAGGCGGCTCCGGTTTCGTGTTCACGCCCGATGGATTGATTCTCACCAATAGCCACGTCGTGCACGACGCGACGCGGATCGAAGTGACGCTGGCGGACGGACGGCGCGCTCCGGCTCGGACGATCGGCGATGATCCGGCGACCGATCTGGCCGTCATTCGAATTGATGTTTCCGGATTGCAGGCTGTTCCACTGGGAGATTCGCAGCAACTGCGGCCGGGCCAAATGGCGATTGCGATCGGCAATCCGTACGGGTTTCAGTCCACCGTGACAGCGGGCGTGATCAGCGCGCTGGGGCGATCGCTGCGCTCCTACTCGGGGCGCTTGATCGAGGATGTGATTCAAACCGACGCGGCCTTGAACCCCGGAAATTCCGGTGGCCCACTCGTTGATTCGCAAGGCCGAGCAATCGGCGTCAACACGGCCACGATTCTGCCGGCGCAGGGAATCTGTTTTGCGATCGGCATCAATACCGCAAAATTCGTTGCCAGCCGCTTGCTGCGCGATGGGCGGATCCGGCGCAGCTACATCGGAGTCTCGGCGCAAACGGTTCCCATTCACCGCCGGGTGGTGCGCTTCTATGGTTTAGCGCGGGAAACCGGCGTGGTCGTGCTTGGCATTGAAGGCGGCGACCGAAGTCCGGCTCGGACCGCAGGCTTGCGCGAGGGCGACGTGATCGTGGCGCTCGACGACAAGCCGGTGGCCGGCGTGGATGACCTGCATCGCTTGTTGACCGATGCTCAAGTGGGTGCGCGGTGCGCTTTGACGGTGATTCGCCACACCGAGAGGCTGATCCTGCCCATCTTTCCGCAAGAGGCTGTGTGATGGTGGAGCGACGGGCGTCTCGCCCGTCCCGCCGGTAACCTAACGAGGGGTGACTTTGGGAACGTCCGAAACAATAGGCTTTGCCGCCAAGGTAAACTATACTAGCCTCGTAATGGCGAAGTCGGCTAAATCGACGCCCGCGATGGACAAACTGGCGGATTCCTTCAAGCGAGTGGTGTCCGAGGCCAAAGAACGCATGACTGACGAAGAATTTAAGCAAGCCGAAAAGAAGTTCGACGAAGTGGTCAACAAAGTCCGCGCCGCTCGCGGACGGCAGCGCGAAACTGCATAATAAGTTGGCGCAGTTCCTCTTTTCCAGTCTCAGGCCTATAGGCCTTAACCGCAGCGACAAAATCTGCTTCTGTCCCGAACCCCACAATGTCAGCCAGTTTTTGCGCGAGTTCCTTCTCGCGACGAATCGCCTCCGCGTCCGTCCGGTCCTTCATCGGCGGTTTCCAGCGACGTGGCACCGTTAGCTAGCACCTTTCAAGGACACGTGCTTTTCCGATACTGTCTTCTTCACCCTGAAGGTTCCGGGATGCCGACGAATCGCAGACTCGATCGCCTGCCTTGAGACGCTACGGCGACACACCGTCTTCAGGAAAAGCTGTATTTCCGCGATGCGAGCTTCCCTCGCAACCCTGAGATATTCTTTCACGTACCGCCAAAGAGGCAGATCGTCACTCATTTCTCCCTCGGGAATTGAAGTCATCGCGACTTCGTCCTGAAGGATAGCGGCCTCGCCACACTGCTTTAGTATCTCTCCTGACCCTAGCACTTTTACCATGTAGCGAATATGACGTCCCGTGACGTCCAGTTGCTGGCGAAGGTCGAGGGCGCGGTAGTAAGCAGGGGCCAACTCCTTAAGTTCCTTGCGGATTTTCGCCAGGGTTGCGCATTCGTGCGCCAGTCTCTGCTTCATGAGTTCGACGGTATCGGCTACGCTCGGCATGGGATCATCATAGGAGAGTATAACATCAAGGCAACCATTTCGATATATATGTGTTGCCTGTATGATCCCATCTGCCGCGACTTTGGTTTCCTCACGATCTGTGCAGCAGACGCCTTTTCTCCTCCCAAAGGAAAGCTCTTGGGTAGTGTATGTCCATGTCCCAATTGCTTCCCCCTTCTCCCGTGTGTTAGCTTCGACTCGGAGAGTTCTGCTTTGCGACATACGGTTCCGGCTGGGATGGACCGCAAGGAAACCGACGTTTACCTGCGGCTCGATTCGGCGCGTCTTCCCCAGCATATCGCCATCATCATGGACGGAAATGGGCGCTGGGCCCGGCGCCGGCACATGCCGCGCGTCGCCGGACATCGAGCCGGTGTGGCTGCGGTGCGTTCGACGGTCGAAACCGCGGCCCGCATCGGAATTCCGGCGCTGACGCTCTACGCCTTCTCCGAAGAAAACTGGAAAAAGCGTCCGAAGTCGGAAGTCGATTTCCTGATGCGTCTTCTGTGCCGCTACCTCAAGGCGGAAATCAAGACGCTCAACGAAAATAATATCCGGTTGAAATACATCGGGCGTCAGCACGAGTTGCCAGAGTCGGTGCAGCGCGAGATGGAAGAGGCGAGCGGCGCGACAGCGAACAATACCGGGATGCTGCTGACGCTGGCGCTGAACTACAGCGCGCGCAGCGAGATCGTCGACGCCTTCCGCTCGCTGGCGGAGGCTGCCGCCCGCAATGGCGGCCTCGATCACATGGCAGTTGATGAGCAGGCGATTAGCGACCATCTCTACACGCGGGATCTGCCGGATCCCGACTTAGTAATTCGCACCAGCGGCGAGATGCGGCTGAGTAACTTCCTGCTCTGGCAGCTTGCCTATGCGGAGATCTATGTGACGCAGACGTTGTGGCCTGATTTCCGCGGCGTTCAACTGCTCGAGGGGATCGAAGATTATCAGAAGCGCGACCGCCGCTACGGCGGCCTGGGCCAGGACGGGCATGCTCCGCGGCCAACGTCGCTCCGGCCCCACGCTGAGGCGAAGCGTTGATGAGCACTGCTCGTGTGGGGACGGGCGCCCTCGCCCGTCCGGGGTGTGTAGGGACGGCCGCCCCCGGCCGTCCAAGCCGAGCAAAGCTCGCCAGCTGCCGGAGATCACAGGAACTCTGGGTTCGCGACAAGCGCAGCATGATCCGTAGTGTGATCCCATGATCCAGCGCGTCGCGACCGCCGTCGTTCTAATTCCCCTGGTTCTGCTGCTGGTTCTGAAGGCGCCGCTCTATGTGCTGGCCATGGTGGCCGGAGCGGTCGCCCTGCTGGCCATCGTCGAGTTCCTGAAGCTGATGACGCACTATGCAGTGCAGCCGCTGGGTCCAGTGACGTATGCCTTCGTCGCGGCCTTCTTCGTATTTGTGATGGTAGTTTCCACCAATCGCACGCCGCTGGTTGAGACCACGGCTATGCTCTACGGGATAACGCTGGCGGCGGCGCTCGCACCTTTTGTGTTTCTGACCGTGGCAATGAGAATGAAGCGGTCCAACCTGGCCACCAGCTATCCGGCAGCCGCTGCTTCGGCGTTTGCCTTCGTGTATATCGCGATCCCGATGGCGCTGCTGATCGCACTTCGGCAGCAGCCAGCGGGAGCGATCTGGACGATCTACACGCTGCTCGCCGTGTGGGCAGGAGATATCTTCGCTTACTTCGTGGGCAAGTCGCTGGGGCGGCATCGCATGTCGCCCGAGATCAGCCCGAAAAAGACTTGGGAAGGCGCGGTGGCCTCCATCCTGGCCAGCATAATCGTCGGCATGCTGTGGATTCAGCACGCGCCCGGAATCAGCTCCGCGCTGCTGCGGGTTGGGTTGATTGACCGCCGCGATGGCATGTTCGGCCTGGAGCAGCCGCCACTGTGGCCCATCATTCTACTGTCGGCGGTGGTCAACATCGCAGCGCAATTGGGCGATCTGGTCGAGTCCCTCATAAAGCGCGGGGCGGGAGTGAAAGATTCCGGCACGATCCTGCCCGGCCACGGAGGCATGCTCGATCGCATCGACGCCATGCTGTTCGCAGTGCCGGTGGTGTGGGCGTACGGCGCGTGGCGGCTGTTGCAGTAGGAAGGAAAAGTATTCCAATAACCCGCTCACTGGAACGCTTGCGCGGTCGTGTACAACGCAACCAAGCCCAGCAAAAGCACTGCCTCCTCGAACTTCTCCGACCACACGTGCAGACGGTCGAATTCCCTGCGCAGGGGATTGTCCAGAGGCACGTTATCGATCACTCCAACCTCGGCGCGAAGGGCGTGCAGTTTCGGGGAAATGGCGAATTGCGAGATCACGGTCAGCAACAGCATCAGCACGATCAAAAAGTGCCGCGCCGCCAGCGGTCGCGCATCTCCCGTGGTCATCCGGCTGTAGAGCATGGACGCGATCAGAAAAACACTTCCGGAAACGATGGCCATGTAGTGCAGTAAATCGAGCGAGTGGCCTACGATCGATCCCGCCATGTGGCGGGTGGGGAGAAGTCCGGGTGAAAAAGCGGTGGGCGCTTCGACGAACGCGAGAAAGATCAGGCCGCCAAGCCAGACCACGAGCGACAACAGCATGAGGAACCGGAGAAATGACATGAGCGAGATTATAGAACTCGTCGGGCGGTTCCACGACTGCGGCGGTGCACGCGAATTCCTTCTAGCTTCTACAATAGGTACGACTTCGTTTAATCCTCACCTTGGGAGATTGAAATGCAACGCAAAGCGAGTGCAGTGTGGAAGGGTGGTCTTAAGGACGGGAAGGGGACGGTTTCGTCCACCAGCGGCGTTCTTTCGAATACGCCGTATTCGTTTGCAACGCGGTTTGAAAACAATCCAGGCACGAATCCGGAAGAGCTGATTGCGGCGGCGCATGCGGCGTGCTTTTCGATGGCGCTGTCGGCGCAACTGGGGGGCGCGAACCTCACCCCGGAGAGCATTAGTACGGCAGCTACGCTAACCATGGATAAGCTCGACGCGGGCTGGTCCATAACGGCCGTGCATTTGGATGTGGTCGCGAAGGTGCCGGGCGCGAGCGCGGAAGCCTTCAGCACGGCCGCGCAAAACGCAAAAGCGGGCTGCCCGGTATCGAAGGTGCTGAATGCGAAGATAACGATGGACGCGAAGCTGGGCTAGGGTGCGTGGGTGTCCCGTAAAACCGCAGCACAAATCTACACTCTCATCCTGAGCGAAGCGAAGGATCCCTGCTCCCGGTACACATTTTGGGACGAGTGGGGGTCCTTCGCTACTCAGGATGACAATTTGCAAGAGAGATAGCTAACTTTGCGAGCGCAAGAGCTGGCGCAGCTTTTGATTGATTTTTACTGCTTCCTGCGAGGCCTGATCGATCAGCTCGACCCAGCGGCGTGAATTCTCGGGCGGCCCTGCCTGCGAAATCAGGTACGTGGCTTGCACGATGGTTTCGAGCGCATTGCTGAGATCGTGGGCCAGTGCGCGCAGTTCCCTTGCCAGTTCTGCGGGGATCTTGTCGGAAGCATTTCCCATAGTTGAGGGCGGCTTGGCGCCTTGCAAGTGGACCTGACACGGCGAAGGTTATGACGCTGCGCTCGTTTGACAGCCAGACGCCAGCCAGTAGATATTAGTGTAGTCCCCCTAAAAAAGGGCCTGCCGATTTTTTCTCTTATGCGGATATGGCGGAACTGGCAGACGCGCTAGGTTCAGGTCCTAGTGATCGCAAGGTCGTGGAGGTTCGAGTCCTCTTATCCGCACCAAAATCAGTTGCCAGTCGCCAGTGCCCAGTTGCCAGTTAAGATCGGTGATGCGGTGGATGTGCAGGCTCTCCTCGCGCTCCGCATTGGCTCGCCATTCGGGTTATACGCTCGTAATTAAAACTGGCTACTGGCTACTGGCAACTGATTCTACGCCCCAGCAGAAAGCCGGTGCGTGCTCCGGTTTTGCGCTATCCCGTACTGGCGGATTTTATAGAGCAAAGCTTTATAGCTGATCTGCAGCAGCGCCGCGGCCTGTTTGCGATTCCAGTTCGTCTCGTCCAGGGCGCGGGAGATGGCTTCGGCCTCCGCTTCATCTTTGGCATTGCGCGACAGCGACTTCAGGCCGCCGCCGGACTCAGCCCCCGCGACTGCGGTTCTGCCCACGGCGTGGGCGTGCAATCCTCCACCGCCATCGGGCCGGGGCTGTAACTCCGATGCCGCCAGCGTTTCGTCTCCCAGAACCAGGTAGCGCTTGATAAAGTTGCTCAGTTCGCGCAAGTTGCCAGGCCAAGAATGCCGCATGCATGCCTCCATCAACGCGGGCGAAAGTGGCAGCGGGGAGCGGGCGTAGGAATCCGACATGCGCGACATGAAATGCTTCAGCAGGATCGGAATTTCTTCCTTGCGGTCGCGCAGTGGAGGCAGCAACAGGGTGAAAGCGTTCAGGCGGTAATAGAGATCCTCACGCAGACGCTTGGTGGCGAGCGCTTCTTGAATATTGATGTTGGTGGCGGCCAGGATGCGAACGTCGACTTTGACCACGGTACGGCTGCCGAGGCGGGAGAACTGCTGGTCCTGGAGGACGTGCAGCAACTTGGCCTGCAGCCCCGGCGGCATTTCGCCGATTTCGTCGAGCAGGATGGTGCCTTTGTTGCACAGTTCGAACTTGCCCGGCTTGGCGTGCGTGGCGCCGGTGAAGGCTCCCGCTTCGTAGCCGAACAGTTCGCTCTCCAGCAGGTCGGCGGGCACCGCCGCACAGTTCACTTTGAGGAAGGTGCGGTGCGCGCGCGGGGAAAGCTTGTGAATCAGGCGGGCCAGCACTTCCTTGCCGGTACCACTTTCACCGAGCAGGAGCACCGGGATTTCGACGTTGGCGACGAGTGCAGCCTGGGAGCGAATCTTCTTCATCGCCGGGCTGGCGGCGATGAAGAACACGTCGTCGCAAAGTTCTTCGATCTCGCCCGCATAGCTCTCACCCTTGGCCGTGCCGACGCACTGCGCTATGACCGCGTCGAGTTCGGCTTTCTGGAACGGCTTGGTCAGATAATCGATCGCGCCCAGGCGCATGGCCTGCACGACTTTGCGCGTGTCATTTACGCAGGAGAGCATGACAACTTTCAATCCGGGCCGGAGGTGGCGGAGTTGTTCGAGAGTCTGCAGCCCGTCGATGCCGGGCATGAGTAGATCGAGCAGCACCAGGTCGGGCTGTAGTCCTTTCTGGACGCGCTCGACCGCTTCCTCGCCGGTGCTGGCCGTTTGCACCTTGTGCTCATCCACTTCCAACAGCGTGCGGATGTAGCGCAACATTCCCGGTTCGTCATCCACCAGCAGGATGTTGGCGCCTTCGCTCATTTCGCTCCTCGTGGCGGACCGCTCAGAATTGGTTTCAGGGGAATAAGAAAGGAAAATTTGCAGCCTGTGCCCGGTTCGCTTTCCACCCAGATCTTGCCGCCCATTGCCTGGAGAAGGCGGCGGGAAATGGCGAGTCCAAGGCCCATGCCCTCGGCCGATTCGCTGCCCGGCAGACGGAAGAAATCATCGAAGATTTCCAGGTGAAACTCCGGCCGAATTCCCGGGCCGGTATCGGCAACCGTCACTTTGACCGCGTTCGGCACACTCGTCGACTGGCGGCGGCGGTCTGCGTTGGCGGCAGACTTGCTCACGCCGCGACGCTCCCACATGTGGGGCTCGGCGTGCAGCCAGACGGTGCCACCCTGCGGAGTGTACTTGCAAGCGTTCTCCAGAAGATTAGAAATCACGCGCTGGATCTTGGGCGCATCGAATGGAAATGTCGTCAGTTTGTCATTGGCCAGGAAATACAAGGCGAGACCGCGCTCCTGAAACCGGATTGACCAGAGCCGGCAAACTTCCGAGAGGCAGGCGTTCATGTCACCTTCCACGTACTGCATGCGTACTTCGCCGGTTTCGAGTACGCTGAAGGTCAGGAAGTCCTGAATGAATTGCTGCAAGCGCTGCCCGCTGGAAAACATGTCGGCCATCACTTCGCGCTGGCGGTCATTGAGCGGTCCGAGCTTCTGGCTCTGCAGCAGTTCTATGTAACCGTTGAGGATCGCCAGGGGCGTCTTGAGGTCGTGGGCGGCAGAGGCCAAAGCGTCCGCAGTCTTGCGGAAACGATCGCGCAATTGTTCGAGCTCGCCTGCCGCGTCGTCCGCAGAGCTGGGCGCCGAAGCCCGGGCCGTGGCGGTTGACGGCAGGCTACTTTTGGGACCACTGCCGGTCGCGGAAACCGCTGGGCTTTTGTCGGGCGTCGAAGCCATGGATAACCAAGTAAATAGTATTTGCGGAGGGGAGCCTGCTACCTCAGAGTAAGGGGGATGTTCTGATCCTATGTCAGGTGCTCCAGACTGTCAATTGGAAACAGCCCCAAATCAGGCACCGAAGCGAAAAACCTTGCAGCTTTTTGACATGACCCATAGTCAATTCATGATTTGACGGACGTGAAGCCGCTTCGGCGATGTCCGTGTCGGTGGCGCGGTTTCGGGTGATTCCAGGCAGGCTCGGCTTCTCTGGGAGGTTTGGCCCCTAAGATGCGGTCTTAGGGTGTTTATACCTCTTTTATGGTGGCGCAGACACGTGTCTAGTACCTTGCTGAAGAAGAACGAACGCAAGTGGCCACGGTTGCAGCTCGCCATTCCGGTTTTTGTCCGCACTCGCGACGGAAGCGGCAAGGATTCCCTGGAGTTTGCCACGGCCCTTAACATCTCTCCTGGGGGTGCTTTGGTGGTAGTTCGCCGTTCTTTGCCGCAATCGGCACCGATTTCACTGGAGATTCCAAGCGCTCCAATCGGACCTGTCAAGGGTTTCAAGACCTCTTTGCGGATTATGCAAGCGAAGGCGGTGTGGATTGCGCACCTCGATGACTACCATCTTCTAGGCCTGAAGTTCGCCCGCCAACTGAGCACCGACGCGGCGGCATTTTCCGGGAAGAGAAAAGCTGGTTCTGCGGTGTGAACTATTTTTCCTACCTCAACTCTGTCTCAGAATGGCACTTTGGGGCCATGCCCGGTGTTCTGGCTTCCGCGATATCATCACTCTAAGCCATTCATAAGTGAGCGTTTACCAGAAAGGTTCTAGCTCGCTCGGCGCTCTTCCCCTGTTTGGTGCTTGGGGTGCACTTTTAGTGCATGCGGTTTGACACTGGCCGCACTGGGGCATTTGGTCTTATGACTACACTTTCGGTAAGTTCGCTGGCACAATCGCTCGGCGAGGTTCCCCCTGACAACATCATTTTTGGCCACTCTGAAGTCATGCAAGCGGTTCGTTCGCGGCTGGGTAAAGTAGCCGCCGCCAACGTTCCTGTCCTTATCACCGGCGAGAGCGGCACCGGAAAAGACATCATTGCCCGGCTCATTCACGGGCTGTCTCCCTGGAAGATGGGTCCATATGTCAAGGTGAACTGCCCGGCAATTCCGGGGACCCTTCTGGAAAGCGAACTGTTCGGCTATGAAAGAGGAGCCTTCACGGGCGCGGTTGGGTCGAAGCCAGGACGGGTCGAACTGGCCCACCGCGGCACCTTGTTTCTAGATGAAATTTCCGAGCTTGACCCATCCTTGCAATCGAAGCTTTTGCAGCTTTTGCAGGATGGGCAGTTCTGCCGCATCGGCGCCCAGGAAGACAAGAAGGTCGAAGTGCGAGTGGTGTGCGCCACCAACCGCCATTTGGAAGCGGAGATCGAGTCGGGGGCTTTCCGCCAGGATCTTTACTACCGCATCAACGTGGTGAATCTGCGCATGCCGGCGCTAAGGGAACGCCGTGGCGATATTGAAGATCTGTGCAGCTACTTCCTCGAATACTACAACCGCAAGTTCAACTGCCGGGCACGCCCTCTGTCGCATGAAGTGCTGGCGGTGCTGCAGAAATATCACTGGCCGGGAAATATTCGCGAACTGGAAAACCTGATCAAGCGCTACGTGATTCTGGGCCATGAGGAAGTGATTACCAACGACCTGGTGGCACGCGAGCCGGACTTTTTCAATCCCGAGTTCTCGCTGGACGGGCCGATTTCACTGAAGCAGCTTACCCGCCAGTGCGTGCACGAACTGGAGCGTAAGGTCATCCTGAAGGTGCTGCAACAGCACCACTGGAACCGTAAGCAGGCAGCCCGCACGCTGGGCATCAGCTATCGCGCCCTGCTTTACAAGATCCGCGATGCCGGCTTGCCCTCGAACCGCGCGCTGCGCCTGCAGCAGGCGGAGAAAAACAAACCCACCGACGACGAACCCACCGATGCCGCCAGGCCAACGAGCGGAGCGGCCGCCGATTGAAGACGGAACTATTGAGTCATTGAATCATTGAGTCATCGGGTCATTTCTTTTCTTTCTGCCTGAACTTCCAATCGACCAATGATTCAATGACTCAATCCCTCAATGCTTCAATCCCTCCTCACGCCCAATACGTCCGATCCAGCGTCCTGTACTGAATCGCCTCGGCGATGTGTTTGGGTTCGAGCTGCGGAATCCCGTCCAGATCGGCAATCGTGCGCGCGACTTTCAGGATGCGGTCATGGGCGCGGGCGCTGAGCCCTTGCTGCGCCATGGCGCGTTCCAGCAGGCGCTCACAATCGGCGGAGAGCTCGCAGAACTTACGAATGAACTGCGTCGGCATTTGGGCGTTGCAGTAAAGTTTTTCGCGTCCGGAAGAAAAGCGCGCCAGCTGCACATCCCGTGCACGAATCACGCGCTCAAGAATGCTCGCTGAGCTTTCCGACTCCTTCGTGCTGCGCATTTCTTTGTAGTTCACCGCCGGAACGTCAATGTGAATGTCGATGCGGTCGAGCAGCGGCCCCGAGATTTTAGAAATGTAGCGCTGGATCATGGGCGGGGTGCAGTGGCATTCGCGGGTGCGGTCGTTGTGAAATCCGCAAGGACAGGGGTTCATGGCGGCGGCCAGCATGAAGCGCGCGGGAAAAGTCAGCGACATGGCGGCCCGCGCGATGCAGACGGTACCGTCCTCGAGCGGCTGGCGCATGACGTCAAGAACGTTGCGTGGGAATTCGGGAAATTCGTCGAGGAACAGCACCCCATTGTGCGCGAGCGAAACCTCGCCCGGCCGCGGGATCGCACCCCCGCCAATCAGGCCAGCATCTGAAATAGTGTGGTGAGGCGCGCGGAAAGGTCGCAGCCCGACGAGTCCGGCGTGCGCATCGAGCACACCAGCGACACTGTGAATCTTGGTGGTCTCCAGGGCTTCTTCGAAAGTAAAGGGCGGCAAGATCGTCGGCATGCGTTTCGCCAGCATGGTTTTCCCAGATCCTGGAGGCCCGATCATCAGAATGTTGTGACCGCCAGCGCACGCGACTTCAAGGGCACGCTTGGCGGTTTGCTGGCCGCGAACGTCTTTGAAATCCACCGGGAAGTGCTGCGCTTGGCAGAGCAGTTGATCGGTGTCGACCTGCAAGCGGGAGACGCCGTTGCCGGAGTTGATGAGATGAATGACTTCCAGCAGTGATTTAACTGGGTAAACCTCAACGTCACCGACCATGGCGGCTTCGCGAGCGTTGACTTCGGGCACGACCAGCCGTTTTACTTTCGTTCGACGAGCCTCGATCGCGATCGGCAGAGCGCCACGCACTCCGCGCACCCTACCGTCCAGAGAAAGCTCGCCTACAAACAGCGCGTCGGGGATCTCCTTCTTATTCAGCCCACCGTATGCGCCGAGGATGCCGAGCGCCATGGGCAGGTCGAAGCCGGAGCCTTCCTTGCGGATGTCGGCTGGCGCCAGATTAATGGTGATCTGGGTGGGAGGGATATCGTAGCCGCAATTCTTCAGTGCCGAGCGGACGCGGTCGCGGCTTTCGCGGACGGCAGCATCGGGCAGGCCGACAGTATGAAAGTGGTCTTCATTCATTTTGACGCCCGAGACATCCACTTCCACTTCGATGATGTTGGCGTCAATGCCGTAAACGGCAGCACTAAGGGTTTTATAGAGCATAGGGAATACCAGTGAGCACACGAAGAGGACAGCGCGGATGGGAGATCCTTGCCGACATCATAGTCAGTGCAGAACCGGACCGCTGTGATGGGCATCACCCCTTTACCGTGATGGAACATGGCGGAACGTTATGTCGTGAAGGGCCGCTTTCGGTGCTAGGCTAAGGGCAATCTGGCGGATTGCGCAAGGGGAGTGCCTCGATGGTCGACGAAGATCCCGCTTCAGCACGGCCCGGTTCGGCGTCAAACCGGCTGGAACGCGAAGAGAGCCAGTTGTGGCGATGGGCGCTTGGCCTGCTTGTTTTGTTTGCGGCGGCGTTGGCGGCGTTGGCGTGGGAACAACTGAAAGACCTTCCTTACCGGCTGTGGGCAATTCCCGCCGGACTCTTCGCCCTCGCCGTCTTGTTTGCCACCTATGCTTTCGGGCGCAAACGCGAGGTTGCGGAGCTCAAGCATATTCTAAGGGGCTTTCAAAATCAGGGGGGAGCCGCACCCTCGGAAGACCAACTCGATCAGTTGGGCCACTTGATTCTGCGCTCGCAGCGCAACTTCAAGGAGCTGATCGATTCTCTGGATGACGTTGCGCTCGCCATCTCACTCGATGGCACCCTGCGCACCGTAAACCGGCGAATTACGGAAATTCTCGGGGTTCCTTACTCCGATCTGATAGGTCACAAACTTGAGGAATTCCTGGGCGCGCCGCTACATGCGGAGGCGAGCGGAGGGCTGGAACGGTTTCTGGAGAAGCGGAACTGGTCGGGGGTGGTCGAGGTCCGCCCTAAGAACGATTCCCGGCGGCTTTACTTCGACTGCGTGATCAATGCGATCGTCAAGGGTGGCGAGGTGACCGGGGCAAGTGTGCTGGCCCGCGACATCACCGAGAATCGCGAGAAGGAACAGCGCTTCACGCAGCTCTTCGAATCTCTGCAGGAAGGCGTGTACATCAGCAATCCGGAAGGCAAGCTGCTCGAGGTAAACCCGGCGCTGGTGACGATTTTGGGATACGACCGCAAAGAAGATTTGTTAAACCTGCCACCGGAGCAGCTGAATGTTGACGGAGGCGATCCGGTGCTGGGACACGGGGGAAGCCAGAGCGGACGCACCCGCACTCGCGAGCTTCGACTACGAAGAAAAGATGGCGGAGTCGCGGTGTGCGTGGATACTTCGAGCGGTGTAATGGAGGCAGGACGGATTGTCCGCTACCAGGGCACCCTGGTTGACGTCACCGAGAAGCGCGCGCTGGAACAACAGGTGCGGAGGCAGGAAGAGTTCCGCCGCCACCTGCTGGAAAGTTTTCCGGATCTGATTCTGGTGCTCGACCTGAAGGGGCAGTACACCTTCGTGAGCGCGCGCATCGGCGAACTCCTCGGGTACGGACCGGAACATCTCATGGGCAAGAACGTCGCGGAGACGGAGAATGCCCCGCCGGAACTCGCCGAACTCTACCGCACCGTCGCGGCCGGTGAAAGTTCACTGACATCACGCGAATATGGTTCCCGGCACCGCGACGGCAGCTGGCGCACCATGCTGGGCATGGCCAGTCCTCTGCTGGATGCCGAGGGCAAGCCGGCGGGCGTCATCATCTCCGTCCGCGATGTGACCATGGAGAAAAAACTGGAGCAGCAGATCATTCAGAGCGAGCGTCAAGCGGCCATGGGTCAGATGATCGGCGGATTCGCCCACGAGCTCAACAACCCGCTGACCAGCATTCTGGGCATGGCCGAGCTGCTGCAGGAGGGCGACACCAGCGAAGGCGCCCGCAAACAGATTGCGATTCTGCATCAGCAGGCGAGGCGCGCCGCCGAGATCGTCCAAAACTTGCAATACTTCGCCCGGCCGCCGGCTCCGGGAAAGAGCCAGGTAAATCTAAACGAACTCGTGCAACGCACCGTGCAGATGCAGGCGTATCCGCTGCGCAAGAGCAACATCACGGTGGATTTTCTGCCCGAACCGGCGATACCCGCAATCATGGCCGATCCCAATCAACTGATGCAGGTCTTCTTGAATCTTCTGCTGAATGCGGAACAGGCCATCCGCGAAAACCGCGAGAAGGGCACGATTCGCGTGCGCATCGGACGCAAGCCCGACTCTGTCTGGGTCGTGTTTCAGGACGATGGCCCGGGAATCGCGCCCGAAAACCTGGCGCACATTTTTGATCCGTTCTTCACCACTAAGCGGCCCGGTCGAGGGACCGGCCTGGGGCTGAGCATCTGCAAGACCGTACTGCGCGAGCATGGAGGAAACATCGAAGCCGCAACGTCCCCGGATGGAGGTGCGGTGTTCACGATCACGCTCCCGGTGGCAGCGCTGGCCGGATCGGGTCCCACGGCAAGTTAGAAGATGGCATGCTTGACTTCAGAAACAAGTGAGAGTGAGTTGTGATGTCACGCGAATTTTTCTTCGCGTGCGAGTCGCGCAGGTGACTTTGGTGCAGCGTTGCACGCGCCCGTTTCGATCATTTTTCTCTTGACTTCGTTCTGCATTGACTCTATACATCAATCAGTTGCAACAAAACACCGTTGCGAAATTCCATGAAGAATGGAAAGGGAGAATAGATCCATGGCAACCAAAAAGAAAGCAAAGAAAAAGAGCAGCAAAAAGCACTAAGCACCTGCAACAGGCAACGACAAAGGGGACGCGATGAGCGTCCCCAAAGTTTTTTGTGGCGTTTTCATGCTAGGGGCGGCCGGGCGTCCTCGCCCGGCGGGACGGTGAGACGCCCGAGACGCCCGTCGCTCCACTAATTGACGCGAGACGTTGATTTCTTCCGCGGAGCTCCACCGATCTCCCCGGTGACCATCTTCCCGCCAACGATCTTCTCGGTCGCCGGACAGAGATTGCGATAAGGACAATACGAGCACTGATATCCGGGCTTCGCGGCGAACTTCCCTTGTGCGATTCCGTCTGACGCGTCTCGCACGCGCAACTTCGCCTCTTCCAACTCGGCGTCGGTCCGCGTGGTGTACACCGGCGTATTGTTTTCGAGGTTATGAAAAATCAGGCAGTCGGCACGCTTTCCCCAAGTCTCCCTCGCCGCGAGCGCATACAGGGAAAGTTGCAGGCTCTCGTCGGCATCCTCTTGCGACTTCGGCTTGCCCGTCTTGTAGTCCACGATGGCAATCGAGTCCGGGCCCGTGCGATCGATGCGATCCACGCGTCCGGCCACCTTCGCCGGGCCCACTTGCAATTCAAATCTGCGTTCGGTCTCGATGACTTCGGGCTGCTCGGCGCTGCGAGCCCACTCAAAAAATTGCCGCAACTGCTCCATTCCCTGCCGCAGATACAGCTCATACTGATAGCGATCGGCGATGCCCGCGGAAGCCAGGGCTGCCCGGAACTGCTCCAGCAAATCGTCGTCGCCGACCGCGCGCTCGTAGCGTTGCGCGTCGTAGAAAGTACGCAGTACACCGTGCATGGCGGCTCCGTAGTGCAGCGATGCGGGCACCTCGCGCGGCAGGTTCCACTCCCTTTCGAGCTTGAAGCGAAGCGGACACTCTTCATAGATTTCGATGGCCGACGCGCTCAGGCCGGTGACGAAGTTTGCCGACGGCGGCATGAGCAGCCACTCGGCCACGGTCGATTGCGGCACCGCGATTCTCTGTTCTTCCTCGGCAAACAACCTATCCTGCACCGCCGCGGCCGGATGGGCAGACCACAACTTCTTGTAGGCCGGATGAACCATGAACTCGCGAAGAAACTGGGTTGGCTTCGGATCCTTCTTGCCCCTGCCCTGGTGCGCATAGATGGCAAGCGTGTCTTTGGCGCGCGTCATGGCCACGTAAAAAAGCCGCCGCTCCTCTTCTTCGTGCAGTGTCTTGTCGTCAGTGACAGCGCCCGGCAAAGACCGAGCCGCCCGGCGCAGCTCGGTAGGAAACGCAATGAGCGGCTCATGATATGCAGTTGGGAACCAAACGGACGAGCCGCGAATGATGGCCACATGCTGGAACTCAAGTCCCTTGGCGGCGTGCGCGGTCAAAAGCTGTACCGCGTCTTCCTCGGAGCGGGGAAGCGGAATCGTACCTCCCGCCTGCACAAAATAATCCAGGTACTCGAGGAATTCTGAAGGGCTACCAGTTTTGGCAATCGGTTTCTTGTGCCATGACTCCACAAACTTCAGAAACGCGACCAGCAAAGCCGACCGCTGCAGATCGAAGTGCCGAATCACAACGCTCACCGCATCTTCCGCGGTAAAGCTCGCGCGAACTCCCTCGTCCTTCACTTCACGGTGGACTTTCTCCACGCTTTCCAGCACCGCGGGACCGCCCGCGAGCCTTCCCAACACCGTGCGGAGATCGAGTTCCTGCCGCCGCACCGCCCTCATCGCTGCCCGCAATTCCATAGGATTGATGCCGAACTGGGGCAGCGCCGCCACGCGGAACAGGCTGGCGGGATCGTTGGGAGACACAGCGGCGGTCAGGCAGGCCACCGCATCGCGGACCTCGGGTGTATCGAGAACGTCCAGACCTTCGATGGCGAATGGAATACCCCGCTCGGCAAGTTCCTTAACCAGTTCGTCGCGATGATTGTGCTGGCGATAGAGCACGGCAAAATCGCTCCAGCGGCAGCGCTGGTCTTTATCCTTGTCTTTATCTTTATCCTTATCCTTGCGCTTCTTCTGGATGCGGCGCGCGAGGTCGGCGGCCTCGACTTCTTTATCCCTCCAGGTAACAATTTCGACCAGCGGTGCGGCCGTGGTCTGCCCTTGTTGCTTCGCCTCCTCATCCCGCAGTGATTCAAGCGGCCTACGCTGGTAGGAAATTGAAATTCCTTTTTGCGAGAACGTCTGTCCGGACGCTTCTCCGAATACTGCCGGGTTCTCGTTCACAATGCCAAAAGCGCAACCGAGGATCGGCGAGAGCGAGCGCCGGTTCTTTCCCAGCACCACGATTCGGGCCGCGGGAAAGTTCCTCATAAACAGCGTGAACGCTTCGCTCGAAGCGCCGCGAAACTGGTAGATCGCCTGATCCGCATCGCCCACGGCAAAAACGTTCGCCTCCGGTCCGGCGAGCAGCGACAAGATCTCGACCTGGGCAAAATTCGCGTCCTGAAATTCATCCACCAACAGAAAGCGGGTGCGCCTCCGTTCCTCTTCGAGCAGCGCGGGATCATTCTTTAGCAACTGATAGGCCTTGGTGATCATGTGGCCGAAGGTGCCCAGGTTTTCCTCCCGGAGCATGTTTTCCACGGCGGCAAATACGCGAGCGATCTCCTGGCAGCGCTCCAGGATCTCCACCTCTTTCAATTCCGTTTGCTTCTTCGAGCGGGCAACACGAGGGAGCGCGACCTCGCCGCGTTCAAGGCGTTCCACGTAGAGCGCGTATTCTGCCGGGCCGACCAGTTCGTCCTGGCAACGACGCATGAAATCGAGCAGGCTATCGAGGAACTGGCCAACGTTCGCAGCACGGACAAAGTGTTTGAGGCGCAGATCGCGAATACGGCGGCGCAAGTACACCCAAAGATCCTTATCGTCGAGCACGCCAAAACCAGCGCCGCGACTCTGAAGCAGGCCATAGCACCATGCATGGAAGGTGCAGGCCTGCAAGCCGTCGATGGCGGTTCCCTTCAGTTCCCCTCGTACGCGTGCCAGCATCTCCGCGGCGGAATTGTCGGTATAGGTGAGCGCAACAATTTCGTCAGGGCGGGCGTGACCCTCACGGATGAGATTGGCCACGCGCTGCGTGAGGACAGTGGTCTTCCCCGTGCCGGCGCCGGCGATCACCAGCATCGGGCCATAAACGTGTTCGATGGCTTGCCGCTGGCGCTCATCGGGAACGATCTTCGTAGCAGACGAGGCAGTCGGATTTCCTCGATAAGTCACTTGAGAAGCCACTTGCCGGAGAATATCAGACGCGGTTGTGGAAGAGGCGATAGCTGCGGAATAACTCTGGTTCGCGAGGGTTTTGAGAAGGGCACGACTTCAGTCCTGCCGTAAGTGCCGCTGAATGAAACTCGGCCTCAGCCGCTGAGCGTAGCTGCGACGCACATCACGACTTTTTCACCACCCTGCCGGGGAATCAACGCAGTGCATCAAGGGCGAGTGCAGTGGCGACAATCGCCGCGGTTTCGGCGCGCAGGATAGTGCCGCCGAGCGAGGCCGCGACCCATCCCGTTTCGCGAAACCACGCCAGCTCCTGGTCGGCCCATCCCCCTTCGGGGCCCACGGCGAGCGCCACTTCGGTTGGCTGGGACTCTAAGATGTCTCCCAGCCGAGTGTCCTCTTCAGATTCGGCGAGAGACTCGGCAAGAAAGACGCGGGTCACCGACGCAGCCGAAACAATGTCTCCAGCAAGATCTTTCAATTTGACTGGTGCCGCAACCTCAGGCGGCGCAGACCTTCGCGACTGTTCGGCCGCCTGACGAACGATGCGCCGCCAGCGGTCCTGCCGTTTGACGGCAGCAGCGGCCAGATGAGCATCCGTCCGGCGGGCAATTACAGGAACGATGCGAGCGACCCCGATCTCTGTACACTTCTCGATCGCCCACTCCATTCGATCGAACTTGAAGATGGCGAGAGCCAGCGTGATCTTCGGAGCGTCAAACGGCTTGGGCTTGGGCCTGCGCCCATGGTACCGCTTCGTATCGAGCGCAAACTCAACACGATCATAGGAGATCGTGGTGATGGTTCCGCGGCGAACTTCTTCTCCAGTTGCGATGTCAAACTCCTGCCCGACTTCTGCGCGCAGGACGCGGGCAAGATGCGCGGCATGTTCACCGACCAGAGCAGCGGTGTCTCCGGTAACCTCGTCAGCGATCCAGCGGCGGCGTGTCATAAGGCAGGTGTCAGTTGCCAGCTACCAGTCGCCAGTACTCGGCCCCATGCCGTGTCGCGATCGTCTCAGTGAATTCACTGGCAACTGGTTACTGGCAACTGGCAACTTCTCTACACAAACATATCCTTCACCCGTCCCAACAGCGACCGATGCTGCGGCTTGTTTTCCACAGGAGACAGTTCTCCCAGTTCGGCCAGCAATTCGCGCTGGCGTTTGGTCAGTTTCCCGGGGGTTTGTATTCGCACCTCGACGTAGAGGTCGCCTTTACCGTGCCCGTTGAGTACCGGTACGCCTTTGTTCCGTATGCGAAACGAGGTTCCCGACTGCGTGCCTTCGGGGATTTTCAACTTGTGGTCCCCTTCAAGCGTCGGAACCATAATCTCGATGCCGAGCGCAGCTTGCGCGAACGAAATCGGAACCACGCAGTGCAGGTCGTTGCCCTCGCGCTCAAAGAAGGCGTGCTCCTTGACATGCAGAACAACATATAAGTCACCGGCTGGCCCGCCGAACGCGCCCGCCTCGCCCAGGCCGTTGAAACGAATTCGCGTGCCGTCCTCCACTCCCGCCGGGACCTTGGCTTCGACCGCGCGCTCGCGCAGCAAGCGGCCTTCGCCTTTGCACTTCGGGCAGGGATCGGTGATCACACTGCCCGCGCCCTGACAGGTTGGGCAGGTTCGAGCGATGCTAAAAAAGCCTTGCTGATACCGGACCTGGCCTCGGCCATTGCACGACCGGCAAGTAACTGGAGCTTTGCCGGGCGCCGCACCGTTTCCGCGGCACCCGTCGCAGGTCTCATGGCGGCGGACATTCACTTGCTTCTCGGCGCCGAAAACCGCTTCATCAAATTCAAGGTGCAAGTCTTCGCGAAGATCGGCTCCGCGCTGGGCGCGGCTGCGACGACGGCCGCCCTGGCCGAACATATCGCCGAAACCGAAGATGTCGCCGAAGATGTCGCCAAAATCCTGGAAGATGGCGGGGTCGAATCCAGCCGAACCTCCGGCGCTGCCGCCCACGCCAGCATGCCCAAAGCGGTCATACAAAGAGCGCTTCTCGCTGTCGGCGAGGATGGCATACGCTTCAGTGATCTCCTTGAATTTGTCTTCCGAGTCAGGATTGTTGGGGTTGCGGTCAGGATGGTGCGTCATCGCGAGCCTGCGGTAAGCGCTCTTGATTTCAGCGTCGGTAGCCGCACGGGTAACACCGAGCACCTCGTAATAATCGCGTTTTGTGTTGGCGGCCAGAAACTCCCCCCACTCTTCAGTTAAGCCAATCAGTTGAGCAAATTAGCAAAAGTAAGTCCAAGCGTATCGGAAATCGTTTTGGGTAGGGCACGGCTTCAGCCGCGCCGCCCGGAGCCAACAAAGGCAAGGGCTTTAGCCCCTGAGGGCCCCGCTACCCGCGGCTATTGCGCGCGACTCGCACCATCGCGGGACGCAGCAGGCGGTCCTTATACTTGTAACCGTGTTGCAGTTCGTCGAGGACATAGTGATCCGGGACCTCAGTCGTATCCACCATTTCGACGGCCTCGTGAATCCGGGGATCGAAAGGCTGCCCCGCCGAAAGGATCCGCTGAACTCCGATTTTCTGCAGCGCATCCTGAAACTGACGGTAGATGAGCTCAATGCCGTTGCGGAAGTCACTGGAGTCGCCTTCAACCTTTAAGGCCCGCTCGAAACTGTCGAGGATGGGCAGAAAGTTCTTGATGACATCGGCCGCGGCGAATTCGCGGAAATCCTGCTGTTCACGCAGCGCGCGCTTGCGGGCGTTGTCGAATTCCGCCTGCAGACGGGCAAGACGATCCAGCAGCGCGTCGCGCTCGGCCTTGAGCTTTTCCGCTTCAGATGCCGCTGTTCCTGGTCCAATGATCTCCACTGGCTTGGCCGCAGTCGAGCCCGGCGCAGCTTCTTCTCCGCCCTCCGCAGCCGGAAGTTCGTGCTCCAAATCGAGTTCCCCGTCGGTTTTTCCGTTTCCCTTACGCATACTGCTCGATTACTCCGATTCGTTTAAAAGTTTGTCGAAAAGCCGTGCGATGTACGACACGGCCGACATGGTGTGTTGATAATCCAGCCGCGTCGGTCCAATCACGGCCAGCGACCCCATCACCTCGCCGCCCACGCGGGCGGGAGCCCCAATGAGGACAAAATTCTGCAAATTTGAAGCAGGCAGCGCCTCGTCCAGCCCGATCACCACGCGCACCGCTTCCTGCCGCGTGTCGAGATAGGCGCTGAGCAGCTTCACAACTTTCTCCTTTTCCTCAAGCGTCCGCAGCATATCCTGCAGGTGCTGGCGATCTTCCTGCCCGACTACACTGTTCGTGACCAGGTTCGTTACCAGGTTCGCCGCTCCTTCCACGAATACCGCCTGCGTCCCCTCGTTCGAAGCCAGCGCGCCCTGCTGGTAGAGTTGCTCGATCGACTTCATCAGCCGGTCATACTCACTGCGTTCCTGTTCAAGGCGGCGGGCCAACTCGGCGCGCATGTCGCCCATCGTCCAGCCGCGAAAATTTTCATTGATGTAGCGTGCGGCCAAATCGAGATCCGCTTGCGGAATATCCAGCCGGAGCACAC
Source organism: uncultured Acidobacteriaceae bacterium (assembly GCA_963773645.1). GTDB lineage: Bacteria > Acidobacteriota > Terriglobia > Terriglobales > Acidobacteriaceae > Acidiflorens. The sequence continues at coordinate 911,557 of CAVZBV010000004.1, read as the reverse complement.
GGTCGCGCACCACCCCCGAGCGCGTGACCACGACCGCCAGCACCTTCTGATCGCCCAGGCGCGAGAAGTAAACGTGCTCCAGCGCGTTGCGCGGTCCGCTGGCCACCGCGGTGACACCAACTCCAACGCCGTGCGAGATCAAGGCGAGCACATGCGAAGTGCGCGCCATGAACTCTTCCACGTCCGTGACCCCGGTCAATGTGTCCTGAATGATGCTTTGATTCTCGTGCGAGAGATGAACCTCGCCACTAAGTTGCTCGACATAATAGCGATAAGCCTCCGCCGTAGGAACGCGCCCCGCCGAAGCGTGCGGCTGCTCCAGAAATCCAGCATCGGCAAGGTCGGCCATCACGTTGCGAATCGTAGCCGCACTCAACCCTTCGCGACTGGAGCGCGCAAGAGTCCGCGACCCCACCGGCTCTCCGCTGGCAATAAATGTCTCGACAATGGCAGTCAGGATTTCCCGTTCCCGTCCGCCCGCTGGCCCTACTGGCATATCAACCTGAGCGAGGAGCCGAACCGCCCCTCTAAATTCTTTAGATGCAGTGGCTTAGATTAAGATTCCACCGCGCCTAAGGGAATTCTAGGGAGCGTTGGCGAGGGTGTCAAGGAGGGCGCGACGATAGGGCGTGAAGCGGCCTCAAAGCTCAGTTTCGACAAAGTGTTACTGACTCTTCAAAACTTTATTTTGTGCTCAGCCCTGAACTTCTGGTAGTCGCTCCACGACACACTAGCATACGACAAACTCTTCTGCCCAAGCTGTTGGGCAGTAATCCTTTCCCTAACCGGCAACCGAACCGGCGACTCTAGCTCATCCAGTTTGACCCAGTCGTAGTAGATAGCCGTCTGGATCATCTGGGTTAGGCAGCCCTCAGGGGGAAGCATTTCAGTGAATACGGACAATACGTTGAAGTCCTTGTCGGTGACAACCTGCTCAAAGCAGACGACCGAACCTTTCCAGCTCGGCTGACCCCCGCCGAAAAGCGGAGCCCGTTCTGAATACTCTTCGAAGTAGCAGCGATTGTCTTCGGCAACCGACTTAAAAGTGAACAGATAACGGTCGTCCACGGAGCCTCGGAATATCCCTCGGAATATCCAAAGATTGTCTGCTATTTCCCCCAGCGTGTCCGTCCAGTCGGTCTGCGTCCAGACACCGTGCCTCCGTATAGGGAAGGAATCCCTTGGCTGGCCAAGCTTGCCATGCTTATTCATCTCGCGAAAGCTCTGTTGACCGTCAACGATAGACAACTCATCGCATATGGACTTTTGGGTCCCTTGCGCCAGGCATTGCTTGGCAACAAAGTTGACCATCAGCGCGGACGCAGCTTCCGACTTGGCGCGCAACTTACCTACAGGATCGGACACTTCGCTGGACACTGCCGATAGTTCAGGTATTACTGGCGAAGCGTCTTCGGGTACGTCGCTTTCTTGGTAGAGCGCCGCAGAGGTTTGCACTCTCGTCGGTTCTTCTTCTGGTATCTCCCTGAAGATTACACTACCAAGAGGGGGGTCTAACTTAACTAATGCTCTTGCAATACTTCTAACGGGAAGAGCGATGGACGTTGTCAAGTCCCCGCCGCTGCTTTTTAATACACCGGAAAGTACAATCATTCCCAGCAGGTTTCCACGCTCATCAAGCACTGCGCTACCGCTGGTTCCCGGCTTCAGATGAACGTCCAGAATCAAATTTTCTCTTAGTTGGGCCTCTCCCATTACTAGAGGCACGTTGGCGCCAAGGATGCACGCTTCTCTCGTCTCGAACTTGTCTTTGTAGTAGCCGGCGACTGTTACTTTCTGACCCACGTAGAAGTTGTATGAGTACGGGACACCCGACTTGTGGGCAGTTGATTTCTTCGTATAGATGAATGACACATCGTTCGCTACATTGTAAGACAAGGTTCTCTTTCCCACGTTCACGTCGGACTTGTCTGTGTCGCTTTCATTGGCCAGCGATAATACTTTTTCGGTGTGGTGGTTGCCGACTTTCAAGTTCGCCCGGCCTACCATCATTTGGATGTGGTAGGCCGTGGCCACGACGGAACAGCTCTGGTTGATACAAATACCACTGCCTTGTACCTGTTGTATTTGCGGCGGAAGAGAAAATTTAGCGGTTGCATGCTGAACCGCAACAAGGTGGTCTTTCAAGTCGGCGGCAGAGCACATAGTACTTAGGCACAGGGTTACAATTATGAGAATTGACCCCACTCTGTGCATAGTTACCCCTTACATGCTTATCGGAGTTCCTATGCTTCCCCTTGAATACCAATTGGGCAGCTGCCAAGAGTGATCCCGAGGGTCAATTCCCGAAGTGCAGCAGCGTTAGACGATCTAGCAACCTGCGGACAAACCCCGATTCGAGCGGGTTGTGGGAAGGGCACGACTTCAGTCGTGCCGATAAGTTCTTTACAATGGTTTGCGCTTTAGCGCCCGAGGTGTGCTCTTTGCGCCCGCTGTGAGATTTTCCGCAGCCTGTTAGTGTGAGTGCCGGGTGTCCCAGGTCTCGCACTTTTCGAGACTGGGATTTCACAGTCGTGTCAATCTTGGGATTTTGTTTGAAGGGCGGGCGAACAGCTAGGCCCAGCTACGGTCGTTTTCTCGGGAACACCCGGAACTGGCGCTTCCCTTCAATGCGGTAGATCGCGAAATCCGCTTGATCGACCGTAAGAATGACGGAAAGAGATTCGCGCTTCGCCAGATACACGAGTGTGGCGTCGGCAAAATCCATGGGGCAGTCCCAATAGCGCGACATCAAGCCATGCAGGTGCGTCAGTTCCGCATCTTCGATGGTGCCCAGAACGAGCGCTCCCGAACGGACGAACTTCCAGGCGGCTTCCATCGCGGTGCGAGTATCGCCAACCAAGTGGAAAACTTCCGTAAGCACGGCCTCGGAGGTCAGCAGCGGCAGTCGCAGTTGACGGAATGCGTCCACGCAGGCGTCGTGCCAGCGATCGCTGCGGTCGAGCAGCGCGAGAATCGCGCCCGTGTCAATGAGCGCATTCGCATTGGCAATATCAACGCGCGCATTAGCGGGCATAACGCCGCCTCAGGCGCTTGCGGAGCGCGGCGCGCGCCGTCTCGGCCCGGCGAGGGTTGCCGCTGGCGAGGACCCCGAAGCAGCCCGCCGCGGCGGTCTGAAGTCCGCGTTGCGCCTCGTCTTCCGAGAACGTCCGCATCGCCCTTCTTCAGCCAATCGCGGACGGCGGTCTCCAGCACCGACGAAACCGGCACTTTGCGCAGGCGCGCTTCCCGCTCCAGGTCCGACTTGAGTTCGCCCGACAGACGCCAACTGTAAACTTCGGTCCTCATGCACTACAGTGTAGTGCATGCAAGAGAACTTTTGCAACACTGACACTGCCCTCAACACGAACTGGATACCGGCTACTGAGTACTGGATACTGGGTTTTGATCCTCTGGGATTTTTCATCACAACCAACCAGTGAGCGCCATCACATATTCCCAAATTACTCATCAGTGCATTCATCACGAATTGTCCGTACTACCGTCACTTACTTCGATACGCGCTTTCTGCGAAATTGACTTCATCGCCACGCGTCATCCGGCATCCAGATGAACAAGTCTGCCGGAGAGTAAACGGTGACACTCCCCCACGGCGGATTACTCGAACCGCTGTTCCGTAGTGCCAAGCCGACAACTGAACTGAACCGGACCTCAGCAGTGACTTCTTGCCTTGGCCGCTCGCAGGATTTGTGTCTACGAATCGCCCAGCGCGAGAAGTTGACCCTCAGGAAGCCGAAATGAGCGTGGAGACAATGAAACGACTATTCACAACCTTTATGGTTCTGGGCTGTCTGAGTTTCAGCTTTGCACAGGGACTTCAAGGCAATGTAAAACTTAGCGGCCAGACCGTAGTTAAAGTCACCGGGCATTCCGTCACTCTGACCTGGAACGCCAGTCAGAACGCGACGAGTTATAACATCTACCGCGGAACTACGTCCGGTGGGCCATATGCAAAAGTGGCCTCGGGGATCGTCAGCACAACTTATAGCGATGTAAAAGTAACTCATAATCAGACGCTCTACTACGTCACCACCGCAGTTAACGGCAGCAACGAAAGCGGCTACAGTAGCCAAACTGCCGCGGTGATTCCCTAGAGCTCGGGAGACGAAATGAAAAACTTTTTATTGATCGGCTTGCTGGGCCTGCTGTCTGGAATCTCATGGTCACAGTGCGCCACTGGCAGTCCCGGGACCAATTGCAGTGGACCGCTAACGGTGCAGCCGCAGTCGGGAAATACGGGGCAATCTGCGATTACTTTAGTTGATCTAGGACTCGCTGTGCCGGCGCCGGTGGTGGGGCAATACACGCTATCGATCGCCAGCGGCATGCTTCTGGAATCAGACAACGGAAACAGCTATCACTCGCTGGTGGGGCCACTCGGACCGCAAGGGCCGCAAGGAGCAGCCGGAGCAGCCGGACCAGCCGGCGCCCAAGGAGCTCAGGGGCTGCGAGGGCTCACCGGCGCGACCGGACCGTCAGGTCCGGCTGGGGCGCAGGGCGCGCAAGGGCTCACCGGCACAGCGGGGCCTGCAGGTCTGGCCGGAGCCCAGGGCCCGCGCGGACTCACCGGCGCGGCTGGACCTGCAGGTTCGGCCGGAGCCCAGGGCTCGCAAGGACCGCCAGGAACATTAGCCGCTCCCTCTGACTATAGCTTCTCTGGTTGGGGCTCGTTCAGCGCGGCTGCGGGTACGAGCGAAGTCGGAACTTCACTCTATCGCAATCAGATCGACATGTTGAGCGCGACCGCAGTCCGCCTTGTGCTCACGCTTGGAATGTACCCCTTGCCGAGCGGAAGTTATGCTTGGGCAGAATACACACCCGACGGAACGAACTGGTTTGCACTGTCGGGAAGAGTACCGGTGACAGCGCCCTACGGGATCTACACGAGCGGATGGCAGGGCCTGCCCACCGGAGCGAACGGCGATTACGTGGTTCGCATCGTCACGTTCAACGCCGCTAGCAGCACCACCCAATGCAGCCTCTACCAGTTGCATTTGCAGTTCAAGTAGGGAGCGATGCAGCGAAGCCGATCGGTCAACATGCTTGTCATGGCTACTGCGCCCTACTGAATCTGGATCACGCTCTCCGAACTCCCGGCTTTGATCTCCTCCACCCGCGCCGCCACATTGCGGGCAAACGCGAACAGCGACTTCGCATGGGGCGAATCCGCTCCCTGGAGCACGGACGGAGAGCCCCCGTCGCCTGACTTGCGAATCTCGGGATCGAGTTCGACGCTCCCGAGGAAGGCGATGTCGAACTGTTTCGCCGTCTTTTCCGCGCCGCCGCGCGAGAAGATGTCGACCTCGTGCTGGCAGTGCGGGCACACGAAGTAACTCATGTTTTCGACCATGCCGACGATGTCCACCTTCATCTGGCGGAACATCTCGATGGCCTTGCGCGCATCCTGCAGCGCAACGTCCGAGGGTGTAGAGACCACGATGGCGCCGGTCAATGGAACAGTCTGAATCAGCGAGAGTGCCACGTCGCCGGTTCCCGGAGGAAGGTCAATGACGAGATAGTCGAGTAACCCCCACTGCACCGATCCCAGGAACTGCTTCATGATCGAATGCAGCATAGGGCCGCGCCAAATGAGCGGCTTGTCTCCAGGGTTGAGGAAGCCGACCGAGATAACCTTGAGCCCATGCGAGTTGATGGGCGCGAACTGGTTTTCGCCTATCACCTTGGGTTGCTCGTTGGTGCCGAGCATGAGCGGGACGTTGGGCCCGTAGACGTCGCCGTCGAGCAATCCAACTTTGTGGCCCATTTTACTGAGGGCGATTGCCAGATTGACCGCGAGCGTGGTCTTGCCGACTCCGCCCTTGCCGGAACCGACGGCGATGATGGCGTTGACGCCAGGTAAAGGCTGCGGGGTGGGCTGTTGCTGGCCGGGATGATGGGAGTGAGCGCTCATGCTCCGATTATACGGGAAGGAAAAGGAAGCCATCAGCTCTCAGCCCCTCGTCACCCGGACGACTGATACGCCCCCGGTTTTACTGAAAGCTGAGAGCTGACAGCTGAAAGCCGACCTCGCTAGTAGTGCCCTTCCCCCAGTTGCACCTTGCCGCGAAACTTGCGGTAAACGAAGACAAAATAGGCCACCGCGAGCAACGCGCCGAACGTCCACCAAACCAACCCGACGTTCAGTCCGTGACTGCCGGCGGCGGTGTTGTAGATGGTGAGACTATATTGACGATCGCGGGCAGGCAGTACGACGGGATAAAGCGCAAATGCCGCGCCCACCAGCATTCCGGTGATATATAGGCTGGAGGCTACGAACGCGAGTTTCTCCTTGCCCTTGGGATTAGCCCAGAGCATCACCGCCAGGCTGGCGACAACGACGATTGGAACCAGCACCCCGATCGGGTGCTTCCCGTAGTTCGCCATGATTTCGGGCCGGATAAAATAAGTCGCAACCAGCGCACTGAAGGTCAGAAAAAACTGCACGGGCCAGCAGAGCAAGGCGAAACCGCGGGCGCGGCGGCCGAGGTCCTCGTCGGTTTTGAGAGCGACGTAGTAAGCACCGTGCGCGGCCAAGGTAACTAATGCCATCACGCCGGTGAGGACCGTGTACCAATCCAGGATGCCCGTCTGCGCGCCGAGTTTGAAGTTGGTCCAGAGCGGCTCAAAAAAATAGCCGGTTGCATCAAGCGGAACTCCGCGCACCACGTTGCCCAGTGCCGCCCCGAAAAACACAGCCAGCAAAATGCTGGAGACGCTGAAGACCACGTCGAAGAAATCCTGCCAGACCCGGCTTTCGATGTGCGTGCGGAATTCAATGCCGATGCCGCGCAAAATCAGCAGCCAAAGGACAATCGTCAGCGGAAGGTAGAATCCGCTGAAGCTCGATGCGTAGAGTTGAGGAAACGCAAAGTAAAGCGTGCCACCGGCAGCCAGCAACCAGACTTCGTTGCCATCCCAGACCGGGCCGATGGCCTGCAGCACCCGGCGCCGTTCGTCGTTAGTTTTGGCCGCAATCAAATAAATCGCACCCGCGCCGAGATCGAATCCGTCGAGCACGACATAGGTCGCAATCATCGCTGCGACAATCCAGTACCAAAGGGTCGCCATACTTACCTTGCCTCCGCCGCGGGCTGAAGGTTGGACGCGGATTCGTGCCCGCCCAGAGGGCCGTGCTCAATTTCCCGCCGGATCAGGAACAGGAACAGAATGCCCAGCACAGTGTAAAGTCCCATGAATCCCAAGAGGGTAAACAAGCCGTTACCGGCCGAGACGACCTTGGAGTAGCCGTTTTCAGTGCGCATCAGCCCATAGACCAGCCAGGGCTGGCGGCCGAGTTCTGCGGTCAGCCATCCGGCGGTATTGGCGATATAAGGAAAAGGCGCTGCGAGCATCAGGATCCAGAGCATCCACCGGGCGTTAAAGAGCCTGCCGCGCCACAGCAGCAAGAGAGCGACGACCATGACGGCGAGGAAAAACGTCCCGAGACCAACCATGATGTGATAGCTGTAATAAAGCAATGGGATGTTACCCGGCCAGTCTTGTTTGGGAAAAGCATCGAGTCCGCGGACGTTGGCATTCCAGCGTCTATAAGTCAGCATGCTCAACATTTTCGGGACCACAATCGGGTTATCAATCGTACGTTGCTGCTCGTCAGGCTGACCTATGATGACCAACGGTGCTCCGGGCTGTCCCTGAAACAATCCCTCCATCGCCGCCAGGGTCACGGGTTGCAGGTCGGTGACCATTTTGCCCTGTCGGTCTCCAGTCGGAAAAATCTGCAGAACGCTGAACAGGCAGCCGGCGATCACGCCGGCCTCGACGAAGATGCGGGCGTGCGCGGTCCACTTGCCGGAGAGCAGATAGAACGCGCCCACCGACGTCATGATGAACGCGCCGGTGATCGCCGCTCCGCTCATGTTATGCGCGTATTGCCATCCGGCCCAGGGATTGAGCACGAAATCCCAGAAGCTGGCAAGTTGCAAGCTCCCGTCAGAAGCCGTGGAATAACCGACGGGATACTGCATGAAAGCGTCAGTGGCAATGATGAAATAACCGGACAACCACGAACCCGCAAAGACTGCGACCGCCGACAGCCAGTGTGCTTTCGGGCTCAACCGCTTTTCTCCGTAAAGGAATAATCCGAGGAACGCCGATTCCAGGAAGAAAGCAAACATGCCCTCCATGGCCAGGGTCTGGCCGATCACGCCGCCCGCAAATCGCGAAAAGTGCGACCAGTTGGTGCCGAACTGGAATTCCATCGGAATACCGGTCACAACCCCTAGGACGAAGTTGATGCCAAAAATCCTTCCCCAGAAGCGAGCCGCCTCGTGGTACACGGGATCGTTGCGCCGCAGGCCAATCGTCTTCAGCACGACAATCAGCAAGGCGAGCCCCATGGTGAGCTGCGGGAAGAGATAGTGAAACGTCGCGGTGAAGGCGAAGTGAATACGGTGAACGAGAAGTGCGCTGTCCATAAGTAAGGTCTCAGCTCTTAGCTCTTAGCTATCAGTTGTCAGATCTCAGCTGTCACTTATCGAGTCTTTAGTTGCTCACGTGCTACCTACTAACTCGCTTCGTATCAGGGCATCGCTTTAGCGATGCCGCAAGTTCTCCGACATCAGAGCCCCTTTAGGGGCCGAGCGTCGAAGATCGCCTAAAGAACTTCTGATTAAGGCTCCGGGGGCCTCCGTGCACACCTGTGCACCCTGTGGTCAATGCCTCTTGCCGACACTGAATCAGAGTTTCCCTAACTCCGAACCTCTTTTCTGCGCGCCGATTCCGCTCGGCGTATCTCGCGACGGCGCGCGGCACCTTCGTAGCGACGTTGTTCCTCTTCGGTTTCGGGAACGACGGGCGGGACCGGCAACCGATTTCCGGCAACATCCACAGCGACAAAGGTCAAATAGGCGGAGCTGACGTGGCGGCTCTCTTCGGCGCGATAATTCTCCACCCAGACCTTCACCCCCACCTCCATCGAGGTGTGGAAGACGCGATTGACCGAGGAGCGCAGGATCACGAAATCTCCGACCCGTACGGGTACGAGAAAATCCAGATGATCGATGGAAGCCGTCACCACGTGCTGGCGCGAGTGGCGATGCGCGGCCATGGCGCCGGCGAGATCGATCCAATGCATGAGACGTCCGCCAAGAAGTGCGTTCAAAACATTGGCATCGTTGGGCAGAACGATCTCGGTCATTTCGGAGGCCGATTCGCGCACCGGCCGGGGGCGCATTAACTTCGCTTTGTCGTTATCGCTCATAGATTGTCAGTGCATCGATGGTCCGCTCGGATCCTTCGGTCATTGATCGTCCGCTCATTGATCGCCCGCTCATTGGTCGTCCGCTCCACCGGCCGTTCAAAGATCGGCTGACAAAGATCGGCTCACAAATCGTTAGGGAAGTTCTGATCAAGTCCCCGGGGTCCTCCGTGTACCCCTGTGTACCCTGTGGTTAATGCCTTTTGCCGACACTTAATCAGAGTTTCCTTAGATAAGAACAGCGCTCTCGCGGGCGCGATATGCCTGGAGATAGCAGGTTGCGAGTCTGAGCACACGCGCATCTGGATGTGCGTTGAGCCAAACCTCGCTCGTCAGATCGAAGGTCAATTTTCCATGTTCGATCGGAGCGTGGCCTAACTCGCAGACAAAGCAGACGGCGACCTGCTCCCGGCTAACCTGGGCAATCGAGAAGCGAATTGCATCCCAGTCCCGGCCCCGTGGAAGATGCGGACATGCATTCGCATAACCAAGATTGCAGAATTCCCGGATGTGCGTGTCGGATGCCGCCACTTCCTGTCCCGAGGCGCGGCAGTTTCCAGTCCACCCCGCTCCCAGTGGCAGACGCGAAGGATGCGGCCAGGAGCCGTCGTTCACAATTTCAAGCGGCACAAAAAAAGGGCAAGCCAAGTTGGTTTCTCGGAGAACAGCTATTGTAACGCGCGCCGTGATATGAATGGAAAGCAGCTTTTGGCCATTGGCTTTTAGCTGAGGGCTGACAGCTGACAGCTGAGAGCTTCCCTATGGATCGCATTGCCATGCTGAGCGAGATTCTTACAGCGAATCCCGAGGATTCGTTTGCGCGCTATGGACTGGCGCTGGAGTACTCGAAGGCCGGACAAATCGAGCAGGCGCTTCAAGAGTTCAAAACGCTAATCGCGAAAAATCCGGACTACACGCCCGCATACTTCATGGCCGCCCAGATGCTGGCCGGCGCGAGCCGCGTCGACGAGGCCAAGCACATGCTGGTGGATGGCATTTCCTCGGCGCGCCGCGCCGGCAACGCGCACGCCCAATCAGAGATGACAGCCATGTTAGAAGAGCTAGGAAGCTGAGACGCCCACGTAGCGGCGGACGCATTCGTCCGCCCAGCGGAGCGAAGCTCCGCAATTGACGCGCTTCGCGCGCCAGCCCGGGTCCTGAGCGAAGTCGAAGGAATGCGTCCGGGCTTACGTGAGCCTTGCCGGTGCTACACTCTCTTGTTCGTCGGAGACACACCATGCGCCGTTTGGTTTTTGTTCTCGTCTTTCTTTTCTCTCTTCCCGCCTTCTCTCAAGCCAAGCATCCCTTCACTTTCGAAGACATGATGAAGCTGAAGCGCGTCGGCGAGCCTGTGCCGTCGCCCGACGGCAAGTGGGTGCTGTTCGCCGCTGTCGATGTAGACCTTGCAGCAAATACGAAGACTTCCCACATCTGGATCGTGCCGCTGAACGCCGACTCCAACGAAAAGGGGGTGCCCCACCCTTCCCCGGAGGGGAGGGTGGGCGACGCGGAGCGCATCCTCATCGCCGATCAGGGTGGCGACCGCCCGCGCTGGGCACCGGACGGCAAGCGCTTCGCTTTCATCTCGAAAAAAGATGGCGGATCGCAGGTTTGGATTGCGGATTTCGATGGCGGCGCTGGCAGTGTAACCGGCATCCACAAGCTGACCTCGATCGCGACCGAAGCCGCCGGTGAACTCTGGTCGCCCGACGGCGCCCACATTCTTTTCACCTCAGATGTTTATCCCGAATGCGACGGGGCGCCCGCCGCAGAAGAAGCCTGCAACGCCAAGAAGTCGAAAGAAGCCGAGGAATCGAAAGTCAAAGCCATCATCTTCGACCGACTACTCTATCGGCATTGGGACGCCTACAAGAGAGGAAAGCGCAGCCACATTTTCGTAGTGGAAGCTCCTCCCGAGGTTTATCCAACGGCAGTTGCCGGTCTGACCTATAGAGCCCCTCGCGACCTCACGCCCGGCGACTACGACGCGCCCGAATTCTCGCTCGGCGGGCAGGACGACTATGCCTTCTCACCCGACGGGCAGGAGATTTGCTACACCTCGAACCACGACAAGGTCGAAGCCACCTCCACCAACAACGATCTCTGGATCGTCCCGGTAAACGTAGGGGCAGCCGCCTCGGCTGCCCGGCCCGTCCCCAAGAACATCACCGCCGACAATCCCGCCAGCGACTCGACACCGCTCTATTCTCCCGATGGCAAGTACATCGCCTACCGCGCCCAGCAGCGTCCGGGATACGAGAGCGACCGCTTCCGGCTGATGCTGTACGACCGCAAGACGGGCGAGAAGAAGGCTATAACCGAACAGTGGGATTACTGGGTCGGGACGATCGCTTGGGCGCCCGACTCCAACAGAATTTTCTTGACGTCCGAAGACCAGGGGGAATCACCAATCTACGAAGTGTCCCTTCATCCATTTATACCCGACCCGGCGTTCCAAATTGCTTGGACGCCTACGGTGGCGGGCTTCGATGACGATCTCGCCGTGGCGTCCACTGGCCAGGCGCTATTATTTACGAGGATGTCACTCCAAGCTCCGAATGAAATATTCGCGGCCAAGGTTGACCCCCTCTGCGGCGTTCCATGTGAGCAGACACATGAGGCCAAACAACTCACTCATCTCAACGGCGCCGTCCTTTCTCAAGTAGCCATGTCTCCCCTCGAACCCTTCTGGTTCACTGGTGCTCACGGCGACAAGGTCGAAGGCTTCCTCGTCAAGCCGCCGAACTTCGATCCCAGCAAGAAATATCCCGTGAAGTTCCTAATCCACGGCGGTCCCGAGGGCGCCTGGGACGACGACTGGTCGTATCGCTGGAATCCCGAACTCTTTGCCGCCAACGGATACGTGGTCATCATGATCAACTTCCACGGCTCGACCGGCTACGGACAAAAGTTCGTTGACACCATCAACGGCGACTGGGGCGGCGCTCCGTTTGAAGACCTGATGAAGGGTCTAGACTACGCTGAGGCGCATTACGGTTTTATCGATAAAGACCGCGAGTGCGCGCTGGGCGCGAGCTATGGCGGATACATGGCTAACTGGGTGCTCGGCCACACCGACCGTTTCAAGTGCATCGTTTCGCACGATGGAATGTTCAATAGCGTCTCCGCCTGGGGCACCACCGAAGAACTCTGGTTCAACAACTGGGAGTTCAAGGGCACTCCTTACACGAACCCGGAGATGTACGAGAAGTGGTCTCCGCGGAATTCGGCTACGAAATTCGAGACGCCTACGTTGGTCATCCACGGACAGCTCGACTACCGGCTCGATGTCAGCGAAGGCCTCCAGCTTTTCACCACGCTGCAGACGATGGGCTTGCCGTCCAAGATGCTCTACTTCCCCGACGAAGGCCACTGGGTACTGAAGCCACAGAATGCGCAGCTTTGGTACAAGATGGTCAACGACTGGGTCGATCGATGGACTGGGACGAAGAAGTAGTGAGTAGGCTTGCGTAGGGACGGCCGCCCTCGGCCGTCCCGCCGGGCGCAGCCCGGCAGCGGTTTCGCTCTAGTTCAGATCTAGGGGCCGGATATCCTCCCCGCCTGCCTTCTTCAGGCCAAGCGAATCGGCCTTGGCGGTCCCTTCCGCGGATTGGTCGTGAGCACTAAGAGTTGTGGCGTCGGCCGGCGGTAATGTTGCCGGTGGCGGAGAAGCAGACTTCTCGCTCCCTGCCGGGTTCGACAACGTCGGGTCGCCCCGATCGCCAGAAACATCGACCGTACAGGGCTCCGGGCAATCGTTCCCGTGCGAATCCACTGTCTGATCGTTGCTAGCAATGCCTGGCGGCACAGCGAACAGCACCTCCGGCACGATTTGTGGCGGGGACGTTTGCGAACCAGAGTTCGGAGCAGAGTTCGGAGCAAAGTTCGCAGCAAAGTTCGGAGCAAAGTAGATATCGGGCTGCGCGGTCGGAGCTTGCACTCGTCTGTTCTTCGGCTGCTCTGGAATGATCGCTGCCAGGCTCTCCATTTGAAGTTGCACGGTCGATTGGCCCGCACTTACCGTGATAAACACATCGCACGGGCCCACGTTTCCGGCAGAGGGCACGATGGACGCGAGGCCGTCCTGCGTGGTCACGATCTGCAGCGGCTGCGACGACCCGAGGAGAACGGGAAGGCCGTTTTCCGGGACCCGTGCCAGCGTGCTCGCAAAAGTGACGTTCACTCCCATCACCGGGTTCGCGGCCGCGGAGCCGTCGGTCACTCGCATCACAAGTCGTTGGAACGCCTGCCCTGTCAGCACAACCTGCGACGATCCCCTCACCGTCTCCAGCGTCCACAGCGAAGGCGGCCAAGCGAACAGAGTAAAAGTCTGGCAGGGCGCATTGTTCGGAGCCACGCACGCGCTCACCTGCACATTGGCATTCAGATTCGTGAGATTTGCCGTGACGGTGGCGAATCCCGAGCTGTTGGTGGTCGCACTGCCCGCCGAAAGCGAAACCGTGCCGCGGGTGATTGCGAAATTGACGGGCACATTCGCCATCGGCACGCCCAGGTTGAGAGCTTCGACTGTGAGCGAAACTGCGATGGTCACGCCTTGGCCAAGCCAGCGCGTCGGCGTCACCGCAGCCAGGTCGAGCGTGGTTGATGTTCCCAGCACCGTTGCCGGTTGCGACTGCGGCGGCGAGTAGGACGCTGGCGCCAGAGCGATCGTGATCGTGCTCGGTCCGGACGCCGCGGGAGTCACCAAGCTGGAGGATTCTCCCGCTTCATCGCTCAGGACGGAACAGGAAGAAGCTCCGCTGCACGCCGAGAACTGGAGGCCGTTGGTCGAGGTCCATGCAATCGTCGCTCCGCTCACCGGAGTGACTCCATCGGCGGCAACCGCGCGCACGCGGATGGCATTGGCAGCTTGCGACCCCACTGGAGTTGCCGGCTCCGCACCTTGCAGCAGAAGCAAGAGATCGGTGGCCGAAGCGCCATAGGTCAACGCACCAATCATTTGGGAAAAAGCTCCGCTTACTGGATCGGTGACCTGGATCGTAGCGGTTCCGTCCGGCGTGCCCGAAGGCACAGCTACCTGTATGTGGCTCGCCGACGCGGAAAGCGTGCTGCCGTTGTTGCCGGCAACGCTCACCTGGAGTCCAGGATTGAATCCGATGCCATTGAGCGTGGTCACGCCGCCCGCAAGACTTAGGCGCGCCGGTGTCATCGTATCCGAATAAAGGAGGCTCGCCTGGTAGAAGTAGTCCGGACGACCATCGCCGCGGAAGTCGGCTATCCCCAGCCGGAACGTCTCTGACGATTGGAATTGCGCATCGAGCCGGGTCATTCCAAAAGTCAGCGAGTTAAATGCCGAGGGCGTTGACGCTGGCGCTGGAGCTTCGCTCTGGTCGCTCAACTCCCAAACGCCGATTACGGGCAACAGTTTGGTTTCGGTCGGCTGCCCCGTTTCGTCGAGGGCGGTCACCGCGACTGAGGCCGTCCGGTTCGCCTGTGCCGTGAACTCGAAAAAATCGGTGCTGCCGTAACCGGAGATCCACGACCCCCAGGCGCCGCCCTGCGGTAGCGGCGCCGGATTCGCATAGTTCGACCCACTGCCGGGGTGCGGATGCGCGATTTCGTCCTGCAACATCAGAATGTCTTGCTCGGCGTTTGACCCGTTGGATACCGTGACCACAACCGGAGCGAACGAGCCCGAGGGCGTTACCTGTGTGGGAGCGTACGGTTCGGCGCCCGTGGACCAGTTCGGGTCCAGCCCTTCCACGCTTAGCTGATACTCGGCGATGGTTTGCCCGCTCGGAATCATCAGTTGGCCGAGATCGAAGAAGCCTTCGAGCGACGGATCGTCGGAGCCCCACCGGTTATAGGGAAGGCCAGTTCCGTCGAGGTATCCATCGATAATGTTGCCGGCGTTGCCGCAAAAGGAGAATCCAGAAACGGAAGTCACCACGTACTGGCGCGAGGGCTGGCCCAAGATCATCAACCGGGCGACCACGTTGACGCCCTGCATAGGCTGCACTGCATTTCCCGATGCATCGGTGAAGTACACGCTGCCGTAAACTCTGCCCGCCGGTTGCGGCGTACTGCCGGCGGGATAAAGCCGCGCCAGGGCGTCCATGTCGTCCATCGCAGGGACGCCGGGGTCGGGATAACAAATCGTGATCGGCACGCAGTCAATCGGATCGGCAAAGTGCATTATCGGAAATCCCGCAAAATCGGCGCTGGTGGGAGGCGGGTTCCGCAGCAACACGTTCAGGTTGGCCTGCGACCACCCCAAGCCAAGCGTGCGCCCCAGCACGCGTACCAAACGGTATTGAACATCCGGCAGCTGCGCACTGGTGGCGGCACAGACTCCGTTGATCACCACCAGCGCGTGCACGATGTTCCCGCTTACGGAGAAGTTGTCAGGTCCGCCGTAAACGGCGTTGGTAAAGCAATCCTCCAAGTCCCCCGCGCCTTCGCCCAGAATTGCATTTGTGATCGTCCCATCGTCGTCGTAGACAACTCCTACCGGAGTGCCCGTAGCGAAAGGTGTAATGTCGGCCGGGGAGGTAACAACTCCGTAGCCGTTGGTTTCGATATTGCTGCCGTTCACATCTTCGGCAAGATGACCGCCCTGCGATGCGGTGAGGGCAACACCAGGAATGCTGGTCCAGGTGTTGAACGCAGTGGCAACGAGGGCATCGGCCTGTGCGCCGCTTAGGACCGGACTCAAATTTCCCTGGTCGGTGAAGTACTGCACGGTTGACATCGAGCCGGCGCCATTCGCCCAGACCAGCGCCTGGCCTTCGACTCCGGTATTGTAGCCGGAGCCCGCTATGAAAGCCGGGCCTCCGGCGCGGCTGGCAATGGCACTGCAAACCAGAAGAATGGCAACCGACAGCATTCGCGAGCGCACGACTCACTCCCCTCGGACGGCGCGGATGGCCCGCGCTAGTTGAATGACGGTGATGTTCGCGGTACCGGGGGGCGCACCTGAGTGCGAAGACGACTCCTTGCGCGGGGCTATGGCTGTGGCCGCGGCAAGTTTCTGCGCATCCCGGTTCTGCGCATCCTCAGACACGGTCTGCCCGCTCGAGTCGAGAGCAACCTGGCCCAGCGATCCGCCCACCGGGCTGGTAAGACCCAAACGACTCAGCGGATACAAGAAGATCAGAAAGTGTTGGCCCTTGCTCATCGGGCGATGCATGGACCATGCGCCCGCCCACTCGTGAATGGTGAGAACTTGTCCGCGCTCGACCCCGGCGATTGGCTCGTCGACGTGAAAACTCAGTTGCACTGCCGGAGTCGTGCCCGGATCAATCCGATCGCTCGCCGCAGTCTGGGTTGTAACCTTCTGGGCCCCTGCGGTGAGCACCGTGCCAGCGAATATCATCCCGGCCCGCCGCGAAAGTTGTTTCCAATGCGGACCGAGGACGCGCTCGGCGATAATCTCATCCGATTGCTGCGCGGCCACAAAGCCCGACAGAAAGGCGAGAGCAACGACAACGACCAACCCGCGTCTTGACGCAAGCATAGCGATCTCTTTCTGGAGGGAACGGGACCGGGAGCGGCCCTGGGAGTGGAATCAGCGTAGCGCGTTAGGGATCAGGGAGGATGTGCGGGCGGTCACTGTGGATTTGTGATGAATTAGCGGGTATTGCACCACCTGAGGCTTGGACAAACTGCGCAAGCCCGCAATCCAGGTCCAGCATAAATGAGAAAGGCTACTTCTTATGTCGACTATTCGCCGTCCTCATCTGCTTCCGCTGCTTCTTCGCGGCTTTCTTCATGGCTTTCGACTGTTTTTTGTTGGCCTTGTTTAACATCTTTTGCTGCTTCTTGATCGCCTTCTTGGATTGGCGCGCATTTTCTTGGGGGCTGATGCGCTGCGCTTGAGCCGGCATTGACCATGCAGCACTCAAGGCAACCAGCAGCAGCATAAAGGTAACAATTCGTTTCATAACGTCTCCGAACGGAGTTCCTGCAGCGATCTTACACTGAAGCAGGGCCCATCCTAGCACTCCGGCGTTACTTCTGTAACGTGACCTCAGGTGGGTGCCCGACCGCTCGTTTTTCGAGATGGGAGACCGCTAACGGGCTGCGGAAAAACTCGTAGCGGGCGCAAAGGGCTCGTGTAGAGATGGGGCTTGCCCCGTCTTAGACTGCTGAGAAACCTTCGTCCGAACAGGTTTCGGGAAGGGCACGACTTCAGTCGTGCCGATAAGCCGTTGAAAATGGTTTGCGCTTTAGCGCCCGAGGTGTGCTCTTGAGTTTTCCTCGGCCTGTGAGGTCCTTCCCAAAACCTGCGTGGATCAGAGTTTTTTCGCAGCCCGCTAATGAATCGTCTTCGTCTTCCGCGACATGTAATCCATCAACAAATATTGGCCGAGCGTATAGGGCGTCGTGAAGTAGGCTTTGCCACGGCACATCTGAGTCACTCTCTGGACGAACTGCACCAGCCCATAATCCGACGCTAGCATGAACGTATTGATCAGCACGCCGGCCCGCTTACACTTTGAAACTTCTTCGAGCGTCTGGCTGACCACCAGCGGATCGAGCCCAAACGCGTTCTTGTAAATGCGCCCGTCTTCGAGCGTGAGTGCGGAAGGCTTGCCGTCGGTGATCATGACGATCTGCCTCATGTCCTTGCGCTGCCGCTGCAGGATGCGCTGCGCCATGCGCAAGCCCTCGCGCGTGTTCGTGTAGTACGGACCAACCTTCACCCGCGCCAGTTGTGAAAGTGGCACCTCTTCCGCCGAATCGTGAAACAGGACCAGCGAAAGCGAGTCTCCGGGATACTGCGTCCGAATCAGCTGCGACAAGGCCATCGCAACTTTCTTCGCCGGAGTGAAGCGATCCTCGCCATACAGAATCATCGAATGCGAGCAGTCAAGCATCAGCACCGTCGCGCACGACGACTGGTACTCGCACTGATGCACTTGCAGGTCGTTGTATTCGAGGTTCAGAGGAAGCCCGAGCCCTTCGCGCTGAATGGCGGACGAGAGCGTCGCGGTGATGTCGAGATTGAACGTGTCGCCAAACTCATACTGCTTCGAAGCGCCGCTCGCTTCGATGCCGGTCGCCATGTCGCGGGTGTCATGGCGTCCAAAACTCGACTTGCCCAGCGACCCCAGCAGATCGCGCAGCGCTTTGAATCCCAAAAAGTCGAGGCTCTTGTCGGTGATCTCGAACTTCGCCTGCTGCTGCGCCTCGCCTACCTGCCCCCCCACGCTCGGTCGCTTGGAAGGATCATGAGGTTGATCCACTGAAATGTAGTCTTCCTGCTGCATGCGCTCGATCAGCTTCTCGATCAGCTCTTCAAGTTGGCCCTCCATCTGCATCTGCTGGAGCCGGTCGCGCATTTCCTCGTCAAACATTTCGCCATTGAGCAGCGCTTGCTCGAGAGCGCGCTTCAATTCGTCGAGCGTCTTCTCGCCATCCGGCAGTTCATACCAGAAGTTGTCGTTGAATCCGCTCTGCAGAAAATAGTCCGAAAGCGCGCTGAGCAGGTCTTCCATGCTCATTTCGCTGGCCGCGTCGGGAATATATTTGGAGTAACGTATGCGTTTCATAAAAGCAGTCGTTGGTCGTCAGTCGTTGCTCGTCAGTCCTTGGTCGTTCGCTAGTCGTCGTTCGCCCTTCGCTTTCGGCTGTAGTGTCGCGGAAACACCGGATCCCTAACCTAAGTCACCTCTCCGAACGACCACCGACCGACGACCAACGACTGTTCCCGCCCTTGCTAACGACCGCCGACTAACGACCAACGACTGTTCTCGCTTCCTAATTAAACCCTCTCTTTCGTCCAAATTCCGACTCGTCCCGCTCAAACGGAGGCTTCTCCGCGACCTTGATTGGCTTCTCTCCCGCGGTGAACACGCGCTCTTCGTTGCGTCCGATTTTCTTGTGCGCGTGCAGGCCTTCCAGGACGAACTCCGCCGCCGACACCTGCATCTCGGCGCTGTCTTTCGGGCCGACGTTCAGCTTGACGATTTTTTCCATCAGTCCCTGAATCTGGCTCAGGCCGTCGAGCACCTCCTCAGCGGCGGCATTGTCGCTGAGTTGAATCTCGCCGCCCAGATCGAACCACTGCACCACCTGACTCAAGTTGACGCCGTGCAGACAGGCATCGAACGTCTTCGCAATGGCCGTGCGGATCAATTCGCGGCTCACGTGATCCGCGCCCTTCATTTCGCCTTCGTACTCCAGTTCCAGCTTGCCCGTGATTGCGGGCAGCGCGGCGTAGATATCGCTGATCCGCGGCACGACAAACTTCTCCTGATGCGTCAGGGCACGCCGCTCGGCATTCGATACCACGTTCTCGATCGCCGAAATCGGCAGCCGCTGGCTCACCCCCGAGCGCTTGTCGATCTTCTTGTCGTCGCGCGCCGCGAAAGCAATGCGCTCGATCACTTCCTGTACGTACTTCGGAATGTGCAGCCGCCGTGCTTTGTGGTCAACCTCGCGCCCATTTTCGCGATCGAGATAGGCTTCCTGCACGGTGATCGTAATCCCTTCTTCCACCGTCGCTGGATAGTGCGTCCGAATCTCCGACCCGATGCGATCCTTGAGCGGCGTAATGATTTTGCCGCGCGCGGTGTAGTCTTCCGGGTTCGCGCTGAACACGAGCGCGACATCCAGCGGCAGCCGGATCGGATACCCCTTAATCTGCACGTCGCCTTCCTGCATGATGTTGAAGAGCCCAACCTGAATCTTGCCCGCCAGATCCGGCAACTCGTTAATCGCAAAAATTCCGCGATTGGCGCGCGGCAGCAACCCATAATGCACCGTGAACTCGCTGGATAATTCGTGCCCGCCACGCGCCGCCTTGATGGGATCGATATCGCCGATCAGGTCCGCGATCGTGACATCCGGCGTCGCCAGCTTCTCCACGTAGCGATGCTCGGGCGTGAGCCAGGCAATCGGCGTGGCGTCTCCTTCTTTCGCAACCAGCTCACGGCATCGCCGGCAGATCGGCACATAGGGGTTATCGTGGATCTCGCAACCCGCGACGTAAGGCATCTGCGGATCAAGCAGAGCAGTCAGCGCCCTTAGAATTCGGCTCTTGGCCTGGCCGCGTAATCCGAGGAGAATGAAATTGTGCCGCGAGAGGATCGCGTTTACGATCTGCGGCACTACCGTGTCGTCATAGCCCACGATGCCCGGAAATATGGTGCCGCCCTCGCGCAGCCGAGACATCAGGTTCTCGCGCAGCTCATCTTTGACCCGCCGCGAAGCGAGCCGCTGTGCAGTAAAAGGACTGTGGCGCAACTCGCCTAGAGTCCGGGCAACAGTCATGGTACCCCCCACTGGGAAAAGCCTTATGCGGATTATACCGCCTGGGAGCAGTTGCCAGCTGCCGGTTGCCAGTTGTCAGTAAAAACTGAGCTGCCTGAAAACTACGTGGCGGATCAGTTTCCGAATAGACCGTGATTCGACCAGAATCCAGCGCAGGCTATTCTGGTCGTGAGGGCTGTTGCCTGGTTACAACAGCTATGATCACAACGCAAAGAAGCCGCCCATACCTCGGGCGGCATTAAAGGGGCAGGACTATCGCAAACCCTGCGGCCCAGTCTGTCCACCAGCGAGGAGAGGTCCAATTCCGTCCCGTCAGAAAAATCCCCGCTCAATAAGTGCTTTCACTTTGTCGTCGTGACCGTCTGCAGCACAAGCCCCCTCGAATCACGGCGAACCGCTTGTGTCACATCCTGCACACCGACGGCAAAGTTCGCCTGCGGTGTTACTGTCACTCCATCGTTCACCTGCGCGCAATCCATCCGCAGCGTGCCGTTATCGTTGAACACCAGCCCATAGAAGCGTAGCGTGCTTCCCAGCGCAAGCGCCTGCGTGTTCAGCATCTGAGCGTTGCTGTCGACGTAAACCTCGACTTGGCTCGGGTTGTTCAGGAGTGTGGTCTGTCCCGGCTGCACGGCTAACGTCGGAAACAGGTCATAGGAAGCGAGCGAGACTGTGTAATCGACAAAGCTGCCGATCAGTTGCTCAGCGACAACGGTCCCATTGATAGCCTGCGGGGCCAAGGTAATCGTGTCCGCGAGAGTGTAAGTTCCCCCGGTGAGTGCAAAGTTCTGTGAAGTAATGTCGACGTTCTGACCGGCCACCATGTTGGAAGCGGTGAAGCTGGGAACGAACGGCAAATTCTGCAGGTTCGTAAGCTGGCCTGAGATGTTGAACGCGGCATTGCTGAAATCGAATTGGGGTGTGTCGAAATAGGCGCTTTGTCCATTATCGGGGACCAGAGAGCCAAGTTCGGTACGGCCATAGAGAACAAGAACAGGAATTACATTGTCAACAAACACCACAGGACCGCTGGAATCATTGACCGCCGAGGAATCTTCCTGTGCAATTCGAGTCGCCAGCAGAGAGCCGTCGGATTGAATCGCACCGTCCACATTCAAAAACATTCCGGCGGAAAGAGCAGACGCGCCGCTGATGCCCTGAAACACTGTTGCGCTGTTGGAACTCGCAGAAAGGGTTCTCGTCCCATATGGTCCTCCCGCAACCGTGAGCGTCAAACTCGACCCTGCCGTTCCCACCGAAGCAACTTCGGCTGTGAGCCCGCTGACTTTGCCGTTTCCAGAGTTCGTCGGGGAAGCGGACAGAGCAATCGGAGTGAGGTTGAAGGTCGGCGTCATGGAGAATCCCTCAAATGGAGGGGTGGTCCAGCAAGTGGGGAAAACCGCCGAACTGGAAACCTGCTTATTCAGCAGCAATGCCATGCTGCTGCCCGTCACCGTTATTGGCGACGGCAAATTCACCGTCGGGCCTTGATTGATGAGTGAATAGTTCGCGAACCCGAGTCCGCCGCCTGGAACTTGCGCAATACAGACAAACACGGCGCTTCCCAGCGTGGCCGTGGCTGAAGTATAGACATCTTGAGGAATGTTGACCGTCGTCAACGGCTCGATCCCTCCGTTCAAGTGCATAAACTCGGAGGGTTGCTGCGACGATGACAACGTAATCGTTTTCCCCGACTGGCTGGTCAGTGTCAATGTCTGAAATTCCACGGCAAACCGCGTAACTTGGTCGTTCCCCGTGCTCGCGAGCAATACCGTCACCGAGGTATTTCCGCTGAACTTCGGTGGAGCGGTTCCGCTGGAACCGCAGCCGGTGGTTATTCCGATGCCGAATAGCAGTGTAAGAGTGACCAGGAAAAAAGAAGACGGCGCAGATGGAGCGGAAAACCAGGCTGCTTTCATGAAATCCTCCAACCAACCCGTTGATTGTTCGTTAATCCAAGCCCACAGATTTTCCATTAGGCCGAAGGATTACGTTGACGCTGTCCATTGAGGGAGACTAGCCGGGGACGTAGTATAGCCGAGAGGCGCACCGCCGTCTGTACCAGAAGTCACACTGGCATGTGAGGTGTGGCTCAACTGGCGAAATGTCCCGCGATTACACTCGCAACCCCAGCAACCGATCGGTCACCCGGCGAGGCGTCGGCTACTCGGAAACTGACACATTACCGAAAACTGCTAGCTGAGGGCTGACAGTTAATTCCACCGCGCCTTCGATGCCCGCCGCAGTCCGGGCAGAATCGCTTCGAGATAGCCGACCACCGCCTCCAGACGTTTTGTTTCCGACAGCGTCGAGAGCAGGCTTTGCTTGAAGTCGAGGTCGAGCGGAAGCGAGCCTGCGAGTAAGAAAGAAAGATTGCCGGCCTGCTCGTCGGGGCCGGAGGGCTCGGCGCCGGCCAGTTTCGCGATCTCGGCGTGCAAGCGCACGGCCTGGGTCACCATCTCGGCGGTCGGCCTGGCGTGTTCGCCTCCGTCTCCGTCTTCGTCTTCGTCCTGCACCATCGCAATCTCCGCCTGCAAAAACGATCGCTCTTCGTTCACCTCGATCACCTCAAAGCGGTCGACCCCGCGCGTCAGAATGTCCATGCGCCCATCGTCATATTTCTTGGTGACAGACGTGATCTCGGCCGTACAGCCTATATCGGCGACTCCATCGGAAGACGCCCGCACCACCCCGAACGGCTTTTTCTGTTCCAGGCATTCCGCAATCATCTCCTTGTATCGCGGTTCGAAAATGTGCAGCGGCAGAGGAACGCCCGGCAGCAACACCAGTTCGAGCGGAAAGATGGGCAGCAGCGAACTCAAGGGGCCTCCAGTGCGGATAATCTTACGCTATTAAGAAGTTCCCAGTTCCCAGTTCCCAGTTCTCAGAAAACCCAACACCATCGGGTTCTCACTGAGAACTGAGAACTGGGAACTGAGAACTCGCTTCTCCGAACTTGCCGCATTGACTTGCCGCCCTCCACGCGATACAAGGGTCGCCATGGGCATAGCAGGGAAAGAGATGGAGGGAAAAGTCGTGGTGGTGACCGGAGCTTCCATGGGAATTGGTGAAGCTATTGCCAAGGTATTCGCCGACGAAGGCGCCAGCGTGGTGTTGCTGTCGCGCGATGCCAATCGCGCCGAGGCCGCCCGCCATCGGGTTGGCCACACCGACCGCACCCTCGCCATGGCCTGCGATGTCCGCAATCGCGAAGAAATCGGCCGCGCCCTTGCGCTGACCCTGCACCACTTTGATCGCGTCGATGTATGGGTGAATAACGCGGGCGTGGGCATCCGCGACTCGGTTGCCGATATGGAGACTTCCGCTCTGCGCGAATTGTTCGAAACCAATTTCTTCGGCACGATCGCCTGCATGCAGGCGGTGGTGCCCGCCATGCGCGAAGAAGGGAGCGGAGCCATCATCAACATCTCAAGCGTTGCCGGACATATTCCGGTGCCCTTTATGGCCTCCTACTGTGCCAGCAAATTCGCCGTGAACGCCCTCGGCAAAGGCGCCCGGCTGGAGTTGAAACGCGACAACATCAACGTGCTGACCGTCTGTCCCGGCTACGTGAGCACCGATTTCGGCGAGCACATGGTGGCCAACCGTCAGGCCAGCGTCCGTCCGCAATCCGTGCGCGGCATTACGGCGGAGCGAGTGGCGCACGCAGCCTATCGCGGGTATCGCAGAGGAAAGCGCGAGGTCGTCGTGCCCTTGACCATGATTCCCGTCATCAAGCTCTACCAGTTATTTCCCGGGTTGATCGAGTGGGGGATGGGCAAGGCTATGCGGAATGCGGGCAAAGAAGTATAAGAGGCGTGCCCGTGGCCGACGTTCGTCCATGGTCCCCAGTCTTCCGTCTGAAAATTGTCATCCCGAGCAAAGCGAGGGACCTGCATTTTGCAGCGAACTGCAGATCCCTCGCTTCGCTCGGGATGACAAAACATGAATTCAGAGTGACAAAACATGAATTCAGAGTAACGACGGTTCTCCCAGCGGCGCCGATTCTTCAGCGGGCGAAAAGTGGAGAAAAAGTAAAGAAAAGTAAATCCTGCAAACCTTCAGGCCTCCCCCGCATCGAACCAAATAGGCAGAACTGCAGTCTTCCACCCCCTCCGAAGGGCCGTATGCACGGCGGCTCTGGGGGTGGAGGCTGCTGTTAGCTTCCTTGTGCTCCCTTTTCGTTAGAATAGGGTTTATGAGATTCTTCTCCCGCCCTGCGTCGCTGACGTTCCCCTTGCTACCTCTGTCCGCACTGTTTAGCGTCCTGTTGCCTCTCGTCATGTTGTCCTCGATGGCCCGCGCGCAACAAGGCCCCCTCGACAAGTCCGCGCCCCAGGGCATTACGGTCGAGGAAATCATCAAGCGCTTCGCCACCAAGGAAAAAGAGTTCAAGGAGGCGCGCGATCAGTACACCTACCGGCAGGAACGTCAAAGTCATGACCCTCGACGGCGACACTCCGGACGGCGCCTACCAGGAAGTGTTCGACGTGACCTTCGACGACAAGGGGCGCAAGACCAAGAACGTCGTCTTCGCGCCGCAGCCCACACTGCAACGCATCCAGATGACCGAGGAAGACTTCGACGACATCGAGAACCGCCTCCCCTTCGTGCTGACCTCGGATGAAATCGGGGAATACGACATCCTGTACGTAGGCCAGCAGAAGCAAGACGAACTGAACACCTACGTCTTCGATATTGCTCCCAAGCAGATCGTCGGCAAGAAGCGCTATTTCCAGGGGCGAATCTGGGTGGACAACCACGATTTCCAGATCGTGGAAACTTATGGCAAGACCGTACCCGACATCCGCAAGAAGAAGGGCAACGAGAACCTGTTCCCCAAGTTCACCACCTGGCGCGAACAGATTGACGGCCAGTACTGGTTCCCCACCTACACCCGCGCCGAGGATACCCTCCAGTTCTCCCTGGGCGGAGTAAAGATCCGCGAGATCATCAAGTACACCAACTACAGACGCTTCGGATCAAAATCAAGGATCACCTACGAAGGCCAGGAAGTGCAGAAAGCGGAGCCGAAGCCAGGCCAGCCGAATACCGGAGATCAGAAGCCGGCCGAGCCTCCTAAACCGAAGTGAAGTTCGGATTGAAGTTTTTGAAAAATTAAGCGAGGAGGGTCTTTTGCCGCAATGAAGATGAACAGCAGGTCTCGTTTTTTCAGCTCACTTTTCCTGGCCGCCGCCCTGGCTTGTGCCGCATTGGGCACGGCTTGCGCGCATCATTATTACCGGGTCTATGACCCTTACTACAGCGACTATCACGTCTGGAACCATGAAGAGGTCGGCTATTACAACCAGTGGGCCCGCGAATACCACCGCGATCCCCATCGCGATTTCCGCAGTCTGCCTCCCGGGGAGCAGAAGGAATACTGGACCTGGCGCCACGGTCACGGGGATCACGACCACCACTAATGTCGTGTCCGTTTTTCCTCTCCGATCAAATGCCGGGTGCCCCACCCTTCGTTTTTTGAAGGGTGGGATTCTGCGCCCGCCGCTTGTGATCTTTCGCTGACTCCTCCAGCCCCCCTCGACCGTAGAGCGGCGGATGGTCCAGCCTTCGCTGACACTACCATAACCGGCAGTACGACCCGTCCAACGAGTCGTTGATCACAATCGCGGCCATCAGAAGCCGTGCATGCGCAGAGGATAGATATGGTTTTTCGCACGCGAATCCGCGACTCTAGGAAAGCGGTAGAACCGTCCGTTTGTAAACCGTATTCGCCAACGTCGCCATGGCGATATACCAGGCGAGCAGGCCGACGATAAAGATCTCCCACCCTGCCACCGGCGCCGGACACTTACCAAGAACCACGAAGTCCAGCAAAATGAAGGCCAGCAAAAGCAGCCAGAATAGGACCGCCAGAAACTTTCCTACGCCTTGGACCGCAATGCAAAAAGCGAGTGTGAACAACGTCCACATGAGGAAGAAACCAAATTCCTCGGGATGACCCGCCGGAATGCCCGTCTTCGGCTGCACGTACAGCAGCACGAAGAGTGACCACCAAAAGGCGCCGTAGGACATAAAGGCAGATCCGCCGAAGATGCTTCCTTTTCGAAGGTCCACGATTCCCGCAATGAATTGAGCTGTGCCCCCGAAGCAGATCGCGAGTGCCAGGGTCGGCCCGGCGCTCCAGTATCCTACGTTGTGCAAGCCTGTCGCCATCGTCGTCAAGCCGAAACCCATTAGCCCTACTACAGCCGGATTCGCCCACCACTCCTTCAACATCCCACTGTCTGTTAATTCCGCCATATTGTTGTTCTCCTTAATGTTAATGCGAATGTTAATGCGCTTCCCCGGAAGGTCGGACACATTGTGTGTGAAACCTCTAACAATATCTGTGAAACCTTTCACAAATCGTAATGTGAAGATGACTTTCCCATCCCGACCTTCCTGGCCTTTCTTTACACAAAATCGCCGGAAGATATATTTTCTTCGAACTGTGAAACCTCTCACGGAACGGGCGTTGCGGCCTAACCTAAAGTTGTGACCGACGGGAACTCGCCATGGGAAATCCTGAGAAAGAGCCGCTCTGCAGTCCCGTTCCCCTCCCAGAATCACCCGGCTCAGCCTTACAGAAGCTGAAGAAAGCTTTGAACACGGTTACAACCATCGCCTTCTGTCTGTTCTTTGTAGCCGTGATTGGGAGCGAATTGGCCTTCTTGGCGACAACGCCTTCTGTATCGTTAGACATAAAGACGACGGCATTTTTCGTTGGCGCCGCAGCCCTATTAATGTTGATTGTCCATGTGATAGACGTTACCGAGAGCTAGCGAACCCGACGATGGGCGTGGTCACATCCTGAGGTCTAGTTTGGCGTCCCACAAGTTCGTGGCATAAATCCACGCTGTCATCCTGAGCGAAGCGAAGGACCTAGAGCTGGTTTCATAAATAGATTCCGCCTCAAGCGAGGTACTTACGTTGCAAAGCCGCATAGATGCTTACTGCGGACATGAGCTTGCCAACCAGCGAGTGGAAGCGCATCGAGGAATTTTTTCCTGAGCCGCGACGGCGACGCGATGGTCGGGGACGCCCCTGGGCATCGAATCGGGCTTGCATCAACGGCATTCTGTGGCTGCTGCGTTCCGGGGCGCGCTGGCGAGACATGCCCGCGTCATACCCGAGCGGGGTAACCTGCTGGCGACGTTTGCGGCACTGGCAGCAGCAGGGAATTTGGGAAAAAGCCTGGCGGCAGCTGCTGCGCCAGTTGGACCAACGCGGGCGGATCGACTGGAACGAGGCCTTTGTGGATGCCACGTTCCTGCAGGCCAAAAAGGGGGCGAGGCGGTTGGCAAAACCATGCGGGGCAAGGGAATGAAGCTGGTCTTGGCGGTGGAGCGGCACGGCACGCCGCTGGGGGTGTACGTCTGCTCCGCGAAGCCTTCCGAGCATCATGTGGCGGAGCCGGTGCTGGCCTCCATTCGAGTGCCACGTCCCGGCCGTGGCCGTCCCCGTAGCAAGCCACGGCGCGTGATCGCCGATAAGGGCTATGACAGCGATCCGCTGCGTCAGCGCATGCGCCAACGCGGCATCGATTGGATTGCCCCCTACCGCCGCAATAGCGTGCTGCGCCGCTACGAAGACAAACGCAAGCTGCGACGTTACCGCAAACGCTGGAAAATCGAGCGCTCCATCGCATGGGTGCAAAACTTCCGTCGCGTGTACGTGCGATACGACCGCATTCTGACCGTGTATCTCGGCTTCGTGTACTGCGCGTGTTTGTTGATTACGCTCAGGCATTTATGAAACCAGCTCTATGCATTCTGCCCGCGCCACCAGCGGCGTTGCAGGGAATTTCGACCACGAGCCATGATCCAATCTCCGCGGACCGCTATGACTTAATCAGAGTCCCCCCTAAGGCGTCGATCAAAGTTAGCGGTCCCGGTCCTCGCGAATCAGAATAGTGCTATCGGAAAGAGTGCCCGCCCTCTGCCGGACTTTCTCGCGACGTTCGCGAATGCGCGCGACCAAGTCACGCGCCAGTTTTGAGGGCTTCGCCAGACTCCCGCTAATATTTGCCGAGCCACTGGCGGCGCGCTCGGATCCTCTTCGCATGGATAGTATTGTACGACCGTGGAAACCGCGTGGCACTAAAAACCTCCTAAAATGTCACGCACGGCTTTCCGCGATTGCCTCGCGAATGGCCTGCAACACGCCATCCATCTGTCTGGGCGTCCCGACGGTGATCCGAACACATCCGTCGCAGCCTGGGCTTGCCGAGCAATCGCGGACCAGAATGTCGCGCCGCTGCATCGACTCCACGAATGTTTTCGCGGATGCACCTACGCGCACCAGAACGAAGTTCGTCTGGCTCGGCCAGAAGCGCAGGCCCACCTCGTTGAACAATTGCGCCAGCCGCTCGCGACCTTGCTTCACCTGCGCCACGTGGTCGCGGACGAACGCCTGGTCGGCCAGCGCCTCTTCGAGGCAAGCTAGCGCCGCGGCATTCACATTGAATGGCAGGCCGAACCGCCGCAGGTAGCCGATCTGCTCCGCCGCGCCGGTCAACACCCCGAGGCGCAGGCCGGCGAGTCCATAGGCTTTGGAAAACGTGCGCGCGACGAACAGGTTCGGATGGAACGCCAGGTCCGGGATGAGTGTTTCGCCGCAAAACTCGAAATAGGCTTCGTCGATTAGCACGGCCGCGTCGGGCGCTGCTTCTGCAATCCTCAACAAGTCTGCGCGCGGAGCCGCCAGGCCGGTGGGATTGTTGGGATTCGCGATCGCGATCACCCGGGTGCGCGGCGAAATCCGAGCCAGTAAATCAGCTACGGGAAGCGCCAGGTCTTCGCCCGACTGCAAACGCACCATCTGCGCCCCTAGCGCATTGCCGAGCATCGGATACATCACGAACGTCGGATCGGCAAAGAGCAGTTCGTCGCCCGCTCCAAGATAAGTTGTAAAGAGCAGCGACAGCGCCTCATCGATTCCGTTGGTGAGCAACACCTGCTCGGAAGCGATGTGTAGGAAATTTGCTATCAGCCGCTCGCCAACCTCGCGCTGCGGATACATCGACAACTCCGCCGCCGAGAGCGAGCGCAACCGCGCCAATACGCGCGGCGAGCATCCGGCCATGCTCTCGTTGAGATCGAGACTCAGCCCGGCGCGGCTCCCGATGGGCGAGTGGTACGGATTCAGGCCAGCAATCAATTCCCGCGGCTTCAGCATGGGCTTCGCGTAAATGGAATGCGCGCAAACATGACGCGATGAGTTTACTTCATGAATTCACGGCCGCGCAGGCTTCACGTAAAGGCGAGGCTCGCTTAATCTCAGACGCGGCAAGCCGCGTCTCTACCAATCATCATTTATCACGTCATGATTTATCGCGCCTCGCATACTTCACCGCCGCAAAAATCACCGTGCAAATCGCGAAATCCACCAGCAGGCCCCAGTCTTCCTTGAAAAGCGCATGGCGCGCCACCCTGGGCAGATGGGGCATGAGCAAGAAATAGATCGCGTTGCCTGCGAGCACGGACACGAGCGCGTCCAGAAAATTCTTCATCGTCTTATTCTTGATCCCGTCCCGCCAAGCCAGCCTCCGCTCCTGCTAACATCGCTTGAGATGCTGGAACCGTCCACTCCAGTGCAGTACGTGAAAGGCATCGGCCCGCGCCTGGCCGAAGTCCTTGCGGCCAAGGATATTCGAACCGTTGACGACCTGCTGCACTACCTGCCGTTTCGCTACGAAGACCGGCTGAACCCGCGTTCGGTCGCCGAACTGCGCGCCGGAGAGATGGCGACGGTGATCGCCGAAGTCCGCAACTCGGGACTGTTTCGCACGCGCCGCATGCCCATCTTCCAACTCACAGTCGGCCAGGGCCGCACTCGCCTGAAGTGTATCTGGTTCAACGCCGCGTATCTTCAGGGCCGCTTCCAAGCCGGACAGATGGTGGCCCTCTACGGCAAGGTCGAAGAGGATCGCGACGGCGAACTGCAGATCGTGCAGCCGCAATTCGAGATTCTCGGTGACATCAATACTAATGAAGAGGGCGGCGCCGAGGCAGCCGAGAAAGAGGCCGAAAAAAAGGCAGCCGCCTCGCTCGAGATCGGGCGGATCGTTCCGATCTACGAATCGACCGGGCAGGGCAAGCTCACGCCGCGCTGGTTTCGGCGCATTATCCGCGGGGCGCTGGAAAATTTGAACCCCAATCTTCCCGATGCAATCCCCGCCGCGGTGCGCGCGCATTTGAGCCTGGTGTCTCCGCGCGAAGCCTTGTGGAAAGTTCACTGGCCGGATGCGGGCGAAAGCTTTGCCGATCTGCAATCGTCGCGCACGCCGGCGCACATCCGGCTGATTTTCGATGAACTTTTTTTCATCGAGCTTGGGCTGGAACTCAAGCGCCGCGAGCAGAAGGCGCAAACCGGAATCGCCTTTCAGCTTAACGATTCCGTTCGCGAGGCGATTAAGAAGATACTGCCGTTTCATCCGACGGCGGCCCAGAAGCGCGTGCTGAAAGAAATTGCCGCCGACATGCAGACGCCTAGCCCGATGCGGCGGCTGCTGCAGGGCGACGTGGGATCGGGCAAAACGATCGTCGCCTTCCAGGCCGCGATCATCGCCATTGAAAACGGCTACCAGGTCGCGTTGATGGCGCCCACTGAAATTCTGGCGCAGCAACATTATTTTTCCGCCCGCCAGATTCTCGAACGAGCCGGCTACCGCATCGTTCTGCTGACCGGCTCGCTCGACGAGGACCGCAAACGCGACGTACGCCGCCACATCGCACAAGGGAACGCGCAACTCATCATCGGAACGCACGCGCTGATTCAGGATCGCGTCGAATTTGAGAAGCTCGGCTTGGTCGTAGTAGACGAGCAGCACCGCTTCGGAGTAATGCAACGCCTAAAGCTGATGAAGAAGACGGATGAAACTGGTGTGGGGACGGGCGTCTCGCCCGCCCAGAAACACGTAGGGGCGGACGCATTCGTCCGCCCAGGCGAGCGCAGCTCGCCCCAGCCCGAACCTGACGTGTTAGTCATGACGGCGACGCCCATCCCGCGCACGCTCGCCCTCACTCTCTACGGCGACCTTGATCTCTCCGTGCTCGACGAACTTCCGCCCGGACGCACGCCGGTTGTCACCCGCTCCCTGCCCGACGAGCGCGCGCCCGAAGTCTGGGACTTCGTCCGCAAGCAGATCGCCGCCGGACATCAGGCCTACGTGGTTTATCCGGTGATTGAGGAAAACCCAGCGAAAACAGAAGAGCGCGAAGTGAAGGCCGCACAGCAGATGCATCGGCAGTTGCGGGAAAAGATTTTCCCCAACCTTCATGTCGGGCTGCTACATGGCCGTCTTGATGCCGACGAAAAAGAACACGTCATGCGCGAATTTCAACAGGGCAAGATCGAAATTCTTGTCGCCACGACCGTGATCGAAGTCGGCGTCGACGTCCCCAACGCGACCGTCATGGTGATCGAGCATGCTGACCGCTTCGGTTTGGCGCAGCTCCACCAGTTGCGCGGACGCATCGGCCGCGGCGCGGCGAAATCCTATTGCGTGCTCATGCGCGGGGGAAAGGTTTCCGAAGAAGGCGAACGCCGTCTCGACGCCATGGTGCGCTCGGGCGACGGTTTTCAGATCGCGGAACTCGATCTCGAACTGCGCGGCCCCGGCGAATTTTTCGGGACGAAGCAGGCGGGCATTCCAAGCTTCCGCGTAGCTAATATCATCCGCGATCGCCAGTTGCTGGAAGCCGCCAAACGCGAGGCTGCGTTTACGATCTCGGGACCGAACGCGGAAATATCAAAAGAAGAGATTGATCTGGCGCTTCGGGAGATGCGGTCGCGCTGGGCGCTTAGCTATGGACTGGTTGAGGTGGGGTAGAGAAGCATCTCACCAAAAAGTCAGCTTGAGTGTTATTGGTGAAATCGCGATATTTCGCCAACTACCGACTCTCCGTTCGTGTGTACTTCGTTGTTCCCGAGGTAGTCCCTGCGACAGCAGCGGATATGTCCGACTGGAAATCTGGGAAATCCACATCGGACTTAATGGTCAGGGTTTTGGCGTCTGCCGAGAGCTCCCATCGTTCTTTGGTGTGCATACGCACAGGAGGAGCTGTGGGCTGTGGCCGGGCCACCACGACAGATTCAAGAATGAGATATTTCGCCTTAAGTTGCGCTTTGCATTTGCCCGAAACGCCACCCGGACTTGTGTAGACACCCTCTGAACCGTTGAACGGACAGCGGCTGGTCGTTCTCTTACCCAGTTCCACCCTTGTGACTTCGACGCTGTCTTCGTTCTGAACCACTTCGAGAGTTGAGTCGGTTTCACCGCCGGAGGTGGTTTTCAGTCTCTCAGCGGAATACTTGCCCGAGTAGCTCACTTTGTCCGCCGCCAGACCAGGCTTCGCCGACCACGCAATCACCAAGCCCGCGCACGCGACCCATGCCACAAAAATAAGGATTTTCTTCATCGTAGGTCTCCCAGTTCATCCTGACCAAATGATACGCGTTAGCACAGTGCTAAAAAGTGCTACTGGCGAAACCAGGTGATTCCACCGACGACACCGGCTCGTGCGCCGATGCTTCTTAAATGATTGTTTTCGAATTACCATCCATGCGATGCCATCTCGCCCTGCACAGTGGCTGCGTGATCCCCTTTTTCTTTTGTGTCTAACCGCGGGGCTGCTCGCGTTCGTGGTGCAATCTGGCGAGTTGGGGACCTCCGACACGACGCATCGCCTGCAAACCACACACTGGCTCTGGACCTCGGAGCCGCAGGTTTTTCCCAACGAGTATCCAGAGTTTGGCCTGCACGGCCGCGGAGGGCGCCTCTATAGCTGGTACGGCATCGGCCAGTCGCTGCTCATGCTGCCCGCCGATCTTCTGGGGACGTGGATCGCGCGCTGGCCTGTCTTCTCGGATTACAGCGACGACCCTGCCGTGCGCAGCATAGTGGTCAGCTACAGCAACAATATTTTGGTGAACATTCTTACCGCGCTGATCGCATTCCGCTTGCTCGGTCAATTACGTTTTAGCACGAAGGAGTCGGTAGCGGGCGTACTGGCGTTGATGTTCTGCACCACCCATCTTCACTACACACAGAACATGATGGAAAACAACTACATCATGTTGCTTACGCTCGCTGGCTTTTCATTTCAGTACGAGTGGCTGCGAACGGACAGCCGGCGGGCGCTTTTCGCGGGCTCCTGCGCGCTGGGGCTGAACCTGCTTACGCGTCTAACAACGGGCTTGGATCTGATTGCGGCAGGGATTTTTGTTTTACTTGTGCTTTGGTTTGAAGGATTCCGCGGCCGCAGTTTCTGGCGCCGTCTCATCGCCTATTGCAAAGTCGCCGCACCGGTTTACTTATTCTTTCTCATGCTCGATCGCGCCTACCAGTTTTACCGTTACGGATCGCTCACCAATACATACGTAGCGATATTCGCACGGGAAGAGCGCCAGATCGATCCTGCGCTGCCGGTGAACTTCCCCTGGAGCACGCCCTTTCACGTCGGCGTTTTGGGCGCGCTGTTCAAACCTGAGAAATCTATTTTTCTTTTCGATCCTCTTCTCGTGCTCGCAATTTTCCTCTTGGCATTGCTATGGAAACGCCTGGCTCCGGAGGTGCGCGCCTATGGGGCGAGTTCCGTTCTCCTGTTACTCGCCTATATCGGTTTTTACGCGAGATACACCTACTGGGCCGGTGACTTCGCCTGGGGCGATCGTTATGTTTCGACCACCGTGGAACTGGTAGCACTCGTCGCAGTGCCGCTGCTCATGCGTTATCGAGTCTCTTTTGATCGAGGACGTCTGGGAAGAACGATCTGGTGCGCGGGATGGGCGTTGGTCGCGGTCAGCCTGATGATTCAGCTAGCATCGCTCGCTTTCTGGTTGCCACTGGAAATTTACCAGATGGAAACGCTCGGACATCCGACGTTTGTGATTGCTCTGCGTCTCAAGAACATCGTCGCCTTCGCTTTGGGCAAGATGGATGCTTGGGGCTTGAACAACGAGTCCATGACGCAGGACCCGTGGGATTATGTTCACATCACGACGTGGAATTTTCTGCCATTTCTGCTGCGCCGCGTTGGGGCAGCGCCAGGCTGGGCGGTGAATTCGGCGCTGGCCATCTGGCTTGCCGCGATTGCGGCACTTGGATGGGTCTTGCTCCGGTTGCGAAGCAGCTTGCGATCGCAGGCACTGACGGCAAACCACTGATTGCCGACAATAACCGCCGGCAATGATTTCCGACAACGACCGCCGACGACGATTGCGGATACTGACCGCCGAAGACGTGACGGAACCGAAATCCGGTTTGAAAGTAAACTCGTCTCTGCTGTAGCTTGGATCTTGTGATCCTCGACGTACTCCATCGCATCGCCAACCACCGCCAGTCGCTCTCCCGCGAAGAGGCACACGCGGTGATGACCGAAGTCCTCACCGGCCAATGCTCGGACGCGCAAATTGCGGCGCTGCTCGTGGCCTTGCACATGAAGGGCGAAACGGTCGAAGAAATCGTCGGATTTGCCGAAGCCATTCGCGCCGCTGCCATTCCACTCGAACTCCATGCCGATTCCGTCCTAGACGCCAGCGGCACCGGGCGCGACGCGCTCCGGGATTCACTCATTGATACCTGCGGCACCGGCGGCGATGCCAGCGGCACCTTCAATATTTCGACGGCGACGGCCTTCGTCGTCGCTGGAGCCGGCGTGCGCGTCGCCAAGCACGGCAACCGCAGCGTGACCTCAAAGTGCGGCTCCGCCGACGTGATGGAAGCGTTGGGCGTGAACATCCACCTGCCGGCCACGCAGATCGCGGCCTGCCTCGAACAAGTGGGAATCGCGTTTCTTTTCGCCCCGGCCATGCATTCCGCGATGAAACACGTGCAGACCGCCCGCCGCGAACTGCAACTGCGCACAGTCTTCAACCTGCTCGGTCCGCTGACCAATCCCGCGCGCGCCACCTGCCAGGTAGTGGGTGTCTATTCCGCGGATCTCGTTGAGAAACTTGCGGAAGCGCTCAGCATGTTAGGACTGCATCGCGCGCTCGTTGTCCACGGCAGCGACGGCCTCGACGAAATCACCATCACCGGCCCCACGCGCATCGCCGAAGTGCGCGAGGGACAAGTTCATAGCTACGAAGTTACGCCCGAGGAATTCGGCCTGCAGCGCGCCACGCTCGATGACATATCCGGCGGAGACGCCGTTCGCAACGCCACGCTGATCCGCGAAGTACTGGCCGGGAAGAAATCCGCGCGCCGTGACATCGCGCTGCTCAACGCCGCCGCCGCCCTCGTCGCCGCCGGACGCGCCGATCATCTTCGCGGTGCAATTCCCCTGGCCGCAAACGCGATTGATTCGGGTGCCGCGCTTCGAAAGTTGCAGGCCCTCGTCGCTTTCACCGCAGCCCGCGAGCAGCACCCAACTTGACATCGCCGCTCGAAACTAGGTTTTGCTTGCCGCCGCTTTCAATTTTTCAATCTGCTGTAGGTGTGCGGCACCGTGCCCGCCCATCCTCTCGACGAGATCAGCAACGGTCATCTCCCGCTGCAGTTCAGGATGAAAAGCCGACTTGCAGAGGTCGGAAAGCTTCAAACTTCGCAGCAGGCGCAAGTTGTGATGGCGCCCCAGCCCGTAAAACGCAACCAGTTCTGAGGGAGGCGAATCCAGGTAGTTCAGATTGCGGGCCCACGCGTCCGGATCCAGCGGCGCGATGACGGCCTTACTATCCGCTAGCATCTGTCGCACACGGTATCCGTAGATGATTTCGGCATCCGCCAGGTGCCCGAGAACTTCGAGCACGCACCATTTTTCCGGGGAAGGCTTGTAGCGCAGAACCTTTTCCGACAAACCGGAAACCGCGGCCGCAATCTCTTTCGGGCTCTTCTCCGCTGCATCGAGGTGTTTTTTCAACTCTGTTTCTGTCATAGCAACGCCCATTTGGCAATTTGGCAATCAAGACCTTCGGGACCAGCACATTACTTGCCGGATTTAAATTACCAAATTACCCTATTTCAAAATTACAAAATCTACTTCACCTCCACCCGCTCCATATATTCCGCCACCTGCACATTCCAGCCAAGTTCCTTCTTCATGCGGTCGCGAAGTTGCGCCGCAGCGGCGGGTTCGCCGTGGACAAGGTAGGTTGCGCCCGGTTGGTTCTTGAACGTCCGCAGCCACTCCAACATCTCTGGCGGATCGGCGTGATCGCTGAACTGTTCGAGCGCCGCGACCTGAGCGCGGATCGGCACAAGATCGCCGAAGATCTTCACCTCGGGCGCTCCGCTCTTGATGATGGCGCCGCGCGTGCCCGGCGCCTGGAAGCCGATAAAAATCACCAGATTTCTCTGATCGGGCAGGCGCTGCGCCATATGATGCAAGATCCGCCCGCCAGTAACCATTCCGCTCGACGAAACGATGATCGACGGATAGTGGCTCTCGTTAATCTTCTTCGACTGCTCGGCAGTCAGCGCAAACGTGAAGCTCGGCCACTCGATGGGCGAGCCGTATGTCTTGATCAAATCGGCGGCGCGCGGCGTGTATTCTTCCGTGTGTTTCAGGAAAATGTCGACTGCCCTGATCGCCATCGGGCTGTCGCAATACACCGGCAGGCGCGGAATCTGTCCCGTCTCCATTAGCCTTTTCAAGATGAAAAGAAATTTCTGCGTCCGCTCCACCGCGAATGCCGGAACGATGACGCTGCCGCCGCGTTGCGCGGTCTCGCGAATCAGGCGGGCGAGTTCCGGTCGAGGATCAGTGTCGGGATGCTGACGGTTGCCATAAGTGGACTCCATGACCAGAACATCGGCAGTCTCGTTTTCCTGCGGCCCCGAGTGCACCACCTTGCCGGGCGCGATTAAACTATCGCGCACCCGGCCAATGTCGCCGGTGAAAAGCAACCGTCGGTTGCGCCCGTTCGTTTGCAGCATGATTTCCACCATGCAGGAACCCAGAATGTGCGCGGCACGCACGAAGCGAAATGCCAGGTCGGGGCTCAATTGCGTGGCCTGCTCGACCGCAACCGGCTTGAAGAACCGCTGGCAATCTTGCGCTTCTTCGAGTGTGTACAACGGCAGTGCCGGATCGTGCTTCGACACTTTTCTCTTGTTGTAGAATGCCGCGTCTTCTTCCTGTAGGTGTCCGGAGTCCGGCAACACGACTGAGCACAGATCGATGGTCGGCTGCGTGGCGTAGATTGGCCCGTGGAAGCCTTCTTTCACCAGACGCGGAATCCAGCCGCAATGATCGAGATGCGCATGGGTAAGCACAACCGCATCGATTTCACGCGCCGGCACGGGAGTGTCCTGCCAGTTGCGCTCGCGCCATTCTTTCTGTCCCTGGAAAAGTCCGCAGTCGATCAGAACCTGAAAGCCCTGCTTGCTGCTCGAATCGTGGGCAGTGTTGATCAGGTGCTTCGAGCCAGTCACTCCTCCGGCAGCACCCAGAAATTGGATGTAGGGCAAACGACGTCCTCCCCGGGCGAACAACAAAATCTACCACGGAGACACGGTGGCACGGAGGAATGCAATTGGGGAACCCGATGGCGGGGAGACAGAAGGCCGATTGTATAGGTGATGGCAATCCCCGGTTTCGAATTTCTCCGTGTCTCCGTGCCTCCGTGGTAGGTGTTACTTCGATGGCGCGGCAATCTTGAACACATTATTCGTCAGGTCAATCTCCGGAACACTCCCGTCGTTGACCACGATCTCGCTCGCCGTGCCCGGCAATTCAACTCGGGTGGTAGCTGTGCCTTTGGCGCGCACCTCAATCCGTTTTGTGATCTCGCCGCCTTCACAAATTATCGTGAAGGGGACTTCTGCCCCTGCATTGCCAAGGTTTTCCATCGTCACAGTAATAATCTGCACTCCTTTTTCCGTCTTCCACGGATGCACCGACTGCACGTGGAAATCCGGCAGGCCACGATCCTGATATACCCAATCGTCGAAGAACCAGCCTAAGTCGCGCTTGGCGGCGGCTTCGACTAACCGCTCCACGTACTTTGGGTCTTTGTCTTTGTTCTTGTCGTCCTCGGCTCGATATTTGCCAATGGCCTGCTTCAGCGCATCGTCGCCGATCATGTCGCGCAACATCCACCACACATACGCAGCTTTGCTGCGATAGTAGGTTTCATCAAACGTCCCGGCCAGCGGTTGGCCGATAACCTTTTGTGCCATGCTCTTTTCTTCGACGACCTTCTGCTCGCCGTTCTTCCGCAGCGCTGCCGATACTTCCTTTTCCGAATCAAGAAACGCCGCCCGGTGCAGCCCAAGAAGATCGAGCGCGGCCTGACGTCCGCCTTGCTGCTGGCGATACATGGCCTCTGCAAAATGAGCCAACCCCTCGTACACCCAGGGCCTCGTCGATGGCAAAGCGGAATGAACCAGTTCGTGGACCACATTGATCCCCGCAAGCTTCGCATCCTGCGCCGCCATCGAGGCCATCAACAGCGTGCCGCTCTCAAACGGAGCAGAATTCGGGTCGGCAAAATCGGCGATGGCCACTGGCGCGCTAGGCGGGCCAAACCATTCGCTTACAAACTTCGTCGCCGGCTCAAGCGCGTTGGAATATGTGGACGCACCTACCTCGTGGCCGGGAAAACTGAACAGATAGAAAGGAGGTTTTGACTGGTCGTAATAGTTGGCCATCGCGAATGTCGGCGTGACTGTGCCAAGCCGCGCCCATGAACATTCCGCCGAGATCTGTTGCGCGCGGCCCATCGCTTCGATCATCCTCAGGCCGCCGGGTGAGCAAATCATGAAACGTGGCGCCTCACCGGTTACACTAGACATGACAATTCGGGCCTTGAATTCGCTCCCCGCCACCCTCGCCTTCCACCGATCCACCACTTCAAACAGACTATTGCCCTCCGAGAAATCCGCCGACTCAGTCGTAATCGGATACCACGCCACATATCCCGCGCCCCGCACCGCCGTGAATGATGGACTGATTTGGTCCCAGCTCGAATGTTTGGCAATCTCTTCCGGCACTCCGATCCGCGTCAGCCGCGTCGCATCCAGTGGAATCACGCCCTCGTAGCCGATTTCGAGCTCGACGGAATCTTTCGGCTTGATTTCCGCGGGCAGCGTAACGATGGCTTCGGAAAGCGCGCCCGTGTGGTCGATGTCCGAAATGTAGGGTTGCGAAACGTATTGCACGGGCCTGGCATCCACCCGAATCGAACGCCAATTGAGAGAAGATGAAATCTGCAGCGCCACGATCTTCTGCGGCTGACCGGAATCGTTGCGCAGCGTGATCTTGCCGCGTGCGCCAAGCCTTTGCTGTTCCGGTTCAAGGCGCACTTCCAGAGCGTATCGGGTGATGGTGAAAGCTTCCCGGTTGAGCGCCGTTGCGGGAACAATCAGACTAGCCGTCAGACCAAAGAGCAGACCAAGCCAACCAAGCAGTCTCATGATTATTTCGATGCGTTCAGCCGTCTCTGCCGCACAACTTCATACAGCACCACACCCGCCGCCACCGAGACATTCAACGATGGTACTTTTCCCAGCATTGGAATCGACACCAGGAAGTCGCAGTGTTTGCGCACTAGATCGTGCAGTCCCTTGCCTTCGGCGCCGAGCACGATGGCACAGTGCATCTTGTAGTCCACCGCATCGTAAGTCTGCTCGCCGCGCTCGTCTAAGCCAACGATCCAAAGATCCTTCTCTTTCAATTCCTCGAGCGCGCGCGATATGTTCGTGACCTTGGCGACCGGAAGATGTTCGCTCGCTCCCGCCGAAACCTTCGCCACCGCGCCCGTGACCGCGGCCGACCGGCGTTCGGGAATCACCACGCCGTCGGCGCCCGCCGCGTCCGCGGTACGCAGGATCGCTCCCAGGTTGTGTGGATCTTCCACGCCATCCAGTACGACGATCAGCGAGCGCTCCCCGCGACGCGATGCCACAATGTCATCAAGATCGCTATATTGTTTCGCCGAAGTCGCGGCCACCAGTCCCTGATGCGCGGCGTTGCCGGCAATTTCGTCGAGTTGCATACGCGACAAAACGCGCACTGGAACGCCAATCTTGCGGCACTCGTCAATCACCCGCCGCAGGCGAATATCTTTTCGCTCCTTGGCGACACCCACCCATTCGAAGTTACGCCCGCGCGCCTTGAGCGCCTCCGTAACCGTATTGATTCCATAAAGAACATTCACGCCGATTAGTTTACCGCGCGCGCTTGCTGAACTTCTTAACCACAGGGGACACAGGGGGACACAGGGGACTCAGGAGACCCCTTTGAACAATGGTGAGCGCTTTGTAAGTGGGCTTCGACTGGCGGCGTTCCCACCGCCCTAGCTATACTCAACATGAAGGATATGGCGATCGCCGCCAATGCCGGCTTCCTCAACAACACCGCTCGGAACTCTATGCCCCTCTCTGCAATCATCGTCGACGACGAACAACTGGCGCGCGACGAGCTTGCCTACCTGCTCAAGAACCTGGACGACGTCAACGTGGTCGCGCAGGGCAAGAACGGCCTGGAAGCCATCAGCCTGATCCGCGAACACAATCCTGACCTCGTTTTTCTCGACGTACAGATGCCCGGATTGGACGGTTTCGGCGTCCTCAAGAAGCTGCTCGACCGCAAGGTTCCTCTCCCCAAAATTGTCTTCGCGACCGCCTTCGATCAATACGCGGTGAAGGCGTTCGAGGTGAATGCGGTGGACTACATTCTGAAGCCCTTCGACAAAAAGCGAGTGGCCCAGTCCATCGAGAAAGCACGGGCAAAGATTGAAGCGGGCGCCGGGCCGGAGGAAAAATTTGAAACCTTGGTGCGGATGCTGGAATCGCAGAAGCCGCAGACGGCGAAGATTCTGATCAAAGCGGCGGGAAGGCTATTCCTGACCGATCCGAAGGATATCTGCTACGCGACCATCGAAGATGGAGTGATTACGGTGGCCACCAGCGGCCACGCGGGCATGGAAGGCCAGTCGAACTGCCGGACGCTGGAAGAACTTTTCGACAACCTCGATCCCAATCTGTTCTGGCGGGCGCACCGGTCGTTTCTGGTCAACATCAATCACATCCGCGAAGTCGTGCCTTGGTTCAAGAGCTCTTACCAGTTGCGCATGGACGACAAAAAGCAGACGGAGATCCCGGTCAGCCGCGCACAGACCCGTCGCCTGCGCGAACTGTTCAAGCTGTAAGGGTTAAAAATGGGCGGACGTAAGCGCTGCCGATCGTCCGCCCGGGGAGGGATCTCTGACAAGTGGCAATGGCTTGCAGGGCGATCCGATTTGGAATCACCAGCGTCGCGCCCTCAAGTCGAATCAAGTCTTTCCGTTTCATATCGCTCAATAAGCGGGTTACCGTTTCTCGCGACGATCCGATCATTTGGGCGATTTCTTCATGGGTGAATTCCGTGGGCACGCGGAGTTCCCGGTTGCGAGGCTCACCCGAAACCCAGGAAAGCAGCAGGCGGGCGAGCTTCTCCGTCGAACTGCGGGCGAGCAGCAGGTCGTGTACATCGTCGAACGAGGTCGTGATCTCGCGGGCTAGCATCGCGGCGCAGGCGAGCGCGGCGTGGCTGTCGTGTTCGATGAGACGCAGGAAGCTGTCGCGTTCGACGAACTTGATCTGGCATAGCTCAAGGGTGGTGACCGTAATCGGACAAGTCCCCCCGGAGACGACCGCGCTCAACCCCAGCACCTGGCGGTCCCCCGCAATTTTCAGGATGATCGTCTTGCCATCGCGGGCCTCGACCGAGAGCTTGGAGCGGCCCGAGCAGGCGATGTAGACGCCGCGCGGAATTTGGCCTTCTCTCAGCAAGGTGGCATTGGCGGGATACAGGGTCAGGTGCCCCATCGCGCTGAACTCACTCATCAGAGGCTGCTGCATATTGCAGAAGTCACCCTTCTGTCTCAGGCCACAGCTCAGACAGTCGTTCGGTATCGCAAAGCGCCGGAGCACGTCCAAAACAAACTCCTGCTAATAGACGAAATTTGGCTGGCGGAATCATTCGCCGGGGGCAGCGGGAATGCGCTTCCCCAAACAGCTAATGCACACCAGTCGCCACTTAGTCGGCATGGATTAAGTGCCTGTATCTTCAATGCTCAGGATGATTGGAACGAGCAGGACGCGAAAAGAGATGCCGGAGCACTGGCTCGGCTGCCGGTAGTCCGGCAGATATCACCCTTGTAGCCCCTCTCGGGTGATATCTAATGCAGATAATCCATTGCAGAAAATCCATGCGTGAGATTCCCGGGCGCCGCATCTTGTACTGCAGGTTGGCGCGTTCGATCTGCGCTTGAGCCCAAGCCGGGCCGCTGCGCCTGCCGGACCCGACTGCGCGCCGGGTCACTTCGATGTAAGATTCCTCAAATGGCACGCGGCTGGGAGAGTAAGTCCGTAGAACAACAACAAGCGGAGATGTCAGAGCAGCGGAGGACCGTCCGCGCACCGATCTCGCCCGGCGAGCAGCAACGCAACCGGAAACGCGAAAGCCTGCTTCTTTCCCGGAAACGCCTCGCTCAGCAACTACAAGCCGCCGGCAACCCTCGTCACCGCCAGATGCTGGAGCAGGCGATCGCGGAATTGGATCGTCAACTGTCATCTTTTGAATAGGCTACGGATAAATAGGCTACGAACTCGAAGTCGCAAAAGTGAACGCCCGGACGTATACCCCTTATAACGAAAACCACGGTCCGGTCCGCCGCTACCTGACGTATAATCGAAGGGTTGATGAAAGCCTACGTCTACGTGTCATTGAAGAAGAGCGTTCTGGATCCGCAGGGTAAGACCATCCACGGCGCGCTTACGAAAATCGGCTACAAGGGTTTGCACGATGTGCGGCAAGGAAAGTATTTCGAAATTACTCTCAACGGCGGCATCTCAAAGGATGAAGCGCAAGCGGAAGTAGAGCGGATCGCGCGCGAAGTTCTTACGAACCCGGTCATTGAAGAGTTTCGTTTCTCCCTCGAAGAGTAGAGTAGCGCCCCGCGGGTGCGTGGCACATGTACAGACTGTCATCCATCGCTTCGCGATGACAACCAAAAGCGAACGATCATCATCCCCCTCCGAACCGTTC
Organism: uncultured Acidobacteriaceae bacterium; assembly: GCA_963773645.1. Lineage (GTDB taxonomy): Bacteria > Acidobacteriota > Terriglobia > Terriglobales > Acidobacteriaceae > Acidiflorens. The sequence continues at coordinate 868,105 of CAVZBV010000004.1, read as the reverse complement.
GTCAAGGAGCCAATTAACCAATGTGCGGCATTGTCGGATATGTGGGTAAGAAACAGGTCGTCCCCGTCATCATTGAGGGCCTCAGAAAGCTGGAGTATCGCGGCTACGACTCGGCGGGCATCGCGGTGGTCGGAAACGGCGCCGGCCTGCAGGTTCGCCGCGCGGAAGGCAAGCTGCGCAATCTGGAAGAAGCGATCCGCCTCAAACCGCTCGACGGCACCTATGGCATTGGACACACGCGTTGGGCCACACACGGCCGCCCCACGGAAGAAAACGCCCATCCCCATCGCGACTGCACCGGCAGAATCGTGGTGGTGCACAACGGCATTGTCGAAAACTATCTCTCGCTCAAGAAGAAGTTGATCGCCGAAGGACACAAGTTCACCACCGAAACCGACACGGAAATCATCGCCCACCTGATTGAGAAGTACTACCTGCCGACGGCCAACGGTCATGCTGGCAACAACCAACGCCCGGCTGTGCAATTGGAAGAAGCCGTGCGTAAAGCAGTGAAGGAACTCACTGGCGTCTTCGCGCTGGTAGTGATCGCGGTCGACGAACCGAACAAGATCGTCGCCGCGCGTAATGGACCGCCCGTCGTCATCGGCCTCGGCAAGGACGAATACTTCGTCGCCTCCGACGTGCCTGCGCTTCTCGATCACACCCGCGACCTTTTCTTTCTGGCCGATGGCGATCTGGCCGTGATCACCCAGGACGGCGTACAGGTCACTGATTTCGACGGCCATCCGCTGGAGCGCAAAGCGCAGCGCATCACCTGGGATCCGATCATGGCGGAGAAGGGCGGCTTCAAGCACTTCATGCTCAAGGAAATTTATGAGCAGCCCCGCACCGTCCGCGACACCACGCTCGGCCGCGTCTCACAGGACACCGGCGCCATCTTCCTCAACGAAATGCAGGTTGGCGAAGTCGAGTTCAAGGCGCTGAAGAAAATCAATATCGCCGCTTGCGGCACCAGTTGGCACGCCGGACTGGCCGGCAAGTTCATGATCGAGAACCTGGCCCGCGTGCCGGTTGAAGTTGACTATGCCAGCGAATGGCGCTATCGCGACCCCATCCTCGGGCCGGACACGATGACGCTCCTGATTTCGCAGTCTGGCGAAACCGCGGATACCATCGCCGCCCAGCGTGAAGCCAAGGCCAAGGGCTCGAAGACGCTGGCCATCTGCAACGTCGTCGGCTCCATGATCACGCGCGAGGCCGTGGGAACCATCTACACGCACGCCGGCCCGGAAATTGGCGTGGCCTCAACCAAGGCTTTCACCGGGCAACTTACGGCTCTTTATTTATTCGCCTTGTATCTGGCGCAGGTACGCGGCGCCATGACACCCGAACAAGCCAAAGCCGCCGTGCAGGAACTCACCAAGATCCCCGGCAAGCTGGAACAGATTCTCACGCACGATGAGGCTTGCGACGAGCTGGCAAAAACCTATGTCCGCGCGCAGGACTTCCTGTTTCTCGGACGCGGCATTCACTATCCCATCGCCCTTGAAGGCGCGCTCAAGCTCAAGGAAATTTCCTACATTCACGCCGAAGGTTATCCGGCGGGCGAGATGAAGCACGGCCCGAATGCGCTGATTGACGAAAATTTGCCCGTGGTCATTATCGCCACGCGCGACGTGACGAGCCCGCATTCGATGGTCCGTTACGAGAAAACGATGTCGAACCTGAAAGAAGTAAAAGCGCGTTCCGGCATAGTCATCGCGCTCGCCACCGAAGGCGACAAAGAGATCACCGAGGAGGCGGATCATGTGCTCTTCGTTCCGCCCGCGCCCGATGAATTGTCGGCAATTCTGGAGATCGTCCCGCTGCAACTGCTCGCCTACCACATCGCCGTGCGCCGCGGCTGCGACGTAGATCAGCCGAGAAATCTGGCCAAGTCGGTGACGGTGGAGTAGGGGGCAGCTACCGACTGCCAGCTCTCAGCCATCAGCGATCATCCCTTAGAAGTTTCAGCCCCGTTAGGGGCGAACCAGCTTAGCCCAGCGCTTTAGTGAGTGTGTGAGAACCAACTTGAAATCGGGGAAGAAGTGAGGGATAAGGAGGGATGTCACGATTCCTGGAGTACAGCCCCGAGCAAGCGTATTTGCTGCCGCCGAGCGTGAAGGACGAGCTGGGCGCGGATCATTTGAGCTTTTTCCTGCACCGGATGGTGGAGCGGCTGGACCTGAGCGAGTTCGAGCGGGCCTACAGCGACGAAGGTGGGGTGCTATATGCGCCCGCGCTGATGCTGAAGGTGTGGCTCTATGCCTATGCGCTGGGGATGACGAGCGCGCGGCGCTTGGAGCAACGGATCGTGGAAGATCTGGCCTTGCGTTATCTGGCGGGCGGGCAGCGGCCGGACCACTGGGCGTTGAGCGCGTTTCGGCGGTGGCACGCGCGGGCGCTGAACGACGTGTTCACGCAGGTGGTGGAGATGGCGCGGCAGTTGGGCATGGGGAAACTGGGGATGGTGGCGCTGGATTCGACGCGCATCCGGGCGAGTGCGTCGCGGGAACGGATCGACACGGAGCCGCGCTTGCGCCGGGAACGGGCGAAGATTCGGCGGCAGATCCGGCGCTGGCAAAAGGCGTGCGAGGCGTGCGATCCGGACGAAGGCGCGGGGACGCGAGTGCGGGTGGAGAAGCTGGAACAGAGACTGGCGGAGTTGCCGCGGCGTCTGGAACGATTACGCAAGAGTGGAGAAGCGAAGTTATCGCCGCGGGACGCGGAGGCGCGGTTTCTGCGGGAGCGGGGCGGATTTGCGCTGGGTTACACGGCGGAGATGGCGGTGAGCCAGGATCATCTGATCGTGGCCCAACGGGTGACGCTGAACCGTTGCGACGTGCCGGCTCTGGTGCCGCTGGTGGAGGAAGTGGAGGAGCGGACGGGCGAGCGACCGGAGAAAGCATTGGCGGATGCGGGCTTCTACAGTAACGAGAATGTGCGCGCGCTCGAGGAGCGTGGCATCGACGTGTACCTGCCGGACCCGAACCTGGCGCGCGAACTGAACACGGGGAAACGAGCGCGCACGATCGGACGGAACCGGGTGCGCAGTCCGGAACTGAAGGCGATGCGGAAGAAGTTGCGCGGCGCGGCCGGACGAAAGGTGTACGGACGACGCAAGGCGCTGGTCGAACCGGTGTTTGGGGTGTTGAAGCAGCAGCGGGGCATGCGGCAATTTCGCACCCGAGGACAAGCCAAGGTGGCAGCGGAGTTCACGCTGGCAGCGATCGCCTACAACGTGACGCGCTTGTTCGCCCGCCGCTGAAACCTGGGACCGGCTGATTGCGAAGTACGGGAGTGGCAGCATGACCGGAGACGAGAGTCATCGATAAAAATCGAGTTCTCACACACTCACTTTAGCGCTGGGTAGGCAGCCAGATTTGAGACTAAGTCCCGGAGGGACGACCCCGTCCTGGTGGCAGGATTTTGGGGGAACGGCGCGGCCGTTGGTGGCGCGGACACTCTTGTCGCACCAACCAGGTCGGGCGAGATATCATCCAACAGAACGGATGACGGATAGAAGACCGGAGAAAAGTGATCAAAATGGACTCCCTCAGATATTGCCACGTGGTCGCAATTTTGCTGCTGGCTGCGCTCGTGAGCTGTAATCAGCAGCCCAGCCCGCAAGAAATCAGAGAAAAAACCGCACAAGCGACGGCAGAAGCGAAGAATGATGCCAAGGCCGTGGCGGAAGGGCTGCGCGAGGGCTGGAACCGCAACAAGCCCCTCGATTTGAACACGGCCACAAGAGATCAGTTGCGGGGCCTGCCGGGGATGACTGCGGAAGAGGCAGACCGGGTGATTGCGGGGCGTCCCTATAACGAACCCGGCGAACTGGTGACCCGCCACATCATGCCAAAGACCGAGTACGACAAGATTGCAGACCAGGTCACGGCCAGGAAATAGCGCAAATCGGGAATCGGCGCTTAGCGCTGCCATCTGTTTAAATAGCCATAGTCGAATTAAGTGCGTCGCCCTTTTGCCGGGCGCGGGACACCAACGTCCGCACCACGCTCCGATGTGCGGCTGAGTGATCGATCTGGCTCGCGACCAAGCAGGGTAAGGAATACGAAATCATGCGTCTGTCATCCGCAATCAAGGTCCGGTGGTTTTTCACGTGCGCGATGGTTTTCGGGATGCTGCACGCTGGACTCGCAAGAGAGAGAGGCCCCCGCGTCGAAGTGGCTTGCCCGTCGCCGCCGATCCCGGTCAAGGTGGCGGAACGCCATGTATTGGTGTACGAGTTACACATCACGAACTTTGACGTAGTGCCTTTGACGCTGAAGCGACTGGAGGTTTTCGCGGACACGGACAAAAGTCAACCGCTTAAGACCATCTCAGGCGACGCCTTGTCGGCGACGATGCTCGAGGTGGGTTCAGGCATGGGTTCAAGCAGCGGAGCCAAGGACTCGCAGATCATCGGTCCGGGGAGACGGGCTGTGGTCTTTCTCTGGATTGAGTTTGGATTAGATACGCGACGATTAGATACGCGACGATTAGATACACGACGATTAGATATACGACCGCCCCGTAGCTTGAGCCATCGATTGGTCTTTGCGGCCGGCGCGCCCGGAGAGGGAGCGGGGAGCGCCACGGCGGAATCCATGCTCGAAGATTTTCCGGTTCTGGTAAGTCAGGACGCGGCACCAGTGATCAGCTCTCCTTTCGACGGTGGCGTATGGGTCGCAGGGGATGGACCCGCGAACGATTCGAGCCACCGTCGCTCTATCTCGGCGATCGACGGCCAGATTCACATAGCACAGAGGTTCGCGGCCGATTGGGTCAAAGTCGGCTCCAACGGGGATTCTCATCATGACGGAACCACCCGCAACGAAAACTGGTGGGGCTATGGCGAGCCGATTCACGCCGTAGCGGACGGCGAAGTCACTCAAGTGCTGGACGGGATACCGGAAAACACGCCGCGCGTCCTGCCCAAGCAAGTCACTCTGGATAACATTGTTGGTAACTACGTCATTCTTCGCATCGCCTCGAACCGCTACGTCACATATGCTCATTTACAAACGGGAAGCATTAAAGTTGCCGTGCACGATCACGTCTCCCGTGGAACGGTCATAGCTCGCCTCGGAAACACTGGCCAGGCTACGGCTCCGCATCTTCATTTCCAGGTGACTGACGGGAACTCAGTCCTGCAATCGGAAGGAGTTCCCTTCATCTTTTCCAACTTCACAGACCTCGGGCCCGGGTCCGATTATGAGCTTGATAAGCATCCGTCGATTCCCCGAACGGACTCAATTCCGGGAAAAGACGAAGTAGTCGACTTTCCGCTGGTGAAGGAGCAATGAGACCAAGATCCGCGTGCTGACGACAGTGGCGCTTCACTTGGGTCGATTTAATACTCGAACGCCGTCCGCAGAAAACTAACCAGCTGCCAGCCGTCCATATATTTGTACGGAGTCTCGCCCATGGTGTAATGTCCGCAGGGCAGTACGACGACTTTGTGATCCAGTTTGTGCTTCTCGAATTCCTCGACCACCTGCTCCGAAAATTCGGGCAGGAACGTCATGTCGTACTTCGCATAGATGATGAGCGAGCGGCGCGGCCAGCGCGCAAACTTGTCGAAGTACACCATCGGACTGACGGCACGCCACACCTGCCGCAGATTCTCCAAATCGATTCCCGCTTCCAGCCCCTCGCGTATGTGACGCGTGGACTGTCCATGCCACACCACGTCGGCAAAGTATGTCGAGGCGTGATTGAACGCGGCCACCTGAATCCGCGGATCGTGCGCGGTGGCGATAAACGCGTAGCACGATCCCAGGCTCGTCCCGACGATCCCCAGCCGGTTGTAACCCTGCGCTTCCAGCCAGTCGAGACAACAGCGGACGTCAATCACGCCCTGGCGAACCGAATCTAAGGTGCGGCCGATGTTGGCGGAAACGGCATAGTCGGCGCGGTCGATCTCCGCCGGCCGGCGAATGTCGTGATACGGCATGCTCAGCCGCAGCACCGCAATCCCCATCCAGTTCAGCACCCGGCACAGGCCGTTATAGGAAAGTGCATCGGAATTCCAGTGCGGCAAGAGAACCACCGCCCGGCGGCCACGTGCCGGGAACCAGCGCGCGTTCGCCAGATTGTTCTCAGGAAAAGGCGTAACCACCGGCGAGGTGAAGCGCAGAAACTCCGCATGCGTGCCGCGAACTTTTTCTTCGAGGCGCGGGTCGGGCGCTTCGCGCGTGCTGAACACCTTAACCTCGCGGCGCTCCAAGCGGAAATCCGCCGACTTTTGGTAAGAGTAAAAGTCGTCGCTTGCCTGAACGATGCGATCGTTGAAGCGCGAGAAATATTCCAACAAATCCCGCGAGACCGGTCCAGATCCCTGTCTTGAAAGCCCGCCGTTGCGGCCGGGCCAGCCCTCGGTCCAATCCAGCCCCCACTCCAGTGGACGCACCACGCGGTTATTGTCCACCGACGTGAGCCGGGTCTCCCAGTCGTACATCCATTGCGCGTAGCGTGAGGGCATGTTCTTTCTGGACTATAGCAAAACACTGGATCACGACCGTTGTGAACAACTGCGAGTGGAGGAAGACTGCATCAAGCAGCTCCATATGCAAACCAAAATCATTGAGACCCCATTTCACTCCCACGAAAAACGCTTTACATGTAGCTACATTTGGAGTTACAATCCATTTGGATCGGATAGTTCTCTCTCGTCCGCATCTCTCTTCTCGCCGGATGTGCGAAAAGACTAAGGAGAAAGCCGCTGGGTTGGAATCGGCACGGTTCGCGGCCGCACTGCCGTCGTGGTCTTTACGGAACGTGGACCAGAGACCATTCGTATCATCTCGCTAAGAAAGGCAACCCGTCGTGAACGCAAACAATACGAAAAAGCGGTCGAGGACCAACTGGAAACGGGTTGATGCGCTCCGGGATTTGGAGATTGATTTCTCGGAGAGCCCGGAACTTGGCCCCGATTTTTTCAAGCACGCCATTCGTTGGCCGGGAAAGAAGAAGCAGATCACACTGCGTCTCGACCCCGATGTACTTGGTTTCTTTCGCCGGCATGGGAAGGGATATCAAACCGCCATCAACGCGGTGCTTCGGCACTACGTGCATTCCCTACAAGGCAACGGCCCAAGACGATCCGGCTAACCGCGTCTCGGCAGGCTGCTTCATGACTCCTGACCGGCGGTCAGAGGTAAACTCTCGGCACTCTCTGCGACAGCCCGCACAAAATTTCGTAAGGCACGCTTTCGCACAGACGCGCCAGTTCTACCGCGTCCACGCTTTTGCCGCCGCTGGCGCCGATTAAGATGACTTCATCTCCTACCGCGACACCGTGAATGTGGCTAACGTCCACGATCGTCAGGTCCATCGAGACGCGTCCCACAACCGGAGCGTATTCCCCGCGCACGATCACCCGCGCGCGATTCGAAAGCAGCCGCGGATAACCGTCCGCGTAACCGACGGGCAGCACCGCGATGCGGCTCCGCGCCTTGGTTACGTAGGTGCCCATGTAGCCGACTGCTTGTCCGGCTGCGGCTTCCTTCACTGTCAGCACTCGCGTCTTCCACGAAAGCACGGGACGCAGCGGCAGTTCCGGCACCGCGGCAGGCTCGCCGGCGTGCGTGAAGGGCAGCGAATATCCATAGAGCGCGATTCCCGGACGCACCATGGTCTTCCAGGTCTCCGGCCGCGCGCTCATGGCGGCGGAATTTCCCATGTGAACCAGCGGAGGCCGAAGCCCGTAATTCCGCAAGACCGCAAGTCCCTCTTCAAAGCACTTCATCTGGCGCATAGCGTTTTCGTCGTCGAGCACTTCCGCCGATGCGAGATGCGTGCTGATTCCTTCCAAGCTCAGGTGCTTACACGCGGATAACATCTCGCACAAACGCGGCAACGCTTCCTGCGCTGCACCAAGGCGGTTCATGCCGGTGTCGAACTTCAGATGCACGGGCAAACGATGTGACAGTAGATCGAGCTGCCGTTTGCCCGCAGCGCGTTCCAGCGACTCAATGTGCCACGGTTCCCAGATCGTGGGAGTGAGATTGTGGGCGACGATCCCCTCTTCCTCGCCCTTCCAGATTCCCGTCATCAGCAGGATTCGGGCCCTAACGCCGGTGCCGCGCAGCGCCAGGCCTTCCGCGGCGCTGGTCACTCCCAGCCACTCGGCGCCTTCGGCTTCGAGAGTGCGCGCGCACTTGATCGCACCGTGACCGTAGCCATCGGCTTTGACCACCGCGCAAATGGTGACGCCGGCGCCGACGTGCTTCTGTACCGCGTGAAAATTGTCTCCCAGCGCGACCAGAGAAACTTCCGCCCAAGTCCGGCCGTCGAGAATCAGCGAGCGGCGCTCGGGCATTTTCGACAAATCGGGACGTGTCGCGTTCACATAGTCGATTATAGCGAGCGCGCCGGGCCGCGCTGTTAACTGCCGATGTTAACTTCTAATGTTAACTTCTAATGTTTTCTGCTGCCGGCGCGCCATCCAGACGCGAAAAAAGACCGCGTCTGCACGCGGTCTCTAAGAAAATAAGTTGGAGGTAAAACTACCGAGCTTTGTCGCTACTGTTTCGGCGGAGTGCTCGCCGGAGCAGTGGGCTTGCTGGCCGCCGGCGTAGCGGGTTTACCGGTTGCTGGCCTCACCGGCTTGGGAGCCGCGCTAGACGCAGCGGGGGCCGGCACACCCGACTGTGCGTTGTAGGCTTCGACGATCGGTTGCGTGATGTCCATCGCCGATCCAGACACAATCACCGGACCCCGCGGCCAAGGCTGAGAAGTGTCAAGGAGAAGGCCGTAACCGTTGTCGGTGACATATTTCTGGATTATCGGTGCCATTTTCGTCAGGATTTTATTTCCGATTTCGCCCTGCTGGTTCTGGAAATCTTCCTGCGCGTCCTGCGTAGCGCGCTCGAAACTCTTCTGCTTAGACTCGATCTGCTTCACCAGCTTGTCGCGCGATTCGTCATTCAACTTGTCCTGCTGGGCATTGAGCTGCTTCTTGAGGCTGTCGATTTCGTCGGCCAGGCCCTTCAGTTTGTTCTGCGTGGGTTCAAACTTCTTGCCGAGCTCTTCGAAATCGCGCCGTCCCTCGTTGGAGGCGAAAATCGCCTGTTCAATGTTGATAGTGCCGACTTTGGTGCCCGAAACCTGGGTCGCCGCCCTAGTAGTAGCGGAGGGAGCGTCGGGTGGGCTGGCAGCGGGGCGAGCCCCGGCAGCCGGGGGGGATTGGGCCAAAGCGAACAGGGCGAGGCCGAACACTACGATCACGGTGACACATGCAAACTTGCTGAACTTGCCAGGCGTTAACTTACTAATCATTAACTTGCTGCTCATCGGATCCCTTTGAACTCCTTCGGATTTTTCGGAAATGCTGGAAGCTTCCAGCTCGCCGGGCTCAACGAGGCTGATCGCAACCCGAGCCTTATCAATTATCGAGCCTATCAATCACTAAGACGTGAAACACAGACCTGAAACATGGGCCTGAAACCGGCGCAGCGAGCGCGCAAGACACTTACAACGCCCGGCTCTCTTCACGCAGAAACCGCAAGCGTGGCGATCAGGGTGTGGACTCAATGCATTATACGGAGCGTACCGGAACAGCGTCAAACAATCCTTGCTGCTCTTGTTGGTTCGATGCGGCCAGGCGGTCAGTCGTTCGTCGCTGGCGCTCGGCAGTCAGCGCTCCCGGCAAGCTCATGCGGGCACCCAGGTACAAAGTCCTCCATGAATTGCCTCAATCTAGTTTTCGAAGGTATTCGATGAGATTGTCGACATCTGCTTCCCGCAAACGCCGATCGAAGGCAGGCATCGTGCCTCGGCCCTCGATAACTGTCGTGCGGATTTGCGCGTCCGTTGCCGGAGCGCCACTCGGGAGTGATCCGCGACGAAACAGTCCGTGCAGGTTCGGGGGCTGCCTATGCAAATCCGGCTGCGGATGCTCGTGACATTCGGCGCAGTTATTGTCGTAAAGCCATTCACCTTCAATCTCGGCATTGCTCCGTTGTTGTCTCGGCTGCCGCGTTTTTTCGCAAGCTACTAACATAAACGCAGCCAGGACACCGGCCAGTAGCAAAAGTCCGCGAACCATCACCTTCCCCTCTGCCCACTGGCCCGAGCGGCCTGCTGCAGGTTCTGCATCAGCTCCGTCCAGGTCCAATTCGTGGACCAGAACTTCGCCACTCTACCGTCGGGCGCAATCAACACGAGACTCATAGTGTGGGTGATCTGGTTATCTTCTTCCTCGTACTCTAGGCCGAATGCCCGGGCCAAGCGGCGTAGATCGGCGGGATCGGTGGAAGCGAAGTCCCATTGGGAAAAACCGCTCTCGTTGCCGTCCAGATATGCAAGCCCGTACTTGCGCAGGACGGCGGAAGTGTCATATTTCGGGTCAAAGCTGATGGTCAGCAGGTGGGTTTTGCCATAGTCCTCCGGGTTCTTCTTGAGTTCATTGTGAATGCGCGCGAATTGGCTGCTCAGGCGCGGGCAGAAATTCGGCATAGGGCAACGCGTGTAGATAAAAGTGACGAGCAGTGCTTTCCCGGCGAAATCGGAAAGATGGATTTTCCGTCCATCCTGGTTGACAAGAGCCACGTCGGGAACTTGTTCTCCGGGCATCAGCATCCGCGACGCAGCCGGCGGCGTTACCTGGCTGCGCCCAGATTCGTCGGTGATGCGCACATCCTCCAGCCAATAGTCGCTCGGATCTTTGCCAACCACCACCTCCGCGGCGATTTTGTCGCCGGGTTGAAGTTCCTGAACCACCGCCGGGTCCTTGACGCGGTACGGCATGGCCATGGCTGGCATGAACCCCGGAATGTCTCCATGGTTCACCGTAATCTCACTGGTAGATAGGTTCTTAGCGACTACTTCGCCCTGCAGAGCGTACTTCTTGCTGCGATTGCAACCCACGGATACGGACAGCAACAGCATGAACGACGTGAGCAAAAACGATGTGAATACAAGCCGGGATTTCATAATGCTTTCACGCTTTCTCCGTGGCGTCGAAGCCTTGGCCCTCAATAGTGAAATCGATATTTAACCTGCACATAGATTTGGCGCGGCAGGTTCCAGTGATATCCGCCGAAGGTGAGACTGTCGTCGTAGATCACGCGGCGGTTGGCCACGTTGAGGGCGCTTACGGAAGCGGTGAAGCGTTCGCCGAAATCCTTGCCCAGGGAGAGATCGAAAGTGGTGTGGCCAGGGAGATAGTCGCCCTGATAAGGCCAACCGGGAACGCCGTTTTCTCCATTGCTGAATCCGGAGCCGTAGTAAACGTTGGTCGAAGCATAGGAGCGCCACGGGAGAGTGATGTCGCCGCCCACATTGAGGGTATTGCGCTGATCGTGGTCGAGCGGACTGAGTCCGGGAGCGAGCGTGAAATCGGTGAGGCCGCCGGTGATGGTGCCGCTGCCCTCGGCGATCTGGTTGGAGTAGGCAAGATGAACCTGGGTGCGGTGGGCAAAGCGGGGAGAGCGTAGCGTAAGTTCCCATCCGCGAATTAGCGCCTGCGAGACGGTGATGGGAAAGAAGATGTTGGACGCTCCAATGTTGTTGTGGTCGAGGAAATTAGCAACGTTGGTCTGGAAGTTATCGGCGTCGAGGACCCATCCACGGTAAGGGATAGTCACGCCGAACTGATGTTCTTCATCGCGCTCACCGTAAAGTGGCAGGAACCCGCAACTGGGAGGCTGACACTGCGAGATGAGCGGGCCGGACACGGTTTCGATGGGCGGCGCCTGGTAGTAATGTCCGTAGAAGGCGCGGAAGGTCCAACGAATCCGGGGGATAGTTACCGTGGCGCCAAAACGCGGGCTGATTGCCGATTCGGAAATGGGCGGTTCGAGCGAAGTCGCTGCAAAGTTGCCTTCGGCAAAGCGCGTGGGGCGCATTCCGGCCGAGAGCGTCAGCCAGGAAAAGGGCCTGAACTTGTCGTCGATGTAAAAGGCTTCGAGATTCGCGGTGGGTTGCTCGGAATCGGCGATGTTGCCGCTGCCGTCATTGAAAATAGCCCCGAAGAACTGGTTATCGCGCTCGTAGAAGCTGAGGAACCCGACCTGGAGGTCGTTATGCTTATAGTTCGCGGCAAAGCTGGTCTGGCCTCCAACGTAAGTGGAACTGCGATTTTCGGTAGTGGCCACGGGAACGTCGTTCGGGTTACTTGAGTAGTCTCCGCTGTTGTAATGGTAAAATGGTGACACCGTGGCCAAGAGGTGTGAGTTGAAGGTGTGGACCCAGCTGAAGAGGACGCCGGCATCGGTCTCGCGCTGGCCGTCGCGGAGCCCGATGCTGGCATAGCCCTGGGTGTTTTCAAAGTCGTTGGGAAAAGGATCGTAAGGGATCTGAAAATAGTCGTGGCGGACTGAGGTCATCAGGCGAAGCTGGTTGGCGGGATCCACATTGTAGATAAAAGACCCGAAGCCGCCGAAGCCATTGACGGCATCGTGCACAACCTGCGGAACCGGCGGTTGCAGGCCGAGGTCGCTGCGGTTGCCATTGACACTCGCGTAATAGGCAAAGCGTTCGGTGTGGCTGCCGAAGCTGAGTTGATCGTCGGTCTGGTAGAAGTTGCCGGCAGTCATGATGAGTTCGCCCTCGTTGTTGCGCTCGAATCCGGTGCGCGGCACCACGTTGAAGACGCCATACGTGCGGTCGCCAAACTCGGCGCCATAGCTGCCACGATCGACCTCGACGTAATCCATGTCTTTGGGATCGAACTGGGGGCCGAGATTTTGCGCGATGGCGGTGTTGATGATGGGGATGCCGTCCAGGAGCCAGGTAGTCTGGTGGCCGCCGCGCATGTGAAGCATGTCGTGAGTCACGTAAGCGCCGGGAACGTAGTCGGTGATCATCGCCATGCTGTTCGTCTGGTCGGCGCCCGGTGTGCGCTCGATGTCGAGGCGGCTGACGAGCGTGGTCGGAGTGAAGCTGTCGGTGGCGACCACTGCGGGCGCGCCGGAGACGGTGACTTTCTCATTCGCCGACGCCACTTGCAGTAGAAAGTGAACGACCGGGACGGATCCCGAGATGACCGTGACGTCCTGCGCAGTTTGCGCGAAGCCCTTACTGGCGACGCTGATGGAGTATTCGCCGAGCGGCACGGCGTTGAGTTGGAATTCTCCGTTGGCGCCGGTGGTGACGCTTTTTGCCCAATCCGACGATTTCGCTTTGAGCATCACCATGGCGTCTTGAATGGGACGGTGCTGCGGGTCGTGCACGACGCCGCGGACGGCGCCGTAATCGTTAGCAAACGCGGCTGGGGCGATCAATATGGCGATCAAAATCAAGGCAGCGAAGGTCAGCAGCGTGAGGCGAGTCATGTTCTCGATGTCTCCTGGAAATTCTGTGTGGCGCGGACACTCCTGTCCGCGTAACGCCTCGAGACGGCGCAACCCCCCGGACGAAGCAAGGTTTCGATCGGGAAATCGCTTCGTATCAGGGCATCAGCGATGCCGATAAGGTGACTCCTCGAGCCGCCCCTTTGGGGGCGGAGAGGATCGCCAGCGAAGGTTTAGCAGAGCGTTAGCAGCGAGGAGGGGCGCGGGCGGAATCGTCTCCGGAAATGTCGCGTGCGTAAAGGGCCGCGTTTTGTACCGGGCGCGCGGGTTCGATCAGGAGACTTAAACAGGAAAGCAGATTGGACGCGGGTTGCGCCCACTCGGACGTGGTGGCGCCGCAGCAGCAATGGCTCTGACAACAGTTGCCGTCATTGCTGACTTGAAACGAGGCTTCGGATGATTTGACTGGAGACGATTTGACTGGAGACGATTCCGGCCGGTGCGGCTTCGACTGTGCCATCGCGTGATGGCATGGCATCGCGGGATCAGCCGAATGCGCAGACACAGGCTTGCGCATGCAGTGCATGGCTCCTGGCAGGGCAGCACAGGCCATCGTCAGCGGCCCGAAGGACGAGACGAGCATAACCAGCACCAGGAATCTGGCAGTCCAGCGTGAAGCTCCCCACATTTGCGGAACAGCATAGCAGGAGACAGGTGCCAGTGGCCAGCGCCCACTTGCCAGGAAGCCGCTGCCACCACCGGCAACTGGCTACTGGCAGCTGGCAACTGGTTTCCTGCTGTACCATTTCTCCGTGCACGAGCTGGCGGAGCAGCTGTTGAAGACAATTCGGAAGCAGGAGTCGATTCGACCCGGGGACCGCGTGGCTGCGGCGGTTTCCGGTGGCGCGGATTCCGTGGCTTTGCTCTGCCTGCTACTGGAATTGCGGTCCGAGTTGGGGATCGTGCTGTCGGTTGCGCATGTCAATCACAAGCTGCGCGGAGAAGAGTCGGACGAGGACGAGCGGTTTGTCGCGAGCCTGGCGCGGCAGCACGGGCTCGAACTGGATATTCGTGTCGCGCCGGTTGACGGCAGTCATATTTCCGAAATCCGTTCCGGAATCGAGGCGGCCGCGCGTGAACTGCGCCACGGTTTTTTCCGCCAACTGGCGCGCGAGGGGCGGGCGACGAAGATTGCGACGGCTCACACTCTCGACGATCAGGCGGAGACGGTGCTGCTGCGCATTTTTCGCGGCACTGGCATTCGGGGACTCTCGGGCATCCATCCGCAAATCGTGTTCGAAGAGCAGGGGCGCGCGTGCGGCGAATTGGTGCGGCCGCTGCTGGGCTTTCGCCGCGCTGCATTGCGGGAATTTCTGCGCGAGCGGGGCCAGAGCTGGCGCGAGGATTCATCCAATCGTGATATTGCCTTTCTTCGTAATCGCGTGCGGCATCGCCTGCTGCCGATGATCGCGGAGGAATTTGGCGAGGCCGCGATCGAACACATGGGTGAGCTGGCGGAAATTGCGCGGGCCGAGGAGGAGCATTGGGAGCGCGGGCATCCGGAGATCACGGCGGAGTTGCCCTCGGTGGCTAAGCAGGTTGCGGAAAAAGTCGGCTTCGTATCAGGGTATCGCTTTAGCGATACCGCAAGTTCCTCGAAATCAGATGCCCCTTTTGGGGCTGCGGTACGGCCCGAGACGCGGCCAGCCGCGTCTCTACCGCTGGCGCCGCTCCTGGAGCTTCCGCTGGCGGCCCAGCGCCGAATGATGCGCTCATGGCTGAAAACGAATGCGCCCGATTTGAGTATCTCGTTTCGTTTGATCGAGGAGGCGCTTGAACTGGCACGCGGTTCAGCGGACAAAGGTTCGGCAGGCAAAGGACCGGCAGGCAAGAAATTGGAGCTACCGGGCGGGCGGAATCTTCTCCAGCGGAATCTTCGACTTGGACGGCAGGAACTTGTGTTGGAACTTGAACCTTCCGCTCGCGGCGAAGCGGTCCATCGACAAGCGGCGGATTATGAGTACGCCTTAGGCGTACCCGGCGCGGTGGAGGTTCCTGAACTGGGCGCTTGCCTAGAAGCGCGGGTGGTGGATGTGGGCAGCGTTCCGGAGGGAGAGCGTGGGTATCTGTTGGATCTGGACCGTGTGCCGAAGGAAGTCCTGATCCGCAACTGGCGGGCGGGGGATCGTTTCTGGCCGGCGCATACCGCGGCGGCAAGAAAAGTAAAGGAGTTGCTGAGTGACCGGCATGCGACCGGAGCGGAGAAAAAGCTCTGGCCGGTTGCGGTCGCGGAAGGCTGCGGGCTGGTCTGGATGCGGGGGTTTGCGGCTCCGGTGGCTTTTCGGGCGCCGGCGGGAGCTCCACAAGCGATTTGGATTCGCCAGATCGCGGGCATGATGTAACATTCCATTGGTCGGACGAACGGTCGGACGACCAGCCCCTAAAGGGGCTTCTGACTTTTGGAGATTTACGGCATGGTTGAAGCCATGCCCTTTCAAAACCATCACGCCGGAGGCGCCACTTCCGCCATGAATGCTTCGCCGAATGTCAGGTTGCGCCAGGTGATTTCGTCTGACCAGATTCAGAAAAGAGTCCGCGAACTGGGACGGCAGATTTCCGACGACTATCGCGGCCAGACCGTAGTCGCACTGGGGATTTTGGAGAACAGCTTCCTGTTCATGGCCGACCTGGTGCGGGCGATCGACGTACCCATCATCTGCACCTTTATCAAGCCGAAATACAAGCAGAGCAAGCAGGGCGAGAACCCGCTGTTGGAGATCCTCTTCAGTCACGAACTGGCGATTGCAGGCAAGCATGTGCTGCTGGTCGAGGGCTTGGTGCACTCGGGAGTGACCACCGAATTCCTGATGAGCGACCTGCGAGGACGGGGCGCGGCTTCGGTGAAGCTGGTTACGCTGCTGGATCGCCAGTCGGCGCGCCGGGTGCCGCTGCAGCCAGACTACTTCGGCTTCCTGGTGGATGACGCCTTCCTTTGCGGTTATGGATTGGGGACTCCGGAGCAGACGGGACGGAACCTGCCGTATGTGGCCGCGACGACATAAAGCGCGCTCTTTGATGTCGTGTGGAGACGGGGCGGAGCCTGTCCTGAGCGGAGCCGAAGGACCCCGTCCAAGTGAGGCAAAGCCCCGCTGCCACATGGGCTTTGCCATCCTGTGACTTCTGTTACTTCCGTCTGGTCCCCCGTTTTCTGTGCAAAAGGTCTAAAATGAGTTGGCAGGCTTTTCTCAGTCGAATTTCCGTCTCCAGCATCTAAAATGTGAGCGTAGAGGCGGCGTCTTTCTTTTGGGTAGGGATGGGGCTGCACTTAGAGGAGTCTTAGGTGAATTCGACGATCAAGACGGTACTTTTCTGGGCGGTCATCGTGGTCTCGGCCTTCCTACTCTGGCAGGTGGTGCGCACCGGCAGCAATGCGCAAAAGGAAAAGGAAGTCGGCTTTTCTGAATTCCTGTCGAACGTGGATCAGGGCAATGTCCGCGACGTGATGTTTATCGGCCAGGAGGTGCGCGGGAAGTTCAAGAACGACTCGCCCTTTCACACCATCGTGCCGCAGAACTATCCCGATATGTACAAGAAGCTGACGGACAAGAATGTTCCTTACAGCTTCAAGGACATTAGCAACGGCACTTGGCCCAGCTGGATTCTGAATCTGGCGCCGCTGGTTCTGCTGGGTGCGCTTTGGTTCTTCATGATTCGCCAGATGCAGACGGGCGGCAACAAGGCGCTGTCGTTCGGCAAGAGCCGGGCGCGTCTGCTCTCCATGCAGCAGAAAAAGATCACGTTCAAAGACGTAGCGGGCGTGGATGAGGCGAAGGAAGAACTACGCGAAATTATCGAGTTCCTGCGCGAGGCGCAAAAGTTCCAGAAGCTGGGCGGACGGATTCCGAAGGGCGTGCTGCTGGTTGGACCTCCGGGAACGGGCAAGACCTTGCTGGCGCGCGCGGTTGCGGGCGAAGCCAATGTGCCGTTTTTCTCGATCTCCGGCTCCGACTTCGTGGAAATGTTCGTGGGCGTGGGCGCGAGCCGAGTGCGCGACCTGTTCGAACAAGGCAAGAAAAACGCTCCCTGCATCATCTTCATCGACGAAATTGACGCTGTTGGACGTCACCGCGGCGCTGGCCTCGGTGGTGGACACGATGAGCGTGAGCAGACTTTGAACCAGTTGCTGGTGGAAATGGACGGCTTCGAATCGAACGACGGCGTAATCCTGATGGCGGCAACGAATCGTCCGGATGTGCTCGATCCGGCGCTGCTGCGGCCCGGGCGTTTCGACCGGCGCGTGGTGGTGAATCGCCCCGACGTTCGCGGACGGGAAGAGATTTTGCGCGTGCACACCCGCAAGATTCCTCTGGCGGACGATGTGGATTTGTCGGTACTCGCCCGCGGCACACCGGGATTCTCCGGCGCCGACCTGGCCAACATGGTGAACGAAGCGGCATTGGCGGCGGCGCGGCCGAACCGGAAGGCCGTGCTGATGTACGACTTCGAACTGGCGAAAGATAAAGTGCTGATGGGCGCGGAACGCAAGTCGCTTTTACTCTCCGATGAAGAGAAAAAGAACACCGCGTACCACGAGGCTGGACACGCGCTCGTGGCGGCCATTCTGCCGCATTCTGATCCGGTGCACAAGGTCACCATCATTCCGCGTGGCATGGCGCTCGGTTTGACCATGCAGTTACCGACCGACGATCGCCACAACTACTACAAGAACTATCTCGACACGCAGATTGCCATTCTGATGGGCGGCCGTATTGCGGAAGAGCTTTTCCTGAACCAGATGTCGACGGGTGCGGGCAACGACATTGAGCGGGCCACGGAACTGGCGCGCAAGATGGTTTGCGAGTGGGGCATGAGCGACTTGGGGCCGCTGACCTTCGGCAAGAAGGAAGAGCAGATTTTCCTGGGACGCGAAATCGCGCAACACCGCGACTACAGTGAAGCGACCGCCATCCAGATTGACGAAGAAGTCAGGAAGATGGTGGGGGTTGGCTACTCGACTGCGAAGAGGATCCTCTCCGAGAATCGCGAAACGCTGACCCGAATCGCAAAGGCGCTGATCGAACGCGAAGTGCTGGATGCCTCTGAAATCAAGCTGCTGGTCGAAGGGCAGGAACTGCCGCCGATCAAGCCCCTGCCGGCGAAGACCGACGATGGTGTGCAGCAAGTGCTCAAGCCAGAACGCGCCCCTGCCAAAGGCGGCGAGCGGCCAGCGACGGCGTAGGGCAGCGGCCAGTGACTAGTTTCACGTGGGCGGTCGGTTTCGGCCGCCCTTTCCTTCTTACTACAGCAGCCGCTACCACTAAGATTTTTCGCGGACCACTGGCCACTATCTAATGCGTTTGGCGTGCGATACTCGTATGCGTCGTGAATCTGACTCTCAACTCTAAAGTTGCTCTCATCACCGGCGGATCGCGAGGGATTGGCGCGGCAGCGGTGCGAATGTTCGTGGCCGCGGGCGCGAAGGTTGTCTTCAATTATCAAGCGGCAAAAGCGCAGGCCGAGAATCTGGTGCGTGAGTGTGGCGCGGAAAACTGCCGCGCGCTGCAAAGCGATCTTTCGACCACGGAGGCGGCGCGGCAGCTGGTATCGTCCGCGATCTCGGCCTTCGGGCGTCTCGACATTCTGGTCGCGAATCACGGCATCTGGCCGCCTGAGGACGCACCCGTCGACCGCATGTCCGATGAACAATGGCATCGCACCATCGCCGTGAATCTCGACAGCGTCTTCGCGCTCGTCAAGCATTCCGTGGGACAGATGAAGAGGCAGGCCGGAGCGTCATCCGGAGCGTCCTCCGAAACTGCCGCCGGCCACATCGTGCTGGTCAGTTCGACGGCTGGCCAGCGCGGCGAAGCTTTCCACTGCGACTACGCGGCCTCGAAAGGCGCGCTGATCAGCATGGTGAAAGGACTCTCGACGGAACTGGCGCCCGACCATATCTATGTCAATTGCGTCGCGCCGGGGTGGGTGGCTACCGATATGGCGGCGCCGGCGCTGAATGATGCGCCCACACGCGAAAAGGTTTTTCGAACCATACCACTGGGGCGCGTGGGGACGCCGGAAGAGATCGCTGGGCCGATTCTGTTCCTGTGCACGCCGTATGCTGGATTTATCACCGGCGAAGTTTTCAACGTAAACGGCGGCGCGGTGCTGGTGGGGTAGGGGAGCACATGAGGATTCTCTGGATTCGATTCACTGCGATAGCCGTTCTGACATCCGCGCTTGTTTGGGCACAGCAACCCAGCAATTCGTCGACTACCCTGGCGTTCGAAAATGGCAGCATCGCCAACAATGTGTACGCGAACGAGTGTCTCGGCTTTTCGCTCCCGATACCCGCCGCTTGGCAGTTAAACACTCAGTTTCTCGGCGCCGATGGAAAGGCCAGATACTTGGGAGGGCACTTGGTCCTGTTGTTGCTCGACCGGCACAAGGAAGGTTCCTTCGGAAATAGGATCGTTCTAACCGCTCGCGAGGCGAGTGCTTCAGCTCCGGGTCCTGAGGAATTTGTCTCCAAATCTCTACACACACAGCTTGATGCCGATCGAGAACACCGGCAAATGGTGAAAGACCCCTATCCCGTTGATTACCGCGGGAAGATTTTTTTCCGCGCCGATTACAAGCAAGCGATCGGCAACGGCGGTACGTTGTACGGCGCTTTTGTCTACACGAAGTTTCGAGGGTTCTACATCGGGGAAACGATCATGGCTGGGTCGCCCGAGGAACTAGACCAGGGTGCGAGTTCGCTACAGCAGATCTCGTTCCGGGGAGACGAGCCAAATCCAAAGTGCGTGATGAGCAGCGACAACAGCCCTAATGCCGGGGGCGTCATTGGCGGAGCACCCAGCTCTAAGCCAGGTACGCCGCAGCCCGACTCAGGGCAACCGATGCCTGTGCGCGTCCCGGAAGGGGTCGCGACAGGCTTACTGCTCAAGAAGGTTGCGCCGGAATATTCTAATGTCGCGCGGCAGGCCCGCGTTCAAGGCCAGGTTGTCATGAAGGCCGTGATCGACAAGAATGGAGACGTTGAGGATCTCACCCTTGTCTCTGGCCATCCCATGCTTGCTCCGGCAGCCCTTACGGCGGTCAAGCAATGGAAATACAAGCCCTACCTGCTCAACGGTCAACCCGTGAAAGTTGAAACGCAGATCACCGTGAATTTCTCGTTGCAGTGATCCGTGAGCGAGACGGCGCATCAGCGCTACGAACAGCTAAAATCGTTCTGGAGGCTTCTAATCCAATAGAATCATGACTAGCTTTCTTATTGTTTTGCTGCTGTGCGCGCTTTGCGGTGCTCAAACCGCTCAAACGCCCGCTTCACCGCCTCCTTTCCCTACGCCCGCGCCCGCTCAGCCTGCTGTCAACATGAACGACTCCGACAACGCCCGCAAGGCGAGGGCGGTTCTCGATCAGACCATCCAAGCCCTCGGAGGCCAACCGTACCTCACCTATGAAAACCGGTGTGAGGAAGGCCGCTACTATCCGCTCTATCACGGACGTACCGAGAGCACCGGGATTGCCTACAGATACTATCTCGAGTATCCCGACAGAGACCGTTTCGAAGTCATCCACACGAAGGACGTTTTCCTACTCTTTGGGCAAGTGGGCGACGTCAAGGTAAAGAACAAGTCCGATCTTGTTCTGATTCACAATGGCGACAAAGGATACGAGGTTACGTACAAGGGAACAGCGGCGCAGGATAAGCCCGATTTGGAGAACTACCTTCGCCGTCGCGAGCATTCGCTGGAATGGGTGTTCCGCAAATGGATGCGCGATCCGAACGTGGCCCTGTTCTACGATGGCGCGGCGGTAGTGGATGGCAAGGAGACCGAAGGGGTCACCCTGCTCAACAGCCTGAATGACTCGGTGAGCGTTTTCCTGGACCTCAATACGCACTATCCGGTCAAGATCAGTTACTCGTGGCGCGATCCAAAAGACAAGCAGAAAAATGTGGAAGAAGAGATCTACGACAGTTACAAACTGGTGCAGGGAATCTGGACCCCGCATTCCATTACTCGTTATTTCAACGGAGAGACTTCGCAGCAGCGCTTCATCAACACCGCCAGCTACAACCTGAAGCTGCCGGATTCAATGTTCGAAGCGGCAGTGACCTACGACCCCACCGCACCGCTGAAGAACCGGTAAGGGCTCAGAAGCTGCCGGACTGGCTGCCCGTTAGGTTGCACCAAACGGACGGCTTGACAATCCGGCGAGTGTGTGTACATAATGTACATACTAGTAACTCCGATCCCAACTAAGGCGCGGAAATGCTTTTCGAGTGGGATGAAAGCAAGAGGCAGGCGAATCTCGCAAAACACCACATCGATTTTCGGGATGCCAAACGAGTGTTTGACGGTCTTATGGAAGATATTGAAATCGTAGTGGTCTACGTGATGCGCGGAAAACAGCGGCGAATTATTTCGGCAAGGAGGGCACATCGCAATGAAAGGCAAGAGTACACGAGCCGGCTCAAGAGCGCGCGCCAAGGGCAAGACTGACTTTGGCCGCCTGCGCGAGATGCGTGATGAAGACATCGACTACTCCGATATCCCCGAGCTAGGTGAATCGTTTTGGAACAAAGCGAAACTCGTCATGCCGGAGCCCAAGGACCGCCTGACGATCCGGGTTGACCATGATGTTGTGCAATGGCTCAAGCAAAAGGGCAGCGGATACCAGACCCGCATTAATGCCATTTTGCGCTCCTACATGAAGGCCCAATCTGGCGAACGCACAGAGAGCCGAACATAAACCTGTGCCCACTCCGCCACCGCCGCACTTCACACCTGAGCATCGGCCAACGAGGCAATGCGCCTGACGTGGATTCGCTTTTCGCGCATGGTCTGACGGATAAGAATTCGCGCTTGCACGCTCAACACCATCAGCGTAAGCAGATAAATTGCCCCCTGAACCCACGACGCTATCACTGGATCGTGAAACATCTGGGAAATGAATGGCATGGTCACTCTCCGAATACTAAGTTCACGTTGTAGATTTCGATGAAGCCACCTTCGGCCAGATTCTCGACACCCTTATGTTCCGCCGTCAAATGAGGAGTTTGGCAAAGGAAGCCGCCAGCCAGTAAAACACGGGCAAGTTCCTCGTGAATACACCCAAGCATCTGCAACACCCTGAACAAGTTACCGTTGCCGGCGTTGCCCAAGCCACGGAGTGTGGCTATTTTGCCACATACGGAAGTTGGCCCATCGCTGTAAGCTGATAGAGCACAAAAGACTTATACGTCCTCCCCTTGACGCACGAGCAAACAATTCGTGCCGCGGTGACTTGCACTGGAGTGGGTCTCCACAGCGGCGCCCCGGTCAGCCTGCGGATTCTGCCCGCCCCTCCCGGAACGGGAATCGTCTTTCACCGCACCGACCTCGACGGTTTCGCCATCGAAGCCAGCGGACGCAATGTAGCCCGCGTCAGTTACGCCACCAGCCTGATGAAGAAGGGCGTGCTCATCTCCACCACCGAGCACCTGCTCTCGGCGTTTACCGGCGTCGGCATCGACAACGCCATCGTCGAACTGGACAATCTGGAGTTGCCCATTCTGGATGGCAGCGCCCGTCCCTTTGTCCAGATGATTCAAAAGGCCGGCATCCGGCAACAGCGCAAAGCGCGCACCTATCTCCGAATCGTGCGCGAGATCGAGTTGCGCGAGGGCGATAAATTCATTGCCGTGTATCCGGCGGACGCCTACTCGGTTTCGTATTCGATCAACTTTCCTCACCCACTCATCGGCAAGCAGACCTTCTGCGTGCGGCTGACCAATGGCAGTTTTCTGAAAGAGGTTGCGCCGGCGCGCACCTTCGGATTCCTGCATGAAGCCGATGCCATGCGGCAGCAGGGACTGATCCGCGGCGCATCGACCGAGAATGCGATCGTGCTGAACCGCCACGAAGTTCTGAATCCGCCCTTGCGTTTTCCCGACGAATTCGTGCGCCACAAAGTTCTCGACCTGATCGGCGACCTGGCTTTGATCGGGAAACAGATACTCGGTTCGGTGGTGGCCGACCGCGCCGGCCACGCCATGCATACCGCGCTGGTGTCGCGCATCTTGCGCGACCGGTCGTTCTGGGAAGAAACAGAACTGAAAGATGAAACCGCAGCGCCGGCCTTCGCGTCCACGGTTGGGCTGAGCGTATAGGCTGGCCGGCAGAACCATTTTCAACGCATTGTGGAAGCGAACTGGGCACTGGCTAACGACAAACGACCAACGACTGACGACTGGCCTCCAGCCTCGCGTAAACTATTCTTACCTACTTGAATAAGATCAAACATTTTGTCCACGCTTACGGCAACTGGATCAAGCACGTCCTTGCGCCCCTGGGGCCATGGGGGATGCTCGCATTTGCGGCGGTGGATGGCTCCTTCCTGGGCATGCCCCTGGATGCGATTTTCGTGAGCTATGTATACAACGACCGCTCGCGCTTCCTGCTGTACGTGCTGCTGGGCTCAGCCGGGTCGGCGCTCGGAAGCATCGTTCTCTACGTCATCGGGTATACGGGCGGCGAAGTGTTGTTGCGCAAGCGGCTTTCGCCGGAGCGCTTCGAGAAGATTCACGAATCCTTCGATCGCCATGAATTCTGGGCGCTGATGTTTCCGGCGATGTTGCCGCCGCCCGCGCCTTTCAAGATAGTGGTGCTGGCGGCGGCGGCGTTTGAAATGAACTTCGCACATTTTCTGCTGGCGATTTTTGCGGGCCGCTTCGTGCGCTTTATGATTGAGGCGCTGCTGACGCTCTGGTTCGGTCCCCAGATTGTGGTGCTGGTCGGGAACGTTTTCGCGCACCACTTCGCTGGGATTCTGCTGGGAGCGGGAGTGCTGCTGGTGGCGTGGCTCGTCTGGCGGCGGGCGAGTAGAAAAAACAAAAACGCAGCGGGGAAGGATTCCGCGCTGCGCTCGGAAGAGACTCGATTGATTGGCTAGGCGGCTGCGGTCCCGTGCGGCTTGTAGGAACGCGCGACCACGGCGGCGACCGCGGGCACGCCGAACATAACTGCGGTGAAGAGCAGGTCGCCGGCGACTCCGCGGCGGAAGAACGGCAGGCCCGCGGCGTAGCAAGTCATCAGACCGGACAACGTCTTCGGATACATGGCCCAGCACGCCCAGACGGCGAAATTACTGACTACGAAGAAAGAGACGGAACTGGCCAGCGCGGCTCCGCCGACCCGCAGCCAGTTCGTGTCTTCGCGCAGGTCGTTTTTACGCAGAGCCGTGCCTAGCAGGAGAATCGCCGCATACCACGCCCAGGTCACGAAATGGTCCCAGGTGAAGGGATATGAGTAGACGATCTTGGTGAGGATGACGTCCGTAGCTGCCAGCAGCGCCAAGGGCACCCATAGCTGGCGCCGTGGACCACGCGCGCCAAAGTAGAGCAGCGCCGCTGCTATCGGAGTAAAGGCCAGCGGATGGGGCATAAAGCGAACCGCGACCGCAAAAAGAACAAACACATAGGCCAGCATAATCACCTCAGTCGGGAGCCAGATAAGATTGTTGCGCGAGCGGATGCCGTCGGTCAAGGGAAGGGCGAAATTTCTATCGGGAATCCAACCTTGCGAATCCACCCTTCAGCGGTTGTTTCGGATGCAGTTGTTTCGGATCGTATGGTCCATTGCCGTTACCGAGCCTTCGTACGCGCGCTCCCCATCCCGAAGTGTTCCTCCACTACATGTAGATCGCGACTCAGGAACACGGTTGCGCCAAGGATGGCGCGCGCATCGCGCCCAGGATAGTCATAGCGGAGATCGCGGAAGCGGACGACGTAGGCGGCGCGGCCGTTGCCGACGGCACCGTTCTCCAGCTCTTCGGTCTCGGTTATGGGATATTGGGCCCAACTCAGGTACACGCGTCCCAGGTAGCTTTTCTTAGCGGCTAGAGTAACCGGAGTTTCTTCCGGCTTGTAGCGAATCTGCATCTGCGCTTCGGGATCGACTTCGGGAGACATCGAATCGAGGTTCAGCGAATCGACGTCCCTGCTGGCGAAGAAAGCGGGCGTTTCAACCACGCCGTGCCAGCGCAACGGATTGGCCCAGTAAGGGTACGCGGAAACTCGAATCGCATCGGCGCCCCGGTAATTGCGCGACTGGAGCGCGGCCACGGCGCGGCTATGCTCGTAGTCGCGAACTCCCCAATATGCGACGACGGCGAGCAGAGCGACGGTCGCGGCCAGTCTTCCGGTTGGCCTGGCGTCTTTGTTGCGAGCGCGGATCTCTTCGTTGATGAGCGAAAACAGTGCGGGGAGAATCAGTCCGAGCGTAAGCACTAGCAGGATGACGGGATCGACGATGAAGACGATGTCCCAGGAAACCCAGCGTTCGGAAAACGGCCACAAGGCACGTACTCCGTAGTTGTTGGTGAAGTCGAGGAGAATGTGGCTGAGGCCAGCGAGGCAAGCAAAGGCGAAGAGCAATCCCCAGTGCGGGGGAAGGTCAGGATTGCGGGTTTTGCGGCCCCACAAGCGCCAGAGTAGATAGATGAATCCAACGACCACGGCAGCCACCAGTGGCACGCCCAGGAAAGAATGAGTGAAGCCGCGGTGATGGTTTAAGCCGAAGGCGGAGCCGCCGAAACGGCTGAGGACGTCGAGGTCAGCCGCCTCGGCGCCCAAGGTTAACGTAGCGGTCGCGAGCGCGGTCTTGCGGTTGAGTCCGGCGCGGCCCATGGTAGCGCCGAACAAGAAATGGGTTACGGGCTCCAAGTTTTCTCCTACGAGGGAATTCTAACGTGTTGGCAGAGGCTGCTGGTCTTGACCGCTATAGTAACTAAAACGGTAATAACCTTATGAATATGATTGGTTCCCTCCCCCGAAAAAAATTTAACTTGCGCTCGTTTGGAATCATGGACTTAGGAAGAAAATCCCGCAAAATCCTAGAGTTTAAAGGACTTATATGTAAAATATCACGGAATAAGGAGTTAACAGCGGCAATCAGCCCTTGAAGGGCCTCACAATTCGGAGAACTTACGGCATCGCTAAAGCGAAGCCCTGATGCCAAACTTGACTTTCTCTGCAAACCGACGAGAGTGAAAAATGAAAGAAGGGTGCAGGAAGAAATCCGCACCCTTTTACTCTCTATATTTATTATATCAATTTCGACCTACCCATACCGCCAACTTTCCCGAGTATATTTTCGCTAGCGACTCATCGACTTAGCCGAAAAAACATCGAAACAGGGGCTTGACAGGATTTCCCAAAGTCTAGAAAAAAACAACCACAGAGAGCACAGAGGAACACAGGGGAAAGAACATAGGCGGAGACGGTGGATATTTGGGCAGTGCGTTATTTGGGCAGTGCGTTATTTGGGCGGTGCGTTATTTGGGCACTATCAGGGAGAGGGCGTCGGGCTGCATGGTCATGCGAGCGGGCAAGCGGCCGAGCAGTTCGCCGTCGGCTTCGACATAGACGCGGTCTTCTTGATGAACATCATGATGGACATCACGATGAACAGCGCCACTGCTATCGTCATTAGCGACGCCGCCTTTCTCCGGCAATCGGCATACTACCTCGGAGCAGCGGACCAGATCGATGCCGTCGATATCCCATTGGCGGCCGAGCAGCGCCCCCGCCACATACTGTAGATAGGCATTGCGGCTGGCGGTGCGGCACATGACGGCGCGCAGGTCGCTGCTGTCGAGCGAAGCTCCGGGAACCAGTTCGCGCAGGACGTTTCCGAAAAAGCGGATTCTCACCGCCAGAAGTTCGGTCAGTAAGGCGCGCTGGCGCTCGCCGCTTCCATTGGCATATTCAACCTCGAAGCGGCGCATGTTATATGTCGCCCACAGTTGCCAGGCTTTGAGGTAGTAGGCCGTCATGCCCGAGCGGTTCTTGAGTTCCGCCGTCAGTTTGTAGAACAGGTGCGCGTCTACGCCGATTCCGGCGGCAACGGTGAAGTAGCGTGCGGCCGGTTGACCGTTGAAATCCTCGTACTCAATGCGGCCGAGAGAGATGCGTCGGACCCTGCTCTTGCCGTCGACGGCGGATTGAGCCGCGGCGCTCGGGCGAAGCGGGATTCCGAGGTCGTGGGCGAGAGCATTGGCGGTGCCGAACGGGAGAATGGCGAGTGCGACGGGCGTGCGCGCTAATCCCTGAATCACATCGTGGATCGTGCCATCGCCCCCGCAGGCAAAGACGGTATCACTGCCGTCCGCCACAGCACAGCGGGCGTTGTCCCTCGCTTCCTGGCTGGAGCGGCAAACTGTAAGTTCAGTGCGAACGCCGGCCGATTGGATGATGCCGATGGCATGGTTCAGTTCCAGGTCGCGCTTTTTTCCGCGGCGGCCAGAGTTGGGATTGAAGAGAATGGTGGCTTTGTCCATGCTGAGGCTAGCTCTGCTTTCAGTTTATCGCACGCCCCGCTCCCCCATGCTGCTGGCGTCAAAAGTGGAGAGCAGCTGCGGAGAGAACAAAAGGTGCTGCAGTTTTGGTGGGCATCGCGTTGAAGACGCGCTCTTCCTCGAATGCGACAGGTTAGGAGTGGTTGCTTTGGCAGCGAGTCCGTACTAAGCTTGCCCGCAAGGTTTCTGGGGCGTTCGTTTTAGTCATGATCGAAGTCCGTTAGGTTCACTTCAGGAGGAGGTTGGTATGAAACTGCTGACGACTGCGGGTGCCGTGCTACGTCTAGCGATGTTTTTGAGTCTCACCATTTTTTGTCTCACCATGGTTGCCGCCGGTCAGGATCACGCCATGGGGGCAGCGAAGCCGGTCACGATGATGGCCGGCCTGGGCGATTTGCATCATCCGGTTTCGACTGGGAACGCGGAAGCACAAGAGTTTTTCGATCAAGGATTGCGGCTGATTTACGCGTTCAACCATGACGAGGCAGCGCGCTCATTCCAGAAAGCGACAGAACTGGATCCGAAGCTGGCCATGGCTTACTGGGGAATCGCGGAGGCGGTGGGGCCGAACTACAACGATCCGGCGAGCGAAGACCGCTTCAAGCAGGCGCATGAGGCGATTCAGAAAGCGGTCGATCTGAGCGGCAATGCCTCCGACGCCGAACGCGGCTATATTTTGGCGATGGCGAAACGCTTTCCGGCGGATCCGAAGGCCGATCTGCGAAAGGCTGCGGAAGATTATCGTGACGCGATGCGGGAAGTCGTGAAGCAACATCCCGACGATCTTGATGCGGCGACGCTGTTCGCGGAATCGGGGATGGTTCTCCATCCGTGGGGACTGTGGCATCGTGACGGTACGCCCGAGGAAGGCACGGAGGAGATCGTCGCGACTCTGGAGTCGGTGATTAAACGCGATCCCGACCATCTGGGCGCGCTTCATTACTACATTCACGCCGTCGAAGCGTCGAATTCTCCGGAGCGAGCTTTGGCCGGGGCGAACCGCCTGGCTGCGCTGGCGCCGGCTGCGGGACACATCGTGCATATGCCGGCGCACGTGTACATTCGCACGGGAGACTACGCGGCGGCGGTGAAAACCAACCAGCAAGCGGCGGCGGTCGATCGAGCGTACATCGAGAGCAGCGGCGTGCAGGGCATTTACCCGATGATGTACTACAGCCACAATCTGCATTTCATCGCCATGTGCTCGGCCATGACGGGAGACTACGCGGAATCGCGCAAAGCGGCGGAGATGCTCGCGGCCCACGTAGAACCGGCGGTGAAGGACATGCCTCCGCTCGAAGGCTTCATGACCATCCCGATGGCGGTGAATGTGCGCTTCCACAAGTGGGACGCGATCCTCGCAATGAAGCCGCCCGATGCCGAGATGAAGACTACGGTTGGTTTCTGGCACTTTGCGCACGGGATGGCGCTGGCCGGAAAAGGCAGGGTCGGGGAAGCCGAAGCGGAATACAAAATCGTGGCCGACGCTGAAAAGGCGACACCGCCGGATGCCATTTTCGTGATGCCCGTGAACAACAAGACCAAAGACATTCTGAAGATTGCAGAGAATGTTTTGGGGGCGCAGGTGGCGCTGGCGAAAAAGGACAACGCGGCCGCCGTGAGTATGCTTCGTGAAGCCGTCGCCGTGCAAGATACGCTGAAGTACGATGAGCCTCAGGATTGGTTCTATCCAGTGCGCGAGTCGCTGGGCGGAGTGTTGCTGATGAGCGGCGACGCCAAAGGTGCGGAGCGGGTCTTCCGCGAAGACCTGGCGAAGAATCTTCGGAATCCACGGTCGTTATTTGGCTTGCATCGGGCGCTGAAGGCGCAGGATCGAAATTCCGATGCCTGGTTTGTGGAGCAGGAGTTTCAAAAGTCGTGGAAGGGCGGAGCAGAAGAGTTGAAGGTGGAGGATCTGGTGTAGTGGCTTCTCTGTCGGATCGCTCGTGCGATGATGTTTACAGTTTAAAAAGGAGTCTTTCGCCATGGCTAACGGATCTCCCCAGAATTTTTCCAATCACACGCGTCTTGATCCGCCCTTCCACTTTTTCATCTTGCCCGTGTTTGCCATCACGCTAATCGCGACCATCGT
The DNA here is from genome assembly GCA_963773645.1 of uncultured Acidobacteriaceae bacterium. Classification (GTDB taxonomy): domain Bacteria; phylum Acidobacteriota; class Terriglobia; order Terriglobales; family Acidobacteriaceae; genus Acidiflorens. The sequence goes on along the minus strand of CAVZBV010000004.1, from coordinate 838,429 downwards.
CCATCTGGTGCGAAGGCCAGGACTGCATTCGGCGTGGATGGTGGTCGTCATGCTCGCGGCCATCGCAGTCATCTTCAAGATCCGGCTTTATTCTCTCAAGGTGCAAGACCGGGTCATCCGGCTGGAGGAAAGATTGCGGCTCGCGTCTTTGCTCGACGCCTCCCTTCGTCCCCGCATCGCAGAATTTACCGAATCGCAACTCGTTGCCCTGCGGTTCGCTTCCGACGCCGAACTCCCCGCGCTCGCCGCCCGCGTCCTGAACGAGAAGCTCGCCGCCCCCGAAATCAAGAAAGCCGTCCGGCAGTGGCGGCCGGACTATTGGAGGGTGTGAACATCATCGAGGCCGGCGACGGGGCGCATGTCTTGGCTGTGGGTCAATTTAGCATGACGGCCATCTCGACAGGGTCGCTCGGAACCGCGCATGGTAGCTTTTTCCGCTCAATGATGCAGGTCGTTGCGAGGTGTGGGGATATCCATGAACGCGGCGAAACCTGTCTTGATAGCATCTTTGTTTCTCTGCGCTGGAAGCGCCTTCGCGCAGTCGGTCGACAAGGAGCCTGCCGCAGTCGTGGAGCTTGGGGGAGCCGCTGACTGGAATGTCAAAGACGGCGGATCGAGCTTCGGCCCCACCGTCGCGGTTGAAGTTACGCCGATAGAGAACTGGCTGGAACTTGAGGCGGGAGTTACGCCGCTTTTCACCCGTCACTCGACAGAATGGGACACCGACCTTCTGTTCAAGAAGCCTTGGACGCTCTCGAAAAAGGCGGAGTTCATGTTGGGCGTTGGTCCGGAGTGGGTTCATTGGACGAAATCCAGCATGACAACGAACTCAGTCAGCGGCGAAGTCGTGCTGGATTTTATGTTCTGGCCCTCCGCGAAGCATAGATTCGGCTGGTACCTGGAACCAGGCTACGAGTACAACTTTGGGCGGGGACATGAGCAATCCCTTGGAATGAGCGGAGGCCTATTGATAGCGATCCCATGAGGGTTTGTTTGCTTTGGGTGTTAGGTTCGAGCGATGGAATAATTTCCAACGACCCTACATTTCAAACTGGCCCACTACCCATCTCTTGGGTGGTGTCTGAGCCTTGAGGAAGTCGTGATGATGGCCGACAGCTACATGCCGAAACCAGCAAAGCGCGGCCCTCACAAGAAGCAGGAGAAGACAGCATAAAATGTCCCGTTTGCTAGCCATACTCGGTATCGCTTCCTTGCCTGTAGTTGTGCTGACGCATGTCGCAGAGCGTTGGCACTTCTTTCCCGAGATGGGGGGGACTACCTAGTAGTCCCGCCATTACCTCGATCTGGCGAGCGCGATTCTCGGCGTGGCGCTGTTGATTGCTGCCCTGATTTGGCGTCAAATTTCAAACTGGGGCTTTACGATGTCTTGGTAGTGATGCAGTTTGAAAATTGCGTCCCTCAGCGCCTAAAGCCGCAATGAAAATGCGATGCTTACGGCACAGCTGAAGCCGTGCCCCTTAAAAGCCGCTTCAAACTGGTGCACTACCGATGTCTTGGATGCCTTGGCGAAATCCGCCCCCCTCCTGTAAAATCAAAGTTTCGGCAACAGGCCTGGAAGGATTTCAGAGTTTATGGCACGAGTTTGTGATATCTGCGGCAAGGGGCCGCAGTTCGGAAATACCATCAGCCACGCCCACAATGTAAGTAAACGGCGCTGGAACGTCAATCTGCGCCCGGTCCACGCCAAAGTGGGAGCCGCGACCAAGCACATCCGCGTCTGCACGTCCTGTCTGCGCAGCGGCAAAGTCGTGAAGGCGTAGCTAGGCATTGGTCTGATTGTAATCAGGACAGTACCCAATTCTACCGGCCCGCGGATTCTAGTCCCTCAGCTTTTGTGCGGCTGCCAGCCTTCGCGGACAAGAGTGTCCGCGCTACACGTTCTACTTCACATCGATCAGTTGCACGTCGAAGATGAGGGTCGAGTTGGGCGGGATCACCCCCGGATAACCCTTTGCTCCGTAGGCCAAGTCCGGCGGAATGCGCAACTGGCGCTTGCCCCCGACCTTCATGCCTGCAACGCCTTCGTCCCAGCCCTTGATGACCTGGCCGGCACCCAGCTTGAAACCAAACGGACGGCCGGTCCCGACCGAGCTGTCGAACTTCTTGCCGTTGGTGAGCCAGCCGGTGTAATCGACTTTGACTTGCTGTCCGGTTTGCGCGACCGCGCCGGTGCCAACTGTGATGTCCCAGTATTCGAGACCGCTGGCGGTTTTGATGGGAGCGCCGGTGACCTTGGTAGGCCCGCTGGCGCTGGTGGCAGCCGTCTGGCCGACGATCAGGCCGGCCAGTGCGAACAGTGTGATGGCGAGAGCGACAGTTTTCATAATTCCTCTTTTCTTATTCTGAAGGCTTTTGGCTATTAGCTTTTGGCCTATAGCTAAAGGCCAAAAGCTAAAACCTAAGAGCCAACGTTGCGTCTGCAAAGCTCTTCTACAATCCTGCCTCTTCACATCAGTTTTTTTCAAGCCAGCGCGATCACATCAATCTCAACCAGAACGTCTTTCGGAAGCCGGGCGACTTCGACGGTGGAGCGCGCCGGCGGCGCCTGCTTGAAGTAGCGGCCGTAGACTTCGTTCATGGCGGCAAAATCTCCCATGTTCTTGAGGAAGACAGTGCAGCGCACAACTTTCTCCAGGCTGCTGCCGGAGGCCTGCAAGATGGCAGCCAGATTCTTGAGCACGCGGTCGGTCTGCGCAATCACATCGCCGGCAACGATCTGCGAAGTTGCGGGATCGATCGGGATCTGTCCGGAAGTGAAGATCAGCCCGGCGGCTCGAATGGCCTGCGAGTACGGCCCGATGGCTTGTGGAGCCTGATCGGTGGCGATTACTTCGCGCATGATTCCTCCTGCGTGGCGGTTTGCTTCGGGGATGAATGCGAAGAGTGATTAACGCAGATTACGGCGGTGGAAGTCAAACAGGATGGCGGATGCTTTGGTTATGGCGAGTCCAGAGTTGATACGGCCGCAGGCAGTTGCCGAGCTACGCTCGGCTGGACGGCCGAGGGCGGCCGTCCCTACGTGAGCATCTTGGACGCGCGAGGCGCCCGTCCCCACACGAGCACTAAAAGAGCGAACTCTGACGCCGGTTGGGAGTGATTCCGAAGTGCTCATACGCGAGTTGGGTCGCGACCCGGCCGCGGGGCGTGCGGTTCAGAAATCCGATCTGGATCAGAAACGGCTCGTAGATCTCTTCGATGGCGTCGGGCTCCTCGGCGAGCGCTGCGCCAAGAGTATTCAAGCCCACCGGCCCGCCCTGGTACTTCTCGATGATGGTAAGCAGTAGTTTGCGGTCGACTTCGTCGAAGCCGTAGCGGTCCACTTCAAGCATGCTGAGCGCGGACTGGGCAACCGGCAGATCGATGGATCCGGCGGCCCGCACCTGGGCATAGTCGCGCACGCGGCGCAGCAGCCGGTTGGCGATGCGCGGCGTTCCACGAGAGCGGCTCGCGATCTCGGCGGCTCCGGGACGGTCGATCTTCACACCTAAGATTTCGGCGGAACGCTCGACAATGACGCGAAGGTCATCATGAGTGTAGAACTCAAGCCGCAGCAGCAGCCCGAAACGCGAGCGCAGGGGAGCCGAAAGCAGTCCGGCGCGGGTGGTGGCGCCGATAAACGTAAAGGGCTTCACATCCATGGTGTGAGTGCGCGCCGACGGGCCCTGGCCGATCATGATGTCGAGCTTGTAGTCTTCGAGCGCGGAGTAGAGGATCTCTTCCAGCGCGGGCTGCAGACGATGCACTTCATCAATGAAAAGCACCTGCCGGTCGCGGAGATTGGTGAGGATGGCGGTCAGATCGCCCTTGATCTGTAAGGTGGGTCCGGAGGTCTGCTGGAAGGCGGCTCCGAGTTCGTTGGCGATGATGTTGGCGAGTGTAGTCTTGCCGAGCCCGGGCGGCCCGTAGAGCAGGACGTGGTCGAGGGCCTCGCCTCGGGACTTGGCGGCTTGAATGGCTACGTCTAGATTCTCTTTGACTTTGTTCTGGCCGATGAACTCTTGCAGGCGCTGCGGCCGAAGCTTGAGCTCAAAAGAGGAATCGTCCTCAACCGGCGCGGCGGAGACGAGGCGGTCTTTGAGAGCGGGATTGTCTTTGGCGGCGGACACTGAAGGCGATGGTAAAGCGAAAAGTGGAATCAAGCAATCGCCGCTGCGAGAACCGTTGCGGAGCTTCGCTCCGCCGGACGGCGGAGGGCGGCCGTCCCCACACGAGCGATTACTGTCCAATCACGCCCAGGTGCACACCTCTCAGCCTCCCGGCGTCGAACCACGCCACCTTCTGTCCAAACCAGGTCCTGGCGCCGGAGAGCTTGTACTTCTTGGTCGCCGCTGCGAAGTCGCGCGTGCCCAGCAGGTAGGCGACCGGGGTCTCGCCAAACTTGGCAAGCCGTTCCGACAGCCAACCTCCGTTCGAAGGAGCCGCCAGAATTACGGGTTCGCCGGGAAAGTACGCGAGTTTGCCGAAGTCTTTCTGGGTCTCGGTGAGCGGCTCAGCCCAGCCATAAGCCTTGCGGAATAGGGCAATCGAAGCATCCAGGTTGTTGACGCCGAGGACGACGTTCTCGATGCCGTAAACCGGCGCTCCTTTTACGCTGGCCGAAGTCTGGACGCGCCAGGCGCGCGGCGTCTGGTCTTCGATGATGAAGGGCAGCGTCGAGCCCGGTGTTCCGGAGCCAGCGGCAGCGGTCATCCACTCGATCGACATGCCGTCCGGGCGCTTGCGGCTGCCACGCTCCGGAGACGTAACGGGAATTCCGGCCTTCTTCAGCCGATCGACCTCCTGCAGCAAAACGTTTGTGCCCACCGCCCAGGCGCAGGTGACCGCATCCTCAGACATGAACTTCGCCCAGTCGGAACCCGCAGCTGCGCCCGGCTTTACCGGCGCAATTAGTTCAAGGTAAGACGCGTCATCGAAGCCAATGATGGCCATCTGGGTAATGCCGTTGCCGTGGGGACCACCGATATCCGGAGTCAGGCCCACATCCGTGAAGGCCTGGCGCAGAGTGTCAAGATTCGATCCGCAGATCGAGGCGTGGTCGATCTCCAGCACCACACTCTTGCTTTCCGGGGTCATTGCAGTTTGGGTCGTGGCGGTCCGAGAGATAAGTAAGAGAACGAATGTAGCGTAGAACAAGCGGCAGCAGATCGGGGAACTCCGCTTGGACATGCGTACCTCCTTGGTAAAGACGAATGGTACGCTACAAACCGCTCGCGGTGAATCTGTTTTTGCCAAAGCGGTGGAGAGACGGACGTCCCCGCCCGTCCGCCGCGACCTCTCCCAGAGAGCCTGTCGTTGAGATTGTCGAAGAGTCGGCCATCCCTACCTTATTACTCTTCCTCTTCCTTAACCTCGCCGCGCTCCGCCTTGGCCCTCTCGATAATCTTGTCCTGCAGTTGTTGCGGAACAGTGTCGTAGTGATGCATCTCCATCGAGAAGCTGCCGCGGCCCTGCGTCATCGAGGTTAGATCCGCGCCGTAAGTAAGCATTTCGGCCATCGGCACCTCGGCCTTAACGATGGTATTCCCCGCCTTGTTATCCATGCCCTGGATACGTCCGCGCCGGCTGTTCAGGTCGCCCATGATGGTGCCGGCGAATTCGTCGGGCACGGTGATCTCGACGGTCATGATCGGCTCCAGCAGCGTCGGCTTGGCAACTTCCATGGCCTTGCGGAAGGCGATGCGTCCCGCCATCTGGAACGAGAGATCGTTCGAATCGACGTCGTGGTAAGAGCCGTCGTAGAGGATCACGCGAAAATTCACCACGGGATAGCCCGCAAGAAAGCCGCGGGCGGCGGCGTCTTTGATTCCCTTTTCGACGGCGGGAATGAAATTGCGGGGGATAGCGCCGCCAAAAATATCGTTGACGAACTCAAACTCCGCGCCGCGCGGCAGCGGCTCCATCTTGATCTTGCAATCGCCGAACTGGCCGTGGCCGCCGGTCTGTTTCTTGTGGCGTCCCTGCACGTCGGCCTTGCCGCGAATGGTTTCGCGATACGGCACCTTGGGCGCCTTCAGCACCACTTCCGCGTGGTAACGCTTTTTCATCTTCGAGACCACGACTTCGATGTGCTGCTGTCCGGTGCCGGCGATCAGGAATTCCTTGGTCTGCGGATCGCGGAAGAAGCGCAGCATGGCGTCTTCTTCCATGAGCTTGTGGAGACCGACGCCGAGCTTGTCTTCGTCGGCGCGGCTCTTCGGCTCGATGGCAAAGGTGATCGCCGGCTCGGGCAACTGCACCGCCGGATAGCGGATCGGCGACGACTTATCGCCCAGGGTGTCGCCGGTGAGAGTCTCTCGCAGCTTCGCGACCGCGCCGATATCGCCGGCATGCAGCTCCGGGATCGGAATCGCCTGCTTGCCCTGGATCAGGGAAATGTGGGCGAACTTCTCTTGCGTGTTGCGATTATAGTTCTGCAACGATGCGTCGTCCTTCAGCACGCCGGAAAAAACCTTGAAGTAAGAAATGCGCCCGGCGAACGCATCCGACATGGTCTTGAAAACGTAGACGGAAGCGGGCTCGTTGTCGGTGCCTTTGCGCACGGCCGGCTCGGTGCTGCCCTCGGCCGTCCAGCCGGTGAGGGCGTGATGTTCGCTGGCGGCGGGCGTGTAGTCCACGATGAAATCCATCAGCTCGTCGACGCCGATATTGCCCAGGCCCGAGGTGAAGAGCACGGGAAAGAGCTTGTCTTCGCGAATCGCTTCGTGCAGCGCCGGGACCAGATGCTCTTCGGGGATCGTGCCCGTTTCGAAGAACTCTTCCATCAACTCATCTTTGCCCTCGGCGATCAGTTCTACCAATTTTTCGTGAGCTTCCTTGGCGACGTTGGCCATGTTCGCCGGAATCGGCCCTTCCTTGCCATTGCCGTTTCCGCCCATCTCGTAGGTGTAGGCCTTCATGCGGACGAGATCGATAACGCCGCTCAGACTCTTCTCGCTGCCGATGGGGAGCTGCAGCGGGGTGACCGCGCGACCAAAGGCGTTAGTGAGCGATTCCAGCACGCGGTTGGCGTCGGCGCGCTCGCGATCCATGCGGCTGACGACGATCATGCGCGGCAGTTCGATGTCATTGCAGTATTGCCAGACGCGCTGGGTCACGACTTCGACCCCGGAGACGCCGTCCACCACGACGAGCGCGGCGTCCACCACCGGCAGCACCATCTTGGCCTCGTGCACGAACATGTTGAAACCCGGAGTGTCGAGCAGATTGATCTTGACCTTCGCATCCGGCTTGCCCCATTCGACAAAAGCGAGGCCGGTCGAGATCGACATCTTACGGGCGACTTCTTCTTCGTCGTAGTCGGTGGGAGCGGAGCCGTCGTCGACACGTCCGAGGCGCGGAGTGGCACCGGCGGTGTAGAGCATGGCGGACACCAGGGAAGTTTTTCCGGCGCGCCCGTGTCCGATGAGGGCAAGGTTGCGGAGATTGGCTGCTTGGTACACTTTCACGGGTTGTCTCCTTCCGCAGGCTTACGGGAAGGGTGATAAGGCCCCGGATGAGTATGAGTACAAGGTACAGGCCAGCCCAACAACGCCTGCGAAACTTCTGATGCTAACACAGGGGGTGGGGATGGTTCCACGTAGGGACGGCCGCCCTCGGCCGTCCCAGCGAGCGCAGCTCGCAGGCTTTCGCCTATCAGTCCGTGAATGACCAGAGAGGAGTCCGCTCCATTGGACCCGAGGGCGTCCGTCCCTACGCGCGCTTGCCCGGGCGATACGGATTCTCGGGCTCCCGATACCAAAGCCAGCGATACTCCGCAGAATTTGCGACCAACCCACGGCGAACTGGGTTGTCGAGTACGTATTGGATCTTCTCGTCTAGGCTTTCCGACGATCTGAGCACATGATCGAAAGATTCCTGCTGCCAGACTAGCCCGCGGCGGTTCAGATTCTTGTTTATCAAATGAGCAGAGGCCCCCTTTACAGCATCCAGGATTTCGGGGAGGGTCCAGGTTCTCCGTTCCTTTTCATCAATAAGCGGAATCAGGATCATGTGGACGTGGTCGGGCATCACCACAGCTGTGAGCAAATCGTATCGGGTGCCATTGTCATGAAGGCAGGAGTTCAGGACGATTTCGCGAGCTTTCTCCGGAAGATGCCAGCGTTGGAGCGTGCAGAAGGTCACAAAATGCGGCTTGCTGTCGCGTTGCAGGTGAGGAAGGCGTCTTCTGTAGAAGGTCACTGCGCCTACAGTCTGCGGAGCTGCGCTCCGCGTGGACGGCCGAGGCGGCCGTCCCAACGTGAGCATTGGTATGTGAGCATCGCCGACTACAACGTTGCGCCCTTCTCCGCAATCAGCTTCTTGATCTTCTCCACGAACTCACCCGTGGCCATATCTTCGGTCTTCTCTTTCCCGCGGGTTCGGACGTTGACCTTGTTGGCTTCGGATTCTTTATCGCCCACCACCAGCAGGAACGGCACTTTCTGCATCGCGTGCTCGCGGATTTTCGCGTTCATCTTTTCGTTGCGGGAATCTACTTCCACGCGCACGCCCGCCGCCCGCAGTTGCGACGCTACTTTTCCCGCATACTCGACATGGCGCTCGGCGATTGGGATCATCGCTACCTGCACCGGCGAGAGCCATACGGGGAACGCTCCCGCGTAGTGTTCGATCAGCACGCCGAAGAAGCGCTCGACCGATCCGTAGAGCGCGCGGTGCACCATCAGCGGCTGCTTGCGGGTTCCGTCTTCGGCAACGTATTCGAGTTGGAAGCGCTGCGGCAGGTTGAAGTCGAACTGCACGGTCGAGAGCTGCCACAAGCGTCCGATGGCGTCGACCAGCTTCACGTCGATCTTCGGGCCGTAGAACGCGGCTTCGCCGGGCATGGTCTTGTATTTGATATTCAGCTTTTTCAGCGCACTTTCGAGCGTGTGGTTGGCAAGGTTCCACTGCTCCTCGGTGCCCAGGAAGCTCTTCTTGTCCTTCGGATCCCAGGTGGAAAGCTCGGTCTCGAACTTGTCGAAGCCGAAATCTTTCAGCACTTCGAGCGCGAACTCCAGGCAGCCGACGATTTCGTCTTCAATTTGATCGGGAGTGCAGAAGATGTGAGCGTCGTCCTGGGTAAAGCCGCGGACGCGCAGCAGGCCATGCATCACGCCCGAGCGCTCGTAGCGATAGACCGTGCCGAGTTCGCCCAGTCGCACCGGCAGATCGCGATACGACTTCAGCGAATCCTTGTAGATCAGGATGTGGCCCGGGCAATTCATGGGCTTGAGGCGATACTCGGCGTCGTCGAGTTCCATGACGTTCGAAAAAATTCTGCGAATAGTAGCCCTCGTGGCCGGAGGTGAAAAACAGCTGGCGACGCGCCACGTGCGGCGTACAGACGAGCGAGTAGCCGCGGCGCAGGTACTCTTCCCGCATCCAATCCTCCATCTCTTTGCGGATGATGCCGCCCTTCGGATGCCAGAAGATCAGGCCCGGTCCGGCGAGTTCCTGAATCGAAAACAGATCGAGCTGTTTGCCGAGCACGCGATGGTCGCGCTTCTTGGCTTCTTCGATGCCGTTCAAGTAGGCGTCGAGATCTTTCTTTGAGAAAAACGAGGTGCCATAGATGCGTTGCAGTTGCGGATTCTTCTCGTCGCCGAGCCAGTAGGCGCCGGCGACGTTGAGCAGCTTGAAGGCTTTGATTTTTCCGGTCGAAGGCAGGTGGGGGCCGCGGCAGAAATCCTGGAACTTGCCGGTCTTGTAAACCGAAATCTTCTCATCCGGCTTAGTGAATTGCTCGATGAAGTGGCACTTCATGAAGTCGCCCTCGGCCTTGAACTTTTCGAGACCTTCTTTCCGCGGCAGAAACTCGCGGGCATAGGGCAGGTTCTGCTGGACGAGTTCCTGCATCTTCTTTTCGATCTTCTCGAGATCTTCGGAAGTGAACGGGGTCGGGCGATAGAAATCGTAGAAGAATCCGTTCTCCGTCGCGGGACCGTGGCCAAGCTTGGTCTCGGGAAAAAGCTCGAGCACGGCCGCGGCCAGCAAGTGCGCCGAGGAATGCCGATAGACTTCAAGCGCCTCGGGATCCCTCTCCGTGATGATGCGCAGATCGGTGTCTTGGTCGAGCGGCCGGGTGAGATCAATCAGATCGCCATTCGGGCTTTCTTGCGACGGCGCGATCGGTCGCGCCTTGGCGGCAAGGGCGGCGTCGGCAAGACGCGGGCTGATGGACTTGGCAACGTCGAGCGCAGTGGTGCCCTTCGGGACTTCAGTAATGCTGCCGTCGGGAAGCTTGAGATGAATGCTGTCAGACATGGATAGACCTTGTATTCTGCTGAATCTCTTGAGTTTAAAGGAGGGAACGGAGGGGGTCAAACAGACTCAAGGCCAGATGTTGATTTCGTAGGTGAGGACTCCTCCAAACGAATCTACAAATCCACCGCGGTTCGTGGTACTTAATGCAGAGATGAGTTCTTCCACAGCTCGCAGCCATCAGCAGACGGCGTTTCGTCTAAACGGCGTTCGGTATTCGTTATACGCGGACGACTGTCTCGTTTGGATGGATCAGCAGCCAGCGAACTCAGTTCACGCCATCGTCACGGACCCCCCCTACGGTCTCAAGGAATACTCGGCGCCCGAAAAACAGAAGCTGCGCCGCGGGAAAGGTGGCGTTTGGCGAATTCCTCCTGCTTTCGACGGCTGCGTGCGCAGCCCGCTTCCGCGGTTCACTGTCTTGACAGACAACGAGCTCTCCAAGCTGCGGCATTTCTTTGCCGACTTTGCGCGGCGAGCGTTCCGCATCATGGTTCCCGGCGCCCATCTCTTCATTGCCACGAATCCGTTGCTGTCGCATCTTGTCTATGTTCCGCTGCTGGAATCTGGGTTTGAGAAGAGGGGCGAAATTATCCGTCTGGTGCAGACGTTGAGAGGTGGGGACCGGCCGAAGAACGCGCACCGCGAATTTACGGAGGTCACGGTCATGCCACGCTCTTCATGGGAGCCGTGGGGTCTGTTCCGTAAGCCATGCGAGGGACGAGTTCAGGACAACCTGCGCAAGTGGAAAGCAGGCGGCCTGCGCCGCGTCTCCAGTGAGCTTCCATTTTCCGATGTCATACTCTCGGCCCCCACCCGAAGGGAAGAGCGCGCGATTTCTCCCCACCCTTCGTTGAAGCCGCAATCGTTTGTTCGTCAGCTCGTGCGGGCCTGTCTTCCGCTGGGGTCGGGAGTTGTTCTGGATCCCTTCATGGGCGGCGGTTCAACCATCGCGGCGGCGGTTTCGATTGGCTACGAAAGTATTGGCATCGAAATCGACCCGGAGTTTTTCAGCGCCGCGCTACAAGCCATCCCGGCGCTGGCGGCCCTTCCGGGGAATGGGAAAGCTAGTAGCAGAATAGGTTCCAAAGCCAATTTGGACTTGCAGCAAAGCCTTGCGTTGCCCCTAGAACCGTGACACCTTGTTGCCGAGATGGCGTTACAAGCAGACGGCTTCGACCGCGCGGTTGCGCTTCCTCCCGAGCTCAAGCTTACGCACATCCGGGAAGCCATCGAACACGTCGAGGACAGGGCTGACGAACTCATCGACATTTACTTTGAGCAGGCGAACGTGTTCAGCGGCATTGTCGGCATTCTTGGTATACAGGCCCTTCACGCCTTGAGCCCCTACAAGAAACATAAGAACCCTGACATTGCCCAGCAGCGTTTCCCAGATCTTTCTTTGCGAGGAAAACTAAACCCGCCTCCGCAGCACGCACTGGAATCGAAAGGCTCGACGCGTCCGTGGGCTCTGCAATCGCACTACAATCACCCCGGCTGGTACATCGTCTGGCGCTATGCAATCGACCAAACCAAGCGCTTGAAGCTCGGCAAGGTTGTGGCGATTTGGCGCGTTGATATCGCGTTTCTCCAGAAAGAAGATTGGAAGTACGAAGGGAGCAAAGCCGCTGAGGGGCGTGGTGGCCGCACGCACACTTTCGGGATCAAGCTTCCCGCCAAGCTTCTGAAAAACTGCATCGTGTACCAAAATCCCAGGGTTGCGATTCGTCAGGGCGGCCCGGTCCTCGCAAATCTGGACGAGTAGGTTTTCTACACTCACCGCCAGCCCGCTACGTGGTTCTGGGAGCGAAACGCAGACTTTCTATTGCAGCTCTCACCCGGGCCGACACCTCGTCCGTATCGCGCACGGTCAACCCGGCTGTGGAGATCGGCTCACCAACCCGCATCTCCAGCGGCTGGCACTTAATGTGGTAGGTATTCATCGGCAGCAGGTCGAACGTGTCGACGAGCGCGATGGGCACGATATCGGCTTGCGCCTTGATCGCCAGAAAGAATGCGCCCGGCAGAAAAGGTTGAATCTTTCCATCTCGCGTACGGCCGCCCTCCGGAAAAATGACCAGCGGCATGCCACTGCGCAGGCTCCTCAGCGCTGACTTGATAGCGCCGATCGAAGCCGCCGGGTTCTGCTGGTTGATGCAGACTTGCCCCGAGCGCTGCAGATGCCAGCCGATGAATGGATACCCCAGCAATTCACTCTTGAAAATGATGCGGAATTGAAATGGCAAATGGACGTAGAGGATCGGAATGTCGAGCGCCGATGCGTGGGTGACGGCATACACGCGGGGTTTGGAGCGGTCGATCTTGTCCTTGTTGATATTCTTGCCCGTGATGTTTTCCATGCCGGTGACTTTCACCGGCGACAGGATCGTTTTCATGATGAGCCACGACCAGAAGCGGGCAAGATTGTGCTGCATGCGCCCGTCGCGGTCGAAGAGCGAGCAGATCAGAGAAAGCGTCCCCAGAATCAGGGTGTAGGCCCAGATCAGCGGAGAAAGAATGAAATAGGAGCGCAGACGGCTGAGCCAGCCGTGGCGGTTGACGGGACGAACTGCTGGCCGCTCCTCAGGCCACGCAGGGGCAGCCGTCTGTCCAGCCGAGGGGAACTCGGCCCGCTCTTTTTCCGGCTCCGCAGTTGTAGCGATCCTGTTCAAGGGCAAGGTTCAATTCACGCCATAAATTTTGTCATCCTGAGCGAAGCGAAGGACCTATGCATTTGCTCGCGGCGACGGAGTGCAGGGGTCCTTCGCTGTCGCTCAGGATGACAATAAATACTGATGACCATAGATACTTGAGACTCTACACCCATATTTAGATGCGGACGCCCAGCGTTCGCATCGCCTCTCCCACAATGTAAATCGAACCAGTAACCACGACCAGGCCGCCCGATCCGGCAACCTCGCGCGCCCGCTCCAGGGCCGACGCTACATCCTCGACCTCTTCAATATCAATGCCCCCTGCCACACGCGCCGCTGCCTGGCGAATCTCAGCCGGGCTCGCCGAGCGTGGGTTATTGGCGTGGGTCAAGATTACGCGCCCCGCGATCGGAAACAAAATCTCGGCAATTTCCCGCACCGCTTTGTCTCGCATCACGCCGAACACCATGGTGATCTCGCGGCCGTTTCCCGGGTCTCCATACGCGGCCGAAAGCGTCGACCGCAACGCCCAGGCACCGGCTGGATTGTGCGCGACATCGAGCACATATTCGGGATTGCCTCGCGAGGCTGGCACCACTTGGAAGCGCCCCGGCCATTGCGTCTCGCGGATGCCTCGTGCGATCGTCTTCGGCGTGATTTGAACGGCGCCTTGATTGTGCAGTTCCTCCGCCGCCGCGATCGCCAGCGCAACGTTGCGCAACTGATGACGCCCCACCAGCGGCGACTCGACCAAGATAGTTTCACCACGGACTTCCAGTGGATACCGTTGCCCCCGACGGCCGGATTCGGGCGACTGACCACCGGCCACTGGCCACTGACCACTCATGTATTCGCCGCTTCCCGGCGAAACTGGCGGCACATACGGCACCGCATTCACCCCGCGCGCGCCCATATCCAAAATTGTGTTTCCGATCACGTTGTTGGCGTCCGGCAATTGCGGCAGCGTAACCACAACCCCGCCCGGACGGATGATTCCAGCTTTTTCGCGCGCGATCTCAGCCACCGTTTCGCCCAGATACTTCTGATGATCGAGCGCGATGTCGGTGATGACGCTGACCCGCGGCTCGACCACGTTGGTCGCATCCAGACGTCCGCCCATGCCAACTTCAAGCACAACCATGTCGGGGCGGCTGCGGGCGAAATACTCAAAGCCCATCGCGGTCAGCATTTCAAAAAAGCTGGGATGCCACGGCAGATCGCCTTCTCCAACCAGGCGCTCGGCGGTGCGGTCGACCACGTCATGGAGCAGCGCGAAATCGTCGTCGTCGATCGCCTTGCCATCCAGGCGAATCCGCTCATTAATGCGAACCAGATGCGGCGATGTATAGAGTCCTGTCTTTAGCCCGGAAGCCTGCAAGATAGACGCCAGCGTGGCGGCCGTCGAACCCTTGCCGTTGGTGCCGGCGATCAACACAGTCGGAAAGCGATGTTCCGGATGTCCCAATGCCGCCAGCAGCACCCGTATGTGCGCCAGATCGAACTTGTGCGACGGCGTCTGCGCCAGTTCGTGGCCCAACGCGTACATCTGCGCCAGTGCGGTTTCGTAGGACAAGGGCAGCTCTCGGCTGTCAGCTCTCAGCTCTCAGTTAATACTCTAAATCTTTGATTTAGGCGATCCAGAAAACCACACCCAAGGGTCAAACCGTGCACTGAGCAGGGAATAGCGCAACGTGACAGGTGTCCATATTGTGTCGGTAAGCATGAGCTTTCGTTCGCCTAGCCGCGCGAGAACTGAGAGCTGACCGCTGATAGCTGACAGCTGCCCTACGCCGCCTGCACCATGAAATCCAGCGCCCTCGCGATGTAGCCCTTCAAATCCCTGCGCACGACAATGGCGTCAAGCATTCCGTGTTCCAGCAGAAACTCGGAGCTCTGGAAGCCTGCCGGCAGCTTCTGCCGGATCGTCTGCTCAATCACTCGCGGCCCGGCGAAGCCAATCAGCGCATGGGGTTCGGCGATGTTGAGATCGCCCAACATGGCAAACGATGCGGTCACTCCGCCGGTGGTGGGGTCGGTCAAGACCGAAATATACGGAACCCGCGCCGCGTCTAAACGTGCCAGCGCGGCCGAGATCTTCGCCATCTGCATCAGGCTGATCACGCCTTCCATCATGCGTGCGCCGCCCGATGCCGAAACCACGATAATCGGCATCCGCGTTTCCATTGCCTTCTCAATCGCCCGCGTGATCGCTTCGCCCACCACCGCTCCCATGCTCCCGCCGATGAACGAATATTCCATCGCGCTCACGATCACCGCACGGCCGTTCAGTTTACCCTGAGCATTGATGACGGCATCTTTTAGGCCCGAGTCAATCTTCGCCTGCTTCAGGCGCGAGGAGTACGCCTTCAGGTCCACAAACTTCAGCGGGTCGGTGGAGGCAAGATTGCTGTCGAAAACTTCGTATTGATTGTTGTCGAGAAGTTGCGCCAGGCGGGCGCGGGCGTCGATGCGGAAATGCTTGCCGCACTTTGGGCAGACGTTGAGATTCTCTTCCAGGTCCTTCTTCCAGATAATCTGGCGGCAGCCGTCACACTTCACCCACAGCCCCTCGGTGCGCACTCTCTTCTCGCCCGAAGTGTCCAACTCGCCGGATTGTCGCTTGAACCAAGCCATGGGGAAATTGGTAACTTGTAATTTGTAATTTGCAATCTAAAACCAAAACCCTCACCCGGACCGAGAGGGTTCAAATTACCAATTACAAATCACAAATTGCCAATTCAATATTCGATTCCTCGCTGCGCCATCACGCCTTTCTCGTAGGCATGCTTTATCTGTCGCATTTCCGTCACCGTATCGGCAAGCTCGACAACTGCCGGATGCGCGTTTCTTCCGGTCAAGATCACGTGCACCATCTCCGGCTTCTGTTTCAGAGACTCCACCACTTTCGCCGGGTCCAGCATGCCGTAGCTGATGGCGTAATTGATCTCATCGAGCACCACCAGGTCCCATTCGCCGGATTGGATCGCTTTTTCAGCCTCGGCCCAGGCCTCCTCCACCATCCGCACATCCTCGGGGTCCGGTTTCTCGGAGCCCACTTTCACGAAGCCGCGCCCCATCTGCTTCAGGATGAACTTGTCTCCGAAGGCCTTGACCGCATCCAGTTCGCCGTAATGCCACGAACCCTTCAGGAATTGCAGCATCAGGACGCGCATCCCCTGGCCAACCGCCCGCAGCGCCGTCCCCATGGCCGCGGTAGTCTTCCCCTTACCCGGCCCCGTATTCACGATGATGAGACCACGGCGCAGATCGGACATAGAGGCGAATGTATTATTGTACGCGGAGAGGAATGTGCGTGCCATCCGTGACGCGGGGGGGTTGGTGGGTTAGCCAAGGGGGACATGGAGGCTGGTGTTGGCGCTCTGATATCGTGGTACACGAGGGTGCGGGGCTGCATTCTAGGCGGATCGAAACTCAAGACGCACGTTAAGTCGGACGGGTCTAATGGAAAAAGTGACAATCGAGATCAATTCAACTTGCGCGAAGATCGCTCGTTCGCCGATCTACTTCGTAATTGCAGCTCTGCAGGGTGTTTCGGTCAGCTTCGCGCCGCTCTTTCTGTATTGGTGTGGCAAGGGGGGATACTTTCAGGGCTATGAACGCGTGATCGCGCCATTGTGTTTCGCAATGATTGTTCTTATACCGCTGTTCTATTTCGCGATCGGCGGAGCGGTGATCAAGGAGCTGCGGCAGAAGTGAGACCCTGCCCCTGGGAATTCTTATCGAGCCACCCTTCTTCCACAAACAAGAAGGCGGACGGCTTTGGCTTCCGTCCGCCTCAAGTCAAACGGGGGAGTAGATCTCTACGGCATTTGGACGACACGTTGCAGCTTCGGCTGATCTTCGCTTTTCGCGGCGCCCGGGTCCTGGGCGTCCAACAAGCGCGCCGCAATCCGCAGTGCGTCCATCTCTTTGCGGACCCGCATCAGCTCCTGCTCTTTTATTCGTAATACGTCGTACGGGTTTTTCATTGGGGGAGGGCCCTCGCTAACAAGTTCAGACTCGGATCGCCTGTCAAGTACAACGGTAAGCCAGTTCCGCCCCCGTGGGAAGCTGCCAGAAGTGCATCGGGACAAGGAAATAGAACTCGCAGGCATGGGGCTGACTGGCCGCTGTCCCGTTACCATTAAGTTAATGTCCTACGTGATAGGGATGATTCGCGAGAATGGTAAAAGCACGATAAAGCTGCTCCACCAGAATCACGCGCGCCAGTTCGTGGGGCAGCGTCATCTTTCCCAGGGACAGCGTAAAACCGGCATTGCGCCGAGCTTCGTCAGTGAAGCCGTCGCTACCGCCAATCGCGAACAGCAGCGGGGTCGCATTCACCTGCTCGTGCTCCAGAAACTCAGCCAGCTCTTCGGATGAAAGCTGTTTCCCCCGCGAATCGAGGAGAACCAGCTTGTGCCGCTCCTTCTTCTGCTTCTGCTTCTCCTTCTGCTGCCGCTCACCTGTCGCCAGCGACAAAATTGCGGCTTCGTCCTTCAAGGCTAGGCCTGCAACCTCAGCATAGCGCCCGATCCGTTTCAAATACTCCTCGGTCAGAGCCTGGATCGCCGGCTCTTTCGTCTTCCCGATCCATGCCACTTTGATCTTCACAAACTTTTCGTCCGATGGAAGCGACAAACGACGAGCGACGAGCGACAGGCGTCTCGCCCGTCCTGAGGAACGCTGCCGTGGCCGGGCGAGGACGCCCGGCGCTCCACAAACCCACTCAGGCTTTTCCCGACGCCAGAACCACGTCGGCGCCGAACCGGATCTCATCCCCCACGCGATACCGCTCGATCGCTGCCTTCGCTTCAGCGCGGATCGCCGGCCACGCTTCCACCCGCACGCGTTCCAGCATCGGCCGGAATGGAGCTGATACTGCGCACGCGTATTCGAAAACTTCTTCCGCGTCTCCCGGCCAGATCCAGGGCAGATTTTGAGTGGACTCCTGCACCTCGTGAAATCCGGCGGCGCTGAGCACGTCGGCAAGAGAGCCTGCAGCCGAAAATCGAAAAGGATTGGCCCCTCCCGGTGGAAGCATGGCACCGCCGACATGCCGGTGCACAATCTTCATCGTGGTTTGCCAATAAGGTTGTTCCATCGGGCCCCAGGCGGCGAAGCAGGCTCGAGCCCCGGGCTTCAACACGCGGTGCAGTTCCGCCAGCGCTCGTTGGGCATCGCTGAAAAACATCACCCCAAAGCGGCAAGTGGCAAGGTCAAAGCTCTGGTCGTCAAATGGCAGGTGGTGCGCGTCCGCCTGCTGGGCGGTAAAGTTTAAGAGTTTCTTGTTCCGGGCGCGCCCGGCGGCAATGTCGAGCAATTCCGAACTCTGATCCACCGCTGTGACCGAACCCCGCGGGCCGACGCGCTGCGCCAGACTGATCCCAGGTTCGCCGGTGCCGCTGGCCAAATCGAGAACCAGCATGTCAGGCAACGGACGCGAGTATTCCACCAAAGCTTTTGTGACCGCGTTGCCCATCAAAGCCGATTTCGCCTTCCACTTTTCCGCCGCCACCAGGCGGTAAGAAGAATTCCACGGGGCTGGATTCGAAGCGGACATTCAGGCCTTCTTTTTCCGCGTCTTCCTGGGCGCCGAGGAAGCGGTTTTGGCGGATGTAGATTGGGCGACAGTTGTTTTTGCGGTCGTGGGTGGGCCAATCGCAGCCCGTCGCGGCTTAGGCTTCGCCATCAATTCCGCTGGCTCCAGCCGCCTGGCCGACTTCCACAGCCGTTCCAGATCGTAGAACTGGCGCGCTTTCTCCGAGAAAACATGGACGACGAAGTCCACGTAGTCGAGCAGCACCCACTCCGCCTGCTTGTATCCTTCGGAGTGAGTCACGCGCAGGCCGAGTGCCTCCAGGCGCTCGTCCACCGCGTCGGCAATCGCCTGAATCTGCCGGGCATTGGTCCCGCTGCACATCACAAAATAGTCGGTAAAGGCTCCCGAATCTTTTTCCAGTTCAAGAACCGTGACATCGTCAGCTTGTTTGTCTTGGCAGGCGAGGATGGCTTCACACACTTGAAGTTTGAGGTCGTTCTTTTTCTTCATACGGAATCATTGATTGTAACCCGCAAGGCGCCGAGTGGGTGGGAGCGCTGACATCGCACAGAGGGGAAGTTCGGTTCGCCCTGTCGAGGCGATCGCGGCGCACACACGCGCCGATAATTTGTGATAGCGATCTAACGACAGTTGTGCTTAGATGCCATGGCTGCGGAGCCACGTTCCCAACGCCACCCCAGCTGTCAGAACCGCAAGACCGACAAAGTACAAGAGCATGGTTCGATCCGCCCATGGCTTCAGGCGGGGTCGGATAGCAGTGCTGCGGAAGAATAAAAGCGCCGCGATGAGCCCATCAATGCACCATGCGACAAGCACAGCGTCGAAAACCCTATACCGCCATTCGGGGAGGATATACGCATCCTTGACCAGCGGCAACACCACATAGTCGAAGCAAAGTCGCGGGACAGTCAAGAAAAGCAGGGCGAGCGAAACAGTTCCGATAATTGCGGCAATTGCAGCACGAGGCCACGTTGCATTAGTCAAGTGCTTCTGGCTAAGGAAGTTCATCGTTTGCTGCAAGTGTAAAGCATTACGCAGCCACCAACTATTCTCCCGCCCTCGCTTCCGTCTCGTGGTGACCAGTTCTCACGCGCCCTTCCGGTACAGTCCGTGCTTTCGTATGTAATCCGCCACCCGCGGATCCAGCCATCGTGCCAGCGGCTTTCCCTGCGCCGCCGCCGCTCGAACCGCGGTCGCGGAGACGCTCTGGTGAACGCCTTCGAGCAAATGCAGCGTGACGCCGGGAAGAACCAAATCGCCTTTAGCTGGCTGCTTATGAAATGGACGAATCACCGCTGCCGAAGGGCGCAGGTCTTCCGGCAGAGACTCGGCCACGTCCCGCAACGAATATCGCGGACGGCTGGCCACGATGAATGCGCATTCCCCCAGCAGCGCGCCCGCCTCGCGCCATTTCGCAATGTCCTTGAAAGCGTCCATTCCGATCAGGAAGAATAGCCGGTCCGATTTCTTCAGGGTTTGCTTCAGGCGTCGAACCGTATCGACCGAATAATTAGCGCCACCAGGCGTAGGAGCAACCCACGTCGGAACGGCCGCCCCAGTCTGTCCAGCGCAGCGCAGTTCCTCAACTGCCCACTCTGGCGCCTCCAGCAATGATGGCACCCACCGTTTGTCGTCCTGTGTCGCCAGCGCCACCATGGCATAACGATGGATGAACGCAGTGAGCGGCGGTTTCTGTTTGTGCGGAGGAACATTCGCCGCAACGAACAGCACCTGCTGTAGAGCGTAGCGGCTGGCGGCGGCCTGGGCGAGTGCCAGGTGTCCGCGATGTATAGGGTCGAAGCTGCCGCCGAAAAGGCCGATATTCATTCCGTGTTTCCCGCCCGATTTTCACAGCCCCAATTCTCCCGGCAATGCCCCGTTAGTGTCATCGCTTGCCGGCCATTGTTGCAAGGCGCGTTGCCCGCCCTGTTGCTCGATTATGTTCCCCGCTCGTCTTTTTGCACCAGCGAGTTTTGCGGAAAACGGCATCTGCATTTAGGCTGTGAAGCAGGCGTTTCCTTTCTCCCAATGTTGCTCCGAGGGTGGGTAGTGTACTTCTGGCCACTGTGCCGCCAGGAAAATGCGGTGGACTGTCGTAACTCGCTCTGCGCGTGGTCTGCGCATAGCATGAACCTATGCGAATGAAACTCCCCCTCATCCGCAGCTTGGAAGTAGCTCCGGCACGCGCTCCTATCCTGCGCTACGGACTCGCTCTCCTCAGCACCATCCTGGCGCTGATCGCAACCTTGTTCTTGTCCGATGTCGCGGAAAGCCGCCTCGTCATGTTCGCCGTCGCCGTCATGGTCAGTGCCTGGTACGGGGGATGGAAGCCCGGCCTTGCCGCCACCTCTTTTGCGCTCACCGTCAGCGCCTACTATTCGCTCTCCGCCGGACAGACTCCAAGCGAGTATCGCAAGGCGCTCGCCCACCTCGCTCTGTTCTTCGCCGTGGCCTTGCTCATCTGCTGGTTCAACGCAGCTCTCCGCGCTACCCAAGAGAGTTTGCGCCGCTCCGAGAGCAATTTTCGCTCGCTGGTGATGAACGCGCCCTACGGCATCTGCCGCTGCAACACCCTGGGGATCTTGCAGGATGCAAACCCCGCGATGGTGGCGATGTTTGGCTATACCACCGCCGCCGATCTTGTGGGCAGACATCTGGGAAGCCTCTACGCCGATGCCCAGCAATGGTTTCGAACCGCCGACTATTTTCGCGCCCGCAAGGAATTCAACAACCTGACCACGGACTGCGTGCGCAGGGATGGCGCCACCATCGTGACGCGCATCTCTGGGCGCTCGATTTTGAACGGCAAGAACGGTAGCACCTTCGAGATTTTTATGGAAGACGTTACCGAAACCCGCACGCTGGAGATGCAACTCCGTCAGGCGCAAAAGATGGAAGCCATCGGCCGGCTCGCCGGCGGCATTGCCCACGACTTCAACAACCTGCTGATGGTGATCTCCGGCTACGTCGAGTTTCTGCTCGAGCGTGTGGGATCCGATCCCCGGTTGCGCGGCCCGGCGCAGGAAATTTCCAATGCCACGCAGCGCGCCAGTTCTCTCACCAGGCAATTGCTCGCCTTCAGCCGCAAACAGCTCCTTGCCCCCAAGATGGTCGACCTGAACGAACTGGTGGGCGAGAACCTGAAAATGCTCACCCGCATGATCGGCGAAGATATCGACCTGGTCATGGTTCCAGGCCCCACACTGGGCGCCCTCCGCGCCGATCCTGGCCAGATCGACCAGGTCATCATGAACCTTGCCGTCAACGCCCGCGACGCCATGCCGCAAGGCGGCAAGCTGACCATCGAGACCGCCAACGTCACGCTCGACGAAAACTTCGCCCGTATGCACGCGCCGCTCACCCCAGGCCACTACATCATGCTCGCCATCAGCGACACCGGCATCGGCATGGATAACGAAACCCAGTCCCGCATCTTCGAGCCTTTCTTCACCACCAAAGGTCTTAAGGGCACCGGCCTCGGCCTCTCCACGGTGTACGGCATCGTGAAACAGAGCGGCGGCTTTATCTTCGTTGACAGCCAGCCCCAGCGCGGCACCTCTTTCCGTGTCTATTTCCCGCGAGCCGATGGCCGTGAAGATGCCGCCGCCGCGCAGGACTCCCTCGGCCTTCCCCGCGCCGATCGCGGGCAGGAGACCATCCTCCTCGTCGAAGATGAAACCCATCTCCGCCAGCTCGTCCGGCAGTATCTGGAAACCCAGGGTTACAAGGTTCTCGAAGCTGAAGACGGCGCCGCTGCTCTGCAAATCGTCGACGGCTACAAGGGCACTGTCGATCTCCTGCTCAGCGATGTCATTATGCCGGGGATGAGTGGCCGCGAATTGGCCACACGCATCATCCAATTGCTCCCGGACGTACGCGTGCTTTACATGTCGGGTTACGCCGAGAATGCCGTTGGTGCAGACGGCACGCTCGACGCCGGTATTAACCTGCTCCAAAAACCATTCAGCCTTCCCGCTCTGAAAGACCGCGTCCGCGAGGTGCTGGATTCCGAGCCCATTCCCCTGGAGGTCCCCATGTCATCCCGCACCGGCACCAGCGCTCTTGCTGAAAAGAAGGTTCCACCGTTCCGAGCTCGCCGTTTCAATCTTCATCTTCCGCTGCATTATCGTCCGCTCGGTGAAAAGAGCTGGCGCCCGGGCACTACCGAGAATATCAGCCGCTCCGGATTGCTGTTCCAGGCGCAGGAAGTGCTCCATCCGCACGCGCAACTGGAGATTAGCCTCGTGCTGCCGGCAGAAATTGCCGGGCTCGCCTCTACCGAAGTCGTCTGTCGCGGAGAAGTCGTCCGCTCCGTCGGGGCGCAAGGGCAGGGTGTGACTCCCTCGCTGGCCGCGAAGATTCTCCAATACCATTTCCAACACGGTACGCACGTAAGCGAAGCGTAAGTTCGTGGTTGCGAGACGGCCGCCCCGGCCGTCCAGCCGAGCGCAGCTCGGCCCGCCTATCCGCGGCAAAGTTCTTCGAAATCAGAGGCCCCTTCAGGGGTGGCCTGTCCGCGCGTGACTCTCGATATCCGGCTCACCCTTGGACAACGCCCTCCATGACTGTTACATTGCGGCCAGTACAATTGCATCCCGCAGTGAGGCGAGCGATGTCCCTGGTCGTAAAATTGGAAGACGATCTCGGCGAACGCAGCGAGTGGGTCTTGCTGCACGGAGTGATTCCCGCCACCGCCCACGCGGATTTCGTGCTGCTCAGCGGCATTGATCCCTTCGGCAAAACCGTCTTCAATCACCTGCAGATGGAAGCCTTCCTCAAGGAATGGGATCGCGCCAAAGATCGCGTGCGCGATGAAAGCCAGCTAGAAGCCTGGCAAAAGGTGAAGGAAATGGCTGAAATCTGCCGCCACGACCGTGACCTATATCTGCGCTTCGTCGGCCACTAACTAGCGTCTAATGTGGGGACGGGGCTCTGCCCCGTCCAAGCCGAGCGCAGGCCGGCCCCGCCCCGAGCCGCCACGGTGAGCCGCGGATATTCGCTCCGCAGCCCGCCATCCTCACTTCGCCGGCAGATTCGCCGCCAGAAACTTCATCACGTTGTCTCCCATGATCATCCGGACCTCCCGCTCGGAATACCCCGCTTCCAGCATGGCATCGGTGATCTCGACCAAGCCGGTGGTGTCAAAGGGAGCCGTAATCGCTCCATCGAAGTCCGAACCGAGCGCCACATGCTCCACGCCCACCCGGTCGGAAACATACCGCATCGCCTTCACAATCGCCCGCGCATCTGTGCCGCAGGTAGCCGTGTCCCAATACCCAATGCCGATCAGCCCTCCCTTGGCCGCCACCGCTCGAATCTGCTCGTCGCTAAGGTTCCGATTGTTGTCGCATGTACCTTTTACGCCCGTGTGCGAAACAACCAGCGGACGGCTGGCAATCGCCAGAACATCATCAATTGTTTTTGCCGAGGCATGCGCCAGGTCCACGATCATGTGCCGTGCTTCCATTTGCCGCACCCACTCCCGGCCTTTTTCGGTGAGTCCGGTCTTATGAACTCCTGCCGACGATCCTCCAATATCGTTATCGAAGAAATGGCTGGGCGAAATCATCCGGTATCCGGCGCGATATAAAACATCAAGATTTTCCAACTTGCCATCGAGCGCGTGCGCCCCTTCGATCGAAAGCAGCCCAGCCGTGAGCCGGCCATTGAGCCGCCGCCGTTCCAGATAGCTGGAGAGATCGGCGGCGCTCTCAATCACCACGAAGCCGCCTTCGGAACCACGCGCGAATCGATGCAGACGCCGCGCCTGATACAGCGCCCGCTGCGTAAGGCTGTTCCAGGTGGCGGGCGGCCAGCGATCCACGATTGCCAGCCAGAAAATGTCGTCGCTCTTGTCATCATTGCTCTCGATGTTGAGCCCGTGGGGGCTCTTGGTGGGCAGCGAGAACACTTGCAATGCCACGTTGCCGTCCGCCAGGCGCGGGATGTCCACTTGCCCGTCGGCGCTGCGCTGAAGCAGATCGCGTCCCCACAAAAGCGAATCGGCGTGCAGATCGGCGATGGTGAGCTCTTTGTGCAGATTGAGAGCCCGCTCCGACGCCGTGTAGGGCGGCTTCTTCACCAGCTTGTTCTGACTCTCGTCTACCAGTCGCGGGATCTCCACGAAGAACGCGAGCACGATGCACAGAACCAGCAGAGCGATTTGAACCGACCGTCTGTGCAGAAGAACCTCCCAGCAACACGTAGGGACGGACACATTCGTCCGTCCATCGAGCGAAGCGAGACAGTCCGCTCCCGTAGGGGTGGATGCCCCCAGCCGAGCGAAGCTCGGCAGCCATCGACTTACCGGCAACTTATCGTCGTAGAGAACTCGTTGTTACTTCGACAGCGCTCCCAGTGCCTCGCGAAACAGCAGGTCAAAACTCTGAGGGCTCTTGCCGCCCCGCGCCGCCAGCAGCGCCTTATCTGCCGCCGCGCGCGGATAGCCCAGATTTACCAGCGCGGAAATAACGTCTTCCTCCACCGGGCTCGCCAACGCAGCCGTCATCTCTAACCCTCCCGCCGGCGCCGGCAGTTTGTCGCGCAGTTCCAGCACCATTCGCTCTGCTGTCTTCTTGCCGATTCCGGGAATGCGCGTGAGCCGCGCCAGGTCGCCGCCGCGAATCGCTCCAACCATCTCGTCCGCCGCCATGCCGCTCAGGATCTTGATCGCCAGCGTCGGACCAATCCCACTGACGGTCAGCAGCTTCTCAAAAAGTTGTTTCTCGGCCAGCCGCAAAAATCCGTACAGGCTGAGCGCATCCTCGCGCACATGGGTGTGGATGTGGAGCGCGACTTCAGCGCCCTCGGCCGGCATTTCCGTGAATGTCGGTACGCTGATCGCAACCTCATAGCCCACCCCGTGAGTTTCCACGATCGCCTGATTCGGATGTTTCGCCAGCAGCCTTCCTCGAAGATGCGCAATCATCGCGGCTATTGTACGGCAGTCCATGCAGCGGCAGCCGATTTAGCTGCAGCCGACGTTTTGCGACTGCTGAAAAACTCGATTTTGTTCTTGCTTCTTGGTGACGCAGCGGTTTACCTCACCGCTGCGATAACCGGCTTGTTTTCAGCGACGCTTTAGCCTGGAGGGCAGTCGTAGCACGCAATGCGACTTTTTTCCACCGCCCTGCCAGAGGTTTATCCATTTATCCATAGGCTGGGGACCTATTCCGCCGGTGCCAACTGCAAGTGGCTGCGTACAAAGGGGATACGCCAAAGGCTGTGACGGGAGCCAACTTTCCCATTGACTTACATAGAAAAACCTATTATTATCAATAGCTTCCATAGAGGCCTTGGAGGCTAGCTGCTGCGTTCTCACGGGCGAATCTCCTGGGCTCTTCTTGGAATCAAACAAGGTAGCGAATCTATAAGAAGAAGTTCTTATTCCACAAGAGGGTTACATTTTGCATGGCTAAGCGACGCGGAAATCCGAACTGGGGTAAGCCTGAGCCGATCGGGCCGGTTACTCCTACAATCACAGAATTCGAACAGGTCGTGCACGAGTATAAGCTCTCGCCCGACCAATATTTGCGGTCCACACGGCTGCGGGAATGGGCCCGCCGGAACAAGAATTCCAAGTACATCCCAGAGCCCTTGCTGGAAGCTTGGGGTTTTGAAATCGAATCCACCCTGTAACCGCACGGAAGCAGATTTATTAAGAGATGGAAGGGTCGCCGCAGGCGGCCCTTTCCTGTTTTACACTGAATCTTAAAGACTAAAGGCTAAAGAGCAAAGACCAAAGACCAAGTCGCAAGGAGACCGGCTAGCAAGAATCACGCTTATGACTTCTAATCTGCCCTTTACCGATGTTGCCACTGCGATCGAAGAGGTCCGCGCCGGGCGAATGATCGTCGTGGTTGACGACGAGGATCGCGAGAATGAAGGCGATCTCACCCTCGCCGCCGAGAAAGTTACTCCTGAAGCCATCAACTTCATGGCCAAGCACGGACGCGGCCTCGTCTGCCTGGCCATGACCGAAGAACGGCTCGACCACCTGCACCTGGGTCCCATGACCAGCGAGAACACGTCGCAATACGGCACTGCTTTTTGCGAAGCGATTGACGCGCGCTATGGCGTAACCACCGGAATCTCAGCCTATGATCGCGCGCACACCATCAAAACGGCAATCGATCCGGCAACGCGCCCGTCCGATCTGGCGCGGCCAGGGCACGTCTTCCCGCTGCGAGCGCGCAAAGGCGGAGTGCTGGTGCGCGCCGGCCAGACCGAAGCCTCCGTGGATCTGGCCCGGCTAGCCGGCATGGTCCCGGCCGGCATCATCTGCGAAATCATGAAAGACGATGGCACCATGGCGCGGGTGCCCGATCTGGCCGAGTTCTGCCGCATCCATGAAATGAAAATGCTCACGGTGGCGGAGTTGATCCGCTACCGCATGCAGCATGAGCGTTACGTACATCGTGTGGGCGAAGCCATGGTCGAAACCAATCACGGAGAATTCCGCCTCATCGCCTACGAGAGCGAAGTGGACGGTGGCGGATCCCACCTGGCGCTCATCCGCGGCGATATCAGCGATTCGTCCGAGCCCGTCCTGGTCCGCATGCACGCGCACTGCCTGCTGGGCGACGTTTTCGGCGCCACCGGCTGCGACTGCCATCAGACCCTCGAGGCGTCATTGCAGATGATAGCCGCCGAGGAGCGAGGCGCATTGATTTACCTGCACCAGACCTCCAAGGGTTTCTCGGCGGAAAAAATCGGGGAACAGTCGTTTCTGACCTTTCATCGCGACCGGCGTTTGCCGTCCCTTCCCGAAAGCGAGCGCAAGACGCATCGCGAGATCGGACTGGGAGCTCAGATCCTTTCCGATCTGAACCTGAAGCGCATCCGACTCCTGACCAATCACCCAAGGAGGGTAGCCGCGCTGGAAGGATTTGACATAGAGATAGTCGAACACGTCCCAGTAAAGTTAGCAGTCCCGAAAGCGCATTAGTAGAGACGCGGCTACACCTTTTACCGTGCTAAAATCCGCACATGAGACCACTGCGGAAATTCACGGTTGTTATCGAGCGAGATGAAGACGACTACTACGTCGCGACCGTGCCTGCCCTGCGAGGTTGCCACACCCAAGCGAAGAACCTGGACACTCTGATGAAGCGAGTGCGGGAAGTCATTCAGCTTTGCTTGCTGGACAATCAAGCCACCCCATCGCTCGAACTTGTAGGGATCCAGCAGATTTCTGTATGACTCGCCTGCCGCGGCTGAAAGGCAAGGAACTCGTACGCCTCCTCGAAAAAATTGGATTTGAAATTGTACGGACCCGAGGCAGTCACGTCTTTCTCAGACATGCGGATGGAAGGGTGACTACAGTGCCGGTGCATTCTGGCGAAATCATCGGCCCTGGCCTTCTGCGGTCTATTTTGCGGGATGTCGAGTTGTCGATGGAGGAGTTGCTTTCCGGTCGCTGACGTTGAGTGTCAAAAGAGGCGGCCGCACGCGAGCTACAACCCAGTCCGTGCCAGAGCTGCGAAAATTCAGAACGGCCTACGCGGAGTGATCTCTTCGTCCTTAATAAAAAACTGCGCTGAGCATTCTGCGGAGCCGCAGATGGTCGGCAGCAGTCCGGCCATCTGCCTGCGAGTAATCAAGCCCAGCGTGCCGCAAGCCGGACACGAGAGCACCGCCCAATAGGGATCTTCGCGCTCTCCCACCTCGCCCGCATTCTCCAGCACGAACACGGTGCCCGGTTCCATCTGCTCGGGAATCCACTCGCTGATAATGCTCAATTCGCCGATCATCATGCCTCCTCGCTTTCCATTTACGCTCGTCGTACGCTCACTGCGTTGCGTAAAGGCCGAACCCGTTCCGAAACCGCCGTCTTCTTGCGCGCCTGAATCTCTCCTCGAACCCGGCGGACTTCGTCGCTCAGGCATATATCGAACATCGGCTGCCGGGCGTTCTTTAGCAGGTCGACCACCTGTCGTGCCGAGGTGCGGAGATACAGATGAGTGCCATCGCTAAGCAGGTGGCACTCCGACGACGCGCTCACCGTAGCCGCCAGGCTGGTCCCGAATTCCTGCTGCAGGAAAGCAATCGCCTTGCGCATGCGCTGCAGCGAGAAGCCGCGCCGGCGAAGCTGGCAGATCACCGCCACCGTGACCAGTTCGTCCCAGTTGTAGATACGGCGATGGCCCTGGCGCACCGGCGCCACAATGCCGCGCTCGTCCCACCATTGCAACTGCCGGGCGGTGATTCCGGTAAGGGCGATCACCTCGTTGGATGTGAACTGTCGTTGCATTCTGAGCGCGCCTTGTTTCAAACAATATGTTTCAAACAATAAAATGGACAAATGTTTGAAACATTCTAGGCGGAGGAAGCAGAAATCAAGCCACCTTTTGTGCTTCCTTGTATTGACTACGCGGGTACGCCGCGGATGCGACCGGAGATCAGTGCATCAGAAAACTCGGGTTTCGTAACAGGGCATCGCTTCACAGGCCTGCGGGAAAATTAAAGTTTTCGTATCTTTTCGTATCAGGGCATCGCTTTAGCGATGCCGTAAGTCTTCGGAAACCGGTCGCCCCTTTTAGGGGCTGGGCAGCGAAAATCGACTTTTTCCGCAGCCTGTTAGGACACTGCCGAATTTTGAGGTTTTTTCCCGTTCCTTGTGTTACACTGTACTTGCTAAGTTTGACTCACAAGCAGTTGCAGGTCGGTACCGCCAACCAGCGTCAACCCCCTCTACAGCAGCGAATCTTCTCAGCACAATTCAAGAAACAAGGAAAAGGAACATCAATGGCAGAACAAGGAACAGTGAAGTGGTTTAACGACGCCAAAGGCTATGGCTTCATCAGCCGTCAAAATGGCGAAGACGTTTTTGTGCATTTCTCCGCTATTCAAGCAGGCGGCTTCAAGAGCCTGCAAGAAGGCCAAACCGTGCAGTTCGACGTGACCAAAGGCCCCAAGGGCTGGCAAGCGGAGAACGTTACCGCCGTCTAGGTAGCGACAACGATCTCTGGAGAACGATCTCTAAGCGTTAAACAAGTGCCCGAGATTCGCAAGAATCCCGGGCATTTTCGCGTCTGCTCATGTAGAGCGGACACTCCTGTCCGCTGCCTTTGACTTTGCGGGATCCTCTCTTCTGCGATCCATCAACTGTACCGCGGGCTTTGGCTTGGTTAATTGCCGCCCGAATCGTCGCCAAGTGCTGGCGCTCGGCGCGCTCCAAAATCCGCAGGGCGTCTCGCACGACCTCGCTGGCGTTTTCGTAACGTCCACTCCTAACCAGGTAGGCCACGAAGCTGTCGAGTTCGTCGGTCAAATTGACATTTCGAGTAGGCACTGGGTCAGACCTTTCTTCATTCTGTGGGCCGATCTCACAAATTCCACGGTTGGCAAAGATTGCCAGTGGTGTACGGCCGGGCACATCCCTGACACTTTTTCCTCCTCTTTAATGAGGGGATGGGGTGCAGGGGAAGGGGAAGCGTCCCCTTCCCCTGCTTCAGCGCTATAGAAATCTTCCTCCTGGGGCAACGGCAGCACCCTGAGCTTCCGGGCATCGAAAAGGGCGATGGGAAACTCGGCGAAGTAGATGGTAAACCAACGTTCATTGACCGGTAGCAGGCCGATTCGTTCTCCCCACAACACCTCACTGAGAAACACCTCGTTTTTCTTCCAACGGATCTGGCCCTGATGATGCACACTGCGCACCAGCATGGTGGTCGGGTACTCCGGTTCGGGTACCCTCGCCGGATAGGAGCGCGGCGACGGCGCATAAATCGCGGCCGGGGTTTGCATGGCCAAGGCCTCGTGCGGACGCTGTTCGTTATACTCCTGGCGGAAGCGATCGAAGGCGCGCTGCTGCGCCCGCCGGTTGACGGCGGGAGGCTCGGCCGTCTCCTGCTTCAGCGTGCGATGCATACGCTCGTGCCGTCCGTTCTGCTCCGGATGTCCGGCCGCAATCCGCTCCGGCACGATCCCCAGCTTCATCCACCACACCCCCAGTCGCGACAGCCCCGCCACCGCGTGCGAGGCAAAGGGCGCTCCGTTATCGGTGCGGATCGCTGCCGGTAAGCCGTACTCCCGAAACGCCGCCTCGAAGATCCCCCGCGCCCGCGCCGTATCCGTCTTCTCCACCGCCTGACAGCGCAGCAAATAACGGCTGTGCGCATCCGAGATGGTCAAGGGATCAATGCGCTCGCCGTCGCCGGTGCGGAACCAGCCCTTGAAATCCGCGCACCACACCCGGTTGGGACCCTCGGCATGCGCCAGCGGTTCCGTGTAGGGCGCGGTCCGCCGCCGTTTTTTGCGCGCGACCACCAGTCCCTCGCGCCGCACCAGTTCGCCGATGGTGCTGGCCGCCGGCCAGTTTCGCCCCGGCTGATCCCGCTCCAGAATGCGCTTCAACTTCCGCGGCCCCCAACCCATGTGCGCCTGCCGTAACTCCAGCACCGCCTCTTCCATCCCCGCCGCGGTTTGGTTCGGGTGCCGCCGCGGCGCCCGGTTTAATTCCAAGAGCCCTTCCACCCCAGACTGTCGGTATCGCCGGAGCCAGACATATCCCGTCTCCCGTGCGATACCGTAGCGCTGGCACAACTCGCTCATCGTGTGCTGATCTTGTTCATACTCAAACACAAACCGCACCTTCTCTTCCATCACACTGCTCGCTTTCCAAGGCATGTCGTTCTTCTACACGCCTTCGTCTGTCGATTACAGTGTCAGGAATGTCCCCGGTCTGTTCTGTCAGGGATGTGCCCGGTCTGTACCACCGTGTTTACTACCCCCCCCTCCCCCTATCTATTAGAATCATCGGGTTAGAGAGAAATTCCAGCTAGATCTTTGGGTTTAAAGGAGTTAGAGCCAAAATATTCCGGAATAAGGACTTAGAGGGGCTTGCCGCGCTTTTCCTCCGGAATTTGGTAGGGACCATGCCTGCTGATCGACTCGGCCTTCGATTGTCAAAGAGCGTCTACGAGGCCGGCACACCTCGGCACTGACCCATCAGGGATCATTCTTGCATTGGGCGCGTTGGGAGTATGTGACGGCGCGCACTGGCTGATTGTGATGAAAAATGCAAAGGCTCTGCTCACGTGGATGGGGATTGTCCCTGCTCTGGGTTGAGACGACCCGCAGGCGCACTTCGGAACTGGCAGCTCGCGATCAGTTCCCCATGACAACAGCCATGTCGTTCATGTCCTCATGCTCATCCACCCCGGAAAACTGCTATGATTTGATCGTGAGTGCAGGGCTTTTCGCATGAATATCAATCTGACTCCCGAGCAGGAACAGATCGTCAACGACGAGTTGAGATCGGGCCACTTTCGATCCGCAGAGGAAGTGATTGCCCAAGCTCTTGTGGTTCTTCGGGAGAAGGAACGCTCGTCGGTTGCGGAAGACGGGAATGGCCACCATGAAGATGCGGTGCGGGAAATGCTCAACTTTGTCGAGGCAAACCGCACTCCGTTGCAGGGCGTCTCGGTTAAGGAACTGATCCGCGAAGGTCACCGTCTGTGAGTGATCTGGTGCTGGACGCCTCGTTGGCGCTCCAATGGTTTCTGGAAGACGAGGCCGGCCGGCAATATGGCCTCAGCATCCTCGCCAGCCTTTCCACCAAACGCGCAGTGGTTCCAATGTTGTGGTTCTATGAAGTGGGCAACGGCTTGCTCATGGCGCATCGGCGGAAGCGGATCACATTTGATCAAATCGACGGCTTTCTGAGGCGGCTCGAGGCCCTTCCCATTGACGCTGCCGAACAAGTTCCGGCCGAACTTCTCGAACTGCCAGCCCTCGCACAGAATCACGGTCTGACCAACTACGACGCGGCATACTTGGCGCTTGCGATGCGGCTCAAACTGCCTTTGGCTACGACTGACGCCGATCTTCGGCGGGCTGCGGGCTCAGCGGGAGTTGGGGTGGTGGCTGGGTAGGGGCTGACTGACGAACGCTGTTGAATCCCAAGTCTCGAAAAGCGCGAGACCTAGGGCACCCAGCAGCGCTGGCACTGCCATTACTGTTTCCGGCAACCCCGGGTCTTATCTCCGTGCAAGTCTTCGGTATTCCCAGATAAAGCCAATGAAGAAAATGAGCAGGGGAATGGACCAGAGCATGGGATTCATATGAACCCACAGACCAATCGGGTCCCAACCCACCGAACCCTTACCGGACGTCGGATGAGCCAAGGTATAAATCACCATTCCAACCACAACGATGACAAGCAGACACACAGGAACCAAGATGAGTGCAAGCAGTCCGGCCAGAATGCTCTTCACGTAGATCATCGTGTGCCACCCGTTTCGTTAGATATCCAGGTTCTTCACATCCAGCGCGTTATCTTCGATGAATTTTCTGCGCGCTTCTACGTCTTCGCCCATCAGGGTAGTGAAGATGGTTTCGCACTCGGCTATGTCTTCCAGGCGGACTTGCAGGAGGGTGCGGCGCTCGGGGTCCATGGTGGTTTCCCAGAGCTGCTCGGCGGTCATTTCTCCGAGGCCTTTGTAGCGCTGGACGGTGTACTCTTTGCGGCCTTCGTTCAGGACGTAATCGAAGAGTTCGCGGGCGGTATTTTTCTCTACGATCTCGGGCTCTTTTGCTCTTCCTTTGAGCGCTGGCTTGCCGGTTTTCTTCTCGGCCTTCTCGGCTTCTTCGGTTTCGTTCTCGTTGTCGTCTTCACGCGCGCTTAGACTTTCCTCTTCGCCTTCGTTTTCCTCTTCACTTTTGTCTTCTGCTTTGGTTGCCGACTTTGCCGGTCTTGGCACGCTTTCGACCACGAAGGGCGGCTCTAGATACTGCTCGATCTGCTTGAACTTGGCGATTAGCTGGCGCGATTCCGGGGTCGAGGCTAGCTCCCAGTTGATGATGTGCTCGGCGCCCTGCGCGTTTACGAAGATGAGCGCCCAGAGATTATGTTCTTCGTCGAAGCGCGTTTCTACGCTTTTTAGTTTCAGGTCTTTTTGCAGGCGCTTTAGTTCTTTTTCTAGTTTCTCGATTTTCCTGGGCGGAGTATTCTTGTCGCCTTCGAAGTCGGCGCGCTTGGCTAAGTCGAGTTTCGGCAGCAGGGCGGTGATTTGCTCTTCGCGTATGCGCTTGTTTAGCTTGTCCAGAAATCCCAGGTACTCGTTGAGCACGGTGATGAACTTGGTCAGGGCCGCGCCTTCTAGTTTGGCTGCGCCTTCTCCGTAGCGAATGATTAGGCCTTCGGAGGCGCGCTTCACCATGACCTTGACGAATTCATGCTCGTTTTTTATGTACTGGTGGCTCTTACCCTTCTTGATGCCGAAGAGCGGGGGCTGCGCTATGTAGACGTTGCTGCGCTTGATCAGCTCCTGCATGTGTCGAAAGAAGAACGTAAGCAATAACGTGCGGATGTGCGAGCCGTCCACGTCGGCGTCGGTCATCAGAATGATTTTGCCGTAGCGCACTTTGGTGGGATCGAAATCTTCTTTCGAGATGCCGGTGCCTAAGGCGGTGATCATGGCGCGAATTTCTTCGTGGGCCAGCATCCGGTCGTAGCGCGCTTTTTCCACGTTCAGAATTTTTCCCTTGAGCGGGAGGATGGCTTGGAAGCGGCGGTCACGGCCCTGTTTGGCGGTGCCGCCTGCGGATTCTCCCTCTACCAGGAAAAGCTCGCAGCGGTTGGGATCGCGCTCGCTGCAGTCGGCTAGTTTGCCGGGGAGTCCTCCGCCATCGAGCGCGCCTTTGCGGCGGGTGAGGTCGCGGGCTTTGCGGGCGGCTTCTCTGGCTCTTGCGGCGTCGATCGCTTTGTTGATGATCTTGCGGGCTACGGCGGTGTTCTGCTCGAAGAATGCTCCCAGCTTTTCGTTGACTACGGCTTGCACTATGCCCGCTATGTCGGAATTCAGCTTGCCCTTGGTCTGACCTTCGAACTGCGGCTGGGGCATCTTGACGCTGATTACGGCTACCAGGCCTTCGCGGACGTCGTCTCCAGTTAGATTTTCTTTTACGTCTTTGAAGAGGCCCATCTGCTGTCCGGCATAGTTGATGGTGCGGGTGAGCGAGGTGCGGAAGCCGGAGAGATGCGTGCCGCCGTCGACGGTGTTGATGTTGTTGGCAAAACTGAAAACGGATTCGGAGTAGGCGTCGTTGTACTGGAGGCCGATTTCTATGTGCACGTCATCTTTGTCGGCTTCCATGTAGATCGGTTTGTCGTGGAGCGTTTGCTTGCCGCGATTGAGGTGCTTGATGAATTCTGCGATGCCTCCGTTGTATTTGAACTCGGTACGCTTGGCTTCGCTGGTCTTCGAGTCGGTCTGGCGCTCGTCGGTGAGCGTGATCACCAGGCCCTTGTTCAGGAACGCCAGCTCGCGCAGGCGCTGCGAGAGCGTGTCGAAGTTGTAGTCGAGGGTGGTGGTGAAAATTGTTTTATCGGGAACGAAGTGAACCTTGGTGCCTGTCTTTACTTTGGCGGCGCCGGTCTTTCTCAGCTTGCTGGTGGGCTCGCCTTTGGAGTAGGTCTGCTCCCAGGTAAAACCGTCGCGCCAGATTTCTAGCTCTAGTTCTTCGCTTAGCGCGTTTACGCAGCTTACGCCTACGCCGTGCAGGCCTCCGGAAACTTTGTAGGAGTTGGTGTCGAACTTGCCGCCCGCGTGGAGCACGGTCATGACAACCTGCGCGGCGGGAACCATTTCGCCGTCGTGCTCCATGTTGCCGACGGGGATGCCGCGACCGTTGTCGACTACGGTGATGGAGTTATCGAGGTGGATAGTGACATCGATTTTGTCGGCATAGCCGCCTAGCGCTTCGTCCACCGAGTTATCGACTACTTCGTAGACCAGATGATGCAGGCCGAGTTCGCCGGTCGAGCCTATGTACATGGCGGGACGCTTGCGCACGGCTTCCATGCCCCCGAGGACTTTGATGGAATCGGCGGTGTAGTCTCCGTTGGTGGTTTTGCCGTTCTTGTTCTTCGCGTCGTCGTTCTTCGCGTCGTTTTTCGCGTCGATGATCTTCCCATCAACGAGTTCGGCTTGCAATTCTTTCGTGGCCATTCTGCTCCGTGGAGAATGCCGGATTCGGACGCCTGGCTGGAGGGACGATTCCGGGACTGCTCGGGTGAGGTCAACTTATTGAATTTTCTGCTAGTTAGCTGTCACCAGAGCTTGCGTTATTTTAACACAAAGGGCGCTTATTTTGAGGGCTGAATCGATACCATAAACGGCGCTTTTTGTTGCTCTTAGGGACGTGGCTTTTGGGCTCAGCTGAAGCGGGGCTCTGCCCCGCTTGGACGGGGCAAAACCCCGTCCCCACACCAACGAACTTCAGGAATGCTCTAGCGTGCGGATGGTTTTGCTTTGCCGAAATGTAGGCCGTCCATCAGGTCGTCTAGTTCATCTTCGCTGGCGGCGATGAAGGTGAACGAGACGATCTGACCCTTCGCGAGCAGGACGAGCGTGCACTGGCGCATGGTGAGTTTGTCGCTCCGCGGCTTGACGAAATCGGCGCGTAGAAGGTGGCGCGACTCGACTTCGAGCGCATACGGTTCGCCTTCGGCTTTGAAACCTTTGGCGGTCGCGAGTTCCGTGAGCGTGCCGAGGTAGTCTTCGGCTTTCTTGAGGCCGGGATAGGACGCTGCGCTCTCGGAGGCGATCACGACTGCGGAGTTGATGGTGTCTCCGGTGGCCTCGGGAGGACGCTCGAAGACCGCGAGCAGGACTTCTCCTTTACCAGCTTCGTTTCCCTCTTGCATCTCCGTGGTGCGATGCACCCAGCCGTAGGGAATTTGATAGCGGAATGCGAAAGTGGTGTTGCGGTAGAGCTGGGCGTCTTCGTTGCCTGTTGCGCCAGACTTGGCTGCCGGTGTGGCAACTGGCGCGGGTGCAGTCTTGCTTTGCGCCTGCGCCGCGAAGGTCAGGCCCAGAGCAACGACGGCGATCATGGCGCGTCGGCTATGTAGGAGCGGCTGGATCAATTCAAAACAAGTTTACATATGTTTCAGATGGTGCGTACCCCAGCGCCTGAAGGCGCGTACATGGCAAGGAATTTACGACATCGCTAAAGCGATGCCCTGATACGAAACACCTTGCGCCACCGACCGCTACTCGATGAACATGCAATCGCCATAGGAGTAGAAGCGGTAGCCTGCCTCGACCGCGTGGCGATATGCGGCCATCACCAACTCTTTACCGCCGAGCGCGCACACCAGCATCAGCAGGGTCGATTGCGGCAGATGAAAGTTCGTCAGCAGCGCGTCTACGATGCGAAAGCGATAGCCGGGATAGATAAACGCGTCGGCTTCGCCTTGTCCGGCCTCTACGCGACTCTCACTGGTTCGTTCCGCAGCGAGCTTTCCTGCGAACTCTGCGGCGGACTCTAATGTGCGGACGGTGGTTGTGCCCACGGCTACCACGCGCCGCCCCTGGGCTTTCGCCCGGTTGATGGCTTGCGCTGCTTCCGTTGGAATCTCGTACTGCTCCCGATGCAGTTTGTGATCTTCCACTTTTTCGGTTCGCACCGGCTGGAAGGTGCCCAGGCCAATGTGCAATGTGATCTCGGCAATCTCGATTCCGCGGGCGCGAATCTGCTCGAGAATCTCGGGCGTGAAGTGCAGGCCGGCAGTGGGCGCGGCCACCGATCTTGCCGTTGACTCCGGCGTTTGGGCGTAGACGGTCTGGTAGCGCTCCCGGTCGGCGGCACGGTCGTCGCGGTCGATATAACGCGGAAGGGGCACGTGTCCGATGCGGTCGATGCGGGCAAAGAAATCGGGGACTGGGGCGAAGCGGATGCGCCGCTCGCCGAAGGCGCCTCGCTCGGTGACCTCGGCTTCCAGTTCGGAGTCGCATTCGAATGGCTTGCCAAAGTAGAGTTTCTCTCCGATCCCGATCTTCCGACCGGGGTGTACCAGGCATTCCCACTCGATCGGATCGTCCGCCACCTGGCGGGTCAGCAGAACTTCGACTTGCCCGCGGAGGAAATCTCGGGCCGCTGGATTGTGCGGGCTCAGGGGCTGGGCCCGCTCTCCGCTCCGGTGGCAGTAGAGACGGGCGGGGAACACTCGCGTATTGTTCAGGACCAGCAGGTCGTCGGGGCGCAGCAGGTCGGGGAATTCGCGAAATTTCCGGTCTTGCCAGCTTTGACCCAGCCAGGTTCCATTGAGCCGATTCACATGCAGCAGGCGCGATGCAGCGCGGTCCGCCAACGGCTCCTGGGCAATGCGTTCGGGCGGCAGATCATAGTGGAAGTCCGAGACGAGCATCGAGGAGATTATAGGGTTTGACTATCATTTGAAGACCGGTTCCAAGGGGCCATATCGTGGAGCGACGGGCGTCTCGCCCGTCCTGCGGCTCGGCGGCCGGGCGGGGACGCCCGGCTCTCCACCAGCTTTTACATAATCTCTCCACTGGCTTTTACATATTTTTGACCTGCTTGTTCTTGTAAGGTTTCCGAGGCGTGCTGTAACATGAGCGCAATGGGTAGTGACCGCCAGCATCGTCTTGCGATTGTGCAGTTCGGCCGCCTGCTGCACGCAAACCGATTTGTTGCAGCCACTGACGGAAACCTGTCGGTGCGTCTCGACGAAACACGCCTGCTGGCGACTCCTACCTGCATAAGCAAGGGCAGGATGCGCGCTTCCGACCTGGTGATTGTGGACATGGACGGAAAACGCCTCGCCGGTACGCGCACAGTTTCGAGCGAGATCGGCATGCACCTGCTGATTTATCGCCTGCGCCCCGACGTGCATGGAATTGTGCACGCGCACCCGCCGACCGCCACGGCGTTTGCCGCTTCCGGTTACGATCTGAACCGGCCGCTGGTGTGCGAGGTCGTGGTTGGACTGGGCTCGATCCCGCTAGCCCGTTACGGCACCCCGGGCACTCCCGAGTTGACCGATGCTCTCGCGCCCCTGATTCCGCAGCATGACGCCATACTGATGGCGAATCACGGGGTGGTGACGTTTGGATCGTCGCTTGAAAGTGCCTACATGAAAATGGAAACCGTGGAGCACTTCGCGAAGATCGCGCTGGTCACGCACCTGCTTGGCAACGCGCAACCACTGGGTGAAAAAGAAGTTGAGAAACTGCACGAAGTCCGCCACCGCTACAACGGCGGAGCAGCCGCGGTTCCGCCGCGCAGGCCGGTTGCGCCGGATAAGCTTCAGGTGGGCGATCTGCAACCCGATGGCGAGCCGAAAGAGACGGCCGACAGCCGACGGTAGAGTTGTAGCGACTACCCGCTTACCCCTCCTCGTGAGACTTCAGCACGGGTGAAAGAACTGTCGCCACGAGTGTTGCCATGCGATGGGCGCCAGACTCCGAAAGATGAAGTCCATCAGAGGTCGCATTTGCGCTGCCGATTACCTCAATGAAACATCGTCTTGGGATCAGCCAGATACCGTACTTCGTGGCCAGACGCCTTTGGATCTGTCCATACGCGACCTTGTATGGCAACAGCGGCAACTCGAACATAACTGTCGTGCGGCCCGGCATCGCCAGTTTTGACAGAACGGCGTCAAGGTTCTTCTCGAACGCGGCGGATGGTACGTCGCCAAGCAGATCATTTCCGCCAATCTCGATCAGCACGACCCGGTCATCCGGCGTAACTTTCTTCGCCATGTCTGTTGCTTCAGCCACCTGAGCTCCGGGTCTTGAAAGGTTTTTCACTGGTACGCCAGTCAGTTGCTGCATGACAATGGGCCACGCCGGCACGCGCAGATCGATGCCCGAAGAAATCGAATCGCCGATAACCACGAGATGATCGGCTGGAACACCGACTATCGCCGGCATTCTACGGCGGGAGAGCTCCAGGGCCGTGAGCGTCAGTAGCGCGATTAGAAGTGCCGCAGCCGAGAAGGGACGCC
This sequence comes from uncultured Acidobacteriaceae bacterium, assembly GCA_963773645.1. Classification (GTDB taxonomy): domain Bacteria; phylum Acidobacteriota; class Terriglobia; order Terriglobales; family Acidobacteriaceae; genus Acidiflorens. Next base: position 799,191 of record CAVZBV010000004.1, on the reverse strand, counting down.
ATCTGGTCCCCGGCCACGCCAGCCATTGGTTCGCCACAGCAAGCCACAAAAGAAACGCCGCGAGGTAGATCGCATCAACGATCCACGGGAACGGCGGGCTAGCCATCACCATTAGCGTCAGCGGCAGCCAGGCCGCCACATTCCGCAAGCGCAACATCCAGCCTTGCCTTAGGTGTCCCGAAATGAGTATCGCTAGTAGGAGTACGCCTGCTCCAGCGTAGAGTGAGTCGCCGGATGCGAAGTAAAGAGCGACCGGATTCATTTCGGAGATCGTATCAGGATCGCTTCGCTCTTACTTACTCCCCTCCAATGCGGAACCTCATTCCGGCGCGGAAGTTCGCTGTCAATGCTGGATAGCCCACCACTTCGTTGTAATGAGCGTTGAGCGCATTCTCGACATTCACGTATGCCGTGATTCGCGAATTGATTGCGTACCACGCACCCAGATCGACGCGCGCGTAGCCGGCGGCGTGGTTGATGCCAAAGTTCTCAAAATCGGAATCGGGACGGCGGCCCACGAAGCTTCCGCCCGCGTTTGCGCTCCAGCGTGTCCCCAGATAGCTAAGGAGAGTTGTTGCCGAGTGCTTGGGGCGACGGAGCAAGGGATTTCCCGTGTCATACAGAGGGTCGCAAAAATTTGCAGGGGTGCAGAGCGGAGCTTGCAGATACTGGGTTGAGGTGTAGGAATAGGCGGTGTTCAGCGACACGCTTTTCCAGATCCTGCCTTGCAGCTGAACTTCGGCGCCGTGAGCGAGTGATTGTTGCACGTTGAAAAACTGGAACAGGCTGCCCGGCGTGTGGCCTTGATACGGCTCCTGATTAGGTGCGGCCTCAATCTGGTCGTGGAAGAGGTTGTTGAAGTAGGTGGCGTCCATGGTCCAGCGACCTGCAAACAAATTCTGTTGGAAGCCGGCTTCGAAGGCTCGGGTTCGCTCAGGCAGCAGACCGGGGTTCGGGACGTAGTAGGGCAGACCGGCAAAAGTCTGGTAGAGCGCGGGTTCCATGAACCCAGTGGCATAGGAAAAGCGCAAGCGTGTTCCAGAAAATAATTCTCCCCCACGCAACGCCAGCAGAGTTAGAGCGACCCGAGGCACGCCCGTATTGCCGAATACGCTGTTGTGAACGAAACGCCCGCCCGCGATCGCCGAGAGCCTGCCCAGCGTGAACTGCTGTTGCAGGTATACATCCTGAGTCAAACGTTGCCCAGAGGTGGAAGGAGGGTAATCAAGATCTCCCACCACGCCGTTTTCATTTTCGATGCGATAGCCGAAGGTGGAGTGGGTCGAGATTCGCTCAGAGGTTCGCTCGGAGTAATCGCCCTGGTATTCAGATCCCACGCGGTTGATATGGTCGTATTCGTGAGACGGATAGTCAAACGAGGCCCATAGGCCAGGAGCGTATTGGTAGACGCGGGAGGGATCGCCATTTACGTTCAATTCGATGTAGCGATAGAGATAATCGAAACCAGTGAGGCGGTGTTGCCATCCACTTGGCGCTGCTACCGTAAGTTCCACGCTGCCCAGCAGGCTGTTGAGTTGCGACCATTCGCTGGGATCGGGCGGCAGGGGTTCATTGGGTTGCGACGGGCCATTCACTGGGACGAGCGGATCGTAGCCGTTGAAGCTCCACTCCCCGGGAACCCCCGTGTGACTGTTGGAGTGGCGCGTGCGCACGCGCAAAGAGACCTGGTCGGTCAACTTCACTCCGACGTTCGCGCCTTCCAGCGAATCCGAGTACGCGTCGTTTACGCCCTGGCCGTTGCTGTTGAACTGGTCGCCGAAGACGTTATAGTCGAAGCGTCGATGGGCGCCGGCTAGAGACGCGTAGCCGTTGGCAGTCCCGAAATTCCCTCCATCGGCGCCGAAGCGGAGCTCGGGGACGGGAGTGTTCCCGGTGCGCGTCCATACCTGCACTACGCTGGTCATGGCATCGGAGCCGTACAAGGTGCTCTGCGCGCCCCGCACAAATTCCACGCGATCGGCCTGCGCCAGGGGTAGAGTGCCAAAGTCAAAGGTTTCGCCCGGGTTATCGATGGCCACTCCATCGACAATCACTTTGTTGTAGGTGGACTCGCCGCCGCGAACAAAGAGAGAGGAGATTCCGCCGCGCTGCCCGGCTGTGTTCACGACTGCGCCCGGCAGGAAACGCATGGCGTCGTCCGCGGCAATCGGCTGCATTACTTCCAACTGCTGGCTGCTCAGAGTGTCGACCTGGGCGCCCGCGGCCTGGCTCGGAACCGGAGTGCGGGTCGCGGTGACGACCACGGTTTCCGCTGCTGTTGCCAGGCGGAGCTTGATGGTGGTGACTTCGGTGGTTGAGGAAACGTCCAGCGTCGCCATTTCTGGCGCGAAGCCTGGAGCCAACACCTGGACACGATAAGAACTGGATGGCGCTTCGCGAAAAAGCACGAGACCTTCGGCGGACGTGCTTTGAATGGCAGCGGGAGCGGGCTTGCCCAGCTTGAGCAATTGAACCTCGGCGCCCGCGACGGCGGCGTCTTGCGGATCGACGACTTTAATTTTGATTTCGGCGGAAGCGATGGGCGTCAGGATGGACACCAGACCGATGGCCAACAGAAAACTAGCGAACAGACGGGAACAGCGCATGCACGTCTCCTTTATCACGCGAAAGGGTTGTGTGGACGGTTCACGCCGGTCTCCTGGCTTTGCGAGTCAGGATGTGAGCTTTTGCTCGAATGAGCTTTGGCCCAGCATCCGGTTACTACAGCCGGCCTTCCCAGGGTGTCATCTCAGATACCCCAGTGACCGGTTGCGGCTTCCTCGCTTACAGTTGCGCGGCAGCGCGGGAATTGCACCCGCTTCCCATAGCGCCAGCGCGTCGCCGGCCTACGATCATGCGCGAACCTAATTTTGAGAAAGAGCAAAAACAGCAGCCCAGCAAATCTACCGGGCACTTCGGTGCAAAGTCAATTGCTTGTGGTGGGACGGGCGTCTCGCCCATCGAGTAGGACGGGGGCGCCCGGCTCTCCACTTAGGTTGCTAGCTCTTTATTACAGGAAACTCCCGCGATCCTACTTGCGCGACGTGCCCCTCGGCGAACCGGGTTACGCGCTCTAGCGCCGCCTGCAACTGTCGGTGAAACTCTTCCGTCTGGGCGTCCAATTCCGCCTCGGCGCCGTCGGCGGGAAATCGCATCTTGGCGCTGAAACGCACGAGCGCTCGCGAAAATGGCTTGGGGATCATCAGTGCATCCCACGTATTCAGCACCCAGGCATCGCTTAGCGCCACGTAGAACGCCGCCATCGGAAACGCGCTGGCGCGCGCCAGCAGCACGGGACCCGGCTTGGCCACGTATTTCGGGCCGCGCGGACCGTCGATCGTAAACGCCACCAGGTTGCCCTGTTCCAGTTGGTTTCGCAAGCCGAGCAGGGCCTTCGCGCCGCCGCGGCTGCTCGACCCTCGCACCGCGACGAAGCCGAGTTTTTCAATGGTCCGAGCTATGTATTCGCCGTCGAAGCTGCGGCTCACCATGACTGCGATCCCGCTCTTTCTCCACAGCCACGCGCTCGGGAACACGGCCCGGTGCCAGAAAGAGTAGATCACCGGTTTTTCGTAGATCGCGTCCGGCGGCGATGGCGGCTCTTCCCACGATATGGAATAGCGAAGAGTCGGACCGATCAGCGAAATGGCCAGATAGGTTGCCCAGCTGATGAACCATAAAAGAATTCTTTGCGCGAGCGAGAATCGGAGCGTTTCCAAAACAGAGGGCTGCTCAGGCTCGACGGCGGCGGAAGAAGAACTCACGCCGCTATTGTAGCCGGGGCAGAAGGTTTAACTGAAAGCTGACAGCTGAGAGCTGACAGCAGATTTCTTACGCTTCCAGGTAGGCCTCGATCCACTCTTTGAGCCGTTGGCGCCGCTCGTCGGTCGGGTCAAAGCGAATTCCGAAGGTCTTGTTGCTTTTCTTCCACGTCACGTACCCGCGCACCCAGACGCGCGGCAGCGTCAGCAAAGAAAACGACACTTCCACCAGGCTCCCTTGTTCGGGCACGTGATTGCCCTTGAGCGACATTCCTCCCGAACTGATCTCCTGGCTGGTGGTGGTTATGCGATCGCCGTCAGCCATCACCACCCCAACCTCCGTCATGACGGGGATACGCACATAGCGGCGGAATTCATGCAGCACCAACATTCGAGTTGAGCGCACCAGTTTCATCGCCGCGGAGCGTTCCAACGGCTCGTGAAACACCGCGTTGATGCACAACTTCGAATAACGCATGGCATCCTGCGCAGTCCCGCCCAGCCCGTAAATGACGATCCGGTTGTTCGAAGCCGATCCTCGCGCCATCTCGATGATGCTGCCGGCTGCTTCTCCCAGGGGCAAAACGCAGGCCTCGAACTTTTCGCGTTGCAGTCGATCCGCTTGTTCGCGCGCAATCGAAACCGTTTCGATTCCATATTGACGGAAACACTCCGTGATCAGCTGCGCGGACGCCTCGGGCAAATCAAACAGCGCGACGCGCGCAACCGTCTTGCGATGCACGGAAGAAGGGGCAAGAGTGGCAACAGTCGAAGTAGGCATTAGTCCCAGGGGATGAACTCCTCTGAAACCCCATTCTGGCGCGTCTTTTCGCGGCTGCATAGGTTTCGGAAGGGCGTGGCCCCTGTCCTAAAGTGCCATTACGAAAGCTGTACTTGGGTCCATTGCACCCTGCTCCCTTCGTTTCTCTTCTGCTTTGTAGAGACGGGGCTTGCCCGGTCTGGGAGACGCGGCAAGCCGCGCCTCCAGTGTGTTCAGGTAAGATGTTGGCATCCCTTGAGTTGGCAGCCTTAGTTCAGAAAATGATCACACTCAACGACATCCAGTCGGCCTTGGGCCGTATTCGCAACTTTATCTACCTTTCGCCCTGCGCGCGTTCGGAGACGTTTTCTGAATCCACCGCCAACCACGTCTATTTGAAGCTCGACAACCTGCAGCGAACCGGCTCTTTCAAAGAGCGCGGCGCGCTGAACAAGTTGCTCTTGCTCAGCCCCGAAGAACGCGCCCAGGGCGTGATCGCGGCCTCGGCCGGAAATCACGCCCAGGGCGTGGCCTACCATGCCGGGAAGCTCGGGATCCGGGCGCAGATCTTCATGCCCCTGACCACGCCTCTCATCAAGGTCTCGGCGACGCGCGGTTACGGAGCCGACGTGGTTTTGCACGGCGCCAACTACGACGAAGCTTTTGAAGAGTCCGTGCGCCGCAGCCAGGCTGAGCACCTCACCTTCGTGCATGCCTTCGATGACGACGCCGTCATCGCCGGGCAGGGCACTATCGGTTTGGAACTCATGGAGCAGCATCCGGCCCTCGAAGCCGTCATCGCCCCCATCGGCGGCGGAGGGCTGATTGGCGGCATGGCCTGCGCGCTGAAAGAATCGAATCCCAAAATTCAAGTTTACGGAGTGCAGCCCTCGCGCCTGCCGTCGATGAAGGTTGCCGTCGCGGAGGGTAAGCCGGTGACGGTCATGGCGGCCTCCACCATCGCCGATGGCATTGCCGTGCGCCGCGCCGGCGACCGCACCCTGCCGCTGGTTCAAAAGTACGTGGACGACATCGTTACCGTCGAAGAGGAAGAAATCGCCAACGCCATCCTGCTGCTGCTGGAGCGCGAAAAGACTCTGGCCGAAGGCGCCGGCGCGGCCGCTATCGCCGCTCTGGTCAATCGCAAACTGCCCCTCGTCGGGAAGAAAGTTGCCGTGCTCGTCTGCGGCGGAAACATTGACGTTACGCTGCTCTCACGCATCATCGAGCGCGGCCTCGTCAAAGATGGACGTTCTGGTGCGGCTGCGCGTTCACCTTCCCGATTATCCCGGAGCGCTCAATCGCCTCACATCGATTCTGGCGCAGCATCGCGCCAATATCGTCGAGACGGACTACGACCGCGCTTACCACGGCGTGGGGCTGGGGGAGACCGCGATCGAAATCACCATGGAAACTCGCGGGCCCGATCATATTGCCGAAATCATCTCGGCTCTGGGCGCTGCGGGTTATACGCAGGAACGCGTGCTATAGCCCATTTTCACCGCCGAGACGCGGAGAGCGCCGAGAAAATCGCTCTTAGCTCTTGGCTTTTAGCTAGAAGCTAAGAGCTAAAAGCTAGGAGCGATTTTTCAACAGTCATCGAGTGGGCGGCGGTGGTTTAGGGGTAGAATGCCGTCGATGAGAGCGTTGCTGCTGTACCTGACGACTGCGCTTGCTACCGGAGCGCAAGTGTGCTGGCTGTTGGCGTGGTCGATTTGGGGTGCTCCCACAAGCCGCACCCAATACGTCGCACTGTGCGGTTCGCTCGTCCTGCTCATCGCAGCGTTGCTTGCGATAAGGAAGGCGCGGGCGGCGGCGACGACGGCGCTCTGCGCGAGTGTAGCGATTTGGTCGTTCTATGCTCCGGCTTTGGTCGTTACGTTCTTTCGACTACCCTACACTACGCTGGCGTTAGAGCCGCACTTAGTTCTGCAACTCTTACCGTCGTACCTGCTCGCGCTGATACCCGTTGGTCTCCTTATAGCCAGCACGTACCACGCGGTGGTTAGCCTCAGGCGGAAAACGCTCGCCCCCCAGGAGCCGCATTTGGGATAGTTGATGTCAACAGGCGTGGGTGTTGAAAAAGTACGTCAGCAGAACGTCCTTTTCAGCTACGAGTGCCGCTGCCAAGTTTTTCTTCACTCTGTTCGGCTAAGCGGTGGCTGGCAGAACCGGTGTTATCGGCTGGCTGAGGAACCGCACTAGGCGCTTGATGTTCTGGGCCGCTGCGGCCAGGAAGAACTGCTCCCGCACGAACTTCAGCCTCCGCAAGCGTAAGCGGCGCAGCCCGATCTGATTCTTCAGTTCCGCGAACAAGGCTTCCACTTTTTTCCTCTGCCGTTGTGCCTGCGCAAACTCGGGCGTGCTCGCCAAGTCCCGCGCGTTGCCGGGCGGGTTCCTCCCTGTGGATGGCAAGAAAGCGAAACGCTCCGCTGGTGCATTGCCCTTTTAGCACACACGCACCGCAACGTTTGCGAGTTCCGATGTAGGCATAGGTGCGGTTCCGCTGGTTGCGACCGCCATAGTTGAGTTGCTGCCCTGCGGGGCAGCGGTAGCTGTTGCTTTCGGGCTGATAGGTAAACTGCTCAGGACCAAAGAACGGGCTGTTCTTTCTGTGAATACTGTCCCGGGTTCGCATGTACGGAGTGATGTCCCGATCCGCTAACCATTGCAGGAACTCGCCATTTCCGTAGGTGGTATCGGCCGCCACCGATTCCGGCGCTCGTCCTTGCCATTCGGTGAAACGGGTGAGCATGTCTTGCGCGGCCACGGTTTCCTGGCTCATACGCGCCGCGGTGGCCTGTACTCCCACAATCACGCAGCTGGGATTGTCCACCAAATAGTTGTCGTAATACCCCAGTCGAGCCGGCGTGCCCCCCTTGGTGGCGTAGGTGGAATCGGGATCGGTGGTCGACACCTGATCTTGCTCATGCACCGGTTCTTCCACCGGGTTCTGTTGTTCCAGTTCCACCAGATACTGGCGTAGGGTGTGATGGACTTCAGCCGCTTCCGCTAGTTGCTCCCGGGGAATACGGCTCTGTTTCGCCGCGTTCGCCTCCACGAAGCTGCCATCTACCGACAGATCTTCGCCCTTGACCAATCCCACTTCCACACACTGCCGCACGATCTGTTCAAACACCTGCTCGAACAGCTTCGATTCCTGAAACCGTCCGTGTCGGTTCTTGGAAAACGTCGAGTGATGCGGGATCTCCTGATCGAAACCCAAGCCGGTAAACCAGCGCCACGCCAGATGCATGCGCAGTTCCTCGACCAACTTGCGTTCGCTGGTGATGCCATACAGATAGCCGATCAACAGGATGCGCAGCAGAAGCTCGGGATCGATGGACGGGCGGCCCGTATTGCTGTAACTCTCTTGCAGCCGCTCCCGCACGAAGGCAAAGCTGATGTGCCTATCGATGAGCCGCAGCAGGTGAGTCTCAGGAACCTGATCTTCCAGGCGGAAGTAATAAAACAAGGCTTCGGAACGATCGTGTTGCCCCATCATGATCAGCAGGCCTCCGAGGATTGAAATCCAGCGCAGCATGGGAAGGACCTTCTCCTTCTAACATGTTTTTGCTAAATCTCACCTGCTAATCGCAGTGACTTTTTCAACACCCACAGGATTTAACGCCAACCACAAGCCTAGGGACCGCTGGTCTAGCTATGCAATCGCTTGCTAAGAAACCAGAAGCCGGCGCTGCAACCAAGCCCGAAGATGAGTAGTGGAATGCCGATCACCCATCGTCCGAAAATCGAAACAGGGTCCCAACCGACCGACCCGTTTGAGACAATTCCCAGAACATACCTGTCGTATATAGAGAGCGACACGAGCAGTAAGGCCAGCGACAGCACAATCGCCAACACTCCAGCGGCGAGACTCCCGAAAAATAGCAGGACCCAGCGCATGAGGCATTCTAAGCCTGAAAGCTGGTCAACGAGTGTAATCCGGATTTTACAACAGCCATCCGAGGTTAGTGCCGATTCGGGGAGCTACATGCAGGTTGGTTGAAAAGGCTTGCCACCCTCTCCATCGTGGAACCGTGTTGTCCGAGTTGCCAGTCATGATGCTGACGGTACACGTCGGTATTCGGAGACCCACAAGCGTATTTTGATGTGATCTAATAAATTCTGGCTATGACTGTCCAGTCCGTGGCCGGCGACTTTCAGACCTGCGGGGCGTGCAAATGCGCGTGGTCCACGTGGGACAGCTTCGTCCTGGATCCAGCTGTCCGCTTGCTGGGCCTTCAGGCCGTGATCACCAATCCGGATTTCAACGTGCTGGTTTTCGAACACCGTTGCGGCAGTTCCATCTCGATCCTCACCCCGCGGCTACGCCACCTCCTGCCCGAACCGGAACCAGGCGAGGCATCTGTAAGGCTGATGGGCACTGAACAGTGCCGGGGGCACTGCCGCTTATTGGAGGACCTTGAGGCGTGCGACGCACCATGCAGCAGCGCTCGGGACCGCAAGCTGATCCTGCTCATACAGCGCATGAAGAACGAGGCAAGAATGTCCGCGAACCCGGTGGGTGTGCCGCTGCCACGATGAGAATTGGCCCGGTCGGGGTCGATGACTGATATCGAGATTTTGCAACAACAGTCTTTGGGTCGTCCGTCACTACGAAGGTTTCCGGTTACTTTGAAGTTTGACGAACAACCTGCCGACCTATGCTTTGGGCAAGAGGCACTGTGGGTCGTCTTTCGAGTCGGGAAAAATCACAAAGCCCGGCCCCTCGCCGTCGAGCGACGGATGGACCGAGACGCCTCTCCTTTATACGGGGCCGGGCTGCCATTTTGTAGTATTCAGTTTTGATCCCTCCAAGGCCATAGTAGTCTTGCCGGAGCGCTGCTGTCTGTGAGTTTTAGCACCATCCAAAGTGACGTTTTGTACTCTCGATTTGGTCAATGAGCGCTATCCGGATGCTTCGCCAAGAAGGAACAGCATGGCTTCAACCTGGAATCCTGCGATCAAGTATCTACCTCAGCAGTAATAACTTAGCCCCCATGTACAAGACCGTCTCTGTTCTTGCATCTTTCTCAGGCCCTCGCCCGTATGATCAGGTAGCATGAACGCCGCAGCGTATTACTTCGTGATGGGCATGGAGTCCGAGGCTAGCGCAATTGCTCGCGGTCTTCGTCGGCGCGATCCAGACTTGCTGGACCGCCTCATCGAGCAGTATCAGCACCGGCTGCTTCGTTATCTGGTGTACCTGGTGGGCAATCGTGAGCTGGCGGAAGACCTCTTCCAGGAAACCTGGATTCGCGTGCTGGAGCGCGGCCATCAGTACGACGGCAAGCACCAATTCAGCACCTGGCTCTATGCGGTGGCAAGAAATCTGACTATCGATTATCTGCGGAAGAAAAGCCCGGTCAGCCTGGATGGGCTGATGGAGGACGAAGAACACGCCCCTCTGGAACCGGTCGACACGCAGCCTTTGGCGTGGGAAGTTGTGGCGCATCAGGAGCAGGCTGAGCGCATCAGCGCCGCTTTGGTCAGCATCCCGGCGGAGTATCGTGAGACCGTGGTGTTGCGTTTCAGGGAGGGATTGGCATTGGAGGAGATTGCCACGGTTACCGGAGCGCGGCTGGGTACGGTGAAGTCGCGGCTGTATCGCGGATTGAATATGCTGATGTCGCGGTTGAAGGGAGCGGAGGCATGACGCGGGACACGCATGACGAGGCGCGGGAACTGATTGCGCTGGATGAAGATCTCTCGGATGCGCAGCAGATCCGGCTGCAGGCCCATCTGCAAGAGTGCGAGCGTTGCCGTGATTATGCGGAAGTAGCCGACCGGGTGGTTGGCGCTTTGCGGTCCCTGCCCGTCGCTGCCGACTCCCGCCTGGTTCGAGCCACGCAGATGCGGGTGCGCTTTCACGCCAGTAGGCTTCGGGAGACGCGAGAACACATGTGGCTGGTGGGCTTCGCTTGTATGGGCGTGGGCCTTTCCGCCACCCTGACAGTACCTCTTCTGTGGCGGCTGTTTGAATGGATGGGAGAGTGGGCCGGGGTCTCGACCCTGATTTGGCAAGTGAGCTTCATGGTTTTCTTCATCGCGCCCGCGCTGGTGGTGAGTGTGCTGTTGTTGGCTCGTGGCACGCACCTGACGAAACACGAGGAAGGATCGCGGCAATGACGACGAGAAAGCGAACACATTTATGTTAGCGAAAGACGAAACTCGAACTGGAGCAGCGGCGGAAATCAAGGTTATTCCGACCTGGGCATGGGTTCTAGCGGGGGTTGGGTTCGTAGGAACGCAGATCGCGTTTGATTTCTTCAGTCGCCGCAAACCCGGTGCTCCACCCCCCTGGGCGCTGCCTTTGCTTGGACTTTTGGTCGGCCTGGTGGTGGGTTGTTATCTGTTGCTCATCGGTTATATAAACCGCGACGCCAAACGGCGCGGCATGAGCCCGGTCCTTTGGACGATTGTGGCCATAATTATTCCGAACGCACTGGGCATCATTCTCTACTTTATACTGCGGCAACCATTGCGGACCGCCTGCCCGCGATGTGGCCATGTCCTGCATCCCGGATTCGGCTTCTGCCCTCAATGTAGCTACAAGCTCACACCGATTTGTCCGCAATGTCAGCGATCCGTTGGGGTGAATGATATTTATTGTCCCTACTGCGGAACCTCGCTGCGCAGTCAAGCGGCCCCGGTCTCCAGCCCCCCAACGCGGGCAACTACGGAAGACGCGCAAGAATGAATACCCGTTATAGCTGACGAAACCAGGCGTTTACGCTCAAAACCCCGATCACCGGGTCAATGCATTATGAAAGAGCGCCCCGCTTCAGAAGGTCGAAGCTGGATGGGCGCCGCCTTCGCTCCGCTACGCTGTGCAGGGCTTCGCTCGCGCAATACCGTGAGCCTCAGACCAAGACACGGTTGACGGGTTGAGTCCATACCAGCGTCAACACTCCGAGGTGGTTTAAGGGACCCACGCCTGGTTTTCGTCGGTAGACAGTAAGCAACGAGGAAGGACTCTTCCCTGCCACGGGCAATTACTGCAGCTTGGCGTACTCCGCTTTGGCTTCCTTCAGGATGGGAATATCTGGGTCGGCGTCTTTCCAGAGCGTTAGGAAATCCTTGTAAGCCGCTAGCGCACGAACGCGATCGGCATCGCCTCCCTGCGAACTTCTGGACTGCAGGGCATTCGCGCGCGCCACTCCCAAATGCGCCAACGCTCCCGTCCAGCAGTTCCAAACAATGCCAGAAACAGCTGTTTGTGGGCGGCAGAGTAGAGCAATTTTCACTCGTGCAGATTCAAGCATTTACGCACCCGCCGCTCAGCAGGTTTTTGGGCAGGCTTCTTGAGCTTCTAGATCGCTCCGTCCCGTTTGGCGACCGCGATCTCGTCAGGGGAATATCCGAGCTCGCGCAAGATAGCTTCCGAATGCTCCCCCAGCATGGGAGGCGGCATACGGTATAGGGCAGGAGTGGACGAGAGGCGAATCGGATTTGCGATGCTGCGGGCCCTATTGATCGCAGGGTGCTCGATTTCCACGATCAACGCGCGTGCCAGCGTTTGCGGATCGTTGAGGGCCTCTCCGACACTGCGGATGGCGGCGGCGGGGATTTGCGCTTCGGCCAGTCGTCCCAGCCACACTTCAGCGGGGCGCTGCGTAAGCACATCTTGAATCAGGGGAATGAGCTCCTTACGATGCTGGACCCGCAGGGCATTGGTGCGAAAACGGGGATCGCGGCCCAGCCCTTCCTCGCTGCCGAGCACGACGGTGAAGCGTCTCCAAAGAGGCTCGGTGCCAACTCCAATAACGAAATGTCGGCCATCACCACCACGAAATACCTGGTAAGGCACGATACTGGGATGAGCGTTGCCCCAGCGAGTTGGCGCTTGGTTAGCGTTCAGGTAGTTGCTGCCGATGTTCGCTAGCCAAGTGAGCTGGCAGTCAAACAATGCCATGTCGAGGAACTGCCCGCGGCCGGATTTTTCTCTTGCCAGCAGCGCGGCCATGATGCCCACGGCGGAATAAAGCCCACACGTGATGTCGGCAATAGCAATAGGATAGCGAACCGGCTCAGTGTCTGGTTCTCCCGTAAAGCTCCACACACCGGCTTCCGCCTGGGCGATGATGTCGTACCCCGGCAACCCCACCTTCGGTCCGGTAAACCCGTAGCCTGAAATGGCGCAATAGACCAGTTGCGGGTGCCGTGCGAGAAGAGTCTCGGGATCAATGTTCCGGCGCGTAAGAGATGCGGGTGAAGGACTGCTTACAATGAGCACGTCGGCGGTCGCAACGAGGCGTTCGAGGATGGCTCGGCCCCGCGTATGGTCGTAGTTCAGCGTCAGCGAGCGCTTGTTGCGGTTCGCTGCCAAAAAGTACGCCGATTCGCTTCCGAGGAACGGCGGTCCCCAGGAGCGGCTTTGGTCACCGCCTCCGGGCCGCTCGACCTTGACCACGTCAGCACCCAGATCGCCGAGAAGCATGGAGCAGTAGGGGCCGGCAAGCGCTTCCGTCAGTTCGAGAACACGCAGACCGTCGAGAACAGGAGATGGCACTGATTGTTACCTGGCAGACTGCAGCGTATCATCCTTCCGTCGAGGCTGCATGGTAACGCGATGGTGGCTTTCGGGGACCGCGCCCGTGACGAGTGCACATTCGTTCTTGTGTTTCTTCTTCCCGATTATTATGATTTCCGCGAATCTCAGGGACAACAGGGACAACGGGTTGCTTTTCAGGGATCGAATCAGGTTTGCATGCAATTCTCTTCCGAAAGGAGTCTAACGAGGATGAAATCGCGACGACTGCTGGCGCTCCCCCTAGTCTGCCTGCTCGCTTCCATGCTGACGCCCGCCGATGCGGCCGAGACACCCAAAGACATCAAGATTGGCACGCTCTACGCGTCCTCCGGCCCGTTCGCCGCGATTTCCATGCCCGTGTACTACGGCCTGAAGCTCTGGGTCGAACAAAAGAATGAAACAGGGGGGGTACTCGTAAAGCCCTTCAATAAGAAGATACCAATCAAGCTCATTGCCTACGATGATCAAAGTTCGACAGCCACGGCGACCACGCTTTATAACCAGCTCATCACGCAGGACAAGGTTGACATCCTGGTTGCCGATTCCGGCTCGGTACTCACGTCCGTTGGGGTACCCATTGCGCGCGATCACAAAATGCTGTTGATCGATCAGACGGGCACTGGCGCCACGTTTTTCACCAAAGACAACCCCTACATCGTGCTGATTTCCGATCCGATTTCCAGTATCTGGCCGAAATATGTGGGGGACTTCCTCAATACCGAAGGCTATCAGCTCGGCATTCGGCGCGTGGCGATCTTGTATGCGACCAACGATTACACCAGCACCCAGGCGAATGCCGTACGCAAATTCCTGAAGGATGCCGGTAAACTCGAGATTGTTTATGACAACGGTGTTGCCACCAATACGTCGAACTACGTCGTTTTGCTGCAAAACATTCGCGCCAGCAATCCGGATGCGGTCGTGCACCTTGGCTATCCCGGTAACGATATCGCTTTCTTCCGCAACGTGCAGGAAAGCGGAATCAAGTTCAAATGGCTGTTTGGCATCTATCCCGGCCTGGAGACTGAACTGGTCGAGCGCGGGGTCGGGCCCAAAGCCCTGCAATACGTTTACACGTATGTCACTTCCTCGGCCATCAGCTATAAGCCGAACTTTGGGATGACGCTCGCTGAATTTAAAGCGGCCTGGGACAAGAAATACCAAGGCGGCCACGTGGAATTCGGCTTCAACTCGGTTGCCGGGTACACGACCGGGCTGGTGCTGGATCGAGCGCTGGCGACCACCGACAGCCTGGACCAGCTGGCGTTACGCAGGGCCATCTTCGCGCAGTCGGGCAAGCTGAAGACGCTCGATGGCGACTTCGAACTGGATGAGACTGGAGCGCAGACCGGTGAGATCCAACCCCTGGGACAGCTCGTTCCCGATAGCAAGGGCGGACTGAAACTAAATATCGTTTATCCCCACGACCTGGCAGACGCCAAGCCGACCTATCCTGCGCCGTGACAGATTGCAGCAGACGGAGCGCGCGACGGCAATTTGAGTCCGGCTTCCCGAGGCCTGCTGCACACGATGGAGTTCGATGCTGGAATATGCCCTGATTGCAGGACTGCTGTTCGGTCTCTACTTCAGCCTGATTGGGCTAGGCCTGAACCTTGTTTTCGGCGTCATGCGGGTCGTCAATTTGGCGCATGGCGACTTCCTGATGCTGGGCGGCTTCGCGGCCTATTGGCTTTTCACGCTGCGGGGAGTTAATCCCATATTCTCGATCCCGATTGTTTTCGCTGCCTTCGCGCTCATCGGTTGGCCGCTTTACTACCTGCTCGTGCCCCGGCTACAGGCGTCGAAGGACCCGGAGATGCTCTCGCTAATTTTGTTTTTCGGCCTGTCGCAGGTCATCGAGGCGTGCGCCACCATCGGCTTCGGGACGAGCGAGTATTCAATCCCCGGAGACGTGCTGGGCAGCGAACCCTGGCATATCTTGAACCAGACATTCCCTGCCTCCTGGATGGTCAGTGGCATCGCCAGTGCTGTCTGCATCGCGTTGGTCTATTTGTATCTGTACCGAACGCGGATCGGCTACGTCACGCGCGCGGTTATGTCGCAGCGGGACGAAGCCTTGAGCACGGGGATTAACGTGCATGCCGTCTCCGCCTTGGCGTTCGGGATCAGCCTGGCGCTAGCCGCTGTGGCCGGGGTCCTGGCGCCGTTTATGTTCGGCAGCATTGTGCCCGCGATGGGCGTAGCGGTCACGATCACGTCGTTTGCGGTTATTGTGATGGGCTCGCTCGGCCAGCCGCTCGGAACGGTTCTGGGCGGCGTGGTCTATGGTGTTGCCCTGATGTTCATGCAGACGTATGCCAGTTCGTGGGCGAACTTGCTGCCATACTTGCTGCTCATCCTTATCCTTCTGGTACGGCCCACAGGCCTGCTCGGGAAGCGGGTGCGGCATGCGTAACGGGCTTCGCCACCTGATCTTTGTGCTGGTGCCGGTGGTGGCGGCTTTTGCAGTTCTCCCGTGGGTTTACAGCAACCACTTGCTGCTCTTTAACTTCGTCGTCTTCCTTGTGCTGGCGCAGGGGATCAATGTGATCTATGGTTTTACGGGCTATCTGCCTTTCGGTTATGTAGGATTCTTCGGCGCGGGCGCTTACGGATTTTCCCTTCTGGTACTGCATCTGCATGCGCCTCCCCTTCTCGCGCTGGTGGCGGGCGCGCTGGCGGCGTTGATCCTCGGTATTATTCTCACTCCGCTGCTGCGGTTGGAAGGTGCCTACTTCGCGATTGCCAGTCTCGCGGCATCGGAAGTAGTTGCCCAGATCGTTTCGAATCCCAATCTGACGAACGTCACGCAAGGGCCGTACGGCATCCGCTTGAGCGGCGTCTACGCGCCGCGCTTTGCCTACAGCGTTGCAGTTGTGATCCTCGCCTTGACACTCTTGATGGTGGTCTATCTGCGGAATTCCCGCTTTGGCCTGGCCCTGCAGGCCATTCGAGAAAATCCGGTCAGCGCTAGCATGGCCGGTGTGGATGTGGTGCGCGGGCGTACCATTGCCTGGCTGCTCAGCGCGTTGATTGCAGGCTTAATCGGTGCTGTTTACGCCTGGTACATTTCCGTGTTCTATCCGGAAACGGTCTTCGACCTTGGCATGAGCATCTTCGCGATAGTATTTGCCCTGTTCGGCGGAACTGCCACGATCGTCGGCCCCATCAGCGGAGTCGCGATACTCTACGGGATCTACAATGGCATCGGCATCGCGACGCCACAGTATTTTCAACTCATCTATGGCACGTTGATCATGGCTTTGGTTTTGTTCCTGCCCAATGGGGTGCTCCCGCTCCTTAAGCGGTGGGGGATCAATGTGCCCTGATCAATCGGCGGAGAAGACTCCTCTGCTCCGCGTCGACAAGGTGGTTAAACGCTTCGGCGGTTTCTGCGCGCTGGACGGCGCCAGCTTCCATCTCATGCCGGGCGAGGTGCTGGGCCTGGTCGGACCCAACGGATCGGGCAAAACCACCTGCATCAATATCATCTCTGGTATCTACCCACCCGATGCAGGGCAAGTTTGCTGGTTGGGGAAACGGATCGAAAGGCTGCCTTCGCACAAGCGGGTGCGGCTCGGCATCAATCGCACGTTCCAAGTACCCCAGCCCTTCCTGGCACTGACCGTACGAGACAACGTCGACATTGCTGCAACGTATGGCGCGGCCAACGGCAAGCAGACGGACACTGACGCCATACTGGCGTCCCTCGAACTCGACACGTATCGCTCCCGAGCGGCGGCGGACTTGAACAGCTCGCAGCAGAAGATGCTCGATTTAGCGCGCGCGCTGGCGACCGCGCCCCGGCTGCTTCTAGTGGATGAACTCGCCGCCGGCCTGCCTCAGGCCGAACTCCAGCGCGTTGCGCGCAAGCTGCGCGAGTTTGCCAATTCAGGAATCGCACTGCTGGTTGTTGAGCACCTGATGGGCTTCATCGCCGAAGTGACCGACCGCGTGATTGTCCTCAACGCGGGGCACGAGATCTTTGAGGGAACGCTAAGCGAAGCCGTGCGCGACCCGCAGGTTGTAAGCGTGTTCCTGGGAGGTAGCGATGTCTGCTGAACTTCTTAAGGGCGAATCGCTCGAAGCTGGGTACCAGCGCGTGCAAGTGCTTTGGGGCGCCAACGTCGCAGTGCATGAAGGCCAGACCGTTGTACTGATCGGAGCCAACGGCGCCGGCAAAACCACGCTACTCAAGGTACTGATCGGCCTGCTTCCCGCATGGAAAGGAGAGGTTCGTTTTGGCGGCGAAAGCATAACCCACCTCCGTATCGATCGTCGGGTTCGGCGCGGCATTGCCTTTATGTCAGAAATGGGAGTATTCCCCGATCTCAGCATCGACGAGAACATACGTATCGGCGGGCACTTGCTCGCCCGCGCGGAGCTGAGTTCGCGCGTTCAGGAGCTCTACGCGATTTTCGCGGAGCTCGAGCGCCGGCGCCACTCGCTCGCCAACAGCTTGAGTGGCGGGCAGCGCAAAATGCTCGCAATTGCCAAGGCACTGGCAGGAAGGCCGCGTTTGCTGATGATGGACGAGCCCTCCGCCGGACTCTCGCCGCTTATGGTACGAGATGTTTTTCGCATCCTGGAGAAAGCGCGCGGGCAAGGGATCTCGCTGCTGATCGCTGAACAGAACGTGAAAGTCCTCGATTTCGCCGACCGGGTCTGTACGCTGGAACGCGGTGTTGTGGGTTTCACTGGAACAGTTGCCGAACTACATGCGAACGACGCTCTGCATCGCGCCTACTTCGGACTAACCTAACGCACAGTTGTGCATGGCCGGCCGGGCGCATTGCAGGCCCAGGCTGCAAAGGCCGTCAGAGGTGAGCACTAAAATGATTCTTCCGTCCTTCACCCGCATTCTTCTAGTCACAGATTTTTCCGACTGCTCGGGGGCAGGGGTCCCATTGGCGCGCGCAGTGGCGCACCATTACGGAGCGGCGATATTCGTCGCTCACGTCATACGGGACGCGGGCTCGACCACGGCTGCAACGGGGCCCGACGAAGCCCGCAAGGCCCAGTCGGCCGCCGAAGCGCACATGCAACAATTCATCGCCTCCAATGCCCTCGTCGACGCGCCCGTCGAAACCATCATTGAACACGGTGCGATCACGGATGTTCTTGCGACTATGATCCAGGGCAGATCTATCGACCTGGTAGTGGTTGGGACACATGGCCGCAGCGGTGTCGGCAAGCTGTTGCTGGGCTCGGTAGCGCAGCGCATCTTCAATGTTGCACCCTGTCCGGTCCTGAGCGTCTCTCCCTGGGCAGGTAAGTCCTGGGGTGCCGTCGGGAAATTCGCAAGGATCTTGTATCCCACAGATTTCTCCGCGGACTCTCTGAAAGCACTCCCCTACGCTCTTTCGCTGGTCAGGATCGCTGAAGCTGAGCTCATTCTGCTCCACGTCGCTGCCGACCTGTCGCGGCACGAAATACTCGAGGAATACTACCGGCGCTTGAACGCTTTGATTCCGCCAGAAGCCAGGACCTGGTGTAAGTATGACGCGCTGGCGATCACCGGCGATCGTGCGGAAGCCATCTTGAATGCCGCTTCGGAGCAGAGCGCGGATCTGATTGTCATTAGCGCACACGGCGCCGCCGGCACGTTCAACGTGCCACTAACTACGGCGTATCAGGTGGTAGCGGGTGCGCATTGCCCGGTGCTGAGGGTGCGCACCTGAGAGGCAGAGTTTCCAAATTCTCGTCCAGTTTTGCCAACGCCAAGGCCGGGCAGACGTATGAGTTCATCGACAGCAAAGAAGACGGCGGGTTATGTAGTCGAACAGGAAGATTGCACGAGGTAAACGCTTATGGATACCGGAGATAGAAAACCTGGCGAAGAGGGAGGGATTCAACTTACGCCTTGAAAACTTATCGACTTACGCTGACTTTTCAAGAACTTCCGAATTGGTACTAGTGTAGTGCGTCAAGCAGATTGACGTTTATTGAGGGTGCGGCGAGCGCGTTTCACTTTTTCCAAGATGTCGGCGGCTCGCGCGGTCCAGATGAACGGTTTCGGGCTTTCGTTATGGCGGTCGATGTAAGTGCCGATGGCCAGGATGAGTTCTTCCAGATCGTGGAAGACGCCACGGCGGAGCCGATTTTGAGTCAGGTCGCGAAAGAAACGTTCCACCATGTTCAGCCACGACGCGCTGGTGGGAGTGAAGTGCAGATGAAAGCGCGGGTGTCGCGCCAGCCAGCGCTGGACTTTGGGGTGCTTATGGGTGGCGTAGTTGTCGCAGATCAAGTGGAGTTGCCGATCCACCGGGATGGTCTGGTCGATCAGACGGAGAAACTTGAGCCATTCCTGGTCGCGGTGCCGCTCCTGGCACAGGCCAAAGACTTCGCCGTTAGCCGCATTCAGCGCGGCAAACAGAGTGGCCGTACCGTTTCGTTTGTAGTCATGCGTCATGGTGGCGCCGCGTCCGCGCTTCAGCGGTAGGCCGGGCTGGGTACGATCCAGAGCTTGAATTTGGCTCTTCTCGTCGGCACACAGCACCAGCGCATGCTCCGGCGGGTCGAGGTACAGACCGACAATGTCTTCCAGTTTCTCCGCGAACTGAGGATCGTTACTGATTTTGAAGGTTTCGACGCGATGCGGCTTCAACCCGTGGGCCCGCCAGATCCGTCGCACGCTGGCTTCGCTGATGCCGACTGCCGCCGCCATGGTGCGCGTGCTCCAGTGCGTGGCGTTGGTCGGCTGCTGGCGCGTGGTCATGGTCACCACCCGCTGGGTCAGCCGGGTGCCGATCTTGGGTTTGCGGCCGGGCCGGGGTGCATCTTTCTCCAGTCCCTCCACGCCCAGCGCGAGGAAACGCTTGCGCCAGCGGGAAACTTTTTTCGGCGTAATGGCCATGCTGGCGGCAATGTCCTTGTCCTGCTCGTTGGCGGCCGCGCGCAACACGATGCGAGAGCGCTCCACCACGCGTGCGGGAAAGGATCGGCTTCGAGCCCAGCCTTCCAGCAGCGTTTGCTGCTCCGGACTCAACGTAATCACAGGGGCTATGCGCATCCGCAACCGTCTCCATATCGTAAGATGCGCGCCGATTGATAAAGGTTGTTACTTGTGACGCACTACACTAGCGGTTTTCCCAACAAAACAGCACATTTCTTATATCACAGTTCTGTAGCTTCTATGTAGCTTTCTTGTAGCTTGAACCGCAAGCGCTCTGGACCCGCCGCGTTGGAATCCGACCTTTCAGGTGCCGGGAGGGGGAATCTATTCCCGCCGTTCTCAAGGGCATCGTGAAAATACCACCAATACAGACGTGGTCTGGTTCCAAACAAGAAACAGCGAGAAGTACCTGCGCGGAAGATGGTGGAATCGCTCGTCGCCGTCTTCCATGGCTGCGACCTAGACCCCCAGCAAAGCCCGTTACCATGCAAGAAATGAAAGCGGAAATTTATTGATGCAAGTGCCGCCTGCCGCGTCCAATGTGTAAGGGTCTTGGTCGTAAGGGTCTTGGTCGTTTCGTAGGAAGAGAACCATGCCGCGTCTCCGAATGGTAAAAAGAATTGCACTTATTGGTTTAATCTCCCCGTTCCTGCTGCTCTGTTCCGCCCGGCCTTTTCAACCGGCACCGAAACTGTATCGCGCCAAGCCGGAAGACGTGACGCCGTGGGCGGAGCAGGGGAATTTTCGTTTCATTCGTATCGACGGTGGACAAATCGAGAGCTGGAAGGCCGAGCGGACCTGGTGGGGTAGCAAGTTCGGCGCCGAAGAGAAGGACGTGCTGACCCACATCTATGACAGCGAGTTCGAGCAAATGCTCGGCTTGCTCAAACAGGCGGATTTCAACTGGATCTGGGTCACCTGGAGCAACGGCTGGTCGTTTAAGGACGAGGACGAGAACCGGGAGAACCTGAAAAAAGTAATCGCTCGCTGCCATGAGAATGGCATCCACGTCTCGGCTTACCTGTCAGCTTCCAATATGTTTCGCAAGAGCGCCTTCCGCAACGACCCGGAAACGAAGAATTACGGCCTGTGGATGCACGGCGTCCCCATGTTCTACGCGGGTCCGACTAAGACCGACTTGCAAATCTCATGGGGTCGCCGTCTGGCCGACGCGCGCAAGCCCGGCTGGCAGGCCTATCTCTTGAAAAAGGCGGAGCTGGCGGTGGACGCGGGCGTGGACGCGATCGTCTGGGACAACATGCTCGGTTACGACGATGGCCTGGCCCAGTTGCTCGATGACACCCAGCGGATGGCGGAGCGGAAGGCGCGGGAGACCGGCCGGCCCAAGGTCATGGTTTATGCGAATATCCATATTCCGCCCGACCGGTTTGCGATGAACGACATCAATGAGGTGATCTGGGAGGAGGACGGCAAGGACACTCCGGGCGTGTGGGACGGTCATTGGCAGGTCGAAAACGCACGCAAAATCAAGTTCCTGAGCGGCGAGAAGCAGCTTTGGCAACCCCTGAAGTATGAGAACGACCTTTACCACTGCGGCCCCCGCGAGCGCTGCATCCCCAGCCCGGCCGAGCAGAAGCTTTCCATCGCCGAGGCCTATGCGTTCGGCGCGGCCACCTCGCGCAACATCGAGGGCCGATTCCTCTCAGCGCTGATCAACGGCGAGCCGGAGGCCCGGGAGGCCTGGACGGCCATCGCTCAATACAACCATTTCCTGGTCGAGCATCGGGAGCTGTATCACCAGGCAGAGCCGGCGGCGCGGATCGCCTTGATCTCCGCGGAGCCGCGGAACGCGCTGGCCGACGAATTCCTCAAGCAGAGCGTCTTCTTCGAGACCAAAGTGCTCGCGCACCTGGATAAGGGAGTTCCCCTGGACCGGTTCAAGGTGTTGGTGATGCCGGCTGACCTGCCCAAGCTCAGCGCCGAGCAAAAGGCCCGGCTGGATACGTTTGCCGCCGGCGGAGGTGTCATTATCAGGGCCAGAAAGGGGGAGCCGGGAATTGCGGCGCGCGCCGAAGCCGCGGCCGGAGGGCCTCGCCTCAGCCTGGAGCCGCGCGGTTACGTGCTGGGCCATTTGACGCGGAAGCCCGACGGTCGGACTTTCATTCTTCACTTGCTCAACTACGATCACCATGCGCCGGCAGAGAACGTGAAAGTCCGGCTGGAGCTGAGCGGGCTGGTCTGTAGTAACTGCACCAACGACCTGAGCCGCTGGGAGGTAAAGGTCCTTTCGCCGGACGCGGCCCAGCCTCAGTTGGCTGGCCTCTCTGTGCACGGCAGCGTCGGCGAGTTCACCCTGGGCCGGATCGAGCACTATACCGTGGTGACTCTCTCGGCCAGGCCGGGGCCCCAACCGAGAATGGCGGCCCATAGGTCAGAAGGAATAAACAGCGCTCAACTGGATGGTATGTCCCCGCCAGAGATTGTCACGCGCCCACACCGAGGGCGAGACGTAGACGGGGTTTTGGACTGGAACGAGCGATCCCAAGGGAGTGTTGCCGCAACTGGGAACGCTGGCGCAGGGGAACCAGGCCCCATGGTGCCAGGTCGAACCGGCATTGAACATCTCAAACCGCGCCTGTAGGTTCTGGCGTTCGGAAATGGGGAAGACTTTGGCGAAGCTCAAGTCGAGATCTTCATAAAACGGCCCGTGGAGTTCGCCTTTTCCCTCGTTGCCGTATGTCCCTTGTGAGGCGAGAGAAAAAACGTTGGGATTGAACCATTCCGTGTAGCTCCGAGTGAATTCGCTGTTCGGAGCGGTTGTTTGGTCCGGGCGATATCGGCTGGGGAAAGCGACGCCCATCTCGTCAAAGCCACAGACGGTACACCCATACACAGTGAAAGAGCGGCCGGTGGCGATGGTGTAAATTCCGCTGGCCTTCCAGCCGCCGAGAACCCAATTGGCCGGTCGCAGTGACCAGCGTTTGTTTTTGCCAACCGGCAACTCCCAGCTTCCATTGGCGGTAAGGCGCTGAGGCTGATTGAAGCTGGAGGGGCCGTAGTCACCAGCGATATTATGGGCATCCTGGACGAAGCCACCAGTTCCTGAGACGTTGTTGCCGGAGAAGTCATCCAGAGACTTGGACCACGTGTAGGCAATGTTGTAGGTCAGGCCGTGGCTATAGCGCTGCCGCAGCTGAACTTGGAGGGAGTTGTAATTCGAGCTCAAAATATTTGCGTTGGCATACATCATCGAGGGCAGGCCGGGGAACGGCACGCGCGTGTCGATGGGCTGGAAATTGGGATCCGTGGCGCAACTGGCATTGCTTCCCGTTGCCTGGGAGGCGTCGAACAAGTAGTTGCAGTTGTCCGCCGGAACCTTCGGAAGGTACGCGGTGTTAAACAGCCAATACGTCGAGAGGCGCGAAGCATGAGAGCCTACATAGCCGACATCCAGCAGCAGCGTTGGAGTTACAGCAAATTGAGTATTCAGAGTCCACTGCTGGCTATACGGGTTATGGTTCTTAGGCCAGTTCACCTGATTCAGGATGTAGTCGACACCCGTGAAGTCGATACTGTCCCACGATGGAAGCGCAAACACACCGCTTCCCACCGTACCTCCCAAGCCATGAATAGGTGGCGACCATAGCTGGTTGAGGCGCGGCCCTAGCGACTGCTGCTCATTGCCGACCTCGCCTCCGGTGGGATAGCTGGCCGGCAGCGTCGTCTGGAGGCTGTTGTCGTCATAGTTCTGCACCTGGTCGTAATAGCGCATGTAGGTCTCGTAAAAGATTCCATACCCAGTGCGCACCACGAAACGGTCGCTGCTGAACGGCCGCCATGAGAGGCCGATGCGCGGGGCGAAATCCTTCTTGTCTTGCGGAACCAGAGAGTTTTGAATGCAGCAGTTGAGGAAAGCCGGATTCAATGTGACGGGTGGGTTCTGGGCCGCCGCGGTTGCATAAACCCCTCGTACGAAGCTCTTGCTCACCCAGTCGAGGCTGCCTCCGTTGGCGGGATTAAAACCCCATCCGCTATCGTTGATGCTGTGAAATGCAGGCGGCAATTCGTAACGCAGACCCAGGTTCATGGTGAGACGCGGTGTGACGCGAATGTCATCCTGCGCGAAGAAGTTCCAGTTGGTGCCGAAGGTGTGGAGATAATCAACGCCGAGCGGATAGGGGCCAGAAAGGTTACTGGGATCGCTCAACAGCATATCGGCGATGGAGTTGCCGAGCCCAGGGCCGAGAGCAGAACCGGATCCGACGTTGCAGCCCGATGCTCCCCGATTACAGTTCGCCGTGTATTGGCCGTTGAAGCCGATCGTGCCATTGCCCAGGTAGTTGTCCTCCTCGAATTCCCGTAGGCGACGAATATCTACACCGAAGGTAAGAGCATGTTTGCCGCGAATCAGTTTCAGATTCTCGATAAATTGGTAAGTCCCGCTCTTGGTGTTGGTTCCGTTGTTGCCATTGCCCAGGCGAGGATAGTTCTGGCTAGGACCGATGTTCGGAAGCCCGTAAAGGGCGGGAGTGGCAGGAGCATTGGCGAAGCCGAGGTTCGCCTGCAGATTCGGTCCGAAAGCTGTGATGCCATTGGTCGCGAAAAACAGGTGGTTGTAGCCGATGCGCACTGTGTTAATGGTGGTGGAGTTGAAGGTGCGTTCCCAATTCAGTCCAAAGACCTGCGCTCGGGTAAAGTTCTGGGACCCGTTGTAGTACAGGATTCGAGGGTGCGGTTCAATGTCTCTTCTTATATTCCCGGTGAAGTAAAGCCGGTCTTTGTCGCCTAGATTCTCGTCCACGCGGAAGGTCTCGTTGTCGGTGGTGATGGTATCGAGAACCTGTGCCAGATAGTTGTTGCATGGCATCGTGCAGTTGATGTTGGGCAAGGGATAGAGATTTGCGAGTTTTTGTCCCATCGAGTTGATTTCCCCGGACGGAATCTGGTTGCCACTGTAAGCTCTACGGGTCGTTGCATCGCAGGTTGGATTGCAAACTGTCGTGGTCGGGTCATAGAGCGGCCAAGGCCAATCAGAGAAAACGCCAGACCGTTCCTTGGCCGTCGGAACTTGTATCGGATTTTGCGTGGGGGACGTGTGTTGTCGCCCGCCGTCATAGGCGAAGAACCAGAACGTCTTGTTTCGTCCGTTGTAGAGGCCAGGAATGCTAAGTGGTCCGCCGAGTGTACCGCCAAACTGGTTCTGCTTAAATGGTGCCACCTTCGGCACAGGAGCGTTCAGGTAGGCATGCTGATACTCCTGCAGCGGACTCTTGGAGTTGAACGCGTCGTTCTGAATGTAGTCGTACGCTTGCCCGTGCAATTGGTTGGTGCCGGACTTGATAGCCAAGTTGACCTGGCCGGCGCCTTGCCCGTATTCGGCGGAGTAAAGGCCCGTTTGCACCTTGAATTCCTGAATGGCAAATTCGGAGGGGATGCCCGACGAGGTCGCGAAGAAGTTGTCGGTGTCGGCCACCCCATCCACCATAAAACTGATAGACTCCGGCCGCTCGCCGTTCAGGCTGACTTCAGTGAAGGTGTTATTCAGGCCGTGGTTTGCCCAGTAGAGTTGCGAACCACCCGTGACGTTGCCTGCGCCTGCGACCAGGCCCAGAAGGTTGTTGAAATCGCGCCCGCTCGAAGGCAGTTCCTCAATTGCCTTCTGATCCAGAACGTTGCCGGTCGTTGTGTTGTCCGCCTGCACCATCTGAGCGTCGGCCGCGACCGTAATCGTTTCCCTGGTAGTGCCGACCTGCAGGGTGAAGTCCTGGCGCAGAGTCTGATCTACTTCGAGAATCAGATTGCCGCTGACCTCCGTCTTGAAACCGTCACGCTCAACCTTCACCTGATATGTGCCCGGGATTATGTTCACGAACAAGTAATCGCCGGCGCTTTTGGTAGTGAAGTGGTTGGTCACGTTGGTGTTGACGTTCGTGGCGATTACGTTTGCGCTAGCGACGGCGGCGCCTGAAGGATCTTGCACATGCCCGAGAATCGTTCCCTGGGAGTTCTGGCTATAAGCACCGATCGAGGCGAAATCAACGAGGAAGAATACGCACAGCGCAGAGAGAATGAGCTTCTGCCCGGAGGTGCCTGTTTTTTTCATACTCCCTCCTTTATCCGGGATGATGAACTGACGAAGACTTCGAGGAATTTGCGAAGGTCACGCTACTCAAGCTGAGGGTTGACTGTCAAGCATGAAAGATTTTGCGTACTCAGCGGCGCGGCTCGCGTTCACTTTGAAAATCGCTCTGCGCCGCGATTTCTCGTAGTCATGTACTCTCCCAAATCATTTATCAAATGAGTTGATCGGTTTCTAGAATACCTGACAAACAACGACGAGAATGTTAAATTCGCTGGTAATAGAAGGTAGTGCGCTCCTGAATGGGACGATAGTGTCTGGCTGCGAATTGAAAAAAATGGCTTCTCGCCGACCGCTTGTGCTTCGCTTTAATCAGCGACGCACCATAGCGCGATCCCAGTTGCGATCTTGTGTAACTTGCGTGTTGTTGCTGGCGAGCGCGGTTCCTTTGCTTCCCAATCTCTTAATCCCTTCTGCGCACGCTCAATCAACACCCACGCAGTACGTCACAAGGGTTTGGCACACGGAAGAGGGTCTGCCGCAAAACTCGGTGAATGCGATGCTGCAGGACCACCGCGGCTATATCTGGATAGGAACGTTCGGGGGGCTCGCGCGCTTCGATGGCCAGCGCTTCACGCTTTTCGATTCGGCGAATACTCCAGGTTTCGGCAGCGATGAGATTTTCTCACTGTACGAAAGTCGCTCCGGAGCATTGTGGATCGGCACTGTGGATGGCGGTCTCATCCGGCTGCAGGATGGTGTTGCCACCACCTACACCGAACGCGACGGCTTGCCAAATAGGTGGGTCACTTCGATCCGCGGCGACGTCGAAGGGCAGGTCTGGATCAACACTGCGGCGGGGGGTGTAGCGCATTTTGCCGGCACAAAGCTGGAAGCCTATCCCACTCACCGCGGAAAAGCGGTCCGAGAATTCTTTCTGCAGGCGCGGGACGGAAGCATGTGGTTCCGTTCCGGACAAGATGTTGTGCGTTTCGCAGCCGATGGCTCCATTGCGACCCTGCATTCCGCCAAGCCGAACGTTTTTTTCGTTCATGAAGGTCGCGACGGAAGCGTCTGGATTGCTTTTCGCGACCAGTATCGTCTGGTGCGCTATTACAAGGGCGTATTCTCGGATGTTCCGCTGCCATCGGTTGGGCGCCGAGAGTTGACGTTTGAGCTTCTTTTGTATTCCTTTGCGATGACGGAGGACGCGGATGGGGAATTGCTGTTGCGCACACCAGCCGGCCTCAGCCGCATTGTAAATGGCAGGCTCAGTCCTCCCGAAGCGCTGCCGTTACCAGCGAATGCCGGCGAGTTGCTCAAGGTACGCAGCCTGCTCGTGGATCGCGAAGGCAATCTATGGATTGGAACCATTGGAACGGGGCTGATTCGTCTCCGGCGAGCCCCTTTGACAGCCTACGGAAAAGACGAAGGTCTCTCGGATTCAAACTTCAGTAGCGTGTTTCAGGATCGGGAAGGCCGCATTTGGCTGGGCGGAGATTTGCTCTACTGGTTCGATGGGCATCGCTTTCGCCGGGTGCCGGGCATGGGGGACATTCTCGCCATTGCCCAGACACGCGATGGCGACCTGTGGTTCGGCGGGTACGGGGGCCTGTATCGCCTTCGATCGGGTGTGCTGAGCCATTTCAACGTTAATGCACCTGCCGTGAAAATCATTTTTCAGGACCGGGAGGGCACGCTCTGGATTGGTGGGCTGATCGAGGATCGTCCCGGCGGCCTGTACCGTTTTCGCGAGGGAAAATTGGAGCAAGTCCCCGGCATCTCCGACGTGCGCGCAATTTCCGAGGATCGAGACGGTGGCTTGTGGCTGGGCGGTCTCGCAGGGCTCAGGTACATGCGCGGCAGCAAAATCGTGACCTACGACCGGAAGCAAGGGTTGTCGAGTAACTCCGTGTATGACATCCACCAGGATTCGACCGGAACTCTCTGGGTTGCGACGTACGGCGGGGGATTGAACCGTTTCCGAGACGGCCGGTTTAGGGCGATCACCACCCAAGACGGTCTGCCCGACAACTTGCTGCTGGGCCTGTTGGAGGATGGCGAGGGCAATCTCTGGTTCAGTTCCAATCAGAGTGTATTTCGGCTCAGCCTGAAGGAGCTAAATGACTTTGCGGATGGGAAAATCTCTTTCATCTCACCCGTATCGTACGGGGCCGCGGAAGGCATGAGAAGTACCGAATCCAATGGTGGGAGCCCGGGAGGCTGGATAACTAGCGATGGGCGGATTTGGTTTCCCACCCTG
Organism: uncultured Acidobacteriaceae bacterium; assembly: GCA_963773645.1. Classification (GTDB taxonomy): domain Bacteria; phylum Acidobacteriota; class Terriglobia; order Terriglobales; family Acidobacteriaceae; genus Acidiflorens. The sequence continues at coordinate 770,936 of CAVZBV010000004.1, read as the reverse complement.
CGCGGCGTGGTGTCTATCGACCCAACTGCGGGTAATCGCTTTCCTCCCCCCGTGGTGCTGGAGGAGGCATGGGCCAACAAGTTGCCGCTGGCGGGCAAGGGCCGGACTTCCGTTCCGCCCGGCAACAACACATTCGATTTTCGCTTTACCGCCCTGAGCTTCTCGGCTCCGGAAAAATTGCATTTCAAGTACCGGCTCGAACCCTTTGATAAGGACTGGGTGGACGCCCGCACGCACCATACTGCGCACTACACGAACATGGATCCCGGAGAGTACTCGTTCCACGTGCTTGCGGCAAACAACTTCGGCGTCTGGAGCGATCAGGAGGCCAGCGTGCGTTTCGCGCTGCAGCCGCACTTTTACCAGACGAATTGGTTTCGGGCCCTTTGCGCGGCGGGTATCCTGATACTGCTGTGGTGCGGCTACCAGTTGCGTGTCCGGCAACTGGCGCATCAGTTCAACATGCGTCTGGAAGAGCGCGTAAGCGAACGCACGCGTATTGCGCGAGACCTGCACGACACACTTTTGCAAAGTTTTCAGGGTTTGGTGTTCCGCTTTCAGGCGGCCCGCTATCACCTCCCGGATCGTCCCGAAGAAGCATCTGACGTTCTCGACAGCGCACTCGTTTCCGCAGATCAGGCAATCGTGGAGGGTCGTAGTGCGATTCAGGAATTACGTTCGGAGTCATCCGAGGAAAGCAACCTCGAACAGATGCTGCTGGCAACAGGGCGCGAGCTGACGTCCTCACAGAAGGATGGTGACAGTGCTCCGTCTTTGCGGGTGATTGTGGAGGGCGAGCGGCGAGCGAAGCGGGCGATGATCAGGGAAGAGATCTACCGAATTGCACGCGAGTTGGTGCGAAATGCTTATCGGCACGCAAGCGCCCGGAACATTGAAGCCGAGCTACGCTATGATGACGATGCTTTTCTCTTAATCGTACGAGATGACGGAAAAGGAATCGATCCAAAAGTGTTGAAAGATCACGGTCGGGCCGGCCATTGGGGTCTGCCTGGTTTGTATGAGCGGGCAGAGGGAATTGGAGCCCGATTGGATATCTGGAGCGAAGCGGGCGCCGGCACAGAAGTGCGTTTGATGGTTCCAGCCGCTATCGCCTATGAAAAATCTGGCGGTGGGGGTAGATTTAAGCTGTTCCGGAAGACGAGGATTTATGAGCACCGGTCGTAGTTCGATTGGAGGTTCGATTCGGATCATGATTGTGGATGATCATCCTCTCTTGCGTCAGGGCATCGCGGCCCTTATCAAAACTCAGCCAGATATGCAACCGGTCGCAGAGGCGTGTGACGGGGAGGAGGCCATCGCACAGTTTCGCGCACACCGCCCGGACGTAACGCTCATGGATCTGCAGATGCCGAATGTGAACGGCACGGAAGCCATCAGCCGGATTAGAAGCGAATTCCCTGATGCCAAGATCCTCGTGTTGTCGACCTATGCCGGTGATGTTCAAGTCCTACGGGCGATCAAGGCGGGTGCGCGGGGATACTTACTGAAAGGAAATGTCCGCACAGAACTGCTGGAGGCTATCCGCACGGTCCACGCCGGGCGCAAGCGAATACCGCCCGAGATTGCGGCGGAGCTGGCTGACCACGCTGCCGACGATCAGCTGAGTTCGCGCGAAATTGATGTGCTTCGTTTGATTGGCGCAGGCAATGCCAATAAACAAATCGCCGACAAGCTCTCGATCGGAGAAACCACGGTAAAGAACCACATCTCCAACATACTCTCCAAGCTGGGCGCCAACGATCGGACGCATGCCGTCACCATTGCCCTACAGCGCGGGATCATCGAGCTAGAGGCGCCCCAAAGTAGCACTCAAGAACCCTACTTTTAACCCTTTCGATGTCTTTTAAGGATCAACTAGCATGAGGCCAGCAACAGGAGAACACGTCTGCAACGTCTCTTTTCCACATTCGCCGAAGGCTGGCCTGGCGCTGGTCTTTTACTTCAGCGCGTGCTGACGAGCACGATCCTGCTCTATTGCGGAGCCTCGCATCTCCTTGAAACTGCTAGATTGGTGCCCAGCCTCCCTTACTTGATTGCGGCTGTCGCGGGAGTATTTCTCCTTCTTGGGCTCTGGACGCCAGTCGCGGGAATTACGATTGCTACTGTCGAGGTCTGGATATCGTTGGCGTGGTCGGGGAATTGGCTGATCGCCATCGTGCTGGCTGGCCTGGGCGGCACAGTGGCGATGATCGGACCCGGAATGTGGTCCATTGACGCCCGACTCTACGGCAGAAAGCACCTCGAAGACCCGCGACACTAGACAACGTTCCATCCTCCAAAAGTACAAAACTCCCTCAAAAGTGCAACATTGAATCCCCCAGAAGTACGAAAGCTCCCTCTCCAGGAAGTACAAGCAGGGGATGCCACCATATTCCCACACCACAATCACCAGATCTGACCTTGTGAGCAGACGCAGGTTATTCCACACTCACCGCATGAAACAAAGACCTCAGTTGAGTCTCGATTTCCTCTTGGAGGCGCTTATGTGGAAGATCACGAGTCGCGGTTTCACGCTGCAGGAAGTTCTAATCATGGCTGCAATGAACCTCGCAGAACGCACCGATAGCGACCGAAAAGACGAGCGAACCATCCGGCACAGCTGCGCGCACCGAGATTCACGAGGATCTAGGAGACTGTCATGGCAAAAGTAATTGAGTTTTACATACCCAAGAACTTTCTGAAACCGTTGCGGACGGTGGCTCAGCCGCAACTCGGAAAAATCATCGAGTTTTGCCCACAGACGAAGAGATCAGCTTAGCTGCTATCTACTTTTGCGGATTGAGAGGAAATATGACGTTCACGTTCATTCCCACACAAGCCGGCTTTATGCGTCTCGAAGATTCCAAAAAACTGTTACGCGCTATCTTCCCAAACTATCCCAGCCTGGAACCGCGCTATCCCACGCCAGTTCTGGAACCATGCTATCCCGCGCCAGATCTGGAACCGACTGCCCAGGGCAGCGCAGATCGGAGCAATTAGCCATGTTTTGCATCACGGCTGAAAGCTGCCGCAGGTTCTCACTTGTCGAAATTCTGGCGGCTATGAACGCGGAAACTACCCGCCTGGCATCCGGAGACCGCGTCCGATCTGTGACTGCGGCAACGCAAAGAAGATATCTCTCTGCTGGTGACTTTCTTTGTACAAAAGTTCGCAAAGCACTGCAAGTGCAAGGGTAGGAGGAGACTAATGGCACACGCGACTGTTGCTTTCACAGACCTCGAAGCCTTCGCAGGAACAAGTTTTCCCAACGTGAGTGGGCTCGAAGCCGATCAGTTCTATCTCGAACCTGAAATCAGCTCTGACTCCTGCTTTGAAGACATTGTCGGCAAGAGCCAGGGCCTCCGGAGAGTGCTGGAACAAGTCGCGATCGTTGCGCCTACGGATTCCACAGTGCTACTTCACGGTGAGACAGGAACCGGCAAGGAGTTGATCGCACGCGCTATCCACAACTTAAGCTCCCGGCGCGAGCGCGCCTATGTGCGCATGAACTGCGCGGCCATTCCATCGGGCCTATTGGAAAGCGAACTGTTCGGGCACGAGAAGGGAGCGTTCACTGGCGCCCTGATACAAAGAAAGGGCAGATTTGAGCTGGCCGATGGCGGCTCGCTGTTTCTGGATGAGATCGGCGACATCAGCCTGGAGCTGCAGCCGAAATTATTGCGGGCTGTGCAGGAGCAGGAGTTCGAACGGCTGGGAAGCTCCAAGACGATCCAAGTCAACGTGCGACTCATCGCCGCGACCCATCGCGACCTTGGGGCCATGATCAAGGAAGAGAAGTTCCGCGAGGATCTTTTCTATCGATTCAACGTTTTCCCAATTGAGATCCCGCCTCTTCGGGAGCGGCGCGAGGATATTCCGCTGCTGGTGAACTATTTTGTTTCAAAGCTGTCGCAACGTATGCGAAAACAGATCACATCGATATCAAGGCAGACCATGGAAGTTCTAACGAACCACTCGTGGAGAGGAAATGTTCGGGAGCTGGCGAACTTTATCGAACGCGCCGTCATCCTTACACGCGGCGATGAGCTAGAGGTGCCGATTTCCGAGCTTCGTCCTTCTTCGGAGATTGGTGTTGTCAGCAGTTCGATCTCTAGCTTTCGACAAGCGGAATCCAATGTAATCACCGACGCTTTGAGAGCCGCGGCGGGGCGAATTGCGGGCAAGGGAGGAGCCGCCGAACGGCTCGGACTAAAACGTACGACCCTGCAAAACAAAATTCGCCGCCTCGGCATCGCAAAAGCACATTACCAGAACTAGCGAGACCGAACTCGCGGTTTTGACGTGGCGCGAGAATTTCGGCCGCGGCCTCTGCGGCTGCCTCGTCATCTCGAAATACTTCGAGTTTCACGACGGATGATGCCCACCGAGGTTTCCGACATGCTCATTCCTCCTCAAACCGCATGGGCAGCAGGTGCTTCTGCATGGATATCGAGATCCTGCCACCCGCCGGGAGGAGTCACCCGCTCGACCTCGGCGGGACCCCACGTGCGCGGCTCATAGGCATAGAGTTCCGTACCCCGACTCAGCAAGGGATCGACAATCCGCCACGCTTCTTCCACATAATCTTCGCGTGCAAACAACGTCGCGTCCCCCGCCATCGCGTCACCCAATACTCGTTCATACGCGTCCATTTCCTGGGAATCGCGCTGACGGCTTGCGGTCATCTCCGCCGCTTCTCCGATCAACTTTTCCCCTGGTGCCATGGTTGTCATTCCCATCGCGATCGCAACATCAGGACTGATGCGGAAGCGGAGATAATTGGGAGCAAGCACATCCGCCGGTATCACGGTAGGCGGCTTTCGCAAGCGGCACACGATTTCCGTACAGGTTGCAGGCAGGCATTTTCCAGCTCGAACGTAGAATGGAACGCCCTGCCAGCGCCAGGAATTGACCTGCAGCTTGAGCGCTACGAAGGTCTCGACCTGCGAGTCGGGAGACACGCCCTCTTCTGCCAGATATCCTCGGAACTGCCCCCGAACGACATCGGTCGATTCCAGCGCCGGGATTGCCTTGAGGACCTTCACCTTCTCATCGCGGATCGATTCGCTCTCCAGTCTGACCGGAGGTTCCATGGCCAGGTTGCTGAGGATCTGAAATAAATGATTCTGCACAACATCGCGCATCGTCCCGGTCTGATCATAGAAAGCGCCGCGGCCCTGTACCCCAAAGTCTTCCGCCATCGTGATCTGTACGCTCTCCACATAGTTGCGATTCCAGAACGCTTCCATAAACGCGTTGGCGAAGCGAAAGACAAGGATGTTATTGACCGGCAGCTTGCCCAGGTAATGATCGATGCGAAAAATGTCTTTCTCCTCGAAATGGCGGAGCAAAAGCCGATTCAGATGCTGCGCAGATTTAAGATCAAATCCGAACGGCTTTTCCACGATGATTCGGGCACTGGTCGTACAATTGCCACAGTGCTGCAACTGTTCCAGCACAACTTCGAAAAGTGTTGGAGGAATGGCGAGATAGTTTGCCGGGCGTCGTGTCCCCTGAAGTTCTCGGCCAAGCTGCTCAAACGTAGCGGGATCGTTGTAGTCTCCATCCACATAACGGAGAAGGCGTGCGAGTTTCTCGAACGCAGCCGGATCGATTCCCCCGTGTTTTGCAAGACTGTCATGAGCCCGCGCCCGAAGTTGCTCCAGATTCCAGCCGGCTTTGGCAACGCCAATGACCGGAACATCGAGATGCCCCCGTTTGATCATGGCCTGCAGGGCGGGAAATATCTTCTTGTACGCGAGATCGCCGGTGGCTCCGAAGAAAACAAGCGCGTCGGAATGTGCGTTTGACAAGGTCGTCTCCTCAGGCCACTTTTGGTTTTTGGCCGGCCTTCTCCAAATGGCCGCCGAACTGGTAGCGCATCGCAGAGAGAAGCTTGTTTGCAAAATCCGCTTCGCCTCGCGAACTGAACCGCTCGTACAGGGCACTGGTGAGAACCGGCGCCGGCGCGGCTTCGTCAATTTGGTAGGTCTTGTAGGACACAAAATTTGTGCCCCGGTCATAGTTGTAGTGGACATCCTGACCGTAGGCGCCAGCGACTATGAACAGAAATCCTGCAAGCAGTATGTTTGTGAATTTCACTACTATTTCCTTTCCTTGTTGCCGGTTCTACTTTTACGTTGTTTCTGGTATTGGACACGGCTGTACATGCCAGATTTCTGCCGCGTATTCAGCGATGGTGCGGTCGCTGGAGAACTTCCCCGAGCCCGCCACATTCAAGATGGCCTTGCGCGCCCACTCGCCGGAATCGGCATATAACGCGGTCAGCTGCGCGTCTACCGTGAGGTATGAGTTCAGGTCCGCCAAGTGCATGTAGTGGTCGCCGTGCGTCAACAACATCTCCCGCAACGGCTCGAAGACACCCGGCTCATAGCAGCTGAAATAGTCCGAGAAAATCAAGTCCAGGGCTTGGCGAGTCTCCGGATCGTGTTGGTAGTGCCAGTGCGGGTTGTACCATCCGCGACTGCCAATCACCTGTTCAGCCGTCAAACCGAAGAGGAAGAAGTTCTCCTCGCCCGCCTCTGCCGCCATCTCAATCGTCGCGCCGTCGCGTGTGCCGATCGTCAATGCGCCGTTCATCATGAACTTCATGTTGCTTGTGCCACTGGCTTCGTAACCTGCCGTCGAAATCTGGTTCGAAACGTCACTGGCGGGGATCAGGTGCTCTGCAAGTGAAACGCAATAATCGGGTAGGAATACTACCTTGAGCCGCTCGCGTACTGTGGGGTCGCCGTCGATGGTCGTAGCCAGATTGTTAATGAACTTGATGATCAACTTGGCGAGCCGGTAGGCAGGCGCGGCCTTGCCGGCGAAAAAGAACGTACGTGGGTGCAGGTCGAGCCCCGGGTCCTGGCGCAGCCGGTTGTAGAGCACAACGATCCGCAGTGCATTCAGGAATTGACGTTTGTACTCGTGAATGCGTTTGACCTGGCAATCGAAGATCGACTCCGGGTCAACGGTCTGCCCTGTCGACCAGCGAAGCCAATCGCAAAATTGGCGCTTGGCATTTCGCTTGGCCTTGCGGAAGTCATCACGGAAGCCATTGTCTTGGGTGAATGCTTTGAGCTTGCTTAGTTCGCTTAAATCCCCGATCCAGGAATCTCCAATGGCATCGGTGATGAGTCCAGAGAGTCCAGGATTGCATAATTGCAGCCAGCGCCGGGGTGTTACTCCATTCGTTTTGTTGTTGAAACGTTCCGGAAGGATCTCTGCCAGGTCTTTGAGCGTGGTTTCGCGCAACAGCTTCGAGTGAATCTCTGCGACCCCGTTGGTGCTGTGAGAACCTACGACCGCCAGATTTGCCATGTGAACCTTGCTCTCGGGGCCATCTTCGACAAGGCTCACGCGCTGAATGCGGTCTTTGTCGGCAGGAAACCGCCCGCGAACATCGCCCAGAAAGCGACGATTGATCTCGTAGATGATCTCGAGGTGCCTGGGCAACATCTCCTCAAACCACCTGACGGGCCACTTTTCGAGGGCTTCAGGCAACAACGTGTGATTGGTGTACGCCAGCGTGTTCTGTGTGATATGCCAGGCTTCATCCCATTCGAGATGCACCTGATCCAACAGAATTCGCATGAGTTCCGGCACTGCCAGAGAGGGGTGGGTATCGTTCATTTGAATCGCCACTTTCTCTGCAAACAAGCTCCAATCCGAGTTGGAGCGCTGGAAGCGACGCACCGCATCTGCTAGCGAGCAGGCGACAAGGAAGTACTCCTGCAGCAGGCGTAGAGCTTGCCCCCTGAATCCTGAATCGTCGGGATATAGAACGCGTGTCAGGGTTTCGGCCGAGAGGGTCTGAGTAAACGCTTCTACAAAATCGCCGTGAGAGAACTCTTCAAAGTTGAAGAAGTCCGGCGCGGCCGCGGCCCAGAGGCGGAGCGTGTTGATCGTGGAACCGCCATACCCGATCACAGGACGGTCGAATGGGATGCCGATCAGAGTCGATGGACGTCCAGGCACGGGGCGCAGGCTGCCTCCGATGAGCTCGAACGAGCAACCCACGCTGACTTCCACCTTCTCGTTCGGACGAACGATCTCCCAGGGATCGGGAGAACGGAGCCAGTTGTCCGGCATTTCCTGCTGCCATCCATTCTGGATGAATTGCCTGAATATGCCGTATTCATATCGCAGTCCATAGCCCATCGCCGGTAGCTGCATCGTCGCGGCAGATTCAATGAAGCAGGCCGCTAGGCGTCCAAGGCCGCCGTTGCCGAGTCCCGCATCGGGCTCCTGCTCCAAAATCTCGAGGAGATTGAGTTTCTTGTCCTCGATGAACTGGTTCGTGAGCGGCGAGAGCAGAAGATTCACAACGTTGTTTGCCAGTGAGCGGCCGATGAGAAACTCCATCGAAAGATAGTAGAGCCGCTTAGGATTTCGTTCTTCGTAAGTCTTCTCGGTCAAGAGCCATCTTTGAGATAGAACGTCTCGCACCGACCGCGCAAGGGCCTCGAACCGATCACGCGCAGTTGCGGCCGCAAGATCGACGCCACTGTCGAACAGCAAGTGCCGTTCATACAGTGCTTCATCCGTTCCGGAGAAGTGCACGGGACCACAGCCATACTTGGCGGTTAGTTTCTCAGTATCCGGCACTGCCTGCAGCTTTGCGGCGGCGTTAGTAATCATGATCGACTCCTCTCCGATCTGCGAAAATGCGCCGGCTGGCCCACATCTCGCCGGGACGATTTATGTGATTCAAAGGTTGTAATTCGCACGCGTTGCGAACCTCATAGTGCCGCAGTCCATAGCCATTGCTGACGCTCGCTCACTTCAGCGCTTGTCGTAAGGCCACTTCCAACCGCTAATCTCGGGACTGTCGATTCCGTGCTCGTAAGCATGGCGCCGGCATGCAATCTGGCTGTCGCGAAACTCCTCTTTAGCATGCGCCCCAATCCGCTGCAGTTTCGGAACGCGGTCAATGGCGTCGATTGCGAGACTGAACCGGTCCGTCTGGTTGTTAATTGCCAGTTCCATCGGCGTGTTGATGTTGCCTTTCTCCTTGTAACCGCGCACATGCAGGTTGCGGTGGTTTGTGCGGCGATAGGCGAGACGGTGAATTAGCCAGGGATAGCCATGGAAGTTAAAGATGATCGGCTTGTCGGTGGTAAAGAGAGAATCGAAATCTCCATCCGCTAAGCCGTGTGGATGTTCGTTGCGAGGTTGCAGCTTGAACAAGTCAACCACGTTAATGAATCGGATTTTCAAGTCAGGGAATCGTTCCCGGAGCAGTGCCGTTGCGGCCAATGCTTCCTGGGTGGGGATATCGCCTGCGGCAGCAAAAACAACATCGGGTTCCTGGCCTTCATCATTACTAGCCCAATTCCAGATACCGATACCCTTTGTGCAGTGCGTAATGGCAGCATCAATATCCAGGTACTGCAGATGGCGCTGTTTGTCCGAGACAATGACGTTGATGTAGTTTTCCGAGCGCAGGCAATGATCTGCTACGGACAACAGACAATTGGCATCCGGCGGGAGGTAGATGCGGGTTACTGCGGCACTCTTATTGAGCACTACATCCAGAAAGCCCGGATCCTGGTGCGTAAAGCCATTGTGATCCTGACGCCACACGGTTGAGGTAATAAGAAGGTTCAGCGATGCGATCTTGCGACGCCAAGATAAATGATTACAGATCGACAACCATTTGGCATGCTGATTGAACATCGAATCGATCACGTGTACGAAGGCTTCATAAGACGATAGAAAGCCGTTGCGACCCGTAAGCAAGTAGCCCTCGAGCATGCCTTCCATCGTGTGCTCGCTCAACATTTCGACAACGCGTCCGTCCGAAGCTAGTTCTGTTCCGTCACGGTCCTCGGGGAAAGTTTCAGCGATCCAGAATTTTTTCGAAGCCTGGTAAATTGCGTCCAGCTTGTTGGAAGTGTTCTCGTCGGGTGCGAAAACCCGGAAGCCGTTCATGTTCCATTTCATGATGTCCCGCAGAAACACACCCAGCGGCGGCACGTTCTCTACTTCGATGTTTCCCGGGCGCTCAATCTTGATGGCGTAATCGCGAAAGTCGGGTAACCGCAGTTTTTTTCTGAGCTCTGCATTCGCGTGCGGACTGGCACTCATGCGGCGCCGGCCTGACGGCATAATTTCGGCGAGTTCCGGTAAGACCCTGCCATACTCGTCGAACAGTTCTTCGGGTTTGAATGACCGCATCCAGTTCTCAAGAATGCGCAGGTGTTCTGGTTTAGTCTTGACTTCTGCCAACGGAACCTGGTGCGAGCGCCAGAAGCCTTCAATCCGATGCCCGTCCACTTCCACGGGCGCGCCCCAACCCTTTGGTGAACGCAACACCACCATCGGCCAGCGTGGCCGGATCGCAACACCGCTCTTCCGGCATTCTTGCTGATGGGCTTTGATCGCGCCGACGCAATGCTCAACTGTGGCCGCCATCGCCTGATGCATGCTGTCGTGATCGGATCCCTCCACGAAATAGGGATCCCAGCCATACCCGCGTAACAAGTCTTCCAGTTCTTCGTGAGTGATCCGTGCCAGCAAGGTCGGGTTGTTGATCTTGTATCCGTTAAGATGAAGTATGGGTAACACAGCCCCATCGCGGATTGGATTCAGAAACTTGCTGATGTGCCATGATGTCGCCAGCGGGCCGGTCTCGGCTTCGCCGTCACCCACGACCGCCGCCACGATCAGGTCGGGATTGTCAAACGCGGCTCCGCAAGCGTGCGAGAGGACATATCCCAGTTCACCTCCTTCATGAATCGAACCCGGCGTTTCTGGAGTACAGTGGCTGCCAATACCGCCGGGGAATGAGAACTGCTTGAAGAACTCTCGCAGGCCTTTCTCATCCTCGCTTTTCTCCGGATAGATTTCACTGTACGTGCCTTCCAGATATATCGGCGCTAAAACTCCCGGCGCCCCGTGTCCTGGGCCTGCGAGAAAAATCATCTCGAGGTCGTCTCTCTTTATGAGACGACTCAGATGGGTATAGATAAAGGCGAGCCCTGGGCTTGAGCCCCAATGGCCGAGCAGTCGGCTCTTGATATGTTCTGGTTTTAGGGGCTCCCGTAAGAGAGGATTCGCCTGAAGGTAGATCATTCCTAGAGCAAGGTATTTGCACGCGCGCCAAAAAGCATCGATTTTATCCAGCTCATCGGCGCCTAGCGGCGCACCCGCAACGGTTGATCGTGCAATCCCTTCGGCGCTCAGTGGTTCGGCTAGTTCTTCAGTTCCTGTTAGCGAGGTCATTGTCCATTCCTTACTCGTCTTTGTGCTCTTTTGATACTTTGGGGTTCTGCAAGCGTCCGCCTTCGTCGTCGTCCAAACACTCATCCAAGAACCGATTGCACGCTTCTCTCAGTTAACAGCTTGAAAGCTCCAGCGTTGCTCCCCGCCCCTACGTTGCAACTCTTTTTGAATTTGTTCGATTTCCGCCGCATCGGTTGCAGTGATTGGGAAGTCACCGGCGAGGATCATGTACAACATGTCAATGAGTGCGTCAGTCGGGATGTTCATCAGTTCTACGAGCACGGCCTACTCCCCTGGAGCAATTTGAAGATCGCACTTCGTATTCGCAATCCGGCTGCCAGAAGTGGCCAGTTGTAAGTGGATGAAAATACCTGTCTACCAATTGGATCGGAAGCTCCGACACAGACATCAAATGACCTGCCAAGGGCACTGACCGAATTTGGGCAGCACGCCGAAGTTAGTTCCAGCCGCTGGCCTGTACTTGAAGTGGCCATAAATCAATCTGTAGCGCGACAGCCGTCGGCGGATGGAAGAGCACCCGATGCAGATCGCGCATAAGTATTCGAAGCCGGCATGCCTATTCCTTAACCACCCATCGCATTCGGGGCCCGGGATTTCCTTTTGTGTCGTCGACCAGGACCCAGTTCATATGTAGAGGATTCAATTCCGCCTGATACTTCTCGTGAACTGGAGGGAACACGTCAAAACAAGTGTTTTGCACGAATGAAGCGCTGGTCGGCGCTGCCTGCGCGGTTAACATTGGAAAGTACACGGTCATTCCTCCTATCTCGGAACAGCTTCACGCTTTTTAGCAACGACACAAAAGTGAGCATTTCGTCTGGAGCTGCCCGTTGCCACTTGTCTTCAACAAGTGTGCGAGCGCTCGACACTAGTGCTTACCTCTGCTTGTGAGTTTGTCCAAGATAAACTCTTGCACCAAGCCGCCAGTAATATGCAGGCTCATTCCCATTCCAAAGTTCTTGAATACATGCTGAGCATTGCGGTCCGAACTGGGGTAGTACGCGAGGGAAATGGAAGAGGAAATCAGACTGCCTCCCCACGTAGAGTAATTCGGCTGCGTTTTTCCGTTGTCTCCCTTACAGATAACTGCAGCTAACATGGAGTGGAGCGCACGAGACTTCTTTGTACCGCTGCCTTGATAGAAATAGCGAGGGTCCTGATGCAGGAGTGAGGGCAGAATGGCGTTGCCGATAAGGCCTTCGGTAGTGGCGTCAGCGAAGCCAGCCCCCACCCGCTTGCCATATCCTTTTGCACCCTGCCGCCACTGATCAGGGCTGTCAGCAGCCTGATGGACGCCGGCCCACGCAGCCGTGCGGGCGAAGAAAACTGGATTGGTGAGACTTTTGTATGCTAGGTGGAACTTCATTTCCGTGGTGAGAGGCTCGGGATGGGGTTCGTAAGTCACATAAGTGTTGGGTATGAAGCCTAAAACACGCTGCTGTTCTTCAGCTTTGAGCTGTTGGGCAGCAACCTCCTTCTCGGAATAACTCACGGTAACTGCCCGCTGCACAGCCAGAATGCGGAGTGTGATGTCGGTTAGCGTTTTGTCTTGCCCGGGGTCGACTGTAACGGACGAGTTCCAGTCTGCAAATCCTTCAGCAATGACAGTGACCTGACAGGCGATGGTCGCTGGGGCCTGGTCGAATACAAAGGTTCCATCGTCCTTTGTTACAACTGTGAGACGATCGCCAGTCAGCCCTTGAAGGAATACTGTGGCGCCGGGAATCGGATCGTCGCTGGTATCTAGCACCGTACCGAGGATCCTTCCTGTTTGTGTGTTTGGCGCTTCAGCAGACTGGGCGGACACGGGTACTGCAAGGAGCAATCCACCAGCCAGGAAGATCAGTAGCAACAGGTGTGTTACTTTCAGGAGCGCTTTCAATCGCCGGTCAGGCGTCGTAGGTGTGTTGTCGTGTATCGACGACATTGCTAGCCTCTGGACAGGGTGAAATTAATTGTGATCCGGGAGTCAACTTCAACCGGTTCTCCGTCTATCATGTATGGCTTGTAACGCCATTGCCTCACCGCATCGATAGCGGCTTGCGCGAGTATTGGTAAGCCGCTCTCGACTCGCACATCCTTCACGCTGCCATCCTTGTCGATCACGGCCATCAGCACTACTGTTCCTTCAATCCGCGCCCGACCAGCGTCCGGTGGATATTGTGGGGCAACGTCGCGGATCAAGTTCGCCTCCGCTACTCGAGAGGCGATACGCATTCTCTTAACCGGCGACGGCACGGGCGATTTCGCAAGGACTGGAACGGTTGGCGCGCTGTTCAGCATTTCGCTAAACACTCCGCCGGGAGCGCCGCCGGCCACTCCACCAGGAACTCCGCCCGTTGTGCCGACCGGAGGTGGTGGCGCTTCTTGCGTTTTATGCGCTGGCGCGGTAATGCCAGTGCTTGTCGGGGTGTGTGTGGACACGGACTTAGGCGCTTGAAACTTCGTGGGATTCCCAACCGCGGCCGGTGGCGGTTGTAGATATAACATCGTCAGCGTTTCCCTCTTGGGAAGTGGATCCGTGTGAAACAGCGGAATGACAACTAACGCCAGCAGGAGGACCAACTGGAAAACCAGCGCTCCAGCTGTCGCCCATGGATTTCGCCGTCGTGACATCCCCGATGCAATTAGACTTTCGCGAAATATATCGCCAGTTTCTACTCCTTGCAGGCTGCAAGAGGCAGGAGACCGTTGTTCCTTCTTCGGCGGCAAAACTGGAAGCCGCGAATCAGTTCGCAAGCCTGGTCTCCCGAGAGACGGGTATGCAATGCGATGAACTAAGTCGGAAGGGCAGTCACAGGTTGCCATAGCGCATTTGACAAAAGCATTTCGAGGTCCAAGTGGAACTTCTTGTAGGTAAATGATATGGACCATTGAAATCGAATTGCGTGTGCCCACATGAGGGCAGCTGCCTTCAAAAGGTCATAACCAGATGCAGGCCTGGGCACGGACTGACCGGCAAATTCGTTGTGTCCTGTGTCGAAGTCGAAACATCAAAGGTCGACAGCCGTGGACCAGAGCCCTTGCACCCTCGATCGGTGGCCTATTTCTGCTTTGATCACGGTGCTCTCAACTGTGTTCAAGAAAGAGAAATCCAGGATACTCGGCACATTCTTTGCGGGTTCTGTTCCCCGGGATCGCTGAAGGATCCCCACCTGCGCCACCAACGTGAGATTGCACGAACGCGTTCGGGGTGCTTTATGCTAGCGGGACTGCCGTAGTGATCAATAGGAGCGCCGAGCCACAAATGCAGCGTACGTCGATGTCCCTTTAAAAGCGATCACCGCAATGGCGCACACCCTGGCTCGACTTGTTTATCGCATGCTCAAGTTTGGGTCACCACTACGTGGATCAGGGAATCGAGTATTACGAAGCCAAATATCGACAGCAACAACTACGTGGGGCAGCTAAGCAGGCCGCAGCTCTCAAGGTGCAACTCGTTCCACTTCCAGAGTTGGAGGTTGAGTTTCTTCTGCTTGGTATCGATCCGGCTGTTGTGGAAGGCGCATATGGCGCCGAGATTAAGTCTCTAGCAGGTTATCAGCTGCGAGCAGTTCCAGCGGCAAGAATGACTCTGCTGCTGTGTACAACTGATAGTGGCCCATGATCACAATTGGCATGGTTGTGGGCAGAAACGCATCAGGGTTTTGGCATTGCGGAATCAACCAGCTCCACTGCTCGTGATGCCCGCGAACGCTTTCATTCTTGCCGCCAAGGCGATGCCGGCGAGCTTGAATGGGGAGCGCTCGCGGGCATTCTGTTCTCCTCATCTCCTCAACCTTTTAGAAAGCTGTTCAATGTGCAGCCGTAACCAGGACGGGCTTGATTGGTTTCGACATTGGCTCCGATTTCTCCCATTGCCCTTCCATCCGGAACAACGCGTGACTATCTAAATCCACCGCTCATCCGCGGATGGCTCGACTGCGAGTCTGAACTTATCTTCAGAGTGTCACCCCGGAACAGGATCCCCATCATTCTGGCAGTGTGCTGAACGCTCGCCACTACGCCCACTGCCCGCATGAGGGCAGCACTCACCGACCAGATATGGGCATTCTTCAGCATTCTGGGACGACCGTACTTCTGATTCAAGAACTTGCAAGGAAGTCCAGGTTGGCACGGCACCTGCAATCTTGGTGCCCACGAGCGACAACACGATTCGCTCAAGTTCGCAGTGTCGTCAGGCCTCAGCCGAAGTCCAGGTACAAGAATGATGAAATCGAACCATCTCGCACTGCTTCTTACAATTTTCGTCTTTGCGTCACCGATCGGGTCGCTTGCTCAGCAAGCTACGCAGGACGTCCCGCTTCTTACGCTTGACGACGCAGTCTCCATTGCACTCACGAACAATCGACTCGTGAAGAACTCGGTGTTGGAAGCGCAAAAGTTCGACTTTCAGGTGAGCACGATGCGCAGCAAGCGGCTGCCACATTTTCAATTTTCGGTCCTCAGTGGCGAACTGCTGCAGCCGTTTGATTTCACATTCGGGAAGGGAGCCTTCGGGACGTATCCGGGAACTGGACCTATTCCGTCAACAGACGCCAAGGTTCACACGCCGGCAAGATTGACCGCCTTTTTGAACGGCAGCATCGATCAGCCGCTGACACAGCAGTACAAGATTGGATTGGGAATTCGCGCCACAGAACTTGGGCGCGACATCGCGAAAGAAGACGTTCGCGCCGAGCGTCAGAAGATCGCGGCCGAGGTACGAAGTGCCTATTTCGAGCTTGTTGCCACCCAGGCTGCGGTGGATGCTGCACAGCAAGGAGTACGGACTTTGGAAGAGGCGCAACGAGTTACGCTGCGTTACATCGCAGAGAAAAGCGTGCTCAAGGGAGATGCGTTGGAGGTCGACGCGCGTTTGGCCAAGACGCAGTATGACTTGTCGGTTGCGGAGAACGGACTGGCCACCCAACACGAACACCTGAATCAACTCCTCGGACGGAATCTGGCCACTGCTTTTCGCGTTGATTCCATCTCCGAGGAGGACACGACCACTCTGAGTCTGGAGGAGGCTCGCCAGCGGGCATCACAGAATCGGCCTGAGATCCGCCAGGCTCATCTCAAGGAAAAACAAGCCGAGTATGACCGCCGCATTGCGAAGGCCGAATACATACCGGACCTGGGTATTGCGGTTAGCTACATGGGGGTTCAGAACGTGCAGGTCCTTCCGACGAATGTCGGTGTGGCCGGCTTTGCGTTGACTTGGGAACCATTCGATTGGGGACGCCGCCACAATCGAGTACGCGAGAAATCGAACACTCTGGCGCAGGCGCACAACGGTGCACAAGAGACAGAATCGCAGATCGGGGTTGAGGTCGCTGCGAAGTACCGCAAATGGAAAGAGTCTGCGTTGTTGCTGAAGGCCACACGCACCGGTCATGAAGCGGCAGCCGAAGAATTCCGCGTCACCAGCAACAAATACGAAGAACAAGCAGCACTCGTAAGAGATCTCTTGCAGGCTCAAGCTCGAAGTTCGGAAACCGCTTTTCAGTATCAGCAGGCGCTTTCTTCTTATCGGAGTTCCCTTGCAGATTTGCGCCGCGCGATGGGAGAGGAATAAACGTGAGAACCACAATCGCAACACTTGCATTAGCGCTGTTCATGGCCGGCTGTGGCTCGAATAAGCCACTCAATCAGCCCCCACAGGGAGTCCAGGCTCAAGCCATTGACAAGCAAGCGGGCGTCAGCGCCGACGGCTTGCGTTTCTCGGCGGTAGTGACACCCGATTCGGAAGTTCCCTTGGCATTCAGAATTCCTGGGTACGTCATTTCACTCAAACAAGTGGGTGGCCAGGATGGCAGAATGCGCGACATCGCGGAAGGCGATCGAGTCAGCCGCGGCGCTGTACTCGTCCGCATCCGATCCTCTGAATACGAGGACAAGGTACACCAGGCATCCTCGCAAGCAGCGGCCGCCGAAGCTGTCGCACAGAAAGCCAAGCTCGACTTTGATCGCGCTACGCATCTGTATGACACTGAGAGCCTTACGAAGCCCGACTTCGATTCCGCTCGCGCCCAATACGATGCCAGCGAGGAGCAACTGAAGTCCGCTCGGGCCCTGACGAGCGAGGCGGAAATCGCTCTGCGCGACACCTCTCTGATTGCGCCCTTCGACGGCGACATCGTGAAGAAAGCTGTAGAACTTGGCGCGTTCGTCGGACCTGGCGTCCCCGCATTCGAGCTCGCCAAAATCGACACCGTAAAGATCGTCGTCGGCGTGCCCGATACGGTTGTCCGTTCCGTAAAGGTCGGTCAGCCCGTTGATGTTGCCATCGACGCGTTCCCCACACGTACATTTCATGCGCGAATCAGCCGCATGTCATCGGCGGCGGATACGGTTACACGTAATTTCGAGGTCGAAGTCGCTATAGCGAATCACGATCACTTGCTGAAGGTGGGGATGATCGGCTCTTTGCAATTCGCGAATGATGACGGAACAAGTCGAACGTCGGCGCTGCTGGTGCCACTTTCCGCAGTCGTGCAAGCGAAAGACGGGAAATATGGCGTGTTTATCGTCTCAAACTCAAGTGCCGGAGAAGTCGCTCGCCTCCACAGCATAGACATCGGCGCGGTCAATGGCAGTGAGATCACCGTAGTCAGCGGTCTCGAAACCGGAGACCGCATCATCACCACCGGCGCCAATCTGCTTAAGGATGGCCAGCGGATAGAGGTCCTTCAATGAAGGCTGAGAACCCCAACAACAGTCGTAACGTCGCACAGTTCTTTGTCAAGAACCGGCAGATTGCCTGGGTCGCATTGTTCGCAACCCTGGCCTGGGGCGTGTTCGGGTACATGAACATGCCCAAGCGCAAGGACCCCGACATACCTGTGCGCATCGCACTGGCAATCACCCCTTGGCCAGGGATTTCCGCGGATAAGGTCGAGCAACTGGTCACGCGAAAGGTCGAGCAAGCCGTTACTGGAAACAGCAAGGTGGACCGTGTGGAGTCCACCACCCAGGACAACATTTCTGTTGTGCAAGTCAGGCTGTTGGACAACATCAAGAACACCCAGCAGGAGTTTCAGGATATTGGACAACGACTGAACCAGGTCACGGACCTTCCTGACGGTGCGGGGCCGATCACCTGGATCAGCGATTTCGGAGACACCGCGGCGCTAATGCTGACGGTCGCCACTCCGACGGTCCCGGACCTTGAAATCGCGTTGCGCGCCCGCGGTGTGCGGGATGCGATTGAGAAGGAGCGCCGAGGAGATACGAGCAAACGTGTCACCGTTCTCTATTGTTACCCGGCATCCGTGTCACCTGCGGTAATTGAGCGGCCATTTGTGATCCTCGCTGCACAGGCCCAACGGGACGGTGTCGCGCATGATGTTCGTTCATTGTCCGAAGGGAGCTGTTCCGGAATCGATTTTGCAACGACGAAGTCGGATGACGAAATTCGCGCGTATGGACAGCAGTTCATTGAGAAGAGGCTCCAAGAGTACGACTTTCATCCCGACGCATGGGGTCCGATTATCATTCGCGATCCGCAAGCCACCAAGGAACGCATCGCGGAAGTAGCTAACAACCGGTATTCGTATCGGCAACTGGATGATTTCACCGATCTGATCCAACGCACTCTGCAACGTGTACCCGAGGTAGCGAAAGTCCAGCGCGTCGGCGTCCTGCCCGAAGAGATCTATCTGGAGTACTCAGACGCCCGGCTGGCAGCATTGAAATTGCAGCCCACGAAGATCAAAGAACGTCCTGAACGCGCGGAATGTGACGGCCCCAGGTGGAATCGTCCAGACCCAATCGCGAAACGTCCTGGTTGACGCAACCGCCGAGTTCAAAAGCACGAAAGATATTGGCAACGTGCTCCTGGCGTCGTCGCCCACTGGAGCACCGCTTTATTTGCGCGATCTTGTGGACATATCGCGTGCATATCAGACGCCCACCCGATACCTCAACTACATGGTCTCTCGCGAGCCGAAGGGAAACTGGCATCGTAACCGTGCCATCACACTGGCCGTGCAAATGCGATCGGGGGAGCAGATCTTCAAGTTTGGCATGGCGGTCGACAAGGCCCTAGCCAACGTGCGCCCGCAACTGCCTGCCGACCTTATTGTGGCTCGCACGTCGGACCAGCCGCGACAAGTGAAGGAGCTTGTCAGTTTGTTGATGGGCAGTCTCTATGAGGCCATTGTTCTCGTCGTGATCGTCGCCCTGGTTGGATTCTGGGACTGGCGCGCCGCCATGCTGATGGCAGCCTCCATCCCCCTGACGCTAGCGATGACCTTCGGCATCATTCACGTTCTCAACATTGATATTCAACAGGTTTCGATCGCGACTTTGATCATCGCGCTCGGCTTGTTGGTCGATATGCCGGTTGTGGCAGGGGACGCGATCAAGCGGGAGTTGGGCTCGGGTTCTCCGCGAGATCTCGCATCCTGGATGGGGCCGACGAAGCTGGCGAAAGCGATTGTGTTTGCCACCATCACGAACATTGTCGCGTATCTCCCGTTCCTAATGCTGAGTGGCGATACAGGCTTTTTCCTCTACAGCCTGCCGGTTGTGATGACGTGCACGCTGATCGCCTCCGTCATTGTTTCCTTCACTTTTATCCCGTTAATTGCGTATTACATGATCAAACCACCCAAGCGCCTGGAACCGCCAATGTCGGAGCGGCGGCAGCACGGGTTCCCGGCGCTGTATTACCGGGTAGGTAATTTCGCGCTCAGACATCGTTGGGGTACATTCGCCGGCTCGCTCATCGTTCTGGTTTTGGGCGGAGTATTTTTCCGAATGCTCAAGCCGCAGTTCTTCCCCAAGGACCTCTCCTACTTGTCGTATGTGGATGTGTGGCTTCCGCCCGATGCCCCGCTGGGCGCGACCGACACGGTCGTACAACGAGCAGAAACTGTCATTCGGCAAGAGGCGGAACGATTTGGAAACGAACATCATCACAAAGATGTTCTAAAGTCGCTGACCACATTTGTCGGCGGGGGCGGCCCTAGATTCTGGTTCTCGGTCGATCCCGAGCGACAACAGCTCAACTATGCGCAGATCCTCGTCGAGGTTTCCGACAAGCACTTCACGAACGAGTTCGTTGGCCCGCTGCAGACGGCGCTGAGCCGCGAAGTCGCGGGAGCCCGGGTCGATGTGCGGCAGCTCGAGACCGGCAAGCCGGTCGGCATTCCCGTTTCTATTCGAATTTCAGGGCCCGAAATGGAAGTTCTGCACCGTCTCTCTGGCGATCTCCAGGCAGTCTTTCGCGCCCAGCCAAATGCGACCCGGGTACGAGACGACTGGGGCGAACCTGCCATGAATGTCCGGCTGAAGGTTGACCCGGATCGCGCCAACCTTTCCGGCATCACGAATCTGGACATAGCCCTCTCATCTGCCGCGGCGCAGAGTGGATTACCTGTGTCAACCTATAGGGAAGCCGACAAACAAATCCCCATTGCCGTTCGTTTGCGGATGGAGGACCGTGCCGGACTATCTGACGTTCAAAATGCATACGTCTACTCTTTGTCCAGCAATCAGCGCGTACCTCTGAGGCAGGTATCGAACGTCACGACGGAGATGGCAGTACCGAAAATCAAGCGCCGCAATCAATTCCGGACGGTTACGGTATCCGCGTTCCCGATCCCGGGTGTTTTACCGTCTCAAGTGCTCACGCCGCTGCTGCCGAAAATCAAGGAGTTCCAGAAGAACCTGCCTCCCGGCTATTTCCTCGAGATCGGAGGCGAATACGACGAACAGCAGAAAGGTTTTAAGGAACTCAGCGCGGTCATGGCGATTTCCGTACTGCTGATCTACATTGCGTTGGTTGTGCAGTTCCGAAGTGCGGTCAAGCCGCTTCTGGTCTTCGCTGCAATTCCATACGGAATGACAGGAGCTCTCGCGGGTCTGGTGGTTATGGGTCAGCCCTTCGGATTCATGGGATTCCTGGGAGTCGCAAGCCTAGTGGGCGTGATCGTCAGTCACGTCATCGTTCTCTTCGACTTCATCGAAGAAGCGCACGAGAGAGGGGAGCCTTTACGAGAAGCTCTGCTCGATGCCGGCATAGTGCGATTGCGCCCCGTTATGATCACCGTCGGTGCGACTGTGCTTGGGCTCATACCTTTGGCCATGCACGGCGGGCCGCTCTGGGAACCTCTCTGCTACGCCCAGATCGGTGGTCTTACGATCGCGACGTTTGTGACGCTGCTGCTTGTGCCGGTGATCTATTCCATCTTTGTGTTGGATCTGAAGCTGATTAAGTGGGAGTCTCCTGCAGGCGCCGAGCCGACGCCAGCAGTCGAGCCTGCGACACCAGCTTTTCATTACGCTGATTAGCCATGAATATCGATTACTGATAAGGAGCTCATCATGATTACTTGCACCAGCGCCTCCGGTCTATTCTCGGAGCTGAAAACCAGAATTGAAACTCGCCAAGCGCGGATAGGCGTGATTGGTCTCGGTTATGTGGGACTGCCACTTGCTTTGCTCTACACGGAAGCGAAATTTCGAGTAACCGGTTTTGACATCGACCAGCATAAGGTCGCAACTCTCACCTCCGGTGGATCCTACATCTGTCGAATTCCACCTACTGAGATCCAAGCGGCGCACTCGCAAGGTTTCTGTGCGACCGCAGACTTTTCGAGCCTGACCGAAATGGATGCCGTCATCATCTGTGTGCCAACGCCTCTGGACGAATATCGAGAGCCTGATCTCAGTTTCATTACCAATACCTCCCGCGCCATAGCGCCCCATTTGCGTGCCGGTCAATTGGTGGTCCTCGAGAGCACGAGCTATCCCGGCACCACGGAGGAAGTGCTTGTTCCAATCCTGGAGGAAGGCAATGGCCGCGGTTTAAAGGCCGCCCGCGACGCAACGGCTAATGGAGAGGATGAGTTTTTTGTCGCCTTTTCTCCGGAACGAGAGGACCCAGGCAATGACAGCATCGCGCGTCGTGACATCCCGAAAGTCGTCGGAGGCCTGAATTCCCAAGCCTCAGAACTGGCTGCGACGCTGTACGGGACGATCTTTAACCGAGTCGTCCCGGTGTCCTCACCGGCGGTCGCAGAGATGACTAAGCTGCTGGAAAACATTTACCGCTGCGTGAACATCGCCCTGGTCAATGAATTGAAGCTTTTGTCATTGCGCATGGGATTGGATATTTGGGAAGTCATCGAGGCCGCATCCACGAAGCCATTCGGCTTTCAACCCTTCTATCCCGGCCCCGGCCTGGGCGGACACTGCATCCCCGTCGATCCGTATTATCTGTCATGGAAGGCGAAGGCGTGGGATTTCCAGACACGCTTCATCGAACTGGCTGGAGAGATCAACAGTGCCATGCCCTATCACGTGGTTTCAAGCGTCAGCAGAGCTCTCAATCAACAAGGGAAGGCTCTGAAAGGCGCCAAAGTGCTGGTGCTCGGGGTGGCTTACAAGAAAGACATCGATGACCTGCGCGAGTCTCCTGCCCTGACCATTATTGAGTTGCTGCAGAAGGATGGTGCTGAAGTCAGCTACAACGATCCCTATTTTCCCTTTATCGGGAAAGGGCGCAAATACGATCTTCAGATGAGATGCGTGCCCGTGGACGACGTCGACAAATACGACTGTGTGCTGATCGTCACAGACCATTCGGATTATGATTACGCCTGGATCGCGCAGCACGCATCCTTGGTGGTGGATACCCGCAACGCGACCAGAGGCATTCACGGCGACAACATTGTGCGCTGTTAAAGGATCGCTTCCGAAGAGAACGAGGCGGCGTCGCTTACAAGCCTATCGTGTGCGTCCCCGGGAGAATGAATGAAACAAGTGTGTCGCGAAGCCTTTAACTAAGAGGAGTAATCTCGAAAATGACGTTGCTTCAACAAGCTGGTGCCGCCGTTCTTCTCGTATTGATTACGCTGTTCTTGCAGTGTGGCGGCGCCGCTGCGCTCATTATTCGGATAAGAAGCATTCCACGAGAGGTCCACAAGGTACGGGTGTTTCGCTGCGCCGCGCTCGTCATGCAAACCACGGTAGCCGTCATCATTCTGCACGGAATCGTTATTCTGCTGTGGGCGAGTTGCTATCGCTGGCTTTGTCTTCCGTCTTGGGAATCAGCTTTCTACTTTTCGGCGAGCAGCTATGCGACGGTTGGATACGGGGATGTGGTCCTTCCGTCGAAATGGCGCCTGTTGGGCCCGCTCGAAAGTATGGTCGGCATGCTGATGTCCGGAGTATCCATTGGACTTCTGTTCGCGGCGGTTACTCATCTGGTCGACGGCGACTCACGCTCTCGTCTACCACTTCACTCCGAACCCGCGAATCCGGATTAAATCGGCTTGCGACAGAGGCGGCACTGTTATTTGAGTGGGCCTCGGTCGAGTGTCTAGATTCCCTGAAGGATAATTCACAGTCAGTACGGGGGTGCCGGCATGACAAACCACGTCATATGCCGTGGTCCAATTTAAGTGCGATAGCACTCCGATGTGAGGCGAATAATGCAATCCCATAATGATTAGGTCGGCCCCCAGCCTTTCAGCAGTTTCGAGGATCTTCTCACTTACCGGCCGCCCTGATTTGAATTCCGCGCACAACTCAGGTCTCAGGTCGAGTCCGGCATTGTCGGCGAGTTCTGTCAAGCGCTGGAGGGTTCTCATGCGCGCATCCGCTTGGCAGTTTCTCAACTCTTCGTCAGTGTGTGACGGCGCGGCTGGCACGATACTTAGAAAAGCGAGTTTGGCTCCGAACTGATCAGCAGCCGCAATGGCTTGCGGCAAGCCGTGGAGAGATGCGGGTCCGAAGTCTGTCGCGAACAGAAATGTAGGGTGCGTGGAGGACGTTCCAAACCAGGCGCGGCCATCGGAGTGCGGGCCAATGGTCAAGACCGGACAATATGCATGACGGAAGATCTGTTCCGCAATGGAACCCAAAAACAGCTTGGCTATGCCGTGTCGTCCGTGTGTGCCGACGACGAGGAGATCAGCGCTCTCTTGTCGGATGATCTCTCGCAGTTCCGGCCACAGTTCACCTTGCCGAACGATGAATTTGTGTTGAATGCCAGTTAGAGCCCCGGTTTGAATCAGCGAGTCCTCCAAATCCGCGGCCTCGCGCGATACTGCCTCTTCACAGGCAGCAACTGCACCAGGACCTGCCATAGTCAGACCCAGGGAGGACACCACGTGCGCCAAGCAAAATTTCGACCCATAGAACCGAGAGAGCACCAGAGAATAGCGTAGCGCGTTTTCAGAGGCCTCAGAGAAATCCGTTGCGATCAATATCGACTGTGGTTTCAGAGCTGCTGCGATGAGTGACATGTTGATTTAAACGCTGCTCTTGCCGTCCTAAGAACCGTCGGATGAGGTGCGGGCGACTTGATCCATAACTGCTGGGGAGAGCTGGGATTAAGTGCAGCGCACCCCTACTTCACCGACGGGCTTTGCGTGCGCACATGAACTTTCTACAGTTTGCATGCAATGTGCCAATCGAGACCAACGGTATGTCCCTGTGGCGCCACAATGTCTGCAATCTTTGTCCTTCGAGTCTCTGCCCAGATTGAGGCACTGCCCAAGGCAGGGCATGGTAGGCGCAGATCGGGTGCGTGGGATCTATGGGAAATGACGGGTTAAAAGGAGGGGCCGATTGGCAAGCTATCTGCACTGCTAGTTCTGGAAGCACGTCCATCGACAGATGAAGATCCTCGTTCTCAACTCTGGTTCGAGCAGCCAGAAGGCATGCCTGTACGAAATTGGCGACGCTCTTCCGGAGAGCCCCCTTTTGCCGCTGTGGGAGGGCCGCATCGAGTGGAATGGCGATACGGCAGCGATTACAGTCAGGAATTCGAAAGGAATAGCCAGGAAGGAGAAGCTAAAGAGTCTTTCGTGTGAGCTGGTGCTGAAAGATCTGCTGGCCACGCTATGGAGCGGTGAAACGCGCAGCATTGCGTCCGCGGCTGAGATCAACGCCGTGGGTCACCGTGTGGTCCACGGTGGTCCCCGTTTCCACGATCCCATTCCAATCAGTAACGACGTGTACTCAGCTCTTACCGGACTCTCACAATTTGCTCCGTTGCACATTCAATCGGAGCTCCAGGGGATGAAGACTATCGCGGATCTTCTGGGAGATGTGCCCCAGGTCGCGGTTTTCGACACCGGCTTTCATCGCCAGATGCCACTAGTGGCGCAGACGTATCCCGGTCCCTATGAGTGGTTCGAACAGGGAATCCGCCGATACGGCTTCCATGGAATCAATCATCAGTACTGTTCGACCCGCGCGGCTCAGCTGATTGCAAAGGACCTGAAGTCACTCAAAATTGTAAGTTGTCATCTCGGCAACGGGTGCTCAGTCACGGGCATTCGGGCTGGCCGCAGTGTGGATACAACGATGGGATTCACGCCGTTGGACGGACTCATGATGGGCACGCGTTCGGGCTCGGTCGACCCAGGAATCCTGATCTTCCTCATGAGACAGTATGGGCTTGATGCAGACCAGCTCGACGACATGTTGAATAAAAAATCGGGTCTGCTCGGCATTTCTGGTCTGTCCGGCGATATGCGCGACGTGTTGGCTGGCATGCACGCAGGAAATGAGAGAGCAAAATTGGCATTCGATCTTTACACTCATGGTTTGCGCATAGCTATCGGGGGAATGGCAGCGGTTTTGGAAGGCCTGGATGTTTTGGTATTTACGGCTGGAGTGGGTGAGAATTCGCCAGAGGTGCGCGCTGCCACGTGCAAGGGACTAGATTTTCTCGGGGTCACAATCGACCGAAACCGGAATAAGGAGCCTTTGCTCGATGCAGATATATCGGGGCCCGATTCCCGCGTGAAGGTCCTCGTAATTCGGGCAGCGGAGGACTGGGCTATCGCGGGAGAGTGTTGGAAGCTCTGCCGTTGCCCAGTCGCCGTGGCCTAATTGCGCCATGATCGGCCTCGGGAAGCGTGCAAGGCGGACGACAATGTACGTCCAAAATCCGGCTAACACGACTGAAGCAAAAAGGGAACTGTCATGAACAACGCGGTGTTTCATCTAATGGTTCAAGCCACGTCTACTCTGGCCCTAGCCGTAAGATTGCCGGTTCACTGCTGGCGAAACAGTATCACTGGTGGCTTAATTCACTGGGTGAGCGGCAAATGAGAGTTGGCGACAGGTCAATTGAACCGCTCTTCTTTCGCATTCGCATCCGCACGATGTCGGGGGCTACGTGCTACTGAGGAAAAACAGAGACAAGGCTAACTTGTGCTCAGGCCGGTGCCTCGGAGTGCAGCGTCAATATTCGAGTTCTTACTACCCGTTTCGCAGCAGGGTGTCGAAGACATTCGCATCCAAGAACTCGAGAGATCGCACCACCACATCTGCCGGCAAAAGCTTGCAATTCTGGCTTACGCCGATGCTTTTCATTCCGGCGCAGCGGGCTGCTTCGACGCCGTGCTGCGCGTCTTCTACCACGACGCAATGCTCAGGCGCGACACCCAGTCTGGCGGCGGCGATGAGGAACACTTCAGGGTCAGGCTTGCCCCGGTGTACATCGTCAGCGGACACGATGGCTTGAAAGCACCTGCTAGCGTGTAAGACGTCGAGGATCGTTTCTATGTTTGCGCGAGGAGCCGCCGATGCAATCGCTTGTCTCCAGCCTTGTTGGTGCAGCAGGTTTACCCACTCCAAGGCTCCAGGGAGCGGCGCAATGCCGAGCTCACGCACATGTTGCCGATAGAGTGCTTCTTTGGCGTTACCGATGCGTTGGATCAATTCGGGCGTAGCCTTTTCGCCGAGCCATTGCCGGAGAATAGAGTCGTTGCGCTGTCCGAAGGTGGCCAGGAATTGTCCGTGGGTGACCGGGAAGCCTTCGCGGGACATACTATCCCGCCAGGCCTGCCAATGATATTCGGCAGAGTCGACCAGGGTTCCATCCATGTCCCACAGTACTGCTCGATTCATGGCCATAAGCATACTGTAGAGACTTCGGTGAGGATCTCCGGCGTCCGCATTGAACTTGTGAAGTTCACCTATTATAGGTCGTCCGTCTTTCACCCGATCGTTTCAGCTACCCGAGCCAGGGCGAACTGCTGGAGGTGCTGGGCATCGCTGTTGAACTTGCGAATGCCTTCCGCTAACTTTTCCGTGGCCATGGCGTCCTCATTGTGCAGCCAGCGAAAGGTCTTTTCTTCAAGGCACAATCGCTGTTCTTTGCTGTCCCGGGCCGTCACCGGATCGAGTTCGCGCTTCACAGTACCTTCTGTGTTTTTGAGTTGATTCAGAAGCTCCGGGCTAATGGTGAGCAAATCGCACCCCGCCAAACGGACGATCTGGTTGACATTCCGGAAGCTTGCTCCCATCACTTGCGTTTTGTAACCGAATTTCTTGTAGTAGTCGTAAATGCGCGTCACGGATGCAACACCCGGATCGTGGTCGGGAGCTATGCCTGCTCCGCCGTGCTCTTTCCTGTACCAATCATAAATCCGGCCGACGAAGGGAGAGATGAGAGTGATGCCCGCTTGGGCGCAAGCCACCGCTTGGGCAAAGCTGAACAGAAGCGTCAAATTGCAATGGACGCCTTCCAATTCAAGGACCTCCGCTGCCCGGATTCCTTCCCAGGTACTCGCAATCTTGATCAGAATTCGATCCCGCGAAAAACCTTTCTTTTCGTAGAGAGAAATGAGCTTTCGCGCCTTGGCAATCGTGCCAGCTGTATCGAAACTCAGGCTGGCTGGGACTTCGGTGGAAACCCGGCCCGGTATCACGTTGAGAATCTCCAACCCGAATAGCACGAAAAGTCGATCGATAAACTCATCAGCCATGCGCTGGTGAGTGCCGCCCAGCTCCGAAGCTACTTCGGTTGCTTCTTCGACCAGATGACGATAAGCAGGCATCTGCGCGGCTTGGAAAAGAAGTGAGGGATTGGTCGTCGCATCCTGTGGACGATGCTGCGCAATCGCCTCGATGTCGCCGGTGTCGGCTACTACAGTGGTGTATTGTCTCAAGGACTCAAGTAACGTCATTGTTGGCTCCTACCCTTTCATTTCACTATTCCTTTGGAATTGGATCCGAGGGTTCGCTTGCGATGGGAACCGCCGGAACGCCGTAGAAACAGTCGGATTGGTGCGAATCGCACTGATTTTAGCAAGGCGACGACGGTGCCGTTCCGCTCCACTGAACTTCGCGGCAAGGAAACTTTTTACGCAGTTCCAGGCAACGGCAATACCTGTCGTCAGACCGCCGAGGCAAAGGATGTTCATATCGTCATCCTCCACGCCCTGTCGAGCTGAAAAATCATCGTGACAGACTGCCGCGCGCACCCCTTCAATCTTATTGGCGGCAATGGACGCCCCTATGCCACTGCCACAGAGCAGGACACCGCGTTCGACGACTCCGGCTGCGACGGCGCGGGCAAGCTGAATGGCAAAGTCTGGATAGTCGTCCTCCCTGTCGTATAACAAATTGCCGAAGTCGACAACCTGATGGCCTCTTGCGCCGAGCAAGATGTAGATCTTCTGTTTCATTTCGTATCCGCCATGATCGGCGGCTATGCCGATTTTCATCTTTTTCACCTCAGTTTCTGGTGCAGTGCGGGCTCGCGCATGAACTTTCTGCAGATTGCACTAATTGGGCCAAACGGGAATCACGGCATTTTTCGCGGATTCCAGAATTTTCGTCGCCTGGGTCGTTCCATCAATGCCCACATTGAGGCACTGCCCTAGGCAGGGCATGCCCAATATAGGCTGGCTACTGGGAAACAAGCGAAATTAACGCATTTAAGCGGACATCCCGATTGGCAATCCATCTGCTGTTCCTCAATGTCCAGGTACGTAAATCGACTGGACATGGGGAGAGCGCCATGGGAGCCGATAACTCAGTTATTGAATGTGCGCTGATGGGAACCCAGCAGACGCACAAACCGAAGAAGGCGAGGATATGGAGAAGGATCCTCAAGCACGCGCGCAAAAGCGGTACCACGCCCAGACTACAGTCTCTCATTCAACTCTCTCTCCGATTTTTCGCAGCTCTGCTGGGCCTTGGTCTACTGGGCTACTTGGTCTTTCGTAGCGGCCCGGGGGCTGTTTGGAAACAACTGCAGGCAGTCGGCTGGGGACTCGCTCTCGTTATCCTTTTGGGAGGGCTCTCACATTTGGCCAAGACCTGCGCCTGGAGGCAGGCGTTTACGTCCGATATCAGTGGAATCTCTTGGTCCCGCAGCTTCGTCGCGCAATTGATCTCGGACGGGTTCGGACAATTTGGTGTCGCGGGAAAGGTGGTTGGCGAGGGGACGCGCATATCGCTGTTGGGTCGCGCAGTGCCCCTATCGAATGCATTATCGGCTGGTGCGATTGACGGAGCTCTACATAGCTTCACCGCCGTACTAATCACCGTTTCAGGAATCTCAGCCACCTTACTGCTTGCCCCGCTTTCTGGCACATGGCGAGTCTACGCAGTGCTGCTCGTTGCTGTGCTCATATCAGCAGTGATCTTGGCAGCTGTGTCTGTTAGAAACCGGTGGCAGTTGGTGGGCCATGCAACCCGTGCGATTGGCCGATTGCCTCGGCTTCATACGTGGGTCAGCGGCAAACAGCCGATCATTGACTCGGCGGAAGACAACCTCCTGAGCTTTCGTGATGAAGCGCCGGCCGCGTTCTGGGCAACATTGATCTTCAATCTCCTGTGGCACATGCTGGCAGTCCTGGAGGTCTACATCATTCTTCGGTTTATGGGAGCAAAAGTCGCCATAGGCAGCGCTTTCATCGTGGAAGCGCTGACTAAGGTGATCAACCTCGTGGGTGCGTTCAACCCGGGCAACTTCGGGACCTACGAAGGTGGAAATATGCTGATTGCCAAGATCTTTGGCGTGACGGGCACTGCTGGATTGACACTGGCATTGTGCCGACGCGCGCGCACCGTCTTCTGGGCAGGGGTTGGAGCCATGTGCATGATCGTTATGAAGAAGGCCGAGGCGCCGAGGACAATAGCGGCGAAGCTAGATGCGGCAGTTGAGCCGTCCCACGGCGAATAGGGCTCCGCGAATACTCTTGTGCACGGGAACAAACGATATTCGAATCGACCCAGGCGTGACCAGATGAGGTCCGCGTGCCCGTCACCGGGCACCATATGGTCGTCGGTACCAAGGCTTATTGCAGAACCACAACATAAGAAATGATTTGATCCTGAGATGAGTTCGGCAAGTGGCGTGCCTACATCATCTCGTGCAACTGCTGCCGATCCTTTCGAGGAGCCGTTCACAAAGAAGGTGTCGAGCGCACTGCGCCGCTGCGCCGACGAATGACACGAACAAGCGGCTTAGGAGTTCAGTCAATGATTAAGAATTCTGCATTACTCGTGGTTACGTTCGCGATGCTCGCATTTTGCCCTCTTGGCAGTGCTCAAAACCAGGAGATCACTATCGATTCCACGATCGCAGTAGTGAGGGCCAATATGCGGGCAGACAGGGCTGCCCTCATCACTACAGGAATGAATTTCACGGACAAAGATGGCGCGGCATTCTGGCCGATCTATCAGCAATACGAGTACGAGCGATACAGGCTGGATGATGGTCGCGTTGCTGTCATCAAGGAATACACCCAGAAGTACCCGACGCCGACCGACGCCGAGGCCAAAGCGATGGCAGAACAAACGCTGGAGTGCGACTTTCGTCTGGCTGCGTTGAAGAAGAAGTACTACAAAAAGTTCAACAAGGTGCTTCCGGCTCTTACCGTGGCGAAGTTCTTTCAACTAGAGCGTCGGATCGATCTGCTGATGGATATGCAGGTCGAAGCCTCCCTTCCTCCGCTCACCCAGGCGCAATATACCGTGCCGGGAAGTAGCGTGGCAGAACAGCCTCAGCAATGAGGCACGCTCTAGGTTCGAGCGGGACTTTGATCCGGGGACTAGTCGATGTTCCACATGATGAAGCATAGGCCGGTAATGTTCGGGGCAGTGCTGTTGATGGTCGCCATGGCAATGGCGCAATCGCAGCGCGAGAGAGAGGCGTTGTCCGTGCAAGGCTACCAAGGACAGGCAAATGTCATTCGATACCAGGGGCGCGTGTTCGTGGATGCGCAAGCGCTTGCGCAAATCACAAATGGGTCGCTGAGCTTTGAGAAGAACAGAATTATTCTGACGCTGCCTGGTCCGGACGGTTCATCGTCGAGCGACGAAGCTCACACATCAGGCTTCTCGCGCCCCTTCATAAAGGCGGCGATCGAGGCGATGGCGTCGATCAGAGAGTGGGGTGGAACCCTGCAGGCTGTCGTGCTGAATGGGTATCCAGTAGGAAATACCACGGCAGGAAACACGATCATGGCGTTTGAGGGTCGAGCTGCAGACAGCGTCGCATTAGCCTCAGCGGCAGCATCGACAGACTCCGACTACCGCGGGTTCGAGTTGCTCAAGAACGAATTTAACAATGTGCAGACCTGGGCTGACGGATATGTCAAAGCTCGCAATTCGCTGAGCGCGGCAGACCTAAGCATGTCTGAGAGCCAGCTCAACAACGATTCCAAGGCCCAGACGATCATCCATTGCGGCCAATTTCTGGCGCAGATGTTCGCCAGCGGTAACTTCCAGGATGATGCGGTTTGTCATTAGGCTCTTAACGTGAGAAACACACTTCCCCGATCCATTGTAGTCAGCGACTGCGCACCTGACGCAGCGTTCCGGCTAGGAGTCGAATCCAAACCACGTCTCAGTTGGGCGGAGAGAGAGGGGCTGCCGCTGCCTCTCGGGGTTAGCTGGGTCGAAGACGAGCAGGCGTTCAATTTTGCGGTGTACGCTGAACGCGCTGAGACGGTGACGCTGTTCCTCTATTCGTATCGCGACTTGGCAAATCCGATCCTGACTTTCCAATTCGATTCTCTTCTGAATAAGTCAGGGCGAATCTGGCACTGCAGTATCCCGCTCCACCAAATGCGCGATGTTCGTTATTACGCTTACTCGGTTTCAGGACAGGCCGTTGCTGGACTCCGCGGATTCGACCACGAAAAAGTTCTCCTTGATCCGTATGCTAAAAGTGTTTTCTTCCCGCCGGGATTTGACCGCAAGCTGGCGATGGAGCCGGGCCCTAATCACGCACAGGGACCGCTCGGAGTGTTGCCTAAACTTCGCAATGCATTTGACTGGGCAGGAGATGTTCCACCTCGGCCTGAATCGGACGCGATCATTTACGAACTTCACGTCAAGGGATTCACGGGCCATCCCAATTCCGGCGTGCACCCATCACGAGCCGGCACCTATGCCGGCTTGGTCGACAAGATCCCATATCTGAAGGACCTTGGGATCACAGTCGTCGAACTGATGCCCATCTTTCAGCGCGACCCTCACGAAAGAGATTATTGGGGCTACATGCCTTTGAACTTCTTCGCGCCTCACGCGCAGTATGGCTCCTGTGGTGATGATGAGCAACACCTCGAGTTCAAAAGTATGATCAAGGCTCTGCACAAAGCCGGGATCGCCGTGGTGCTCGACGTTGTTTACAACCACACGTGCGAGGGCGATCATCTCGGCCCCACCTATAGCTTCAAGGGTTTCGACCCCTGGGGCTATTACATGCTGTCCTCCGACCCGATCAGTCCATACGCCAACTATTCGGGCACCGGGAACACATTGAATTTCAGCCAGGCGCACGTGCGAAAAATGGTCATGGACAGCCTGCGCTATTGGAAGAACGAAATGCACATCGATGGTTTCCGCTTCGATCTGGCATCGGTGTTTAGCCGCAATGCCGACGGATCACTGAATTGGGGAGATGCTCCGATATTCAGTGAAATTGCCGCAGACCCCGAGTTGGGCCGGTTGGCGTTGATCGCGGAGCCTTGGGACGTCGGCGGCTATCAGCTCGGACGTGGATTTCCGGGCACGACCTGGCTGCAATGGAACGCGCGTTATCGCGACGATGTCCGCCGTTTTGTGAGGGGCGACGCAGGGATGGTCCCGGACCTTATGCGTCGTATCTACGGCAGCGATGACTTGTTTCCGGACAGCCGCGAGCATGCCTATCATGCCTTCCAGACCGTCAACTATATCGATTGCCACGACGGCTTCACGCTCTACGACCTGGTTTCTTACAATCAGAAACACAACTGGAAAAACGGTCATGACAATCAAGACGGTATGGACGCGAATTACAGTTGGAACTGCGGACACGAAGGAGACGAGAGCGCGCCCGCGGAGGTTCTGGCACTTCGCCGGAAACAGGCTAAAAACTTCTTCTGCGTCCTCATGCTTTCGAACGGCATCCCGATGTTTCGCGCCGGCGACGAGTTCCTGAATACTCAGTTCGGAAACAACAACCCGTATAACCAGGACAACGAAACCAGCTGGCTGGATTGGAGTCAGCTCAAGGCGAATCAGGACATATTCCGCTTCTTCAAAGGCATGATTGCGTTCCGGAAGTCCCATCCTTCTTTGTGTCGTAGCAGATTCTGGCGCGAGGACATTTCCTGGTACGGTGTGGGACGCACGGTTGACCTGACTCCAGACTCACGGAGCTTGGCGTTTTGTCTGCATGGCGCGTCACAGGGTGATGACGATATCTACGTAATGATCAATGCATATTGGGAAGAGTTGGTGTTCCAAATCCAAGAGGGTGCGCCCCAAGATTGGGTCAGAATTGCGGACACCGACATTCCGAGCCCCGACGATTTCTCGGAATCTGGGTTACTGCAGCAGAGGCCGAGTTATAAGGTAGGCCCCCGATCCGTTGTTGTTTTAGTTCGAACTAAGTAAGAAATTGAAACAAATGGAGAATTCCATGACGAATACAAGTGCGGTTTTAGAAGCAGACCCCGCGCAAGCGGTCAGCCCAAGAGGCCGTTTCTTCGCCACCCCGACGTTCCACTATGAGACGTTGCGGAATGCGGGATACATCCTCGCCAACTGCGCCGACCTCGGCGAAGTTCTAGAAACGGTGAAGGTCATTACGGAAGGCGATGTACAGAGCTGGTACACCGCGTGGGAGGCTACGGCCGATCGCGTACTCGCGCTGGCCGAGCGCACGCAAGATTCCCTCAGCAAAGGCGGGGCCTACATGCGTGCTTCCACGTACCAGCGCACGGCTGAGTTTCTGCTGCCGCCCGACGATCCCAAGCGTCCGGCATCGTTCGAAAAGACAGGTAGCTATTTCCTTAAGGGCTTGGACACGCTTGGCGTCCGCTATGAACGCATCGCCGTACCGTGCGGCGCGGGGAGCCTGCGGGCGTTGTACTACCCGGGACCGCAAGGGGCTGAGACGAAGCCATTAATCATGTTTGGCGGCGGCTTCGACTCGATTCTGGAGGAATATTATCCAAATTTCGCCGAGGCAGCGCTTAAGCGTGGCTGTTCTGTGCTGACTTACGAAGGACCAGGCCAGGGCGAGGCTCTGCGCAAGTACGGCCTTAAGTACACAGCGGAATGGGAGAAGCCAGTTACAGCGGTGCTGGACGAATTCCTCCATGCTCACGCCAAACCTTCGAAGATTGTACTCATCGGCATGAGCATGGGCGGCTATTTCGCGCCGCGCGCTGCCGCCTTCGAAAAACGCATCGACGGCGTAGTGGCGTACGACGCCTGCTACGATTTCGGTGAGGTGGCGAGTCCATTATTGGCCGCAGCGAAAAATCCTCTCGCCATGAAAAATGTTGGTGTTTCCTGGGCCTGCCGCAATGCGATGTGGACCATGGGCACCAAGGACATCGACGAAACCGCTAAGGCATCCGCTGCGTACACTCTCGCGCCTGTCGCTCATCGCATCCGGCAAGACGTATTGATCTTGGCAGGTACGGAGGATCATTTCATTTCATTCCGTTCCACCAAACCGCGGACTTCGAGAAAGCACTCGTCAACGCACGCAGTGTGACCACACGAATTTTTGATCGGCCATCGGGCGGCGCCGGGCACTGCCAGATGGGCAATTTAACGCTCTTTCACGCAGCCGTTTTCGATTGGCTCCTGGAGAAGTTTCCCGCAAGTCCAAGGGGTTGATCACGCATCGACTCCCGCGACGTTCACGAACCTAAGAACCTTGCGCGTCGTGGAAAACACAAGAGCAATTATCTTAAGACTGGTTACAAAAGGGGAACTGTCGACTTTATCGTGCACAAACCGGAAACGACGCAAGGAGTAATCAATGGCAAAGAAGCGTATAGGCATACTCACTGGAGGGGGCGATGTTCCTGGACTGAACACCGTGATCAAATCGGTGGTCTACCGCGGGGCAGAAGTCGGATACGAAGTGGTTGGTATCCGCCGGGGCTGGGAAGGATTGACCCACGTCGATCTGAATGACCCCGCCAGCAGGGAGCATTACATCCTGCCCCTGAACCGCGAAAACACGCGCACCATCGATCGCACAGGCGGAACCTTCTTGCACAGCTCACGCACAAATCCCACGAAGATGAAGAACCTGCCTCCCGTTCTAAAAGGCCAAAGGTTCGAAGTCAAAGAATCGACCACGAATGGTGTCACCAGCACGGTTTTCGATGTGACACCCGCCGTGTTGAAAAACATCGACATGCTCGGTCTTGATCACCTTATCGCGATTGGTGGTGATGACACTCTAAGCTATGCGTCCGAACTCGATCGCAAGGGCATTAAGGTCATCGCGGTGCCGAAGACGATGGATAATGACGTCCGCAACACTGAATACTGCATCGGTTTCGCAACCGCGATCACACGCGCCATGGACGCCATCGAACGCCAGCGCACTACAGTCGGCTCGCATGAACACATCGGGATCTTCCGTGTCTTTGGCCGCGATGCGGGCTACACGGCGCTCTATACGGCGTACGTGACCGGACTGCGGTGCTGCATTCCCGAGCACAAAGTCGATCTCAAGCACCTGATGGAGTTGCTCATCGACGACAAGCGCAAGAATCCGAGCAATTATTCCCTGGTAATTCTTTCCGAAGGCGCCCAGTGGAAGGGCTACACGGTGAGGGAATATGGCGAGGCTGATGCGTTCGGTCATCGCAAAAAGATGAGCATCGCGGAAGACCTAAGCGGGGAGATCAAGCGGGCAACGGGCGAAGAAAGCGTCATTAGTGACCTGACTTATGACCTGCGATCGGGCAGTCCCGACTTCATCGATCGCCTCGTGGCGTTTACGTTTGCGGGTATGGCCATGGATGCGCTGGAAGAAGACAAGTCCGGGTTGATGACCGCGATCAACGAAGGGCGGTACGTGATGGCGCCGATTCCCGATCCGAAGCTAGGGCCACGCAAGGTGGATATCGCGTCGATGTACGATATCGAGCGCTATCGCCCGCAATACGACTACAAGATCGGCCTACCGATCTTCCTTACGAGGCCGTAGTGCAGGTCGGCGGTTAGCAGATATGAGCAGGCGCGCCAAGTCACAAATTGTGTCTCTCGTCACTGACTTCAGTTGACCTTATCTGCTAGAAAACTCTTAGGAGGTGAGTCATGGGCGAATCTGCCGAAGACCTCCGGAACTGGCGCGGATTGTACAAAGCTGCGCTGTTCGAGACCGACACGAGCAAGCTGCCAGGGCGCATCGAAGAAGCGCGGAAAGCACTCATTTTTCGATCCCGAGAGCTATTTAGAACGTCCCCCAATTGTGATGGCGAAACTGAGGCTATCGAGACTGCCCTCTATGCCCTGCAAGCCTTGGAAAACTGTTTGAAATTGAATACAAGAGATCGCAGACACGCAGCCCGAGCCGGTTGACTGTTCCAGACTACAAGAATGCCTTGCCGTTGGGATTGCGGTCTCTTAACTGGACGTGGCGACGGACAAACACATTTCTTTCGCAGCGCGTTTCTTTTTCAAAGATCACACTTCCCCGTCAGCGGTATCATGGTTACGTTGTTTTTTCTTGAATAGACCATGAATAAGCGTAGCTGAAGGGATCGTACTGTCTCACGCTATTTGGGTACAACATGGGAAACATGGCTCCTCGCCGACCACTTCCGCTTCGCTTTAACTGGCCCTCTGCCGCGATTGCGGCGACGTTGGGATCTTGTCTCACCTTCGTATTGTTGCTGGCAGGCACGGTTCACGCCCTCGATCCCAACAAACGTGTCACCCAGTACATGCACACCTCCTGGCGGACGCGAGATGGTTCCGGGAGTAGCGCGTATGCTATTGCGCAAACGTCGGATGATTTTCTCTGGTTCACAGCCGGCGACATGAGGACGTTCGACGGGCTTCGCTTTACTTCCTGGGATGGACCTCCGAATGGTGGTTCGATCACGAAAGGCGCTGCTTTCGGCCAGATAGTGCAGGTCTTCGGCGACCACGCAGGTGGCCTCTGGGTATTTGGGTTACGCGGGATCGTTCATCTGAAGGGTCGGGTGGTCACTTCTCAGTTCGACTTGGAAGGGATTCGGAGCCTTCAAGACATCAGTGAAGACGATGACGGATCGATTTGGGTCGTGCGAGGCAACAACGGTGTCTCCGACCTACCCCTATGCCACGTTACCGACCGTACGGTGAAGTGCTTCGGAAAGGCTGATGGAATACCAATTTCCCCAGTCAATTCTTTGCTGGCTGATGGGAAAGGCGGGTTTTGGCTGGGAGGACAGACTGCCCTTGTCCACTGGCATGATGGCGTGGCGGAGACGTACCCGATCGAAGCGCTGAAATCGAACGTAGGACAAGTGGGGATCTCGGGTCTAGCGCGTGATCCCGATGGGTCCCTCTGGGTCGGCATTTTCGCTTCCGGGCCCGGGCGAGGGCTGGGACGATTAATAAATGGCGCGTTCCAACCGTTTGTGACGCCTAGCTTCGATGGCAGCAAACTCGGGATCCACAGCATGACGTTCGATGGCGACGGCAATCTCTGGGTCGGTACGTATGGCATGGGAATTTTTCGTATTCACGGAAGCATGGTGGACCACTTTGGACGAACTGAAGGCTTGTCCAGCGATACCGTGACCGCTGTTTTTATAGACCGGGAGGGGATTTTGTGGGCTGCGACACCGGACGGGGTAGACAAGTTTCGTGATCCACCGGTTGCCAGCTTCACGAGCTTAGAGGGATTGGGAAATGACCTACCCAACGGGGTTCTAGCCAGCAGAGATGGCACAGTCTGGATCGCCAACGTTGGCTCGCTGGATCACATCGAGAAGAATGGCACCGTCTCCTCCATTCGCACCCGGGATGGCCTTCCGGGTAATCGAGTCGCCTCCATGCTCGAAGACCGCGCCGGAAACTTGTGGGTGGGAGTGGACGACGGACTGTATATATTCAAGAATGGGCGCTTTCACCGCCTGCCAGACCACCAGCCGCTCGGGCTTGTGGTTGGAATGGCAGAGGACATTGACGGCAATATTTGGGCAGAGTGTGCCAGCAAGCCGCCAAAGTTGGTTCGTATCCGCGATTTCCAGGTCCGTGAAGAGTTCCCTGCGTCGCAAGTCCCGTCGGGCCGTACTCTCGCGCCGGATCCGCAGGGAGGAATTTGGATAGGCACTCTGAAGGGTGACCTTGCGCTTTTCCGCCATGGCGTTCTGGAGACATTCCCTCTAAACACAAAGGGCGATACGTTCATTCATCAGATCATCCCGAATGCAGACGGCACCGTGCTTGCCGGTTCCGCCGACGGGCTGGTCGGGTCCCGGCAAGGCAAGGTGCAGCGGATGACGACGAGAAATGGCCTGCCCTGCAACTTCGTAACGTCTTTCATTCAGGACAGGGAGAAACGTTGGTGGCTTTACACCGATTGTGGCATCGTCGAGTTGCCAGATTCCGAGCTCCAACGGTGGTGGACCAATCCGGACGTGATGGTGCAGACTCGCGTTTACGACGAATTGGATGGAGCCCGGGCAGGACGACCGAATTTCAACTCTGCGGCATACGCTTCGGATGGGCGCGTGTGGTTTGCGCAGGGAAACCTCGTACACATGGTGGACCCGTCCAGACCCTCGCAAAAAGCGCTACCTGCAGTGACATACATTCAGTCGTTAATCGTTGACCGAAAGGAATCAGCAGCAACTGATAACGTCAAGCTCTCGCCCCACCCGCGGGACGTACAAATTGATTACACCTCGCCCGAGTTTCTGGTTCCACAGAAAGTGAAGTTTCGCTACCGGCTCGATGGATATGACCGTGGCTGGCACGAGGCCGGCACGCGTCGGCAGGCTTTTTACACGGACGTGCCTCCCGGGAAGTATTCCTTTCGCGTGATCGCATGCAATAGTGAGGGCATCTGGAACAATAGTTCCGTCAAGCTGGATTTCTACGTGGCCCCGGCGTACTACCAGACGAAATGGTTCCGCGCCTTGTGTGCGGCCGGATTTCTGGCGCTGGTGTGGGCGGCTTACCAATGGCGTGTGCGGCAATTGCATAAGCAGTTCGACATGATGCTGGAGGCGCGCGTTGGCGAGCGCACACGAATTGCGCGGGACTTGCACGACACACTCTTACAAGGTTTTCACGGGCTC
This sequence comes from uncultured Acidobacteriaceae bacterium, assembly GCA_963773645.1. Classification (GTDB taxonomy): domain Bacteria; phylum Acidobacteriota; class Terriglobia; order Terriglobales; family Acidobacteriaceae; genus Acidiflorens. The sequence continues at coordinate 731,394 of CAVZBV010000004.1, read as the reverse complement.
TTGTTCCGTTTCCAGGCGGCTCGCAACCTGCTTCCAAAGCGCCCGGAGGACGCAATTCTAGCTCTCGATAACGCGCTGATTCGCGCAGAGCAGGCATTGGACGAAGGCCGGCGTTCGATTCAGGAATTACGTCCCGGCCTATCCGCTGAAAGCGAACTCGATCAAGTGTTGATTGCAACCAGTCAGGAACTATCTTCGTCGCGCCACAACGACGACAGCCCGCCGCGATTCGAGGTGATTGTCGAAGGCGAGCGCCGAGTTCTAGCTTCCACGGTCCAGGAAGAGATTGTTCGAATTGCGCGAGAGCTGCTCCGAAATGCTTTCCAGCATGCGCGGGCGCATAAGATTGAAGCTGAGCTACGTTATGACAGTGACGTTTTCCGCTTGATTGTGCGTGACGATGGGAAAGGCATCGAGCCAAAGATACTGAAAGATGGTGGGCGTCCGGGGCACTGGGGGCTGCCAGGTGTTCATGAGCGAGCACGTGGAATCGGAGGTCAACTGGGATTTTGGAGCGAAGCCGGAGCGGGTGCGGAAATTCGGTTGACGATCCCGGCAGACATCGCCTATGAAAAATCGCGGAATGGCGCTCGATTTAGGCTATTCCGGTTGTGGAGGATTCATGAGCACCAATCCTAATTTGATTCGGATCCTCACGGTTGATGATCATCCCCTGTTGCGTGAAGGAATTGCGGCTCTGGTCCAGGCTGAACCAGACATGGAGCTGGTAGCAGAGGCGTCCGACGGAGAAGAGGCCATTGAACAATTTCGACAGCACCGGCCGGATATCACTCTGATGGATATTCAAATGCCCAATATGAATGGTACCGAAGCCATCAACCGGATCAGAAAAGAATTCCCGAACGCCAAGATCATCGTATTGTCGACCTATTCCGGTGATGTTCAGGTCCGGCAGGCGATCAAAGCGGGTGCTCGGGGATATATATTGAAGGGCCACGTGCACAGAGAACTGTTGGACGCGATCCGCAGTGTCCATGCCGGGCACAAGCGAATACCACCCGAAATTGCGGTGGAATTAGCCGAGCACGCTGCCGACGATGCACTAAGTTCTCGCGAGATCGATGTGCTTCGCTTGATCGCCGCTGGCAATGCCAATAAACAGATCGCCGACAAGCTCTCCATTGAAGAAACGACCGTCAAAAGCCATATCAGCAGCATTCTCTCGAAGCTGGGCGCCAACGATCGGACCCACGCTGTGACCATTGGACTACAGCGCGGGATTATCGAGTTGCGTACCCTCCAAAAGTAGGACTCGCCAATAGTGCTTTGTGCTGTTTCGGTATCTTCCGAGTGCCACTACCATGAGACTGACGAAGGGAGAATACTCTGCAACGTCTCTTTTCCACATTCGCGGAGGGCTGGCCCGGCTTTGGTCTTTTGCTGCAGCGCATAGTGACAAGCGCGGTTCTGCTTTATTTTGCGGGCGCCCATCTCCTGGAAACGAGTAGCTTGGCGCCGAGCCTTCCACATCTGATGGCGGCTGTCGCCGGAGTGCTTCTGCTCTTTGGGCTGTGGACACCATTAGCAGGAACCGCGATCGCCATTGTCGAGGTCTGGATTTTCTTGGCGCGATCGGGGAATCCCCTGATCGCCATCATGCTGGTTGGCCTGGGTGCCACCGTCGCGATGATCGGACCAGGAGTTTGGTCGATCGATGCCCAACTTTACGGACGGAAGCACATCGAACCTTCCAGGCAATAAAGCCCAGTCCAAAACCTCCAAAAGTATGACTGCTTCCTCTCCGGGAAGTACAAGCCTGCGCCTGCACCATATGCCCAGACCACAAATGTCCGATTTGCCGATGTAATCAGACCCAGGTCATTGCAGACTCACCGCAGAGTTCTCAATCGTGAGTGACATCGTCAAGGTGCAAAGGTTCGGGAGGGGATTATGGCATGCGCGACAGTAGCTTTCACAGACGCGGGAAACCTCGCAGCAACGTATTTTCCCAAGATGAGCGAGGTCGAGGATCAGCAGGTCTATCTAGAACCAGAAATCAGCGCTGAGTATTGCTTCGAAGGCATCATTGGCAAAAGCTCAGCCGTTCAAAAGGTGCTGGAACAAGTCGCGATCGTTGCGCCTACCGACTCGACCGTCCTGCTTCACGGAGAGACTGGAACCGGCAAGGAGCTGGTTGCGCACGCCATTCACAACCTCAGTTCTCGACGCGAGCGCACGTTTGTGCGGATGAACTGCGCTGCCATTCCCTCGGGACTGTTGGAAAGCGAACTGTTCGGACACGAAAAGGGGGCCTTCACGGGGGCTCTAATGCAAAGAAAGGGTCGATACGAGCTGGCCGACGGAGGCTCGCTGTTTCTGGATGAAATCGGCGACATCAGCCTGGAACTCCAGCCGAAACTATTGCGTGCCATCCAGGAGCAGGAGTTCGAGCGGCTGGGAAGCTCCAAGACGATCAGCGTGAACGTGCGGCTGATTGCCGCCACGCATCGCGATCTTCCCGCCATGATTCGGGACGAGAAGTTCCGCGAGGATCTTTTCTATCGGTTCAACGTCTTCCCGATTGAGATCCCGCCGCTGCGCGAAAGGCGCGAGGATATTCCACTCCTGGTGAACTACTTTGTGTCAAAGGTAGCGGGGCGGATGCGGAGACAGATAAAGTCCATCCCCGAACGCGCAATGGAGATGCTGACAAACTGTCCGTGGAAGGGGAATATTAGGGAATTGGCAAACTTCATCGAACGAGCTGTCATTCTCACACGTGGTGAGGAGTTAGAAGTGCCGCTTACCGAGCTTGCCACCCGTTCAGCCGCCAGTGTTGCCATTGGAACGACCTCCACGTTTCGACAAGCTGAGTCTTCTGTAATCATCGACGCTTTAAGAGCTGCATCGGGAAGGATCGCAGGGAAAGGGGGAGCCGCCGAACGTCTCGGATTGAAACGGACGACGCTGCAAAACAAGATTCGCCGCTTGGGCATCTCAAAGGCGAACTACGGTTATTAGCTGCGTTCCATATCTCCGCAGTGCACTCGCTTCTAGCAACTAGCGGAAGCGATGTTCCGAGAGTGGCGTTGGGCATCCCTTGAAGCGCGCTAAGACCGGGGGCAAGTCAATGAAGAAAGAAAGAGAACGAGTGACCGCCGAAAATCACGCTTTCGCATCTCATAGGGTAGCGAGGCTGTGGAGAACCGCATCGACCGTGGGCTGAGACTCCGACGGTACGGGAAATCTTTAGGGGCGCGCGGTATCTTGTTAGGTCACCATTGATGGCAACCATCATCTTGGTCTGTCGTCAATTTCGCACTCATGCAATCGTTATGTTGGTAGTTCTGTAACGGGGCGCTCGAATTTGGTCGCCAGTTTGTAGAACCTCTCGGCTACTTCGGACGTATCCGCATAGCTCAAGTGTTCCTGCGCTTGTTCGAGAAGGACCACATACAGCAATCGAGTGTCGTCGTCGTTCAGTTCGATAATCATGAGTTCCTCGCTAAAATTGGGTTGCCCCGAGCGGAATCGTGCTTCTCGGCCAAGAAAACCAAAATGCAGGTTTCTATTTCCCTCCGGTGCTCGCGTTTCTACACAGCGCGCGAAGCTTCGTGATTCTGCCCGATTTTCTCCGACATGTCAGTCAAGGCGATCCTGTTGCTGCGGACCGACTCAACGGGAAGATAGTTGCTAGCTGACGGACTCTCTAGCCGTTCGTCTCAGGGTTTGCCGGCCCCGGATGCGCCAGCGACCACGATGCTGACGGCATCAAGCACTTCTCCGTCGATGAACTTGGCTTGAATCCATTACTGATCGCCCTCGGATGCGTCTATCGAGCTGTGTACATTCCTTGGTTCATGCGCTTTCCATTTCACGCAACTCGAAACGGGGTCAAGACAGGAGTGAGTGGCAGGCGATGCTCCATCGACATGGTCTCGAGCGAATATGCAAACTTCGCACCGCAGTCACAGCACACCCGGTAGGTCTCGCTTTGCAGTGTGAACACACGGCTGAGGTGAACGTGGTGACACCCAAAGAGAAAATCAAGGATGGCTAGGAGGATCGCCATAAACTCTCCTTTGTGAGTTTCCTGCTTATTTTGATCGCGTGATCCCTTTCCAACGTCGAACACTTCGCGGTCCGGTAAATGGATTGGCTCAAGAAACACGTCCGATTCCCTTAATACGGAACTCAATTCCACCGTGTCTACTGCAGGCCACCAACCACTTCGGTCTCTCGCTAACCCCTTGGTTCTTGGTGTAATCCCTACATCCAGCCCGCCCGCTGTCGTGACCGTTCGAGGGCACTGCCGCAATGTGGGCACCAAACTCCAGCCCGCTGCTCGTCCATACTCCCGCAATTCAGTGATTTGCCGTGCTACGTCTTTGGCGAGCTAAATGCGTTAATACGGCTGCGATGCATCGATGGCTGAACTGCTTCGAGCGGCAATTCCGGCAGAGCTACCGCGGCATGAGGGTCAAGTAGGAACGAAGGAGTCAATATGTACGCCACAAAAGCAGTCAATGGCGTCCCCGCGATCCAGCGCGATGGACAAAGTGTGTTGCGTGTCTGCGACCAAGATTGGGAGTTCGCAAACTGGCTATGCGCGCTACTCAACGAACTGGGCCACAAGTCCGAATTGTTGCTGAATGAGCAGGACTGGGAATGGCTCAATGCGAACGATCGCGCCTTCAAAAGGACGGCACAATATGCCTGATATCAAGACAGCCCCCACGATTTCTGTTGTTGTTCCTTTTCATAACGAGGAACCTAATGTGATTGAACTGTATGGCCGGCTGCAAGGCGTCATGGAGGAGCTTGGCCGCAGTTACCAGTTCGTCTTTGTCGATGATGGCAGCAGGGATCTTACATACAAGTTGCTGAAGGAACTCGCCGAAATCGACCCTCATGTGGTCGCCGTTCGGTTGCGTCGAAACTTCGGCCAGACCGCCGCGCTCGCAGCTGGGTTCGCGCACAGCACTGGCGAATATGTGATCGCTATGGATGGCGATCTTCAGCATGATCCAGCAGAGATCCCAGTCTTTCTGGCAAAGATTGAGGAAGGCTACGACATCGTGAGTGGGTGGCGCAGCCACCGCATCGACAATTTGTTGCTCCGGAAGATCCCTTCCCGCTGTGCCAATTGGCTGATGGCCAAGCTCAGCGGAGTCAACATCCACGACTTTGGGACAACCTTCAAGGCGTACCGGGGCGACCTGCTGCGGCAACTACCGCTCTATGGCGAAATGCACCGTTTCATTCCGGCTCTGGCTTCGGCCTACGGAGCCGCGATCTGTGAAATACCCATTCAAAACAACCATCGGAAGCACGGCGAATCGCACTACAACATTTCTCGTACGTTCCGGGTATTTTTCGATCTTATGACGATCCGATTTCTTCTGCGCTACATGTCGCGCCCGCTCCACTTCTTCGGCCGGTTGGGCGTCATCAACATGGGTTTCGGATCGGCGGTTGCACTCTGGCTGCTGGTATGGAAGGTCCTTACACGGACTGACGTCGTGCAGCAACACGGGTTGCTGCTGGTCTTTGCGGCCGTGCTGATCCTAGTAGGGCTCCAACTGGTGGCGCTCGGACTTCTCGGCGAGTTGCAGGTGTGGCAATACTTCAATCCCTCTGCACGTAGACCTTACGCCGTGTCTGAGGTACGTGATCTGCATGACAACCTGAGGTTTCCCCTTACGTCGGAGGTGGATTCATGAGGACACCACAAACAAAGAGGGGCAACCCAGAAACAGTCCGTACCTCTGCTCGCCCGAGCTCTCACGAGAGACTGAGTTCGGGTGTAACTGCGCTGGTGATCGAGCAGGTATTGGCTGAACTGGGAGTACATGCAAGGCTGAGCGACATTGTTCGAGGAGCTCAATTGTTCGAGACAGCAATCATGCAATCGCGCTCGCGCCGGGAACCGGAGCATCCGTGTTAAGTGAGGTTCAATATCGTTGGGTTGGCCGGCATCGGGAAGCCGTGATTGTACTCCTACTGACGGTCTTGGCATTCTCAGTTCGCCTCTACCGGGTCGACGTTAACAGCCTGTCCGAGGATGAGGTGGCCAAGTGGGCGGCCGTTCAAGAGTATCGACACGGACACTTTGCCGGCGTCAATAGCGAGCACCCGATGCTGCCGAAATTGTTGGCTTGGGCCAGCCTGACAACGGGCGAACGATGGGGCCGAGTGGCCGCGACACAAAGCTGGCCTTCACTGAAGCCTGAGGGCTGGCTTCGCCTGCCCAATGTGCTATTAGGGGCCGCCAGCGCGGCAATTCTTTTTTTGCTTTGCCGTCGAATGATGGGTGTTGCCGGGTCTTTTGCGGCGAGTTTCTTCTGGGCAGTTGCGCCCTTGCCAGTGGCGTTGAATCGGCTTACGAAGGAGGAAACGCCGCTGACTTTCTTCACGCTACTGGCTTGTTATTTCTACTGTCGTGCCCAACAGGCAGTTGAGGGCCGGACTGCACGGCGATGGTACGACCTGAGCGCAATCGGCTTTGGGCTCGGTCTTGCCTCGCAGTACATTCTTCACCTTCTTGGCCTGAATGCACTTGCCTGGTTTCTTGCCGGAAGAATGGGGCTGAATCGCAAGCCGTCTCAATTCAGCTACGGACGGTTTTTCCTCGTGATGTTCCTTGCCTTTGTTGTGGTGAACCCGGTCATTCTCTCTCCGGCCAACTTCAATGCCATCGTACATTGGCTCCATCATGACGGGGTCAAGCACAGTGGCTACGATTTCGACGGCAGGCTGTATATGAACTTCCCCTCGCGTCTGCTTGCTGGAGTGCCGTGGTTCTACTATCTCTGGCTGGTGCTGGTAAAGACACCGATTCCAATTCTCATGGCCGTCATTGTTGGCTCCGCACTGCTTTTGCGAGATCGCCGGACACTCGCGTCGTGCTTTTTCCTAGCGCTCGGCGTGGTTCAATTAGTCGGGCTCTCTGTCAGCGGAGCCAAGTGGATCCGATATTCACTTCCGCTCCTGCCCTTCCTCTACCTGGCAGGGGGATATGCGGTTCAACAAACACTGAAGGCCGCGAAAGGAAAAGCCCTGTCCCAGGCCCTTGTGGGTCTTGCCGCGGTCATTTTGCTTGGATGGCCGCTGATTGAATTGCAGTCTTGGGCGCCCTACTATTCGTTCTACCTGAACTCCATTGGCGGAGAGAAACAGAACATCACACGCTACTTTGCACCGGATGAGGTGTCCGAGTTTGACACGCGCGAGGTAGCGCAAAAGGTATGTCCGTTCGCGCCCGTTGCGACGACGATAGCAACCGCAAGACCGATGAGCATGGCCTATTATCTGCACGCCTGCGGGCGCGCGGATCTTCAGATTGTGCCGCTTTACGACACGCATTATGCACCGCGAGACGGAGATCTGATTGTGCTTGAGCCTTCGCGCCGTTTCTTTGAGACGCAGAGATTTTTCGATGCTTTGGGAGACTCTGGGATGCCCCATAGTGAAATCCGCGTCGGACCGGTTTTGGCGAGCACGATTTATCTCTTCGATCCGTCCGTGCCGGATGCAAAGAGCGGGAAGGAAGAGTTTGCGCTAACTCAGTTGCGGGGCGCACCACCTCGGTTCGGGAACGACACTCAAGAAACTACATCGACAAACACGAGCAAGTTTGGATTCTTGGATCTCACCGGGAGACTCATACAATGACTCCGCTTTACCACGCAAGGAAATCTGATGGGGGCTGGTTTGTGCGTGTAATCGCTTTTTTGATTATCGGCTTGCCGGCAGTTGCACAGCAGGCAAGTGTATCTGCACCTCTGAACGCTGATGAGGTGATGGGACGTGTCGCACAGATGAACGAAGTGCGTGCCAAAGCATTGGAAGACTACTCCAGTGTTCGCAGGTATCACCTAGAGTGCCACTGTCTATCACATAAGAAGGCCGACATGGTCGTACGCAGTGACTACCAGGCGCCAAATAAAAAAGAGTTCACGATCTTGTCAGAGAGTGGTTCTGGCACGGTGCGCGACCGTGTGTTCAAGAAGCTCCTGGAGGCGGAACAGGAGTCGATGCGGGATGAGAATCAGCAGCGGTCCGCCATCACGCCCGAGAACTATACATTTCAACTGTCTGATTACGAGAAGACCGGTGCGGACGAATTCTATGTGCTCGATGCGCAGCCGCGAAGCAAGAACAAGTTTCTGTTTCGAGGGCGCATTTGGGTGAGTGCAAAAGACTTCGCGATAACTCGAGTCGAGGGCGAGCCAGCTGTCAACCCTTCCTGGTGGACTGTCAAAACTGACTTCAAACGTCGCTACCAAAAAATCGGTGACTTCTGGTTGCCGGAATCCAACGAGAGCGAAACGAAGGTGCGCGTTTTCGGCACAGCGGTTCTAAGCATTGAATATCGCGATTACCAGATTACGCAGGCTGGAGGCGCAACAGTAGCCTCGCCTCACAGCGAAGCACCAGCAGCAATAGTAGCCGAAGAATTTTAGAGGCAACCCCATGTCCTCGCCAATCGTTGCGCCACCGAAACCAATCGCGCCAGTTAGCACTTCGCCCGCCACTTCCAAACAGCTCCGAAAATGGATTGGGCCGCTGCTTCCGGCCTGACCGCGACGGCGTGGCATTACTTCGCCCGATTCGCCGCTGTCATTGCCGCCCTCATTACGGAACCGCTGCCCGGCGCAGCCATCGGTTTTATCGGCGTTACAGTTGCCTCCGCGCTGCTGTTGGTTGGGAAAACGCCCGCCGACGCCACCAAATGGGCTCTCTCGGGATTCTCCAATGATGCGGTATGGCTCATTTTTGCCGCCAACATGTTCGCGCTGGGATATGAAACCACCGGTCTTGGCCGGCGCATCGCGTTGCTGCTGGTCAGGGCACTAGGCCGCCGCACCCTTGGTCTCGGTTACGCTATCGCGCTCTCCGATCTCTTTCTTGCTCCGGTGATGCTGTCCAATACCGCGCGCAGTGGTGGCACGGTGTATCCCATCGCAAAGAACATCCCTCCGCTCTATGGTTCGTTTCCCAACAATAGCCCGCGAAAAATCGGCGGATACCTGCTGTGCCTTCGAAATCAGCCGCCCCTTCAGGGGCTGAGCATCGAAAACCGAGTTTTCCGCGGCCCCTGAAGCGCTTTTTCCGGCGGGCGATTTTTCTTGGTGATCAGTGCAGTAGGACCACCGTCTCCGTTGCAAAGTCACCCCGCTGAAAGCCTAGGCGAACTTTCCCGGATTTGTCCGTGAGCTCAGCGGCCAACTCCATCGGCGTACGTACTGCTTTGCCATCCACCGACCTGATTAGATCGCCCGGCTTCATGGATGCCATTTCCGCGACGCCTCCGGGCACGATCTCCAGAACCTTCGCTCCGTCAAATTCCTGCGGAGCAACCAAGACGCCGAGCGCGGGGATCGACATGCCGCGACCCGGCACACTCACGGCTACAGGCTGGCGGACAGCAACGGGCGAGGGTTGACTGCCAGAAGGAGCACGCGTGGACTTAGGCGAGGGCTCGCCATAAGCTCCACGGCCAAATCGAAAAACGATTCCGCCGCCGACGCGGAAGCTGTTTTGGCTGGAAACGCCGTCAGCGTTCAGGTGATGGGTGTATATGAAATCGGCCGGCCCCAAGCGGAGTCCAACGCGACGAAAGATCCAATAATCGATGCCGCCGCCCCCGGCGAACGCCACCGACGTATCGGACACGGAAGTCCCGGAGGAGGTTTCAGGAAGATCCATCCGGTCTTGCCCAACCAGGCCGTGCACAAAGCCGGTGAGCTTTCTTGAGCGATTTCCAACATTAAAGCGCGCCCCGCCCATGTAGGAGAGATTGCTGCAGTTCAAAATAGTAAAGCCGCAATCGCTAAGCTGATGGCCGCTGATGTCTCCCTCAACCGCAAGATGATGAAACAAGCTGACCGAGGCGGAAACGTCCCAACCGTTCAGAGTCAGGGTCTCGGCGGAAGAAAAGGACGTAATCGCATTTGCCGGCATGTGAAAGCTGAGGTAGGAGTAGCCCCCGAATACATCCATGGCCGGAATGTTCTGAGCGGAAGCGATGCCGAGAAGAAAGAGAGCTGCCAGAGTAAAGTGGACAAGTTTCTTCATGTTCCTTAACGTGCCTCCAGGGAATGCAAAAAATGCCCACAACCGACCGAATACAGATTGCACTGGCCGCTCGGGTCTGACGGGGCCAGCGTCGCCGGAACGCGTTCCTGGTAGGGACTTGTTTTCCGTCAACACTGGCACGAGATTACGGTGAACGGTGATTATAATTGCCGCGTGGAAAAAAGGAAAATGGGACCGAACGTGCAATGCGCCTTGCGCCCGCTTTCACTTCGGTTCAGTGCAAAGAGCTTCCTGTGCGGAATCTGTCACGGTGGAAACTCTCTCCATATTCCTTCTCGCGCTGCGCCTCCATGCGTTGCGATTGCACGTCGGTAACCCGCCGGTTTCTCTAAAGTCATTTCCCGGTTGAGCCGATTAAGTTTGAAGCGCGGCAATTGAGTCACTGTCATGGGGTAATGGCGACGCGCCATCGGGAGAAGATTTATGTCAACAGCGGCAGTTTCCAGCTCGTCGATTTTCCTGGAGCTCCAAAGCTTTTATCAGAACCGTCAGGCCGATGTTAAGCAGCTCGGCAGCGCTATTCAAAGCGGGGATCTGAACGGCGCTCAGCAAGCCTACAACGCCCTGGCCGCGCTCGGGCAAAGCGGACCCTTTGCCAGTTCCGAGCCTTTTTCCAAGTCCAGCCGCGCTCAGGCATTCGAGGCTGTGGGCCAGGCGCTGCAATCGGGCGACTTGGCCGGAGCGCAGGCGGCTTTCGCTACGCTAACCGGCAAAAACAGTTCGCAAGGGGCATCGCAGGCCGCTTCGTCCGCAGTAGTAAACCTCAGCAGCGCGCAGCCTATCAGCGCTGAGCCGATCAGTGCGCAGCCGATCAGTGCCACCGCAGCCGCCAGTACGTCTTCGATCTACCAGCAGGTGCAATCCTACCGGCAGCAGCGGAACGCCGATCTCGCCCAACTCGGAACGGACCTCGAAGCCGGCAACCTGAACGCAGCGCAGCAGGACTTCAACACCCTGACCGCACTCGGCCAGAGCGGCCCCAATAAGAATGGACAAATATTTCAGCAAGCCGGTCGCGCCCAGGATTTCCAGTCCATCGGTCAAGCTCTCGAAAACGGCGATCTGGCTGGAGCTCAGTCGGCATTCGCAACCTTTGAGGGAACTTTCGGCGCGCAAAGCCAGCAGGCTCAGTCGGCCTTCTCAGCGTACAGCTCCAATTCCGGTGGTGCGGAGATCGTCATCAACCTGGGAAGCCCATCCGGCACGAGCGCTTCGAGTGGGTCGAGCGGGTCAAGCGCGCCGGAAGTTGTCGTGAACGTCGGCCAGGGAAGCACCTCTCCGTCCGGTGCGTCCGGCGTTCCCGCGGTCATCATCAACCTGGGAGGCGCGTCTAACACGTCCAGCGGGTTCAACACCAGCGCAAACAGTGGAACAACCACGCCGGAAATCGTCGTCAATCTCGGCCAGGAAAGCGGTTCTTCGCCGGCTTCTCCCGAAGAGGTCACGATCAATCTGGACAGCGGCAGTTCAGGAATTGTCGTGGATCACAACGCGACTCAGGGACAGAACGGCAGCCCCGCCGAGCAACTCACCATCAACCTCAACCCGCAGAGCAATTACGAGCTCATTCTGAACTTGCTCAACTTCAGCGTGGCGAGCTCGACTCAGAGCTCCAGCAATGCCCTGAGTGTGAGCGCATAGGCTTGCGGGCATGCTCTGTGGAGATGGTTCTGTTGCCGTGGAGTCAGGTCGCACGCCCGACCCGAAGCCGCAGAAAAAGCCCAGGCCGTGGGGGCGTTTCGGAAGTGTCTCCGCCCGAAACGCCCCTGCAATCTTGCCGCTAGTCGTGCGCCTATTTTTCGCCAGCCCCAACGTTAGAACGTGATGCGCACTCCGAACTCTATTTGCCGCGGAGCCCCGGTCGCGTACGTGCCCGAGCCAGGGAGAACGCGGTCCAGCCGCGCCGTGCAGAAGGACGTTGCGTTGCCGCAGTATCCCCCTGAACTCGCGTTGTTCAATGAACTGCCCGGCGCGCCGTTCATCACGCCGCTTAACTGGTAGCCCGGACCTCCGAAGTTGGCCCAGTTGAAAACGTTAAACGCGGAGACGTTCGGCTCCAGCTTCACCCGCTCCCCAATCTGGAACGACCGGCTCAAATGCAGATCCATCGTCTTCAGCCAGGTCGCTTCTGCGGCATGCGAGGGCAGCCCTTGAATCAGAGGCGCATACGCTCCCAGCGCAAGCAGTTGCGGCGTGCTGAACAGACCGGCAGTCACCAGCGCCTGACCCGCCGGAGTCAACTTCCCGGCGTATGCTTGGTTGTAACGCGTGATGACCTGGGTCAAATTGTCGTTCGAGTATTTTCCCGTGCTGCCAATCACCGCGTTCGGTAAAAGATCGCCCACCGTGCCGTCGCCGGAAAGGTCGCTGCGGAAGATTTCCCCCGCCACTCCGCCCCCGTTTTGCTGCGGGACATACGCGCTTAGTGGAAGCGGCGACGCCACATGCGTGATCATCGAAAGCCGCAGACCGTACTGCAAATTCCACGTGGGAGTGAGGCTAAACTGGTGCGTGCGGTCCAGCCCCGAGTCTCCCCAATGTCCCAGATGCGGCCGGTTGTAGTCTTCCGCCACGTTCATCAGCGAATAGTCCCCTCCGCTGCCGTTCGGCTCTGCCAGATTGGTGCGATAGCGGGAGAGCGTGTAGGAAATCGCCACGTCCAATCGCCGCACGCGCTTCATTGGGTTGTCTCCGCTGACCGCGTGGTACGCCAGCTGTATAGCTGTATACCGCGACCGCCCGCTCGGAAAGTACATGATGTTCGATCCCACCGCCGGATTGATGCCGCCGAAGGAGGCCTGCTGCTTACCTAAGACCGAGCAGGGAAACGGTCCGCAGAAGGCATTCGATGAATCCAAACCCTGGCGCGCGAAATCGGTGATGCTCCCTCCCGTCACGGCGGCCAGATAGCAACTCACGGCAGCCTGCGAGCTGCCGCCCGCGAAAGTCGCCGTCGGGCATGACGCCGACGCCGGATTGGCTGCCAGCGTCGCATTGATCGCATTCAGCTCCGCCTGATAGGTATTGAGTAAGGGATTTAGACTGTGCCCGTCCGTCATGTAGCCCGCGTCGCCCACGTGATTGGTGTCAATCCCCAGCGGAAACTGGGTGCCAATCTCGCGCACATAGTCGACGGAGAACATGCCGTGTTCTCCGATCTGATGCTGAATTCCACCGCTGATGTGGATAACCCGGGGCGTCCTGAAACCAGGGGCCAGCATGCCCCCGAAATTCGCTACGCTGTTGGCCAGCGAATACACGTTCGGCCCGCCCGTCACCGCCGACTGTGCCGCCATAAACTGCTTCTGCAGATCCTCGATTGCTTTAGAAACGACAACCGGCCCCTGAGTTCCCGTTACTTGGGCGCCGATCGGCTGCCCGCAGATCTGTGTCGCAATATCGAGTCCATCGACCGCGCTTACCACGCCATTGCTCTCGCTTATGACGCCATTGTTTATGCCCGATGGCGCATTGGGAAATAGCACCGATCCCGCCGGACACAGGGTCAGGCTGCGATTATATTGCCCGTTCGACAAGCGGTTGACGCGATCCTGATAGGTATTCTGCAGCAGAAAATTGTCGTAGAACAACCCGCCGCTCAACCGCACTACCGTCCGCCCACTGTGTCCCGGGTCCCACGCCACGCCGGCTTGCGGAGCAAAATTCGCGATCGGCTGGTTCACGCTCTGGCCCAGAAACTGGTGCAAGCCCGGCACGACAGGATACGCAAGCAAACCGAATTGATCGAGAATCAAACCAGCCGTGCACGGCGGAGTCTGTACGATCTTTGTGTTGATCGCTGAACATGGGACTGCCGGTAAGTCGCTGTCCGTCCGCCCGCTGTCGTGCACATAATTCACGCCAAACCTGATGTTCAGGTTCGGAATCGGGTTGAAGGTGTCGCCCAGGTAACCCTCGAGGCGCGTGTCGAAGTGGCCGCCGGTCGGCCGGTTGAATGCCGAGTTCTCACTGAAATTTCCCAGGCCATTGAAAATCGTGACCGTGCCCACCGGATAGTTCAGCGGATTATCCGCAGCTCCGCGCGGATCGCCGGTGATAATCGGCACCAAGCTCGGATTGCTGTTGATGGCATTGATCACGTCCAGTCCGTTCGAACTGGTCACCGACGGCCCGTAATTCCCCGGCGCGTAAAAATCTCCCTGCGCGATGCGGTGGATCGCTCCCCCGAACCGTATGGTGTGAACCTTATAAATCGTGCTGCTGTCGTAGCGCCCGAAAAGATCGCGTTGAATCGTCTGCCGCGGACCCGCCATGCTCGGCCCCAGGGCATACGATCCAATCTGCATGTGGAAAGGCGCCGGCGCCGAGTCGATCAGATCGGGAGTGATCGCGTTCACCATCTTCTGATAGCCGAAGCGCGCGCTGTTCACGAACCGTCCCCGGTTCCAATCCAGCCCAGCAACCGCCGCCGGAACGTTCAACTGATTGCGAAAATTCGACTGGCTCTCCGGCGGCCCGATCTGGTTGGCGTTGTCGTAGCTGAGGCGCGCAAAAAACTTCATGTTGTCGCTGAGGTTATAATCCAGCCGCGCCGTCAGCATGTTCTCGCGAAAATAAGCGTTCCGCAGGCTGATCTGGTTAGGAGCTGGGAATCCGAACACGGTTTGCAAAACGCCATCCTGCTTGGTGCGTTCTCCGCCGATGAATAGAAATGCCTTGTCCTTGATCACCGCGCCGCCGCCGCCAAATCCATACTGCTGGCGGCTATAGTCGCTGCCAGATGGAAATCCCGCCAAGCCGAGTATCTTGTCTTGCAAATCTCCATACAGATTGCCGTGCCATTCGTCTCCACCCGAGCGCGTTGAAACCCGCACCGCACCGGCGGCGTTCAGCGACTGAAACACCGCAGGCGTGACCCGCGAGACGATTACCTCCCGCACCGCCTCCGCCGGCAGGTTCATCGTGGCCGCGCCCTTGGTCTCATCCATAGTCTCGACTTCATCCATGTCGTAGCGCGTGGTGCGTCCCAGCTGGCTGTTGATCGAAAGCGATTGGAAGCCGCTCTTGCCCGGATCGAGAATCCCTCCATCCACCGCCTGCACGCCCGGCTCGAGCTCTCCGGCATGCAGATAGCTCCGCCCGTCAATCGGAAGCCGGTCGCTGGCATCGCCAGCGAACTTGTCCTCCAGCCGCACCGGCCCCGGACTGATCCATTCCAGCCTGAAATCCGCCGTGACCGCAGTCCCCAACACCACATTCACAGTGCTCTCGGCCGGCGTCAGGTCCCGGCCTTCCACCCGCACCACATAAGAGCCCGGCGGTAACACCTCGGAAACATACTTCCCGTCATTGCCGGTGCGCGTCACTCCCCTGGTCTCAGTGGCCTGCGAGCGGTAGAAAACCCGCGCCCCTACCACGGGGTTGTCGGCGTCATCCCGCACCGTCCCTTGAATGGTGGCGGCGGTCGGGTTTTCTTCGGTCGTTTCCTGGGCCCACAAGTCCTGCACCCACCAGGAAAGCGTGAGCGCAACCAGAACGAAGGGTAATAGGCTAATTGGCAGAGAACGACGAACCTGCAATCCAGACCAATCAAACAAAGCGACTCTCCCGGGGCAGAACCTCAAGTAGAACCTGGAAGCGATTCCGCGTCTAAGGATACTGGTTTTCCAGTGCAATGATTTTCTACTGAAATCGAATAGAACAGTCTACTAGATGCGCGCACTTCCACGGGGCGATGTATGCCTTTTTCGGAGCAGGGGTTCCCATCCGCGGTTTAAACCAGCACCGATGGCTTCTCGGGGCACAAAAAAAGGAGCCGGAAGATCCGGCTCCCCGTGATGAAGCGATGCGAGGCTAGAAGGTAAATGTCGCCCCAAAGCGAACTGCGCGTGAGATCTGCCACAGGTTCGGCTGGCCGTACAGCGAGTTTACCTGCAGACCCGACGCGATGGACGATGACTGCACGTTGTACCCTGTCTCGGCTGCCTTGTAGAAAGCCGCACCTTGGTGAATGTTAAATCCGTTAGGGAACAACCCCGAATCGAAGTGGTTGGAGTCGAACCCCTGCCAGTAGGCGAGAACGGAATGCTGGTTCAACAGGTTGGTGAAAGTTGCATCGAACCTGAGGCGCTGCGCCTCGTTGTTGTGGTTCACCTTGATTTCATGTGCAACGTTCAAGTCAGTCTGTGTGTACCACGGCGTGCGACGGTTATACGGAGTGCCAATGCTCGTAAGCAGGTCGGTGGCTGGGTCGGCGGTCACGTTGGCCCATTTGCCGCGGCCAAAGACGTAGGTGCCTTCGATGGGCGTGCTATTCCCTACGCCTATGTCAGCAAAAGAGCTTACCGGGGTGCCCTGGTAGGCAACCTGGAAGAGGCCAAAGGTTGTGGTCTGGCTCTTTGACCACCACGGCACCGTGTAATACAGGTTTCCCTTCAGGGCGTTCGGGCGATCCGTCGGCAACGGCCCGTCACTGGACTTGCCATTAGCGGCGAAGTAGTAGATGGGCTCGTCGAACGACCGGCTCGTGTCCGGCGAGTTGCGTCCGGTTACGCCACCATCGCTCTCGTCAGTAGTGGTCAGGCCCGCATAGTTCCCCCACAAGCTGCTCCAGGTATAGCTGAACGTTCCGGACCAGTTGTGGCTCATGATCTTGGTGAGCCGGAATTCCAACCCGTCGTAGTTGCGAACGGCCTGGGGCTGGGGTGGGCAGCCGGAACAGGTGCCGAACCCGTTGGTTGGGTCAAACGCGGGGACTCCGGGGCCGTAGCCAGCACCGAGCGATCGCAGGAAGTTGGCATATCCGTTAATGTTCGAGTTCACACCTTGGCCGGGATTGACGATCGCATAGTACTCGAAGCAGCAAGGAGCGCTCAGCGAAGCGTCCTCGATAGCGTGATCAAGGCGTCGGCGATCATAGCGCGCTTCGAAGGCCCAGTTTTTGCGGATCTGGTAGTCCACACCGACGACATACTCATGTTGCCGATAAGGGTTCAGGCCAGGCGCTATCGGCTCCTCCGGGCGATAGTTGACGTTTTCGATCAGACCAACGCCAGCCACGGTATCGAACAGCGATGGCGGGGTTGTGCCGTTGGCGAAGACAGCGCCCGTAGTGACCGGACCCGTCGGGCAGGCGCGGCCAATAGAGTTGTAGACTATATCGATATCGGAGAGGGTGAACCCCGCAGCTGTCCCATCTGGACCAAGCGGGTAGGCGCAAGTATCCCATCCCTGGGCGCCGAACGATGTCTGGGCAAGCAGCAGCTTCATCACGTCGTTGGTTACGCCATAGCTGCCGAAGATTTTCATCTTGCCGTCCCGGGATCCCCATGCAGCTCCCAAACGCGGCTCAACTTTCTGGCTCCATGAGAAGTCGATGGTACGGATGTTGGCAATCCCAACTCCGGCAGGACGCGGCAGGGATTCTTTCTCGACACGGAGGCCAAGGTTGAGAGTCAGACCGTGCCCTATAGTCCAGGCATCCTGGATGAATAAGGCATGGTTGTTATCGATGGCAGGCGCGTAACTGCCAGAGGTGTTCTTCAGGACGGTTGCGAAATCCCCCAGCATCCACAGGAAGCCATACTGACCGGCGCAAACGCCCCATTCGGTTGTCAGCGGTCCGCACTGGTCGCCGCCGTAGTTTGTAGAGGTTGGATATCCAATTCCCGCTCCGGGGAACAAAGTGGCCTGCGGGATGTTGCCGTGCTGATTGATGATGTTCCACAGACGGTTGAACTGATAACCGCCCTTAATGTTGTGCGTCCCCCACCAGCCACCCTTGAAAAACGCCAGGTCTTCGTTAAACTGCCAGTGCTTACTGGCGTTGACTTGAGTATAGTTCCCATCATAAGGCGCCGTCGCGGTGCCAGCAGGCTGCGCTAAAGCGGCCGGAAGCGGAAGGCCGCTGTTGTCGGTAGCGGGCACGCCAGAGGCGTTCACGCCAGCGGTTTCCCACGTAAGGTCTAAGCCCGTGGTAGGCCAGCCGAAATCGTGATAGTTCTGAAAGAAATAGCCAAAGCGGGTTGTCGAGACGATCTTCGGGGTCAGGGTGATGTCGGCACCGACGTTGTAATTTGAATTCGGGGCCGAGAAGCCGAGGCCGTGTGAAAACAGTGACAGAGGGTCAAAGATCGAGGCGTTCAGGAAGCTGGACTGCGATGCGATCGGATCGGGGTTCGGCAACGAGACCCCGCTCTCACGCGAGTACTGGTACAGCCACGAACCGAAGACGCGGATCTTTTGCGTCACGGTGAAATCCACACGGGCGGTTCCGAAGTACTGCTGGAGGTCTCGCGTGAAGTCCTGGTCTCCAAGGGACTGGTTCGGACAGCCGCCAAGGCTGCCGCAGAGGGCTGGGCCGAAGTTCACCGTTCTACGGATGGCGTTGTACTGTGGCGCAAAACCCAGGAAGAACCACAAGCGGTCCTTCATGACCGGGCCACCAACGGTAAAGCCAGGCTGAACGATGCTGAAGTGGTCCCTCTGGGGTATGTAGGTTTGCGTATCGGGTTCACCCGCGCCGCCTGCCAGCGGATCGTAACGCAAGCCAGCAACCGGGGGGCTGGGGAACATCGCATAGTTACGGTTCCAGGAACCATCGACCCCGCTGCCCTCCCAGGAGCCGAAGACCGAGCCGTGGAACGCGTTACTGCCTTTCTTCATGATCACATCGATCACGCCCCCGAGCGCGCCACCGTACGCGGCTTCGATACCCGAGCTCTTGACCTGCATTTCCTGGATGAACTGAAAGGGGACGTTGGCCGCGGAGATGCCGCCCGAGACGTTCTCCGTGTCCTGGCCTTCGACAAGGTATTGGTTCTCCGAATCAGCGCCCCCGCCGACGGAGTAGCCAACGTTCTGGCCGTTGCCGCTGCTGCCCGGTATCATGCCGCCTGCGCCAGCCGTACCCGCGCCGGCAGACCCGCCGGCAAGAGGTTCGTTGCGCGCCATGGGCGCGTACTGAATTACGGACTGGAACGTATAACCATGCGGAGCCTCGGCAATATCGTTACTGGTGATGTTCGTCTGGTTTGTGTTGGTGGTAACGTCAATTACCGGGGCGGCGGCGGTCACTTCAACCACCGTTGAGCTAGCGCCCACTTCGAGCTTGAAGTCCACTGTGGGAAGGTGGCCGACTTCGATGACCAAACCCTCGCGCTTCTGGGTCGTGAAGCCCTTCGCGGTGATCGTGATGGCGTAAACTCCAGGCGGCAGGTTGGCGAAACGGTAGTAGCCGGCACCGTCGGTGTCCGCTTCTTTCTTGCCGGCCAGCGACGAACCCGTCAACACCACATGCGCATTCGCTACCACCGCGCTGGTTGGGTCCCTCACAGTACCCTGCAAGCCGCCCGTAGTTTCTTGGGCGAACGCGAACGCCGCCAGCAACGCCAGCACGAACACAAGGGACAAACTCCGAAACAGTACGCGAGCCTTAACCATAATCTCTCTCCTCTAGGAAACAGAAGCCGTGATGTTCACAGCAATTTACAATCCAAGACAGCTTCACTCAACAATATGTCCTCTATTGTATTGTAAACACTATACTTAGTAAGCAGTCGAGGGATCGGCTCGAGGCTCTAAAATGGGGCCAATCTATGGTTTTTGGTAGGGGTGAACTTCAGAATTGTGTATCTGCGTTATGTATCTGCGGCCTTAAAACGTCCCTTTCCGCGTGTAATACCCCGCGCGGTAGTGCGGCTGATAGGGACCGCCTACGGGCGGATTCGCCAGGTCCACCCGGAGTTGGCGGAATTCGGAACTCGAATAGCGCTGCGACGGATAATAGGCCAGCAGATACTGCGTCCGCAGTTCGTCGCTGATCTGGCGGAAGGCTTCGTCCAGTTGCGGCAGCGAGGTGGCGTAATAATACTTCCCGCCCGTGTCCGTTGAAATCTGAATCAGCGCGTGTTCGCCGCCCGTATCTCGTCCCGCGTCCGCTTCGATGGGCACGATGATGATGCTATAAATGATCGCCTCCGCCTCCTGGGCTGCGCGCAGCGCTTCCTTGTAGTTGACCTGGCTCATCGTGTCTCCGCCGTCGGTGATCACCACCATCACTTTTCTTCCCTGCCGCCGGCTCAGCGCCTGTGATCCCAGAAAAATTGCATCGTAAAGCGCCGTCGCCGAGCCATTGCGCACCCGGTCGATGCCGGCGTCGATCTTTTTCAAATCGGATGTGAACGGCACCATCAGGCTCACTTCTTCGCTGAACTTGTACACCGCCAATCCGTCCTGCGGCCGTACAATCGCGTGTACAAACTTGCGCGCTGAGATCAGCTCGAGCGGCAGATCTTTTCTTGTGCTCAAGCTCGTATCCACGGCCAGCACAATCGACAGCGGCAGCGCCGATTCCCGGCTGAAGATCGCGATCTTCTGTTCTTTGCCATCTTCCTTCAGCACAAAATTTTCTTTTTGCAGGTTGGCCACCGGAGCTCCGTGCCCGTCCGTCACCGTCACGAACACGTTGACCAGCTTTACGTCGACCTTGAACGTGGTTTCCGGCTCCTCCGCCATCAACCCGGCGCTGGTGCAAAGGAACAAGGTGCAACAGAACAAGACACAAACGATCCAGCGAGCCACGTGCTGCGAGCCGCGAGCTACGAGCCACGAGCTAACCCTGGCACCGTTTGCTCGAAGCTCGTAGCTCGAAGCTCGCAGCTGGTTTTGGATCCGCTTCATTTGGGAGTCAGTCATTTGGATGCAAGCTGCTCTACCGCTGTGTCTCAGGGCCGTCGAATTTCCTCGGGAAACGCCTCACCGTCGGCCCACACCGCTCCATCTTCAAAGTATTCTTTCTTCCAGATCGGCACCGTCTTCTTGAGCGTGTCAATGATCCACCGGCAGGCCTCAAAGGCAGCGTCCCGATGCGCCGCGGCCACCACGATCAGCACGCTGGTCTCGCCAATCTCCAGCCGCCCCAACCGGTGGACGATCGACGCGGCTCGCACCCCAAAACGCGCCCGCGCCTCCGCCGCCAGAGATTCCATCTGTTTCAGGGCCATCGCTTCATACGCTTCATAGTCCAGATAGAGCGTGCGCCGCCCACGCGTGTTGTCGCGCACCACGCCGTCGAAAATCACCGCCGCGCCATCCGCTGGCCGCTTCAAGCGCGCGACCACCGCCTCCGTATCGATCGGCTCGCGGACGATCTGGACTTCGCCAGGCACTTCACCAGAGACTTCGCCGTCTTTCGCCGACCCGCCGCTCACCGGTGGCAACAGCCCCACTTCATCACCCTCTCGCAGCACCCGGTCCGCTCCCGAATACTCCTGATTCACCGAAATCGCCAGCGATGGCGCCATCGCTTCAAACCGCGGAGTCTCTCGCGCATAATAGAAGAGTACTTCCCGCACCCGCGCCCCTTCCGGCAGATCAACCGTCTCGCCCGATCGTCCCACCACGTCCTTCAATACTCCAAAAAAAAGCACGCCGATCTTCATCAGACTTTCCCGTGGAAAACAGCACTGGGCACTGGCCGCCGACTACTGGGTACGGCAATCGGTGCGACCGCGCCACTAGTGTAGCGCGCTGCATCCGAAAGGACCTGTCCCTCGGTACAGTCGTCCGCACGCTCTTCAATTACTTCCGTAATCGTGCATCAGCCCACTTTCCCGTTTAATCTTATTGCGAACATTCCAATACCCAGAGGAGGCTGCTATCGCTACCGCCGCCCAAACCGAAGCCGGTCGCAGTGCGTCGGCTCGGTCTTTCCTCCACAGCCTTAATATTTTGATTAAGTACACCCGGCTCTACGGAGTGACCCACAAGCGCACCGAGGGCCAGTTCGAGACCGCCTGGAGCGAACTCCAGCAGGCGCTGCCCAAAAGCGGCGATACTGGTTTTCTACTCGGCGTCGCCGACAACAAACTTCTTCTCGATGGTATCCCGCTCGAAGCCGGACAGGCCGAGCGCAGTTTCGCACAGTTGCTGAACACCGCGGGACTCTCCAGCATCCTGTTTTCGAACAAGGTCACGCTCGAGGACTTTACCCGGCTGGTCCGGGCTTTTGCCATGGGCGCCTCCAAAGCGCAGGACTTCGCCAAGCAGCTCAAGGAAACGCTCGGCGATAACAAGGATTCCTCGATCCGCATCAACGAAGTCAAGTTCGTGGCCGCCGATCCTGTAACCGGTGAGTATTCCATGGCGGCACAACTCGCCGTCCAAGCCCTCGGCCCCGAGGCCAAGCAGTGGCTCAATGACCCTCAGAAACTTTTGCAGTTAATTGCCGCCGCCCAGGGAGCGAGCGCCGGCGCCGGTGCGCCCGGCAGCCCGCCCATGGGCAGCGTCCCAACCATCCCTATTCCCGGCTTCACGGGCGCTGGCGGATCGGGTTCCGGCGGAGCATGGGCTGGCGGCGTCGTTCCCTTGCAGGAAGAGGAAGTCATCCAGACGATTCGCTTGCTCACTCATTTTGGCCAGGCGATGCAGGATCCGAACGGTTCTCAGGAAAATCTCAAGGTCGAACTTGGCAAGGTGCCCGAAGGTGCCAAGCTGAATCTCGCCCAGTTGCTCGAAGGCCTGGCGGCGCAGGCTTCTCAGAACGTGGCCAACGAAAACAATGACACACCGCTGCTGATGAAGGCGGCGGAAAGTATGGCCATCAAATTCGCTCTCGACCGCTACCAGCGGGGGGAAGTCAAGGTCAATGCCGTCCACGACATGATGGACCACATGAGCCGGCAGATGGACACGCTTCGCCAGATTCTGCGCGTCCAGGAAGATAAGATGTCCAAGGCCGGCATTCTGATTGAGTCCCATGCCGACATTCTCGACCGGATGTTCTGGGCCGAGATTCCGGAAGCCGGCAAGAAAAGCGTTTTGCTCTCCGACGAAGCCGCGTGCGTGCCGCCCCGCAACATTCGCCAGTTCGTCGAAATCCTTTTTGAACGCGACGACAATAAGGTCGCCGCTAATATTCTTTCCAATTACTGCAGTGGTATCGACGCCAAGGATGCCGAGCCTCGGCGCAGAACCGCCAGTGGACTGGCTCAACTCGCCGACCTCTATGCCACCGCGCCGGATGAAGTCATGCCCGATGCCCTCGCCCGGATCGGCGAGAAACTGGGCAAGGAAACCGATCCCGAAATCGAGAGCCTGCTGAGCGCCGCCTTCGCCCGCTTCGGGCAGGAGGCCTGCGCCCGCAAAAAGTACAAAGCCGTCGCCGAACTCTGCCACTCGTTCGAGAGGGTAGCCCAGCAGCGCCCCGCCCTGGTGCAGGATCTCCGCTCCCGCGTCGGCATCGAAAATCGCCTGCCCGAGATGATCGAAGAAGCCATCGACGCCGATCAGGCGCCTGAGGATTTAATCGAGGTCCTGCAGCAGCTTCCCAGAAGTTCCATCGAACACCTGGCCGACCGCTTCTTCCGCGCCCAAAAACGGGTCGAATGCGATCGTATTGTCGAACTTGTGGACGAACTCGGACAACCTGGCATCGACGATCTGCGCGACATTCTGCGCACCGGCCAGCCCCGCCAGGCTGCCTCAACCGTCGGCCTGTTGAGCCGCCTCGCGACGACCACGCTGCTGGAGTTGCTGCCCACCCGCATGAGCGAGTTCAACCGCTTCTATCAGGACGTCATCGTTCGCCAGATCGCCTACGGCGCCGCGTCCGACCGCGGACGCACCCTGCTCGAACTGCTCGAACTGCTCGACGCCCACATCTTGCCCGAGGCCATTGACGAGATCGGCATGAGCCAGGACAAGAGCGCGAGTTCCAGCCTGATCGCGCTGGCCGCCGCCGGCGAAGCTCAGAATCGTCCACCGTTCGTCCAACTGAAGGCCATCGAGTCACTCGGCCGTTTGCGCGAAAGCGAGGCCGTCCCGGTTCTGCGCGCCATTGTTGACGACAAGAAATTTTTCGGTTATAGCCAACACCGCGAATTGAGAATCGCTGCCCTTCAGGCGCTCTCGAAGATCGATCCCCGCCACGGTACCCAGGCTCTTGTCGAAAGCGGCCTCGAATCCGGCGAACTCGCCATCGCTCCGCTGGATTCCGGTCCGGGATGTCCCTGGGTCCGCCAGCGCCGCTATGAACGCATTGTGCTGCCGCGCGCGCTCTCCGCCACGCTTTCCAGTTCCTGGGGAAAGTCGAACATCGTCATGCGTGAGATGAGTCTCGGCGGCGGGATGGGCACGCGCAATGACAATCTCCGCGTCGGCTCCGAAGCCCACGTCGAAATTTCTCTGGGCGTGAAAAGAATCCGCGGCGAGGTTCTCCTCCGCCGTGCCCGCGTCAATGAAATCGGCTTCGAGTTCGTCAGCATGGACCTCGACAGCCGCTATCGCCTCCGCCGCGTTCTGGTCGAGGCGTTGCAAAAAGTCCCGGAGAATCGCTCGACCGAATGGGACGGCGGACGAAAATAGTAGAAGCGGCGCTCAGCTATCAACTCTCACGAAATGCCCCCGTCACGAAAACAAGCTGCATGCCCGCCGAGAATCATCGTAAGAGGCGCGGCTTGCCGCGTCTTGCCGCACCGGCCACTCACCCGCACCCGATTTCTGCAACTCTTCTCCCCTTCAGACAATCCAATATAGTAAGAAGGATGGTGAACTCGCGGTGGGACCGATGAAGGTCAAGGGCTCGTTTCCCGCGGTGACGGCGTGGCGGTTGGCGATGGTTGCCATGGCAATTTCCCTGCTGACACCGATTGTTTGGGCAATTTGGTGGGTCCCGTTTTCAAAGACAATGCCCGCGATGTTTAGGGGGTGGATGCCGCAAGACTTGTGGGAAATCTGGCCGTTGGCCGCGTTCCCCGCGGGGTTCGCCCTTGTGACGTATCTGATGTTCAAGGCTGGGATGATGAAATCTGCTGGACCGTCCATCCGATATCCTCTCCGCTCAGATCTGACGAACCATGAATACTACGAACAGATCGACCGCGGGATGATAAAGCCCCTCAAACTAGAGCACCCCATGCCACATTCACGATAATCGTAGAGACGCGGCTTCCCACATCTGCCCGCACCTGTCACTCGTACCCACCGATTCTGCGCATGAAAAAGCCCCCGCGTAGTAGGGGCTTCTCCGCAAAATCAAGTTCTAAAAACCGCGAACTGGTTTACACCACCTTCACGAAGATGATGACCAGCGCGAACAACACCAGCGATTCGATGAAGGCGAGGCCAAGAATCAGCGCCACCTGAATGCCGGCGCGAGCGGCGGGATTGCGTCCGAGCGCTTCACACGCCGACGACGCGGCACGCCCCTGGCCCTGCGCCGCCAACCCGGAAGCGATGGCGATGGCGAAACCAGAAGTGATTGCCACCCAGTTGGTTGAACCAGCTCCGCCGGCGCCCGTCTGCGCGAACGCCGGGACCGCCAGCACTGAAAACATCATCATCACGAACAACAACATTACGATTTTCCGCATTTTTTTCTCCTTATGAATTGCCCCAGTGGGTGGTTGACGCCGTGCAAGTAAGCCGGCGCCCTCACGCTGAAGGACAGTTGCCAGTACCCAGTACCCAGAAAATCGGTCACTGGGTACTGGCTACTGGGTACTGAATTTAGTGCTCGTGCGCCATCGCCTCGCCCAGGTACACAGTCGGAAGCAGCACGAAGATGTACGTCTGAATGAAAGCCACGAAGACGTGCAAACCCTGAAAGATGACGGGAAGACCCACCGGTATCAGCGAGAAAAATACCAGGGTCACCATTTCGCCGGCGAACATGTTCGCAAAAAGACGAACGCTGAGCGATAAGATGCGAGCCAAATGACTGAAGATCTCAATCGGAAAAATTATGATTGGCAGGAATATCCTCACCGCCAGCGGCATTCCCTCCTGCGGTCCGATGAAATGCTTCAGGTATCCGAACACGCCGTTCTCGCGTATGCCGGCATAGTGGTAGTAGAACCAGGTCAACAGGGCGGCGCCGAGTGGGACGATTTCCACGGCCGTCGGCGATTCCAGTCCCGGCACCAGCCCAAGCAGATTGCACGTCAAAATAAACATTCCCAGCACGGTTAGATACGGAACAAATCTCTCTGAATGATGGGGGATGATCTCTTGGGCCAGGTTCTCGATGAAACCGTGAATTCCTTCCATGGTGTGCTGCAGCGCACCCGGACGCTCTACCGAAAGCTGCGTGCGCACGGCAATGAAAAATATCGTCAGCAGCAGTACCACCAGCAGCTCCATCGCAAAGCTGTTCGTGATCGGAGCCGCCGGATACTTGGGATGAACGTGCAGCGCTTGCAGCAGCGCCAGCACCGGCGCGCCAAACAGACGATTCAGAAGTGCGGTGAAAGCCAGTTGTTCCATTTTTCAGATTTTCAGACTTTGCGAATTTAAGAATAGCTGCGAGCTTCGAGCCGCGAGCTACGAGCAACCTGCTACGAACATCATGCTTCGAGCTCGCAGCTCGTAGCTCGAAGCGCTCGCCTTACGACGCCCGCCGCAAAGCCGTGTATCCTTCCCATACGGCTTCGGCCATCAGGGCTGCCACCGGCACGCACAAGCCCCACAGAAAGCCGCGAAACGCCAGGGAAGAACTCCTGAATATAGCATAGGCAACGGCTCCCACCAACCCGTAGCGCACCACGAAACGGAGGGTGATCCAGCCGCCTTTCTCCCGGCTGTTCCGGTTGACGATGCGATCGGCAAGTCCTTCGACGCCGCGCGTCAACGACAGGAAATTAACGTAGGAAACCGCGGCTCCGAAGGTAAATCCAATCGATCCGGTCCAACCGTAAAACCAGAACGCCGGCCCCAGCAGCAGAACGCTCACGACGAGCATGTTGCGCAGCACACGGGGAATGATGCGCTCATGATTTGTGCTTTCAAGGAGACGCTCCGCTGGCGGAACGTCCACGGGCGGGTCGAGATACTCATCCTTATCCTTATCCTTATCATTCATCTTTTTTGAAAGCGCCGAAGGCCATGCGGATCATCTGCCAAAACCCAACCACCGCCCCAAACAACAGCCCGACCAGATAGAGCCACTTAGTATGCAGCCAGTAATCGGCGAGCTTGCCCAGAAAGAACCCCAGCAGAATCGCCGCCGGAATAATAAATCCCATCTCGGAATAGCGAGCCAGCGAGACAAGCGGATCTTTCTTCTCCGGGAGCTTGGAAGGCTCAGGCATGCGAGGGAATTGTAAATCAGCGTCGAGCTACGGGCTTCGAGCTACAAGCAAAGAACAAAGCCGGGTCGGCCACCTACAGCGGCTGCTTCTGTTCGCTCGAAGCTCGAAGCTCGCGGCTCGTAGCTCACTTCAACATCGCCGCCACATGCGGAGACTGCGCAATCCCCAGCGACCAATTCACACCACGAATGAAAGGCTCCGGATAAACTCCGATCACGATCGTCGCCAGCGCCGTCACGCCCACGGCACAACGCATTCCGATACTGACAGGCAGGCGTTCGATCTCCATCGGCGCGCGCATGAGCATGGAGTTCGCAATCTTCAGATAGTAATAAAGTCCGAACAAGGAGTAGAGCACCCCGAGCGAGGCAAGACCGTAGTGTCCGCTTTCGATCAGGCTCAGGAAGATGTAGTACTTGCCCAGGAACCCGGCGGCAGGCGGAATGCCCGCGAGTGACAGCATGAACAGCAGCATGAGCACGGCTTCAACCGGAGCGCGCTGGTAGAGTCCGGCCATGTCGTCGAGTTCGTCGCCAATCACGTTGCGCTGCCGCAACGAAGTGATCACCGCGAACGCACCCAGATTCATGAACGTATAGACGAGCAGGTAGATCAGGATTCCCTTAAAGCCGTCGTTAAAGCCCGGACTGCCGATCTGCGACGTGCCCATGGCCACAAACGCCAGCAGCATGTAGCCAACGTGCGCAATCGAGGAGTAGGCGAGCAGCCGTTTTGTGTTCGTCTGCGTAAGCGCCGCGAAGTTGGCGCCGGTCATGGTGGCGATGGAAACGATCACAATCACCGGCGTGTAAACCGAGCGCAGCGGCCACAACCCAAATACCAAAATGCGCAGCAGCAGCGCCCAAGCCGCCGCTTTCACCGCCACCGACATGAAGCCGGTAATGCTGGTGGGCGCGCCTTCGTAAGCGTCCGGCGCCCACTGATGAAAGGGAACGGCGGCGATCTTGAACAGCAATCCGACCATGGTCGTCAGCAGCGCGATCACCACCACCGGATTGTGCGGACTCTGCGCCGAGACCGCGCGCGCAATGCCCGCCAGGTTGGTGCTGCCGGAAAGTCCGTACCACAGCGAGAGGCCGTAGGCAAAGATGCCCGACGAAAATGCCCCGAGCAGCAGATACTTCAAGGCCGCTTCGTTAGAGCGCCGGTCGCGGCGCAAAAAACCAACCAGTACATAGGTGGAAATCGCCATCAGTTCGAGGCCGATAAAGAGCAGCACGATGTCGATTCCCGCCGCCATGCACATCATGCCCACCACGGAAAGCAGCAGCAATGCATAATACTCGCCGTGGTGTTCGTCTTCTACATCGAGATAGTGCACCGACATCAGGATCGAGATAGCCGCTCCGGCGAGAAACAGATACCAGAAATAGATGGCGAAGCGATCGACCAGCAGCGAGTTATAGAACCCGAGCAAGCCCCTTGGTGGCAGCGCCGACTGAATTTGCCAAGTGCACAAAGCCGCAAACAGCACGCCGACAAACGCGCCCAGAGCGTTGATCCATTTCCATTCGCGCGGAACCCATAGGTCGATCAGCAAAATGCCGAGCGCGAAAATGGTAAGTTCCACCATCGGCAGCATCAACCGGTAATCAGTTGGTGAGAGGCCTCGCACTTAGTTACTCGCTTTCGCTACGACGGCGACGGGCGCCGGCGGAACTGGCGCGGGCCGAACCTGCGCGCTCACCGGCGCGTTGGCGTTGGCGTAGGAGTTGTTGTGGATCGTCTGCACAATCTGGTTGACCGGTTGTTCGAGGATCTGGAAAAACGGCTTGGGATAAACGCCGATCCATAACGCCATGATGATCAGCGGCACAAACGTGAGGATTTCGCGCGGCGTCAAATCGTGCAGCTTCTCGTTTTTGGGATTCGTCACCGTTCCGAAGAAGACGCGCTGGTAGAGCCACAGCAAATAAGCCGCCGCCAGAACTACGCCCGGCGCCGCCCACGCGGCCCACCTCCAGTTCGCGGTGAATGTTCCTTGCAGGATCGTGAACTCGCCGACAAAACCATTCAGCAGCGGCAATCCCATCGACGAAAGGAACATGATCATGGTGATGGTCGCGTAAATGGGCATCACGTTCGAAATGCCGCCATACTCCACGATCTCACGCGTGTGTCGCCGCTCATACAAGATGCCGACGATCAAGAACAGTGCGCCGGTCGAGATGCCGTGATTGACCTGCTGCAGGACCGAGCCAGTCACGCCCGCCGAATTCAGCACAAAGATTCCCAGGGTGCAGAAGCCCAGGTGGCTGACGGACGAGTACGCCACCAGTTTTTTCATATCCTTCTGCATGAGCGAAACC
This sequence comes from uncultured Acidobacteriaceae bacterium, assembly GCA_963773645.1. Classification (GTDB taxonomy): domain Bacteria; phylum Acidobacteriota; class Terriglobia; order Terriglobales; family Acidobacteriaceae; genus Acidiflorens. Next base: position 701,954 of record CAVZBV010000004.1, on the reverse strand, counting down.
AGCGCGCCATAGATGATGCCGACCAACGAGAGTCCGATCACCCAGCCTTGCACCTTGGGATGGGACACAACGGCGGGAAAGAAGGGCAGCGAGAACCGTACGAATCCGTACGTACCCATCTTCAGCAAAACGCCCGCCAGAATGACGGAGCCAGCCGTAGGCGCTTCCACGTGCGCATCCGGCAGCCACGTATGGAACGGAAACATGGGAACTTTGATGGCGAATCCAATAAAGAAGGCGACGAATAGCCAGATCGCGGTGGCGAATGGAATTAGCGGCGCCGTCTTATAAAGCTCTGGAATGCTGAACGTGAAGACGCCAGTAACCGCGTGGTGATGGAAGTAGAGGAAGAGGATGCCAAGCAGCATCAGCACGGAGCCAAGCAGGGTATACAAAAAGAACTTGATGGCCGCGTAAAGTTTGCGCGGCCCGCCCCAGATGCCGATCAGCAGATACATCGGCACCAGCATCGCTTCCCAGAAAACGAAGAAGAGGAAAAAATCAAGCGCCATGAAGACGCCGAGCATCCCCGTCTGCAACACCAGGAACCAAACGTAATATTCTTTCACCCGGATCTCGATGGCCGTCCACGAAGAGAGAATCGAGATCCAGCCGAGCAGCGTGGTCAGCATGATCAGCAGAAATGAAATGCCGTCGATGCCCAGGTTGTAACCCGCGCCAATCGAGGGGATCCAGTTGTTGGCCGAGCCTTCCAGGAACTTGAATTGATGCGTGGCGTCGAAGCGCTGCGCCCAGAACATCGGTACCAGCGGCAGCGAGATCAGGAAACCGGCGAGCGCGAAGATATTCGCAGTCCAGCGGATCGCGTCCTTGTTCTCCTTTGGGAGGAACAGGAGAACGAACGCGCCCACAAGCGGCGTGAAGAGGATGATCGAAAGTATATGACTCTGCATAAGAACAGTTCTCAGTTGCCAGTGGCTACAAGCTTCGAGCCGCGAGCTTCGAGCAACCCATTTACTGCGCTACTGCTGGCCCGGTGGCTTGTAGAACGAAGCTCGCAACTCGCAGCTCGTAGCTTTACTTCCACACGTAATAAACGCCAAATCCAAGCAGTCCCGCGACCATGATGAGCGCGTACCACTGCACCAGTCCCCATTCGAACAGGCGCGTCGGATACGAGATCATTCGCGCAAGAATGGCCGGACCGTTCACGCCCACGCCGTCGATGATCCACTTATCCCACCAAGTCGAAAGCGTAGCCACAGCGCGCGTCACCCAGCCAACATCGTTGACGGCTCCGTCGATGATTTTGGCATCGAACCACGACGAGGCTTCGCCCGCGCCCATAGCGCCCAGCCGTATGTCGCCCAGCTTGCGGCGTCCGGTGAAAAGGTAGTCGTAGCCCTCGTCAACAAACCACTTGTTATAGAGCACGGTGTAGAGCGGCGGGGCTTTCGCGGCAATGGGCTCGACATAGTCCTTGCCGGCGTTCCTATAAGAGCGGCGTGCCATTCCCCAACCAACACCTGCCGCCGCCAGCGATAAGAACATCAGCGCGTACTCTGTCTTATCCGTGTGCTCGGCTTCTTTCTCGCCCGCCGCTAACTGCGCCGACTTTCCTTCTTCCCGGAAAACGGCTGCTTCGCGCGCGAACACCGGCTCCAAGAATTTTTCAAAGTGCGCCGCTCCGCCCAGGCTATGCGGCCAGCTCAACCATCCTGCGCCAATCGAGCAGAGCGCGAGGATCACGAGCGGCACCGTCATCGACTTCGGCGACTCGTGCACGTGATGCTCGACCTCGTGGCTCATGCGCGATGGACTGTAGAAGGTCAGATACATCAGCCGGAACATATAGAACGCCGTCATCAACGCCGTGCCATAACCGACAAACCACAGAATGTGGTACGCGTCGCTTTCCTTGGTATAGGTCTGCCACAATATCTCGTCTTTTGAGAAGAAACCGGCGAACGGAAAGACTCCGGCAATGGCCAGCGTCGCGACTAACATCGTCCAATGCGTAGTCGAGATGCGCCTTCGCAGGTCGCCCATGTTGCGCAAGTCCTGCTCGCCGCTCAAGGCGTGAATCACCGAGCCCGAACCAAGGAAGAGCAGCGCCTTGAAGAACGCGTGCGTGAACACATGGAAAACGCCTGCAGCAAAGGCACCGACGCCGAGCGCCAGGAACATATATCCCAGTTGCGAGACGGTGGAGTAGGCAAGCACACGCTTGATGTCGTTCTGTACCAGTCCAATGGACGCGGCAAACACGGCGGTGAGCGCGCCAACGATGGCCACGGTTTTCATCGCCGTCGGCGCCAGCACGAACACAGCGTTCGAACGGGCCACCATGTAGACGCCCGCCGTCACCATGGTCGCGGCGTGGATCAACGCCGAAACTGGCGTGGGGCCTTCCATCGCATCGGGCAGCCAGACATAAAGAGGAATCTGCGCCGACTTTCCGCAGGCTCCGACGAACAGCAACAGCGCGGCGGCCGTGAGCACGGGATCGCCGATCGCGAACTGCCCACTGCGCGCCAGCCCGTTTATGTCGGTAAAGCGAAACGACCCCAGATACCAGACCAGGGTGAGCGCGCCCAGAATGAATCCGGCATCGCCGATGCGGTTCACGATGAACGCCTTGTTGGCAGCCGTCGAAGCGGAGTTACGATGAAAGTAAAAACCAATCAGCAGATACGAGCACAAGCCCACGCCTTCCCATCCTACAAACAAAAGCATGTAGTTATTCGCCAGGATGAGCGTAAGCATCGTAAACATGAACAGGTTCATGTAGCCAAAAAAGCGGTAGTAGCCGCCTTCGTGCGCCATGTATCCGGTGGAGTAAATATGGATCAGCATGCCCACGCCGGTGACAAAGAGCAGCCAGATAGAAGAGAGCGGATCAAGCAGGAATCCGGCGTCGACGTTGAAGGAAGCGAGTGTCCCGTCGCGCTTAACAAAATTCAAGTGCCCGTCGCCACTGCCCAACCATGTATAAACAATTTTCTGGAAGGGCTGGTGGTAATGCTCTGGCGTTGCGGACCAATGCGTGTACTGCCAGACAGCACCGCAGCCAAACAGAAACGCCAGAACGACCACGCCAACGCAGATCGCGTTAACCGTAGCCTTCTGCAATCGCCGCCCGAAGAAAAACATCATCGCGGCCCCGAAGGCGGGGAAGAGCGGGATCAGCCAGATGTATTTTAGAAAGAACATGTCGTTAGTCGTCGGTTGTTAGCTTTTGGCTCTTAGCCCGAATCTCCTAGCTAAAAGCTAAGAGCTAACAGCCAAGAGCCGTTTTTCTCACCATTTCAACAAATCAATCTCATCCACATTGATCGTCTCTTTATTCCTGAAGAAGGCGATCAAAATGCCGAGGCCGGCGGCGGCTTCGGCGGCGGCGTCTACTATGATAAAGATTGCGAACAACTGCCCATGCAGGTTTCCCCACATGCGCGAGAACGCTACCAGGTTCAGGTTCACCGCGTTCAGAATCAGTTCAATCGACATCAGCACAATCACCACGTTGCGGCGTGTAAGCACACCGATCACACCCAGCACAAAGAGTGCCGCCGCAACGACGAGATAGTGGAATGTGGTTATCGGGACCATAGTTTCAGTTGTGGTTGGTCGTTGGTCGTCGGTCGTTAGTCGTTCGGGGTGCGGGTTAGATCTACGAACCGCGAACGACTAACGACCGACGACCAACGACTAACGACTAGATCTTCTTCTTCGTCATAATTACCGCCCCCAGAATCGCCACTAGCAACAGCAGCGAGGCGATCTCGAAGGCGAACGTATATTGACCCATCCTGCCGGCTTCTCCGTAGAGCATGGAGGCGATCTGCTGCGTGTTCGACGACTCGGGCAGCGACAGTCCGCGATCCGGAAACAACGCCTTGCCCTTCACAATCGCGAACGCGAACAACGCCATCAATGCGCACGCCGCCGCCAATCCCACCGGCCAGATGCGATTGAACTGCCGGTCTTTGGCGGCGCGATCGATGTTCACCAACATGATCACGAACAGAAACAGCACCATGATTCCGCCCGCGTAGACGACGATCTGTACGCCGGCAACGAACGGGGCATACAACATCAAGTAGAGGCCCGTCACGGAAAGCAGGGTCACGATCAACGCGAGCGCGGAATGAACCGCGTTGCGCCGCGTGATGACCGCCACGCCGCTGGCGACAGCCAGACCCGCCAGCACGTAAAAGAACCAGGGTGTAGCGACTGGGGCCATGCCGGCATTGACAGCTGCGTTCAGCGCAGGGTTCATGAAACGATCACCCCCACGATGGCGGTCAACATCAGCACGCCGAGCGAAATGGGCAGCATCACTTTCCACCCGATCCTCATCAACTGGTCGAAGCGGTAACGCGGCCACGTCGCCCGATACCAGATAAACAGATATATGAAGACTCCGACTTTGAGCAAAAACCAATATACGTAGTCGATGCCTTCGCGGAACCTGGCCGCCAGGCTCCCGTCCGCGGAACGGCCCGCGACCGCGATCGCGAGCAGCAGCAGCGCGATGAAGCCAAGCAGCGCCGCGAATATCGCGAGGCCGATGCGCTGGATCCTAAAGAAGGAATGCGACGGCATACGCGCCGCGCCAATAAAGGCAATCGCCGCCACGCCAACGAACGTGAGGGCGGGAAAGAGCGAGAAGATAAACTCCCACGTCGGCGAGCTCAGCAGGTTCGGGAACGGATGCATCCACCCGCCGAGCCACAGCGCGACCGCAATCGAAGAAACCGCAATCATGGCCGCATACTCGGCGAGCATGAACAGCGACCAGCGCAGCCCGCTGTATTCCGTGTGATAGCCGGCGGTCAGTTCCGATTCCGCTTCGGCCAGGTCAAAAGGCGTGCGGTTGGTCTCGGCGACCATGGCGATGGCAAAGATCACGAACGCGATCAGTCCGAGCGGGAAGAACTTAAAGATGAACCAGATGCCCTGCTGCTGCTGTGCCCGGACGATCCCGAGCATGCTAAGCGTGCCCGTGCCACTGGTGTTCATGCTGGTCATCAGGATGGCGGAGACGACGGCCAGTCCCATGGCGACTTCATAAGACACCATCTGCGCGCTCGAACGCAGCGCGCCGATCAGCGGATAATGCGAGTTCGAAGCCCATCCCGCGACCACAATGCCGAGCACGCCGAGCGACGAGACCCCGAGCATAAACAGGATGCCGATGTTCATGTCGCTCACCGCCTGCGAAGGGCCGAAGGGAATCACGGTATAAACCGTGAACGATGCGAGCAGCCCAATCAGGGGCGCGACCCAGAAAACGAACTGGTCGGCTTCGGTGGGGATGATGTCTTCTTTGAGAATCAGCTTGAGCGCGTCGGCGAAAGGCTGCAGCAATCCGTGCGGGCCCACGCGCATGGGGCCGAGGCGAACCTGGAAGTGCGCCAGCGCCTTGCGCTCGATCCAGTTCAAGAGCCACATCACGGTCAGCGCCACTCCCACGAAGATGATGAACACATAAACCAGGGCCCAGAACTGGTTCCCTGCTTCGCCGGGCGTCACCTTGCTGCCGAGATACGAGGTGATGAAATTGGGCATCAGCGGTCCACCTCGCCGAGCACGATGTCAATCGTACCGATGACGGCAACCACGTCGGCTACAAGCGCGCCGCGCACCATCACGTCGAGCGCCTGCAGATTGACGAACGATGGCGGTCGCACGCGCAAGCGGTAGGGCTGCGTCGAGCCGTCGCTGACAATGAAGTATCCCAATTCGCCCTTAGGCGCTTCGATGGAATGATAGATTTCGCCCACCGGCGGCTTGATCACCTTGGGCACTTTGCCCATGATCGGGCCTTCCGGGATGCCGTTGACCGCTTGCTCGACGATGCGCATCGATTGGCGCATTTCCGCCATGCGAACCAGGTACCGGTCATAGGTGTCGCCGTTGGTGCCGATGGGTATTTCGAAATCGAATTTGGAGTAGTTGGCGTAGGGCTGGGCCTTGCGCACATCCCATTTCACGCCGCTGGCGCGCAGCACCGGGCCGGTCACGCCGAGCGCAATGCAATCGGCGCCCGAGATCACGCCGACATTCTTGGTGCGCTCCAGCCAGATGCGGTTGGTGGTGAGCAGGGCTTCGTATTCGTCGATCTTGGGCGCGAAGAAGGTCAGGAAATTCTTTACGTCTTTTTCGAAGCCGGCGTAAGTTTCATACTGGCAGCCGCCGATGCGAAAGGCATGCGTGGTCAGGCGCGCGCCGCAGTACCTTTCGAAAATCTTCAGAATCTCCTCCCGGTCGCGGAAGGTGTAGAACAGCGGCGTCATCGCGCCGATATCGAGCGCATGCGTGCCCAGCCAAAGCTGGTGGCTGGCGATGCGCTGCAGTTCAGTCAGGATCACACGAATGTATTGCGCGCGCGGCGGCGCCTCCACGTTCAGCAATTTCTCGACCGCTTCGCAGTAGCCGAGCCCATTCGACACGGCGGCGCAATAGTCCATCCGGTCGACGTAGGGATTGAACATCGCGTAGGTGCGGTTCTCGCCGATCTTTTCCACGCCGCGGTGCAGGTATCCGATGATGCACTCGGTGCCGAGAACTTTTTCGCCGTCGAGCTTCAGGATGACGCGCAGCACGCCGTGCGTCGCCGGATGCTGCGGTCCCATGTTGATGACGAGTTCGTTGGAGTCGAGATACGGCTTCTCGTGAGCTTCGAGATCGAGGTTGGCAAGTGAGTGGACTGAGACGTCGGTCGTGTCGTTCTTGCGATCGCTCATTGTCCGCTCTCGATTCCCAGGTTGATCTGCACCCATTCTTTGTCTTGCTGCAGAATGCCGTAATCCTTGCGCAGGGGGTGGCCTTTCCAGCCGTCGGGCAGAAGGATGCGCTTCAGATCGGGATGTCCGTCGAACTTAATTCCGAACATGTCATAAACTTCGCGCTCCAGCCAGTTGGCGGTCGGCCAGATCGCGACGCTCGACGGGATGGAAGCGCCGTCGGCGATTTGCGTCTTGACGCGCACCCGCTCATTGCGCGGGAAAGAATAGAGTATCCATATGACGTTGAATTGCTTTTCGCGCTTCGGATAATGCACGGCGGTGATATCGACGCAGTAGTCGAACTGCTCTTCATCGCGCAGCAGGCGCAGGATGTCGGGGATCAGCGAGCGGTCGACGGCAAGGTAGTTCTGTCCCAGATAAGTCAGCGGGTCGAGGCCCGAGCCGTATTGGCTGCGGTATTTTTCAACCATCGGCGAGGTCCACGGCATCGGGACGGGACCAGTGGGCTTGGCGGGCGCGGCGGGTTTCGCAGGCGCAGCAGGCTTTGCTGGCTCGGCGGACGCCGCTGCGGATTTTTCCGCCGTCGGCTTCTTCTCACCTTCCGGCGGCGGTGGTGGAGTTGGGGTTTTGACTTCCTCGGCCATTCTAGTTCTAGGGTCTATCGTTACAAAAGCCGCTCTATTAGGAAACTTCCACTTTTAACATCCGGTGGCATCAGCGTATGTGACCGCCGTCACAGTGCCCCGGCATTGCCGGCGCTAGGGAAGTTCTGATTAGGTCCCCGGGGTTCTCCGTGTACCCCTGTGTACTCTGTGGTTAATGCCTTTTGCCGACACTTAATCAGAGTTTCCCTAGCGCCGGGCCGCCTGAAAGCCTTCGACCAAATCGCGGATGCGCAACGCGTCGCCTTTGCGATGGCCGTGACTCGCAATCGGATCCGTGCCTCCGGTGGACTCAATTAAAATATCCGACCAGAAGATTCCCGTCGAAATCTTCACCGACGCAACCTGCGAAGTCGAAATGCTTTCCTCGCTGCTGCCGAACAGGCGCCTCTTCACGCGGCTCACGCGCAGCGGGTTGACCACGATGCGCGTCGGAAACCAGAAGTTTCCCCTAGTCCAGCGGCTCGCGGTGAAGCTCTCATCGGAAGCAGCCGGATTGGGACTGGCTGGATTTGGCGCCGAGGCAGTCATACCCATTCGAGCGCGCCCTTTTTCCAGATCCATACGTAGCCGACGATCAGGATGCCGAGAAAGACCAGCATCTCTATCAGCCCGAAGACCCCGAGCGCCCTGAACTTCACCGCCCAGGGAAACAGAAAGATTGTCTCCACCTCGAAGACCACAAACAATATGGCGATGATGTAGAAGCGGATGGTGTAGCGTCCGCGAGCGTTGTCGTACGGATCGATGCCGCACTCGTAGGGCATCAGCTTCACGCGGTTGGGACTTTGCGTGCGGACGATCCAGGCCACCGCCAGTGTGACGGGGATCAGGATGCCGACGACGGCGAGGAAAATAAAGGCGGGAACGTAGTTTTGCGGCATGAGGCCTCGAAGCAGTCGTGATAAAGGCAAAATCGAATACTAACGCCGAAGCGGCCCGGCTTCAAGGACAAGTGAACACCGGCGTGTGACTCGCGGACGCTTCAACGCCCGAGGCGAGGTCGGAGTCGAGCCTCTCTCGGCGATAGAGCGTTGCCAGCACGTCGCCTTTCAGATGAGCAGGTCCCCATTGCGCCCGACGGGATGACCACTCATGAAGGCAGTCGCTCATGCACCGCCCATGAGAAAATGTCACGGGGTTGGTTTGCCATCGAGCCCGCCCTAAAGGAGACTGGGTCCTCCCACTCCGTTTGGGACTTCTGAGCAGCCGAGGTCACGCTGGGAGGTCATACTGTATGTGCCGAAATATCAAAACCCTCTTTAACTTCGATCCGCCCGTTACCGACGAAGAGGTTCGAGCAGCTTCGCTTCAGTTCGTGAGAAAAATCACCGGTTTCAACAAACCGTCGAAGGCGAACGAAGCCGCGTTCCTCGCCGCGATCGATGAAATCGCCAGCGTCTCGGCTCGTCTTCTCCAAACGCTCGACACAAACGCGCCGCCGAAGAATCGGGAAGAAGAAGCCGCCAAGGCCAAAGCTCGCGCCGCGGAGAGATTCAGCGCTTGACAGAGCGCGGGAAAACTCGCGTTTCGTATCAGGGTATCGCTGCTTTAGCGATGCCGTAGGTTTCGTATCAGGGTATCGCTTTAGCGATACCGTAGGTTTCGTGTCAGGGTATCGCTTTAGCGATACCGCTAGTCCTTTCGAAATCAGACGCCCCTTTAGGTGAGTGTGTGAGAACTCGATTTTTATCGATGACTCTCGTCTCCGGTCATGCTGCCACTCCCGTACTTCGCAATCAGCCGGTCCCAGGTTTCAGCGGCGGGCGAACAAGCGCGTCACGTTGTAGGCGATCGCTGCCAGCGTGAACTCCGCTGCCACCTTGGCTTGTCCTCGGGTGCGAAATTGCCGCATGCCCCGCTGCTGCTTCAACACCCCAAACACCGGTTCGACCAGCGCCTTGCGTCGTCCGTACACCTTTCGTCCGGCCGCGCCGCGCAACTTCTTCCGCATCGCCTTCAGTTCCGGACTGCGCACCCGGTTCCGTCCGATCGTGCGCGCTCGTTTCCCCGTGTTCAGTTCGCGCGCCAGGTTCGGGTCCGGCAGGTACACGTCGATGCCACGCTCCTCGAGCGCGCGCACATTCTCGTTACTGTAGAAGCCCGCATCCGCCAATGCTTTCTCCGGTCGCTCGCCCGTCCGCTCCTCCACTTCCTCCACCAGCGGCACCAGAGCCGGCACGTCGCAACGGTTCAGCGTCACCCGTTGGGCCACGATCAGATGATCCTGGCTCACCGCCATCTCCGCCGTGTAACCCAGCGCAAATCCGCCCCGCTCCCGCAGAAACCGCGCCTCCGCGTCCCGCGGCGATAACTTCGCTTCTCCACTCTTGCGTAATCGTTCCAGACGCCGCGGCAACTCCGCCAGTCTCTGTTCCAGCTTCTCCACCCGCACTCGCGTCCCCGCGCCTTCGTCCGGATCGCACGCCTCGCACGCCTTTTGCCAGCGCCGGATCTGCCGCCGAATCTTCGCCCGTTCCCGGCGCAAGCGCGGCTCCGTGTCGATCCGTTCCCGCGACGCACTCGCCCGGATGCGCGTCGAATCCAGCGCCACCATCCCCAGTTTCCCCATGCCTAACTGCCGCGCCATCTCCACCACCTGCGTGAACACGTCGTTCAGCGCCCGCGCGTGCCGCCGCCGAAACGCGCTCAACGCCCAGTGGTCCGGCCGCTGCCCGCCCGCCAGATAACGCAAGGCCAGATCTTCCACGATCCGTTGCTCCAAGCGCCGCGCGCTCGTCATCCCCAGCGCATAGGCATAGAGCCACACCTTCAGCATCAGCGCGGGCGCATATAGCACCCCACCTTCGTCGCTGTAGGCCCGCTCGAACTCGCTCAGGTCCAGCCGCTCCACCATCCGGTGCAGGAAAAAGCTCAAATGATCCGCGCCCAGCTCGTCCTTCACGCTCGGCGGCAGCAAATACGCTTGCTCGGGGCTGTACTCCAGGAATCGTGACATCCCTCCTTATCCCTCACTTCTTCCCCGATTTCAAGTTGGTTCTCACACACTCACTTTAGGGGCTGGGCATCGAGAATCGACTTTTTCCGCAAGTTGTTGAGGATCTAACCCTAATCTTCGGAATAACCGCCTTCACAAACCACTAGCGTTTTTTCTTCGGTTTTGGCATTTGAGTAACGTTTCCAGTTGATGTGGACGGTGGCTCTGGGGTGCGCAAGTTCGCTGGCAAACTTGCGCGAATCTGCTCTCTGGTTTTACTTGTCTCCTTCTTTAGCAGTTCCCACAGTCCATCCACCATGACATCATTTAATCGAACACGGGTTCGGATGCCCTCATCACTGCTTGCCTCTCTGGCTATGGCAATTTGATGCCACGCCTCGTACTCTTCGCGCGATAGGCGGACTGTGGTTCCCTTTGCGTTCTTCGGAACGTGTGGCTCTTTAGGCACCGAATCAATTTCCTTATTGACGCACGTTCTGATGTTATGACATCGTAACGTTATGACGTTATGACATCACAACGTCAGAACGTCAAATCCACTGAATTTTAGCTCTTCGATCTGGTAACGTATACGATTGGCTTTTGGAGTTTATGCCATGACGAAGAAGAAAAGGCCGAAAAAGATGGTGCACCCAAATCCAGCTCTGGACGCCTTAACACAAGAATTTGACAACATCATCGAGCGCGTCGCAGAGCAGGTTGATGAGAAAGAACTGGCAGAACGGGAGCGGAAGGCGGACGAGTTTATTGAGAGTGTCCGAGCGCGCGCTTCGCGTCAAGAAAGAGCTTAATGATGTATTTTTGCTGTTCTTCGGACACGTTTGGGTCGATCAGCTTGGCCAATGCAACGGCATCATCGGGAGTTCCAAATTTGAGAAGGAACGGCAGCTTGCGCTTGACCTGAAACCAAGTGGGACGCGGTTGTTTAGGCTCGCTCTCAGTTGTCATTGAAGTCATTCCTTTTCAGAATCGCTCTATTGATAGTCTCTTCGCTAGTGCCTAAAAAGGTGCTCCTGCACCATGTACTTCCCGGAATCTACGCCGAAGCGCTCTCTGCTTGGTCGTTGCTTTTCTGTATTTTCGTGGGAAGAAAAAACAGCGTCGGAAGCCATAGCCATTAACAAATGATTTCCACTTGGTTTGTGAAGGTGATAATTCCGCTAATCTTCACGTCCGAGTAGCAAGCCGGCTTCAAGGACAAGCGAGCGCTGGCGTGTGACTCCCGGACGCGGAACACGCAAGGCGAGGTCCGGACTGCTTCCTAAAACTTCGGAATCAGGAAACCGGTGCGCTGGCAGTGCTCTTTGAAGGTTTCCCCGAATTGCCCGGACAGCATGGATTCTTCTTTCCTGGCCTTGATCCAATAGCCCAGGACAATGAAGCCGACTCCGGCAACGCATCGCCAGCGGTCAATCGCCAGCGCTCCGCCGATTGCGGCCAGATCGATTCCGGAATAAATGGGATGCCGTAAATGCGCGTAGGGTCCGGTGCGGATGAGTTGGTGGTCCTCTTTGAGAGTAACCCGGGCGCTCCAATACTGTCCCAGGTGCCAGCGAGCCCAGAGAGCGATCGCTATGCCGATCCAGGTGAGGGCGACGCCCGCAACGGCCAGAGCGTAGGTCCGAGGGAAAATGTGACGACCTAGAACGCCGATCTCCGCGGTGTCGCTGAAGAGCAGGACAAATCCAAGAATCTCCACAAAGAGGATGCCGTAGCGCGAGGCGAAGGATTCCTGGCTGACGGTGCGGCGCGTTTTCAGGGCGCCCGCGGCCCAGTAGGCGACAAAGACGATCCACGGACCTTCGATGAGAGAACGCCAAATCATGTCTTAAGCGCCTTTGCCGCTTGCCATACCGTGCTTACTACGCAATGCTTACCCTACAATGCTTACCACACAAACGGTATCAGCCGGTATCGTACCCGGGCAGCGTACTCGGTGTAACCTGCAAGACCGCGCTGCAGCTCTCGATCCTCCATCGCGGTTCGAAAAACGAGGAGGCCCGCAAAAACAAACGAAGCGGCCAAGCCATACCAGGAGCCCAGCAGCAACGCAGTTGCGGGCAGATAGATCAGCGCGGCAGCATAGAGCGGATGGCGAACGATGGCGTAGGGTCCGGTTGAAATCACTTTGTGGCCGCGTTCGGTTTGGATGCGCACGACCGGGGCGAGAAACGTGTTCTCCCGAAAAACGCGCCCGAACATGCCGAACGATAACAGCATCAGCGCCCCGCCAGCGCATTGCAGCCAAACCGGTATAACGGACCAGCGGAACCGGACTGCATCCAGGCCCATCAGGGGCAGCCAGGCGAACCAGCCGACCATCATGGCCAGCAGAAAAACTTTGTCCCAGAGTGGCTGGTCTTTTTGAAGTCGCATTTTCATACGCTCGGCAAGAAGTGCGGGATCGTGGCGTGCCAAGAAAAGAGTGATCCACAAGGCTCCGACGAAGAACAGGATGAGGTACGCCCATCCGGCGGGCCAGCGGATCGTTCCCGCAGCGCCGAATAGCAGAGCCGGAAGGATCAGAGCCTCTAACGCAAGAGTGAGCCAGACCTTGACGCCCATAGCTTTGCCTGCGCAATACTAAACTAGCCTGACTCCAACCTAACTAATGTGTGATGGCCCGCGAAAGGATGAATGCGGAAACCAGGCCGCTATGCCGAGACGGGTCGGGCGGCTCTTCGATAACGCCACCCGATTAACGCCAGACCGGAACCTAGCAGCACCATGGTCGAAGGCTCGGGAATCACGGTTTTCTTGTGAGGCTTGTGGCAGTGATCGGCAAGGACTACTTCGCCGGCAGGGCAAACCCCAGATGGAATTGGCACACTGACCGGCACGTACGGGAAGAAGAATCCAGCGGCGAGCTGGGGGGCCATTGGTGCCCCGGCAGTCAAGTCGGACGCGGCGAGCATGGGCCGTATGGGGAAGGACGGTGCGCCGTAAACCGCGGCTACGGGTTGGTCCGTAACATCTTCGGCAGGCTCTTCGTTGGAAACTTCGGGCTTGGCCGTATCGGAAATCTGATTGCCGCAACGCGCCCGCGCCGTGATTTTGCCGTCGGTCAACAGCAGTTCACCGAGGTGCAGGCGAACTCTTCTGCGCGTCCAGAAAACTGTGTCACGAATGCGATAAGAAAGATAAACTTCGCGGGCTTCGGTGGCGCGCATCAGACGGGCGTGGCTGAAATCGAAGTGGGCGTAATGCCGGCGAACTACATAGTCGCGCAACGCCGCATAGCGGAGATCGTCGGGATCCTTCACGCCTCCCGGCACCACCGAGTAAGGATAGACACTTGGGATCCGCGCCAGAGGCTTGGCGGGCTTGGCGGAGCGCGCCGCCATCAAAGCAAGAACGCTGTGGACGTTCCCCCGCATCCAAAACGAAGCGGGCAAAGTCTGGGACGCATGCCAGGAGGGTAACGGGAAATAGCGCGCCGCATTCTGCCAGCACGCGCCAGCGAGCAGCGTCCCCACGAACACAGCGACCAGGGTACGCTGCATCCGCAGACGACGCCGATACCAACTCCGCCTTCGTCGGACGCGTGTTCCAATCGCCGCATCTTTCGAACCAGCGTCCCTCGAACCAGCGTCGTTCAAACCAGCGTCCAAAACCGCACTCCTACCCCACTGCGCCAATGAGCGGCACAGGGAGACCCAACTTTATAGAGCATTTGGGCACCCAAAACCGCGCGACGGAACTGACTCGCATACAGGAACATAGCCGCCGAAGACAGATTATCTTAGCAGAGTTGTGCAAGGGGTTTCATCCAAAGTGGCAACTCGAAGCGACCAACGTCCCAATTTGGAACACAGTCTGGGCAGTTTATGGCGCCAGAGCAACTCCTGCTCCGGCAGCTTTTGGCCAGCGCAACTGGTATCGAACGACCGGCCATTGGCCCCGCCCAAGCAGGGCAGGATCGCCGCCGCGTTGGCGGCAATCCTGCGGTTGGGCTCGTTGTCTGTTATCTCCCACGCTTTGGCATGCCTTGCCCGACAATGATATGTCCGATTCCTGCGGTCCCGTTCCGGCCGAACGGGTAAGAGGCGGCCGGAGTACCCGGTTCCACAGTGCTCGTATGTGAGAGCCCCGCAGGAATGCTAAAAGAATTTACCGCAAAGGGGTAATACCCGTTTACAGCTGATACCGCAATGCTGACGGTGCTGGAGCTACTGTTGACCCAGTCGATGGTATTGTTCGCAACCGCCGGACCGATGTTGCCGGTGACCGTCGCCGCGTTGACTGTAAAGGTGGACGTCTCTGTTCTTGGCCGGGGTGATGGATTCGCTGCCATGTTGAGTCTCCTCTGAATCTGAAGTTAGATGAAGCCCGTAACTTGGATCGCCCGTAACCCGATCGCGTAACTTGGATCGCCCGTAACTTGGATCACCGTAAGTTGGATCAATGGGTTCGGCCCTGTACTAAAGCTAGGAAGCGTGGATCGTCCTTGAGTGAGTCAAACAGGGGTGTCTCGAGCACAGTTGACACGGGAACTCCTGCGTCGAGCGACTTTTTCAGCCACTCCAGCGCCATGTCGCTTTCCCCTAAGTCCTGGTAAACCGTCGCCGCATTGAACAGGATATCTTTGTCGCCTTGGCCCCAGCGCAGCGATTGGCCTAGAAATGCCAAGGCCTGTTTCCGGTCCCCGAGCATGGCGTAGAAATCGGCGACGTCGCCGTTCGCTTCGGCATCTTTCGAGTTCACTTCGAGTTGCTTGTTGGCCAGACCGATCGCCTTCTCATAGGCCGATTTTGCCGCCGCCCGATCGCCGCTGTAGTGGTAAGCGTCCGCCAAACTGCCCCACACCGCGTACTGACTCTCATCCATCTTCACTGCCGCCTGATAAGCACCGATTGCATCCGGGAAGCGCCGCAAGCGGAGATAGGCAGTGCCCAGATTGTTGTACGCGTCAGAAGTCGGGCGGATCGCAATCGATTGCCGCAGACGTTGGATGGCCTCGGCGTACTTGGCCTGGTAAAGATACGCTGCACCAAGATAATTGTAACCCCGGTAGCTGTCGGGCGCCACGGCGATGGCTCGGGAAAACATATCGATCGCTTTTTCCGCTTGTTGCTGCTGCAAATAGAAAACTCCCAGATTCAAGTAGGCCATGGCATATTGGGGCCGGAGTTGGATGACTTCCTGGAAGGTCTTTTCCGCTTCGTCCAGCCGGTTCAAATGCTCTTCGGCGATCGCCAGCCCAGAGTATGCCTGATCGTTGGTGGGGTCCAACTGCACCGCTTTTTGAAACTCGCCCGCGGCTAATTCGTGCTGCCCGGTGCCATTCGCAACCACGCCGAGACAAATGTGCCCTGCGGCGCCGGAGTTGCCCGATTCCACCGCCTTCGCGCACGCTTCCCGGGCCAACGCGATCGCGCGCTTATCCTTAGTGGAATAGTATTTCCACCAATAAGCCATGCCGAGTTCTGCCCGGGCGGTGCCGTAGATTGGGTCTAATTTCAGCGCCTCGCCCAGGAGCGCGATCGCGCTGTTGGCGCTCTCCGGCTTGAAGGGATCGTCCATATAACCGCGCGCCTGCAGGTAGTAGTTGTAAGCCGCGGGAAGACTGGTGCCGTGCGCCACCAATTCACGTCGCTCTTCGGGACGAAGCGTGACTCCCAGGGCGGCGGCGGCGCCGTCGGCAACCTCATCTTCAATCTTGAAAGGATCGCTGAGGGCGGCGTCGAAGCTCTTGGCCGCCAGCACGCGCCCGGTCTTGGCGTCCAACAAGGTAGACGTGACCCGCAGCACATCTCCAGAGCGCTGCAGATCGACGCGCAGGCCCAGATTGACGCCAAATTCCTGGCACGCCTGGTCCAGGGTAGTTACGTGCTTGCTGCGCATCTCGCTGGCTGGGACCACCTCCACTGCGTGGTTCTCGCCGAGCTGAGTCAACTTGGCCGCAAGCGTGGCCACCACCCCGTTGGCGAGCGCGGCAAACTGGGGATCTGCTTCCGGCACCTCCGGCGGAAGAATCGCCAGACTTACGTTTTTATCCAGAGCCGCACGACTGGAGTCCACCGGCAGATTGGAGGCATGTCGGAATCGAGGCCCAAAAAAGAGAAAAAAGAGGAGCGCAACCAGGAGGGATGCCGTCACGGCAGCGATCAGCGCTGTCTTCCACCAGCCAGATAGACTGCGCTTGTCGCGACTGCGTGCTGGCTTCGATGGGAGCCCGCCGAATACCGGCTTATCTCCGCGCTGCACCGCCTCCAGATCCGCCAGCAGGTCGTGCGCGGTTGGATAACGGAAAGCTGGGTCCTTGGCCAGCATATGCTCGACGATTCCCGCCAGCGGAGCCGGCACGCTGTGGTTGATCTCGTGCAGCGAAGGTGGTTCCAGATGCAACACGCGGCCGACGGTCCCGGCAAAACTGTCGGTTAGGAAGGGATGCTTCCCACCCAGCATCTCGTAGAAAACCAGTCCCAGAGAAAAAAGATCCGCCCGTCCGTCGTAGACTTTTTGCTGCAAGACCTCCGGAGCCATGTAACCCGGCGTCCCGCTGGTCGAGATCGTCATGCTCGCCAGACTCCGTGTCGCTTCCTTGGGATCGGCGCCGGCGAACCGCTTGGCTACACCGAAATCGAGAATCTTCACTCGCTGTCCGCCGGCCAACATGATGTTCTCCGGCTTGATATCGCCATGCACGATGCGCTGATCGTGCGCTGCGGCCAAACCTTTGGTGCACTGCATCCCGATCGCCACAAATTCCGCCATGCTGATCGGTGCCCGCATCCGTTCCCGCAGCGTCTGCCCCTCGATATACTCCATGACAAGGAGAATCTCTCCCTTCTCTTCGATCACGTCGTGGATGGCAGCGATGTTGGGGTGATTGAGGGCGGAAGCACGCTGCGCTTCCTTCAGAAATCGTTCGCGGTCACGCTCATCAAACTGGAACCGCGGCGCCATCCGCTTGATGGCAACGACTCGCTTCAGGATGGTGTCCTCAGCCCGATAGACGTGCCCCATGCCACCGGCGCCGATCCGGTCTTGCACCAGGAACCGGCCCACCCGGCGGCCTGCCAGGTCGTCAACCACCGGAGGAGTTTTGACGCTGTCGCCAGAATCCGGCATTGAACGGAGAAGCTCCCAGAGCTCCGGCACAATTCTAACGCAGTGGAACACAAAAAAACGCCGATCTCGCGCGGGTGGTTCGACGATTCTGGTCGACGAGTTTCGTATCAGGGCATCGCGTTTTCGTATCGGGTTATCGCTTGACAACTCGCGGAAAAACTCGCGTTCGGGCGGGTTTTGTAATCAGGCGCTGAGTTGGCGGATCCCTCCAGAAGCGATGATTTGCAGAGCGTTCAGGCGGCCTTGGCGGGAGTATCCATTTCCGTTGTCCGCTGCCAGGTGTAGATGACGCGGTGGATTACGGTGATGGTCGAGAGCACGGCGATCACCCACAGCACTGGAGCCATGACGTTGAACAGAGCGCCGATGATGAGCAGCACCAGACGTTCGGGGCGTTCCATGAAACCGACGCGGCAGGTGCCGATGAGCGACTCGGCGCGGGCGCGGGCATAACTTACCATGATGGCGCTGATCATGGCCAGCGCGGCCAGCACTACGTAGAAGAAGCGGTTGCCTCGACCGTAAAAAACGAGCAATCCCAAGAAGAGCGACGCATCGCTATAGCGGTCGACGATGGAATCGAAAAAGCCTCCGAAGCGGGTTACCTGGTTCGAGGCGCGGGCGACTCGGCCATCCACCAAGTCGAAGAATCCCGATCCGATGATGACGAGGCCAGCGTAGAAAAACATGCGGCGCTGGTTGTCGCCGTTGGCATATCCAAATAAAAACGCGGCGTAGGTGTTGACCACCAGTCCCATCACGGTCAGGAGGTTGGGATTGATGCGCGCGAGAGCGAGCAGGCGCACGATGGCGTCGAGGAGAACGCCACAGGCGCGTCCGACTCCGCTGGTCCAGCTCATAGGCCCTTACTCCAGTCGGCGGAGAGCTTGTGGAGCGACGGGCGTCCTCGCCCGTCCGGAGGGCGCGGGGGGACGGGCGAGGACGCCCGTCGCTCCACTAGCAACGCCACTTTGCTGCTCATTCCGTTTCCCGTTCCGGTTCCGGCAGTGCCGCCAGTTCCGCTTCTAGCTTGGCTTCGGCAAGGTCGTGCATGGTCGAGAGTTTCAGGATTTCCAGCTCGCGGCTTCCGCCGGGGGTGACGACCATGGCGGTGTCGCCAACTTTTTTGTTCAGCAGGGCGCGCCCGATCGGCGAGGTGGTGGAAATTTTGCCGGCAGCCACGTCGGATTCCTCGCTGGTCACCAGCTGGTATTCCATTTCTTCATTTTTTGTGCCGTCGTAGATGGTCACGGTCGAGCCGAGGCCAACTTTATCCCTGGGGATATTGTTCATGTTGATCAGCGACAGGTCGGCCAGGCGTTTGCCGAGTTGCCGGAGGCGCGCCTTCAGGTACTCCTGGCGCTGCTTGGCCATGTGATACTCGGCGTTTTCGCTGAGGTCGCCCATGGCGACGGCCTTCTTGAGCTCTCTGGGGATGTCATGGGACAGCTCACGCTCGAGCGTGTTCAGTTCATCCCGAAGCCTCTTTTTGATCTCTTCCGTCATCGCTTTGGGCATTATAAACCTCGGCCATGGGTAATTGGCGCGGGTTCGATGCCGTAACAACGCCCCGGCCCCGCCCGCTCAGACGCACTAAACCGAAATGACTTAGTTGGGACGGACGAATGCGTCCGTCCCTACGTGGTTACTGGGCGTCCGGTAGTGGCTGAATTTGACCTTGCATGACTGAACGATTGGCCAGAGAATTGCCAGAGATGATGATTAGGGTTTTTCTCCTAACATGGCTCTGAAGTTGTTCTTTCTGTAATATTCCGCGCCTTCTGTCTTGAGTTTCTTATTTGAGAGATCGAAGCAGACTCCGACAAATCCCCCATCGCGGACAGAATTGTCGTCTTGATCTCGGTATTCGATGTAGATGTCATACCAGATGTATGAGTGCCCGCGTATCCCCTTGTGATCCATTGCGAAGTCCCAGAGTGTAGCTTTCTTGTCGCTATACCTCTCGACTTCGCGTTGCGGGAGTATCTCGTGGTTTAGCAGTACTTTTTGTCCGGGTTGCATCACAGGGACTTCATGAAAACCAATGACGTAAGCTCCAATTTCCGATTCAAAATTGTAGAGTTCTACGCGGCGGAGAATTCGGGTGGTGCAATTGGTTAGAAAAAATCTCCAGTCTGAGTTCTCGCTATCGAGAGGTCGCGTCCCTTCCACTTCCAGGACAAAGGTTTGGCTTTGATGTATCTCAGCGCGCGGTGGCGAGAGCGATGGTCCTTTTAAGTCTGGTGATCCCCGAGGGGCTATGTTGGCTGCTTCCAATCGCCTTCCGAGAGACACTCCGAGAAACACTCCGACAAGGCCGATGGCTACAAAATATGCAAGCTGAAACACCTCGCCCAGAGCAACATGTGGTGCGTGCAAGCCTGCACCATGAATGGGGGCAAGCTGTTTAATGCCGTCCCAAATCGCATCTCCGACAACTCCAGTAAGAACTCCAATGCCAACGGCCACTATCAATCCCTTGCGAGATTTTGGTATATTCATTTTGTTGGTCCCCATGCCGACTCGCTCTACATCTCCGACCAAGAAGAATTAGGACGAGTCGTTTGTTTTTTTGGAAGTCGGATTTTTCCGACGCCTCCGAGTTCCACCAAAGGCCCGACTACGAATCGGGCCTTTTCATTTGATGATGTCAATGCTATGCAGTCGACAGGAGTTCGGCAACTGACCAGACGTGGTCCGTCAGCCCCGCTTCCATCGCTGGAGTCACACGCAGCGATGAATGCACGCGGCAGAAATTATAGTGAGCGAAGTGCAAAGCGCAAGCAGCCTTCAAGTGCCGCAGCTTCTTCGAGAAAGCGTTCGTCAGCCGCGTAAACCGTCGCATCTGCATTCTCATGGTCAAATTCTGCCGTTCAATGTGGGAAGTGCAGATGCGAGCCGGATCGGGATCGCCAGTCCTCACCTTGGAGATAACCTCGACGATTGGACTTGGGGAGTATTTTGCATCCGTGTCATGCTGCCCGTATTGACCATAGAGCTTAACCAGTTGAGCAAAGTCAACCTCAGACCCAAACGCTTCCTCTACATGGCGGTTGTAAAACACGAAGCCATCTGTGGTTAGCTGGATGCGCGTAGAGACGCGCTCTGCCAGTTCGTTGACGAAGTACCACGTCGTTTCTTCATTGCGCTTTCCAACCGTGTAAACAGGCACCAGTTTGGTTTCAGCATCCATCGCCACAAATACCCACTGGCTACCCATCTCAGGCAAATCGTCCTTACGGATGCGCTTGTCTTTCTTGCCCACGTAGCACCAGATTTCGTCAGCCTGAACGTACTGGCAGCGCAGGTTTCGCATACTGCTGTCCATGATCTCGGCACAGCGGTCGCCAGTTCGCAGTAGCAGTGATGCGATAGTATTCCGGTCAACGTCGGTCATGCGGCTGATGGAACGAATGGAGTTGCCTTCAACGAGCGCGGAAATTACGGCGAGCTTCTTTTCAGTAGAGAGAGTGTTCATTTTGGTCCTTGACCTTTCGGTGAAGGCAAGCCAAAATGAAGTTGAGAGACTGGCATTTCGGCTTGCCGGATTGTCGGTTTCAAGACCCGCTAGAAGGTTGCACTTCTAGCGGGTCTTGCTATTTACATGTTGCTTACTCATGGCGGTCGCATCGTCCTCCTCCCGATCCGGCCATTCCTCCGGCCAGTTCATTTCTTTACAAATCAGCAAAAAATCATCCGCAACTACGTAGGTCTTATGCAATTCTCCGGCTCTCCGCTCATCCTCAATGGTATAAACGGCACGGGCCGAAATGTTGAGAATGCCAGCTTGCTTGCTAATGCCCGAGAGGACGCCCGCGAGAGCTTGGTTGCTATCAATCTTCAGGGCTTTACGCAGTGCATCATCCGATTGCTTGCGCTTGCGCACCAGCAGACCTAACACTCGCTTTTGCGAGTCACCAATGCTATCGAGGAATTTCCAAAAGGACTCACGCGTCCAAGCGCTAGGTGTTGTGGTTTCATAAAAGAGTTCCTGTTCTCGAAAAATTTCATCGGCCTGATCCTTCGGGATAGAACCAGTTTTAAGCGGACGCTGCTTTCTCTTGATTTCGTCTTGCGCCAAATGTTGTATCACCGCAATGGCTTCCTCAGTGGTAGTGCATTCTATATAGCCGTCCTTGTAGGGTATCTTTATCACGATTATAATACTGCCAAGCGTTATACTAATACGCTTGGCAGCGTGCGTCAAGCGATATTTGCGGAGTTTTTTCATTTGAGCCATCTCTTGTCTTTGGGATTTTTACCTCTCTGGAAAATTTCTTAATTCAAATTCAGCCACTACCGGGCGTCCCCTCGGCTTGCTTCACCTCCTTACCCGGCAATATACTTTGCGAGGCTTGCCCGGCGACTTGGGCGACAATCGCAAGCGTCAATTGCAGGCGTGAATTGCAATCGTTCGTGGCTGTTGAAAAAGTGCCTGAGTTGATGCTTGTGGTGAAGCAAGGTTCCGGTTATAAGCAGGCGAGAGTTCTTGATGCTGCTGTTCATCGCCATGCTCGGAGGCCTGCTGCTCATGATGGGACACCACGCTCGCTCAGAGTCGCTGTTCTACTACTTCCGTCTGGAAGACCAGGTTCCTGAAAACCATCTGCTGCGGCTGATCGATAAACACGTCAGCTTTGACTTTGTGCGGGAGCGATTGAAGGAGAGCTACAGCGACACGGGCCGACCTTCGATTGATCCCGAACTTCTGCTGCGCATTCTGCTGATTGGTTACCTGTACGGTGTCACCAGCGAGCGCAAACTGGTCGAGGAACTGCGCATGCATCTGGCGTGGCGCTGGTTCACGGGGCTGAGTTTCGATGAAGAGATTCCGCATCACTCGACGTTCTCCAAGAACCGGCACGGACGATTCCAAGAGTCGAAGTTGTTCGAGCAGTTGTTTGAACAGATTGTGCAGCAGTGTGTGGAGGTAGGGCTGGTGCGCGGCGACAACCTGTCGGTGGACGGAAGCTTCGTGGAAGCCAATGCGGCCAAGGAGAGCCGCATTCCACGCGAGCAGTTGATGGAAGCTGCAGAGGTCCATTACACGCTGCGTCAGTATCTGCAGGAGGTGGAACAGCAGAACCCGGTGGAAGAACCGGTGAATAAGCAAGAACAAGTGTCGACGACCGATCCCGATTCCACCTATGCCACCAAAGGCGGAACGCCTGCCCGGCTGGGATACTACGACAACTATCTCGTGGACAATCACAGTTGCGTGGTCGTGGGTGTACAAGCGACGGCGGCCCGCATGAGTCAGGAGACGGTGGCCGCACAGGACATGATCATCCGCTTTGTCCAGCGACAAGGAGGAAAGCCAGCCTCCATAGCAGCCGATACGACCTATGGCAATGGGGAGTTTCTGCAATGGTTGCTGGATCGCGGCATCACCCCTTATATGCGCACGCGAGACAGTGCTCTGCGAAAGAACAATCCCGGCTATGGCCCGGAGCGATTTACCTATCAGCCGGAGAGCAACAGCTACCGTTGTCCTGCGGGAGAGCAACTGAACTACGTTGGCTTGAACGTTCGCAATCGTGCCCATGCCTATATCGGCAGCGCGAAACGCTGCGGAGCCTGCTCGCAAAAAGCGCAGTGCACGAGTGGACGATATAAATATCTCGCCATTCACATCCATGAGTCGGCACGACAACGCGCACGGGAGTTGGCGAACACCCCCGAGTTTTCCACGGCGCAACGACAGCGAAAGAAAGTCGAGGCTTTGTTTGCGGAACTGAAGAATCAGATCGGACTGCGCCGCTTGCGCTTACGACGCTTGAAGTTCGTTCGGGAGCAGTTCTTCCTGGCAGCGGCTGCGCAGAACATCAAGCGACTGGTGCGGTTCCTCAGCCAGCCGACAACACCGGTTCTGCCAGCTACCGCTTAGCCGAACAGAGGGAAGAAAAACTTGGCAGCGGCACTCGCAGCCGAAAAAGCCGTTCCGCTGACGTACTTTTTCAACACCCACGTTCAATTGCAACATCGGAGACTTTATGACGACGACTTTGGAGCTCGAGCAGGAAACTAATCCTTGGCAGGCGCAAGCCGCGCGCTTCGACCTGGCCGCGGGTAAGCTGAAGCTCGATGAAGGCCTGTGGAAGGTGCTGCGGAGTCCGAGCCGCGAGATCATTGTTCACATCCCGGTGCAGATGGACGATGGGCACCTGGAGGTGTTCACCGGATTCCGCGTGCAGCACTCCATTGCGCGAGGCCCAGCCAAGGGCGGACTGCGCTACGCGCCCGACGTGAACCTCGACGAGGTCCGCGCGCTGGCCAGTTGGATGACATGGAAGTGCGCGGTGGTGAACATTCCGTTCGGCGGCGCCAAGGGCGGCATCATCTGCGATCCGCACAGAATGTCGCAGGGCGAACTGGAGCGCATGACCCGCCGCTACACCGCCGAGCTGTTCGAGTTCATCGGTCCCGAAAAGGACGTCGCCGCCCCCGACGTAAACACCAACGAGCAGACCATGGCCTGGATCATGGATACCTACTCCATGCACATGCGGCAGACCTGCACCGCGGTCGTAACCGGAAAGCCCGTCAACATCGGAGGATCGCGCGGGCGCCGCGAGGCTACTGGGCGCGGCGTTCTCATGGTGTGCGAACAGGCGATCAAGAAACTGCGCCTGAATCGCGACACCACCCGCGTCATCGTGCAGGGCTTCGGCAATGTCGGTTCGAACGCGGCCCTCCTGATGGCGGAAGCCGGATACAAGATCATCGGCATCGTCGAAGTTGACGGCGGCCTCTACAACCGGAACGGCATCGACATGGAAGCGCTGGTGGAATTCCGCCAGCGCAACGGAACGATTCACGGCTTCACGGCCGCCGAGCAGTACGATCCGGCCGAGCTCTTGCTGGCCGATTGCGACATCCTGATCCCGGCGGCGACCGAAAACCAGATCACCAGCCAAAATGCGGACCGGGTGAAATGCAAGATCCTGGCCGAAGGCGCGAACGGTCCCACTACCGCAATCGCGGACGATATCCTCTCCGAGAAAAAAGTTTTCGTGATTCCCGACATCCTGGCGAACGCCGGCGGCGTCACCACTTCTTATTTCGAGTGGGTGCAGGATCGACAGGGCTACTTCTGGAAGGAATCGGAAGTGAACGACCGTTTGGGGGACATCATGAATACGGCGTTCGACGATGTTGTCCGGTATGCGGAAACTCATGCCGTGAACAACCGGATCGCCGCCTACATGCTGGCCATCGACCGCGTGGCGTATACCATCCGGCAGCGCGGGATCTATGCTTAGGAATCCGTGGCACAAGTGGAACACCTCATTTCAACTATTCGTTCCCCAAGATTTTGTCATCCCGAGCGAAGCGAGGGATCTGCAGTTCGCCGCAAAATGCAGATCCCTCGCTTCGCTCGGGATGACAATTCATGAAAGGTGTGAGGAAATATGAATCGCCCCCGAAACAAACTTACTCTTTGGCTAAGCGCTTTCTTCCTGATCATCACCATCGGCATTTTGCCGGCTTTGGCGCAGGCGCAGGCGAGTTCGAACAGCACCAACTCGGGCGCCGCAAAACCCGCGGCTCAGGCTAATCCCAGCGCAACTCCGGCTGCGCCCAAGACGGCGACCAAGGCAGCGGCTGGTACGCCTTCCAGTTCGGAGATCGCCGCCGCTAAAGCCAGCGGCAAGGTCTGGGTCAATACGGAGAGCGGCGTCTACCACAAGAGCGGGCGCTGGTATGGCAAGACCAAGTCCGGCAAGTTCATGACCGAATCCGAAGCGAAGGCTGCGGGGTATAAGGAAGCGCAGAGATAACTACGGAGAAACGGGTTATGTTGACCTGGATTCGGGGTATACTCACGCGGTTACTTTTGGTCGCCGATTAAAGGCCGGCAGCACGGTACCTAGGTAAGTGCTGAAGCGTCCCATTCGGGACGATACTTGGATGGGGAGACCTTTCGCTGCCACACGGGTAGACTGGTGGTGCCGAGAGGTTCGATGCCGTTGAAACGGATCGCCAGTCGTCGTCTCGCGCATGACGGGGACAACCGGAAACACTCGTGGAGATTGGGTCAATTTCCGGTGTGAATGGAGGGGGCACGCGCAATCGTGCGCTGAACTGCAAAGGAAAAGTTGCTGAGGTCACTATTAAATGAGTGTAGCAGTGCTGATCGGCGTTCATGACGGCGTGGTGCTAGCGGCAGACAGCGCGTCAACTCTGACCCTGCCTGCGCCTCCGGGCGTGGTGCTTCCACCTGGACTGTCGAGTAGCTTTGTCGCCAATGTGTATGACAACGCAAACAAGATTTTCAATTTGGTGAAGGGTTTGCCCATCGGCTGTATCACTTTCGGAAGTGGCAATATCGGCAGCGCCTCAATCGGTACATTGATAAAGGACCTTCGAAAAAAGTTGACAGAAAGCCCTGAAGAGATGAACTTCAGTGCCGATGTGTACACGATGGAGAATGTCGCGAATATCCTTGTGGAGTTCTTGGGGAGTGAGTGTGAAAAGCTGGAGCCGTCAGCAAAGCTCAACACGACTGTAGGACTTTTGTTAGGCGGTTATTCCAAGCCGGGTGACCTTGGTGAATCGTGGTCAGTAGGAATAGAGAAGGGGGTCCCGCAACTACCAAGAAGGTTGAGGGCGAATCATGAACCGGGACTTAGCTGGGGCGGTATGACAGAAGTGTTGCAGCGTGTGGTTCTTGGTTTCAGCCCAGCGCTCTTCCCAATCCTAGCGCAAGTCACTCAGCCGCCACAAAACCCTACGGTCCTTGCTAGCCAGCTTGCACCAGTGTTGACTGCACGACTGCAAGCGCCGCTAATCTCGGCGCCAATGCCGATTCAGGATGTTATTGATCTGGCTCGGTTCTTAGTGCATTCGGCGATCATGTACGCCCGTTTCCTACCGGGGCCGAATGTTGTCGGTGGGCCTATCGAGATTGCTGCAATCACAAAGCACGAGAGTTTCAAGTGGATCAGCCGGAAACACTATTACGACCAGCCGTTGAATAAGGAGCCATTCCATGTCGTTGTCGATAAATGTAAATGAAGACAAGGTCGCAGAATTGTTGAAATCCAGCGGCAACGGATACGTCGTTTCCACCTCTGATGTGCCAATGGTGGAGAATTGCAGCCCCGTGTATCCATCGACTTCGGAAGTTTCCGGGGCAGTGTACTCCGCCCCTGTGCTCGTCACGGCGGAAACAAGAGAGCGCTTATTGTCGGCGCGCCGTCAGATAGAAGAATCCGGCGTTCCATTGAAGAGCGCAGAGGAGTTGACGAGAGAAATCGACGAGATGAGGGGTAGGCGCTAGCTTTGGCTGCGACGCTTACGTACATTGATTCAGGCGTCCTTATCTTCGCGGCACAGGGGACAACTGCTTTCGCTGCTCTCGCCCTTCCCTTTCTAGCGGATCCAAGCCGGGAGTACGTCACCAGCGACTACGTCCGTTTGGAAGTTTTGCCGAAAGCTATTTTTCACAAACGGACGGCAGAGGTCGCGTTCTACGACCTGTTTTTCACAACCACCACCCGATCAATACCCACAAGCGAAGCGCTTTTGAAATACGCGTTGGAGGAAGCCTGCAAGACAGGCATCCAAGGGCTTGATGCAGTCCACATCGCGTGCGCCGTCTTTGCTGGCGCTGAGGAATTCATAACCTCGGAAAAGATCAACACTCCACTTCATCGGACTAAACTGATCAAGATGGTGTCAATATTTCCAGCGGCGGCACCTTTCAAAAACCCGTGGTGGAAGTTCTGGCGACGGTAGATCAGAACCCCCGAAAATCGAAATCGTGAGTGAAGGGCAGTGCAACGAATTTGAAAATTCTGGACCCGGCATCAACCACTACCCCTTCCTCCGTTGCCTTGGCCTCGGATGTAGAGGATAATCACATTACCGCCCCTGTGGCCTTGGCTCAGTCATCGCGTGAATCTTCCTAACTACATCACGCTCACCCGCGTCGCTGCGATTCCGCTTCTCATCTGGATACTCTGCACTCCGCGCTTCTCTGGCGAGCAGACTGGGGAGCGGGAAATCCTGGCTTCGGCGGTTTTCATTCTGGCTTCGATCACCGACGGCATTGACGGCTATCTCGCGCGCAGACGCGGCCAGATCACTACCATGGGCATACTGCTCGATCCGCTGGCCGACAAGTTGCTGATCGCCGCCGCGTTCGTCACGCTAGTGCAGTTTAATCCCGCGCTGGTGCCGGCCTGGATGGCGGTGGTCATCATCGGCCGCGAGTTTCTGGTCAGCGGGCTGCGCTCCATTGCCGCGTCCGAAGGCTTTACGATTCAAGCGAGCGAACTGGGCAAGTTCAAGATGCTGGTGCAGATCATTTCGGTGGTGGCTGTGATTCTTGCCCGCCGCTGGCACGAATGGCCGGTGCATGGCATTTACATTTTCCCGGTTTACTGGATTGCCTGGATCGCCATCTGGTTCATGGTTCTGCTGTCGCTGGTTTCCGCGCTCGATTACTTCGTTGCCTTCTGGTCGCGGATCGACCGCAAATCGGAAAAGCGGCGACGCCGGACCTTCGTCCTCTCCCGGCGGAGAAAACGCGATGTCCAAGCTGTCTGAAACGCAGTCGGTGCAGTCAGAGAAGCCGACTGAGAATCTGTCTGTGCGCGAAGCCGCTCGCCCCGCCCCGCTGTCTTCGGAATTGGAATTTTCTCTCGAGCAACGCCGGACTCTGCTCCGCATCGCGCACCAGGCGATTCTTTCCGCCCTGGAGCGTCGGCCTTTTCCGGAAGCGCCGTCGCTTCCGTCCGGGCTGGCGGAGCCGCGCGGCGTCTTCACCACTCTTTATCTACGGGGCGAGCTTGATCGCGAACTCGGCGGCGAACTTCATCGCGAAAGTCCTAGTGAAAGTCATCTGGAACTCCATCGCCAACTGCGGGGATGCGTCGGGTATGCGCTGCCCATCGCGCCTCTATATCGCGCCGTGGCGGAAACTGCCCGCGCCGCCGCTTTCGACGATTCCCGTTTCTTGCCGGTAACTCTGGAAGAGGCTTCTCAGCTGGAGGTTTCTCTGAGCGTGCTCTCCCGCCTGGTCTCGATTCTTCCCGAGGCAGTGGAAGTCGGGCGCCACGGCCTGCTCATCTCCGATGGCGTTCGCCGCGGCTTGCTGCTGCCCCAGGTTCCCGTCGAATATGGTTGGGACCGGGAAACCTTTCTCGAGCAAACCTGCCGCAAAGCCGGCCTGCCGCTGGATGCCTGGCGCAAGACCGCAACCATAGAGGCTTTTACCGCTGAGGTCTTTTCCGACGCCGATGTCGAAGTTCCCGGTTGAGACTGGGTTTCTCGAGAATTCCCCGGGAATCTCTTCCTGTGCAATCCGCTCCTTCGTGCCTACCACTTTCGTACCCTTGTGTTCTCCGCAAAAGGACGTAAGCTGAGCGCTGGCGTTTTGATGGTGCAGGCAGTGTTGTGAGGGCAATATGGAACTCGCTGTTGTGATCGTTGTAGTGCTCGTCGCGGGCGCGATGATTCCCGGGAATCCGAAAATCGTCTTCTTCCGCTGAGGTGGGGTCCAAAGTCTCAGGTTATGGTTAGCAGTTGACCTCAGCGCCCAAGCAAGCTGTGAAGCGATGGCCTGATTCAAATCCCCACCTGTTCCGGACAAAGAAAAAGGGGAGATTCGCTCTCCCCTTCTGACGATCAAATTATTATTCCCTTACTGCTGGTCGTCCAGTTCCACCGTGTCGCCCGCGTGCACATCTTCCAGCGCGAAGACGACCATACCGGACGATGCTGTCGGGGTTACGTTCAGAACTACTACTTCGCCCACGGCGCGCCGCGGCAGATCGCTCACATGAATGTTCGGCCCTTTGGGCTTGGTGAAGCGACTGGCCTCAAAAGCCGGCGGGCGCATCTGGGTGTCTTCAGACATC
Organism: uncultured Acidobacteriaceae bacterium; assembly: GCA_963773645.1. Lineage (GTDB taxonomy): Bacteria > Acidobacteriota > Terriglobia > Terriglobales > Acidobacteriaceae > Acidiflorens. The sequence goes on along the minus strand of CAVZBV010000004.1, from coordinate 672,679 downwards.
TGAGCTTTGAAGGAGAGCGAGTCCACCGGATCTGCCATGGTGGCTGTGTAGGAACGCACGACGCGGAAATAGTCTCCCACTTTTACGCCCTGGTTCGAACCCATGTTCATATAAAGCTTCATGCCCGTGCCCAGGAAGCCGTCAAAGTCTTTGCCGAGCACGATCCGTCCGCTCAGTTTCCCATTCGGCGGCGCGAACCGATCGAAATGCCCCGGCACGTGAAATGCAACCGGCGGTTTTTCCACGAAAGGCAGGGCGATATCTCCCGGGTTGATGGGATCGCAACTGAACTCCACCTGGGCGATGGCGCTGTGACTGCGTGTATCGACCACGCGCACCCTTCCAATTTCTCCGTAAGGGCGTCCCGCGGCAGCCAGTACTTTTCTCTGCCCCGGATAGATCTCATACTCGTTGACGTCCCGCATTTCGCGGACGATCGAATACAGTTGTCCTGTCTGGTAGCCGCTCCCCGCCAAATAGACCAGTTCGCCGTTCTCGAACTTGGTTGAGGTCGGTGTCTCCAGACCGCCGTTCACGTAATTGGCGTCGGGAATCCGTTCCTTGGTAAGAAATCCTGCACAGTAGATGTCCGCTGCGGTAGGCGTCTGGTAGCGCACGAAAGGCACGTTGACTGCGGTGTGCAATATACCCGACGCATCGGGCGCGACCGCCGCCGTCGACGACTGCTGCTGGGCCAGGACGAAGGTCGCCGTCACCGTCACCATCAGTAGCAATAACAATCCTGTTTTCTTCATGTTACCTCCGACTGCAAACTGCTCCGGGGATGCCCCAGCTATCTCTCTCGGAAGACAAGGGTTACAGCCAAAAAGTAACAAGCGGACAGGCAGGGGTCAAGGTTACGAGGGTGTTTGGCCCCTGTGGCCCAAAGTGCTTTCCTGAGTCCTTTGGCAATCCTTATGTTGCATCTGCGCTTACACCCCTGTAATATCGCGCCGTCGTTGAAAACAAATGGCCTTGGCTCTGTCTTCCACTCCCGCGACCCGTCTTTTGCCCCAGCGCCTGCCTAAGGTCTGCCTGGCGTTGAGCGGCGATACTGCCGATGACATGGTCGCTACCGCCGAGTCCATGGCCCGGGATAACCCTTTCCTCGAGTTCCGTTTGGACTACCTGAAGCAGCCCTTGGCCGCGCTTCCGAAAATCCATCGTTTTCTTGAAACCCATCAGTACGTCACTGCCATCGGCACCTGCCGCCGCGCCGACAACGGAGGCAAGTTCAAGGGATCCCTTGCTTCTCAATTGGAAGTGCTTACCAAGGCCCACGCCGCAGGCTGTCAGCTTGTCGACCTGGAACTTCAGAGCGCGTCGAAGGCGAAGCCCGAAGCTATCGCGCGCCTGCGCAGCCACGCCGCACTCATCCTCTCGTTCCATGATTTCCGCGCCACGCGCAGCCTCGATGAAACGCTCGCGAAAATGCTGAAGATTCCGGCCGACTTCTACAAAGTCGTCAGCACCGCCACCACGCTTTCCGACAACGTGGCCATGATGAAGTTTCTGCAGACGCAGAGCGGCAAGCATGCGCTGATCGGCTTGTGCATGGGAGAGCAGGGCATCATCAGCCGCGTGCTCAGCGTGCGCGCCGGCAGCGTGTTCACCTTTGCCGCCGTCAGCGCCGATCTCAAAACCGCACCCGGTCAGGTCAGTGCGCGGGACCTGCGCAGCATCTATCGTATCGATCAAGTCGACGCCGCCACTCGCATCTATGGCGTCGCCGGCGATCCCATCGAGCATTCGCTCTCCCCCGTCATCATGAACACGGCGCTGCGCCGCGAAAATGTGAACGGCGTTTGTCTTCCTCTGCACGCCAAGACGCTCAAGGAGTTGATCCACTGTGTGCGCGAGATTCCGCTGCACGGTCTCAGCATCACCATGCCGTACAAGCAGGCCATGCTTCCATATCTCGACAACACCGACGCGCACACGGCCAAAATCGGCGCCTGCAACACCGTTGTCCGCGGACAGGATGGCAAGCTTTACGGGTTCAATACCGATGTTGCCGGTGTGGTTCGTCCCCTGGAGCAGCGCCTCTCCATCGAGAACGCGAAAGTTCTGGTGGTCGGCGCCGGAGGCGCGGCGCGGGCTGCGGTCTTCGGCCTGAAAGAGCGCGGCGCCGAAGTCTGGATATTGAATCGCACTTCCGCGAAGGCGCAGAAGCTCGCGCGCCAGGCCAAAGCGCGCAGCATCAAACGCGCCGACCTCCGCAGGATCGCCTTCGACGTCATTATTAACGCCACTCCCGTGGGAATGGGCAACACGCGCGACTGCCCGCTCAAAGACGACGAGATTCAGGCCAACGTCGTCTTCGACATGGTGTACGACCCGGTCGAGACCCACCTCCTGCAGGTGGCGCGCGCCAAGGGAATCGCGGTCATCCCCGGAGTCGAAATGTTTGTGCAACAGGCGGCCCGGCAGTTTGAAATCTGGACCGGCAAGCCCGCTCCCGCCGGCGATATGCTGCGCGCCGTTACCATCACACTGCAGGAGCGCGCCGCGGCCCAGAAGCAGAAAGCCTGACCGTGTGATGGCGAGTGGGAAGTCCTCAAGATGAAGATTCGACCACCGGCGGGTTAAGAGTAGAATCCCACGCAGCTGGCGGTCCGGCGGGCCCGCTTCTCGAAAAGCGCGAGAAGTGGCGCGCCCCCAGTTTATTTCCGGCGACGATCAAAGGCAAACCCAGGTTACGCTCTTGGTTGATGTGGCCCACCCGCCGCGAACAAGCCGAAGTCCCGCGAAAATCCCCACTCTAAATTTCGCAAAGAACGCGAAATTTAGAATGGGGCACCCGGCAGTATGGCACAGGGCGAAGGAACAGCAAAGATGCAACAGGCTTAGATATGGAATCTCCTGACGGGCAGAGCGCAGGTCTATTGTGGCGGCGTAGCGCCGGCCTTGAGTTTGCGATAGGGTTCGAAGTCCTGCCAGAGGCGCGTGATCAGGGATTGGTCGAGCACTTTTTCGAAGGGATGCTCTGGGTCTTTGGCGGAGAAGACCTGCAGCGTGACCTTGCCGCACTGTGGCGACACGGCATCGTGGGAATACGTGTAACGGCCCATTGAGGATTCGTCGGTAACAACAGAAGAGTTCTGGCGAACCAAATCCAAAGCCACGCGGCCGGGCCAGATGGGAGTCAACTCTTTTTCGCCGCACAGCAAGCGCATCTTTTCGAACTCTGTTTTGAAGCGCTGGATCAGGCCTCGATTGCCGGAACTGGCAGTCATATTCTCCCAGAAAGGGGCCTTGGTCTTGGGCATGGCACTCACGATGAGGACCGCATCATACTTGTTCTCCGGCTCGGCGGGCGGAGACGACCGGCCCTTGGAGTGTTTGCCGTATTCCTTCAACTCTTGGGCATAATTCTGAGTCGCGATCTCATACCGCGAAACAGGAGTGTAGAACTCCACAATGAAATCACCGATCTGGGAACTGTACACATCTTTTTCCCAATGATCTCGCCCCGGGGCGCGCAGGCTATCGGTGGGGAACTTGTCGACTGGGGGAGAAGGCAGCAGTTGCGACGAGGGCGGCGCGCTGGCGGAAAGTTTTTGCCTGGCTTCGGCGAGCACGGCGGAGGCGGTCGCGATGGGCTGAATGGAAGACTTTTTTTGAACGATGTGCCCGACACCGACCACGCTCCCGCTGGAATTGAACAACGCGCCACCGGAGGAGAGCTTCACGTCCGACACGATTTCGGCTGCGTCGGCCTTGCTGAGCACGCCGGTGATGAGTTTTCTGTTTTTCTGCCAGTCGGGATTTTCCACGGTGAAGACGCGCTCGCCTTCAACCAAGGCACCGGGGTCGGTGGAAGGCTGGGCGGAGACGATTTCACCCGAGGCGAAAGGATTGATGCGGAGTACGGCAATGTCATGTTCCTTGTCGGCGGCGGCAATGACAGCCGGAAGTCGGCGGCGGTCATCGACCTGCACCGCCAGCCATGCACTGTGCTCGAGGGGCCGCTGCACCGTCAGCACCAGGCCGGCGGGGTCCACCACAACCGCGTCATAGGCGCCATGCTCGGTCCAGACCGTCACCACCGCGTCCTTCACGCGTTTGTACTGGAACGCCAGTTCGTCGATGTGCGCTTCGCGTCCGCCGGCGAGCGGCGTCGTGTGGGCGTTGTCATTGCTCAGCTCCAGCGTGTTCTCGGGCTTAGCGAACTGGACGTCAAACTCCCAGCGATAAGACTTGTCGAACAGCTCGACGGGCTTGTCGGTCACGACTTTGTATTTGCCGGCGAGAAGCTCGATTTCGGCGATGCCGTCAAGGGTGGTTTGGACGGTGAGGGTCTGCGCTCCAGGGAGGGCCGGAATCAGCTTCACTTCCAGGTGCGGGACCGGTTTGAGGTTGAGATCGCGATCATAGAGAGCGGCGCGCACTTTCACTTTTACACCGCCGGGCGCTGGGGACGACTGCGGCCAGAGGAACCCGCAAATGCCGAGCACAAATACGCAGATCCCGCAAGAGCGCAAAACGATCCTCAATTGGAGATTCATGTTGTACCTCCGCAGCGATTGGGGAGGAACTCGTCTGTGTATGCCTGGGTCCAGAAGCACGAAAAGAACGAGAATCGACCAAGGCCTATTCGGGTCATTCGCCTCAGGGGGTGCTGCGTCTCAACGGGCGGGAACCTGCTCTTCGGGGAGGCGAGGCAATGTACCGCCTCAATTGTACTGCTGCTCGACTGCGGCGGCGAAGAAAAATGGTGGAGACAGGCTGGCAGTTCTCAAGTTGGCAGGAACACTGCGAATCGGGTTTTGTCAGACGTTCTAAATAGATCGTTGGCGAAAAATTGCCCGGTGCCCCAGGTTCGCGTCCGTTCTTTGGACGCTAACCTGGGTGGAGGGTGATCGGCACCTGTCCCGCCTCAGTTGGAAATGGAGAAAGCGTTCGTCCGTTAAGATAGCGGAGCGAACGTATGAAAAAAGAGCGCAAGCACTACACTGCTGAGGAAAAAGTGGCGGTTCTACGGCGCCATCTTTTGGACAAGGTCCCGGTTTCCGATCTGTGTGAAGAACTGGGGCTACAACCCACGGTTTTCTACCGCTGGCAGAAAGAGTTTTTCGAGAACGGAGCGGCCGCCTTCCAAACACCGGAACGTCCTCGCCGTCAGGCGGAGGAGAAGCAGAAGCGGATTGAGTTCTTGGAGAAGAAGGTGCAGACCAAGGACGAGGTCCTGGCCGAGCTGATGGCGGAGCACATCGCGTTAAAAAAAAGCCTTGGGGAACTCTGACCGAGACCTGGGTGCCGCACGATGTGCGGGATCAGGTGGTGGATTTCGTCCGGTGCTGGTCGCAGAAGACCGAGATCAGCGCCGGCCGATTCATTCATTGGCTGGGCGTCACTGCGAGTAAGTTCTACAACTGGCGGCAGCGCTATGGTCGGGCGAATGAGCACAACGGTTGGGTGCCCCGAGATTTTTGGCTGGAGCCGTGGGAGAAGGAAGCCATCATCGGCTTCCACCTGAAGAATCCATTGGAAGGTTATCGGCGACTTACGTTCATGATGTTAGATCACGATGTGGTGGCCGTGAGTCCGGCGAGCGTATGGCGAGTGTTGAAACAAGCGGGACTCCTCTCGCGCTGGAAACCGAAGCCGTCGCGCAAGGGGACCGGCTTCGAACAGCCGCTGCAGCCGCACCAGCACTGGCACGTCGATGTTTCCTATATCAACCTGTCGGGCACGTTCTATTACTTATGCAGTGTGCTGGATGGATACAGTCGTTTTCTGGTGCATTGGGATTTGCGGGAGTCGATGAAGGAAGCCGACATTGAGATGATTCTGGAACGAGCCAAGGAAAAGTACCCGGAAGCCAGGCCGCGGATAATCTCCGACAACGGACCGCAGTTCATCGCGCGCGACTTCAAGGAGTTCATTCGCATCTCGGGGATGACGCACGTGCGCACTTCGCCGTTTTACCCGCAGTCGAACGGGAAGATCGAACGCTGGCATAAGTCGCTCAAGCGGGAGTGCATCCGGACACTGACTCCGTTAACGCTGGACGATGCACGCCGCTTGATTCAACTCTACGTGGATCACTACAACACGATGCGCCTACACAGTGCGATCGGCTATGTGACGCCGCAGGATCGGCTCGCCGGACGACAGGCCGAGATCCACGCGGCTCGCGATCGCAAGTTAGAAGAAGCTCGTCGCCAGCGGCAACTCCGACGGCAGCAGACGGCGTCTTGGAGGTTTGCACCCTCTTCCACGCCAGCTACAATGACCTCGCCGGGTGAAACGGAAGCGGGCTCTGCCGGGAGGCAACCATGCTGAGGGATAACCTGGTGGGGCTCATCGAGCCGATGCTCAGCAGCGCGGGAGTTGATCCTCTCGCGCTCTGCATGCGAGGAAAAAGCCATCGGACGATAGACCCCCATGCCTTGAAAATCCCCGCCCCGAAGGGGCGGAATCTACACTAACGGAGAACGCCGCTTCTCCATTTCACGCTGAGCCAAGACACACCGACGGGCTTTCCTCTTTCGTCACCATCGGGCAGTGCGCCGCGTCACCGCTTCGACGCCCCAACCACTCCGTTCCTCCCAATTTTTTCATCACATTTTTCCCGTACGCTCATCACAGACTTGCACCCCGATCGGTGCGAAGATACCTCGACAGTGCACCATCGAGAACTGCGCCCGTCTCCAGAGACGAACGCATTTCCAGCCTCAAAGTTTTCACCGCCTTTTGACAACATATGGTCCCGGTCAACACACTCGCAAGTGCACGCCAAACAGCAAGATCCAATGCTAAGTCCCATCTTTTTAATACTTTGCCTATAACTACCGTATTATCATTGACTTAACTCATTTTGGGGGAGGGGGGTACCCCCCCAAAAAACCCGGTTTTGGCTTGACGTGGGGATGTTCACCAGAAGAGGCTTCCACGTACGGAGGTTGCAGGCTACGCCGAGCGCAGCTAAATTAGGTGCGAGAGTTGGAGCTGCACATGAAAAGGACTGTCCCGGTCAGTCACCCCACGAAGCCAAAAACCGGGCTTCGCGGGGGCCCCGGTGGAATCTGCCTCGGCATTCATCGACGTGAGGATCAAGGAACTTGGGGACTGGAAGCTGTGAAGAAATCGCCTGCCGAGCCAACAACGCCATTGCGAAATTAGCCAGCGTCGGTAGACTGCGGATGTGAGCGACCACGGCGTGCCTGCTGAACCGCGACTTGCCTCTATCAATCGACAACAACTTGTGCTGCGCAGCATCGATGTCGAACAGTTGATCGACGAAGATCATAGCGCACGTCTAATCTGGCAGCTGATTGGCCGCCTCGACCTGAGCCTCTATCACGCGCAGATCGGGGCGGTGGAAGGGCGCGCCGGGCGAGAGCACACCGACCCGCAGTTGTTGATCAGCTTGTGGATTTACGCGTACAGCCGTGGCCTTAGTTCGGCGCGCGAATTAGCGCGACAATGCGAGTACGAGCCGGGCTGCCAGTGGCTGTGCGGGTTGCAGACGATCAGCCACCGGACGCTGTCCGGCTTTCGTTCCGATCATAAAACGGCGCTGGACGATCTGTTCGTGCAGGTGCTGGGCATGATGAGCGCCGAGGGTCTGATCACATTGGAACGCGTAACCCTGGACGGGACGAAGATCAAGGCGAACGCGGGCGGCAACAGCTTCCGGCGCAAAGAGAAGCTGGCGGCGCACCTGGAACTGGCGCGCCAGCAGGTGCGATGGCTGAACGCGCAGGCTCAGGAAGAAGAGAAGAGCGCGAGCCGGCGAGCAGCGGCGCAACGACGTGCCGCACGGCAACGAGTCGGTCGCCTGGAAGCGGCGGTGCGCGAAGTCGAGCGCCTGCAGCAGGAGAAGAAACACGAGCGCGACCGGTTCGTGGCGCGCGCCTCCAGCAGCGATCCCGAGGCGCACGTAATGCGCAACGGCGAAGGTGGCACCGTCCCCAGCTACAACGTGCAACTGCTTACGGACACGCAACACGGGATCGTGGTGAACGTCGAGGCGACGACCGATGCCATCGACTACCGACAGATGAAGCCGGCGCTGGAACGCTGCGAAACGACGCTGGGACGCAAGCCCAAACAGGTCGTGGCCGACGGCGACTACACCAACCACGCGTCGGTGCAGGCGGCGGCCGATCAGGGAGTGGACTTTTACGGGTCGTGGCAGGATAGTTGGCGGGCCGTGGAGCGCGATGCACACGGTCGGCACTCCGAGTTCCTGGCCAGCGCGTTTCCTTACGATGCCGCGCAGGACAGGTTTACGTGTCCGGCCGGACAAACGCTCACGCACCATGCGCTGCTGAATCGTGACAACGGTGTTCGCACCCACGTTTACCGCGCACCGAAGAAGGCGTGTCCCAACTGCCCGCTGCGCGATCAGTGCGCGCCACAACAGGCGCGCCCGGAGTGGCGGCGCTCGATCACGCGCCTGGAAGAACCAGCTGCGACGACCGCGTTCAAGCAGAAGATGGCAACCGAGGAAGCAAAACAAATCTACGCGCGACGCTCGCAGATCGCCGAGTTCCCGCACGCCTGGATCAAAGAGCGCTGCGGCCTACGGCAGTTCCGTTGCCGGGGCCGCGTGAAAGTAGCCATGGAAGCGACTTGGGCTTGCCTAAGTTACAACCTGACCAGATGGTTCGGCCTAAAGCGGGCACTGCAAGTAACACCAGCGTAAGATGGCTCAACGGCCGAGACAAAAAGAGCGCAGACGCAAGTTATGCCGGAAGCCCGAAGCACTCCAAGTAACTGGTATCTGCCCTTCCGGCCGTCCCCAAAGGCGATTTCTTCACAGCTTCCTGGCGCGGGAAGACGCTCGCGAAAGTGCGCGGGATCATAGACGAGGCAGACCCTGAGATCGTCGAAGAGCGGAAGTGGGTCAGGACCACATCGCCGGGGACTCCCGTCTTTTCGCACGGCGGCATCGTCTGCACGGGAGAGACGTACAAGAACGTCGTCAAGATGACATTTGCCAAGGGCGCTCGGTTGAAGGACCCTTCCGGCCTATTCAACTCCAGCCTCGACGGGAATTCAGGCGCGCCATCGACATCCACGAAGGCGACAAGGTCGATGAGGCGGCCTTGAAGGATCTCATCCGCGCTGCCGTGGCGCTCAATCTCAAGGGCAAGAGCAAGCCGAAGCCGCGGCGAAAATCCCCACTCTAAATTTCGCAAAGAACGCGAAATTTAGAATGGGGCACCCGCAGGGCGCTCTTTCATAATGCATTAACCTGGAACGGCCAATTCTCAATTGAGCCAGCGCTACCGAAAGTATGGCGCGGATTGCTGCAACCGCCCTGCTAGCCTCACCGAATCGATTCGTAGCAAATTGAGACAAAATTGGTGATGCAACTGTCATAAGAAAGGTTGCAAATAACAGGGACCCGAAGTACTATAATCGGTTGGACGCAGCGTTCCGCGTTCATCTTGTCCCAACAAAACCAAAACTTCCAGGTAGAAACGCAGCCCTAGCTTTTGAAAAAAATCTAAAGGGGTGTGCCCAAGCCCCGGTGCAATTCGGAGAGAATGCATGTCGTGGTACGCGTACTGCCTCACGGAACACCAGGCCCTTTTGAACGGTGTTCGCGCCCGCCGTCCCTTCGTGCTTGATGGGCTTCAGGGTGTGAACTCCGCTCCCGTCATGAGCTACCCGAGCGGGGAATTCGCGGTGATCGTCAGCGAATTTGACCGCGCCTCCTCCAAACTCGACGAAAAGTCGGTTCTGGAGCATGCCCGCGTTGTAAGCCAGAGCTTTCGAACCGCCACCGTCTTGCCCTTCCGCTTCGGAACGATTTTCGATACCGAGGATGCCATCCGTCAGGCCGTCCGAGCCAACCGCCGCACTTTTTGTGAGAGCGTGGCCCGGCTCCGCGGCAAGTCGGAAATGCGCATCAAGCTGGTGGTCCGCGATGGTTCTCTCCGCGGCTCTATGGAAGAGATTGTCCTGCCCGATACGGTCGGCCGCGAATACCTTACCAAACTTCGCGAGAAGGCGTCCCGTGAGCGGGAACGCCAGACCAAAGCGCGCGCCCTCTCCGTCCAGGTGCACAAACTCTTCAATCCCATCGAGGAAGAAGTCAGCTGCAAGAAAGTCAATAGCGACGGGATGCTTCTCGATATCGCTCACCTCATCGATACCAAGTCGATCGAAAAGTATCAGAACCGTTACAGCACGGCGGCTAAGCAATTCAAGGATTGCCAGCTGTTCGTGACCGGTCCCTGGCCGCCCTACCACTTCCTGCCGGGAAAGGTGCGCACCGTCGCCGGCGACAGCTAAAACCTCTGTGCTTTGTGCCAAGCCCCCTTTCGAGGGGGTTTTGCTTTTTGGAGAAGAGGTTATGTAGAGACGCGGCTGGCTGCGTCTCCGGCGGCGGGCAGAGACGGGGCCAAGCCCCGTTTCCACTCCGAATTTCCACCTTAACTTCTGCCAAAGTGCAGCTTTATGCACCTGGCATCACATTGCTCGGTGATCCCGACGCCAGCATGTCACTAAGGGATTCACCCTAAGAGCCTGAATCTGAACAGCTTCCCAAAATGGGTCTCGTCCGCGTGCCCATTTGCCATTTTGGTTCGGCAAATGCTCATTTCCATCCATCTGAAGAGGCCGTACCGTTGGAAACAACTTCACTCTCGATGTTCTCGACATCTCACTCTGTCCGTTCCCGTCCCCGGAGCGGCGCCAAACTAAGTTTCCTCTGATTCCCGCCACTTCGCCTCTTTGAAAAGGGTGGCCCCGAAATGGGGCCGCTTTTTTTGTTTCTCGCGCTCCTGTACACTCGCGGTTTTAGGAACCGGCGCGCGCAGGATGAGTGTACTAATGAGGGTCTGATTAAGCATCCGTTGGCAAAACTGGACGCTGTGAAGGAGCGACCCTCAGCGGCTAAACAGATTGCTGAAAAAACTAGTCTGGGGTGCAGGAAGCTCACCTCGGGCGCTAAGGCGCGAACATATTTTCAATGACTTACGGACGACTAAAGCAGTGTGCGGAAAAAGTCTAGCTTCGCGTCCCAGCCCCTAAAGGGGCGTCTGATTGAGGAAGACGTACGGCATCGCTAAAGCGATGCCCTGATACGAAACGATAGTTTTTCCGCAGCCTGTAAAAGTCGTGCCCTTCGCGATCCGCGCCCGACTCGGAGTTTTTCAGCAAACTGTAAAGCCGCTTGTTTGGCGGGTTGTAAGGGCACGGCTGAAGCCGTGCCCCTTCAAAGCTTCCAGGAACCGACTTAATCAGAGTTTCCCGAAGGAAAGACGAGTGCACTGAGAATGAGAACTTCCACAATGAGAATGAGCAAGCTCAACTTGAAAACCCTGATTCCGCTCTCCGTTCTTCTGCTCTCCGCCAGCGTTGCCGCGTGGTGCCAGACGCCAGTGTCCAAAGCGCAGGCCGCTCCGCCCGCACCGGCTTTTTCCAAAGAACTGCGCGACCAGTTGCAAGCGGTGCGGGACGCCGCTCTCACCAGCGACTACGCCTGGCATCAGCTCGCGCACTTGACCGAGAACATAGGCCCCCGCCCCTCTGGATCGCCGCAAGCGCAGGCTGCCGCCGAATACGTCGCCGCCGAGATGCGCAAACTCGGCCTCGAGGTTCACCTGGAGCCCGCGCAAGTTTCGCACTGGGTTCGCGGTGAGGAAAAAGCGCAGCTCGTCGAATATCCCGGCCAGGTGCCCGAGACAACTCAGCGAATTGTTCTCACTACTATCAGCGGCAGCTCTGCGACTCCCGCCGAAGGCATTACCTCGGAGGTCGTCGTGGTCCACAGCTTCGACGAACTCGTCGCTCTCGGCCGCCAAAACGTTGCCGGCAAAGTTGTCCTCTTCAACGTTCCGTTCGACGAGCGCAAAGCCCTCGCCGGCATGGAATCCGAGGCCTACGGCGAAGCCGTTGTCTATCGCACAAGAGGCGCCAAAGCGGCCGCTGAACTGGGTGCCGTGGCCTCGCTTGTCCGTTCCGTCGGAGGCGCCGACTATCGCCTGCCGCACACCGGGTACAGCGTTCCCGCCGGAATTCCCGCCGCCGCTCTCGCCGCCGAGGATGCCGACTTGGTCGACCACCTCGCCGCCCAGGGCCGCGTCCGCATGCACCTCACGCTCACTCCGCAAAGCCTTCCTGACGCTACCGGCTACAACGTCGTCGCCGATCTCAAGGGCAGCGAGCATCCCGAGCAGATCGTCGTCGTTTCCGGTCATCTCGATTCCTGGGACCTCGGTCGCGGCGCCATCGACGACGGCGCGGGCGTCGTCATCTCCATGGCGACGGTTGAACTTCTTCAGCGGCTGCATATCCGCCCGCTGCGCACGCTGCGCGTCATTGCCTGGATGGACGAGGAAAATGGAGGCGGCGGACACGAGGCCTATGCCAAAATTCACGCTGCGGAATTTGCCAACCACGTCGCCGCCATCGAAAGCGACTCCGGAGCCGGCCACCCCCTCGGCTTCTATATGAAGATGCCGCCCGCCGCCATCGCCGCCTTGCAGCCGCTGCACGATATTCTGCGTCCCGTCGGTTCGACGGTTTTCCGCGCCACCGAACAGAGTCCCGGCTCCGACATTGATCCACTCGTGGAAGCCGGCGTCCCCGGCATCGGCATCATCCAGGACGGCCGCAAATATTTCGACTATCACCACTCCGCCGCCGATACGCTCGACAAAGTCGATCCGCAGGATCTGCGCGAAAACGCCGCTGCCATGGCGGTCATGGGATGCGCCCTCGCCAGCATGCCCAGGCCGCTGCCGCGATAGGGATTGAAACCGGATTGCAGAAATCCGAATGCGTTCTCGGTCAGAGGGAGGCGTAAAGCGGATGGTATAATCACCCGTTGTCCTCACCTCGCCGTTCGCTGTGGGCGCGTAGCTCAATTGGCAGAGCAACTGACTCTTAATCAGTAGGTTGAAGGTTCGATTCCTTCCGCGCTCACCATCTATTAAATCAATTTATATTAAATGACTTATGAGATATCGCAGCGCAACCCAGCGCTTCGGTACTTTCTTTCGTGTCGTGTGGAAATCTGACATAGCGAATAGGCATTGGGGTACAATAGCCGTCGTTCTTAGGATCAAAGAGGAAATTCCGACTTATTGATAAAGGAGTTTGTCTATGCATTCGAACCGCAGAAGCTTCTTGAAAGGAGCAAGCGCGATCGGCGCCGTGGCTACACTGGGCGGGTTGAACACAGTAAGTGCGGAAACCAAGCCGACCAAGCCGGCAGGCCAGGAGAAGAAAGGCCTGGCGCGCGGTCTGACCTTGCTGACCATGCGCCGCAACGGCGAATACCGGCTGGGAGCCAAGACCGGCGAGGGCATTCTCGACGTTAAGGAAGCAGCAGACCTTCTGAAGCTTTACTCTCCCGCTACGCTCGATGACATGCTGCAGCGCGAAGAGGGCGCCAGCGTGCAATCGGTGGTTGAAGCCGCCATGAAATCGCACGCCGCGCAGAAGCTGTTCCTCAAGGAAGAGAACATCGAGTATGGGCCGCTGGTCACGCGCCCGGAAAAGATCGTGTGTGTCGGTTTGAACTATCGCAAGCACGCGCAGGAAATCAAGATGCCCATCCCCAAGCAACCGGTACTCTTCAACAAGTACAACAACTCGTTGCTACGGCACGGCGGCACTATCAAGTTGCCCTCAGCCGTTTCTACCAAGTTCGACTATGAGATCGAACTGGTCATCGTGATGGGCAAGGAGGCGCGCGACGTCAGCGAGAAGGCCGCGCTTTCCTACGTCGCTGGATACGCGACCGGCAACGATTTCAGTGCGCGCGACCTTCAGTTCGAAACCGGCGGCCAGTGGATGCAGGGCAAGTCTTCGGGCGGCTTTGCTCCCTTGGGCCCTTATTTCGTCACCGCCGAGCAGGTTGATCCCGACAATCTGAACTTGGAATGCCGGGTCAATGGCGAAACCCGCCAGTCGTCGAACACCAACGACCTGATCTACAACTGCAGCCAGATCATCAGCTATACCTCGGCCCGCATTTCCCTGCGCCCGGGAGACATCATCTTCACCGGCACGCCGGGAGGAGTGATCTTCGGCGGGGTTGCCGGTGGGCTTGCCGTTTCCAAGGAGAAGTACGTTTGGCTCAAAGCCGGCGACAAGATTGCCTGCAGCCTGGAGAAGCTGGGAGAGCTGAAGTTCGATCTGGCGTAACGAAGTCGGTGTGAAGCGAGAGGTTTTATTTTTTGAAACCCATCGGACCTCCTTCCTGATGAGGAACCACGGCATGCCTCTCACCCATGCCAAGGCCAGCTTCTGCGAGAAACATGTGGTCCCGTCCCAGGTAACTCCGCGAGCGTTGGATTAGCGGTCTACGAAGGTAATACCCACAACAGAAAGCACCTATGACTGTCAATCAAAGATCTCGGGGCAAGTGCAGCCCCGGCGATTTCGACGCTGGTCTACGCTCCCCATATCGAATACCATAATTGTTTCGTGAATTTCTCGCGGCGTTTATGCCTCCGGCCGCGCGGGGTGCGCGGACAAACCATTGAGGGCGATGGCGCGTCGCAAGCTCTCCGGCTCGAAGGCAGAGATGATCCCACGGCCGGTTGCCGGAGCATGTCTGGTCCGATGCCAGGGTAAACAGGGGAATGGAAAGCCATACTTCTAAGCAACCGCTGCCCACGCTAACCGGGGCCCGCACGCAGCGGGTGCTGGTGGCGACCACCGCCATGCTGGCGTTTATCTCGTTCTGGCGGGCAGCTGCGATCGTGCTCAATGACATGGGCTCCTCCGCATTCTATGCGGGGGCCATTGCCGAGCACTTCGTTGGCAAAGCCGCTCCCTGGTTCATCCTCGCCATCATGTTGCTCTCCTACGCGGTCCGTTCGGTCTACATCGAGAGCTGCAGCATGTTCGTGCGCGGCGGAGTGTATCGCGTGGTGAAGGAGGCCATGGGCGGAACCCTGGCCAAGTTCTCGGTTTCGGCGCTGATGTTCGACTACATTCTGACCGGGCCCATCAGCGGCGTGTCGGCGGGCCTGTACCTGGTGGGTTTGCTGAACGAACTCCTGCACTATTTCCACCTCCCTTTCGATCTTCCCGTGAACTTTAGCGCGGCCGTCTTTGCCGCGTTGGTCACGATCTACTTTTGGTGGCAGAACATCAAGGGCATACCCGAATCCAGCGAAAAAGCGCTCCGCATCATGTATGTGACGACGGTGATGGTGGTCCTGATGCTGGTCTGGTGCGGCTATACGCTGTGGGCGCGCGGGGCTCATCTTCCGCCGCTGCCGCGGCTCGCGAGTCTTGTCTACTCCGACGATGCCCTGGGCTGGTTGCGCCACACTTCGTTGCCATATACCGTCGGATTGATCGGCGTTTTGGTCGGTCTTGGCCACTCGGTGCTGGCCATGAGCGGCGAAGAGACGATGGCTCAGGTGTATCGCGAGATCGAGCATCCCAAGCTGCGCAATCTGGAAAAAGCGGGCTTCGTCATCTTTGTCTACAGTTTAATTTTCACCGCCGGGGTCGCATTCTTCGCGGTCATGA
Organism: uncultured Acidobacteriaceae bacterium; assembly: GCA_963773645.1. Lineage (GTDB taxonomy): Bacteria > Acidobacteriota > Terriglobia > Terriglobales > Acidobacteriaceae > Acidiflorens. The sequence goes on along the minus strand of CAVZBV010000004.1, from coordinate 657,220 downwards.
TCGTCCCCGACGCGGTGCGCCATAATTTCTTCGACAACCCGATCGGCGGGCTGGCCATGTACCTGATTGGGCCCTTGTCATTGCGGCTGGCGTTCCGCGCTTTCGTCGTCGTGGTCGGAGTCTTGATGTTGGCCGGGGCCGTCAACACGGCGATCGTGGGCTCGAACGGCGTCCTCAACCGCGTCTCCGAGGATGGCATTCTCCCCTACTGGTTTCGCCGCCCCCAACGCCGCTTTGGGACCTCCTACCGCATCTTGAATCTGGTGGTGGGCCTTCAGCTCCTCACCATTCTCCTGAGCCGAGGCAATATCTTCCTGCTCGGTGAGGCGTATGCCTTTGGGGTGATGTGGAGCTTCGCCATGAAGGGCCTGGCCGTGCTGGTGCTGCGTTACAAGCAGCCGGGGAAGCGGGAATTTCGCGTGCCTCTGAACCTGAAGGTTGGGGACGTTGAGATCCCGGTCGGCTTGGGCCTGATTACGGTTACGCTGGTCGCCTTGTGCATCATCAATCTTTTCACCAAGCAAGTCGCGACCCTTTCCGGGGTGGCGTTCACGATCATTTTTTTCGTCGTTTTCGAAGTCTCTGAAAAGATGACCAAGCGCAGCGCTGGGGCTCATACCCAACTTGACCAGTTCAATCTGGAGCCGGGCGACGACCTCAGCCCGAAAGGGCTCGGAGTGCGCCCGGGGAATATCCTGGTGATGGTCCGTAACTACAACACGCTTTATAACCTGGGGGCGGTACTCGACCGCGTCGATCCGCGCAAACAGGATGTGGTAGTGCTTCACTTGCGATTTCTGGTACGTGCGGAATCGGGGGAGGGCGAACTGGCGCCGGAGCAGCTTTTCAGCGTGGAGGAACAAGATCTCTTTACCTGGGCGCTCGCCTTGGCCGAGAAGAAAGGAAAGACGATCCATCTGGCGGTCGCTGCCGCCACCGAAAAGTGGGACGGCATCCTGCGCGCTGCCCAGAGCTTGCAGTCTTCCTCGGTTGTGCTGGGCCCGTCTCCCACTCGACCGGTGACGGAGGAGGCGCGAATCGCCGGCCTGGCGTGGGAGCGCCTGCCGGATCCCAAGCCACGACTGACTCTCGAGATCTATTTCCCGGGCGGCCAGGAGCATGTCTTTTACGTCGGCCCGCACGTGCCGCGGCTCACGCCCAAGGAGATCGATCTGCTGCACGGCATCTGGCTGGAACTGAGCAGCGATGTTGCCCCGGTGGAAATCCATCACCACGATGTCGTCCACTTCGCCCTGCAAGAACTCCAGCAGAACCTGAGCAATGCGGAGCGGGAGAGTGTCTTGCGACGGCTGCGGCTGCACCTCGAGGAAATCAAAGACCGGCGCGCAAATCTTTGACCTAGCTACCGGCGCCAATTCCTGCGCCGCTGAGAGCTGGGCGGGCGAGGTCGCCCGCCCCACACGCCCGCCCCCACACAGTCGCTTCCCCCACACGCTTGCCCACTCGTTCAGCTGTGGCGGGCTATGTAAAGTAACAGGCCTAAGATCACGATCGGAATCAGTGCAAGCAGCGCGTAAAAGAGGGCCTTTTTCGCCCACGGGGTTCGGCGGTCCTTCCAGTTGCGGAATTCCGGGCGGTCGGTGACTCCGACCTGCTCGGGATGCTCGAGATCGCGGGCGAAATCGCGGGCACTGGCATAGCGATTCTTCGGATTGCGCTCGAGGGCGCGATAGATGATCTCCTGTAATTGCGGCGTGATGGTGGGATCGACTTCGCGCGGCGGAACGGGGTTGTTCAGCAGGCGGTCGTTCATGATCAAGAATGGATTCGCACCAGAAAACGGCACTTTGCCGGTCAGCATTTCGTAGAACATGATGCCCAGCGCATAGAGGTCGCTGCGGGCATCGCCGCGCTGACCTTTGGCCTGCTCGGGAGAAATGTAGTCCGGCGTGCCCATGGTCGGAGAGAACTTGGCGAAGGTGAGGCGGCGGGCGCCGGCGTTGCCGGCGATGCCGAAGTCGATGAGCTTGATGTTGTCGTGCTCGTCGACCATCACGTTTTCGGGCTTCAGGTCGCGATGCACTACGCCGTGCGAGTGAATGTAGTCGAGCGCATCGAGGATGCGCAGCGTGATGCGGAGGGCGCGCTCGGGCGGCAGCTTTGGCTGTTCGCCGAGGATCTTCCGCAGCAGCCGTCCCTCGACCCACTCCATGACCATGTAGACCTGGCTGCGGTCGTCATCGGAGAAGACCTTCATTACGCCGGGATGATCCATCAGCTTGCCGATTTCTTCCTCGCGGCGGAAACGCTCAAACAGAGCGGGGTCGCACTCGACTTCGGGATGGGGGATCTTGATCGCGACCTGGCGGCCGTTGTTGAGATCGGTGGCGCGGAAGATGGAGGCCATGCCACTGCGGGCAGCCAGGGCTTCGATCCGATAGTGATCCAACTGGTCGCCGACGTGGAGGACAGTCATCGTGAATGAATCTGCATCAAAGGTGATCGGCAAGCGGCGAAACTCCAATCTAGCCTAAATGCCGACAGCATGTCAGAATTTTCGTAAAAAAGGCGTAAGGATAGCAAAACCCGCCGAATCCGAGTTTTTCCGCAAAGTGCTAGTGTACTGAGTCAGAAATGCGTTTACAAAAGCGGGCCACAGAAGCCAGGATTTCGTCGGCCGTCTTGGTCCACACAAAGGGTTTCGCGTGCTCATTGCTGATCTCGATGTAGTGACGAATGGCATCCTCCAGTTCCCGCGTGGAGCGGTGCACGCCCCGCCGAATCTGTTTCTCCGTCAGGGCCGCGAACCAGCGTTCCACCAGATTGAGCCAGGAAGCTCCCGTGGGCGTGAAGTGCAGATGGAAACGGGGATGCCGGGCCAGCCAGCGATGAATCCGCGGGGTTTTGTGCGTGCCGTAGTTGTCCAGAATCAAATGCACCTCCAGCCCCTCCGGCACCGCCCGGTCGATGCGGTCCAAGAACTTGCGGAACTCGAGGGAGCGATGGCGGGCATGCATGTCCCCCAGCACGCGTCCACTCTTTACTTCCAAGGCCGCGAACAGCGAGGTGGTGCCATGCCGCAGGTAATCATGCGTGCGCCGCTCGGCCTGCCCCGGACGCATGGGCAGCAGTGGCTGCGAACGGTCCAGCGCCTGGATCTGCGTCTTTTCATCGGCGCACAACACCAACGCTTGGTCGGGCGGATGCAGGTACAGGCCCACGATGTCCCGCACTTTTTCAATGAACAGCGGGTCCTTGGAGAGCTGGAACGTCTCGGCCCGGTGCGGTTGCAAAGCAAACGCACGCCAGATGCGGCTCACCGCGCTCTGGCTCAAGCCGCTGCGCTGGGCCATGGAGCGGGTGGACCAGTGGGTGGCGTCCGGCGGACGCTTTTCCAGAGTCAACGTCAGCACGCGCTCCACCGCAGCGTCGCTGATCTGGCGCGGTGCTCCCGGGCGCGGTTCGTCGAGCAGGCCATCGAGGCGCCGCGCCACGAACCGGCCACGCCATTTGCCCACCGTAGGTTTGCTCACGTGCATGTGTTGCGCCACCCGGGTGTTGTTTTCTCCTTGCGCACAGGCCAGCACGATGCGGGCCCGCAGGCACAGGGCTTGCGCCGAACTCGGACGACGCACCCAACGTTCCAGGGTTTCGCGTTCTTCTCGGCTCAATTGCAAAGGCGGAATCGGTCTTCCCAGCGCCATCGGCACCTCCCTTGTACCTTAGACGCAGGAAAACCGACACTTATTCAACTTATTTATGACTCATGACGCTAAGGTAACTCTGATTAAGTGTCGGCAAAAGTATTAGCCACAGGGTACACAGGGTGCACGGGGGACCGGGGACTTAATCAGAACTTCCCTCATTCTCAGCTGGACGGGGGCGGAGCCCCGTCACCACACAAACCTAAACCTATTGACAGGCGGAAGGCTGGCAACCGTGCGGCTGCCAGGCTCCGCCGTGCGCGACTGTTCGTTGGTCATGAGGTCATGCGATCGTCGTCATCGACACACGGTCTTTAATCATGGTCGTGCGGCCGGAGGTCTTACTGATGCGGAAGAAGTAAATTCCGCCGTAGATACCCCAGACGAGCGCGATCCCCAGCGCCACGCCAAACGAGAACGCGATGGCAACCGCCATCATGAACATGGGACCGGGATTGGAGGCGCTCATAAAATTTGGCCAAAGCGTCCCCACCAACCTCCTAAAGTTTTGTCGTCTTCCACAATCGCTCCGAGCATCTTCGATCACAGTCCGGGCACAACCGGGGAACCGCACGTCCAGGTACTACTCGGAACAGCCGGTACGGCTGCGAGAAAAACGCTCGCGGCCCGCGTCGGATTCGGGCCGTTCTTCCTGCGCCTTTCTTTTGAGAGATAAAACTTATGAGGGCGATTAGTGCAGAGTATGTCTGGAGGTGCTGGCAAACAGCCGAGACGAGGTTTGAGGTATAGGAAAAGCAAAAATCCAGTTTTGCTCACGAGCAGCTTCCAGTACTGGTTGCCTTGGCTCAGACCTTCGCTTCGCTCCGAATGACAGTGCGGATTTATGCCACGAAATTGTGGGACGCTGCACTGGGACTGGTCTCATAAATAGTTCTCCGAGCAGGATGTCCCAGCCCTCAGGGGCTAAAGCCCGCATTTTTGTCGGCCCTTATCGGCACGGCTTGAAGCCGTGCCCTACCCAACCCATTCATGAGACCAGTTTTAGTTTTCACCGAAAAACTCCGATGGCCAAGGCGGACTGAAAAAGCACTGAAAACCGATAGCTGATAGCCTTCCCCTGCCCCGCGTTCGTTCTACAATACCCATGTCCCGCCTCGACTCAGGACACGGTCCTGCGCTTCCTGCGGCCGTTCTTGCTGGAAGAGAAGCACGTGGATGAGGGCATCAGAGTACTGAAGAAGCTGCTGGGCAAGAAGCGGAAGAAAGCGCAGAACGCGGCTTCAGTGGCCGCGTGAGAACTCCTTTTCGGGCAACGCGGTAAAACGAAGCACTGTTGCAGGGTTCGGAGCAAAAAGGAGGGGAAGCCAGGAGGCAGCTTCCCCGAAAGCGATAGAGGCGATATCAATTGGTAGGACGCAGCCGGTGAGGATTTCGTTGCCCATCGAAACGAAAAATTTCGGAAATAAATCCATCCCCGCCGCCGAGCGCCAAACCAGCCCCGGTACGGCGGGGTTTGGAGTTGCAACGGACGTGCAAATTGAAGAGCACTGGCTCGAACTCGCCGGCGGAAACATGCGCTACCTCAAGGCCGGGTCGGGCCCAGCGCTCATTCTGATTCATGGGCTGATGGGATATTCGTTTTCCTGGAGATTCACCATCCCCGCGCTGGCGCCCCATGCGACCGTTTATGCCATCGACAATCTGGGCGCCGGGTTATCGACAGCTACTGAGGGCATGGACCGCACCGTACGTGCCACCGCCGAGCGCGCCCTCGAGTTCGCGGACGCGCTCGGCATCAAAGATTTCGACCTGTTGGGCACTTCCCACGGCGGTGGCGTCGCCATCATGGTGGCAACGATCTCTGCGGAACGAAAAAGTACCCGCCTGCGGCGCCTGGTGCTGGTGGCGCCCGTCAATCCCTGGTCGCCACATGGCAAGCGGCTCGCGCCGTTTCTGGGCAGCGCTTTTGGTTCCCTGGTCTTCCGCAGCACGATCGCACGCTGGCGTGCCCTCGACTACCTATGGCTGCGCCGTCTATTCGGCGACGGCGCAAAGATTCCGCCCGATTCGCTCGCGGGCTATCGCATACCCGTACAAAAGAATCACGGCTTCCGTCATGCCTCGCACATCATCAGGAATTGGACGGCAGACCTCGCGGAACTGGAAACAGCGCTCCCCAAGATTCGCGATTACCCCACGCTCCTCCTCTGGGGAACGAAAGACCGCGCCGTTGATTTTCATTCCGCCGAGCCGTTGCGCCGGAATTTCCGCGATGCCCGTCTGGTGGCCTTCGAGGGCGTAGGCCACCTGCCGTACGAAGAAGCGCCTGAGCACTTCAACCGCGCGCTGATAGATTTCCTCGCTAGTTCTCAGTTCCCAGTTCTCAGTTCTCAGTCAATTCCGCTCCCTGAGAACTGAGAACTGAGATCTGAGATCTGAGAACTGGGAACTGAGAACTTTTTTCACTTCATGGGTCCCACGACGTTTCACTCGCTGCGCGCATTCGTTGCCGACTACGGCTACTGGGCCGTGGCTCTGGCCTTGCTGGCGGAGAGCGCCGGCATCCCCGTTCCCGGTGAGATCACGCTCCTGTTGGCAAGTTTTCTGGCCTATTCCGAACACCAACTCCATCTCGGTTGGATCATCGTGGTGGCCACCTGTGCTGCCACTCTCGGCGGCGATCTAGGCTACGCCCTCGGCCACTACGGCGGACGTCCGCTGCTCGATCGCTATCAAAGCGTCTTTCGGATTCCGCCAGCCACGCTGAAACGCGGCGAGGAAATGTTTGACCGCTACGGGGCAGCCGCCATTTTCTTTGCCCGCTTCGTCTTCGGCATGCGGACTTTCGCCGGACCGCTGGCCGGCGTGCTGCGCATGCGCTGGCGAACATTTGCTCTTTTCAACTTTCTGGGTGCGGCCGTTTGGGTCACCTTCATAGCCAGTGCTGGATACCTCTTCGGGCAACACTGGCGCCACTTGTTGCGGGCCATGCAGCGTTTCAATATCGCGGTGTTGATTGTCGCCGGGGCCGTGATCCTATATTGGTGGTGGAGACATCGCCGCCAGTCGTTGCCAAATGACTGACGCCGGTCAGCTGTGCCGGGAATTGTTGGTGAAACGGAGATGTTACAACAGCTATCCCCAGTTCGGTGTCTATTGGGAAAAGCGCCCGATGCATCCAAGTAGGCCACCGAGGGTATGATGCTGGTCTGGGCAGGTCCGATGAACTCGGAGTTCGATCGCATGTCTGCGCGTTTCGCATTCCATATCGCCATCTCTGTGTGCGCAGTATTCTTGCTGACTCCAGCCCCGGTTACAGCAGCCCAAACGAAAGACTATGCCCAACCCTCCAAGTCAATGCTGGGGCAAATTTCGGGACGCGTCTACCGCTCCGATACCGGCGAACCCGTCCCCAAGGCCCAGGTCGAACTCTACCCTGCCGATCCCGACACAGCGAAGGCTGCCGGTCCTGAGCGCATCGTGCGCACCGGACCAGACGGCACGTTCGTGTTTCCCGATCTTCCTGCCGGCACGTATGGGGCGTCGGTTTGGCGCAACGGATTTTCGGAATTCTCTCGGCAAGAGGATGAGCGCGACGAACACGGATTCATCACTCTCAAGCCCGGACAAAAGCTGGAGAGTCTGGCACTGCGCCTTCACCCCACAGGAGTGATCGCTGGACAAGTCTCCGACGAGGAGGGGGAAGCGGTGCAGGGCCTTGAGGTCTTCGCTCTGCGCATCGACTTTCAGCCCGGTGGGCGAAAACAGGTTTCCGCATGCGCTCGGACCGTCTCGGACGATCTGGGCAACTTCCGCATGCCGAATCTTCCGCCCGGTTCTTACTACGTGAGAGCGGGTGGTTTGATCGAGCATCCGATGGAGGCAGTGGGACTGAAGCAGGGTCCGACAGGCGGGGTGCAGTATCGCAACACCTTCTATCCAGGAACGGCGTCGCTGGACGAAGCGCAAGTGTTGAAAGTCGGTCCCGAGTTGGCCACCAACGACATCCGATTCACCGTTCCGACAGAAGGAAACTACGCGATCACAGGCAAGGTTCTTTCCGGAGCGGGGCGACTGACGCCCAAAGATGCCGAGGTCAGCTGCCAGAGGGTGGATGCAGCGGGATACACGTTTCGAGCCGCTGGGCAAACCGTCCAGATGGAATCAGATCATTCTTTCAAGTTTTCGCCAGTCCCTCCTGGTGACTACACGCTTAGTGTGAAAACAGTCAACGCGGGCGTCGAAAAGGAACTGGGTTTTGCATCGGTTCGTGTCGTGGACTCCAACCTGCATGCCAACATCGAAGTCGGTCGCGCTGCCGAGGTGCGTGGGAGTGTCCAGGCGTCCCAGGGCCTTTCGCTGGCGGGGAAACGCATCACGCTGGAAACCTTCGCGTCGGGTTTTTATCTTCTACACGAAAGCCCGGGCATCGATCCCAGCGGACGATTCGTCATCACCAACATACCGCCCGGTGAATTCATCTTTACGGTTTCAGATGTCCAAGGGGAAAAATCCGCTTACGTTAAGAAGGCGATCTGCAACGGCCGAGATTACGCGTCCCGCGAGTTCACGCTGGCGGTTGGGACCGCCCTCGACTGCGATGTCACTCTGGCCAGCGACACCGGCACAATCCACGGCAAGGTGACAGACGGCGAGAACCCGGCGCGCGGGCTCGTCGTCGTTTTGGTTCCTGAGTCGGGGCAGCTTCGCAGGATTCCGCGCTATAGCCTCACAGCCCACACGGATGTCACCGGTCAATACAAAATCGCGGGGGTGATTCCCGGAGATTACCTGTTGTTTGCGGTCCCACGGAGCGCAGACCACGGCTATTTCTCCCTCGATTTTCCGGAGCGCCATACAGACATCGCCGAGCTCGTCAGCGTCGACCCCAGCACAACCCAAGCCGTCAACCTGAAGTTCTCCAAGGTGGAGCAGTGAGGTCTTTGTTGCCGGCCCGCGCGGATAGTTGACGAAATCAGCGATTTCACCAACAACCCGGTTTTGAATGAAATGCAATCTATCGCCAGCCCAGATAGCGAAGCAAGTCCAAGACAAGAATAAATCCGAAGAAAATAAATAGCGCGATTGCAGCGTCACGTGGATACGGAGGGATACGGTCTTCTTCGACGGAGCACAAACGCGCCATGCCCGATCGGTGCTGATCAGGGAATCTCACGATCAGGGCAAGCACAACGAGAAACCCAACCAGAACTGCATCGTGAATACCCATCTGCGTTCGCTGCCTCATCCGCATTATATGCACCAGCGCGGGGACAGGTGGCACCTAACTGGCGCAAACACGATTTCACGAACGACCCGGTTCTGAGTGAAATGGGCTAGCAGCCTGTGGTGAAACTCTGGTGCCAAGAACCAGCGCCTAAAGGCGCATTCATAACATGGCACTTGTGGCACGCCTGAAGGCGTGCCCTGATACGAATCAGGCTTTCACCACGGGCTGCTAGCGTCATGAGTCATAAACAAGTTGAATAAGTGTCGGTTTTCCTGCGTCTAAGGTACAAGGGAGGTGCCGATGGCGCTGGGAAGACCGATTCCGCCTTTGCAATTGAGCCGAGAAGAACGCGAAACCCTGGAACGTTGGGTGCGTCGTCCGAGTTCGGCGCAAGCCCTGTGCCTGCGGGCCCGCATCGTGCTGGCCTGTGCGCAAGGAGAAAACAACACCCGGGTGGCGCAACACATGCACGTGAGCAAACCTACGGTGGGCAAATGGCGTGGCCGGTTCGTGGCGCGGCGCCTCGATGGCCTGCTCGACGAACCGCGCCCGGGAGCACCGCGCCAGATCAGCGACGCTGCGGTGGAGCGCGTGCTGACGTTGACTCTGGAAAAGCGTCCGCCGGACGCCACCCACTGGTCCACCCGCTCCATGGCCCAGCGCAGCGGCTTGAGCCAGAGCGCGGTGAGCCGCATCTGGCGTGCGTTTGCTTTGCAACCGCACCGGGCCGAGACGTTCCAGCTCTCCAAGGACCCGCTGTTCATTGAAAAAGTGCGGGACATCGTGGGCCTGTACCTGCATCCGCCCGACCAAGCGTTGGTGTTGTGCGCCGATGAAAAGACGCAGATCCAGGCGCTGGACCGTTCGCAGCCACTGCTGCCCATGCGTCCGGGGCAGGCCGAGCGGCGCACGCATGATTACCTGCGGCATGGCACCACCTCGCTGTTCGCGGCCTTGGAAGTAAAGAGTGGACGCGTGCTGGGGGACATGCATGCCCGCCATCGCTCCCTCGAGTTCCGCAAGTTCTTGGACCGCATCGACCGGGCGGTGCCGGAGGGGCTGGAGGTGCATTTGATTCTGGACAACTACGGCACGCACAAAACCCCGCGGATTCATCGCTGGCTGGCCCGGCATCCCCGTTTCCATCTGCACTTCACGCCCACGGGAGCTTCCTGGCTCAATCTGGTGGAACGCTGGTTCGCGGCCCTGACGGAGAAACAGATTCGGCGGGGCGTGCACCGCTCCACGCGGGAACTGGAGGATGCCATTCGTCACTACATCGAGATCAGCAATGAGCACGCGAAACCCTTTGTGTGGACCAAGACGGCCGACGAAATCCTGGCTTCTGTGGCCCGCTTTTGTAAACGCATTTCTGACTCAGTACACTAGTGTCCACAAACCGGGCTCGTGGACTGCTGCTTCGAAAACTCGAACGTGCAAGAACCGCGGTCATTTCGCTTGGTCAGGTTTGCCTTTTCCAATCAAAGTATCTTCCGTCACTTCCGCTCGCGTCTCCGCCATCATATGCTGATAGAAGCATCGCCCGGCACCGGAGAGCAGCGTGATGAGCAAAGCGATTTCCGAACTTTCGCAAACCAGCCCGCAATCCTCAAATGCGCCGCGCTTTCCGCGGTTCGCACTTTCGCAGGTCTGGGTGCGATTCCTGCTGGCCATTATCGGACTGATGCTGGCCTTCGCTGCGGCGCTGTTTTCCACGGTAGCGCGCGAGGCGGGCAACATCTGGGGAATGATCATTCTGGCCTCGGGGGCACTGTTGCTGGCCACCTTCGTCGGCCTCACCACCGTGCCCTACCTGGCGCGACGAGTCGTCGCGACCCGCGTTCGCGAAGCCATGGACTACGACGTCACGCGTGCCGGCCTGATCTACATCTTGATCAGCGTCGTGATCGGAATCGCCGCCATCAACACCGGAAACAACCTGCTTTACGTCATCGTCGCCGCGTTGCTCTCTGCCATTCTGGTTTCCGGCATTGCCTCGGCGCTGGTGCTCCGCAGTCTCACGCTCGATGTCCATTTGCCCGAGCACGTTTTTGCCTCGCGGCCGATGCTGGCGCGCCTGCTCCTGGGCAACACCAGTTCGTGGCTGCCATCTTTTTCCGTGCGCGTGGTTCCCGCCAAGCGCAAATCCAATTCCACGGCCCGCTGGCGCTGGGAAGCCTCAACCTTCGCGTTGCCCCGCAACCGCGCCCCTCAGGACCAGTGGCTCCGCCTGCCCGACCGCCGCTTGCGGCGCGTGCGCGAGGCGGAGGAAAAACCGATCCTGCAAGAATCCGTTTATTTTCCGTTTCTCGCTCCCGAACAGGAGCTCCGCGCCGACCTGGAGATAAACTTCCCGGTGCGAGGACGCTACTGCGAAAAAAACTTCGGCCTCGCCACGCGCTTTCCCTTTGCCTTCCTGACGAAAACCCGGCGGGTTAACCTCTCCCGCGAAGTGATTGTTTATCCCGTCGTCGAGCCCACCGAACAGTTCCGTGAAGTTCTTCCCATGGTCACGGGCGAGTTCGAAACCTTTGTGCGCGGACGCGGCCACGATCTTTACCTCATCCGCGACTACATGCCCGACGACTCCGCCCGCCATGTGGACTGGAAAGCCACGGCCCGCACGGGCGCGCTCAAAGTGCGCGAGTTCAGCCGTGAAGATGAGCGCAAACTCCGCATCGTGTTTGACAATCCCGCACCTGGAGTCCTGCAGCCCGCGGTATACGAACAAGCGGTGCGCCTGGCGGCTTCTCTGGGATGGCACTTCCACCACGAAGATGTCGAAGTCTCTTTCGTCGCACCGGGGTTGGCGCCCACCGAGGACGTCTTCACCTTCCTGCGATACCTGGCGCTGGTCGAGCCGCAAGAGGCGACTCCGGTGTTCAGTCGTCTTCGGGCGAGTGACGATTACAACCTGATTGTCACCGCTCGCGACGCCGCCGAAATGCCCGCCGCTTTGGCCGCCAGATCCTATGTCATAAGCAGTTGCCAGTTCCCAGTTGCCAGTTCCCAGTTCTGAGAAAAATCTTGGGACCGTTCGGGGTGTCGCTGAGAACTGGCAACTGGGAACCGCCCTTCGCATTTTTTTCTTCCTTCCAGGCGATTTTCGACATATACTGCGCCGCGGGTCCAGAGATTAAAACGGTTTTGCTCCCTTCGTCCGAGGCAAATTGACGCTGTTCGCCGGGCACTTTGCTTTCCGGCACAAGTCCTATGGAGGTGCAAATGCTGATCTGTGATCTGCTCGGAAATCAAGTCCCTATATCCGCCGAGGCCCACCAGACTGTGCTCGAAGTCGCCAGAATGATGGTGCAGCACAACATCGGCGCCGTACCCGTTCTGCAAGAAGGCCTACTCATCGGCATCTTCTCCGAGCGCGACCTGATGAGCCGTGTGGTGGTCGCAGGCAAGGATCCCGCGCGCACCCCGGTCAACCAGGTCATGACCGAAGATCCGCTGACGGTTGCTCCGAGCGATCCCCTGGAGACCTGCAAGACCCTGATGAGGCGGCATGGCTTCCGGCACCTGCCGGTCTGCGCCGGACGTGAACTGAAGGGCGTCATCTCCTTGCGCGACGTTCTTCTCCACGATCTCGACGAAAAGGACGATGAAGTGCGCATGATGCGCGCCTACCTGCACTCCACGCCCGACGCCGGATAGTCTTGGCAGCCCTTGTTCTGTGGTTGGCGGCAAGGTGGGAGGGTAACGGTTACTCCGACCAGGGGTAAGGGGTAATGGTTACTAAGGTTACCTACCCTGGGTTGACCGCGCGTAGCATCGTGCCTGAGGATGTGAAAGAGGGCGAGGCGCGGCGGTTACGGTTGGTCGTGTTCTTCCCGCTTGTCTCCCAATGACTTTGCACAGCCAAATCATCGTCCTTTCTTTGTGGTGCGCGCAACCGACCGTGCAATTGGTGGTTGCGGCGATCTTATGGCGCCGTAAGCTGCACAAGCAGTTTCCTGTATTTTTTTTGTTTCTCCTGGCGCAAGTTGCGAATTTTGCCATAATGTTTCCGCTTTGGCTCATCCGCGCTGGCTCGGCGTATTTCTGGCTTTTCTGGCTGGGCGAGGCAGTCACCGCGGTTCTCGGCTTCAAGGTCATTCATGAGGTTTTTCTCGACGTATTCCGCCCCTATCACACTCTGAAGGACCTGGGTACTCTACTGTTTAAGTGGGCGGGCGTGGTGATGCTGCTGGTTTCGGTGGTGGTCGCCTTTTCGAGTTCTTCGGACCAGAATCCGATGATGAACGCCACGACCACGCTGCAGCTCTCGGTCCGCATCGTGCAGGTTGGGCTCATCCTCTTTTTGCTGCTATTTTCCAGCTTTCTGGGAGTGTCGCGGAAGCAGATCAGTTTTGGGATCTCTCTCGGCTTGGGGCTTTCCGGCGGTGTGGAATTGATGTTGCTGGCGCTGAATTCGGGAGGATTTGTCAGGCACGAAAATTTCGACCTGATCAACATGTTGACTTACGATTTTGCCATTCTGGTTTGGCTGGGCTACTCGTTCTCGCGCACAGCCGGGCGCGAGGCCTCCGTCAACCGATTGCAGACCCAGCGCTGGGAGCAGGGTTTGGCGGATCTTCAACCCGCGGTTCCTTCCGATTCGCTGATCCCGATGTTCGAAGGCATGGTGGAGCGCGCGTTCTCGCGAAGCTCGAATCTGGAGCAAACGGCAGTTCATTTTGAGCAAGCGGCCGATCATTTGCCGCTCAACCGCCCCGGCAAGCCGCTCAGAGCCAACTCTGCGGCAGCCGGTTCCAACAAGCGACCATAGGCCTCGCGGTCGCAAAAAAAGGGCGCTCGCAAAAACCTTGTCAAGAGGAATTTTTTGCGTACTGTAATCCTTCTTTTGCATCCAGAAGGGAAGCGATTCTTTTCAAAGCATTACCTTAAGAAACCAGCATAAACCCCGTTTATATTGCCTGCCGGACGGCCCCGCCAATTCCAGGCATATCCGGCAGCTTGTCACAGCGCTCGGTGCGCTTGAAGTAACCCTCAATGAATCACAAAGTTGCAGAGGTGTGTATAATTCGTCAACGTCGAAAAGCTGGCCATCTGAGACTAGCCTTCGGCAGACCCTAAGGAGAAAGACAATGAAACGTTCGCTCAGAGCGATAATTCTGTTGGTAGGTCTGGTAGGTACGTTAGCATACGCAGCAGCTCCTGGAGTTCACACTTCCATGGGGCCGTATCCTTGGTGCCCAAGGTACTGCGTTAGGTAGTCGCATCATAACCGCATAAGCAGCAATCTTCCGGGCTGGCCTTTCGAGGTCAGCCTTTTTTACTGCTCGTCTTTTTTCTTACCCGTGGTTTCGGGTTCAGCCTTCGCGCCTGCGGCTGACGGTTTTCCCTCTCCCGGTTCTTTCGCATCCTTCCCCGGAGATTCCACTTCCTCGTTGTTGTTGCTGAAGTATTGCACGATGATCGAAACGCGGCGGTTCGACGGGTCCAGCGGATCCTTGGCGGTGCGCAGGCGTTGATCCGCAAAGCCTCGCACCTGCGAGACCTGATCGCCGCGCAGCCCCGCCTGCTGCATCAGTCGCCGTGCCGCGTTCGCCCGGTCCGCCGAGAGTTCCCAATTGCTGTAGCTGCTCTTGCCGCTATAGGGTTTGGCGTCGGTGTGGCCCTCGACCGAAACATGGTTGGGCACTTTCCCCAATTCCACCGCCAGCAGCGTTATCAGTACCCGCCCACTCTGGTTGAGGGTCGCGCTCCCGCTGTCGAAGAACGTCCCCCCCGCCGATTCCAGCAACTCGATGCGCAGACCTTCCTGGGTCACCGTCATCTCGATATTTTTTTTCAGCTTATCCAAATCGGTGATACTGCGGATGCTCTTTTGCAGCTGCTCTTTGAGCTTCCCCATGTTCTCCTTGGTCAGTTGAAAATTCTCGCCCGATCCGGCCAGGCTGTTTCCGGTGTCCTTCGATACGGCCAGACTGCTTCCCGTCTGCTTCCCGGTTCCGCTGGGATCTTTGAAGTAGCCGCTAATTGCTACCTGAATCGGCTTGCTCGTGTTCGTCAGCCACAACACGATAAACAGCGCCATCATGGCCGTGACGAAGTCGGCATAGGCGACCTTCCAGGCGCCGCCATGATGACCGCCATGGCCGGCTTTTTTCTTGATGATGATGATGGGTGGCGTCGGCATGGCGGTGGTTATCCCGCGGCGGCGGCCTCTGCCGCTGGCGCCGGGGCCTCTTTCGCGCCGCGGCAAGCCTCTTCGACTTCCTGGAACGTAGGACGCACATGAACGGGCACCGTGCGCCGCCCAATCTCAACCGCCATGATCGGTGCGACGCCTTTCAGGAATGCAATCATGGTCACGCGCAACACCATCATGAACACGTGTTCCTCTTCCGCCATCTTGCCCATGCGCGATGCCAGCGGTCCGACCAGCCCGTAGCACAGCAGAATGCCCAGGAAAGTTCCCACCAACGCCGCCGCTACTTTGCGTCCAATTTCTTCCGGAGGTCCGCCCAGCGCGCCCATCGTAATTACTACCCCCAGCACCGCCGCCACAATCCCGAGCCCGGGCAGGGAGTCCGCCATGGTCGTCAACGCTGTCACCGGTTCGTTCGCCGCGTGATGATGGACTTCCATGTCCGCATCCAGCATCTGATCCAAATCGAATACTTCCACGCCGCCGCTCACCGCCATCCGCATCGTGTCGCAGACGAAAGCCACGGCATGGTGATCCTTCGCGAAGGCTTCGTATTTCGAGAACAGCGGGCTCTTGTCCGGTTCCTCGATATCCGTTTCCAGTGCCACCAGGCCTTCCTTGCGCGCCTTTTGCAGCAGTTCATAGATCATTTTCAAGGAATCGATATAGCGCGGTGTGCCGTACTTAGAGGAGCCGAATGCCGCAATGACCCCGCTCATCATCTGCTTCAGAGTGTGCATTGGATTGGAGATCAGCAACGTGCCCGCCGCCGCTCCGCCGATGATGATCAGCTCCGCCGGTTGCAGCAGCACCTTGATGCTGCCGTGCTCCATCAGGTAGCCCGCCGCGATGCAGCCGAAAACCACCACGATCCCAATGATCGAAAACATGGAGCATCATCCTCGCATTGGTCCAGAATTGTTGGCCGCGCCCGCCGCGGCTACCTTCGCCGCCTTACTCGAGTGCGAACGTTTCATTTCTCGCAGAAGCGATTCCAGGTCTTTGCCTGCGGTCGCCACCGTGTATGCGACCTCTGCCTGAATCAAGAAACGGTCGCCCCACCACAAAACTTCCGAATGGCTCAGCAGGTTCCACAAGATGTCTGCCGTCATTGCTGCCATCATTGGACTCGCCGAGGTCAGCACGGCGAGAAACTCGTTCTCTTCCCAGCATCCCAAAAAGTTTTCCGCATCCAGGCTGTTGCGCAAGGTATGCGCCGCGGTGCGCAGAAAAGGCTCGACCGACTGCGGACCGTGTTTTGCGCGAAACTGCTCCAGCCCCAGCACTCGTATCCGGAGCAGCCCGAAACCGATATGCGATTCCTCCATGCCCGCCATGCATTCATTTAGCACTGCGCGCGTCAGGCGGCGCGAAGGAATTCCCGTCGCTGCGTCCAGACAGCCGGCCATCGCCGGCCCAGACGGGTCCTCGCGGCACACATACGCTTCTTCGAATAGAACCGTCACACCCCCAATCGCGTCCCCGTGCTCCAGTATTGGCCGCGTGCGGATTCTCACCGCTACCCGGTGTCCATTCTTGTGCAGGTAGAAAGCGGTGCATTGCTGCGGCGTTCGCTGGGCGAGGGTCATGGTCACCGGACGTTGCTCTCCACTCAAGCGGTTGCCCCGCCGGTCGCAGGCCTGCACCACATCTTCCGGCAGATGTCCCACCACCTCGTGCGACAGATGCCCGGTGATGGATTCCGCGCCCCGGTTCCAAAAACGGATCCGCCGTTCTCCATCCACGATGTAGATCCCCACCGGCAAGTCTTCCACCAAATGCCGGAACAGCTTCGGGTTATCGAGAAGGGTAGAAGACACTTTTGGCCGCGCCTCCTCCTAGTTTCATCGGCAGTCAAGGTAGGGAACTTAAGGGCCTGGAACGGCAGCACGGCAGGGGGCTATGTATGGTGCAACGTCTGTCGCGCAGTGTCTGTCGCGTGCCCGCGATTTCCATTGTGCATATCGGCGTGGGTGAGCAAACCTTCATGTCCGCATAGCAAGCTGCGGAAGAACTCGGGTTACTTCGATGCTTCGTTCGCCGGGTTGCTCGAAAACGAGTTCTCACGCACACTGTTTCTGCTGCGTAAACAGGCCGGTGGAGCCCATCGCTCATGAACATACTTGACCTGGTGGTCGGTAAGCCCATCAAGAGCAGTGACGAACGCGCCGAGCAGATCGGTCCGGTGCAGGGCATCCCGATATTTGGCCTGGACGCGCTCAGTTCGGCTGCTTACGGCCCGGAAGCGGCCCTCAGCCTGCTGATTCCCCTTGGCCTTCTCGGCGTTCGTTATATCGTTCCCATTAGCGCCGCCATCATCACTTTGCTGGTGATCGTGTACTTCTCCTATCGCCAGACCATCGCCGCCTATCCCTCCGGCGGAGGCTCGTATACGGTGGCGCGCTTCAACCTGGGCGCGCCTGCCAGCCTGCTGGCTGCGGCGGCGCTGCTTGCCGATTACATTCTCACGGCCGCCGTGGGCATTTCGGCGGGAGTCGGCGCTTTGGTTTCGGCGGTTCCGTCCTTGTTGCCGCACACGGTTTCTATTTGCGTCGGCATTCTTATCGTCGTTACGATCCTCAATCTCCGCGGCGTGCGCGATGCGGGCCTTGCCTTCGCGCTTCCGACCTATCTTTTTGTCGGCACACTTCTCATTACCATCGTCGCAGGCGTTCTTCGCGTTCTCCTCAGCGGAGGACATCCCACACCGGCAGTTCCGCTTCCGCCTCCGTCGCCCATGACGCAGGCAGTCAGCTACTGGCTGCTGCTTAAGGTTTTCGCCAGCGGTTGCACCGCACTGACTGGCGTGGAAGCGGTCAGCAACGGCGTGAAGGCTTTCCGGGAGCCCACTGTGAAAAACGCCCAGCGCACTCTCACCGTGATTATTTTTCTTCTGGCGGTGCTGCTGGCGGGAATTTCGTATCTTGTGAAGACTTACGGAATTGCTGCCACCGATCCGGGCCAGCCCGGTTATCAGAGCGTTCTCTCCATGCTGACTGCTTCGGTTTTTGGCAAAGGCGTTTTTTATTATCTGACCATGGGATCAATTCTTGTCGTTCTATCGCTTTCCGCCAACACAGCTTTTGCCGATTTTCCGCGTCTCTGCCGCGCCATCGCGCAAAATAACTACCTCCCGCACGCCTTCGGATACCGCGGGCGGCGGCTCGTCTATACCTACGGCATCGTTGTTCTGGCGGTGCTTTGTGGCGGCGTGCTCATTCTTTTCGGCGGTGTCACCGATCGACTTATCCCGCTTTATGCGGTGGGCGCTTTTCTGGCCTTCACGCTTTCACAAGCCGGCATGGTCATGCACTGGCGGAAAAATCGCGGTCCGAATTGGCTGAAGAGCGCACTGGTGAATGGGCTCGGCGCCCTCGTCACCGGCATCACCACGGGCGTTGTGCTGGTTGCGAAATTCGTTCAAGGCGCCTGGATCACGCTGCTTTTCATTCCCTTGACAATTTTTTTCTTCACCCTCGTGCGCCGTCACTATCACTCCGTGAAACTGCTTACCAGTTGCAAGGTTCCCGTGGACGCGGCCGGTCTCAGCGAGCATCCGATTGCGGTCATTGCCATCGATCGCTGGAGCAACATCACCCGCCAGGGAATTGAATTTGCCGCCCGGCTTTCCCCGGAAGTGATCGCCTTGCACGTCGAGCCCAATGAGCATTCCGAGTTGCTGCAAGACGACTGGGAGCAGTACGTTGAGCAACCCTTCCGCGCGGCCGGCAAGGAACCGCCCCAGCTTCACGTCCTGCCGTCACCCTACCGCTTTATCATCATTCCGATCGTGCAGTTCATTCTCGACCTTTCGAAAAAAAATCCCGATCGCAGCATCGTCGTGGTCATACCCGAGCTCGTGGAAGACAGATGGTATGAATACTTCCTGCACAATCAGCGCGGCCGGCTCCTGGAATGGGTGCTTCTGGTCCGCGGCAATGAGCGTATTTTTGCGGTGACCGCGCCCTGGTACGTTGGGGAACGAACCTCGAGGAACGAAGCGAATCCTATCCGGAGAGCCCCTAACTAGAACGTGAATCGTTCTTCGGCTAGGCGGGACGCTGAATCCCCGCGTCTTGTTTCTGTGTGGTACGGAGCGCCCAGGCCATGCGTGGGGTGTTATGGGCGATTCCGAAGCGGCCCTGGGCATCGAGCAGAATGATTCCCCCGTGGCCGTTGAGGCGCTGCTTGAGATAGTTCATCGCTTCCTGCGCCGCCCACTCCGGCAGGCTTCCGGATTCGACGCGATCCGCCGCCCACTTCGCGAGCACCAGCTTCATGATGGGTTCGCCCCATCCGGTGGTGGAGGCGGCGGCGCTGAGATTATCGGCGTAGCAGCCGCAGCCGATGAGCGACGAGTCGCCGAGGCGGCCGGGAGCTTTGTTGAGCGTGCCTCCGGTTGAGGTCGCAGACGCGATATTGCCATGGCGATCGAGCGCGACGGCTCCCACGGTGTCGTGCGAAATGGTGGGCGCGAACAGGTCGTTGCCGTGGGCTGAGTCCTGCGCCTGATATGCGCGCAAGCGCTCGACCTCTCGGGGAATGATCAGGTCTTGGTTGCGGCAGAGAGCGATGCCGTGCTCGGCGGCAAAGCGCTCGGCGCCCTCGGCGACGAAATAGACGTGCGGGCTGTCGCTGAGAATTTTGCGAGCGGCGCGAACCGGGTGGCGCAAACGCTCGACGCATCCGACGCCGCCGCCGCGGAGGGTCGCGCCGTCCATGATGAAAGCATCGAGTTGCACCTTGCCATCGCGGTTCAGGAAACTGCCGCGGCCGGCGTCGAAGGTTTCATCGTCTTCCATCACGACCACGGCCTCTTCGACGGCGTCGAGTGCGGAGCCGCCGCGCTCCAGCGCACGCCATCCTGCGGCAGCGGCGTTGCGCACGCCGCTTACGTGCGCCTCGACCATGTCGTCGGGAATGGCCCAGGCTCCGCCGTGAACGACGAGAACAGGATTGGTTGGCACTTTTGTCGGCACTATCAGTCCTTGCGGGAAGTTGCGGGAGATAGTCTAGCAGGCTGCGGAGAAAGCGTGATTCTTCTTCCGCAGCCTGTTAGACCATTCGCCTAGTGACTCCCCATTGCTGGGCGATCGATGATGGCATCTGTTCCCAGGTCCCTTCGCTGTGTGACCGCCGTCCTTGCTCTGTCTCCGCACCCTATGTTTGACTTCTTAATGGATTAGGAGGCTCGTTCATTCATGGCCGAAGTCGAAACCAAGTCTCTTCCCGAAAACGCGTATCAACAGTTGAAGGACGGCGAAATCTACATGCCGCTGGTGCCCGCCAGCATGGCGCCACCGGAGGTGACCTGGCGCGCGGTGCTGTGGGGCACGTTGCTGTGCATCGTCTTCAGCGTCGCGTCGGCCTATTCCGCCCTCAAGGTCGGCCAGGGAATGGAGGCGGCGATTCCCATCTCCATCCTCGCCATCGGCTTGGCGCGCGTCTACCGGCGGCGCTCCACCGTGCTCGAGAACATGATCATCACCAGCATGGGCGGCGCCTCGGCGGCCGTGGTGTCGGGTGCTGTCTTCACCGTCCCGGCGCTTTACGCTCTCCACCTCGACCCGCATCCGGTGCAGACTATCTTCATCTGCCTGGCCGGGGGCTGCCTTGGCATCCTCTTCCTCATTCCGCTGCGGCGCTATTTTGTGCGTGAAATGCACGGCAAGTTCCCATTTCCCGAGGCCACGGCCATCACCGAAGTCCTCGTCACCGGCGAGAAGGGTGGCTCCCAGGCCCGGCTGCTGCTGCAGGCCACAGCCATCGCCGCCGTTTACGACTTCTTTGTCACCACCTTCCACGTCTGGAAGGAGTACCTGAACTTCCAGTTCGTGCCCGCGGTGAGGTCCCTGGCCGAGCATGGGCGCATGGTCTTCAATTTCGACGCGGTCAGCTTCATCCTCGGCCTGGGCTACGTGATGGGCCCGCGCATTGCCCTGATCTTTTGCGCCGGCGGCATTC
Source organism: uncultured Acidobacteriaceae bacterium (assembly GCA_963773645.1). Taxonomy (GTDB): domain Bacteria; phylum Acidobacteriota; class Terriglobia; order Terriglobales; family Acidobacteriaceae; genus Acidiflorens. The sequence continues at coordinate 636,240 of CAVZBV010000004.1, read as the reverse complement.
TGGTGAACTTCGTGCTCGTCCCAATGATCTGGTTCATCGGCAGCCACATGGGCGACGTCACTGTCTATCCGGCGACCATCCCCATTTCGCACATGACGGCCGCCGAGATCTACCGCTATTACGTGCGCTTCATCGGCGTCGGCGCCATCGCCAGCGCCGGCCTCGTCGGCATCCTCAAGTCGCTGCGCGTCGTCGTCGGATCGTTCGGCATCGCGCTGCACGCCTTCCGCCACGGCGAAGCGCCGCACATGGAACGTACCGACCGTGACATTCCCATCCTTACCATCCTCCTCGGCGTGGTGCTGGGGGCAATCGCAGTGGCCGTCTTCTTCGGACAACTTCATGTTTCCTGGACCGTGGTCGCCGTGGGCCTGGCGCTGACGCTGCTCTTCTCGTTCTTCTTCACCACGGTGGCTGCCAACGCCATCGCCACCACGGCCAACAACCCGGCCAGCGGCATGACGTTACTGACCGTCATCGTCTCCGCGGTGGTGTTGCTGAAGTTCGGACTCTCCGGAACCACCGGCATGTTCTTCGTGATGGCCATGGCCGGCATGGTCTGCGTAGCCCTGTGCGCCTCGGGCCAGTTCATTACCGACTTGAAAGCCGGCTACTGGCTCGGTTCCACCCCTTCGGCGCAGGAGAAGGTGAAGTTTATCGGGGTCGTCGCGGCGGCAATCACCGCCGGCTTAACCATCATCCTGCTGGCCAAGGCCTTCCAGTTCGGAGAGGCCGCGCCCGGCGACCCACGGCAGGTCCTGGTCGCGCCCCAAGCCTCCGCACTGAAAGCCGTGGTGTCGGGATTCATGAGCGGCCAGCCCGTCGCCTATTTGTTGTTCGGCATCGGCGCCATGGTCACCGTGGTGTTGGAGATGCTCGGCCTCTCTTCCATGGTCTTCGCCCTGGGAATCTATTTGCCGCTGCAGCTGACCACGCCGATCTTGGCCGGCGGATTTCTCTCGCACCTGGTGAACAAGCGCGGAGAGAAAGTTGGCGGCCAGCAGGGCAAGACCATCCGCGAGCGCGGCATCATCATTGCCGGCGGCTTGATGGCGGGCGGCGCACTCGGCGGAGTGATTGGGGCGGCGCTGCGCGTGCTGCCGCACTTCCAGGAAGAGTGGATTCAGACGCCTTTCTACGCCAACCTTGCGGTGTCGCAGAGCGTTTCCGCGCTGCTGTTTATTGCACTCTGCCTGTATGTTTGGTTTGGCTCGCTGAAGAAAGTTTCCACCGAAGAAGAAGAATAATAATAATAATAAGGAGATCAGCATGGACTCGATAGCACGATTTGTCGCAGATGCGGTTCTCGGCATCGACACGCTTTGGGGCGGCGATGTCATGTGTGCCTCGGGCACGGGACGATTCATCGCCGATTCGTGGTTCTCGGACGAGCCGCTGCCGCCGGCCTACACCAATCCGGCGGCGGCACGGGTGCGGGAGACCGGCGGCGTTTCCGGCAAGAACGTCGATCGTCAGGCGGTGGAAGAGTACCTGCGTCAGGTGGATCTCCCGCAAGCCATTGCCGGACTGAGCGACGAGGCCCGCAAGATTGATGGTCGAAAGAGCAATGGCATGCGCCGTCAGTATCTTGAAGGCCTGTCGCTTTGCCTGGAGACGATGTGGGATCTAGCCATGGAAGTGCTCGGCAAAGGCAAGCCGGTTCCCTACGCCCGGTGTGTTGAGTCCTCGACGGGCCGGCCACCGGAACCTTCCATGCCGGAAGCGAAACGTGAGCGTGTTGCCGAATTGTTAGGCCGCGCCGGTTACTCAACCTCCGGTTCTGCCGGCCTTCTCGGGGCGGTAGACGCCTGGCGGCGAGATCGTGTCGTTCCCATGGCTTCTGTCCGTGCTCTTGGCGCGGCCATGATTGCCCACTTTGACCGCCTCAGCGCGGCCAACTTACTGCCCTATCTTCCCCATGATCTCGGGTCCGTACCTCGCGCCAATATTGAATTCCTGCCCATTAAGGACGCATGGTTTTCGGGCTCGATGAACTACATCGGTCGCGCGCGGAACGCGGATGGTACTCCGAAATACGAAGCCACTTACGAGATCAACGCGTCGTTGCAAATCTCCGTTCCGGAGTTCGAGCAACTGGTAAGCCACGAAGTTGTGCCCGGGCACGTCACCACCTTTGCCTACTTGCAGGATCACTATGTCCGCGGGAAAGCCGGCTTCGAAGCCACGGTATTGACCATGAACACTCGCGCCGCCACCCTGTTCGAGGGACTCGCGAACAATGCCATTCTCATCGCTCATGGCGTAACCGAAATCGAGCAACTCCCCGACGAAGATTTGCAGATCGGCGTACTACTGGCGTTACTGCAGGATGATGCCAAGAATCAGTCGTCGTATCTAACTTGGGGAGAAAAAATGCAGCGCGAGAAAGTGGCGCCGGTTCTTCGCCGCGATTTCCTGGTCACCGAAGAGCGCGCCGACAAGCTTTCTGGCGCCTGGGGTCAACATCCCTTACTGGGCCGAATGTATCTTCCGGCTTATCGAGCGGGAACGGATCGAGTAGCGCAATGGCGGCGCACTTACCCTGCGAATCGCATTCTGCCCGCAATCTACGGCTGCTCTGGCTTAGCTGATATCGTGACTATCGACGAGATGTTGAAATGAGCGTCGTGCTCCGATAGAAAAATCGTTTCGCAATGTCACCATCAGGCAAGATGGGCATACAATAGTGTCGTTTTTCGACGTAGGGACGGACGCATTTGTCCATCCCGCCAAGCAAGAAAGAAATTCCGCTTAAGAGGAGAGTCTTATGACGAAGCTACAGTTCACGATTGTCTTGACCATGGCGTTGTCTCTTCTGCTGCTGGCCACGGCGGTGGCACAGCCTCGCGAGGGCGAGTTCTTGATTCTGAACGCGCAGTATGGCACGGAGCATCACCATGTGGATGTCACGAATCGGCTGAAGGAATTGGCGCGCCATGGCCGGACATTCAAGTTGGAGGTCGGTACCTTCGGCGTGGACCCCGCTCGGGGACGTCAGAAGGCGTTGCGGATTTATGCGCGTGGTCCGAATGGACATGAGCGCATGTTCGAGTTTATCGATGGCAGCATCGTTGACGGATCGCAGTTCCGGGGCTGGGGCCGTGGCGACTGGGGCAACGGTGGCTGGAGCGGGCGATGGGAAGGGGAAGGGCGCTAGTGTGGCGTCCCGCAGGTTCGTGGCATATATCCACACTGTCATCCTGACCCTGAGCGTAGCCGAAGGGGAAGGACCTATGTAATTGACGCGGTTGTGTGGTGGCGGGGCTCTGGCCCGCTGGAACGGGGCCAAGCCCCGTCACCACACGACCGCGCAAAAACGAACTCTTCCTGGCGGGACGGACGAATGCGTCCGTCCCTACGTTTTCACTCCTCCTCCTGAGCACGCATCTTCCCGCTGCGCAAATAACGGTTGTGCCAGCCCAGCGATTCGGTCAGCAGGTGCGGCGTATGTTTGCCGTACGACAACCGCTCCGACCGGTTTAGATAGTCAAGGAGCAAAGGCTTGTAGTCCGGACTGGAACACCTCTCGATGATGAGGTGCGCGCGCTGACGCGGCGAGAGTCCGCGTAAATCCGCCAGTCCGTGCTCGCTGACAATGACCTGCACGTCATGTTCGGTGTGGTCGACATGCGAGACCATGGGAACGATGGTCGAGATGGTCCCGTGCTGCGCCGTCGATGGCGCCATGAAGATCGAGAGATAGCCATTGCGGGCGAAGTCGCCGGACCCTCCAATGCCGTTCTGGATGCGCGATCCCATGACATGCGTCGAGTTGACGTTGCCATAAATGTCGGCTTCGATCATGCCGTTCATGGCGATTACGCCGAGCCGGCGAATGATCTCGGGATGATTGGAGATTTCCTGCGAGCGCAGAACGATGCGCTCCCCGTAGTTGGCCATATCGGCATTCACTTCGGTCATGATCGCGGGGCTTAGCGAGAATGCCGTAGCCGAGGCGACCGTTAACTTGCCCGACTTCAGCAAACGAATCATGCCGTCTTGAATCACTTCCGTGTAGGAAGTCAGTCCTTCAAACGGTCCTTCCTCAAGCCCAAAGAGAACCGCATTGGCAATGTTGCCGACGCCGGACTGCAGCGGGAGCAGGTTCGCAGGCATACGTCCCTTCTCCACCTCCCAACTGAGGAATTCGAGGATGTGGCCGGCGATGCGCTTTGAAGCGGCATCGGGCGCTTTGAAGGCACTATTGCGGTCGGGAGAATCCGTGAGCACGATGGCGACGACCTTCTCCGCGGGCACTTCGAGATAAGGCGTGCCGATGCGCTGGCCGGGACGCACCAGTGGAATCGGTCCGCGATTCGGTGGCGGCTCGAGGCCGTAGTAGATGTCGTGCATGCCCTCCAACGAGGACGGTTGCCACGAGTTGACCTCGAGGATCACACGCTCCGCTCGATCGATCCAAGTCTTGTTATTGCCGACCGATGAACTGGGCACCAGCCGTCCGTCCTCCAGCACAGCGGTGACTTCGATGAGCGCGACATCGAGCTTGCCCAGGAATCCATATTCAACGAACTGAGCGACATGGCTGAGGTGAATGTCCATGTAGTCCATTTCCCCGGCGTTGATGCGCTTGCGGGTTTCTGGATCGGACTGATAGGGAAGGCGCAGATGGATGCCTCCCGCCATGGCCAGCGCTCCATCCAGCTCAGGGCCGGTGGAAGCCCCTGTAAAGACGCTGACCTGAAACTTTTGCCCGCGGAAGTTCGCATCGGCAATGTGGCGTGCCAGCTCAATCGGAACGGCCTTGGGATAACCAGACCCGGTGAAGCCGCTCATGCCGACCTGGTCGCCGGACTTAATGAGAGCTGCAGCTTCGTCGGCGCCCATGATCCTCTGCGCCAGACTGGAATTCAAAACCCGCGTAGTGGTTGGAGAAACGATAGCCATGCCCGCAGCCCTTCCCTGGAGAATAAATTATTTCATCCAAATATACCGGATGTACCGGCGCCACGTTCGCCCGTCTGTGAGCGCCAAGTCAGGGTTTTGGGAAGGGTACGACTTTAGTCGTGCCGTAAGTCGTCGAAAACGGATCACGCTTCAGCGCCTGAGGTGTGCTTTTGACGCGCTCGACTGCGTAGCCTCCTAATGTCGTGTCCCGGAAATTCGCGACATAAGATGATCTGTCATCTTGAGCGAAGCGAAAAACCTTTGCATCTGCGCGGTCAATTACATAGAGCTGGTTTCATAAATAGATTCCGCCTCAAGCGAGGTACTTACGTTGCAAAGCCGCATAGATGCTTACTGCGGACATGAGCTTGCCAACCAGCGAGTGGAAGCGCATCGAGGAATTTTTTCCCGAGCCGCGACGGCGACGCGATGGTCGGGGACGCCCCTGGGCATCGAATCGGGCTTGCATCAACGGCATTCTGTGGCTGCTGCGTTCCGGGGCGCGCTGGCGAGACATGCCCGCGTCATACCCGAGCGGGGTAACCTGCTGGCGACGTTTGCGGCACTGGCAGCAGCAGGGAATTTGGGAAAAAGCCTGGCGGCAGCTGCTGCGCCAGTTGGACCAACGCGGGCGGATCGACTGGAACGAGGCCTTTGTGGATGCCACGTTCCTGCAGGCCAAAAAGGGGGCGAGGCGGTTGGCAAAACCATGCGGGGCAAGGGAATGAAGCTGGTCTTGGCGGTGGAGCGGCACGGCACGCCGCTGGGGGTGTACGTCTGCTCCGCGAAGCCTTCCGAGCATCATGTGGCGGAGCCGGTGCTGGCCTCCATTCGAGTGCCACGTCCCGGCCGTGGCCGTCCCCGTAGCAAGCCACGGCGCGTGATCGCCGATAAGGGCTATGACAGCGATCCGCTGCGTCAGCGCATGCGCCAACGCGGCATCGATTGGATTGCCCCCTACCGCCGCAATAGCGTGCTGCGCCGCTACGAAGACAAACGCAAGCTGCGACGTTACCGCAAACGCTGGAAAATCGAGCGCTCCATCGCATGGGTGCAAAACTTCCGTCGCGTGTACGTGCGATACGACCGCATTCTGACCGTGTATCTCGGCTTCGTGTACTGCGCGTGTTTGTTGATTACGCTCAGGCATTTATCAAACCAGCTCTAGGTCCTTCCCCTTCGGCTGCGCTCAGGGTCAGGAGGACAGCGTGGATTTATGCCACGAACTTGTAAGGGGCCAGACTAATACGCTGGGTGCAGAGCGGTAGAACCTTCTAATCTTTCAGTGGCACCATGGTTTGATCGCCGCGGCAAAAGGTTGCCACTTTCACCAAGCCTCCTCGCGCCTGGGGCAAGGTCACCACCGGTCCGTAGCAATACACGGCGTGCCCGGTTGCGGCAAAGTACCATTGCCCGCCCTTTTTCTTTGCCGGTTGCTGGCTAACGGTGGGAGAGATCTGGGCTGGTGGTGCCAGCCGGGGAACAGGAAGAGACAGGATGAGGGCTAGGGCCAGGGTCTTCATGATTGTGTCCCGCTTGCTTTGCGGCCACCACATTAGGCCGCGTTTCATAGAACCGCTTTTCTTCTTCTTTTACAATCTGCGTCCAAAAAAAAATCTGGATCTAAGAAATCTGCACCTAAAACCCGAATCGCTTTCGCCGTCCGCGAACCTCACGCGATTACGACCGCTAAATCACCCGCGTGGAGCGCCGCACATCCTCCAGATCCGCGGCCGGCCTCCCGGGAGCTTCCTTCGTGGAGTGGGCCGATTTACCGGGTCGTTTTGTTTCTTTGTCCGCTCCTTTTGTCCCTGCCGCAGAATTGCCGGGATCCGCATTGCCGGGATCCGCGTCTTTTCGCTCCGCCGGCGCCTGCGCAGACGCCTTGTCGTGCGACCGCTTGCTGTCGTCGCGAGCCAGCTTGCCTTTCAGCGTGGCCAGTTGCGTACTGTCCTTCAACATCTCGCGGATTAAACCGCGCTGCGATTCGATGGTCCGGCCCTGCTCGAAAACCAGCAGGGTCAGAATGCCGTAGGAGACGATGAACAAAATCACCAGCAGCGGCAGGACGACCGCTGGCCGCGTCGTCGTTCTAAGAGCTGCTACGCACTCAGCACTGTGAATGACAGTCAAAGTTCGCCCCCGGCTCGCCTCATACACTCCGGACCTCACAAAGGAGCACTGCACCCGTGAAACCATACGAAAAGGATAGTGTAAGTGTGTGTTGCGAACGGAGTTAGTAGGCGGAGACGGGATCGGGCCGAGCCCGCGGATGCAAGCATCTGCACTTTATGAGTAACCAAACCATCGTACTCAAGCCGTCCTGCCCAAGCTAGTTCGCTCGAACCAGTCGCCCGGAAACCCGCGCCGGCCGAGGCCTTTGGAGGGAACCCGGTTGTCGCCGGGAAAATTCGCCGGGGAAATTCGTTTGACCGCAACATTCGGATAGTCCGCGCGCCGCAACTGCCCTATGTTACTGGCATGGCCACCAATGCGATACTTTCAGAAGAAGAACCGATGAAACGAACTCCGCAACCAACTGCCGTTGCAAAGGCAGTTCAAACAAACGACCGCCGCTGGCAAGCCGTCGTCCATCGGGACCGCTCCCTCGACGGCGCGTTCGTTTTCGCCGTTTCCAGCACTGGCGTATTCTGTCGTCCGTCGTGTCCCGCCAAACGCCCGCGCCGCGAGAACGTCAGCTTTTTCGATCATGCCCTCCAAGCCGAGCAGGCCGGCTATCGCGCCTGCCTGCGCTGCCGTCCGAAGGCGGTGGACGGAAATCCTCAATCCGCGCTCGTGCGGTCGATTTGCCGCTACATCGAGCAGCACATCGAAGGTCAATTGACCCTCAGCCTGCTGGCCAAAGAATTCCGCCGCAGTCCCTTCCACGTGCAGCGCACGTTCAAATCGGTGCTCGGCGTGTCGCCGAAGGCCTACATGGATGCCTGCCGCTTACGGCAAGTTAAACAAAACCTGCAAGCTGGCCACTCCGTAACCACCGCTCTCTACGCCGCCGGATACGGCTCCAGTAGCCGTCTCTACGAGCGCACCGCCAAGCAACTAGGCATGACTCCGGAGAAGTACCGCCGCGGCGCCGTGGCAGCCGTGATCCGCTATACAATCGTCCGTTACACCATCGCCGGCTCGCCTCTAGGACACATGCTGATCGCCGCCACCGACAAGGGCATCTGCGCCATTCAGTTTGGCGACTCCGAGCAGCAGCTCCAACAAGGCTTGATGCGCGAGTTTCCTTTCGCCGTTCGCCGCCGCGACGATGCCGCCATGTCGCAATGGCAAGAGAACCTAACCCGCCTCATTCAAGGACATGAGATCAACCCCTCGCTTCCCCTCGACATAAGGGCAACCGCGTTTCAACGCCGAGTCTGGGAAGCGCTGCAAAAAATTCCCCGCGGAGAAACCCGCTCCTACAGCGCCATAGCGAAAAAGATCGGCATGCCCAAAGCCACCCGAGCCGTAGCCCGAGCCTGCGCCACTAACCCGGTAGCAGTAGCAATCCCCTGCCATCGAGTAATCCGCGAAGATGGCGAATTAGGCGGCTACCGCTGGGGCATCGAGCGCAAAGAGCAACTGCTCGCGATGGAGAAAGAGGCAGGAGCGTAGAGAAAGAGGCAGGAGCGTAGAGCGTTGTTAATGCGATGAGGATTTATTGCCAACAATGCCCCAGTGTCGTGACCTACTGCCCCCCCAATAACAGCTTCCGCACATGTTCTCGGTTTACTGCCCAACCGTGACATGCCGCAGCGCCAGCACTGCAAAACGTGAGAGCCAGATACGTGATCGCGACCATTGCCACCGATTTGGGCCGTTCCACCATCGTCTGAATCCAAGGGACTGGATAAAGCGCCAAAAGTAGCCCTCGAATCGCCGTTTGACTCCGGTGGGAATGCGTTTACAATACAGCTTGCTGAACTTGGGGTTCCGAGTGCAGAGGCTCGGCATGGAACCAACTGCGAGGTTATGCGCACTCATCTCGGCGCTAAGTGCAGCGTTCTGTCTTGCGGCGTGCGGCGGTGGAGCAGGGGGCGGGACGGGTACTACTACTCCACCCCCCCCAGTCATCACCTACAGCGAACGCCAGTTATACAGCTTCGGTCAGGCGCCTGACGGCAACTATCCAGCCAACATGGTGTTCGATGCGCTCGGGAATCTCTATGGGACAACAACTCAGGGCGGGACTTACGGCGCAGGCACGGTTTTCAAGCTGACGCCAAACGGCGGCCAGTGGACTGAGACCGTGCTCTATAGTTTCTGCCCGGCCCAGAATTGCCCTGACGGCGCACAGCCCTCCTCGAGCCTGGTCTTTGACTCGGCCGGAAATCTGTACGGAACAGCACCTCAAGGTGGCGCTTACGCTGGCAGCCCCGTGAATAACTATGCCGGCATGGGTGTGGTGTTTGAATTGACACCACAGCAGGACGGAACGTGGGCCGAAACGGTGCTCCACAGCTTCGGTAGTGGCACAGACGGGAGAGCCCCAATGGCCGGGTTGATTTTTGATAAGGCCGGTAATCTGTACGGAACAACTTACCAAGGCGGCACGGGCCCACAATGCCTTGTAGGCTGCGGTACTGTCTTCGAACTGTCACCCGGAGCGAACGGGTGGACGGAAAATGTCCTATACAACTTTTGCTCGCAGATAGGGTGTCCGGATGGGGAGAATCCCACCGGCGGAGTGATCGTTGACGCCGCCGGAAATCTGTACGGCACGACACCGGGTGGCGGCCTTAGTCAGACCTTAGGCATCGTGTTTGAGCTGACACCGGGCACAAATGGGCACTGGACCGAGTCGGTCCTATACGAGTTTCAGGGAGGGGGCGCGGATGGATACAGCCCAGTAGGAGCCCTCGTTCAAGACGGGTCCGGAAATCTTTATGGCGCAACTGAATTCGGCTACTCCCATGTCTTTCCCCTTTCGCTAAATAATGGAACTGTGTTCAAGCTCACGCGTGGACCCAACAATCAATGGAGCGAAAGCATTGTGTACGGGTTCTGTGCACAGTTTTATTGCGCCGACGGTAGCCAACCCGAGGCTGGCGTAATTCTCGACAACGCTGGGAACCTCTACGGCACCACATTCAGCGCGGGAGCCTCCGATTGGGGCGTTGTGTACAAGCTGATTCCACAGAATGGTGGATCGTGGCTGGAATCGACGATCTATTCCTTCCAAGGGTACGCGAGCGGACTCAGTCCCGGTGGACTGACACTCGACTCATCTGGAAACGTGTATGGCGTGGCAGGCGGTGGGACGAGTGAGTACGGCATCGTGTTCGAGTTGACCCCTGAATGAGCAACGCGCAATTACGGCCCGCGTGCTCTCCAATTTAACAACAGTCGCGATAAGGCGCCGTGATTTAACATCGGCCAGCGTGAATTTTATCTGCACGCCTCGGGCGTAGCGCCGTTACGCGCCTTAAGGTTGATTTTGAGAGCCTGGTAGCAGACTTGGTTATCCTGACTGGGCCTCCTTATCCAGATGCCTAAGATGCGGTTTATTTCTTTAAGAGAAGCCTCTTCCGCAGGAGTGCTCGCTTCCACGTCGGCCTCATCCACATAGAAGGAGGCGCTCTCCGGAGCTATTCCGCTCTCATTCGTGTAGATCACGGCCCGCAGTGCTGCCTTAGCGTAGTCATCGCCAATCCTATTGTCCTTGCTCTGGGACGGAGCAGACGCGCTGAGGAGGACTATCAATGCCATGCAGACGTTCATCTTGTTAATCACCGGTTCTCTCCCGCCGCGCTACTCTGCGCGGCTAATCTTTATGCCGAATCACCGAACAACTCCAGCGGAGGTTCCCTTTGTCCGTTCTTTCCAGAGAACGGTTGCCAAGGGCTCACTTGCGCTCTCAAGCCTAGCATCTGTAATCATTGCTGGAAAACACTACAACTGGTCTCATAAATGGTCTTGGGTAGGGCACGGCTTCAGCCGTGCCGTTCAGGGCCGATAAAATGCGGGCTTTAGCCCCAGAGGGCCGGGCTGCCTGTTCGTCGCTGGGGAGGGGCGGAAGCATCGCCGTGACTTACGGGTCCTCCGTGCACCCCTGTGTACCCTGTGGTTAATGCCTTTTGCCGCCACTTAATCAGAGTTGAATAGGTGGAAAAGAAGCAGTCTACGAGCTCACGAGAGTAGCTTACTCCACCTGTTTCGTGATGTTCAGAAGCACCCCAACGCACATCAGAGTCACAAACAGCGACGATCCGCCATAGGAGACGAACGGCAGCGGAATCCCTTTGGTTGGCATCAGGCCGAGCACGACGCTGATATTGATGAAGGCCTGCAGCACGATCATGCTGGTGATTCCGACGGCCAGGTAGCGCCCGAAGCTATCTTGCGCGCGCAGCGCCGCGCGCGTGCCGCGCCAGAGGAAGATCGCAAACAGAATGATGACGGTGAGCGCTCCCACCAGTCCCAACTCTTCGGCGGTGACCGCGAAAATAAAATCCGTGTGCGGTTCCGGGAGATAAAACAATTTTTGCTTCCCTTCCATCAGCCCCAGTCCAGTCACGCCGCCGGTCGAGACCGCAATCAGCGACTGAATAATATGGAAGCCAAACCCCTTGGGGTCGGCGTAGGGATTCAGAAAGGCCAGGATGCGATCTTTCCTGTACGACACGTGAAAGATCAGGAAATAGAGCGGCACGAGCGCGGCCGCGAAGGCGTATCCGAAATAGCGCAGGCGAATGCCGGCCACGAACAGGACGCAAGCGGTAATGCCGGCGCAGGCGATGGCGGTGCCGAGGTCCGGCTGAAAAACGATCAGCCCCAGAAAAATTACGGTGGGCGCCACTGCGGGAATCAGCGTATTGCGCCAGTCATCCATCACCATGGCCTTGGTTTTGTTCTCGAGAAACCACGCGAGAAACAGAATAAGTGCGGGCTTGGCCAGTTCCGAAGGCTGCAATGAAACTGGACCCACGTGAAACCAGCGGTGCGTGCCATGGGCGCGGTCAAGAAAAAAAACCGAGAGGAGCAGAAGCGTGGTAGACCCCAGAAACGAGAAAACCAGCGCCGGATGTTGCAGGCGTTTGTAATCCACTTTCATGGCCACGACCATCACGGCAAGTCCCGCAACCGCCCATACCAGTTGCTTCAGCAGGAATTCGTAGGCCGACCCAAACCGCTCCTTGGCCATCACAGCGGAAGCGCTGAAGATCATGACCAGCCCGATAAAAACCAGGATCATGGTCACCGTGAACATCCAGCGATCGACGCTGACGCGCTTGGCCATAAACAATCTATTTCACCACGTACACAAGGAGACAAGGAGGAGTTTCGACCGTGGATTTGGGAAAGGGGATAACTGAGTAGGTTCCAAAGGAGTTTGCAAGTGGAGAGCCGGGCGTCCCCGCCCGGCCGCCGAACTGCTGAACCCTTCGACTTCGCTAAGGCCAGGCTCACGAGACGCCCGTCCCTCCACCGCGTTATGTAGATCGAGACATCGCCAGCGAGTGCACCCTCTCCTTGAACACGCGCCCGCGATGTTCGTAATTCTGGAACTGATCAAAGCTGGCGCAAGCTGGAGCCAGAAGAACGACGTTGCCGGCCACAGCCGATTCGCTGGCGCGTCTGACAGCGTTTTCCAGAGTCTCCGCATGTTCGACTTCGGCAGCACCCTGAATCTGCGATTCGATCTTGGCGGCCGCGGCCCCTATGGTGTAGACCCGCTTCACCCGCTGTCGCAATAGATCAGTGAGCCCGGTGTAGTCGCTGCCCTTATCTTTGCCCCCGAGAATCAGGTGAATATTCGCAGGGAAGGATTCCAGTGCCTTGATGGTCGCGTCAACGTTCGTGGCCTTGGAGTCGTTGTAGTAATCCACGCCCGTGACCTTGGCTACAAATTCCAGCCGGTGCTCGACAGCTTTGAAATTCCGGACAGCCTGGCGGATCTGTTCCGGCTGGCAGCCGACGAGAATGCCGATAGAAACTCCCGCCAGCACATTTTCCAGGTTGTGCGCGCCTTTCAGCGGTATGTCCGCGAGCGGCATGATCTCGCGTTCGCTATGGCCGTCCCGGAAATAGATATGCGTGCCACGGGCAAAGGCTCCCTTTTCAATCTCCTTGTTCCGGCTGAACCAGAACACCTGTGCGCGAGTCCGATCCGACAAGCCAGCAGTCGTGGGTTCATCGGCGTTGAGAATGGAGAAGTCATCGGCACATTGGTTTTCGAAGACGCGCGCTTTGGCGCCGACGTAATTGATAAACGTCTTGTGGCGATCGAGATGGTCGGGCGTGATGTTCAGAATCACCGCGATCCGAGGACGAAATTCAACGATCGTTTCCAGCTGAAAGCTGGATACTTCCAGAACGGTCCAGGTCGCAGGCCCGGCCTGATCCACCAGACTGATGGCCGGCGTGCCGATGTTACCGCCCACCAGTGTGGAGAACTTTCCGGCGGCAATAATCTCGCCAGCCAATGAGGTGGTGGTGGTTTTGCCGTTGGCTCCGGTAATGGCGGCGATCGGACCAGCCAGAAATCGCGCCGCGAGCTCGACTTCGCCGATCACCGGCTCTCCTAGGTTGCGCGCCTGCACCAGTGGCGGCGCATCGACCGGCACACCCGGGCTAAGGACGATCAAGTCTTGTCCACGAAAAGTGCGGTCGCCGTGGCCACCGGTTTCGACCGTGATCCCATGCTCCAGCAGGAGCAGGATTTCATTGCGCAGCTCGGATGCGGGCTTGGAATCCGACACCGTAACCCGGGCGCCGCGCGACTTCAGAAAGAGCGCGGAAGCCACGCCAGATTTGCCAAGACCAACCACCAGCACGCGTTTGTTCGTGAGTTCCATCAGGTTCAATTGGTAATTGGGTAATTTGTAATTTAAAACCGTTCCAGTGCCAATTCGCCTTGACCTAAAATTACCAATTACAAATTACCAATTACAAATTTTCCTTCATCGCAGTTTCAGCGTCGTCAGCGCAAACAGCGCAAACACCAGCGATGCGATCCAGAAGCGCACAATCACCTTCGACTCCGACCAGCCCAGCAGTTCGAAGTGATGGTGGATCGGCGCCATCTTGAAAATGCGTTTCTTGCGCAGCTTGTAGGAACCAACCTGCAAGATCACCGAGAGCGCCTCGATGACGAAAATACCTCCGATGAACGGCAGCAGCAGCTCCTGTTTGATCATAACGGCTATAGTGCCAATCGCGCCGCCCAACGCCAGCGAGCCGACATCGCCCATGAACACTTCCGCCGGATGTGCGTTGTACCAGAGAAATCCGATGGCGGAACCGACCATAGCTCCGCAAAAAATGGTGAGCTCGCCGATCTGCGGCATCTTCTGCAATTCCAGGTAGGTGGCAAAGGTAGCGTGGCCGCTCAGGTAAGTGAGAACCGCGAGCGCCCCGGCCGCGATCACCGTACAGCCGATGGCGAGCCCATCAAGGCCGTCGGTAAGATTCACCGCGTTGCTCGATCCGACAATCACAAGCACAACGAAGGCCACGAATGGCAGGAAGGCCAGCGGCCAGAGTTGGGGATGAACCGCCCATCTTTCGATCACCAGGTCCGGGTGAAACTGCTTGAAGAACGGGACCACCAGCCTGGTGGAGTACAATCCGCGGTACTGCAAAGCGATCAGTGCGATCGCAATCAGGACGCTGGCCACGGCCTGTAAGCCCAGTTTGACACGCGCGGTAAGACCGAGATTGCGGTGATGAATGACTTTCAGGTAGTCGTCGGCAAAACCGATCGCAGCGAACGCGAGCGTGGCAAACACCGCGATCCAGACGAACGGATTGCTCAGGTCCGCCCAGAGCAACGTAGGCACCAGGATAGCGATGGCGATCAGCAGCCCGCCCATGGTCGGCGTACCCGCTTTTTTCTGATGAGCCTGCGGCCCCTCTTCGCGGATGTACTGCCCAATCTGGAAATCTTGCAGACGCCGAATCACCATGGGCCCCACGATCAGACCGGTGAAAAGGGCGGTAAGACTGGCAAAGGCTGTGCGAAAAGTTAGGTAGCGAAAAATACGGAATGGCGGAAAGTAATGGAAGAGCTTCAGGTAGAGCAGCCAGTAGAGCAATCCGCCTCCGACACCAGCTGTCAGCCAGTCAGCTGTCAGCTCTTAGTGATTAGTTATCAGAGCGGATTCACCATTGCTGTATCCCGCTCGTGTGGGGACGGGCGCCCTCGCCCGTCCAAGCCGAGCGCAGCTCGGCAGCCTGCCTGTGACCACGGCAATTCAGCACTCGCTCTAGCTCCCTGCGCCTAAGGATTGGGAATGCCGCCTTTCTGTCTCCACGTCTCCAGCGCTTTTTCCAGTTTCACCCCGCGCGACGCTTTCAGCAATACAACATCGCCTTCCCCAGTCTCGCGCGCCAGCCACTCGCCAGCTTCTTCCGGCGTCCCGACGAATTCCGCTCCCATCCCCGCCTCGCGAGCCGCTTCCACGATCGGCTTGGCCAAACCGCGCACGCCGAGCAGGAAGTCAAGTTTACTTCCTGCCTGATTTCCTGCCGCAGTTCCGGCTATGTAGCGCCCGCATTCGCGATGCAGTTGCTCGCCGGTCGAGCCGAGTTCCAGCATTTCGCCAGCGACCACAATCCGGCGCCGGGCGGGCATGGCAGCCAGAGTATCCACGGCAGCCATAAGCGCCTTCGGACTTGAATTGTAGCAATCGTACAGCACAGTGACCTTGCCCAGTTGAACGACCTGCCCGCGCTTGTCGGCGGGCAGTAGAGACTGCAGAGCTGCGGCGATCTCGGACGGCGTAATGCCGTGCTCCAGCGCAACCGCCGCAGCGCCGAGCACGTTGTACACGTTGTGCTTGCCGAGCAGCGGACTCTGCACCGCCTGGCGCACTTCGTAGCTGACGAGATCAAAGCGCGTGCCTTCGGCTCCAAGCACCTCGATGTTTTCCGCCCGCACGTCCGCAGGAACAACTGCTGTCGGCTTCAATCCAAACAGGACGACCTTGCCCTTGAAGTCGCGGCCGAACTGGCTCACATATTCATCGTCGGCATTCAACACCGCTGTGCCGCCGTGGGGAAGAGCCTCGATCAGTTCATATTTCGCGCGAGCGATTCCGGCGATGGAGTCGAAATTCTCCAGATGCACGGGCGCAACGTTGGTGACCACGGCCTGGTTCGGCAGCGCGATGCGAGCAAGGGCAGAGATTTCGCCCGCGTGGGACATCCCCATTTCGACCACGGCGAGATCGTATTCCGGCTCAAGCGTCAGCAGCCCGAGGGGCAGACCAAAATGATTATTGAAATTCCCCTTAGTGCGATGCACGCGGTACTTGATCGCGAGCAAATGGGCCATCGCTTCTTTGGTGGTGGTCTTGCCCATCGAGCCGGTGACGCCGATGGCAGTCTTGCCCCAAATCTTTCGCACCGCCGTCGCCAGCGTCTGCAGCGCGACCAGAGTGTCGTCGACCGCGAGCAGGCCGGCGGAATTGGGATAGCGCGCCAATTGCTCTTTCCGAACCACTGCGCCAATCGCGCCTCGGCTCATCGCCTGCTCGACGAAGTCGTGACCGTCGAGGCGATCGCCCCTGACAGCAAAAAATAGTTCGCCGGCTTGCACGGTGCGGGAATCGATGGAATATCCCTGCGCCGTCGCGCGACCGTCGTATTGGCCGCTCGCAGACACGAATTCGGCGATGCGCGAGAGAAGAAGTTTCATGTCGTCTTCCCCGCGGTGCCAGCTTTCGCGGCACTTTTGCAGTCGTAGCCGAGAGCCTTCAGGCTCTCGCGCGCCACCCCCACATCGTCGAAAGGAGTCCTTCCCTCTTTTGTGATCTGCACCTTTTCGTGCCCCTTGCCCGCGAGCAGCACGATGTCGCCGGGGGCTGCCCGTTGCAGAGCGAAGGCGATAGCCTTGCGCCGATCCGGTTCCATGGAATATTTTGCCCCCGACTTCTGCAATCCGACCAGCGCATCGTTCATGATGGCCAGCGGATCTTCCGAGCGCGGATTGTCGGAGGCGAGCACGACGAAGTCGCTCCCTCTGCCCGCGGCCTCGCCCATCAAAGGACGCTTAGTGCGATCGCGATCTCCGCCGCAGCCGAAAAGCGTGATGACCTTGCCTTTGAGGCCGGCGCGAGCGACAAAATCGCGAGCCAGCGCGGTGAGGTTGCGGAGCGCGTCGTCGGTGTGCGCGTAATCCACGACCACGGTGAAGGGCTGGCCGCAATCCACCCGTTCGAAGCGGCCGGGAACGCTGGTAAGGTCGAAGATTCCTTTTGCGATCGCCTCGACGGAACAATCGCGCGCATGACCGGCAGCAGAAGCGGCGAGCACGTTGTAAACATTCACATTGCCGATCAGCGGAGACCACATGGCGATCTTTCCCGAGGGCGTCACCATTTGAAAACGGGTTCCTCGCGGCGTGATTTCGACGGACTCGGCACGAAAGTCGCAGTCGCCGGAGGTCAGACCGTACGACAGCACCAGCGCGCTCTTCTTTTTGCAAAACTTCCAGAGCTGCCGCCCGTATCCATCGTCAATATTAAGAACGGCGGCGCGCGGTGGTTCCGTCCCGCAGCCTTCGAAAAGCACCTGTTTGGCGCGGAAGTAATTCTCCATCGTGCCGTGGTAGTCGAGATGGTCGCGCGTGAGATTCGTGAATACGGCCACATCAAAAGGAATTCCAAAAACGCGCTGTTGCTCCAGCGCGTGCGATGACACTTCCATCACCGCTTCGGTGACTCCCACGCCCAGACCCTCCGACAAAAGCCGGTTCAACTCGAGCGCTTCCGGAGTGGTGTGCGGAGCTGGGAGAATCTTCCCGGCAACGTGATATTCGATGGTTCCGACCAGCACAGTCTTGCGTCCGGCCGCTTGCAATATCGATTCGATCAGGAAGGCGGTCGTGCTTTTTCCGTTTGTGCCTGTGATTCCACTATTCGCAATTCGCTCGGCAGGACGTTTGTAGAAATTCGCGCTCAGGCGGGCAAGCGCGCGGCGTCCATGCACGACCTGCGCCCAGGCAACCGCCGGACGCGGCGCTTCGCTCGCGGAGTCGCTGACGATGGCAATCGCTCCGGCAGCGATGGCTTGATCGATGAAGCGGTTGCCGTCGTTGGTCTCGCCCTTCATGGCGACAAAAACAGTTCCAGGGCGCACCCGTCGGGAATCGTATTCCACCCCAGCCACGGCCGGGTTTCCGCTCTGCGAGAGAACCTCGGCGCCCTGCAGGAGTTGTTGGAATGTCATTGCAGTGATTATAAATAGCCTGCGTTATGGCTCCCTGTGTACCTCTGTGTCCTCTGTGGTTCAGGGTTTACTTCTCAACCACGCCACAGAGGAAAGCAAAGCCTATCTGCCGAAACGCACCACAATGCGCGATCCCGCCGCGACGTGCGCCCCAGGCTGCGGCGATTGTTCGCGTGCAACGCCGCTGCCGATGGCGTCGAGGTCGAGCCCCGCATCCTGCGCCGCCTCAATCGCAACACGCAGATTTTTGCCGAGGAAGGATGGGACCTGGATCCCTCCCTCTTCCACATCGAGAACCACTGTTCCACTCGTCGGCGCTTTCTGCGCGAGTGAAGTCTCGGATTGCGCGGCAGATTGTGCAGAGTTCGCTGCCGCTGTCGTCAAGCCGCTCAGTGCCGGATGCTCCGCATCTCTCGCGGTCATCGAGGCGGGAACAACCTGGGCTCCAATCGCGCCGGGCTTGACCGCGGTTGGAATAATGGGCGTCTCATTGGCTTCGGCCATATCCAGGCTGGCCCCTAGGTGATCGGGCGAGCTTTCTTCCAGGCTCGCGTCAGGGACATCGCGGCGAGCCATCAACACCTGGCGGCTGGGCGGAAGCTGAACATCATGCGGAACGTGCAGATATTCGAGCACCTGTTGCGTGATCCGCTGAAAGACCGGCGCCGAAACCTGACCTCCCTGGTGCAGGCCGACCGCCGAGTCGAGGATCACCACGACAGCAATTTGAGGATCGTTGATGGGAGCAAAGCCGGCAAAAGACGCGACATACTTCGTCTTCGAGTAAGCGCCGGTGGCGGGGTCCACCTTCTGAGCCGTCCCGGTTTTGCCCGCCGAACTGTAGCCCTCGAGAATAGCTCGGCGCCCCGTACCGTGGAGCACCACTCCCTGCAGCATCTGTCGCATCTCGGCTGCCGTCAAGGATGAAATCACCCGCGTCCCCTCGGCTGGCTGAAACACGATCGTTTGCGGAGCATTCTGCGGCGCAGTCGTGCCCGCCCCGATTGTCCCCGCAACAATGCGCGCCGGCACGCGCACGCCGTCGTTCGCAATCGTCGAAATCAACCCAGCCAGCTGTAGCGCCGAAATGCCAATCTCCTGACCCATGGAGATCGCGCCAATGGAAACTTTCGACCAGCGTCGCACCGGCTTCGTCAGGCCGGGCGTTTCGCTCGGCAGCTCGATCCCCGTCCGCTGACCGAATCCGAAGGCGCGAATGTATTTGTAGAGCCGATCCTCGCCGAGCCGCAACGCGACCTTGATGGCGCCGACGTCGCTCGATTCCGCAATAATTTCGGCGACCGAGAGCATACCGTGCGGTCGGCTGTCGCGGATGCGCATGCCATTGATGACAATCGATCCCATCTGGCAGTCAAACATTTCGTCGGGTCGCGTGACCTTCTCTTCCAGGCCCGCCGAGATGGTCACCATCTTGAAAGTCGAGCCGGGCTCGTAAATGTCGCTCACGGCGCGATCTTTCAGAGCGTCGTTCTTAATTTCTTTTCGAATATTCGGATTGAATGTGGGCCGGTTGGTGAGAGCCAGAATTTCGCCGGTGTGAGGATTTTCCACGATCGCCGTGCCGGCAATGGCGTGCGTCTCTTCCATCCCGCGCTCGAGTTCCCGTTCGGCAATGTACTGGATGTTCTGATCGATGGTGAGGACGACGCTATTGCCGGCTTCGGGCTCCTTTTCAACACTGGCAAACCAGCGCTTGCGCGCGTCGACGGAAATCATCAGCTTGCCCGGCTTGCCCTGCAGTTGCTGGTTGAATTGTCTCTCCAGGCCGCTCAGGCCCTGATCGTCGGTGCCAACGTAGCCCAGAATTTGTGCCGCCAGTTCGCGCTTGGGATAAAAGCGCTTGGGCTCTTTCTGGTAGTGGATGCCTTGCAAATTCAGCGCGCGGATGCGCTCAATCGATTCCGCGTCGGCCTTGCGCGCCACCCAGCAAAAGGTCTTGTGGGCGCTGCAGTCAGCGAGCACGACGCGCGGATCGTCCTGAGTGATGCGCGAAATCAGGCTAATGGCATTAGCGAGATCGGGGGTTTCCGAAGGCACCACGAAAGCCGAGTCCACCTGGATGGACATCGCCAGCTCACGCCCAGCGCGATCGTAGATGACGCCGCGCTTCGGCGAGAGATCGAAACTGCGCTGTTGTTGATGCTGCGCGCGGCGTTCGAAATCGCCGTAGCAGAAGATTTGCAGATAAACCAGGCGCAGACAGATGGCCAGCAGCCAGAGGCACAGCCATCCAGACAAGGCGTAGAGCCTGAATTTTGCGTCGTTCGAAGAGGTACTCGCCGCCACTTCCAACCCTCAGAAATTTTCGGCGGCCCCGAAGAGCCGCCGCGAAGACAACCGACTTCCTGTAGAGACGCGGCTTGCCGCGTCTCCCACCGCAGCGGGAGACGGGGCAAGCCGGTCTCTACCGGTCTACCGCGCCGACACCACCGCGACCGGAGCCAATCTAGCCATCACCGGCGCAGCCGCATCGGTAGCGGAATCCATGCGAAGCACCTGCCCAGGCTGCGGCGATTGCAGGCCGAGCTTGCGCGCCATCACATCAATTCGCTCCGGATCGCGGAGCGACGCCTCTTCCAGGCGCAGGGCGCGGTTCATTTCCGTGAGACCCTCGCGCTCCGACCGCAGCGTCTCGATCTTGTACCCGTATTCAATGGCGCGAAAATGCTGCAGCGCGTATCCCATCACCAGCAGGAACAAGCAACCGAGCGCTAGTCCGAAGGATTTCATCTCGCGCGCGCGCCGCGGATCTTCGACTTTGATCAGGCGCGAGTTATCGATGGTCTTGCGAAAATAAATTTCCGGGGTCCCCAGCCAGCAGGACTTGCGCCGGTTGAAAGGAGCTGCGCTTTCGATGGCCAAGGCGCTCATGATTTATGCCACTCCAATAAATTTGGAATCGTAGTCGGCGTTTTCCTGAACGGTAGCTAGCCAGGGTTGAACGACCGCGGGTTCGACGAGCCTGGGTTCGAGTGCCGATGCGTTGACGACCAAGGCTCTCTGCGCTCGCGCCCTCTTTTCCACGCGCTCGACCGTTGCCATCAGATCTTCAATAAGAGTGCCGGTGAATTTCATTTCGAATATTCCAGTTTTCTTCTCCGGACACGGCCTTGTTCTGTTTTTTCTTGGCCGCTCCGGGAAAATTCCACCACAGAGTTTCTTCCAAAACCTTTACCCCACCATTTCAGTTCCCAGTTCTCGGTTCTCGGTAACCGCTCACGACTGAGAACTGGGAACGAGAACTGAGAACTGATCTTTTCGGCGGCGCGCATCTTAGCGCTGCGCGACCGCGGATTGCGATCGATCTCTTCTTCGCTGGCCGTCACCGGCTTCTTCGTCAATAACCGGTACCAACCGCGCTGAGCGCCCTCGCGAAGCGCATCCTTGACGATTCTGTCTTCGAGCGAGTGAAAGCTGATCACCACCAGCCTTCCGCCCGGCTTCAGCACGCCGGGCGCCGCTTCCAGAAGTGCTTTCAGATCGTCCAGTTCATGGTTTACGAAGATTCGGAGAGCTTGAAAGGTTCGCGTCGCCGGATGAATCCGCTCATGTTTCAGATTCATTGACCGGGCCGCGGCCGCTATCACTTCGACAAGTTGCTTCGTCGTGCGTATCGGCCGCGACCGGACAATGGCTCTGGCGATTCTCCGCGACCTCCTTTCCTCACCGAATTCGTAAATCACATCGGCCAGCTCGCGCTCGTCGATGTGGTTTACCACTTGTTCGGCGGTCTCGCCGGACATCGGGTTCATCCGCATGTCCAGCGGTCCTTCCGCCTGAAAACTAAATCCCCGCGCCGGGTCCGAGAGCTGCAAACTGCTAACCCCCAGATCCGCTAGGATGCCGTCGATAGTCGCTGGTCGTTGGTCGTTCGCAAGTTCCGCAAACGAACGATGCAGCAACGTGACCGTCGGCCAATCCAAATCCGGTCGCTGGTCGTTGGTCGTTAGTCGTTCGGAAATTGGTTCGCGAACGACCAACGACGAACGACTATCGACTGGCGCGAGTCTTTTTCGTGCCCCTTCCAGCGCCCCCGGATCCTTATCGAAGCCAATCAAATGTCCCAGTGCGCCGAGGCGTCTTGCGATTTCTAAACTGTGCCCGCCCAGGCCCACCGTGGCATCCAGATAAGTTCCGCCACGCTTTACAGCTAGAAAATCGATCGCTTCTTTTAAAAGAACCGGAACATGGCCAACTTCTCCATGCCCACCCCGCTCGGGGATGTCTATTGAATCCGAATCCGTGCCCACTCCTAGATGCCCAAATCGTCGAGCGTCTTGATGTCTTCATTCGTGAAGGGCTCTTTAATCTCCTTGTCGAGCGCTTCCAGGTTCCGAACTTCCAAATAGGTCAGATTGCCGAGCACTGCCACTTCCCCGCGAATCTGCGCCGCTTCACGCAGTGTCTGCGGGATCAGCAGGCGCCCCTGCCCGTCCATCTCCACGACCTGCCCGTAATAATTCGTGCGCGTCAAGAACTTTTTCTTCGTCAAGTTGAAAGTGGACAGCGCCGCCAGCTTTTGCTCGATCCGCTCCCACTCCTCGAAGGGATACACTTGAGCAACAATTCCATCCTGACTTGTGATGTAGAATTTCTGCGCATATTTCTCGTCGATCACGCGCTTGAATTCCGCCGGGACTTTTAACCGTCCCTTTTCGTCGACGCGCGTTGGGTGATTTCCGCGAAACATGTGCCCTGCTCACCGCTCTTGATGAAAATGACGGGCTCCGTTTACTTATGGCTGCTACCACAGCCACGACTGCGGGGGAGGTTAAAGCGGTCAAAAAAGCAGTGGATTCGGGTTTGTTGGGCCGTTTTTTTTCGGTGTCAGTCTCGGAAACCACTGGCGCCTCGAAAGTTAGCGTTTGTACCCACAACCTCTAATGTTTGGTCCACTTTGGACCACTTTTTTCCACAATACGCCGAATCCATCGATTGTCAACTACAAAGTTTCATGTTGAGAATTGGCTAAGGGACTCAAGGTGTAAAACGCGAAATCTTGCGGTTAACCGCAAAGATGACCACTAGGGTTTGTGTTTAGAGAATTGGTTCACTGCCCTAGAAAATTGTGCACCGTTCAGCATGGCGAGAAATTTTCTTCAAGAAGATGGCGGGTGCCCCATCCTTGCGCGTTTTTTTGCGCAAGGGTGGGATTCCACGGCTGCGTGCCGCTAGGGGATTCCGGCGCGCACGAGTTTCTCAGCACTCGTTCAGGCCGGAGCATAACGTTTGATTGAGATGCCCCGCGCGTGCTCTCGCGTTTTCGCCACGTCATAGGCGAGTTGCATCCGGAGAAAGTGATCCATATCCGGGCCGAACGCCTTTTCGATGCGCAGCGCCATTTCCGGTGTCAGCGAGGCCTTGCCGTGCAGCAGGTCGGAGAGCGTGGCCCGGCGTGCCACGCAGCCGCCGTCGTGTTGCGGGTTGGCAAGGAAGGCGAAGGCGGCGGCCGCATCCAGCGCGGGACTCCACGCTATTGACCCGCTGGAGTACACTTGTGCCGAATTCAAGCCAAACTTAAACGGGGGCACAATGAAGCTGAATACGGCTCGGGTGTGGCTCGGAGGCATTGCCGGTGGAGTAGTGTGGAATGCATGGAGCTTTTTTATTCAGACGCGACTGGGCCCGTTCTACGAGCCCCTACAGAAGCAAGGCTTACTCCTCAAGCAACCACGCTATCCGTTTTTCGTCGGGCAGTGGATTCTTCTCGTGTTCGTGATGTCGATTCTCCTGGCCTATCTCTACGCGTGGAGTCGCGCCACCGCCGGCGCCGGACCGAAAACGGCTCTCAAAATCGGCATGATTGTCGGCTTCTTCGCGGGAATGCCTGGCAACTTTGCGCAAGCCACCTGGTCGCCGGTTCCGCGCATGTTGCCGCTCGGATGGATGCTCGAAATGTGGATAGGCGCAATCCTGGCAACGGTGGTCGCTGGTTTCCTGTACAAAGAGTGAATCGAAGAACACTCCGTAGAGAAGCGGCTTGCCGCGTCTCCCTCCCATCCCTCGGGCGTTTCTCAGTTAGTGTCATGGCGATATTTCGCCAGGAACCCTTCATGTTTGTTGCGGCTTTTCTTTTGCATTGGGAGTTAAAAAGAAAACGGCCGGGAAAAACTCCCAGCCGTTTCAGGAGGAATTGCTGCAACAGCAACGAAGCTATTTCAGCCCTACCACCGCCCTTCAAGCCGAAAGACTAGAAGTCGTAGTCTTCTGGCGTGCAGGGGCAGGTTCCGTAGCCGCTGCCAATCGTTAGCCCATAGGAGCACAGCGTTCCCAGGTTAATGAGTTCGGTTTCCGAGAGGTTCGAATCGGCCAACGCGGTTTCGGTAACGAACCACGGCCCCTTCTCCACGGCGTTCACAGCGTTGCCTGCGCCGGGAGCAGGAAATGTGGTCGTCGTTGCCTGGATGTGCGTCATCCATCCCCGCAGTCCGGTTTCCGGCGATGGGCCGGCTGGGTTACTGCTCGCAGACGAAATGACCTTGATAACGCCACGGGTCATTTCTCCTCTGCCGGTGAATTCGTCGGCCGTGAGCTCTTTGTTCACGGATTCCGAAAGCAGACCGTCTGAGGTGATTTGGCAGGCGCAGCACGATCTCATCTCCTGGCTGTCATCGAACACGTAGATCGCCGCCCACAGGGTTCCGTTTTCCACGCCCTCTGGAGCTACAGTTGCTTGGTCGCCATCGTTGATGATACGCAGCGTTCCATCCGGAGCCCCACTGGTATTTGCATTGGAATAATAGGTGACGAAATAGAAGCTACCGTCACCCACGTTTTGAGCGAAGGCATTGCCCCCCAACATGAGGGTGATTGCCAGTATCGGAAGCAGCAACAAGCCGAGCTTTTTCATTTTTGGACTCTCCTGTTGTTTGTAGCGCACGGCGCTAGGGGAGGGGCAGCTATCGGCGCTTACCGAACTTTCAACCCTTTCTTTGGTTCTTTACGAGTACCCACGTGGCGTAGTCAAGGACACTACCGTCCAGAAGCTACTACTTATGGATTAGTTCAATAATTAACCCGGCACATGCCGCAGAGTAACTTTGCGGGACGATCCAACTAAGTTACCCGAGGGCTCCGGGATATGTAAGTGGCGCTTTATGGCCGCGGCCATCGCGCGGATAATGTCGTCATTGTGGGGGCTGCCCACGTAACTGTCGACTAAAGTCCCTCATCATTTGCTCGCGAACTTCTGGAGGTATCGGCTCCGCCGGAGGCCCCATAACTAGCGGCGGCGGGGCCACGACCGATGCGGACGAGGCATTTGCTGGAGGTGTGAAAAGCACAGATGTGCTTGGAGGTCTAAAAAGCGAAGGCGAGCTGGGTGTCGTCGGATTCGCAGACGCACTGACTGTCTGATCGGTTGCAGGCGTGTCCGTTCGATGGAGGAACAGCAAAACCTGCGTCGGATCGTGCGGCGGTTGCGGAGAACTCACGATGACGAAATCGAAAGGAGATCCGTTGAGCAGCGACGCCAGCACATCTTCCGCTCGTCCCGGCCCCGCGTGTTCAATGATGCGGTCAAGGCCACTTCCAGACGGAACATCGATCTCGGCCCCAGTTTTCTCCGCAACCAATTTCAGCACCTCGGCCAGAGTTAAGGTTTCCGCATCAATCGTGAGTTGGCCATTCTGATAGGTGACCATGGGCGATCGTGCCGTGCCGGCGGCCGTACCAGCGCGGGCCGCAGCACCCTCATCCGACAGCTGCGGTAATACGGCGCTGCGGGCGACGTTCTGTTTCCCGACCACTGGGCCCGCGGCAACCGCACCTGGCAGCGACGGCTGTTCGGAGCTGCGGGCGACGTTCTGTCTTCCCCCCGTTGGGGCCGCGGCAACCGCAAACGGCAGCGACGGCAGTTCGATGCGGGCGATGTTCTGTTGTCCCCCCGCTGGGGCGGCGGCCACCGCACCCGGCAGCGGCGGCTTTTCGGTGCTGCGGACGACGCTCTGTTGTCCCACCGCTGGGGCCGCAGCAACCGCATTCGGCAGCGGCAGCTGTTCGGTGCTGCGGACGACGTTCTGTTGTCCCACCGCTGGGGCGGCGGCAACCGCATTCGGCAGCGGCGGCTGTCCGGTGCTGCGGACGACGTTCTGTTGTCCCACCGCTGGGGCGGCGGCAACCGCATTCGGCAGCGGCGGCTGTCCGGTGCTGCGGACGACGCTCTGTTGTCCCCCCGCTGGGGCCGCGACAATCGCATTCGGCAGCGGCGGCTGTCCGGTGCTGCGGACGACGCTCTGTTGTCCCCCCGCTGGGGCCGCGACAATCGCATTCGGCAGCGGCGACCGTTCGGTGCTGCGGACGACGCTCTGTTGTCCCACCGCTGGGGCCGCGGCAGCCGCATTCGGCAGCGGCGGATGTCCGGTGCTGCGGACGACGTTCTGTTGTCCCCCCGCTGGGGCCGCACCCAGCAATATTGGCAATTCGGTCTTGCGGGCAATGTTCTGTTTTTTCACCACTGGGGCTGCGGCAACTGCAGACGGCAGCGCCGGCAACTCGGCGTTGTGGGCTACGCTCTGTTTTCCGACCACCGGGGCTGCGGCAACTGCAGACGGCAGCGGCGGCAAGTCGGCGTTGTGGGCGACACTCTGTTTTCCCACCACCGGGGCGGCGGCAACTGCAGACGGCAACGGCGGCATTTCGGCGTTGCGGGCGACGCTCTGTCTTCCTACCACCGGGGCGGCGGCAACTGCAGACGGCAGCGCCGGCATTTCGGCGTTGCGGGCGACGCTCTGTCTTCCTACCACCGGGGCGGCGGCAACTGCAGACGGCAGCGGCGGCAAATCGGCGTTGTGGGCGACACTCTGTTTTCCCACCACCGGGGCGGCGGCAACCGCCGACTGCAGCGGCAATTCGGGGCTGCGGACAACGTTCTGTCTCCCCACTACTGGGGCCGTCAACTGTTGCGTTTTCCCGGCGGCGACCTGGGCGGAAGGAGGACTCACGGGAGCGGTGGCGGCATCCTCAAGCCGGACCTGCGTCAATACAGAGTAATTGGGGTCAGCAACTACAACGGCTTCGAGAATAACGACTCGCGGCTGCGGAAGTGAAGACGGCGTCCGGTAGACTCCCTGTTTGTCGATGGTCCCGCAGGCCGCGCCGAAACAGCCGATCCCCGAGACGTTCCAATGCACGGCGACGGGCCTTCCCTGAGCGTCAGTAACTTCGAAGCGCTGAGTTTGATTGGCGGGGACGGTAGCTCCGTCTGGATGAACGGTGAATCTGTGCGGAACGGCACGCGTTGAGCGATGAACGGTCAACGCTGGTTCAGGAGAGGTTGAGGCCCAGAGTCCTTGCGATCCAAAACAAGCCAGCAGGCCGACTGCGACCGCGATGCGCGGGCCGCCTCGAATGCGAGTGAGCAATTCGAGAACAAACCTTCTTCGCGAACCGCCTATGCGGCGATCGCACCTTGCTGGAGTATCTCTGTGCATAACCGCCCCTCACTTCCGTTCGCAAATATCGACGGCTGCAAACGGTCGCGCGCAAACGCAACTTCTTGGATGCGGCTTGCGCCACCGCCGGGGGGAAGACCGCGCTGGCGGACTCCAATACATATTACACCTCCCGCTAGTTTTGCGGGATCGCGATCCAGCGCTAGATCCGGTTTCAGAGCAGGATCGGGATCGCACACGCATTACGACGCGTTGTCTTTAGATCTTAGATCTTATGACTTCGTCGCTCGGCACCGAGAGTCGGGTCTGGCAGCGCATTCGGGCTCTGACGACGACCGAACGTCCTCCCCGGATTCAAGCTCATGGAATCTGCCCTGAACACAACCAGTTAACTACGGAAATCTCCCCGGCAGCAATGCCACGATTGGGCTAGCCAATCCGTTTATTCCTCTTGACAAAGGTACGTCTCCTGCAGGAAACTGTTAACGCTGTCATCGGGCCATAGTATTGTGGCTGCGAGTGCCACTCCCCCACCTAAAGCCCGGACCGTAACTCAATTAAAGAACGTCCCCTTGATCGTGGTCTTGACCGGGAGGTGTCCGGCCGCACCCAGGAGAACTCCTCGTGAGGTTTTCGGGGCGTGGCGGGACCGCCGTTTTCGAACCAAGGAGAACACAGTGTCGATGGCTCCAAGCACCAACGGCTTTTTGTTGCTAGATGGTGGATTCAATCTGATTGCAGCCAACGATCCCGCCCTTCAAATCCTTTGCTTCCCCAGCGGGGCGGATCGGATCAAGCAACCCAAGGTCTTTCTTGCGGACCGGGTCCGCACCACCCTCCTCGACCATGGGAATCAGGACGGACCGGCTTTCGTCAAAGAGTTTAAGTCGGGTAAACGGCGCTATATCTGTAAGAACTTTCGAGTCGACTGCAACGGACATTATCCCGTTCAGCCCGCTTTCGCTGTGCTGCTGGAGCGGACCGCAGCGGAAAGCAATGGGCTCTTAGAAATTTCTGAAGAGTTTGATCTGACTCAACGTGAACGTGAAACCGTCGAACTGCTTCTGCAAGGTCTTACCAGCAAAGAGATCGCAACCCGGATGAAGATCAGTCCTAATACCGTAAAAGCGTTCCTTCGATTGGTAATGGTCAAAATGAAGGTTTCAACCCGTTCTGGAATTGCTGGGAAGGTTGCAGGATCAAGGCCAAACGCTTAGGTTTTTGCCGCATTCGAGGTTTAGTAGAGGATTAGTCCGATTGAAGAATTTACTGGATCCCGGACTTCGGGCATCATGCCACTATTGTGACCTATCCCTCAGAGCGAGAACGACGCCACCACGAGCGTTATCCGCAGATGCTTGAAGTGCATGCACGGAGTTTGCTATCGGATCAGATGGCGAGTGCCCCACCGCCAAAGGAATTTGACGGCCGCATTCATAATCTGAGCAACGGCGGCGTCTGCATCCTTAGTTCGTATCCCTTGCAGGCGGCCACGTTCCTGTGCTGCGATTTACCTGTGTTGGATGCTCCAGTCGCGATTCCCACGCTCATGCAGGTGCGATGGACTGCCAAGCGCGGGAACAAATCTGCGAGCTACATCAGTGGCCTTCAGTTTGTTGTCTAGCCACGCTCCCCCCATTTGTGGGAGAACGGCCGGCTCTTAGACTTGGCCGTTCGACCTACGCCGACATGCTATCCAAATGGGTTAGTACGATTTGAGAATTTCCGCAGAATAGTCCAGTCGATATAGTTCTATTTGGTTAGTTCGTGCGCTGTCCCTCCCCCCGAATTGCCCCAGGAGTGCGCCCATGGAGTTTTGGCCAGCCGGTCGTACAATCAGCGCTCTTGGTGTGCTCATTGGCTTAAGTTTGTTCTTCAGTTGCGGTTCGGGGAGCACATCACAAGTCCCGGCAAGACTCTCACAAATCAAGATTGTTCCCACTAACCAAACCATTGCGAAAGGCACAACTCTGCAGCTCAGCGCTACCGGCTACTATGCGGATGGGACTACGCACGCCTTAGGTGCTTCGGTAACTTGGCAGACGAGCCAGCCAGCCGTGGCCACGATCAGCATTCAAGGCGACGTAACGGGCGTGGGTGAAGGCGTCGCACAATTGTCTGCGATCTATCAAGGCTTAACTGGCAGCACGTCGGTCAACGTCGGGCCGCCCGCATTGCTCAATTTGACGGTCGGTCCGAACCAGTCCTCTCTGCCTGTAGGTCAATCCGAGCAGCTGACCGCGACCGGGAACTTCTCCGATGGAACTGTTCAAAATCTGACTCAATCCGCAACGTGGAGTTCATCGGCTCCGGGCGTGGCGACGGTCACAGCGGCAGGTCTGGCGACGGCTGTGACAGCGGGCACCGCGAGCCTCAGCGCGACCATGAACAGTATTACCAGCTCAGCCACGCTGACGGTCACGTCGGCGGCGCTGGTGTCGATTGCGGTGACGCCGGGGAACGCTTCGATTGCCGCGGGGAATACGGAGCAGTTCGCGGCCACGGGAACGTACAGCGACGGCAGCACGCAGAATCTGACGAGCACAGCAGCGTGGAGTTCATCGGCTCCGAGTGTGGCGACGATCAAAGCGGGAGGTCTGGCGACCGGTGTGAAAATCGGCGCCTCGACCCTCAGCGCGACGCTGGGCAGTATTACCGGCTCAGCCACGGTAGCGGTGACTTCGCCGGTGCTGGTGTCGATTGCGGTGACGCCGGGAAATGTTTCGATTGCCGTGGGCACTACGCAGCAGTTCACAGCCACCGGAACGTACAGCGACAGCAGCACGCAGAATTTGACGAGC
This sequence comes from uncultured Acidobacteriaceae bacterium, assembly GCA_963773645.1. Taxonomy (GTDB): domain Bacteria; phylum Acidobacteriota; class Terriglobia; order Terriglobales; family Acidobacteriaceae; genus Acidiflorens. The sequence goes on along the minus strand of CAVZBV010000004.1, from coordinate 605,942 downwards.
ACAGCGGCGTGGAGTTCATCGGCTCCAAGCGTGGCGACGATCAGCGATGCGTCTGGCTCGCAGGGATTGGCCACGACGGCCGGCGTAGGCACGACGACGATGCAGGCGGCGTCGGGTGCGATCAATGGCTCGACTACGTTGACCGTAACCGCAGGCTTTGTTTTGACCGGCAGCCTGAACACAGCACGCGCCTCACATTCGTCGACAGTGCTGAACAACGGTATGGTGCTGATTGCGGGAGGCTATAACGGCAATGTCTTAGCCAGTGCCGAGTTGTACAATGCCGCGACCGGGACCTTCACTCCCACCGGCAGCCTGAACACCGCGCGCCTCTATCACACCGCAACCCTGTTGAACAATGGCATGGTGCTGATCGTGGGAGGCTACGCTGAGAACGGCAACATCTTAGCTAGTGCCGAGCTTTACAATCCCGCGACCGGGACCTTCACTCCCACGGGCAGCCTGAATACCGCGCGCGAACTCCACACGGCGACCATGATCAACGGAACAATGATCAACGGCATGGTGCTGATTGCGGGAGGGCAGGGCTCCGCCGGCGCCCTGGTCAGTGCCGAGCTGTACAATCCCATGAGCGGCACCTTCGCCCCTACCGGCAGCCTGAACACCGCGCGGGTCTATCACACCGCAACCCTGCTGAACAGTGGCACGGTGAACAATGGCACGGTGCTGATTGCAGGAGGCTACGACAATAACGGCAACACCTCAGCCAGTGCCGAGCTATACAATCCCGCGACTGCAACCTTCACGCCCACGCTCAACCTAAACACCGCGCGCTACAGGCACACGGCGACGCTGCTAAACAACAGCATGGTGCTGATTGCGGGAGGCGAGGACTCCAATGGCAACGCTTTAGCCAGTGCCGAGCTGTACGATCCCTCGACCGGAAGCTTCACCCTCAACGACAGCCTGAATACCGCGCGCATCCTCCACACGGCGACGCTGCTGAACAATGGAACGGATCTGATGGCCGGCGGCTACGGCTCGAGCGTTTACTTGACCGCTGCGGAGCTTTACGATCCCGCAACCGAGGCCTTCGCCCCGACCGGCAGCCTGAACAACGGGCGTTACTTGCACACGGCTTCGCTGCTGAACAACGGAATGAATCTGGTTGCAGGCGGTCATAACTCCAGCGGTTATCTGGCCAGCGCCGAGCTGTACGAACCGGGCACTCTGACCCCGCAGAACCTCGTTTCCATCTCGGTGAGTCCGAGCAACCCGACGGTTCCTCTCGATGCCGGGCAGCAGTTGATCGCCACTGGGACCTTCAGCGACGGCAGCACGGAGCAGCTTGCTTCGGCGACCTGGAACTCCTCAAACGGCGCGGCCGTCGGCATCACCGACGATGCCAGCAACATGGGCGCGGCCTATGCCCTGGGCAAGGGCGGCACGGCAACAGTGAGTGCGTGTGCGGGCTCGGTGTGCGGCTCGACGACGGTGACGGTTGGGCCGCCCGCGCTGGTATCCATCGCGGTCACTCCGGCAAATGGGACGATCCCGGAGGGCGAGACGTTACCTTTTGCTGCCATGGGGACATACAGCGATAAAAGCAAGAAAACTCTGACTTCATCGGTGACGTGGAGTTCATCGGATCCGTATGTGGCGATGATCACAGCGGGAGGTATGGCGACAGGTTGGGCAATGGGAACCACGAGCATCATCGCGAACGTCGGATCCGTGACCGGAACCGCAAACCTGACAGTGATTCCCGCTGCGGTAGTCGGCTTGAACATTACCCCGGCAACACTATTCATGTCCGTGGGGACCAGCCTCCAGCTGCAAGCGATCGCAACCTTGAGCAATGGATCAACGCGAGATATGACCGAATTGGTTGCATGGAGTTTGCAAGGGGCGGGCGTTGCTACCGTGAGCAGCGCCGGAGTGGTGACTGCCGACCAAGTTGGCGCGGCGACGATCCAGGCACAGACCAGTGGCTTTACTGCGTCGGCTAGTCTCTCCGTAGTACCGGTCAGCGCTCTGAACATCGTCCCTGCAACCCTCTCGCTGGCCCCGGGGACTAGCAGCCAGCTCCAAGCGATCGCAACGTTGAGCGATGGAAGAATGCAAGACCTGACCGCAATCCTAGCGTGGAGTTCGACGCAGCCTGGCATTGCCAGCGTGAGCAGCGGCGGACTGGTGACTGCTTTACAGGTTGGCGCGACGACGATTCTCGCAGGGGGCAATGGCATTAGTGGGTCGGTTAGTCTCACTGTAGAGTCACCTATCGCCCTGAACATTGTCCCCTCACCGTTATCCATGGTCTTGGGGAGTAGCAGTCAGCTCCAGGCGATGGCAACGCTGAGCGATGGAACAACCGAGAACATGACAGGAACGGGAACCGTAGCGTGGAGTTCGGCGCAGCCGGGGATAGCGAGCGTGAACAGCGGCGGGATGGCCACTGCCAACCAAGTGGGCTCGACGACGATCCTCGCAGAAGCCGGCGGTGTAACTGGATCGGTTAGTGTCACCGTAACGCCACTCCTTCTCGTGAATTACTTTGATGCCGCCTATGCCCAGACGTCAGGTATTGAAGGCACCGTTCGGCTTACTAACACCGGTCTTACGGGCGAAAACCTGTGTGCCATGGTCTACGTGTTCGACCAGCATCAGGTATTGAACGAGTGTTGTGGATGCCCGGTGTCGGACAGCGGATTGCTGACATTGTCCTTGCTCAACGATCTCACGGCAAATACTCTGAGCGGGACACTACCGCAAGCGGGCATGATCGAGGTCGTGTCGTCGGATCCCACACAGAATCCGCAATGTGATCCCGGCTCCTTGGCCCCGACTGGCATAATCGTTGGTTCGGAGACTAACCCTCAACCCGACGGCGACGGTACTTTCCAAGTAACGGAAAGAAACTTTACCCAGGTGCCGCTGGGCGGCGAAGGGACAGTTCTGCAAAATGAGTGCAGTTACTTGAAGCAACTAGGCAGCGGCGCGGGCATTTGTACCTGCGGCAGCGGCAACTAAGCCTTCTCGGGGTGTTACCCGTAGATGGTCCAAACTTAGTCCCGCCGCGTCCCCGCTGCTTCGTCTCAACGAGCCGTATGGACTCGTTGCGGGAAGTGCGGGGAATCCCGTCGTACACTTCTTTTTCACAGGTCTTTGCCCCGATCATCGGAGCAGCACAATCGCCGGAGACTCTCCACCCTAGCGCATTAAGGCCCGTACGCATCGTTTCTTTCGAACTGATGATTTCGTGCGTTGATGGGGAGAAAACTGCGGAGTGGAGGCTGGACGATGATTACAGACAGACGTGGTTGCCTGCGGCATAAGGTGCATGGGCCAATCTTTGCCAGTTTCGATGGGGTCACGGGCGGCATGATTCTGGATCTCAGCGAGCAGGGCCTGTCAATGCAAACCGCCGTTCCCCTGGAAGCTGACCACCAATTTCAACTCAGCGTCGATCTGCCGGATTCGGGCACCCACCTGGGCACCCACCTGGACACCCACCTGGACACCCACCTGGAGACGACTGGCTATATCGCATGGGCAGACGCTCTCGGTCGCGCTGGGGTGCGATTCTCCGAGCTCCCCGTGGAGGCGCGCCAGCGCTTGGATGAGTGGCTGGTACTCAATGACACAGCGCCCAGTCGCAAGGCACCGAAGCTTAGCTTCGACCGAGTGCCTGGTTTGGGCTTGGGCAGCAAGTCTTCAGGCAACGCAACTCGCGAGCCGCGATCCATTAGTTTGGAAGCCGAAGCTGGTAGTTTGGAAGCCGACGCTGGCGCAGCAGGAATCCATGGTCGGCCACCGGTTTCGACCTCAATTCAGTATGAGTTCAACTCGCTCGGGTCGGATTTGAATACGGCGCTGCGGGTGATCGGCGAACGCGCGCGTACGCTCTTACGCGGCACTGGCGCGGCCATCGCCATCGTCGACGGAGGTCCTATGATGTGCCGGGCCAGCGTCGGAACCGGCGGACCACCCCTCGGGACGCACGTAGATATCAACTCGGGTTTTTCCGGGGAGTGCATACGTACAGGAAAAACCCTGCGTTGCGACGACGCCGAGACCGATTCCCGCATCGAAGCCGTGATCTCTAGGCGACTCGGTATTCGCTCGATCGTGGCCGCACCCATCCGCTACGAGCGTGAGGTCGTTGGAGTGCTGGAGGTTTTCTCCACGCAGCCCTTTGCTTTTGACGAGGGCGATCTCGCGGTTTTGGAGCGTCTGGCACAGACTGTGCTCCTCATGGTGAGCCACACGCAACCTTTCAAGCGCGGTTAGCGTCGCCAGTCGCGATCCACTCCCTCTGCTAGTTGGCCCGCAAAGCTCTGATCGCGAGCCCATATTAGCCCATACGATGCTCTTGACACCTTGCGCGCAATGGATAATAATGCGTCCCCGATCTTGGGTAGTAGTCCCGGATCACGGCTTGTGAGGCGGGTTTTCAAAGATTCTCCCAACCGCAGCGCATGAAGTTCCAAGAGTGAGTCCCTCGCAGATTGGTTGAGCAGAAACTCAGATTCAGATAAGGAGCGTTATGAAGCCAATTTTGTTGCCGCTCAGTTTGCTTGCGCTTTTGTTAGCTGTCGGGTTAGTGATCATGACGGATTCTCGGATCATAGCGTCGTCCGATTCCGACACCACGAGAGAGTCATCCGCTCAAGCGAGTAGCCCGGCTGAAAACACAACAACCGCAACCGAAGCCAACCAAGCTACAGAAGGCAGCGAAGCTGAAGAAGCCAACCAATCTAAATTGGAGGGGGACACTGCCGGCGAACCTGACCTGCCGCCCGCGCTGGCACGCCATCTCGAGAAGCTGATGAGGACAATACCCGGCAACGAGGGCGAGGGTCCCGCCGGTTCGGCAGCAGAGTGGAAATTCAGGGCGCAGGCTTACCCCGCGAAAGACATTTCGCTGGACAAGATTGAGGGTGCGCGCGCCGCCCACGCCGTGCGTCTGGTGAAAGGTCCGGCCAACGCCGACGCCGCGTCAGTTGCCGCAACCTGGGTATCATTGGGGCCCACGAGCGCGCTTTATCCGCTTACGCCCCTCCGCAACTCATTCAGCTACGTTCCCAATGCCTATTTGGCAGGAGGGCGCACCACGGCATTGGCAATCGATCCAGCGTGCGTTCCCGGCAACTGTCGGCTGTGGGCTACTCCCGCTGGTGGCGGTGTGTGGCGCACCAACGATGCACTGAAAGCTCAACCGGTTTGGACATACCTCGCAGGCTCTTTTGGCATGAACGCTGCGGGATCGGTGGAACTGGACCCGAACAACAGCAACAATGTGTGGGTCGGGACGGGCGAGGCGAACGCTTCCGGCGACAGCGAAGCTGGCGTCGGTTTGTATAAGTCCACCGATGGAGGTGACACCTGGAGTGGGCCAATTGGCAAGAACGTTTTCAATGCCCGAGCGATTGGTTCTATTGCCTTCGACCCAACGAATTCCAACACCATGTACGCAGCGACCACGCGTGGGGTGCGCGGCATATCCTCTGTCTATGGTGGCGAGGCTACCCTGGCACCTGGTGCGCCTCCATGGGGACTCTACAAATCGACGGATGGCGGCGTTACCTGGTCGTTCATCTTCAATGGGGCGGCTTCGACGGCGGGCTGCCGTAACACCCTCAATGTCGCGTCTAATCTGACCCTGTGCTCGGTGCGCGGGGTGCGAAGAGTGGCGCTCGATCCCTCCAACCCCAACATCGTCTACGCTTCGGCATACGCCAAGGGCGTGTGGCGCTCTAACGATGGCGGCAACACCTGGAATCAGATATTCCTCCCCATCGCCAACCCGGTCGCCACCGGTTTTACGGAAAGGCCGGAGATCGCGGTCACCAAGTTGCCGAACGGCAATACCCGCATGTATTTAACCATTGGGCAGGAAGGCGCGCCGCCTGCGCAAACGTTCATCAGCAACAACGTCGCAACCGGCACTCCCAATTTCTTCTCTCTAACCAGTAAGAATCCCGCTTCTCCTCTATACGCCACCTACGATTCGTGTGAAGGCCAATGCTGGTACGACAACTTTGTGTATACACCACCGGGAAATCCGGATGTTGTTTACGTCGGGGGGTCGTATGCTTATGGAGAAACCGGAAACATCTCGAATGGCCGCGGCGTCGTGCTTTCTACGGATGGCGGAAAAACCTTCACCGATATGACGATGGACGCGACCGACGCCTTGCATCCCAACGGTCTGCATCCGGATCAGCACTCTCTCATTACCAATCCCAGCAACCCGCTGCAATTCTTCGAAAGCAACGACGGCGGAATCATGCGCTCCAGCGGAGCCTTGGCTGATATTTCCGGGAACTGCGCTTCTCGCGGGCTCTCGGGCGCGGTGCTTACCCGTTGCCAACAACTGCTCTCCCAGGTTCCCACTCAGTTGCAGAGCCTGAACAAAGGAGTCTCCTCGCTCCAGTTTTACAGCTTGTCCGTGAGCCCGTTCGACTCAACCCTTCTACAGGGCGGCACGCAGGACAATGGCACGTGGCAGTCCACTACCACGCCTGGCCTGTTTAAACAAACCATGTTTGGCGACGGCGGGCAGTCCGGGTTTGACGTCGTCAACCCGAAATTCCGCTTCCACACTTATTACTACGCTCAAGTCGACGTGAACTTCAGCAATGGCACCACGTCCGACTGGAACTGGATCAGCGATCCCATTCTCTTCACCGGCGAGGAATTCTACGTTCCCATCATCAGCGATCCCAAAGTTGGCGGGACGATGTTCGTCGGAACGGGTACCGTTTATCGCACCAAGACCCACGGAATGGGAACCATGAGTTTGTCAACGTTCCGCAAGCATTGCAACGAATTCACCGGCGATTTCACGGTGGGGTGCGGTGACTGGGTGACGATCGGAGCTACCTCGCTGACCTCGGCCAGTCTAGGCACTTGGGCGGGAGGGTCCGTGGCCGCGGTTCAAAGGACCGCATCCGACACCTCCACGCTGTGGGCGGCGACGAGCACCGGACGCGTCTTTATTTCATCCAACGCGGATGCCGATCCGAATACCTCGGTGGTGTTCACGCGTCTCGATACCAGTTCGCCGGCCGCTCCGAACCGCTTCGTAACTGGAATCGCCATCGACCCAGCAAACTCCAACCACGCCTGGATCTCGTATGACGGTTACAGCAAAAGCACGCCGTCAACTCCCGGACATGTGTTCGAGGTGACCTATGACCCAGTCGCGCAGACGGCAACCTTCACCGACCGCAGCTACGACCTAAGCGATCTTCCGATCAACGATGTCGTGCTCGACACCGTGACGGGGGACCTCTACGCGTCCAGCGATTTTGGCGTGTATCGTTTACGCTCTGGGTCAACGTCCTGGGGGCTTGCGGCGAAGGGTATGCCAAACGTTGAGATCCCGGGCTTGACCATCGTACCGAACGCGCGCTTGCTCTACGCCGCCTCGCATGGTCTGGGCGCCTGGGTGCTGAACCTTCCCTGAAGCAGCATGGCAGGGCGATGCCGTCGGGTACCGTCTATGAATTCCTGCGCGCAGGCGAGGCCGACATTGTCATGGAACCGGTTGCACTAACCATCGCGGTCGTTACGGTATCACCGCCTCGACTGGACTTGAATAGGCGCTTTCCTGCCCTTGGGCGTTCACCGAGGTGGTGACGTAGTAGTAGACCGTCCCGGCCGCAACCGTATAGTCTGTGTAATTGGTCGAAGCGTCGAGCGCGCTATTGATCCGCTGGTAGGGGCCTCCCTGGGCGTTGCCGCGGAACACGTTGTATCCCACCGCCTCGCTGGTGCTCGCATTCCAGGAAAGATAGACGTTATAGGAAGGTTGCGCCACGCCCGTACCGGTCAGCTGTTCCACCGTTGGTGAGTTCGCCGCATTGCTGATGAGTCCCGCTTTGCCGGAGGCCGTGCCCGAGCCGTTCGGCGTGAATTGAATCGTGACGGGAAGGCTCTGTCCAGCATGAATGGTTACCGGCAGATTCAGCCCGCGGATGGCAAACTCCGAGCTCGTTGACGGGTCTGAGGAAATAGTTACGGAAGCGTTCTTGGCCGTCAACGTAGCCTGCAGGGTGGCACTCGATCCCACTCTGACGTTACCGAAATTGAGCGTCGCAGGATTCACTTCGAGTTCGGCGCCGGAGGGGTAGACGGCGAACCCCGTGACAAGCATGTTAAGCGGTGAGTATCGGGCATTACTCACCAGCGTGAGGATGCCGTTGATGTACCCTTTGGCAGTCGGTGTGAAAATGACGGGCAACTCGACGCTCGCCCCGGGCTGGAGGATCACTGGCAACGGGAAATTGCCGAGTGAGAAAGCGCTCCCCTGTTCCGACGCCGAAGTGATCTGCAGCGTTTTGTCGCCGGTGTTCGTGAGTTGGAAGGAGTAGGAGCTGGAGCTTCCGATCTGAACCTCCCCGAAGCTATGCCAGCAAGGTTTGCAATAAAGTTTTTGCGCCCAGGCGGGCGCGGGCGCCAGACAGCCGAGCAGCCATACGACTAAAACGAGGGGAAAGCACCGCGTGGCTACTATCTTCAGCAACTCAGTTTCAAAGCAAACTCGGAAGCCCATTCGACGCATGCTCTGGTAGATCACGCCCATCCCGCCGCCTCCGAGCTTTTCGACAATGCGGCAGTGCGAATGGTCTGGCCGGTCATGAGTGGCGAATCTTACTTGGATGAAACGTTCAAGTCAATAAAAACTGCGGTGTTGGCGGCATCTCAGAAGGGTTGCTGGCGTAGCCCCATTGCACTAATATCATTATCGTAAACGCACTGAGTTCAGCAGCTATCGAAGCAGTCCTACTAGGCAGCAGGGGCCTTGCTGGTGTCGCCCAACAAAACGTAGGCCTTGCCTAGTCCCAAGTCCACCAGCGCACTGATCGGTCCGTTCTGAACGACCCCGGTCGCCTAAGTAAAACGTAGATGATGGCCAAGTACGCCGGAAGTCTTGTTGTCAATTCTTTGGTAACTCTGGAAAATGCTGTTCGGAGGACTTATGTCAAAATCGCGCAGGGAATTCCTCACGCTCACGTCCGTTGGCTTGATCGGCGCAGCCCTCACAGACAACAGCCGTGCGCAGACGCCCAGCGCTTTGCCGCCTGGGGCGCCGCCCGCATTTGGCGCCGGGCCGGCAGTCGGGCCTGAAGTGTCGCCTTCGACCTTTGCGGAGGCGCAAAAGCTGGTTCAGATCGAATTGACCGAACCCGAGCGCGCGCAGGCCGCGGGCAGCTGGCGCACGAATATGGCCGCCCTGTACGAGCGCCGCACCGGGCCGCGGAAAGTAGCGCTGGAGACAACCCTCGCTCCTGCGACGCAGTGGAGCCCGGTGCTGCCGGGCATGAAAGCAGGTCCCGAGCGCGACCGATTTGTGCGCAGCAGCACCGATCCGAAACCCCTGCCTGCAGATGACGAAGACATTGCCTTCGCCTCGGTGGTGCAGCTTTCGCGCTGGATTGAGCAGCGCCAACTCAGCTCGGAGCGCCTCACTCAAATTTATCTGAAGCGTCTGGAGCAGTTCGACCCCAAGCTGCGCTGCGTCATCACCCTGACACGCGACCTCGCGCTCCGACAGGCCAAACAGGCCGACGCGGAGATCGCCGCCGGCAAGTACCGCGGTGCGCTGCACGGCATTCCGTGGGGAGCCAAAGATCTTCTCGATACAGCGGGAATTCCTACTACCTATGGCGCCGAGCCTTTCCGCAACCGCGTGCCCACCGAGGACGCTGCGGTCGTGAGAACGTCTCCATGCGGCGGGCGCGGTGCTGGTGGCCAAGCTGAGTCTGGGAGCGTTGGCGCTCAATGACATCTGGTTCGGCGGACAGACGATGAACCCGTGGTTGCTGGAGGAAGGATCGTCGGGCTCAAGCGCTGGGCCGGGCGCGGCCACGGCTGCGGGATTGGTGGCTTTTGCGATCGGAAGCGAGACCGGGGGCAGCATCGTTTCTCCCGCCATGCGTTGCGGCGTTACCGGCTTGCGGCCCACTTACGGCCGTGTGCCACGCTCCGGCGCGATGACGCTCTGTTGGTCGCTCGATAAACTCGGCCCCATGGCCCGAAACGTCGAAGACACAATGCTGGTGCTGCATGCTATTTCCGGGCCTGACGCCGGTGACTTGGCCAGCGTGCCAAGCCAGCTTGACTTCGACTCGAGTGCTGCCGTGGAAGGGCTGCGCGTCGGTTATTTCCCCGCATGGATGAAGGAAAACCCGGCAACCAACGTCGACCGTGCCGCACTGGACGTTGTCAAAAAGCTGGGCATGGTTCCGGTTGAGGTCACACTTCCCGACTGGCCCTACGATTCGCTTGATCTGATTCTCTTCGCCGAAGCCGCAGCTGCGTTCGAGGAACTCACACTCAGCGGGGCATTGCATCAGTTGAAGGTTCAGGTGCCTGACGCGTGGCCCAATCTCTTCCGTCAATCCCGCTTCCTCTCAGCTGTGGACTTCGTGCAGTCCGACCGCTTCCGGCGCAAAGTGGCGGAGGAGATGGCGCGCGTGTTTTCTCGAGTTGACCTGCTGCTTGTGCCTTCGCTGCGGGACGAAATGCTTACGCTTACTAACTTCACCGGGCATCCCGCGCTTACACTGCGTGCGGGCTTTGTCGAAGTGTCGGAGGCGCGCAGCGACTGGGCGCCCGATCCGAATCATTCGCTGCCAAAGTTTTCTCCGCCGCGTCGCGTGCCCCACGGCATCACGCTGATCGGCCAGCTTTTCGACGAAGGGACTTTGGGGCGGGTCGGGATCGCTCTCGAACGCAGCTTCGGGGTGGCGGGCGAGCGGCCGCCAGGTTTCTGAAGGGGCCCCAGGGGGCGGGTCTCAGTTGTGTACGCACAATGTTCCACGTGGAACACTTGTGCAGGTAAAAATGTATGTACACCGGCATACGTACAGTGGCCGTTGTGTCTGACCTGTAGTCATGCGTTTCCATGTGAGATGGCCCGCAAGTCATTGATAACGCTCATGGCCGGTTGTGGTTAAAGAGACACAACAGAGTAATAGTTACGCTGTAATTATTACAAAATCCGTTATTGGGTGGGCTGGCGTCCCCGGTCGAGTGTCCGGTTAGCGGGAGGGTTGGCTCGGCACGTGGAGCTGGGGCCCACCCTTCGAACAACAGTCACCCGAAGTACTTTTTGTGAGGTGGAATGTGGGGGCCGTACAATGGCAGCGGTTCTTTGGAGTCAAATGTTGGGGCCAAAAGATAACTTCCTTGAGGAGGCGAATATGCGTAAAAATCTGGGCGTTGGCAAAAATCGGCAATTGTTCTCGCCCAGAGTTCCGTCAGGCCTCGCTGCGGTTGTCTGCGCGGCTGCGTTCTTTTTTTTCACAATTCCAGGGCAAGCCCAACAGGCGTTCCAGGTATTGCACAAGCACGTTCGCTCCGCAGTTACCAGCGGGCATGCAATGCCGGTGGGCTTTCTTCCATCCACTCAGCGCTTAAACCTCGTCATCCACATGCCGGTGCGCAAGGAAGACGAACTGACCAGTTTGATAGATCGGCTTTCCGACCCAACCAGCCCCGACTACCGCCACTGGCTCAGCGTGGCTGAGTTCACCGAAAGGTTCGGCCGCACGGAAGCGGAATACCAGAAAGTTGCCGATTTCGCCGAAGCCAATGGTTTTGCCGTGACCTATAAGTCTCCGAATCGCCTGATGGTGGTTGTCCGCGGCTCGGTGGCGCAAATCGAAAAGGCCTTCAATGTCACGATGCGAACCTATCAGCATCCGACGGAAAACCGCATCTTTTATTCACCGGATCGGGAGCCTTCATTCGCTCTGGATGTGCCCGTATCGCACATCTCCGGTCTGAACAATTACTCCTACCCGCATCCCGGGGGAGGACCACGTCCCGCGGAACTGGGCGCGCGCAATCACACCAGAGGTCCGGAACGTCACGGGCACGGGCTCGGGTCCGGGCGGGACGTTTCTCGGCAGCGACATGCGAGCAGCATACAACATGGGGTCCAACACCGGCGCCGGACAAACGGTCGGGCTCGCGGAGTTTGCAGGCTACGCCGCGAGCGATGTTAGCTTGTACTTCTCGAACATCCATCAGACCAACAACGTCCCGATCGACAACATAGTTGTGGATGGCGGCTCCGCTACGACATGGAACAACGCCAATGACGAAGGCGAAGTCTGTCTGGATATAGAACAAGCGGTTTCGGTGGCTCCCGGCCTGAGTCAACTCCGCGTCTATATTGGGCCGGAAAGATTCGGGGTTGGCGTCGACGGGTACATATTCAGTCAAATGGCCACGGATAATGTTGCCAAGCAACTGAGCAACTCTTGGTGGTGGTCTCCCGATGATCCTGCGACCGACGATCCCTATTTCGAGGAAATGGCGACGCAAGGTCAAACCTTTTTTACTCTTTCCGGGGACTTCGGAGCCTATACCGGTAACCACCTCCAGGATATGGGCTATCCGGCGGAGGACGTTCATGTCACGGTGGTTGGCGGAACCGCGTTAACCACCGCTGGCGCTGGTGGCGCGTGGCAGTCGGAAGTGGTGTGGAACGATTTCGGCGAGGGTGGTGGCGGCGGGCCGGCTGACCATGGCGCCACATACTTCCCCATCCAGAGCTGGCAGTCACCGGTCATCAACTCGTCCAATGGGGGTTCAACCGCCTTACGCAATTCCCCGGACGTCGCGCTGCAAGCGGACTTCGTCAATTACATCTGTTATGACAACGGTAGCTGCGCGGAAAATTGGGGCGGCACCAGCTTTGCCACGCCGCGCTGGGCTGCATGGCTGGCGCTGGTCAACCAGCAGCTAGTGGCCAATGGCCAAGCGGCCGGTCTGGGTTTTATCAACCCAACCCTCTACGCGATCGGCCAGGGTTCCAGCTACAATAGCGACTTCCACGACATCACCAGCGGGAATAACGATACCAATGGACAATCGAAATTCTATAACGCCGTGATTGGCTATGACCTGACGACCGGATGGGGCAGCATGAACGGCCAGCCCCTGATGGCCGCCCTGGCGGCTGGATCTCCCGATTTTTCTGTTTCCACATCCACGCTTTCGCCCGCGACAGTAAGCCCAGGACAATCGGCCACCTCCAACATTGATGTGACTGCCGTCGGCGGCTTCAACAATTCCGTTTCGCTCACCTGTTCTGTGTCGCCATCGCCGCAGTTGGCACCACAGTGCTCCGTCACTCCAAGTTCTGCGACGCCTGGAACTCCAGCGACACTTACCGTCACGACCACTGCGCCTGCAATGGCACTGTCGACACCATTGGGGCGATCCTGGGTGTTTTGTGCGTTTTCACTTCCCCTGTTTGGAGTAACGTTGATCAAAATCAAATTCGGCTCGGCGCGAGCAAGGAACAGAAAGTTGCTGATTCTTCTCTTTGCCGCTCTGCTCATCACCGGTTTAGTGTTTCAAGCTGCTTGTGGCGGGGGCAGCAATGGAGGTTCGCACGGAGGGAGCATCGGAACTCCTGCTGGGAATTACACCATAACCGTCACGGGAACGTCCGGCTCACTTCATAACACTGCAAGCGTATCGCTCGCGGTGCAGTAATCTAGGCAAGATTGGCGATGACGCGGCCAGACCCATGCCGGGACGCCGTTCATGTCGAAGTGCGTCATGTGCCCAGATTGCCCGCTCTTGCTGTACATGGGATCAATTACCTTGACACGGTAGAGGTCAGGAGTTCGAGTCTTATCGAGACGGCCAATTCGTTTCCGCCGCCCGCATTACCGCAGTCACTCCCCAATCATCGCGCTTTCCATTACTGTTAACCTTAGTGACACTGCCTCTCCCCGTGTGTGCTTGCGCGGTTGCAGACTGTTTGTGAGCGAGCGTTTGTGCACGAGATCGCGAAACCTGAACCCGCGTACCAGGAACTTCTGAGCCGGCCGATTCGCGAGCTGGGGCTTACGCTTGCCGGGTCTCCGGTGGAGCGGTTTGTCGAGCAGCTTTATCGCGAACTGGAGGCTAAGGGGCTGACTAAGTTTCGTCCGGCTTGCTATTTGACCGATGAGTGGGGATGCCCTTCGGGCGAGCCGATTATTGGGATTCCGTTTTATTTGGCTCATGCGGCTTTGGCGCAGTTGGAGAAAGAGACGCACGATCTTGAGGATGCTCGGGAAATCATGATGTATCTGCGGCATGAAGCGGGGCACGCTTTCACCTATGCTTACAAGCTGCACAATAAGCCGGAGTGGAAACAGATCTTTGGGCCCTTTCGCCGCCCCTATCACGACAATTACCGGCCCGCTCCGTTTTCTCGCGACTATGTGCGGCATTTGCCGGGATGGTATGCGCAGAAGCATCCGGATGAAGATTTTGCCGAGACGTTTGCGGTTTGGCTGACTCCGCGCTCGAACTGGCGGAAGCGCTATCGCGGCTGGGGCGCTATGGAGAAGCTGCTTTATCTGAACCGGCTGGCGCGCAAGTTGGGGAAGAGCGAGCCTCCGCGGCGGCGCGGACAGACCGATCTCACGGTCGATGACATGGACGCTACGGTGGGCGAGTTCTACCACCGGGATGGGCGTCAGGCGGCGCGTGAAGAAGTTGCGGTCACCGAGCTTGGCGTTAGTGAACTGGCCCCGGATACGGATTTGCGGGACATCTTTCCCGTATCCAAGCGGCGGAAGTCGGCGCTTCCGGCGCATGAATTTCTGCATCAGCACCGCAAGGCGGTGATCGACAAAGTTGCGCAGTGGACGGGCGCGCAGCGTCCGCTGATTAAGACTTTGATGGACACGATCGAAAAGCGCGCGGGCGAACTCGACCTGCGCGCCGACAAAACGCGCAGCGCGGAGCATCTGGCCGAAGTCACGGCCTATGTCACGGCGCTGGTTATGACTTATGTGACGAAAGGAAAGTTTATTCAGCCGTGAAGAAACTGCTGGCTACTAGTGTACTGAGTCATAAATGCGTTTACAAAAGCGGGCCACAGAAGCCAGGATTTCGTCGGCCGTCTTGGTCCACACAAAGGGTTTCGCGTGCTCATTGCTGATCTCGATGTAGTGACGAATGGCATCCTCCAGTTCCCGCGTGGAGCGGTGCACGCCCCGCCGAATCTGTTTCTCCGTCAGGGCCGCGAACCAGCGTTCCACCAGATTGAGCCAGGAAGCTCCCGTGGGCGTGAAGTGCAGATGGAAACGGGGATGCCGGGCCAGCCAGCGATGAATCCGCGGGGTTTTGTGCGTGCCGTAGTTGTCCAGAATCAAATGCACCTCCAGCCCCTCCGGCACCGCCCGGTCGATGCGGTCCAAGAACTTGCGGAACTCGAGGGAGCGATGGCGGGCATGCATGTCCCCCAGCACGCGTCCACTCTTTACTTCCAAGGCCGCGAACAGCGAGGTGGTGCCATGCCGCAGGTAATCATGCGTGCGCCGCTCGGCCTGCCCCGGACGCATGGGCAGCAGTGGCTGCGAACGGTCCAGCGCCTGGATCTGCGTCTTTTCATCGGCGCACAACACCAACGCTTGGTCGGGCGGATGCAGGTACAGGCCCACGATGTCCCGCACTTTTTCAATGAACAGCGGGTCCTTGGAGAGCTGGAACGTCTCGGCCCGGTGCGGTTGCAAAGCAAACGCACGCCAGATGCGGCTCACCGCGCTCTGGCTCAAGCCGCTGCGCTGGGCCATGGAGCGGGTGGACCAGTGGGTGGCGTCCGGCGGACGCTTTTCCAGAGTCAACGTCAGCACGCGCTCCACCGCAGCGTCGCTGATCTGGCGCGGTGCTCCCGGGCGCGGTTCGTCGAGCAGGCCATCGAGGCGCCGCGCCACGAACCGGCCACGCCATTTGCCCACCGTAGGTTTGCTCACGTGCATGTGTTGCGCCACCCGGGTGTTGTTTTCTCCTTGCGCACAGGCCAGCACGATGCGGGCCCGCAGGCACAGGGCTTGCGCCGAACTCGGACGACGCACCCAACGTTCCAGGGTTTCGCGTTCTTCTCGGCTCAATTGCAAAGGCGGAATCGGTCTTCCCAGCGCCATCGGCACCTCCCTTGTACCTTAGACGCAGGAAAACCGACACTTATTCAACTTATTTATGACTCATGACACTAGTAGCCAATGCGTAATGAACCGAAGGGGCAAATTGTCGGGGCCCTCAGGGGCTAAAGCCCGCGTCCTTATTGGCTCTAGGCGGCACGGCTGAAGCCGTGCCCTTCCCAAGACCGGTTGCGGCTGCGGGAGCAGCCCCTAAAGGGGCTTCAGATACCGAAGGTCTGCGGCATCGCTAAAGCGATGCCCTGATACGAAACTTGAGGTTTTCAGCAGTCTGCCAGTTGCTGGCGGCCAGTTTCCGAGGTGAATTGATGATCGGAGCAAAACTTAAAATCGCTCTGCTTTATGACGTGTGGAACGAAGATCCGGTGGCGGCGGCGAAGGAAGAAACGGCGGCAGCAGCCCCGCGCAAGCCTCGCAAGAAAGTAAAGGCGGCAAAGAAAGAGAAGACCGATCGCGAGGAAATTTTTGAAGCGCTGCAGAAGCTGGGACACGAGCCCTCCTACTTCGAGCTCGACGGGCGCCCGCAGTCCTTGCACTCGCTCTCGCGTTCGGATGCCGACCTTATTTTCAACCTGACCGAGTCTTTCGACGGCGACGACACCAAGGAAATGAACGTGGTCGCCTATATCGACCTGCTGGGATTGCGCTACACGGGTGCGGGTCCTCATGCCATTATTCTTGCCCAGGACAAAGCGATTGCCAAAAAGATTTTCGCGTTTCATGGCATCAAGACTCCGTTTTTTGCGACTGCCTATCGCGGACGCATTGAACATGCCCACGATATTTCTTTTCCGCTCATTGTTAAACCGTCGTGGGAGGATGGATCGATTGGCATCGATGCCGGCGCCGTGGTGAAAAACGTCAAGGAGATGATGGAGCGCGTCGAGTATATTCAGGATGAATTCGACTCTCCGGCGCTGATTGAGGAATACATAGAGGGGCGCGAAATTTACGCCGGAATTCTGGGCAGCTACGAACGAGCGGAGGTCTTGCCGATGATAGAGCTCGATCTGTCACGCTTGCCTGAAGGCACGCCAAGAATCGCCAGCTACGATGTGAAGTTCGAGAAGAATACCGAAGTCTACAAGCTGACCAAATCGCAGATCGCGGAAAATCTGGACGAAGGTACGGCGAAGCGGTTGTCAGATACGGCTTTGGCCGCGTACCGGGCGCTCAAGCTGCGCGACTATGGACGCATCGACATGCGACTGGCTCCCAACGGCGACGTCTATGTCATTGAGGCGAATCCGAATCCTTGGCTGGCTAGCCGGCAGGAATTTGCCATGGCCGCCAAAGCCTCGGGGCTCTCTTACACGGAGATGATTGGCGCCATTATCGACTTGGCTATGAGCCGCTACCTTAATGCCAACCTGGCGACTGCGGCGGCTGTGCACTAGCGTCGTGTTCCCTTTAGTTCGCGGCGCAATTCTTTACCGCAGGGGACACGGAGGTACACAGGGGAAGGCTCTTGAGTTAAACCGCTCTTGAGTTAAACCGGGCGACTGCAGCGGCGAGGCGCTAGCGTGGTGTTCGGCAAGTACGCGGCATCAAAATCGCAACTTTCATCTTTCGCGAAGCGAACGCCCTATGCCTTTGCGCGGCGCAGATGCAGAGGTCCTTCGCTTCGCTCAGGATGACAATCAGCAATCAGGGTCACAACTAAAGTGCAAGCTTTCTAGAACTCATTCCACAGGAATTGGTTATACACCTCGTGGTGGAACTGCACTTCGGCGGGCTTGACAATCGTGCCCAGCAAGCGCGGGCAGCGGTCGGCCGATGCCTGCTTCAGGTCGGCGTAGCGGCCTTTCACGTCTTCCCCGAGAAGTTTGGTTGTCCATTCGGCTTTGCGGAAGTTGTCGATCGCCGTGTAGACGTTGTCGGGCAGGTAGCGTTCGGCCTCGCGCAGGTTCTTGATCTTGGCCGTCTCGCCTTCCAATCCGGTCTTGAAAATGGAGTACATCACCAGGTAGGGATTGGCATCGGGAGCAACGGCGCGCACCTCCAGGCGCATGCTGCGGTGGTTGCCGATCGGGATGCGGACCATGGCGCCCCGGTCCACGGCCGACGCTCGCAGCTGGTTGGGCGCCTCGAAGTGCGGATCGAGGCGGCGGTAGGCGTTGACGCTGGAATTGAACACCAGGCAGAGATCGTTGCCGTGAGTGAGAATGCGGTCCAGAAATTCATAGCCTAGCTTGCTGAGCTTTTCTTCGCCCTTGGGATCCCAGAAGAGGTTCTTGTCGTGCTGGCTGATGGAGACATTGGTGTGCATGCCGCTGCCGTTGACGCCCACCACCGGCTTGGGCAGGAAGCAGGCGGTCAAGCCCATGTTGCGCGCGACCTGGCGGCAGATCAGCTTGTAGAGCTGGATATGGTCGGCGGCGGCCACTGCTTCGGCGTAGCCGTAGTTGATTTCGAACTGCGAGGGCGCGACCTCGGGGTGATCCTTTTCGTTCTGGAATCCCATCGCGCGCTGCACTTCCGCGGTCGTATCAATGAAGGTGCGCAGCGGATCGCCGGGCAGCGAATGATAGTAGCCGCCGGTGTTCACGTATTCGAACTTGCCGGTCTCGTGGTAGGTGCGCTCGGCGTCCGGCCCACTGAAGAGGAAGCCCTCGATCTCATTGGCGGCGTTGAGGGTATAGCCGTGCTTCTTGTACAATCCATTGCCAAACAGCTTCAGCATGCTGCGGATGTCAGCGGTGTAAGGCTCGCCGTTTTTATCGATGACCTCGCCAAAGACGAGAACTTTGCCAGGCCCGAAAACATCGGCCGGCCCCCAGTAAAAGGCAGCCCAGTCAATGCCTAAACGCAGATCGCTCTCCCGCTGCGCGGTGAAGCCGCGAATCGACGAACCGTCGAAGGTCAGGTTGTCGTGGCTCTTCAGCAGGAATTTCTTGTCATAGTCGAGCATGTGCAGGCGGCCCTCGAGGTCGCTGAACAGCACGGTCACGGCCTTGATACGACCCTCGTCCGTCAGGTACTTCAGCCGCTCCTCCTGCACTTTGTGAGGTGCGACGCGGTCCAGGCGCTGCTTCTTCGCGTTCAGATTTATCTCTTCCAGTTCGTCGTATGGGATCGCTAGAAAATTTCGTAGTTCAGTTGACATGCCTCTCCTTATTCGGGCGCGCAGCCCTAGAATCAATTGAATGACCGGGGTAACCGGATTAGGCTATCGCGTCCGGCGCATCCAGACAAATAGAAATCGGTTATAGCGACGATTAGCTTTTCCGATTTGCATCAGGAACGGTGCAAAACTGGCTGCGAGCTGCGAAACTACGAGCTTCGAGCGAAGAAAAACCTTGGTCGCGCTAAGCTCGTAGCTCGCGGCTTGCAGCCGGATTTATTTCCTGGACGCACGGGATAGACGCCTCCGTGAAATAATCGGATGTGAGGAACTGCCCTTGAGTTGCGCGCTTTGTGAAGAACGCAGAGAGAAGCGGTTTTGCCCGGCCGTGCACGGGAAAATCTGTCCGCAGTGCTGCGGCGAGCAGCGTGAGGTGACGCTCGACTGCCCGAGCGAGTGTCCTTATCTTTTGCAGTCGCGGCAGCAGGCACGGCAGCAGGCGCGTGAACATGCGACTGCGCACTCTAACAATGAGCGGGCGGACCCGCGGGATCTCGTGGCTCTGTTTCCCGAGGTTGAGATTCCCGATGTTGAAATCACCGAGCAGTTTCTCTACGAACGCGAAGAACTGATCATGGGACTCAGCTTTGCACTCGCCATGAGCGCCCGCGCCGAGCGGTCACTCGCCGGTCATTCGCTCGCCGATCGTCCGCTCATGGACCGCGATCTGATCGCGGCTGTGAGTTCGTTGGCGAAGAGCTATCAAACGCTGGTGAACTCCAGCCTCATCTACGAACCGCCGACCGCCAATCTGGCGCACCAGGGCATCGCTCGCGCAGTCGAGAACATGGTTCGGGAGTTTCGCGAGGCGGAGGAGGAACACCATGGTTACAATCGGCTGCGGGATTCCGACGTGCTGAAGGCGCTGGTATTCCTCTTGCACATGGGCTTGGCACGCACCTCCGGCAGGCCAAAGTCGAGGGCGTTCGTCGACTTTCTATTTGCGCAATTCCCCGAGAAGAACTCGGCCATCGCCGGGCCAGACGAGGCAGGCAGCCGGATCGTAATTCCGTAGGAGCTAATTTCGCGGCATCTTGTGTGGGTTTTCCCCTGTGTATCCCTGTGTCCTCTGTGGTTAAGAAAATCTCCACCACGGTGGCCACAGAGGGGGACAGGGGAAAATCGGACGGCCGGGGGCGGCCGTCCCTAAGTGAGTGTTGGAGGAATTCAGAGCCGCCGCACCGTCTGCCCGTTTGGCAGCTCCGCCAGAAGTTCCCGCGCCGTTTTCCCGGTTTCGGGATGGCGCGCCTCCGGAGCAATCTCGACCAGCGGTTCCAAAACGAAGCGCCGCCGGTGCATTGACGGATGCGGAATCTTCAAGCCTGGTTCATCCACCACGCGATCCCCAAACAGCACCACGTCGATATCAATCTTGCGCGCACCCTTGTCGCGCATGCGGAGGCGTCCCATCACAGCTTCGACCCGCAACGCAAGCTGGAGCAGTTCTCTCGGCGTCTTATCCGTTTCAATCGCCGCCACGCAGTTCAGAAACCACGGCTGGTCCGGGACGTCCACGGGTTGGGTCTCATACAAAGCGGAGACCGCCAGCAAGCGGCCCGCCACGTCCATTTGTGCGACCGCCGTGCGCAGGTTGGCTGCACGATCTCCCAGGTTCGATCCTAGCGACAGATAAGCGGTCTCGGCCACCCAGCTAGTTTCGCGGTGAAAGGCGTGAGAATCCAGAAAAAACTGACGGAAACGGAATCATTCTTGCTTCTCTCGCCTTTCGAAAAACTCATACGGTGGAGCGACGGGCGTCTTGCGAGCCTGTTTTGCCGAAGCCCCGAGCGAAGCCGAGGGGGCAGTCGAAGGGTCCCGCCGGGCGGGGGCGCCCGGCTCTCCACCAATGCAACTCGCCCTGAATTGCAACCAACATCGCAGACAGCTTGAGGTTACGGAGGAACTCGCTTCTCTTGGTACTTGCAACCAGTACCTAGGTCACTTTCCTACCTTCCCGGCTGCCACTAGTATCGAAAATGCCATGAATCTGAACTCTCTTCTCATCAGCCAGGATGCCGCTTTGCTCGGTGTGCTGCGTCCGGCACTGGAGAAGATCTCGGTCAATGTCCAGGTTTGCGCCGGGCCCCAGCCGAGCAACGATCTGCTGGCGAAGCGCAAGTTCGATGCGGTCATCATCGACTGCGACGACATGCAGAACGGCCGTGATCTCCTGAAATCGCTTCGCCAGACCCAAAGCAATTCCAAGTGTGTAGCCTTTGCCGTGGTGAATGGGAAGACGACCACCCAGGAGGCCTTCAAGTCCGGAGCCAACTTCGTTCTGCAAAAGCCGCTCACTCCGCTGCATGCCTCCCGCTGTTTTAATGCCGCGCTCAATTTCATGGTGCGGGAAAAGCGCCGCTACTTCCGCCATCCGGTGGAGATGCCGTTGCGAATCAGTATTGCGCGCGACCAGGAACTGACCGGCACGTCGACCAACCTAAGCGAGGGAGGCATGGCCATCCGCATCGTCGGCAAGTTGCCCAAAGATGCGGAGGGGCAGGTTTGCTTCACGCTTCCTGGGAGTAACATTTCTCTCCAACTAAAAGGCGAAGTTGCATGGAGCGACGGAACCGGCCACGTCGGCATCCGCTTTATCGGAGTTCCTCAGAGCTCACAGTATCAGCTTGAAAAATGGCTGACCGAGCGATTGCAAAGCGAAATGCCCAAGCACTTGCGAGGCTACGCGGCGCTTTCCTAGCCGATGGTGGTGAAACTCCAGCGCCAAGAACCAGCGCCTAAAGGCGCATTAACATGGCACTTACGGCACGCCTGAAGGCGTGCCCTGATACAAATCAGATTTTCACCTCGGGCTGCTAGCCGAGCGGCCGTTCGCTTTTTCCCGAAAACATTTCCCAAAAATGCCCACGCCCCCGGCATCCAGTTTGTAACTTGCACCCGGCCGCCGCTGTGGCACTGTAGAAGCGCGCGTCTCAGTTCCCAACCATGATTACACTGGAAGAAAGAATCGCCCGAACCGAGAGGTTGCTGCGCCGCCTGGAAGAGGACCAGCCCTACTTGCTTGTGCGCTTGTCCGAGCTCAGCGCCGAGCACCGGCAGAGCGCCAATGCTTTCGCGGACCGCGTCCGCGCCGAAGCGGAAGCCGAACTGCAGCGCCTGCTGGCAGAACGCGGCACGCCTCAGGAGGAAAACGTCCGGCCCGCCGTCTGAAACGAGCCATCTCCAACGAGGCCGAATTAATTGGATAGTGTCGGCTGAAGAAGAAGAAATCCGCCGTGCCCTGCTGTGGTTAAGAATCCTGGACGCGAAGTTACAGGACACCGGACTAGACGAACGACCAACGACGACCGACCAACGACTGACCCGCTACTCATGCGCCGTCTTGCCCGCAATCAACTCCAGCGCATGCGGCAGCAAATCCATCACCGCCTCCAGCGACTCGACCGCCCCCGCCGGACTGCCCGGCAGATTCAGGATCAGGCTCGTTCCCCGGACGCCGCACACCGCGCGGCTCAGCGCAGCGAAGGGCGTCTTGCCCATTCCCTGGAATCGCATGTGCTCCGCGATCCCTTCCACCAACCGGTCGCAGACCGCGCTGGTCGCCTCCGGCGTCACGTCGCGCGGAGCGATCCCCGTTCCGCCCGTGGTCACCACCAGTCGAGCCGAGCGGCACAACTCAATCAGTTTTTCCTGAATCGCGGCGCGCTCGTCGGCCACTACGCTGCGCACCACCACTTGAAAGTTGCGCCGACTCAGCGCTTCCGCCACCGCGGGACCGGAGAGATCCACTTTGTCGCCGCGCGAACACGAATCGCTAACCGTCAAGACCGCCGCCGGCGTTCTATCAAGAATCGACGCATCAAGTAACGAAGCGTCAGGTGTCGAGGAGGACATTTGATCTTTGTGTCGCATCTGTTTTTCCAATAATACTGGCAAACCTTGATCTTAAAAGGGCTTAGCGTCTTCTTTCGATATGCGCACTTACGGCACGCCTGAAGGCGTGCCCTGATTCAAATCAGACCTTGCTAGCCAACCTTCTGGTTTCTACCTAGCCATGTGGCGGATGCGCCTTCCGTTCTTATCCTCGATCCTGAATCCTGGTACTCACAGTTCAGGAAAGGGGTTTTGCTAAACATGGCCAACTCAATATTAGAAACAATTTCAAGCGAATTTGCGTCTGCGGCGGAGAAGGCGGGCGGTAGCGTGGTCGCCATCCATGCCCGGCGCTGGATGCCGACCAGCGGCATCGAATGGAAGAAGGGCGTGGTCGTAACAGTTCATCACGGAGTGCAGCGCGACGAAGACATCAAAGTGCTGCTCGACGGTAGTCGCGCAGTTTCCGCGAAACTGGCTGGACGGGATCCTAGCACCGACATAGCCGTCCTAAGGATCGAGGAAGGATCTGCGGGAGCGCCCCCATTCGGCGACTCGACAAGCCTCAGGCTCGGCCATCTTGTTCTGGCGCTGGGCCGCACGCGGCGCGGGGATCTAGTGGCGAGCAGTGGGATCATCGGCGGCATCAGCGGCGAGTGGAGGAACCGGCGTGGGGGAAAGCTCGATCAGCACATCCGGCTCGACCTCGCCCTCTATCCGGGATTTTCCGGCGGACCGCTGCTCAATGCCAGGGGCGAAGTTGTTGGCATCAATACGCGGGGACTCGGCCATGGACGAGCCGTGACGGTGCCGGTGGCAACCGTCAATCGCGTCGTCGAAGAACTCCTGGAAAGAGGGCATATCGCTCGGCCGTATTTGGGTATTGCGATGCAACCGGTGGAGGTGCCAGAAAATATGCGCTCGAAGCTGCCTACTCAAACGCGAGTCGGGCTGCTGGTCATGCACGTCGAAAACGGTGGACCCGCGGAAAAGGCCGGAGTGTTGCTCGGAGATGTTCTTTTCGAGGTGGGCGGAGAGACAGTCGAACACGTGGATGCGATCCAGCATTCGCTGGCCACCGCGAAGGTCGGTGATGTTCTGCAGATCAGGGTGATTCGCGCCGGCGAGATCAAGCCGGTTTCAATCACTTTGGGCGAGAGAGCGCGATAACGCATGTCGAAGCGAAGCGGCGGAGGCGCGATTCGAATTGCAGTGGCGGCGACCTCCGCCGTCCGCCGTGCCGGGCTCGAAAGCATCATCCGCAGCCACCCTGCGTTCCAGCTGGCGGGAAGTTTTGGCGCCGTGGCGAGCCTGGTGTCATTTGCCCATGGCACCGAGCTGGATGTAATGGTCATCGACTCCGATTCGATCCACGATTTATTACTTGAGCCGACATCTGACGCCGCGATAGTTCTGCTCACGGAGGTCAGCGACGCGCGGTCGATCGCGCGCTTATTGCGGAGCGGGGTGCGCGCGATTCTGTCCAGAGAGAGCGACCCAGAGGAGGTTCTCTCCGCCATTTATGCCGCCTATGATGGACTGGTGTTGCTGAGCACAGCGGCTGCAGAGACCCTGGCTGCCGTCTACGGCGATCCGGCGCTGGAAGTTGAAGGCGAATTGTCCGAAGAGATCACCTCCCGTGAAACCGATGTGCTCAGAATGTTGGCGGAGGGACTCGTCAATAAAGATATCGCGGCGCGTCTCGGTATCTCCGAGCATACGGTCAAGTTCCACATCAGCTCGATTCTCGACAAGCTGGGTGCTTCCACCCGCACCGAAGCGGTCACCCTGGGAATCCGGCGCGGGCTAATTCCGATCTGAACTTTTTGTAAACCCGTGCGGCACAGCCGTGCCCGTGCTTACAGGGTGCGGAAAAAACCCGATCAAAGCCGGCTTTGGGAAGGGGCACGAGTTTACTCGTGCCGTTAAGTCGTTGAAAATGTGTCTGCGCTTCAGCGCCCGAGGTGTGCTTTTTGCGGCGCGACGACTTTTTCCGCAGCCTGTTTGGCCGTGTCCAAAATGCTTCCGGAAGTACAGTGTTAGATTCGGGCCGACCTTACGCCAGTGTTTCTGTAGCTGGGGGTATTGCGCCTCAGATGAGTCTCCCGTGACGTTCAATCCTTCATGTGGCAGTATGCTCTTATTTGGAGGAAGGACACATCTCCACCGGGCCACAATGCCCGGAGACAGCGGAAACTCCTCAGGAGAAGAAATGAACTACGTCAATCTTGGTACAACCGGACTCAAAGTATCTCGTATCTGTCTCGGCTGCATGAGCTATGGCGCGCCTGCTACCGGTAAAGTTAAACCCGGCAGCCATGCCTGGGCTCTAAACGAGCAAGAGAGTGAACCCTTCTTCCGGCAGGCGCTTGATCTTGGAATCAACTTCTTTGACACGGCTAATGTCTACTCCGCGGGCGCAAGCGAGGAAGTGCTTGGACGGTTCTTGAAGGCTAACCTCCGTCGCGAAGCCGTCGTCATAGCCACCAAGGTTCACGGCTTGATGCGCGACGAACCCAACGGCCAGGGTCTCTCCCGCAAAGCTATCTTTTTTGAACTTGAGCAGAGTCTCCGCCGTCTGCAGACCGACTATGTGGATCTGTATCAAACTCACCGCTGGGATTATGAAACGCCGATCGAAGAAACGCTGGAGGCGCTGCACGATGCGGTGAAATCAGGCAAGGTGCGTTACATCGGCGCCTCGTCCATGTACGCGTGGCAGTTCACCAAAGCACTCTATCTTGCCGACCTTCACGGCTGGACCCGTTTCGTCTCCATGCAGAATCATTACAACTTGCTTTATCGCGAAGAGGAGCGCGAGATGATTCGCGTTTGTGAATCCGAGGGTATTGGCGTCATTCCTTGGAGCCCTCTGGCGCGTGGCCGCCTCGCTCGTCCCTGGCAAACCGAACACACCGTTCGCTACGAAACCGACCAGTTCGGAAAGAGCCTGTACTCGCAAACCGAAGAGGCCGACCGTAAAGTTGTAGAACGCCTTGGTCAGGTTGCGGAACAACGTGGCGTTCCTCGCGCGCAGCTTGCTCTGGCTTGGTTGCTCAGCAAATCAGTTATCACAGCGCCGATCGTTGGCGCAACCAAG
The DNA here is from genome assembly GCA_963773645.1 of uncultured Acidobacteriaceae bacterium. GTDB lineage: Bacteria > Acidobacteriota > Terriglobia > Terriglobales > Acidobacteriaceae > Acidiflorens. The sequence continues at coordinate 579,961 of CAVZBV010000004.1, read as the reverse complement.
CCGCATCATCTTCAGGACGCAGTAGCAGCGCTCTCCCTGCGCCTGACGCCGGAAGAAGTTGCTTCTCTCGAGGAGCCGTATACGCCGCATCCTGTCCTGGGCTTCAGGTGAGTCCAGGTGCGAATTCGGCGATGAAACTGGAGGCTAGGTGTCGAGGAGGACGTCTTCACCCTCAGCGTCTGCGTCGCGCTGCGCTTCGTCCAGCAGTCGCAAGCCTTCCATCAGCAGGCCCTGAGTATTCAGCTTCGTCGTTTCCTGCGTCGACTTGCCTTTGAAATCAATTTGGAAGTTTCCTTCCGTCCAGCGCAGCACTTTGAAAACCGCTTCGTCTCCCGTAATCGGACCATAGACGGCGTGCTTGGCCTGCCCCTGCGCGAAATAGATCTCGCACTTTTCGTTATTGTTGCCACTGGTCATCGTGAGCAGGCAGCTCTTGCGTCCCATTTCCAGCGATTGCACCAAGTCAATCACGTTCATCTGCGAGAGGCTGCCGCGCAACACGCCATCGGTCGACGCTGCCTTGCTCAGCTTTTCCAGCGCGATGCGGTCCACCACGCGCTTGATTTTGTGCGTGGCGTCTTTCAGAAAGAAAGGTTTTTCCAGATAGTCTTCAATCGGGTCCTGCATCGATAATCGTTCGCTGATGTCGGCCTTGCTGGCCATCAGGATCACCGCGATCCCCGCCGTTGCCGGCCTGCTCTTCAGTTTTTCCAGCAACTGCCGCCCATCCATGCCCGGCATGCGATAGTCGCTGATCAACACATCTGGCAAATCATCGACCGCCTTCAACAACGCATCGGCTGCGTCGGTCGCGACCGCGACCTCGCCCATCGCCGAGAGCGCCTGCTGCAGCATCCCCAGTACCATCGGGTTGTCATCCACCAGCAGGATTTTGACGTTGCTCGCCATGGCAAAAATGAATAGAAAGCTATTTCCGCTTCGCGCCCCTCCGGTACTCTCCGCCCTTGCCCCCCGACTTTCGCTCCAGCACCACGTCCCGGATTTCGATGCCTTTGTCGAGCGCTTTGCACATGTCGTACACGGTGAGCGCAGCCACGCTGGCCGCGACCAGGGCTTCCATCTCCACGCCGGTCTCCGCCGTAGTCTTTACTTTTGTGGCAATAGAAACGCCATTCTCGCACACGCGTAGGGTCACAGCAATGTGCGACAACGCCACCGGATGGCACATCGGAATCAACTCCGCCGTCCGCTTCGCGGCCATGATTCCCGCCGTCCGCGCCACTTCCAGCGGGTCGCCCTTCGGATTCTCCGGCAGTGCACGCAGCACCTCGGGCGTCATCCGAACGAAGGCGCTCGCCTCCGCTTCTCGCGCCGTTCGCGCCTTCGACGACACATCCACCATGCGGGCTTGGCCCTGCGCATCGTAGTGGGAAAGTTTCTTAGGCATCGCAAACAGGTTATCGTACTCGCCTAGGCTCGTGTGGGGACGGGCGCCCTCGCCCGTCCAAGCCGAGCGCAGCTCGGCCTCGCCGAGGAGTCAGAATCTGCCGGGCCCTAGCAATATCAACCGCATCGCATCATCAACGACACCCATTCTCCCGCCTCAATCCGCTCGCGGTCTGGAGGAATCACCACATAGCAGTTCGCCCGAGCCAGCGTCGCGATGTCGCCCGACCCCTGCCACCGCGCTAACTCCACCTCCGCATTCTCAAACTCTCCCGAAAGGATCGCCGGAAGAAATCTCTTCAACCCTGTCTTCGTTCGTAGTTCAGATTTCAGCCGCGCCCGGAGAAAGATCAAAGGCTGCGGCGTCATCCCCGCCAGCGCTTCGATCATCGGCCGCGCAAACAATTCGAAAGTCACCATGGTAGAAACCGGATTCCCCGGCAGTCCGAGAAAGTATTTCTTGTGTGGCGCGGACATTCCTGTCCGCGTGCCCGCAGCGACCGGGCCGTCAGCGCGAACAGCAGTGTCCGCGCCACACGAACCAAACACCAACGGCCGCCCCGGCTGGATCTCCACGCCCGTAAAATAAAACTCCGCCTTCAGTTCCCCGAGAACCTGCTCCACCAGGTCGTACTTTCCCATGGAGACGCCGCCCGTCAGCAACAGCAGATCGCACGCCAGCCCTTCTTCGATCAAATCTTGTTCGATCAAAGCTTGTTCAATCAAAGCTTGTTCGATCAAGGCCCGAAGCCGTCCCCGCTCATCCGGAGCGATCGGCAGCCGCACCGCCTCCCCGCCCGCATTCTGAACCTGCGCCGCCAGCGAATACGAATTCGAATTCCGTATCTGCGCCGGCCCCGGCGTCGCGTCAATTTCCACCACTTCGTCCCCGGTCGAAAGCACCGCCACGCGCGGCTTCCGGAAGACCTGCACGCGGCTCTTGCCGACCGACGCCGCAATCGCGATGCCCGCGTGGTCCAGCCGCCGTCCGCGATCCAGCAACAGTTGTCCCGCGCGAGCTTCCGCTCCGCCTGGAACAAAGTTCTCGCCGGCGCGAACGCTGCGCTGAACGTCAATGAATTTCCCAACGAGTGTGCCCCATCCTAACGTCGCGTCCTTTGCGACGTTAGGGTGGGATCGATGTGCCGTCGACGTGTGCTCCACCATCACCACCGCATCCGCCCCCGCCGGCAGCGGAGCCCCCGTCATGATCCCCACCGCCTGCCCGCGCCCCACCGAGCACGCTCCCGGCTCCGGCCAGTCGCCCGCCTTCACCTCGCCCACCACTTCAAGTGGCGCCGGAACCTTCGCCAAGTCCGCCGCCCGCACCGCATATCCATCGCGAGTAGCCCGATCAAAAGGAGGAAAGTCGCGGTCCGCCACAACCCCCTCCGCCAGCACCCGCCCCAACCCCGCCACCAGATCCACCGTCTCCACGTCTCCCGGAGACACGCCAGCCGCGTGCTGTTCAACCAGCCGCCGAGCCTGTTTGAAGCTCACCACCCGAGCCGAAGGCACTAGTGAAGAAGGGGGACTGGAAGAAGACATGCAGGAATGATACGCCGCCAAATTCTGCCCAAGCAGAGAAAGGCGAGAGGAATGCCGTTCTGAGAACTGGCAACTGGGTACTGGGAACTAGCAACTGACCTACCGCGCCAGTTCCTGCCCCAGCACCGTCGCATTGCTGGCGAAGCAAAGGCCGGTTTCCAGATCCACCAGGCCCGAGCGGACAAGTTTCGCGATCTCGCCATCGAAGTGCTGCATGCCTTCGTTTTCGCTGGCCTTGATCGCGTCCAGCAGGGTGCGGCCCGGCCGCTCGCCTTGTTCGACGCAATCGCGAGTGCGCGAGTTGGATTTCAAAATTTCGACTACGGCGATGCGATCGCCGCCGTCGGTGCGCGGGATCAGCCTCTGCGCAGCGATGTAGCGGAAAGTCTTGGCGAAACGTTCGCGCACCGATTGCTGTTCGGCGGTGGGGAACGTACCGATGATGCGCTCCACCGTCTTTGAGGTATCGACGGTGTTCATGCTGGAAAGAACGAGGTGGCCGTTTTCGGCGGCTTCGAGAAGAATCTCGAGCGTCTCCCGGTCGCGGATTTCGCCCACCATGATCACGCGCGGCGACTGGCGCAGCGCCGCCCGCAGCGCCGTCGTAAAAGTCGGCGCATCGCTGTGCAACTCGCGCTGGTGCACCGTCGAGTTTTTGTGCTTGTGCAGAAACTCAATCGGATCCTCGACCGTCAGAACGTGATAGCAATATTGCTCGTTGATGCGGTCAATCAAAGCGGCCAGCGTCGAAGACTTGCCCGATCCGGTTCCGCCCGTCACCAGGATGATCCCGTTGCGGACCTTCGCCGCTTCTTCCAATTGTGCCGGCAGACGAAGCGAGCTGAAAGTCGGAATGACGGTCGGGATGACGCGCATCACAATCGCGCAACTTCCGCGCTGGATAAAGACGTTGACGCGGAACCGCGCCATTCCCGCCAATCCGTAGGAAACGTCGCAGGAGCCCTGCTCGCGAAGTGTATTGATGGCCTGCTTATTGTTGCCGATCAGATCGGCCGCGATGCGCCGCGTGTCATCCGGCGAAAGTGTGCCGCTGCCGGGGATTTCGACCGCCGTGAGTTGCCCGTGAATTTCGACCTGGGGCGGGCGCCCCGGCGAAAAAATCAGATCGCTCACCTTCTCCGACGCGCGCAACATGCCAGCCAGCAGAACCGGCGTCGGGATCGAGCCGGTTCCGCTAATGCCTTCGAACGCAACCGCAATCGGGGAATTTCCCGGGGCAGCCATTTCATACACTCCAGTCGTCAGCATTGAAGCATTGACACCACAGGGAGAAACGTCGCCGGGGAACTATGTAATGAATGTAGCGCGGATGTGCGGAAGAGCGAAGGACAAGTAGGTCATAGACCTCGGTAACTGAAGACAGTTGCCAGTTCCCAGTTGTCAGTTGCCAGTTACCAGTTGCCAGTAAGACCGCGCCAATTGAAACCAAATCTCGATAGGCGGCAACCGCAAACGCTGGGTTTTTCTGAGAGCTGGGAACTGGCGACTGGCAACTGGGTTTAGGCTATTTCGGCGGTTTTTTCTTGGTTCCGTAGCCGGTTTCTATGGTCGCGCCGATGCTCGCCAGCATGTCTTTGGCTGGCTGAGCGAGCTTACCGTCAGGTGCGAGCTCAAGATATTTCTTGAAGGCCTCGGCTGTACCTTCGGGCGCGACCATCTTATCGCCCTTGAGCGTAGCTTTGCCGATCAAGTTCACGCCCTTCCAGTAGTAAGCGTCGGCTTTGGTCGGATCGGCGGCGATCACTTTGTCGAATGCCACAATGGCATCATCCACCCTGCCCATATTGGTGAGAACAGCACCCTCATTGAACAGGTACGTGGCGGCGTGCGCCGGATCCAGTTCGGCCGCCTTGTTATAGCTGATCACGGAATCATCGACCTTGTTGGACTTCGAATAGGCTTCCGCCAGGTTGTTATAGTAGGCGGCCAGATTCTTATTATTGTCGGGATCTTTCTGTGCCGCTTCCGAGGTGCTGCGCAGCTGAATTGCCTTCTGGTAATCGGCTGCGGCCATCTCGTAGCGCTTCTTTTTTTCCTCGGGATCGGTCTGCTTGGGTCCCGACATGCGGTAGGCGTCGGCGAGTTTGAACCAGATCAGATCGCGGGTGCTGTCGATCTGGGTGGCTTCAGTCAGGGTAGCGATTGCGGTCTCGAAGTCGCCGGCATCGGAAGCCGTCTTGGCGGCATTGAGTTTTTCGTTGAGCGTGCCGATGGTTTTCCTTTCGCTTGCGGCTTTGGCGGCGGCCTCCTTCATCTTCGCCGCTTCTTCAGGGCTCATTCCCTGTCCTTGGGCTGCGTTCGCCATTTCTTTCTTCAGGTCGAAGTCTAGTGTTGTTTCGTCCAGCCCCTTCTGCACGCCATTGAAGTGCCAGAGTTCCTTGCCGTCCTTGACGAGCTTTACGTCGTACTTGCCGGGGACGATGCCGAGCGAGAAATACTCGCCCTTGTTGTTGGTTTTAAGGTTGTACTTGTGGCCGGTTTCGGTCCCAGTCCACATCACTTCGGCCTGGGCGATCGGTTTGCCTTCAACGTCTTTGCAGATTCCCTTCACCGCGCCCATGTTTTGCGCAAACGCGAGTGGAGCGGACAAGCCCACGGCGAGAACGAGCAGCAAGGGAAAAATGAAATATTTCTTCATGATTTGGCCTCCCGGCATTGCATCTGAATTTAAGACCATATTTAAGATCGTTGATGAAAGCGGTTCTAACTCAATCGGGCGGCGGATTCCACGTACGGAATGGGATCTTCCGCGCCCGCCTCGCGAAACGCACGCCGGCGGAGCACACAGCTGTCGCAGACACCGCAGGCCCGATCTTCGCGCTGATAGCATGACCACGTTAAATCGAAGGGGGCATTCAGTTCAAGGCCAAGGGTCACAATCTCGCGTTTACGCATCGCAATCAGCGGTGTCACCAGCCGGATTGTTCCCTCCTTTGTTCCTGCCTTCACGACTTCGTTGAACGCCCGATAGTACTCCGGCCGGCAATCGGGATAGCCGGAGCTATCCTGCTCAACCGCTCCGATGTAGACTTTTTCGGCTCCCAGCACCTCCGCCCAACTGACGGCGACGGCGAGAAAATGCGCGTTACGGAACGGGACATAGGTAACGGGAATGCTGACGGGCACGCCGGCGCCGAGCGCGTGCGCCTCGGGAACGGCAATGCTCGGATCGGTGAGGGCGGATCCGCCGATAGCGCAAAGAGCTGCATTGCGCACCAGCAGCCGGTCACCAATTTCGAGCCGGTCGCAGATGCTTTCGAAGGAACGCCGTTCGCGCTGTTCGGTGCGCTGCCCGTAGCTGATATGGACGGCGGCGGCCTGGTGGTCGCGGGCCGCCAGCGCCGCACACACGCAGGAATCCATGCCGCCGCTGAGCAGGACCACGGCGCGGCTCCGTTTGCTGGTTGCGTTTGATGCCATGACCGGCAGACCATCACCGGCAGACCATCACCGGCTCGCGAAGCGTTGCCACCGCCTCCTTCTAATTTTATGCCAGTTGACGACGTTGCACTGGCTGCGAACTCGAAAACCAATCGCGGATTCTAGTGGAGAGCCGGGCGTCTCGGCCCGGCCGCTTGGCGTGCCGAAGACGGGCGAGGACGCCCGTCGCTCCACACGTATTTCCTGGCACACTCCTCGCTGATTTACGTCTTCTGTCCCACTTGTTACTGACTTGATTCTTAACCAGGCAGGATCAGCCGGACGTCTCGTTGCGCCGGTTCCCCGCCCGCTATTCGTAGCGCAGGCTCTCGACCGGATCCAGTTGGGCGGCGCGGATGGCGGGAACGGTGCCGAACACGATACCGACCAGCGACGAGACGCCGATCGCAATGATGGCGGAGAGACCGGAAATGGGGATGCGATAGGCGGTGAAGAAGCGGACGGAGAAGGGGATGGCGAGTCCGATGACGATGCCGAGGACGCCGCCAATGAGGGAGATGAGGATGGCTTCGGAGAGGAACTGGAAGCGAATCTCGAGTCTGGTGGCGCCGACCGCTTTGCGAATTCCGATCTCGTGCGTGCGGGCGCTGACCGTGGCCAGCATGATGTTCATTATGCCGATGCCGCTGACCAGTAACACCACCGCCGCAATCAGCAGCAGCACCACCGTCAGAATGTTCGCTGTCTTTTCCGCCAGGTTCACGAGCGGCGTCAGGTTCTCCACGTTGTAAACCGACTCCGGCCGGTGCCGCAACTGCAGGACCCGCTTGATTTGAGCCGTCGCTGCCGTCACTTCATCCGGGCTCGCCACCGTGAAATAAATCTGCCGCACCGCATTCGATGGTAGAAAAAAACGGCTCACCGAATAGGGGATCGCCATCGTATTGTCCTCTACTTCGGACTGCCCAAACGTCTCCACCCTCTCCTTGAACACCCCGATCACCGTAAAGGGCAGACCGTTCAGCTTAATCACCTTGCCCACCGAGTTCACGGGCGTCCGGAACAGCTTTACCGCCAGCTTCTCGGTAATCACGCCGACCTTGTCGCGCCCCTGCTCGTCCTCCGCGTCAAAGAACCGGCCCGCCAGCAACACCAGGTTCCGCACCTGACGGTATTCCGGGAACACCCCAAGAATCGAAATGTCCTGCTCTTTACCGTTGGGCACGCTGATGCGGTCGTTGAGCGACACAAACGGCGACGCGGCCACCACCGACGACACTTGCTCCCGCACCGCCGTAAGGTCCTCCACGGTCAATTCATCGAGCGCCACTGCCGTGATGCGCTGCCCCGCGCCCAAGTAGCTGGCATAAATCAGATTCGCGCCAATGCCCTGAATCTGGTCCAGGATGTATTGTTTCCCGGTAAGCCCAATCGTGACCACCAAAACCAGCGAGGCCGTCCCAATCATCATGCCCAGCGCGGTCAGCAGAAACCGCACCCGGTTGGTGAGGAAGGTGTCGTAGGCGAAGCGCAGACTCTCGGCAAACACCAGTTCGGGCTTGCGCGGCCCGTAGTGTTCCTGGTCGTGGTGTTCCTGATTAACGTTCAGCGCGGAGTTGGTCACATTCATCAGCTTGGTGTCCACAAGGTTCAATGTCCAGTGCTCTTAAGATGCTAAAACCAAGATGCCGAAACGCCTGAAGACGCTAAAACGCCTTCCCCAGGGCGGCGCCTGATCTGGCGCCCGGATCGCCCGGCCACGAAATATGCCGCCAGCACCACAATCATCGGATCTACCGGCCTGAAATAATACGTCTCCGGGTGCGAAAAATAGTAAACCAGTGGAAAGAAAACAAACACAATGGTAAATCGCGCCCCGAACGCCGCATTCGCACGCAAGACCCGTCGCAGCCCGGCCAGCGCCAACACCGTCATCGTCGTGGCCACAAAAATATTGGGCGGGTCCAGGGGTTCCTGTGCGAGGTAGACGGGCGAGAAGCTCCAATAGCCAGTCCATAGATAGAGCGCCCGGCGCAGCACCATCCAGGCGTACCAGCCGGGGTGGGCGCGGATGTAGTCCATTGCCTGCTGGCGTTTGTGCTCCATGTAGGAGATCTCCCCGACTTTCTCGTATTCCGCCAGTTCGGCGTCGTTGTGATTCAGGTGCAGGGCGCTGTTCACCCAGCGCGTGGAATAACCGTTGTTGCCGATATACAACTCCAGCCCGAAACCGCTCCGGACAGGAAGGACCTTATGGAAAATCTCGTAGTTGCGGACGATCCAGGGCGAGAGCACCGCAAGCAAAGCCAGGGTCGCAGCCAAGCCGGGCATCTTCCAGGGGCGATCCTGTCGATACCGCCGGTAGCAGGTCCAGGCGCCCAGTAACGGCAATACGGAAAGGACAACGGGCTCGGTCAGCGCGGCCAAGCCAGAGAGCAGACCGAAGCCAATCCATGGCAGAAGCTGGCCGGAATTCTCGAGCTCCAAAGCAATAAGGAAAAGCCAACAGAGCAGCAAGGTGAGGAGACAGGTAGACCAGGCCCAGTCCGCGCCGTAGTAAATCCCATACGGCGAAAACGCCCAACCCCACCCTGCCCACTTCGCCACGCGCCCGTCAAAGCAGCGGCGCGCCAGAAAAAATACAGGAATACAGGTGAGCGCCGAAAACACGCTGTTTATCGCCAAAGCCGTTACAATGGACGCCGGCGTGTACGTTCCCAACAGCCGGAACACTCCGGCCAGCAAATACGCATACACCGGCGACAGCACCGCCGTCGGCCCCGTGTTCGCAAACACATTTCCGAACCCGTGCCCCGCGACCAGCGAACGCGCTACCCGCCCGAACGCCCAGTGCTCCAGCACGAACGGATCGAGCCAATCGCGATAGAGAAACGGAATGACCGCCAGCCGCACCGCCAGCGCCGCTGCCGCCATCGGACCATACGCGCGCACGCCGCTTTTTTCCGCTTCTCGCGTTTCGCTCATTACCCTTCCCTGAGTTTCGCGAATTCAACCCTCCGTTACTCGACCCGGCAAACCATCACCTGCGAGTTGCGGTAGGGACAGGGCAATCCCTCCACCCCCGGCGCCTGCAGAACCACCCAGTCCACTCCGAACTCCGCTTTCAAACGCAGGAAGTCCGGCCGTTCAAAACCGCGCCAGTCACGTTGCGCTTCCACTTCTCGCAGCCAGCGCGGCGCGAGCCTCGGCACTCGCGCCGCCATGCCCGCGTCCTTCAGTTCGTCCGCCAACACGCTTCGCTCCGCCAGGGCGCGAAAACCATGGTAGTCCTCGCCCGGCAATTCCATGTAGCGCGGATCAAGCGCAAACTGGCTATCCACGGGCGTGTTTCGGCTGATCCAGCGGAAAGCCTCGACCCAGCTATTACGCGATGGTGCCCCCGGCAACTCCAGATGCGCGGTCGCCGGATACATCTGCCGCTGCGCATAAAACATCCCGGCGCCGAGCGGCACAAACAGCAGCAACCAGCGCAGCGCATGTTTCTTTAGCACGTACTGCCCCAGCAATCCCCCCGCCATCAAAACAAACAGCAAATACACAAGATGCAGAAAACGCATCGGCTCGAGCGGACGCAAACGCTCCAGCCGAGCGGGCAGCAGGATTATTAACGCCACCGCCAACTGAAACACGCCAAAGTACACCAGCCGCTCCGCCACATGCGCCAGTACCGCCTGGCAGCGGCGCTGCGCCAGCGCCCGGAACCACCACAGCAAGAGCAGCGGCGCGACCACTCCCAGCCACTCGTACCAATGCCAGCGCAACACAAAATAAAACGAACGCGTGGCCGCCGCCTGCCGCCACGCATCCGAGGGCGGCTCGAAAATCCATCCCAGTGGCCACAGCAGCGCCGCCCCCACTGCCGCGCGCCGCGGGTTTATATTCGTCCGCCTCGGCTTCCATAGCAGAAAAAGGCAATACGACGCGCCGAACGCCGCCATGATGACGTGCACGGAAAATGCCGCTGTCAGGAGCGCGCCCGCCAGCAGCAACCGCTGGTCGAGCACGGCCGCGATCGTAGCCAAAATCAGCGCCGTGGCCAACGCCCGCGGGTGCAGGTGCTGGTCCGTCAAACTCAGCCCTGTGCCCGAGACCGGAAGGGTTAGTAGGACCGCCACCAGCATCACCGCCGCCCACTGCGCGTGCGCTTCCGCGAAACACCGCCGGCTGATTCGCCAGCATCCCCATAAAATGAGAACGGTGACGGCCCACTGCCAAAATAAAATTCCCCATTCCAGGGGCACGTGGGTCCAGCGCAGGGAAAACGCGATCAGCTTGTCGAATACCGTCGCCTGAAACTGCACGCGGAAAAAGTCGGCATCGTGGGGAAACAACGACGGATTCAAATCCTGCTTGATCGCCGCCAGGTAGAACGCATCATCCTCCAGCCCCGGATGGTACCCCTGCACCAGCATGGCAAACACTGCCAGCAGTAGCAGTAAAGTCAACGAGCCCAGATTCTGCAACGAAGTGCCAGTGCGCGATGCGAGTTCTTTCGGCAACGTTAGCCGCCGGACCGGCCGTCGGTAATCGTTCTCTCGGTAGCTTTCAGACTGTAATACCTGGCGTCGGGGCCCGGCTCCAGGCAGCGGCCTTTGCGGTTGAAAATTCGGAATTGTGCCAACCCGATCTTCTGCAAGCGGAACTGCATCGACGTCAGCAGTACGCCCAGCCCATACTGCACGCTGCGCCGGAAGTTGATCGAAGAAGCCTCCGCAAAATATTTCGTCGGGCAGGAAACCTCGCCAATGTGGAAGCCGAAGTAAACGCACTGCGCCAGCATCTGATTGTCAAAGACAAAATCGTCCGAGTTCTCCAGCAGCGGAAGATCCTGGAGCACGGTGCGGCTGAACGCCCGGTATCCGGTGTGATATTCCGACAACTTCGCGCCCAAACAAGTGTTTTCGAAAAGCGTCAGAAATCGGTTGGCCACGTATTTCCACAGCGGCATACCACCCTGCCGCGCCTGCCCTCCCAGAATGCGCGAGCCCAGCACCACGTCATAGACGCCAAAAGCAATCATGCTCGCCATGGCGGTTACGAGCAGCGGCGTGTACTGATAATCGGGATGGACCATGATGACTACGTCGGCGCCGGCGGCCAGAGCTTCGCGGTAGCAGGTCTGCTGATTGCGGCCATAGCCGTAGTTGCGGTTGTGCACGAACGACTGCAAGCCGAGTTGGTGGGCGACTTCGACGGTGCGATCCGAACTGTGATCGTCGACAAGAATGCGAATATCGACCAGGTCGGGCAATTCCCGCACGGTCGCTTCCAGCGTCTTCTCCGCGTTGTAAGCGGGGAGCACGACGGCAATGCGCTTGCCGTTGATCATGCAGTATTTTCCTCGATTAGGACTACTCAAATCATAACCGGAAACCCAGGCTTCCGTAACGTGCTCGTGTGGAGACGGGGCTTTGCCCCGTCCAAGCCGAGCGCAGCTCGGCAGCTGCCAATGGTCAAAGCAACTCTGGATTGCCGATAAGTGCGGGCTGAAAAAAGTGCCGCGTCGAGGACTTTGAGGCATCTGCGTTGATAGACTAACGAACAGCACCTGCTGCCGCGCCGAGAGTTCGCGGTCTTGAACTGGCGAAGGCACTTGGGCGAAACTGAAAATATGCCTCCTCGTACTCTGTTTGAGAAAGTTTGGGATGCGCACGTGGTCGCTGCGCCCGAAGGGCAGTCGGCGCTGCTCTATATCGATTTGCACCTGGTGCATGAAGTGACTTCACCGCAGGCCTTCGACGGTCTGCGCGCGAATGGCCGGCGTCTGCGGCAGCCCCTGCGCACGGTGGCAACGGTCGACCACAATATCCCGACCACTCCGCGGGGCTTGCCGATCACCGACCCGATTGCGGCGAAGCAGATTGAAGCGCTGCAGAAAAATTGCCGCGAGTTCGGAGTTCCGTTTTTTGATATGGACTCGCCGGAGCAGGGTATTGTGCACGTCATCGGCCCGGAACTCGGCATCACGCTGCCGGGGATGACGATCGTCTGCGGCGACAGTCACACCTCTACGCACGGCGCATTCGGATCGCTGGCGTTTGGCATTGGAACATCGGAAGTGGAACACGTGCTGGCCACGCAATGCCTGCCGCAGAAAAAACCGAAGACGATGCAGATCCAGGTGAGCGGAAAGCTGGCGGAGGGCGTGTCGGCAAAGGACCTGGCGCTCGGAATTATCGGACGCATCGGCACCGATGGCGCCACCGGACATGTGATCGAGTACGCAGGCGATGCGGTGCGCGCGTTGTCGATGGAAGGCCGCATGACGCTCTGCAATATGAGCATCGAGGCGGGAGCGCGCGCGGGACTGATCGCCCCCGATGAGACGACTTTCGCGTATGTCGGCGGTCGGCGCTTTGCTCCAAAAGGAAAAGATTGGAAAGAAGCGGTTGCGTATTGGCGCACTCTGGCGAGCGATCCCGGAGCGCGATTCGATCGGGTGATTGAGATTGACGCGGCAGCGCTCGCGCCGTTCGTGACCTGGGGGACGAATCCCGGAATGGTGGTGCCGGTGAACGCGCGCGTCCCTGAGCTAAAGAGCTTCGCGCAAGAAGCCGACCGGCGCGCGGCGGAAGGGGCGCTCGCGTACATGGGTCTCGATCCCGGAACGCCGATCGAAAGCATCGCTGTGGACCGTGTGTTCATCGGATCGTGCACCAATTCGCGAATCGAAGATCTGCGGGCGGCGGCGCGAGTGGCGAAAGGGCAGCACGTGAATCCGAAGGTTCGCGCCATGGTGGTGCCGGGCTCGCAGGCGATCAAGCACGCGGCGGAAGAGGAAGGATTGCACCGCATTTTTCTGGATGCGGGGTTTGAATGGCGCGAGTCGGGATGCTCGATGTGTCTCGGCATGAATCCAGACATCTTGCAACCAGGAGAGCGTTGCGCATCGACCAGCAACCGTAATTTCGAAGGCCGGCAGGGACGCGGAGGACGCACGCACCTGGTCAGCCCAATGATGGCGGCGGCGGCGGCGATTGCCGGGCATTTCACCGACATCCGGAAGTGGCGATTTCAGTAGCGCCATGTGGGGACGGGGCTGGCCCCGTCCAAGCGAGGCAAAGCCCCGCTTCCACACAAGGTAAACCAGAGACTATGAAGCCATTTCGTAAGCACACCGGCGTCGTTGTCCCGCTCGATAAGGTAAATGTGGACACCGATCAGATCATTCCCAAACAGTTTCTGAAGCGCATCGAGCGCACGGGGTTTGGAGAATTCCTCTTCTACGACTGGCGCTTTGCGGGCGACGGAAAAAAGATTCCCGATTTTGTGCTGCACGCGCCGCGCTACGCGAAGGCCTCGATCCTTGTCGCGGGGAAGAACTTCGGCTGCGGGTCCTCGCGCGAACACGCCGTCTGGGCGCTGGCGGATTTTGGCTTCCAGGTGGTGATCGCGTCATCTTTTGCCGACATCTTTGCCAACAACAGCCTGAAGAACGGCCTGCTGACGGTGCGGCTCAACGAAGAACAAGTGGCGGAGCTTACACGGCGCTCGAAGGAGATCCAAAACTACCAACTGACGGTCGATCTCGAAACATTGCGAGTGGAAGACGGACGAGGGTTTACGGCGACTTTCGCGATGGATGAATTCTCGCGTCATTGCCTGCTGAACGGGTTGGACGACATAGGGCTGACGCTGCAACATGAAGCGGAGATCGCTGCCTATGAAGCCAAGCATCCAGCGCGCGCGGAAATGAAGTCGATCGCCATAATTTTGTAATTTCGTAATCGGGTAATTGTGCAATCTGAACAACGAGAACGACGGCCGCTCCAAATTACGAAATCGCCTTCTCTGGGTCGCACCTCATGCTAAATCGGAGTCCATTCGTGAAAAAACTTCTTCTCGCATTCTTCATCAACTTGTTGGTTCTGCTTTCCGCGGGACGCGCCCAAACCGCCGCGCCCCAGACCGCGGCGCCGAAGGAACTGACGATCGAACAGATCTTCGCGGAGGGCGGAGTCACGGGACGCGCCCCGGAGACGATCCAGTGGAGTCCGGACGGCAGCAAGGTTTCTTTCGTGCAGCGCGATGATACTGGCGAGCACGGCGAACTCTTCTATGTGGACGCGGTGACGGGTGAGAAACAAGTACTGGTCAGCGAGATCAAGCTGTCGCAACTTTCTCCTCCCTTGAGCAAGATCCGTGACGAGCGTGAGAAAGAGCATGTGACGCGCTATCACGTCGCCGCCTACACCTGGTCGCCCGATTCCAAATACCTGCTCTTCGATTCGCGGGGACAGCTCTGGTATTACAGCCTGGATACGGGAACCGCGGTGCAGCTTACGTCGTCGCCGGACCCCAGCCAAGACCCGAAGTTTTCGCCGGACGGCAAGCGGCTCGCTTACGTGCGTAAGCACAATCTTTATGTGCATCCGGTTTCGGGTAATGAAGGCGAACGTCTGCTGACGCGCGAGGAGAAAGAGAAAGACAAAGACAAGGATAGAGACAAAGCCAAAGGAGGAGAAGACAACATCCTGAACGGCGAAGTGGACTGGGTTTACGCCGAAGAACTGGCGGTGCGCAGCAACTTCTTCTGGTCGCCGGAAGGAAAAGAAATCATTTTTCTGCAGATGGACGAGACTCGTGTACCGACCTATCCCATCACCGACTGGTTGCCGACGCATCCCCGGGTCGAGCGGGAGAAATATCCCAAGGCCGGGGATCCAAATCCCAGCGTGCGTTTGGGAGTCGTGGGCAGCAACGGCGGCAAGGTGCGCTGGATCAAGCTCACCGCCGACGACGATACCTATGTGCCGCGTTTCGGCTGGATTCGCGAAGGCTTTGCTTGGGCGGAGGTCCTGAATCGTAAGCAGGATGTGATGGACCTTTATTTCATCGACACGAAGTCGGGGCAGTCGCGCAAAGTGTTGACCGAATCGGCTCCGGATGCGTGGGTAAACGTGAACGACGACTTTCGCATACTGAAGTCGGGAGACCGTTTTTTGTGGACCAGTTGGCGCGACGGCCACACCCACATTTATCTTTACAGTTTCAACGCGCCAGAGCCGTTGGCCTCCGAGGCCAAACTCGAACGCCAGCTCGAGAGCGGAGAGTATGAGGTGATCGCAATCAGCGGGGTGGACGACGCAGCGGGCACGGTTTTCTTCACGGCCAATAAGGGAGATCCGCGACAAGAGGGGCTTTTTTCCGTGAAGCTGGACGGCTCGGGGATGCAAACCATATCGTCGGGCGAAGGCAACTATGAGGCGATCTTCGTGGATGGCGGCAAGCATTTCGTGGAAACGCATTCCGCGACGCTGACGCCGCCGCGGATTTCGGTGTGCGCGCCGGCCGGCCCCTGCCACAAAATCTGGGAAGGGCGCAGCGTGGCGGATTACGACCCGATTGCGCCGCAGCCGCTGGAATTCAAAGCTGACGACGGCACGGTGCTGTATGGCGAGCTGATGCTGCCGCGCCCTGCCGATGCAAACCAGAAGGTTCCGATCCCGTTGATCGTGTACGTCTACGGCGGCCCGGCGGCGCAGATTGTGCAGAATGTATGGGGTGGACCCCCGGCGCTGTTCCACCAGATTCTGGCGAATGAGGGATTCGCGATTTTCTCGGTCGATAATCGCGGAACCCCGAATCGGGGCAAGAAATTTGCGGCCGCGATCCGCCTGGAGTTTGGCGGAGTCGAATTGAAGGACCAGCTCACGGCGCTTGACCAGTTGTACGCCCAATTTCCGCAACTGGACCGCACTCGCACCGCGATCTGGGGATGGTCGAACGGCGGTTCGATGACGCTCTACGCGCTGACCCACTCCGACCGCTTCAAGGCCGGAATCTCGGTTGCTCCGGGGACCAACTGGCGCGACTACGACTCGATTTATACCGAGCGCTACCTGGGTCTGCCCAAGGACAACGCGCGGGTCTATGACGATTCCATCGTCAGCGCGGCCAGCAATCTGAAAGGTTCGTTGCTGTTGGTGCACGGGACCAGCGACGACAACGTACACTTCCAGAATACAATCCAGATGATCGACGCGCTGGTCCAGGCGGGGAAACAATTCCGGCTGATGGTCTATCCGAATAAGACACATGGGATTGCGGGGACGGCCACGCGCACGCAGTTGTTCCACATGATGGAAGATTTTTGGAATAAAGAATTGAAATAGCTCTCAGCTTTCAGCTCTCAGCCGTCAGCTCTCGGTGGACGTGAGATTTTACTGATAGCTGAAAGCTTTCCTTATGCATCGAACAACGCTCGGCGATTTCGAACTCACTGTCGTCTCCGATGGAACTTACTTCCTCGACGGCGGAGCCTTTTTCGGCGTCGTTCCGAAGACCATGTGGTCGAAGAAGGTCACGCCGGATGAGCAGAACCGGCTCGAAACGGGACTCAATTCGCTGCTCGTGCGCACCGGCAAGAAAAACATCCTCATCGAAACTGGCATTGGCAACAAACTATCCGAAAAGATGGTGCATATCTACAAACAGCCGGCCCAACTGCTCGACAACCTGCACGCCGCCGGAGTAGCGCCGGAAGATATCGACATCGTCATTAATACCCACTTGCATTTTGACCACTGCGGATGGAATACGGTGCGGCGCGGCGATCGGATGGTCGCGACGTTTCCGAAAGCGAAGTATTACGTCCAGCAAAAAGAATGGGAGCATGGCCGCCTGCAGTTGGAGCGCGACGCCGTCAGCTATATGAGCCCGAATTACGATCCGCTGCTGGAGACCGGCCAGATGGTGTTGTTGAACGGCGATCAGGAGCTTGCACCCGGCATCTCGGTCAAGGTTTTTCCGGGCCATACGGCCAATATGCAGGCGGTGATTGTCGAGAACGGCGGCAAGACGGCATGCTACATTTCCGATCTGATTCCGACCTCAGCCCATCTCGACCTGACCTGGGTGACGGCGTTCGATCTGTCTCCGCTCGAAACCATCGAGAGCCGCAAGAAGTATTACGCGCAGGCGATCCCGGAGAGCTGGCTAACGGTGTTCACGCATGATGACGCCACGCCTTGGGGATATGTGGAACGGGGCGAGCGGGGACGGCTGGGGCTAGCCAAACTCACGTAGGGACGTGATATCTTCGCGTTGAACTCATGCACATTCACGACTTGGACTTGTGCCACTATTACAACGGCCCTTTTGATGCTGATAACTGGGCGGTCCCCCTACGGGCCGTTGGCTGGCTCGAGCATCCGTACCACTTTCCAACGGGGATCGCCCCGACTGCGCTTGTTCCGAAGCTATCGACGCTGGTCGAACAGATGCGCCAATCCTTCTTTCATTATCAGTTCCGAGGTGTTAAGAGCTGTTCGCTGTGTGACGCGTCGGGGCTAGCATCCCCCGGGCCTATTTGGTCGCAAGAGAACCTATTTATCCCAGGAACAGGTGAGGTGTACTTGGCACCAGGCGGTATTGTGCACTATGTCGAAGGCACTCGTATTTGCCACCCGCGCCCTTTGTGCGTGGGGTTCTACTATGCCCTGGCTGCGACACTCCGGACTACCTTGGCGCATTACGCAATGCCAACGCAGGTCGGGAACCTCCGGTGGGCCCTTGGGTGCCGTTCGTCGCTCGGCGGCGAAGCTCGCCTGACTAGCTAGAGGATAGCGGGCCGCGTGAACGGACGGGCCGTCCCTATGTCGTCTGTGCCGGCATCCGCGCCTCGAAAAACTCCTCCACCCGCCGCAGAATCTCTGCGCCGCTCTTAGCCTCGTAGATCGCCTTCCTGAGCACCGCGCCTCCCGACACGCCGTGCGTGAACCACGACGCGAACTGCTTCATCTTGCCTTCCGCTCCGGGCATTCCTTCTTCGAGCAGCATTTGGAAGTAGGTGCGGATCATCTGATAGCGATCGGATTCGGTCGGTTCGTCGTAGGGTTTGCGCAAAGATGAAACTCCCGACATGGCCACGGACGGGAAGGGCACGACTTTAGTCGTGCCATCAGTCCGCGATAAGTTGAGGGCTTTAGCCCCTGAGGGAAGCGGGGCATCCGCCAAGCAGGAGGTCTGGCCCTCAGCGGCTAAAGCCGCGACGATGGGTGCGGCATGTTCGGCACGACTGAAGTCGTGCCCTTCCCGATGAATTTCCGCGTCTTCCGTGGCGCTCTCCATCCGCGCCACATACTGCTCAATCTGGCGAAAAATCCACGGATTCGCCGGGGCCATGCGGCCGATCATCACGGCGTCGCAGCCGGTCCGGGCAACGATGGCGCAGGCGTCTTCGGGCGAGCGGATGTCGCCATTGCCGATCACCGGAATCTTAACTGCTTGCTTGACGGAGGCGATCCATTCCCAACGCGCGTTTCCGCTGTAACCTTGCTCACGCGTGCGGGCGTGCAGCGCCAGCGCGCCGAGGCCGCAGCTTTCGGCCATGCGCGCCAGTTCGACACAGACGATTTCGTCGTCGTTCCATCCGGCGCGGAATTTCACGGTGAAGGGAATCTTCACGGCGGCGCGCACCGCTTCGAAAATTTGCCGGATCAGCGGCAGATCGCGCAGCAGTCCCGAGCCGCCATTGCACTTCACGACTTTCTTGGCGGGGCAGCCCAGGTTCAGGTCGACCAGGTCGAAGCCGAGCTCTTCCACTAGGCGCGCGGCATCGGCCAGCACGCTCGGATTGCTGCCGAAGAGTTGGGCCGAGACCGGGTGTTCGTCTTCGTAGAAGTGCAGGTATCGTCCGCGGACGCGCTGGTCGCGCAGCACGCCGTCGGCCGAGGTGAACTCGGTCATGATCAGGCCACATCCGCCAAGCCGCTTGATGAAGCGGCGGAAGACGGTGTCGGTGACGCCGGACATGGGCGCAAGCACGGTGGCGGGGGAGATCATGACGTTCCCAATCTTCAGGGCCGCCGGAAACACCCGTGCCAGTGTGGGGACGGGCGTCTCGCCCGTCCGATCCACCGCTGCATCTGCGTTGTCCCAGAACTTTTGCACAGTTTGATTTTACGTTCTTTTCGTGGCGAAGCTATAGCGAGTCCAGAGTGGCTGTGGCCACAGGTGGCTGCCGAGCTGCGCTCGGCTTGGACGGGCGAGGGCGCCCGTCCCCACACGAACTCCCACACCAGCAAGCTATGAACTGGCTCTGGCTCGCGGTGCGTTCAAAAAGTAAAGCCTCCCGCAGGGAGGCTTTCAAGAATGCGCCTTTCAGCGCAGAAATTATTTCTTCGCTGTCTCGGCCTTCGCCGCTTCGGCTTTGGCGGCGTCGCTCTTGGCGTACTTGCGGCGGAAGCGCTCCACGCGACCGGCGGTGTCCATAAGCTTCTGCTTGCCGGTAAAGAATGGGTGGCAGGCGGAGCAAATTTCTACGCCGATGTCGCCCTTGTGGGTGGAGCGAGTGACAAACGCGTTCCCGCAGGCGCAATGCACCCGGATTTCACTGTAGTGGGGATGGATAGCTGCTTTCATGTTAGTTCTGAACCCTCGATCGGATATTAGATTCTACAGGACTTAGGAAGGATTTAGCAACCTAGCTGTCAGCTGTCAGCTCTCATCACCCTCTTCAGTCGTTCAACTCCGAGGGGTGCAAAGCTCGGCCGGAATAAACCCGACTCTTTCCAGACGAGGAGACCTCAGACGGGACGGTTCTACTGAGAGCTGATAGCTGAGAGCTGACAGCTCTAAAACGAAAGCGGCAGGGCCAACCCCCTGCCGTCTCGCCTGCATGCAAAAACTCTGGGGCCCTACTTGCTTTTGTTGACCACTTTCTTGAGTTCGTTTCCGGGGGTGAATTTGGCGACTCTACGAGCAGCGATCTTGATGGTGGCACCCGTCTGCGGGTTTCGGCCATTGCGGGCCTTACGCTGCGAGACGGAGAACGTGCCGAATCCGATCAAGGCTACCCGGTCACCTTTTCGAAGGGCAGTAGTAACACTGTCCACGGTGGTGTCGATCGCGGTCGTCGCCTGCGCCTTTGAAATACTACAGGCTTCGGCAATCCGGTCAACCAGATCAGCTTTGTTCATGCTCTCTCCTGACACTTTTCGTTTCGGTTCCCGCGCATCAGCCGGGGAGGAAAGCTCAAAGCGCGAGCACCGGCGATGCCAATTCTCGCCGATGTTAAGGGATTGTCAATGGGAAACACGTGCCAGTCGCCGCTTTTGACACCTAAGGCGAACGCCTGTGTGTAGCAATTGAAGAATGCGACGAAAGTGCCAGTTGCGGATTGCGAGATAGAGCGGCGGGCGGCGGGCTACGAGCTTCGGGCTGCGAACTGGGACACTCTGTTTTCCTCGGTTCCACACGGTTCTCCACAAGCCGACGTTCGTCTCCACAGGATGTGCACAGAGAGGAAACGGTTTCGAGTTGCGGCGCAGGCGGGTTCGGGTGCAGAGTTCTAAGTGAAGTTCTAATTAGAGTTCTCAGTAAGGACTAATTACGTAAACATGAAAACAGCGGTCGAAGTTTGCCCCCTCTGTGCGGGCTCAGGATGGAAACCGGTTCCGGGAACGCCGGACGGCGGCGTGACGCGCTGCGATTGCCAGCTGCGGGCACGCGGCGTCGCCCTGATCGGGGCGGCGCGGATTCCGAAGAGATATGAGCATTGTGAGCTCTCGAACTTTACGACAGATTTCCCGGGAGCCGATCGCTCGATTGCGCTTGCCTACATCACCGCATCGCGCTTCGTGCAGGAGTACCCGGTTAACGAAACAGGCCTGCTACTGGTAGGCGACGCAGGGTTGGGAAAGACGCACTTGGCGATCGGCATCGCGAAGGCGTTAATCCGCGAAAAAGGGATCGAGTGTGTTTTCTACGATTACGCGGATCTGTTGAAGCAGATCCAAGACTCGTACAACCCTTCCGTACAAGCCACCGAACTAGGACTACTCCGACCAGTGTTTGACGCTGAGGTGTTAGTGCTGGACGATCTAGGGTCCGTGAGGCCGACGGATTGGCGATGGGATACGATCCGCTTGATCCTGAACACCCGTTATAACGATAGCCGCACTACGATTATCACCACCAACTTCGCAGACGAACCAGCCGCGAAAGTCGCTGACTTGGATGCGCCGAGGCGTTCCGAGTCCTTCTCGGCTGCGCGGGCGGCCGCTCGGGATGAGACGCTAGGCGACAGAATCGGCGAGCGCATGCGTTCCCGGCTGCATGAGATGTGCCGAGTCTTGGAGATGACGGGCAAAGACTTTCGGAAGATTAAGAGCGCAAGCTTCGGATGAAAATTCAGAGGTGGTTCTTTTAAACCCTACCCGAAAACTGTCATCCCGAGCGCTGTCCCGAGCGCAAGCGAGGTTGGTATGAGAACACAAGGTCCCTCGGCTTGCCCTCGCTCGCGCTCGGGACAGCGCTCGGGATGACAAAGAGCGGATGACAAAGAGTGAAAGCTCGAAGCTGTTGAGCAGCGCGCAGAACTAAGCAGCACGCAGCCAACCATTATTAAACATTACACCTCCAATCTGCATTTTGCGATAGGCACCACTACAATCACGAGTGTGCTGACCGAGCGCATCGAGTTCCGGCCCGAAGTTGACGCCGCTGTCTTCTCTGCCGTAGCTGCCGCTCCCGCAGTGTTTCTGCTGCGCGGCAAGGATGAGCGCTCTGAGCCCTACGTCAGCAAAACCGCGAACCTGCGACGCCGTCTGCTGCGTTTGCTTTCCGCCCCGGAAGAGCGTAGCAGACGCCTCAACCTGCGCGATCGCGTTCGCTGGATCGAATACACGCTGACCGGATCGGACTTCGAATCGGGATTCGTCCTCTATCAAGTCCTGCGCTCTGCCTTTCCCAGGACCTATTCGAATCGCCTGCGGCTGCGCTTCGCTCCCCTGGTCAAGCTGCATCTGGAAAATGAATTTCCCCGCGCTTCGATCACCACACGGCTGGGACGAATTTCCGCCAGGAATCTCTACTACGGGCCGTTTGCGTCGCGGTTGGCAGCGGAAAAGTTTATGAACGACGCGCTCGACTTTTTCAAAATGCGGCGCTGCGTGGAAGACCTCCATCCCGATCCGAAATTTCCCGGCTGCGTTTATTCCGAAATGAAGATGTGTTTGGCGCCCTGCTTTCGCGGCTGTACCGAAGATGAATACCGCGCCGAAGTGGTGCGGGTCGAGGATTTTCTCGACTCACGCGGCGAATCGCTGAAGCGACAGATGGCGGCGGAGCGCGACGACGCCTCGGCCAAAATGGAATTCGAGACGGCCGCCGCCATTCATGCGCGCCTCGACAAACTTACTCCGGTGCTGCAGCAACTGCCGGAGTTCGTCCGCCGGATTGACCAGTTGCACGCCGTGATCGTACAGAAATCAGTGCAGAGGTCTCGCCAGCCGGAAAGCGTCGCATTATTCCGTGTCGACGCTGGCTCGATCGCGGGACCGTTTGAATTTCCCATCTCGGACGCGGAGCACACCAAATCGCAATCCATGGAAGCCCGCATCCAGGCCGCATTGGCGGCATTTCCCGGCGGCAAACCAGGCAGCGCGATCGAGCGTATGGAGCACCTGGCGATCCTGAAGCGCTGGTGCTATCGCGGAACCCGCGCGGGCGAGATTTTCTTTGCCGATGCCAGGGGAGAGCTGCCGATGCGGCGCCTGGTGCGCGGAATCGGGCGCGTATACAAAGGCGAAGCGCCAGAAAGCGAAATGCACCCGCGGCCGGCGGAATGACGCCCGGACTTCTCAATTCGACTTCCCCCTCGTAAAATGGCATCACTATGGCGAAAAAGACCAGAACATCGACCAAGTCTAAATCGAACAAAGCCGCACCGCGATCGAACAAAAAAGCCGCGGCTCGACCCGTACCTCTCGATCAGCCCCTTCGCGATCACCTGCTCTACTTGCTCAAAGGCGGTGGAGCGCACGCCAACTTCGACGATGCCATGGGCGATTGGCCGGTGCAACTCGCCGGAGTCAAAGTTGCGAACTTCCCTCACACCGCCTGGATGCTGCTCGAGCACCTGCGCCTCGGCCAGTGGGACATTGTGGAGTTCAGCCGCAATTCGAAGCACGTTTCCCCGAAATGGCCCGAAGGCTACTGGCCTGCCTCGGATGCTCCTGCGGACGAAAAGGCATGGAGCGCGAGTATGGCTGCGTTCAGGAACGACTTGCGGACGATGGAGCGGCTTGTCGCGGACCGGAAAGTCGATCTCTATGCGCGGATTCCCTGGGGAGATGGGCAAACCATTTTGCGCGAGGCGCTGCTTGTGGCCGACCACAATGCGTATCACCTCGGACAACTGGTGGTGCTCCGGAAGAGCATAGGAATTTGAGCCTCGGGATTAAGCTCACCGCCGAGACGCGGAGAACGCCGAGAAATTCTTGAGACGAATTCAAAACCGAGCGGAGCCCGTTTTTCTTCCAAAAGTCCTCGCCTTAGTTTTCAAAAACAGTTTTTCAAAAACCCAAAAAGGTTTTCTCGGCGTTCTCTGCGTCTCGGCGGTAAAAAGATTCTCACGCCGGAATAGCCGCCCAACCCGGCGTGCGCGGCGGCCTTTTTCGGAACACGACCCGTATCTCTTCCCGCCAGTGTTCGTCAATTCCCAGCACCTCCCAATCGATCTCCGGCGACAGATAGCGCAGGATCGTGTCGGTTGTGGGATGCACGCGCAGGGCGGGCGCGACCAGCATCAGTAGAGGCTTCTGCGGCGAGATCTCGCTTCCGGGAAAATAGCCGAATTGTGCAAGCTCGCCGCGGCTCTGGTGCCAGGCGACGCGCGACCAGTAATCCACACCTTGCAGCGGTAGATGGATATCCTCGTCGGCTTTGAGTTCGATGACCGCCAGCCGCGCCTCGCGAGTTACGGCCAGAATGTCAATCATCGCGCGGTCCGCCGCGGCAAACGCGGGCACCTGGGCGTACACCGGTTCCGGCCGCAACCGCCCATCGAGCGCAGCGATGTTCCGGACGACCAGCGATTCCAGCCAGCGCTCGGGATGCATCCGCCACAACGCATGATTCTTGGGGCCGTCCTTATGACGGACGGCCGCCGCGAGCCGAACCAGATCGGCAAACTGGGTTTCATTCTCCGAGTCGAGAACGCGCTCTTCCGGCCCCACCCCGAAAGCGATTTCCTCACTGCTCTGGAAGTTTCGCGGATCATGCGAAATCCGCGCCTGGGCGAGTTCGAGGCCATGCCGCCGGAATGAAATCAGCGCGGGCGAGAGCACCACGACTTCCGCCTGCGGCAGAATGGCGCGAAGGCGCGCGATGGATTCCGCAAAGCGTTCGCGCGCCAAGCCTTCATCGATCGAATGCACCAACCGGGTTGCCAGATTGCCGCGATCGCCGATATCCACGGCTGCACACGCATCCTCCCGCTGGTCGAATTCGTACAAATGCCACTTCGCCGCCGTGGGATGGAGATGCGCCATGCGCTGCCGGGTTAGAGTCGCCATGCCCTTCGGCACAATCATCGCCAGCCCTTCGACCACGCGGCGTTCGTGCTGCGCCATCCGGCAAGCCTCGAGCCAAAGAATTCCGACGGTCAGCGCGCCATCGACGCTCGATTGCGTCTCTTCATCGTTCACCCCAACTACGGCTAAGGCCCGCTGTCCCTGGCGCAGCAAGCCGCGCAGGTAGGCCGGGCCGAAGGAGTGTTCGAGATCCATGCTGGTGGTGAGCCGCACCACGGTCCAGTTGGGAAAATTTCTCTCCAGCGCCCGGCGCAGGCGAGGCTCGTAGGCGACGCGCGCCGCCCGTCGCGCCGCCGGCGAGCGCTGATCGCGGTCGCGGCAGAAATCCAGCCGGGTGGGGTGATTCTGCCCCATGCGCTGCACCAGCAACCGGAGCGTCGTGGACTTCACTTCCGCATCCAGCACGCGCCGCACGAAATTCCGCTCGCTCGACCACAAATGCAGCAGGCATTTGTTGTACTCGCCAGAAATCGAATACTTCGAGTCCGCCAGATCGAATGCGATGGCGCCATCTTCCACCACCACCGCGGCGAGTGCGCCGTCGAGGAATTCCGCGAGCATCTGGCTGAGCGAGTCTGGGGTCATTGATTCGATAATTCGATGGGCAAATGGGGCAATCTCGATGGTCACTACTTTTGGCTTTGTTTACCGTTAGGGTATTAATGCGTGTTTACCACCACCCCCCTCCCCCCTGATCTAGTGGAATCATTGGGTTAGGCCGTGGCAAACTTTCAAAATCTAGATGGCAAAGGACTTATATGGAAAATATTCCGGAATAAGGGGGTTAGCGCGATTCTCTGCTTCATTCTATGAGAATTGGTAGTTTTGGCGGCTTTTTGACTTCCGCGCATTGCTGCAAAAATTGTTATCAAAGAGTTAATGGTCAATAGGCTTGGCAGCTTCGAGGGGCCGTCTCCTGGGAGGCGGATAGACCTCGGCCCTGGCACACAGGTCGAGCACTATTGTTGCCGACGGGCGGCTCGATGTCTGTGATGGTGCACACGGGATATTTGTGATGAAAAAAGTTGAAGTCAGATGGCGGTGGTCAGTGAAAAAATCCCAAGCGGTGGGCGGACGTGGAATCTCCCTTCAAGAAACGAAGGGTGGGGCAACCGCGAAATTGTTTGGTTTTAGTCGGCGTATATCAGCCTGGCTTGGGTAATTTTGGTAATGCGTCAGTTTTCGCGTTGCCGACAATTCGCCAGGTGACCGGCCGATTCTGGGGTTGTAAGTCCTATGGCGATGTTTCAACAGTCATCTGCTTCACCAAATGAACACTAGTGTACTGAGTCTAATATTCGTTTAATAAGTAACGGCTCTTCCTGCATCTGATATAAGCAGGAGGAACTGTATGGCTCTCGGTCGCCCGCTCTCGCCCCTGACTCTTATCCCTGCCGAACAACAGCAGTTGTTGGAATGGGCTCGCCGTCCGAAGACGGCGCAGGCCCTGGCCTTGCGCGCCCGCATCGTGCTGCTTAGCGCCGAAGGGCTGAGTAACACCGAAGTGGCCCGCCGTGTGCATGTCACGCTGGCGACAGTGGGCAAGTGGCGACAGCGGTTCTTGCGGCTGCGCCTGGATGGCCTGCTCGATGAACCCCGTCCCGGCACGCGGCGCCGCCTGAGCGATGCTGCGGTCGAACGCGTGCTGGCGCGCACTCTGGAAAGCCAACCGCCCGCCGCTACCCACTGGTCCACGCGTTCTCTGGCCCAAGTTGCCGGACTGAGCCAGAGCAGCATCAGCCGCATCTGGCGCGCCTTTTCGCTACAGCCGCACCGCAGCCAGGCCTTCAAACTGAGCCGCGACCCGCTGTTTATCGACAAAGTCCGCGACATCGTCGGCCTCTACCTCAACCCGCCCGACCGCGCCCTGGTGCTGTGCGTGGACGAGAAGAGCCAGATTCAGGCGCTGGACCGCACCGCACCCCTGTTGCCCATGCGCCCCGGACAGATGGAACGTCGCAGCCACGACTACAAGCACCACGGTACCACCAGCCTGTTCGCCGCTTTCGACGTGGCCAGCGGCCACGTGCTGGGCCAACTGCATCGCCGGCATCGCTCCCGCGAATTTCGCCGCTTCCTCGACACCATCGAGCAGAACGTGCCCGCAGAACTGGACGTCCACCTCATCCTGGACAACTACGGCACCCACAAAACCCAACGGATTCGCCGTTGGCTGGCCAAACGTCCCCGCTTCCACCTGCACTTCACTCCCACGTCGGCGTCCTGGTTGAATCTGGTGGAGCGCTGCTTTGCCGAGTTGACCCAAAAGCAGATCCGGCGCGGGGTGCACCGCAGCACGCTGCAGTTGGAGAACGCCATCCGCCAGTTCATCGATCATCACAACCAACATCCGAAACCCTTTGTCTGGACCAAGTCCGCCGACCAAATTCTGGATTCCGTCGCTCGCTTTTGTAAACGAACTTTAGACTCAGGACACTAGATGAACAGTGGCTTGATTAGTAACAGTTGCAAATTGCCACCATTCGGTCAACTCGCCAGCCAGTCGAGCGTTAGTGCGCCATAAATGCTCAGAACGACGAACGAACACAACGTGCCCTTTGGCGGGAACCCAGTCAAGCACATCGTCGAGATATTCTAGGAAAGAGTTTACGTTGCTTGGGTATTCTTCACCTCCGTACCAATCCTTTGGTTTCCTCAGGGCCATTGCGAACGCTTTGAACAAGCCTTCGTGCGAGGATAAGGCCGCACCATCAATCTCGAAAACAGCTATATTCTCCTTCCTTAAATCTTCTATGATTTCTTCAACCTCTTTCGATTCGCGAAAATGGATTCTCGGGTGGTTGGTCTTCCCTGCAAGGTCGAAGTAAAATTGCGTTTTCATGATTGCTATAAGTATAGGTGTTGTAACCAGGCGAGAGCGCTCACGACCTGGATTGGCTGGGTTCGGGGCCCGGTCGGTTCGCGGGCCATTGGAAACCGACCCAATTCAATAGCCTCGTTCCTGATGCGGAAAAACTCAATATTCGGCCCTCAGCCACTAAAAGAGAGTGTGTGAGCACTCGGTCGTCCCTCCGGGACTTGGATCGTTTTTTGCACTTTTCCCACCGCTGAAGCGGTGGGCTAAGCTGGGTCGCCCCTCCGGGGCTGGATTCTGCGATGTTTCGTATTACCGGATTGTTCGAAAACGAGTTCACACACTCTCTCTAAAAGGAGCGATTGATTTCGAAGAACTTACGGTATCGCGGAAGCGATACCCGGATACGGGGTACGAACCGGGCACATACTTTACAAAACAGTCCGGGGAGATAATTTACAGTTTTGACCCGCGCAGCGGGGGCGTGTAAAAGCGAAGCATGCCTTGGAAAGTAAGCGGAGCGGGAACTGATGAGAACCTCTCAGAATCAGGTCAAAATCCGTCCCGATTCAACTGACCTGGGAACAATCCTTCGCGCCGCCCTTCCTTCTTGCCGCCACTATCTCTTCCCCAAGTCCAGTACATGCCCACGTAAGCGTAGTTCTCCGTCTGTCCGGCGACGGAGTGACCGTAGCAGAACAGGAACTGCTCGCCGGGATGGTGCTTGAAGTGGTAGTAGCCGCCCAGGTCGACCATGGTCGAGGCCTCGGTTTGCGCCGCTGCGCTCCCCTCGCGGCCATGAGCGAAGACCTCCACACCCAACTCGAGCCGCTCATTGAGTTCTTTCTTCACCAGCCAACCTGTGTATGGAAAATTGCGGAACCCGTCTTGCGGCACCACCTGATAGCCCGCGCCGCCGTCAAACGTCCACTTACCCATGTTCTTTTGTAGCCAGATCGGTAGCTTGTACCAGACCTTGCCCACGCCTAGTCCTTTGTCCGCGTTTCCAGTGGGGATTTCGAACATCGTGAACGTGCCAATCTGTGGGACGTGTTTACTCTCTTTGATGAAGGCGATCTTCGCGCCCAACTCCATGTCCGTCAGTCCGAACTCAGTCGGCCCAATTCCGCTGGGCGCATACACCGGATTATTAAGCGGCGCTACCACCCCAGACGGAAGTATCGCGTGAAGCTGCACGCGAGGCAATGCGCCCCAGTTAAACTCGAGGGCCGGCCCGACAGAGTTCATTTCCACCGGTGTTCCGTCCGCGGCGCCAAATACGTAGAACTCATAGTGATGTAGGTCGACTGGTACAGGATCGTCGGTCTGATACGGTGGCCCCTGGGCCCACGCCTTAGGTCCACTCAGAATGACGATGCCAAGAAGGGCTGCGACCGTAAGCACACAATAAGAGCGAGTCTTCATCAGGGGATCCGACGACTGCCGCACAGCCAATGCTCAGGTTCCATTCCTTCCAAAGTATGGGCTAAGCGAATGAGCGTGAAACGATTTGCCGATGGCAGTATCCAGAATCGCTGTCCCAATGACTGCCACGACAATGTCGACTAAGAGAAGTCCGAAAAACTTGAGCGCACGTAGTATGGAGAAAACTTAGTGGTATAGCGTTTTGCGGTCAAGGCCATTGCGGGTAGCTGTTGTAAATGGGCGACAGCGCTCACGGCCTGGATTGGCTGGGTCCGGGGCCTCCTGGGCTGGATTCTGCGATGTTTTCGAATTACCGGATTGCTCGAAAACGAGTTCACACACACTCTCTAAAGGACGATTGATTTCGAAGAACTTACGGCGCGGCTGAAGCCGCGCCCCTTCAAAGCAAAGTCAGAACCGGAGTCCTTCCGCAGCCTGCGAAGCCATACCCTTCGAAGAAACCCGATGCGCCGGGAGAATTCCCTGAGGCGTGTCCTGGATGAGCAGGTAGGGGTCCTTCGACTCCGCAGGAACTTCACTTCGTGAAGTTCCTGCTGCGCTCAGGACGACAGATTGTTGGACGATTACCCGAAGCCCGTGGCTCGCAGCTCGAAGCTGTAGTGTTCCGCTCATGGGATAATGCAGTAGCAGCGGCGCGAGTCGTTTCAAAGCCAAGGGCATCAAAATATGGTGACTGCCATCCAACAACGCTTCTTCTTCGCGCACTACGGACTAACGAATCACGATCTAGAGACTTATCTGGCCGCCGCGCTCTCGGCGGGCGGCGACTATGCCGACCTTTATTTCGAATACCTCACCTCGACCTCGTTGATGGTGGATGAGTCGCTGGTGAAGTCGGCATCGCAGGGAATTTCGGCGGGCTGCGGCGTGCGCGTCGTTTCCGGCGAGCGCACCGGGTATGCCTACACCGACGATCTTTCTCCGCAACGGATTCTTCATGCCGCGCGCACGGCGGCGCTGATCGCAAGCGCGCCGGCGAAATCGACGGTCGCCGGATTCCAGCAGAACCCGGCCCGCAGCTTGTACCCCGTAGCGCTGCCTTCGGTGGACGCCGACATTACCGCCAAGGTTGAACTGCTGATGCGCGCCGATCAGACCGCTCGCGGGTACGATGCGCGCATCAAGGAAGTGCGCGCCAGCTATGCCGACGAGTTGAGGACCATCCTGGTGGTCGGCTCCGACGGCACGTTTGCGGAAGACTCGCAGCCCCTGGCGCGCGTGAATGTTTCCTGCATCGCGAAGACTGACTCAACTTCGGGACGCGGAACATCGGGCGGCGGCGGGCGAGTTGCGCTCGACTTCTTTTTTGGCGACAAGACTCCCGAGTTCTTTGCCAAGGAGGCCGCGCGGCAAGCGATTCTGCAACTCGACGCCCGCGAAGCTCCCGCTGGAGACATGGAAGTGGTGCTCGGCCCGGGATGGCCCGGCGTTCTGCTGCACGAGGCGGTGGGTCATGGGTTGGAGGCCGATTTCAATCGCAAGAAGACGTCGGCATTCACTGGGCTGATTGGCAAACGAGTGGCCAGCGAAAAATGCACGGTGGTGGACAACGGCACGATGCCGTGGCGCCGCGGGTCTTTGAATGTAGATGATGAAGGCCAGCCGACGCAGGAGACCGTGCTGATCGAGAACGGCATTCTGAAGGGTTATCTTAGCGACAAACTTTCGTCGCGGCTGATGGGCCTCGCCGACACCGGCAACGGACGCCGCGAAAGCTACGAGCACATTCCGATGCCGCGCATGACGAACACATACATGCTGGCCGGGCAAGACGATCCCGGAGATATTATTCGTTCGGTGAAGAATGGCGTGTACGCGGTGAACTTCGGCGGCGGCCAGGTTGACATAACCAACGGCAAATTCGTTTTTTCGGCATCGGAAGCCTATCTCATCGAAAACGGAAAGATCACCGCCCCAATCAAGGGCGCAACCCTGATCGGCAACGGACCCGATGTGCTGACGCGGGTTTCGATGGTCGGCAACGATTTGAAACTCGATGAAGGCGTCGGTACCTGCGGCAAAGATGGACAGGCCGTGCCAGTAGGCGTGGGCATCCCGACCATTAAAATCGATCGCCTGACCGTCGGCGGGACTGCGAAGCGGGAAACCGGCGGGTTCATGCAGTAACAGATAACAACCGGTTCAGAACAGAAGTGCGGCAAATCATGAGCGCAGGGATGTGGGTTCATAGCGTTTGCATTGAGTGTTACCGCAAGCGAATAGGCCGGTTCTATGCGGGTCACCAAATTCCGAATCCGCAACTGCGGCGCTGGGAGCTATGCTGCATCTGTCTCAGGCGGCACAAGAGCGGAATTCACATCAGGCGGAGCCCGAAAAATAGAGAACTCAAATGCAGTACAGAAGCCCCCGGTGCAGCTAGCTGACTGCCAAGTCTTCTTTTTCTCCGAGCTTCATAGTGGATTGATTTTTAAATGACGACAATACTTGAAACCAGCGAAACCAAATTCACCACCGATCTCAAGGAACTTGCCACCGACGTTGTCGGCCGCGCCATGCAGGGCGGCGCGACAGCGGCGGAGTGCGTAGTCCGCGAAGGCGACGAATTTTCGACCGTGGTGCGGTTGGGCCAGGTCGAGACCCTAAAAGAATCCGGCTCGCGCGCCATCGGCGTTCGTGTCTTCTTCGGACAGCGCGCGGCTAGCACCTATTCCAGCGATTTTTCCGCCGCCGGCATCGAGCGCATGTTGACGTCCGCGCTCGAACTGGCGAAGATCTGTTCGGAAGATCCGCACGCCGGAATTCCCGAAGCCGCCAAGCTCGGATCGCTCTCCGGCGACCTCAATCTTTATCACGAGGACGTTTACTCGCTGCCCGGCCCCGAGCGCATCGAGTACGCGCGGCGCGCTGAAAAGGCCGCGCTTGATGCCGATCCCCGCATCAAGAACTCCGAGGGCGGATCGTTCGACGCCGCGACCGGCAGAAAAGTGCTGGCGAATTCTCACGGCTTTGTCGGCGAATATCGGCGGTCGTACTGCTCGGTCGCGGTGGTGCCCATCGCGCAAGACGCGAACGGCCTCATGCAGCGCGATTACTGGTATTCCGTAGCGCGCAGCCTGGCGAAGCTCGACTCGGCCGAGCAGGTGGGAAAAGAAGCGGCGCGCCGCACCCTGCGGCGCCTCGGCGCGCGCAAGGTGAAGACGGCGCATGTGCCGGTGGTGCTTGATCCGATGGTCGCCAGATCCATGCTCGAACACATTTTCGAAGGCGTGAATGGCGACTCGGTCTATCGCGGAGCATCATTTCTTGCGGGCAAACTCGGCGAGAAAATTGCCGGAGTAAACGTAAACGTCATCGATGACGGCACTATGCCCGGCGGCTTCGGCACCTCGCCCTTCGATGGTGAAGGCATCCCCACTCGGCGCACCGTAGTGATTGAGAACGGAATTCTGAAATCTTATTTGCTTAACACCTACACCGCCAAGAAACTGGGACTGGAGACCACGGCGAACGCTTCTCGCGGACTCGCCGGAACGCCGGGGATCGGGCCAGGAAATTATTTTCTCGAACCGGGAACGAAGACGCCGAACCAGATAATCGCGGAGATCAAAGACGGCCTCTATGTAACCGAGTTTCTAGGTCACGGCGCAAACTTAGTCACCGGCGACTACTCTCGCGGGGCCTCCGGCATGTGGATCGTCAACGGCGAACTGGCCTATCCCGTCGAAGAGATCACGGTGGCTGGCAACCTCAAAGATATGTTCTGCAATATTTCTGAGATCGGCACCGACCTGGAGTTTCGCGGCAGCGTAGCCTCGCCGACCATCCGCATCGATGGACTCACCGTAGGCGGAGAGTGAAACCAGAGGTTAGAGGTCAGATTGCAGAGGTGAACAACTCCGACGCAAGACGGCGCTGTGAGCCTTATAGCTCTTACCTCTGCAATTTGGACGGTAGTGGCTGGATTTGGGTTTGCGTGTTATGGAGAGTGGCGAGAAAATTGCGTCGTGAGCAACAAAGCAAAGTGGGTGACTACAATAGGACTCGTGCTTGGCATGGTCGGGGTGGTTATGATTTTTATATGGGGTCCACCGCAGCCATCATTCGGAGGAGACGCGATCCTTCTTGAAAGCACGAACGAAAAGAAGTTAGCCGCCGAAAAAGCAAAATACGAATACTTGTCACGAGTCGGCTTGTCGCTTATTGGTGTCAGTTTTGCGCTTCAGTTGTGGGGCATTTGGCTTTGATCTGGAGAAATAGAAAAGCCCGGATGCCAGTCCGGGCCTGTCGAATCTTTTCGGCAATTTCAAGATACGCTTGGCGTGTGCCGTTCAGCCACTACCAATTTGGACGGCAGTGTCTGAAATGTGCAGACACTACCAATTTGGACGAATTAACCTGTTTTTAACATTTGCCGTATAATTCGTCGTTAACATTTCTGCCATGGCCGATCAGCCGCTGCAAATCGAAGATCTTCCCGGGTCGCGAGAGGGAATCCGCATCCTGCGCCTCTCTGGACCGCTGACAATTCTCAATCTATTCGGCTTTCAATCCAAGTTGCGCGCCGACACCTCGCGCGCGCTCATCCTGGACTTCACGGATGTCCCACTGGCGGATTCGTCGGGGATTGGAGCGCTGGTCGGCGCCTATGTGGTGCGACAAAAAGATGGACGCAGTCTGGGGTTGGTGGGCGTGAATCAGCGGATCCACCACGCTCTCGAAGTCACTCGGGTGGAAAACTTCTTTCATTTCTACGAAACGGTCGCCGAAGCCGAGCAGGCGGCGTGAGTGGAGAGCCGGGCGTCCCCGCCCGGCCGCCAAGCTGCTCAAGGACGGGCGAGACGCCCGTCGCTCCACTAATCAAAAAGAAAGGCGGCTCAAAAAGAAAGGCGGCCCGCGCGGGCCGCCCTTCTTTTTCCGAATTTTGGTTGTGGCCTAGACGCCTTTGACGTTCTCTGCCTGCCAGCCCTTCGGGCCTTTTACGACGTCGAACTGAACTTGTTGACCTTCCTGCAGGCTGCGAAACCCGTTTGCCTGGATGGCGGAGAAGTGCACGAATACATCCTCGCCATTCTGGCGGCTGATAAAACCGTAGCCCTTGGCATCGTTAAACCACTTTACTGTTCCTGTTTCCATGATGTTGCTGTGTTCCTTTTGGGTTGAAGTGTGCGCTGGAACTCGCGGGATAGTGCAGGCAGGTCACGCTTTAGAGCGGGGTGCTGCTGAACAGCCGTAAAGTCAGACGCACCTAAATTGTACATATTCGGGCGTAAATGGCTAGAAGATTCTGTGCTTACTCCCGTAACTCGTCCTTGCTCTCCATCGGCAGACCTTCGTCTATACAGCATTCTGGGTAGGAAGACATTGCTCTAGCGCCTCCCGAAATTCCCGCTTCTCCCTTTCTGAGTTTTCGCATCAAACTGAAAAATAAGGCCCCTGGCGCTTTGGCAGGGTTCTTGCTTCAAAAATGCCCACGGAGGGTTTTATGCTGGCCGTTAATGTGGAGAACCTGAACGACCTGGCGGTGGTTGAGTGCAAAGGCAGGATCGTAACCAGCGACGCTGTTTTCAAGCTTCGTGATGTTGTGCGGGCCCAGGCAACCGCCCGCATTGTTGTGCTGGAACTTTCCGCAATAGAAGCGATTGGCGGCGGCGGCTTGGGGATGCTCAAGTTCCTCGATCGCTGGGCACGCGACAACGATATTCAACTTAAGCTGTTTAGCCCCTCGCGCGCGGTTTTGGAAGGGCTGGTGCAGAACCGCTCAATTCTGGACTTCGAGATTGCGAGCTTCCATGAAATGATGGGCATCCTTTCCCACTCCGATAACAGCTATAGCCTCGCTGCATGAGAGTATCCCGCCTCCACGAGGAGGCGATGCCCCACAGGCGCTAACTTAAGGTGTTTGGGCCTGAGACGGTCCCAACTTCCCAGAAGCCCGTTTCTGGCCAACTTCCGAAGTGGCCGTGTTCAATCGAGCCCACATTGGATGTTGAAGGCGCTGGACGCCTGATATGAGGAGAAGCAAAATGACGACCCTAATACACGAAGAGAAGGAAGCGACAACCCGAACCATGACGAAAACGGAGCCGCCGAAATGGCTGCTCGCGTTCTGGAAGGAAATTGACGACAAAACGTTCGGCAAAGGCTTCGACTGTTTTACCGTGGACGCGACTTGCAACCTTGGCATCGCGGATTGGCATGGACGCGAGCAAATTCGCGAGGGTCTGCGTGCCTTCATCGATACCGGCTTTACCGCCCGGCACGATATTGTCGAATACTGGGACGGTGGCTCGCTGAAGGTATTCCGTGGCACCGTTACGATGACGCCGGATGACAAAAGCAAACCAGTAGTGAAGCCGGTGATGGCGCACTTCTTCTACATGGATGAGGACGACCGGACGAAGGTCCGAAGCTGGTTCGGCGCTGTCGGCCCCATCCAGTTCTGAGGCGTTCCCAAGACAGATCCAGCGTCGCTTCGAACAGGATGCCAACAAGTATGAAATACGGTGGCCAAAAGTGGACGAACTTACAGTGTTTGCCCGATTGACGTTCTCAAATCATTGCTATCGACCAGTGAGGGTTCTGCATATGGCTGTGAAGCCGGTTATCAAAGGTGTGCACGCAATCCCGGTCCACGGCTGCAGGTAGAACCGGTTCACATAATGGTTTTTGTGCTTTAGCATCCGTGTTGCCTAATCGCCGCGGACGGTTACAGCGCCGCAGCCTGCTCCCGCCGTCGCGCCTGAATCTCGATATAGACGTTAATAAGGGAGACGGCCGCGGGCGTCACGCCGGGAATGCGCGAGGCTTGGCCTAGCGTCTGCGGGACGACTTTTCCAAGCTTCTCCTGCATTTCGCGCGACAACCCGCTAACGGCCCGGTAATCGAACCAATCCGGAATGCGGCGCTGCTCAGCCTTCTTCAGCCGATCGATAGCGCGCTGCTGCTGGTCGAGGTAGCCGGCATACTTAATTTCAGTTTCGACCGACTTGAGCTCGTTGCGAATTTCAGACGAAAACCCAACCACAGAGGACACAGGGGGCGCAGAGGAATTTCTTTCAAAAAACTTTGGTGCCAGATCGCGCAGGATCGGCACCAATTGCTCGATGGTGATTTCCGGGCGCTTCAGCACTTGGGCCAGGGGCTGTCCAATCGCGGAGGAGAAATCCTCGGCGTCGGGTGCGGAATCTCCGGGCTCGCTTTGCTTGGCCGGGACGGACGAATGCGTCCGACCCCACGTGAGCAGATTTGCTGCTGTCAGCTTTGTCTTTTCCAGCAACTGCTTCACTTCCTCCAGTCGCCGCTGTTTCGCCTCGAATTCCACCCACGCTTCATCCGAGATCAGCCCCACGCGCCGTCCGTGCGGAGTGAGCCGCCGGTCGGCATTGTCGATCCGCAGGTGCAAGCGGAACTCCGCGCGCGAAGTAAACATCCGGTAAGGCTCTTTGGTGCCTTTCGAAATCAAATCGTCGATCAGAATGGCCGTGTACGCTTCCGTGCGGTCAAGCACCAGCGGAGGCTCTTTCTTCACCTTCAGCGCCGCATTAATCCCAGCCATGATTCCCTGGCACGCCGCTTCTTCGTACCCCGACGTCCCATTGATCTGCCCCGCGAGGAACAGGCCGGCAATCTTTTTCGTTTCCAGCGTGCGCTTAAGTTCCGTGGGATCGATCGAATCGTACTCAATCGCGTACCCAGGCCGCATCATCTCCGCGCTTTCAAGCCCCGGAATCGACTTGAGAATCGCCAGTTGCACATCAATCGGCAGCGAAGTGCTCATGCCGTTCACGTAGATCTCATGCGTGTTCAACCCCTCGGGTTCCAAAAAGAGTTGATGCGTCAGTTTGTCGGGGAACTTGACGATCTTGTCTTCGATCGAAGGACAGTAACGCGGCCCAGTCGAATGAATTTGTCCGCTGTACATCGGCGAACGATGCACGTTCTCGCGAATGATGCGATGCGTCTCTTCGGTGGTAAAAGCGATGTAGCAAGGCACCTGCGAGTCGTGATGCGCAACCCTCCGGGTGCGAAAGCTGAAGGGAGTCGGATCCAAATCGCCCGGCTGCCGCTCGAACCGCGCCCAATCAATCGTGCGCCCGTCGAGACGCGGAGGCGTCCCGGTCTTGAGCCGGCATCCGCGCAGGCCCAGATTCTTGAGCGCTTCGCCCAGCAGAACCGCGGCCGGTTCTCCCGAACGCCCCGCCGGATACTGCTGCTCGCCGCAATGAATCAGCCCGTTAAGAAAAGTCCCGGTAGTGATGATGACCGCATCCGCCGAGACGCGCCGCCCATCGCGAAGCAGGATGCCGCGAATGCAGTTCTCAGTTCTCAGTTCCCAGTTCTCAGTGGTTTCGGGTGCAACTGAGAACTGAGAACTGGGAACTGAGAACTGCTCCACAATCACACCCGCGACTTCCGCCTGCTTGATCTTCAGATTCGCCTGCAACTCCAGCACTTCGCGCATCTTCAGGCGATAGGCCTGCTTGCAGCACTGCGCCCGCGGCGACCAGACGGCGGGTCCGCGCGAAGTGTTGAGCAGGCGGAATTGAATTCCGACGGCGTCCGTGATTTCACCCATGATGCCGCCCAGCGCATCCACTTCGCGCACCAGGTGCCCCTTCGCGATGCCGCCCACGGCCGGGTTACACGACATCTGCGCAATCAGATCGACGTTCAGCGTATAGAGCGCCGTCTTCAGCCCCATGCGCGCCGCCGCCATGGCAGCTTCGCATCCGGCATGGCCAGCGCCCACCACCACCACCTCGAAATGTTCGTCAAACGCCTGCATGTACGCTTATTCAAACCCCACAACAACGGAGGGAACACTGCTTGGCTAATTGTAGCAATGTTCTACGTGTGGCAATGTTCTACGCTCAGGCAGCGAAAGGGTAGCCCGGGTACTGGTTTCTAACCCGGTAGTGGTGCAGTTTGAGAATTGCCGTCCTTCAGCGGCTAAACAGTTTGCTGAAAAAGTGCTTTCTGAGACTAGCCTTCCCTCAGCGGCTGGAAGCCGCCGTTGATTCGGTTTGACTTACGGCACGAGTGGAACTCGTGCCCTTCCCGTTCCGGGCCAATTACGGAGTTTTTCAGCAAACTGTAAAGCCGCAACGAAAATACGACGCTTACGGCACGGCTGAAGCCGAGCCCTTTCAAACCCGACTCAAACGGCACCACTACCTCGAACCACGCGGCCTTGTGATTCGCCGGTCCCAACGGTATAGTTAAGAGTTACCGGGGTAAATTATGGAAACTAAAATCATGGAAACAAAGCCCTTTTTGTCTCTACTTGAAGAACGCATTCATCGCTACGACTTGCTCTGTCATCCCTTTTACAAGGCCTGGTCGGCGGGCGAACTGACCGACGACGATCTGCGCGCCTACGCCGAGGATTACTACTCTCACGTGGAGGCGTTTCCGGGCTATCTGGCGCAGCTTGCCCTCCGGTTGGAAGATGGCGAACTGCGCCGCGCCGTTCTCGCCAACATGGCCGATGAGAAGGGCGGCGAGGATTCCTTCGTTGAGCCGGAGCGTTCGCACTCCGAATTGTGGCTCGATTTTGTCGAGGGCGTGGGCGGAAGCCGCAGGAAGAAACGGCGGCCGGTTGCGGGAGTTCGCAAGCTCATCTCCTGGTTCCAGCGTGTCGCCGGCGAAGGCGCCCCGGAAGAGGCGCTGGCGGCTTTCTATGCCTACGAATCGCAGGTGCCGCGCTTGGCGCAAGAGAAAGATCGCGTCCTGCGCGAACTGTACGGCGCCGATGAGAAGACCCGCGGCTATTTCAGGCTGCACGCCACCGCCGACGTGTATCACGCGCAGGTGTGGCGCACGCAACTGGAGAAGCGGGTTGAGGCCAATCCAGAGACTGCCGAAAAAGCGTTGGCCGCCGCCGAGAAAGCGGCCAAAGGCTTATGGGCCGTGCTGGACGGCTTCGAGGCGCGGCGCATGGAACGCGTGGCGGCGTAGTTCAAATCAGAAGTAAGAAGTCAACCTGTATAGACGGGGCTTGCCCCGTCTCAGACGCGGGAAGCCGCGTCTCTACTAGTCTCGCCAGTCGGTCCTCGTTGCATCTACGATCCCTTTTTGAACGAGAATGCCCCGACCCATCCCCATCGGCGTGCGCGGCGAGGCGGCTGAAACCGTCGAACTGAAGCACACCATCGCCGCACATCATCCCGAGTTGCCGCCCGTGTATTCGACTCCCGATATGATTCGGCTGATGGAAACGGCCTGCTTCCAAGCGCTGCAACCATTTTGCGATGAGGGAGAAATCACGGTGGGGATCTCGATCCACGTCGAACACCTCGCGGCCAGCGGAATCGGAGTGCGAATTCAAGCTGAGGCGGAACTGGAATCGTTCGACGGGCGCTTCTACATCATGCGCGTCCGCGCCCACGACGGCACGCAGGAGATCGGGAGCGGCACGGTCGGGCGCGCCGTGGTGCACGTTCCCAGTTTCGTCAAGCGCATGCGCGACAAAGCTCGCGGCGGTTAGCTACTTCCTCGCGACCATGTGGGGACGGGGCTTCGCCGCGCTTGCTTGGGCATCTTGTAGGAAGGGATGAATCGATTAGCCTGCAGCCATGAATCGACCGCCAATCTGGTTTGAGCGGAAGTTTGACTTCACGTTTCCGGTGGAGCAGCATCCGAACCTGTGCGCGCGTTTGCGGGGCACGCCGGCCCGGCTGGAAGAAATCGTCCGCGGCGCTGATCACGATGTCCTGGTTAGGAAATCGGTTAGGAAACCCCGCGAAAATGACAAGTGGTCGGCCCAGGAACATGCCGGGCACCTGGCGGACCTCGAACCTCTATGGATGGCGCGGGTCAATGATTACCTAATGGAAGCATCACAGCTTACTGTGGCTGACTTGACCAATCGGAAGACGTCCGAAGCGCAGCACAACCTGCGCCCAATCGAAGAGATCCTAGCCGAATTCCGAAGCGCGCGCTTACGACTGGTGAGCCGGGTGGAAAAAATCGACCCTGCAATTTTTGCCCGTGCCTCGATCCATCCGCGTCTGAAAATACCCATGCGGCTGGTGGACCATCTGTACTTCGTGGCGGAGCACGACGACCACCACCTGGCCCACATCTGGGGACTCGTCAACGCAGGCTAGCGTCGTGTCCCACAAGTTCGTGGACGAATCCACACTGTCATCCTGAGCGAAGCGAAGGACCTATGTAATTGGCCGCGAAAATGCACAGGTCTTTCCCCTTCGGCTACGCTCAGGGTCAAGATGACAGGCCATAGTTGTATCGCGAACTAACGGGTCACGACAATAGCAGGAGCGCACTAATCAAGAAGTGACCTTAATCAAAGGCTTCGTGCGCGGCATAACTTCGCCAATTTCAGAGGCGGGAACGCCGGCATCGCGCAGCGCGCGTGTGAGCGGGGCGGCGTCTTCGGCGGAAACCGAGATCAGCAATCCTCCGGCGGTTTGCGGGTCGAAGAGAAGCGTGCGGATGTCGTCGGGCACCGATGGATCGTAGCCCACCAGGCATTCGGCAAAGTCACGATTCGCTTTGAGTCCGCCGGGAATGTAGCCGGCGTGGATGCAATCGAGCGCGCCCTCAAGCACAGCAATGTTCGCGGAGTGAAAAACGAGGCTGACGTTCGATCCGAGCGCCATCTCGCGAGCGTGGCCGATCAGTCCGAAGCCGGTGACGTCGGTGAGGGCATGAACCGACAAAGGCGTCGTTGGTCGTTGATCGTTGGTCATCGGTCGCTGGTCGTTGGCCAAATCGCTCAACGCCGAGCTTAGCTCGG
Organism: uncultured Acidobacteriaceae bacterium; assembly: GCA_963773645.1. Classification (GTDB taxonomy): domain Bacteria; phylum Acidobacteriota; class Terriglobia; order Terriglobales; family Acidobacteriaceae; genus Acidiflorens. The sequence continues at coordinate 539,283 of CAVZBV010000004.1, read as the reverse complement.
CTGGGCGGACGAGTGCGTCCGCCCCTACGTGAGTCTCGGTGATTACCTCGGCCGCCGCCTTGTTTAAAGTAGTCATCGACTTCACGGCCGCGTCGATCCACTCCTGCTTGGCGACGCCTTTTTTGATCGCCGTTGAAATTACACCTGTTCCGAGCGGCTTGGTGAACAGCAGCCTATCGCCGGGTTGCGCACCCTGATTGGTCAGCACGCGCTGGGGATGAATCACGCCGGTGACGGAGTATCCGAATTTCGTTTCTTCATCGCGGATGCTGTGCCCGCCGACCACCGTGCATCCGGCTTCGATCATCTTCGACAAGCCGCCGGCCAGTATGCGCTCCAGAATTTCGAGATCGCCTTTGTCGGGAAAACACACGAGGGCCAGCGAAGTCAGCGGCCTTCCCCCCATGGCGTAAACGTCGCTGAGCGCGTTGGTAGCCGCGATTTGGCCGAAGGTGTAAGGATCATCCACAATGGGCGTGAAAAAATCTACCGTCTGCACGAGCGCCGTCTCGGCCGTGAGCAGATACACGCCGGCGTCGTCGGCGTGATCGAAGCCGACTAGTACATTCGGGTCCTGTTGCCGGGCTAATTTCCCAAGCACCGTGTCCAGCGCCGCCGGACTCAGCTTGGACGCTCAACCCGCGGCTTTGACGGACTCCGTGAGACGGAATGGTTTTACGTCAGGCACGAGGAGATTGTAACGGACGGCGGAGCGGCGGTCGCGGTCAGTTTCCGAGAGGTTGACCATCCCGGAGTTGAGCAAAGATCCTCATGGGGAGTCTCGTATTCGCCAGCGACGAATCTTCACATGCCATGTCCGCCGCCAACGTACATCCTCTGCCCGGTTACCCAACGGGCCTGATCCGAAGCAAGAAAGACGATAACGTCAGCAACATCTTCGGGACTCCCGATTCTGCCGACGGGGATTGTGGGCAATATCTCCCGCTCGAGTTCGGGAGTGATCCACCCCGTTTGCACCGGTCCGAGGGATACTACGTTGACGTTAATTCCGAACTTGCCGAGTTCGGCTGCCGCACTCCTTGTGTAGCTTTCAAGTGCAAACTTGCTCGCCCCGTACGTGATCTCAGATGGAAAGCGCTCGGCTCCGTCTGTGCTCACGTTCACGATCCGTCCCCATCGTGCTCCTCGTTCAATGTGCCTGCGCGCAAAGTCTCCCATCATCAGGGCCGCCGCGCGGGTATTCACGGCGAACACTCGATCGAAGAGGGTGGCGGTTATGCTTCCGGGCCGATCTGTCCACAACTCGACGAGCTTGTTGTTCAGCTCCGCACCTGGTGCCACGAACGTGTCTCCCTCCCAGCACGCCGCATTGTTAACGAGAACTTCGACCGGTCCCAGCAAACGCTCTGCCTGGTCGAACAAAGTTGGGACTAGGCTCGCGTCCGAGAGATCGGTCTCCCACGCGTGCGCTTCCGCACCCATCTTGCGGATTGCAGCGAGCACCTCGTCGGCGGATTTGGTTTGTTGAGAGTAGTAGAACGACACGCCCGGTGAGCCGGCGTTGTCCACGCCTTTGTGTTGCGCACTGCTATCAGTTTGCCGAAAGTAGTGCAAGAACACCCTTGATCCCTGCGCAGCAAAGGCCCGCGCAACTCCCGCACCAATGCCATGAGGATTGTTGGCCCCGGTAATCAGAACGACCTTCTCTTTAAGCCCTGGATCAATCATGATAAGTACCAGTCGGGCTTCTTACTTCACCGTGACCTGCGTAATGAGCAGATCCGGGTACGCGTGGTTCCACTGCGCCGAGATATTCTCAAACGTCAGCCGGAAAGGCTTGCTCTGGCCGGGCGCGAGCGGCGACAGGTTGAGGTCCACGGCTTCGTCGTAGGGTCCGCCGGTGCGCAGAACGCGGATGGGAAGTTCCTCGCGTTGCGCCGTCTGCCCCATGTCGTCCTTGAACGTGATCTGCACCACCGCGTGGATGACGGTCTTATCGCCGGTGTTGATGATGACGCCATCGATATAGCTGACGGTGGCGCCAACAAAATTCTGCGCCGCACTTGTCTTCAGGTCCGAGAATTTCAGGCTCGCGGCATACGCAGGAGGCGGGGCGGGCTTTTTTTGCTCGGAGCGAAGAATCAACGCCAGGATGCCGACCACGATCCCTACAACGACGATCCCGACCAGGATAGGACGTAGGCTGGACTCTTGCCGCTCCGTCGTGGGATTTGCGTTCGGTTGGATCAGGCTATCCATGGCGGGATTGTACTACCGCCGACTGCTCAGGCATGCGAGCTTATGAATGTGTTAGCGGGCTTCCACGCCGGAAGACGCCGGTTTTGTGGCGTCTCCCGAGAGCCGCGAAGCGCCCACGCGGTAGTCGTCGTAGTCAATCGTCAGCGTGGCGCGCCCGCCGAGCCGTATGTAGCTCACAGACTCGTTGCGCCGGGGTACCCAGAAATCCTGCACCTTCATGTACTCGTGGTGAACTTCGTTTTTCTTTGTCCAGAATGAAGGATTCTGCGCCGGCTCGGCGTCAATGCGCGTCACAGCAAAATCGGTTGCGTCGACCCACACTTTGCCGCGATAGACGTACTTGCTTCTCGACTTCGGGTAGACCGCGAGCACGTATTGAGCGTCCTTGCCGGAGGAACCGACGCCCGAGGACTCGTAGCCGACCAGCGCGAAGTCGTAGTTATCGCGGTTCAGCAGCGTGCGGGCGTGCATTTCCGGTTCTATGGCTTCTTTTTCGCTCTCCAGCAACCGTTTGAACACGCGGTCGATGATCAGCTTCGATCCCTTTTGGGAGATGACTTTGAAGCTCTTGCTTGCAGGACTGTCATACGTGGCCTCCACCGTCATTTCGGCGTCGCGATTGCCCGGAAATCCACGATAGGAAAGGCGATACACCCGGGTGGATTCGAGGTGGCGCAGGGCCCGTGCCCGCTCTTCATCTCTGCGGACGAGATTGTTCACCACCTGGTCGACGGAGAGTGGCGCCGTGGTGATGGAAGCCGGAAGCGGGCTGGAATCGGCTCCGAACGCGCCCACCGGTGTGGCCGCCAGCAACGCCAGCAAGAAGAAGAGCCTGGTCGAGCTTTGGATCGAACTTTGGACCGAGCTTTGGACCGAGCTTTGGATCGAACTCTGGATCGAACTTTGGATCGAACTCACTACGCGCATAAAAAATCATCCGGCGAAGGACTTAGATTACCACCATCTCAGGCCGTCCCGAGTGCTGGGCGGAAGGACGGCAGAAGTGGTTCCCATGTCAAGATTTCGGCACCTGCTCTCGGCAGCAACCGAGCACATTTCTCGGGTAGCTGGGCGATCTCACCCACTTTCAAGAGGCGGGCCGCGAAGCCCTAAGTAATGTTTTCAATTACTTGCGATACAGAGCACAACGGGCAGTTAATTGCTATGCACCAGTCAAAACTAAAGGAACCCTCCCCCATGTTGATCCGCGAAGACGAAAGATGTGTGCAGTGGAACTGGATTGCGATCGTCTCCTACACCGCGTCGCTGGCTGTCAGCCTGGCGATTTGGACAGGTCTATTCCGGGCCGTGGCACATCTGGTGAAGTAACGGGAAGCTAAGCGGCGAGAATTGGCCAACGCGGTGCCCGCGGCTGATCCTGAAGCAGCCGAAAGATGATCGTCGTTCCTACGGGCATCATCATTTTCCTACCGGTCATAGTGCAGCAGCGAGAACACGTCATACTTCGCCAGCCTCTCGCGACCTCTCAGAAAATCCAGTTCGACCACAAACGCCAATCCGGCAATCTGCGCGCCAAGGCCGCTAGCCAGTTCCGCCGTCGCGACCGCCGTTCCGCCGGTGGCTAGCAGGTCGTCCACGATCAGAACGCGCTCACCTTTTCTGATGGCATCCTTGTGAACCTCCAGCGCGTTGCTGCCATATTCCAGCTCATAGCTGATCTTAAGGGTTTCGGCGGGCAGCTTTCCCGGTTTGCGGACAGGAACGAATCCCGCGTTCAACCGGTAGGCGAGCGCTGGACCGAAGATAAATCCGCGGGCCTCCATGCCGAGCACCAGGTCAATCTCTTTGCCGATGTAGTTTGCCGAAAGCGCGTCAATCAACCGCGCGAAGCCGACTTTGTCCTTGAGCAGCGTGGTGATGTCGTAGAACAGGATGCCTTTTTTCGGGAAGTCGGGCACCTCGCGGATCAGCTTCTTCAACCCTTCGCAATCTACCGGATCGGTCGGCATCTGGGTCGCCATCTTGGTTTGCATTTTGGGGTTAAGCTCCTCGAACCTGAAATGAATTGAGTCCCGCGACTGGCTCGGCGTCGGATTCTTCTATGTCATCCACTCGCGCAGCGCGCGGGCCTTCGCACAACCGCGACCGCATTCCGAACAGCTGCTCGCGCGTTCCCATGGCCAGCACCTCGACGCTGCCGTCGGGATTGTTGCGCACCCATCCTGCGATTTGCAAGATGTGCGCCTCACGTTCGGCAAACCAGCGGAAGCCGACGCCTTGAACACGTCCGCGCACGAGAAAGCGACGGGCTAGGAGAGAAGGCATTTGTAATTTGTAATTTCTAATTGGAAAAGCGGACCAAACGACTGTTCAATTAAAAATTACCAATCACAAATTACAAATGAACTACTGCGCTCGCGACAGATACGTGCCCTCCGCGGTGTCGACTTTGATCTTCTCGCCTTCGTTGATGAACGGTGGAACCTGCACGATGAGGCCGGTTTCGGTCTTCGCCGGTTTGGTCACACTCGATGCGGTTGCGCTCTTCAGCCCGGGCTCGACCTCCGTCACGGTCAACACGACGGTCTGCGGCAACTCGATACCCACCGCCTTGCCATCAAAAAACTCCACTTTGATCTGGAGGTTCGAGGTCAAGTAATCCACCGCGTCGCCGAGCGTGTCGCGGGTCAGGTGGGTCTGCTCGTAATTTTCCGTGTCCATGAAGTAGTAGCTGTCGCCATCGGCGTAGAGAAACTCCATGTTGACCTCATCGACGTTGACCTTTTCGATGGGGTCGGGCGAGCGAAAGCGGTGTTCGAACATGGCGCCGGTGCGCAGGTTGCGCAGCTTGGCCTGGATGAAGGCGCGCAGGTTGCCCGGCGTGCGGTGCTCGACGCTGAACACGGAGTGCAAATCATTGTTGTGCTTGATGATCATGCCAGGGCGGAGTTGGGTCGCTGGAATCGACATTGCTGGTTTACATCTCCTTCACTCTCTAGGAATTCTGGGCAGCGGGGCAGGTCCGGGGTCCCCTGCGGGCCAGCTTTTGGCCTGCCGGGGTGGAGTTCGCCGGGGCTTCCGCCGCACTTGGGATTAAAATCTCATTTTACACAGCCGGAGAGGGTTGTGGAAACTGAGCGGCCAGGGAATTTGTAATTTGGTAATTTGTAATTGGTAATTTAAACTTTGGGGAATCGCCAGATTTTCAATCACCAATTACAAATCACAAATTACCCATTCAACATTCGGGTCTAGAATAGAGATCATCAGGAGGTTTATATGCGCATTGGAAAATATGAGAGTTCGGACGGTACGGTCGGCACAGCAGTTACTTTTCTGCTGATCGGGCTTGGCGTCGGCGCCGCCGTCGGTCTGTTGCTCGCGCCGAAGACTGGGCGACAGCTGCGGAAAGACCTGCGGCGCTCCTGCGATGACGCTCTGGGAACCGTCTCCGACTGGACGGACGAAGCGAGAGACCGTTTCGAGAAAGTCGTCGAAAAGGGCTCCGATTTCGCAGACGAACTGCGGACCAAAGCCGAGCCGCTAAGCGATTTGCTGCGCCGCTCGTAGATTGGCGCAAAGCTCGCGGACGGAATCATCGCTCACCGGCAACGGCTCGTGTAGGGACGGACGCCCTCGCGAGTCTGCCCTGAGCAAAGCCGAAGGGTCCAAGGCGAGCGCAGCTCGGCAGCAATCCCCGCGACTCTTACGGTTCGGGCTGAGTTTCCTCCTCGAGCTTGCGCCTTTTCTTGTGCACATTGCCGAAAACAATACCCACCGAGATCCGGAAGTTGTCCTGCGTCTGCTTGCCGGGAATCGAAAAAGCGGTAGCGGTTTGCAAATAATCGGCCTTGAACCGCACCGCCAAACGCCGACTGACTTTGCGGTCGATGCCGCCGCCAGCCACGATCGCCCGGCCCGTGCCGATTTCCGCGACGAAAGCGCCGGTCTGGGGAGTCGCCACGCCGCGTACGCCCTGGTGCCCATACAGGAGCTCGGCGAACGGCGTCCAACGTCCATACTTGCGGCGGAAAAATTGCGCGCCGAAAAGAAAGTTGTACTCTCTCGTCGCCACGTTGAACGTGGGAGACGGCGTCGGCTCGAAGAATTGGCCCGATGGAAACGGCGTCGGCACGAGACTCGGGATCCTTGAGGTTCCGAAGTATTGGCCGCCTTCCAACACGAACCCCAGCCAACTCGTCGCGTTCGCACCCAGGGAAGCGTCCCAGCCCGGCAATCCCGCCCAGTGTCCGGCGTTGAAAAAACCGGTCTCGGCGTACGTACCGCCGCCAAAGAGTTCGAAGCGCGGATACTGCGGCGCCGACGCGCGGCTGGCGGGTGGAGGTGGAACGGGAATTGGAGTTGGTTCGGGAGCTGGGGCCTGGGCCGGAACTTGATCTGGGGTGGGAGTGGGAGCGGGAACCTGCGCCCACGACATCACACACAGCGCAGCCACGCCGCCCAAAACTCCCAGGTATTTCCTCACGAGTCCTCCTTGAAATGCAGTTGCCAGCGGCCAGCGGCCAGTTGCCAGTCCTGAAGGCGAGCGCTCTTGCCAGCACTGGCAACTGGCCACTGGCAACTGGCTACTGGTTCTGTACGGCAAACTATCGAGTATACCGTGTGTGGCACGGGCACTCCCTTCGATAGAATCATCGGGACACGGTTGAATGAAATCCATGGAATTCAAGCTGACGGCAAACGAAGTGCGCGTGCTCGGGTCGCTGATCGAAAAGGACATCACCACGCCGGAGTACTATCCGCTGTCGCTGAACGCGCTGGTGAATGCGTGCAACCAGAAGTCGAATCGCGATCCGGTAATGCAGTTGAACGAAGATGCGGTGCGCGACGCCCTCGAAGATCTGCAGGAGCAGCGCCTGGCCGGCCCCGCACGCGGTGCCGATAGCCGCGTAACCAAATATGAACAGCGTTTGCAGGAGGTGTTTAACTTCACGCGTCCGGAGATTGCGGTGCTGTGCGTGCTGCTGTTGCGCGGTCCGCAGACGCCGGGCGAACTCCGCGGACGAGCCGAGCGCATGCACCACTTCGAAACCCTGGAGGATGTGCAATCGGCATTACAGAAGTTGATGCAGCGCGAGCCGCCGCTGGCGAAGGTGCTGCCGCGCCAGCCAGGAACGAAGGAATCTCGATATGCCCATCTGCTCGCCGGGGATGTGGTGGAAGCGGAAGCGCCGGTGCAGGCGGGCGCAGCCGCCGAGCGCACTCCCACAGATGCCGAGCGCATCGCGCGCGTGGAAGAAGAACTAGCTGAGTTGCGGAGAGAAGTCTCGGAAGTGAAGGATCAGTTGGAGAGGTTTCGAAAGCAGTTTGAGTAAAAATGTGATAGCCAAGACTTGACCTTGCACACCACGCTGTCGGATGGGGTCGCTACTGTCAGGCTGTAACAGGGTTTTTTGAGCGTAATGGCTGAAGAGCGAACAGACGGCGCAAGCTTGTGCTAACGCCTGTGGGTGTTGAAAAAGTCACTGCGATTAGCAGGTGAGATTTAGCAAAAACATGTTAGAAGGAGAAGGTCCTTCCCATGCTGCGCTGGATTTCAATCCTCGGAGGCCTGCTGATCATGATGGGGCAACACGATCGTTCCGAAGCCTTGTTTTATTACTTCCGCCTGGAAGATCAGGTTCCTGAGACTCACCTGCTGCGGCTCATCGATAGGCACATCAGCTTTGCCTTCGTGCGGGAGCGGCTGCAAGAGAGTTACAGCGATACGGGCCGCCCGTCCATCGATCCCGAGCTTCTGCTGCGCATCCTGTTGATCGGCTATCTGTATGGCATCACCAGCGAACGCAAGTTGGTCGAGGAACTGCGCATGCATCTGGCGTGGCGCTGGTTTACCGGCTTGGGTTTCGATCAGGAGATCCCGCATCACTCGACGTTTTCGAAGAACCGACACGGACGGTTTCAGGAATCGAAGCTGTTCGAGCAGGTGTTTGAACAGATCGTGCGGCAGTGTGTGGAAGTGGGATTGGTCAAGGGCGAAGATCTGTCGGTAGATGGCAGCTTCGTGGAGGCGAACGCGGCGAAACAGAGCCGTATTCCCCGGGAGCAACTAGCGGAAGCGGCTGAAGTCCATCACACCCTACGCCAGTATCTGGTGGAACTGGAACAACAGAACCCGGTGGAAGAACCGGTGCATGAGCAATCAGGTGTCGACCACCGATCCCGATTCCACCTACGCCACCAAGGGGGGCACGCCGGCTCGACTGGGGTATTACGACAACTATTTGGTGGACAATCCCAGCTGCGTGATTGTGGGAGTACAGGCCACCGCGGCGCGTATGAGCCAGGAAACCGTGGCCGCGCAAGACATGCTCACCCGTTTCACCGAATGGCAAGGACGAGCGCCGGAATCGGTGGCGGCCGATACCACCTACGGAAATGGCGAGTTCCTGCAATGGTTAGCGGATCGGGACATCACTCCGTACATGCGAACCCGGGACAGTATTCACAGAAAGAACAGCCCGTTCTTTGGTCCTGAGCAGTTTACCTATCAGCCCGAAAGCAACAGCTACCGCTGCCCCGCAGGGCAGCAACTCAACTATGGCGGTCGCAACCAGCGGAACCGCACCTATGCCTACATCGGAACTCGCAAACGTTGCGGTGCGTGTGTGCTAAAAGGGCAATGCACCAGCGGAGCGTTTCGCTTTCTTGCCATCCACAGGGAGGAGCCCGCCCGGCAACGCGCGCGGGACTTGGCGAGCACGCCCGAGTTTGCGCAGGCACAACGGCAGAGGAAAAAAGTGGAAGCCTTGTTCGCGGAACTGAAGAATCAGATCGGGCTGCGCCGCTTACGCTTGCGGAGGCTGAAGTTCGTGCGGGAGCAGTTCTTCCTGGCCGCAGCGGCCCAGAACATCAAGCGCCTAGTGCGGTTCCTCAGCCAGCCGATAACACCGGTTCTGCCAGCCACCGCTTAGCCGAACAGAGTGAAGAAAAACTTGGCAGCGGCACTCGTAGCTGAAAAGGACGTTCTGCTGACGTACTTTTTCAACACCCACAGGCGTTAGCACAAGCTTGCGCCGTCTGTTCGCCCTTCAGCCATTGCGCTAAAAAAACCTGTTACAGCCTGACAGTAGCGACCCCATCCGACAGCGTGGTGTGCAAGGTCAAGTCTTGGCTATCACAGATTAAGAATTCGTTGGCAAAACTGGACGCTGTGATGGAGCGACCCTCAGCGGCTAAAGCCGCCTGTTTGGCGGGTTGTAACGGCATGGCTGAAGCCATGCCCTTTCAAAGCTTCCGGGAACCAACTTAATCAGAGGTTCCCTAAGTGAAGTTCTGGCGGTTGGGGCGGTGTTTCTTGGTGATGCTTCCTGCGGTCTGATACCACGCGACCACCCAGGGAACCAGCAGGGAAAATACCAGGCGCGCGCCCAGCGTTCGGAGGGGCATTTTTTTGAGATCGGTCCAGTCCAAGCGAAAGGCAAAATAGATTTCGAGCGCGAGCACGCACAGGAGCGGGATGGGCGAGTAGACGAGAGCGAGAGCGGCAAGAATCTGGGCGAGACAGCGAGCCAGGTTCCTCCAGAGGCGGGCCGAGCGTCCGCCCAAAACGCCGTCGGTTACGGAGTAGCTGACCATTTGCCGGAGAGCCGAGCGAAAAGTGTGGCGCGGCTGGTAAGACGCCTTGGCGCGTTCCGCGAAGGCGGGGGTCACAAGCTGGCGCACCTTGGAATCGAATACGGTGTCTTCTCCGAGGAAGACGGTCTCGGGGAATCCGCCGACGCGTTGCCAGAGCTCTTTGCGGAAGGCCATGGAGCGGGCGGTGCAGGACTTGGTTGCCGCGTCGGGGTTTAACTTGATTCCGAAGAAGGGCGCGGAGGCAACGTCCCAGACGGTGGATGTTGGTGGGTCAGGCTTTGTCGGGTCAGTCTTTGTTGGGCCGGTCTTTGTCGGGTCAGTCTTTGTTGGATCGGTCTTTGTCGGATCAATGTACGTCGGATCAATGTACGATCCGCCGACGGAGTACTGGGAGTGGCCGTTGAAAATCGGGGCCGTGAGGTTGGCGAGCCAGTCGGGACGGTAGGTGCAGCCGGCGTCGGCGCAGGCGACGACATCGGAGGAGGCTGCTGCGGTTGCGATGTTGCGGCCGCGTGCGATCGGTCCCGGCGAACGCTGCAAGCTGCAGCTTTCATCGCGGATGGGAACTAGCGTCGGGTATTTTGAGCGGGCGGCTTGGAGACGCTCCCAGGTGCCGTCGGTGGAACCGCCGTCGACGATGATGACTTCGGCGGGAGCGAGAGTCTGCCGCATCAGACTCTCGACCAGTGCGTCGATGTCAGCACCCTCATTGAGGACGGTGCAAGCCACGCTCACGGCTGGCATGTTGAGTGAAAACCCCACGGTGGTTACTTTCATTCGCCTTTCTTGGGATGCGCGCCGATGCGGATCCGAAACCAGTGTACCCGCGAAGCGGCTACATATGAATCCTGTCGCTGGTGGAGAGCCGGGCGTCCCGGTCCGGCTGGACGGGCGAGACGCCCGTCGCTCCATTGGATAAGATAGTTGGCGATGCTGAGAATTTGGCAGGCATATGGTCTTCGACCATTCCTGTCGTCCGGTTTTTGACAAAAAGCCAATCCATCTTTATAGTGCCGGGTCATGAACGGAACTTTCTTCTGCAACAAGTGCGGCGCGCAGAATGCCGCGGGCGCGCAGTTTTGTAGCCGCTGTGGAGCGCCCACGAACCCGACACCCGGCGCAGTCCAGACACCGGGGGCGTCGTCCAGCCCAGCGTCGTCGAACCCAGCATCGTCCTACCCATCATCGTCCTACCCGGCATCGCCCTATTCAGCGCCAGCAACTTCGTATCCGGCGGTTGCTCCGGCGGTGGGAGTTGGCTACGGAGGGTTCTGGATTCGGGTAGTTGCATTCATTATTGACGCCATCATCGTGCGGGTTGTGGTCGCTCCCGTGGGCATCATGTTTGGCGGTCTCGGGCTGGCAGGGGGAATGATGAGTGGGTTCCCCCATCGAGGACTTGCTATTTTGGGTGGTGGAGTTACCTTCATCTTGTTGGTTTTCGGTAACTGGTTATACGAGGCTTTCATGGAAAGCTCGTCGTATCAGGCTACGCTCGGCAAGATGATCTTTGGCATGAAAGTTACCGATCTCAACGGCAACCGCATCTCCTTCGAACGGGCGACGGGAAGACATTTTGCGAAGTGGCTCTCTGCGATGATTTTGTTCATCGGCTACATCATGGTCGGATTCACAGAGCGCAAACAGGGACTGCACGATCTGCTGGCCGGGACGCTGGTACGGCGGGTGTAGGTGTGCGCGGGAACTGAGGCTCCTGGTCGAGAGCCGCGCCCTCAGCGGCTAAAGCCGTCGCCGAAAACAAGCCAGTTATTACAGCGGTGAACCGCTCTACCGCATCACGCCAAAAGCGGGCGTGCTGGGGACACCGGCGCTGCGCCATCCAAGAGCAAGAACAAAATCGAGTTTTCAGCGTTCTGTAGAGGCGCAGTACTGCCACCGACTATCGACCATTGGAGACTCTCGAAGGGGCCGGGTGCGCGACGGTTTGGGGCAGGAGAATGCTCCATCTCAGGAATGATCGAGCGGAAGCGTGAGAGCTTTCTAACAGGCTGCGGAAAAACTCGTCGCGCCGCAAAAAGCACACCTCGGGCGCGGAAGCGCAGACGAATTTTCCACGACTTAACGGCACGAGTAAACCCGTGCCCTTCCCAAAACCGGCTTTGATCGGGTTTTTCCGCAGCCTGCTAATGGGATTGGGGCTTTTTATGCGAGCGAGGGGTGGATGGAGGGAAATGAGGGAAACGAAAATGAGAGCAACAGGCACCTCTATGCTCAAGTGAGATCAGCGCCGCGCCGATGGAGAGGGTATTCACTATGAATGATTCGGACGACATCGTCAAAGAGTTTCTGGTGGAGAGCTCGGAGAACCTCGACCGTTTGGACCGGGATTTGATTACGTTGGAGAAGAATCCCAACGACCGCGAGATTCTGGCCAGCGTTTTCCGCACGATTCACACCATTAAAGGCACGTCGGGTTTTCTGGCGTTCAACCAACTGGGAGCCGTGACGCATGTCGGCGAAAGCCTGCTGGGGCGGTTGCGCGATGGCCAACTTGAGCTGGGTCGAGAAATCACGAGCGCTCTGCTGGCCATGGTGGACGCGGTCCGCCAGATGCTGGCGAGCATAGAAGCCACGGGCGGCGAGGGCGAACGCGACGACAGTGGGCTGATTTCGAGGTTGACCGGGCTGCAGCAGGCTCCCGAAGCGCCGGCGCAGACGCCGGCGGAGACCCCAGCGAAGAGCGAGGTTGCTCCGGCGCCGGAGAGTTCTTCCGAAACGGCCGCCCTACCGTCATCGATCTTACCGTCATCGATTCTACCGTCATCGATGGGCGACATCCTGATGCAACGGGCGGGCGTCACGCCGGCGGAGATCCTAGTGGCGGCCGAAAAGCAGAAAGAAGGCGACCCGCGCCACATGGGGGAGATTCTGGTGGAGCAGGGCGTGGCGCGGCCGGCCGATGTGGTGGAAGCGCTGCACCTGCAGCAGGGCGCACGCGGGCCGAGTGCCAGCGACCGCACCATCCGGCTGGACGTCAGCCTGCTCGACCAGCTGATGAACCTGGTCGGAGAACTGGTGCTGGCGCGCAACCAGATTTTGCAGTTCGCCAACAACACCGAAGAAAGCGGCCTCCTGGCCACCAGCCAGCGGCTCAACCTGATCACGACCGAACTGCAGGAAGGGGTGATGAAGACCCGAATGCAGCCGATCGGCAACATCTGGAGCAAGTTCCCGCGTACCGTGCGCGACCTCGCCCTGGACTGTGGCAAGCAGGTGCGAGTGGAGATGGAGGGCAAGGAGACCGAACTGGACAAGACGCTGATCGAGGCCATCAAGGATCCGCTGACCCACCTGGTGAGGAATTCCGTGGATCATGGCATCGAACGCCCCGAGGTCCGGCAGGCCGCCGGGAAAGATCCGGAGGGCCGGTTGTTCCTGCGCGCGTTTCATGAAGGAGGACAGGTCAACATCGAGATTTCGGACGACGGGGCCGGTCTCGATCAGGCGAGGATCCGCAACAAGGCGGTACTGAAGGGCCTGATCTCGGCCGAGCAGGCCGGCCGCCTGACGGATCACGAGATCGTGAATCTGGTTTTCCAGCCGGGCTTCTCCACGGCGGAGAAAGTGACCAACGTCTCCGGCCGCGGGGTGGGCATGGACGTGGTCAAGACCCACATCGAAAAGATCGGCGGCACCGTCGACCTGCAGTCCAAAGCGGGTCAGGGCGTGATGGTGCGCATGAAGATTCCGCTAACCCTGGCCATCATTCCCGCGCTGATTGTTACCAGCGCAGGCGAGCGCTATGCCGTCCCTCAGGTGAACCTGCTGGAGTTGGTTCGCGTGGAGGCCGGAGCGGGGCGGAAGGGGATTGAGATGATTCACGGCGCACCCGTGTACCGCCTGCGCGGCCGCCTGCTGCCGCTTGTCTATTTGAACCGGGAACTGGAAGCGGGCGCGAACGCCGCGGAGTCTGGCGCTGCGACGGCTGCTTCCGCCGCCAGAGGCGAGATGCTCGATTTCGGCCAAGCCCGGCGCATGCACGAGCAGTGGCTAGGCCGCTTGCGGCAAGTGCTGGACGGCGTCACCACCATGACGGTCGAGCAAGCCGGTTCGAACACGCAGTGTGCGCTCGGCAAGTGGCTTTACGGGCGCGGCCTTAGGGACTATAGCGGCATCGGGGAGATGAACCCTGTGGAAGCGGCCCACAAACACTTTCATGAAAAGGTGCGGGAAGTGGTTGCGCTCAAAGCCATGGGCGACGTGGCGGGGGCGGAACGGGCACTCATCGAAGTGGGGCTGGTTTCGCGGAAGGTCACCGAGCTGTTGACGGCGGTGGAACAGAAAGTCACGGAGCGCCAAGCCGTCAACATCGTGGTGCTCGAAGCCAATGGGCGGCACTTCGGACTGGTGGTGGACGAGATCAACGACACCGAAGAGATCGTCGTCAAGCCGCTCGGTAAGCACTTGAAACACATCACGGTCTACTCCGGGGCCACCATCATGGGAGACGGGAAAGTGGCGCTGATTCTGGACGTGATCGGCCTGGCGCAACGCGCCAGCCTGCTGGGCGAGGGACGGGAGCACATCCTGGGCGAAGAAGTAGAAGCCACGGCGGAAGGCGCGAATGGAAAACAACAGCTGGTGCTGTTCACGGGCCCGGCGGATTCGCGGATGGCGGTGCCGCTGAACCTGCTGGCGCGTCTCGAAAACATTCCGGGGACCCAGGTCGAGCGCTCCGGAAATCAATGGGTGACCCAGTACCGCGGGCAGATTCTTCCCCTGATCCGTGTCAGTCATGCGCTCGAGGAGCGGCGGCATCGGCTGAACGCGGACGACGTGCTGTCGTTGCCGACCACGGCCATGCTGCAGGTGCTGGTGCTCGAAAACGAAAATCAGTCCGAACGCCAGTCCTTCGGGCTGGTGGTCAACCAGATCCTCGACATTGTCGAAAGCACGCTCCAACCCCAATCTCCGGCGACCCGCGCCGGCGTGCTGCATTCCTCCGTGATCGCGGAGCGGGTGACCGAATTGCTGGATGTCCCCGCCCTGCTGCGCGCCGGAGAAGCATACGAGCCGGTGGCGGCCGAACCGGCCAAGGGTTGAATTCGAGAGTTGAACTTATGAACAGCGCCCGTCAATTCTGCACGTTTTACCTGGATCACTTGCTGTTTGGAGTGGAGTCGCAAAAGATTCAGGAAGTGGTCACTTACCGCGCGTTGCGCCCGGTTCCTCTGGCCCCGCCAGTGGTGAGCGGTCTGATGAACCTGCGCGGCCAGGTGGTGGTGGCTCTCGAACTGCGCCGCCAACTGGAACTCGCGGAGCGTCCCTCGGACATGCCACCGGTCTGCCTGGTGGTGCGCGCGGCCTCGGGTACGGTTTGTCTGCTCGCCGACGAAGTCGGCAACGTGGTGGAGGTGGAAGACGCGACCTTCGAACCCTCGCCCGAGACGCTGTCCCCGCGGTTGCGGTCGGTGATCCTCGGCGTGCACAAGCTCGAGCACCAGTTAATGCACGTGCTCGATACCGACCGGGCATGCGAGGTCCAGGTAACCAGTCCGGGCGAGAGCAGCGAGGCCTGAGCGGCGCGCCCGACGTCCGAGGCCGCGGTGGAGACGCCGCTCGCCTCCGTGCGGTGGGTAGGCGAAAAGTTTGGTTTCAAATGTATTGGTTTCAGATTCAAAAGATGTCTGGAGGAACGAAGTGAAACTTACACTGGGAAAAAAGTTAGGCCTTGGTTTTGGATGCGTACTTGCCCTCATGGTGCTGAGCGCGATCCTCACCTATATGAAGGCAAACGCAATCAAGGGGACACAGGACTTCATCCTGACGGAGCGCGTCCCCACGATCAGTGCTTTAAAGGACTTGCAGAGGGACCTGAATCAGACGCAAAGCAAGGGGCGTCAGGCGATCCTGGCGGGAACCTCACCGGACCGAAGAGAGGCGGCGAAAAAGACTTTCGATTCGAACTGGGACGAGATCGACAAAGACGTTGCCAGACTGGTCGAATTGTCTCCGCAGTTTAGTCTGCAGGCAAACCGTGACCGGCTGACCGAGACGAAGAATCAACTTCCGGAACTCCGGAAAGTCCAGGAAGCGGCCATGAAGCGTGCGGCCGGCGGCGATCGCGATAGCGTCATCAAAGCTGGAGATGACTTTGCGGATCAGGCCACGAGCGTCAACGAGGCCATCAAAAAGCCGCTCGCGGAGATGGCGGATTCCGTCGCGACGCTGATGCAGGGGAGCGGAGAAGGCCTGAACTCCGAGACGCGCTCCATGAACCTGACGATGGCGGGTGCGACGCTAGCCGCCCTCGCCGTCGGTATTTTTGTGGCGATCTTTCTGAGCCGCCGAATTTCCGCCGCCACCCAATCCATCTTAGCCCGGGCGGAGGCGATTGCCGCCGGGGACTTGACGCGCGAGGAACTGAAAACTCAGAGCGACGATGAACTGGGCGATCTGACTAAGGCGATCAACCAGATGCAAAGCAGCCTGCATACGCTGATCCAGTCCATGCGAGGCACGGCGGAACAGGTGGCAGCGGCGAGCGAAGAGCTTTCCGCTACGAGCCAGCAGATCACGGCCAATTCCGAAGAAACGACGGCGCAGGCGCGGGTGGTTTCCGAAGCCGGCGGCCAGGTCAACTCCAACCTGCAGACGCTGGCCTCAGGGGCGGAGGAGATGAATTCGACCATCGGCGAGATTGCCAAGAACGCCAGCGAGGCGGCGCGGGTGGCGGGCGAAGCGGTGGAGACCGCGGAATCGGCCAACCAGACAGTGTCGCGGCTGGGGGATTCGAGCGTGGAAATCGGGAAGGTGATCGAAGTGATCACGTCGATCGCGCAGCAGACCAACCTGCTGGCGCTGAACGCGACCATCGAAGCGGCGCGGGCGGGCGAGGCGGGAAAGGGGTTTGCGGTGGTGGCCAACGAAGTCAAGGAACTGGCCAAGCAGACGGCCAAAGCGACGGAAGAGATCAAGCAGAAGATCACGGTGATCTGGGAGAACACGAGCGGGGCGGTGGAGGCGATTGGGGGGATCAAGGGGGTGATCGACAAGATCAGCCAGATATCGACCACCATTGCGACGGCGGTGGAGGAACAGAGTGCCACGACCGGCGAAATGACGCGGAATGTGGCGGAAGCGGCGCGAGGAGCGGCGACGATTTCGAGCAACATCCAGGGGGTGGCGGAGGCGGCGCAGAACACATCGACGAACGTGGGGGAAGCGCAGACGGCGACCGAGCATTTGGCGAAGATGGCGAACCAGTTACGGGATCTGGTGGGCCGCTTCAAAGTCGGGGCGGAGAGCGGGAAGCCAGCGGGTGAGGACGCAGGTGCAAATCCATTGATGAAGGCGGCGAGGCACGCTGCCGGCGCGCGCTGAGGATCGGGAGTGAGTGGAATGCAATGGCGGAGATGCTGGGCGGCGAGGACTTGACATGAATCTCAGGGGAAAATTCTGGCTGATGGTGATCGTGGCCGCAGCCGGACTGCTGGCGCTAGCGGGCTTTTGGATCAAGAGCCAGCGCTCGACTTTGCTTACGGAGAAAATGCAGAAAACGAAGAACCTGGTCGAGGTGCCCTACTCGGTCATAGAGAAACAGTATCAATTGGAAGCAGCGGGAAAGATCAGCCGTGAAGAGGCGCAACGGCGCGCGCTCGAAGTCATAAGGCCCATGCGTTACGGGGAGAACAACCACTTCTGGATCAATGACGAGCGTCCGACGATGATCATGCATCCGCTGAAGCCCGAACTGGAGGGAAAGGATCTGACGTCATTCAAGGCCCCTAACGGAAAAGCGCTGTTTGTCGAGTTCGTCCGCGCCGCGCAGGCGCCCGACGGGGATTATGTCCCCTATCTGTGGCCCAAACCTGGGAAGGACGAGCCTGTGGGTAAGCTTTCATTTGTCAAGCGATTCGCCCCATGGGGCTGGGTGATTGGGACAGGGATCTACATTGATGATGTCGATGCGGTTTGGCGAGAGAGAGAGCGCACTGATGGCGGGAGGGCTAGCCCTAGCTTGCCTGATTCCCCTGCTGGTGGTGTCGATCACTACTTCGCGCTCGATCTTCCGGCAGGTCGAAAGCATGGTGGACCGGATGAAGGACGTGGCCGCGGGGGATCTGACCAAGAAAGTCGATATTACCTCCCGCGACGAAATTGGAGAGCTGGCGAAGTATCTCAACGTTTTCATGGACCGGTTGCAGGAGACGATCCGAGAGATTGCGAAGAACGCGGAACAGGTGGCAGCGGCGAGCGAAGAGCTTTCCGCCACCAGCCAGCAGATCACGGCGAATTCGGAAGAGACGACGGCGCAGGCGCGGGTGGTTTCCGAAGCCGGCGGCCAGGTCAACACCAACCTGCAGACGCTGGCCTCGGGGGCGGAGGAGATGAATTCCACCATTGGCGAGATTGCCAAGAACGCCAGCGAGGCAGCGCGGGTGGCGGGCGAAGCGGTGGAGACCGCGGAATCGGCCAACCAGACAGTGTCGCGGCTGGGGGATTCGAGCGTGGAAATCGGGAAGGTGATCGAAGTGATCACGTCGATCGCGCAGCAGACCAACCTGCTGGCGCTGAACGCGACCATCGAAGCGGCGCGGGCGGGCGAGGCGGGAAAGGGGTTCGCGGTGGTGGCCAACGAAGTCAAGGAACTGGCCAAGCAGACGGCCAAAGCGACGGAAGAGATCAAGCAGAAGATCACGGTGATCCGGGAGAACACGAGCGGGGCGGTGGAGGCGATTGGGGGGATCAAGGGGGTGATCGACAAGATCAGCCAGATATCGACCACCATTGCGACGGCGGTGGAGGAACAGAGTGCCACGACCGGCGAAATGACGCGGAATGTGGCGGAAGCGGCGCGAGGAGCGGCGACGATTTCGAGCAACATCCAGGGGGTGGCGGAGGCGGCGCAGAACACATCGACGAACGTGGGGGAAGCGCAGACGGCGACCGAGCATTTGGCGAAGATGGCGAACCAGTTACGGGATCTGGTGGGCCGCTTCAAAGTCGGGGCGGAGAGCGGGAAGCCAGCGGGTGAGGACGCAGGTGCAAATCCATTGATGAAGGCGGCGAGGCACGCTGCCGGCGCGCGCTGAGAAAGCGGTTGTGAGAGCTCTTGAGGCCGGGGTGTTAGGACGGGAGAGACATGCAACCAGTTCGCATATTAATCGTCGATGATTCGGCGGTCGTTCGAAAGGTGCTCAGCAGTCTGCTGGCATCCGACCCGGAGATTGTCGTCGCCGGCACGGCGGGAAACGGGAGTCAGGCCCTGGCCCGGATTCCGGAGGTTAAGGCGGACCTGGTTACGCTCGACATTGAAATGCCAGGAATGGACGGGCTGGAAACCCTGGTGGAGATTCGCAAACTCTATCCAAAATTGCCGGTGATTATGTTCAGTACTCTTACCGAACGCGGTGCAAGTGCGACCCTGGATGCGCTGGCGCGGGGCGCCAGCGACTATGTCACCAAACCCGCCCATGGCGAGACCCGGGAGGTCGCGCAAGAGCGGGTGCGGGAAGAGCTGATTCGGAAGATCAAGTCCTTGTGCGCCGTGCGCGTGCCGCAGGCACAGCCACAGCCACCGCCTGGGACAATGCCTAATCTTGTTTCCGCCCGCCCGCAGGCGCGGGTCGACGTAGTGGCCATCGGCGCGTCGACGGGTGGACCAAACGCGCTGACTGAACTGATCCCTCAACTGCCCGCAGATTTCCCCGTGCCTATCGTGATCGTGCAGCATATGCCACCACTATTCACGCGCCTGCTCTCCGAGCGTCTCAATACGCTCGCCCGGCTCGCGGTGGGGGAAGGCGCGGAAGGGCAGAAATTGCAGCCGGGTCAGGTATGGATTGCGCCCGGAGACCATCACATGACGGTGGTTCGCAGGGGGACTGAATTCGTGCTGGGCCTCAACCATGATCCTCAGGAAAATTCGTGCCGTCCCGCGGTGGACGTGTTGTTCCGCTCGGTGGCGCAAAGCTACGGTGCGAACGTATTGGCGGTAGTGCTCACCGGCATGGGGGCGGACGGGACCCGCGGGTCGTCCGACGTACGCAAGGCGGGCGGTGAAGTAATCGTTCAGGACGAAGCCTCCTCGGTGGTTTGGGGCATGCCCGGAAGCGTGGTAGCTGCCCGCCTGAGCGATCGCATATATCCGCTGGACAGCATCGGACCGGAAGTTGTGCGTAGGGTGTCGATGCGGAGGGCCTCCGCGATCGCTGCCGGCCGGTGAAGAAGTTCGAAATTTACCAGGGAAACTCTGATTAAGTGTCGGCAAAAGGCATTAACCACAGGGTACACAGGGGTACACGGAGGACCCCGGGGACTTAATCAGAACTTCCTTAGACGCCGCCCGGAAGTTTAGCTGTCGAAAGATGAAACGATGGCCATCGAAATCGCAAAAGCGAAGCTGGCGGCGAATCCGGAGTCAAACCCTGGCGATCCGGCGTATTTGAAAATCCGCGATCTGGTTTACCGGATGTCGGGAATCTATCATTCCGAGGAAAAGCTTTATCTTCTGAGCTCGCGTTGCGGGCGCCGCATGGCCGCGCTCAGCGTTGTCAGCCCCTCGGAATACCTGGAACACCTCACCACACGCGGGAACCGCACTGCCGAGTTGCGCCTTCTACTCAACGAAATCACTATTGGCGAAACCTACATGTTCCGCCACCCCGCCCAACTGGATGCGCTGCGCAATGTGATTCTTCCCCAGATTCTGCAGACCAAAGGTGTTCTCGGCCTCAAACGTCTTCGCTTCTGGTGCGCCGGCTGCTCGACCGGAGAAGAGCCTCACACGCTGGCTATGTGTCTGCTCGAAGAAAAAGACAGGCTGCTTGCCGGTTGGACCTTTGACATTCTCGCCACCGATTTGAACGACGCTTCGCTGGAAGCGGCACGCTCCGGCATTTACGGGGAGTACGCCCTGCGCAATACCAGCGACGCGCTGCGCCGGAAATACTTCAAAGATGTTGGCGACAAGAAACTCCAGGCCAACGATCTGCTCAAAGCGCAGATCCGGTTTGACCGCATCAACCTTAGTGACGACAGCAAGATGGTGTTCCAGAAAGGGATCGACGTCGTATTCTGCTGCAATGTGCTGATCTACTTCGACCTGGCTTCGAAACGCCGGGTAGTGCAGCATTTTTATTCCAACTTATTGCCCGGTGGCTACCTTTTTCTGGGACATGCCGAATCTTTGTTCCAGGTGGACGATTCGTTTCGGCTGGTCCATTTCCAAGGGACGACAGGGTACTGCAAACCGGCAGCCGCTCAACCTGGCGGAGGCAAAAAATGAACGCCCAACTACACTCACAGCTGCAGGAGGAAATCAAGAAGGTAGACTCGATCTCGAGCGCTCCGGCAATCCTGGAGCCGCTGCTCGAGATGATGCGATTGCCTTCCGAGGAAATCAGATTTGAAAAAGTTGTTGAGCTAGTCTCTTTCGACGGGGCGATCGCGGCGCAATGCCTCCGCCTGGCAAATTCTCCACTCTTCGGAAGGCGCCAGACCGAAACTGTGCGCACGGCGGTTATGGCTCTCGGCCTCGAGAGAGTACGTTCGATGCTGTTCGGTTTGTGCGTAAATCGAGTCATCCCGTCTGATAAGTGGGTAATCGGGCCGGATGAGTTCTGGCGGCACGCGCTCGGCTGCGCACTCGTTACGCAAAGAATGGCCAAGAAAATCGAATATCCGGAGCCCGAAAAGGCTTACCTGGCCGGACTGCTGCACGACCTCGGTTTTCTAGTGAACTCGCTCCTGTATACCGAGGATTTTCGAGAATGTCTCCGGCGCGCCTCCGAGCAGCGCGTAGCGCTCCATGTTATCGAAGAGCAAGTCCTCGGGTTCACTCACTGCGAGAGTGGGCAGATGCTGTCGGAGCATTGGGGCCTGCCCAAGGAGCTGGTGGACGTCGTTGGCTGCCACCACGATGTAAGCGTTCTGCGGGCTGCCGGACCGTTGGCCTGCCTGGTTCACCTGAGTGATCTCCTATGCCGGGTGCGCTACCTCGGCTACGGCTATGACGAGATCATGGGGGTCGATCTCGGCAGTGATGCGGCGTGGCAATCGCTGGTTCACACTTACCCGGCGCTTGGAACTATGGACCTCGTTCGTTTCACGCTCGACATCGATGGGGCCATGGACCAGATCGTAGCCACGGTGAATTCGGTTTTTGGCGCGAAGAGGATCGCTGCTCCTGCCACGACGTAATCTAAGCTTAGAAGAGTGCTGAAAAAGTCGCGGTGCGCGACGCAGGCACCCTCGGCGGCTAAAAGCCGCATTGATTTTGTGGTAGTTACGGCGCGGCTAAAGCCGCGCCCCTTCAAAACAAAGTCAAAAATCAGGGTTTTTCAGCAACCTGTTAGAAGGCGGTTTGTCAGTGAATGGTTGGGAGCAATAAAAAGCGCCCTGAGCGGTTAAGCTCAGGGCGCCTCGGCAGCCCTCCCCCGGAACTGCCAAACCACGTGCCCATCCTATGTTCGTTTGACCGCAGTGTAAATATCACTTCCGTAATACCAAGCTTGCAAATAAGTACCGCGAGTCTCGCGCGGAAGTAATGTTACTTCGCGGAGTTAGTAGCGGAGTTAGTAGATGTTGGGTTTGAAAGCCGGAGGGATAACCTGTCAAGAGTTCTGCAAGACGCTCCCAAAACTGGAGAGAAGAAAAGTCACAAGGGAGAACGCCAGAAGCGACTGGATCACTTCTTTTCCCAGGTTTTTCCGCCGTCCGCGCTGCTCCAGATTTCGCCGTTACTGGTGGAAAGCGCAATCTCCACCGGGCCACGGACACCGCCGTCGTGGACATCGCCACGCATATTACCAGGCACATTGCCACGCACATTGCCACGCACATCAATGTGAGTTACGTCGGAGGTAAGTTGCCGGGCTTTGATGGAAGGTTGCACCTGCACCCAAGTTACGCCGCCGTCGGCGGAGTGGAAAAGCGTACCCGCCTGCCCGCCCGCCCATACATCCTCGTCGTGACTTGCGTAGCACAGCAATGGATGATCCGCGCGCAAAGCGTCTTGCCAGCTCTGGCCGCTGTCCGGCGATCGTTGCAGGATACCCCCAGTAATCACCCAGGTGACACGGTGCGCCAGAGGCGGGCTCACAGGGGATGCCAGCATCGCGGATGACATCATCGCCCTGGCCTGCGGCTTGGCTAGCCCGGGGACAACGGCTGCCTGGGTTTTTTGCTGCCCATTCGCTTTCATCTCTTTCTCTGGTAGCGCTGGCTCTGGCGGCGCTGGCTTGGCCTTTTCAATCGCTGGCGTCTCGTTCCGTGCCATCAGGGTATCGCCCGCGGAGGGTGCAACCTCTACGGCAGCTGCGGCTCCAGAAACCTCGACGGTTTCAGTTGCCCGTCGACTGGTTGGTGCATCGAGCGCAGCGGCTCCGGCCGATGGCGCAGCCGACCACTTGCCTGCCTGGGCTGATTTGTTCTTGTTCTCGGCAAGCAGCATTCCGCGCTGGGTCTGATGCGACGGTGTTACTGCTTCTCCCGCATTAAGCTTCTTGGAGGACCGCATTTCCGAATTTGGTCGTGCTTCGTTAGTTCTCGCCGAAGTCCTAACCGAGATTGCCGATTGGTCCGTTGGCGACGATGCGATTGACGACGATGGGGCTGACGATGCTGGGACTGACGACGGTGGCACCTGCGGGGCGGAAGCTGGCGGCGCAGTAGTCGTGACCGGCTGGTTTACGGAAGACAGCGTCGCCTGGTTCAACTTTCCCGGATGCATCAGCAGCACCGAGGCCGCCACCGCAACGCCCGCTGCCAGCGCGGCCCAGCGCAGACCTGGCCAGCCAAATGCAGTCAAGAAGTTCCTCTCGGACTTCGCCCGAATCGGCGTTGCCCGAACCGCTTCAGCCTCGGTCGCAATCGGAGCGGTAACAATGTCCGCAGGCGGGAGCGCAAGAGCGATGGCCTCGCGGCAGTCTCCGCAGAGCGCCAGATGCTCGAGCACGCCGTCGCGCTCGGCCGCCGAAAGCGCCTGCTCAGCAAAAGCCGTCAGCAGATCCGCCTCCGGATGCGCTTGGTCGGGCCCGGCTTGGTCGGGCAAAGCACGGTCCGGCAAAGCACGCTGCGGCCGTGCAGCCCGCAGGCGGTCATACACGATTTTGGGCACTTCAGTCATTACTCATTACTCATTAATTCCTTTGCCTGCGTCTTGTGCCGGAACCTTTCCCTCAGGGAACGTTTTTGCCCCGGAATCTTGCGTCAAACGCGAGCGCAAATTCAACCGTATGTCCCGCACATCGGTTTCCAGCGCTTCCGTAGCCTGGGCATGGCTCATTCCGTGCATTCGCAGCCCCGCCAGAATACGCTTCCGGAGCCCCGTTGCGAGCCGGTCGAGCCGGCGGCTCACGCTCGATTCGTGCAGCCCCAGCGTGCGCGCAATTTCGGCCAGCGTCCGCCCATCGAGATAATAAGACGCCAGAGTAAACCGGTCCTCGGACGAAAGTTCCGCCAGCGCCTCATCGGTGGCCGCTTCCAGCCGTTGGTCCGAGGTGCGATCTAAAGTGCAGGACGGCTCCTGGACCGCCGCTCGAAACTGTACACCTTCTTCCGTTTGCTCTTCCAGACTGACCGTGCGCTTCTGCTTGCGATAGCGATTGATGAACTCCTGCGCCATCACCGTGCGTAACCAGCCTTCGAGCGAACCGCGGCCGGTGTAGAACACGAGTTTCGAACTGCGTATTCCATCGCGTGTGTTCACGCCGTAAAGATCCGCAAACAGCGAATCGGCCAACTCCGCGGCATGTGCGAGGTCGCGCGTAATGTGGAGCGCCATGCCGTGCAGCTTCTGCCGGTAGCGAGCGATGAAGTCCTGCCACGCCCGCTCGTTTCCCGCGGCACATGCGCGCGCCAGCGCTAGTTCTTCCAGACGCAGCCCGGCGCAGAAGTCAGCCTGTTGTTCTGCTGAAGCGCGGGCGGAATTGGGGTCCGGATCGTGGGCCGAGTATTGGGAAAAATACTTGCGCAGAATTTCATCGAGGATTGCCGCGAACTGCTCAACGCTCACACCGTAAGCCGCCGCCCCGCTGCGCTCGTAGAGAGCGCCGGCAACGTTTGCTTGGTGGCCGGATTGGGCGGGCTTTGGCATGTACCCCTGGAATGTCACTCGGGCATGTCCCAGATGATGCTAGCAACTTTTTAGACGCAAGGAAGAATAAATCGTGCGTTCTTCGATCAGCGAGCAGAGAAAGACACTCCTGAAAGACTCGCGGTTGAGTCCCCCGGCACGCTCTATCTTGGGCGTGCCGGGGCGCGGGTCGGCGGCGCGAGCAGAGGATCGCGTGTGCGCGGAAGGAGTAGTGCGTCTTTGCTGGAGCTAGTCTCATAAATGGGTGCCGTGAGAATCATTTATGAGATTAGTGGTGTCTTTACTACGAGGAGGCCAATTATGCGGCTGGTCGTTGGTTCTGGTTCTGCAGTTGCTGGAATCGCTGTGATGGTGATAGTAGTGGCGGCGGTTATGGTTCCGAGCAGCTTGCAAGCGGGCGAAGTGACGCCGGCGTCTGGCTATTCGCTGCTTAGCCCGATTCGCAGCGGCAATCTGACCGTGTTTCCCGTAGTCGCCAGTAAGTCGTACGACACCGCAGAGTTTCTCACCCTTGATGAAGGCTTACGCAGCGGCGACGTTGTCGTGACTGAAGCTGGCCAGGCGCGTGGCCTCATCCGTCACCGCCCTGGCGAACCGGCAATCATCCATCCCTTGCGCGACGCGGAGGTGAATCGGCTGGTCCTGGTCAATAACTCGAAACGACCGTTGTTACTCCTCGCCGGCGAGATAGTTACTGGCGGCAAGCAGGACCGCGTCATCGGCAAAGATCGAATTGTACCCGGAGAGAGCGATCCGGTTGACCTCAGTGTCTTCTGCGTTGAGCCCGGGCGTTGGGTGGCGGCGAACGGTAAGAACGGGTTCGGCAGCGGCGGAGGCGTTGTTGGCGGTCTTGTCGCCTCTCCCGTCGTACGCAGCAAGGCGATGGCTGCGAAAGATCAGCAGCAGGTGTGGGACAGCGTCCGCACGTCGCAGAGCGCCATGGCAGTGACAGTGGAAGCAGCAGGCGCGGCTCCCGCAGTGAATGCAACCACATCTTATGCGCGCGTTATGGACAATAAGGAAGTCCAAAAACAGGTTGATGCCGTCGCCGAACCCGTGCAGCGCAACTACGAAAGCGTTATCCGCCAACTGCGCGACAAGAATGCGGTGGGCGTCGTGGTCGCCGTCAACGGAGAAATTGTGTGGGCTGATATTTTCGCGAGCACGCAGCTGCTGCAAAAGTATTGGCCGAAACTCGTGCGCTCCTACGCCACTGAGGCAGTTGTGACACGTGCTAAAGGCGGGGAAGCCAGCCTGAAAGACGCGCAGAAGTTTCTCGACGATCTGCAAGGCCGCCACGAAACGGCCGAAACCGAGCCCGGCATTTATCGCCAGACCGAAATCACCGGCGACGGCTTCAAGGTGTTCGAGCTAACTTCACTGCTGCCCAAGACGGGCTTCGCGGTGCATGTGGCCAAGATGGCCAACTAAGACGGACGACTGATCCGCGTGCGGAAAATCCTCGTCATCCGGAGTGCCGGGACAATCCCTTGAGCACGACGTCATTCGCGTCATAGGCCAGTTTGAGCGCGGGCAATTCGTCACGCGCGAACCAACGAACCTCCGCCGCGTCGCTGGCTGCTTTCAAATCACCGCCGACCGGACGACACAAGAAATCAATCAACACATAGTGATACCGCACCCGTCCGTCGTCGCCTCGGATCACACGCTCATACACTCCCAGCATCTCACCCGTATCGACCAGCAGTCCCGTTTCTTCGTGTGCTTCACGGACTGCCGCTTCGCGCAGAGTTTCACCGCACTCGAGGACGCCGCCGGGCAACGACCACTCGCCAAGCAGGGGCGGCTGTCCGCGGCGAATCAGCAGGACGCGGTGATCGTCGCGGTGATGATCGCTGTGACGATCGACGATCACAGCGCCCACACCCACCAGCGGAAACTCCGGGTACTCACGTTTCATGCGACAGGTTTTCCGGGCCGTGGCAGCCGATTCATGCAGCACTCCTTGGAAACCGGATCAGTATACGGCTTGGGTAAATATTCTGACGGGCGACGGCCGGCTATCGGTAATCGAGAGTTGCCGTGTTCACTGGCAACTGCCGAGCTGCGCTCGGCTTGGACCCTTCGGCTTCGCTCAGGGCAGGCTCGCGAGGCGTCCGTCCCCACACGTCCGTCCCCACACGAAGTGGAATTACAATAGCCAACATGTCGCTTGACGAATACAAGCGCAAACGGCGTTTCGAGGCAACGCCTGAGCCTCCACCCAAGCTGGAAAAACTTTCGCGGCACCGCTTTGTGGTCCAGCGTCATCATGCGTCGCGGTTGCACTACGATTTTCGCCTGGAGATGGAAGGCGTGCTCAAGTCGTGGGCAGTTCCTAAAGGCCCGTCGCTCGACCCTGCCGACAAGCGCCTGGCCATGCAGGTTGAGGATCACCCCGTTTCGTACTTCGATTTTGAAGGCACTATTCCCAAAGGCAACTACGGCGGCGGTACCGTGATGGTTTGGGACGAAGGGACCTGGGTGCCACTCTCGCCGGTGCCAGTTAACGGCGAATACGTTCCGGGAACAGAAAAAGAAGCTGCCGCCATGCTGGTTAAAGGCGACTTGAAGTTTCGTCTAAAAGGGAAGCGGCTCAACGGCGATTTCGCGCTCGTACACATCAAAGGCCGCGCCGGAAGCAAAGGAAATGAATGGCTGCTGATCAAGAAGAAAGATGATCGCGCGGTCGCGGGATTCGACATCAACGCTTATGAGAACGTCCGTGCTTAGCGGCCGCACCATGGCAGAGATCGCTGGCGATGAAGACTCGGCGGAATGGAAGAGCAGCCGTCCCGCATCGCGAGGGAGGGTGAAGGCCGCGTGGCTGGCGGACGCGATTGAGCGCGCCGACTCAAAGCGAAAAGCTTTGAACGCGGAGGACGCGGAGAAAAAAGCTCTAACCGCGGAGAACGCGGAGGACGCGGAGAAAAATGAAAGAAAAGGCCCTAGACAAGCGGCGCGACGTGTAGCTCACGCGAATACTTCGGGTAGGGCATCCAATGAAGCCGGGTCTAAAGATTCCACACCCAAATCACGAAGCAAGAAATCCTCTGCGAGCTCAGCGTCCTCTGCGATTAAAGCTCTGGCCGGCGCGGAGGAGAAGTCCATGCCCACGGTCATCCACCCGATGCTGGCTACTCCCACTGGGAAGGCCTTCGACGATCCTGACTGGCTGTTCGAAATCAAGTGGGACGGCTACCGCGCCGTCGCCTTCATTGAAGATGGGCGCGTGCGTTTGGTGTCGCGCAACCAGAATGAACTCACGGCACAGTTCCCGGAACTCGGGAGCCTGCCGCAATTCGTAAAAGCCCAGCGCGCCATCCTTGACGGCGAGATCGTCGCGCTCGATGAAGAGGGCCGCCCTTCTTTTAGTCTGATGCAGCAGCGGACCTGGTTCCAGCCGGGGAAACGGCGACTGCCGCGGCGCGAAGGCGTGCGGGTCGTTTACTATGCGTTCGATCTGTTGTACCTGGATGGCGTGGACCTGCGCCACGTCGCGCTTGAACAACGCAAGCAGTTGCTGCAAGACCGAATTGAAAACAGCGAAGTCATTCATTTTTCCGACCACTACGCTGAGAAAGGTCTCGAGCTTTTCGAAGCGGCTAGGCAGCGCGAACTGGAGGGCATTGTCGCCAAGAAGCGCAGCGGCTCCTACGAAGAAAAGCGTTCGCGCAACTGGCTCAAAATAAAAATCACGCAGCGCCAGGAGTGCGTTGTCGGAGGCTATACTCCTCCCGAAGGCAGCCGAGAATATTTCGGCGCGCTGGTGCTTGGGTTGTACGACGCGCAAGGGCGCTTCATTCACGTTGGGCAGGTGGGCACGGGCTTCGATCAGAAAGCGCTCAAGCAAATCTTCGCTCTCTTGCAGCCGCTCAAGACGAAACAGAATCCGTTTTACGGCGAGATTGGCGGATTGCGGAAGGTTCACTTTGTGCGTCCGGAACTTGTGGCGGAAATCAAGTTTGCCGAGTGGACTCACGAAACGGCGGAGGGTGGCGTGAAGCTGCGGGCGCCTGTATTCATGGGACTCAGAGCTGATAAGTCGGCGGAGGAGTGCAGGCTGGGGGAAGCGGTGGCGAGCTAGGAGCGACCGCGCCTCAGCCCCTGAAGGGGCGTCCGATCTCGAAGAGATTTCGGCATCGCTAAAGCGATGCCCTGATACGAAACTGGAGTCCTAGAAGGCGCCGCCGCCACCGCCGCCGAATCCGCCTCCGGAGAAGCCTCCTCCGCCGAAGCCACCTCCTCCACCGAAGCCGGATCCGCGGGAACTGGCTCTGGGAGCGGAGACGAAGACCTGGTGCATGTCCGACGCCATGCTGTGCATGGAGCTGGAAAAGAAAAGCGGACTGAAGCCGACGTAGCCGTTCGGCGAGACATACCAACTCGGCGGATCCTTCACGATTCCGTCGAAGGCTTGGGCCCAGTGATGTTCGACGCCCAGCGCCATGGCGTAGGGAAGAAATTTTTCGAACGTGTCGGGCGGCATGAGCTTGATGTGGTCGGCGTCGACGCGGTTCATGAACTCCTGGAATCCGAGGACGGCGATTCTGGTGCGTGCACCGGCGACAGTCTTCGCCGTCATCTGACGCGCGAAGAGCCACCAGATCAGCGCGGAAACCAGAACGCTGCCGATCACGAGCGGAATGGAATAGAACAGGTTCATCCAACCCAGGACTTGCACGGCGACGACAAGAATCGCGATGACGACCCCAGCGACAATGCTGTAGCCATTGGCGGATTCCGGATCGAGCGTGTAGATGCCTTTGCTCTTGAGCGCGTTCATGATGTCCCGACGCACTACGGGAATCACAGTGTAGAAGCGATTCTTCAGGCTGGACAAGCGGGTTTCAGCGCCGCCCAGGAAAATATTTTCCAGCATCACGCGTTCGTGCGGAGTAAGATCGGCGCCCCACTGCTCGCGTGGCTTTAACAAATGGAATAGATAATCTTTGTGGTGAAAGAGCAGGAAGGTGTCGACTTTCTCTTCGATCTTTATGTAACCGCGCACGGCCAGATCGACGATGGTGCTGGTGATGTCGCGGGGATGGATGCTGTCGTCGAGTAACGTTCCGGCTTCGGCGGGACACATGCCTTTGGGGGGCTCGTACTGCGGGGCGACGGAGACGCCGGGATCAGGATCGCGTCCCACGGAATGCCAGAGGGCAAACATCACGGCCAGAGTTAGTAAGGGCAGAAATACGATGGGATTACTGCCTAGAAACCAGCCTAACTTGGTGAGCGCGGAGGGAGGTTTGAGCACTCCCTGCGGAATATAGATGTCGATGGTGACGCCGCCGCGCATGGGAAGCGGACTGGTGGTTTCGAAAAGAACGTCGGCGCCTTTGACTTCAGCGGTCGCTTCGCTTTGCTTGGAGCCGTAGGCACCGGTGAAGGCCTGAGCGCGCAACCCTCCGGCGGCATTTTCGGGCAGGGTCACGAAGGCCGAGGCATGCTCGATGGGAACGGGCCAATCGTTGCCGGTCACGTTCCAGTAGAACTCGTCGTAACTATCGAAAAAGCGTACACCATTGCGCACGGAGTAATCGATGTTGACGATGCGCGTCGTATCCACCGCACCGGGAATGTAGATCTTGAGATCGCGGTACGCTCCGGACTTGCTGGAATCGTACTTCAGTTTGTTTCCGTTTTCGTCAGTGACGCTCAGGACATTGAGAAAGAGCGTGTAGTTGGTGCCTTGCGCTCCGGGATACTCGACCGGAATGGTGCGGTGAATGCCGTGCCACTCGCCCACAAAGGCGAGGGTGATTTTTTCGCTGACCAGGGCCGTGCCATCGGCGGCTATGGAGATGGTGTCCTTGAAATCGGCTACACGCCAGCTGTGAATCTGGGCAGAGGCGGCTGCAGCGAGCGCCAGAAGTAGGGATAGAACTAGCAGTCGGCGTTTCGTAAAGACCCCGCGAGACATTTTCAAGACTTCATCCTCAGTAACGAATCCAGAGTTGCCATAGCCGCCGGCAACTGCCGAGCTGCGCTCGGCTGGACGGGCGAGGGCGCCCGTCCCCACACAAGCTTCAGAACTTTACCGCTACTGGTTCGCGATCGGTGGCAGCGGCTTCGAAGAACTGCTTCTGCTGGAAGCCGAACATCCCGGCCAGAATGTTGGTTGGGAAAGATTGGATCTTAGTGTTCAGGTCGCGCACCACGGCGTTGTAGTAGCGGCGGGCGTTTTGAATAGCGTCCTCGATTTGGTTGAGAGAATTTTGCAGCTGCGTGAATTCCTGCGAGGCCTGGAGCTGGGGATAATTCTCGGCCACCGCAAACAGGCTTTTGAGCGCGCCCGTCAGTTGATTCTCGGCGGCAGCCTTGTCGACTGGGCCGGTGGCTTGCATGGCCATGGAACGGAATTTGGCGACGTTCTCGAACGTATCCTTTTCGTGGGCGGCGTAGCCCTTTACGGTTTCGACCAGATTTGGAATCAGGTCGTGGCGGCGTTTGAGCTGAACATCGATGTCAGACCAGGCCGATTCGGAGCGCACGCGCAACTGCACCAGGCTGTTGTACATCCCGATCAGGAAGATGACCAACAGCACTATGACTGCCAGAACAATCCAGGACATGTCAGAACTCCTTCGGTGCGGATTCAAGGGGACGTTAGCAGCAAAGTTTCAAAGAAGCAAGGTTTCAGAGGTATTTTTGGTGTTGATGAGGGAGTAGGGGTCCTTCGACTCCGCATGGACTTCACTTCGTGAGGTCCATGCTCCGCTCAGGATGACAGCTCTCTTACGCGGTTTTTATTGCGTGGGAGCGAAGTATCCACGGCGGGCGCGGACTTGCAGATCTTTTTTCAGGGCAGTGATCTCGATCGAGTGGTAGCGTCCGTCGGCGTCGAAGTCGGAGGGCTTGTAGGAAACGGCGTACTGGCTGCGGAGTTCGTCTTCAATGGCGGCGAACGAGCGCGTAATGTCTTTCATCTTGTAGGGGAAGAAAGCGCGGCCGCCAGTGGCGGAAGCGAGATCCTCGAGAACTTTGTCGCCGCGGAGAATCAGGCCGCTGTCGTCGGTAGAGATGGCATAAATGATAACTTCGGCGCGCTGCGCCATTTCAATGGCCTGATTGGCCGTGTGTTCGCTTTGATTGTCCTCGCCGTCGCTGAGAATGACGATGGCTTTGCGAATGGGATGATCGGACTGTTCACGCAGCAGCTTTTCCTTGCAAGCCTTGTAAATTGCGTCATAGAGCGCGGTGCCGCCGCCATTCTTCAGGCGCTGTACTCCGGCGGCGAGCAGTGGTACTTGGTCGGTAAAATCCTGGGTGAGGCGGCTCTCTTTGTTGAAGCCTACAACGAACGCGCGGTCGTAGCCGGGACGGATGACGTGCAGCAGAAATCCGGTGGCTGCGTCTTTTTCAAATCCAAAACGGCCCTGCACGGATCCGCTCACGTCCATGAGCAGGCCCAATTCGATGGGCAGGTCGGTCTCGCGCCGGAAGTTGAGGATGGATTGCACGGGCTTGTGGTCGTCGAAAATAGAGAAATCATTCTGGTTCAGATTGCGGACGAATTTGCCGTGGCGATCGGTAGCGATGAACAGCACGTTGACTTCATCGACGCGTTTCTTGATGGTGAGTATAGGTTCGCCTGCTTCGTCGCTGGCGGCGGGCAGAGCAGAGGGGCTGCTGGAAGCGGCGATGACGTAGGGACTGCCTTGGGCGCATCCCGAGACGGACATACTGAGAACTGCGGCGATCGCGAATACTAGGATGAGTGCCGATCCGCATGGCGCCAACCCGAATTTGATGCGCTTCGTCATTCCTTCTTCGTCACTTCTTCTTCGTCACTTCTTCTTCGTCATTTCTTCGCCTGGTTCGTGAACCCTAATCTCGGAACCCCTGTGAATCTCGGAACCTTCAACTAATTCGATGCACGCCGGGGACCGAAAAAACCAACAAACTCAGTTCCATTGACTGTAGGCCTTGATTGGGCGCAAGTCCAAGTTACAAAAGGAGTACGCAGATGGTGCATCGTTTAACCATAAGCCGGTCAATAGCTTGGAAAACATTCTCAGGATACTTTTTCCCCCGGTTGCGGAGACTTCGTGCAAAAACTTCTGCACTCCACATGACTGTTAGTCTTCAATGCAGCTGCGGCATCGACCCGATGGGCGACAAGTGATAATCTGCAAAACGACAATCTGGGAATCGCGGAAAAGCTGCGTCCCGTCCGGAGGCACGATATGTATTTTGAACAGTTTTATCTCACGTGTCTGGCCCATGCTTCGTACATGATCGGATCGGAGGGCGAAGCGGCGGTGGTGGATCCGCAACGCGATGTGGACATTTATCTGAAGGCGGCCGACGAGCAGAATCTTAAAATCCGCCACATATTCGAAACTCATCTGCACGCCGACTTTGTTTCGGGACACAAAGAACTCGCGGCACGCACGGGCGCAAAGATTTACATCGGAGCGCAAGCCAGCGCCGAATTCCCGCATGTGCCGCTGACCGACGGCTTTGAAGTCAGGATGGGAGCCGTGCGGATTCGCGCGCTGGAGACGCCTGGCCATACGCCTGAGAGCGTCTGCCTGGTGGTTAGCGATGAAGAGAAATCGTCTGAAGGCAAATCGGCGCAGCCTTGCATGGTTCTGACCGGCGATACGCTGTTTATTGGCGATGTCGGACGCCCCGATCTTTCGCGCACGCACACTCCGCGGCAACTTGCGGGGTTGCTCTACGACAGTCTGCACGAGAAGTTGCTGGCGCTTCCGGATGAGGTGATGGTGTATCCCGCGCACGGTGCGGGCTCGCTCTGCGGACGAGCCATGCGAGCAGAACGCTCGTCCACGATTGGGGCGGAGCGCCTTACAAACTATGCGCTGCAGATTGCGAGCCGGGAAGGATTCATCGCGCAGTTGACCTCGAACCTTCCGGCTCGTCCAGACTATTTTCTTGAGGATGCCGAGATCAATCGTTCGGGGGCTGCCGCGTTGACGGACTTGCCGCCGCTTCCGGCACTTTCTCCGGCCGAAGTGCGGGGGCTGTTGCAGCAGAATGCCGATGCCAATGTCAACGTTAACGTCATTGACGTTCGTCCGGGCGACGAGTTTGCGGCGGGACACGTGCCGGGGTCGATCAACATTGCGCTCTCGGGACAATTCGCATCGTGGGCAGGCGGAATTCTTGGTATCCACTCAAAGCCGGTTCTGGTCGGAGACACGGAGGCGCAGATTGAGGAAGCCCGGCTGCGGCTGGCTCGTGTCGGCATCGAAGATTTGCGTGGTCATCTGGCGGGTGGCGTGGCGGCTTGGCAGAAGGCCGGCCTGCCGGTGCTGAAGACGGCGCAGATTTCCCCTCAGGAACTGAACCAGAAACTGCGCGACGGAAGCTTACGCGCGAGCGACGTCCTCGACGTGCGCCGCGAAGGCGAATGGCAAGCGGGGCATATCCCGCAAGTGGGATGTCGGGCGCTCGATACGTTTCCGCAGGGACTGCCGGCAATCGATCGCGAGCGTTCGGTTGCCGTTCACTGCAAGAGCGGGTATCGCAGCATGATTGGTTGCAGTCTGCTCGAGCGCGCGGGTTATCGCAATGTGATCAACGTGGCGGGAGGCTTCGACGTGTGGCATGCTGCCGGACTTCCAGAGGTTGCGGAACAACTCGCCACGGCATAGTGCTTGCTGTCAGCCCTCAGCTGTCAGCTATCAGCTGTCAGCTCTCAGTGTCAGCCATTAGTCCAAAGTCAACGGCTAGTCGGCACTTCAAAGACAATTCCCGGGGATCTGACCTGCCATGAGCCATAGTTGCTCGTAAGTTACTCGTATGGGTTGCGATCCCCGCGGCGGGCGCCGAAGTCGTGGCGGCCTCTTCGCCGCAGGAATCCGACACTGACGCGCCATTCAAACAGCATGGGGTGGCTCGGAGCGTCCCGAATTACAACGCCGATGAAGTTGGTGAAGTTACCTCTGTGCGCGCTCGGCAGTTCCAGGATGTACCCGGTGTGATATGACACTCCGCCATATTGCCAATGGAGGCCGGAAGGTGAAACCACTCCGTCGATTAGACGCTCTGAGATGTCCACCCATTTCGGCGTCACTTCAGAATAGAAGCCCTGGGTGCTAGTGATCAGGCGCTCAAGCCCCACGCCGGCAAACAAGGTTGACCGGCTGAACACAACGCCGCTCACACCATCCAAGTGCACGTCAATGTCCTTGGCCAGTGGTTTCCAACCAAATTCCAGCGCGAGGCGGGCTGGAATCGGCAAGAGGCCCCCCGTCATATGACGAAAATCACCCGCAAGCCCCAAAGACACTTCCGCCCTACCTTCCGACCAGTCGTAGATCCCCACGCCGAGTCGCACTTCGCGCCAGGGCACAACGTAAGTCTTGTAAATGCCCTCCGGAGCACGCGCATCGGGATGGTGGTCCAGGTATGCGGTTCCTGCCTCCGCAGTCGCGCTGTCACAATGCGCGCACGGTGGATCATCTGGGAACGACTGCAGCGTGCACACCAGGTGCTCGGGAGGCACATCCAGACCAGGGAAAATGGCCTCCGCATCCGCGAGGGCGAAGCGGCCGTCCCGGTGTCGTGGCAAGGTCATGGATGCCAGATACGGCTCCATCAGAAAATGAAACTTGCCGCTCCGATCACGAAGGCCCCAGAAGGCATAGGGTTCGAGGTGCAGATTGTCATCGACGCCGCGGGTGAAGCGCCCGTCATGGTTCAAATCCGGCGCCATCGCATGCTTTGCCAGTTCGACCATCGCGAAGAGGGGAAGCGCCACGGGAGGCGAATCTTTGACTAGCGTCGAATAGAGATTGTTGGCAACCAAGGAATCGTGATCGGAGGCAAAAACATTCCGAACGGTTCCGCCGAGCTTGTCCGCTTCGACAAACAGGTGTTCGGAATCGTGGATATGCGGGTGGGATTTGCCTTCATCGAATGGGTAATAAAACCAGTATTCGATCAACCAGGTCCCTGGGTAGGACAGAGTCCGCACATAGGATGTACAACGCGACCATCGCCGATCGCCCAAGGACGCGTAGGCTGCTTGGTAATCTGCTTTCGATGTGCCGAGCGCCAGCGGTCTGATCGCTTGCCAAATGTTTACATCAGTCGGATAGTCGGGCTCATTGTCGGCGAATTCGAGGACCGGCGCATAGAGTTCCGTGTTGGCCGTGACGCGATAGAACGACCAGGTGACTTTGTCGGAAGGTGTCTGGTCTTTGGGGTGTTTAGCGAGGTGTTTAGCGAGGTGTGCAGCGAGGTGCGCAGCGAGCGTTTCCAGGGTCGACTCACTCACTTGCTCCGTGCGGCGCGCTTCCGGTGTCGCAGAGACAGCGCCAGCGCCGGTAAATTCAAGCAGTGCGCGCAGTGCCGCGACCGTGGGATCCGTAAACTGCCCCAGAGGAGCGGCTGGCTGCCGCGGATCAATGATCTTCGTAAGGGGGATCGTGGTAAGCGGGATC
Organism: uncultured Acidobacteriaceae bacterium; assembly: GCA_963773645.1. Lineage (GTDB taxonomy): Bacteria > Acidobacteriota > Terriglobia > Terriglobales > Acidobacteriaceae > Acidiflorens. Next base: position 503,019 of record CAVZBV010000004.1, on the reverse strand, counting down.
CTGGCCAGGGGAACCGGAGCCGCTCCGTTCGGGTCCGTGCCGGGCTCCGTCACGAGGACTAGAAAATCCCGCAGGTCTCCTTGATGACCGGCCAACAATTGGAAATTTGCGCCTGGTGGCACGCGGTAAGGGAGCTCTTCCCGGACGCCACTTTGAGGGGAAACGACCGCCAGCCGGCCATCCTTGAATGCGTACAGCACTCGACCGTCCTCGTGAACGGACGCGGCCGCAGCTTCCGTGCACGGTCTTTCGCCGGATTGGCCTACGTCGTCCAGGAGACAAACTTTTTCCTCCGCCGCGTAGGGGAAAAGTTGGTGGGGCGAGCGGTGCTGAGAGGCCGCTACATCACCGACCCTGATTCGGGTAATGCGCTCGGTGAGATCGAGAACGCGTGGCGCACCGTCGGCGAAGACGACCAGGGCCTCGGTGCCGTCGGCGGAGAGTTCAACATCGACGATGGCGGTGCTGGAAGGGAAAACAGGAATCTCACGAAAACGCCATTGTAGCCGTGAGACTGGTTCTGCCAAGTTTGCGAGCAATATTTCTCCTCCGCCACGTCCTACGGCGACGATATCGTTGAGAGGCTGGCTGAGAGGATCATGGTCCTCGCCGCGGGCCGTCGAATTTGCGACGACCGAACTTGCGACGACCGAACTTGCGACGACCGAATTTGCGATGAACAAGAGGCCGAGTCCGAGTCCGAGCGACAATCTGATGAGCAGATGCATATTCACGATGGCAAATCTGATTTAGGGGGACTCTGATTAAGTCAGAGCGGTCCACGGAGATTGGATCATGGCTCGTGGTCGAAATTCCCTGCAACGCCGCTGGTGGCGCGGGCAGAATGCATAGGTCCTTCGCTTCGCTCAGGATGACAGTGGTAATTTTTGGACTTAATCAGAGATTCCTTAGTGATTATTCAATCGTGCGCGCCGCGCAGCACCAGCCACTTACGGTGTACTCGTCGATCGGCGTCGACGGCGAGCGGCCCAGGCGCAAAGCAAACGAGGCGTGGAGAGATGGAAAACTGCTTGCGCGTTTCCACCTCTCCACACCTCGACAACGACTGCGGACGAATGTCCAATGAAGCGCTACACCAAGGCCCCATTTGGTATGAAGATCGTTCAGCTCAGCCGGGGTTGCATCCCAACCAGTGAATGGAACTCTCGGAGAGAGAGATTAAGAAAATCTCGGAGGACATAATCGGCGCCGGCGGCGGTCAGCTTGTCTTGGGATTGATCGCCGGCGATTCCAACACACTTCAGGCCGGCGTCCTTGGCTGCCCGGATTCCTGCCGCGGCATCCTCGACGGCCACCGCAGCTCCCGCAGGACAGTGAATGCGCTGGCAGGCCAGTCGATAGATGCCAGGATCGGGTTTCCCTTCGCGAACATCGTCGCCTGTAATCACTGCCGTGAAATGTTTCATTAAGCCCAGCCGTTGCAAGGTATCTCGTGTGCGATTGGCGCTCGCCGAAGTGGCTACCGCCATCGTGATTCCTGCTTGACGAATGCATTCAATAAACTCGAAGACGCCGGGAACAGGAACGGCATCGGGCGCGGCCTGCCAGAAGAATTCGTCCTTGAGATTCCCGTACTCCTGCACCCGCTCGTCCGTCAGTGGACCGAGGAAGTGAAAAAAAATATCCTTGCGTTTTCGCCCGTCCATGATGAAGTCCAACTCGTTGTCGGTAACCTCTTTTCCAAAGGTTCGTAGAAATTCCCTCCAGGCAAAACGGTGTGCTGGATGGCTGTCCACAATGACGCCATCCATATCGAACACCACCGCCTGCAATCGCGACCCGGTGTGCGACGAGCAAGCTAAAGAGACCAACGTGGATTTCTCCTCACGCCGCCAGCCCCGGCCAACCGGTTTGAGCTGCTTGATAATTTTCCAAGGTTCCTATGTCGAGCAGATAGTCGGAAATAGGATAAGCAAGCATTTGGCCCGTCAGTCGCGGGAAAACGTCGAACCCCAAATCGACCGGACAACTCGGCGGAATCTGGGTCAGGAGCTCTGGAGCAGCAATCGTGAGTCCAGAAAATGCCCATCGGCTTTTCGGATGGGCAGGTTTCTCCACGAACTCGCGGATGACCATCTGCTCGTCGAATGACACCACTCCGCAGCGCGACGGGTCCTGCACCTGATACAAACCAAGCGTCGCGGCCGGTTGCCTGGCGCAGTGGAATTCCATCATGCGGCCGAGGCTGGCGCTGGTGAGAACGTCTGCATACAGGATCCAGAAACAAGAGTCGGAGGCGACCCAATCGCGGTTGGCCAGCACCGTGCCCGCCGACCCGAGCAGGGTGGACTCCTCTGCCAACCGCACGCGAATGCCGTTTCTGTTGTTCCGCAGCCAAGCGCGAACAATCTCAGCATGGGTGTGGAGATTTATCATTACTTCATCAATTCCCGCATGCCGGCAAATTTCCATCCAGATCTGCAACATGGGCACACCGCGAATGGGGACCAGACACTTTGGAACCTCGTCGGTAATCGGCCGGAGACGCGTGCCATGGCCCGCGGCTAATAGAAAAGCCTTCATCGATTCATCCAGATAACAACCGAAGTGACGGAGCGAACTGCGGCGCCACGGGTCTGATTAAGTATTCGTTGGCAAAACCGGACGCTGTGAAGGGGCGACCCTCAGCGGCTAAACAGATTGTTGAAAAAGTGTTTTCGCAGACTAGCCTTCCCCCAGCGGCTGGAAGCCGTCATTGATTCGGCTTGACTTACGGCACGAGTGGAACTCGTGCCCTTCCCGTTCCGGGCCAATTCCGGAGTTTTTCAGCAATCTGTAAAGCCGCCTGTTTGGCGGGTTGCAACGGCAGGCTGAAGCCATGCCCCTTCAAAGCTTCCAGGAACCACCTAACCGACTGTGGAAACAGGGGTGAAGATCCAACGCGAGCCGGCGCGCTGGTCGCCGTCAATGAATGGATCGTTCACGAGCACTTGGGCGCCGTGGTTATCGAAGGCAAAGGCCATTTCCTGAACGCCTTCGGCATGAAGCGCGGAGCGGACTGCCTCTTGTCGATCAGACTCGCAGTAGAGAAGCAGAAATCCGCCTCCACCAGCGCCGGTAATCTTCCCTCCCACGGCGCCGCTGCGGTGGGCCACCTCGTAAAGATGGTCAATCCTGGGATTGGAAATCTTCCCGGAAATGCGCTTCTTCGCTCGCCATCCCTCGTCCAGCAGCGCTCCGAAAAGACGGAGATCGCCTGCTTGAAGCGAAGCAAGCATGCGGTCGGCCAGGGCTCGCACTTCGTGGAGGGCGTCAAGGGTGGGCCCAGTGTGACTACGGGTTGAGTTCTCCTGTTCCTGCAAGATTGTCCAGGAATGATGGGCGGAGCCGGTGAAGAAAAGCATCAAGTTAGATTGAAGTTCGCGCAGGAATTCGGGATCGAGGTCCAGAGGTTGCACTTCGGTAAGGCCATCGTTGTTGAAGGTAATGAAATTCAAACCACCGAAGGCAGCTGCAAATTCGTCCTGCCTGCCGACGTGGTGTCCCAGGACGTCACGCGCAATGCGGAATGCGCAGTCCGCGAGATCGTATTTCGAGAATGGGCGATTCAAATACGTGGTCAGGGTTCTCAAAATATTCACGCATACACTGGCGGAAGAACCCAGGCCGGTGCCCGGGGGAATTTCCGAGGACAGGAAAAGATCCACTGAAATATCGCATGCCAAATCCTTGAGTACGGCGAGAGGAATCTCGAGGCCGCTGCCGCGAATATTCATGTTGGCGATATCCCGCCACGTTTCGAAAACACGCAGGTCGGAGGAGATGACCTGAATCCGGTCGTCAGTGCGTTTGCCCAGGATGGTGTAGAAATACTTGTTGATGGAAGTGCTGAGCACAGCACCACCGAAGCGCTCATAATAGGCCGGGAGGTCGGTACCGCCTCCGGCAAAGCTAATGCGCATTGGACTACGGACGATGAGCACTCTCTAGAATCTCCCGGTGTACGTGCGCTTCAATCGGATGGTTAGCCGTTCCAGCCGGCTCCAGGCCAGCGAGTGAATCTTCCCGAAGCGAACCCTCCCGAAGCGAATCTTCGCGCTTCGCCGAACGTGTCGCCAAGGTCCCAATGGTCTGTAACAGAAGCGAGAGATCGGTCCAAAGAGACAAGTTCAGCAGATATTGCAGATCGAAACGCGTCTTCTCTTCCGACGAATGCTGTTCGCGTAATCCTTGAACCTGCGCCAACCCGCTCATGCCAGGCTTCACGGTCAAGCGTTGCTGTTGCCACTCCGAGTAGCGGCACACGCGCTCGCGAGGCTCGGGCCGCGGCCCTACCAGACTCATGTTCCCCCGCAAAACATTCCACAATTGCGGCAACTCGGTCAGACTGAGCGCGCCTAGAATCCGTTCAAACCGGGAAGCGTCGCGGGCTCTGCGATCTACGTTCAGCCGCAGCATGGCAAATGGCCTGCCCCGGAATCCGCAGCGCGTCTCCCAGCGGAAAGCTCTTCCTTTGATGTGGTGAAGCGCAGCCGCCAGCGGCAGAAGGAGTGGAATCGCGACGACCGAAAGCAGGGTCCCCAGAACGATGTCCAGCGCCCGTTTCCAGACTAGCGTAGCAACGGTAAGTCCGGGTTTAGTTAGCTGGAGAACCGGAAGTCCGCCAAGGTCCATCAGATGAGGATGAGAGAGATAGAGTTCATAGAGCTGGGGCACAAAGCTGACTTTGATGCCACGATCGCGGCAGAGTGCGGTCAGGTTAAGCAGATCAGGCGAAGCGCACTCCTGCAGAGCGAGAATCAACTCATTGACCCGTTGCTCGCAGAATAATTCCACAGCGCCGAGCGCGCCGGTGCTGATCCCCGGACCCGCGGACGCAAGTAAAGAACTGGAATCGAAGGTGCCGTCATCCGGCGCCAGGACCCCGACCACCTGGCAAAGCAACTCGGGATGCCGTTGAATCTTGCGTTCTAACTCCCGCACCAGACGGCCGCGCCCCACAATAACTACGCGGCTTGCGCCGCCGTTTCTGGAGCGGGTTCGCAGGATCAGATAGGCGGCAACCCGTATGAGGATAAATCCGGCGAAAAGCAACAAGGCAAAGTGAACCAGCGCCATGCGGGAGACATAGGCGCGGAGCAGATATCCGCAGGATAACAAAATCAGCATCAGCGCGCCCACCGATAACAACAACTGTGAAACAACCGCGGACAACCGCCAGCCCCCCCGGAACCCATCGAGAGATAGAAAACGAAAAAGAAAAGTCCAAATAATCCAAGTGGCCGCCAGGAACGGCAGCAAAGCGGAGGCGGAGACCACCTCGACATGGACCATTTCCACTCCATAGCGCAGCAGCAGCGCGGCGGCCATGGCCAGCGTAGACCACAAGAGATCACTGAGAAGGATCCGGGAAGATAACTTGCGCTGACTCATGGCAATCGGTTCTGGTTGCTTGCGTGGGAACTCATCATGCAACTGCTTCATCGTTCGGCCGGGAGATCTTCGCTCGAAGCGCAGTGAAAACGGCGTGAGTGACGCTGAGATGGAGATCCTCGATGATCTGCATATTTTCGGATGGGACGGTCAGGCACAGATCACAGAGGTCCTTCATATCTCCACCCTGAAACCCGGTTAACCCTATGGTGAAGGCGCCAGCCTCACGCGCAACCTTGAGAGCCTTGAGAACGTTCGGGGAGTTTCCGCTGCCACTGATGGCGAAGGTTATGTCGTCGGGGCGAACGAAATTTATCAGCTGTTCTGCAAAGATATCTTCATAGCGCGCGTCATTGGCCCACGCCGTCAGCATGGGCACGTTATCGGTAAACGCCAATGCTTGGAACCGTTTGCTCGAGCCATTGCTTGCTCCCTTTCCAAGATCACAAGCGAAGTGCGACGCGAGCGCGGCACTGCCGCCGTTGCCAAATAAATAAATGGTGCGACTCGACTCATACGCCTCCATGAGGGCAGTAACGATTTCTTCTATGGTCGCGATGGGCATTTTTCCGATTGTCTGAATAACATCATCAAAGTAGCTGTTCAACGCTGTTTGCATAGTCGACCTTTCGCGCGGTGCTGGTCCAAATCGCACAGCGTTCAATACGGTTAATGATTTGGTTGCAGGACGGCTGGTTTATTGGCCAATCGGAACCGCTTCAGTTTCTGCGGGCTTGTATCTATGCGGATGTTTTTGGTTTAGACAGAAGAAGTCAGCACCACGCCGGCATCGCGCATATGTGCGTGAGCATCCTCGACTTGTTGGGGTATTCCGCCGACGCTGTCGATCCATTCGAGAAAGTCGTCCAGAACAACGGAAAGAGGGCGGCGAGGCTGCCATCCCAGGCGCCGTAGCTTCTCGACACTCGAGACACTGTGGCGATTATCTCCCCGGCGGTACTCACCCGACATCTCCAGAGTCACGCGGGAAGAAAGTTTCTTTAGGACGGCATGCGCGTAAGCGAGAACGCTCATCGCTTTGCCGCTGCCGACGTTATACATCTGGAAGTTTGCTTCGTCCCGTTCCAGCACAAGCATGTTGGCGTCTACCACGTCCTGCACGTGCACGAAGTTGCGGGTCTGTTGACCGTCCTCATAAATAATGATGGGCAGGCCGCGCAGGGCCTGACTGAAAAAAATCCGGCACACTCCGGAGTAGCGGTTGTAGAGAGACTGACGCGCCCCCTGAGTGATCGAATAACGGAGGGCCACGGTGGGAATACCATGCAGCCAGCCGAGCCCCAGCGCTGCTTTTTCTCCGGCCAACTTTGAAACCGCGTACTGGTTATATGGGTTGTTGTGCTCTTCCCGTAACGGTTGCGGCGTGGCCGGTCGCTGGCACTGCGGACAATGCAACTCCCAGTCGCCCTGAAGCAGTTGCTGCTGCGATCGCGGTGTCGGGAGGAAGAATCCGTGCTGTGGACAGTCGTACTGCCCTTCACCATAGACGGCCTGGGATGAGGCGACTATCACTTTCTTCACCGGCAACCGGTGTTGCACGATTAACTCGAATATCAGGGCGGTACTCACGGCATTCACATTGAGAAAGCGAGAGAAATCGGGCATGTAATCCTGATAGGCCGCTTGGTGAGACACGATATCTATTCCTTGCAGGGCGCACAGCAAACTCTGCTTGTTCGTGACATCCTCGTGCACGAATTCGACGTTTCGGGGGAGGTAAGACGGGCGCCTGTGAGGATGCACTCTGAGATCAAGGCTGTCGAGAATGCGGACTTGAAAGCCATCTTGAAGAAAACGATCTACCAGGTGGGAGCCGATGAATCCGGCACCGCCGGTTACGAGTACTTTCATTAGAGAGTTGCTCCGTATTGTCGGAGGCCGCGTGGCTCGTCGAAGCTTTTCATTTTCACTTCCCTGAACCGCCAAACACTTCGATCGCTGTCTTAAGGAGGATCTTGAAATCCAAGAGGAGGGACCAGTCGCGCACATAATCGAGATCGAGGCGCACCCAATCATCGAAGTCGCTCACCTGGTTTCGTCCGCTGACTTGCCATAAACAAGTGATGCCCGGCCGGACGACCAGCTTTTGTTTTTGGTAGTCGGTGAACCTCTGGTATTCAGTAATGAGCGGAGGTCTTGGCCCGACCAGACTCATATCGCCTTTCAGGACGCTGTAAAATTGCGGCAGTTCATCAAGGCTGTAACGTCTCATCCAGGCGCCTAGCGGTGTAACCCGAGGGTCATTTGTAAGCTTGAAGACAGGTCCAGTCATTTCGTTTTGAGCCAGTAATCTCGCCTTCAATCGGTCGGCATCGGCCACCATGGAGCGAAACTTATAGCCGACGAACGGTTGCCCGTCCTTCCCGACCACGCGCCACTTGTAAAAGACCGGACCGGGCGAGCCAAGCTTGACGAGTATCGCAAGCAACAAAAACAGTGGCGATAGTACGAGTAACAATAGAGCGGACACGAGAACGTCGATGCAACGCTTGCAGGCAAGCTGAAGCGGGCTGCGCCAGCCTGGCGACAATCCTAGCGGGGTCGAAATCTTTTCTTGAACGGCGAACATATGAGCGGTGAACAGACGGAAACGTGACGGGACACTTACCCAGCCAGCAGCCGGCAAACCTTTAAGGCTCTGTTGACCGGATCAAATCCGAAATCTCCATCTGGCCACCGCCACCCAGTATCCTTTGATAGAGGAGCACATGCTGGCGAACTACGTCCTCCCACCGGTAGTGCTCCTGCGCGCGCTGCCTTGCTCTTCGGCGATATTTTTCCACCAATGCCGGTTCATCGACTAGCATCTGCAATTGCTGCCCAAGATTCTGATCACCCTCGTTCCCGCGATAGCTGAAGCCGGCATCCGCAATTACTTCGAGGTTGGAAGGCGTATCGTTGACGAGCACGCAGTTTCCGAATCCCATCGCTTCGACCAATGCAGGGTGAGTGCCTCCCACCTCATCAGGCAGTACGAACAGATATGCGTTCTGCTGGAGCTGCGTGTATCCATCTCCGTAAATACCCCCGGTGAAAATCAAGCGAGGATCGCGAGTTGATCGCAAAGACAAAATGTAATCTTTTTCCCAAGGATCATCCCCCACAATTACGAGCTTCTTTCTGGTCTCGACTCTTTCAAATGCCTTAATAAGGTGGTGGACATTGTTTTCGGGTACCAGCCGACCTACGAACAAGACATACTCTTTTTCTTGCAGTCCAAACCTCTCGAGCACGTCTCTCTTATTTGACCGGTGCTCTCGCATCCCGTACACAATGCAAGAAGAGGCCGCACCGTAGCTCCGCCGATAGTAGTCGAGCACTTCGCTGGAATCGGAAATCAAGCCGTGGCAGACAAATACCGCCAGCCGCTCGGAAAGCCTCAGGTACCATCGCGCAAGCCGACCCCATTTCGCACGCTGCCAATCAGTCCCATCCACTGAACAGACGACTTTCTTACCCATTAAACGAAGTAAGGGCGCAAATAGAGTTGCACCGGTGGTGAAATAGTGCACCACATCTGCTTTTCGGAACATTGCGTGGAGGGTCGAAAGGAAAGCGTGACAGATAGTACTCAGGTTCTTCGACCGCACAGTAGGTAACGCGACCAATTCAACTCCTTCATAAGAGGGACCGGCTTGACTGCTCATGCCGGTGCGGTTGTAAACGACGACTTGGTGCCCTAACTTCACTAACCCGCGAGATAGCTCATCTACGGCGGTCTCGAATCCGCCAAAACGTGCCGGAATTGCCTTGATACCGATCATTGCGATGCGCATATAAGTATGTTTGTCAGACCTGTTATATAGATAGATTTCTCAATTTTCTGGCCACGATTACAGCATAACGCGGTTGTTTGTACCGCCTCGGCGTATGCGGTCTCACTGGCGGCGCAGAAGAACTAACAGGCACCGGAGAGAACTCCGTCTCGGTACAGAGCTGAACCGGGGACGCAGGCAGTAACCTTTTTAAGGCACGCTTGAGATGCACCTTCCCGATCAGATTGATGAAACATCGTCTCATCACGTGAATGGGATAATTTACTTGACACTGGCCATAGAGCCGACAGTCCACGAAGAATTGATTGGCCAACTGAAGGAACTCAGGGATCGCGATTTCCCTCACATGGAACGGATTTTCGGCTGCATCCCAGCGGGTGACGTCCCGGTTGGGAGTGGAGCACAACAAAATTCCATCATTGCGCAAGACGCGTTTGCACTCCCCGAAAAACGCCCGCATGTCGCTCAGGTGCTCGATCGTTTCAAAGGAAACGATCAAGTCAACGCATCCATCCGGAAGGCACAGGCGGGTGCCGTCGCACACAGTAAACGCGCAATCCGAATAGCGGACTGCCGCATATCGAACTGCGTCCAAGTCCACGTCTAAGCCAATGCATTTCTTAGCCCCCGATTGAAGCAGGAAATGAGTACCTATACCAGCACCGCAAGCCAAGTCCAATACCGTGCGACCCCGCGCGAAGGCCCCCGCAAAAAGGTACCGCATCTCGCTTTCCCTGAACGGCACTTCTGCCGCTGCGCCGGGAACAATCCGTTCCTTCATTTCCGCATTCACTCTACTCATCAAGGCACAACTCCCCGGGCAGTTCTGATCAGCGGAGCACACATACTCTGTAGTTGGATTCTGTCGGCGTTGTCGAATATCTTGTGCCAAGCTATCCAAACGAACCCGCCCGTCAGTGCTGCACAAACAGCAACCTGTAAGGGAAAGGAGGGCCGCAAAATCAGGTTCGCCGCCGCCATGCTCCCGCCAAGCACGAAAACAGCCAGTGAGCTGCCAGCCAAGCCGTGTTCCGTTGAATAGGGACGAAGCGAAAACAGCTTAGAGACTGCGCTAACCATGACCAAAGCCTCGATCGTGACTCGCAAGGCCCAGATGGAGGCGGCACCTGTAATTCCGAAACGTGAGATCATCACCCACGCCAACGGGATGTATAAGGGCAGTTCCACCAAAAGAATCTTAGCTGCAACATCTGGCCGGCCGAGGCTCTGCAACGCGCCGAATGGAACGTGCGCAAAGCAGTTGACGAACACACCATAGGCAAGAATCTGCAATACATGGGTGGCGTTGTTGGCGAAAGCCAGTCCCATCCACAGCGTGAGAATCTCGCGCGCAAAAACAATGAGAAGAACAACCGGTGGGCCCAAGAACAAGAGGAGGTACTTAAATGACCGCGCGTATAACCTCACCAGACGATCGCGATTCTGGATTGTTCCCAGAGCGCTAAACGCGGGAAACAGCGTTGCCGAGAGACTCGCTGGCACGATCCATAGCTTCGTAACCGCCTCGAATGGGACGGTGTAGATGCCAAGTAACGACAGCGACAGGATCGAACTGATTAAGAACCTGTCGAGATATATCAAAACGGGGTTCACTGCGTTTGAGACCGTCACCCAGCCACCATATCGGAGCATGCGCAGCAATAGAACTCCGTCAGATGGGATGTGGAACCTCAACTCAGGAAAGGCTACAAAGCAAAACCGAAGATGAGCTAAGCAGACTGCGAACCTGGCAAAGACCAAAAGGGCTACGATCGCCGGAAGATGCAGTCCTACCAATAGACCTGCAGCCGGCAGCACATACACTGAGATGGTAGCGGGAATTCGCAGGAGGTTGACTAGATCGAACCTCTCCAGTGCCTCTAACACCGCCCTCAGGCCGTTGCCCGCTAGGACAAAAGGCAGCGAGACCAATAACATAAGCAAGATGGTGCGCGTTTCTCCCGCGAGCCCTTCTGGCACTCTTAGCACTTTCATGACGAGCAATGGCACGAAAGGTACCAGCAGCAAAGCTCCTGTACAGCCAAGAACAATTTGAACTCCCACGGAGGTCCACACCAGTTCTGAGACCTTATCGATTTCTTTGCGAGCTAGGGCTTCTGCGATGAACTTGGTGGTCGCTCGACCCAGGCCAAAATCCAATAAACTGAGATATCCCAACAGTAGCCATGCTATCGCGAGGACGCCAAATCTATCCGTACCTAACCTGTGGACCACGTAAGGGATGGTGACAACTGCCACCAAGATAGGTATCAGCTGACCAAGTACATTGAAGGCAGTATTTCGTGCCAGAAATGTTCCTGCAGGTTTTGGTGAATTCTGCATTTGTGGCTTAGAAACGCGGAGCCCGCGCTAGCTACCGAATCGAACAAGAAGTGATTGTTTTCTCGGGCCCAAGGGCTGGAACCCTGTAGATGCCTAACAGGTCGCGGTATAAGGACTCGAAGTCGTGTGCGTATCGCTCGACGCGGAAATGCGCAGAAGCCCGTTTCAGGCCAGCGCTTCCCATGGCACGCGCGCGGTCTGGATTATCAACCAGTGTCATGATTGCGTCAGCCAGGGCATCGGCAGAACCGGGTGTGAATAGCAACCCGGTCTCGCCTTCGGCGACCTGTTCAACCGGGCCACCATGCCGGGATGCAATTACGGCCTTCCCCGCCGCCATGGCTTCGAGAACCACCAATGGGCAGGGATCAGGTTCGGTAGAAGGCAAGACGAACACATCGAAAACGTTCATGACATCTCGAATATCGCTACGATAATCGCTGATGATGAAATTACGGCTGAGGTTATTGGAAGAGACTGCATTCCGGAAGCTCACCATGAAATGCATCTCATCATCGAAAACGCCGCCGACAGCCAAGAAGTAAACACCCTCTCTCTGCTTCGAAACGATCTGTGCGGCCTCGACCAAGAGCAATTGGCCCTTCCAGCGGCACACTTTGCCTACCATTCCGACTAGAAAGACGTTGGGTGGAATCCCCAACTCCCGGCGGACCTTGTTGCCATTGCCATTTGCAAATGCCGCCACGTCAATGCCATCAAGGATCACCCTGATCTTGCCACCTTGACTGGGGCAATCCTCGAGTATGTGACGGCGCACAGCATGGGAGACCACCGCGACAACCGTTGACAGCCTCGTCACCAAGGGATGCAGGATCTTGCGTGCGATCGCAGGCCGGGTGACTATCTCGTGGATATGCCAGACATGGGGCCGCCGCATAAGTTGAGCCGCAAAGGCCCCGCAGGGAACTGCGATGGTATTGCTGTGAACCAATTCGACCTTATTCCGCCAGATCAGGTACATCAGCGCCACTACCCCAGCCACGAAGTTCACGGCAAGCTTAATCAAACCTGACGCGGCGAGGTATTTTCTCCGGATCACAGCCATGCGAACGAAGCGGCATGCAATGCCCTCCCGCTCCAGTTTGGCGGAAAGGCGATTAATGTGGCGAGTATCGTTTGGCAGCACCACTAGCGGCCGGAAGCGTTTGCGATCCAATCGCTTTATCAGCTCCAAGAGCGCAATGTCGCCACCGTAGAGATCATTGTTGCCGTGGACGAACAGGATGTTTGCGGGTTCGTGTTCAGAATTCATGAGCTTGAGGCGGCTATGTACAGAGAGTCAGGCGGCGCCTCGTTCGGCAAACGCGAGCGCAGCACTCGTGCGGGAACGCCGGCAACGACTGAGTAAGCAGGGATTTTGCCGCGTACCACCGCGCCCGCAGCAACGACCGACCCGCGACCCACGTGAGCGCCATCCAGAAAAACCACGTTTGCCCCCACCCAGCAATCGTCCTCGACCAAAATACCCACCCGGTTTACACCCTGAGACCGGATAGGGAGGTCAACTCGGTCGAAATTGTGGTTTTCGGAGTGAAAGGAGACGTGCTGACCCATGATGACATTTTCGCCGATCGTGATCGGACCGCCGGCGCCGATAAACGAATACGGTCCAGTCGACGAATTGTTACCAAAATGTATTCCGTCCCCTAAGTGCGACAGCATGGCGGCACAGACTATTGAGTACGCACCAATCGCAACGTTATCGCCAAGCCTGATGCCGTTAGTTGAGAGCCCATCGATAATAACGCCGCGATCTAACGTGACTCCATTCCCAAAGTGCACCAGGGACGCGTTGCGTAGATTCACGTTGGGAGCGATGAATACAGGCTTGGGCCGTCCCTGCAAGAGAAGCGTTCTGACGAGACCCCGGAGCATCCAGCTTAGGCGGCGGAGCATGACAGCCAGTATCAAAGATACAGGGATCCGGCGATCAATCTCGTACTTACGGCCTTTGAGCCGGCTGAGGACGTATTCCAACCTGCTGTAAATATCCATCCGTACCTTAGCTGAAGCGCGGTGCGACGGAGTTGGTTTGCTTCCAGTTCTTGTGTACCTGGATGCATCGTCGAAGCTTTTCTCGCACCGACTTATCTCGAGTGATCAGATAGCGCACCCCAAACACGCCGATTCGTACGAACAAACCCAGACGCAAAACCGCGTCGGCAAGTAACTGCTCGGGATAGCTGGAAAATTTTCGGTGATATCTGCGAAAACCTGCGTAGAGATATCCGAGGCGGCTGGCTTCATAGCCTCCGAAGTGAACATACTGGATGTCGGTGCAATGCACCGTGGTCAACCCATGGTCGGCCGCGCTGCGGCAGAACTCAACATCGTCACCGTAGAAGAAATTGCTCTCGTCCAAACCACCCAGCGCACGCCAGTTTTCGGCTGTCGTCAGCAGAAAAGAGCCCTCAACCCAATCCACCTGAAACGCTTTCAGACCGGGTTCGCCATATGGACGTTTTTGCGGATCTGACCAGAGCCAGCCGAACTTCCAGAGGAGCATGGCCCGAGGGAAGTGACCGGTGGAGGAGCGACGTTCATGGTTCCCGCCGTACATCTCGGCGCCGACGATGCCAACGCGACGATCGGCCTCGAGCAGTCGAATGGCCGGCGCGATGTCAGACAGCAACACGGTGTCAGGATTGAGCAGCAGATAATACTTCCCGCGCGCATAGCGCGCGGCAAAGTTATTGCCCTTGGTGAATCCGAGATTTTCGTCGCTCGGCAGCAGGCGCACCCACGAGAATTCGGTTCGGACAAAGTCCGCGGTGCCATCTGCGGAAGCGTTGTCCAGGAGAATGACCTCGTAGGGCGCAGTGACCCTATCCCGAATCGAGTTGAGACAATCCTGGAGAAAATGCTTTGCGTTGTAACACACGACCAGGACTGAAATTGTTGTTTCATCATTCATGGTCGCTAGCTGAGGACTGTTGATGCTATACATTTGATTCATGGCGTAGTTTCAGTGGGGTAGTAATCTCTCGGCTATGCTCAAGAGGCGGAGGATTCAACTCCACGCGCGAATCTTTCGACGAAGATAAACATCAGGGGGATCCATAATGTAGCAAGGTAAGGGAACAAACTGCCAAAAACGCTAAATAGCAGCACATAAGAGTAGTAAGAGAACAGCAACACAGAAAGGGGTGACTTCTTCGCATACGCCCCGCGATAGAGCCAGCGGGCAAGGAGTCCGGTGGCAAACATGCCAGCGAAGATACCCACGATTCCGAAATCGGCGTAGAAGATTCCCAACAAGGATGCTGGTTCTCCGAAGCCCAGGAAATCGTGACCGAGAAGCTTCTTGAAGAAGAGGTCGGAGCTGAGGTGATGACCCGGTGCAAGCACCGCGAAGGGCGATAGGAAGAGCGCTCCGTATTGGAAGTTCCCCTGCGCGCTGATGAGAGCGCTAATGTCGCGAAAGGTGGCGATGGGAGCCCTTATGTAAAGATAGGCAGGCGCGAAGGGCTCAACCCAGGAAGGAAAACCCATGTCTGCCAAGGCAGTCACCTGCGAGTAGTCCCTGAGATACCCAGCAACTCCGATCAATGCAAAAAGAAGGACTGCTATCGCCAGCAAGAATACGAACCGCCACCGGCGCACCATGTAGTGGCGAATGATCACCACAATCAGCGCTGGAATGAACGCGTACCCGCGGCTGCCCATGGACAGAAGCATCACAGCAAACATCGCCGTTAATCCATAAATGAGAGTCGCGAACCTCTTGGTGCGCGGTCTGCTCCACAGAAACGCGAACAGCATTGGTATCGCCGTCCAGAAGGCGCAGAGGAAGGTGGTGATAGCAAGCATATTCTGCAGACCAATCTCGACTCGACTCTCTGCCCAATCGTCGCTCAGAATCGGAATGCCACCCTTGTAGACGAGGTAGGCGTAGGCGGCTGTGCCGATTAAAGTGAGGACTCCGATTGCAAGCGTGAAGCGCCGGCCATCCCAGGTCGTGGACGGACTCGTTTGCTGGTGTTGCCGTGGCATATCCTTTTGTTTAGACCCGACCGCCAGAATGTAACCTGCCAATCCGAGGGCGTAGTATCCCCACATCCGCAGTGGAATGGGCTCGAACAGACGGAAATTAAGCGACGCCGGCAGAATGTCCAGAGAGCCGAGGCCGAACCAAAAGCAGTAGATTGCAGGAAATAAACAAGCGGGGTGGAACAGGTCGGCATTACGCGCCCCGAGCGCGGGCTTCAGCAGCAATATGCCGGTGGCCAGGAAAAGCCCTGTAAGAATCAAGTTGGAAGAGGCGTCCAAATCGAAAGCGGCCCACAACACCAGCAAACCCATGCCAGCGATGATCCACGCTGAAACACGCAACCCTTTGCCGGCGGCGGCGCACGTTCTAAGATCCAGAGCAGAGCTCGCCATCACGACTGGTAGAGGCCCCCGACCGCGACCATTAGCACGTACATCAAGATCATAAGAATTATGAGAACCACAATAATGCTGAGTTGGACCGCATGGCTTCGGCTTCGCGAAACTTGGGGAGGGGAAAGAGCGCGCGGCTGCATAACAGCCCTAGACATCAATGGACGTTGGGCCTGGACCATCCCCATTCCTTCGCTTGTGCAGCAGACTAATGTGCAGCAGTTCAACAGTCGAAGAGGCGCGGGCGCCCCAGTGAGCGGCAACTTCTTTGGCTTCCCGACCCATTTCCAGGGCGAACACTTTTCCGGCGTTCTGTGAATCGGTGCTTTCCCATAACGCTGTGCCGTAAATCCACGTGGCTCCCAACACGATCGCGAAGAGTGTCCCAAGCACCATGATGAACAGCCGCGGCGGGAACGACTTCTTCTCCGGCAGGTTCGGCGCATCGAGCACCTTGACCACCGGAATCTCTTTCGCCTCTTCGATCTTAGCCAGTTCGTACTGCTGAGTAAGCAGTTCGTAGACGGTCTCCTGGATCTTGGTTTCGCGATAGAGGTCCCCCCACTTCACACCCAGCAAAGGCAACTGGCGAATCGAGGGAAACTCTTGCGGCGCGCTAGACTTTCCGGCCCCCTGGTCTGAGGTGTCGCCGCCGATTTTGTGGAGCTGGGAGCGCAATTCGCCTACCCGGGCCTGCAAAGAGCGCACCCGCACGTTGTTTTTTGTGTAGATCTGCTCCAAGCCTTCGAGTTCCGACTGCGCCGCAATCATTTCGCCCTCGAGCCTGGCGGCTGCTTCGACCGTCGCTTTGGCTTGGGCGGTAACGTCAATCGTGGTGTTCTTGCTGGCGTACTCGCTGAACTGGCGAGACGCCGAATCCAGGTCTCGCTTCACCGCTTGCAGGCGTTGCTCGATAAACACGCGCTCGCGGCGCGCGGAAGAGGTTGAAACCTGAGCGACCAATCGGTCCAGTTCCTCGACGTAAGCCTGCGCCAGTCCGGCGGCGCGATGGGGGTCGCGATCCGTGACCGTGATTGTGATCACGCCACTTTTGCGGTCTTCGGAGATGTCGCTGCGTTGTGCCAGGTTTTTGCGGGCCTCCTGCCAGTAACGGTCGTGATAAACCTTGCGCAAATCGAAGCGGTCGATGAGCCGGTCCTCGACGGTGCGCCCGTTCAGGATCTCGACAAAGAGCGCGCCCGAGCCCCGCATGCCCAATAGATCGCCGGCGAGCGAACCAAGCCCGAGGCCTCCTCTGCTTGCCATAGCCGCCATCATGGCCATGCCCGATCCGGATTGCGGGTCGGGCGGCATGAGGCGGGTGGTCGATTCGTAGCGCTTGGGAATCACGAAGGCGACGATGGTTGACAAGATCAAGCCCCAGACGGTGGCACGCACCAGCAATCCGCGGCGTTCCCACAGAAGCCAGAGCCATTCCGCACCGTCGCGGTCAGGATCGAGGGCGAGCTGCTCGTCCTGGTAACTGGTAGGGACTGGCTCGATTTCCGGCGGGCTTTCCACTACGCGAGCTGTGGATTCATTCGTCTGCTGCACAATCTCTTCTTGGATGCTTGGCCGACGCTATGGCGTGTCAGCGCGATAGGGCATACAGCGACTTCGTCATCCACATAAACCTCTCACGGACGATGGCGCCCGACGGAAACAGGGAATGCAGTTCTTGGAAGGTCATCAGCCGCAGTTCGTCAACATAAGCGGCCGCCGCTTCGCGGGATGGTTTGGTAATTAGCCCCCAAACGGCTAAGCGGGCCAAGCGTCTCTGAAGAAATTTCGGAAGCCAATGAAAGCAGGGAACGAGCATGTGCATGTCGAAAGGAAAACGACGGTTGGGAGTCTGAACGAAGTAGCGCTTGGACAGCCGTTTGATTTCGGCGGCCAGGAGTTTTTGCTTTTCATAGCTCCCCAGGTGTTCAATCAAGGAGTTGCAGAACACAACATCGAAAGAGTCATCGGGGAAAGGCAATCGGGTGGCATCGGCCTCTACCCAGCGCACCTTATCTTGCAGGGGAGGATTCTCTGGGATTCCAAGATTCACGATCGTCAGATCAGGCAGCACCTCGGCGTAGGTCCAGAGTTGGGCAGTCCCTCCTAAGTCAAGCACCTTCGTGTCCTTGGATATTTTGAACTCGCGCAAGAACTCGCACATTCGGCGTCGCCGGAAATGGCTAAACTGTGAACTTAGCAATGACACGATTCCTCGCTCCCTGTCCCTTACCGCCCCCAGGATTTTGGCCAGAATCTGACTTCTACCGTCGATGTCCAGTTGGTTTGCGCGGTCGGAGCTAAGATGGGTGCGAGCCATTTTTCATATTGGACGGAGCCCGACAAGCTCAAGTCCCGATGCAACCGCCAGTTAAACTTTACTGAGCCGTCGTTTAGCGTTTCTCCGCCAGGAATGAAATCCGCAGCAACTTTGGCATGCCTGTAAGCAGGTTGTATCGAAATTCGGGGAGTGAACGAGTAGGTGCTCCATGCTTGGAAGCCCTTCCCTTCTCGTCCAATCCAGTCGCCGATGAGGTTGTTCTTGTTGGTGTACAGGTCGTGGTAAAAGGCGTCCCAATAGACGTAGTCGCCGCTCCTGCTCCGCGGGGTCGGAGGATCGGTGTAAACGGCTTCGACTCGAAAATCCAATTTTGGCAAGCGCGGCAATCGGGGTATGTACATCCCCGATCGCACCGCCGTTCGCGCCGGGAAATAGATGGGGTTCTTGCTCTCGTCAACATTGAAGGGATTGCTTTCGGGTACAAGCCCCTCTGCGTATAGCGTGAGCCAATGGCGGACATGCGGAAGGCGATAGGAGAAGTCGAGCCCTATGGTCCGCTTTCCGGGATTTCGGCTGGCCGGATATTCGAAAGAGGATTTAGGAGCCACGTAGCTCTCCCAGATCGCGCCCAAGGTTAGCGCGCGGCCCACGCCGCCGAATTCAGTTGTACGCTCAATTCCGATTTCCCAATTTGGCGTGGTTTTGAAACTAATCTTTTCCCCGTGAATCAGCGGTCGCGGGGGGAATTCATTGCCCGATAGTTTTCCAAAGAATAAATCGAATTTGACTGGGCCGAGCCGCCGGAAAATCCAAGGAAGCGTAAAGGGCGTTCGGCTCGCCCGGAAGCCGTAAATAGGTTCAGCATTGTCGCTGAAGAGCAGTGCGCCGCCCTCACCGGGGCCCCACCATAGGCTCTGCTTCCCAAACGAGAGATTCCATCCGTCTGCTTTCACCGCGGCGTAAGTGTCGAGCAGCCTGAACTGATCCACGGTGGCAACCGGAACAGCTGGTTGGACCGGGTTTTGGTCAACGGTAGCAATCGCTTGTCGAACGGGGAGTGAATAGCCGGGTGCAGAAGGTGAGTGCTGATACTCACCCCGAACATAGAGGGTGAAGCGCCCCGCCGTGCCATAGCCGGAAAAACCGTCGTAAGTGTTGAAGCCCTGTTCATAGGGACGGCCGAAGTCATTGATAATAGTCTGGCCGAAATGATAGCTGTCGTTCAGTGGCGTCCCGCTGATCGATACATCTCGGGTGTAGATCGATTCAACTTTCGCCGAGTTGTTCGATTTGCCGTCGAGGAGTCCCAGTTCGAATGCGAATTCCTCTTCGAGCTGAAGTTCAAGGGCGGCGATTGTTTCTGGAGAGCTTCCGTCTGGAAGCTGTGAAGAAATCGCCTTTGGGGACGGCCGGAAGGGCAGATACCAGTTACTTGGAGTGCTTCGGGCTTCCGGCATAACTTGCGTCTGCGCTCTTTTTGTCTCGGCCGTTGAGCCATCTTACGCTGGTGTTACTTGCAGTGCCCGCTTTAGGCCGAACCATCTGGTCAGGTTGTAACTTAGGCAAGCCCAAGTCGCTTCCATGGCTACTTTCACGCGGCCCCGGCAACGGAACTGCCGTAGGCCGCAGCGCTCTTTGATCCAGGCGTGCGGGAACTCGGCGATCTGCGAGCGTCGCGCGTAGATTTGTTTTGCTTCCTCGGTTGCCATCTTCTGCTTGAACGCGGTCGTCGCAGCTGGTTCTTCCAGGCGCGTGATCGAGCGCCGCCACTCCGGGCGCGCCTGTTGTGGCGCGCACTGATCGCGCAGCGGGCAGTTGGGACACGCCTTCTTCGGTGCGCGGTAAACGTGGGTGCGAACACCGTTGTCACGATTCAGCAGCGCATGGTGCGTGAGCGTTTGTCCGGCCGGACACGTAAACCTGTCCTGCGCGGCATCGTAAGGAAACGCGCTGGCCAGGAACTCGGAGTGCCGACCGTGTGCATCGCGCTCCACGGCCCGCCAACTATCCTGCCACGACCCGTAAAAGTCCACTCCCTGATCGGCCGCCGCCTGCACCGACGCGTGGTTGGTGTAGTCGCCGTCGGCCACGACCTGTTTGGGCTTGCGTCCCAGCGTCGTTTCGCAGCGTTCCAGCGCCGGCTTCATCTGTCGGTAGTCGATGGCATCGGTCGTCGCCTCGACGTTCACCACGATCCCGTGTTGCGTGTCCGTAAGCAGTTGCACGTTGTAGCTGGGGACGGTGCCACCTTCGCCGTTGCGCATTACGTGCGCCTCGGGATCGCTGCTGGAGGCGCGCGCCACGAACCGGTCGCGCTCGTGTTTCTTCTCCTGCTGCAGGCGCTCGACTTCGCGCACCGCCGCTTCCAGGCGACCGACTCGTTGCCGTGCGGCACGTCGTTGCGCCGCTGCTCGCCGGCTCGCGCTCTTCTCTTCTTCCTGAGCCTGCGCGTTCAGCCATCGCACCTGCTGGCGCGCCAGTTCCAGGTGCGCCGCCAGCTTCTCTTTGCGCCGGAAGCTGTTGCCGCCCGCGTTCGCCTTGATCTTCGTCCCGTCCAGGGTTACGCGTTCCAATGTGATCAGACCCTCGGCGCTCATCATGCCCAGCACCTGCACGAACAGATCGTCCAGCGCCGTTTTATGATCGGAACGAAAGCCGGACAGCGTCCGGTGGCTGATCGTCTGCAACCCGCACAGCCACTGGCAGCCCGGCTCGTACTCGCATTGTCGCGCTAATTCGCGCGCCGAACTAAGGCCACGGCTGTACGCGTAAATCCACAAGCTGATCAACAACTGCGGGTCGGTGTGCTCTCGCCCGGCGCGCCCTTCCACCGCCCCGATCTGCGCGTGATAGAGGCTCAGGTCGAGGCGGCCAATCAGCTGCCAGATTAGACGTGCGCTATGATCTTCGTCGATCAACTGTTCGACATCGATGCTGCGCAGCACAAGTTGTTGTCGATTGATAGAGGCAAGTCGCGGTTCAGCAGGCACGCCGTGGTCGCTCACATCCGCAGTCTACCGACGCTGGCTAATTTCGCAATGGCGTTGTTGGCTCGGCAGGCGATTTCTTCACAGCTTCCTGCCTCCAGTTTACCTTTGGCCTCGTTCAGCAAGTTCGCGGTTTCAAGGCGAGTCCAGGGCCTCGACGCGAGAAACGCAGTGCCGATATAGCCTAGGCTCGCCAGCTTCTCTACGGCCGGATAGACCCAGCTATCGAGAGGCACGTATGGCGATCCCATATGGTCGGGATTGTGAACCTTCTCTCCAGTGTCCGAGTCTTCTTGATAATTGCCCCATCCCGCGCCGCCGAGTTCGGGGTCGTGATGAGCGCGATAGATCTGGCGCGCAAAATACCATCCGAGAGCGGCGCCCACTATGACATCGGCAGAGAAGTGTTGTTTGCCGGTAACGCGCGTCAGCGTCACCGTGGAGGCTAGGCCGTAAGCGGCGATCTTGGTCAACGGCCCTGGATACTCATGCGCGACCACGCTCGCAACCGACCAGGCCACCGCGGAGTGCTCGGAGGGAAATGACGCTCCTCCCTGAAAGAACGTTCCATCTCCATTTCCTTCAAGCGGCCTGGGACGTTGGGTCATGGTTTTGAAGAGATATGCTACCGCCGTGCTATTGAGAGCGGCCTCGCCCGCTAGAAACCCGGTTTCGCGCAGATGGCCGTTGTGAACGAAATGTCCCCAGAGGTAGGAACCGCCGGCAACGCCGATGAGCGAATAGGTGGCGTAGTCAGAAATCTTCTTGCTTCGGTTGATCTGCGAAGCGTCATCCGGAATCTGCCGCGAGATCGCCGCATCGTTTGCCATGAGCGTTGCTGTGAACGCGGCGAAGGGAGCGAGAACCTTCGCATCTGACCAGTGCAAGTGAAACGGCGCTGTCCAGAACTGTTCCTGGTCGAGCGCGAGATGTTTGATAAAGGGCTTCACCAGCCGATTTTCTGGATCCTCTCCAACGGGCAACAACGTCGTCGGATTCTTGTGAGGCGATTCTCTTGTCGCCGCCAGCGCGGGCGAAGGCGTCTCTGAATCGGTCTGAGCGATGGCCCGTTTGATCGCGAAAAGAGTTACTAGCAGCACGGCAAGAATCCAGAGTTTCATCGCCTGCGCTTACGGAATCGCAATGGCTGCAACCAACGCGGACGACGCCGCGATCTGCGCGATGGACAGAACGTTTTTCATAGTACTGCTGCCAAGCGCGGGCTTCTCCGGCACTACAATCGTGTCGCCCGGGCCCGTCGCCGCCGAGAGCACACCGCCGGACCAATAGCCGCCCTGTTTGCTCGTCACCGAGCCGTCCGCGCGGACGATGAAGATTGCACCTTTGTCTGCAAGCCGGGTTGCGCCTCCCGCGCGGGATAGATACCAGCCGGCATTCCTCCCGGGCATAAAAGTGAGGGCATTGGAGTTGTAGACCTGCCCGATGACCAGCACGGCTCCGGGCTGCTTGGGGATGGTGAGCGCATCGCCCGCGCGAAGCTCGATATCCTCAGGCGATCCCGCAAAGTCTTTGCGGTCCGGGTGAAGATGTATGACAAGCCGCCCCGACACAGGAGCTCTTCGCAGGGCATCCAATACCCGCTGGCGTTGCAGCATGGCGGCCTGCTGCAATGCAGCTTCCTCCGTTCCCGACGTGGATGCCGAAGTCTTGACCACCGTGGATTCCTGCTCGACCCGCTCGATCAACTCCTGGCGACTCTTCTGCTGGAGTTCACGAACTTCGACCCGTTCGAATACCGCTGCGCGGGGATATGCAGTCGGCAGGAACCCGCCAGCGCGCTTCATGAGCGAGCTCAGGCGTTCGCCCGGCTTGATGCCATAAACACCTGGTTTGCCGACTTCACCGCGCAGGGTGACCGTCGCGCCGATGTCGTTCCAGTTAGCCTGTTGGGGCACGGTCAATACATCGCCGTCGCGGAGCCGCAAGTCCTGGTCTTTCTTTCCCGCGAGAGCGGCAGCCAGATTCAGGTCCTGGTGTCCGGCTGGCACGCGCTGCCCGGAAGAATTAGAGATCGCATAATGCGTCAGGTCGCCGCCCTCGGGATTCGCGCTTCGCAGCAGTCCGCCAGCGCCCAGCACCAGGTCCGAGACGCTCATATTGACAGCGAGAGGATAGCGGCCCGGCCGCGCGACATCACCTTTCACGTACACGCTGCGTGGCGAAACTTCTTCCGGTTGACGATGCACAAGGATCCGGTCGCGCGGCTGGACCAAGACATTATTCAAAGGATCTCCCGCGAGTGCGTCACTCAAGTTGATACTAAAGACTCGTGTGGTCCCGTCCGGCTGCTGACGGAATAGTTGCGCCGAATCAAGCCAGGCATCCGGCGTCGCACCTCCAGCCTGATAGATCGCATCGCGTAAATGCTGCTGGCCAGACGTGCGATACGACCCCGGCGCGCGAACCTCCCCGGTGATTAGCACTTCTGGATCCGGCTCGAAGTCGTACCGCCCGAAAATGTGTACAGTATCGAGCGGCTCTAACTTGGGAGCTCTGTCGGGATGTTCGAGAGCGGTTGTTAGATCAAAGGTCTCGACAACTGGATGGTAGTCGGGCGCATGCAGCCGAATGATCTCGGCATAACGGGTCGAAGGTTCCGGGAGCAGGTCAGCATACGAAGTCACCAGGTCGGTGAGCCTCATCTGCGGCTTGTAGGAATACCGCCCTGGACGCAAGACATGCCCTACGAGGTAGATCGACTCTGAGTTATAAGGCGCAATCGGAAAGATGTGGATCTCGTCCCCATCCTGTACTTCGAACCTGCTCATTTGCGCGCGCACCGCTTCGGAATCGCTGGTGTCGCTGATTTCGATGCTCATCATCGTGCGCTTTTCATGCGCTACCAGGCGCTGGACTTCAATGTGCCGCAGGGCCGCAGCGGGGAGAATTCCTCCCGCAAGATCGAGTACGTCAATGAGTGTCTTCTCATTGCGCAACTCGTAGACTGCGGGACGGCGCACCATGCCTTCTACCGTCACCAGCGGGCCAAGCGGCGGCACCATCAGGGAATCGCCGTTCTCAATCCGTTGCAGATCCCCCCGAATACCGTGGAGCAGTAGGTCATACGCGTCCACTTCTTCAACCAACTGTTTTCCTCGATAGTGTTGAAGCCGCCGGAGGGAGCCTTGCGATGTCACACCACCCGCCACGAACAGCGCATTCAGCGGAGTGGAAAGTGAACTCACGTCATACGCTCCCGGTGAAGTAACATCGCCAACCACATACATGCGCACCGAGCGCAGCCGAAGCAGCGCAACGTCGGCGGAGACATCGCGGAATTGCGTTCTCAAGGTACGTTGGACCATTTCCTGCACATCGCCCAGCGTTCGCCCGGAGACGAGGACCGGACCCGATTCCGGCAGGGTCACGCGCCCCTCCCGGTCCACTGTGCGGAGCAGTCGCTGTGCAACCCCTCCCCAGAGATCAATCGAGAGACTGTCACCTGGACCAACGACATAGCTCGGTCCGACGGGGAGATCCATCGGGATATAATCCGGATTTGTCGTTCCCTTGCGGAAAACATCGAGACCAAACCTCTCGAGAGGCCGATTGCTCGCTCCCGCCTGCACATAAAGGTCATATAAGGAAGGCACATCCGCGTAAGGATTCGGGCGACGCACCATCCTGACTTGCTCCGCCCCGGCAGTACCTGCAGGAGCAGAATCGCGTCCAGTTGGATATTGCGCTGAGCCCCGCCCTGTGCGCGGCATCGCGGCGCCGCTTGGTAATTGATCCAACTGAGACAGCGACTGCAGATCACCTAGGCTGCTGGAGGGAAGCGAAGGATTCTGCCCACTCCTGTACCCAGCTATGCGCGGCGTCCCGCTCAGCGATGGATTGGTATCAACCTGCGCCGCGGCCAGCATGGTCTCCGGCCCTGCCAGACTGGCGGGATATCCCGAGCGTTGATCCGGCGACAGGTCTGTGCCATCCGGACGCGTCATTTGGCTGGGTGAAGTATCCTCGGCCCGTTGCAATGGCGCCGACGAACGCGGTGCTTGTGCTGGCGCAGTCGGGTTCACCGGCAAACTTTCACGATCCACAGGGAAAGAAGGCGGGAGCGAACAATCCGGGACGCTCCGCAAATCGCATGCAGCGGCACGGCCAGTGGTTGAATTTTCCACCGGACTGTCACGGCGCCCGGCGGCGCTCGCCAGCATCTGAGCCCGCTCCAGCTGCACGAGCTTTTGCTCTGCTGCTACCTCAGAGTCCGGATTCAATCGAGGCACGAGATAGCCATACCGCTGCAGCAGGCGGGTTGCGAGCACGCGTGCACGCAAGTCCGAGCGCAGGCGATCGGCTACCGCTGCATCCGTCAGATCGGACTCTTCAACGATCTGCCCGCTCGCCCCGGCGTCTTGGGCAAGAAGGCGCTTAAACTCGACCATTAGACCCGGCTCTTTATTCACGACTCCGAGAATCTGATCGGCTGAGGCCGCAGCCTTCTCAAGATTGCCGGAGATGATCTGGGGCTGCGGGTGCCGGACTTCCTGCTGTGAATAGGCAGCCGCGCAAAACAAGAGCGCCCAGGCAAGACAAGAGACGCTCTTCTTCAACTGTTTGTGATCGAACATAGTCTATTTGACCCTAGGGCGTTTACTTGACCCCAGGGCGGGCATGAAATCCTTCGGGCGTTCGCGATCAACCTGCTTGGCAGAGTGCCCAGAATCAGAGGGGTTCGACGTCGGCTTCATCCACCTCAAACACCACCGATCGCATGATCAGATCGATCGAGAGCACCAAGCGGAAGCGCTCTTTGCGGCGGATCATGATTCCTTCCGCACCCACGAGAGGCCCGCGCTTGAGGCGGACTCGCGCGCCCTGGTGCAGGTAGGGATGAGGTTGCAGCCGCAGACCTGCTGACAGGCCCGATTCAAGCGCGCGAATCTCGGAGTCCGGAATCGCGGCGGGCTGGCCTTGGAAGGTCACGAATTGCACCGCCCCGGGCGCCCGAAGAACGCGCAAACGGTCGCGAAGATCGAGGTTCACGAAGACGTAGCCGGGGAACAGCGCCATATCCAATTCCTTGCGGCGATCCTTCCAGCGCCGCACGCTGCGGTAGACCGGAAGAAAGTGGTTCAATTCCTGGTGTTCGAGATGACGAGTCACAAGCTTCTCGTGCCTCGGACGAACAGAAACTGCGTACCAGTGCAGGGAAGGCAAAAACTTTTCGGCGAAGAGCAAAGCTTCGCCGGGAATGCCGCTGTCCAATCCCTGGTGGGGTGAGAGTGTGTTTTCCAGCACCGCTCTACCGCTCCTAAGTACAGCTCCGCTATCTCAGTTACATCCAAACAATGAATGCAAACGCTTATTTATCTGCAACTTATCGGCAAACCTGCGATCTTAGTCAGTTAATTGCTTACCGTACCAACCAGCGCCGGACGCTCCCGCAGGGCGTTCAAAATTCCAGCCTCGGAATTTCCCGGCGGCCTGGTGCGAACGTCTACAGTTGCCCAATAGAACGATCCGCGGTTCTGTTCCGGCGCAAGAGCGAGGATTTTCATGTGCGGATACTCCTCAACTGGAGTGCCAGGCAGGATTCCCAAGAGTCCAGCAGACCTTGCGAGTTTCACTGGAAGCTTGCTCCTGTGTCAGTGAGACCGCTCACACCGCGAATGTGATGAAAAAATCTTTATTGGCAGTAGAAGACTTGGAGACTGCCGCGGCGCTGGTCTAGCGGTGCAAGCGTTAGCGGGCTCGGCTGGGGCGAGGCGAAATACGCCAGAATTGAAATTTAGATGCGTCGGACCTGAAATTTAGATGCGCCGGCCCGGCTCAGAAACGAATCTTTCTTGACAGCGCTCGTCCTGGAGTATTTAATTTCGTTCTTCAAAATAGTTATGTTTTCAGGGGAGTCCAAGCCATCCATGGGGGAGGGGCTTTATGTCGACGACTGGGAAGTTGGCTGTGCTGTTGCTGCTGTCGCTGTGCTTCGGTTCGCTCGCCTTCGCGCAAGGCGGAGCCACGGGCGCTATTAGTGGCGTGGTGCAAGACGCATCTGGAGCCGTAATCGCGAACGCCAAGGTGAACGTGACCAGCGAAGCCACTGGTGAGGTCGTGCGCCAAACGAAGACCGAGACATCCGGGTTTTTCACAGCCACGCTCTTGCCCGTAGGCACGTACACGGTGGAAGTGAACGCGGCGGGCTTTCCCGTCACCAAGTTCCCCGGCGTGACGGTGCGCATCACGGAAACCACGCGCATAACCGCGACTCTTAAACTGAGTACGGTGAAGGAAGTTGTGGAAGTCCAGGCCCAGTCGGAGACAATCAAAACGACGGATGCCACCATGGGAGAATCGCTGGCGGCCCAGACGATTACCGATCTTCCGCTGGCTACGCGAAACTTTCAGCAGTTGCTGACGCTCTCGGCGGGCGCTTCTTCCGATCTGAACAATGCTTCGCAACTTGGCCGCGGCGCGGTCTATATCCACGTCAACGGCGGCCGCGAGGATAACAATAACTACCTCATCGAAGGCATCTCGGCCTCGGACTACGCCTTCGGCGAACTCACTTTTACCCCGCTGCCGAATCCCGACTCCGTTCAGGAATTCAAGGTTTCCACCAGCCTCTACGATGCCACCCAGGGACGCAACGGAGGCGGCAACATCAACGCCGTCCTCAAGAGCGGAACCCTAAAGTTTCACGGCGACCTTTGGGAATACCTACGCAACACCTCTCTGGACGCGGAAGACTATTTTCTGGGCAAGGTGGTGATCAAGCAGAACATCTTTGGCGGCGACCTCGGAGGCCCGGTCGGTCCAAAGGCACAATTCGGCTTCTTTTACGTGAACTACCAGGGCACGCGCCAACGCAGCGGCGCGTCTCCGGGAACGTTTATCAATATCCCTGCCGACGCCGGCATTCCCTACGTTCCGCTCGTGGACCGACAGAGTGCCACCGCAATGGCCAGCGATTGCGGCTTAACCAGCCAAGGCTTCAGCGTCGATCCCGTGGCTTTCAATTTCTTGAACGCCAAGGGCAACCAGTTTGGCCCTCTCGCCGGCGGGTACTTGTTTCCACTGCCGACCAACGTTGATCCTTCCACACCATGCGGCACCCTGGTTGGGTTCCACGTCACCGATCCCGGGAAGTTCAGGGACGATCAGTTCACCACCGATTGGGACAAGGATTTTCGCGGCGGCAAGGACCACATCGGGGTGCGTTTCTTCTGGTCGGATTCCGACACCTTCCAGCCTTTTGGTGCCGACAATTTCAGCATCCAGACCGGCGGCCAGCCTGCGACCAACAACCTGAATTTCCCGCTAGATATCCCTCTGCATAGCCGTTTCGGCAGCATCACGGAGACGCACATCTTCCGCAACACCCTAGTTAATGAATTCCGCTTCGGCATCAACATCATCGGCGATAAGCTCCACAACGAAGCGCCTATCACCGGAGCCGACATTGGGATCAACATGCCGACCGCGAATCAGGATCCCAACATGTATCGTCTGCACTTCCTGAATTTTGAGATTGGACCTTACACGACCGAGGAGCAGTCGGCACTTTCCGACAACTTTGCGTGGCTCGATACTTTGAGCTGGACTCACGGATCCCACCAGTTCCGCTTTGGCGGAGAGATCGACCGTGTTACGCTACGGCGCAACTTGCCGATTGCCGACAACGGGTATGTGTTCTTCATACCGGCAGGGCCGCCCACAGCCAATACGGATCTCCAGAGCTTCATGGCCGGTAGTCCACTGCTTGGGGAAGGTGGGGGCGGCCTCGGCAACCACGATTACCGCATTCCCAGCTATGCCTGGTTCGCCCAAGACGACTATCGCGTTCGCAAAGACCTAACCCTTAATCTCGGCTTCCGCAACGAATTTGCGGGAGCGCCCTACGACACTCTTTGCCACACCGGCAACACGAATCCTCTGCTGGCGGCGACAACCGGGCAACCCTTCGTCTATCCGAAGTGCGTAAACAAGTTTGGTCTCACAGGCATCACCGGGACGCTCAATCAAGCTGGGCTCAACAACGAATATGCCACGGTTTGGGAGCCCCGAATCGGCTTCGCCTATGATGTCGGCGGTCACCACACCACTTCGATCCGCGCCGGCTATGGCATTTACGCTGTGCGCGAGGACTTGGGTGCGGTAGATAATCTCGCCATTACTCCGCCGGCTTACCCATTTAAGGTAGGTTTCTTGCCCGGTCCGGGTAGCCTGGCCAACCTCTTTTCAACCGCCTTCCCCGTGCCGCCACTCGGCGCGCCTCCAACGCAAGCTTTTGTGCCCGTACCTTCCTTCTTCACCGGCTTTCCCGGAGGCGATACAACAGGCGCCCCTAACTTCTCCGGAACCGTTCAAAGCCTAATCGAGCTCGCGGTTCCCTTCCATTGGGTTGCGGGGACAACCCAGCAGTGGAACTTCACCATTCAGCGCGAAATAGGCCGCAATTGGTTCGCGGAACTTGGCTATGTCGGCACCAAAGGTTCGCGCCTTCGCTCGACTTACGATGATGACCAGGCCACACTAGCCACGGTCGCGCATCCGGTAACTCTTCCCTACGACTGCGTCACGGGCGGCCCAGGAACTTGCAAGATTATCGATTCGACGGGTTCAAACTCCCCCGCACGCGCACCTTATTTGGGCATCAATGCGGTCGATTTTGAGGACTTCGCTCCCAACTCCGACTCTCATTACGACGCTCTGCAAGCCACGCTGGCGCACCGTTTTTCCCATGGTCTCTATTTTCAAAGCGCTTACACTTGGTCCAAGTCCATCGACGACGTCTCGACCGCGTCGGTGGCGTTCGTGACCCGGGTGAACGATCAGACTGATCCGCGGGCGTCGCGCGGTCTCTCCGACTTCGATCGCCGCCACCGCTTCGTGGCCAGCTCCGTCTACCAACTCCCCTTCTTCTCCGGCTCTCATGGCATTGCCAAGGCCGCGCTTGCAGGCTGGGAGACCAGCCCGGTGGTTACCTTGCAGTCCGGCTCGCCCTTCACGGTCTTCGATCCGGCTGGAGGCACTGCCTACAACCTTGCCAGTTCCTCGTCGACCGCCGAGTTCGCCCCGGGCTTCAATTGCTCTAACGCGCTCAGCACGGGCAGCATCACCTCGCGGGTGCGCAACTGGGTCAATCCCGCGGCTTATACGTCCGACCCCACGGCACCCGTCGGTACGCCCGGAACCATAGAAGCAACGGTTTATGGGAACACGCCACGTAATTGCATCATAGGCCCACATCAGAGGAACTTAGACCTTACCATGGGCAAAACGTTCCAACTTACAGAACAGCAGAACCTGCGCTTCCGGGCAGACTTCTTCAATCTGTTCAATCATCCGTCGTTCAACAACCCGGTGCCGGCGGTGGTCGGGGCATCGGGTGGCTCCGCAGCGATCACCTCGGTGGTTGGTACGCCGCGGCTGGTGCAATTCTCGTTGAAGTATCTGTTCTGATGTGTCGTGCTGGTGGAGAGCCGGGCGTCCCCGTCCGGCTTTGACCCTTCGACTTCCCCCTCGGCTCCCCACGGGGCTTCGGCAAAACAGGGCAGGCTCGCCGCGCGTCCCCTCCACCTTTCTCTCCTTTCGAGCAGCAACGGGAAAATTTACATGCCATGGGTGGTGACGAGCCGCCGCCTCGCAACTCTGCGGCATGTTATGTTGCAGCAACAAAAGGGACTTCGCGGGGCTGGCACGCTACGTGCACTCTTGCGGCTGCAAGCCAAGACCGCGGGAATCTCGGGGAACAAGCGCCCAACCATCAAAAGCACAACCCCGACGACCAAAAGCACAACAAAGATCATCAGTAGTTCGGTTTATCTGGTCCCGGCCGGTTGCGATGGTTTTTTTGTCGCAACCGCGCCGCAACCAGATCATGGTCGCAGCCCCGAGGTTCTCGTGATGGACTTAAGCGATTCAGACTCGTATGCTGTCAATCATCTGCACTTGACGAACGATCCATCTGAGCGCCGTCGCTTCGTCCCGCTTGCTTCACGGTAAGTTCCCGGCAGGAGGCCCATGCATGCGATTGTTTAGTTTGCGTCTCATAGTTTCTCTTATTCTCGGCATTACGCTGGTTTCGGCTGGTTTTTCCTACTATGAAGTGCTGGGCCAAAAGCGCGCTCTGCGCAGCGATGTGGAGCGTCGTGACGAGGTGCTGGGTGAAAGTCTCGTCGGCAACGTCGAGCGCTCATGGGATACAGGCTCGGACAATCGAAGCTCGGACAAAGTCCCGGACAAAGTTCCGAATAACGAACTGCAGCGCCTGGTGCAGCGCTTCGGAAACCGGGAGAACCTGCTGGGCGTCGTCATCTACGACCGGCAGGGCTCAGTGGTAGCGATTACTCCGGAGCTAACGAAAACGCTCACCGAGAGTCCCTCGCCGGTCGCGCAGGCCATCGCGCAGGGGCACGCAGAAAGTTCGTTCGCCCGGCTGGGAAGCGTGCCGGTGCACATTCTCGCGCTACCGGTTCGCCGTCAGGATGAAGTGGTGGGCGGCCTGGCCGTGGTGCACGACGTGAGTTACATCCGCGCGCAAATCCTTCTCGTCTGGCGCCACACATTTTTCCGTGTGCTGGCTCAAGTCTTCCTCATCGTTCTCATTACCTTGCTGATTGTCCGCTGGAGCATCGTCGGCCCGATTGCACGGGCGGCGCTGTGGATGCGCGCGCTCCGCACGGGAAAGATTTCCTTCCGCCAGGAAGTGCCGGATTTCGAGATGTTCCGGCCGCTGGCGCGCGAAGTTGCGACGATGGCGGAGAGCCTCAGCCACGCCCGCAATGCGGCCGAAAATGAGGCCCGCCTGCGCGAGGCGGGGGAATCCCTGTGGACAGCGGATCGTCTCTCGGTGCAACTCCGCACCCGTCTCGACGGGGGCCACGTGTTCGTGGTCTCGAATCGCGAGCCTTACATGCATCAGCGAAACGGGAAGACGGTCGAAGTGGTGGTTCCGCCGAGCGGCTTGGTTACCGCGCTCGAACCCGTGCTCAACGCCTGCGATGGCACCTGGATCGCGCACGGCAGCGGCAATGCCGACACCGAAGTCGTGGACGCTGCCGACCGCTTGCGCGTTCCTCCCGAAGACCCCCGCTACAGCTTGCGCCGCGTCTGGTTAACCAAACAGGAAGAAGAAGGTTACTACTACGGCTTTGCCAATGAAGGGCTGTGGCCGCTTTGCCACATCGCGCACACGCGCCCGCTTTTTCGGGCGGACGATTGGCAGTACTACCAGGATGTCAACCGCAAGTTTACGGCCGCCGTGCTCGAGGAAATCGAGAATGTCGCGAAGCCTGTGGTGCTGGTTCAGGACTATCACTTCGCGTTACTGCCGCGGCTGCTCAAGGACAAGCGGCCGGATGCCCGCGTGGCCATCTTCTGGCATATTCCGTGGCCGAATCCGGAGGCCTTTGGCATTTGCCCCTGGCAGCGCCAGTTGGTGGATGGCTTGCTCGGCGCCGACCTGATCGGATTTCACATTCAGTCGCATTGCAACAACTTTCTGGAGACCGTCGACCGCGTGGTCGAGTCGCGCGTAGACTGGGAGCACTTTTCCGTGCTCCGCCAGGACCACCGCACCATGGTCCGGCCTTTTCCCATCAGTGTTGCCTTCGGCGGCGACGATGCTGGCGGAAACAACAACCAGGGCTCCAGCTATTTCGAACGTTCGGCTCTCCTGCGGAGTCTGGGCGTGGAAGCAACCTTCATGGGGATTGGGGTCGATCGCGTCGACTACACCAAGGGAATTCTGGAGCGGTTCCTTGCGATTGAGCGGTTCCTCGAGAAATATCCCAGCTATCAGGGAAAATTCACGTTCGTGCAGATCGGAGCGCCCAGCCGCACCCACATCAAGCGCTATCACGACTTGTTGGCGGAAGTGGAAGCTGAGGCGGAACGCATCAATTGGCGCTTCCAGAGCGGCAAGTGGAAGCCCATTGTGTTCCTTAAGCGCCAGCACAGCCATCAGGAAATCGAGCCCTATTACCGCGCTGCCGATCTTTGCCTGGTGACTTCACTGCACGATGGAATGAATCTCGTAGCCAAGGAATTTCTTGCCGCACGCCGCGATGAACGCGGCGTGCTCATCCTCAGCCAGTTCACGGGAGCGGCCCGCGAACTGCGCGACGCCTTGCTGGTGAATCCTTACGACATCGATCAGACCGCGGATGCTATCCGCGCCGCTTTAGAGATGGAGCCGGAAGACAAACAGTTGCGTATGCACCGCATGCGCAAGATCATTAAGGAGAACAACATTTACCGCTGGGCCGGAAACCTGATCACGGAACTTTGCGAGGTCCGCTTGGATGCGCCCGAGGACGCGCAGGAGAAATTTCGCGCCAAGTCGCATGCAGTCTGATTTTCGAGGTTCATTTCGGAGGTTCGCCAGCCGTCAAGAAAAAGAAAGGAGCAACCCGGTTGAGGCCAGAAGTGGAATCGCAGCTCACGCCGTTTCTGCAAACTCTCACTCAGGCATCGCAGGCGGTGTTGCTGGTCGATTACGACGGAACGCTGGCGCCATTCCATGTCGATCGCAATCAGGCATACCCATATCCCGGAGTCTTGCTCCTGCTACAAGAGATCGTACGCAACTGCCGGACGCGAGTGATTGTCGTCTCTGGGCGCGAAGCGGGCGAAATTCTTCCGCTTCTCAAGATTCATCCGCGTCCCGAAGTTTGGGGAATCCATGGGCTGCAACGCCTGAGGACAAATGGGATTATGGAAATGCCTCGGCTCGATGATCGAACGCTCAATGGCTTGTCGGATGCCGATCGCTGGCTCGGCTACCTGCAGCTGCGCCACATCACGGAGTTCAAGGCCGGAAGCATTGCCGTTCATTGGCGAGGGCTCAGCGCAAGCGACGCGGAGGATATTCGGTCCAGCGTTTTGGTGGGTTGGGGCCCCATTGCGGAAAACAGCGGGCTCGATCTGTTGAATTTCGACGGTGGGGTGGAAATTCGCCCTTCCGAAGCCGACAAGGGTGTGGCGGTTCGTGCTTTTCTCGGTGAAATCAATCCCGGCACGCCGGTGGCTTATCTGGGCGACGACTCCACCGACGAATCCGCTTTTCAGGCCATGCAGGGCCGCGGCCTCACCGTTTTGGTGCGTCCCACCTGGCGGGAGACGGCGGCGCAATTGTGGCTCCAGCCCCCGGATGAACTCCGCGACTTTCTCGGGCTATGGCTGAAGGCCTGTGCCGAGCAAGGCGCCTTTAACCGCGGCGCTCACGCTCCGACGATCTCGCGCACGGCGCGATAGGCTTGATCGATGGCGGTATTGGTGTAGGCATGACCGTCAGCGTCCGAGTTCGCGATCTTGATTCTCCCGAAGGGCTGCCGGCCAATCACGCACGGACGTTCGGACGCCGGCCGGTCGAGAGGCTCGAACAATGCGTTGTACTCGTAGGCATATCCGTGAGGCCAGCGGTTGACCGTAATCGCCTGAATGTCGCGAGCGGGATCGAAACCGCCGGCTGAGAGTGTGCGACCCAGTTGATCTCGCACCTGACGCTCGAAGGTTTCGAATTTCGTGTTGACGAGTTCCCACCGTCCTGCCCGGTACTGGTCCTTGCAATTCAGGCCAGGCTCGCAGGGAGTGCGAAGAAGGTGAAGCAG
Source organism: uncultured Acidobacteriaceae bacterium (assembly GCA_963773645.1). Classification (GTDB taxonomy): domain Bacteria; phylum Acidobacteriota; class Terriglobia; order Terriglobales; family Acidobacteriaceae; genus Acidiflorens. The sequence continues at coordinate 468,233 of CAVZBV010000004.1, read as the reverse complement.
GCAGGATTCATCCGGCGAACTGGGGTAGTGGTAGTCGCCCATGGAAACCGGGAAATCCAATGTAACGTTGCTGAAGTATGCTCCCGGAGCGTAGATTGCGCTAAGGCCGAGTTTCTGAAACGCTTTCCAGTCGCTGATTTGCACGTTCGTGTAGACCAGAGGAGCCTTCACACAGTAAGCAAGAGCTTCCTTTTGTTTGCTTGACATCTCCGGACACAGATAGGGAATGACCGTGTTATAGCAGGCGAGCACGCAGTTCGCGCCGCGAACCCGGTAGGCCTGTCCGCCGCGCACGTAGGTTACTTCGACTTCCTTCGCGGCCTTTAAATCTGCTCCGATGTGCTTGGCTCGTACCGCGGTGCTGTTCAGGCGAATGCGAACTGTGGAGGAGGCATCATCCAGGCGAGCATAGTTTGCCCTGGCAGTGACGATGTCTTCCATGGTGTGGCCAGGAAGAGCGCCGGGTACCAGGGAGCGCACCAGCATTCTGGCAATGGAAGCGTTGCCGTCTGGAAAATGGAAGATGTAGGGCTCATCCTGCTCAGGATTTTCTTCATGGCTCTTCGGGAGATTCATTCCCTTGAAGCCTGGAAATCCTTCACCCTCGCAGTCATACGCCGAAACGGCATCGATTCCGACGGCATAGATATCGTGGGTCGAGCTCTGGAACACTTTGACCACATCGGGATGGACCTTGACCGATTGCAGCAGGAAATCTTTGTAGCTGGTCTTGATCAGCTTGGTTTTTTTCTGCTTCGGAGTAAGACCTGGCATGTAATCGACGCGGGCGTGCTGCAGACGGAGGAGATCTTCGCGGGCGGCTTCTGCGATTGGAATCTGGGAGACATTCTCCAGTGTAAAGTCGACGCCGAAATAGTGTAGGCCCTTCTGGGGCACGAGGCGGTCTGTGCCAAATGTTTCTTTATCGAAGAAGACGGCTTCTTTCAGATGCATCGAGTCAAACAATTTTTGGTCGTAGTACTTGAAGAAGCGCCGCACGTCGATTCCCAGGTCCCGCAAAAGCCCAATTGATTCCTTGCTATAGTTGCCCGGCGCCTCGATGGACTGGGTCCCACCGTACCCGAGCAGCAACCGTTTCCCTGCCTGGAATTCATTGCGCTTGGCGTGTCCGCCGAAATCATCGTGATTGTCGAGGATCAGAATCTTGGCTTGTTTCCCAACCAACTTGCGGTAGAAGTAGGCCGCCGACAGACCGCTGATACCCGCTCCGACAACGACCAGATCGTACGACTCACCCTCATCCACGGACTCAGCCCAGGCTTTGTCCTTGTCCTTGCCATCGCGCAAGTCATGCGCAACTTCCCAAGAACCATCGTGACTGCCGCGAAGGCCGGTTTTAGCGGGCGGGTAATAACCAGGATCTTTCTCCGGAGCGAAAGGGAGAGCGAATGGCGATTGTGGCACGCCGAAGGCTTCCAGCCAGGTGGAATTTGCTGCAAGTAGGGACGTTCCAACGGCGATGCTTATTCCATTCAGGAAATCGCGACGGGTGATCTTGCGCCCCATACCCAATTCACGATCTCGATCTTCATCTTTGCCGTTCATTTGCATCCCTGCCCAGAATTCTCCGACTAACGATTCGCACACCCTGGTTCCGCCGGAGGTTGTGACGCAAGGAATCGAGTTCCTTATTGCATCAGGCGCTTGAGTGCGCTCCGGGCTTCGCCGACCTGGGAGAGGGGGGCTTGCGAACTCGGGAAGTAAGAAATAAATTCCTGGTATTCGTTGATCGCTTGATCGCGTTTGCCGGTGCGCTCGTAGAGTTGGCCGAGATAGTAGCGGGATAGCATTCCAGGTACCGGGAACCGCTCCGTCAAGACATTGTAGTTCTCCATGTCACGATCGAGTCGCAATACCGCGCGAAACTCGGCTTCGGCCGCCGAATAATCATTGATGAGCAAGTGACTGCGGGCCTTAAGGAATTGCAAGGAGGGGTCCTGGAAATCGGGGATGCTGGCGGCACGACTCAAAGCCGTTTGCCCATCCCCGCGCTCCACTGCTGCGCTCACGTCAGAGTAGGCCTGGTCAATCTCAATTGCCCGAGGCGCGACCCAGGGATGGCTGGCGGCGAATCGCTGCAAACTTTGTTGTGCGGCGGATGTGTTTCCTGCCATAGTTTCAAGGAACGCGACGGTTTGCAGTTGCTCGTCATCGAGCTTCTGTTGTTGAACAAAAGAGAGAGCGGAGGAACCCTTCCCCAACATGACGGACAGGACAGCGAATGGCCGCAGGAAGGTCTCAGCAGCCTCGTTCTGTTTGGCGTGTCCAAGTTGCAGCACTGCCTCCCGATAACTGGCCAGAGCGCCTTCGAAGTCGCCCCTTGTCTGCTTGAACTGTGCCTCGAAGCCCGGAACGTAAAGGCGCGAGAGGGGAGAGGCGCGTTGCGCATATTGCTGGAAGGCAGCGTTGGCCATATCGGGCTTCTTCTGATCGGTGTAAGCGATGGCCAGCTTGAGGTACTCTCCATAATCACTGAAGTCCGGTTTCACTTCGAGCACTTTGCGATAGGCGGCAACCGCGTCGTCATCCCGGCCGGCCATGAAGAGAATGTCGCCACGGGTGTCCAGCGGATTGGGATCGCCAGGCCGAACCGCCATATAGGCGTCATCTGCCGCCAACGCCCCACTGAAATCACCCGACTTCGCCAGTGTGTAGGATTGAAAGTTGAGCAGATCTTCATTTTTCGGATCCAACGCGAGTCCCTGTTTGAGCAGCTCAAGCCCTTGCTCTTGCTTGCCTAAAATGGACAGGATGGCAGCCAGGACACCGCGGTCCATTGTCTCGCGGGGGAATTCCGATACCAACTTCTGACGCAGGGCGACCTCGGCCTCCAGGTCACGGGAGCGTCCTGCTTTGAGCACCTGCAACGACAATTGCTCGTAGCGAGGCAGGCGCGACTGCAACTGATCGACCTTGGCTGCAAGCTCGTTGCTGCGGCGCAGATCGCCCTGAAGTCGATACTCGTCGGCCAGGCGCATGTAGGCCAGGGCGAACTGCGGGTCCAAACGGACCGCCTCTTCCAATTCGCGAATACCATCGCTCATCAAAAAGCGACGGCAGTAGTCAATGCCCAACTGATAATGGCGGTAGGCCTCCACGTTGGAGGTGGAAGCCTGTTCGATCTCCGGCGCCTTTTGCGGCAGCTCCGAGGCCGGAAGAAAGCTGCCGGCGAGGCTCGCCGTGAGCCGATCCACCATACCGAAGATGCTCTGCACGTCCTGTCCTTCCAACTTCTCTGAGAAGAGGATCTGGCCCGTACCGGTGTCTTGCGCGCGCACGTCGAGACGCAGTTGTGTGGGTCCGATCTTCAACAAGGCGCCGGTAATGTAGGCGTCGGCGCCGGCATCGCGCGCCACTCCCTGCGCCTGGGTGGGATCGAGCGATTTTCCGTCCTTGCTTGCACGCTGCACCGCGGCCAGCACGCGCTCAGTGGAGAGCACATCCAGTCCCTTCACCTGAGCCAGGTTCGTGGTAAGCATGTCGGTGAGACCGTTATCGAGCCAGTTAAGGGACTGATCCTGCGAGAGATTGTTGAAGTACAGCACCGCGATGGCCTTGTGCGGCCGGCTGCCCCCGGACGGGGTATTTCGGCCGCGCAGGAAGAAGAAACCTGCCACGACACCGGCCACAACAACGAGCACGATCGCCACCGCCGAGAAAGCCAGCTTCACGGGATTCGAGAAAACCCGGGTCGCGGGCGGAGCCGAAGAAATTTGCGCTGGAAGAGCTGCAGCCGCGGAAGAAGAACCGCCCACCCTGGGTGAAGATGCCGTGTGCGCGGATATCTCCAGCGCTGAGGATGCGCCCTGCTGCGCAGGATGCGACTCGGCCACGACGGCCGCGCTTCTCCCCGATTCCGTATCGCGCTTCAACCTCTGGAGATCGGCGCGCAAATCGGCGGCATGTTGGTAACGCAGATTGCGATCCTTCTCCAACGCCTTGTTGATGATGTCTTCGAGCTTCGGCGGAACATCGGGGTTGAGACGCACCGGAGGGATCGGAGCACGCTCTAAAATGGCGTTAAAGATCGCAGCCGACGTATCCCCACGAAACGGCATCGTTCCGGTTGCCATCTCGTAGAGCACGCCTCCAAAGGAAAATAAGTCGGTGCGCCCATCCAGTTCCTTCCCCTTCGCTTGTTCCGGCGACATGTAGGCGACGGTGCCCAACGCCGCGCCGGGACTGGTGAGATGTTGCTCGTCGATATCAGCGTCCTGGGTGGGGGCGCCCGCGATCACACTGGAAGAACTGGTCGCGGGTGCGAGTTTGGCCAGGCCGAAATCCAGGACCTTGGCGTGGCCGCGCTCGGTAACGAAAATGTTCGCGGGCTTGATATCACGATGCACGATGTTCTTGGCGTGGGCGGCATCGAGCGCATCCGCGATCTCGATGGCCAGCGATAGCAATGTCTCCGGTTCCATCGGGCGGCCGGCGATCCGATGCTTCAGCGTTGCACCCTCCAGATACTCCATAGCGATGAACGCCTGCCCGTCCTGTTCGCCAATGTCATAAATGGTGCAAATGTTGGGGTGATTCAGCGCGGACGCCGCCTGCGCTTCACGCTGGAATCGGCTCAGGGCTTGAGGATCTCGGGCAACCTCATCGGGGAGGAACTTCAGGGCGACAAAACGGTGCAGCCGGGTATCTTCTGCCTTGAAGACGATGCCCATACCGCCGCCCCCAAGTTTCTCGATGACACGGTAGTGCGAGATGGTCTGTCCGATCACTAAGGAGATTCCCCACTTTTCCAGTCGTATCATCTTACGGATGCGGCTCGGGCCCGTCAACGAATGGCGGCTCTGGGTAATGGTGCCGTTCTCCGTTAGTCCGTTTTTGATCGCTAGACTTCTCGCCCGCGCGCCCTGCTTGGATGAAGAGGTGGGGAGTGTCCCGCCTCAGTTGGAAATGGAGAAAGCGTTCGTCCGTTAAGATAGCGGAGCGAACGTATGAAAAAAGAGCGCAAGCACTACACTGCTGAGGAAAAAGTGGCGGTTCTACGGCGCCATCTTTTGGACAAGGTCCCGGTTTCCGATCTGTGTGAAGAACTGGGGCTACAACCCACGGTTTTCTACCGCTGGCAGAAAGAGTTTTTCGAGAACGGAGCGGCCGCCTTCCAAACACCGGAACGTCCTCGCCGTCAGGCGGAGGAGAAGCAGAAGCGGATTGAGTTCTTGGAGAAGAAGGTGCAGACCAAGGACGAGGTCCTGGCCGAGCTGATGGCGGAGCACATCGCGTTAAAAAAAAGCCTTGGGGAACTCTGACCGAGACCTGGGTGCCGCACGATGTGCGGGATCAGGTGGTGGATTTCGTCCGGCGCTGGTCGCAGAAGACCGAGATCAGCGCCGGCCGATTCATTCATTGGCTGGGCGTCACTGCGAGTAAGTTCTACAACTGGCGGCAGCGCTATGGTCGGGCGAATGAGCACAACGGTTGGGTGCCCCGAGATTTTTGGCTGGAGCCGTGGGAGAAGGAAGCCATCATCGGCTTCCACCTGAAGAATCCATTGGAAGGTTATCGGCGACTTACGTTCATGATGTTAGATCACGATGTGGTGGCCGTGAGTCCGGCGAGCGTATGGCGAGTGTTGAAACAAGCGGGACTCCTCTCGCGCTGGAAACCGAAGCCGTCGCGCAAGGGGACCGGCTTCGAACAGCCGCTGCAGCCGCACCAGCACTGGCACGTCGATGTTTCCTATATCAACCTGTCGGGCACGTTCTATTACTTATGCAGTGTGCTGGATGGATACAGTCGTTTTCTGGTGCATTGGGATTTGCGGGAGTCGATGAAGGAAGCCGACATTGAGATGATTCTGGAACGAGCCAAGGAAAAGTACCCGGAAGCCAGGCCGCGGATAATCTCCGACAACGGACCGCAGTTCATCGCGCGCGACTTCAAGGAGTTCATTCGCATCTCGGGGATGACGCACGTGCGCACTTCGCCGTTTTACCCGCAGTCGAACGGGAAGATCGAACGCTGGCATAAGTCGCTCAAGCGGGAGTGCATCCGGACACTGACTCCGTTAACGCTGGACGATGCACGCCGCTTGATTCAACTCTACGTGGATCACTACAACACGATGCGCCTACACAGTGCGATCGGCTATGTGACGCCGCAGGATCGGCTCGCCGGACGACAGGCCGAGATCCACGCGGCTCGCGATCGCAAGTTAGAAGAAGCTCGTCGCCAGCGGCAACTCCGACGGCAGCAGACGGCGTCTTGGAGGTTTGCACCCTCTTCCACGCCAGCTACAATGACCTCGCCGGGTGAAACGGAAGCGGGCTCTGCCGGGAGGCAACCATGCTGAGGGATAACCTGGTGGGGCTCATCGAGCCGATGCTCAGCAGCGCGGGAGTTGATCCTCTCGCGCTCTGCATGCGAGGAAAAAGCCATCGGACGATAGACCCCCATGCCTTGAAAATCCCCGCCCCGAAGGGGCGGAATCTACACTAACGGAGAACGCCGCTTCTCCATTTCACGCTGAGCCAAGACAGGAGGAAGGCTCATCGCTCGAAAAATTGTCGAAGGAAGACTTGCCTCACGAACCTTCCTTTCCGTTCTCCCGCAGAATTTCATAAACCTGCTTGCGCATTTTGCCATGCTGATCTAAGTAGTGGATCTCCAGGCCATGTTTTCCCATCCGCGCATCAAAACTCTGGTTGACGGGCAAGCTAGTGCAATTCGACCATCGGTTTAAGACCGTGCACGCGATTTCCAACGATTTACCGTCGGGTTCCTGGACGACCATCGTGTTTTCCACGTAGGTTCTCGGGCTTGAGCTGGTGCAATAGGCATTGATATCGCGCCAATTGCAGTTGGGCGGATTGAGCAGAGGGCCTTCGAATTGGCGGCTTTCCCCACTTAGCACCTTAATTTGAAGTGGTAGATCTTGTGACCACGCGCTCGCCATTGCGGCTAAGAGCAAGGTGACAACAAAGAACAACCGAGCGCAGTGCATATTTCCTCCTAAAGACTTCTGATGATAAAGATGCCTCGACAGCGATTTTCGGTTCTCGGTGGCGAGCTTTCTTGAGAGGTGAGCAGCGCTGGAGATCTTGTCGTCTCCCAGTTCAGACAACTTCGGCTCACACAGCTCAAAGTGAATTGAATATCGTGAATAATCCACGCTAAAGAGAGCTCAGCCGGCCAGTTATGGTTTCAGCTAAACCTGCGTGCCACATGAGGACTATCTGGCAGCCAACCAAAATTATTGCACCATCATCAAGCAGTGTAGGGGTGTCCGTTGCTCAGACGGCAATGGCAGAACCGCACAGTTTGGCTGGCATCGCATCATCCCATAGTGTGCGCTGCGATAATCGCGCTTTCGCACACCTTGCCCGTCCAGCTTTGTCGATGTACCTTCGAACTCCCTATCCCAAGGCCGATCAAGGAGGAAGGAATATGAGCAGGCACAGTTTTGCAATTAACACAATATTCGTTCTGGCGCTGTTGGCATCCATCACGGGCAGCCTTGCGGCCGCTGAAGCTCCGCCCGCAAACGGCGAGCAGGCGCACATGCTGGTCACTGTCGAAGCTGTTCATGGTTCCAATGTACCCGTCGTAACCCGCGACGATGTGATGGTTTACGAGGGGCGAGATCGCGACAAAGTGACCGATTGGGTGCCTGCGCAGGGAGACCACGCGGCCCTCGAACTCGTTATTCTCCTCGACGATGGCTCCAATATCAGTCTCGGTACACAACTCGAGGACCTTCGGCAATTTATCATCGCACAGCCGGCATCCACCAAGATCGGGGTTGCGTACATGCAGGACGGCATCGCGAAAATGGCGCAGAACCTGACTAGCGATCATGCTCTCGCTGCAAAAGCCTTGCGCCTTCCCTTGGGAATGCGCGGCGTCAACGGGAGCCCATATTTTTCTCTCACCGACCTGATCAAACGCTGGCCGGAAACGACAGCGCGCCGGGAGGTTTTCATGGCTACCGACGGAATTGATCTTTACTACGGGATCGGCGATACGCTGGATCCATATCTCTCCGCGGCCATCGAAGATGCTCAGCGCGCCGGCGTTGTCGTCTTTGCGATCTATACCCCCGGCGTGGGTCACTTAGGTCATAGCTATTGGCGGACATATTGGGGTCAGATGTACCTCGCGCAGGTTGCCGAGGAGACTGGCGGTGAAGCGTATTACATCGGTTACACTGGGCCGCCGGTGTCCTTCACGCCCTTCCTGGATAATATGGAGCATCGGTTGACCAGCCAGTACTTCTTGACGTTTACTGCCAAGCCGCAGAAAAAAAGCGGGATGCAGCGAATAAGGCTGAGGACCGAAGTACCAAATGCAGAGCTGGTTTCCGCGGAACGAGTTTACGTCACTGCCGGGGCACCCTAACCGTCAGGAGAAAAAACGGATATTTGACAATGGCTTCCGGTGACTGAAGATGGAGGGAGACACCAAAAAATTAGGTAACCAAAATCGTTGTGCGATCATCAGTAGATGTAAGGTGGGGCAGATGTCGCTGCAGCGGCACGGCCGGAGTGGGAGTCACCGCAGGATCTGGATTCAAGCTGTGCTTGCTTCCGTCGCGCTCTTTGCACTCCTAGCGACGCGAAATGTCGCTCCCGATTTCACCAAGGCGCCAGGTGCCGACTCCAGAATCAGCGCCGCATCTCACCACGACCAAAGACCTCGGTTTGACGACAGCGCCTCAAAGTGGAATGCTCCTGCCGGCACATTTGAATTACTTCCGCCTACTGCCGAATCGGCACACTTAATACCGACGCCACTGTTATTCTCCGCGCCTCAAGCCAAGGGCTTTCACTACAATCGTCCGCCTCCGATTAGCTAATTCGTCTTTCACTGAAGCATCCAATAGCGTTCTCCAAGTTCCCGGAGGTTACAGGCACCGGCCGCTGAGCCTCCGTGTTTGAGCTAACTCTGGTAACCCGGATAAAGCGGCTCCGGTTGAAGCTGCTCAACTTCTGAAGGAGGAAATTGCAAAATGAAACATCTCAAGTACATGGCACTGCTCTCAGCTATGGCGCTGCTATTCCCGTTCTGTGCGCTGGCACGGGACAAGAACCAACACCCGGTAGATATTCCTGATGCCGTGCGAGTCGGCTCCACGCGGCTGAACCCTGGCAGCTACAAAGTGGAGTGGCAAGGAACTGGCCCGCTGGTACAGGTAAGTTTTCTGCTGGACGGGAAGACTGTGGCTACAGCTTCAGGGACCTTGAAAATGAACGACAACGAAGCGACCAACAACGCTATCGTGATGAACTCCGACACTAAGACCCTTGATGAGATCGACTTCGGTGGGCAGAAAGAGGCGTTGGTCTTTGGACGAGGTGGCATGTAGCCCCCAAAGTCTGAAGTGAACCTCAGTATGGGAGAACGAAATGAGCGGAATGAAGATTCTATGCGTCGAAGACCAGCCCGAGGACATGGCAATTCTGACAGCCGCGCTCGAAGGGATTGGCTACGAAGTGATGCCTGCCAGCAACGGAGGGCAGGCGATCGATCTGTTTACCAAGCAAGCGGTCGACGGAGTGCTCCTGGAAGACAATTTGCCAGGTGCAACCGGGACTACATTACGCACGAAACTGAAGGAGATACATCCCGACATCCCCGTCCTGTTGTTTGCCGGAGTCGGCAGGCAGACAAAGTTCATGTTGCGCTTCTTTGACGCCTATTTGCGAAATACGGACCGGGCGGGAGATGGCCTAGGAGATTTGGAGGTGTAACCGCAGAACATTCGCGAGAACGGCAGATCAAAAAGCTCGCCAATCAGCAAGTCAATTTCGAGGAGAACGGGATGAGCATCGCGTCCCTTAAAAATAATCACGAAAAGGAGTATGACAATGACAAGTATCAATCGAACTGCCAATCGAACAACCAGCGTGGCCGGCGCGATTCTGGCGCTGAGCGCGCTATTTCTGGCGACTCCCTCTTACGCATCCCCTGGTGATTTCTATCCGTCTTACACAGACGCGAAAGTGATCGCCCATATGTCCCTGTCCGGCGCATCGCCGCGACAAATGTTTCTGCAGCAAGCTGGCAGGAAGCAGTATTTGTATTTGCAGCAGCCTGCCCAGGAAGGTCTCACGGTTGTCGATGTAAGCAAGCCGACAAAACCGAAAATAGTCAGTCACGTGCTGGGGGAAAACTTAACCCTGGTGAGTTCCGGGCTGGCAATCGCGGAAAAGCCTAACAACTCTGCAGCCATGGGTGATTCTCGCGCCGTTCAAGGCGCAGAAGGCACTCGCGGCGGCGGTAGTGTCTCGGAGTCGGTTCGCGTGCTCGACGTAAGCGATCCGGCGCATCCGCGGACGGTTCAGACCTTCAGCGGAGTCACGAGTGTTTTGCCGGACAATGCACGCGGCTTGATTTATGTGGCGGACGGCGAGGGCATCTGGATCCTGTCGCATCAGCAAGTGTTGCGGAGGCATTTGTGCGGTTCGTCGGATGCAATATCAGCGGCCATTCCGAACTGCGATTAACGTCCTGTGTGAGGCCTGGCAGTGGAAACAGGCCAACGGCGCACGATGCGACATGGTGTGCCGCGGTATTCTGTTAATGCTGCATCGGGCCGGCGAGATCGAGTTGCCGCTGGTTCGCTATATCCCACCCAACCCACTGGCGAATCGCGAGCCACCGGCAATGATGTTGTTCGACACGACACCGATCCGAGGTCCGTTAATCAGCTCCAACCCATCGAGATCCAGTCGGTGCGGCGCACGCCCGACGGAGCGCTGGGCGGTTGACTCCCAAGTCCTGCGGTGATAGATTGTTGCAAAATTCAACACAAGTGGGGGTGCTGCCAAGTTGGAAATTGGCAGTCCAAATCAATCGCCTTCTACAAGAGAAGGAAGATCGGGTGAACAAAAGCCCGAATACCAGTAACGCTGTATAGAATCGCCGTCGTGGTTGTGGCACATTTGGGGTGCGTCGTCGCCTCGCGCTGGTGGGCCTTGCCAAAGGGGGGCATCTCCGGCGAAAGCCGCGTGGCTGTAATAGTATGCGCTTGTCCGGCGCCTGGGGATCCGTAGCTCAACGAGTCTCGCTGGCGCAAAATCTCGAACCTCCTGTAGCACGCTTTGGGAGTTTCTAGTGACGTCAGATCGCAGGTTTGAAAGTGCTCTGCGAGGTTGGGGAGGAGACCTGCGCGCCTCTCTTAATATCCAAAGTCTTGTTCAATTCCCTTCATTTTATTTTTGTACCAATGCCTGCCGCGCGGATAGATACCCTGCTGTCCGCAATCTCACAATCAAAAACATCGCATCCGCTGGAGGAGGACTATGGCGACGAATCTCGTACAAATTGACAACGATCAGGAAATCAAACAGCGCCTGGAGGCGGAACGCAGCAGGTTGCGCAAGATCGCTGGTTTGGACCAACCCACTCACTTTCATCGCCCGGTAGAACGTGCGTTCACCGCCGAGGAACGTGATCGCGTCACGATTCTGTTTGGTGGTTTTACGTGGAAGCATGAAGACCTGATCCGCGCCGTCTTTCAGGGCTGTGGCTACCGGTGCGAGAAGTTGCCCGTTCCCAATGTGGCGGCCTTCCAGACCGGCAAGGAGTTCGGTAACAACGGCCAATGTAATCCAACCTACTTCACCGTGGGTAATCTCGTGCAGTACCTTCAGTTTTTGGAGAAGGAGGGGCTGTCGCGAGAGAAGATCCTGAACAACTTCGTGTTCTTCACGGCAGGATCCTGCGGTCCCTGCCGCTTCGGCATGTATGAGGCGGAATATCGCTTTGCGCTGAAAAACGCCGGATTCGATGGTTTTCGCGTCCTGCTGTTCAAAGGCAGTGACGGGATCAAAGCGGCGTCCGGCGAGCCGGGCCTGAAATTCACGATTGACTTCGGACTCGGAATGCTAAATGCCATGCATCTCGGCGATGTGATTAACGACCTGATCTACCAGATCCGCCCCTTCGAGGTGAACAAGGGCGAAACCGACCGCGTATTCCGGGAAATGGTGGATGGGCTTTGCGATGATCTCAGGGATCGCGACTCTTTCGAGATTGAGCGGCGGGCGCCTGATTGGCTCAAGCCGAAATTCAAGAGCAACAAGGTGCTCAGAAACACCGCCAATGTTTTTGGCAAGATGCACGAGCATATGTGGGGCAAGGACTATCTGGAAGCTCTGCATACCGCGCGCGAAAGGATGGATCGCATCGAAGTCGATCGCACCAAGGTCAAGCCAGTGGTGAAGATCACGGGCGAGTTCTGGGCGCAGATCACGGAAGGCGATGGCAACTTCCACATGTTCGATTTTCTCGAGCGCGAAGGCGCTCAAGTGGTGGTGGAACCGATCGCCACGTGGGTGGCTTACCTGATGTATCAGGCAAAGGTGCATGCGATTGCGAAATGGCCGGTAAACCGCCCGCACCGCAATCCAGAGTGGTATGAACTCAAGAAAAATCTGGCCAACTATTTCGGCTTGCATAAGAAGCTCTGGGGCATTGGCTTCGGTGAGAAAGCATGGCAGTACTTCTACCACCGCACGATCAAGAACATGGGCGGTATTACACACCACCTGGTGCCGCAGACAGACTTGGCCGAGCTGGCCCATCCTTTCTACAACCAGTTCGCGCGAGGCGGTGAAGGACACCTGGAGGTAGGCAAGAACGTTTACTACACGATTCATAAGCTATGCCACATGGTGCTGGCGCTGAAACCCTTTGGCTGCATGCCTTCTTCGCAGTCCGATGGAGTGCAATCGGCGGTGGGTGTTGAAAAAGTACGTCAGCAGAACGTCCTTTTCAGCTACGAGTGCCGCTGCCAAGTTTTTCTTCACTCTGTTCGGCTAAGCGGTGGCTGGCAGAACCGGTGTTATCGGCTGGCTGAGGAACCGCACTAGGCGCTTGATGTTCTGGGCCGCTGCGGCCAGGAAGAACTGCTCCCGCACGAACTTCAGCCTCCGCAAGCGTAAGCGGCGCAGCCCGATCTGATTCTTCAGTTCCGCGAACAAGGCTTCCACTTTTTTCCTCTGCCGTTGTGCCTGCGCAAACTCGGGCGTGCTCGCCAAGTCCCGCGCGCGTTGCCGGGCGGGCTCCTCCCTGTGGATGGCAAGAAAGCGAAACGCTCCGCTGGTGCATTGCCCTTTTAGCACACACGCACCGCAACGTTTGCGAGTTCCGATGTAGGCATAGGTGCGGTTCCGCTGGTTGCGACCGCCATAGTTGAGTTGCTGCCCTGCGGGGCAGCGGTAGCTGTTGCTTTCGGGCTGATAGGTAAACTGCTCAGGACCAAAGAACGGGCTGTTCTTTCTGTGAATACTGTCCCGGGTTCGCATGTACGGAGTGATGTCCCGATCCGCTAACCATTGCAGGAACTCGCCATTTCCGTAGGTGGTATCGGCCGCCACCGATTCCGGCGCTCGTCCTTGCCATTCGGTGAAACGGGTGAGCATGTCTTGCGCGGCCACGGTTTCCTGGCTCATACGCGCCGCGGTGGCCTGTACTCCCACAATCACGCAGCTGGGATTGTCCACCAAATAGTTGTCGTAATACCCCAGTCGAGCCGGCGTGCCCCCCTTGGTGGCGTAGGTGGAATCGGGATCGGTGGTCGACACCTGATTGCTCATGCACCGGTTCTTCCACCGGGTTCTGTTGTTCCAGTTCCACCAGATACTGGCGTAGGGTGTGATGGACTTCAGCCGCTTCCGCTAGTTGCTCCCGGGGAATACGGCTCTGTTTCGCCGCGTTCGCCTCCACGAAGCTGCCATCTACCGACAGATCTTCGCCTTGACCAATCCCACTTCCACACACTGCCGCACGATCTGTTCAAACACCTGCTCGAACAGCTTCGATTCCTGAAACCGTCCGTGTCGGTTCTTCGAAAACGTCGAGTGATGCGGGATCTCCTGATCGAAACCCAAGCCGGTAAACCAGCGCCACGCCAGATGCATGCGCAGTTCCTCGACCAACTTGCGTTCGCTGGTGATGCCATACAGATAGCCGATCAACAGGATGCGCAGCAGAAGCTCGGGATCGATGGACGGGCGGCCCGTATCGCTGTAACTCTCTTGCAGCCGCTCCCGCACGAAGGCAAAGCTGATGTGCCTATCGATGAGCCGCAGCAGGTGAGTCTCAGGAACCTGATCTTCCAGGCGGAAGTAATAAAACAAGGCTTCGGAACGATCGTGTTGCCCCATCATGATCAGCAGGCCTCCGAGGATTGAAATCCAGCGCAGCATGGGAAGGACCTTCTCCTTCTGACATGTTTTTGCTAAATCTCACCTGCTAATCGCAGTGACTTTTTCAACACCCACTCCTGATTGCGTCAACGGCACAGCGAAGTTGCTATCTCAGAGTCTCCGTCTCTAGGACGGCGGAGTGAACGTTACCTCCCCCAGGATCCTCTTTTCCGTCGGCTGCCCGCAATTTATGAATGGGGTGTAGCGCCACTGCAAGAACGCTTTCTTGGCTGCATCGGCTAAAAGCGGATCGCCCCTTATGATCTCGGCCTCCGAGATTGTGCCATCTTTCGCCACGGTGAGTCGCGCGCGCACCACGCCCCCAACATGCTTGCCTTTTGCGCTCTCCGGATACTCGGGCTCGACCCGCGTAATCAGTTTGCCCTGCGTCGTCTGTTCACCCGGTTTGCCGCACATATTCGCGTGACCAACAGGGTCCCAAAAGGGATATCCTCCGCTGCCGAAGAACCAAACGTGACCGTCGACTTCCACGTAGAGGCTTGCCCAGCTCTCGGCTTTGAATTCTCCGAATCGCTGATGCTGCGTGCTGTACGACGTAGTCAACATTTTCGCCTCTGGAAGAGGCTTTAGCGAAGCAGGTGCGGGCTTTCGAGAAGGATTCGGTGAAAATCCACCGCAAATAACGCTTGCGGAGGCTGAAGTTCGTGCGGGAGCAGTTCTTCCTGGCCGCAGCGGCCCAGAACATCAAGCGCCTAGTGCGGTTCCTCAGCCAGCCGATAACACCGGTTCTGCCAGCCACCGCTTAGCCGAACAGAGTGAAGAAAAACTTGGCAGCGGCACTCGTAGCTGAAAAGGACGTTCTGCTGACGTACTTTTTCAACACCCACTCTCGATAACACTCATTAACCGGGGGTTTTGAGTGCTATCGCTGATTGCAACAGCTATCCTTTTTTCCTTGACAACGAAATGGAGGCAGCAGGAGAATCCTTCGCCAGTTGGTACGTCTTTTTTCGCCCCCCTTTCTACCTCCTCTAACTGGGGCGCTTTAATCGAGTCCTTCTTCCCTTCAGGATCAGGCCCTTCTCAACCAAGGAGAAGAATTATGAAACGCATCGGTTTTCTGATGTTCGTCCTTTTGACCTGCCTCATAAGTGGCTGCGGGAACGGCACGACCACAAATGTCGCCGCTCCGCAGATCGCCACTTTCGACGCTCCGGGCGCAGGCACGAGTGCGGGGCAAGGTACCCTCCCTGAGCAAAACAACCAGTCTGGCATGATCGTCGGAATCTACACCGACGCGAACGGCGTGACCCACGGCTTCGTGCGCGATGCTCAGGGCAGATTTACCACGTTTGACGCCCCGGGCGCGGGCACCGTCTCCGGCGAGGGCACTTACGCCTTCGGCATCAACGATGCAGGTACAGTTGTCGGGCTTTATGGCGACAATCTTGGTACTGATCACGGCTTCCTGCGTACTTCCGACGGCACGATAACCACCTTCGATGCTCCCGGCGCGGGTGGCCCCTGCGGGACCGGCTGCCATCAAGGTACCCGTCCCGCAGCCATCAATCTGGCTGGCGAAATCTCGGGGTACATCATTGACGCGAGCGGCGGGGGGCACGGTTTTCTGCTCGCTCCCGACGGAACGTACACCTTCTTCGACCCGTCAGGCAGCGTCTTTACGGATGCAGATACCGTGGGCATCGATCCGGCGGGCACCATCACAGGTCCGTACTTCGATGCAAACGGAGCGCTTCACGGCTACGTGCGCGACCCTGACGGCACACTTACCAACTTCGATGCGCCGGGCGCGGGGACCGGTCCCGCCCAGGGTACTATTCCTAACACGATCGGCCCGACGGGCACCATCCCTGGAACCATCATAGATGCCAGCGGTGTCTTTCACGGCTTCCTGCGCGCCCCCGATGGCACTTTCACCATGTTTGACGTCCCGGGCACGGGGAGCAGTCATACCAACCAACCGCCGGGTTCCAGCCGTCCCCGGCCCTTTTTTCGAATATCGGGCCAGGGCACTCAGGCCGTCGCAACCAATCAGGCGGGCATCACGGAAGGAAATTTTATCGATGCCAGCTTTGTGGCGCATGGCTTCATACGCACTCCCGACGGCACGATCACCACATTTGATCCTCCGGGCGCGGGGACAGGAACTGGCCAAGGCACTATAGGTCCTTCGAGCATTAACGTGTCGGGCGCGGTAACGGGATTCTACGTTGACGCGAGCGGCGTGTATCACGGCTTCGTGCGGACCCCGTAGGCGAATCTTCCGCTCCGTTTGGCTGACCTAGCGGCCACAGACCATCCGCACGCCTGGTTGTTGGCGATAAATCCCGTGGCTGTTGAAAAAGTGCCTGAGTTGATGCTTGTGGTGAAGCAAGGTTCCGGTTATAAGCAGGCGAGAGTTCTTGATGCTGCTGTTCATCGCCATGCTCGGAGGCCTGCTGCTCATGATGGGACACCACGCTCGCTCAGAGTCGCTGTTCTACTACTTCCGTCTGGAAGACCAGGTTCCTGAAAACCATCTGCTGCGGCTGATCGATAAACACGTCAGCTTTGACTTTGTGCGGGAGCGATTGAAGGAGAGCTACAGCGACACGGGCCGACCTTCGATTGATCCCGAACTTCTGCTGCGCATTCTGCTGATTGGTTACCTGTACGGTGTCACCAGCGAGCGCAAACTGGTCGAGGAACTGCGCATGCATCTGGCGTGGCGCTGGTTCACGGGGCTGAGTTTCGATGAAGAGATTCCGCATCACTCGACGTTCTCCAAGAACCGGCACGGACGATTCCAAGAGTCGAAGTTGTTCGAGCAGTTGTTTGAACAGATTGTGCAGCAGTGTGTGGAGGTAGGGCTGGTGCGCGGCGACAACCTGTCGGTGGACGGAAGCTTCGTGGAAGCCAATGCGGCCAAGGAGAGCCGCATTCCACGCGAGCAGTTGATGGAAGCTGCAGAGGTCCATTACACGCTGCGTCAGTATCTGCAGGAGGTGGAACAGCAGAACCCGGTGGAAGAACCGGTGAATAAGCAAGAACAAGTGTCGACGACCGATCCCGATTCCACCTATGCCACCAAAGGCGGAACGCCTGCCCGGCTGGGATACTACGACAACTATCTCGTGGACAATCACAGTTGCGTGGTCGTGGGTGTACAAGCGACGGCGGCCCGCATGAGTCAGGAGACGGTGGCCGCACAGGACATGATCATCCGCTTTGTCCAGCGACAAGGAGGAAAGCCAGCCTCCATAGCAGCCGATACGACCTATGGCAATGGGGAGTTTCTGCAATGGTTGCTGGATCGCGGGCATCACCCCTTATATGCGCACGCGAGACAGTGCTCTGCGAAAGAACAATCCCGGCTATGGCCCGGAGCGATTTACCTATCAGCCGGAGAGCAACAGCTACCGTTGTCCTGCGGGAGAGCAACTGAACTACGTTGGCTTGAACGTTCGCAATCGTGCCCATGCCTATATCGGCAGCGCGAAACGCTGCGGAGCCTGCTCGCAAAAAGCGCAGTGCACGAGTGGACGATATAAATATCTCGCCATTCACATCCATGAGTCGGCACGACAACGCGCACGGGAGTTGGCGAACACCCCCGAGTTTTCCACGGCGCAACGACAGCGAAAGAAAGTCGAGGCTTTGTTTGCGGAACTGAAGAATCAGATCGGACTGCGCCGCTTGCGCTTACGACGCTTGAAGTTCGTTCGGGAGCAGTTCTTCCTGGCAGCGGCTGCGCAGAACATCAAGCGACTGGTGCGGTTCCTCAGCCAGCCGACAACACCGGTTCTGCCAGCTACCGCTTAGCCGAACAGAGGGAAGAAAAACTTGGCAGCGGCACTCGCAGCCGAAAAAGCCGTTCCGCTGACGTACTTTTTCAACACCCACTCCCGATTACTCTCAAAATCCCCCGATTCGGTAGTGTCCGATACGTGGAGCCTTGTCAACCCTGTCCGCAAGTTCGAGTTCGAACGTGGCTGTTGAAAAAGTGCCTGAGTTGATGCTTGTGGTGAAGCAAGGTTCCGGTTATAAGCAGGCGAGAGTTCTTGATGCTGCTGTTCATCGCCATGCTCGGAGGCCTGCTGCTCATGATGGGACACCACGCTCGCTCAGAGTCGCTGTTCTACTACTTCCGTCTGGAAGACCAGGTTCCTGAAAACCATCTGCTGCGGCTGATCGATAAACACGTCAGCTTTGACTTTGTGCGGGAGCGATTGAAGGAGAGCTACAGCGACACGGGCCGACCTTCGATTGATCCCGAACTTCTGCTGCGCATTCTGCTGATTGGTTACCTGTACGGTGTCACCAGCGAGCGCAAACTGGTCGAGGAACTGCGCATGCATCTGGCGTGGCGCTGGTTCACGGGGCTGAGTTTCGATGAAGAGATTCCGCATCACTCGACGTTCTCCAAGAACCGGCACGGACGATTCCAAGAGTCGAAGTTGTTCGAGCAGTTGTTTGAACAGATTGTGCAGCAGTGTGTGGAGGTAGGGCTGGTGCGCGGCGACAACCTGTCGGTGGACGGAAGCTTCGTGGAAGCCAATGCGGCCAAGGAGAGCCGCATTCCACGCGAGCAGTTGATGGAAGCTGCAGAGGTCCATTACACGCTGCGTCAGTATCTGCAGGAGGTGGAACAGCAGAACCCGGTGGAAGAACCGGTGAATAAGCAAGAACAAGTGTCGACGACCGATCCCGATTCCACCTATGCCACCAAAGGCGGAACGCCTGCCCGGCTGGGATACTACGACAACTATCTCGTGGACAATCACAGTTGCGTGGTCGTGGGTGTACAAGCGACGGCGGCCCGCATGAGTCAGGAGACGGTGGCCGCACAGGACATGATCATCCGCTTTGTCCAGCGACAAGGAGGAAAGCCAGCCTCCATAGCAGCCGATACGACCTATGGCAATGGGGAGTTTCTGCAATGGTTGCTGGATCGCGGGCATCACCCCTTATATGCGCACGCGAGACAGTGCTCTGCGAAAGAACAATCCCGGCTATGGCCCGGAGCGATTTACCTATCAGCCGGAGAGCAACCAGCTACCGTTGTCCTGCGGGAGAGCAACTGAACTACGTTGGCTTGAACGTTCGCAATCGTGCCCATGCCTATATCGGCAGCGCGAAACGCTGCGGAGCCTGCTCGCAAAAAGCGCAGTGCACGAGTGGACGATATAAATATCTCGCCATTCACATCCATGAGTCGGCACGACAACGCGCACGGGAGTTGGCGAACACCCCCGAGTTTTCCACGGCGCAACGACAGCGAAAGAAAGTCGAGGCTTTGTTTGCGGAACTGAAGAATCAGATCGGACTGCGCCGCTTGCGCTTACGACGCTTGAAGTTCGTTCGGGAGCAGTTCTTCCTGGCAGCGGCTGCGCAGAACATCAAGCGACTGGTGCGGTTCCTCAGCCAGCCGACAACACCGGTTCTGCCAGCTACCGCTTAGCCGAACAGAGGGAAGAAAAACTTGGCAGCGGCACTCGCAGCCGAAAAAGCCGTTCCGCTGACGTACTTTTTCAACACCCACGAACTATTACACTTAATCAGACCCTCCTTAGAAAGAGTTCTCGGTTCTCAGTTCTCAGAAAATCTCTTGATCGCGCGGTTCAATCCACACTAAGCGCTGGGAACTGCTTCAGCCCGGCACTCGCAGTACATGCCCGCCAGATACCTACCTTCGTTACTGCCCCTCCCCTAGACTAAAAACACCCCTGCAAGGCAGGAAAGGCTTCCCCCCAAAGTCATTGTTCTTTAAGAAAATTCTTCTTAAGAAAGTTCTCCGTCTCACTTCTCAGTAAAACCTCCCGTCCCGGAACGAGGGTTTTTCTGAGAACTGAGAACCGAGAACTGAGAACTGGCGTCAGCCCTTCCACCGGAAGGCGTCCGGTTGGGGCAGGCCTATATGCGCCAGCACACGGTTCGCAAATTCGTGTGCCATGGCATCGGCGCTCGATGGATGGTTATAGAACGTTGGGATGAGCGGGAAGATCGTCGCACCCGCGTCCGCCGCCAGCGACATGTTGCGGATATGAATTCTGTTGAGCGGCGTCTCGCGGATACACAGCACGAGTGGCCGGCGTTCCTTAAGAGTCACATCGGCGGCGCGCTCGATCAGGCGCGAGGCCGAGCCGTTCGCAATGCGGCCCAGCGTGCCGACGCTGCACGGGATCACGACCATCGCGTCCGAAGGATACGACCCGCTGGCCACGTTCGCTCCGATATCGCTGTTGGACTGCTGCTGAATCTTTGCGGAAGGCGCGCCGATGATTTGATGTAGGAGATCGGAGCGGCCTTCGACACCGAGTTCCTCGGCCATGACGCGCAGTCCGCTGTCAGAAGCGATGAAGTTCACCGTCTTCACCCGCGGATCGCGTTCCACGGTGAGAAGAAAGTGCTTCAAAAATAACGACCCACTAGCGCCGGTAGTGGCAATAGTCAGGTTTTCCGGCGGAAGAAAAGGCAAAGTTGGCGCTCCACGAGGCATCCAATGAGCGGCCTCGAAGCTGAGGATAGGGATGCAGGCAAGGCAAGTCAAGGAGGCAGTCTAGAGGCATTTGTGATTTGTAATTTGTGATAGGCAAATCGAACTCGGCCTGCAAATGGGCTCAATTGCAAATTACAAATCAGAAATTACAAATTTCTACCGATGGCAACCACCGGCATCTTACGATCGCGGCGCAGTGCCGCCCAACTCCACGCCATCGCCAGCGTCGAGCGTGAGATTCGTGCCATTGATCCCGCCGCCGGGCGCAAATATCTCCGCGACTTTCGCGAGGCCTACCGCTCCTACCAGAAAGTCCTCACCCCCAGCGATGTCCGCCACCAAATCGCCAACGCTGGAATCGTTCTGGTCGGCGACTACCACGCCCTGCCCAACTCGCAGCGCTATCTCGCCTCGCTCCTCCGCGATCCTGAACTCCGCCGGCGTCCCGTAGTGCTGGGAGTCGAAACCATTTTTTCCCGCAACCAGCACATTCTCGACGAATGGTTCCGCGCCGAGATTGCGGAAGACGAACTGCGCCAGCGCATCCGTTTCGAACTCGACTGGGGATACGACTGGCCTCCATTTTACGAACTGCTCTCCGCCGCCCGCGACCACGGCGCATCCATCTATGGCCTGGATTGTATGCCTCGCGACGATCTGCGCAAAATCGGGGCTCGCGATCGCCACGCCGCCGACAAGATTGCCGAACTCCGCCGCCGCCATCCCGACGCGCTCATCCTGGTGCTTTTCGGCGAGTCGCACCTCGCGCCCCAGCATCTGCCCGCGCTGCTCCAGCAGCGGCTTCCCGCGGAACCCCTGCTCACCATTCTCCAGAACGTCGACGCCCTTTACTGGCGCGCCGCCGGAGAAGCCGGCGACCACGTCGAAGCCGTCCAAGTTCGGAAAGAGGTTCGCAAAGAGGTCCGCAAAGAAGTACGCAACGAGGTCCGCAAAGACGCCCGCGAAAATGTTCTCTGCGTCTTCAACGCCACGCCGCTGGAGAAATACGAGAACTACCGGCTCTGCCTCGACCGCTGGGGACGCAATGATAATGACCACAGTGCGCCCGACCTCGGCCCCACGCTCTACAACCTGATCGACGGCATGGTGCGCTTTCTAGGCATCAACCAGTACTCCGCGCACAACACGACGCAGCCCCGGCTCCTGGTTGACCTCATGCCCGAAGTCTACTCGCGCAGCTCCGATGCGCTCCTGCGCCGTCTCTTATCGCGCAAAGGGTTCACCGCCGAACACCGCCGATCGTTACTTCGCCGAGTTCACGAGCGCGGCAGCGTCTACCTCACGCCCATCAACGCCGTGTACGTACGCCAGTTCCGCATGACCTCCTCTGCCGAAGACGCTACCCGCTTCCTTCATCAAGCCTGCCGCGGACTGCCGAATCTTTCGAACGGCAAGGTTTTGGCACCGCACGCCGCACCGCACAGCGCGCAGGTCGCCCAGTCGCTAACCAGAGACGACGCGTTTTACATGGCCGTATTCGAACACGCGCTCGCCTTTTTCGGATCGCGCATCTTACACCCCGCGCGTCCCGCCCTCCGCGATGCCGATCTCGCGGATTTGTTCGACGTGACTCGTGAAGACCTCGAACACCAGACTTCGCTTCCCTTTGCCGCCGCCGTCGAAGCTCTCGACTTCCTGATCCAACACCGCGAACACGTCCTTCGTTATAACCATATAAATCGCCAACGCTCCCGGCGCCAGCCGTCCGCTCCCGAATCGCTCGCGCCAGTTCCAGCCTTCACCGGACGCCAGTACGAATACGTCGCCCAGCAACTCGGTTACCTCACCGGCAACGATCTCTACGACGCCTATCTTGAGGGCCGCCTAACCACCGCCGCCCTGCGCCAGCTCTTCCTAACCCACATAGAACAGCCCGGCGTAGCCTGCGAAGCCTACGTCCAACTAAGAGCGCGCCTGCGCTATAGCTTTGAAAGGGCACGGCTTCAGCCGTGCCGCCAAAACCCGTCATAACACACACGCGGCTTTACAGAGTGCTGAAAAACACGGTTCGTATCAGGGTATCGCTTTTAGCGATACCGTAAGTTCTTCGAAATCAGAGGCCCCTTCAGGGGCTGGGCATGGCAAAGACGACTTTTTCAGTACT
The DNA here is from genome assembly GCA_963773645.1 of uncultured Acidobacteriaceae bacterium. GTDB lineage: Bacteria > Acidobacteriota > Terriglobia > Terriglobales > Acidobacteriaceae > Acidiflorens. The sequence goes on along the minus strand of CAVZBV010000004.1, from coordinate 445,462 downwards.
CTGTTTGACCGCTGGGGCCACGCTTCAGGAGCAAGGGGTCTCGCCGGCGAAGACTTAATCAGAGTTTCATTAGAAGATGTTGGGATCGCGGCGAGTTAGGATGACGCGTTCGACGCTGAGCTCGTTGCCGACCAGAATAAAATTATAGGGCGAGCCATTCAGCAGCGATGCCAGTACTTCGAGCACTGGGGCCGGACCAAGATCGGCGTCCACTCGTTCCTGGTCGGCGCCGGACGGAATGGCAATCTCGGCCTTCGTCTGGCGCTGCACTTCGGACAACACTTGCGCGAACGTAGCTTTCTCGGCGCGAATGCGCAGCATTCCGTCTCCCAAGGTCACGGTCACGAGCGGCTTCGGCGGCGGCGCTGCGGGAGGCGGCGCCGTCGTATTGGAAACGACAGGAGAGACTCTGGCGGCCGCAACATTCGTCCCCGCGGCATTCGTATGCTCGGCAGGCGTCCGCGTGGCAAGCGAGACATTCTGAAGCTTGGCGGCGGGCGCATGTGGCACAGCAGGAGGCTGGGCTCCAGGGGCGGTGACCGGACCGACCTTCACCGGTCCCAACTTTACCGGACCCAGCGTTACAACAATCGCATTCTGGATGGTAGAAATCCGATACGACAGCGGCTCCGCAAGATCGAGCACGACACGCGTAATCGGAGGATTGTCAAAAAACAGTCCACAGCGGATTCCCTTCAGCGCGCCACGATTGACTTTGAGGGCGTGCAACTCAGCGGAGGGTAGAGCGCCGGGAAAATCCACGACGATGCGATCGGGTCCGTTCATGGCCTGGGTCTTGGGCGCGACCGTTGCTCCGGAGGTCCGTATCTCCACTTCCATCGCGTCACCGCTCCCGCGCACGACGACGTGCTCGACGCGAGTTCTCTCCCGCGCACTCTTCGCCGAATTATTCTGCGCACTCGTGGGCGCAGAAGTCTGCGCCGAAATTGGCACAGACAACAGCGCCGCGATCGCCAGCAGCGGGCCGATATAAAAGAAGCGTGGCATTGTGGCTCTGAACAAGTCTAGCAGCCATGGCAAGGGCAATCCGAATCAGAAGTGCACTCCTTGCGAGAACATGAGTACTATTGACTCGGGGACACGGGCACCAAGGACAATCCCAAGCCGGACACGGCCGTGGAATCCCAGCAGCAAGCCAGAGCTCAGCGGAAGAGGAATAGACGGTTTAACCCCGTCTCCACCGGTTTCCGGCGTCGCTAAGGACTGCCCGAATACGGAACCCGGGTTTTCCCTTGGCACACTAGAAGACACCTCGCTCTCTCACGGCGTAGTGGGTTGAGCGTCGCGTAGCGCCTCATCGAGCGTCTGGTTGCTGGGGACGGATTGGTCCACAACCCGCCAGCCGTCGTCATAGCTACGGAATCCGACGGTCGAGCGGTAGTGCACTCCGCTGTCGTAAAGCGCCGAACCCACCTGATTGATGGGAACCCAGCGCCAGGTGAACTCGACATCGGCGAAGTTGCCACCCTTGCTGATTCCGGAGATGCCCAGCAGTTCGCGGCGCGCAACTTCGATCGCCATCGGTGCATTGTCGTGACCTTTGTCGGGAAGCGCACCCGAAATCAGCGGCCGTACCGTATCCACTCCGATCGGCGTGAGCAATACGTCCCAGCAGGGCGGAGGGTCGACGCCGGCGGGACATTTCTGCGCGTTGGCGATGATCCATCCGCGGCGCTGTAACACCATGTAGTCGGGAGAACTGAAATCCTTATTGGAAACGATGCCGGTCCGGAGCCAGAACAATTGCGGCTCTTTGAATGCGTCGGAGGCCGAGATCAAATCGGCAGCGAGCCGGCGAGTCAGGAAATTGCGCGGAGAACAGCCCAGCGCCATACCTAACAAGCCCAGGCACAATAAGACTGACAGCCGCAATGTTTTCGTCGTTCGCATGACTATCGATTATTGTCGCGAAAGGATTCTAACCAATTGTGCCTGCCTGCGGGACAGAAAAGGCGCGGCTGCAACCTGGCCGTCAAATTTTTCCGACCAGCGGCCGGGGACTGGCGTGTGGCAGGCCGGGCACTTGCCTTGCGCCGTCAACTTGTACTTTTCGATTGAATATCCATAGCGCTGGATCAGCATTTCGCCGCACTGATGGCAATGAGTATCTTCCAGACCCTCCACCTGTCCAGGAAGGTTGCCGGCGTAGATGTAGCGCAATCCGGCTTCACGACCGATGGCAGCGGCGCGTAGCAAATCTTCGGGACGCGTATCGTCGAGTGAAGTCATGTGGTAGTCCTGGTGAAAGGCGGTCACGTGCCAGGGGATGTCTGGCGAAACGCCGGCCAAAAATGCGGTCAACTTGCGCAGTTCTTCGTCGCTGTCGTTGAACCCGGGAATGAGTAAGGTGACGATCTCCAGCCACACACCCATTCGGTGCAAACTGCGGATGGTGTCGAGGATCGGGTGCAGGCGTCCCCCGAGTTCGCGATAGTGGCGATCGTCGAAGCTCTTGAGATCCACCTTGTAGAGATCGATCCAAGGATGGAGATACTCGAGCACCTGCGGCGTCCCGTTGCCATTCGAAACATATGCGGTCAGCAAGCCTGCCTGCCGGGCCTGGCGGAAAACCGCAACCGCCCACTCGCTCGTGATCAGCGGCTCGTTATAAGTGCTGACCACAACCTTTGCGCCTTGCGCAAGCGCGTCTTTGATCAGCAGTTCCGGATCGGCCTCGAGCGGCGGTGAGACAGCGTTCGGGTCGCGCAGCGCCTGCGAAGTGACCCAGTTCTGGCAATAGGAGCAGTGCAGATCGCAGCCCAGCATTCCGAAACTGTAAGCCAGGGCTCCAGGGTGGGCGTGGAAAAACGGCTTCTTCTCGATGGGGTCACACTGCGCTCCGGCGACATAGCCCCAGGGAACGTAGAGCGTGCCACCGTGGTTGAAACGAACCTTGCAGACACCGGGCTGTCCCTCCGGAATCGGGCAGCAGTGGCCGCAGGCATAGCAGCGCACTCGATTGCGATCCAGCTTTTCCCAAAGAGCGGGGTCGCCTTCGCGGACTCGATCGTCGGCAGCGAGAATTTCGCGTAGCGTGGCCACACCTATATTCTACGGCTGAGGGATCGGGTCTGTCTGTGGCTAATAGGGCGGAGGTAGTGGTGCAGTTTGAAGCGGCTTTGAAAGGGCACGGCTTCACAGCTTGCGGAAAAACTCTGATTTTGACCTTGTTTTGAAGGGGCGCGGCTTCAGCCGCGCCGTAAGTCTAGCAAAATCAATCGCGGCTTTACAGTTTGCTGAAAAACTCCGAAATTGGCCCGGAACGGGAAGGGCACGAGTTCCACTCGTGCCGCAAGTCAAGCCGAATCAACGGCGGCTTCCAGCCGCTGAGGGAAGGCTAGTCTGCGAAAACACTTTTTCAGCAAACTGTTTAGCCGCTGCGGGCTGCGCAGCGTGCAACCCGACTTTTTCCGCAGCCTCTTCAGCCGTGCCGTAAGAATCGCATTTTCATCGCGGCGTTACAGAGTGCTGAAAAACTCAAGTTTCGTATCAGGGCATCGCTTCAGCGATGCCATAAGTTCTTTGAATTGAGGTGCCCCTTTAGGGGCTGTGCACCCAAAGCCGAGTTTTTCAGCAATCTGTTTAGCCGCTGAGGGACGGCAATTTTCAAACTGCGCCACTACCAAGGCGGGTAATCCGTCGCCACTTCAGTTCGCGTCGGATTTCGCTCGCAGGTTATGGGAGCGGAGCCAGGCTTCTGCCTGCTGGCGGGCGGCCAAGACCTGCGCCCGGGTCATTTGCGAAGCCAATCCTTCAAGTCGAGATTTGCTGTTCTCGTCACCCTGGGCAAGCGCGATTGCAGACCAGAAATAGGCTTTGGACAAATCTTGAGGAACTCCACGCCCCGCCCAATAGTAGGCACCAAGCGTAGCCTGCGCGACAACATGCCCCTGTTCGGCGGCGCGCAGGAACCACTGCATGGCCTGCGCGTCATCCCGCGGAACGCCCTCTCCGTTGTGGTAGCGCACGCCCATCTGCCATTGCGCGTCAGCGTCTCCCCGATCGGCGAGGCTTCGCAAGCTTCCCAGGGGATTTGCTTTCGCGTCATGATCGATCGCGCTTTGTCGTGAAACCGTCGAGGCCGCTTGCGGTGAGCGGGCCCAACGCCTCTCGACGATGGGTCCGGCCAAATAGCCGAGCGCCATCGCGATCACTGCAATGGCCAGTCCGATCAGGGTGCGATAAAGCAAGCTCGATGGAGCTGCGGGCGCAGTCTCGGGGGCCTGCTCCGGAATTTGCTCTGCGATGATTTCGGGAAGCGGCGGCGAGACTTGCTCGGAGAATTCAGGCTCCCGTTCCCACAAGGCCTCACGAAGCGCTTGGATCGACTCAAACTCGATCAAACCTGAATCCGAAGCCGGAGGCAGCGACGCGTCCGACACGGCCTCTGCCCTAACCGGCGTTTCCGGTTGAGTCATTTCAGGCGCGGCGTTTTCAGGCTGAGCCTTTTCACGGTGGGGTTTGGGAATCATTTCGACGAGCTGGTTCAAAATCGTCCCGTGGGCCTTCGTGAAGCGATGCGGATGCGGAGAGAAAACCTCCAGCAGGCCAACCACCTGGAAATCGGACACAACAGGAGCGGCCATGAACGAGCCTATGCCCAGCGTGCGACCGATTTCCGGATCGATACGCGGATCGTTTTCCATGTCATCGCACGAGACGAGAAGTCCGCTGCGAACGCACTCTCCGGACAGCCCTTCTCTTACGTCCACAGGAGCTCCCAGCGGCGGAGCCGGCTCACCGGCTCGCGCCCGGCAGATCATCTTGTAATCTGTGAGAAAGTCCGTGAGAAACGCCATGGCCGCGCCACTGGCTCCGGTGAGATTCAAGGCGCGTTCGGTGACGAGTTGCAAAACTGCATCGACGTTGTCACCGATCGCGACGACCTCGCGGCCAACCGCTTCCACCGCCTCCAACGAACTGAGCGTTCCGCTTTGATCGGAGATGGGGACTACACTGCCGGCCTCAGCGACCGGCTCCGGCTCGGGTAATTTTTCTTCCTCGCGGCGCGCGAGTTGCTCCTTTCGAGCAGCGTGGTTGGAGCACGCGATCAGCAAATTGGCAAAGAGCCATTCTCTTAGTATCTGCCGGGAACTCTCAGGAAGCCCTGAAAACTGGATGCCTCCGCGGCCCGTGTCATCGCTCCATATCACCTGGCCACTGCCATGTATGTAACTCTTGGTTTCAGGCAAATCGAGGCAGAGCGTTACCGCCCGGTTCATCTCCAGCCGTTCACTGGTTTGGACGGCGAAGCCCTCTTCGTGCAGATCGAGCAATTCGCTCAGATCCACCACCATCCCGGTCTGCGGCCCATTGAAACTGGCGTAAACCGGCGTGTGAAGCTTTTGACGAACACTGCGGCGTCGCTCTCCGTGGGGAGCCCCTGCAACTGGATCCGGCAATCTGAGAATGCTTTGATCCATGGTTTCCCCTCCATATTAACTCAGGGATCAAAAGGAAGGGAGCAAGATAAATCGGGGTGGAAAGCAACGGATTTGGGCGAATAATTCCCCGAGTATTTCAAAAGCCCCGGTTCTCCTGAGCCACGTTCTAAGGAATCTCTGATTAAGTTGGTTCCTGGAGCCTTGAAGGGGCATGGCTTCAGCCATGCCGTTACAACCCGCCAAACAGACGGCTTTAGCCGCTGAGGGTCGCTCCTTCACAGCGTCCAGTTTTGCCAACGAATACTTAATCAGTCCCCCTAAGTCAGAAGTCGGGATGAATTCGCAGAACTGGCGGGAGTTACCCGGGCTAGTTGAACCCAGCCGAGGTTGCGGCAACCGCTGCACGCCGCTCTGCCAGCTTCTGTTGGCGGCGGGCAAGGCGTCGTTCAAGCCGCTCCAGTCGATCACGGCCCTCTTGCGTGTTCACGACCACCTTCTCCACCGTGAGCAGAAACTGAGGGAGCTTCTGGCGAATCTCGCTCAGAAAGGGCTTAAATTTTGCATAGACACAATACATCTCACCGTTGGCATCGAAGAACAACCCCTCATGCAGCGCGCCCCGCAGCACGAATGAAGCGGCCATTTCCCAATAGCTCGTAACCTGCCGCAACCACGTATTTTCCCGGCTGGGATACGCCCTGGCAATGCGCAGCGTATCTTCGGCACTTTCCGGCCAAAACTCGGCCGCGATAAAGTGCCGAGCCTTTCTCATCTCTGTGTCCCGTCGCAGATCATAGAGCTGGAGAATAATCTGGGCGTCTGCCGCGGTCGCGCATCTTGGGGTCGTCGCCATCTGATTTCTGGATGGCCTGGATTTGCTGGGCATAGCTCTGCTCCTTGGCATTGACATTGATATTGACATTGACGATGAAGGGCTGCACTGCCAATCGAGCGCAGCATATTACGAGTCCAGAGCACGCGCAACCATGAAAGCAATGCAAGCAGCGCGCTAATCTTCACCTTGTCCGATTTGGGACTAACCGTGGTTGCTCCCCGCCGCCACTCTTTTCGGGTCGTGGGCCAATTTGAAATTTAGTGGGGGAACTTCGCCCTGATGTTGGCAGATACGATGTACCATGCTACGCCGAACGAGAATGCCCACATCACCGCGGAAATCGCAACCAAGAGCTTCCCGCCCACGAACACGCTGTCTGTCCAACGCAAAGCGAGGAGCAAGCCAGCTTGAAATAGGATCGCGAACCCCATATAAAGCGCGCAAGTCAGAAACGCCACTTTGATGATTATCATGCCATCCCCTTTACTTCTTAATTCCACCAATAATCCCACCAGTTCCTCGATATTCCAAACATGATTCGCGATCCCAGCTTCGAGCCGCGAGAGTCTGTGGATTTCAAATTGAGCCACTACCTCTTTTCGTCGTGTCGCGAGGCTAGAATGTGGATAATGGAGCAATAATAATGGGGACGGCCTTTTCACCGCTGTCCACAGGAAGGTGCCTATGCATCAAGTCGCTTGTTCGACGGACTACGAGAACATTTCCTTTGAAACAGAACAAAATGTCGCCGTGGTCACTCTGAATCGGCCCAATCGCCGCAATGCCCTGTCGCTCGATCTCATGCTTGAGTTGCTGGACTGTTTGGATGGCATCGGCAAGAATAGCGAGCTGCGAGCCGTCATTCTAGCCGCTGCGGGGAAAGTCTTCTCTTCCGGTCATGATCTGAGTGCAATGGTGGGAAAGGACATCAACGAGTATCGGCGAACCTTCGACGTTTGCTGTGAGCTGATGACCAAAATCCAATCCATCCCGCAACCTGTGATTGCAGAAGTCCAAGGAATAGCCACAGCGGCCGGATGCCAACTGGTAGCAACTTGTGATCTGGCAATTGCTGTTGAAGAGGCGTCGTTTGGCACACCCGGCGTGCGCATCGGATTGTTCTGCACCACGCCCATGGTTGCTCTGAGCCGCGCCATCGGCCGCAAGCGTGCGCTCCAGATGCTGCTGACCGGCGACATGATTCCGGCGGCAACGGCGGCGGAATGGGGACTGATTAACAAGGTTGTGCCGGCGGCCTCCTTGCACGAGGAGACACGCGCCCTGGCCCGGCGCATCGCCCAAGCCAGCCCACTCACGGTGGCGATCGGCAAGCAGGCCTTCTACACCCAGGTCGACCTCGACCAGCCCAAGGCGTATGCCTACGCGAAAGAGATTATGACCATGAACTCCATGGCGGCGGACGCGCAGGAAGGCATCTCCGCCTTCTTGGAGAAACGCCCGGCGTGTTGGGTGGGCAAGTAATACGTTCGCGTTTGGCGTCTCAGTTCGGCGCCGGACGGTGAATCTATGCGATCCAGGCTATGGGCACTCGGCGCCGCGGTCATTGTATTCCTGGCACTCTTCGGGTTTTGGAAATCAGCCCATAAGGAAGCCGGCGAGGTGCGCGTTGCCTACCTGCAGATCATTCCGAGCTTGCCGGTTTTCATAGCGCAGGAACAGGGGCTTTTCGAGAGAGAAAACCTGCGGCTGAAGGCGATTGCAGTGGGCAGCAGTAACGATCTGGTAAATACCATGGTCGCCGGCCAAGCCGATATTCTGCCGGCAACGTCGCTGGTGCCGATCATCCACCTGGAAATCCAAAGCCCCGGTCGCGTCCGCATCTTCTCCCACAGCCGCATGAACGATGCCAACGCGCTCGACAAAATTATCGTCCGGGACTCTTCTCCGCTGCACACCGTCGAGGATTTGCAGGGAAAGAAAGTCGGCGTGTTTCCCGGCACCGCACCCAGTCACATGCTGAGCGCGTTTTTTAAGAAGCATGGAGTCGATCCGTCCAACGTTACGATGCTGCAATTGCCCCCGCAGGCCCAGCTCTCCAGCCTTGAATCCGGCGCGGTGGATGCGCTTTTCGCCTATGAGCCTGTGACCACTACGGCCCTCGTCCACGGCGGCTATCGTCAGCTCTTCGGATCGGTATACGCCGACCTGCTGAACCCATGCCCCATTGGAGCCTCAGTGATTTCACGGGAGTTCGAGCGCAACCATCCGCATCTGTCGGCGCGAGCCGTGCACGCTCTGCAACAAGGAGTGGACTACATGGCCGCGCATCCCGCCGAGTCGCGCACGCTGCTGACCAAGTACATCAAGCTCCCGCCGGAGGTCGCCGCCCGTGTGAATGTTGCCGACGTCACCCTCTCGAACCAGGTTGATGTCGCCAACCTCCAGCAGTTCATCGACCTGCTCTACCAAACGGGCGAGATCCCGGAACAAATCGACGCCCACAGACTGGTGGATCCTGCCCGATGAGCGGCCCAATGAGCGGCCAAGCAAAGAGCGGCCAAGCAATGAGCGGAATATGACCGGTCCGGCGCTTTCCACTCGCAGCAGCGCACTTGAACTCGAGGACGTCGACTTTTCCTTTGCCGCTCGCGTTAACGGCGTCAATGTTGCGTTGTACAAAGACTTCTCGTTGCGCATCGAACAGGGTTCGATCGTGACCATCATGGGCGCCAGCGGCGCCGGTAAGAGCACGCTGGGCCGCATCATGGCCGGCATCGTCATCCCGCAAAAAGGAATCGTCCGGCGTTCCCCGGACTTCACCCGGCCGTCGGACTTGGTATACGTGGACCAACACCCGATGAACGGCGTTTTTCCCTGGCAGACCGTCCTCGAGAACGTGCGCTATCCGTTGGAGAAACTCAAGTGGGAAAGCCGCGAGCGCCGCGACCGCATCTGCTACCTCATGACCTTGTTCCGGCTGAGCGCTCTGTCCGATGTTTATCCCGCGCAGCTTTCCGGAGGCGAGTTACAGCGCCTGGCGCTTTCCCGCTGCCTCTCCTGGAAACCGAAACTGGTGATTTTAGATGAACCCTTCTCGGCCCTCGACGGCCAGGTCAAAGCCGAGATCACCTCCGCATTGCACGAGCTTGCGCTCAAAGACCGGATGACACTGGTCCTCATTACCCATAATGTCTCGGATGCGCTGGCCCTCGGTATGCGGTGCATCATCATCGCCAGACGGCCGGTGCGGGTGATGTCCGATCTCGACTTCCACCTGGGTTTTCCCCGCGAGGAAAACACGCCCGATTACGGAGCCATGCAGCAGGCGCTGATCAACGGTATCCGCGACGGACTGGTCTAGGCGATGGATTGAAACTGGTCTCATAAATGGGTTGGGTAGGGCACGGCTTCCGGCCGTGCCGATAAGGGCCGATAAAAATGCGGGCTTTAGCCCCTGAGGGCTGGGGCATCCCGCCCGGAGAACCATTGATGACACCAGTTCTTTAAGTAATGGTTGATTTAGTGACGGATTGATTTAGACGATGGATTGGTTCAGGCGAAAATGGCGCGCGTTGTCCTTCGTTGGCGGCCTGATTGCCCTGTGGGCAATCGTCGCCGCGCTGCGCCTGGTCGATCCCATCGTTCTCCCCGCGCCCTGGAACGTAGCCCGCGCTGTGCCGGGCATGCTCCGCGAGCGACTGCTTGCGGATATCGGCTGGACGCTCTTCCGCGTGCTCGCGGCTTTGCTGGTTGCCTGCGTGTTCGGTATTCCGGCGGGATTGTTTCTGGGTTATCGCCAGCGCGCCTATAAAGTTGTCGAAGGCCCATTGCACGCCTTGCGCTCCATTCCCGCGTCCGCATTGTTCCCATTGTTCCTGATCGTGGCCGGAGTAGGAGAGACCTCGATCGTAGCGCTGGCAGCCTATCCCAGTCTGCTGGTGATCCTGGTCAATGCGGTTTCGGGAGCAGCCCTGGCCAATCAGAGCCGCCTCTATCAAGCTCGTTTGTTAAACCTGAACTCCCTGCAGATGGTTTCCGATGTGCTCTTCTACGAGGCCCTGCCCAGCATCTTCGATGGCATACGGACCGCAGTTTCGTACTCCCTGGTGCTCGTGGTAGCGGTCGAAATGTTCATCGGCTTGGGCGAACGCGGACTGGGGCGCGGCATCTATCTTTACCAGTCCAGCTATCGCATCCCGGAAACCTACGGGGCCATCATGATTGCCGGCATGATCGGGATCCTGCTCAACTGGGTCGTGACCAAGCTTCAGCATCACATGCTGCGCTGGCTGCCAAACGTGCGCGAGGAGCAGTGAGAGAAGATTCCGATTGTTTGCGGTACGATGCCGTACTTGATTTTGGGTGGCGCAGCGGTTCACCGCTGCGATAACTGCAATTGCCCTCTGACTCTGGGGGATGGCCCATCCTTTCCAAATAAAATCTCAAATCCAGCGGCTGCCCCGTCCTTGTCCCTGCGTTCTTTGCAGGGACAGGGCGGGGAACTTGACTTGGCATCCTCAACTTATGGAGATCAAAATCCCCGCCCTGTCTCAAAAGACGCGACAAGAGCGGGGCACTCTCGAGGATTAAAATGAGGAAAGGCTGGGCCAGCCCCCATGTCAACAGTCCTCTCGAAACTTGAACACGAAGTGAAGACTCACATCGAAACACTCGAAGCAATCTACTTTCTGGTGCAGCATCTGGACGAGAACTCAGAGAGGCTTCGAAGGATTGGTCGCCACTTTCCCGATCTCCATCGCACCCACCGGCTCCACCTTCGTGACGAACTTCGGGATGAAGTCAAATGGGCGAAAGGTGAAACCGGGGGCTTTGCCTTAGATCGCGAGTATAGAGATCTCTACGGAAAGATCAAATCATATGAAGGCTACTACTACCTGGACAAACTATACATAGAGAAACGGCTCTTCAAGAATTATGCTCGCGTCTTTCCGAGGTGGCCCCACATGAAGGAACATGCCGCCGTCATCTTTGACGGAATACAGGAGCGGGGCCTAGGCCAGATTTTCGAACTTGAAGGTCAGTGTCTGAGAGATGCTCGCGGCCTTCATAGACGGGCAGTTCAGGCTGAAAAGGGGATCTCTGACTTCCGCAAAAGACTTGCGGAAGATCAGATGGAAACTCTGATGTTTGCGCGAGCGGCGTTCTTGGCGACTATGACATTTGTCGAGGCGTACTTGCACGGGATCGCTTACGATTGCTTCCACCGTTATCACGACAAGCTGGCAATAGAGGACCATGACCTCCTGGCGGAATGGAATTCAACGAAGAAGAAACGCAGTTTTGTTGACTTTAAAGGCAAGATCTTTCGCTACCCCGTGATCGTCGCAAAAGCCAAAGGTCTCACCGCTGATCTCAGCGGCCTTAAACCGGCACACGCTCTAATTGATTATGCGAAAGAGTTCCGCGATGCCCTTGTTCACCCGTCCCAGTTTGTTGATCCCAAGACGGGGCACCAGTCAAAGTTCGTGATCGAAGTGGGAGTGAACGCGAGAATTGCTGCCCTGGTCCTCGTGGACGCTGTGGCCTATGCCGAGGCTATTGAAAAAGCAATCGGCAATAACCCACAGTTGAGTGCTCCCTGGCTCTATGACAAGGTCGAAGCGCTTGGCCCAGTGCTGAAAGCGAGCGAAGCGCGCGGCACATCCGACAACTGAGGCTGCCCCACCCTTGCGCACAGACGGGTGGCTGCCAGTAATTGCTGTAACATTTGCATAACGACAATGTGCGGCGAAAGGATGATTATGCAGGAGCCATTTCTAAGCATCGTGGGAGGCGGGCTTATAGCGGCCATCATCACAATCGCATTCAACGTTTACTGGGACAACAAGAAGCAAAAAGCCTCGGAGGACTGGGAGTTTCGTCGTTATCAAGCAAATCTCGTGCATCACAGCACAGCCGGCCTGATGGAAGCATTCTTTTCAGCAAAGAGCGAAATGCTTTATTTGACGAGCCACGCTCGAAACTCTTTTGGCTACTCTTACTCGTTTGACGGCGCAGGCAGACCAAATAGTGCGTCAACAGGGCGGGCCCGGATTAACAGTGGCCGAGTTGGAACAACGTAAATATCAGTTGTTAGAACCGTTTCAGAAGTTCAATGCGGACCAGGTCACACTTCGTTGGACTCAATATGAGCAGAAGGCTAAAGAAAACCACTCAAAAGCGGAGATCCACCTTGCGACATTGCGATCACTAGTTTCCTCGAGACTTTACGACGAGTTACTTGCGATGTTTCAACGTTTGAGCGCTCCCTTCGTTTGGGATCTGCCTAATGCAAAGGAAAAGTTAAGGATAATCGAAGAGGTCACGCCGGAGGTTCTTACTCTTCGCGAGAAATTGTCCCAAGAACTAGAAACCAAACTCGGAAGAAGATGATCTTCGAGATCAGGGATCGCAACCGGACGGGTGGCCCGGTTCTCAACGTGGGGGGCTGGGCGGGTGGGCCACATTAGCGGGGAAGCATAACGCGGGCCTGTCCTTTTAACAGTGACCGAAATACTGGGGGTGCACCACTTCTCGCGCTTTTCGAGAAAGCTTGCCCTGAGCGATAGCCGAAGGGTGGCCTGCCGAACCGCCGACACCGTTCGACTCCGCTTCATGTCAATCGTGGACGGGTCACCCACGGCGGGCGGCGACCATCGCTGCGGTTCGGGTTCGTCGATTGGTTTTTTCCCGCGTGCGCCTGAAGGAGTCCATCATGGCGTGCCGCAGCAGAATGTTCACCCTCGTCTGGTACCCGCGTCCGTAACTCTTCAGCCAGCCCACGATGTCGGTGTCTAACCTCATGGTGACCGGCTTTTTCGGGGGACGGTAAAACTTCCCGATTTCCGCGCCGCTCCAGTCCAACACTTCCGGCATCTCCGACAGGTCAATGTCGGCGTCCTTTTTCGCGGCGATGGCGGCGATTTGGCGTTTCCGGTTTTTTATGGGCTTCTTCATAGCTTCTTCTCTCTTTGCTGGTTGCGGCCCGGGCCGAAATCAACCGAATGACTTCTTCACCCTTATCGGCAAACCAGGAGTGGACGACGAAAAGGAACGCCCCAGGCCCAATCTCGCCAAGGGTGATGTAGCGGTCTTCTTCGTCGTCATGGGCAAGGTCCCGAATGGTAACCGCGTAGGGGTCGTCGAACACCAGTTCAGCCGTCTGAAAATCAACGTCATGCTTGGCGAGATTTTGCCTGTTCTTCCGCTCGTCGCACTCGAAACGCATGTTGCATGCCGCTCTTGAGAGTTAACAATATGTACATATAGATGTCAATACATTTCGCGGCGGGTGGCCCGTCCTTCGCGAAGCGAAAGGCGGGGCCTTTGACTTTTTTTCATCACAAACGCGCAGTGAGCACCATCACAGACCTCCAACCGCCCGTCGGCGACAATGGAGATCGACCTGTAGCAGGGTCGAGGTGTGCCCGTCCCCAAGACGCTCCTCGAAACTGCTCCAGCCCCACTAGTCGGCGCTCTTTGACAACATGAAGTTGAGGCAGTCAGCTGTCAAGCCCCCCGCAGAAATCCTGCGAGGAAGCCCGACAAGCTAACTCCTTATTCCGTAATATTTTACGAATAAATCCTTTAAACTCAAAGATTTGAAAGGAATTTCCAGCCAAGTCAATGATTCTAAAGGACCGGATGGTAAGTTTTTTTGTGACGCCGGATAGGAAGCCGCACCCAAAAGTGGAGACAGCCGAGCTAAGTCCTTATTCCTGAATACTTTGACGATAAGTACTTTGCAATGAATACTTTGGCGGGCGGCGTCCCTAACCCCATGATTCCAGAGACTATGCGGAGGGGGTGGGGGGTAGGGGGGTACCTGGCCGTTGCAGTCTGGCGTTCGCGATCTTCCGGAGTTCAGGCGCCGGCAGCGCGGGCGATTTTCTCCGCCAGCTTACTGTTGAATTTGGCGGCGTCGATGACGAAGCGCTCGTGCGTGCCTTCGGAGATCTTGTCGATGCCGTCACCGGCCACCACCGAGAAGCTGAGCTTGCGGCCATCGACCTTCTCCAGCTTTACGCGGACGGTCACCGTCATTCCCGGTGGCGTCGCGGCGGAATGGGTGAAGTTGACCAGCGTGCCGACGGTCTGCTCGTTCGGCCAATCGAGATGGGGATTGACGGCCTGCAGGCAAGCCCATTCCAACAGCCCAACCATGTAGCCAGTGGCTAGCACCTTGGGCATCAACTGGAATTCCGGAGATTCCGGGTAGAGGTAGGGGACAGTCTTGTTCTCCGGCACCCGAAACTTGAACTCAAAGGTGAGGCCGGGCTGCAACGTATCTTTCATAAGTGGCTCCTGACTGTTCTTGCCGAATTCAGTTTAGTGTCCGCTATAGTACGCGAAGCCATCGCCTCCCCAATCCGTGATGCGCTCTCGTGTTTCCACGAGCACTCGGAAGTCGGCGTCGAACTCAGAGGCGACGAGGCGCAGGTCCTGTCCATCGATGTAGCGGAGCACATAGCGCCCTTCCGGCAATGTCAGTGCGTCAATCGGCTTGCTATCGTCGAACTCCGCGCCGATTTGTGAAAGCAACTGAGGGAGTGAGAAGGTCACTCCCCGGATGGCAAGGCTCTGCGCGCCGCTCCCCAACGGCCCGAAGCGGCCCTCGATTCCATCGCGGTCTCCGAGGGCAGTCATCATTATCACGCTTTACTCTGGCGGGAACTCAAACGTCATCGCCAGGCAACCCGGGAAAACGGAACTGCATGCTTTGCAAGGATTGGTAAAACGCATCGTCGCCAATCCACTCGGCAACGTGGGCGCGGGTTTCGGCGACGAAATTAAAGTTCGCGTCGAATTCGTGGGCCACGACTCGCTGGTCCTGCCCGTCGTAGTAGCGGACGCAGAAATGCCCTTCGGAGACCACTTGAATATCGATCGGCCAGCTATCTTCGAACGCCAGGTCCAAACGTGCGACCAGGGTCTCGAGGTCGTATTCCGCGTCTCCGATGACGACGGAATCCTGGCCGCTGCCCAGCTTTCCGAAGCGGCTCTCGATCAGAGGCCGTCCTCGCAAGTCAGACATAACCAACTCACACTTCCGCGGGCGCTTCGTGGGGCCGCTTAAACACCATGTGGACGCCGATGGTTCCGTAAGCGACGCCATCCTTGTTGGGCGCGATCAACGGGACCGAGCTTACCAGCTCCCACCCGTCCGCGCCGGCGCCGTTGATCCACGAATCCAGGCCGCTGACCATGCCCTCTTCGGTCTCGCTGAAAACCACCATCCGATCAAAATATTCCCACTGCATCGTCTCACTCCTTCTTTCCCCTACTGTCCTCGCCAGGGAGATGCGCTTTTACTTGCCGCAGTGTTCGGCCAGCCACGCCGCCGTGACGCTCAGCACCTCATAGTTGAACTTAAGATCCATGTGGTTGAACCACCGCGGCAGGTAACGGATGAAGCCGTTCTCATGCTGTACCTCGGCGTGCAGGTCGCTCGTTACATAGCGCAATTCGGACTTCGAAAGGCTCGCCTTCAGTCCCTGTGCACCCTCAAGAATGGCGGGGATATCGCGCTCGGCATAAAGCAGCAGGCAAGGACGATCGTGAGGCGCCACGGGACCGAGGGCATCGAGCAACTCCAACACATACCCGGGGTATGGCTCACGCACAGCGGGACTGGGGAAGGTCTCAAACATCCACTTGCCTTGCGGCGAGACGGCCGCAACCACGGAAGGCGAGATGGCAACCATGCAATCCGCTGAAGACATCAATGCCAGCCGGCCTCCCAAGCTGATGCCCAGAGCCGCGGCCCTCCCGAAACGGCGTACGTAGCGAATCGCAGACTCGACCTCGTCGCGCATCCCCGGACCGATGGCGGCGTGATTCTCGCCGTGGCCGCAGAGGTCGATGGCCAGCGCGGCTATACCAGCCTCTCCGAGGGTGACGGCGAGGCCGAGCATGTGCTCCTTCGCCGCGCCATAGCCAGGGATCAGGACCGCACCGCCGCGCCCAGAGTCCGGAGTACGGTCCGGCGTAAGAAGATAGGCAGGGATGTTATGACCATCCGCGGCCGCCAATGTTGTGATGCGCTCGAGGTTCATATAGCGTTTCCTAGTACTGCGCTGCCACGATTCCGTGAACCCGGCTGCGCTCATAATTTCCAGAATGGAAGATTGTACCGGACTGCAGCAACATCAAGGTCAGAAATCGAATGTCTGATCGCGGTTCAAGGGGCGACGGTGTTCAGCCAGCCCAAAACCTTATCGCTCAACACCGGCTCATAATTCTCAAAACCGTGGCCCGCGCCCTCAATGCTCACAAACACGGCCGCGGAGCCGGCGGGCGCCACCGTCTGCAAGCGCTTGCCGACGTCCTTTTGGATGAGTTTGTCGGCCGTGCCTTGAATGATGAGAATGGGATTCTTGGCTTTAGCAAGGTTCTGATAGGGGTTAGAGAGCCGATCCGGACCCCGCAAACTCAAAAGATAACGAGCGCTGTAGAGTGCCTTGCCTATGGGGCCGAGGTCGATCAGCATCAGTTCCTCTTCGCGGCCGCTTCGATGTAGCTTCAATGCTTCGTCGACAGTGGCCTGCGCCTTCTCCATGCCAAATTGCCACACGTTCCACTCAAAGAGATCGCCGGGACCACTCACCAGCACCGTCGCTGCGATGTTCGGGTCGCCGCTGGCGGCCTGGTAGTACAGGACGCGATTGGTGCCCATGCTCTGTCCGAGCAAAACCAGGCGCTTGTGGCCGAGCTCATGCAAGTAGGCAACGCCCGCTGCAATATCGGCCTTGTTATCGGTAAATGATGACTTCTTGGGGCCGGCATCGTGGTCGCGCATGTTCAATGCGAGGGTGTCGTAGCCAGCGTGGGCCGCGGCCTCGGCGAGTTTGGGGAAGTAGGCCTCATAGAAGTTGCCGGCGTAGCCGTGTACCAACAACAGGGCGACCGCACGCGGCTTCGAGGCATGGAAAACGATGCCCTGCAGGCGCACACCATCCTTGGCGCGCAAGGTCACCAGTTCGGAGGAACAAGCTCCGCCCGTCGCAATGCCCCCAGTCGCAATGCCCCCCGTCGCAATACTCGAAGAGGGCGGTTGCGCCGCCGACCATGCGGCCCACAGAAGAACCGTGGCGTGCAAAAGTAATCCGCGAAGTGCCCACATCGCTAAGGCCCCCCCGATGAGCTAGGAGCCTGTGGAGAAAGTCGGGCCCGCAACGGAACAAGAAACTTTTTATGAATTGTCATCCCGAGCGAAGCGAGGGATCTGCATCTTGCGGTGGACTGCAGATCCCTCGCTTCGCTCGGGATGACAAAGTCTGTTGAATTGGGAGTTGAACGGCGGATTCTTACTTTCACCACGGGCTCCTAGGATTTGTCCTCCGTCAAAACACCAGCCTGCTTCAGTTTGGCTTCAAGTTCAGCCAAACGCGCCCGGAGGGCCTTATCCCGTTCCCAACGCGCCGTGACATCCTGCATGGTAGCCGCCACGCCAAGCACTCGCCCATCGGCATCTTTGAGCAGCACGACGTTGAACTCGATCGAGATTCGTCGGCCGTCCTTGGTGGAGGCGGGGACGGCAAGTACGCTCTGCCCGTACTTGGTGACCCCGGTTTCCATGACCCGGTCGTAGCCCTCCCAGTGACGCGCCCGGTGCTTCTCGGGGATGATCATGTCCATGGACTTGCCGATGGCCTCGCCGGCAGTCCAGCCGAAGATGGTCTCCGCACCCGCATTCCACAGCCGAATGATGCCCTCCCGGTCGCCAAACACAATGGCGACTGAACTTTGATCCACAATGCCTTCGCAGAGCGATTGGTGAGTGAGGACGTCAGTCATTGGCAACTCCCAGGAAAATAGGCGAATACAGTCTTATAGCCGTTTGCAGGCGGGGAAGTAAAGAGCTGCAGTTTGAAGCGGCTTTGAAAGGGCACGGCTTCAGCCGTGCCGTAAGCGTCGTATTTCATTGCGGCTTTAGCCGCTGAGGGACGGCAATTTTCAAACTGCACCACTACCGGAAGAAGCAATATTCGAGCGCACCCAGAGACCTGTGGCCACGGCGGCTGCCGAGCTTTGCTCGGCTTGGACGGCCGGGGGCGGCCGTCCCTACACGGGTATTACTTTATTGCCGGCTGCGGAGTTGCGGGTTCTTTCTGCTTCAGTACGCGGCGCAGCAGCTTTCCTGTGGCTGTGCGCGGGAGTTCGTTTACGATCACGATTTCGCGCGGCAGCTTATAGGTTGCAATCTTGCCCTTGAGGAAGGCGAGCAGATCGTCGGGGGTCAGGGTTTCCCCAGGTTTCAGCACCACGAATGCTTTGGCAATTTGGCCGCGCACTTCGTCGGGGACTCCGATGACACCGACGTCGGCAACGGCAGGGTGAGTGGCAATGGTGACTTCAATCTCCTCTGGTCCGATGCGGTAACCCGAACTCTTGATGATGTCGTCCTCGCGCGACACGAACCAGAAGTAGCCATCCTCATCGACATATACGAAGTCACCGGCTAGATTCCAACCCTCGGCGGTGATGGCACGCTGTTGTTTATCGGGATCGCGCCAATAGACCGTGCCCGTGGGTCCGCAAGCCACAAAACGGCCGATCTTGCCGGTGACGGCCGGCTTCCCTTCTTCGTCAATAACCTTCAACTCGTAGCCCGGCACGGCCTGGCCGAAGGAGCCGGCTTTAACCTTACGGCTGACGACGTTCGAGGCGAAAACGTACATCATCTCCGTCGTGCCCAGCCCCTCGAAGATCTCCAGCCCAAATTTCTCCTTCCACGCGTGATAGGTCGGGGCAGTCAGGCTTTCGCCGCCGCCGGTGCAGACGCGCAGGCTGCTGAGATCAAATTTGGTTTTTGCGTCCGGTACCTGCAACATCTTGCGGTACGCGGTGGGGGCAAGAGTCAAAATCGAGACGCGATGCTTCTGTATGGTGTCGAACATCTTCTCCGGGTCGAACTTGGCGATGAGCGAAGCAGCCGCACCGAAACGGAAAGGAATGGTCGCATAACTGGAGTAGCCTGCTCCAAACGCCAGGGGAGCGGACCCGCCGACCACGTCGTTTTCCGCGACTCGCCAGCCATACTTCCCGAAGCCGTCGGGCACGATCAGCAGTTCCTCCACAAAGTGCACGGTCCCTTTCGGGCGTCCGGTTGTGCCCGACGTGTACATCAGCAGACCAACGTCTTCGCGATGGCGGAGCACTGGATCGATATTTGGATTGCCGGACTGCACCAGTTCGCCATAAGGAAGAAATCCCTTGGCCTTCACCTCGGCGACATCGCCCCCGATGACGATGATGTGCTTGATCGTCTGAAAGTTCTCGCGCGCGCCCTCGACTTCGCCCAGAAGCGCAGCGCTGACGATGATCGCCACCGCCTCCGAGTCGTTGGCCACGTGAGCGATCTCGTGGCGCGAGAACAGGGGTGACGTAGGAGTGCAGACCGCTCCCAACTTAAGGATCGCGAAGTTAGCGACCAGGGCTGGCGGTATGTTAGGCGTCCGTAGAACGACGCGGTCGCCTTCCTTCACTCCCAGTTCGCGGAGCGCGCTGGCGAACTTGCTGGCTTGAGCAAGAAGCTGACCGTAGGTAATCCGTTGGTCTTCGAAGAGTACAGCGGTGCGATCACCCCGACCGGCTGCGACGGCTTTGCCGAGCAGTTCTTCGGTCGAGTTGAACCTTGGAGCATAGGTCGCAAACTCCGGCAGGGTGTAGACACGTTTCGGCCAGAACTCGCGTGGAGGTAGGTACTCAGCCATCTTGGAATTCTCCTTATACCGCTTACTTGGCTACCGGGGTTGCGGAAGTTTCCGCCACCAGATCCTCCAGAGCCTGCTCCACGCGGATCGTACCGCGCTTGGCATCGGTCCGTGGGAAAACCATTACGGGATAACGGTCGCCTTCGAATACCAGCACTGCGGGGACAGTGGTTCCAAAGTCCTCTACCAATGCGCCTTTGGCGCCGAAGACCGGGCGTACGGTCGCATCCGGGCCGCTGACCGATTTGTGATAGATGGGGAACCGGTCCTTGACGCCGGCAACGTCGACCGCCTTGCAATCCACCCCCGCACCCTGGAGATCCTTTACCAGTTGCAGGGCGCGCTTGATGTCGCACGGAAACATCTCGCCCGGCTTCTGCGCGGAGCTATAGTAGAACTCCACTCGCTTGGCAGCGCGAACGCCGCTGGCTGCGACTGCGGCCTTGGCGGCCACCGGTTCGGGTGGCACATACGTCTTGCCGCTGGCCTCGAACACATCACACTCCGTCCAGCCTTGCAGTGTGATCGACAATGTGAACGGCCATTCGCGCTTCACACACTTGCCGAGGTAGGCCTTTTGAATGTTGGGATCGAGCGCGGGACGAAAATGCTTGCAGCGAACGCACAGGCATTCAGTGTTGTAGTTAGCCATTCTTGCCTCCAGTTAATCCTTCACCGAGCTCCGGCAACGATGAATTTCGGTTTGCTGCCGATAAGGTCTTCCTTCTTCAGCGGATGACCGCTGAGGATCTTGCCTCTTACATTACGTTCCATGGCGATGGGTTTACAAACCGCATCCTTGCGGGCGCGCGGCGCGGAACGGGTCAGTCCCGGACCGGAAATAGGAGAATTGTCCTGCTTCTCAGCGAAGCCGGGCAACAGGTCAGCCGTACCAGTGCCTTCCTTGGGCCCGGTCACGCACGCCCCTCCCACGGTTTCAATCTGCCAGATCGTACCGCACCCGGCGCACTTAGTCGTGCCCTTAAAGTTCCAGAAAGGATAAGGATCAAGGAAATTCTTGGTACTACACTTTGAGCATGTGAGCAGCATCGTTCATCTCCTCCATCAAATAGTCTCTTGATCTTCCAGCCGCTTGATATCCGCGGGCGTCAACCCGGCCAACTCGCTGAAGATGCGCTCGTTGTCGGCTCCCACCGGCTTCAGCGCCCACTTCAGGCGGGCTGGCGTTGCCGACATCTTGAATGCTGGACCTTGGTGCAACAGTTCGCCGTAGGTCGGATCATCCAGCCAGCGAACGGCTCCGCGCTCGTTCCAGTGCGGGTGGTTGGCGACCTCTTTCGCGTTCCACACCGGCTGGTTGATGATGTTGTTGGTGTCCATGATCGCGGCGACCTGTTCTTTCGTCTTGTCGGCCGCCCACTTTTCCAGAACCGGATAAATTTCCATCTGGCTCTCGGGCTTAATGCGGATGTCCTTCTTCGCGTACTTCGTGGCCAGGGTGGTGTCGCCAATCGTCTTGCATAGGCGGGCGAAATCCTTGTCCTCGAATGCGCTGATCAGGATGTAGCCTTCTTCCGCTTCCTGGGGGTTCTCCGACTTGGGGTAGGAGGACTTGCCGCACTTGATGATGCCATGCACACAGAGCTGCGTGTCCCAGTTGCCCCATCGCTCACGGGTGATGCCGTGCCGGCCGTAGAGCGGCAAGGCATACTCCAGTTGGCGCGTGACGCCATGCACCTGCGAGTACTCGATAAACGTGCCCTCGCCCGAGACATGATCGCGCCAGTAGAGCGCCGCTAACACCTGGGTGGCGCCCATCATGCCGCCCCAATAGTCGGCGAGCCAGATCGTGTGCTTCGCCGGCGCGCCGCCCATGAACTCCTGCTTGCCGGTCATGCCGAAGTTCCCGCCCTGTGACTGTCCCAGAATGTCGTAGGAAGCGCGGACACGTCCCGGTCCCCAACCGCCGAAACCACCCAGCCAGCAGTAGATCAGCCGCGGATTGATCTCTTTGAGTTGACGGTAACCAATGCCCCAGCGATCAAAGGTGCCGGGGCGGTAGTTTTCCACGAACACGTCGGACTTGGCGGCCAGTTTCTTGACCAGATCCTGTCCTTCGGGGCGGTGGAAGTCGATCGAGGTGAAGTACTCGTTCGTGTTCGCGCCCACAAAGCCCAGCCCCGTGCCGCGCTCCGGCACCCACTTGGAAAGTGGATAGAGGAATGGCTCGTTAAACGGAGTGGTGTGACGCATGGCCTCGCCGCGCCGGACCGCCTCAATCTTAATGACTTCGGCGCCCAGTTCGCCTAGATAGGCAGCGGCGGAGGGACCCAAAATGTACTGCGTACAGGACAACACGCGGACGCCCTTCAACACCTCGGGTTTGGAAAATTCCTTCTTGGGATCGAAGGTCGTCCGGCAATACTCCTCAAACGACTGGGGCTTGGTAGTGGGTTGCGTAGCCATCACATTCCTCCTGCGTCAAATGACGTGGGCTTTCTGTAGCCGATCGAAATCGTCGTGCGTGAAACCAAGTAGCCGCCGAAAAACATCCTGGTTGTCGTAGCCGGTCGGGCGGCCCAGCCATTTCAGCCGTCCAGGAGTCTTCTCCTGGAGGTAGGGAGTGGTGCCATAGAGGATCTTCCCATAGTGCGGTGACTCGTATTCGGCCACGTGTCCGCGATACTTGAAGTGCGGGTATTCCGCCACCTCGTTGACATACAGCACGCCGCCGGACGCCACTTGCTGCTTGGAGAGCTTACGCTCGGCGTCGCTGCGAGGGTTGTCTTTGAGCCATTCGCCCAGCAGGGTGTAGGTCTTCACCTGCTGGTCGTGGGCCAGACGGTCTGCGACTTCCCGGAGACGCATGTCGCCGAGGATCTCTTCCTCCACTGCGGGATATTCGTCACCCACCACGCGCCAGATGCGGTACCAGAGCCGGTCGTGACCGCCTCCTACCATCATGTAGCCGTCCTTGCACGGGTTCACGGCGTAAATGTTGATGGCCAAATCCCAGTTGCCGTAGCGCGGACGGATGCTGCCGTCCATCGAATACCACGCCCAGCTGTAATCGAGGATGCGGATGATGGCCTCGGCCGACGTAGCTTCGACGAACTGACCTTCGCCGGAAACGCCATCGCGATAGATGAGAGCAGACAGAATGCCCATGGCCGCTGCACTCCCGCCCACGTGGTCGGCCACCCACAGAGCGGAGCGTGTAGGCTGTCCTCCGAACTCCTTGGGATCGCCGGTGCCGTGGACAAATCCGCAGGCTGCCTGGGCCACTGGATCCAGCATTCCTGGTTTGTCCTTGGCCGGGCCCCACTGTCCGCGCTGGCCAACCCAGCAATAGATCAGCCGCGGATTGATCTCTTTCAGCTGGCGATAGCCGATACCCCACTCGTCCCATTGACCGGGCGGTGCATTCTCGATGATAACGTCGGCATGGACCACCAGGTCCTTAAGAATCCTCCGCCCTTCTTCGCTCTCCACGTTTAGAGTGATGGAGGACTTGTTGCGCATCTCGTGCAGGAACTGTCCGCCAACTTTCTCTCCCGTCTCCTTGTCCGTGAACATGTACTCTTCCCGGCCGAAGGGCGTGAGCTTGCGCAGCGGGTCACCCCCCGGAGGCTCGACCTTGATAACCTCGGCACCCAGTTCGGCCAGCTGCGAGGAGCACCAGTGGCCAATCATCATGCGGGTGCTGCAATCCAGCACACGAATGCGGGAAAGCGCTTCCGGTTTGTCGAAGTTGTGTTCCTGGCGCAGGATCGACTCCAAGAAGAGCGGGTACGCCTTGGCTTGGTCGCTTAGGCCTGCGTACACCTCTTCGGGTTTCGCTGTTGGAACCGCGGGCCAAGGTGTGACCTTGGCTTGATCTGATGCCATGTGTGGCCTCCTAATGCTGGTGGTAGCCAGGTACTTCCACGCCTCATATGTACCTAGCGTTTCTTAATCGGAAAATTAAGCGAGGTTCCTGCCGCGTGTTTCGAAAATGCGCTTCGAAGGGGCTCGGCTTCAGATGCCGTTCCCAGGTAGATCCATTTAGCCGCTGCAGGGAACCCCTTCCTCATCACCCAAAAGCTGTTTACGAAACCTGCTCCAAAAAAAGCAGCCCGAATTTTGCTTGGGCCATCGCCAACAAGTCTGTGACCGCAATCACTGTTATCGGTGATTCCAATCACCTCTGCGGCTATTGCAACGCTCTGACGTACTGAAATGCGCAGCCGCAAAGCGGTGGAAGACAGCAACGTGAATTTTCTGAATTGCTTCGCGGGAAGTAGTCTACGCTTGCTCTCAGGGAAACGGCAAGCAGCTTTCCTGAACGGTTCCCGATCCGACAGACCAGTTTCTCTGCCCTCAATCCGGCCAGACGGTGAGCGCCACTTGGCTAAGAATGCTCTGTTTTGTCTCTGCCGACAATGGCAATGCGCGGAAGGAATCGAGCGCTTGCTTGAGGTCGCGCACGCCGGGGCCGGGCCAGTCACTACCGAAGAGCGTTTTGTGGGAGATCTCTGCCAGACGTGGAAAGTACTGGAGCAGCTGCGTCGGCGGAATGCTACTGATGTCCATGTAAACATTGGCGTGGCGCCGTACCAGGAAGAAGGCGGTGTTCATCCAGAGAGGCCGGCCCCCATGGGCAAGCACAATCCTCAAGTCCGGAAAATCGACCGCTACATCGTCAATGTAGATTGGGTCTCCGTACTTGTTGCGCGCGCCAGGAAAAATAGAGGTGCCGGTGTGAAACATAACCGGAATGCCGTTGCTCTGCGCTGCGCGGTACAGCAACTCCAGCTCTTTCATACCATTGAGGTAGTCGTTGGGGTAGAAGAGTTGATGCGGCGGATGGATCTTGATCAGCCTCAAACCCAGCCGGACGATCTCGTCGATGTCCGCCATGGCGTTTGTGGAGTACCGCGGATGGAAGCTGCCACATGAGAGGAGCCGCTTCGGGTTCGCCTTGGCATAGTTTGCGGACATGGCGTTGAGTCCGGGTGGGAAGCCGGTGACATCGGGCGCTGCCGCGTTGATCAGCACTGCACGATCCAGCCCGACCTCGTCCATATATTTCAAAAAGGCTTTGGGCGAGCGGGTGAACTCCAAGACCCGATCGAAATCGGGCTGATGCTTTTTCATCAGCTCGAGGGCCGGCGGGCTCAGCAGGAGTTCGAACGGCTGGATATGAATGTGGCAGTCGGTGATCAAGGAACTTGCCTGGTCTTGCCTAGTAGGTCTTCTCTACTAGGCCTTGTCTAGTAGGTCTTGTCCGGTATCGTGAGCGGTTGCAGCATCCGGTTACGCGGATCCTGCCTGGTCCAGAATCTCTGGGTTCAGCATCTCTGGTCCAGCGTCTGCAGTTGCGGAAGGCAAGTACAGAAGGGGCATGGGAAAAATAGTTCTCATGCCCCCGAACTTATCGCGGCCATTCGCTCCCGGTCTCAGGATTTATGCGGAATTGCTTCCTCAAGCCGCCTGGCCTTTTGTGATCTTGTGGCAGGTAGAGGTCTCCACGTCGTAGGCGTGCACCGCGGGCTTGCTATGCACCAGGTGCTGAATCAACTCGCTGACCTTGGTGTAATCCGCCTGGCTGTAGCGTTCGGCATCCTCTTTCGTCTTCCAGAAGCTGAGCGCCAGGATGCCTTGTGCATCCGACACGAGGACGATTTCATCTACAAATCCTGTCTTCGCCTTCAGCGTAGAGAATATCTTCTCGTGCAGTGTGCCACAAACCTCTTTGGCTTTTCCGGGCTTCGTCTTGACTTCGACAACGCGAACAAACATGGCAGCATCTCCTTGTGGATATGAGTTATGAAGGCCGCAAACCATCGCTGAACGCCAACGGTTGGGAGCGGGCGCTGGCAATTATACTAGAGTGTGTTTCACAAATGGCTTTCAGCGCAGAGGGCCCGTCCCTCTGCGGCTAAACAGACTGCTGAAAAACTCCGGAATTGGCCCTGAACGGGAAGGGCACGAGTTCCACTCGTGCCGTAAGTCAAGCCGAATCAATGGCGGCTTCCAGCCGCTGAGGGAATGCTAGTCTGCGAAAACACTTTTTCAGCAAACTGTAAAGCCCGCATTTCTCCTGGTCCTAATCGGCACGGCCTAGCAGCTTGCTGAAAAACTCGGATTCGGGCGGTTTTGGGAAGGGCACGACTTCAGTCGTGCCGTTAAGTCGTTGAAAATGTGTCCGCGCTTTAGCGCCTGAGGTGTGCTTCTTGCGCCCTCGACGACTTTTTCCGCAGCCGGCTAGAGCGTGTGCAGATACGCTAGCAGGTCTTTGATCTGCCGGTCGGTCATGACTTGGTTGAAGCCTTCCATTTTGGCCCGGCCGTATTTGATGATGTCGGTTATGCGCTCGTCGTTGGCGGGCAGTCCGCTCAGCGACAGGTACTGCTGCTTGAAGACGCCCTTCAGACCCGGACCTTTCTTGCCGCGTGTAGAGTACGGCTCATGGCACCGGGCGCAGTAGTTGTCATAGAGTCTTCTGCCTTCGGCCTGTTGCGGGTTGAGGCCGAGTTCAGCGTCGGACTTGCGCCGCTCGACATCGCAGCCGGCCAGCGCGATAAGCGCGAGGATCACCACCGAGGCACGGAGGCACGGAGAAGACCAGTTCAGGAAGTTCATGATGATTGCGGCGTCGGCAGCAAAACCGGGCTCAAAGGTAGGATAATACGGAAGTGATGGGCGTTGCCGTCAAACGCGTTTACGAGGCTGCTTCTCCTTCGGACGGAGTGCGCGTGCTGGTGGATCGTTTATGGCCGCGCGGGCTGACGAAAGCAGACGCGGGGATCAAGTTCTGGCTGCGCGACCTGGCGCCTTCGAACGAGCTGCGGCAGTGGTTCCATGCGAATCCTGGGGGCTGGCAGATATTTCGCAAGCGCTATCTTAGGGAATTGGCGAATGCCAAAAGTTCCGCGGCGGTGGAGAAGCTGCATCGTCTCGCGGAAGGCAAACGGCCACTCACGCTGTTGTATGCGTCGCGAAACGTTGAGCGCAACAATGCGACCGTGCTCAAGGAATTGTTGGATGGGAAGCCTAAGCCTCCGTCGAGCGTGGGCCGCGCCGCAGTGGGGCGAGGACGGATCCGGAAAGCGAAGAAACAGTAACCAGTTGCCAGCAGCCAGTTGCCAGTGCCGGCCCCCGGAAAAAGGCAGCGCTTGTAATCACCATCGCTCGTTTTGGTCTTACTGGCAACTGACCACTGGCAACTGGCAACTGCCCTCCGCACTATAATTCCCCAGTCATGTCCAGTTCCGACCCCGACAAAAAGATAGAGAAAAAAATCGAAGCCCTGCGCGAGAAGATTCGGCACCACGAGTATCGCTATTACGTGCTGGATGATCCAGAGGTTTCGGACGCCGATTTCGACGCGCTGGTGAACGAGCTCAAGCGGCTCGAGGCCGAGCATCCGGAACTCATCACGCCGGACTCGCCGACGCAGCGCGTGGGCGGCAAGCCGCGTGAGGGATTCGTCAAGGCGAAACATTCCTCTCCCATGCTCTCGCTCGACAACGCTTACAGCGAAGAAGAACTGCGCGACTGGGAGCGGCGGGTGCATGAGCTCAGCGGGCGGACTGACCTCGAATACATGTGCGAGTTGAAACTGGATGGCATGTCGCTGGCGCTTGTCTATAGCGACGCCCGGCTGGAGCGCGGCATCACGCGCGGGGATGGCAGCATCGGCGAAGATGTGACCTTGAATGTGCGGACGGTTCGTTCCATTCCTCTGTCGATCTCGAAAGACAAGTTGAAGAAAGCCGGGATTCCCGCCGATTTCGAAGTGCGCGGTGAAATGCTGATGCCGCTTGCGGCTTTCCGGAAGTTGAATGAAGAGCGCGAGCGTCAGGGACTCGCGACCTTTGCCAATCCCCGCAATTTTACGGCGGGGACGGTGCGGCAACTCGAGCCCTCGATCACCGCGCGGCGCCGCACGGACTTTTTTGCTTACTTCCTGTTGAAGGACGGACAAACTTTTTTTGACCGCCAATCGAAAGCGATGGATGCGCTGGAGCTGGTGGGCTTCAAAGTGAATCCCAATCGCAAGCTTGCGAAGAATCTCGACGAGGTCTGGAAATTTATTCAGAGCTGGGAGGCCAAACGCGAATCGCTGCCTTACGAAATTGACGGAATCGTCGTCAAGGTTGACCGGACGGCGTGGCAGCGCGAGTTGGGCTTCACCGGAAAGGCTCCGCGATGGGCGATAGCTTACAAGTACGCGGCGCGGGGAGCGGTGACGCAGATTGAAAATATCGTGCCCCAAGTTGGCCGCACGGGAAAGCTGACCCCGGTGGCATGGCTGAAGCCGGTTCCAATTGGTGGAACGACGGTTTCGCGCGCCACGCTGCACAACATGGATGAGATCGAGCGGCTGGGCGTGAAGATCGGCGACTGGGTCGAGGTCGAGCGCGGCGGCGACGTGATTCCGAAAGTGGTGAAAGTCGTCAATGATGACGATAAAGAGCATCCTCGCGGCCACAAGCAGTTCGAAATGCCCGCGCACTGTCCGGTGTGCGGCGGCAATGTGGTGCGAACGCCGGGCGAGGTGGACCACCGCTGCGTGAATGCGAATTGTCCGGCGAAGCTGCAGGGGACGATTCTGCATTTCGCCTCGCGTCACGTGATGGATATCGACGGATTGGGCGAGGCGCTGGTGAATCAACTTACCGAACGCGGCCTGGTAAAGAATGTTGCCGATCTGTACAAGCTGACGAAAACCGGCCTCCTGCAACTGGAGCGCATGGGCGAAAAATCGGCGGAGAACGTGCTCGCCGAAATCGAAGCCTCAAAGAAGCTGCCGCTTGAGCGCGTGATTTATGGGCTCGGGATACGGTTTGTGGGCGAGCGCACAGCCCAGTTTCTGGCGGAGCACTTTGGGGCGCTGGACGCGATCATGAAGGCGAGTGCGGAGGAACTTGAGGAAGTGAACGAAGTAGGGCCGCGGATCGCGGAGAGCATCGTGGAATTTTTCGCCGATGAGCATAATCGCAAACTGGTGAGCGATCTGCGCAAGGCGGGGCTGAAGTTCACCGGGCAGAAGAAAGAAAAAGGCACGAAGCTGGCGGGAAAAACGTTTGTGCTGACGGGCACGCTCGCGCGCCACACGCGAGACGAAGCGAAGAAGATAATTGAAGATGCGGGCGGACGCGTCTCGGGATCGGTCAGCAAAAAGACGGACTATGTGGTCGCGGGAAGCGATGCGGGATCGAAGCTGGACAAAGCTCGGGAGTTGGGGGTCAGCGTGATTGGGGAAGAGGAACTGGAAGAGCTTGTTGGTTAGGCCAGGGAATCTCTGATTAAGTCTAAACAATTACCACTGTCATCCGGACCCTGAGCGCAGTCGAAGGGGAAGGACCTAGTGTACTGAGTCAGAAATGCGTTTACAAAAGCGGGCCACAGAAGCCAGGATTTCGTCGGCCGTCTTGGTCCACACAAAGGGTTTCGCGTGCTCATTGCTGATCTCGATGTAGTGACGAATGGCATCCTCCAGTTCCCGCGTGGAGCGGTGCACGCCCCGCCGAATCTGTTTCTCCGTCAGGGCCGCGAACCAGCGTTCCACCAGATTGAGCCAGGAAGCTCCCGTGGGCGTGAAGTGCAGATGGAAACGGGGATGCCGGGCCAGCCAGCGATGAATCCGCGGGGTTTTGTGCGTGCCGTAGTTGTCCAGAATCAAATGCACCTCCAGCCCCTCCGGCACCGCCCGGTCGATGCGGTCCAAGAACTTGCGGAACTCGAGGGAGCGATGGCGGGCATGCATGTCCCCCAGCACGCGTCCACTCTTTACTTCCAAGGCCGCGAACAGCGAGGTGGTGCCATGCCGCAGGTAATCATGCGTGCGCCGCTCGGCCTGCCCCGGACGCATGGGCAGCAGTGGCTGCGAACGGTCCAGCGCCTGGATCTGCGTCTTTTCATCGGCGCACAACACCAACGCTTGGTCGGGCGGATGCAGGTACAGGCCCACGATGTCCCGCACTTTTTCAATGAACAGCGGGTCCTTGGAGAGCTGGAACGTCTCGGCCCGGTGCGGTTGCAAAGCAAACGCACGCCAGATGCGGCTCACCGCGCTCTGGCTCAAGCCGCTGCGCTGGGCCATGGAGCGGGTGGACCAGTGGGTGGCGTCCGGCGGACGCTTTTCCAGAGTCAACGTCAGCACGCGCTCCACCGCAGCGTCGCTGATCTGGCGCGGTGCTCCCGGGCGCGGTTCGTCGAGCAGGCCATCGAGGCGCCGCGCCACGAACCGGCCACGCCATTTGCCCACCGTAGGTTTGCTCACGTGCATGTGTTGCGCCACCCGGGTGTTGTTTTCTCCTTGCGCACAGGCCAGCACGATGCGGGCCCGCAGGCACAGGGCTTGCGCCGAACTCGGACGACGCACCCAACGTTCCAGGGTTTCGCGTTCTTCTCGGCTCAATTGCAAAGGCGGAATCGGTCTTCCCAGCGCCATCGGCACCTCCCTTGTACCTTAGACGCAGGAAAACCGACACTTATTCAACTTGTTTATGACTCATGACACTAGAGCTGGTTTGATAAATGCCTGAGCGTAATCAACAAACACGCGCAGTACACGAAGCCGAGATACACGGTCAGAATGCGGTCGTATCGCACGTACACGCGACGGAAGTTTTGCACCCATGCGATGGAGCGCTCGATTTTCCAGCGTTTGCGGTAACGTCGCAGCTTGCGTTTGTCTTCGTAGCGGCGCAGCACGCTATTGCGGCGGTAGGGGGCAATCCAATCGATGCCGCGTTGGCGCATGCGCTGACGCAGCGGATCGCTGTCATAGCCCTTATCGGCGATCACGCGCCGTGGCTTGCTACGGGGACGGCCACGGCCGGGACGTGGCACTCGAATGGAGGCCAGCACCGGCTCCGCCACATGATGCTCGGAAGGCTTCGCGGAGCAGACGTACACCCCCAGCGGCGTGCCGTGCCGCTCCACCGCCAAGACCAGCTTCATTCCCTTGCCCCGCATGGTTTTGCCAACCGCCTCGCCCCCTTTTTGGCCTGCAGGAACGTGGCATCCACAAAGGCCTCGTTCCAGTCGATCCGCCCGCGTTGGTCCAACTGGCGCAGCAGCTGCCGCCAGGCTTTTTCCCAAATTCCCTGCTGCTGCCAGTGCCGCAAACGTCGCCAGCAGGTTACCCCGCTCGGGTATGACGCGGGCATGTCTCGCCAGCGCGCCCCGGAACGCAGCAGCCACAGAATGCCGTTGATGCAAGCCCGATTCGATGCCCAGGGGCGTCCCCGACCATCGCGTCGCCGTCGCGGCTCGGGAAAAAATTCCTCGATGCGCTTCCACTCGCTGGTTGGCAAGCTCATGTCCGCAGTAAGCATCTATGCGGCTTTGCAACGTAAGTACCTCGCTTGAGGCGGAATCTATTTATGAAACCAGCTCTATGCATTCTGCCCGCGCCACCAGCGGCGTTGCAGGGAATTTCGACCACGAGCCATTATCCAATCTCCGTCGACCGCTATGACTCAATCAGAGCTCCCCTGGGGAGGGCCAAAGAAAGTGCAACCGAACGGTTGCCTTTTGCCCTACGCCGGGCTAATATGCAACCTGGAGGTTGCTTAAGATGAATGACCGTATTGAGAAGCGCATTGAACTCAAGGCGCCGGTTTCGCGGGTCTGGCGTGCGCTCACGGATTATCGTGAGTTTGGCGAGTGGTTTCGCGTGAAACTGGACGGTCCCTTCGCACCGGGTCAGGTGTCGCGCGGCCATATTACCTATCCTGGCTACGAGCACGTCAAATGGGAGGCCGTCGTGCAAACCATGCAGCCCGAACGGCTCTTTTCTTTCACCTGGCATCCTTATGCCATTGACCCCAAAATAGATTATTCGAAGGAGACGCCCACGCTCGTGGAATTCAGGCTGGAGGAAACCGCGACCGGCACTCTGCTTCTACTCACGGAGTCCGGCTTCGACAAGATTCCCAGCGACCGCCGCCTCGAAGCATTCCGCATGAATGATGGCGGTTGGACACAGCAAATGAAGAACATCGAGAACCATGTCGCGCAAACGTCCTAGCAGCGCGGCCGTCAAACGGCAGGCTCGCGCACCCGTGTTTGCCGCGCTGGGCGATGAGACGCGGCTAAGGCTGGTTGCGAAGCTCTGTCGTAGGCAGCCATATTCGATCTCTCAGCTAACCCACGGGACCAGGCTGACCCGGCAGGCGATCACCAAGCATCTTCGAGTGCTGGAGAATGCGGGGATCGTGCACAGCATTCGTCGGGGCCGCGAGAGTCTATTCGAATTCGATCCGCAGCCGATTGCGGGAATCAAAGAGTATCTCGATCTCGTTTCCGAGCAGTGGGATCAGGCCCTGTCCAGGTTAAAGTCGTTTGTTGAGGGCTGAGTAATCAGTAATCAGATGGTGGAGGGACGGGCGTCTCGCCCGTCCCGTGCCGCAAGCGACCATCCTAATCTCACTTCTTCGCGGTCGGCGGCAATATGCCGTTCAGGCGCAAATACATTGCGGCCGAGGCGTAGTGATCGGCCCAAGCGCTGGCTAGGACCAGGCTGAACCAGGCCCGCGTAACCTGTTTTCCGCCGAAGCCTTCTGTGGTCTCGGTTAGTTTCGAGTCGTCCATTTTCCCGAGCGTATCGGAGCAAAAGTCGAACGATGCTTTGAGCGCCGAGACGAGCTTGTCTTTGGAATCCGATTCTTTCACTGCTTCGACCTTGGGAGCCGGGACGGCACCGGCCTTGCTGCACAATCCGTTATTCGCTTCGACCATGTGCGCAACGAGGTGGCCGAATGTCATTTGGTCGGCGGTCGGTTTGTAGTTGAATTTGTCGGCCGGCATGGCTTCGACGGCTGCGATGGTGTTCTTCTGGCGGCCGGGCAGAATGTCGCGGAGCGCGCTGCTGACGGGGTTCTTGACCTGGGCGGGCGCGGTTTGTGCGGGCGTTGTTTGGGCAAGTGTCGACGCGGCGAGTAGCAGCAAGGCGGGGATCAAGAGAATTCTTTTCATGGTGCTCTCCTTTGGCGGGAAGAAGCATAGCGCGAGCGGGCAGGTTTGCGCCAGCTAGAGCGAGTCCAGAGTCTCTGAGACCACAGGCGGCCGCCTGTGTGGCGGCGGGGCTTGCCCGGCCAGTACGGGGCGGAGTCCCGTCTCCACATGGGCAAGCTTGCGCTATCCTAATACCATGCACGCTCACGGCGCACACGCGCACTCTCATGGGACGGGACGGGTGCTTCGCATCTCGCTGGCTGTCACCATGCTTTATGTCGTGCTGTTGGTGGGTGCAGGCATTCGCGCGCATTCGCTGGCGTTGCTTTCCGAGGCGGGACATAACCTCTCCGACTTTCTGGCGCTGCTGTTGTCGCTGGTGGCGGTTTTTCTGGAAGGCCGGCCGCC
The DNA here is from genome assembly GCA_963773645.1 of uncultured Acidobacteriaceae bacterium. Classification (GTDB taxonomy): domain Bacteria; phylum Acidobacteriota; class Terriglobia; order Terriglobales; family Acidobacteriaceae; genus Acidiflorens. The sequence goes on along the minus strand of CAVZBV010000004.1, from coordinate 412,226 downwards.
GAGCGCGACCAAAACTTATGGATACCGGCGCGCCGGAGTGCTGGCGGCGCTGGTGAATGCGCTGTCGCTAGTGGTCGTGTCGTTTGTTATTTTCTACGAGGCGGTCCGGCGACTGCAGCATCCCGAGCATGTCGGCGCCGCGGTGATGATTTGGGTAGCGGCGGCGGGCGTGGTGATGAACGGCGTGATCGCTCTGCTGCTGTGGCGCTCTGGGCGAGATGTCAATGTGCGGAGCGCGTTACTGCATGAGGTGGGCGACACGCTTTCCACCGCGGCCGTGATTGCGGGCGGTTTTGTCATCCTGTGGACAGGACAATACTGGATCGACGCGGCACTATCGTTCGGGATCGGCGCGCTGATTTTGTGGTCAAGCATCGGAATCGTGCGCGAGACGCTGAATATTCTGCTTGAGGGCACACCGCGCGGGATGAGCCTGGAAGCGGTGGAATCGGCAATGCGAAAGATCGCGGGCGTGAGTGATGTGCATGATCTGCATGTGTGGAGCATTGGGTCGGAAAACCACGCGCTCTCGGCGCATGTGAAGATTGCGGACATGGCGACCTCGGAGAGCGACACGATTCTGCGGGAGATCAACGAGCAACTCGGGCGCGGGTTTGGCATCCACCATACGACGATCCAGTTGGAACACGTGGTGTGCGAGACGGCCCATGCATGCGTGATCGCGGTACCGGATGAAATACACGAGCACGATCATTCCGAGCACGACCACGCCCACTGACGCCCACTGACAATGTTTAGTGATTGATCACGATCGCCTTGATAATCATGCCGAGTGTTGCCGCTCGTAAATGTCTCTGACCGTCTCGATGGTGTCGGCATCTTCCGGAGGTTTGTCCGGACGCAGGCGTAGGATTCGCGGGAACCTCAAGGCGTAGCCACTCTCGTGGCGCCTGGAGCGCATCATGTTGTTGAAGGCAACCTCTAGAACAATCTTCGGCTCCACTTCCAGCCTTAATCCTTGTTCACTCGTCTGGTGAGCCAGAAACCACTGCGTCATCTCCGCGATCTCGACGTCGGTGAGCCCGGAGTATGCCTTGCCGATGTTTACCAGACGCTCGCCGTTCCACACCGCGAAGGTGTAGTCGCTGAGCACGCCTATGCGCTTGCCGTGTCCGTACTCGACGGCGGTCACAACCACGTCGAGAGTGGCGAGTTCTCGCTTCATCTTGGGCCACGATTTGCCGCGCCGGCCGGGAGTGTAGAACGAATCGAGATCCTTGATCATCAGGCCTTCGTTGCCTCGATTTCGCGCGGCGGTGAAGAGCGTTTCGAGATCGTCGGGAAAACTCGCTGCTGCTACCGGCGCGCGGAGAATTGTCGCGACGGGAAGATCGGGAGCAGCGAAGGCGAAGAGAGATTGCGACGGCGCTGCGGCTGGTGCCGAGCTTCGCTCGGCTGAACAGACGAGAGCGTCTGTCCCTACGTGAGCTGTGTCGGGACCGGACATCCTCTCGGGCTTCATAAGTTGGTCTAGAACTTTTGCGCGGTCGCGTAGAGGACGGTCCAGGAGGAGTTCGCCGTCCGCATAAAGGACATCGAACACGAGATAAGCGACCGGGACTTCACCCATAAGCTTGGCGCTGACTTTTTTCCGTCCGAGGCGCTGTTGGAGCGTGCTGAAGGGTAGGGCTCGGGCCCCATCGGAGTTCCAGGCGACGATTTCGCCGTCGAGAATTGCGTCTTTGGGCAGGCCGGCGAGGGCCACGGGCAATTCGGGAAAGGACTCGGTAATTTCGTCGCGGGTGCGCGAAAAGATGCGCACTTCTCCACGGCTGATGTGAGCCTGGGCGCGGATGCCATCGTACTTGTCTTCAACCGACGCGCTCTGAAAATAGCTGAGCGCCTCGTCGGAAGATTCAACCGGACTCGCGAGCATGAAGTCAATCGGATGGAAGAGGCGGAGATGTGCGTCGGCCAATTTTCCCGCGGAGGCCAGGTGCAGAGTTTCGCCGAGATCGCCGAGCAACATGTTGGCGCGCTTGACGAGGTCAAGGGGCGCTTCGAAAGCACGAGCGATGGCTTCTTCTACGAGACTTTCTTTCAGACCGATGCGCAAGCCTCCGCTGATAATCTTCACGACGTATTTGGCTTCGAGCGGAGTGGCTCGCTCGAGAAGCGAGCGCAGAAGAGAAGCTTTGGCGGCGGGCCCACGAGCAGAGGCGATCCCGGAAAATGCTCGCTGTACTTCGGCGAGCGAGAGCCCAGAATCCGGCTTTGCGGGAAGCGCCTCGGCTGCGACCGATCCGGCATCGCCGTGCCTGCGGTAAATTCCGGTCAGTTCGGACTCGGACTTTCCCGATAGGCCGCTAATAACGCGCCACAGCACTGCTCCGCCAACCTGCAGAGTGGCTTCTTCGTAGGCAGGAAAAGGCCGTCCGGAAAGAAAAATGGCGGCGGTTGCGGCCTCGCTCAGCGGCATGGTTCGCAATAACGACTGCAGGTACGTAGCGACCAGCGCCGTTTTCTCCAACTTCTTAGTGGTTGCGGCGATCGCGTCGCAGGTCTGGGCGAAGTGCAGCATTGTCCATTGGATTCCGCAACCGGCCGCAGGGATCGCAGCCGCCCGATGGGTTCCAATTGCAGAATTAGTTCCGGTTAAGATGCTGAGCACTAAAGAGATATGGTCCTCGTGCCCGAGTGCGCGGTGCCCGCGAATTTCGCGATCTGTGGTACTCTAAGCGTTGGAGTTGGAGTCTTCCCTCCGTGAAGTAACATCCAATGCCTATGCGACGTTGGCGGCAAATTTCGCGTTTTTTGGCGGCGGTGCAGTTGCTGCCGGCTCTCGAAAGCGGCGAGGAAACGCTCGTCGGCGGGCAGGCGGTGCTGGAAGGCGTGATGATGCGTTCGCCGCACGCCTGGGGCATTGCCGTGCGCAAGCCGTCGGGCGAGATTGTCAAGCACAGCGAGCCGCTGGAGCGGCCTTCCGAGCAGCATAAATGGATGGGCTGGCCGGTGGTGCGCGGGGTGATGACGCTGGGGCACGCGATGACGCTGGGATTCCGCGCGCTGAAGTTTTCCGCCAATGCGGCCCTGGAAGAGATAAACGCCGATCTGGGCAACGATGGTCTTGGCAGTGAAGATAGCAGCGAAGATCATAGCAATCGAGATCCGGGCAAGAAGTTTGAAATCACCGGCTGGATGGCGGCAGTAAATGTGATTTTCTCCATCGCCTTCTTCATCTTCATGTATAAGTACCTGCCGCTGCTGGCTACGACGGAACTGAAAAAGGTGAATCCGGTGTTCGGGCAGCAGTTCGTGTTTAACCTGGTTGATGGGCTGATCCGGATTGCGATGTTCCTGCTGTTTGTGTGGGGCGTTTCGCTGTGGAAGGACATTCGGCGCGTGTACGAGTACCACGGGGCTGAGCACAAGACGGTGTTTGCCTTCGAGAATGGCGATCCGCTCGAAACCAGAGCGGTGCAGAAGTATTCGACGTATCATCCGCGCTGCGGAACCAGCTTCCTGATGACGGTGATGATCATCTCGATGCTCGTGTACATGGCGGTTCCCGTGCACACCTTCTGGGCTCGATTCGGCATTCGCATCGCGCTCCTACCCGTGATAGCCGGCGTTTCCTACGAGATCATCCGCTTCGCCGCCAAGCGTTTTTCGGCCAGGAATTCGGGTAAGTCGGGCGTCTCGCTGTTTGCGCTGATGACGGCGCCCGGCCTGTGGCTGCAGCGAATCACGACCCAGCCCCCGGATGACAGCGAGGTCGAGTGCGCGATCGTCGCACTGGATGAAGCGATGAAACTGGAGAAGATGCACGGCGGCGAACTGGTGATTGCCTAGCGGTGCCCACCGCGAACTCTTGTTTTCTTTCTCATTCCACCTAAAATCAGAGTAGAGACGCGGCTGGCCGCGTCTCTCACCATTGAGTTAGACGGGGCAAGCCCTGGCCCCACGGACAAAAAATCATGTTTGAACGTCTTGACCAAATCGAAATTCGCTACGAGGAACTGACGCGCGCGCTGTTGTCGCCAGAGATCACGCACGACTCGGCAAAATACCAGAAGACTGCCAGGGCGCATAGCGAAGCCCGGGAGATTGTAGAGAAGTATCGCGAGTACAAGGATCTGAAGCGCGGAATCTCTGAGAGCAAAGCCATGCTATTGGATGAAACCGATCCGGAGATGCGGGCCTACGCCGAAGAAGAACTAACGAAGCTAGACGCGCGCATCGCAACCGTCGAGGAAGAACTCAAAGTTCTATTGTTGCCGAAGGATCCGAACGACGAGAAGAACGTGGTCCTGGAAATTCGCGCCGGCACGGGCGGCGATGAGGCCACGCTGTTCGTGGCAGAAGTCTTCCGCATGTACAACCGCTATGCTGAGACGCAGAAGTGGAAGGTGGAAGTGCTCTCCACGTCGGAGTCGGGCGTGGGCGGGTTAAAAGAGGTGATCGCGCTGATCGAAGGCGACCGGGTGTATTCGCGCCTCAAATATGAGAGTGGCGTGCATCGCGTGCAGCGTGTGCCGGCGACCGAGCAGCAAGGGCGAGTGCATACCTCGGCGATCACGGTTGCGGTGCTGCCGGAAGCCGAAGAAGTCGACGTCAAGATCGAGGCCAAGGATTTGCGCATCGATACGTTCTGTTCGTCGGGGCCGGGCGGGCAGTCGGTGAATACGACTTATTCGGCGGTGCGGATCACGCACATTCCGACGGGCACGGTGGTGAGCTGTCAGGATGAGAAGTCGCAGATCAAGAACCGCGAAAAGGGCATGCGCGTGCTGCGCTCGCGGCTGTACGAAGTCGAGATGCAGAAGCAGCAGGACGCGCTGGCGAAAGAACGCAAGCAGATGGTGGGCTCGGGCGACCGATCGGAGAAAATCCGCACCTACAATTTTCCCCAGAACCGGCTCACGGATCATCGCATTGGCTTCACCATCCACCAACTTGAGCAGGTGATGGACGGGAAGCTGCAACCAGTTATCGACGCGCTGACCACGCACTATCAGGCGGAGAAGCTTAAACAGGAGACGGCGAGCGTGGTGTAAAGCGAGAGTGGTGTAAAGCCATTGCAGAGGTCGCCGTCTACCGTCTGATCAGCGCCATCACCCATCCCGCCAGGAAAACTCCACCTACGAACAACACGAAGCAGTAGAGACCGTAGCGCACCTGCTCCATCGTCGAATTGCGTTGTGTGATGCCGAAGACCACAGACGCGAACAGCGCGAACACCACCGCAGCCGAGAAGTGCGACAAGTTGATGTTCACGGCTTCTTACCCAGCGCAATGTGATGCGCATCCGCCGCCGCAATGAAGTTCAAGAGGCCGGCGACGATCAGAAATGTCTTGCCGTAATCCGCGGCGGCATTGGCTGCCATCACGTTGCCCCAGTCCATGATGCGCGCCAGAAAATAGAGCGCTCCCGAGCCCACGTCGCCCACGAAGCCGAGTATGTCGAGGATGTCTCCGCCGTTCGGCTTGTAAATTCGCCCCTGCATTCCCAACCCAATCACGAACATCGCGACCACCGACACCAGCAGCAGAATGCCGCGCCCATAGCGCTTCAGCAGGATGTGTCCGCCGCCCGGAATCAGCCAGCCCACCAGCGGCGCAACCACCGCCATGGTCGTCAGCGGATACTCCGGCTCACTCGCTTTAGCCGCATTCCTTGATTTATCTGTTGACGGCTTGGCCATTCAGATGGTCACGATCTCTCGTTGGATTTTACCAGTGACCTCGGCGCTTCCCGGCCGCACCAGCACGTTCACTTCCGAGCGCACGCCGAACTCGGGCAGGTAAATTCCGGGCTCGATCGAGAAACAGGAATTGGGCAGAATGCGCCGCTCGTCGTGAATTTCCAGATCGTCCATGTTCGCGCCATTAGCATGCACCTCGGTCGAAATCGAATGGCCGGTGCGGTGGATGAAGTACTCTCCGTATTTCGCCTGCTTGATGTGAGCCCGCACCGCGTGATCCACTTCCCATCCTGCAATCGGCTTAGCGGCAGCGACTGCATTTTGCACGGTCTTCACGCCGACATCGCGCGCCTCGCTCACAATCTTGAAAATTTCGCGCTGCCGGTCTGACGGAGCCTTTCCCACAATCCCCACCCACGTGATGTCGTAGTAAACCGCGCCCGGCGTATTTTTTTTCGCCCACACGTCCAGCAGAACCAGATCGCCTTCATGAATCGGCGCCGGACGGCTTGCGCTCGGCTCGTAGTGCGGGTTGCCGCTGTTAGCATTCACCGCCACGATCGGCGGATCGTCGGTCACCATGTTCTCGCGCTGGAATGCTTCCATGAAAAATCGCTGAATTTCATGTTCGTGCGTGCCGCCGTTGCGCACACGCCGTCCAATTTCTTTGAAAGCCTCGGCGGTGACCGCGTCAATCACATCGCGCGCCGCGAAATGCGACTTGATCTGTTCATCCGTCAATGTCGCCTCAAACTGCGCGATCAGGTCCGCCGCGCTGACGATGTTCTTGCCCAGCCCGCGGATCAGGTCCGCCGTTCCCGCATCGACCATGGAAATCGTGAAGACAAAGTTGTTGGGCGAATACTGCATGGCCACATCGCGATGCGCGGCCAGCATCTGCTTCAAGCCGTCGAACAGTTCCTGCCATCCGGCGTACTGTTTCTTCGCGCCGGGCAACGTATCCAGGTGTCCCGACTCGATCTTGTGGACCAGTTTGACGGGCTCGCCTTTAGCGGGGATCAGGTAGTACCAGCGCCTGGTGACCATGAGCCCATCCGGCAGCCCGAGAACGCGGTACGCGATCGGATCGCGATGGTGATGATCGTAGAAAAGCCAGGCGTCAATGTTGCGTTCGCGCAAGGCTTGCTGGATGGCGGACAAGTCCATATTCAAACGGTTATTCTACACGACCGCTGTCCCTCGCTGAAGGCTGGAGCGCAGAGAGTGAGCCTACCCACATCGTATTCCCCAGCGAGGTTGATTCAGCGATGGTTCTGCTATGATCGCGAGCAGCGCCGGAAAAACCGGCGGACTGCACTCTTCAACCAGGAGTTTTCATCATGGAAATGCCCGTTCTTCCCCTGGGCTCCCGCCGCAACGAAGACATCGCGCTCGACCTCATGAAATTCATCGCCATGACCACCGGCTACGGCAAGACCACCGGGACCGGAGTCGGCTTCCAGGGCACCGCTGCGACCGACAAGCCCGAGGATTACGCCGCCCATTTACTGGAACTTTATAGCCGTTGCCTGCAGTCGATAGGTGGGAAGTAGACTGGTCTCTGGGCCCGCATTCCTGGGGCTGGTTTCTTCCGGCCTTTCGCACTCACACACCCGGCGGAAGTGAGCAGAGCCAGTTTCATACATCGGTTTTGGTTTTGGGTAGGGCACGTCTTCACAGCCTGCGGGAAAACCCATGTAGAGACGGGGCTTGCCCCGTCTCGGACTGCGCAAATGTTGGTGCGCGCCGGTTTTGGGTAGGGCACGAATTTAAGCCGTGCCGTTCAGGGTCTGGGAGAATGTAGCCTTTTTTGCCCCTGAGCGCGTGCCTCCCGAGCTGAAAGGCATTTATGAAACAACTCTAGGTTCTTGGAGCGACCATGGAGTGACGCGCGGCGTTTGCGCCAATCCTTCCGCCTTCTATAGAATCATGTGTCTGCTGCAAGGTGTCTGAGGCTGCAAGCGGAGTCCTATCGCTGAAAGACGGTTGTCGCAATTGGTGATCGCGAACGACCAACGACCAACGACCAATTTGGAATCATTATGAAAATTCATGAGTACCAGGCGAAAGAAATTCTGAAGAAGTTTGACGTCTCTGTGCCGCGGGGCATGATGGCGGCATCACGCGAAGAAGCTGAGGCGGCCGCGAAGGAACTTCTCCGCTCCGGCGCGACGGGAGTTGTGGTGAAGGCGCAGATCCACGCCGGCGGACGCGGCAAGGGCGGTGGAGTGAAGATCGCTAAGTCGGTGGAAGAAGCGAGCGAAATCGCCGACAAGATTCTCGGCATGAAACTGGTCACGCATCAGACCGGACCAGAAGGCCGAATCGTGCATCGGTTGCTGATTGAAGAAACGTTGCCGATCGAGAAGGAACTCTACCTCGGCATTCTGGTGGATCGCGGCGAAGGCAAGCCGGTGTTCATGGCATCGGCTGCGGGCGGCATGGATATTGAGCAGGTGGCGGCCGAGAGGCCGGAAGCGATCCTGAAACAGTACGTCGATCCGGGCATGGGACTGGAGCCTTTTCAGGCGCGCAAGATCGCGTTCAGCTTAGGGTTGAAGCCGCAGCAGATCAATCCTGCAGTAAAACTCCTGACCGGACTTTACCGCGCGTTCCTGGCAACGGACGCTTCCTTGGTGGAGATCAATCCGTTCATCAGTTGTACGGATGGGCGATTGTTCGCCCTCGACGCCAAGTTGACCTTTGACGATAACGCGCTCTTTCGGCATCCGGACCTCCGCGAATTGCGGGACTTCAGCGAGGAAGATGCGCTGGAAGTGGAAGCCTCGAAATACAACCTCAACTACATCAAGCTCGACGGCAGCGTAGGCTGCATGGTGAATGGAGCCGGCCTGGCGATGGCCACGATGGACATCATCAAATATGCGGGCGGCATGCCGGCTAACTTTCTCGATGTGGGCGGCAGCGCAAGTGCGGACCAGGTAGCGCATGCGTTTGAAATTCTGCTGAGCGACAAGAGTGTGCGCGCCGTGCTGATCAATATCTTTGGCGGCATTCTGCGGGTCGATATGCTGGCTACGGGGGTGGTCGAAGCGGCGAAGAAGACGCATATCCAACTGCCGGTGGTCTTGCGACTGGAAGGCACCAATGTTGAGGAAGGCAAGAAGATCCTGATGGAATCGGGGCTGAACTTCACGGTCGCAGAAACCATGAAGGATGCGGCCGATAAAGTAGTAGCCGCGGCGAAGAGCGCAGCTTAAGCGCTAATAGCGAATAGCGATTTTTTCGAAAGAGAGCAATTATGGCAATCCTGGCGGATAAAAGAACTCGATTGGTGGTACAAGGTCTTACGGGCCGCGAAGGCACTTTCCACGCGAAGGCTTGCGCGGCGTACGGCACGCAGATTATGGGCGGCGTCACGCCCGGCAAGGGCGGAACGACACACGAGGGCTGGCCGATCTTCAATACCGTTCAGGAAGCGGTGGACAAGACGGGCGCGAATGCCACGGTCATTTTTGTGCCGCCGCCGTACGCCGCCGACGCCATTATGGAAGCGGCCGACGCGGAAATCGAACTCATTGTCTGCATCACCGAAGGCATTCCGACGCTCGATATGGTGCGCGCTTGGGAGTTTCTGCAGAACCGGCGCTCCCGCCTGATCGGGCCGAACTGCCCCGGCATCATCTCACCCGGCAAATGCAAGATCGGCATTATGCCGGCGCAGATCCACAAAGAGGGCAATGTCGGCATCGTGTCGCGCTCCGGGACGCTGACTTACGAAGCGGTGCATCAGCTTACCCAACGCGGAATCGGTCAATCGACGGCGATCGGCATTGGCGGAGATCCCATTATCGGCACGAATTTTGTCGACGCGCTCGATCTATTTAACCGCGATCCGCAGACCGAAGCCGTGGTCATGATCGGGGAGATCGGCGGCAACGCGGAGGAGATCGCCGCGGAGTTCATCAGGATGCACATGAAGAAGCCAGTGGTTGGGTTCATCGCCGGACAAACAGCGCCTCCCGGACGCCGTATGGGCCACGCCGGCGCGATTATCTCCGGCGGCAAGGGAACCGCCGCTGAAAAGATTGCCGCCATGGAAAAGGCTGGCCTCAAGGTCGCGAAATCGCCGGCGGACATTGGAGAAACGCTCGCGGCCGCGCTGGGAGCTGGTGTCCGGGCGTGACGGAGTTTCTTTTGCGGGTAGAGGTCCTTCGACTGCGCGAGATGTCCGCTTCGCGAGCATCCCGCTCCACTCAGGACGACAAGTTCAGGTTTTCAAGCCAAAGACAAACGACCGAGGACTAACGACGGATTCATGAAGACCCTGCAACGCACACTGACCATCATCAAGCCCGACGCGGTGAAGAAGAACGCGGTCGGAGACATCATCGAACAGTTTGAGAAGAATGGCTTCCGTATTCTGGCCATGAAGATGCTCGAAATCTCCCAGCACCAGGCGGAGCAGTTCTATGCCGTCCATGCCGGCCGCCCGTTTTACCACTCGCTGACCAACTTCATGTCGAGCGGACCGATCGTGGTGCTGGCGCTGGAAAAGGAAAACGCCATCGCCGATCTGCGCAAGCTGATGGGCGCCACCAATCCGGCCAACGCCGAAGAGGGCACCATCCGCAAGAAATGGGCCAGTAACATTGAACACAATGCAATCCACGGCTCCGACGCGGATGAAACGGCGCGCTTCGAGTTGAGCTTCTTTTTTGCGGGTTACGAACTGACGCAGTAAGGGCAGTTCTCAGTTCTCAGTTCTCGGTTCCCAGTTCTCAGTGCGGTTGATCTGAGGCCGGGCTTTTTCTGAGAACTGGGAACTGAGAAGGGAGAACTCCATGCCCTTAATTCAAATCACTATGCTCCAAGGCCGCACGGTCGATCAGAAACGCAAGATTGCGCAACGCATTACCGATGCCATGGTGGAAGAAGCGGGTGCCCGCCGCGAAGCGATCATGGTAGCGTTCCATGAAGTTTCCAAGGAGAGCTACGCTTCGGGTGGAGTGCTGCTGGTGGACAAGGGAAAGTAAAGCATTGGCGAGGACGAGTGAGCGACGTAAGCCCAGATTGTCGCAGGTCTGTCGTTGAAGTGCTAGAACTGCTTTCGTCCGGCGATAAGCAATTATCTTACGAACGCGAGGTACCCCAGTTTTCTATCACCGACGAACTTGTCTCTATGTGGTTTGACGACGCTTACCTCCCAGACGAAGGTGCTTTCAGGAACTGCTTTTCTCAAGAAGAACTCGCTGCCCTCGCCGCGTTCAACGAATACTACGACAAGCACGAGAAGCTGTTGCCAGAGCCTAGAAACGGCGTAGTTGACTGGCTGCAGAACGAGACTTGGCAAGGAGTCATGAGAGAGGCGGCTAGAACACTTCTCTTGGTGCGGGCTTCCGCCCCTCCTGCCCGACCTTGAGGAAGGCTCTATCCCAGCGGTTCAAACAAATGCCCTTCGGTGCGGTCGGCGATTTTGGGCAGATCCTTTTTGCCGAACTGCAAGAAGTGTGGCGCGGCGCGATGCGCCTCCAGCGCGGCGTCATCTTTGTATTGCTCGTAGATGAAGAACCGGCGCGGATCGGTCTTGTGCTTGTGCACCTGATACATGAGGCAGCCCGGTTCTTTACGCGATTCGACTGAGAGTTTTTCAAAGATCGCGGTCACTTCGGACTCGCGTCCGATTCTTGCCATCCAAGTTACTGCCAACACCACCATTCGTCGCTCCGTTCTCTTACTGCGTTAAGGATTCGTATCAGGGTATCGCTTTAGCGATACCGTAAATCATTCGAAATGTAATGCCCCTTTAGGGGCTGGCATTCGCCATACCCTTTCGAAATCTCCTAGCCGCTCTTCAGTCCCAACTCGCTTATGAAGTCGGGCACCAAAATCGTCTGCTCCCGATCGGGGCCCGTAGAAATCATTCCCACCCGCGCTCCGGTTTCCTTTTCAATGAAGGCCAGGTATTCGCGGGCGGCCTTGGGCAATGCTTCGACCGTCCGGATAGCCTGCGTTGAGCTGGCCCAGCCCGGCATGTTGCGGTAGATGCATTCGAGTTTTTCATAACCGCATGCCTGAGCCGGCACTTCGTCCGTTTCCTTGCCGTCCACCTTATGCCCCACGCAAACTGGAATCTCCGTCAAGTGGTCGAGCACATCCAACTTAGTAACCACCAACCAGGAGATGCCGTTAATCATGCCAGCGTAACGGAGCAGAGGCAAATCGAGCCAGCCGGTGCGGCGGGGACGTCCGGTAACGGCGCCGTATTCGTTGCCGCGCTTGCGCAGGTCTTCGCCTTGCGGGTCGCCCTGCAAACCTGCGAGTTCACTCGGAAACGGACCGCTGCCGACGCGTGTGCAATAGGCTTTGGTGATGCCGATGACCGTGTCAATCGAGGTTGGCGGCACGCCGGTTCCGGTGGCGGCGCCACCGGAAGTGGAGCTCGAAGAGGTCACGAACGGATAGGTGCCGTGATCGATGTCAAGCATGGTGCCCTGCGCGCCTTCGAAGACGATCGACTTGCCTTCGGCCAGAGCGCGGTTCAGCAGGAGTGCCGTGTCGCGGACAAACGGAGCGAGTTGCTCGGCGGCGTCGGCATATTCGCGAAACATTTTGTCGGCATCGAGCGGGTCGGAGTTGAACAGCGCGTGCGCGATCATGTTCTTTTCGCGGCATGCGTTCTCGATGTGCGTGCGCAGCAATTGGCTGTCGAGCAGGTCGGCGACGCGCAGCCCGCGGCGTCCCATTTTGTCTTCGTAAGCGGGGCCGATGCCGCGCGATGTGGTCCCAATCTTCACTCGCCCAGGAGCATTCTCCGACCCAAGCTCCATCATGCGATGGTAGGGAAGAATAACCTGCGCGCGACTCGATACGAAGAGATTGCCATCCACTTTCACGCCGGCCGTGCGCAGGGAATCAACTTCCTTCAGAAAGGCCAAGGGGTCGATCACCACGCCGTTGCCGACGACGCTGGTGCACTCGGGCCGCAGAATGCCGCCGGGCACGAGCTGCAAAATGAATTTCTTTCCGTTGATGATGACGGTGTGTCCAGCGTTGTGCCCGCCGGCATAGCGAGCCACGACCGAAAAAGTTTGAGTGAGTACGTCGACAATCTTGCCCTTGCCCTCGTCGCCCCACTGGGCTCCGACAATGACCGCAGTTCTACCTCTGCTCGTTTTACTTCTGCTCAATGCGAACTCCACTTGGAATATTGCGCGGCCGCAAACCGAAGCCCGCCCCAGGGTCGCACACGCTGCTTGCGCCGCTGCTGCTGAATAACTCTGGGAAACTGGGAAGATCGGCGGAGCTCGGTGTGTACGCCCTAGCATACCGAATCGGGCGGTGGAGGAGCAAACCGGAATTCAGGGATTTTCCCTGTGTCCTCCGTGTCCACTGTGGTTGCCTTTGTCCTTGACGCCGCGAAGCACCCGGAACAAAAGCTGGCCGCGACGATCTTGTATCCTGAGAGTGTGCCTGAACTTCCCGAGGTCGAAACCATTGCGCGAGGCCTCTACAAGCGCGTCGCCGGGGACATCGTCGAGTCTGTCTGGATCGGCTCCAAAAAGCAGCCGCTCAAGTCACCAGCTAGCATGATCGCCTCGACCCTGGAGGGCAAGCGGATCGTACGCGTACACCGTGCGGGCAAGCACATCGTGTTCGACCTGGAGGGAGAAGCGCGAGCATCCCCGCCAAAAAGTAAAACCGCAGGTCGCGTCCAGCCGCGGCAAGCCGTGTCTCTACCGACGGCGCAGTGGATCGTCCATCTCGGAATGACCGGGCGCATCGTCGTTTGCGAACCCGCAGCGGAGATCGCAAAGCACACCCACCTGATCGCGAAGCTGGCTTCGGGGCGTGAATTGCGATTTATCGATCCACGGATGTTTGGCAAGCTCAGCGTTCATGCGGGAGACTTCGATCCTGGCGGAGTGGAGCCGCTGGAGGTGAGCGAGGAGCAGTTCATCGCGCTTTTTCGTGGGCGCAAGACTCCGATCAAGAGCGCGCTTCTGAATCAGAAGTTGCTGCGCGGCGTGGGCAATATTTATGCCGACGAGTCGTTGTTTCGGGCAGGCATCCGTCCGCGCCGGAGGGCGGCGTCCATCACACGGGAGCGCCTGGGCACGCTGCACCGAGCGCTGCAGGAAGTGCTGCGCGAAGCGATCGCGCTGGGTGGATCTTCGATTTCCGATTACGTGGACGCCGATGGAGAAGCAGGGTTCTTCCAGCTCCAGCATCGGGTTTATGGCCGTGAGGGGGAGCCGTGTCTGGTGTGCAGAACCACGATCCGGCGCGTTGTTCTGGCCGGACGCAGCAGTCACTACTGTTCGAATTGTCAAAAATAGACATAATAGAACGATTTAAATTTGGAACCGATTACCGAGTCATTCATCATGAATAAAATCTCAATTGGAGTGGACCTCGGCGGCACGAACTTGCGTATCGCAGCCGTGGACGAGCAAGGCGCGCTCATCGAAAAAGTCACGCTCGGCACCAAGGTTTCCCTGGGACGCGATCACCTCATCGACAACATGTGCGACGCCATCCAGCGCATGGAGGAGAAATACAGGAACTCCGCCCCACTGCTGGGGATCGGCATCGGTGTGCCCGGCATCATCGACATGCAGACTGGCGTCGTGCGCGAATCGCCCAACCTGCCGGACTGGGTTAACTATCCCGCTCGCGCCGCGATTGAGGAGCGCCTGAAGACGGTTGTGATCCTCGAAAACGACGCCAACGTCGCGGCGCTCGGAGAAAAATGGCTGGGTGCGGCCAAGGATTATTCCGACGTGGCCATACTGACCCTCGGTACCGGCGTGGGCGGCGGATTGGTCATGGGCGGCGCGATCTGGCGCGGCGCGAATGGTATGGCCGGGGAGTTCGGGCACACGACCGTTGAACCGGACGGGCACCCTTGCGGGTGCGGGAATCGAGGATGCCTGGAACAATACGCTTCGGCGACGGCAGTGGTCCGGATGGCGCGGGAAGCGATCGCGAACAACGCCGCGTCGGCGCTGGCGCATACTGCGAACTCCGACCCGGAGTTCAGCGCGAAATCGATTTACAATCTCGCAATCCAAGGCGATGAGGATGCGCGCCGCATTTTCCGGATCGTCGGCCGTTGTTTGGGAATCGTGCTTTCGTCCCTGGTGAATTCCCTGAACCTGCCGATTTACGTGATTGGCGGGGGAGTGTCAAGCGCGTGGGAGGCTTTTGCGCCTTCCATTTTCGAGGAGTTGCGGCGGCGCTCCATCGTGTACGCCGCCACAGCGCCGCCCGATCCTTTGGCCCACAAAGAGGGCGCTTCCGCGCACGTGGTGGCTGGTCCCGGCCACAAGACCATCATCACCCGCGCCCTGTTGGGGAGCGATGCCGGCTTGTACGGCGCGGCCCGCCTGCCCATGGTTGCGGAAGCAAAGCCTGCGGATGCAAACCGCTAGGCATTTCTCGCTTTGCCATATATCGAGTCGGGAACGGGTAGGGCACGGCTTCAGCCGTGCCGTTAGGAGCCACAACGGGTTCCGGCTTTAGCCGCTGAGGGTGCGCGCCCTACACACCATTACGGCAGCTGTCTGCGGTCCGGCAACCATGGGATTCGCTTTAATCGTGCCGGCGATGCGGTGCGGGCGATTTCGCCAAGTGCGACGATCTGTGTGAGCGCAACGGTTTCGATGATCGCGGCGATTTCGGCGTTCGCAGCGGAGTGGACGTGGCGGGCGGAAGCGTAAGTTTCGGTCCCGACGCGGCGGTCTTCAGCTTGGCGACTTCCAGCAGAGTAAGGTTGCGCCAATCTCCCGGCGGCACGTCGAGCGCGAGGGGACCGTACTGCACGCGCCGGATTTTCTCCACGTGGTGCCCCACTTCTTCAAACATTTTTCGCACCTGGCGGTTGCGGCCTTCAATGATGGTCACTTCGAGCCACGGGTTATCGCCTTCGCGGATCAGGCGAATCTTTGCCGGAGCCGTGCGCACACGCCGCCCGCCTTTCTCCGCGATGGAAACTCCGCGGCGCAGCTTGTCAATCTTGGCCTCGTCGGGCTGGCCGGCGACTTTCACGACGTAAGTTTTCGCCACGTTGGACGACGCTTTCATCAAAGCGTTGGCCAGTGCGCCGTCGTTGGTCATCAGCAGCAAGCCTTCGCTGGCCCAGTCCAGACGCCCCACCGGATACACGCGCCCTTTCACCTTTTGCACCAGGTCCATCACGGTGGGGCGCTTTTTCTCATCGCTGACTGTGGTCACATATCCCTTGGGCTTGTTCAGCGCGACGTAGGTGTAACGTTCGGGCCCTTGCAGCAGTTTGCCATCCACGCGGATGTGGTCTTGTTCGGGATCGGCTTTGGTGCCGAGTTCGGTGACCACCTGCCCATTGACCAGCACGCGGCCGGAAACGATCAGGGCTTCGGCCTTGCGGCGGGAGGCAACTCCAGCAGCCGCGATAATCTTTTGCAGACGTTCGGCAGGCATGGATGGCTACTCCGGTTTGGCGCCGGCGGGCGCTTCAACTTCTTCGGCAGCAAGCTCAGAATCACTGTGGGTGCCCCACCCAAGCTTCGCTTGGGTGGGTGTTTCCGCTGCCGAGGCCGCGTTCGATGGATCATTCTCTACTGCGAGCTCTACTGCGGGCGGCGAAATCGAAGGCGCCTCTGTCGTGCTCTCGCTCGGAAGCAGGTCGCTCTGGAACGACTCCGCCAGCAGCTTCTCGAATTCCTCCATGCTAGGCAGCTCGTTGATGTCCTTAAGCCCGAAGCGCAGCAGAAATTCCTTGCTGGTTTTGTAGAGAATGGGGCGTCCGATTACGGCCTTCCTGCCCGCGGTCGTGATCAGCTTGCGGTCGAGCAGGGTGGCGATGACTCCGCCGGAATCGACGCCACGGATTTCGCTGATCTCGGGCACCGTGACCGGCTGTTTGTAGGCGACGACAGCCAGAGTTTCGAGCGCCGGGAGCGATAGCCGGAAAGGCGGTTTCAGGCTCTTGGCGAAAGCGCGCACCACATCGTGCTGCTCGGGCTTGGTGGACATGCGGTATCCGCCGGCAACTTGGCGGATTTCGATTCCGTGGGCCGCGCCAGAGTAATCCGCGATGAGCTCTTCAAGCGTGGCGCGGATGCGCGATTTGATTTCCGCAGGATCGATTCCCGGAGTCTCCGCAAGCAGAGATTCCTTCACCAGTGAATAAATCTGGTCGAGCGAAATAGGCGTCTCCGCCGCGTAAATGATGGCTTCGAGTTGGGTTTTGAGGCTCATAGAAATGTGGTCAGTTGATATTAAACCATCGGGCCGGAAAGGCTATTCCTTATCTGCAGCCTCATCGAGGAGTGTTCCTCTTCCCCTCAAGCCAATCAACGAATATTTTCAACTCATCAAAGCGGGAGCGTGGAAGGAGGATGCGACCGTTAGTCAAGAAGATCCGATCCGGTCCCGGAAACGTCGAGTTAGGCGGTATCTGCAACTCTTCGGCTGCAGGAGTTGATCCACCGTCGTACGGCAGGAACTCTTCATCCTCAAGAACGAGCCCTGACCCGTTCCAGATACGGCAGTGGACGCCTTGCCCCGCCTTTGCAGGCGTGCATTGCTGCCACCAGCCAGTCTTTGCGCCTCTAGCGAAAACTGCATCGGCGGACACGCCCTCCGGTCGAACCGCATCCGGTTTGCGAGTGCATGCAGAGCAGAGAAGCAGTGCAAGGACGAGGCTCAGCTTATTTAACACAGTTGCCCATCTCTAGATTGTAGGCAGCGCTTTTGTTCTTCATCTCCAATCATCACGCACGGCGGCCTGCTCAGTCATTACCTCTTCGAAGTGGGAATGCTTGCGCACCAGCACTTCACCGAAGACGTGGTCCTGCCGCACTTGGATCGCCTGCAACCGCACCAGTTCGAGCAAGGCCAGAAACATGCAGACCAGCGCCTGTCGCGACTGCACATTGCGGAGAATCTGCTTCAGGCGAATGGGACGATCTTCGAGGGCGAGCCGGCGGTGCAGGTACTGAATCATCTGGCCGACGGTTACGGTCTCTTCGTCTACTTCGAGGATTGGCCGGTTGCGCGCTCGGTCCAGAATCTGCTGGAAGGTCTTGACCAGGTCGATCACATCGGCGGCAAGTTCGGGCTCGGTGCCTTCTGCGTCCACGAACTCTCGGATCGCCGGATTGCTCAGCACCGCATCTTCAATCTGCTGCTTCTGCAGGAGCATTTGTGCCGCGGACTTGAACTTTTCGTGCTCGAGCAACCGGTTGACGAGTTCGTTGCGCGGGTCTTCCTGCGCGTCGGCGGGAGCGAGCGGATCGCGCGGCAACAACATCTTCGACTTGATGTGAATCAGCACCGCCGCCATGTAAATAAACTCGGAGGCGACGTTCACGTCGAGTTCGCGTATGCGCTCGACGTAGGTGAGATACTGCGCGGTGATCCTGGCGATGGGAATGTCGTAGATGTTGATGTCTTGTTTGCGGATCAGGTCGAGCAGCAGGTCAAGCGGCCCTTCGTAGATTTCGCCGAGCGCGATGGCGAACGGAAAATCGCTGTCATCGTCTTTATCAAGTTCAGTTGCAGCGGATTTGCTCTCCCGTAGAGACGCGGCTTGCCGCGTCTCGGCAGACGGAGCCGCGCCGCGCCCAGAAGCCCCGACTGGCGCCTGTTCTGATATGGGTTGAGACAAATCCGTCACTTCGTGGAATCCTTCGCCGGCTCAGAGTTCAGACTGTCGTTCGGACGATCGCTCAGGCTGTCATTCGGACTATCGTTCGGACTATCGTTACGACTATAGTCGAGACCCATCGCCTTCCGGACTTCGTCCATCGTGGCGCCTGCGACCTCACGAGCGCGTGCCGAGCCCGCTTCCAGAATATCCCAGGCGAGGCGCGGATTGTCCTCGTATTTTTTCCGGCGCTCCTGCATGGGGTTGAGAATCTTCACCAAAGCATCGGCGACCCAACTCTTGCACTCGATGCAGCCGATTCCAGCCGAGCGGCAGCCTTCGTACACCTTCGCCATCGTTTCTTTGCTGCTGAATATTTTGTGCAGGTCGCCGACGGGACAAACATCCGGGTCGCCGCGATCGGTGCGCTTGATGCGCCTAGGATCGGTGACCATCGTCTTCAGCTTCTGCCGCACCACTGGCTCGGGATCGGTCAGCAGCAGCGCGTTGCCGTAGGACTTCGACATCTTGCGCCCGTCGGTGCCGGGCAGGCGGGGAGCGGGTGTGAGCAATGCCGCCGGTTCGGGGAAAACATATTCGCGCTTTTTGTCGTTGAAGCCTCCGGCGTAGAACCCGTTGAACCGCCGCGCAATCTCGCGGGTCAGTTCAACGTGCGCCACCTGGTCCTCGCCGACCGGGACGACGTCCGCCTTGTAGATCAAAATATCCGCCGCCTGCAGGACGGGATAACCAAGAAACCCGTATGTGTCCAGATCTTTTCCCTTGATGTTTTCCCGCTGCTCCTTGTACGTTGGGACTCGTTCCAGCCAGCCGACAGGAGTGATCATCGAAAGCAGCAGGTGCAGCTCCGCATGCGTCGGCACATGAGACTGGATGAACATCACGCACTTCGCGGGATCAAGTCCCGCTGCCAGCCAATCCAGCAGCACGTCGACCAAGTTTTCTTTCACATGGGATGGGTCCGCGTAGTCAGTGGTGAGCGCGTGCCAGTCGACGATCACGAAGAAGCAGTCGTACTCGTCCTGCATGCGGACCCAGTTTTCAAGCGCACCAACGTAGTTGCCCAGGTGAAGTTTGCCAGTCGGGCGCATTCCGCTCAGCACGCGTTTCTTGCGAGGAGTGGCCATTCAGAATTTCACCAGCATCGAGACATAGAAGCGAAGAAACGGCCGGATCAAACTGCTGAGCAGTCCTCCGCCCAGATACACCAGCGCCAGTAGCGCGAAGAAGCCGATGCGGTCGAAAACCTTTCGCGCCGAATCCGGCAAGAAATGCCGCAACACGTGGCTGCCATCGAGCGGCGGGACCGGGATCAGGTTAAAGACCGCCAGAACGATGTTGATGATCATGAGCGCATACAGCAGCATGGCGACGGGCGTCAACGCGGAATCGGAAGCAGCGCCGCTGAAGCCACCCTGCAATCCCAGAGAGAGGATCAGCGCATGTCCAGAGGCGGACGCAAGCGAGATGCCGCCCAGCAACAGAAGCGCCCCCGTGGCGACGACAAAGTTGCTGACCGGACCGGCCACCGAGGTCAGAATGTCGTCCATCACCGGATGGCGAAAATTCCGTGGGTCCACCGGTGTGGGCTTGGCCCAGCCGAGCAATGGGATGCCGCTGATGGCGGCGACCAGCGGCAGTATGATCGTGCCAAACAGATCGATGTGGCGAATCGGATTCAGCGATACCCGTCCCAACATTCGAGCCGTCGGATCACCACAGCGTGACGCAGTCCAGGCATGGGCGGACTCGTGCACGCTGATCGCGAACAGGAACGCGATCATCTGATAAAGAATTTCAACGATTCTCGGCGTCATTGGCGAGCATTGATTCGATGAACCCTGATTCTAGCAAACGAGCTGCGAGCTTCGGGCTTCGTGCCGCGAGCAAACATGGTTCGCGTTGGCTCGAAGCCCGTGGCTCGTAGCTCGCAGCTGTTGTTGAATTATTGCCCGGCGCGCATGGGCGATACGATCAGTGGGCCGCCGGCTCGCTTCTTGCCGTCGCCCTTGTCGTGCTGGTAGAGCAGCGAGAGAGCGCCTTCGCCGGACGTTGTCGCGGCGGCGAGTTCCGCGGCCAGACCCTGATAGGAGCGGCCGATGTCGTGATTCCCCTGTGCGGCTACCGGATTGCCCTTGTCAATCGCCGGTCCGATGACCTGGAAGTTGTTGGGCACTTTCCATAGCACCTTACAATTGGTGGCTTTCTCCACGTCCTCGTCGGTGAAGCCGGGAATCTTCTTATAACGGTTGAGCACGACCCGCAGGCGATCGCGGCCCGCTCCTTCCTGCAGGAACGCCTGAATCCGGCCGGCGCTCCAGAGGGATACAACATCGGTCTGCGCCACCAGCAGCACGGCGTTCGAGAGATCGCAGATCATCTGCATCGTGCCATCCATCCGCCCTGAGCAATCGAGCACCACGAAGTGATACTGGTTTACCAGCAGGTCGAAGAGGCGAGCCAGTTCCGACGCGTTCGGGAAACTGTTGTGCGGTTGCTGCGCTCCGGCCAGCAGATGCAGGCCATTGCGATAGGGCGTCATCAGGCCATCGAGCAGCGAACCGTCCATGCGATGCAGGTTCTGCAAGGCATCGATCAGCGTGAATTGAGGCCGCAGATTCATTTGCAGGGCAGCGTGGCCGATGGGGGCGAAATCCACCAGCACCGTGCGCCCGTGAGCCTCCTGCAATGCGACCGCCGTATTCACCGCGACGGTGGTGGCGCCGGCTCCGCCCTTGGCGTTTAGAAAAGTGAAGACCCGGGCCTTACTCGAACTGCGTTGCGCGCGGCTCAACGTGGCCGTGAAGCGCGTGAAGGCTTCGATCAAGGCCTCGCGGCTGGCGCCATGATCCAGAAATTCGCGCGCCCCGGCTCGCATAGCGGAAACAATGTTCGCGGGCTGGTTCATCTCGCCCACGGCAAAAATCGTGACTTCGGGAAGGCTGGCGTGGATCAGTTCGATGGTGCGGATGGCGCGCTGCGGATTCTGAGGATCGATGTTCACCAGGACAACTTCGGTGTGCTGATCCTGCAATTGACGCAAAACGGCATCGCTCGGTCCCGCCGGCAAACCGACATGGCTCAGCACCGTACGGGCCAGATTGGTGCTCTCAACCCGGCTATTCAGTACGACAGATTGTTCGCGGTCTTCAGTGAGGAGGGCTACGGCGATCCCGGGCATGGCTCGATTCTCTGCGTTCATTATCATGTTACGAACTTCCAGTGTCGGGGCCAAATGACCTTCGTAATCGAAGGACACCTCGGACGAAGCGGCGGATCGCCAGCAGGTTCCTCAATCAGTGGGAGACAACCCTCAAGACTACTGGGTTGCCTAATTGTAAGGCAAAGCCCAGTGATTGAAAAGACAGAGAAGCTTTAACTAGTGGGTTAGTCCGAGTTCCCGACTACGCCCAACGGGTGAGGTCAGGCTTGCGAATTTCTCTTCTTTTGAAGAACCGCCGAGGATACCCAGAACCAGACCAGGCTTGCCCCCAGTATCGCGAAAAACGGCCTCAGTTTTAAGGTTATGGCAAAGACGGCCAGCGCCACCGCGAATCCCCAATACCAGGATTCCGCCTTAAATCCTTCAGTCCATCTGGCCGGGTTTCCGGCGGAAGGGATGCGCGGCCCGAGAGCGGGCCACAGGCGCGGCACTGCCTTCCGGTAGCCTTCATACGGTTCGCCCTGATGCGCCTGAAGTTCGTCTTCTTCCCGCAGAATCAGACGGTAGCAGAACCCGAGCATTGCCAGCACCGCGACGAAAAACCCGACCCGGCTCATCATCGAACCCAGGGCGATGGCCATCAGCACATTGGCGAAGTACAGCGGATTCCGGACCCGCCTGTAAGGCCCATCGGCAACCAGCGAGTCCGTCTTCACTTCGGCCCCATACACAACCCTCGCGTGCAGATACGACGAGCTCCAGGTGCGGACGACAGCAGCGACAAACAGCAAAAATGCGGCCAAAGCAAAAAGGAGACGAGCGACCAGATCCGCATCCATTCGCAACTTGGACCCCATCCAGTTGGCCAATGCGGCGGTCGAATTTTGAGGATCCAAGAAGTAGAGCGGAAACGACAACCAAACGATCAGTCCGAAGACCAGCGCTCGGTTCGTGAATTCCCAATTTGTCGCTTTCATAGATTGAAGAAAGATTGAAGATAGCCTGAAGTAAACAAAGATTGAAGTAAAAAAAATTGAAGTAAAAAGATTGAAGTAAATAAAGCTAAAACTGGTCTCATAAATGGGTTGGATAGGGCACGGCTTCCAGCCGTGCCATTAAGGGCCGATAAAAATGTCGGCTTTAGCCCCTGAGGGCGGGGACATCCCGCTCGGAGAACCATTGATGAGACACTTCTGGACCAAGGCCTCGGAAATGTCCTCAGCGCGGTATGGGGCCTGAAGTCGCTTCCGCGGCGCTTGCGACTGAAACTCGCACGAATTGGGAGATGGGCTCGTCGGAGGGCAAGTACTGATAAGAATCGAGTTGCACGGCGATCCCGGTTCGCTGACCCGCCTGGGAATGACCGGCGGCGCGCAACACCCGCCCACGACACCGAACCGGCATGTTTTCCCCCAAAGTGATTTCCGCGGGCATGGTAAAAGTCAACTCCACCACCGCCCCTTCCGGGAGCGCCGTCTCGGCGTAAAAGAAAATTCCACGGCCGCTCAAATTCTGAGCAAATCCGGGTACTGTCCGTCCCTCGAAGTGAACCGCCAACGGGAGGTGCAGTTCGAAACGCTGCGCGCCTCGCCGTTCTAGATAATGTTCCAGACGATTAGGATCTGCGCTCATCGTTCATCCTTCCCGGATCCGATGCTCTCCAAGCGGTGAACCATAACTCTATCGCGGATCGGACCCGTGTGGAAGTTCAAAGGCGGTGCCCGGGCTGTGGAAATCTGCCGAATCAAGTACTTGCCTCAATGATTCAATGCCTCAATGATTCAATGCCTCAATGATTCAATCTCTCATTCCTGCCGGTTGCCGTCATCCGAAAGATGTGAAAAAGTTCTAAAAGTGTGACTCGATCGCCAAATTCCGCCACGGTTGAAGAATCGGCTGGGAAAGCGGCGCGCCTGCCGAAATGGGCGACAACCCTGCGTGCCCTGCGCCACCGCAACTTTCAGCTTTTCTTCAGCGGCCAACTTATCTCTCTCGTCGGCACCTGGATGCAGACCGTAGCCCAAGCGTGGCTCGTCTACCGCATGACGAACTCGGCCCTGCTGCTGGGAAGTGTCGGCTTTGCCAGCCAGATTCCCGTCTTCCTCGTCGCGCCTTTAGGAGGCATCACCGCCGACCGCGTCAATCGCCAAAAACTGGTGATCGCCACTCAGACCGCTTCCATGATCCTCGCGGGGATTCTGGCTGCGCTCACTCTAAGCGGCCTTATCCAGGTATGGCACATCTTCGTGATCGCAGGCCTGCTCGGAGTGGTCAACGCTTTCGATATTCCCGCCCGGCAGTCCTTCCTCGTCGACATGGTAGGCAAAGAGGACCTGATGAACGCCATAGCCCTGAATTCCTCGATGTTCAATGGCGCCCGCGTCATCGGCCCGGCCATCGCAGGAATCCTGGTGGCGAAAATCGGCGAAGGCTGGTGCTTTGCCGCCAACTCAGTCAGTTACATCGCCGTGATCGTCGGCCTATGGCTGATGCACGTGCACTGCGCCCCGCGCTCCAGCAAACGTTCGCCGATTGAAGACATCATCGAGGGCTTCCGCTGGGTCAACCAGACGCGGGTCATTCGTGCGCTGCTGTTGCTGCTTGGCTTGATAAGCCTGGTCGGTATGCCCTACACCGTGCTGATGCCGATCTTCGCCGACAGCATTTTGCACGGCGGCGCGCGCGGCCTGGGCATCCTGATGGGCGCCACCGGCGTAGGCGCCCTGTTCGGCGCGCTGACCCTGGCCGCCAAGACCGGAGTGAAAGGACTCGGCCGATGGGTGACATTCGCCTGCGCCAGCCTGGGGATCAGCCTTTTTCTTTTTTCGTTCTCGACCTCATTCTGGTTGTCGGCTGTGCTCCTGATGCCCGCTGGCTACTCCATGATGTTGCAGATGGCCTGCTCGAACACGCTGATTCAGACCATGGTCCCCGACCAGCTGCGCGGCCGCGTCATGTCCGTTTATTCGATGATGTTCATGGGGATGGCGCCCTTCGGAGCGTTCTTTGGCGGAGCCTTGGCCCAACGCATCGGCGCACCCATCACGGTCGCCACCGGAGGAGTGGCCTGCGTCCTCGGCGCAATCTGGTTCGGACGCGCCCTGCCCGAACTCCGCATCGAAGCCCGCCGCCTAATCATCGCCCAAGGCCTGGCCGCAGGCGAACCCGCCCAAGAACTGAATGCCCAGCCGGTGGAAGAGTAGCCGGGGAATCCTCGGCGCAGTAGCCTGCTCGTGGAGGGACGGGCGTCCTCGCCCGTCCAAGCCGGGCGCAGCGAGGAATGTGCGCCGCATCATCTACCCTATCCAAGTTGTCATCCTGAGCTGCTGACACTCTATAAAGATGAAAACCCCCATCACAAGAATGAGGAAATCACGCAGGCGAGATATTTGTCTGCGCAGAGTTGCTGCGCAGAGGCTGGTTCGCAGCGCTCACGGCGCGGGGCTCTCAATCATTCGACATCGTTGCACGCCGAGCCAATGCTCCCGTCTTCATTACTTAATTGCCCTTCACCAGGGTGCCGCTGACAACCGTATTCGCGTCCGTCTCAAGGGCTAGCATTTCGTTCCCGCCGTCCACAACCACGAGGCTGAAGTGCATTTCGGGGCCCCCCTTCGGCGTTATGGTAGCCCTGCCCCTGCAGTCCGGGTCGATTCTGTAAGAACCGGTGACGGGCTCCTCTGCGAACGTCAGAATCGTGCCATCCTCGCTACTCGCTACGTGTCCGCTTATCACTCCTTCTCCAGAAGGGTCGACCGTTAACTTCAACTCGCCGATGAAAGCCACCGGTCCGGTGACGGGCGCGCCTGCGACGAAGACGCCGGTTGTTTCAAACCCAAAACTACCCTCAACTCCGGAATTGGTGCAGGTCGGGGAACCCTGCTTCACGCCGGGTCCCGCCAAGGTCCTTTGGCCGCCTGGCGTCAGGTTAAGGGACAGAAAACCTGTTGACGTAACCACAAAGGCGATATTCCCAGCCAAGACGCCGTCTACCTTGACTGTAGCCGTGCCGGTGCAGTTCGAGTGGACTGCGTATTTTGCGGTGATAGACTCGGTGGTAACCACGCCGTCATGGGATGCTGTGTCCTCTCCGGTATACGTGCCTGTGGTTGAGTCAAACGTGACCTGGCTCACGCCGATGACAGGGGTGCCGTCGCTAGCTGTGCCGCCGTGCAGCCACCCGTAGGTGCCACTCAGAGAGGCGGTTGAACAAGTCGTCGCCCAGGCAGCGGAACTGAGCGCAAAGGTGGCAAGAACAATCATTCGAGCGATGCGAAACGTTTTGGAAATCATGGTGCTCTCCTCTTCTCTGTTTTTGCTTGCGTTAGAGCCGGCCCCTTCATGTGCCTATTGTCCCTATGAGCGTCAAGGTTCCGGTGGCAGTATCAATGCTGTACATCGAGACGCTGTTCGAGCCGGAATTCGTCACATAGGCGAACTTTCCGGACGGATGGATGGCTATCGAGGTAGGAGATAGCTCCGTGGCTATCGTTCCTGTGGGCGTTAAGACCCCGGTCGTGGCGTCGATGGTGTACATCGAGACGCTACCATCAGCGTTAGACCCCGTCCAATTTGCCACGTAGGCGAACTTACCCGCAGGATCCACAGCTACGGAGAAAGGGTTTGTTCCTGCGGCGATCGACCCTATAAATGTTAGGGCCCCGGTCGTGGCGTCGACGGTGTACATGGAGACGTTGTTCGAGCCGAAATTCGTTACGTAGGCGAACTTACCCGCGGGATCGACGGCTACGGAGACAGGGCCTGTTCCCGCAGCAATCGTCCCTATGGACGCTAAAGCCCCAGTCGTGGCGTCGATGGTGTACATGGAGACGTCGTTCGAGCTGAAATTCGTTACATAGGCGAACCTGCCCGCAGGATCGACGGCCACGGAGTCGGGACCTGTTCCTGCGGCGATCATCCCAATGGACGTCAAGGCCCCGGTAGTGCTGTTGATGGTGTACATCGAGACGCTGGATGAACCGCCGGAGATGCCAAAAAACGGCGGGAAAGGTCCCCCATCCGCCGCATAAGCGAACTTGCCGGATGGATCCACCACCACCGAATTGAAAAACTCCGGAGTTCCGTTTACCCCTGTTCCGTTTATCCCTCCTGTGGTGGACGTTAGGGCCCCGGTCGTGGGATTGATGGTGTACGTCAAGACGCTGCCAAAATCGATATCCCACACATTTCCCGAACTCGCCACGTAGGCGAACTTGCCAAAAGGATCTACGGTCACGGAGTCGGTATTTTCGTCATATGTAGGCGCCGGTGGTCCTATGGACGCTAGGGCCCCGGTGGTGGGGTTGATCGTGTACATGGACACGTAGCCCTCAGCATCGCAACCCTCACTCGCCACATAGGCGAACTTTCCGGCAGGGTCCACAGCGACTGATTGCGGATAATCAGCTCCTGTCGTTATGGTGAAGGTCAACGCGTTCGAGCTACCCCCGCCAGGTCCAGCGTTGAAGACTGTGACTGCGGCTGTTCCGGCTACGGCAACGTCACTCGCCGAAATCTGAGCAATGAGTCCGTTAATGGCATCCATAGTGGTCGGCCGGTCGCTGCCGTTCCAGCGCACGACTGAACCGGTCACAAAATTTGACCCTGGATAAGGCCCAGCTACCTGCAACTGAAAGGACTGTTCTCCTGCGGGAATGCAGCTTGGAAAGAGAATCTGGATCGTCGGGATTGGGTTAGGGCCGCCGCTGGTAATGGTGAAGTTAATCGCCTTGGAGGTGCCACCGCCGGGAGCGGGGTTGGTCACTGTCACGGCCTGCGTGCCGGTTGAGGCGATGCTGGCAGCAGGGATGGCCGCAGTCAATTGCGTGGAGTTGACGAAGGTGGTGGCAAGCGCCGACCCGCCGAAGTTAACCATAGAAGCTGCGACGAAATTCGTCCCGTTGATTGTGAGCGTGAAAGCCGCTCCGCCAGCTACGGTACTGTTCGGCGAGATTGTGGTGATTGTTGGAGTGGGATTAGATCCGCTGGATGTAGGCTGATTGATCGATGACGGACTGGTGCCGCCTCCGCATCCGGCAAGGAGCAAAAGGCTTACAATTCCCCAAACTGCGAGCTTTCTCACCAGCACTGTTTCGCTTTTCACGGCACCCTCCCGTTCCAGTTACCCACTTCCACATCACCGACCGTCGGCGAGATCCTCAAAACCCAATGCCGCACCCGACCGTTCTGTTGCGGGCAACATCAAATGGATTCGTTTGGGTGGCCACTCGCGTTCGCCACTACGCCCACGGCCCGCTTTCCCGTCAAAAGGAGCCCTGCGGTGAGTGGCGCAAGACTTCCCTCGGTCCCTCCGAATAGCGTCTGCTCGAACGGCCTTTCGCCGTTTTACAGCTGGGGTAGCCCGGTCCAGCTGCGTTTGCGGCGACCCGCTGTTAAAACGCGCACGCAGATTGGATCATCGGAGAGACACGGTCAAGCGGCAATGCGCGGAATGGGTATTTGCCGTCAAATGCCGTCCTTTGCCGTTTACCGAACCGAGGGGTAGAATCAGGCAGCGTTCCCCCGCGGTAGCCTGACCATGCAGAAGAACCCCACAGGTGAACCGTTTCCGGGCATACAGCCGCCCGAGAGAATGCCTGAAGAACGGCTTGACTCGTGGAAGGAAATCGCGGCCTACCTCAAGCGCGACGTGACCACCGTCCAGCGCTGGGAGAGGCAGGAGGGAATGCCGGTCCACCGCCACCTGCACCACAAGCGAGGCTCCGTCTATGCCTTGAGTTCCGAACTCGATGCCTGGGTGCAAGGTCGCAAACTCCGTTCCGAAGAGGAACAAGAGCTAGCCCTGGAAGCTGCTGGCGCGGGTGGCCGGCTGACGACCGTTCCGCGCGGACGTTGCTGGCTCATTCTTGGCTCCTCAGCGGTGGTACTTGCTGCCATAGTTTCACTTGCCTACTTCGCAACACGGATGCGCGCAAAGGATGCAAGCCGGGCCAAAATTCGCTCTCTGGCAGTGCTTCCCTTGCAGAACTTGAGTGGCGATCCGTCGCAGGACTACGTCGCCGACGGCATGACCGAGGAACTCATCGGGCGACTTTCCAGAATTCACGGATTACGGGTTATATCCCGTACTTCGACGATGCACTTCAAGAACACGGAGCTTTCAGTGCCAGAAATTGCCAGGATGCTCGCGGTCGATGCGATTGTAGAAGGGTCGCTGGTGCAAGAAGGACACCAAATCCGTGTTCACGCACAATTGATTCGTGCCGCCACGGACGAGCACATTTGGGCGGGAGAATACCAGCGAGAGTACCACGGCATTCTCGAAGTGCAGGAGGAAGTCGCTCGGAATATCGTTGAGCAGATCGAACTGAATCTCACACCTGAGGAGCGTGCGCGTCTGGCATCCAGGCCTCCGGTCGATCCTCAAGCTTACGAGAATTACCTGAGGGGCCGCTACTACTTCAGCCAGCGAACCGAGGATGCGCTCCACAAAAGTATCGCCTCATTCCAGCAGGCGATCACGAGCGACCCAGGCTATGCCCCGGCCTACAGCGGACTGGCGGAGGCCTACGCAATGCTTGGATTCCGCGGTGGTCTTCCATCGAAGGATGCTCTCTCAGATGCAAAGAAAGCGGCTCTAAAGGCGATCGAACTCGATGACGCCTTGGCCGAACCTCACGCTTCTCTTGCGTTCATCGCGGAGACTTATGAATGGGACTGGCCTGCGGCCGAGCGAGAATACAAGCAGGCCTTGGAATTGGACCCAGGTTACGCGCAAGCTCACAACTGGTATGCCGGTTATCTCACGTACACAGGACGATTCAATGAGGGAGTCGCTGAGGCCATGCGTGCCCGTGAACTCGACCCTCTGTCCCTGCCTCTGAACAACGCGCTGGCGGGAAGGTTGTTGGTGGCAGGGCGTTACGATGAAGCACTCCGGCAGGTGCAGACAACCTTGGAACTAAATGAGCACTTTGCACCGGCTCACCAGACTCTGGGCTGGGTCTACCTGCGCGGCGGCAAACAGGATGATGCCATTCGAGAGTTTCAAAACGCCCTAGAACTGGCCGGAGCTGCAGACATGGACATTAGATTGGACTTGGGCTTTGCCTACGCCGTGTCGGGACGCACGGCTGAGGCAAGAAGAATACTCGCGAACCTCCAGCAACTGCACCAGCAAGGCATCGTTCCGGCCGCTTCACTGGCGACCCTATATGGAGCGTTGGGCGAATCGAACGAAGCTTTTGTCTGGTTGGAAAAGGCCTATCAGGAGAGGGATCCTCAACTCACATATCTCAAAACGGGACGAAGATTCGAGCCACTGCATGGAGACCCGCGATTCGGACAATTCGTACGCCGCGTCGGGTTCCCCGAATAAGGCACCCACAAAGAACGCCGCGCTACAACGTGACGTTTCCCATGATTTCGGACAGATAGTCGGCTAATAGGAAGTAATCCGAGGCTCCAACTGGCAAGCGATTCGTCTCAATTGGCGAAACATCGCGATTACACTATAACGAGACCGCGCCCCGTCCGGGCTCCGCTTGGACGGGTCCTTTGACTTTTTTCATCACAAACGACCTGTGGCCGCCATCACAGACTTCCCAACCACCCAGTGCGAAAATCCTGTCGATTAGGGCAGGTTCGACGTGCGCCCGTCTCCAGAGACGGTGCCAGAAGCCCTACGGCCCGGTTCGCTATCGGCTCCTTGATAACTAAACTTGAAGCAACAAAACTGGCGCGATCTCCCTCCCAAGACCGCCCCAAAACAGGAATTTGCGCCCAAAATCGAGCTAAGTCCTTATTCCGGAATATTTTGAAAATAAGTCCTTTGCGCTCTAGATTTTGGCGGGAAGAATCCCCCTAACCCCATGATTCCAGGAGATCGGGGGGAGGGGGGTAGTGGTAAACACGGGTTAATACCTTTATAGTAACGAGGCAGGAAAACCAGCAAAGCTTCGTCCCCGCTGTTATTGAGCTTTCATAACTGCCGCTCTAGTGCCGTGACCGTAGCGCCGCCGTCTCGGCGGCTGTCTGGCCGGCGTCCTCGCCCGCCGAGTCGAGGGGCGAGAAGTCCTCGGGCAGCCGGCAGGGCTTGTCCTGAGCGAAGTCGAAGGATGCCGCGCTACAATTTCAGCTTCCAGCTTCGCACCAGCTTCTGCGCTCGCCGTTCTCCGCTCGCAGCCGCCACTTCGCGAAGATCTTCGGGACGATCGACATCCCGCGCAATCCCCGGCAGTTCGAGCACAACACAAGGCAGGCCCGTCGCCTTCGCCGCGGCCAGGTGCGGCAAGAAGCTGTCGTTGCCGAAGCGCAGCGGAAACAAATCACCCGGAGCTCGCCAGGCTGCATTCGTGCCGCGCCCCGCCGCGTCCGGCACCAGCACCGCACCACCGGGAGGCGCGCTGTCCATGATCTTCTGCAGTTCCGAACTGTCAATCAAAGGAATATCTGCCGGAACTACCAGGGTGCTGTCTGCTCCACGCTTTCTGCACACCGCGGTTGCCATCTCGATAGCGCTGGTCTCTCCGGAGTTGTCGTCCGCAACGACCTCAAAATTGAAACGCGCCGCCAAGTCGCGCGCAAACGAATCGTTCGTCACCACCGCAACAGCAGGACGGCTTTGCCACCGCGCCAGCGCCTGCAGCACGTCCTCGCACATCGCCTGCGCCAGCGCAAAACGTTCTTGCGGACTCAAAATAGAGGACAGCCGCTGCTTGGCGTCGACGAGATTTTTTACGGGAACCAAAATCATGGCCGCTCCACCGCGGCCTCAGCCGACGGAGGTTGCATCGCCGCCTCCAGCACGCTCTTGGCCAGCGCGATTCTATCTTCATTCTTGCGCATGATGGTCGGAGTGCAGTGCACCCGCATGCCGGTCTTGCGCAACTCTTCGGCCGCTGACGCGTCCACGGAATCAACCACCAGCAGATCAAGGAAGTCGTGATAGCAATCGGCAACGCCGGCAATCGATACGGCGAAGCCTTGCGCCGCCATGAGCGCTCCCGCGGGCCCTGTGACCGCGGCTCCTCCTACAATCGGGCTCACAGCCGCAATGCGAGCGCGGCTCTCGCGCAGCGCTTCGCGAATACCCGGCACAGCAAGAATCGGACCGATGCTGGATACTGGATTACTCGGCGCCAACAACACAAGATCTGCCGAGCGGATCGCCGCGATCACTCCCGGCGCCGGTTCCGCATCCGAGGCGCCGGCGAACCGCACCGATTCCACTGGATCCTGGTACCAGCGCTGGACAAAATATTCTTCAAAGCTCAAGTCTCCCGCCGGAGTCAAAACCCGCGTCTCCACCCGCGAATTGCTCATCGGCAGGATGCGCGCCTTGATTCCAAACCGGGTCGCGATCTCGGACGTGGCCTCACTGAGCGTCTTACCGTCGGCCAGCAACTTAGAGCGAAAAATGTGCGTAGCCAGATCGCGATCGCCTACATGTAACCACGCCGGTTGCCCCAGTTGCCCCATAGCATTCAGGCAAAAGAAAGTGTCGCCCTTCACGCCCCATCCGCGCTCCGGGCTCAGTTTGCCCGCCAGCATGTAAGTGATGGAATCGAGATCGGGCGAAACGTACAATCCCCACCACATCAGGTCGTCGCCGGTATTCACGATGATCGTCAGTTCTTCCGGACGAACGATCTGCCGCAGTCCATCTACGAACTTGGCACCGCCCGTGCCGCCGGTCAGAACCGTGATCATGCCGCCCTCCGAGCGTAGCCCGCAGCGTCCGCGGCGGCGCTCAGGCGCTGCGCCAGCAAAGCGCTCGGTGCCGACGCTCGTTCCGCGAACTCTGGGTAAACCGGCAACCTCTGGCGCAGCTCAAATCCTTTCGCCTCGGTCCGGCGTCGCAATTCGTCCAGATGCGGCCAGGGGTTTTCCGGATTAATGAAATCCGGCGTCAGCGGCGAAACTCCGCCCCAGTCATTGATGCCGGCATCGAGCAGATCGGCATAGTGGGGATCGGAGAGATTCGGCGGCGCCTGAATGTTCATCTTCGGCAGCAGGAGGCGCGCCACGGCCAGCGTGCGCAGCATCTCTCCGCGGTCCGGTTCGAGCCATTGTGCCATCGGCGTTCCAGTCTTGGCGCGAAAGTTTTGCACGATCACTTCCTGAATGTGCCCGTACCTCTCATGCAAGTCGCGAATTGCGACCAGCGCATCGACGCGCTCTTCCCGAGTCTCGCCAATTCCAATCAGAATTCCAGTAGTAAACGGAATCTTCCGCCGCCCCGCATCTTCAATTACTCGCAGGCGCTTCGCCGGTTCCTTGTCGGGAGCATTGTCATGCGCGGCGCCTTTCGCGAGCAACCGCGCACTGGTCGTTTCCAGCATGAGCCCCACGCTCGGAGCCACGCGGGACAGCCGTTCCAGCCATTCCGCGCTCATCAGTCCGGGGTTGGGATGCGGAAGCAGGCTTGAGTCGCGAAGTACCTTCTCGCACATCGCTTCCAGATAATGGAGCGTGGATCTGTATCCGAAGCGCCGCAGCGTATCGCGCATCTCGGGAAAAAGCAACTCTGGCTTGTCTCCCAGGCTGAACAACGCTTCGGTGCATCCCATGCGCTCTCCGGCGCGCACTACTTCCATCACCTCGTCCGGCGACATGGTGTGCGCACCGGGCTCTCCGGGATCGCGCCGGAATGTGCAATAGCCGCAGTAGTCGCGACAAAGATTCGTCAGGGGAAGAAACACCTTGCGTGAATAGGTGATGATTCCAGGCTTGAATCTCGCACGCGCAAGTTGCGCCGCCCGGAGCAGGGAGGGGAGCATGTCGTCGTCCGTTCCGAGCAGCAGGCAAGCCGCTTCACGAGAGATCGGCCCCGCGCCAGCGTTCGCCAACTCAGCAGCCGTTGCGGACAGCGCATTTGCGGAAAAGGTGGCCATACGTCCGTATATCACTTGGCAGTAGGGATGAACCCAAGAATGACCAATCCAATAACAGAAAGACGGCGGGTAATCGAAGCGTGCGCAGGCGGCAAATAGCAATCCCTGCGTGACGGAATAGCTCCAGCTAATTACCGCCGCCAACAATATCCTATTCAGCACGTCCTTGGCGTTTTTGATTTCCCCTCTGTGTTCCCCTATCGCTCTTATTTCCCCATCACCAGCTTCGCGATTGTCGCCAGCTGCATGTTCGAGGTGCCTTCGTAAATTTTTCCAATCTTCGCATCGCGCCAATACTTCTCTACCGGATAATCTTTTGTAAAACCGTATCCGCCGTAGATTTCGATGGCGAGCGAGGTTACGCGCTCGGCCACTTGCGACGTGAACAGCTTGGTCATGGCGGATTCTTTCACAAAATTTACGCCGGCATCTTTCATGCGGGCGGAGTTATAAACCATCAAGCGCGCCGCCTCGATCTCGGTTGCCATCTGCGCGATCTGGAACTGGATGCCCTGAAATTCCGCAATCGGCTTCCCGAATTGCGTACGCTCCTGCGCATACCTGGCGGCGCATTCCCACGCGCCACTCGCCACGCCCAGCATCTGCGCGCCAATTCCAATGCGGCCTTCGTTCAGCGTTTCGATCGCGATCCTGTATCCCTTGCCGACCTCGCCGAGCACGTTTTCCTTGGGCACGCGGCAATCTTCCAGAATCAGTTCGCAAGTTGACGAAGCCCGAATCCCCAGCTTGTCTTCTTTTTTGCCGACGGTGAATCCGGGGGAATCTTTCTCGATCAGAAACGCCGTGATCCCCTTATAGCCCTTCGACGCATCCACGGTGGCAAACAGAATGAACAATCCAGCCTCTTTGCTATTCGTGATCCAGAGCTTGCGTCCGTTGAGAACGAAGTCATTGCCATTGCCTTTGACCTCAGCCTTGGTTTGCAGCGCAAACGCGTCCGATCCCGAGCCCGCTTCGCTCAACGCATAGGCGCCAAGCATGTCAGTCGTCAGCTTCGGCAGGTAACGCTTCTTCTGGTCTTCATTGGCCCAGCGCAGAATCGCATTCCCGAACAGCGTGTTCTGCACATCCACGATTACAGCGGCGGAGGCGTCGGCCCGCGCCAGTTCTTCGACGGCCAGGATCGACTCAAAAAACTTGCCGCCCGCTCCGCCGTACTGCTCGGGAACCTCGATCCCCATCAGGCCAAGCTGAAAGAACTGATCGATCAGGCCGTGATCGAACACTGCCTTTTCGTCCATCTCTTTGGCCAGTGGACGAACCTTGTCCTCGGCGAACTGGCGGACGTTGTCGCGGAACATAATCTCATCTTCGGTAAGAGTGGTGAGCGGCGTGGGATTCGAAAGCTGCAAAGTTTCCGGCATGAAGACACCTCATTTGTAGAGACGCGACTTGCCGCGTCTGGGCAGGGTGGCGTACCGGAAATTGTAGCAGCAGACGACGGCGGGACGGCGACCGCTCGGTTGGTTCGGTGCGGTCGTCCTTACTCCCACCACCGAAATCCCGCTCCATAAACTGTCATCTTGAGGGGTGGCGGGTGCCCCATCCTTGCGCGTTCTGTGCGCAAGGGTGGGATTGACGCGGCGTCTCCCTTGGATGCGCGAGTGCACCACGCCCGCACCTGCCACGCTTCATGAAATTGTCATCTTGAGCGGAGTGGCTGCTCCGCGAAGCGAAGCAGCCGCGCAATCGAAAGACCCCTGCACCGCTGACGCTACCAATGAAATGTCCAGGCGTTCCCCCCACGACCCGTGTGGCGCGGGCGCCCGAACACCAAATAATGATTTTGTAATAATTACAGTGTAACAAGTACTCGCTAGTGTCTATTTAGCCACATCCAACGCTCAGCATTATCAACGACTTACAAGCACCCCAAGCGCGATAATCGTGACTGCGGATCACATCTCCGCCCGCACTGTACGTATGTTTATGTAAGTATATTATTACCTGCATAAGTGTTCCACGTGGAACATTGTACGTACAACTGTTGTGCGGGCATCGGCAGTTTTTGTCCGGGTGTAGTCAGCGGCGGTTGATGAGCGCGGCGACGTAGCCTGCTCCGAAGCCGTTATCGATGTTGACTACGCTGACGTTGGAGGCGCAGGAGTTCATCATTCCGAGGAGAGCCGCCAGGCCTTCGAAGGCTGCACCGTAACCTACGCTGGTGGGAACGGCGATCACCGGGACTCCTACCAGACCTCCGACTACGCTGGGGAGAGCGCCTTCCATGCCGGCGCAGACTATGATTACACGGGCTTTGGCTAGCTCATGGCGATGGGCTAGCAGGCGGTGAATGCCGGCGACTCCTACGTCGTAGATGTGCTGGACGTTGTTGCCCATCAATTCCGCGGTGACGACTGCTTCTTCGGCTACCGGGATGTCACTGGTTCCGGCGGAGACGACCACGATCACTCCCTTGCCGTGCCGCTTGCGGTCGCGCTGGAGGACGATGGCGCGAGCGAGGGGACGATAGTCGGCTTGGGGCACATGGTCGGCGAGTGCGGCGGCGACGGCGGCGTACTGTTCTTCGGTGGCTCGCGTCGCCAGTACGTTGCCGCCTTGGGCGGCGAGGCGGCGGAAGATGTCGGCTACCTGGCTGGGCGTTTTGCCCTGGGCAAAGATCACCTCGGGCATGCCCTGGCGCAGGGCGCGATGATGGTCTAGCTTGGCGAAACCCAAGTCCTCGAAGGGCAGGTGGCGGAGGCGCTCTACGGCTTCGTCGGGGGAGAGGCGCTTTTTTCTGACCTCCTCGAACAGCTTGCGCAGGGCTTGTGAGTTCATAGACGCTGACGGCATTGTAGATTGTTGGGGGCATTGCCGGGGCTAGTAGAGGCAAGGTCCAACCACGGGGCGCACAGGGGACCACAGGGGGAAGCGTCTAGTTCTTGGCAAGATCAAGTGCTTTCAGTCACTTGCGTACATTACTCCAGTGGTTCAACGACCTTCGGAGAGATTGCCCCTTCCCCCGGCGCGCCCTATAATCGCCATACTCTGGTTCTGGGATTCTCCGGCAGGTTTGCGGGTAGGCGGGCCCTTGGGAGTAAGTGTGTCTTTTGGCCGATCTTTGTTTAGGCCGAGATTTTGGCCGAGCCGAACCCGTATGTTTAGATGCCTGCAAATCACGCTGATGGCTAGCTTAACCGCGATCTCCTTTCTTTCCACAATGTTTTCGACGATGCCGGCGCGGGCGCAGTCGGGCGCGTCGCCAGGCGCGCGGGTGGGAGCTATTACTCCGACCACCGACGAATCCGGCCGCAAGATTTACGTTAATGAGGATGAGCCTTCGGCGGGTTTGCGGGCGCGGGCCGCGACGCCTTCGCCGTCTCGGCTGGTCTATTGGAGTTCGACCGAGCACCGCTTCAAGCCGGTTCCGACGAGCGGAGCTGTGATGCGTGCGGCGCGCTCGGCGGCTTCGGAGGTCAACAACTACCTCGACGGCAGAGCACAGTCTCGCCCGACTCTTAACCGCGCCTTTACTCAGCAGGATATCGACGCCGCGATTGACGCGGCGGCCGCCCGGCACCATGTGGATCCCAGCCTGGTGCGGTCGGTGGTCAAGGTGGAATCGAATTTCAATCCCAATGCGGTGTCGCGCAAAGGCGCCATGGGGCTGATGCAGTTGATGCCTTCGACAGCGCGTTCGCTCAATGTTTCCAATCCTTTTGACCCGGAGCAAAACGTGGATGCCGGGGTCCGGCATCTAAGGAAGCTATTGGACAGCTACGGGGGCAATGTCCGCCTCAGTCTGGCGGCCTATAACGCTGGAGCAGGAGCGGTGGCGCGGAGTGCGGGCGTTCCGCATTTCCGGGAAACGCAGGACTACGTCCGCCGGATCACGAACTTGTATAACGGCGGCAGCGAGCCGGGCCCGCACATTTTCGGCAGCCCGGCGCATGAGCCGGTCCACATGGAGCGCGATGCTCGGGGCGTGCTATACATCAGCAATACGGAATGAACGGCGTCTCGGGTGGGCGTTCTGATTTTTGAAGCGGTAGGTGGTTTTCCAGCAACTTTGCAACGCAGGTTGGGTTGTGATATCGAGCGAGGCGACGGACTTTGTCGAGGCGACGGACCCATGCATTCCGGACGCCGCGAGCAAATGCATAGGTCCTTAGCTTCGCTCAGGATGACAACGCTGAATTTAGGATGACAGGGCTGGATTAGCAGGCTGGATTTGCCCTCAGTATAACCACGCTGGATTTATCGTAGGAATTTAGTGAAGACCCAGGCTTCTGCGACCCTAGTTCGTACGACCCTGACTCGCAGCGCCCGCGCTTTTCGGCTGGGCGCAGCGCTGTTGCTCGTGTTGCTGCCGCTGCTTTCCGCATCGGTCCGCGTCCACCACAATGATGCTTGGGCCCGCCAGCAATTCGCCAAGGCGGAGCGTATGCGGGAGGCTCTCAACGGCCGTCCCGTTGGCGAGCGCACTCGTCGCGAATACCAGCGTGTCATCGACTCCTACCGCCGCGTTTACTTCGGGTCTCCGTCGTCGTCGAAGGCGGACCCGAGCGTGGTGGCGACCGCCGAGCTTATGGTCGAGATGGGGCGGCGCTTTGACGATAACAAGATTCTGCGCGGCGCCATCGACGAGTACCGCTTCTTGCGCAAGGAATATCCCGGCAGCAAATACCGTTTCGCGGCCCTGTTTACGATCGGCGAGATCTATAAGGACGATCTCCACCAGCCTGAAGAGGCGCGGGCGACCTTCACGGACTTTGTGCAGCGCTATCCGCGTAACCGGCTGGCCGATGATGCCCGCGCCGCAATGAAGGAAATCGATGCCGAGGCGGCGGAAAAGGAACGCACGGCCGAGAAGACGGCGCGCAAGCGGCGGTCTAATGTCGGTACCAGCGTCGCCAGCGCCGGCGCTGGCTCCAGTTCCGACGGGGCGGCCGAATCGGCGGACGCCCGCCGCAGCGCCTTGCCGCGCGTTACCGGCGTTCGCCACTGGTCCACGCCCGATTACACCCGCGTCGCCATTGACGTCGAGCGGGAAGTGAAGTTCGGTTCCCAGCGCATCTCGCATCCCGACCGCATTTTCTTCGACCTGCGAGACACCACACTGGCCTCGACCCTGGTCGGCAAGACCTTCGACGTCGACGATGGCTTCCTCAAGAAAATCCGGGTCGCCGAATTTCAGCCGGGGCGCACGCGGATTGTGCTGGAAGTGGACAACCTCGCGAGCTACGACGCTTTCCTGCTGCCGGACCCGTACCGGCTCATCATTGACATTCACGGCAAGGATGTTCACGGGAAGCAGAAGCGGGCGATGACGGCCACAGCGGAGACGGCCGGCGCCGCAGGTCATTCCGCTCAGGGAACGGATGGGGCGGCTTCCGCGGAATCGGACGACGACTCCAGCGAGGCGGCAGCGTCGCCGGGCGGGGGCTCGAAATCCGATGGGCGGAAAGCTCAGCCGGACTCTGACACGACTGCGGTCGGCTCCCGGAAACCGGGACTCGTCGAAACGGACTTGCCGCCCGAAGGAAGCGGCAATGGAGTGATTAAGACCACGGTGGCGGTCAAAGGGTCGAACCGGAGGATCCCGAAGACGATCATAGCGGCAGAGGATGACCCGAAGGTTGACGCGAACGTCTATGCGGACGACACGTCTCCCTCGACAGTTGCCTCGCTTGCACGTGAAAAACTTCGCCCCGAAGTAACGACGGGCCAGGGCGGTAATATCTCCGACGCAGACGAGGCGGGGCCGGCAAAGTCCGATTCACGTTCGTCTGCATCGTCTTCTTCCGTATCGGCGTCTTCTTCCTCGCACCGGAAGAAGTCACGTTACGCCGCAACGGCTGCAGCTTCCGACACGGCGGATCTTCGTTCGGATGATCGTCGTTCGGATGATCGTCGTTCGGATGATCGTCGTTCGGACACCCACCTTAGTTCGCGCGAAGCGCGTCCCACGGCCGCGGGCGACCGGTCCTTGACTCGCGTCCTAGGGCTGAAGATTGGCAAGATCGTCATTGATGCCGGCCACGGGGGCCATGACACCGGCACCATTGGTCCGAACGGCTTGCTGGAGAAGGACGTGGTGCTCGACGTGGCCAAGCGCCTCGGCCGTTTGCTTGAAACCCGGCTCGGCGCCGAAGTGATTTACACGCGCCGGGACGACACCTTCATTCCCCTCGAAACCCGTACCGCGATTGCGAACCGGGAGCGGGCGGATTTGTTCATCTCGATCCACGCCAATTCGAGCCGCGATTCCGATGCGCGCGGCGTCGAAACCTACTACCTGAATTTCACCTCATCGCCGGAGGCGCTGGAAGTTGCCGCGCGCGAAAACGCGGTCTCGGAGAAATCGATTTACGAACTGCAGGATCTGGTGAAGAAGATTGCGCTGAAAGAAAAGATTGAAGAATCGCGCGAGTTTGCCGGCGATGTGCAGGAATCGCTCTACGGAGGGCTGGCCCTGAACAATGCCCACATCCGCAACCGCGGGGTCAAGAAGGCGCCCTTCATCGTGCTGATCGGCGCGAATATGCCTTCCATCCTGGCCGAGATTTCGTTCGTCTCGAATCCCACCGACGAGCGCAAGCTCGAAACCTCAGAGCACCGCCAGCGCATCGCCGAATCGCTCTATCGTGGTGTCTCGAAGTACGTCAGCGGTTTAAGCGGCGTGAGAGTGGCGAGCAAGTTCGACAAACAAGGACGGTGACAATTCTCAGTTGGCGTAGTCGCCTGACTGCGGCAACTATCGGGAGTAGTCACGGGACGGCGGCAAGCCGAGAAGACTTGACTCGGGTCTGGGCAGTTCTCTACCGTATGTTGCCGGGTTGGAAACTACTCCATAAGTAGTAGTTCCCGGACCTTAGTGTTTTTGACTACGCCAGGTGGGTACTTGTAAAGAACTCACCAAAGGTTAAAGTATCGTAGCGCGGTAAGCTGATCTCCCCCCGGCCCAGGTGCGCAACAACCAGGAGGGCAAACCAAATGAAGAGACTCGGATATTTGCTGTTCGCGGTACTGGCAATCACCCTGATGCTGGGGGGAAATGCTCTCGCTACGCCACCCGTCAATCAAGGCGACGGCAGCTTCTATTTCGTCACCTACTACTCCAATGCGAATACCGCGGGTGTTCCGGATGCAACCCTGCGTATCGTCAACGATGCTGGCTATACAGGATGCGTCGCCCTCACGGGCGATATAGAATGCATCGACGATCCACCCCTGTGGGCGGATATCTACGTGTTCGATGACAGCCAAGAGATGCGGTCGTGCTGCGCCTGCCAAATCACCTCAGACGGTCTGCTTTCGGAATCCGTGAATAAAGAGCTCACGGCCAACGAATTCACCGGCAGGGGACAGATTGCGCGTGGCGTGATCAAGGTCGTTTCGTCATCGAATTGGGACCCGACCAACCCCTGGCCAGCTTCCGGACTGCGGGGATTCATGACGCACATCCAGGCAACGACGAGCACATTCCCTGCTCCCGGTGCGGGGGCTCCTGTGAACGTCGTGGAGAAGGGGCCGTGGTTCGTTACCGAGGACCCGTTAGCCGACTCGAACCTCTCGGAGACTGAACTGTCTAACCTGGGGACACTGTGTTCCTATGGGCTAACCATTGGCAGCGGCTACGGAACCTGCCCCTGCACGCCAGAAGACTACGACTTTTAGTCTTCCGACTTGAGGGGCGGTAAGGGTGGGCTGAAATGGCTTCGTTGGGCCACCGATAAACGGCTGGGAGTTTTCCCCGGCCGTTTTCTTTCTCATGTTTTTGACTAAGCCAGATGGGGACTTGTAAAGAACTCACCAAATGGCAAGAGTTCGCTTAAGCGCCGATAGCTGACCCCACAGCGCTGTGCGCTGCAAAAACCAGGAGGATCCAAAAAATGAAAAGGCTCGGATTGTTGCTGCTTCCGATACTGGCAATCACCCTGATGCTGGGGGGCAATGCCTTCGCTCAAAACGTGGGCGACAACAGCGTGTATTTCGTCACCTACTTTTCCAATGCAAACACCGCTGGGGTTCCGGATGGAACGCTGCGCATCGTCAACGATGGCGACTCGACAATTATATCGACGCTGTGGGCGGCGATCTACGTATTCGATGACAGCCAGGAGATGCGGTCGTGTTGCGCCTGCATAATCGGGGCAGACGGTCTGCTTTCGGAATCCGTGAATAAAGAGCTCACGTCGAACGAATTCACCGGCAGAGGAGAAATGACCCGTGGCGTTATCAAGGTCGTTTCGTCTGAGGCCCCTGTCGCGACCTTCGCCGTGCCGTTTCCCGGACTGCGGGCATGGGCCACGCACGTACAGGCAACGACGACCACATTTCCTGCTCCCGGTCCGGGGAACCCTGTAAACGCCGTGGAGAAGGGGCCATGGTTTGTTACCGAGGACGCGTTAGCCGACTCGAACCTCGGGGCGACTGAAGTGTCGAACCTGGGGACCCTGTGCTCCTATGGGCTAACGATTGGCAGCGGCTACGGCAACTGCCCGTGCACGCCAGAAGACTACGACTTCTAGTCTTCCGAGCTTGAGGGGCGGTAAGGCAGGGCTGAAAAAGCTTCGGTGGGGATAAAGCTGTTGCAGTTTGTCCTCCTGAAACGGCTGGGATCTTTTCCAGCCGTTTTTCTTTTTCGCTTCCAATGACAAAAGAAAAGCCGCAGCAAGCACGGAAGGTTCACCCGACGCGCAAACGCCTGCCAGGAATTCCCAGTTGGTGTGTAGCAGAATCCCACGTCCGTGAAGCTGGCGAGCCAATGAAAGCCGTGGAGTTGGCAGTGTCTCGAAAGGATTGTTGTTGAAAAACGATTACACGCATTGGCCAGGAGCGGTGGGTCTTACGGCTGGCTAAATCAACGCCAGAATTCAGGGCAAGGAACTCTTCCCATTCCTCTGTGATCCGCGCCCTTGCATTTTTCCGGCGTTAGGAGCAACGTTTCACGTTGGAAAGGAGTGCTCCGAAATCATGATCAACGTTCTCATCCACCACGAAGTTGCCGACTATACGGCCTGGAAAGCGCTGTTCGATTCCGCTTTCGACTGGCGGCACAAAAACGGCGAGCGCAATTGCCGTATTTTCCGCAGCGCTGGAAACGTCAACGACCTCACTCTTTTCTTTGAATGGGAGAGTCTGGAAAAGGCGCGCGCATTCATAGCTTCCGAGGAACTCAAAACCAGAATGGCGAATGCCGGTGTCAAGGGTGCGCCTCGTGTCGACTTCCTCACTGAGGTGCACAGCGTCCGGCGCAGCGCTGCCGACTGAGCCCGCAGCGCACATATTCAGAGAGGCTCGGCATCAGAGAGGCTCGGCATCCATTTCCGGCGATTCGCATCCAAAGAGGTTGAGCCGGCAACCAGGACCGGAAGTAGATACCCTCGTTTTCGCAATTTCGTTGTCTTCTGGCTTGCCCCCAAATTCGCAGCTTAAGGAGAATTTCATGCCAAAGAAACCAAGCTCCAGCAATCCGCACCAAGCTTCAGCCCAGCCCCGCTTCCACCAGACAGCCCGCGAACTCCAGCCCTTTGGCACCGTGACCAATGAGATGCCGTTGCAACTGATCGAACCCGTCCGGCTGGAAA
Source organism: uncultured Acidobacteriaceae bacterium (assembly GCA_963773645.1). GTDB lineage: Bacteria > Acidobacteriota > Terriglobia > Terriglobales > Acidobacteriaceae > Acidiflorens. The sequence goes on along the minus strand of CAVZBV010000004.1, from coordinate 369,372 downwards.
TGACCGAGCAACTCAATCTACTGTTGGCTGACACTATGACTCTTCGGGATCTCTACAAGAAGTCCCATTGGCAGGTGTCCGGAGCCACTTTCTATCAGCTTCATCTTCTGTTCGATAAGCACTACGGAGAGCAGAGCGAGATCGTCGACACGATCGCGGAACGAATCCAGCTTCTGGGCGGAATCAGTATCGCCATGGCACCGGACGTAGCGGAAACGACGCGTATTCCACGCCCGCCCAAGGGCCGCGAAGAGGTTCCCGTGCAACTGTCGCGCCTGCTGGACGCGCACGAGATCGTCATCATTGCGTGCCGTGAGCTGGCCGAGCGCTCCACCAAGCTGGGCGACGCGGGCACCAACGACCTGGTAGTGAGCGATGTGCTTCGCACTAACGAGCTGCAGGTTTGGTTCCTCAGCGAGCACCTGGTAGAGGCGCCACTGGTCGAAGCCGAGCCCATGCGGGAATCGGCATAAACACATCCGGATAGATTGTGTGGAATAGATTGTGTGGAGGCGGGACTCTGCCCCACCTGGACGGGGCGAAGCCCCGTCCCAACACTAGTGGCGTGCGGACAGAATGTGCAGGATCTGCTGCAGTTCATACCGCAAGTGCGCCACATTCACGGAAGGACTGCCCGGGAACGGAAGCGCGGTCTGACTCTTATCGGGCTTGTTCTCTTCGCGCAATTGCACCCGCGCACCCGCGATCGTGAAGCCGTCTTCGTAAAGCAGTCTCTTGATCCGCACCACTGACTCCACATCGCGCTTGCGGTACATGCGCTGGCCGGTGCTGCTTTTTACGGGCTTGAGCTGCGGAAACTCAGTTTCCCAGAACCGAAGTACGTAGGCGGGCAGACGGCACAAGCCGGCGACTTCGCCGATCCGGAAATAGAGCTTGTCCGGAATAATGATTTCGGCGTTGCGCCCCGCCTTCTTCAACACTTTCTTGCGGAGGCTCATCGAGGCCGTTTTCCCCACTCCCATATACGCGTTTCTAGCACGAGCCGCGCCGCGGGACAACCCCCAAAAGTACGAATGGGCCGCCACCGCAGATAGAAAAGCCCCTCAAGAGGTGCTTCTCCTGAGAGGCTTGCGGAATTTCTGAACGAGCATCCGTCCGCTTAGTGTTTCTTTTTCTTGGCGGCTTTCTTCTTGGTTGCCATGAAGTTTTTTCCTCCGTTTGAACGATTTGTTCTCCCAAGGTCGACAGGGCACCTTGATGCCCGGGCTGCTCAACTTGTGGTATGAGCAGCTGTCCTACCACAAGATATTGCCATTCATATGTAATTTGTCAATATAAATTTCACTTCGCGGAGCGATTTCGGTGAAACTTGCGCCTGATTTGCCCGCGGATTCAGGAAAATTTCACCTTCCGGCCGAGCCTTCCCGTCTGCGCTCCGTGAAAGGAGCGCTGCCTGTGCGATAATTTCAGAAGAAATTTATGTCAGATCGCAAAGTCTTCTGCGCAAAACTGAAACAGGAATTGCCTGGGCTCCCCGAGCCTCCTTTCGACAGCGAGTTGGGGAAAAAGATCTACGAGCAGATCTCGCAACAGGCGTGGAGCCAGTGGGTGGAACACTGCAAAATGCTGCTCAACGAATATCGCCTGAACCCGGCGCGCAAGCAGGATCAGGAAGTCATCGTGCAGCAGATGGAGCAGTTTTTCTTCGGTGAGGGAGCCGCGCGTCCAGCCGAATACGTTCCTCCAACGCACTGAGCGCACTGCGCCCACCGAAACGAAGACCGGCGCGGGGCAAGCCATCTGCCGCCGTCCGCCGGTTCTGCAAGGATGCTGCAGGCTGGTAACTGACAGGTTACCTCTAACCACTCAGCCAATGCCCAATTCATCACCCCGTAACACTCCTCGGCGACAATCGAGTTGTGGCGCCGCCGGTCTATGACACGCTTATCCTCTCGGATCTGCACCTCGGCGCGGACATGAGCCGCGCCCGCGAGGCGTTGCGCGTGCTTCAGGAAAATCAATATCGCCGCCTCATTCTGCTGGGCGATATTTTTGCCGACCTCAATTTCGGACGCCTGAAAAAAGAGCACTGGAAATTTCTCGGCTTCATCCGCAAGCTCTCCAATCCCAAGCGCAACGTCGAAGTGGTCTGGGTCGAAGGCAATCACGATCACGGCCTGGCGGAAATTATGTCCCATTTGGTGGGCGTCCGCGTGTACCAGGAATATCAATGGGAATATCAGGGCCTGCGTCACATCGCTGTCCATGGCCACCAGTTCGACGGCTTCGTGGTGAACAATGTCCACGTCAGCTATTACATTGGGACGCTGCTCTACCTGCAACTGCAGAAGTGGGATTCGAAAAACAAAACCCTGACCCGTTTCCTCGACCGGCTCAACACGCGCTGGCTGCGCTTATCGCCAAAGGTCGCCGAAGGCGCCCTCGCTCATGCCCGCCACCATCACGCGGCGCGCATTTTCTGCGGCCACACCCATGCCGCCATGCACCAGCATGAGCACGGCACCGACTATTTCAATTGCGGAAGCTGGATTGACGCGCATCCTGCCTATATCACGGTTGACGAAGAGGGAGTTCAGATCCATGAATACGTTGAGCGACCCGACGATCTCCATCCCGGCCAAGAACGAAGCCTGGCTGCTACCGAACCTGCCGATTTCGGCGACGAGGTGGGATTCGTCGAAGATGGTGAATACGAGGGGGTAGCTACCTGACGCGGATTCCAGCGACCGGATGGTCTTTTGAAATTTGAAAAAAGTCGTCTACCACAAACGAGGCACGGTAAATCTTGCGCAAACTAACCATCGTTTTCCACCACGCCGGCGGTGGACATCGCAGCGCGGCCGACGCTCTCAACGCCACGCTCTCCAGCCAAGCAGATCCTTGGGACGTCAGTCTTCTCGACATTCAGGAGTTGCTCAATCCCCTCGATCTGCTTCGTCGCGCCACCGGCCTGCGCATTCAGGACACTTACAACCTGATCCTGCGCAAAGCCTGGACGCGCTTCACGCCGCAACTTCTGGTCGCTCTGCAGGGAACAATCCGCGCCTACCATTCTCCGATCGTGAAAGCGCTCCGAACTTACTGGGCGCAACATCCGGCGGACTTGGTGCTCTCGGTGATTCCGCACTTCAATCGCGCCATCGCCGACAGCCTGCGCCCGGTAGACCCAAGAACGGTGGACACCCAGACATTCGCACAGAACGCGAATGTGTGGGACACCCGGCCTTTTGTCACGCTAATAACCGATTTGGCAGATTACCCGCCAAACTTCTGGATCGAGCCGGAGTCCGAATACATCATCGCGGGCACCGAGCGCGCCCGGCAGCAAGCCTTGACCATGGGCCACCCCGCCAGCCATATCTTCCAAACATCGGGAATGATCCTGAAGCCCAGGTTCTACGAAAAGACTACCGTCGACCGCGTCGCGGAAAGGAAGCGGCTCGGCCTGGAACCCGATTGTCCGACGGGCATTGTGCTGTTCGGAGGCCATGGCTCCCAGGTGATGGTCGACATCACCAGGAAACTCAACCAAGCCGGCAGCGGCGTCCAGTTAATCCTGATGTGCGGGCACAACCAGAAGCTCGCCGCTGAGCTCAGGAAGCTGCCGACCAGGAAGCCCATCGCCGTCGTCGGATTTGCTCAGAATGTCGAGTACTACATGGCCTTGGCCGACTTCTTCATTGGCAAACCAGGTCCGGGCTCGATCAGCGAGGCGCTGCAGTTCCACCTGCCCGTGATTGTCGAATGCAATTCCAAGACGCTGCCGCAAGAGCGCTACAACGCGGAATGGGTGACGGAGAAGGGCTACGGGATCGTCGTGCCGAGCTTCAAACAAATTGCGCCCGCCGTCCAACGCTTACTCGGCCACGCGACTTTCAATGAATTCCGTCGGAAGGCCGGCGAGTACTCGAATCGAGCCCTGCTTGAAGTGCCCGCAATCCTGGAACAGTGCGTGGAGCACACGCCGGCTGCAATGCAATCGCCGGCTGCCGAGGGGCCTTCCACGCTGTCATCCCTCTTAAATGTATTGTCATCCCGAGCGCAGCGAGGGATGACAAAGTCTCAGAAATGAAACGCGATGCCGGTTGAGAACCGCACGCCGTTCTGGCCCTCGCCATAAAAGCGCGTGTTGATCCAATCGAGTTGCGCCCGGAACGTTATCGGTCCGGCGATCCTATAATCCAACCCGCCGCCGACCGCATTGACGAATGAAGTATTCGAGTCGGAAATTCCGTCGCTTCGGCTGATGTGCCCCGCTCCAACCAGAAACTCGGCGAACGGGCGGTAGCGCTTGACCTGTACCGATACTCTTGGGCCGAACAGAACGTTGTGCGCAGCGATGTTGGCGTTGATGCCGCCGTAATTGTGGCTGCCATAATGGCTATCGACATCGACCACCACGCCGATCCACGGCAAGAACTTTCCCTCCAGCGTTGCCCCCCATCCATTCGTATTTGTGGTGTCGTTCGAGACGATAGGAGTTCGGTCATAGGAGTAGCCAAAGAACACGTTTCCCCTCGTTGGAATCTGCGCCCAGGCGGCGCTCGACAGCATCGTCAATAACCAAACAAGATTCCACGCTCTTCGCATTTTTTCTCCTTTTGTGCGCGTTGAAGCATACGGTTTGAAATGTGCGTGCAGTCCGAAGGAAAATACTCAGCGATATATAGATGCGAAGGCAGCAGAAAAATTTGCCTGCCCGCTCGCATGTTTGTCCGTTTCGGTGGAACGGCATGAAAAACGGGGGGTGAGGAAAAACGAAAAAAGCGCGCGCTAATCTCGCGAGGTGTTACGAGTCGGCCAGGAACTCGTATTCGTCGATGATGGCTGCTACCGCCATCTTGCCGGCGGGGTTGCCCCCTTCGACGCGTACCACGCGGCCTTTGCAGCGCACCCGTATGCTTTCCGTGAGCGTGATCTCGGGCGGCAGGGTCAACGTGAAATCAATCGCGGAGCCGGCCTGGATGGCGGAATCGACATAGAAACAAATTCCGCGGGCGCTGACGTCACGGGTCTGCGCCTCGTGCTCCTCCGCATTTTCGCCGTAACGTACGCTGACTGGCAGACGAAGCGCGAATCGCCGCGTGGACCGCTTGTCATTGTCCTGGTCGTGCTGCGTCTGGGCCATCGAAACTCCTCAAGGGCAAGGTTTCAAAGTTTCAAGGATTCTAAGATTCGTCGTAAATCGCTTGTAAGCATGGCAATTTGCGGCAAGCCTGTCAAGCGATTCAAAGGCCAGGTTTCAAAGTTTCAAAGATTCAAGGTTTCAAGCGTGAAACTCTGAAACCTGGCCTTTGATACGCCTTCGGCGTCTACAATGAAGCCGTGGTCTTCGTCCTCGATAACTACGATTCGTTCACTTACAACCTCGTCCAGTACCTGGGCGAATTGGGCGCTGAAGTCGAGGTTCGCCGCAACGACGAAGTAACTGTCAGCGAGATCGAGGCGATGCAACCTGAGCGCATCGTGGTTTCTCCCGGACCCTGCACGCCGCAGGAAGCCGGCATCAGCATCGAACTGATCCGCCATTTCGCGAGCCGATCTCAATACAAAGTGCCGGTGCTGGGCGTCTGCCTCGGGCACCAGGCGATCGGCGCCGCCTTTGGCGGCCAAGTGGTTCGCGCGAAGAACTTGATGCACGGCAAAACCAGTCAGGTTGAGCACGACGGCAAGACCATTTTTCGCGGCTTGTCTTCGCCCATGACCGCGACCCGCTATCACTCACTGATCGTCGCCGAAACCGGCCTGCCCGCCGATCTCGAAGTCAGCGCTTGGACTCGCGATCCAGATGGGACTCGAGTCATCATGGGCTTGCGGCACCGGAGGTTACCGGTTGAGGGTGTGCAGTTTCATCCCGAGAGCGTACTGACGGACGAGGGGAAGAAACTGGTGGCGAATTTTCTGCGGAGTTGAGCCCGCTCATGGCAAGAAACCCGAGGAGGGGAGCATTCTGTATTCTTCCTATTCCTGCCTATTAACTCCGAAGGTATTAACCCGTGTTTACTACCACCCCCCCTCCCCCCTATCTATTGGAATCATAGGGTTAGGGATAAATTCCCGCTAGATCTTTGAGTTTAAATGACTTATAGGCAAAATATTCCGGAATAAGGACTTAGCTCTATATTCTATGCTTTTCGGGACCTTGGCTGTGGGCCGACGCCTCCATCGCCTCAAATTACGGTTGTCAAACTGAGCGCTGAAGAGCTTTGGCAACGTGCGCGGGCGTCTTGGGAGACAGACACACTGCGCCCTGCTCCAATCAGATTTCCATTGTCGTGCAAGGTGGGTTGGAGGTCTGTGACAACGCTCACAGCTTGGGTGTGATGAAAAAAGTCAAAGACACCCAGGGCTAGGATGGGCAGGGCGACTTCCAATTACGGCGGCGAGATCAGCCGCGCCGTCACCGGAGACGCGCCATTGCCAATAATCGGGGTTGCGTTCCAGCCTGTTGCGCAACCTGCCATGTTGATGACGGTGGTCTTTACAGTGCCAGCATTCGGACTTGGTGAGCCGGGAGGGGGCGCTCTGAATCCCTCCGGATTCAGAAATAGTTGCACGAAGCCTATGATCTGCACCGGGCTGGTCGGTGCGGTGGCGCTGTTATTAAACACTGGCACCGTGACGAGTGAATCGCTGACCATCACATCGCTATCGACAGGTAGCGCACCTGCCAGCACAAGTGGATTGTCACCGCCCGCTACGAATTCAAATGGTGGTGAGATCTGTCCTCCCGCGATGGCTGCTGGATTGATGCTATCGCCCTGGTTGGTGTTTGAGTTCGCCAGACAATTCACCGCGTCCACCGTGTCTAGATTTCGATTGGCGTAGTCGGACATGTCTAGATTCACGCTGTAGTTCGATTGGGGGTTGCTACCACATGCGATGGGGGTCTGGAAACATCCGGCAATGTCTTGCTGATACGGGGTAAACGCCGCGGCACAGGCGGGCAGCGCAGAGGGTGGCGGCGCGAATGACGTTGTTGAGTCACCGGGATAATATTGCCACGGCGCTGGTGGGAGTGGCGCAGTAGTGCAATTGCCAAGAGTACAGGCGACACCCAGCCGAGTAGCGAGGCTGCTCGAAGTCCACCCCAAAAGAGTCGTGGTCGCGATGGATCCGTCTGGATTAAAAATAGAAGTGCCACCGCTGGGGTCCAAGTTCGGCAACAGCCACGGTTTCACGCAGAGGGGTGCAACCGGCAGCGTCGACCCACCGACGGCACTTGCGCCCGAAGGATTGTAAGCCTCAGCAGTCGCCGACGCACCCACAGCGACCTGCGTGACGCCCCAGATGCGCGCGAAGAATGTGGGGAGATCGGTCCTTTGCACCTTCACGGTGACAGTCGGGTTGGTATCGGGTCCACCAAAGACAATGGAAACAATATTAGCGGCGGTCAGGTTCTGTCCCCCAATTTGGTTTTGCTTCGCGACCTGAACGGCGACTGTTTGGGCGTTGGTTTGTGCGCTTAGCATCGACGCGCCCGTATCCGAGGTCGCCCCCGAGTTGGCAAGCACTCGCGCTGCTGCCAGCGCCACTGCATCTGCCGCCAATTGCGCTTCGCTGCGTGCGGTGTAGAGCGTCACCACGTCGATCGACAGTGCGGCCATCGCTCCGATCACAAACAGCATGAACACCGCAACCAGCGTGATGATGACTCCTTGCTGGTTTTCCCGCCCCGAAATCTTTCGCCTTCGACGCACACACCCTCACATCTGATTATGGACCGTGGCGCTCTCCGTCACCTGCGTTGTAGCCGCATAGCTCGCGCCCGGAATCAGCAATTGAATCACACTGTTGAAACGCCAGTGATATGGATATTGAACCTGAATGCTGGTGCCGACGAGCGCCGGCGACACCGAGTTGACTACCGTCCCGCGATTGATGGTAATGATCAGGCTATCGGGACATGGGGAAATTGTGTACTGCCACGTCAAGCCAGTCGTATTGAGTGAGGTACCCGGTGGGCTGCAAGAGCCGGTTGGCAGGACCCCGCTGCCGACCAGCGAGTTGTAAACTGCCGATACGACCGGCAGCAGGGAGTCCGGGGCGGTGGGCGACGCAATGTCGCTCGTCGGCTGAGCGCCGGCAATGATGGCGCCTTCCTGCGCCGCCTGCTCGATCTTCTGCTTCTGGTTGAAAGCGCCGCTAAAATCGTAAATGCCCACGATGAACACAACCAGAAGCGGCAGTGAGATGGCGAACTCCAGCAGTGCCGCGCCCTGCACATCCCTCAGCAGACTGACCGTGCGACGATGCGGAATTCGGAAGCGAGGCATCTAGTTCTCCATCCTGCTCTGTGCTTGCGCCGACAATTTAATCGTCTGCATGTTGAGGGGAGTGCCCGGGAAGTTGAACTTGAACGGGTATTGAAAGCTCACAATGGTTCCGCATTGTGGGGGCTGGGTGGAAGCGGGAGGATTCAGTTGAACACTGCGACAGATGGTGACGTTGTCGGCCGCGGTCTTGCATGCCCCCGTAGGATACGGAGGATTCGCGCAGAAGAGCGGCGAAGAAGGAGCGTTAGCGAGAATCTGAGTCGTATCGATATTGGAAGATTTCATCACGGCTTCAACCGCGCCTGTTACCGTGGCATCAGCGGCAGGGGTATTCCCGCAGGTGGCGCACGTAGCCCGCGCAGCCGTGATCGCTCCTTGCTGCGCGGCCTGCTGGATAGTGGAGTAAATGTTGAAGGCCCTTCCAAACCAGATGATGCCAAACAAGAGCATGGCCACCAAGGGCAGCACCAGCGCGGCCTCGGCGATCTCCGCCCCGTCAGTGCTTCCGAGTTCACGTGCGATAGGTTTGATGTTCGGCAAACTGCAGATCCCTCGCTTCGCTCGGGATGACAAAAACGAATAATGACGATGATAAATTCTAAACATATGCGGATAAATTCTAAACATACGAGGATGACAAAGCATCAATGGAATTGAAAGCTACCAATTACAAATTGCATATCGTTGCATGTCACCAATAATCACCAATTATAAATTCCCCAGCGCTCGGGCTATCCCGTAGAACAAAACCGTAAGCGCCATGGCCACGCCGAAGGGAATCTTCGTTGCCTGCGGATCGTCGAGCGATACTTCAGGACCGGGCATCCGCCAACTGAAGAGCGCCGCCAGCAAATGCGCCATGTTCAGGAGCGTCCGTTTCAATCGTCCCTTCCAGACGACCACGGCCAGCGCCATCACTCCCGCCACCAGAATGGTGCCCATGAGCACGGAGAGCAGTTGCCGGGGACCGAGACAAGCTCCCAAAGCGCCGGCCAGTTTCCAGTCTCCGGCGCCCAGGCTGCGGACCAGCACGAAAGGCAGCAGCAGTCCAAGGCCCAACGCCGTGCCGAGCAACGCGGCCTTCAGTCCCGGCCAGCGGAAAAGAATCGTGTTGACGGCTACGCCGGCCGCCAGACCCGAGACCGTGAGCCAATTCGGAATCCGCCGGTAGCGCCAATCGAGAATGCCCGCGCCAATCGCCACCAGCACCGCCGGAATCCAAGGGGCGAGAGTCATTGCTCTTCTTGTACTTTAGGGCTTTCCGACGAGACACTCAAGAGCGAAGTTCTCAGTTCTCAGTTCCCAGTTCTCAGTGAAACACCGGGTCAAGAAACTGAGAACTGAGAACTGGGAACTGAGAACTGCTGCCTTTTGAGCAAACTAAAAGGCCCGGTTGCCCGGGCCTGAAATTCGAATCGAAAATAGCTCGCCTAGCGCGTAACCGGAGCCGCCGAGTTTCGTTCCGCAATCACTTTCTTGGCATTGTCCGCCAGAGCCCGCGCTTGCGGCATCAGCTCCAGAGCCTTCATTACGTCCGGATCGGTCTCCGCCCGCACCTTCAAGCCTTCTTCCTGGCCGAAAGCATCGACGAAGAGTTCGCTCTTGATGTTGGAGCGCAGCCAGTCATTGCTCTCGATCATCTCGGCTTCGGTATAGGGGATTTTTTCCTCGTCGAGGAATTTGCGGAAATCCTGCAGCACCGCATCGTCCACTTCGAAGCTCTGCGTGATTTTGTGAGTCATCGCGTAGCGCTTGGCAAAATTAAACAGCGCGTAGTGCTGCAGCAACTCGTCCTGGAACTTGGTCGACTTGTAGGGCGGAAGTTTCACGTCGGGAGTGATGCCGCCGCCGCCATACACCGGGCGTCCGCCATCCGTGAGCTTGACTTCGTGGTTGGCGTTATTCTCCTCGCCCTCGCGATTGTAGTAATAATCGTAGAGCGAGAGATTGGAGTAATCGCGCTGAATCAGGCGTCCGCTAGGGGTGTAGTACTTGGCGGTGGTGAGGGCCAGGCCGGTATTCTCCGCCAGCGGATACACGGTTTGCACCAAGCCCTTGCCGAACGTGACCTCGCCGACGATCAGGCCGCGATCGTGATCTTGAATCGCTCCGGCGACAATTTCGGCGGCGGATGCGGTGCCGCGATTTACCAGCACGACCAGCGGATAATCCTTGCCGCCATTACCCCGGGCCGCTACGTACCGCTTTTCTGGCGATGACCGGCCGTGGTGCGAGACGATCAACTGTCCCTTCTTGAGAAACTTGTCGGCGACGCCTACGCCTTCACTCAACAGTCCACCGGGATTCTGGCGCAGATCGAGGACGAGGCCTTTCAGATCGCCCATCTGATCGAGAGCTTCGGCCACTTCATGCTCGGTGGTTTCCTGGAACCCGGAGACGTGCATGTAGCCGATGCCGGGCTTGATCATGAAGTGCAGGTCCACGCTGTAGCGCGGAATTTCGTCGCGGACGACGGCGAATTCGAGCGGATGGTCGGAGCCCTCGCGCAACATCGTGATGCGGACGGTGGTGCCTTTCGGTCCCTTGAGCAGATCGGCGACGTTGGAGGTGCTCATGTTGTCGGTGGGCTTGCCGTCGATGGCGGCGATAATGTCGCCCGGCCGGATGCCGGCGCGATAGGCCGGTGTGCCGACGAAGGGAGCGATGACAATAACTTTATTGTTGCGGGGGCCAACCGTCATGCCCACGCCGTAATACTTGCCGCGCTGCTCTTCCCTTAGAGCGGAATAAGACTTCGGATCGAAAAAATTCGAGTGCGGATCGAGCTGGTGCAGCATGCTCGGGATGGCGCCGTCATAAATTACCTTGTCGGGATTCACCGGGTCGGCATAGTTGTCCTCGATCGTTTTATAGACCTCAGTGAACTGCTTCAAGCTTTCGCGGACGTCGGAGTCGCTGCTGGGCGTGGTTGCCGGGCTGACCTTCTGCGCGAACAGCATTCCCAGCAAACCGAACAGAGCAAGGACAAAAACTATCAGGAAGAGTGAACGACGAGAACTACCAGCCATGTTTCGACATCCTCGGGCAGGGACGTCGAGGGCCCCAGCCACCCCATCTGACGCCAGTATAACATGCGAAAGCGCCTCTTTAGTTGGATGCAGCCGGGCGCTCGGGGTTACGGCGGTACGAGGTTTTTTGGCGGTTGTGGGGAGCAGGGCTTCCGAGGATGCGGCTACGCGGCTTGAACCCTCGGCAACAGCCAGTTCCTGGGTGCGGCCTGAAAAATCGGCTCGTCTTGATTAGGGACGGCAAATTCAGGGACGGCAAAGTTGATTTCGGAGCGCAGGCGGGCAAACTCGCGCGGTATGACGTGGTCGCGTCCGCCGCGATCCGGTTGACCATAGGCAAGCGCTAATTCGCCGCATTCGGGTGCGGGGCAACTCGACCCGGCTGCAACTACGCCAGCGTGGTCGTCCCCGTCTTCCGGCATGGTGTTTTCTTCACGATCCGACGGTCGCTTACTTCTGCGACGTCTTTCTGTGGCGAAGCGAACGCCCCTAAGCCATAGCCCATTCTGCGGCTTTGAGCGGATGAAATTAGGGCCCGGGTGGCGACCCTTGCGTCCACTATCGACCGGCGCTGGTCGCGGAACCGGTATCACTTTACCCTCTGTGCTGAGGCCCAACGTCAGGACTGATGCGCAGTTCTGGCACAGCCAGTAATATTCCGGCCGCTTAGGATTGGGTAATCGGAGGGCTGGGTCAGCTTCCAGTCGAAAGAGTAGTCCCTCTTGCAGATAACGAAAGGAGGCGGAGCACGAAGGGTTGGTGCACTTGCCGAGCATTTCAAACCTCCACCGCAGCTCGGATGCTGCAATTATTTTCCTCTCCCTGGTTACAGCTTGCTGTAACGCCGGTCACGCATCAGCGTGACGTGAAGGCGGCTCGGCCTGGCAGGAGCACTCGAACTCCGGAGGGTGCCGCGTCCAAGCTCTTTCGCGAATGCAGCTTTGGCCTTGCAAAAGCACTCACAAGCAGTACAATTCGGGCAAATTCAGAAACGAAAAAGTAGACCCCTATTTAAACGGGGCCGGATCACGGCGGACGTGATCCGCCTTGTGGTAAGAGAGGATATGGCTCAAGACATTCCTGGAGGAACGGAATATGAAATTTTATCGTCTGGCATTCGCCCTTAGTGTAATCAGCGTTGCGATCCTGACAGCAGGGTGTAGCTCCACCGAGAACAAGGCGAAGGAGAGCACGCCCGAAAAGCCGGCCACCGCCGCACCGGCGGAGAATAAGGAACCCGTACTTTACACCGGTCAGGAGGCATTCAATCGAATGATGGGTCTCGCCATGAAGTGGTCGCCAGATGTTCAGCCGGCTCGTTTGGAATCGGTTGTCACCACGGAAACCACCGGCCAGGACGGAAAAGCAACCATCTGGCGAGGCTACTTCGCCTCGCCCGCTCGCCAGTCCGTCAAGACCATCGTTTGCTCGGGAAGCCGCCGGCCGGATGCGCCGCCCTTCGGAGTTTCAACCGAGGGGGCCGACAGCGCCTATAACGCCGCATCCGCCAGTCTCATCTTTTCACAGTACCTGCTGAAAACCGATACGGATAAGGCCTTCGCCACGGCGCAGCAACATGGAGGCGACGCCATCCTCAAGAAAGATCCGAAGCAGTCCGTCATGTACGTGTTGCTCAAGGATCGGAAGGTGAACGTGCCCGTCTGGTATGTCATTTACGGCACGAGCGAGAAGGACAAGAAGGGCATCGGTGTGATTAACGCGACCACCGGCGCTTTCGTAACCGCCAAGTGAGATTGAGCCGGGCCCAAACCTTGTTTCCGCTGCAAGCCTATGAGCCCGTGTATGCCGACGGTGCTTTCCAAGAACGACGACCCGCTTGAACGCCTGGCGCTCGTTTTTTAGTGCTCAACTTTCAGTGCTCAACGTCGAGTGCTCAACTCGATTTTGACCGCGGTCAAAGTCCGGCCTCGCTCTTCATTTTCCCAGATATTGTCATCCCGAACGAAGTGAGAGATCTTCAGTTCGCCGACAAGATGCAGATCCCTCACTTCGTTCGGGATGACAATTCTTCAAAGGCGTCACTCGTGTAATGCTCCCGGACTTTCACCACGTCAAGGCACGGTTACTCCGCTGACTATCGGCGGGGCTTCTGCTTCGCTGAAATTGAGCGGATGATGAACTTTCCGCTGCCGCTCGCCGGCAGAGGCGTCTTGGCCTGAGCAACGGCAGCCTCTATGAGCGCCTCGACCTCGGGACGGCTCAATATCTCAAACGATCCCAGACGGATGAAACGATTTTGATTACCCGAGCCGAGCAGTATCTTGTGTGGATCGGGAAGGCTCGCACCGCGGTAGAAGGACAGACCCACTCCGTTCGCGGCGGCTGCGACCGAAACAATGCAGTCCGACGGGCGTTCCGTCGAAGAGTAACCTATAACGAAGAAGTTGTAGTTATCGTAAACCAGTTCGTTTGCGGTGGGCAGTCGCTTTTGCATCGCCTTGCGCACCGCGCGAATCAAAGCCCGGTTCTTCGGCTCGAATTTGTCGACGAAGCTCTTGAGCTGCTTTTCGGCATCCGCCGATGCTGACCGAGTGACCTTTACGGCTGTCTTCATCGCACTCCTCCCTGACTTTAGCACAGGGAGCCTAGCACAGAAAGGGTACGATGGCACTGTATTAGTAAGTGCTCGATAATTACCTGGTGTTAGTTGCCATGTTAATTGCCAAGTGTGACGGGAAAATGCGCGCTGCGTCCAACCCAGCTCAACGCCGGGCTGAACGCAGCGCACAAACCGCTATTTGCGCTAACCCTAGGAGCGCTCGCCTTGGCCTAGCCTTGCGCGGGATGTAACACGCGGAAGGTGCTGCCTCCGTTCGACCACACCAGCACCAGCGCATCTTGACCGCTCGGCACGCTGGATAACGCCTCTGCCACCTCGGCCGAGGATTTCACCGCGTGCCGGTTCACTTCCATGATGACGTCCCCACGCTGCAAACCGGCGTTATCGGCCGGACTGCCGGGTTGTACCTCTTCGACCATAGCGCCTTGAACCGATTTTCGCGTTTGCAGTTCATTGCGCATTTCCGGGGTCAAGTCGGCGAGACTCAGCCCCCAGCGAGCCTTCCCATGGTCGCCGCCGGCAGTCTCAGCGCCTTTGCCGTTGCCCAGCGCGGCCAGCGTTACCGCAATGTTCGTCGGTTTGCTGTCACGCACCACCAGCAGATGGATGGTGTCACCCGGCCGCTTTTGTCCCACTGTCATTTGCAGTTGTCCGGCGTCGGTCACGGGCTTTCCGTCGAGTTCCGTGATCACGTCTCCGGTCCGCAGACCAGCCTTCGCTGCCGGTGTGTCCGGCCCAACCTCGCTGACTATAGCTCCCACGGCTTGGTTCATTTGGAAGAACTTTGCGTTGTCGGGAGTAACGTCCGAGATCTGAATTCCGATGAACCCATGAGTTACTTTGCCGTCCCGAATCAATGTCTCCACCGTGGGCTCGACAATCTGGGATGGAATCGCAAAACCCATTCCTGAGAATGATCCCGAGGATGAAATCAGGAAGGTATTGATTCCGATAAGTTCGCCGCGCGCGTCCACAAGCGCTCCGCCGGAATTTCCCGGATTGATGGCGGCGTCGGTCTGTATGAACTCGCCCGGCTTGCGGCGATCGCTCGGGTCGGGATTGGGACGGTTGAGCGCACTGATGATGCCGCGCGTCACCGTGAAGCGGTACCCGTACGGATTCCCGAAAGCCAGCACCGTTTGCCCAGGATGCAGCTCAGCCGAGTTACCCCAGGGCACGCTCGGTAAATTAGTCCCATTTACCTTAATGACCGCAAGGTCCGTCAGCGGGTCCGCGCCCACTAACTTCGCCGGCATAACTTCCCGGTTACTCATGGTGACGCGAATATCGACGGCTCCGTCGATAACATGGTTGTTAGTGACGATATATCCGTCGGGAGAGATGATCACGCCGCTGCCCAGGCCGTGCTCCATCGGGTTCTGAGGCTGCGACGGGACATTGAATTGACGGCCGAACTGGCGGCCGAAGGGGCTGCCCGGACCAAAAAACTGTTGCATGTCGGGCATGCCTTCTGGACCGCTCTGCTGCGCGTTGGACTTCGATACCACCGTAACATTGACCACCGCCGGTGTAACTCGTGCCGCCAGCGTTTCCATTGCGCGGTCGAGCGTGAGCAACGCTCCGACACTGTTGTCATCAAGCGCGGCCGCGGCCGGAGCCGCCACCGCTGCCTTTGCTGTCTTCGTAAAATTGAAGGTCGCCACTGCCCCAACTGCCACTATGGCAATCAGAGCCACTGCCAGACGCCTTGTCGCCACTGCCTTGCAACGTGCCTTACAACCTTCTAGCCACTTCATTTTCGTTTCTCCTTGTCGAACTAACTATGTGCAACTAATTATCTAGTTGTTGCTTGCAAAAAATTTTGCCGCTAGCAGGCCGCGGTAAGAATCCGGTCCGCATCGCTGCATGGCCTACGCCGCTCATGAATTGTCATCCCGAGCGAAGCGAGAGATCTGCAGTCCGCCGCAAAATACAGATCCCTCGCTTCGCTCGGGATGACAAAGTCTGGCGAACTGAAAGTTAAACAGCGAGCTCTCACCTTCACGACGGGCTCCTAAATCGAATTGGCCACTGGCACCCTGGCCAACCGGCCGGGAACTGTGTTCACCCATGTCACTCGCCACACCTGGACGCTCCACACCGACGAATCGGTGGTCCTATACTGCGTGGCTTCAATAAAGATCAGCGTTCGGAATTGCGGCCCGATTTCCCGCTCGGCGTTTGCGCTGGTCGCGACTACCTGATCGCCAGTCGGGGCCGCGTTCAATCGCGCACTAAACACCGGAGCGGAAGCAAGCCGGTGTGCGGCAACAGCGGGTGGGCGTGTAGTGGAGCGACGGGCGTCTCGCCCGTCCAGCCGGGCGGGGACGCCCGGCTCTCCACTGGTGGACGGCAACAATTGCAACGAAGGACGGACGGCGGCCGAGTACGCATGATCGGAATTGCTCGCCGTCATACCGCGATCAGACCCGCGATCAAACGCGACGAACTGGGGCGCGTGGGGCAGCAGCGCGAGGCAGACCACGGAAAAAGCGGCGACCATACCCAGCGCCGGTTTCCAGACTCGCGTGGCCACGGGCCGTTTTGCGTCGAGAATCCGCGCGAGCCGCAGCGCAGCCTCGCGGGCGCGGTCGATAGCGGCGTGGGCCAGCGAGGATGACCGTGGTTTGTCCACGGGGCGGTGCGCCGGAAGATGCGCAACACTCTGCGCGCGACCATGCGCCAGACTTTTTTCCAGCAGCGAGACGAGACAAGTGGCGTATCCGTGCGGGTTGGCAGTTTCGGCCAGTACGGCATCGTCACACGCCATCTCGCGTTCCACGGAGAGCCGGTTCTCAATCCACCACACCGCGGGATGAAAAAAGAACAGAGCGCGCACGATCTTCTGAATGAGATTTGTCCAGTCATCCCCGCGCCGCAGATGCGCGAATTCGTGCAACAGGATGACGTTGAGATCTTCGGGTGGCAGTTCGCGCAACGCCCAGGCTGGAAGGACGATTGTCCGCTTCCAGAAACCGATGGCGGCAGGCACGCGCACGCATTCTGAAGTAGCCACGGTCACCGGCTTTGACCGGTGGAGCGACTGGCGTCCTCGCCCGTTCGCAGGCTGCGGGTGCGGCGGGACGGGCGAGGACGACCGTCGCTCCACTAACCTCGGTTCGACTGAACCTGACGCGCCGATTGCCTCGACGGTTTTTCGCACGACCGGATCAAGATCCGCTGCGACCGCCGGAGTGCAACTCCGGCGCAACTGTCGCAGGTGCCAAAGCCCAGTTGCCAGACGTGTCATGGCCACGCCCACCCCCACAGCCCAGGCCAGGAAGACGAAAAGCGCCCAGCGACCGGGAATGGCGATCGCAGGCGGCAGGCTTCGCGACAACGGCGCTGACATTCTCGACGTCAGCATCATCATCGCCTGTCGTTGTCCTTGTCCTTGTCCTGCGCCGAGTCCTGCGCCGAAACCGCCCAGCACAGGAAGCGCGGCGACGGTCAGCAATGCCAGAAACCAGACGGCAAATCGCGTTCCAGAATTTTGCCTTCGCAACACCCGCAGCAACGCCCAGACAAAGAGTGCAATCAGGAATCCTGCCGGAAGCGCGTTGAGAATACGCTCGACCGAGATCTGCGCCATTGTCTGCAGGAAGAGCCAGTTCATTTCGCGTCCTTCTGAATCGTGTCCTTCTGAACTTTGTCCTGAACTTTGTCGCTTTGAAGCATGTCGCTTTGAAGCGTGCCGCGTTGAACCATGTCGTGTTGAACCATGTCATGTTGAGCCATATCGTGTTGATCCAGCATCTCCCGCAGACGACCGATTTCCTCCGCTCCGATGCCCTGATCCTCGAGCAGATTCAAAACCAGTTGCTCGTGAGAGTTCTTGAAAAAGCGGCTCACCAGGTGGCGGATTTCCGAGCGCGTTGCCTCTTTCTGCCCGACCAGCGGCGTATACACGTGTGCCCGTCCATCCTTTAGGTGTTTCAAATAGCCTTTTCTCTCCAGAATACGGATGGTGGTCAAAACGGAGTTATAGGCGAGGGCAGGTTCTTGAACAATAGAATCAAGTACTTGCTGAACCGTGCCCGATCCCTTCCGCCAGAGCACGTCCATGATCCGCAACTCGGCCTCGGTCAAAGTCCCTGATGGTCTCGGCGGCACCGGACGCCCTCCTGCACCTTAGACGCCCCACACGGCGAAAGGTAACTAATTGTTTAGTTGCAAGGCGACAGCCGCGGGTTGCTTGTCTGGCGGAGAGTCGGGCGCCCCCGCCCGGCAGGAGGAGACGCATTCGACTTCGCGGATTTGTTGTTGGACAGACGGGGGCATTCTTATCGTGGTATGTGCTAGCGCAACTCCGCTTGACTTAAATCCCTCACGCTCGCAAACTCAAGGCAACCCAAGACAAGCCGAGAAAGAACACCAAATAGGACGCAAAATTCGTATCAAGGTGTCGCTTTAGCGATACCATTAGGTTCTTCGACGTGAAGCGCCCCTTTAGGGGCTGGACATCACGGGAGTCATCCCAGGAGAAACATATGTCGATCACAAGACTCGGAAAGATGGTGGCAACGTGGGCCGTGCTCGCGGCGGCATTTCTGGTGGTCTCGGCGTCGGCTGGGTCGAAGGCGCGCATCGTCCGCTTGAGCCAGGTTCAGGGCACGGTGCAGTTCGACCGCGCCGCCGGAAACGGTTTCGATAGAGCGTTTATCAACTTGCCCGTGATCGAAAGCTCCCGGCTGAAGACGGGCAAAGATGGCCGCGCGGAAGTGGAATTCGAAGACGGCAGCGCGCTGCGCCTCGCGCCCAACAGTGAAGTGGACTTCATTCGTCTGGCGCTCGGCGACGATGGCCAGAAGCTCAGCACCTTGCAACTTGTCTCCGGCACCGTGTACGCGAGTCTTCACCCGAAACACGCTGGCCAGAAAACCGGCGACGAGTTCCTACTGAATTTCGCCCAGGAGGCCGTCACCGTACCCCAGGCCGCGCACTTTCGCGTGCAACTCGGCGATGCCAAGGCGACTCTGGCCGTGTTCAAAGGCAAATTGAGCGCGACTTCGCCCGCCGGACAAATTGAGGTTGCGGAGAAGCACAGCGCAACCATCGAGCTTACGAAAAACGACCTTACGAAGAACGATCCTACGAAGAACGACCTTGCCAGCGATCCCGCCAAGAAAAACACTTTCGTGATCGCCAGGAATTACAAAGACGATCCCTCCGACGATTGGGATCGCCAGCAGAACGACTATCACGATCGCTATGCTCCTGCCGCCGGCCCCAGCCTCTCGTCGCCGTACGGTTACGGCATGAGCGATTTGAGTTACTATGGCAGCTTCACGATGTTACCCGGCTTCGGTTTCGTCTGGCAGCCCTACTTCATCGACGCCAGCTGGAGCCCGTTCCAGGATGGCGGCTGGGCCTTGTACCCCGGCGCCGGCTACATGTGGGTGTCGGGCTATCCCTGGGGATGGATGCCCTACAATTACGGCAACTGGGCCTTCGCTCCCGGCTATGGATACGTTTGGCAACCGGGGAATTGGAATACGTGGAATGCGCTTCCGCGGGTGATGAATGCGCCGGCCAGAATGATCTTGCCGACAGCGCCCGCGAGCGGGCCGCGGACGGTGATGGTGGGACTCGGCCTCGCAGCATACCCGGCCGGGGAAGCGCCACGTCGCCTGACCATCAATCCGGACTCCGCCGGCTTTGGAGTGCCGCGCGGATCGATCAATCACCTCGATCGCCTCGCGAAAACAATGAATCGGACTTCTCGTCCCGTCGTAGCCTCGACGGTTCAGCCACTTTCGGCGATGCAACCGGCGCCGGGCTTCGGCACGAGACCAAGTTCAGGTCTAGGCCCAGGTCCAAGTCCAACGAGAGGCGGGACGGCTTCGACGACGCACACCGCGACCGCTTCGTCGCATCACTAACAACAAGAATTGTTCACATGGTGGAGCGATGGGCGTCCTCGCCCGTCCTGCCGGGCGGGACGCCCGGCTCTCCACCCTTTTCCTACTCCACTTTCCTACGCCACAATGATTCCCGCGTAACCAACCACGGACTCGTAATCGCCAGAGACCTCGCCCGACGTTGCATACTTGACCAGAGTCGCCGCAGTCGCTCCCAAAAGCTTAGCTGCCGTGAGCATGACAATCGTCGGCCCGAACCCGCACATGCTGATGTCTTCACGCATCACCACCTCCCAGAGTCCGCGCGCATCCATGGCCAGCACGCGTTCGATTGCCTTGTGGTCTTTGACGCGAGTGACCGCATCGGACTCGTAGTGGTTCATGTCGCTGGAGGCGACGATCAGGACTCTCTCTTGGCGATCTTCTTCTTGTTGACGATTTTCTTGCAGACGATTTTCTTGATAAAGACCGGCAATCACATCCGCCAGTGCTTCGCCCAATCCGCGGAGCATATCAAAGTCGCTGGTACCGACGGCGATCGGAACTATATTCAACGCTGACTGCTGTGCCTGCAAGAAAGGAAGCTGAACCTCGATGGCGTGTTCGGCGCGGTGCGCGGCGCTGTTCTCTTCGAGCGCAGGAAAGCGCCGCAGCAACCGAGTGCCCATTTCCGCGTCGGCCGCAACCTCGCCCAGCGGAGTCTGCCACGTGGTGTCGGCCATAATCGATAGCGGACGTCCCTTGCCTGTGTGATTGGGGCACAGAACCACGCAGTGCTGAGGGATTTCCAGGCGCGCATACACCGCGCCTGCAACGCCGCCCGAGTAAATATATCCCGCATGGGGAGCAACGCATCCGATGGCGGCGATGCGGCCGGCTTCTCCCGGAGTCTTGCCCGAGGAAGTATATTCCCGAATTTCGCGGAGCAATTCTTCAGCCCGGCCCGGATAAAATCTGCCAGCGACAGCGGGAGTTCGTACAGCGGAAGTCATCAGCAGCCTCCTAGCGGAGACGTGTGGCGCGGGCGCCGTCGCCCGCGAAAAATCGGCTCGCAAAAATAAAGCCCGCGAAAATTACGAAGTGCCGTCGCGGAGCGCGCGGAACAGCGCGGCGGTTCTTTCGAGCGGCAGAGCTTCGGCCCGGATCGCCGGTTTCACGCCGCTTTTCGCCAAAGCCGCTCGCAGCATATCTTTATCGTACCGCGTTTTCAGATTATTCCAGAGAGTTTTCCGTTTCTGCCCAAAGCAAAGCTTCAGGAACTCGATAAACTCGGCCTCGGGAACCCGCAGCGACTCCAGCCGCGGTTTGATGGTAATGCGAACCACGCTCGAATGAACCTTGGGCGGCGGAATAAACGCCGCTGGCGGAAGCGTGAAGAGCTGCTCGATCCGGCCGTACAGTTGCGCCGTCGCCGACAGCAAGCCATAGTCACGGCTTCCCGCCGAAGCCGCCAGGCGATCGGCCACTTCCTTCTGCACCGTGATGACGATGGTCGAAAAGTATCGGTGATAATCCAGCAGCCGCAGCAGAATATCGGAGGTAATGTAATACGGCAGGTTGCCAACGACGCGGGCCGGTTCGGGCGCGAAGTTCAGGCCGGTGCGAAGGCTGCCGGGCTTCGCCCCGAAGACGGTATCCAGTTCGATGGTCAGAATATCGCCTTCGATGATTTCCACATTAGGTTGCAGGGAGAATTTCATCCGCAGCTGCGCCGATAGGACACGGTCCAATTCCACCGCGATCAGCCGCCGCGCCTTCGGTGCCAGCACCTCGGTGATGGCGCCGCGGCCGGGGCCGATCTCCAGCACCGTGGCCTCTGAAACATCGCCCAGGGCCTCGACAATGCGCAGAGCCGCCGCTTCGCTGGCCAGGAAATGCTGTCCCAGTTTGGGCTTGCGTGAACTCGTTTGTACGCTAGCGCCCTTCGTCACGTTGACCCTCTATCTTTCCGGCCTTAGACTGAAACGAATTGGTAATTGACGATTTGTAATTTGCAATTGAACGAAATAATTCAACGGGGATTTTCAATGGCAAATTACGAATTGCAAATTACAAATGTCCAGGGGCGTCTCTACGGAAACTTAATCATAACGTGAGCGAGGCTTATCGAGTTCTCGCTCAGGAGGCTCTTTCGCAATGCATATCGCTTTCGCAGCATCCGAGTGCGTTCCCTTTTCGAAAACCGGCGGACTGGCGGACGTGGTCGGCGCCTTGCCGCGGGCACTGGCCGCTCTGGGGCATCAGGTGAGCGTGTATCTTCCGCGCTATCGCCAAACCAAGTTGGCCGATCCCCAGACGGTGGTGCGCAGCATCACCATCCCTTTCGACGACAAGTATCGCTTCTGCTCGGTGGTCGCGGCGGGCACGAATACGCCCGCCGGGGTTAAGTTTTATTTCGTGGATTATCCGCCCTACTTCGACCGCGAGGCGCTCTACGGAAGTCCGGCCGGCGACTATCCCGACAACGCCGAGCGCTTCGCTTTGTTTTCGCGGGCGGTGCTCGAAGCCTCCAAGGTGCTGGGCGTGCCGCATGTGTTCCACTGCCACGACTGGCAGTCCGCGCTGGTGCCGGTGATGCTGCGCACGCTCTACGCCGAAGATCCCGCGTTTCGCGAAGTCGCCACCGTGTTCACCATCCACAACATGGGATACCAGGGCTTGTTCCCGCCCGATACCTTGCCGTTGCTGATGCTGCCGTGGGACATGCTCACTATCTCGAAGATGGAGTTTTTCGGCCAGGTGAATTTTCTGAAAGGGGCACTGGCATACTCGGACTTCGTCACCACCGTCAGCAAGAAATACAGCCAGGAAATCCAAACCACCGAATACGGGTTTGGCCTGGAAGGCGTGCTGCGCGATCGCGCGGCGACCGTGACCGGCATCCTGAACGGCGTGGACTACAGCGAGTGGAGCCCGCAGACCGACAGATTCATCGCCGCGAAGTATTCGCCACAGGATCTGAGCGGCAAGCTGCAATGCAAACACGACTTGCTGCACGCCTTCGGAGTCGGAGTGAAGAGCGCCGATACCAAAGTGCCGGTGATTGGCATCGTTTCGCGATTCGCCGCCCAGAAGGGATTCGATTTGATCTCCCAGATCATGGACCGGCTGGCGCGCGAAGAGATGATCGTGGTCGCACTGGGTGCGGGCGACAAGCTGTTCGAAGATATGTTCCAGCGGCTCAACAAGCAGTTCCCCAACAAGATTGCGGTCAAGGTAGCGTACGACAACGCCATCGCCCACAAAATTGAAGCGGGCGCGGACATGTTCCTCATGCCTTCGCGCTACGAACCCTGCGGCTTGAACCAGATTTACAGCCTGAGGTACGGCACCGTTCCCATCGTGCGGGCGACCGGCGGTCTCGACGACACCATCGAGCCTTGGGACGCGCGCACCGGCAAGGGCACGGGCTTCAAGTTCTCCGACTACACGGGCGAGGCCTTGCTCGCGACCATCAAGCAAGCATTGCTCGCCTATCGCGATGCGTCGTCGTGGCAGACGTTGATGCGAAACGGAATGACTCGCGATTTTTCCTGGGGAGCGTCGGCGCGCGAGTACGGCAAGATCTACGATCGTGCGCGACAAGTGCGGGCCGCCGCGAATGCGGTCCCAGTCATCGCGGACTTGAAGAAGGAGCCGGTGCTCGGGTAGTGGGTGCCCGGGATTGTATGTACAATGTTCCACGTGGAACATGACTAATTTGTACATACGTTGGCTCCGCTATCTTAACGGACGAACGCTTTCTCCATTTCCAACTGAGGCGGGACACAGCACACCCAACGGCGATGCCCATCACTGCAGCGCATCGTTGCGTCACAACACTTGGTGATTCCGGTCACTGCAATCGAACCGGTTGGCGGTTTAGCTTGTTGCGACGGTACGCGACAGTTTCTTCCCCCTATCGCTACGTCCCGTATAGAACACTGAGTTTCCCAGGCCCCTGAAAAAAGTTCGATCCAGAGAAGGAGCAACTCGCCATGTTGTCTCCACGCCTTTTCGTCCGTGCTCCAGAGCAGGTTTCGGTGCACCCTCGCGTTTTGACCGTCAGCCCCTCGAAAGCTGATCGACTCTTTGCTCCCATGAGGAGAGTACTTATGCAATCCAGACGCACGTTCGCTTTATGGCTATTCCTGTTTTGTTTGATCTCACCGCTTACCGTGGCGCAAGTTTACAAGGTAACGGATCTAGGGCCGCTGGCCCCGACTGCCATTAACAATTGGGGCCAAGTTGCGGGAAATCTTAACGGGCATGCCTTCATATGGACCCAGTGGGGCAGCCTGGATCTAGGAACACTGGCAGGTGGCACCTTTAGTCACGCCGCCGCGATCAATGATCTCGGTGCGGTGACGGGCACTGCTGATGGACCCTTCACGGTGATCTCGCCATTTCCGTTTCCCGGTTTCGGCAATCAAGAATGCAGTAATCTGCCTCAACCCTTCGTTTGGACGCCGAGACACGGTATGCAGGGGTTGGGCACGATCATTCAAACTCTTCCTCTTGGCGAAGGTGAATACTCAGACTGGTGCACGATTCCGTTCTACGGCAACGGCATCAATGCTCTTGGTCAAGTAGTTGGATACACAGCTTATAGCACCTATGCATGGGGTTTACTTTGGACAAAGGCTGGCGGCATGACCGCGTTCGGGGGTAGTTGGCCGCCCACCTTCGCCAATGAAATTAGCAACACCAGTCAGATCGTCGGCCAAAACAGCGAATACCCCACGACAATGTATCTCGGGCACGCGACATCATGGAAGAATGGAGTCGCGACCGATCTAGGAACGTTAGGTGATGGAGCTGATGAGGGCTGGCCGTTCGGCTACAGCAGCGCGGCGAATGGGGTTAACGACCTGGGGCAGATTGTCGGCTACTCCACCACCACTCCCATATACTATGACTTTGATGGCTGGGTTGGGTCGTCCCCTATACACGCGATCCTGTGGCCGACAAGTGGAGGAATGCGCGATTTGGGGACTCTCCCGGGTGACACATTTAGTGCCGCATCGAAAATAAATTTCTTCGGACGGGTTATCGGTATTTCGGGGAATACGGCTGCTCTTGAGCCGTTTGATTATTACCGTTACGAAGTGATTGGCCGTCCTTTCATCTGGTCAGAACGCAACGGAATGCAAGATCTAAACACTCTAATCTCTGCTAAATCAGGTTGGGTGCTTAACTCGGCAACCGGAATCAACTTCTGGGGCCAAATCGTAGGATCGGGCACGTTAAATGGAAAGCCACACGGGTTCCTGCTGACACCGAAGTTGTAATTCGAATGCGGGCCGTGCCCGCGCGGGCAAGTCTACCGTCACGGCGGTGTACGGCGAGCAAGAGCGAGTCACGCTCTCGCGGTACACTTCTGCAAGGCACTCCGCACTCCCATGACCACCTCCTCGCCGCGCACCATCTTTCACGTCGATATGGACGCCTTCTTCGTCTCGGTCGAGGAATTGTTTGACCCGTTGCTGAAGGGCAAGCCGGTGGTGGTGGGCGGGCAGCGCGACGAACGGGGAGTGGTCTCGGCTGCATCGTACGCGGCGCGCAAGTTTGGCGTGCACTCGGCCATGCCGTTGCGGACGGCGGCGAAACTTTGTCCGCAGGCAATTTTTGTGAATGGGCATCCGGAGCGCTATCGCGAATATTCCGGTAAGGTGCACGAAGTGCTCGGCCACTTTTCTCCGCTGGTCAAAATGGCTTCGGTGGACGAGGCTTATCTCGACATGACGGGCACTGACCGTCTCCACGGCAGGCCGCTGCATTCGGCGCACCGGCTGCATGACGCGATGAAGTCGGCTACACAGTTGAACTGCTCGATCGGGATCGGCACCTCACGGCTGATCGCGAAAGTTTCCTCCGCCAAAGCCAAACCGAACGGCGTGCTCTGGGTGCTGCCCGGAGAGGAGGCGAAGTTTTTGGCGCCGATGGCCCTCGGCGACATCCCCGGCGTGGGCAAGGTGATGGAGCAGAAACTGCACGCCATCGGCATTCAGAAAGTGGGCGACCTTGCGCGCCTGGAAGACCACGATCTGGAACACCGCTTCGGAAAATGGGGGCTCGCGCTGGCCGGCAAGTCGCGCGGCGAGGATGCGGGTGGATGGTTCGACACCGAAGTGGGAGAACACGTCGATCCCAAATCGATCAGCCACGAGCATACGTTCGACGAGGATACGGGCGACGCCGAGCGCTTGCAGTCCACGCTGATGCGGCTCAGCGAGATGGTGGGACGGCGGCTGCGCGAGGGCGGATATTTTGCGCGTACCCTCCAGTTGAAATTGCGCTACAAAGATTTCTCGACCATCACGCGAGCGCAATCGCTGGAGCAGCCAACGCAGATGGATAACCAGATTTTCGATCATGCGCGGCGTCTGTTTTTTGCCAACTGGAAGGCGGGCGCGCCGGTGCGATTGCTGGGAGTGCAAGCGTCGAATTTCGAATCGAGGTCAACTCAGCTCGACCTGCTGGAGCCTGCGCAGAACGAGCGTTGGCAGAAGGCGTTGGCTGCGGCGGATCATGTGCGCGACAAATTCGGCGAAGCGTCGATCGGACTGGCCCGAGGAATGAAAGGCGGATTCCGCGAGCGTGTACACGAAAATCCGGCAGCGTTGCCGGGCAAGGGCGGCAGAAAAGCGAGCGGTGCAAGAAAAGCGTGAAACTTCCGGTTGTGGCGGGCTCCATAGCGAATCCAGAGTTGCTGTGATCACAGGCAGCTGCCGAGCTTCGCTCGGCCTGGACCCTTCGACTTCGCTCAGGGCAGGCTCGCGAGGGCGCCCGTCCCTACACGAGCTGCTACGAGATATATTCGCGAATATATTCGTCGCGCGAAGTGGCGAGTTCGTGAGCGTCGCCATCGAAGATGACTTTGCCGTCGCGCAGGATCAGAAACCTCAGGGGCACGTCGCAGCGCTGGCCCTTGGGCAGGACAACCATCCGGTTGGTGGCCTTATCGAACTGGTGAGTTGCCATGGTGAAGGCATCCTGCAGGCGGTGGGTCACCATGAGGGCGCTGGTTTTGTAGACGTCACGTTGTTTCACGATAAGTTCGACGATGGTGTTCGAAGTTACCGGATCGAGTCCGCCGGTAGGCGAGTCGTAGAGCAGCACCTCGGGCTGGTTGACGATGGCGCGGGCGATGGCCACGCGCCGCCGCATGCCACCCGAAAGTTCGGAGGGAAACATGTCGTAGGTTTGTTCCAACTCCACGAAGCGCAGCACCTCGCGCACCCGCCGCTCGACTTCCTCCGCGGAGATGCGCTCTTCCATCAGGCGGAAAGCGACGTTTTCGTATACTTTGAGCGAGTCGAAGAGCGCGCTTTCCTGGAACACGATGCCCACGCGCCGGCGCAGCTGAAACAGTTCCTGTTCCGACATGCGCGTGACTTCCTCTCCCAGCACGAAGATGCGACCGCTATCGGGCCGCAGCAGCCCCAAGGCAAGCTTGAGCAGGGTGCTCTTGCCCGAACCGGCGACGCCAAACAGCGCCTTGGTTTCGCCGTGCGGAAGCTGGAACGAAACGCCGTCGAGGACGACGTTTTCATCGAACGCGATTGCAACCTTGTCGAACTCGATGGCGTAGCCAGAGGGACTCACCACCGCGGCCGCCGGATTTTCGCTGGGCAGAGTGGGAGCCGGCATGGCTTACCTGTAACCGAAAATTGCGAAGATCAACTTGGTAACGAAGAAATCCGTGATCAGAATCAGCACCGAAGAAGCGACCACGGCCTGAGTGGTCGAACGGCCCACTCCCTGCGTGCCGCCCCGCGTGGACATGCCGTAGTAGCAGCCTATGGTGGCGATGATGAACCCAAACAGCACGGGCTTGATGAGACCGGTGAAGACGTCGCGGAAGACGAGGACCTGCCACACCGAGGTCCAATATTGGTTCGTGTCCACCCCGAACAGCCAATGCGCGACTGCCCAGCCGCCGATCAGTCCGAGCAGGTCGGCGATGATGGTCAGGAAAAACAGCATGAAGGAGGTGGCCCCCACGCGTGGCGTAACCAGCTTCTTGGTGGGGTCGGTGCCCAGGGCACGCATGGCGTCAATCTGCTCGGTCACGATCATCGAGCCCAGTTCGCTGGCCATGCCGGAGGCGTTGCGCCCAGCCACCATCAGCCCGGTGATGAGCGGTCCCAGTTCGGTGACCATACCGAGCGACACCAGTTGGCCGATGAGCGTGACCCCGCCGAATCGCTGCAAGGTGCTGGCTGAGTTCAGCGCCAACAGCGCACCGACGGAGAGTCCCGTGAGAACCACGATGGGCAGGGAGCCGACGCCGATCAGGTCGGCCTGCTGCAGCATGTCGCCCATATAAAGAGGACGGCGGAAGAAGTTCGCCAGCGATTGCGCCGAGAGCAGGGTGTATTCCTGAACCGCCAGTACATATCCCTTGGCGACTTCAACGGGCGAAATCAGTTCGAGTTCGAAGGCCATTGGTGGTCGGGGAACTGCTCAGGGAACTATAGCAGAGGCCACATTTTCAGCAGAGGCAGGGCTTGCCGCGTCTCCCTCGGACCTTGGAGATCTGCAAGGGACGATTCCCGTAATGAGGGATACCACCGCGAGAGCTTCTGGAGCCAACGGCCGGAGCAGCCAGGTTGGGTCTGGGTTTGGCGGTCTCGGGGAAAAGTACAAAACCCAAGCTTCCACGGATGTCGGAAGCCACGCTACGGCCAAGGTCAGACTAGCCGCAAATCCTGCGACCCAGTTCCTATTGAGGGCTGAAGCGAAAGCGACGATGCCCCAAGTAAGTAGCGTCAGGGTGGCCGCGAAGATCCAAAATATCCATAGAAACTCACGGATAAATACAATCCACAGGATCAAGGGAACCGCCGCCGCAATCGCTACGGACCATCTTTGTTTCATCCGCGGGACGATAGTTTGAATTCCTCCTACCATGACCAGGACAGATGCTCCGAACATAACCCACGGCCACCAGAAGAAAGATCCGCCTGTCGGAGTGAACAGAAGCTGCAGTGCCGGATAACCGGTAATGAGGGCCGTTACAAGATACAGACTTCCGGCAACTGCTCGCTTCATTGATTGCGCCCACTTTCCGCAGACAGAACCGAATGGCTACTCCCGGTTGTTCTTCTTCTTGATCTCGATAGCCAGCCGCTTGATTTTCTGATTCAGCGTGGAGAGCGGTACGTGGAAGCGTTCCGCCGCTTCGGTCTGATTCCAGCCGCACTTCTCCAGCATGTCAATGATGATCCGCCGTTCGCAGTCTTCCATGATGGTGAACAGCGTGGCACCCGCGCTGGCATTCAAAGCCGGAATTGAGCTGCCGTGGCCCACGATATGGTCGGGGAGGAGATCGATCCCAATGTCGCTGTCGGAAGATAGCACCACGGCGCGTTCGATCGCGTTCTCCAGTTCGCGGACGTTGCCTGGCCAGGAGTAGGTCACCAGCGGGCGCAAGGCCTCGGTGGTAATGCGGCGCCGGGGCCGCTCATTTTCGTCGGAATACTTCTGGAGGAAGTGCTGCACCAGCAGCGGAATATCTTCGCGGCGCTGCCGCAGCGCCGGTAGATCAATGCTGATTACGTTGAGGCGGTAGAAAAGGTCCTCGCGGAAGCGGCCTTCGCGCACCATCTGGCGAAGATCCACGTTGGTGGCGGCGATGATGCGCACGTCCACTTGAATTTCCTGCACCCCACCCAGATGCATGAACTTGCGGTCCTGCAACACGCGCAGAATCTTGCTCTGCGTGTCCATGCTCATCGTGCCGATCTCGTCGAGGAAGAGCGTGCCCCGGTCGGCGACTTCGAACAGCCCCTTCTTCGACGCCACGGCGCTGGTGAAAGCGCCCTTGACGTGCCCGAACAGCGTGGATTCGAGCAAGTCGGGCGGTGTTGAGCCGGAGTTGACGGGCACGAAGGGGCGGTCGCGCCGCGTGGAATTCAGATGAATCGCCTTGGCGATCAGTTCCTTTCCCGTCCCGCTTTCGCCTTGCAGCAGCACGGTTGAGCGGCTGGGCGCCACCTGTGCGACCAGATCGAAAATCTTCAGCATGGGCTCGCTCTTGCCCACGATGTTTTCAAAGTTGTAGCGTTGCTTAAGAGCGCGCTTCAGTTGAATGTTTTCTTCTTCCGCTTTCTGGCGGGCGACAGCGGCGCGCACGTCGGCCAGGAGTTTCTCGTTGTCCCACGGTTTCTGGATGAAGTTGGTGGCGCCGGATTGCATGGCACGGACCGCGTTCTCCACCGTTCCGTAGGCGGTGATCATGATCACGGCCTGCTGCGGATGGAGCAGGCGAATCTCCGAGAGCACATCCATCCCATTCTTGTCGGGCAGCGCCAGGTCGAGCAAAACCACGTCAAAAGCGCGCTGGCCAATCTGCGCCAGACCTTCCCCTCCGCTTCCCGCAACCACGACGGTGTAGCCCTCGAGCTGAAGCAGCGTCTCCAACGATTCCCGAATTTCCGCTTCGTCGTCAATGATAAGGATTCTGCCCGCGCTGGGCGGTGTGCTTTCCGGTGAGTTCTGGCGAGACACAGCCGCGACTTCAGACATGGCAACTTCACGCGTTGTTACCTCAGACGCTGTTACGTCAGACATGGATTGCCTTCCTAGTCGATATCAACGGAAAATCCAGAGTGAAGGTAGTGCCTTCGCCCGGGCGGCTCTCCACGCGGATATTGCCTGCATGTTCCTGGATGATGCCGTAGGTAATAGAAAGTCCAAGACCAGTACCGCGATTCTGGCCCTCGCCGGGCGACGTCTTGGTGGTGAAAAATGGATCGTAGATGCGGTGAATGTGTTCCTGCGCAATGCCCGAGCCGGTATCGGAGACGCGCACGCTCACGAATTCGCCGTTCAGCGTGGATACGTTCAGGACTCCGCCCCCGGCCATCGCGTCCTTGGCATTCAAGAACAAATTCAGAAACACTTGTTGCAGGCGCCCGGCGTTGCCCTGGATCAAAGGAAGGTTTTCAGTGAGCTCGGTCTGCACCTGGATGTGAGCCACCTTGAGTTGGTGATCGAGCAACGCCAGCGTATCTGCGATCACCTTGTTCAGACTGATTTCCGTCAACTCCGTACCCGAAGTGCGGGAAAAGTTCAGCAGATTATTGACAATCTCCGAAGCGCGGAACGTCTGCTTCGTGATCTTCTCGAGCAGCCCCGCTTTCTGCGGATCCGACTTCAACTGCTTCGCCAGCATCTGGGTGTAGGAGGAGATGACCGCTAACGGCGTATTGACTTCGTGCGCCACGCCGGCGGCCAGCAGTCCGATCGAAGAAAGCTTATCGGCTTGGGTGAGCTGGACTTCCAGTTCGATCCTCTCGGTGATGTCGTCCATGATCACCAGCCGTCCCACCACGCTGAACTTGCGGGTTACCAGCGGGGCCATCGCAACATTCACGATGCGCGCCTCGCCGGTGGGAGTCGCCAGCCGGAACTTATAAAGATTGTGGATGCCCGGATTCTGCCGAACGCGGTAGAACTCCTCGACGAAGGCCGCCGGAAAAACCTCGCTCAACGAACGCCCCACGACCTGCCAACGCGGCTGGGCGTACATGACTTCCATCTGCGAGTTCCAGGACTCGATGCGATCTTGCAGGTCCACGGCCATCACGCCGACGTTGATGGATTCCACAATATTCTCGTTGAAATCCTTGAGCCGCTCGTACTCGCTCACCTTCTGTTCAAGTGACGCGTACAGCCGCCCGTTCTGGATGGCGATGCCGATGTATCCTGCCAGAACTTCGAGCAACTCCACATCTTCGCTGGAGAGGAAGTCGCCTTGCACGGTCTTGCCCAGTCCGAGGAAGGCGATGGTTTTTTGCCGCGCGTGGCAGGGAATGTAGTAGTTCAGATCCAGGCGTCCGATGGCTTCTTGCGCGGCGGCGTTTTCACGCGGCAACTGGTGCGTATTTTCGAAGAAGATATGCCCGGCAGCGTCCTCCATTCGCGGCTTCGCGAGGAACGACAAGTCGAGGCCGGTGACGTGTGCGATGCCAAACGACTTCGACAGTTCAAAGCGCGAAGAGTCGCTGTTGCCGAGGAAGATAGCGATGCGGTCCACCAGCAGTGTCCGCGCTACCCGGTCGACCAGCGACGAAAGCATCTTGTCGAGGTCGGTCTCCGAACTCAACTCGCGTCCAAATTCGATCAGCGTGCGCCGGTAGTCGTAGCCTGTGCGGAAGAAAAACTGGTCCAGCTTTTCCTGAATCCACTTCCGCACCGGATCAAACAGCAACGCGGTGACTACGACGGCCAATATCAACCCGTAAGGTCCGGAACTGGGCACGCGCGTATGCACCAGCTCTGCCACCGCCGCTACGCCGGCGAAGTAAACTCCCACGATGGCCGCCGCCGCCAGCGTATACGCCATGCCGCGCTTGAAGATCAGATCCACGTCCATCAACCGGTAGCGGAAAATGGCGTAGCCAAAAGTGAGCGGCAGTAATCCAAGCGACAGCACCGACACCTTCATAAGGGGTGAGGGCATGACTCCGAGCAGATACGGCAGAACATAGAAAAGCGTAAACGGCGTGATGGCAAGGATGGTGCCGCGCGTGATCCACTTGAGTTGCTGCCGCAGGATCGGAGTGGTGGCCTGGCGGTAGTTTTTGAACAGTATCCCCGCCGCTGAGAAGAAGAAAATCGTCAGATAGGCCCAGTGCACCCGGTTCAGATCAAAGAGCAGCGAGTTGCTAGCTTTCAAATACTCGAAAACAAGTAACTGGATTCCGAGCAGTACCACTCCCGGCAGGTAAAGCAGCGGAATCGACCAGCGATGCTTGCTGACGATCTCTCGCCGTTCCGGGAAGGTCAACGTGAAGTGCAGAAACAGCGCCGGTTGCAGGAGCCAGGCGACTTCATTGGCCCACAGGACGATCCAGTCAAAAGCGTTGAATTTGCCGGTGTAGTGCAGCGCGTAGAAAACGAACGATACCAGGCAGAAAATATAAAAATGCGTGGAACCGACCGCCGTCCAGCGCCGCAGGAGCACATAAAGCCCAATGCCCAGGTAAATGAGCGCAATCAGCCGCAGCCAATCGTTCATCGAGCGTTCGGATGGAACCAGCACCACTACCACATCCAGCGGAACCGAGCCGCGGATCAGCGAGTAGGTTGCCTTCGACCAGACGCCGGAATAGTAGATTTGCCGCGTCACCGCCGCGGATGTGTCAACCGCGTGCCCGTTGACGCTGACTACATTGTCCCCACGCCGGATTCCGGCCCGCTCTGCCGGACCGTTCGGCTCCAGTCGGTCGGCCACTAGGCGGCCGTTCTTCTCCATCCACCACGCGCCATCGTCGGGAACCGCAAACTGGTGCTCGATCTTGTAGTTAAAGCCAGCGAACAGTACTGCGGCTGCTGTGAGCAGAGTCAACAGGATGGCGGTAAACCGGGCCTCAAATTCGCGGTTCATGGTTCGCGATTCATGGACTGGGACGACCGTGATGGCGCCGCTGCCAGAGCTTCGACCCCCATTTGATATAAGCAACTTCACTGCCACCCTCTAATCTCGCCCGGTCCTATAAGTCGCTTACTTAGAGCGAGTTCCATAATTATAGAGAGGTTTCGAAATGTCGGCTATGAATTATGGAAGGCAGCGTCTGCTTTTTGGAATGCCGAGCGCAAGCAAGTTGGTTGTGGAAACATGGCGACCGTCGAGGATCGGAACCCCCAATGAAGCCAGCTCCACCGTTCTGTTGTCGGCAAACGAGAAATGTGTGGTGGCAGGAGGCCGCATTGAGCAGGGTCTTTTCCGCAGCAGCCGCAAGTGAGTAAGGAGGTTATTGCAGCTTCGCGTACTCCGCCTTGGCTTCTTTCAGGATGGGGATGTCGGAGTCGGCGTCCTTCCAGAGGACGAAGAAGTCTTGGTAGGCACTCTTCGCTTTGGCTGTGTCGCCGGAGAGGACATACGCGCGGGCAAGTTGCAGGTGGGCGAGCGAGCCGAGCAGGAAGTTCTGCACGATTCCGGGATGATCGAGGAACTTCTGGAATTCGGCGGCCGCAGCGGGACCGTTCTTTTGAGCGAGATGAGCCAGGCCGCGAATGTACGGGGGATACATTGAGGTCCCGGGAGGAGGCCCTCCGAGTTCGTAGGGCAGGGCGGGTTCGAGCGCCACGACCGCCCGGTCGGGCGCCTGTTGCGCCATCGCAACGGATGCCTCGATCACCGGGAACCAGTACACCTTGAGATAAGTGTTGGTGGGCTCGGACTTTTGGAGCGCTTCGAGGATGGTTCTGGATTGAGAGGTTTCGCCGCTGCGAGCCAGAGCCACAGCGGCCAGGACTTTCACATACCGCCCGGGAGCAAGCGCTAACGCGCGGGCGACGCCTTGCCGGGCAGCACTGGCGTTGCCCAGTTCAGCCTCGCGCAGCGCCTGAAATGCCAGCCACTGGGCGCCGGTTTCTTTGGCATCAGACCGCACGGCGGAGTCAGAGGCGCGCCGGGCGAGGTCGCGGGCTTTTTCCAGGCGGCCATAGTAGGCCTGAGTGTCGGCGTGGTTGCTGAGCATCTGGTCTTCTTCGCCGGGACGGCCAGCCGCCCATTGGACCTGCCGCTCCATATCAGCCGTGTCCCCGGACAGAAATGCCAAAGAATACAGATCAGCCCGAATGCCAAGGCCATCGAAGTTTTTCTGCTGAGCTTCCTGGATCATCTGCCGCGCGTCCTGGAGCCGATTGACGTTGATGAAGTTGCTGGCCTGGTTCCCATAGGCAACGATCGAGGGTTCCAGCCGCAACGACGCTTCGGTTTCCGCGATCGCCTTATCGAATTGGCCCAGAGCGCTATAGATAAAACCAAGATTTATGTGCGGCGACAGGTCCCGCGGGTAGCTCTTCGCCCAGAGTTCGTAGGCTTCGGTGGCTTTTTCCACTTCACCAGTGACGTATTGAAAGTAGAACGCCGAGATGCGGTACCTCTCGCGGTCGCTGACGCGGTCGCGCAAGTCATAGGCTTTCCTGGCATAGTCTGCCGCGAGACTCGCCTGTCCAAGATTCGAATACTGGACGGCCAGACCGACATCGGCCATGGCGAAGTTGGGGTCGAGTTCGATGGCCCGCTTCAGGAACGGAATGGCTTCGGCATCGCCCTTGGTGCGACTGGTCGTGATGCCCATGCTGTAAGCCTTCAGGGCTTCGAGCGAGGGCGTGGTGGCTTCCACCGGCACGTCGAACCTTTGCACCGAGGCAAGCGATTCGCCCAGCCTGGCACGCATGGCGGTGGCGGCGGTGTCGAGGGCCTTGAGCACGCCTTCCTTGCTCGGGGCTTCCGCCTGCTCTTTGGCCAGATTGTCGCCGCTATTGCAGGCAACAGCATCGAGTCCGACGATGTACTGGCTGCCGAGGTTGGAGATGGATCCTCCGAGAACGGCTTTGCTGCCGGTACGCAGGCAGAGTTCCCGGGCAACGTCCGCAGTGACATGCTCGGTGGGCGCGCGGCCCATCAGCTTCAGCGTCTCGCCGACTTTGCGGTCGGAAAGAATGTTGAGGAACGGGGACTGCTCCAGATCGACCGCGAGGGCTTGCTTGAGGGTGCCGTCGAAGACCGGGTCGCCGGTGGAGTTGGTGAAGTCGGCGAGGACGACAGTGTCTTTCTCGGTTAGCGGTGCAGCCTTTGTCACCGGCGCCGCCGGCCGCGAGCGGAAGTAAAGCGCTCCCTCGATGGCAGCCGCCACAAGTATTACAGCGACAGGAACCAGAACCTTCCAGAGTTTTCCGCCCGCGACAGGAGCTTCGGCAACCTTTTCGGCAACTTGCACTGCGCTCGATGACGAAGATGGAGCAAGCACAGGGGAGGAACCGGATGCGGACGATGGCGGCGGGGCGATCGGTGAACTGGGCTCCTGTGCGATCGCCACCGACCCCGAACTGGCTGGTGCGCCGTGCCTCGACTCCATCTCCCGTTTCAGCCGCTTCAAGTCGGTCCGCATATCCGCAGCGTGCTGATAGCGCAGGTCCCGATCTTTCTCCAGCGCCTTGTTGACGATCTCTTCCAGCTTGGGCGGAAGGTCAGGATTCAGCCGCACCGCGGGAACTGGGTCGCGTTCGAGAATGGCGTTGAAGATGACCGCGGAACTCTCGCCCCGAAAGGGCAATGCGCCGGTTGCCATTTCGTACAGCACAGCGCCGAAGGAGAACAAATCGCTGCGCGCATCCAGCTCTTTCGCCCGCGCCTGCTCCGGCGACATGTAGGAGACGGTGCCGAGCGCGGAACCCGGGCTGGTGAGGTGCTGGTCGTCAATCGTGCCGGTCATTGTGTTGGCTGCGGCAGTGTTGGCTGCCGCAACTTTGCTCGACGCACTGGTCGCGGCAGTGACCTTTGCCAGCCCGAAATCCAGAACCTTGGCGTGCCCGCGCTTGGTCACGAAGATGTTCGCCGGCTTGATGTCGCGGTGGACGATGCCGGCAGCGTGAGCGGCGTCGAGCGCGTCGGCGATGTCGATGGCGATGGGGAGAAGAACGTCCGTTTCCAGCGGACGCCCGGCGATGCGGTGCTTCAGCGTCAGCCCGTCCAGAAATTCCATGGCGATGAACGCTTCGCCGTGCTGTTCGTCAATTTCGTGGATGGTGCAGATGTTCGGATGGTTCAGAGCGGAGGCGGCCTGCGCTTCGCGTTGGAAGCGCGCCAGCGCCTGGGCATCTTTAGCAATCTCGTCGGGCAGGAACTTGAGGGCGACAAAGCGATGCAGCTTCAGGTCCTCAGCCTTGTAAACAACACCCATCCCGCCACCGCCGAGCTTTTCGACGATGCGGTAGTGCGAGATGGTCCGGCCGATCATCAGGGGCAAATCTTACGTGGCTGAAACGTTCAAGTCAATCAAGGCGGTGGGGCGGAAGAAGAGGACGGACCCGCCAATGCGTGGTTATCGGGATTTCACAACAGTTGGTTCAAGTTATTTCGCGGACGCTATCGGCACAGCCATGATTGTGGCTAGCATGGTCGCAACGGCCTTCTCTTTGCCTCCGCTGATGGCAAAAGCATCCGCTGTACAAACTGTTAGCGTCCGCCCTGCTTTCTTCACTTGCGCTTTGGCCACGAAGACCTCGCCCGCGGCGGGCGCCAAGAGGTTCACCTTTAGCTCCACGGTGAGGACCTCCTTATCGTCTGTCGCCACGGTTAAAGCAGCATAACCGCAAGCAGAATCCAGCACTGCAGTGATAGCACCCGCGTGCAGGTAACCGTTCTGTTGCGTAAGATTCGGAGAAAATGGCAGGCGAATCTCAACACTGCCTTGAGCCACTGCTGTGAGCTCGGCCCCCAAAGTTGACATGAAGGCCTGCTTGGAAAAGCTCTGTCGAACGCGTTCCTCGTGCGTGGTCACGTATCTCCTCTATTGGGCGGGGTCCTCTCAGTCACGCTTTTCGCAATGATAAATGCTTCTTGCGAGATGAGCCTCGGAATCTGAACTGTAACTGTTGAAACCAGGCGTCGCTCATTGACCCCGGCCAGTCCAAGGAAGGGGGTTTTGAGCGTAATCGGGATTTATTGCCAGCTACAGACACGATGCACTCAAATATTTGGGTAGTTACAAACGGTAAGCTGCTATAGCGCACCTTAGCTTTTTTCTTCATAATCCAGGGTATGGCCCTTGTTGTCTTCCTCCGGGGTGTCAATGTTGGCGGACACAGAACGTTTCGCCCAAGCATCCTTGCACGAGAACTGAGCGGCTATGACGTCCTGAACGTGGGTGCTGCGGGCACGTTTGTTGTTCGTAAACCTGTACTTCGCACACCCGGATCCCGAGCAAAATTCCGTACTGCATTGCTTCGCAAGCTGCCGTTCGAAGCGGAAATTGTGCTGTGCGAAGGCCGCGATCTTCTGCGACTGGAGACGGAGAACCCGTTTGAAACTCCGCCATCACCCCCGGATGTTGTCCGGTTCGTGAGTATCCTGTCGAAAGCCGGGGGTGTCCGGGCATCGCTTCCAGTCACGTTTCCCTCAGACGGGGGGTGGTTGGTGCGGGTGATTGCGTCCGAAGGGCAGTTCGTGTTCGGAGAGTACCGTCGTCACATGAAGACAATCGGCTATCTTGGCCAGATCGACAAACTTTACGGCGTGCCAGCTACGACTCGGAATTGGAACACAATAATTGCGATCATACGAATGTTGAAGAGTCTCAAGGGCGGGCGCAGGGATTCCAATTGTTGAAATCAGATTGCATGTTTTGACCGTTGCGGTCATTGAGTGTAACCGGGGAGTGTAACCGGGATATTTCAACAGTTGCGCGCTGCGTCGGCACGAACGGCGGTGGCCTAGGCGAGCGGAGCGCGCGGCTTTCATGGGCGCGCCCCTGCTGCCCTAGCGTGCTCTCTCCATCGATCCCCACGCTCCTTCACGTAACTTGCCAGAACGTAGGACCAAGGAATACCCAGAACATCCACAACAACCCCGATGACCATGGCACGCGTGAGGTCTATCGACCGGATGGCGGGCCACATCGGGAGCGCAACAGCTGCTAACCATACCGCCTTGTAGACCAGTTGCAGCAGGAGCAAAGGAACCATCTTCAGCGGATAGCGAAGCCCCAACCCCGACAAAACCGACAATGCAGCCCAGAAGCTGAAGGCAACGCCTTTCACTGGGTCCCACGCTCCTTGGTGCCGGAGAACCTCCGGCCATACGTCCAATCCGAGCAGCGCGAAGTTAAGCAGGTAAACGAATCTCATTACGTACAGACGCAACATCGATACGTCTCTAGGCATGGTGAACTCCCCCTACAGGTGGTTTGTGTGCGACACAAATGTCCTGTCCCGATTGCTTATTTTCAGGTCGGCCTTCGAGAGCGTGACCCCGCGGGGCAATCGTCGTAATCAAGGCGATTACACTTATTCGCTAACTTGCTACAGCGGCGACGGCTCGTCTTCGTTCTCCTGCTTCTTTCCCCGAAAAACTTTCTTCTCCAGGAAGCGCTGGGCCAGATCTCTGCCTCCGATGCCGAATGCGATTGCCAAGCCCAGCATCAGGGCTCCGAAGGCAAGTCCGAAGGCGACCAGCATGGTCTGTTCCGCCAAACCCAGTTCTTCAAAAACGATAGACAATACGAAAACAATAATGATGCTGCGGACAGAGAGACTCAAAACCCGGGGTGAAGGCATATTCGCATTCACGGCCGCCAGCAGAGCAGCGCGGGAAAAGAAGCTGGCTGCCAGCAATCCGAAAAACAGGATTAACAGCGCTGTGAATAGACGCGGCAGGAAAAGAAAAAATCTTGCGACTTGCTCCTGCAGGCCCAGGATCCCAAGCACGCTCACACCGAGCAGAATGAAGCCCAGCCAGGCCACCCAGAAGACAAACCGGCTCAACATTTCCGTCGCTGAAGGCAGCGCGGCCTTGCTGAGCAGTTGGGAGGCGCCGGCGTTTTCTGAAAGTTTGTCGAACTTGACCAGTCTGAGAAAGCTGCGCAGAACCACTTTTATCACGTACGCGATCACCCAGCCCACCAGCGCCAGGATCAGCATCACGATGACACGAGGAAGAAAGTGTGCGAAATCTCTGGCCATCTCGTGCAACGCCTGACTTAGTTCGCTAATAATCAATTCCCGCATATTTGGCCTCACTCTCTCGATTTCCACAGCTCCAACAGATAAGGTTTCAAGCGCTCAAACTCAAGGCATAAAGCTTCGATATTTTTCTCGACGTCGTCCGCGGAAGCGTTGCGATTCTCGATCACGAAGGTGAAGGCTCTGCCGCGGAAGAGCGGCGCCAGGGCCTGGATGATGTGATCCCGGCTGATCACAGATTTCCGATACGAAGCGGCAAACTCGTAAACCGTCTTCACCCACAATTCTGCGGGGTAATGAAAGTCCTCTTCCCCCAGGTGGGCGATGCGCTGGAGTTCTGCCAGAGTGTCGGGGGAAAGAATTGACTGAAAGACGGACTCCAATTCGGCAACTCCGGTCAAGAACATCTCTCGCAATCGTTTCCGATTCATTCGCAGCGGTTCGACAAGCACTTCCTGGTCGGCTCCGTTAGTTGGGACCGGCTCGGACCCGGCCACGATACTCCAAACGGGAAAGTCCGGCTCCAAGGCTGAGAACAGAGCCCCGACGGTTTGCCGCAGCGCCTGCACCAGGTCAGCCGAGCGTTGCTCGATGTGAATTTTTTCTCCCAGGAAGGATTGGCAGATACGGCAATTTCCCGTGATCGCAGCCAGGGTGAAGCGGAGTTCAACGCCGGCCCCGTCGGTCCCATCAGTCCAGACATTTTGTCCAAGGAATTGAGTTGCGAGATGGCCGGAGAACCCGAACTCCGGCGAATAGGCCTCACGGATTCTTAGCCCGTAAAGTGCGCGGGTCATGGGGTAGAGCAAATTCGTTATGAGCAGCCCTTCAAACTTATGTCTGCCATACGTGGGAGTCACAAGATCGAAACTGTCCTGATAAATCGGGCGCAGAAGCTTGGAGAACCAGTCGGGTTCAATGTTTGCGGACTCGGGGGACATGACCACGCAGGCCTTGGCGCGGAGCAGTTCGGCGGCAGCCAGAATCGTGCGGAACGCCACTGCGCTCGCCGGGCTGCTGGCATATTTCGTGCTTATTGAGTGCAGCGTGCGGAGCGCATACAGATTGGAGGCTGGGCGCAGGTCGTCGATCGAGCAGTCCCTGACCAGGTCGGGAGTGCCATCACGCGAGCCTCCGTCGACATTAATGATCGCGGCTCGCTCCCGAGGAAAGCCGCGCAGGATGCCACTCTGAATGGCATGGACGATCGACCCGACGGTTTTGGCGTTATTGTAGGTGGGCAAGCCCACCAGGATGTCTACTTCGCCGACGTTCATTAGTTGGCGAAGAAAATCATCTGTAAGAAAGCTCTCCTCTGCCAATTTCATCTCCGTTCGAAGTACTGCCGCGCTCCATGATATGGACGCGTCATGGGAACGTCTTGACCAGCTGCATTCGCCTGGGAGCCTATGGCTCAACTCCAATCGCCGCCATCAGCGCCTAAGGCGCGTTCATAACGCGGCACTTGCGGCACGCCTGCACAGGCTGCGGAAAAAGTCGTCGAGGGCGCATGAAGCACACCTCAGGCGCTAAAGCGCGGACACATTTTCAACGACTTAACGGCACAAGTAAACTCGTGCCCTTCCCAAAACCCGTTCGAACCAGCGTTTTTCCGCAGCCTCTGAAGGCGTGCCCCGATACGAACCGCACCTATGCCATGGGCTGCTAGATTCGTCGCAGTCGAAACCAGTAAAACTGATAGGGCCCCAGCGTCAGCAAATAGGGAAGGTCGCCCACACGCGGAAACATATTCCTGCCAAACATCTCAATCGGAATGCTCCCCTTGTACCGCCGCAAATCCAGTTCGACAGCTTGCGCGCTGCTGGAAAGATTGTTGACCACCAGCACCGACTCGTTGCCCAGTCGCCGCACATAGGCCAGGATTCTGTGATTGGCAGGATAGAGAAACTCGATCGATCCCCTGCCGAACACCGCCGTCGATGTCCGCACCGTTATGATGAGTTGCATCCAATTAAGGAGCGAATGTTCGCTCCCTTTTTGCCGCAAGACGTTCACGGCCGGATAACCATACACAGGATCCTGAATCAGGGGGGCATACAGACGCTCCGGGGCCGCAGTAGAGAAGCCGCCGTTCGTCTCCCCGTTCCACTGCATCGGAGTCCGCACTCCATTGCGGTCGCCTAAATTGATGTTGTCGCCCATTCCAATTTCATCGCCGTAATAGATGATGGGGGTGCCGGGTAATGACATCAGCATTCCATTCATCAACTCCATCCGCCTGCGGTCATTGTCCAGCAAAGGAGCGAGCCGCCTCCGAATCCCGAGGTTCAGCCGCATCATCTTGCTGGCCGCGTACGAGTCATACATGTAGTCGCGTTCCAGGTCGGTGACCATTTCCAGCGTCAGCTCGTCATGGTTGCGCAGGAACAGGGACCACTGGCATGAGGGCGGGATTTCCGGGGTTTGCTGCAGGATTTCCGTAATAGGCTTGCGGTCTTCCAACTTCAGCCCCATGAACATTCTGGGCATCAACGGAAAATGAAACGCCATATGGAGTTCGTCTCCGTCACCGAAATAGGGGCGAAGATCCACGGGCCACTGATTGGCCTCGGCCAGAAGCACCCGGCCGGAAAAGTTTTCGTCGAGTTTTCGCCGCAACTCCTTCAGGACGGCGTGCGTCTCCGGCAGGTTCTCACAGTTAGTGCCCTCCCGTTCCACCAGGTAAGGCACGGCGTCGACCCGGAAGGCGTCAA
This sequence comes from uncultured Acidobacteriaceae bacterium, assembly GCA_963773645.1. GTDB lineage: Bacteria > Acidobacteriota > Terriglobia > Terriglobales > Acidobacteriaceae > Acidiflorens. Next base: position 327,465 of record CAVZBV010000004.1, on the reverse strand, counting down.
CCCCCATCTCCAGCCAGAACTTCATCACATTCCACATCTGCTCCCGAACCTCAGGATTGTCGTAGTTGAGATCGGGCTGATGACTGAAGAAGCGATGCCAATAGAAGGATTTTGAAATCGGGTCCCACGCCCAGTTGGATGTTTCTGTATCAAGAAAGATGATGCGGGCGCCCTTGTACCGGCTGTCGGTGTCGCTCCAGACATACCAATCGCGGCGTGGATTGTCTTGCGAACTTCGCGACTCTTGAAACCACGGGTGCTGATCCGAGGTGTGATTCAGCACTAATTCGATAATGACTCGTATTCCCCGATCGTGGGCCGACCCCAGAAACTTCCGGAAATCCTCCAATGTTCCATAGCTGGAATGGACCGCGGTGTAGTCCGAGATGTCGTAGCCATCGTCGCGCAGAGGCGAGGGGAAGAAGGGCATGAGCCAGATCGCGTTGATCCCCAACTTCTGAAGGTAGTCGAGCTTCCCTTCCAGCCCTTGAAAATCACCGATGCCATCCCCATTGCTGTCGTGGAAAGTGCGGACGTGGACTTGGTAAATGATCGCGTCCTTGTACCAGAGCACATCCCGGTTTAGCGGCATTCGAGTGTCCTATTCATCGTGTTCATCGTGCGGGGAAAGGCATCATCGCCATCCACGAGCAGGACCGGTTCCAGGATTCTGCCTACCGATCATCGATCATCAATCATCAATCATCGATCATAAAGGTTGACCAAGGATCGAAGTCTCGCGCTCAGCTCGCCGCTTAATGCACCCGGACGATAACGCCATTTCCAGTTTCCGCTGACCGAGCCGGGAAGATTCATGCGCGCCGCGCTCCCCAGGCCCAGCACATCTTGCAATGGAACAATTGCCACGTCAGCGACCGAGGCCAGCACCGCACGGATCATGACCCAGTTGACTTCAGAATCGTCGTAGAAGTTGAGATAGGCGCGAGCGAGGTCGTGCTCCTTGCGAACATCTTCCGGAGTGCGCGTGCTGTCGCTGGCGCCGGAACTCGTCCACCACCCCAGAGTCGTGTCATTGTCGTGTCCGCCGGTGTAGGCGACCAGGTCGCGGCTGTAGTTGTGCGGACGGAACGACCGTCCCTGGGGATCATTGCCGAAGGCGAACTGCAAAAGGCTCATGCCCGGCAGACCGAATTGCTGACGTAGCTTCTCCACCGGCGGAGTGATGACGCCCAGGTTCTCCGCGACAATCGGCAGTCCGCCAAACGCGTTTTGCAGTGCCGACAGAAAATCTTCTCCTGGCCCTTTGACCCAGCGCCCATTGATGGCGGTCGTTTCGCCAGCGGGAACCTCCCAGTACGATTCGAAGCCGCGGAAATGATCGAGGCGCACCATATCGAAAAGCGCGAGCGACGCTCGGAAGCGCTCGATCCACCACTTGTATCCGGTGGCGGCCAGCAAGTCCCAGCGATAAATCGGATTCCCCCAAAGCTGTCCCGTGGCGCTGAAATAATCCGGTGGTACGCCGGAGACCACGGTGGGGCGACCCTGATCGTCGAGATAAAAAAGCCCGGGATGAGCCCAGACGTCCGCGCTGTCGTGCGCGACATAGATCGGCACGTCGCCCATTAAGCGGATTTCGCGCTGCTGGCAATAGGCCTTAAGATGCTCCCACTGCCGGAAGAACTCGAATTGCCAATACTTGTAGGCCTCAAGTTCCGGCTCCAGTCTTCTTGACCATTCGCTCACGGCCTGCGGATCTCGCTTGCGAATCTGTGGATCCCATGACGTCCACGTGATTCCATGGTGTGCGTCTTTGCAGGCCATGAAGAGTGCATAATCATCGAGCCACGGACGGGCGCTTTCACAAAAGCGATCGAAGGCGGCACGATCGGCGCGGGAACCGTCGGCAAAGAAAACCTGGGCTGCCCGGCGTAAAGCCGCCATCTTGAATTCGATCACCGGTCCATAGTCGACGAAATCTTCGGGAAAAAGCGGAGCCAGAGTCATGTCCAGGTCGGACGCCTGGAGCAAGCCCTGATCGCGCAGACGTTCAAGACTGACTAACAGCGGGTTGCCGGCAAAAGCGGAGAAGCACTGGTATGGGGAATCGGCGTATCCCGTAGGATTTAGCGGCAGCACTTGCCACAACTTCTGTCCCGCGGCCGAGAGGAAGTCCGCAAACTCGTAGGCGGACGGACCGAGATCACCAATGCCCTGGCGGCCGGGCAGAGAAGTGAAGTGGAGCAGAATTCCACTACATCGCGGAAATTTCACTCCGTAACAATACGCAGGTCGGCGGCGTTAGGGCAAGGCGCGCACCATGCTTGAGATCGATGGCGGTGCCGGGGCGGTACCGTAACGATCGGCTGTATTTAAAGATCGGCCTATCAGCGACCGGCCTATTAACGATCTGCCGATTAGCGATCTGCCGATTAACGATCGGCTCTATTGTGGATGATGTGCGCCGGCGTCCCGCCAGTCCAGAATGACCTTACCGGCGTTGCCCGTGCGCATGACGGCAAATGCCTGCTCATGTTCTCGCCAGGAGAAGTGATGCGTAATGACGGGCGCGATATTGAGGCCGCTCTGCAGCATTACGGTCATCTTGTACCAGGTTTCGTACATCTCGCGGCCATAGATGCCTTTGACGGTCAGCATGTTGAAGATGATGTGATGCCAGTCGATCGACATCTCTCCCGCAGGTATGCCCAGCAGCGCGATTTTGCCTCCATGGCTCATGTTCGCGAGCATGTCTCGGAAGGCGGATGCGTTCCCTGACATTTCGAGACCTACATCGAATCCCTCGCGCATCCCGAGCTTCTGTTGGACTTCCTGGAGGCTTGTCTTTCGTGTGTCAATGGCCATGGTGACGCCAACCTTCGCGGCCAATTCCAGCCGATACGGATTCACGTCGGTAATTACCACGTAGCGCGCTCCCGCGTGTTTGGCAACCGCAGCTCCCATGATTCCGATGGGCCCCGCGCCAGTGACTAGCACGTCTTCCCCCAGCACGGGAAAAGTAAGAGCGGTATGAACGGCGTTGCCGAAGGGATCGAATATGGCGGCGATATCAAGATCGATTCCGTCGCTGTGCTTCCAGATGTTCGACATTGGGAGCACGATGTATTCCGCAAAAGCACCGGAGCGGTTTACGCCGATGCCCTGAGTGTGAGCACATAGGTGGCGCCGTCCGGCCAGGCAGTTGCGGCAGCGCCCGCACACCACGTGACCCTCGCCGCTGACCAGTTCCCCGACCCGGAAGTCGGCTACATTCGAGCCCACCGCGACGATCTCGCCTACAAATTCGTGGCCGATGACCATCGGGACCCGAATGGTAGATTGGGCCCAGTCATCCCATTCGTAAATATGAAGGTCGGTGCCGCAAATCCCGGTCCGAAGAACGCGGACTTTGACGTCATTGATGCCAAACTCCGGCTCGGGAACCTCTTCGAGCCAAAGGCCGCAACTCGGCTTACTTTTTACAAGAGCTTTCATTTCGATTTTCCGTTGGTTCGGCTGACTCGGCGTGAATTGTAACAGTTCCGGGTTACTACTGGCCTGTCGCGATATAATCAGTGCTGTTTTCAGAGCCGGAACGGAAATTCCGGCTCCAAGGAACCTCTGATTGAGTCAGTTGACGGAGAGCTTTGAAAGGGCATGGCTTCAGCCATGCCGCCAAAGCCAGTTACACAAGTGGCTTTAGCCGCTGAGGGACGTATTTTGGCGCAACCTGTCTATCCAATGAAGACTTAATCAGGGTTTTCCTAACACTTCCAATCGATGGGAATGCAGATTGACATGAGGCCAGTCATGAAAAGGTTGGCCCAATTCCTCGTCATCCTTATCCTTGTAGGGGCGGGCTTGTTGCCCTCAGCTGTCGCCAAGAAACAAGGACGTCTTCCTCTATCCCCGAAAGTTCTGCAGGCAAGGTCTGCTCTGATTGTCTGCGAATGTCCGCGGGGTATGGCCGTTGCTGAGGGTAGAGCCCTTCAGGAACTGCAGCTCTGGGGACGCTTCCAAATCGTGAACCATCGTGATAAAGCCGACCTTGTCTTCCTGTTTTCCGCTAATCAGTACCTGGGTGACTACCTTACACGCGATGGTCCCGATAAGAGACCGGTCTCGGTTGACTTTACGATCATGACTGTCGTGGACCCGGGTACAGGTGAGAACCTGTGGAGCGATTCCAGACGGTGGGGCAGTTGGCGGGTGGATCATGCGACCAAGGATCTGATCGCTGAATTCAGGAAACAGATCGAAGGACAGACGAAGAAGTGGACCCTGGACGACATCCTGATGTGTAGCGTTAGCCCCGACCTTGCCGCCTTCGCTAACTTAACCGCGGAACAGGCGCTGGCACTGACAAAGTCCGGGTCGGGCGTAAGCCGGATTGCTGGTTCACCCGATCGTCTCACGCTCAACTCTCTCACGGCTCCGGAATTCTGTAAGCAAGCACAGCTCGTAGTTAGTCCGGACAACAAGATCGTCGCTTTTGAGGTGCCCGCATCCCGGACCGATAGTTTGGACGTGAACGAAGTGCTCCAGCAGGCCGATCGATTTGATTTTGCCGGTGGGAAGAACACAGATAGCAATCGGGTGTTCTTCAGCGCGCAGAGCAAAGACAAGAAAATTCTGATCCAATTTGAAGTGCAAGGCCACAAGTCAGTCTTATCGCGGGTCCGCTATTCTTACTGACAAGCGAGCTGACGCCGCCGCAAGAGCTTGTAATGCCCAGCGTTGTTCTTAATGGTAGGCAAACGAAAATGATGCCAGAGTACACAAACCCTAATCCCGCAGACGAAGCCGGTATTTTGAAGCAAATCATCGGCGACCGCCTAGTGTCGGTTTGCTTTGTCATTGATTACGTGCGGCTGGGATTTGACAAACAGGGCTCGCTTACGTTGCTCGTTTGGCCGGACGTGATAGATTCTCTGCGTGGTGTGACCAGTTTTGGAAATCTCTCCTACAGGGACCGTCTTTGCGATTTGATAACTCAGGTTGTTACGGACGCACAAGTCGTGAAGGACGAAACTATGGCGATCATTTTTGAGAACGGCAACAGACTGGTAGTCAACTTTCAAGATGGCAAGGGCCTAATTGAGAAAGCCGTCTTTACATGTCCTAAGAATCAGCTACAAGTGTGGTAGGACGGTCGCGTTAGCGGCCGTCCTCCATAGCAGCTCATAGCTCGGAAACGAGCCCGGAAAGGAACCTCGCTTATGCTGGAGATTCAGACCAAGCATGTGCCGCCTGACATTGTGGTCCTGGAAATTGCGGGTAGAATCACGCTCGGCAGGGAGTGCAAGCAACTGGAATGGGCCGTCGAAAGCCTCGTGGGTGAGGGACGGAAAAAAGTTATTTTCGACCTGTCCGGCGTAACCTTCGTGGACAGCACTGGGATTGGGATCATCGTGATGTCTGCCGGCAAAATGAAGCAGGCAGCCGGCGAGCTGCGAGTAGCGGGCGCCACCGCGCATGTGGAAGAAGTATTGAAGATGACAAGCGTAGATCAAATTGTCAGACTACACCCCACGGCCGCGGCAGCAGCGGCAGGCTTCTGAAGTACATACCGATTGCTCACCGGTGTTATCCTGAAAAGCGGGTCATGTGCGCAGGCGCTGTAACCTTTCATGTCCGATCCAATGACGTTCAATCCACCGCCGTCTAATTCCGTGCCGTCCAATCCCGACAGGTCGGATCCAAACGCCTCCAACGCGGGCACTCCGGAATCCACGCCAGCCAATGAGCCAGCCGAATCAGTCCCGGCGGAATCATTCAAGGATATTTTTTCCGAGTACGAGCACAGTCATTCCCGCAAGCGCGAACCCGGCGCTCAGGGCCGCGAAGGAACAGTGATCGCCGTGACCGCCGACTCCGTCGTTCTCGATATCGGATTCAAGACGGAAGGCGTGCTGCCGCTCTCCGCGTTCCCGGCGGACAAGCCGGCGAAGCCCGGCGACAAAGTGCAAGTCACCATCAAGGGCCGCGATCCCGAAGGCTACTACGAACTGACCCGCGGCAAGGTCGAGCGTCCCACCGACTGGGCATCGCTGGAAAAAGCTTTCGCCCAGAAGTCGACCATCATGGGCACCGTAACCGGCGTGGTCAAGGACGGCTTGAGCGTCGATGTCGGAGTGCGAGCCTTCATGCCTGCGTCGCGCAGCGGAACCCACGACGCCGCGGAACTCGAGAAGCTGGTCGAGCAGGAAATCCGCTGCCGCATCATCAAGCTCGATGTGGAAGACGAAGACGTGGTGGTCGATCGCCGCGTCATTGCGGAAGACGAAGAGCGCGCCGGCAAGGAGCGCCGCTTCTCGGAATTCAAAGAAGGCGACACGGTGCAAGGCGAGGTCCGCAGCCTGACCGATTACGGCGCGTTCGTCGATATCGGCGGCGCCGATGCCTTGCTTCATGTCGGAGAAATTTCATGGCGTCGCATCAACAAGCCCTCTGACGTGCTCTCTGCGGGCCAGCGAATCGAAGCCCTCATCATCAAGATCGACTCGGACAAGCACCGCATTGCGATCAGCATGAAGCAGCTCCAGCCGCATCCGTGGGACGCCGTCGCCGAAAAATACAAGGCAGGAGAACGTGTGCGAGGCACAGTTACCCGCATCGCAGATTTCGGCGCCTTTGTGGAAATCGAGCCGGGTATCGAAGGTCTGATTCATATTTCCGAAATGTCATGGGCCAAGAGAGTCAAAACTCCCGCGGATGTAGTGAAGCCGGGCGAGACCGTCGAAGCCGTGATTCTTGGAGTGAACGCGGCAGAACGCCGCATCTCCCTCGGCCTGAAGCAGGCACTGGGCGATCCCTGGGCCGGAGCGGCGCAGAAATTTTCGCCGGGCACGGTGATCGAGGGGCCGGTGATCAACTTGACGAAGTTCGGCGCCTTCGTGCAGCTCACCGAAGGTGTTGAGGGCATGATTCACGTCAGCGAAATCAGCGCGGAAAAACGCATCAATCACCCGCAGGAGGTGTTGAAGGCCGGGCAGGTAGTCAAGGCCCAGGTGCTGGCGCTCGACACGGAAAAGAGGATCATTCGCCTGAGCATGAAACAGATGGTTCCAACCGGCCTCGATGAATATTTAGCCGAGCATAAAGAAGGAGACATCGTCACTGGCCGCATGGTCGAGGTTTCCGAAGGACGAACACGCGTGGAACTTGGCGAAGGCGTACTGGCGACCTGCCGAATTTCCGAGGAACGTTCCCAGGAACGTCCAGAGGGACGTCCAGCGCCGGAAGATAAGCGCGCTGAAGCGGATTCGACGTCATCGTCAAAACCCGATCTGCTGTCGCTCGGTTCCATGTTGCAGGCACGCTGGAAGAGCGGCGCAGCCGCCGGTGAGACTAAGCCGGAAGCCTTGCGGGCAGGGCAGATCCGCAAGTTTCGGATCGCCAAGCTAGACCCCGAGACAAAGAAAATTGAATTGGAATTAGACTAATCCCAAACCTGCTCTCGATTTTCCCGTAGAGACGCACCTTACCGCATCTCCGCAGACTGGGCAACAATGAGAAATGCGCCGTTCCTAACGACCGACGACTGACGACCAGCGACTAAACGACCGACGACTAACGACCAACGACCAACGACTAACCTCAGCGTTTCTTCCGGAGAAGACCATGTCCCAGCCCTTGATCCTCATTGCCACACCATGCTTTGGTGGCATGGTTTCGCAGAATTACATGTTATCGGTGATACGGCTCATGAGCTACGCGAAATCTGCTGCGTTCGACGTGTCGCTATCGATGCTGGGCTATGACGCCCTGATCTCACGAGCACGCAGCACCCTGGTCGCCGCTTTTTTGGATAATCCCGCCGCCACGCATCTGCTGTTCGTCGATGCCGATATCGGCTTCGAACCGCAGCAGGTCGAGCGGTTGCTGCGGTTCGATAAGGATTTTACCGGGGCGCTTTACCCGCTCAAGACGATCGATTGGGATTTCGTCCCGCAACGCTGTGTCGAGCGCGGCGAGAGCGTGCAACAGGCTGCCCTGTCCTATGTTGGAACCTTCAGCCCCGAAGCGGAGCGCAAGCAGGAGGGCGATTTTGTCACGGGAATTTATGCCGGCGGCGGTTTTCAGCTGATCCGCCGCAGTGCATTGGAGCAAATGATTGCCGCTTATCCCGAAGCTCATTTCAGCCGCGTGCATGGCCTGCCCATGTCCGGCGCGCGGCGCGAAACGGTGCAGAGTTCAAATCTCTTTGCGCTTTTCGATTGCATCATAGACCCCGAGACCGGCGCCTATCTGAGCGAGGATTATTCCTTTTGTCTGCGTTGGCGGCGGATCGGCGGCGAGATCTGGATTGATGCCGCGAGCAAACTCACCCACTCCGGTCCCTACGAATTCGTCGGCGACCACGCTTCGCGCTTCTATGGCGTGAAGCCGGGAGCGCGCTAAGAGTTAGCCGGTGGAGAGCCGGGCGTCCTCGCCCGGCCGCTGGGCTGCCCGCGGACGGGGCGAGACGCCAGTCGCTCCATCGTATGACTCGTACCCACAAACGAACGTGCCGATCTCTTGAATCTACTTGGCGTTAGTAATGCCCAGATAGCTATTCACAGCATCGACTGTCAGGCTGAGGCCGGAAGCGATCTGCGAGACTCTCTGGCCCTGTTTATAGAGTTGATGGACCCGTTGTGACTGAGACAGTTGCACCGTGTCCGCTGGTTCGTTCGTGGTTTGCGGGGTCTTTTGAGCGGATGCCGAATTCGAGACAGAGTTCGCAGCGGCGAACGACGCGGGCGAGAATGAGTTGGATATGGAAATACTCATGAAAGCTTCCTTTCCTCTTCCACATGGAAAGATCGGCACGCCAGAGTCATCGCATGAGTCGAATCGCCCAATTCTTTCGAGAAATCGGCCTGATGGTTCTAAAGTGGAACGATGAAAGCCCCTCCTGACTGTGGTATCTTTCGCCCTCAACGCCGTAAAAGTTGTGGAGGTGAGCAGCAGATTGTGGGTTTGAGGGGAGCGGCCGTCGGGATCATGCCCTTCTTCCCGAGCTCGCTCCCGAATTCGCTCTCGAATTAAGATAATCCCCATGCAGAACGCAACGCCGGCGGCCATTGCGGTGTTAGTGCTCGAACTCACACCGGCAGCCGTGTTTGGATTTGCCGGGGAGCGGGTTGGCCAGGCATGCGCCCGGTGGCCGTCAGCCCTACGAACCGCTTTACCGGCGCTCTGCGCGCTGCCTTACGTTCTGCTTTCCTATTCGCACCAGATGTTTTCATGGCAATGGTGCGCTCTCTACGCGCTGCTGCCCGTGGCCATCGCGTGGTTGCTGGGACAGGCCGCAATCGCCGATCCCGAACAACGAGGCAATTGGCGGGACGCGATCATTCTCCTAACCCTGGGGCTGGCGGTTGATTTGCGCTGGTTCGAGCCGGCATGGCCGAGCGGGCTTGCGGGCTGGGGGAAGCTGCTCCTGGTCGATGCTGGCCTGTATGGATTCGTCGCGATCCGGCAACTCGGCGGGACCGGCTTTGACTTTCACCTGCGCTGGAGCGACTGGAAGACTGGCCTGCGGGAACTGGCCTACTTTGCACCATTGGTTGTGGGGTTGGGGCTGGCGCTGGGCTTTCTTCATCCGCATGGCAACGCGCCGCGCTTCTCGATGATTCCGACGTGGATCTATATCTTCATTTTCGTTGCCGTTCCCGAAGAACTTTTCTTTCGCGCATGGGTACAAAATCTGCTAGAGCGGCGGGTGGGACGCCGAGCGGCGCTCGGGATTACGGCGGTGTTGTTTGGGCTCTCACACTTCAACAAACATTTCAGTAAAAGCTCGGCGCACTTCAACTGGCGCTACGTCTTGCTCGCGAGCGTCGCCGGGATCTTCTACGGCCGGGCCTGGCGCGGGCAACGGCGAGTGCCGGCCTCGGCGATCACCCACGCCAGCGTAGACGCCATCTGGTCTTTCTGGTTTTAGCGAGGGACTCCACCGCGGAGCCAGTCCTTTGCGGAGCCATTCCTTCCGGAATCGCGGCTCCCAAAATGTGAAAGTATAGAGATAGGCAAATGGCAGTTGATTCGAAAACTCTTCCCGCGGTTCCCACTGCCCTTCGCCGGTACTTCGTCTGGGCCCAGATCATCGTCGCGTTTCTGTTCTTGGAGTTCGCGATTTGGGCGCCGACGCCGGAGATTCGGAACCGCTGGGCCGCCATCGCGGCCATCACCATTCTTATCCTCGTCCTAGCAGACGTGCTGCTTGACCGTGCGTCGCGGTCGACGCGGTCGTCGTGGTCGTCTCTCCATCGCCTCGGCCTCGGGTTGCCGAAAATGTTCGGCGCCAGCGTGGTGCTGGGGATCGGTTTGGCAACGATCGTTTGCATGGCGATTGTGGTGAGCTGGGCCGGCGGCGAAATTCCCGCCAATCCGACTTGGTTTCCGAATTTGCAGTCGGCATGGGGGTACGTGATCTGGGCCATGCTTCAGGAATTCCTGCTGCAATCGTTTTTCTTCAACCGCTGTGAAGAGCTGTATGGAAGCGCGCCTGCGGTTTGGATGGCGTCCACACTTTTTGCCGCCGCCCACCTGCCCAATCCCGTCCTCACTACCGCGGCCCTCATCGGCGCCCTTTTCTTCTGCGAAATGTTCCGCCGCTACCGCACCATCTATGTCCTCGGGATTGTCCACGCCATGCTGGGACTTACCCTAGCCATCCTCATGCCCGACAGCCTGCTGCACCACATGCGGGTGGGGATTGGATATCTGCGGTACCGGTGAGGGCAAACGGTCGTTGGTCGCCGGTCGTTCGTTATTCGCCGCCGAATATCCAGTTGCGCGCCAACGACCAACGACTAATGACCGGCGACGTTGTTCCCCGAAGAGTCACAAAACTCTACAGTTCATGGTGGGTCGAGGCGCTATCATCCCAGTAAGACAGCACCGAATGCGCGCGATTCTATGAGGGGTTTCAGTCTTCACTTACTGGTGATCAAGGGCAGCCTGCGACCTGAGTTCGTCTTTCAGTTCCTCTTCTTGTTCCAGGTTGTCGTGTTTCACCCGCATCTCTTGCGAGGGCAGGCGGTTGCGCCAGCGGCTGGAGGGCGCTCCATTCACGGCATAGTGAAGTCGGGCAATATGCCGATTCCCGGCGCTGGAGTTTCCGCGACGAATGCCGCCACCAAGGAGCAACTCAATACCTCGACGGATGTGGACGGCAGTTACTGGTTGCGGATTCCCGCCAATGGGCGCTATACCGTCCGGGTACAGATGGCGGCGTTTGCCGCAAGCGCGCAGGAAGTGGTGTTGGACGCAACCCATCCCGACGCGCAGGCGAATTTTGAACTGGTGTTTCTGTCGCGGGCACGCGCCGCCGGCGCCGATAGAGAACAGCGGCGCGCCAATGCGGGCGGACGCGGCTTCCAGAATCTTTCCGTGTTTCAGAGTGAGGCCGGACAGGATTCGGGCAGTGGTCCGGCCAGTAGTTCAATGAGCGACATTGCGCCTTCCGGCATGCCGGTTCCGGGCATTGCGCCGGACAGTGCAACGGAATCCGTGGCCGTTTCGGGCAACACTTCGAATTCGTTCAACGCCATGAGCGCCGACCAACTCCAGCAGCGGTTCGACGATGCCCGCCAGCAGGGGGGAGGATTCGGAGGTGGGGGCGGATTTGGCGGTCCGGGCGGCGGGCCGGGGGGTGGTCGCGGAGGCGGAGGGTTCGGCGGCGGAGGCCCGATGGGATTTGGCCGGCGGGGCTTTGACATCAATCGGCCGCATGGGTCGTTATATTACGGTGCGGGCGATTCGGCGCTGAATGCATCGCCCTTTGCGCTCACCGGACAGCCGGAGGAAAAACCCGCGTATTTCCAGAACAGCTTCGGCGGCTCCGTGGGCGGACCGCTGAATATTCCTCATATCTACCACGGCGGGAGCAAGACTTTTTACTTCATCAACTTCAACGGCAAGCGCGGAGATAATCCTTTCGATCAGTTTTCGACGGTGCCGACGGTGCTGGAGCGGCAGGGCAACTTTTCCGGGATCGACTACACCTCGGGACTCGAAAAAGGACAACAGGTACAAATTTACAATCCCGTGACCAACACACTTGGAACCCAGATTCCGCTGCCGAACTTCGCTCCATCGGGAGCCTGCATCCCCACACCCGGGGCGATAAGCTGTATAGCGCTAGGATTATTGCCATATATTTCGATGCCGAATTTGCCGGGCACTTATCAGAACTTCCACTACGTGACCTCCGCCACCAGCGACAGCGACGATCTGAACATACGTTTGAACCACAGCTTTGGCGCAGCGCCCGCGGGCGGACGCCGCGGCGGAGGCCGCAATGCTCCGCGCAACAATCTGACGTTGGGCTTCCACTACCACCAATCGAGCGCCACGCTGACGAATCCGTTCCCGAGCGTTGGCGGCAGCACAACCGTCCGCAGCTTTGACATTCCGGTGTCTTACACGCGCAGCATCGGAAAGCTGACCAACATTGTTCGCGCCGACTTTAACCGCAACCGGACGAGGACTCAGAATCTATACGGCTTCAATAACGACATTACGGGTACGCTAGGAATCACGGGAGTTTCAACCAATCCCTTCGACTGGGGACTGCCGAATCTTTCTTTCGCCAACGTCGCCAGCCTACAGGACACGACTCCGCAGCTTAACCGAAGCCTGACTTACACCTTCTCCGACTATGTGATCTGGAATCATGGCAAGCACACCTGGCGCTGGGGCGGAGATTTCCGGCGCGTACAGGTGAACACGGAAACAGACAGCAACCCACGCGGTTCGTTCGTCTTCACCGGCCTTAATACCGCGCAACTCGATAGCAGCGGAAACCGCGTTGCCGGGACTGGATACGACTTTGCCGACTTTCTGCTCGGATTGCCGCAACAAACGTCCGAACAGTTTGGAGTAGGCAACCACTTCCGCGGTAATTACTGGGATTTGTATGCGCAAGATGAGTGGAAGATGCGCGCGAATCTGACGCTCAATCTCGGAGTGCGCTACGAATATGTTTCGCCGCTTACGGAAATCAACAATCGCATCGCTAACCTCGACCTTTCTCCCGGAGTGCTGAATCCGGCGCTGCCGCTGGGCACAACGCCGGTGACGCCGATTCAGCCGGGGCCACACAGCGGTAGCCTGCCTGCGAGCCTGGTGCGGCCGGATCGCAATAACTTTGCGCCGCGACTCGGATTTGCGTGGAAGCCGTTGTCCAAAACCGTGGTGCGCGGCGGATATGGCATCAACTACAACACCGGCGCCTATCAGGGCATCGCGCAGCAACTTGCCTTGCAGCCGCCTTTCGCTACTGCGGCGACCAACGTTCAGACGGCCTTTCCGTCCCCCCCCACCCTGACGCTGCAAAGTGGATTCCCACCACCCGCTCCCGGCGCCATTACCAATAGTTATGCGGTGAATCCGAATTACCGGTTGGGCTATGTGCAGATTCGCAATCTCGACATTCAACAGCAGATTCGCCCCACCCTGCTGCTGAATCTCGACTACACGGGCACCAAGGGAACGGATCTCGACATTCTGGAAGCGCCAAACCGAACCCTGACCGGCGTCCGTATTATGGGGGTTGACGCCTTCACCTACGAGAACTCAGTAGCGGATTCGGAGGCCAACGCGGGATCGGTACGGCTGCGCAAGCGGTTGGCGGGAGGAGTCGCGATCGGCGGCATCTACACTTTTTCCAAGTCGCTGGACGATGCATCTTCCATCGGCGCGGGCGCAACCTCGGTGGCGAGCACTCCCGGACTGGGCGCGGGCGGCACCGGCGCGAGGGGAGGCGGCGCTTCGACGAGCGGAGGCACGGCCAACGTTGCGCAGAATCCTTTCAATCTGTCTGCGGAGCGCGGCCTCTCCAGCTTCAACCAGACCCATAAGTTCACCGCGGACTATCTGTATGAACTCCCCTTTGGTCACGACAAGCGCTGGCTCACGGGAGAGGCTCCGCTGCGCACCGTTCTTGGCGACTGGCAATGGAGCGGCGATTGGACGATCGCATCGGGGCTGCCATTTACGCCGCGCCTGCTAAACAATGTAAATGATGTGAGCGCGGGAACGAACGGCACGCTGCGGCCGAACCTGGTTCCTGGGCAATCGGTGAGCCTGGCGCATCCCTCGATTGCGGAGTGGTTCAATAAGGCTGCGTTCGTTGCGCCGCTGCCCGGCAACTACGGCGATGCGCGGCGCAACAGCATCATCGGCCCGGGCAGCAAAGTGTTTGACATGGCATTTACAAAAATCTTTCCCCTGAAGGAAGCGCGGGTGCTGGAGTTCCGCGCTCAGGCCACCAACATTTTCAACAAACCGAATTACTCCTCGATTGATACGAACGTGACCTCGCCCACCTTTGGCCGGGTTACGGCGGCGGGGGCTATGAGGCAGTTCACGATGACGGCACGCTTTCGTTTCTAGGGAGGACGCTGCCGCGGGAGAAACTTCTCGCAGGCTGCGGAGAAACTCGAGAATCCAGCCCCGGAGGGGCGACCGAGCTTAGCCCAGCGCTTGAAGCGCTGGGAAAAGTGGAAGAAGTGATTCAAGTCCCGGAGGGACGACCCAGTTCTCGCTCACTCTTTGAGGCTGGGCGTTGAGTATCGGTTTTTTCAGCAGCCCGCTCGAAAAGGATCGCCATGACTATCGCACCAAACCGGTTCGCCGATAGAGCTGCAGCGGTGCTGTTGGCGCTTGCGCTCTTGTGTCCCGCTTCGCCTTCGCAGCAATCGGACTATGTATTTCACGCGGAATCCGATCTCGTGCTGGTGAACGTGACGGTGAGGGACAAGAGCGGAAATTTTGTGCCGGGATTGAAACCGGGAGATTTCACAATTTTCGAGGACAACAAACCGCAAAAGATTGTTTCTTTCGATGTGGAGAACGTCGATGCCGTGCCCGCGTTGGATGTGGCCCAGGCGAAGCCTTTGCCGGAGGCTTCTGGGGAGCCAAGTCCGGCGGCTTCCGCGGCTTCCCAGTCCGCTTCCCAGTTCAAAGATCGCCGTCTGATTGTTCTGTTTTTCGATCTCTCGGCCATGGAACCGGATGAGATCGACCGCGCGGTTACGTCCGCCGAACACTATGTCGATACACAAATGGCGCCTGCCGACCTGGTGTCAATTGTTTCGCTCGGAAGTTCTCTGCTGGTGAATCAGGACTTCACAACCGATCACGCGCTGCTGAAAAAACAGTTGGACGGATTCAGCACGGGCAGCGGCCAGGGTTTCGAGGAAGGCACCACGGGCACGACCGAGGGGACGCCCGACACCGGCCAGCCATTTACCGCCGACGATACGGAATACAACATCTTCAACACCGACCGGCGGCTGGAGGCGTTGCGCTCGGTGGCGGAAAAGCTGGCGCACGTGCAGCAGAAGAAATCGCTCATTTATTTTTCCAGCGGCATGGACCGCACCGGCATCGAGAACCAATCGGAGCTGCGCGCGGCGGTGAACGCCGCGGTGCGTTCCAACCTGGCGTTTTACACCATGGATATGCGCGGCCTGCAAGCGCTGGTGGCGGGCGGGGAGGCCCAGAACGCGAGCCTGCGCGGCGTTTCCGCGTATTCCGGACAGGCGACTCTCAATGCTTTGAATTCCAATTTCACCACGCAGGAAACCCTGGTGACCCTGGCCAGCGATACAGGCGGGCGAGCTTTTCTTGACTCCAACGACTTCAGCAAAATTTTCAAGGGAGTGCAACAGGACACGTCGACTTACTATCTGCTCGGCTATCGCAGCACCAACCCCGCGCGCGACGGACGTTACCGGCGGATCGTCGTAAAGAGCAACCTGCGCGATGTGAAGATCGACTACCGCCGCGGCTATTATGCGCCCGCCGATTATCGGCATTCCACGAAGGACGACAAGGAGCGGCAACTGGAGGAGGAACTTGCATCTGAGTTGCCGGCCACGGATTTGCCGCTCTATCTGGGTGTCGCCTACTTCCGGCTGGAGGGCAACAAGTTTTTCGTTCCCATCTCGCTGGTGGTGCCGGGCTCGCAGATCCCGTTCGTCCGCAGCAGCGACCGCGACCAGGCGACGCTGGATGTGATTGGAATGGTGCTCGATAACGCACACCACCCACTGAATAGAATTCGCGACACCGTGAAACTTGCGGTGAGCACATCGACCGAAGTGCGAAAAAAGAATGTGCAGTATGACACCGGCATGAGCCTGCTGAGCGGCAAGTACCACCTGAAGTTTGTGGTGCGCGAGAATCAGACCGGCCGCATGGGATCGTTCGAAACCGACATCGAAGTGCCGGAGCTGAAGACACTGCCGCTGAAGATGAGTTCAGTGGTGCTGGCCAGCCAGATTCAACCGGCAAAAGTAAAGAAGGCCGCGGATTGGAACCCGCTCGTGCACGACGGCTCCGAGATTATCCCCAACATCACGCACGTCTTCTCGGCGACGCAGCACCTGCTTCTTTATTATGAGGTGTACGATCCCGCGCGGCCGGCGGTTGCCGAGTCTGCAAGGGGCACGGATTCCGCAAGAGGCGAAGCCAACAAGTCCGGCATCCGGCTTTTGTCCAACGTCGCCTTTTTCCAGGGTAAAGCCAAAGCCTACGAAAGCTCGTTGGTCGAATTGACGGAACTGAATGCGCGCGAGCGAAAGGCTGCCGTCTTCCAGTTAGACGTGCCGCTGACCTCGCTCAAACCTGGTTTCTATACCTGCCAGGTAAATGTAATCGATGACGCAGGCGGCCACTTCCTGTTTCCGCGGCTGGCCTTGCTGATCCGGCAAGAGAGTTCGAGCCCGGCGCGCTGAAAACAAATTCCCGCGCGACTACGAGCCCGCCGCGAATCCGCCCAGGTGTGCCAGCGTGAGCCGCAGATACTTGTAGGGATTTACCGGAACGTCGTTGATGCGGACTTCGTAGTGGAGGTGCGGCCCGGTGGTGCGGCCGCTTGTACCTACGTAGCCGATGGTGTCGCCGCGGTGGACGTATTGACCGGCGGTGACGGCGAAGCTGGAAAGGTGGCCGTAGCGGGTGCTGATGCCGTGTCCGTGGTCGACCATGATGGCGCGTCCGTAGCCGCCCAGGTAGTCGGCGAAAGTAACGGAGCCGTCCGCAGGAGCAATCACAGCCGAGCCCACATTGGCGGAGATATCGACACCGGAGTGGAACGCGCCTTCCCCGTTAAACGGATCGATGCGCTCGCCGAAGGAAGCAGTGACTTGGCCCTCGACTGGCCAGAGGTTCGGAGCCGAATTGGCGCGGATCCAGTCCGCAGTCGTCGAGTTCCTCGTGAGCCCGAGCGAGATGCCAACGCTGGCCGCGCCGCTCAGCGCGGTGTGCTTCAGCGCGTAAAGCTGGTCGAGCGACGAGTGCACTTGCGCTTCTTGAATCTGCTCGGTCGAGGCAGCCACCATCGCCGGATCGGACTTGAGGCCGTACAGCGCGGAAACCTCGCTCGCCAGCGAACCCAGAGAAGCCACCTGAATGTCACGTTCCTTGGCGACCTGTTCCAGACGCGAATAGCGGTCCTTGAGCTGGGCCTGCTCGGTACGGAGTTGGTTAAAATGGGCAACTTTCTGCAGCATCCGGGTATAAGAACTGGCGATTCCCGTAAGGCAGAGCGCGCCGATCGCCAACCCCGCCGCAAGAACATACAGATAATGGACGGGAATGGAGATCTTGCGAAGCTGTCCGGCTTCGTCGCGGGCTACGAAAAATATGTAGAAACGTTTACGCAATATGGCGTCTCGTATAAGAATTTGCTTCGGAATCCTGCCGGAGCGGAACTGTCATGCTCGGGCTCGGAATCCTGATTCCACCAGCCGCATCAGGAGCAGGCTGGCTCTTGCCAAACCAAGGAACCAGGCAAGCCGAAATCCAATTCGCTGCAACTGATTCACATTGCAGTAGTTGGCTCGGCAAAGTATGTGAACGGCGAATTACAAGGTAGCAAACTTGATTCCCCCTGTCAACCTCACTAGGACCTCTTGGAAGGTTACCAAGGCACCGTAATTGGCGGTGCCCATCTGGACAGATTACGCGAGGTGTCACTTCCCGGTAGTGGGTCAGTTTGAAATTGTTTTGAAAGGGCACGGCTTCCAGCCGTGCCGCAACTGCCATAAAATCAATGGCGGCTTCAGCCGCTGGGGGAATGTGAATTTCAAATTGACCCACTACCCAATTCCCGAGCTTCGTTCATCGCCGTTCGATGTCGGGGTTAGCTGTCGAGGTATAGTGAGGGTCATGCCACTCAGCGAAAAGAAACTAATCGAGCAAATCCGCCGAATGGCTCGCGCCCGCGGAAGCCAGTCAGTGCGAACCGGCATCGGCGATGACTGCGCCGTCCTGCGCGTTCCTCCGGGAAACGACCTGCTGGTCACGACCGACTTCACCATCGAAAAGGTGCATTTCCGCCGGGATTGGCACCGTCCGGAACCAGTGGGGCAGCGCTGCCTAACGCGCGGACTGAGCGACATCGCGGCGATGGGAGGCAAGCCGCAGGCGGCATTTTTGTCCCTGGCCGTCCCGAACGATCTCCCGCAGAAGTGGGTAGACCGCTTCCTGAAGGGACTGCTCGATCTGGCGGAAGAATTCAAGCTTCCGCTGGCCGGTGGCGACACGGCAGAGTCGGCAGGCGGGATTCAAGCCGACATCGTGGTGGTGGGCTCGGTGCCCAAGGGAAAAGCGGTGCTGCGCTCGGGAGCAAAGCCGGGCGAGCGGATTTATGTGACCGGGGAGCTGGGCGGCTCCGCGGCGGTGCTGGCGCGGCTAGCGGAATCGAGGCCCGTCAGCGCCGAGTATTTCCGCCGGTTTCGTCCCCGAGCGCGGGTTGCCGTGGGCCAGAGGCTACGCCAGCGCGGAGCGGCTTCGGCCATGATTGACTTGAGTGATGGGCTTTCCACCGATCTCGAACACATCTGCCAGGAAAGCCATGTGGGTGCCGAGATCGAGGCGGAGGCGATTCCGCGAGCTCAGGTTGGGGTGGGGGAAAAACGGGTCGCGCTCGAATTCGCCTTGCACGGCGGCGACGACTACGAACTGCTCTTCACCTCCGCCGCAGCCATCCCCGCGCAGGTGGCGGGAGTTCGAGTGACCCGGATCGGCCGGACGACGCGATCCGCAGGGATGCGCCTGATCGGGGAGGATGGGAAGCAGCAGCCGCTCCAGGCCGGAGGATGGGAGCACTTCAAAGGCAATTTGTAATTGGTAATTTGTGATTTGTAATTTGTGGTCTCGCAATTTTGTAATTCGATAATTTCAGGTTCGTATCAGGGTATCGCTTCAGCGATACCGACAGTGTTCGAAATCAGATGCCCCTTCAGGGGCTGCCCATCCGACATCCGAATTCTTCCCCGTCCAACAGATGGACAGCCGGGCGTCCCCGCCCGGCCGCCGAACCGGGGGACGGGCGAGACGCCCGTCGCTCAACCGTATAACCACGCCCGCAGGTGACTTTCGTTACCTGCCCGTGGTGACGGCGAGGGGCTAGAGTAGGCCCATGCGAAAACTATCTTTACTCCTGGCGTTCAGTGTCGCGATCTTGCTCCCAGCTTTCGGGCAGGGGCAGTCGGCCCCTTTCAAGATCGACAACGATTTCGTGAAACAGCAGTTTGGCAGCCAGTTCACGCTGGTGCCCGAGGTTGGGGCCGCGGTCGGCGATCTCGATGGCGACGGCGTGGAAGATGTGGCCATTGCCGCCCGCTGCAAGAATCCGATGATGGATCAAGCTGAGCACAACTACACGGTGATCGATCCGCTCAACGCTTTTTTTGGCTATGGCGACCCCAAGATGACGACCACCTTCAGCGAGGGCGTTCCGGAGCGGCGGGGTCTGGTGGTGCTCATTATTCATGGCGCGGGGAAGGATGCTTGGCGCTCGCCAACTCCGAAAGCGAAGTTCGTAATTGTGAACCTGCCCTATCGGACGATCTCCATTAAAAAAATGAAGATGCGAAAGAAAATGATCGAAGCCATATACATTGAGGAAGCGAGCGAAACTGGCGATACCTCCGCCCTGTTCTTCGACGGCAAAAAGTTCCGTTACGTGCCCATGGGCGGAGACATGGAGTAGGCGGTTCTCGGGGGTCATGTAGCTGCGGCGGCGAGCGCTGCGGAGCCTTCGCTCCGCTGGGCGGCCGAGGGCGGCCGCCGCTACGTTTGCAATTTCCACCATTCCACATGAACTGCAAAACAAAAGGCCGCTCTTTTCGAGCGACCGTTTGTATTCCTAAGCGAAGAGCCAATAGCGAAGAGCCAATAGCGAAGAGCCAACAGCCCGGCCCTAGTCACCCGCCACCGGCTCGCCAACTTCTTCATGCTCCTTGGCGCCGCCGTTCCCATTTGCCGGAGCCATAGCCGAAGCAATCGCGCCCAGCGGAATGAATCCCGCTTCATTCGACGTGGCCGGCTTCTCTTTCAAAACGACTTCCCGATAGAGCTGCGCCATGCGTGCATCGTAGGCGGCATCGTTCTTGATCTTGTTGTTCTCGGCTTTCTTGTCGCGCGCCCGCGCTTTTTCTTCGCGCGCCGTCTTGGCGATGCCCAGCTTGTCGAGATCGTGCTGCACTTCGTGGGTGACGATCTCATCCCGCAGATAGAGCGCGTGCTTCTCGTCTTCCATCTTCACTTTCTTGCCGCCCGCGAAGATCTCGTGGCGTCCGTGCTCTTCGTACCACTTGGTGAGCGTGGAGGTCATGTGCATCTTCTCGATGATGTTGCGCCAGCCCACGCCCGTGTTATAAGCGCAAAAGCTGATCTCGCCTTCCTGCGTGGCATAAGGAATGATGCACTGCTCGGTGCGCCGGAAGTCGTAGTTGAACAGATCCTGGAACCACATCCCGGCGATAAACAGGAAATTCCATCGGTCCTGACGCCGCTTCATTACGTCGTCAATCGTCCGGTCCGGACCGACTTTGCCGTAGTTCCGGCCGGTGGCGTTGAAGTTCTTGTCGAACTTCTGGAGCAGGTCAGTCATCTTGAGATGGGTAGGCGACTGAAATGAATCGTAGTTCTTCATCAAGCACAGCGCCATGCCAAACGCCGTCCAGAATTTCGAACGGGCTGCATCGTTGACTTTGGCTATGTCTTTCGCCAACTGGTCGCCCTTCAAGAAGGCGGTCACGGGTACCGCTTCCTTGGTTTCCTTATCGATCATCACGGCCATGCCCGTGCCGCAATTGGGATGGCACCCGCAAGAGAGTTGTCCCCAGTCGTTATTGGCGTCCTGGGCGTGCAGAACGTCGGCCCAGTCGGAGAACGTGCTCATGAAACTAATGGGGAACCAATCGCGGGTTGGTTCGCCGAAGCCGGTCTGATTCTTTACGTCGTGGGCCAGGTGCGCCAGGGTGTAGCGCTGCGCTTGGCGGCGTTCGTCGGTAATGGCTTCGTCACGGCCGGTGAACGATACCGGTTGGAAGCTGAGGAAGCCGATCTTCTTTGGATTGTCGAGCGCGAATTGGATGATTCTTCCGACTTGCTCGTTGTTGATGCCGTTGATGAGGGTGATGACCGGCACAATCTCGCAGCCGGCGCGATGCAGGTTGTCGATCGCTTTCAGCTTTACGTCGAACAGGTTGCCGACGGCGCGATGACTGTTGGCGGCGTTGCCGATGCCGTCGAACTGCAGGTAGGCGTAACGCACGCCGGCTTCAACCGCTTGTTCGCAGAATTCAAAACTTTTGGCGAATTCAATTCCGTTGGTTGCGGCCTGCACGCTGTTGTATCCGACTTTGCGCGCGTAACGAACCGCATCAAGGAAGTATGGCGACAGCGTGGGCTCGCCACCGGAGAACTGCACCGACATCTGCCGCTTCGGCTTCACCGTGATGGCGTTGTCGAGCACGGTCTTGATTTCTTCCCAGGTGAGTTCGTGGACGAAGCCGACCTGATTCGCGTCCATGAAGCAGGGATCGCACATCATGTTGCAGCGATTGGTGAGATCGACGGTGAGCACCGCGCCACGTCCGTATTTCACGGTCGAAGAGCCATGATGGTGCAGATGTTCGTCGCTGTGCGCGCGGATGTCGCGGCCCGGGAAGACTTCTTCCAGGTGGCGCGTGAATTCCGTGTCAATCGACATCAAGTCTTCGAAGTGCCCGTGCTTGGGGCAGTCCTTAACCATCCAAATTTTGCCGTCGCGTTCAACGATCTGGGCCTTGATCTCGCCGACTTTTTCGTTCATCAACACATCGACCGGCAGATGGCCGTCGAGAATCTGTTGCCGGATTTCCGGCACGCACTTCGGGCACAGCGAGTCGGTGGTGCGCGGCCAGCCCAACGGCGGCTTCGATTTTTCCCAGGATTTGAGCAGGGGCTTGTCGGACCACTTCGGAATCGGCGACGTATTCGGAGCAACGCGGTTCAGGCGCTCAAAAACTGCCCATACGCCGGTAGCGGCAATGGTCACGGCCTTCTCTACATATTTAATCGGCTTGTGCATTCTGCTCTCGCTTTCCACAACTCGGGAGTTAGAACTGCCCCGTAGCCCTCGTAAGTCCCGCGTACGGGAAGCTCGCAAATGGACTTGTCCACGAAGAAACCTGGAAGTTTCAATGCGTGGAGTTGGTCACATTGATGCTATTGAATCCGAGCCATTTAGGCACGCAGAAGGCAATGAAGGGGAGAAAATCGGGGTTAAGCGGGGAATAGGGGGATTTTATGGGGTTAAGTTATTGAAAAAGCAGGGACGTGACGCAGCCTCGTGAGTAAGGAATGAACGTGCTAACCGTTCTAACCTGGACCATGCACCAAGCCGTCCGCAGTGAGGACGTAGGTAGTCTGCTTATCGAGTCTGATATTGAAATGCCTAGAAATAAGGGTAACGGTTCCGTCACTGTTGCGCACGGACTCTACATTTTTCCTCAAAACCCGGTGTTTGGAAATGTCTGGCGCCGGCACGGGGCCCGTGTCAGAGCCCGGAAGTGGCGGTGGAGTAGGTTTCTTCTGGTCGGAGGAGGAGGGGGTAGGCCCAACCACCCCACGTCTCGTCTGGCGCCCGCCGCCATTAGGGCCGGCCGGTAGGTCAGACGGCAGATCCCCCGGCATTATCCGGCGGTATTGATCCCCAGGCGTCGCCACCGGGTAATACCAGGCCGTCAAGTAAACTTTGAGCTGCGCTGATCCATTTGTCCACTGCGCCGAGTCCATGCGAATGGCAAGGCGGGATGGGTTGGTTGCGGACTTCGCCAAGGACTCGCTAACTTCTCCGGACAAGATGGCGCCTTGCGGAACGACTACGCCACCGACCAGGGTGGCGACCGCAAGCTTGGCCTGGACCTTGGTTCCAACGGGGGTTTTGCCGGCAGCCACCTTCTGCCGCATGATCACGGGAAACTCGAGCCCTGCCGACAAACTGTTTGCCGCAGGCGTCGTTTGGCTGAGCAAGACTTGGCTGAGCAACGCGGCGGAGCCCAGAACGACAGTTAGCACCCCGTGTCCCACGGCGATCGCTTCGCTAAACGTTTTGCTGACCATCTGTGCGCCCCCTCCGCGGTTTAGACGGACCGGCTACCGCTTTAGAGCGCGGAAAACCATTCATTGGCTGCTAGTTTTTTGCCTATCCCATGGAACGGATGCTCAACGGAATAGGTGGAATCAGCCACAATACCCGATGTTATCAAGAACCTCTGCGTGATATCAAAAGGATACTACCTATATATATTATTGATAATAATGACATTAGTGAGTAACGGTTGTCATCTTCCAGATGGCAGACAAGAGTATGATATATTATCTCTAACTTAGGGGATTACGCATGAGCACATCTGCACGTCTGACACGGCAGAAGATTTCGACCACAATCTCGTCCACCGCGCTTTCGTACCTGGAGCGGCTCATCGCGAAGGGCGAGGTCCAGAATCTCGCCGAAGCAATTGACCTGGCAATCGACCGGCTCCGAGCTTTCGAGAACCGCGAACGACTGGAAAACGATACCGCTGCTTATTTCGCCAACCTCACCGAGAAAGAAGCCGCCGAGGAACGGGCTCTGGAGACAGCGCTGTCCCAGAGTGCTGCGGGGATCGACGTTGACAGCTAGTGTGTTTCCCAGGCGCGGCGAAATTTGGACTGCGAATCTTGGCAACCCGCCCGTCCGTCACTGGGTGCTAGTCGTTTCGCTGGACGGAAGAAACCTCAGCGACCGAAGAGACACCGTGCTGATCGTCCCCCTCAGCAGCAGCGGTCCGGAGGGAGCGACGGTCGTCCCGCTGCCACCCGGCGAAACAGGACTCCGAGGTCCCTCCTTCGTGAAGGGCCATTTCATCCAATCCTTTCCCAAGCAAGGGCTGATTGAGCGCGAGAGACGTGTCCTGTCTAGCACCCGAATGCGTGAAGTGGTGATGGCAATCCGCCGCAGCTTCGATCCGGACGCGCCCTGGCCGGAGCGATAGATTACCGGAGCGATAGATTACTGGACAGATGGCTGTCATCATCCCCATTTTCCTCACCTGTCAACGTCAATCAGCTGATATCCACAGCTTTTCCGTATCGTGAACGCCCTGCTCTATTCCCCTCAGCCCCTTCCGCCCTCATAATCACTACGGGACTAGTGTGCGCCCCCAATGACATCGCCTTCGACGTCTTCCGACAACTTCAAAGAGACCCTCAAGCAGCAGGCGGATATCGTCCGCATCGTAGGCGACTACGTCAAGCTGAAGAAGGCGGGCGCGCAGAACTTCTCCGGGCTGTGTCCGTTTCACGCCGAGAAGACGCCTTCATTTTCAGTGCATGCTACGCGCCAGTTTTTTCACTGCTTTGGCTGCGGAGAGTCGGGAGACGTCTTCACCTTCATCCAGAAGGTCGAGAACATCACCTTCCCGGAAGCCGTTCGCCTGATCGCGCAGAAGCTCGGCATACCCATGCCCAAGCTCACCTTCTCCAGTCCGGCGGAGGCGCGCGACGCTCAGGTTCGCATGGCACTGCTCGACGTGCATGTGCGCGCCGCCGCGTTTTTTCAGGAATGTCTGCGGCGTCCCGAAGGAGCGAATGCCCGCGAGTACCTCAAAGGCCGCGGACTCGATGACGAGACCATCGCCCGCTTTCGCATCGGTTACGCGCCCGATTCCGGCTTCCTGCTGCGCGACGCGCTGCGCCGCGAATTCGATGAGGAGTTGTTGCGCGAGAGCGGGCTGTTTTCGTGGAAGGAAGCTGCGAGCTCCGGGCCGCGAGCCGCGAGCAACCCAAAACAAGCAGCGCAGAGCGATGATGATGATGCTTCCACGCAGCAAACATCTCTTGGCAGCGAACCTCAACTCGATGCTGATCGCTCGCAGCTCGCAGCTCGCAGCCCGCAGCCCGCAGCCATCTACTCCAAATTCCGCAACCGCGTCATGTTCCCGATCAGCAACGACCAGGGCAAAGTGATTGCCTTCACCGGACGCACGCTTTCCAACGACGAAAAGGCAGGCCCGAAGTATCTGAACTCTCCGGAGACGGCGATCTACTCGAAGTCGCGGGTATTGTTCAACCTGGACAACGCCAAAGAAGCGATTCGCAAGCTCGACTACTCCATCCTGGTCGAAGGGCAGATGGATTGCATCTCTGTGTACGCCGCCGGCTTCCACAATGTGATTGCTAGCTCGGGCACGGCGTTCACCGAGTTGCAGGCGAAATTGCTTGGGCGATTCTCAAAGAATGTGGTGGTCAACTTCGATCCCGACACTGCCGGAGCGCGCGCCACCGAGCGCACGCTCGGCTTGCTGGTCGAAGAAGAATTCAACATCAGGGTCCTCACGCTCGAAACTGGATTCGATCCCGATCTCTTCATCCGCCGCAAAGGCAAGGACACCTACGGCGCGGCGCTCAAGCACTCGCAGAAATATTTTGACTATCTGATCGATCGCGCGCGAGCACAGTTTCCTGCGCGGAACTCGGAGAGCAAGGTCAAGGCCGTCAACCATCTTCTTCCGCACATACAGCGCGTGCCGAGCCGCATCGCGCGCGATGAACTGGCGCTCGAGATTTCACAGAAGCTGGGAATCGATTCCGCGGTGCTGCGTCAGGAATTGAAGCATGCCGCTACCACTCGCTCGGCGACCCAGGTCAAGGCCACGGCTGAAGCACAAGTCACCGGCGCGGAACGCGTCCTGATCCGGGCGCTCGCTTCGGCGACCGAGATGCAAGCTGGCGAAACGCGGAGTTCGGCTCGCGATGGGGCGGAGGAGGAATTCGATCCGGCGCGGCAAGCGCAATATGCCTTGCAATCGGAGCAACTCTACGAGGGGCTGGCCTCGCAGTCATTAATGGAAGCCCTGCTAGAGGCAGGAACGGAGGCCGAGACGGCGGACCTCATGGCGCTGCCCAAGACGGAAGAGGACCGGCGGCTGTTGGCCTCGATCCTGATGCACGAGGAGGAGGAGCTGACGCCCGAGACCGTGGAAGGCGCGGTTCGGGCTTTGCGGAGGATCTATCTGCGGCGGCGGCTGGAGGAAGTGCAACTCGCGTTGCAGCGTCCGGGGCTCTCGATGGCGGAAAAACAAGCGCTTTTGCAGGAAAAGGTTCGTCTCAAGCGGGCCCTTATGGATCCCGGAATGGGAGAGAAGGCCAGCTAGGGATGCGCTGATTGAGGTCAGCACGAAAAGCGTGGACCACGGAGTACACAGGGTCGCACAAGGGAACGCAGAGGCTTAATCAGAACTTCCCTAGGCGTCCTGAATCAGACAGAAACGTTGGAACGAAACCAGCGCGAACGCCATCTAAAGAATTAGCGGAAAAAGAGATACGGACGGCGGAGGGCAATCGGCAGGCTGGCGCGAAACTTCACCTGGCACCGGCAGGAACACTAGTCGGCGTGCTATACTCTTAAAGTTTGTGCGCTTCGCGCACAACTCCGTAACGACTCCTACCGCTGAACGATTTGCCGTCCGTGAACCGGCGGACGCCTTGAGGATAATCTAGCTTGGCACTTGATGACAAGTACGACGACATAAAAAAGCTGATCGACGCAGGCAAAGAGAAGGGATATCTGACCTATGACCAGGTCAACGACCTCATCCCGCACGATGTGCACTCTCCTGAAGACCTGGAAGATCTGCTAACCACGATCGGGACCCAAGGAATCGATGTACTCGAAAGCTCGAAAGGGCCTTCGACCGATCTGGAAAAAAAATTCGAAGAAGTAGATGAGGCTTCCGAGGACGTCGAACTCGACCTAACCCCGGGCGCTCTGGAAAAAACCAATGACCCCGTCCGCATGTACCTCCGCGAGATGGGAACGGTTCCCCTGCTCACGCGCGAAGGCGAAGTGGAAATCGCTAAGCGCATCGAGCGCGGGCAAAACCGCGTTCTGAAGGCGCTTTCGCGCTCGCCGATTGTGATTCGTGAACTCCTCGCTTTGGGCGAGGACCTGGAGAAGGGCGTCCGCTCCATCAAAGAGCTGGTGACCTTCGATGAAGAGGAAATCACGGAAGAGATCGTCGACAACCGCCTGAAAGAATTTCTCGCCAAGATCAACACCCTCGACAAGCTTTACAAGAAGGTAGCGCCGCTCCAGGAAAAGTTGGCGGCGGTGAACCTCAAGAAGCGGCCGCGCGACCATCGCCGTTACCGCGTCCATCTGTCCCGCGCCATCGTGCGCGTGTCGACTGCGGTGCGGCGCTTGGGCTTTACCAACAACGAACGCAAACGGCTCATCGACCGCGTGAACCGCACCGTCGACGGCATGCGCTCGCTCGACCGCCAGATCCAGAACCTGGAAAAGCGGGCCGAGGCGACGCGCAGCGAAGAACAAAAGAAGGAATACAAAAAGCAGTCGCGCGCGGTCCGCGGAGAGCTGGAAAAGCTCGAAGTGGAAGCGGGCCTGTTGTTCCAGGAGCTCAAGCGCACGCAGCGCGAGATCATCCAGGGCGACATGGACGCCGAGCACGCCAAGCGCGAGCTCATCGAAGCGAACTTGCGACTGGTGGTCTCGATTGCGAAGAAGTACACCAATCGCGGCTTGCAGTTCCTCGACCTGATTCAGGAAGGCAACATCGGCCTGATGAAAGCTGTCGACAAGTTCGAATACCGCCGCGGCTATAAGTTCTCGACTTATGCCACGTGGTGGATTCGGCAGGCGATTACTCGCGCCATTGCGGATCAGGCGCGTACGATTCGCATCCCCGTGCACATGATCGAAACCATCAACAAGCTGATCCGCACATCAAGGCAGCTGGTGCAGGAACTGGGACGCGAACCAACGTCGGAAGAAATCGCCAAGCGCATGGACATCCCGGTAGCAAAAGTCCGCAAAGTCCTGAAGATTGCGCAGGAGCCGATCTCCCTAGAAACGCCAATCGGCGAAGAGGAAGATTCGCACCTCGGCGATTTCATCGAAGACCGCGCGGTGGTTTCGCCGGCCGAGGCGGTGATCAACGTCAACCTAAAAGACCAGACCTCGCAAGTGCTGCGTACGCTAACACCACGCGAAGAAAAGGTCATCAAGATGCGCTTCGGCCTCGAAGACGGCAGCGAGCACACGCTCGAAGAAGTAGGCCAGTCCTTCGCAGTAACCCGAGAGCGCATCCGCCAAATCGAAGCCAAAGCCCTAAGAAAGCTGCGCCATCCATCGCGCTCAAGAAAGCTAAGAGCGTTCATGGATGGTGTGAGGGACTAGCTTCTTTGGCGCGGATCAACACGGATTGACATAGGGCACGACTCCGGTCGTGCCTTTTTACTTTTCAAGAAAAGATGGGCCACTTGCGCCATGGTTTTTTTTGAGTTTCTTGACCAAAGACTCGTGCAACGTTGGCTAGAATCTAGGAGTAAGACTGATGAGACAGCCTATGAGAATGGTATCGCAGAAGACGATTATCGAGATGAAAAGGGTCTTCCAGCTATCCACTAACAGGAATTTGAATTACGGCGATCTCTTATACGAGAGAGACTTTCCGGATTGGTTCGTGGCTCACGCTACAGGTACGTATTGGGAATGGACTGAGATCCTTATAGAACTGAGGCGCGGTGCCTTCTTCTTTGTCACGGATATCACTGGCTTTTCAACGTGCATCGTTGTCGAAAAACGGACGCTGACTCCGCAGGAAGCCCCGATTTTGGGAGAATACTACATTCAGAAGCTAGCTGCATTTGGCACCACTTTACCTGGTAGTGACTCTCTTTCCCGATCACTTCAATTGGACGGATTCGATGTTGATAAGGTTAAGTTGAGACTTGTTCCACTGGAGGGCCCTGTCAGAGCAGAGGAGGAGGAAGGTCGCCTAACACTCATAGTGAAGAACAGCGGTTTACCGCAAAGTTCTATCATTTTGAAGCACATCGACGATGCTCATTCACTATACGCCGGAGGGAAGGATCATCCCTCGCTGAACGAGTCGAGAAGCCTCATTCAAGCATTGATTGATGGGATCAGCACGGAGACAGACGCACACGGAAAACACCCAGCCAAGCTACCGGGTGGAACAGCGAACCGGATAACCTACCTGAAAGAGGTCGGCTTCTTCACTCCTGACGAGGAAGCTGCATTCAAGTCAGGTTGGGGAAGCCTTTCGGCGGGGTCACACCCGGGCGTGCCGGAGCGGGAACAAGCACGAATTGGGTTGGTTCTGGCGTTGGAATTTGGTCAACTCTTAATGTTGAAATGTGCGAACTGGAAGGCAAACTCTTACCGGAAGTTCTCCTGAGAGGGGCACAGACTCTGCCGACGCTCGGCCCCTTTTCCGTTACCCCGACCCAAACGGATTCCGAATCCGCACGCTACCATACAACCGCCCATGTTCGAAATCCTCGGAGACGATCTCATCCAGACTGTAGTGTTCGGCGTAGGCCCAAAGGTGCGCATCGAACCAGGAAATCCGATATGCCGCCGCGCCTAAGAGCGCTGAACGAACAACCGCGGCGTTCGGATAGAGGATGGGGAACTGCGTCATGAGTTCTTCCACTTCGTGGCGCGCTTCGTCCGGGGATAGCAGGGGATCAGAGCCGACTCTTGTGCGTGTCACTGCAGACACAAACTCGATCAGCGCTTGGTGGGGAATTCGGGCGGAGTCATCTCTGAGTCCGCGATGCAGAACATCACGGGCAATTCGCTGCTTCTCCGAATAACGGGCATCAAAACGGTAGACAAGCACATTTGTATCAACGAGGAAGGCCACGATCGTAAAGGTCCTCTCTCGTCCAACCGCGGTTTGAGGGTTGGGCTCCGAGCGCATGCTTCTTGCGGAATGCAGCGTTTCTCTTTTCCTGGCGGGCCGTCGCCTGCTCAAAAAGTCGGAGCCGTTGCTGGAGCGTGGCAGCATCCGATCTGCGGGATGCGGACCGCAACCGTTTTACGACCCGTATCGTCTCCCCTGCGGGCAGCCAGTCCAGATCGTCGCCCGGACGAATTTTGTATTGGTCGGCAATTGCTTTCGGAAGCGTCAACTGCAGCTTGCTCGTCACCTTAGCCATAATAGAAACCAATGGAGCGCCGGGCGTCCTCGCCCGGCCATTGGGATGCCTGCGAGGGGGCCGGGCGAGGACGCACGGCGCTCCATTAAACAAGTGTAACAAGGATTCCATCATTGTCCAATCCTTGTTCGGGCCCAACC
This sequence comes from uncultured Acidobacteriaceae bacterium, assembly GCA_963773645.1. Classification (GTDB taxonomy): domain Bacteria; phylum Acidobacteriota; class Terriglobia; order Terriglobales; family Acidobacteriaceae; genus Acidiflorens. The sequence goes on along the minus strand of CAVZBV010000004.1, from coordinate 297,058 downwards.
GCCTTCCGCCTGCTAGAATCGACCTATCACATGGAAGCCGCTCGCATCCGCAATTTTGCGATCATTGCGCATATTGATCACGGGAAATCTACGCTTGCCGACCGCCTGCTGGAGCTGACCGGGTCGCTGGCCATGCGCGAAATGCAGGAGCAGGTTCTAGATTCAATGGACCTGGAGCGCGAGCGCGGCATCACCATCAAGGCTCATGCCGTCCGCATGTTGTACCCGGCGCAGGATGGGCAGATTTACCAGCTCAACCTGATCGATACTCCCGGCCACGTGGATTTTTCCTACGAGGTCTCGCGCTCGCTGGCCGCCTGCGAAGGTGCGCTGCTGGTGGTGGACGCCTCGCAGGGCGTGGAAGCGCAGACGCTGGCGAACTCCTACCTCGCGATCAATCATGGCCTCGAAATTATTCCGGTGATCAACAAGATCGACTTGCAGAGCGCCGACGTTGAGCGCACCAAGGAGATGATCGAGAGCGCAGTCGGCCTCGATGCTTCCGATGCGCTGCTGATCAGCGCGAAGACCGGCCAGGGTGTGCCCGATGTTCTCGAGGCGATCGTGAAGCGCGTTCCGCCGCCAAAGGGCGCGCCGGAACGGCACTTACAAGCATTGTTGTTTGATTCGTGGTTCGATCCGTATCGCGGAGTGGTGGTGCTGACGCGTGTCTTCGAGGGCAGGTTGCGTAAAGGGCAGAACATTCGGCTGTGGTCGAACGGGCACGTTTTTCAGGTGGAAACGCTGGGCGTGCTCACGCCCAAACCGGTGGAGGTCGACGAGTTGGTGGCCGGCGAAGTTGGATTCCTGATGGCGAATATCAAGAACGTCGCGGATACGAAGATCGGCGACACCATCACTGACGACGACCGGCCGTCGCTCCAGGCATTGCCGGGGTTTGAAGAGATCAAGCCCATGGTTTTCGCCGGCCTGTACACAGTGGACGCGCACGAACACACCGCCCTGCGCGAGGCGCTGGAGAAATTGAAGCTGAACGATTCGTCATTTTTCTTCGAGCCGGAAAGTTCGGTGGCGCTCGGATTCGGCTTCCGCTGCGGCTTTCTGGGCCTGTTGCACATGGAGATCATCCAGGAACGGCTGGAACGCGAATACAATCTCGACCTGATTACGACCGCGCCGGGTGTGCGCTACCAGATCACCAAGACCGACGGCCAGGTGATCGAAGTGGATAATCCTTCGCGCTGGCCCGATGTTAGCGAGATCGCGAAAGTGGAAGAGCCGGTGATTCTCGCCGTGATTTTGACCAACGAAGAATATGTAGGCGGCATTTTGAAGCTGGTCGAGGAAAAGCGCGGCAAGCAGAAGAGTTTCGAATATGTCAGCTCATCGCGCGTGATGCTGCAATACGAGCTGCCGCTGAATGAAATCGTGCTCGATTTTTACGACCGCCTGAAGTCGGTGTCGCGAGGATACGCCTCGCTTGACTATCATCTATCGGGCAACTGGGTGTCGCCGATGGCCAAGCTCGACATCATGGTGGCGGGCGAGCCGGTCGACGCGCTGTCGACCATAATCCATCGCGATTTTGCCTATGATCGCGGGCGCGCGCTGGCGGCAAAAATGAAAGAGCTGATCCCGCGGCAAATGTTTGAGGTGGCGATCCAGGCGGCGATTGGAGCGAAGATCATCGCCCGCGAAACGGTGCCGGCGATCCGCAAGAACGTGTTGGCCAAATGCTACGGCGGCGATATTACGCGCAAACGCAAGCTGCTCGAAAAGCAAAAGGAGGGCAAGAAGCGGATGAAGCGCATCGGCCGCGTGGATATTCCGCAGGAAGCGTTCCTGGCGCTGCTGAAGGTGGGCGAGGACAGCGGCTAACTCACTTCCAGAAGGAGGTTGCATGTCAAAAATCAGAACGACAGTCATGCTAGTCGCGTGTTGCGCTGCAGTTGCCTCCGCTCAAAATGGTGCTGGCGCTTCGTCAGAGGCCCCTCAAAACCAAGCTCAGCCTGCTCGTCCGCCGGTAATTCGCGTTTCCACCGGAGTGATGCTTGGCCTGGTCGAACACAAAACGATGCCGGTATACCCCGACGAAGCGATGAAGAAGGGAATTCAAGGCGACGTAATTTTCAAGATCGAAGTCGATGAAACCGGAAAGATCACATCCAGCGTGCCGCTCGAAGGCGACCCTCTGCTTATATCCGCCAGTAAGGATGCGTTGCGAAACTTCCGCTTTCGTCCGTACCTGCTCAACGGATCTCCAACCAGAGTCGAGAGCCAACTTGGATTCCACTTCTCAGTGGAGAAAACTGCCGACGGAGTGAATGGACATGTGGAGTGCATGGCGTCGATTCCTAATCGGCCGTAGAACCTCGGTCAGTCGAGGGAGAGCCGTCGATCTCGACAATGGAAGCTAGCTATCGCTTTGAGCCGGCATTGATTTTTTCGAATCGTATATGGATTGTTTCGAGTCGCATATAGGAAGGAGAAACCAACATGCAAGAGAAAGCTTCAAGAACCGCTCTGCTAGATGAAACCCAGTCGGTCTCCCAGAAAACCTACCCGGCAAAGGTCTATTCAGCGCGAAGCGCAACTTCGGCGCTCGCGCCAGGCTCCATCCAGCGCCGCACCCCGCGGCCGCAGGATATACAAATCGAGATTCTCTACTGCGGGGTTTGTCATTCGGATTTGCACCAGGCCCGCAATGAATGGGAAAACTCTCTGCCCACGGTTTATCCCTGTGTCCCGGGCCATGAAATCGTTGGCCGAGTGGTGAAAGCGGGCAGCGCAGTCAAGAAGTTCAAGGAAGGCGATCTTGCAGCGGTGGGCTGCATGGTGGATTCCTGTGGCGTCTGCTCCAGTTGCCGCGACGGGAGCGAGCAGTTTTGCGAGAACAAGGCGACCTTCACCTACAACTCGGAAGACAAGCAGCTGGGAGGCGTGACCTACGGCGGCTACTCCGAGAGCATTGTTGTCACCGAGGGATTCGCGCTGCGCGTATCCAAGGATCTGGATCTTGCGGCCGCGGCTCCTCTGCTCTGTGCCGGCATCACGACCTACTCGCCGCTACGGCACTGGAAGGTAAAGAAAGGGCAGAAGGTGGGCATCGTGGGCCTCGGCGGCTTGGGTCACATGGGGGTGAAATTCGCCCATGCGTTCGGCGCCCATGTCGTATTGTTTACGACCTCTCCGAACAAGACGCAGGACGCACTACGGCTCGGCGCTCACGAAGTGGTGATGTCGAGGAATGAAGAGGAGATGGAGAAACATCTCGCCAGCTTTGACTTCATCCTCGACACGGTTTCGGCCCACCACGATTTGAATGCCTACATCAATCTGCTGAAGCGCGACGGGACGCTGACGCTCGTGGGAGCGCCTCCAACCCCGTCGTCGGTTCAGGGCTTTGACCTTGTTTTCAATCGACGCAGCCTTGCCGGCTCCCTGATTGGTGGCATACGGGAGACGCAGGAAATGCTGGATTTCTGCGCGGAACATGGCATTACCTGTGATGTCGAACGGATTCGAATTCAGCAGATCAACGAGGCATACGAACGGATGCTAAAGAGCGACGTGAAATATCGGTTCGTCATTGATATGGCATCGCTGAAGTAAAAGGCGAAGTAACTCCCGGCGAGGGAAATCCCAAGAATTACGCGGCACGGAAATCCCATCCTAACGTCGCAAAAGACGCGACGTTAGGATGGGGCACCCGACCTTTTAGTGAGCGCTAACACTATGCGGCCCGTCACCGCTGGTTGACCAGCGAGCACCAGTGCAATTACGCGGGTCCCAGCCGCCAGCGATGCGGGATATCTCCTTTTGGATACATGTGCAAATCTCACTTCTTGTGACGAAAGTGCTGATTTGCAAGCGGTTCCGCCGAATGCTGCCGAAAAACGGTTAACCAACTTAGAAACATGGCTTTAGGAATGCCGGGACGGTGCCAAAATATCCCGACCAACCGGTCGGTATCGCTAGATTCCGGGATCCGTCCCTAGCATCCACATGTTTTTCCACAGGGTAGAGGTGTCTCAGGCTCGGACCTCGCCGGTCTTTAATCCGTAGCCGGTAGTCCGTAACCGGTCCATCGGTGGGAGGCCGGTTCCGGCTTACTCGCCCGGTTCGTTGTTGCCTTCAAGCATGTTCGCGAAACGCGTCGAATTATGCAAAAACGCCAGATTGAACCTGCCAATCGGCCCGTTGCGCTGCTTGGCGATGATGATTTCGGCGCGGCCCTTGAGATCGGGGTCGTCCTGCTTATAGAGTTCTTCGCGGAAGATGAACATAACCACGTCGGCATCCTGCTCAATCGACCCCGATTCGCGCAGATCAGAGAGCTGCGGCCGGTGGTCGCCGCCCCGGCTCTCGGGAGCGCGGCTAAGCTGCGACAGCGCGAGCACGGGCACCTGAAGTTCTTTGGCGATAGCTTTCAGTCCGCGCGAGATGGAGGAAACTTCCTGCGTCCGATTCTCAAAGCGCTTGCTGCCTCCGGACATGAGCTGCAGGTAGTCCACGACCAGCAGGTCGAGGCGTCCTTGCGAATGTTTGAGCCGGCGGGCCTTGGCGCGCATTTCGCTCAGGGTGATGCCGGGCGAGTCGTCGATGAAGAGGAGCGCGTTCGAGAGTTCCTCTGACGCGCGGACAATCTTCTTGATATCGTCGCCCCACAGTGAACCCGTGCGCAGCTTTTGCGCGTCGACAATGGCGCGAGAACAGAGCAGTCTTTGCAGCAGGGCCTCATTGGACATTTCGAGCGAGAAGATGCCGACCACCTTGCCGTCGTCGATGGCGGCGTTCTCGGCGATATTCATGGCGAGCGCGGTCTTGCCCATCGACGGCCGCGCGGCAAGGATGACTAGATCGGACCTCTGAAAGCCGCTGGTCATTTCGTCGAGAATCGTATAGTGCGTGGCGATACCAGTAATGCGCCGACCGCGTTGCAGTAGAGCATCAATCCCTCCTGAGTCGCGCGAGATTTCCTTGACACTCTGAAACCCTTTGCCAATGCGCTTCTCCGAGAGCTGGAAGACGGCGGCTTCGGCCTCGTTCAGGATTTCGTCGGCAGGATCGGCCTGCTCGCTGGCCTTGGCGATGGCCGTATTAGACACGTTGATCAGCCCGCGCAGGATGGCCTTGTTGCGGACGATTCTGACGTAATGCTCGATCGAAGGCCGGTCGGGAACGCCGTCCAGCAGTCCGGAAATGTAGCCCACATCGCCGACCGCTTGCAAATCCTTCTTCTGCTCCAGTTCCTCGACCAGCGTGATGATGTCAATAGGCCGAGAAGATTCGGCCAGATCCATCATGCGCGAATAAATGCGCCGGTGCGAGTCAATGGAAAAGTCTTCCGGCTTAAGGTGCTCGGCGGCGTCGTTGAAGGCGTGATTGTCAAGCAGCACAGCGCCCAGAATGGAGCGCTCGGCCTCAATGTTAGCCGGCAAACGGCCGATGCTGGTTTCGAGAGTAGCCACGATGTTTAAGTGAGTGCGATGCATCGTAATTTATTTCCGCCTGTGGAGGTATGAGGAGCACAGCAGGAAAACGCGTCCGAAAATAAATTTTTCCGGCATCTACTGTGCTCGCGTAGGGACCGCCGCCCTCGGCCGTCCAGCCGAGCGAAGCTCGGCAGTCTCCGCACACGCAGTATGCCATAGGGCGAATAAAAAGCAAATAAGTTATCGAGCGACAACACAGCAGGGCTGCGGGTTCCCCACCCTTTTCGCGTACTTTGCGAAAGGGAGGGTGACGGGCGATCGGGCGGTCATCGGCAAGATGGCGAACCAACTACCGACTTCACTCTCAATCCCAATTTCTGCCCTGGAATGGATAAGACTTTGGCTTCTAAGGAGTCCGCTTGAGGACGAGATCCAGGCTCGCTCCGGCTTGCTTCATCGTGCCCGTGATCGTTGACTTGTCCGCGCTCATGGTTCCGTCATAAACCGTCAGGCTGGGGGTACTTTCGAAGTGCAGAACAGAATTCTTGTAGGTGATGCCGGTGATCGGAATGCCGGAAGTGTCTTGGTCAGGGTAGTCGATCGTGCCGCTCAGCGTCCCGTCCAGCGCAGCGGCGATGTGCACAACAATTCGCTTTTTGGGTTGGGCGCCCGGATCCAGAGTTCCGCTCCAATCTCCTACGATCGAACGGGCAACCTGCGCCATCGTGAGAGCGGGTACAATGCCCAATGCGAACACCAGCGTGAATCCCGCGAAAAGCGCGAATGATGAAGCGCGAGGCTTTTTCATAGTCGAACTCCCCTCTTGCGAGATTGTCACTCCAGGCAACTATTCTCCGACCGCTGGTAAGGGATTGTCCAGTCAATGAATGTAAAGGAATCGAGCCCACAGCCAGGCTCTAGCCCCGCGGCGCCGCCCTATTTCGGCTGCTCTTTCGGCGGTGCGGGCGGTGCGGCGGGCGCGATCTGAACCTGAATGGCGTGTATGTTGTCGGACTTTGTGGTATCCACCGAGATTACTGGAAAGCTGCCGTTCGCATCGCGCGCTTGAATGGTTTGCGTGGCCTGCCCTCCGGATGCGCCTGGGCGCACCGTATCGATGGTGACAGTGGTCACTTGCAGACCGGAGCCGGGGTCGCCGGGGTTAGCTTGCTCGACTTGCTGTTTGGTGACTTGCTGACCAGTCGAGTTCGTCTGCTGGGCGGTGATTGCGCGCTTAACCAGGTGCAAGCTGCCGTCCCCAACCGCCCCCGGAACATCGACGGAATAGGTATCCACTGTCTTGCTCGTGTCTCCTGAAGCAGTCGCCGCTTCGTTGGTCACGGTACGAGACACTTCGCCCAGCTTGCCTTCAGAGTCGGGGAGGGAGACTTGCTCCTCGGTGCTGCGCCGGTCACCTTCTTGCCGCGTGGTAGCTCGCCGTACTTCGCCCACCGCCCAGTTTCCGGCGCCGTCCGGAAGCAGTGTAGTTTCCTCAGAATCAATCGTGCCATTTGCGCCTTGTTCACGGCGCTCGTGTATCTTCACCGCTGGAGCAAGCCCACCGTTGACGTCGGGCAGCAGCACCGTGGTTTTGCTGTCCTCCACATTCGGACTGAGCTTCTTTGTCTCTTCAATCTGCCGCCTAATGACTTGGAGATCACCGTTGACGTCGGGATCGGACGTTGAGCGCACTACCTTCGAGTCACCGCCAGCGAGAGTGTGCTTTTCTTCCTCGACTACTTCCACCAGCGTTCTCCCCCCATCGGCATCGTGAGCGAACGTGCGAGTGGTGGTTCGCACCGTGCCATCGTCCATTTGCACCGTTTCTTTTTCGATGTCCTGGTAAGGTACGAAACCTCCGTCCGTCGCGCGGCGCTGCACCATTTGTTTGTCGAGCGTGCGATTTCCGCTCTGGGTGTGACTTTCGATTGTGCGCAAGGGTTCCGCATTTTCACCATTCGACTCGGTAGTGGCCGTCCAGGACTTGTTCGCTTGGTCGCTTTGGGAATCGGATGTTTGCGCCCAAAGCGCGAGACTACCGCAAAGATAAGCCGTGATCGCGAACAGCATGAACCGGCTCAAGCGTGCGGCCTTTGTCGTGGTAGGCACGTCCATTATTCTCTCGCTGCGGACATTCCAGGTCCAGCGAAAACGAGGTCCATCAAAAACAAGGTCCAGGAAAACGAAGCCCAGCATAAATTCTGCACTGTCATCCTGAGGGGAGCAGGGACTTCACGAAGTGTAGTCTCTGCGGAGAGAAGGATCCCTGCACCTTCTCGCTAAGCAAGTACGCGTCAGGGAGTTCTCCTCCCGCGCACCCGGACTTCATCCATCGACAGCCCAGGTGGCCTCCCGGCGACCTGTTTTTCATCACATTCACTCAGTAAGCGCCATCACATACCGCTATCCCACCCCCATGCAAAACTATGCTCGTGAACTAGGGCATCGAGGGACCGAGACGCTCAAAAGCAGCGGAAGTTCCCCGCTGCCCCCATTCCATCTACACCGTTCTTCGAAAATACCTCTAAGGAGGCCGCGCAGGCGGGATTGATCTTTGAAAACGAACAGAGCGCTCCTCGGGAGGAACCGTCCATTTTCATGGCTTAAGGTGAGCCTTGGGGTCATGCGCGTTTGACAAAATACGGCAGCGACGGGTACCCCCGCAAGTGCACGCCAAATCGCAGAATTTGCCGCTAAGTCACATCTTTTGAATACTTTGACTCTAACTGCTTTACTGTGAACAACTTAACCAAATTTGGGGGGGGGGGGTTACCCCCCACAAATTGCCCAATTCTTCCTTCGAAAATACCTCTAAGGAGCCGCGCAGGCGGGACTGGTTCTAGCTCACCCGATCACCCGATCCGCTAGACCCGTAGCTCGACCACGGTAGCTCCGCCGCCGCCCTCGTTGATGGGCGGTTCAGTAACCGACTCGACGTGCGGATGCTTCTGCAGATACTGGCGCAGGGCTTTGCGCAGAATGCCCATGCCGCTGCCATGGACGATGCGCACCCGCGTCATGCCGGCCAGAAACGCGCGGTCCACGAATTTTTCGACTTCGCTGGTGGCTTCGTCCACGGTGTGGCCGATGACGTTGATTTCGGTGGGCATGTTCCGGCCGCTGATTTCGCTTTGCAGCGAGACGCTGATCCCGCGGGCGCGCGCGGCCTCGACCGGCGAGTCGGAGACGCGCATTTGCACTTTTGTCTGGACTTCGGCGATATCTTCGCGGGCGATGCGCATTTTCATCGAGCCGATCTCGACATCGAAGTGATTGTCGCCAATTTTCTTTTTGACCACGGCGGCGCGACCCATCGACTTGAGCTTCACCGTGTCGCCTTCGGAGACGTGCTTCACCAGGCTGGGCTGCGCGTTCGGGTCGCCGCGATCGGCGCCGGTCACGTGCGCGACTACGGTGGCATCGAACTGCTCGCGAAATTCGCGGCGCATTTTGGCGATGCGGCGCTCGGCGTCTTTCGATAATTTCTGCGCGGCGGCGCGGTCCTGGACGGCGTTCACAGTCTCGCGCGCGTGGTACTCGAAGTCGCGGAACAGAGCTTCGAGTTTTGTCTCCATCTCGCGAATCTTGGCTTGCTGTTCTTTGCGGCCCTCCGCCGCGAGTTGCGTCTTCTCGCGGTCGAGCGCCTGCTCGCGAGCTTTCATGCGAGCGCGCTCTTGTTCGAGATCGCGAAGGTCGGCGTGCAGACGATCGAGGAAGCGCGCCACATCTTGTGTCTGCGAACCGAGGCGCGAGCGCGCCGAAGCGATGATTGCCGGATTCAATCCGAGCCGTTGCGCGATGTTGATTCCGGCGGATGCTCCGGGGACGCCGATCTTCAGTTCGTAAGTCGGCTGCAGCGTGGTTTCGTCGAAGCCGACCGAGGCATTGGTCACTCCGGGCGTATTCGCGCCATACACTTTGAGCGAAGTGTGGTGCGTCGCGATCGCGATCATGCATCCGGCTTTACGAAAATGCTCGGCGATCGCAACCGCCAGCGCCGCGCCTTCTTCGGGATCGGTCGCGGACCCCAGTTCGTCGAGTAGCACCAGCGAATTTGCTGTCGCAGTGCGCGAGATGAAATCGATGTTCGTGACATGCGCCGAAAACGTCGAGAGATTCTGCTCGATCGATTGATAGTCGCCGATGTCGGCCAGAATGGCGTCGAAGACCGGCATGTCGGCGCGATCCGCGGGCACGGGAATGCCTGATTGCGCCATCAGAGCGAGCAGGCCAAGCGTTTTCAGGGAGACGGTCTTGCCGCCGGTGTTGGGGCCGGTGATCACTAACTGGCGGTGGTCACCTTCCAGTTCGATGGTGATAGGGACGATCTTCGCGTTCTTAAGTTTTAGATTGCGCTCCAGCAGAGGATGGCGGGCGCGATGGAGAATCATGTGGGGACGGGCATTCTTGCCCGTCCAGGGCGAGCGAAGCTCGTCAGCCCGAGTAGGGGATTCCTGCCGAGCTTGGCTCGGCTGGCGGGCAGGAATGCCCGCCCCACACGGCTCCTGGCTGTCCCCACACAGACTCACCGCCACGCAGTTGTAGTCTTCGGCGAAGCGGGCTTTGGCGAACTGCAGTTCAAGTTCGGCGAGGATCTCGGCGGCGGCTAGAATGGCGTCGGCGTTTTCGCCGATTTGGCGCGTCATCTCGAGGAGGACGCGATGAACCTCGGCCAGTTCTTCATCCAGCAGGCGCACCAGTTCGTTGTTCTGCTCGATGGTTTCGAGGGGCTCGACAAACACGGTCTGTCCGCTGGAACTGGTGCCGTGTACTACGCCCTGCACACGGCGTTTCTGCTCGACTTTCACCGGGATCACAAAGCGCTCGCCGCGGATGGTGATCAGTTCGTCCTGCACGGTGCCGCCTTCGGCAAGTTTCCGCAGGTAGCCGCGCAACGATTCCTGAATCTGACGCTTCTGCTTTTCGATCTCGCGGCGAACGCGGCTGAGTTCGGGAGACGCGCGATCGTCGAGCGTGCCGTCCGGCAGGATCTTGTTGTGGAACGAACGCAGGAACCCGGTGAAATCCTCGATGCCAGCGGAAAGCACGTCGACGGCCGCCCAGTCGGAGCGCATCGCGGCCGGAGGTTGACGCACGATTTCGCGCCACTCCGCAGCGCGGTCGGCGACCAGGACAACGTCGCGGATCTCGCTGGTTTCAAGAGCGGCTCCAGAAATGCGCGATTTCTCGATCAGCTTTCGGACTTCGGGCAGTCCGGCGAACTCGAACCGTCCGCCGACCCGCCGATACTCGCGAATTTCCGTGGTGAGCTGGTGCTGGGTTTCAAGCCATCCATGGTCGATCGAAGGCCGCAGCTCGGCGATGCGGCGCTGGCCCAATGGCGAAGAGGCGTAGCCGGCTAGCAACTCGCGGAGCGTCTCGAACTCGAGCAACCGCGAACTGGTGTGGGTCATGGGATGGGGCACGAGATTGGGCGCAAAGGACATGCGTGTTGATGTTACAACGCGCGGCGGATTTCCGTGGCCATTCAGGGCTGCCCGCGGTGTAGAATCGACTCCGCCGGCTCACTGTGACCTGACTTCCGGCGGACGGCCCCGTAGCTCAATTGGATAGAGCATCAGACTTCGGATCTGAGGGTTGGGGGTTCGAGTCCCTTCGGGGTCGCCAGCGGTCTCCCATTCCCCCATAGCTTTGCGCCGGTGCTCAAAGCCGCCAAGTCGGGTTATTCCGGCGCTGCGAGCTTCACGAAGATCTGCGCAGAATGGACAACTGTGCTTGCGCCTGTACCAACGGTTGCCTGCATCGACAGCACTCCCAATCGTGGTTGCGCCGGGGGCGAGGACGAGGCGCCGCAACCATCGAACATCATTAGTCCCCCGCAAACTAGCGTCAAGGCAAGCAAACGAACGCGGCGCCGACCAGTTCCGACCAAGAAAAACGACAAAATTCCTGCCCCGACTCCATAAAGCAAGTGGACACTTTGCCATGGTCCGGGTTTCAAGGGGCGCCGAATCTGAAGGTAGCTTGTGCCACTATATAGAGATGCGGGAGAAAACGAGCATTCATATCCGGGCGGCACCCCAGCCGTGCAGGAAAGTTGGACCTGCTGCCGCAAGTTTGCTGTCGGAACGATTGTCAGAATCACCGTCGCCGAATCGAAAGATCTGAGATCAACCGCGCCGGGAAAGACAGTTAACGAAAAGTCGCCACCGCTGGCCGGCCTTTGTTCCATGAGCGTCGGTGAAACGGCCGGTGCAAAGAGCCTCGAGCCCCCATAACTCGCGAAGAGGTTGTGGACACCGACCCCGAGCGCAGATAACTGCAACGTTGCCTTTCCCGACGGGTCCGTGGATGCGCTGCCCAAGATCGTGCCACCATCCAGAAAAGTGACCACTCCTGTGGCAATGCCACTGGCCCCGCCGACGTTCGCTATGAGCGCAGACTGTTCCCCTTCGGCAGTTGCCGCGATCGTTACAGCCGTTGGCGTCAAATTGCCGTCAGCTGCGCTCACGGTGACAATAATGACCGGCGACGTGCTGCCTGCAAACGTCGCGTTCGCGTTGTAGGCAGCGGTGATACTGTGCGTTCCCACCGCCAAAGAAGCGGTGCTGAAAGTACAGCTTCCATCGCCCAATAGGGAATTGGTTCCCAGCGGCACAGTTCCGTCGTAAAAGGTCACGCCGCCAAACGGTGTGCCCAGGCTCGAAGTTACATTTGCCGTGAAGGTCACAACAGTCCCGACAGTTGGCGATGTCGTAGATGCCTGCAAAGCTGTGCCCGTAGGAGTGCCATTCACCACGACAGCGACGGGAGCGGAGGTGCTCGGCTCGAAAATTTCCTGCTCGCCAAATGGATCTTGCCAACCCTGGTACTTGGCAGTGAGGGTCTGGGTTCCGGCCGCCAACAGGTTGGTATCGAAAATCACGGTTTGGCTGCCGTAAGGCACAAACGTGCGCGAGCCAAGCGTGTTCGTGCCATCCAAGAACGTCACGGTTCCGTTTGGTACCTGCACTGCACTGCTCACAGTGGCCTGCAAACTGACTGTCTGACTTGTCAGCACCGTCGTGGGACTGGCTACCAGCACCGTGGTCGTGACGTAAACTGGCGGAGTGACTTGATGAAGAAGCGCAAAGCTTTCCGGAGCGTAATTCTTGTCCCCTTCATAGGTCGCGACAAAGGTGTGAGAGCCTGTGATTAACACTCCGTTGAGGGTGTAAGTGGCAGTTCCTTTCGCTAGTCCTACCGTGGTAATGAATGATCCATCGACACTAAAACTCACCGAACCGGTGGGCACCGGACCCGAGGGCGAAGACATCGTAATGCTGAGTGTGACGGGCTGGCCGTATTGCGCCGGCTCAGGCGTTATTGTGAATACGCCATTGCTGGGAGCGCCATCAATGGGATTACCATTGGGCTGATTCAGCAGCACCACGACTGTCGTGCCGTCGGCATTCGCAGCGACAATGTCGGGGAAACCATCGTTGTTCAGGTCCGTAACTGTGAGGCCGGAAATCTGCTGGCCTGCGACATAGTGCTCTTCGGGTGCGAAGGACCGTTCTCCCAGGTTCGCCATGACCGCGATGCAGTTGCCATCGCTCAGAACAAGGTCGGGCTTGTTGTCGCCATTGATGTCGGCAACTACTAGTTCTGTGTAGGAGTGCGTGACGGGCAGAAGCACGGGATCCTGGAAAGTTCCATCGCCATTGCCGTAATAGATGACAAGAGGATACGGAGAACCGAGCTCGTTCGGATACGAAACTGCGATGATGTCCGGATTTCCATCTCCGTCAAGGTCGGCAATGGCTGCGGACATCAGATTCAGCTGCTCCGGTGGAGCGCTGAGCAACGTAGATTGGGCAAAAGTTCCATCACCATTTCCGAGCCAGACCCGTATAGCGGGATATTCCAAGGTCAGCAAGTCCGGCTTGCCATCGCGATTCACGTCGCCAAGAGCAGCGAGGCCGGACGTGGGGTGAACCAGCGGCGTCGACACTTGCCTGAACGTCTCGTTTTTCTGACCGAGAAATGCCAGGATCACCCCGTCTCCCAATGCAACCATGTCAGTGCGGCCGTCGCCGTTGAGGTCGCCAACCAGGGCTGGTCCGGACGAAAGGGCAAGAGGCGTGGCAAAGGTGTCGTTGTCGGCGCCAAACAGGACGAAGGGCTGCCCGAATTGATACGCCTGTGTCGACACAAGCATGTAAAGATCGCTGCTGCCATCGCCGTTGAAGTCGCCGGTTGTCATGCTTCCACTGGGGGTTTGGGACCCGTAACTCTGATTTTGATCCGCGGCCAACGTAAACTGGCCCGCGCCGTTGCCAACGAGTATCCGCGGGTAAGGCGCCTGCACGCTCACTGCAATATCAGGAATCTTGTCTCCACTGAAGTCTGCGACCGCGACCGCGCCTACAGTGTGGCCGACATCGTAGTAGTCGGCGCTGGCAAACGTTCCATCGCCTTTTCCCAAGAGAATCAGGACCCCACCAACCGCAGCCATGGCAATGTCCCTGTAGCCATCGCCGTTGAAGTCACCTTGGGCAAAAGCAAGAAGATACCTTGCCTGAGTTACCGTCCCGGCCACCGACGGAAGGATGGTTCTATAAGTGAGATTGCCCTGACCAAGAGCAACGCCGACGCCCTCCGGGGTCATGAAAAGCAAATCCGGAATTCCATCTCCATTGAAATCGTCGACCTTCACGAGAAAGTCACCCGCTGGAACCGTTGTCAGCGGAGTCGGGGATCCGAATGTGCCATCCGGATTACCGAGGAGAACCTGAACTTGTCCGGGATAAACCTCACCTACAAGGTCCGGGTGTCCATCGCCATTCACGTCAGCGAAAGTCACAGCGTACGAGGTGTAGCTCACTCCAGGTTGAAAAGTGCCGTTGCCATTGCCCAGCCAGACAATAGTCTGGGCCCCCACGAGGTTGTTTACGATAATGTCAAGATGACCGTCGCCGTTCAAATCGTAGAGATAAGTATCGGCCTCACCGGAGAAGTAGAAAGTTATCGTCGTGCCAATGGAAAACTTGCCGCCGTTGTTGCCGAACAGAACATACAACGTTGCGCTCATGGCATCGCCGACCACCAGATCCGCTGCACCGTCTCCATTGACATCTCCAATACCCATGACGGCATTTAGAGAGGGAGTGCCAGCACTGCCGCCTCCGATAGTAGAGACGACCGGCGCTTGAAACGTGCCATCCCCATTGCCTATTAGAACAGCGATCTCTCCCACCGTCGACGTGCCGCCGCCGAGAACAAGGTCGAGAATGCCGTCCTTTGTAACGTCGGCCACATTGATGACCGCGCCAATTCCGTCGAGCAGAGCAATATCCTGTTTATGCAAAAAAGTGCCATTGCCATTCCCCAGAAGGACATGTAACGTCGAGGGACTTGCACCGTCGACATAGGCGAGGTCAGGAATTCCGTCGCCGTTCCAGTCACCGGTCGCGACACCCTGGGGGTCATAACTTGTGTCAATGAACTCAGGATTCTTGAATGTGCCTGCCAGAGCGGAAACGAAAAGTAACAAGACTGAAGCCGCAGCAAGCAAAACAAAACGGCGCGAGAAACCAACTCGCATTAAGATCCCCCTGCAGGACTTGCCAAACGAGCAGTCAACAATAACACAGGTAAGCGGCTTCAAATAGTGCAGCCGGCAGCCGGCGCACTCAGCCTGCAACACCACCTGCCGGCCTTGAATTCGATCTGCCGTCGTTGTCATTGACGCGACTACCTTTATTGACGATACTTACTGTCCGCTCTCTTACGTTCGCGTCGGACATAGCAGATGCCGGGATTGTGGTTATGAACAAAATGCACATCAGCAGCGCCGCGCGGCTCTGGACGCTGAAAGGTCAACCTCTGCTGTTCGGCCTTCTGTTAGTGACGGCCGGCTGCGGCGGTGGTGGTGGCGGCGGTGGCACGGGGCCGCCCCTTCAGCCAGATTTCAGCCTGGCGGTCAATCCGACAAGTCAATCGATAGACGCTGGCGGTTCGGCTTCGGTCTCCCTATCAGCAACCGCGGAGAACGGTTTCTCGGGCCAGATTAACGTTCAGATCTCAGGAGTTCCAACGAGCGTTACAGCTTCCCCGAACCCGATCACGCTCGAAGCAAGCACGCCGCAGCAAGTCACGTTTACGGCAACTGGCAGCGCGCCATTTTCCACGAGCACCGTAACATTCACAGGCACTTCAGGCTCACTGCGACACACCTCGACGCTGAGCCTGACCGTCAACGGCTCAGGCAACGGAGTCCCAATCCGCACGCGTTACCTGCGCATTGATTCCACCACGGAGTATTTCGGCTGGGTCAATCAGCACTGGATCCTTTATCACGCGAGCACGGGCCGATATTTCGTTACTGATCCCTCCTCCAACCAAATAATTGTGATCGACGCCGCATCACAGACAGAAATTGAGACGATTGACGTTCCCGGCGCTTTTGGAATTGACGACACGCCTGATCATTCGACCTTATATGTTGGAACGCAGATTGGCAACGTCTATACGATTGATCCGGTCGGCATGAAGGTCACGAATCGATACATCGCATCGGAAATCGGACCCTATGGTTATCTATCCTCCGTTGCGCTCGTGCTCTCAGATGGCCGGGTGGCGCTGATCGGCCCATACAACGGCGTCGACGGGGCTACCAGTATTGCCGTGTGGAACCCCGTTGACAATGCGATCACGACATACGGGGGATTCAATGCGGACTCGCAACCGCTCCCCTGCGGCAGCGGAGGGGGGAATCTAGGAGGATTTGCACGCACTGTGGACCGCACCCAAATACTCCTTGGAGGCATCAACGGAAACTTCTTCTGCGCCGTCAATCCTTCCACGGGCACGGGGAATTATGCCTCTGTGACGGGTTCCACGCTATATATCGTCACTACGCCCGACAGCAAGTACATCCTCATGCCGAATCAGACGGGAGTCACGTTGTATGATCCGCAAACGCTTGCCACCATGGGCCAATTCAACACGGCGGGTGACATTTTCCTGGTTAGCGCCGATTCGACGACTCTTTTTGTTCTCACGGACCCCATCATTTATGCCTACAACCTTACAACGGGGACGCAAGTAGGCTGGACTCCCAATATCTTTATCGTGCCAACCGTTTCGGGCATGGCGTTCGCTCCGATTGATGGTCCCTTCCTTCAGGCAACGGATGGAAGCGGTCTATTTGCAGGCCCAATGGAGGAAGGCGTTGGTTTTATAGATCTTTCTTCACTGCAGTCGGGTGCGGTCGGCACTCAATTCACAAACGGCTATCTGAACCCGGCCACTGGTCCGACTTCGGGTGGAACCGCAACGCAGTGGGAGACTCCGGGCGCGGTCGGGGCTTTAGAGAACATCTATTTCGGTGCCCGACAGGCGACAAATATCTCCGCGTCCTCCGGTTACATCAACGCTACCAGCCCGAAGGGAACTGCCGGACCTGCGGATGTCTACACATTTACCACCGATGGCGGCATGCAACTGTTGCCTGAAGCCTTCAGTTACGGGCCGACGATCTTGGAAGTGACGCCGAACATGGCGACTGCCGAAGGCGGCGGTACTGGATATATCTATGGCTATGGGTTCGGTCCAACCACTTCGAATTCCATCCCGTCGGGTCTAACGGTGACGGTGAACGGTGTCGCAGCGCAGGTAACTGGATTTGGGGGGAATGCATACAATCTGGCGGCCCCGCCGTTCCCGCTGGAGGTTATCGCGTACACAATTCCGTCCGGCGTTAGCGGCACCTCTGTCGATGTGACTGTCACCACCAGTTCCGGCAGCAGCACAACGGCCTCGGCGGCGTTGACGTATTTGCCGGCCATCCAACAGTTTTCTCTGCCAGGATCGACGCTCGTCCAGGGGATCTATGATCCCTATACCGACGTTTATTACTTCACCGACACGACGCAACTTCGGGTTTTTTCCCGGACGCAGGGAAAATGGCTGAGTCCAATTCCGATTCCGGCTCCCCAAGGTGCCACGCAAAGACTGTGGGGAATTGCTCTTTCGCCGGATGGCAGCAAGATGGCCGTCTCCGATCTCAATGCAGGGGCAATCTACGTTTTCAACCCGGCGAACCCTGGCTCTGTCCAAACGTTCATAGTCGGCTCTCATTCCGGGTTCGACATCAATCCGTGCGGTCTTGCAATCAGCGACTCTGGCAACGTCTACTACATGGTTGTAGTGCTGGGCCAGGGCGGGGGTGCCGACCAGTTCTTTAAACTGAACACAAATACAGGCGAGATCTATAACTACGGCATCGACGGCCCCGGTCTCGGTTCCGACGACGCTTATTTGCGAAATGCCATCAGTTCCGACAACGCTCGTGTTTACTTCGATGAGTACGGAGAGGTTTTCTCAATCGATACGGCAACTGATGAAATATTCTATGCGCCCGATGGTTACGGCTGCTGTTACGGCAACTACGAATTAGCGCTCTCCAGCAATCAGACTCAGTTCACGGCAACGTTCTACATCTACGATTCCAACCTGAATGGGGAATCCTACTATGCGATGAATGATCGTGAGCTTTTGAACAACTTGTACGTTTATGGGGCAAAGCTCAGTCCAGACGGACGTTTGTTGTTCCAGCCATCGACCAATGGCCTCGATGTCTTTGACGGTAATCTGGGGAATCTTCGCGATCGAATCTCCCTGCGGGTTCCACTCTCGCCGAACTACGACGCACTTGCGGCCGACGGCGTCGACAATATTCTGGTCGCTATCACCAACACAGGCAACGGCATTGCAGTAGTAGATCTAACCTCGATTCCCGAGCCATTGCTTCGAGCATTCAAGTCACGCCCGCACCGCCTTGCAGCCGAAGCCGGTCAAGGCAAGAACGTCGGTCCTCGCAAAATACAAAAGGGTCTGTCAGCAATTCGCGCAGTTCCCCACGCTACCCGGCAACTGCTTCATTACCCCGAAAATTTGGGGAAGATGTCCAGTTCGCGGAAGTAATCTAATCTTGACGGCGCGCATTTGTTCATTGCGGCCGATGGAGAAGAAAGTCCGTGGGGCGAATAAAAATTCAAAAATCACGTGTACCTATTACGTACCAAATATCCTCGTTTCGCGCGTTTCTGTAGTTTTGAGCGTGCTTAATTTTCAATAAGTTACTTGTTTTCATTCCGGTTACGGAAACGGGGTTCGACTCCCTCCGGGGTCGCCATTTCGAGACCGGTTTGCCATGCCCACTCGGGCAGACATTCCTCTAAACGAACGACCTAGATCAATACCGCACCTGAACTCTGGTTACTTGCGCGGCCTCCCTGTTTCGCGGTGCAATAGCATTTGCGGGGGCGAATTATGGGACGTGTTCTTGGCTTTGTGGGCACGATCGTCACCATGGCGATCGCTCTGTACATCTACTCTCTGCAGGTCAAGACCCTGACTCCGAGCGGGGGGAGCGGCAATCCTCAAGAATTTGCCACCATCACGGGCGTGAAGAACGATCTGATCGGCATCGCCAACGCCGAGCGTGGGTACCTGGCGACACAAGGGAAGTATGCTTCGCTGGATGAGCTGCGCTCAGGCAACTACATCAGCATCAAGGGCGAGCGCCCTCCATACATTTACGATGTCGAAACCACTTCCGGCAGCTTCCGTGCGACTGCCACTCGCACCGCGAAAGGCGCTCCGGCACAACTCTGGATTACCGAAACCATGGAAGTTCAAGCTTCGGACTGAAATTCGTCTTTGCCCGCAATCCAGAAGGCGGCTACCTGGCCGAGCAGTTCATGGCTTTTTCCAGTCAGTCAAGGACATTAGTTCGTCCATGATTTCCTGCAATCTCTGGAGTCGCCGTTCCTGATCGGAAGCTCCGATCGTCTTTTTGCCACCTTGCAGGTACAGGCGGTTCGCTGCACTGATTTCCGCGATTTCTTCTCGCAACTTTCCAACGCGCTCTTTGACGGACTGCGGCATAAGGATAGGCTAGGAAAGCATTTTACAACTTTTTTGGGACGCTGTTGACAGATCCCCTAAAGCTCCAAGTGCAAGGAGCGATCCCCTTCAGCGTGACCGCCCACGACTAACGACTAGCGACTAACAACCAACGACTAACGACCGCGGCTAACAAAGCGCCAGCCCCCGGGTGCTATCATTAATAGGCTCACCTTCTGTTCCCAGCGGATGAGCCGAGCACCCGCCGAAATTCGATGCGCATTCGACGCCGCCTCCTCATTCCCCTGGCCGTTTTGCTGATTGCGGCCGCCGTAGCGTTGATCGTGGTCCTGCGCATGCACGCTCCGCCGGAAGCGGCCCGCTTGCTCCCGGGCGCCGACGGTTTCCTCTACATCAATCTGAAGTGGATTCGGAAATTTAACGCCACCGGGCAACTGCCGCCGGTTTCCCGCGAGCCCGAATACCAGAAGTTCATCGAGGAGACGGGCTTTCAGTTCGAGCGCGATCTCGACCAAGCTGCCTTCGCCGTCCACTATCCGCGGAGTTGGGGCAACGGGATCGCCGGATCGGCTTCCGAACCGCGCTTCTCAGAGGTTTTCGTCGGCAAGATCGATTCCGGCCGGCTGACTGCGTACCTCAAGAAGCTGTCTTCTTCCATCGACGACTACCGCGGTTTTGAGATCTACAACATCCCGCTCGAAGGTCGCACCGTTCGCGTCGTTATTCTTTCGTATGACAGCGTCGCGGTTTCGAACCATCCGAACCCCGACGTGATTCGCGGCATGCTCGACCGCTCCCGCAAACTGGCTTCGCCTTTTGGTGGGCCATGGCTGCTGCGCAAGTTCTACCGGAAGGTTCCTCTAGCCAGCCTGTGTTTTGCGATTCTGCGCGTGCAACCCGCCGAAATGAGTTCTCTGGGCGGACTGGGCAGCTGGGGCCTCCTGTTTCCAAAGCCGGCGGTCGCGGTAATTTCTGCGCGATATCTCCGCGCTCTCCACCTGCGGGCCGAGGCGTTCACCGACAGTGAGAAAGACGCGCAGGCCATCACCGAGAAAACCGCCGCCTTTCTCAGCATCTTTCACGCCGCCGAAAGCAGCGTCGGCACGCATGGTACGGATCCCGATGTAAAGACATTCTTCGACAGCCTCAAAGTCGAGCAGTCCGGAGATCGCGCCATTCTCACCGCCACCGTCCCGCCCGGCTTCATCATGAAGGTTCTGAAGGAAGGTCCGCCCACGACCGCGACGCCGCCCAAGGAACTGCCCGCCCCGAATCGGCCATAGACGCCCGTGTCGCGATAACGACAATCGAATAGCCTCGTCCAATGTACAAGGTGGAATGGTTGTAACAATTCCACCGTCCGGATTATCTGTATCGGGTAGTTAGTCAGTGAAGCTCTGGTTCCCTATCGGGCCATCGCTTTAGCGATGCCGCAGTACATCGGGATTAGCCGCCCCTTTAGGGGGCTGGGATGGTGTCGACTTCTCCTTGGCTCGCTACAATAGAGGGATATGACGAGTTTGCCGTTACCGCTCGCCGCCTTCGTCGCAGGACTGATCTCGTTCTTGTCGCCCTGCGTGCTTCCGCTCGTCCCCGGGTACGTTTCCCTGATCTCGGGAGTAGGGGTCGAGCAACTGAAGCTGCAAGAAGGACAGCTCTTCCGCAAGGTGATGCTCAATTCCGCCGCGTTCATCATCGGCTTCAGCATCGTCTTCATAACGTTGGGCGCGATCTCCACCGAAGTCGGCCAGATCCTCGCACAGTACAAGTCGCTGCTCGCCCGCATCGCCGGAGTGGTCATCATTCTCTTCGGTCTTCACCTGACCGGCATCTTGCAGATCAAGGCGCTGCTGGCCGACACCCGACTGCATGGCCTCAAAGGCAGTTCGTCCGCCTGGGGCGCGTTTGTCATTGGATTTGCTTTCGCTTTTGGATGGACACCATGCGTCGGTCCGATTCTCGCCGTCGTGCTCGGATTCGCCGCCGCTCAGGACACCGTCTGGAAAGGCATCTTTCTTCTGGCCATCTACTCCGCCGGATTGGCTGTGCCTTTCCTGCTGACTTCGCTCGGAATCGAGCGTTTTCTAAAGTTCTACAACCGCTTCAAATTCCACATGCACGCCGTGGAGGTGGCAAGCGGAGGCTTGCTGATCGCATTGGGCATCCTGCTGATGATGGGCCGTTTCGCGCTCATCTCCGGCTATTTCTCGTTCTTGAATCGCTTCGCGCTGTAGGAAGCGGTCCTGATTTCCCGTAGAGACGGGGCTTGCCCCGTCTCACTCTGCGGCGGTGGGAGACGGAGCAAGCCCCGTCTCTACACGCAAATGTTTTTAGCGCAACGCACTTCAGTAGCCAAGTGAAATTCGAGGTTATCAGTGAAAAGAAATCCTCTGATTCTGTTCTTCATCGCTGCCATTGTCGCAGCGATGTTATTCGCCGGCATTCGCATCGCTCGCAACAACCGCGAAAATGGTTCCGCCAATGGACAACTCATGGGCAATTTGGCGCCTGACTTCGTACTGCAGACGCTCGATGGCAAGGACCTCAAGCTCTCCAACCTTCGCGGCAAAGCCGTTTTGCTGAATTTCTGGGCGACGTATTGCGCCCCCTGCAAGATCGAGATGCCATGGTTTGTCGAGCTGCAAAAAGAATACGGCCCGCAAGGATTCCAGATCGTCGGCGTAGCCAATGACGACGCCAGTACCGAAGACATCGCCAAATTCGCCAAGGAAATGGGTATCAATTACCCCATCCTGATCGGCAAAGACTCCGTCAGCGATAGCTACAAAGTCAGTGTTCTGCCGACCACGTTTTTCCTGGACCGCGACGGCAAGCTCATCGCCCGCGAATTCGGCTTGGTGAGCCGCAGCGTGTTCGTGGACCACATCAAGAAGGCCATGGGCCAGGGCCAGGCGGTACAGGCTCAGAAGTAACTACGAACCTCATTTGAACGTGGAGTACTCTAGCAGGGAGCGGAAAGACTCGGATTTTGCATCAGAACTTACTTTCGCGATGCGGATTCGTATCAGGGCATCGCTTTAGCGATGCCGTAAGCGCCAAAATCAAACGCCCCTTTAGGGGCTGGACAGTCGACATTCGACTCCAAGAGCGGGGGCAGCCCAATGAAGATTTTTCTGGCGAGCGCGCTTCTCCTGTTCTCCGCGTGGGCTTGGGCGCAGGACGATCTCGGCCCGCAAGGTCCCGCCGTAAAGATGGCGCCCGCTCCGGTCGTCACCGTCGTGCAAGGCAAACCCGCCACCGTCCCGCTTCAGTTCCGCGTTGCTAGCGGATACCACATCAATTCCAATCAGCCGAAGTCAGAATTCCTGATCCCGACCGTGCTCAAGGTAGAAGCCACCACCGACATTGTTATCGGCAAAACCACCTACCCTCCAGGCCGGGAATTGAGTTTCGCGTTCGCTCCGGACGAAAAACTCAATGTCTACACCGGAGATTTCCAAGTGGACGTGCTGGTACGTCCCCTGCACTCCGTGCAACCCGGCAAATACGTCGTCCGCGGAACACTAAGGTACCAAGCCTGCGATAACCAGGCGTGCTATCCGCCCAAACAGTTACCCGTCAGCTTTGATGTGAAGATCGCAAAGGCTCCGCCAGCACCGGTCAAGAACCCTGCCCAAAGTCCGCACGCGCACTAGCGGAGGGACGGGCGTCTCGCCTGTCATCAGAGGAAAATTTCCGGCTGAAGTCATCTGCTTGAACTCATCTGGCAGAAGGGCCAACTCGGCGCGGAATGCGAAGAACGAATCCAGTAGGACCTGCGTCGCCGGCGCCGAAGACCAGCGATGCTCCGGCGGTTTCGAGCACACGCCTGGCGATCGCCAGCTTCACCCTGCGCAAAGTTGAGATTGACGCTGATGTTGTCCTCGTCCGATCGCGCATCGGCGGCGGGCTCGTTGTGATCCGTTGTGTCTCGCGAAGATTCGGCTCGTGAAAATCCGGCCCGCGAAAGCCGCGTTCGCCCTCAACCCGCAGCACCGTCCCCGCCGGACCCTCCCCCAGCAGAAGAGTCACCTTACCGCCCACCCGGTGCGCTTCGATCATCGTCGCAATCAAATACTGCAAAGCCAGCCGCAGTCGCGATTCCTGCACCGGCAACGTGGCCGTACAGGTGCCCGCCAGGCGCAACTGTATGCCGCGCACCGCCGCGATCGAGGATAGTTCTTCGGTCACGCTTCTCAGGGCAGGTTCCAGCGCCACCGGCCAAATTTCCGGGCCCGCGTGCTCGGCGTCCAGATACTCCCGCATCAACTGGATCATGCCAATAACTTTTTCCGTCTGTTGCAGAGCAACCGCAACACTCGCCTGCTGCTGCTCCGCGACTTGCTCGAGCGAGAGGTCGAGCGGGAGTTGCAGCGAAAGCTCAAGCGAACAGCGCAAGCCGGTGAGCGGTTGGCTCAGCGAGTGCAGCAATTCGCCGAGCACGTCCGGGCCCCGCGGCGCTTTCGGGAAAGAATGTGAGCTCGTGCTCATGCCGATGCCCCGTCAGGACTCAGCTGATACCCTACCCCGCGAACCGTGTGAATCAAAGATGGCGAGAAGCCGTCGTCCACCTTGCGCCGCAGATAGTTGATGTAAACATCCACTACGTTCGTCGTGGAATCAAAGGTCAGGTTCCAGACGTGCTCGATGATCATCGCCCGCGTCAGACGGCGCCCGGCATTGCGCATCAGGTATTCGAGCAACGCGAATTCCTTAGTCGTCAATTCAATGTGACGTCCAGCGCGCGCCACTTTGCGCTCCACGCGATCCAAACACAGGTCGCGGACCGTGAGCACCGACTCCGATGGCAGGTGGCTGCGCCGCAATAACGCCCGGGCGCGCGCCGAGAGTTCGAGATAGGAAAAAGGCTTTACCAGATAATCGTCCGCTCCCGAATCCAGGCACTGCACGCGGTCTTCGACCCGGCTGCGCGCGGTGAGAATCATCACCGGCAAATTTGCCTTACGCTGCCGCAAACTTTTCAGAATCGACAACCCGTCTATCCCCGGCAGGTTCAGGTCAAGCACCACCAGATCGTAGTCAAACTCCATTGCCATCGAACGGCCCTGGTTGCCCTCGTTCGCAACATCCACCGAATGATATTCCGCTTCCAGGCCCTTCCGGATAAAACTGGCAAGGGCCGCATCGTCTTCCACAATAAGAATTCTCATGAGCTTCTTCTAAGTCGGCTAACTCTCAATCGATTTTCATTCTCGACTCACTCGCCCCAGTAACACAAGATAACCAGCACGTACAAAGGGACGTACTTGTAAGAGAGCATTGCCTCAGTGCCGGTTTTACATTATCTTGAAGGGCATGGAAGTACATTTCCACCCCGAGATCGAAAGGAAGCTCAAGGACCTCGCCGCGCAGAGCGGACGCGGAACCGCCGACGAGCTCGTGCAGGATGTCATAGAGGGGTACTTCGAGGAACTTGGGCAGACGCGCGAAATGCTCGACAGCCGCTATGACGATCTGAAAAGCGGCAGGGTGAAGCCTATCCCCGGCGACGAGGTTGAAGCCTACTTCCGCGAAAAGAGCGCCGCCGCCCGTCGTTCGCCGCCCGGTTCATGACCGGATATGACTTTCACCCTGAAGCTCGTTTTGACCTAGACGAGATTTGGGAATTCATTCGCGTGGATAATCTCGACGCCGCCGACCGGATGATTGCGGAAGTTCTGTCCGCCATTGCCGCTCTTGTGCCTTTTCCCGGTCAGGATCATAGACGCCCGGACCTCACCTCACGGCCTCTGCGGTTCATTTTGGTTCGCGAATACCTGATTGCTTACGCGCCGGAGGAAAAGCCTTTGTGGGTCGTAGCAGTTATGCACGGACGACGCAGTCCCCGCGTCATGGCCTCAATTCTCAGGGGCAGAGAGTAGTTTCTATTTCGTACAATAGACGTTGCAAATCGGGTCCTTTGTGCAACGTCGCTGATTCCGCTCGAGTCGACCCTTCTACGCACCCAGCGCCGCCCGAATTGCCCCGATGATCGATTCCGCGACCCGATCCATCTGCTCCTTCGACTCCGCTTCAATCATTACCCGCGCGAGCGCTTCGGTGCCGGAATAACGCACGACCACCCGGCCATTGCCGTCGAGTTCCCGTTCCGCGGCTGCAATCGCCGCTTGCACCGCCGGAATCTCCGCGAAGGGAATTTTTTTTCGCACCCGCACATTCCGGATCGTCTGCGGAAACACCTTCAGATCGCCCACCAGATCGGCCAGCGGCTTGCCCGTCCGAACCATGATCTCCAGCACCCGCAGCGCGGTCAGCAATCCGTCGCCGGTGGTCGCTTCCCCATCGAGAAATAATATGTGGCCCGACTGTTCGCCGCCGAGCGTGGCTCCCACGCGCTGCATTTCTTCGAGCACATATTTATCGCCGACGTTAGCACGCAGCATCCCAATGCCCGATCGCTTGAGCGCCAACTCCAGCCCCATATTCGACATGGTCGTCGCCACAACGGTGGCATTCGCGAGCGCACCGCGAGCCTGCATATCACGCGCCGCCAGCAGCAGAACCGCATCCCCATTTACCACGCGCCCCTGGGCATCGCAAAAGAGCGCGCGGTCGGCATCGCCATCGAAAGTAACGCCCACATCGAAACGTCCCTGCTTTTCAACAAAGCTCTCGTAGACATAGCGCGCCACCACTTCCGGATGCAGCGCCCCGCAATTCCCGTTGATGTTCTCTCCATCCGGCGTGGAGTGCAGAAAGATCGTGTCGATCTTGAGCGCTCCGAATAACTCCGGCGCTTCGGCCGCCGCCGCACCATTCGCGCAATCGACCGCCACGTGAAGCCCGCTCAAGTCGGTCGATACACTGCTCGCGAGCCAGCCAACGTAAGCCTGGCGCAGTTTTTCCTCTCCGGGAAGGCTCGGAATTTCTGGAGCGGAATCCGGCGGCGGAACCGCGTCCGAATCCTGCAGCAGCGCGAAAATCTCTTTTTCAATCGCCAGTTCGCGCGCGTCCGGCAGCTTGTAGCCATTGCCGGAAAAAATTTTGATTCCGTTATCGGTCCAGGGATTGTGCGAAGCCGAAATCACGACCCCGGCATCGAACCCCTCCGAGCGCGCCAGGAAGGCGACGCCCGGCGTGGTAATCACGCCCGCGCTGCGCGTTTCCACGCCCACCGAAGCCAGTCCTTGCAGAAATCGGTCCGCAATCCATTGGCTGGAGACGCGCGTGTCCTGTCCGATCACCACTCGCGCCGGCGCCTTCATGCGCACCAGGTCATGCCCCAGCGCCCGCCCAATTAAATAAACACTCTCGCGCGTCAGCGGGAACTCCCCGGCCACACCTCGAATCCCATCCGTACCGAAGAGTTGTCTGGTTTGCGTCATGAATCAGTCGCTAGTCGTCCGTCGCTGGTCGTCCGCGGTTCGTCGTCCGATTAAGATCCGCGAACGACTATCGACCAACGACCAACGACTGTCCTACTTTTTCTCGTCTCCCGAATGTTCCATGATAACCGTCACGCGAATTGGGGTGGGGTGCACAACCTGGATCAGAGGATCGGAGACGTAGGCTTGCGTCACAGAAGAATATCGCGTCATGGTTCCGCTCGCCTCTACCGGATCCGTGGTTGCGGCCTCCACCGCTTCGACGCGGCGGCGAGGTCCGGTGATCACGACATTGGGCGGGTTAGCGATCACTTGCGCCACTCTCATGCCGCTCGCGAAATTTCCGGTCACACGTGGTCGAACCTCGACCACTCGGGTCTCGCGATCGTCGAAAGAGAGGTGAAACTGGCCGGGAATGATCTGCACGACTTCCAGATCCTGCGGGACACGAATATGCCGGGCGGTCAAATCGAAAGTTCGTTCCCCCGGACGGACGTTGGACAAATCAATCTCCGCACGAACATTCGCTGGCTGCAGCCGATGGATCACGCGCTCTGGCCCGCGCACCCGGATCTGCGCTTCGGTGAAACTGGCGGAATCGATCTCCAGATTGTCCGGAAGATTGTGGAACTCGATGGGAACCTTTATTTCGACCTCGGCGATCGGATCGCGCGCCACCACCAGCCACAGGCCGATGGCGAGCAACAGGGAAACCAGCTTGAGTACGATATTGTGACCGAAAATGCGTTGGAAAAAGCTGCGCTGCAAGAAGTCTCCCATCGTCAGTCGTCCCTTCCGGAATCCTGCTTGCGGGAGAGTTGCGAACTGGGCGGCTCCTCTTCGATAAAGCTCTCCTCCATCGGACTCGGCAGCGTAGCCGTGGGTGCGTAGCGGTGCAGCAGAGCGCTCAACCTTTCGCGCAAACGTTCCACCGTCAACTCGCGTTCAATGCTTCCCGCCACCGCCATGCTGATCGTGCCCGTCTCCTCCGAAATGATGACGGCGACCGCGTCGGTTTCTTCCGTGATCCCGATCCCCGCGCGATGACGCGTCCCCAGTTGGGTCGAGAGCACAGGGTTCATCGACAGCGGCAGGAAACAAGCCGCGGCCGCAATGCGGTCGCGCTGCACAATCACGGCGCCGTCGTGCAAGGGAGCGCTCGGACGAAACACCGTGGCCAGCAGGTCGTACGACAGCCTGGCATCGAGCGCCACGCCGCTTTCGATGTAGGTGCGAAGTCCAATCTCACGCTCGATCACAATCAGCGCGCCCGTCTGATTCTGCGAAAAAAGATTGGCCGCCAAAACAATATCGTCGTAAACGTCGGCCACCGAACGCGAAGCCCGCATCAGCGAAATGCGGCTCCCGAGGTTAGCCAGTGCGTGCCGGATCTCCGACTGGAAAACGACGATCAGCGCGAAGACAACGTACGGCAGCAGTGTGCTGAGCAGCCAGTTCAGCGTCCGCAATTCCCCCAGCCGCGCGAAATAGAAGGCAAGCCCCAGCGCAGCCACCCCGACCAGCATCGGCGCCGCGCGCGTGCCCCGCACCAGTGACAGAAACTGGTAGATCAGGATCGCGACCAGTATGATGTCCAGGATCGATATGAACGAGATCGCCGAGATGTGCGACCAGACCTGCGACGGCGTCACGACACCCTCACGTCGGAACTTTAATTGGTCTTCATTCTAATGCAGCCCCGCCGGATTATGGTTTGACGGATTATGGTTCGCCGGATCGCGCATCGCTGCGCTCGGTCGCGGTCACCCGGGCACGAACTCGTCCCCGAGCCAGGCGTGACGATACCTCGTCCCCAGCTTTGAGTCGCGACGCATCTTTCACCAGCCGGCCTTTCGCATCGAACACTAAAGCGTATCCGCGATTCAGAATCGCCACCGGAGAAAGCGCCTCCAGGCTCGCGGTCCGGCGATCCAACGCCCCACGGCTCTCCAGCAACCGCGTGTGCGTGGCGGCGGCCAGGTTCGCAACTTGACTCTCCAGACTCTGCCGCACCGCGGCCAGACGGCGTCGTGCGTCATAGTGACGGACGGCCGCCGCAACGCTTTCCGAGCGGCGATGGCATCGCTCCAGAAGTTGCCGTTCCGCTTTTTCCAGGCGGAAACACTGTTCATCCAGCTTCTGCTGCCGCCGGTGGATGCCATCCATCATGCGCGCAAACGCTCCGTGCTGTGCGCGCTCCGTCAGTTCCTGGCGCGCCATGAGCAGGCGGTAGCGCAACCCGCGCTCCAATCGCGCGTACAAATCCTCCGCCTGCATTTCGATCTCCTGTCGCGACCGGATCACCAGTTCCGCCGCCGCTGACGGCGTAGGCGCCCGCAAATCGGCGACAAAATCGATGATCGTGAAATCCGTCTCGTGCCCAATCGCCGAAATCACAGGAATCTTCGAATCCCCGACCGCTCGCGCCAGCCCTTCATGATTAAAACCAGCCAGGTCTTCGGCCGAGCCTCCGCCGCGCGCAATGATGATGACCTCGACCGCGCGGCTGCCACGCGGGGCCTGATCAGATGACTGCTGAAAGTATCGAAGCCCAGCCATCACCTCGCCCGGCGCCGCGTCTCCCTGCACCTGCGCCGGATAGATCAGCACATTTGCCGAATGATGCCTGCGAGCCAGAATGTTCAAGATGTCCCGCAGCGCCGCTCCCTGCGGTGAAGTAATAATGCCGATTCGCTGCGGCAGCGGCGGGATCGGCTTTTTTCGCGACGCCTCGAACAATCCTTCCGCCTGCAATCTCGCCTTCAATTGTTCGAACGCCAACTGCAGAGCGCCCGCGCCCTTCGGCTCCATGAATTCAGCGGAGATTTGCAGCTCCCCGCGATCTTCATAAACGGTCATGCGCCCGCGAACCGTGACCTGCAATCCGCTCTCCGGTCGAAACCGCAGCAGCTTCGCCGACGAGCGGAACATGACCACGCGAATTTGCGCGCTCTCTTCCTTAAGCGTGAAATACAAATGCCCGGAATCGGGAATGCGCAGGTTCGAAATCTCCCCTTCCACCCAGCAATCCGAATACTCGCGCTCGATGTGCGACCGCACCGCCGAGACCAGCGCCCGCACTGTCCAGATGCGCCGCTCCGGAGGACGAAACTGAAACCCAAGTTGGTCGAATATCGCCATCAGCCCCGAACTTCTTCGGCCATCATTACCGGTACGATCCGCGCGACGCGAGCCATCACCTTCTTGTTTTGCTCAGACTTTTTCAGGTCGTAGGCGGCTTGCAATCGCATCCACACTTCTGGCGAACCGCCGAACAGACGGGCCACCTTCAGGTAGTGTTCAAAATCGACATCCAAAGCGCTATCGCCCAACCAGCCGAAAGTGATCCGGTAATTCCCAGTCACGCGTACCGACCAGCGTTTCGGCTTGCCTTGCAGACCGTGAAACCGAAAGCCTGCGATGTTCATGTCCTCCGGTTGTCCCGCCACTTCCAGCCCCCGAAACTTGCCGGGCGCTACCACTTCATCCGCCCAATCAGAAACAGAACAATGGAAAGCACAACACTCAGCAGAATGGAACTCGCCAGCGGAAAATAGAAAGTAGTGTTCTTGCCCCGATACAGGAAGTCCCCTGGCAGCCGTCCCAGCGGTAAGCCTGTCCGCCCCAGCAGCATGACGATGCCCCCAATCACCACCAGGGCTACGCCCAACATCGCCAGCAGCCGCCCGAACTCCACCATGCTTCAAGTTTAACCCCGCGGTTTGCCAAACTATATTTGCCAAACGACATTCGTGGTGGTTGGCTAAAGTTTTCATCACATTTTCGGTGTGAGCGTCCTCACTGAAACAAAGCGCGCTTGCAGCGAAACTGGCCGTCGCCCAGCGAAACCTGCAAAGCAGAACGCTGCCTACAAAGGAGTGACATCACCATGAAACATGCGTCCACAATGCCCAGTCTGTTGAGGGCAACCAACCCAACAACCGAATCTACCAGTGATGTTCAAGAGCACATCCGTCGTCGTGCCTACGAACTGTACGAGCAACGGGGGAGAAACGACGGGCATGATTTAAACGATTGGCTGCAAGCAGAATTGGAGATGACTCAACAGACGTCGAATACCATGGCCGCTTAGAACCAAACATCCGGGTGGGGCTTACTGCGAAACCGCTCCACCCGCAATTTACCAGCATGCGGTCGAACGGCGCGGCTCAAAGCGATGCTATGGCGAAGAGCAGCAGCCCGCGTTCAATCGCGTACGAGTGCCCAATTTCCACCGCTATTGCGGCTGGTCCCAGCCTCGCACCCGCGGCCACCATCGATTCACGTTCCGGCAATACGCTTCATAGTCTGCCCCGAATTTTCCGCGCAGAGTTGGCTCTTCATAAAAGACCACAAACAAATGAACGCCGAGGGCAACCGCTGCTACGGCAGCAATCGCCGCTGGGTTGGCGTGTCCGAACACAACCCATAGCCCGGTCCAGCCCACGGCGAAGCCCACATACATCGGATTCCGCAGGTAGCGGTAGAAACCCACCACTACCAATCGCTGCGGCGGAGCCATCGGGGCCGGTGTGCCGCGTCCCGTCCACCCGAAGTCCCAGACCGAGCGCAGGGCAACCGCGAATCCCAGGACCGACGGAAGTGCAGCCAGCCATCGCCAATGCGCCGTGCCCGCCGTTTCCACGCGGAATCCAAGCCACTGCGGCAGCAGCCAGAACCACAAGGCGAGGAACGCCGCGCCTACCGCCAGCGAGGCTATCGCCGCTGGCCATCGAACCCCGCGCGCAACCGCTGGAACTCTCCCAGACTCTCCTTCCGTCATGGGCCCTCCCGTTGCGCTTACTGTCTCACTACTCTGCGATTCCTGCTACTTGATTGAAGAGTCGATCGGGTGTTTTCCAGTCCAGGTAATAGACGATCAGCACGGCGGGACGCACCAGCACCACGTGCGCATGGTGCATTGTCCAATGAGTCAGGGACCATAAGGGGACGCAGATGGAAGTTCTTAGTTCTGGTTTCCGCCGCCGTGGGTTTGGCGGCAGAGCTTGCAATACGTCGGGGGCTCGGTGTTGTCTACGTGGTGCCGCACCGGTTTGAAAGTCTTGACATAGGCAAACATTCCGGCGATATCTTCGTCGGTCATCCCGCGGTAGTTGTGCGACGGCATGATCTGGTTGAGCTGCCGCGCCCCGACGTACCCGGTGCGAATCGCCTGCGTAAATATCGCCTCGTCGTAGTAAGAAATCCCCGACGGGTCGGGAGTGATGTTGGCGCTGGCCACGCGGCCCCACGGTCCAGCCAGAATGAACCCGCCGCCGAAGTCCATGCCCGGCAGCGGCTGCCCGTGTGCATCCTGGGGCGTGTGGCAATCCTTACACCCCGCAGTGGTCACCAGGTATTTGCCGCGCTTTTCGGGAGTCGAAAGGTCGGGTTGCGGCACCGGTGCGTCCAGCGGCTCGGGCACGCTGCGGATCAGGTATTTCACCGGGAAAATCAGCTCCGTCGCCGGCCAGCGCTTGCGCACCGGCGGCAGCGATCGCAAGTACACGACGACCGACGCCAGATCTTCGTCGGACAGGGCGCGGAAATCCGGGTACGGCATAAACGGAAACAGCGCCCGGCCGTCGTGGCCGACGCCCTCGCGAATGGCCCGCGCCAGTTGGTCGTCGCTCCAGTTGCCCGCGCCCGTTTCCCGATCCGGAGTGATATTCGGCGCATACACCTTTCCGGGAAAGCCTTTGAGGATGTTCATGTCCTGGCCCGCGCCGAGTGTATTCGGCAGAACGGGCGCATCGTGCGCTGTCCAGTCGTGCTCGGCGTGGCAACCCATGCAGTCATCCACGTTCCGGACGAGGTACTCGCCCCGCGCCAGGCGCGCGGGCGTGCTCTCGAACTTCCGCGCCGTCAGCGCGCGCGTCCGCGGCCCGATGAACGGCCGCCAGCCGATGGTGAACGTGATTCCCGCCGCCAAAACGACCGCCAGCGCGGCGAGCACCCACCCCAGCACTCTCCCGAGCCTTTTCATCTAATCCGGAATTTCCTTCTTGATCTCGAAAACGGCACCATAATACCGCATCTCGCCCATTCGCGACATTGTGAAACGATTTTTCATCCGAGTACCCCTGGCGGTCTGGCCATCCGCACCGGCACGGCCGGAATCCATAGCCTAAATCTCGGCCGGCAGATCGTCGACTGGAGCGTTGCCCAAAATCCCCTCCAGTGTCGACGCTTGCACGTGCCTCAATCCACGCGGTCACGCCTAGGCATGGCTTAGTCCTGTCCCGCGCCGGCGGCGAATGGTCTCGCGATACTTATCGCCGGAGAATAAACATTCTCGGCGGGTTCGTTCTGCACATGTACAGGTTCCGTTTGGTAGGAATACTCACGGATGATTTCTTTCACCTTCGCGCGGATTGATACCTCGGTTCCTGAATTCGTCAACCAGATCAGGTCTTCTAAATGGGCCCGCAGGGCTGCCCACGGGATGATTTCAGACTGGGTTCTCTTCACTTTACGGTGGCTGGTCGGGAGTTGTCTTTCCCCGGTATAGAACAGCTCTTCGTGCAATTTCTCTCCTGGACGCAGGCCGACGAATTCGATCTTTATTTCGCTGGGAGATTTCCCGCACTGTCGAATCAAAGAATGCGCCAGATCGAGTATGCGCACGGGACCGCCCATGTCCAGGACCAAGATGTCGCCGTGCTCGCCCATAGTAAATGCCTGCAAAACCAGCGACACAGCTTCTGGAATGGTCATGAAAAATCTGGTTACTTCCGGGTGGGTGATCGTGATGCGCCTCTCTTTTTCGATCTGCTCCTTAAACACCGGAATCACGCTGCCCTGCGACCCCATGACATTCCCAAACCTCACCGAGATACAGCGCATGCCTTTTCTTGGCCGAGCCGCCAGAATGAGTTCTACCAGCCGCTTGGTGGCACCCATGAAACTGGTGGGTTCCACCGCCTTGTCGGACGAAATCGACACGAACGCTTCACAGCCACACTCTTCGGCGACATCCAATAGTGGGGGTACCGCCAGTACATTATTGTGGAGTGCGTCGCGAACGTTGAGTTCGACCAGGGAAACGTGCTTGTAGGCCGCGGCGTGGAAGATAATGTCTACCGCTCCCTCACCGAGTATCTGGCGCATGCGCGAAGTGTTGGCCACATCAGCGACCGCATACACCACCCGATCGCCGGCAGCCTGTTTCGTGAGCTGCAATTGCAAATAGAACATCGGCGTTTCCGCATGGTCCAACACGATCAACTTAGTGGGAGAGTATGCGAGAACTTGACGGCAAAGCTCCGAGCCGATCGATCCGGCCGCCCCAGTTACCATTACCACTTTCCCGGCGATCCGGCTGCGAACCAGGCTCAGGTCGAGGTGAACCGGGTCGCGGCCCAGGAGGTCCTCAGCGGCGACCTCTCGCAATTGCGAAATTGAGCCCCGGCCCAGCAATAGTTCGTGAAGGTTGGGCACGGTTCGATACCGCACCCCGGCCTGCTCGCATATGCTGCAGATGCGCCGCATTTGAGCGCCGTTGGCCGAAGGAATGGCAATGAAAAGTTCTTTCGCGTCGTACCTGTCGGCCATCGCCCCGAGAGCGTCCATCGTGCCCACCACCGGCACCCCATGGAGTTTGGCTCCGCGCTTGAAAACATCGTCGTCGAGACATGCCACCGGAACCAATTCTGTTCCCAACATTTCGCGGATCAGAAGGCTGGCGGCCTCTCCCGCCCCTGCGACAATCACACGACGCCTCTGGTTCCGGGACGAATTGCCCAGTGACCTGATCTTCAGAGCCCTGATCTTGAGAGCCAGGGCGCATAAGCGCGCTCCCGCTAACCCGGCTGCCGTAATGATCGCTTCGAGCATGTAAATCGAAAGCGGGAAGTCGTACCGGAGAAGAATGTAGCGCGTGGTCGCGAAGAACGCCAGACTGCCCAGAGCGACCGCTTTACCGATGTCCATTACATCGGTAACTCCACTGTGGCGCCAATACCAGTTCAATAGGTTGAAGCGTGCCAATGCGATAACTCGGAACAAGATCAGTATAGGCACCAAGCCGAAGAGCAAGGTCGGGAACGGTATTCGAAAGTCGA
The DNA here is from genome assembly GCA_963773645.1 of uncultured Acidobacteriaceae bacterium. GTDB lineage: Bacteria > Acidobacteriota > Terriglobia > Terriglobales > Acidobacteriaceae > Acidiflorens. The sequence continues at coordinate 262,378 of CAVZBV010000004.1, read as the reverse complement.
ATCGAAGCAACCACGCGATTATGATCGAGGCCGCAATCAGCATAAAGTGAAACACTGCGCTGGCCCAAAACCGCTGCCTGACCGGCATAGAGGATGTGGTGCGTGATTTGTTCGACATGGATAGGCAACCCAAAAGGATCTATCTGTGATTAGTTGTTGGCGGATTACTTGTTGGCGCCGCCGAGCGCCTTTAGGCAGGGACGGTGCTGCACTTAACTGCTCTGGTAATTACGCGCTGGATTGTCCGGCAGGTAAACGCGATGTCTTCGTCAGACAGTGTGGGGTGAACCAGGAACATGAGACTGGTTTCGCCCAGCAACTTAGCCACCGGGAGACGCCGATGCGCGCGGCGCGCACCGAAGGCTTTCTCAAGGTATATCTCGCCGCAACTTCCGACGAAGCAGGGCACTCCCTCCGCTTTGATCGCCTGCATGATGGCGTTGCGGTCCCATCCCTCCCCGAGCACCCCGGGTCGGAGAAATACATAGTACTTGTAATAAGCGTGATAAACGCTCTCTGGAGGTGTTGGAATTCGCAGACCGGGCAGGCTGGAAAGAGCTTTGCTCAGCGTATTCGCGTGGCGACGTCTAATCTCGACCCACCGAGGTACCTTGGTGAGGGCCACACGTCCGAGTGCCGCCTGTATCTCCGTCATTCGCCAGTTGGTGCCAAACGATTCATGGAGCCAACAAAAGCCCTCTCCGTGCGCACGTTTGTAAACGGCGTCATAGCTTTTGCCATGGTCTTTGAAACTCCACGCGCGTTCCCACACCTCAGGGTCGTTCGTCGTCAGCATTCCTCCTTCGCCGGCCGTCGTCATAATCTTGTCCTGGCAGAACGAGAAAGCGGCAACGTCGCCGAGCGAGCCCACCGGCCGGCCTTTGTACATCGCACCCTGGGCCTGGGCGCAGTCTTCAATGACTCGCAAGCCGTACTCCGCTGCCAAGTGCAGGATTTCGTCCATATCGCAGGGCCATCCCGCCAAGTGCACCGCGATGATCGCTTTGGTCCGGGGAGTAATCGCGTGTCGTATAGTTTCCCTCGTAACATTCTGGCTGTCGGGGTCTACATCGACACAGACGGGACGAGCGCCGCGCATCACAATGCAACTCGCGGACGCAATGAAGGTGCGGGAGGTTGTAATCACCTGATCCCCGCGGCCAATGCCCAGCGCCTGAAGCGCTAATTCGAGGGCGACCGTCCCATTGGCGACGCAGATGGCATATTTCGTTCCAACGGAACGGGCAAACTCGCTTTCGAACAACCGGCCTTCCTGTCCGGTCCAATAATTTACTTTCCCGGAACGCAGAACGGCCGCGGCCGCTTCGATTTCATCGGCTTCGAAATAAGGCCACGGAGCAAAAGGAACGAAAGGAGCGAAAGGAGACTTGGCGGGCGGGAGGGAAGGGATAATTCTCCGCTCGACTGCTGCCGTAGTCATATGACTCGTCTGCTGGCAGGTGAGAGCGTCAAGTTAGACGCTGGTTCAAGGTTGTTTGCGGACTTCAGTGGAGCGCGCGGCACTCCGCGCGCGGGAACCCCCATAACTGTAGTATGCGGCGCAACATCCTTGATGACCATGGCTCCCGCCCCGACCACCGCATGATCTCCGATGGAGACATACTGCAGAATGGCTGCGTGAGCGCCGACTAAGACGCCTTTGCCAATCGTCACTCCACCCGAGACGGTAGCCATTGGATTAATTACAGAGCCAGCTCCGATCGTTGCTTCATGGGCAATCGTGCAGCTTAGATTGACCATGGCGAATTCTTCAATCTTGACGTTGACGGTTGCGATCGTTCCCGCGCCGATGGTGACCCCCTCTTGAAATTGGCAGGACTCGTGATACTTGACGCTCGGATGGATCAAGGCCGGCCACGGAATCCGCGGGAAACGCCGCTTGAGTTCTTGGCTTAAGCGCAAGCGAACTTCGGGAGTACCAATGCCCATGGCGAGACCGTCAACGTGATTCTCTTCCAGCCAGCTGAAGTCTCCGAGTATGTCGGAGTCGCGTTCGCTCACTTTCGTTGGGTTGCTCACCAAGAAACCGGTGACCTCCATGGGGGCAGCGAGTTTTTGCCGGGATTGATTGTGCGCGATATCCGAAATCAGCCACGCGAGTTCTCGGGCAAACCCTCCAGCTCCGACAACAGCAAGCCGTTGGCTTGGCATCATGCATTTCCTTCTTTGGGTTGGACTGCTGCCCCGACAAATTCGGGCATGGTTACGTGTCCGCGCTTGGCGATTCCATGGCACCGGAAAACCTGCCACGCGGTTCTTGCCAAGATGCGTAAGTCGAGCCCGAGGCTCCAGTTGTCGACGTACCAGAGATCAAGGGCAAATTTCTGCCCCACACTCGAGGCTGTTCCGTCCGTTCACCTGCGCCCATCCCGTGATGCCGGGTTTCACCGCGTGACGCCGCATTTGTTCGGGCGTATACCGTGCCAGATACTGCGGCAACAAAGGACGCGGCCCCACCAGGCTCATCTCGCCGCGGATCACGTTGATCAACTCCGGGAGTTCGTCGATACTGCTCCTACGCAGTAATCTCCCGAACCTCGTCATGCGGTCCGCATCTGGAAGCAATCGTCCCTCGGCATCCCTGGCGTCGGTCATAGTGCGAAACTTCAAACAGGTAAAGAGCTGGCCGTGCCAGCCCGGCCGTCGTTGGCGAAACACCACGGGAGAACCGAGGCGAAGCCTGATCAGGGCCGCCAGAAGCGCCAGCAACGGCGAGAGCAAGACCAGCGTGCTGGCAGCCACCATCAGATCAAAGATTCGCTTCTTCAACAATATTTTGCCCTCGAACCGCACCTGTGGCGGGCCAAGTTTCTCTGCCATGAGGTCGCGATAAAGGCGGCCCATTGCACTCCAAATGACCTCGAGACGGAAATCTCGTTCCACGCGCAGGCGGCCGGCGTTTCCCATCCGAACTCGCAATTCCGGATCAGCCAGCAGCTTACCGATGGCGTTGGCCAAGGCATTCGTATCGCCGACGGGCACGAGGAATCCAGTTACTCCGTCGGTGATCGAATCCACCGCGCCGGTTGCCGTCGTGGTGACTACCGGCACACCGCTGGCCTGCGCTTCCAGGGGAACGCCCGGGAAACCTTCACGATGCGTGGGCAGGGCCAGCACATCCATCAAGCGGTAATAGGGAGCGGTATCGCTTACAAAACCGGGACGAATAATGGCCGGCCCTGCCTCGATGTAGCGGCGCACCTCCGGTTCCACCGGGTCGCCTGGCTCAAAGTCCCCCACCAGCAGTAAGCGTAGTTCGGGATCGGTCGCATGCAATCGTCGAAAGGCCTCCACTAGCTCTCGAATCCCTTTGTCCTTCACCAATCGGCCGACAAAGCCGAGCACGGGCGCGCCGGTCGGGATCCCCAGCATGGTGCGGATATTTTCTGTCTCTGCGGAGCTCCGGTTGGCCGGGGAGAATCGACTAGCATCGACCCCTCCGCTCCCTTTCTCGAGAACCGTGGCTTTTTCCGGTGCTACCAGGTTGAAGCCGATAGCGCGCGCCCGCAGGCTCGGACTGACACAAACCACCCGATGCGAGCACCGGCACGCAATCCACTCGGTTGCCCACAATAAGGCGCGCTTGAACCCGGCGGCTGTTTCCAGCCGCAACCCGCGCATCGTGTACACCCGGCAAGGGACTCGCGCCAAAAACCCCGCCACTGCGCCCAGCAGTCCTGCCTTGGGCGTGCTGACATCGACCAACTCGGGCCGGGCCGTTCTCATGGTTCGATATAGCCTCCACAGCGAAACCAGATCTTCGAATGAACGAATTTCGCGCTCCATGGGGATGGCCACGCTCGCTACGCCCTCGGAAAAGCTGACTTCGTTCAACAGTTTGCCGGGAGCGGAAACCATGGTCGTGGAGAGTCCGGAGTCCCCCAGATACCGTAGTGCCCCGCGATAGAAGCCACAGGACATGGAGGTGGTAACGACGAAGAGGACGTGGGGCTTGTGTTTAGCAGCGGTCATGGGCGAAGTTGGTGGCGGGAAGCGGAGAAGTCTGCATGGGAGACGAGCCGCGGTGACTGCCGCGGGGGATGGTGCCGCTCCGCGCTCATGCGGACCTGACGATAAAAATCCTGACGTTTCGGTGAGAGTTTCGAATCCTCGTAGTTGAGCGCTTTTTGCAGGTTTTGCGCCGACATTTCCGACAGTCTGGCGGGATCGGACAACACGCATTGCAGTTTCATCGCCAGCGCTTGCGCGTCTCTGGGAGGAACCAAGAATTCCGCATCGAGCACTTCTGGCACTCCGCCGACCCGGGACGCTACGCACGGCAAGGCTCGAGCCATGGCCTCAAGTAACGCCCGTGGCATGCCTTCTAGAAGTGAAGGCAGGATGAAAAGGTCTGCGCCGTCCAATTCACTGCGAATCGCGGAGCCAGCCGGCAGTTGTCCAGCAAATCGAATACGATCGAGCACCCTCTGTCTCTCCGCTCTGCGCTCGATTTCACGGCGCAATCCGCCGTCTCCAACCAAAACCAGTCTGAAGTGAAGATTGATGTCCTTACACATTCGGGCCGCATCGATCATGACGTCGTGCCCTTTGTAGCCGTTCATCACGGCCACGGAAATTACCGTTCGTGGGGTGGAAGGCGAAAAAATGCGCGGTTGGCGGACGAAACACTCCTTAGGCAAGACAACATCGGATACGCCGACCGAAAAGCCCGGACACGGGTAGCGGCGCTGGAGGAATTCCTTGGTTACATAGGAGACAACCGATGCCTGGGAACATTGTCGGCGCAGGGCACTGGCCAGCCATCGTCGCAGGAGGGGGCGCAATGGATGTCGGTTGGCGCCGGGCTGGAAGGCATCCCAAGGGTCGCCTACGACTTCGAGAGCGACGGGATAACCTTGCCGATGCAGCCGATGGTACGGCAGAGAACCTATTCCGCCTGGCGCTATCATGATTACTGCGGATGGTTTAGCGACCTCCCGCAGCGCAGTTTCCACAACCGTCCTGCGGTTTCTTAAGTATCCAAGCGGTCCCACCCAGTTCGGTAGCGCTAACACCTTCACTCCTCTGCCCTCAGTCGCCTCGCGCTGGGGTTCGGCTAGTTCCACATCGGCAACGCGCGCAAGAATAGACACTTCATCGAAGACCTGTAAGTAACGGGACTGGAAGAAGCGGTGGCTGTAAGCCTTGTCGGAGAAGATCTGCCCGTTTTGGGCTCGAAAGAATCTATGGTCGAAGAGCAACAGAAGTTTCATAGGGAACTTGTCGAATCCTTTTGAGTCGTCGCGCCGGCACGCCCACCATCAGCGAGTTTTCCGATACATCTTTTGTTACCACAGCGCCGGCCCCGATCACGCTGTGTGCCCCAATCGCGATTCCAGATAGGATTCTCACCCCGGCTCCTACCCAAACGTCGTCCTCAATCTCGACCGGGGCGAGAAACCCCTCCGCATCGCGGGTGGCCACCAGAGGCTTTGAATAATCGTGCTCGCTTGTCATAATGGTCGTCGCGTGCGCGATGGCAACGTCAGAACCGATCTTTAGGCCTCCAGTGGCGTCGATGTAACACATCTGGTGAATGGAAACATTGCTGCCGATAGAGATGTTCCCGAGTTTGAAAAGATGAACGCCTTCAAAGATGGCCACATTGTCTCCGCAAGAGCGTGCGAGCCTAGCCACGAACATGTAACGGATCGCGATGCCGAGCTTGGTCGGAACGTGCCGGAAGCAATCGAGAGCGATCTCACAAAGACACCTCGGTAAAATGGAGAGGAATGCGCTGCCGGTTCGGAGAACGGGACGCAGCATCAGGAACAGATCGCGTCCCCTCAAACTGGGTTGCGTCATGCAAACCTGACTTTCGCCCTGACGATCATCGTCACCCAAATGAGCACCAGCGGTGCGAAAGCGACAAGCTCAACTGTGAGCAGCAACGATGCGACGATTGCGGTCAGCAAGAACACGAGGACGTCAGAGCAGGAGTCCCCAATCCGGCACAAAACACCGATAACCAAGGGAGCTGCCAAGAGGCCAAGCCAACTGCCGTTGGCTAGCGCTTCATCGAAGATGCTCGTCGTCATACCCCAACCCCAATCCTGCGGGGAAGAACCGAGCATTGCCGATGTGAAATAGCACGCGTAGGTCAGTGGTTTTCCTGGCCACATGGCACGTGGGATGTAAGCCGTCGCATAAAAGATCAGGGATTGCCCTCTGAATTCCATGATGGACATAGTCGAAGGATGCAGTTCGCCAAAAATCGCCATCTTGACTCGCGAATCTCTAGCGTAGTCGACGCGGAAGTTTTCGTAGACATCGCTGTTAGTCGCGACGGAAGGACCGATGTCGCGAACCGCGAGCTGGTACCAATAGGAGAAACCGCCTATCAATGATACGGATACGGCAACGGCTATGAGCATTTTCCGGCCGCGGAGGCGGCCGCTGAGCCACAAACTGGTCATCGTCATTATTAGGGCCACCACCAGCACGGTTCGCTTGCCATTCAGCCAAACCGCCGCCGCCAGAAAGGGAGCAACCAGCATGAGGCAACGCCAGGGACGCTCGGCTCCCGCTACCAGCCCGGCGCCGGCAATCGTCACGATGAAACTGGAGGCCATGACGTAGGAATGAAACCGTGAAACATCCGTGACCGTCTTCCCTAGATTCTCCGTTACCACGAAGGCGTACTTCAGGTAGAGAGCGGGATCGGGCGCCCACCAGACCAGCGCGATGGGCATAAAGAGCAGGAGCACCAAGGGGAGACGTAACCTTCTTAGCTTTCGTAGCGCCTCTTCCGGCCGAAAGTGCCGGGAGCTATGCGCTCTAAGGAATCCGGACCAGATGAGTGGAACCAGAGCTATGAATAGGCAGTAGATTACGTTCACCGCATTGTCGCGCTCGGCATAAACAAAACCGGGTTCGGCGAGATAAGAGCAAGAACCAAGAACCAGATCGAACAGCAGCGGCAGTGCAAAAAATGCATAAAAGACGAGGAACACCAGCAAGATTGTGCTGCGATCTCCCGCGATGATCCGGCGGAGGGCAATGATCAATGCCCAGGTCAGCCACACCAGAGTTCCGAACTGGACGTATGGAATCATGAGAGTCTGCCGCTTGCCGCCGCGTAGCGCTCAGTGCGTTGAGTGCGTTGATAGGCCGCAACCAGCGACCCGACGGACGACTCGATGGAACGCCCAGCGAGTCCCTCCATAAGTTGACGCCAGTGTGGTCTTGGCGTGCGCCGCGCTCCGGCCAGAACGGCGTGAGCCCAAGTGGACGCCGAATTCCCGAGCGCTAGCCGGTCGACCAGGCTGGGTATCGCATCCGACTCCCCTGGCACTATGTCGGAAACAACACTGGTGAGCCCCGCTGCTTGTGCTTCCAATAGCGCCAGCCCGAGTCCCTCATATAGGGAAGGAAAAAGAAAAACATCCATGGCGCCTTTCATCAACGCTGGGACGTTCCGATCGTAGACCGGCAAAGATGAAGTGTTTCTCGATCGAGTAGCCGTTGACCTTGGCTTCTATCTCGGCCCGAAGCGGGCCTTCACCCACCAACAGAAAGACAGCTTTCGGTTCGAGCCCGACCAGTTCGCGCGCGATTTCAACCAGAAACGCATGGTTTTTCGGCGCCACAAACCGTCCCACATGGCCAATCACCAAAGCGTCGCTCGGGATACCGATAGCCCGGCGCAACGAATCTCTATCCACCGGAATGTCAAATCGTGAAAGGTCGATCCCGAGGTGCTGCAACTGCCATTGCTCTGGGTAGTTCCGCCAATTCTTCGAGAAGAGGTGATCCCCAGCTTCCGCGCTGACCGCAAGACCGCGGGTGGCGCAGATGCCAATCATCGCTTGCATGGTTCTTCGATACATGGCTCTTCGAAACATGGTTCTTAGATACATGGTTCTTCGAAACATGGTTCTTAGATACATGGTTCTTCGAAACATGGTTCTTCGATATGGGTCTCTTAGATCCGTCGGGCGTCCGAGCCCCCGGAAGGCTTCCGTTGATCTGGGGGCGCTGTGGCTATGAGCAATGCGAACGGGAACACCCGCCATCGCCGCCAGCAGCAGCACATACCCGCTGTAATGGTGGACATGGCTGTGCACCACGTCGTAGGGGCCGTACTGGCGCAGCACGCGCAGGAAATTGAATGCGTACTGGAGCGGGTGGGTGTGACTTAGGCAGGGGACAATCCGGGACCCGAGGGCTCGTACTTCCTCGTCATATAGTCCTCGGTCGGTCGTGTGCACCAGAAAATCCATCTGATATTTCTGCCGGTCAATATGACGCAGCACTTGGACCAGCCAGGTCTCGACTCCACCGTAATCCAGTTTTCCGAGTACATGAAGAATGCGCATGGTCGCTAAACCAACCGCCCGATGGCCGAGGTCAACACCAGATAGCTGGCCGCAGACTGTACGGCCGCGGCGATCAAGAGTGCATAACCGGCGCCCATCAGTCCGAAGTGCGGCACCAGCGCCAGGGTGAACGCAAAGGTCGTGGCCAACGTCGCCCCCATGACTGGAAGTTGGGGCCGGAAACAGCGTGCCGCCGTCATGGCGAAACCCAGGGACGAAGCGATGGCGTTCAGGGAAGCGGTCGCCACCATCACCAACAGGAGATCCACATGCTCCGCATACTGCGGCCGGTAAACCGTGGCCAGAACCTGCCGCCCGGCAAGGAGCGTGAATCCCACCCCGGAGACTCCCAGCACGGTCGCAAACCCGACCAGCCTGGTCAGTAACCAGCGGAAGCCGCAAACGTCTCCCTCCGCAAACTGTCTTGACATGCGTGCCGAGACGGATTGTCCGAGCGCGACGACGATTAGTCCGAGCGCCGTAAGCAGGTACGCCAAGGAAGCGAAGATGCCGAGTTCGGCGGTGCCCAGCTTTCTCTCCAGGATGTAGCGGGGAAGGTTTGTATTCAGCGAGCCCAGGGTCATGACCAGACCGAGTGGCCAGCTGATCAAGATCATCGCCTGCAGCGTCTTCCGGCAGAAATGAAAGAATCTTGGCTGCGCCCCCAGCATCGGGGTGACAATCCGAAAGTCATAGAGCGCGACGGTGCCCGTCCATGTAGCGGCTTGCGCCGCCACCGCGACCACCAGGTTGCGCGTGTACCAGAATGCAAAAGCGAATGTCGCGAGCGCGGCCAGGCCACGAAGCATGAGGGCGCGAGCAACCTGGTCCAGGCGCTCGAATTTTTGCAGATGACCGGCGATGACGTCGCTGATGCTCTCGACCGCCTTGGCGCAGGCCACGAGTACGATGAGGGCTTTGGTTCCACGATCGCAGCGGAGGACCCCGGCGATGCCGGCGATCGCCATGATGCCGAGCAGGGTAGACAGGGCACGCAGCGTGAAATAGTCGGCGAATCGGTACTCCTGCCGGGCATCGGTTGCTTCGACCGCGCGCAGTTGAAGATTCGTCAGCATGAACACCGGCGCGGCGATGGCCAGCGCCAGCGCATATTGGCCCACGATGGAGGCGTTCCCAAGCTTGGCCAAGGCCAAAAGCATTCCGAACTGGCAGAGGGCATAGATCAGGCTGCCCCCCAGCGTCCAACTGAATGCGACGCGCAGCGGAGGCGCAAGAACGGCCGGGAGATCGCGAGGAATGGTCGTCCCCATGGCTGCTGCCATCAGGCGCCTCCTGCACATTTCCGGCAATTGCTGGATGCCGTCACATTTCCTATCAAGAGAGTCTCCATGCGGTTTGGTTTACGGGATTCGGCGGTCGGTCTACGGGATCCGATAGACGCTCGCGCCCGCCGCCGCCGGCAGGGCAGCCTCGAAGTTCTTCCAGGCGTTCTTGGCCGCGCTGTTGGGAACGAAGAGAATGTCGTTGTCCCGCATGGCCAGATCCGTCGCCTTGGCACTGAGGATCTTCTTCAGGTTAACCGGTATTTCCTGGCGGCCCTGAGGAGTGGTGCGGATGAGCCTGGCCGCTCCCCTCGCCGCCGTCGAGTTCGTGCCTTGGGCCAGCGCGATGGCTTGCAGAATGCTTAGCTCGCCATCGTGATCCATGGGGAATCCGCCCGGATGGGCCACGTCCCCGACTACGTATATGATCCCGGTTCTTTCCACGAAAATGGTATCGCCTGGCAGAATCTCTGGGTTGTTTTCCGGTTTCGGGGTTGCGCCCGCAGTCACCTTCACGCGTTCGGGTTCGTCGGTCCTGCCCGCATGGGTGATGGTGATGGTGGTGCCCGCCAGCGGAGTGAGCCCTTGCGCGGCCGATAAATAGTCGAGCAGATGGTGCACGCCGAAGGCCGGATAAATACCCGGGTTCTTGACCTCGCCGACGATGGACACATTCTGGGTGGCATATTCGGCGATGAAGACAGTGACCTGGGGGTCCCGAAGGTATCCGCCGTCTACGAATTTCTGACGGATGAGAGAGGCGGCTTCTTCCGCCTTCATTCCCGCCACCTGCAGCCTGCCGACCAGGGGCAGCGCCACCTCGCCGGTATTCGAGACGCGGAGCTTCCCGCTAAGTTCCGGCGTGTCGAAGACCGACATCTCCACCAGGTCGCCGTTGCCGATTGCTCCCGCGGCGCCGCTGCCGAAGCCGCTGCCGCCGAGAGTGCTGGTCGGAACGGAAGCGGAGGTCGACATCGACATCGGCGAATGCTGCTGCGCCAGGACGCATCCCGCGCCCAAGGTCAGCACCAAGATCAGCGCGAAGATCCGCACCAAGATCAGCACGAAGATCCGCGCGAAGATCCGCACCATCCACAAATAACTTTTCATGGCAAGTTCCTTAGACGCGATGCCCATCGAGGTGGTGATGGCCGGTCCCGTTGCTGCCTTCGTTTCCATTTCCATTTCCGTTGCCGTTGCCGTTGCCGGAGACGTTGTCGTGATAGTAGTGGGAATACTCGGACCCGTAGTGACCGTAATATTGGCTGTACTCGACGGAATCGAAGGAAAGATCGTTGACGATGACGCCGACCAGGTTGGCGCGGACCCTACGCAGAACGTCGCGGGTGCGAATCAAAGACTGGCGTCGGGATTGTCCGGAACGGGCGATGAGGACAACCACGTCGGCGACGCGCGCGCAGACCACAGCGTCGGTAACCGCCAGCACGGGTGGGGTATCGATGACGATGTAGCGGAACTGTTCCCGCCAGCGCTCGACCAGTTGCGGCATCGCTTCCGAGGCCAGCATCTCCGATGGATACGGTGGCATGTGACCGGCCGTGACCACGTGCAAGCCGGGAATCTGCTCGATTGCCACCGGGGCCTTGTCCGCGGGCCCGGTTCCCGCGAGGCAGGCGCTGAGACCGTTGTCCATGGGAATTCCGAGACAACGATGAACGGCGGGACGGCGCATATCGCAGTCGATGAGCAGGGTTTTCTGTCCAGTCTGCGCGAGAACCACGGCGAGGTTGAGAGCGCTGAAGGTTTTGCCCTCCTGCATCATGGCGCTGGTGACCAGAATGACCTGAGGCGGAGCTCCGGGCGACGAGAGCAGCAGGGACGTACGCAAGGCGCGGAACGCCTCGGCGCTGCCCGAGTTGCGCTGTTGCAGGGTAACGGGCGGGGCAAACTGGCGTTCCCCGCGAACCAGCTGCCTGCCTCCAGTTCTGCCGTTCGCGGCCAGTGTCGGAATCACGCCGAGCGAGGGCAACTGGCAGTAGGTTTCGATGTCCTGCGGAGTGCGGAGTGAGGTGTCGATGTTCTCGACCACGAACGCCAGTGCCGCCCCGCCGAGCAACCCACCCATCAGGCCGAGCGCAAGGTTCAGCGGAATATTCGGTTCGACCGGCTCGATTGGCTGGCTGGCCTGGTCGACGATGCTTATGCTGCTGGACTTCAACCCCGCCATAATGCCGGCTTCTTTCAGTTTCTTGAGCAGGCCGTCGTAGAGATCGCGGCTGGATTCGACATCCCGGCGCAGGATGGCATACTGAATGGCCTCCTCGTTGAGCTTGTAAGCCTCGCCTTTCTGCTGGTCGAACGAAGCCTGCAGCATCTGTTCCGATTTCAAGGAGGCCCGGTAATCGGCGCGAATGGCCGCGCCGACTTTCTTGATTTCCGGCGGAATGGCCTGGTCAAGTTCTCTGAGCTCGGACTGCAGCTGCAACACGCGGGGATACAAAGGCCCATACTTCGCCGTGAGTTGGGCATAGTCTCCGCGGAATAGAGCGCGCTGTTTGTAGAGCGCGGCTAGGATGCTCTCGGGCGCGATGTTGGCGATGAGTTCGGGATTCTCGGTCAGGCCGATGCGGTACTTGGCTTCCTTGACAATGCGATCGCCCTCGGCGGCGGAGAGTTGTTTATTGAGCTCTTCCAGCTTGTCGAGGATGATGTTGTGGGTTTCGTCGGTACCGAGGATCCCGGTCTGCTTTTGGTAGTCGGTCAGTTTTTCCTGTGAATCCGCGGCATGCCTTTTGAGGTCGTCGAGCTGCCTGGTCAACCAGTCGGAAGTTTGCAGGGTCGCCCGATATTTCGTCTGGAAGTTGTACTCGATATAGGTAGCGGCCACGGCATTCGAAACCTGCGCGGCCAGCCCCGGATCTTTGCTGCGGAAATGAACTTCGACAATCTGAGTTTTCGGAATCAGCTTTACGCCGAGCGATTTGTGGAACGCCTCCGTCAACTTAGCCCGCGTCTTCAAGTCCACATTGTCGAAGTCCCGATCGGGCGGAACGGTCCTGCGTCCAGCGAAATCTTTCTTATGGTGCAACCCCAACTGCTTGATGACGCTGATCGCGGTCGTATTGCTCTCGACAATGCGGATTTGGGTTTCGAGTTTGGTGTTAAGGTCCAATCCCATGGGCATGACAACCCGCTCCAAACTGAGGTCGTCGTTTCCGTCCAAGTCGAGAAGGAGCCGAGCGGAAGCGTCATAGCGTTTGGGGAGAATCAGCGAGAATGCCATCGCCAGCAGCACCACGAAAGCGAGACTCCCGAGGACGAGCCAGCGCCGCTTCTGGAGGACGCGCCAGAACTGCATGATGGAAATCTGATCGTTTGGAGAATCGATCGTCATGGCAAGAGCCCCGGGTAAACCGAGGCGCTCCAATTCATTCCCTTTGCTCAAGACGACTGCCTGCCGGTCGCTCATTTACTTGTCCTGGGGGAGCTGTTCTCGGGTTGCGGAATGGTATGCGACGTATGAATTGGCGCCAGTCACAACCATGGCCGGAACAAACCACCAGCGATGGCGATGCTCTTTTAGCTTGTAGCTAAGATATGCGAAGCCGAGTTCCGCCGGAATGCCGGCGCCGTAGAGTGCCCAGCGACTGCGAAACGCAACCGGAACGAACGAACAAGTGTGCTGTTCAAGACAGCTATTGGTTTCTTCAACATTCGCAATCGACGAGGCAAACATCGCGCTCATAGCAATCATGTACTTGCCGTCAATCGCACGACTCAAGCCGCCGGTCGCGGCCGGTGCGGGCGCCCGGAAACCAGCCTGCTCGGCGCCCATCTCGCCCGGCGGTTTTACCGCGCTCGGAGCATCCGGATAACTCGAGGCTGCCGGGGCGGGCGACGATTCTGCTTCGGCGCTCGTTGCCAGGCCTTTCGTTGCCGGGCGGTTCGTTGCCAGGCCGTTCGTTGCCAGGTCGTTCGTTTCGAGGCCGTTCTGAGGCGCGGCGAAACCCAACCGGCTCGACGCCAGCAACACTGCAACTGCGAGACTGATGTGAAGACATACCTTGTTCATGGACCTCTCCAAAAGTAGATGTGAAATCAAGAAACCCTAACCATGGCAGACTGCTGGCGATGGGGCGCGGGGATGGGAAACGAAGCAATCGGCTCGAACGTCTTCGGCACTCATTTCTACCGACGCTGCCTGCATGATCAGGTCGACATTAAGGACAAAACGAAAGCCCGTTGCCTTGCGCAGAAGGATCCCTTCGATTCCAGCCAGACATCCCGATTTGATCCGAACCCGGTCGCCGATTTTCAAAAAGGGATGAGGCTCGGCTTTCAGGGTCGACAAAACTGCTCTCAGCGCCTCGATATCTTCCGTGGGTAACGCCACCGGAGAGCCGCCGAAGCCGATCAGGTTCACCAGGTTAGGCACCTGCAGAACGCGCAACTGCTCATGCAGCCGGATGCGGACGAATAGGTATCCGGGAAAAAGCGGCACCTGCACTTCAACCCTGCAGCCATTGCGCCACTTGTGAAGCGCGCGATAGTACGGCAGAAAGCTCTCGATCTCGCGAAGCATAAGCTGCTCGAAAACCTTTTTCTCGTGGCGCGGGTAAGTGTAGACGGCGTACCACTTGAACTGATTCATTGCTCTTACCGATCCTCGGTCTTACCGATCCTGGCTCTTACCGATCCGCGGTCTTACCTCAGGCAGCGAGTTACGTGCTCCGCTAGGTTGCTGGGCCGCAACGGGCATAGCTTCGCAGCGTCACTTAGATTGGCTTTGTTTAACAAAACCGATCAGCGCCTAACGTGCGGTTTGCAATTGGAAGGCCCAAAAAAGGAGGGGAGGCTTGCGCAGTCGGCACAAAGGTAGCGGGGCATTCTTACCCCGGCCTATCGTAATCATTTGAACTCTGAGGGTGCCCATCTCTGCTGGGATGGGCACCCTTCACAGTTAGTAACGACGGTTAGGAGGGCAGTTAGGAGGGACGGTTAGGCGTGACGCGACGGCCCGGCCGTCCGCCCTTCTCGCTAGCCGCGGAAACGTGCGCCGACCGTAAGGACAGGGCACGTCGCCTCGCAGGCCACCTTATAAGCGACGCCTGCACCCAGGTGTTTGGTCAAAGCCGCCGACCGTTTCACGCCCAGCACTATCAGGTCGACCGACTGCGCAGCGATTTTCACGATCATCTCAGCCGGGGGACCAAACTGCACCATGTACTCGGGCTCATGCCAAAGCGTTGTTCCGTAGGGAACCAGGCCGCGGAGTTGCTTCTCGGTCGAAGCAACCACCTCTTCCGGGTCAACCACGGGCATAGATCCGGGTTCTGGCTCTGGCAGAACGACGCCAGGTTCGGGCGCCACATGCATGAGGGTCAGCCGAGCCCGATTTTCCTCTGCCAGGGATATGGCGTAGGGCAGACCGTGCACCGACTCTGGCCCGAAGTCGGTGGCATACAGAATGTGCCGCAGTTTGCCATCGATCTCCCAGTGGGTAGCATGCGGACCCACCGTGAGCACGGGGCACTGGGCATTGCGAAAGACCTCTTCCGCCACCGAGCCCATCAGCACTTTCCCAAGTCCCTTGTGGCCGCAGGTGCCAATGACGATGAGGTCGATCTCATACTCCGAGACCAACGTGTCGAGCGCTTTTGCAACTTCGCCCTCCTTGATCAGTTCCTTGTGCCGAATGCCCTTGAACGACTGGGAGCCCACTAAGGCGGCCATTTGTTTTGCGGCCAACAGCCGGATTTGCTCCGGATCGGGCTGCGGCGCTTCGACAAACGTCAGGTGCGGCAGCACGTTCACCACGTACACCTCAGCATCGTAGCGGTGAGCCAGGTTGAGGGTATAGGACAGAGCTAATTGCGCGGATGGGGTGAAGTCCGTGGCGAACAGAATGTTTTGCAGTTTAACGCGGGTTGGAGCAGTTACAGTTGGCATAACAACCTCCTTACTGAAGCCGGAGGCGCAGTGCCGGCAATAATTCTGTCAGACGCCGCTAGTCTCCAGCTTCGATGTTGCCTGCAAGCATCCGGAGTGTTGTTACTCCTTCTACCTGAGGGCGGGAAGAAACATCGCGTGGCACCTCGGAATGAATGCGGAGAGTCACTCTGCCAGTTCCTCTTCCATTTCCTGCGTGACCGCGGAATTGAATTCCGACACTGGGGTGTGGAGCGTGACATACTCCGTCTCGCACGCTGTGCAGCGTACGCCCGTGTCGCGGATCTCCCAGGTTTGGTTGCCACAGCTGCAGGTATATAGATCAGCCATAAAATACCTCCTCCAAGAATGTGACGCCCTTCACCACCATCAGAGCGGTCAGTGGCCTGCACTGCTGCCTACAGCAGCACGGGCACGCGCTTCCATTCTGAGGGTGGACGACGGGCAAACGGTTGGGGACCTTGAGCGCCATACCTCTCCCTTCGAGGTGGAACTCACGAATAGGCTGATGGGGGGCCACAGAACATCGCGGCCAAATGCAGGAGTTTCTTTTCGCCGCTGCAGGGTTCAGGCGGACAGTGTCTTCTCGCTACCCGCTCGCCACAAATTATACTCAGTTCCAGTTCCGATGCGGTGATACTTGTCACTACGCCGTGTGAGAGTCTGAGATCGCGATCGGGACAACCATTTCCATGGCTGCCGCGATCAGGTGGAAGTTGCTCGGCGGAAGTTTCTCAACTGCCAACCCTTTTTGTGGCAACGAGTTATGGGCAGCTACGATTTTTGCCGAACCCCCGCAAAAGGCGGATAATGAATGTAGAGGGATGGGGATCCTTCACAAAACTCCCGAAGTTGAACCTTAAGAACCGCGTCTCGTTAGGCGCGGGGAAAGGAGGGAGCGATGTCCATTCGCAGAGTCTTTTCACTGATTGTTCTCTTCCTTTGTCTTGCAGCATTTTGTGAATCTCAGCAAAGGCAGATCAAGTATGTGCCGGTGAAGCCAACGTCGCCTGCGTCAGGTCAAGAGATGTACACCGCATATTGTGCTGTCTGCCACGGCAAGGAAGGCAGAGGAAACGGTTCAGCTGCTGAGGCGCTAAAAGTCCCACCACCGGATCTCACGATTCTTGCCAGAAAGAACCTAAGCAATTATCCCTATGATCGCGTTAGAAACGCGATAGTGGGTGACGTACGCTTGCCGACAGATGGCGCGAAGGAGATGCCGGGTTGGGGCGAACTCTTCTGGTGTATGAGCCAGGGACACTCCTCCGAAGTACAGTTGCGCATCAACAACTTGAATAAGCACATCGAATCGATGCAGCGAAATAACTGAAACCCTGTTTTGGGCGGCTCTGATTCTGGCGGGGGCCGCCCACCAGGAATGTCTTAGAGATTTGGACCGGCATCCCTGTCCCGGAAAAAGTCTTTCCTCGCCGCCTAACGTCTGCCGATGGTGCTTCGCCATAGGCAGCGTGCGCCTGCAGGGGTTGGGCTCACGCGTGGGTCTAACTCTCTATCTTCTTGATATAGAGCCGAAGCCCAGCCAGCACTATCCCGATCGCTATGACGGAGATTCCGAACCCGAGACGGCGATAGTTGCGTTCCACCATGGCATCCTTCCCCGCCTGCAGGTTCTGGGCCGCGATTTTCAGGCCCGCCTGAATATCCTGATCCACCAAGTCCGTGCGGAAGCTATGGATCGTGACGCGCGCCTTAGTCAGCGAATCGCGTGCCTGATCCTGTCCCAGCCGAGCCTCGCTCACCTCCATGCCAGAAGATTCGGCGACACGAAGAACCGAGTTTGCACTCTTAATGGCCTCGTCCAATCGAGTCAAGCTACTCAGTAATCCTGCCCGGGCTTGATCACAATGGTCACCCGGGGCATGACAGCGCATGCAGACGGCGTCAGGGCCAGTGCCCAGCATCGCGTCGGTTGGATGTCTGATGCCATGATTGCTATGACACACGACGCATCCGGGAAGAGAAGCCGCATCAAAGGCCTTTTTGTGCGTACTTTTTTCGTACATCTGGGCTTGGAAAGCGTGACAGTTCGAGCACACATTCTGAACCTTGTCTACGCCTGGCGGCGCGGCCCCATGGTTTCCATGACAGGTTGAACAGGTTGGCGCACTCAGATCGCCTCGCACCGCCAGTGCTTCGTGGTGCACGCTAGTGCTGTACTTGGCGAACTGATCCGTGGGGATGGAATATCCATTCATGTAACTGGCATCAGCATGGCAGCGGGAGCAGGTCTTCGCAACGTTGACCGGGTTAACGGTGGAGCGGGGATCGCTGGGCGCCCGCAGATCGTGGACGCTGTGACAATCCGTGCACACGGCTACCTTCGTGTCTCCAGCCGCGAAGCGCTTGCCGTGCACACTGGTGCGGTACTGGTCCAACTGGTCGGTGCGCAAACTGGGGTTGAATTGCCGAATATAGGCGGGATCCGAATGGCAACTTCCGCACAACTGCGGGATCTGTTTGCGATCGATCTTGCCTTTCCAGCCCGCTTTTGGGCTCATGGCTTTGTCTGCATCGTCGCTGGTTGGGTCGCCGCCGTGGCAACTGGCGCAAGTCAAGCCTTTTTGTGCGTGTATGTCCTGGCTGAACTTCTCCTGGCTCACGCCCAGGGGATCAGGCAAGGTGGAGTGACAATCTAGGCAGGTGTTCTTGGTTTGCCCATAACTTTGCCCGCAACCCAGGCACACTGCGAACACGACGAGGCCGGCCAACCCGACATGGGCGGCGCTGAACGGTCGGAGCTTATTTCGCAAGAAGGCCATAAACACTCATCCCTGCAACGTACGCAAGAGCAAAGACAGAAAGCCCAGTGATCCACCGTTTCATATGTGAGGGTTGGTCACTCTCAAAGAAAGGCAGCAGCAGCCACAACAAGCCGACCAAGCCGAAACCAATTACACCCAGAACCTCTCCGTCGATGAACCACACTTTGGACGGGATAAGCTTGAGCGTCTGAAACATGAAGAGGAAGTACCACTCGGGCTTGATTCCCGCTGGCGCCGACACAAAAGGATCTGCCTTGACCCCAAGGTTCCACGGGAAGACTGCTGCCAACGCGCCCAACACTCCCAAAGCCACGTACCAAGCCATCAATTCTCGCAGCACGAAGTTGGGAAAGAATTTCATTTCTCGCTTGGCAGACGGATCCGCGGTCCACTGCACTTCCAGTTTCGGGGGAATGCTCATGCCAAGACGTTGCACCAGCAACAGGTGCACCAGGAGCAGCACGGTTGCAATTCCGGGGAGAACTGCGACATGGAATCCAAAGAACCGGGTCAGCGTGGCTCCCGTCACATCTTCACCACCTCGGAGAAAGATCATCATGGGCTTGCCGACGATCGGAACCTGCCCCGTGATCTCGGTGCCGACCTTGGTGGCGAAGAAGGCCAGCGTGTTCCAGGGCAGCAGATAGCCGCTGAACCCAAATCCCATGACCAGAAATAGAAGCAGCACACCGCTGACCCAGGTCAGTTCCCGGGGTTTGCGGTAGGCCTTGAGAAAGAGCACGCTGAACATGTGCGCGAAGGCCGTAAAAATCATGAGATTGGCGGACCAGGAGTGGATGGAACGAACCAGCCAGCCAAACCTCACACGGGTCATGATGTACTGCACGCTTTCGAAGGCCTCGTTCGCGCCCGGACGGTAATACAGGAGCAGCAAGATCCCGGTCAGCACCTGGATCACGAAGAGGAAGAGAGTGATGCCTCCGAGAAAATACCAGTAGGAGAGGCGATGGCTGGGGACGGTCTTGTGGCGGAGCGGCGCGGTGAGGTCGTCCAAATCAAGACGTTCATCAAGCCAGCGGCGGACGGCGGCTAACAAGGTCACGCCTCCCGCTTCCGGCTGACGACAATGTCATCGCCGCGCAAGTGGACATCAAACACGTCGAGCGGCCTAGGCGGAGGACCGGAAACGTTGCGGCCATTGAGATCGTAGATTCCGTTGTGGCAGGCACACCAGACCTCGCGCAGGTCGTTGCGATACTGCACCGTGCAGCCGAGGTGAGTACAAGTAGCGGAGAGCGCGCGATAGGTGCCGTCGCTCTCCATGATCAACAAGCCGGGACGGCTGCCGAACCGGAAAATCTTGCCCGAATTCGGCTTCAGCTCGGTGAGCTTGGCGGCGACGACCTCGTCCCCGCCGAGATCTACCACCGCCGGAGGGACAAGATAGCGGAGCACGGGATAGATGAAAGAAGCAAAAGAGGCAAGCAGGCCGCCACCGAGGAAGATTCCAACCATGCGGCGGCGCGTAGGTTCGGGTTGGGAAAGTTGGTCAACGCTCATCTACTGCGCCCCCCTGTGGGCCGATTCTCCGCGTCAAGCAGAACGCACTTCCACGGTACGCTGCATCTCGCGCAGCCACATCGTCTGGAACATTTCCAGGCGATGTCCAATGACGACGGCCAGATTCAGAGCGATTTTATACCCAGCCGCCGGATTAGCGGCAAGATACTCACGCAACGCCTCCCGCGGCAGCGCGATAACTTCCGCTTCAAGCAGCGGCGCGGTGGCGGTAAGGGTGAACCGGTAGGGCGGAATCAAGGCCGACCAACCCACGGTCTGACCGGGAGATCTTTCTTCCACGAAAATATCCTCTTCCCGGCCCCGGACCTGCATCGGCAGGGTAAGCCTGATCCGGCCGCGTTCGGTCAGGAACAGGCGATCGGCGTGGTCGCCCAGCCGGAACAACTCGGCTCCGCTGGGAACGATCAGCCTGGTGCCGAGTTTCAGAACCTGCTCGGCTTCGTCGGACGAGAGTCCGTTCAGCAGTTCATGCGTCATGAGCCACTCTTTCGTTGTACAATCCGCAGTTCACAAACCTCAGTTCACAAACGGTGAAGACGTCTTGCTGTGCAACAAGGCGTGCGTGGGGTATGCCACGAACGATTCCGCAGCAGCCTGCTCCATGCGGACGTGGTTTTCAATCTGCAGCAACAGGACTTCAATCGGCACCGCCCAAGTCGGGGCTGGCGGTACGGTTGGCGGCGCAGCAACACGGTCCGAGAAAAAGTGGGCCGCGGCATCCGCTTTGACTAGTGAAAGCGCGGGCTGCACAGCTGAATCCGATGACTCCGAACGGGTCGCCGCTCCAAACGCAACCGCCGCGATTCCCATCCCAAATACGGCTACGCACATGCCCATCAAAAGCATTTCCATGGCAGAAACCCTCCTTCAGCACTTCTCACTTCAACGCTTCCTATCGCACGCGATGTGCCAGCGTTGGCCGAGGCCTAACTCCTTTTCCTTCAGAGAATGTGGAATGCGCGAAACCACCGGACTGCCAGAATGTCAGGTCGAGCCTGACTATTCGTCAGTCGTTGACGGCAGTCGGCGCGTGTGCCATCATCCCGCCATCTCTGTGCCATCATGATGAAGCTGCGTTTTGCCAGCATGACGGTCGGCCTCGCGCTCGGTGTCACCGCAGCGGTGGTTGTGGCCTGCACGGTCGCCGCCTACATCTTTTCGGTCCATCACTTTCAAAGCCTGCTCGAAACCGCACACAGCACGGCGCTGGCTGAAGGCGAATTGATACGTACCGCGCTCGAGCACCAGATGGTGGGGAATGACCGCACCCTCATAGCGCAAATGGTCGAGAGCTTCGGTAAACAGTCGCGCATCGAACAACTCGTAGTGCTGGACCGCAGCGGCGTGGAACGCTACTCCAGTAAGCCGGGGACTGTAGGGAATGATTTCCGGATCGACTCTCCCACCTGCCAGGCCTGCCATCGGGATCCGCCGGAACGCCGCGGATCCAGCCGCGTGATCGAAACCCGGGGTGGAACGATTCTGCGTACCGTCGTGCCGATTCGCAACCGCGAGCAGTGCTACCGCTGCCACGATCCCAGCCAGAAAATCAATGGCATCCTGATACTGGACTACAACGCCGGAGAGGTCCGCACCGCGATGACGCGGGACCTGCGCTGGATGGTAGCCGGCACCGGCGCCTTGACCTTCGTTATCGTGGGAGCCATCGCCCTGGTGATACGGGTGTCGGTCATGCGCCGCTTGCAGCGTTTTGAAACTACGGCGCGCCTGATTTCCCAGGGCGATCTGGAACGGCGTGTGCCCGCGGAAGGCTCGGACACGCTGGCGTGGATGGCCAGGGAGTTCAATGCCATGGCCGACTCGGTCTCAGGCCTGGTCGGCGAAGTCCGTACCCAGCGGGAGCGGCTGGAAACGGTAATCAACAGTATTGATGACGGGATCGTTGTCCTCGACGCGGAGCGAAAGATTATGGCGGCCAACGATGCCTTTCTGCAGCGAGCCAACAGCTCCCGCGAGCAGGTTCTCGGCTGCTGCTGCTACGCCCTTGAACCGGGGCCGTGCAACCTGTCCGACTGCCCCACCCTCGCCTGCCTGCGGCTGGGTGCGCGTCAGGTCCGGATCTGCGAGCGCAAAACCGGCAATGAAACCGTAGCTTGGGAAGAAATCCACGCTTCACCGATTCTGGACGCCTCGGGGCGGCTGGTTCAAGTGGTAGAGGTGTGGCGCGACATCTCAGAGCGCCGAGCGGCCGAGGCCAAGCTGGCCGAGTCCCACCGCCTGGCGTCGGTAGGAGTCCTGGCCTCCGGGTTTTCGCACGAGATGAACACCCCTCTGGCAACGACCCTGATGTGCGTGGAGGGCATCCTGCGCGAGACTCCCTCAGGGGGGAACGGGCAGGTGGATCAGGCCAGAATCCGTGAGAATGCAACCATCGCGCGCGAACAGATCCTGCGCTGCCGCGGCATCACTCAGCACTTCCTGCGCCTGTCGCGCGGACAGCGGCACGCCGGAGATATCGTGGACCTGGGTGCGGCCATCGCAGCCGCCCAGAGGCTCGTCGATCCAACGGCCCGCGCCAATTCGGTGGACGTCGCAGTGCGGCCGTTCCCGACCACCCTGCACGTCCGTGCCGACGAGGCCGAGTTGCAGAACCTGCTGGTCAATCTTCTGCTCAACGCGATTCAGGCATCAAAGCCGGGCCGCAAGGTCGTCGTGGCGCTCGAAGGCGGTGATGCGGTGCACGTTCGCGTCACCGATGAAGGATGCGGCATTGCCCCGGAATATCGTCAAAAGATCTTTGAGCCCTTTTTCAGCCTCCGCCAGGGCGGCACTGGCCTCGGTCTGTTCCTCTCGCTGAACGCCGTCCGCAGTTGGGGAGGCAACATCCTGGTCGAGAGTACCCCTGGAAAGGGGTCTATATTCGAAGTCGTGATCCCGGCCATCGATCCCGGTCCGCAACCGAAGGACGGGCACGGACAATGAAGCGCCCTTCCCTCCTTCTGGTCGATGACGATACTGCATTCCGGCAGGTGATGGCGGGCGAACTGAGCCGTCTCGGCTACGAAGTGGACGCGGTGGGCTCGGGCGAGGAGGCAATCCAGCGAGTCGTGGCGGCGGAGCCCGAAGTCGTCCTGCTCGACCTGCACTTGCCCGGTATGGGCGGGCTCGAGACGCTGAAGGCCATCCAAGCCGCCACGCCGACGGCCGAGGTCATCATGCTGACCGGACACGGTTCCATCGATACCGCCATCGAATCGATCCGTATCGGCGCCTTCGATTACGTGGTGAAACCTTGCCCGCTGGATGAACTCCAGATTCGCATTCAAAGGGCGATAGAACGCCGATCGCTGCGCCAAAGAGCGAATCTTCTCGATCGAGTTCTGACTCCTCCGAATCCCGGCAATTCCTTCATCGGCGACAGCCCGGAATTTCGCCGTTTGATCAATCTGATCGAACGTGTAGCCCCCAGCGATTCGACCGTGCTCATAACCGGCGAGACGGGTGCGGGAAAGGAACGGGTGGCCAAGCTGATTCACGCGCGCAGCACCCGCCGCTCGCGGCCGTTCGTGGTAGTCGAGTGCGCCGCGCTACAAGAAAACCTGCTCCAGAGCGAATTGTTCGGTCACGAGCGTGGCGCCTTCACCGGAGCGGACCGCGCCAAGCCTGGATTGTTCGAAGTCGCCCACGGGGGAACGATTTTCCTGGACGAGGTCGGGGAGGTGAGCCCGGCGACGCAGACCAAGCTGCTGCGCGTCCTCGATACCTCCACGTTCCGGCATGTCGGTGGCACCCGGGAAATTCAAGTGGATGTCCGGATTCTGACCGCGACCAATCGCGATGTGCCCTCCATGGTGCGGCAGGGCCTTTTCCGCGAGGATTTATTTTACCGCCTAAGCACAATCACATTAGAGGTGCCGCCCCTCCGCGCCCGTAAGACCGACGTGGACCTGCTGGCCCAACATTTCGTGACCGTGCTCAACGAGCGCTTCGGCTCCAACAAACAGATCGGCGAAGAGGCCCTGCAACTCCTGCGGCGGCATAACTGGCCTGGCAATGTGCGCGAGCTACTGCACGTGGTGGAAGCGGCCCTGGTGCTCTGTGAGGGATCGCTGGTTCTGCCGGAACACCTCCCCGCGCCCTTGCGGACTTCGAAGCCCGTTCAGCCCGCCAGTCCATCAGCGCCGGACGCCCCGCTGCCGACGCTCGAAGAAGCGGAGCTCACGCACATTCGTCTAGCGATCGAGGCCAGCAAGGGTCACCGCGGAAACGCGGCCAAGATGCTCGGAATCAGCGAGCGGAATTTGTACCGGAAGTTGCGCGAGCACGGCCTGCTGGTGTGATCGGCAGCGGCGCTTTCATATATCCCTTGTGCCCTGTTCCAAGGAGAGTTGATCGGAAGGACGGAAATGAATTTCGAGAAGATCCGATTCCAGTTTACACATCAAGAGCGGATCGCGCGCATTACCTTGGCGTCGCCAAAGGCTAACATACTGGATCATTCCATGATCCGCGAACTCGATTCCGCACTCTCCCTGTGTGCGGGGCGCGAGCTGAACGCCATAGTTATTGCCGCCGACGGTCTCCACTTCAGCTTTGGCGCCAGCATCGAGGAGCACCTGCCCGATCAAATCGCCGGAACCCTGCGCGCGCTAAACAATCTTCTGCGGCGGATCGCGGATGCCCCCGCGCCCGTCATCGCCGCCGTCCGAGGCCAGTGCCTGGGCGGAGGATTCGAACTCGTACTCGCCTGCGACCTGATTCTTGCCGATAAGACCGCCCAGTTTGCTTCCCCCGAAATCAAGTTGGCGGTGTTTGCTCCCGCGGCTTCCGCCCTGCTGCCGGTTCGCGTCGGGCTAGCCGTCGCCTCCCGGTTGTTGCTGACCGGCGCCGCCCTGTCTGGCGAAGAGGCGGCTCGTTGCGGGCTGGTTGCGCGATGCGCCGACGATCTCGACGCCGCACTCGAGGCCTGGCTGGAATCCGATTTTCTTCCCCGTTCTCCATCGGCGCTGAAGTACGCCTGCCAAGCTGCTCGCCGGCCCTTGCGCCGCGCCTTGGATGAGGATCTTCCGCAAATAGAATCGCTATATCTGAATGACCTTATGGCCACTCCGGACGCTGTTGAAGGCATCCGCGCCTTCCTCGAAAAACGCGTGCCGCAGTTCGCCAGGTCACCCATAATGACGACAGGGATAAAATGACCCAGCCGGCTGACATTCGCGGCCAGGTGGCGGGGTCACTGGAGGTTCTCACGCGATGGGTGGCGCCCTCGCGCGACCTACCACACCCTTGTGCTCTGGGTCACAGCAGGACTGTCGTCCAAAATTGCAAAATGGTGAACTAAAGCGATGAACTAGAGTGATGAACTAACGTTGAACTGCGGAGGGCGGAAAATGCACGGCGATGAGAAAGTCATTAAGGAATTGAACGCGGCTCTAAGCGCGGAATTGACGGCGATTGTGCAGTACATGACGCAGTCGGAGATGTGCCAGAACTGGGGCTACAAACGGCTTGGCGAGCGCACGAAGGGGCGGGCCATCGAGGAGATGCACCACGCAGAAGGCCTCATTGAGCGCATTATCTTCTTGGACAGCATACCCACGGTCGATGTCGGATTGAAGCCTCAACTCGGCAGCAACGTGCAGCAGCAAATGGAAATTAACCTAAAGGACGAGCTGGATGCGGTGCGCCAATACAACCAAGCCGTGAAGGTCTGCGTCGAGGTCAAGGACGACGGCACCAGGGCTCAGTTCGAGCGCATGATTAAGGACGAAGAGCGGCACGTGGACTATTTGGAGGCGCAGCTTCATTCCATCAAGGAAATGGGCATTGCCAACTACCTCGCGCAGCACTTGCATGGTGAGAAATAGCCAAGGCAATTCGTGCCGTCAGAGCGCGGATTGACGTTGTTCGCGTGGAGGTTCGCGAAGAGGTTCACGAGGAGCTTGCCTATGCGATCAACCACGGGTTCGAATCGCATGGGTTCGCTCGCAATATTTCCTTGACCTGAGAATAGTAGCTTGTCACCATAGACGCATCCCAAGACCATCCAACTCGCCTCTACAATATAGGTAACGAGGTTTTCGATGAAATTTGGCGTCATTATTTTCCCCGGATCGAACTGCGATCACGATGCTTTCTGGACGGCTGAGCAGGTGGCGAAGCAGCAGGCAACTTTCCTCTGGCACGACTCCGACGACCTGCAGAATTGTGATGTGGTCATTGTGCCGGGAGGGTTCGCCTACGGCGACTATCTGCGCACCGGGGCGATTGCGAAGTTCTCTCCAGTGATGGAATCCGTCCGCAAGTTCGCCGCCGGGGGCGGACTGGTTCTCGGCATCTGTAACGGCTTCCAGATTTTATGTGAATCTGGTTTGCTGCCCGGAGCGCTGATGCGCAACATCGGCCTGAAATATGTCTGCAAGCCGGTACAGGTGAGAGTCGAAAACAACGACACGCCGTTTACCAACACATGCCGCAAAGGCGAAGTGCTGACCATCCCCATTGGCCACATGGAAGGCAATTATTTTTGCGATGAGACTACTCTCGCGGAACTGAAGCGCGACCATCGCATCGTCTTCCGCTACTCGAACCCGCAAGGCGAAATCACACCGGACGCGAATCCCAACGGATCGCTCGAAAATATCGCCGGAATCTGCAGCCCGGGACGCAATGTGCTGGGCATGATGCCCCATCCCGAACGCGCCGCCGAACCCGAACTAGGCGGCACCGATGGATTCAAGATCTTCGAGTCGCTCGTCGGAGCGCTGGCGATCAAGTAGACCTCACATCCAACCTATTGTGCCAACCTTGCTTCTGATCACCGCGTCCTCACCCGAAATCCAGAAGGTGCGGCGTTCCCGTGTCCTGAACTTTCAGCAGATCACCATGCCGTATCTTGCGGCCTTTGCACCATCGCACTGGACTGTGCTCCATATCGATGAGGTGGTGAGGCCGGTCGATTTCGGTGTGCAAGCGGACCTGGTGGCGATTACCTTTCACACCCCGAGTGCGCCTCACGCTTATGCCATGGCAGACCGGTTCCGGCAGCGAGGAATTCCGGTGGTGTTGGGCGGGCCGCATGTCACGCTAATGCCAGAGGAGGCACAGGCGCACGCGGATGTGGTCTTCGTCGGTGAGGCTGAGTCGCACTGGCCGCAATTCTTGCGCGACTTTGACGCGGGGCGGCATGGCCACAGGTACTGTTCCTCTGAACCCCCGACTCTGGAACATGCCCCGATGTCGCGGAAGGACCTGTTTCACCGGCGCGATCATACAGGTGGAGTTCTGTTTGCCACGCGCGGCTGTCCGCACCGTTGCGATTTCTGCACCCTCGCCGTCATGTATCAGAGCCACGTGCGCCAGCGACGTGTGGATGCGGTCGCAGAAGAGTACGGTTCTTTTCCCGGCAAGGTGATCATCCTGTGGGATGACAACATCGCGAGCGACATGGAGCACGCCAAGGCGCTGTTCCGGGCTCTTGCTCCCCATCGCAAGTGGTGGAGCAGCCAAGCCAGCATCCATGCTGCCCAGGACGACGAGTTCCTGGAGTTGGCCGCCAGCAGCGGCTGCAAGCAACTGTTCGTCGGGCTGGAGTCAATCTCGCAAAGCAGCGTGAATGAAGTGAGAAAGGGCTTCAACCGTGTGTCGGAATACGGTCGCGCGATCGAGCGGATCCATTCTCATGGCATAGCGGTGCAGGCGGGTATCGTCTTCGGTTTCGATAACGACGCGCCAGCGATCTTCGCCGAAACGGTGGACTTCCTCGAGGCAGCAGGCGTCCAGAATGCGACGTTCAACATCCTTACTCCCTTTCCAGGAACTCGGCTGTACCAACGTCTGGAAGCAGAGGGCCGGATTCTGACGCGCGACTGGAGCAAGTACAATGGCCGCGCAGACGTGGTCTTCCCGCCCAAACAGATGAGCCCAGAGCAGCTTTTAGCCGGATACGAGTATGCGGACAGGCGCTTCTACTCATGGAGCAGCGCGTGCAGGCGCTTGTCACGCTCTCCCGTCGGGCTGTCATGGGCTTTGCCCTTGAACTTGGCGTACATGTTCGCTCCTTTGATAACTTCGTTTTGAAGGGGCGCGGCTTCAGCCGCCGACGGAACCTGAGACCTGCTTCAATACGCCCAGCGCAGCAGCGTCGCACCGACCGTAAATCCAGCGCCCACCGAAGCGAGCAGCACCAGACTTCCCTTCTTCAATTTGCCTTCCTGGCGCGCGCTTTCCATTGCCAGCGGAATCGTTGCTGCGGTGGTGTTTCCATACTGCTCGATGTTGATGATCACGGCTTCAGGACGCAGCTTCAGACGATCGGCAGTCGCGGTGATGATGCGCTTGTTCGCCTGATGCGGGATGAAGGCGTCGATCTCGCTGCCCTTGATGTTGTTGCGTTGGAGAATTTCTTCGCAGAGCGCCGCCATCTTGCGCACCGCGAACTTGAAGACGGCGGCTCCGTCCTGATGAACGAAGTGCATCTTCTTATCGACGGTTTCGTGAGTCGAAGGATTCAGGCTTCCGCCTCCAGGCATATACAGCGAGCACCCACCCGATCCATCCACTTCGTGCAGAAAGTCAATCAGCCCGATGGACTCGTCTTCCGCGGGTTCGAGCAGGACCGCGCCCGCTCCATCGCCGAAAATAACGCAAGTCGCGCGGTCGGTGTAATCGATGATCGACGACATCACGTCAACACCAATCACCAGCACTTTCTTATGGGAACCGGTGGCGACGAACTGCGCTCCGGCTTGCAACGCGTAGACAAACGCCGAACAGGCAGCCGAGACATCGAATCCCCAGACATTTTTCGCGCCGAGCTTGTGTTGCACGAGACAAGCGGTCGAGGGAAAGAACATGTCGGGCGTAACCGTCCCCACGATGATCGCGTCGAGATCGGAAGGCTCGATGCCGCGCTCGGCCAGCGCTTTCTTCGCCGCCTCAACCGCCAGGTCGCTGGAGGCAACACCCTTGTCCACAATGTGACGCTCGCGGATACCGACGCGCTCCATGATCCACTGGTCGTTGGTATCGACAAGTTTTTCCAGATCGGCGTTGGTGAGCAGTCGAGGCGGAACATAGGTGCCGAGAGCGCTGATCTTAACGCGCTGAAGCTGGCTCAATGAGGTCTCCTCGGATGCAGAGTGAAGTATAAAGTGCGATACGAAGTGAATTAATTATTTTGAACGATGAGCCCGCGAATGTCTAACCTACTTCAGTCGCTCCGCCAACATGCCGAACAGGGGCAACTCGAAGCGCTCGCCCTCCCATGCCTTGATCGAAAGCACAATCCACAAGAACAACATGGCCAGCGAAGCCAGAATTCCAAACAGCAGAAAAGCCATGGCGGCAGCGACATTCGAAAGGAAGAGTGCGCCGATGGTCAAGACGAAAAAGACTCCCCAGAGCAAAACGCTTTGCCAGGCATGAAAGCGGACAAAGCGGTTGTTGCGAAATGCCGGCAGAAACAAGATCACCGCGGCCGGGGCAAAAGTGAGATAGGCGACCGCCGCGGCCGCCCGTTCCGCGGGAGGAAGCGGTGTCATCGACCATCCGCAACCGGGACAGAATTCCGAGTTCGCGGGCATCACCGTTCCGCAATGGGGACACTTCACGGAAGGTTGCGCCGGATTCGCGGGGCTTTTCTCGGCAAGTTTGTCGGCGCTTTGCCCGGCACTTTTCTCGACACCATTCTCTGGACTAGACAATTCGGCGTCCATTCGTTTTCTTTCGGCATTCTTCGCAAACACCATAAATCTGGAACGTGTGGCGGGTGGTAACGTAACGGTGCTTGCGTCCGATCTCGCGCTCGATTTCTCCGACTTTCTCCGAGAAAAATTCAACCGAGGCGCCACACTCTGTGCATACCATGTGGTGATGACTGCGCCGATTGTACTGGTGTTCGTAACGCGCGATGCCGTCGTGAAAGGCGACTTCGCTGGCCAGGCCACAACCCGCCAGAAGCTTCAGCGTCCGGTAGACGGTGGTGAAACCGATGCGCGGATCGGTTTTCTTGACCAGGCGATACAATTCGTCGATCGAAAGATGCTCACGAGTTTCCAGGAAGGTCCGCAGAATTGCGTTGCGCTGCGCGGTCTGCTTGAGCCCGACGCGTTTGAGATGCTGCAGGAAAATTCCTTCGGCCTCGCGGATGTTCTCCCGCGAGATGGTCGGCTGATCGTCGATTCGTTTCTGCAGCATGTTGGGCGGCGCGGACACTCAAGATGATTATGCGCGCCAAGGGTTCCAACATGATACTGGGCGGAGCGCGGGTTGCGCCAACTGACTTCTCCCGCTTCGGCCTGTCAGAGTGAATCGACTTCGCGCTCCTGATTCGTTTTCTTCTTCTTGCCTGTTTACTTTCAAGGTATTAATGCGTGTTTACCACCACCCCCCTCCCCCCGATCTTCTGGAATCACAGGGTTAGGGGGAGTCTTCCCTTCAAAATCTAGAGCGCTAAGGACTTATTTTCAAAATATTCCGGAATAAGGACTTAGCTCAATTCTTCGCTCTTTTCTCTTAAAATTCATAGAATTCGGGGCCGTTTTGACGCCCGTTCACTCCTCGAAATACCTCGAATTTAGTTCTCAAAGAACAACTACCGCCGGGCTAGAGCAGCTTCGAGGGCTGTCCAGGTTGACGGGCACACCTCTC
This sequence comes from uncultured Acidobacteriaceae bacterium, assembly GCA_963773645.1. Lineage (GTDB taxonomy): Bacteria > Acidobacteriota > Terriglobia > Terriglobales > Acidobacteriaceae > Acidiflorens. The sequence continues at coordinate 231,907 of CAVZBV010000004.1, read as the reverse complement.
GCTGCACCAATTCAATCGCTATTTTCGCGCATGGACGGGTTGAGTGTCTGTAATGGCCATCACAACTGGAATGTGATGAAGGTAAAGTGCGACTCCAGCACATACCAAGCTCGCAAATTACGCAACCGTCTTATCCGGGTTAGAATCGAGCCGCAGTGGAAAAGAACAAACTCTATTACGGCGACAATCTCGAAGTCCTGCGCCAGCACGTCAAGGATGAGTCCGTTGACCTCATCTACCTCGACCCGCCTTTCAACAGCCGCCAGGATTACAACGTACTTTTCGCCGAGAAGGACGGCACGCGCTCCAGTTCACAGATCATGGCTTTCGAGGACACGTGGGAGTGGAACGTGGACGCCGAGCGGGCCTACGAGGAAATCGTCGAGCGCGGCGGACGGGTCTCTGAGGCCATGCGCGCTTTCCGCACCTTCCTCGGCCACAGCGACATGATGGCCTATCTCGCCATGATGGCCCCGCGCCTGATCGAGCTGCATCGCGTGCTCAAGGTGACAGGGTCGATCTATCTGCATTCCGACCCGACGGCGAGCCACTATTTGAAGATGCTCATGGACGCAGTGTTTGGGCCGCAATATTTTCGCAGTGAGATCATCTGGAAGCGTAGCCACTCCCACAACAGCGCCCGACGATATGGCCCTGTGCACGACACGATCGTCTTCTACGCCAAGACCGACGCATGTGTTTGGCGAACGCTAAAGCTTCCTCTGGCCGAGACCTACGTAAAGTCCCACTACAAGTATGAGGAGGCTGGACGACTCTACAAGCGACAGGACATCACAGGATCCGGCGTTCGTCATGGCGAAACGGGGAAGCCCTGGCGGGGCATCGATCCGACGCCTAAGGGTCGCCACTGGATGAGACCGCCTTCGGAACTGGAGGAACTTGATCGTCTCGGCAAGGTCTATTAGCCCGATAAGCCGGGATCGTGGCCCTATCTGAAGCTTTATCTCGATGAGAGTTTGGGGCAGCCGCTGCAAGATGTCTGGACGGATATCGACCCAATTAATCCGGTCGCGATTGAGCGTCTCGGTTATCCTACGCAAAAGCCCGAGGCGCTCTTGGAGCGAATACTCAAATCCAGTTCCAACGAAGGCGACATCGTCCTTGATCCGTTCTGCGGCTGCGGTACTGCGATCTCCGTCGCGCAGCGTCTGAATCGCCGCTGGATCGGAATCGACATCACCCACCTAGCCATTGGGCTCATCAAGAAACGGCTTGATGATGCGTTCGGCGATTCCGTGCGCGAGACCTACGAGATCATCGGTGAGCCGGTTGATCTGCCGGGCGCTCAACGACTCGCGCAGGATGACCCCTATCAATTTCAGTGGTGGGCGCTCAGTCTCGTTGGCGCGAGGCCCACGGAAGAGAAGAAAGGCGCGGACCGCGGCATTGACGGACGCCTCTACTTCCACGACGAAAACAAGAGAGATCGCAAAACCAAGCAGATCATTTTTTCCGTCAAGGCTGGACACGTGCAGTCCGCTTACGTGCGCGACCTACGCGGCGTCATTGATCGGGAGGATGCACAGATCGGCGTGCTAATCTGCATGGAAGCTCCTACCAAGCCCATGCTGAAAGAGGCTGCGGAAGCCGGGTTCTACAAGCCTCCTGGATTGGAGGACCGGTATCCGCGCATTCAGATTCTTACTGTCGAAGAGCTCCTGGCGGGCAAGGGCGTGGCTTATCCGCGGCTGTTGGAAGTTACGTTTAAGAAGGCTCCGAAGGCGCGGAAGGCGGCGGAAGAGCAGATGGCTTTGGGCGGGACGGAGATTGAGGAGCCGTTTTAGCGCATTCGCGGGAGCCCGCGACCACACGGGCCACGGGGGAATCCCAAGGGGAACGGCGCCACAATCCCACCCTTGCGCACAGAACGCGCAAGGATGGGGCACCCGTCTGCACGGGTTTTTCCGAAAAAATCAAAAGCAAAGGCAAAGGCAGCGGACAGGAGTGTCCGCTCCACAGGGGTCTTGGGGAGGACGCCCTGACACTTCGTGGGGAGTGTTGGATATGTAGGGGTCTTTCGACTGCGCGGCTGCTTCGCTTCGCGGAGCAGCCACTTCGCTCAAGATGACAGTGTTTGTGATGGAGTGAGAGTCAAGGCCGGCGGTTGTCACAGACATCACGCGCCCCTACAATCTTTCAGTAATGTCTTCTGCCACTTCCCTGCCTGAGGTTTCACCGTCTGAAGTCCGCCGGCGCAATCGTCATTCTGCGCTCCGGGTGCTTTACTACGCGGTTTGCCTGCTGCTCGTGGCGCTCAGCGTCGGCCTCTGGTGGCTCTACTGGATTGCGCGGCGTCCGCTGCCGCAACTGGATGGCAGTGTCTACGTGGCGGGAATTTCGTCGAAGGTTCGCTTGGTGCGCGATGAGCACGGGGTGCCGACGATTGAGGCGGCCACGCTCGCAGACTTATTTTTTGCGCAGGGGTACGTGACCGCGCAGGACCGGTTGTGGCAGATGGACATGATGCGGCGCTCCGCTGCCGGAGAACTTTCGGAGGTGATCGGCGAAAGCACGGTGAAAATGGACCGCCAACAGCGGATCCTGGGGCTGCGGATCGCGGCGGAAGCGGCGGAGAAGAGTATCTCCGCGCGCGACCGGGTCTATTTTGAGGCTTACGCCCGGGGAGTGAATGCGTTTCTCGAATCGCATCGCGACCGGCTTTCGCTCGAATTCCGTCTGCTGAAGTACGCGCCACGGCCGTGGACGGTAACGGATTCCTTGCTGGTGGGCGCGCTCCTGGTGGAGTATCTGAACCACTACCCCTACCTGCGTGCGCTGGAGCGCGAAAAGATTCTGGCGAAGCTGGGACCGGAACTGACGGCGGACCTGTACGTGAATTCTTCCTGGCGGGACCGTCCGCCAACCGAAGTGCGGCGGATAGATGGGGAACCCGCGACCAACAGCGGCGATGAAGACGACGATGACGACGAAGAGGTCGATCCGGAGGGTGGGAACAGTCGGCTGATTTCTGGGCTGCCTCCGGGGGATGGTTTCGTAGACTCCTTGCAACGCGCACGCCTCGTCCCTCAGGGGCTAAAGCCCGCATTTTTTCAGGGCCTCAACGGCGCGGCTGAAGCCGCGCCCCTTCAAAGCCTTTCTATTTATGCTGCGGATTTCTCAGCAAATGGCAAAGCCGCGCCCTACCCACAACCGATGCTGGAAGAAACCGATTCCTTTCGGGCGGGGTCGAATAACTGGGTTGTCTCCGGTGAGCATACGGTTTCTGGGAAGCCGCTGCTGTCGAACGATATGCACCTGGACCACCAGATGCCGAACTTGTGGTTTGAGGCGCACCTGAAAACAACAACAGGAACAACAACAGCAGGGACAACAGCAACAACAACGACAATAACAGGAAAGACCGGCAACTTCGACGTTGCCGGCGTTACGCTGCCGGGAGTTCCATTCGTTATTGTGGGCCACAACCAGCGCATCGGCTGGGGATTCACCAACGTTGGGCCGACTGTGGAAGACGACTTCATAGAGGAGTTCAATGCGCAGGGGCAGTACAAGACTCCGGCAGGGTGGGTCGATGCGCAGCACCGGCAGGAAACGATTCAGGTCAAAGGAAAGCCGGATGTGACGCTCGACGTAGTAACCACGCGGCACGGACCGATCATCACCGAGCTGCTTCCGGGCGAGACGCGCAGGATTGCCTTGCGCTGGACGTTGCAGGACGGCATGGGATTGATGTTCTTCGACGCGGACTCCGCCGAGAACTGGGAGCAGTTTCGGAAGGCGTTCTCGGGTTTTGGCGCGCCCGGACAAAACGTGATATACGGCGATGTCGATGGCCACATCGGATATCAGGCGACGGGGCGCGTGCCGGTCCGGGCGGCGGGCGATGGCAGCCTGCCGGTCGGCGGCAGCGACGATGCGCACGAGTGGATAGGCTGGATTCCTTTCGACGAGATGCCGCATGTTTATGATCCGCCGTCGGGAATTCTGGCGACGGCCAACGGCCGCATCGCTCCAGAGGACTACAAATATTCGATCAGCACGGAATGGGAAGCGCCCTGGCGGACGGATCGCATCTATCGGGTGCTCGAATCGGGAAAGAAGTTTGCGCCAGCGGATATGCTGGAGTTGCAGATGGATGTGTCCTCGACCTACGACCGCTTCTGCGCCGACAAATTTGTGTACGCGGTCGATCACGCGGCGAGCGCCTCAGAGCGGGCAAAGCGGGCGGCGGATATTCTGCGCGATTGGGATGGGCGGATGTCGGCGGATTCAGCGGCGCCGACGATTGAGACCAAGGCGCGTCAGGAACTGACGCGGTTGCTGCTGGAGCCGAAGCTGGGCGCGGCGGCGGATGCACCGGCGTCAAGCCCGAATGCAAGCGCGGCTTCCGGCGCGCTGAGTTGGAGGAGCTATCGTTGGCCGATGTCGTCTGTCTGGCTGGAGAATGTGCTTACCAAGCAGCCCGCGCGCTGGCTGCCGCCGGGATACTCCGACTACGGAAGCCTGCTGACGGCCGCGGTTGAGAGCGCGGTGAAGCAGACGGGAGGTGCTGCGGGAGATCCCTCGAGAATTCCTGCGCAAGTCCCTTCGCAAGCCCCCTTGGACCTTGATCAATGGAATTGGGGGGGGAATTATACGGTCGAAATCGATCATCCGGTGCTCAGCCGGCTTCCGGTGATTGGGCGCTTCACGGGGCCGGGGATGCATCCTTTGAGCGGGAGCACGTACACGGTGAAGGCGGGAAGCCGCAGGTTTGGGGCTTCCGAACGGCTGACGTGGAACTTTGCGAACTTTGACGAAAGCACGCTGAACGTGGTGACGGGAGAGAGCGGAATCTTCCTCAGTCCGTATTACATGGACCAGTGGGCGGCCTGGTACGGAGGCTCGACCTTTGCGTTTCCCTTCTCGCAGACCGCGATCGAGCAACATCGGGCGCATGAGATGACGCTGATGCCGCGGTAAGGGAGTCGTCGGTCGTTCGTCGTCGGTCGTTCGCAATTCGCTGTTCGCCAGAACCGAGGCCAACAGCGAACGACGACCCTTAAAAATCGACGGTCTTGACGTTGATGAAATAGCCGACGAGGCCGTTGACCTCACCCGGGTTATACGGATTGCTCGGGTTGTACTCCAGGCCATCGAACGTGGCGTCGTAGATGTAGAGTGATCCGCCCTGGACCAAATAGACCACTTGGCGACGGGCGATGGGCTGGATGCCGGTCACGTCTCCGTTCTGGTTAGGAATTGCGACACCCCCAGGCGGAACATTGCCCACGGTGCTCGTCAGCGTGTTGTAAATAGAAAGGCAACCGCGGACCTCGGCCCCGGCTGGCGGCGGAATGGGCGGGACGATCTCGGTGCAAGTGCGCGCGCCGATGAAGAGCTGTCCGTTGGGGCCGAGTGCGATTCGATTGTGATATCCGTCGGTGATGATGATCCCGGAATTGGTCACCGTCATGTTGGACAGGTCAACGACGGTGAGCAGCCCGCAGGATTGTGCCGCTGTCGTCTCCCCTGTGCAGGGCTGCTGCGGAACTCCGCCTATGAATGGCGGCGTGCCTGCAACATACATGGTCGATCCATTGATCAGAGCTACACTGCCGGCGGTTAGGTCGAGAGTACCGATACACGATGGATTACCGCCGGGAGTGCAGACGACGCCAGTCGGGCCTGCCGTATTCGTCGTCAAATCGAGAGTTTGAATGCTGGCTTGTTGCCCGCCGCACTCGGCGCCGCAGTTCAGTACGTAGGCGGCGGTGTCGTCACTGTTGAAGAATGCCGCCACTGGATGGTCAAAGCCGGGCACGAAAGTGATAACGGGATACTGCGTTGCCACACTCGAGGGCGTGATCACCGCAATCGTATTCGCGACGGAATCCGCGCCCTGGCTGAAAGCCAGGATTCGCGTGCCGGTATTTCCCATGGTGAGAAACTGGTAAGGCTGGTTGAATCCTTGAGGCACGGTGCCGGGCCACACGCAGACGGGGTTGGTGGGGTTCACAGGCGGGCAGCTAATGGAGGCGGTGAGGGCGCCGGTTTTCAGGTCAATGACTGCAATGGCTCCGGGAGATTGCCCGGTCACCGGGAAATTGGGCGCGGCGACGTAGGCGGTAGAGCTGTCGGGCGAAACGACGATGCTCTCGGTCATGCCGGGCAAGATCAGGTGAAAGGCGGCGGACTCGCTGGCGTTGTTGATGAGGGTCAACTGGTTGTCGGAGAATTGCGTACCGTTGGCGCTGAAGACCAGGGTCTGGGCCAGGTTGGGCGTGACCACCATCATTCCCGGAGTGTTGCCGGCGGAAATCGGGGATAGGGGCCCACGCGTATCGTTTAAAGCATTGACGACATACACACCAGCCAAGGTCGAGGCTGTGACGCTATCCGAGATAAAGACGCGGTATCCGAGACCGCTGGTTGTTGAGCTGCTGCTGGAGGACTTGCCGCCGCAACTCAGCCACATCAAACTGGCGGGCAGCAGGAATAACACAAGAATAAGGATCAAGAATCTTTTCAAACCTGGGACTCCAACCTCATGCGGGATAATCGCTTGGATGCAGGAATAAGGATTATAGCAAAGGCGGAAAGGGCATTGAATCATTGAATCATTGAGACATTGAGACATTGAGGCATTTTGAAAATCCAAGAGCCTTTGACCTTCAATGATTCAATGCCTCAATCGCTCAATGATTCAATTATCTCAGCCCTTCTTGTATTCTCAAGAAGATGGCGCAGAACTTTATTGAACGTCTGAAGCAATCGCCCGTGCTCTGTGACGGAGCTATGGGGACGCTTCTCTATGCCAAGGGCATCTTTATCAACCGCTGCTATGACGAGCTGAACTTGTCGCAGCCGGAGTTAATCCTCGCCGTCCACCACGATTATCTGCAGGCCGGGGCCGAGATTATCGAAACCAATACTTTCGGCGCGAACAGCTTTCGCCTGGCGCGGCACACCCTGGCGGATCGCGTGCGCGACATTAATGTGGCGGGCGTTCACTTGGCTCGCGAAGCAGCCAAGAGTTTCGATGTTTGGGTTGCTGGATCGATGGGCCCGCTGGGCGTTCGCATCGAACCGCTGGGAAAAACTTCATTTGAAGAGGCCCGAACGGCGTTTCGCGAACAGGCCGCAGCGCTGGTCGAGGGCGGCGTGGATTTGTTCATGCTGGAAACCTTCGGTTACCTCGAAGAGTTGCACCAGGCCGTGCTGGCCTGCCGGGATGTGAATGCGAAGCTTCCCGTCGTTCTTCCCATCGTGGCCCAAGTCACGATTGACGAAGACGGCAACTGCCTCGATGGCTCCGACCCCGAGGCTTTCGCCGCACGGCTGACGGAATGGAAGGTCGACGTGCTCGGCATCAACTGCAGCGTGGGACCGGTCGCGATGCTCGACGCGATCGAGCGCGTGCGCGCGGTGACCTCCGTACCCCTCGCCGCGCAGCCGAACGCCGGCATGCCGCGCTCGGTCGAAGGACGCAATATCTATCTCTGCTCGCCGGAATATATGGCGACCTACACCCCCAGATTCGTGGCGGCCGGAGTGCAGCTGATTGGCGGCTGCTGCGGAACTACGCCGGATCATATCCGCGCCATGAAATCGGCATTACGTGTGGACCAGGCGCGCGGCAAGACTGCGATTTCAGGAGCGATTCATTCGAGCGGCAAGCCTTCGGCTCCGGCGAACATCCCCATGGCGGAGCGCTCCCGGCTGGGCGCAAAGATTGCCGCCGGGGAATTTGTGACCATGGTTGAGATCGTGCCGCCCAAGGGAATCGACATCCGCAGAGAGATCGAGGGCGCGAAGTTCGTCAAATCGGTCGGCGTGGATGCGATCAACATCCCCGACAGCCCGCGGGCGTCGGCGCGCATGAGCAACCAGGCGCTGTCGCTGCTGATGCAGCAGGCGGTTGAGATTGAAGCCATCCTGCACTACACCTGTCGCGATAGAAACGTCCTGGGCATTCAATCCGACCTGCTGGGCGCGGCGGCCACCGGAATTCGCAACCTGATCTGTATCACGGGGGATCCCCCGAAGATGGGGAACTATCCCGATGCCACAGCGGTGTTTGACGTGGATTCGATCGGACTGGTGAATATTGTCCACAACCTGAACCGGGGATTGGACCTGGGCGGGAACCCAATCGGAGCCGGGACCAGTTTCGTGATTGGAGTGGGTGCAAATCCGGGGCTGCCCAACCTGGATGAAGAGATCAAGCGCTTCGAATACAAGGTGCAGGCGGGCGCGGAATACGTGGTCACCCAGCCGGTATTCGATATCAGCCTGCTGGAGAATTTCCTGAAGCGGATCGAGCACTGCCGAATCCCCGTCATTGCCGGAATCTGGCCGCTGGTAAGCGCCCGTAACGCCGAGTTCATGAAGAACGAACTGCGGGTTTCCGTGCCCGATGAAATCCTGAACCGAATGACCAGGGTGGCAAGTCCGGAAGCGGCGCGCGCCGAAGGCGTGGCCATCGCGCGCGAGATGCTGAGGGCCGTCCGCGACCGGGTCCAGGGCGCGCAGATCAGCGCTCCCCTGGGTCGATATGCTGCCGCGGTCGATGTTCTGGAGGCTCTCGGCTCCCAGTTGCCCAAGTCTGTGTAGTCATGCAATAGCACTGTGTCGTTTTGAAACGGCCACGCCTAAAAAAGATTGCACAAATTATGATATTTCGCTGGACATTTCGCCCCGGAAGCGGCATTACAATAGAGTGTAGGAGCAACGGGATTGGTGAAGTTTGAAGAATGCCTCGAGCGTCTCGAGAAGATCGTTCAGGAACTGGAAAAAGGGGATGTTCCTTTAGAAAAGTCTCTGACGCTTTTTGAAGAAGGCATGCAACTTTCCGCAACCTGCCGTAAACAGTTGGAGGAAGCGGAAGGCAAAGTAGAGATTCTGTTAAAACAGAACGGAAAGCTGCAAACTGAACCGTTCGAGCCCCCGGCCGAGAAAGCGTTGCGCAAGTAACGCTGTCGCGCTCGGAATCGATAAACGCCTGCGCAGCATTTAGCTGTCCCAGCCAAGGCCGCCGCGAATCGCGGTGACGTCAGGGGGGAAATCATGGAACCACTCAGTGTAGTCCTTTATCAGAATGACCCCGGAACTGCACAAACTCTGGCGGTTAGTCTGTCCCAACACTTTGATTTTGTTTATTTGGCCCGCACCTACGAAGAGGTCCGTCCCGCGGTTGCCCGGCATCGCGCGACAGCCCTGGTGCTGGATCTGGAAACCTCGGGGCCGGACGAGGTCAAGCGTTTGCATCATGAGTTCCCGAGCCTTTGCATCGTCGGTACCCACAGGCTAGCGGACGACAAATTGTGGGCCGAGGCAATGAGTCTGGGCGCCTCCGATATATGTGAGCCGCGCAACGATGACGTGGTGCGCTCGTTGTTAGACCGGCGCACGCGCCATGCAGCCGCCTGATCCTTGGCATTGTAGAGACGGGGTTGCCCCGTCTCAATGACGGCAGCAGACGCCGCAAGCCGCGTCTGCGGATCTTGAGACGGTAGGTTGAGAAGGGACGCCCGTGGGCGTCCCTTTTCATTTCCGCGTGGCCCGCTTGTTATACTGCGGTGCCATGCTGAAACAGTTTCTGGACCAGGGACGGGAAGCCGCCGACGCTGCGCTCGACCGACTCTTGCCACCGGCTACCCAGCATCCAACTTCCATCCATCAAGCCATGCGGCACAGCGTGTTTGCCGGGGGCAAGCGCTTGCGGCCAATCCTCTGCATGGAAGCGGGGCGCATGATCGCGGCGCGATCTGTTGCCGGGGTGCCAATCGGATCGCTGCCCCCCGGCATCGAGGAGGTCGGCGCGGCGCTCGAAATGCTCCATACTTATTCCCTGATCCACGACGATCTGCCCGCGCTTGACAACGACGATCTGCGCCGCGGGCGTCCCACCTGCCACAAGGCCTTCGGCGAAGCCATCGCCATCCTCGCCGGAGACGCGCTGCAGACGCAGGCCTATGAAGTGCTCGCGCAGATCGCTTGTCCAGCCGAGGCGCGCGTCGCTATCATCCAGGAAATTGCCCACGCCACCGGCACCATCGACGGCATGATTGGCGGCCAGGTCGTTGACCTGGAAGCTGAGCATAAGAAGCCCGACCTCGCCACCCTCGAATACATCCACCGCTCCAAGACCGCGGCGCTAATCACGGCCAGCGTGGTCAGTGGAGGCACCTACGCCGGGGCCAAAGCCGCCGATATCGTCCGCCTCCGTACCTATGGCCAGTCGATTGGATTGGCGTTCCAGATTGTGGACGACGTGCTCGATCTGACCCAGACCTCCGAGCAACTGGGAAAAACCGCGGGAAAGGACGCAGCCGCGGAAAAGACAACATATCCGGCGTTGTTCGGAATCGAGGAGTCGCTCCGCAAGGCCGACGCCCTGGTCGATCAAGCCTGCGCGCAACTGCACGAATACGGTAACGCCGCGTCAACGCTGAAAGACCTAGCGCACTACCTAGTAGAGCGCAAGAAATAGTCACCCGTAGAGACGGGGCTCGCCCCGTCCCAGTTCGCGCCGAAACCGGCCCAGCCCTAACGCCGCTTTACCAGTTGCCAGGCATCCTCTACTGGAATAAACTCATCCAAATTCCTCCGAATTGGGGGTCCCCTGCCGTGGTCCATCGAACGTTGCTTCGGGCGTTTCTCGTTCTATTGGTCTCCTGTACCGCATCCGCTCAGGTGCTGAGTTTGCCGTCTAGTAGTGCGACCGTGAGTGGGTCCTTTACTCTTAGTCTCGCCCAGACCACGGTGGACTACAACCTGTGGCAGATAAACGGTATGATCCGCAGCCCGCTCGAGACCCCCAGTGGTTCGATCTCCACGCTGGATCTTAAGGCTCCGTGGAAGGCGCGCCGCCAGTACGACAAGGGCTATGAGTTCCTGATGCGGAAAGATCTGCAAAGCGCGGTCGAACACCTGACGATAGCCACGCTGATCTACCCGAGCTTCGTGGCGGCGCACAATGCGCTCGGCTCCGCCTATCTCGGCCTGGGGCAAAACGAGGAGGCGCGCGGAGAGTTCGCCCAAGCCGTCTCGCTCGATGACCACCTGCCTAATTCTTACCTGAATCTGGGTTGCGCTGAACTGGCTCTGAAGCACTTTCCCGCCGCTCAGGAGTCGATTCAAAAGGCTTCAGCGCTCGCGCCGCTCGATCTTCAGTTGCTCACCGCGCTGGCCTACGGACAGTTCATGAACCATGATTACCTGGCCACGATCACCACGGCGCACCAGGTCCATGAACGCAAGCACCAGGGTGCTGCCATGGTTCATCTCTACGCCGCGGCGGCGTGGGAGGCGCAGAACAAACTCCCGGAAGCGCTATACGAGCTGCAGACCTTGTTGCGGGAAGATCCCAAGTCAACGGCAGCCGTGCAAGCCCTCCAAATGATGGAGGAAATAAAGCAGGAACAGAACCGGCCTCCCGCTCCTGCGCTCAAAGCGGAATTCTCTTTTACCGAAAGTCCGAGCGATGCCTCCTCGGGTCCGGCGGAGGTTCCCGCGAGGGTCCGGAGGCTGATGCAGGCATCAAAGGAAAATGCACAGATCGTCGAAGCTGAAGCGGAAGCGGAGTGCACGACCTGCGGTGCGGACGAATCTCTAGCTTCCGCCGAGGTCGCTCCTGCTGAAGTCGGCATCGTGCCGAGCTACAGTTCGCACCCGAAGGCCGGCAGTAAGAATGGCATGGTGACTTTCCGGGCTTCGACCGACGAGGTTGCGGTATTTTTCGCGGCCACAGATCACGGAAAATCCGTGACCGACCTTACCGGTCGAGACGTTGGAATCCGTGACGATAGCAGGCCTCCCGCGGTCGTAACCGGATTCCGCAATGAGTCTCAGTTGCCATTGCGGATGGGCCTCGTCATCGATACCAGCGCATCCATCTCCGACCGTTTCAAGTTCGAGCAGGAGGCTGCCGCCAGTTTTCTGCAAAAGGTGATGACCGGCCAGAATGACCTTGCCTTCGTGATCGGCTTCGCCAACTCCGTTCTACTTGTCCAGGACTTCACCGGTGACCAGAAACTTATCTCCCATGCCGTCGGCCAACTCGTGGCCTCGGGCGGCACCGCCCTCTGGGACGCCGTTGCCTTCGCTGCCGACAAACTCGCCGCCCAACCGGAAGCCCAGCCCGTGGCCAGAATTCTCGTCGTCATCAGCGACGGCGCGGACAACTCCAGCAGCGACACGTTTAAACAGGCAATCAATCGGGCGCAACATGGAGAAGTTGTCGTTTACACCGTTAGTACGCGTGAAGATACCAACACTACTGTGGATTCTTTGGTAGGTGAACATGCCTTGAAGACCTTGGCCGAGCTCACCGGCGGAGCCACCTTCACCCCGGGCTCAGCTCGCCGTCTCAACGGCACTCTCACCGGCCTGCAGCAGGTCATCCGCAGCCGCTATCTGGTTTCTTACAAACCTGTTCTGTTCAAGCGTGACGGCCGGTATCACGCCATCGACATCACGGCCGAAAAGGACGGTCACAAGCTGCGAGTGTATGCGCGCAAAGGCTACTACGCTGACGAGGACTCGGCAGTCACAAGCCGGTACTAAGAATCGCCGGATCGGAGTTCGGTAAAGCTCTGGACTATGATCTGGACTATGAGCACATTTGCTTGAACCTCCCTGCCGTTAGCGGTACAGTGATATGGCTCTCGCGGTCTCCCGCCTTTTTATTCCTCACCAGGAATTTGCGCGTAATTGCTACAGTGGCTGTGCAACTAAAGGCGGTCTTTGGATGAGTACCCCAATATGTGGTGTTTTATCACTTGACCCGTCCCTATATTCGCCGTTAGAGTTGGTCCAAAAGCGTGGGTGACGTTCCCGGTTTATGGGACGGCATCGAACGGAATATGATCAGCGGGAACCCGGAGAGTTAACAGTGAAAGTTAACCTCCGAATCCTCGCAATTCGCAGCGCACTCCAGCCAGCGCAGACCGAGTCCGCGGACCGCAGTGTCCGCCTACGAAGGAGTTACTTTGCTCAAACTTAAGAAGCTGCAAATTCTGGGATTCAAGTCCTTCTGCGATCGCACCGAACTGAAATTTCATGGCGAAGGCATCGCCGCCATCATCGGACCGAACGGCTGCGGAAAGTCGAACATCGCCGACGCGATCTCCTGGGTACTCGGTGAGCAGTCGGCCAAGTCGCTGCGCGGTTCGCGGATGGAAGACGTGATTTTCGCCGGCACGCGCGACCGCAATCCCACCGGAATGGCCGAAGTGTCCCTGACTTTGATTGACCCCGAAATTTATGGTGGACCGGATACGAACGCGCCCACCGAGATCGAGATCCAAGACGACCTGCCAACGGAAGAAAACTGGGATGAAGCCGAGATCCGCGCCCAGGCCGCGGCGGAAACTGAACGCGCGGTCGAGGACGCGCAACCTGGCAGAACAGAAGCAGTGGAAGGCGAAGTGACAACGGTAGCGCCGGCCGCAGAAGCAACAACTGCCGAAGCGCCCGCTAGTGATGCGGCAGTGACAGTGCTGGAGCCGCAGGTAGTTCTGAAAATCCGCCGCCGCAAATTCAACCAGCAGCAACACCACGCCGGAGAGATTTCGGTGACACGCCGGTTGTTCCGCAGCGGCGACAGCGAATACCTGCTCAATGGAAAACTGTGCCGCTTGCGCGACATTCAGGAACTGTTCATGGGCACGGGCCTTGGGCCGGAGTCTTACGCGCTCATAGAGCAGGGACGCATTGGTCAGATTTTGAGCAGCCGTCCGACGGACCGCCGCGCCATCATTGAAGAAGCGGCTGGCATCACGAAATTCAAGACAAGGAAGCGTCTCGCGGAGGCGCGTCTCGAAGACGCCAAGACGAATCTGAACCGCGTGAATGACATCTTCGAAGAGGTCACGCGGCAGATGAACTCGCTCAAGCGCCAGTCCAGCAAAGCCGAGCGTTATGCCAAGCTGCGCGACGAGATGCGCGCCAAGCTGCGGGTCGTGCTCGCCAGCAAGTTCACCCAGATGGACCAGGAAAGCGCGACCCTCGATACCCAGATCCATCAACTGGGCGAGGAGATCCGCCTCCAGACCGAGAGCGTGCAGCAATCTGAAGCGGAGCAGTCCGAGCGTACGCAGCGCGGATACGCGATCGAAACCGAGACGCGGCAAAATCGCGAGCGCCTGAACCAGATCGCAATCGAAGGCGATCGCGGCAAGGCGCGCATCCGAACCAACGAAGAGCGCTGCGCGGAACTGATCGTGCGCACGGCCTCTGCGGAAGCGGAGCTGGCGCAGGCTCAGACTCGCCTCATGGAGCTTGAGGAAGAACGCGATGGTCACCAGCAGTTGCTCGACTCGGCAGCTGCCGATCTCGCGGCGGCGCAGCAGGAGCTAGCGCTCAGCCAGCAGGAAACCGCGTGCGCAGCCACTAACCTCGCGATGCTCGAACAGGAACAGGAATCGCATCGCGCGGCCATTCTTGAGGCAGTCGGCGGAGCCTCCAACCTCCGCAATCAGCTCACGCAGTCCCAGGAACGGCTGGCGGGCATAGGCCGCGAGGAGCAGCGTCTGCGGTCCGAGATTGCAACCGCCTCGTCGCAATCGGAAAGCTTCGGCGGACAACGCGGCCAGATTGCTCTGGAATTCGAAAGCGTTTCGCAACGAGCTAGCGGCCTGGCCGCGGAGATCGCGAACCTGCGCGAGACTCTGGAGACGAAGCGCGCTGCCGAGAACGACACCAAGAAGCATCTCGATTCCATCCGCTCCGAATACGCCACGGGGCTCGGCAAGAAAGGCTCGCTCGAAGCGGTCATCGCCGAGCACGGTTATTCCACCGAGTCGGTGCGGCGGCTCTTTCAATCGGGCGCAATGCAGGGAGGAAACACTCCCGCCGGTGTGCTCGCCGATTTCCTCGAAGTTGAGCCCCGCTATGAACGCGTCGTGGAAGACTTCCTGCGCGACGAGCTGAACTTTGTCGTGGTCAAGTCGTGGGACGCCGCCGACGAAGGGCTGCGCCTGCTGCGCTCCGACGTCAACGGGCGCGCGACATTTCTTGTGCATCCGGAGGACTCGCAGGCAAAGTTCTCGTTTCTCGCGGATGAAAGCCAGCACTACGCTCCGCTCAACGACACGGTGCTCCCGCTGAAGAATTCGATTCGCGTGCTCAATGGATTTGGCAAGTCGCTCGAAGTGATCCTGCCCAAGCTGGGCAATGGCTACATCGTGCCCGATCCCGCAGTAGCGCGCGAGCTCGCGCTCTCCAGCCCCGACGCGTTCTTCCTCTCTCAGACCGGGGAATGCTTCCACAATGTGACCGTCACCGGAGGCAAGCAACGCAGCGAGGGGCCGCTCTCCATGAAGCGCGAGCTGCGCGACGTGTTGCGCCTGCTCGAAGAGCTGGAGCAAGTTCTGCGCGAGAAGGAAATACTCGCGCTCACCTTGGGGCGCGAAATCAAGGAGCACACCACCCTGCTCGATCGCCTGGAAGAAGAAAAGCGCGAAGCCGAGAAGCAGGCGATGACCTCCGGACATTTGCTCAAGCAATTGGAAAGCGAAATGTCGCGGGTGCGCGAACGGATTGCGATCAGCGAACGCGAACTGCAAAGGCTCACGGAAGAACGGCAGGAGCAGGAAGGCTTGATCGCCTCGCGGCAAGCGGAGCTGGCCACGATCGAGGAAGCACGCGCCCAATTTGAAATGCAGCTCGCCGCCGGACAAGAGCGCCTCGCGGCTCTGCGCAGCCAGCGAGACATTGCCGCTGAAACCACATCACAGCGGGCCGCTCGCGTGGCCACGCTCGAAGAACGCCACCGCTCGGCGACCACACTGCTCCAGCGCATCGAGGCGCTTGTCGCCGAGATGCGGGAGCGGGCGGGCGCTTTGCAAATGCAAATGGAATCGGCGAGCGCCGAAATCGCGCAACGGCAAAACGAGAACGTGCAACTGGCCGAGCAATTCGTGCAGTTCGAAGCCGAGCGCAATGCTGGGGAAGCGCGCGAAGGCTTGCTGCAGCTTGAGTCTGAGCAAGTGCGGACGCGGCTCGCAGAAATTGAAGAGCTTCTGCGCAACACGCGTCAGCAGCTCGATCTCGCTCGCGACCGCCGTGGTGAGCTCTCGGCCACGGCAGCCAAGCTGCAATCCGACCTGCAACACCTGGCCGACACCTGCCTGAACGAACTTGGCGTGGAACGCCCGGTCCTGATGGCCGACACCACGTCCGGCACCACGATTCCGATGCTTGCCGGCGATGAACTTGCTGCCGAAGATCAGGCCCACCGCGAAATGCGCGCCCGCCTTGACGCCATGGGCCCGGTCAACATGATGGCACTCGAAGAGTACAAGGAAACGGCGGAGCGCCACGAGTTTCTCGCGACGCAAAGGAAAGACCTGATCGAAGCCATCGAAAACACCGCGGCCACCATTCGCGAAATCGATCAAGTCTCGCGGCAGAAATTTGAAGAAGCGTTCCACAAGATTAACGAGAACTTCCAGGCCACGTTCCGCAAGCTGTTCGGAGGCGGACACGGCTTCATGCGGCTGACTGATCTCGAAAACAGCGCGGACAGCGGCATTGACGTGGTGGCATCGCCTCCCGGAAAGAAACTGCAGAACGTGCTGCTGCTCTCCGGCGGCGAAAAGGCGCTCACCGCGCTCGCCCTGCTGGTCGGCATCTTCCAGTACACGCCCAGTCCGTTCTGCATTCTCGACGAAGTCGATGCTCCGCTCGACGAATCGAACATCGCGCGCTTCACCGAACTGGTGCGCGAGTTGAGCGTGCAGACCCAGTTCATCCTGATTACGCACAGCAAGCGGACCATGAGCATTGCCCCCGTGCTGTATGGCGTGACCATGCAGGAGCCGGGTGTGTCGAAGCTGGTGTCGGTGAGATTCGGGGCCGCGTAGCTGGCAGGTCCCGACCATCTTCGGTAGTGTCTGAGCACATTTCAAACACTACCAGATCTTCGCATCCGAATACACATGATGTATGATGTATACACTATGCCCGAATCTTCCATTCTCACTCTCCGTCTAGATGCCAAACTCAAAAACCGGCTCGACCGTTTGTCGAAATCGATGAACCGGAGCCGCTCGTTCGTCGCCGCCCAGGCAATCCAGGAATATGTTTCCGTCAACGAATGGCAAATCAATGAAATCAAGAAAGGCCTGGCCGAGGCCGACGCCGGTGACTTTGCCAGCGAGGAGGAAGTGCAGCAGGTACTGAAGAAGTGGACGCGTCGTGCGCGTTGAGTGGCTGCGAGCAGCGATCAATAATTTGGATGCTTTGGCAGAGTATATCTCGCGTGACAATCCAGTTGCTGCCGAAAGAACCGTTGCGACAATTCGGAGCGCCGTAGAAGATCTCGAGCGGTTCCCATCTTCAGGTCGTCCCGGCCGGATATCCGGCACTCGCGAGTTAGTCGTCTCGGGAACGCCCTACATCGTTCCGTATCGTGTACGCGGCGATGTTGTGCAGTTGATCCGTGTCTTCCACGCCGCCCGCAAATGGCCCAGCCAGTTTTGAACCGGTACGCCGAAGGCAGCTCACGCCCCAAACAAACTAAAACTTATTGACAACCTCCGCGCCATTCTGCTTTTTGCGTTGAGAGACTCTCTGCCTTTTTTCCAGAGGCTTCCTCAGTTTTTCCACATCCCGGCCCTTCGGAAAACCGGCGCGGGACAAGGCTTCTAGCTTACACTGGAACTGTCAACACTTTTCGGCGCGGCGCCGTTTGGCTTAGCCCACTCATGTGTGATTGTAGTCGTTGACAAATTTCCCGTGACAGCTAGAATACGCAAAGTTTTTCTCCGGTGAATTTAGAGATGAGCCCCGAGATTTTAGACTCCGTTCTGCTGCGAACGGACTACCCCGAATTGCAGTTGCACGCCAGCGGCAAGGTCCGCGACGTCTACTGCCTCGACAGTGACCACCTGCTGTTCGTGGCCACCGACCGCATCTCAGCCTTCGACTACGTTCTGGCCACCGGCATTCCGCAGAAGGGCCGCGTCCTGACGCAGATCTCGCTGTTCTGGTTCGATTTTCTCAAGGACATCGTCCCCAGCCATTTGGTTACTGCCGACGTGAACCGCTACCCGGTAGCGATTCGCAAGCACGCCGACCAACTCCGCGGCCGCTCCATGATGGTGATGCGCGCCGAGATGTTTCCGGTCGAATGCGTGACGCGCGGCTACCTTTCCGGCTCCGGGTGGAAAGAGTACAAGGCAACGGGTTCGGTCTGCGGCATCAAGCTTCCGCCCGGATTGAAGGAATCCGACCGACTGCCGGAGCCGCTGTTCACGCCCGCGACCAAGGCCACCACCGGGCACGACATCAACATTTCATTCGAAGAGATGTGCAAGCTGGTCGATCCCGACTTGAGCCGCCAGCTTCGCGACATCAGTTTGCGTGTCTACAACAAAGCCGCGGATTATGCGCGGCAGCGCGGCATCATCATTGCCGACACCAAGTTTGAATTTGGACAGACCGCCAAGGGTATCACCCTGGCGGATGAAGTATTAACGCCGGATTCCTCGCGCTTCTGGCCGGCCGACACCTACCAACCGGGCAAGGCGCAGGATTCCTACGATAAGCAGTATGTACGGGATTACCTCGAAGAAATTCGCTGGAACAAACAACCCCCCGCGCCGGCCCTCCCTCCGGAAGTGGCGCGGCGGACAAGCGAAAAGTACCTCGAGGCATACCGTCAGTTAACGGGACGCGAGTTGGAGATTTAGGCTGCGTGCGCTGGTGTCATTGAACTGGAGTCATTGAATTCGACTTATTAATTCGGATCCTATGAGCCTCGAATCCGTGAACCATGAGCATTGCAGACTGGATCATCCTCGGCTTTCTGGCGGTCTCCGTGACTGCGGCGGCGCTTGAAGGCTTCTTCCATGAAGCCTTCAAGCTGGCTGGCTTGGTTGTGGGATACCTGGTGGCCGCCTGGCAGTATCATCGCCTGGCGGAGTGGTTCGCGCCATATTTGAAATCGGCGTGGTTAGGCGAGATTGCCGGTTTCCTGATCATCTTTTTCGCGGTCCTGATCATTGCCGGCATTGCCGGGCGGATAGCGCGCGGGGCGATGAGAAGAGCCGGACTGAGTTCGATTGACCGGGTAATGGGCGCGCTCCTCGGTTTGTTGCGGGGCGCCTTGGTGGTGGCGATAGTGCTCACCGCCATGGCCTCTTTCGCGCCTGCGGCGAAGTGGCTGGATGGGTCGGAGTTGGCTCCGTATTTCCTGGTAGGCGGAAGGGCAGCGATCTGGCTCGCACCGTCGGAATTGCGTCACCGTTTCTACCAGGGCTTGGATTACATGCGGCAGGTACATTCGGCAACGGACAAGGGTCAGCCGCAATCCTCCGCGCCGGCGAAGTGAGTTCGGTTAGCTGGTTTCATAAAAAATGGTTCGACTCCTAGGCTGTGAAGGTGTGGAAACGAGGCGGTAGGTGAAAGATCAATTGGAAGCACTCATTCTTCAGATGTGCAGAAGCAATATCCTCTATTCAGAAGCAGTCCGTGAGTTTAAGAAGCGTTTTATCGTGACCGTGCTCGAAGAAAACCGGGGCAATCAGTGCAAGGCCGCGCGGCAATTAGGCATGCACCGGAACACGCTGAGCCGGACCATGCAGGACCTGAAGATTGATGTTCGTCCTTTGCGCGCCGGCGCCAAGCGTCCGCCGCGGAGCGCGCGTCCCCTCACGCTGGAAAGAAAACAGGTTCGCTAAAGCGGCACTCGAATTTAACCCAAAGGCTGTTAGCTTTTGACCTTTAGCTAAGAGCTAAGAGGCCGGCCGTTTCTCGACAACACATAAAAAAGAGGGCAGTCCCGATCGGGACTGCCCTTACTTTTTCTGCAACAGGTTTTCCCTGAGCCAAGGTTTGCTGAGACCTGAGACCTGCCGACTGAGATCTTACTTTCAGTGTGCAGCCGGCCGCTTGTGGGCGGGCGGTTTTGGCGCCGCTTTTACTAGCAGGGCCCCATCATTCATCGTCATCAGAAACGGCTTCGCTACGTAGGAGACGGGCGTCCCTTGGAACTGGAAGTCCGTATCCTCCTTCGGCATCTGCTTCGCCGGGATCGCTGCCGACATAGTCAAATCGATGTCCGCACGCTTGGCGTCAATATCGTCCGAACTGCCAGCCAGCAGCAGTTTGGTTGCGGTCTTGTTGGAGGTGTCGATACTGATAATGTGGGCCTGCATCTGCAACGGCTTCCCCTTCAGTACGCTCCACACCTTCTCGGCGTCTTCGGGCGTGCCCTCGGAAAGGACCATTTGCCATTCCGCAAAGTTCATCTCCTCAACTTTCTTGCTCTTGACCAAGGCGGCCGCTTGCTCGGCGGGAGTGGGCGGCACATACTGCTTGATCGCGAAATTGGCTGGCGGCAGAGTTGTGGTGCCCGTCATCGCCAACAAATCGCTCCATCCCTCTTCGCTGCCGTGGTACTTGACGTATCGGCTCTTGCCGAACTTGGCGATCTGATCCTTGCCCGCACCCTGTGCCAGATTGGAGGCGCGCGCAATAAAGAAAAGTCCGTCCACGTCGTTCTCACCCGGTCCCGGCTCCAAGTAAGCGCGCCCCAGGTCATAGACATCGAGCAGGTTAGCCGGATCCGCATTCACCGCAGCCCGCAGATATTTCTGCGCCTTGGTGTAGTCGTTCCCCTTGGCCTGGAGGGTAGTCTGGAAAGCGCTGACCCCCACCGCGCCGTTGAAGATCGTTGCCGTTCCATCTTTCAGTTTCTGAAAATCCGCGTCCGACGTGCCTTCCGGCTTGGTCGCAGTGGGCAAACACTGCAAGCCTTTTTCGCCGAATTGGCCCGCCTCCGCAAAATTCTGTTGCGCGTTCTTGGTGTAGGCCAGCAGCGCCAATGCCCGGAGATTGCATGGGTTCACCACTAGAACCTTCTGCGCCGTGTCCAGCATCTTGGTCTGATCGAGCCTCTGCTCGTCGGGCGTCTTCGCCTGGCCGAGCATCTGTTGATAGGCGCCCATCAAAAGTTCCAGCGCGTCTTCCTTCATCACGCTGTTGGGATATTGGGTCACAAACGCTTCCAAGCCGCTGACCTTGGCCGCGGCGTCGGTTTGCTGCGCGGCACCCACGTAGGCGTTATACTCCGCCGGGTCTTTGATCTCCTTTTTCTGGGGAGGTTTCTGGGGCGCTGCTGGAGACTGCGCGGGTTGGGCGGGCGCAGGGGTCTGCTGCGCAGGTTGGGCGGACGCGGACGCGGCTTGAGCGACGGCGGTAATCGCGGCTACCAGCAACATCGCGAGAATGATCTTCTTCATTCCGGTGGCTCCTTGACTCTTCGGGAAAACTGGAGTTGACAACTTGCCCGATTCGAACCAAGACTGGCGTCGGACTTGCACCATAAACCAATTCTTCATTCGAACGCCACTGGCATTTCTGCCACTCACACCAGCGGGTCCCGAAACTGTGGGCCGCCTGTCGATATGCCGCGGCTTAACATTATTCCGGTGTGCGGATTATAAGGATGTAGTCCCGCTAAGGCAAGCGGCTTACGCGCCAACTCGCTCCTGCGAGGTTAGATGCGGAAGAGCGCAGACCAGTTGGGATTGTGCTCCAGCGTGGGGCAATCAGGCGGCGCGAGATCATCGGGAATTCAGTGGGGCGGGCTAGCTTAGCCCTCGCCCCTCCTGTCCAGGAACCCCGGGTTAGAGCGACGCCCCAGCGAGATGAACAATTTCAATGGGGGCTGAAGATAGAGGGTCGAATAGCGATAGTCGCGCCTGAAGTGAAAGTCCGGGTGCGTCGTCTGAACGTCGGCGGCTGGAGGTTGCCAAAGAAAAATGGCTGGCAGCGCAGTGCTGCCAGCCGTTGAAACTTCTCTCTATCTAGAGTTCCTTACCGGTGTCCGCCACCGTGGCCTCCGCCACCGTGACCTCCGCCACCGTGGAAGCCGCCGCCTCCACCACCGTGGAAGCCACCGCCGCGGGATCCGCCGCCATGGAAGCCACCTCCGCCTCCTCGGCCAAAGCCACCGTGGGCAAAGCCACCGCCGCCTCCTCGGCCAAAGCCGCCGTGGGCAAAGCCACCACCGCGTCCGTAACCCCAGCCTCCTCGGCCATAGCCGCCGTAGCCCCAGCCTCCTCGACCCCAGCCGCCGCCCCAGCCCCAACCATACCAGGGGCCGGTGCCGATAAACACTCCGCCGTTAAACCACTGCGGACCGTAGTAGCCGTAGGGTGCGCAGGCATACGGATAATAATCGTAGTACCCGTACTCACACACCGGCGGCCCGTTATCGTAGGCCGGTCCTACTCCTATGGCAACTCCTACTTGCGCCTGCGCGAAGGCAAGCGGCACCATCAGGACTGCCAGCAACGCTAAATATCTCAGGTAACGCATATGGACCTCCTTTTCCTAGGTCCGCCGAAACTTTGATCGGATCCAGAAACTTTCTAGGGACCGGTGGCCTTCGTGGTTGCCATTTGCTCTCCAACCCCTGGACCGGGTCTCTACCTACTTTGAACACAGAAGAGGAAGAAAAGTTGCAAGAAGAGGGGTGGCTGATTTCAACCATCCTGGTTAAATTCAACCACTTACGGGGAATCACTATCGCAGCGGTGTAGTGTACATGAGGACTCGGCCGTCCCTCCGGAAATTAGGTCATTCTTCCCCACTTTTCCAGCAGCTGAAACAGCTTGCGGAAAAACCCAGGTTTCGTATCAGGATATCGCTTCAACGATACCGCAAGTTCTCCCGAATCAGACGCCCCTTTAGGGGCTGGGCATCGAGAATAGACTTTTTCCGCAAGTTGTGAAAGGTCGGGCTAAGCTCGGACACCCTCCGGGGTTGGATTTTCGAACATTAGGAACACTTCCGCTTTAACTGAGAGCTGACAGCTGAGAGCTGAGAGCTAACTTCAATCCTTGAACAGATTGTCAAACGCCGCGCGCGCGTCATTCGGACGCTGACTGCCTTTGCTGGATGTTTCTTTTTCGACCATCACGCGGATGGAATAGAGTGAGCAGTCGTTGCGTTTGTCTTTGGGAGAGATTCTGGCGGGAATGGGCTGATTGCATTCGAAGCGGCTGGATGGATCAAAGTGTTCGCACTGTTTGCAGGCGTGCAGAGCGAAGCCACACTTCGGGCACTGGCCGACCGGGTCCGTGAGATTCTGCAGCAGCGCGCCGCATTCCGCACAGCGCGAGACAGTGCGCGTTCCCGGCATGTTGATCGGTCGCGGCCCGAAGGTATTCTCTTTTTTCGGGGCCGCAGGCTTCTCGAACTCCTT
This sequence comes from uncultured Acidobacteriaceae bacterium, assembly GCA_963773645.1. Taxonomy (GTDB): domain Bacteria; phylum Acidobacteriota; class Terriglobia; order Terriglobales; family Acidobacteriaceae; genus Acidiflorens. The sequence continues at coordinate 208,722 of CAVZBV010000004.1, read as the reverse complement.
TTTCGGTCCCGCACCGGAATCCTGGTATCCGCGCTGCCGATACTTGCGGTCGGACAAAGAGCGCCTCCTGAAAACCGCATCATTGTCCGCCTTTGGCGCGTTTGGCACAAGAGTTTCTTTGTAATCAAGCGTACGCGAAAGTGCCGCGGAAAATCTCCTCCAATATGCGAGCTGTACGTCGAGGTGAGTAGCGAGCAAGGAAGCTACGGGCTACGAGCCATGAGCTACGGGCAACCGGTTTGCTTGGAGCTCGCGGCTCGAAAAGCTCAGCAGTTTGGCCCACTACGCCGCAGCACTGGCGAATTGTTTTTCACATATCAGGGTGCTACCATCCGTTACATAGAAAAATTGAGGAGGCAGTTATGGCGGATCATGATGGTAGCGGCTTCTTGTGGTTTCTGGCGGGACTCGGTGTTGGAGCGGTAGTCGGCGTGTTGTACGCGCCGCACTCGGGCGATGAAACGCGCGATGCAATTCGCTCAAGAGCGCAGGAAGGCGGCGAGAGGGTGCGTCAGCAGGCCCGTCGGGCGCGCGAACAGGCGGGTGATTGGGTGGATCGCGGACGCGATGTGCTCAACCAGCAGAAAGAGCAGTTCCGCAACGCTTACGAGGCAGGACGCCAGGCCTATAACGAGACCACCGCAGCCGAGCCGCCCAAGAACATCTAGCGGCAACAGCGGCAGGGTTAGTCCTGAAGCGACTATGCCTGAAGCTAAGATGGAGCAGCCATGGATGACAACCTCCTAAGAATTTTTATTGCGGTGACGACTTTCGCGATCGTGGTGCAGGCGGGAATTATGGTGGGCCTTTACCTCGCGGTCCGCAAGAGCACGGCGAAGATGGATGCTCTCGCCGCCGAAGTGAAGAGCAAGGCTCTGCCCACGATAGAAACGGTGCAGAGCCTGCTGGTGGAAATGCGGCCGAAGATCGACGTCATGACGACAAACTTCTCGGAGTCGAGCACCCTGGTGCGCAATCAACTCGGCCGCATCGATGCTACGCTCACCGATGCGCTTGACCGCGCCCGGCTGCAAGTCATCCGCGCCGATGAACTGCTGAATCGGACGATGGACAAGGTCGAAGAGACCAGCGAAATCGTGCACAAAACCGTGATCTCCCCATTGCGCCAGGTCAACGGACTGATGGCCGCGATCAGCACCGGAGTGGAAGTCTTTCTCGGCCAGAAAAGGCGCCATCCGAAAAACGGAGCAGGCGTCCCGCAAGACGAAATGTTCATCTAGAATTCGTTTGTGGGGACGGGGCTCTGCCCCGTCCAAGCGGGGCGGAGCCCCGCTTCCACACAATTCTTCATTCTCCTCCGCCGCCGCGCACCCGCTCACTTCTTACATCGGGCACGAAGATCGAGTGGACGTTTTGTTCCGCGGCCAGCTTCTGAAAGCTCGCGATATCCGCATTCCGTACCTGTTCCCAGGCCGCCAGTAATTCATCGGTCTGCTTTTTTACCTTTCCGAATTCCCGGTACTGGGATTCGGTGGGAGCAGAGTCGGCAAAACCCGCCACTGCCATCGAAAGAAACGCCAGCTTCGCGTCGATTCCCGGCGCGTAGGCAAGAGAATCTTCGCTGGCGCTGATTTTGAAATTGATTAACGGATCGCGAACTGCAATCAGCTTGGCATCAAGCGCCCTGGCGCCATCGAACAAAGCCTTTGTGGAATCGCCCGCTACCAGGCGCTTCTTCAGCCCGTCCAACTGCTCACGGACATCCTGTATTTGGTTCACCGCGTCGTAGACGCGATTCAACTGGTCGCGCACCTCCATCTCGAACTTGAACTGCTTCTCCAGATCGCTCTCGGAAGTGGTGACTCGGGGATCAATTTTCACTTCGAAGGGAGCGGTTGCGCTTTTGCCATTGGCGGTTAAGCGCACTTGATAGTTGCCGGGCAGCGCCAGTGGCCCTTTCGCGCCGTCATTGTATTCCCACAGAAAATAGCCGGGGACACGGTTCGCCTCCTCGTAATGCAGATCCCACACGAAACGATTCAACCCGTCTTCCAACTTGATTTGCTTCTCCGGCTTCTTATCGTCGGGGTCGAGCGGTTCGTCAAGCGGCTCGGTCTTGTTGCTAGAATACTTGCGGATCACGGTGCCCGCCGCGTCCAGGATTTCGATTTTTACTTCCTGCTTCAGTTCAGTCTTGGGTGCTTGCTTCAGATAGAAATAAATCACCGCGCCGTTGGGCGGATTTTTTCCGGCAAAGGCCAAGCGCGGCGAAGTATCTGCAGCATCTCCACTATGGGTGTGCACGCGATACGCGGTCGCGGGCTGGTAGAGACGCATGTCTTCGCCGGCAACGGAATCGGCGAACTGGCGTAGCGGCGAGACGTCATCGAGGATCCAAAACGAGCGGCCGTGCGTCGCCAATACCAGATCGTCGTTCTTAATCACCAGGTCATGGATCGGCGTAATCGGCAGGTTGATTTGCAGCGAGCGCCAATGCGCGCCATCGTCGAACGAGACAAAGACGCCGCGCTCCGTGCCCGCGTAGAGCAAGCCTTTCTTCTTCGGGTCTTCTCGGACGGCGCGCACAAAAACTCCGTCCGGAATGCCGGTTGTGATCCGGCTCCAGGTCGCCCCGTAATCGCTGGTCTTGTAGATGTAGGGCGCGGGATCGTCATTCTGATGGCGGTCAACCGCGACGTAGGCGGTGCCGGCATCATGCGGAGACGCTTCAATCAAACTGATGCGGCTCCATTCCGCAAGATCGACGTTCTTGGGCGTTACGTTGGTCCAATTTTTCCCTTCATCGCGGGTGATCTGGATCAAGCCGTCGTCGGTGCCCACCCAGATCAGGCCTTGCGCCAGGGGCGAGGGAGCAATCGAAAAAACGGTGTCGTAATATTCGGTACCGGTATCGTCAACCGTGATCGGGCCGCCCGAAGGCTGCTGCTTCGATTTGTCATTGCGCGTCAGATCGCCGCTGATCGCTTCCCAGTGCGTTCCGCCGTCGGTAGTTTTGAATACGCGCTCGCCTCCGTAGTAAAGCGTGTTCAGGTCGTGCGGAGAAATCACGATGGGCGCGGTCCACTGAAAACGGTGCTCGAGTGGGGCCGCGCCACGCGCATCCGAGAGTTCCGGCGACACGGCAATGTTCTTGACCTGGTTGGTGCGCCGGTCGAAGCGCGTGATGTTGCCCTGATAGTCGCCGGCATACACTATGTTCGGGTCGGAAGGATAGGGCGCGATATATCCCGCTTCCCCGCCTCCGACCTCATACCAATTGTCGCGGCCAATGGCGGCGTCATCGCTGCGGCTGGCAATCGCCACGGTGGAATTATCCTGCTGCGCGCCGTATACGTAGTAAGGCGTGCGCGTGTCGGTGATGACGTGGTAAAACTGCGCGGTCGGCTGGTTGTCCTGGCGTGTCCAGGACTTGCCGCCATCGAGGCTGACGGTAACGCCGCCGTCGTCCGAGGCGATCATTCTTTTTGTATTCTTCGGATCGATCCACAGACCGTGATTGTCGCCGTGCGGAACCTTCACTTTATTGAAGCTGCGCCCGCCGTCGGTGGACTTTAAGAACTCCACATCCATCACGTACACCGTATTCGGGTCCAGGGGATCGGCGATCACGTGCATGTAGTACCAAGCGCGCTGAAACAGCGAGTGGCTGCCGTTTACCAGATCCCAAGTGCCGCCATCGTCGTCGGAGCGGTAAAGTCCACCACCTTCCTTGGCCTCGATAAGCGCGTAGACGCGCTCGGAGTTCGCCGCCATCGCCAGGCCGATGCGGCCGTAAGGCCCCTTCGGAAGGCCGTGCTCCTCCAATCGTTTCCAGGTGGCGCCTCCATCGGTCGAACGATACACGCCGCTGCCCGGCCCACCGCTGGAGAGCGACCAGGGAGAGCGTCGAGTCTCCCAGAGCGAGGCAAATAAAATGTTGGCATTCTGCGGATCGAAAGCCACATCGATCGCTCCCGTATTCTCGTCTTTGTAGAGAACCTTGTCCCAGGTCTTGCCGCCGTCAGTGGTTCGGAAAACGCCTCGTTCCGTGTTCGGACCAAAGGGGTGACCGAGCGCCGCGACAAAAACGATATCGGGATTGCGCGGATTCACGATCACTTTGCCAATCGCGCGCGAATCCTTGAGGCCAACGTTCTTCCAGGATTTTCCCGCGTCCACCGACTTCCAGACACCGTCACCTTGGCCGATGTTGCCGCGAATGCAAGCTTCGCCGGTCCCCACATAAACCACGTTTGGATCGGAAGCAGCGACCGCGATACTGCCGATCGAAGGAGATCCATCTTTGTCAAAAATCGGGACCCAGGTGTTCGCGCCGTCGGTGGATTTCCAGACGCCGCCTCCGGTCGCGCCGAAATAGTAGGTGGTTGGGTCGCCGGGAATTCCAGCCGCGGTCAGCGAGCGGCCGCCGCGAAAAGGGCCGATGGAACGGTACTTCATTCCCCTGAACAGCGGGTCGCCTTCGTTCTTTTCGTCCTTGTCGTCTTTCGTTGACGGCGCGGACGCGGCGGGCACGCTTTTTTGCGCGGTGTCCCACTTACGGTTGCGCTCCTTTTGCTGGGAGAAGGTTAGCGTGGCTGAAAACAGGATGAGCAAGGCAACGCGCACATGCACTTTTTGGATCGTGAACTGGATCATGAGTTCAATGGCCCCGGAAAAAGAATTGGCTGTTGCTCATGTTAAAGCCAGAAGCGCGAAGGCACAAACGGACGGGTAGTGGCTCAATTTGATTTCAAAATCGCGGTGCTCGCGAGTTTTTACTTCTCTCGGATGGTGGAGGCGACGGGATGTGTCTGCTAGGCGCGGGACACACTGGGGTTGCGGGAGAATTCCCGGAAACGGCGTCGCTCGACGCGACCGAGTAGGGGTCTTTCGAGTTCATCCGATCTCCGGCTTCGCCGAAGACCGGATTCCGCTCAAGATGACAGTGTTTGTTGTGGCAGAGTTAGTTCAAATTGCGCCACTACCAACAGAGGACTCTGGAATTTCGTGCAACCGCTACCGCCTGCTCTCAAGCGCGCGTTACAGTGGAGGGGACAAAAACGTTCCGTACCAACAGCTTGCAACTTCGGATGGCTCATGATCGCTTTCCTTACTCTCGAACTTCGCATCGAAGCCGCACACTCGCTCAAAGACAAACGTCAGGTCACGCGCAGCCTCAAAGATCGTCTCCGCTCCTCTTTCAACGTCGCCGTCGCCGAACTTGACCCTAGCCTGCTCTGGAATCAGGCGACCATCGGCGTCGTCAGTGTCTCCCACTCGCGCGATTACCTGGACGGCCTCATGAAGAACGTCGAACGCCAGGCCACCCGCATCGCCAACAACGCTGGCGCTGACGTCACGGGTTCGTTCGTGGAATTCCTGTGAGGGCGGGGCTCGCAACCCGCGGGAAAACACCCGCTTCCCTGCGAAACGGGGAGGCGCAACCGCCGAGCGGCGCTCGGCTTGGACCCTTCGACTTCGCTCAGGGCAGGCTCGCGGGACGCCCGTCCCCACACGATCCCTGGCCAAATGAAGCCCGCGTTCTCTTCCCTATGTCAGGTAACTGAAGAGATTATTTTGCGACGCGAGCTTGCTGATGGCGGCTAGCGCGGCTTGGTTATCGGTCTGGGCCTGGGAGAGATTGGTGGCGGCCGCAGCCATGTTCGCGCCGCCAAGCGTGTTTTGCTGCTGGCTAATTTGCAGTTGGGCGGCATTGAGGTAGGTGGTCTCGGACTGCGTCTGGTCTGTGGCGTTGCCATAGACCACGGTCTGTGCCGAAACATAGCTGGAAGCTGCGCTTACTGCGTTGACGGCGGCGCCAATGCCGGTATTGGTTTGCACGGCCTGGATGAGGTTGTTGACGGCAAGAAAAACGTCATTGCCGGTAGCGGAAAACAGCTGCGATCCAGGCACGTTGACGGCGAGCTTGTATCCATTGCCGATCGATACCTCATTGACATCGGTGTTGCCTTTATAGTTAACACCGGAGGCCGCGGCAGCGTCCACCACGTAGGGCGGCGCATTCGTAGCGGTGCCGGCGAATATGTAGTTGCCCTCGTACGTTGTGTTAGCCAAGGACACAAGCTGACTCTGAATGCCCTGCAACTGATTGGCAATTGCGGCTTGGTCGCTCGCGGAGAGCGTGCCCCCGGCGGCCTCGACCCCGAGGCTGAGGGCTTGTTGCAGCGCGGTGGTGACCGAACTCAGCGTCGAACTGGCGGTCGAGAGCTGGCCCTGCACCGCGCTGATACTCTGCAGATAGCCGGTGTTGAAAGTAGCTTGATCGTTGTTCTCGACCAGCAGGGCAGCGGCGGTCGGATTGTCGGAGGGCTCGTTGACACTTTTGCCGGTCGAAATCTGGAGCTCGGCTTGTTGCTCTTCCAGCTCTGTCTGGTTGAGCGCCGCCATCAGATCGGGCATGGGATTGGGATTGACGCGCATGGATGTTCACCTTGAGAAGCGTTCGTCGTTGGTCGTCGGTCGTTAGTCGTTAGTCAGTCGCTGGTTGGTCGTCAGTCGTTTGTCATTTTTCTTTAGTCATTATTCTTTAGTCTTTATTCCTCCGCCTCGTCCATTCCGAGATTTACGGCATCAAGCAGCAAGAGGTTTACGGTCGAAACTACGCGGGCAGCGGCCTGGTAAGCGGACTGATACTGGATGAGGTTGGACGCTTCTTCGTCGAGCGATACGCCGGAGACGCTTCCGTTCTGGTCCTGCAACTGTTGCAGGATCAGGTTGGAGGAGTCGGCATCGGCCGATGTATTGGACGTCGTGCTGCCGACTTGGCCTACCAGGGTGGAATAGGCATCGATGGGCGTCTGCCCGTTGGCCACGTCCTGATTGGCGACGGCGGAGAGGTTGGCCAGATTTCCGTTGCTGCCGGTAGTGCCGTCGGAACTGGCGGCAAGCAGCGACGGGTTGGTCATACTGACGGTCAATGTAGCCGCTGCGCCCACGCCGGAAAAGATGGGGGCACCCTTGACGGGCGGGGTCTCCAGATCGAGGCCCAGTGCGTTGGCGGCGTTGAGGTTGGTGGCGAGACCAGTTGCCAGCTGATTGAGGCTGGTTTCAATGCTCGGAATCTCCTGATCGCGAATCTGGATTAACCCGGCCAGGCTTCCACCCGTCAGCGAGCTGGTGATGTCGTCCGTTCCGGCCATGATGTGCTGCACTTGCACACCATCGGCGCCGACGGTCGACTGGGTGGTCAGCGCGAAGCTTTGCGATCCGGATACGAGCGTCGTCCCATTCGAAGTCGCCAGCGTGATGCCCTGATCGGTCGGAATGACCTGCACATCGACCAGTGCGGAAAGCTGCTGGATGAGGTTGTTCTGCGTGTCCACCAGGGTGTTGGCGCCCTGGTTCGCGTCCTGGAGATTGCCGATCTGCTGGTCGACACTGGCAATCTGCGAGGTCAGGCTGTTCACCTGTGTGACCGTCTGCACGACGTTCTGGTCAACATTGGTGCGCTGGGTCTGAAGGTTCTGGGCGGCGTTGTTGAAGTCGGTGGCCAGAGTGTTGGCTGCGGTCAGCACGCCTTGCCGTAATGTCAGATCCGAGGGATCGGGAGAAAGCTGCTGCAGACTGTTAAAGAAATTGCTGATGTCGGCGCCGATGCCCGAACTGTCGCTTGCGAACTGGGTCTGAATCTGTTGCAGTTGGGTCAGCGAGGCATTGAGCGCGCTGTTCTGCTGCGTTGCCTGATTGATTTGGATCTGGAGCATGGGGTCGCGCAGGCTCTCTATTTTTTCGAGGACCACTCCGGTGCCAACGTTGAGCGATCCTATCTCCACAGGATCCCCTGCCGTTACATCCGAAACCTCGCGGGTGTATCCGGGAGTATTCGCGTTGGCCACGTTATTGGAGGTGGTTTCCATCTCCTGCTGGCTGACCGAGAGCCCGCTCAGGGCAACCGAAAGAGATCCGAATAAACCCGACATAGTTATTCTCCAGCACATTCTCCGGATGCGAGCCGGACTTCCGTCCTAAGCAAGCCGGGATCGGGCGTGTAGGTGGCCGCGCAACTGTCGACCACGCGATTCAGGACGGCCAAACTGCGCTGAAGGTGCCGCAACAGCGACCAGTGGACGCGCGTGAGATAACGGATCCGAGCTCCGAGCGTCTCCCACTCGGCTTGCAGCCGCGCGGAGTGCTGGGCTTCGGGCGAATTGCCGGATGCGCCAACTGGGGGCGGCGCAGAACGCCGGCCCGCCTCGCGACGCAGCTCGTCTTCGAGACGGCTCCATTGGCGGCAGAGTTCGGCCTGGTGTGCCGCACCGCGCGCAATCGCTTCCGCATCGTTTCGCACCAGCGCCAGGGTGCTGCCCTCGAGACTCTCGGCCAAGCTGCACAAGAGCGCGAGCCGCTGCTCGACCAGCTTGCTGAGTTCGGGAAGCGATGTGCCGATGTCATCCATAGCGAGGCAGCTTTTCGTTCGGAGTTCAGATGAGATGGTCAGATCAGGTTGTCAGCTTTATGCCCATCACGATCATGCCAAGTCATCCAGCGTGTGCTTGGGAGTGTCGGGATCCGGCTCCTGTTTATTTTCTTCTTCTTCGGCCGGTTTCTCGGGTACCGGCGGACGCCTGCGCCGGGCCGCCGGGTCGCGCTCCTGGCCTCGCTTCTCCAGCACGCGCAGCAGCGCCGGATCGATCGCGTTCGTGATCAACGGATCCATAATTCACTCCGTGGCTCACTCCGGCTAGCCCTGGGCTCCGGCACCCAAGTCGCTCGCCATGGCAGCGGCAACCTGACCGGCAGAAACCGAATATTCGCCGTTGCCGATCGCCTGCTGCAGCGATTGAACCTTGGCCTGGCGAATTTCAGGCTGCGCCAGAACCTGGGCTTCGAGCGACTGCACCCGTATGTGATCGAACGAAAGCTGGGTTTGGTCCATGCCCAAAGTGCTGCTGGCGGAACTGCTGGACAAGTTGCTCGAGGCACTGCTCGCCGTGGTCCCCGAGGCCCCAGTCTGGCCGCCGCGGCCCGTCTTGCCATTTTCCGGCGGCTCCACTCCACGCGATGTGAAATCGACTCTCATAGAATTTCTCCGATCGTGTCCTGCCTTTTCCATCCTGCCTTTTGTATCGGCAGATTCTTAACAAGCCTTAATGTGGCGGCGGCTTGTCCGCAGACGCATCCTGGCTCAAATCTAAGATCGGCAGAGTTCGGAAAAACTTTAGCGCTCGAAATGGAACCCCCGTTCAGCCCCCACCCGATACCTTTGGTGGCTGCAAATGGCGCAAGACGAGCTGCGCGATTCCAATCCCACCCCGGGCGGCGATCGCCTGCGCCAGCGCCTGGCTTCCCATCTGGCGATAGTCGCTTGCCCCCGTGGTTTTCGAATCCCCAGAGTCGCCGGCGAACGTCTTCTGCAAAGAGTCAAGCACCGGGGTGAGCAGCAGGGCTTCAAAATCCCGCGCCGCCTTTTCATTCTTCAAGACCGATTTCACGGCCGCAGGATTGGGTGCGGTCGTTGGCATGGAACTCGAAGCGAGTGTGATGTTCATGAGAATTGTCTCCAGTGGTCGTTAGTCGTTGGTCGTCAGTCGTCAGTCGTTAGTCGTTTGCGGTTCGTTCTCCAGTGGTCGTTGGTCGTCGGTCGTCAGTCGTTCGCGGTTTCGTTCATGATGCGAAATGGTTGCCAGCCGCGAAAAGCGAACGACGAGCGACCAAACGACCAACGACTGACGACCAACGACTGACGACCAGCATCAGATGACCTCTAAATCGGCATCGAGCGCTCCGGCCGCTTTGATGGCTTGCAAAATCGAAATCACGTCGCGCGCCGTCGCACCCATGTTGTGCAATCCGCCGACCAACTCGTCGATGCTGGCACCTTCGCCGATTTCGAGGCGTTTTGCGGGGCTATCCTTGGCCTGCACTTCCGTGTTGGCCACAACCTCGGTTTTTCCCGCCGAGAGCGGGGCGGGCTGGGAAACGGAATATTCGGTCTGGATCTGCACCGAGAATCCGCCGTGCAGAATGGACACGGCTCCGAGACGCACGTCTTTCCCCATCACTATGGTTCCTGTACGTTCGCTGAGTACGACGCGGGCGCGCCGGTGCACGGGTACGGTCAAATTCTCGATGCGAGCGAGTACCGCCGTCAGGTTGGCCACGCCGGTTGCCGCCGGATCGACTTCTACGCGTCCGCCGTCGCGGGCGCTGGCGACCGCGTGCCCGAATTCGCGGTTGATGGCGTCGGAGATTTCGCCCGCCGTCGAGAAATCGGACTCGCGCAAGAGCAGCGAAACCGGAGCCAGGCGGTTGAAATCGAAGGTCAGACTGCGTTCCACCCGGCCCCCCGCCGGAACTCTTCCGGTCGTGGGATGGTTCATCTGCTTGGTCGCACCCGCGCCTCCAGCCGCAAACCCACCCACGGCGATCGGGCCCTGGGCGGCGGCATAGACTTGACCGTCGGCGCCATAGAGCGGAGTCAGCAGGAGCACGCCGCCTTCGATGCTCTTGGCATCGCCGATCGAGGAGACGGTAACGTCCACTTGAGTGCCGGGCCGGGCGAAGGCCGGCAGGTTGGCGGTCACAAACACCGCCGCCACATTCTTGACGATCGCCGTCACCGGCGGAATCTGCGCGCCCATGCGCTGCATGATGTTGGCCAGGGTCTGGGTCGTGAATATGGTCTGCTGGCTGTCCCCGGTTTGCGTGAGTCCAACCACCATGCCGTAGCCGATCAGGGGATTCTCCCGCACCCCTTCGATGCTGGTCAGATCGCGGATCTTGACCGCGACCGGTTCGCCGGCAAAGGCTTCGCCGGTAAAAATAACGACCGCTCCGGAAAGCGCGAACAGCAGGAAACCGGCGGCCCTTGCGGCTTTCATATAGCTCCTAAAAATCCAGAAAGTGCATGATGGTGCGTATCACCCGGTTCGGCTGCCGCACCCCGTCCGAGATCACGCCTTTGCCCTTGATCTCGAGTTCCAGATCGCCAACGCTGTCGGAGGCGACCGTGTTGTTCGGTCCGATATCGCCGCGGCGCACCACTCCACGCAAAAAGATGGTCTGCTTCTCGTTGTTCATGTTGATGGTGCGCTCGGCTTCGACCACCAGATTGCCGCTGGCGAGAACGGCGACCACCCGACCCGACAGGTTGGTGGTGACACTCGTTGCCGTAGAAGCCGCGCCTTTGCCGGACAAGGCCTCGGTCGAATTCAGCCCGAGCAGGTTCGTGACCCCTCCGACATTGATCTTGCCGGGCAGCGAGCTAATGCCCGAACCGCTATTCAAGGTGCGCGCTGTACTCACGGAGTTGGCGTTCGACGAGGTCAATCCCTGGACCACGACGATCTCGATCGTGTCGCCGACCGCCATGGCTTTGTAATCGGCGCTGAGAGAAGCCATCTTCCCGGAATCAACCCAGATGCTGCCGACGGAGAGCGCGGGCGCGGCCGGTTGCGCCATCTGGATGTGGGCGAGGTATTTGGCCAGAGTGTCGCCCTTCGTATCCCGCTTCGACGCCTGCAGCGAACCCGCCGTCAGCACGAGCAGGAAACAGAGTACCGTTTTCACTAGCGTTCTCCTTCTCATGTGGGGACGGGCTCGGCCCCGTCCAGGCGGGGCCAAGCCCCGCCTCTACACTTTTTTACTCGCCGCCAACTACTGCGGCACAGCTTCGAGCAGGGCGGGACCGGAAATTCGCGCCCGGAAAATCTGCCCATCCTCACCACGCACGCGAATGACTTCGCCCTCGCGGCCACGCTCGAGACAAGTCACACTCGCGCTGATTCGCAAACGGGCGGAAAGGTAAACCGCTGTCGCCCGGTCGCCAGCGCGCACGGCGGGTTTCGCGAGTGCTTTCACTGGAGCCTCGGGCGCCGGGTGCGACGGCGCTTCCTGCCGGCACGATCCGGCCCGGGCGCCCGCGTCGAGATTATGGATATGAACATAGGCCAAAAAGGGCAGACACTGACCCGGCTCGCCGCATTCCAGGCGAAGTTGGGTGCGTTCGGGACCCTCGTCCCAGCAGGCCGACGAGACCCGCAACTTCCGCCCGGCAACCGCCGGCAAAGCGAACGGCAGATTGAGGTCCTCGATCCGCGGCAACTGTGGTTCCGGGAGTCCTCGTTGGCGGAGTTCAGCCACCACCGCCTGCCACACCTCCTGCCGCGTTACCGGAGTCGGCCCGGTGTCAGCCGGCGTGCGCGGCTCTTCCGCGGAAAGTCTGTCCGAGAGCAGCGAGCTCGCTGCTATCGCAAAGACAAAGGTGAAGACAAGGACAAAAACGGAGACGAATCGGAAGCCGGCGGGAATCGGTCGGGCAATCACTCTGGTCCTCTGCTTTCTCAGGCTGCCTTCTCAGGCTACTTTCCCAGCTGGTTGACCAACTGGAACATTTCATCGGCCGCCTGCACCACTCGTGAACTGGCTTCGTAGGAACGCTGCGCCACGATCATGTTGATGAACTCATCGACCACGCTGACGTTCGACTGCTCCAAGTACCCTTGCTCGATCTGTCCCAAACCAGTGCTGCTGCCCGGCGTGCCGATGACGGGATCGCCCGAAGCGGTGGTGGCCAGATACTGATTCTGGCCGACACTGTTTAATCCTCCGGGATTCGGAAACAGCGCCAATTGAATGGCGCCGACCTGCTGCGCCGCGGCTTGCCCGGCGAGGGTGACCGACACGGTGCCGTCCGACGCAATCGTGACAGAGGTGGCGCCAGCCGGTATGGCCACTGAGGGCTGGAGCGGATTCCCGCCGGCGGTCACCACATTGCCTTGCGCGTCCTGGTGGAATTCGCCGCTGCGCGTGTAGGCGGTCTGACCCGTCGGCAAGAGCACCTGAAACAACCCCTGCCCTTCGATGGCCAGATCGAGCGGATTGCCGGTCTGACTCAGATCGCCCTGCAACTGAAGGATCTCCGACGCGGAAGAGCGCGTGCCGAGGCCTATTTGCAGACCCGTAGCCACGGTGGTCTGCTGCGAGGCGGCCGCGCCCGGCATCACCATGTTCTGGTAGATCAGATCCTGGAATTGCATACGGCGGCTCTGGAACCCCGCCGTGCTGGAGTTGGACAGGTTATTGGCGATGGTATCGAGATTGGTTTGCTGCGCCTGCATTCCGGTGGCGGCGGTGTAGAGTGCTCGAAACATGATTCTCTCCTAGTCGCTGGTAGCTGTTCGCTGTTCGCCTTTGACTTTTAGCCAATAGCCAATAGCTAATAGCGATTCCCTCTTAAACCTTTGCCAGGTCGGTGCTGGCAATATGGTTAAATTCGGTGTCAAACAACGACAGGGCTCGCTGCAGCATTTCGGCCTGTCGCTCGACTCCGATCAGCGTCACCACCGAACTGATGGAATTCACGTTCGAAGCTTCGAGCGAGCCTTGCCTGAGCTGCGACTGCTGCGCCGGCTTGGCGCTGCCTTCGGGGGCGGCGATCAAGGTTCCGCCTTCGGAGGTGAGCTTGGTCCCGGCAGCGAACTCCACCAACTGGAGGCTGCCCGCCACCGCGCCGTTCACCGAGAGCGTTCCATCCGAAGCGATGGAGACGGCTCCCGCCGGGATGCTGATCCCGCCTTTGTCTTTATCCTTGAGCGCAGGGTCGCCGAGCACAAGATCGCCCGCTGCCGTCACCAGTTGTCCGCTGCTGGATACCTGGAAGCTTCCGTTGCGCGTGTAGCGGATGCCGTGCGCGGTCCAAATGGCAAAAAAGCCGCTGCCCTCGATTCCCACATCGAGCGGATTTCCGGTCGGTTGCAGGCTGCCCGCAGTCGTATCCAGGTGCGTCCCTTCGAGCACCCCGAAATTGTTCGTCGCCGAGTTGAGTACCGACTTGAGTACATTGCTGAGCACATTCGGAACCGTTGGGCCGGACGCCGCCACCAGCGACTGAAATGTTGTCTGCTGACCTCGAAACCCGGCGGTGTTCAGATTGGCAAGATTGTGGCCCGCCACTTCGAGCGCCTGGCTCTGTGCCCGTAACCCCGCGCACGCTGCATAAAATCCGCTGTCCACGTTGGCTCCTTGTGGTGAGACAGGGAGCAAGCCAGTAGCCATGACGGAGATGGGAATGTTTTCACGAATGACCTTGTTCTGAACCGGTTAGGAGTGGCGTGCGGCAAAGAAATGTTGGAAGCGTCTTAGAATCTAAGAACGAGGAAAACTTTGCCGGGCTTATTCTGGAAACCGGCAAGGTTTTCCCGAGGTTGGAGGTGCAGCTGTCAGGTCGCAGGGACTTTTCCCAGCTGCTGAGCGCTGGGCTAAGCTCGGACGCCCCTCCGGGGCTGGATAGTCGGACATTGGCCGACCACTCGGCCATCCTCTCAGCTTTAATCAAGAACCTGCGACCTAACGCCTAACGCCTAACACCTCAGACCTGCCTTGATTAGTTTTGCAGCTGCAGACGGATGCTCACCGGCGCGTCCTCAAAGAGGACGACCGTTTCCATGGAATTTCCCTCGGCCAGCGAATGGAACCTGTATTCTCCGCCGCTGATGACGCTCGGTACGCTCAACATGCACCGTTCATCCGTGCCGGTGAGCTTGTTCTTGAAGTTGCCTGCGATCATGTTGCACATTTCTCCCAGCGCATCTACTGCCTGACCGGCGGAGTCGGCCGTGTCCCCCAACATTGCCTTGGCAATCTGGCCAGCGGTCTTCGCGCCGCAACACACCGTCACCACTCCGCACAGCGCCCCGGCCAGCCCGACGATAGCGGTAAATCCACCGGGCACCTTGAGCTCGGATGGCTCTGCCCGCGTCACCTGGCAGCCCAGCATGATCTCGAAGACTTCCTGCGTTGCCCGTTCGAGAAGGGGCAGCCAGTTTTGCTCGCGAGACGGATTGGCAAATGCGGTGACAGGAGTCATGGTCTTTCCGCAGCAGATGAGAGGAGTGGGGGATCAGCTCTCAAGTTGCAGACGCACGGCAATGGGTGCGCCCTCGAATAGCAGGACCGTTTCCAGACAAGTCCCATCGGCGAGGGAATGGAAGCTGTATTCGCCGCCGCTGATGACGGTGGGCACGCTCAACATGCATCGGTCACCGCTGCCGGAGAGCTTGTTCTTGAAGTTGCCCGCGATCATGTTGCAGATCTCTCCGAGCGCGTCCGCTACTTGTTCCTGGGAGTCGGCGGTGTCCCCCAGCATGCGCTTGGCAATCTCCCCGGCGGTTTTTGCGTCGCAACAGACGGCGAGAATTCCGCACAGCGCCCCGGCCAAACCCACCATGGCGGTGAATTCCTCGTTCGGCTTATTCTCGGATTGCGTTGCTACCTTCACTCGGCAGCCTACCATCATCTCGAAAACTTCTTCGACCGCAAGCTCGATAATGGGGAGCCAGTTCTCTTCGTGAGAGCGCGTGACCAGCGAGGTATCTGTAGTCATTGTTTCTTCCCCAGTTTCTTCCCCAGCTTCTTCCCCAGATTCATTGTTTCTTCCCCAGCACGGGCAAGACGTGCTCTTTCACCTGATCGGGAGTAAACGGCTTGCGGATGTATCCGCGAGCCCCGGCGGTAAGCGCCTGCACCACGTGCGATTCGCTGCCTTCGGTGGTAATCATCACGATCGGAATCCCTTTGGCGCTTTCCAGCTTGGCGGCTTGGCGCACAAATTCCAGCCCGTCCATGACCGGCATGTTGATATCGCACAGGATGAGGTCGATCACGTTACTCTGCAACGCGGTCAGCGCTTCCGCCCCGTTCGATGCCTCCACGACCTTTTCCAGTTCGATGCCCGCCTGACGCAGCGAACGCTCGACGATTTTGCGCATCACCGAGGAGTCATCCACAATGAGCGCGGTTATCTTATCCATGTTTTCCACTCTGGTTTCCACCACTCTGCGGTTTACACGGCTAGGCCACGAAATCGCGAGCCGCTATTTTGCCTGACGTGATGTATATCGGCAGTTCGACCCAGTGCTTTAACATTGGGTGATTGAATTCAATGACTCAATGCCTCAATGATTCAATGACTCAATCTGTCTTTATCCGTTATGCTTAGCGGAGACTTATGACCCTGCTCGACGCGCAGCCCTACGACACGGCGAAAGCACGGCGGCGGAAGATCCAGATCGCGGTCACGGTCGTGGTCGTGATCGTTCTGGCCGGGCTGGCCTTTCTGTACCGCAACTGGCCCGAAGAGCACTCCGTGGACAAGTTCTTCGCTGCCCTTCAGCATCAGGATTACGAAACCGCCTACGGCATTTACTTCAACGATCCCGGCTGGCGCCAGCATCAGCAGAAGTATTCGCAGTACACTTACGCCGACTTCTATCGCGATTGGGGACCGGGCGGGGAGTGGGGTCTCATCAAATCCCACAGAATCTACGGATCGGCCAACACAAAAGGTTTGGGCAGCGGAGGAGGGGTCGTGGTCGAGGTCATCGTCAACGAGCGCTCCGAGCACGCCCGCATGTTCGTGCAGAAGTCGGATAAGACGCTGACCGTGTATCCGTACTGAGCAGCGCTCGTGATAGTGTGTAGTGCGCACCCTCAGCGGCTAAAGCCGGAACCCATTGCGGCCCCTAACGGCACGGCTGAAGCCGTGCCCTACCCGTTCCCGAATTCCTCTATAGCAGGCCGAGCGCGCCGGAGTCCCCGTCCAGCCGCGCTAAGCCACCAACGCCGCAACCTGCGCCAGCGTCTTCTGCAGCGACGCTTCATCGCCCACCGTGAGGCAGGTCTTCGAGCGGTCGATCTGCCGCATCAGTCCCCACAGAACTTTACCCGGGCCGACTTCAATAAACAGGCTGACTCCTTTATCGATCAGCAAGCGCAGCGACGGCGCCCACCTCACCGTGCCAGTGACCTGGCGAATCAGGGCCTCGCGCGCAGCCTGCGCGGACGTCACCAGGACCGCATCGACATTCGAGACCACGGCACACGATGGATTCTGAAAAGTCAGCTGGCGCAAATCCTCCGCCAGACGATCCTGCGCCGGTTGCATCAGCGAACAATGGAAAGGTGCGCTGACCGGCAGGTGCACGGCCTTCTTCGCTCCGCGTGCGTGGGCGAGCTTGATGGCGCGCTCGACGGCGCCGGCGTGTCCCGAGATCACGATTTGCTCGGGCGAATTAATATTGGCCGCCTGGCAAACTTCTCCGTGCGCCGCGTCTTTCGTAATTTGGCAGACCTTGTCGAGCGCCATGCCAAGAATGGCCGCCATCGCGCCCACGCCCACCGGCACCGCTTCCTGCATATACTGGCCGCGATTACGAACCGTCCGCACGGCATCGGCAAAGGTCAGCGTGCCGGCGGCCACGTGCGCCGAATACTCGCCCAGGCTGTGGCCGGCAACATAGTCGGCAACGGAATCCGGCTTCAGGCCTTTTTCCTGCAGCACACGCCACGCCGCCACCGACGCCGTCAAGATGGCCGGCTGCGTGATCTCGGTCAGCTTCAGTTTTTCTTCCGGACCTTCGAAACAAAGCTGCGACAGCTTGTAGCCGAGCGCCTCGTCCGCTTCCTCAAAGGTGCGACGGGCAACGGGGTAATTCTCGGCCAACTCTTTGCTCATGCCAACGGCTTGCGAACCCTGGCCGGGAAAGAGAAAAGCGATTCGAGAAGAACTGTTTGTCATAAGTAATAAGGTCAGAGGTTAGAGGTCAGATTGCAGAGCTAGAAGCCATGACACAAACGGCATCGGCGATCCTGGATTTCAACTTCTGCAATCTAGCCTCTAACCTCTGACCTTGCCTACGTCGTCACAGCCACCCTAAGTTCGGCCAGTTCACGCTCGATGGCTTCGTTTACTTTGCCCTCGGCGAATTCCGCCGCCACGCGCACCGCGTTCTTGATGGCATTCGTGTTCGACGATCCGTGGGTGATGATGCACACGCCTTTTACGCCAAGGAGCGGCGCGCCGCCATACTCAGTGTGATCCAGCCGCTTCTTGAAATCGGAAAACGCATTGCGCGAAATATACGCGCCCACCTGGCGCGTGATCGTCGCCTTCAAGGTTTCTTTGAGCACGGTGCGCACCAGCCTGGCCACGCCCTCAGAAGTTTTCAACGCAACGTTGCCGACAAATCCGTCAGCCACGATTACATCCACGTGGCCGTTGTATAAATCGCGGCCTTCCACGTTGCCGATAAAATTGATGGGAAGGCGTTTGAGCAGTTGAAAGGCCTCGCGCGTCAGCTCGTTGCCTTTGCTTTCTTCCTCTCCAATCGAAAGCAGCCCCACCCGCGGATGTTCCACGCCGAAAATCGAACGGCAGTAGATATCGCCCATCACCGCGAACTGCTCGAGATTGTTGGCCGTGCAATCCACGTTGGCGCCGACGTCGAGCAGAACCGCTGCCGTATTCAGGACGGTAGGAAACGCGGCCGCCAGTGCCGGACGGTCCACGCCCGGCAGCGCACCCAGCACCACTTTGGCCGTGGCCATGGCCGCGCCCGTGTTGCCCGCCGTCACGAAGCCCGCGGCGCGCCCCTCGCGCACCAGTCGCAGTCCGACGCGGATCGACGAATCGCGCTTGGCGCGGATCGCCTCCACCTTGTCGTCCATGGTGATGACTTCGCTGGCGTGAACCACATCAATCGGCAAGCGCCGCGCTCCGGGATAGCGCGCCAACTCGGCCCGCAACCGCGGTTCCGGTCCGATCAGCAACACGCGGAGGCCGTGATGGCGCGCCGCCTGCAATGCGCCTTCAATCTCCGGCTTCGGCGCCTTGTCGGACCCCATCGCATCGAGTGCGATTACGCTAGGCATGAAAGAAAATTAGGACTTCTCTTCGACCTCTAGAACTTCGCGGCCCTTGTAGGTTCCGCACTTCGGGCAGGCGCGGTGCGGCATCTTCTGTTCATGGCAGTTCGGACACTCCGACAGCGAGTGCTTGGAGAGCGAGTCGTGCGCCCGCCGCGTGGCGGTGCGCCTTTGTGAATGTCTGCGTTTCGGATTCGGCATGATGTCCTTTTCAGTTGCCAGTTGCCAGCTGCCAGTTGCCAGTCAACCCTGCCTTACTGGCAACTGGTTCTCACAGTTTATCCCTTATTTCTTTCAGCGCCGACCAACGCGGGTCCTCGACCTCGTCCGTGCACGAGCACTGAATTTCATTCAAATTCTTGCCGCAGTGCGGACACAAGCCTTTGCAATCTTCGCGGCAAAGCGTCTTCAACGGCAGCGCCAGCAGTACCTGCTCGCGCAGCGTGTCTTCCAGCAGCAATCCTTCGTCCTCGTAATACCCTATTTCGGCCTCGGCGTCGGTGACCGAAAGCTCTTCGTGACCGGAGTCGGTTCCGAGCGGCCGGTACAGAAGATCGAAGCTACGCTCCACCTCATGCACGACCGGATCGAGACAGCGCGCACAGGGCACTTCCAGGCTCGTCTCCAGCTTGCCCTTCACCCGGATGTCCTGCACTACCTTGTGTTTGCCGTGATGCTCCTCAACCAGATCCGCCCGGCCCTCGGTGCGCAGCGGCGACCGCTGCTGGACCTCCTCGCCGAGATCGATCACACCCGGGCTGAACTCCTCCCGGAAATCGACCGGGTGAATCTTCAGATCCGCAATTTCGATGAGCATTGGAACCTCCGCCGCCCCCACTCAAGTTACCGCAAAGGCCCGCGGAAGTGCGCACAGAGACGAAAGTCTCTCAGGGAGCAATAACTAAGGATAAAGGGCCTAAAACCGAGTGTCAAGGAAGGGAGGCAGGTGGTAGTGGGTCAATTTGAAATTCACATTCCCCCAGCGGCTGAAGCCGCCATTGATTTTATGGCAGTTGCGGCACGGCTGGAAGCCGTGCCCTTTCAAAACAATTTCAAACTGACCCACTACCAGGAAGTCTGGACCACCCTTGGGTTGCGCAGGCATTGACTCCCCCGCCCGCCCGCGCTACGCTGAACTCAAATGGTTGGTAACCGCCCCGTCGGGGTGCGCAATCCGGTCTGCTCCGCTGCCACATCCAGCTATTTGCGTGCAAAAAATGAGAGCGCGGGTGCGTCCGAATCAGGCACGGGGCGTCCCGGCAACCCATCCCCCAGCAACACCAATCGAAGAGTGAGCCCGGTTCGGCTGCAGGAGGCAGTTCGATAATCCTGAATGAAGAAAAGCATTGCACTCACCCCTGACATCGAGACCCTGTTCGGCACGCGCGATGAAAATCTCCATGTGCTTGAAGACGGCCTGAACATCAATATCGATCTGCGCTCGGATCGCATTGAACTGGAAGGCGCGCCGCGCGACGTGGCCCGCGCTGAACAGTTATTCGCCGATTACGAGCATCTGCGGCGCACCGGCCACCAGTTCCTGAACGGCGACCTGGGCAGCATGTTGCGCGTGGTGGTTGGCGACCCGAATGTGACTCTGCGTGGATTGGCCGAGGCCGGGCGCCAACGTTCTTTTGGACGCCGCACCGTCCAGCCGAAAAGCCCCAACCAGCGCCGCTACCTCGAAGCCATCGAACAGCATGACATGGTGTTCGGCGTAGGCCCCGCCGGCACGGGCAAAACCTACCTCGCCGTGGCCATGGCGATCTCGGCGCTGCTCAACAAGCAGGTCAACCGCATCATTCTGGCGCGCCCGGCGGTCGAGGCGGGCGAGCGTCTTGGCTTTCTGCCGGGCACCTTGCAGGAGAAGATCGATCCCTATCTGCGGCCCTTGTATGACGCGCTCTTTGACATGCTGGAGCCCGAGCGCGTGGAGCGCTATCTGGAAAAAAATATCATCGAGATCGCGCCCATCGCCTTCATGCGCGGGCGCACGCTGAACGATTCGTTCGTCATCCTGGACGAGGCGCAGAACACGACATCGGAGCAGATGAAGATGTTCGTCACCCGCCTGGGATTTAATTCCAAGGCGGTAATCACCGGCGACGTCACGCAAATCGACTTGCCCAGCGCGCGCCGCAGCGGCCTGATCGAAGCCGTGGAAATTCTGCAAAGTGTAAACGGGCTGGCGTTCGTGCATTTCGACGAAAGCGACGTGGTGCGTCATCACCTGGTGCAGCGGATCATTCGCGCGTATGACGAACACAAGACGCGGCTGGCGGAGCAGCAGTTGTCACTGCTCGAACCAAAGTCCGAGCCCAAGTCTGGCGCGCCGCCGGCGGATATTGCCGAGGCTCCTCCGCGGCCAGCGTCTTTGCCGAGCCCGAGGGAAGAGCCGCACCTGCGCAATTAAGCGGAGGTGTGGCGCGGACACTCTTGTCCGCGAAAAGTCGGAGTGAATTCAAAGGCCGCGGACAAGAGTGTCCGCGCCACACAGGAGGGAGCCTAGCCGCTGCCCTCCTTTCCGCATGGGGCTAGGCATGGGAGAGAACTGAACTTGGTCATCTTCCAAAAGCGCGTCGCGGATCTGACCGAGTTGGCGCTCCGCCGTTTCGTGGCTCGCGTCCGGCGTGCCGCGGGATTGAAGGGCGCGGTCAACGTGCTCGTGACTTCGAGCGCCAAGATGAAGTCTCTGAACCGACGTTTCCGTGGAAAAGACCAGCCCACCGACGTGCTCTCGTTTCCCGCCGAGCCCGGCACCCAAAAACAATTCGCGGGCGAAATCGCCATTGCAGCGGAGATCGCAGCACAAAATGCGCGGACGCTCGGACACTCACTCGCCGAGGAAGTTAAGATTCTAGTGTTGCACGGCGTCCTGCACCTGCGCGGGTACGATCACGAGTGCAACAATGGACGGATGGCGCGGCGCGAAAAACAGTTGCGCGCGAAGCTCCACCTTCCGCTGGGGCTGATCGAAAGAACGTCGACCGAAAGGACGACGACTCCGCGCGCCGGGAGAAAGCACCACCAATGATCGGTGTCGGCATAGCTCTCGCGCTCCTGTTCGGCCTGCTGACGCTGGTCTCCTACGTCGACCGTCTCTATCAGGAGATTGGCAAGTTCCTTTCGCGCGATTTCCAGGACAACATCGATGCCTTCGAGCAGATCGTCGAGCCGCGCCTCGGAGTCACACGCACGCGCGCCGCGCTCTCCATGGCCATTCTGACGCAATTGGTCACGGCTGCCATCGCCATGATCGTCGGCTTCACCGTGTTTCGCGACCGCGCCTGGAGCGTCTACGCGGTCCTCGAAGCGACGCTCAGCCTGGTGCTGATCATCATCTTTTTTAATCGCCTGCTGCCCTTCGTCTTCTTTTCGCGCACCCGCGGACGCTGGCTGGCGGACTGGGTGCTGCTCTTGCGCCTGCTGATCTACGCGGTCCTGCCGGTGACGCTGGTGCTCGGATTCTGCCAATCCGTAGCCGCGCTCACCCGCGAGCACATCGACGCGCGACCGGAAACCTCCTCCGAAGCCGTCGACGCCTTGATTGAAGCGGGACAGGAAGAAGGCATCATCCAGGAGGGCGATCGCGAGTTGATCCAGTCGGTAGTGGAGTTCAGCGGCAAGACGGTTCGCGAGGCAATGAAGCCAAGGCCGGAGATGGTCGCAGTCCCGTCCGATTACACCGTCGAGCAGGTGGTCGAGTTACTCCGGGGCAAGCATTTCTCGCGCATCCCTGTTTACGAGGGCTCGATTCACCATATCAAAGGCATTCTCCACACTCAGGATGTGATGCAAGTGCCCGACTCGGAAGCGCACACACGGACGGTCGCGACCCTGATGCGAACCGATGTTTACTTTGTCCCGGAAAGCAAGTTAGTAAGTGATCTGCTGCGCGAGATGCAGCGCAGTAACATCCGCATGGCGATAGTAGTCGACGAATACGGAGGCGTAGCCGGACTGGTGACCATCGAAGACCTGGTAGAAGAAATCGTCGGAGAAATCGGCGATGAGCACGAGAAGGCGCAGGTCGTGCAGGAAAACGACCACTCCTACATAGTCCCCGGCAACATGGATGTCGACCGCCTCGATGAACTCTTCGGCATGCGCCCCGAAGGCCACGAGTCATCCACCATCGCCGGCCTGGTCAGCGAACTTGCCGGACGGATTCCAAAAAAAGGTGAGGTCATCGAAGACGAAGGACTGAGGTTCGAAGTGCTGGACTCGACCGATCGGCGGGTCGAGCGCGTGCGGATTACAACCGCCGAGCCGAAGCAGATGAAGTTGATTTAGGAATAGACGGTACCCCGGAGTCCCTCAGTCCCGCTTGGCGGAAGCCCTGGATCAGTTCGCTTGTATTGGCAGCCTTGTGTGGCTTCATTTACGGCTGGAGGCAGCATTTCGAAAGTCCTCCTTTCATCATCACGAGAAAAGACCAAGCGCAAATGCCAGTGATTTCTTCCCACTACGGAACAAAAAATAGAGCAGTACAAGACTGAACAAGCCCCGAAGACCAAACGTGAATAGAAACCCGACTAGGGGGTTCAGTGGCTCAAAATGAGCCTCAGCCACATATTCTCCGACCAAAGAAATCGTGTAAATCAAGGCGAAGCACCGGGCCGCCCATAGCCACCGCGAACTAACCACACTGATCGGCTCGCTCTCGGCGGGGAGTACGCTGTCGAACATAGGTGCCTCCCATTTGAAGAAGAGTGACAATCGAACCGTGCAGACGCGGACTTAACTAGAAACATTCGGCGTCAAAGGAAACGAAATTCCGAAAATTAGCCGCCATTCTCCGGAATGGCGGCTATTTTGTCTGGGCCATCGCTGATTTCGCCGACGCCCGCGCCGCCGCTTTATTCGCGATTAAACCGAAGCCTCTTAGCTGCGCCTGTTTTCGGACATCCGCAAGCAGGCTAAGCCCTGCTTTAACTTTGCCCGATCCCGTCTCCACTTCGCCCAGGGCAAGCTGCGCCTCCAGCTGAAATCCCACATATCCAAACTTCTTTGCGCTCGCGATTGTGTCCTGGAGAATCCGAACCGCGTCCCCCGGTCTCCCGGCGGCGGCCTGTACCTGCGCTTCCACAATCGATGCCCTCAGGCGAACCGAAAAATCCTGGCTCTTAGCCAGAGGATCGTGAACTGCGGAAATCTCCTTCTCCGCATCCGCTACCCTCCCCTGCGAAAGCAAAACGCGTGCAAGTAAGATGTCAGCGAGAATCTCATCGTCCCCGATTCCCTCTTTCCGAAATTCCTCCCTCGCCTCTCGCAGTGAATTCTCGGCTCCGATGGCGTCTCCCTCTTCAAACTGGAGGAGGGCCAGCGCCATCTGAGATTCCTCGATATTTCCTTTCTCCCCTATTTGGGTTCGCAGCGTGATCGATTCGATGTAGTAGTCGAGAGCGGCGCTCAAACTTCCCTCCGCCGTTGATACGTCGCCCAGGCTGTAGAGTGCGTAAGCGACTCCGCTTTGGTCGCCGATCTGCCTCGACAGGTCTTCGGCCTGCTCGTACATCTTGCGAGCGCCCTTCAAATCGCCCTGCCAGCGAAGGACTTCTCCAAGGTTGTAAAGTGCCGTGCTGGCCCGCTCCCGGTCGCCGATCTCCCGCGACGCCGCGAGCCCCTCCTCCAGCATCTTTTTCCCTTGTTTCAGATCGCCCTGCTGCAGGGTGCGCGCGGCGATACTGCCCAGAACGGCAGCCGCACTGTGCTTGTCACCAACCTCTCGGAAGGTGGCCAACGCTTCGTTCAACATCTTGATCGAACCGGACAGATCTCCCCGCTCACCCAAGGCGTTGGCAAGATCGTTGAGTGTGGTGGCGGCAGCGCGCATATCTCCGATCTCGCGCTGCATAGCGAGCGCGCGAGTGTAGGCGTCGGCCGCTTCCGCGAAGTTGCCCTGGTCAAAGCGAACGATGCCGGTGATGGTCAGCGCTTTCGCCACTTCGGCACGCTCGCCCGCGGCCTCGGAAATACGCGCTGCTTCTTGCGCGCTGCGAAGCGCGTCATCCAGCGCGCCCTGTTTTTCGAAGGCACGCGCTTCCTGATTAAGAGCGCGTGCCAGGAGCAATGTCGCGCCGAGATCGCGGGCGCGGCTGGCCGCCGTTTCGGCTGCGGCTTGTTGTTCCTTGTACGCTCCCTTGATATCAAAGACGTCAGCCTGCTGCAGAGCGATACGAGGGTCGTCGCGATCGGGAGCGGGCAACTCCTGCAGCGCTGCCAACGTGGACAGAGCCTCATCCACCGTTTCGAGCCTGTTTTTGGGCGGCCGCCAAATGTAAGCCGTATTCGAGGTTATCGGGAAAGAATTCGAAAAGCGTGTGGTAGATCTCGACCGCCTTGTCCCATTGGTGATTCAGTTCCCAGTCCCGGCCTTCAATCCACAAGCGCTCTTCGTGTGAAAGTCCAAGAGAAAGATCGAGAGCCTCTTTCGATTCTTGCTGCGCTTTCTGGTCATAGCCCAGGGCGGCCCATGCATCCGCCAGTGCGGAGTGTCCGAGAGCGTAGTTGGGATCTGTAGCCACCGCACGCTCCAGCAGATCGCGGGCGGCCAGTGCATCCATTACTCGAAGTTTCGCTAGGCCTTCCGAATACAGGCGCACCGCTTCTGGATTGGATGGCAAAGAAGCTCGTACCAGCGCCGCTTCACCGGGCGTGATCTCGCCTGCCCCAAGCTTTTGGCGGAGATCTGCCGCGGCTCGAGTTGCAAGATCATCCAGATGGCTCTCGCTCCCCTTTTCGGAGACGGCCGCTGCAATATCGCCGGTCTTGGTGTCCTGCAGCCACAGGTCAATTCGAACTTGCGCTTCCGACGCGCTCCCCTGGTCCAGATAGGAGCCCAGCACCACGTAGTCGCTTCCCAAATACTTCCGAAGATGTCGGAGCGTGTCGCGAGCCAAAGTTTGCATGCCTGTCAATCGAAGGTCCGCGCTGGCACGGGCAATGCTCTCCCCCGGGAAGGTACGCAGCTTCCCTCCCGCTGCCAACTCCGCAGTTAACATTTCGGGCAGGGCTGTCGACACCCACTCCGTGTCCGACCGCCCTGAAAGGTTGCGGAAGGGCAGCACCGCAACAGATGGCCGAACCGCCATCGACTGTATCTTTGCCGCTAGGTCGATGGCGGCAGGGGGGCTCTGACGAATCCTCGGAATGAGGAGTGCACCTCCGGCGATCAGGAGGATCAGGGCGAGCGATCCAAGCGCTATGTGGGCCACCATGCGAGGCTCAAAGCTCCACCTCCCGAGGTGCTTGGTCTCACCGCGCAGTGCGTCGGCGACTTCTTCCCCGCTTTGAAAACGAGCGTTGGGATCGCGCTCCAGACATCGCAGGATCACCGACTCCCATCGCGGGTCAAGGTCTGGAACCAAGGTGCGTGGTGGAACTGGATCTTCCTTGATTCTACGGACCGCCATCGAAAGAGGCGTAGTGCCTTCGAACGCCCGGGTTCCAGTCACCATCTGGTATAGGACCAAGCCGAGCGAGTAGACGTCAGAGGCGGGCGTCAGAGCCTTGCCTTCCACCTGCTCAGGCGACATGTAGGCCGGTGTGCCGAGCACGTCTCCTGAGCCTGTGACCGGGGCTCCCGGATTGGATTCCTTAGTCGAATGCAGAGCGAGGCCGAAGTCCGTAATGACGGCCCGCACTCCCTTGGCTCTGCGGACCAGGAGCACATTGCCGGGTTTGAAATCCCGATGCAGAACACCCGCCGAGTGCGCGGCTCCGAGCCCCGCCGCGATCTGCAGGGCTATCGGCCGTGCATCGTGCACGCTCAGACGCGGCTGGCAGCGGAGAAACTCAGCTAAGGTTTCGCCTTCCAGTAGTTCCATCGCGACGAACACGACCGAACTGCGGCTAAGCCCACCTGCCGCATTGCCAGGCTGCCGAAACAGGTCGAAGATCCGGCAAACATTGGGATGGGTGACCTTGCGGGCAAGCTGAACCTCTCGCTTGAAGCGATCCAATGCCCTGCCATCATGCAACAGTTCACTCCGAATGGACTTAAGAGCCACGCGCTCGTGCAACTCTAAATCTTCCGCTTCGTAGACTTCGCCCATGCCGCCACGGGCCAGGAAGCGGGTGATCCGGAACCGCTCGGCAACTAAATCGTTTGGCAGAAAGGATTGGCTCGGCGCGGGTGGGGAAGGCGAAGCTCTCCCCGGAACTGCAGCATCGGAAAGGAAGCCGCCCGATTCGACATGATGGGCCAGTAACCGCTCGACCTCGCGCCGCACAGCGGAATCCTGCACAGCCTCGGCGAGAAACGCGGTCCGCTCGGTAGGAGTCTTTTCGAGCGCAACCTCAAACAGCGCTTTGACGTTCTCCCATTGCTGCGGCGTCAATTCCATGGCGCTCTTTCAAGTTGGCATAGAGCCAGGCTTTCGCAACGCTCCAGTCACGCTTGACCGTCTTGGGCGAGACTCCCAGCACTTCGGCCGATTCTTCGACGCTCAAGCCGCCAAAGAAACGCAATTCAACCACACGGGCCTGCCGCGGATCAATCTTCGCCAGAAGGTTGAGAGAATCATCCACCGCCAGCAGTGCGTCCGCCTGCTGTTCAGAAAAGACGAATGCATCGTCTAGAGATACTTTCTTTTGTTCACCACCGCGCTTTTGTCGCGAGTGCCCCCGAGCGTGATCGATCAGGATACGACGCATTAACTGGGCAGCGACCCCAAAAAAATGAGCCCGGCTCTGCCAGTTGACCGATCGCTGCTCGACCAGCTTCAAGTACGCTTCGTTCACCAGAGCCGTGGCCTGCAGGGTGTGGTCGATTCGCTCCCGCCGCATGTAGCTGCCCGCCAGCCGCCGCAATTCGTCATACACCACAGGGATGAGCTTCGAGGCGGCGCCATCGACCCCGCGCGTCAGGGCGGACAACAAGAGCGTCACTTCCTGGTTCTCACTCATGGAGGGACGAAAGATTTTACGCCTCACCGCGCTCTTTAGGTAAGGAAACTTAGGCAGCGTCTTAGAAAACGTGTTGCCAAAATTCAGAGCAGCTCTGTCCGGAGTTCCTCCGCCCTGGGCGTAGTCCAGATAACAACCCACGTCGCGGCTCTTGCGAAATAAGGGCGCACACAGCTGATGTGTTTGGCTTTTCAGGCGTGGCCTGCTTGCGCCGGTTTAGGTCTTTCCAGGCGCTACTCCACCACATCTGCATCGAGCACGCGGTCCTGCTCCAGATAGTGGGAGACGGCGTATTGGGCTAGAAGCGGTGTCTGGAGCCGGATCTCAGCGCCGATCCATTCCCCTTTGTTGTGGGGCCCGTTGAGCGGATGATGGCAACGCCCGCCACTGCCGAACTGAGGACCGAAATCGGCACTCTGGATCTGGTCATACTGCTTCAGTTCGCGCCAGGCTTCATCGCCCAGCGTGCCGGAAACGTCAATCTTTAATCTGACGCTAGCCATAGATGGCACCATTCTCGCAGCAGATCGCGGCGCAAGTCATCTGTGAGTTTTCGCTCCGGGAACAGCGGCCCGTGAGACGTTATTTCCTGCATTAGTTTGGGGGTCCACACTAGAGCTATAACCGAACTGTTGGACAACGGGGCCGCGATCGTTGACATTCACTCTGGCCAGGAAGATCAAAAGCACGTAATTGAGTTTTACGGCAAAGAAGTTCTGCCGCGAATGAAGCACGGATGATTTTCTGCAGCTTGGAGGGGATTGTCCCCGGCAACAGAAGACATTATTGCCGCATCGTAGCTTCGCGCGGGCAACGGATCGCTCGATGCAAACATGCTTCTGGGAGGATGACATGGCAGCCCGAAAGAGCGCCGGTTCACGTAAGAAATCGAGCAGCCGCAAGTACGGCAAAGCGGCCGGCAAGGCGGTTGAAAGCGCGGTTCGCCGCGAAAAGAAAGGCACCCTTCGTTCTGGAAAAGGGGGCAAAGGTGGCGCTGTAAAAAGTCGCAAGCAAGCGATTGCAATTGGGCTTTCCGAAGCGCGAAAAAAGGGCGCCAAAGTTCCGAAGAAGGCGCAGTCATAAATCTTGGCTTTCGCGAAAAGATCGCGCTTGCCCGCAACCACATCACCGGAGTCCACCCTGATGAAAGCTATTAGCTACCAAGGTCCTCGTAAGATGTCGGTCTCAACTCACGTTAAGCCAAAAATGAAGAGCCCCACTGAGGCTTTACTCATGGTCACAACGAGTGGGATATGTGGCAGCGATCTGCACATGTACGACGGCCGCACTCCTCTGGATAAGGGTACGGTCGTCGGCCACGAAATCATCTCACGCGGATTCGCGAGTGGGAGACTGAGAATCGACGATTTTGGGCTCGCCATGAGCGGGCCGATGAATCTCCTGGATAATACTGGGCTTCTTCTTGAGGGGAAACGGCTGCAACGCCACCGCTGCTCCCGTGCGAGCTGATTCGTAGAGGGCGCGCACGACCCGCACGTCCGGGCAGAAGTGGATGACATCGGGAATCGCCCCTACAGCATCCACTCAGACTCTGTAGACGCAGGTTCCCGTGAGACGTTTCAACAACTACGCGGCGAACCGTTAGCCTAAAGTTTCCCGTCCGGCACAACGACAGCAAACCCTCTTTGAAGTGTGTGCATCCACGTTGGTCGCATCTCGGAGGTCTAATGGCGAAAAAGAAGGCCGGTCTTGCAGATCCCACGCGGCTTGAGCCCTTCGATTCAGCGGACAAACAAATGCTTCGGGTTGTTATCGAAACTCCCAAAGGAAGCCGGAACAAGTTTGCCTTCAATGCTGACGATCACATTTTCGAACTGAAGAAGGTTCTGCCGGCCGGAATGGCGTTTCCTTACGACTTCGGATTTGTTCCCTCCACGGAAGCCGATGACGGTGATCCCGTCGATGTCCTGGTACTGATGGATGAACCCGCCTTTCCAGGGTGTGTTCTAAAATGCCGACCGATCGGCGTTATCCAGGGCCAACAGGGCGACAAGAAGAAGGTACGAAACGATCGAATCATTGCGGTTGAAAAAGATGCTCACAGCTGGGCTGATATCAAAACCATTGGCGATCTAGGCAAGCAGTTTGTTCGGGAACTGGAAGAATTTTTTGTTGACTATCACAAGCTCTCGGGCGAGCAATACCGCGTGCTGGCTCTGAAAGGGCGAGCACAGGCACGAAAACTGGTCAAATCGGGGATGGCATGAGGAAACGACTGCCGTGAGTCAGGGTCTGGTCCGGTTCATCATTGGCGGTGCGATCGTATCCGCATTCGCGATTATCGGTGACGTTTTGAAGCCGAAAAGCTTCGCCGGCCTGTTTGGCGCTGCCCCCTCGGTTGCGCTGGCTACCCTGGCGATGACAATAGTGTCTGACGGCTCGTCTTATGCTGCCATTGAGGGCCGTTCGATGATGGCGGGCGCGATAGCATTCTTTGTTTATGCATCTCTCGTGAGCCGGATCATGATGCGATACAAGTTCAGGGCTATCTTGGTCACGTTGTGCTCAGCTCCTATCTGGCTCGCTGTGGCGGGCGGTATTTACTATTTCGTCTGGGTTAGATAGTGATGCGGATCAAAGTCGATCTTTCAACTCTCGGGCAAGCGAAGTGGCATGACTACGCGGTTCGATTTCTTTTTGGGGGATTGATCACAGCCGTCGCGGGAATTATCGCCAAGAAATTTGGTCCCGGTATTGGCGGATTGTTTTTAGCGTTTCCGGCGATTTTCCCAGCAAGCGCAACGCTCATCGAGAAACACGAAAGAGCGAAAAAGGAATCTCTCGGACTCAATGGCGCGGGACGTGGAAGGAGCGCAGCCAGTATCGATGCGGCGGGTTCCTCAATGGGAAGCATCGGCTTGTTTGTCTTTGCATTTGTCGTTTGGCAATTCATGCCGGGAAACCGCGCATGGATCGTTCTCGCGGCCGCCACGCTTCTATGGCTAGGATTCTCGATGGCGGTTTGGCAAATTAGAAAGGGACTGTAGGCACCGCAAGTACAGCCTCGGGTTGAGCTTTTTGCGGGGACTCGAACCCGCAGGATCTTGCGCGAGAGGCAGCGGTTCTAACCAAATGAATTGCGTCCAGACATGATGACTCGTTGTGATCTGAGAACGATTTCATGACTCTTCTCTTGTGAGTTCACGAGTCCTGTGCGAATGCAATAGCGAAGGAGAGAAGTACGCGCCGCGAAAAACTGGGATCGAAATTAAGGGATGGCACACATTACGCCACTCCTACGCGACCCTGCTGCGACAGAACAACAACAACCCCAAAGTAGTCGAAGGCCCGTTGGCGGCATGCCTCGTACTCAATCACGATGAAGTTCTACGACGAAGCCATGCCCGAAGAGAAGCGCAACGGCCATCGTGGAGTGATCCAGCAGCTAAACCGTAGCGTAACCGTAGTGCGCCAAAACCGGCAATTCCGCAATTTATTCAGAAGGTTGGCGTCCCCGGCGGGATTTGAACCCGCGTTACCGCCGTGAAAGGGCGATGTCCTAGGCCAGGCTAGACGACGGGGACGTTTCCGGGTGAGATGAGATGGTTGTTTGCCGCCGAACATCATATTAACAGGGCATTTTTCCCGCGTCAAAAGTTGATGGGCGCACACCAACTTGACCGTCGAACCGAACCCGCCTGCGATTTAGAATACAGCCATGGGCGATTCGCTTTATTTGAGCCTGTGGTTTCCCAGCTTTGATGAGTCCGAGATTCTGCCACGAACGGTCAGCGTACTCCGGCAAATTCCGTTTTCTACGGTGCGGGACGGCGTGACCTACGCGGCGATCCAACCGGTCTCGTGGAGTGAGCCGACGATTCTGGAGCGCCGCTTCCGTCCGGGCGTTTCGCCGGAAGAAGCAGCGGGAGTAGTTGCGGAACTTCTCCACGACGACTATGCCTACATTTTCGAGGCCTATTGGGATCTGTGGACCCCCCCTGAGAGCGCGGAAAAATGGGTGCTGGAGCCATCGCTGGTGCGCCTGATTGCGCATGGCATGGAATTTGAAGAGCGCGCTGCGGAAGATGCCGGGCACATTCAAATTGATTTCGGTTTGGATACGTCCTTCCTGCACGAAGAAATCGAATTTACTTCCGAGGCGGAGCGAAACGTCCGGAGCAACGTACATAAACTGGTCGAGTTTACCGCCAAAGTGGAAAAGAACTCCGGGGCAACGGGGCGGTTGCTATGGTCCGAGTCGGAGGAGAATCTGGCGCAGAAGCTAATCGCGCGGCTGCAGCGAGTCAACTGATCAACGCAGAGGTCGCAGAGACAAGTCGCGCGGAGGTCGCTGAGAAAGATAGGGCCACGCATTCTCCGCCTCTCTCGGCGACCTTCGCGAGGATTTTCTCTGCGACCTCTGCGTTGATCACTTCGTTGACATCAAAATCCATTTACGAGCCGCGTGATGCCATCTTTCAACCTATCAACGTGAAAATTAATCAGCAGGCCCAGCCTTTTCTCTCCGAGCCTTAAGTAAGAAAGAAGCTGGGCCTTGTGAACTGGCAGAACAGTCTCGATTGCCTTGAGTTCGACAACAACTTCATTCTCAACGAGAAGATCAAGTCGATATCCGAGGTCAACGCGCACTCCATCGTAGCTGACGGGAAGCGGGAATTGCGTTTCGACACGAAGCCCCCGTTTCCGCAGTTCATGAGCAAAGCATACCTCGTACGCACCCTCAAGAAGACCCGGTCCAAGAACGGTATGAACTCGCATGGCCGCATCGACAATTTGCCCGCTGATCGCATTGAGCGTTTCTCTATCTTTCTCAGCGCTCTCAGCGCGAATTATCTCAGCGGCCTCTGCGTTGATCACTTGGTTCTTCCGCCGTCAATCTGCAGCTTTTCGCTGGCTGCGGCCTGGGCCGCTGCGAGTCGCGCGGTGAGCACACGGAATGGGGAGCACGATACATAATCCATTCCGACGTTATGGCAGAACTCGACCGACGAGGGTTCGCCGCCGTGTTCGCCGCAGATGCCCACCTCCAACTTGGGACGCGTCTTCCGGCCCCGTTCGATCCCCATCCGCACCAGTTCTCCCACACCTTCCTGGTCGATCGCGGCAAACGGATCCTGCTTCAGAATCCCTTCCGCCAGATACGTTGGCAGCACCTTGTTGATGTCGTCGCGTGAGAAGCCGAACGTGGTCTGGGTCAGGTCGTTCGTGCCAAACGAGAAGAACTCCGCCTCCTTGGCAATCTCGCCCGCAACTATGCAGGCGCGGGGCAACTCAATCATGGTGCCTACCAGGTAGTGCACGTGCCTTCCTTTTTCTTTGAACACTTCTTCGGCCACGCGCCGGACAATCGCTCCCTGGTTCGCCATCTCTTTCACGGTTGCGGTCAGCGGGATCATCACTTCAGCGTGGGTCTTGATGCCTTCCTTATCCACGGCCACGGCCGCTTCAATAATGGCCCTCGCCTGCATCTCGGTGATCTCGGGATAGGTGATCCCCAAGCGGCATCCGCGATGGCCCAGCATCGGATTGAACTCATGCAACTCTTCCACACGCGCCAGCAGCTCGGGAAGAATTTTCTTCAGATCGCCGGCCCCTTTCGCGCCATACTCGCGGTATTCCTCGACCACAGCTTTTTTCTCCTTGGCCGTGGCACTGGGCAGGCCGGCGATGGCAACCATGAGTTGCTCGCGCTTGGGCAGAAACTCGTGCAGCGGCGGGTCGAGCAGACGGATCGTCACCGGCAAACCTGCCATCGCCTTAAACAGGCCGATGAAATCGGCGCGCTGCATGGGCAGCAACTTCTTCAGCGCGGCGCGCCGGTCTTTCTCGTTGTCGGCGAGAATCATCGCTCGCATGTGCGGGATACGGTTCTTCGCAAAGAACATGTGTTCGGTGCGGCACAGGCCAATGCCCTCAGCGCCGAACTCGCGCGCCTTGATAGCATCGCGTGGAATGTCGGCATTGGCGCGCACTCCAATTTTTCGAAACGGCTCCGCCCAGCTCATGAAGTGCTCGAGTTTTGCCAGATTCTCCGGGTCCGGCGGAAGCAGATTCCTCTTGCCCCTCAATACGCGGCCAGTCGTGCCGTCGAGCGTGATCCAGTCGCCTTCCTTGAACACTTGTCCTCGGGCCCGCATCTCGCGTGCTCTTTCGTCAACCGCGATCTCACCAGCGCCCGCCACACAGGATTTGCCCATGCCGCGAGTCACGACCGCCGCGTGACTGGTCATTCCACCCTGCGAAGTCAAAATGCCAGCGGCGACTTCCATTCCGTGAATGTCCTCCGGAGTTGTTTCGGCGCGCACCAGGATGACAGGATTCTTCTCCGCGCCGTGTCCGGCCTTCTCGACTGCATCCTCGGCAGTAAAGACGATTTGTCCGACGACCGCTCCTGGCGACGCCGGCAACCCCTTGGAAGTCAGCATGTCTTCAGGTTTCACATCTTTCTCGTCGAGGCGTGCAACGTAGAAATCCACGACCTGATTGGGGTCGAGACGGAAAATCGCTTGTTCCTTGGTGATCAACCCCTCGTCCACCATCTCAATCGCGACGCGTACTGCGGCGAGTCCTGTGCGCTTGCCATTGCGCGTTTGCAGCATGTAGAGCTTGCCATCCTGGATGGTGAACTCGAAATCCTGCATATCTTGGTAATGTTTTTCCAGCCGCGTGGTGATGTCGCGCAACTGGTCGTAGACATCCGGCATGATCCTCTGTAGTTCGAGGATCGGCACCGGCGTACGCACGCCCGAAACCACATCTTCGCCCTGCGCGTTCATCAGAAACTCGCCGTAGAACTCCTTCGCACCGGTGGCTGGATTGCGCGTGAAGCCGACTCCCGTGCCGCTGGTGTCGCCGAGGTTGCCGTACACCATGGCTTGCACGTTGACCGCGGTGCCGAGCATGTCATCGATGTTATTGATGCGGCGATAGTGCTTGGCGCGATCGTTCTGCCAGGAACGGAACACCGCGTCCCGCGACATGACCAGTTGCTCGTGCGGATCCTGCGGAAAGTCGCGCTTGGCGTGTTTCTTGACGGCCTTCTTGTACTCCGCGATCACCTCTTGCAGCGCCCCGGCGTCCAGGCCCGTGTCGAACTTGGTTTTCTTCTGCTTCTTTTTGGCGTCGAAAATTTCTTCAAACACCTTTTTCTCGATGTCGAGCACCACGCTGCCGAACATCTGAATCAGGCGGCGATAGGAGTCGTAGGCAAAACGCGGGTTCCTGGTGCGGCGGGCGAGGGCTTCGACGCTTTGGTCGTTCAGGCCGAGGTTGAGGATCGTATCCATCATGCCGGGCATCGAGAACTTCGCGCCCGAACGCACGCTCACGAGCAGAGGGTTGTCGCCTTTGCCGAGCTTTTGGCCCTGTAGGCTTTCGAGCTTGGCCAGCGCTTCTTCCATCTCGCGGTCGGCTGCTTTCGACACTGCATTGAGGCGCATGTATTCGCGACAGGCCTCGGTCTGTATGGTGAAGCCGGGAGGCACCGGCAGGCCGACGTTGGTCATCTCGGCGAGCCCAGAGCCTTTGCCGCCCAGAACGTCCTTCATCTTGCCATTGCCATCGGCTTTGCCACCGCCGAAGAAGTACACATATTTTGTGGTCGTGGGTTTTGCTTCGATGATTTCAGCATCAGGGAGAGTTGTTGTTGCCATATGTAGGTCCTCTTTTTTATTTCGTAGATTCCTTGCCTTCGGTCACGATCTCGGAGAAGTCCGCGATGGTGGAGAATTCTTTGACCACGGTCTGCAACAAAGCCAGGCGATTGGCGCGGAGATTGTTATCGTCAACCATGACCATGACCTTGTCGAAAAATTTGTCGATGGTCGGCCGTAGCTTCGCGATCTCGCGCAGCGCCGCTTCATAATCGTGCGCCCCGCGCAGCTTTTCGACCGTCGCTACGGTGGGCGAGATCAGCGCGGCCAGTTCTTTTTCCGATTCTTCCCGCAGGCCGGCGGGATCGACGCGAAGGGCAATAATTTTCGTCTTTTCAGCCGCCTGGCGCAGGATATTCTTCATGCGCTTGAAGGCGATGGAGATCGATTCGAAATCGGCCGAGCCCCGCACGTTCTTCACGGCCTCGGCGCGGGCGCCCGCGTCCACCACATCGTCGGAGTTGACAGCGAGTACGGCGCTGACCACGTCGTACGCGTAGCCACGCGCATCTTTCAAATAAAACTCAAGCCGCTCGCGGAAGAAGCTACGCACCGATTCGGCGTAAGCGGCGTTCGAGAATTTCTTCTCTGCCTCGGAGCCCTTATAACGAACGCGCGCATCGGACATGATCTCCGAGAGACGAAGCGGCAATTTTTTCTCGGCAATCGTTTTCACGATGCCGTTCGCCTGCCGGCGCAGCGCGAACGGATCTTTCGATCCGCTGGGGATGAGGCCGAGCGCAAACATTCCGGCGATCGAGTCGGCCTTATCGGCAATCGACAGAACCGCTCCCTCGACCGTCGCCGGGACGCTGTCTTCCATCGACTCGGGCTTGTAGTGATCGTAGATGGCCCGCGAGATCGCCAGCTGCACGTCGGGCCTCATGTCCTCATCGAGCTGCTGCACGCGCGCGTAGAGACCGCCGACAATTCCCTGCAGCTCGGTGAACTCCTTTACGAGTTCCGTGGTCAGATCGGTTTTGGCCAGCAGCGTGGCTTTGTGGACTACGCCGGGACGAATGGCCATGCCGCTCTGTTTCACCGTCTCGGACAGCCAGCTGGCCATGTGTTGCACGCGCAGCATCTTGTCGTAATAGCTGCCGAGATCTTTTTGGAAAGTGACATTGCGCAGCAACTCGACGCGCTGGCGGAGGGTCTGTTTCTGGTCCGTCTGCCAGAAAAAACGGGCATCGTTGAAGCGGGCGCGCAAAACTCGTTCGTTGCCGTGGCGGATCAATCCCTCCGAGTCGGCGGCCGTGTTGAGCACCGCCAGGAAGTGCGGCAGCAGTTTTCCATTTGCATCTTCGATGGCGAAATATTTCTGGTGGTCGCGCATCACCGTGACCAGCACCTCTTCGGGCAGATCGAGAAATTCGGGATCGAAGCTGCCGAGGATAACGGAGGGAAATTCCGTCAGATTGACGACGGACGCGACCAGCGGCTTGTCTTCGCGCCAGCGCGCGCCGGGGATGGTGCGGGTCCGAGCGTCGAGCGCTTTGCGGATCACTTGCTCACGCTCGGCGGCGCCCAGAACCTTTGCGCTGCGCAACGCTTCAACATAAGCGCTAGGCTTGGCGATGGAGACTTGGGTGGGACCGATGATGCGGTGTCCGCGGGTAATCGTATCGGCTGCGATTCCGAAAGCCAAGACTTCCACCGGCACGATCTGCTCGTCGAGCATCGCCACCAGCCAGCGCACCGGACGAACGAACAATGCCCCTCGGTTAAGCCAGTACATGCTCTTCGGCCAGTGAAGCTCGGATATTTCTTCGGGAAGGCCCTCGGCGAGGATCTCGGCGGCGTTGCGGCCCTTGCGCGTGACCGTAGCCGCCAGATATTCACCTTTAGGAGTGGCGACTTTCTCCAGCTTGCCGACATCCACGCCGACTTTCTTGGCAAAGGCGTGCGCTGCCGGGGTCGGTTGCCCATCCTTATAGGCAATCTGCGCGGACGGTCCCGTCACCTGCTCAGTCGTATCTGGCTGAACACCCAAGATCCCGTAGACGACCACCGCGAGTCGTCGCGGAGTAGAAAGACTATCTATCTTTGACGGATCTATTTCACCATTTGGCCAAAGGTGAGCGCGCCCGAGCAGATTTGCAACCCGCGCCTGCAGAGTCATCTCTGCGTCGTGGATCATCCGCGCCGGGATTTCTTCGCATCCGATTTCGAGTAGAAAGTCTGGCATTCGACGATCCGTCTATCATTCCGGAATTTACATCCTGTGAATGTGAGCCCCATCACACGCGAAGTGTGTCGATCGCGAGCAAAGAGCTTTTACCACAGGGGGCACAGAGGTCCACAGGGAATTCCTCACCCCACCGGAGCCGGCTTGCCTTTCTTTTCCTTAACCGCTG
Source organism: uncultured Acidobacteriaceae bacterium (assembly GCA_963773645.1). GTDB lineage: Bacteria > Acidobacteriota > Terriglobia > Terriglobales > Acidobacteriaceae > Acidiflorens. Next base: position 171,197 of record CAVZBV010000004.1, on the reverse strand, counting down.
GCTTTCGGGCCTCGCCGCTCTTCTCACTTTTTTTTTCCGTTCCGTACTGCTGATCCATCCAGGCCTTGGCGATTCCTACGGCTAATGCCCGCACCCGCGCGATCACGCCCACGCGCTCGGTCACCGAGATCGCGCCCCGGGCATCGAGAAGGTTGAACAGATGAGAACACTTCAAACAAAGGTCGTAAGCGCCGAGCACAGGAAGACGTGCGCGCTCCCAAATGAGCCGACGGCCTAAGGGTGTATCGACAGTAGCGACATTGCTGATTGGCGGAGCACTGTACTTCGCTAGCTCCTGGTTCACATACTTGATCAAGGCCGTGCACTCGGCCTCATATAGCCGAAAATGTTCCCATAACATTTCTACATTGGCGACATCGAAGTTGTACGTGGAGAACTGCTGCTCGTCGGCCAGGCGCACTTCTCCATATTTCACTTCCTTGGATGTCTCGGGATCGCGCGCCCACACGATGTCGTAAATCGAATCCACGTCTTGCAGAAAAGCGCACAGCCGCTCCAGGCCGTAGGTGAGTTCGACCGAAATAGGTTCGAGGTCCACGCCGCCGCACTGCTGGAAGTAGGTGAACTGCGTGACCTCAAGGCCATCGAGCATGACCTGCCACCCGATGCCCCACGCGCCAAGCGTAGGAGACTCCCAGTTATCTTCTTCGAACTTGATGTCGTGCTGGCGCAGATCGATGCCGATCGCGCCCAGCGATTCGAGGTAGAGATCCTGCACATTCTCCGGCGGCGGCTTCAGGATCACCTGCAACTGCAAGTGCTTGAACAACCGGTTGGGGTTCTCGCCATAACGCCCATCAGCCGGACGCCGCGAAGGCTGCACGTATGCAACCTTATATGGATTCGGCCCTAGCACGCGCAGGAATGTTTCGGGCGCCATGGTCCCGGCGCCCACTTCGACGTCGTAGGGCTGCTGGATGACCGCTCCGCGCTCAGCAAAAAAAGTCTGCAGCTTCAGGATGAGCTGCTGGAAGGTCGGCGAATTGGATTTAAGTGAGTTCAAATAATTAGCTCTTAGCTTTTAGCTCAAAACTTCACACCCGAAGCTCGTATGTGTCCAGCAGGTTTGTCGCATAAATCCAAACTGTCATCCTGAGCGAAGCGAAGGACCTGTGTATTCGCCGGCGGGATGCATAGGTCTTTCGCTTCGCTCAAGATGACAACTCATGTTTGGGTCGCGAACTTACCGAACAACGTTAAGAACGAAAGGCTAAGAGCCAAAGGCTAACCGCCGATCTTCTCCAGCATTCCCGCCGTCACCAGCTTCTTCTCGATGTGCCGCTCCAAGATCTGGAGAAGAAACTTGCGCAAGTCAGCACACACCGCTTTCGGCCAGTCAATCTCTGCAAACTCGGAAACCCGCGACCGCAGCATCTGCGCCGCAATCTTTCTCGATTCCGGCGACAGTTCCGACGACGCCACGCGCTTGTCGTCCAGGCACATCAAGCCGTCGGCGAGCGCGTGATAGAAGGCCCGGCTGCCGCCGCGGCTGTCATCGCGGTTGTCATCAAATGACCGTCCGCAGACCACGCACTCCGAGAACTCCGGCAGAAATCCCATGAGCCGCGTCATCCACAGCTCAAAGTAGGTGAGCGGCATCCACAACTCCGGGCCGCGCAGTTCCTGCAGGACCGCTAGACTCAACCGAAACACCGCGTCGCTCGCCTCGCGGTCGGGCATCAACTCGTCGAGTAACTCCGCGACGTGCGCCAAAGCCGCTGCCCGCGGATAACTGACCTCGCTGGCCATCGGCGACTCAATCACGTCGCAGGAATCAAGCCGCGCCAGTTCCTGCCCCTGGCGGTCGTCGTAAAACACCCGCACATAGGTGAGCGGCTCAAGCGCGCCTCCAAAGCGGCGTCTCGACTTCATGGCCGCGCGCGCCACGCCTTTCACCTTGCCTTCCATGCGGGTAAAGAGCGTAACCAGCAGGTCGGACTCGCGCAGCGGATAGGTGCGCAGAACGATCGCTTCCGACTCCTTCAGCGCCATGGAAGGTCAACAGGTCAATTAATGATTGTAATGGAAGGAGCTGTCAGCCGTCAGCTTTCAGCTATCAGCAAAAAACAACAACCTATGGAATCCGCAAGCAAGGCTAAAAGGAATAGGCGCCAGCCCATCATGCGGCAAGCGCCTCAAGATTCAAATGCCCAGCGTTAAGCCGGTTTTACTGACAGGTGATAGCTGAGAGCTGACAGCTGCTCTATCGCCCGAAGTACTTCGCATTCCGCTCGGTGTACTCTTTCCACTTTTCCGGCAGGTCGTCGAGCGCGAAGATGGCCGAGACCGGGCACACCGGCACGCAGGCGCCACAATCGATGCATTCCACGGGATCGATATACAGCATCTCCTCCGTCGCGAACTTGTCGGAGTCCTTCTTGGGGTGAATGCAATCCACCGGACAGGAATCAACACAGGCGGTGTCTTTGGTACCAATGCAGGGCTCGGCAATTACGTAGGCCATAAAATCTTCATGCTCCTCGGGCGGACGGTGGGTGAACCAACTGATCAATTTTACCAAGAACGCAGTGATCGGTACAGGCCGCGGGAAGACTGCGATGCGAAGATGGACGCGAGGATCTGGTTAGAAAACTCCCAGCCAGCGGACGGGAAAGCGACTTCCGAGGGCGGTCACCAGGCGCTCGTCGGCGGTGATGAGATATCTACCCGTGGCAGCGGCCATTGCAACGTAGGTGCTGTCGTAAATGGTTCGGTCGAAATCGCAGGCGATCTTGAACGCTTCCGGCAGAAAAGCTCGGCTCGGCACAGTGGGGAAGTCGCGGTTGATCATCGCTTCGAGAGCGCGTTGCGCCAACAACTTTGTGATGGCGCCGCGTTTGGCGGCCTTCCAGAGAAAGCTGCCGATCTCGAGCCAGAATAGATCCGGGACAACCACCTGAATCGTTCCCTCCACATAGGCGCGAAGAAAGCGATGGGCTTGAGTGGCAAGAGGCTCAATGATCCGGGGCGTTGCCCACTTCGCGCCGACGCTCGCGTCCATCACGAACGTCTTCACCGCTCACGGTCCTCGCGGATCATGTCTTCGGTCGAAGGGAACGGCCCTTTGCCGGGGGGCTTGTGCGCTTGAATCTCCATCAATTCATCATAAAATTGACGGCGTCGTTTTAGTTCGGCTGCGGTGGGCACGGTGTCTTTCAGCAGCGCGATGACCTCGGCGGCGATGGAAGTGCGGCGCTTGCGGGCGCGGGCGCGCAGGGCTTCGTAGAGGTCCTTAGGCACGTTTTCCACGTATAGGGTAGGCATAGGGTTAGTCTAGCATAGCCCTAGGGAGAGTTTGTTTTGAATATGATTCTGCCGAGGGCCGGCGCTCGCTCTCCGGATGATCCCGGCGCTAGCCGTGCATCATGGCTGACGCCACAATTTCCCTTGGATCTTCGACTTTGGTGTATTCCCAGAGGCAGAGTTCGTTACCGTCGGGGTCTCGGAAAAAGGCCAGTCTGCCGTCTTTTTGCTCTTTGATTTTGCTGGTTGGTATCCCGCGCGCGTGTATTTGCTCCAACGTCTCCTGCAAGTTCGCGACCGAAAAGCAGAGGCGGGCGTTGCCACTCCCGGGGACCACCGATCCGGGTGGAAGGGGCACGAGTTCGATGAGCACGCCATCGAGATCGAAACGCGCGACGTAATCACGCGAAACCATGGGGAGTCCGAGGGTTTCGCGATAGAAGGCGATGGATGCATCCATGTCGGTGACGTAGTAGAAGATGCTGTCGAAGGAGAGTTTCAGTTTGCCGGAAGAAGAAGAAGATGATGATGATGAGGAATACATGGCAGGAATGCCTCCTTTTTTCCGCTAAGGGGGAAGCTGTGGACTTGTTTGTCGGCGGCAGATAAATTCTAGAGGAACGGCGGCAGCCTTGTCAGTGAGGTTTGACACGGGTGTAAGTGACGATGGAACGGCACCGCTCGACCTGGGAGAACGAAGCCATCGCCTCCGGTGCCGGAGGATGCCTCTTCCGGTAAGCCTTGCCAGTTCATCACATTTTCTACCATTCTCGCGATAGACTCTCCTGATGACCACCGGCTCGCACAACGCCCTCGCTCGCGCTTCTTCTTCCTATCTTCGTTCGGCCATGCATCAGCCCATTCAGTGGCATGAGTTTGGGGAGGAGGCTTTTGCCGCGGCTCGCGCGGCCAACAAGCCTGTGCTTTTGGATATCGGGGCGGTTTGGTGTCACTGGTGTCATGTGATGGATCGGGAGTCTTATGACGACGCCGAGGTGGCGGCGATCGTTAACGAGCATTACATTGCGGTGAAGGTGGATCGGGACGAGCGTCCGGATATTGACAGCCGGTATCAGGCGGCGGTGGGCGCGCTCACAGGACAGGGCGGGTGGCCGCTTACGGCGTTTCTTACTCCAGAAGGCAAACCGTTTTATGGCGGGACGTACTTCCCCCCGGCCGACCAGTACGGACGGCCCAGTCTTAAGCGTGTGTTGCTTTCGATTGCTCAGGCTTATCGCGAGAAGCACGGCGAGGTGCTGGAGCAGGCGCGGATGGTCGAGAGCGCGATCTCGCAGGCGGAGTCTCTTTCGGCGGACGGCGGCAAAGTATCTGCAACAGTGGTTGACGCGATTTTGGACTCGGCGCGGAAGATGTTTGACGAGGTTAACGGCGGGTTTGGAAGCGCGCCCAAGTTTCCGCACCCGGCGGTGCTGGATTTGGTGATGGATCAGTATGTTCGCACGAAGGAGTGTGGAAGCGGGGCTCTGCCCCGCTTGGACGGGGCCGAGCCCCGTCCCCCCGCAAACCGCGGAACAGACAATGAAGAACTGCGCACGATTTTCGTCCACATGCTGGAGAAAATGGCGCGCGGCGGCGTCTATGACCAGTTGGCGGGCGGCTTCCATCGCTACTCGGTGGACGAGCGCTGGATCGTGCCGCACTTCGAGAAGATGTGCTACGACAACTCCGAGTTGCTGAAGAACTATGTGCACGCTTACCAGGCAACGGGGAATGAGTTCTTCGCAGGGGTTGCGCGCGACATCATCCGCTGGATGGATGAATGGCTCAGCGACCGCGCGCACGGCGGCTTTTACGCTTCGCAGGATGCCGACTACTCGATGGACGATGACGGCGATTATTTCACCTGGACTTTGGCGGAGACGAAAGCGGCGCTCGCCGAGGATGAGGCTGCGGTGGCGGCGCTGTACTACAACATCCAGGAAGTCGGAGACATGCATCACAATCGGGCGAAGAATGTGCTGCATGTTTCCTCTTCAGCTCTAAGCGCGGTGGAGGAGATCGCGCGGCGGCTCAATATTGAGGAAGATCGAGCCCGCACGTTGCTGGCGGCGGCTCAGAAGAAGATGTATGCGGCGCGCCGGCTGCGTTCAACCCCGTATGTGGACAAGACGGTTTACGCGGGTTGGAACGCGATGTGCGTTTCGGCTTATCTGGAAGCGGCCAAGGTGCTGGATCTGGCGGAGGTGCGCCACTTTGCTTTGCGCTCGCTGGATCGTCTGCTTTCCGAGGGATGGAATGCGGAGCGCGGGATGAAGCATGTGATTGCGTACTCGGAGGCTGTCCCGGATGTTCGGGCGGAGCCGCGCGACGCCGCTGGCGCTGTTTCTGCTCCTGTTTCTGTACTCGGCGTGCTTGACGACTATGCTTTCGCGGTGATTGCGTGTCTCGATGCTTACGAGGCGACGGCGGACTTGAGCTATTTCCGCTTCGCGCGATCGATTGCGGATTCGATGGTGGCGGGGTTCTTCGATACGGTGGCGGGCGGATTCTTTGATACACGCGGTGGCGCGGCGACGGGCGGCGGAGCGTCGAGCAAGCAAACCGCTCTCGGAATTCTGGGGACACGACGGAAACCGTTTCAGGATTCGCCGACTCCCGCGGGAAATTCGGCGGCGGCGATCGCGCTGCTGCGTCTGCATGGTTACGCCCACGATTTGTCGCATAACGATGCTTCGTATCGCGACAAGGCCGCGCAGACCCTGGAGGTCTATGCCGGGGTCGCGGGTCAGCACGGCATTTTTGCGGCGACTTACGGGCTGGCGGTGGTCCGCTTCCTCCAGCCGCACACGCAAGTGGTGGTCGTCGGGAAGGATGCAGCGGCCATGGAGCTGTATCGGGCTGCGGTGCGGCCGCTTGCCTTGAGCACGGCGGTGCTGCGTTTGGACGCTGACAAGGCTGTCGCGCAGAACCTGCCACCGGCCTTGGCGGAGACGATCCCGAATCTTCCCCAACTGGGCGAGGGACGGTCGGCTGACGGACGGTCGTTTGACGAACGATCATTCGCGGTGGTGTGCTCAGGGTTTGCCTGCCAGCCGCCGATTTTCGATGTGCAGGAACTAACGCGCGCACTCTCACCCCAAGGGCACGAGGCCGGCCAGCCACCGCTTGGGCGGTCGTCGTGATATCCGTCACTGCGGAGGTTAGGTGCAATGATCTATCAATATGGATGGACGATGGCTACACCGGGGGTACCCCATGGTGATCGCATCCGAATTGAAACCGGGAATGTTCCTTCGCATCGAAGGGGAAATCTACAAAGTTCTCGAGGCGGAATCGAAAGCCGGGTCTGCCAAGTTGGGCGGAGTGGTGAAGACCAAATTGTGCAATGTCACAAGTCGCCGCATGTGGGAACCGCACTTTCGGCTCCAGGAGCGGTTGGAAGAATTGGAAGTTGAGCGGCGCATGATGGAGTTTCTGTTTGACGACTCGGACACCTGTACTTTCATGGATCCGCGCACCTATGAGCAGATTGGAGTCCCACGCGCCATCTTAGGGCCGGCCTACGCATTCCTCCAGTCGGGGATGGAACTGCCGGTGGAGTTTTTTGAAGGCCGGGCCCTCAGTGTCGTTTTTCCGGACATAGTCGACGCCGCCGTGGCCAACACCGCGCCGGCGACCCACTCACAACAGGATAGTGCCTGGAAGGACGCAACCCTTGATAATGGCCTTCGCATTCGGGTGCCTTTGTTCATCGCTCCTGGGGAAATCGTGCGAGTGGACGTGAGGGACGGCCGCTACGTCGAGCGCGCTCGGGGCGAACGCAAACGGACTGCGTAGCAGCCACCAGAGCGACGAGAAGACAAAATGCCGGAGCATCTCACTACCGTCAACCGAAAAAGCTTCCAGCCCGCATATCTCGAGCTGTGGCAATCCGGGGAATTGGCGCGTCGCGTCAAGCTCGGCTTGGAGAAGCTGGCCGACTGCGTCCTCTGTCCACGCAACTGCCACGTCGACCGCATCGAGAACCGGACTCAGGTCTGCGACACCGGACGTTACGCGATCGTCGGCAGCTCTTTTGCCCACTTCGGCGAAGAACGCTGCCTGCGCGGCAGCCGTGGTTCTGGAACCATCTTCTTCAGCTGGTGCAACCTGCGCTGCGTCTTCTGTCAGAACTACGAAACCAGCTGGCTGGGCGAAGGCCGCCTCGCCGAACCGGAAGGATTGGCGGGGATGATGTTGCGCTTGCAGGAACAGGGCTGCCACAACATCAACCTGGTGACTCCGGAACACGTGGTGCCGCAGATTCTGGAAGCGCTCTTGCGTGCAGTGGAGAACGGCCTGCGTTTGCCGCTGGTCTACAACACCAGCGCCTACGACTCGCTGGATTCCCTTGCTCTCATGGACGGCATAGTGGACATCTACATGCCTGATTTCAAGTTCTGGGATCCCGAGAGTGCCCGCCGCTATATGAAGGCTCCGAATTACCCCGAAGCGGCACGGCGCGCCATCAAGGAGATGCACAGGCAGGTCGGCCCGCTCGTCACCGATGAGCAAGGCGTGGCGCTGCGTGGAGTTCTGCTCCGCCACCTTATAATGCCCGGCAGTGTGGCCGGAACGCCGGAAATCATGAACTGGATCGGCCGCGAACTCGGTCCCGAAACCTATGTCAATCTGATGGCGCAATACCATCCCGCCTGCCGCGTCACCGGAAAGCAATACCCCGAGATCAACCGCTGCATTAGCCCCAGTGAACTCGAGCAGGCGGTTGCTGCCTTTCGTTCGGCTGGACTGTCTCGGCTCGACCACGAGCCAGCGTTTGTCCCACTGTTCTAAAGGTCAGAGGTCAGAGGTCAGATTGCAGAAGTTAACCTCAGCAATCTGACCTCTGACCTTTAAACCTCTGACCTCTAACCTCTAACCTCTGACCTCGCGCTACCCCTTCGCCTTCTTCACTTCCTCGATCAGCGGAGGCACGATGTCGAACAAGTTTCCGACGATGGCAACATCCGCAATCTCAAAAATCGGCGCCTCGGAATCTTTGTTGATGGCCACGATGCTCCGGGAGCCCTTCATGCCGACAATATGCTGAATCGCCCCCGAAATTCCGAGCGCCAGATACAGCTTCGGGGCGACCGTCTGTCCCGACGATCCCACTTGCCGATCCATGGGCAACCATCCGTTGTCGCAGATCGGACGCGATGCCGCGAGCTCACCGCCGAGCGCATCCGCCAATTGTTTCGCCAGGTCGATGTTTTTCTGCTCCTTGATCCCGCGCCCCACCGACACAATAATCTCAGCCTGCGTCAAATCGACCGCCTGCTTGGCTTCCCGGAAAACTTCCTGCGGCTTATTGCGCACCACGCCATCGGGAACCTCGACATTTACCGTCTCCACCGGCGCCGGCGTTGCGCCCGCTTCGACTTTATCGGCGCGGAACGAGCCATTCTGAAACGTTACGAAGCAAAGCCCCGAGCCCGCAAAACTCACGTCGGCCACAAACTTTCCCTGAAACATTTGCCGCGTGAACAGCAGTTTCCCCCCTTCATACCGGGCCCCGATCGCGTCGCTGATGGCCGTGGTTTCGAGGGCCGTCGCCAGCTTCGGCACAAAATCCCGCACCTGGTAGGTATGCGGCATCAACACCAGCTTCGCCGGATGCTTCTCCAAAAAAACCTGCAATGCATACGCAAACACGTCGGGAGTGTAGGGCTCGAGTCTGGCCGACTCAACGTCATACACTTTGCCCACCTTCTTCTCCGCGATCTCGCCCGCGATCACAGCCACGCCCGAGCCCACCACCGCGGCCTCCAGCGTCCATCCAGTCTGAGCGGCAATCGCCTGCCCAGCCGCAATTGTCTCCCATGAGACGCGGTTCAGTTTTCCTTCCCGCTGTTCAACGACTACAAGAATAGTGTCCATAAAGTCGGTTCTCAGTTTCTAAAGTCAGTTCTCAGTTCCCAGTTCTCCGTAACGGCCCCAGTTCTTTAACTGGCAACTGGCCACTGGCAACTGACAACTGGGGTCTTCAAATTACTCGCAGTTCATTCTTCAGCTTTTCCACCAGCTTCTTCGCCACTTCCGCCGGAGGCCCTTCCAGAAACTCTGTATTCTTCGACTTCTGCGGTGCGTACAGCTTCTCGATCTTCTGCAAATTTGCGCCCATTGCCGACTGTACTTCCCCGAGCGTTACCTTGCGCAGCGGCTTCGCCTTCGCCTGCTTGATCCCGATCAGCGTCGCATAGCGCAGCTTGTTAATCCCCGACTGGATGGTCAGCACCGCCGGCAAAGGCATATCGACGAACTGAAAGAACCCTGCTTCCAGTTCGCGCTTGACGCGGATGCCGCCGTCATTTTTTTCAATGTGCATGATGATGGTCGCGTGCGGCAGTCCCAGAATCTGCGCCAGAATCACACCCGTCTGCGCATATCCGCAATCATCCGATTGCAGGCCGGTAAAGATCAGGTCGAATTTCTCATCCTTGATGGCCGCCGCGATGGCTCGCGCCGTGTTGTAGGCATCGAGTCCGACAAAGCCATTGTCTTCAAGATGGATCGCGCGGTCCGCGCCTTTCGCCAGCGCCTCGCGCAATACCTGCAACGCCCGCGCCGGGCCCGCCGTGACCACCACCACCTCGCCGCTGTGCTTTTCCTTCTGGCGCAACGCCTCTTCGAGCGCGAATGCGTCCGGCTCATTCACTTCGTAGGAAACATCTTCGCGGATCCACGTCCCCGCATCATTCAGCTTCAGCGGAGCGTCTTTCTGCGGCACCTGCTTCAAGCAAACCAGAATCTTCACGGATCGACTCCCATCCTTCACAGCGTCAACTGTTGCAGATCAAACTGGCTAGTATAAACGAATGGATGGGCAACGAATGTGATGGGACAATAAATGATTGCCAATGAATGACTGAAAATGAATGACCAGAGCGACGCCGAAATGAAGCGCGGACATTTCTGTCCGCGTCTCGGAGAGCGTTCTCAGTTGGAGCGACGGGCGAGGACGCCGTCGCTCCACTAACGGCAGGTAACGCCGCTTCACTGCTGCGGAGGATGGTCCGGCGTCTGGTTCGTTGCTCTACTATCTACCGCCGGGTTCGAAGGTGCTACCCCTGGGTTAGCGGGTGGAGACACTGCCGGCTTCTCAGCCGGATGGTATGCACTGCTCTGAGGCTTACTTTCAGTGTCTGCCGGTTGCATCGAAATCACCTGGTAGGCTAGCTCCTTTTTGCTTCCGTCGGCCACTCTCAGGAACATGCGGTCCTTCTTGATTTTGAACTCAGCTTCATGACCGATGGGAAGAACCATTGCGTGTTTCGTATCCATAGGACGAATGTGGTAATCCATTTGGTCGGTGCGGAGCAAATACTGGGGGCACAACTGCTCATGCGAGTTCACGTGCTCTACGCCAACGGCTGCGACCATGCTCCCCAGGCCCGTGAGGCCTCCTTCCTTGGCGCCGCAAGGGACGGATTGCATGCTTTCCAACATGCCCCTCTGACCTTTCTTATCCTTACCTGCCGCGGTCGAGGACACAACCAGGATCAGCGAGAGCATAGCGACCAGCGATTTCTTGACCTTCATAGGACCTCCATAAAATCCTTGACCCTAATGTCCGCAGCGGAGGAGCTCAAACTGGACGAGACAACAGAAATTGGAGGCCGGTTGTTTCGGCCCCCATTTCTGCTTCTGCCTACCATTCTCGCTTTCGTCTTACCCGTGTTCGTCTTACCCCTGATTCCTATTGATTCGGGGTAGACTTCGGCTTCGCCGTCGGACTAGCAGGCTTCGCGCTGAAACCGCCGCTGCCTTGCTGCACCCAGTTCGAGCCCATAACCGCCTGCGGGTTCTCCGACATTTGTTGGCTCATCGCGGGATGAGCTTTCAGATATTCATCCAGCTCTGGATGGCTGGACAGGTACTCCTTGTTGGTGGCCAACGAAGGGTCGTTGGAAAGATCTGCCGCGACATTGGAGTGACCGCCAAGGAATTGGCCAAAGCTTGTCAGTTCTCCACGGTTACGTTCATCGCCGCCGCGGGCGCCCATTTGACCGTAACGATTATGATCGCCCCCTTGGTCATAGCGGTCCTCATCCCGCATGAATTGGTCCGGGTGGTCGCGGAACGCATCGGCAACCTGAGGATGCGTCTTCAGATAGTCCTGCAGGGCCGGATGATTCGAGACCCACTGATGGTTGTCAATCAACGAGGGATCCTTGCGGAGTTGCTCGTCGATCTCTGGATGTTTGTCCAGGAACCGGTCCATTTCAGTTACGTCCCGGCGACTGATGTTGTTGCGATCCCGGTCGCGATCACGATCCTGGTCGCGGTCGCCCTCTGTTCTTTCATAGCGGTTTTCATCCCGCATGAAGGCGTCTGGGTGGTCGCGGAACGAGTCCGCGACGCCGGGATGTTTCTGCAGATACTCCTGCAGCGCCGGATGATCCCCGACCCATCTACGGTTGTCGATCAGCGAAGGATCTTTGCGGAGCTGCTCGCCGATTTCCGGATGGCTGTCCAGGAATCGGTCCATGTCGGCCACCTGTCGATGGGTGATATCGTCACGCGAAGGCGCCGGAGCAGGTTGGTTCGGTTCTTGGGCCGGCGGGTTCGCGGCCGGCTGGTTCGGCGTTGGAGCCGGAGCGGGCTGCATGGTCTGTGCGCTTGCCGCTATGCCGAGCGACAACAGCAGAGTAAGCAAGGACGCCAGCAATGGCGCAAAACAAGCACCGGCGTATCGTTCCGTCTTGATTGCCATATCCACAAAACCTCCTGTGATGAGCATGTAGCTCGTCGAGGGAGGGAGGTGCAACCGGCTTGCCAAATGGTACCTGTCGGGGAACATCTCGGGCAGGCTCAGCGGCTTGCAAGAATCGATCGGAAGTTCCAGGAACTCCCTGGCAGGCAAAATCTGCCATTCTGGGGAAAATTCGCGGTACAGGATGGACCTTAGAAATTTCTACGTGCGATGACCAATTTGGAAGGCATGCGAGCGACGGAAAAAGCCGAGGGCGAACGAATTGTGAAGTAAAAACGGGGACGCCCCAGGCCTGAGATCGCTGACCCGCGATCACTTACCCGCGATCAATGACCTGCGATCAATGACCAGCGATCAAGAGCCAGCCGCCGGCAAGCCATCCTGCAGAAACGCGACGCTCTGCACGCCCGTAATCTCAAAGCGCTTGCGGCAGCGCATGTTCTTGCACATCAGCATGTCATCGCGCCGCAGCATGTAGGACTGCGCCTTGGCGAACTTGGCGCGGTCGCGCTCATCCGCCCGCGGCGGCAGACTCTTCTTCTTCATGCGCACCAGCCACTGGATCTCATACTCCGCCGACTGATGGCAGTGCGGACAGCTTAAGTTTGCCGGCTTCTTATCGGATCGTTCGTCAAAAAACTCGCGCTCATCCATAAATATTAGGGCCTCGAAGACCGTAGCTGCGTCGCAAAAATCCGCGACATCAGTTAATTGTCGTCTTGAGCGACGCGAAAAACCTATGCGTTTCCTCGCAGCGGCGGAATCCATAGGTCCTTCGCTTCTCGCAGGATGACAGCATAGATTTAAGGCACACGACTCTACGTCACCGCGCCAACTTCAGATTATTGCACTTTTGCGGGTTGGATGTGCGAAGATGCGGGCATCCCGACCATGCCGCGCAAGCGTAAGAAAAAAATCTTTTCCGCCGCCAAGGTCGTCCGCGAAATGGCCCGCGAACGTGTGGGCAGTCCGAAACCTTCGCGCCTCGTGCCGGCGAAGAAGACGAAGCCGGAGAGACACAAGCCTACACTAGGCAAGTTGCTAACGGATGAGTAGCAGGTAAATCAGGGCGGCGAGGTGAGCGCTTCGCCATTACTGCGCAGTAAACGTCGCTACCACCCCGACTCCGCCGACTGGGATGGTGACGGTGCAGACGTTTTCTAGCACTGTGGTGCAGCCCGTCCAAAACCCGAAACTGTAGTTCGTAGCGGGCGTGGCCGTAAGCGCGACCGAAGCCCCTACCGGGACCACGGCGATGCATGTAACCGACGGGCAGTTTATACCGTATAACGAGCTGGTTACCGTCCCACCCGGGGTTGGTGTGACCTGCACGCTTAACGTGCCTTCCGTGTTGCCGCCCGGGCAAGTCGACACGGTCGGATTGTCCACGGTCACGGTCGCAAACGCAATCATAACGTTCGACCCGCCGCCGGTACCCACAGGAACACTTGCCGAAATATTTCCTCCACCGCAGAAGCCCGGCGCCGGAGTAACCAAGCCGGGAGCCGTCATCGTAACCGCTCCGTCATCAATCTTCCAGGTCGCCTGATTGGTGACGTCCATCGTCGCCGGAGGTTGGATGTAGGTGCCGACCGCCGTGTACTGTTCGGTCAGTGTCGTCGGATACGGATTCAGAAAAGTAAATGCCCCGGGTTGAACCTCAAGGCTCACCAGCTTCTGGTGGTGCCCGCAACTCGGCAGGCTAAAAGCCGCTCCCACCACGACCAGCGCGCCCAGCGCAAGCCCAATATAACTCCGCTTCATGCTCACTACTCCTGGAGGCAAGTTTACGGTCTGCCCGCTCGTCAGATCAATGGCCGCTCGTCAAATCAAAGGAAACTTGGAATAAATCAAAGGAACTTGAAATCTAGCGGAACCGCCCTCAAAAAGCAAGAAACGGGCGCAACTCGCAGCCGTCAGTAGTCAACTTGGGCTGCGGTCCGGCGCGCGCCATCGTTGCCATCCGGGGCGACAGGCTTCACGTTCCTGACGGGGGCAAAACAGTTTGCTGAAAAACTCCGAGTCGGGGCGCGGCTCGGGAAGGGCGCGACTTTTAGTCGTGCCGTAAGTCGTTGAAAATATGTTCGCGCTTTAGCGCCGAGGTGAGCTTCTTGCACCCCAGACTAGTTTTTCATCAATTTGAAAAGCCGTTACGGACCCTGCACGACCTGCAAAGGTTGAGGGCTCTGGAGTCGCCGGCGAAGGATGGCGTTCCGGGCGGGGATTTCGGCAATGGCATCGGCATGGATCACATAGGCGCCGTGGGGGAGCGTGTTGCCAAAGGGAACTTGAAGATCGGTCGCGCCGGCTTTCAGCGGAAAATGCTGGTAGCCGATCGCCGTGGCGCGCCCATTCTCGGCGATGGCCACGATGATGATGGTCAGATCGAAGGCTTCGCTGGAACCATTGGAGACCTGGATGATGCCGTCAATGCGGTCGTCGCGGACCTTTGGAGGTTGAAGCCATTCGATCAACAGAGAAGCGGTGACCACGCCCCGGAACACTTTGTTGATGGTGTGCGCGGGATGGCCGGAATCCACGACCTTTAAGGTGAGCGCGAAAGCCCCGGGCTTGGCGGGGCGTCCAGCCAGCAGCCCTTCCGGGCTGAGCGTGATTCCTTCGGGAAGAGCCCCGCTGGCCACGCTCCAGACGTAGGGCGGAACGCCGCCGCGGGCATGAAGAAGAACGTGGAATTCCACGCCCGCGACCAGCGATGGCGGAGCTTCGTCCACAACGGCGAGTGGGGGAACCTGCGCAGCAAGCAGGCTGCAGAAACAAATCAGGATCGCAATGAGCCGCATGACCTTAGTGAAGTTCATCCCGGTTGGTTTGATTTTACCGTGGGCACGGCGTAAAAGAACTGCAAGATGTCTTATCGAGTATCGCAAGTTCTGGTTGGCCTTTTACTCCACTGCTCGCTGAGCTGTCTGATGAGCGCGGACGCTCTGGCGCAGGCTTCAGCTCCCGAACCGAAACCGAATAGCGCTAACTCCGAAGAGGCCGCGGTCTTCGAACGAATATTAAATCGTGTCCACTTTGAAAACGACGGAACGGAAGTGAGCGAGACCGAGACCGTGGTTCGGATTCAAAGCCAAGCAGGAGTAGAGGACTTCGGCCAACTGGTTTTCGGATACTCATCGGCGACCGAGAAGCTGGAGATCGAGTATGTCCGTGTGCGCAAGCCGGATGGGCAGGTGGTGGTGACGCCGGAATCGACGGCGCAGGATTTTGCTCCCGATGTGCTGAAAGAAGCTCCGATGTACAGCGACTACCGGCAGCGGCATATTTCCGTGGCTGCGCTGCAGCCCGGCGACACGCTGGAATACCGCGCCGTGACGCGGGTTCTCACGCCGCTGGCTGCGGGAAACTTCTGGTACGAACACACATTTCCGAAGGGTGTGGTGGTTAACGAAGATCGGCTGGAGATTGACGTCCCGAAGGCGCGGGAGGTGAAACTGAAAACGCCGACGCGAAAGCCGGAGATTCAGGAAACCGGAGACCGCCGCATTTACACCTGGGTGGTGAAAGACATCCAGCCGGAACGCGACAAAGATAAAGATAAAGATAAAGATGAGACGGACGAGGAAGCCGGTCCCGACGTGCAGTTGACGACTTTCACCGACTGGAAGCAGGTCGCGCACTGGTATGCCAAGCTGCAAGGCGAGCGCATGACGGTTGACGACAGCGTGCGAAAAAAAGCCGACGAGCTCACCAAGGGAGCGGACACGCCCGCAGAAAAAGCACGACGGCTCTACGATTTCGTGGCGCGGAATGTGCGTTACGTGAGCATCTCCCTCGGAGTCGGGCGGTATCAGCCGCACTCGGCCTCGGACGTACTGCGGAGCGACTACGGCGACTGCAAGGACAAACATACGTTGTTCTCCGCGCTGCTACGGGCGGAGGGAATTCAGAGTTATCCGGTGCTGATCGGCAGCGCGCGCAAACTGGACCCGGACGTTCCCTCCCCGGCGCAGTTCGATCACGTGATCACGGCGGCTCGACTGGGGGCGGGAACCGGGCTGACCTGGCTCGATACGACTCCTGAAGTGACGCCCTTTGGGCTGATTCTTTACCAGTTGCGAAACAAAGAAGCAGTGGTGGCGTCGGAGGATAGCGAGGCAGGTTTGCAGCGGACGCCGGCGGATTCGCCGGTCAAGACCTTCATGCGCTTCACGCTCGACGGCAAGTTCAGCGAGTTTGGCGCGCTCGATGCGACCCTCGAGTTCACGGCCCAGGGAGATCGCGATTGGCCGATGCGTTCAAGCTTCCGGCGATTTCCGCAGGCGCAGTGGAAGGAGTTTGCGAAAGCGCTCTCCGCGAGTTGGGGCTTGCCGGGTGACGTCGATGACGTTCAACTCGGTCCCATCGAGGACACGAGCAAGCCGTTTCATCTGAAATATCACCTGCACCAGGACCGGTATTTTGTAGTGCCGTCGGCGAGCGTGGATTTTCGCCCGATCCCGCCGCTGGGGATGCCTGCCGTTCGAGCGTCGGAAAAGAGCACGGAGCCGATGGACATCGGTCCCGCCGGTGAAATGGACTATCGGGTCCGCTTGCAGTTTCCCTCCAACTACACGGTGCATACGC
Source organism: uncultured Acidobacteriaceae bacterium (assembly GCA_963773645.1). Classification (GTDB taxonomy): domain Bacteria; phylum Acidobacteriota; class Terriglobia; order Terriglobales; family Acidobacteriaceae; genus Acidiflorens. The sequence continues at coordinate 154,630 of CAVZBV010000004.1, read as the reverse complement.
CGACCGCGGTCAAAATGTCGCGAGATTATGGCGACTATTCCTCGACCTATTCGCTGAGCAAGGGAATTCTGGAAGGCGAACGCAAACTTGTTGTGAAAGTAAATGAGCTGGCGGCGGCGCGACGCGCGGACTACGAATCGTTTCGCAATGCAGCGCACAGCGACCAAGACCAGTTGTTGTCGTGCACGATCCTGACGCCGTCGGGGCGAGGGGAGAAGACGGCGGCTGCGAAGATGGAAGGAACTCCCGCCGAGTTGCACAAGGCGGGAGTGAAAGCCCTGCAGAGCAAGGATTATCGCACCGCGATCGACCTGCTGAAGCGCGCGCTGGACGGGGATGCGAGCCCGGCGAATTCTGCTGTGGCGAATACTGGTCTGGCGAATTCTGATATTGCGAATTCTGGTGTGGCGAATTCTAGTCTGGCGAATTCGGTTATCAAAGACGGCTGGTATGACCTAGGACTGGCCTACGCCGGAGCTAATCATCATGCGGAGGCAATCGCGGCGTTCCGCAAGCAGATCGAACTCGATCCGAATCATAAGCACGCAAATGGCGAGCTGGCGATGGAGCTGCAAGAAACGGGGAAAAGCGACGAGGCGATCGCAGCTTATCGCAAGCAACTGGAGACGGCTCCGTACGAGAAAGCGGCGCACAAAAATCTCGGCTTGTTGCTGGCACAGCTCGGACGAGATGCCGACGCGCGCACGGAACTGGAAGCGGCCGCCGCAATTCCTCCGGACGATCCGGAAACGAAGATGGCGCTGGCGCAGGTGTATGGACGATTGGGAGAAAACGCGCAGGCGCAAGAATTGATGAAGGGATTGACCGGCAGCACGAGCGCGGATTCGGGTCGGGACATCTTCGCCTCGGCGTTGAAGCCCGACATTGATCCGACCGAGACCGAGAACGCTGCGCAGCAGGTTCTGTACGACATTGGAGGACAGTTCGACTCGGGCGAGTTGGACCGCCTGGGGCCGTCGGCATTTTCGTCGATGCGGCTGGTCGCGCTGGCATGGGCGCGGATCGGATGGGCGAAATTCCAGCGTGGCGAAAATCTGGCGGCGATGCAGTTTCTAACGTCGGCGTGGCTTTTGAGCCAGTCGGGGACAGTCGCGAATCGGCTGGGGCAGTTGCTCGAAAAGCAAGGCCAGCCGGAGAAGGCGCGCCGTATATACGCGCTGGCCGTGGCGGCGGGTGGAAGCGCTAATGAAGTGCAGGATTCGCAGGCGCGCTTGGCGAAGCTGGCGGGCGATCATGCAGCGGCTGAGAAAGATATCGCGCTGGCGTCAACCGAGTTGGTGCAAGCACGCACGGTTAAGCTCGGCGCGATTACTAGCAAGCCGGTTTCGGCGCGGTTCAACCTCGTGTTCGACAGCTCGCCGCGTCCCGAGCGTGCCGAGTTTGTTGACGGCGACGAAAGTCTTCGTTCAGCCGGCCAGCAACTGCGGGAGAAGGATTTCCCTGTGAGATTTCCGGATGTGTCGTCAGTGAAAGTCGTTCGCCGCGGGCTGTTGACCTGCGGCGGCTCGGGATGCAGCATTGAGCTGCTGCCCATCGAGAAGGAATCGTCTCGCTGAAACGCCCCCCTGGTTTCCTCCGTAGAGACGCGGCTTGTCGCGTCTCTCGCTGCGAGTCAAGGAAATGATGGCGCGAGCGGAGACGCGGCAAGCCGCGTCTCTACAGTTGATTTGCGAATTGAATTCCCGTGTGCCCGCCCGCGAACTCCATCCCCTCGACGCATCCGCATGGACTCCGATAATCTGGTGAGTCTTGTAAGGGAGGTCCTGCCCATGCGGGAGGCCGTCGAACGACTGTGGCCGGAAATTCGGTGGATCAGCGATCCCAAGCTGCGGGAGCAGGTGACGCAAGTCTGGATCAAGGCGCTCGAGCGCAGTCCGCTGAAGCCTGATGACCTGAATCAGATTCCTTTTACTCTGCTGGTTCCAAATTGTCCGATCACCTTCATGGAGCACAAGCGCTGCGTGGTGCAGATTGCGCGCGAGAGTGCGAAAGCAATGACGAATTTCATGGGCCGAGCGTTGCCGATCGACACCGATGTGGTGATTGCAGGCGCTGTCCTGGCGGACGTAGGCAAGTTGCTGGAGTATGAAATCGGTCCGGACGGGAAGAGCCGGCAAAGTGAGCGCGGCGAAGCATTGCGGCATCCCTTTACCGGAGTCGCGCTGGCCATGGAGTGTGGTGTGCCGGACGCAGTGTGCCACATCATCGCCTCGCACGCCGCCGAAGGCGATCTGGTGAAGCGCACGACGGAAGCGTTCATTGTGCATCATGCCGATTTCATGGCGTTTCTGCCGTTCAAGAATCCGAAGAACGTGAAAGTGAAGTGATTGTGTGACCAGCATCACCCTCAGCTTTGTCATCCCGAGCGAAGCGAGGGATCTGCATGGCTCCCGGCGAAATGCAGATCCCTCGCTTGCTCGGGATGACAATTGGGAACTGATTCGAGGAGAAGCCCGTGTCAGCGAAAGAAGCGACCACCACCAAAGAAACCATCACCGCGACCATGTCCCGCTGGGCCGCGGGGCTTGAGTACAAGCAGCTCTCGCAAGACGCGGTGCACCAGGCCAAGCGCTTTCTGCTCGATTCGGTGGGCTGCGCGCTCGGCGGATATCGGCAGCATGACGTGATCATTGCGCTCGAAGTGCTGCAAGAGATCGCCGGGCGCGGACCCGCGACCGTGATCGGCACGGGGCAAAAGATGGACGCGGTTTCGGCGTCGCTGGCGAATGCGCTGATGATTCGCTGTATGGATTACAACGACATTTACTGGAAGCAGGATCCATCGCATCCCTCGGATATTTTTCCGGCCGCGATGGCGTGTTGCGAGCGTGCCAAAAGCGACGGCAAGGAATTGATCGTTGGATTTGTGCTTGGTCACGAGTTCGAAATGCGCCTGTGCGAGGCGGCGTTTCCGGGCATCCGCGAGCGCGGCTGGCATCACGCGACGCTGACGGCGTTTGTCTCGCCGATCGTGGCGGGACGCGCGCTGCATTTGAGCTGGGAGCAGATTCAACATGCCATCGGAATTTCCGCCTCGCGGCATTGCACCATGGGGGCAGTGACTGCGGGCAAGCTGACGATGATGAAGAACACCGTCGATCCGATGGCGACGCAGAGCGGCGTGCTGGCGGGGCTGCTGGCCGAGCGGGGCTACACTGGTCCCGAGCACGTCATCGACGGCAAAGAAGGATTGGTGCACTGTTTCGGTCCGGAGTGGAAACAGAATTTGCTGACCGACGGACTCGGCCTGTCGTGGCGCATCACGCAATGCGGAATGAAATTTTTCCCAAGCGAAGCGCTAACGCACGCTCCAATTTCGGCGATGCTTGATTTGGTCAAGAGCAACGATCTGCATCCCGATCAAGTGGAGAAGATTCAGATCCGGTCGCTGGCGCGCGCGGCCGACATTCTTTCTGACCCGAGCAAGTACGATCCGCATACGAAAGAGACGGCCGACCATTCGCTGCCGTACGTGATTGCAGCAGCGCTGGTCGATCGCCAAGTGACACCGGCGCAATTCGAGATGGAGAAGATTATGGACCCGGTGATTCGCGCGCAACTGAAGAAAGTTGAGGTTGTGGCGGATCCCGAGATCGAGAAGGTCTTCCCAGCGCTGCAGCGGGTAATTGTGAACATCACGACCACCGACGGAAGAGAATTTTCGAAGCAGCTCGACTATCCAAAGGGCGATCCGCGAAATCCGCTAAGCGATGCGGAGATCGAAGAGAAATTCCGCGCTCTCGCGGAGGGCGCACTCTCGGCGAAGGCGCAGGCCGAGCTGATTGACGCGGTTTGGAATCTGGAGAAGTGCGTGTCGGTCACCAAACTGATGGCGCTGATGAAGGCGGATGTGAAAAAACCGAAAGCGAAAGCAGTCAACAATGCCAGCAAGAAACATCGCTAGCCGACAACCACGTAGGGACGGCCGCCCTCGGCCGTCCAGTCGGACGCAGTCCGGCTGACGTTGGCAGTGGAGTCGAATCCGGCGAGCAGGAGTAACCTATGACTGATCTAAAACAGACGATTGCATCAGACCTAACGGCCCGTTACACAAAACTGGCAAGCGTGGTTCGCGAGCTCGCGGCGCCATTGAGCGACGAGCAGTTTTGGGCCAAGCCCCTCGCCTTCGGCAACAGTTTTGGCCACCTCGTGCTGCATCTCACGGGGAACTTGAATTACTACATTGGAGCGCAGATTGCCGGAACGGGCTATGTGCGAGATCGTCCGCTGGAGTTTTCGGAAGCGACGCGCCCATCTAAAACAGAGGTATTGAAGAAATTTGACCAGGCGATGGAGATGGTGCTCGCCGCGATCAGCAGCCAGACGGCGGAAGACTGGTCAAAGGAATATGCGGCAGTGGGAGCGGATGCCTGCGACCGATTTGGCATCCTCCTGTCGTGCGCGACGCATCTGCATCATCACATCGGGCAGATGATGTATCTAGGATTCGAGTTGAAGCGGAGAGGCTGAGTCGGGAGCAATCATGGGCCAGACTATCGTTGAAAAGATCGCGCAGAAGCACATGACCGAAGGGCCGGCGCGACCACTTCGCACGGGGGATTTTCTGTCGATTCGCCCGTATCGCTGCATGACCCATGACAACACATCGGCGGTGATGAGCAAGTTCAAGGGCATCGGCGCAAAAAAGGTAAAGGATCCGCACCAGCTAACATTTGCACTCGATCACGACATCCAGAATCAAGATGAAGCGAACCTGAAAAAGTATCGCGCGATTGAAGCGTTCGCGAACGAGCAGGGCGTGGATTTCTATCCCGCGGGTTCGGGCATCGGCCACCAGATCATGGTGGAGCGCGGGTACGTGGTTCCCGGTTCGTTCGTGGTTGCGTCCGATTCGCATTCCAATATGTATGGCGCGCTGGGCGCAATCGGAACGCCGATTGTTCGCACGGATGCAGCCGCTGTGTGGGCCACGGGCGAATTCTGGTGGCAGATTCCGCGGTCGATTCAGGTCGTGCTCGAAGGCAAGTTGCCGGAGGGCGTCACGGGCAAGGACTTGATTATCACTTTATGCGGCCTCTATAACCACGACGAATGCTTGAATGCGGCGGTCGAGTTCACGGGGCCGGGAGTGGCTTCGCTTTCGATGGACGCGCGGCTCTCGATCTCGAATATGACGACGGAGTGGGGTCCGCTGGTGGGCTGGTTTCCGGTGGATGCAGTCACGATCCAGTATTTGCGCGGTGTTCACTCGCGGCTTAAGGCCATGGGCATGGAGCGTTTCACGGAAAGCGACATTGCGGGATGGGAGAAGAACCCCGCCGCGCCGGATGCGGATGCCATCTATGCGGCACGGATCACGCTTGATCTCGCGCAAGTCACGCCGCACGTGTCGGGACCCGACACGGTGCAGGCGATGCAGTCGCTGGCGGAGATTGAGCAGAAGAAAGTTGCGATTCAGAAGGCATATTTGATCTCGTGCGTAAATTCGCGACTGGAAGATCTGGCGGCGGCGGCGAAGGTGCTCAAGGGTCAGAAAGTTGCCTCGGGCGTGAAGTTCTACTTAAGCGCAGCCAGTAAGTGGGTGGAGGAAGAGGCGGAGAAGCGCGGTATCTGGCAGACGCTGATGGATGCAGGCGCGCAGCCGCTGCCGTCGGGGTGCGGGCCGTGCATTGGGCTGGGCGTGGGATTGCTTGAAGCGGGCGAGGTCGGGATCTCGGCGACGAATCGAAACTTCAAGGGCCGCATGGGATCGCGCGATGCGAGGTGCTACCTGGCGAGTCCGGAAGTGGTGGCAGCGTCGGCAGTGGCGGGATACATCTGTAGTCCCAATCGGGGAGTGGCGGGCAGGAATGGCCGCCCCACACGGAATCTTACGGAGTTGGCGGTGGCGGTGGGCCGGGCGGAGAAAGTTGAAATCCTGGCGGGCTTTCCGCAGCGCGTGAAGGGGCGACTGGTGTTCATGCCGCAGGATAACGTTAACACCGACGCGATTTACGGCAAGGACTACACCTATCGCGACGACATGACTCCGGAAATGATGGCGAAGGTGGTGATGGAGAATTACGATCCGCAGTTCGCCGCGCGCACCAATGCGGGCGACGTGGTCGTGAGCCAGTTCAACTTTGGCACCGGGTCGAGCCGCGAACAGGCGGTCACGTGTCTGAAGGCGAAAGGCATTCCGCTGGTGATCGCGGCCAGCTTTTCGCAGACCTATCTGCGGAATGCGTTCAACAACGGCTTTTTGTGCATAGAAGTGCCGGAATTTGCAGCGCGCTTGCGAGAGCAGTTTGCGAGGGAGATCGCGGCAAAGCAGAAGACGATCATTCCTGGAGATGAGATCGATATCGACTTCACTTCGAGCACGATCAGCTGGCGCGAAGAGAAGTTTGCGTTCCCGGCACTGGGCAGCGTGCCGCAGTCGCTGGTGATTGCCGGCGGAGTGGAGAATCTGGTGGCGAAGCGGTTGGGCATGACTTAGATTGTTCACCGCCGAGACGGGTCACGCCGAGAACAATCTAAGTAAGATTGTCATCCTGAGCGTAGCGAAGGACCTCTGTATTTCTCTGCGTGCTCGGCGTCTCGGCGGTTCATAATGCGGTAGATGTTACAAGGTGCACTGATGGGGAAATACACAGTCATTACCATGCCGGGAGACGGCATTGGAAACCAGGTCCTGCCGGAGTCTTTGCGGGTTATGAAGGCGGCAGGCTTTGATGCCGAATACATTCATGCCGATATCGGATGGGACTGCTGGCGCACGCAGGGTAATGCGCTGCCCGACCGTACGGTCGAGTTACTAACTAAGCATAAGTTGGGATTGTTTGGCGCGATTACTTCGAAGCCGAACAAGGCCGCGCAAGCGGAGCTTAAGCCCGAGCTGCAGGGGAAGGGTTATGTTTATTACTCGCCGATCGTGACCATGCGGCAGATTTTCAATTTGGATATCTGCATGCGGCCGTGCGTCGGGTTCACGGGCAATCCGCTGAATTACATTCGCAAGAAAACAGATTGCGGCTACGGCGAGCCTGGTTTCGATGAGCCTGGTTTCGACGAACCCAAGATCGACACCACCGTATTCCGCCAGGGCACCGAGGGCATGTACGCTGGCGTGGAGTGGACGAACCCTCCAGAGAACGTGCGCGCCGCGTTGAACAGCCACCCGAGATTCAAGTCTTTTGCCAATGTGCCCGGACCGGAGATCGCGGTGAGTTGCCGCATCATCACACGCAAAGCGGCCGAGCGCATTGTGATCGCGGCTTTCGAATATGCGAAGAAGCGCGGATTCAAAGGTGTGACCATCTGCGAGAAGCCGAATGTGGTGCGTGAGACTTCGGGCATGATGGAAGAAGTGGCCAAAGAGGTTGCCAAGAGTTATCCGGGGATTGCGCTCTGGTCGACCAACATTGACGCACAACTAATGTGGCTGAACAAGAATCCGGAGGACTACAACGTAGTCGTGTCCTCGAATCTGTTCGGCGACATTCTTTCCGACGCGTTCGCCGGGCTGGTAGGCGGACTGGGATTCGCGGCGTCCGGCAACATTGGGAATGACGTGGCGGTATTCGAGCCGACACACGGATCGGCGCCGAAGTATGCCGAGCTGAATCCGCCCATCGTGAATCCGATTGCGATGATTCTTTCGGCGGCGATGATGCTCGATCATGTTGGAGAAAGCCAGAAGGCGAATCGCATTCGCCAGGCAATTGCGGATGTAGTGCGTGAAGGAAAAGTCCGCACCTACGATATGATGCGCTTTACAGGTGGTCCGAAGGCGATCAGTCAGGGTGCGGCTTCGACGGTGCAGATGACGGACGCGATTTTGGAGAAACTGCGATAACCAGAGGGGACACAGAGGAGCACGGGGAATCACAGGAGCCCAAGTCTTTTTTGTCCTAATTTGAGGGAATTATGAGCAGCGCTGTCGAGACTACGTCCCCGCGTTCTGGCGAGGCAGGCCATTGGGGCCAAGAAGTTCGGTCGGACGTGCACGTCGCTTTTGAGGCGCGTGACCGCGGCGGGGTCGAGATCTCACTGGAGTCGCGCGTTGCGCCTTATTACGGCTCGGCGATCATGGATCAGACCCGAGAAGTTCTGGGCGAACTTGGAGTGAAGCACGCGCGGGTTGCGATTCATGATGAAGGCGCGCTGCCTTTTGTCATCGCGGCTCGCATCGAGGCCGCAGCGAGGCGCGCAGGGATCGCGCTCGGAAAACGCTCGCTGCCAGGGCAGCATCCACTGCCACCGCCGTCGCAAAAAGACCGGCTGCGTCGGTCGCGTCTGTATCTGCCGGGCTCTGAACCGAAGTACTACATCAACGCCCTATTGCATGCGGCGGATGCCGTGATTCTCGATTTGGAGGATTCGGTGCATCGCAGAGAGAAAGATGCCGCCCGCATCCTGGTGCGAAATACTTTGCGGGCGGTCGATTTCGGATCGTGCGAGCGCATGGTGCGCATTAACCAGTTGCCGCTGGGCCTCGAAGATCTGGCGGAATTAGTTGGCGAGAGTCCGGACCTGATTTTGATTCCGAAGGTCGAGGAGCCCGAGCAGGTGAGAGAAGTGGATCGGATGATCGGCGAAATCAAGGCGCGCCACGGAATTATCCGGCCGATCTGGATCATGCCGATACTGGAGTCGGCGCTGGGAATCGAGAACGCATTTGCCGTCGCGACGGCGAGTGAAAATGTGGCGGCGCTGACGATTGGGCTTGAAGATTACACCGCCGACCTGGGCGTGGTGAAGACCGCGGAAGGGCGAGAGTCGCGATATGCGCGGTCGCGCGTGGTGAATGCAGCGCACGCCGCGGGCCTGCAGGCGATTGACTCGGTCTTCAGCGATGTCGTCGACATGGACGCTCTGCGACGTTGGGGAGAAGCCTCACGGGCTGCGGGATTCGAAGGCATGGGATGCATTCATCCCGGGCAGATTCGCGTGATCCACGAAGCGTTTCAACCCACCGCGGTCGAAATCGAAAAGGCGCAGCAGGTGGTTGCCGCTTTTGAAGAAGCGCAAAGTAAAGGATTGGCTGTGGTAAGTCTGGGTTCGAAAATGATCGATCCGCCGGTGGTGCAGCGGGCGTTGCAACTGGTGGAGCGGGCGAAGGCGATGGGAGTGATTTCGTGAGTGTGACGAAAGAAAGAGTAGAACTGGCGCATAACGCCGCCGGCCGTGCGGTGCCGACGATGGTGAACGGCAAGCCGCAGATTCCGTTTCTGGGCGCGGGAAGATACCAGCCGCGCGGCCGGAAGGCGGCGCCGGCGATCTGCTCGAATAAAGATTATCCAGATACTGGCGATAAGCGGGTGGCCGATCTGGAAACGGCGCTGCGCCAGTGCGGACTGCGCGACGGGATGGTGATCTCGAACCATCATCATCTGCGCGACGGCGATCGAGTCGCGCTGATGGCGCTGGAGGCGGCGGCCAGGATCGGCGTCAAAGATTTGATGTGGTTTCCGAGCGCGTCGTTTCCTTCCCAGGAGGGTGCGATCGATCTGATGGAAAGAGGCGTAATCCATCACATCGAAGGCTCGATGAACGGGCCGCTGGGCGACTACTGCACGCAGGGAAAGATGCGCGGCATGGGAGTGCTGCGTTCGCATGGCGGACGCTACCAGGCGATCCAGGATGGAGACGTTCACATTGACGTTGCGGTGATTGCGGCGCCGACCGCCGATTCCTTCGGGAATGCGGATGGTTCGCATGGCAGGTCGGCCTGCGGGTTGCTCGGCTTTGCGCTGGCGGATTCGATCTACGCAGACCGCGTGATCGTGGTCACCGATAACCTGGTGCCTTTTCCCTGTGTGCCCTGGCAGATTCAGGGCAACAACGTGGACTTTGTTGTGGAAGTGGAATCGATTGGCGATCCGGAAAAAATTGTTTCGGGCACGACGCAGATTACGCGCTCGCCCGACCGGCTGCGGATCGCGGAGTTGGTGGCGCAGTTTCTGCGGGTAGCGGGAATTATGAAGAACGGATTTTCGTTCCAGGCGGGAGCGGGCGGGATCGCGCTGGCATTCGTCGAGTATCTGAAACAGATGATGAAAGAGGATGGCGTCAAGGCGCGCTTCGTTCGCGGCGGGTCAACTAAATTCTTGGTTGAATTGCTGCAAGAAGGACTGACGGATTACATCCTTGATGGCCAGACGTTTGATCTCGACGGAGTGAGGTCGATGGCGAACGATCCGCGGCATGTGGCCACTTCGCCGTTCACCTCCTACAACTATCACGGTAAGGGGAACTTCGCATCGCTGGTCGATGCCGTGGTGTTAGGTGCGACAGAAGTGGACGTGAACTTCAACGCCAACGTGGTGACACACTCCGATGGACGCTTGCTGCACGGCATTGGCGGATGGCAGAACTGCCTGTTTGCAGGGTGCACCATTCTCGCGGTGCCCTCGTTTCGCGATCGCATTCCTGTGATCGTCGACGAGGTTACGACGATGACCGGCCCGGGCGAGATGATTGACGTGGTCGCGACCGAGCGCGGAATTGCGATCAATCCGCGGCGCACGGACCTGCTCGATGCAGTGACAGCGCGGGGATCGAAGCTGCCCATTCGTCCGATTCAGGACATCAAGGCGGAAGTCGAGAAAATCTGCGGTAGGCCGGCGCGGCCGAAGTTGGGCGATCGGCCGTGCGCGGTGGTGAAGTGGGTCGATGGGACAGTGCTGGACACGGTTTGGCAGGTGGGCTGACAGTCGTATGTACACGCAGCAGCCTCATTAACCGCGGAGATCGCTGAGTGCGCGGAGAAACAGCTTCAGCTCGAAAGGAAAATCAAATTCTGCAATGCGAAAGTTTTTCCGCATGCTGCTTTTGGCCCTCGTCCTGATGACGGTGGCGTTGATTTCGGCGCTCACGGCCATGCACTTGGCCATCCACGGGCGCGAGGTGGCCATTCCGAAACTGGTGGGCATGAGTCCGTTCGAAGCCGAGCGCGCGGGTGCGGCTTCAGGACTACTTGTGGTGGTCGAGCGGAAGTTCTACAGTCCTGACGTTCCCGAAGGAAGAATCATGACCCAGATGCCGCCGCCGGGAACGAAGGTGCGGCGCGGCTGGTCGATCCGCGTGGCGCAAAGTCTGGGGCCGCAGCGGGTGACGATTCCCGACGTGACGGGAGGGAGCGAGCGGGTCGCGGAGTTGAACATACGGCGCCGCGGGCTCAGTTTGGGCTCGATCGCGCACGTCAATTTGCCGGACGCGCCGCTCGACCAGGTGATCTCGCAAAGCCCGCCGCCAAATGCCAGCGGCGTATCCGCACCCAAGATCAATCTTTTGGTAAGCGACGGCGCAGAGCCGCCAACCTATGTAATGCCGAACCTCACCGGACAACCGCTCGGCAGCGCGATGCTGGCGCTACAGGATGCCGGCGTCAAGGCCGGCAAAATCAGCGTGCTGCGGCCGCCGTTGCCCGGCGAGCCGCAAGCCGCGCCCGTTGCGGTCTCCGAGCCCAGCGCAGCGAGCATGATCGTGACCCAGACTCCGGCGCCCGGACAGAAAATCACGGCTGGCAGCGCGGTGAATTTCGAGGTCCGCTAGAGCCCGCGAGCTTCGCTCCCCCGCCCGGGGGAGGGCGTCCGGGCCTACGTGATTTTCGCTTATCTCCGTTCGATCATCGCGGCGAAGAATCCGTCGCAGGGATGAACGCCGGGAATTGTTCTCAGATAGGGTCCGGCGAGAAGCGATGCGATATCCTGCCAGCACAGTTCGTCAGACTGGCGAAGCTGCTCCAACTTTCCTCCGCAATCGACGATTTTAAATTCGGTCGTGCTATCGAGAGCGGCCTCTACCACCGCTTGATTTTCCTCGCGCTCCAGCGAACATGTGGAGTAGACGAGCCGCCCGCCAGTCGCAAGCTGGGCAAGCGCGGACTTCAGGATGGCCACCTGCCGCGACTGAAGATCGTGCAGGTCTTCAACTTTGAGCCGCCACTTGATCTCGGGGTTGCGGGCCAGAGTGCCCGTGCCAGAGCAAGGAACGTCGGCGAGAATCCGGTCGAAGGTGAAGGATGGAGAGAAAGGCAAATGACGCGCGTCCGCGGCAACTACGTTTACGTTCGGCAGGCGATTGAGGTTCTGCAGTAAGCGTGCGCGGTGAGGATGCAACTCCGTCGCCAACACTTTGGCGCTCGGGTTGCGCCTGGCGAGCAAGGCAGTCTTGCTGCCGGGAGCGGCACAACAATCAAGGATCTTTTCTCCACGACCAACCAGCAACGCGACCAGTTGCGACGCGTCATCCTGAATGGAGATGCGGCCTTCCTGATAGGCGCGCGTTCCGATTACGTCGCCCGAAAGAACGCGTCGCGCGGCCGATAGCAGCCGGCCCGGCGAGAGCTGCACACCAGCTGCGGCAAGTTCGGCATCGGTTTGACTAATTCGACTAATTTGATCGCCGTGAGATTCATCGTCGTGAATGTGAATGGCCGTGCCGAGCACAGTCTGATCTTGGATGCAGATCCGCCGCGTTGCCTCAAGTCCATAGTGCTCGCTCCAGCGAGCCACGAGCCAGGGGGGATGAGCGGCGTTCTGAGCGAGCGTCATCGAGTCGGGTGACTCGCCGATTTTCGCGAAGATGTCTTCCGCTCCGCCAGCGGCAATTTTCCGGAGAACCGCATTGACGAACGGAGCCGCCGAGCGCTTGCGCGCAGCCTTGACGAGTTCCACACTTTCAAAGATCGCCGCGCGTGCCGGAACTCTGGAGAGAAACTGCAATTGATACACGCCGAGGCGCAATGCGGCCCGAACCTCGCCGTCCAGTCGCTCGAGCTGCTGCGACGATGCAGCGGCCAATCGCCAATCGAGCAGAGACTGCCAGCGCAGTACTCCCATCACCAGTTCGGTGGCGAGCCCGTGATCACGCGAGGGAAGCTTTGCGAGGCGAGCGGAATGGAGCAGTTCGGCGGCGTAAGATTCTTCGCGCTCGACCCGCAGAAGAATCTCGAAAGCCACGGATCGAGCTATAGAATATCGAGCGGGAGAAACGGCCATCTCAGCCTACTCTCCCAGATGGTCGCCGGATTTGAGCCGGTAGCCGTTGATAAATTCCTGCGCGGTCATGCGGCGCTTGCCTTCGAGCTGAATTTCGATCAGCTCCAGCGCCGTGTTAGTGTCTTTGCCTTCGTCCTTGTTCTTGCCGCAACCGACGAACAGGCGCATTCCCTGCACTGCGACTTCTCCCGGAGTCAACTTAGCCGCTTGTTGCAAAGCTTGAGCGCGGTGCACTTGCAGCGTCTTACCCTTAATAGTCGTAAACGCCCCAGGCCACGGCTGAAACCCGCGCAGGCGGTTGAAGAGATCGCTGGCGCTGCGAGCGAAGTCCATGCGGCCATCTTCTTTTTTCAGAATCGGCGCGAGCGTGGCTTGCGAATGATCCTGCGGAGTCGGGCGAACTTGGCCCGTGTCGAGTCCGCGCAGGGTCTCAACCATCAACTCCGCGCCGATGGACGCCAGCTTTGGGCCTAACGTCTCGGCTGTGTCTTTCAGATCAATGGAGATTTCGCGCTGCATGAGTATGTCGCCGGTGTCGAGCCCTGCGTCGATGCGCATGGTGGTAACCCCGGTGACGGATTCACCGTTGGCGATCGCCCACTGGATCGGCGCCGCGCCGCGATATTTTGGCAGCAGAGACGCATGCAGATTCAAATTTCCGAGCCGGGGAAGATCGATCATCCACTGCGGAATGATGCGGCCATAGCCGACGACAATGATTGCGTCAATGATCGCGTCAATGATCGTGTCTGGACCAATCGCCGCCAACTGGGCGCGGAAGTCGGTATTGTTCTTGATGGTGACAGGTTGCACAACGGCAATGCCCAGGCGGACTGCCGCATCCTTCACCGGAGAAACCGCCATTTCCATCCCGCGCCCGCGAGGCCGATCGGGTTGCGTTACCACCAGCGGCACGGAATGACCAGCCTCGACCAATCTCTCCAAGGTCGGGACAGCGAATCTAGGAGTGCCACAGAAAACCAGAATCATAGACGTGCGGTCACAATTGCGTTCGCTGCCTTTGTCATCCCTCGCTTCGCTCGGGATGACAATTCATGAAGAGGGTCCTTACCACTCTCCCGCCTTCACCATTTTCTTGATCTTGCGCTTGATCAGGTCGCGCTTCAGTGCGCTGATGTGTGAGATGTACAGCTTGCCGATCAAGTGATCGGTCTCATGCAGGAAGGCCCGTGCCAGCAGGTCTTCTCCAGTGTGCTCGAACAACTTGCCGCTCAAGTCCTGGGCGCGTATCGTCACAGTCTTGGCGCGCGTGACATCCTCGCGAAATTCGGGGAGGCTCAGGCAGCCTTCACTGCTTCGCTGCCGGCCCTCTTTGCTAATGATTACCGGATTGATCAGCACCAGCCGGGCGCCGGGGTCTTCCTTAAAGGTTACATCCACGACGGCGAGTCGTTTCGAAATGCCGATCTGCGGAGCCGCCAGGCCGACGCCGCGAGCCGCGTACATCGACTCGAACATATCTTCCACCAGCTTCTTGAGCGCGTCGTCAAAGCTGGTCACCTCCGCGGCAGTTTTCTCCAGGACCGGATCGCCAAATTTCACAATTGGGTAAATCATTTTGGGATTACTGGTTTCGGATTAATAGTTCTTAAGTTGTTCCAGATAGCCTTGAAAATTTCGTTTTGTTTCTTTCATCGAATCACCGCCGAATTTCTCGAGCGCGCAGCGCGCCAGTGTGAGCGCGACCATGGCCTCGGCGGCAACGCCGGCGGCGGGTACCACGCATACATCCGAGCGCTCGTACGCCGCCTTCACGGGCTCGCGCGTCGCGAAATCCACCGACTGCAACGGACGCCGCAGCGTGGAGATCGGCTTCAGATAACCGCGGACCCGGATCTCCTGCCCGTTGGAGACACCGCCCTCCAGACCTCCGGCATTGTTGCGCGTGCGCGTGAAGTTCGCGAATCCCGCGCCGCTCTGATATCCGATTTCATCGTGCACGGCCGACCCCGGCGAATGCGCCGCTTGAATCCCGCTTCCAATTTCAACCGCCTTCACCGCCTGCAACGACATGACCGCCGCGGCCAACAGCGCATCCAGCCGCTCGTCCCATTGCACGTAACTGCCAAGACCGGGCGGAACATCGTGGGCCACCACCTCGAACACTCCACCCACCGAATCGCCAGTGCGCAAAACTTTATCGACCTCTTCCTTCATGCGCTGCTCGGCATCGGCGTCGGCGCAAGCCAGCAGCACGTCGTTCTTGCGCGACAGTGGCTCGATTTGCTCCCACGCGATTTCCCGATCGGCGATCGAAACCGCGCCCACCGCAATCACGTGACTCAGGACTTCCATGCCCAATTCGCGCAGCAGCAGCTTGGCGAGCGCGCCAATCGCAACCCGTGCCGCCGATTCTCTGGCCGAGGCGCGCTCCAGCACATAGCGCGCTTCGGTGAAATCGTACTTCAAAGCTCCAGCAAGATCGGCATGACCCGGGCGCGGCGACGCCACGCGCTTGTGTTTTGCCGGATCACCCGTTTCCACCGGCAGCGATTCTTTCCAATTTTGCCAATCGCGATTCTCGAGCAGCACCGCGATCGGCGAGCCGATCGTCTTGCCGTGATGCACGCCCGAAAGAAAGTGCGCCCGGTCGGTTTCGATCTTCATGCGCCCGCCGCGTCCAAAGCCCTGCTGGCGCCGCCACAGGTCGCGGTCCACAAATGCCTGATCCACCGCCAGCCCGGCAGGCAGTCCCGAAAGGAATGCAACCAGCGCCTCGCCGTGCGATTCTCCGGACGTGAAGTAGCGCAGCATGTGGAAGAGGCATTGTAAATGAATAAGAAAAGTTCAGCTCTGGTCGATTTTTCAGCAGCCGTTTTTTGCGCCGAAGGCGTGCCATATGCGAAACTGGTATTTTACGCCGCTAATTGCTGGACGACCCAGGTTCCATACTCATCGCGTCCACTACGTCAAAGTCCACGAGGATTTGTTTTCATGTTGGCCACCAAGACTGGTCCATTACATGCGGAGGTTGCTGAGGGCATCCGCTGTGTGATCGCCGACGATCACGAAATGCTGCGCTACGGTGTGCGCCGCCTGCTGGAAGACGCTCCCGACTTTGCCGTTGTGGGCGAAGCGGGCGATGCCGCCGGGGCGCTCAGGTTGGTCCTGCAGCACCGCCCCGACCTGGTGTTGCTCGATATCAGCATGCCCGGCATGTCGTCGTTCGAAGCCGGACGCCTCATCGAAGAACACTGCAAACATACACGCATCGTGTATTTGACCATGCATGAGGATCAGGAGTACGTGCAACAAGCTCTGCGCTCGGGCGCCAGCGGGTATCTGCTGAAAGATACTCCCGGGCCGCTTTTGTTGAGCGCGCTCCGCGAAGTGCATCGCGGCGAACAGTCATTGAGTCCGCAGATCCGGGCCAAAATGAGAGACGAGGCGACCCTGCGGAGCCAGGCCGTGCGGGTGCCGCTACGGAGAAGTACTCTGACTCTGCGCGAGCGCGAAGTGATGAAGTTGCTCGCCGAGGGCAACACTGTGAAGAAAGCGGCGGCGGTTCTCGGAATCAGCGCCAAGACGGTGGAAGCGCATAAGTTCAATTTGATGCGCAAACTCAACATTCACAACAAGGCAGAACTGGTCACGGTCGCCATACAGAAGAAGATCCTTCCGCTGCCGATCCCGATGTGAAAGCGTCAGTCTCGCGCGCTTTTCAAAACTACTGCGGCAAGGCCGGCAAGATCGGGAACCTCCAGGTCCGCTCGCCTCTCTGAGTCTGGAAGCGCGGAGGCTCGCACCGCGCCAATCCCGGGACGCGCCGACTTCCGGTTCACCCACGCCGTAGAGATGCCCAGTGACCGCGCCGGCGCCACGTCGTGATAGACGCTCTGCGCGGCGTGCAGCAGCCGATCCGGAGAAATCGCAAACCTGCGTAAGGCCATCTGAAAATTGTTGATGGAAGGCTTGTAGCTTCTTGCCTGCTCCGCCGTGATCACGCCATCGAATTCCACCTCCAGATGTTTCCGCGTTTCGGCAAATAGATCGTCGTCGATGTTTGAAATTGCGACGAGCCGGTAGCGCTTCTGAAGCTCGCGCAGCGCAGACACCGTATCCGGAAAAGGCGACCACGCCCGGACGGATTCGTGCAGCGAGCGGATTTCGGCGAAACTAGCCTCGAAATGGAAGCGATCGGCAAACCCCCGCACCACCGATTGCAGCACATCCCGGTAGCTTTGGTACGGGCCGCTTTCCGCCTGCGCCTCAAATTCCCCATAGAGTTCAAGAAGGTCGGCGTCGGGCAGGCTTTGATCATGATTCGCGAGATCATGATTCGCGAGCAAGGTCCGCAGAGTGGGCAAAATCCCCGACTCCCAGTCAATCAAAGTGCCGTAGCAGTCAAAGCTGATGGTGGTGAAACGTGAGAAATCCATAGGCCAACGCAGCGGGACGATTCGACTGTCCCGATTAGACGTCCGGGGGCGGACTCTAGGTTTTACGTTTTCTGTTCGCTAAACAGGTCAAGCACTGGCGTTGCGGAAGTTGGGTGTTCCGTTGGTTCGGGCGTGACCGCCGGCGTGCCGGAATCATCCGCCTCGGTTTTCGCCGCCGGCGCTTTCTCGCCTTGCATAAATTTCCTCGAATCGAACAGCGGGCGCCCCAGCGACGCGTTATAACTCGTCCACGGTCCTTCCAGTTCAGCCTCGCGCGCGAAGTGGGCGCGCATCGCTTCCATCTTGGAATCCAGATCGTCGAGATAGTGCAGCATGAGCGCCTCGGGAAACATCGGCAGCTTGGGCGATCCGAAGTCGTACTGCCCGTGATGGCTGATGATCATGTGTTCAAGCAGAGTTTTCAGTTCCGCGGGAAAGTCAGGCAACTTGGCGAGCTTGGCCTGCAGCATCTCAAGTTCGATGATCATGTGCCCGAGCAACTGGCCGCGGGTGGTATAGGAAAACGCACGGTTGTAGGCCAGTTCCTGGACCTTGCCGATGTCATGCAGAAACGCTCCCGTTAACAGCAGGTCGCGATTGACCTGTGGATAGTTCTGGCACATGAGATCGCAGGAGCGGAACAGCGACACCACGTGATCGAGCAATCCGCCGATGTAGGCATGATGAAGAGTCTTGGCCGCGGGAGCATTGCGGTAACGTTCGGCAATTTCCGCGTCCGCCATGAACAGTTCCACCAACGCCTTCAGGTGCGCATTTTGGAACGTGGCCACAAACTCCGTGAGCGTTCGCCAGAGTTCGCCGATGTCCTTGGTGGTCTTGGGCAGGTAGTCGGTGAAGTCGATCTCAGCTTCTTCCATGCGGCGCAGCTTGTGAATGGTGAGCTGAAAACGATTCTTATACTTGTTGATGAGCCCCTTGATCTTGAGAAAGTCGTCCTGCTCGAACGCGAGGATGAATTCTTCGACGTTGTCCCACATTTTGGCTTCGATCTGGCCCGTGCGATCTGCCAGGGTCAACGCCAGGTAAGGCTCGCCATTTTTTTTTGCCTTCACCTGCTTCGACGCCACCACGAAGCTGGACGTGACGACCTTGTTTTCCTGTTGGCAACATTCGGATATAAAAAACTCTTTCATGAGCGAAACCTAAGTTCCTCCGCAGCCCTGTGAAGTCGTGCATTTCCCAACAGCCTGCCCAAGGCCACTTATGAGAGCAGTTCCTAGCTAAAACACGCCCAGCTTCTTCTTCTTTTTCAGCTTCTTCGCGCCGGCTTCTTTGTCCGCGGTCTCGACCGGCTTGGTTTGCTTTGCGCTCGCGCCCGTGTCGACATAACCGGTCTTGTAGTCGATATAGGCTTGTTCGCGCAGCGTGGTCAGATAGGCGCGCAGTGCGGGCTGCAGTTTCTCCATATACAACGCATCCTGAATGCGCGGCTCAACTTCCTTCAGGGTGGGAATCCCCGCCATCTGATGTTCGGCCGCCAGCAGGATCACGTAACCTTGTTTGGTGCGAATCACATCCGACACTTCACCAGTCTTAAGCGCGAAGACCTTATCGTCCAGTTCTTTCGGCATGGTGCCGCGCTTAAAATAACTCAGGTCGCCGCCGTCTTTCGCCGACGGTCCGTCGGAGTACTTTTTCGCCAGGTCTTCAAACTTTGCGCCCTTGTGAATCTGGTCGAGCAGATCCTCCGCTTTCGCCTTGGCGGCGGCCAGCGCTGCCTCCGTCTCCGCCTCCGTTGGCGGCTCGGGCTTCGCGCCTGGGCTGGCCGCGGGTTTGGCCGGTGTTTTGGGCGCAATCAGAATTTCGCTCAGGCGAACTTGCTCGGGGTGCTCCATCTCCGCGCGGTGCTGCTCATAGAACTTCTTCTCGTCCTCCTTGTTCATGGCCAGTTTCGAACCCACTTCCTGCCCAATCACGCGCTGCGTGATGATCTGGTTGCGCATGGTCTGCTTGAAGTCCTCATACGAAGCCCCCTGCGCCTCCGCCGCTTTCTCCAGGTCTTCCATGGTTTCGAGGTTCATCTGCTTGCGCATTTCATCGAGCCGCTTGATGAGCTCGGTGTCCCCGGTGATGCCGAGGTCTTTGCCTTTTTGCAGCAGGAGTTGCTGGTCAATCAGATCGCGCAGCACGTCGCGTTGCTTTTCGGCGAAAATGCGGTCGGCGTTGGCCGGGTCCTGCTGCTGAATTTCCTGCTTGAGCTGATCGCGGCTGCGGATGTATTCCGTGCGCGTAACGATTTCGTTGTTTACCCGGGCGACAATCTCTTCCACCACGGTATCGGCCGGCGAAAGGGAGGCGAGCAACAGCGCGTAGCCAACAATCAACAACAAGGGAAGTCTGGTCTTATTCATTAGGGCTCTCTGAATCATTCTCTCGAAACGTTCTATCGAAACCTGGGGTAGCACCCGAGGAATTTGTTTTCCCATTTTACGCCGGGAGCGGCGCGGAGGCCAATGGAGCAGGCGGATTGGTAGTGCCTCAGTTTGGCTGCCGATCCGTTCCGCGGCTGCTAATTTCAAACTGAGGCACTACCGGCGGATTGATTGGCTAAGCGGCTCGTGTGAGTGTCAGTGCGGTCACGTCGTTGTGCTTGGGAGCCATGTGCATGAAGTTCTGCACGCCCTGGAGGATGTTCCGGGAAAGATCTCTGGCCGAAGAAGGTCCCGCCTGCATCACGCTCTTTACTCCCTCCAGACCAAATTCCACGTTCTTCGACTCCGCCTCCACCACTCCGCGGGAGACCACTGCCAGCGAACCCTTTGGTCCCAGGCCGACGATGCGGGCGTCGGTCGGGGCCAGCGAGAACAGCCCGAGCGGCAGGCCGGTTGCGGGCAATTCGACGAGGCTGGAGTCATCGCGCAGCAGGCCGGGTGTGTGGCCTGCATTGACGTAGCAAACTGTGCCGAGTTCCTCGTTGTAGCAGCCGGCAAAGGCCGGGCAACTGCGCACGCCTCCGGCCGCCCGCATAATCTCGAGATTCAGACGGCGTGACAGTTCGATCATCGCGTCCGATTCGTTCAGTTCGCTGGTCGCGAAGAGTTGCTCGCCCGACGTCCGGAAACAAGCCTGCGCGGCTTGCAGCACAGGGCCGCTGGTTTCGCGCCTGCCGGCGACGTTGAGCAATCCGAAAAGGAAACGTTGCGGGCCCACCCGCAGGAAATCGTGAAGGTCGCCTCCGGTGCGCGAGGAAAAATAGGCGACCGCGAGGTCGGCGCTCTGGAGCGCGGGGGTTTCCGCCTGGACGATTTCGGAAACTTCCTCCGTCTTTGAGCCGAACCCAAGTTTGGAAAGGAGCGACATGAGGGGCGAAATTAGCACAAACCTTCGGGACGAGGCAATGAGCAGGAAGTGCTAGGCGCGCACTCTAAACCGAATTCAGGTCAAGAGAGACCAAACTCACGACGCCGGACGAACTCAAAACTTTGGCCATTCGTACGGGAACAATTTCCCGGCCGCTTCCGGATTAAGTTTTGCGCCGGCTGTCTCCACCGCGCGGGGCAGTACCGGATCACGGCCATTGGCGAGGTCTTCGGCTGACGGCAACACAAGTTCGTCGGGAAGCACGCCGTTGTGTTCGAGACTCCTGCCGTCGGTCATGACGATATCCGCATCCGTAATCGATGCCCCGTAGAAAACCACGATATCGGTTCCAGACTGGTAACTGTAGTGCTTCGCTTCCATCACACTTCCGGAGCTGCGATCTCCCAGAACGGTTCCTCGCTTTTCGATCTGTACCACCCGGGCGAAGAGCTCTGCGGCCGAGGCAGACTTGCTGTCCACCAGGACCACGAGCTTGCCAGTGAATGGATGGCCATGGATCTTGGCGACCATCGGTTTCTGCTCCGATCTGCCGATGCGGTCTCCGATCTTTATTTCCTTTTCGAAGCAGCCGGCGATCAGATACTTAAGGGTGTCGACACTGCCACCGGGGTTTCCGCGCAGATCGAGGATGAGCACCTTGTGCCTACGCGCCTTGCTCATCATGCCGTCGATCTCCGAGTCGGTAAAGTGGAATCCCGGAAACTTCAAGATACCGACGTTGTCGTTCAATTCGGCGAACCGGGCACGTCCCACATGTTCGTCGTTCTCCTCTTCCCGGATCAGGTCCCAGATATCATTGCCACTGTCCCCACCGGTCAGATCCATGACGCGCTTCCTTTGGATTAGGGCGGTGACCACGTCCACCTGGCGCTGCTTTCCGGCCGGATCGCGCAGGCCCAGTCGTAGTGCGGCTTGCGGCCGCAGCGTCTTAAAGACGTACTCCATCTTCCAGAGGTTATCCCGATTCGGAGTGAAGCCATTGAGCGCCATTAACTCATCACCGGGCTTCACGCCCTTCTTTTCCGCATCGCTGCCGGGCCGCACCCGAATCACAAAACAGCGGTCACCGATCACTTGTCCTTCCCAGCCATAGTCGTAACGGCTGTTGTGGGCGGGCGGCAGGAAGAAAGTGTGGGAGTCATTGAGGGAATCCAACGCACCGGCCACTTTCGAGAGGGCGAGGTTCATCGAGTCGGTTGCTGCGATCTTCTGCTTCATCTCCTCGACCTTGGCGTCCCAATCCACTCCGTGAAGCTTGGGATCGTAATAATGCTTTTTGATGTCGGAGGATATCTCGTGGAGCATGGTCTGCGCCCGATCCCGATCAATGCCCGTAATCTTCTGACACCAGCCATTGGTTGCAATAAGTCCGACGGTCACTATCAATGCTGCCGCATAGGTACGCGCTAACTCGCGATTCATTCACTCCTCCTGTTATTGCAACTCCGCCGTGCATCCAAATGAGCCGTGGCCAAAAGACCTGGGCATCAATCGACCGAGAAGTGTAATTCAAAAGTACTCGTCGATTCAGTGACGCCACGCACTCAACTTATTCGCCGTATCTTCCCTTTAGCTTGCTCGTCATTTCGTCGCGTAGTTGACGGTAATCGGAGTGGACGGTAGCGCGCAAAGCAGCTTCGGTGGAGCTGCCTTGCGACAGGCGTTCCAGGATGCGCGCGATTTCGCTCATGCCATAGGCGTCGCGAATGTATTCGGTGGCGGCTAAAGATTCAGCGTAGGCAAGGGTGGCTTCGGAAGCGGAGAAGCTCAAGAAACTGCCTTCGAGCACATTGAAGGGGATCTCATTTCCGGAGGCGAAGAGCTGAGCCAGCTGGCGTCCGTTGGAAGCGGACGACTTGCCCTCTTCGATTTGTGCAATGCCTTCGTTCAGCCAGGTGGGGCAGCGGTTGCTCGACATCTGAGAAACGAACGAGTGAGTCAGTTCATGTTTGAGGACGCGGGCGAGCTCGGGCGTGACGCTAGGGACGCCGCTGATCGGGATGCGCAGCTTGCCATCGTTAATGGCGCCGCTCCAGGAAGGCGCTCGGGTAACGTCGAAGAACGCCTGCTGCGTGTAGAGCGTGACCGCGATGGTGTTGCGGGGCGAGTAGCCGAGATCGCGCGCCACGTCGTCGTATTCGGAGTCGAGGGTGGCAAGCAGGTCGCGGCGAAAGCTCTCGGAGGTATCCTTGCCTTCGAAGTGGAGGTTGAAGTGGCTGCTTTCGCGCTGCGAAAAATCGGCTTCGGCGGTCGATTCCCGCGTGGCTCGGGCCAGGTACTGGCTGACGGTGGCGTCGGGACGCAGGGCCAGCGACTTCTTCCAGGAGCGAATCGCATCGGGCGTATGGTCGCTGGCGAATTGAACGAACCCCAGCATGGCAATGGCATCGGGTGAGTCGGGAGCAATGTTGGCGGCGTGTTGCGCGTAGGAGAGAGCTTCCGCGGCATGGCCGGTGCGCATCAGCGTGGCGGCGTAGTAGATCAGTAAGGTGGAGTTATCCGGCTGGAAACGGAGCGCGGATTCGTAATAGCGCTTGGCCTGCGGGAAGTTGCCATGATCGGATTCGTGTTTGCCGGCGAGGAAATAGGCGGTGGCAGCGAGTTCGGGATTGGATGCTTGTCCCAGGCTCGAGAGGGCATCGCTATCAACTTTGCCGTCGCGAATGACTTTTTCGGCTACGTCGGCTTCGTGGTTGAACGAAGGCGCGGGTGGAGTGATGTCCGGGACGTCGGTGGATGCTCCGGCGGATGCTCCCGAACCAGCGTGCACGGGGGCAACGCCTCCCGCCTCTATGCGCTCGACCGAGGATTTCGGGATGGCGTAGGTGTCTTCGCCAAGGTCATACTCGACGCGATCTTTGTTCTCGCGGACCTCGTCGGCCCAGATAACGCGTCCATTCTTAAGATGGATGACGTCGGCGGCCGAGGGCAGCGCCGCCAGAAGCACTAGAATGAGGACAAGGGCTCGCACTCGGCTGATTCTAACAACGGCCCGCAGGGTCGGTAAGATGACCAAGGTGCTGGAACCGGGCAGCCGAAAGAGGCCCGAGTCTCTGAGCCGAAGAGCCCCGAGTCTCTGAGCGGTCACGCCAGCCCCGGAGGGGCGAACCAGCTTAGCCCAGCGCTTCAAGTGAGTGTGTGAGAACCAACTTGAAATCGGGGAAGAAGTGAGGGATAAGGAGGGATGTCACGATTCCTGGAGTACAGCCCCGAGCAAGCGTATTTGCTGCCGCCGAGCGTGAAGGACGAGCTGGGCGCGGATCATTTGAGCTTTTTCCTGCACCGGATGGTGGAGCGGCTGGACCTGAGCGAGTTCGAGCGGGCCTACAGCGACGAAGGTGGGGTGCTATATGCGCCCGCGCTGATGCTGAAGGTGTGGCTCTATGCCTATGCGCTGGGGATGACGAGCGCGCGGCGCTTGGAGCAACGGATCGTGGAAGATCTGGCCTTGCGTTATCTGGCGGGCGGGCAGCGGTCGGACCACTGGGCGTTGAGCGCGTTTCGGCGGCGGCACGCGCGGGCGCTGAACGACGTGTTCACGCAGGTGGTGGAGATGGCGCGGCAGTTGGGCATGGGGAAACTGGGGATGGTGGCGCTGGATTCGACGCGCATCCGGGCGAGTGCGTCGCGGGAACGGATCGACACGGAGCCGCGCTTGCGCCGGGAACGGGCGAAGATTCGGCGGCAGATCCGGCGCTGGCAAAAGGCGTGCGAGGCGTGCGATCCGGACGAAGGCGCGGGGACGCGAGTGCGGGTGGAGAAGCTGGAACAGAGACTGGCGGAGTTGCCGCGGCGTCTGGAACGATTACGCAAGAGTGGAGAAGCGAAGTTATCGCCGCGGGACGCGGAGGCGCGGTTTCTGCGGGAGCGGGGCGGATTTGCGCTGGGTTACACGGCGGAGATGGCGGTGAGCCAGGATCATCTGATCGTGGCCCAACGGGTGACGCTGAACCGTTGCGACGTGCCGGCTCTGGTGCCGCTGGTGGAGGAAGTGGAGGAGCGGACGGGCGAGCGACCGGAGAAAGCATTGGCGGATGCGGGCTTCTACAGTAACGAGAATGTGCGCGCGCTCGAGGAGCGTGGCATCGACGTGTACCTGCCGGACCCGAACCTGGCGCGCGAACTGAACACGGGGAAACGAGCGCGCACGATCGGACGGAACCGGGTGCGCAGTCCGGAACTGAAGGCGATGCGGAAGAAGTTGCGCGGCGCGGCCGGACGAAAGGTGTACGGACGACGCAAGGCGCTGGTCGAACCGGTGTTTGGGGTGTTGAAGCAGCAGCGGGGCATGCGGCAATTTCGCACCCGAGGACAAGCCAAGGTGGCAGCGGAGTTCACGCTGGCAGCGATCGCCTACAACGTGACGCGCTTGTTCGCCCGCCGCTGAAACCTGGGACCGGCTGATTGCGAAGTACGGGAGTGGCAGCATGACCGGAGACGAGAGTCATCGATAAAAATCGAGTTCTCACACACTCACTTCAAGCGCTGGGACAAACGCACAAATGAGTCAAGTCCCGGAGGGACGACCCGTTTATGAGGCCAGGGTCGGTGCGGCGGTGGTGGATGATCGGGTTGGCATGGTGGCTGCTGGCCGCTGCGGGATGGGCGCAGCCAGCGGAACCGGCACCCGACTGTCCGCAAACCACGAGCGGCCTCTACGCGCGGATTCGTTCGGTCGGACTCGATCCGCAACGCGTGTACCACGTTCGCGACGCCTCCATCGACCGGCCTAATCTTCACATTGATTTGGACGACGGCACGCTCGCGTTTACGGAAGACATTTGCGGCCGGATCACAGGCGCGTTCTTCGACGGTGAGGGCGAGATACGCCTGCGTCCCCCGAACCGCGTGGAGCGCGGATCGCTGGCGCTGTTCACGGGAATGGCGATTCTCGAAGAGCAGTTCACCTCCGGATATCTGTGCTTCAACGACAACACGGCAGCGCTCTTGCAGCGTTTTCTTTCGCCGGCGCCCGAGGGCGCGGAATTCATAAAAGAACGGAACGATGCGAGCCGCAGTCTGGCCGAGTTTGACGCCCTGCGCTTGCTGCTGGACTTCAGTCATTTTCTTCCCGCGCCGGGTGGAAACCAGGGAGGAAGCGACTTGGCTCGGAAATTTCCGCCCTTGCTGCACGCGCACTTGCTGGGCAAGAAACTGGGCGGTTTCGAAGTGGTCTGGGATGCCGCCAGCGCCGAGCCATTGTGGGCGGGGCAGCCGCGGGTGAAAGACGGCATTTCGTTTTTCGATATCTGGACTTCGTTTGCGCCCAGTGGGCCTGGCAGCGCAGCTACGTCTTCACTGGCGAGTGATGCCAAGATCACAGGCTTCCGGATTCGGGCGTCGGTGCAGCCTCCAACTATGTTGCGAGCTTCGACGGAGGTGAAGCTTCGAATTCGCAGCGGCGGAGAAAGGACGCTGCTGTTTGAGTTGTCGCGTTATCTCAAGATTGATGCGGTTGAGAAGGATGGGCGGCCGGTGGACTTCATCCAGAACCCGGCGATTGAAGGCTCCGAGTTGCGGCGAAAAGGGAACGATCTGGTGGCGGTGGTGTTTCCCGCTCCGCTCTTGCCCGGGCAGGAATTGAAACTGCGCTTTACCTATGCGGGCGAAGTTCTGTCGGAGGCGGGGAACGGATTGCTCTATGTGGGCGAGCGCGGCACCTGGTATCCGAATTTCGGTTTGAGCCCGGCCCAGTTCGAGATGGAGTTTCACTATCCGGCGAATTGGACGCTGTTGGCGACGGGAAAACAGATATCGAGTGCGGGCAGAGAAGAAGACCAAGGCGAAGCGGAAACCAACCGTGAAGCAGGGACAGAGAAAGTTTCGCGGTGGACCTCAGAGCGGCCGATTCCGGTGGCGGGGTTCAATCTGGGCAAGTACGTTCGGGCCGAGGCGAAGGCGGGGAACATTCTGGTGGAGGCATACGGCACGAAGGGGGTGGAGAAATCGTTTCCGAAGGCGCCAGCCGAGGTGATTGAACGGCCGGCTATTCCCGGCGTTGACCCGCAGATATCAAGACCGAATCCACCAATCGTGATGACTCCGCCGCCTCCATCGCCAGCGCGAGATGTGCAGGCGGTGGCGGACAGAGCGGCGAAGGCAATTGGAAGTTTCTCGCAATGGTTTGGGCCCTACCCGTATGGCTCGTTGGCGCTGACGCAGATGCCGGGAAATTTGAGCCAGGGATGGCCGGGACTGATATTTCTGTCGAGCTTTGCCTTTCTCAGTACGCAGGAGCAGATGGATCTGCGTCTGGACCCGGTGACCAGCGAACTCGACAACCAGATGTTGGTCCACGAGACGGCGCATCAGTGGTGGGGCGATCTGGTGCTGTGGAAGAGCTATCGGGACCAGTGGATATCGGAAGGACTGGCAAACTATGCCGCGCTGATGATCCTGGAGCAACAGAACCCGGCGCAATTCCGGCAGATCCTGGAAAAGTACCGGAGCGATCTCCTGAGCAAGAACAAAGATGGAGAGTGGCTGCGCGACGCCGGACCGGTGACCCTGGGCCAGCGCCTGGAGTCGTCCCATTTTCCCCAAGGATACGAGGCAATCAGCTACGAAAGAGGCACGTGGCTGTTTCACATGCTGCGATCCATGTTTCGCGATGCAATGCTGCGCGATTCCATGCTGCGCGATTCCAAAGCGGCTTCCCGTTCCCGGAAAGGGCACGCGAATCCCGGCGCGAATTCAGATGAGCCCTTCTTCCACGCGCTGCGGAAAATCAAGGAGCGGTATGCGGGAAAGAGCATAAGCACGCAGGAACTGGTCCAAGTTTTCGCCGAGGAACTGCCGCGCCCACTTTGGTACGAGAATCGTCGCAACCTGGACTGGTTTTTGCAAAGTTGGATCGAAGGGACGTCGATACCGCAGCTCGCAACCCGCGAAATTCGCATCACGGAGAAAACTGGCGTGACCACGGTTACGGGCGTGATCGTACAAAAGGACGTACCCGACGATCTGGTGACGGCGGTTCCGGTGTATGGCGAGATGGCGGGCAACGCCCTGGTTTTTCTGGGCGAAGTGCTGGCGGATGGCCGCCAGACTGGGTTTCGGTTGACCGCGCCGAGCGGCGTGCGCAAGATTGTGCTCGATCCGAAGCAGACGATTCTTACCGCGCCGAAGTAGATTCCCCACAATATCCCGAACCTTTCGAACCACAGAGACTTAGGTGCGGACCGCGCCGATTTTAGGAAGGCATCAAGGCTGTGCAATTGCTGAAGAGGCCATATAAGCAAGGTGAATTGGAGGTTGTTATGACTCTTCAGCCATACCCATACCCGAAGAATCGTCCCCGGCGCACTATTCTACTGGTTGAGGACGAACCTTTTGTACGGGAGGCGACTTGCAGCATTCTGGAAAGCGCAGGCTTTGAAGTTCTGCCGGCCCAGGATGCGCAAGACGCGATGAAAGTTTACGAAGAATGCAAGCGGGGAATCGATCTCGTGATAACGGACATGGGCCTTCCGGGAAGGACAGGACAGCAGTTGGGGCAGGATCTGCACGAGCATTCACCAGAAGTTGTGGTCCTGGTAACGTCGGGTTACAGCAATCCGGAAGATGACGCGGAAGTACCCGGCTCGCACACATATTTTCTGCCGAAGCCGTATTCAAAGCGAACGCTGGTCGAGAAGATTGAAAATATTCTTGGGCCAGCCCCGCTGGGCCGGGCGGCAAAGCAAGCAGGCTAAGATTCTTCTGTGTACGCTGTGCCCTGTGGATGTTTCTCTGTGTTCCCCGTGTCCCCTGTGGTTAAGATTTCTTGCGCCGCGCAGCCTGAGCCCACCCCTAACCCCCTTCGACGTTATAATCCTCCGTTCTACACATAGGTTGCCAGGTTGGTTTCCGAAGCATAAAGGAGCGCTCATGAAACTCGACGGACGAGTAGCGCTGGTCACAGGAGCGTCGCAGGGCATAGGCCACGCCTGCGCGCTCGCCCTAGCGCGGGAGGGCGCGACCGTAGCGGTGGCGGCGCGCAATCGGCAGAAGCTGGAGGAACTCGCCGCCCAGATCACGGCGGCGGGAGCGCAGGCGGCGGCCTTCGTCATGGACGTTCTCGGATGAACAGCAAGTGAAGTCCGGCATCAAGTCGGCGCTCGGGCAATTCGGCAAGATCGACATCCTGGTCAATAACGCCGGCATCACGCGCGACCAGTTAGTGATGCGCATGAAGCGCGCCGACTGGGACGCGGTGCTGAACACGAATCTGACTTCAGCGTATCTCTGCATCCAGCAGGTGATTGGTTCAATGCTGAAGCAGCGCTGGGGACGAATCGTCAACATCACCAGCGTCTTCGGGCAGATGGGTCAGGCAGGCCAGACGAATTACGCGGCGTCAAAAGCCGGGCTGATTGGGCTGACGATGGCCATGGCGCGCGAGGTAGCGTCGCGCAACATCACCTGCAACGCGGTGGCTCCGGGTTTCATCGAGACCGGCATGACGGCGGTGCTGAGCGAGGAATTCAAGCAGAACGCAGTGAAATCGATCCCGCTAGGCCGGGTCGGCGTGCCGGAGGACATAGCCAGCGCAGTGTGCTTTCTGGCTTCCGACGATGCGTCCTACATCACAGGTCATGTGCTCAACGTGAACGGCGGCATGCTGATGGGGTAAGTGTAGGGCGGACACTCCTGTCCGCCGCCCTTGGTGTTGATTTTGATTTTGATCTTGATGTTGATCTTGATTTTGATGTTTGATTTTTTGGATGTTGATCTTGATCTTGATTTTGATGTGTACGTCGACTCGTGGAGCACTACGCGGTCCCACGCCTTTCTTGGGATTCACCAACATCGGACGACAAAGATAGCGGTCCTCGGACTGTCAGGCCTGAATTGTAGCGATTTACCGGTTATCTAATCGGCTGAGGCTGGTACGTGTCGCATACCGATCCGGTGCATTCCAGATGAAAATTGTTTCACAGTGTTGCAAGCGGCCGAGACCGGTGTACACTAATCCCCGTTTTTGGAGTCAAGAAGGAGATTCGTGCTCGGACCTACAAGGAGGTCGCATGTTCAGGGCCTCCCCCGGCAAAACCCGGTTGAGCACTGATGGGCAGGAGTCGGCGATGAAAAACAGCGAGAAGGCGAACCGTCAATTCGAGCACTCTCGGCTCGAGTACTGTGAGTTTACTTGCAAACTTTTGCTTGGAGTGACGGCTATCTGCGTGGTCACGCTGGGCTCGGCACTAACCGCATCTGCCGACAATCGTCCGATTGCTCTCACTGAAAGCGGAGTCGTGATTGGCTCAAGGGTCGATGGCGTAAACGAATTTCTCGGCATCCCGTTCGCGGCTCCGCCGGTCGGAACTCGGCGCTGGAGACCACCGAGTTCTTACGGGCTCTTTCCCAGATTTATCCTGCAAGCGACTCAATTCGGTAGTGCGTGCACGCAAGCTAGCGGAGGCAGCGAGAATTGCCTGTTCCTGAATGTCTATTCGCCCCCGCTGAACATAGATGATGGCGGGGGACACGGCCTGCCTGTGATGGTTTGGATTCATGGTGGCGGACTC
The DNA here is from genome assembly GCA_963773645.1 of uncultured Acidobacteriaceae bacterium. Classification (GTDB taxonomy): domain Bacteria; phylum Acidobacteriota; class Terriglobia; order Terriglobales; family Acidobacteriaceae; genus Acidiflorens. Next base: position 124,411 of record CAVZBV010000004.1, on the reverse strand, counting down.
GTAAATGGGAGCAGCGATCCTTTCGACCCCACGCGACTCGTGAAAAAAGGGGTGATCGTCGTCACCATTAATTACCGCCTGGGTTATTTGGGATTTTTTGCCCAGTCCGCGATCGATGCCGAAGGCCATCTCAATGGCAACTATGGGTTGATGGATCAGCAGTTCGCGCTCAAGTGGGTGCGCAGGAACATCGCGGGCTTTGGCGGCGATCCGCATCGCGTAACGATATTCGGTGAGTCTGCGGGCGGACAAAGCGTCTATGCCCAGCTCGCATCTCCCCTTGCGGCAGGACTGTTCGGCGGAGCGATAGCGGAAAGCGGATCGTATTCGGAATTCCAAGACTACTTTTCCAAGATTATTACGCTGGCGGAGGAGGAAACGACGGGCAGCGGAGATGTGCCGTCTGGCGCCGCGATTGCGGATAGTGTCGGATGTACCAGCCAGACAGCTTCGTGTCTGCGAGCCGTGCCCGCCGCGACGATGGTCGCAGGAGAGCCATTCCCCGTGTATCCGTTCGTGGATGGAACACTGCTTACACAAACCATCAGCGCCGCATTTGCCAGCGGCGAATTCAATCAAGTGCCGGTGATTTCGGGCACCAATCATGATGAATACAGGGTGTTTGTGGCTCAAGACTACGACTTCGTGGGGAATCCGATAACGACTTCGGCGGAGTACGATGCTGCTGTCGCTGGGCTCTGGGGATCGACCCTGGGGCCACCCGTCCTCGCCTTGTACCCATTTGCCAGTTACCCGTTTGGCGGTGAGGCATTGGGAGCCTCGGGTACCGACGGAATCTTCAGCTGTCCGGCGCGTAATGCGGATCAGTTACTGTCGAAATTTGTTACCACCTATGCCTATGAATTCAATGATGAGAACGCGCCCCCGCCTCAATCTGCGTTTGGCGGGTTATTGACGTTTCCGTTGGGCGCCTATCACACTTCAGAGCTTCCATACCTATTCAAGGGCTACGACGTTTTCGGACTGCCGGTGGCACTCTCGCCCAAACAAATGCGGCTCTCCAATGCGATGATCAGCTACTGGACGCAGTTCGCGAAGACGGGAGACCCGAACTCTTCCGGTGAACCGGTCTGGTCTCCGTACAGCGCGTCAACCGACCAGGTCCAATCGTTGATACCGCCGACGCCGGTGGTCGAGTCCAACTTTGCCACGGATCACCAGTGCTCTACGTTTTGGGACACGTTCTGAGAGCGAAGTGGCGGGGTTCGGTGAAAGGCGGGAGGCTTGGCGGTTTTGTCCCTTGGACGGTGCGCAGCTAATTAAAGACTGTGGTGGAAATTTGGAACGGGCCGGACCACGTGGTCCGGGAGCCGGTAACGGCCTAGTCCACTGTTCGCGGTTGCGGTGACCGCGCCGTCTCTCGCCCCACCACTTGCAGCACTCTCAAATGGATTTCCTAACGGGCCTTCTGCCCGGACTGCGGGAAGGCTCTCACCAAGGGCGGCACATAATCCCCACCGGAGGGGTCAACTCGCCGGATGAGCCGTCCACTTACCCAGACAGCTAAGCCGCGATCAACGAGGCTCTGGGCGACCGACCGTGTGTATCGAAAGCGCGGGCGGTTCGTGACTGCTTGATTGTGGTCCAAAACACCTATTCTGGCACTCATGGTTTTTAGCGTTGACCGAAAACGGCTGAGCAGTCAAGTTGCGAAAGTCCAGCGGGCCGGACGGTGAACCAAGAAAGTAAACTATGCGGTTGGTTGCGGGGATTGCTAACGGGCCTTCTATTTCTTCGCGTCATCGCGGGTACAATGGCTTGCGGAGGGCGAATATGCCAACGAAGGAAGAGCTACTAGCCAAGGAAACACACAAGGAAGAGGGAGTAGATGTGGGGCGGCGTGTTTTCTACACGCTGATTGGCGAACAGGGCAAACCGTATCGTGAGAAATTACAGGCTGACCGCAACAGCAAGGCAATCGCGCTGCTTTTTAAGACGCTCCATGAGAAGCATCATCTCACAGACGATGACCTTGATGAGATTCTCCTAGAGGTCATCAATTGACCGTCAATTTCCCCAGACCGTGGGCCCAAATGCAAAAAGGCGGCGACGCCTCACCAGCGCCCAGAAAAATCGCCCAGAAAAGCAAAGGCCGGGCGATTGAGCCCGGCGCTTCGTCCTGAGAAACTGTCAATTGCTGAGTTAAGCTAGATCAGTTTCCCGTTAACCTCGTTGCCGCTGGCTGCGCGAAACCTCGCACACCAGCGCGAAACCTCACATCACCAGCGCGAGCCCTTCCAGTTCGGCCTCCAGCACAGGGAGAGAACAGCCCGCCATCTCTACCCGTCCGGCGGCGTCGATCGCAGCCGCCTGCGAAACGCCATAGCCCCGCCCCGCTAAAAAAACTTGCAGCAATTCCGCTGCTTCGCGGGAATCCACCATGCCGCCCTGGATCAGGTCGTTTCTGAGGGCGCACAGTTCCGTCACCGTAAATCTCTCTTTCATGGCCATTCTCACCACCGACCTCCTACCATTGCCCCATTGGATTCATCGGCAACCTGATTGGTTTCCATGCAATCGGAATGCCGTAACTTTGGTACCTCGTCAGATACGGCTTCTCGGAGCCTTAAGTTGTTAGAACCCAAGTTCTTGCAAAAGGTTGCGGGGAGGTAACCCACAGGCGAGCGGAAGACATAACAACGCCGCCGGTTGCCAGATTGACACTAAATGTCGTTTCGTGACGGGAGAAAACCGAACTTTGTCGGTTGATCGGTCGGTTAATCGGTCGGTTGATGGGTCGTTTCCGGGATCAGGCCGGGTCAATCGCGGCGGCGTCCACCAGCATGATTGGGATGCCGTCCTGAATGGGGTACACACGGCGGCATTCGCTGCATTTCAGGCTTCCACCGTTCGCATTCAGGACCACCGGCTTTTTGCAAACCGGGCAGACGAGCATGTCGAGCAGATCCTGGGAAATCATAGCCCCTCCATTGTAGCGCGAGTGAGGAGCACGAAGTGAGCGCGTGCATCCAGCCCTGCCTGGGGCGAACCAGCTTAGCCCCGCGCTTTAGCGCGGGGTAGGAGGGAAAAATGAGCGAAGTCCCGGAGGAACGACCCACGACTCACAGCGGTGTTCGCGATACGATAGAATCGCCTTTCAATTCATTGCAAGGCGCAACGAGGCGCAACGAGGTTAGATGGCAGCCAGAATTCTCGACGGTACCAAAATAGCCAGTGAAATCCGCGCGGAGGTCACCGCCCAGGCGAAAGCCCTGGCATTATCGGGCGTGCGTCCTGGGCTCGCCGTGGTGCTGGTCGGGCACAACCCCGCGTCGGAGGTCTACGTGCGCGGCAAGGTGAAGAGTTCCGAGGAAGTCGGCCTCTACAGCGAACAGCACACGCCCGCCGAAAGCGTGACTAACGAAGAACTGCTCGCGCTCGTCGCCGGACTGAACCGCCGCGACGAAATCGACGGTATCCTGGTGCAATTGCCGCTGCCCGCGCACGTCGACTCCAAGAAGGTCCTGCTGGCGGTCGATCCGGCCAAAGACGTAGACGGATTCCACCCCATGAACGTGGGCTACCTTTCCACGCAGCGTCCAGGCCTGGTGCCCTGCACGCCAGCCGGGGTCATGGAAATCCTAAAGCGCAGCGCAATTCCAATCGCCGGGCTGGAAGCCGTGGTCGTCGGACGCAGCGACATCGTCGGCAAGCCCGTAGCCATGCTGCTGCTCAACCAGAACGCCACCGTCACCGTCTGCCACTCGAAGACGCGCGATCTGCCCGAAGTGTGCCGCCGCGCCGACATCCTGGTGGCGGCGATTGGCCGCGCCGGCATGGTCACTCGCGACTACGTGAAGCCCGGAGCCACGGTGATCGACGTAGGCATCAACCGGGTCACCGACCGAAAAGAATTCGACCGCTTCTTTGCAGGAAATACGGCCGGAAACAAAAAGCGCGAAGAGAATTTTCTGGCCAAAGGCTCAACCCTGGTAGGCGACGTCCACCCCGAGGTAGCCGAAATCGCCGGCGCCATCACGCCCGTCCCCGGAGGCGTAGGCCCGCTAACCATCGCCATGCTGATGGCCAACACGGTAAAGGCCGCGATGATGCGAAGAGGCTAAGACATCCCGAGTTGACCTTGTCTTGAAGGGGCGCGGCTTTTAGCCGCGCCGTTAGACCTGCGACACAAGCGGCTTTAGAGGCTGCGGAAAAACTGACGTTTCGTATCAGGGCATCGCTTTAGCGATGCCATAAGTCTTTCGCAATCAGACGCCCCTTTAGGGGCTGGGGCGCGAAGTCAGACTTTTTCCGCAGCCTGTTTAGCCGCCGAGGGCCGTTCAATTTCTGCAATCGACCGTGAGCACCCTTTGCTAAAACTCGGCCTCACCGGCGGCATCGCGAGCGGCAAATCCGTCGTCGGCGAGATGTTTGTCAAACTCGGCGCACACCTGACCGACGCCGATGCCGTCGCGCACAGGCTCATGGATCCCGGCCGCCCCGTCTATCGGGATGTCGTCCGCCGCTTCGGCCGCGAAATCCTGAATCCCGACGGGAGCATCAACCGGCCCCGGCTCGCCGAAGCCGCATTCGGGGTTCCCGGCGGCGCGCCACCGCGCGTCCAGGAGCTCAATGAAACCGTTCATCCCGCCGTGATCGAACAAGAAAACAAATGGCTGCAAGAGATCCGCCTGCGCGATCCGAACGCCATCGCCATCGTCGAAGCTGCTCTTATCCTCGAAGCCGACGCCGCCGACCGTTTCGACCGTTTAATCGTCGTGACCTGCCATCCCGAACAGCGCATTCTGCGTTTCGCCCGCCGCCACGGAATTTCAGAAGACGCTGCCCGTGCCGAAGTAACGCGCCGCATGGCCGCCCAGATCCCCGACAAAGAAAAAATCAAAGCCGCCGATTTCGTAATCGATAATTCCGGATCGCTTGCTGAAACTGAGGAGCAAGTGCAGAAGGTTTTCGCGGCGCTGCGCCGGGAAGGCTGACACTTGACAGCACGGCTGAAACAGGCTGCGGAAAAACTCTGGTTCGAGCGGGTTTTGGGAATGGCGCGAGTTTAGAGGCTGCGGAAAAAGTCTTTCAAAGTGAAGAAAGCGTCCCTCAGGCGCTGAAGCGCGGACACATTCTTAACAGCTTAGCGGCACGAGTGGAACTCGTGCCCTTCCCGAACCCCTCCCGAACCGAGTTTTTCCGCAACCTCTTTACTCGTGCCGTTAAGTCGTTGAAAATGTGTCCGCGCTTTAGCGCCTGAGGTGTGCTTCATGCGCCCTCGACGACTTTTTCCGCAGGCTGTGAAAGCCGTGCCCTACCCACCCCATGTATGAGACCAGTCTTAGTTGTTGCGGCGCGGCATGACCAGCCACTGCAACACAGAGCTCACGATGCTCAGCAGGATGGCGCCGACAAACGCCGCGAAGAAGTTTCGCACGTAAAATCCGCGCACGAACGCCGCCGCCAACTCGAGCATGAGCGCGTTGATCACGAACCAGAACAGGCCGAGCGTTACGATCGTCAGCGGAAAGGTGATGATCTTAAGCAGCAAGCCGAGGGTGGCGTTGATCAGTCCAATGACCAGGGCCGCGATCAGCGCCGCCGTCGGGCCGCTTACGCTTATCCCCGGCACTATGTGGGCGACGATCCACACCGCTAGAGCGCTTAGAATCCAATGCAGCAGAAGACGCACGATAAGCCTCCTTTGAGAACTGTTTACCCGAAACCTCCTCTAGCTATTGTCATACTGAGCGAGGATTGAGCTTCGCTTATGCGAAGCTCAGCCGCAGTCGAAGTACCCCTACACAACCACACACTACGCAAGAAGCGCAACGGATATGATGGAACACTATACACGTGAAACTGATTCAGAAAACCAACGCCGCGCGCCTGCTCGATCGAATGGGAATCCGCTACGAACTGCGGGAGTACGAAGTGGATCCTAACGACCTAGCCGCTGAAACGGTTGCCGCCAAGATCGGTTTGCCGCCGGAGCAGGTTTTCAAGACGCTGGTCGCGCGGGCTGAAGGAAAAAGCGACCGCAACGGAATCGTCATGGCGGTCATCCCCGGCGATCAAGAACTCAACCTGAAGGCGCTGGCGGCCGCGGCGGGAGAAAGAAAAATTCAGCTCGTGCCAGTGAAAGAACTGCAAGCGCTCACCGGCTACATTCGCGGCGGAGTGACCGCGCTCGCAGCCAAGCGCAATTTCCCCGTGTACGTGGACGAGACTATCGACCTGTTCGACGTTGTTTCCATCTCGGCGGGAGTTCGCGGCTTGCAGATTCTGATCAAGCCCGCCGATTATCTGCGCGCAACCAAATGCCGGCTGGCGGCACTCGGACAGCCGAAGGTCGTATAGCAAAAAGTGAGAGTAGACTGTTTTGGCAAGCTGCGGGGAATTCGAGTTTCGTATCAGGGCATCGCTTTAGCGATGCCGAAACGTCGAAAATCAGACGCCCCTTCAGGGGCTGCGCGTCGGAAATTGATTTTCTCCGCAGACTATTAATTCTCTAATAGCGATTCGAGGTAACCCATGCCCACTGCCACGCGCACCAATCCGCTTTCGTTCCTGACCGATCAACTCGACGAACTCAAGGCCAAGGGCACGCACTTCAAGCTGCGCGTCCTTGAAGACGAGCAGGCGCCGGTCTGCACCTTCGACGGCAAACGAGTCATCAACCTTGCCTCGAACAATTACCTCGGATTCACGACGCATCCCAAACTGCGCGAAGCGGCGCTTGCAGCCACGCGCAAGTATGGCGTCGGATCGGGCGCGGTGCGCACCATCGCGGGCACGATGAAAATCCACATGGAACTGGAAGAGAAGATCGCGCGCTTCAAGAACGTCGAGGCTTGCGTGGTCTTCCAGTCGGGCTTCACGGCGAATGCGGGGACGGTCTCCTCCTTTCTAAGCAACGCCGACTTCATTATTTCCGACGAGCTCAATCACGCGTCGATCATCGATGGTTGCCGTCTTTCACGGGCGAAGATTCTCGTCTTCCGTCACAAAGACGTTGCCCACGCCGAAGAGCAACTCGCCAGCGTGAAGAACCAGCCGGGAAGGAAGCTGCTGATCTCCGACGGCGTGTTCTCAATGGACGGTGATATAGGCCCGCTGCCCGGCCTGTGCGAAGCCGCCGAGAAATACGGCGCAATCATGATGGTCGACGACGCGCACGCTTCCGGCGTTCTCGGCCGCAACGGACGCGGCACCATCGATCATTTTGGAATGCACGGGCGCGTGGACATTCAAGTCGGCACGTTGTCGAAGGCGATCGGCGCTCTCGGCGGCTACGTCTGCGGCACGCGCGATTTGATCGATTTTCTTTATCACCGCGCCCGGCCGTTTCTGTTTTCGACGTCGCATCCGCCGTCGGTCGCGGCGACCTGCATTGCCGCGTTCGATGTTCTCGAGAGCGAGCCGCAGTGGATGGAGCAGCTTTGGGCCAACACGCGCTTCTGGAAAAAAGAACTCGGCCTGCTCGGCTTCAACATCGGAGGACAAACCACTCCCGCGAGCGAAACGCCGATTACGCCCATCATCATCGGCGACGGACGCCGGACCATGGATTTTTCCCGCGAATTATTCAAAGAAGGAGTGCTCGGAACCGGGATCGCATTCCCCACCGTACCCGAAGGCAAAGCGCGCGTGCGCACCATCATGACCGCCACGCACACGAAAGAAGAATTGCAGCAAGCGCTCGAAGTGCTGCAGCGGGTGGGAAAGAAGATGGGAATACTCGGATAAATATGCCAGCTCAGGCTCGACCCTGTGGTCCTCTGCGTCCCCTGTGGTAAAAGCTTTGATTCCTAACCACAGAGGCCACGGAGGCCCGTAGCGTCGGAGATGGTAGCCACATCGCTCCAGCCTGTGCTGCTACTTATGCTGGCTGACGGAAAGCACATTCCCGTCGGGATCTTTGAACCAGGCAACTTTGTCGCCGTTGGGCGCCGTCCAGATTCCTAGCTCTTTATCCTGGACGAAGGGATACTTCTCAAAAGCGACCGCGCGCTTCTGAAGCCAGGCGACGACTTCCTCGATATTCGAAGCTTCCCAGCCGAGCACGGTGTACGGCGCGGGAGTGAAATCCTTGGCCTTCGCAATCCGGATCATGGTTTCCCCGGCTCTCATGACCAGGGCAAAGATGTCGTCGCTGACGAATTGAAATCCCAGTTTGCCTTCGTAAAAGCTTCTTGCCTTCGCGGAATCTTTGGTAGGAACGAAGCCAACGAGCTTGCTGGAAGCCAGCATTTGCAGCCCTCCAGGCCACTAGTGTCCCGCCGGCGCGTCGTCGACGATAGCCTGGACTAACTGATCAATCGCGTCGGTAACTCGCTTAGCCGGTAGATTGAAGTTATTGGAAAGGATCGAGAAGGCGACCACTTGTCCGGCATCGGTGGTGGCATATCCGGAGAGCGTCTTCACTCCGCCCAGCGCCCCCGTTTTCGCCATAATGCGGTTTCGCAGGCGGGGAGATGTGAAGCGTTCGGTGAGTGAGCCGTCCACCCCTGCGACCGGGAAGGTCGCCTTATAGTCGGCGCCCCAGGGTTGCGTCGAGCAATAACGCAGTAACTGGACAATGGCATGCGGAGTTACTAAGTTCTGGCGTGATAGTCCGGAGCCGTCGTAAAAAACGTACTCATCGCTAGAGACCCCGGCCTTGGTCAGAAATCCGCGAAGAACCTCGAGGCCGCCTTCAACCGTACCGGCGTTGCCGCGCTCGCGTCCCAGCAGGCGCAGCAGGATTTCGGCATGAAGGTTCTGGCTGACTTTGTTGATCACGCGAATATCCTGCAGCAGCGGCTTAGATTCGTAACTGGCGAGAGTGATCGGCTGATCGGTTTTCAGCGGACGCGGCTGGCCGTCGTCGTTTTTGTCGCCAACTCTGTCGCTAACTCTGCCTCCGCGCGCCGGCGCGATCGCGTTCACGCTGAAAGTGGAAAGAGTGGCGAGTTCGGTGTGGCGTGTGCGCTGGTGTCCGTAGATTACGATGCCGCGTTTCTCGAGTAACTGACGGAACAGCCCAGCCGCGAATTCGGCGGGATCTTCGATGGCAAGCGCTTCGTTGGCGCCGGCGTCATCGAGCGGCATGTTGCCCCACAGCGTAAGTACAGTAGATCCCGGCTCACGGTTGACGAAGAACTTGCGCCCGGTGCCGGCGGGAGTAGTGATGATGCGATTGTCGAGGCGGTAGTAATCGGCGAAGGGCTTGACGCTGACGAACGCTTTTTCGCCGGGCCGGTCGGCGGGCAGAATGTTGACGAAGACTACGTTGTCGTTCACAGTGAGCGCGGAAACGGGGGCGCCGTCGGCCCAGACGAGATCGTCCTGGCTCCAACCTTCGCCATAGCGCTCGAAGGCGAAGTAAGAGTCATCCGCCACGATGTCGCCGTCGATGAATTTCACGCCTTTTTGCACCAGTGCGTCGGCCAGCGATTCGAGAGCCTGAATCGGATCGTCGTTGCGCTGGGTTTTGAGATCGTAGGGCAGCTCGCGTCCGGAGAGATTGGGATCGCCGTGGCCGACCAGAACGAGATCTCCGTTCAGGCGGCCGTAGCGGTCGAGAGTGCCGGTAGTTTCGACAGTGGTGCGGAACTTGTAATCGGGACCGATCAGGGCAAGCGCCGCGGCGGTGGTGACGAGCTTGGTGTTAGAAGCGGGCGTGAAGAGCTTGTCGGCGTTTTGCGAGTACAACGTTTTGCCCGTCGTTATGCCGGACGTTGTGCCGGGCGTCTTGTCGGAAGACAGAGAAACGACTTCGATTCCCCAGAAGCCGCGGGCAAGATCCGGAGCGCTGAGCACTTCCGCAATCCGATCCGATAACGGCCGAACCTGCAAAGATTGGTCGGGTGCGGCCAGCAGCCTCGCAACCAGCAGAAGGACGATGGGAACAAGAGGCGCAACTGACCGCCGGCGAAGCATGCAGTGGATTGTAACATCCGAAAAATGGAGAGCCGGGCGTCCGCGCCAGCCTGCCCTGAGAGTTTGTGACTTTTTTCGATTAGCGGCCTTTTTGAGCTTGCAACTGTCTTGTTTTCAGCATCGAGTTTTGACCGCGTGCAAAAAAGTCACAAACTCTGAGCGAAGTCGAAGGGGCCGCCAAACTGCTGGACGGGCGAGACGCCCGTCGCTCCACTAGAATAGCCGTAACATGCGCGCGATTTTTCAGTGGAAAGTGGGCTCTCGCGTCCTCGAGTTGGGGCGGCGCACTCTGATTATGGGCATCGTGAATGTAACTCCCGACTCGTTTTCCGACGGAGGACTCTACATCGACGCCGAAAAGGCTGTAATCCGCGCCGAGCACTTACTGGACGAGGGCGCGACCATCATTGACGTGGGTGGGGAGTCGACGCGGCCGGGCGCGTCGGTGCCCAGTCGCATCGTGGCCGCCGCCGGCGCCATCGCCATCAAGCATGCCCCTGCGCCGCAGGAAGTGGCGCAGACCGCACCGCTGGTATCGGAGCCCGTATCGGAAGAACCTCTGTCGGAAGAACCTGTGTCAGAAGAAGAAGAACGGAGGCGGGTGCTGCCCGTGATCCGCGATTTGAAGCGGCGACGGCCCGATGCCGTGGTAAGTGTCGATACCTACAAGGCAAGCGTGGCCCGGGCGGCGGTGGAGCTCGGGGCAGAGGTGGTGAACGATGTGAGTGGGTTCCGGTGGGATCCGAAAATGGCGAAAACGCTGGCTGAACTCAAAGTGGGAGCAGTGCTGATGCATACCCGCGGGCGGCCGCAGGAATGGCGGTCGTTGCCGCCCATTGGCGATCCGGTGCTGATGGTGAAGCGGGACTTGCGGCAGTGGGCGGAAGCGGCGACCCTGGCGGGCGTCAAGCGCGATCACCTTGTGCTGGATCCGGGCTTCGGGTTCGGGAAGCGTTTCGAGGAGAACTATCCGCTGCTGGCGCACTTCGCCGAACTGCAGCAGATGGGATTTCCGCTGCTGGCAGGAGTCTCGCGCAAGTCATTTATTGGGCGAATGCTGGCGTGCGATGGCAAGGATAAGGATAGCGATGGCAAGGATAAAGATAAAGACAAAGACGCGTGCGTTGCCGAGCGGCTCTACGGAACGCTGGCTGCGGAAGCGGTTCTGATTTTGAAAGGGGTACACATCATCCGAACGCACGATGTGCGTTTTGCTGTGGAGGCGGCACGAGTGGCCGATGCGATTGTGGCGAGTGGCGGATAGAAAAAAGAGGATAGAAAGGCGATGCAGCACTAGGAAGTCAGATTTCAAAAGTGGCCGCGGTGCTTTTCAACCCGCGCGCGGTTTCGGCAAGCGGTGCGCTGGTCTTGAGCGCGGGCAGGCGAATCTCAAATACGGCTCCGCCTTCGGGGCGGTTGTTGCACGTGATTTGCCCCTTGTGGTCCTGGATTACGCCATAGGTGGCGCTCAGTCCGAGCCCGGTGCCTTTGCCCACCGGCTTGGTGGTGTAGAAAGGATCGAAGACGCGCTCGGGATCGCGCAGCCCGGGGCCGGAGTCGGCAAACTGGACGATGACCTCGTCGCCTTCGCGCCAGAGAGAGACTTGCACACGCCCGCCGCCGATTTCCTGCAACGCGTCCACGGCGTTTTCGACGATCTGAACAAAGGCCTGCAAGAGCTGGTTGGAGTTGCCCAAGACGCGAGGCACCGGGGCATTGTCATTACTTTCCACGCTCAAGCTGATCTTCTTGTTCTCGAGCTTGAATCCTTCCATTTGAACGGCGCGCTGCAGCAGAGGCTTGAGTTCGAGAGGACTTTTTTCTCCCGGAATCTGCTGCGCAAAGCTGAGCAGATCGCTGACCAGTTCGCGAGTGCGCCGGGCTTGCCGACCGATTTTCTGCGCGTTGGCGAGTTGCTCGCGGCTGAGGTTGCTGCTGGCCGCCATCCGTTCGGAGCTGTTCAAGATGGCCGAGAGCGGGAACTCCAGTTCGCTGGCGGCGAGCGCGACCAGTTCTCCCAGCGAAGCCAGCTTGGCTTGTTGAATCACTCTTCCCTGCAGCCGCTGGAGGTTGTCAAAGCTCCGGTGCGAACGCTTGAGCAAACGCAGAAGCCTCTGGTCCAGCAGCTGTTGTTGGAGGAAAATGACGAAGGCCAGGAGGGCGACGCCGCCCATGGCCACGCCAAAACGGACTTGGCGCAGATAAGGCTGCTCTTGGCTCAGGAATAGTGCCCAATATCCCATGAGGGGCAGAGAGAGCAGGGCGAGTTTCGCGAGCAAAGGAGCGACCGGGCGGCTGGCAGGTGCGATCAAAGGCATCTCCTGGGTATCGCGAAGGCAGCGCCGCCCGGCGATGGCGACCCAGAAGAACCCCAGCCCAGCGGCGAGGTACGGAAGGTCGTAGATGCCGCCAGTCTTGTAGACGCCGCGCAAGAAGGCGGCATTCATGGCTTCCGAAACAAAGGTGTAGAAAACGCTGGCGAAAAAAATGTTGCGATAAAGCACGCGCCACGATCCCGAACTGGTGAAAAATGCCGATGCCGACGCGGCAATCAAAATCAGTCCTTCGACGATATACAGCAGATTCCAACGCGGGCTGTATAACGCGATATTGGTGACGATGTATTCGTCGGGAAAAACAAAGAAAGCGTAAACCGCGACCCACCATATCAACAGAATCAGGATATTCAGCGCGCTCGGCAACAACCCCTCGCGGTCATCGGCCTGATGGGGGCGGATGGCCACCGCCGCCATGATGGGGACAATGTGCAGGAACAACACGATATCCCCCCCATAGGGGTCGGGCACCGGCCTGCGAACCACTACTTCGAACCACACCCAGCATGACTGGTTGAAGCACCACATGGCCATGCCTGCGGCCATGAGACTCCAAAACAGGCGTGTATGTCCACGGCTGTCGAAGGCGTTTCGGGAGGAGACGATGGTCGCAGCCGCGATCGCCAGCAGCGGAGTCAGATCTCCCATGGCCACGCGAAAGTAGGGGTTGGGAAACACTGACGGCGCCAGAGCAAAAGCCACCAGCAGGCCAACTCCACAGACGAGCGCCGAGATGTGGGGCCTCGACATCTCGTTGCATCATATGACGTTCGCCAAGAGATGTTTAGATCACCGACAGGTTACCGAAGGTTACTACGGTAACCTTCGAGCGTAGCGGGAACGATTTAGTCGATGGAGAGACGGTTGTCTCGCCCGTCTGCCAGGCGGGGACGCCCGGCTCTCCATATCGCCAATTGCACGCCGCGAATAGTTTTGGTTAGAATCGTGGCCGGTCCCCTGCTGGTATTCGCTGGATTTGAGGAGGCCCGATGCGAACCGTCACCCGGCTCTTCGCTTGTGGACCTGGATGGTCCACTGCTTCGCTGTGGTGCATTTCCGTAATCCTCGCTCCGACAGTTTTCGATCAAGCAGTCTTCGCGCAGACCAATCCTCCACCCCACGATTCGCACGAGATGGTGACGCGCGATCCGCGCACTCTGACCAAACCGGCAGATCGCTCCGCCGCGCTCGATCTTCTCGATCGCGCTCGACAAAACTTCAATCTGCACGACATCGCCACTCCCTACGCGCTCAAAGTCTCCTTCGAAACCAACGGCGCCGCAGAAATGGAGGGGGAATGGACAATGGATGAGATATCCGACGGAGAGTCGCACTGGCGCTGGATGACGACGACGACGGCGACGGCGCAGTCGCAGAATTCGGTCGTGATTCGTATCGGCGCCAACGGTCGCGTCTATGGCACGAATCCCTCCGAACCGGTTCCGTTGCGGGTTCAGTTGGTCCGTTCCGCTCTGCATTGGCCGATCACGCGGAACGCGGGCGCATCCGCGATCCGCGCCGCGGATATCGAGCGCGACGGCAAGGCAATATCGTGCCTGCTGCTCAGCGCTTCCATCCCCCCGAATCCCGCGCCGCGCTCGTGGGTCGAACGGGAATACTGCATCGATCGCGCTACAGGCCTCTTGCAGATGTGGTCCGAAGCGCCGGGAATTTACGCAGTCTACGACTACAGCGATGCCGCGCCATTTCACGGCCACACTCTCCCGCGGCAAATTGTCATATTCGAAGACGGCCGCCCCGCCGTGCAGGTGCGCGTGGAAAGCTTCGAAGACGCGCCCAACCTCGATCCGAATCTTTTCAAGCCGGGGCCCGAAATGGCGGACGCTGGCGAGTCGTTCACGCTGGCATCGCCCAATCGCTTTCCCATGCGTGTCGATCCTTCCGATGCGCCGACGTCGCCTTTCTTCCAGCCCGTAATCGTGCACGCGATTCTGGACGCCCAGGACGGCAGTGTGCTGGACGCCGAAGCGCTGCAAACTGCCGACGCGGACTTGAGCCGCGCAGCGATAGAAACGGTGAGGAGCACGTCATTTGAGCCGTCGGGATTTCAGCAGGAAGCTTTTATCAACGTGCAGTTTCACATGCCTGCGGCGACGCTGGACGGCCCGCCGATATTCCACTCTCGAGTGCATTGGGTGATTTGGGATCGCCGCGGCAAAGTTCCTCCGGTAAGAAAGCCGCCGCCGCGCCGGGGGCAATAATGCTCACGGTGGCGAACCTTGTCCGTGGAGAGCCGGGCGTCCCCGCCCGGCCGCGAAACTGCTGGACGATATCAGCGATCGAGCCGGTCGCGGTAAGGCCCCCTGCTGCTAGAATTCCTGTCATGGCCTTCCCCGCTACCCGCATGCGCCGTTTGCGGCGCACTGAAACGCTGCGTACCCTGGTCCGCGAGACCCGGCTAACGCCAGAATCCTTCGTGTATCCGCTATTCATTTGCCCGGGAACCGGAATTCGCAAAGAAGTACGTTCGATGCCCGGAGTCTTCAACCTCTCGGTCGACGAGGCCGTGAAAGAAGTGCGCGAGACGCGTGCGCTCGGAGTGCTGTCGATCATTTTGTTCGGCCTGCCGGAGAAAAAAGATGAAGTCGCCACCGGCGCCTGGGCTGACGACGGCATCGTGCAGAAAGCCGCGCGCGCCATCAAGCGTGAAGTGCGGGACGTGGTGGTGATGGGCGATGTTTGCCTGTGCGAGTACATGTCGCATGGACATTGCGGCATCGTGAAAACTGCGCCGCAGTCCCTGGGCGCGGCCGCCGCGGCGCCACCGGCGACCGCGGAATACGAGATCGTGAATGACGCCAGCCTGGAATTGCTGGCCCGGACCTCAGTTTCGCTGGCCCGTTCGGGCGTGGACATCATCGCGCCCTCGGACATGATGGATGGAAGGATCGGGGCGATCCGCGCGGCTCTAGACGGCGCGGGCTTCGAAAATACGCCGATTCTGTCCTATGCCGCGAAGTTCTCTTCCGGTTTCTATGGCCCGTTCCGCGAGGCGGCCGATTCTGCGCCGCAGTTCGGAGACCGCCGTTCCTACCAGATGGACCCAGCCAACATTCGCGAGGCGATGCGGGAGATCGAATTGGATATTGAAGAGGGCGCGGACATGATCATGGTGAAACCGGCCATGCCCTACCTGGACGTGATTGCCGCGGCCCGCCACCGTTTCGACCTGCCGCTGGCGGCCTATCAGGTATCAGGCGAGTACGCGATGATCGAAGCCGCCGCCCGCAACCAGTGGATCGACCGGGAGCGCGTGATGATGGAAGCGCTCGTCTCGATCCGCCGCGCCGGGGCGAGCATAATACTGACTTACTACGCCAAGGAAGCGGCGAAACTGCTGGCCTAGTCGCGCGACCGCGTCACGGCAGCCTCGCGATGGTCCTTGTTGTACACGAGGTTGTACACGAGACAAGTCTTTAGGGACAAAACGAGGGGTAAGCTTTCTATCCGTGGGCAGGTTCGCAAGCCCAGCAAACGGACGCTGTTGGCCCTTGGCCGGTTCAGATCAGCGAACCTGAAGAAACATTGCCCCACCGGCTCTCTGATACTGCAACGGCCTGCCCGCGGTGTTTTGATCCAAGCTGACATTTTTCATTCTTATTAGGCGGCAGTGCGCTGAAATCTCAGGACTGTCGAAGACCGCGCCGTCCGGCACCTCGACCGAGCAGTTGTTGTAGGTGTTATCCCTGACGAAGGGGGGCTTCTTGCCGGTGTATTTGAATGTCACCCCGTCAAACGAACTCCGAGTAAAGTAGTTGTAATCGAGCGACACCGATACGTTCTTGAATCCGCAGGCAAGGTAGAACTGCGTGATCACCTCATCTAATGGGTGCTTAAAATCGTCAGCGAAACTGCCATAATTCGCACAGGGCCCGTTAGGCTCGCCATCGACCTTGCTGTATACCAGACAAGTCTTTAAGACAAACCGGGGGCTAAGACTTCTATCCGTGGGCAGGTTTGCAAGCCCAGTAAACGACGGCTGCGCCTTTACTGGGAATACTCCGATCTGGTCAGGCCCCCCCACAAGGTCCGGGTGTGTTTTCTTCGTCTCCCGCAGGATTACACGAGCAAGTTCCTTCATTTCGGCAAGGGACATGGAGTCTCTGCCCGAAGGTCCGGCATGAAGTCTGCGATAGTATTTCACGATGATCGGATCGGAGCTTTCGTAAGAGCCTCCCAAAATCTGGTTTGCGACATCCTTTATGCCCTCGGTGATAGGGTAGAAGCCGTCTACCACATCCGCTGGTCTCTGCGACTCGCGGTAGGATGGGATCGGGACATTGTTTTGTGAATACACCCACGACCCATTGAAATATTGCTGCTGAATTGAAACCTTCCCCTGGCCGTCAATACTCGCAAATGACGCCACGAAAAACATCTTGTCGGGGGTTAGCTGTTCTGGGTTATAAAGGGAAGCTACCGCAGTCAACGCCGGCACTAGATCAAACAGAGCACCTGCGGGGCTTGCGATTGGCTCAGGAGCACAGAGAGCTTCTAACGTTCCCTTACTGTTCTGCACTGCTCGCTGCCCGCAGGGGCCGGACTTCTCGCGAAGAAATGACGCAACCAGAAGATCAAGAGGACTCGGCGATCCGGCCCGACCGGCAGCAAACCCAGCGATGACCATTGCGGACCGCTTACCCGTCCTAAAGAGTTTTTGACTGTTGTCGCAGTATAGTCGTTTCGGCAATCCCTTTTTACATTCGAATGGCGTCGCGCTCGACATCCGGCTGTCGGCGGCGATGACAAAACCGTTCTTATTGGCCAGTATCAGATTCAGCGTCCCGGAAGCGAGAGCTGCACTATTGATCCCTGGCACCTGACCGGTTGCCCGTAGTAAGGACAACAAACTCGTCAGCAGAAGAGCTAGAATCCCTGAGGCAAGGTGAGCGCGCATTGGGAAATCTCCTTTCGGCCGATGCATTCCCTGCATTCTAGAACGGTAATTAGATTAATTCTTGCGGCGGGAGGGCGGATGCCGTGGTTCCCTTGAAGGCGACTTCATGCGCTCGAGGACCGGGCGCCTCACCGTTCGGTGCCACCCGTTACCTCGGATCGCAGCCCGGCTTCGCGGTTGGAGGAAGGCATAGGCATGACGACGCGCCCGTAGTGTACTCCGCGAATAAGTCGCTAGTCGTCAGCGTTCGCGATGAAACTGTCTGCTAACGGCCAACGACTGACACCTGAAAAAAGCTACAATATCCGCGTGAACTCCCCCGTTCCGCAGAAGCCGGTCGCTGACCATGAGCGCCATCACCACCACCATGCCATCTACGCCGCCGAAGCCACCGGATTGCTTCTCATGGCAGTTTTACTGCTCATTCTCACCATCATCCGCTACTGGCGGTACATCCCTTGGAGCGCCCGCTGAAGTTGCCAAAGAAGCTGCCGGAGAAGTCGCCGAAGGTGGCGAGCTTACCGAAGTTAGACCGCAAGCCGCTGGTTGTAGTCGTGCTAGGTCCGACGGCAAGCGGCAAGACAGCCCTGGCGCTCGCGATCGCGCGCCGCTTCCACGGAGAAATCGTCAACTGCGACTCAGTTGCAATGTACCGCGAATTCGAAATCGGAACGGCCAAGCCCAGCGCAGCCGAGCGAGCCGAGATTCCGCATCACCTGCTCGATTGCGTGGATCCGCTCACCGACATGAGCGCGGGAGAATATGCCCGCCAAGCCCGGCAGGTTCTCCGCGAGATCGCTCCGAGGGAGAACGAGCAGCGCAGACGATTGCCCATCGTTAGCGGAGGAACCGGACTCTATCTGCGCGCTCTGCTGGAAGGACTTTTTCCCGGTCCCGAGCGCTCCGAAGAGCTGCGCAACAAACTGCGCGGCCGCGTCGAGAAGCACGGCCCCGAGCACCTGCATCGCATCCTGCGCCGGCTCGACGCTGCGGCAGCGAACCGCATTCACGCCAATGACGTTCCCAAGGTGATCCGCGCGATCGAGGTGTGCCTGGCCTCGCGCCAGCCCTCGCACCGGACTTCTCGCCAGACCTCGCGCCAGAACATGACCGAACTTTGGCGGCAGGGGCGCGAACCGCTGCGCGGCTTTCGCATTCTGCGTCTCGGACTCAATCCCGAGCGCGAAGCTCTTTATGCCCGAATCAACCAGCGGGCAGCGAAGATGTTTGAGGACGGACCGATTGCCGGCGGACTGATTGCCGAGACCGAAAGGCTGCTAGAAAAATATGGCGACCAAGCCCGCCCGCTCAAATCGCTGGGATACAAGCAGGCGCTACAGTACTTGCGCGGCGAAGTCGACCGTGAGTCGGCGCTCGCGGCGGCCCAGCAGGCGCATCGTAATTATGCCAAACGCCAGATGACATGGTTCCGGCAAGAGCGGGACGTGCATTGGCTAGCCGGCTTCGGCGACGATCCAGCCATTCAAGCGGAAGGCATTGCACTCATCGAACGGCAAATTTGAGAGAGTGGAGAAACATGCGTCTCGCCCTCCTGCCCTGAGCGAAATCGAAGGGTTCGGGCGGGGACGCCCGGCTCTCCACTGGCAAATCGGAATAGCATCCGAAGGACGTCCCCGCTCGTTTTTGCTATTGTCAATGGCATGTCCCGGCATCTGTTGCTGATCGCGCTCCTACTGGCCGCGACGCTTTGCTTTGCTAAAAATAAAGATAGCGACAAAGACAAAAGCAGAGACCACTATCAGCAGCCCGCTCCCATCCATCTCGACAAAGCCGGCCAGAAGTGGGCGGACAAAGCGCTGCGCAAGATGTCAACCGAAGAGAAAGTTGGACAACTCTTCGGCATCAAGGTGCTGGCGCAATTCCTGAATGACGCCGACCCCATCTTCATTCAACTGCGCGACAACCTCCGCAAGTATCACATCGGATCGCTGGTCATGACCGTCCCGCAGGATGGCGCCGTTCTGCTGAAGACCCAGCCCGATGTGGCCGCCGACCTGCTCAACCGGCTGCAAAGATCATCCAAGCTGCCACTCATTGTCGCGGCGGATTTCGAGCGCGGCCTGTCCATGCGCCTGAACGGCGCTACTGTTTTCCCCCATGCCATGGCCTTTGGCGCGACCGGCAAAACCGAGAATGCCGAGGCCTTTGGACGCATCACCGCGCTTGAGGCGCGGGCCATCGGAGTGCATTGGAATTTTTTCCCCGACGCCGACCTGAATTCCAACCCCGCGAATCCCATCATCAACACGCGCTCTTTTGGAGAAGACCCCAAGCAGGTAGGCGATTTTGTGGCGGCCTACATTCGCGGCGCTCACCAAGGCAGCATGTTGACCACGGCCAAACATTTTCCCGGACACGGCGACACCGCTACCGACTCTCATCTCGGTCTCGCCCAAGTCACTGGCGACCGGGCGCGGCTCGAAGCGGTTGAGCTGCCTCCCTTCCGGCGCGCCATCGCAGCGGGCGTCGATGCCGTGATGGTGGCGCACGTGACCGTTCCCGCGCTCGATTCCGAGCCCAACCGGGTAGCCACAACTTCAAGGGCGATTGTGGACGGACTTCTCAAAGAAGAAATGGGATTCAAAGGGATCGTCGTGACCGACGCCCTTGACATGGCGGGGTTGACCCGCCTCTACGCACAGAATATCGGCCGGGCAGCCGTCGATTCCTTCAACGCCGGCAATGACGTGCTAATCATTCCGGCCGATCTCGACGCCAGCTACCGCTCGCTGCTCGAAGCCGTGCACAGCGGCGAAATCAGCGGTCAGCGGCTCGATCAATCGGTGCGCAAAATTCTGGAACTAAAGGCTTCTCTCGGCTTGAACAAGGCGCGGTTGGTGGACCCCGCTCAACTCGCGCGCGCGATCGCAAAGCCGGAGAATGTGGCCATCGGCCAGCGCATTGCCGACGAAGCCATTACCCTCGTCCGCGACAACGGTAAAGTGATCCCACTGCAGTCTTCTGTCGGAACTCTGAAGCCCGCGCTTCCGTATCAATCAGTGACCGAGGTGAGCAACCGCCTGGTCGCGGTGATTCTTGCCGACGACCTGCGCACCGACTCCGGACGTATGCTCGAACATCAGATTCTAGCCCGTGTGCCCGACGCCCGCGTGATCTACGTCGACGCGCGCTCGGCCGCCGGCATGAAGTCGTCCGTGGTCGAAGCGGTGGAAGCGGCGGAACATGTAATCGCAGCGGTTTATCTGGTTCCGACCGCGGGCAAGGTCATGCGCGCCGCCGGTTTGAGGAACGAAGATTTGAAGAATGAAGCCGTGAAGAATGAAGCTTCGAAGAATGGACTTTTGAAGAATACGGTTGCCCTGGACGCCGCCACGGGATCCTTACTTACTGCCATCCTCGATCGCGCCCCGCAGCGTACCATAGTGCTCGCTATGGGCAATCCTTATGTGGTGCAGGATTTCCCCGCAATCGAGAGTTATGTGTGCGCATTCTCCAATGCCACCGTGTCGGAAACCGCTGCCGTCAAGGCGATCTTCGGCGAGATCCCGATCAGCGGTCACCTGCCGGTGACGATTCCGGGCATCGCATCGCGAGGCGAGGGCCTCGAACGCCCCGCGCGGACCAGCTCAGCTCGACCCAGCTCAGCTCGACCCAGCTCAGGAGGTTCCTCCCATGTTCAACCGTAAAACGTCCAACCGTAGCGCTATCGCAAAACTTTCCCTGGGCGCGTTGTTTGCCGCCCTCTGTGTGCTTCCCGCTTGCAGCATCCATACGAACGACAAGGGCAAAGAGGGCGAGAAGAACGTTGACATCAAGTCTCCCATCGGTGATCTGCACGTCAGCGAGCAAGCCGACATTCGCGACGCCGGCCTGACCCTCTATCCCGGCGCCAAGCCCGCTCCGAAAGAAGACGGCGACGACAAGAAGAGCGCCAATGTAAACCTCTCGCTCCCGGGATTCTCGCTGAAAGTGGTGGCGGCGGAGTTCGTCTCCGACGACGCTCCCGACAAAATCGTCGCCTACTACAGCAAAGACCTGCAGAAATATGGCAAGCCCATCCAGTGCCGCGGCGGCTGGGACGGAGGCCACGTAAACCACAACGGCAAGGATGATATGTCCAAGCCGGTGTCGTGTGGGAATGAGGGCAGCTCAGACGCGGTGGAGTTGAAGGTAGGAACCGAGGGCAACCAGCATATCGTTTCGGTTAAACCCAACCGCCAAGGATCCCGCTTTGCTCTGGTTTATGTGCGCACGCACACAGGCAAGGACGACACCATCTAAAAGCATCGGGCGATCGGGTCATCGGGTCATCGGAAGTGCGGGCAGGAAGAAAGAACAGCCGGGCACCCGCGCGACTCGCAGGTCCTCAACTCGTGGGCTTGGTCTGGGCGGCTCCGAGTATTTTGCCCGGGCCGGATTCCTGCAGGAAGGCAACGAGTCGAAGGTTCTTGAGGTCGGTGCCGGGCTTGAGTTTCAGCCGAATGTCCTGGGTGAAGGACTTCCCTTTCGGCAGCTTTCCAACTTTCGTGAGCTGCTGGACCACGGCGACATGCACGAGATGCTTGCCGCCGTTTTCCCCTTTCAAGACCTGCGACTCGACATGGCTGAGAGCGACGCCGACATAGAGGTCGGCATTGTGTTTTTCGGAATTGGCGTCGGTTTCAATGTGCGCTCGCAGGATCGTTGGATCCGCGGGATCGATTTTCACATCGGCAATGCGCACCGGAACCTTGGGCGTGTCCTTAGCCTTTTTGAGAACATCTTCCATCTGCTCCATGCGCTCGATGCGGACTTCGTGGATTCCGTCCACGATGAATTGCGGAGTGAAAGACTCCTTCTCTCCGAGAGCCGTCTCGTAGGAACTCTGGCGGTCGGTGAGCGCAGGCGAAGAGTTCGGATCTTTCCATCCATCGTGGTCCCAGTAGGTGACGTGTTCACTGAGAACGATCAACCTGGCGCCGGCGATGGGTTGGTAGTCGTCGAGCCTCTGAAGGATGATGTCGGCCGGAGGACAGCTGGAGCAGCCTTCGGAGGTGAAGAGTTCGATCAGGACTGGGCGAGCGTCGGCGTCAGCGGCTTTGGATTCAACCGGCGTCACTGGCGCCGGGGCCTGGGGTGCGATTTGCAGGCCCAGGAGGAAATGGAGCGCGATTAACAATCCGCTGAGGCGCAGCATGGGGAATAATTATACGACTGTGGGGGAATCCAGGACTTTGACGGGCGTCGTCGACTGGATCAAACTTGCAGTTAGAGATAGGTCCCTTTAGCCTCGGTGTTGGTGAAACAGATTTCACTCATTGGGAATCACTAGGGCCACTGATCCAGCCAACGATTCCCGCCGCTACGCTTCGCGCGGCATGGCGCCCGCGAGCATAAGAACGGTGCCGCAAAACATCAGTGTATCCCCCAAATAATTAAGGCCATTGTCGAGGCTGGCGCGGTCCACTATTCCGATCGGGACGTAGACGACCAACACCACGAAGAACACAGTTAGGCCCACCCACGTGGCTGCGGCGCGGGGTTTCTTGCCCAGCAGCAACGGGATACCGGCGACCGCGTAAACCACGGCCGGCAGGTACGTCCAAAGGGCGTGTACGGGGATCCAGTCGGGAGTCACGCGTTCCAGCGGAATGCCGGGAACGTGATCGGCGTGTAGGAACTGCTCGAAGCTGAAAAACAGCACGGGAATGGCAACGAAGTACCGCGCAATCGTCGCAAGGACGTGCGTGCCGCGCTCGCGGCCCTCCCCGGTGAGGCTGGCTGCCAGCGCCAGAGGGCCGCCGCTGAAGGATAATTCCCGCAGCGTTAACGCCAGCCCAAAGCGATCTTGCGGATTTTGCGCCCAGGCCGGGGCGTCCATGAGCACGACGAAAAGGAAAAAGTTCAAGGCTAGCAAACTCGCCGAGAGACGCACCTGAATGCCCGTCACCAGGCTCAGCGCGGCTGCAATAAAGCAACCCCCTACGAAGTACGCCCAAAACAGATGCCACGGGATCCACGCCGGTACGAGCGACGCGATGGCCTCCGTCAGCGTGAAATGTTCGGTGCCGAAGGCCGCGATCGGCGCCGCGTAGAAAAGCGGCCCGAACACAATCAGCTTGTCGAATCCTCGCGCCTTTTGCCAGTCGCCGCGATGAAAAATCGTGACCAGGCCGATTGCAAAAACCACTCCACCGACAAAATACGACCAGATCACCGTGCTGGGAACTGCGACGAGAACCATGACTGCCGACGAATTCACTAAGCTGCCGCTCACCACGATTCTTTCCTCCCCGTTGCGCTCTAGCCCAATATAATGTCCGTCGGAGATGTACTCAAATACCACAGTTCTAAACCGGTCACGTCAGGACGTTTCGTGCTCTACCTCCCCTACGATCTGCGCAATCAAGAAGTCCTTGGCTTCCCGCCGGCTGCGGAACGCCTTCACGCGGCGGATTTTACTACTCTTCTGGATCGAGTCTGCAGGTATGTGACGTAATATTCCAACTACACTCAAAATCCCCCGATCGGATACCGGTCCGTGTCCGATACGTGGAGCCTCGCCAACCCTGTCCGCAAGGTCGAGTTCGAACGATTACAGTTAAGATGGCCCGATGATCCGATCGCCCGATGCCTTGCCTTGCTCTCCTGGTTCGTTGTGCGCTAGCTTCAAGATGTGGACCACCCTTGCCAACATTGCGGGACTATAGTCGAGGACGGTCGGCCGTTTTGTCCGCAATGCCGCGCTCCGCAAATCCACGTGCCAGTTGCGATTCCGGATACGGGAGTTGCCACCGGCTTGAATTCCGCGCCGGACGAGTTTTCTGCAGAGACGGTTCAAACCGCGCGTTCCGCTCGCCCCAGCATGATGGCGGGAAGCGCGATGAACCGGAGAGTCGCCGTTCGTGCTGCGATCAAGGCCGGCGTGCTGGGCGTTTTCATAGGCATGATCCCGTTGCTCGGCGTCGTTCTCACCGGGGCACTGGCTGTCTATTTCTACCGCCGTGAAAGTAAATTCGTCCTTCCTGTTGCTCTTGGGGCGCGACTTGGAGGAGCAGCGGGAGTCGTCGTCTTTGCCATCAACGCCCTGTTCGCCGTTCTAACTATTGTTCTCCGTGCCCAGCAGGAGTACATCGATGACATCGTGAAAATAGCGAAGAGGTACGGAGTCAATACGGCCACACCTCAATTTCAAGCCAGCATCCACAACCTCTTCACACCGAGGGGGCTGGCGTCATTCTTTATTATTGCGCTGGTGCTCGCCTCGATCGGCGGTGCGCTGGCCTCGCGGTTTATGCGTCCGCGCAACACCCGAGTGTAATCCAAAATCGCCAGTGGAGAGCCGGGCGTCCCCGCCCGGCCGCTGGACTGCCGGAAGCGCAAGACCCCCGTCGCTCCCTCGCTGGCCACGCGGGTTTCAAGCCCGGCCTTGCTCTCATCTTTCCGCACGCGTATGATGCAGCGTTTATGAATGCACGCGTGCCCGAGCGTCCCGCCGAGATCCAGCAGAAAGCGCAGCTCATGTCGGCCTCCGAGGTGGAGCGCACCTTGATCCGGCTGGCGCATGAGATTCTCGAGAAGAACAATGGTGTCGAAGATCTGGCTCTGGTCGGCATCCGCCGCCGTGGAGTTCCGCTGGCGGAGCGGCTCGCGAAAATTATTCAGCGCATCGAAAAAAAACCGGTGCTCATCGGCACGCTCGACATAACCCTCTATCGCGACGATCTTTCTTCTGCCGCTCTCGGCGCGAAGCCCGTGGTGCAGAAAACGGAGATGGAAATTCCCATCACCGGTAAGTCGGTGGTGCTGGTTGACGACGTGCTCTATACCGGCCGCACCACTCGTGCCGCCATGGACGCGCTCTTCCGCGTGGGCCGTCCCCGGCGCTTGCAGTTGTGCGTATTGATCGATCGCGGCCATCGCGAGTTGCCGATCGAGGCTGCCTTCATTGGAAGAACGGTGCAGACCACGGAAAATCAGATGATCGAGGTCAAACTTCGCGAGGTTGACGACGCGGAGAAAGTCCTGCTGATGGAAAAACTGTAGACAACGATAGCTGCAGACAGCGATAGCGTAGACACTTATTATGAATTGTCATCCCGAGCGAAGCGAGGGATCTGCATTTTGCGGCGGACTACAGATCCCTCGCTGCGCTCGGGATGACAAAATCCGGCCGAATTGAGGGGCGAGGTGCGGCGCATCCCTTCGCCACGGACTGTCAGACCACTATGAATCCAGCGCGCGGTTCCCTCCTCGGTATCGAGCACCTGGAAGCAGCCGAGATCCTGAGACTTTTGAAGTTTGCCCGGCGCATGAATCCGGACCGGCCGCGGCCCCTGCTCAAGGGCAAGCGGGTGCTGCTTCTTTTCTACGAGGCTTCCACCCGCACGCGAAGCTCGTTTGAAATCGCGGCCAAATCCATGGGCGCTCACACCGTCCTCATCCAGTCCTTCGGTTCGAGTATTGAGAAAGGCGAATCGCTGCTCGACACGGGATACACGGTGCGTGCCGTCGGCGCCGACATCATTGTCATCCGCCACCCCAACGCCGGCGCTCCCTACGTGATGGCGCAACACATCGACGTGCCCGTGATCAACGCTGGAGATGGCCTCCACGAACATCCCTCGCAGGCGCTGCTCGACGCTTACACCATTCTGCGCAACAAGAAAACTTTCAAAGGCCTGCAGGTCGCAATTGTCGGCGACATTTTTCACAGCCGTGTGGCGCGCTCGGCCTGCCACCTATTGAGCAAATTCGGGGTGAAGATCATTCTGTGCGGTCCGCCGGAACTCGTGCCCGACATTGCCGCGACGCTCGCGCCCGGCATCCGCGTGACCCGCCACATTGATGACGCCCTACGCGGCACCGATGTGGTCATGCTGCTGCGCGTGCAGACGGAGCGTCTTTCCGGACTGAAGATCGACCTCCTGGAATACATCACGCGCTACCAGATGAACCCGGCCCGCTTGAAGATGGCCAAGAAAGACGCCATCGTGATGCATCCCGGCCCAATCATTCGCGGCCTCGAACTGACCAGCGAAATCGCCGACGGCGCCCAGGCGCGCATCCTCGAGGAAGTGCGCAACGGCGTGCCCACGCGCATGGCGATTCTGGCGCGGGCAATGGGAAAGATGCGATGAAAACCATTCACCACAGGGTCACAGAGACACAGAGAGAACCAAGTCGCGTTTTCTTGGTTTTCTCTGTGTCTCTGTGACTCTGTGGTGAAAAATATGGTGAAGAACTGGTGAAGAACTTAACGAGAGACGTGGATTCACGCGCCACAAGCAGTCTGCTGATCAAAGGCGGCCACCTCATCGACCCGGCGGCGCGCATCGACGCGCCCATGGACCTGCTGCTGAAAGATGGCCGCGTCGCCGAAGTTGCTCCTCCCAATAAGATCAAGGGCGGCGTCAACGAAAAAGCCGAGAAATTCGATGCCCGCGGACTCATCGTCGCGCCCGGCTTCATCGATCTGCACGCGCACCTGCGCGAGCCCGGCCAGGCATACAAAGAAACGATCGCGACGGGCACGGCCGCCGCCGCCGCTGGCGGATTCACTTCCGTCTGCACCATGCCCAACACGGTTCCGGTGGTCGATTCGGTCGAGTTGGTCGAGTGGCTTCGCCAGCCCGAACGCGGCGCGGTCGTCAATGTGTTTGCCATCGCGGCCGCGACCCGATCGAGCAAGGGCGTCACCCTCACCGACTTCCGCGCGCTGCGCACCGCCGGAGCCATCGCGGTCACCGACGACGGCAAGCCCATCCTCGAAGACGGCATTATGCGCGAGGCCCTGGTTCTGAGCGGGGAGCTGAATTTCCCCGTCGTGCAACACGCCGAAGACACGCGCATGACCGAAAATTGCTCCATGCACGCGGGCGCTCGTTCGTTCCGTCTCGGGTTGCGCGGCATGACCGCGGCTGCCGAAGCTTCGATCGTGGAGCGGGATGTCCAGCTCGCGATGCACATTCCCAATGCCCGCCTGCACGTCGCCCATCTTTCCACGTCGGACGCGCTGAAAAGTGTGCGCCGCGGCAAGCGCGCCAAAGCGCGCGTCACGTTCGAGGTGACGCCACACCATTTCACGTTGACCGACGAGGACATGCGTGACTACGACAGCAATTACAAAATGAATCCCCCGCTGCGCTCGGCCTCCGATCTCGAGGCCATCCTGGCCGCGCTCGCCGACGGCACGGCGGACGCCATCGCCACCGATCACGCGCCTCACGCCGCCCATGAAAAAGAGTCGGAATTCGAACGCGCCGCGTTCGGCATCACCGGATTTGAAACCGCGCTCGCGCTCGCAATCACCAGGCTGCACCGCGAGAAGCGCATCCCGCTTTCCCGCATCGTGGAACTCTTCACCGCCGGTCCGGCGCGCTGTTTCGACCTTCGCGGCCGCGGTTCCCTCGTCCGCGGCTCGGTCGCCGACGTTACCGTTTTCGATCCGAAAAAAAAGTGGACCTTCGACGCCGCCAAGTCCCGTTCGAAATCGAAGAACACGCCCTTCGATGGCTGGCAGCTCACGGGAAAAGTGGTTGCAACCATCGTCGGCGGGAAAATCGTGTATTCAGTCTGAACAGTCCCCGCGCGGTGTCAGACAAATGTGATAAGATGTCTGACATTATGTCCTCGCAGCGCATCACGATCCGCGTTTCTGAGTCTTTGGTTAAGCGCCTGAAGAAACATGCCGGGGTGAGACGCCGCTCCGAATCTGCCTTGGTGCGCGAAGCCTTGGAGAACTATCTAGGAGAAGCTCCTGCTTCCGGTTCAGCTTACGATCTGGCAAAAGCCGCAGGCTTGATCGGCTGTGCGCGCAGTGGGCCGTCTGACCTGAGCGTCAATCGCAAGCATTTCGAAGGTTTTGGCGAACGCCAAATCCGATGAGGCGGGTGCTGGTGGACACGGGGCCGTTGGTGGCGATCATGTCGCGCGCCGACCAGCACCACAAGGCTTGCGTTGCGGCGTTGCACGATCTGCCCGGCCCCTTGTTTTCTTGTTGGCCAGTCATCACAGAGGCAGCTTGGTTGCTGCGCGGACACCGGGGAGCTGTCCAGCAATTGCTCGACAGCATTTCAGGAGGCTTCCTCGAACTTCTTCCTATCCAAAGCGACGAAGCCGCGGAAATTGGGAAGGTGATGGAAAAATACAGGAACATTCGCCCGCAACTTGCCGATGCCGCGCTGGTTTATTTGGCCGAGCGCGATGGCTTTGACGTAATCTTTACGCTCGATCGGCGCGACTTCTCGGTGTACCACGCATCCCGCAAGCGTGCTTTCCGCATCATTCCGTAATTACTCTGGAGCAGCAAAGCAGCGACGGCCACGGATCAGGCCGTGCTGACCGTTCGACTTGCCCCGCCCGGTGCTACAATTCCCACCCATGAAGCGCATACTGTTCCTCCTCCTGCTGATTCCATTCCTGGCTGCGCAGACCACGACTGAAGTCGAGATCACCGCTGAGCCGTCGCACCACCTTGCCATCGACAACGAGTACATTCGCGCCTTCAAGGTCGAGGTTGCGCCCCATACCGCGACGCTCATGCATCGCCATCGCCACGACTACATCGCCGTCACAATCGGCGATGCTCACATCTCTAACGAAGTCGAGGGCAAGCCGCCTGTGGAGGTTCAGCTCAAGGACGGCGGCACCGGGTTTGCGCCGGGAAACTTTGCCCACATCGCCAGGAATCTTTCGGACCAGCCCTTCCGCAATGTCACGATTGAGCTAATGCAGGATGAAAAGCTGCGGCAGACGCCATCGCATTGGCCAGAGGAAAGTGGCGAAAAGACATTCCCCGGCGGCAGGAGCAAGATTCTTTTCGTGAAAGATGGAGTCCGCGTGTCCGAGGTCGACCTCGAACCGGGCGCGGTCGCGCCCAGCCACCATTACGACGGTCCGCATCTGTTAGTCGCGATCACCGATCTCGATGTGCGCAGCGACGTTGAAGGACAGGGCCCGATGCCCGGAAAATTCAAGTCCGGCGACGTCAAATGGTTGCCGGGAGGCTACACCCACACCTTGACGAATGTAGGCAAGAGCCCCGCAAGGTTAGTAACAGTGGAATTCTAGAAAGCTCGTATGGGATGCTCGTGTGGGTACAGAAACTTCGTGTAGGGACGGGGCGGAGCCTGTCCTGAGCGGAGCCGAAGGACCCCGTCCAAGCCGAGCAAAGCTCGGCAGCGGCTGTTGGCTCGTGTGGGGACGGAAAGTTCTCATGTAGGGACGGGGCTCCGCCCCGTCCAAGCCGAGCAAAGCTCGGCAGCGGCCGGTGGTCACAGCAACCTCTTCTTCGCTAGGCGCTCTTGATCAAGGGGTTCCCCGGAGAAACCAACCCAGCACGCTGCAGCTTAGCAGTGAGGCGGTCTTTGTCATTGGAAGCGGAAGCAGCGGCCAGGCGCTTGCGCAACTTCGCGATCTTCTCTGCGCGAGTGCGGCGCCGGCGAATTTCCGGACGACGGCTGGGTGCGGACATGAAGTCTCCTTGCTGCTCAATGACGGCGTTCAGCGATGCGATCGCTGAAAATCACGAGTCAGACAAGCAGTCGGTGCCGTGGACTCGCGCCCAACTTCAATTATAGGGTTGATCGCCACGGCTGGCAAAGACATGGCGACTACTTCGGTCGAGAGCGCGGACACGGAGAGCGCCATACGTCCGGGCGCTCGACGCGTCGTCCACCATAGTCGCGCTGGCGGGCGCGTGTGGGGACGGGCGCCCTCGCCCGTCCAAGCCGAGCGCACCGGGGCCCCGTCAAGCCCGGTGTTGGCTTGACGGGGTGGAGCAGCTCGGCAGCTGCTGGCGGTCACAGCCAACCGAACCGGTCGACTTTGACCTCCAGGTAGGGAGAATCAGGTGAGTAAAAGTGGGACAGGCTGGCCATTCGGATAAGTGCGGATCGCTGGATAAGCCTCCGATTCAATCGCGAAGGCACCCTGGTGGAACCCAGCCCCGACAGGGGCGACCAAACGTAGCCCAGCGCTTCACAGCTTGCGGAAAAACTCGAATTCGGGCGGGGTTTGGGAAGGGCACGACTTCAGTCGTGCCGTTAAGTCGTTGAAAATGTGTCCGCGCTTTAGCGCCTGAGGTGTGCTTCTTGCCCCTCGACGACTTTTTCCGCCTTTTCCGCAAGGTGTTCAGCGCTGGGAAAAGTGGAAGAGAACGATTCAAGTCCCCGAGGAACGACCCAGTCCTCGCCCCACTTTATAAGTCATGTAATAATTACAGTGTAATAATCACTCTGTTGTGCCTGTTTAACCACACCATAGCTCCTAGCATTATCAACAACTTAAGACCCCCTCGCGCGCACCAAGAATTTTGTACATTGTCATTATGCGGCCAATATATGTATATATTTGTACGCACAAAATAGTTGAGTACACAATACCCCACGTGAAACAAACCTGGCCTCACTTCCCCTTCAGCATCCCAACCACCCGGTCAAAATCCTCCAAAGTCGCATACTCGATCAAAATCTTGCCCCGTCCGTTCCGATCGCGAATCCGCACCCTCATCCCCAGCACCGTCTCCAGCGACCGCTGCGCCGCCTTCACATTCGGATCTACCCACCGCGCCCCGCCTCCTTTATTGGGCTGGCTCAGCCCGGCCGGCGCACTCACCCCAAACACCAGATCCTCCAGCTTCGCCACCGACATCTTTTCCTCAATCGCCTTTTGCGCGTACTTCCAGATCTGGACGTTATCCCGCAGCTGCAACAGCACGCGCGCGTGGCTATACGTCAACCTTCCCTTCTGCAACGCCCCGATCACGCCTTCCGGCAGCGCCAGCAGCCGCATGTAATTCGATACCTGTTCCCGCGACACGCCCGCCCGCCTCCCAATCTCCTCCTGCGTAAGCTTGAACTGCGTGCTCAACTTCGCGAACGCCTCCGCCTGCTCCACACAATTCAGGTCTTGCCGCTGCAGGTTTTCGACCAGCGTCATCTCCGCCGCCTGCTGCTCCGAAACCCGCCTCACGATCACCGGGATCGTTGTCTTCTCCGCGAGCCTCGACGCGCGCAGCCGCCGCTCGCCCAAAATCAGGGTGAACCGCCCTTCCTTCCCCGGACGCACCACCACCGGCTGCAACACTCCCTGCACCCTGATCGAATCTGCCAGTTCGGCGAGTAACTCCCGATCAAACTCTCTCCGCGTCTGGTAAGGATTGGGATCGATCTGATCCAGAGCCAGAAGAAAAACCGTCTCCCCATCCGCCGTCCGCCCCGAAGCCACCGCCTGCAACTCGTCCAGCGTCCCCGCCGACCCTTCTAGTGGAGCGACGGGCGTCCCCGCCCGTCCGCCATCAACACCAGAAGAGGAGGAAGCAAGCGCCGAGTCGGGTTCCTGAGAACTGGGAACCGGGAACTGAGAACTCGCAACTGCGGGTGCCCCATCCTTCCGCGTACTTTGCGGAAGGGTGGGAGACGCCGGCACCACCCGTGGTCCCGGCAGCAGAGACTCCAGTCCCCTCCCCAAAGCCCGCCGCTTCTCCGTCAGCTTCTCGCTAACCTTCTCCGGCCCAGTCTTCTCCGCCGTCTTATCGACCGCCGCATCCGATATAGTCATCAAGTAGTCTCCCCGGCCGTGCCTATACCCTTTTAATGTTTGTCATCCTGATTAATGTTTGTCATCCTGATTAATGTTTGTCATCCTGAGCGAAGCGAAGGACCTGCTTCTTGACCGAGCTGTCGCAGAACCGCGCCATCCGTAAACATATCGACGTACATAAATATTTACATAGATCAATCTAAGCCGCTTCTCCCGGCCCGCTCGCCGCTCTCGCCTGCCGGTCCAGGATCTCCTTCGCCAGCCGTATGTAGCTCTCCGCTCCCCGCGAGCGCACGTCATACATCAGCGCCGGCAGCCCGTGGCTCGGAGCCTCCGCCAGCCGTACGTTCCGCGGGATCGTAGTCGTGCACAGCTTATCTCCGAAATATTTTTTCAGCTCCTCCGCCACCTGCTGCGCCAGGTTTGTCCGCTCATCGAACATCGTGATCACAACGCCCTCAACCGCCAGCGCTGGGTTTAGCTCGGCACGGATGCGCTCGATGGTGTCGAGTAATTCCGACACACCCTCGAGCGCGAAGTACTCCGCCTGCATCGGGATCAGCACCCCATCCGCGGCCACCAGCGCGTTCAGCGTAAGGAGATCGAGCGCCGGCGGACAGTCCAGGACGATGAACTGAAAGCGATCGAGCAAGTTTGCTAGCGCATCTCGCAGACGATATTCGCGCCGCTCCGCCGCCACCAGTTCGATGTTCGCGCCTATCAAATTCTTGTGCGATGGGATTAGCCAGAGCTGCTCTAGCTTGGTGAGCTGCAAGGCCTCTTCTGCGGATGCTGCGCCGGTGATCACGTCGTAGATGCTGATGCGGTCCGGATCTTTCACCAGGCCCAGACCGCTGGTTGAGTTCGACTGCGGATCGCAGTCTACCAGCAGGGTGTTGACCTCGGCAGCGGCTAATGAAGCGGCAAGGTTGATGGCGGTCGTAGTCTTGCCGACGCCACCTTTCTGGTTGGCAACTGCGATGACGCGTCCCATGATTTTGTTTTCTGTGTGTTGCGGCTCAGAATATGCGAACGCATCGGGGAAATCAATGCCCGATTTTTGGGCAATGCAGCGTGTGTTCCACGTGGAACACATCGCCCGTTTTCGAACTTTCGTGCGAGTGTTCCACGTGGAACATATCGAGAGTTTGTGAGGGCGAGTGCTTGAAAAGTGAGAAGTGTTCCACGTGGAACACTAATTTTGATATTTTCTCATAATGAGATTATGCCGTAAATCTACCACTTTGGCTTTAATTATCGGGCTATACTTGGCGGCTCAGACCACTTTGCCGGGTAATAATTACTGTGTACTTTCTACTTTAGGCCTTGTATCCAAATAGTAATACCCTCGAACGTGACTTCGGGACATTTATTTTGGTTTGCCAACTCAGGTTCGTTTGGGCCAACACTTGGGGGATCTGGGGGGTGGTTATTAGTAGGGCTAGGGTTCCTTTTGGGGCTAGGAAGGTTAGGGCTTGAGGGAGGACGGTTTCCAAGCGCTCTACGGCTCGGAGGGTTACTACGTCGGCTTGGGAGGTGAGGCTCGGGGCAAGGGTCTGGGCTCGGCCGGTTAATACATTGATGTTGGTCAATGTAAGTGCTCGGGCTACTTCGCGGAGGAAGACGGCTTTTTTGTGATTCGATTCGATCAGCGTGAGGTGGATGTGCGGCGCCCAGAGCTTCAGGGGCAGGGCGGGGAATCCGGCGCCGGAACCGATGTCGAGGACGCGGGGAGGATTCGAGGGCGCGGGGAGAATTCCCTGCGGCAGCTCGGGCAGCGAGGAAATGTAGGGGTCCTTCGACTCCGCCAAGACATGCGCTTCGCGCATGTCTTGGCTGCGCTCAGGATGACAGGGTTTGGGGAATTGTGAAATGGCCGGCTGTCCGGTGGTGTCGGCGGTCGCGGACAGGAGTGTCCGCGCTACACTTGCTGGGAAGAGATGGCGGGCTAAGAAGAGGGACTCGCCGAAGTGGCGGGTTACTATTTCTTCTTCATGGCGGATGGCGGTCAGGTTGATACGGGCGTTCCAGCGTATTAATAGATCGATGTATATCGATATTTGATCGAGCTGAGATTGGGGAAGCGGTTGCTCGAGGAAAGGTTCGAGGAGGGCGGCGATGCGGGCGGTGTCCATGGAGAACAGTGGGCGGTGGGCAGTGCCCAGTTGAACTCACGCCATTGCCTAGGCATTCTACCGTGATTCGTTTCCACGATTCTTTCGCTGCGTTCATCGAGAACTTGGAGAGCTTCCAGAGAGGCGAATTGCGGAAGTGTGATTTCGGCCGCGACCGATTCGATGCTTGCCATTGACAGTCGCTCATCCTTCCGTATCTAATTGTCTCCTTTCAAACCAAATGGTGTTTCTGGGGCAGTCCAAAAGCAACGGGAATGGGGCAAACTGCATGCAGCGGAAAAGCGGCACTTTGGCGCTCGTGGGCGTGATGCTGGTGGCAGGATTTCACGGGCAGAGGGTTCAGGGGCAGACGGGCAACGTCGTCCACTACACCACCACCATCGACAACGTGAAGTATCTGTTCGCCACCGCTGACCCGGTGGCGCGTCTGAAGTCGGGCGACATCCTGGATACCAACACCCTCGACTGCTTCGGGAACGCGCTCCGGAAGCCCGGCGACACGCTCAGCATGTCCAAAGGCGACAATCCACTGGCCGGGCCATTTTTCGTCGAGGGCGCGGAGCCTGGGGACACGCTCGCCGTCAAGATTCTTGATCTGCAGGTCGATGGCGACACGGGCGTGGGCGCGTTCGCTCCCGGATTTGGCGCCATCAACGAGACCAACTACACGCCCATGCTCCATGCGCCGCTTCCCGAGCGCGTCTGGTTCTATCACATCGATCACGCCGCCAACACCGCCACCTTCAAGGCGCTCGATTCCGATTTCTCGGTGAAGATTCCCCTGCATCCTTTCTTCGGCTGCATCGGAGTCGCGCCCGCCAATGGTGAGGCGCGCAGTTCTGTGGTCCCCGCGGAATTTGGCGGCAACATGGACTCGCCCGAAGCCAGCGCCGGCAACACGGTGTACTTTCCGGTCAACGTCAAGGGAGGATTGTTCTACATCGGCGACGGCCACGCCGCCATGGGCGATGGAGAAGTCGCCGGTACCGCCATCGAGGTCCCGCTGAAGGCACGGGTGCAGTTGAGCGTGATCAAAGGCCGCACCATCGCCTGGCCGCAGTTCGAGAACGACGACGCCATCATGACCGTGGGCGCCTATCGTCCCCTGGATGATGCCGTGCGCATCGCTTTCACCGAACTTGTGCACTGGATCCACAAGGACTACGGTTTGTCGGAACTCGATGCTTATGAGCTGCTATCGGAAGTCGCGAAGATTCATCTCAACGAAATGGTGGATCCAAACTACGTGGTGGTGGCCTCTATAGAGAAGAAATATTTGCCCGCGAAAAAGAAGTAGATCGAATGCGACCGCGGCGTCATCCCCAGCACCCAGCCTTGCACGGAAGCGGAGCCGCACGGAACCTCAAGGTATAGGTCTTCGCAGAGTGGATGTAGATATCGATGGTATGCCGCCGTTTGCGCTCGGGTGAGGGCAACTCGGAAATTGCACCACTACCGGGACGCGGACAGGAGTGTCCGCGCTACACGTGGCGTGCGATACTTTAATTTATGGCGCTGCCGGATTTTACGCCTCGGGTGGGGAACGATCCTAAGTCGGTGGTGATTCATTTGACGACGGGGACGGGGATGGAGATTGAGTGGAAGGATGGGCACCGGTCGCTCTATACATTTGCGTTTTTGCGGGATGCTTGTCCTTGCGCGCTTTGCGAAGAGGAGCGAACGAAGTCGGGGCGAAAGGCGGGCGAGAAGGCGAAGGTTGCTCCTGGGGCTTTACCGATGTTCAAGCCGGCGGTGAAAGCGCTTTCGGCGGAGGCGGTGGGGAAGTATGCGCTGAAATTTTCCTGGAACGATAAACACGATCTGGGAATTTATTCCTGGTTTTATCTGCGGGAAGTTTGTCCTTGCGCAGAGTGCGCGGCGGCGCGGAAGTAGAGAAACAGCTCTCGGCTCTCAGCTCTCAGCCTTCAGATTGGCTTTTAGCGGTTGGCTACCCTTGCCTCGGCTGCGGACAATTTGGCTGCTTGCCCCTCCCCTGATTTTCGCCAACGCGAATGCCTTGCCGAGCTCCGCTCGGCTTGGACGGCCGAGGCGGCCGTCCCTACGCGATACCCGCGTTTTTCCTTAGCTGCTGGAGATCGGTTATGACTGTACGCATTCGGCTGGCGGGGGCTGGCGATATTCCTTTGCTTCGGGAATTGATTGAGGCTTCGGTGCGGGGATTGCAGGCGGGGGATTATTCTCCGGCGCAATTGGAGAATGCGCTGCGGACGGTGTATGGGGTGGACACGCAGTTGATTGCGGATGGAACTTATTTTGCGGCAGAGGAGACAAAGGCTCCGGGAGGGGAATCGCCGGGAGCCAAATCCTTGGGAGGGGCGCTGCTGGTTGGTTGCGGCGGGTGGAGTAAGCGCAAGACTTTGTTTGGCGGCGATCAGTTTGCGGGACGCGAGGATTCATTGCTGGATCCGGCCAGGGATGCGGCTAAGATTCGGGCATTTTTTGTTCATCCGGCGTGGGCGCGGCGGGGGATTGGCGGGCTGATTCTGGAGGCTTGCGAGTCGGCGGCTTGGGCGGCGGGATTTCGACGGCTGGAGATGGGAGCGACGCTGACAGGAGTTCCTTTTTATCGGGCGAAGGGGTATGCGGAGTTGGAAGCGGCGGAGGTGCCGCTGGGGGATGGATTGACGCTGCCGATTGTGATCATGGCGAAGAGCAGCAGTGGATAGTGGGCAGTGGTTAGTCACCAGTTGGGCGACTTGAGTTGGGGGGAATCTGGGGAGTAATAAGTGGGAGCGCGGCGCTATTTCGGACCTGCGCGGAGCTTGGGTTCTTGATTTTTTGATCGACAAACTGGCTGAGAGCGCTGGTTGGCGGTTGATTCCTTTGCTAGGTGCGAGCGTGTGTGAGCCCCAAGTTCGCGGCGCTGTCAAGTGCACAGGTCCTTCGCTTCGCTCAGGATGACAGAGCGGATCTATGTTAGGAACTTCTATGCCACGAACTTGCGGGACGCTACGCTAGGTGGTGATCGCCTCTAGGTAACGGTTTAGAAGCTGATCTCCTTCACCTTCGAACTCCAGGAACATGATGCCGTTGCCGAATTGGGGATGGCGGGTGACGACGCGCCCCTGGAT
This sequence comes from uncultured Acidobacteriaceae bacterium, assembly GCA_963773645.1. Classification (GTDB taxonomy): domain Bacteria; phylum Acidobacteriota; class Terriglobia; order Terriglobales; family Acidobacteriaceae; genus Acidiflorens. Next base: position 87,537 of record CAVZBV010000004.1, on the reverse strand, counting down.
GACGACGGGATAGCCGCCGAGCCAGAGGGTGGCCTGCACGCGGACGCCGAGTGGGAGGGACATCATCAGCTGGATATAGCAGCCGCCACGACTTAGGTCGGTGGTTTCGAGGCGCATGGGGACGTCGCTGCCTTCCTGGCGGATTTCGATTTGGACCTGGACGGTGTAGCGCGGATGCTGGCGGCGATCTGGTTCGGTGGGAGCGGGGTTCGAGGATCGCGGGTCGGGCAAATTCATGGATTGGCTCCGGGGGCTGGGTGGAGTGAGTGCTTGCAGGGCCCTTGGGTTGATCATCGGCGATAAGTTTGGGCGAGTCTAGGGCGTGCGTCACAGGTGAGCGGTTACTGGGGGGAGCGTCCTGGGTGGGTGGCGCGTGGCGGCGGACGATGGGGGGTCAGATCGAATTTACGCGGATGAGAAATCATTGACGTGCGCTACAGTATAATTTTCGCCTTGAACGAAACGGCATGACGGACATGGACCAGACTAGTGATGCGACGGCGGGTGAGGCGGCGGCTGAAACGGCTTCGTCGTCGAAAACCGCGATGGACATTGGCGATATTCTCAAAATCCTGCCTCATCGCTATCCCTTTCTTTTGATCGACCGGGTGATCGAACTGGTGCGGATGAAAAGCATTGTCGCGTTGAAAAATGTGACGATCACCGAGCCTTTTTTTCAGGGACACTTTCCGGAAAAGCCGATTATGCCGGGGGTGCTGATTGTGGAAGCGATCGCGCAGGCGGGCGGGCTCCTGTTGCTTACTGAGGTTCCGAATCGCGACGAGATGCTGATGGTGTTCACGGGGATCGAGAAGGCGCGCTTTCGGCGTCCGGTGGTGCCGGGCGATCAGTTGCGAATTGAGGTGGTGGTGCGGGCCTGGCGGATGACGGCGGCTCGGTTGGAAGGCAAGGCTTACGTGGACGGGAAGGTGGTTTGCGAGGCGATTGTCACTTGCCGGCTGGTGCCGCGGGCGATGAGTGCGGGAAGCGCAGAGGCGCAAGAGAATTTGTAATTTCCAATTTGTAATTTGTAATTGAAACTCGGCAACCCAAATTGCAATTTACAAATTACCAATCGCAACTTTTAAGATGTCCATTCATCCTACGGCGATCGTCGATCCTAAAAGCAAGATACATCCGTCGTGCACGATTGGGCCTTATTGCGTGATCGGGGCCGAGGTGGAACTGGGCGCGAGCTGCGGTCTGGCTTCGCACGTGGTGATTGAGGGTCTCACTACAATCGGCGCGGACAATCACTTCTCCCCTTTCACTTCGATTGGCCTGGCTCCGCAGGATATCACTTACGCCGGGGAAGCAACTCGGCTGGAGATCGGCGACCATAATAAGATTCGCGAATTTGTCACCATCAACCGCGGCACGGTGAAGGGCGGGGGATGCACTCGCGTCGGCGATCACAACCTGATCATGGCTTATACACACATTGCGCACGATTGCCAGGTTGGGAGTCACATCATCATGGCGAATGCGGCCACGCTGGGCGGGCACGTCACGGTGGAAGACTGGGCGACGGTGGGGGCGCTGTGCCCGGTGCATCACTTCGTGCGGATCGGGAGGTATTCGTTTATCGGCGGGGGCACGACTATAACGCGGGACGTGCTGCCATTTTCTAAGACGTCGGCGGAGCGGGGAACGCACGCTTATGGATTGAATGCCGTGGGGTTGGAGCGGCGGGGATTTAGTAAGGAGCGGATTGGGAAGATTCATCATGCTTACCGGGTGCTGCTGGCTTCGAAGCTGAATACTTCGCAGGCGCTGGAAAAGCTGCGCGCAGAGCAAGATCGCGGAGAAGATATCGACGTGCTCATTCGATTCATCGAGGCCTCGGAACGGGGAGTGATTAAGTAGTGGAAGGCTTCACTGCTTGCGCAGGGACGCCCGGCCTCGGCTGTCGATCGGCGCGAAGTTGCGCTATCGACCGCCGCGTGCCAACGCTGCCGCGCTTTGCGCGGCTGGACGGCCGAGGGCGGCCGTCCCTACGTGGTTCTTTTCGATGACACGTCTTGGGCTTATCGCGGGCAACGGGAAGTTTCCTTTTCTGGTGCTGGATGCGGCTCGGGCTCAGGGGTATGAGGTCGTGGTCGCGGCCATCAAGGAAGAGGCGTTCCCTGAGATCTCGTCGCGCGGCGCCGCTTCCGTTCACTGGGTTTCTTTGGGGGAGTTGTCGAAGCTCATCGAGACTTTTAGGACTGCGGGCGTCACTCGCGCTGTTATGGCGGGGCAGGTTAAGCACAAACAGATTTTTTCCTCCATCAAGCCGGATTGGCGGCTGGCGAAGCTGCTGCTTTCGCTGGCTACTCGCAATACGGACTCGCTGCTGGGCGCGATCGCGACGGTGCTGGCGGAGGAGGGAATCATGCTGGAGAACTCGACCGCGCTACTGGAGCCGCTGCTGGCGAAAGCGGGAGTGCTCACCAGGCGGGCTCCTAGCGAGCAGGAACGCAAGAACATCGAGTATGGACGCGCGGTGGGGCGGCGGCTAGCGGAGTACGACATTGGGCAGACGGTGGTGATCGCGGGCGCGGCGTGCGTGGCGGTGGAGGCGATGGAGGGCACGGATGCGACGATTGAGCGGGCGGGGCTGCTGATGCGGTCGTTGGGATTAGGATCGGAAGCGAAAATGGAACCGGAACTAGAATCGACATCGGCATTGGCGGGCGCGGCTTCGACGCTGAGCCGGGCGCTGACGGTCGTGAAGATTGCGAAGCCGGGGCAGGACATGCGCTTTGATGTTCCGGTGATTGGGGTGGCGACGATCGAGACGATGGCGCGGGCGGGGGCGAGTTGTCTAGCGGTGGACGCGGGGCGATGCCTGTTGCTGGATGGCGCGGCGATGACGCGGGCGGCGGATGAGGCGGGGATCACGGTGTGCGCGGAATAGGTAGAAGTCAGAGGTGAAAAAGAGCGGTTACCTCTACAATCTGACCTCCCACCTCTGACTTCAGTGTTACGCGTCAGTTTGCGCCCTGGGCTCGACGGCGGGCTTTCGCGGGCGTCTTGATTCTGGCGATTCGGCCGGGGCGTTTGCGCATATCTTTGCGCATTTCCTGGCGCACGCGCGACAGATCGTGCGCGGTTTGGAGGTTCATCCAAAACTCGGGAGAATTCCTGAAGTATTCAGAAAACAGGAGGGCGGACTCGGGTGTGATGCCGCGCTTGCCGCGAACCAGTTCGTTGACACGGTTGAGAGGGATATGCAGAGTGCGGGCGAGTTCGGCCTGGGTGAGTCGCAGCGGTTCGAGAAACTCCGCCAGCAGGACTTGGCCGGGATGAGTTGCGATGCGAAATTCTGGCAGCATGGTCGTTGCTCCTCAGTGGTAGTATGTACAGCGAACTTCTTCACAGTTGCCGTTCGCGAACTTGAAGACGATGCGACATTGCTGGTTCACGCGGATACTATAAAAGCCAGCGAGATTTCCTTTCAGCTTCTCCAGTCGGTTGGCAGGGGGTATCCGCAGGTCCTCGACGGAGGTGCAGGCGTTCAGCAAGTCGAGTTTGCACTGCACCCGGTCCCAGAGTTCACGCCGAATCCTGCGGACCGCTTTGGTGTCGCTCCCGTGATAGATGTCGGCAGTCGTCGCATCCCCGAAGCTGGAGATCACAAAGACAGTATACCTGAATACCCGTTATTCAGGTATGCTTGCGAAATGGAGGCATCCCATGTCTAAAACGGATCGGTCGGAAACGGCTCGCATTGCGGACCAGCTTCGCCGGGCGTTTGATGGCGGGGCTTGGCATGGGGACTCTTTGTTTGAAATTTTGGAGGGCGTTACGGCGGCGCGGGCGGCGGCGCGTCCCATTGCTGGTGCGCACACGATCTGGGAGCTGGTGCTGCATGTTGCGGCTTGGGATGGGGCCGTGCTTCGGCGGTTGGGGGGTGCGGCGGTGGAGCTCTCCGATGCGGAGAATTTTCCTCCGGTTACGGATACGAGCGCGGCTGCTTGGCGCGCGGCGTTGGCGCAGGTGCGGTGCGGTCACGAGGAACTGGTTGTGGCCGTGGCTGCTCTTCCGGAATCTCGGCTTGACGATATGGTTCCGGGCAAAGAGGGCGCGCACTACACGTTTTACTACATGCTCCATGGCGTGGTGCAGCACGAGCTTTATCATGCGGGGCAGATGGCGCTGCTGAAGAAGGTGTGAAGAATTGACAGCCGGGAACGTAGACCTACCGACCGGGGAGAAGTCCCTGCTATAGCGCGGACGGGATAAAACGTGTAGGGGTCCTTCGACTCCGCCGAGCCAATCGCTTCGCGCTTGGCTCGACTGCGCTCAGGATGACAGCGGTTTGAGTCGTTCTTGGTTTCGCTTTCCTATCTGGGGGTGGAACTGCGACAATAGCGCGTTATTTGTTGGTTCCGGAGCACTCATCTGAGCACTGAACTTCCGAGCAATAAATTTCCGAACAAAGAATTGCCTACCAATGTTGCGGTGGTTGGGGTGGGCGCTTTTGGGCGGAATCATGCTCGGGTGTATCGGCAGCTGCAGCAGGCGGGCAGCATGCGGCTGGTGGGGGTGGTCGATCCGGATAGGGCGCGGGCGGAGGCGGTGGCGCGTGAGTTTGGCTGCGCGGCGTTTGGCTCCGTCGAGCAGATGATGAATGCGCACAGCGACGTGCAGGCGGCCTCGGTGGCCGTGCCTACAGTTCTGCATCTCGGGGTGGCGCGCGCCCTGATGGAAGCTGGGGTTGACGTGCTGATCGAAAAGCCGGTGGCGGCGACTCTGGGCGAGGCGGACGAACTGATTCGCCTGGCTGCGCAGCACGCGCGGGTAGCGCAGGTTGGGCATCTGGAGCGTTTTAATCCGGCGGTGCGGGCTACTTTGCCGCTGATCACGCGGCCGATGTTTTTTGAGGTGCATAGGCTTAGCGTGTTTTCTCCGCGGGCGCTGGATGTGGACGTGGTGCTGGACTTGATGATCCACGACCTCGACATTGTGCTCACGTTCGTGAAGTCGGGGGTGAAGGAGATCCGGGCGGTGGGGCTGCCGATTCTTTCGAGCAAGGTGGATATCGCGAATGTGCGCATCGAGTTCGAATCGGGGTGCGTGGCCAACTTCACGGCGAGCAGGGTTTCTACCGAGCGCGTTCGGAAGCTGCGGTTTTTTCAGGCGGGACAGTATATTTCGATCGACTATGGACGGCAGGATGTGCTGGTGTTTTCGGTCTCCGGCGCGTCGGGCGAGGCCCATCCTAACGTCGCAAAGAACGCGACGTTAGGATGGGGCACCCACGGCGCCTCCCGCGTCAATCCGCAGATCTCTATGGCTAAGCCTGCGATTACGGCGGAGGAGCCGCTGCTGGCGGAGATCGCGGCATTTTTGCAGTCGGTGCGGGAGCGGTCGCGTCCGGTAGTTTCGCTGGAGGATGGACGGAGAGCGCTGGAGTTGGGGTTGGCGATTCTCGGGGAGATTGGGCGGCATGCGGGGCGGATCGGGCTGGGGAGCTAGGGGCTGGATTGCAGCAGTCGAACAGCCTATCGCTAACGCTGCGTTGCTCTGACTGCTGGCAGCTGCCGAGCTTCGCTCGGCTGGACGGCCGGGGTCGGCCGTCTCTACGTAAGCCCCTCTCTGCTTAACCCTGGACGGGCCCGTCCTCCTTAAGCGAGTGCTTGTTATTGCTGGGGTGGTGGGACCTCGCCTCCGGCGGGCGGGCCGTGGTGGTGGCCTTGTCCCCATTGCTCACGCTTGGCTTGCATTTCGTCCCACTTCTTTTGCTGGTTAGAGTCGAGAAGCGCTCGGATCTGCGCGTCGCCACTCTTGTGGATGTCCATCATTTTGGCGTGGCGATCTTGCTGGGAAGGAGACGTGTCCTGGTGCAAGGTCTCCATCTGGGAGTGTTCGGACTGGAGGATTTCCTGCACTTTGGTTTGCTGATCGGCGGTGAGCTTGAGTTTCCTGGTTAGTTCCTGGGTGCGCTGGGCGGGATCGGGGGGGCCGTGGTGCCAGCCACCGTTGCCCTGCGCGGGCTGCTGATTGTCGGACGATTGGGCCACCGCGAAAGGCGCGGCGATCGAGATGAGGCTGGCCGCGAGAAGAACGAGAAGGGACTTCTTTAGCATGGGGATCTCCTTTTCAGAACGAGCTGTCTGTATGTTTGAATGGAATTGTAAGCCGGAAGTTGCGTGGGAAACAGGATTCGGACAAATCTTTGCATAACTTTACGAAGCGCCGCTGGACGGGGCGGAGTCCCGTCACCACACGGTCCTCTATGGCGCGGGCTTTAGTTGGGCGGCAAATCGTTGGGTCTGCTCTTCGGAGAACTGGAGCTGACCTTCGACGAGGAGACTTAGCTGGCCGGCTCCGTCATCCTGGAATTGCGCTTTCTGAAGGGTGGCGGACGACTGCGCGGCGGGGGGAAGTGTGACTTTTAGGTCTGTGCCCTTTTGCATTGCGGAGAGGACCGATGCGGCAATTTGCTCGCGGAGCGTGTCGCCTAGATCACCGGAGCGGAGCATGTCGCGGAGGAAGCGCTCGGCGTCAACTCGGGTAATTTCGGAGATGAGGCCCAAGCTGGCATTTTGTTCGACCGTGGGAGTCAGCTTGACTTCGATGGTGCCCTCGCCGCCAGCCACTTCCATAGGGGCTTCCTGACCCGGCGGGCAGACCCAGCGCTCGAAGTGCAGGCGCGCCACCACGAGGCTGGCGGGAGCCATCGGGGTGAGCGTAGCTTGTCGAATCTCGAGGCGCTCGCCGCAGCGCGGAGAGCGGGTTATTTTGGAGCGGAGAAGAGCGGTGATGTTGTGCTGCACGTCGGAGAGATCGGCGGTCAGCTTGAGACTGAAGAGGTTGCGGCCGTTTTCGGCGGGAGTTCCAGTGGGCGTTGCAGCGGACTGGCGGGAGACGATGCCTGAAGCTGGGATGGAGACGGGCTGTCCGGCTATGTTGATCGAGTTTGTCACCTTGGGAAGGTTGAAGGTGAGATCCTGGCCGTCGGTGGGGAGGAGAATCCCCATTTCTCTGCCGAGCGCGAGTTGCTCTTCTTGGAAACTGGCGAGTTCCTTGCCGAGACTGGCGGCAGAGCTGGCGATCGGTTCGAGGTCTGATTTGGACGTTTGGACGATTTGGACGATTTGATCCAACGCCTTCACTTGTTTGTCGATGTCGGAATCCGCTTTTTCCAGTTTTTTGGCGATGTCTTTCAGGCCGGATTTTTGTTTGGAAGAAAACGAGGCGAGAAAATTCTTGTTGCTGGCGCGCGCTTGTTCGATGGCTTGATCGAGGGTGGTTGCGCGAGCGGACAGCGGTGACGACGCGGGAACGTTCTGCAGAAGTCCGCGAAAGGTTTTTAACCGGTCGCCGGCGGCCTGAGTGCATTGCGCGACCTTCATGAACGCGGCGCGCTGCTCATCGGTGGCTTGGACGGCCATGGCTTGATGAAAGTTCCTGAGATCATCCTTTTCGTTTACCCCTGAGGCAAGGCCGGCGCCGCCGCCAGCGCCGGTCGGCATGCCGTGTCCTCCTCCGCCGCCGCCCCGCTGGGCTAGCATTCTGCTGGGACTGGCGAACAGAGCGATTCCTACTACCACTACTAGTACAGTTACACCGGGCACGTATACACGAGGTGCAGACACGCGACGTGCGGAAACGCGGTGAGCAGATACGCCGCGAGGGCGAGTTCCTCTTTGGATTTGGAACATAGGCCAGATCTCTAAAGAGCATTTTACGTTGGAAGGAGACCGCAGGACTAGAGGCTTTCACGGAAGTGCAGTCCGGTTTACCCGGAGAGGGTTGCGGTCAAAGACCGAACCACATGGGACACAGAGGAACACAGGGGAAAGAAACACAGGGGAAATCCTAGATGCGAAGTGCTGGCTCTGAATCGCCGGCGGCAAAGTCAGTCTACGCTATTTGTGAAACTGGAATAACGGAGCAACAAAAGTTGTGATGGCGACGGATCGAAATTGGCGATCCGAAATCTGACCTGGGCAATCCCGCAGTGGGAAATCTGCTCAGTTCGGCCCTCAAGGCTATTACCCAGGTACTCACGCGGCTGACGCAAAAAATGCGACAATGGGATTGGCGGCCGTGGCTCCGTAGTTTACGTAACTTTACGAAGGAGCTTTGCGCGTAATCTTTGCGCGTAATCTTGCGCGTGAGTTGCGCAACACGTTACGCAACATAGCACGCAACACAGTACGCGACATAGTACGCGACATAGTACGCAACCCTGGAGCCTGCCCGTGGTTCTAAGGTTGGTAGTCTCTGCCTGATGCCGGTTACTCAAATTCCGTCTCGCGATCCATCGTCTGGCGAATCATTGCCTCCGCCCGCGGAGCAACCGGAGCAGCGCGATTTGTTCGAAGGGCAACACTGGGAGACGGCTTACCGGGGCTTCAATCCCGACGATGTTCCGCATCTCCTGATTCAGTTGCAGGACGATCTCTCGCGGTCGCGGAAGCGGGAAGCGCTTTGGCTGTCGGTGATCCTGCACTTGATGGTGATCATTCTGTTGTGGAACAGCGAGAAGTTGATGGGGCTGTTGCCGCACCGGACGGTGGATCTGGCGATTCGTGCGGATGCGGACCGGTCAAAGGACGCGACGTTTTTGGAACTGCCGCCGGACGAGCAGAAGCTGACGCGGCGCCCCGATGCGAAGGTGATTTCGGATAAGGACCGGATCGCGACCAGCAAAGCGCCGCAGATTAATCGCGAAGAGTTGAAGCAGATACTGCGGAGCTCGCGTCCGGGACCGCCGGGTGAGACTGCGCCGCAGCCACCGGCGCAGGGCCAGCCGCCGCAAAACCCGGTTGCGCAGAATCAGCAGCAGCCGGCGCCGCAGGAGAGTTCGGGATTTGCGCAGCCGCAGGCGAGCGATCAGACGGCGCGGTTGCAGACGCCTCCGCAGAGCAGGCCGATGCCGAATTTTAATGCTCAGATGACAGCGGGCTCGGCGATTCAGCAAGCGGAACAGGCCGCAGCCGCCAACCGTGGGGGCTACGGCGGCGCTGGACAAGCGGGTGAATTTGGGAGCCCGGGCAGGAGCGGGGCCAAGGCGCTAGACCAGGCGGAAATCCTGACCGACACGATGGGCGTGGATTTTAGTCCTTACCTGACGCGTATCGTGCAAATTGTGAAACAGAACTGGTATAACCTGATGCCGCCGTCGGTGTATCCGCCGATCTTGAAACAGGGCAAGCTTTCGATTGAGTTCGTCATCCTGAAGGATGGCAAGACGACGGGCATGGTGGTGCACACCTCGTCCGGCGACGTGGCGCTCGACCGGGCGGCGTGGGCGAGCATCACGGCTTCCACCCCGTTCCCGCCGCTGCCGAGGGAATTTCCCGGCCAAATTCTTGGGCTGCGGTTTTACTATTTCTACAACCTCAACCCCAACAGCGAGTTGAGGTAGGCATGGCGGAGGGCCAGCCCCGGAAGAGTGGGCGTGAGAACTGGGTCGTCCCTCCGGGACTTAGGTCATTCTTCCCACTTTTCCCAGCGCTGAAGTGAGTGTGTGAGAACTCGATTTTTATCGATGACTCTCGTCTCCGGTCATGCTGCCACTCCCGTACTTCGCAATCAGCCGGTCCCAGGTTTCAGCGGCGGGCGAACAAGCGCGTCACGTTGTAGGCGATCGCTGCCAGCGTGAATTCCGCTGCCACCTTGGCTTGTCCTCGGGTGCGAAATTGCCGCATGCCCCGCTGCTGCTTCAACACCCCAAACACCGGTTCGACCAGCGCCTTGCGTCGTCCGTACACCTTTCGTCCGGCCGCGCCGCGCAACTTCTTCCGCATCGCCTTCAGTTCCGGACTGCGCACCCGGTTCCGTCCGATCGTGCGCGCTCGTTTCCCCGTGTTCAGTTCGCGCGCCAGGTTCGGGTCCGGCAGGTACACGTCGATGCCACGCTCCTCGAGCGCGCGCACATTCTCGTTACTGTAGAAGCCCGCATCCGCCAATGCTTTCTCCGGTCGCTCGCCCGTCCGCTCCTCCACTTCCTCCACCAGCGGCACCAGAGCCGGCACGTCGCAACGGTTCAGCGTCACCCGTTGGGCCACGATCAGATGATCCTGGCTCACCGCCATCTCCGCCGTGTAACCCAGCGCAAATCCGCCCCGCTCCCGCAGAAACCGCGCCTCCGCGTCCCGCGGCGATAACTTCGCTTCTCCACTCTTGCGTAATCGTTCCAGACGCCGCGGCAACTCCGCCAGTCTCTGTTCCAGCTTCTCCACCCGCACTCGCGTCCCCGCGCCTTCGTCCGGATCGCACGCCTCGCACGCCTTTTGCCAGCGTCGGATCTGCCGCCGAATCTTCGCCCGTTCCCGGCGCAAGCGCGGCTCCGTGTCGATCCGTTCCCGCGACGCACTCGCCCGGATGCGCGTCGAATCCAGCGCCACCATCCCCAGTTTCCCCATGCCCAACTGCCGCGCCATCTCCACCACCTGCGTGAACACGTCGTTCAGCGCCCGCGCGTGCCGCCGCCGAAACGCGCTCAACGCCCAGTGGTCCGGCCGCTGCCCGCCCGCCAGATAACGCAAGGCCAGATCTTCCACGATCCGTTGCTCCAAGCGCCGCGCGCTCGTCATCCCCAGCGCATAGGCATAGAGCCACACCTTCAGCATCAGCGCGGGCGCATATAGCACCCCACCTTCGTCGCTGTAGGCCCGCTCGAACTCGCTCAGGTCCAGCCGCTCCACCATCCGGTGCAGGAAAAAGCTCAAATGATCCGCGCCCAGCTCGTCCTTCACGCTCGGCGGCAGCAAATACGCTTGCTCGGGGCTGTACTCCAGGAATCGTGACATCCCTCCTTATCCCTCACTTCTTCCCCGATTTCAAGTTGGTTCTCACACACTCACTGAAGCGCTGGGCTAAGTTAGTTCGCCCCTCCGGGGCTTACTCAGAGGCTGTTCAGGTGCGCGAACGGGATGGATTCGCTACCATGGGATATTCTTGGTTCGGTGCTGTATCCAAATAAAACTATGAAGATTCAACTACTGTTGCCGCGTCTGGTGTCTCTACTTTTGTCGTCTCTTGTTCTTGCCTGTCTGGTGCTGCTTTGCCTGCCGGTTTTTGCGCAGGATGTGCCGGAGGCTCTCCGTCCGCCGAAGGGGGCGCAGGTTGCAATCGTGGTTTTCGAAGACCTGCAATGTCCGCAATGTGGCCGCGTCGCGCCGCTGCTGGAGCAGGCTTCACGGACTTATAAGATTCCGCTGGTGCAGCACGATTTTCCGTTGCCGGCGCACAACTGGTCGTTTACAGCCGCCGTGCTGGCGCGCTACTTCGACACGCATTCGCAGGAAGCGGGGAACGCGTTCCGCGAGGCGGTGTTCGCGCACCAACTGGAGATCAATCCGCAGAATTTGCAGCAATTTGCGGCGAAGTTTGCCGACGAGCACAAGATCGCCTTGCCGTTCGTTGTGGATCCGGAGGGCAAACTGGCGGGGTTGGTGCGGGCAGACAAGGATCTGGGCTTGAGTCTGCATATCGAGCACACGCCGACGATCTGGGTGGTCAGCAGCAAACGTACCGGCAAGCCGTTCGTAGAGGTGACGGACACTTCGCAGCTCTATGCGATGATCGACGCTATGAAAAAAGATTGAAGAGGTTTCTGTTTTTTCTTGTTCGCGCTCGGGAGTTACCGCCCAGAAACCGATCGGCAGGGTCAACTTCGAGTCCGTCCTGCTTAAGTTAGCGCTTATGGGGATCTGCTCCGCTTGGACGGCCGAGGGCGGCCGTCGCTACGTGAGTTCTTATTCCGTCCACCTTCGGAAGAGGAGAGCGCCGTTGGTGCCTCCGAAGCCGAATGAGTTTGACATGGCGTATTCGAAATCGGCTTTGCGGGCTTGGTTGGGAACGAAATCCATGCCTTCGGTATCAGGGTCCTGATTTTCGAGATTAATGGTGGGCGGGAGAATCTGATCGCGGAGCGCCAGCACCGTTACTCCCGCCTCTAATCCTCCGGCTCCGCCTAGCAGATGACCGGTCATCGACTTGGTGGAACTGACCGGGACTTTCTTGCCAAACAAATTTCTGATGGCGTGCGCTTCGAGGGTGTCACCGAGCGGCGTCGAGGTGCCGTGGGCGTTGACGTAGCCGACGACGCTGGGATCGAGTTTGGCATCGCGCAGGGCGTTGCGCATTACGCGAAAACCGCCTTCGTGCTCGGGGGCGGGTTGAGTCATGTGATAGGCGTCCGCGGACATACCGTAGCCAACCAATTCCGCCAGGATGGGGGCGCTGCGGCGACGGGCGTGTTCGAGTTCTTCGAGGATCAGGATGCCGGCGCCTTCGCCCATCACGAAGCCGTCGCGATCCTTGTCCCAGGGACGGCTGGCGCGGGCGGGGTCGTCATTGCGCGTGGAAAGTGCGCGCATGGCGGCGAATCCGCCGACGCCCATGGGAGTAATGGCGGCTTCGGAGCCTCCGGCAATCATTACGTCGGCATCGCCATGCTGGATGATGCGGAAGGAATCGCCGATGGAGTGGGCGCTGGTGGTGCAGGCAGTGGCCGTCGCTTCATTCGGACCCTTGGCGCCGAAGCGCATGGAGACGTGCCCGGCGGCGAGGTTGATGATGGCGGCGGGAATGAAGAACGGGGAAATCTTGCGCGGTCCGCCCGCGAGGAGCGCGCTATGTTCGCGCTCGATCACGTCGAATCCGCCGATGCCCGAGCCGATATGCACGCCTACGCTCTCGGCGTTTTCGGGAGTTACCTGGAGGTTGGACATCTTCATCGCTTCGTCGGAGGCGGCGATGGCGAAGTGGATGAAGCGGCCCATCTTCTTTACTTCTTTTTTCTCGATAAAATCGAAGGGATCAAAGTTGAGGACCTCGGCTGCGATCTGGCAGGCAAAGGCGGAGGCGTCGAACCCGGTGATGCGTCCGACGCCGCTTTTGCCCGCGAGCAGGGCCTGCCACACCGCGCCGGTGGTGTTGCCCACGGAGCAGATCAGGCCGATGCCGGTAATGACGACCCTTCTTGTCGAATTACTTGCCAAATTACTTGCCTGCCTTCGCGTGCTTTCCGATGTAGTCGACGGCATCGGATACGGTGCGAATCTTCTCCGCATCCTCGTCGGAGATTTCGATATCGAAGGCCTCTTCGAAGGCCATCACGAGTTCGACGGTATCGAGCGAATCGGCGCCCAGGTCGTCCACGAACGACGCGCTGGGCGTGACCTCGGCCTCGTCCACACCCAACTGCTCGACGATAATCTGTTTCACTTTTTCATCAATGGCTGCCATGTTCTCCTCGTTTCTGAGTCTGGGAATCGCGGGTCCGGGTTCCGGGCCGCTTTTGCTAATTACGACTGCTGAATTACTAATGCATGTTGCTCACACGATCGAATGAAGTCGAAACTAGTAGTCTAAAAGGGATCGGAAAAGTATGCAAAGGAGGTAAGGGAGAAGGACTTGCGGTATCGCTAAAGCGATACCCTGATACGGAGCGATACCTTGATACGGAGCCGTGGTCTTTCAGCGATACGACGCCGGAATCTCTCGGCGGGTTGCAAAAGAAAGCTGGTTGGGTGGAGATCACTACGGAATGCTAACTGGCGGCGGGGAGAGCGGTCAAACTCCGCATCGCCTGGCAGCGTCTTCGATTCATCGACCGCAAAGGACACGAAGTCACACACGGCGTTAATTCCCGGCATCGTTTCCTTCGTGCTGCTTTGCGTGCTTCTGCGTCCTTCGTGGCTCATGAGAGCGGTGCGCTTGCTCATTTCGCCGGAGTCATGTCACGATTTGGGCGTGCAAATCTTGCTCGATCTTCTACAGGCGCTCGCCGGAGACGAGAGGCTTCTCGGCGAGGCTCGCCGCTGAATGCGCGCCGTGGTGCAGCGCGTTCGCCGTGCCCGAGTTACTGCGAAGGGCGAGATCACGGGCGAGATCGGCCTCGGCCTTTTGGTTCTACTCGGGGTGGGCGCGGGAGATACTCGCGCTGGGGCGGATTACCTGGTCGAGAAGACGATTGGCCTGCGCATTTTTGAAGATGCGGGCGGCAAGATGAATTTGTCGGTCGCGGAGGTGGGCGGCGCGCTGCTGGTGGTTTCGCAGTTCACCCTCTACGGGGACGCTCGCCGGGGCAAACGGCCATCGTTTGACGGGGCCGCTCCGCCGGAGCAGGCGCGCGAACTCTACGAATATTTTGTGGAGAAAGTCCGCGCCTCGGGCGTGCGCTTGGAAACCGGACGCTTCCAGGAAACGATGCAGGTGGAACTGGTCAACGAAGGGCCGGTCACGATCCTGCTGGATTCTGGTAAAGCGTTCTGAAAAGCCGCGGGGCTTAGTGCATCCTCATCCTGAAGCCGGCTTCTTCCGCAACTGCTACGCGGCCTTGCCCATCACCGGCTGGGCGCAATGGCTGCAGCGGCGCGCGTCGATCGGAATCTCGCTCAGGCATTCGGGGCACTTCTTTGTGGTTGGATCGGCCGGCGCGGGATCCTTGCGGGTACGCGCGATCAAGGCATTGATGGGAGTTACTACAAAGAAGTAAACCGCTGCCGCGACCAGCAGGAAGCTGACCAGCGCGGTGATGAAATCGCCAATGGGAAACACCGTGCTCCCGATTGTGAATGAGATTCCGGTGAAGTCGGGCTTGCCTGCCACGAGCGCGATGATGGGATTGATGATGTCCTTGACCAGGGCGGTGACGACGGTGCCGAAGGCCGCGCCAATCACCACGCCTACCGCCAAATCTACGACGCTACCGCGAAGGACGAACTGCTTGAAGCCGGATAACATTTTGTCTTCTCCCGTTTATGGAATGGCCCCAAAATGTAAATGCTGAGCGGCCTTTGGTCAAGGTGCAAAATGACAAGGCGGGGATGTGGCAACAGGCGCGGGAATCCGAGCAGCGCCTAGCGATTACAGGCGGCTAAGCAGGAGCCTTGGTCCGTAGCGCCCCAGCTAAACCAGAATCTCGATCTCACCGGACCGGCCATCATACTTGAACAGCCACTTTCGCATTATGTCACGGCCGATTAGGCAGGCGAAAAACGGCTGCCTGATGATTGGGCATGCCACGACACGAGTAGTGTCCAGGCTAGGCAACTCACTCCCCGGAAATGCAATCGCAGACGCGTACTCTGGGTATTCGCCTGCCTCTCCGCCAACTGCATTGATCTTCTGACGGCCTGTCTGCCTGAGCTTACATGTGGCGGCGATCTGTGGGTTTATGATGGTTAGTGACGCTCCGGTATCGATCAAAGCTCTGACTGGCAGCTCCGGGAATTCAAGACCGATCGCTCTTCCCTCGTCGACCTCAAGCCTTGTCGCGCTGATCAGTATTCTGATGTGCGGTCCCTGCTGAAGCAAGCTCGTAGGTGTAAAAGGGAACTTCACTACTGACATCCTCAATGCACGAGGTCAATGGATGAGGTAAACAGGTTCTTCTGCCCAAACCTGTTTAACAAGAAAGGACGCTCGGATGCCGAACCTGCTCAGCCCCGCCTTGAATGCGGATTCGTAATCCCGATAGAACCCTGCGACGGTCTCATCCGCAATCACGACGAAGTCGCCGAGATGGGTCTGTAGCCATTCCCTTTTGTGCTGCTCGAACACCATTAGTTCCTTTTGCAATACCTTCTCTTCGGTGGCCACAGTGTCCTCGACAAATAGATAAGGTAGACTGGATTTGATATTATAATATTATAATAACAATGCAAGTGGAATTTTATGGCGAAGCGGAAAAGACTTGACGACGATGCAGAGCAAGTGGCTGTTTATCTCACGCCAACAGAAAAGCTTGTGATGGATGTTATCGCCGGGCGCAGGAAAAAGCGTCACGAGGAACGGACAAGTCCTAGTGAGATAGTGGCTGATGCCCTCTGGAAGGTTCTTACGGAGAGCGAGGGAATCGCTAAAGAAAAAATTCAGGAACTCCTGGCGGTTCCGGCAGACAATGCGGGGGAGCCCAACAATCTGAAAGTTTTTCCGAAGAACTGAAGGTTTGGCTGTTCAGATCCGCATCGGCATTACGATGTAGCGGTACTTGTAGTCTTCGGATTCCGCGGGACGGAGCTGGCCGGCGGATTGGGCATCTTTTAGCTCGAGTTTTACATCGCACGAACCGGTTGCTTTTATGAAGTCGATCAGGTATTGGGCGTTGAAGCCTATTTGTATTGGTTCGCCGTCATAGGCTACTTCGAGGGAATCCTCGGAGTCGCCGGTTTCGGTTGACGATGCGGAAATCTTCAGCTCGCCTTTTTCCAGACGCAGTTTCACGGCGCGGGAGCGCTCATCGGCGAACTGGGCCACGCGCGCGATTGCGGCTCCGAGTTCTTCGCCGTGCAACGCTATCGACTTCGAGATGTCCTTTGGCAGCACGGCCTCGTAGTTGGGGAACTGGCCCGTTAGCTGGCGCGAGGTTAGTAAACGCGGACCTACGCGGAAGAAGAGAGTGGATTCATCCTTGGCGAAGTCGATGGTCTCGGCAGCGCTCTCGCCATGGGAATCGAGCAGCGATTTCAACTCGTCCATTGCCTTCTTCGGAATCAGCGTTTTCATCTCGCCAGAAACGCCTTCAAACTTTTCTCCTCCTCGCTCTATGTGAGCCAGGCGATGGCCATCGGTTGCAACCATGGTGATTGACTCTGGCTTCAGCACCATCAATGCCCCATTGAGGGTGTAGCGCGACTCCTCGCTGGCAATGGCGAATCCTGTCTTGGCAATCATCGAGCGCAGCACAGCGGCGGGAATCTTGATCGCTCCGACTGACGGAAATACCGGCAAACCCGGAAAATTCGACTTCGCCATACCAACCATCTTCGTGTTGGAGCGTCCGCAACGAATACTCACCCAATGGTTCTCGAGCAACCGGATGGTGATATCGGCATCGGGTAGGAGTTTCACGTAGTCGTGAAGTTTGCGCGCCGGAATTGTGCATGCGCCTTCTTTTTTCACCTTGGCATTGCAGGACGTGCGCAGGCTCAGGTCGAGATCCGTCGCAGTTAGCGATAATTTGTCTCCCGCGGCCTCGAAAAGATAGTTGGAGAGGATGGGAATCGTGGTCTTGCGCTCGACGACACCCTGAGTGGCTGTCAGTTCGCGAAGGAGTTCAAATTTGCTGACTGTTATTTCCATGGTCGTCGATGTTGCGGCTATGGCAGGGGCGACTTCCGCTGGCATATATTGGGTCTCCCGACTCTACTTCTGTTCTCTTCTTATATCAAATACAAAAGCAATAAAACCAGTAGTAACCGTAGGGGCGTCGGAGAAGTGGAAAAACGGTCCAGATCCCTTCGGTTCAATTGTTTCCACATCGATCCTTTATGTGAATAATCATTCCCCGTTCCAGCGGAAGCCATTGTAACCCATGGACGGTTCTCGGGTTTCTGTCCCATCTCGCACAGCGTGCACAGACACTCCACAGCCAAGGGGTAGAAAGAACGGGCTGAATAGTGGAAAAGGCGGTGGAAAGTGCCGTTTACGCGCCCAACTGCTCGGTCATTTTATTGAGCAACCTGTTTAAATCCTTGTCGCTCTTGCGAACCTCTTCAATCTTATCCACCGAATGCAAGACGGTCGTGTGGTGCTTACCGCCGAACTGGCGTCCAATTTCAGGCAGGGAGGCTTCGGTAAGATGCTTCGCCAAGTACATCGCAATCTGCCGGGGATAAACGATTGACCGCGAATTATTCTTCGACTTAATTTCCACCAGGCGCAGGCCGAATTGCTCAGCCACCGCCTTCTGAATGGATTCAATCGTCACCTTGCGGGCCTGCGAGTCGATGAAATTCTTCAATACCTGCTGGGTATAGGGGAGCGTGATGGTGGCGCCGATCAGCGAAGAATGGGCCACCAAGCGGATCAGCGCACCTTCCAGTTCGCGCACGTTCGAGCGGATGTTGGAAGCGATGAACAACGCCACATCCACAGGCAGGGTTACCCGTTCCTGCTCCGCCTTTTTTTGCAGGATGGCGACTTTCGTCTCCAGGTCGGGGGGTTGGATGTCGGCAATGAGGCCCCACTCGAAGCGGCTGCGGAGGCGATCCTCAAATTCTGCCAGCTCTTTGGGCGGGCGGTCGCTGGCGATCACGATCTGCTTCATCGACTCGTGCAGGGCATTGAAGGTGTGGAAGAACTCTTCCTGGGTGCGCTCTTTCTGCGCCAGGAACTGGATGTCGTCGATCAGGAGTACATCCATGGTCCGGAATTTGTCGCGGAAGCCGATCATTTTGTCGTAGCGGAGCGAGTTGATCATCTCGTTGGTAAACTTCTCGCTCGATACGTAACAGATGGCGGATTGCGGCGTCCGGCGCTTGATTTCGTGGCCGATGGCCTGCATCAGGTGAGTCTTGCCCATGCCGGTGCCGCCGTAGAGGAAGAGCGGGTTGTAAGCTTTCGAAGGCCGCTCCGCCACCGCCTGACAGGCCGCATGCGCAAACTGGTTGCCGCTGCCGATCACGAAGGCGTCAAAGGTATAGCGCGGATTCAGTTGCGCGGCGCTGTCCCAGTCGAAGCGCCCTTGCGTCGGATGCAACCCCGGCGCCGCCTGCGGAGTTGAATCAGTATTCAGACCGGCGCTCGAACTATGAGCCGAGAACCCGCCGTCGTGCCGGGTGGGCGTGTTCGACGGATCGTCCTCGGCGGTAACGAATTTCACATCTTCGTATCCGAGTCCGAGATTGTCGAGCGCTTCCTGAATCAGATCCGCGTATTTGTCGCCTACGTGATGGAACTCGGCGGTGGGAATGCGCACGAACAGAATTTTGTTGGTGGCGTGGCTGTAGCGGGTTGGCTTCAACCAGGTGTCGTAGGAGTGCCGGTTGATCTTTTTTTCCAGGGCGTCGAGGATGCGCACCCAGGGATTCGGGACGATGGCGGAACTGGAGAAAGACATTGTTTGCCAGAATATCGAATATGCCCGGCGCAAATACGTCCGGGAAAAACCGATCGTGAAATTGTGAGTTCTGCTTTTTGCTGCAGAGCCGGTTTTGTCTTGCCTAACGGCTGTCGGTGAAATTTTTAACGAGACGAACCGGATACTAGCACAAAAAAAACGCGGCGTCGGTGTTTTGTAAGAAAAAATTTCCGCGCGCGCGCTTTATCGGATCGCGATTTTTTTGCGCTGTCAAGTGTCGAGGTACTAACTGCAACGGGAAGTGTGCAAATAGAGGCGAGAGGCCGGAGGTCAAGATTGCAGAGGTTAGAGCCGGGCACGTGATGGTTCTCGCCTCTGACCTCTCACCTCTGCAATTTGACCTCGCCTCAGTCCGTCCGGCGTTCCCGCTTTGCTGGCGGCGCCGTCTTGTAGTTTCCCGGATAGACCACCACGGACCGTCTTCCGCCCTCGCCGTCGCTCTCAGTGCGCAAATCTTTTTCCTCGCGCAGCACCAGATGCACGATGCGGCGCTCGCGCGACGACATGGGGCCGAAGCGGTAGGGCTCGCTCGTCCGGCGCACCTGCTCCGCCGCTACCCGCGCCGCGAGTTGCAGTTCGTCGATCCGCATTGCGCGGAAGTTCTGACAGTCGAACCAGATCTTCTCGTGCTCGTTGCCCTGGAGGCGCAGGATCTCCGTTGCCAGCAGTTCGAATGACCGGAGCAACTCGCCACTCCGCTCCAGCAACAGAGCCGAATCCGGCCCGGCAAACTCCACGAGAATTTCCGGATGCTCCCACTCGCGATTCTGCGCCATCGGCGGATCGACGGTGACCCTGTACTTCAGCTTGAAGCCGCCGTTCGAGATTACGGCTTGCAGGAATTCCCCAATCTGTTTTGCGGCAGCGACTTTGTCTGTGATTGGCATAGGTAAGCTCTCAGCTGTCAGCTCTCAGCTCTCAGTAAATGCCAAGAGCGTAAAAATAAGGTCTCAGGTGCCAGGTCTCAGGTTTTACCGACAGCTGATAGCTGACAGCTATTTCTCTTTCTTCCTGGCTCGCTTCTCCATCATCTCGCGCATTTCCCGGCCCAGCGACGTGCGATTCATCACTGCCTGCTGCACGATTCCTATCAACTGGCCCGCGGACCAGTACAGGCCCAAGCCGGCCGGGAGGTTCCAGCTCATGATGCCCAGCATGCCCGGCATCATGATGTTCATCATCTTCTGCTGCGCGGGATCCATGCCCGCCTGCGGGGTCATGCGCTGCATGATCAGCATGGTTACGATGATGGCAATCGGAAGAATGTGCAGCGGATCGGGCCCCGAAAGATCGTGAACCCACAGCCACGGCGCATGGCGGAGATCCATGGCGACGTTGAGCATCCGGTAGTAGGCAAACAGAAACGGCATCTGGATCAGCAGCGGCAGACACCCACCGGCGGGATTCACGCCTTCCTTCTTATACAGCGCCGAAACCTCCTGGTTCATTTCGGCTTTGCGCGGATCGCGCAGACTGTATTTCTTGTACTTCTCCTGTATTGACTTGATCTGCGGCTGCACGCGCTGCATCTTCAGCATCGACTTCATCTGGGTGATGCGCAGCGGCAGCAGCGCCACGTTGATGACCAGCGTCTGCAGCAGAATCGCCCAGCCCCAGTTGGCGATGATGTGGCTGTACATCCACTTCAACCACAAAAACAGAGGCCGCGCGATGATTCCCAGCCAGCCGAAGTCAACCACCGCCCGCAGATCCGGTTCCGCGCCCGTGATGCCCGGCACCGGCACCGCTTCCAGATCCGATAGCGCCTTCGGGCCCACATACAGCCGCGTGTCAGTCGAGCCCTTCAGGTTGCCGACCGCCGCGCCCAGCACGTCCACCTTGTCCATCTGCTTGTTATTCGCATCGGACGCATTGTGCGGAATTTCAATGGCGTTGTGCAGCGTCACCATGACCGCGTTCTGCGGATCCTGCGGCAAAAAAACGGCCGCGAAATACTGGTCCGACACTCCCGCCCAGTGGAACGGTCCGGGAAGGGTGCCGCCGCCGCTGATCTTTTTGATCGCCAGCCGCTCGACCTTGTTGTCGTACTGATACATGATCTGGCCAGCCGCGTACTGCGGACCGGTGGTATTGTCGCCGAACCCGGACGGCCACATCGGAAACGCGGGGACTTGCGCGCCCTGCACTTCGACCGCAATCCGCACTGCGACCACGTAGCTGTTGCGATCGAACTTGAAGCTCTTCTCGACCGAGAGGCCGCCACCGGCATAGGCGAACTTAATCTCAGCCGGAGCGGTTGCGCCGCTGCTGGTCGCCACATACAGCGCCGAGTTCAGCTGGTTGCGCAGCGTCTCGTCATAGGTCCACAAGGTCAGCGGATAGCCATACTTCTCAGCCGCCGCGCTATTCACCAGTTCCAACGGACCACCTTTGTCGTCGGTGTATTTCTTGAGCACCCACGACCTGACTCGGCCACCGCGATTGGTGAACACAATGCGGTAGACGTCATTTTCAATGACCGTCTCGGATTCGTTCGCCGCCTGCAGCGGAGCCGATGCCGGCGCCTTTTTCTTTGCGGATGCACTGGGCGCGGTGGGGAGTTGCATTGGAGCTTGCGAAGGAAGTTGCGCCTGATTCTGGACAGGAGGCGCCTGGGAACTCTCTGGTTTCGCTGGAGACTGCGGTCCATACTTCTTCAAAAGCGGCTGGAAAAGCATGATGACCAGGAAGGTCAGCGCAAAGACCACCAGCAACTTGCGCTCCATCCCGGGTTCTTGTTGAGGATTTTTAAATTCGGCCAAATCAATCGCTCGCAATCAGTCCAGTGTGGCGCGGACAGAGTGGTCCGCGGCTTTGGTCGTTCTGGTTCTCGTTCTCCTTCACCGGATCCTTCACCGCCGGGTCATAGCCGCCCTTCGCCAAGGGATGGCAGCGCAACACTCGCCACGCTGCCATCATTCCGCCGCGCAACGCGCCATAGCGCTCAACCGCTTCCATGGCATATTCCGAACACGTCGGCACATAACGGCACGAGGGAGGAAAGGCCGGGGAAATCCACCGTTTGTAAAGTCGCAGCAACTGGAGCGCGAGAGGCTTCATCTCTTTATTGCTCCATTCTTTATTGCGCCATTCTTTGTTGCGCCATTCTTTCTTGCAGCCTCGGATTTATCGGGCTTCTCCATCAGCTTTTTCGCAATCACTTCCAGGGCCCGTCCTACTTCTTCGAGCACCACAGAAAATTTTTCGGTCAACACCGACTTTTTGGGATTGATCACCACGTCGACGTTGACGGAACACGCGCCGGCACCCTGCAGCACTGAACGCCTTTGCCGCACAGCTTCGCGCAGCCGGCGCTTGATCCGGTTCCGTTCCACGGCGCCGCCCAGCACGCGGCCGACGGTGAAGCCGACGCGCGGGCCTTTTTTCGATAGGCCGTCCCCCGGCAAAGCGCCCTCCGCCTGCCGCAGATAGAATACGGTCATGTGCGGGGAAAAGTGCCGCCGCCCTTGCTTGTACACGCGATCGAAGTCGGAGTGCTTGAGCAGCCGCCCCGAACGAGAAAAGCCGCGCGGAAAGGCGCCGCCCGCCTTCGCGGCGGGCTGCTCTCCACTCCGCTTCGGAGCGTCGGCCGTCACCAGCTCACAATCCTGCACAATAATTATAGTTAATGATAATGACGGCCTTTGCTGTCCGTCAGGGGAAAACTACTCGCGGAAACCCGGCTTCACCGAGACGCGCTTGCGCCCCTTGGCCCGGCGGCGCGACAGGACTGCGGCCCCGCTTTTGGTCTTCATGCGAGTCCGGAAGCCGTGCTTCTTCGAGCGCTTGCGCCGGTTGGGTTGAAATGTACGTTTCGGCATTGAAAATCTTTGCTCCTGATTGCATCAGCTTACTTGAGGCAAACGGTAAGTATAAATGACGGCCCGCATCCCCGGCAAACGACGCGTTCGCGGGGTAGTGGGCAAGTTTCGTTTTCCAAACTTGCCCACTACCGTTCGCGGTAATCCTGCCGGTGTGTGGTTCTGGGTATACTCCACTGATGAAGATGAGTGGCCTTTCCTTTGTCAACACCGACTGGGTGTGTTTCACAAATGGCCTTCAGCATGGAGGGCTCGTCCCTCGGGGGCTAAAGCCCGCATTTTTCCTGGCCCTAAGCGGCACGGCTAAAGCCGTGCCCTACCCAAAACCGGTTTTTGAAACGCGCGCCTCGGTTATTGCTGATTCTTTGTCACATTGCTAATGCTTTGTCATGAA
Source organism: uncultured Acidobacteriaceae bacterium (assembly GCA_963773645.1). Lineage (GTDB taxonomy): Bacteria > Acidobacteriota > Terriglobia > Terriglobales > Acidobacteriaceae > Acidiflorens. The sequence goes on along the minus strand of CAVZBV010000004.1, from coordinate 64,508 downwards.
TCTCGACGACACTATTGTTGCCATTGCTACCCCGCCGGGGCGGGGCGGCATCGGTGTGGTTCGTCTGGCCGGTCCGGACGCGCGGATTATAGCTGCTCCCATGCTGCGGCTTACGCATTCGCTTGAGCCGGGGCGGGCTGTCCATTGCGAGTTGGTTGAACCATCCGCACAGCCATCCACGCATCGCTCAGGGACAGAGGTTGCCGAGCTTTGCTCGGCTGGACGGCCGAGGGCGGCCGTCCCTACGTGTTCGCTGGCGCAATCTGGCGCCCGGATCGACGAGGCTGTTGTTACCTACTTCGCTAAGCCCCACTCCTACACTACCGACGATATCGTCGAAATCTCGGCGCACGGGTCGCCGGTTGTGCTGCGCCACATCGTTGAACGTTGTCTCGCTGGCGGCGCCCGTCTGGCTGAGCCGGGCGAATTCACTATGCGCGCTTTTCTCAACGGACGCCTCGACCTGACCCAAGCGGAAGCGGTCCGCGACCTGATCGAGTCGCAAACCTTGTTTCAAGCCAAGGTCGCCGCGCAGCAACTGGACGGCGCGCTCTCTAATCGCCTGAAGCCCATCAAGCAGAGATTAGTTGACCTGATCGCACTGCTCGAGGCCGGCATCGACTTTGCCGAAGACGATGTCTCGGTCGCCCCAGACGCCACCATCCTCGATCGCATCGCTCAGGTCAAAAGCCCGCTGCTGCAACTTGCCTCCAGTTTTACTTATGGCAAGATCGTTCATCAGGGATTGACGCTCGCCATCGTGGGGCGTCCTAACGTCGGCAAGTCGAGCCTTTTTAATCGGCTAGTCGAACGGGAGCGCGCCATCGTCACCGCCCAGCCCGGCACCACGCGCGACCTGGTGAGCGAAACCGTCGCCATCGGTGGAATTCCTGTGGAACTAGTGGACACCGCCGGCATCCGCCGCGCGCTGGATGAAGCCGAAAGCATCGGCATCAAGAAGTCGATGGAGGCGCTGGCCGACGCCGACTTAGTTCTGGTGGTAATGGACAGAACCCAGGCGCTCTCCGAAGAGGACCGCGAGTTACTCACGCAGGTCGAAGGGCGGCCGGCGATTGTCGTGGAAAACAAGTCCGACTTGCCGAGTTCGTGGGGGGACGCGCGTCTCGCCGGTCCAAACCCCGACAGGGTTTTGCAGGCGCGCATTCCGACTTCCGCGCTAACCGGCGAAGGCATTCCGGTCCTGCGCGCTGCCATCCTGCAACACGTCGGCGGAGACGCCACCCACCAACTGGAGAGCGGCTTTCTTACCAGCGTCCGCCATCAGAAGCTGGTCACCGACGCGCTCACCTCGCTCGACGCCGCGAGCACTGCCGTCGCGGCTCGAGTGCCTCACGAGATGCTCCTGCTCGATCTGTACGCAGCCCTGCGCCCTCTCGACGAAATCACCGGCGCCACCACCACCGACGACATTCTCAACCTGATCTTCGGCACCTTCTGCATCGGAAAGTAAACTGGAGTCCAGTGGGGTCTTGAAGCCGAGGCGAGTGCGGTACCTAGTGACCGACGGAAGGGGACTCTGTTTGGAACTTCTCCCGAGCGGCTTGCCAAGTTGTCGCTCACAAGAGACTGCACGGTGCGCGAGTTCTCCGAGCACTATTATCACGTGTAGAAGTTCCGAGGGCAGAGCTGCCGGAATCTTCGTCAGTGACAATGCGCGGGATGTATAAGCAATTTTTGCGCCAGGCAGATCGCATTCCTGCGCCGGTCTGTGGGGCGTGAGGATATCCCGGTTGCCACAGTGGAATCCTTTCGCGATCGCTAGGCATCGGAATCGAAATGAAGCAGCCATGCGACGAAGCAGTCATCAGAGCCGGACCGCGAGGTGGACCGTGTGAAGAGAAATCGCGCGCGTGGATACTTGCAGCAACGATTCTTGGCTCAAGCATGGCTTTCATCGATGGAACCGTCGTCAATGTGGCCTTGCCTGCGTTGCAATCCGACCTCCACGCAACCGTGGTGGATGTGCAATGGGTCGTTGAATCTTACGGATTATTTCTTTCTGCCCTGATTCTGGTCGGGGGCGCGCTGGGAGATTCTCTAGGTCGACGGGCCATGTTTCTGCTGGGTGTGATTGGCTTCGCAGCAGCTTCTGTCGGCTGCGGTTTTTCTTCAACCATCAAGGGCTTGTTGGTGTGGCGCTCCGTTCAGGGAATCGCTGCTGCATTCCTGGTGCCGGGCAGTCTAGCCATCATCAGCTCGGCTTTTGGCGAAAAATCCCGTGGTAAAGCCATCGGGACGTGGGCTGGGTTCACCACCATCACAACGGCTCTCGGCCCGGTTCTCGGAGGATGGCTGATCGATCATGCTTCCTGGCATTGGATCTTCTTCCTTAATGTTCCTCTCGCTGCCCTTGTTCTTGTCATCTCTTTATGGCACGTTCCCGAGTCGCGTAGTTCTCATCCTGGAAGTGTCGATTGGTTGGGTGCCTCTATCGCGACTCTCGGCTTGGTGGCACTGGTCTATGGATTTCTTCAATCGGGGGTGCTCGGCTGGAGCAACCCCCGCGTAATCGGGAGTTTAGTTTTCGGCGTTGGGTTAACGGCTCTTTTTGTATTTGTGGAGAGGAAAGTAAGGACACCGATGGTCCCGCTGCAGTTGTTTCAGTCCACAAGCTTCAGCGGCGCGAATCTGCTAACGCTATTTCTTTATGCTGCGTTGGGAATTTTCTTCTTTCTGTTTCCGCTGAACTTGATTCAGATTCAGAAGTACTCTGCGACGGCGACTGGTGCAGCTGCACTCCCCATGATTCTGCTCATGTTCCTGCTATCACGCTGGTCCGGGGGACTCATAAGCCGCTACGGTCCAAAGATCCCGCTCATTGTGGGTCCTCTGATTGCCGCAGTGGGATTCCTTCTATTTGCTGTCCCTGATGTGCGGGCCCGTTACTGGACCGCGTTTTTTCCGGCTTTCGTTGTTCTGGGGCTTGGCATGGCCATCAGCGTCGCACCTTTGACAACTGTGGTGATGAACTCCATCGAGCAGGAACGCGCTGGGACAGCATCGGGGATTAACAATGCTGTGGCGCGAGTCGCAGGCGTATTAGCAGTAGCGGTGTTGGGTGTACTTATGGCAGCGGCCTATGCTCACTCGCTGCGACAGTCGCTTGCCAGTCTCAATTTGAACGCCGACATTTTGCACCAAATGGAATCGAATGTTGCCAAACTAGGCAGCCTCGATGTGCCGCCCGGTGTAGACTCCCAGGCCGCAGAGGCGATTCGTTCCGCTATCGCTGACGCGTTCATCTTTGGTTTCCGCCTGATTGTGCTGGTGTGCGCCGCGCTCGCCATAGCGAGCGCTGGTGTCGCATGGCGGAAGATACCCGCGGAGAGTGCTTCGAGATCTCCTGATCTGGGCGGCGTTGCGGCCGCCGACTAAGCCGCCGGTGGTAGACTGCAGCCATGCCCTCCAAGAGAAAAAAGACCGAGAAAAAGCAAACAAAGTCAAACACAGCAGCCACAAAACGGGCGAAGGAAACTCTTCGCAAGAAACAGGCGAAGCCTCCGAAGAACGCAATCACGAAGAAGCAATCCAGCAAGACGACTTCCTCGAAAGGAAGTCTCCGCGAGAGGAAAAGGCAGTTGCGTCCTGCGCAACGGTTGGAGTCTTCCCGCAGAGAAGGCGCAGTTTCAGCTCGTCAATCGGCAGACCTAGAAGGTTTGTCCCGGGTGGCGGAGGCGGACTCGGAAAGCGTCGATGAATTGGTAGAAGAAGGAAACGTTTTTGAGGCCGGCGCTGTGGCGGGCGTAGAGGAAGCCGGCGATGAAGACACGAGGGAAGTGCATACCCAAGAGGTCCTTGAGGACGATGTTCCCGGTGAGTATTTGGACAAGGACCAGCTGACCACGACACCGCATCGCATCGAGGTGTGAAGGATCGAGTGCAGCGGAGCTGGCGACGCGAAGGGCTGAAGGACCGCAGAAACAGCGGGCGCGAGGGCTCGGGCCCTCGCGCTTGGTCAGGGATCCCGGGTCTGCCTTATGCCTCGATCGGCGACTCCTGAGCTTCTGATCGTCTTCGTAAATATCGACCGGCGGCCAAAATTCTGTGGTGCTCAGATTGTTTTCACTCGGCAGCAGACAAGTCCTGCCAAAGTAGTTGTATTCTGCTCGTCTGGGCGATTCAGCGCCATTTTCGAACATGCGGTCCATCTGCGATTGGAGTGAGTCGAATTCTTGCAACGGTTGGGAACGCACAAGCGATTTCATGCTAATCCTCCTTGACGAACTCAGCCCGGCTACCGATCCTGAACGCGTCGATATTCGCTTTGAACAACGTTTCCGGAAAATTCCGGCGGATCGCCTCGATCCAAATGGCGCCAGAGAATTCGAGGTGCCGGCTTAATGCGCCGAGCAAAGCCACGTTCACACTCTTCTTGCTGTGAAGTTCTTTAAAGTCGAACTGCGCCGGCTCTAGCAGCTTCCCCGAGTTCTTGAGGAGGTGCCGATTGACCGGAACCTGATCGGAAGAAACGACGATGAGATAGTCCGCCTCGCCTTCAGGAACCATGGGACTGTACACGTGTTCGCCGAAGCGCACGTCGCTGGCAACCGATCCGCCGCGCTGGCTCATGCCGTGTACTTCGCTCTTTTTCACATCCAGTCCGGCGACAAAAGCGGCGTCGGCAAGAATGTCGGACGCCTTCAGCACGCCTTGCCCGCCCAATCCTGCAATCACAACGTTAGTGACCTGGCTGCTGTTCATAGCACCTCTCATATTCCTTGATGAACTTGGCGGCCAGTAGGCACGGACGCCGATTGATGATCACCGAGAGCTCCGGCTTCCCGATCGCCTCTTTGATCAAACGCTCCAGACCTTTCGGATCGGTGGTTCCGTCGATGACATGGACGTTGGGAACGCCGAGCGAACGGACCAACTCTTCCAACACAACCTTCCCCGTATGCTTGTGATTCAGTGCGCGTCCGGTTGAGGGATTCTCCTGCAGGCCGGTCATAGCTGTGACCCCATTGTCCAGGATCATCACCACGTGTCCGGTTGGCGGGTTGTAAACCATCTCGACGATGCCGGGAATCCCGGAGTGAACGAAGGTGCTGTCGCCGATCACGCTCACGACTCGTCTTGCTTCCTCAGGCGGCAGCGCGTGCCGCAACCCGAGACCCACGCCGATAGACGCGCCCATGCAGACGCAGATGTGTAATGCCTCAAACGGCGGCAGCACGCCGAGCGTGTAGCAGCCGATGTCGCCGGAGACAATCGTGTTGAGATCTCTGAGCCCGCTGAACGCGTTGCGATGTGGGCAACCGGGACAAAGCTCAGGCGGTTTGCCGGGAACCGGTGCGGGTTTCGGCGTGGTGTCGTTGCTCAGGATACGCCGCACACGAGCAACGTTGAGTTCTCCGAAGCGATACATGGAGGGCTTATCTTCCACCAAGATGCCAGCCATGCGGGCATTCTCGACCAAGAAGGAATCGCCTTCTTCGACGACCAGGCAGCGTTTCACGCCTTGCGCAAACTTGCGCATCATCTCAAGCGGCAGTGGATAGGTCATGCCCAGTTTCAAGACCCTCGCCCGAGGCGCTGCCTCGCGCACGTGCTGGTAAGAGACGCCTGAGGTAATGATTCCGAGATCCGCCGGGCCGGAGATGATCTGGTTGGGGCCGTGCTGCTCATTCCATTCCGCCATTTCCGCCAGCTTTCTGCGCAGGCGATGGTGAGCCAGCCGAGCGTTCGCCGGAATCATGACTTGCGTTTTCACATCGCGATCGTAGTGCGGAGTTAGCGGCAGCGGCACCGAGTTCTGTGCGGCACGCTGTACGAGCGTTTTCGAGTGGCAAACGCGCGTAGTGAGGCGCAGGAGCACGGGAACACGCCATCGCTCGGAGGCCGCAATCGCCTGCAGCGTGAAATCGTACGCTTCTTGCGAGTCCGAGGGCTCGAACATGGCAACTCCCGCCGCTCGAGCGTAATTCCGGTTGTCCTGCTCGTTTTGACTCGATGCCATACCGGGATCGTCGGCCGAAACGATCACCAGCCCTCCTTTCACATCCATGTAGGCAACAGTGAAGAGGGGATCAGCAGCCACGTTGAGGCCAACGTGCTTCATGGTCACGAGGGCGCGGCTGCCCGCAATCGCAACGCCTATGCCGACCTCCAGCGCGACCTTCTCATTCGGCGCCCACTGCGCATGCCCACCCAGTTGGTCGAAGTGTTCGAGGATTTCTGTGGAGGGCGTTCCGGGATACCCTGTTCCTAGCGATATCCGGGCGTCCAGCGCAGCTGAAGCCACAGCCTCGTTTCCGCTTACAAGGAGTTTTTCAATGCAAGGCATATGTTTCCAAGTCCAGAACTCTCTCTAACTGGCCGCACTCCTATTGAGCCGCCCATCGACATGCCCTCAGTCTTCAGTTCGTGGTCTTCTTGTTCCAGTTCGTTTCCGAGCCGGACCTTTCCGCGCAAACGCCTCCATTCAGATTTGAGATTGCTGCGTATGGTCCCAATTTGCTCTTCGGTCAGATGGCGAAATCGTCCTTGCAGGCTGAGATATTCCTTCACGTCCTGGAACGATGGTTCCCAATTAATCGTATAGCGGGCTCCGTGTTCAACTTCATAGAGCGGGAAGATGCCGGTTTCAACCGCCAATCGCGCGATCCGGATCGAGAGACGCTCCTCACTCTTGTGTCCCGTCGGGCACGCGACCCAAAGGTGCAGGAACTTGGTGCCTGGCATGGACTTCGCCTTCGCCAACTTCCGCGCGAAATCCTCCGGAAACGCAATCGATGCAGTGGCGGCATAGGGAATCCGGTGTTCCGCCAGAATGCCGATGATGTCCTTCTTGGGTTCTTGCTTAGGAGAAGGCCAAGGTGTCGTCGTGGTCCATGCACCATAGGGCGTAGCGGAGGAGCGCTGAATACCCGTATTCATGTAGGCTTCGTTGTCATAGCAAACGTAAATGATGTTGTCATTGCGTTCGACGGTTCCCGACAACGCCTGCAAGCCAATATCGAAAGTTCCGCCGTCACCTGCCCAGGCCAGCACGTTCACGTCGCTTTTCCCCTGAGCGTCCAACCCGGCGCGGACACCGGCGGCGGAAATCGCTGCCGTGGCGAACGCAACATTCATCACGGGTACTTTCACGGCGCTGAATGGATAAGAGCCGACACAGACGGCAAAACAAGAAGCGGGAATCACGACGATCGTCTTTTCCCCAAGCGTTTTGAGGGGCAATGCGCAGGCCCAGGGCAGCGCCGCAGCCGGGACACGCCAGGTGTCCTGAGCGCAGATACTCCTCATCCCCCAAGTGGAGCGTTCGCGGATCGTATGCGTTCGCCTGTATGGTACCCATGGTGTTGCCTCATAGGTGTTGCCTCATTGCACCGCAATCAAGACGGAATCCGGTTCTTTCTCGGGCAAGGTATCCCACCACGTAACCGGCCCCGTCAGCTTGTTCTGCCGCGCCAGCGACATAATTTCACTAATATCTTCCGGAGTAACATCGCGACCTCCCAAACCGGCAATTACGCCTTTGACTTGAGGAGCCTGAACTTGAGGAGCCTCGAGAGCGTCGAATAGGGCAGACTTGATCTCCTGGTGATAGATCCCGTGGTGTCCAAACGAGCAATCGCGGTCCAGCACAATCACCTGTTTCTTTCCGGACAAAGCGCTGCGCAAGGCCGCCGCCGGGAACGGCCTGAAAACCCGCAACCTGACCAGGCCGGCGGGGATGGCGCGGGCGCGAAGGTGGTCGATGGCAACACGCGCAGTACGCGCAATTCGTGCTGCTGGCAACGAACACGATCTCAGCGTCCCTATTGTGGTACTCTTCGATCAACCCATAGCCTCTTCCTGTCATCGCTTGCCAACGCCGGTCCGCCTTGTGCCACTCGCTGAGTGCGTGTTCATGAGCGACTGCTATCTTTCGCCGAAACTCCATGTAATGGTCTTCATCTGTAACTGGACTCACCAGGGTTGGCCGTGCCAGATCAATCCGGTGTGGGAGTTCGAATGGACTCAAAAATCTGTCCACCACATCTTGTTCGGGTAGATCAATATCTTCGTAGGTGTGCGACAGAAAGAAAGCATCGAGCATCACCATGGAAGGAAGCAGCGTTCGCTGTGACACCTCGTAGGCTTGCACGACGGTATCGAACACTTCTTGAGCGGAAGCACAGTAGATCTGCATCCATCCCGTGTCGCGTTGGGACAACGAATCCGTGTGGTCCGCAAACAAATTCCAGCCAGGACCAAGCGCACGGTTGCAATTGACCATAACGATGGGCAGGCGCGCTGCCGCGGCCCAATGCAACATCTCATGCATATAGGCCAGGCCATGAGAAGAAGTTGCGGTAAAGACCCTTGCTCCAACAGAAGCAGCTCCGATGCAACCAGCCATGGCCGAGTGTTCCGATTCGACTTTCATAAACCTCGCTTCTAGTTGGCCCGTGGCCACCATATCGGCGAGCTCTTCAATGATCGATGTCTGGGGCGTAATCGGATAGGCGCAGATAACTTTCGGACGAACCATCTTAACCGCCCGCGCGACCGCACTATTACCCTTCAGCACGGTTTTCATCGCTGCACCTCCCCCATGCTCATGGCGCTGCGCGGGCATTCCTCCACGCAGATGCCACAGCCTTTGCAGTGCATGGAGTCGACCGTGAGACCACCATTTTGCGGTTCGCGATGAACGGCAATATCAGGGCACCAGTAATAGCAGTTCAGGCATTCGTTGCATGTACCGCAAGAGAAGCAGCGGCGTGCCTCGCTCTGAGCCTCTTCGAAGTCAAATCCCTGCACGATCTCATCGAAGGTTGTGGGTGGTAACTTCTCCTGAATTGTGGTTATGGCAGGGCGCGGTTGCCTATTGAAATACGCGCAATTCAAGAGTCCGGCTTCGGCGACTTTGGAGACATTCACTTTTCGGCTCCACAGGCGCCGCAGATCGGGTAACCCGCGTTGGCGGATTCCGCTTCGCAAGTAGTCATCGACCGCAACAGCCACCTGTCGTCCGTTCCCCACTGCGGCAGCCACCGTGCCTAGGCCGGTAGAGACATCACCGGCGACGAAGTATTTGTCGCGCCTCTCAGCTTCTTTAGGAACAAAGCCCAGGTCCGCAGCCTCTCCTGTTGCGGCAATTACTCCCGACACCTCAATGCGAAATTTCGCGTTCGGAATAGGGACGGGCGCCCGACGCCCCGACGAGTCCGGTTCCCCGAGTTTCATCTTTTGACAGTCAAGTGCGATGATGACGTCATTCTCTGTGATGACGCGCGCCGGAGCTGCGAGAAGCCGAAATTCGACGCCCTCCTTCTTTGCCTCTTCAACTTCAGAGGGAATCGCAGGCATTTCCTTCTCTGTACGCCGATATATGACAATCGGCTTGACTCCCAAGCGCAGAACGGAGCGGGCCACATCGATGGCCGTATTCCCGCCGCCGATCACGGCAACGATACGGGGCAGTTTGGGCACGTCGCCAGCGAGAATGCGTTCCAGCAGATCGATTCCGCCATAAACATTCGGATGATCCGCCCCAGGCACATCGAGGGCGCGCGACTTGTGCAAGCCTACGGCAACGATGACCGCGTGAAATCGAGTCAGTAGACGGTCGATGCCGATGTCGCGGCCGACCCGCGTATTTTGGATAAACTTCACTCCCAGGGATTCCACCAGCGCAATCTCGCGGTCGAGCGTGTCCTTGGGCAGCCGATAGTCGGGGATTCCGGTACGCAGGTATCCCCCGGGCTTGGGTTTCTCGTCGAATACCTGCACCTCATGGCCTTTCAGAGTCAAAGCATAGGCGGCAGAGATTCCCGCTGGGCCAGCTCCGATCACGGCCACTGTCTTCCCACTTTTTGAACTCGGCCTTAACTCCACGTTCGTAGCGTCAGCGAGAGAGTAGTCTCCCAAGAAGCGTTCCAGCATGTGCACCGTGATGCTTCCACCCAAACCATCTCGGTTACAATGCGATTCACAGAAATGCGGGCAAACACGCCCGAGAGTCGCTGGTATGGGATTGGTTGTGCGCAACAGCTTAGCCGCACCGGCAACATCCGACTGGGCGAGCAACGAAAGCACCTTCGAAATATCATTGCCTGCAGGGCATAGTTCCGAACAGGGAGGAAGCTTGTCCTCATATCGCGGTGCAATGGATTTCCAGGAACCGGTATTGATCGCGGTGGTCGACTGGTCCGATAACGCAACCTCTGCAAGCTCATCCAACCAGCATGGCTGAGGCGGTGCCATGACCATACCTCCGTCCCGCCCATGAATTTCTATTCTGGATTTCGCGGGCGCCCTCCATGGCCGCAGCCACGTTTTCTTCCGGGTTGACGGGCACGGCGTGGCGAACTGCAAGGGCAACATCGTCTAGGTCAGCAAGATTCTGGAATCGGGTGAGAGCTCCCGCCATTGCCGTATTGACGATAGGCGCGGTGGCTGAACCGAGCTTGTGCCGACGACCGATGGCAGCTGCATCCACCGTATAAACCTCGAATTGCTGAAGTTCAGGAAAGTCTTTCGGCGGCAACGGAGAATTGATTAAGATCCAACCGCTCGGTTTTAGTCCGGCGACAATGCCGCATAGGTTTAGCTTCAGCAAACTTTGATCGAGAATCAGAAGGCCGTCGGGTTGATAGACCTTGGAGCGAACCATGATGGGATTCCTGTCCAAGCGCAGGAAAGCTGTTACCGGGGCGCCACGCCGCTCCGAACCAAACGCGGGAAACGCCTGTACATGCATGCCCTCACGAAACGCCGCTTCCGCCAGGATTTCAGAAGCGATAACAGCACCCTGACCACCGCGACCATGAATGCGAATCTCGATCATGTCGCATTCCCTGGTGGCCCCGAAGTCGAGCAAGGACCAAGTCGCCATCTTCTTGTGCTCCCCATCAAAAAGAGCACTCGAGATGCCAAATGCGAATGCTTTCCGATCCCAATAATCTCAAGGCACACAAGGGGTTGGGAGCAGCATCGCTAAGGGCATGGGGTCAAGGAGGATTGGCTGGCGACAGCACGTCAAAGTGACGATTCAGTTGGCGAACAGGTTGCTGCGAGAGATGCCCAATTTTTTCATTTTGGAGTTCAGCGTCGTCCTCTTCATTCCGAGCGCTGAGGCGGCAGTGACGATGACGCCGTTTGCTTCCCGCAGAGCACGAAGAATGAGCTCCCGTTCCGACTGCTGGAGAGTGCGCGGGGGTTTGGCCGGAGGAATCGGGGCCGACGTTCCTAATGCGGCGAGAGGAACATTCAAAACTGGCCCCGGAGACAGGATGACAGCTCTCTCGATAATGTTCTCCAACTCTCGGACATTACCCGGCCAGTGCCAATGCGCGAGGGCGCGCATCGTTTCCGCAGGAATTTTTTCAATGTGGCGACCTTTTCGTTGCGCATGTTTATCAACAAAATAGTGCACCAGCAAAGGGATATCGCCGGCTCTCTCGCGGAGAGGAGGGACGCAGACGGGGAACACGTTGAAGCGGTAGAAGAGATCTTGGCGGAAAGTGCGTTCCGCAACCATTTGTTCCAGATTGCGGTTGGTGGCCACAACCAGGCGCACATCGACGTGGATAGTGCGAGTGGCGCCCAGTCGCTCAAACTCTTGTTCCTGCACGGCGCGCAGCAGTTTGGGCTGGAGTCCGAGCGGGATGTCGCCAACCTCGTCCAGAAATAACGTTCCCTGGTTGGCAAGCTCAAAGCGGCCGATTTTTTGCGCGATGGCACCCGTAAAAGCTCCCTTCTCATGGCCGAAGAGTTCGCTTTCCAGAAGGCCGGTGGGGATGGCCGCACAGTTCAGTTTCACCAGGGTGCGGGCGCGGCGGGGGCTGAGATTGTGAATCGCTCGTGCAATGAGTTCCTTGCCGGTGCCTGTCTCTCCCAGGATCAAAACTGTCGAATCGGTGGCCGCAACGGTACGGACCTGGTCCAGGAGCTGCTTGAGAGCCGGGCTCTCGCCAACGATCTCGTCAAAGTTGTATTGGCTGCGAATTTCGTCTTCGAGATAGCTTTTCTCGTTCGCGAGCTTGTCTCTCAATTCCGCGATCTGGCGAAACGCCAAAGCGTTGTCGACCGCGATGGCTACCTGACTTGCGATCTGGCTCAGCAGGTCCACGTCAGGCTCTGTGAACCTGGATTCCTGCCGGCTGCAGACATTCAGCGTCCCGAGCGTGCGTTCCCGCCCTACCAGAGGCAGCCAACAGCCCGAACGGATGCCGTCCTTGATGAGCATCTCGGTAATCTCGGAAGGAAATGTGTGTGCACCCAGATGATCGATCAGTAGAGGTTTGCAAGTGGAAAAGGCCTTTCCGGCGGGAGAATCCTCAACCGGAAAAGTGAGTTCTTCCCGGATCGTGCCCCCTCCCCCAGGAAAATCAATGGCCTGAACGCTGAATCGGTTCGCCACGGGATCATGCAGGCAAAGACTGGAGTAGTCGTGCTGCATTACGCGTCGAATGCACACCGAGACTTGAGCGAGAAGATCTCGAAGATCGAGATTTCGAACTAACGCGTTGTTGATCTCGAGCAGTAATCGGAAACTCTCGTGCTCCTGAACCTGGCGGTCCCAAGACGTTTTGACGGACTCATGATCCACGGAGGCCCTTTAGCAGGATAACCAAACTGTTAATTCTACGCCGCGTGGCCGATCTGTCGTTACCGCCTGTGGGTGTTGAAAAAGTACGTCAGCGGAACGGCTTTTTCGGCTGCGAGTGCCGCTGCCAAGTTTTTCTTCCCTCTGTTCGGCTAAGCGGTAGCTGGCAGAACCGGTGTTGTCGGCTGGCTGAGGAACCGCACCAGTCGCTTGATGTTCTGCGCAGCCGCTGCCAGGAAGAACTGCTCCCGAACGAACTTCAAGCGTCGTAAGCGCAAGCGGCGCAGTCCGATCTGATTCTTCAGTTCCGCAAACAAAGCCTCGACTTTCTTTCGCTGTCGTTGCGCCGTGGAAAACTCGGGGGTGTTCGCCAACTCCCGTGCGCGTTGTCGTGCCGACTCATGGATGTGAATGGCGAGATATTTATATCGTCCACTCGTGCACTGCGCTTTTTGCGAGCAGGCTCCGCAGCGTTTCGCGCTGCCGATATAGGCATGGGCACGATTGCGAACGTTCAAGCCAACGTAGTTCAGTTGCTCTCCCGCAGGACAACGGTAGCTGTTGCTCTCCGGCTGATAGGTAAATCGCTCCGGGCCATAGCCGGGATTGTTCTTTCGCAGAGCACTGTCTCGCGTGCGCATATAAGGGGTGATGCCGCGATCCAGCAACCATTGCAGAAACTCCCCATTGCCATAGGTCGTATCGGCTGCTATGGAGGCTGGCTTTCCTCCTTGTCGCTGGACAAAGCGGATGATCATGTCCTGTGCGGCCACCGTCTCCTGACTCATGCGGGCCGCCGTCGCTTGTACACCCACGACCACGCAACTGTGATTGTCCACGAGATAGTTGTCGTAGTATCCCAGCCGGGCAGGCGTTCCGCCTTTGGTGGCATAGGTGGAATCGGGATCGGTCGTCGACACTTGTTCTTGCTTATTCACCGGTTCTTCCACCGGGTTCTGCTGTTCCACCTCCTGCAGATACTGACGCAGCGTGTAATGGACCTCTGCAGCTTCCATCAACTGCTCGCGTGGAATGCGGCTCTCCTTGGCCGCATTGGCTTCCACGAAGCTTCCGTCCACCGACAGGTTGTCGCCGCGCACCAGCCCTACCTCCACACACTGCTGCACAATCTGTTCAAACAACTGCTCGAACAACTTCGACTCTTGGAATCGTCCGTGCCGGTTCTTGGAGAACGTCGAGTGATGCGGAATCTCTTCATCGAAACTCAGCCCCGTGAACCAGCGCCACGCCAGATGCATGCGCAGTTCCTCGACCAGTTTGCGCTCGCTGGTGACACCGTACAGGTAACCAATCAGCAGAATGCGCAGCAGAAGTTCGGGATCAATCGAAGGTCGGCCCGTGTCGCTGTAGCTCTCCTTCAATCGCTCCCGCACAAAGTCAAAGCTGACGTGTTTATCGATCAGCCGCAGCAGATGGTTTTCAGGAACCTGGTCTTCCAGACGGAAGTAGTAGAACAGCGACTCTGAGCGAGCGTGGTGTCCCATCATGAGCAGCAGGCCTCCGAGCATGGCGATGAACAGCAGCATCAAGAACTCTCGCCTGCTTATAACCGGAACCTTGCTTCACCACAAGCATCAACTCAGGCACTTTTTCAACAGCCACGCCTGGTCCCACTCAAATCTTGCGGACGCGCGATTCAGCCGCGTCGGGCCCGTCACCGACGACATATCGTCACACTGACAATTCGCCAATCCCATTCCGTCGCCATTCGTCACTGCGTTCCTGAAAGCGACACTCGGTTGACAACAGGTTACGTGAATCGCGGGCGCGTGCGTTTGGACGCGAAACTGCTTGGTGATGCAGATAAGAAAGGGGACCCACCGCATTCAGGAGGTTCTTATGGCAGGTTTCGTTCGCACGCTTGACTATCTGTTCGGTTGCCATCATGGCAACTTGAGCCGCGTTTTCACAATCTCCGGTTTCGGCCTCGACCACTTCGATAGCACACTCCTTCCGCAGCCGGGAGACGTAAGTCGAAATGAATGCCGGCGGCATATGTTGCACCAGGAAAATGGCAGCCGGCAGGTCGGCGGGCAGGCCTGGGAGAAAAGTGCTGATAGTTGCAGGACCACCAGTGGAGATCCCAATTGCGATGGCCCGCATTTCGCTTAATGGCAGAGTCGCGGGTCGCACCGTGGGCCGCGGAATCGGCCGGGGCGGCGGCGATGCCGCGGGCTTCGGGCGCGGACGCCTGGGCCCGCCCGATGCCGCCGCCGCGCGGACCTTGGTAATCAACTCTTCGGCAATCGTGTCCAGTTTTGCGGAGACTGTACCTTCTGGTTTAGCGACGAAATCGAAGGCTCCCAGCTCCAGGCATTCGAAGGTTTCCACCGCGCCCTGTTGGGTCAGCGAACTGAGCATGATCACGGGGCAGATCTTTTCGGCCAGGATCATCTGCATAGCGCTGATGCCATCGAGCTTCGGCATGTTGATGTCCATGGTCACGACATCGGGCTTCAACTGGATTGCTTTCTGGACTGCGTCTTCGCCATCTCTTGCGGTAGCGGCCACCAGAATGTCAGGCGCCCTCCCCAGCAGCCGGCTGATCAGATTTCGCATTAACGCGGAGTCGTCTGCCACCAGGACGCGAATAATAGACCCATGCTTCATGGACTCGTTTCCAGTGCCGCGAACGCGATTGCCATTGGAGAGCCGGGCGTCCCCGCCCGGCGGGAGCGGCGAGACGCCCGTCGCTCCATCGTAGGATCTATGCCGGGTGGCTCAGCGCAGCCAGTTCGCTCTGCTCTCCTCGCGTGAGCACCTTCTCCACATCCAGCAGAACGATCATCCGCTTTCCGTCCTCAACCTTGCCGAGACCGGAGATGAACTGGCCATCGGCTCCACTCGAGATACTGGCTGGAGGTGGAGCGATATTGCGCTTGGAAATGCTCAGAACCTGCTTCACCGAGTCGACGACCAGGCCCGTTTTGGCGCCGCCGAGATCGACAATAATGACCCGCGTGTGATCGTCGGAAGCTTTCGTTTCCAGGGCAAAGAGCATTCGCGTGCTGAGCACGGGAATGACTTCGCCCCGCAGGTTGGTGACGCCCTCGACAAACTTCGGCGCCTTTGGGGTTTGCGTGATCTTCGACAGCCGGTCGATTTCCTGGATTTTGGCAATGGGGATGCCGTACTCCTCTTGGCCGAGCAGGAAGGTCACCAGTTGCACTTCTTCCCCCTGGCCGGTTTCTTCTTCCTTCTTCTGGTCGTCTATCTTATCGCTCGGTTTCGTCTCCTCCGCGGCGGTCGCAATCGCGGCGTGCGCACCTTCAACGGCACTGCCTTCGGCGATTTTCGACAACACGTTATGATCCAGCAGGCTTCCGGTGGCCAGCAGGAGAATGAGCCGGTTGCCATCGTCCAGCTTGGCGATACCCGAAAGGCTGACGCCTTGTTCATGCGCCACGTTGGGCGGGGCCTCGATGGCATCGTCCTGAACCCCCAGCACTTCATTAACGTGATCGACGACCAGCCCCAGCTGGAAACCCTTCGAATCGACGACGATGATGCGCTGGTCCTCGTGAATGCTGCCCTCGACCTGTTCCCCGAAGGTATCCAGCGCCGCGACGATGGCTTTGGCCGAAGCCACGATGTCTTTGTTAAGCGCGTCCAGTCCCTTCGCATCATGATCAGCGGCGGCGCTGGCCTGCTTGGTTACGTGCTCATTCAATCCCCTCGCGGTGGCCAGGGTCTCGGTGAGCGACTGGCTCGAACTGTTGAAAGCCGAGAGCCAGGTGCGAAGCTGTTCGGCCGCTGCCGTCACCTTGTGGAGATCCGCGTTCTCGCCGGAACCGCTCTCCGTCAGCCAGGCTTGGTATTCTGTCGAAGCCAGACGACAGGCGGCGACCAGGTCGGCTGCGAACGAGGTCTGTCGCAGCAGGCGGCGCAGATCGACGATGGGAAGGATCTGCCCTCGAACCGTCAACACGCCCAGCAGGTGATCGGGCGCGCCGGGCACTTCCTTCGGTGTTTGTACCCGCAAAATTTCGCGGACATGCTCCATGGGAAACGCAAACTCTTCCCGGCCGATTTGGAAACTGACCAATTGCCGCACTTCGCCCCCCTTCGCTTGCGCCTCTTTGTTATTGCTATTGCTCTGCGCCTCCTGGCTCTGCGCTTCATTACTGGAGTTCGCCGCGGAGTTTTTCGCCAGCGCTTCGGCGATGGCGTCGCCGGCGCCATTGCCGCCGCCAAGAGTGCAGACGCGACGCGCATCGAGCGCAATGATGATTCGTTCGCCGTTATCGAGCTTGACTACGCCATCAATGTAGTCGGCGGTGTCGTTCCGGATCGCCGCTGGAGGCGGCTCGAACTCGTTGCGGCCGACTCTCGTAACCTGGCGCACACCATCCACCAGCAACCCCGTGCGCTTCCCCTCGATATCGATCACCAGCACCCGGCTGCGGTCCGTGTGCTCCTCACGCTTCATGCCGAATCGGGTTCGGATGTCGAAGATAGGCAACACCGCTCCCCGCAGACTCGAGATGCCCTCGACATAGTCCGGGGTGTGCGGCAGTTTGGACATTTTCGGCAGCCGGATGATTTCCTGCACCGACATGATGTCGAAGCCGAACTCCTCATCCTTGAGTAGAAAAGTTACTAGTTGAGTTCCGTCCGCTCCCGCCTTGGCGGCAGGTTTCACCGTTTCCGTAGCCATTCGAATCCTCCTCGCGTCCGGCATGGCCGGACCATGATCTTGACCTTGACCGTGACCTGTATCTACATCTGATAAGTGGAGCGCCCGTCGCTCCATTGGCAACCCACTCGGCTCAGTCATGGTCCCTATCCGTGCTGGAGTTCGTCGGCCTGGGATGCGATTTCTTCAACCGCCTGCAAGATTTCCTGGGCCGCTTTCAGTCCTTGTTCCGCGGCGGTCGCGGACTCGGTGCTGGAGCGATTCATCTCTTCGGACGCGGTGGCAATCTGCTCGCTTGCCTTAGCGGCCTGCTGTAGGGCTGCTACCGATTGCTCGGACCCCTTGGCAATCACGTTGACGCCAAGCTGAACTTCCTTGATGTCCTTGGCCATTCGCTCCAGGTTGGTGGTCGAGACTTTGGCGCGCTCGGTTTCTTCTTTGGCCTTGACGCCGGCGCCTTCGATGTCGGTAACGACTTTCGTAATTTGGCCCTGGATGCTCTTGACCAGATCCTTGATGCGGTCGGCGTTTTCGCTGCTCTCGTTGGCCAGCGAGCGGATGTCCCCGGCGACGACCGAGAAGCCCCGCCCAAACTCGCCCGCACGCGCCGCTTCTACGTTGCCATTGACCGCCAACATGCGCGTCTGCACCGTCACCATCACGATGGCATCCACGATCTTGTCGATGCGTCTGGTCCGCTCTTCCAGTTCCAGGACATTCTTTGCCGATGCCAGAGACATCTCGGCCGCCTGCCCGATATTGAGGATCATCGAGTCCAAGGCCTCTTTGTTGGTGGTCAGCAAGGCCGAGACAGCGGTGCATTTGTCTCCACTTTCCGTGGCCTTCAATCCCATGTCCTTGGCCGCGTGTTCCAGCTTGGCACCCAGCGCCATGGCGGTCTCGCAGGCTTTCGATGAAACCTGCGCCGCTCGGCTGATCTCCTCGATCGCCGCCGAGATCTGCCCGGAAGCGCTCTTGACCTCTTCTGCGTTGGCGGAGAGTTCTTCCGCCGCCGCGGCCAATTCCTCCGCGGATTTCTGCGCGCTGGTCGAGGTCTTCAGTTTCTCGGCCAGCTGGGCCAGACTGTTGGACGCGTCGTTCATTTCCGTGTAGGCCCGGCCTTGCTCCTGCACCGCTTTCTGCGATTCCATCACGGCGGTACTGGATTCTTCCGCTGCCTTAGCAATCTGTTGGGCGCCCACCAGGTATTCCTTGGCGCCAGCCAGCGCGGTAACGGCGTTGGTAACAATCGCTTTGCAGCCTTCGCGCATATCGGCCAAATCCGTCTCCACCCGCGCCAGCGCTTCCGTGATCGCCTTCGCCCTCTCCACCTCTTCCTGACCTTTCTTTCCGGCGGTCTGGGCATCGACGGCTACGATTTTCACTTGGCCCTGAATCTCGTTCACCACTTCCTGAATTCCGCGGGCGCTCTTCTCGCTCATCTCCGCCAGGTTACGCACTTCATCCGCTACCACGGCAAATCCCTTGCCGTGCTCGCCGGCGCGCGCCGCTTCGATGGCGGCGTTCAGCGCCAGCAGGTTCGTCTGGTCGGCGATACGGGCCACGGCATGGACGATTTTGCCAATCTCCTCCGACTGCCGCTCCAATTCCGCGATCATTTTTGCGGAATCGAAGTTTGCCTGAGCGGCATCGCTCACGCCCTTGATCAGGGTCTTAATATCAACCGACGTACTGCGGCTCAACCCATAGAGGTTATCCACCAGCGTGAGCGAGCCTGCGGCTTGCGTATTCGCCTCATCCGCCGCCTTCTCGATCTGGTTGATCGCAGCCCGCGATTCCTCCGCCGCTGCCCCCGCCTCTTCCGCTCCGGAAGCGATGGTCTGCATCGACTTCCCGAGTTCCTCAACTGTACTGGTGGCTTCATTGATGGCGCTGGCGACCTGCTCGGTCGCGGTTGAAAGCTTTTCGGCAACCGCCTGAGCGCGGGCCAAGGTGCGGGCGCGCGTTTTGTCTTCGGCGATCTTCTTACTCTGCAGACGGGTCGCACCATTGTCCGCGGCTGCAACGCTATGTTGTTCCTGCACTGGATTGCCCGTTTTTTGCGCGGCCATCCGCTTCATCCCCGCCGCTGGCGTGGCTGTCCCATGACCATTCGTTTCATTCACCTGTTCCAGGATTTCACTCATTTGCGTACAACTCCTCTCGCCTCTGTTGCCCCTAATCGGCGTATCCGTTTTAGGTCTTTAGTACCGATTGGCTATGCCCATGGATTCGCCATGCAAAAGAATCAGAAATGGAAGAAGAACCCATTACGGGAAAAACGCTTCCGGGCAAACGACATCGAGAGAGGCTCGATTCGAGCGATTCTGGTCCGGTTGCACGCGCGGGGTGTACCGAACTTACGAAAGAGACGATGTGCGCCGTTCACACTGCAACCCCGTGAGGGGCGCCGGGGCCATTACGATCGCATCGACCGGACAAGCCTGTGCAGAGGTGGGTTCGTCGCAATGCCAACACACGAAGGCCGCACCTTTATTTGATGGCCCCGACCGTGAAACCTGCTATGAACCGGTCGAGGAATAAGTTGTAGAGAAGCGCGATCGGAAGGCTAGTGATCAAGCACGCTGCCATTAGCGAACCCCAATAATAAACGTCCCCCCGCACGAGAAAGATAGGCACACCGACTCCTACCATCTGGCGCGATTCCGATGAAATGAAGGTCAAGGCATATACGAATTCCTGAGTAACGAGGGTGAATGCAAAAATTGTGACGGTGAGAATGCCCGACGTTGAGATGGGGATCACGAGTTTCACAAAAGCGCCAAAACGCGTCAGCCCGTCGACCATGGCTGCGTCCTCTAGCTCTCGCGGGATGGATTTGAAGAATCCCATCAACAGCCAGGTCGAGAAGGGAATGGTAAAGCTTGGATAGACCAGTACGAGCGACCAAAGACTATCCTGCAGTCCCAGGATTGCGATCACGCGCGACAAGGGGATGAAGAGCAAGGTCGGCGGCACCAAATAGGTCAGGAAGATTATGATTCCCAGGCGCTGGCCCCAGCGTCCGGTCAAGCGGGCGAGCCCGTATGCTGCCGGCAGGGAAAGCAGAAGTGTAATCGCCACCACCAGAACTCCCACGAATACCGTGTTTGCCAGCCAGCGCAGGAATAGCGTTTGCTGAAATAGCAGGCGGAGCTGGTCGAGTGTGGGCTTCTCGGTAAAGAAGAAGGGAAAGTTATTCAGGTTGTAGAGGTCGCTGGTGGTTTTGAAACTGGTGATCAACATCCAGTAGAAAGGGAAAGCCATCGCCACCGAGAAGAAGACGAGCACCGCCCAGCGGCCGGTTTCGATCAGCGACCCGCGAAAGCGCTCGTGGATCATCAAGTGACCTCCGCGCGGTGCGCGACCCGAAGCATCAGATACGCGACTGCGACCAACAGGGGCACGAGGAATAGAGAGATCGCGGCGCCTTCGGCCAAGTCACCGCCCAATATGCCGGCGAAAAAAGCGAGCGAGGGCAGCACCTGCGTCGAATCATAGGGGCCGCCACGGGTGAGGATGTACACCACGGTCATGTCGGTGAAAGTGAAAATCACGCCAAACAATAGGGCGACGTTAATAATCGGCAGAATCATCGGTATAGTGATCTGAAACATGGTGCGCCAGAACCCCGCTCCGTCCACGGCCGCCGCTTCCGGTATGTCGTTGGGGATTGCCGTCAGGCCCGCCAGCAGAATGACGGTAGAGAACGGGAGCAGTCGCCAGGTCTCTACCCCGATCACGGAAATCATGGCCAATGCCGGCTGCCCGAGCCACATCGGCGCATCAAATGGCCTCACCAGGTGGAGATGAATTAGGACCCAATTGATCACGCTGTACAGGGAGTCGAGAATCCATTTCCACCCGATCGCCCCCAGCGACACCGGCGCAACCCAGGGCAAAAGAATGAGGAACTGGATCAACCCGCGGCCATGAAACTTGTCCTTGAGGGCGATCGCCAGGAAAGTGGAGCCGATGATAACCAGAATTTGTGTGCCGACAGTGAAGACTACGGAATTCAGCAGAGAGCGACGGAATGTGGGGCTCTGCAGAATGCTCTCGAAATTCTGCAGCCCAACAAAGTGATACCCCACCGTCCCCACCTTCACATCCCCGACGCTATAAAGACAGGCGAGAACGAAAGGAACACCAATGATTGCCACAACGTAAAGGAACGCAGGCAGAAACATCGCCGCGCCGAGCCACTGTGCTCTAACCGTCGGACTGGAACGGAATTTTTCCAGTAACGTCCTAGGGATTGGACGCGGTTTCGAGTCGAGGATGCGGGCTGGGTCTGTTGTTTCTATCGCCACGCCAAAACCCTCGGGGCTGCTCGTTTTTCGGTGGTGGCGTCAAAGAACTTCAACTGGTTTTCAGGCACAGCAAATTCCGCTACCGATTCGTGCGTGAAAGAATGCTGAACTCTCGAAGGAAGCCGTGAAATTACATCTTGTCCTGCAAAGCGGTCACCGACAAGGGATCCGTACAAGATGCGCTCCGCGCCCAGGTACTCCATGTATGCCACACGGAAGCGCATGGGGATCCGCGAGTCCGCGGGGAACATATCTGCAGGCAGCAGGTATTCAGGCCGGAAGCCCACAATCACGTCTTCCTGGCGCAATAGATTCATCGGTGGTGAGCCGAGAAACGTAGCCACAAAAGTGTCGGCCGGCTCGTCATAGACTTCCTGGGGCGTTCCCACCTGCCTGACTACTCCTTCGTGCAGCACCACCACTCGATCGCCCAGGGCCATTGCTTCCACCTGGTCGTGAGTGACGTAGATGGTGGTGGTCTTGACGCGCTTGTGGAATTGCTCCAACTCTTCGCGGGCGGAGGCGCGTAGTTTGGCGTCGAGATTGGAGAGGGGCTCATCGAGCAGAAAGACTAAGGGCTCGCGCACGATGGCGCGGGCCAGTGCGACGCGTTGGCGTTCCCCGCCCGAGAGTTGCCGCGGCTTGCGTTCAAGAAGGGAGTTGATACCGAGCAGGGAGGCGGCCCACTCGACTTTCTGCCGATGCTGCTCGCGCGGCACTTTCTGCGCCTTGAGTGGAAAGACAATATTGCCATAGGTGGTCAGGTGTGGGTAGAGTGCGTAGCTCTGAAACACCATGGCAATTTTGCGTTCGCGGGGTGACAAGTGATTCACCACCTCACCCCCGATGAGAACCTCCCCAGACGTTGGCTGTTCCAGGCCGGCGATCATGCGCAAGAGAGTGGTCTTCCCTGACCCGGAGGGGCCCAGGAGGACGAGAAATTCTCCCTCCCGGGTCTCCAGATCGACATGATTCACCGCGCCTAGCGAGCGTTCTTTGAAAACCTTGGTCAGAGCCTTGGTTTGAACCACCGCCATTGTCTATGCCTGCCCCCATTTGCTGAAGATGCGTTTGCACTCCTTTTCGGCGGCCGCGGCGCCATCCTCGGGACTCATTTCGTCGCGGGCAACCTTGGCAAACATGGTCGGAATCACGAAGGTGTTGAACACCTCATCGATCGCGGCTGTGGCATAACCGGGATGCCCAACATTAGTGGACCAGTTTAGCGCTCCCGCCAGGAATTTGTATTTATCCGGAGGCACGCCAGAAGGATCGTAGGAGACCTCCTTCACCAAGTCGGGCACTGTGCTGGGGAAACAAGGGAGATTATAAAACTTGCTAGCTGTGAAGGCGGTGTGAAAGTCGTTCACCAGATCCACCAGGAACTGCTTAGCGCCTTCCTTGTTTTGCGCGAAATTCCAGATCACGTAGCAGCTCATCACGTGTTCCGAAGCCCACTGCGCAACTGGACCTTTAAGCGCCGGCGTCATCTGGATGAGCTTCGACATCTGCGGATTGTCGAGCTCGGCCTGACGCGTGACGGAGATCGCGTTCGCGACGAAGGAGGCCCGGCCGGAGAGAATCGCGCGGTTATTCGACGATGGATCCCAGGTGAAGACTTCAGGCGTTTCACTTTCTTTGTAAAGCGCCCTCATATACTTGAGCGCTTCGATCGTGTTCTTTGAATTGATCACGACTTTGCCCTCCGCGTCTTGAACTGAGCCGCCAAACGACCACAGCAGAGCGCGCATCGCCATGTTGGTGTCCAACTCCTGCGACAAGCCAATGCCGCAGGGATTGCCCGACTTGTCACGAATTTTCTTGGTGGCAGTGCGCAGATCATCCCAGCTCGCCGGTCCGTTCGGATAGCCAACCGCGGCAAACAAATCCTGGCGGTAATTGCCCGGGTCGGCCACATATGAGTCCGAGAAGGCAAAGTGCTTCTTGGTCTTCGGGTTGTATGTGGACTTGTGGCCCAGGTCAATGGTCTTGCCGTGCTTCTTTTCCACTTCCTGGTAAATGTCCGACTGATCGACGACTTGGTTCTCATATGCGGCGGGTGGAGAAAGGAACATACAGAGATCGTGTCCTTGTTTGGCCGCAACCTCCGCGGCGGCACGGGCATTGATTTCGCCGATCGAGATGTGATCGACAATGACATTGGTATTGTGCTTCTGCCCCCACTCCTTGCAGAAAACACCGTCAAACCACTTGTCGTAAGCAGGCACAAAATGACTCCACTGAACGATCTTCAGCGTTTTTTGCTGAGCCTGGGCCCGCTGTGGAAAGAGAAACGCCGATCCCATTCCGGCGGCTAAGGCGCCAGTGCCAGCCAGCTTAACGAATTCCCTACGAGAAATCGCATCCACACGTTTGCTCGTCATCGCAGTATTCCTCCTTTAATATCCGCCTTAATTTCATTTGTACGAAATCTGTCACGAGGGTGACACGTAATCAAAGCTCGACTTCCAGGAAACGGCACCAACCAGAAGGGCGGGGCGCGCACACGCTTTAGCGGCATAGTGCGCGCCGTGTTCCCTTCGTTGAGGCGCTATGCCGCGCGCGCTACCGGCATAAGGGTTTCTTCTTCTTCTTTCTTCTTTGGCCGCCGCGCAACCAGGGGCAGGATCAACGATACCACCATCACGAGTGCGATCACGTAGATCGAGGTATCGAACCGGCCAGTGGCCTGGTGCAGGCGAGCGATCATCAGGGGCGAGGGAATCGCGGCCGCGCCCCACGCCAGCAGGATGATGCCGTAAATGCCGCCCATATACTTTGCTCCGAAGAAATCGGCCGTGAACGAAGGCATGGTGCCGAAGCCTCCGCCGTAACAAAGCCCGATAATGGCGAAGGCGATACTGAACAGAGTTAGGTTGTGGATTCTGGGCAAGGAGAAGAAGATCACAACCTGGATCAGGAAAAGCAGGAAGTAAACCCGCGCTCTTCCCAAGTGATCGGAGACCCAAGCCCAGAAAACCCGTCCCAGACCATTGAAGATCGAGATCAAGCCTACCATACTGGCGGCTGCGATGGCCGTCATGCCCACCATCTGTTGCGCCATGGGCGAGGCTTGGCTGATGATCATGATCCCGGCGGAGACGTTGAGGAACAGCATGGCCCACAGCAGCCAGAATTGCCAGGTGCCCAGGGCCTGCTTTACCGTATAGTCATAGGTCGTGGCTGCCTTGGCGACAGCGGAGCTCGGCACCCAGCCTGCGGGTTTCCAACCAAACGGCGGATTGGCATAAAACTGCGCCGCGGCTACTACTAGGATCAGGTAGACAATCCCCAATGCCACAAAAGTGTAAGGCACGTTGTGGGCGATGATCAGCCGCGCCGCAATCGGGCTCATCACCAGCGCGCCGGCTCCATAGCCGCAGACTGCAACTCCAGTCATGAGACCACGGCGCTCCGGAAACCATTTGACCAGGGTGGCAACCGGGCAAATGTAACCCATGCCCATGCCCAAACCAGTCAGTACGCCATAGGCAAAGTAGAGCCCGTTGAGGTTGTGGTTACTTGCGAATAGCCCCGCCAGAATGTAGCCGATGCCGTAAACCACGCCGGCCACGGAGGCCACGAGGCGCGGTCCTTTGCGGTCTTGCCATAGGCCGCCAACGATCGTCCCCACCCCGAGGAAAAAGATGGCCAGGGTGAAGTTAAGCTGTACCTGGGTTTCGGACCAATGCTGGGTGTGCATGAGTGGAATCTTGAACACGCTCCATCCGTACACGGCACCCAGACAGATTTGCATGATCACTGCTGCGACTGCGATTCCCCACCGGTTAGGCAGCTGTTCCGATGCCATAGTCATCTCCTTTTGCGGCCGAGGTCCGGTCGCGATTGTCACTTTGCGTAACTGCATGTTCCGTTTGACCAACTGAAGCCGGAGAGGCGCTTTTGGGCCTGAGACGTTGCTCTCCGGAATACACGAGAAAGCGACGCCCGCGGAGGAAACCTACCAAAGTCAGTCCGGTTTCCCGGGCTAGGCGTACCGCCAGGCTGGAGGGCGCAGAAACTGACGCCACGAGCGGCACGCCCGCCATCAGCGCTTTCTGAATGATCTCGAAGCCACCGCGACCGCTGACCATGAGCGCGTAATCGGCCAACGGCAACTGAAGCTGGCCGCCAAGCAGAGCCCAACCCACTACCTTGTCTACCGCGTTGTGCCGCCCTACATCCTCACGCAGCACCATCAGTTTTCCTTGGGCGTCGAACAACCCGGCAGCGTGCAGACCCCCAGTGCGGTCGAAGACTTTCTGCGCGGCCTTCAAGGCGTCGGGAAAAGCGCAGAGCACCTCGGGGTCGAGAAAGAATGCGGAATTGGGCCGTCGGATGCCGTGCGCCTTCACAGCTTCGATAGAAGCCTTGCCACAGATGCCGCAACTGGAAGTCATGAAGAAGTTACGGCGAAGCTGCTCAGGCCCGAGTGACGTGCCTGATAGCTGCACTTGCACGATATTGCCGCTGGCTTGCTGGCTCCGTGTCTTGTCGTATGCTGTCTTGTCGTACGCTGTCTTGCCATACTCCGTCTTTCCGTACTCCAACGACACGATCTGTTCGCGTCTTTCAAACAAGCCTTCGGTGAAGAGGAACCCCGCTGCTAATTCCAAATCTTGTCCCGGAGTGCGCATGGTGACGCTGAGAGGAGTTTTACCGAGGCGAATCTCGAGGGGCTCTTCGGCGACAAGGTAGTCTTGTGAGCGCCGTACCTGCCCATCGCGCCATTCCGTGATCTGCGTCACGTCGATGCTGCGTGCTTTATGCAGCATGCTTCTCCTAGTCGGCGGCGGCGGACTCTGGTTCCGCGGCCAGGCAGCCCGCACCGATTACCTCTACGACTGCGTTGTAATCCGGAACACCGCTCGGATCCAAGCGACCCGCGGGAATGATCACGTTGGCCTCGGGCCAGTGTGCCTGCAGGCAACCGGGCTTGATACGGTCGATCTTCACGCGGCCGTGCAACTCGCCCAGTTCGTTGCGCAGGGTGATGGAGTCGCGGTTGCGCAAACCGAGCCGCTCCGCGTCTTCCGGCGACATAATGATGTCGTCGCGCCGCGCGCCGGTGAGTGGATCCTTTTGGTTCAATACCATGCTGTTGAATTGTTTCCCGCGCCGGGTAGCCAATAGAAAAAGCCCCTGCGGAACGCGCTCCTCGGGGAGTGCAATAGCGGTGAAGTGGCCTTTGCCGTCGGGTGTCAGGAACTTTTCTGCCAGAAGGCGGCGCCCGCCGTATTGGAAGTTGTCGCCCTTCTTACGCATCTGGGCGATGCCACGATAGGTGGGGCAAACGCGATCGATCTCCGCGCGGATGTCCTGCGTGTCCTTCCAAGGAAAAGTGTTTGCTGCGCGCTCAGGATCGAACTTCCTGGCTACCAGAACAGGGATTTCCCACTCGTCGAGCGCCTCCGCCGGACGCGGGCCGGGAATCTCCGGGCTGTAGATGATGCGCGCTCGGTGCTCGTTTCAGTGCCGCCGCCGCGTTGTTCGTAACGTGTTCGCGAAGGGAGAATCGCGACCGTTTCCCTGGGATCGACGAGCATAGTGGGGTTGGCCACGATGTCCTGATGCACGCGCAACTTGATGCGGCCTAAGGCGCGCTCCACCAGATCGGGCTCCGGCAGAGTCTGTTTGAAGTTGCCACCGCTCTGCCACAAGGCGTCGATCTCGCCACGCTCGGCGGCCAGCACCATGTGCGCGGCGCTCAAGCCTTTCCATGCGGGTGGCTCAAATCCCCACATCTCTGGCGCGGCAAATTTCCTGGCGTTTTCCGGGTTTACCGGGAAGCCCATCACGTAAGCGCTCGGCATCGCACCCATCTCTGCGCCGCCCTGCACCCCGCTGTGTCCGCGGATGGGCATCAGACCGGTGTGGGGCCGGCCCACGTTGCCCCGCGCGAGTTGCAGGTTGACAATAGCGCGAACATTGTCGCTGCCATAGGCGTGCTGCGTGATCCCCATGCTCCAGGTGACGATGGCGTGACGCGCCTTGCCGAAGGCTTCAGCGAAGCGGTACATATCGGCACGTGTCAGTCCGGCGCCACGCTCCAGCGCCTCCCAGGAGAAGCTTCGGGTTTTGCTTTCCACTTCCTCCCAGCCGACCGTGCGCGCCTTGATGAATTCGCGATCTGTCCAGCCGTTTTCAATCACATGTTTGAGCGCACCATAGAAGAAGGGGATATCGCCGCCGGCATGAATCTGGAAGAAGTCGTCCACGATCTTGGTGCCAAAGAGCGCGCTCTCGAACACCGAGGGCACCCAGTAGCGCTCCAGTCCCGGCTCGAAATAGGGATTAACCATGAAGACCTTGGTTCCGGCCTTCTTGGCATAATGCAGGTACTTAGTAGCGACGGGCTGGTTATTGGCGAGATTTGTGCCCACCAAAACTACAAGGTCAGCCCCCACCCAATCGGAATACGAGCAGGTAGTCGCGGCACAGCCCACGGTCGCGCTCAACCCGGCAGTGGAAGGCGCGTGACAAATCCGGGCGCTGGTGTCGACGTGGTTGGTTCCAATAAAGCGCGCAACTTTCTGATGTGCGTAGTAGGCCTCATTGGTGAGCCCGCGCGAAGTCATGTACCAGGCAATGCGCTTGGGGTCGATTCCGCGCAGCTCATCGGCGAGCAAGCTGGTCACGTCGTCCCACGATATTCTCCGGAAACCGTTCTCCCCCCTGCGGCGTATCATCGGCACGGATAGCCGTCCCAGTTGGCGCAGTTCTTTTTCGCTCTTGTCTTGCAGAGTGCGAACATCTTCCAGCATGCGATAGTCCATGGACGGCATGGTGTTCAGGCGCAGCAACTCCAGGCGAACGTTGCAGAGGTGAACCCCTTTCATGGTCCAGTCGTGCAGGCCGCTGGTGCCCAGGGAGCAGCCG
The DNA here is from genome assembly GCA_963773645.1 of uncultured Acidobacteriaceae bacterium. Classification (GTDB taxonomy): domain Bacteria; phylum Acidobacteriota; class Terriglobia; order Terriglobales; family Acidobacteriaceae; genus Acidiflorens. The sequence continues at coordinate 36,097 of CAVZBV010000004.1, read as the reverse complement.
TCGCAACAGCCGTCGCGCAAGATGCGCCAGGCATAACCGAGATTGTCCCGGTTCTGGACGGCGCAGCGGAGGATATCTTTGTAGGCATTGGGGTGCTGTTGGTTGGCGCCGTAGGGGATCAGACTAACCCACTGCTTCCGGTCCCAACCTTTGGACTGGGTCTCTGCAAGGACATCAGGATTGATTTCCATCGTGACCTCCGTACCGCGCAAAAGATTGTTCAGAAGACCCCAGGCTCACGCAGACTAGGAAGGGTTTCGTAGCTAGCAAGCACGAGAGCCCCTATCTCAAAACAGATGCAAAGCGGCAGGTTGCGGTTGCATAAAATATCGTGACACGATATGCATGCTCAGAAAGCAACCAATATATCGTGTCACGATATATTCTCTATGTTGTAAGATGCTCGACTCGACGTGCGCGTTGTCTGGGACTCTATGACTTCTTGGGTCGAAGGATGCTCACTTTTCAGCGGCAGCTTTAATTGGGGTGGCTTTGTGATACCCGTAATAGATCTCGTCCGCTTGCGACTTCCGCGCGAAGCTTGCCGTTAACGGCTACTAGACGCTCGTAGGAAGAGCCGAAGATCATGCGCTCTTCGTAGGTCTTGGTTCCCCCGCCTGGTTGCCGGTCACGTTCGAAATAGTCACAGTCAGGAGCGGCCTTCCAATCCTCCGCATTGGCCTCGACTGAACGTTGGATGTTGGTGTCGGCGTCATGCCGGGCGAAGGAAGCGGCGGCTAGCGTCACAACAAGAATGAACTGCTTCATCATGCTCTTGGCTTACCCGGCCTTGTTCTCTAGCGAGTCAAGTCCAACGGGCGGAGTTTTCTTATGTCAGTGCTCTCCGTAAAACATGGATATTGTGCCCATCGTTTGCGTGCGAATGACCAATGACAGAAAATCGAACGTGCGAGAGCGGTAACTTCCCTTCATTTCTCGTGGAATTCCGCCCACGCCCCGGTTGTTTTGTAATACAGCCGCAGATTGCACTGCTTTGGCGCCATGTGGGCAAGCGCGACCTGAATCTGTTCTACCGGTCTGCTTTCCCCAATCTCCATCGGAGCCCGCACCAGATCTTGTTTCTCGTCGTACTTACCAGTAGCGGTGGTGTTCCTGTTCACTACCAAAGTCCAGTTCCGTTTTTCGGGAATAACGTACAGGCTATATGCCCCTTCTGAAATCACGGAGCCACCAACGGTAAGCGCAGCCTCCGTAAATAGAAACATGGGCAAGCCACCTGGCTCCCAAATTTTCCCGTTGTGAAACTCCTCCACGCGCTTAGCGGCTGAGTTGCTGTATTCGACTTTCACTTGTTTGCCGTCGTCAAACGTACAGAAGACTTCTGCCCGTTGGCCGGTCGAGGCGCCTGCTGGCTGACGCCTCGGAGCGTCAATTGGCTGACTAGCGCAAGGCAGATAGCGAGCGTACGCATCATTTGTTCCTCCCCTCCCTGGGTGGTGCTGGGCCGTGTCCCGAGTTGAGAACTCCATCTCGTCAGTTGGTAAATGCTGCAAGTTGCCTGGGCAATATTCCTCGATGTCCAATGGGTCGCTCAGGAATCGATCGTTTCACCAGCCGTTCACCAGCCACTTCTAAGCTTTTGGTTGACTCGACACCATTGCTAGCCTCCACGATGAGTTTTCTTCCCGCCTCGATCAATGTCTTTGATAGTTCCGCCGGTCAATTTCAAACCACCCTTACCCACTTTGTCAATCTCCAGTCTTCAGTTCCACGCTTGGTGCAATGGGCCACCACCTCGGTTCCTTGGTTCACAGACTGATCAAGTTGTTGAGTTGCTTGTTGCTAGCCGGGACAATCTTCGCGCCCCAAAGCCGGGCCGATGAATTGGAACAAAGAGACTATCTTGACGTTCAACGAGCCCGTAGAGGTGCCGGGAGTGGCACTGCCGGCGAACAAACCGTCAGAGATGGCCGCGGCCAAAATGCCTCACACCGCTAGTAATCTACCGCTCTTGGTGATGCTCGGCTTTTTGTCTAGGTACTGGCGTACGTTTGCTTCACCTGCTCCGCCTCCGTTAACTGCTCGCGCGGGCTTCGCAGGGTCAGCAGAGTGATCTCTGGCGGGACACCGATGCGCACCGGGAAGCCGAGGGTTCCGAGACCGCGATTCACATAAAGCGCAGCCTTCTGTATGCCGTTGCTCGCGGGCGCGCTAGAGGCGTGCATTGGCAGGTGATAAAGTCCGGCGACGAAAGGGGTGATCAAGCGAGCGGGGCTGACGCTGTGGTCCACGATCTCAAACCTTACCTGCCCGCCGTGCGTGTGACCGGCTAGGCTGAGTTCGATGCCGAGTTCGGCCGCGCGGTGAAACGAATTCGGATTGTGCGAAAGCAACAGGTTTGGCATATCGCGCCGGATCAGCTGCTCGATTTCCTGCAACATGGGCACAGGATGAGGACGATCGCCCTCGCCCCTCGTCATGTGATCGCGCTGATAATCGACGCCCAGCAGATTGAAGCGGGCTCCGTTGTGCTCGACGACCGCGCTCGAGGCGCGCAGCAGCCGCATACCTTTTTCGCGGAAGAGCCGTTCCGCGTCATCTTCCACTCCCGCATAAATTTCGTGGTTGCCATTGCATCCCCAGACGCCGAGCGGAGCGCGCAGGCGGCTCAACTCGGCGATACAAACGTCCAGCGGATCGCCTTCGCCCGAGATGAAGTCTCCCGTCACAAAAGAAATGTCAGGGTGCAGGCCGTTCGCCATATCGACGGCGCGCGCGATTTCGCGTGGCGGCATGTAGTCGCCAATGTGGATGTCGCTAAGCTGGGCAATGCGCAGTCCATCCAGTTGCGGCGGAAGGTTGGCCACGGGCACGTCGACGCGCTCGATGGTGTAACGCAAGCGGCCGGCGGCAAATCCGTAGGTGGCGGCGAGAAAGGGTAAGCCGCCAGCGAAAGCGGCGGCGTATTGAAAGAAAGTTCGGCGCGAGGGACTGAAGCCATCGGCGACCGCTCCCGGACGAAGCCGGGCCGCGGCATTCGCGACCCACTCGATCGCTCCCACCGATTCGACCGCCAGGAATCCAAAGAACGAAGCAACCAGCCACAAGCGGGCAAATGTGGAGAGTGTTTTGCCGAGATGGAAGCTGCCCACGTCCAGGCGCGAGACTCCGCTGCCAAGCAGCGGATCGAGAAGCGTAGCCAGCAGCACAGCAGCCAGGGCGATCAATCCGGCATGAAGCCCGAAGCGCCAGTTGCCGTTCGAGAACGAGCCAATCCACGTCCACGCCCGCACAAACCAGAAGCGCTGGACGGCGTAGACTGCCAAGAGAAACAGCGCTAAGAAAAGAACTCGGGTAAGAATCAGGGTCAGGACTCCGATGAGGAACTGTTTTGGTAGTTAGATGCATTGCGGGCAGAAGAAGGCTCGGATGCAGACATGAAAACGCCCTACAATAAAATAAAAAAAGCAGAGGATTTCTCCTCTGCTTTCTCCGGCTTGTACCCTCCCCCCAGGTACTTTTGCCAAATCAAATTTACTGCAGCGGGGTCTCGGTTCCGGCGCAGGTTGAAATAGTTACCCCCCCAGGTACCTCGCGAACTACTGCATCCGCGACCGAGCAGAAGGAGTTCACGCCCGTAGAGTTCGCAGATATCGGGGTTCCCCACGCAGCATAGTTGCCGGAGGTGCCCGCCGCACCGAAGGTATAGCCGCTCTTGGTGCCCGACGCCAACTGGCCGTCGATCAAGCAGGCAGTAGTCGAAGTGGGAGGTACGGGGCAGGCCGAGCTGACCCCGCCGGGCCCCAGAGTAACCAGGTTGGCCGCAAAGCCCACCGTCGGGTAGCTGGAGTTGTATGAAACCATGGCTGTGTTGATAGTGCGAACCGACGCCACTGCGGACGACTCGTTCGCCGCAATACGCGCGCGCAGCAGGTTTGGGATAGCAATCGCGGCGATGATCAAAATGATCGCGACCACGATCAGCAGTTCGATCAGTGAGAAGCCCTTTTGTTTCCGCATTTATATTGTCCTCGTCTCCGTTTGACTGTTTGGCTGGGGATGACCAACTCGTTATGTACTATGGCACGTAAAAGGCAGAGGCCCAAGTTACCGAGGTCAGATGCCTTTTGGATGGAACTTCAGTCTAGTAACTAACGGTTTCTTTTCATTGTCTTAGAAGGTGCGGAAGAAGTCGCATTGCGGGGCGCGGCTGCCCTCAGCGGCAAAAAGCCGCCATTGATTTTGCCGCTCTTATGGCGCGGCTGAAGCCGCGCCCCTTCAAAGCAAAGTTCAAAACCCGCGCCCTTTAAAGCAAAAGTCAAAACCCGAGTTTTTCCGCAGTCTGCTTTTTCCGCCGCCTGCCAAAAGAATCGTGAAGGTAGCTTCCCAAGAGTCATGGCTTTCGGGCGGCCGCTGAGGGCTGGCAGCTGGAAACCTCGGGTTTCTGACGGCTACAAACGGCTGTCCATCTTTCGGGGTCTGTGCGAGATCGGGTCTTGTGCGTATCGTCGTTTCATGGGACGACACTGATTCCCCGGAAGGATTTATCGATGAAGCATCGGGGCCTGTTGCAGACATTATTCTTGCTGACGGTTTGTGGTAGCGTGAGCGCATCGGTTACTGAAATACGCCAGAATTTTTTCAATCGATTCACCAACCTGCCTGCCTCGGCCATTATGTCTGCTCCGACGGGAGACGCCAGCTATCTGATCAGCGTCTACGAATCCACGGTTAGTTGTGCCATCGTGCCCACCTTGCGCTGGATTGACGAAAATGGAGTTGCACGTTTCCAGCAAGGCACCATCGGACCAGCCAGCACCGGAGCGGATGGCGGAATGGGAGTGGGAAACTGCTACATATCTCTCCTGGCGAAGGTTCGAGTTCATGCAGGCACGACTCCCACGGTTGAAACTGACGGCGATAACAACCGCTTCCTTTACTCTCTTTACGTCTCCGGACTGGGCTTTTGGCCAAGCGGGACACAAGGGCAAGGCGGCCTGTCTGAGGTAACCGGTGAGCTGCCCAACCAAGACCTCGTTTACGCGCTACCCGTCTACAAAGCTTCGGGCAGCACGACCGCGCTGCTGGCAGCGTATTCGACCGGCTATGCAGGCTTGGACGTGCCCTACCTGAGTTGGACCGACGAGAACGGCTACAACGCTTTGGCAGTGCCAGTCGGAGCATCGGCGGTGGTTCCGGTGAGAATCGCCGGAGGCACTAAAGTCTGGATTCACACTTACCCGGGAGACAAGACGTGGTACGCGCTCATTGTCTTCGGAGAACCGGCGACAGGCTCGGGCCCGTTCGTCGACTATGAAGCAAATTTGCTCGATTGGACCAACGCCACCTACCCGAATTGGCAAACACTTTTTCCCGCGGGCAGCGCTGGGTCAAATATTCTTCTGTTGAGCGAGGTGACGCAACAAGCCAATGAGGGAACGGTCGGCGAAGGCTTGGATGTTTATTCCACACCGACAAATCAGGCGGCAGTTCCCTGTGCGGCAGCGCTGGTTGCAGGCCCCTCTGGGGTCCCAGCCAGCTGCGTTTCACCTGTTTTCGTCGGCAGCGGTAGCTCGTTGCAATTCAGAACCTATAACACGCCAGGATTAGAATGGGGGACTTCTCCGACTTATAGCGCGGAAGTGGATGTGCTGCAGTTCTAGAGTCGGCGCCATGAAAAAGCGCATCTGGCGACTCTGGGCTACCGTGCGGCGAGCGGTCCCTGCAAACGCAGCGATGCAGCCCGCTCACGGGCGGTCTGGAGGGCGCGCTTGACGTGACGGGGCGCGGTGCCGCCGGGCACGTCGTGCAGTCCTAGGACTTCAGTAAGACCGAGGTTGGAGTGGAAGGCGGCGTCAAAGCTGGGGTGGATCGCTTGCAGATCGGCGAGGGGGAGTTTTTGCAGATCGCATCCGCGCTCGACGGCCAATTGCACGGCCTTGCCGACCGCTTCGTGGGCGAGGCGCGAGGGCACTCCGCGCTCGACGAGGTAGGCGGCCGCGGCCCAGGCGTTCATATAACCTGAACTGGCGGCCTGATTCATCTTGGCTTCGTTGAATTCTACGGTGTTCATAAACCCGGTCACGAGCGGCAACATAGCGAGGACCGTGTCGGCGGCGTTGAACAAAGGCTCCTGCGTTTCTTGCAAGTCTTTGTTGTAGGCGAGGGGCAGGCCCTTCACTAAAGTTTGCAGCGTGGTGGCGCAACCCATGACGCGCGCCGCTTTGCCGCGCACCAGTTCCAGCAAGTCGGGATTTTTTTTCTGCGGCATGGCGCTGCTGCCGGTGGAGTAGGGCTCGGGTAACTCGACGAATCCGTAGGCTGGCGTGGAGAACAAAATCATCTCTTCGGCCCAGCGGCTGAGGTGGAGAGCGAGGAGGGAAAGCGCGTCGACGAATTCGATGGCGAAGTCGCGATCGCTGGTGGCGTCGATGCTGTTGGCCGTCCGACCATCAAAGCCCAGTTCCGCGGCCATGGCTTGACGATTGAGGGTGAGGGTGGCTCCGGCTACGGCGCCCGATCCCAGTGGACATAAGTTAGCGCGCTTGCGGCAGTCGGCGAGGCGGGAGGCGTCGCGGAGAAACATTTCTATATAAGCCAGTAACCAATGCGCTACTAAGACGGGCTCCGCCGGCTGCAGGTGGGTGTACGCTGGCATGGCGAATAGCGAAGACGCGCTGGCTGAGGCCTCGGCGCGCACGAGGATCGCCTCGATCCAATCGGCGATCAAGGTTCGCAGAGTATCGATGCTCTGGCGGACGAAGAGGCGGAGATCGGTCGCGATTTGTTCGTTGCGGCTGCGGCCAGTGTGCAACTTGTAGCCAGTGGCGCCGATCAGCGCGGCGAGTTGCTTTTCTACGAAGTGGTGAACGTCTTCGGCTTCCGGATCGTTGAGAAACTCCGGAGACGATTCGGCGCGGAGGGCGATTTCTTCGAGGCCCTTCACGATTTCGGAAAGTTCTTCGGAAGAAAGCACTCCGGCGTGTTCGAGAGCGTTGGCGTGGGCGCGGCCGGCCGCGAGTTCGAAGGGCAGCAGCCGTTGATCGTAGGGGAACGACCGCTGCCATTTTTCAAATTCGGGGTCAAGCGGCTGCCGGAAGCGGCCGGACCACATCTTCATTGTTCGACCTCTGGAGCGCTTATCCGCGACCGTGGCGGAGCGAGAAAAGCAGGTCCTTCGCTTCGCTCAGGATGACAATTTATTTTTAGATCGAAAATTCAATTTTGAGTCGAGCATCGCGTAACACCTAAGCAACGCAACTTCATTGCGCAACCTCTGCCTTTGCTTTCGGCTGCGTCTGGGCGCGGCAGCGCGAGGGCAATCCGAGGATGCGGATGAAGCCTTCGGCGTCCTTCTGATCATAGCCTTCGCCCATGGTGAAGGAGGACAGGTCAGTGCGGTAGAGCGAGTAATCGGACTTGCGGCTGACCACGTCGACGTTGCCTTTGTAGAGCGAGAACGTAACCGAGCCGGTCAGATTCTGTTGCGTGGTTTCTACGAAGGCGTCGAGCGCTTCGCGCAGCGGCGTAAACCACAGGCCGAAGTAAACGAGCTCGGCATACTTCAGCGCTACATGCTGCTTGAAGTGCAGCAGGTCGCGATCGAGGCAGAGGGCTTCTAGTTCGCCGTGGGCGGCGAGCAGCAAGCTGCCTCCGGGCGTTTCATAGCAGCCGCGCGACTTGATGCCGACGAGGCGGTTCTCGACCAGGTCGATGCGTCCGACGGCATTGCGTCCGCCGATTTCGTTCAGCAGTTCGACGAGCGATACAGGATCGAGAGTTTGGCCGCCTACCGAGACGGGCACGCCTTTTTCGAATCCGATTTCAACTTGCTCTGCTTTATCGGGAGCTTCTTGCGGCGATTTCGTCCATTGCCACGTGCTCGGGAACGGCGGGTTGGCGGCGTCTTCGAGTTCTCCGCCCTCGTGGCTCAGGTGCCAGAGATTGCGATCGCGGCTGTGTATCTTCTCGCGGCTGGCGGCGACGGGGATGCCGCGCTTCTCGGCGTAGTCGAGACAGTCTTCCCGCGATTTCAGGTCCCACTCGCGCCAGGGCACGACGACTTTCAGCTCGGGAGCGAGCGCCTGGTAGGCCATCTCGAAGCGCACCTGGTCGTTGCCTTTGCCGGTGCTCCCATGGCTGAGGGCCGACGCTCCTTCGCGCAGAGCGACTTCGACCTGATGTTTCGCGATCACGGGGCGAGCGAGTGAGGTGCCGAGCAGATACTTGTTTTCGTATACCGCGCCCGCTTTGAGCGCCGGCCAGACGTAGCCGGTCAAGAACTCTTCGCGCAGATCTTCGACCACGACCTTGCTGGCTCCAGTTTTGTAGGCCTTCTCCACCACCGCATCGAGGTCGTCTCCCTGGCCTATGTCGGCGACCATGGCGATCACTTCGTAGGCATAGTTTTCCTTGAGCCACGGAATGATGATGGAAGTATCGAGCCCACCGGAGTAGGCGAGAACAATCTTTTCTTTCTCAAACACGTCTTTCTCCAACACGTCTTGCTTAAGCATGTGCGCTCCTAGCGGGGAAGCGGCCCCCGCCGCCGCCCAATAGCCAAACGAGAATGGCTTTCTGAATGTGCAGACGATTTTCCGCCTGATCGAACACGACCGAGTTCACCGAGTCGATAACCTGGTCGGTCACCTCACAGCCGCGATGCGCGGGCAGACAGTGCATGAATAGCGCATTGGGCTTGGCGAGTTGCATGAGCGCCGCATTCACCTGGTAAGGGGCGAAGATGGCGGCGCGCTCTTGCGCTTCCTGTTCCTGCCCCATGCTGGCCCAGGTATCGGTGTAGACGGCATCGGCTCCGGCAACGGCTTTGCGCGGGTCGCTCAGGAGGCGGAGGGAAGCCTTGGTCTGGTCCGCAATGGCCTTCGCCATGGTGACGATGACGGGATTGAGCCCGTAGCGCTGGGGCGTGGCAATGGAAACTTTCGCACCGACAGAAGCGCCGGCCAGCAGGAGCGAGTGCGCCATGTTGTTGCCGTCGCCAACATAAGCGAAATGAATTTTCTTGAGATCGCCGAAATGTTCCTGCAAGGTGAAGAAGTCGGCGAGCGCCTGGCAGGGGTGTTCGAGCTCGCTGAGGGCGTTGATCACCGGAACGTCGGCGTAGGTGGCCATCTCTTCGACGACCGCATGGCTGAAGGTGCGGAGCACGATGAGGTCGATCCAGCGTTCGAGGTTGTGGGCGATGTCGTAGAGCGACTCGCGGGCATTGAGGCGGCTGGCCGTCTGGTCGACGAAGAAGGTGCTGCCGCCCAGGCTGTCCATGCCGGCTTCGAAGGTGAGGCGGGTGCGCAGCGAGGGCTTCTCGAAGAACATGACCATCTGCTTGCCGGCGAGCACGCCGCGGAAGTCCGCGGGGCGCTGCTTCAGCATGGAGGTGAGGCTGAAGAGCGTGAGGATTTCGGCGGGGGCGAGGTCGTGGATGGAGACGAGATCGCGGGGCGCAAGCGGTTCCGGCAGCAGGCCGGGCGGGTGCGTCTTCGGTGAGTTGGTTAGTGCCATGGGATCGGTTCTCATCTGCGTTTCGAAACACTCCATTTCTGGAAAAATCTGATTGCGGTTCGCGGGGTTGGTCCCGGCAAACCGCTTACGACAGCTCGCGAATACGTCGGGCGAGGGCCTGCGCTTGCTTTTTGTCGGTCGCGATGACGAGCACGGTGTCGTCGCCGGCGATGGTGCCGACGACCGCAGGCCAGCGCGAGGCGTCGAGGGCGGCGGCGACAGGCTGCGCACTGCCCACCGTGGTTTTCACCACCAGCAGGTTCTGGGCCTGGCGGATTTCGACCACGAACTGGCGCGCGAGATGCATAACCGAGGGCAAAACGCCTTCGGCGCCCAAGTTCGCGCCATTGCGCCGATAGCCGTCGGGGCCTTTGACGAGTTTCAGTTCGTGAATATCGCGGGAGAGGGTGGCCTGCCCCACGTCAAAGCCCTTGCGCTCAAGCCGGTGCTGGAGAGAGTCCTGGCTTTCGACCGAACCTTCGTCGAGCAGATCGAGGATCGCTTTGTGGCGGGCTGTTTTCGACATGAATAAAAATGCAACTGAATGAATAAGTATCCATAAATGGGGAGGGCCGTGTCAAGCGGGAAATCGCAGCGCGACTACCACAGGGGGCGCCGGGGAGCACAGGGAAAATCGGGTTTCCCCTGTTCCTTCTTGCCCCTGCGTCCGTTGTGGTTAGTTATGCCGCGGTGAGGGGCTCGCGGGAAGCGATCCGGTGCAATTCGAGCATGCGGTGGCGTACGTAGCCGTCCTCTGTTAAATGAGCCGAAGCAATGGCTTTGCGGCTGCTGGCCACCATCTGGTCGAGTGGGTGGCGATGGGGAAACTGCGGATCGAATTCGCGGCAGTATTCACAAGGGCGGCTGGAGCGGGTGTCGAAGCGATGGATGATGGCTGGGTCAATGTGTTCCACGGAAGGCGGCTCCTGAGGGAGGCGAGAACGGATTCGCCCGCGTTTGTGGGGCTTTCGCCCCGGCTGATTTTATAGATTGTCGACCGACGTTTTTAATATTAGAACACATATTTGTACTACAGGGGGCAGGGCCTGCACAAGGCGTTCTCGGAGGTCAGCGGCTACTTTGAAAGGCGGAAGTATGCACTTTACGCAAGCCAATGAAAAAAGGCACGAGCGGAACGCCCCGCCCACCGATTACTTCGGCCAGCCCTCAGCTGGCTTCTTTTTGGACAGGGACTTCTTTACAAGGTCTTTCCAATTCCCGCTTAGCTTTAATCTATCTGCTTTCGGGCCGGGAGTGCCCTTTTTCTTAGAATGGTTCGAGTTGTTGACCGCTTTCTTTCTGCTCACGCTTCGCAGTATATGCCTCCTGCTTGTTAAATGGATCTTTGTACATGAGCCGCTTTCCTTCGGCTGCCTTGATTGCCGCAATGGTGCGCTCTCCATCGTTCATCTGGCGATTGTTCCACATGAAGTCGAATTGCCAGAGATAGCGGTGTAGATATTCGCGGCTCACATTGTGGTAGATGCCAACAATCCCGCGCTTCACAAGCGCATGAGTGCTTTCGGCTGTGTTCGAGTGAACCTCACCGCGAGCATATTCGTTTGTGCTGTGACAGACCGTTTCATGACTTACGTACTCGCGGCCAATACCATAGTACGCATTGTTCTCGTCCGACATAATTCTGGCGCGGGAATCAACCTCTTCCCGAATGGCGGCCTTTAGAGTAAAGCCACTCACGTCCGCAATGATGCGTCGGCGTATTTGCCCACCGCGTTGCACCGCGCAGAATACGGGTGTTTTGCTGGTGCCATGCCCGCGTTTGCTGGTGCCCGGATAGCGAGGCTTGCGCGGCCCTATGTACATCTCGTCAACTTCGACAGTGCCAGTTAGTTTCGGATGATCGGGGTCTGGTGCCATAGCAAACCTGATGCGATTCATAAGGAACAGGGCTGATTTATAGCTAAGCTGGCACTGTCTTTTGATTTCCAGCGCCGATACGCCTTTCTTCGATGTGCAGGCACGCCAAAACGCATAACACCAATGCCGAAGGTCGATCCGCGATTCCTCATAGACGGTTCCAATGCGGACAGTGTACTGTTCCTTGCAGTTGCGGCAACGCCACAGATAGCGCCTGTTGCGCTCACCAGTCTGTGCGTCAGTCATTTTGTAGACTTCTAGGCTGCCACACTTGATGCAAGCGGGAGTGTTGCCCCAGCGCTGTTTTTCAAGGAATTCGACAGCGGCGGTTTCATCCGAGCAGGCTAGTGGAATCGCTTCGACAACTTCCGATTTCGAGAGATGGTGTCGTTTTTCCATGACTTAATTTTGTACATAACGCAACCATTGTGTCAAGTAAAAAATTAGTTGACTGGAAGATATTTGAGTGCTACAAGAAAGTTGGTGCGGAGGAGGGGAATCGAACCCCCACGGACCTTTTAGAGTCCACCAGATTCCAAATCCGGCCCGGCTGCCAATTTCGGCACCTCCGCACTTAGTAAAGTCTTTAAATCCAATAGGCTGTGATCCATGTTAAACACTTGCAAAAATCCCCTTCAGACGAGTTATCATATAGACGCAAAAGGGCGGGTGATGCCCCGCCCGCGCGTGAGCGCGAACGGGGCACCTACCAGCACAATCGAGAATGTTGAAGCATTCTCGATTGAGAGGAACACCATTATGTGCATGGTGTCCTCCTTCCTCTCCTTCGCCTAGACTTCAGGCTGGGGGAGCTTGGCAAAACCCTTTTAGGACGAAACAGGCTGCCGTCAGGTGGCCTGTTTCATTTGGTCCACATGAAAGTTCCATACCTCGCCTTTCCTGCTTTTTTGGCCTGCCCCAACTTTTCCAGCTTCTTAAGTACTTCCGTCACGGCAGGCTTCGGTGCTTTGGCCAACGGCTTAAAGCCGCGAGTGATCATCCGTTCAAGAATCTGATCCACTGTTTGCGGGGTTGAACTCAGCACCTCTAAAGCGTATTTCTTCATCTCGCCATATTTCCGTGTTGGTCCTCCATTCTGCGGAAGCGCCGTAGTGATGGGCTTTTCGACGTGCTTTTCTGCGACCGACGATTTTGCATGATCGCCATTGGGCGTTACGAGTTGTTCCAATTCTGCACGGGATTCCGGATCGTCCATCAATTCCCTTATCTTCTGCAAACGGAGAATTTTGGCGTCGAGTGTTTGGATATCGAAAGGCATAGATTCCGCCCCCTTTGGAAATTGCTGTCTCATTGGAATTTACGCCGATCCGTGAAAGTCCGCAAGGAATTTGCGGCAAATTTTTGCACTAGATTTCCACAGCAGGTTTTAGGAGATTTGGGATGAGGATTTTTAAATTCTCGGGGAGGTTACAAGCTTCTTGGGCTTTCCCTTCGGCTGTGGGAGCCTGTAGAATTGCCCGTCCAAGCTGTTCAAAGTTTGCGAGTGCTTCCGGGCCTTCGATGTATTCATGTTCCTTCATGCTTTGGAGCGCAATCCTGTGCCCTCAGAAAATCCTAATGAGCAAAAATCCGCCAATCACACTGATCCAAAACCCTCCGATAAAGGCGATCCCGCACCCGAGTTCCCTCCACCCGCAAGTATTCCGCCAGTAGAGGTTCCACCAGCCCCACACGGATATCAAATAACCTGCAAGACTGAGAAGGACTGGCGCGACAAAGTGAAGTTTTGGGCGGAACTGTTTGGGCTTGCCCTTCTGCTCGCCTACACGATCTTCACTGCTCTCATGTACCGCGCTAACAAAGAAGCGGCTGACGCTGCGAGTCAAGCCCTGAAGGACAACACCAACGCATTTAAAATTGACGAACAAGCGAGGATTCGAGTTACAAACCGCGAAGCTGGATGGGATATACGCTTGCCGGTTCCACGATTGGCTGCCACTTATCAGTACACCAATGTCGGCAAGACTCCAGCCGAAACCATCGGAATTGACAAGCACGTCTCGCTCATAGCGTTCAGGCCCGATGTAGACTCTCTCACTTTTCCAGCGACCCTCCCCCAAAAAATTGTTACCAGAGACACCATCAGCAACGGAGACGACAGGGTGTTGAGCGTCTTTAACGACTCGTTCCCGGTGAAAGATTTCCAGGATCAGGTTCTCAACCAGAAAATGCTCATAGTGGCTTGGGGATGCATCGAATACAGAGATATTTTTGAAGACCTTCACTGGGTAGATTTTCGCGATGTTCGCCAACCTGCTCCGAACGACAAAACTTATGCTGTGTGCTCGTACCGGTGCGAACGAGAAAAACAATAGCAGCAGCCCTATCACGGCAAGCAGTGCTACCCTGTCACGGAGTCTCATGTTGAGCCTCCGTAGTTGCGTAAAGTGCATACTTCCGTTGAAAGGAGTAGCCCACTACCGGAATTGGCGCAAATTTCCTGCCTCCCGGGAATGGCTCAGAGGCAAAAAAAAGCGGGGAAATTGCGGTAGTGTCCTAACTTGGCGAGTTGCCGCTGGACAGTCGCCGCGCGCGGAATTATGACACTACCCTGTGGTGGCGGGCGGCGACATTGGGCACGATTTCTGGCATGATAGGGCCACTGTTTTTTCTGAACATCGTCACTCTGGAAGCCGTGTGAATCGCGCTGACACCGATCCGAACACCGTGTTCTTCTTCGACGTGGACAATACGCTGCTCGACAACGACCGCGTGACGGAAGATCTGAAGCGGCACCTGGCGAAAAAAGTGGGCGAGGCCAGCGAGCGGCGCTATTGGGAAATCTTCGAGCAGTTGCGCACGGAGCTCGGATACGCCGACTATCTGGGGGCGCTGCAGCGTTATCGGATCGAACAGCCGCGAGAACAGAAGCTGCTGGCGGTGTCGCACTTCATGGTGAATTATCCCTTTGCGAACCAGCTGTTTCCGGGGTCGCTCGAGGCGGTGGCGCACGCGCGGCGGCTGGGGCGGCCGGTGATTTTGAGCGATGGCGATGTGGTTTTCCAGCCGCTCAAGATCGACCGCTCGGGGCTGTATGAGATCTTCGGAGGGCACGTCCTGATTTATATCCATAAGGAACGGGAGCTGGACGATGTGCAGGCGAGGTATCCGGCGACGCACTATGTGATGGTGGACGACAAGGTGCGTATTTTGGCCGCGATCAAGAAATATTGGGGCGCACGGGTGACGACAGTGTTTCCGCGCCAGGGACACTACGCGCTGGATGCGGGGCTGGTGGCCGAGTATCCTGAGCCGGATATCACGCTGGAGCGGGTTGGAGAGTTGCAGAAATATTCGTTGGAAGAGATTTTGGGAGCAGCGGGGAAGTGAGCGGCTATTCGGCTTCTTCTTCCTGGGGTGCGCCGGCTCGGACTAAATTTTCCAATTCCCGGCTCAAACTGGGGCGGCTGGCCTCGGGCAGGTCCAAAAAGCGGAATGGCTGGAGGCATCCTTTGGTGGCCCACATGGGAAACAACATGTGCGCGCGGCAGCGGATGCTGGTGCAGCCGAGATGAAACAGGATGGTCACCAGGATGCCTTCGTCGAGCGGGCGTTCGAGTGAGAGCAGGCCGCCGTTGACGGAGAGCTGACTCATGCGGCCGTGGATCTGACGGCCGTTTTCGAGCACCACCAGGGCAAGGATGGAGCCGAGGAGCTTGACACGCGAGCCCCGCCGTTGTCCCTTTTGCGCACTGGCTGAGGAGGGCATTCTCATCAATTTTGCATCAGGCGGTGACCGCAGGGCAGATTACGAAAGTCAGGCGGTTGGTTTGCCGCGTTTCCGACCGGTGAGCAGTGGGAAGAAAATAGAAATGTGCGTGACAAAAGTCACATCCTGCCGGTAAGGGGGCGTCTACGCTGACGGAGTAAGGATGTCCTCATGGCAACGCAAGGTCATAATGAGATTCGAAGCGAAATTCATTCCGCGATTCCGCCCATAGAGATTTCGTCAATTCCGCTTCCGACGCCGGGTGCGGCGCGGCCGAAACCGGCTGCCAGAGCAACCAAGAAACTTGTCCGCCGCCCCGATCGCGACCGCTCGCAGATCATGCGCCGCAGCTTCCAGTTCGGGTTCCTGTTGCTGAACCTCTGGATCGGCGGCATCTTCTACTTCTGGGTTCGTCAATTTGAGCCGGGCGGTGCACCAACCTCCTTGCACCGTCCGGCTGGGGTCGAGGGCTGGCTGCCGATTGCCGGCCTGATGAACCTCCGGTACCTCGCGCTGACTCATCATGTTCCGGCCCTCCATCCGGCGGGCATGTTTCTGCTGATTGCGTTTCTTGCCATGTCGTTTCTCTTCCGCAAGGCATTTTGCAGTTGGCTGTGCCCGGTGGGAACGATCTCGGAATACTTGTGGCGCGCGGGGCAAAAACTCTTCCGGCGCAGCTTTTTCCTGCCGCGCTCGGTCGATATCGGACTGCGTGGGCTGAAGTATCTGCTGCTCGGCTTCTTCGTGTGGGCGGTCACTTCGATGGCGGCGGATGAACTCGCCGCTTTCATGAACAGTCCCTATGGCGTGATCGCCGACGTGAAAATGCTGAACTTCTTCCGCCACATTGGCGAAGCGGGCGCGATTACGCTGGGCGTGCTGGTGGTCGCGTCGCTGTTGATTCAGAATTTCTGGTGCCGCTATCTGTGCCCTTACGGGGCGCTGCTGGGGATCGTGTCGTTCTTTAGCCCGGCGCGCATTCGGCGCAATCCGGAGACCTGCATTGATTGCGCGAAATGCTTCAAGGCATGTCCTTCGGCGCTGCCCGTCGACAAGCTGGTGACGATCAAATCGGCGGAATGCACGGGCTGCCTCGAGTGTGTCGCGGTGTGTCCGGCAAAAGATACGCTCTGGCTGTCGTTGCCCCGCTTTCCCCTTCCGAAGATTCCCGCGCTCGCGCCCCGGCCCGCGAAGCTGCCGGCATGGGCCATGGCGGCGGGGATTGTGGCGCTGTTCTTCGGCGTGGTTGGATTTGCGAAGACGGCGGGCTACTGGGATTCCCACGTACCGCGGGCCACGTATCAGCAACTGGTGCCGCATGCGGATGAGGCGCGCCATCCGATGCCGGGGGAGAACTGAGGCTGCCTGCTCGCCGCTATTCTGCGGGCCTGTTTGGGTTCATGTTTACTCGGAAGGTATTGACGCGTGTTTACTACCACCCCCTCCCCCCTCGATCTTCTGGAATCATGGGGTTAGGAAGAAAATCCCGCAAGATCTTTGAGTTTAAAGGACTTATTCGTAAAATATTCCGGAACAAGGACTTAGCGGGAAAGTCCTCCACTTTTTGGGATTTTGGAGGGGTCTGACGCCCGCTTATCGCCTCCGCTTGCGGTTTTCAAAGAGCGCTGAAAAATTACTTTGGAGTAACTTCGCGGGCCGTCTTTGAAGACGGGCACACTTACTCACTGTCCTAATCAGGATTATTGTTGCATTGGTTGGGGTGGATGTCTGTGATGGTGCTCACAGGTTGGGTGTGATGAAAAGAGGTCGGGCGTCAGATCGCGGGAGTGATGGTCCCGGAGCGTCGTACGTGACGCTCTTCAAGTCGACGGGCAATAGGTTGCCCTTGCGGTCTGGAACGCGATTGCGAATCAACTGATTCAAGTTCACCCACATCTGATCACCGGGGGCGATGGTCTGTTGTAATTCGTACCATTGTGCGATCAGCCTGCCGCCCACCCTTCGCGAAAAGCCGCGAAGGATGGGGCACCCACTGTACGGTTTGCCATCGGAAGGCTGGGCCACCCGCCCACGCTCGGACCAGGCCATCCTTTGTTGACGGGGTATTACGCATTGAGGGGATTTTGCTACACCCCCCAGCTACCGGGGTTGGGTTTGGGGTTGGGGTTAGGCCGGGGCCCGCGCTAGTGAGTGGGGCAGTACATCCCCCACCCCCTCTCACTTTTGGAGGTCTTCGCATTTCACCTTTATGCGATCATCGCACCATTTGGTAGCTTCTCTGGCCGCAACCCGCAGACGAGCGCGAGCGTCGCCGTTTTCCGAAGCGTGGCTCGCCTTCGTTAAGGCCTCGATTACGTCCATAGCATTGCCGTGATGAATTAGAAGCAGAGTGTACAAAGCGTTGTCCCGCTCGATTCTTCCTGCATCTTTGGTTTCCGCCATGAAACGCAGCAATGCTGATTCTGCGGGTTTACCGAGGGTATAGAGTTCATAAACGGCGGGATACAGGACGTTGGGCCCATTACCATGCATGAAAATGCCACGTCGCTCGCCCTCGCTGAGCGGTCGCTTGTAGCCAAGAAGGTCGACGAGCAACGGAATGGCCTGTTCCGGCGGAGAACTGGCGATCTGCTGGAATGCGTGACTAACGCAGGGCGCAGCTGTGGCGTCGTCTCCAACGTGGCGCAAATACTCAATTGCAGCCGCCGTGGAGCCCGACTTAAGGGCGTCACACCCCTGCCCGACTGCAGAAATCGGAGATAGCCAGAGAAGAAGAAGGAGTACCGCTTTTACCGAGGTGTTCATAGGACTCTTTCTTATTGAAGATTCCACGTCGTATTCGTTGATCCAAGCCCGATTTGGTTGTCGCTGCTGCTGGCATCGAATTCCAGTTGAGCAACTCCCGACGAACTGTTCATGCAAGAGAGTCGCACGTAGTAGTTTAGGTCGGGCGAAATTTGCGTGGCACCGTCCGGGCCTACTGCGTAAGCGGTCCAGTTAAACCTCACCCTTACCGGCGTACTAGTGTCCTTAAGGGCGCTTATTCCGGGCGTGTCCAGGTTGTAGACATTCCCGTTAGCGCTCCCCCCAGGCGTGTTTTCTTGAGGATTCGTGGTAAGCCAGGTCCCGGTATCGTCTCCGACACCCACAGGGCATGGAACCGCCGTCGACCCTTGATAACAACCCTCGGACGTGAGTGTCCGCTTTACCGTTACATTTCCCGTGAAAGTGCTAGGATTCACAGCGCCCACGAGTTCGCTGCCTGCGATGCAACCGTTATTATTGACTCCCCAGTTTCCCGAGATGATGCCTAGCGTCAGACTGCCTACGAAGCCTTTGTACATGGTCGATGCACCGTCGGTTGCGGAAACCTGCCCCGAGGAGTTCAAGGTAACCGTCGCCGCGACCACCGTGACCGGGGCGACGGCTTGGGCGGGCACGAGGGTGCAGTAGCCGCCGTTGCCCGCCTCGACCTCCCCGCTGGCGTAGGCGTCGGTAGATCCTGCCCCCACACCCTGCACCTGTTTCGTGCTCACGGTCGCCACGGCGGAGTTGCCGCTCTACCAGTCGGTAAAGTCAGGCGTAATGTCTAGCTGCAGGCCGGTGCATTGATCGATCCCTGAAATGCTGCCATATTCTATGCCGTCGATGATCACGGTGAATGCGTCCGGGTCCCAGCCCGGATCGTCAGTACCGCAGCATCGCAAAAAACCCGGTGTCGCCTGAGATCCAAAAGAGCTGTCAAGAGCCATGGCGTTTGCGATCAGGCCGTGCCCCGCTGGGGTCAGGTCTCTTAGTTCGTACGTTACGGATTGTAGATCTGCAGGCAAGACATTGCCCTTACGGTCTGGAACGCGATTGCGAATGAGCTGAGCCAGATTTACCCACATCTGGCCGCCCCAGGCAATCGTCTGCTGCAGTTCGTACTTCCGCTTGCCTCCATCATAGTGCAGCGTGAGCAGGGCGTCGGTCGGCTTGGTCCCGATATTGGTGATTGCGGCCAGAGCGTTGTGGTTGACATCGGCACGCAACTCGCCTCCGGCGAAACGGCCGCCTTCGCCGCCAATGAAGTCCGCTTCGGCTCCGTAACGAAGAGTGGCGTCGCGACTAAGTCTTGCCCTTCCCGATACCCTCGTCGTACATTGCGCCGTAGTCCAAATACTGCGCGGCGGGATCGTCCCAATAATGAAGCTCGACCTTCTCCACTTCCCCGTTCTTGTCAAAGCTGGCGGTCAAGTGAGCGTTGATGCCGGCAAAGTATGTCGGCAAATTTAGTTTCTGATAACGCGCGAGCACCTGGTCGCGCAGCGCGGGATCAAAGTGGACTCCGTATTTGTCAACCAGCGCCTTGATGGCGTCGTAGTCGCCCTCCGCCTTGATGCGCATGAGTTCGGCCAGAAGCAGGCCGACCCCCTGGCGCATCTTTTGATAATCGGCCACACGGACGTAGGTCTTAGCGTTAGTGTTATTGCTGCGGAGGGTGTACTGTTCGATCGAGCCGGGAACCTTGTCGGCGATGTAGTGGGCGATCAACTGGCGATCGCGTTCGTGGTCTTCTTCAATCGTGTCGCCGTGGGGAATGCGCCGCAGTTGGGTCAGGGCGGCAATCGCCGCGCTGTCATACATGGCCTTGGCCACTTCTTCCTGGTTTGAGATCAGGCCGAGTTCCTTCAGTTTGGGATCCCATGCGTTCCACAGCGCCATCAAATCGGCGCGGCCTTCCTCGAGCGTGGAAAAATATTCCTTGAGGAAAGGTTGTGCTCCGCCGCTGACGCGCTCGCTCAGTTTGCCCGAGCCGTGGCCGATGACCTCGTGCAATGCAGTCATCAGATTCTCAGCTTCCGTGCCGTATTTCGCGTTGCGCTCGATCTCGGCGGGGCCGGGGGCGAACTCCGCGATTCCCTTCTTGCCGATGGCTTCGTCGAGGGCGCGGTCGCTTCCCGTGAACAGAAAATTCTTAGAGCCGTACTTCTCGTGGATTTCGTTTTCGTTCGGCAGATTGTCGCCGACCGTGGTTACACCGAAATCACCAGTTTCAATCAGGGTTTCGACTGCTTTCACCACCGGCAGTTTGAACGAAGTGAGCTTGTACTTCGCGTCCCAGGGAGCCTTCTGTTCGAAATAGGCGGCATTTTCCGCCAGTTTTTTCATGGCGGAGGTGACGGGCTTATCGGTGATGGTGACAAAACTCTGCGAGCTTCCTTTGGCGCCGCGCGCGTCGCGATAAATCTCGATGAAGCCGTTGTCAAAGTCCACTGTGGGATCGTTCTGCACCCAGGCGGTGCCGAACGCCACCCACTCCGCGTATTCGCCGGTCTGGTAGAAGCGGATGAGGTGGCCAATCGCTTCCGCTTGCCCGGGCTCGGCGTAGCCGCGCGCTTTCTGGAAGCAGGCGACGGCCTTCTTCAGGAATGTTGCATAGAGGCCGGGAGGGATCTTGCCGTCGGGCGTGCCGGCGCGGTAGACGAGTTCGGTAAGTTTGCCGTCGGCAGCTTTAACCACCCGCGAGTTCAGCGGGTACTTGTCTTGAAATCCCTTCAGATCGTCCAGGCTCAGGCCCGGATAAAAAGTGTTTGAACTGGCCTGGATCGTGTCTTTTCCTCCCACCGGGCTCTTGGCCGTGATCATCGGCTCAAACGCGGGGTCAAAAAGCGAAGCTCGCAATGCGTTCAGCTCCCGCTTGACGCCGGCGGGATTCTTCAGCGGCGGGAGATCGGCGTAGGCGGTTCGAAACGCTCCGTTTTGCTGCGCGATCAAGGCGGCCTTTTCCAACTGCTCAAAAGTGAAGGAGGGCAGAAATTTCTGCGACGTCGTCTCGTTGTGATTGCCGCGGTTGGCCCAGAAAAGTTTCGCAAATCCGGCGATCTTCGCCATCGCGGCCGGGTCGATCCCCTGGGGACGCGCCATGATTTCTTCGAGCAGACGTTTCTGTTGTAGACCGTAGGCGGACAACTGATCGTAAATAATAGGGTCGATGGCGATCGAAGCCTGCGTCAGCCAGTAGGCCAAGGCCTGCTGCCGGGGGGAAAGCGCTTGGAAGCTGGGCGCGCGCAGTTGAATGAATGCGGTGTCGCCGACGCGCTCCGCGACGGTGGTCGTGGCGTTGTCCGGCTGGCACAGCGCTGGAGTGGCGAGGGTCAGCATCGTGAGCATAAGCAAGAGAGCGGAATTAAGCGACTTCAAAGTGGCCTCCGTGCGGTTCTTTGGGAACCGGACCAAACTCCGCAGGCTACCATAAATCACCGCCTGGTGAGTTTGTGTGGCGGCGGGGCTCTGCCCCGCCGGGACGGAGCGGAGCCTCTCCACACGTGCTAGAATCGTTACAGTGATCCTCCGAACCGATGCTTCCTGAGCTCGACAAATTGTTGGAGCTGCAGGCGGCGGACAAAGAGATCCGGCGACTGCAGGACGAAGTAGCCGCGCTGCCGAAACGCACGGCGGTGATCGAGCAGAAGCTGACTGGGACCAAAGCCCACCTGGAAAAGGTGCGGGTTGCAGCCAAGGGCGACGAGGCCAACCGCAAGAAGTTCGAAGCCAATATCAAGGACCTGCAAGCCAAGATTTCCAAGTATCGCGACCAGTCCCTCGACGTTAAAACCAACGACCAGTACAAAGCGCTGCTGCACGAGATCCAGTTTGCCGAGCAGGAGATCCGCCTCAACGAGGACCGCATCCTGGAGGTGATGGTCAACGTCGACGCGCGCGAAAAGGACGTCAAAGCGGCGGAAGCCGAGCTCAAGGAAGAGACGGCAGAAATCGAAAAAGAAAAGGAAGAAGCGCGAAAAGTTACCGCGGAGGACCAGAAGAAGCTGGCCGAGTGGAACGCCAAGCGCAACGCGCTGCGGCAGGCGATTTCCGAGGATCTGCTTCGTCACTATGAGCGCGTGCTGAAGTTCCGCGGCAGCGGGCTAGCGGAAGTCCGCGACCACAAATGCATGGGCTGCCAGGTGATGCTGCGGCCGCAGATCTACAACGAAGTGAGGATTGGCGAGAAGGTAGTGATCTGCGATTCCTGCCAGAGAATTTATTACTACATTCCCGCAAACGAAGTGAAGCCGGAGCAGGAAGTGGTGACGGTTACCGGGAGAAAACGCGCGCGCCCCAAAGCGGATGCGCCGCAGGCATGGTTCTACCGTCCGGATTACGCCGAGGAAGGCGAAGTGCTGCTGGCGTTTATCAATAACGGCGGCAATTCGACCCGCCGCATCTACGAAATGCACACTGGTCGCCAGGTCGGCGGTGTGCTGCTGCGCGAAGGGAATTACCGCCAGGCGTTTCCCGAGGATCTAACCGACGCCGCCCTGCGGCTCAACGGCCATTGGGAAGAAAAAGAAATCGATGAGTGGGGGTCTGAGATACCCTCGAATGCGCTCGATCTTCTTCATAAGGATCTGCTGGCCATCCGTCGCGAACACAAAGCGAGCCACAAGCACGCCGCCTCTGCGGCGGAACAGCCGGCCGCGAGCTGATGTCACGCTGAGCCGGAGCCCACCTGTGTAGAGACAGCCAAAGGCAGGGAAATCCAAATTAGGGAAACATAGAATGCGGAGGGTACTTTTGTAAGCGGAACCGTGGTTTCGTTCATGCTATCGTCTCGTCATTGTTATTGCCGCTAGCTAAGGTGCAATGAGGTTCATGGATTCCACGGAGCAGAAGCCCGGCCAGCCCCTAACTGAGTCGTACTTTTTCCGATCCCCACAAAAACGGAGATTGATCTTTTGCCTTCTGCTTGCTTTGGCAACGCTTGCACTCTATAACTCGGTCACTCGCGCTCCCTTTCTTAATTTCGACGACCAAGTGTACGTTACAGACAATCCCCAGGTTCGCGCCGGACTCACCTGGAACACCGTGGTTTGGGCTTTTCGCACTCCTAAGGCTTTCGACTGGCACCCGATCACCTGGCTTTCGTATGCTCTCGATTGGCAAATATTCGGTTTGGATCCGGCGGGCTACCATACCATCAACGTTCTTCTCCATGCGGCCAACGCGGTGCTCCTGTTTTTGCTTTTGGAGAGTGCTACGGGATTGGCCTGGCGCAGCTTGGCGGTCGCCGCGCTTTTTGCTCTGCATCCCATCAATGTGGAGTCGGTGGCGTGGATCTCGGAACGCAAAACCGTCCTCAGCATGCTTTTCTTTCTCCTCGCGCTGGCTGCCTATGGGTGGTACACGCGCCGGCCCGGCATCGGACGATACCTGGCCGTCACTGTTGCCTATGCTTTGGGCCTGATGAGCAAGGCGCAGGTGATTACGTTCCCATTTGTGCTTCTGCTGCTCGATTACTGGCCCTTGGGTCGTCTCGCGCCACATCCGGCGCGGCCGCACGAAGTTGGAGGCGAGCCGGCAGTCGCAGCCGCCCGCGGCCCCTCTTTCTGGAAATTAATTGGGGAGAAGGTGCCTTGGTTTGCGCTGTCGGCCGTGAGCGCGGTCATCACCCTCAAGACGGGGGGAGCGGCGTTTAACTATATGGTGTTGACGGACGCAACCCGATCGAAACTCTCGCTCTGGCTACATCTGGGGAATGCGGCTCTCTCCTATGTCAAGTATCTCGAAAAGGCCTTCTGGCCGGTCAATCTGGCAATCGTGTATCCGCATCTGGGGCCGGGGATCAGCATTCCCGGGGCCGTGCTGTCGGCCTTTGCAATCATAGCCGTCAGCATTCTTGCCTTGATCTTTCGGCGGCGCCGCCCTTTCCTGGTGGGGTGGTTTTGGTTTCTGGGGACGCTGGTGCCGATGATCGGACTGGTGGACATTGGGGTTCACGCCATGGCCGACCGCTACGCCTATATTCCTCTGCTGGGAATTTTCGTAATCGTCTGCTGGGGCGCGGCGGATTTAATAAAACGTTGGCATGTTCCCGCGGGGGTGGCGGCGGCCGGCACGGTCGCCATCCTGCTGGCACTGGGAATTGCGCTTCATCGGCAGGTGAGTTTTTGGAGCGACAATGTCACCCTCTGGTCCCACACCCTGGAAATCACCGAAGCAAACTTCACCGCCGAAGATAACCTGGCTGGCGCCTTGATTACCCAAGGCAGGGTAGAGGAAGCCTTGCCGCACGTGTTGCGGGCACGAGCGTTGCGGCCCGACGACCCACTGTCCGCGCTCAATGTCGCAACCTACTTGCAAATGCACGGCAAGTATCAGGCTGCTCTCGATGGCTATGCGACAGTAGTTCAACTTACCAAGGCCCCTCCTTTGCTGGCCATAGCGCGAGCCAACAGCGGATATGCGCATTACTCGCTGAAACAGTATGGCGACGCGCAACAAGACTTCGAAGCCGCTCTGAAGGAACAACCCGGAAATTCGTCGGCCTATCGCGGGCTGGGTTTGCTGGCACAGAGAGCGGGCGACATCGCACAGGCTACCAAGGACTACGAACGGTCGGCCGAGCTGCAGCCATCGCCGGTGGGCTATCTGCTTCTGGCGCAGGCCCTCAAAATCGACGGACAGGCAGAGGCGGCTCGTGCGGCGCAGTCCCAAGCCGCCCGCATGGATCGAGATCTCAACGACGACATTGCTGTCGTGCGGCAGTTACTGGCAAATTAGTGGATCTCACCTCTCGGTCGGACAAAGGCCGCAGCTTAGCAGCCTGCGCCCAAATCCGGCGCCTAACAGATTGCTGAAAAACTCGGCTTTGTTCTTGCTTTTGGGTGGCGCAGCAGTTCACCTGTCCTGTTCCATGACATTCTTTACAGTTGTTATCACAACATCCTTTACACTGCCGCGCGAGCGGAGCGAGTGCGGCAGTGTAAAGCGTCCGCCGGGGGGCGGACGAGAATGGCGTGGCGAACCATGGCGGTACGCGATCAACGCGTGGAGTTTGTGGTACGGGCCCAGCAGGGGCGAGAGACACTGAGCCGGTTGTGTGCCGAGTTTGGCATCTCTCGGCCCACGGGCTATGTCTGGCTGAAGCGCTATCGCGAACAGGGCGTGACCGGGATCGAGGAGCACAGCTGTCGTCCCCGGCATTCGCCGCGCCAGACCGCCGCGCCGGTCGAGCAGCGCATCGCCCAGTTGCGGCGCGAGCGGCCCGATTGGGGAGCGCGCAAATTGCAGCAACTACTCCGCCGCGAAGGCATCGTCTTACCGGTGATCACCGTGCACCGCGTGTTGCTGCGGCATGGACTGGTGCGGCCCGACGACCGGCACTCGCCCGCCTGGCAACGCTTCGAACGCGACGCACCCAACCAACTCTGGCAGATGGACTTCAAGAGTCCGAAGGGATGCCAGCAGCCGGTCGGGCCCCTCTCGGTGATCGACGATCACAGCCGCTTCGTCATCGCCCTGGAAAAAACCGGAAGCACGCGCACTGAAGCCGTGCAGCAACGGCTGGAGCGCGCCTTCCTCAACCATGGCGTGCCCGAGGCCATGCTGATGGATCACGGCACGCCCTGGTGGAACGCGCAGGCGCCCAGCGGTTGGACCAAGCTGCAGGTGTGGCTGATGAAGCAGGGCATCGCCTGTCTGTTTAGCGGCATTCGACATCCCCAGACCCAAGGCAAGGTCGAACGTTTCCACCTCGCGCTGGAGATGGCGCGGCGCCGGCGTTTACAGGAGAACGAGATGGACCAGGACTGGCTCGACCAGTTCCGCTACGAGTACAACTATGTCCGCCCCCATGAGGCGCTGGGCATGCAAACCCCCGCCACGCGCTGGCTTCCGAGCCCGCGCCGTTACAACCTGGATCCGCCGCCGTGGCGCTATCCGGAGGGCGCAGAAGTTCAACCTCTGGGATCGCAAGGCCAACTGAAGCTCGACGGACAACGCTGGGAAATCAGTAAAGCGCTGGCCCGCGAACCAGTACGGCTGGTCCGCATCTCCGGCCGCATCCTGGTCTACTACTGCAACTCGCTGCTGAAGGAGATCGATGTCCAAGCCCAACGCCTCTCCACGGTGAAGCGCTGGACTCAACCCAACTGTAAAGGATGTCCTGATAACGCTGTGTAAAGGATGTTATGAGACTGGACAGGTTCACCGCTGCGATAACCGGCTTGTTTTCACCGGCGGCTTTAGCCGCCGAGGGCGACTGCGGCGCGCGCCACGAGTTTTTCAGCAATCTATAAAGGCGCACTGTAAAGCAGGCTTATGGCATGCCTGAAGACATGCCCTGATACGAATATTGCAGGGTTGATTTGCCCGTCGAATCCGAGGCCGATTTTGCGGTAAGATTGCGCCCACGAGGTGAATGATGGCTCACGGTCTCAGCCTTCCTTCGGCATCCCGACGTTCGTTTCTCAGTCTGTCTGCCGGCGCTTCGGCGGCGCTGGCATTGCGCATCGTCACCGAACCCATGCTCGCTTACGCCGCGCGGGAGAGCTTGCCGACGGATGGCGCCAAGAATGATGGCGTCAGGATTGACGCCAATGAAAACCCGCTCGGGCCCGCCGCTTCGGCGCGCGAGGCGCTGGCCGCCATCGTCCCGCAAGGCGGGCGCTATTCCTTTTGGCTGAAGGGCGATCTGGTGAAGACGCTGGCGGAAACCGAAGGCCTCAAGCCGGAACAGCTTCGCGTCTACCCCGGATCGAGCGAGCCGCTGCATCACGCGGTCGCCGTCTTCACCTCGCCGCAGCGCAGCTATGTGACGGCCGATCCCGGATACGAAGCTGGAATGATCGCCGCCCATGCCGGCGGTGCGAAGGTGGTGAAAGTTCCGCTGACGAAAAGCTACGCGCACGATGTGAAGGCGATGCTGGCCTCGGCGCCCGATGCGGGCGTGTTTTACGTGTGCACACCCAACAACCCCACCGGCACTCTGACCAGCCATTCCGATATCGAATACCTGGTCGAGAACAAGCCCAAGGGATCGGTCGTGCTCGTAGATGAAGCTTACATTCATTTTGCCGACGCCGTTTCGGTGATGGATATGGTGAAAGCCGATAAGGACGTGATCCTGCTGCGCACATTCTCGAAGATTTACGGGATGGCGGGCCTGCGCTGCGGCGTCGCCTTCGGCCGGCCCGATCTGCTGGAGAAGATCGAAACCTATGGCGGCTGGAATGCCATGCCGATAACCGGACTCGTCGCCGCAACCGCCAGCCTGAAAGACGCGCAACTGGTGCCCAAGCGCAAGCGCATCAACGCCAGCATCCGCAGCCAGGTGTTTGCCTGGCTCGAGCGCAACGGATACTCCTACATTCCCTCGGAATCGAACTGCTTCATGCTCGACACGAAACGGCCGGCGAAAGCGGCGATCGATGCCATGGCCAAGCAAAATGTATTTATTGGACGCATCTGGCCAGCTTGGCCGACCTACGCGCGGGTTACGATTGGAACCGCGTCTGAGATGGAGCAGTTCCAGACGGCGTGGCAGAAGATGATGTCCGGCGCGGTGACGGCCAGCGTGGGCGGGATTACTGGCGCGGGAGAATTGGGCGGGCGCAAGCGGGATCTGGACGGAATTGTGATCCGAGCTTAAGGGCTAGTGTGGGGATGGGGCTTCGCCCCGTCCAGGGCCGGGCAGAGCCCCGCCTCCACGTCGCCTGTCGCTACGCGATAACATCTATTCATGGCAAAAAAGTCTGCTGCCTCCGCCTCGCACTCGGAGGCTTCTGTACGACTCTCTTCCCGCGGCGTTGCCCGCCTGCAAGCGCGGCACCCTTGGGTCTACCGCTCGGATATTACCGAAGAAAAGGATGTACCTCCGGGCGCCGTGGTCCGCGTTCTCGATTCGCGGGGGAAGTTCCTCGGAACCGCGCTCTACAGTTCTTCGTCGCAGATCGCGATCCGCATGATCTCTCACGGTTCGGTGGGCGATCTGCCTGCTTTGGTTGCGGAGCGCATTCGCGCCGCCATCGCCTACCGGAAAGAACTGGTGCGAAATACCGACGCCTACCGCATCGTCTTCAGCGAAGCCGATTTTCTGCCCGGCCTCATCGTCGACCGCTATAACGACGTGCTCACGCTGCAGATCCTGACCCAGGCCATGGACGCCGCGCCGGTGCGCGAAGCCGTCCTGCAAACGCTGCGCAGTGAAGAAGACCTGCAGCCGGCGGGAATCGTGGAGCGGGTCGATGCGCGCATTCGAGAACTGGAGCAATTGCCGCCGCTTTCGTCCCGCTTGCTTTGGGGGGAGAAGAGTTCGACCGTCATCAATATGAACGGCGGGAACATGAACGCCGCAACGACGAACGGCGGGATGACGAATGGCGGGACGACGAACGGCGGCGAAATCAACGCCATCCGCTTCCACTACGACGGCCTCGAAGGCCAGAAGACCGGCGCCTTTCTCGATCAGCGGGAAAACTACGCGGCGGCGGCCGAATACGCGCATGGCGAGGCGCTCGACGCTTTCTGCTATCAGGGTGGATTCGCGCTGCACCTGGCCGCGAAGTGTGCGAGCGTAACCGGGGTGGACAGCTCGCGTCCGGCGCTCGAAATGGCGGAAAAGAACGCGCTTCTGAACGGGCGCGAGTTGGAATGGATTGAAGGCAACGCCTTTGACCTTTTAAGGGAATACGCCGCCGCGAACCGGCGCTATGACACCATCGTTCTCGATCCGCCGGCATTCGCGAAGACCAAGCACGACCTGGGAAAAGCCCTGGGCGGCTACAAAGAGCTCAACCTGCGTGCCCTGAAGATGCTGCGGCCGGGAGGGATTCTTGTTACCTGCTCCTGCTCCTTCCACGTCGGCGCCTCGGACTTCCTGGGAGTGGTGGCCGACGCCGCCCGCGACGCCCACAAATCCCTGCGCCTGCTGGAGAATCGCGGAGCCGCGAAGGATCATCCAATGCTAGTGAATGTGCCCGAAACCAGCTACCTCAAGTGCTTGATATTGAGCGTAAGCGACTGAAAGTACAACACATAAAATACTTGACAATAACACACTAAGATTTTATGCTGTTGTTACACTAATTGAGAAACCGGGAGCTTCCGAAAGCTCCCCAAAATCAAATTTAAGAAGGAGGTTTTAAGTTGTGACCATGCTTACCCGTTGGGACCCTTTCCGTGAATTCGTTACCCTGCAAGACCGTATGAACCGCTTATTCCGCGATTCCTTTGGGTCGGAAGGGCAGGATGAAGCCCTCACCACCACCGCATTCGCGCCGCCCGTGGACGTCTACGAGGACGAGCACAACGTCACGCTGAAGATCGAAGTGCCGGGAATCGACGAGAAGGACATCGACGTCCGCATCGAGAACAACACGTTGACCGTGCACGGCGAGCGTAAATTCGAGAAGGAAGAGAAAGAAGAGAACTACCGGCGCGTGGAGCGGCAGTACGGCAGCTTCACCCGCACCTTCACCCTCCCCAGCACAGTCAACCATGACAACGTTCAGGCCGACTATGACAAGGGCGTGCTGAAGATCAAGCTGGAGAAGAAAGCCGAGGCCAAGCCGAAGCAGATCAAGGTAAACGTTGGCGGCCAGAAAACGCTCGAAGGCAAAGAACCGAAGGGCGTCGGCAAAGCCGCGTAAGGGAAGCCCGATAGTTGTAAACTCAGCGGGAGGCGAGAAACAGCGCCTCCCGTTTCATTTGTAATTGGCAATTTGTAATTGGTAATTTGAAAATCGAAAACCGCAAGTTTTTGTAAATCACAAATTACCAATTACAAATCACAAATTCTAGAGCTCGGGATTAGAGCTCGGGAGCGAAACCCATGCCCATTCGTTGGGACAAATTCACAGTCAAAGCGCAGGAAGCCGTCCAGCGCGCGAACGAGCTCGCGTCCGAGCACGGCAATCCGGAACTTGCTCCGCTCCATCTGCTGGCTGCGTTGGTCGAGGACCGCGAAGGCATCGTTGCGCCGGTGCTCGAAAAAATCGGCATCGGGCCGCAGGCGGTGCTCAGCGACCTCTACAAAGAAATTGAGAAGCTGCCGAAAGTCTCGGGCAGCGGCGGCGCGCAGCCGCCGGCTATGTCCTCGGCGATCAATCAGGTTCTGGAGAAGTCTTTCAAGGAAGCCGACACCTTCAAAGACGAATACGTTTCGACCGAGCACATGCTGCTGGCGCTGACCGGTCTGAAGCGCGATCCGGCTCAGGAGTTGCTCGCGCGTCACGGCGCGACTCATGATGCCATCCTGAAGGCGCTCACCGCCGTTCGAGGATCGCAGCGCATTACCGACCAGAATCCGGAAGCGAAGTACCAGGCGCTGGAGCGTTATGCGCGCGACCTGAACGAGCAGGCGCGGCGCGGCAAACTCGATCCCGTGATCGGCCGCGATGAAGAAATTCGCCGCGTGGTGCAGGTGCTTTCGCGGCGCACCAAGAATAATCCGGTGTTGATCGGCGAGCCGGGCGTGGGCAAGACGGCCATCGTCGAAGGCCTGGCGCAGCGTATCGTTTCGGGCGACGTGCCGGAAGCGCTCAAGAACAAGCGCGTCGTGTCGCTCGACTTGGGCGCGATGCTCGCCGGCGCGAAGTATCGCGGCGAATTCGAAGACCGCCTGAAGGCTGTGCTGAAGGAAATCGAGGACTCGCAGGGCAAGATCATCCTCTTCATCGACGAGTTGCACACGCTTGTCGGCGCCGGCGCCGCCGAGGGCGCCATCGACGCTTCGAACATGCTGAAGCCGGCGCTCGCTCGCGGAGAGTTGCGCGCCATCGGCGCTACCACGCTCAACGAATATCGCAAGTACATCGAGAAAGACGCCGCGCTCGAACGCCGCTTCCAGATCGTGTTCGTGGGCGAGCCGAACGTGGAAGACACGATTGCTATCTTGCGCGGGCTGAAGGAAAAGTACGAAGTGCACCACGGCGTGCGCATCAAGGATTCGGCCATTGTTGCGGCTGCCACTCTGTCGCATCGCTATATATCCGACCGCTTCTTGCCCGACAAAGCTATTGACCTGATCGACGAGGCCGCGTCCTCGCTGCGCATCCAGATCGATTCCATGCCCACGGAAATCGATCAGCTCGAACGGCGGGCCACGCAACTCGAAATCGAAAAGCAGGCGCTGAAGAAAGAAGACGACGCCAATTCGAAGGAGCGCCTTGCTCACGTCGAGAAAGAACTGGCCGGGATTCGAGAACAATCAAATGCTCTCAAGGCAAAGTGGAAACAGGAGAAAGATGTCATCGCGCGCGCCCGCGCGCTGAAAGAAAAACTGGAGCAACTCAAGATCGAAGAAGCGGCCGAGGAGCGCAAGGGAAATCTGGAGCGCGTGGCGCAGATCCGCTACGGGCTCATCCGCAACACTGAAGAAGAACTGAAGAAAGTCACCACCCAGATCGACGGCAAGGCTGGGCATCGCATGTTGAAAGAAGAAGTGGACGAAGAAGATGTTGCCCGCATCGTCTCCAAGTGGACCGGCATTCCGGTTTCGAAGATGCTCGAGGGCGAGGTCAAGAAGCTCATCAACATGGAAGACCGTCTGCGGCTGCGCGTTATTGGACAGGACGCGGCGCTCGAACGCGTGGCCAACGCCATCCGCCGTTCGCGCGCCGGGTTGAGCGATCCGAAGCGGCCGATCGGGTCTTTTATTTTCTTGGGGCCAACCGGCGTCGGCAAAACCGAACTCGCCCGCGCGCTGGCTGAATTTCTTTTTGACGACGAGCGCGCCATGGTGCGCATCGACATGTCCGAGTATATGGAGAAGCATGCCGTGTCGCGTCTGATCGGCGCGCCTCCGGGATACGTCGGCTACGAAGAGGGTGGACAGCTCACCGAGCAGGTGCGGCGGCATCCTTACGCGGTCGTGCTCTTCGACGAAATTGAAAAAGCGCACCCCGACGTGTTCAACATCCTGCTGCAGATCATGGACGACGGCCGCCTCACCGATGGCAAGGGGCGCAAAGTGGACTTCAAGAACACGGTCATCATCATGACCTCGAACCTGGGCTCGGCGTACCTACAGTCGGAAAACATTCGCTCCACCGAGGGCTTCGAGCGCGCCTCGAAGCAGGTGATGGACGCGTTGCACGGGCATTTCAAACCCGAGTTCCTGAATCGCGTGGACGACATTATCATCTTCCATCCGCTGGGCAAGGAACAGCTGGTCAAGATCGTCGAGCTGCGGCTTGAAGATTTGCGCCGACTGCTGGCCGATCGCAAAATTTCTCTGGAGCTGACCGACGCCGCTAAGGAGTTGCTTTTCACCGAAGGCTACGATCCGAACTTTGGAGCGCGTCCGCTGAAGCGCGCTATTCAGAAGCTGGTGCAGGATCCGCTGGCGCTGAAAATTCTGGATGGCGAGGTGCTGCACGGGGACCACGTGGTCGTAGACGCCGATAAGAAAGCTGGCAAGATGACCTTTAAGGTCAGCGAGCGGGTGGGGGAGAAAGAGGCGGCGCGGGCGAAGAAGTAATGCTTGTGTGGTGAGGCGGCGAAACCCCGCCGAGCTTTGCTCGGCTCCGCCCCTTTTTTCATCACAAATCTCCTGTGTGCACCATCACAGACTTCCCATCCGCCGCACGCGATGATAATGACGATCGGATCGAAGAATCCAGACGTGCGCCGTCTCCAGAGACGGTTCTCAAGCCGGCCCAAACCAGTTTCAGTTCTTTGAAAAATCGACGCTGAAGCAACGAATCACTCAGCAAAATTTTCTCCAAAATGGCGCCAAAATCTACATGTCTCATAGCTTAGTCTTTATTTATGAAGGTAATTATCCCTTCTCGTCAAGTATAATCGAAGGGCCGTGACAGGGCAACAAGCGAAACAGGTGTCCCGATCATACGCACGTATACCTTCCTCTTGAAAGGCGTTTGAAGCGAGGTGGGGTTCCATATTTCAGTTCAAAGTAGCCACCCTCGGAGTAGTTTGGTAGCACAGTTTGGATGTGGGTGTCCGCATACGTTTTCGCAAAACGCTTACGAATATCCGCTACGCCAAAAGGTGATCGCAACAAACCGCATTTGTAAAGGTCAATGATCTTGTCAGCTAGTGCAGACTCTCTCGTCATCATGGTTGAGCCTCTTGGAGGGCTTCATCCAACAGGCTACCGAGTCGCTCCCGGTTGTCCTGCTCAAAGTCGGAAAATGTCTTGCCGACCACATCCGTAAATCGGGCGAGTGGCTTGCGATTGAGCGACAATAGGTCTTCAAAAACGACTACCGACTGAAATTTTAGACCCCACTTTTCAAAAGTGAGCAGGCTTATCTGTGCATCTCTCATTTTGTCTTCGCCTGGTACCCCGTAGAGGAAAATTGGACGCTTCATGTGATTGATCCGAAAGTCAGCCGTGTACTTTCCTGTCGGGTCTTTCTGATTGTCTCGCCAGTCAAACTCAAGTCGGTTGGGAGGAATCTTGCTTTTTAGAAATGCCGTGAGGTCTTCCATGAATGTTGACCGGACAACCTCGCGGGAGAGGAAAGAGATGTCCGTAACCTTTGTCAAGGCTTGGACAAAATTAAATAGTGCATCTCCAAACCTGTCATCTACGACAGGAATAACAAGTTCTCCGTCTCTGTTTTCAACTGAGAACGTAGCAAGCGAACTATCAACAATCTGCTTGCGGTTGCCGGATGCTATCGCATCTGTGTCCAGCCAATACGACAAATGCATGATGGTGTTGGCTTCATCGCTGAGTATCCACCCGCCATTGTCGCGCTTCAGGGTAATAATGAAATGATCCCCATCCTCAAAGCGGAAGGGCGTTTTTACTAAGAAGCGCTCTTGCCCCTGCGGTTGCAGATCAATCTGCTCGCAGATTCGATCCCGGAATTCTTCTTTGATAGACGCGATATTCATGGGGTCGGTGGTTCAAAGAGAGAAGGCTGGGCGGATGGCGGCGGTGGGTTAAATCCGCAGTCTTCCAGCAAGCATCTGAGAGCACTATCAAGATTCCAATGACGCGATGTGACTTCCGCAAAAAAATCTTCTCTCAGTCCGCGCTTTTGATAGCGTTCCGTGGCCGTATGGACATGAAAGTCGTCCAGTTTGGTACGTTCAATTACATTGGTGTGCTCGTGCCTGCCGTTATAGCGGCGCAAGCGGAAGACAGTGTTATACCCCGGCATCTTGTAGCCAAGAATCGCCGAGAAATTCAGCATGTCTAGCGTCGATTGCCTGACGGCGATCACAAATTCATTCCCCGATGGACTGGTAACTCCATAGTCTTTGCGTCTGTGTTTGTCGCGTTCGATTAGTTTTGTAAGCGGGAAAAGATTGCTGGGAGTGTTTTTCGGTTCGTGAATCAGCGCATCGATCTCCGGGTCTGCTAGCAGGATGACCATTGAGAGCTAGGGGTTGACTTTTAGACACGGCTGCGCGACACTCCCTCTAGGAGCGTTGCGCGTGGCGAGTCACCCTAAACCTTCCGCCAAGAATGCCGAGGGCGATACGCCGAAAAAGCCTTTTACTTGGGCCGACTTCGATAGGATGGTAGAGCGGGCTATTACGACGCCCGCTCGAAAACCCGCTCCAAAATCGAAGTGAAAATCAGGTTTCCCTGATCCCGCCGATTATACCTGAAAGAATATTCATCCAAGTACGTCTGCAAATATTTCTGACTCACCTGATGATAGACTCCGCCAATTCCGCGCTTTACTAGGCTCCAGAATCCTTCAATTGTCCCGCCTCAGTTGGAAATGGAGAAAGCGTTCGTCCGTTAAGATAGCGGAGCGAACGTATGAAAAAAGAGCGCAAGCACTACACTGCTGAGGAAAAAGTGGCGGTTCTACGGCGCCATCTTTTGGACAAGGTCCCGGTTTCCGATCTGTGTGAAGAACTGGGGCTACAACCCACGGTTTTCTACCGCTGGCAGAAAGAGTTTTTCGAGAACGGAGCGGCCGCCTTCCAAACACCGGAACGTCCTCGCCGTCAGGCGGAGGAGAAGCAGAAGCGGATTGAGTTCTTGGAGAAGAAGGTGCAGACCAAGGACGAGGTCCTGGCCGAGCTGATGGCGGAGCACATCGCGTTAAAAAAAAGCCTTGGGGAACTCTGACCGAGACCTGGGTGCCGCACGATGTGCGGGATCAGGTGGTGGATTTCGTCCGGCGCTGGTCGCAGAAGACCGAGATCAGCGCCGGCCGATTCATTCATTGGCTGGGCGTCACTGCGAGTAAGTTCTACAACTGGCGGCAGCGCTATGGTCGGGCGAATGAGCACAACGGTTGGGTGCCCCGAGATTTTTGGCTGGAGCCGTGGGAGAAGGAAGCCATCATCGGCTTCCACCTGAAGAATCCATTGGAAGGTTATCGGCGACTTACGTTCATGATGTTAGATCACGAT
This sequence comes from uncultured Acidobacteriaceae bacterium, assembly GCA_963773645.1. GTDB lineage: Bacteria > Acidobacteriota > Terriglobia > Terriglobales > Acidobacteriaceae > Acidiflorens. The sequence goes on along the minus strand of CAVZBV010000004.1, from coordinate 939 downwards.
GTGGTGGCCGTGAGTCCGGCGAGCGTATGGCGAGTGTTGAAACAAGCGGGACTCCTCTCGCGCTGGAAACCGAAGCCGTCGCGCAAGGGGACCGGCTTCGAACAGCCGCTGCAGCCGCACCAGCACTGGCACGTCGATGTTTCCTATATCAACCTGTCGGGCACGTTCTATTACTTATGCAGTGTGCTGGATGGATACAGTCGTTTTCTGGTGCATTGGGATTTGCGGGAGTCGATGAAGGAAGCCGACATTGAGATGATTCTGGAACGAGCCAAGGAAAAGTACCCGGAAGCCAGGCCGCGGATAATCTCCGACAACGGACCGCAGTTCATCGCGCGCGACTTCAAGGAGTTCATTCGCATCTCGGGGATGACGCACGTGCGCACTTCGCCGTTTTACCCGCAGTCGAACGGGAAGATCGAACGCTGGCATAAGTCGCTCAAGCGGGAGTGCATCCGGACACTGACTCCGTTAACGCTGGACGATGCACGCCGCTTGATTCAACTCTACGTGGATCACTACAACACGATGCGCCTACACAGTGCGATCGGCTATGTGACGCCGCAGGATCGGCTCGCCGGACGACAGGCCGAGATCCACGCGGCTCGCGATCGCAAGTTAGAAGAAGCTCGTCGCCAGCGGCAACTCCGACGGCAGCAGACGGCGTCTTGGAGGTTTGCACCCTCTTCCACGCCAGCTACAATGACCTCGCCGGGTGAAACGGAAGCGGGCTCTGCCGGGAGGCAACCATGCTGAGGGATAACCTGGTGGGGCTCATCGAGCCGATGCTCAGCAGCGCGGGAGTTGATCCTCTCGCGCTCTGCATGCGAGGAAAAAGCCATCGGACGATAGACCCCCATGCCTTGAAAATCCCCGCCCCGAAGGGGCGGAATCTACACTAACGGAGAACGCCGCTTCTCCATTTCACGCTGAGCCAAG
>CAVZBV010000003.1:0-125792 GCA_963773645.1 uncultured Acidobacteriaceae bacterium | reverse complement strand
TGAAGACCAACTCTTCTATTTGCGGCAGCGCGGGCTGAAGGCGGAGGACGCTGTTTCCATGATCGTGAATGGGTTCTGCAACCGCGTGTTCCGCGAACTACCCATGGAGTTTGCGGTGGAGGCGCAGAAACTGCTAGGCGTGAGCCTGGAAGGCAGCGTCGGGTAAGGCTGAGCCGCCAGCAAGAAAGCAACAGCGACGCGCGAGTGAGAGGAATGGGAATGAGCTTGCTGGAAATCAAGAATCTGCACGTTAACGTGGACAAGAACGAAATCCTCAAGGGCGTTAACCTGAGAGTGAATGCCGGTGAGGTGCACTCCATCATGGGACCCAACGGCTCCGGCAAGAGCACGCTGGCGCAGGTGCTGGCCCGCCGCGAGACCTACGCGGTTACCTCCGGCAAGGTGTCTTACAACGGCAAGGATCTCCTGGCCATGAAACCTGAGGAAGCCGCCTGTGAAGGGATATTCATGGCCTTCCAGTACCCGGTGGAGATCCCCGGCATCAGCAACGCTTACTTCCTCCGGTCTGCGCTCAATGCCATCCGCAAGCACCGTGGGCTGGATGAGATTGACGCCATGGATTTCCTGCCCCTGTTCCGGGAGAAGCTGAAGCTGCTGGACATGGACGAGAAGCTGATGAATCGTTCCGTGAACGAAGGCTTCTCCGGCGGCGAGAAGAAGCGCAACGAGATTCTGCAGATGGCAGTGCTGGAGCCAACGCTCGCCATCCTGGACGAGACCGATTCCGGTCTGGACATTGACGCGCTGAGGATCGTAGCCCAGGGCGTCAATGCCATGCGTAGCCCGGAGCGTGCCATCCTGGTGGTGACTCACTACCAGCGCCTGCTGAACTATATCGTTCCTGACTTCGTTCATGTGCTGGTGGGTGGACGCATCGTGCGTTCGAGCGGCCCGGAACTGGCGTTGGAACTGGAAGAGAAGGGTTATGGCGAGATGGAAGCCAAGGCGCGGCATGCTACCCCCGCCTAATGAGAACGAGGGAAGGACAACGTGATCACGGCAACTGAGCAATTGGAAAGTTACCTGGAAAGCTTCAGCGAGTTCGAGAAGCTTGCCGCCGGCCATGACCTGCCATGGTCGCGGAAGCTGCGCCAGGTTGCATTTGCCCGCTTCTGCGAAATCGGGTTCCCAACCACTCACGACGAAGACTGGCGGTTCACGAATGTCTCGGCGATCGCGCAGACGCCTTTTCGACTCGCCAGGAACGGCCGCTTCCGGTTGTCGCAAAAGGAACTGAAACCGTACCAGGTCGCGGACGTTGCCTGTCAACTCGTGTTTGTGAACGGGCACTTTGCGCGCGAGCTATCGTTGCTGGGCAAACTACCTAATGGAGTGAAGGTCAGCAGTCTTGCTAGGGAGATTTCCAGCCATACCGGAGCGATTGAAGCGCATCTCGGCCGCTATCTTGATACCCGCCGCGATGCCTTCTGTGCACTGAACACGGCTTTCGTGGAAGACGGAGCGTTTGTACATATCCCCAGAGGCACGCTAGTGGAGGAGCCCATCTGCTTGCTGTTTGTCTCGACCGGGGACGACGCCCCATCCATGAGTCATCCACGGAACCTCATTGTGGCCGAGGAGGACAGCCAGGCCACTTTCGTCGAGGATTATGTGTCGCTCAAGGGTGGCTCGGCGTTCTGCAACACGGTCACGGAGCTGGTCGCCGGCGACCACACAGTGCTTTCGCACTACATGATCGAACGCGAACACAAGCAGGCCTTCAACATCTCTACGCTGCGTATCCAGCAGGGGAGAAATGCCAATGTCGCGTCGCACTCAGTGCTGCTCGGCGGCGCGCTGGTGCGCAACAACGTGCACCCGGTGCTGGCAGGCGAAGGGGGAGAGTGTCTGATTAACGGTCTTTTCATCGGCAGCGGTCACCAGCACCTGGACAACTACATGCTGGTGGAACATGCCAGCCCGCGCTGCGGCAGCCGGCAGTTCTACAACGGAATCCTCGACGGGCACGCACACGGCGTCTTCCACGGCCGGATCATCGTGCATAAAGATGCGCAGAAAACCGATGCCAAGCAGACCAACCGCAACCTGCTGCTTTCCGATGACGCGCAAATCGACACCAAGCCGCAACTGGAGATCTACGCCGACGACGTGAAGTGCACGCACGGAGCCACCATCGGCCAGATCGAGGGGGAAGCTCTGTTCTATCTTCGCTCTCGCGGAATCGATGAAGTGTCCGCGCGCAAACTCCTGCTCTTCGCCTTCGCCAGCGAATGTCTCGACCGCATGAAGCAGGGGCCCGTTCGGAAGCACATAGAGGGGCTGATCAACCGCTGTCTGTTCCAGATGGCCGACTCTGCGCCTGATGCGTTGACAAGTAACCGCCGCGACGATACCGGAAGAAACTGGGAGGAAATCGGATGACCACCGCCGCCAAGAGATTGCCCAGAGAATCTCACCTAGCAGACGTGCGCGAGATCGGCGCCGGGTTCAATGTGGAGAAAGTTCGCGGTGATTTTCCCATCCTCCGACGCAGGGTTGGCGGCAAGACTCTGGTTTACCTGGACAATGCAGCCACGTCCCAGAAGCCGCAGGCGGTCATTGACTCGATCAGTCGGTACTACGAGCAGAGCAACGCTAACATTCATCGCGGCGTGCATTTCCTTTCCGAACGTGCGACGGAAGAATACGAAGGGGCGCGGAAGAGGGTGCAATCATTCCTCAACGCTGCTGACGCGAGCGAGATCATCTTTGTTCGAGGCGCTACGGAAGCCATTAACCTTGTGGCGCAGACCTACGGCCGCACTAAACTTCGCGCTGGCGACGAAGTGCTCATCTCCGCCATGGAGCATCACTCCAACATTGTGCCCTGGCAGATGCTGTGCGAGGAGAAGGGCGCGAGGCTGAGGGTTGTGCCCATCAGCGACAGCGGCGAGCTGATGCTCGAGGAGTTTGGGAGGCTACTGGGGCCGCGAACGAAAATCGTGGCCGTAACGCACGTCTCCAACGCGCTGGGCACGGTCGTTCTCGTCCAGCGCATTATCGAAATGGCACATCGAGAGAACATCCCAGTGCTGGTCGATGGAGCCCAGGCCGTGCCTCATCTCAAGGTGGACGTTCAATCTCTGGATAGCGACTTCTACGTTTTCTCCGGTCACAAGGTGTATGGCCCAACCGGCATCGGCGTTCTGTATGGCAAATCTGCTCTGTTGAATGCCATGCCTCCGTACCAGGGCGGCGGCGACATGATCAGTTCCGTGACCTTCGAGAAAACGACTTACAACAAGCTGCCCCACAAATTTGAAGCCGGGACGCCCCATGTGGCAGGCGCCATCGGCCTGGGCGCAGCCCTCGAGTATGTGAACGGCCTCGGGATGGACAACATCGCTGCGCATGAGCACAAGTTGCTGGCCTATGCCACTGAAACCGTTTCAGCAATCCCCGGCATTCGTCTGATCGGCACCGCGAAAGAAAAGGCTGGCGTGCTCTCGTTCCTGCTCGACAGCACCCACCCGCACGACATCGGGACCATCCTCGACCAGGAGGGAATTGCTATCCGAACCGGACATCACTGCGCCCAGCCCGTAATGCAGCGCTTCGGCATAGCGGCCACGGCGCGCGCTTCGTTCGCTCTCTACAACACCAGAGAAGAAGTGGACGCTCTGGTCGAGGGCATCCATAAGGTACGGGAGGTGTTCGCCTGATGCCTGACCTACGCGAGCTTTACCAGGAAGTGATCCTGGAGCACAGCAAGGCGCCTCGCAACTATCGCGAGTTGGCGACAGCGAACCACAGGGCGGAAGGCTATAACCCGCTCTGTGGTGACCACTTCACCGTCTACCTGGACTTGGAGGGCGACTCGATTCGCGACATCAGCTTTCAAGGCTCAGGATGCGCGATCTCCAAAGCATCTGCCTCCATGATGACGCAAATGGTGAAGGGTAAGACGAGGGCGGAAGCGGCAAGACTCTTCGAGCAGTTCCACAAGCTGGTGACGGGCCAGTTGCCAGCGAACGGTAACGGGAACCGGGCTGAACTGGGCAAGCTGGCTGTTTTTTCCGGCGTCTCGGAATTTCCTGTGCGGGTCAAGTGCGCCACCCTTGCCTGGCATACGCTGCACGCTTCGCTGGAAGGGAAACAGGACACTGTGTCGACGGAGTAGCCCGACCATACAGCGTGGAGAGAAAGAACGGCTACGAGGGGAGTTCTATATGGGTGCGAGTGAACCGATCACGGTGAGTCGAGCTTGTGAAGTCATCGAGATCCCCAGTGGGAGTCGTGCTACCCTCCCGGCCGGCGCCGTCGTGAGGATCATGCAGTCCCTAGGAAGCGGCGTCACGGTGACTACCGATCGCGGCTACATGTACCGTGTCGATGCCAAGGATACAGATGCCCTGGGCCTCTCGAGCGCGGCGACGGCGCAAGGACTTGCGGTCCGGGAAGGGCCTTTCAGCGAGCAGATGGTCTGGGACCAGTTGAAGACCGTGTACGACCCGGAGATCCCGGTCAATATCGTGGATCTGGGTCTGGTTTACTCGTGCGTGATTGCGCCCTTGGAGCAAGGAGGGAACAGGATTCATATCAAAATGACCATGACTGCTCCCGGTTGCGGTATGGGCAACGTGCTCCAGGCCGATGTGGAGAGCAGGCTCTCGCGGTTGCCCAGTGTCAAGGAAGTTCATGTTGAAATCGTGTTTGATCCGCAATGGCATCCCGGCCTCATGTCGGATGCGGCCAAGCTTCAGCTTGGCTTCGACTTGGATTACGGCGCGACACAAGCCTTGCCAGTGATCCGAAGATACTGATCGTCCACATTTGGGCCATAAGATCCTGGATCCCGGCGCAGGGCAAGAAACATTCGCCCACACGCCCACAGCGTCGCGGTCCGCGCAATCGCCGCTATAATCAGGATGACCGCTACCACAATCAGCAACTCGATCAGCGGAAAGCGCTTCTGTCTCTGCATTTGTTCGGATCCCTCTCCGAGGTACGACGCAGCCACGAAACTATCCATGCAGAAGTTACTTGAGGGGTCCAGCCTTCCAGCCAGATGACCAAAGTTCCATCCCACTTCAAACCTAAGAATCCAAAGGAATCATTCGCGCTTGGCTGTGCGTGAGAGCGGGTCCTCTGGTTACGCGCTGCATCGTGGACTGTCAAGATTTGTCGAAGTGCATCACTCCGACAAAATGTTGTCAGTCGGTGTGCAATCTTTAGGACGCTGTTGCGTGATCCTAGGGTGCATATCGGAGTAGGACACTTGTCGCAACCCGGCAGCACCCCTGTTACCTGTACCGCCTTATCAAGGTGCGCTATAAGACGGAGTATGCGGCTCTCTGCCAAAGGCGTTCTGCTATTACTCCTGCTCTACGTGACCGCTGCCCGTGTCGCGTTAGCGCAAGAGAAGGGGACATACTCCAATGGAGAGTACCGAGTTACTCGCGAGACTCCCGCCCTGCAGCAGAAGCCAATTGGGTTTCGGCCACTGACTCTGAGCGAGGGTTTAACGATTCTGGGAGTCGCGCTGGATTCCCGGCATCACCATGTGGATTTCTCCGCCGATTGCTCCCATTTTGTCCATGGACTCTATGAGCGCGCCGGTTTCCCTTACGAATACGCGAGCTCTTCGGACATTTACGCGGGGATCGACGAATTTCGACGAGTCACAAGTCCGCAACCGGGCGACTTAGCCGTCTGGCGCGGACATGCTGGGATTGTGGTCAATCCCGTCCAGCACTCCTTTTTCAGCGTGCTGAGTTCGGGCCCTGGTGTCGATTCGTACGATGCGCCGTATTGGAAACAGCGGGGACAGCCTCGCTTCTTTCGTTACGTCAAGCCGGCTCCGCCACGCGCTCTCTCCTCCCCGATTCGGACTGCGAGCTGGAAGCCCACTCCCTTGAGTAAAACGGAGCAGCACGAAACTCCTGCTGAGTCCCCAATGTCTGATATATCGGAAGAGTCCTCCAATGACATCGCATTCTCCGCGACGCCAGCAGAGGGCCGTCCAGTGAACGCGCAGATGTCTCATGTTGTGGTCGTGAGTTACGTTCGGCCCAAACCCCAGCAGGTGAGCACGGCCTTCCTGCAAGCATGCAACGATTCGGAGGAGATGCTTCGCGGACGTGACCTATTCAAGTCGGCGCAACCCTTGCTTGTGTTCGACCATTTCGAAGTAGATAAGGTGCATATCACAGGAAAGCAGGGCTGGGTCGAGGTTAAGATCGATGAACTGGTTTCACTCGCGGCAGGTCAGACGGAGTTGCGCAAGCGGTCGGAGCGGCAACGATGGTCGCTGAGACGGCGCGACGACAATAAGAGTTGGAACCTGACTCCTTTGCGCCACGCAATCTACCTTCCTCAGCACACCGCCGAGCGCATGCTGGCCCACGAACTCGTAAAGCTCACCGAGGATACTCCCGATAACACCGGTCGAACTCAGGAGAAGGCCGAGCTGGCGCGACTTCTCGATGTGCTTTTCGAAGAATAGTGATCCTTCCCAACTCAGTAAGTGCGCCACCATCGTGGTCTCTGTCACACCGGGATGCGTGATCGGACAAGAATCCTGGCCGCCCTTGAAACATCCGCGGCCAACGCCGGAATGTTTTTCCCAATACCCAATATCGAAACAAGAGGGGAAATTAAATGTGCAGATACGTGTTACTCTGGCGCTGGACGCGCTCCACAGTTATTTGCACCGTCGCCACCATAGAGTTTTTGCAAACCCGGCGCGCGGGGAGCGCCGCTTCTGAATGAAAGGCAACAAAACCATGGATGACAAGCATTACCGGGCCCGTATTACCAAGCGCGTCGATTTCGCGCCCGACCTCTGGATGATTCGCATTGATCCAGGGGCCGAATTCCGGTTCACGGCGGGGCAGTACGCCACCCTCGGCGTCGAGCGTGACACGCGCCGCGTGGAGCGGGCCTACTCGATCGCCTCTTCGCCCTACGAAAGGGAACTCGAATTCTTTTTCGAATTGGTACCGGAAGGCGTGACCACCCCGCCGCTGCACGATCTTCTGCCCGGAGACGAGGTGCTCATGCGCAAGGTGGCGAAGGGCTTATTTACCTTGGAAACCTCCCAGCCCGCGCGCAAGAAGCACTTCATGGTCAGCACCGTGACCGGAGTGGCGCCCTTTGTAAGTTACGTGCGGACCCTGTTTGCGGACTGGAAGAAAGGCAGATTCACCGGCGATCAGAGCCTCTTTCTGCTGCACGGCGCCAGCCGCTCCTGGGAGTTCGGTTACCGCGAGGAGTTGGAGAAGTTTGCCGAGCAGGCGCCCTGGTTCACCTACGTGCCTACCATCAGCCGCCCCTGGGAGGATCCGAATTGGAAGGGCGAAGTCGGCCGCGTGGATGAGTTGATACGCAAGTACGCCGACCAGTGGGGATGCACGGCGGCCAACAGCATTGCGTATCTGTGCGGCCATCCGGAGATGATCGAGCACGGCAAGGGCATCTTGAAACGTATCGGATTTCAGAAAGAGAACTTCAAGGAAGAGGTCTACTGGATACCGGCGAAGAAGGTTGGGTAGAGCTGTGCCCTAAGTATTAGGACTCGATCGCGCCGAAGCGCTGCGCCACCCAAACTCTACCAATTGCGGTCGGAGTCAGGTGCATCATCAGCGGCCTGCCTGAACTGATTGCGTTTGCGATAAACAATAAAAATCATGCCCACCGACATAATGGTCGGAGGGACGATAAGAATCAGAATTCCACTGCGCAAGGCCTCAATCATCCGAGCACCGGAGGAAGCGGCTTGCGTATAGCAGAGCGCACAGCTCTGGGAGAAGGCCGGGAGCGGCGCGGAGAGCATAACCAGCGCAACCAGCGCGATACCCACAAGCGGGATCGGTCTCTCGACCCGCATCTTTGCTCTTAACCTTCTTCCTAACTCTCTACCTAACATCGCTATCTCCAGGCGCCGTTCCCTGACGTACGTCATTTTGAAAATGGCGCGTGACCGACCACCATCCTGAAGCTGTCGGTCCACCCATATTGCATCCCCAGCAGGACAGAAATCGTAAAGATGAGGACAAACCACAGAAAGGTCCGCTTTTCCGTCCAAAGATGCATGAAGAACAGTTCCGCCAGCCCCGCCTCGACGCAGGCGACCGTCAGCATGCGCCAGAACATCTGCGATGCGTCGATCTTCTGATAGGCAATTACGAATTGGAGGCCGGCCAGAGCCAACAGGCAAAAATAGACGACCAGGTCTTTGCCGATTCCGTCACTCTTATGCGCTTCCGTCGTTGTCATAACATTCTGCTCCCAAGTTCTTGCTCTAGTGGGCGAGATTCAAAAGGTAGACCAACGGCACGACGAACATCCACACCAGATCCACGAAGTGCCAGTACAGGCCCAGAACCTCGATATCATCGGCATTGTAGCGGCCGCCTTTGTAGCGCACACTCACTGCGATTAGAGCGATCACGCCGCAGGTAACGTGCGTGAGATGCAAGCCGGTGACGCTGAAAAATGAGGCCCCAAACAATCCCGTTCCCCACGGGTTCTTAAACATGGTCATGCCTTCATCGATGAGTCCCAGCCATTCGCGAATGTGCAGCAGGGCGAAAACAATACCCAGGGCCGCGGTGATCATGATCCAACGAAAGGCTCCGGCTTTATCCCCCGCCCGCGCTGAGCGTAGTCCGATCAGCATAGTCAAGCTGCTGGTCAGAAGAATGAACGTCATGAGCGCGACATTGGCGATGCTGTGAAACGGTCTTGGCCAGTTGGCAGTTCCATTGCGCAGAAATCCATAAGCCACCAAACACGCGGCAAACGTCATGGTATCGGCAATGATGAACAGCCACATTGCCAGCTTTTTTGTAGGAATCGAAAATGCTGGTCCTACAATAAGAGCTGTCGTGTGCCCTTCCATGGTCAAATCCGCTTGGCTCACCACGCCTCCTAATTGTCGAGTCAGTTAAAGTTTCATCCAAAGCAGCAACAGCAGATACACCCAAAGAATGCCCATGAAATGCCAGTAACGCGCGGTTGCAACCAGCTGATCCCGCCGTAGGACCGACTTACTCACCTTTCGAATGACATAGATCAGCCCGCTCAACCCGCCCAGTACGTGCAGTGCATGCGTGACGGTCAGCAAATAGAAAAAAGAGCTGCTGGGATTTGTGGCGAGATAGAGACCCTCGCCCCTTAACTGTGACCACGCGACGTACTGGCCAGCCACAAAAAGCAGGCCGAGGAACAAGGTTATGTAGAGCCAGCGTGCCGGGTCCTCAACCTGACTTTTCATGCCGCCCATGAAAGCGGCGACGCGGCGACGCGAGACTTCCAGGGTCACGCTGCTGGCAAGGAGCAAAAGAGTGTTGAAGTAGAGGACCGGGGGCAGCGTGAAGGGCTTCCAGTCGAGCGATGAACCTTTACGAACGAAGAGTGCGCTGGTGAAAGCGGCAAACATCATCGTAATGGCGAAAAGCACGACCCAAATGGCAGTCGAAGACGGTGGCGGCGAGTAGTCCAGCGCGAGACGCAGCTCACCATCCGCCGGAACCAGGTTTCTCCGACCGCCGTTTCCCGAGTGCCCTTCATCGGGCAGACGGTGCGCATCGATTTGCGGCGGTTGATGTATTGTGGTTGCCATAACGACCGAAACTCCCCTCCGATGCCTGTTTACGAGTTATCTTTGCGAGTTACTTCTCATCGTGCTCCGTCTTAACTTGCTCCGGCGAAGCCTGCATGACGTAGTCGCCAACCGAGCTCTGCACTCCGTATTGATAGGGATCGTGGTAGACCACCGGATGCCTACCGCCGAAATTGTCGAAAGGCGGCGGCGTAGCCGTGCTCCACTCCAGTGAAGTGCCTTCCCACGGGTTATCGGGCGCCGGCTTGCCCCAGAACCGGCTGTGAATCAGATTGTAAACAAAAATAAGCTGGGCCGCGCCAGTAACGAGAGCAGCGACAGTGATGAATTGGTGCACCGGAATCAGCGGCTGCAGGTAGTCATCCACGAAGGTCGAGTAGCGGCGCACATTTCCCGCCATGCCCAGGTAGTGGAACGGCATGAAGATGCAATAAGCGCCCACGAAACTTAGCCAAAAATGAATTTTTCCAAGAGTCTCGTTCATCATCCGTCCGAACATCTTGGGCGCCCAGAAGTAAGTTCCGGCAAAGATGCCAAACATGGCCGCGACGGCCATCACGAGGTGGAAATGGCCCACCACAAAGTAAGTCGCATGGAGCATGATATCAATCGAGGGCTGAGCCAGGAAGAAGCCGCTCACGCCACCGCTGACGAACATCGAAATAAAACCCAAGGCAAATAGCGAAGCCGAGTTGATACGCAGCTTAGAGCCATACAGACTGAAGGTCCAGATAAGCACCACGATGGTGGACGGGATGGTTATGACCAGCGTGGGGAAAGAGAATGCCAGCGAGGAGTAGGGATTCATACCGCTGACAAACATGTGATGCCCGTAGACCATGTAGCTGAGCACGGCCAGCGCTCCCATGGAATAGATCAGTACCCTTTGGCTAAGCATGGGTTTGCGCATGTTAGTGATCAGGACATGGGAAACGATGCCGATACCGGGCACGATTGCGATGTAGACCTCCGGGTGTCCAAAGAACCAGAAGAGATGCTGCCATAGGAGAGTCGAACCTCCGGAGTGGGGCACCAATTGATCGCTCACGACCAGGCCCGACGGGACGAAGAAGCTGGTACCGGCTACGTGATCGAGGATAGCGAGGATACATGCCGGCATTAGCACCGCAAATGCCGTCAGCCCCATGCATGAGGTAATGAACCATGCCCAGGCGGTGAGCGGCATACGCAGCAGGCTCATGCCCTTGACCCGCAGATCGAGCGTGGTGGGGATGAAATTCAATGAGCCCAACAACTGGCCAACACAAAACAGTGCAATCGACGTCATCCAAAGAACCACCCCCGTACCCTGGCCGGGGCCTGAGATCGAACCCACGGCATTGAGCGGCGCGTATTGCGTCCAGCCACCCAGGGTTGGTCCGTCGCTTACGAAGAATGACGCAATCAGAACGACGAAGCCCGTGAATGTGACCCAAAACGACATCATGTTAAAGTGCGGGAAGGGCATGTCCTCGGCGCCGACCTGTATAGGCAGGAAGAAATTACCGAAGGCCGCGAAGGGCGCGGTCGTAAGCACAAAAAAGACCATGATCGTGCCATGCATGGTCATCAATTGCAGGTAGTACTCCGGTGTCATCACTCCGCCAGGAGCGCCATTCTTCGAAAGCAATTGCAGGCCGGGGATCGCGGCGTTAGTCCAGGCCAGGTGGATGCGCATCAACCAGGAAAGAATCATTCCGACAATGGCGGCGAGCAGCGCCAACCCGTAGTACTGCTTGCCGATTACCTTATGGTCGAGACTGAAGACGTGCTTCCGAATGAAACTGGTCGGAGGAGCGTGGTGCGCCGCGTGCGCTGCTACGTCGTGCATATCCTCACCTCAAAAGAGTTGTCTTGATCCATTCGTGCGCGATCGCGGACCGGAAGAGCTACTGCAAGGCCGCTTCTTTCTTCAGCCAGTCATCGAAGTCTTGCTGGGACATTACCTCCAGGTATGCCTTCATGTTGTAATGTCCCAGGCCACAAAGCTGGGTACAGACAATTTCGTACCTACCGATCTTGGTAGCCGTGAAATGCAGAGAAACATCCAAGCCGGGAACAAAATCCTGCTGCACCCGCAATTCCCGGACATAAAAAGAATGCCCAAGGTCTTTCGAATGCATGAGCAGATGGATTTCCTTGTTCACCGGAATCGCCATCTCGGCGGTCACAATGTCGTCTTTGGCATCCTGATCGTGGTCGAGGTCGAGACCAAAGAAATTCTGCGTTGCCTCACTAATGAGCTCTGGGTGCAAGGCGCCAAACGTTCCATCAGGACCGGGGTAGCGGAAATAGAAAGCGAACTGCCCGGCTTGGACTTGGATGGGCATGGCGTTGGCCGACGGCGGAATGAGATACACGTTGGCCCATGCCTTGATCCCGAAGATTCCGAGGGCCAGGACTTCTATGCCCACCACCAGAAAGGCAGCAATAACCAAACCTGCGGCACCGCCGGGAAAGTTTTTAATCTTCGCATCCGGGCCGGGGTTGGAGAACTTCCAGACGAAAAAGGCCAAGACGAACTGTGCAGCGAGAAAGGCGATTCCAGCCTCCGCCATGGTCTCCGACATCTGCTCATCGATCAGGCGGCCATGAGTCGAAATGTCCTCCGGCGCCACCCAGGTGTGTCGCAGGATGGGAATCGCAGAAAGGATCGCGATTACGATGATGGTGACCGCAAAAAATTTCGCCATGATGTCCTCGCCTTGACCGGTTTCAGCTCGTCCTCATGAGTCAGTTTTCAGGAAGGCTCGCCCTCCCCGCGAGGGGACCTCACGATCAACGCCTCGCGAAACTGATGCGCTATGCCACCCCTTGTGACGATCCCGCAAAGGATCTGATCGCGCTCGTCTCGTCCTTTTGAATATCGAAAACAGCAGACAGCCGGGTCAGTTCGAGCAAGTCATGTACTCGCTTATTCAGATTGGTGAGTTTCAATTGCCCACCCTGGTTCCGAATCGTGGTATGAGCCTTGACCAACTCCCCAACACCAGAACTGTCGACGTACTGAACTTCGCTCAGGTTCAGCACGATCGCCTTGGCCCCTTTTGCCGCCAGATCTCGAACAATCTCGCGGAGAATGACGTTGCCCTCGCCCACCGTAATTCTTCCGCTGATGTCCAGGATCGTGACTCCACCCACCTGGCGGGCGGTGGTTTGCATCTTGACGGGGCTCCGTCCTTCCATTCCGATTCCCAGCCGGTCAAGAACGGCGCACGCGGAACTCGCAAGTTCCTTTGACTCTGTCCGCACCACAATCAGCGAACGCCCTTCTTTGAGTACTTCCTGGAAGAAAGCCGCGTCCTCAGAGGACTTTTCAGCCCTTGTCGGCGCTGGCGTGTCGGCCTCGTGTGTTGCCGCCGATCCGACGGCGGAGCCCGCACCCGCGCCCGCACCTGCGCCTGTGAGCAGCGCGGCAGCGCCGATCCCCAGCGCGAATACCGTCCCGATCCCGGGAAGAAGCAGCGTTGCCGCGACCACCCCGGTGGTCAACCCAGCGGCTCCCCCCACGAAGCCTCCCACAAATGCGCCGAGCTCCTTCGCGATGGTTTTGGCTTCGCTTTCCGAGCGCGTTAAGAAAACGATGGATTCTTCCGGAACGCCCCGCTCCCGCAACTCCTTGACCGCCCCCTCCGCGTGATCACGCGAAGAAAATACTCCGATCGCCGTTTCCATGTACCCTCCTGTGCCATGGCTGAAGGCCCCGCAGCATCTCCGGCTCCCGCCGCCCCTTGCGGAGCGTGGGAAACGGGCGGCCAGCTCTCGGATTGATTCTTTACCCGAGATTTTTTATCCGAGAACTCTCACTTAGCCTTGAACGTGAAATTGGCGGTTGCCGCTGCGCCCGCCGCCACCGTCACCTTCTGGGTCTGCGTACCGTAGGTTTCCTGCCACGCCGTCACCGTGTAACTTCCAGGAGGCACATTCTGGATCGTGTAGGAGCCGTTCTCGTCCGTAGTCGCGTATGGACCCTTTACCACCACGAACCAGCCGTGCATCCACGGATGGATATTGCACTTGACGGGTATGGCGATTTCCTCGGCCTTCCAACTTTGAACAATAGGCGGAGCGCCCGGGGGTTGCGACCGGTTCCACGGAATATTGCCAGTCAGTGGGTTGGGTTCCGGGTGAATATTGTGGGCTGTCTGATCGCTGGTGATGACTTTGAATTCCTGGCCGACGTCCATCGCCAGTACGTGCGGCGTGTACATACAATTTTTCTGATCGAAGACAGGGACCTGAGTGGGCTTCACGTTGGCCTCACTGGCACTCAAACCTTGGGAGATATAGAGCACAACATTCTCCAAGCCCCCACCTTTGCCAACCACGACGGTCTCCATCTGGCCCGGGCTGTTCGCGTGTGCCTTGCTGCAGTAGGGGTCTTTTGACATGTCGATACCCCGCATGTGCGGGGCCGTGCCGTCGAGCTTGACCGTGCCGGCAATTTTGCCCTCAGCCGCCGCGCTCACCTTGTGGCTAATCATTAACGATCCAAGACCGACCAACACTAGAGTGGCTAAGATCGCAGCCCACCCACGGTTGCGTTGATGCTTCATGGCTTTTCTCCTAAGTTCGGAAGAGTTACCCTCCCAATCACTGTGCTGGTGCATTTGGATTCACCGGTTTCAACCCCAGTTGCTTGGCAATCTCCCTTTCTTTGGCGTTGAAGGAGTTATGCGGCTGGAGCGAGCGCAGATAAAACACCAAGTCCCAAGCCTCCTCCGGCTTGATGTTGTCGGCGAATGACGGCATGGGAGTCCCGTCCAAGCCGGTCATGAAAATCTTGTAGAGATCCGCGTCAGTGCTTCCGCACATCGGTCGCGAGCCGTCGGTGAAATTGAACGGCGAAATAGGCCGCCCAAGATCATCGGTGAGGGTTGAGGAGGAAGGTCCGTTGGCCATGCCCTGGACACCGTGGCACTTCCAGCATTCCATCTTTCTGAACACCTCTTGCCCAGTCTTGACCCTTTCCGGCGTGATTTCCGGTTCTGGAGGGATCTGGATGGGCGTTCCAGCTTTCTCATTCTGCCAGCGCGGCGAAAAGTGTTTGATCCAGGCCACCAGGTCGGCCCGCTCCTGCTTGGTCAATGGGTTCCACGACGGCATATTGGAGCGATCCAAGCCACGCCCGATGGTGTTAAACAGATCCTCGTCCGCGGGCAACGTCCCTGTGGGAGTGGAGCGGCATTTAAAAATCGCGAGTTGGAAGTCACGCGGCTTCGGGTTGATCCATTGCATGTTCTCCCCGTTACCGTCCCCAAGATCGCCGTGACAGCCAACGCAGTACCGGCGATAGTTACTGGCAGCGGCGTGGGCGTTGCCGGTCATGTTGCCGACGTGGCTGGTCGCCGCCGGAGAATTTAACCACTCTTGTTGCTGATATGTGGTGAGTTGTGCGTACGAGGCAGCGGACAAGCAGAGAGCGATAACCACGCTCAACATCAGCGACCACTTGACTAAGTTCGTATGCATCGTCATCCCTCTCTTTAGAAGTCGAAGTCAAATCCAAACAGCAATTCACTGGTGTTTATGTTGGTGGCATTGCCCGCCGAGTTGGTGGGCCCAGTACCGTCCTGGTGGAACAAGTTGAATTCGCCGTGATAAGCAAAGCCAGCCCGGCTGGTCATGAACGGGTTGTAGCGGTAGCCGATTACATAGTTGGTGATGTTTCCCAGGTTAGAGGCGTACGTCGGACTTGCTTGTTGCGACATTCGTTCCGCCTCATACCGGGCGAGCATAATGAACTGCGGACTGTACACATAGCGAGCTTCGACCGTGACGCCGTTCCAGCTGGGCGCCCGCGCTCCCGCCGGAAGAACCGTTCCCGGCAGAAAGTTAGGCCCGGGGGTGCCAGGAGTTCCATTGCTTGGGTTTGTAGCGTTGCCATAACCCTGCCCAAAGTATTCGTTATCCTCGCCGTGCTGCGTAACTACGTTTACGTCAAAGTGGGGACCGAAATAGAATTGTCCGGTAAAGCCCACACGACTGAATCCCTTGTTGCCAATTCCCGAACCAGGGATCGGCACCCCGCCGGAAGTCCGATAGTACGTTGCCGCCTCTCCTACAAACGCGTAGGCTCCGAGCCGTTGTATCCCCAGCTTGCCCGTATCGATACCTTGGTCGAAGGTAAAGAATGCGCTATAGGAGTTGGCTCCCGTAACCAGGCCCACGTTCCCGTCATTCGAACTGAGCAGGGCGGCCGAAATACGCGTCCGATCGTCCAGCGAGTGCCCCATGTACTCCACGCCCAGCTGGTTGTCCCCCATTTGCCCGTAGATGTTCCCGTCATTCACCGGGCTAAAGTGATAGGTCTGATAAACACCACCATTACCGGTCAGCGAAAGGATGCGCTTTTCAGAAAGCAGGTTGTTGAGCTCGAACTTACCGAGCTTGATATTGAGCCAGGGGCTGTTCCCGATGTTATCGATGCGCGCCATAGCCGTCTCAAAATGGAACGCCGCCGTTGAGTCGGACGACGGAAGCACATAGAACGAGATGTTCTTCTCCAGAGTTCCACCGGTATGGAAGTCGAGCCCGCTCAAGTCAAAGCCGGACGAACTGATGCGTTGGGCCGTCGAAGCTGCCCCGCTGGTTGAGTATGTGTCTACTTGCTGAAGGCTGCTCACCCGGTGCCAGATCGGCGTGATACGGAAAGTCACCGGCCAGTACGAGGGATTCTGCCAGATGGGAGCATCCCGATCGTTCATCAACTGATAGCCATTGTCTCGGAACTTCAGCCCGAAGTTGTTCAAGGCGGGCCACGACTCGTGGCAAGCCGAGCAACGTAGCCCATACTTCCTGGCGAAGGCTGGTAACGCCCCCGCCGGCTGGCTGGCGCCCAAGAGCAGAAACACTAACAACAATGCAGCGGCGAAGACGGAACTTACCCGCTGCGGCTTCTGACAGAGATGAGACTGCGCCCACATACGCATGGCTGCACTCCTCAGACTAACTCACAAGTTTTCTTGCAAAAACGGAAGTCCCCACTACACGCAAACGAGAACGCAAATGCAGCGACTAAGCGTGAAGGCCGCGGCTTAGTAGCTTCGGGACCCGACCCAAAACGTTTGCGGCCCCCAAAAGTTTACGCTTAAGTGGTCCACTGATCCGACCACCCCACAGGCGCGGAATAATACTACCGTCAGAAACGAAGTGCAAGGGATTTGTAAATTTTTTTTTACAATCTTTTGACATGCCGCCTGACATGCCGTCCGCGTTGTGCCCCCACTCCACATCCGGTGGGATATTATTACCATCTGAAATGAAGTTGTAATACAGTGAATACTGTATTCGCCGTCGAACGCAGCATTGTGCGGTACAACAAGGAACTTGCAAGAAATGTCTCAGATTTTCCTACACCGCCCTGGTTACACCGCTCTGGCTATACACACCGACCTTAGAGTAATCGCGAGACCGTATGTGAGGCGCTTGCGAGATGCCAGTTGACAGTAATCAACTAACGTAAGAAACTCTTGCAACAGGAGCACCGAAGCTGGTCGTGATTTGCGACAAGAGTTTTCGCGCTAAGGGGCTGGTTCGTTGGGCTGCGTTTCACGAGGTTATGTTTTATCGAGCTGCGTTCTATCTGCGGATGACCGCGGTACTTCTCCTGCTCACGGCGGCGGCAATTCCCTCGCAGGGCCGCGAAAAAAATGTTCTCGCGTACGGCGAGGGCCTGATCATCACTATTCCGCTGCCGGAGCCCGAGGTGGCGCAGGTGGTGGAAGACGTGGCGCAGAACACAATTATCCGGGGAACCAAGGAATACGACAAAGACGAATACGTCAAGGGAGCGGTCGCGGCCACGTCGGCGCCGGGTCTTCCGGCCTGGACGGAGGACGGCAAGGTTTTCTACAAGGTGCGGAACCACGCGCTCGATCCGCGGAATTTCAAAAACAGCGGCGATCTGGGGACGCTCGCCGTGCGCTACGTGGTGCAGGTACAGGGCTTCGAAAATACCGTGCTGCGCATTGACGCTGTATTTGTGGAGGATTTACGGCACAGCGTCCATCTCTCGAACGGCTCGGTGGAAAGCGAGGAGTACAAGGACATCCGCGAACGCCTGGACGCGGTCGAACTGATGAAAAAGCAAAACGCCGAGGCTTTGCGAGCGAAACAGGATCGCTTGGCGAAGGAAAACTTCGGCCTGGGCAGTGACACGGTTGTGTTGAGCACTCCGCCGCCTGAGAGGCCCATCGAAAACACGCATGGCGAGAGCCCGATGGGAGCCACGCGCGGTCAACTGTCCGCGTACGACCTGCCCGCTCAATCGCTGGAGCAACGCGTCGCCGAGCTGCGCAGTCAGGTGGAACGGCTGGTCAAGAAGCCTGGAGCTGCGCTCAAGTCTGCTCCGTTCCACACCGCAAGCACGCTGAAATCTCTGGAGCCCGGAGTAGAAGTACTGATTCAAATTTCTACGACTTACTGGTTCGGCGTCGAAACCCGCGACGGACAGCACGGATGGATTCAACGCGACCAGTTGGAGCAGGTGCCATGACCGGACAAGGTTTGCCAGCCGCTACTCTGCCGGTCGCTACTCTGCCCTGGGCTTGCCGAGTCCTTCGCGCCGCGCTGTCCGCATTTGTCCTGGTCGTGCTTTCACCGGCTTCGGCACAGAGCGGCCGCGCCCAAGCGAGTCCACAAGCAGGGCCGTATGAGCGCACCTACAGTCAGTCGAAAAGCGCGGTGGAAAAAGCGCTCAAGGAGTTGCAACCCTCCATGCGTGGACGGCTGCCGGTGCTGGAAGGATTTGCCTTGCCGGGGGATCATCCTTTGAGCCAATACCGGCGCGCTTATTACCAATCTGCCGTGCAGGTGAGTTCGACGGCATCGGGTGGATCGGTGGTGCGGGTGAATAGCAAGGTGACGGCCTGGTACACGGATTCAACTCCATCTCGTTCGGGATACCAACTACTGCCTTCGAATGGCCGGATCGAATCCGACCTCCTTGACCAGCTATCCGATCTGCTAGGGAGCAGCGCTGATGCGACGAATTCGGGCGGCAGTTCTAGCGGAAGTTCCAGGGAAGGTTTTCCGATGACCGCGCCACTGGCGGCGCCCGGCAAGCGGTCAGCAACCGCGGAAAAAGGAGTTGCGGGCATCGCGGAACCCGCGATCTCGGCGCCGACGCCCCAGTTGCCGGAAACCGGGCGCGCGTTCTCGTCTTCGTTGGAACCGGGCCTGTCCAGTCAGCCACGGGCGGAGACGAAAAATTCGCAGAGCAGAGCTGCCGATCAAGCGGAAGCCAGGTTGCGGGAGGAGGTGGCGAGCTTGGAGGAAGTGCTCAAGAACCAGGCGCATCCGAAGAATCTGGTCGCCATAAAGAAAACCGGGACGCCAGTAGTTGCGTCTCCCAGTTTGGAGGGCAAGACTTTGTTTTTGGCGACCGCGCACGATGAATTTGAGATGTTGGATTTCAATGCGGACTGGGTTCACGTGCGGATTTCGGGCTTGTCGCGGGGATGGATTTGGCGCACCAGCCTGGAGATGCCGGAGGGTATTTCGGACGTTCCGCTGGCCAACACGAAGGCCGCGCCGGTTGCGGTCGATCTGTTTCTGGTGTCGCGCGAGGAAACTGCGCCCTTCCCGGGAGATTGGGATGCGCTTCGGGGCAAGAACGTGAAAATCATCTCGGTGCAAAAGATCCACGAAAACGAAGCAAACAGCGGTGCGCAAGCAAAACTGGAGTACGCCAAGTCTTTGCTCGACAAGAACTATGCGGAGCTGGCGGCAAAATCACAGGAGCTCGCCGGAGTGGTGTTGATTTTCGATTCGGTCGATGGCGGCATGATTGCCCTAACCCTGCCCACGGTCCAGCAATGGAAGGCGGGCAGGTTGACCGACGCGGCCCTTTGGCATCGGTGTTATTTTGATCCGCCCGAGACCTTCAGTGCTTCCAGTCCTGCGGTCTCCAGTTCTGCGGGCAACCACTAACCATCGGCGCCGGTTGCCCAGGATTGCGTTTGAATGATTGCGTGTGACGATTGCGTTTGACGCGAGCAGCGTGCAGGGCAAAACTCGGTGGCGCTTTAGGTTTTTGACTTGACATTGAACCGATGACGCGGTACCAATGCTGTCTTCTGACTTTCGCCGATCCAATGTCTCGTGGGGAGTTTTATTGGGGCGATGCCGGTTTGAGTTAAACCGCCGGATGAGGGCGGCAGGGGCAAACGGGCGAGTGTGGGGTCCATGTTGCAAACATTTGTCTCTCGGTTGCGCGATTACGCCGAGCTTACCAAGGCGCGCATTACGACTCTGATCGTTCTTACGGCGTGGTGCGGCTACTTCTTTGGCGCGCACCGCTTGGGGGCTTCGTCGTGGTCGCTGGGCTTGTTCCACGCCCTGTTGGGTGTGGCACTGGTTTCGAGCGGAACGGCGGCGCTGAATGAAGTGCTCGAAGCGAGCGTGGATGCGCGGATGCGGCGCACCGCGCTGCGTCCCTTGCCTGCGGGAAGGATGACCACGGTCCACGCGGCTATAGTAGGACTGGCGCTGACTCTGGGTGGTTCCGCCTATCTCGCAATCTATGCCAACTTACTAACTGGCTTATTAGTGTTTTTGACGGCGCTAGTGTATCTCGCGGCCTACACTCCGCTGAAAAAAGTTTCTCCCGTGTGCACATTTGTAGGCGCGTTCCCCGGAGCGATGCCGGTGGTGCTGGGGTGGACGGCGGCGCGCGGGAAGCTGGAAGTCGAGACGCTGATTCTTTTTGCCATCATGTTCGTGTGGCAGTTTCCGCATTTTCTTTCGATCGCATGGCTCTATCGCGAGGACTATGCGCAAGGCGGCATTCGCATGTTGCCGGTGGTGGATTCTGATGGGAAGTCCACGGTGTGGCGGATTTTGGCCTATTCCGGAGCGTTGATTCCGGTGAGTGTTTTGCCGGTTGCCCTGGGAATGGCTGGGCGCGTGTATTTGGTCGGCGCGATCCTGATGGGCGCGGCACTGTTCCGGGTGTCCCTGGGAATGGCGTATCCGCAACTGCTGGCAACGGCTCCAGCATCCAAACCGTCGGCTCGGCGTTTGCTCCAGGCGACGATTATCTATCTGCCCGCGCTGTTCGCGCTCATGATGGCTAACTCGGGCAGTTAGTTAGGCTTCTCCACGAAAGTCCAGCCGGCATCAAACCTAATCTTCCGATATCCTTGGAAGGTGCAGACTCTAAGCCTCGGTTTCGTTTTGCGGCAGAGGCCGCTTTTTTTTCAGGCGATTGGCACCCATGTTGCTGGAGCCGCGCTATGACGCAAGACGCTGATGTTGGGGAATCGAGGCCGCTCTCGACGGGGTTTTGGCGTTCGCTGTTCAAGAAGCGCGCCGGTGCACCGCCGCTCACCGATCCGCTCCACTGCGATGTACCCTTGCTGCGTCACGCCGAGATTGCCGCGGCCTACACCGGCCAACGCGTGGCTGGGGATTTCTATGAGTTCTTGCGGGTGGGGCGGTCGCGCATGCTGTTCGTGCTGCTGGATATTGCCGGACTGCGGGCAGACACGCGTGAAATCCTGATCGCCGTGCAGAAAAAGTTCCGAACGCTTGCGCCCGTTCTCTTCGCCGGAGAAGACCTCAACGAGACCACCGCCATGATCGAACTGTGCCATGAGATGAACCGCACGATTTTGCGTGGTGGTCTTCGCAGTTGTCCCGCGTTCATTGGTTGCTACAACGAGGATCTGGGGACGGTGTGCTACGCCAATGCGGGCCACACTCCGGGACTGCTTCGAGATGGCGCCGGAGTCACGCTGCTCGACGCAACCGGGCTGCCGCTGGGCTTGTTTTCGCACACGACGCAGAGTGCGGCGACCTGCCACCTGGTGCCAGGCTCGGCTCTTGTGATCGTCTCACGCGGGCTCGTGGAAGCGGACTGCGAGGATGCCGACTCCGAGGACGCGGAATTCGGGCTGGAGCGAGCAAAGCAAAATCTTCAGGACGCAACCGTTCTCAAGGCGCATGACCTGTGCCTGAGCATGCTACAGGCAACTCGGCAGTTCACACGGACGGCTTCCGCGCACAACGATCTGACCACGCTGGCGCTGGTGCGGAATGCGTCTCAGGCTGCGGTCTGAAATGTGCGGTCCCAGAACCAGACCTTCGGGAATAAAACAACCCTTCAACAGTTATCAACATTGTACGGGCGAAACACCACCCAGCTGAAGGTCCCAGGGTCCGCCCGACGGATCGCTGATGCTCCCGACTTAGTTGCGGGAATGAGTTGCGGCGGCGCCGGTTGGCGCCTTTCTGGTTTAAGCTGTTGGGCGTCGTGTCCATCGGAGAACCCAGCGCCGGGAGCTTTGAGGAGTTGGCCATGCCGCTCTTCGACTCGCTTTATAACTTCGCGGGATGGTTGACGGGCAACCGTGAAGAAGCGGAAGATCTCGTCCAGGAAACCTACCTGAAGGCGTTGAAGGGCTTCTCGTCCTTTCAGCAAGGGACAAACTTCCGCGCCTGGATCTTCCGCATTTTGCGCAATGCATTCCTGACGTCACGCACCGGCCTGAAGGCGACGCGGACGGTTCCGCTGGAGAGCGACTACGAGGAGACAGCCGTTGCATCTGCGACGACGGAGACGCCGGAGTCGATCTTGCTGGGCCGCGCCAGCCAGGAAGCCATCCAGGCCGCGCTCGGGAAACTGCCAGTCGTCTTTCGCCAAGTGCTATTGCTCTGCGACGTTGAAGAGATGAGCTATCAGGAAATTTCTGAGACCGTTTCGATCCCGATCGGCACGGTGATGTCACGCCTATATCGCGCTCGCCGCGCGATGAGGGAAGAGCTGCGGGGGGCAAGCAATGGCTAGCGATATCTGGCAGCCAAAGATCGATCGCTACGTGGACGCGGAGCTTTCCGACGAAGAGATGCGCGCCATGGATGCGCACCTGCGCGAGTGTTCCTCGTGCGCCGCCCAGGCCCTGCGCCAGATGCGACTGAAGCATGACATCAAGCTCGCGGCCCGACGCTACGCGCCCTCGCCGCAGTTTCGGCGGAAGATAGCAGACCAGGTTATAGCAAAGCAGGTCATAGCAGATCGGCTTGGCGCCCGCACGCCAGTCTCATGGCGCTGGGGATGGGCGCCCCTATTGGCAGCAGCGGTAGTGGTCCTCATGGTTGCAGGAATATTTCTAAGTCGTTCTTCGGAGCAGGCGAGGTCAAAACAGTTGCTCTCGGAGTTAACCGATATCCATGTTGCCACCCTTGCCGCCTCAACCCCGGTAGACGTAATGTCGTCCGACCGGCATACCGTCAAGCCTTGGTTCCAGGGCAAAGTGCCGTTCACGTTTAATCTCCCGGAACTCGCAGGCTCCCCATTTACCCTGGTTGGCGGGCGGCTCACCTACCTCGACCACGAACCAGGCGCTCACTTGATCTACAACATTGGCGCGCATCACATATCGGTGTTCGTCTTCCGGGACCAGCCGGATCTCGCCCATGCATTCCTAACCGGCGAGTCGTCCAGGGACGTGCTCAAGTTCCATGTGGAATCCTGGAGCGCGCATGAATTGCGTTACTTTGTCGTCGGTGACGCCAGCGACGAATCCATCCACAAACTAACCAGC
Source organism: uncultured Acidobacteriaceae bacterium (assembly GCA_963773645.1). Lineage (GTDB taxonomy): Bacteria > Acidobacteriota > Terriglobia > Terriglobales > Acidobacteriaceae > Acidiflorens. The sequence goes on along the minus strand of CAVZBV010000003.1, from coordinate 102,659 downwards.
ATGTGGAAAGAGGCAGGGAACAACTGAGCCGCAGATGCTGAGGGTGACTGCGGCGCGCGCCACCAGTTCTTCAGCAATCTGCAAAGGTCGCGTCTTTGTGGGCTCTGGGAGGCGCGGCGTTAAGCCGCGCCCTTCCCAAAGCGATTCATGAAATAGCTAGCAGCAACCCATCCTCACTTCGCCGGCGGCGGTGAGCGGAGTACCGAACGCCTCCTGTGGCGCGGGTGCACCGTTCAGCGTCTTGATCCAGCGTCGCACCGCATCGAATACGACAAGAATTACGCCCACGATAAAGATGGTCATGAGGATCGAATCCAGGTAGCCGGTAAATACCTGACCGGGCTTGGAGGTCAAGGGCCAGAAAATGTTCTTGATCCCCTGCACTCCCGCCGTAACCGTGGTGACACCCACGAAGCACATCGGAATTACCGTAATCCAGGCATATTTCTGCTTGCCCATGTTAATGAGGAAGGTGGTCGTCACCGCTAGCGCGATGGTCGCCAGCAATTGGTTCCCGGTTCCGAACAACGGCCATATCGTGGAAATATTTCCCGTGTAGATCAGGTATCCCCAGCCCAGAACCACCAAGGAACTGGTCATCAGATTTCCGGGCCACCAGGCATTGTTGCCAAAGGGCTTGTACGCTTTTCCCATCAGTTCTTGCAGTACGTAGCGGGCCACGCGGGTTCCCGTATCCACCGTAGTCAGGATGAAAAGAGCCTGAAACATAATGGCGTAGTGATACCAGTAACCCATCAAACGAGCCACCCCAGGCAGGCCCTTGAAGATTTGCGCCATGCCGACCGCCAACCAGACCGCGCCTCCCGTCCGCCCCGCCAGTTTCTCTCCGACCTCGCGGGAGAACATATCCAGATTGACCGTGGTCAAGCCCAGGTGGCTGAAGACCGCGGGCGCACTGTTGATGGCAAAGTAGTCGCCCGGGTACATGGAGCAGGCCGCAATTAAAGCCAGCGTACCCACCAGCGATTCCGCCATCATGGCGCCATATCCGATGAAGCGAGCGTCAGTTTCCTTGTCCAGCATCTTCGGTGTGGTGCCCGAGGATACCAGTGAGTGAAAGCCCGAGATCGCGCCGCAAGCAATGGTCACGAAAAGAAATGGGAACAGGTTCCCTTTGATGATCGGCCCGCCGCCATGAATGAACTGCGTGACGTTCGGAAATTTTATGTTGGGATGAACCACGAAAACGCCGATGACCAGGACGGCAATCGTGCCCAGCTTGACGTAGGTCGAGAGATAGTCACGCGGTTCCAGCACCAGCCACACGGGAAGAACCGAAGCCACAAGACCATAGATGGCCATCAGGATCGTGATCTGGTGGGGCGTGAAAGTAAGCGCTGCTGCAGCTCCGCTCTGAGCCACCAAGTGTCCGGCGATCACGCTCCCGATCAAAAGCACGACGCCAAAAATACTGGGGCCGGTGACTGCAATCTTTCCAGCATGGCTCTTGAACATCCACAAGCCCATGATGACGGCGATGGGGATGGTCATGCCGATGGTGAACACTCCCCACGGGCTATTGGAGAGCGCATTGACCACAACGATGCCGAGTCCGGCGAGGGTGACCAGAAGAATAAAGAGCATGGCGATCATCGTCACCAGACCGGCAAAGGGACTGATTTCGGTGCGGGCAATATCCGCCAGTGAGCGGCCGCGGTGACGTATCGAAGCCACCAGCACGGTGAAGTCCTGCACACACCCGGCCAGCACGCCGCCGATCAGCAACCAAAGGAAGCCCGGCGCAAACCCGAACTGCGCCGCTAGGGTCGGCCCCACCAGCGGCCCTGCTCCGGCGATAGCCGCGAAGTGATGTCCGAAGAGCACCCATTTTGGCGAAGCGACATAGTTGTGCCCGTCTGCGTAAAGGTGCCCGGGAGTGGTGCGGCGATCGTCGAGCGCCAGGGCCTTCGCGGCAATAAACGCACTGTAATAACGGTAGGCAAGGGCGTAGACGCACAGCGCGCCCAACAAAACAGGGAAGGTATTCATGCGTAGCTCCAGATCCAGCAAGTAGTGGCCGATCCTGCCAGCCCAATCAAAAACGTCCTACACGTATTGCGGAACCCGGCAAAATGAATTCCTTTGCGCGAAAGTTGCGCTACAATGGCGGGCGTATTGCGGCAAAGGGCTGGCAAGCCACGCGAAGAATCGAAGATCGAAGAACGTGGAGAGACGGGCGCCCTCGCCCGCCCCTCCGAGCGCCGCTCGGCAGCTGTGGCTGCCCAACCGAAAGGATCGAATATGCACATGCCACGAGAGAAGCAAGCGGCAACTCAGGAAGAACCCCTTGTCCGCTTTGGCCTGGGGCTCGCCAACTGGAGTGAGCGGTGGTTTCCAGATCCACTGGTTTTTGCGCTGCTGGGAATTGTGGTGGTCTTTGTCGTGGGTCTCGTGCTTCACCAGAGCCCAGCCAAACTGGCCCTCCAGGGCGGCAAGAACTTCTGGGCCTTGGTGCCGTTCACCATGCAGATGGTGATGATCATCATCGGTGGGTATGTTGTCGCCTCGACGCCGATCGTGTATCGCGCCATCCGAGCCTTAGCCGGAATTCCAAAAACGCCGCGAGGAGCGGTCGCCCTGGTGGCGCTATTCTCCATGCTGACGTCGCTGATCTCCTGGGGCTTGAGCCTGATTTTCAGTGGGCTCTTTGTTCGCGAACTGGCCCAGCGCGTCAAAGGACTGGACTACCGCGCTGCGGGCGGCGCTGCGTACCTCGGGCTGGGAGCCGTCTGGGCGATGGGGCTGTCTTCTTCCGCCGCCATGCTGATGGCAACCAAGACGGCGATGCCGCCCTCGTTATTCAACATCAGTGGTCTGATCCCGCTCACCCAGACTCTCTTTTTGTGGCAAAGCATTGCGACGACCGTGATCCTGATCGTGCTCTCCGTGTTGATCGCCTGGTTGTCCACGCCGTCGCCGGAGAACGCCAGAACCGCCGAATCCTACGGCATCCAATACGAACCGATTCGCTCCAGCCTGGAGCCCAAGAGCAAGCCCGGCGAGTGGCTGGAATACAGTCCGCTGCTCACAATTTTGGTCGCCGCGCTGTTGTGCTGGTATCTGGTCGACGTGTTCCGCACCTCGCCACAAGGTGCGTTGGCAGCGCTGGACCTTAATACTTACAACCTGATGTTCATTACAGTTGGGCTTCTATTGCACTGGCGCCCGAAACGCTTTATGCGCTCCGTAACGGAGTGCATTCCCGCTACCGGCGGTGTGCTGATTCAGTTCCCGTTTTACGCCGTGATTTTCGGAATGATTGTAGGAACGGGGATCGCGGATGCGCTGTCGAAACTTTTCGCCTCCGTCAGCACCCACAACACATATCCCTTGCTGGTCGCCATATATTCGGCGGTGCTCGGAGTTTTCATTCCCTCCGGCGGCAGTAAGTGGGTCATCGAAGCGCCCTATGTGCTGCAAGCCGCGAATCTGCACCAGGTCCATCTCGGCTGGGTGGTGCAGATCTACAACGCGTCGGAAGCGCTGCCCAATCTCATCAATCCCTTCTGGATGCTGCCTTTGCTGGGCATATTGAAATTAAAGGCCAGGGACATCGTCGGCTATGGAGTGCTGCAGCTGATGGTTCACATCCCGGTTGTGTTCTTCCTGTGCTGGTTGTTTGCCCGCTATATTCCGTATCTGCCGCCCATGAAATAGGGACGGACCCTAGCGCCGGCGGACCGTAGCGGCGGCGTCCCGCCGGCTTTCGCCAAGTCTTCCTGCGGCCTGGTTCTTTAGTTAGTCGCGCGTAGCCTGCTCCGCGTCACATAGGCACCAAAACTGGTCTCATAAATGGGTTGGGTAGGGCACGGCTTCCAGCCGTGCCGTTGAGGGCCCGATAAAAAATGCGGGCTTTAGCCCCTGAGGGCCGGGACATCCCGCTCGGAGAACCATTCATGAGATCAGTTCTGGCCACATAGGCACCGTGCGGAACATTCCTGTGGTGGTTCCGTATCATGCATTGTAGAGGAGAAAAACGGATGTTCTCGACGACCAAAACTGTTGCCGTTCTGTTATTCCTGGCGTGCGCTGGTATGGTCTTCGCGCAAACAACCAACAACGCACCTAAGACCACGCCTAAGTCCAGCGGCGACCCGCAAACTTTCTCGCTGATTCCTTTGCTGGATAAGAACCTCATGGATTTGACCGCCGACCCTTGCGTCGATTTTTACCAGTACGCGTGCGGCAATTGGAGCAAGCTTCATCCGATTCCGAGCGACTCGCCGTACTCCGGCCAGTTTTACAATCTGGAGCAGTACAACCGGCAGGTGCTGCACGTAATTCTCGAGAAAGCTGCGGCGGACGATCCGTCACGCGACGCGAACAGGCAAAAGATTGGGGATTACTACGCCAGCTGTATGGATGAAGCGGCGGTGCAACGAAAAGGGCTGGCGCCGTTGCAGCCGGAGCTGGACCGCATCAATGGCCTCACCAGCAAGGAGCAACTCCCGGAGTTGCTGGCACACTTTCAATTGATCAACGTGAATGCGTTCTTCGGATTTGGATCGCAACAGGACTTCAAGGATGCGACCAGAACGATTGCGGTTACGGCCCAGAGCGGACTGGGTCTTCCCGAGAAAGATTACTACTTCCGCACCGGCGCAAAAGATGAAGAGATTCGGAAGCAATATGTGCTGCATATTGCCAACATTCTGAAGCTGCTCGGGGCGAGCGAAACGCAGGCGGCCACCGGCGCCGCGGCGATCATGAAACTGGAAACGGCGCTGGCGAAAGTTTCGCTTGACGTCACCGCGCAGCGTGATCCGCACAACATCTATCACAAAATGCCGGTCAAGGACCTGCAGGCGCTTACGCCAACCTTCAACTGGCATCGCCTTTATTCCGCCACGGAGTCTCCAGCATTCACGGAGATCAACGTCGCCGAGCCGGAGTTCTTCACCGGCATGAACCAGGTCATCGCCGAGACGGATCTGCCGGCGATCAAGGCGTATCTGCGCTGGCAGTTGGTGAGCTCGATTGCGGGAACGATTTTGCCCAAGGCGCTGGATGAAGAAAAATTCGATTTCAACGGCCGCAAGCTGGCGGGCACTCCGGAGCAGGAGGTACGCTGGAAACGGTGCGTCCGCAGCACCGATGGAGCGCTGCCGGAAGCGCTGGGCAAAGCTTACGTCGAACAGCAATTCCCGGCTGCCAGCAAAGACAAGGGGGTGCGGATGATTCACGACATTGAGGCGGCGATGGATCGCGACATTGACTCACTCGATTGGATGAGCGCGGCTACCAAAACGCGCGCGAAAGAAAAGCTGCACCTGATCGCCAACAAGGTGGGATATCCCGACAAGTGGCGCGACTACTCAAAGCTGGAAGTTGTACGGGACGACGCCTATGGGAACAATCTGCGGGCCACGGAATTTGAGTTGCGGCGGCAGCTGGCGAAAATCGGGAAGCCAGTTGATCGCGACGAATGGTTCGTGTCCACGCCGACGGTGAACGCTTTCTATAACGCCGGCATGAATGACATCAATTTCCCGGCGGGCGTAATGCAGCCGGCATTCTTCGATGCAAAACAGCCGGACGCCCGCAACTACGGACACATCGGGCTCTTCATGGGGCACGAGATCACGCACGGTTTCGACGATACAGGGCGTCAGTTCGACGGACATGGCAATCTGGAAGACTGGTGGACGAAGGAAGACAGCGACAAGTTCAACCAGAAGGCGCAGTGCATTGTCGACGAGTACGCGCAATTCAGCGTGGGAGACACGAAGCTGAACGGCAAGCTCACGCTCGGGGAAAACACGGCCGACAATGGCGGATTGCGGCTGGCATACATGGCGTTCTTGGCGCGGGCTGCGCAAGACGGCGTTGATCTGAAGAGCAAGTCTGCCGATGGCTATACGCCGTTGCAGCAGTTTTTCCTGGGATTCGCGCAGGATTGGTGCTCCGAGTGGCGTCCGGAGCTGGAACGGCTGATCGCGACGACCGATCCGCATTCGCCGGACCGCTTCCGGGCGAACGGAGTTCTAGTGAACATGCCCGAATTCGGAAAGGAATTTGGCTGCAAGCTAGGGCAGCCGATGACGGCGGTAAAGGCTTGCAGGGTGTGGTGAGTCGCGGCGCGCCTTCTGCGAACATCAGGCAATCTCAACAGATCGGCGAAGGCAATGGTACAGAGCGCGAAATACGGTCCGGGGGCGAAATGAAAATTTGCCGATCGGCGCCGCACAGCGAAACCGCTCCCGCTCTTAGAGTCCAAGGTACGCGCGCCGCACTTCATCCATTTTTCCGACGTCGCCCGACTTGCCACGGATGCTGATTCGACCTTCGGCAAACACGTAGGTGTAGTCGCTTATTGCTAGTGCGAGGTGCACATTCTGTTCCACCAGGACGATAGTGAGCCCTTGCTTCCGCAGCGCACCCAAAGTCAGGAAGAGTTGTTGCGCCAGCACCGGTGCCAGACCGAGCGAGAGTTCGTCGATCATCAGCACCTCCGGTTCTTGCATCAAGCCGCGGCCCATGGCCAGCATCTGCTGCTCTCCGCCGGAGAGAGTGGAAGACTTCTGCTGGCGGCGTTCTTTCAGGCGCGGGAAGAGTGCATAGACGCGGTCCAGATTTTCTTTCTCGCGCTTGCGGGCCCGCTTCGAGTACCCGCCCATCTCCAGGTTCTCTTCCACAGACATGTCCGGGAAAAGCTGCCGGCCCTCTGGCACCAGCACGAGGCCGCGATTTGCTTTGGCATGAGGTGAGAGCCGTGTGATGTCTTCTCCGTGCAGCCGCACGCGGCCTTTCCAGGCACGCAGACTGCCCATGATTGTGCGCAGGCTGGTGGTCTTGCCGGCGCCATTCGTTCCGATGATCGTGGTTAACTTCCCGCGCTCAACCTCAAGCGAAATGCCCCACAGAACCTGCACTTCGCCGTATCCAGACTGGAGGTTCTCTAGTTGAAGGGCCAGGTCCATCATTCCATCCTTGTCAATTTGTCAACGATATCGGGAAAGCCCAAGTAGGCTTCGACCACATCCGAATTGTGTACCACCTCATCCGGCTTGCCTTCCGCCAGCTTGCGGCCCAGGTTCAGCACCACGATGCGATCGGAAAGACTCATGATCGCCTGCATCAGGTGCTCGATCATGAGCACCGAGATCCCGCTGTCACGAATTTTGCGAACCAGTTCGATCATGGCCGCAACTTCGGTGGGATTCAGTCCCGCCAGCACCTCGTCCAGCAAGAGGAGCTTGGGTTTCGCCGCCAGCGCCCGCGCTATTTCCAAGCGCTTCTTGCCGGCGATGGTCAGCGAGCGCGCCATCATGTCCGCGCGGTCCCCCAATCCAACCCGCTGCAGCACTTCGGAAGCTACCTTGCGAGCGGCGGCGATATCGAGGTATTCACGACCGAAGCATGCACCCACCGTGACGTTGTCCAGCACCGTAAGCTCGTTCAGTGGCTTCACGATCTGGTGGGTGCGCGCCAAGCCGAAGTGGACCACCTGGTCCGGCGAACAGCGAGTAATGTCTTTTCCGGCAAAGGTGATGGTTCCCTGGTTGGCCTTGTAGACCCCGTTCACGACATTGAACAAGGTTGTCTTCCCGGCACCGTTGGGACCGATCAGGCCCAGGATCTCACCCTCATCGATGCTGAAACTGACGTCAGAAACCGCCACCAGTCCGCCGAAACGTTTGCTGACGCCGCGCACTTCCAGGATGGCGCTCATTCGATCACCTTGCGCGCGCGCGGAACCAGGCGATACACCCAGCCAATCAAGCCGCCAGGCGCGAACAAAACCACTATAAGTAACAGTCCGCCGGCGATCACCAGGTGAAAGTTGGAAAGCACGGGAGAAGTGAGCAGGTAGGAGCGAAGTCTCTCATAGAGAGCCCCGCCCAGAGCCGCGCCGATGACTGAGCCTTGGCCGCCGAGCATCAGCATTACGATGCCTTCCAGCGACAACATGAACTCAAAGGCGATCGAGGGATCGATCATTCCGTTCTTGAAAAACATCAGCGCACCGGCGACCGCTGGCAGAAACGCGGACACGCTGTAGACGATCGCCTTGTACACGGTGGCGTTGACTCCCAGCACCACCGCGGCATCTTCATCCTCGCGAATGGCGAACAGGCCCAGTCCAAACTTGGAATTCTTGATGGCCAAGCTCAGGATCATCGACAGGGTCATGACCGCAATGATCAGGAAGTAGGTGATCCAGAGAGCGTGCCTGGCGCCGCCCAGAGACTGGTACGAGCTGAACGAGAGGTACATTCCAGTCGATCTGCCCCACGGATCGAAATTGGAAACAAACGCCTGTACGGCTTGGAGAATGCCAATGGTGGCCAGGGCAAAGTAGGCCCCACGCAAGCGTAGAATTGCCAATCCGAACAAGAACGCGCAGAAACTGACTACCACACCGGCCACCAGCGCCGACAACACCAGGTTCCAGCCGCGCACTGTCGTCAGGTAAAGTCCCACATACCCGCCCAGCCCGTAAAAGACGATGTGGCCGAAGTTCACATAGCCGGTGTAGCCGATCATCAGGTTCAAGTTGCTGGCCAGGATGACGGCGATAGCCATGAGGATAAGATCCTCACGCAAAGAAACGTTGTTGCCGTGCAGCGGAGCGTAGACAAACCCCGCGGCGATGAGCAGAATGATCCAGAAAAAGGGGCGGCGCAGTATCATGCCGTCGCCCTCTTGCCGAAGATGCCCTGCGGAAAAGCGACCAGCACCACCACAAACAGTCCGAACTCGATCAGCGGAATCCAACTGACGGCGATGAACGGCGTGACCACCCCCTCCAGCAATCCCAGGAGCACTCCGGCAACCAAAGCCCCGAACGGCTTGCCCAGTCCCGCCAGAATGGTGACCACAAAACTCTTCAACTGATACACCGCGCCAGACAGAATGGTGAAGGGAAACAAAGTGGAGACCAGCGCCCCCGACGTGCAAGCCAGCGCGATGCCGATGGCAAAAGCGATGCTCAGCACCGCCGTCGAGGAAATGCCCATCAACTCGGCGGCATCGCGGTTATCGGCGACGGCGCGGATGGCTTTGCCCGTACGTGTCCGATAGAGGAACAATTGCAGCGCCAGGGCGATGACCACCGCAGAGATGGCGGCCGCGATGTGGTTCCCGGTGAAAGTGTAGGCTCCGATGGTGATGCCGGGCAGAACGAAGTTGACGTTGTAAGGACTGGTGCTCCACACCGCTGTGCCGATGCCGATGACCATCATGTTCACCGCGAAGGTGGAGAGCAGGCTCATCAACATGGAGCGGCCCACCACCCAGTGCACCGCCATCCAGTAGACAACAAGCCCGATGATCAAGCCGAACCCGATGGTGGGCAGCAACAACACATAAGCGTTGATGTGGACGGCGGCGAACAGCAGATACATGCAGAACATGCCCAGTGCGATCATCGAGCCGTGAGTAAGATTGATGACGTCCATCACTCCCCAAATCAGGCTCAAGCCCATCGCTGCGAGTCCGTAAACCGCTCCGACGAGCACGCCGTCGATCATGGAAGCTAGGACGCCCGACATGCTTCACCCTCCGTGTTCCTGCTCGTGTGGGGACGGGCGCCCTCGCCCGTCCAAGCCGAGCGCAGCTCGGCGTCTGTCTGCGACTACAGCAACTCTGAATTCGCTATTATGCCTGCCCGCACCACCCCAGAGTTGGGAAAATCGGGCGAACTGGTTCAAAACCACAATTCAGTGCCTTTTCTCCCTGTCACTGTTTGAACAACGGCCACTTGTCTCCGATGTACTTTTCGGCAGCTTCCCGGACGACCCAGGCCAGCGAAACTTTTTTCGCCTTAGCGATTTGTTCGAGAGTTGCGCGAAGATCAAGCGGAAAAGTGATCGTCGCGCGTACCGATGTCGCGCTGCTTTCGGATTTCACCGCTTTTGCCTTTCAATTTTTTGCTTTCATATAAAGCTGAATTTGGCGGGTTCATGAATTAGGCGGCCACATCAGAATTAGTCTTAATAGACAGAATAGACCGACAGATACCACAACGAGGAATGAAGCACTTATGATCTGGGTGAGCGTCCATGAAGAGTTGCGTCTGCGCCAGAAGTGAAACGCAATTCCACCAAGGACCGACCCCACACCGACTACCAGGATCGCGATCCCCCTGTTCCACACCCAAGAGGATGTCCTTCCTCCCCATATCGTCAAGAACCATATCGTCAAGCCACCGATGACAAGCACTAAACTCAGGCCAAGGCTTAAAACGGCCGTGAAGATCTTGAGTGTCCATTGGACCCGGCCTATCTTGGTCTTGGCATCAACCATTTTGCGCGTCTCACCAACACAGATTTCAGAGCGCTTTGGCCGAAGGTAGCCCTTGTTTGGATTCTCCCCGGCATCAATTCCAGGTGCTCTGTCAAGAAAAAATGTTATCGAGGGCCTGGTTAAGAATTCCTGTCGTTTGTCCGAACCTAATTCAGATCACCCGGCGGCCCGATCACCCGATGACCCGATCTTCCTCAGTGGATCGGATACATCAAGTTGGCGCTCTTGCCAGCCAGTGGCCACACAACTTCTTTTACCAATTTCCCGGACTTGTCCTTCTGCCATTGCGCCAACACCATGGAATGGCCCACCTGCAAGCCGTGTTCGCTGGCGGTGGTCGAGAACTTGGTCCGCCCGTAGAAGGTAGTGACATCGGTGGCGTTCAGCGCCTGCGCCACCTTGGCCGAGTCGATCCCGCCCGCCTGTTCGATGGCGCGCTGCAGGATCAGCCCGCACCCGTAGCCACCGGCGGACTCGTAGCTGGGCGGCGCATTGTATTTCGCGGTATACGCCTTGGCGAAATCGGCGCCGCTCGGCCCGTACTGCGCCTTAAACGCCGACTGCGGTTCCCACTGCGACGGCACCATCACGCCCAGCGCCGCATCGCCCAGTTCGACCCACTGCGGACTGTCTGGCGCCACCAGCAACGTCAGCATCTTTAAAGGAACTTTGTGGCCGTAGAGCTGCCGAGCCAGCGTCGAACCGTCGGCATAGTGGCCGCCGCCCAGAAGTACGGTCGCCTTGGACGAAATCACCTTGTCGATAATGGCGCTGAAGTCGGTGGTATTGGGAGCATAGGCTTCGCTGAACACTACGTTGAACCCGAGCTGCTGCGCATAGGCCTTGGCTGGGGTCACCACTGCTACCGAGAACGAGGAGTCCTCGTAGACGAAGGCGACAGTGGCCTTGGGGTCCTTGGTCTTCAGCGCGTCGAGGGCCACCTTCAGATATTCGGGAGCGGGCGCGAACATCTGGAACAGGTCCTGGTTGCCCAGAGTGTAAGTTTTTGGTTCGGCCGCGCCGGTGGTCAGCATGATCTTGCCGTCCTGCTCCGTCACTACCGCCGCAGTGGCAGTAAGCGGGGAAGAGTAGGGACTGAACAGGAAGTCCGCCTTGTCTTCCAAGATCATGCGGCTGTAAAGCTGCTGCACGCGCTTGGAGTTGGATTCGTCGTCGTAGCTGGCAAACTGTACCTTGTAACTCTTGCCGCCGGCCTTGATGCCACCGGCAGCGTTGACCTGGTCGCGCCACAGTTCAAACCCGCGGTATTGCTCCAGGGAATCGACGTTCAGCGCGCCGGTCTTGGAGACGGTGAATCCGATGGTGATCGGTGGTTGAGCGAATCCCGGAATAACCAAAAGAACCAGAACAACTGCGAGTAGAGTCAGCTGCTTCATAATCCACCTCGTCGCGAAAACATTTTCAAAGCGCATCGCTGACGAGAACAGAAAAAAAGATCGCTTCATGTCAAGCTCCTTTGTGTGGGGGGCTGCGCAGTCGCTGCCGAACCGCCGCCGATGTTCCTGTGAAGCGGAATCACGCCGCCGCGTCCGATAGCCCCGCCAAGTATAACTACACCGGACGAGCGTCTTCTTTGGTGATCCCAGTCACAGACCTGCGTGATCGACACCTCCTCGTATCGCCGCCTGGGACAGCCTATTGCGACAGCCTATTGGTGCATTCAACGAGGACTGCTCCACTACTTCGCGCTTTTTGCGAACGAGTACGCGGCTCGACGCGGGCGGCCGCGGGCTTCGCGTCCATCCTAACCTCTCGGAGGCTAACCCGTCCAAGCTCTCTGCTCAGGAGGGCGCAGCAAAACGCATTCATCATGGCAAAATCGAGACAGTCATCGTTGCTGACCGCTAAGAATTTGTCGGAATCGACCGAGTAAAATCCCCGCTGGCCGGGTTATCATCCGGAGCAAGAAAAACCTCACTTCCCCGAGGCCTGCAATGATCAAGCTTCGCGTCCTACTGTTCGCAATCGCGGTATTGGCCATGGGAGGCATTCTCGTAAGCCTCAACGGCTGCGGCAGTAGCAGCGGCGGTTCACCGACTCTACCGTCGGCGGGGAAAATTCAGCACGTGGTGGTGATTTTCCAGGAGAACCGCTCCACCGATAACCTTTTTCAGGACCAAACGCTCATCAGCCGCGGCGCGGACATCGCCCAACAAGGAACCGACTCGCACGGCAATACGATTCTCCTGAAGGAAGTGAATCTCGCCGTGGACTACGATCCCGGCCACGGGCACAATGCATTCCTCGACATGTGCCAACTGAATTCGGCCGGACAATGTCAAATGACTGGCGCGGACCTGGTTCCGATTACATGCAATAAGGGCGCAACCGACTGCCCCGCGCCCGACCTGGCGTTCGGCTATGTGAATCCGGCGGATGTGCAACCCTACTTCCAGATGGCCGAGCAGTACACCTTCGCCGACCACATGTTCCAGACCAATCAGGGGCCCAGCATGCCGGCGCATCAGTTCATCATTTCAGGGACATCGGCTCCATCGGCCGGGAGCAACCTGTTTGCAGCGGAGAATCCGAAAACCAGCGGCGCGCCCGACGCCGGATGCGACGCACCAGTGGGCTCCACGGTTGCGCTGATCGATCCCACCGGCAGCGAAACTTCCAACACCCCTATTTTTCCCTGTTTTGAGCATCCAACCCTGACCGACCTGCTGGAGGCCAAAGGCAATACCTGGCGCTACTACGCGCCCTCCGGTTACGTTGGCGGCTCGGCCCCCGCGCTCTGGAACGGCCCGGAAGCGATCCAGCATATCTGCGGATCGCTGACGGGACCCAATAACAGCTGCGGAGGAGCGGATTGGACCAACCATGTGGTCCTCGATCAGACGCAAATACTCAAAGACATTCCCAATAACCAGTTGCAGGACGTGAGTTGGGTGATTCCGAGCGGCCAGGCGTCGGACCACGCGGGGAGCACCGTCGGCACGTTGGGACCATCGTGGGTGGCGTCGATTGTGAATGCGATCGGCAACAGTTCCTATTGGGCGAACACGGCGATCTTCATCACCTGGGACGACTGGGGAGGTTGGTACGATCACGTTCCCCCGAAGCAGGTGCTCGTGAATTGCGCCCAGTGGGGATGCGGCTACGTCTACGGCTTCCGGGTCCCGCTGATTATAGTGTCGCCTTACGCCAAAGCGCAGTACATATCGACGACGCCACACAATCATGATTTCGGCAGCATATTGAAGTTCATTGAAACCACGTTCAGCCTGCCGTCGCTCGGCTACGCGGATGCGGCGGCCGATGATTTCTCCGATTGCTTCGACTTCAATCAGACCCCGTTGCAGTTTCAGACGATCCCGTCAGCCCAGAACGCGCAATACTTTCTGAATGACAAAACGCCGCCCACCGATCCGGACGACGATTGAACGAGGGCAGGGGAAAAAGCCGGGCCTCACAAGGGCGACGGGCGTCGAGGCTGCGACCTGCACCAACAGAAAAAGGGCACGCCCGAGGGCGTGCCCGTAGCTGCCTTAATCGTTTACCTGACTAATTTACCGTCAGCGTGAACGTCGTGGTTTTGGGGGGCAGCGACCCTTCCGTCACCGTCACCGTGATCGGAAACGTTCCCGCCGCGGTTGGCGTCTTGAGGTTCACGGTTGCCGTACCGGGATTGGTCGTGGCCGCCGATGTCGCCGTGATGGTGATCGCTGCGTTGGGATTAGGTAGCGATGACGGGGCCGTGTACAGGCCGCTGTTCGGGTCGATTGTGCCGTTCGCACTTCCGCCCGTGACCGCCCAGGTCACAGTCTGGTTAGTCGAGTTGCTGACCGTGGCCGAGAATTGCTGAGTTTGCGCCGGCGCACCCGACAGGTTGGGATAGAGCGTGTTTACCGTGCTCGGGCTCACGGTGACCCCGATGGCCGGTGGCGGCGACGAACTGCTGCCTCCACCGCAAGCGACCAGGAATCCAGTGACAGCCAAGGCCAGGCACAAGCCAACGATCTTGTAGGAGCGCGGCAAACGTCGCCCAGCCAGTCCGACTAGTAACATACCGGCCAGCGGCAGGCTCAGCGGCAACCATAGCCGCTGGTTCTTGCTCCGCAACCTTGGCCGCTCATTGGCCGGCACAGCAGCACCCGCGATTCCCGTGAACGGACCCAGCGTCTGGATCGTGACAGTCACGGTGGTCGCCGAGCTCCCGGCAGTGATCGGGCTAGCTTGATTGAATGAACAAGACGAGATGCCCGTCGGCAGTCCGGCGGTGCACGTGTACGTCACGTTGCTGGCAAAGGTGGTTCCGCCCACCGGCGAAATCAACATCGTGGTCGAGGTTGACTGTCCGGGGTTTGCTGCGGGCGGGTTCGTAAGGGTCGATGGCACGCTGAAATCCTGAGCGATCGTGAGCGCAACCGTGGTCGTTGCGGTCAAAGCACCGGAGGTGCCGGTGACCGTCACCGTGGTCGGCCCACCAGTGGCCGCGGAACCACTCGCCGTCAGTGTCAGCACGCTCGTGGTGGCCGTGCTGGTTGGGTTGAACGCTGCGGTTACGCCGCTCGGCAGACCGGACGCGGCGAGACTTACATTGCCGGTGAATCCGGCCACGTCAGTCACCGTAATGGTGCTGGTGCCGCCTGCGCCGCCTGCGGCAATCGTCAGACTGCTGGGCGCTGCCGCCAGCGTGAAGCTGGGGCTGGTTGATCCGCTGACCGTGATGGGCACCGAGTTGCTTTGCCCGGTGGTCACGGCCTGATAGTTGCCGTCTCCGGAGTAGGTTGCGGTGATGTTGTAGCTCCCGGCAGTGGGGATAGAAGCGGTGAGGCTAGCAGCAAGAGAGGCTGGGAATCCTATATTAGTAACTGGACTGTAGCTTCCATTCGTCCCCGTCGTTTGAGCCGTGCCCAGCAGGGTTGTGTTGTAGAAGAAGGAAACGGTTCCCGTCGGGGCCAGCCCGAAGCTCGGGGTGGTGACCGTGGCGGTGACTGTGAATTGCTGCCCTGTATTTACCGTGCTCTGATTGGCAAAGACGTTGCCGATAGTGGTCGTCGCCTTGGTGACGGTGACGGTAGCGGTGGCCGAGCTCGGGTTGTAACTATTATCGCCGCTGTAACTCGCGACCAGAGTGTGCGTGCCGCCGGTGAGTTGAACCAGCTGATCTTCCGTGTATCCCAAGCTGTTCAACGTGTAGGGACTGGCGTCCAGCGCGCTGCCGTTATCGGTGAAGCTTATGGTGCCGGTCGGGCAAGCAACGAAGCCAAAAATCGACGTGGTGCATTGTTGCGGGGGGCTCTGCGCGTTGTACACATCGGCCCGGAGCAAGTACAAGTCAAAAGCACCTGTGCCGTAAACGACGGAGGTCGAATATGTTGGAGCATCTTGGTTGGAGACTCCGGTGACCACGCCCGGCATGATCACCGTGCTATTTTCCGGTTTCACGGTCACGCTCGCCGACGGGGCTGAGTAGCTGCCGCCGTACGTCGTGTCGCCTTCGTAGTGCGCGACCACTTGGTAGGTTCCGCCCGGGAGCAAGGTGGTATTCCAAGTGACCGTACCGTCCGTCAGCGAGTTCCAGTCAATGACCGGGTTCGGCGGCGTCGCCCCCGAAGTCCCCGGACTGACGAGTATGGCAACGTCTTCGGCCTGAGTGTTGGAGGCGGAGCCGGGGTTTGGGCTCACGCTAACCGTGACCGGTACTTGCGTCCCATGTATTGTGTTTGCGGGGACGCTCAGCGTTAAGGTCGTGGTTGTGGGAGTGAAGGTGGCCTTGCCCCAGTTGTTCGCCAGGGTCGCGGCGTTCACAGATCCCAGGCCAGTGACCATGTCGTACCCGGCGGTGGTTGTGTAGCCCGAGAGCACGCCATAAGCATCTCCTAGAACATTAGTGATGCAGTCTGGGTCAGGCGTCGCTTGAGTGTTGGTCACGCAAGGCATCGCATTGGTTGTTTGGGGGGTGGTGCCGGAAGGAACGTCGTGAAAGGCGGCGGGCTGGCTTGACGCCAAGTTGTAAAGCGCAAAGTTCGGGTTACCAGCCGCAAAATTCGGGTGCGTTAAACCCATCTTCTGGTTCACCAGCGCCATGATTCCCGCGAAGGCTGGCGAGGCAAAGGAGGTGCCGCCGGCACCCTCCAGGTTGTCGAGATCGCAGACTCCGCCGCTGATCACATCGCTTTGACAAATAACGTAGAAACTTCCCACAAAGTTGGCGCTGGCGAACAGCGAAACGTCCGGAAGGCAGCGGGTATTGTTGCAGGCGGTGGGCGTTCCTGTCTGCCACGCCGGCTGGAAATTGACCCAACCGGTACTCACGCCGCCGCCGCCGCCCGTGGGGAAAAGGTCGTCGAGTTTCGAGTTGCAGACCTCCTCGGCAGTCGATCCATACCCCCCCACCGTCACCCACAGGGCATTCGTGCACGACTGATTCCAGCTAGTTTCGGGGATGTAGCCCTTGGCGGATTCTTGCGTAGTCGCGGCGTTGGTCGAATTCCAGTACTTTGACTGGTTGCTGAATTGGTCGAAGTCGGTGCCACCGACAGCGACATTGAAGGGCGTAGAAGCCAGCCCGTTTACGTTCAATCCGAATTGAGCAGCGGCGTCGATGTTGGGGTTATCGCAGCCTGCCGAGCCGTTGTCTCCCGAAGCAACCATGACGCTGATACCCTGCGCCGCAGCCTGCTCCCATATGGCGCCGAAAAAGGCGACTCCGCCGTTGCCAAGGTTGGCTTCACACTCACTAAAGCTTGTGCTCATGATCGGGGCGAGGTTGTTGTCCACGATATAGATGGCTGACAGATCCACGCCATCGTCGGTCTCCGTCGATTCGGAGACGACCAGATCGATGGTTGCGCCCGGAGCCACTGCACCCGACCATTGCGTGTCAGTATCTGCCTCGCTTTCGTCGCCGAGGCTGACGATGCCGGGATTGGGACCGTTGTATATGCGATTGAGGGTGGGTTGTGGAGCGTTCGTACCGTCAAGCCCGAATAGGTTCCAGAAGGCGGTGGCATCGTCCGGATTGATATCGGTGCGGCCCACTATGGCGATGGTCTGGCCCTTGCCGTTGATCGGCGTAGCAGCGTTCCAGAGGGGCAGAACATTGTAGATGGTGGCGAAATCATATGGAGTCACAGCGTAGCAGGTGGCTTCGCCCTGGGGGCAAAGGGTGGTTGAGGTGAGCCCCGGCGCCGGCGCGGTGAGTCCCGACGCAGGCGCGGTCAGTTGCTTGGTTTTTTCAGAATACGTCCCCACGTGGATGTTCGTTGGCTTCTTCAGGAAGTTGTGCAGCGAATTCACTCCCGCGACGACCGGGGCGAGCGCGGTCGGGATGGAGGGATTGCTCACGTTGGCCAAGTGTTGCTCGCCGTTGACGACGTACTTGTGAATCGCCGTCCCGAAAGCCTGCTTGACCTGCCCGGCGGTGCCGGAGAACTCTATGACGGTGCGGCCGTTGCTGACTCGGGAGACCTGGAAGCCGCTGGCTTGCAGCCAGTTGGTCACGGCGGCGATGTCGGAATCGGCGGGGCCGAACTGGGCGCCGAATTCCACCGGGGTCAGCCACTGCTGATAACTTGGCGATTTCTTGTATTGCTGATTTTCAATGAGGCGGCGCAGCGTCGTTTCCTGCTGGTCGCTGCGCTTCAGCACCAGCATCAAGCGGTGCAAAACCAAGTCGGCCGGCGCTTCGCCTTGATCGAACTCGGGGCGAGCGAGGGGATGGACGTTGTTCGGCAGAACCGTGCGGACGGAGTTATTCACCGTCTGTGTGACCAGCGCCGGCGCCTGTTGGGCCAACACCGGGCTGGCGATGACGAATAGGCAAGCCATCAGGCTCGCAACCAACAAGAAGGTGCGTGAAGAATGCGTGTGCGTCGAACGTTTGAGCGTCGAAGAACTGAGGATCGAAGAGTTACACAAGGACAACGAGGCGGATGGCGAACGTCGCATAGTTACTCCGTGGCACAGCAAAATTGTCGGGGGACTGAAAGCATTATCTATGCTTCTCCTCGCCAGATCAAGTTATTCCGCTCCCCCAGTGCAGAATTGGGAACTACTGGGTTACTTTGGTAATGAGGCTCGATTACTCTGCGGCTATTCTGCGTCCGTTCTGCGTCGGCTCTGCGTCAACGACTGGCGGACAGGGCCTGCCCTGAGCAAAGTTGAAGCGATCCAACCCACACCCACGGGCTAGACTTCAGCTAACTCTTCTTCCAGCAGCTGCTTGTTATAGAGATCGGTGTAATAACCGTTGCGGGCGATAAGTTGGTCGTGGGTGCCCAGTTCCACGATGCGTCCCTGGTGAAGGACGGCGATCGAGTCGGCGTTGCGGACGGTGGAAACGCGGTGGGAGATGAAGATGGTGGTGCGTCCGCGCATGATTTCGCGGAGATGGTTGAGGATCTTATCTTCGGTGTGGGTGTCAACGCTGGAGAGGGCGTCATCAAGGATGAGAATACGCGGGCTGCGGAGCAGGGCGCGGGCGATGGCGGTGCGTTGCTTCTGGCCTCCGGAGAGAGTAATGCCGCGTTCGCCCACCATGGTGTTGTAACCTTCGGGGAAACTCGCGATGTCCTGGGCGATGTTAGCGGCTTCGGCGGCGGCTTTGATGTCGTCGAGCGAGGCGTCGCCGTCTTCGCGCGATATGCCGTATGCGATGTTTTCGCGGATGGTGTCGCTAAAGAGAAATGTTTCCTGCGGCACGAATCCGATGTGGCGGCGCAGAGAGTCGAGAGGGAATTGGCGGACGGGACAACCGTCGATGAGGACGGCGCCGGGCTCGGCGTCGTAGATGCGCGGAATAAGGTTGACGAGCGTCGTTTTACCGGAGCCGGTGGGCCCGACAATGGCAAGGCTGGAGCCGGCGGGAATGCGCAGGTTGATGTCCTTAAGAACAGAGGTGCCGTTGTAAGCAAAGTTAAGATTGCAGAATTCAATTTCGCCAAGCAAGCTGCGAGCTTCGAGCTGCGAGCTTCGAGCAATCTCAGTGGGCCGAAGCAGTTTGCTCGCAGCTCGCAGCTCGTGGCTCGCGGCTTCTTCGTCGACGATTTCGGGTTGCTGTGAGAGGATTTCCTCGATCCGCACCAGGGACGCGGTTCCGCGTTGGAAAATGTTGATGACCCAGCCGAGCGCGATAACTGGCCAGGTCAGCTGCATCATGTAAGTGTTGAAGGCGACAAAATCGCCAACGTCCATTTTTCCGAGAAGGACTTGTCGTCCGCCGAGCCACAGCACGATGACGACGGCGGCGCCCAGCATGAGTTCCAGCGTGGGCCAGAGCATTCCCATCAAGCGGACCAGACCGAGGCTGCGACGAATGTATTCCCGGTTGGCGTCCTCAAAGGCGGCGATCTCGGCCTCTTCCTGCACATAGGCGCGGATGACGCGGGCGCCAGAAAAGTTTTCCTGGGCGCGGGCCGAAATGTCCGAGAACATGGCCTGAATGCGTTCGAAGCGCTCGTGAATGCGGCGGCCGAAATACTGGATGACGATGCTGGCGATGGGCAGCGGCAGAAAGGCGTAGAGGGTCAGCTTGGGGCTGATGGCGAGCATGAAGCCGAGAGCGCCCGCTGTGAAGACGAGAGTGTTGGCCGAGTACATGATGGCGGGGCCGAGCAGCATCCGGACCGCGTTCAGGTCATTGGTAGCGCGCGCCATAATGTCGCCCGTGCGGTTGCGCTGGTAATAGGAGTAGGAGAGGCGCTCGAGGTGCGCGAACAGGTCGTTGCGCAGATCGAACTCGATATCGCGCGAGATTCCGATGACCACCCAGCGTGTCAGAAACTGGAAGATTCCTTTGACCAGAGCGATGGCGATGATGAGCAGCGAGTAGGTGAGAAGTTTCTGGCGGGTCACGCCCGAGTTAAGATCATTGACGGCGCGGCGGAGAACTTGCGGAAACAGGATCCAGACTCCGTTATTGAATAAGACGCAGAGCCCGCCCCAGACGAGACCGCGCCGGTAACGCTTCAGATACGGAACGAGCGGGCGTAGTCTCTTCGGCACCATGGTTTCTAAAAGCACGATCTGTAAGAGCACGATCTGCCAGAGCGTGACTTTTTGTAGATGAAATTGTAGCAGCGGTAGATGCGGATTTTCCGAGCGAGGGGACGAGGGCAACGAAGGCGGCAGTGAGCAGCAGCGCGGTCCATAGCGACAGCAAGCCGGCGGCGAACATCAGTCCGGAGTAAAGCAGGTCGGCGCGTTCCATCGCTTTCTCCACCAGTCAAAAAGCCGGGTGGGACGGAGGTTGACGGTTCCGTTCCCACCCGGGTAGGAGAGAAACTTCAGAGTTAGTCCGCAGGCGGAGGCGGCGTGTGTTTACTCATGCGTGCCGCGCGATTGGCCTCCAGTTCAGCCAGTTTGGCTTTCTGATCGGCGGTCAGAATCTGCATTATTTCGGACTTGATGCGGGCGTGCTCGACCTGGAGTTCGATCATGGTCTGCGAGTTCTGCGTGGCAAGCGCGCGTGTCTTGGCTTCGTCGAACGGGCCGCTAGGCTCAAGAGCGCTCATGGCGCTGTGGTTTTGCCGCAACTGCTGCATCAGGGGCTGCAGGGCGGGCTTCTCTTTTGCCCAGATCGCCTTCATCTGGTCCTGTTGCGCGCTGGTCAGATCGAGCTGCTTGAGCATGTGGCGAAAGCCGCCGGGTCCGCCATAACCGTGTCTGCCTTCCGCAATCGCGGCTGCCGCCACCAGGAGCACAGCAGCGCCGATGGCGAGAATGCGAATATGAGTCGATTTCATTGGATCTCCTTTTGACCTTTTGATCTCATAGGGTCCGGGAGAACCCGAACGTCTATGCTGATAAGAACACTGTTCGCGAGAAGAATCGGTAAAGAGTCGGTCAATCAGGGTAAAGTTTTGTAAAGAAGGCTACGGGCTACGAGCTAACCCGGTTTGCTCGGAGCGCGTAGCTCGTAGCCCTTTCAGCAATCACAAATCTTTACCCCGTGAAAGCCCGTAAAGGTGTTAGATGATTACAAGAATGGATCACGTGCTGGTGGTGGATGACGACGTCGAATTGTGCGCTCTGGTGCAGGAATACCTCACGGCCGAGGGGTTCAGTCTGAAGGCCGTCCACGATGGCGAGCAGGGACTGCAACAGGCGCTGACCAACGACTATGCGCTGGTCGTGCTGGACGTGATGCTGCCGGGAATTAACGGCTTCGAAGTGCTGCGGCGGATTCGCAGCGTCTCGAAGATTCCGGTGCTGCTGTTAACCGCGCGCGGAGAGGACGTGGACCGCATCGTGGGTTTGGAGATCGGAGCCGACGACTATCTTCCGAAGCCGTTTAACCCGCGGGAGTTGGTGGCGCGAATCCGCGCGATTCTGCGCCGCACCAAGCCGGCCAGGGAAGCGGACGCAGTGCCGGCAGTGCTGAGTGTGGGCGACGTGGAACTGGATCCGGCGACGCGCAGTGTGCACCGGGCAGGGCAACCGGTCGATCTCACTTCCGTGGAATTCAATCTGCTCGAAGTTTTGCTGCGTGAGGCGGGACGAGTGGTGACGCGGGAGCGGTTGGTGAACGCCGTCCTCAGCCGGAAGTTCATGCCCTTTGATCGCAGTATTGATATGCACGTCAGCAAGGTGCGGCGAAAGTTGGGCGACTCCGAAGAAGACGGAGACCACATCAAGACAATTCGCGGCGTGGGATACATGTTCGCGCGGCCGGCGGCGAAAGCTAAGAAATAAGGCAAAAAAGCGCCTTTGGCTGTTAGCTCTTGGCTTTTAGCCAAGAGCTAACAGCCAAGAGCTAAGAGCATAATGAAGAGCCTTTTCCTCAAGATTTTCCTGTCGTTCTGGGCAGCTCTGGCGCTGTCCCTGGTGTTGGCGATTCTGGTGACCATTGCCCTGCGTCCGGCGCGTCATGGGATCGAGAGCCAGGGTCTGCAAACTTTGGCGGAAGCTGTGAATGCATATCAGAGTGGTGGAGAGCGTGGTGCTCACAATTATCTGGAAGAACTCTGGCACACCCAGCACGTGCGGGCTTTCGTTTTTGATCCGAAGGGCCACGAACTCGCGGGACGGCAAGTGCCGCCCTGGGTCGAGGATAGCCGGCAAGGCAGACCGCCGCGCGAAGGCTCGCTACGCCACCGCACCTGGATCGACAAACTGCTTCCCTCCCGCATGATTCGGGAGGCGCTCACGCTGGATGGTAAGCGGTACACGCTGGTGCTGGAGTTGCCGCCGGGGCCAAGAGTATTCGGGCCGCATGAGATCCCGGGACTGGGAATCACGATCGCGATCATCTCGTCGGGGCTGATCTGCTATCTGCTGGCGTGGTCGATGACCAGTCCGGTGACGCGTTTGAGGAAGGCGGCGCAGAGCCT
The DNA here is from genome assembly GCA_963773645.1 of uncultured Acidobacteriaceae bacterium. Classification (GTDB taxonomy): domain Bacteria; phylum Acidobacteriota; class Terriglobia; order Terriglobales; family Acidobacteriaceae; genus Acidiflorens. Next base: position 80,088 of record CAVZBV010000003.1, on the reverse strand, counting down.
GGCGGCGGGCGACTTGAGCGCGCGCACCGGCGCTCCGAAGGGCGGCCGACGCGACGAACTGACGGAATTGATGCGCGACTTCGATCGCATGGCCGAACGAATCGAAAGTCTGGTAGATTCGCAATCGCGTCTGATAAAGGATGTTTCGCACGAACTCCGATCTCCGCTCGCTCGGCTGAGTGTGGCGCTCGGGTTAGCGCGGCAGCGCGCCGCGTCCGAGGTTGCGCCGAAAGTCGCGCCGGAACTCGAACTTGCGCTGAACCGGATCGAGCTCGAGGCCGACCGGCTGAATCAATTAATCCAGCGCCTGCTGACCATTTCGCGGCTGGAGTCGGGCACCGACGGCCTGCGAAAGACCCTGCTGTCGCTGCGGGAGTTGGTGGAGCAAGTGGCGCGCGACGCCGAGTACGAAACTCCGGGGCGTGGCTGCCGCGTAACCACACCGGCCGCCGACGTGGCTGATGAATTTCTGGTGGAAGCCGACCCCGACTTGCTGCGGAGCGCGGTGGAGAACGCGGTGAGGAACGCCACGCGCTATACAGCCGAAGGCACGACGGTGGAGGTGCGGCTGGAGCGGCAGCAAGCGGCCAATGGCGAAAAGGAAATTATTGTTCGCGTGCTTGATTCCGGCCCCGGTGTTCCGGACGAAGCGCTGCCAAAAATATTTGAGCCCTTTTATCGACTGGACGATGCTCGCAACCGCAAGACCGGAGGCGCGGGTCTGGGCCTGTCGATCGCGGACCGGGCCATCAGGCTACATGGCGGTCAACTTCGTGCATCCAACCGCAAAGAGGGTGGGTTACAGGTGGAAATCCGGATTCCGGCTGGTCCTCCTGTTCAGGGATTTGCTCTTCCCGCTCATTCCTGATAAACAAATATATTTCAGCCACAAGTGTCAGTCTCCGTGACGGCTGGCGGGGCATCGCCGGCGGACGGGAAGCGGCTGACTACTCCAATCAGCAAAAAGAGCACCCGGTTGCGGACCCCTTGGGAGAGCGGATGTCGAAGAAAATAGGCGGACTCGTTGTGTTCATGGGCATTTGCGCCCTGAGTGTGTTTCTGCTCAACTGTGGCAGTTCCAACTTCCGGCCCTCGGAAGAGTTATATGTGCTGACGCAGGGGAGCAACGGGCTAGGGAACAACGTGGCTTCTTTCGGCATCGATCTTGAGAGTGGGACCCTGACGTGGATCAATTCGAATGCGACCTCGTGCCCTATTCTTGCGACTCCCACGAACACCAATCCGTGCGGCTTGCCCGTGGACATTTTGCTCGACCCGACGGGCAACGTGGCCTTCGTTCTGGATCAGGGTGCGCCTGCGTGTCCCTCCTGTACGCCTGCCACCAATTATCCCTTTGCGCCCGCGATTTACCCGTATACGGTGACCTCGTATGGGAGCCTGTCAGCGCCAGGCGCGGCGGTAAATTGGACCTGCACTAATGTTCCGGCTCCTTGCACCGGCGAGGACACCGCGGTGGCGATGGTGCGGGATGCCGCAGGACAGTTCTTGTTCGTGATCGATTCGGGCTTGTCTCCTCAACCGACAAACTGCCCGGCGGTGGGTACGCTTAATCCGAGTGACCCGCAGTATGCCGGCTGTCCGTCGATATCGGTGTTTGCCATGCAGCTAGGCAAGACCACTCTGAAATTGGCAAGTGGAACAACTAATGGCGGAAGTCCGTTCTACCTAAGCAAAACTCCCACCGCGCTCTCGGCCATTAAATTTACCCCGCCGGGCTCTACCACGGCCCAGGAACTTCTCTTCGTAACCAACAATTATGACCTTTGTACGCTCGGATGCAGTTCCCCGTCAGTGCCCAATGACAATACGGTGAGCGTTTATGCGGTGAACTCAGACGGCACGCTAACCGAGCAACCGAATTCGCCGTATACCATTACCGCGTCCGATCCGGTCTCGGTGCTTGCGGTCAATACCATGCCGGCGAACGTAGGCGCCATCGGCGGACTGTTTGTTTATGTCGGCCAGGGGGCTGGCGGCGGAGCGCTATTTCCTTTCCAGGTGTGCTGGGTGGCTGACATTAACTGCTCGCCGCAGGATGTGGCCGATAATCTGTTGTTTCCTCTGACCACGTGTCCCGCCCTGTCTTGCCAGGTACCCCCGTCGGCGGCGGGGGAGTACCCGGTTCAAATGCTGGTAGATCCGACCAACAATTTTCTCTACGCATTGAGCGAAAACTCGAACCAGGTTTTTGCCTTTGGCATCGGCACGACGACAGGCAAGTTGAGTCCGCTACAAACGCCCTCCCAACCGACCGGAACGTTGCCGGTATCGATGGCGTTGCACCCCAGCGTATTCAACACCGGCCAGTATCTCTACACGTCGAACAGCGCGTCGGCCAACATTACAGGCTTCACGCTGAGTACAACAAGCGGAGTAATGCTCAATCCGATCACGGTCGTCGCCCCGGAAGCGCCCAGCGGCATGGCCGTGCACTGAGTCATTGAATCATTTAGTCATTGAGGTATTGAGTCATTGAAGAACCAGGTTTTCAATAATTCAATACCTCAATGATTCAATGGCTCAATAGTTAAGTTGGCATCCGAAGAATCAAATAGCCTCCGATGAAACCAAACACCAGGTCTGGAGACCAGGCCGCGACCGCTGGTGGCAGCTGACTCAAATTGCCCATTGCCTCAAAAAGGCCAGAGATCGTCCAATAGACAACGCCGATGCCGATGGCGGTCGCAAGCCCTGCCACCGCGGAGCGCTTACCGGCGGAAAGCGCGAAGGGAATGGCGAGCACGGCCATCACCAGCGTGATCAGCGGGTATGCAATTTTCTTTTGCAGTTGCACCCGCAGGCGCACCACGTCAAAGCCGCTCTCCTCCAGATCGTGAATGTAGCGGCGTAGTTCGTCGTAGTTCATCTCCGAGGACTGCTTGATTTCTTTCTTGAAGTAGGAGGGCGGTTCCGACAGTTCGGGGTAAGTGGCTACATCGAATTTGCGATCGCTCAGGTGCGCCGAGCCGTTCAGGCTGCGCTCCCATCCCTGCTCGTAAACCCAGCGGCCCATAGGGGCCGACCAGTGCGCGCGGTCGGCGTCGATGCGGTGCGTGATCTGGAAGCTGTGCGGATCGAACTGAAACACCGAGACGCCGCCGAAAACATCGCGGTCGGGATCGAAAAATTGATAGTAATAAATGTCGGAATGCTGGCCGAAGATCCACTTGCGGTCGGGACGAAGGTAGGTTTGCGCCGGCTTGCCCTTGATTTGGTTGCGCAGCGCGTCCTGACGCTTGTTGGTGTAGGGAAGATAGAACTGGTCCGACAGGAAGAGCACACCGGCGACCAGCATGGAGGAGACGAGGACCGGAACAACGATGCGGTAGAGGCTGATGCCGGTGGCCTTGATCGCCGTGATTTCATTCGACCGCTGCAGCAAGCCGAACGTGACCAGCACCGCCAGCAACATACTGAGCGGCGTGGTGGTGTAAAGAAAGAAGGGTGCGACGTTGAGCAGGTATTCGCCAACGGTGAGCGGCGAAACCTGATTCCGCATGATGTCGCCCAGCAACTCGAACAGGGTGAACACCAAGAGCAGCATCAGGAAAGCGGCAACGATCATGGCGAGGTAGAGCACAAAGCCGCGCAGCACATAATCGTCGAGGATGGTTGGGAAACGAAGATTGAACAAGCGCCGCCTGGGCATACGGGAGGCCATGCCTTCGCGAAGCGCCGGGCGGGACGACTCACCGTTTAGTTGCAGAGCTGTCGCCGGCAAGCTGGCCGTCGAAGATGGGAGGCCCGAAGCCTTAAGCCTCCAACTCTTAAACCAGGAGCGGAACCCAGCCAACTCGATCGGGCGGCGTTCCGATTGCCAGAGCAGAAAAACTCCTCCGACCAGAAACACGAAGTCCGCCAGCCAAACACCGGCGGCGGGAGAGAGGCGTCCCTGGCGCGCGAAAGACACCCCGATCACAGAAATCGAATAGTACACAAAGACCAGCAGAATGGTCAGGACGAATCCGCTGGACTTGCCCCCTTTCTTCGACGAGAGGCCGAGAGGAATGCCGACCAGGGCCAGAACGATGCAGGCGGTCGGCAGCGCCAGACGGTTATGGTATTCGATCAAGTCCCAGCGCCGGGTGACCGGGTCGGCGGTTCGTGCGATACGGAGGAGGTCGCCAATTTTGAGCTCGTGCAGCGATGTGGGTTCGTGTTCCTGACTGTTTTGTTGGGGGACCTGAATGGGGATGTCAGTGGTCTGGAAGGTGGAGATCTGGTACTGATCTGGATTCTTGGGATCGGTTTCGTGAGTCGAACCGTCGATGAGATGCAAGTCCAGAGTATCCGGTCCCTGACTGACCAGCAGGCCCTGCCGCGCCAGGCTGATGCGCGGCGCGGCGGGGTCAGTCAAATTGGCGAGGAACACGCCTTTCCAGAGGGCTCCGCCAGACATGGCCTTGACGTCCTGCACGTAGAGAACGATCTTCGGGAATCCCTCGTAAAACACACGAGGCTGGACTTCGAAAGAAGCCTGAGAAGACTTGAGGTTGTCTTGGAGCTGTCCCAGGGCGGCGAGCGAGCGGGGCGCAATATAGACGCTGTTACCGAGAGCGAGAAGCCATGCTACCACCACGAAGATTGAGATCACACGCAGAAAGGTCCATACGCCCAAGCCGCTGGCGCGCATGGCGGTAATTTCACTGTCCGCGGCCAGACGGCTGAGTCCAATGAGGATGCCGACCAGCACGCCCATGGGAATGGTGTAGGTGAGCGCGACCGGGACTGTGAAGAAAAAGATCTGCGCCACACTGGGCAGCGGGGCGCTATTGCGGACCACCAGTTCGAGGATGCGGCCGAGATCGCGGGTGAAAAGGACAAAAGTAAAAACGCCCGCGCCGATCAAGGCGTGGGAGACCACTTCGCCCAGAATGTAGCGGGTGAGGATGCGCATCCGCAAGGTTGGTTGACCCATTGCGAGTCTAGCATGAGAGCGGTCGCGCCAGAGTGATGGGGGTGATGGGAGTGCCGGGTTAGCAATAGGCGGGCTTGCAATAGCCAGCAGGCTGCGGAAAAAACTCGGGTTTTGTATCAGGGTATCGCTTTAGCGATACCATAAGCTCTTCGAAATCAGCCGCCCCTTTAGGGGCTGGGACCCACTCAGAGCCGGCCCACTGTCGCCTGCACCAGCAAGAGCACTCCGATGCTAGCCAATCCGAAGTAAAGGTACCTAAGGAAAACCTCTCCGCGAAGGCGATGGTTGATCGCTCTACCAAGAAACACGCCGAGTACCGTGAGCGGCAGCGAGAGCAGATAGTAGTGGGTTACGGCGGGAGTCCAGAGTCCGGCCAACCAATAACCGCCCATGCCAATGACGCTGGCTGGTAAAAAATATCCTTGCAGGGTCGCCCGGAAGTGTTGCGCTGACCACCTTCGCAGGGCTCCGTACACGACCAGCGGCGGCCCATTCATTCCGTAGGCTCCGCCGAGCACGCCGGCGCAGAATCCACATGCCAAAAGCCATGCCCGACTGTCGCGTCGTAGTTCCAGCGCTGTGCGGCCGATCAAGGAATAGACGGAGAACGTCAGAATAATCACCGCCAGGCCGGCCTTCACTACCCTTTGATGACTACTCGTCAGAAGCAGAAGACCCAATGGGATACCAAAAAGGCTGGAGAGCACGAGCCAGCCCGCGCTACCCAGGTGGATCTTCTTCCAGTCCTGCACGACGACGATGGCAGCGACGGTAATCGACACCAGCACAGCCAATGGGGCGGCGACACCTAGCGGTATGCAGAAGGCGAGCAGCGGAACGGCGATTAGCGCCTCGCCGAAGCCGAACGCTGATCGAATCAGGGTGGCGACAAACACGATCAACAAAACGCACAGAGTAATAAGGTCGATGGTGATCTCCGAGGCGAGCAACGTTCGGTCCGACCGCGTGGGACTCGCCGGTGGAGCGACGGGCGTCCTCGCCCGTCCAGCAGTCCGTCGGCCGGGCGCGGGACACTCGGCTCTCCGTTCCCGTTTACGCCTTCTTTAGAAACAGCGCTGCCAGCGGGGGCAACGTCAGCCGCAGCGCATAGGGGCGGCCGTGGGTTGGTTCTGGGAGGGCCTCGGCTCCTCCCGCGTTGCCGATGTTGCTGCCTCCATACTCCTGGCCATCGCTGTTGAGAAGTTCTCTCCAGTAGCCTCCCGACGGCACGCCCACCATGTACTCCAGTCTGGGTACGGGCGTGAAGTTGCAAACCACAAGCACGGGATTCTCACCTTCCTTGCCTTTGCGCAGCAGCGACACCACGCTCATAGGCGCGTCATTGCAGTCCACCCATTCAAAACCCTTGGGATCATTGTCGAACCAGTGCAGCGAATGTTCGCTGCGATAAACCCGGTTGAGTTGCTCGACCCAATTCATGAGGCCGCGATGCACCGGGTATTGCAGCACGTCCCAATCGAGGCTGTTATCGTGCGACCACTCTCTGACCTGCCCGAACTCACAGCCCATAAAAAGCAGCTTCTTGCCGGGCTGGGCGAACATGTAGGCCAAGAGCAGGCGTAGGTTGGCAAATCTCTGCCATTCGTCGCCGGGCATCTTGCCGATCAGGGAACCTTTTCCGTACACCACCTCGTCGTGGCTCAGGGGCAGGACAAAATTCTCGCGAAACGAATAGAGCATGCGAAAGGTCAGTTTGTTGTGGTGATACTGGCGGTGGATCGGGTCCTGCTTGAAGTAGGCGAGCGTATCGTGCATCCAGCCCATGTCCCACTTCAAGCCGAACCCGAGTCCACCGAGATAGATGGGCCGCGAAACCATGGTGTAGGAGGTGGACTCTTCGGCGAAGGTCTGGATGTCGGGGTGCTCTTTGTAGGCTTCGAGGTTGAAGCTGCGCAGAAAGTCGATGGCCTCCAGATTCTCGCGGCCTCCGTACTTGTTGGGAATCCATTCGCCCTCATTGCGCGAGTAGTCGAGATAGAGCATGGAAGCGACCGCGTCCACGCGCAGGCCGTCGGCATGATATTTGTCCAGCCAGAACATGGCGCTCGACATCAGGAAGCTGCGCACTTCGGTGCGGCCATAGTTAAAGATGAACGTCTTCCAGTCGGGATGGAAGCCCTGGCGAAAGTCGGAGTGCTCGAACAGGTGCGTGCCATCGAAGAAGGCGAGGCCGTGGCCGTCGGCAGGGAAGTGCGACGGGACCCAATCGAGAATCACGGCAATGTTGTGCTGGTGCAGGTAGTCCACGAAATACATGAAATCCTGCGGCGTGCCGTAGCGCGCCGTGGGAGAGAAATAGCCAGTCGTCTGATACCCCCAGGAACCGTAGAACGGGTGCTCCATGATGGGCAGCAGTTCGACGTGGGTGAATCCCAGCTTATTTACGTGGTCGGCGAGGCGGGGAGCGATCTCGCGATAGGTGAGAGAACGGTTGTCCTCTTCGGGGACGCGCATCCAGGAGCCGAGGTGAACCTCGTAGATGGACATGGGCGCGTGCAGCGAGTTTACGGCCGCTCGTTTTTCCAGAAAGGCCGCGTCGTTCCAGGTGTAGTCGAGATCCCAGACCACGGAAGCGGTGCGCGGCGGTTTCTCCGCGAGAAATCCCAACGGATCGGTCTTTTCAATCTGGTAACCGAGTTGGGTGGAGCTGATGTAGAACTTGTAAAATGCGCCCTTCTCGATGCCGGGGATAAAGCCTTCCCAGATTCCCGACGAACCGCGAGCCTGGAGTGGATGGGATTGCGGGCTCCAAGCATTGAAGTTTCCAACCACCGACACATAACGGGCGTTGGGGGCCCAGACGCTGAAGACGGTGCCCTTGGTCCCATTGGATTCCACAGGATGAGCGCCCATCTTCTCGTAAATGCGATAGTGGCTGCCTTCGTTGAACAAATAAAAATCTTCCGCCGTCAGCAGGGAAACGTCGTAGCGTACCGGAGATACTTCCTGAGCTGTAGGTGTCATGGCTTTTCTTCGGGACTAGTGTATTCCATTCCAAAGTGGAGGGACGGATTGTGTGGTGGCGGGGCGGAGCCTGTCCTGAGCGGAGCCGAAGGACCCCGCCAGGACGGGGCAGAGCCCCGTCACCACACTAATTCCACTAGTCACGCTTTTCTTTCTGTGCGTCGCGCCTCTCCCGCGCCCAGTCTTCCTTCACGGTTTGCCGCGCACGCCCCAGCGCCAGCGCATCCGCCGGCACGTCTTCCGTGATGCAGCTGGCGGCTGCGACGTAAGCGCCCCGTCCAATCTTTACCGGCGCCACCAGCGTCGAGTCGCTGCCGATGAACGCGCCATCCTCGATCACTGTCTTGTGTTTCTTCACGCCGTCGTAGTTGCAGGTGATGGTGCCCGCCCCGACGTTGACGCCTTCCCCGATTTCCGCGTCGCCCAGATAGCTGAGGTGATTGGCCTTCGAACCCTTTCCCAGCTTGACTTTCTTCGTCTCGACGAAGTTCCCCAAGTGAGCCCCTTCGCCCACATCGCTTCCCGGCCGCATATGAGTGTACGGACCGAGGACAGCCCCCGCGCCCACGCGCGAGTCTTCCATGATCGTTCCCGGCTGCACCATAACCCGATCGCCGAGGACTGAATTCCCGATGACGCTGTAAGAGCGAACGCGGCAATCCTCGCCAATCTTCGTATGACCCAGCAACTGAACAAACGGCTCGATGACGGTGTCGGCGCCCACTTCCACGTCGCTGTCGATCACGCAGGTGTGCGGATAAAAAATCGTAACGCCTTGCTCCAGCAACTCCCGGCACTTCGCCAGCCGCAGCCGCGCATCCAGCATCATCATTTCCGCTCGCGTATTGCTGCCCAGTACTTCGCTCGCATCCGAGGTCTTGATCGCAACCACCTTCTTGCCCGCCCGGTGAAACACTCCCGCCATGTCCGTGAGGTAGTACTCGCCGTGTGCATTCGCGGTGGAAAGACGGTCAATATGCGCGTACAAGTCGTGCCCAGAGAAGGCATAGAACCCGGAGTTGATCTCGCGGATTTTCTTTTCCTGCGGAGTTGCGGATTTTTCTTCCACAATCGCCCGCACCTCCGCTCCTCTACGGAGAGCCGGGCGTCCCCGCCCGGCCGCCAAACTGCTGCGGATCACGCGCCCATATCCAAAGGGATTGTCGACATCGGCGCTGAGCACGGTCATCGCCGCTTTCTGAGCACTGTGGAAGTCGCTGAGCTTCCGAATGGTTTCGGCGGTAATCAGCGGAGCGTCTCCCGAGAGCACGATGACCCGGTCATAACCCGAGAGCGCTTCGCGCGCCACCATGAGCGCGTGCCCGGTGCCGCGCTGTTCGACTTGCAGCACGAAGTTCACGCCCGTGCCCGCAACCGCCTCGCGCACGCGCTCCGCCTCATGGCCGATGATCACGAAGATATCCCGCGCCGGCACAACCTTTTCCGCCGTAGCAATCACATGCGCCAGGATCGGCTTGCCACCGACTTCATGCAGAACTTTGGGGTGCTTCGATTTGAGTCGCGTACCCTTGCCCGCCGCCAGAATGACGACCGCGATAGGGGACTGCGGTTTTGATCGGGAAGATTTCGACTTGGTGTTAGAAGCTTTAGCCATGCTAAGTCAATATACCGCGAACGCCGATCTGACCGTCATCGACCTAAGCTGTTGTGTGGTGGCGGGGCGGAGCCTGTCCTGAGCGGAGCCGAAGGACCCCGCCAGAACGGGGCGGAGCCCCGTCACCACACAAATCAACCCCGAATCGTCTGCCGGTCCGGCGCTTGCGCCATCAGCGCCATCAGGTCGTGCGCCACCCGGTCGGTAGCGTGCCGGGCCACGTCGCCCTCTTCCAGATAATCCCCCAGCAGCGGACACACGCCCAGCGCCTCGATCACTTCCAGATCCACCACGATCTGCGAAGCTCCCTCCAGCGCGTACTTGGCTTTCATCGCTGGCGACGCCGTCTTGCGATTGAGCAGGGTGTAGTCGAACAACTGGACGCCAGCGTGGAGGTTGAGTGCGCGGATGTGGTCCGCCGCAGTTAAACTAAGACTTTCATTCACCTGCGTCATTAAGTTGCAAACGAATACTTTGATGGCGTTTGATTCGAGAATCGCCTCGGGAATTCCGCGCACCAGTAAGTTCGGAATCAGGCTGGTGAAGAGCGATCCCGGGCCGATCGTGATCAGGTCGGCGCCAGCGATTGCCTCCAGCGTCGGGGGAAGCGGTTCGACGTCGGGAGGCACCAGGGCCAGTTCCCGAATCTTGCCTTTGCTCGCCGTGATTCTTGTCTCGCCGCGCACCCGTGTCCCGTCTTCCATTAGCGCTTCCAATTCCACGCTCGCCATGGTTGCCGGATAGATATGCCCGCGCGTGAGCAGAATTTCCGAAGACAGCCGCACCGCCTCCGCAAAGTCTCCGGTGATCGAAGTCAGCGCCGCCAGAAAAAGATTTCCGAAGCTGTGCCCTTCCAGTCCGGAGCCCTTCTGAAAGCGATGCTGGAACAGCCGCGAGAGCAGGGCTTCGTCTTCGGAGAGCGCGACGATGCAATTGCGCACATCCCCCGGCGGAAGCATGTTGAACTCTTTGCGCAGGCGGCCGCTCGATCCCCCATCGTCGCTCACCGTCACCACGCCGCACAATTCGCGAATGGTGGGCTGACCGGAGGTGGCTGCCGCCGGCGACATGACGTAACGCTTCAGCCCCTTCAGCAGTGTGGAAAGGCCGGTGCCGCCCCCGATTGCGACCACGCGCAGTTCAGGGCCAGCCTTGCCGGTTTCGGATGAATTGGTGCGCAACTGGGGAAGCATACCGCCCTGATATTGAATCATTAAACCATTGAATCATTAAATCATTGTGTCATTTAATCATTGGTAATCCGCGGGAATTTAGGTTTTCAATGATTCAATACCTCAATGATTCAATGACTCAATCGAAGTTAGGAGGGCCCTAATAGGCGCTCGCCTCTTCTTCCTGCGGCTCCGATTCCGCGCCCGGATCCGGATAAAGCAGTTCGGTGAAGCGCGGATCTTCCGCCAGATTCTGAAAGTCGGTATCATTTCGCGCCTGGAAGCGCAGCGCGGGTTTCGCCTGAATCGCCTCGTTGAGCGTCGTGAGCGATTCTTCGACGTGACCGGTCAGGCAATGCAACGCGGCCAGCCCGTACAGAACGTAGTCGGCCTTGGGCGCCTGCTTCAATAGCTTGTCGAGGTGCTCGCGCGCCGCCACGTAGTCACCCGCGTTGATCAGCCACACGGCGTAGTCGTAATGCTCTTCCGTGTTTTTGAATTGCAGCGCGGTTTCTTTCAGATGTTTGTCGCAGGTGATGATATGCACCTGGGCCCGGTCGACCAGGGACTTGTCCGGCCCGCTCAGTGCTTTCTGCAGGTGGCCTTTGGCTTTCTCGAACTTGCGCTCCTGCAAAGCGCGAAGCCCGGACTCGTAGCTCTGCACCGCCTGTGTGTGTCGTGGATCTTCGGTTACTGGTTTCTTGGGAGGCACCTTTAGTGGCATCAAACCGCCTTCAGTTCAGAATTGAAAATCGAAAAGCTTCACCGCCGAGACGCAGAGTGCGCCGAGGAAACCCGTTTTCTGCAAGAAAACTTTGCTCCTCGACCCGGGGTTTTCCCCTGTGAACCCTGTGTCCTTTTGGTTTCAGGTTTTGCACGTTCACTCAGTTAACGCTGGCCGCTGTCGACAGACGAGTTTCCAGTTTCCCAGTTAACCTCAAACTCATATTATTTTACCTGAAGGCGCGCAATTGGCGAGTACAGGGCGGGTTCCGGGTAATGGGTCAGTTTGAAGCCGAGTTTTTCGACCGCGATCGATGGGGCTTCAGTTGTTCTAATCTTGTATCTTGATGTCTCGCGGATGCAGCACCGTCAAGTCGGGGATCTGCTTGAAATCGTCCTTCTCATCGAACGTCAAGATTTGGGAAATGCCGTTGTTCTTCATAATCACACTGTGAATCACGTCGCCGACTCCGGAGTGATACTTCAAGATTCCCTGCTTCACGTGGTAAAAGAATTCCGCGAAATCGTAGTCTTTCCTGGGGCTGACTTCGATGATTTGTATCTTGAGACCTCCGAGCCGTTTCTCGCTGACAAGCTGACTCTCGATCTCGGCCACGACTCCGCGATCGAGGTTCTTGCGAGAAACCAATATATTCACCATCTCCGTCACTGCCCACATCGAGGTGCAAAGCTGGACGTCCTTGAGGTCTGCGAACACTGCAAAGGCTTGCTCCACCACTTTCTTCTTCGTCTCTTCAGCCCTGTCGGTGGAGTAGTAAGCGATTAGGACGTTACTGTCTAAGTAAATGCGGTTCATCGCTCGGCGCGAAAGCGAACAACTCGCTTTCGCTCGACCGTCTTGACAGCCCGGAACGAAACCGTTTTCCCCGACTTAGTCTTGAACTTGATCCTCGCCGGTTTCTTCACAGTCTTGGTGGCAACGAATCTAACGATTTTCCGGGCCATAAAGCGATGATAACACTGTAGCACGGTGGCGCCAGGAGTTTGCGCTCGTCCCTGCACACCTACTGGCGCTTTCGCCGCACGTTGAGAGTGAACTCTACCCGCCCAGCTTCTCAAAGAACAAGCAAATCGTTTCAATCCCGTGATAAAAATTCGGAATGTGAAACTTCTCGTTCGGAGCATGCAAATTGTCGTCGGGAAGCCCAAAGCCCATCATCACTGATGGAATCTTCAGCACGTCCTGGAAATCGGTCACGATCGGAATCGATCCGCCGGAGCGAATAAACACGGTCTCTTTCTTGAACGTGTCATGCAGCGCCTCAGTCGCCGCTTTGATGAACCGGTTGTCGGTGCCAACCACGCCTGCCGGCCCCTTGCTCCAAACCTTGATCTTGATGTCGATCCCCTTAGGCGTGAGTTTCTTGACGAACGCCGTGTAGCGCTTCAGGATGTCGTCCGGATCCTGGTTCGGCACCAGACGCATCGAAACCTTCGCCGACGCCTTCGCCGGAATCACCGTCTTTGCTCCCGGAGCCACAAACCCACCCGGCATGCCGTGTACCTCCAGCGTCGGACGCGCCCACGTCCGGTACAGCACCGAATATCCCGGCTCGCCGGTCAGCACCTTGGAGCCGACTTCGGTTTTGCGATAATGCTCTTCGTTGAAAGGCAGCCGCTTCCAGGCCTTCAACTCATCTTTGCTGGGCACTTTGACGTCCTTGTAAAAGCCCGGGATCAATACCTTACCCTTCGAATCTTTCAGCTTGCTGATGATCTCAATCAGCGCAAAGAATGGATTCGGCGCCGCGCCCCCATAGATACCGGAGTGCAGATCGGTCTTGGCCCCGACCGCTTCAATCTCGGTGTACACCAAGCCCCGCAGGCCAACGCACAGAGTAGGAAGGTCGGGCGCGAACAGTTCCGTGTCGCAGACCAGAGCGAAATCCGATTTCAACTTCGCTTTCTGCTTGCGGACATACTCGGCAATCGATTCGCCACCCACTTCTTCCTCGCCTTCAAAAATAATCTTGACGTTGATCGGCAGCTTGCCCCCATGGGCCTGCATCAGCGATTCGAGCGCTTTCACTTCCATCCAGAGCTGCCCTTTGTCATCGACCGCACCGCGCGCGTAGATGTTGCTGTCGCGCTCGGTCGGCTCAAACGGCGGCGTCTTCCATTCGTCCAAAGGATCGGGCGGCTGCACATCGTAGTGCGCATACATCAGAACGGTGGGCTTGCCGTGCGCATGCAGCCAGTCGGCGTAGAGCAGCGGATGCCCCTTGGTCGGGATGATCTCGACATTGTCCATCCCAATGCGGCGCAGCTCAGCGGCCACAAATTCTGCCGCCTTCAGCACGTCGCCTTTGTGTTCATCGAGCGTGCTGACGCTGGGGATGCGGAGAAGGTTTTTCAGCTCATCGAGAAAACGCGGTTGATTATTGCGGGCAAAATCCACTGCCGGAGAAGCCATAGTCTGTTGCCTTTCTGGCGCGTTGGGCGCGTGTACTCAAAAAATGATCGCCGAAAACGTCTCAGTATATACCCTGAATCTATGGAGGGACGGGCGCTTCGCCCGTCCTACCGGGAAGAACCGGTCGCCCAAGTTACATCCAGCCAAGAACCTGAAACGCGATTGACAGCAAGCCGGATCTCACAAACAATAGGACTCTACAGTCCACAACTTAACCGGAGCCCTTATGTCTGAAGGCGAGCAACCGATCGTTTACCACCCCGAGCCGCAGAGCAGCGTCGGCAAATGGATCCTCATCGTGCTGGCCGTTGCCTATGCCGGCGCGTCCGCGTTTTTCATTTACGACCAGCACGGCAAGGTCGATAAGGTCACGCAAGATCAAGCCGCCAGCCAAAAACAAATTGGCGATCTGACCAAGCGCATGCAATCTGCCGAAGCCGATTCTGAGACCCTGGCTCACCAGTTGGGCATGACGAAGAAAGAATTAGCGACGCGTGCCAACGAACTGCAGCGTCAGCAGCAAGCCGCAGCCGCGAGCATTGCAGCACAGGCGGAACAGGAGAAGAAAGATGTAAGCGCCGTTTCTGGAGAAGTTGGATCCGTAAAGACGGACGTCGGCGGCGTGAAGACCGACGTGGCCGCCACCAAGGCATCGCTCGATGCGACCATCGCGAAGCTCCAGAGCACCATGGGCGATCTCAACGTGCAGAGCGGACTGATCGCCAACACACGCGGCGACCTGGAAGCCCTGAAACACAAGGGCGACCGCCAGTACTACGAGTTCTCCTTGTTGAAGGGAGCCAAGCCGCAGGCATTATCGACCGTAGCCTTGCAGCTCAAGAAGACCGATCCCAAACGCGGCAAGTACACGATCGACGTCACCGCCGACGACAAAACCATCGAGAAAAAAGACAGGAACCAGAGCGAGCCCGTGCAGTTCTACACCGGACGCGATCATATGCTGTATGAACTCGTGGTCTGGTCGGTGGACAAAAACAAAATCACAGGCTACCTGAGCACGCCGAAAAATGCGCCGGTACCGATCACCGCGACGCCAAAGTAGCAGCCCCAGCAAAGCGCCCGTCTGGTGGCGGGGCTCTGCCTCGCCGCAACGGGGCGGAGCCCCGTCACCACACATTCTCTACGGATGCGTCATCTTCTCCGGCTTAACCAGCGAATCAAATTCCTCACCCGTAAGATGCTTCAGCTTCAAAGCCGCCTCGCGCAGACTAGAATGCTCGACATGAGCCACGTGCGCAATCTGCGCCGCCTTGTCATATCCCACCTTCGGAGCGAGTGCCGTGACCAGCATCAGCGAATTCTTAACGTAGAAATCCACCTTGGCGCGATCGATTTCAATGCCCCTGATCATGTATTCCACGTAGCCATGGCACGCGTCGGTGATCAAAGTGACCGAGTGCAGAAAGTTGTAGATGATCACCGGCTTGAACACGTTGAGCTCAAAGTTGCCCTGCGATCCGCCGAATCCCACCGCAGCCGTAGCCCCGTGCACCTGCACGCAGACCATAGTCATGGCCTCGCACTGCGTGGGATTAACCTTGCCCGGCATGATCGAAGATCCCGGCTCATTCTCCGGAATCACCAACTCGCCCAACCCGCACCGCGGACCGGAAGCCAGCCAGCGAATATCATTAGAGATCTTCATAAACGAAGCGGCCAAAGTTTCCATAGCGCCCTGAGCAAACAGAATCTCGTCGTGCGCCGAAAGCGCGGCAAACTTATTGGGATGCGAGCGGAAGGGAAGTCCCGTAAGTTCAGCAATCTTCTTAGCCGCGCGCTCGGCAAATTCCGGATGCGTATTCAGCCCCGTGCCCACCGCCGTCCCGCCAATCGCCAGATCGTAAAGTCCATCCAGCACCTGCTCCAGCCGCTTGATGTCGCGGTCTAGCAAACTGGCCCAGCCGCCAAATTCCTGTCCAATGGTCAAAGGCACAGCATCCTGCAAGTGCGTGCGTCCAATCTTCACCACGGAGTCAAATTCCTTAGCCTTGGCCAAAATCGCATCGCGCACCGTCTTGATAGCCGGAATCAAAGCATTCTTAACCCGCTCCGCCGCCGCAATATGCATAGCCGCCGGAAACGTATCATTCGACGACTGCGACATGTTGACGTGATCGTTAGGATGCACCGGCTTCTTCGATCCCATCTCCCCGCCCGCAATTTCGATGGCGCGATTCGAGACGACCTCATTCACGTTCATGTTGGTCTGCGTGCCCGAGCCCGTCTGCCAAATGCGCAAAGGGAACTGGTCATTCAGCTTGCCGGCGATGACTTCGTCAGCGGCGCTGACGATGAGCTTAGCCACGTCGGGCTTGAGTTTGCCCAGATCCTGATTCACCAGCGCGCAAGCCTTCTTAAGCGTGCCAAACGCCCGAATCAGCTCCGGAGGCATGACGTCGCGCCCAATATTAAAATGCAGCAGCGAGCGCTGCGTCTGCGCGCCCCAGTAAACATTCGCCGGAACTTCGATCTTCCCCATGGAGTCGGATTCAATGCGGGTCTTCGTTTGAGTCGGCGTGAACGGTTCGGTAAGAGTAGTAGCCATGATGATCTCCTGTGCGCCGAACATTGGACTAGAGCGGAAGCACCCAGGTCCGTCGGCAGGTATAAGGAACGCACCATTATACGGCGAGAGGTCCGTTGACATCACTACGCTAATAGAGTACAGTTGATACTGTACGCTGTTAGCGTATCATGATCATGGAGTTTGTCGAAGCTCCTCCATTTACGCGACATCTTGCCGAGTACTTGAACGAAGATGCGTATCGGGAATTGCAGGCTCATCTTGACGCGAATCCTCGAGCTGGCGATCTGATGCCGGGGACGGGCGGCTTCGAAAGATGCGATGGGCCGATGCGAGGCGCGGCAAAGGCCGGAGGGGCGGATTGCGGATCATTTATTGCCACTTTTCCTCCGATCATCAAATCTGGCTCATGACTGTCTATGGCAAGGACGAGGCTTCCGACCTGACACCGCAGCAGAAGAAGGCGCTAAAAGTTTCGATTGAAGAGGAATTGGCGGTACGGGCGGCGAAGCGACGCACCCGGCCACGAGGATAATGGAGGAAAGACAATGGGAAAGAGAGACATTTTTAATGAACTGATGGAAGGCCTGGCGGCAATGAAGGGCCGCCGCGAAGGCAAGATCACTTTGCGGAGTTACAAAGTCGAGCCCTTGCCGCTCCCCAAAGTCGATTCGAAACTTATCCTGGACACGCGGAAGAAGCTGCGCTGCTCGCGCGCAGTCTTCGCCCGCAGGCTGCGGATTAACGAACGAACGCTGGAAAAATGGGAACAAGGACGGGCGAAGCCGAATCCTCAGGCAGCGGCCCTGGTGCTCCTGGTACGCCGGTATCCGGATACCCTGGCGCGACTGGACGAAGTTGCGGCGCGGTAAAGACCCGCCCAAGCGAAGCTTGGACTGATTGGATAAGAGCGAAGGCTCGATTCGACCCGGTAGTCTTGATTTGAGGACCCAAGACGCTGGGAAGAAAGGAGTCTTCGCAATGATGATTATAGGATGTGATTTCCATCCCACTTATCGAGCCATGCAAAATGTAACCGAAGGGGAGGCCGTCGAGACACGTAGGATGTAACCCGACTCAAGAGACGATTGGAGGAGGGTTGGATTGGGACACAAGGCGAAGTGGGAATATTTCCGGGCCGTGTATGAGCGCTATCACAGGGCGGGGCGGGAAGCGAAGCACTGGATGCTGAACGAATTTTGTCTGAACACCGGCTACCACCGGAAATATGCGATTCGACTTCTGAATGGAGCTCCTCCCGGAAAGCAACCGGAGCGACGGCGGCATGGAGGGCGAGCGCGCTACGGCCCGCAAGTGCTTTCTATTCTGGCGGCGATCTGGGAAGCGGCGGGATATCCCTGGTCAGTGCGGTTGAAGGCGCTGCTGCCGAGTTGGCTGCCGTGGATTCGTAAGCGCTACCGGATGACCTCGGCGATGGAGAAACAACTACTGGGCATCAGTGCTCGGCAAATCGACCGGCGCTTGCGGGCGAGGAAGAGCGAGCGGAAACGGCGTATTTACGGACGCACCAAGCCCGGTTCGCTGTTGAAGCACCACATTCCAGTGAAGACTGACAGTTGGGATGTGACCGGTCCCGGGTTCAGCGAGATCGACCTGGTGGCGCATTGTGGCAACTCGGGCGACGGAGAATTTGCCCATACTCTGAACCGGACCGACATCCATAGCGGCTGGACGGAGTCGCGCGCCCTGTTGGGGAAGAGCCAAGTGGCGGTGCAGCAAGGGCTGGATGAGATCGAGAAAGTATTGCCCTTCCGTCTTCTGGGGGTGGACTCGGACAACGGATCGGAGTTCATCAACTGGCATCTGAAGGGTTGGTGTGAGCAGAAGCAGATTCAGCTGACGCGTGGACGGCCCTACCAGAAGGATGACAATGCGCACGTGGAGCAGAAGAACTGGACGCACGTGCGATTTGCGGCAGTTAGTGTTGCACCGGCACAAACTAGTGGAGATTCGCAGCCGGGTGAAAAACGAACTGCAACACCTTTCTCTGAATAAGGGAATGCAGCGCAAGGCCAAGCTGTGGAGCCAGGCGGGACAGAAGTTGCTGCGCGAATTGCCGTTAAAAGCCTGGGCGGCATGCCGGCGGGGGGACTTACTCGGACTGTTGGCGATGTTAGACGAGCAGATCGGGAAGTTGGATCAAGCGGTGCAACAAGCCGCTGAGCAGCACCCGCAGGCCCAGTTGCCGATGACGCAGCCGGGAGTCGGTCCGAACACGGCGGCGTACGTGCTGACCATCGGCGATGTCCGTCGGTTTCCGCGCGGCAAGCAGGTGGCGAGTTATCTGGGGCTGATTCCGCGCGAGGAAAGTTCGGGCGGACGGCAGAAGCTGGGTGCGATTACCAAGCAAGGCAACCAGTTGTGCGTTCGTTGCTGGTGGACGCGGCGCAGATCGCAGTGCGCTTCGATCCGGGCATGAAGAAACAGTATTTGCATCGCTGTCATCAGAAGCCGAAAGGCGTGGCGAAGGTGGCGGCGGCTGACTCGCGTGGCGCAATGTCGCCGACTTGATGGCTGACTTGAGTGCGGAGGATTGAGCGAGACGATTGAGCTGCAGCTCGCGGCAAAATGCAGGTCCTTCGATTCGCTCGGATGACAAATCATGAAGGATGTCGATTGTGTGCTTGCTCCACGGCTTTCGCTGGAGGCTGTCAGGGAAGGTGTCCGCCAGCGGGAAGAAGCTAAAGACGAAGACTGACCCCATGCTATAATCGCAGTTCGCCTGATCGTGTTTACGTCGAGGCTGATCCTGTGATTTCCTCCGCGGGCGGATCTATCATTCCGAGAATCAGCGCCTTTCGAGTATTCTAGAGATGAGGTAGAGCTATGTCCGGCCATTCTAAGTGGGCAACTATCAAGCACAAGAAGGGCGCGCTTGACGCTAAGCGCGGCAAGATCTTTACTCGTCTCATCAAGGAGATCGCGATGGCGGCGAAGTCGGGCGGCGATCCTGACATGAACCCGCGACTGCGAACGGCGATCCTGGCGGCGAAGAACGAGAACATGCCTGCCGATAACATCAAGCGCGCCATCCAGCGCGGGACCGGCGAACTGCCGGGCGCGAACTACGAAGAATTTGTGCTTGAGGGCTACGGGCCGGGCGGCGTGGCTTTGCTGGTGGAAATTTCCACCGACAACCGCAATCGCACGGTTAGCGAAATCCGGCACGTGTTCGGGAAGAACAATGGGAACATGGCCGCAGCGGGCGCCGTCGCGTATATGTTCCACAAGAAGGGCGACATTATAATCCCCAAGTCGGCGGCCAAAGAAGACGACCTGATGAACATCATTCTGGAAGCGGGCGGTGAGGATGAGCCTGTTGACGATGGCGAGAACTGGGAAATCCTGACTGCGCCTTCCGCCTACGAAGGCATGCTCGAAGCAGTGAAGAAGGCCGGCATTACACCCGTTTCTTCAAGCGTGGCCATGGTTCCGGGTACCTACATCAAGCTAGAAGGGCAGCAGGCGGCGCAGATGATACGGTTGATGGAAGCGCTCGAAGATTGCGACGATGTGCAGAACGTGCATGCCAACTTCGATATCGACCAGAAACTTCTGGAAGAAGTTGCGGGCTGAAGTCGGGGCGGAGGCGCTGGTTGTGTTCCCCCATAACCAATTTTCAATCTGAGGTGAGAGCCGCCTTCCGGGCGGCTCTTTTTGTGACGTATGTCTCACGGTGCTGTGACAAACAACCAAAGATCTTTCAACCGATCCGCTGAAGTTTTCAACACGATAGAGGAAAAGTTTGTGGAAAAGCGGGAACTTAATCTTGTAACCTTCTGTTAACGAATGCCTTCAACATTTTGCACTGCATCGGGTGCTTGCCGCATCGGACGGATTCGATTTTTCGATACTCGATTTCTCGGTACTGCGTGAAGATACGTCTCGACAAGTTGCTCGTGGAGCGTGGTCTGACGACATCGCGCGAGCGCGCGCAGGCGCTCATCCTCGCCGGGAAAGTTCTTGTCAACGAGCAGAAGATCGAAAAGGCGGGCGCATTGATTGACTCCAGCTCATCGTCGGTTTTGCGCCTGCTGGGCGAGGATCTCCGCTACGTCAGCCGTGGCGGGCTCAAGTTGGAGAAGGCGCTCGAGCACTGGGGAATCGATCTCCGCGGCAAAGTCTGTCTTGACGTCGGCGCTTCCACCGGGGGGTTCAGCGACTGCATGTTGCAGCATGGCGCCGCCAAGGTGATTGCCGTCGATACCGGTTATGGGCAGATGGATTTCGGCTTGCGCAATGACCCGCGGATGCGGCTTCTGGAAAAAACTAACGCCCGCTATCTCGCAGCCTCCGACATTGGCGAGGCGGTGGATTTCATTGCCGTGGATGTTTCTTTCATCTCCGCCACCCTGGTGCTGCCGGCGGTGATGCGCGCCGCTTTTTGCTCGAGCCTGCCTTCCAATCTGAAAACCAGTTCGACTGCGCCCGCAGTATCGGAGTTCGTTCGCCAGATTGTGGTGTTGGTGAAACCACAGTTTGAAGCGGGCAGGGAACTGGTGGGTAAAGGCGGAATCGTGCGCGACGAAGCGGCGCAGCGAGCGGCCGTGGACAGGGTAGAAGCGGCGCTTTTGGAACTCGGATGCGCGCGCGCTGAATGGATCGAGTCTCCCATCCTGGGCGGCGACGGCAATCGCGAATTCCTGCTGCACGCGGAGTTTCTGACGCCTCCATCCGGTGATTCTGTACAATCGGAAGTCCGATGTTCGGAGTGGTGCCAGAAGAGACGCCTGAGCACACGCCTTAGAGGGAAGTCCGAAGACATGTCCAAGTCTCCGCAAAGCCCGAGCCGCCAGAAAACCGTTGCCATTATTTCGAAGCCGGGGCGGCCTGAGCTGCGCGAAGCGCTGCCGCCGCTTGAAAAATGGCTACGGCAGCGCAACTACGCGGTGGTGGTGGATGAGGAAAGCGCAGTTTACTTTTCGGCGACCAACGTGATGCCGCGATGCGACTTGGCCGAGAGGTCTCCGGATCTGGCTCTGGTGCTGGGCGGCGACGGCACATTGCTTTCGGCGGCGCGCGCGGTTGCGAAAACCGGAACCCTGATTCTCGGCATTAACCTGGGCACGCTCGGATTCATGACCGAACTTGCGCTGGCCGATCTGTATCCGGCTCTGGAAGCGATCGAGAAAGAGCGTTTCATCGTGGACAGCCGGTCGATGATGAGTGGTTCGCTGATGCGGGGCGGCGAGACCCTGGCCACACTCGCCGCCTTGAACGAGGTGGTGGTGAGCAAGAGCGCCATCGCGCGCTTGAATCACTTCGAGCTTTTTGTGGACGCGGAGTTCGTTTCGAGTTACAGAGCCGACGCTCTGATCATTGCCACGCCGACCGGTTCTACCGCTTATTCTCTTGGAGCGGGAGGGCCGATTCTTAACCCGGATGTGGATGCCTTCCTCATTACGCCCGTCTCGCCTCACGGATTGACGCACCGCCCGGTGGTGGTGCGCGATACGGTCGAAATCGAAATCCACGTCAAGACCGGGAAAGAGGACGCCTATCTGAGTTTCGATGGACAGGTCGGCATGCCAGCGCGAGTGGGCGATGTCGTGCGGTGCGTTAAGGCGGAACATTCGGCTAGGCTGCTGCGTTTTCAGAAGACATTTTTCGAAGTGCTCGCCACCAAGCTCAAGTGGGGAGAACGCTGACGAATCCTGCTGGAGCGCCGGGCGTCGCCATTGGCGCTAACCTAAGGCAGGATCCCTTCCGAGTGGCCGGTAATTCGGACGCGACGACGCCGGGGCGAAAGCGCGTGATTCCGCTGGACAGTTGACAAACTACTGATATCCCGTAGTATCATGAAACCGGAATTTGAATGGCACAACGCTAAAGCCGAAGCTAACTTGAGCGCCCATGGCGTGACTTTAATTTGGCGAAGACGGTGTTTAAGGATCCGTTTGCCATCGAGCGCCTCGACCATCGTGAGAACTACGGCGAAGAGCGTTTTGTCATTATCGGCATGGCCGCGGGAAACATCTTGTTGTTTGTAGCCTATGCCGAACGCGGGGAACGCGTCCGCATTATTTCGACCCGAAGGGCAACACAATATGAGGAAGACGACTACTTCCAGCAAAACGCTTAGGCGCGTGACGCCCGAGGCCATCGAGGCGGCCGCTCGCGCCGACGGCGACGCGCAACCGCTAACCCCCGGCGATCTTAAACGGATGAGACGGACACCGCAGGCGAAAATCATTCGCCGCGCCTTAGCCTTGACGCAAGAGGAATTCGCTGTCCGCTACCACATCCCTCTGGGCACTCTCCGGGACTGGGAGCAAGGCCGCGCAGAACCGGACCAAGCAACGCAAGCCTATTTAAAGGTGATTGCGCGCGAACCCGAGCGCGTTGGGCGCCTCTTGAATCCAAAGCCGCACTGACCCCCAGTGAGAAGGCTGAGGGCGCGTCACTGGCGGTGACGAACTTCTTGGGGCGGCTGTCCAGTTTGCTGAAAAACTATGTTTTCTGTGTCCAGCCCCAAAGAGTGTGCTTGAGAACCGGGTCGTCCCTCCGGGACTTAGGTCATTCTTCCCACTTTTCCCAGCGCTGAAGTGAGTGTGTGAGAACTCGATTTTTATCGATGACTCTCGTCTCCGGTCATGCTGCCACTCCCGTACTTCGCAATCAGCCGGTCCCAGGTTTCAGCGGCGGGCGAACAAGCGCGTCACGTTGTAGGCGATCGCTGCCAGCGTGAACTCCGCTGCCACCTTGGCTTGTCCTCGGGTGCGAAATTGCCGCATGCCCCGCTGCTGCTTCAACACCCCAAACACCGGTTCGACCAGCGCCTTGCGTCGTCCGTACACCTTTCGTCCAGCCGCGCCGCGCAACTTCTTCCGCATCGCCTTCAGTTCCGGACTGCGCACCCGGTTCCGTCCGATCGTGCGCGCTCGTTTCCCCGTGTTCAGTTCGCGCGCCAGGTTCGGGTCCGGCAGGTACACGTCGATGCCACGCTCCTCGAGCGCGCGCACATTCTCGTTACTGTAGAAGCCCGCATCCGCCAATGCTTTCTCCGGTCGCTCGCCCGTCCGCTCCTCCACTTCCTCCACCAGCGGCACCAGAGCCGGCACGTCGCAACGGTTCAGCGTCACCCGTTGGGCCACGATCAGATGATCCTGGCTCACCGCCATCTCCGCCGTGTAACCCAGCGCAAATCCGCCCCGCTCCCGCAGAAACCGCGCCTCCGCGTCCCGCGGCGATAACTTCGCTTCTCCACTCTTGCGTAATCGTTCCAGACGCCGCGGCAACTCCGCCAGTCTCTGTTCCAGCTTCTCCACCCGCACTCGCGTCCCCGCGCCTTCGTCCGGATCGCACGCCTCGCACGCCTTTTGCCAGCGCCGGATCTGCCGCCGAATCTTCGCCCGTTCCCGGCGCAAGCGCGGCTCCGTGTCGATCCGTTCCCGCGACGCACTCGCCCGGATGCGCGTCGAATCCAGCGCCACCATCCCCAGTTTCCCCATGCCCAACTGCCGCGCCATCTCCACCACCTGCGTGAACACGTCGTTCAGCGCCCGCGCGTGCCGCCGCCGAAACGCGCTCAACGCCCAGTGGTCCGGCCGCTGCCCGCCCGCCAGATAACGCAAGGCCAGATCTTCCACGATCCGTTGCTCCAAGCGCCGCGCGCTCGTCATCCCCAGCGCATAGGCATAGAGCCACACCTTCAGCATCAGCGCGGGCGCATATAGCACCCCACCTTCGTCGCTGTAGGCCCGCTCGAACTCGCTCAGGTCCAGCCGCTCCACCATCCGGTGCAGGAAAAAGCTCAAATGATCCGCGCCCAGCTCGTCCTTCACGCTCGGCGGCAGCAAATACGCTTGCTCGGGGCTGTACTCCAGGAATCGTGACATCCCTCCTTATCCCTCACTTCTTCCCCGATTTCAAGTTGGTTCTCACACACTCACTGAAGCGCTGGGCTAAGTTAGGTCGCCCCTCCGAGGCTGGACTCTCGAGCTCTTCGTTCCACCGGATTGCAAAAACGCCAGTGCTCACGCACACACAAAAAGGGCGATCTGAATTCAAGGAACTTGCGGCTTCGCTGAAGCGATGCCCTGATACGAAACTTGAGTTTCTCAGCACCCCGTATAGCTGCGGTCCGGAACTGCGTGCGCCGCGGGATGATTTCCGTACGATTATTTTCGCGCGATTATTTTCGCACAATTATTTCCGCGCGACCGACAGCGTCAGAATTCCCTGGATCTTAGTCCAATCGTCGGTTTCGGCGTTGAGCTCGGTTTCCCTTCGTTGGCCGGAATAGCGCGGATCGAGCAACCAGAGTTTATGGATTACAAATTGCCGCATTTGCATGTTGTAAGTGCGTTTTTCATCGTAGGTAGCTCCATACAACACGTATATGTGCGATTTCCACTTGAGGAGCATGGGCTGCTGGTCCATCAGCGTTTTGATCGTGAAGGAAGGGTCAATCGAGCTTTTTGGGAAATACTCCGCGCGGACCCCGATGGACCGGCCGTCGCCCAAGACATGCCTTCCCTGCAACTTGGCACTCAGTTCCTTCAAGGACGACGGAGCTGAGAGAACGGCGTCTTCTAGGCCAGAATCCTTTCCGCAACATACGTCCCTGTCGGGGAGGATTGTCTCCAGCGCTGTCGCGAGCACCGCCGATGCTTCCGCGGACGGCGCCGTCAGCGACGGCAGATTGGCGACGCGGACCTCTTGATTGGGGAGAAACCATGTACTGGGCACGTCCTGAGCAAAGACCGATACTGGGGCCATGCAAATCAGCACCAAACAGGCGAAGAGGGTGTTCGCGGTCAAGTATGGGCGATTTAACCGAGATAAGAGCAGTTCTTTCAAGGGCGCCTCCACAAAAGAACACACACTTATATTGGACCGGACACCGACAAGAAAAACAGTTACTAAAGTCAAAGCTCTGTCCGCAATTGGTCCTGCAAGGTCTCGCGTCGGCGGATTAGTCTCGACTTCGCGCCATCCACCAGCACTTCGGCGGGGCGGCTGCGCGTGTTGTAATTCGATCCCAGCACCGAGCCGTAGGCGCCCACGTCCAAAATGGCCAGCAGATCGCCCTCGCTGACCAGTGGAAGTTTTCTGTCGCGTGCGAAAAAGTCGCCCGTCTCGCAGATGGGGCCGACCACGTCGGTGATCTCGGTTTCGCGCGACTCGCGGCTCGTTGCCCGCCCCCCGGCCCGGACCAAGGGAACAATCTCGTGATAGGCACCGTACAGAGAAGGACGCACCAGATCGTTCATTGCCGCATCGACAATTAGAAAGCGTTTGTGATTATTTGTTTTGCGGTAGAGGACGCGCGTCAGCAACACGCCCGCCGGTCCCACGATGGAGCGTCCGGGCTCGAGCAGCAAATGCAACTTCAATCCGCGCAACGGAGCAAGTACTGCGTTCGCGTACGCCGTAATCTTTTTCTCAAAGTTCTCCTGCGCTCCCTCGTAGGAAATGCCCAAGCCACCACCGGCGTCGATGTAGCGAATGTCATGGCCTTGCTCGCGCAGTATGCGCACCAGATCGGCCACGCGTTCGAGGGCCTCTTGAAAGGAACCGACATCGGTAATCTGCGACCCGATGTGGACGCTCACTCCGGCAACTTCCAGATTGGGCTGCTTTGCGGCCTGCGCGTAGAGCGCGAGCGCTTCGGGAATCGGAACGCCGAATTTGTGCTGATGCAATCCGGTCGAAATATAGGGGTGAGTTTTCGTCGAGACATCGGGATTGACCCGCACTGCGACCGCCGCCCGTTCTTTCAATCGTGTCTTCAATTGTGTCTTCAATCGGGTCGCGGTTGCCGAAAGCGAGCTCAATTCCGAAGCGCTCTCGATGTTGAACAGCAATATCCCCGAGCGGAGGGCGAGTTCCATCTCGGCCGCGGTCTTGCCCACGCCGGAGAACACAACTTTGTTCGCAACTCTATTCGCAACCCTGCTCGCGGCCTTCCGGCTTACGTGCAAAACTCGTTGCAGTTCTCCGCCGGAAACCACGTCGAAGCCGGCCCCCTCGGCGGCCACGAGTCGCAAAATCGCCAGCGTCGAATTGGCTTTGACCGAGTAACAGAGCGTGTGAGGAATGGAATGAAAAGCGCGACGGAAGGCGTCCATGCGGGCGCGGATCATCGCCGCGGAATAAACGTACAGCGGAGTTCCGTGGCGCGCGGCCAGACTTTCAAGCGATACGGATTCGCAATAGAGTTCGGTAGCACGATCGCCCCAGACAGTGGTGCGAGCCGCCCCGGTTGGACGGGGCCCTTCGGCTCCGCTCAGGGCAGGCCGAGCGTCACCACGGGAGAACTGGCCGTGATAGCCAAAGGCGGGTGGGCGCAACGCTTGCGATGCGGGTGCTTGCCTCACTTGCGTTTGCCCGGGCCGGATTTCACTTTGATGGCGACCACCGTCTGATCGTCGAAGGCATCCACACCAGCGGCATGCTCGGTCACCGCTTTGAAGATCTCGTTTACCACGCAGTCCGCCGACTTGGTGGCGCAGCCGGCCACGATCGCTTGCACGCGCTCCGGCCCAAACGATTGACCGTGGCGGTTGCGCGCGTCGAGAATGCCGTCGCTGTAGAACACGAAGAGATCCCCCGGTTTGGCCTTGAAGGTGAATTCGTCGTAATCGGTTTCGTCGAAAAGTCCGAGCGGCAGCCCTGTTGCCTCGATAAACTCGACTTTGTCGTCATGACAATAGATGGGCCGGGGCAAACCAGAATTCGCCACCAGCAGCGTCCGCCGCTCGTCGTCCCACACGGCGTAGATGATCGACACAAACTGGGCCGCAATCCTGCGCTCCGCCAGCGACAAATTCACGGCTGAAAGCATTTCCGCCGGGCCCGGCTCAATCGGCGCATGGGAACGCAGAATGCCACTGACGAGCGCAGCATAAATGGCGGCCGGCGCGCCTTTGCCGCTCACGTCTCCAATCGCGATCCCCAAGCGCGACAATGAATACGGGAGGAAATCGTAGAGATCGCCGCCAATGGCGCGGGCCGGAACAAACTTCGCCTCGACTTCGAGATTCTGCATCTTTGGACACGAGGGTGGCAGCAAGCGAAACTGGAGTTCGCGGGCCAGCGCCAGATCGCGCTCCAGTCGCTGCTCTTGCCGCGCAATCTGCTCGTACAGGCGTGCGTTTTCAATGGCGATCGCAAGCTGGGCCGCGAGCGTGACCAAGGTTCGCTTGTGATCCTCGGTGAAGTAGCCGCGGCGCGTGTGCTCCAGATCGAGGACTCCGATCACTTTCTTCTGGTAAATCAGCGGAACCGCAAGTTCCGAACGCGTCTCCGGATTCACCTCGATGTAGCGCTCGCTCTTGGCGACGTCGGGCACCAGAACCGCTTCCTGGGCCTGCGCGGCGTAACCCACCACTCCGCGGCCCATCGGGATGTCGTGCTTGAGATGAAGTCTTTCCTCGAAGCGCTGTGAAAAACGGTGCTGCAGTTTCTCGCCCGTCTCATCCAGCAGAAGAATGCTGAACATCTCGTACTCGATCAGCCGGTTGAGCAGTTCGGCGATGCGCTTAAGGAGTTGATCGAGGTTGAGAATTGAGGTGAGTTCGCGCGCAATCTCGTTCAACAGCAGGAGGGTGCGAGTCTGGCGCGTTGTGCGCGTGTGCAGCCGCGCGTTCTCGATGCCCACTGCCATGCGCGACGCGATCAGAGTGAGCAAACGTTTGTGCTCTTCGGTGAAGTAACCCTTCTCGCGCGCCTCAAAGTCGATTACACCAATCACCCGGTTCTTGACAATCAGCGGGATGGCCAGCTCCGAGTGAACGTTGGGCACGGCCTCAACGTAGAAATCCTCCTGCGTCACATCGGCGACGAGCACCGCCTGGCGACTCAGTGCGGCGCGTCCCGTAACGCCCTGGCCCACTTTCACGCGCACGCGATCGGCGACCTCCTGCGAATACCCTACATGGAAGCGGACGTACAATTCCTGACGCTGCTCGTTGAGCAACAGGATCGCGAAAATTTCGTAGTCAATGACCTTGCGTACGAGTTCCGCTACCCGTCGCAGCGTGGTTTCCAGGTCGAGCGTGGTGTTCACCACGTCGGCCACTTCCAGCAGGAGGGGATCTACCTCGGAAGCGCGTTCAGTTTGCGCGGCGGTCGATTTCACAAGGATCATTTTAGCAGCCGATTAATTTGTGATTGGTAATTTGTAATTGGTAATCGAAAACCCAGATCCACAAAATTATCAATTACAAATTACCAATTACAAATTTTCCAGGACGCAGATATCCGGCAGATTGCGGTAGCGTTCGGCGTAGTCCAGGCCGTAGCCGACTACGTAGGCATCGGGAATCGTGAAGCCGATGTATTGCGCCTGGATTGGCTGCTTGCGGCGTGAAGGCTTGTCCAGCAAGGCGGCAATGCGCAGCGATCTTGGCTGATGGGCCTGCAACAGCTTCGTAATGTAGTTCAGCGTCAGCCCGGTGTCGAGGATGTCTTCGACGAGAATTACGTTTCGGTCCGCCAGCGACTGATCCAGATCTTTAGTCAATTGGACTGCGCCCAGTGAATCCCAGGCGGCGTGGCCCGCCGGGTCTTCTTTGGGTGAGGGGCGGTTGCCGTAGCTTGAGACGCCGATGAAGTCGAAGGTGGAGTCGAGCGGAACCTGACGGGCAAGATCGCTCAAAAAAATGGCCGCGCCTTTGAGAACGCCGACGAAGATGATTGATTGGCCGCGGAAATCATGGGTAATTTCTTCTCCCAGTTCGGCAACTCGTTTGGCAATGGTTTCGCGTGACAGCAATATTTTGAGGTCGGGCATCGAGCACCATCTTATACGCGAGTTCAGGCGCGACCGGGAGTGATTTAATTCCGAGCAATACTGTGACCGGCGGCTGCCGGGCCGCGCTCGGCTTGAACCCTTCGACTTCGCTCAGGGCAGGCTCGCGAGGACGCCTGTCCCTCCACGAATGCATAGCCCGCCTAAAATAACTCTGGATTCGCTATAGAATGCTAGTCGCAGATCACCCGAGGAGAGTTTTGTGAATATTCAAGGAATCCAACTCACATGGCTTGGCCACTCTACCTTCCGCGTCCAGACGCCGGAAGGGAAGACCCTCTACATCGACCCGTGGATTGCCGGCAATCCCAAGTGTCCGGAGAGTGAGAAGAACGTCAAGAAAGCCGACGTGCTGATCTGTACCCACGGGCACGGCGATCACATTGGCGACGCGGTCGACGTGGGCAAGAAGCTCAAGCCAATCGCCGTGGGTATCTTCGAGCTCTGCTTGTGGCTGCAGAAAAAAGGCGTCAAACAGATCGCCCCCATGAACAAGGGCGGCACGCAAACTGTTGCGGGGGTGAAGATCACCATGGTGCACGCGGTGCATTCTTGCGGCATTCAGGATGGCGACCAGATCGTCTACGGCGGCGAAGCCTGCGGGTACGTGCTCGAGTTTTCGAACGGAGTCAAGCTCTACCACGCGGGCGATACCAATGTCTTCGGCGACATGGCCATCATCCGCGACCTTTATGCGCCGAAGATTTGCATGTTGCCCATCGGCGACCTTTTCACTATGTCTCCGCGCGAGGCTGCCTATGCCTGTAAACTGCTGCAGCCGGAAACTGTCATTCCTATGCACTTCGGTACGTTTCCGCAGCTGACGGGAACTCCCGGCGAGTTGCAGAAACTGGCGCCGGACGTAGAAGTGCTGGAAATGAAACCGGGGAAGACGATTTCGTAAACGTACGAATGATTCGTTGGAGCGACGGGCGTCTTGCTGTTTCGCTTGCGGCTTCAGCAGGATCGAGGCCGGCGGGGACGCCGGCGCTACACTCGGGGAGCAACATGATTGAGCAACCGGCAAAACCTGGCTGGCGGATGGGCGGAATTACGATTCCTGAAGTCGAAGATTATCTGTACGCCATGCTGCCGCCGCGCGACGAAGTCCTCGCAGAGATGGAAGTTGAGGCCGGCAAGAACGATGTGTCCATTGTCGGGCCGGCTGTCGCGCGCGTGCTTTATCAGCTTGCCACCATCAGCGGCGCGAAGAAGATCTTCGAAATGGGCTCGGCCATTGGCTATTCCACCATTTGGTGGGCTCGCGCGGTGGGCGACGACGGACGCGTCGTCTATACCGATGGCGATCGCAAGATTGCCGAAAAAGCGCGGCGCTACTTCGATCGGGCGGGCGTCAGCCAGCGCATCACGGTGCGCGTAGGCGACGCGCTCGAAATTCTTTCCGAGGAGAAGGCACCGTACGACATCATCTTCAACGACGTCGATAAGATCGACTACCCGCGCGCTTTTCGTTTAGCGCTCCCGCGCTTGAAAAGCGGCGGCCTTTTTATCACGGATAACGTTCTCTGGAAGGGCAAGGTCTCGAAACCCAAACCCGACGACAAGACCAAGGCGATCCTCGAATTCAACAAACTAATCTGCGAGTCGCAAGATTTGTTTACGACCATCTTGCCGATCCGCGATGGAGTTTCGGTTTGCGTGAAGAAGTAGGCGCGCCGCTCTCGTGGCATCACGGTGCCATGTAGCATTACGGTGCTAGAATAATCGGTCTCCCATCCCCAATTATGAAGCCCCCGACATCTTCGTCCGTTGAACAGATTCCCGAAACTCTGCCCCGCACTCAAGCCCACGCGCGGCCCGACTCCTGGAGCGATGTTTTGGTGGTGGGCGCCGGCCCCACGGGCATGGCCTGCGCCATCGAAGCGCAGAACGCGGGCTTTAAGGCCACCATCATCGACAAGGGATGCTTGGTCAATTCCATCTATCACTATCCGACGAACATGGTGTTCTTCACCACGCCGGAGTTGCTCGAGATTGGCGATATTCCTTTCACCACAGCGCTGGCGAAGCCCACGCGGCTGGAAGCGCTGGAATATTACCGCCGTGTCGCCGAACACTTTCACTTGCACATCCGTCTGTACGAATGGGTAAAGACTATTACGGGTGAGGACCGTAATTTTCGTGTTACTACCACCGACCGGCACAGCGCCATTCACGACTACCGGGCGCGCAAGATCGTGATCGCCACCGGTTACTACGATCTTGCCAACCAGATCGATATCCCCGGCGAAGACCTGGACAAAGTCTTCCATTACTACCGGGAACCGCATCCTTTTTTTGACACCGACGTGGTTGTGGTCGGCGGCAAGAACTCGGCGGCGGAAGCGGCTTTGGATTTGTGGCGGCATGGGGCGCGCGTCACGCTTGTCCACCGCGGTCCGCAGATGCACCAGCACGTCAAATACTGGGTGCGCCCCGACATTGAGAACCGCATCAAGGCCGGCGAAATCACGGCGCACTTCAACAGCACGGTGCAGGAAATCGGCAGCGACTACGTGGTGGTTGAAACTCCATCCGGCCCGCTTCACCTGAAGAACGATTTTGTATTTGCGCTCACGGGGTATCATCCCGACTACGATTTCCTGCGCAGCGTGGGCATTGAACTTTCCTCCGAACAGATGCGTCCGGTGTGCGATCCGGAGAACCTGGAATCGAATGTTGCGGGAATCTATGTGGCCGGAGTGATTGTCGCGGGCTCGCGGACGAATGAAATCTTCATTGAGAATGGCCGCTTCCACGGCAAACTGATCGCCGCCCACATCAGCGAGAAGCTCGGCCGTGGCAATCCGAATTTTCCTCTGGACGCGACTTGACGCGTCTTTGGGCGGATATGTAGCGGAACGTTTTCGCCTCATCCCCTGGCTCTGGCAGAATCCAACATTTATGGCGCGCGGCGTGAAGGGCGGCTCTCGGCGGTGCGATCAGTACTGCCGCCCACCCTTCGCAAAAACCCGCGAAGGATGGGGCACCCTCTGTTGCGGTTGTGCTGGCAGAAGGCAGGGCCACCCGGCCAGAGAGAGCAGGGAAGTGTTCACGCTCACACGGGTGAAGCAACGCTTAGGGACGGCGCGCTGCGGCTTGTCCCATGGTGCGATCAGTACTCCAACCCACCCTTCGCAAAAACCCGCGAGGGATGGGGCACCCTCTGCGTGGTTGTGCTAGCAAAAGGCAGGGCCACCCGGCCGCGAAGGTGTAGGGATCCTTCGACTCCGCAGAGACTTCACTTCGTGAAGTCCCTGCTCCGCTCAGGATGACAGGTGGATGGGCCGCAGCTTCAGAGGACTGCGTCGCTTTGGGGTTGCTTCCGATCTCGCGGCGGAAACAATCTGAATTTGATACTTCGTTCGCGACGGCGTTCTTCCTCCAGGTGCCTGGAGCGGGCCTTCAGCAAATCATTGAGCGATACCAAACCTAGAAATTTTCTTGTGCTGCGCTCGACGACCGGCATTCGGGTGCAACTCTTTTCCACCATGCGATATACGACCACCCGCAAGGGCTCGTCTGGATACGCCTCGACCGGGTCCGGGCGCACCAGATCACAGATCGGCGATTCCAGGGCTGCATCGCCATTCTCCATCTGCATGCGCTCGCTTATATCGCCGCGTGTGACTACACCTATGAGTTGTCCTTCTGCGTTGACGACTGGGACCAAGCGCTGCTCCTGGCGGTGATCCGACCGCAACGAATGAAATAGTTCGCCGAGGGTACTGTCGGCTGGCAGCACCGCAACTTTGGTGCGCATGACCTCGCGCACAAAAAGAATTTCCAGGGGATCGACCGCATACTCGCGGCTGAGGTGGTAGCCGCGGCGGGCAACTTTTTCGGTCAAGATGGACCGTCGCAGCGTCAAAACAGTGAAACCGTGGGCGATGACGCTAGCGACCAGCAAGGGCAAAAACACGTTGGCGTCGTGCGTCAGCTCAAAGGCAAAAACAATGCTGGTGAACGGAGACCGCATGGTGCCGCCAAGAATGGCGCCCATGCTGATCAGGGGCCAGAAACCTGCGCCTTCGAATGGAAGAAACATGGCTTCGAGACCGCCGAGTGCGCCGCCCATCATCAGCAGCGGGGCTAGCACGCCGCCGGACGTGCCGGAGCCGAGCGAGACCGCCCAGATGAACCATTTGACGAACAGGACTCCGAGAATCACTCGCGTGGTGACGCTCCCCTGCAGCAATGCGCCGATCGTGTCGTAACCTACGCCCAGCGCCTGCGGGAAGACCAGACCTCCCAAACCGATGGCCAGGCCGCCGATCGCCGGCCACCACATCCAGTGAATCTTCAGGCGCTGGAAAGCATCCTCGGCGGCATACACCGATATCGTCAGCAAGGCCGATAGGGCTCCCGCGAGAAGACCGACCAGGGCGCAGCCTAGCAGTCCTTTGGGCCCAATGAATAATGGGTGCTCCGGCACGGGAAACAACGGCCCGAAGCCCAGGATATACCGTCTTATGACTGCCGCCATCGCACTTGCTAATGCTACCGGAATCAGGCTTCGCGGTTTCCATTCGAAAAGAAGCAGCTCGACGGCCAGTAGCACGGCGGCCACCGGCGAGGCAAAGGTTGCCGACATGCCGCCGGCAGCGCCGGCCACCAGGAGCGTTTTGCGCTCGGCGCTCGTCAGGTGAAACAGTTGGGCGATCATCGAACCGACCGCGCCGCCCGTCATGATAATCGGACCCTCTGCGCCGAAGGGGCCGCCGGTGCCGATCGAGATGGCCGAAGAGATTGGTTTGAGAATCGCG
The DNA here is from genome assembly GCA_963773645.1 of uncultured Acidobacteriaceae bacterium. Taxonomy (GTDB): domain Bacteria; phylum Acidobacteriota; class Terriglobia; order Terriglobales; family Acidobacteriaceae; genus Acidiflorens. The sequence continues at coordinate 46,131 of CAVZBV010000003.1, read as the reverse complement.
ACTTTCGGTTCAATGCGACTACCGCTTAGCAGAATGGACTCAATCGCCTCGGGTATGCCATGACCTCGGATGCGCTCGGAGCCGTACCTCGCCATGACACCGATGATTAGCGCGCCCGCGATGGGAACGAAAACGCTGTATACACCGAGATGGTTACCTACTGGCGAAACCATCGCGGTGCCCCATCGGCCAAAGTAGGACAGATTTGTAACTAATCCGATTAAACGGAGCAATGCCAGTGCGACAAATGCACAGACCACACCAATCCCCATCGCCAATAGGGAGATGGGAACGACTCGCCACGTGGTGGTGAAATCTCCCAACTCCTCGTTGCGGTCTTTTTTGTCGATAACCGTCTCGTTGTCCCGCGATTCAGTTTTGCTATTCTCACTCACGATTTTTCTTACGCCTCTTCTTTTGGCCATGCTGTGCGCTGTTTTTCACGCTTCGTGATTTCGGTTTGCGTCCCAGAAGCGCATCCAGTGCTTTAGCCAACTGTTCTCCTCGTATGCGCGATTCGGACAGCCGTTCCCGGGCTACCCGTTCCGCCAATTTTTCACCATGCGGTAGCAGCTTCACCAGGACACATCGCCGGTCTTCGCGGCTTGGGATTCGGCACGCATAGCCGCGGGTCTCCAGCCGATCGATCAGTTCCACCGTGCTGTTGTGCTTCAGCATCAGCCGCTCCGCCAGTGCTTGGACGGTCGCTTCCGTGCCCTGGGGGAGGCCCCGCAGCGCCAGGAGAAGCAAATACTGCTGCGGTTCGAGTCCCACGCGACGGGCCGCGGCGTCGCCTTCGCACAGAAAAAGGCGTATGCGATAGCGCAGCGCGGCCAGGGCGCGGTAATCGGCGGTCGTGACCTTCGTCGCCATAAAGCAATTATATCGTAGCACGATATAGTATCGATCCGTCAGATGCACAGTCGATTCTTTCAACTTCCGGGAGAATCCAAAGCTTGATATGGCGCGCGGAGTGAAGGGCGGAACCCATGGTGCGATCAGTTCTGCCACCCACCCTTCGCAAAAACCCGCGAAGGATGAGGCACCCTCTGTGTGGTTGTGCTAGCGAAGGCTGGGCCACCCTGCCGTGAAGGGCGGAACCCATAGTGCGATCAGTACTGCCACCCACCCTTCGCAAAAACCCGCGAAGGATGGGGCACCCTCTGTGTGGTTGTGCTAGCGAAGGCTGGGCCACCTGCCGTGAAGGGCAGAACCCATAGTGCGATCAGTACTGCCACCCACCCTTCGCAAAAACCCGCGAAGGATGGGGCACCCTCTGTGTGGTTGTGCTAGCGAAGGCTGGGCCACCCTGCCGTGAAGGGCAGAACCCATAGTGCGATCAGTACTGCCACCCACCCTTCGCAAAAACCCGCGAAGGATGGGGCACCCTCTGTGTGATTGTGCTAGCGTATGTTGGGCCACCTTGCCGGCGCTGTCGAGCTTCGCTCGGCGGGACGGACGAATGCGTCCGTCCCTACGTGATTCCTGGCTGGTTTATACTGAACCAATGTCGGGGATTGACGACAAGACGTTTTATCTGGAAACTTTTGGGTGCCAGATGAATGCGCACGACTCTGAAAAAGTCGTGGGGGCGCTTTTGTCACAGGGGTATCGGCAGGTGCCTACGGTGGAAGAGGCGGGGCTGGTGCTTTATAACACCTGCTCGATTCGCGACAAGGCGGAGCAGAAGGTCTTTAACCGGCTGGCGGATTATAAGAAATATCGGGCGCAGGGGAAACAGTTTGGCGTCCTGGGGTGCGTGGCGCAGCAGGAGGGGGAAAAGATCTTTGAGCGCGCTCCTTATGTGTCGCTGGTGTGCGGGTCGGCTTCTTACCGGAATCTTCCGCAGATGCTGGTGCAGCTCGAGACTGGTTCGTCGCGGGTTACAGGGCTTGACGATCGCTTGACCGACAAGTGCTTTGAGACCGAATACACGGCTCGCACCAATCCCCATCGGGGCTACATTACGATCATCGAGGGATGCGACAAGTTCTGCGCCTACTGCGTGGTGCCCTATACGCGCGGCAAGGAGCGCAGCCGGACTTCATCCTCTGTTCTTAATGAAGCTCGGCAGCTGGTGGACCTGGGCTATACGGAGATTCAACTGCTCGGGCAGAACGTTAATTCTTACCGCGATCCTGATGGAAAGAAGAGCTTTGCCGAGCTGCTGGGGGCGGTCGCTTCGGTAGAGGGGATGCGGCGGGTGCGGTTTACTACTTCGCATCCTCGCGATTTTGGACGCGATATTGTCGATGTTATCGAGTCCGTGCCGGCGCTTTGCGATCATGTGCATTTGCCCGTCCAGAGCGGATCTACGCGCGTGCTTGACGCCATGCAACGGCTCTACACGCGGGACGAGTACCTGGAGCGGATTGGCTGGATTCAGGCGGCTCGGCGCGATATATCGATCACCAGCGATATGATCGTTGGATTTCCGGGCGAGACAGAAGGGGAGTTTGAGGAGACGCTTTCGTTGCTGGAGGTGGTTGGGTATGACAGCGTTTTCACTTTTAAGTATTCTCCGCGGCCGAACACGCCGGCGTTGCGGCTGGAGGATGCGATCTCCGATGCGGAGAAGGGTCGGCGGCTGGCGGTGCTGAATGACAAGCAGAAGCAGATTGGAGCGCGGCGCAATCAGCGGCATGTTGGGGACGTGCTCGAGGTGATGGTGGAAGGGAAGAACCCGGCCCGCGGACAGTGGATTGGGCGGACTTCGCAGATTAAGGTGATGAATTTTACGGTCCCGGCTGGGGTTGAGCTGGCGGCTGGTAGCTACGTACGCGTGCTCGTCACGGGAAGTTTTCCGAACAGCTTGGTGGGCGAGTTAACTCAATAGTTACGATGGAGGGATGGGCGTCTCGGCCGTCTTCGGCAGCCTGGCGGGCCGGGCGGGGACGCCCGGCGCTCCACGGACAAGTTTTGGTTGAGGGTCTTATGGAAGTGGAAATGAAAATTCGCGGGCTGATGATGGATCCGGTTTCGAACATGCCGATTGTGCTGCTCAAGGACGTGGGTAGCGACTTGGTGCTGCCAATCTGGGTGGGCGTGTACGAGGCCAACGCTATTGCGCTTGAAATCGAGAAAGTCAGCACGCCGCGACCGATGACCCACGACTTGATCAAGAGCGTTCTTACCGGCCTGGACGCGCTGGTGCACAAAGTGGTGGTCACGGAACTGAAAAACGATACCTTCTACGCCGTGATCTGGTTGGAGAGGGAAGGACACGTGATCAGCATCGACTCCCGTCCGTCAGACGCGCTGGCGCTGGCGCTGCGCGTGGATTGCCCCATCTTCGTAGAGGACGAGGTTCTGAAGACCTCTAAGCAAGCCTCTAATCCCGTTCCGGCGGTTTCCAGCGAGGAACTGCGCAAGTGGCTGGAAGACCTGGGCGATGATGATCTGGGCAAGTACAAAATGTAGGAAGACAGCTGTCAGGCGTCAGCTCTCAGCTTCCGGTTCGAATGGGATTTGACGGAGACCAGGTAGGGGATGAGTTCGTTCTCAACTGCTTTGTTCGCGCTCCTCGTCTTCGCTGTGTTGTCTGCTGGGCTTTCGGTTGCGCAGAGCAATTCGGCGTTGCCCGATGCGGCTGCCACGGCTCCGGTTTCCGGATCGAGCGTTTCAGGATCAACCATTTCGCTGCACGCTACCTCCACCGTGAACGTTGCCTCGGAGATGGGCGGCGCGTTCATGAGTGGCTCGAAGTGCGACGCCGACGGCAATCTCTACATCCGCAAGTTTGCCATGGATCGTCCGCTGCTTGGGCCGGTGGTCAAGATCGACCGAGATGGCAAGCGCACCGCGCTTTTTGACCTGGGCGCGTTTTCTCAGCTGGGGCTCGACCGCGCCGACGCCTTCTCGCCAGCGTCCGATGGCGGGATGTATCAGATCGCGCAGAGCGGCGTGTTGAAGCCGCGTATCTACGTGCTGCATTTTTCTTCCGACGGATCGGCTGCGTCGCCGACGCGCCTCGACGCTGACCTTGAGGTGTACACGTTCGCGGTGTTTACAGATGGAAATTTTCTGCTCTCGGGCGTGCGGCGCGATGTGCAGAATAAGAACGATCGCGGACGAAACTTCACCGCGGTTTTTTCCGCCGATGGCAGGGAACTGGCGGAACTTTCGTTTCCGGAGTCTCAGCGGGAGACCCAGCAGGAGTCTCACCGGGAAACCCAGGGATCTGCGAAAGCGGGGGCGAAGTCAGATGCCAGTGGGCCTCAGAAAGACGCTCGGAAGGACGCGCAGAAAGTCGCCTTGAAGGATGAGCTGAAGTCGGCGCCCATGCTCGATCTGGCGGATGCCGAAGTCGGAGGCGATGGCAATCTTTACGTCATGCGCGCTTCTTCGCCGGCGTTGGTCTATGTGATCGCGCCGAGCGGAAAGATTATGCAGACGCTCAAAGTCGCCGCAGCGGTGCGCAGCGGCGTGCCCAGCGCGTTTCATGTCTCCGGGAATCGGCTGGCGATTTCGTTCTGGAACGAGGAAAAGCAGAGCCGGACGATGGTGGTCGCGGACGCGCAGACGGGACGGAAGATCGCCAGCTACGCCGATCCGGCTGCCCTGGGGATGTTTGCTTGTTATGAAGCCAACGAAGGAGTTTTCACCTTTCTGAGCCTGGGAGAGGGAAATGCGCTGGAAATCATCCGCGCCGAGGCGCAGTGAACGACGCGCAGCCCCTAAAGGGGCATCTGATTTAAAGTGCGGTATCGCTAAAGCGATACCCCGATACGAAGCCGGGGTTTTTCCGCTTCGTGTGAAAGTGGCAACCTTGGCCTTTCAAATTACCTAATTTTACCTAATTACAAATTACACAATTACAGGTTCCCTTCATGCCTGATTCCGCCGAACAGCTTCAGCGTATTTACCTTGCGGGGTTCGAACTTCAGACTTTTGAACGCTATCCCAAGTGTATTGGCGTGATGCGCGAGAACTGCGTCGCCCTGCTCGTTCCGGGGGTGGACGGCTTGCAAATCCTGGGCACTCCGGGATGGCGCATGGGCGAAGTGATGGGCGTGCTCACCGAAAGGGAAGGGTGCAAAGTGTTTCAGGCAAAGACAGAAATTGTGGAGGCCACGCCGGAGCGGCTGGAGGTCTTGCAAAAGTTCCGCCACGATCTCGCAGAGCTGCTCAGAACTTAGGCGAGCACTGCCTATCGATAAGTTCTGAAAGAGGATACTGGACCGCCGAAAAGTCATCTTGACATTCGTCTGTTAATTCAGTAATTTCTGTTATGAGAGAAATATGCCGCAGTTGAGCGCCGCCAAGAAGCAGTTCGTTCTCCACTGGGGAGAGATGGGAACGCGCTGGGGAATCAATCGGACCGTGGCCCAAATCCACGCGCTCCTGCACGTCTCTGCGGCGCCTCTTACGGCCGAGGAGATTGCAGCCACCCTGAGCGTTGCCCGTTCCAACGTGAGTACCAGTATTCGCGAACTGCAAGGATGGGGCCTGGTTCGGCCCGTGCATATTTTAGGCGACCGGCGGCAGCATTTTGAGTCCATAAAGGACGTTTGGGAGATGTTTCGTATCATCGTCGACCAACGAAAGCGCCGCGAGATTGATCCGACTCTAGAGGTGCTGCGGCTGTGCATGGCGGAACTGGACAAAGGTGACGCCAAGGACGATTACACCAAGGAGCGATTGCGGGAAATCTATGAGTTCTTCGCCGACGTCGAGGCGCTCTATACCGACATTCGGCAGTTTCCGGTCTCGACGATCCGGGGAATCGTGAAGGCCCGTGGTGCTGTCCGCAAGCTCTTGTCCATGAAGGGGCGGCGCTGACGGCTTTTTTTTGGGTTCGTGAGTTCAGTATGTTCAGAAGTATCAGACATAACCGGTGAAAGGAGTAGCGCATGACAGCTTCCATTTTGTTTCTCCTGGGTCTCGGCATGACCCTAGTCACAACGTTTGCCATCGTTGCATATCTGCGAACTTCTCTGCACAACATCCTGGTGGAGCTATGCGGGACGAGAGAGCGTGCCGCTTTTTGGGTGTCGTTCTCGAATGTGACCATCAGCCTCGTACCATTGATTTTCGCAATGCACTACACTCCCGACTTCAAAGCGGGAAGCGCAGCCGTGTTCGAACTGGCCGGACAACTGAAGTGGGCGCTGGTCGGGTTGCTCGTTGCCGTGCTCATCCTTGGCTGGGTGCTGAGGGGCTTTATACGTCGGGAAGACGGCCCGAGTAAGACAAACCAAGCACCTGCGGCCACGGTGGTTTAGTTAGAACGAATGCAGAAGGGGGCTATTATGGATTCCGAACGAGAGGGCCGCAGCTCGGCTCGGGTAACCACGAGTGTTGTGACCGGAGCATTTGGGTTTAGCGGCCAGGAAATCGCGAACAGGTTGCTCGCTCGCGGCGAGAGGGTCCGAACGCTAACCAATCATCCCCAAGCTACGTCGCCGCTCTTTGGTCAAGTTCAGGTCTTCCCGCTTGACTTTGGCGATGCTGAGCGACTGACCGAATCCATGAGCGGCGCAAGCGTGCTTTACAACACCTATTGGGTCCGGTTCTCCTATGGCGGGCTCAACCATGAATGCGCGGTACGCAACACGAAAACTCTGATTCATGCCGCAGAGGCAGCGGGCGTGAAGAGGATAGTTCACGTTAGCATCACCAATCCCTCGATCGATTCTCCGCTACCGTATTTCAAGGGTAAGGCCGAATTGGAGCAGGCGATTCTATCGTCGTCGTTGTCTTATGCAATTCTGCGGCCGGCGGTGCTGTTCGGAGAGGGCGACATTCTCATCAACAACATTGCGTTTATGTTGAAGCGGTTTTCGCTATTTGCGATCCCAGGAAGCGGTGAGTACCACGTTCAACCCATCTTTGTGAGCGATTTGGCGGAACTGGCGGTCGGCGCCGGAAAGCGCTCGGACAGCTACACTGTGGACGCGGTGGGCCCAGAGACGTACACGTACACAGAACTGGTCAAGATGATCAGGCGCGCCATCGGAAGCAGGTCGATGCTGGTCCATATGCCGCCGAGTATCATTCGGTTTGCATCCGGAGTTCTGGGGGCGATCCTCAAGGATGTCGTTCTTACCGGGGACGAGATCAAAGGACTTATGGATGACCTCCTGGTCTCCAACGGGCCACCGTCGGGACGAACGAGTTTGGAAGGCTGGATCAAGTTCCACGCCGAGACGATCGGAAGCACCTATGCATCGGAACTCTCTCGCCACTATATTTCCGCCCGAGGTGGCACTACTTAGCCGGGAGAAATTCGATCTTGATTGTGCCGGAGGGGATGCCTTTGAAGTCGTAGTTCGCGGTCACCAGGGTCGCGTTCTCGTGCAATGCCAGCGATCCTGCGAAGGCGTCGACCAATGGAACCTTAAAGTCGTACTTGAAGATGGCCGCAGCTTCGGCGAGATCCTTGTCTGCCGCAACTACCGTTACCGGAAGGGCAGCGAGGTTGGCCACGAGGCTGCAGATGTTCGTCAAGGCCGATGGCGATAGTCCGCCGGTTCGCCTGAGCAGGGCTCCCACAATCTCGCCCCAGTTCACGGCGCTTAGCAGAAGTTCGGCGTTGCCCTGAGCGGCCTGGATAAAGAGGTCGCGGACCCGATCGAACCCGGCTTCTTTGTCGGTAAAGCGGAGGATGGCGCTGGCATCGAGGACGTAAGAGTGGTCATCGGTCCTCGTCATTGGACCCTGTCCTTGGTCACCGGTCTTTGTCCTTGTCCTCCCGATGCATGGTGTCGCGAAGTTTGCCCAAACCCTTGGTCGAGCCACAGAGGCTGTCGATGAACTCGGGGGTGATCGGGCGCAGGATGAGCGTCTGGCCGTCGCGCTGGATCGACAGTTTGATGCCGGCCGATAGTTTCATCTGCTCGCGGATCTCGGCGGGGATGACGATCTGGCCCTTTGTGCTCAGTGTGGTGTATTCGGCCTTCATGGGGAAATGGTAGGGAATCGTAAGCAATTAGTCAATAATGGCTTACGATTTCATATTGTCTTACGCGAAAGCCTGAACTCAAGGTCCGGAACGAATTTGAAAGCTCAATTTCAACAACTTCACATAATACACGTTATCGGACATTGCCTTATTTTGCACAAGTACGGGGCTGCCTACCCCGTTCAGATCCCTTTACACGCACCGAGTGAACTAAAACAGGATCGAACACACCTGCTGCCGTAAGCGGTCAAGCTCACCGGCGTTATGTTGCAGAAGAGGCTTCCCCCAAGTCTCATTTGTCCCTTGCCGACAATCATCCGCCATTGCCGAACCGATGGCCTCACAGGAACCAAGACCAGCCCTTGTGAGCGCTTCCGGGTCGCTCAAGGCACCGAGAACAAAAACCCGCTCAGTCAAATGCGCGGGAATGAGCCCTTTGACTTCCTGCAGGCGCGGTTCGAAGTTGTCGTCGAAGTCAATCAGCAAAACCATGAATCGAAGGGGCCAACGGTCCAGTTCCGCGATATGCGCTGAGACAAAAAGTTCCAAGACGCTGCGCCATCCGCGCGCGACCGGAAGCACCCGCATCCATCGTTGTCTATTCCATTCGACTTGTTGTAAAAATCCGTTCGCTAACTGGCGGTTAGCATCGTCTTCCGGAAGCACAAAAATGTGCGGTTGCTCTCTATTCACGGTTGCGGTTCCAGATCGCCGCGCACCCATGCATCAACAAGGTCACCGTTGACCTTAAGGTCGTTGAGAGGGCGCACGATGGTGGGCTCAAGATGGCTGTTCCTATACAGAACGAGCGTGTTCTCATCGGAAAAACGGCGGAGTGCCTCCGGGTTGTGTGAGGTAGCAATAAATTGACCGCCGGATTGGAAGGCCTTGCGAAGAGCGGACACAAAGTGCCCGACCTCGGACACCGCAAGATAATTGTCAGGTTCGTCCCAAAAACAAACCAATGGGCTGTAGGCGTCGTTTGCAGCCAGCACCAGCGCACATATCATGAAACATTTTTCTCCGTCCGACAGGTCAGCGAAAGGAAGGGTAACGCTGCTTCGTTCGGGAGGCGAACCCTGCTCGATGGAAAATTGAACCGTCAGGCTTCGAAAGTCTCTACCAACCGATGGGTTCTTAATATCCTTAAGATCGGGCATCACCTGCCTGAGATATTCAGAAATCTTGGCATAAGCAGACGGCGAGTCAGTGAGGACGCCGGAAAACCAAGCGCCAAAGTCGGTGACATCAATATTCGGACGTGTAGTGTCTTCTTCGGAATCTCCTTTAATCAAACTCGGCATCGGTCTAAGGATGAGCACACGAGCAAGCCACTCTTTGAAAACGGACAAGGTATTATCTGACGACTTTAACTGAACTATCGGTAGTGCGACCAAGTGCCAGTCGATGAAGAAATTGGCCTCCTTCTCCTGACCAGCTTTTGAAAGATGAACTTGCGCCGCTTCTCGCGTATAAACGGGCTTGCCGTCAAGCGTAAGTTTCTCTTCGAAAACGCGGAGTTCCTTGAACCCCTCCGGAAACTCAAAGGCGATAGTGTATCCGTATGTTCTGGCCCCCACATCGACTTCGATTTCAAATCGTAGAGGAACGTCCGTTCGTCCGCGAGCAAGATCCTTGATTTTCACCAGATCACCCACTCGGTTCGTGCCCCGCGCGATTTTCTGCAAAATCTCCAAGGCAAAGCTGACCGTCGTCTTGCCAGCTCCGTTTTTGCCAATTAACAAAACGGATGACCGGCCTGAGATTGGCAACTCGAAGTTTTCGAGGCACCGAAAATTATGGACGTAGAGTCGTCGTATCACAGGAGTGATGATAACAAATTGAGTGGCCGTGCTGAACAAATTGACAAACGCCCTAGCAAGCCAGTTGGCTTTCGCCGCCGGGCCGATAAGACGGCCAGGCTCACCGATTATCGAGCACGTACACGGCCCAGGGCGCAATCTCTACCTCACTCACCCAACTGTAGGGCTCGTCTCCCCGCGCCAGCGGTTCGTACTTCCCTAGCAGGCTTAGGCGGGCCTCTTTGAAGACTTCGCGGTATGACTTATCGGTCCACAGTATGTCCTCGACCGGGCGCGGATCGGCGTGGTCGGTCACGATGATGCGGACTTTGTCTCCCGACTTCGCCAGTTGGTTCTCGGGAAAGTCTTTCGTCGAAAACGACGCCCACTCGTGGGTGTAGATTTCCGGCCGGGAGACGATCAGCACCAACTTTCCGTCCTGGTTTAGGAGGCGGCCCAAGTCCTGCAGGATGCGGCGCTTGTTGTCGTTGTTCTTGCCCGCGATATTGTCGAAGGTGAAGGCAGCAAGAACGAGATCATAGGTCCCGGATTGAAACGCGCTCAGGTCGTCGCCGGTAACGCCGTCGCCGGTAACGTCGTTGCTCTGAACGCCGTTGCGCTGAACCTTGTTGCTCTGAATCAGGTTGCTCTGAATCAGGTTGCTCTGAATCAGGCGGTAGTCGCCAGAGGGGTCCAGTTCCCGCGCTTTGCGGATCATATCCTCGGCTATATCGACTCCCGTCACCTCGAAGCCGCGCTGGCGCAGGAAGCGTGTGGAGCGTCCTGTGCCGCAACCGAAGTCCAAACTCTTGCGGCCGCGAACGTGCTCGCCTAGGATCGCAGGGATGTCGCGATACGCTAAGTGGTAAGTATTCTTGAACTCTAACGTGGCGTAGGCTTGGGCGCGGGTGGCATCTGCATAGCAGTTGGCGAAGGTCACGGACGCCCTTTCCGGTTCCGGCGAGTACACAACTGGTCGTCCTCCGGCGAGAGTATACGGCCCATCGCACTTTGCGTCTGTGAGTTCGTGGAGAGCCGGCTGTCGTCGTTTGGGCGGACGGGCGAGGACGCCCGTCGCTCCACTGTGTGGCTCATCATGCGGAAAATACTATGCTCGGGTGGAAGAGCGTTCCGGCGATTCTGGTTGCTATCGCTATCAGGTCGCGCTGGCCGTAGAAGACTTTTACCTGGGGAGCGCGCGACATTTCCGGAAGATTCACGGCGCGACCGCTGCGGATCAGGGCGGCGCTTTCTTCATTGGCGGTGACGCTTGGCAACTGCGGCACGAGCTTTCTGGGATGGACGAGCATTGTCAGTACAAAAGACTCAGCGCTTCCCTGCTGCATCGCGGTTTCTAACGCTTGGAGCGAGTGCGCATCTTCGATTGTGAACTCGGCGACGGCGGTGCGTCGCAGGCTGGCCAGATGAGCTCCGCAGCCCAGCTTCTGGCCCATTTCGTGGGCTACCGACCTTATGTATGTGCCCGAGGCCACGCGGGCTCGGAAGTTGGCTTGGTCGGCGGCGGTGTTTAGAATCTCGAACTCCTTGATTTCTACTTGCACCGGCCTGAGGGCAACCGCATGCTTCTTGCGGGCTAGTTTGTAGGCGGGGACTCCAGCAATTTTCTTGGCGGAAAAGGGCGGCGGCATCTGCTCGATGGTGCCTTGAAACTGCGCCGCCAGGGCGCGTACTTCACCGCAATTTATCTGAACGCCTTGCGGCGGGGTGGTGGGCTCGCCATCGGCGTCGTAGGTGTCGGTGGCGAAGCCGAAGCGAATCACGCCTTCGTAAGTCTTCTCGGAGTGGGCGTAAAACTGCGCCAGGCGCGTGAGGCTGCCGAGGACGATCGGTAGGACTCCGGTGGCCGAGGGGTCGAGGGTTCCGAGATGCCCGACCGCGCGCTGACCGAGAATTCCGCGCACGCGGTTGACCACGTCGTGCGAGGTGAGGCCGGACGGTTTATCGATGACTACGACACCGTTCATGGGGATTTGTAATCTGGTAATTTGTAATTGGTAATTGAAGGCCCAATCGTTTTCGTGATCAGCGATTTTGCCTTCAAATTACCTATTACAAATTACCAAATTACCAATTAAATGATTCCTCTTCGTGACGACCAGCCCACTTTCTCGACCCCGTTCGTCAATTATTTTCTGATCGTGCTGAACGTGGTGGTCTTTCTCTGGGAGCTTTCGGTCGGGATGCAGAGCCACCGCGCGCTGAATTCAGTCATGATCCAGTTTGGCGTGGTGCCTCGCCACACGCTAGCCGTGCTGACCGGACACTCCTACGACGGGCTGGCCACGGCCATTTTGCCGTTGTTTACTTCGATGTTTCTGCACGCTTCATTCTTGCACGTGGCTGGGAACATGCTTTTCCTGTGGATCTTCGGCGACAACGTCGAAGACTACCTTGGACACTTCACATATCTGGTGTTTTACCTGGTCAGCGGAGTGGCGGCCGGGGCCACGCACATTCTGCTGAACCAGGGCTCACGCGTCCCCAGCGTGGGCGCGAGCGGCGCGATTGCTGGGGTGATGGGCGCGTACTTCATTCTGTATCCGCGGGCGCGAGTGCTGATCTGGTTTCCGCCGATATTTCTGTTTCACGTTCCGGCCTGGCTGATGCTCGGCTATTGGTTCGTGATGAATTTCCTGAGCGGCACGGCTACTGCGATTGCGGAAACCCACCAGACTTCTGGCGGGGTTGCTTTCTGGGCGCATGTCGGAGGGTTCGTCTCGGGCATAGTCATGATCAACCTATTTCGGGAACGGCCGCAACGGTATCGGTATGGGACTTGGTGAGAAGCTCTCAGCTCTCAGGAAAGGCAATCAATGCTGATTGGTGAAAGCTGATCGCGGGCAGTCTCGGATTTTTTCAGCGGCGCGGTTCGGGTGCTGGGCCTGGGGGCAGAACCTCCTGCTCCCCTACATTCACTTTGTGGCGGGTGACGAACCAAACGGCTGCGGTCCAGGTGGGAAAGAGATCTGCGGCGGGAATTAGTTTCGCTGCCGCCGTCGGCAAGAAAGCCCAGTGCCATCCGAGCAGACGAATCATTACGAAGGCGACGATCAGGTCGAGTGCTGAGTCGGCGGGAGACAATGCTCCCTCAGCGAAGAGCGGAAACGCGGCGATTTGGAGGACGTCGGCGGCGATCGCCACCGCCCACGCCACGCGGTGCTCCGGTTTTAGCGATTTGAAGTAATCGAGGAATGACATGGTCTTGGCTCGGTCGTTGGTCGTCGGTCGTTAGTCGTTGGTCGTTAGCGAACAACCGCAAAAGGCCAACAACAAAACGCACTGCATTATTGGATGCTCAGGCAAGCGTCCGCGTCGCCACCACCGGGCGGTATTCCTACAGTGTGCCGCTTGAGGACATCACGACGATTTTTTCTACGGTTGTGCTTTCGGGCAAGAGCAGGGCGTCGACCACCGTGCGGGCTACGGTTTCGGCGGACATCATTTTTCGCCTGGGCGCTTTTGGCCACAGCGCTTGCCAGATCGCCGTATCGGTTGCGCCGGGCATTAGGGCAATCACGCGAATGCCTTTTGGCCTCAACTCTTCGCGCAAGGTGTTGGTAAATCCGAGGGCGCCGTGCTTCGACGCATTGTAGGCTGCCGACCCGGGGAATGCGCGCTCGGCGGCGATCGAGAGATTGTTTACGATCGTGCTGCCGCGCTTCATCACGGCTAACGCCGCTTGCGTGATAAGGAACAGGCCGTTGAGGTTAGTGTCGACCACCTCCATCCAGGTGGGGTAGGGCAACTCGGCTACGGTTTGATTGGGATGTCCAATGCCAGCATTGTTGATGAGGATATCGAGGGGCTGGCGCAATCCGCGGACGAGCGCGAAGAGGTAGTCGACTGAATCGGGGCTGCGGACATCGCAGGAGTGGGCCAGCACCGGAACATTCAGTTTCTTTGGCAACTTCTCCGACTGGAGTTTGTCCAGTTCAGTGCGAGCCTTGGCCAAGGCGCGCTGGTCGCGGCCGGTGATGATCAGGTTGCAGCCTTCATGCGCCAGCGCTCGGGCGATGGCAAGACCGATGCCGCGGTTGGCTCCGGTGATGAGGGCGAGGCGACCGGGAAGCATGGGTTCGCGCAATGCGGGTTCGCGCAATCTGGGCTGGTGTTTCGGCATGCGATTTTTGCCAGCTTATTCCAATCGCCGCTATCTTTCGAGGAGGGAGTCTACAGTTCGGCAATAGGGCTGCCGCGGATCCAGAACTGTTCCGGCCAAAGGGCAAGTGCCGAGCTGCGCTCGGCTTGGACGGGCGAGGCGCCCGTCCCCACACGAACTCAACAATCACGCTGCATTCGTGCGCTGGCGGATCAGCGACAGGAACTCGGTTCTTGTTTCCTCTTCGCTGCGGAAGCTGCCGAGCATGGACGAAGTTACCGCCGACGAATGCTGTTTCTCGACGCCACGCATCATCATGCACAGATGCCGGGCCTCGATGACCACACCAACGCCTTGCGGTTCGATGGCGTTCTGGATCGCCTCCGCAATTTGCGTGGTCAAGCGTTCCTGGATCTGCAAGCGGCGCGAGAAGGCATCGATGAGGCGCGGTATTTTGCTCAGGCCGATGACTTTTCCGTTTGGAATATAGGCGACATGCACCTTGCCGAAAAAGGGCAGCAGGTGGTGCTCGCACAGGCTAAACATTTCGATGTCTTTCACGATCACCATCTCGTCGTAGCCGACCGTGAAAAGCGCCTTGCGCAAAAGCGCTTCGGGATCGTCCTTGTAGCCTTTCACGAGAAATCGCATAGCTTTCTCGACGCGCGCGGGGGTGTGCGAAAGGCCTTCGCGATCGGGATCTTCACCGAGGCGGACAAGCATTTCGCGCACCAGTTCTTCGTAGGTGGCGCTGGTCAGGGTGGCGGATAAGTCGGCGGGTGTTTTCATAGAGTTAAAGACGCGATAGGTAATTTGTGATTTGTAATTTGTAATTTAAGAACACAATTACAAATTACAAATTGCCAATTACAAATCTTATCTTTCCCCGCAATATTCGAACGAGTTCATCATGGTCTCTTCAATTCGTACCTTCTCTAGATGAGCCTTATTGAAGCCGCGCTTCACAATTTCGTAGATCGTGATGCACAGGTTCTCCGTGGTTGGAACCTCTTTCATGAATTCTGCAAGCAGGTTCAGATTCTGGTGGTCGTAGCGTTCGAGGATATGGGTATGCACGAAGCCATCCAGATCGACCAAATTGCAGACCATACCGGTCTGGTCATCGACTGGTCCACTGACGGTGACTTCGACCGTGTAGTTATGCCCATGTCCGAAGGGATTATTACACTTGCCGTAGGTTGCGCGGTTTTCTTCCTCCGACATTTGGTCGCTATGCAAGCGGTGCGACGCCGAAAACATGTAGCGACGGGTCAGGTGGGCCTTCATGCTTTTCGGCTTCATGCTACTTGCTTCATGCTTCACCATAGAAATCGACGAATAGGTCTGGAGTTTCGTATACGCGCACGCGATGCAACTGCGCCGCTTTGAGTTCTGGCGCGAGGCGCTGCCAGATGACGACGGCGAGGTTCTCGGTCGTCGGGATCATCGGCGGAACAGCGGTCGAGAACTCGGGCACTTCCTTGTTCAGGAAGCGATGGTCGAGCGCGTCTAGCACTTCCCTGCTCATGACGTCTTTTAGTTGCTTCAGGTCGACGACGAATCCCGACTTGGGATCGACCGCGCCCTTCACGGTTACTTCGAGAGTGTAGTTGTGCCCGTGCCCATTGGGATTATTGCACTTGCCGAAGACGCGTTGGTTCTCCTCCGGAGTAAATTCCGGATTGTGATAGAAGTGCGATGCAGAAAATTCTGCTTTGCGTGTGAGATAGACCATGGAATCAGCTCTTAGCTATTGGCTCTTGGCTTTTAGCTCTCAATTCTCCATCCGTGACTCTCAGTCCTCGGAATCGGCTTCGCGGTTTGCATTCCGGCAGGCCTGCTTCCCCTTGGTGCGCCGACACTGTAGGCACGGCCCTTCCATGTTACTTCGCCCTTCGCGTGGGCCTTTTTCGAACGCAGGAGGAGATAGGCGAACATTGGCAGACCTACGGTAATTGCTAGCAGGTTATTCACCGCTGTGAAATGTGCGGCATGAATTCGCCGGTACACCAGCGACCAGTGCACGAGCAACCAAAGAACGGCGGCGGCAGTCCACACGAAATGGCGGCTGAGTACGCCAGAGGCAGCGATGGCTATGGTGACCCATCCCACAAACCACACGAAAACACTCTGCAGCGCCAGCCGTCCGGGACGAGGGAACAAGAGCGCCAGATTCTTGGTCCATCCTTCGCGAAGTTGAGCCCAGTTACGGTACATGCGGGTGCGCACGGCGTCTCCGCCATAACGGAAGTACAGGCGCTGGCCGGCGTCACGGAACAGCCGGGCCAGCGCCACGTCCTCGAGTATTTCAGTGGCCACCGCGGCGTGGCCGCCTACGGCATCGTAGGCGGTGCGACGGACAAGTATATACTGCCCGTTGGCGGCGGCGATTCCGGAACTCTGTTTCGAACTTTGTTTCGAACTCTGTCCAGAATTCTGATCGCGCACTTTCCGGGGCGGGTAGTGTGCCGCTAGTTCCGCGAAGATTACGGGCATCACGGCCCTTTCGGCGAAGGTGACAACTACCTGCTCGGGCGAGTACGACAACAAATCAGCCCGCTCATTCTTCGCTTCTTCTAACGCCCGCGCCAGCGATCCCGGCAGGTGCACGGTGTCCGCGTCGGTGAACAACAGCCACTGCGCGCTCGCTGCCTTGGCCCCGGCAATCATTGCGTTGTTCTTTCCCGCCCACGTCTTCCCTGCTCCGTCCGCGTGCAGAGGCCGCGGGGAAAGCACCCGCACTCCGGCAAAACCTTGCGCGATCTCGCGGGTGCGGTCGGTGGAGGCGTCGTCGACCACGATGATCTCGAACGGCACGCCGGTTTGGGCGGTCAGCGACTCCAGACAAGCGCTGAGGCTAGCCTCCTCGTTCCGGGCTGGAACGATTATCGAGACCTCGGGGCTCGAAACCTGGGGGATCGAAACCCCAGGGGTAGGCAACTTGGGCAGCGGAGTTGGAAGTGAACTATCCAAAATGAACTATCCAAATGAACTATCCAAATGAACTATCCAAATGAACTATCCAGTTTTTCGTTATTATAGCGGTGTGAGACGAACGCTTCTTCCTACGCTTATCGCCGCCCTTATAACCATTGGATTGTTGGCTGCGCTGATTGGATGTTACAGCGGGAACCATCCTGCGCGCATCGGATCGAACGCCCCGGACTTCACTTTGCAGGATTCCGACCACAAAGTCACGCTCAGCCAGTTTCGCGGGCAAGTGGTGGTGCTGAATTTCTGGGCGACGTGGTGTCCGCCATGTGTCGAAGAGATGCCGTCGCTGGTTCAGATGACGGCGCGTTTTAAAGATAAGGGTGTGGTGGTGCTCGCCGTCAGTATTGACGCGGATGACGCGGCGTACCACAAGTTCCTCAAGGACTACAACGTCAACATGATCACCGTGCGGGATGAGGCGCAGAAGGCGGCTAGGCTCTACGGCACGTTTGGCTGGCCGGAAACCTACGTCATCGACCGCAACGGAGTCATCCGGCGCAAGTTTATTGGACCCGTGGATTGGACCAGCCCGGAAGTCACGGATTATTTGAGCAAGTTGTAGTTTTCGCCGCATTTTCGATTCGGTTGTCATCCCGAGCGAAGCGAGGAATCTGCAGCCCGCGGCGAACTGCAGATCCCTCCCCTTCGGCTCCGCTCAGGGTCGGGATGACAAATTCTAAAGGGTCCTACAGTTTTACTTTCCGCAGCCTCAGCGAGTTCGTAATTACCGACACTGAACTGAAGCTCATTGCTGCGGCGGCTAGAATCGGGCTTAGCAGCAGTCCGAATATGGGATAGAGCACGCCTGCTGCAATCGGCACTCCTATCGAGTTGTAGAGAAACGCGAAGAACAGGTTCTGGCGGATGTTGCGCATGGTTGCCTGGCTGAGCTTGCGGGCGCGCAGAAGTCCTTCAAGGTCTCCTTTAAGCAGGGTGATGCTGCCACTTTCCATGGCGATGTCGGTGCCCGTTCCCATGGCGATTCCTACTTGCGCTTGCGCCAGCGCGGGCGCGTCGTTGATGCCGTCGCCCGCCATAGCAACTATGCGGCCTTCGCTTTGCAGCTTCTTAACGATCTCCGCTTTTTGCGCGGGTAGAACCTCGGCTTTGAAGTCTTCTATTCGGAGGCTCCGCGCAATCTCCTGGGCCGTCGCCTGGTTGTCGCCGGTCAGCATGACCAGCTTGATTCCCTGAGCTTGCAATTCGCGCAGTGCCATCGCGGTGGATTCCTTCACGGGGTCGGCGACGGAAATGTTACCGGCGTACTTGCCGTCGACCGCCAGGTAAATTGTGGTGGATGCGGCAACTTTAAGAATTGAGATCGTGGGCTCGCTCCCGAAGGCTCCGACCGCGCGCATCAGAGCAATGTTCCCAGCCGCTACGCTCTTCCCTTCTACCGTCCCGCGTATGCCCTGGCCCGGCGTGGATTGAAAATTGGCGGGCTCGCTCAAACTCAGCTTCAGTTCATTCGCCTTCATGACAATCGCCGCGCCCAGCGGATGCTCGCTGGCACGCTCCAGACTTGCTGCCAGGCGCAGAAGATCGTTTTCTGAGATGCCTGGCGGATTCCCGGCGGTCGAGATCGCCACCACTTTCGGTTTTCCCTCGGTCAGGGTGCCGGTCTTATCGAAGACGATGGTGTCTACCTTTTCGAGGGTCTCCAGCGCCTCGGCATTCTTGATGAGCACGCCTGCGTGGGCGCCGCGTCCGGTGCCAACCATGATCGCCATTGGTGTTGCCAGGCCCAACGCGCACGGACACGCGATGATCAGCACGGCCACGGCGTTTACGATGGCATGCGCGAAACGCGGCTCCGGTCCTAAGCTCACCCACACGATGAAGGTCACTACCGCAACGGCAATCACCGCCGGAACAAACCAGCCGGCTACTTTATCGGCCAACCGCTGGATGGGGGCGCGGGTACGCTGCGCTCGGCTGACCATCTGCACGATCTGCGCCAGCATGGTTTCGCTGCCTACGCGCTCGGCTCGCATCACGAGAGATCCATTGCCGTTCACGGTCGCGCCGATAACCCGTGCGCCTGCCGTCTTCTCCATGGGAACGGACTCGCCTGTGATCATGGACTCATCCACGGCGCTCGAGCCCTCGAGCACAACGCCATCGACGGGAATTTTTTCTCCCGGGCGTACACGCAGGCGATCTCCCGGCTTCACCTGGTCGAGCGGGATATCGCGCTCGTCATTTTTGCCGTTATCGCTCGTCGTCATCACACGCGCCATCTTCGGGCTTAGATCGAGCAGCGCTCGGATCGCGCTTGAGGTCTGGCTGCGGGCGCGTAGTTCCAGCACCTGACCCAGCAACACCAGGGTGACGATCGCCGCTGCGGCTTCGAAGTAAACATCGGGACGGTCGCCCATGCTACGGAAGGACGCCGGAAAGATTTGCGGAAATAGGGTTGCGACCACGCTGAAGAGGTACGCGACGCCCGTGCCCATGGCTATCAACGTGAACATGTTGGTGCTGCGGTTTACCAGCGACGCCCACCCGCGCTGGAAGAACGGCCAGCCGGCCCACAGCACAACCGGGGTCGCCAGAATGAGCTCAAGCCACGGCAGTATGGAGCTCCACGGCGTTAGTACTAGCCGGCCGCCTCGCTCGACGTTGATGCCTCCGCCCATGAACGCGTGCGGCCACAACATGCTCCCCATGGCAATCGCGAGCAGTGGCGCGGTCAGCACCAGGCTGATCCAAAACCGGCGTGTCATGTCGCGCAGCTCGGGATTCGCTTCTTCGACGGTCACCGTGCGCGGCTCAAGAGCCATGCCGCAGATCGGACAGCTCCCGGGCTCGGCTCGCACGATTTCCGGATGCATGGGGCAGGTGTATTCGGTCTTGGTTGCAGGGAGAGCTGGCGACTCGGGATCGAGCGCCATTCCACACTTGGGACAGGGGCCCGGCCCAATTTGCCGCACCTCGGGGCACATCGGACAAACGTAAACTCGCGTATCTTTTGCGGACCCGCTTGCCAACGGAGCAACAGGAGCCGTGGCCGTGGAGCGACGGGCGTCCTCGCCCGGCCCCGGCGTGCTCGTGCTGGGCAGGCCAGTTTTTGCAGCAGCAGCGGGACCGCCGATGGACACCAGCCCCGATCCCATCGTCATCGGCTTAGGCGGCGTTGACAGAATCTTTTCTGGATTTGCCTGGAACTTCTGGAGGCAGCCGGCACAGCAGAAGAAATACTCTTTGGCGTGGTGCACAGTTTTGAATCGAGCCGTTGCCGGATTCACATCCATCCCGCAAACGGGGTCCTTCGCTTGCGCTTTGGCTGAGGACGGTGCGGCGTTCGGGATGCCGACGGGGTCGAGGTGGTCCATAGTCTAGCTGTCAGAAGTCTATATCGAAATCAGAGTTCGCCGAGCCACCGGCCGCTGCCGAGCTGCGCTCGGCTTGGACGGCCGAGGCGGCCGTCCCTACACGAACCCTTTAGATCGCGCTTGGCGGAATCCGGCGCTTATTAGATACTCAAAGAGTAGCCCTCGAACCTATTCCTTTTGGGAGAAATGAAATGACGTACCTGGAAGTCACGTTTCGCTACCAGACTCCGCCTGGAGAAGCTGAGTTGCGGGCCATTGACAGTGTCCGCGAGGTCTACGGAATACAGCGCATTCAGTTCAACGAGAAAGAGCGGACGGTGCGCGTGCTGTTCGACGCCTCGCGATTGAAGGGCGACGCGGTCGCGAAGTTGCTGCGTGAGGCCGGCATTGACGTGCGGGAGCCACTGGTTCTTGCCTGAGAGCTTCTGGTGCGAGGTGAGGGGGGGTGAAACTGCACTCCGCCCGCTTCCCGGTATTAGGGGAGGATCCCGTGGAGGGAAGCCGGCGAACCGGGCGGAATGCACCTTTAGCTACAGACGAAGTTGCAAAGGGGCATTCGGAAAGACCTCTGGCCGAAGTATTTTCCCAAATGCCCCGTTGCGCGCCACTTCGTCTGCTACAGGAGGAGCATGTCGGATGCCATTTCTAACATCTTGTCAACATGCATATATAGAACGCCGGGGCGGGTAGGTTTTGCGCGTGGGAGGAAACTTTTACTCAAAATTACAAATCTCGACAATCGATCGCTGCCATCTGAGTCGAACTCGGAAAAAACGGTTACGTCCAAGGTCGAAGTGATCGGCTGGCTGAAACGCTCGCTGGACGCGGTCAGAGACGCGCACTTGGCTGCAAAACCCAGCGACCTTGAACGTAAAGTCCACATCTTGGACAGAGATGCAACGGTTGATGGGATGTATCTCCGGATCATCGTTCATGCCAACGAGCACATGGGTCAATTGGTTGCTTATGCGCGTATGACGGGCGTGGTGCCTCCCTGGTCGAAGAATTGAAGGACGGAGCATAACGGAGAGCGTGATCGGCTTGGGCGAGGCGATTGTGTTTCCGCTATAATTTCAGAGACGTAATTTCTCCACGATGCGCCCGTAGCTCAATTGGATAGAGTGCTTGGCTACGAACCAAGAGGTTGGGAGTTCGATTCTCTCCGGGCGCACCATCTTTTCCCGACACTTCGCTATTGCCCAGATCCCTCACTCCGCTCGGGATTTCGCCTGCGGGCTCCCGCTTCGCTCACGCCCGCAAAACGGCTCAAGTTCGATTCTCTCCGGGCGCACCAGTTCTACCCGCTGAAGGGGTTTTCAATCCGGACGCCCGCGATCGTCGGTCCCGCATTCAGATCGTCGGAGAGAATCCTGCCTGCTCCGCATTTGGCTGCGGACGCAATCATGAGGGCATCCCAAAATCCGATCCGGGATTCGTCCTCAATTCGAAACGCCGATGAAATTTCAGCCGGAGTGATTTCGACGCACCAGACGGAGTAGCTCGTCACGACCATGCGCGCCACGTCTTTGGGGAGCGGAATCTTAATCTTGCGGGTCACGTTGACATAGAATTCCTGCAGCACCTGCATGCTGAGGACGCCGGTTCGCTGGCGCCACAGTTCGCCGAGGACCCTTTTAGCGACTGTATGCTTTGATTTCGCATCGGCGTCATGAGCGTAAATCAAAATCTTCGTGTCGACAAAGGCCCTATCGCTCATGCAATTCGTCTCGACTGGCTCGAATCACGCCGCCTCGGCAAAAGGCATTAACCACAAGGTACACAGGGGTGCACGGGGGACCCCGGGGACTTAATCAGAACTTCCTAGCCCTGCTTCAGCTTCAGCTTGCTCTTATTTTCTTCAATGAAGGCCTTAAGATCGGGGACAGCGTCGAGCAGCTTCGTCCACTGTTCGTAGTAGAGCGTCACCGGAAAGCGGCCGAGTCCGTAGACGCTGACGCCGCCCTTCTCGCTCACGCGGAACTCTATGGCGCCGCTTCTCTTTTTCGTTTCCACCTGCTTTTCCAGATCGGCAAGGCGAGCTTTTAATTCTTCGTAAGTTGGCTCTGTCATGAATGCACCTCGAATGATCTCTTGTATCATAGGGTGGCAATCATAGGGAGGCAGGGGAGCTTTCGTCGAGGTGGCGGTTTTGTTAGGGAAGTCTGCTGAGAAACTCCGGTAAGAACTCGCGGTTCTCTGGCTGCGACAGCTTCCCTTTAGGTGAAAAACTCTGCACAATCGTCCTTGCGAGCGGACCCTCACCCGGTATCTCTTGCTGCCGCAAGCTCTTGCGGGCCTTTCCTGAGTCCGGGAATGGAAGCGCGAATGCTAAAATGACTACAGCGGCAAATTGCGACTGGAGAATACAGAATGGCGAATGTAGCGAAGAAGAAAAATGCACTTATCGAGAGCCTGCCCGCCC
This sequence comes from uncultured Acidobacteriaceae bacterium, assembly GCA_963773645.1. Lineage (GTDB taxonomy): Bacteria > Acidobacteriota > Terriglobia > Terriglobales > Acidobacteriaceae > Acidiflorens. The sequence continues at coordinate 23,555 of CAVZBV010000003.1, read as the reverse complement.
TGGTGCTGCTGGGGCTGCTCGCTGGCGCTGTCGGAGGATTGGGAGTCGGCCTGATCCAGTTGAGGGCCATGTCGCAGGCCGCGAGCACTGCCTCTGGCAAGTAAGTGCTTCCTGTCGCATAGAAGTTATCCCGCTCGTTGGTATGCGTGTTTTGTTCCTTTTGTTTTGTTCGTCTCTGCGATCGAAAAATACTTCGCGATCCATCGCCTGTGAAAGATAGGGCCCTTTTCGCCTAAGGAAACTCTGATTAAGTATCGGCAAAGGGCATTAACCACAGGGTACACAGAGGTGCACGGAGGACCGCGGGGACTTAATCCGAACTTCCCTAAGTCAATCGTTCGCAGTTCTTGGCTCCCGTCGAGGTGAAGAACCCATCTGACGCGCGAATGCCAGCCAGCGTGGCTCCTATGATGGAAGCGGGTCATCCAGCAACAGGAAGACCACTAAGCGGCGCCGCCAGATCTGCGACCGTGGATCGCCTCCACACCACTTTCGTGCCACGCGTTATCAGGTGTTTCCAGCAACTGAGCGGGTTCTCCGGCAAAGTTACTCTGCCTTATGTGTCGGGTTAGATTGGAACTATCCATAAGCAGTAGTTTCTGTAAGTTAGTGATTTTGACTAATCCATGCGGGGACTTGTAAAGAACTCACAAAAGGTTGAGAGTTCCGTCAGCGCCGATAGCTGACCTCTCCCCCGGCACCGTGCGCCACACAAAAAAGAGGAGGCTCCACAAAAATGAAAAAGCTAGGATTGTTGCTACTCCCGATACTGGCAATCACCCTGATGCTGGGGGGAAATGCTTTCGCTCAAAACGTTGGTGACAACAGCGTCTATTTCGTCACCTACTATTCCAATGCAAATACCTCCGGTGCTCCGGATGGAACCTTGCGTATCATCAACGATGGCGCCGAGGCAACTTCAGCGCCAGAGGGCGTGGAAAACGGAACCCTGTATGCGGCGATCTACGTGTTCGATGACAGCCAGGAGATGAGATCGTGCTGCGCCTGCCAAATCACCTCAGACGGTCTGCTTTCGGAATCCGTGAATAAAGAACTCACGGCCAACGAATTCACCGGCAGAGGGGAAATGACCCGTGGCGTTCTCAAGGTCATTTCGTCATGGAGTTGGGACCCAACCGCCCCCTCGCCGTCTACTGGACTGCGGGGATTCATGACGCACATCCAGGCAACGACGACCACGTTGGCTGCCGGTAAGCAAGCCGTGGAGAAGGGGCCGTGGTTCGTTACCGAAACCGCGTTGGCTGATTCGAACCTCTCGTGGACTGAACAAAGTAACCTGGGGACCCTGTGTTCCTATGGGCTCACGATTGGCAGCGGCTACGGAAGCTGCCCCTGCACGCCAGAAGACTACGACTTCTAGTCTTCCGATTTAAGGGGCGGTGAGGCCGGGCTGAAAATAGCTTCGTTGGTTAAAGCTGTACAGCGCGTTTCTCCTGTTAAAACGGCTGGGAGTTTTTTCCCGGCCGTTTTTTTGTACTTCCAATGGCAAAAGAAAAGCCGCATCAAGCATGGAAGGATCACTCGACGGCGCAAACACCTGACCAGCAATTCTAAAAGTCGAAGGGCGCCGACAAGACGCTTGTTTGGGGGCGACAGAGGTGGCTAAGGGACTTCGGCGTCTGTCAGCCTAAGCTGTGATCTGACCCTGAATCTCTCTCCACGATTTGTAGCAGTCAATTCTGCTCTTGCAGGATAACTGTCGCAAACAATTCTTTGCAAACAACCCTTTCGAGATACCGCCGAAGATAAAGACGGTTCTTTTGCTCATCGTGGCGCTGGTGGTCGCTGTCGCTGTACTGATTGTCGCTCCGATGTGCTTCGGGCACAGATTGCCGAATGTAGGACGCAAGTAGTTATCGATTACGCCTCGATACCTATCCCGCGTACCCTCCCGCAAAGCTGCTCTGCCGTATGTGCCGTTGGTAACTATCCATAGGCAGTAGTTGCCAAGCCTTAAGCCACGTAGGTACTTGTAAAAGACACAGCAGGGGTTGATAATAGCGCAAGCGCTCAAAGTTGACGGTCCCCCAGCGCACGTTCCTCCTGTTGGAAACGGCTGGGAGTTTTTTCCGGCCGTTTTTTTCCCTTCCAATGGCAAAAGAAAAGCCGCAGCAAGCATGTAAAGTTCACCCTACGCCCAAACACCCGTATGTACCGGGTTACTAACCACCCATAAGCAGTAGTTTCCGTAACTTAGTGGTTTTGGCTAAGCCATGCGGGGACTTGTAAAGAACTCACAAAAGGTTGAGAGTTTCGTAGGCGCCGATAGCTGACCCTCCCCCGCCTTGCGGCCTTGGCGACCAGGAGGATTACCCATGAAGAGGGCGGGATGGTTTCTTTGTGTGGTTGTGGCCACTGCTTTTATCTTCTCAGGAAGTGCCTTGGCGCAGGGTGACGCAAGCTACTACTTTGTCACCTATTTTTCGAACAACGTATCCGGAGCGCCGGATGCCACCGTGCGCATCAGCAATGACGGTGACGACAACTATACCTTGTATCCGTTCTTTTCTGTGTTCGACGACAGCCAGGAACTGCAGGCGTGCGGTTATTGCGAGATTAGTCCAGACGGCCTTCTGTCGGAAGACGTGAAAACCGAGCTCACGAATAACACCTTGACGGGCAAGATCCCGTCTCGTGGTGTTATCACGGTGTTCGAGTTCTATCAGGAGTCAGGGCTGCGCGGATGGGCGACCCACATCGAGGCAACGACCACCACGTTTCCTGCTCCTGGCGCAGGGAAAGCTGTGAACGCCGTGGAGAAGGGGCCGTTCTTCGTTACCGAAGCCCCGCTCGCTGACTCGAATCTCTCGTTTAACGAATGGGAATCGTTGTTAAACCTGTGCTCCTACGCCCAGACGCTCGGCTCGGGCTCGGGCACAATCACCTGCACGGCGGAAGATTACGACTTTTGATCAGCCCTTCAGGGGGCAATTTAGTCAACGCCATTAGAAATTGAGGTAGACGAAGATGACCAAAAAAAGTAGAGTTGCCGTCGCTCTGTTGTCAGTTGTTTGTCTGTCTCTAATCGCTTTCAGGATTAGCCGCCCGGAATTCGCTCACGCTCAGGGCCCTGGCACGACGAACTTCCTGCTTCAAATTCTCTCTGGCACAATCCCAGCCAGTATTCCCACTCCCCTGTCCTTCCAAAACGCGACGGGCACAATTACCAGCTATCAACCCAACGGAGCGACCACGACCAGCAATAACGGCTTCTTTTCGCCCCTAGGGTCAAACGGTCGCACCTGCTTCACTTGTCACCAACCACAAGATGGCTGGGCTCTCACTCCGCCGTCGGTAGTAGCCACATACAATCTTACTCATGGAAACACTCCCCTATTTCAGGCCATCGATTCTGCGGGATGCCCTAGCGATCCTCGCGCCACGTCGACTAATCCGATGGCGTTCGCCCTCTCGCACGCACAAGTGCTCACAAAAGCAAACTTCCGAATCGGCGTGACCTTGCCCGCCAAGGGGACCCAGCAGTGGGCGAAACTCACCGTTTCCTACGATCCGCTTGGGTGTGAGAACGACCCAAAATACGGCTTGCCGGCGAACCAAGTATCCGTTTACCGGCGGGTGTTGCCGGCCGCCAATCTCGGCTTCTTGGATCCTATGGGGCCAATGGGGGTTAGCCCCATACCTGGCTCTAGGGTCTGTCCATCTGGGGGCTTCTGCTTGGGGATATCACCCGCACAGAACAACGTCAATATTGCACCGACTGACTCGGCGACCATGGGAGGATTCGCCATCATGTGGGACGCCCGTGAGCCCAGCCTGGAGACGCAGTTCATCGATGCCAACGCCTTTCATGCCCAGGCCACTCCGCTACAAATGAATCAGCTAGAAGGAACGCTCGCAAACCCAATACCTGCCGCCTGTGTGGGCGTGAATTTTAATTCTCCCAATCCAATTCCCACCGCCTGCCTGGCGGCATTGAATGCCCCTGAAAACTGCCCCCCCATGAATCCAAGCAACGCAACATCGCCGGTCTGCCAGGCCGTAGCGTTTCAGTCCAACATATTTGCCGCGCAGAGCTTTTCCAGCGCGGGAGACCTCACGGGCAGCGACGGCAGCGGGGCAACAGGTGGCCCGGTAAATCTGTTTGGTTTTCTCTCACCAACGGCAAGTCTTGTGGAACAGCAGCCCAATCCACCCACGCCCAACCTGGTCCTCACCCGCGGGTTGTCGGAGTTCACTCTGTTTAACACCTTTAACGGCACAGGCAGTGTCAGTGCTTTGCGCGAGTCGATTCAACGTGGGCAGAACATTTTTAATACCCGCCAGTTCGTCATCGCCGGCATCCCCGGATTCAACGATATACCAGGAGCCGGCCGAGGCTCAGCGGCAACCGGCGGCAAGCTTACTGGAACCTGCACGAATTGCCACAACGTACAGAATGTGGGGGACGATGCTGGCATGGAGGGAATGCGCACGGGGATGGGAGACAATTTCTGCCAGCATGCCACCTTCTTGACGGCAAATCCCGCGACGAATCCAGCACCGGTAGCACCTTGCGGTACAGCTTTACCGCCCTCGCAAGACCTGCCGCTGTTCACCTTCTATTGCCCGAAGGGCTCAATTGCGTACTTTAGCAATCCCGACCCGACCAACACGTACGACGTTTTTCAAACCACCGATCCAGGTCTTGGGATCATCACTGGCCAATGTAACGATTTGGGTAAGATGAAGAGACCGATTCTTCGCGGAGTGGCGGCACGTGCCCCCTATTTCCACGGCGGCAACGCAGCCACTTTGACTGCTCTGGTCAACTTCTATAATGTCCGGTTTAACATCGGTCTCAGCGCACAAGATGTGACCGATCTCGTGAATTTCCTGAATTCGCTGTAGTGCACTGAAAAACCCAGGTACTTTCGGTACTCCTCAAGTACCGTTTAGGCGATGATGACTCTTCGCGGATCCGTGTGAAGCTGGCAGAATGGCCGCGAAATAAGGCTGGTACGTACTAACCCATCGAAGAGATCTGCTCCGCCCCTTAGAATAGCTGAGGACTGAGGGATCACCATGCCGTGCACAATCTCAGGTCCTGCGCGCCTGAGTCCATGACTACTAGAGCCTACCCCGACCCTAAGCCTTATCCCGAGAAGGTGCGGCTCGTTATCTTGGACCTAGATGCTTTTCTCTACCCTTACGATAAGGCATACCGCAAGGCCGTTCTGCGAGCTTGGCGGGCGGTAGAAAAGGAATACGGTCTTCCCATATTCCGGAGGAAAATAGCGCAAAAATTGATTGAAGAGGCAAAGGAAGAAGCGAAGAAGAATCCAGATGATGCATTATGCCGGTATATCAGCGAGATGGCGGAACGCCTGGAAAGCATGGGCCACCCTGGCGCCTCCGTGATCGGCATGCTGGAAGTCTATTATCGCGGCCGGAAGACAGCGCGCTCGGGCGAGGAGGAAGAAGACATTCGGCCTGATCAGGCCCTTGACCCGCCTTACCTTGATCCGCCCTACAAGGACATGATCGCCATGGCTTTTAATCTGAGGCTGCTTCAGGACCGCAAGAGGGGAAAAAAAGCAGGACTCACGCGCGAGGAGCTGCGCGGAAAAATCCTGGAGGGAGAAAAAGGGGTTACGCGGCTGTGGAATAGGCACATGGGCAGCGGGTTCATTCGTCCCGATGCCGGACTGGTAAGCAAGATACAGCGGCTAACTGACGCTGGGGTCGAGGTTGCTGTCCTCTCGCATTCGTTCAAGCAGGGCGAAGGACAGGCAATGGAAAAGTTGGAAAAGCTTGGTCTCAAAGGGTTGATTTCCGAACACAATATTTTTGGGCTAGAAGAGATTTCTCCCTATAAGAAGGGCACGAACCCGGAGGTTTTTGAGAAAGCGCTTGCGGCCATTAACAAGATGCGCGACCCGGCATACCCGATTAAGCCGATGGAGACGATCATGGCAGAAGATACGATCGGCAACCTGCAGGGTGCTAAGAAAGCAGGCATGCAAACCGTATGGGTGCCACGCAGGGACAAAGACATGCCCGATCCTCCCTCACGTAAGCTGCAGAAAAAGCTCGCTTCGATCGATCATATCTACGCTACGCCGCATCAGTTTCTGGACGCGCTGGATGCTGCGATTCGTGCTTCCAGAGAAGCCTTGTAAGGGCGGAGGTACCCAGGAGCGGGGAGTAACGCTTTCGGAATGTTCTCATCCCAGATCTCATTCCAAAAAACTGGGCTGACGTATTCCGCGACTCGCCATCACGGGCGCGCCCCTCGCGCTGTTGCGAGCCCGCCAGGCCACCAGTTCCAATCGCCTGCAATACGAAGGAGCGCGGGACCGATCACAATACGAACGAGCGTGGCGTCAATCAACACGGCGACCGCCAACGTAAATCCGATCATCTTGACCACCAGGAAACTTCCGAAGGTGAATGCCGCAAATACCACGATCATGATCGCGGCAGCGCTCGTAATCAGGCCTGCGGTTCTAGCCAGACCCTCCGGGATCGCATCCATTTCACCTAGCCCGCTCCTTCGGGCTTCGAGAACGCGTGCAACCAGAAATACCTCGTAATCCATGCTTAATCCGAAAACGATTGCAAAGGCGACGATCGGAACAAGAGGAAACACGCTGCCGGTTCCCCCAGGAACTCCCAGAAAGCTGCTTCCGCGCCCGTTTTGGAAAACGAAAACCAATGCTCCAAAGGACGCCGCGACCGAGACCAGGTTGAGTGCGATGGCCTTCAGGGCGACGAAAATAGATCGGAATCCACAGAGTAGCGCAAGGAGCGTCCCCCCTACTATAAGCGCCGTCACCGACGGAAAGCGGTCTCTAATAATCGTTTCATAATCGGCGTTGAGTGCCGGGATGCCCCCAACGAGAAGCGTTGCGCCAGGAACTCCGGTGAGAGCTAGCGCGCCGGTTTTTCGAAGCTCCCGCACCCAGTTTACCTGGCCGCGCAGGGAGACCGAACTCGCAGGTAATACCTCAATCAGCGCCGCTTGTCCGTCACTACTCAGAAACGTTCGACGCGTCTCCCGCGAGAGGTCACGGAGGGAAGACCGGTTGCCCTCCGCAATCATAGTGATAGAAATCACGCGGCCAGAACGAGGATCGCTCGCGAGGCGCTTGGTAAGACGATCCAGCACATTCCACCCAGCGTCGGTTTGCGCGATGGAGTCAGTTGGGAGCTCGACAATGATGCGCAACGATTCAACCACGCCCTCCCGATCCATTCGTCTCAGGGTGTGCAGGGCTTGGACAGATTCCGCTGCCGGTGGAAGCCAATCCCCTCGCGGAAGACTGGTATCCAAGCGTCTGACCTGCCAGGCGAGGAGAAGCAAAGGAGTGCCTGCCACAAAGAGGGCAAGCCAGGGATGCGCGACGATCACCTTGCCCCATTGCCGCCAGCGCATGCCAGTGCGCTCAGCCCGATGCGCATCCAACTTTGGAGTAAAGGGCAATCGGCCAATATTAATCCGCGGACCGAGCCATGCCAGCGCTGTCGGAACGATGGTATTTGTAAGCAACACACTCATCCCGGCCACCAGGAATCCCGCGATGCCGATGGAACGGATTTCGCTGATCGGAACCGTCAAGAGGGCTAGAAATCCGATGGCTACCGTTGAGGCTGAAATCAAGAGCGTGCGACCTGCCTGACGTGCCGCGATGACCGAGGCTGCGGGTCCGTCGTTCCCGGCGGAAATCGCTTCCCGGAAGCGGCTGACCATGAGGAGCGCGTAGTCGATGCCCAAGCCCAGGCCAAGCATGGTGGCCAGATTCTGAACCAGGATCGACAAGTGCCAGCGCTGCGCCAGAAATCCCGTAATCGCCATCGTCATCGCGATGGCAAGCTGGCCAACCGCCAATGGAATCAGGGCGGCTATCAGGCTTCCAAAAGCCACCAGCAGAAGTGCGAGGGTCGCGGGGATGACCAGACTTTCGCCCCGGTCCACGTCGTCAGAGCTCGCTTTCCGAATGTCGAAATTCAGTGGAATCTCGCCGGTGAGTTCGAGCTTCACCGCCGGATAGTGGCCCCGCAGTTGATTCTCAAGCGAACTTGCCAGCTGGTGAAGCTTCGGAACTAGCAACTCCACGGGACCCTCGGTCGACGTGAGTCCCAGGAGAACAAACGTTCCGCCTCCCCGGCCCAGGAAGATGGGATCGCGAGAGTCGAGATAGGACACTACTCCCGAAACGCCGGGCTGGTCTCTCAGCGCTGTCACGATGGTTTCTAACGCTTGCCCGCCTTCCTCCGAACCCGCAGGCGGGAGTCCCTGAATTACCAGGACCACTTGGTCCACGAACGGCGACCGAAAACGGTTGGCCAACTCTTGCCGGACAGTTTCAGCCTGGCTCCCTTCGACACGGGTCGCGGTCTCCAGGTGGCGTTCCGCGTGAAAAGAGAATGGAAGAAGTGCAATGGCTGCTGCGAGGACGATCCCTGACACCCATAAGCGGCGCACATGCATGGCACTCATCATGTCATACAACATCGCCGCCACTAAAGCTCTCTTGCGGAGAAGCGAGAACCGCTGAGGCCGAAAAGGGGGCCCATCCGCAAGCAATTCATACGTTCGCGCTTCGTATTGGGTAGACCACTTGCGCGCCACTCACGATAACAAGCGATGTGAATCTGCTAAACTTTCGACATCGGCGTGGGAGGATCAATTCGTACCTTACTGTTGTTTGCACTGCTTGCCACCGTCCAACCTGGAGTGACAGACCCTCGCGTTGGCGTCTGGACGCTCGTCTCTGCGCAGACTAGCCTCGATCCTCCGAACCGGCTCTCCATTACACACCTGCAGGGCAGGGTGCATGTAGTCATGTCCGGCGAAACCCATTTCGACTTCACTGCGCAGCGGAACGGACACGATTCGCCCGCACCTGGCAATCTCGGCTTCAATCAAGTTGATCTGCATAGGATCGATAAGCGACAAAATGAGGTCATCGAGAAAAAAGACGGAACTCTTGTCGCCACGGTTCGCGATCAAATTTCGAAAGATGGAAAGGAACTGACCGCCACCACGACCACTGCGGGCCATCCCGATAAGATCACCGTCTGGACGCGAACCGGAGGAGCGAAGCTCGCTACTGACCCGTTTGTAGGCGAGTGGACGCAGGATCTCGGCAAGACCCGTCTGCGGCAAGGGTTGGTGCTCAAAATCGAGGCGGACGGAAGCCGTGGGGTCCGTTTTCTGGGCGACTTCAGCTATACCGCCCGTTTTGACGGAAAGCAATACGATCTAAAGAACTCGCGCAACGATACCGTGACGCTCGCGCTTGTCGATCCTCACACCGTGGATGCGATTTACCAGCGGGACGGTCAAGTTACTCAAAAGGATAGGTGGGTGGTTTCCCCTGATGGACAGCAGATGACGCTATCCACCACAGGCACGTTGGAATCGGGCCAGCGGCTAACGGAAAAGCTCGTGTTTAAGAAGCAGTAGCGCCTAATGCGTCTGCGCTGTGCAGAGGCCGATCGTTCTGGGGTCAATGAGTGTAGTCGAGATATTACGGAAATTCACTACGGTGTGCCGGAGATCGCTGACCTCCTGATGCTCAATGTCCCGTTTGATTTGCGGTTCGCATACGTTCAGCGGCATCGGCAAAAGTTAAGACCTCCACTTCGCCCGCATCTCGATATGCGGCGAGTTCTGACATTTCCCTAGCGAATTCTTCGGGCGAGATCGACAGCCAGCCATCGGGATCTTTACTCGGATCAAGAGATGCATGTACCTCGCCGATTCCATGGAACGTCAAAATGTGCCATTGATCGCCGTGGTGTTTCCAGCTGCTCACGTCCTCCCGACGGCCGAGTTCCCCCACAAACCGACAGTCGATGTCGAAATAATCGAGCGAAGCCCCTATCGGGTAGTAAGCCCTGGTGGCTCCCGCCCGAGCCTGTCTGTAATCTGCCGCTTTAACCGCGTCCTTGAGACCACCCCCCTTATGGCAGAACGGGTAACAGAAGGAAAGAATCTCCATTTCCATCCGGTCGCCAATCAGACGCTTGGATCTTTCGGCTTCGTCTCTCGCATCGTATCCTCGATCTTGGGCTGGGCGAAGGTCTGAGCGTTCCGAGCTCTTGTGCGAGACGGAGTGGCTCCCAATTTCATGTCCCCGGCGCGCCATATCTTTCAGCGTCCTGATGTCGGCAGGATTCCATTCTATTTTTCGCCATGGAGCGTGGGTGCAGTAATCCAGATGTACCGGGCTGTCATTCTCGGCGATGAAGAAGGTTGCAGGAAGACCCTGTTGATCGAGGATAGGGACAGCACGTGCTATTTGACAACGGAGTCCGTCATCGAATGTTAGCGATATGATCTGCATTGGTCCACAACAAGTACAGGCGGCATTGGCGAAGTTGTCGTCATCAGGAGTGGGTGTTGAAAAAGTCACTGCGATTAGCAGGTGAGATTTAGCAAAAACATGTTAGAAGGAGAAGGTCCTTCCCATGCTGCGCTGGATTTCAATCCTCGGAGGCCTGCTGATCATGATGGGGCAACACGATCGTTCCGAAGCCTTGTTTTATTACTTCCGCCTGGAAGATCAGGTTCCTGAGACTCACCTGCTGCGGCTCATCGATAGGCACATCAGCTTTGCCTTCGTGCGGGAGCGGCTGCAAGAGAGTTACAGCAATACGGGCCGCCCGTCCATCGATCCCGAGCTTCTGCTGCGCATCCTGTTGATCGGCTATCTGTATGGCATCACCAGCGAACGCAAGTTGGTCGAGGAACTGCGCATGCATCTGGCGTGGCGCTGGTTTACCGGCTTGGGTTTCGATCAGGAGATCCCGCATCACTCGACGTTTTCGAAGAACCGACACGGACGGTTTCAGGAATCGAAGCTGTTCGAGCAGGTGTTTGAACAGATCGTGCGGCAGTGTGTGGAAGTGGGATTGGTCAAGGGCGAAGATCTGTCGGTAGATGGCAGCTTCGTGGAGGCGAACGCGGCGAAACAGAGCCGTATTCCCCGGGAGCAACTAGCGGAAGCGGCTGAAGTCCATCACACCCTACGCCAGTATCTGGTGGAACTGGAACAACAGAACCCGGTGGAAGAACCGGTGCATGAGCAATCAGGTGTCGACCACCGATCCCGATTCCACCTACGCCACCAAGGGGGGCACGCCGGCTCGACTGGGGTATTACGACAACTATTTGGTGGACAATCCCAGCTGCGTGATTGTGGGAGTACAGGCCACCGCGGCGCGTATGAGCCAGGAAACCGTGGCCGCGCAAGACATGCTCACCCGTTTCACCGAATGGCAAGGACGAGCGCCGGAATCGGTGGCGGCCGATACCACCTACGGAAATGGCGAGTTCCTGCAATGGTTAGCGGATCGGGACATCACTCCGTACATGCGAACCCGGGACAGTATTCACAGAAAGAACAGCCCGTTCTTTGGTCCTGAGCAGTTTACCTATCAGCCCGAAAGCAACAGCTACCGCTGCCCCGCAGGGCAGCAACTCAACTATGGCGGTCGCAACCAGCGGAACCGCACCTATGCCTACATCGGAACTCGCAAACGTTGCGGTGCGTGTGTGCTAAAAGGGCAATGCACCAGCGGAGCGTTTCGCTTTCTTGCCATCCACAGGGAGGAACCCGCCCGGCAACGCGCGCGGGACTTGGCGAGCACGCCCGAGTTTGCGCAGGCACAACGGCAGAGGAAAAAAGTGGAAGCCTTGTTCGCGGAACTGAAGAATCAGATCGGGCTGCGCCGCTTACGCTTGCGGAGGCTGAAGTTCGTGCGGGAGCAGTTCTTCCTGGCCGCAGCGGCCCAGAACATCAAGCGCCTAGTGCGGTTCCTCAGCCAGCCGATAACACCGGTTCTGCCAGCCACCGCCTAGCCGAACAGAGTGAAGAAAAACTTGGCAGCGGCACTCGTAGCTGAAAAGGACGTTCTGCTGACGTACTTTTTCAACACCCACAGGCCATTTCTCTCATTGACCCCGCGATCCTCTCACAGCTGCTCCGAGGCTTCGATCTTCGGAATCTCCGCGATACACTCAGGCTCTCCAGCATCGGCCATGCATTGCAGGCAATCCGGACCGCAATCCACACCTCTCCGATGGGTTTTGATGTTCAGTTCGCGCTTGAACACCGGTGACACCGCCGTGACCTCACGAGCCGCGACCGAAATGATCCCCTTGCGATACATAAATTTCAGAATGCCGTTAACCGTATCTTCGAGAGACGGGTCGGGTTTGCCCCACACGGAGGCATCCCGGGCCATTTGATAGGAAGAGCTGTCATACCGTTTGAACTCCATCGCGGAGATGTTGTCGACAGAGCCCACCAGAAAATCCAGCAGGGGAAAGAGAAGATCTTCCTTCCGGCATCTCCGGATCAGCTCGGGAACGAAATCGGGAAGGCTGAATCTTTCGAATTGCCGGCCCGTTGCTTTGGTAATGAGCCCGGTAATGTCCATCATGTTCGAATAATCGTCCCGAGTGACATGGTAAGTCTTATTCGCAGTACCGGGAGTGGTAGAGATGGCCACGATATTGTTCGCCACAATGTCGGCCGGAACAAAGCTGACCTGGTTGAGAGTATCGACGCCAATGCCGTGATTCACCATAAAGGCAACTAAGCGAACGGCGATATCGAAGTTGTTACCTCCGCCCGTGACGGAAGGACTCACGAGAGCCGGCCGGAAAATCCGCGCGGAAAGTCCCCGGCTGCGCGCGTCGACAACCACCTGTTCCGCTACCCATTTCGATTGACTGTACCCAAAATCAAGAAGCTCCATATTCTCGTTCAGGTCGGTCTCATACAAGACTGATTTGACCGCCCAGCCAAACACGAAGGTAGTCGAGACATAATTGAACTCTTTGGGCCTTCTCTCGAACGCCAATCTTACGACCTCATTGGTTCCCAGCACGTTCGCGTCACGCATCAGGTCGTAGTTGAAAAGGTAGTTCACGCTAGCACCGTTATGGAACACCGTGTCGATTTCACTGGCGAGGAAATCCCACGCGTCCTGCAACAGGCCAAGCTTTGGCTGCCCCAGATCGCCGGAGACGGGGATCACGCGGGCCTCGAACATCTCCATCAGCCCCGCTCCGCAGGGTCCCATTGACTCCATCGCAGCTCTCAGTCTCTGCCTGCCCTGCTTTTCGTCGGAAGACCTGACGAGAACATAGATCTTCGCCCGTGTCTGTTCCAGCAAGCTTTTGATGAGGAATGGCCCTATGAAGCCTGTCCCGCCCGTGAGCAGCACATGATTCAGCGTCGGTATCTCCGGCATGGGCGAAGGCACCGGAGGCTCGAAGATGAGCTTCCTGTCGTTGCTCATCATCTGTTTCTCAGCGGCGCACTGCTCTTCACGGAACGCCGCAAGGGAATGGCGCAGATGAACCAGTGCCTCTTCGGGAGCGCGCTCCAGTTGTTCGGCTAGTCCAAACAGCTCGGCTACACTGACACGCTGAATGACACCAATATCTACCTGCCTCGCCAGCAACTCGGCGTCTTTATCTTTCAGGAGTTCCTTGAGCTCATGCATGAATACAACAAGATCCAGGGAATCCAGGCCGGCTTCGACGAGGTTGTACGATTCCAAACCTGTCAGGTTGTACCTGGCTTTCAATTCGGCGAAGGAGGAATTTATGTCGGAATGGGACTTCCCGGCGTCCTTCTCCCGCGAAAAGTCGGAGAGAACGGTGAACTGACCTTGGAGCCACATCTGCTTGATCTTATGGCGCATGATCTTCCCCGAACTGGTTCTCGGGATGGCGCGAGGCGCGATGAGGGAAATCGTCGCCACTTCCACGTTGAGATAATTCCGGACCGCAGCGGCAATCTTTCGTGCTTCGGGAAGCGCTTTAGGATTTTTGACTTCGGCGACGATTGCCAGCGCGGGTTCGCTGTCTTCCTGAACCTGGAACGCGGCCACGCAATTGTGCCGGATCAGACTGGATGATTTCTCCACGACGTTCTCAATGTCGTGCGGGTAATAGTTTTGCCCGCGGAGAATAATCATGTCCTTGATGCGGCCGCAGACGTAGAGTTCGCCGTCGTGGATGAATCCTATGTCGCCGGTCCGAAGGTAGCCGTCGTCATAGGGAGTATCGTCCACGAGCCGCGCACGAAACTGCTTCAGAGTCAATTCAGGATTATTCCAGTAACCCTGGCACTTACCGCTTCCGGCGACCCAAATTTCGCCGATGCGCTCTGGCTTAAGAGCGAAATGTCCTTCCGGATCCACGATCTTAACGTCGAGACCCGGGAGCGAGGTTCCACAACTGACAATCTGCGTGGCGCCGTCGATTTCCGAGACCTCGGTAGTCATGCGGGCCTTCCCCAGCGCCAGGGCACGCTTGTTGACGGAAACGATGTTGCGACCGCCCAGTGAGACCGCCAAAGTATTCTCGGCCAGCCCGTAGGCGACATAGAAACTCTCGGACTTGAGTCCATAGGGCTGAAACGCTTCTAGAAACCGGGTGTAGGTATCCGGTTTTACGGGTTCTGCGGCGCACATCAATACGCGAAGCGAGCTGAGATCACAAGCCTCCAGGCTTTCCTTGGAAAGCCTCCCGGCGCGCAAGCAATAGTCGTAGGCGAAGTTGGGGGCAGCCGCCGCAGTGGCGTGGTAGGCCGTTATCGCATTGAACCACAGGATCGGCCGCTGAATGAAGTCCATGGGAGCGAACCCGTACGTCGTGCCACCTTTCAGTGCTGGATACAGGTAGCACCCGATCAGTCCCATATCGTGATACTGCGGAAGCCAGGAAACGACGACCGGCGCCGGATGGTCGATCACGAGCGCATAGGTATTCAGGATGTTTTCGTGCGTCACGATCACGCCCTTGGGCTCCATCGTCGAACCCGACGTGTACTGAAGAAACAAGATCTTCGAAGGATCGACAGGTGGTCGGTCCGAAATCGTGTCCACGAAATCTTCCGTGGCGATCCACGGAAGACCGGAAATGTAATCTACGTCGACGCCCGACGCCGAGACTCCCCGTCTGGCGAGATTCGTCTTGAGAGATGCGTGGTAATCTCTGCTCGTTAAGATCCCAGCCGCCTGGCAATCCTTTGCGATGTGGACCGTCTTGTATAGGGCGCTCTGGAAGCCGCGCGAACTGGGGGGATAGACCGGCACGGGGATCAATCCGGCGCGTACGCAACCAAAAAATGCGCAGATCATTTCGAGCCCCGGCGGGTAGGCAAGCAGAAGCCGGTCGCCCGCCGCGAAACAACCCTTTTTCAGCAAATGTCCGGTGATCGCCTGCGTTCGATGGAGAAACGACGCGTAGGTGTAGCTTTCGATCGGATCGCCGTTTACGTCAAGGTACGAATAAAGTAGTTTGTTCGGGTGCTCATCTGCCAGCCTATCCAGGTGGTCCAGAATTGACGCCGTCATCAATCAGCGATCCTCCAAGGTCGAATAGAACGCAAGTCGGTAAAACGAAACATCCGTCGTCACCGAGCGAGGTGAAACACGATTGAGTCTCGAGGTGCAGACCGGAAATGTGGGCCGACTGCGAGAATATACGAGTTTTTTTCTCAGTATAATCGCCGATCGACTAGCTGGGGAACGGACGTTCTCCATTTCGCCGCACGGGGCGCGAAGGAGACTTGCGGAGCAACGCCAAGCTTCTATGGCCCCACGCAGGAGGCCCGGTTCGCTACGGTTCATTGGTTGGTATATTAGCAAAGCATAGCATTTGGACAACGCCATGCGTCATCGCTTCCTGGATGAAGCGCCGCACCCAGGCTTTGTCCGTTCTGAATTTTCTTGCTTGCCCTTAAGGGCTCGCAATAAAATACTTCAGCGAGACTGTCGACGGCGCGGCAACAATTTCGCCGCAGGGCCATTCATGCGCCTTGTGGAACGCGTCGGGCCCAATTACCATGATTGCGGAGGCGCCGATGACGTTCGAGACCGAAGCGGCGGTGATTCCTCGAGAGCCGGAGATATCGGATCTTGTACCATCGGAAACCTCAGCGTCGCCGATTATCGAGCCGGTCGGTGGTTCTTCCTTCCCGAAAGTTTTACGTAGGCGCCTGGATAGTTTTTTTGTCGATCAGAACATTTCTCCTAAAGCGGACCGTACGATGCGGGTCAAGATCGCTGCGGGTCTGGCGGTACTCGTAGGCAGCTGGATTGCTCTGTATGCGCTCAGGCCCGGTTCATGGAAGTTTGTTGCCCTCTACCTTTTAGGCGGGCTCGCGCAGACATTCCTTTTGCTGAACATCGCCCATGACAGCAATCACAACGCCATCTCGTCCCGGTCGCTCGTAAACAAAACCCTGAACTATGTCTTCGATTTGTGCGGAATGAGCTCGTACATGTGGCGTATTCTCCATCATCGCGGTCATCACGCCTGCATCAATCTCCACGACGAAGATGACGCGCTTTCAGGACGCGGCATCTTTCGCTTTACGCCTTATGAACCCCGGGCGCCATGGCACCGGTTCCAGCACATCTATGCGCTCTTCGTTTACGCGATGTTCTCTCTCGATTATGTGTTCTTCAGGGACTTCCAGTGCTTTTTCTTTCCGACCCATGAATATCTGAGACGCACGAAACATCCTCTACGAGAATATGCCATTCTTGTTGCCGGCAAGGGCTTCTACCTCACTTACATG
This sequence comes from uncultured Acidobacteriaceae bacterium, assembly GCA_963773645.1. Taxonomy (GTDB): domain Bacteria; phylum Acidobacteriota; class Terriglobia; order Terriglobales; family Acidobacteriaceae; genus Acidiflorens. Next base: position 6,981 of record CAVZBV010000003.1, on the reverse strand, counting down.
CTGATTTTGCCGGTGATGGTGCTGGGAAAATCGCCTCTGCTGGTCGCCGGGGCGTTCCTCCTCGTCCATTTGGTCGTCGGTTTAGCCGTAACGCTCGTATTCCAGACGACGCACACCGTCGACAGCACCTACTTTCCCTCGGATCGTGGCGAGTTTGAAAACGGCGTGTATCACATCTTCGCGACAACGGCCGATTATGCAACCGAAAACCCGCTTGTCGGTTGGCTCGTGGGCGGCCTTAACCATCACATCGTCCACCACCTGTGCCCTTTCGTGTGCCACACTCACTATGCTCCGCTGACCCGGATTGTGAAGGAGACCGCCGAAGAGTATGGCATTCCCTATCGGCAAAATCCCACCATGAGCGGGGCGATCAAACATCATCTGCGACTTTTGAAGCAATTGGGAAACCAGGATCAATTTTCGAGTACCTAATTTATACATATGACTACGCTATCCATTTCAGGCAGACCACGTGGGATCTCCCACAGTTCTGCACTAGCGGCTGGATGGCAACTTCGTGGTGCCGGCGTGTCGGAAATAGTAAAGGAAACCGTCGCGGAATACGATGCTCCCTGCTGGGAGGGTCGGACGGTATGGCAGGCGACTACACAGCGTCTCTCTCTTCTGAAGCGCTTGGATAGCGAGGCGTGACCTTGCCGCAAAGCGTGCCCGCCGTCTCCCGATTCCGTTCCTTCCTGAATTCGCGCGCGATGGCGCACAATCCTGTACAGGTTCTCTCGAAGTACACCGAACTCCATGGCGACACCTTCCGGTTCTATTTTGGCGGCGTCAAGGAGGCCATTGTAACCACCAATCCCACCGTCATTCAGCACGTGCTGAAGACGAATGCGGAAAACTACCACAAGTCCGAGATTCAAGTGAAGCGGATGGGCCATTTCCTGGGCAAGGGTCTTCTCACCACTGAGGGGGAGGCCTGGCGCACGCAACGCCGCCTCATCCAGACGGGTTTTGAGCGAAAGCAACTCGAAGTTCTGTCCTCGATCATGCAAGACTCCCTCGCCGACTCGCTCCGGGACTTCGACAGACAAGCCCGTATCGGCCCAGTCGATATCTACCCCCTCATGATGAAGATTACTTTTGGGATGGTAGGCCGCTCTCTGTTTGGCGCCCGGTTGAAAGAGGAAGACATCGACCTCATCAGCCTGGCCATCTCGACCGTTCAGGAATTTATGGTTCGGCAAACCATCCAGCCCTACCTGAATCCCTGGTTTGCCGTCTCGGGCGAGTTGCGCAGACACGAGGAAATGCGAACCCGAGCCTTCGGGATTCTGCTCGACTACATCCGCAGGCGGCGCGACGAGGCCCCCGGCCACGATCTGCTGCAGATCTTGATGGATGCTCGCTACAGCGACGGCGAAGGTATGAGCGATGAGTTGGTCCTCAGCGAGAGCATGCAACTGTTGGTCGCCGGCCATGAAACGTCATCGAATGCTTTATCGTGGCTTATCTACCTGCTAAGCTCGCGTCCGGATTGTGTCGACAGGGTGCGGCAGGAGTTCGATTCCGTGCTGGGCGAAAGGCCTCTGAGTTACTCAGACGTTCCGAAGTTCGAGTTTACGACTCAGGTGATCCTGGAGGCGCTGCGCCTTTATCCGCCGTTTTGGATGGTCGACCGAATGGCTCTCGCAGACGACCGCGCAGGAGATCTCGATATACCTCGTGGGTCGACGATCGTTGTGTTCATTTACGGCGTGCATCATTCGCCGCGGTACTGGGAGAACCCGGAGAGTTTCGACCAGGAACGCTTCTCCAAAGCGAAGGAGAAGCTTCGCACGCCCTTCACTCATTTGCCCTTCGGGGCTGGGCCGCGGGGCTGTATCGGCGGCAACTACGCCATGCTGCAGATCCTCATGATTGTGGGTGTTCTGCTCAGGAAATACGATTTCCGTCTGGTTCCGGGCCAGACAATCGAAGCACGCCCGATGGTGATCCTGCGACCACAGCACGGAATCCGCATGACCTTCACCGAGGCAATCCCACGCGGCCTCGGCAGACTGTCCGGCTGTTTATCTTGATCAAGCCTTGACGCCAACGCGCTACTCGCGGTGCCCCAGAAGTGGTTTGTCGGGTATTGCTCGCGGGTCAAATCGGCAATCGAAAAACGAATGACCAATTTCGACCTGAGACTCATCAAGTAGCTAAGTACGCCGACATGTTCTCTGCCATAAGGACGGAACCGAGACCTCGGATTTGAGCGTCTCAGGCTCGCACTGGGTAAGCCGGTTTTGATCTGAAACTTATTTTCCCACTGCGGTTACTTTTTCACGACGCTTAGGGTGATGCTGGAGCAATATTGCGTTGAGTGGTGGACTTCGTTGTGGGCGACTATGCCTTGCGATTCATTGTAGTTGTCGCCGCCGGTGTTGAGGTTGCGGTCGAAGCGTGGGAAGTCGCTGCTGCTGACTTCTATTCGCAACTGGTGTCCGGGGGCGAAGTAGTTGCTGGTTTGCATGGGCTGGAACGCGACTTTGTAGACCTTGCCCTTCTCCATCCACACGGGAGGCTTGTCATACCCCTCGCGGTAGCGGACACGCTGGATATTCTCGTCGATGTTGTAGGCGGTCCCATCGGGCAGCACTTCGACGAGTTTCAAGGTAAAGTCGGTGTCCTTCGCGTCGCTTGACACGAAGAGGGTGACGTCGACGGGTCCGCTGACCTCGATGCCTTCCTTGAGCGGACCGGTGCTGTAGACCAGGATGTCTCCGCGCGCTTCCAAGCCGCGCTGGTCGAACGCGCCGGGCTTGTAATCGGCACCCATGCAGCAGAAGCCTCCGCCGTGGGTGGGGACGGGATTCATGGGATCGTAGACGATTTTGTCGGCGCTGTCCTTCCGTTCCGGCGAGGGGAGCAGAGCGCCGTCTCCGTTGAGGGAATTGGCGTGGCCGCCGCTGGCAAGGTAATACGTAACTGGCTTAGCGCCTTCTGGCGGCCAGGTGTCGGACGACTGCCACTTATTACTCCCCATGGTGTAATAGCGGACCTTGGGGGTCTTGGCGAGGAGGCCGTTGTCCTCCCCTTTGAGGAAGCGGTCAAACCAGCTGTAGGTGAGGGCGTCGTAGTCGAGGCGCGCGTCGCCCATGTCGCGCTCGCCCACGATGGTGTGTTCCGCGGCACGCTTGTAGCTGCAGTGGGCGACGGGCGCAATGATGGCGTACTGCTGGCTGGCGACGGCGGGGCTGGCGGTTTTGCGGACGTAATTGTATGCGGCAAGGTTGGGGGCGACGCTAACGTCATACCAGGTCATGAGCCAAAGGCCCGGAATGTCGATGCGCATGCTGTCGTTCCAGAGTCCACCCTGGTACCAGGAGGGATCGTTGGGGGTGCGTTCGATCATGCCGGGCTTGCCGGAGGGCGTTCGGTCGGCGTAGATCCCGTGTGGGCTGCCGGCTGCGGCGAGGATGTCGCTCTCGGGCAGGTGCTGCAGGGCCTTGGACCAGTCAACGGTGGGCGGGTGCGCGGAGAGATCGTAGGACTTGGCGGCTGTGACCAGGGCTTGCTGCGGCATGCCCGGCGGCAGGGTGGGGCGGCCGTCGCTGGTTTCAAGGCCGGACTCGTAGAGCCAGGGGCCGAAAAGCATTTGCACCGCGCCGCCGCGGTATAAGTTGCCCTGCTCGTAGTACGGGCCGACGCGGCCGACGCCGGCGCCGAAGCTCTCCGGGATGAAGGTAGCGAGGGCCTTGTTGCCGCGCGAGGCCACGGCTAACTGCCACTCCGCCGTGGAGGAGCAGCCGATAAGGCCGACCTTGTCCGCGGACCAGGGAAACCCGCCCATCCAATCAAGTTCATCGTCCGAGTCGGTGAGGGGCGGACCGAGAATGTCATAGTCGCCTTCCGAGAAGTAGCGGCCGCGTTCGCTCATCTCAATGTAGGCGTAACCGTGCTTCACCGCTTCCAGTTGGGTCGTCATGTCGCGGGGCGCGCCCAACTCCACATCCCAGTAGTTGAAGTTGTAGGGGGTGCGAACGAAGATGATGGGATATTTCTTCGACTGGTCTTTGGGGCGGTAGATGTCGGCTTGCATGCGCTTGCCGTCGCGCATGGCCACCATGACCTTGCGCTCGATGATGGCGATGGACTCAAGTTCCTTTTCGGCGGCGTTGCGGCGTGCTATGGTGGCGGCGTCCGGCGTCCGGCCCTGCGCCTGTGCGCACGGGACGACGCCAGCGAAAATGGTGTTACATAAAACTGACAGACAGGCCAACTTCGCAACTCGGTTCATTCCGGCCTCTTCCTTCACGGGCTGTGGGGGGAAGTAGATCCCGAGCAGACACTATAACTCAGACCGCTCGCGCTGCTGGCCTTGGACTATGCAGCTAACGAGAATTCCTCTGCCGACGCTGGCGGACATTCAACCCCCTGGAGTTTCTACCGGACCACCGAGATAGACCCGGTCTGAAAGGTGTTTCGCCGCCTTGATCCCCGCAAGCACTCGTGAAAGCGGGACATCTGTGCGCCGGTCAAGAATCAGTCCGACCACACCTTCGGCATCGTAGTGAACCAGCAGGATTACCGTCTTAGCGAAATGCGGATCGGCGAGTCCCCGGCTCGCCACCAGCAACAGGCGGAGAACCAGGAGCCCATCGGAGTGAAGACGGCACTGCCTCCCACCCGAGCAAAGTGAATGAGCCGGTGAAGACGTGGCTCTCAGTAGTCGCCGAGCCACGACCGACAAGGAGATACCATGCGGAGAGAAGAGTCGTCTTTCCAGCGTTCTCCGACCCGACAGTTTCACGGCTTGCCACAGGCTGCCCGCAAGATTACTTCCGGATCGCCGACGATCCGCCCGGAATCGTGTTGGTAGCCGGCAACTGGTCGAGATCGAATGGCTATCTGGCCCTATCGGGGTTCGGTTCGGGAGGCCGGCGCAGGCGTTTTCGCCGCTTCCCCTCCGGCACTTGTTCCCTGGATTAGCTGAAATTGTTCTTCAGCCTTCGCATAGGCGGAGTGAACATGGTCCGTTATAGTCACGCGGATTGTGTAGGTACCGGGAAGATCATCTGGATCGAAGGTAACATCCATGACAGGATTCAGGACAATCACGCTGGGGGATCTCAGGTCGGGACCGATTGTCCTGGAAAACGTCGGTGATTCAAATAGGGTTTTGCCGGCTGGGGAAATAAAGCGCACGTGGGCAGTCAAAGTCATCCTTTCCGAAGCCGGCCATGGATAGTCCGTTACGACGAAGGGTAGGTAATACTTCTTGCCGGGGGTTACTTGGCGAATCCGTCCTGCGCCCACCCGGTCGGCCTCGGGCATCAACACCCATTTCTCAATTGCATCATGGGAATCGGTGATCAAGACATTGGCTTTGAAATTCCCTTCCTTCAGCCCGCTGGTCTCGCTCGCATCCGTTTGCCCGGAATTGCCAGATTGCTTTTGTCTGCGCTCACGTTCCTGCCGAGCCAGATCTCCCAGCGATTGGTTGCTATCCTGAGCTGAGAGAGCCATGACCAATGAAACAACCAAAAGCACTAGGAGCCCGATACGGTGAGTCGGCTGCAAGATGACCTCCTATTCCAGGTGCCAGGAGCGCATTCTTTTTTCCATGCCCAATCGTTTTTCAAGAGATATGCCTGTTTCTGAGAGATGATGGAGTTCACGTGAGCAGTCTCACCCGCCTGGACGGTGACGGCTTGGTCCCAGGTTCTCGGTTCGCTGAAAATAGCCCGTTGGGTCATTTTTCTGATCAATGACATGCACGGCATTCTCTCTACCCAACACACAACTGGAGCCTCAAGGATAGACTGCCGCTTTTATGGATCGAAGGAAAGGTAACGGACGTAATGAACCTGCTTGAGAGCCAGCAATCTTCCAGCTGACTACGATGGCTTTGAGGGCCTACGCGGACGCGGCGCAAAACTCTGAGTACGCAGCGAAAAGATGTTTAGGCCCGTCACGGACGGGAGTCGCCCTTTACAGCCACTGCCACGCAAACCATGCGCGCCAGTGTAAGCCGCTGCCCTTCCAATCGGAAGCCCGCCTCCGTAATGAACGAGCGGAGGCCAGACAAGCTCGCGGCCTTTGTTCCCCGGACCAGGCGTTTGACCCAGCCGGGCACCGTTATGTCGGCGAGGCACAAGCGGCCACCAGGAGGCAGCACGCGTGCCGCTTCGCGCAGGCCGTGCGCACGGTCCTTCCAGTGGTGGAACGAGACACAGCTAAGGACCAGATCCACAGAAGCGTCGGGCACCGGCAATGCCTCAGCGCCCGCGACGGCAATTGTGGCGGCGGGAACACGCCCGCGCGCCACCTCGACCATCCGCTCCGCCGGATCCACACCTAGGAGCCGCGCGTTCGGCCAAAGCGCGGCGGCCTTCACAAGCAGCCGTCCGGTGCCGCACCCCACGTCGAGGAGGGCCCTGGGTGCCCCGGCTCCGCTCTCGCTCACTGCGTCGAGCATGAGCTGGTGAATGCGATCAAGGTAGCGCTGCCCCCAGAATGCGTCGTATGTGGGCGCCCAGCGGTCAAAGTGTTCGAACGTCCTTCGTGCTGTGGTGCATTGTCATCGTGCCCTCCGGGATCGGGTTGGAAGCAAGTGTCGCGGCCTAACTGTGGGGCTAGGCCGACCCGCCCTAAGGCCACCATCGCTGGTGGCCTTAGACCAGCCCCGCAGCGATTCCCGTTGTTACGTTCTCAGAGGTGTAAGTCTACTCGTGGTTGATCATGCATGTCGCCTTCATCTCGCCGGATGCGGGCATCCGCAACCCGTTGAGGCACTGGTTCTGCCCGAGTCACGGGCACAACCCTTACCTAATCCGGTAAGGTAAGGTTGGTCGACTATTCACGAAACTGGCTTGAATGCGAAACAAAATGGCATCAATCTCCTCGCGCCATTCAATTTCGGATTACTATTACCAGGTCCGGGCTGCTATCCAATACTCTGCATTGTCTTTACACGCTGCCATCTGAGCATAAATAACGTTCTGTAGCCGAAAAGCAAACGGAGGAAGAATGGGC
>CAVZBV010000002.1:0-1907820 GCA_963773645.1 uncultured Acidobacteriaceae bacterium | reverse complement strand
ACCTTGCCACCGATTCGAAGATAGTGATCGTCCACAATTGGCCGAGAAGGCTCTGGATTCCGGCGCAGGGCGAGAGACATTCGCCCACACGCCCACGACGCCCGCGGCGTCGCGGTCCGCGCTCACCTAAGCTGCTGGGCGTTCTGGTCTAGGGCGAGCGTAATTCACGTCCAGCATCCCATTCGACATCCACTAGGGCTCGTCCCGTCCGGCAAGCTCTTGTAGAAATGGGCTCTTCTGGATATGCCGTGAGTGCGCCGAGACATGCACGTAGGGAAAGCCCAGGAATTGTTTAGCGGAGACTTGCGTTATTTCCAAGCAATTAAGTTTCGACGGTTTCGCTTTCGCCAGCACTCGCTCGATTGCTCTCCGTATGGTTCTTTCTCCCCAACAACCCAAGGCGGTCGCCTGCATGTTGCCAGCCAGAAAAACAAAGTTCCAGTCAGCTCGTCGGATGTCTCGATCAACGGCGTCGGCGTCGGAATTCTTGATGATTTCCCAGCCATGTGAATATGGTTCCGTTTCTACTCGCAAGGATTGGGGAATGATGGTGCCCGCCTTCATCATGATGGTGCCCGGTTTTATGGTGCCTGACAATCGAGTCTCCCCTTCCGTCGAAGATCCAGCGGTCAATGAAAAAAGCGTGAGCAAAAGAAAAGGCCTCGCCCTGCGACGAGGCTTCCGTAGTTTTCGCGCTAATCTGATTAGACGTTGAACGACGACCCGCAGCCGCAAGTGCTCTTCACGTTCGGGTTCTCGAATTTGAAACCGGCGCCCTCCAGGGTCTCGACGTAATCCACGCGGCAGCCGTTCAGGTACATGATCGAGGTGGCGTCCACGAACACTTTAAGGCCGTCCATATCGAACACTTTGTCCATCATTCCCGCGCTGGTGTCGAACTGCAGGGAGTAGGAGAAGCCCGAGCACCCGCCTCCCACCACCCCCACGCGCAGGCCAGCCGGCGCGGGATTCTGTTGCGCCATGATTCCCTTTACCTTGGCAATGGCATTTGGGCTCAGGCTAATAGGTGCCGCTTTTGCTTCCGGCGGAGTCGGGGTAGTCGTTGTGGTCGACATATGTATCTCCTCGAGCCTACGAACATAAATTGTAGCAGACGCACACGGGACGGTTCAGACAAAATCTTTGCTGCGTATCTTCTTCGCAGCACTGGGCACGGTTCCATCGCAGATCGAACCACAATCCTCCCTCGTCCAGGAATCGGATCCTCTTTGGCGTTGCCCCAAGTGTGGCGGACCGATGGCGGTCATCGAACGACTCACCGCTGCTCAAATCCAACTCCGTTCTCCACCACTGTTGGTCACTACTGCAGCATGAAACGGCTCGCCCACAACTCGAAAACTCTGCACGGTTCACCGCGCTCCGCCCGCGTCCGCCCTGCTCCTGCCCCGATCCCTACTTCGCGCCCTCTGTCCCACCGTTTTCGACCATCGATTCTCGCTCCCACACCCTCGCGTGCCCCCTCCTCCGCTTCCGTACCGACTCCCGCCAACTTCAACACTTCTCCTTCGCTCCATTCAATTTGCATAACGCCCGCGTCCGCCGCCCCAGCGGCTTCCTTCTGACGGCTTTTTCGAACGCGCGCCCCAACCCACTGTTCCGCCCCACTCAGCTCACCAAGGGCGCGCCTCCGAAAAAGCGCTAGCGTGACTCGGGAGGAACGAGCCAGACACGAGATGCGGTTTGTCGGTTGCCACGGCTTCCGCCCGCTGCGTCACCACCGACGCGTGGAATTTCAAGTTATCATTTCAGCGAGACTGGCGCTGGTGCCGCTGATTGCGACCTCGGGAACATTGACAAATCATTGGGGGGGGGGAAAAGATGTCCATCAACTTTGTGCGGACACGTGACGGAAGCGACGACTCCATACGCTTGCAACCAATGGAGCGCTTAAAAGTATATTTGTTCGGGGCAACTGTATTGTTCGCATCGTTTGGGATGGGTGAAGCGGTCTATCGACTCTTGTTTTCAGAGTTTGACGGCGCAACCGATCGTATTCCGGTTGAGGTGCTGTTTGGTTCGGTATTTGCCTGGCTTGCCACTAAGTTCGTCTGCGGCGTTTACAGAAATCGCAAAGAGAGAAGCGCAAGGCTCAACTTCATTTGGGCTCGGAATCATCAAATACGAGGCGCTGTGGAAGGAATCACTCCGGTGGCCCACCCATTCAAAAACCAACAATCGATCAGAGTGATCCGCGAAGAAGTCGATAGGATCGAGTGGGCGCTTAAGGAGATCTTGCCGGGCTAAGCTTCTCGGGCAAGCTGCAACTGGAATAGCTGCTTTCAACAGTGCCGGGTGGAGGAACTGTTCGGTCTAGTGAGCCCAGACTTCATTATAAGGAAGCTGATCTTGCGCACATTTCCGTCCGTCGGCATCGAGCCATGCTAAATGTAAACCGGAGGGGAGGGCGTCGAGACATTTAGGATGGGACCCGACTCAGAGTCGATGGCAGGAGGGTAGATTTGGGCACAAGGCGAAGTAGGAGTATCTCCAGGCGGTCTACGGGCGTTACCGCAAGGCGGGGCGCGAAGCCAAGCAAGGTTGGCTTGATACGGTGGGCATCACCCAGGAGCAGCTTTCCAAGGCCGAAAAGCGCATAAGCGACTTTCAATCGGCGGGAAACGCAATCGCCTGCCCGTCACCGCCCGCTGCTTGTGCGATCGCGACGACCGCCTCCACCTGCGGCACTGGGATGGCGGGAATCCTCGCCGGCGCACCGCGCCAGGCGCCGGCCTTGAACCCCTCCCTTACAAGCTTGAAGATGGTTCGCCGATTCTGCGCAATCACCTTGAGCCATGCCATTTTCCCCATCATCGGGAAATAGATGCCGCGGAAACAGAGGCGCGCCAGGAACATGTTCACGCGATAACCCAGAGGCTGATCGTGCAGCGACTCGACCGCATGCGCTAGCGCCTCCGGACTATAAGCCTGGGCCCAGCCGCGATTCACTTCGGCGTGAGCTTCTTCGATAGTCATCTTCAACGGCGTGTGCGCCATCTCAAACGGAATGAACTCCTGCCAGTGCTTGGGCCGCGTCAGCGGCGTGGATCGCAAGAGCGATCTGGTCCGCCACGATAGATAGAAACGCGACGTCGTCTTGGGCATATGCGTTGGGACGAGAGCTGCCGAATTCAAGTACTCCAATCCGGCGATCTGGTCTGGTAAGGGGCAGGGTACAGGTGGAGGCAATGCCGAGCACACGAAGGAACTCCTGCATCTTCGGAAACCGTTGTTCTTGGGTCCAATCTGCGATTGCTAGCACCTGCTGTTTTTCATGCGCCCATCGGCCTGTGCACTCTTCGAGGGGAATCCCAACTTCCGCGTTTTCAAGTCTTCGTCCATTCGCCTCCAGCATCCACTTCGCTTCGTTTGCATCCTCCGCACAATTGCTGATGAACAAATAGTCGAAGGCGACAACGGAGTGCAACTTCTCGCGCGAATATTTCCACACTGTGGTGACGATCGCGCGTGCTGGAAATAGCCTTCGTCGCCTGCAGCAGAGCTTCAAGACACTCGATCGGTGCCATTGCCTTGGTTGGAGGGACAGTGCTCATGAATTACGGTCAGGTACCCTCATATTCGATCTGATGTAACAAAACAGCAGAGGATTCGATTAGTGTCGTAATTGATCGTCAACTGGCGAAAACCCTGTCGGAATAGAAGTTTCCACCCGCAATATCCTTCAGGATCTGTTTGTCCAGCGCCAGCTCCGCGACCAGCCGTTTCAACTTGCCGTTTTCCTTTTCCAGTTCCTTCAGTCGCTTCGCCTGGTCCATCTTCAGCCCGCCGTATTCCTTTCGCCAGCGGTAGAACGTCTGCATTGTGATCTCCGCTTCCTTGCAGGCTTGTGGGGTGGTTTTTCCGTTCGCGATGCTTACTTCGATCTGCCGCAGCATCGTCACGATCTGCTGCTGGCTTGTACCTCTTGATTGGCATGACCAGCTTTTCCTCCAAGTGGATTCTCTCTCATTCCACTTGGTACAAATTTCGCCGGTCACGTCATGTACGCCTACACCACTCGCGTCTGTATCTGATCAATGCACTTCTGATCAAGTTGACGCGACAAGCAACGCAATTTGTGCAGGTCGATGAGGGCAGCGAAGGCAAAGCAGTGGCTTTCCTGGCTGGAGACGATAGTGCTGCAATCCGGTCGGAATAAACTCACCGCGCTGAGAGACAAACTACGGACAGAGAAGGAGCTCGTCATTGTTTTCGGCTCTGAGTTGCGTGGAAAAGGCATCGCTGCGCTTGTGCGGTGTTGCGCTGCAATTCCCGATGACAAGTTGGTTAGTCTGACAACAATGGGGAATTGAGTCAGGTTAGCGGATTCGGGAAGGTGCAATAGCGCTGCCAATCCTCCGCATCATGAGCGATCCAGCAGTCAGCACGGTTCTCTGCGATCAACTGCTTGAGCCGCTGCACGCTGCGGACAGCCGCCACCGGATCAGAGTCAAAAAGGGTCGGCTTTTCACGCTCGAGAGCTTCGCGCACGTGCACCGTATCGGCGGTCAGCATGAGATTGCGAGAACCGAACCTAACCAGGAGGCTCCCCTCGCCCGCACTGTGGCCAGGCAATTTGAAAAACCGTAGACTACCGTCTCCGAAGATATCTACGTCACTGTCGTAGAGCTTCCATGCGCAGTTTTCGACGGCAGCCAGATCCTCCAGTTTGTAGACGGCATGAGGTGCGTGGCGCACCGCCCGGGCCTCGGTCAGCTCATCGGCAAACGCGTGGAATGTTGCGTGGGGAAACAGGCACATTCCGCCCGCATGATCTATGTGGAGATGGGACATGATCACATGGCCGACATCGGTTGGACGGTATCCAAGCTCAGCCAGTCGCGCGTCAACCCCTTGTTCCCGCGAGAAGCGGAGTTTCATGGCTAGAGCGATTTCCTCCCCGTAGTAATTGATCGGGTCATTAATGGCACGGGGACTGAGACCCGTGTCGAAGAGAACGAGCGCGCCAGGGTGCTCGATGAGAAATGCGGGGCAAGGCACCGCATACTTTCGCGAGGCTCCCCCTTCCACCAGGATGGAGTAATCCACGGTGAAGTCGCCGCCGGGCAAAACCCATAAGCGTGAGATCGTAACCTGCGATTGAGCTCTGTGCATCGTAACTTCCGAAACAGCATAGATCACAGCAGCGGTTGGTATCTTATGCTAAATGAGACCTTCAGGGCAGTCGCCGCCGGATGGTTCAGAGACGAAGCGGCGAAAAGATCGATCCTGCGGTGCCGGCGATGTGCTCCATAACCAACGGAATTCGGCGAGTCGCCAACTCAGAAAAGTGCGCTTCCCCAGAGCACTCGTATCCCGCAATTGTGCGATGGGCGAGTTCAGGGGCGCTATTCCCAGGGATCATTTCCCAGAAACCGCGCAGAAAATTCGCGTGCAGGAGCGTGCCGTAGCGAAGTTTCCGGGATTCCTCCCAGCCACAGAATTCTTCATAGAGGATGCTGCTGTTTTCCGACACAACATCCACGATCTTCTTAGCGGCAGGCGCATCGGTGGGGATCAGTTGGTCCTTGGATATTTCGAATAGCCCATCGAGAACGATCCTGTCCTCGAGTACCTGCGGCTGCGTGGCAACACCGCCGAGCACATCGAAACGACATTCTACGTCCTTCAGGATCATTGCCCGCACGAAGCCCGCAGGAAGCTCACGAATCTTGCTGGACCATGGGAAATAGTCGTTGTGCAGCTCCGTTAGCTCCTTGACTAGGAGACAGTGGCCACCTCCAAGATCGTAAGGCCCGTGATTGAAAATACCGTCCCGCATCTCACCATGGAACAGGAAGTTATAGGCGGTGAAAGTTGCCCATGCGCGGCGCCTCCAGGACAGATCCTGCGGCGAGGGCTCGCTTAATTGCCGCACCAGCGCCTGCTGCGCGGCATCATCGAGAAGAGGCATGGAATCCCGCGCTTCCCCTGGAAAATGCACGCCGTCGTTGCGGGCTACACTCAAAATTGTCCGGCCCGCCTCGAAGAGCAAATACATCTCCTCCAGATGCTTCTCGTCACTGTACGGCAACCTTGCGACCTGCCGTAATAGAATCTCCTGCTGACGCGCGATCAGATAACTCACGAGCAGGCAGGTGATCTGAAAGATTCCTGGCCGTTCCGCTGTTTTCTTCATGCGGCGGCCGATTTGCTCTGCCGGAATAGTTGGCAGAAGTTGCTGGAAGACGGCACCCATGTTCTCGTAATCGGCCCAGCAACCTGCAACCAGCCGTCCGGGGACGTTAAACAGGGCCGACTGTAGATTGGAGCGGTCCTCGCCGCGGAAAAATCGTCGGAAATATGTCTCGAAGACTGCGATCTCGCGATTTACGCTCTCGACCATAGCGGACATCTCCCCATCGAAATAACTGGTTTCGTCTGAGGGCACATGGTAATCTTCTGGCGGTGAACAAACAAACGCTTGTTTACTCGTCGAGGAAAGCAGCACTTTAAGTTCGGCGCGTGCACCTCACGGCACGGCGGGAGGAGTCCGTGCCGCACGGCGGAAGCCACGCAAACGCCTTTTGGAGAACCCATGTTGCAGCCGCATGATGATCTGATCCACCAGACCGGGGCGGAACCCTGGTGGCGCGAGGCTTGGTACTGGGGCTTTTACGATCGCCGGCATGATCTGCAGTTCGTGTGTTACCTGGGCGTTTTTCCCAATCAGGAGCGCGCCGATGTGATCGCTGCTGTGTTCGAGGGGAATCGGGTTCTGCACCATCACATGAAGATGGATTACCACATCCCCGCGGATATTCAGGAAGATCGTTTGAGCTTCGGCCCGGTCTTCATGAAAAACGTGGAGCCGATGAAACGGTGGCAGGTTTACTACGTGAGCCCGGAGATAAAGTTGGACCTTCAGTTCGACGCCGTTCACGCCCCCTACTCCTGGGCGGAATCGAAATTATGGATGGAGTCGGAAAAGGCGGGACCGTCCAGCAACCACTTTGACCAGGTCGGCCGGTTCACCGGCGCGGTCCGTTGGCAGAATGCGACGATTGCAATTGACAGCTTGGGCTACCGCGACCGGATGTGGGGCTGGGGCGGGCGTTCCAAGTGGAAACAGTACATCATGTTGTGGCCGCTGTTTGACGAGTCGCTTACGGTCAATGTCTATCCCCAGGGGTTTACGGATGGACGCGAGCAACTCTGCGGGTACATCCTGCGCAACGGAAATCGCGATCTTCTTCAGTCGGCGGACTTCACCGTTCACTGGCCGAAGAGCGGACGCGTTCCAACCCGGGTGGAAGCGGAGGTTGTGAGCAAGGGGGGTGAAAAGCTGGCGTTGGAGGTGCAACCGCTCAATATCGTGGACACATCGGGGCACTGGCCACACCGCACCGGGCACTTGTTGTTTGGCACAGCGAAGTACACTTGCGGAGGACGCACGGGGTTCGGAGATTTTGCGTACTACTATCCAACCGAAGCGGAGCAACCGCACAGATGGTTGTGCACAGCAACCATGTAAGAGAGGGTGGTTCGAGGTGAGAGATCCCACGGTTACGATATGGAGTGCGCCAGGGGCAACATGGCAATCGATGGATTTGCGTTCAAAATGGCATTGCGGGTGCGCTGGGCGGAGGTAGACCGGCAGGGAATCGTGTTCAATGCACACTATCTGACTTATTTCGATGTAGGGATAACGGAATACTGGCGTGCGATCGGGCTTCCGTATCCGGACGGAGTGGCGGGATCGGGGAGCGATCTGTATGTGGTGAAGGCAGCGATTAACTACCACGGTTCAGCTCGATACAATGATGTGCTCGAGGTCGCAGTGCGAGCGCATCAGTTGGGAAATTCCAGCGTCACGTTTGCGATTGAGATCCGGCACGAAGGTCGGCTGCTGACGACCGGGGAAGTCGTGTTAATGCGGATCCAGAAACGAGGCGGGCGCAAGCGCTTCCGGCGCGAGTTCGCCAAGCGATTGCGGCATTTGAACGGAGTGTGGAACTGAAATAGCGCTCTACGGTTGGGTATCATTGCGTCTTTAATCGCCCGGGGATGTGATGGTCCTGGCAGTTGGGAGTTTGTCCCCAACTAAACTAACTTGCTGTGCGCCGTCTAAGACGAGTAAGAATGATGAATCCCAAGGAGGAAATCAATGCGTGCTCATAGAAGTCTTTGGATAGTTCTCGCGGTAGTCATCGCCATGGCGATGATGGCGTCGGCTCAGGAGCCGAAGAAAGAAATCAAGAATGTCCCGGTCAAACCCACTTCAGCGGTATCGGGGCAGGAGATGTACAAAACCTATTGCGCCGTCTGCCACGGTACCGAGGGCAAAGGGAACGGTCCGGCTGCGGATGCCTTGAAGGTGCCGCCGCCCGACTTGACCGCGTTGGCGGGAAAGAACGGAGGCAAATATCCAGCGATTAAGGTTTCTGCGATCATCCGTGGAGAGGAAGTGCTGGCCGCCCACGGGAGCAAGGATATGCCGATGTGGGGCCAGCTGTTCTGGAGTATGAGCGGCGGACACGAAGCCGAGGTGCAGCAGCGGGTCGCCAATCTTAACAAGTACATCGAATCTCTGCAGAAGAAGTAAACCTCCTGAGCGAGAGCCGGGAATGCGCGGAGTAGCAAACGCATTCCCGCGTTCGATGTTGTACGATGGCCGCTCGCTGTTTCTGCTGGTAGTTCTTCCCACCGCTGATTTTCGTCAGGCCCGCCCTTTGCCGCTTCTCCTTGTGATTTCGAGTCGGTGATTTCGAGTCGGTTTGCCCCGACCGCTTTTGAGAGAGATCGGAATTGGCTCTAATCAAGAGAAATGGCTTTACCTGGCTCAACAAGAATGGCGAATTCAGGAATCGCGATCTCTGAATCCTGCTATTCCATTTTTGGAATCGGACATTTGCATAGCGGCCATTCAAAAAATGCTTGACAAGCGCGCCTGGAACGACTAAATAGAGATACCAACCAATCGTTTGGTGGAAACAGAACCAGATATTGCAAAAAAGCAGACAGCGGTTGTTAGGCCGGAGGGTCACATGGGAGCCCTTGTTGCCAAGTCGCCGGAAAAAGCGCAGTCCGCTTCCCTGTGGGTGCGACGCCATTGTCATTGCGCACCCAGTCCTCGCTTCCTCCCCCCAAGCTTTGCTTTTCGGACCAAATCGACTGCCCCAGGAGAGTGGCTATGCGTGCTTTCAAGCGTGTTGCGGTAACAGCACTGGTGTGTTTGCTGTACGTGCAAGTAGTTTGCTGGGTATTTCCCGCGTGGGCCCAAGTCGGGGTGACCACGGCGACCCTAGCAGGAGACGTGGTCGACAAGACGGGCAGCGTCCTCACCGGGGCAAAAGTTACGGTGAAGAACAATGCCACGGGGCAGACCAGCCAGGCGGTGACCGATGGGCAAGGGCACTTTACTGTGCTGCAGCTATCTCCCGGAAACTACTCAGTCACGGTGGAGCACGCCGGCTTCCAGAAAGCGGTAGTCGATTCGGTGCGGCTGAATATTGGGGCTAATCCCGACTTGAAAATCGCGTTAAATGTTGGCCAAGTAACCGAGAAGGTGGAAGTCAGTGCGGAAGAAGCCACGGTGCAGACCACGAATGCCGAAGTCTCCAGCGTGATCCAGACTGAGCAACTGCAGGACTTGCCGCTGAACCAGCGCAGCTTTACGGCGCTGGTCACCCAGCAGCCAGGTTTGGTGCAGATCACCAGCACGGCGGCGCCGAGCGTGTTGAGCGCGGCCACGAACACGGGATCCTATATTTCTGCCGATGGGTCGATGGGGAGTTCAGTCGCGTACCTGATGGACGGCGTTAACTTCTCGAATGGCAGCCAGACGTCGCCGGGGACCGCAGCGGCGGGCGATATGCCAGGTGTGGAAGCAATCCAGGAATTCAAGGTGCTGAGCCACAACTACAGCGCGGAGTACGGCGGTGCAGGGGCGGCGGTGGTGACATTTGCGACGAAAACCGGGACCAACAAATTGCATGGGAATGTGTACGAGTACCTGCGAAACAATATCTTTGATTCCCGGTCGTACTTCGATTTCAATGCCGATGGCTTGCCCTACAAGCCCGCCTTCAAACGCAACCAATTCGGTGGCACGTTAGGCGGTCCAATCGTGAAGGACCGGACCTTCTTCTTCATCAACTACGAGGGTTTGCGCCAAAGTCTGAACACCACCGACATTGCTTTTGTGCCCGATGCGGGAGCGCGTATTGGCAATATCAACGGTGTGCCTGTGCCCGGACTCGTGCCTGCAGTTCTGCCCTTGCTGGCACTGTTTCCTAATCCGTCGCCTTCACTTCCTTCCTTCCCAGCCTCCGGTGTCGCTGAGTCTGCGTTCGTCAACCACCAACCTACACGGCAGGATTTCGGGGTGGCAAACCTCACTCACGCATTAACCTCCAAGGACCAACTTCAATTCCGTTACCAGATTGTGGATGCCAGCGCCACGCAAGCATTCAATCTTCCTGACTTCCAGTTCAATCGCTTCGACCGCGACCAAAACGCTCTGGTCAAGTGGAGCCGCACCATCAGTTCCAGCCTGGTCAATACGGCCAGCGTGAGTCTGCTCAGGCAGTTCCTCAATTCCAGCACGAACCCCACGGTGCAACTCCAGTCCGATCAATACACCGGCAACCCTGCCAAGAAAACTATTGGCGTGATTACAGTGGGTAACGGCAGCGCGGGGACCTCGGGTGGAAGTCTGTCGTTGCTAGGTAACGACGATGCCAGTCCGTTTACCGAGGCGAAGAACGTTGTGCCCTTCAACGATGACCTGTTATGGGTCCATGGCAAGCACACGATCGATATTGGCGGCATGGTGGAACGTATCCAGTGGAACTGGTCATCGGCTACAATCCCTGGCGGCAGCTACACTTTCAGTGACGTAACTACACTGCTGCAGGGCGCGCCCACGGTCACTCTGATCCATCACGACGGTCCGCCCAGTCATTTCAATGTGCGGACGACGCCGATTGCGTGGTATGTCAACGACGTTTTCCGCATTACCCACAAACTGACGTTGAACTTTGGGCTCCGCCATGATTTCCAGATTCCGGTTCTTTCGGATGCACACAATCAGTTGGGGAACTGGCAATCGCCGCTCGCAACCTCCGTGCATGTGGGCGAGCCTTACAACAATTATTCCTTAACCCAGTTTCAACCCCGAGTGGGGTTTGCCTACGATCCCTTCGGGGACGGCAAAACCGTACTCCGGATGGGGTACGGAATCTTTAATGACTTCGTGGATTTCGCCGGGCTGGCACAGGGCATTCTGCAATGGAACAATCCGCAGCCCGTGCTGAACACTTTCTTTGCCCCGGTCGGCCAGTTTCCGACCTGTGCCACTTGCACAGCGCCAACTCCGTTTCCGGGGCTGGTTACCGGCGTGCTCGAACCGATGAACTCCCCTACCACGCAACAATGGAGTGTCGGTGTGGAACGGGAGCTCCCAGGGCGCATGAGCCTGGAGATCACGTACACCGGTTCTCAGTCGTGGCACCTGCCACGGAAACTGGAAGCCAACTACAACCAGCCGTGCGGCGGGGATGCGCATCCAGTGCTCGATAGCAATGGCTTTCCCGTTTTTCCGGCAAGCGGGTGCGCCGCACCAACTCCGCCGACCGGGGCGCCCGGATTCGTCCAAGCCGGGGTGGGCTTCTCTTTGTATTCCCGTCGGTATGATACCAACGCGCTATACAATGGGGGGACAGTGAAGCTGTCTCGCGCGGTGGGAGGCGTGAGCTTCCAGACCAGTTACACCTGGGCAAAGAATATTTCGGAATCTGACGCTTACAATTCCGATAACATTCTGACGGGAGTGGCCCAGGCCAGTCTCTATCCCTACAATATTCGCCTGGATCGCTCCGAGTCGGCGTTCAGCCGGCGGCAGCGGTTCACCGAGAATGTGACCTACGAACTCCCGTTTGGCAAAGGACGGAAGCATTTGGGCAGCGCCAACGGCGTAGTGGATGCGCTACTCGGAGGCTGGAACGTCAGCTCGCTGGGGTCGGCACAGACCGGTCAGCCGTTCTCCGTGCTGTTGGGCACCGACGCTAGCGGTATCGGCGACTTCATTGATTTTCCAGATCGCCCGAATATCTCCCGCCCCAACCCGGTTCTGGGTGGGGTAAACGAATATTTCGACGTTAGCGCTTTCACCACGCCAGCGGCAGGTCATATCGGCACAGCTTCCCGTACCCCGGTGATCGGTCCCGGATTCGTGCAGATTGATGGCTCGGTGGCGAAGATCTTCCGGCTCACAGAGAGCACCAACCTGCAGTTCCGGACGGATTTCTTCAACATCGCAAACCACGCGAACTTTGGTTTGCCGAATTCGAACCTCTCGTCGCCACAGGTGGGCGTGATCAGCACGACCGTCGGCGTGCCGCGCGAGATCCAGTTCAGCTTGAAGCTCAGTTTCTAAAGCAGTCCTTCCCCAAGCGTGGGCCGCGGGCTGAACAAGCCTCGCGGCCCCTTTTCTTTGTTTGAGCGGTCTATACAGATGAAGTCTGATGATGCACCTCATCCGCCTTGGTGGACGCGCCAGTATCTCGACTCGTTCGTGCTTTCGGAGGAAGAGGCCTGGCGGATCATCGATGGGCCTCCGTGGAAATGCGTGATTGGATGGGTGACCCGGGAGTGTGAGCCGGTGGTGTGCGAGATGGCCTATGCCGTGGTCAATGGCATGATCATGCTGACCTCAACGCGCAACCGGGACAAGGTGAAGGCGCTGCGGCGGAACCCGGCGATTTCTATTTGCTTCCAGGGCACCGGGCTGAAGCAGGTTACGATCCGGGGCCGGGTAGAGTTCTGCGAAGATCCGCAGATGGTGCGACGGTGGGCAGAAGCAACCGTGGCCAATGCGCTGAAGCCTTTGCCCAAGGCGCAACAGGAGAAGGAAATCCAGCGCTATCTGAGCCCGGATCGCCTGGTCCTGATCGTGCACGTGGAGAAGATGCGGACCTTCAATGGGGAAAAGATGTTCCGGGCAGAGAGGGCTGGGGAGTAAGCCAGCGCGGCGCCCGGGCAGCGGGTACAGCGCGGTGTACGCCGCGCTTGACTTGCGGCGGTTTTGGGCGGAAAATGACCAATCCTTGGTAGTCTACTAAACGTTTGTTTGGTAACTTCTGGAGCGCTGACGCATGAAGTTCGGCATGCTGGTGAATTCGCAGGACCCGCCCGACGGGCGCAATATAGCCGGTTTGTATGAAGAGGTGTTGCGCGAGGCTGAACTGGCGGAGACCGTTGGCTTCGACTCGGTGTTCGTGCCCGAACATCACATGATGCCCGACGGATATCTCCCCGCTCCGGCTGTCCTGCTGGCTGCGATCGCCAGCCGGACGAAGAAAATCAGGCTCGGGACTTCGATTCTGCAGTTGCCCGAATGGGATGCGATCCATATCGCGGAAGAGTGGGCGGTGCTCGACAACATCTCCCGCGGGCGCGCCGTCCTGGGAGTCGGTTTGGGGCTGGTCGAGCCGGAGTTCAAGCTCTTCGGCAAGAACATTAAGGATGCAGCTTCGCTGTTCAACGAGCAGCTGCAGGTGATCCGCCAGGCCTGGTCGCAGAACCAGTTCTCTTATTCCGGAAAATTTCATCACTACGAAAATGTGAGCATCACGCCGCGCCCGGTGCAAAAGCCGCACCCGCCGATCTGGATCGGGGCCATGTCGGAGCCGGCTTTAAAGCGGGCGGCGCGTTTAGGTGATGGCTGGATTTCAGATCCCCTGCACCACATCAACGTCATGAAGGCGTGGGCGGACATTTATCGCAAGGAAGCGGCGGCGCACGGCAACCAGACGGAAGCCGTGCTGATCCGCGATTGCTGGGTGGCCGAGACGCGGAAAGAGGTCGAGGACGTGTGGTGGCCGGGGCTGCGGGCTATGCACCTGTTCTACAAGAATCTCGGGTTCTTCGAGTCGGGACGATTCAATACCGAATGGGAGCCCTGGGTACGCACCATCAAAGACGAGGAGTGGACTTTCGAACGGATTGCGCCGAATCGCGACATCGCAGGCACGCCCTCGCAGGTGATCGAAGAAGTGGAGCGCTACCGGGAAACGGTGGGATGTGAATACATCGTGTGCTATTTCCGGCATCCCACCGGACCGGATCACCAACGCACCATGAAGTGCATTCGCATGTGGGGAGAGAAAGTGATTCCCCATTTTTGCTAAGAGGCAAAAGCATGAAGATCGGATATCTGCTAGACACGCATGGCGGGCCTTATGATCAGCCGCCTCCAAGTCGCGATCAGACGAGCGCGTTTGTCGATTATTTGCTGAAGGAAGCAGACTTGGCGGAGGTGGGTGGCTTTCACTCCATTGTTGTGCCAGAACGACACGGGCGAACCGAGTGCATGTTCCCGTCGCCTTTGATATTGCTTTCCACCCTCGCCACGCGCACTTCGAACGCCCGGCTGGGCACTTACATCTGCATACCGCCGCTGTACAACCCCATGCATCTGGCGGAGCAGTTCGCCATGATCGACCACCTGTCCCATGGGCGAGTCATCGTGGGGATTGCCTCCGGGTATCACACGGGGTATCAGGAATTCGTGGATGTTCCCTTCAAGGAGCGTGGGGCTCGCTTTGAGGAAGCCTACGAGATCATGATGCGGGCGTGGACCCAGGACAAGTTCTCCTATGAAGGGAAGTTCTGGAATTTCAAAGATGTTCGTTTGACACCAAAGCCTTATCAGCAGCCGAGGCCGGAGATCTGGGTGGGCGGGATGTTCCCGAAGACGATCGCCCGCGCCGGACGAATGGGCGATGCGTGGTGCAGCGATCCGTTTCCGCTCGATCCCAAGGTGTGGAACGAGCAGGTGAAGGTTTATCGCGAGGAAGCGAAGAAGCACGGCAACAAATCCATGGTCGTGCTCATGCGCGATGGCTGGGTTTCGGCTCGCAGGGAGGCGTCGGACGAGGTCTTTCTCGATCTGGCCATCCAGGAGTGGTTGTTCTATTTTCACTGGGGCATTCTCACGCATCATCCCGAGTTCCAGAAGGAGTCGGATTTCACGCGCGAGCGGGCGCGCAAACATTTCATCACCGGCACGCCGGGGGACTGCATCGAACAGACGCAGAGGTATGGGCGCGATTACGACGTAGACTACCTGATCATGCGCTTCCGCCTGCCCGGCGGACCGGCGCGGGAGAAAGTGCTCGACTGCCTCAGAATGTGGGGCAAGGAAGTGATGCCCGCGTTCCGCTAACGCCAATTCAAGGAGGTCGTATGCCAGTTTTACCGCTAGTGCCACCGGAGAAGATGGAACCTGATATCCGGCAGACCATGGAGATGTACCAGGAGTGGATCGGGGATTCCGTGTACTCGGCGTTCATGGCGCACGTTCCTGAGATTTTCCGAAAGTTTAACGACTTCTATATGTCGTGCCTGAACGGGAGGGTAGAATCGGAGACCAAGGAGTTGGCTCGGCTGCGGATGGCGCGGCTGAACAGCTGCGAGTATTGAAAAGTCGCAAACATCGTCTGGGCCAGACGAAACAATATTCCGCAACAGAAAGTTGACGACATCGATCATTACTGGGATTCCCCTGCATTTAGCGAGCGGGAGAAAGCGATTTTGAAGTTGGCGGATTGGCATGCGCTTCGCTCGTGGGGACGAATCGACGAAGAAACGCTGGCGCTGTTGCACGAGCACTTTAGCGATCCGGAGATCGTTGAGATGGGCTGTTATTTCGCCATCGTCACTGGATTTCAGAAGTTCAATTCCGTTTTCCAGGTCGAGTACGCATGTCCGTTGCCGCATGCGGGCGGAGGCGAACCGGCCCGCTGAGCGATCGGAGCCAGCATGCGGGTGGAGCTTGAGAGTAAGGTCGCGCTGGTGACCGGGGCGAGTTCGGGCATCGGACGGGCGATTGCGATTGCACTGGCGGCGAGCGGCGCGCAGGTGGTGGTCAACTTCCGCAAGAATGAAGACGGAGCCGGGCAGACGCTGCGAGCGATTCAAGACGCCGGAGGGCACGCCTGGACCCATGGCGCCGATGTTTCCGACCCGGGAGCGGTTCGTTGGATGCTTGCCCAGATCGGCGAACGCTCGGGCGGAGTCGACATCCTGGTCAACAACGCAGCCGACCCGGTTGCCAGGCGGCCGATCGAAGAATGGACCCCTGAGCTTTGGGACCGCGCCCTGGCGGTGAACCTGAGGAGTGTGTTTCTTTGTACGCAGGCGGCGATTCCGGTGATGAAGCAGCGGGGCTGGGGAAGGATCGTCAATATTTCGTCGATCGGGGCAGCGGCGGGCGGAAGTCCCGGGACCTTGCCTTACGCGGCGGCGAAAGGCGGGGTGGAGACTTTCACGCGCGGCTTGGCGCGGGTGCTTGGAGAGTGGGGCGTGACCGTCAATGCGGTGTCGCCGGGTTCGATCGCGACGGAGATGCAGAGCCAGTTCGTGACACCGCAATACATCCAAGAAAAGGTTAGCGAGAGTGCCCTGGGACGCACGGGATTGCCGGCAGAGGTGGCCGCGGCGGTGTTGTTCCTGGCTTCGGCGGAGGCCGCGTATATCACCGGCCAGGTGATCCGCGTGGATGGTGGCAGGCGTGCGTGATTCCGGCTAAAGTTGTATTGACCTGAGCCGAACGATCTGTTACAAAACAATCGTTTGGTAGGTCGGAAGGGAGATTTGCCATGAGTGACAGGCCTTCGCAGCCCATGCCACTGATCCTGGCCGATGCCAACATTGACCGTTCGTCGTTGCCCAAGATTTACGAGCGCAACGTGAACGTAAAGGTGATTGACGAGGGGAAAAGTTACCTCCGCGTGCACGCTTCGCTGTTGGATGTGGAGCACAGTTTCCAGGCGGAGATGGTGGTGGACATTCAGAGTGGCCGCATTGAGGAAGTCGCGGCCGCCATGGCGCAGCAGCCTTACAAGAAGTATTGCCCTTACGCCCTCGACAACGTGCAGAAACTGAAGGGCGACGTGATTGGGCCGGGCATCAGCCGGCGGATTATTGAGAAGGTGGGACGCAACACCGGGTGCTTTCACCTGGTGGAGATTTTCCAGGCGGCGGTCAGTTTTGCTGCCACGATTCTCATCGGCAAACGAGCGCGGTGGGAAGGGTTGGATGACGTGGCCATGTCGGAAGAAGAGCACCGCGAGCGCTGGATGCCTTACCTGAAGAACACTTGCCAGGTATTTCGCGTGGATAGCCTGGCCGGTGAGAAGAAGTAAGCGGGAGAGGAAATGGCTGCCAGGAAAGAAAACAAGGTGATAAGTGCGGCGCAGGCGGTGGCCATGATCCGCGACGGGGACACCATTGCGATCCAGGGCATGGGGACGCAGATGAGTCCGCTGGCGCTGGTGCGCGAGATTATCCGGGCGGGCAAGCGCGATCTGAAAGCCGCAATGGTCGTCGGTGGCATTGGGCTGGACTGGCTGATCGCGGCCGGCTGCGTAAGCAAAGTGATGGCCATCATCGTCAACCTGGACGAATTCGGCATGGCCAACGCGTTTCGGCGTGCGGTCGAAGCTGGCCAGGTCACAATGGAGGAGTACACCGAGCACCAGATGTTCACGCGCTTCAGTGCGGGCGCGTACGGATTGCCGTTCATGGTTACACAGTCCGGGTTGGGGAGCGCGGTGGTCGATCTTCATCCCGATACGACCAAGGTAATTGAGTGTCCGTTCACGGGGCAGAAGGTGATTGCGTGCCGGGCTCTGGTTCCAGATGTGTGCATTCTGCATGCGCACCGGGCCGATGCGCTGGGCAATGTGCAGTTCTTTCCCAAGCCGATCTGGGGAGATGTGGACGTGTTCCCGCGGGCTTCGAACAAGGTCATCGTGACGGTGGAGGAAATTGTCGATACCGAGGAAATCCGCCGCACCCCGGAGCGTACCGGGTTGCCTTACTTCAAGGTGGATGCGGTGGTGCATGTGCCATACGGGGCTCATCCTTGCTCGCTGTTTCCTAACTACAACTTTGATCGCTGTGTGATGGAACTTTACGCGGCCGAGTCGCGCACGCAGGAAGGTACGAACGGATTCTTGGAGAAGTACGTGCTGGCCCCGAAGACCCAGACCGAGTATTTGCAGGCGGTGGGTGGCGCGGAGGCGCTGCTGCGGATTAAGAGCTTCTGGAGCTGAGAATGGGCAAGGTCTCGAAAGACTACACGATTGACGAGCTGATGGTGGCCACGCTGGCGCACGCGTTCACTGATGACGACATCATGCTGAACGGCACGGTGTCGTACATCCCGGTCTCAGCATTCATGCTGGCGCGCGAGACGCATGCGCCGAAGATGACCTGGGTCGCGGGGGCGGTGGGGGTGGATGCGGATCCCGGCTATATTATCGGCAACACGCTCGATCCCACGATGTGGAAGAACTGCGTAATGTACCTGCCGCAGATCAGCGATATGTGGGGATACGTGCACCGCAATACGCTGGAGATATTCTGCATTCGCGGGGCGCAGATCGACCAGTATGGAAACGTGAACAACAGCATCATTGGGAAGGATTATCACAAGCCCAAGGTGCGTCTGCCGGGCTCGGCGGGCATGGGCGACATGTGCACGCTGCACAAGCGGATTTATATCTGGTCCACCACCCACAACCCGCGGACCCTCGTGGAGAAGGTGGATTTTCTGGCGGCGCCGGGATATCTCAGCGGGGGCGATGCGCGGGCGAAGCTGGGCCTGCGCAACGGGCCGGAAATCGTCGTAACCGATCTCTGTGTGATGGATTTTGAGCCAACCAGCAAGCGCATGCGGCTGAAGTCGGTGCACCACGGCATTACACCGAAGGAGGTGCAGCAGGAGACAGGGTTCGAACTGCTGATACCCGCGGATGTTCCGGAAACTCCGGCACCGAGCGTGGAAGAGGTCGAGTTACTCAGGAAGAAAATTGATCCGAAGAATATGCGAAAGCTGGAGTTCCGCGGATCCAAAACCAAGGTGTGACCCCTTCCGGGCGAGCAGTCGATTCCTCGCTTCGCCTGGAATGACACGGGTTCACTCCAAGACGCAACCGAATCGGGGCGTTCGTGAGGATACAGATAGGCGTTCCCGGCGGGATCATGCCGCCATTCGACAAAGTGATTCAGCAGGCGCAGCGCGCCGAGAGCAAGGGCTATGACTCGGCGTGGTGGCCTTGTCACCTCATGGGATGGCATCCACGGTCGGTGTGGACTCCCGATATTACTCCGCTGGCGAAGTACCAGAAGAACGCTGACGTTCTACTTTGATCCCATTGCAGCGATGTCCGCGGTGGGCGCGAACACCCAGAAAATTCAGTTAGGCGTGGGAGTAACGGACGTCCTGCGGCGTCATCCCGCAATGCTGGCGCAGGCGGCTTTGACGCTCGATCACATTTGCCGCGGGCGGCTGATTCTGGGGCTGGGGTCGGGCGAGCAGTGCAATCTCACTCCTTACGGCATCGACTTCAGCCAGCCTGTTTCGAAGCTCGAAGAGGGAATTCAAGTTCTCAGACTTATGTGGAAGTCTGCGGGCGATCCGGTTTCGTTTCACGGGAAGCATTTTCAGTTAGAAGGCGCGGTACTCGGGCTGGAGCCGTATGAAGGCAGGACGCCTCCGGTGTGGGTTGCGGCGCACGGCCCGCGGATGCTGGCGATCACCGGGAAACTGGCGGATGGCTGGCTTCCGACGAGGATGACTCCGGCAGAGTATGGGGAGAAGCTGGCGGCGATTCGTAAGGCTTCGGCAGAAGCCGGACGCAGTGTGGACGCGGTAACGCCGGGGATGCTGGCTTACGTTGTGGTCGACGAGGATCGGAGCGGCATCCCGCAACTGCTCGATCACCTGCTGGTGAAGGGACTTTGCCTGCTGTTGCCGGGAGAAGTGTTCAAACGCTTCGGCTACGAGCCTCCGTTCGGAGAAGGTTCGGCGGGATTCCATGATTATGTGCCTTCGCTTTTCGGACGCGAGGATGCCATCCGGGTGATCAAGAAAGTTCCGCGGGAAGTGGTCGAATACTTCACCCTGCACGGCACACCGGAAGATGTGGCGGAGCAGGTGACGGCTCTGGCGCGTGCCGGATTGCGCCACGTCGTGCTGTGGAACATTACTGCGTTCGCGGATCCGGGCCGGGCCAAGTCTTCTTTCCAGGGTATGGACCGGATTAAGGAATTGCTGGGGACGACGGTGCCAGCGCAATCACTAAGGAGTAACGCATGCGGCTGAAAGGTAGACGCGCTCTGGTGACAGGTGGGGCTTCGGGTATCGGATACGCCATCGTCGAACGCTTCCTGCACGAAGGAGCGGCCGTGGCTTTCGCAGACATCAATGCTGAAGGATGCAAGCGGGCGGAAAAAAAGTTCAGCAAAAATGGACAAAAGGTGCACGGCTTGATCGGCGATGTTTCGAAAGCGGCGGATGCATCGCGGCTGGTGAGCGAGGCAGTGAAGTTCCTGGGCGGGTTGGACATTCTGGTCAACAACGCCGGGATCGATATCAAAGGGACCGTGGTGGATATCAGCGATGAAGACTGGGAGCGGCAGATCGGCGTTAACCTGGGTGGCGTCTATCGTATGAGCAAGTACGCTGTGCCAGAGATGATCAAGGCTGGCGGCGGAGCGGTGGTCAATATCGGCTCGATCGCCGCATTCCTCGGATACTCCGGTTTGGCGGCGTATGGGGCTTCGAAGGGAGCGGTCGTCCAGCTTACCCGCAACATGGCGAGCGACTTCGCCCAGCACAAGATCCGGGTCAATTCCGTCAATCCCGGCGTGGTGGATACGCCTTTGCTCGAGCACGCCGCCAAGGCGCAAGCCGGGGCCAATGGGGACTGGCAGGCGATCAAGCAGGCTTACGTCGATGGCCAGCTTCTAAAACGGGCGGCAGCCCCGGCGGAGATTGCCAGCGCAGTGTTGTTCCTGGCCAGCGATGAGGCAGGCTTTGTCACAGGTACGGCTTTGATGGTTGACGGTGGGTACCAGATCCAGGAATAAGGTCCAATATGCGACTACAAGGTAAAAGAGCGCTGGTGACGGGCGGGGCGTCGGGGATCGGGTTCGCGATTGCGAAGCGGTTTGCCGACGAGGGCGCGAGCGTGGTGATTGCCGATGTGAACCCGGCACAAGCCGATGATGCCGTGAAGAAGAGCGGTGGGAAGTTCGGGCGGGCGGTGGGCGACGTGTGCAAGATGCGCGATGCCGAACGCATGGTACAGGAGGCGGTGGCGCAACTCGGCGGGCTAGACATTCTGGTGAACAACGCGGGGATCGAGACCACAGGTTCGGTTACGACGGCCGATGATGACCAGTGGGAGCGGCAGATTTCCGTCAACCTGAATGGGGTGTACCGTATGAGCCGCTTTGCCATGCCCGAGATTATCAAGGCGGGCGGCGGGGCAATTGTAAACATGTCGTCGGTGGGTGGGCTGGTAGCGGTGAGGGAGTACTCTGCGTATGGCGCGTCCAAGGCGGGGGTGATCCAACTCACTCGCAGCATGGCGGCGGATTACGCGGAGCAAAAGATCCGTGTGAACTGCTTGTGTCCGGGGGCGGTGGATACACCTTTGCTGCAGCGGGCTTGTGAGAAGTTGGGCGGGAGCGATCCGGGAAAGATCCGCGAATTATATGCCAGCTTCACTTTGCTGAAGCGGATTGCGCAGCCTGAAGAGATTGCAGCAGCAGCGCTATTCCTGGCCAGCGATGAAGCGAGTTTCATCACCGGGGTCGCTTTACCGGTGGATGGTGGGTTCAGCGCCCAGTAGGGTGCCGGTCGAGGAGGACAATGGCTGGAAGCGGTGACAAGAACATAGCAGTGGCAAAGCGCTACTTCGCGGCAGTGAATGAAACGCGGCTCGATGATCTGGCGGGCGTGTTTGCAGAGGACGGAGTTTTGTCCTTTCCCATGCTTCCGCACATCGAGGGGAGAAAGGCAATCCGCGATTTCTACGCGGGAGTTCTGCAATTTTATCCCAAGCGCTACGACGACGTGACGCGGTGGTTCGTTAGCGAGGCGGGCGACGTGGCGGCAGAGATCCACTTTGAGGGCCGGACCTCTACCGGGCGTGACGTAATCTTCGATGCGGTGGACGTGTTTACCATCAAGAACAATCTCATCCTGAAGCTCAATATTTTTTACGACAGCGCCAAGGTGCTGCAGATGGTCGGCGACCTGCCGAAATGATTCTCCCCATGGTCGAAGAAGCAGCCCACTCCGATTTAGAGCAGTTGGCCTACCTGCGGGGCCGCGAAGATGAGCCAGGCATGCAGTGTGACATGCAGTGGGACCGGACGACGCTGCCGGAAGCCCTGCGGCGATGCGTTTCGAAGTGGGGGGAACGGGAACTGCTTGTCTTTGCCGGGGAGCGGATCATGGCAAATGCATTCGCCCGGGAGGTGAGCCGGTTTGCCGGCGGACTGCGTGCTCTAGGCGTGCGCCGAGGCGACAACGTCGCTGTGTGGCTGGCAAATGTCAAGGAATATGCGGTGGCGGAGTTCGCTTTGGCCGCTTTGGAAGCAGCCATGGTGCCGATCAATATCCGCTATCAGAAAGAGGAAGTTCAGTATGCGCTGCGACAGTCGGACTCCAGGGCATTGTTGTTTTGTCCGTCTTTGCTGAAGACCGATTGCATCGCCATGCTGCGCGAGATCTGTCCGGAGTTGACGCAGGCGGCAGGTAGCCAGACGCAGAGTGAGGCGCTGCCCAAGCTGCGGGACCTGATTATGGTCGGCGCGGCACGTGCCGGGATGAGATCGTTTTCGGAGGTGCTCGGCTTGGGTGACGCGGGCCCGGCCTGCGACAAGGACGAAGTCCGCCCCGACAGTGTTCTTGTTTTGCAGTACACGTCGGGCACCACGGCATTTCCCAAGGCGGCGATGCTGACGCAGGGACAGAGCCTGCGCAATGCCTTTCAGATGGCGAAGCGTGCCGGCTTTGATGAAGAAGATCGGCTGCTTTCTGCCATGCCGATGTTTCATGTGGGCGGCTCGGTGTGTGCGCTGTTGGGGGCGATCACCGTGGGCTACCGGTTGTACACGGGATCGAGTTTCGAAGCGGGCGAAACCCTGCGCCTCATAGAAGAAGAAAAAATCACGGCGTACGCGGGCTTGGAGCCGATGTACCTGGCGATTCGCAATCACGAAGACTTTCAGCGGCGCTCACGGGCATCTCTGAAAAAAGGGTGGACGGCAGGGACACCTGCGATCTTGCGAATGGTGGCGGAAGAGATCGGCATCCGAAATATCTGTTCGTTGTATGGATTGTCGGAAGGGAGCCCAAATGTGTGTATTGCGCACTGGCAGAACGATCCATACGAGAAGCGAATCGGGACGATGGGACGGCCGCAGCCGGGAACGGAAGTCAAAGTGGCCGATCCCGTTACCAGCGAGCCCCTGCGGCGCCGGGAGCGTGGGGAAATCTGCGTGCGGGGCTGGACGGTGATGAAGGGGTATTACAACAACCCGGAGGAAACCGCGAAGGCCCTCGATGGAGACGGCTGGCTGCACACGGGCGACGCGGGATTCGTGACCGAAGACGGGTACCTGGTCTGGACAGGCCGCATCAAAGACATGATCAAAGTGGGAGGGGAGAACGTTTCGGCGGTCGAGGTGGAACACCTGCTTTGTACCCATCCCAAGATTGTGGCTGCGGCCGTGGTGGGTGTGCCAGATGAAAAATTGCAGGAAGCCGGAATGGCGTTTGTGCAGCTCAAGGAGGGCGAGACCGCGACGGAGGGTGAGATTGTCGAGTATTGCCGCGAGCGGGTGGCAGTGTTCAAGGTTCCTAAGTATGTCCGCTTCGTGGATCAGTTCCAGACCACCGGAACCGGGAAAGTCCAGAAATTTCTTCTTCGGCAAAAAGCTCTTCAGGAGCGACAAAAAGTCAGCAAATAGTCCATGCCGCCTATTAAGGGGATTTCATGCAGAAGAGCGTAGTGATACTTGGCGGGGCACGCACTCCAATGGCGGAGTACTGCGGGCAGTTCAAAGAGATGTCGGCGACCGATCTGGCGGTGGTGGCGGCGAAAGCGGCGCTGGAGCGCACGGGAACCGCGCCGGAGCAGATCGATCACGTGGTGATGGGCAACGTGGTGCAAAGCGGGCCGGATGCAATTTATGCAGCGCGCCATGTGGCGTTGCGGGCGGAAATCCCGAAGGAACGGCCGGCTTTGGCTGTAAACCGGCTGTGTGGGTCGGGGATTCAGTCCATTGTGAGCGGCGCCCAGATGATCCAATTGGGCGAGGCGACGCGGGTGCTGGCCGGCGGGATGGAATCGATGAGCCAGGCGCCATTCGTCATCCCTGGGGCGCGGTGGGGACTGCGGTTGGGATCATCGACATTGATCGACATGCTGATGTCATCTCTCTACGACACCTACTGCGGCCTGTACATGGCGCAAACGGCGGAGCGTGTGGCGAAGAAATACGGCCTCACTCGCGAAGATCAGGATGAGTTCGCTTTCGTGAGCCAGAAGCGCGCAGCGGCGGCACGTGGAAGATTGAAGGAAGAAATCCAGCCGGTCGAAATCAAATCGAAAAGGGGAACAGAACAGTACGAACTTGACGACCACGTAAAGGCCGACACAACCGTAGAGGCCTTGGCTAAGCTGAGGCCAGCTTTTGGAAAAGATGGTTCGGTCACCGGCGGGAATGCCTCGGGCATCGTTGACGCCGGAGCCGCGGTAGTGATCGCGGATGAGGATGCGACCGCAGGGTCGGGCGGCAAGCCGCTGGGACGAATCGTGTCCTGGGGAATCGCCGGCGTAGATCCAGCTGAGATGGGGTTGGGGCCTGTGCCGGCCTCGAAGGAAGCCTTGAAGAAGGCGGGGCTGAAACTCGCGGACATGGACTTGGTCGAACTGAACGAGGCCTTTGCGGCGCAATATCTCGGCGTGGAAAGAGAACTCGGACTGGATCGTGAGAAGACCAACGTGAATGGCGGCGCGATTGCCCTGGGGCACCCCTTGGGTGCGACCGGAACACGGCTGGTGCTTACGTTGCTGCTCGAACTGCGACGCAGAAAAGGGAAGTACGGCTTGGCGACTGCCTGCATTGGCGGCGGGCAAGGCATCGCACTGATCGTTGAGTCCTGCAATTGAAGTGGTTTACTCCTGCGAGACCGTCCAGTTTTCCGGTCGGTGTTCCTGTTTTTGCCAGTGAACGTTGACTTGTCCGTAGCCGACCTGGCCTTCACAATGGAATTCGGCCGCGCAGAAGTAGTGATAGCCAGTCTTGTTGCGCTCCTGGAACGAGGTGTTGAAGGCGTTGAGGACTCTTGCACTGGCGCTGACACGATCCCCATTGCGACCTTCCATTGTGAGTGCGAGCGCGGCGGGAGCTTGGCCTTTGGGCGCGTACTCAGCCTTCAGCATGGAACTGCGGATCAATTCGTTTTGCTTCCCTCGCCAGATGTATCCGTAAAAGATTTCGCGGCCGTCAGCCAGCGTAACCAGAAAAGTGTTGAAGGCGAACCTGCTAGAGAACTGGGCGGAGGCCCAGATCCAGCGGCGGATACCCGCGCGGGCACCCCAGCCCCAGGCGTGGTCGCGGACTCCGACGCCATCGATTTTGTAGCGTTCAGTTCCAATCCGCACTTCGCCGGTGTAGTGTCCTTGCTGTTCGTAGTGATGGCTGTTGGTTTTCTCGAGTGCGCCGTGGGATTGTCCCCAAGAATAGGTGGGATGGATAGCGTGGAAGGTCGTGTCCACGCGGACGCGGCCATCATCGAAATAAATTTCCCAGGTTTTGAAAGGCTCGAGCGGCCGGAAGAAGAGATGCCCGAAGCCGAGGCGCTCCTCGCCGATGTCGCGGGGGATGTTGAAGTCCCAGCGGGTGAAGCTGCCGAGGAGGACGTCGTCGCGCCAGAGAGCAAAGATGACGTCGCCAACTTGCTGGTTGGGATGCGCGCCGATGTAGCCGAAGCTGGAGAGGCGGCTGGCGGGATCAAAGAAATCAAAGTAGCAGGCTTCGCGCCAAGTGGGCTCTTCGCCGGTGGGATGGATGAAGTCGTCTTGCGGTTGAAGTTCAGACATAGGAGTTAGCGCCCAGCATTTAGCCATTCGGACGGCAGTAACCTGACGACAGTTCTATTTGAGTGGTGTTGCATCAAATCCTAACGCGGCTTCGGCCTCGATGACGGCTTTGAGCGTGGTTTCAAACGCTTCCGGTGAAACTGAGAGGCTGGTCAGGCCCGCGGAAATTAGCCGGGGAACAAGTTCCGGGTAGCGAGATGGCGCGTTTCCACAAATGGAGGCAGGCTTTCCCGCAGCTCGGCAAGCCTTCGCGATCGCTGCAATTGCATTCTGGACCGCAGGGTCGCGTTCGTCGAATTCTTTGGCCAAGCGAGCGCTGTCGCGATCAATCCCGAGCATAAGCTGCGTGAGGTCATTAGAACCAATCGAGATGCCGGACACCAGCGGCAGAAATTCGTCAATCAGCAAGACGTTTGATGGAATCTCGGCCACCATCCAGAGTTCGAACTCCGGATCAGCAAACAGGCCCTCCTGTTCAATGATTTCGCGGCATCTCTTGAGTTCCCGGGGAAAGCGGACGAAGGGGAGCAGCAGCCGAACGTTTCGCAGGCCTCCGTCGCGCACACGCTTTACCGCCCGGAGTTCGAGGCGAAAACTTTCCGGATCGGCGAGGTAGCGGGATGCGCCGCGAAAGCCGAGCATGGGATTTTCTTCGCGCTGCTCGTATTGGTCGCCGCCTTCGAGGCCGGCGTATTCATTGGACTTCAGGTCCAGCGTTCGAAAGAACACCGGTCGGGGCGCGAATTCCTGGGCGACTATGGCCAGGCCATTGGCGAAGGACTCGATGAAAGCACTCTCGCCCCCATCGGCGATCAGCTTTTTGGGATGGATTCCCATGGAGAGCGCAAGAAACTCGGCACGCATTAAACCAACGCCGTCGCAGGGCAGCTTGGCGTGCTTGGCCGCCAACTCGGGGAACCCGAGATTGATGTAGACGCGGGTTTGAGTGGGGGGGCGATCCATCAGTTGTCGAGAAGAATCTCGCCTTTCTGGTTCAGGCTGACTCTGCGGCCGTCAAGGCCGTTAGTGTATTCCATCGCGCTGGCCATCACGCAAGGCAAATCGAATTCACGCGCGACAATCGCCAGGTGAGACGTAGCCCCACCAGCCGTGCAAACGATGCCCTTGATCTTGGCAAAAAGCGGGGTAGCGGCGGTGGCCGATGCCGACTGCATGAAGAGGATTACGTCCGAGAGGTCCTCCCGCATGAGTCGGAGAACATCCGGAATAGTGTCTACGACGCGCAGCGTGCCTTGGCATTCGCGGCCGGAAGTGAGCAGGCCTTGTCCAATTTTTGGCATTCAGGCGCCTCCTACGCGGCGGGACTGGTCCGCCCAATGTTTTTCCCGCAAGACCCGTTTGAGCAGTTTGCCGGTTGGGGATTTGGGGAGGGTATCAAGGAATTCCACCGAGGTCGGCTTCTGATAGCTGGCGAGGTGAGGGCGGCAGCTCTCGATGATTTCTTCCGCGGTGGCGGTGTAGCCTTCCCGCAGCACGACACACGCCTTCACAGTTTCCCCGTACACGGGATGAGGGACGCCGATCACCGCACATTCCTTTACGGCTGGGTGCCGGTAGATGATCTCCTCAACGCGGGCGCTGAAGATGTTTTCGCCTCCGGAGACGATCATGTCTTTCTTGCGATCCACCACGTACATGTAGCCGTCGGCGTCCCAAGTGGCGATGTCCCCAGTGTGGCACCAGCCTCCGCGTAGGGTCTCAGCCGTGAGTTCGGGCATGTTCCAGTAACCGCGCATGACGTTTCCGCCGCGCACAATCATCTCGCCGGGAGTTTTTCCATCGCGCGGGGCCTCCTGGTCGTTCTCGTCCACGACCCGGACATCACAAAGAAGGGCCTCGCGGCCACAGGAACGAAGCAGCCCGGGATTGTCTCTCAACCCGCGGACGTGATCTTCGGGACCCAGCCAGGCCGACATAATGCTGACTTCGGTTTGTCCCATATATTGCAGGAAGCCTATGCCCGGGAACATTTGCATGGCGCGTTCGAGGGTGGCGGACGCGAAGGGGCCCCCGCCGTAGGAGATGAGGCGGAGCGTGCTGGTGTCGAAGGCGCGGAAGTCGGGCACCTCCATGATGTAGTTCATCATCGTGGAGATAGCGAGAAAACTCGTGACGCGATGCTCCTGGACGATCTGCAGCACGCGGCGCGCCTCAAAATTGAGAATGATGACCGTGGCGCCATGGAACATGTAACCGTGCGGCAGCAGCACTGCGATGTGGAACATCTGGCCCATGATGATGTAAACGTCGCTGGAGGTGATGTGCTCGGCAACGGTCATGTTCACCATTGTGGTGTAGGCGTTCTCATGGGTGATCATCGCGCCCTTCGCCACGCCCGTAGTGCCGCCGGTGTAACAGATGAAGTAGAGATCGTCATCGCCTACGGTGTGGACTGTTTCGGGCTCGGAATTCGCGCACGTAGCGATCCACGCATCGTAATCCGTGTCGAAACCATGCCCATTGCCGATACCGACCACTAGTTCGATGAACGGCAGACCGGCGCTGATCGATCGATAGCAGTCCGCGTATTCATTGCTGACCAGGATGACGCGAGGAGTGCCGTCACGCAGCGTGGCCGCGACTTCTTCGGGTGTAAACCGCCAGTTCATCGGTTCAACCACTACTCCAGTTTTGGCACAGGCCATGAAGAGTTCGAGGTACTCAAGCGAATTTCTGGAATAGATGGCGACGCGGTCGCCCTTTGTCAGTTGTCGGGCAAACAGAGCATGCGACAAGCGATTGACCCGATCGTTAAATTCTCGCCAAGTCAGGTGGCGGCCGGCGTTAGCGTC
Source organism: uncultured Acidobacteriaceae bacterium (assembly GCA_963773645.1). Classification (GTDB taxonomy): domain Bacteria; phylum Acidobacteriota; class Terriglobia; order Terriglobales; family Acidobacteriaceae; genus Acidiflorens. The sequence goes on along the minus strand of CAVZBV010000002.1, from coordinate 1,879,073 downwards.
AATCAGCGCGAGCTTATCGCCATAGCGGCGCGCGTTACGCGATGCGATGAGGCCGATGTTCACTTGCGCTTCACCTCGCCGAGTTGCAGATCCCAGAGCGGTTCGCCGCCCGGTCGCAGGATCTCCGTCTGCAGGAGCAGGCCACATCCGGGACACACGTAAGTCTGGAACACGACCGAATCGTCGATGTAAGTTTTCGGATCCAAAATGTGCGGATTCGCTGCGGTCACCGGGTGTGATTCGGTTACGCAGTGCAGCTTGTAGTTGTCGCGAGCACTGCTGATGCGGGTGTGACACTTGGCGCAGGCGAGGAAGGCCTCGCTGCCGCTGCCGACCAGCAACAACCCTTCTGCCACCTGGCGGGCGCCGTCTACATTGGCTTTGAAATGCTCCTTCGTCGGTGCGATCGCCAGGCGCCCGGCACGAAGTTGATCGCGGATGCGATCGGTGGCGGCTTTATCAAGCTTGCCACTCTGATCGAATACCACACCATACGCCTGCTTGGCCCAGTCCGCGGTAACGTTGCCATTCACCAGGTCGCGGTGCACGGATTCCGGATCGCGCTCGAGCGGATCTCCGTAGCCACCTGCGCCTGCCCAAGCTAGCACAAATACGTCGTCTGGAAGGGCGGGAATGTTAAAGCTTTTCGGCGCGAGATACTCAGTCTTGCCGGGCAGATCTTCCAGCGTGTCGGGCATCTTGCCCGTCTCGCTCATGTGCGAGCGGACGTGGGCGTCGCGCTTGATGGTATAGCGCGTAGTCGAGGGCGGCGATCCACCGAACAACCCCGGCGGAGGCACCGCAGCGTGGCCGGTTGCGGTAAAGAAGGTGAGCCGGTCGGTCTTGTGCGGGATGAAGGCGAGTTCGGCGGAGTTGCCCCCCCGGAACTTGCCGGCCCCGCCGGCATTTGCCAGTTCACGCCGCCATAGATAGAGGATGGGGTAGAACCATTCGTGCTCCTCGACGTTGGGCATGGTGCTTTGCAGGTCCCAGGGCCAGCCGCCGGTGTCCACGCCGTCGCGCCACGAGAGGCCGGCCAGTGCGGCGCCGACCGGATCGAGCAGGAAGGAAGCGAATGGAGATTTGCGCTGATCAATTCCGTTGAATGCGGCAACCGGATACATGGCCGCTCCCATGCAACTTTGTACCTCCTTGCGGAGTTCGGGATCGGAAGAACAAGCCAGCATTTTCGAGATAACCAGTCCGGCCAACGCAATCGTTTGCAGCAGCGTCAGAGCGGGTGCGGCACTTACCGCGGCGGGATAGGTGGCACAAGTTAGCGTCCCCGGGATCGCGTTGAATTCGCAATGACGGTAGGCGCCTTCGACCACGAACATCTGGTCGAACAGCATCTGGGCGCAGATCATGGAGGCGATGGCGCCCTTCCACGCGACCATGGTGCAGTTCAGCGTGCCGGACTGCGGGTCGGTGCCTTCGTTGGAGAAGATCAGCTTGTTGCCTTTTTTGGTAAGCGTGAGAGCGTTGCAATAGATATGGCGATCCTGCGTGTTTGCCATCTCGATCCAGCCGACTTCGCGCCAGATGCCGTCGGGAATGGTCTTCATGCGGGTTAGGAAGGCTTTTTCGGAATCATTCTGCAGTTTGCGGATGACGCCTTTGATGGTTTCCGGGCCGTAGCGCTTGATGAGGCTGAGCATGCGCTCGCGGGCCACATTGCAGCCAGCGATTTCGGCGCGCAGATCGAGGGCCACCAACTGCGGCATACGGGATCGGCGGATGTATTCCTCTTCAATATCGCGGCGCAGACGGCCTTTCTCGACTATCTTCACCGGCGGAATGCAGCCGGCTTCCCAGAAGATATCCGGCGCCTGGGGATTGAAGCCCCCGGGGGAAGTGCCGCCGAGATCCCACTGGTGGAGCGTGTTGCCCACCCAGCAAAAGAGTTTGCCTTCCCAGAACAGAGGAGCGATCAGTGTGACATCGGATTGATGCGTGGCTCCAATCCACGGATCGTTAGTCAGAAAGATGTCCCCGTCCTCGATGCCAGGATTAGTGGAACGATTTTCCAGCGTCCACTTGATGGCAGAGGTAGTGGCAGAGCCAAGGTATTGCAGGAAAGGACCGAAAAAAACGAAGTCTCCGATCTCATCGAGCAGGCAAGGATTGAAGTCGTGCCCGTAGGCGCAGATGGGCGAGCCCGAAATCTTCATGATGGTGTTGCCGTGTTCGACATTCATGTTCCACATGGCGTGGCGCACGACTTCGTAGGTGACAGGATCGATGCTTGCCTTGGCGGCAGTGTGCAGCTTGAGGCTGCGATCAATCGAGAGTTTTTTGGGGGCCACGTACGGATAGTTGCGGCCATCCCATTGCACAGACGGTGAAACCATGAGCGAGCCTCCTCAATCGGACAACGTCAAAAGAAAATTTCCGTAACCATCAAAATGTCCTTCATCACGCGGTGGAACGACGATGGTGGTTTCGGGCAGTTGAACAATGGCTGGACCCTTCACGACCGCGTTGGTTCTCAGTTGCGCCCCATCATAGATGGGCGTGGTGCGGAATGCCTTGAAACGGCGCCAGTAGACTTCGCGGCGGTCGATGGCGCCTGCCGATTTGACGCCTGTCCTTTTCTGAAGCGATGGCCGGCGAATGCGGCCGCGTGCCCGCACGCGGAAAAGGCCGATTTCAATTCCGGCGGCGGTGAAGGCTGAGCCGCGCCCGTGAGTGCGTTCGTATTTCTCGATAAACTCAGTCTCCAGTTCCTTGACGTGCTGGTCGCTGAGTTTGCCGCAGCGCAGCGGAACCTCGACGGTGTGGATCTGGAGTTTGAATTTCATTTCCACGGCGCGTTCGATGGCAATATCGCTTTCTTTCAACCCATCTTTGTGGAGCTGCAAACGGGCCGGCCGTTCGAGTTCTTCGAAGATCTGGTTGAACTCCTTGCTGGGGAACGGTGCCATGAACAGCCGTGATTTTTCGTAAACGTGGAGAAGATCAGCCGCCTGAACTCCCAGCGCCGACCAAGTGGAGGCGGTAGCGCCAAGCGGGACTACGACCTGACGGCAACCTAATTCGCGAGTGTACTCGGCGACGTGCGCGCCGGCTGCGCCTCCGTACCCGTAGACGACGAAATCGCGGGGATCAAAGCCTCGTTCAACGGTCATCTGGCGCATGAGTTCTGCCATTTGGAACTCAACAATCTGGACGGCTCCAGCAGCGGTCTCCACGGCGGTCATGCCGAGCCTGCGGCCGACTCGTTCCATGGCGGAGGTAGCGGCGGCCTTGTCGAGTTGCAGCTTCCCTCCGAGGAAGTAATCGGGATTGTAGTAGCCGAGAATCAGGTCGGCGTCAGTGACCGCAGGGCGCGTGCCGCCGCGGCCGTAGCAAGCGGGGCCGGGATTGGCTCCGGCGGATTCGGGACCGACTTTGAGGCCCCCGGTTTTCTCATCCACCCAGATGATGGAACCGCCGCCGCTGCCGATCGAGATCAGATCGAGGTGGGGGGCGGAAAATGTGTATTGATTTACGGTTGTCTCTGTCCCGGAGAGGGGCACGCCGTCGCTCACCAATCCGACGTCGAAGCTGGTCCCGCCGACGTCGGAGGCGATAACATTCTTTTGCTTGAGCAGTGAAGCGAGAAAGCCGGTGGCAGTGAGGCCCCCGGCGGGCCCGGAGCCGATGGTGAAGACCGGCTTACGGGCAACTTCCGCAGCGCTGGCCACGCCTCCGGAAGATTGCATGATGACAAGCGGCCGGCGATATCCGAGAGCACGGGCTTGTTCCTCGATTCGAATGACGTAGCGCGACATAAGGGGGCCGATGAAGCAGTTGATGGCGACGGCGGCGGCGCGTTCGTACTCGCCGGGTTTGGAGATCAGTTCATGCCCGCAGGTAACGTACACGCCCGGCGCCATTTCTTCGATCATTTCGCGCACACGGATCTCGTGGGCAGGATTGGCGAATCCCCAGAGAAAGCAGATGCCGATTGCTTGTACGCCCTGGTCGATCAACTCGCGGATGGCGGCGTGAGCTTCGTCTTCGTTTAGCCGCAGGAGAACTTCCCCGCTAAAGTCGATGCGCTCGCTGACTTCGCGGATCAGGCTGCGAGGGACGAGCGGAACCGGCTTCTGATGACGCGAGACGTGGTGGAGCTTGTCAAGCGGGAGTCCAGCGGAGCGGCCGACCGAACGCATCATGATGATGGCGTCGGCGTGACCGCGGGTGGTGATGAGGCCGGTCTTGGCGCCCTTGCGTTCCAGCAGTGCGTTGGTGCCGAGAGTGGTACCGTGCAGAAGAAGCTGCGTGTTCGACAGCAGGTCCTGCAGAGTTAGGCCGAGTTTGGCGGCGGCGGCCTCGAGCGCCGCGAAAAAGCCTTTGGAAGACTCTTCCGGCGTAGAGAGCGCTTTGGCGATAGTCAGGCGTCCCGCCTGGTCGCGCACGACGCAATCGGTGAACGTGCCACCTATGTCGATGCCGCAGAAGTACTCGCCCTTTTCCTTACCGTTTGTGGTGGCCGCGTGGGCGGCCGGTTTAGCCTTGCGAGTGGACATTGTGTGTCGGCACCTCCTGGTTGATCACTATAGGCCAGAAAAAGTCGCCCTCCGTCGTGGCCATGAACCTCCACATGGAAGGCGGTTCCTTTTGCGAAAGTAAAGTCTCGATCAGCGGGGCCGCCGCGGATTGGAACTCCTGGCGAATCCGCTCGTCATAGCTGCTGCCGAGTCCTGCCAGATGGAAAAATGAGCGCAGGTGATTGGCGAACAAGTGGACGCCGTATTCTGCCTGAAAGCGGGGCAACCATTCCGCAGCTTTCAGATAAAGTTCGTTTTGCGCATCGGCGGCACACTGCTGGATAAGCGGCATTTCGGAGAAAGGAATGGGCAAAATTTGGTCGTTGGCAGTGCGCGTGAACAGGCGCCCTGCTTGCAAGGACTCCGCGATGTCCGGCGGGTTCAGCAGTATGCTGCCGAAGAGACGGAACTCGGCAGCCGCTCCCTTGATCCGCAGGGCGACGGCGACGTTGGCATATGGATTCCTAACTTTGGTTTCCGCCCACGGAAGAAAATCATTCTGGAGGTCAGTAAATTCCAGGATGACGAACTGAGAACCATCGCAGGCGGGGTACGGACCGTGGCCGAAGATACCATCTCGCTGCTCGCCGTGCAGGATGAAGCAATAGAGTTCGAGGGTGGCCATCATGCGGCGAAGTTGGTGGATGGTTTCCGTTTCCATCGGCAGCAACTGTCCATCGATTGCACTCGCAGTTGCCCCTGGGAGGATTCCCTGGGTATTATTCGCTTGCTCTGGGAGAAGCAGTCCATCGCTACGATAAGCGCGACAAACACGGCTCCACCAGTCGATGATGAAACCCAATTCTTCGATTTTCTCCTCCGAGAACCCACTGTCAGGCAAGAGGGCCCGGTCGAGCATAATTTGCTGCCGCGCTCCCAGGTAACTGCACATGACGATCGAGAGTGTCAGGTAGTAAGGACGCGAGCACAGGCGCTGCATACGCCGTCCCAGTTCTTCCGGGGAAGCGTAATTCGACAACTCGCGGAGGAACTCCGCGCCCTTTTCATAAATGCAGTACCAGCCGATCGAGGAGCGGCGAGGGATGTCGAAGAGCACGGAGCGCAACCCGGCACGCTTTTCAGCATGCATGAAGGACTTCTGGGCATCTCCGAAAAGGCGGATGCACCGGTTGATCTCTTCGACCGAAATCGGGTTGTGCACGGCGCTCATTTGGCTATTTCGTTAACTATCTTGCGACGATGGGCGAATAAATCGGACCATCGGTTTTGGCAATGTGAGTCAATACCACCGGGGCCTCGCGGCCGGTGAACAGGTCGTCGAGGTGCCGGTCAATTGAACTGCGGAAATTCTGGCGGATGCTGTCCGCGAAATCGGACAACGGCAAACCTTGCGCAAACGTATTCAGGATACAGGCGTAGAGTTCGGCGCCATATTCCACGCGGTAGCGGTCGTCCCAGTCAATCATGCGGCGGTAGAGTTCGAGCTGAGCTGCGGCGGCTGCCTCGGTGATGGCATCCATTTCTTCTGGCGACACGGGGCGGATTTCGCCGCCGTCCACCCGCAATACCGCTTGCGCGACGATGTTTTCCTCGTAGGCCGAAGGAACCGTGGTCAGGCTGCCCATCAGCACGATCTTCGCTTGCACTCCACGCAGGCGCATGACCCGGGCTACGGCATCACAGCCGGGGCGCGCGTCGGTATGTGCCCATGGGAAGAAGTTCTCGCGCAGGCCAATCAGTTCCTTGACCACCAGCACGTCCCCGTTAGCGAGGGCGTAAGGTCCGTGATGGAAGGCTCCAATACGTGCCTCTCCGTTGAGGATGAAGGTGTAGAGTTCAAGCGTCGCCATCATGCGGCGGATCTTGTTCTTGATATCTTCGGGCCAGCTTCCACCCAGCCGCGCAGTGAGGTCTTCCACATCCGGCCTCGAAAGAACCGGCATCGTGAAATCCGCGTCGTCAGGGAGGTGGCGGCCATCGCTGCGATAGGACTTTGCAGCGCGAGCCCAGAAGTCGAGGATGAGGGCGAGTTCATCGACGTCGTCCTGCGGCTGCTGGCCCAGCAACCGCAGCTGCTCGCGGCCGTTGAAGTAGCCGAGCATGAGCGAGTTCAGATGGATGGAATTGGCGCGCGAGCCGAGCCTGCGCATATCGCGGCCGATTGCTTCCGGCGTGGCGTGTTGCAGCAACTCGAGGAGAAGTGGTCTCAGGTTTTCGTAATAGCAGTAGCTTCCCAGGATGAGCCGGCACGGCAAATTGAAGAGTGGCGAGATCATCGCCGAGCGCTGCTGCTCGCGAAAGAAACGGCGCACGCTCTCTCCGTAGTCGTGGAGATAGCCGTTCAGGGTCTCAAGCGACGGCGTTTGCCGGATGGTTTGGTCGGTCGCAAACATAAGGGCCCGGGTTAGAACTCTGCCTCCATCGAAGTCGGTTTCATGTCGCTGCTCATTCGGTTGCTGCTTTCCAGACTTCGGCGATATCGCGCACTTGTACCGATTGCTCCGGCGCCGCGGTCTTCACGCCATCTTCCAGCATGATCATGCAGAACGGGCAGCCGACAGCGATGGTGTCGGCCCCGGTCGCCAAGAGTTGGCGGGAGCGGTTCTGGTTCATGCGCGTGCCACGTTTTTCTTCCATGAAGGAGAAGCCGCCACCTCCGCCACAGCAGAGAGCGTTGCGGCGGTTCCATTCGGGTTCCGAACGCTCGGCTCCGGGAAGGCTGTCCAGTAGATTCCGCGGTGCATCGTAGATCTGGTTGTAGCGGCCGAGGTAACAGGGATCATGGAAGGTGACCTTGCCCGTCTTGGCCTCTCTCGGTTTCAGGCGACCTTGGGCGACGAGCTCGGCCAAAAACTCGCTGTGATGCACGACCTCATAATTGCCCCCGAGCTGCGGGTACTCGTTCTTGATCGTGTTGAAGCAGTGCGGGCAGGCGGTCACAATCTTCTTGACCTTATAACGGTCGAGGGTGGCGATGTTCTGCTGCGCCAAGGTCTGGAAAAGAAATTCGTGCCCAATGCGTCGCGCGGAGTCTCCGGTACATCGCTCCTCGCGTCCCAGCACGGCAAACTTCACACCCGCACGGGTCAGCAGTTCCGCGACCGCGCGGGTAACGGACTGGCTCCTCTGGTTAAGGGCTCCGGCGCAGCCGACCCAGAACAGGACTTCAAACTCGGCGTTGGGCTGATCGGCCAGGGACTTTACCGGAAGCCCCTGCATCCAGTCGGTGCGCGACGCGCTGGCTCCAGGATAAGGATGGCCCCGGGCTTCGAGGCTGCGCACCATGTTTTCCAGGTCGCCGGGGAACTCCGCGCGTTCCATAACCAGATGGCGGCGCATACCGACGATCTTAGGCACGTGCTCAATCGCGACCGGGCACTGTTCCATGCAAGCGCCGCAAGTCGTGCAAGACCACAGAGTCTCTTCCTTTATAACCGGCCCAACCAGCGGAGACGGTTCCTCCGGGCTGGGTGAGTTCCGGTTCCCGTTGTACGCCTGAGCGTGCAGAGACTCACGCGCGTCCAGGATGAGCCATTTGGGGGAGAGCGGTTTCTCCGTTAAAAAAGCCGGACAGTTGACCTCACAGCGGCCGCACTCGGTGCAGGCGTCGAGATCGAGCAAGTCTTTCCAGAAGAAATTCTGCAGCCGGCTTACTCCTAGCGGTTCGTCTTCTTTTTCCAGGTTCAGCAAGGGAAGCTGGCCGCGGGGCGCGAGGCTTTGGGTGAAGATGCTCGCCGGAGCGGTGAAGACGTGGAACAGCTTGGAGTAGGGGATCCAGCCGATGAAGGAGAAGACAACGACCAGGTGAAACCACCAGATCGTGCGGTGGAGGAGGAGCATTTCAGCCGGGCTGAGAAATGCGGCAAAGAGCATTCCGGCAGCCTTGCCGAAGGGTGACCAAGCCGCCCACGGATCGTGCGTGATTTGAACCCGCAGGCCCTGGATCATGAATCCGGTCACCAGGATGATGAGGATTGCGGCCAGAATGATGGCATCGTCCGGCTTATCTGGCTTCAGCCGTTTCGGCCTGCGGACGTAGCGCTGAACCAGCGCGGTGACGATTCCGGCGATCGAGAGCACGCCGAAGACGTTCAGGGTCAGCGATTCGAAATACAGGTAGAAGCCGCCCTGCATGATGTGGATGTGGAGATCCTCGTGAATAAAGACGACGACGGTGCCGAGGAAGAGAAAAACAAAGCCCCAGAAGATGAGAAGATGCGCAAGTCCTGCGCCGGAATATCGCTGTAGGAGTTTCTGGTGGCCCAGCCCTTCTTTCAGCAAGAGCCGCAGCCGGGTGCTGAGTTGATCGAAGCGGTCAACCGGCCTTCCGATTTGCCAGCGACGCCAATGGCGGTAGATGCCATGGCAGAACACCGCCAGCGTGATCCCGAACAGCAGGTACATCACCCAAACCTGGGTGATGTTGAAATAGACTTGGCGCGTCGGCGTCATAGTGTGGTGGCGGAAGTCTTGCGTTTCTTGACCGCCTCAATCAACTTGGGAATGAATTCGCGATAGTCCTCGATGACCCCTAATTCTGCCATCTGAAAGATCGGCGCTTTGTCATCTTTATTAATGGCGACGATGTGCTTGGCCCCGGCGATCCCTACCATGTGCTGGCTGGCTCCGGAGATGCCCACGGCGAGGTACAGGTCGGGCGCAATCTTCTTGCCGGTCTGACCGATCTGCCAGGTGGAAGGGACCCATCCCAGATCAACGGCGGCGCGGGATGCACCGAGCGCGGCGCCGAGTACTCGGCTGAGCTCTTCCAGGCAAGCGAAGTTTTCTTTGCCGCCAAGACCGCGGCCGCCGCTGACCACAATGCGGGCGTCCTCGAGACGAAGGCCCTCGGACTGCTCCACGTTGCGATCCACTAAGCGCCAAGTTCCGGCCGGAGAAGTAACGGTCACGGGAACTTTGATGATTTCTCCCGGGGTGTTCTCCTGCCTGGCGACGGGTGCGATCGAGCGCATCCGGAGCGCAACGACAACAGGCACTTTGCGGGCGATGAGCAGACTTTGGGCTTTTCCACCAAAGACAGGCTTGTGGATGCGGATTCCGCCGCCGTCTACCTTGCCATCGACCCCGACGGCGTCCATCACTACACTCGCGCCTAGCTTGTGTCCGGAGAGAGGGGCCAATTCCAGTCCGGAGGTGGTGCTGGGGAAGAGGAGAACGTCGCCCCCGATAGTTCGAATGACCTGCTCGATCGCGGCAGAGAATGCTATCGGCTGGTATGCGGAGAGCACTGGACCTTCGGCAACTGCTACCCGGTTCGCTCCATAGCTGAAGCAGTTGGGCGCGAAGCTGGCGGGCGGTTCGCCGAGAAGGACGGCAGTCAGCGTGCCGCCCAGATCCTCCGCGAGACGCACGCCAGCGCTCAACACTTCGATTTCGGTGCGCCCGAACTCGTTATGATCGGCGATAAGAACAGCAACCACACTACGCATGTGCTATCCAGATCTCTTTCAAATGGCATGCAGGTCGGCGAGTTGTTGCGCCAACTGCTCTGCCTTCTGATCCACGTTGTCCCCTGCGATAATGCGGCATTGCCGGGATACCTGGGGAATATAAAGTTTTTCCAGTTCAAGTTCAGCGTTGGGTCCGCGGGTCGACTGGGGTTCGAGGCCGAGGTCCTTCGCGGTCCATGCCGGAATGGTTTTGCGGAAGGCGATCATATTGTTGCGGACCTTGGGAATGCGGGGTAAATTATGGTCGTCGTTGGTCACGCTTACCACTGCCGGAACCGAGCACGCAATGGTTTCCCAGCCGTCATCAGACTGGCGGCGAAAGTGCCATTCCCTTTCCTGCCGGGAAACGGCAGCCACGAGTGCGGTGTAAGGATAATTGAATTCTGCCGCGAGGAAGGCGGCCACTTGACCTCCGTACCAGTCGCCGGACTCCCGCCCGCAAAGAATAAGGTCGGCAGGTTCCAGCTTGCGAATAGCGGAGGCGAGAAGGCGCGCGGTGCCATAGGTGTCAAGATCGGAGAATTCGCCCTGGCGAATGAGAATGGCCTCGTCAGCCCGCATGGAAAGCGCTTTGCGCAGGGTGTCAATCGCGGAATCCGGCCCGATTGAGATGGCGGTGATCTTTCCGGCTCCGGCGGCTTCGCGGACCTGGAGAGCAACTTCGAGGGCATTTTCGTCGAAGATACTGGGCACGAACGAAGCAATACCTTCCGCTGGACCACGTGCCTGCGTGTCTAATTTGAAATCGCTCGATGGAATCTCGGGATCGAGGATTTGCTTGAGGCAGACGACCAAGTGCATGGACGAGTCCCCGCGGGAGACTAAAGTACCAAACGTTTGTTTGGTTCGATATGATAGTAGGGGGCTCGGGTTAGGTTGTCAAGAACCGGGTCTGGAAGGGGAGCGGAACCCAGATTCTCCACATCTTTTGCCGGGCTAGGGTTTGGCGCGCCGAAGAGTTGAGGTTGGATTGACGGACCGGTTCCGCTCTGCTATAAATCAAACGTTTGGTTGGTATAGACCCTTGCCGCAACTCGCGGGAGGTGCTGGCTTCATGCTTGGCCGTTTCAGCCACATCGGCGTCCTGGTGCGCGACCTCCCGGCTGCGGTCGAGCGTTTTTGCTCGGCGCTCGGAGCGCAGGTGGTCGAGACCGGACATATCTCCGAAACGAAGACCGACGTCACTGTGCTGGACTTGGGCGGAATCCACCTGGAACTGCTGAGTTCGCGCGAGCCGGACACCAAGGTAGGACGGCTGCTGCGCGAGCGCGGGGAAGGGATCCACCATCTCTCGTTCGAAGTTAATGGAATTTCGGAGCGCCTTGCCGAGTTACGCAGCCACGGCATCAAGCTACTGGACGAAGTACCGCGGCGCGGTCTGCACGACCGGCAAATCGCATTCCTCGCACCGCAAGATACGAGCGGCATCCTGATCGAACTGGCGGAAGAGAACTCTTAGAAGGAGCACGACTGAGCATGGGAGCAATTGACGTTTGGTGCAATCCGTTCACCCCGGAAGGTATCAAGCATCTCTTTCTGGATAATGAAGAGGTGTACTTCATGATGGGCGTGCAGTGGGGACGCAAGGCCAACATGAGAGGCTTCACGGCGGATGAGTTCGTGGCCAAGATGGATCGTCTGGGCGTGGAAAAAGTATGCGTGCCGGCGCTGAAGCAGGCTTTCTATCGCAAGAACAAGATGGGGGCGGATTTCGACTACGCGGACATTGCCACGCTCGTAAAGCAGTATCCCGACCGGATCGTGGGGCTGGCGGGAATCAATCCTTTCGAACGCATGGAGGGCGTCCGCAAACTCGAACATGCCGTGAAGGAATATGGCTTCAAGGGTGCGCACGTGCATCCGTTCGGGTTCGGCCTGCCGATCAATGCAGCCGAATGGTTTCCCTTCTACGCGAAATGTGCGGAGCTCGATATTCCCGTCGTGTTCCAGGTTGGACACTCGGCGGAGTTCATGCCGAGCGCGTGCGGGAAGCCCATCCTGCTCGACGATATTGCCCTATATTTCCCGGAATTGAAGTTGATCGGCGGGCATTGCGGCTGGCCCTGGGTAGAAGAGCTGATCGCCATGGCGTGGAAGCATCCGAATGTGTACATCGCGGTCAGCGGGCATGCTCCGAAATATTGGGACAAGAAACTGGTGCATTTCCTGAACAGCCGTGGCAAAGGCAAAGTGATGTGGGGTACGGACTATCCGCTCATCCTGCATGAAGAGAGCCTGAGCCAGATCGAGTTGCTGAATCTCAAGCCGGAACACAAGCAGTCTTTGTTGCATGATGCGGCGGCGGCGGTTTTCAAGTTTGAATCCGCTCCCAAGAAGAAGTCGGCCGGCAAGGAGAAGAAATAATCGCGTGAGTTTTGACTCGTTCAAATTTATCAGCCTCGAGCAGTCGGGCGGGGTCACGACGGTTTATCTCGATAAGCCGCCGGCGAACACACTCGACAACGACCTCTATGACGAACTGCTGCGGCTAAGCGATCAGATGGATGCGGATTCGGAGACGCGGGCAGTAGTTTTCGCCACTCGCAATCCAAAGATATTTATCGCGGGTGCCGACATCAAGCGGATGAAGGAATACCGCTTCGAAAAAGATTACGTGAATGCGGTGATCGCGCGGGTACACCAGATATTCGGGCGATTGGAGCGCATTACCAAGCCGACGATTGCGGCGATTACGGGCTACGCCCTGGGCGGCGGCTGCGAATTTTCTCTGTGCCTGGATTTCCGCTTCATGAGCCGGGGTTCGGCGCGCATCGGGTTGCCCGAGGTGAATATCGGCATCATCCCCGGGGGCGGCGGCACGCAGCGCCTGCCGCGGGCCGTGGGATACGCCAAAGCTCTCGAGTTAATGATGACCGGCATCTATTTGGATGCGGACGAGGCGGCGCGGATCGGACTAATCACTCGCGCTTGCGATGCAGAGAAGACACTGGCCGAGGCGCAGGCATTCGCTTTGCAACTGGCGGGCCAGGCCCCGGTTGCCGTCTCCCTGATTAAGAAGTGTCTACGCGAGTCGATCGGAAGATCGTACCTCGAGGGATTCGAAGTCGAGAAGGAGCATTGCCGGAGAGCGGTGCTCTCGCAGGATGCACGGGAGGGGATCTCGGCATTTGTCGAGAAGCGAAAGGCGCGTTGGTTGGGAAAATGAGAACAGATGTGGCCATCGTCGGAGCAGTACAGACCCGGTATGAGGCGAAGAAGGCCCACCAGACATACAACGAACTGGTGTACGAGGTCGTTTCCGAGCTCTTGAAGCAAACGGGCGTCCCCATGCAGGAGATCGAAAGCATGGTCACCGCGTCGCAGGACTTCTGGGATGGCAAGACGATCTCCAGCATGTCGGTTAGCGAGGTGGTGGGCGGGTATCTGAAGTCCGAAGCCAAAGTTGCATCCGACGGGATCCAGGCGCTGATCTATGGCGCCGCCCGCATTTTGGCTGGGGCTTTCGAATACACGCTGGTGGTGGCGCACTGCAAGGAGTCCGAGGGCCAAGGGCAGACGATTACGGCTGTGATGTTTGATCCCTACTGCCAGCGGCCCTTGGGAGTCATCGCGCCGACCGTGGCCGCGCTGCAGGCTCGAGCGTACATGAACGCGGCAGGAATCGGGAGCGAGACGCTAGCCCAGGTATCACAGAAAAATCATCGCGATGCGATGAAAAATCCCCTGGCTCTGCGGGCCGGCGACTACAAAATCGAACAGATTCTTAGTGCGGATGCATACGCCGATCCTTTGACGGAACTCATGGCGGCCCCGACGTCGGACGGGGCTTGCGCCTTGTTGCTGGCGAGTCCTGAGAAAGCAAAAACATTCGGCAGTCGCGCTGTATGGATCAGCGGGATGGGGAATTCCACCGATGCCTACTGGACGGATCGCGATCTGGCTCAAGCGGACGCCCTTTCGCAGGCTGCGAAGCGCGCTTACCAGATGGCAGGCGTGGGTGCAAAAGACATTGACATCGCTGAGATCTCCGCCCGCTACGCGCAAGAGGAACTGCTTTACGGCGAAGCGCTTGGATTGTGGGCCAGAAAAGACGTCGCCAAGGTCGCCGCATCGGAAAACGGCGGAAAGGTGAACCCCTCCGGTGGTGCGATTACAGGAAACCCAGCCACGGTCGCAGGACTGACGCGCGTCGCCGAGGCGTACCTGCAACTCTCGGACGCGGCCGGGGCGCACCAGGTCCCGGGCGCGAGCGTTGCGTTGGCCCATGGCGCCGACGGAATTTGTGGGCAGACCCAGGCGGTGGTAATCCTGCGCCGGGGAGAGGCATAGATTATGGGCAAGAAAGTCGGCATCGTTGCCACCGGACAGACCAAGCACGGCCCCAAGCGCCTCGACGTCAATCTCCGCGAACTGATCACCGAGGTCGTGACCAGGGCGCTGGAAGATGCCGACCTACGCATCGAAGATGTGGATGCCGTGTTTCTCGGCAACATGGAGCCCTTTGAGGGCTTTATGTTTCCCGAACTATGGAGCGTCGAAGGTTGGGGTGGGTATCTGAAGCCTTCGGTGAAGTTCAATACCGGCGGCACTGTGGGCACAACCACCACCATGGCCGCTTACTACTACGTTGCTGCCGGGCTTTATGACACTGTGCTGGCAGTGGGATTCGAAAAGCAATCGGACGGGCACACGCAGGCAGCGATCACTACGGTGGGTGATCCCGTCTGGGAGCGCACTATGATGGCGGGGGCGGTGGGAAATTTCGCTGTCATGGCGAGCACGTACATCCATGAAAGCGGTGTGACTCCAGAGCAGGCGGCCAAGGTGGCCGTGAAGGCCCGGCGCAACGCCTGCAACAACGAATACGCTCACCTGCAGATGCCGAATCTCACGGTGGAGGAAGTGTTGGCTTCGCAGATCCTGGCGCATCCCATCCGTAAGCTGGATATGTGTCCGCAGTCCGATGGAGCGGTGGCCATGGTGATTGCCGAGGAGTCCAAGGCTAGGAAACTGGCGCCCCGTCCGGCGTGGATCAGGGCCGTGGCGACGGCGCACGAACAGCAATACATGGGCGATAGCCCCAAGCGCTTGGCGATCATGCGCAGCCAAATCGCGGCGTCGCAGAAGGTTTACAAGGCAGTGGGAATCACGAATCCACGGAAACAGCTGGACGTCGCCGAGATTTACGAAGTGGCGACTTACGCCGAGATGGCGATGTATGAGAACCTGGGGTTCTGCGAACGCGGGCACGGTGGCAAGCTGATCGACGAAGGCGTGACCAGCATGAATGGCGAGCTGCCCGTCAATCCTTCAGGAGGTGTGCTGAGCACAAATCCGATTGGAGCCACGGCGATGATCCGGGTTGCCGAAGCCGCGCTGCAGGTGATGGGCAAAGCGGGGAAGCGGCAGGTGCCGAATGTGCGCACCGCCCTGGCGACGGGCTACGGCGGCAACGCGTGGACCGATGCGTTGATTCTGGCGAGCAACTAAAGGTATGGCTACGACAAAGGAGGAAGTCGTGGAACAGAAGGCTTTGCGAATCCCGTTCCGGCTAAGTATGGAATACGAGTACGCGCTGGGTGCACACGCGGAACGATTCTTCGGCGAACTGCGCGATCACGGGCGGATTCTCGGAGTTCGGTGTCCTTCGTGCCATCGCGTGTACGTGCCGCCGCGACCGGTCTGCGGCATCTGCTATGCGGAGACCAGAGAGTGGGTTCCGGTCAGCGACGAGGGCTCGCTGGTCGGCTGTACGGTGGTGGAGTTGCCGTTTATTGATCCCATGACCGGTGAACAGCGCCCGGTACCTTATGGATTTGCCATGGTACGCCTGGATGGCGCGGATACGGCGATGTATCACTTCCTTGAGGAAACCGATCCGAAAAGGATTCATGTCGGGCAGCGGGTCAAGGCGGTGTTCCGCGAGCAGCGCACCGGCAGCTTGCTGGATATTCAGCATTTCCGCATGCTGGAGGAGGCGCGATGAGCGCAGCGCATTGGTGCGTGCGGCAGAGAATCGAGATCCCGTTCCAATACACGGCAGGGCTGGCGGTCACCCGCTTTCTGCAGGGGCTGGCGAACAAGAAGATCGTTACCAGCGTGTGTTCCAAATGCGGCTGGCGGAGTGTTCCGCCACTTTCATTTTGCGGACGGTGTTGGCAGCCGGTCACCGAGCTCCGGGAACTTAGGGGAACGGGGCAGCTTTTGAGTTACTCGAGCAGCGGGGACCGGACATTCGGACTGATTCACCTGGACGGGGCCGATTCATCCTTGGTGCATTGGGTGGTCGCCGATGGTGGGCGCCTCAAGATCGGCAGCCCGGTCGAGCCGGTATGGCGGGCGGAACGCAGCGCCAGCATCCTCGACATCGAACACTTTCGGGCGGCGGCCCTGGGAAAGCCGTTGACGGCGGGGGCCGGTTCGTATATAAACAAACGTTTGGTAGAATAACATCCCGCGCGGAGGCATCGTGGATTTCGGCTGGAGCGACGAACAGCAGCAGATCCGTAAGACGGCGCGGGAGTTTGCCGAACGCGAGATCGCGCCCTTCGTCGGCGAGTACGACCAGGAAGAACGATTTCCCGCCGAGATTGCGCGCAAAGCCGCGGAACTCGGCTTCATGGGTGGCGTGGTGCCTATCGAGTACGGCGGATCCGCGCTCGATTTTGTCAGTTACACCATAATTCTGGAGGAGATCTCGAAAGTCTGCCATGCCGTGGCCTGCGCGCTGTCGTTTCCCAGTGGGCTTTGCGGGGCGGGCATCCTGCAATACGGAACGGAAGAGCAGAAGCAGAAATATTTGAAGCCACTGGCGGAGGGGAAAATCTTCGCCGCGACCGCAGTCACCGAGCCGCATTCCGGCACCGACGTGGCCGCGATGCAGACCCTGGCGGTGAAGGATGGCAACAGCTACGTGCTCAACGGCAACAAGGCATGGATCAGCTTTCTGGATGTTTGCGATTTCGTGCTGACCTTTGCCACGCTGGATCGCGCCAACCCGCGCAAGAATATTTGCGCTTTCATCATCGAGCGCGACACGCCCGGCATGAAGCTGAAGCCGTACAAGAACAAGTTGGGATTCCGCCCGCTGAGTTCCGGGGATGTGTTCCTCGAAGATTGCCGGGTTCCGGCGTGTAACCGCGTGGGCGCAGAGGGGCAGGGGCTGAAAGTGGCGATGTGTGCGGTCGAAAACGGTCGATTGGGCGTGGCCGCGCGGGCTTTGGGACTGGCACAGGCCTCCTATGACGCTTCGGTCAAGTACGCCCGCGAGCGCATCGTGTTCGACCAGCCGATCGGGCGGTTTCAGTTGGTGCAATCCATGTTGACCGACATGGCAGCCGGCCTTGAGGGCGCGCGTGCCGCCACATACCGTCTGGCGTGGATGAAGAACCAGGGATTGCCGGGAACGCGGGCCCAGGCAAGTCTGGCGAAGATGATGGCGAGTGACGTGGCTTTGATGGCGGCGACTCATGCGGTGCAGATCCACGGGGCCTATGGTTGTCTGGGAGAGTCGCCGGTGAGCCGGTATTTCCGCGACGCCAAGATTTTTCAGATTGTCGAGGGGCAGAACCAACTGCATCGCAGCGTGGTCGCCGAGTACGCATTGGAATATCGCAGAGATTAGCGACGGAGAGCGAATGGCCAAATATGACGTTGTCGTAATTGGGGCAGGGGCTGCGGGACTGACCGCTGGCGCGTTGCTTGCCAAACATGGCAAGAAAATATTGGTCATGGACCGCGAGAAGCATCTGGGCGGACGGGCGATGGCTGTCCCCTTTGAGGGTTACCGGCTCAGCTTGGGCGGGCACCTGCTGGAGGATGGCGGCTCGGGGATCACCAAGATCATTTCGCACCTTGGTGGCGAACTGAAGCACGGGCTTACCAGCAAGGGCATGCCGGTCTGGGTGGATGGCAAGTGGCAGAGCGTGCAGGCGCTCTACAGTACCGATAAGAACGAACTTAAGAAAGTCATCAAGATTCTTTGTGATACCGATTGGAAAGAACTCGACAAGTGGGACGACAAGCCCATGCGCGAGTGGCTGCTGCAGTACACGACGAGCGAAGGCGTCATCGCGCTTTTCGAGTATATCGCCTGCGCCGAATGCCTCACCGACAAGTGGTGGGACCATTCCGCCAGCGACAATCTTTACACCCGCAAAATGCACTACATGGAGCGCCGCGTCGCCGGGTACTCCTGCTGGCCCGAAGGCGGATGGCATGGCATCTTTGACAAGCTGGCAGCGGCACTCAAGGCCAACGGCGGCGAGTTGTGGACTGAAACCAGCGCACAGAAGGTCATCATCGAGAACGGCCGCGTCAAAGGTGTGGCTTTTGACAAAGGTCCGAAAGCGATGATGACCGAAGGCTTCAACTGGGATGTGATTGAAGCCGACGCAGTGATCAGCACGCTGCCGGTATGGAATGTGCTGAATCTGGTGCCAGAGAAGAATCTTCCGGATTGGTATGCCACCAAGATCAAGACACTGGCAGCCGATGAATATAAAGTCTGCTGGCTCGGCATGTACGTCGCCAGCCATGAGCCGATCTTCACCGGCCTGGATCCCACCGAACTGGCAATCTGGTTTGATTCAGCCCATAGTCGCCTGCCGGGGTGGGCATTCTTGGCGACCGGCTACGATCCCTCGGTTGCTCCGCCTGGTGTTCATCTATACAACTGCGGGTTCGCTTACCAGGGGGCACGGGGCCGGGAGTGGATCGAGCAAAAGTTCGACCTCATCGAGAAAGATCTGGCGTCGTTTTATCCCGACCGCTGGACTGCAAAGAACATCATCTGGAAGCGGCGGCACGTGGTCCAGCAGCCGGCGTTCGGAGTGTTTCAGAAGCCGGCGCTGGTCGGAGTGTTTCGTCCGGACTACACGGCCCCGGGGGTGGAGGGATTGTGGTTTGCCTCGGAAACCTTCCGCTCGCGCGGCATTGGAGTGGACCGCGCGGCACGGGCGGGACTGACCTGCGTAGAACAGATTCTGGGAAAGAGAATTCCTGATTTCAAGGAATCCTGGCACGACTGATGCTTGCAGAACGCAAAAGCCTGGTCATCGGCGAAGCCGAAGCCGCGGAGATGATCCGCGATGGCATGACGATTGCCATCGGCGGGTTCATCAATTCGAGTCATCCCATGGCACTGGTGCGCCAGATCATCCAACGTGGCATCAAGAATTTGACTTTGGTCGGTGCAGCATCGGGCGGACTTGATCTCGATCTACTGATAGCTGCGGGGTGTGTAAGAAAGCTGGTCACCACCTACATGGGCGGAGAGCATTACTGCCCGGTAGCTCCATTTTTCCGGGTGGCCGCGCAGCGCGGGGAACTGGAGATCTTCGAGTGCGACGAGGGAATGTTTTATTGCGCACTGCGGGCCGCTGCGCAGGGGCTGCCGTCTACGCCCTGGAAGGCAGGCATCGGCACCTCGTTTCCGGAGATCAATTCGGAGATCAAGGTCTATAACGACCCCATCAGTGGTGAGCCGGTGCTGGCGATCCCGGCGATCACGCCGGAGCTGGCCATTATTTATGCCGCACATTCAGATGCATATGGCAACGTGCAGCATGTGGGAACCGGATTTGGCGATCGCGCCATGTGGCGTGCGGCGAAGAAGACCATTGCGCAAGTTGAGCGCGTGCTGCCCAACGAAGAGATCCGGAAAGATCCTCGGGCAACTTCGCTCTACGGAGTGGATGCGGTGGTCCGGGCTCCTTATGGGTCGCACCCGTTTGCGGGGCCAGGATACTACATCGAGGATGGCGCACACATCCGCGAATACGTTGCGGCCGGGAATGCTTACGCGAAGACCGGAGATCGCAATCCGTTTGAAGACTACTTGCGGAAATATGTTCGCGACCCGAAGACGCACGAGGATTACCTAGAAGTGATCGGGATCCGCCGGTTGATTTCGTTACACGAGTACTGAAATGAGCAGCGCTGACTACACGACGAAGGAACTGCTGGCGACGTTTATCTCGCACCAGGTGCGTGATGGCGAGCGCGTCGCCGTAGGCGCAGGCTTGCATGTGCCTCGCGCTGGAATTCTGCTGGCGCATCTATTGCGCTGTCCGAACGTGCGGTTGTACGTGACCATGACGTTCACCAATCTAACCAAAGAGCCGCGGATGGAGCCGTTCTACACGGTCTATGACATCCGGCCGGCGAAATGGGCGGAAGCGTATGTACTGCACGATGACTTTCAGGAAGATCCGAGACTGGTATCGGACACCTTCGTCGTAGGTGCTTTGCAGATCGATAAGTTCGGCAACTCGAACCTGATTGGTGTGGGCAAGGATTACAAACATCTTACATTTCGCGGACCGGGAGCGGTGGGGACTCTTTCCATGGCGCACTACGTGGACCGCTACTACCTGTTCGTGCAGTCGCACGACAAACGGATCTTTGTGGATAAATGCGACTTCATCTCGACCGTCGGGTGGGGCGAAGGTGGACCCGCCGGAAGGCAAAAGCTCGGCATTCCGGGGAAAGGCCCGGTCTACTGCATTACTCCGCTCTGCGTGATGGACTTTGAAGAGAAGTCCAAACGCATGCGCCTGAAAAGCGTACATCCCGGCGTGACTGTGCAACAGGTAATCGACAACACAGGCTTCGATTTGACCGTTCCTTCTGACGTTCCGCAGACGGTCGGCCCTACGGAAGAAGAATTGAGAACCTTGCGCGAGCGAATCGACGTGGAAGGAATGTTGAGGCGGTAAGGGATGAAACTATTCGAGCCCATCCAAATCGGCCCCCTACGGTTGAAGAACCGCATCGTGATGCCGCCCATGGGCATGGGTTACGCCCATGAGGATGGCAGCGTGTCGGAGCGCGTGCTCGGGTATTACGACAAACGTGCGGCCGGCGGTGTGGGCATGGTGGTGGTCGAAAACTGCATTGTCGATCCCGATGTGTTCGGCGTCGGCCCCGAGCTCAAGCTGCACGATGATTCCTTTGTTCCCGGGCTGAGCAAGCTGGCGAAGACGATCCAGAAGCATGGAGCCGTGGCGGGCATTCAGCTCAACCACATGGGCCGGCAGACAACTCTGGGCACGCCGGTCGCGCCGAGTCCGATTCCCATCTCGACGCGTGGTCCCCTGCCCAAGGTGCTCACGATTCCGGAGATCGAATATGTGGTGGAGGAGTTTGTCGAGGCGGCGCGACGCGCCCGTGATGCAGGCTTCGACTTCGTCGAGATTCACGGAGCCCACGGCTATCTGATCTGTGAGTTCATGTCGCCTCTGGCGAACAAGCGAGAGGACAAATACGGAGGCAGCACCGACGGCCGCGTGCTATTCCCTGTGCAGATCGTGGAAGGGATCCGCAAGTTGGTGCCTGGTTTCCCAATTCAGTTTCGCATTTCCGGAAGCGAGTATGTGGAAGGCGGCCTGACCATCAAGGAAAACTCGAAGATCGTGCCGAAACTGGTAGCCTCGGGCGTTGGTTCGATTAGCGTGTCCGCAGGAAACTGGCAGACCCTGCACTACATCATGGGGCCGATGTTCATGCCGCCCGGCTACCTGACCAACGATGCGGCCGGCATAAAGATGGCGACGACTGTTCCGGTGATCGCGGTAGGCCGGATTCACAGCGTGAAGATCGCCGAAAGCATCCTGCAGGAAAACAAGGCCGACATGGTGGCACTGGGCCGGGCCTTGATCGCCGATCCCGAGTGGGCTTCGAAACTTCAGGAGGGGCATCCGGAAGACATTCGTCCCTGCATTTCCTGCAACACCTGTGTGGATTTCGTATCCCGTGCCCTGGAAGCTCGCTGCACGGTAAACGCGGAATTAGGACGCGAATATGATTTCCACGTTGTGCCGGCGGCCCACAAATTGAAAGTGCTGGTGGTGGGCGCGGGCCCCGCAGGGCTCGAAGCGGCGCGCGTTGCCCGGCAGCGCAAGTACGAGGTCACGCTGGTCGAGAAGAGCTCGCGCTTGGGCGGGAAGCTGCACGTTTCCGCGGCGGCGCCTTCCAAGGAAGAAATTAACAACTTTATCAACTACCTGTCACAGCAGGTGTATAAAACCGGCGTGAATGTGGAAACCGGGCGCGCCCTGAGCCAGGATGACGTACTCGCAATGCGGCCTGACATCATTCTGCTCGCCACCGGAAGCTCGCCGGTCGTACCGCCGATTAACGGGGTCAACGGGCCGAATGTCGTGGTCGCCGAAGATCTGCTGATGCAGCGGGTCAAGGTGGGGAAGCGAGTCGCCATCGTTGGCGGCGGCGGCACCGGCTGCGAGACGGCTGAATACCTTGCTGCGCGGGGACACCGGATCGCCATCCTCGAAATGATGGCGCACATCGGTTTGAATATCGAGGCGATCACACGTCGCTGGATGTTTTATGAGCTGCGCAAGGCCGGCGTGACGCTGATGACCAGGTCCAAGGTCGTCCGTATCGAGCCGGACCGTGTGATCTACACCGACCATAACGACGAAGAGAAGACCTTCGAATGCGACAACGTCGTGATCGCCTTGGGATACCGGCCAAACGACGACTTGGACTTTTGCGACGAGAATTTTGAGATTCCCAGTTACCGCATTGGAGATTGCGAGAGGCCCGGGACTATTTTGGATGCCATCACCGCAGGAGCTAATATTGCCGCGCGCATCTAGAATAGGTTGCGAAACGATAAGGAGGTTCATTTGCCCGAATCCGACGCGCCGGCGAAATCCAACGTCCGTATGGACGAGATCCTGAACAGTGCGGCGAAGTTTTTTTACACCAAAGGGTACCATGCAACTTCTATTGAAGATGTGGCCCGTGATGTGGGCATGCTCAAGGGTTCTCTCTATTACTACATCAAGTCAAAGGAGGATCTGCTTTACGGCCTTCTCCTGGGCGTGATGGAGCAAGGTACGGGGGGAGTTGAGAAGGCGCTTGAGGGAGTGAAAGATCCGGTGGAGCGACTGGAGAAGGGGATTGAACAGCACATCGAACACATCATCCGCAACCAGGTGCGCGTCGGGTTGTTTCTGCACGAGTTCGACTCGCTCTCCGGACGGCGCAAACAGCGGGTTCATGAATCGCAAAAGGAGTATCAAGAGATTTTTACCGGGATCATCAAGGACGGTCAGTCTTCCGGTGTCTTCATCAGCGGTGAACCTGATCTCCTGGTAGACGCGATGCTGGGAATGTGTAACTGGATTTACCGCTGGTACCACCAGGAGAATTCGCCGAAGCTGGAGGTGGTGAAGAAGACATTCATTGGCTTGATCAAGGGTGGAATTATGAAACGAGAAAGGTGAGTAGGGGAGAGAGTCATGAGCAATCAAACCATGCAAGTAGCGGAAGAGGTCGGGGGACTCAATTTCGACCTGGGGAAAGAAAAAGAATTTCTCCGTCAGAATGTACGGACGCTGGTGGAGCGCGAAGTTCCGCGGGAATACGCCCGCGAGTTGGACGAGAAGGAAGAGTTTCCGCACAAGGTCTGGAAGGCGCTGGCGGAAAACGGCTACCTGGGAATTCCCATCGCTGAGGAATATGGCGGAGTGAGCGGTGACATTGTGGATATGGTCATCGTCACCGAGGAACTGGCGCGCCGCAGCGGCTCGATCGGGCTGACCTTTTTCATGTCGAGCTGTTTTGGCGCGAAAACGCTGCAATTTGCGGGCAGCGAGATGCTCAAGCGCAAGTATCTCCCGCTGTTGGCAGAGGGGAAACTCATGTTTTCTTTCTCCCTGACCGAGCCCGATGGTGGCACCGACGTGCTTGGGGCCATGAAGACCCGCGCCGTTGAGAAGGACGATCACTGGGTGATCAACGGGCAAAAGGTTTGGACCACATCCGCAAATGTGGCCGACTACCTCGTGGTGGTCGCGCGCAGCAAAGAGGATGTGGTCAAGAAGGCGGACGGCATCTCGGTGTTCCTGGTAAAGAGCGACACCCCCGGGATTCGCCTCCGCAAACTCGATAAGGTCGGTATTCGGGCCACGCAGTCGTTCGAGGTTTTCTACGACAACGTGAAGGTGCCGAAAGATCACCTGATCGGCGAGAAGGACAGAGGGTTCTATCAAACGCTGAAGATGCTCAACAACGAGCGCATACTGACTGCCGCACTGTGCCTGGGAGAGGCTCAGGCGGCGTTCGAAGATGCGCTGCAATATGCGAAAGAGCGGCGCGCGTTCGGCAAGCCCATCGGGCAGTTCCAGGCGATCCAGCACAAGATTTCCTGGATGCGGACCAAGGTCGAATTGGCCCGGCTCATCACCTATAAAGCGGCATGGCTGCAATCGCTCGGCCGCGATTGTGCTGTCGAGGCCAACATGGCGAAGTTGGTGGCGGCGAACTTCGCCTGCGAGGTAACCGACGCCGGCATGCAAGTCTTCGGAGGCTACGGTTACAGCCGTGAGTACGATATGCAGCGCTACTGGCGCGATTGCCGCCTGCACAAGGTGGGGCCGGTCAGCGATGAGATGGTCTTGAACTTCATCGGCGAACGGATGGGATTGCCGCGGAGTTACTGAGGCGATTAGGAGCAGCGCGCGATTGAAACCACTAGAAGGCAAAGTCGCTATCGTGACCGGCTCGGGCCGCGGCATCGGACGTGCCACTGCGCTTCGACTGGCGCAGAGCGGCGTCCGCGTGTTGATCAATGACCTCGATTCAGTGCCAGCATCGGAAGTGGAGCGTGAAATTAGAGCGGCGGGCAGCGATGCTATCACTGTGCTCGGGTCGGTAGCCGACCCCAAGGTCGCGAGCGCTATGGTGGACGTGGCTGCAAGCAAGTGGGGCCGCTTGGACATCCTGGTCAATAATGCCGGGATCACGCGCGATGCCATGATTCATCGCATGACCGATGAGCAATTCAACCTGGTCATGGACGTGATCGTGCGGGGAGCGTTCAACTGCATCCGCGCGGCCGCCCCTTGCATGCGTGACGCCGGAAAGAAAGACCGTCAAGCTGGAAAGCATGGGCACCGGAAAATCGTGAATGTGTCTTCGATCGCGGGAGTGTACGGCGCAGTCGGAAACGCAAACTATGCAACCGCGAAGGCCGCCATCCTCGGACTGACCAAAGCGGTGGCCCGGGAGTGGGCGCCATACTTGATCAATTGCAATGCCGTTGCCCCAGGAATCGTGGACACGCGGTTGACCGCGGCTCGCGATGAGGAGAAGAATCCCGACCTGGGCATTCCTGCGGAAGTGCGGGAGAAGATCGTCAAGCAAATGCCGTTTGGCCGCATCGGCACGCCCGACGATGTGGCGGGCGCCATCGAGTTTCTCAGTTCGCCGGCCTCCGACTTCATCACCGGCCAGGTGATCCAGATTGACGGAGGCGTGGAATTTATCAACGTGGTCGGTTGAGTCCTAAGCAGCCGGCCATGAGATCGCGGGAATTATGCCAAGACTGAAATTTGATCATGTGTCGTTTTTAGTCCGGAACCTCGATCAGGCGATCAAGGACTACCAGCAAATGCTCGAGGTGCTGGATCCGGAGCAAGCGAAGCAGATCGTCTGGGATGAAGGCATCGAACAAGGATATAAGCTCCGCTGGGCGACGTTCGTGAACCCCAATGGAGCGTCTCTGCAATTTTTCGAAAGCGAGAACCCGAACGATCTGAAGCTGC
The DNA here is from genome assembly GCA_963773645.1 of uncultured Acidobacteriaceae bacterium. Lineage (GTDB taxonomy): Bacteria > Acidobacteriota > Terriglobia > Terriglobales > Acidobacteriaceae > Acidiflorens. Next base: position 1,853,570 of record CAVZBV010000002.1, on the reverse strand, counting down.
TCGAAAAGTACGGCGAGCGTGTGCATCACATCGCGTTCACTTCCGACGAGATCAGTAAGACGGTGGATGAGCTCGATAAGGCGGGTGTTCCGCTGACCAGCAAGGAGCTGAGCAGCCCATCCAACCTCCCTTGGCTGGGGTGGACGTTCGTGCCTCCGAGAAAGGCCCACGGTGTGCTCATCGAAGTGGCACAGCGCTACAAAGTGCAAGACGGCAAGTGGGTGAAAGACGAGAAATGAAGAACAAGGTCTACAACAGCGCGGACGATGTTGTTGCCGACATTCCCGATGGCGCCACGATCATGTTTGGAGGCTTCGGAGGCGCCGGTTTCCCCAATAATCTGATTCTTGCGCTGCTGCGGAAAGGAACGAGGAATCTGACTGCGATCAGCAACAATTGTGGAACCGGCGACAGCGAACTCGGCCTGCTTTTCAAAAACAGGCAGATAAAAAAGGTGATTGCGTCATTCCCTGGTCCCAAGTCCTTCTATTTCCAGGACCAATTCGCCGCCGGAGAAGTGGAACTGGAACTGGTGCCTCAGGGCATTTTCTGCGAGCGCATGCGCGCGAAGGGTGCGGGCATCTATGCATTCTTTTCTCCGGTTGGCGCCGGGACCGAAGTCGCTCTGGGCAAGGAAGAGCGCGTCATCGGCGGCAAGCGCTGTGTTCTTGAGAACGCGCTGGGTGCGGACTACGCCTTTATCAAGGCAGAGCGGGCCGATACCATCGGAAACCTGATTTACCGTAAAGCGGCACGCAACTTCAATCCCATTATGGCCACGGCTGCGGAAACTATCATTGTGGAAGCCGATGAAGTGGTTCCTGTGGGGACGCTCGACCCGGAGACGGTCGTCACTCCTTCGGTGTTCGTGGACCGCATCGTCCAAGCGAGGACCTTACGCTCATGAGCAAACTACGTCTCACTCGCGAACAGATTGCGCAGCGGGCCGCGCAGGAGTTGCCCGACGGAGCTTGCGTCAATCTGGGCTGGGGGATTCCCAACCTGATTTCGCTCTTCATCCCGCGTGACGTGATGGTGTACTTCCACAGCGAGAACGGAATCCTGGGAATGGGGCCGCGGGCCAGCGTAGGCCAGGAAGACCCTGATCTGGTGGACGCCATGAAAGTGCCCGTCACCCTTCTGCCGGGGGCGGCATTTTTCAGCCAGGCCGATGCCCACGTGATGACCCGCGGCGGGCACCTGGACGTCTGCGTGATGGGCGGCCTGCAAGTCTCCGAGCAGGGCGATCTCGCGAACTGGAAGGTTCCGGGAGCCAAAGGACCAGGCGGCATCGGCGGAGCGATGGACATAGCCGCGGGGGCCAAGCACCTCATTGTTACCATGGAGCACACGACCAAGGACAACGAACCAAAGATCGTGAAGCGCTGCACCTACCCCCTCAGCGGGTTGGAGTGTGTAAAGACTATCCTGACCGACATGGCCGTGATTGACGTCACGCCCAAAGGCTTGGTGCTGCGGGAAGTCGCTCCTGGATTAACGCCTGAAGACGTGCAATTTGTAACTGAACCGAGATTAATCGTGCCGGCAACCGTGCCGGAGATGAACTTGCCGCCCATTGCCAATCTGTCAATCTCGGCTCGCTCGTGAATCGCTGATGATGCAGGAAGGCGCGCTACGACTTGATCCAACGGACATCCAAAATCGCGAGCGCCGACGAAGCGGTGGCCCGGATCGCTGATGGCAGCACGGTTGCCGTCGGCGGACTTTCCTATTACGGTGCCCCGATGGAACTGGTCCGCGCACTAATCCGGCGCAAAACGCGGAATCTCACCCTGGTAACGGCTGCGGTCACCTCAATCCAGGCCGACCTGTTGATCGCGGCGGGATGTGTCCGCAGGATCATCAGTGCTTACGTCGCATTCGAGGAACTGGGGCTCGCCCCGAACTTTCGCCGGGCGGCTGAGAAAAAGCAGGTCGAGGTCGTCGAAATCGGCGAGGCATTTCTCGCTTTTGCCCTGAAAGCAGCCTCGAGTGGCGCTCCCTTCTATGCATTGCCATGGTCACTGGCGGGCTCCGACTGCGCTCGTGTGAATCCTCTCTACCAACGCGGAACCGATCCATTTACCGGCAAGGATGTGCTCTGTGTCCCGGCGATTGCAGTCGACTGGACACTGCTTCATGTCCGCCGGGCCGATGCGTATGGCAATCTGCAGCACGAGGGCACGGCATTCATGGATCCTCTCCTCGCGCGCGCTTCCCGACAGGTGGTTGCGAGCTGTGAGGAAGTCGTCGGAGCGGAAGAGTTACGCCAGCATTCTGGCGCCACCACCGTTCCTGCCATGCTGGTCCGCACCGTCGTAGAGTCCCGTGGCGCCGCCTGGCCGACAGGCAGCTTTGGCTGCTATGACGTGGACCGCGCGGAGATCAAGCGATACGCGAAAGCAAGCCGCAATCCGGCCGACCTTGAAGCATACCTGCAAGAGCCGATTCGCCCGCACGAGGTGCCTGCCGAGTCTGCACCGAAGTGTTCGGAAAAACCTGTTTCCTCCGAGCGCGACCTTCAGCCGGCGGCGAAAGCAGAAATCATTGCGACCGAGATCTCCCGCTGCGTTCGCGATGGCATGTTCACGGGAGCGGGAACCGGCTGCTGGGAGGTCCTCGCCGGCCTGCGCCTGGCGCAACTCACGCACGCGCCGAACCTATGCTTCACCCTGGGCGGAGCCGGTGCGCTCAATCCTCGTCTGCGGCATCTGCCGCCATCGCTCAACGGAGATGAGGGCCTGGCTGACTGCGAGGCGCGCGTCGGATTGGAGGAGCTGTTCGACCTGGAACTGGGCGGAGCCTTCGACATCATGTTCGTCAGCGGCATGCAAATGGACCAGTACGGTAACGTGAATTTGGTCTGCGTGGGGCCGCATGACCAACCGGCATTCCGCGGGCCCGGGACCGTAGGCTTGGAATTCGCGCCCTGCGTTCCGCGCTGGGTTGCGTTTTTTCGGAGTCACACCAAGCAGGTTTTCGTGGACAAGGTAGATTTCGTTTCTGGCAAGGGACACAAACCGGGAGCAAATTCGAACCAGCAGGTGGGGATGCCCGATGATCGTGGTCCGATGTTGGTCATTACGAACCTGGCCGTGATGGATTTTTGCCCGGAGACAAAGCGCATGCGTCTCAAAAGCGTCCATCCGGGATGTACCGTGGACCAGGTCAAGGAGAACACCGGGTTTGAGCTGGTCACATCCGCCAAGGTCTCGGACACCGTCCTCCCGACTCACGCGGAACTGCTCCTTCTGCGCAACGAAATTGATCGGGGCGGACTGTTGGCGTCGCTCATACCATAAGGCACACGCAGGCGGAAACAATCTTGAGGCACAACGGAAGAACCGAATGAACGGAATTGTAGGACACGCAGTACGCATACCTGCCCACCGCATCGCGCGTGAGGAGATTGCGCGCGCCTGGCAGACCTCGTCCCTTGCCGGGCACAAGCGGGCGGTCCGTTTCGACGAAGACGCGCTCACGCTGGCCGCTGCGGCGGCACTCGATTGCCACAGTAGCCTTGGCGGGGCGGAAATCGATCGCCTGTTCTTTGCTTCCACGACGGCACCGTATCTGGAGCGGTCCAACGCAAGCCTGATCGCTGCGCTGTGTGATCTGCCGGAGAAATGTTCGACGCTCGATCTCGCCGCGAGTCTGCGAGGCGGGACCAGCGGGTTGCGGCTTGTCCTCACTGGCCTCAACTCCGGGTCGAACGCGACAATCCTCTGTGCCGGCGAATGTCGTGAAGCTGAACCCGGCTCCGCTGAAGAGATGCTGTTCTCGGACGGCGGAGCCGCGATCGCGGCCGGCACGCAAAACGTGATCGCGGAATTGATCGCCGACGCCACGGCCTACGACGACTTCTTCGACGCGGTGCGGCGCGATCGTGATGTTCACGTAACATCCTTTGCTTCCAAGTTCTCGATTGACCGCGGCTATGTCGCTCCCATCGCCAAGGTTGTGGGAGATGTGCTCGGGCAAGCGGGGAAGAACGCCAAGGATATCGCCAGGTTGGCGGTTCCCTCGCCCGATCGCCGGGCTCACCAGCAGCTTGCGAAGAAGCTTGGCTTTAGCGAAGCGCAGTTGCAGGACATCCAGTTCGATGATGGTGGGATTACCGGCACCGCTATGCCCCTCGCGCTGTTGAGCGCTGCTCTCGGGTCGGCCAGGCCCGGCGATCTCCTGCTCGTCGCAGGCTATGGCAACGGCGCAGACGCAATGCTGTTTCGCGCCACGGATTCCATCACGTCCTACAAGCCGCACGCGCCAGTGGGCGCACAGAAGGCGGTGGCGCTCGATTACTCCTCTTACACGCAGTACCGCAAAGCACGGGAATTCTTCCGCTCCGCCGATCAGGGGCTGGAGATCAGCAACATCTTCTATACGAAGGAAGAGCCCCAGATCGTGCGTCTGCACGGCAGCGCCTGCCGCCACTGCGGCACGCGCCAGTTTCCGGTGGCGCAGGTATGCGTAGGCTGTAAGAAGGGCGATGGGCTGGAAGAAGTGGCCCTGGCGCGAACCGGCACAATATATACATTTTCCGAAGACACGCTGTACCCATCCCCATTCCCACCCACGGTGATGGCCGTCGTGGACCTCGACGGAGGCGGGCGCATCTATTGTGAGGTGGTGGATGTGCCGCCGTCAGAAGTAAAGATCGGCATGTCGGTGGAATTAACCCCGCGGAAACTCAAGGAAGGTGGCGGCCTCTACCACTATTACTGGAAATGCACCCCGAGGAGAGGGAAATGAGCAAGTCTTTAGCGAACCAGGTCGCCGTCATTGGCGTGGGCTGCACCAAGTTTGGGGAGAATTTTGACCAGAGCCTGCAGGAGATGATGGTCGAAGCCGCCACCGGCGCCTGCAAAGATGCCGGCGTGAGTCTGGATGACGTCAAAGCCGCGTGGCTGGGCACTTTCTCCCCCGGCTTCAGCGGAGGGAAAGCCACCATTACTCTGGCCGATGCGCTGAAGTTCCGCGGCCGTCCCATTACCCGGGTCGAGAACTTCTGCGCGACCGGGACGGATGCATTCCGCAATGCGGCTTTTGCCATTGCCGCGGGGCAATACGACATCGTAATGGTGGTGGGTGCAGAAAAGCTACGCGACCGTCCGGTGCGCGGATTGCAACGCGAAGGCATTCATCCTTACTTTGAAGCGGGGTCCACGGCACCGGGAATTTTTGCGCTCGTCGCCAACCGCTACATGCACACCTTCGGCATGCAGCGCGACACCCTCGCCAAAGTCGCAGTGAAGAACCATGCCAATGGGGCGTTGAATCCCAAGGCGCATTTTCAGATGAAAATTACCGAGGAACAGGTGCTCAAGGCCCCGATGATTGCCTATCCGTTCGGCCTGTTCGATTGCTGCCCTACCACTGACGGCGCCGCTGCCGCCATTCTCTGCCGTGCCGATCTGGCCAAGCAGTTTCGCAAAGATTTCATCGTGGTTCGCGGCATTGGCCTCGCGGTCATGTCGGGCAAGCCCTATCTGGATCCCACTTGTGACTATCTCGGATTCCCTTCCACTGAGGCCGCTGCTCGAGAAGCCTATAGCGCTGCAGGTATCGCAGAACCCGTGAAGGAAGTGGATTTCGCCGAAGTCCACGACTGTTTCACCTGGACCGAGGTCAGCAACTATGAGGATCTAGGCTTCTGCAAGAAAGGCGAAGGCGCCAAGTTCATCGAAGAAGGGAGAAGCAGCCTGCAAGGAGATCTGCCGGTCAATCCCAGCGGTGGGTTGAAGTCCTTCGGACACCCGGTTGGTGCGACTGGTGTCCGCATGATCTATGAGATCGTAACCCAGTTGCGCGGGGAGGCAGGAGCACGGCAAGTAAAGGGTGCGAAAGTCGGACTCGCCCACAACCTTGGGGGCCCGGGAGCGGTCGCTTGCGTTGTGATTCTTGGACGCGAAGCCTAGCTCGGTCAGTTCATAACACGCGGGACGCACGTCCAATGACAACAGTGCCGAAGCGAACCAGGAACTGCGGACAGGAAGCTGTGAAGAAATCGCCTGCCGAGCCAACAACGCCATTGCGAAATTAGCCAGCGTCGGTAGACTGCGGATGTGAGCGACCACGGCGTGCCTGCTGAACCGCGACTTGCCTCTATCAATCGACAACAACTTGTGCTGCGCAGCATCGATGTCGAACAGTTGATCGACGAAGATCATAGCGCACGTCTAATCTGGCAGCTGATTGGCCGCCTCGACCTGAGCCTCTATCACGCGCAGATCGGGGCGGTGGAAGGGCGCGCCGGGCGAGAGCACACCGACCCGCAGTTGTTGATCAGCTTGTGGATTTACGCGTACAGCCGTGGCCTTAGTTCGGCGCGCGAATTAGCGCGACAATGCGAGTACGAGCCGGGCTGCCAGTGGCTGTGCGGGTTGCAGACGATCAGCCACCGGACGCTGTCCGGCTTTCGTTCCGATCATAAAACGGCGCTGGACGATCTGTTCGTGCAGGTGCTGGGCATGATGAGCGCCGAGGGTCTGATCACATTGGAACGCGTAACCCTGGACGGGACGAAGATCAAGGCGAACGCGGGCGGCAACAGCTTCCGGCGCAAAGAGAAGCTGGCGGCGCACCTGGAACTGGCGCGCCAGCAGGTGCGATGGCTGAACGCGCAGGCTCAGGAAGAAGAGAAGAGCGCGAGCCGGCGAGCAGCGGCGCAACGACGTGCCGCACGGCAACGAGTCGGTCGCCTGGAAGCGGCGGTGCGCGAAGTCGAGCGCCTGCAGCAGGAGAAGAAACACGAGCGCGACCGGTTCGTGGCGCGCGCCTCCAGCAGCGATCCCGAGGCGCACGTAATGCGCAACGGCGAAGGTGGCACCGTCCCCAGCTACAACGTGCAACTGCTTACGGACACGCAACACGGGATCGTGGTGAACGTCGAGGCGACGACCGATGCCATCGACTACCGACAGATGAAGCCGGCGCTGGAACGCTGCGAAACGACGCTGGGACGCAAGCCCAAACAGGTCGTGGCCGACGGCGACTACACCAACCACGCGTCGGTGCAGGCGGCGGCCGATCAGGGAGTGGACTTTTACGGGTCGTGGCAGGATAGTTGGCGGGCCGTGGAGCGCGATGCACACGGTCGGCACTCCGAGTTCCTGGCCAGCGCGTTTCCTTACGATGCCGCGCAGGACAGGTTTACGTGTCCGGCCGGACAAACGCTCACGCACCATGCGCTGCTGAATCGTGACAACGGTGTTCGCACCCACGTTTACCGCGCACCGAAGAAGGCGTGTCCCAACTGCCCGCTGCGCGATCAGTGCGCGCCACAACAGGCGCGCCCGGAGTGGCGGCGCTCGATCACGCGCCTGGAAGAACCAGCTGCGACGACCGCGTTCAAGCAGAAGATGGCAACCGAGGAAGCAAAACAAATCTACGCGCGACGCTCGCAGATCGCCGAGTTCCCGCACGCCTGGATCAAAGAGCGCTGCGGCCTACGGCAGTTCCGTTGCCGGGGCCGCGTGAAAGTAGCCATGGAAGCGACTTGGGCTTGCCTAAGTTACAACCTGACCAGATGGTTCGGCCTAAAGCGGGCACTGCAAGTAACACCAGCGTAAGATGGCTCAACGGCCGAGACAAAAAGAGCGCAGACGCAAGTTATGCCGGAAGCCCGAAGCACTCCAAGTAACTGGTATCTGCCCTTCCGGCCGTCCCCAAAGGCGATTTCTTCACAGCTTCCAGACTCCGAGTTCAAAGAGTCTTCGGGTGGTTTCAGCGCTGCGGCAGGCTTATATTGCTCGCTCGGGCGCCGGTTGCTGCTGCGGGAGACCGGTGATCCGAATTCCAGCACTGTGCACTTTGTAGCGGATGTTGATAGTGATCAGCAGGGCGGTGATCTGCTCTACGATCCGCGCGTTTTCCAGTTTGCCGCCGTCAATCGCCCGAAGCCCTGGAATATTCGAGACGAGTTCGGATGCGAAGTTGCGAGCACTATCGTCATCGCTGCAAACGATTACGTCGCAATCGAGCGCGTCGGCACTATTCAGTAGATCGGCGGAGACGTTGTGAAACGCTGCCACCACAGAAACGGCCTTGGGCACAAGTTCGGCGGCCTGTTGGGCGGCTGAACCTTGCCACACGCCGAGGACGCGTGTGGGGCGTCCGCCAACGGTCGCGGCCAACGGGACGGTTGCGTCGATTAAGATCGTCCCCGGCTTGAACATGGGCTTCAACTGCTTGAGCAACGCAGCTTGGGCATCAAACGGGACGGTTAGCACGCAAATATCGGTAGCGGCACAGGCGGCGACGTTTTCCACTCCGGTGATTCTGGCGTTGATTCCGATCTTCTGTTTGAGCGTGGCTGCCGCTTCTTCCGCGCGCTTAGGATCCCGAGATCCGATGATGATCGTTTCGCCCGCCTTAGCCCAACGAAGCGCTAGTCCCAAACCTTGGGGACCGGTTCCTCCCAAAATTGCGATAGGACGATTCATACAAACTCCTCAGTGTTTGAAAGTTGTGGCACAGCAAACCGTTCACAGTTGAGCCAGCGTAAATCAGTCGAAGCCATGATGTCGGATCAGGTAATGCTCACTTCTGTGTACGTCCCGTACACCTGCCGCAACGCTTCGCCGATTTCACCCACGGTGGCGTAGGCGCGGACGGCGTCGACGATGTAGGGCATGGTGTTGACATCGGAAATGTTTCCGTTCGTGCCCGCGGTGGGAGTCTTGGCGGCGGCGCGTTTTAGCGCATCGAGACGGCGTTGAACCTCTTCGTCCGAACGGCGGGCGCGCAAGGCTTTGAGTTTCTTCTCCTGAGCTCGGGCTACCGATTCGCCGATGTAGAGAATGTTGGGCGACTCTTCCTCGATGACGAAATCGTTCACGCCGACCGTGATCTTCTCCTTCGCTTCAGCGGCGCGCTGGTACTGGTAACTGGCCTCGGCTATTTCTTTCTGCGGATATCCGCGCTCGATAGCCTTGACCATGCCGCCCATCTGGTCGAGCTTCTCGAAGTAATCGAAGGCGCCGTTTTCCATGTCGAGGGTTTGCTTCTCGACGAAATAGCTTCCGCCAAGCGGGTCGACAGTTTGAGCCACGCCCGACTCGTAGGCGATGATCTGCTGCGTGCGCAATGCGATGCGCGCGGCTTCGGCCGTCGGCAACGCGAGCGCTTCGTCGTAGGCGTCGGTGTGCAATGACTGCGTGCCTCCGAGTACCGCCGCCAGCGCTTGCAGGGCGACGCGCGCGATGTTGTTCATCGGTTGCTGCGCGGGCAGCGAGACGCCGGCCGTCTGGGTGTGAAAGCGCATCAGGCGGGTGCGGTCGTTTTTCGCGCCGAAGCGGTCTTTCATCAGGCGATACCAGATCTTGCGCGCGGCGCGGTATTTGGCGATCTCTTCGAAGAAATCGTTGTGCGCGTTAAAGAAGAAGCTGAGGCGTGGTCCGAAGTCGTCGACGTCGAGGCCGCGGCGGCGCGCCCACTCGACATATTCGACGCCGTCGTAGATGGTGAAGGCGAGTTCTTGCAGCGCGGTCGATCCGGCTTCGCGAATGTGGTAGCCGGAGATGGAGATGGTGTTGAAGCGCGGCGTAAACTTCGATCCGAACTCGAAGGTGTCAATCACCAGGCGCATCGAGGGCGCGGGAGGGTAGATGTATTCCTTCTGCGCGATGTATTCCTTGAGGATGTCGTTCTGGATGGTGCCGGAAATTTTCTTCCAGTCGGCGCCTTGCTTTTCCGCGACCACGAGGTACATGGCCCAGAGAACGCTGGCGGGTGAATTGATGGTCATCGAGGTGGTGGTTTGTTCGAGATTGATGCCGTCGAACAGGATTTCCATATCTTCGAGCGAATCGATGGCCACGCCGCACTTGCCGACCTCGCCTTCGCTGGCTGGGTGATCGGAGTCGTAGCCCATCAGTGTGGGCAAATCGAAGGCGACGGAGAGTCCGCCGCCGCCGTGTTCGAGAAGATATTTGTAGCGCTGGTTGGTTTCTTCGGGCGAAGCGAAGCCGGAGAACAAGCGCATGGTCCAGAGCTTGCCGCGGTAGCCGGTCGAGTGAATGCCGCGCGTGTAGGGCGGTTGGCCAGGATAGCCGAGGTACTGCTCGTAGTTCCAGTCGGCGGGGAGATCGGCCTGCGTGTAGAGGCGGCGGATCGGCGCATTCGAAATCGTGCTGAAACGCGCGTGGCCGTGCTCGTCGAGGTTGGTGCCGGTGGGAGCGCCAATCGGTTTTTCGGGGGCCCTGTCGAGCGTGGGCACGAGAGTTTTTTCGGTCCACTCTTTCTCAGATGCGGCGGGATGACGGCCTTCAAAAACGTCGGAAATCGGGCTCTCAGCGATGCACGGTGGCTGCGGCGTTTTCTCGGGCATGTTCATCCTGGGCTGCGTCAACGAGGTTCTCAGAAACCGAAGATGCAGCCCCGCGGCTGCTTATAACAACCAAACGATTGGTAGGTAATATGAACTGTTTCCAGGCCAGCTGTCAAGCGCCCGAGCCTCTGCAAAGGGGGGGAGACTTGCTGGTTCAGCAGGCACGGCGATCTGCCGGGGACACATTAACTTGTTTCTTGCTGTTCCTAGAACGCCATCCAGTGCGTCCGTGTTCCTGTGGTTTGTTGAAATTCCGTTTAGCCATCCCGTGTGATTGCTGTGACCGTGCTGATGAGTGTTCGTTAACTCTTAATCAGTCGTTGCGTTTCTGTTTCGCATTCTCACACAGGCCTGAAGGCATATGTCTCCCGTCAGCCACTTTGCACCGCGACGCGGCGAATTCGGCTTTGGGGTCCGGCTGCAGGATCTTCTTTATTAGGACCACGCATTGCGGTGCGCTAATGCGCAATCTCGGCTGTGGTTTCTCACCACCGAAAACTTGGGCAAAACTTGGGCAAAGAATCGACCCCGAATAGGGTCAAAATCGGGTGTCGAGGGGTGTAAGAGTCGTCGAATCAACAACAAGTTAGATTGACCGCTTGGGCTCATAATCCAACGATCAGGACCGGAAGCTCACACGAGAGATTCTGCAGATACTCCAGCCCAGGTGTTATCGAACCACCGAGCCCGAATGAAAGAGGAGGTATCTTGAGCCCAACACATAGACGCCGATCAGATCGACCGATCGACCATGTACTGCGCCCGTTTTTTGAACCCACGATTTCAACCCACGATTCGCATGTCTCTCACGTCTTCTCAAGGACTTAGGCGGCCACCTGGAGTCACTTAAGTGGTTAAGACTACAGTATAACGTAGCACTGAAAAGGCTGGCGTCGGCGGTTCAACTCCGTCCCTGGCCACCACATTTCAAAGCAGTCAACTACACTTTTCATTTTCCGTATTACCCGCAGTTTACCCGCAGTTGCCCGCACTACTGCACCAAACCCGTTACCGGAGCCGTTTTCTCCAGGTTCTTGACCGGATCAGGTTCAGCCGCCTTCCTACCGCGGAACAGCAACTCCAGGAACATCCCCTGGGCTTCGAGCTTGTCTTCGGTCACCGCCTTCGCGTAAACCTCGAGGGTCGTCTTCAGGTTTTGGTGTCGGAGCATTTCCTGCACCAACTTCGGATCGACCTTCATCTTGACCAAGACCGAAGCCAGCGTCCTCCGGAACGTGTGGAATCCGAAAGTACGCGGTGGAGCCACGACTCCCGCCTTCTTGGCGGCCACGCGCAAGTAATCGGCAACCAGCATGTTGGCCGCGGGAGGCTTGGTGCCCTTTGAACGAAGACTCGGAAAAACCAAATCTTCGTCGGAGGCATAGAGGGTTTCCTGACGCCAAGCGAGCAGATGTGCCGCCAGCAGAGGATGCATCGGAACCGGGGCCTTCGATGCCTTCGATTTCGGAGCTCCAAAACGGCGGTACACGCAAGCCCGGCGCACCCTTATCAACTGCGCCACGAAATCCAGATCCTTCCACATCAGGGCCAGAATTTCGCTGACGCGCAACGCCGTGGCCGCGTCCGTTAAGACCATGGTGCGGCGCATCAGATCCAGATTGTCGAAGATATCGAGCACCTGGGGCAGGGTGAGGATTACCGGCTCGAAGTCAGTCTTGGACGATTGACGAACGAAGTGAATGGGGTTTCCCTCCTCGGAACGAGGAAGAAGCCCGTATCGCTGTCCGTGTTTGTAGACCAAGTTCATGACTTTCCGCACCTCTACTAGGGTTGAGTTTTCAAGGCCATGTTTCTTCCTGATCGCCTTGAGCCAACGCTCGACTTCAATCGGCTCGACGGTGAGTGCTGGCGTCCTCTCCCAGCGGGGCAAGGCCCAACGTTTGAGATAGCGCCGATACTTGAGGATCGTCGAATACGCTTTCTCGATGGTGGCATTGTCCTGGTTCTCCGGGAGTTCGTGTTGCATGTAGTGCGCCGCAAGCTGACCAAATGTTGCCTGTGGGCTGACACCAAACGTTGATTGATTGGGATTAAGTCTGAGTTCTTCCACCCGCCGCCAGGCGGTTTCCTCGCTGGGAAATTCCTTGAGGGAACCTACTCGGATGGGTGTGGCCTCCACCCACTTGCCATCCTCTTGACGCCGCTGGCGGTAGCAAAATAACCAGACCTCCCCGGATTTGCGATGCTTCTTGCGAAGCCATCCGTTCTGAAACCGTGCCATCACTTCTCCCTTCGAGATGTGGCACGGGTGGCTGCTACAGAGTTTTGCTGAGTACGAGCCCACTCGTCAAGCTCACTCAACTTGTACCGCCATGTAGTGCGTCCTCTGCGGGCTCCAGTTAGGACCGGGTGTGCGGGAATTCTGCCGTCCCGAGATAACCTTTGTATCGTCTTTCGGTCGACAGACAGGAATTCCGCAGCTCGTTTGCAATCGACGTAAGACTCGAAGTTGGTTGAGAGGGCCGGCGTGACCGGCCATGGCTGGGTTGACATTGCATCCTCGTTACGCTTCCCTCGCGGAGTTTGGTGTTCGCCGAGAGTCGACAGCGGGGCTGTTCGTGAGTCCTATTTAAAGCGGAAACGGATTCCGGTCAAACGCGCTTCGTAGCGGACGCTCATTTCCAGATATAGCGAGGCGAGCCAACACAATAACCCCTTTGGATGCCTTGATCTTAGCGCGCGCAATAATCCGGCGATCGAGGCGGCCGGAGTGTCACCACCCAAAGTGCGCTCCGCCAAGAGAATTCTCAGTCGCTGTTAGAGCGGTCAGTCTTCGTCGGGGTTTCAGGCTGAAGCAACGAAACCAACCGCGTCGTATCGCAGAAACTCGCGACAGCAGCCCGCTTCAGCAACGGGTTAGGCATGGAACAATTCATTTGCACAGATCCACCTAAGTGAGAGAGGCTTAGGACATCTGAAAGATCGGCCTAATCTCGGAGATGCAGACATTTATGGAGAATGAGTCGGTAAGCGACGGTGAACAGGACGCAAAGTCAAAAGCTGAAAAGGAAGAAGAAAACAAGAAGGAACTTGCCCTTCGCACAGAGCAGATGAACCTCGTCCGGGCCGCCATCGAAAAGCTAGACGAAGCAGCAGATGAAGCACGCAAGAAGAACAAACGACGTAAGGCCTTGCTGAGCCATCTACGGACCTTCTATTCCGAGATGAACAATATCGCCAAGGGCAAGGCCATGAGCTTGATCCCGGTAGCCGAGCTAATGGTGACACAGATTAACGACGCGATCGCCGATGCCAAGAAGCTTATTGAAGGTGATGTCTACCTCGATCGTGTCAAACCGTTCTCCGCCAGTGCAGCGTTCAGCCCGGCTCGATCTTTTCCACCCTATCAGCTTCGTCGCGAATTGACGAGATATCGTTACGAGCATTTTGAATATCGGTCTGGCATCGGGCTTTGATCTTCAACCAGCGTTGCGGATCCGACCCGGATGAATCACGAGCAGAGCCCGCGTCCGCTTCCCCAGCCGGAGCCATGCTGTCAAACTTCAATTGCACCGTACAATGCTTCGGCAACGAACGGAGCCATGTAACTTAACTGATTGTTTCACTCGAGGGGTCCAGTCCAAGGTTAACCCACCTCGATCCCACCTCTGCAATCTGACCTCTTACCTCTGACCTCCCACAAGCTGCGATGATTTGAACCGCTACGGAAAGGCGGGGGCCCGGGCGCAACCGTTATTTGCGCCCGGGCTGGTGAGGTGAGACCTTTTAGAAGCGCAATGTCGATTCTTCTGAGGCGATGACCAGGAAGTCGCAGGATGGGCCACCGTACCCATGAATGATGCCAACCCACCCGTTTCCAGATTCGACGTCGTAGTACGGAAATCCGTGGTCGACCGTGGCATTGTAAAAAGTGACTTTGCCGTTTGCCGGGAACTGAGAGCACGAAGTCACGTTGTACGCCTCAAGGACGGCAGCATACGCCCAAGTCCAATGTTGGCCCGAAACTTTGTGGGTTTTGATCCAGGAATAAGTACCTCTCGTTTCGTCCTTCGCCACTACCGTCCAGTACGGCGTGCTGCCAGAGGCAGCGGTCATCTCGGTATAGCCGAAGATCGAATCACCCGGATAAACCGTCTCCAGCGGGCTATGAAAAGCATAATCATCACCTTGCACCAACCAACTGGCGATCGCCCAGTAATTGCCACCCCCGGCGCGGCTCGTGCCATACTGGAGCACGGGTTGCAGTATCCATGCCCCGCCCTGAGGCTCGATGCCATTGAAAATATAAATCGAAGCGCCCTCCTCCAAAGGATACGACGGTACGGTCCATGTACTGGACATGAAATCGATGTTGTCGCTCGAGCTAAGCGGTAAACCCCATTGGGAGTCCTCGACCCAGCCATTGCCGGCAGGAACGGCGGCGCTCTCGGTCCCCGCGCTGGGACGAGTGATCACGGGTTTCTCGGGGCAGGGATCATAGTGGGCGATAAGCGAGCCGTTTAACGTCACATCGCCAGTAATGTGGCCGTCATCCGCGACTTCCACCATTGCACCCTTGGGCACTGCGTGCACGCAATCGGGACGGATTAATTCCCCTGGAATCTGCACCCAGCGAGCTTGGTCCATATGGGCCTCGGGAGGGACGGTCTGTGCCTGCGCGACCGAGTAGGTGGATAGCCCTGAAACGGCAAGGCCACACCCGACGGCCATAGTTAGCGTGAGCCCGATCCAGCTCAGTTTGGAAGTGCGTGAAGGTTGATTGCCGCTTTGCGTATTTTTGTTCGTCGTTTTCATTTTGATTCTCCTTTCCGTTCACCCGGAGTCGATCTCAGCGTTCACCAGGTAACGCGACAGGGCGAGAAAAATGGGGTCACAGCGCTATGTCCCGTATGCACCATTCGACGGAAGGCTTCGTGATCGCCGCCATGGTGTTGACCGTCAAGTTTTTAGACTGTAGGAAGAATTACGCCCTTCCACGGCGGCAACATGGGTTCAAATCCCATCGGGGACGCCAAGCACCTAATTTATCCTCAGGGTTAGCTTTGATATTCACCGCAGAACGCCGCAAAAACACGTCCACGGTACGGGTGGTTCCAACACTGGCTTAATTCCAGGGCGGGTTTCGGCGGGATGCTCGTACAACGTCCGTTGCGTCAGACAGCGTACGGCTAGCTATTCTGCGAGCGCTCAGGCAGAGACTCTTGCCTCAAGGGTTTTCATAAAATCCAGAATCATGTGAACGACGGCCTCATCGCCGATCGCGGTGTTGATCATGGTGTGGTAAAGGGTGCGGTCAGGCCATTCGATGTGGAAATACTTCTGGATGAAATCGCCGCGCTCCCGATCAACGGCATCCACGAGCTGTTCGGCTTCCTTCTCCGTCTTGCCGCGAGTCAACAAGCGCCGCACTTTATCTTCTCTCGGGGCATAAAGAAACACACGCAAAGTGTCTTTGCGGTTTCTGAGAAAATGTTGCGACCCCCTTCCGACGATGACAGAGTTTCCGGTTTTCGCCGCCTGCTGCACTACACGTTCTGTAATCTTCACGATGCTTTCGCTGTCGACCAGCTTGAGCTTGGGCGCATTGAGGCTTCCTTCATAGCTTCCGCGCATGAACGATTTGAAGAGCCGGTAATACAAGGGATCCGTTCGTTCCTCTCGAGCCTCGACGACGTCCCTGGGACATTCAGCAAGCCTCGCGATCTCTTCCGTCAGCAACTGATCCCAAAGCTTCCAGCCAAGCTGCTTCGCAAGCAGTTGAGCGATTTCGCCGCCGCCGCTTCCGTACTCGCGTTCAATGGTAACGATTTTTATCATCTGGGTCATAATAACCGAGGTCTAAAATAACTAAAGTCTAACGCTTCAAACGTGGACGGCGAGAACGGGGCACGGTCCCAACTGCAGCACCCGATAGGTTGTCGAACCAAACACCGCTAGATCCAATGCGCCCCGGCCACGCACTCCCATGGTCACCATGTCGATTTGCTCCTCCAGGGCGAGTTGAATGATTTGCCGGTATGGTTTTCCGATGCGCACCGCCGTCTTAATCTTGAGGGTCTTGCGCGCCCCCGGTGGAATCAGTTTATCGAGTTGCTCCGTGGCTTTGGCTATGGCCTCTTTCGTCTTGGCCGAACTTGGAACCTCCTCCAACACGTGCAGCAGGGTGAGTTCAGCGTCGTACTCCGAGGTCGCGGAGATCGCATAGTTCAAAGCCCGCTCTGAATTCTCGGAGAAATCCGTACAGAAAAGAATTCGGCTCAAGTGGTGGACGTGGTGCCGCTCTTCACCTGCGGCCATATCTGCGGCCATATTTCCAGCCATCGACTCGTGCGGCGGCTTACATATTGCCAGCACCGGGCAGGTAGCTGTGCGCATCACTCGATTGGTCACCGACCCCAGCACCAGGCGGTCGTACCCTCGCCGGCCGTGCGTTCCCATGACGATCAGGTCCGTTTTCCGCGCTTGCGCAAAGGACAGAATACAGTCTGGGGCCACTCCCTCGTGCACCACGAGCTCCGGCTGAATTTCGTTGTGGGTGTGGTTCTTCACGAATTTTTCCAGTTGCTCCTTGCCACCCTCGCCAAGCGCCCGGCAAAACTCCGCATAGTCTCCCGTAGAGGCGACATAGTCGGCGTAAGGATATCGCGATAGCTCTACGATGTGCTGCGCCACCAACTTGGCTCGATAATGCTCGGCCAGCGATCGGGCATAGTGATAGGCCCTGATCGAGAACTCTGAGAAATCAATGGGACAAAGGATGAGTTTAATTTCCAGCATGTCTGCGTCTCTGACTCTTGTTGTCTCCCGCGTTACATCAGATTGATTATTACTCCGCTGTTAGCCTACCTCCACTGCACCTCCGCCGCCTGGATCGTTCTTCTTCAAAAGAAAAGCCAGAAAGAACACGATCACCGAAATCACGCAGAGGACCATAAAGGTATCAATGTACGCCAGGCTTGCCACCTGCCCTTGCAGGGATTGGTAAATATTGGCGTAAGCCGTTATTTGCGATTCGGGCTTGCCCACCCCGGAGGTAGCTAGGTGCTGAGCCAGGCCTTTGGCGGAATTCATAAGATTGAAATTGTCGACCCTGACATTCTGCACCAGCCTTGCCTGATGAAATTGCGAGCGCCGCGCAATCAACGTGGTAACCATGGATGTTCCCACGCTGCTACCCATATTGCGCATGAAGTTGATGATTCCGGCAACCGCGTTATTCTTCTCCGGTGCAATTCCGATATAGGCCACCATCGTAACCGGCACGAACAGGAACCCCAAACCAATGGACTGGGCAACGCGCAGCCAGCTGGCGGCACTGAAGCTGATCTGCAAGTCGATCTGTTTGGTGGAATAGAACATCGCGATCGACATCGCTAGCCAGCCGAAGGCAATCAGGTGGCGCGCCTGGATCTTCGTTGTCAGTTGGCCCATAATGGGCATCTCAATGAGCAAGACAACGCCTCCCGCCGAAAGCGCAAGCCCAGCCAGTTCAGAGGTGTAGCCCACGACAGTCTGCAGGAACTGCGGGATCAGCACAAGGCTGCTGAACAGCATGATGCCCAGCGTGAACATCATCAGACTGGAAGTGGCGAAATTAAAGTTCTTGAACATGCGGACGTCAATGACGGGCGCCTTTTGATACAACTCCCAGATGACCAGCGAGATCAGGCATACGGTTGAGACGACGATTAAAGTTGTGATGAAGCGCGACCCGAACCAATCATCTTCCTGCCCCTTGTCGAGCACTACCTGTAACGCCCCGATGCCGAGCGCCAGGAAAGCGATGCCAATGTAGTCCAACTTGACTCCGGCCGCCTTGAGCCGGCTTAAATACGGAGGGTCTTCGACGAAGTGCCGTACCAGCAACCATGTCGCGATGCCGACCGGGAGGTTGATGAAAAAAATCCATCGCCAGGAATAGTTGAAGGTGATCCAGCCGCCTAAGATTGGTCCGATCGTAGGTGCTATGACGGCCGTAATGCCATACAGCGCAAACGCCATGCCTCGCTGTTGCGGCGGAAAGGTGTCTGCCAGAATGGCCTGAGCCATTGGCTGCAACCCGCCGCCGCCTGCCCCCTGCAATACCCGAAAGAACAGAAGAAGCCCGAGACTCGGGGCGATACCACAGAGCAGAGAGCTGACCGTAAAGACGGCCAAGCAGGTCATGAAAAAGCGCTTCCGTCCGAAGGCGCCCGCGAGCCAACCGCTGATCGGCAGGATGATGGCATTCGAGACCAAATACGAAGTCAACACCCACGTACTTTGGTCGTTGCTCGCGCCCAGATTCCCGGCCATATAGGGCAGAGCCACGTTGGCGATGCTGGTGTCGAGGACCTCCATGAAGGCGGCCATCGCCACGACCACAGCAATCAGCCAAGGATTGTACTTGGGCCGCCAAACGGCTTGGTCGAGGGTGAGCGCAGCGGAACTCATATTGGAAACTCGAAAGCACGAAACTCATTGAACGGAACTCATCGGAGGTAGACGTCCGGCACCACGTTCATGCCCGGGCGAAGCCGACGATCGTGATTCTCCCCCGGCTCGAGAACAATCTTTACCGGAATCCTCTGGACAATTTTCACGTAGTTTCCCGTGGCATTCTCCGGCGGAAGTAGACTGAATAGCGGGCCGGTTGCTCCCGCAATGCTGTCTACATGGCCTTTCAAAGTCCGGCCGCTCGAATCCACGTGGATTTCCGCTTTCTGGCCAACCTGCATGTGCCTAAGCTGGGTTTCCTTGAAATTGGCGGTGACCCACACTTCATCAAGAGGCACCACGGTGAGCAGTTGCTGCCCGTCCTGAACGTTCATCCCTACCACCACCGTCTTATTCACTTCACCGGTGACGGGAGCAACGATTTTCGTGTATCCGAGATTCAGTTGGGCCTGTTCGAGCAGCGCACGCTTTTGCCCAACATCCGCGATTGCAGCCTGCACGCGAGCCCGGGTCGACTTCACCTGTTGCGGTCCAGTCTCTGCATATCGGTAGTTGGCATCGGCTTGCGCCAGGCGGCTACGGGCCTGTTGGACGAATTGTTCCGCGGCGGACTCACTCGCGCGCGCTGCCGCTACCGTCGCCGTGCTGGATTTGGCCGTGGCCAGCGCTTGGTCGTAAATTTGCTGCGATACCTCCCGCTTGTCGACCAGTAACTTGTAGCGGTGAAGATCGTCTTGCGCTTTCACATCGTTCGCCTCGGCCGCCTCCAATTGCTCATGAGCGGCGGTCAATTGCCTCTCGGCAGCGATGACTCCGGCGTTAGCGTCTTCAATGCCGGACGCAGTGAACTTCAGTTGGCTTGAGGTGTTCACTGAGGTAATCGGAACCGTGATATTTAGCGATTGGGCCGTCGCTTCGGCGTTGGCGAGATTAGCTTGCGCCCGCGCGACCGCAACCTCATAGTCTTTCGGGTCGATCTCCACCAGCACCGTGCCTTTCTCCACCCACTGGTTGTCGTCTACGTTGACCCGCACCACGTAGCCGGAAACACGCGCGCTGACGGGATAAAGGTGAACATCCCCCTGGGCGTCGTCGGTCGATTCGTAGCTGCTCAAGTAGCGCCACAAGAACACCCCGGCGACAAGCACCACCACGATGCCGGCCAGAATCATGATGTTTCTGCGGCGCTTGGGATTGCGGCGCACCGGCGGCGTATAGTCGCTGTGCTTCAATGGCGACGAATCGGCCGGCGACGAATCGACTGGGGAATCCTTGCCTGTCTCAGGCACTGAACGGGGTGGGTTTTCTTCCGCCATGTTCATTTTCCTTTGAAATATTCTTTGATGCCCTCCTCGGCGATGCCGAGAGCGCGAACCAGGGAAATTTTTGCATAATTATAGTTGTAAAGACTCGAGATGTACTGTTCGTGCGCGCTCGCGACCAGCTCTTGCGATTGCACCACTTCTACGGTATCGGTGACACCCGCGCTGAACCGATCGCGCGACTGAACCAGCGTCTGTTCCGCCAAATCAATGTTGCTGCGCGCCACATTAACTTGCTCCGCCGACGACTGCAGGTTCAGCAGCGCCGCCCGCACATCGGAGTCGATCTGCCCTCGCAGGTTGTCCAGGCGCTCGCGGCTCTGCTCGAGTCTGGCATCGGCCTGCAAAACATCACCGTGAACGCTACCACCCTGAAAGATGGGAATCGCCAGCGTTCCGCGTACGTCGGCGACTGGCGTTGCCGTGGAGGGATGCGCACTTGCCAACCCATAATCCGCGTCAACGGAAAGCGACGGGAAATACCCGGCCACCGCGGCCTTACGGGAAAATTCCGCCGCGCGTAGGTCGTTCATGGCCGCCTGATAATCGGAACGCGAAGCGTACGCGCGTTTCAGTGCCTCATCAACCGTGATGTCTTCGAGCGGCTGATAAGGCGACTTGTCCGTGAATTCGAATTCCTGTCCGGGAGCCAAGCCGATCACGCGCGCCACGGTCAGCTTCTGGATGGCGAAGTTGTTCTTCGCCTGGATCAATTGCTGTTGCCGGGTCTGGAGCTCGACCTTGGCGCGCAGGCCGTCGATGTCCGGCGAAGTTCCGGCATTCACCTGGTCCGCTGCCTGATCGTAGACCGCCTGTGCCGTCTTGACCTGTGCTTCTGCCGTCGCAATGCGGGCTTCGTCGGCGATAGCCTGCAAGTAGGTATAACCCACGGCTAGCACAACCAGATCGCGGGCGCCCTTGAAGGTATAGCTGGCGGATTTCAAACTCTGGCTAGCCGAGCGGGTAGCGTTGATCGACTTCCAATCGAAAAGGGTCTGGGTTAAATTGGCGCGCGAGTCAAAGTAAGAAAAAGGACCAACCGATGGCGGGAGGTTAGCCCTCGGCGGAATACCGAAGATTTTACCGAGACCGCTGGCGAGACCGGCAAAGCCGAGCTCATCGATATTGACTTTCGACTCCGCAACATAAGGCGCCGCCGTCACGTGCGGCAGCAGAGAGCTTAACTGCTCCCAGCGCTGTCCTCGGGCCGAGCGAATGTCCGCATTCGAAAGCAGCAGTCCGAGATTTTGCTTCAACCCGCGGTCGATGGCGTCCCGCAAAGAGAGCGGCATAACTCCTGGAACGAGTTTTGCCGGCACGCTGCCTGCGAACGAGCTCACGCCAGTTGTGCCAGGGATGGCTTGGCCCGGAGTGCTCGAACCGGGCGTCGTCTCGTTTTGCGCAAGGGATCTTGCTGCACCACAAATCAAGACTCCGGCCAACAGGAAAACGCGGCGGCGTTCGTAACTGAGTTTCAAGGGAGTCTCCTGGCCTCGAATTCTCGGGCGGCGGCGCCGAGGGGCAATATCCTAGATGAAGTTGAATCCGTTCTGGATTCTCACGCACTGTATCCACGTTCTTTGAGAACGTACACGCCCGCTCCTGACCTCCGTTCGTTGGAAGTCTGATGCAAACGCGTCTGAGCTTGTTGCCTACCCCTAGGCGCTTTTCGCCGTGTCCATGGCCCTGTGAATCGCTGAAACCAGCGTTTCAAATTCGAAGGAACCATCATGACGATGCCCATTGATGAAGAACGTCGGTGTTCCGTTCACTCCACTTCGGACACCGCCCTTGAAGTCGGCGCGGACACGGGCTTCGAACGTTGCCTCCTCCAGCGCCTGGCGCAATGCGATGGTGGATAGCTCGAGCTTTTCGCCGAGATCCAAGAAGAGTGCTTGGCCCAAGCGCGCCTGATTTTCAAACAACCTATCGTGCATCTCCCAAAACTTGCCTTGTGCACCGGCAAACTCCGCCACCTCGGCCGCAGCTTCGGCGTGAGGATGCATTTCGCTCAAGGGAAAATTGCGAAACACGAGCCTCAGGCGTTTTCCAAAGTGCTTCTGGACTTGCTGGACGATGGGATAGGCGCGTCCGCAATGCGGACACTCGTAGTCGCCGTACTCCACCAGGGTGGCCTCCGCGTCTTCAGGGCCCTGGGTGTGGTCTTCGGCAGTGATTGGTACCTTGAGTGTGGCCATAAATTGCTCCTGTTCGGTTTATCCTGCTTCGGCAAATCTTATTTCGGCAAATCCTCGAGCGCCTGCAGGATGCCGTCCGCACCGGGATTCACGGCAACCGGCGAGCAATAGCTCCAGGCGATGACTCCGTTTTTGTCGATGACGAACAGAGCGCGCTCGCAGAAGCCGTCGGTAGCGCGGTAGGCACCATATTTTCGGGCGACGGCTCCCTTGGGCTCAAAATCCGCCAGCAGCGGGAAGTGCAGATGACGGTTCTGCGCAAATGCGTCGTGACACCAGGGACCATCCACGGAAACCCCGAGCAGCTCCGCTCCAAACTTGTGAAACTCGGGGAGGATCTCGTTGTAAAGAGCCATCTGGTCGCCGCATACCGGGCTCCAGTCCGCGGGATAAAACGCCAGGATCACGGGACGTCCGAGCAAATCACTCAAAGTCAGGGTTTGATCGGGCGTCACGTGCAACGTGAAATTGGGGGCCACTACACCGGCGGCGAGGATCCCGCCGCCTTGTATCGGAGTGACGTTGCTTGCATTGCTCTGTGCCATTGTTTTTATGTTCCTTTCGGACGGTATGTCGATGACCCTCTGCCGGAGTATAGCGCCGGTTTCCAGCCTTGGTAAACGAACTAGCTAAACCACGGCTTAGGCCACGTTGCTTGCGACGCCGATGTTGCCCTGTGTGACTGCCACGTTAGTCACGACGCCGATGTTGTCGCGGCGGTATGGGAATCGGTCTATCCGTCAATTGCTCCATTATCGAGAGGAGCGCGGTACGACGGAGTCCGCGGGAGCACAATCCAGGCGAAAGTTTGGGATCGAGTAGGGCGCAATATCGGAGCCATACCATTCCAGTGCCGCAATGGTGGCTGGGTCGAAATTGTTGCGAACGCAGCTTCGGAGTGCACTCTGACTATTTCGGCCAGGAGCCAAGAAGTTCGAAACGGACAACACCAGTGGTCCTCATATTCCGATTATGACACCACGCTGCGCAGTGCGTTCAACGAACCCGCCAATCGGCCTTGTGGCGAAACTCCAGCGCCAAGAGCCAGCGCCGAAACAGATTGCTGAAAAACTCGTGGCGAGCGGCTGCCCTCAGCGGCTAAAGCCGTCGCTGAAAACGAGCCAGTTATCGCAGCGGTGAACCGAACCGCTGCGCCACCCAAAAGCAAGAACAAAGCCGAATTTTTCAGCAATCTGTAAAGGCGCATTCATACACTTGGCACTGACGGCACGCCTCAAGAGGCTGCGGAAAAAGTCGTCGAGGGCGCATGAAGCACACCTCAGGCGCTAAAGCGCGGACACATTTTCAACGACTTAACGGCACGAGTAAACTCGTGCCCTTCCCAAAACCCGCTCGAACCAGAGTTTTTCCGCAGCCTGTCAAGGCGTGGCCTGATACCATCAGACTCTCCCTCAGACTTTCACCTCGGGCTGCTGGGCGCAATCACCGGCTGGTAGGCGACTTCTTCCGGCCTCGTGCCGGCCGACGCTGCTCTCGTTCCACTCCCGGGAAGATGTCATAGACGTAGTCGTGGGCGTTCAACGCGCTCTTGTTCGAGGCGCCAGCTTGAACGCGCTTTACGATTTCCTCGCGGGAGAGATCGAAGATCGCCTCCAGAATCTGCGCGCGCTCCTGCTGGTTCGCTTGCGCCACTACGAAGAGCACGCGGGCGCTGTGCTGGATGTAGCGTGGTGAAAGCAGCTGGCGTTTCAAGAGATCCATGATGATGGGCGCTTTCGAGCGGTCGAAGCGGCCGGGATCGCCGTGGCGGTCCAGTTCGGCGAAAAACTCTGCCGTCCATTCGTTGTGGTAATCCCACAATTTCTGGAACAGCTCACGTGTAAAGCGGGTGCCCGCCTTGACCTCAGTTGCATTCGCAGCCGGTACAACGCCATCCTCGGTGAGGGCGGGCCGCTTGAGGTAGCCGTCCTTAGAGATAACGGCTTGGTGCTGGACCACGCTCCACAACCACGAAACATCAATGCGGTAGGTGGCGAGGTCATTCATAAACCGCAGCTTGAGTTCGTAGTCGTCGATGGCTGCAGCGAAATTGCCGTTGAGAATCTGGAAGCCGTAGTTCGCCGCCATGTAGAACGCGTGCTGGATGTGCTCAACGGTGACGTCGCCCTTGGGAACGTCGTTGATGGCTTGCCAAAGTTCTGGCGTGAAGATCTTCTCCGGTGTGTCCAGCGTGCTCTTGTCAATGACGCGCGGCATGATCTTGCCCCGTGGATTCAACAAGCCTCGGGATTGCAGCAACTGCCGCTCCGGGTCAAGCAAACCGCTGCCCACGGTTGCCACCGGTTTGCCTTTCACGTCCACAGTTTCTTGGGGCGCATCGATGATCGCTTGGAGTTCGGTCACAGGAACCTGCAGAGGCGTATTGCCGGCAGCCACGTAGGCCGGCTCCGGGCTCGCCACCCAGCTTTGCCGATAGGCGTCGTAGAGTTTGCCCTTCACTCGGCCGGCGAGGATGTCTTCCAGGGTAGGTCGCTGGGCCGCGGACAGCGGCTTCTCCGGTATAAACATGAGCCCCAGCATGCGCTCTCGCAGCTTGTCGATAACCATCGCGCGCAGGGCCAGAGGGTTGTACCTCGAACGACCATAAGGATCGCTGGCTTGGTAGATCATCACTGCCGCCATGCCCCCGATGGGGGCGCCTTGGCTGAGCTCACCGTTCTTCATGCCGGCCATGAGCATCATGAGCGCGTTGTAGCGCTGATAGGCGATCATGTTCGGGGAGGCCATGCCGATCGACTGAGGATCGGGAAAGACGCCGTGCGGGTCGTCCTTCCACATCTCAATCAGGCTGCCCAGGTAGTCCCAACGGCCCACGTTCGTGCCCAACAGCCGACGCCTTAA
Source organism: uncultured Acidobacteriaceae bacterium (assembly GCA_963773645.1). GTDB lineage: Bacteria > Acidobacteriota > Terriglobia > Terriglobales > Acidobacteriaceae > Acidiflorens. The sequence goes on along the minus strand of CAVZBV010000002.1, from coordinate 1,828,440 downwards.
GACCCAGGCGATCACCGGCAAGAAGCGGCCCGCATTCCCCTCCTCGTAGAGTACTTTGATCTTGATCGTGCCCGTCGGGACGCCGATCATGTTCTCCAGCCGTGCCAGGAGCTTCTCCACGATGAGAGCTTCCTGAGGAGTCTGAATCTTCGGAATGTAGTAGTACACGCCTGTGCCCGCACGCGTGAGAGACTCGTAGTTGTTAAGGAGCCAGAGGACCGTGATGGCAATCAAACCAGGGGCCGGTTGGCCCTCTACGGCGATGTGGTCATAGTGCACGTGCAGGCCGGCGGGGCGGGCAAACCTGGTCGGCCACTTCGCGGCGGGCGCATTGATTTTGTATGCGCGGCGTTTGCCTTTCTTCACCACTTCGTAGGGACGGTCGGTCCAGGCGCCTTCTAGAATTTGTTTGGCGTTCTGCAGGGCGGCGAAAATTCCCACCGACTGAGTGGACGGCGTGCCATCAGGGTGAAAATGCGGTGGAGAGGCATCTTCAAAGTCCGGCATGTTCATGGGCGCCGGACTGTTTAACGCGTTGAAGGCCATGTCGAGTGGATGCCAAGGGCCGGTGAGCTCCAAGCCAGGATTGGTTAATGGGTGCGCGTCCTTCGGGATAGGCACTTCATCGTTGAGCCGCCAGCGCCATTCACTTTCCTTCCCGAGAAAGTTGTCGATCATGCCTTGGACGATATGGCGAAATGTCCAGGGCTTTCCCGTTGCAGGATCCGCAAACGCTTCGTCCCACTTCGGCCAGGCATACTTTTCGCGTACCGGCGCGGCCGACTGCAGGAGCGTCCGGCGCGCGGTTAGGGCGGCAGCAATATCTGGACCCAGCTCTCGCGTGAGTGTGGCGATCGCCTCCTGGATATTGATTTCTCGCCCCTTCACCTTCTTGGTTCCGAAGAGGCCGGGGAACTGCTGCAAAATATCGTCGCGGACCAGAGCCACCACCGGCTCGGCCTTCCTGAGTTCTTGGGTTTGAGTTTTCATAATGACGCCTTATTTCATCTCAATTTCGTCTTCGCCAGCCCTTTTCCATGAAGGCGCTGGGATGGTATCTAGGGCCTGGGGTGAAAGCGGGCTCCCGCTCTTTAACGCCGATTCGTCAGATTTTGTCATCCCGAGCGAAGCGAGGGATCTGCAGTCTCGCCGCAAAATGCAGATCCCTCGCTTCACTCGGGATGACAATTCATAAATGCAGATCCCTCGCTTCGCTCGGAATGACAATTCGTAAAAGTTTCGTGCGCCGCTACGGACCCGACTTACGCCACAGGCTGCTAAGTCTGGATTTGCAACGCCGGCGACGCCTTACTGATCATCTCCAAGAGAAGTACCCGGTCAGGCCTGAGCAGTTCGGCGACGCGTTCCTTGCTGACGTTCGCGACGATGATTTGACCAATCTCGGTGCTCACGTTCGAGAAGATCCCCAGGATCTTCATCTTCTGCGCCTGGAACTGGTTGTCCTCGGTTGGAGTGACGTAGTGCACCGCGCTGGCATTATAGCGGTGGATCAGAAACAGTTGACTGAGCGTCATCAGCCGCTTCTTGCGGAGCGGCTCGAGTGTGTTCTGGTCACGAACCGAGAGGATGTTGCGGCCGCGACGATCCTGGATGTTGGCGAAGATTACGTTGGCCAGCTTTTCCCCGCTGGGTTCGTCCAGCAGGCACAACTCCAAGAGTTCCGAACCGGCCGTGTGCGGACGCAACTGGACGCGAATTTTCGCCGGATAGTCGCTGTACTTCCTCCACTCCGCGAGCCAGTCCTCCAACAGCTTGGTGGGGACCTCGGTCTGCACCAAATGCTGGAACTGCGTCGATCCCTTGCCCATCGCCTTGGTCGCCGCAGTGCGTCCCGACGACGCCATCAAAGCGGCGTCCAGACGTGGTCCTCCGACCAGGGTCTGCGGCGTTCTATAGGGAGACTCCAGCAGTCTGAACTTGCGCTGCAGGCGCGCCAGCGCCAGCATCCCGTCCTGCTTTAATGCGGTCGCGAACTCCTCGGCCGCCAAGCCGTCGATCTGGTGGCCACCGTAGGTGATGAAGTTGAAGACGTAGCCGAGTTTGCCGAGTTCCTCGGGGAAGCGCTTCATCTCCTCGTCGCTCATCCCGGTAGTATCCCAGCTGAACGACGGCGAGAGGTTGTAGGCCAGCATCTTGTCGGGATACTGAGCGTGGATGGCGTGTGCGAACTTCCTGGCCTCCTCGAGATCGGCCGTCTTGGTTTCCATCCACAGTATGTCGGCGAAGGGCGCCACGGCCAGCGACTTGGCGATCGCGTAATCGATCCCGGCTTGGATGTGATAGAAGCCTTCGGGAGTTTTGGGCAGCTCGCAATCCCAGATCACCCGGATGCCCATGGCCTTGGCGCGCTCGCGTACCTCGTAGAAAGAGGCGCGTTTTGAGAACGCCAGCCATTGCTCGACGGTCATGTCGAACCGATCGCCCTCGGCGGCGCGGAACTCCAGCACCTCAGCGACCGCCAGCCCAAAGGTCATCAGGCCGGCTTCCGCCCGCCAAATGTCCACATAGCGCGTGTCGATCCTGTCGAGTGCAGCGTCTAGTTCGGTCGCCGACGCGTCCCTGAGAGCTGGGGCGCTCTCGACGATCATCGACATAATTCCGACGCGCTCGAGCCAAGCGAAGGCCGCCGCGTACTCGGCCTCGGACAGGGCAAAAAGCAAGTGACCGCGGACTTCGTCGACGCCCAGTTCGAAGAGTTTCCGCAACATCGCTAGATAACCAGCCTTGTAGCTGGGTAGGCCAACGCTGGTGGCGCCGAGGATGAAGGGCTGATCGCGCTCGTCGCTCCGGCTCTCGATGAAGGTCGCGGACTCGGCATCGGTTCGGGCCACAATGATGCCCGGGACCCGCATGATGTCGAGCTGCAGGCGGGCAGCGTTGAGGCGCTTGATCTGCTCGTCCTCGGCCACAACCACCTTACCGCCCTGGTGGCCGCACTTCTTCGCTCCCGGCTTCTGATCCTCGATGTGGTAGCCGGGCACCCCGGCCTCGACCATGCGTCGGATCAGATTACGCACATGCGCGTCCCCACCGTGACCGGTGTCGGCGTCGGCGATGATGAAAGGCCGAAAGTCGACGACCGGGGTCGCCTTGCGCTGATCTTCGGTCATCCTCATGCGCGCGAAGTGTTGGTTCTTGTCGGCGGTGAGAAGTGCCCGCACCAATCCGGCGGCCTCGTCTGGCACCTGGCTGAGCGGATAGCTGGCCAGGTCCGGACCCGGATCCTCGGCCAGCGATCCCCGGGCAGACACGGCCCAGCCGCCCAGATAAATGCCTTCCATTCCCATACGCTTCATCATCACCGCCTGGCCTGGCGAATAGGGACCGAAGGTAGTGATCTGCTTGCGCTGTTCGAAGAGCTCACGCAACCGTGGGTAGAACTCCTCGGCTGCCCGTCGCGCTACGGAGTAATCGCCGGAAATCGTGCCCTGCTGCTCGGCCACCTGGCGCGGGGAGTAGAGGCGGACGATCCCGTCGAACCGTGGGCTGGTGAACCATTGCCTGGCGGCCTCGACCTGCTGGTCGAACGTCGTGATTGTCGGTTCCTGGCTTTCAGTGCTGACTAACATTTTCCGCCTCCAGGGATGATGGCGTTCGTCGCTCCATCGCTCGATCGCTCCATCGGTGATATTGCCGTTCGGATGTGGTTGCGTTGCGTGTTCTGTTTCACACGAAGCAGGGTTAAGACGTTCTCAAAGCCAACTTGAACCAGCCCGGCGCTTAATTTGTGTCGAGCGACAAGCCAATTTTACCCGAAATGCCCGTTTTAGGAGCGCAAACGGACAAGGTGCACTTCAGGGAGTTCACGCCCCGTAAGAAGCCAGTCCATTCGTGCCTTCCTCTGCAATGGATTTTTGTTTTTCCGACGAGATTAAAGATAGATCAAGTGAGGCGCAGTGTCAGCGGCGGCAGCGACAGTCCCTCGACCTCAACTGTCCAGAGATCGCCTCTGTCGGTTGGATGTCCGGACGTGAGCGTTCCGGAACTGACGATTTCCCCCGCGCTCAACGGCTCGGTTGGGAACCGCCGCACGATGGCTGCGCTGAGTTCCGCGAGGCACAAGGCGGGGCTCCTCAAGGAGTTCCTGCCGGATCCTTCTTCCACAAACTCTCCGTTCTTCGATCTGTTAGAGCACGACATGCGAACTTTAAATCGCGGCAGTTCGTCCAGCAGCGCGGCGATGCTGTCGGGCCTTACCTGCACCCGCTCTCCGATCACGAGTGCAGCATGGAGTCCGAAGGATGCGACGAAATCGCTAGGCTGAAACTGCCATTCCGGAAAGGGACAATCGATGATTTCGAATCCCACGGCCAGCCAATCCGTGGATGCGAGAGCAGCGGCGGCATCGGGGGCTGCAGCGCCCTCAGTAACGATCGGTTGTTTCAAACCGAAAATGATCTCGGGCTCGATCTTCAGCGAACGGGGATGTGCGATGGTCAGCGTGGCGGAGTTGCGGTCACTGTAATGCACTGTGTCGTCGTACATGTGGGCCCAAACTAGAGTTTCAAGTTTGAGCACACGCCACATGGCTTTATTGGCATAACCGACCTTGCGGCCGACGGCTCTATGTCCACCAGTTTCGCGGAACCGCTTGAGGGTTGCTTCAACCTCATAAGCCGTGTTGAGGTCGAAACCGGGGCGCCCCGAGGGAGGAATAGCGACCATCGCGCCCGTCTCATATGCGGACAGCAGCTCACGCGCTAAAGATTCAACCTCATCATTGTGCGACATAATTGTGCGACGTAAGTCGGTTCGGCGGCCGGAGTCCAGACGTTCAGCATCTTAACACCAGCCCAGCCATTGGTCGGTACCTCGTCCCATAGCAGCCTGAGGGCGCATTCATGACATGGCACTTAGGGCACGCCTGAACAGGCTGCGGAAAAACTTGTCGCGCCGCAAAGAGCACACCTCGGCGCTGAAGCGCAGACACATGTTCAAAGTGAAGAAAGCGTCCCTCAGGTGCTGAAGCGCGGACACATTCTTAACGGCTTAGCGGCACGAGTGGAACTCGTGCCCTTCCCGAACCCCTCGCGAACCGAGTTTTTCCGCAACCTCTAAACTCGTGCCCTTCCCAAAACCGGCTTTGATCGGAATTTTTCCGCGGTCTGTGAAGGCGTGCCCTGATACAAACTAGACTTTCACCTCGGGCTGCTAGTGTCCTGAGTCTAATATTCGTTTAATAAGTAACGGCTCTTCCTGCATCTGATATAAGCAGGAGGAACTGTATGGCTCTCGGTCGCCCGCTCTCGCCCCTGACTCTTATCCCTGCCGAACAACAGCAGTTGTTGGAATGGGCTCGCCGTCCGAAGACGGCGCAGGCCCTGGCCTTGCGCGCCCGCATCGTGCTGCTTAGCGCCGAAGGGCTGAGTAACACCGAAGTGGCCCGCCGTGTGCATGTCACGCTGGCGACAGTGGGCAAGTGGCGACAGCGGTTCTTGCGGCTGCGCCTGGATGGCCTGCTCGATGAACCCCGTCCCGGCACGCGGCGCCGCCTGAGCGATGCTGCGGTCGAACGCGTGCTGGCGCGCACTCTGGAAAGCCAACCGCCCGCCGCTACCCACTGGTCCACGCGTTCTCTGGCCCAAGTTGCCGGACTGAGCCAGAGCAGCATCAGCCGCATCTGGCGCGCCTTTTCGCTACAGCCGCACCGCAGCCAGGCCTTCAAACTGAGCCGCGACCCGCTGTTTATCGACAAAGTCCGCGACATCGTCGGCCTCTACCTCAACCCGCCCGACCGCGCCCTGGTGCTGTGCGTGGACGAGAAGAGCCAGATTCAGGCGCTGGACCGCACCGCACCCCTGTTGCCCATGCGCCCCGGACAGATGGAACGTCGCAGCCACGACTACAAGCGCCACGGTACCACCAGCCTGTTCGCCGCTTTCGACGTGGCCAGCGGCCACGTGCTGGGCCAACTGCATCGCCGGCATCGCTCCCGCGAATTTCGCCGCTTCCTCGACACCATCGAGCAGAACGTGCCCGCAGAACTGGACGTCCACCTCATCCTGGACAACTACGGCACCCACAAAACCCAACGGATTCGCCGTTGGCTGGCCAAACGTCCCCGCTTCCACCTGCACTTCACTCCCACGTCGGCGTCCTGGTTGAATCTGGTGGAGCGCTGCTTTGCCGAGTTGACCCAAAAGCAGATCCGGCGCGGGGTGCACCGCAGCACGCTGCAGTTGGAGAACGCCATCCGCCAGTTCATCGATCATCACAACCAACATCCGAAACCCTTTGTCTGGACCAAGTCCGCCGACCAAATTCTGGATTCCGTCGCTCGCTTTTGTAAACGAACTTTAGACTCAGGACACTAGCTCGCACTGGCGGTAGAAACTCAATGCCCGGTGAATGCTCGCTTGCGGGGGTCGGGAGCGAGCGCTGGCCGTTCCTAGTCTGACAACAGCTACCGTTACGGCGACATTTGGGTTCACCCCAAGCGGTGGTAACTTACAGTCATCAACTAGTCTCAGTAGTACTGTGGCCAGGGGGATGGGTGCGTTTGACAGTACGGCCACAATTCAGGAGGAACACGATGAATGTACCGGCAAGATTCTCGGCGTCTTGCATCTCGCAGCGAGGTCCCAGCCGCGGTTGGCTCTCGCTTATCTGGCTAGTGCCCATTTTTGTTCTTGGACTGTGCGGCGCCCCTGCCAAAGCCCAGGAGAGGCTTGTCCTGGTGGGGTCCGGATCGACCGTCCCGGCGCCTCTTTTCAGCCGGTGGACACAGGAGTACAAGCGCAATCCCAACCTGCAGATGCGATACCTCCCGGTCGGCACCAGCGAAGGCATCAAGCAGATCTCACACGGTGCGGGCGACTTTGCCGCCGGGGAAGCACAGCTTACAGAGAAGGAGCGGAAAGAGGGTAGCTTGATCGAATTGCCCGCGGTGATCATCGGGATCGTTCCCATCTACAATCTTCCCGATATCCGGCAGGAGCTTCGGCTTTCGGGGGAAGTGCTGGCCGGGATCTACCTCGGCGATGTGAAGACGTGGAATGCGCCACAAATCGTGAAGCTCAATCCCGGGATCACTTTGCCGGATCTTCCGATCCAAGTGGTTAACCGCCCCGCAGGAAAGGGATCCAACTACGTTTTCACCGACTTTCTCTCCAAAGCGAGTCCCAAGTTTCGGGCCCAAATCGGAGTCACTCCTTCACCCAAGTGGCCGGTTGGGGTGTGGGCGGAACGCAGTTCCGATATGGCAGACAAGGTGAAAAACAGCCCCGGCTCCATTGGCTACGTGGAGTATCAATATGCGGTGAAGGGGAATATTCCCCAAGCTGCGGTGCAGAATCGCGCCGGTAAATTTGTTAAAGCTTCCGCCGAAACCATGGCTGCGGCCTGCGAGGCAGCGGAGGCGCCAGGCTGGAAGAGCTTCTCCGCCTCGCTGATCAACACACCCGGAGCTGATGCTTTTCCCATTAGCAGTTTCTCCTGGGTTTACCTGCGACCCCTGTCTGAACCCGCTCGTGCGGCCGCGTTAAGCGATTTCTTGGATTGGATATACTCGGATGGCCAACAATACGCGGCTCAGGAAGGCTATGCCGCACTGCCTCCGCCACTGCTCGCAGCCTTGAGAAAGAAAGTCAAAGATTTGCATTAGGGTTCAGTTGCGCCGGATCTGGCGCGCACCTGATAAATTAATTCTATTGACCAGTTCGATCGGTTCTTCTGGTCACAAGTTTCTTTTGCAATTTGAATTCTTCCGCCCAAAGTCCGGTCCGCCTAAACCGGCGCACTTGCGTCATCGGTGCTTCCCTGCCAAACTGCATCGCATCTTGAACGTCAATTTTGGAGTGGGGTTCTGGAGATTGTCCGCTCCGTGCCGTAAAATCTAACTATCTCTGAAGAGAAACGAGGACTATGAGCGTCATAGAACAGGAAAATACTGCACATCATTTCGCCGCCCTGCAACCGCCTCGCCGCTATTTGTTCGGGCCTGGCCCCAGCATGGTTCACCCGCGGGTCTACGAGGCGCTGTCGAAGCCGATTGTCGGCCACCTCGACCCTTACTTCATCCAGGTGATGGGCGACGTCCAGCAATTACTCAAAACGCCCTTCGGAACCAAGGACGGCGCCACACTAGTGATTTCAGGCACCGGCAGCGCGGGCATGGAAGCAGCCGTTGCTAACTTCGTGGAGCCGGGAGCCAAGTTCGCGGTGTTTGCCAATGGGTTTTTCTCCGATCGGCTCACGGAGATGGCGAAGCGCCACGGCGCCAACGTCGTACGCTTCGAGAAGCTTTGGGGTGAGACCTACACGCCGGATGAAGCGAGAGAGTTCATCCGTCGCGAAAAGCCCAAAGTTGTGGCTTATGTTCAAGCCGAGACGTCGAGCGGAGCTTTGCAATCGGGCCAGGCCATCTGTGCCGCCGCTCACGATACTGGCGCTCTGGTGATCGGGGATTGCGTTACCTCGCTCGGCGGAGTTCCGGTGGAGTTCGACAAAACCGGTATCGATGTCGCCTACAGTTGCACGCAAAAAGGGCTAAGCTGTCCACCGGGTTTGTCTCCGATGGCGATTTCACCGCGGGCCATGGACTGGTTGCGCGCTCGGACTTCTCCGGTGCGCAGTTGGTATTTTGACCTCAAGCTGATTTACGACTACTCCACGGTATCGCACCGCTATCATCACACGGCGCCGATTTCCATGTTCTACGCGCTACGCGAGGCGCTCATGGTCATCGCCGAGGAAGGAATCGAGAACCGCTGGGAGCGGCATCGCGTTTGCCATAGGTCCTTTGTCAAGGGCATAGAAGCGATGGGTCTACGCATGCACGTTCCCGAGGAGCATCGAATTGCAACTCTGAACACGGTCTGTGTTCCAAAAGGTGTTGACGAGGCGAAAGTGCGAAAACGCCTGTTGGACGAGCCGGGCATTGAAATCGCCGGCGGTTTTGGGCCGCTCGCCGGCAAAATCTTCCGCATTGGCGTGATGGGCCCGTTGGCCACGGAAGATAACGTGCAGTTTTTTCTGAAGGAGTTCAGAAAGATCCTGAGCGCAGAGGGATACTCGATCTAGGGAAACTCTGATTAGGGGACTCTGATTAAGTCATGGCGGTCCGCGGAGATTGGATCATGACTCGTGGTCGAAATTCCCTGCAACGCCGCTGGTGGCGCGGGCAGAATGCATAGGTCCTTCCCCTTCGGCTGCGCTCAGGGTCAGGATGAAAGTGGTAATTTTTTGGACTTAATCAGAAATTCCTTAAGTGTCGGCAAAAGGCATTAACCACAGGGTACACAGGGGTGCACGGAGGACCCCGGGTAGAGGAAATAACGAATGACACTGAAGTCCGTACACACTCTTCTTGACGTTTTGCATTTCGCTGACAGCCACACGGCAATTATCGTTCCCGAGCTTGGAATCCGTGTTACCTACGATTCGCTTCGGCAGCAGGTCCTGGCCATGGCGAACGCTTTGGCTTCCGCGGGCATTCGCCGGGGCGATGCGGTAGCGATTGCGTTGCCCAACGGATTGCGTGCGATTGTGAGCTTTCTCGCCGCCTCCATCGCTGGAACCGCAGCCCCTTTGAACCCGGCGTACCCCTATGAGGAGTTTCTTTTTTTCCTCAATGACACCAATGCCCGCGTTTTGCTTTGCCCGCCGGTAGGCGCGGAATTCGCACGCAGCGCCGCCGCGGACCGCAAGATCCCAGTGCTCTCGGTGGAAATGAGCGAACAAGGCGACGTTCACTTGTTGGATGCCGCCACCGGTGTTACCGCAACCGAACCCACGGCTGACGACATTGCCCTGATCCTGCACACCAGCGGAAGCACGGGGCGGCCGAAGCGTGTTCCGCTGCGGCATTATAACCTGGCCGTATCCTCGGCAAATATTGCGAACACATACGCGCTTTCTGAGGCAGATGTTTCGCTGTGTATCATGCCGCTGTTCCACATTCATGGGTTGATTGGTTCCACCATGTCCACTTTGCTCTCCGGGGGTGCCGTGGTTGTTCCCCTCAAATTCAATGCGCTTTCTTTCTGGCGGACGGTTCGAGAACATCGCGTGACCTGGTATTCGGGAGTGCCCACGATGCATCAGCTAGTACTCGCCCGCACCCGCCACAAGGCCGAAGAAGCGGCCTCTCTACGCTTCATCCGGTCCTGCAGCGCGCCCTTGTCGCCTGAACTCATTCACAAGATGGAGGACGTCTTTGGCGTGCCTTTCGTCGAAGCCTACGGAATGACGGAAGCCGCCCACCAGATGACCTCGAATCCTTTACCCCCTCGCCATCGGAAGCCAGGTTCCGTGGGCGTGGGTGCAGGGCTTCGCATCGCCATCATGGACAAGGCGGGCAATCACCTGGGCACGAACCAGCGCGGCGAAGTCGCCATTCAAGGAGCCAATGTGTTTCGTGGATATGCCAACAATCCCGAGGCCAACGCCCACGCTTTTGTGCATGGATGGTTTCGCACCGGCGATGAGGGATTGCTTGACGAAGACTGCTATTTGTATTTGACGGGGAGGATCAAAGACATCATCATCCGCGGAGGCGAGAACATCGCACCGCACGAAGTCGATGAGATTTTGCTGCGGCATCCCGCCGTCGCAGCGGCGGTGACATTTGGCTACGCGCATCCCACATTGGGCGAAGAAGTGGCGGCAGCCGTGGTCTTGCACGAACGCCATGGCGCCACCGAAGCGGCACTTATCAAGCACAGCCGCGAGTTACTGGCAGAATACAAATGTCCCAAGAAGATCTATCTGGTGGACAGTATCCCCACCACCGCGACCGGAAAAATTCGCCGGCGCGCAGTCGCCGCTGCGCTCACGGATGAGCAACGATGAGATTCCTGATCGCGGGGGCGGGCGCCATCGGAGCCTACATCGGTGCGCGCATGGCGCAGGCGGGGTTCGAGGTTACGCTCTTCGCGCGCGGGCCGCATCTCCGCGCCATGCAGGAGCATGGCGTGCAGGTCAAAAGCAGCGAGGGAGATTTCGTGGCGCGGCCCACCATCGCCGGCTCACTCGAAGAAGTGGGACCGGTGGACGTTGTCTTTCTTGGAGTGAAGGCGCACGGCCTGACGCAACTCGCGCCCCAGTTGAGGCCGGTGCTGGGGCCAGATACCACGGTCGTCAGCACCCAGAATGGAATTCCGTGGTGGTATTTCCAAGGTTACGGCGGCGATTGGGAAGGATTGTGTCTGGATCGGGTCGATCCTGGCGGCGTGATTTCCTCGGCCATCGAAGCGCAGCGGGTGGTCGGCTCCATCGTTTACTTTTCGACCGAGATTCCAGCTCCGGGAGTGATTCAACATCTCGAGGGCAACCGCATTTCTCTTGGTGAGCCGGATGGCACGCGCTCCGATCGCTGCCGCCGAATTGCGGAGGCGCTCATCGCCTCCGGTTTGCGCTGCCCCATCACGACCCGCATACGGCACGAGATTTGGGTAAAGGTTCTGGGCAACGCGTCCCTCAACCCGGTCAGCGCGCTGACGCGCGCCACGCTGGTTCAGATGGTACGCGACCCGGGAGTTTCGTCGGTGATCCGTGACATCATGCAGGAAGTGGAAGCGGTCTCCCTCAAATTGGGTATGGAATTGCCGGTTTCCATTGAGCAGCGAATGGCAGGGGCGGAAAAGGTTGGGGAGCACAAGACTTCAATGCTGCAAGATCTTGAAGCGGGCCGCCCGATGGAACTGGAAGCACTGGTGGGTGCGGTCGTCGAGTTGGGGGAACGGGTAGGGCTTCCCATGACTTGCACCCGCACGGTGTACAACTGCACCAAGCTACTGTCCCAGTGTGCGGCTCAGCAACAGCCAAAGTGAACACCGGCCAAGGGCCGCTCTGGCCCGCCTCAGGGACTAAAGCCCGCGTCTTTATTGGCTCTGGGCGGCACGGCTTATTTGCGCGGTCAATTACATAGGTCTTTCGCTTCGCTCAAGATGACAGCGTTAGATTTATACCGCGAACTTGTGGGACACGACGCTAGCGCACCGTGACAAAGTAGTACGCGGTCATGGCCACGCCGACGGCGATCACGACGAGCCGCACCTTCCGGGGATCGGCTTTTTGCGCGTAGTGCGCGCCGAACCAGCCGCCTACGAGAGCACCCGCAATCATCACCACGCACTGCGGCCAAAGCACGGCACCCGCCAGAATGAAGGTCAGCACCGCCGCAGCATTAATCACGACCGCCAGCAATGTCCGGATCGCGCCCATAGCATGGATGTCACGCATCCCCAACGCCGCCAACATGCCCAGGATCATGAACCCGATCCCCGCCCCGAAATACCCGCCATAGATTGCGACCAGCAACTCAGCCATAGAAGTTACCGTGATCGCTTGCCACGACATCTTCCGCAAATCATCCACAGCGGCAGTCTTGCCGGCTATGGCGCGGATCGTGTTGCCGAAGGCGAACAGCAAGGTGCCACCCAGCAGCAGCCAGGGGACGAGGCGCAGGAAGGTATGTTGGGGCGTCTTGAGGAGCAGCAACGCGCCAACCAGCCCACCGACAACGCTCGTCAGCAGCAATGGAACCAGCAAGCTTCGCGGCACATTCAGCCGTCTTAGGTACGCACCGGCGCTGGCTGCCAGCCCCGGCCACAGCGCGACCGTGTTGGTCGCGTTGGCCTCCACCGCCGGCACACCGGTGGCCAACAGCGCGGGGAACGAAAGAAAAGTGCCGCCGCCGGCCACCGCGTTTAGCGTCCCGGCAATGACTGCAGCGAAAAACAGGAAGACGGCCTGGCTTAAGTGCAAACATGAAATTTATCACGGCTGCGGAATGTGATCATGGTCACGTCGATTCGTGATTAATGTACTTGCGTCATTTGGGGCTTAGGGCTCTAATGGTGGTCAGTCATCAGACCAATGCCAAACATGGGCACTGAATCACCGGCGAAACTCGGGTTCGAGGCGATTCCCAGAAATAAGGTCTACCAGGAGGTCGCCAAGCAACTGGAGCGGCACATCACGGAAGAGTTGAAACCCGGCGATCTGCTGCCCCCCGAGCGGCAGCTGGTGCAAATGCTTGGGGTCAGCCGCAGCTCGGTGCGCGATGCCATCCGCAGCCTGGAACTGAAAGGCCTGCTTGAGCCACGCCAGGGTATCGGCACTGTGGTTTGCAATCCTGATGCTGCCCCAGCCAATTCCCTGGCTACCGCGCTCCTGGAGAAGCGGAAGATGGTTGCGGAACTGCTGGACGTGCGCAATATGATCGAGCCGCCCTTGGCCGGGCGCGCCGCTCTGCACGTCTCTCGCGATGAGATCGCTGAGATGGAGGAGATTCTTGTACGCCAAGAGGCGAAGGTGCGCGGGGGCGAACTTGGAATCGACGAGGACTCCGAGTTTCACTACAACGTCGCTCTGGCGTCCAACAACAGCGCGGTCTTGAAGGTAGTGGACGTGCTGATGGATTTGTTGCGCGAGACCCGGGAACGCACGTTGCAGGTGGAAGGACGGCAAGAAAAGTCGCTCGCCGGTCATCACCGAATTCTTTCCGCTCTGAAGCGGGGCGACGCGGAAGCCGCCGAGGCTGCCATGCGCCGGCACTTGCAGGAAGTCGAAAGCATAGTACTGAAGAAGCTGTAAAAGAAAGAATGGAGGTTGAAAAATGGGCCAGCTATTTGCGGTTGAAGTCATCTACCGAGGGGTCTTCCAAAAGACCCTGGCCAAGAACATAACTCGCGGCATTGTTTTGGCCGCGCACAACGAGGGCAAACAGGGCATTTCCTTTGGCCGTTATTCAGACTCGCCGGAACGCAATGGGATTCCAGCGAAGAGTTTCGCGATCGTCGCCAACGACGAGGAGACGCTCGAAGCGGGAATGGCGCAGTATGAGCCGAAGCAGGTCGACGTAACCGTGGTTCTCGATGACACGCTCTGTAAGGGCGCGGAGTCGTGGGCGTGGTCTGGGCTACAACCCGTGCACCGTGCTCTGAAACCGGGACACACACTCATCGTAATTTCTCTGGACGACGCACCCGCGCTGCTGAAGAACATTCACCGCCGGGAAGAGCCTTACAAGCTGGGAATCGTAAGAGGCGTTACCAGCTTCTCCGGCATGTGGGTTTATAAGGATGACCACACCGACGTCCGCATCCTGGGCGCCATCGCGAAGGCGCTGCCCAAGCTGATGAGCCTGGAGTCGGTGGAGAAATTCATCAACGAAAAACTCAAGAACACGCTCAAAGTTACGACCGCCCGCAATGCCTTCGAGCGCTTTACCACGATCGCCGTGAAGGCGGGCGAGGGCAATCCCGAAGAGGTAGTCAAGGTCGGGCTGCCCCGCTGGGAGGATATGCGCTGCGGCGTATCCATCAAGGGTCAGGGGCAAGGCGGCCCGTTCGCCGATCCGGTGACCGGGAAAGTCGGGGGCTTCCGGCCAGTCCGCAACGAGCTGTTCACGAAGTACTCGACGCGCACGCAACGGCCGGTGGTCAACTTCTCCACCTGCACCAAGTGCACGCTGTGCTGGCTGAACTGTCCCGATGCGGCGTTCGATATCACGGCTGCGGGCACCTACGACCCCAATCTCGAAGCCTGCTCCGGTTGCGGCATCTGCGAGGAGATTTGCCCGGTGAAGAACTGCATCACCATGGTGAACGAGTCCGAGTTCCACGATAACAATAGCCCGTGGGCGGCGTTCGAGAAAGACAAGGGCGCATACCTGAAGTGGCTGGAGGCCACAATTAAGAAAGCCGAGCCGATCAAGAATCGGTCGCATGGGTTCCGTTATCGCGGTCAATATCAAGAACAGGTCCCCGAAGCCATGGAAATCGCTAACAAAGGCTAGTGGCCCGGCGGCAAACCTGAAGACAAGGAGATTAAGATGGCAACACTGACAATACCGGTTGAAGAAAAAAAGAAAACCCACGAGCAGGAAGCCCTGATTACCGGCGCCGAAGCCATTGCAATTGCCTGCAAATTGGCCAACGTCGACGTAGTCACGGCTTACCCGATCCGGCCTTACGACACGGTGATGCAGTACATCAGCCAGTTAGTAGCGGATGGCGAAATGGACTGTGAGTACATCGTGGCGGAAGGCGAGCATTCCCAATTCGAAATCGTCAAACACGCCTCCGCTTGCGGAGCGCGTGTGTTCTGCGGGTCCAGCGGCGTCGGCTGGATGTATGCCATGGAATGCCTGACGGTAACTCCCGCCCTGCGCATCCCCATGGTTGCCATGGTGGGCAATCGGGCGCTCGACGATCCTGGCGCCTTCGGTGTGGAACACAACGATGCCCTGTCGGTACGCGATCTAGGTTGGATGTTGACCTGGGTCGATAGCGCGCAGGAAGCGTTGGACACCGCTTTGATCGCCTATCGCGTGGCGGAAGATCGCCGCATGTTCGTTCCTTTGGCGATTAGTTGCGATGGCGCGTTCCTCACCCACTCCCAAGCCCTGGTCAAGATCCCGGCGCTGGAGCAGGTTAAGAAGTTCCTGCCTCCTTACAACCGCGGCGATCTGCTGCTCCACCCCGACAACGTTATTTCGGTGGCCCCACAGGCCAACGAGGACTGGGTGATGGAGGTTCGACGGCAGAACTACGCAGTCACCGAGATTGCCTGCGATGTGATTCGCGAAGTCTATGCCGACTTCGAGAAAACCTTCGGACGCAAGTACGGCAACCCGTTCTTCGAAGAGTATATGACCAAAGATGCGGACGTCGTACTGCTGGGCATGGGAACGATGTCTACCCCGGTGAAAGTTGCGGTCCGGAAGATGCGCGAAGAAGGCAAGAAAGTCGGATTCGTACGCCTGCGCTGGTTCCGGCCCTTTGCCGGCCCGGAAATTGCCAAGTGCCTGGAGCGATTCAAGGCCATTGGCGTGATCGACCGCGACTTTTCGTTCGGTTCGCCCGATCTTAGCGGCGTCGTGGCCACTGAACTTCGCTCGGCCATGTACACCAGCGCGGCCACCCGGCCACCCGTACTGGATTTCATCTGCGGGCTGGGTGGACGTGAAGTGACAGTGCCGGACGTCGAGAAGATGACGGAGATCACCTTCGAAGCCGCCAAAGGTAAAGCGCAACCCCTGACGCAATGGATCGGGCTGCGAGGATAAAGGTGTGGCGACGGGGCTCTGCCCCGTCCAGGCGGGGTTAAGCCCCGCCTCCACACAACGTTCCGAGAGCCGGAAAGGATAACAATTATGAGCACTTTTGTAGACGAAAAACCGACGCAAAACCTGGAACCCTTCAAAGGAGTCAAGAAGGTTCCACCCGAGGAGTACTACACATCCGGCCACCGCACCTGCCAGGGCTGCGAGTCTGCGCAAATCATGAAATTGATGGCGAAGGCCGCGGGACCCAGAACGATCGTTCTGGGTAGCACTGGGTGCATGTACGTGGCTAACACCTCTTACTACGCGACCCCCTGGGGCGTGCCCTGGATGCACACGCAACTGGGCAGTTCGGGCTCCAGCGCACTGGGAGCGGCCGCGGCATTCCGCGTCCAGATGCGCAAGGGCGTCATGAAGGATGAGCCCATCAATGTCATCGCCTTCTGCGGCGACGGCGGCGGCGCGGACATGGGACTGGGCGCGATCTCAGCCACCATGTGCCATCCCGACTACAACCTGCTGATCCTGATGTATGATAACGAGTCCTATGCCAATACCGATATCCAGATTTCCGGGGCATCGCCGTATGGCGTTAACACCTCGTTCAGCACGCCAGGAAAAGTGAAGCGCATCATGAATCACCGCTGGAAAAAGAACATGGCGCCGTTGATGATGGTTGGCCATCCCACAGTGAAGTATGTAGGAACCATCTCTACCTCCTACCCGCTGCAGGCGATGAACAACGTTCGCAAGGCGCTGTCGATCGGCGGTCCTACCTTCATTCACTGCCTCAACCCCTGCCCGAAAGGCTGGGACTTCGATCCCGTGCTTTCGTTCGAACTGGGCGAACTGGCCGTGAACACCGGCATTTGGCCTCTGTACGAGATCGAAAACGGCAAGCTGACGCTCTACGGCAAGACCAAGGACATTGCGAACCGCAAATTCAAACGTCTGCCGGTTCGCGATTACTTGCTCAAGCAGGGAAGGTTCGCGCACTTTATCGATGAAGACATCGAATTCTTCCAGAGCAAGATCGACGAGATGTGGGACAAGTGGCTGGTGCCGGGAATCATTCCGCTCCAGAAAGAAATCGAAGGCTGATACTGAAACCCCGCCCCGTAAGGGCGGGGTTTCATTTAGGCGCGGATTTTTTCCGATAAGGAGTGCAGAGCGAGAAGAGACGACCAATTCTGACTTTCCCAGGAGGATGCCTATGGCCACGAATGTGACCTCCGCAGTTCTTACAGAGCCCAAGATAGTCAACCGCTGGGTTCAACTCATTGCAGGCGTGATCGCGATGATGGCCATCGCCAATCTGCAATACGCCTGGACCTTGTTCACTACGCCCTTAACGAAAAGCATGAACGCAACCCTGGCCGCCGTCCAGGTGGCTTTCGCTGCATTTATCCTTTGCGAAACCTGGCTGGTGCCGTTCGAGGGCTACCTCATTGATCGCCTCGGTCCTCGTCTGGTCATCGGTATCGGCGGCATCTTGGTCGGCCTTAGCTGGATCGGATCGGGGACGGCGGGCAACCTGCATGCACTGTATTTCTGGTACGCCCTCGGTGGCGTCGGCGCCGGTGCTGTGTACGGCGGCTGCATGGGCAACTCGCTGAAATGGTTCCCCGATCACCGTGGCATGTGCGCCGGGTTCACCGCTGGTGCGTACGGCCTGGGAACTGCACTGACCGTGGCGCCGATCGCCAAGATGATGAAAGTCTCCGGATACCAGCACGCTTTCATCTTCTGGGGCATTGTCCAGGGCATTATCTGCTTCTCCGCCGCCATGCTGATCGTCGCTCCGCCCCGAGGCTGGATGCCTAAGGGATGGTCGCAAGCGAGCGCGAAAGTGAGAACATCCGGCTACGATATGACTTACTGGCAGATGCTGAAGCAACCATCGTTCTACGTCATTTACATCATGATGACGCTGGTCGCTTTCGGTGGTCTGGTGGTTACTGCCCAGATCAAACCCATCGCCATTTTCTACCACGTCGACAAGGTCATCATCTTGTGGGGCATGTCGGCACTGGTCGTGGCCATCGAACTGGACCGCATCCTGAATGGCCTTTGCCGGCCATTCTGGGGCTGGGTTTCCGATCACATAGGGCGTGAGAACACCATGTTTATCGCGTTCCTCTCCCAGGGCCTGGCCGTCCTGGGCCTGCTCACGTTGATCAGTCATCCGGTGTGGTTCGTCCTGATGACTGGCTTGTGCTTCTTCGGATGGGGCGAAATCTTTTCGCTCTTCCCGTCCATCGTGGGCGATCTGTATGGCAAGAAATGGGCCACGACCAACTACGGCATTGTCTACACGGCCAAAGGTTTGGCGTCCATCTTCGCCGGACCGGTGGCCGCCATGGCCAGTGTCAAGACCGGCTCGTGGATGGATATTTTCTGGGTCATGATTGCCTGCAACGTGGTTGCTGCGTTTCTGGCACTGTTCTGGCTGAAACCGGTTGCCATCCGCACCTACGAGAAGGGACAGGAAATGCTTCGCCTGGAGCAGACACCGGTGAAGGCTGCCTCCTAGCGTAGTTGCTCGAAGTGGGCCACGACGAACTACGGCGTAGCGTACGTTGGCTTGGAGCCCGCTCCAGAAAGAAATTGGCTGTGTTGACATGTCAACACAGCCAATTTGTTTTGTTCTACTCTCTCAGTCGGCCACTACAGCCGGTTTCGAGACCTCTGTAGCCAGCCACTCCGAGCGTTCTAATTCCTGCGCATCGATAACCGCGATCGCGGCCATGTTGACGATCTCTTCCACCTCCGCGCCTCGCGACAGCAAATGCACCGGCTTGCTCATCCCCATAAGAATGGGACCAATGGTGTCGGCTTCACCGATCTTGGCCAGCAGCTTGTACGCGATGTTGGCAGAATTGAGATCGGGGCAGATCAGCACGTTAGCGCCACCCTTGAGCGCGCTGAAAGGATACAGTTCCTCCAGCATCTCCGGGGAGACGGCAATGTCGGCCATTACCTCGCCATCCACCACGAGGGTCGGGTCCGCCTTGTGCAGGAGATCCACAGCTTTGCGAACTTTCTCGCAAAGTGGGTGTTTGGTGCTCCCGAAGCTCGAGAAGGAGAGCATCGCAATCCGCGGTACGACGTCGAAACGGCGAGCCGTCTCGGCGGCGCAGAGGGCAATTTCCGCCAGATTTTCCGCCGTGGGATCGACGTTCACGGTGGTGTCAGCCATGAAGTAAATGTCGCCCTTGCGTGTGATCATGACATAGCACCCCGCAACCGTGTGCAGCCCTTCGCGCATGCGGACGATCTGCAGCGCCGGGCGGATGGCATCGGGGTAGTTCTGCACGACGCCGGAGACCAGCGAATCGGCATCCCCCATGCGCACCATCATGGACGCAAAAATGTTGCGGTCATTGATCCGCCTGTGGGCTTCGCTCAGCGTTATACCTCGACGCTGCCGCAGCCGGCAGAGCTCCTGAATGTAGGCTTCGCGGAGCGGAGACTCCGCAGGATTAATGATGCGCACGTCCTTCAGATCCATCCCCAGATCGAGTGACTTTGCCTGTATCACCGCGGCTCTGCCCAGCAGGATGGGAACAGCGATTTTCTCCTCCATCAGGGTGTAACAAGCGCGGAGGATTTTCTCATTCTCACCTTCCGGAAAGACCACAGATTTAGGTTTGGCTTGCGCTTTGCGAATCATTATCCGCGAGATCTCGTGGGCCTTCCCGCGACGACGCTCGAGTTGCTCGCGGTACTCATTGAGGTCGACCGGTTGCTGGGCTACGCCCGTGCGCATGGCAGCTTCGGCCACGGCGGAGGCCTCCCAAATCAAGACGCGTGGGTCGAACGGCTTCGGAATCAGATAGTCGGGACCGAACTTCATCCGCTCGACTCCATAAGCACGGCAGACGGAGTCGGGCACGTCCTCCTTGGCGAGTGCAGCCAAGGCTCGGGTCGCGGCCAGCTTCATCTCATCGTTGATGGCGGTAGCGTGCACATCGAGGGCCCCACGGAAAATGGAGGGGAAGCCGAGAACGTTATTCACCATGTTGGGATAATCCGAGCGGCCGGTGCACATGATGACGTCGGGGCGGCAGGCTTTGGCGTCCTCGTAAGTAATTTCCGGATCGGGATTCGCCATGGCGATGACAATCGGACGAGGCGCCATCGAGCGCACCATGTCCTGCGAGACCACGCCACCGACGGAGAGGCCGAGGAACATATCGGCGCCCACCATAGCCTCAGCCAGGGTACGCAGTTTAGTGTCATGCGCGAAGCGCTCCTTGTAGGGATTCATGCCTGCCGTGCGGCCCTTGTAAACCACTCCCTTGGTGTCGCACAGAGTGATGTTCTCCCGCTTCATGCCCAACCGCACGTAGTGCTCGGCCGTGGCAATGCTCGAGGCGCCGGCTCCGTTAATGACGAGAGTTATTTTGCCGATGTCCTTTCCCACCACTTCCAGGGCGTTCAACAACGCAGCCCCGGAAATAATGGCGGTGCCGTGCTGGTCGTCGTGGAAGACCGGAATCTTCATCGTCTTCTTCAAGGTCTCTTCGATGTAGAAGCACTCCGGAGCCTTGATGTCTTCGAGGTTGATGCCGCCGAAGGTCGGCTCCAGAAGTTGGCATACCTTGATGACATCGTCGGGATCGTGGCTGCCGACCTCGATATCAAATACATCTACGTCGGCGAAGCGTTTGAAGAGGACGGCCTTGCCCTCCATGACGGGCTTGCCGGCGAGGGGGCCGATATCGCCCAGCCCTAAAACAGCGGTTCCGTTGGTCACCACGGCGACCAAGTTCCCGCGGCCCGTGTACTTGAAGGCGTCCTGTGGATTCTTCTCAATCGCCAGGCATGGTACAGCGACGCCCGGCGTATAGGCCAAGCTCAGATCCCGTTGCGTCCGGCACGGTTTTGTGGGGGTGACCTCAATTTTTCCCGGGCGCGGCAGAGAATGGTAGTCGAGTGCTTGCTGTTTGGTGAATGCCATGATTTTCTCCTGGAAATTCCGTTTGGTCGGAAACACGTCCACGTGCAGCTCGTAAATGGCATTGCAGGGGCCGGGCGACCACTACTAGTCTGCTCTTGCCGACAAGCAGAGGCTGTGATCTGGGTCACAGCGTATGGGCCGTTCACGCCAATGGGCAACAGGGTATCTGGAGGCATGAATCTCACGCGGGCTTGTCTATAATCAGAAGCTTACTCCGAAACGCTTGCGGTGAAACGCTTACTCTGAAGCTCAAGGACACGCATTGGCACTCGACGAAAACATTTACGAAATCCGGCGCGAGAAGCTGAAGAAGATTGAGGCTCTCGGGCATCCGGCTTATCCGCGGAAGTTCAACTACAGCCATACCGTGGCGCAGATTCTGGCCGAGTACGGCGGGCAGACGACGGAGGAACTGGATGCTCCGCGGGTGACGGTGCGGGTTGCGGGACGCATCATGGCGATCCGGTTGATGGGCAAGGCCGGGTTCGCGCACTTGCAGCAGGACGGGCAGCGGCTGCAGATCTACGTCAAGAAAGACGCGGTCGGCGAGGCCGGTTACGAACTTTGGAAACTGCTTGACCTGGGCGATCACATTGGGGTTCGCGGATATCTGTTTCGCACGCGCACGGGCGAGCTCAGCATTCATGCCGAGGAGCTGACTTTTCTTTCGAAAGATCTACTACCTTTGCCGGAAAAATTTCACGGGCTCACCGACGTTGAGTTGCGGTATCGGCAGCGTTATGTCGATCTGGTCATGAATCCGGAAGTGCGCGAGGTGTTTTTGAAGCGCAGCAAGCTGGTGCAATCTTTGCGGCGGTATTTCGATGGACAGGGGTTCATGGAAGTCGAGACGCCGATGATGCATCCGATTGCGGGCGGGGCAGTGGCGCGTCCGTTTAAGACGCATCACAACACTTTGGATATGGATCTGTTTCTGCGCATCGCTCCTGAACTTTATTTGAAACGGCTGACGGTGGGCGGCTTCGACCGCGTGTATGAGATCAATCGCAACTTCCGCAACGAGGGGCTGGGATGGAGATGGAATCCTGAGTTCACGATGCTGGAGGCGTACCAGGCGTACACGGATTATCTCGGCATTCTGGGCACGACGCAGGGCTCGATTGAGCAGGCGGTGAAAGATGTAACCGGCGGGATGAAGACGAAGTGGGGCGAGCATGAGATTGACTGGTCGCACACCAACTGGCGGCGGATGACGATGCGGGAGGCGATCGTGCGCTTCTGGCCGGAGAAAGCGGGCGCCAAGCCGGAGCGCAGCGACTTCGCGGCGCACGGATCGGTCGAGGCGCTGGTCGAGCGAGTGCGCGGCGCGGGGATTAGTTTGAGCTACGATGCGGCGGAGCCAGTCGGCAAGACGATCGCGAATCTTTTTGAAGCGGTAGCGGAGGAGCACTTGATGCAACCGACGGTCATCTACGAGTTCCCCACCGCCGTCTCGCCGCTGTCAAAGCAGAAGCCGGATGAGCCCGACTGGACCGAACGTTTTGAGATATTCGCCGGAAAAATGGAGATCGCCAACGGCTTCAGCGAACTCAACGATCCCGAAGATCAGCGGCGAAGATTCGAGTCGCAATTAGAACAACGCGAACGCGGCGACGAAGAAGCCCACCAGATGGACGAAAATTATATAAACGCGCTTAGTTATGGCATGCCTCCGGCGGGCGGGGTGGGCTTGGGAGTGGACCGGTTGGCGATGCTGCTTACCGACTCGCATTCGATTCGGGATGTAATTCTGTTTCCGTTGCTGCGGCCCGAGAAGCATTTAACCGCAGAGGACGCTGAGAGCGCGGAGCAAGAATAGAGCCACATTCGCGGCGACAGGAACGTTCGCGCTACGTCTTTCGTTGGCCGCGCTTCCGGTGTTTTTGAAGGGTTCATAAGTGCCTTTCAGCTCGGAAGACACGTCCCTCAGGGGCTAAAAGCCCGCATTCTTCCGGGTCCTGAACGGCACGGCTGAAGAGGCTGCGGAAAAAGTCTTTCAAAGTGAAGAAAGCGTCCCTCAGGCGCTGAAGCGCGGACACATTCTTAACGGCTCAGCGGCACGAAGTGGAACTCGTGCCCTTCCCTAACCCCTCCCGACCGAGTTCTTCCGCAACCTCTGAAGCCGTACCCTACCCAAAACCGATTTATGAAACCAGCTCTAGATCTTCTGCAATCGCTGGACGTCGTGGACGCCGGGGATCTGGCGGACTCCGTCCATGATTTTCTGGAGGTGTTTGAGGTCGGCGATTTCGAGGACTACGTCGACGCAAGCTTGGCCGTTCTGGCTGCGGGACTCCATGTTGCGGATGTTGGTTTTGGTGTCGCTGATTACGGCGGTGATTTGTTTGAGCATGCCGAAGCGGTCGTCGCAGAGCAGCGTGAGTTTTACGGGATAGGAAACGGGCTGGCCGTCCTTGTCGCCGGCCCAGAGCACGTCGATGCGGCGGTCGGGTTCATAGAGAAGATTGGTGACGTTGGGACAGTTGATGGAATGGACGGCAACGCCCTTGCCACGGGTGACGTAGCCGACGATGGCCTCGCCGCGAATGGGGTTGCAACAGCGGGCGCGATAGACGAGGAGGTCACCCTGTCCGCGGACGACGATGGCGTTGGCGTCTCCGCCAAAGACGCGGCGCACCACGCTTGAAATGCCGCTCGAAATGCCGCTGGTGAAGCCTTGGGATGCGCCCTGCTCCTCGCTATCGGACAGGGGCTGCGCGCCAGGGGGCGCGAATTTCGCCAGCACCTGGCGGGCTGAGTACTTACCGTAGCCGATGCCGGCCATCAGGTCGTCGGGACGGCCGAGTCCGTATTCGGTGGCCGCTCTTTGCAGGTCGGCTTCCTTGATTTCCTTGAGCGAAATGCGGTATTTGCGCGCTTCTTTTTCGATCAGCTTGCGTCCGATTTCAATGGCGCGCTCGCGCTGGTGGACATTGAGCCAGTGCTTGATCTTGTTGCGGGCGCGCGAGGACTTGACGACGGCAAGCCAGTCGCGGCTGGGCTTGTGTCCGGGTTGGGTGATGACTTCGACGATGTCGCCGGAATGGAGCTTGTGGCGGAGGGGAACCATGCGTCCGTTGACCTTGGCGCCGGTGCAGCTGTGGCCCACCTCGGTATGAATCGAGTAGGCGAAGTCGATGGGCGTGGACTCGCGCGGCAGCACCAGGACCTTGCCCTTGGGCGTGAAGGTGTAAACCTCTTCCGGGTAGAGGTCGACTTTCAGGGTGGAGAGGAATTCGTTGGGATCGGAGACGTCGCGCTGCCACTCTACGACCTGGCGGAGCCATGCTAGGCGCTGCTCGTCCTCGGCGGAGACGGGACCGTCTTTGTATTTCCAGTGGGCGGCGATGCCTTCCTCGCACATCTTGTGCATTTCTTCGGTGCGAATCTGGATTTCAAAGGTCTCGCCTGTCTCGGTAATGACGGAGGTGTGCAGCGACTGGTAGAGGTTGGGCCGCGGCATGGCTATGAAATCCTTGATACGGCCGGGTACGGGGCGCCAGAGGTTGTGGATGATGCCGAGAACGGCGTAGCAGTCCTGCACGGATCTGGTGATGACGCGCATGGCGCAGAGGTCGTAAACCTGGTCGACGCTGATGCGCTGGCGCTGCAATTTCTTGTGGACGCTATAGAGGCGCTTGATGCGGCTCTCGACACGGCCGGTGATGCCGGCTTCTTTGAGGCCGTCGCGCACAACACCCTCGACCCGCGCCATGAAGGCTTCGCCCTCTTTGCGGCGCGACTCGACGGCGGCGCGGACCTGTTCGTAGCCGATGGGATCGACGTATTTGAAACCGATGTCTTCCAGTTCGCCGCGAATCTTGCCCATGCCGAGGCGGTGCGCGATGGGGGCGTAGATTTCGAGTGTCTCGCGGGCGATTTTCTGCTGGCGTTCGGGATCGAGATGTTCGAGGGTGCGCATGTTGTGCAGGCGGTCGGCGAGCTTGATGAGGACGACGCGGATATCGTCGACCATGGCGAGCATCATTTTGCGGAGGTTCTCGGCTTGCGCTTCTTCTCGGGAAGAGAAATCGATTTTGCTGATTTTGGTGACGCCTTCGACGATGTGGGCGACCTGTTCGCCGAATTCCTGGCGGATTTCAACGGTGGTGACCGAGGTGTCTTCGACGGAGTCGTGAAGCAGGCCGGCGGCGATGGAGACGGAATCCATTTTCATGTCGGCGAGCACGTTGCCGACTTCGAGCGGGTGCACGAGATAGGGCTCGCCGGAGGCGCGGTGTTGTCCGGCGTGGTGTTTCTGGGAAAATTCGTAGGCTTTCTTGACGAGGTCGAGGTCGTCGTTGGGACGGTTCTCGCGCAGCTTCCGCATCAGCTCGCGGAAGCGGGTCGCCGTGAGCACGTTGGTCGCAATCTGTTCGCGCAACGTCGCCATGATGGATTTTAACCCAGCGGAAGGGGAGGGACATGCCGCGAGGTGCTCTGTGAATCTAGTTTACGCGATGGGAGTTGTCCAAGACCATTCCCCGCCGAGACGATAATCGCGCAGAACTTTTCGCGCCCTCTAGTTTTCTAAGGAATGCGCAACCGCGTGATAACCGCCGGGCCGCATAGGGCGTAATGGCGGGTGTTCCAGGTGTAGATTGCCTGCGCCTTCGACTTGAGGGCGCAGTGTGCCAGCATCGCGTCGTAGATGGCGCCGCCTACGATGCCCCGAGCGGCCGAGGCTTGAAGGGCGCGGGCGTATTCCTCGCCATTCAGCGCGACGATGGACAGACGCTCGCGGATGTTTCCGATGAAGAGCATTGCCTGTTCGCCGCCGATGCGGCGCTTGCCCGGCATCCTCGTCAAAATGGCGTAAACCTCGGCCAAACTGTGCGCTCCGCAGCAGCCGGTTGACTGGTTAAATTGAATGAAGAGTTCCTGACTTGAGTCGTGGTGGACGTGGTCTCGATAGAACAACGGAACTAACACGGAAGTATCGAAAAAGCCCTTCATTTCTTAGCTCTGCGTCTGGTTCGATTGGCAGGCTTACTCGGTCCCGGACGCGCATCTTCAACAAAACGATCACTCAGGTTCGCCAAGTCGCGTTCCTCGCGGATCTGGCGCAGCAGATCGTCCGTGGCTGAGGCAGGCAAGGGCTCTCCGGTGTGTAACACCCAGATGCCATGCTCATTCTGGAGCGGCCCCGCGCCACGGGCCGGGCGGAGCGTGATTTGGTCACCACCGCTTTCCAGTTCCAGTGCGTCGCCCGGTTCCAATTGCAGTTGCTTTCGCAGGGGCTTGGGGATAACGACTCGGCCCGCTTTGTCCATGACGAGACGCGTGTTCATTTTGGTATAATAATTTGGGTTGACCCATAAATCAATACCATTTGCCTCTCGCGGAGAAATGGCAGTTGAGCCCGCTGGGTACGAAGTTTAAGGAGGTTACCCCGTGAATCGCATTCTCGTAAGTGGGGTTTCGGGGCCAATCGGCGCGGCGCTTCTGGCTTCGTTCGCGCCCCAGAGTACGCAGATTGTGCGCTTGGTGCGAGGACGGGCGCAGGGTGCAGCGCAGGTTTCTTGGGATCCTTTGGCCCCGGTGTCGCCGACTGCGGTGTCGGGGTTCGATGCGGTGGTTCATTTGGCCGGGGAAAGCGTGGTAGGACGCTGGACCGAGGAAAAAAAGAAGGCGATCCGCGAGAGTCGCGTGCAGGGAACCCGAAACCTGGCGGCGGCATTGGCGCAGAGTGACGCGAAGCCGAGCGTGTTGGTGTGTGCATCGGCGGTGGGGTTCTATGGGAATCGGGGCGAGGAACTTCTACGAGAAGAGAGTCCGGCGGGGCAGGGATTTCTGTCTGAGGTTTGCCGCGAGTGGGAGGACGCGAGCCGGAGTGCAGCGGAGGCAGGCATCCGCACGGTGAACATTCGGATTGGGCTGGTGCTGAGCGCAAAGGGCGGAGCGCTCGCGAATATGCTGAAGCCGTTCAAGCTGGGGCTGGGCGGCCGGATTGGATCGGGGCAGCAGTGGTGGAGCTGGATTCATGTGGACGACATCGTGGGGGGAATTCATCACGCGATCGGCGCGGAGTCGGGCGTTGGTCAGAGGAACGGTCTGGGGAACGAACCGGGGAGCGGGCCGCTGAGTGGGCCGGTGAATTTGGTGGCCCCGAATCCGGTGCGCAATGCGGAGTTTACAAAGGTGCTGGCGTCGGTCTTGGGACGCCCTGCATTCTTTCCGGTGCCGGAGTTTGCGCTTCGACTGGCCTTCGGCAAAATGGCCGCGGAGGAATTATTGCTCGCCAGCCAGCGGGTTGAGCCTGGAAAACTTGGGGCGAGCGGGTATGCGTTCCGTTTTCGCGAGCTGCGAGCGGCCCTGGAGAATCTGGTCTGAGAAGTCGGCAGCTGCAGCGAATCCGAGTTGGTGTGACCGCAGGCGGCTGCCGAGCTGCGCTCGTCTTGGACCCTTCGGCTTTGCTCAGGGCCGGCTCACGAGGGCGCCCGTCCCCACACGAGCGGGGCACAGCAACGCTTAGTCCGTTCTACTTTGCTGGTGCTGTGGATTGGATGTGGGTGCGAGTGATGCGGTCGTGCCAGCACAATCCGTCCTGGTCAAGAACACACCAGAGATAGCCGAGTCCGGCGGAAAACGCGGAGAGCAATGACGCCAGCACGCGCCAGCGGCGCAAGCGGCGATTGGGCGGCGAGCCGTCAAACTCTACGAGGCGCAGCCGGGCGGCGCGAAGTCCGGGAGTCGACCCGGTATACACCACAAATAAGAATTCGTAGACCTTCCAGAGCAGGACTGCGACCACGGCGAGCGCACCGGCGAGTATCGGGAGCGGTCCGCGAACGGGGTTCAGGCTGGGGTTCAGACGAAGAAAAATTGCGGCAAAGGCCGCCAGCGCCGTTGCCAGGACAACGCCATCCACGAGGGCAGCAAGGGCGCGCCGGGCTATCGATGCGGAGGGCGATGCTGACGGGGGTGCGGATGGCGCGGTGGAGGAGAAATCGGCTCGCCTGTCGGTCCCCTCTGGCTGGGCGAGTTCGATCAGCATTCCGCCCAATGCGGGAGGCGGCGGGAGAATCTCCGGGGCTTCCACGATGCGCGGACGATCGCGATCAAAAACGGGATCGGCCAGGTCGCTCGGGTGAAAGACCGGAATTGCGGCGGAACGTGGGAACTCGATTACCTTGGCGGCGGGCTCCGGGGATGGCGCCTGGGCTGGCTGCGATTCTGGACGAGGTTCGGCGACGCTGGGAGCTCCGGCGGCTGGGGGTTCTCCTTTTGCTTGGACGGTGAAGCCTTGCCCGGCTCGCGCGGGCGCAGTCGCAAGTGCCGTCGATTCAGTTCGCGCCGACCCAATTCCCGGCAATTCAGTTCCCGCCGACCCAGTTGGCGGCGCGGGGCGGGACCAGCTCTCGGGCGCATCAAAAGGCAGGAGCAGCGAGGGATAGCGCGGAGTCCGAGGCTTGCGCCGCGTGCGATAGCGTTCGAGGCGATTGGCAACCTCGATGCGCCAGGAATCAGCGTTCCGATCAACGCCCGGATTGAAGTCCGGATCAACGCCCGCATCGGCATTCGGATAAACGTGCGGGCCCGAGGCCGCAGTTTCTGAAGCGGTGGCGATGCTAAGGCCCGACTCGACGGCATCGCTAGCGCAAAGCTGCCGTTGCGCGGCGGGATCACCGCCGGTCGGACGGTTCGCTAATCCGGGGGTCGTCAATCCAGTCGTCACAGTCGAGTCGTCACGGTCAGGCTTTTATCAACTATCAACGCGGTGGTCGTAAATCAAGTCGCCGTATGCAAGTCACGAAGAATGCCAGCGGCCAGAGCCAGAGCCAGGCACAAATGCCGGAGACCATAAAGCCGGAGAACATAAACCGCAGACCATAAGAATGCGCAGCTTTGCTCCGCCTGCCGCTCGCGTGCTAAGGTCAGTTGGTTCCCGTTGGCAGACCGGCTGGCGGAGCGCCCGCTAATGGTCATCCATTAATGATCACCCGCTCTCGAATCTTTATCACGGCCGCATGGGTCTGTCATCTGCTTCTCGCTCCGGGGATAGTAACCAGCCAGACGCTGCCCCCTGCCGCCACCCCGGTCTCTACCCCAGAGGGCGCCGCGGCGACGGTCCCGAATCTGCCGACAACCTCTGCCTCCCAGACGGAAGAACCGGTAACGATGCGGGCGGTGCAACAGGAGAAAGATGGGTCCATTTACCACCTGCGGGGCGCGGCGGAGATCGACTATCGCACATACATCCTGCGCGCGGATCAAATCACCCACAACGCGGACACGGGAGATAGTGAACTGGAGGGCCACGTTGTGCTGGACGGCGGCCCTTACGACGAGCACATCGTGGCCAGCCACGGCACATACAACATCCGCACGCAAATCGGAACGTTCTATAGCGCGATTGGAACGGTGGGATTTCGGATGCGGTATTCCCGCTACGTGCTAACCACATCCAATCCATTTGCCTTTACCGGGAAAATTGTAGAAAAGCGCGGGCCCAATCATTACCTGGTGCGCTACGGAACGGTTACTACCTGCGAGTTGCCGCGCCCGAAGTGGCTATTCAGCGGGGGGCGCATTGTGGTAGATGTGGACGGCACCGCCAAAATCTACAACAGCGATTTCCGGCTGATGGGCATGCCGGTGTTTTATTTTCCGTTTGTGGCGCTTCCGGTTCAGAAAGAGCAGCGCCACACCGGGCTGTTGATCCCGAGTTTCGGCAACTCGTCTACCAGGGGACTGATTGCCGGCGAATCG
Organism: uncultured Acidobacteriaceae bacterium; assembly: GCA_963773645.1. Taxonomy (GTDB): domain Bacteria; phylum Acidobacteriota; class Terriglobia; order Terriglobales; family Acidobacteriaceae; genus Acidiflorens. Next base: position 1,798,732 of record CAVZBV010000002.1, on the reverse strand, counting down.
GTATTCTGGGCCTTCAATCGCAGCACCGACGCCACGTTGGGCGCCGAATACTATTCCAAACGCGGCTGGTTTCAACGTGCAGAACTCCGCGCTCGCCCGAGCGACAGCTCTTTCGTGTTTTTCAACTATGTGGGGATAGTGGATCGCGGTATCGGCAGTCCACCGAATCGGCAGGACCAAGGCGGAGAAGACGCGCATTTTCTTGCCGAGCGCTCTTTTGGGGACTTCCGCGGCGTCGCGAATGTCGACTATTTGAGTTCGTTCGTCTTCCGCATTGCCTTCACCGATGTGTACACGCAGGCCATCGATTCGGAAGTAAGGTCACAGATTTTCCTTTCCAATACGACCAACGGATTTCACTTCAATGCACTGGCGGAGCGCTATCAGAACTTCGAAGTTTGCGTTCCGCCACCGGTGCCGGAACCGGGTACTTGCAGTACGATCACGCAGGCCGAGTTGGTCCGGATTCTGCATACGCCAAGTTTCTTCATCTCTGGCGAGGAGCGGCAATTGGGAAATACGCCGCTGTACTGGTCGTTCGAAAGCGCGGCTGAAGGTTTGCAACGGCGCGAGGTACCCGAAGGTTTGCAGCAGCGCCCACTTGGGCTCCGCACCGGTCCGCTAGTGGGCAGGTTCGATTTAGCTCCTTCGCTTGTGATGCCGGTGCAGTGGCGGGGATGGTCGTTTCGACCCGCACTTACGCTGCGGGATACGTTCTACACGGAACAATATGACGCCGCATTGGCAGAGGCGACGGGACGAACTGCCGACGACATTCTAAATCGCAAGTCGTTGGAGGCGTCCTTCGAGGTGCGGCCGCCGGCATTGTCGCGGGTATTCGATCATCCGTGGATGGGACGCAGATGGAAGCACGTGATTGAGCCGCGCATGAAGTACGACTACGTCACCGGCGTGAATAACTTTGCCGACATTTTGCATTTCGACGCGACCGATGTGCTGACCGATACGAATGAAGTCGAGTACTCGCTGGTGAATCGTCTTTACGCCAAACATCTGGATCCGAACGCTAAGGATTGCGCCGCGCAGGGCATGAGCACGCTCACTATTGGCGGCGCCCCGCAAGTCGGCGCGGTGCCGTGGGAAGTGCCTCCGAACCCTGACGCGCAAGCCTGCGCCTCGGGCCCGCGCGAGATCTTGAGTTGGGAGATCGGACAGAAGTATTTTTTCGATTCCACGTTTGGGAATGCTCTGGTGGCCGGGCAGCGGAACGTATTTACGACCACCGCGGATTTCACGGGCAACGCGTTTCTGGATTCAGCGCGGCGCTTTGCTCCGCTCATTTCGCGGCTGCGCATCGAAACCAATCCACGCACCAACACCGAGTGGGATTTGGACTACGACCTCAAGGATGGCCGCATCAATTCCAGCATGGTGCTGGTGAACTACCGTTTCGGCGCGTTTATTATGGGGGGAGGCGACGCCTTTTTGCGCGTGATCGACACTGGAGCGGGAACCACGCCGACGAGCGAGTTCAACCAGTTTCGGCTGTTGTTTGGCTACGGGCAACTCAACAAGCGAGGCTTGAGCGCCGCCAGCAGTTTCGGTTTTGACGCGGACAATGGCTCTCTGCAGTATGCCACGGCGCAGACGAGTTACACCTGGGACTGTTGCGGCCTGAGCCTGGAATTCGGGCGCTTTGCGCTGGGTGCGGTGCGCAACGAAAATCAATATCGTTTCACGTTTACGCTGGCGAATATTGGAGCGTTCGGCAACCTCAAACGGCAGGAGCGGCTTTACTAGACGGCTGATGCGGCTTTGGCATCGAATGAGTTCTCAGTTCTCAGTTCCCGGTTCTCAGTTCTCAGAAACATCCCACACCGCTCACTGAGAACTGAGAACCGGGAACTGAGAACTTCTTTCGTGGATAATGGAGATTGTGAACACTGTGGCCATGCTCGATCGGAAAGCTGAGCGCTTGCGCCAGACCCTTGCAGGCTGCGGTCGCTTGATCGTCGCCTACTCGGGTGGCGTGGATTCCGCCTTTCTTGCCTGGACTGCGCATCAGGTCCTCGGCGACCAGATGCTGGCCGTGATCGCCGATTCCGCCAGCCTGGCGCGGACTCACCTCGAAGAAGCGCTCGCCTTTGCGCGGGAGCGCGAAATTCCGCTCGAGGTTGTGGAGACGCAGGAACTGGAAAATCCGGCGTACAGCCGCAACGATGCCATGCGTTGCTTTCACTGCAAGGACGAATTGTTCACCGTCCTTGAGCGCAACCGCGAGGCCCGCGGATTCGACGCCATCGCCTATGGAGTCAACACCGACGACGGGGGGGATTTTCGGCCCGGGCAGCAGGCCGCGCGGCAGCATGGCGTTCTCGCCCCGCTGCTCGACGCCGGCCTAAGCAAGGCTGAAATCCGGGAACTGGCGCGGCAGGCGGAGTTGCGGGTGTGGGACAAGCCGGCCTCCGCGTGTCTTTCGTCGCGCATGGAATATGGACGCGCGGTTACCCGCGAAGCGCTCAGTGTTATCGAGCAGGGCGAAGACGCACTGCGGGCCCTGGGGTTCCGGCAATTCCGCGTGCGCCATCACGGGGAAATCGTGCGCATTGAGATAGCGCTCGAGGAATTTCCCCGCGCTTTGACCGCCGAGATGGCGCGCGAGTTCACTGCCGTGTTCAAAGTACTTGGATTCAAGTTCGTCACTCTCGACCTGGAGGGGTTCCGCTCCGGGTCGATGAATCAGCTGCTGACTGCCGAACAGTTGCTGCGGGGACGCATCTGAAAACGGCATCGTGATTTCGCGTAGAGCGCTCGCTCGTCGCCGCGCAGGGAATCTCGATGCCATGAGATAATCAAGCATCTTCCTCATGTTCAGGTGGCTTCGACGAATGATTCTGCGGCGCGCGTTTGTGGTTCTTTTAATGATCTGTTTGGGCTGCTCGGCCCAATCCCCTCCTCCACCAACTTCTTCTCCTTCTCCTCCTTCGGACATTGTGCGCGCGGTCGAGCGGCGCGTACGGGCGCAGTATTCCCTGGCACCCGACGTGAAAGTGATGGTGGGGACGCTGCGGTCGAGTGAGTTTGCGAACTATGACGCGTTAACGGTTACGCTTGCCAGGCCCCATCAGAAAACGGACTGGGAGTTTCTGCTCTCCCGCGACCACAAGACGCTGGTGCGTATTAGCAAGTTCGATCTGACCAGCGATCCGTACGCTGAGATCATGAAGAAGATTGACGTCAGCGGGCGTCCGACGCGGGGCAACAAAGATGCCAAGGTAACGATCGTCAACTATGACGATTTCGAATGCCCGTTCTGTTCCGGGATGCATAGGACACTTTTCCCCGGGCTTTTCAAGGAATACGGCGATCGCGTCCTTTTTATCTACAAGGATTACCCACTCGAAGAGATTCACCCCTGGGCGGTGCACGCGGCGGTGAACGCCAATTGCCTGGGCGCGCAAAATGGCGACGCCTACTGGGACTATGCGGATACCCTGCACGGGAATCAGGACGCGATCAAAGCAAAAGGCCGCGACGGTTGGAATGCGGAACTCGACAGGCTGGCCAGCGCGCAGGGGCAGAGGCACAATCTCGACGTTCCGAAGTTGCAGGCGTGCGTCAAGGCCCAGGATGAAAAGGCAGTGCGCGCCTCGATGCGCGAAGCAGAAACCGTCGGCGTGGACGCGACTCCGACGATGTTTGTCAATGGACAGAAACTGGATGGGGCAGTGCCTGCGGACCAGGTGCGACTGGCGCTCGACCAAGCGCTGAAGGATGCCGGGGTTGCGCCTCCAGAGCACAAGTAACGAATTTGTAATTTGCGATTTGTAATCTGTAATTGAACACCTGGCGATGGCGAATTCAAATTTCCAATTGCAAATTACCAATTACAAATTTCTTGAGGGAAGAATTTGAAAAATCGTAACTGCTTTCGGCGAGCGGGCCTGGTCGCGGTCAGCGCGTTTCTGTTGCTTGCACTTTTGATTGGACTATCGGCTTGCAGCCGCAACAGCAGCGGCGGCGACGTCATGGCTTCGGTCAATGGGCGGAAGATTTATCGCAGCGAAGTCGACAAGTATTACGCGAACCAGACGGCGGGTTCCGATCAGCAGCCGACGGGCGAGCAGGCGGTGAGCCTGCGGCTGAGCATTCTGAATGAGCTGATCGAGACGGAAATTTTGATGCAGCGCGCGGAGAAGCTCGGGCTGCTAGCGACGGACGAAGAAGTGGACCGGAAGCTGAACGAAATCAAGTCGCCCTACACCGCCGAGGAATTTAACAAGCGCCTGCAGGATAAAAAGATATCGCTCGATGACTTCAAGCGCGACCTGCGGCGCTCGCTCACCCGCGACAAGGTGTTGAACAAGGAAATTACCTCGCGCATCAACATCACCGACCAGGACGTTTCCAGTTATTACAAGGAGCACAAGGCCGAATTTAACCTCATCGAAGCGCAATACCACTTGGCCAAAATCATGGTCTCTGGAATGCCGAGCCCCCAGGTGCACAACCTGCAGAACAGCAAGGCGCAGAACGATGCCGAGGCGCGCAAGAAAATCCAGATGATCGCCAACCGCCTCGACAGCGGCGACGACTTCGCAACCATGGCCATGAATTATTCCGAAGACCCGGAGACCAGCAACAACGGCGGCGATTTGGGAATGGCTCCCGAGTCCGCGCTCAAGAATGCCGATCCGGCAACCCGCGAAGCGGTGATGAAGCTCAAACCGGGGCAATACACGCCGGTGATTCCCATGATCAATCCGACCACTCATGAGCCCGTCGCTTACATGATCGTTAAACTGATTTCGAAGGAGCCGGCGGGCCAGCGGGACTTGAATGATCCACGGGTGCAGCAGGCCATCCGCCAACAACTGCGCGATCGCCGCGAGCAGTTATTGAAAGCGGCATACTATGAGAGCCTCCGCGACGACGCCAAAGTCAAGAATTACTATGCGGAAGAAGTGCTGAAGAATTTGTGAGCCGTGAAGTAGGGGCGCGATTCGATGCCCCAGCCCCTAACCATGCAGACGGCGACGGCTTTCGGCATCGTTAAAGCGATGCCCTGGTACGAAGCCCTAGAAAGCTGACTTTTCAGTTGCCTTCCAGCCTCTTGGTCAAGACCTGGTTCACCAATTGGGGATTGGCTTGGCCCTTCGAGGCCTTCATGACCTGGCCGACGAAGAATCCGATCATGGTTTTCTTGCCCGCGCGATATTGCTCCACCTGCTTGGGATTCGCTGCGATTAACTCATCGGCTAGTTTCTCCAGGGCCGAAGTGTCGCGCGACTGCTCGGGACGTCCCTGCTCTTCGTAAACGGCAGGGAAGTCATGGTTGCGTTCGAAGCATAAGTCGTAAAGATCTTTCAGCATTTTGCCCGAGATTGCACCCGACTCAACCAGGTCGGCCGAGGCCGTAACCCCAGCCATCGAAATTGGCGACTGCTCGAGTTCGAGGCCCTGCGTTTTCAGGCGTCCGAGCAGTTCACTCTGCACGAGGTTGGCGACGCGCCTCGGATTTTTTGCCGTGCGGGCAGCGGACTCGAACTGGTCGGCCAGCGCGCGCGTCAGCGTCAGTGTGTGGGCGTCGCCTGCCGTGATGCCGTACTCCTTCATCATGCGCTGGCGGCGCGCTTCGGGAAGCTCGGGCAAGCCGGCGCGTATGAGGGCTTGCCATTTCTCATCCACCACCAGAGGAAGCAGATCGGGCTCGGGAAAATAGCGGTAGTCGTGCGCCTGCTCCTTCGAGCGCATGCCGTGAGTCTTGCCTTCGTGCGCGTTGTAAAGGCGCGTTTCCTGCGTGATGCGGCCACCGGCCTCGATGACGCCGATGTGGCGCTCGATCTCGTACTCCAGCGCCTGCCTGATGAAGCGGAACGAGTTGACGTTCTTGACCTCGGTTTTGGTGCCGAATTCTTTTTGTCCGCGAGGCCTCACGCTGATGTTGGCATCGCAGCGCAGCGAACCTTCTTCCATGTTGCAGTCGCTGACGCCGGTATAGAGGATGATTTCCTTTAGCCGCGTGAGGTACTCGTACGCTTCCTCCGGCGAGCGCATGTCCGGTTCGCTGACGATCTCGGCCAGGGGCACGCCGGTGCGATTCAGATCGATGGCGGTCTTCGAAGCAGCGTCGGCGAAGCCCTCGTGCAGACTCTTGCCCGCGTCTTCTTCCAGGTGCAGGCGGGTAATGCCGATTTTCTTCTTGCTGCCGTTCGTCTTACTTTCGCGCGTCTCATGTTGGCTCAGGTCGACTTCGATGAATCCGAACTCAGCCAACGGCTTGTCATACTGCGAGATCTGATAGCCCTTCGGCAGGTCAGGGTAGAAATAGTTCTTCCGCGCAAAGATGGAAACTTCGTTGATGCGGCACTCTAAAGCCATCGCGGCCAGAACCGCGAATTCCACGGCCTTGCGGTTTAGCACCGGCAAGGCTCCGGGAAGTCCAAGACACACAGGGCACACATTCGTGTTCGGCGGATCGCCAAAACGGGTCGAACATGAGCAAAAGATTTTCGACGCGGTCAGCAGCTGTACGTGGACTTCGAGCCCGATGACCGGCTCGTATTTCGCGAGGAGATCCTCGGAAAGGGCTGCGGTGGTCGCCATATCGAGAGATTATAACTGGCATTGCCGGTGGAGCGCCGGGCGTCCCCGCCGGGCCACGACGCTGCCGACCTCGGATGTTCTCAGCACGAAAGCGGGACGGGCGAGACGCCCGTCGCTCCATCGCTCCATCGCAGGGCTACTACGGTTTCTTCACTTCCGGTGCGCTCAGGTACTTTTCCATCGGGATCTCGAAATACATCAGCTCGGTGCCTTTCGCGTCTTGGACTCCGGTCAGGTAGAAGTTGGCGCCGGCCAGCGGATTCGAGATGTCGGCGATATCGAAAAACAGGAAACCACGCGCATTGGAGTGCGGTTCGACGGCTTTCGCGCCAAACTGAGCCTGCTCGATTTCGTCCCACGTCTTGCGGCTCACGCCTCCTTTGACCTCTTTTTTTGGCAGCGGAACCGGAATCGGCAACCTATTCGCGCCGTCATTCCGCGAAGGATGCGAGAGCCTGCGTAGCAGATCGTCCATGCTCGCGGGGAAGAGCTTGCTGCGGTCTTTGGTGTTCAACTGCGCCTTCATGCCGACGAGAGAGACAGGCTGATCGCCGTCGTTCGTGATGACGAAGAAGACCGGCATGTAACCGTAGTTGCGGTAGTTGACCGTGAAGATCGAAGCTTTGTCTTCCACGTCATAGGGATCGACTGCGACCACAACTTTTTCCATCGGGTGATCATCGTGTGCCGGGTAAGTGCGAGCGGGCCGCGCCGCGGGCATCACAAACTCTTTGGCCGCAATCGCGCCAAGGCAGCAGAGCAGCATAAAAGCGCAGACCGCCGCAAGTCGCGGAGCTTGCGGCATGGACGCACGAGGTGATTCTTGCCGACCTGCATTATGCATACGTGAATTATAGGAGATGGCTTCGAGCTGCGGGCCGCGAGCCACAGATTCGTGTTCGCTCGCAGCTCGAGGCCCGCAGCTCGAAGCCGTGGTTTTTATTTGGATGCCGTCAGCGCAATCCGTGCCGCCTCGTCCCGAGCGAAGATCCCGAGCGAAGAGCGGATTTTGGCCCGCCATTTAGAATGGGACTTCTCTTCATGTATGCGCTCTACAGTGCGCTGCTCGCCTTCTTCCTGGCACTGACGCTGCCCTACTGGCTGCTGCAGATGTTGCGGCACGGCAAGTATCGGACGGGTTTACGCCAGAGGTTCGGCGCGATTCCCCCCGCCGTCGCTGGCCGCAGCGAGAAACCCGCAATCTGGGTTCACGCGGTTTCGGTGGGCGAGGTGGTGGCTTCGAGCGCAGTCGTAAAGATGCTACAACAGAAATTCCCGTCCCATCGCGTAATGATTTCGACGACCACCAGCACCGGGCAGAAACTCGCCGCTCGCCGGTTCGGCGCGGAGAACGTGTTTTATTTTCCCCTGGACTTCGCCTTCGCGGTCCGGCCGTACCTCGCTGCTTTGCGTCCAGAACTCGTGGTCGTCGCCGAAACTGAATTCTGGCCGAATTTTCTCCGGCTTGCCAAGCGCAGCGGGGCTCGCATCGCCGTGATCAACTGCCGCATTTCTGACCGCTCGCTGCCCGGCTACAAGCGGCTCCGCTTCTGGCTTCCGAGATTGCTGGAGAAGGCGCTCGGAAACGTCGATGTTTTTTTGGCCCAGACCGAGGAAGACCGGCAGAGGCTGATAGAAATTGGAGCGAGCGAATCGAAGGTTACAGTTGCCGGCAATCTGAAGTTCGATGCGGCGCCGCCGCCATTGCCGGCAATCGTTGCGTGTCTTCGCGAGAGCTTCAGCCACTCCGAAGCGGGGCCGATTCTGGTGTGCGGCAGCACGCTCGAGGACGAAGAAGGCTCTCTGCTTTCGGCGTTTCGCAATATTCTGGCGAATCATTCGAAGGCCGTAATGGTCCTTGCGCCGCGCCATCCGGAGCGTTTTGCGGAGGTTGGGGAGCTCGTTGAAAAGCTCGGCTTCCGGATGTGGCGGCGTTCTCTGTGGAGCGGCGAACCACTCGCTGGCGGCGTGTTTCTGGTCGATAGCATCGGGGAGTTGGCTGCGCTCTATTCGCTGGCCACGGTCGCGTTCATCGGTGGCAGCCTGGTGCCGCGCGGCGGACACAACATTCTTGAGCCTGCACTCTACGGCGTTCCCATCGTTATTGGGAACCACTACGAAAATTTTCGCGACGTGGTCAATTTCTTTGCCAGCCGCAATGCGGTCCGCATAGTTGGACTGGCGGAGATGCCGCTAGTCCTCATAGAGCTGATCGAAAACGGAGACGAGCGAACCACGCTCGGCCGGAACGCGCTGGCAGCGCTCGAATCGCAGCGCGGCGCTACGGCCAGGACCGTCTCAGCGCTACTCCAACTGATGAGCGTTTCGGCATGTAAAGTTCAATCGAAGAACGGGCAGCCCTCGGGCGAAGGCTCCGCATGAATCCGCTCACCGGACTTTACGGCGCCGCCACCGCTCTGCGAAACACGCTGTTCGATCGCGGTGTGCTGCCTTCGCGGCGGCTGGAGCGACCTGTGGTCAGCGTCGGGAATTTGTCCGTGGGTGGTTCGGGCAAGACTCCGTTCGTGATTGCGCTCGGTGAACTGCTGAAGGCGCGCGGTATTCGGTTCGACGTGCTCACACGCGGATATGGCCGCAAAACTCGCGGTGTTCGCGTGGTCGATCCCGACGGCAACGCCGCCGACTTCGGCGATGAGCCGCTGCTGATCGCCCGGCGGCTGGGCGTTCCAGTGATTGTCGGTGAAAGCCGCTATGAGGCGGGTCGAGTCGCCGAGCGGAAATTCCAGCCGCAACTGCACATCCTCGACGACGGCTTTCAGCACCGTTCTCTGGTTCGCGACTTCGATATTGTACTGATGACGGAGCGCGACTTCGAGGACAGGCTGCTGCCCTCGGGGAGGATGCGGGAGCCGCTCTCATCGCTCGCACGCGCAGACGCAGTCGTGCTGCCCGCAGGCGTGACGTTGGATCATCCGGCGCTGCGCCAAAAGCCGATCTGGCGAATCGAGCGCGAGCTCGTTCTCCGGAACCTGCCTTCCGCGCCCATTGTCTTCTGCGGCATCGCGCGCCCCGAAGAGTTCTTTGCCCAGGTGCGTGCCGCCGGAATTACGCCCGCGGCAGAGGTCAGGTTTCGCGACCACCATGCTTACGACTTGGACGACATTCAGGCACTCGTCAGCGCGCGCATCGAACTGGACGCCGGCGGGTTCCTGACAACTGAAAAAGACGCTATCAACCTCGGCCCTGAGCAGTGCTGCCTCGAACCACTTGCCATCGCCGAGCTCAGGCTGACGCTCGACCGTCCCACTGAGGTTATGGATATCATTTTGGCGAGAATCAATAAAGGGAAGCCCCGCTCGTGAGAAAATCTTGGCTTGCATCCGATGAGCCAGGATATGCAGGACCCAGCATCTTGATGACAAAACATACTAAGGAAAACGGTCGCCTGCGAAAGATCGTCGAATCTTTTCCCAAGCTCACGGTAACCGTGCTCGCAGATCTGGTCGCCGACGAGTTCGTGTTCGGCGAGATTTCGCGTGTTTCGCGCGAAGCGCCGGTGCTGATTTTGACGCACCGCGATCGCAAGGTGGTGCCTGGCGGCGGCGCCAATGCCATCTACAACCTTGCCGACCTTGGAGTGAACGTCCTGCCGGTTGGGGTGGTGGGCGACGACGAGCCGGGAAAGCTGCTGCTGCGCGCTTTCCGTCACAAACGCATCCCGGTCAGCGGTGTTTTCAAAGACAAGAGCTACAGCACCGTGACCAAAACGCGCATCCTGGCCGGATTCGCGCACACGGCGGGACAACAGGTCGTGCGCCTTGACCGTGAGCCGAGCGAAGGCCCCAATGCGCATTTGCGCCGCGAAATCGTGCTTGCGGCCCGCGAATTCGCACGCGCCTCGGATGCGCTGCTGGTTTCCGACTATGGATACGGCACGGCAACGCCAACTCTGCTGAATGCGATTCGGGAAACGCGCGGACTCGGCAAGGTCCCCGTGACGCTCGACTCCCGCCATCGCATGCTCGAGTTTTCCGGGGTAACGGCGGCAACGCCCAATGAGTCTGAGGTGGAAGAAGCTCTCGGCATCCGCATCGGCAACGGCAAAGACGAAGACTGGGAGCGCCTTCTGGCCGCCGGGGAACAGATCGCAGGCGAGATGGATTTGGAATCGCTCCTGATCACGCGCGGCAAGGATGGCATGGTGGTTTTTCCGCGCCGTCACAAGCCGGTGGATATTCCGATCCATGGCAGCGATGAAGTCGCCGACGTGACCGGCGCCGGCGATACTGTTATAGCGACTTTTACCGCTGCTCTGGCTGCGGGCGCAACCGCCGAAGAAGCCGCGCACCTGGCGAACTACGCGGGCGGCATCGTGGTCATGAAACGCGGCACCGCCACCGTCAGCCAGCAGGAATTATTGGAGGCGCTGGATAAGACGCCGCCAGCCGTTCGCGAGCATTAGAGTGTGGGGACGGGGCGGAGCCCGCCCTGAGCGGAGCCGAAGGGCCCCGTTCAGGCGGGGCAGAGCCCCGCCGCCACGAAGACGTAGTTTGGGCATAAGCCTGAGACATATTTCGGGATCATTGAGCACATCACTCCATCGGAAGATTGTTTCGCGCGACGAACTGCAGCGACGCGTGGCGAAATGGCGGCGCGCCGGCGACCGTGTCACGCTGGCCAACGGATGTTTCGATGTGCTGCACGTCGGCCATGTACGCTACCTGCATGCGGCGCGGGCGCTCGGCGGCAAACTGATTGTCGCGGTGAACGGCGATGAGTCCGTGCGCGCGTTGAAGGGTGAAGGGCGGCCCGTGATGCCAGCCGAAGAACGCGCGGAAATTCTGGCGGCGCTGGCGGATGTGGACGCCGTCGTAGTCTTTCCAGAAACGGACGTGCGCGCCATCATTCGCGAAATCCGTCCCGATTTTCATGCCAAGGGTACGGACTACACGGTGGAGAGCGTCCCCGAGCGCGACGAGGTCGAAGCCTGTGGAGGCCGCGTCGTCATTGTGGGTGATCCTAAGAATCACTCGGCCAGCGAGATCATTCGTTCGCATTCGCGCTCGCGCTCGCGGCTGAGGCCGCGAAAATCGTGAGGCGGTGCCGATGGCAGCGAGGGCTGCGACCAGAAGGACCGGTACCAGAATGAGCGGCTCTTCAATGGCCGGCTTTTCTTCTCTCCCAGCCAGCGTGCCGCGATTCGAACGCCTGCTGGTCGTGCGCCTCAGCGCCATGGGAGACATCATTCACACTCTGCCTGCCGCAGCCGCGCTGCGCCAGGCTTTTCCTCACGCCACCTTGGGATGGCTTATCGAAGAACGCTGGGCGGATCTGCTGTGCACGCTGCGCCATCCGCGAGCGGGACGGCGCTCTCCGCAACGCCCGCTGGTCGACTGCGTCCATTCCGTCAACACGGCGGAATGGCGGCGCGAGCCGTTCTCGTTCAACACCTGGCAGCAGATGGCCGCGGGCTTGAGTCATTTACGCGGAATTCAATACGACGCAGCGATTGATTTTCAGGGCGCGGTTCGTTCGGCACTGCTCGGACGCTGGTCGGGCGCGCCCATTGTGTATGGGAGCGCACAACCGCGCGAGAATGTTGCCAGCATGTTCTACACGCGAAACGTACTTTTGAAGACCCAGGGCACGCACGTTGTCGAACAGGCGCTGGCGATGGCTGAAGCGGTCGCTTCAAGTGCGATCGCTCCAACTGCGATCGTCCCACCGACGGCGCAAGTTCAGGCAGAGTTTCCCGTAGACCCGGATGCAGAGAACAAAATTGCCGGCTTTACGGCGCATGTGAGCGACTTCGCGATTCTCAATCCCGGCGCGGGCTGGGGAGCGAAGCGGTGGCCCGTCGAGCGGTACGGACAGGTTGCGAAAGAACTCGCCAAAGATGGATTATGTTCGCTCATAAACTACGGACCAGGAGAAGAAGAGCTGGCCGTGACCGTGGAAGCCGCGGGTGAAGGGGCGGCGCGAAAAATCTCCTGCTCGATTTCTGAGTTGATCGCGCTTACGCGGCGGGCTCGCCTTTTCATCGGCGGCGATACCGGGCCGATGCACCTGGCGGCGGCTTTGAAAATTCCGGTGGTCGGAATTTTTGGTCCGACAAATCCGGCGCGCAACGGCCCATTCGGGACGCGATCCGTTGTGCTGCGAAGCGCGAGCAGTGTGACCGACCACACCCGGCGCCGTGAGCCGGAACAAGGTTTGCTCGAAATCACTGCCGGCGAAGTCGTCGCCGCAGCTCGGAAGCTGCTGCAGGGTTAACTGCGAGAACATAACTCGCGGAATGTTATCGTGCAAATCAGGTGAGTGAAGTTTCACAATCCGGAGCGCAACCCTCCGAGACCGCCGGCGACAACTGGTCGCGCGTGGCCCGCCGCATCCGCGTGCCTCTGGGATTTATTTTTGCGGTTGTATACATCTGGCTGGCGCGGCCCACCAGGACTTCTCTCATCGCGGGCGCACTGGTGCTCGTTCCCGGACTGGTCTTGCGCGGACTGGCTTCCGGCCACGTGCAAAAGGACAAGGAGCTCACCACCGGCGGCCCCTATGCCTACACTCGCAACCCTCTGTACTTGGGCTCGCTGGTGCTGGGCGCCGGCTTCGCCATCGCGGCGCGCAGTTGGTGGATCGTCGCGATCATGCTCCTGATGTTCGCCGTGATTTATATCCCGGTCATCGCCGGCGAAGAGCGTTACCTGCGCCAGACGTTCCCCGACTACGACGAATATGCGCGCCATGTGCCGCGCATGTGGCCGCGGCTTTCGCCTTATGGCAGCCGGCACAGCGCGTACTCTTTCGCACGCTACTGGAAGCACCGCGAATACGAGGCCAGCATTGGCTGTGTGGTGGTGCTGGGCGTCCTTGTCGTCAAGCTGGTGTGGTAGTCTGCCGTGAAGCATGAGCCGGTCACCTCAGGGGAAAAAGCCCGTATGTCGTCGTTCGAGTAGCCCTGGATCGGGTTGCGGCGCGGCTGAAGCCGCGCCCTTTCAAAGCGTGCGCAGTGTTCTGGCGCTGGTGGGGCTGCTCTCCTGCCTGATCCTCCTGATCGCGGCATGGTTGACGGCGCAGCAAGGGCCGCCCACCGCAACCATCGGCCCCGCTCCGGTGCAGATCGAGCCTCCACGTTCCAACTATCCTTTCCCCGATGGACGGAGTTACGTCTATTCGGCGGAGTGGCATCTGATCACCGGCGGGACCGGTGTCGTGAGAATGGATAGCGCCGGGAACGAACGCAGAGTTACCGCGACGGCCGAATCTTCCGGAGTCGTCAACGTCATCTTCCCGGTGCACGACCGCTTCGAATCGCGCTTCGATCCGCGTACGTTCTGCTCGCTCTCCATCTTCAAGCACAGCGAGGAAGGCTCGCACAAACGCGAGACTTCGATCCACTTCGATTACGCGCGCAAGAAAAGCACGCTCGATGAAAAAAACCTGAGGACGGGCGAGACCAAACACGTCGAAAACGATCTTGCAGGCTGCGCCACCGATGTCATCACCGGCTTTTACTACCTGCAGTCGCTGCCGCTGCAACTTGGCGCCAGCTACGAGTTCCCGATCAGCGACGGGAAGACGACGATCGTGCATGCCAGCGTGGACAAGCGCGAGCAGATCAAAGTTCCGGCCGGATCATTCCCGGCCGTGCTGGTTACGGCCGAAGCCACTTCTGGCCCGCTGCAGTCCAAGGGCAAAGTGTGGGTGTGGTATTCGGAGGATCCGAGTCACACTCCGCTACAAATGCGCGCCAAGCTGGGATGGGGCACGCTGCTGTTTCGCCTGCAGCGGGTCGAGAAGTAAAACCTGCTCGCCGACCTTGCAAGTTTTCCCCGCAATCAGACATTACACGGTTGGCAAAGATTGCCAATTTTTGGGGTACCCTCTCCCCCCCGATCTTTTGGAATCATAGCGTTAGAGAGGCACGAATATACTTGACGAATCAAACGAACTGCGCTATAGTTTGTTACATGGACAGCAACCACAAGCAACCAAAGACTTTGCAAGCGGCGATCCTGCATTTCGCCGATCCAGACAACGTTCTGGCCTACATGATCCGCCTTCGGTGGCCGGATGGCGTCGTTACCTGCCCTACCTGTGGCCGCACTGACCCTGTGTTTCTCAAGAATCAGCGCAAATGGCAGTGCAAGAGCGTCCACGCCAAGCGCCAGTTCTCCGCGAAGGTTGGCACTGTCATGGAGGACTCGCCGATTCCTGCTGACAAGTGGCTCACTGCCGTTTGGCTGCTGTCGAACTGCAAGAACGGTATTAGCTCCTACGAAGTCGCCAGCGCCATCGGAGTCACCCAGAAGTCGGCATGGTTCATGATGCACCGCATTCGCTTTGGGCTGTCGCTGAACGCTAAGAAGTTTGGGGCCAAAAGCAAGATCGGCGGTCCTGAGAACGAAGTTGAAGCGGACGAGACTTTCGTCGGCGGTCTGAAGAAGAACATGCACGCGGACAAGAAAGTTCGCTACGAAGCACGCGGCGGCGCATCCGGCAAAACTGTTGTGCAGGGAATCCTTGACCGCACCGCTCGGCAGGTACGCGCCAAGGTGATGCCGAACGTGACCCGCGAAACTTTGCAGGCGGAGATTCTTAGCCAAGTGAAACACGGAACCAAGGTCTATACCGATGACGCCGTTGCTTACGAATCGGGTTTGCAATCGCGGTTCATCCATGAGTTCGTCAACAAGACTGAGGCTTACGTGCGCGGACGGGTGCACGTCAACGGCATGGAGAATTTCTGGTCGCTGTTGAAGCGCGGCCTCAAGGGAACTTACGTTGCTGTAGAGCCTTTTCATCTTGAGCGCTATGTTGACGAGCAAGTGTTTCGGTACAACAACCGCAAACACGATGACGGAACTAAAATCACCCCGGCAGAAAGGTTTTCACTGGCCCTGCCTCAGTTCGCTAACAAGCGGCTCACTTATGCCGAATTGACTGGCAAGACTGAGGACGCGGCCTTGCAAACGCCAGAGCCGTTCTAACCCGCGCCACCTGAAACGCGGCCCGAAGCGGAAGGTTTCTTAGCCTTCCGCTTTTTCTTTTTCTTGGCTGCTTTCTCTGCCTCCAATGCAGCCTGAATCTCGCTATGCGGGACGCTTATTAGCTGAGTCATGGTCCGATTAAAATTCTCAAATTCCGATGGGTTTGACTGCATACGCTTAAGAGCCTTTCGCACGGTTTTCGATTTCTGGAACAGCATCGTCGCGTTCGCGGAAGCGTCCTCTAGGTCTTTGCTAGTTAGATGGCCGTGTCTCAGAATTCCTAACTCGAACAACTTCCCCATCCAGAGCGTGTCATGCGAGCTACAGATGTGACTGACGAAATCGGCGCAATGCAACTCTATGAAGTCTTCTTTGTTTGCCTTGGCCACGGCGGCAATACACCACTCGCGAGACTTCATCATGTACTCAAGAATTCCCTGGACAAACTCCAAATTCGGTTGCCCGGACTCCAAAACAAACGACCCCTTATTCGGCTCAATATGCTTACAAATTTGCACTGCACAATTAAGGGCGCACGCGGCATAAGCATTGCCCAACGCGGTCTTAAAGTGGCTACTGGCGTAAGCCTTGTAGGTTTCCTTGCTCACCGATACAAGCATCGATTCAATTTTCGCTGTCGCCATTGCATCGGTGAGGAAAGCGAATAACTCAGCAGATCTGAGCGCATGAAATCCTACCGAATGCGGCTTCCACAATTCACGGAATTTCTTCCACTGGTCCCGGTTGCCGTAGCAACCCGCAACCCCGAGCACTGGCGTTTCTGGATTAGTCCCGCTCTCATCGAAAAAGGCGCGAATCACAACCACAATGCGTTCTCCATCGCCCGAAAGTAGGGACAGTAAATCCTCGTCCTCATCGTCAGAGCTTCCACCTCCTGAATTGTGCTCTTTTGGACCTGATTCCGCAAGTATATTATTGCCGTTAGAGAGAGAAATTCCTGCAAAATCTTTGAGTTTAAATAACTTATAGGTAAAATATTCCGGAATAAGGACTTAGCTCTCCAACGAGCGCTAAAAATGGGTTTGGGCAGCTTCGAGGGCCGTCTTGGTTGACGGACGTACCTCTGCCCTGACACGACAGGTCAAGCTCCATTGTCGCCGACGGCAGGTTGGAAGTCTGTGATGGCGCTCACTGGTTGATTGTGATGAAAAAAACGCCTGCAGAGTGGGGCGGTGCGCACGTCCACATTCTCCTCAGACCGTGTAATTCAATTGAAGTACAATAAAAACAAGGAGAGCTTTTCTCATGTCGGCAAACGCATTGGTGCAAACACGGATCGATCCCGCCGTGAAAGAGCGGGCGGCGGTGGTGCTGGAAAAGTTGGGGATCACTATCTCGGATGCGGTGCGCATTCTGTTGACGCGGACCGCCAACGAGGGCGAACTCCCATTCGCGTTGACCAATAACGCCGCCGCACATGATGCGTGGTTCCGCGCCAAGGTGCAGGAAGCGCTGGACGACCCACGTCCCGGCATCCCGCATGCAAAGGTTGAAGCGCGCTTCGCTAGGCGGCGAGCCACCGCGCTGCGCAAGGTGCGGTAGTTGACGTTTAATAGTCAGGTGCGATAGCCATGCGGCTGGAGTGGTCTCGTTTGGCGCAGGCCGACCGAGACGCGATCTTCGACTACATCGAAGCGGACAGCCCACAGGCCGCCATTGCGGTGGATGACCGCATACGGATGCAGGTCGAGGGCCTGGTGCGGTTCCCGGAAAGCGGTCGTCCTGGCCGGGTCGAGGGGACGCGGGAGTTGGTCATTGACCGCACGCCCTACATTGCCGCTTATCGCGTCGCTGGCGGCACCGTACGGATTTTGCGTGTTTTGCACGGCGCCCAGCAGTGGCCCGAGGAGATTTCCGAAGAACCGCAAAAGTGAGAGCAGGGGAATATGAGCCACGTGCCACGCCCACACATTCGCAGAAAACGCCGAATGTGTGGGGCACCCGCCGACGGCACGGGGAGAAATACCCGACGCTACTTAGGTCGTGAGGAGGTGCAGGGGTCCTTCGACTTCGCAGAGACTTCACTTCGTGAAGTCTCTGCTCCTCTCAGGATGACAACTGGTGGAGAGCTGAGAAGGCGCCTGTGCTCCGAAATTTCTACTGAAGGCGGAAGCGTTCGTTCATCAGGCGCTGCAGGCGCGGGCGGTAGATGAGATCGTAGGCGAGTTCTTTGTCGGGAAACATGCTTAACGCGGCGCGGCGGGCATTCGCGGCCATCTCCGCTGCCTCTTCGAGCGTCAGATCGGGATCCTGGCTGAGCACTGACATCACCATGCTCATCATCACCTGCAGGCGGCGCAGTCTTCGGGCCTCTTCGTTGTTCTTGTCCTTGTCCTTGTCATTGTCATTGCGCTCATTGTGTTCTCCGTCTGGCGGTTCGGCCCTTTGAACTTCCATACTGCCCCCGTTTGTCTTTAGAGCGGTTTTCGTGCGTACCCTCAGCGGCTAAACAGATTGCTGAAAAACTCTTGGCGCGGGCCGCAGTCGCCCTCAGCGGCTAACGCCGTCGCTGAAAACAAGCCGCTTATCGCAGCGGTGAACCTGTCCAGTCTCATAACATCCTTTACACAGCGTTATCAGGACATCCTTTACAGTTGGGTTGAGTCCAGCGCTTCACCGTGGAGAGGCGTTGGGCTTGGACATCGATCTCCTTGAGCAGCGAGTTGCAGTAGTAGACCAGGATGCGGCCGGAGATGCGGACCAGCCGTACTGGTTCGCGGGCCAGCGCTTTACTGATTTCCCAGCGTTGTCCGTCGAGCTTCAGTTGGCCTTGCGATCC
Organism: uncultured Acidobacteriaceae bacterium; assembly: GCA_963773645.1. GTDB lineage: Bacteria > Acidobacteriota > Terriglobia > Terriglobales > Acidobacteriaceae > Acidiflorens. The sequence goes on along the minus strand of CAVZBV010000002.1, from coordinate 1,780,411 downwards.
CAGAGGTTGAACTTCTGCGCCCTCCGGATAGCGCCACGGCGGCGGATCCGGGTTGTAACGGCGCGGGCTCGGAAGCCAGCGCGTGGCGGGGGTTTGCATGCCCAGCGCCTCATGGGGGCGGACATAGTTGTACTCGTAGCGGAACTGGTCGAGCCAGTCCTGGTCCATCTCGTTCTCCTGTAAACGCCGGCGCCGCGCCATCTCCAGCGCGAGGTGGAAACGTTCGACCTTGCCTTGGGTCTGGGGATGTCGAATGCCGCTAAACAGACAGGCGATGCCCTGCTTCATCAGCCACACCTGCAGCTTGGTCCAACCGCTGGGCGCCTGCGCGTTCCACCAGGGCGTGCCGTGATCCATCAGCATGGCCTCGGGCACGCCATGGTTGAGGAAGGCGCGCTCCAGCCGTTGCTGCACGGCTTCAGTGCGCGTGCTTCCGGTTTTTTCCAGGGCGATGACGAAGCGGCTGTGATCGTCGATCACCGAGAGGGGCCCGACTGGCTGCTGGCATCCCTTCGGACTCTTGAAGTCCATCTGCCAGAGTTGGTTGGGTGCGTCGCGTTCGAAGCGTTGCCAGGCGGGCGAGTGCCGGTCGTCGGGCCGTACCAGTCCGTGCCGCAGCAACACGCGGTGCACGGTGATCACCGGCAAGACGAGGCCTTCGCCGCGGAGCAGTGGCTGCAATTTGCGCGCTCCCCAATCGGGCCGCTCGCGCCGCAACTGGGCGATGCGCTGCTCGACCGGCGGGGCGGTCTGGCGCGGCGAATGCCGGGGACGACGGCTATGCTCCTCGATCCCGGCCACGCCCTGTTCGCGATAGCGCTTCAGCCAGACATAGCCCGTGGGCCGAGAGATGCCAAACTCGGCGCACAACCGGCTCAGTGTCTCTCGCCCCTGCTGGGCCCGTACCACAAACTCCACGCGTTGATCGCGTACCGCCATGGTTCGCCACGCCATTCTCGTCCGCCCCCCGGTGGACGCTTTACACTGCCGCACTCGCTCCGCTCGCGCGGCAGTGTAAAGGATGTTGTGATAACAACTGTAAAGAATGTCATGGAACAGGACAGGTGAACCGCTGCGCCACCCAAAAGCAAGAACAAAATCGAGTTTTTTCAGCAACTCTGTAAAGCCGCCATTGATTTTGCGGCTCTTACGGCGCGGCTGAAGAGGCTGCGGAAAAAGTCTTTCAAAGTGAAGAAAGCGTCCCTCAGCCGCTGAAGCGCGGACACATTCTTAACAGCTTAGCGGCACGAGTGGAACTCGTGCTCTTCCCGAACCCCTCCCGAACCGAGTTTTTCCGCAACCTCTAAAGTCGCGCCCCTTCAAAACAAAGTCAAAATCAGAGTTTTTCAGCAAACAGTAAAGCCGGAACCCGTTGCAAATCCTGACGGCACGGCTGAAGCCGTGCCCTACCCGTTCGTGCTCGAACATAGTTCGTCGGTAGCCAAAGACGGGGCAAGCCCCGTCTCTACACGGCGTACGCTTACCCGTTCGCGTTTTCCTCTACATCAGCTCGAAAACCGCTTTCGATGTCGGATATTGGATGTTGACCGGGTCCCCCGCGTTGCGCCCCAGTCGCTATTGTGCCAGCTTCTGCGCGCGAAGCAAGCTTCCCTTGGGCGTACACCTTTGCGATCCGCAAGACAGAGGCATGGTGACTGCCGTAATCTGTTGGCAGACAGTTTGCGGAGGACGACATGCCAGAGCCGACTAACGCCTCGCCTCAACCCGAGCCCAACGAGAAACTGGTCAAGATTTTCGACACCGAGCAGGAAAACGAAGCCATCGTCGTGCAGGGGTTGCTTGAATCTGCCGGCATCGAATCGGATTTGAAATCCATTGACGCGGTGCAAGACATGTTTCCTGGCGTCGGTGGAACCGTCATTTTTGTGCGCGAAGGAGACGCGCCCGAAGCGGAAAAGATTATCGAGGCGTATCGCAAATTGCCGCCCATCGATGACGAGACCGCAGATATCACCGGGTAAGTGTACCGAGGAGAGAATCGAGAGAAGCGAATCATCAGCAGGGCTCGCGGCTCGCCGCTACCCCTGGCGGACGTCAGATCCCTCTCCCCCCAGCAGCAAAGGCGGCTGGCTTGGCCCCGGTCGCCTGGGATGACGATTTCTTTAAATTTCCAATATGTTCATCAGATTCCTGGCGGATTCACTACCGGGCAGCGGGCCCAGTGTCCGGGGCCGACTTCGACCAGCGGAGGGAGTTGGACGGCGCAGGCGGCGACGCGGTATGGGCAGCGCGGTTCGAAGGGGCATCCGGGAGGGAGTTGGGCGATGGGCGGGACGGTGCCTTCGATGGTCGCGAGGGGAACGGCGCGATTCGTCGAGAGCGTGGGGATGGCGCGCAGCAGTCCCTGGGTGTAGGGATGAGCGGGCGCGTGGAAAATGTCGGGCTTCGCGCCGAGTTCGACCAGGTTGCCGGCGTACATGACGGCGACGCGATCGGCGACGTGCGAAACGACGGCGAGATCGTGGGAGATGAAGAGCATCGCCAATCCGAATTTGTGGCGAAGGTCGTTGAGCAGGTCGAGGATTTGCTGCTGGATGGTGACGTCGAGAGCGGTGGTGGGCTCGTCGGCGATGAGTAGTTGCGGGCGATTGACGATGGCCATGGCGATCATAACGCGTTGGCGCATGCCTCCGGAGAGCTGGTGCGGATAGCTGCGGGCGCGCTGCTCGGGGTCGGGGATGGCAACGTCGCGCATGCCTTCGACCGCTTGACGCCGTGCTTCCGATCTGGAGACGCGATGATGAGCGAGGACGGCTTCGGCAATCTGGTCGCCGACGCGCATGACGGGGTTGAGGGCGGTCATCGGCTCCTGGAAGATCATGGCAATACGCGAGCCGCGAAGTTGGCGCAGCTGATCGGGAGGCAGCGTGGTGAGATGCGAGGGGGCGTCGTCTTTCTGAAAACCGTTCTGAAAAGTGATTTCGCCCTTGACGATGGCGGCGGACGGGAGCAGGCCCATGATGGCGAGCGCGGTGATGGATTTCCCGGAGCCGGATTCACCGACCAGGCCGAGCACTTCGCCGGGGGCGATGGAGAGCGAGAGGCCGCTGACGGCGGCCACGGGTGCGGCCTTCTTTGCCTGTGCCTGCTGGTTCGCTTGCTGGGCGGGCGGGAGTGCCTGCCCAGCACGGGATTGCGGGAACTCGATGGTCAGGTTGCGGACGTCGAGCAGCGGGCGCACGAAGAGTATGGTATCAGCGCCGCTGCTACTTCTTTGGCCGCGACTCGGGCGGTACTAATCCGGCCACGCGGTAATACACCGCCAACTGGCCATAGTGTTCGCCGCAGTGCTCGAGCAGGCCCCACGCCATATCGGAAACGCGCGTCTGCTGATTCGCGAACGGATCTACGATCAAATCGTTCAAACCCTTATCGCCCTTCTGCTTAATCGCCGCCGCGCCGTCCGCAAAGGATTTCTTCACAAATTCGGCCACCGCAGCTTTCGTTTTGTACTGCTCGCGCTTCGGATCTTCTCCGGCTGGCGGTTTCAGCCCCATCGCCGGGTTGATGAAAAAATAATTCGCACCGGCTGCGTGCAGCAATTGCTCGGCAAAACTGCGCTCTGCCGGCGTGGGCTTGAAGTCGTACTTGTCCTCGGGAAAATCCTCCGCCATCGCAATCAACTTGCGCCCGATATCGTTCCAGTTCTCCAGCAAAACCTGCGACGGCCCAGCCGCCGGCTTCGGCGGCGCGTCTTTCTTCATTGCGTCTTGCGCGACTGCGAGTACTCCGAGAATCCCCACCGCGAGAACTGCGCTGACGATTTGCCTTTTCATCTTGTCCATCCCTCCAGTATTTTTGTCTTTACTCCAGTCCAGCTTTTCCCAGCATTTCAAGAAACTGCTTCTGCGTGCGCATATCGATCGACTGGGCTACCAGCTTTCCTTCCGGTCGTAGACAAAACTCTTCGGAATCCCTTCCACCACAAACATTTCGTTTACCTTCCGTCCGGGATCGAGCAACATCCCCGTCCGCCGCGCCGAGGGCGCGACGCCCTCGGGACAGCCGGCAAGATGCCGGCGCTACAATTTACCTGCCTGCGGTAAACATCTCGCGGTCACGGTACTAGCTTAACAACGGACCACCTCCCGGACCAACTGCGGGACTAATCCGGTCCAGCAGAGAATCAAGGGGTAGATCTGAACTATGTAGATCTGCAATGCTGAGTTTTCAAAACCCACGCGCTGAGGCGCAAAGACTTACGCCACAGCAAGAGACGAACTTGTGCTAGTGTCCTGAGTCTAAAGTTCGTTGCATAAAGATCGTCAGTCTGTCCGCCGAAAGTTGTTTGCATGCAGCGCCGGTGTCGCAATACTTATTCAGCGAACTTTAGACTCAGGACACTAGTGTACTGAGTCATAAATGCGTTTACAAAAGCGGGCCACAGAAGCCAGGATTTCGTCGGCCGTCTTGGTCCACACAAAGGGTTTCGCGTGCTCATTGCTGATCTCGATGTAGTGACGAATGGCATCCTCCAGTTCCCGCGTGGAGCGGTGCACGCCCCGCCGAATCTGTTTCTCCGTCAGGGCCGCGAACCAGCGTTCCACCAGATTGAGCCAGGAAGCTCCCGTGGGCGTGAAGTGCAGATGGAAACGGGGATGCCGGGCCAGCCAGCGATGAATCCGCGGGGTTTTGTGCGTGCCGTAGTTGTCCAGAATCAAATGCACCTCCAGCCCCTCCGGCACCGCCCGGTCGATGCGGTCCAAGAACTTGCGGAACTCGAGGGAGCGATGGCGGGCATGCATGTCCCCCAGCACGCGTCCACTCTTTACTTCCAAGGCCGCGAACAGCGAGGTGGTGCCATGCCGCAGGTAATCATGCGTGCGCCGCTCGGCCTGCCCCGGACGCATGGGCAGCAGTGGCTGCGAACGGTCCAGCGCCTGGATCTGCGTCTTTTCATCGGCGCACAACACCAACGCTTGGTCGGGCGGATGCAGGTACAGGCCCACGATGTCCCGCACTTTTTCAATGAACAGCGGGTCCTTGGAGAGCTGGAACGTCTCGGCCCGGTGCGGTTGCAAAGCAAACGCACGCCAGATGCGGCTCACCGCGCTCTGGCTCAAGCCGCTGCGCTGGGCCATGGAGCGGGTGGACCAGTGGGTGGCGTCCGGCGGACGCTTTTCCAGAGTCAACGTCAGCACGCGCTCCACCGCAGCGTCGCTGATCTGGCGCGGTGCTCCCGGGCGCGGTTCGTCGAGCAGGCCATCGAGGCGCCGCGCCACGAACCGGCCACGCCATTTGCCCACCGTAGGTTTGCTCACGTGCATGTGTTGCGCCACCCGGGTGTTGTTTTCTCCTTGCGCACAGGCCAGCACGATGCGGGCCCGCAGGCACAGGGCTTGCGCCGAACTCGGACGACGCACCCAACGTTCCAGGGTTTCGCGTTCTTCTCGGCTCAATTGCAAAGGCGGAATCGGTCTTCCCAGCGCCATCGGCACCTCCCTTGTACCTTAGACGCAGGAAAACCGACACTTATTCAACTTGTTTATGACTCATGACACTAGCTGCCGGTGGTGAAACTCCAGCTCCCAAGACCGGCGCCTAAAGGCGCATTCCTAACACGGCTCTTGCGGTATGCCTGAAGGCATACCCTGATACGAATCGTACTTGCACCACGGGTTGCTAGCAGAAGCATCGTCTGGAGAGTTGCCTGGAGCAAAAGGTGACCACAGTAACCGGAACATCAGGCCATTGCGTTGACCCTGAAGTCCCATAGACTTAGAGTTGCGAGGGGGGAGATTCGATCCGCCCAATTGGGGACTGGCGATCTGCCCCGACCGACGCGCGCGCGAAGGAGCTGCGCGAGACATTTACCGTCATCCGCCCCGGGCAAAACCGGGAAGGCGCTAGACCAACGAGCTGGATCGTGATTCGAACCATGAACCTGAAGTCTCTACTGCTGAGTTCCGATGAAAGAACGGTGCGCATCCTGCGCCGGGTCCTTAGCGACCTTGAAATTGACCTCGAACATTGCTCCGAGCCGGACGATGCCATCCGCCGAATCACCCGCCAGCGTTTCGAGGCCATCATCGTGGATGGGGCGAATGCTGAAGATGCTGGCGCCGTGTTGCGGGGAGCTAAAGCCGCTCCGGTCAACAAGCGAGCCCTGGGGATCGTGCTGGTGGAAGCTCCAGTCGGGCTCAAGGGCGGGTTCGAAATGGGGGCGCATTTCGTCCTCCACAAGCCTCTCGCGGTCGAGCGCGCCAAAGCCAGTTTTCGTGCGGTGCGAGCGCTGATGAAGCGGGAACGGCGGCTGCAGTTGCGGGTCGCTGTGCAAATTCCGGTCGAGTGTTTTGGGGCGGGCCGGTATAAAGCCCAGACCATCGACCTCTGCGAAGGCGGTATGGCAATTCAGTTTTCCGGCCGCGTCGCGAAAGAGAGCCCGCTCCGCTTCTCGCTCGATTTGCCGGGCATGCACGGGAAGCTCGAACTCCATGGAGATCTGGCATGGGAAGGCCACGAAGATCAAGCCGGTGTCCGTTTCAAAGACGCCACCGACGAGGACCGCAGCATTCTTCGCCAGTGGCTGAACAGCCAGCTTTCTGATCCTGAACCGGACGACCCCCCGGTGAATTGCCGTCTCAGCGACCTCAGCCTCGGCGGCTGCTATCTTACGACCAACTCACCCTTCCCGAGGGGCACGCGGGTCATCCTCTCGATGAAAACGCCCGACCTGGTAGTACGCGCCGGGGGCGTCGTACTGGTCGCGCATCCGGAATTCGGAATGGGAATGGAGTTCCTCCAGAGCACGACCGAGCAACGCGAACAGGCGCAACGCATGATAAAGACTCTGCGCGCCAACGCAGATAAATCTCCCGAGCTTCAGGTCGAACCCGACGGACTGGAAACGTCATCTCCCGACGACAGCGTGGATGCGTTCCAGGCATCAGCAACTAAGGTCTCTGGAACCGAAGACGCACTCGTCGATCTCTTCCGGCGCAAGTTTGAGGTACCGGTCGAAACCTTCCTGCAGCAGATGCGCGAACAGCGCGTGTCCATTGAATCGCACTCACGCTGAGCCGCGAGCTTCGAGCTCCGCAGTCGCCCCTTAGCGGCTGAACAGGCTGCGGAAAAAGTCGTCGAGGGCGCAAGAAGCACACCTCAGGCGCTAAAGCGCGGACACATTTTCAATGACTTAACGGCACGACTGAAGTCGTGCCCTTCCCAAAACCGCCCGAATCCGAGTTTTTCCGCAGTCTTTAAGCCGTCGATGAACGTAAGCCACTTATCGCAGCGGTTCACCGCTGCGCCACCCAAAAGCAAGAACGAGGTCGAGTTTTTCAGCACTCCGTAAAGGCGCATGCATGACACGCTCTTACGGTATGCCTAAAGGGGCTCTGATTAAGTCATAGCGGTCCACGGAGATTGAATAGTGGCTCGTGGTCGAAATTCCCTGCAACGCCGCTGGTGGCGCGGGCAGAATGCATAGGTCCTTCGATTCGCTCAGGATGACAGTGGTAATTGTTTAGACTTAATCAGAGATTCCCTAAAGGCATATCCTGATACGAATCGTACCTGCACCACGGGTTGCTTGGCGGCAATCGCTAACGGCTGGCCTCATTTACGCTTCGGGAATAAGTTCGCTCACTGTCCCACGCTGCAGCAAGTACGCTCCCGGTCCCTGCTGTCCGCGCACCGAGCGGCAGTATTCGGCTACCAAGAACCCCGCTTGCACGGCCTCGCGGAACGCCCAGCGCGTCGCTTCGCGCCACTCTCGCGCCAATCCCATGTCCGTGCGCTCGACTTCCAGAATGTCTCCCGGGATTTCAATGCTCACGCGCTGCCGGGCCAGTGATTCCGCCAGATCGGCCCGTCCCGGTCTCCCGCTGGGATCGAAGCGTACCAGCGGAGCCAGCAACCGCATGGCATCGATGGTTTCCACGCGCGCACTCGCACTCGTACTCTTGCCCGCCAACCGGTCCCGCACCCGCCGTGAATTCAGCATCCACCGCACCCACAGCCGGTCCGTTCCGTTCCGATGCAGCATGCTGGAAGTCTCCGGCCCGTAGAAATCCACCTTATAAGCATCGGAAACCACGCCCAGCTTGGAAAAGTTGAAGTGCGCGTTTCGGCTCTGCAACGGATCGTAGGTCCAGGTCATCTCACGAACGCCCATGGCCATCGCCCGCTCGCGCTGCGCCTGCTTCAGCCGGAAGCCAAGATCCAGATGGCGATACGCATCGAGCACCGCCAACAGGTGCGAGTGAATCGTCGTCTGCCCGTTCACGCGGCCGAGAAATCCGAAGGCGAACCCGACTAACTTGTCCTTATCGTTATCCTTATCCTTATCCTTGTCAAAGGCCCCTACGAAGATATTGCCCGCCGCCTTGCAGGCAATGGCCAGCGTCAGGGGCAAGGTGTCCTCGTCCGCCATCCCCCAGACTGCTTTCTCCACCGCTTTCAACTGGCTGAGGTCGTCGATGCTCTTGAGGTCGCGAATGCTGATCTGCTGCGCGCCATCGCGGGACGTCATGGCTCGTCCTGCGCGCGCTTCGATTTCTGTTTTCCGGCCACGGCAATCTCCGCGCAGAATTCCGGCGCTGAAGAGAACCCATCGTGTACAGCACCGGTTGCATCTTTGTCAACATGAATCAAAGGGGCGAGGGTCCAAAATTCATCAGCGATTAAGGACACGAAAAAACACGAGGCTTTAGCAGGCTGCGGAAAAACTCATCAACCGTACTAAAAGCTCACCGCAGGCGCGAAAGCGCGAGCCGTTTTCAACGACTTGCGGCACGACTAAACAGCTTGCGGAAAAAGTCGGATCGCACGCTTGTGCAGCCCGCAGCGGCTAAAGCCGCGATTGATTTTGCTGCACTTACGGCGCGGCTGAAGCCGCGCCCCTTCAAAACGAGATCAAAATCCGAGTTTTTTCGCAAGCTGTAAAGTCGTGCCCTTCCCGAAAACCTGTCTGGATCAGAGTTTTTCCGCAGCCTGTTAGTCGCTTAGGGTTTCCTTCGTGTTCCTTAGCGGTATTGCTTGGCAGCGCTGGCCATCTCAGCCCGCACCGCCCGTTCCACGCATCTCACTCTACGTGCTACCCTCGAAACCGGAGACGAACACTGCCGTGAAACCGACTACCAAGCTTCTGCTCTTGACCGTCCTGATCGTGGTGGGTAACTCCCTGCTGCTGGCCGCCGATCGCGGCACGCTCGTCCGCGAGGCTGTCATCTACCTGTCTCCCGACACAACTTCCAACAAGCTCGCCCATGCGGAGCGCGGACGGGAAGTGATTCTCCTCGACAAAAGCCACAACTGGCTGCACGTCGAAGCTTTGCTTGGCTCCGCGCAAACTCCCGATCCCGAATTCGTTTTGGAGGACGAGGACGAGGGCAAGACCATCACCGGCTGGGTTCTCGATTCCGGCGTGGTCTGGGCGTCCACTCCCAACGGCGACCGCATCCTGTTCGGCGCCGCCGTCGACTCCGAGGACGAGGCCAGCCGCCGCCGCGGACGCCGCGGCGCGGCGCAGGACGCCTTGCGCCTCTATCACCGCGTCTACGATATGTTCCCCAGCGCGCCCCTTGCCGGCGAAGCTCTCTACCGTGCCGCCGACATTCGATGGCAGATCGACAAATCAGATGTGCAGTCCCGCCCCTCCGCGCGCGAGAAGGAATCCTACCTTCGCCCCGGCATCGACGATCAGTTCATGAAGCAGGTGATGAAAAAGTTTCCGGACACAAAGTGGGCCCAACTTGCCGCTTTCCACCTGATCGACAACAAACTTTGTGGAGACTGGCAGGGCTCTTCCAAGTGCCCCGACAAGGAAGCTGAGATCTACGAAAAGTACGTGAAGGAGCACCCCGAATCTCCCGCCGCTCCCGAGGCGCTGTACAGGGCCGCTTCTCGCCGAGCCGCCCTGATCGACATTTACAAAACTGAAGAGCAGCCGAAGAAGTCCGAACAATCCAAGGACCTAGCCATCTCGCTGGCCCAGCAGTTAGTCTCCAAGTATCCGCAAAGCGACTGGTCGTCCCGCGCGCAAACGCTGCTGTTCCTGGTGCAGCAAGGAGTGCCGACTTACGGCAACGCGATACAGTAGAGGTAATCGATACGTGGTCGCTTTCGCGCTCTTATTGGAACGGAAATGGCATGAAACTCTGATTGAGCGCCGGCAAAAGGCATTAACCACAGGGGTGCACGGAGGACCCCGGGGGACTGAATCAGAACTTCTTTAGAGTGTCTGCTTACAAGACGCCAAGTGGCTTAGCCGCGGGAGTTAGGCTCGCAGGTTAAGCCACTTGGGATTGCCTTGCTATTTACTTTCCGCTGGCACCTTAATCTGGGCACGATCGGCTGCCATAATGTATGGCACGCCAGCTTGTACCGTGATCTTGCCGGTCACGCATACGCTCTTGCCCTTGTAGGCGGCAATTGCCTCTTCTGGCCCGGTAGTCCCGAAGGTCACGAAGTAGAACACCGGATTCGGTTCAGGCTGATCGAGATCGAAGGTTACCGGTTTTCCCCGGCCCGCGAGTCCATACCTGGAAACTTTCGTGTCTACAACCTTTCCGCATACGGTTACCGTGTCGCCAGCGCGGCTCTTTGCCTGGGTTGGTGTTATGCGCGGTGGCGGTGGCGCGCTCTGAGCAAAGGCGAGAGCCGACACGACCGTCATACACATCATCACAATAAGGGTTCTGATAATCGTCATATTTTAGTTCCGCGATTCGGCTTGAGAAAGCCCGCCGGATTCAGGCAATCGGCACTAGCCTAGCGCCAATCATCCCGACCAACTTTAATCTTAGATCCGGCAACGCGTCAATCCTCCTTTTAGTTAGCATCAACCTGCTTTTAATTAGACCGTGGGGGAGGTGGGAGGGCCACCAAGGTTTCACTTCTTCTCTTCATCCTTATCCTTAGACGGCGGCAATGCAACGCCCTGTTTTTTTGCGGCGATCATTCCCGATAGTTCCTGCAACACCGTTCCCCGCAGTTTTTCGTATCCAATTGAACCACTCATGAAATGGCCATTGATGAAGAAGCTGGGTGTGCCCTCCAATCCGAGGCGCCTGGCTTCCTGGACATCCTTTTTCACGACGGCAATTTGTTCTCCGCCGTCGAGGCATTGATCGAAACGGGCGGTATCGAGTTTCAGGGTGCGAGCCTGCAGTTTCAGCTCGGAGACTTGCAGTCTCTTGGTTTGAAACAAGGCATCATGATACTCCCAGAACTTACCTTGTGCGCCCGCGCAGCGCGCGGCCTCGGCGGCTCTGGCAGCAAGCGGGTGACTGGGAAGGGGAAAGTCCACGTAAACCAGCGACACCTGTTCGCCAAACTGTTCTCGCAGCCGTCGCAGGTCGTCGTTTACCTTTTGGCAGTAAGGGCACTCATAGTCCGCGAATTCGACGATCTGGACCGGAGCCTTCTCAGAACCAAGCCTCTGAGCATTATTCCCCAGCTCGACGTGAGTACTGGGCTGGCTCAACTCAACTATCACACCATACTGCGCCCGCAGTTCGGCGAGGTATGCGTCCCGCGCTTTTTTTGTGCGCAACTGGTGCACCGTATCGATAATGTGGCTTCGCGCTGAATCGTAAGATTCGTCGGTTTGTACGCCCTCGTAGTAGAAGCGGAGCTGATCCTCCGTCGGCTCCGGGACGTGAATGGCAACATGACGCTTGTATAATTCATCAAGAGTCACGCCTTCTTTCTTCGCCTGCATCTCCAATAACTGATCTTCAATGTACAGCTCGAGGGCATCGCGCTCGGCAAGGTAGTATTTGTATTTGGCCTGGAGCAATTTGCCCGCTTCTTTTTCCGCCAGCTCGTCTGCGGTGACCTTGCGACCGCCAATCTCGGCGACTACGCTGGAGTCATTCTGGCCCAATGCTGGAATGGAAAAAGCGCTCATAGCGATTCCCAGTCCAAGCGCAATTAGAGTGTGCTTGGTTAACATCGTGGATTTCCTCTCTTCTATTTTGGGGGGAGTCAGAATGAAATAAGTTTAAAGGACCGGACGCCGAGTTGTAAACCTAGCGTCCGGGATGTTTGGATTTGGCCCGGCCGAAGTCCCCAACAAGCAACTTTAGTCAGGCTTTACAGCCCTCCAAGCCGAAAGACTAGAAGTCGTAGTCTTCTGGCGTGCAGGGGCAGGTTCCGTAACCGCTGCCGATCGTGAGCCCATAGGAACACAGGGTCCCCAGGTTCCACACTTCAGTCGAGCTGAGGTTCGAGTCAGCTAGCGCGGTTTCGGTAACGAACCACGGCCCCTTCTCCACGGCGTTTACAGTGTTCCCCGCACCGGGAGCCGGAAAGGTGGTCGTCGTTGCCTGGATGTGCGTCATGAATCCCCGCAGTCCAGTAGACGGCGAGGGGGCGGTTGGGTCCCAACTCCATGACGAAATGACCTTGAGAACGCCACGGGTCATTTCCCCTCTGCCGGTGAATTCGTCGGACGTGAGTTCTTTATTCACGGATTCCGAAAGCAGGCCGTCTGAGGTGATTTTGCAGGCGCAGCACGATCTCATCTCCTGGCTGTCATCGAATACGTAGATCGCCGCCCACAGGGTTCCGTTTTCCACGCCCTCTGGCGCTGAAGTTGCCTCGGCGCCATCGTTGATGATACGCAAGGTTCCATCCGGAGCACCGGAGGTATTTGCATTGGAATAGTAGGTGACGAAATAGACGCTGTTGTCACCAACGTTTTGAGCGAAGGCATTGCTCCCCAGCATCAGGGTGATTGCCAGTATCGGAAGCAGCAACAATCCGAGCTTTTTCATTTTTTTGGATCCTCCTGTTGTTTGTAGCTGTTGTTTGTAGCGCACGGTGCCAGGGGAGGGGAAGCTATCGGCGCCTTACCGAACTTTCAGCCTTTTCTTGGTTCTTTACAAGTACCCACGTGGCGTAGTCAAAAACACTACAGTCCGGAAGCTAGTACTTATGGATTAGTTCCAATCTAACCCGGCACATATAAGGCAGAGAGCCAACCAGACCTGAGTCCGGCCTTCTCGGCTCTTCTCTTGCATCCACGAAAGGTAGGAACGGTAACTGTTGAAAGAGGCGCGGGAACGGGCGCTGAGGATTGTTCCGGGTTTGGTGGGATTGGAGTACGTCGGTACGCGATGGTTGGCAAGCGAAACAAAGAAGACGCCGAGCCGATGGGGCTCAGTCTCTACGTCATGATTGCGCGGCCTGGGAAACATTTTGTGGACCTGTGGGTTTAAGAAACTGCGCTATGATGCCTGCGTTGCAGGATTGCGGGGCGAGCTTTCATATTTCGGGCCGCACAAAAAGCGAGGGCGAATTATGACTCCTTACGTCAAATCTGTTGTTGGTGTCAGTCTGGTAATCCTCTTCTTGCAAGTTTCAGTTCTCGCGGCGCAACAGACCAAGCTGGCGCCGGCGGCACCCATTCCCCAGCAAATCACGGCGGCGAAAAAGGTGTTTATCGCCAATGCTGGCGGAGACGAACGCCGATATGAGGCAGCCATCTTCAGTGGCGGACCAGAACGCGTCTACGACGAGTTATATGCTGCGGTGAGAGCCGGGGGACGGTACCAGATCGTAGGCACCCCGGCCGACGCAGACCTTCTTATTGAAATAGGGCTCACCGCGCCGGCGTCGGGAGTCGGCTATGACCCCCAGTTCCGCCTGGCGATCCGCGATCCGAAGACGAACGCGCTCCTGTGGGCGTTCACCGAGCACGTGCAATGGGCCATCCAACAAGGAAACCGCGACAAGAATTTCGATCAGACCTTGGCGAGAATCATAAGTGACTTGCAGGGCTTGAGCGGGTCATCAGACACGGCAAACAGGCCTTAGCCCATCGGAACGGAAAGTACTTTTACCGCTGTCGACGAATGGCGGAGGGCCTTACACGGCAGAGCAAATCGATTTCTTGGTGGTGTAACCTTCGTCCGAGGAGTTCTAGTACATTCTGCCGGTGGCGGCCCGCCCGAATAATTGACGAAACCAAGGCGCTTACACTCATCGAGAATTTCCAAGCCAATACCCAGCACTTCCGAGCCAACCGGGCACACCTCTTCTATGCGAGAGCACCCCTGGATTTCCCTGGAGGGCCAGCTAATGGTTTCTCCTGGCCAGATTTCAGAGTCGAAGCCATACCTAAAGCTGGTGGAACCTGGATTACTACGACCCTAGAGAACTGGCAACACTGGAGAAGGCGTTGTTGGCGTTGCCCCCGATCAGACGCACAGTGCCGATCACCAATACCAGGATGACGGCGAGCATGACGGCATATTCAGCGACATCTTGTCCTTGATCGTCCGTGCAAATATTGTGAAGTACAGTGAACACACGTTTCATAATGCCCCCTCAAAGAAATACTTTTCCAAAGCAACTTTGTATCGTGGCTGCAGCCAAGTAACAAGTTACGGGCGTACAACGAGGTACATGGTTACGCCTCAAAGAATTCCCCCCGCAAAACTTCTGACAAATTCCCCTGAGCGTGGTGCGCGTGTGGTGAAGTGCCTGTGTGGTGACGGGGCTTCGCCCCGTCCCAGCCGAGGGCAGCTCGGCCGATACCTACACATCGCCAGGAGGAGCGCTCCTAAACCTATCTTGCCGCTTCCACCACGACGGCCGTCCCATACGCCAGAACTTCCGTGACGCCCTGCATCACTTCCGTCGCGTCGTAGCGGGCTCCGACGACGGCGTTGCCTCCCATATCCGCCGCGTGCTGCAACATCAGGTCGAACGCTTCGGCGCGCGTCCGCTCGCAGAGATTGGTCAGCAGAGTAATGTTGCCGCCGACCAGTGTCTGCAGACCAGCTCCAATCGTTCCGAAGATCGACCGCGATCGCACAGTGATTCCGCGCACCACGCCCAGCGTGCGCACCACGCGAAAGCCATCGAGCTCAAACTGCGTGGTCACCATGTTATGCGGGACCATCCGCCCTGCGCTCGCAGCATAATTGCCCATCGCTCCTCCGGAAAAAGACGCGTCGCTACAACCCCGCCGCTATAATAACGCCTCATTCTAATTCAGCGTCGATCACCAATTCTCCAGCGCCAGCGTCCCAGCTGACGCGCAGCACATTCGGCTTGCAGCAGACCCGGCAGTCCTCGACGTAGCGCTGGCGACTGCCAGCGGACTCATCCACCGCAGTCTCGTTCCATTCCCCGCAACCGGCGCAAACATAGCCGCTCACCATGCTAGGCCCGAACATTTCATTCAACCGCAAAGGGACCGCTCATACGGGCGAGGTGGGATCTAAGACCGGGCAACCTTCGTTTCGCGCGGCTGACAGCAAGACCCTGTCAGCACAAACGAACGTCGGCTCCGCGGTTCCAGAGATCGAACGCAGAACCAGATAGCCTGCCAACTGCATGGCGTCATACCCCTTAAGGGGGTAACTATCGATCAGCGCCAACGCTACGTCTAGCAAGGAGTCTGAGAATGACTGTATGAGAAACCTGCCCTCCGCGTGCCGGCGAAAGGATTCGACCAATTCGTCGGCCGTGTAATCCGGAATCTCGCCGCCACGTCGCCGCCGTCGGATCGCGGCTCGGAACTCGACCTGAGCCAGCGACAGGATAGCGAATCGATGTCCCGCGTCGCTGGCGGTGAGGCCAAGAAGTCGATCCGTGCCCGTCTCATACACGTAGAGCTTGACGAGGGCACTCGTTTCTAGGTAGTAAAGCGCCAATCCTCAACGCCTCTCGCGCAGAATAGTAGCGGACAGCGGCTCACCTTTGATGTGGATGGGGTGGAAATCTAAATCCTTCTTCGGGAGTCCCAGCACTTCCTGCACCTCAGGCAGCATACGGTTTAAACGGATCGTCGTGACTGGGAACTGGGGAGACTTCGGGTTTTGGACCTTGCCTCGCAGAATCAGCCTCTTATCGATCGCGTAACGAAGCGCATTTTGACGCAGGACATCGGAGTCGAGGTACGAGATATTTTCTACCGGCAGAATCTCGTCACGAAACTTCTTCAGTGAAACGAAACTCCAACCCGGCGTAGACTCTGCACGATCCAGGGCTCGGATTAACTCCACCTCGGAGGGATGCAGCTGGCCCCCGGTACTAGTAGCAGTTTGGGAAGCATCTGTCCGCGTGGTATTCGACGGAGACAATACGTCTGCCGATTGCGGAACTTGCACGTAAGATTCCGAGTTCTGCGTCGCGGACGGCTCCAGCCAGAACTCCATACGCTCGGATTCGGGAGACCAAGTGTCAGCGCCAGCGTTGCTGCGTTTCTTGCGACCGTTGGCCTGCAAAAGCGAAACGCGCAGCCGAGAGCTCTCTGGGATTGAATATCCAAGTTTCTTGAGGGTATCTTTGAGGGGTGTTTCTAGTTCCCGAGCAAAACGCGGCTCGAACTGCTCAATTCTAATCTTTTCCATTGTTCTCGACCTCTAGCCTAAAATAGATGTTGCCTTAACGCATATTTACAATGCGAGTCGAGATAACCGTTTGTCAAGGAGAATCTTCAGTGCTTTCGCTCACTCCACCACCCACTCCCGCATCCGCCGCAGCAGCGAGGCAGGCGCTTCCGCGTCCAGGACCACCAGCCCGTCCTGATACTGGCGCGAATAGATACGAGCGCCGGCCTGCAACTGGGCCAGCATCTTGCCTTCTTTTTGCGGGATGCGAAGCCGAACCCGACGCGGCCGGTCTTCTTCGAGCAGAGCATCGACGCGATCAAGCAGCGTGCTCAATCCGATCCCTTTCGCCGCCGAAACGTGGATGGTCTGCTCGTCATCACGCAGCGACTCGCGCTGCTTGGGAGGCAGCAGATCGATCTTGTTCATCACGCGCAGCCGCGGCTTCTTATCGGCTTCGAGTTCCTTGAGGACACTTTCGACTTGCGCATCTTGCTCGGCAGAGACCGGGCTGCTGGCATCCGAAACTTGCATGATCAGCGTGGCGCGCTGCACTTCTTCGAGCGTGGCGCGGAACGCCGAAACCAGCGTATGCGGAAGATGCCGGATGAAACCCACTGTATCGGAGAACAGAACTTTGCGTTTTGAGGGCAGGTCGGCGCCTCGGATGGTCGGATCGAGCGTGGCAAACATGCGCGACGATGCCGCCACGTTCGATTTAGTGAGGGCATTGAACAACGTAGATTTCCCCGCGTTCGTATACCCCACGAGCGCCACCGTAGCCACCGGAACCGATTCGCGCCGCTGCCTCTGCTGCGCCCGGATGCGCCGCACATTTTCAATTTGCTGCTTGACGTGCCGGACGCGGCGGAAAATCTTCCGCCGGTCGGTCTCCAGCTGAGTTTCGCCCGGTCCGCGAGTGCCGATGCCGCCGCCGATTTGCGACATTTCCACGCCGCGCCCCGCCAGCCGCGGCAGCATATATTCGAGCTGCGCCAGTTCCACTTGCAACTGACCTTCACGAGTGCGGGCGTGGCGCGCAAAAATATCGAGAATCAGTTGCGTGCGATCGATGACGCGCGTGTGGACCACGCGCTCGATATTGCGCTGCTGCGAAGGCGAAAGGTCGTGATCGAACAGAATCACGTCCGCGGAAACCGAGGCCGACGCGCCCGCAATTTCCTCCAGCTTGCCCTTGCCGATCAGCGTGGCAGGCTCCGGCCGGTCGTTGCGCTGCATGAATTCGCCGGCGATCTCGGCGCCCGCGCTGGTCGCCAGCGCCCGGAGTTCGTCGAGCGATTCTTCTGACGTAAAATCGGACGTAAAATCGGAGTTGAAATCCGAGGAATCAGCCGGCAAGAATGAGGACGACGACGAGGCGGCTATGCTCCTGGCATGATCCCGCGCCGCTTGGGCACCCGGAGTGATCGTTGCGGAATTTGCCTTTCCTGCGCCGCCAGCGCGGCCCCCAGCGCGGCCCTTGGTGCGAAACTCCACCCCCACAAGGAACGCCCGTTCCCGCTGTTCCGACGGATTCAGCACCGCCTTGGGCTCATTCCGCGAACTATTTCGCGAACTGTCCCGCGAACTATCGCGGCTGCTCAGTCTGGAGTCATCTCGGCGCAAGCAAACTCACTTCATCCTTCGGTGGTGCCGGGAGCGGAATTTGCGATCGCCGAATCCCCCTGGGACGACGCCGCTGCCGACTTCGCATCCGTGTGGATGTGCACCCCGCGCGAAATGACGACCGTCGAAATCGCATGCTTGAAGATGAGCTGCTCCTGGTTGCTGGTTTCGAGGACCACCGAGTACTTGTCGAACGATCGGATACGACCTGTCAGTTTCACCCCGCTGACCAGATAGATCGTAATATTGTGCCGTTCCTTTCGCGCCGTGTTGAGGAAGGAATCCTGAATATTCTGCTGTGCCGGCTTGGCTTCCATTTGCCGATCTCCTTCTTTCGGGTTCGATGCTGCGCCATGAGCTTAGGGAGGGCAATTGGCAGCAGCTCTCTTCCTGTCGGCTCCTACGATACGGCCTTGTCTCGCGCTTTTCAACTTCCCGCCCAATAATATTCTCCGGAGCCGTCCCGCGGCTGGCTCGCCCAACGGCTCATTCCCCTCCGCCCCCAACTCCGTCCGCCCCAGAAATCGACCGGTTTCATTTCCCTCGCCAGCCATCTACAATCGTCCCTTCCAGAACTGATCGTCAGAACTGATCGCCAGAATAGGAGCCCTAAACTTGATAGAAATCAACTTGCCCACCGACTTCAACACTAACCTTCTGATGCTGTTTCGTTGGCTGCATTTTGTCGGCGGCGTGACCTGGCTCGGCCTGCTGTATTTCTTCAACCTGGTTAACGTTCCTTTCATGAAGGAACTGGATTCCGCCACCAAAGGCAAAGTCCTGCCCAGCCTGATGTCGCGCGCGCTGTGGTGGTTTCGCTGGTCATCGGTGCTCACCGTGCTGATGGGCCTGGCATACTGGGGCAACATCGTAGGCTCCGACGCCAGAAACAGCGGCGCATCTTCCGGTGGTCCGATGGGAACTTTCTTTGGCATCTGGACCGTAGCCTGGGCGCTAATGTATGCCTGCACGATCCCCGGTAAAGGCGCGCTCGACAAAGGCCCGGTGCTCGCCGTGATTTACACCGCAATCGTGGTCGTCGCATCGTGGCTGTTCTTGCGCTTCAACGCTCATGGCTGGGAGAGCAATCGCCTGCTCGCCATCGGCATCGGCGGCGGGATGGGTTGGGTGATGATGCTGAACGTCTGGGGCGTAATCTGGCGCGCGCAGAAGAAAATCATTCGTTGGACCGCCGACAACGCGGCCAATGGCACACCGATGCCAGACAAAGCAAAATATCTGGCCCGGCAAGCCTTCCTCACATCGCGCGCGAACTTCGTGCTGTCGTTCCCCATGCTGTTCCTGATGGGCGCCGCGAGCCACTATCCCATGTTTGGTAAATAATGTTTGGCAAATAATGTTTACCGCATATTTCAAAAATACGTTCTGGGTAGGGCACGGCCGGGTGCCCCACTCATCGCGCTCTTTGCGATGAGTGGGATGCCGCGAGCACCTTCCGTCCCACTACAATGGGCCCAGCATGAACGAGTACCTGGACGTGATTGTGGAATGGTCCGGCGCCCGAGAAGACTGGCGTCCCGTCTCGCGCTGGGCCGTCCTGGCGTGGCTTGTCTTCTACGTTCTCTTCCTGATCTACATCCTCAGTATGCATGGCGGCTTCCTGTTCATAGACTCCGCCAACCTTGTTGTCCACGAGGGCGGCCACCTGCTCTTCGGGTGGTTCGGCCCAACCCTCGGCCTCTGGGGAGGAACCATTCTGCAGTGGCTGGTCCCGCTGCTGCTGGCAGCCTATTTCTTCCACGAACGCCAGCCCGCAGCCTTCGTGTTCTGCATGTTTTTCTTCTTTGAGAACTGGCTCTACGCCGCAACTTACATGGCCGACGCTCGCGCCATGGCTCTGCCCCTCGTCACCACCGGAGATTCCGATTACGTCGAGCACGACTGGAACACGATTTTCTCGAGTCTCGGGCTTCTGCCCTACGACACCAGGATCGCCGCGATCGTCCGGGTCATGGGATGGTGCGGGATGCTGGCCAGCACCGCATGGCTCGCCGCGCGCGGACGGGCGCAGCTTCGGAGGGACGAGTGAGTTTGTCACGCACGCTCCACGAACAATCCGATTGAGGCTCGTCCGCTATGACCCTGCCGAGCAGCCTTTTGCACGAGTTCAAGCGAGGCCTCGACCTCTTCAACCGCGCCCATTTCTTCGACGCTCATGAAGCTCTCGAAGACGTCTGGCGCCCGCTGCCTCGCGACCGGCCCTCGCGTCGGCATCTCCGCCTGCACGTCCAAGGCATGGTTCAGTTGGCCGTCGCTTTCCACCACGCGTCCACTGGTAACTACGTGGGCGCGCGTTCGGTTCTGGAGCGCGCCATGCGCAATCTCAGTGGTGCGGACGGCTCGTTTCCCGAGGTCGATTTCGACCGGTTGCGCGCTGAGTTGATGCCCTGGCGCAAGTATCTGGATGATGCCCAAAGCGCGGTCGAGAAAAAAGACGAGAAGAAATTTGGCGGGAGGAAAGTTCGTCGCCACACTGCCCCGGCCCTGCCGAAGATCATGCTGCGCCGCTAGTAGTAGCGCCGCCGTCCCGGCGGCTGTCCGGCGGGCATCCCCGCCCGCCGCGCCGAGGGCGCGACGCCCTCGG
This sequence comes from uncultured Acidobacteriaceae bacterium, assembly GCA_963773645.1. Classification (GTDB taxonomy): domain Bacteria; phylum Acidobacteriota; class Terriglobia; order Terriglobales; family Acidobacteriaceae; genus Acidiflorens. The sequence continues at coordinate 1,759,870 of CAVZBV010000002.1, read as the reverse complement.
GATAGCCGGCAAGATGCCGGCGCCACAATTCACCCGCCTGCGGTAAACATCTCGCGGTCACGGTACTAGATCACAAGGTGCGCTGATTGCGCCCGCGTCTGACTGATCGTATATGAATGACCGCGCCTGCTAGAATCTTCTTGTCGTGAAGTCCAGTCTCTCATTTCCACACAAGACGCAACCAAACGCCGCGCCCGAGTCCGTTCCACTCGCTGTTCCTCTCTTGGACTTGCGCCGCCAGTACGATGGCCTCCGCGCAGACGTGCTGGCCGCCATCGCTCGCGTGTGCGATTCGCAAAGCTTCATCCTCGGTCCGGAGGTCGAAGCGCTCGAGCGCGAGATTGCCGCCCTGACCGGAGCAGCCTGCGCCGTGGGTTGTGCGTCGGGAACGGAGGCGCTCTGGCTGGCGCTCGTCGCTGCCGGGGTAAAGCCCGGAGACTCGGTCATCACCACCGCATTTAGCTTCTTTGCCTCGGCCAGCGCAATTGTGCGGGCAGGCGCAACGCCGCTCTTCGTGGACGTCGATCCCGGCACCTTGAATCTGGATGCGACGCTGGTTGGCCGGCGACTCCGCGACCGGCAGGCCGCTCCAACACAACCCGGAAATGTTCGCGCGATTCTCCCCGTGCATCTTTACGGGCAGTGCGCCGACATGGACCGGTTCGACCGCATAGTTCATGAAGATGCCCGGGAATTCGGAGTGGCAATCGTCGAAGACGCTGCCCAGGCGATTGGCGCCGGGTGGAACGGGCGCGGCGCGGGCTCGCTCGGCATAACCGCCGCCTTCAGTTTCTATCCCACCAAAAACCTCAGCGCTTACGGAGACGCGGGGATTGTCACCACGAGCTGTCCGCGGATGGCTGAGCACATGCGGCAACTGCGCAACCATGGCAGTCCCCGGCGCTATTACCATCACGAATTCGGCTGGAACGGACGCATGGACGCCATTCAGGCAGCGGTGCTGCGCGTGAAGCTCGGGCACATTGCGGACTGGAACCAGAGCCGCCAGCAGCACGCCGCGACCTACGACCGGCTGTTTGCCGAGTCCGGGCTGACTTCCCGCCAGACTTCCAATCAGGCTTCCGGCCAAACTTCCCGCCAGACTTCCGATAAAAGCGGCGCGCCGGTGCGCTTGCTGGCGCGAAGTCCGCAAGCCAAGCATGTGTTTCATCAGTACGTGATTCGCGCCCAGCGCCGCGACGAACTGCGCCAGTTCCTTGCGGATCGAAAAATTGGATCGGAAATCTACTATCCACTGCCGCTGCACTTGCAACCGGCGTTTTCCTATCTCGGGCTAAAGGCAGGAGACTTGCCGGTCGCCGAACAAGCCGCGCGAGAAGTGCTGGCGTTACCCATGTTCCCGGAGTTGACCGAGGCCGAGATTCAGTGGGTGGTCGAGAGCATCGCCGATTTTTATTCGTGAAAGGCGCTTCACCGCCGAGACGCCGAGTTCGCCGAGAAAACCTTTAAGAAAAAAATTCTTGAGAAAGCAGAACGGGCAATTCTCTGCGTCCTCGGCGTCTCGGCGGTGATGGTACTATCGCTTGCGCCGCGCTGGCCGCCGCGCCGTTCGCTTCGAGGTTGCGTGTACCGGCTCCTCTCCCGGCGCCAGCACGCGGCGCACAATTGGCGTGTTGAGCTTGTATTTGCGCTCGGTGACGTTGCCGTTGTCGTCCCGCACGCGAATGGTGAACACGGGCAACACGCCTTCCTTGTCGAAGTTTTCTTGCGAAACGGTCACCGGCAGGACGCCTGCCATGCGCTCGCGATAGGCCGTCTCATAGCGATGGCGCTTCACGTTCCAGGTGAATACGCGAATCTGGTTGAAGTCAAACGGCAGGCCATCCTTCGGTTCGGTGACGACGGTCAAGTACTGCGCAACTTTCTTGTCTCCATCCGGAACCTGATTCAGCACGAAGAAGGCGACGATGCGCTGGCCCTCCGCGTATTGCGCGACGTCGAGTGGGATGTCGAGATCAATCATGCGTCCCAGCACCCAGCCGACACGGTTGTGGGAATCGCGCACCAGCCACCAATCCTCGATCACCGGTGCGGGCTGATTCCTTTCGTTGCTGGAATTGCTGTTCTGCGCGTTGCCGGCCGGGTTGGCGGACCGTGGCCGCGGCGCAACCGCACCCGGCTTCTCCGCCATGCCTCGCTTCAACAGCGATAGCTGTTCGCCTGAGGAAATCTGATAGAGATGTTCGGTATCCCGCCCCGGTTCGACGTGCAGATTCGTGTCGTTGCGCGCGGCGCCTTGCGCCTGCACGGGATCGTTCTGGTTGTCCGCGGTCAGCTTCTGGATCCGATCGAAGACTTCCTGACCGACGAGGTAGCGCTGCTCCACCCATCCCGTCACGCCCGCTGCGGTGCGCACTTTGACGAAGCGGCGGTCATGGTCGAGCACTTCCACGCGCTCGCCGTTCTTCACCACTCCGGTTTTTTCGTACACCGCCGCCACACGGTCGCGCAGGATGGCCTGAACTCCGGAAACGTATGCGATCTCCAGCACGCGCCCGCGGCCGCGATTGCAGCCTGTAAAAAACAACGTGCTTGCCAGGCAGAGTGCGATCGACATCGATCGGAGTGTCGCGGATCGAAGTGTCGCCGATCGAGGCAGAGATGTGGGGAGGAACTTCACCGGATCAAACTTTCACTATAGCGCGGGGCGCTGGCGCTGGAAAGTGATCAGCGCGAAATCGGACGATCCGAGGTTTCCCGTCCCCATTTCCCCCGTTTACTCTTGGGGAATCTCTGATTAAGTCCAAAAAAATTACCAGAATCGAAACAGCAAGACTACCCGCACTCACTTCGCCCGATAAATCTCCGTCAGCAGATCCGGCTTCGACTCGTCCCGCACCAGGTGCGGATATTTTTCGCCACCGTGATAATCCAGTTTCACGACCCGGAAGTAATCCGTGTTTTCCACTATGAGCTCAATCGGCGACGGACTGGTCTTTGCTGCCCGAATGGCATCGTGCCAGGCATCCGGTGAAAACCTGCGGCCGTTCACGGCGACAATCTTCATCCCCGGCCCGATCCCGGCCTTGGCGGCAAGCATCCCCTCGACCGTATCCCGAATCACGCCATCGCCCCCGTCCAACAGACCCACCGAGTAATGCGCGTGGATCATCTTTCCGTCGCGATCCTGGGCGCGATCCAGCTCCGAAGGGAACTCGTCGTACACCAGTTTCCATCCGCTTCCTTCGAGTCCGCCGAGCGGGGCGCCCGGGCCATGGTTGGACAACCGCTCCGTCCAGAACCCGCGCCAGTCGTTGGGAGCGACTTGGGGGGCGATTTGGTTCAGTGCGTTCACCACATCGTCGAAGGTGTAGGTCTTCACCATGGGCGGACCGCTGGGCGGACCATAAAAGAGTTTGCAGAAATCGTCCAAAGATTTCGCGCCCTTCGTTTGCTGCCGGATGATCACATCCGCCCACAGCCAGTTGAGCACGTCTTCGTCGTAATAATCGAGCGGACGGCGATAATCTTGCCAGGCGTGGGGAGCGTTCTGCATGTCGGGAACGCCATCGGCCGTGTCCTGCAAATTGCGCCAGACCCGTCCCGAACGATGATCCAGATCCGCCGCCATCTGCGCCAGCGCATCACGGGCCAACGCGGGCGTACGCTCGCCGCTGCGCGCGGTAAGCATTTCTCCCAGGTATGTCGTCAGGCCCTCATACACCCACAGCAGGTCGGTCTGCATCGGTTGTTCGTAGTCGGGCGTCGCCAGGTCCGCCGGACGCCGGTACTTCCCGTTCCATGAATGCACGTACTCGTGCGGCAGAAGTCCCGCGGTCAGTTTTCGTCCATCTTCTTCCACCAGCGACCGCTCATCGACGCGGCTGTCGTTCGATTCGTGATGCTCCAATCCGAAATGCGCGACGTGATCGCTCAGCGTCAGCAGGAAGTGGTAGTCGGTGTAGTGCCGCGCGCCAAACAGAATTCCCGCTTGCTTCACCAAGTTGCGGTAATGTTCCCAGAGTTCCTCAGGGGCATCGAGCGCGGCGGTGCTGTCGGCCGCAATATCGAGTTCCGCGGGAGGATCTTGGGTGGGCGGCGTCAGGGGCACGACTTTCAAATATTCGCCCGTGATAACCGGACCATCCACCAGCATGGTCAAGGAAACGGGCGCAAAATGAATGATGCTGCCCACCTGATCGGAAACATGCAGCGACGTCCCAAACTTCCAACCTGCGGGCAGCCGCAAGCTTGCGCTATACGTAAGTTGATCGGAACTATATCCCGCGGGATAAAGCAACAGCGTGTTCCAGTTGACGATGAACAACTTTTCCGTCGCGGACATTCCGGCGCTGTATCCGGGCTCATATGATGCGGGTGAAGCGTAGTCGAGATTCGCGACGACTTCGCTCTCGCCCGCGGGAACCTCCACGTGAAAAGTAAAACCGTCGAGCAGATCGCGCCGCCATTTCAGCGTCTTTCCACTCGCGGTAAACTTCAGGCCCGTCAAATCCGTGATCGGACCGGTCGGCCCGTGTTCGCCGGGAATCCATTTGGGATAGTAGAGCGTGAGCGTCCCCGGCTTGGCCGGAATGCGCAATTGCGTGTGGAAGATCTTGCGCGGCGCTTCCGACGCGTCCACCGAGAGCGTGACTGTCGGACCATTCGCCGCAAGAACTGAAAACGATGACAACAGAACAATGACGAGACAAAAAAAAATCCTCACCCCACAACGTGAGCCCATTCCCCCTCCGGATTTTCGATTCGCCCCCACAGCGATGCCGATAGAAGCGTAGGTTGAATATATCAGCATGGCAGGCCGGTTCGCCGCCCAGTCCTCGCATTTATTGCCCGCTCCCCACCGGTCACCGCTCGCAGCCATCGCCTGCTATCATCCCGACGTGCCCGCGCGCGGAAAATTCATTACCCTCGAGGGTCTCGACGGCAGCGGCAAGAGCACCCAGGCCGAGAAGTTGGCGCGTTCCCTGCGCGCCCACGGCCTCTCTGTCACCATCACCCGCGAACCGGGAGGCACCGCCGCGGGCGAGAAGATTCGCGAGGTGCTGCTGCACTCGGCCACCGCGGGACTTTCTCCGTTCACGGAAATGGCGCTCATGTTCGCTTCTCGCGCCCAGCACGTTCACGAGGTCATTCTGCCCGCGCTCGCCGAAGGACGCATCGTGCTCTGCGATCGCTTCACCGATTCGACCGAGGCTTATCAGGGTGGAGGCCGCAAGCTGGGATCGAAGCCGGTGCTCGCGATGCACGAGATCCTCTGCGGCAACCTGCAACCCGACCTGACCGTCTTACTAGACAATGATGTGGCGTTCAGCGTCGAGCGCGCCCGGCGTCGCAATCGAAAGCACAAAGGTGTGCGGCCGGAAAAAGGCTCGGAAAGAGACGAGAACCGTTTTGAGCAGGAAAATCGGGCTTTTTTCGGACGCGTTCGCCATGCGTACTTGGCCATCGCGGCCCGCGAGCCGCATCGGGTGCACGTGGTAAACGCCCGCGGCACGCCCAACGAAACGCATGCGCTTATCATGGAGTTGGTGCGCAAGAAACTGAAGATCTAGAAATTTGGTAATTGTGTAAATTTGTAATTTTGTAATTCAAAACCTGGTTCTCAATTACGAAATTATCCGATTACCAAATTGCAAAATTCTCTTCTATGCCCTTTTCTGATTTCGCCGGCAACCCGGAAACCATCCATCGCCTGCGCGAGATGCTGGCGCGCAAGCGCTTTCCGCATGCGGTCATTCTTTCCGGTGCGCACGGATCGGGCAAATACACGCTCGCTCTGATGCTGGCGCGCGCGATGAACTGCCTGGAGCAGCCCATTGAAGGAGGCACCGGCGGCGCCGACGACTTGCCGGATTTCTGCGGACGCTGTTCGAATTGCACTCGCATCGCGCAAGCCGAAGACCTCGACTCGCGTTTTGCCGAGGCCGTCGAGGCTCGCGAAAATCTGCGCGACACGGACAAGAAAGAAACCCGGCTCTTCGTCCAGACTCATCCCGACGTGCTGATCATCCCGCCCGATCCGCCGCAAATGATGATCAAAGTCGACCAGGTTCGCCACGTGATTGAGACCATCTACTATCGGCCCGCGGAAGCCCGCGAACGCGTTTATATCTTCACCAGTTCGGCCTTTATGAAAGAGGCCGCTAACTCGCTCCTCAAAGTCCTGGAAGAGCCGCCCGAATTCGCCAGCATTTTTCTGCTCACCGAAAACGCCGGCGAATTGCTGCCCACGATTCGTTCCCGTTCCATGACCTTCAACCTGGGCGCGCTCGCTTCCACAGAGATCGAAAGCCGGCTCGCCCTGCTTCGTCCCGATTGGAACGCCCGCCACCGCGCGCTGGTCGCCCGCCTCAGCGAAGGCGCCATCGGACGCGCCTTATCCTTCGATCTGGAAAGCTACATCGCGGCTCGCAACCATGCCCTCATCATGCTGAAATCCGCGCTCGGCGGCAGGGACAAAGACAACGACAACGCCCACACCGAGTTGTTCAAGACCACCGAGACCTACCGTTCCGGCGCCGAAAGCCGCCAGAAAATCGAAAACCTTCTCCGCACTCTCTACTCGCTGCTCGAAGACCTGATGTTCCTGCAATCGGGCGCGGGGCAACTGGTCCGCAATACGGACATTCTGGGCGAACTCAAGAAAATGTCCGAATCCGCCGACTTCGCCTGGGTGCAGCGCGCCGCGGACGGTCTCGGCGAAGTCGAGCGCGGGCTGCGCCGTAACCTGCTGCGCTCGCTCTCGCTCGATGCTTTCGCAACCGCGCTGGAGCGCGTTTCGTAAACTGACCCGTTCCGCCGTGGAGACGCGGTTTGCCGCGTCTCCCGCCGCGTGCAAAGGAGACGGGGCAAGCCCCGTCTCTACAGCCGGAATGCCCGACTGGTCAGGCGGGTGCACAAAAGTCACTGCACAAGAGATTGTCATCCCCTGCGCGCTGTGATACCGTAACCCTCAGTTCACACCTCTGGACCCACAATCACAGGCTTGAGTGTTGTGGCATATTCTGCCCGCCCGCACGCAGGTGGTGCGATTTTGGTAGTGCGATTTTGATGGTGCGATTTTGAAAGATACGCTCGACTCCATACCAGCCGAACCATCCGCGGATCAGGAAAGCTTCGCCAATCGCAAGCTGATTCGCCCGACCCTCAATCGCGCCGACCACGCGCAGAATAACCACGGCCACAACCACCCGCCCGCCGAACGCAGAGATAGAGATCGAGACCGTTCCTCTGCTCCGGCCAAGAAGGCCGCGCCCACCGAGCAGACCAACGCCGAAAATTATTATTATCAGAAGCAGATGCAGTCCAAGACTCCCATGGTCATCGTGCTGCGCGACGGCGAGGAAGTCCACGGCTATATCGAGTGGTACGACAAACATTGCATCAAGCTGAACCGAACCGGCGCCGCCAACCTGATGATCTACAAGCCCGCCATCAAGTACATGTTCAAGGAAGGCGAGAACGGGAAGCGGTAGACTGCACCTGTGGGGGTACGGAATCTTCGCTGTCTTCGGGGAACGGCCACGCAAGCAGCCAGTCTAATGTACTTAGAGCGTTCAGTAACGGAACTGCATCAGCCTCAGCCTGTTCGTCTGCGCTTCGACCGTGCAGAATCCAGTGGCGGTTAGTAAGAGATGGCGAGTTCGTTGTAAAATCCCTGTCCTTAAAGAGTTGATCGAAGAACTTACGTAATCCGGGCCATACGTCTGCGAGAAAAACAGTCTTCGAAGACTGAGCCTTCGCCTCTTCCTGATGCAGACGATTGAGTGCTTTCTTGTCGCGAACCTCCGAGGGATTACTGGTCATCGCAGCCAAATACCCCTCCAGCAAAATCACAAGACTAGGCACGGCAATAGCGCAGTGACCTCGCCTCAGCGCAGAGAGAACTTGCTTGAGAAGCAGGCTCCGCTTGTTGAGGTACGGACTAGCTTTCAATTGCTGGATGGCCTTCTTCGCTATCTTCCAACTGTTGTCCTGGTAAAGTTTCATGAAAACTGTATCCGCGGATTGCTGGTCCGATATCACCGAAGCATCCATCTCGAGAAGCATCGGGATGTGAGGGCCGATGGTCCAGCCGAACTCTGCCAAGCGCCGAATTTTTTGCGCCTTTCCTTAGAAAATCTTTCAAGCCCTTCGCTAACCGCAGCCCAGTCAAAACGTCGTGCCGCTTCTGAAAGCGGTCTCATGTGTTCCTCAAGTTTGGGCAGAATTGGCTCGATCAACTCAAACCAAGCCGCCTGAGACGGCAGACGCGTCGCCCCCAAGAAGAGTTCAACATCCTCTTCGGTAAGTGGGGCTTGATTAGCTTCTCCAGAATTCCTCGACGCTCCCGCTCACAAACCTCACGAAGCACCGCTACAGCTTCGGCAGCACGATCCCCTTCTGAGCCTGGTACTTCCCCTTGCGGTCCTTGTAGCTGGTCTCGCAGACTTCGTCGGACTGGAAGAAGAGAATCTGGCACAGGCCTTCGTTGGCATAGATCTTGGCTGGCAGCGGCGTAGTATTTGAGATCTCGAGCGTGACGAAACCTTCCCACTCCGGCTCGAAGGGCGTCACGTTCACGATGATGCCGCAGCGCGCGTAAGTCGACTTGCCCACACAGATGGTCAGCACATCTCGCGGAATCTTGAAGTACTCCACCGACCGCGCCAGCGCAAACGAATTCGGCGGGATGATGGCCACGTCGGCGTTAACGCTCACGAACGAGCGCTCGTCGAAATGCTTCGGGTCGACGATCGTACTATTGACGTTGGTAAAGATTCTGAACTCGTCGGCTACGCGCAAGTCGTATCCGTAACTCGACACGCCGTAGGAAATCACTCCCGCGCTCACCTGCTTTTCCGAGTACGGATTAATCATGTCGTGCTCCTGCGCCATGCGCCGGATCCAGCGGTCACTCTTGATCATGAAACTCCTTGGGATTTGTAATTTGTAATTGGTAATTTGTAATTGGTAATTTTGCCGTGGGATCGAGACCCAGATGAGCAAGGGTTTTCAATCACAAATTACAAATCACCAATTACAAATTCGCTCGGCTGGTGCTGCCATATTACGAGATTGATCACCCGGTTGACAATCTCGCTTATCTCCCTTAGCATCAATAACTTGAGGCGTACCAATCCTGGGAAGACGGGAGACAGCCGTGATTAAGCTCGACATCATCAATGAAGTGGTCAACCGCACCGGGATCACTAAGACCAAGGCGGAGCTCGCCGTCGAGACCGTCTTCGAGAGCATGAAGAAGGCGCTCGCCACCGGCGACCGCATTGAACTGCGTGGTTTCGGCGTGTTCAACGTGCGTCCGCGCAAGACCGGCATCGGACGGAATCCGCGCACCGGCGCCGAAGTTTCGATTCCGCCCGGCAAGGCCGTCCGCTTCAAGCCGGGCAAGGAACTGCAGTCGATTGACTAGCTGCTCTCACGATTGCAGAGGGCAGAGGTTAGATTGCAGAAGTAAACCAAACCTCTGCAGTCTGACCTCTAACCTCTGGCCTCAGGTTCCCATGTCCGAACCCACATCCCCTTTTCCGGCGACCCTCGAATGGGAACAGCAGCCTCAGCCCCAGGTTTGGGTCATCCGGCCGCCGCGCCCGCGCTGGTGGCTGCACATCCTACTTCTGGCCGCGACCTTCTTGAGCACGCTGGTGGTGGGTGCGCGCATCTATGCCAACTTCGCGCTTCAACAACCGGCTTTCTCCTTCAGCAATGACAACATTCCCATGTTTCCACTGGAGTGGATGTGGCAGGCTCCAGCAAAACTGCTACATGGGCTCTACTTTTCACTCACGCTAATGTTCATCCTGCTCGCGCACGAGATGGGACATTACCTATATGCCCGGCATTATCGCGTCTATGCGACGCCGCCGTTCTTTATTCCATTTCCGAGCTTGATCGGTACGTTCGGAGCTTTCATCCGTATTAAGGGTCCGATTCCCACTCGCACGGCATTGTTCGATATCGGAATTGCGGGTCCGATTGCGGGCTTTATCCCCTCATGCGCCGCTGTGGTGATGGGGCTCTCGCTCTCCCATCCGCTGCTATTCGGCAGCGCGCCGATCGACAATGAACCGGGATTTCCCCTAGCATTTCATCTTGCATCCCGCCTGCTGCACCTCGATGTGCCGCTAGCCTCGCTGTCCTTGCATCCGATCGCCGTCGCCGGGTGGGTAGGAATGTTCGCGACGGCGCTGAACCTGTTGCCAGGCGGGCAACTCGATGGCGGACACATTCTGTTTTCGGTGTTTCCAAAATTGCACCGATGGGTATCCCTGGGCGTCGTTTTCGCACTCATACCGCTTGCCAAGTACTGCTGGGTCGGCTGGCTGCTTTGGGCGGTAGTGCTGTGGCTAACCAGCCATCATCCGCCGATTCCGAGGCGTCCGGGAATTTCGCCTGCACGGAAGTGGCTCGCCGCTTTTGCGATTGCAATGCTAGTCCTGGCTTTTGCTCCCGCGCCCTTCACACACAGTTCGGGCCGGGAAGTCTGGCCACAAATTCGCGACGGAAGCCGCGACACGCTGCACGACCTACGCGACTACGTTCGCCACCTACTTCACAAATGATCTGCGATCACGAGCAATTACCGAGCCAGTTCGGAGTATCTGAATTTCTGGCATTTGGGTCGAAATGATATCGATAACGTGACACTCAGAAACGACACAAAAGTGTGTAAAGGGCCCCGGATACTGTTCACTTGCAATTGTCGCGCGTGACACAAAATCCAGGAAATGCGATTTCGAGTAAGTGCGAAACAGCCGCCCGGACGCTCTTACATCTGAGTCATCGTCCGGTGAGGCGAACGATTCATTCCTAACGCTGTAGGCAATGTACTGCTTCCACCTCAGCTCGAACGTTCGGCTGAGCTCTGTCGGCTCTACCGGGTGCAAGTTCTCGATGACGGTGCCACCTATCTTGTGAGATACGCTCTCTGGGCTTTTCTCGGCCTCTTGCAGAACTAGTCGGAGCACATTTTCTTCCGGCTCAGAAATCTCACGCACGAAGATGGTGTAGCAAGAGTCAACCATCTGCGTCAGTTCAGCCAATTCCGTCATGCGCAATTCCCCCTCTTGACCATCCCGAACACCTTACGGTACCCAACGATGCCACGCCGATTTTGACGGGGCTTTAAGCTAAAAGCCAAGAGCCACTAGCTAACAGCCGCTCTCACATCAGCCACACCGCATCCACATCCACAATCACCTGCGTGCGCGGAATCTTTCGCGCCGCGGCCTCCGCCAGCATTGCCCTTAAAAGCGCATTCATCTTCTCACGGCTCGGAGACTTCAGAATGAAGTGATAGCGGTAATCGCGCTTCAAGCGCGTGATCGGCGCCGCTGCCGGCCCAAGCACGAGAATGCCCTCATGCCGCGTCTTCTCAAACCAGCGCCCAAGCTGGCCCGACCACGTCAGCGCGTCGTCTAACTTCTCGGAGCGGATGAGCACATTTGCAATCGCACTATACGGCGGATAGTGCATCCACGCGCGGAATTGCAGCTCTTTTTCGTAGAACCCGGCAAAGTCATGCCGCGCCGCAAACTGCACTGCGTAGTGGTCCTGAAAATAAGTCTGCAGCACAACCTTCCCCGGAGACTGTCCACGACCAGCCCGGCCCGCCACTTGCGTCAACAGCTGAAACGTTCTCTCCGCCGCGCGGAAATCGGGCAAGCCCAGCGCCATGTCCGCCCCGACCACGCCGACCAGCGTCACGCCGTGGATGTCGTGGCCTTTCGCAATCATCTGCGTGCCCACCAGCATGTCGAGTGCCCCTTCATTCAGCGCGTTCAGCGCATGTTCGAAATCTTCCCGCCCGCGCACCGTATCGCGATCCAGCCGCCCGATCCGCGCCTGCGGAAACATGCCATGCAGCAACTCTTCCAGCTTCTCCGATCCCGTCCCGACAAAGTACACGTACTCGCTGCCGCAATGTACACATTTGTCGGGAATGTGCTCGACGTGCCCGCAATAGTGGCATTCCATCTTGCGCTCGCGCTTGTGGTGGGTCATGGAGACCGCGCAGTTCTTGCACTGCAACGTCTTGCCGCACGCCCGGCACAACACCACCGGAGAATATCCACGCCGGTTGAGCAGCACCATGACCTGCTCTTTTTTTTCCAGGCGCTCGCGGATTTCCTCCGCCAGTTTGCGCGAGATCACCTGCTCCTGTCCCGTCTCCTGAAACTCCTGCCGCATATCGACAATCTCAACTTCCGGTAGCGGACGCATCTCCACGCGATCAGGCAACTCGACCAGCGCATATTTGTTTTTCTTCGCGTTGAAGTACGACTCGAGCGAAGGAGTGGCCGAACCCAACACCACGACAGCTCCCGCCGTCGTCATTTTTGCCCGCATCACCGCGACATCGCGCGCGTGATAGCGCGGCGTCTCCTCTTGCTTGTAAGACGAATCCTGCTCCTCATCGACAATCACGAGCGCAAGATCGCTGACCGGCGCGAACACGGCCGACCGCGTACCCGCCACCACCCGCGCCGCACCACGCCGTATGCGATGCCACTGCTCCGCCCGCTCCGCATCCGACAGCCCCGAATGCAGAATGGCAACTTCATCGCCGAACACTTGGTGCAGATCCGCCGCCACTGCCGGAGTCAGGCCAATTTCAGGAACCAGCAAGATCGCCGATCGCCCCTGCTCCAACACCTGGCGCATGCAGGCCAGATACACCGCCGTCTTTCCCGACCCGGTGATGCCGTGCAGCAGCAGACCGGCGAACTCGCGCGATGCCACGCTCTCGCCAATCTTCGCGAGCGCTTCTTTCTGCGCCGCGCTGAATTCGAACTCAAATGGAGATTGTCGCGGCTTGAGCTTTGAAACTGAAGCCGTAAAGTCCTGAGGCTCATCCACCAACTCAATCAACCCGCGCCGCACCAGCGTGCTAATAGTAGTTCGCGGAACATCCAGCTCGCGCAAAGCCTCGACGGGCGCGTGCCCGCCGAACGCAGCGAGCGCTTCAATCAAAGAGCGTTGGCTATCGTTGAGCTTCTTTGCCGCGCTGGACGTTCCCGTGTGGTGACGGGCCTCTGGCCCGTCCGGCGGAGACGCAGCCTCCGCCCGCTCCTCTGCCGTCAGCAGCACCGCGACCTTCACCAGTCGCGCCGCATCCCGCGCCGCCGATACATCCTCGCGCGCAATCCACTTCTTCCGCACCATCCCCGAGAGCAGCGCCCGCCCCACCCGCGTAGCCCCGCGCAATTTCTCCTCTCGTACACTCTCCCGTTCCGTCAAATAATCAAGCACTCGAAACTCAACCAGCTGCTCGTCCAGCGTCCGCTTCGACCGCGCTGGAGACCCCGTCATCCCCGCCAGATGCAGCGCCAACCGCCCCTCATCGGTGATGCGGTAAGCGATCGAGCGCTTGAACTCCGCCGCCAGCGGCAGCATGGTGCGAAACACTTCACCCAGCGGCGCAAGATAGTAATCTGCAATCCACCTCCCAAGTTTCAGCAGATGTTCATCGAGAACCGGCGAGAGGTCGAGCGCTTCGATGACCTTCTTGGTCTTGACTTGCGGCGGACGGTCATGCAGCTCAACCACGATGCCCGAGAGCCGCTGCTGCCGGAACGGCACCAGCACCCGCCCGCCAACCATCGGTTCCATGCCCGGAGGGATGGCGTAGGTGAACACCATATCGAGCGGGACGGCGAGGGCGACGTCGCAGAAGAGGGGCATTTAACTGGAAAAAGCTATCGATGATTTGAAATCTAACCCGGCCTAATATGAGTCCTGTAGGCGTGCTTCAAGTCTTTGGGGAGATAAACATATTTCAGAATCTCGTCGAGAATCTGCGGATTGAGGTACAGCGGAGCGTTCTCAGCACGAAGCCAGCGCTTGACTCGTACCCGCCGTCTTTGCCTTGTTCCGAAAAAGGCGTTGTTCCAACACAGCGGCTCACGCGCAGGGTTCGCAGCGTCATCCATCACTTGTTCTAGGTATCCACCGGGAATTCGGTACTTGGGCGGCGCAACGCCCTCGCACAACTTGACTAGTCTCGGTTCCTCATAAAGAGTGCAGTACCTGCGCAGCTCCCACGCCGCTCTGTCTAAATTGACGATGTCTCCACCATAAGCAACTCTTGAGACTTCGAGGTATCTGAACTTTCCGAACGCATCGATACGCTCGATGAAGTTAAGCGTGGCGGGCGAGAGGTCAAAGGAAACAATGGTCGACCTACTGATTAGATCGAGGGCCGCGCTGAGTTCGTGTTTGACTTTTGCCCCAGGGATTCGGTTCAGCAAAAGAATGCATTTCAAATACTTCTCAACAGCCTGTTGGCTCGCCCAAAGGGAAGGCATGCTTAAAGCCGCGCGGAACGCCATTCGCCCTGCAATATAGTCGGCGTCACCCTCATCTCGAAAAGAGCGGACTGCGAAATCATTTATCAAATCACCCGTACTGACATTATGTTCCATTAAGAACTTCTTCTCTGCCCGACTTCTGGCGGAGCCATCATATGCCCTTCCTTGGTGCCTTCATCCCCAACTCCTTCATCACCATCTGCAAATCTTTCCATGCTTCGCCCTTTTGCCGCGGATCGCGCAGCAGAAACGCCGGATGGTAGGTGACCGCCAGCTTGCATCCGTCCCAGCGAGGATCGTTGCTGCGGTCGCTATTACGAATTCCCGCCGGCCGGAAGTCGTAAAAGCGCCCGCGCAGTTGCGCCATCGAAGCATTCATTGCCAGCAGCGTCTTCGCCGCCACCGCTCCGAGGGCCACGATCACCTTCGGCTTGATCACCGCGATCTGCCGCATCAGAAACGGCGAGCAGGTCGCGCACTCCTCGCGTTCTGGAGTGCGATTTCCCGGTGGGCGGCACTTCACGATGTTCGCGATGTAGACCTGCTCGCGCTCGATCCCCATCGCTTTAATCATGTTGTTGAGCAGTTGCCCGGCGCGCCCCACGAAGGGCTCGCCCTGCGCGTCTTCATCGGCGCCCGGCCCCTCGCCCACGAACATCAACTCGGCCGCCGGATTGCCCACGCCAAACACAATCTGCTTCCGTCCCTGCTTATGGAGCACACAGCGCGTGCAGTCGCCCAGGTCTTCGCGGATTATCTTCAGCGCCTTCACCGGATCGCTCACACTCTGCTCGGGCTTCGGCGCGATCACCTCAAAAATATTCTCGTCACCCTGAATCGCAACCGGCAGCGCAACCGCCGTGGCTTTCCGTGGGCTCATCTCTTCTCCCGATTCTGGCTGATTTGTCGACACCGCATTTTGTGCGTCGTCTACTGCAATCGCCGCCGCAGCTTCCCCGGCGCGGTCTGACAGCGGGCGCCGGTAAAAATCGTAGATCCCCATCTCGTTGTAATAGCGGATGCGCGCGCCCAGCGCGCATCGAAGTTCAGGATCAAGAGTGCGAGACATTGCGGATAAGGATAACAAACCGTGTGGCGCGGACCTGCCCTCGGCAAGTCGAACTTTGTCTTTCGCCCCGAAAACTACTTCAACTCAATCTCCACAATCTGCCCCACGGTCGTGCTCTCATTGGCCAGCGAATGCGTGACCTTGGCATCGACCCAATGAACGTCCCCCGCCTTCACTTCGTGCGTGAACGACTTTCCTTCTGGATCCGTCATCTTCAGCACCAGCGGCGTCGCCGCAATAATCAGGTAGGGACGCTCATGCGTGTGCATCGTCGACGTCGCGCCAGGAGCCAGCGTCCACTTATAAGCCCAGGCGCTCGGATTCTCCGCTTCCACCTTGGCCGCCGGCTGGCCCGTAGCTGTCGCCGGCCGATGCAGCAATTCCACATCCAGCACTTCGAACACACCCTTGTTGTCGTTATGGGTAATATGCGAGAAAGGTCCACTCGAAACAAACGTCAGAACATCTCCTGGCTTCATCGCCTCTGGCGCGCCCGCCGCCTCGCCAACTTTTTGCTGCATGATGATGGCGTTCGACAGCACAACCGCGAAGCGGTCATTCAGATGAGTATGCGGCAGGGTGCTCTCTCCCGGCTGCAACTCCGCCCGCAAGACCATCACCGAATCGTTCTTCAAGACCACATGATGATGCGGCTCGTCCTGCACCGGAACCGGCGCCTGTTGCGCAGAGACCAGAGCAGAAAGTAATAGCACTGACGACAAAGACCAGCGTGTGTTCATGGATTCTTCCTACCGAACAACCGCGCCACGGAGCTTCCGCAGCTTCACGACCTGGTCCAGCACCCGGTGCGCCACTTCCCACTTCGAGGTCTCGGGAACCTCGACGACTTCGCTTGGAGAGATGATCGTGGCCGCGTTACGGTCGGAATCAAAACCAACGCCTTCGCGCGAAACGTCGTTCACTACGATCGCGTCGAGTGACTTCGAGGCTAGCTTCTTGCGCGCGTTCTCCAGCACGTTCTCCGTCTCAGCGGCAAATCCGACGACAACTTGGGAAGTCTTGCGGCGCGCGACCGCGGCCAGAATATCCGCGGTCGGTTCCAGTTCGAGCGTCATCTCGCCCTTGCGCTTGATTTTCTGCGCCGCTGCTGCTTTCGGCCGGAAGTCCGCCACTGCCGCCGTCTTGATGACCACCGTACTTCCGGGCAGCAATCTCAAAACCGCCGCCAGCATCTCTTCCGCTGTCTCGACCTGCGTCAGCTCCGCCGCTCCCGGAGCGTCTATCCCCGTCGGCCCGCTTACCAGAAGCACGCGAGCTCCGCGCCGCAGCGCCGCTTCCGCAATGGCGTATCCCATGCGCCCGCTCGACCGGTTCGTCAAATACCGCACCGGATCGATCTTCTCCCGCGTCGGTCCCGCCGTCACCAGAACCGTTTCGCCCGCCAGATCCTGCGAGGCGCCCAGCGCTTCCATCACCGCCGCTACAATCGTTTCGTTTTCCGCCAACCGTCCCGCTCCGGTCATCCCGCAGGCGAGATAGCCCTGGCCGGGCTCCACAATGCGAACGCCTCGTTTGCGCAGGATTTCCAGATTCGACTGCGTGGCGGCGTGATTCCACATGTTGACGTTCATCGCCGGAGCCACTACCACCGGAGCGGTGGTTGCGAGATAAAGAGTGCTGAGAAAGTCGTTCGAAATCCCTTGCGCGAACCGCGCCAGCACGTCGGCTGTTGCTGGAGCCACCAGCAGTGCATCAATCGCCTGCGCAATCGCAATGTGCTCGATCGCCGACTCGACATTGGCCTCGTCTGCCGAGCCAGACGCGAACATGCTGGTAATGACCTTTTCTCCGGTGAGCGCCGCGAAGGTCAGCGGACGAACGAACTCCTGGGCCGCAGCTGTCATCACGACTTGCACGTGAATGCCGCGGTCTTGCAAAAGGCGCACGATTTCCGCTGCCTTATAAGCTGCAATGCCACCGGACACGCCCAGCGCAATTTTCATAGCAGGAAGTCGGCGGCCGCGGCCTCAACGCCCAGCTCCGCCTACAGAATTGATGTCGCCACCTGGCGCGAGATTCAAACCGCGGCCGGCGGCGTCTGGTCCTCTGCGACCAAAATCCCAGCGACTAAGATCCCGTAGAGACGCGAGTCGTGTCTACGCGTCTTCCGCGAACACCTTGTCCAGAGTCTCGGTCGCGGCCACTACCGGCAATTTGGGAACCTCGGGAATCAGCCATTTCACTTTGCCGGCCTTGATTTCATCCTGCGCGATGCGGCAGGGTTTGCGCGATCCGGTATCGATCACTGGCGGTGCGCCGCCTTGCAGTTGCCGTGCTCGCCGCGCCGCGACCAGAATGTAGCGGTAGTTGCTGTCGAACCCTTCAACCAGCTTCATATTCTCTCCCCCGAAAGTCTACGTGCCCTTTACACCTGCGGGTTAAATGAGGCCAGAATCGGCTGCACCCGCTCGCGCGTGTGTTCCAGCCGGCAAGCTTGTGCCGTTGCCACTCGCCGCTTTTCCTCACTCGAAAGTTCCACTCCGCTTCGCTGCGCCCGCTCCGACAGTACGATGTCCTTTAGTTGGTCGGCGGATCTCTCAAGCACGTTGTTAACTAATATATAGTCGTATTTCGAGTAATTCTCAATCTCTCGTCGGGCCGTGTCCAACCGGCGACGAATAACTGCCTCCGAATCCAGCCCCCGGTTCCGCAGCCGCCATTCCAGCTTATCCCGGTCGGGCGGAAGAATAAAGATGCTCACCGCCTCCGGAATCTTCTCTTTGATCTTACTCGCCCCTTGCACGTCGATGTCGAGCAGCAGGTCGTTGCCGCGCGCCTCGGCCTCGCGTAGAAACCGCTTGGCCGTGCCGTAATAGTTTCCGAAGACTTCCGCGTACTCCAGAAACTCATTGGCCGCGATCATGGCTTTAAATTCTTCTCTGGAGACGAAGAAATATTCCTTGCCGTTCTGTTCGCTGCCGCGCGGCGGCCGCGTGGTGTAGGAAATCGAGAAGTCCAGGTTACGAACCATTTTGAACAGTTCGTTCACCAGCGTGGATTTGCCCGAACCCGAAGGCGCCGAAACAATGTAGACAATGCTCATCTAAAGAAGGCTCATTCCAGATTCTGCACCTGCTCCCGCGCTTTCTCGATCTCCGACTTCATCAGCAGGCCCATCTCGGTAACCTTCAAGGCCTCGCCCGCAAGGCCCGACGTTTTGGAAAGCATCGTGTTGGCTTCGCGATTCATTTCCTGCAGCAGGAAGTCCATCTTCTTGCCCACTTCGCCGCCCTGGTCGAGCAAACCTAGGAAATGCTTCACATGCGCGTTCAGCCGGACCAGTTCCTCCTGGATGTCGCTGCGATCGACCAGCACCGCGACTTCCTGCAGGATCCGTTCCTTGTCCACCTGGGCGCCGAGCAATTCGTGCATGCGCGTTTGCAGGCGTTCCGAGTAGCTGCGCAGAATGGTGCTGCGATGGGCTTCCACCCCCGCCGCCGCTTTCTCCAGACTCGCCATGCGAGCGCGCAACTCCGTGCCGATGCTCCGGCCTTCTTCTTCGCGCATCTCATTCAGCCGGGAAAGCGCTTCTTCCACTCGCGCCATCACCGCGGTCTCCAGTTCGTCTCCCGATTTCTCGGCGCCGGAGTCCATCGCGCCCGGCATCCTCAAAACCACGTTCAGATCGGGCTCGCCCTCAACCCCAAATTCATCCGCCGCCGCGCGGAACGCCTCCACGTAGTCGGCAATCAATTGCCGGTTGAGCGCGACCCCGTTCGGGCCCGAGCGATCCAGGTTCAGTATCACTTCCACGTGGCCGCGCGCCAGCTTCTCTTTCAAAATCCGGCGCAGCTTCATCTCCAGCGAGTCGGTATCGGACGGCAGCCGGAAGTGAAGATCCAGGAAACGATGGTTCACAGATTTCAGCGACAGCGCAAACGCCAACTGAGCAGCGACCTGCCCTTTGATCTGCGCGAATCCCGTCATGGAGCGAAGTGTCATACGTTCTACGCTTCCGCAAACTGCAATTCGTAAAGCCGCCGGTATGTGCCTAACTTTTGCATCAGCTCTTCATGCGCGCCGATGTCGGCGATCGTGCCGTTTTCGAGCACTACAATACGACTCGCGCGCCGCACCGTCGAGAGCCGGTGCGCGATCACAAACACAGTACGCCCGCTCATCAGATTTTGCAGCGCCGATTGCACCAGTGATTCCGACTCGCTGTCCAGCGACGACGTGGCCTCATCCAAAATCAGAATCGGCGCGTTTTTCAGGATCGCCCGCGCAATCGCGATGCGCTGCCGCTCGCCGCCCGAAAGGCGCACCCCGCGCTCCCCGATCATCGTGTTGTACCCTTCAGGGAGCCCGCGAATGAATTCCAACGCATGCGCCGCGCGCGCCGCTTCTTCTACTTTCTTCTGCGATACATGCGGCTGGCCGTACGCGATATTGTTTCTCACCGTGTCGTTGAACAGCACCGTCTCCTGTGTGACAATCCCGATCTGCGAGCGCAGCGACTCCAGTGTCACATCTCGCACATCGCTGTCGTCAATCAGAATGCGCCCACCGCTCACGTCAAAGAAGCGCGGGATCAGGTGCACCAGCGTGCTCTTGCCCGCGCCGCTCGACCCCACCACCGCCAGCACTTCTCCTGCTTTCACGTCTAGATCGATACCATGCAGCACCAGCGGCGAATCCTCGGCGTTGTCGTTGGAACTGGAATAGGAGAAAGACACGTCGGCAAACCGGATCGCCCGCGCAAATTTCCCCATCCGCTTCGCGCCCGGCTTTTCCCGCACTTCGTCTTCCATATCCATGAACCGGAAAATTTCGGACGAGGCTCCCACCGCTTGCTGGAAATTGTTGTTGAACTGCGCGCACTTGCGGACCGGGTCGTACAACTTGAAGACCGCAACAATAAACCCGAGGAATATCCCGGGCGTGAATATCCCCTTGACAATCTGGTCGCGTCCGAGCAGCAACAGCAAGGCTATGGCTATCGAGCCCAGAATGTCCATCAGCGGAGAACTGATCGCGAACGCCGCCACCAGCCGAAGGTTTGCTCGGAACAACCTCCGCGCCGCCGCGCGGAAGCGATCCACCTCCCAGTTCTCCATGCCAAACGCCTTGACGATCCGGTTCCCCGTAATCGTTTCGTGCAGAATATTCTGGATATCGGCCAGCTTGTCCTGTCCGCCTCTCGTCGTGCCTCGTACTTGCCGCCCGATTTTTCTCGACGAGTACAAAATCGCGGGAACGAAGAGCAGCAACACCCACGCCAGCTTCCCTCCCAACCGGACCACCACCGCCGCGGTAAACAGAAATGTAAAAAACTGCTGCAGGAATTCCGCCAGCACGGAAGACATCGCGTATTGCACCTTCTCGATATCGTTGACCATAGTCGAGAGCAATGTGCCCGTGCTGTGTTTCGTGAAGAACGCCGCCGAACTCCGCAGGATCGCGTTATACAAATTGTCCCGCAGGTCCGTGATCATCCCAAAACCGGCGTAGTTCACCAGGTAGGTTCCGGCGTAGTCGAAGATCCCCTTCAACACCGTGGCTGCCACCAGCGCAAACGCCACCACCGTCCATGGGTTGTGAAAGTGGGACGGAACCAACTGCTGGAGGTTCAGAAAGCGTTCGCTGCCCGGCAGCTTGAACAACGGGATGGTCTTTTCCTGGGAGCCGGGATTCAAGACGCGATCGAAAATCGGGCCGATCAACAGAAGCCGGCCCGCATCGAGCAGCCCCACCATCGCCATCAGCGCCACCGAGACCAGAAACTGCCACCAGTACGGCAACACATAGCGCAACAGGCGGGCGATTGGACGAGGTGGACGGGGCTTGGCCGGTGTTCCCTCACTCTTCGCGCCCGCCACTGTGGAAGTTGCCATGCGAGTAAGGCTCAATTCTACATGCGATTCCCCGTAGAGACGCGGCTTGCCGCGCCTCCTGAACGCGGGGTAAGACGGGGCAAGCCCCGTCTCTACAGACGGAAGAATGTCCAGCCGGACGCCTACTTCGGGCTGTCCCGATGCACCGCCTTCACTTTGTATCCCGCTTTCCGCAGCCGCTTGCTTACATCTTCGGCGATCATCACCGAGCGGTGCTGTCCGCCGGTGCATCCGAAGCTGATGGTCAGGTAACTCTTGCCCTCGCGAATGTAGTGCGGCAACAGGTAGATCAGCAACTCGGAGATGCGATTAATGAACTCCTGCGTTTGCGGAAACGACCGGATGTATTTGGCGACCCGAGGATCCCTTCCCGTCAGCCCACGAAACTCGGGCACGAAGTGAGGATTGGGCAGAAAGCGCACATCGAACACTAGGTCGGCATCCTCCGGTACGCCGTGTTTGTATCCAAAACTCACGCACGAGACCAGAATGGTCTGCTGGCTCCCCGACTGCTGTTTGAAGCGGTCGGTCAAGTGCGCCCGCAGTTCATGAACATTGAACTTGGAAGTGTCGATGACCAGGTCGGCAATCTTGCGAATCGCCCGCAGGTGCCGCCGTTCGGCGCCGAGCGATGCCCGCACCGTCGTGCCCATTCCCAGCGGATGCGGCCGCCGCGTCTCGCTGAAGCGCCGCAGCAACGCGGCATCGCTCGCTTCCAGATAAATTACCCGCGTGGGAATCGTCCGCTTCACCGACTTCAGCATCGCCGGCAGCTTTTCCAGTTGCGAACCCTCGCGCACATCCACCACCAGTGCCGTGCGCGGAATCTCTCCCGACTGCAATGCCAGTTCGGCAAAGCGCGGAATCAGCTCTACCGGCAGATTGTCGACGCAGTAGTAACCAAGATCTTCGAAAGCCTTCAGCGCCGAAGCCTTCCCCGACCCGCTCATGCCGGTAATGATGACCAACTCCGCCGCGGTATGGGGCTCGCCCTTACGCCCGCGAATGGGCCTTCCCAACGGGTGGGTGACTCTCTTGAGTTTGCGGCGCAGGGGCATGCCGGAAATCTTAGCATTTCAGAGGGAACGGAGCCGGGAAGGTCGGGGCTGAGAGGGTGCGCAAGCAGAATGCAGGGAATCGTTTCGCAACGGGAGGGACAACCAATGAACACCGCCATCTTTTATTGGTATGATTTACACAGGTTGTGAGTAACTATCTTCGCACTTCAATCCGTAGCATCTCGTTTATTTTTTGCCTCATCCCTGCCGCCATTCACGCCGATTCGGCACGCCCGGTCAGTGCAACCGATGCTTTTGCGACGGCACCGGTCATCGTCATCGGTTTCGTCGGCGGATTTGTCAAGCACGATGCCATGGTCCATAGCGAGGTCCAGGTCGCGGCGCATCTGCGCCAAGATTATCCGTCAGGCGTGCATGTAGAGGTTCTGGAAAACCATCGCAGGGAGAAAGCCCACGCCGAGATCGTTCGATTGCTGGACACTGACGGAGACGGCACCCTCTCGATCGAAGAAAAGCGGAACGCCCGCATCATCCTATACGGACATAGCTGGGGCGCTTCGGAAGTGGTTGCGCTAGCGCGAGAACTGGAAAGAGCAGGCATTCCCGTGTTGCTCACGGTTCAGGTGGACAGTGTCTCCAAGCCCGGCCAGAATGATAGGGTGATTCCCGCCAATGTAGCCGAGGCCGCAAATTTCTATCAACCGAACGGCTTTCTGCACGGCCGACGCCAGATCCGCGCTGCCGATCCAGCCCGCACGCACATCATCGGAAATTTCCGCTTCGATTACAAAGCGAATCCGATCCCGTGCAAGCACTACCCGTGGTACGACCGGCTCTTCTTGAAATCTCACACCGAGATCGAGTGCGATCCCAAGGTTTGGGCGCAGGTGGAATCCTTGATTCAGTCGCGACTGCCGCCGCAGCACCAATGAGGAATGTTTTAATGTATTGTCTGCGGTGAATAGGAGCCCCGAAAAAGAGGGAAGGTTACTGCGAACTGGCCTTCGGTTGAGCCCGGTCGTCATTCGTGGAAGACGGTGTGACCGCAACGTCTCGCGGCTGGGGTTTGAGAAGTTGCTGGAACAGCGCCAGATCTTTTTCCACGTCGCTGGGCGAAGTCTTGCGGGCTGTGGCCGGCCGCAATTCCTGGCGGAGCCGCGCCTCCAGAAGTCGCGCGGCTAAATCCGACGAGTCGGAAACGCTCAAGATGTTGGCTCGCGAAATGCCCACCTGAGCCCAATCATCCCCTATGCGCAACTGCAGCACGGGTTGCCCGGAAGTGTCGGTCCCAGGCGTGGCGCTCGCTTGCAAACGCTCCCAGCTTTTCACTTCCTTGGCCTTCACCTCCTTGGCCTTTCCCTCGTTCGTCTTTGCTTCGTTCGGGGGATCAACCACGGAGGTTTGGCTCAGTTCGTCCATTCGACTCTGGTAGCGAAGACGCTCATCGCGCGTCATGGGCGCATCCAACTGGCGGCCCGAATCCAGTATGAGGGCGTTTCGCGCCGGATCGAAGCGTCGATGGCCAAAATACTCGACCAGCACGCCGCCACCGATGTAGGGATGCAGCACGACCAGGGGCAGCATATATTTCTTGGCTGCCATCACGGATTCCAATACTCCATGGACGGGCTTGCTGCGCCGCACCGTTCCCGGAACCTGCGGTACCAGGAAGTCCGAACTCTCTAACTCAGGATGGTGCCGGCTATATTTCGCAAGCATTTTCGCAATCTGCTTGGGAGTGGTGACGCCGAGATCGCCAATCACACTGCGATGCAGAGCGTGTGGGTAATAAAAATCGATCACCTCGCGCACAAAATCGGCGCAGTTTCTCTTCACGAAGTTATAGCGCTCGCGGTTGGGCTGGCTGTTGAACTTGGAGATCAGCAGCGCATCTTGTTCCGGGCTGGTCTCAATCTCGAATCCATAAATTGTCCGGTCATAAGCCGATCCGACCAATTCGTACCAGTTTCCCTCGGGCATTCCGCCGTCGGGGCGATCCGGAGCAAGCGCTTCCAGGTAATCGCGACGGTATTGATCTCTAAGGAAAGCAACCAGCTTGGCGTCGGCGAACAGCGGAACGGCTTCCGGCCGGTCAACCGCATACAGGTAGGGGATCAGCGGGATCGCAATCCAGTCGTATCCCGCAATACCGTCGTACCGGCTCAGGACCACTCCGGATTCGCCCTCGACACACGGGCGCAGTATCACCGGCGACACAGAGCAAATGCGGCTCAGATACACAGCCGCGTGGCCAGTTCCGGCCAACGCGCCATCGTAGCTATACGGCTCTTCCAGAAAGAGCGTCGCTCCCGCATGCGCGCGCGAAATGCTGCCGAGGCAAAAGAGCAGAAGGATGCACAGCCTCTCGAGTCTCCGAGAGCTTCTGGTCCCCGAGCCTCTGGTCCCCGAGCCTATGATCCTCGAGCCTATGATCCGCGCCAACGGTTTGACGAAAGGCGGCATTCTTATTTGATGACTAGAATCTCCATCGTGGCTGCCCGGCGCTCTAAGAAGCGCTCTAAGATCCACAACCCAGGCCCCAACCTCCTCATTTCATTGCTCATTGCGGTGAAATTCCCGCATCGCGCCTTGCCGAAGTCGACGGCGTGCTGGTCTCGTTTTTCAGTAATGGCTCGGCTACCGGAATCTCGCTCTTGACCAGATCAGTCTTCACTTCCACCTTCTGCCCTGGCTGGGGGTTGATATCCGTCTCGAAAGTTTCATAGCCCGGAAGCGCGATCCGGATCCGGTGTGCCCCGGGAACTACCTCCATGGATCTTCCTAAGCCTCCAAACTCGCCGACGTGGCCGACGAAACGTTCGTCCACAAACACTGCGGCCCTTGAAGGGTTCACATCGATCTTAACCGTGGCCAGTTCATCGTCGGCAGGCATTGGCCCGGTAGCGGCCTTGTCCATAGTCACTCGAACGATTTGCGTTTGCCCCGGCTGGAGAACAACCGTCTGGACAAAATCCTGGTACCCATTCTGGCGCACGCTGATTAGGTGTTCACCAGGTAAAAGCAGAATCTTTTTCGATCCCTTGAGTTCCTTCACATAGCCAACGTACTCCCCGTCAACCCAAACGCCGGAGGTTTTTTCCACATTCGTCGGTCCGTCAAACTGCACTTCTCCCAACACCTGGTTCTCTTGGGCGTGGATACGGCCGGTGGAGAACGAAACCAACGCCAGAACAATAACCCATGCCAACAGATGCGATTTCCTGCGTTTCATAAACGCTCCTCCTTCCCGCCAAGGGATATAGAGCAGCGCAATTGCCAAAGCCCCTAAGTCATTGCCAAAAGGACTCTTTGTAACCCGTATGGAATCTCAAAGCAGGCAGAATTTGCGGCTTCGTGCAAGAAATACCAGGTTACCTCTGGAGTCAGCCCCGTGAAGCCGTCCATCGCGAGTCATCATCCCTAAGCGCACCGGGTGATCGATCGGGCGGCATTCGCTCCGCGTCACGGTCACCGGTGACGGTCATCACGGAAGAGGGCACCTGCTCGTGTCAGGCTGTGCCTATCGCAGCGTCCCTGCGATGAAAATCAGAAATCAGAACAGAAGGCCCTCCCCCATGTCACTCACACAATTGTTTGCATCGATAAGAGAGCACCGCCGTCGCTCGGCCCAACAAACTTATGAAGAAGGGGCTCAGATTAAGAGACGGTTGCAAGAGTTGCTTGCCGTTCCCAGGCCGGCGCAGGTCGAAACCCACTCCACCAACGCTTCTGAAAACGACCCGACAGGCTACCGCGACGGTCGTTTACATTGCTCGTAGAGCCAGCGAGGACGCCACGCGGGTTATCCCGCATCGGACAGGCGAGAAGTTTGACCGCTCGGACGGCATGACTCCCAAGAATTGTTCGGTTCGCCCTGTTTGCCCTCCCTCTAAAAAACGAAGGTAACCGGAAAGTGATGACGATCACACCGGGCAGAACGAGCAGCGGGTATGCTCGGCGTGATGTACACGATCAACAAAGACGCGAGCGGCGTGATCCTCGTCTGCCATGAGTGCCCACATACTGAGCGCGTCAACGAGTTCGATGAAAGGCTCGGTAGCCGTCGCACGCAGGCCGCAGGCGCCATGTTGAAGCATGTGCGCAATGAGCACGGCAAAGAGTCGATAGGGAATCCTAAGCCTCAGATCATGGAACGCTGGTATTGAGCTTAGTGGCTTAGTGCGAAGGAATCCGACCCAGAGAGAACCTGCTCTGGGTCGTTTTTCTTTACATCCATATCATCTGCCCCAAAACATCCACGGCCATGTTGGCGCGTCTGTCCATCGGAAAGGAATATCTGCGAGATTTTGGCCGAATCTTACGTGGACGAGGCCGTGGACCCGTCCGTTGAAGGGAACTGGAATTGTGTCTTGTCTCATCAGTGGTGATCGGCGGCCGACAAAAACGAAAGCGCCCAGACTCAAAGAGTCGTTGGGCGCTATCGTTGAACAGCCCTCCCCCGAAAACTGCTCAATCCCAACTTAGTCTCTGAGCTTAACTTCGTGAATGGCTCCTACGTGCCATGCGGCGGTACGAAAGTAACTTGAGGACATCCCTACCAGCGGAGGGCTTGCGGTAGAGGGCTTGCGGTAGAGGTTGGCGGGACTGATAACGGATCGAATGCGCGGTCCGCGGGCGCCCATTATTTTCTCGGTGTAGGTGAATTCGCGACTCCAATCCGCGGATTGTTTGCCATCCACCGGGTTCCATGTCTTAGCAGCGCGCGTTGCGTCCTGCTGTAATTTACATGACTCTTGCGGGTAGTGTCCTAATCCACGCGCGGCGACTGTAGCGCCGCCGTCCCGGCAGCTGTCCGGCCGGCAGCGCTACTTCGGCGGCACCGGCCAAATTAGGACACTATCCTCTTGCGCATCCGCTAGCAAGAACAGGAAGAACCGCTTAAGATATTCACTCCCTCTCTTCCCGTCGCAAACTGGCACGGCATCCATTGGGTACGAGGTTCACGATGATGACGAACGCAAGCCCAACGCAAAATGTGGCCGACCAACTGCCCGCGGCAAATGGGCTGGCAATTGTTCGTCTCACGATCGGCGCAATGTTTGTGTCGGTCTTCTTCGAAAATCTGGGAAAGGGTCTCTACACTCCAGCGGGCTACGCGGGCCTGATCAACTATTATATAAAGGCGAGTCACTCGCCGGCCGTGTGGAAGGCAGTTATGGGTATGGCGGCGAGTCACGCCGCGATGGCGGCTCCGATGCAGGCGATGACCGAGATTTCTCTCGGGATACTGCTAGTCATCGGTCTGCTGACGCGCCCGGTTGCCTTTGTAGCGTTTCTTTACCTGGGCAGCCTTTGGGTGTCTGAGTGGGGCACGGCATGGATTTGGGAGCTGCTGGTTCCGGTGCTCGCATCGCTTGCGCTCGCGGTGGGACGGGCCGGTCGAGCGTGGGGAGTCGACGCCTGGCTAGCGCGGCGCTGGCCGTCCTCTCCATGGTGGTGAGTTGAGCGTGATGACTTGAGCCTGGTGACCCGAGCGAAGATAAAGTGCGAGTGTCGGTCGTCATTCCTACCCACAACGAAGCGCAGTCGATCGGCCGCGTCTTAGCCGATCTTCAATCTACGGCCGATATTGTCACTGAGGTCTTGGTTGTTGATGGCAATTCAACCGACGGGACTCCCGAGATCGCCTTAAAGATGGGGGCCCGCGTCCTCCACGAACCTCGTCGCGGATACGGTCGCGCCTGTTTGACCGGGCTCGCCAGCGCGAGTGCCCCTGATGTAATCGTGTTCCTCGACGGCGACTACAGCGATCGACCGGCTGAGCTGCCGCTTCTCTTGGCTCCCATCATCGAAGGCCGTGCGGATATCACGCTGGGCTCGCGGCTCGGGAAGGAGCGCATCCCTGGGGCTCTACCGTGGCATGCCGCGTTTGGTAACCGCCTCGCGGCTGTCCTGATCAGGCTTTTGTATGGTCTAAGGATAAGTGACCTCGGGCCGTTCCGTGCCGGGCGCGCCGATGTCCTACGCCGGCTCGCGCTCGAAGAGACCACCTACGGCTGGGCGGTTGAAATGATTCTGAAAGGCGCCCTGGGGGGATTCCGAATCATCGAGGTGCCGGTGAGTTATTATCCGCGCATTGGCAAATCAAAGATCAGCGGTACGATGAGGGGCACAGTCGGAGCGGCGTGGTTCATCCTGAGTCTAATAGTGCGCTATTATTTTCGGCGGCACGGTGCCCCAGGTTCACGCCCGGTTGTTGGGCGTTAACCTGGGCGCGGAAAGTCCCAGCATCGACGCGCGGTCAGCCCGAATCCACTCTGCACCCAGGTTAGCGTCCAGAGAACGGACGCGAACCTGGGGCACCGGGCCTGCCGCTACACTAAGACCAAAATCAAACATCGACAGACAACGGACGGGTGGCTCTTCCATAAGAGCGAAACCCACCCATCATATATTATTGCCCCAACAATCTATGAAATCTTCAAGCGAAACGGTGGTGCGTTCGTCAGGCAGTGACCGTGTGCTGGTCATCATGGCAAAAGCACCTAGGCCAGGCATGGTCAAGACCCGTTTAGCTCGCAGCCTTCCAGTCGAAGCCGTCACTGCGCTTTACCGCTGCCTCCTGGACGACACAATGACGCTGGCGCAGTCTCTGGGCACTCTGGAGGTTGCCATTATGTGTTCTGCTTTGGATGTCGAAGAGCTAACGCGGTTGGCGCAACGTCAAAGCGAGGTGGCTGTCGTGGCGCAGAAGGGCGAGGGCCTTGCGGCAGGCCTCACCTCGGTGTTCGCGCACTTCGCGAAGGCTGGCCGGCAGCGCATCATCGCGTTCAACAGCGACAGCCCCCACCTGCCGGCGTCGGTTCTGGTGGCCGCGTTCGAGGCGCTCACTGGGCACGACATGGTTGTCGGACCCACCCATGATGGCGGCTATTACCTCGTAGGGGCCAAGGCCGCTCATCCAGCGCTTTTCGATGGCGACGGCATGGGCACTAAGAGCGCGCTTGAGTCCCTGCTGGCGCGCGCTCGCGGACTGCAGCTTTCCATTGGCTTCACGGATCCCTTCTACGACATCGACGTGGCTGGCGACTTAACTCGGCTTGCCGCGGAACTGCGGCTCGCTCCAGCGAGGGCGCCGCGAACCGCGGCCTGGTTGACGGAGTGGGGGCAAGCGGTGGCGCAGTTGCGGCCGGGCACGGAAGACCTGTGAAGCTAACGCCATCGCGCAGGCTGTATGTTCTCGGTGTCGTTATGCTTGCGGCGCTGACGATCTGCTCACGCAACTTCGGCGATAGAGGTGGGCCGTCCTTCATGGCCTCTTTGGCCGTTGCTGGCATCGCGTACCTCCTCGCCATTCGTGAGTTCTTCTCCACGCCAAGATTCCCGCAGCGCGTCATCGTTATCGGGCTCGTGTTGGCTGCTCTGTGGCATCTTCTATTTCTACTGAAGCCGCCCGGTTCAGATGATGACATTCATCGATATCTTTGGGATGGCCGCGTGCAGCGGCTCGGCTATAACCCGTATATTGTCGTTCCCAGCGACCCTGCGGTCGGCGGGTTGCACACACCCGAGACCCGCACACTGAACAACCCGGATCTACCGAGCCCATATCCAGCGGGCGCTCAGCTTTTCTTCCGCGTCGTAACCGCGATTCATGAGTCCATCTTTACGCTGAAAGTGGCATTTGTAGTTTGCGATTTTGCGATCGTTTTCGTTTTGCTTGATATATTGCATCGCAGTGGGCAAGGAGCGCATTGGGTTCTGGCTTATGCCTGGCACCCACTGCTGGCGACGGAAGTGGCGGGCAGTGGTCACATCGATATTGTCGGCGTGCTGCTGCTGTTGGTATCCGTCGCCGCGCTCGGACGCCGCTGGCGTGGGGTTGCAGCCCTGGCATTTGGGCTGGCAGTTGCGGTCAAATTTCTCCCGATTGTACTGCTCCCGCTCTACTGGAAGCGTGTTCGTATGCGCGACGGCGCGCTGGCGGCAGTCGTGCTTGGACTCCTATATCTTCCATTTCTCAACCACGGGCCATTTTTCAACCACGGGCGCATTCCGATCGGCTCGCTCGGCGCCTACGTTCAGAGTTTCCGCTTTAATGATCCGGTGTTTGCAACCCTCGAGCGAGTGGCGGCTCCGCAGCTTGTAGTTGGGTTGGCAGTGCTCGTCGGCTTTCTTATTGCAATCTGGCTGAGAAGAAAGTCCGTGGCATGGTCTTCGGACGCATTTGCTTGGCCAATGGCAGCATCGCTTTTATGTGCGCCGGTCGTATATCCATGGTACCTGCTCTGGCTGCTGCCGTTCCTGCGGTCGGCCTCGACCGTGCCGATCATCGTCTGGACGGTGAGCATTATCCCCACTTACTACGTGTGGCATCTGCGCACGCTCGGTCGTCCGTGGTCGGTTCCTGGCTGGATTATGGTGCTGGAATACGGATCGGTGGCAGCGGCCGGTGCAATTATCGAGTGGCGCCGACTCACACGACCGGCAGTGCCCGGATCATCAACGGACTAGGTACCCCCCCGGCTCATACAGCCCGCAAACTGCGCCCGCACGCAGTTCCTGCATCCGGAAGCCTGTGTCCGTCATCCTACCCAGCATCTGTTCAATTCACCGAGGAGCGAACTCCATGACGAAGACAGATTCGGGCCGTGTAACAACGATGATCCGTACTGTGGCTTTCGGGGTCCTGGTCCTTGCTGCAACCTCCTGGGCGCAGACGCGCCCGCCAATTCTCGAACAGATCGCCAAAGCGTATGGTCTCGATTCGTTTGGGCAAATCGAAGCGATCCGCTACACCTGGAACGGGGAAATCACCGGACTCTTCAAAGCCACGCACGCGTGGGAGTGGGAGCCCAAAACCGGCAAGGTCTCGTATGAGGGGAAGGATAAAGACGGCAAGCCGGTCAAGGTTACCTACATGCGCTCCGAGCTCAGCAGCCAGTCCGACGCCGTGAAAAACGAAATCGGACGAGCTTTCACCAACGATAACTATTGGCTCCTGTTCCCCTTCCATGCTTACTGGGACACGAGCGCCACGGTGACCGATGAAGGCATGAAAAAACTGCCTATGGGTGCCGGCTCGGCGACGCTGGTCTCAGTGAAATATGGAGCGGAACTCGGCGGGTACACTCCGGGTGACACATGGGATTTGTACGTCGGCAAAGACAACCGCGTCGAGTACCTTGTTTTCCACCATGGCGGCACCGAGAAGCCGAGCCTCGTCAACGCATCGTGGACAGGCTACAAAAAGGCAGGTCCTCTGCTGATCTCAACCGAGCACCGCGGCACAGCCGATGGCAAGCCCCTGCGCATCTCCATTTCGAATCTGTCGGTGAAGCTGACCGGCTCGGATACCTGGATGGACGCGAAATAATCTAGAAGGAGGCACACTATGAAACGGATCGCTTTCTTGCTGGTTGCAGTTGCAGCGGTGGCCGGCGTTGCCGCCTTCACGGCCCACGCGTCTGGACACGCCGATGGAGAGGCTGCCCCGATCTTCGGAGTCAAAATTTCCCCCGGTTACCGCGACTGGAGGCTGATATCCGTGGCCCACGAAGAAGGCAACCTCAATGATTTGCGTGCCATTCTGGGCAACGACCCAGCGATCAAGGCGTATAGGGCAGGAAAGCTTCCGTTCCCGGACGGCTCAATCATTGCCCGAATAGCCTGGAGTTACGTCCCTTCGGAGGAGAACAACAAAGTCTTCGGCCGTGCCCAATCTTTCGTTCCCGGGCCCGCCCCGGATTGGTACCTTCAGTTTATGGTCAAGGACTCAAAAAAGTACGCCACGACAGGCGGCTGGGGGTTCGCTCAATTCAATAAGGACGGCAAACCCACCGACGAGGCGATGCTCAAAACCTGCTTTCCCTGCCACGAGCCTGCCAAAGCTCGCGACTTTGTTTTCACCCATTACGCACCTTAATACAGAGAACCAAATTGATAGTCGTTCGTCACGAATCAGACTATCTGGCAATCACTACCGTAGTGCACGAACTGCTAACCTTGGGCAGATCGCGGGTAGCGGCCATGCGGACCCGCAGGCTTGGGCGTTCACCGCGAACGATCGGACAGTAGTAGTCAGGCTCTAGCAGCGCGCCCTGGAGGCGTCGGCGTCCGGCACAGCCACCATGGCATGAGTCGCGGAACTCGCAAGGCTGACACGCGGCGGGAAGCGTGCGGGCTTGGGCGAAGGGCGCGGAGTCTAGAATGTCACGCCCCATCGAGATTAAATCCGACAGCGGCTCCCCCGCTCCTGGCCAATAAACGCAGGGCTGTGTCGTGGCGCGCGGTGTAACCCTCACGGTGCTTACGCCACATCCTCCTCTCAGCGGCGGGAGGCCCGCCATCGCTCGAACCAGCGGCTCGCCAATGGCGATCACGTCCGTTTCCGCAAAGAGACGCCGGAACCCCTCCCAATACTCTGCGTACGTCAGCGCATATAGGTCTGACCGCACGGACTGGTACACATTGACGCGCAAAGGAGCATCGAATCGTTTGGCTACTCGCGCCACCTCCGCCAGACGCAAGTAGTTCGCCTTCATCATGACCGCGATGATGGTTACAGGCACGCCGAGCCTTACGCAACGTTCTGCTTGCCGCTGGATCAGCTCCCAATTGCCGTTTCCGCGCTGTGCATCCTGTTCTGCTTGCGTCGGGTAATCGAGAGAAAACTCAATATCGTGAAAGGCGCGCAACTCGTTGTCCTCCAACACAGCAACACTATGGCCGTTGGAAGTGATGGTGAGCTTGATCGGTTGCGTTCGCAGGTAGGCCAGTATTGCTTTGAACTCTGGATGCATCCCGTTCTCGCCAGTGCCCAGATTCACCGAACGGATCGGCAGTCGTTCCATGACGGACTTCACCTGATCCAGAGAGAGGCGATCAGTGCGGGCTGGATCCCGGTAGCAGAAGGCGCAGGAGAGGTTGCACTCGTTGGTGAGCCCGAGCCCAAGCGAAATCGTGGCGTCAGTCGCCCCCGCGCCGGATGCGATGGATGAAGATTTGCCGGCGACGTTATTCATTGGACCATTCTCCATCAACCATCGACCATCAAAGCAACCGTGCGAAGCATTGTGTGTAGCGCGCTACTGCGGCATACTCTGGCCGGCTACCAAGTTTGCGCTCCAACTCAAGAATCCGCTCATACTCGTCGCCGCGGGAAATCCGCGACGGTAAGTAATCCGCAAGGACGCGTACACCCCGCTCGGCAATCACTCCGAGCGACGCCGCTTTCAGCATGGCTTGCAGGCTATCTAACGTAAATAGTCGTACCCGGCCTCCGTACAAAGACTCTTGTCCCCACTCCGCGGTGAGGTTATTTTCTGCAACCGCCAAATCACCGGTTTGGATAGCGGCCTTGAATACTTCGCCGGCCCGGTTCCGGACCAGGACTGACAGTATCGCTGATGAATCCCGCAAGGCGCGAGCCGCGCCGCACAACACAGCAATCGGCTCGTCGAGATATTCCAGTACGTTGTGGCACAGAATTACATCGAACGATGCAGTGTGGAACAAGTCCGTCAACCGCATAGCGTCCCCATGTTGCAGTACGACTTTGTCCGTAACTCTTGCTTCCTGTGCTGTGCGTTTCGCTATATCCAGCATCGCCGGAGAGGAATCCAGCAGCGTGACGTGAATGTCAAGTCGCGCCAGGCGAACCGCCGTCTCTCCTGTGCCGCACCCGACATCCAGAGCACACAACGCCTTCTCGGCCTGCGACCGGGGAAGAAAATCCTCCAGGTTGGCGAATGCCAAGTCAGTGCGCAATCGGCCCTCGGGTGTCTCAAGGTAGCCGGCATACTTCTCCGCACCGCTCTGGAAGCCTTCGCTTTCGGTCTTGGCGGTCATCTTCATGCGACACTCATTCACGCGACATGCAAGCGAAGCCGTTCCCCGATCCAGTCGCTGGCAATGGCAAGAACCACTGCGTAGATCAAAAGGATAAGCGTAGTCAAGCGAGGTAGAAACCGAACTGAACGTTGTTGTAGATTACCTGCCCCAGTCCACCCCGAACGCTTCTACCGGCCGAAGAGGCACCTCATCCATCGTTTCAGAGTACATTTTGCTCAGCACGCCCAGCAAGCGGACGGCTGGATCCAGGACGAAGCTGTCCCACGTGGACCACGCGCATTTGCACGCCCCGCAGGTCTGAAAGTGGCCGGCCGCGGACTGGGCAATGCCGCATGAGTAGCGGGATCACTTTCGACTCTCCGACGGCAAGAGGTCCTCTTCCCACTTCTCAACGCCTGGGTGAACGACGCCCTTGAGCAAGGCGACGAAAGCGTCGAATGTTTTGCGAGCGTCGCCAATCAAGTAATAAAACGCTTCCCAGTTATCACTATCCTCGCCGTCATGATTCGGAATCACATATTGGAAGTGCCACGCCCCTTGCAGTTCGCGGTAGGCACTTGAGGCGCGAGTCTCCACGTTTTCCAAGTCCTTAGCCGATAGGTCTCCTTTTTGGCGCCGAGTCCGCCGCAAGAGCTTGCGCCGCATGATATCTGTGAGGAGTTCCTGAAGCGACACGTTACGCTCAGGCGCCTTTAGGAAAGCGATCTCTTCCTTTGAAAGCGGTGAGAGAAAAATACTGAGTCGGTTAACATCCACGAGATGAGGATGCGTCTGCAGTGCCCGGGCCACACTTGAATTCCCCTCGAAGAAGACATCGCCGCGTCGCAGTAAAGACTCGAGTTCCGGAACATCCAGTGCTTGTAGGTCATCGCGCGCCTCCAACACCGCGTATCGACTGTCCTTCCTCAACGCATCCACCTGTGCCCGCGTGCGAAAATGAAAGTCCACACCGTCGATTTCGCCGGGACGTGGAGCGCGGCTGTTAACGAGCACGAGTTTGTGAAATTGCGTGCGCAGCTCCGGATAGAACTTGCCAAGGGACTTGTAGAGCGGACTCTTCCCCACACAGGAAGGCCCGCTAAGAATTACAAGACGTCCAGTCTCGTCAGGGCTCATGGTTTACCACCTCTTGGAGAATATATAAGAGAATGCTGGGTCGGCAGAATCCGCCCCGTCGCCTACGGAGGAGTTTGCGCTCAAAGGATACGCGGGTGCTCGAACCGAAGGAATCGCCCGCGCGGCGGGAGTGAATCACCCCTTCCTGTCCTACCACTTCAAAACGAAAGAGCAGCTCCAGAGCGAGGTGCTGGAAGACATATTTTCCGAATGGTTCGAATGCGTTTTCCGCGCACTCGATCAGAAAGCATCGGCACAGGAGCGCTTGCTCGCCTACGTCAATTCGTACTTTGACTTTATTACCGAGTTTCCTCTCGCTCCAAAACTGGTGCAGCAAGAACAATTGCGCCAGTGAAGCGCAAGGTCGCCGCCTGTGCACAGGATGGTAGAACGGTACATCCGCCCTGTTCACCGCAGACTGGTAGCGGCGCTTAGAACCGGGATTGTTGGTCAAATCGCGACCAAGCAACTTTTCCAAGACAGTTGGGTTTGCAAGTATTTGTTTGGGTTCCGGGAGGTTCCCTATGATCCGTATGACGGAGAACGGATTCGAGCAGCGCTGGCAGGCTTCGCGGGCTATCCAGGCGGAACGCGGTGAAGTGAGCCTTGAGGAGCGTCTCGAACAGGCAACCGCGATTAAGGAGCAGCTTGATAGTGTGCGCAGATGGCGCGAACGGTTGTCGCCTCAGTTTCGTCGCGCCTGTTCTGCTGGGCAGTTGCTCTTTCAGGTTGTCGGCCTCGCCGGTTACGCTGGCTACTTCGCTTCCATGCACACGTTAATGCGCTTGCTTTCCGGCGCCTTGATGGCAGGCACATGGTACGCGATTTACAGAATTAAAGGAGCAGATCAGCCCTAGCAAGCCTTAAGAGTGCCATTCTTAGGCCAATTTTGGCGTGAAATCGACGCGTTCCAGTTCCCGTTTTTTCCACGCCGCTCCGCATGCAGGCGCGATTTAGCGGCAAAATAGCGGAATCCAAATGGAACGAAACTCGGGTTTTTGTCGTGGCCAAGATGATGGATGTTCCGCCTCGGGCGAATCATTTGGCCCGCTCATCCTCAATAGGCCAGCTTTCTGCCGGCCCTCGTTACCACCATCGTGATTCAGATTAGCTGGTCTCGGCTGACTGAAACGAATTCACCGTAATTGTTGAGAACAGCGATAGCACCAAGTATTCGACAAATCAGTTCAAGATTGTGGGATGGGTGTGCGTACAGAAACCTGAGATCATTGAGACCTGAGATCATTGGGATCGATTTGAAATGGTCGGGACGGCGAGATTTGAACTCGCGACCCCTTGCACCCCAAGCAAGTGCGCTACCAGGCTGCGCTACGTCCCGATGCTTTTCATACGGTTACAAAGTTTTCCTCCCAAATTGAGCACTTGCCTTGGGAGGGCAACATGGGCGGCTTTGCACAGTTCATCCGCGAACGTCAGTACCTCACGAACGTCTCACCCGCAACGCTGGAATGGTATGAGCACAGTCTCAAGTGGCTCCGCACGGAGACACCCTCGGATGCCGAGTTGAAAGACACTGTGGTCCGAATGCGTGAGAAAGGGCGGAAGGCAACCGGCTGCAACTCGGTAATCCGGGCCATCAATGCCTATCTCCACTGGAGCAGTGCCGGGGAGCGGAAATGCGGGCCGGGCTGCCAGCACTTGCGCATCCCGCAGCTCAAAGAGCCTCAACTGATGCTCCCCACGTTGACAGTGCAGCAAGTGGCCCTGCTCATCAAGTGGAAGCCAAAGAATTTCTACCAACGGCGGCTGCATCTGCTCATGCTTTTGTTGCTGGACACGGGATGCAGGATCAGCGAAGCCCTCAGCCTTCGGGTGAGCGAGATTGATATGAACAACCTGCTCATCACGCTGGATGGCAAGGGACGCAAGCAGCGCGTGGTACCGTTTTCCTTTGAGCTGAAGAGAGCCTTGTTCCGCTTCATCCGCGATTGCGCCCGCAAACCGGACAGGCTCTTGCTTGCCAGCCGAAGCGAGACGAAGTTAGGCCGGAGGGTCATGCTCCGGGACGTGAAACTGCTTTGTGGCCGCTTAGGGTTTAACCCTCCAGGGCGCACGCTGCACGCCTTCCGGCACACTTTT
Source organism: uncultured Acidobacteriaceae bacterium (assembly GCA_963773645.1). Lineage (GTDB taxonomy): Bacteria > Acidobacteriota > Terriglobia > Terriglobales > Acidobacteriaceae > Acidiflorens. Next base: position 1,722,606 of record CAVZBV010000002.1, on the reverse strand, counting down.
GCAGTGAACTATCTCAGGCGTGGCGGCTCCGTGTTCCATCTTCAGAAAGTGCTCGGTCACAGCACGTTGGAGATGACGCGGAGGTATGCCAACCTTGTGACGGCGGACTTGCAGGCGGTCCATGAGCGGGTTAGTTTGCTGTCTTCTTGTCAGAAGCAGGCGGCTTAACTTGCCCACTGGACCGGGGACGTTTGCGCACGGAAGACCGGCCTTCGTCCTCAGTGTCCATCTGCACTAACAAGCCATCAATGAGGGCCTTGTCATGCTGATGGGCAGGAAGGCCGCGAACGAGAGCGCGCTTTGAACTTGTGTTCCGCAACTTGATGGACTTTTGGGTCCGGGGATCAATCAGGTTTACGAGATGGCCGCCTTTTACGAGTGCGGAGATTTCGCTACTCGCGTCAGAGCGTTGCCGCACGCCGATGCGCGTGAGGATTGTTTCCTCCGTGCCTGGACCGTTCGCTGAGACATCTTGGAGAATTGCAGCTTGTGAATGACCGTGATCCTTTGAATCGCTCGCTTCGTGCGATGTCTCAGGGTCCGTTAAACGCGCTCCCGGATGGAAGCCAATTGGGGTAACCGACATTTATGACGCTCCTACAAAACCGAATTGGCGCAAATTACCACATTTACATTCTATCACAAGACCAACGCATCCACAAGGCCCCGCCGTGCGCATTAGCGGCCCTGTGGCGCGTTGTCCCTCCGGGATGGCATCCCAGCATGGTCCTTTTCGTGTAGCCCTTCCTTTAGCCCTCCACGACCCGACTGTTGCAAAATACAACACTCGGAAATTGTTTGTTTGTCGAGATTTAGGATTGGCGGAGGGCTATTTGGCGACACTGTTTAAGATTTTACCCGCCCTATCTCATTGAAACGATTGAAGATGTTTCGCATCTCATTTGGTGGGCAGCAATGAGCAGCTATGATGTTGTTCCACGTGGCCGGGTACCCAAACACTACAGTGGTCTTGATGCGCTCCGTATGTGTGAGCGCAATGCCTTCAGCGGCTAACGCCTTGCCCACAGCCGCATCCTCCAATCCCGTGGTGAATAGCTCGGGATGTCTCAGCACGGCGCACATAGCGCGGCGGTTGAGTGAGTAGCAGCCGCCTTGCGGGTATGGGTTGCCATTGTTCGGGCGCACGTGACACAGACAATCGTGCTTGGCGAACTCGGCAATGTAGGCAGGCAACGGCAGCAAGAACGTATCGTCATCCACCTTAACCAGCACGTCATAACCGCACGCCGTTGCATACCGCACAGTTTGATAGGTTTTCTGAGGCAGTTCTGCGTAGCTGCATGGCTCATCGGCAAACAGGGCGTCAACGTCATTGGGAACCAAGGTCAGCCAGGTGTCAGAGACAGCCGTGCGCCGCTCGGCATACTTGGGGCAGGTAAAAATGGTGAGCAGGGTTTTCACCGATTCTCGGCACGCAGTTTGAAAATCGCGCGGATGCCGCCCGTTGGCGTTGAGCGGAACTGCATAAAGTAGTAACCGGCGTCACAGACCCCATTTAGTATTTCTTCGGTTTGTTCCGCTGTCGCGTCCTCCGGGACATCCACCACACGAATTTGCTTTTTCATAACGCCCCTTCCGTTTTGGCAACCACTCGCGTAATCAATTCTCTTCACGCTGATCCACTGCCGCCTCCGAAGAATTTACTTCTGAGGAGGTGGTAGTTAGCAAACGGCAACTATTCTTTTATCTGTAGGGGAGTTGCTGTTGCCGTCCCCGATTTCAACCCGCCAATACCCAGCTCCAGCCTCTTTAGCCGCACCCATTCTTTACTACGGTGCTCGAATCCGGCATCCTTCAGCAACTTAGCCATTTTGACGTTGGAGAGCTTGATATTGGTGTTTGCCTTCATCAGTGCAATCGCCGCATCATCTTTGCCGTCTTTGTTCGCAGTGTTACCCAGCGTCACTTGCGCACCATCGCTGCCGTCCACATACGACATGAGACACGTTTTTCGGTCGGTCACCACTTCAAATGAGGATGGGTTGGCCTCAAAATCGCGCTGCTTGACGAATTTTACAAGCGAGGCCGACTCGTAATCATGGTCCATGTCTTGTGTGCGCATACCTATCGCCGCCGATACGAAGGCAACCAGCTCCCCGCTGCCACGGGAGCAGTTCTCCAGTGTGATCTCATTGGCCGTGGTTGAGCTTTTTCGTGAATGATGCAGGACAATCACAGCCGCCGCACCTTTGCGTATCAGCGCGAATGCTATCCCCGCCAGGACTTTCATGGCCGCCGAGTCGTTCTCGTTGCCTTCCGAATAACGGATGAGGGTGTCCACGAGAACGGCAGCGCCTTTGATTGCTTCACTCTCGGGCAGGTCATACAACTCGGGGGGATTTTCCAAGTTCATGGTTGTGAAGAAAAGTGTCTTTCCCACATACTCCCGCAGACCCAGCCTCACGAGTCGGTCCTTAAAGGAAATTAGACCGTTCTCCGGCCCGAGATATATCACGCGGGAAGGACGTTGCAGCACCTCGTACTTGCCAAACAGAGGATTGCCGGTCAGTAGTGACCAAACCAAATTCAAGGCAAGCAGGGTTTTCTTCTGCCCAACGAATGCTGCGACCATCAAGATTGCCTGCAACTGCAAAATGCCGTCGATGAGAAACTGTGGCGGCTTAACCGCGTCAAATTCGGCTAAGGTGTGATAGTGCGTCCGCCAGTCCTTGACCGCCGTGGCCGTGCTGCCTATGGTTGCCTCCGCTGTTGGTTCCACGAAGTTAAATCGCCTGTCCGGGAAGTGCCCTTGCACCTCCGCGCGAAATTCCTTCCATGTCTTGGACGCGCAACGGTGCTTGCAATCGAAGCCGTATCCGCTGCCTTCCGTGTACACGATGCAGGTTGACGTTCCCTGATTAGCGTTTTCGTGCTCCGATTCCCACGGGCACGCGATAGGCCGATACCACTGCTTCCCCTTGTTGAACCAATCGCCCGTGGTTGGCACTTCGTAGATCTCCAGGAACGAATCCAACAGGGCTGTTTGCCGCGCGGTCTCCGCGTCCATCTTGTGTGAGTCTGTGGCCTTGGGTGCCCCGTACAACTCGCAAAGCCGGTGGAGCAGCACATCCGGCATCGCCGGAATGGTCCGCCACTCCACGCCGTAGGGCTTGCCCGTCTTTGGGTGAATGCTCCCCGGCCCGGTCACATAGACGCGGTGCTGCTTAAATTCAAAAAGGTTTTCTTGTCCCGCCCGCGTTACCGTCATGTTTCCGGCCTTCCGCGTCCGCATCGTCTGCCGGAAGATGTAGTAACAGCGGTTATCCCGCGCACTCACCCGCGCCGTGTCCCATATCTCGGGCGGAAGGTCCGCGCACGTTTCACGCAATGAGGCTTCGTCATCCGTCTCCAGGAAACAAAAGTTTTCATCGGGGCTGATGCCCACGTTCGCGGACGGGACTTCCCCGTCCCACTGCTCAAGCGCGGTTACATCGGTTGTGGCCGCGTCGAAGTGGTCACCCCATGACATCTTGAACGGCCTCTTTTCGGCGGGAATGAGTGGGAATACGCGGAATCCGCGCTCGGCAAGGGGCCGTGCGATGTCCAGGAAGCGGCTCATTCACGGCCCCGCGTACATTTGAAGTAGGAAAAGTCTGTTCGGGTGTCGTCAACGCGAGTCAGATAAAAGCAAAGCGTTCCGTGTGCGGCGTGCTCAACGCTGAAATGGCCTATACCTTCACCAATTTTTTCAGCAGCCCGCGGATGCAGTGAGATAAGAGAGCAGAGAAACGAATGATGCGGCTCTGGAATCGCTGCTTTAAGCGGTTGGCTGTTTAGCAATTCCTGAATAAACAGATTGGCCGCCTTCTGTGTCTCAAAAGGCTTCCCGCCGATAGTTAGTGGCTTACTACGTGACATGGTGTTACCTCCATCCTCACAATCACACTTATTCCTGTGCGCTGCTAATGCCTTCAGGCCAGTGGACCGGGTAACCCTCCGGCTCCGGCGGGTTCTCTTCGTCTTCGTGCCGAGCACCGCGCGTCCCGCGCATCTGTGCGCCCTGTGAGAGCACGGGCACAAACACCCGAGGAAGCCGCCGAGAGGCTAAGGCAGCCTCTAAAACCTGCCCGGCAAAGTCCCGCGTGGTGCATCGGCACTCCACAGCGGCTTGGACCAATTCGGCGTGCATCTCGTCCGGCAGCGATAGCGAAAATGTCAATTCCATTTCTCCCTCCCCGAGAAAAGTTAGAGGCGAGCCGCCTGAATCTCCCCGAAACAGGCGGCAGCCCCGAGTTGCCAGAAACCCTGCTACGGCTGAAATGACCCAAGCAAGGGGCTTGCGGGACCGTAGCAGGCAGTCTGACGGCTGTCTGTTATCCCCGCAAAAGTTCAATTACGAGCCGCTCGCATCCAGGTTGCCGAACACAACCGGCTGGTAGACTGGCGGCGCAAAGAATTTCCAATCAGCGAACTGATAGGAAGTGACGCCAATCAAACCGGCCTGACTGTAGAGTTCAAGCAAGGTCTGGATGTACAGCGGTGTGCGTGAACGGCAGACCGATACGCTGAAATCGCCGAAGTAAATCCTGTCCGCGTCCGGGTGCACAACGTAGCTCTTGCCAAGGATAGTGTCCGTTGCGTCATCAAAGAGCGGACGCCCGTAGCTATCACGTGCGTTCTTGACTTTGGCCAGGTCGGACGGGCTTAGCAAGTAGCGATTGTTGGGGCTGTTCTGCCAGAAGTAGCCTTGTGCATACTTCAGGCGAGACATGAACGAATAGGCGTCAGCCGGTGAATCGCCCGAGCTGTTCACCAGCGCAGCCGCGTTGGCTTGCATGGCAGCCTTGAAAGCGGCCATGAAATCCGTGTTCTGACTCTGAATCTGACCGAGTGCCAGAGCCCTCAGAACGGAAGCCACGATTGGAATGGCCAGGTTCATCCGCGACTCAATAGAATATTTCGTTAGGTTCTGATACCGAGTGCCTGCCAACGTCACGGTTGCGTAGGTCGGAGGCGTGGAATCGGAAGGAGCCGCGCCTTCAACGAACGTGGCCGCCGCCGGAGCAGCAGTCTGCATCGTGACCACCAAGGGATTGGTTGTCTCACGCGGAAAATCCAGGACGCCCAACCGTCCAGGGATGTCAAAATCCTGGATTCCCTGAATGATGGTCGGGATTATGTCAGTTGGAACGGCAGCCGCCGCGCCAGACACAGGCGATTGCTGAATCTGGAGAGGCACATCGGAGGCCATTACGCCGGTGCGCAAGAAACCATCCAGGGCCTTCACGATGGCCGCTTTCCGGTCGGTATCGGTCGGGGCGATGGGTCTGTGAATGATTGGCTGCGTTGTGCCCTTGTCAAAGGATTCGAGCACAGCGTAACGGGATTCGAGGCTACCCAGGCGTTCCCCCTCAGCTTTCAAATCCGAGAGCATCTGAGTTTCTTCGGTGGACATTTCACGGCTGGACGTGCGGCTCAGCAAATCCTCTACCTTGGCTCGGCAGGTTTGCCGCATGGTGCGAATTTCTGTGAGGTTCATACAGTACAACTCCGTTTAAGGTGCGAGGCACCATTTTTGTTTTCCGCCGTAAGCCGGGCCAGCCGGTGATTGGCGAAAACACGGGGTCACCCCGCAATCAAAAATCGTGTGAGCAGTTCCACGGCGTCATCCGAGGCACCGGCTAATCTTGCCGCGCAATACTCCGCGCATTTCACAGCGGACAATCCCGCTTTGTCCCGCAGATAGCCGGGCAGCAATTTCCCGTACACATCGGACGCGGGCTTGCCATCGGCCAATAGCTTCGTTTCATGGGCCACTGCATTTCGGGCAAGCTGATGGGCAAGGCGTGCGCCCGCACCTTGAGCCGGGGGTATTTGGCCGTTGCCGCTGGCCATGTTCAACGGGCTTAATGGCTCATCCAGGCCGGGCAACACAGGCAGGTTTTCCATGCGCCGCGCTTCATTGCGCGTGAGGAAACCAGCATTGATGCCCGCCGCGTGCGCGGAGTACCGGGTTTGCAGGTCCGCGCGGGTGAGACTGTCGGTATCGTGCTTGACAAAATAGTTCTGCATCTCACTCGGGGCCAAGAGGTCACGGTGGATGGACTGCTCAATGCGCCTGCACCAAGGCCCGAGGGTGTACTTGGCATAGGCCAAGAAAAACTGTTCTGCACTGGCATACGTGGATGCCTTGCCCTGTGAAATGCCTAACAGCACGTCAGGAATACGGAAGATGCGGGCAATGTCGCCAAGCTGAAACTGGCGGGCTTCGATGTACTGCGATTCTTGCGCCGTCAACCCAATGCGGCTTGCCTTCAGGCCGTTCTCCAGCAACATCGGCATAAAGGCATTCCTTGAGCCGCTGTGCCGCTTCATAAACGCATCCCTGAGCTGCTCTTTACCTTCGGCGTCAACCTCTGAATCCGTGGAAAGGGCCAAATCCGTTTGCACGCCATGCTCAAAGAGCCGCGCGCCCTGCTCTTCGGCAGCGAGGGCCAAGCCGATTGCTTCACGTGCGAGCAGGATTAAGCTGGTGCCTTCGATAGTTGAAGCTGGGGCGAGCATCCGAGTAGTCCAAAGGTCATCAGACATGAGGATGCGTTGGCCTACGCGCGGGTCCGCGTACCGGAAAAAGAGGGGCACGGGCGGCGGGATAAATTCATCCAAAGGATTCACGAAGACCATGCGGCCCGCGCTGAGTGGATAGAGAGCGGAGATTCCGTCCGGCCCAATCTCTTTTTCGATGAAGGATTGGCCGTAGCACAGAATGTCAAGGACCATGCTCTCGCGCACCTCCATGCTTGTCTGCCAAGGGTTAGGCGCGTGACCGAGCAACGCAGATAATGGATGATTCGTCTCCAACACCGGGCCTTGTGGGGTACGCCTGTAAAGATTCAGCGGCAAGCTGGAAGTGTCTTCGCTGAGGATTCTCATGCAAGCAAGGACCGCAGCGGAGCGCATGGCAGTCTGAGGCGTCACGAATTGGCCGCTGTTTGTCCGCACGCCTCCAAACATCGAGGTTAGAGAAGCGAGATTGTACGGCTGACCCATGACGCTGCTATCGGCTCGCTTGCCGGTGCGTGGTTCGGGATTAGGGAGATTGAGGAGAGTGAGCGACATGACTATGCCACAACCTTTCGGAGAGATTCACGTTGGGAAAATTGCTCATCCAGTACGTGGATGCGTGCGGTCAGCGCGTCAAATTGGACCTGCTCGGCAATGGTGAGCGTGCGGGATTCGAGCATTGCCTTATCAAGCAGCCCGGACGCCTCAGCCTTCGCCTTTTTTCTTTGGTAGGACAACTCAAGCAAATTCACAGAACACCTCCAATGAAATCGACCATGCCACTAACCAACGCATCGGGTGCGCGGAGCATCCTGCCCCCGCCGAACGTGCTACCAGCGTGCGCACGGATGCCACGCCCCCGGCGAATGGCCGAGAGGAAATCGCCGTACCACGCATTCACGCCCTCTTGCATGTGCGCTTTGGCATCGTCAGACAGCGGAGTGAATGGGGCGCGCTCAACCTTGTGCTCTCCCGCTGTGACGGCGGTGATTTTGACTCCCGAGGCATCCAGGGCCTTAGAAATATCAGCGTGAAGGTCCAGGACGCCCACGCTGCCCACCTCGCCGGATGGCGTGAGCGTGATTGTGCTGGCCTGTGAAGCGAGCCAATAGGCGGCTGATGCTGCAATGCCGGTCACAAATGCGCGCACCGGCTTAATCCGGTTGGCCTTGTGTATCACGTCCGCCGTCTCGGGCAGGCCGAGGACTGACCCTCCAGGCGAATCCACCACAAGGTCAATGGTCTTGACCGATGGGTCAGCGAGCGCACGCCGCACGGTTGCTCTGACAGCGGAGTAATCCGTGTCAGCCCACGAATCTGATTGACCGAGGACGCCGAATACGCCGATCTGCCCGGCAGCGAGAGCGGGGGCCTTCTGGGGGACGCGGGCTTCCGGCCCGATCAGTTGATGCGCGTAAGATTCGAGAATCGCAAAATAGGGACTGCGAAAAGATGGTGTCATTTAGTCAAACTCCAATTCAAGGTCGAAAAGTGTGATGAACTGCTTGCAGATGGGGTGACCGCCCGTGAGCATCGGCAGGTGGTCACGCAAATTCTTGAGCAGCTTGTGCTCATTGATTGGGTCAACGCCTGCAGCGCGCAGAATCTCGCGAGTCTCGTCAATGAGAAAATGGGCGGACGCATCGTCAATCTGATGGTCCTCAATTTCTGAGATGGTCTTTCGCCACCTCTCAAAAATCATGTTCTGTACGTCGTCCATAATCCCAGTCCTTTTTTGGGGCTACAATAGAGAAAGCCCGATTGCGATACTCACCGTGTCCCAATTTTGGCTACCCGGTCCCGGAGGTCGCACTCCGGGGCCTTCGTTTTACTAATTTCGTTCGTCTGGAATCACACCCGCCTTTACCAGACGGTTCCTTATCCGCTCCGTTTCTGTGCGAAGGGCTTGCGCATTCAGTTGGATTGCACGCGGGTCCTCGACAATTAGAGGCCGAGCGTGCCCGAAGATGGATTTTCGGGTGTCCTGCCTGTCCCAAACGAAAACGAGAAAACCAATCGGCAGCGCGTCCAGGTACTTTTTAGCAAGCGCGAGGTCCGATGGGCCATTTGTGAGGCTCATCTCCGCTGATTTGACCGCTGATAGGTCCGGCCTTGCAAATACGCAGTACACCATTGCGTCTCCCGGTTCAGCCTTGGCGTCCAGCATGAGCGCCGTCACCCGGTCCCGCAGCTTGCGTGCTTCTGCAACTCCCGAGATTGCGTTCAGCCGAAGGTCCTTCGTTCTCACTGGCGCTCCCTTCAATGCCCAAGCTAACCGTTTCGTCTTGCTCCGCTGGCCGATACCGGCCTGGAATCCCGGATTCCCTTCCTGCTTTTCCATCTTCCCTCCCGTAAGGCGTCTTGCCTCACAAACAATGTAAGGCATATTGCCGCACACTGTCAATAGCTATTTTTGTGACCGAAAATCCTTGCGCGGATTGACCCCTTGCCTTAGAATTCGGGGCCGGAGAGAAAACCGCGTAACAGATTGAGAAGTAAATGGTCGGGACGGCGAGATTTGAACTCGCGACCCCTTGCACCCCAAGCAAGTGCGCTACCAGGCTGCGCTACGTCCCGATGGAATCCGCTGCCGAGGATGGCAGCGTAGGGGTTGACTTTCAAATTCTACACTAGGTGGGCTGCGGAAAAAGTCTAACTTCGCGCCCCAGCCCCTAAAGAGTGTGCGTGAGAACTGGGTCGTCCCTCCGGGACTTAGGTTCCACCGGATTACCAAAACGCCAGTTCTCACGAACACACCTGATTGCGAAAGACTTACGGCATCGCTAAAGCGATGCCCTGATACGATTCCTTAGTTTTTCCGCAGCGGCTAAAAAGCCGCGATTGATTTTGCTGCACTACGGCGCGGCTGAAGCCGCGCCCCTTCAAAACAAGATCAAAACCGGAGTTTTTCTGCAAGCTGCTAGTGTACTGAGTCAGAAATGCGTTTACAAAAGCGGGCCACAGAAGCCAGGATTTCGTCGGCCGTCTTGGTCCACACAAAGGGTTTCGCGTGCTCATTGCTGATCTCGATGTAGTGACGAATGGCATCCTCCAGTTCCCGCGTGGAGCGGTGCACGCCCCGCCGAATCTGTTTCTCCGTCAGGGCCGCGAACCAGCGTTCCACCAGATTGAGCCAGGAAGCTCCCGTGGGCGTGAAGTGCAGATGGAAACGGGGATGCCGGGCCAGCCAGCGATGAATCCGCGGGGTTTTGTGCGTGCCGTAGTTGTCCAGAATCAAATGCACCTCCAGCCCCTCCGGCACCGCCCGGTCGATGCGGTCCAAGAACTTGCGGAACTCGAGGGAGCGATGGCGGGCATGCATGTCCCCCAGCACGCGTCCACTCTTTACTTCCAAGGCCGCGAACAGCGAGGTGGTGCCATGCCGCAGGTAATCATGCGTGCGCCGCTCGGCCTGCCCCGGACGCATGGGCAGCAGTGGCTGCGAACGGTCCAGCGCCTGGATCTGCGTCTTTTCATCGGCGCACAACACCAACGCTTGGTCGGGCGGATGCAGGTACAGGCCCACGATGTCCCGCACTTTTTCAATGAACAGCGGGTCCTTGGAGAGCTGGAACGTCTCGGCCCGGTGCGGTTGCAAAGCAAACGCACGCCAGATGCGGCTCACCGCGCTCTGGCTCAAGCCGCTGCGCTGGGCCATGGAGCGGGTGGACCAGTGGGTGGCGTCCGGCGGACGCTTTTCCAGAGTCAACGTCAGCACGCGCTCCACCGCAGCGTCGCTGATCTGGCGCGGTGCTCCCGGGCGCGGTTCGTCGAGCAGGCCATCGAGGCGCCGCGCCACGAACCGGCCACGCCATTTGCCCACCGTAGGTTTGCTCACGTGCATGTGTTGCGCCACCCGGGTGTTGTTTTCTCCTTGCGCACAGGCCAGCACGATGCGGGCCCGCAGGCACAGGGCTTGCGCCGAACTCGGACGACGCACCCAACGTTCCAGGGTTTCGCGTTCTTCTCGGCTCAATTGCAAAGGCGGAATCGGTCTTCCCAGCGCCATCGGCACCTCCCTTGTACCTTAGACGCAGGAAAACCGACACTTATTCAACTTATTTATGACTCATGACACTAGGCGCGGCAGCCACGGGCGAGGACGCCTGCTCTCCGTCGATGCTTAACTCTCTGTCACAAACGGAGAGTGATGGCTATCACCACGCCGCGACCGCCTCTCGCGGCAACATGATGGCATGGCAATACCTGGTACCGTGGCCGGGTGATGAGTTCTACGGTGGAGCGACGGGCGTCTCGCCCTTCTGGCAGTGTGGTGGCCGGGCGGGGACGCCCGGCTCTCCACTGGCAAGCATCATGGAACGATGCGAGGTTTTCTTGGCGATCTTAGTGGTGGGCGGAGCGGGCTACATCGGCAGTCATGCGGCGCGGGCGCTGCGGGGCGCGGGCTATGAAGTCGTGATTTATGACAATCTCTCGACCGGGTTTCGCCGCCTGGCGGAGGGCTTCGAGTTGGTGGAGGGCGACATTACCGACGAAGCCCGGCTCCGGCCGGTGCTCGCGGACATGGACGCGGTGATGCACTTTGCCGCCCACGCTTATGTGGGAGAGTCGGTGGAGAACCCGCAAAAGTATTTCCGCAACAACGTGGTGGGGGGGCTGAGCCTGCTGAACTGCGTGCTGGAGGCAGGTATACGCCGCTTCGTGTTTTCCTCGAGCTGCGCCGTCTACGGCCGATCGCAGCGGCAACCGATCCCGGAGGGGACGGCGCGCGAGCCCTTGAATCCCTATGGCGCGTCGAAGCTTTTTTTCGAAAACGCGCTGGAGGCTTACGGCCGGGCCTACGGATTGCGCTCGGTGAGCCTGCGCTATTTCAACGCGGCCGGAGCCGATGGAAGCGGCGAGATTGGCGAGATGCACCACCCGGAAACTCACCTGATTCCGCTGGCGCTGGCCGCCACCACAGCGAACGGACCGGAGCTCGAAATCCACGGAGGCGACTATCCGACCGGGGGCGGCACCTGCGTTAGGGATTACATCCACGTCAACGATCTGGCGGACGCGCATGTGAGAGCGTTGCAGTACCTGGAGGGAGGCGGCGGAGGGAATGGGGACAGCTCGCTGACGCTCAATCTGGGAACAGGCTGGGGACAGTCCGTTCTCGAAATAATCGAAGCCACGGAAATCGTCTCTAGGCGGCGGGTTCGGCGGAAGATAGGACCGCGGCGGCCGGGCGACGCTCCAGTGCTGGTGGCCGATTCGTACAAAGCTCAACGAGTGCTGGGATGGAAGCCCAAACGCAAGCTCCCTGAGATTATATCGAGCGCTTGGATGTGGATGCAGAGAGATTTGTAATTGGTGATTTGCAATTTGCAATTTAAGAACAGAAACGCCGAGCTTTTAAATTACCAGTTACAAATCGCCAATCGCAAATTCTTTCCGTATCCTTTTCCAGGTCACCTCCAGCTCTTCGGGCAGCACCCTGGTTTCGCCGACGACACTGATGAAATTGGCGTCGGCGATCCAGCGCGGCAGAAGGTGCATGTGGATGTGTCCGGTCACGCCGGCGCCCGCAGCCTTTCCCATATTCATGCCGAGATTGATGCCGTCGGGCCGATAGAGGGAGCGCAGAATCACCTCCATTTTTTGGGTGAGAACCATCATCTCCTGGGCGGCATCGGCGGGGAGCTTGTGCAGTTCGTCGAGGTGGGCGTAGGGCACGACCATGACATGCCCATTCGTGTACGGATAGGTATTGAGAATGATGTAGCAATGCGCGCCGCGGTGGACGATGCGGGCTTTTTGGTCGCTTTCTTTGGGAGCATCGCAGAAGATGCAGCCCGGCTTCTGGTCGGCGCCAGTGACATAGGCGTAACGCCACGGAGTCCAGAGAAAGTCCATGGGGGGAGGGTAGCAGAAATACGCTGCGAGCTGCGAGCTACGGGCTGCGAGCTGCGAGCTAAGAAAACCGAGGGTGACAGCGGTTTGGCTCGAAGCTCGCAGCTCAGCCGTGTGACAAATCTGTAAATTATTAGGCCATGGGCCGGAATCGGGTTTGACACTGTTCCAAAACGGTTGCTATAGTCAAATGGTCCCCTATTGGACGCGGTTTCGAACCAGCTGGAATTGTCCTAGGGTCGTCCGCCAGGTCGGCCTCAACGCAACTCTAATGACCACGCCAGCAGTCCGCTACACCACGTCCCGCATGAGTTGCGCACGAACGCGTGCGACACAGAGGCTATGAACTTGTTCGACGACAACACCGCTCGCAACCTTGAATCCAGTCTTGAAACCATGACACCTGAACACGACACCCACACCGGCGCCTCGGCCGTACTAGACGTTCCCGAGGCCGCACAACCTTCACCCGCGGAAGCAATAGCTTCCACCCCTGACGCTCCTGAAAACGGTGCTCGTGAAAACGACATCCGGGAGAATGACCCTCCTGAAAATTCAGCCCCCGAGAATGCCGCGGCTGGCGCCGATGATTTCGCCGCCGCTCTCCAGCACTTCGAGACCGAAACCGAGGAAGCGGTTGGCGAGGACCACGTAATCAAAGGCCGCGTAGTGAAACTGACCGCGACCCACGTCGTCGTCGATATCGGAGCGAAATCCGAAGGCATGGTACCGATTGCGGAGGCTCTCGATCACGAGGGCAAGCCGAAGTTCCAGCCCGGCGATGAGATCGACGTAATGCGGGAGAAGGGCGAAACCGAAGAAGGCTACGTCAACCTCTCGCATCTGAAGGCACATCGGCTGCGATCGTGGGACGAGATCGAGCGCGCTTACAACGAGAAGAAGCCGATCCAGGGCGTCGTCGTGGAACGCATCAAAGGCGGCCTGACCCTAGACATTCACGGCGCGCGCGCCTTTCTGCCAGGCTCGCAGGTGGACCTGCGTCCCATCCGGAATCTGGATGGCATGAAGGGCCAGACGATGGAAGTCGCCATCATCAAGCTCAACAAGAAGCGCGGCAACATCGTGGTCTCGCGCAAACAGCTTCTGGAAGAAGAGCAGTCGGAGAAGCGCGGCAAAACACTGCAGCACCTGGAAGAAGGCAGCATCCTCACCGGGATCGTCAAGAACCTGACCGAGTACGGGGCGTTTGTCGATATGGGCGGAATTGACGGCCTCTTGCATATCACCGACATGTCGTGGGGACGTTTGACTCACCCCCGCGATCTGGTCAACGTCGGCGACCAGATTCAGGTGAAGGTGCTGAAGTACGACAAAGACAAGCAGCGCGTTTCGCTCGGCTTCAAACAGCTCACGCCCGATCCGTGGCTGGATGCGGAGCACCGCTACCCGGTGGGCGCGCACGTCCACGGGCGCGTGATCAGCGTCACCGATTACGGCGCCTTCGTGGAACTCGAACAGGGCATTGAAGGCCTCGTCCACGTGAGTGAAATGACGTGGTCGAAACGGATGAAGCATCCATCGAAGCTCGTCAATGTAAACGACCAGGTGGATTGCGTGGTCCTGAGCGTGAACCCGACCGAGCGCCGGATATCGCTCGGCATGAGGCAGCTCGCGTCCAACCCCTGGGATACGCTGCACGACAAATATCCGGTGGGGGCGACGGTCGAGGGCCGTGTGCGCAATCTGACCGAGTTTGGCGCTTTCATTGAAATCGAAGACGGAATCGACGGCCTGGTGCACGTCAGCAACCTGAGCTGGACGACCCGCGTGAAGCATCCTTCCGAGGTGTTGAAAAAGGGCGACAAGGTGAAGGCCGTCATCCTGGCCATTGAACCGGACAAGCGGCGCCTTTCACTCGGCGTGAAGCAGATGCAGCCCGACGTTTGGGATTCGTTCTTCGCGCAGCACCGCGTCGGCGACATTGTGCATGGCAAGATCCTGCGTGTGGCCAACTTCGGCGCATTTGTCGAGATTGCCGAAGGCATCGAAGGCCTATGTCACAACTCGGAAGCCGTCGACGGGAACGGACAGCCGATGCATCTCGAACCCGGCGGCGAGTTCGAATTCAAGATCATCAAGATGAATCAGGAAGAGAAAAAAGTGGGCCTAAGCATCCGGGCGGTCGGCGAAGAAGCGTCGCGGCAGGAAGTCGAGTCTTACAAGCACCCGGCAACATCCTCCTCGTCTTCAAACCACACCACCATCGGCGACTTGATCTCGTGGAAACGCGCGGGCGGAGACAGTAACTAGCTTTTGCGCACAGCATGGAATTTACGGCCACCGGCAGCGGTGGCCGTTTTCTTGCCCTTCCCAAAACCCGCTTGAATGATTGTGTGGAGGCGGGGCTCTGCCCCGCTTGGACGGGGCAGAGCCCCGTCCCCACACTAGTGGCGTTTTCCGCAGCCCGCCAGTCGGAGCCGAAAGGGCCTATTTGGTGTCGATTTTCAAACTGATGTAAACCTGCGAACGATTGTCAAATTGGCTGACCGTTTTCGTGTGGCTCTTGCGGTTGTTGTACTGTGCATACACTTCGTAATCGATGCTGGGCTGGAGCGCAGGAAAACGGTAGCTTCCGTCCGTGCCAACGATATAAGTTTTCACCGAGCGGGTATGGGTGTTGGTCAGGTAGACGACCGCGTTCGGCAAAGGATTGTCGCCGCCGTCCAGCACCTTGCCAGTGAGCAGGCGGGTCTTGTCTTCCTTCGAATTGCGGCCCACCAACTGCGCTGGAGCCGCCGAGACCGATGTCAAAGTGAAGACGACCGGCGCCGACAACATAACCAGCGACAAGAGGACCCGCAGCGCAGCCGCAACTGCGATGACCGCATTCTTCATGAATTTCTCATTGCTATTGTCATTGTCATTGTCGTTGCCATCGCCATTGCCGGCGATTCCGTTACGGCGGTGATTACCAGTCTAAATGAAGACCGATGTCAGAACGCTCGTCATAGTCGATATGCACGGTGACTTCGGCGCCCGGCTTCAACTGTCTGCCCGAGGGCAGCTTGTAGCCTTTCACGTCCGCCGAAACGATGTAGTCCGCCTTGCCGGCGGGCAAGCGCTGGGCGAACTCGCCGGTGTGATTGGAATAGAGCTCCCAGCGCGTTTTTTTCTCGTTGGCGCGCCGGATCTTTACTTTGACCCCGTAGAGCGGGTGCCCGTCGGGGTCCCAAACGGTTCCAAAGATCAGCGCGTAAGGCTGCGGCTTCTCGCGCTCGCTACCCCGCGCGTTCGCAGGGGCAATGAGACACGCTAGGAACAAGACTGACGAGGCCATTGCGATAAGTCGCCGGAACGCGCGGATATGTGCAGGATTCTTCAGGAATCTTCGTCCTCATCCTCTTCTTCGTCGGCGTCCTCTTCGTCCTCATCTTCCAGATCCTCGTCTTCGCCGACGGGCTTCAGTTCTACGGGATTCACTGTGATCACCTCGAAGTCCGTGCCGCACTCCGGGCAGGAGACGACCGCGCCTTCATCGACCTCATCCTCATCGATGTCGAGATCCGTCTCGCATTCAGGACAGTACACCATGATTTCCTCCACGTTCGGGGTACCCTGTTATATTTAGTTTCTTCGAGAGGAAAAGGTCAAGTGGCTTACCAAGAAAATTCTGAGAGGGCCGAGTCTTCCAGTGCCGGTCAGCTTCCCGCAAGTCTTGCGGCGGCCGTTGTGGTTGCCCTGGCGTTTTGCATTCCTTTATGCCCGGCTCAGGAAATGGCGCCGGAACATGGTCCCGTGCCGCGCTTGGCCGCCGACCCGCACACCGACTCGCACATCGCCGAAGCGATTCGGCAAGCTTCGGCGGACCACATCCGGCAGACGATAGAGAAGCTGGTCAGCTTCCAGAACCGGTCCACAATTTCGGCGCAGGATGAGGAGTCCGTCAAAGCGGGGAAGGGAATCGGAGCGGCGCGGGAGTGGATCAAGGCGGAGTTTGAGCGCTACTCCAAAAACTGCGGCGGCTGCCTGGAGGTGAAAACCGACACTTTCACCGAGCAGCCCGGCGACCGCATCCCGACGCCGACCGAAATCACCAATGTTTATGCGGTACTGCGCGGAAGCGACCCGCGGCAGGCGAATCGCATCGTGCTGGTCACAGGCCATTACGACTCGCGCAACAGCGATATTCTTAACGGGACCGACCCTGCGCCGGGCGCGAATGACGATGGGAGCGGCACGGCGGTGAGCCTGGAATGCGCCCGCGTTTTGAGCCAAGCTGCTAGCAAACTTAAGTTCCCGGCGACGATTATTTTTCTGGCGGTTGCGGGAGAAGAGCAGGGTCTGAACGGCAGCAGGCATTTCGCCGAGATGGCCAAGCAGCAGGGGTGGAACATCGAAGCCGTCTTGAACAATGACATTGTGGGAGGCGACCGCAATCCGCAACAGGATACAAGCGTGGTGCGCGTTTTTTCCGAAGGGCTACCTGCTGCGGCGAGCGAGGCTGAAATTAAGCGAATCCGAATGCTCGGCGGAGAGAGCGACTCGCCTTCGCGCGAACTTGCCCGCTACATTGCCGATGTAGGGCGCTCCTACGAGGCGGGAGTCAAACCGCTTCTGATCTTCCGGTTGGACCGCTTCCTGCGCGGCGGCGACCACTACTCTTTCAATCAGCAGGGCTTCGCCGCCGTGCGGTTCACCGAATTCCGCGAAAACTTTAACCATCAACATCAGAACGTTCGCAAGGATGACGCCAACGGTATCGAATATGGGGACCTGCCGAAGTTCGTGGACTTCGAGTATGTGGCGCACGTCGCGCGGTTGAACGCGGCGTCCCTAGCCTCGCTGGCATCGGCTCCAGCACCGCCGGCGACCGTAAGAATGCTGACCAAGAACCTCGAAAACGACACGACTTTGACTTGGGAGCCTGCGGCCGGCGCGGCCACCTATGAGGTGGCCTGGCGGTCGACGAGCGCGGCCGATTGGGAGTACGTCCAAACGATCAGCAGCGGTACGCGTGCAACCCTGAAGGTTTCGAAGGATAATGTGATATTCGGTGTGCGCTCGGTCGATGCGGCGGGGCATCGCAGTCTGCCGGTTGTGCCGGAGCCAGAAAGATGAAGACATAAAAGTGAGTCGCGGACAAACCATCTCGTTCAGCTTTCCCCCATTTGCAGGATGGGTGAGGCGCATCATTCTGACATGCACGGGGATCTATCTGTTTCAGAAGGTGATGGAGAATTTTGCCCCGGACGTTGTCGTTCTGATGCAGGAGTGGCTGGCGCTCATCCCGGTTGCCGTGATGCATGGCAAGGTGTGGCAAGTGGTCACGTACTCGTTGCTGCACGCCGGCTTCAGTCATGTGTTTTTCAACATGCTCACGCTCTGGTTTATCGGCGCGTACCTGGAGCGCGACTGGGGGCCGCGGCGGTTCATCGAGTGCTACACGTTCTGCGTTGTGGGCGCGGCTCTGATAACCATTGCTGTCTCGTACACCCATTTCCTTGGGATGAACCCGAGAATTGGAACGGTCGGCGCGTCCGGCGGAATTTTCGGTCTGCTGATGGCCTTTGGAATTCTTTGCGCGGATCAGGAAATGTATTTGTTTCCGCTGCCTTTCAGGATCAAGGCCAAATACCTGGTCGGCATTTGGGTCGTGGTCGCGATCATTGCCGTTTTTGATCGGGAGTCGCAGGGCGGAATCGCGGTTTTTGCTCATTTGGGCGGATTGCTCTTCGGCTACCTGTGGGTAAAATTCATGCCCTCTCGCGGCATGAGCTATGTGGCATCGGAGCGATATTTCGGCGTGCGGAACTCTTACTACCGCTGGAAGCGGCGGCGCGCGGCGAGAAAATTTGAAGTCTATATGAGAGATCACAACCGCAAAGTCACCTTCGACGAGCATGGAAACTACATACCCCCCGACGATAATGACAAAACGAATGGCGGCTCGAAGTCAGGATGGGTGAATTAGGGCGCTCACACCGCCGAGACGCAGAGGGGCGCCGAGAAAATCATTTCATTGCTTGCTTGTGTGGGGACGGGGCTTTGCCCCGTCCAAGCGGGGCGTAGCCCCGCTTCCACACAACCTAGGCGAAAATCTCTTCGAATCTGGCAAGGATGCTTGCCGGAAGTTCTAGCGCTCGCGCCTTCCCCTTGAAACCCAAGTCGTGTCCCGCGCCTTCCACTTTCATTAACTCGGTTTTGGCCGGGACTAGCCGCAGGGCGTTCGTCATCTCTTCCACACTTCCGAAGGGGTCGCGAGTTCCATGCACGAACAGGCTCGGAGCGCGCAAATTGGGCAGATGCTGGATACGCAATTGTTCAGGTTTGCGCGGTGGGTGCAGAGGGTAAGAAAGCAGAAGGAGTCCCGAAACAAGCTCTGGTTCGGCGGCGCAGAGTATTGTCGACTGGCGTCCGCCGTAGGAGTGGCCGCCGAGAAAGATACGGCCCGCGACCGTCTTACGCATTGCAGCAACCGCGTTGCGCAGGCCTGCACGATCGCGCTCCGTATTGCCCGGAAACGGGGGACGGGTTCGCCGTTCGCCCTTCTGGCGAAAGGGCAGATCGCAGCGCAGAACCAGGAAGCCTTGTGCGGCAAAGGTTTCGCTGAGCGCGACCAGCAGAGGAGCCGTGCAATCCGAGCCTGCGCCGTGTGTGAGGATCAGCGCATCGCCGTTTGCCGCTGCGGGTGAGTGCAGGAAGCCGCGGACGGCGGGGTTCAGTGAGTCATCGCGGAATTCAGCAAATGAGTCGTTCACAGCGTGGGTATCGGCCCCTGACTGCACCGTCAGCGAGTTTCCGCGTCTGTCCGCGGAGGCGGAACCTTCGTGAGACTGCGAGGAAAAAGCATGGCGTTGAATTCGGCGCCAATCAGAACCGCCAGCGAGATCAGGTACATCCAGACCAGCAGCGCAATGCCAACACCGAGCGAACCGTAGATCACGCTGTAGTCCGCATAGTGCTGCAAATACCATCCAAAGAGCGCGGTGGAGATCAGCCACATGGCGGTCGCAAGAACAGCGCCCGGCAACACGGTGTGCCAGGGTTGGGTGCGGGGCACCGCGTTGTGATAGATAAGCTGGATCACCGCGATGCTGGTCAGGATCGCGATGGCCCAGCGGATCGCGCCCCACAATAACAGAATCAGAGGCCCGAATTCATGCCCGATGTGAAACAGAATCCGCGTTTCAATGCGGCTGCCGAAGGCAACCAGAATGGTGGCGAAGGTCAGCGGCAACCCGGCCATCAAGACCAGTGAGATCGCAATCGCGCGCTCTTTGAGCAGTCCCCAGGTCTTGGGAAGCTGGCAGGCGCGGCGAAAGCCATCCATCCAGGAGATGATGGCGCCGGAAGCGCTCCAGACCGTCAACAACGAAGTGAAGAAGAGCAGGCCAACCGACCGGTCCGTGCTGCCTCTGAGGTAGGAAAGTGCGGCTGAGCTGCCCGCAGGCAAAATGGTGCCGAGCGCGTAGGAGATCTCGCGCAGGTAGACTTTGCCCCGGCTAAGGGCGGCAAGAGCCGAGCCGAGCACCAGTAAGGCGGGGAAAAAAGTGAAGATGGCGGAATAGGCGGACGCTTTGGCGGTCCCGAAAGCATCGTGCTCGAAGGCACGCCAGATCGACAAGCGGAACAGCCGCCAGAAACGCCCCAATGCCGGGGCCAGTATCAGCGCACCAGGAAGTGGCTCCGGCTTGGGGTTCGGATCCTGAGGCTGCCCGGTCAGGCGCTGTTGGTCCAGTGCTAAAGACATTGGCGTCAAGAAACCGTCGTCCAATTAAGCGTCATTTTATAGCGAATCGAGAGTTGCGGCGACTTATTAGATGCCGAGCTTGGCTCGGCATGGACGGGGCAAAGCCCCGTCACCCCAAGAGCAAAACTGTCACCACACGAGCAAAAACTAAGGGGCGACTTGCGTCGCCCCTGCCCTGGATTCGTTTCGGTTTACTCCGCAGCTAGTTCTTCGGTCTCGCCTTCGTGGCGCATGAGCTCGAGGGCTCGCTCGGCATCTTCGTAGGCTTGCGAGACTTCCTCCTGCACCTTGCTGGCGGCCTCTTCCATTTCTGGAGACAGACGCACGTTCCGGTAATATTCCATGCCGGTGCCGGCGGGAATCAAGCGGCCCACGATTACGTTCTCCTTCAGGCCACGCAGATGATCGACCGCTCCCTGAATGGAAGCTTCGGTCAGCACGCGCGTGGTCTCCTGGAAGGAGGCAGCGGAGATGAACGAATCGGTGGAGAGCGACGCCTTGGTGATACCGAGCAGCAACGGACGCCCGGTAGCCGGTTTGCCGCCCTGCGCAATCGCACGCTCGTTCTCCTCGTGGAAGCGGAACTTGTCCACTTGCTGTTCGAGGAGGAACTGGGTGTCGCCCACATCTTCGACCTTCACCCAGCGCATCATCTGGCGAACGATCACTTCGATGTGTTTGTCGGAGATGTTCACGCCCTGCAAGCGGTAGACTTCCTGGATTTCGTTCACCAGGTAAGCCTGCAGTTCTTTTTCACCGAGCACGGCCAGAATGTCGTGCGGGTTGAGCGGCCCGTCCATAAGCGGTTCACCTGCCCGGACGCGCTCGCCTTCCTGCACGTTGATATGGACACCGCGCGGAACGGAATATTCCTTCTCCGTGCCGTTATCGGCTGCCACGTAGAGTTTGCGCTGTCCCTTGGCCACTTCGCCGAAGCGCACCACGCCATCGATTTCGCTGATGACGGCGGTCTCGCGCGGCTTACGGGCCTCGAACAATTCGACCACACGCGGCAGACCGCCCGTGATGTCTTTGGTCTTGGTCGTCTCACGCGGGATCTTGGCCAAAACGTCGCCGGGAAACACCGTGTCTCCGTCCTGAACCATGAGGTGAGCACGCGAAGGCATCAGATAGCGCTTGCTGGCCTTGCCCTTGATTACGATGGCCGGCTGACGCTTCTCGTCGGGTGAATCCGCCACCACGTGACGCGACAGACCGGTGACTTCGTCGACTTCCTCGTGCAACGTTATGCCTTCCTGCAAGTCCTTGAACTGCGCCGTGCCGCCAATTTCGGTGAGGATGGCGAAGGTGTATGGATCCCACTCGACGAGCGCCTCGCCGAGCGCGACAGGCCCGCCTTCGGCGACTTTGACCTTGGCACCGTAGACGACCGCGTAGCGCTCACGTTCGCGGCCCTTTTCGTCCACGACTGCAATCGAGCCCTGGCGATTCATGACCACGAGGTCTCCGGTCTTGGACTTCACGGTCTGCAGATTGACGAAGCGCACGATGCCGTTGCTCTTGGCATCGAGGCGGGACTGTTCCGAAACTCGCGATGCCGTGCCACCGATGTGGAAGGTACGCATGGTGAGCTGCGTTCCCGGTTCGCCGATGGACTGCGCCGCAATCACGCCGGTGGCCTCGCCGAGTTCGACCAGGCGCCCGGAAGCCAGATTACGTCCGTAGCACATGACGCAAACGCCGCGCCGCGACTCGCAGGTGAGCACGGAGCGAATCTTCACCCGCTCGATACCGGCAGCCTGAATCGCGCCCGCGAGATCTTCGGTGATCTCATGGTTCACGTCGACCACGACCTGGCCTTCATAGTCTTTGATTTTTTCGAGTGAAACGCGGCCCACGATGCGGTCGCGCAGCGGTTCGATAATTTCACCGGCTTCGACGATACCGGAGACGAAAATTCCGTCCACGGTGCCGCAGTCGTATTCGCTGATGATCACGTCCTGGGCAACGTCCACCAGACGGCGCGTCAGGTAGCCCGAGTCGGCGGTCTTCAGAGCCGTATCGGCCAATCCCTTGCGGGCGCCGTGCGTCGAGATAAAGTATTCGAGCACCGTCAAACCTTCACGGAAGTTCGCCGTGATCGGCGTCTCGATAATTTCGCCGGTCGGTTTCGCCATCAGTCCGCGCATCCCGGAGAGCTGGCGGATCTGCTGTTTCGATCCGCGGGCGCCGGAGTCGGCCATGACGTAAATCGGATTGAGTTCGCCCTCTTTATCCCGTTTCTGCATCTGGTTGAACATTTCATCGGCAACTTTTTCCGTAATGGCCGACCAGATTTCGATGACCTTGTTGTAGCGTTCGCCGTTGGTGATGGCGCCGTCCAGGTACTGCTGCTGCACGTTGATCACCTGCTTGTCGGCGTCTTTCACCAGGGTCTTCTTGTTGTCCGGGATGACCATGTCGTCGATGCCGATGGAAAGGCCGGCGCGTGTGGCGTACTTGAAGCCGAGCGACTTGATCTCGTCGAGCATCTTGACGGTCACTTCCAGGCCGAACCGCAGGTAGCAGTAATTGACCAACTGGCCGACACCCTTTTTCTTGAGCAAGCCGTTGATGTAAGGCATCGCCACGTTGACGCCCGGCACGGTCTTGGGCAAATGGTCGTTTAGAATGGCGCGGCCGACGGTGGTATTCAGGAACTCGCGCTTAACCTGCACGGGCTCCGTATGGTTCACATCCTGATCGTCGTAGGCTTGTGTCAGGTCGATGACTTCGCCGGTGTAGCGCAGGCGAATCGGGGTGAGCGTTTCCACCTCGCCCATTTCGAGCGCGATCACGACTTCGTCGATGTTGGCGAAAGAACGGCCTTCGCCCTTCGCCCCCGGTTTCGCTTTCGTCAGATAGTAGAGACCGAGCACCATGTCCTGCGTGGGCACGGTGATGGGCTGGCCGGACGCCGGCGACAGGATGTTGTGCGAAGACAGCATCAAGACGCTGGCTTCCACCTGCGCCTCGGGCGAAAGCGGAATGTGCACTGCCATCTGGTCGCCGTCAAAGTCGGCGTTGAACGCGGTGCAGACCAGCGGGTGGATCTTAATTGCTTTGCCTTCTACCAGCACCGGCTCAAACGCCTGAATGCCCAGACGATGGAGCGTAGGCGCGCGGTTCAACATGACGGGATGGTCCTTGATGACTTCTTCCAGAATGTCCCAGACGATCGGTTCCTGCTGCTCCACCATTTCTTTTGCCTGCTTGATGGTGGTGCAGTTTCCCGTTTGTTCCAGCCGGTGATAGATGAAGGGCTTGAACAATTCGAGAGCCATCTTCTTCGGCAAGCCGCACTGGTGCAGCTTGAGCTCGGGACCGACCACGATTACCGAACGTCCGGAGTAGTCCACGCGCTTGCCGAGCAGGTTCTGGCGGAAGCGCCCCTGCTTGCCTTTCAGCGTATCGGAGAGCGACTTCAGCGGCCGGTTGTTGGCGCCACGCAGAACGCGCCCGCGGCGTCCGTTGTCGAACAGAGCGTCGACCGCTTCCTGCAGCATGCGCTTTTCGTTGCGCACGATGACTTCGGGAGCGTGCAGGTCCATCAGCTTCTTCAACCGGTTGTTGCGGTTGATGACGCGCCGGTAAAGATCGTTCAAATCGGAAGTGGCGAAGCGCCCGCCATCCAGAGGAACCAACGGACGCAGTTCCGGTGGAATCACCGGGAGCACGTCGAGAATCATCCACTGCGGCTTGTTGCCGCTCTTGCGGAAGGCCTCGACAACCTTCAGCCGCTTGGCATACTTCAGGCGCTTCTGCAGCGAGGTTTCGTGCTTCATCTTCTCGCGAAGTTCGGCAGCCAGCGCATCGACCTCAATGCGCTTCAGAAGTTCCTTGATCGCTTCCGCGCCCATCATGGCTTTGAAGCCGGCGGGGCGATATTGCTGATCGAGTTCGCGGTACTTGGCTTCGTCCTTGATGACTTCGCGCTCTTTCACGGGAGAGTCGCCGGGATCGACGACCACGTAGGCCTCGAAGTACAAAATCGCTTCCAGATCGCGCAGGGAAATATCGAGCAGATGCCCGATGCGGCTGGGCAGGCCCTTGAAGAACCACACGTGCGAACAGGGCGAAGCCAGCTCGATGTGCCCCAGGCGCTCGCGGCGAACTTTAGACAGCGTGACTTCCACGCCGCACTTGTCGCAGATCACCCCGCGATGCTTCATGCGCTTGTACTTGCCGCAGAGGCATTCCCAGTCGGTGACCGGGCCGAAAATGCGCGCGCAGAACAAGCCATCGCGCTCCGGCTTGAAGGTGCGGTAGTTGATGGTTTCCGGCTTGGTCACTTCCCCATGCGACCAACTCCGGATCTTTTCCGGGGACGCCAGGCTGATGCGAATGGCATCAAAGTCAGCCACCGGATTTGCCATATCGAACGGGCTCGAACGAAACATGTTCCTCCGCTTTCCTCGGCTGTGCGCCGCCGCGCGCGGCCTTTGAAGAAGTCGCTAGTCGCTGGTCGTCAGTCGCTAGCTCAATCTCTGACCCGCAGCCTCAAAGGCAATCCTGCGAGTCTCGTTCCTAAACCTTTGCGTCTGTGCCGCTGGTCGCCGATGACCGTCGCCGATTACTAACGACCGACGACCAGCGACCGACGACTAATCCGCTGCCACCGCCACGGGCTTCTTCTCCGTGATCTTGATCAACTCGACATCCAGGCAGAGCGCCTGCAATTCGCGAATCAGCACGTTGAACGACTCAGGCACGCCCGGCTCCATCGCGGCCTCGCCTTTGACGATGGCCTCGTAGATCTTGGTGCGGCCATATACATCGTCCGACTTCGCGGTCAGCAATTCTTGCAGGATGAACGCCGCGCCGTACGCTTCGAGTGCCCACACTTCCATTTCCCCGAAACGCTGGCCTCCGAACTGCGCCTTGCCACCCAGCGGTTGCTGCGTGATCAGCGAGTACGGCCCTATGGAACGCGCATGAATCTTGTCGTCCACCAGGTGCGACAGCTTCAACATGTAGATGTAGCCCACCGTGACCGGCAGTTCGAACTTCTCGCCCGTCATGCCGTCGCGCAGGGTGGTCTTGCCCGACGTGGGCAGGCCCGCGCTCTCCAATAACGCCTTGATTTCCGTCTCCCGAGCGCCGTCGAATACGGCCGATCCCATGAACACGCCATTCTGCAGAGTCGGCGCCAACGCTTCGAGTTCGTCTTCACTCATGTCCGCGATGGTGTCCGCCAGCACGGTGTCCTTGAACAGAGTTTTGAGATCGCGACGGATAGCGTCGACGCGAGTGTTCTGCTTCAGCAACTCCGCGATCTTCAGGCCCAGTTCATATCCCGCCCATCCGAGATGGGTTTCGAGAATCTGTCCAACGTTCATACGGCTGGGCACGCCGAGCGGGTTGAGGACGATCTCGACCGGCGTTCCATCCTCGAGGTAGGGCATGTCCTCTTCCGGCAGAATGCGCGCAATCACGCCCTTGTTCCCGTGCCGTCCGGCCATTTTGTCGCCGACGCTCAGCTTGCGTTTCATGGCGATGTAGACCTTCACCAGCTTGATCACGCCCGGCGGCAGCTCATCGCCCTTGGTCAGCTTATCTTTCTTTTCGTTGACAATCTTCTTGAGCACATCGATCTGGCGCGAGGTCATTTCCTCGATCTCGTCGATCTGCTCATTCACCCGCGGATCCTTGTCAGCGTATTTAATTCGCTTCAGGTTGCGGGTCGAGATGCGCTCGATCGCGTCGCGATCCAGAATCGTGTCCTTGGTCAGCAGCCGCTTGTTGGTGCGCTCGTCGTGCAGATCGGCTTGCACTTCCTTGCCGCCGAGCAGGCCTTCCAAACGCTTCAAGCGTTCATCGGTGAGAATTCGGATCTCGTCCGAAAGGTTCTTTTCGAGCTTCGCGATCTGGTTGCCTTCGATCGTCTTGGCGCGCTCGTCCTTTTCCTGGCCTTTGCGCGAGAAGATCTTCACGTCCACTACGATGCCTTCGATTCCAGGCGGGCAGTAGAGCGAAGCGTCGCGCACGTCGCCGGCCTTTTCGCCGAAGATGGCGCGCAGCAGTTTCTCTTCCGGCGTCAGTTGCGTTTCGCCTTTCGGCGTAACTTTGCCGACAATGATGTCTCCCTGCTTGATGCCGGCGCCGATGCGGATCACGCCCGCTTCGTCCAGATTGCGCAGCGTGGATTCGCTCACGTTCGGAATGTCGCGGGTCACTTCCTCGGGGCCGAGCTTGGTGTCGCGCGCTTCTAGCTCGAACTCTTCGATGTGAACCGAGGTGTAGTAATCCTCCTTCACCATCTTTTCCGAAACCAGGATCGCGTCTTCGAAGTTGTAGCCGCGCCAGGGCATGAACGCGACCAGCACGTTGCGTCCCAGGGCCAACTCGCCAAAGTCGGTACACGGACCGTCGGCAATCACTTGTCCCTTTACCACCCTTTGACCTTTCTTCACGATCGGCTTCTGGTTGATGCAGGTGTTCTGGTTCGAGCGCTTGAACTTGGTGAGCTGGTAAATGTCACTGCCCACTTCGCGGGAAAGCTGCATCGGATGATGCTCGCCTTCGACGCGAACGATGATACGTTCGGAATCGACCGAATCGATGATCCCGTTGCGGCGTGCCAGCACCACCGCGCCCGAATCGCGCGCGGTAACGCCTTCCATGCCGGTTCCGACGATCGGAGCCTGAGCACGGAGCAGCGGCACGGACTGGCGCTGCATGTTCGCGCCCATCAGCGCCCGGTTGGCGTCGTCGTGTTCAAGGAACGGCACCAGCGATGCGGCTACGGAAACAAGTTGCTTCGGGCTAACGTCGACGTAGTCCACTTCGTCTCGATTCACGAGCACGAAGTTGCCCGCTTTGCGCGCGTTGACCAGCTCGCCGGCGATGCGGCCCTTGTCGTCCAGTTCGATGTTGGCCTGAGCAATGGTGTGCCGGTCTTCTTCCCACGCTGATAGATAGAAAGAGAACGGCTCGACCTCGACCGGCTTCTTGCGCCGTTCTTTCAAATCGGCGTTGACCTTTTCCATCTCGCTCTTCTCGGCATAGTCGCCGACTTTGTAGCTGCTGTCACCGGCATTGACGACGATGACGTAATCCACCACGCGCGCGTTCTTCACCTTGCGGTACGGCGACTCGATGAAACCGTAGTCGTTGATGCGGGCAAAGCAGCTCAACGACGAGATCAGTCCGATGTTCGGGCCTTCCGGCGTTTCAATTGGGCAGATACGTCCGTAGTGCGTGGGATGGACGTCGCGAACTTCGAATCCGGCGCGTTCGCGCGACAGTCCGCCCGGCCCAAGGGCTGACAGGCGGCGCTTGTGCGTGATTTCCGACAGCGGATTCGTCTGATCCATAAACTGGGACAGCTGCGAGGATCCGAAGAACTCGCGAATCGCGGCCATCACTGGCTTGGCGTTGACCAAGTCGTGCGGCATGGCCGTCGACATTTCCTGGTACACGCTCATTTTTTCCTTGATCGCGCGCTCCATGCGGACTAGGCCGATGCGGAACTGGTTTTCCAGCAGCTCGCCAACCGCTCGCACACGGCGATTGCCCAGGTGATCGATGTCGTCCACCGCGCCGATATTTTTGCGCAGCTTGAGCAGGTACTTGATGGTCGCGTAGAAATCCGTGGGATCAAGCGTACGCTGTTCCAGGCTCGTCGCCTCCGGGTTTTCGAACAGCTTGATGTTGAACTTCAACCGGCCCACCCGCGAGAAGTCATACTTGCGCGGATCGAAGAACATGCCCTGGAACAACGCCGTCGCTGTGTCCAGCGTCGGCGGATCTCCGGGACGCAGCTTGCGATAAATTTCAATCAAAGCTTCCGAGGGACTGGCGACCGAATCGCGGCGCAGGGTCTGGCTGATCACCGTGCCCACGTCGTCGCGCTCGGGGAAGAACACGTTCATTTCGATCACGCCCGATTCCAGGATCTTGGCCAGCTTGTCGGCGGTGATTTCCGAGTTGGCCTCGATCAGCACTTCACCGGTCGTGGTGTCGACGATGTCGCTGGCCGCCCACGCGCCTTCAAGATCGGTGGTGTCCACTTCGATCTCGCCGATCTTCGCCTTCTGAATTTCCTTCATCGTCGCCGGGGTGATTTTGCGGCCGGAGTGCGCCACTTCATCGCCCGACTTTGACTTGACGCTGTGCGCCAGTTTCATGCCTAGCAGATTCGTGGGCTTTTCGCTCGCCGGATCCAGCGTCCAGAACAGCTTCTTGTCGCGGATAATCAGGCGGTCCGTGGTGTAGAAAGTCTTCAGAATGTCTTCGCCGGAACGCAGTCCCAGCGCGCGCAGGAAAATCGTGCCCAGGAATTTGCGCTTGCGGTCGATGCGCACGTAGAGAACGTTCTTCTGGTCGTATTCGAACTCAACCCAAGAACCGCGGTAGGGAATAATCTTTCCCAAAAAATAAGTTCGGTTGGCCGCCGTCTCGAAGAACACGCCGGGCGAGCGGTGCAACTGGCTGACGATGACGCGCTCGGTGCCATTGATGATGAAGGTCCCGTTCTGCGTCATTAGCGGGACGTCGCCGAAGAAAACTTCCTGCTCCTTGATGTCGCGGATCGAGCGGTTGCCGGCCTCGTCTTTGTCCCAGATGGTGAGCCGCATCGTGACTTTGAGCGGGGCCGAGTAGGTCATGCCGCGCTCTTCGCATTCCGCCACGTCGTACTTCAGTTGCAATCCCACGGGATCGCCGCACTTGTTGCAGAAGTCGGGAGTGTTCGCGTTGTAGGTGCCGCACTTGTGGCAGAGAACTTCGCCGGGATGAAACGGGTCGGTGATCACCGTCGATCCGCAATTCTTACAAGTTGTGCGCAGGTGATGCAGCCCCTTCAGATGGCCGCACTTGCACTCCCAGTTGCCAATCGCAAAGTCGACAAACTCAAGCTGGGAAACGTTGCGGAAATCGGTGATCGGAAACACCGACTGAAACACGGCCTGCAGCCCGCCGTCTTCGCGCTCGCTGGGCAGTTTGTCCATCTGCAGGAAGCGATCATAGGAGCGCTTCTGAACCTCGATCAGGTTCGGGATCTGGATGGTTGCTGGAATTTTGGAAAAATCGAAACGCTTGCGGTGGATGTTGTGCTTTGTCATGCTCAGGAACTCCTGCTTTCAGGCAGCCCAGGGCTGCGGTACAGCGCAGAATGAAGGGCGCTAAAAAGTGGCGCCAAAATAGTGCTACGGTTGACGAAAACGAGCGGTGTACGCGGAGAAAAGGCAGCGGCACCCGCAGGGACATGTCTGTCCGCAGGCGCCGCATGCGACGCTTAATCCTGGATAACTTGTAAAGTTCCGCGCCAGTTCAAAGGCCTGTTCCGTCCCGCCGCCCGCGGGACCGGCTGCCAAACTTCGTTCCAGCGACCCTGTTCCGTTCCGCTTCCTGGGTCTATTTGGAGGATGCGGGTCGCCGTCGCCTCGCAGTGAAGCCAGGGTAAGCGGTTATTTATTAGATATTAACACCACTCCCGAGGATTCAGCTAGTGTTCGGTCAAATAATTGCAGGGCGGACAGCCCGTGTAGTGACGGGCTTTGCCCCGTCCAAGCGGGGCCAAACTCCCCTTCCACACTACCGCCCCCGCCCTGCCTAAATTAT
The DNA here is from genome assembly GCA_963773645.1 of uncultured Acidobacteriaceae bacterium. Taxonomy (GTDB): domain Bacteria; phylum Acidobacteriota; class Terriglobia; order Terriglobales; family Acidobacteriaceae; genus Acidiflorens. Next base: position 1,692,950 of record CAVZBV010000002.1, on the reverse strand, counting down.
TTGACTTCGACAGTTGCGCCCGCTTCAGTGAACTTCTTCCTGATGGTCTCGGCTTCGTCCTTCGAAACACCTTCTTTGATGCTCTTGGGCGCGCCATCGACCAGGTCCTTCGCCTCTTTCAGGCCGAGGCTGGTGACCTCCCGTACCGCCTTGATTACGTTGATCTTATTGGCTCCGATCTCTTTCAAAACGACGGTGAATTCGGTCTTTTCTTCCACCGGGGCTGCCGCGCCCGCCGCCGCGCCGCCAGCAGCCATTACAGGGGCCGCTGCCGCCGCGGAAACGCCCAGACGCGATTCCAGTTTCTTGACCAGTTCGGCCGCTTCCAGCAACGACAGGCCCACTATCGACTCTTCCAACTGCTGTAGATCCGCCATGTGAATCTCTCCGCTTTATGTAAAATTTACGATTTTGCTATCGCTTGGCCAGGTTTCCAGTGCGACCAGGTCTTCAACTCCGGCGCCAGACAACACCAAAGTTTCAGACCGCGCCACCCCTCGCTTCGCAATAACCCAATCTTTTTTCGAGCAGCCTTGCTGCCCCGAAACTTGAATAAAATTTGTAATTGGTGATTTGTAATTTGAAATTGAAAAGCTTGCGCTCGCCGGGTTCAAATTACCAATTACAAATTTCCCAATTACAAATTCCTACGCTTCTTTGAACTTTTTTTGTTCTACGCCCTGGCCCACGACCACCGCCAGGTTCCGTCCGACCGCATTCATCGCCGTAACCAAACGCTGCGCCGGAGCGTGCAACAGGAACAGCAGCTTCGAGTAAAGCTCGTCCTTCGAGGGCATGGTCGCCAGCGATTCGATCTCCTTGACCGTAATCACGCGGCCTTCGACCACACCGGCCTTGAAACTGAATTCCGGATTGTCCTTGGCATACTTCGCCAGCGCTTTCGCCAGCGCCACCGGATCGCCGTGGGTGTACGCGATCGAGGTCACACCCTGAAGGTTCTTCAGCGCTTCCTCGACCTGCGTGCCCTTGCCGGCGCGCTCGGCCAAAGTGTTCTTGACCACGCGATACTTCGCCCCGGTCGGACGCAATGCCTTGCGCAATTCGAAGTCCTGCGTCACCGTTAGCTTGGAGTAGGTGGCCACGATCATGCTCGAAGCGTTCTTCAGTTCGCCACCAAGCTTTTCAACCTGCGCAATCTTCTTAGCTCTGGTAACCGCCATGTCAAAACCCTTTCAAAACTCGTGTGGTGACGGCGCTCTGCCCCGTCCAGCCGGGCAAAGCCCGGCAGCATTGTCGAAGCTTATGCCTTGGCCGCAACCTCGATCGGAGTCGTGTCTAGCGCGATCCCCGGCCCCATGCTCGAACTCAGGTAGCAGGCCTTAATGTACTTGCCCTTGGCGACCGAAGGCTTGGCCTTGATCACACTCGAGATCAGCGTGGTCGCGTTCTCAACCAACTTGTCGGGCGAGAATGAAATCTTCCCCACCGGCACGTGCACGAGCGCGGTCTTGTCGGTGCGGAACTCGACCTTGCCGGCCTTAACTTCCTGCACGGCGCGCGCCACATCCATGGTGACCGTACCCGTTTTCGGATTCGGCATCAGCCCCTTCGGTCCGAGGATTTTACCCAGACGGCCCACCGACTTCATCATGTCGGGCGTGGCGATCAGCGCATCGAAGTCGGTCCAGTTCTCTTTCGTGATCTTCTCGACCATGTCCTCGCCGCCGACAAAATCCGCGCCCGCCGCCTCCGCCTCGCGAACCTTTTCGCCGCTCGCGATGACGAGAACTTTTTTCGACTTGCCCAGCCCGTGAGGCAGCACGACCGTGCCGCGAACCATCTGATCGGCATGCTTCGGATCGACGCCCAGCCGCAACGTTACTTCCACCGTCTCGTCGAACTTTGCGTATTTCACTTTCTGCAGAAGTGGAACCGCTTCCTGCAACGTATAAGGCCGCGGCTCGACTGCCTTCCGCGACTTCTCGATATTCTTTCCCGACTTTTTCATTTTCCCCTCAGTCTCCCACCGCCGCTTCGTTGTTCCGAAGAGCCGTGGTGTTTTCGACTTCAGACTCGGCAAGCCGCGTCTCTACTGCTGAATTCTGCCGGCGAGACGCCGGCGCTATCCAACCACATCAATCCCCATCGACCGTGCCGTCCCGCGCACGCTCTTGATGGCCGCATCGACCGACGCAGCATTCAGATCCGGCATCTTCTGCTTCGCGATGTCCTCGACCTGCTTTAGCGTCACCTTGCCGACCTTATCCTTGTTGGGCGCGCCCGATCCCTTGGCGATGCCGGCCGCGCGCTTCAGCAATATCGAAGCCGGCGGAGTCTTGGTAATAAAGGTGAACGAGCGGTCGCTGTAGACCGTGATCACGACCGGAACAATCAACCCTTCGAGTTCTTTCTGTCCGGTGCGGGCATTGAACTGCTTGCAGAACTCCATGATGTTGACTTGCGCCTGCCCCAGCGCCGGTCCCACCGGAGGCGCCGGCGTGGCCTTGCCCGCCGCAATTTGCAACTTTACCGAACCTGTAACTTTCTTTGCCATGATGCCTTTCCCGTACCTGCGAACTCCAGCCCCGAGTCTAGGATTTTCGGCTCAGAGCTCCGAACCACCTAATCTTGCCACCGCTTGTCTTCGGACGCTCCCAATGCCAGCATCACGGCTGGAACCAGTTTTTTCTGCACAGGATCTGCGGCCATGCCCAGCCCTTCGACAGTATGCGCGCCCACGACCTCCATCTCGCCTTCCTCGGCCACGACTACAACGTCAGGAACAGAATACTTATCGATCGAAACGTAGACAGTCGCCATATCCCTTTCCAGCAACCGTCCCTCGATCGTGCGAAAGCTCATTTTTCGGGAGGGTGCAACGCCAAGCCGTTGAAGGCTCACCCGCGAAATCCAGCTGAATGCCGCACCGGTATCGACGAATGCGTCCAACTCTTCCACTCCGCCAGGCTGCGCTGGATTCCACACTCGCATCTTTACACTGAACGTACCCATGCTTCACCTTGTTGACTGCTACGCGACTTTCTCCACCTGCCCAAATTCCAATTCCACCGGAGTCGAACGGCCGAAAATCGTGACCATCACCTTCAAAGTCTCGCGATCTTCGTTCACGTCGTCGACCACGCCCGTAAAGGTTGCGAACGGGCCCTCGCCGATGCGCACCGTCTCGCCCTTTTCGAATTTGACCTTGAGCTTCGGCTTTTCCCGGCTGTCGGCCACTTTGTAAACGATGTGATTGACCTCTTCATCCGACAGCGGAGTCGGCTGCTGTCCCGTGCCCACAAATCCGGTAACCCGCGGCGTCGACTTCACCACGTGCCAGACGTGATCGTCCATGTCCATTTCAACCAGCACGTAGCCGGGATAGAACATGCGCTCCGAGGTGTACTTCTTGCCGCCGCGGACTTCGGTGACCGACTCGGTCGGAATCAGCACCCTGCCGATCTTGCCCTGCAACCCGAAAGCCTGCACCCGCGATTCGAGCGACTCCCTCACCTTGCGCTCAAATCCCGAATAGGCGTGGATGATGTACCACTTCATATTCGGATTGCGCGCGGGTTCGCCGCCCGGAACGGCTTCCGCAGGCGCTAGAGGCGGCGCCTGCTGGCCGGCATCTTCTGAGCCAGCGCCAACCGCAGCGCTTTCGTTCTTTTCTTTATTCGTATTTGTATCCGTATCCGGCATTCAATCGCTTCCTTCACTCGCTGCTAACGGCGCGAGAGATAATGCAGCATCCGCTCCAGGCTGTTGCTGATCGCCAGATCCACCACCCAGAAAAAAAACGCGAACAGGAACACGGTGATGATCACCACCGTCGTGGTTGCCTGGACTTCCTTGCGCGTGGGAGACGTGACTTTCTTCATCTCCGTACGCACGTCGTTATAAAAGGTCTTAATCCGCTCGGGCCAGGACCTCAGCGTCGTGGCAATCGCGTTCTGTTCTACTGCTGTCGCCATACCTACCCGCTTTCCTCGACTGCTCCCTCTCGGGCCTCAACTTTTCCCTCGGCTTTACCGTTAAATCTGGCAGGGGCGGAGGGATTCGAACCCCCAAGTTCGGTTTTGGAGACCGACAGTTTAACCGTTGAGCTTACGCCCCTAAAAACAGTTCCCAATTGCCAGTTGCCAGTAAAAAACCGAACTACTGGCTACTGACTACTGACTACTTAACTTCTTTGTGCAGCGTGTGCTTGCGGCACCGGCTGCAGAACTTCTTCAGTTCCAGACGGTCCGGCGTCGTTTTGCGGTTCTTAGTTTTCGAATAGTTCCGCTCTTTGCAATCACCACACTGCAACGTAATAATCTCTCGGGGCATTGCTCACTCCCTAACCTTAGTCTTTGTGTGGTGACGGGGCTCCGCCCCGTCCAGGCGGGGCAAAGCCCCGCCACCACACAAATTACGTAATAATCTCCGCGATCGTGCCCGCGCCCACCGTATGCCCGCCTTCGCGAATTGCAAACCGCAATCCCTTCTCCATCGCCACCGGCGTGATCAACTCGATCACCAGGCTCACGTTGTCTCCCGGCATCACCATCTCCGTCCCCGCCGGCAACTCCGCCACTCCCGTCACGTCCGTCGTGCGCAAATAAAACTGCGGACGGTATCCCTTGAAGAACGGCGTGTGCCGCCCGCCTTCTTCTTTCGTCAGGATGTACACCTCCGCCTTAAACTTCGTGTGCGGCGTGATCGAGCCCGGCTTCGCCAGCACCATCCCGCGCTCCACGTCATCTTTCCCGATGCCGCGCAACAACAGGCCGGCGTTGTCTCCCGCCATGCCTTCGTCCAGTTGCTTCTTGAACATTTCCACGCCCGTCACCACCGTCTTGCGCGTCTCCCGGAAGCCGACGATTTCCACTTCCTCGCCCACCTTGACCTTGCCGCGCTCGATCCGTCCCGTCACCACCGTGCCCCGGCCTTGAATCGAAAAAATATCTTCGATCGGCATCAGGAACGGCTTTTCCAACTCGCGCGCCGGCTGCGGCACGCTCTTGTCCACCGCTTCCATCAAAGCGTCGATCTGCTTCTCCCACTTCTCGTCGCCGTTCAAGGCGAGGAGCGCGGAGAGTCTCACCACCGGAACATCGTCTCCCGGGAACTGATAGCTCTTGAGTAACTCGCGTACCTCGAGCTCGACTAAGTCGAGTAACTCAGGATCGTCGACGGCATCGCACTTATTCAGCGCTACGACAATGTAAGGAACGCCTACCTGGCGCGCCAGGAGCACGTGCTCGCGCGTCTGCGGCATCGGACCGTCGGTCGCCGCGACCACTAAGATCGCGCCATCCATCTGCGCCGCACCCGTAATCATGTTCTTGATGTAATCGGCGTGGCCCGGGCAGTCGACGTGCGCGTAATGCCGGTTCGCCGTCTCGTACTCGACGTGCGCCGTGGCAATGGTGATGCCGCGCGCCTTCTCTTCCGGAGCGTTATCGATCGAATCGAACGACCGGAACACGATCTTCGGGTTGTGCTTCTGCAATACCTTGGTGATCGCCGCCGTCAACGTCGTCTTGCCATGGTCAATGTGGCCAATCGTCCCTACGTTGCAGTGCGGCTTGGTCCGTTCAAATTTTACCTTCGCCATGATTCCTTTGCCTCGCTAATCGATCTCACTGATTTAGATCAGTAGTTGATTCAGTAATACTGATACAGCTTGTGAAACTTGGCCCGCAGCGCCTGATCGACCTCTTCGATCTTCGAGAGATAAAACTCTCGCATCTGGGCCTGATCCGAAACCGGCAGGGCTCCATACAAAGACCGCGCCGTTCCAGCCTGCTCTCCCGCCGCCCGGTCGATCGCACCCGCCGCGAACGCCGCATTCAGGTCGCGAACTCGAATCTTGCGGCTGTCGAGTTCCTTCAAGTACTTCGTAACTCGGTCCGCTGCGAAGGCCTTCTCGATCGCAGCTTTCAGGTCGGCGAACTCACGTTCCTTCTCGACCTTGATGACACCCTGCTCGAATTTCGCTCTCATCAAACCTTTACCAACAGATCCCTCGCAAAAAGCTGCTCGGGATTTCGGCTGCGGGCTCCCGCTTGTCAACTCCGTCACGCAAAAAACGCGTGGCGGGGACCCTTCGCTCACGCCCGCATAACGCTTAGATCCCTCGCACAGAACGCTCGGGATTTCGGCTGCGGGCTCCCGCTTCGCTCACGCCCGCAAACCGCCTCAACTCTGGAGCGGGAGACGGGGATCGAACCCGCGACCAACAGCTTGGAAGGCTGTGACTCTACCACTGAGTTACTCCCGCTCAGCCTCAGCGGCTAAAGCCGCTCGAATATGTGGCCCTAAGCGGCACGGCTAAAGCCGCGCCCTACCACAAACCTCAACCCAATCTCCGCGAAACCTTGTCGCCATTTTATGGAGCCGATGATCAGGATTGAACTGATGACCTCTCCCTTACCAAGGGAGTGCTCTACCAACTGAGCTACATCGGCTCACCGCACTGCTCAAAACTTGCCGCTCAAAAAATCAAATCCGTCGAATCAAATCGTTAATCCGTCGGCTTCGCGTCCGCCCGTTCTTCTTCGATCCGGGTTCGCCAAAAATACAGTGCCGCTCGAAACGCGAACAGTCCCAGGATCAGCAGCGTCCCGGTGCGCAGTCTCACGTTCGCATTGAAGACTCGAATCGGCTCGTCCGACAACGTGGTCCAGGCTAAAACGCCGAGCACCGCGTAAGCGATCAAAGCCAGCACGAACTTCTTTTTGATCGTCACACAAAATCCATGTTTCAAGGTTTCAAAGTTTCAAGCAACCCAAGCGCGCGAGATTTGCTTTGCAACCTTGAAACTTTGAAACCTTTTCGTTCGCCACTCTGGTGCACAGGGGAGGATTCGAACCTCCGTACCTCCTGAGAGGGACAGATTTACAGTCTGTTGGCTTTAACCGCTCACCCACCTGTGCAAATCCGAAAACACCGTCCCGGCGCGCGAAACACAACACCGACACTGTCCAGCATCGCTCCGCTCGGGAAACGCAATGCGAGAACGCCCGCCTGACACCTATCACTCGCCGGAAAATACTCTAATGGAGTGCCCTAAAGCTGCGCCGCCAGTGCCGCCGCGCCAACCTAAGTCTGTTTCCGGAATCTTGTTTTTCTGGAGCTGGCGAAGGGATTCGAACCCCCGACCCTCTGATTACAAATCAGATGCTCTACCGACTGAGCTACGCCAGCAGGTGGAAGCAAGTCCCTTCGGGCACAATACTTCCCTGATCCCTTCCTGAAGTCCGGGACAATTATTTAAGTTATCACAAGGGTACTTCACGTGCAACCGGAAGGCTGTTCCTGGTAGTGTCCCAAAGTGCAAGCAATGATTCAGGTCCCGGAGGACGGTCCAGTTCTCACGCTCGTTTTCAGTGCTGGGCATCGAATGCCCGGTTCTCCGCAACCATTGAGGCAGGCCGACCCACGATGTACACTTGCATTACCGCAGCGCGCCCGTAGCTCAGCTGGATAGAGCGGCAGCCTCCGGAGCTGTAGGTCGGGAGTTCGAATCTCTCCGGGCGCGCCAGTTTCATTTTTGGAAATCGTCCGCTAACAGTCTGTGGTGAAAATCCAGAGAGCAAAACCAACGCCTAAACCTAATTCCAGTGGTGGGAGTGCCACCAGATTTTCTGGATGTCGAAGAGGACACCGCGGCAGAGATATATCTGTGTGTTTTCCTCGCCCATGCCAAAGCGCTGGTAGTGGTCGAAGGCCTGAAATGAAGTGCAGTTGTCGCGCACATCGTCGAGGCTCCACTCGATCACGATGAGGTTCTTGTAAACCTGTGGCGGCGGACCCCAGTACCAGTGGTTCTGGTGGCGAGAGTAGGCGCGAGGCAGTCCGTATTGAGGGCCGAACTCGTTAATTGCGCCGGCCTCTCCGTAGTTGCCGGCCCAGATGCCGGTCTGGGCGCGCTCGTCGGGTGGCAACGAGTTATAGATGGCGGCGACCTCACGCACCATCTCGGGCCATCCGAACTGGTCGGCAACCGGCTGCGGCAACAGCGATTCGTGGTGCACTTCGGCCTTGGCGGGTTTGAATCCGATAGCGTCTTGATAGGCGAGAAGACGCTCCGGCGGCAGCATAAACGTCACCAGCGGGACGGCAGGAAGAGCCGCGAGCAAGATGATGGCGATGACGGCGGCGCGGGTCCAAGAGGCGCGGGGTGCCAGCCACATTTCAAATACGACAGCGCCGCCGGCGAACAGCATGGGATAGATCGGGAACAGATAGTAATTCTTGGCGTGCGCGACTTCCATCAATACGAAGAAGACTGCAAAAGTCAGTCCGAGCAAGCGCCAGCGGCGGTCGCGGAGAAACCAGACCAGACCCGACAGCCAGAGCGGCAACAAGATCGGGTGCATGTCGATGATCTGCTCCTTCACGAATGCGAGCGGGCCGAGTACGACATTCTTGCCTTCGCGGCGGACGTTGGCCAGGTCTTCGATCGTCGGGAAGTGATGGCGGATTTGCCAGATGATGTTGGGCAAGAAGAGTGCGACCGCGATGGCGCCGGCGATCCAGATCCACGGCCGGGCGAACTCGCGGCGTTGATGGGTCAGAAGCAGGGCGACGGTAAATGCAAATCCGAAAGACAGTGTGGAGTGCTTGTTCTCAAGGCCGAGGCCGGCGAGGACTCCGAACCACAACCAGAGCCGCGAGTCTCCGGTGCGCAAGATGCGAGCCACGACCCAGATGCAGCCCATCCAGAATAATGGCTCGAAGGCATTCATGGTGAGGAGGCTGTCCGCGATCAAAACCGCGGGGCAGAGCAGAATGGCAGTTCCGGCGAGAAGCTGGGCATACCGTCCGCCGCCCAACTCGCGCGCAATGAGCATGGTGAGCGCGATTAAGGCCACACCCGCGAGCGCGGGTAGGATGCGCAGCGCCGCCAGCGAACCGCCCATCCAGAGCGCGATCTTGGCGTAGACGGCGATCAGCGGGGCGGCATCGACATAGCCCCAGTCGAGGTGGCGGGCCATGTCCAAGTAATAAAGCTCATCGCGAAAGTAGCCGTACTGGCGGACGCTGGTGAAGAAGTGCAGAAGAAGTTTCGCGGTACAGAGCGTGATCAGGACGCCGACGGCGACGCGCGGCAAAGGCCCGGTCGAGTTCGCTTCGCGATAGGGCGGGTCCATGTTAGGGGCGGACTTCTCAGGGGCGGACGTGTGAGTTTCCCATAAGGGCAAGTTCATGCTCATGGGAATCAACATTAGCAGGCGCTTCCGCAGCAGGAGCTTCCGCGTTGCGGGCAGCCGACGTGGCCAGATCATTGGCCTCAGCGTTGTCCTCGCGACGAACGTGGGCGATAGAGAAATCGAGCGACCGCGCCAATTTTCGGCAGATCCAATTCAGGGAATAGAGCCGCGGGCTGCGGCAACTGTACTCGCCCTTCATCTGCCTGACCACCACTTCGGAATCCGAAAACACGTGAAGCGCATCGGCATTAAGCCGCAGGGCCCATTGCAGTGCCTCAAGCAGAGCAACGTACTCGGCGACATTATTGTCCTGGTGCCCGATCCATTTGGCGATTCTGATGGTGCCGTCGGCGGAGCCGTCGATGATCACTCCAATACCAGACGGGCCCGGATTCCCGAGAGAGCCGCCATCGACGTAGGCCACGAGATCTGACATTGTGTGGTGCTGTAACAACCATGCCTGAGGTATCTTCCGGCGTCAAGATGTTTACCTGATTCCTGTGCACACTCCTTCGTAGTCCTTGCTCACGCCTTCGAGCGCCTGTGAAGTTTTTGTGCAAAAATGGGGAAAAATTAATCTCCCATTCATTAAACCGCAACAATTCAATGGGTTGCATTCCTGGGTTTTGATCCATCGGCACCGGTCAATTGCACCAAAAAATGGCATTGACAATCTTCCGGCAAATCTCTAGGGTGGGTTCCGTCGACGGCTGAAAGGGTTGGCTCAATTAAACTTTAGCCAGTCCGAAGTAAGCTGAGTGATCAGCCCGTGCGGGGCAACCCGACGGGCAACCAGACCTGAAAAAACCGACGGCTCTGCGAGGGGCAGTTGGGGTTTGGGACCGCGAAAGCGGTGATCGCATCAAGGGCTGTGACGGTGCATGCCTCCACGCTGTTTAGCTCCCTCGCAGGAGCTGGCGGCTAGAGCATAACCAATGTCACAGCCTTTACCTTTTTCCCGCCTTTTTATTGCGGCAAGGCCGGTATTAGGCGCCCGAGGCGTGCTCTTTTCGCTCGCCATGAGTTTTTCCGCAGCCTTCTGGGCTCTACACCACACGCCGGCCGCTCACCAGGTTAATGACTAGTATCACCAGCGCAACCACCAGCAGCAGGTGAATCAGGCCACCGGCCACGTGGAGGCTAAAACCAAGGAGCCACAGAATCAGAAGCACAACGAAAATTGTCCACAGCATATTGATCTCCTTTACTCATTTTGAGCGGCTTCAACAATGAGCGTCCCAGAAAATTCATCTATCGCGTGGCTGGCGCGAGCGACTTTCCGCACTCCAGGCAAGACGACTTGGACCGCGGCGTGATCAACCCGCAAAACGGGCACATTCTTTGCGATGCGAAACCGCGAGCCGGTGGCGAAAGCGACGCAAACAGCCTAGAGAAGGATGCCGTGATTGTGGCAAGCCGTCTACGGAAACGATCGCGCAACCGACGAAAAGCGCGTTTCATCAGCGATCCACCTTCGTTCTTTCTCCCATGCACGGATGGTTTCGTGATGAGGCAATTGGCTGGAGTGCTCTTGAGGAAGGTCTCCCTTTCCGCATCTCCACCAAACTGACGATGACACGCCGAGGCTAGTTATTCTGTGCAAGATTGCTCACACCAAAATTTGGTCACACCCAAGATTGCTCACACCTGGGAGAGCGACGGCGCATGAGCGCTAGAGCTAGAGAAGGTCTTTCGGGCAGGGTGCCCACTCCCGCAAGCGGAGAGGCGTTTGTGGCCGCCGTGTCCGAAGCAGGCCACTAGGCCCACATCGCGGAAGCCAAATAACACAGGAAGTGAGCTGATTTCCGCTGACCGAGACCGCGTACCGGTTTCGGTCAGTTTTGTTTTTCGGTCAGTTTGGGCGCTGGCTCAGCGCCTCCCGTGGCCTGCACTGTTGAATGGCGGCGAGAACTCCCCAAAACTTAAAATGGGCCGCCAGCCAAGAAGCGGTGACTCTTCCTTGGCTATCGGCCCATTCGATCCGGACTAGGATCGGAGGTGATACTTACATCGTAGACCCTCCTGTTGGATTGTCAAGGATCAACTTCCAGCCCCAATATCGTCTCAATTTGCGAATTCCGTGCCAAACGCTCGGTAGTGTCTTAACAGTGTGTTGCTGCCTCTGATGTATGGTCAGTGGATTGCGCTCCCGGCCACGGCTGAATTAAGACCCGACCCAAGCGCTCGGTAGTGTCTTAATTGCGCAAATAAGCCACTACCAAGCGCTCTCCAATCATTGACACTTTCCTCGCCACAGTGTTAGCTTTATTTGTTTTAGAAGCGGCTCTTCTTCTACTGGAATCAGCCAGCAGGGCAAGGATTCGATCGTCGGTTCGATAATCAGTTCGATCATCACAAAATGGAACAGACACTCCGACAACTAGGCGAACTACTGCTCGGAGCCGTGCCCACCGCCATCCTGCTGGGAACGCTTTACATCCTCTACACTTTCCTGGTCCATCGGCCGCTGACTGCCGTGCTGGCCGAGCGCCGGAGCCGTACCCAGGGGGCCATGGAAAAAGCGCGCGCCGACATTGCAGCCGCCGAAGCCCGCACCGCTGACTACGAGCAACGCCTGCGCGAAGCGCGCCAGAAAATCTTCAAGAACCAGGAAACCCGCCGCCAAGAGGCCACCCAGTCCCGCAGCCAGCTGGTGAATCAAGCCCGCACCCGAGCCCAGGACCAGGTCAAGCAAGCCCGCGCCTTCATGGAAGAGGATAAGCGGGAAGCCATGTCGAAGCTGCAATCGGAGGCAGCCAGACTCGCAACCGACATCGTACGCACCGTGCTCCGCCCCATGGCATCGCCCAGCCAGGTCGGTGGCCAATGAAAATGAAGCGAGAGCTCGTGGAGGGAGAGCAAGTGTGGCCGACCGTCCTCCGCCCGCTGTTCGCGCTCGCGCTCTTGGTATTCTTGTCGGCCGTTCCCCTACGATCCTTCGCCTACGCCCAGGAACAATCCGCCGCCCAGCCTTCCCAGCAAGCACCCGCGGAGCCCCCCAAAAAAGAAGCCAACCAGCCCACTCCCGAGCGAAAGACGATCGGCGGAGAGCTAGCTGAGGAGACTCGCGAGGCGGAAGGAGAAGGGGAAGAAAACGTAAAGCTAAAACATGCCGTGCCCGTCCGCTGGCTGGGGCGCAAAATGGGCCTGAGCGTGCATCAGGCGCATATGCTGGCGCTGTTTCTGAACTTCGCCATCATTGTCGTCATCGTATTCTGGGCCGTGCGCAAGTTCGTGCCCGGCATATTGCGCAACCGCAGCGCATCCATCCAGCAAGCGTTGCAAGAAGCGCGCACAGCCAGCCAGGATGCGAATCGCCGGTTGGCGGACATCGAAAATCGTCTGCGCCAGTTGGATGTCGAAATCGGACAGATGCAGGCCACTGCCGAAAAGGAAGCCCAAGCCGAGGACGCCCGCATTCAGAAAGCCGCCGAAGAAGACATTCGTAAGGTCGCGCTGGCGGCGGAGCAGGAAATCGCCGCCGCCGCCAAGCAAGCCCGTCGCGAACTGACTAACCATACCGCTGGCCTGGCCATCGCCTTGGCCCGCAAGCAGATTAACGTCGATTCCAATACCGACCAGGTCCTGGTCCGGACCTTTGCCTCGAAGTTGGCCTCGCGGTCTCCGCATGACGACGACGGCGGAAAGGACGGCCAGTAACCTTGGCTTCCGTCGTCGGAACTTACGCCCGCGCCTTCGCCGATGTAGTGATGACAAAAAGCAACCTCCTCGACCCCGCGCGCATGCTGCAGGAATTGCACGGCATCGAGGCCCTGCTCAAGGAAAGCGACCCATTGCGCCGCGTCCTCGAAAACCCGTCCATCCCCGGCAACGCGAAGCGCGCCGTACTCGACGCCATCACCCAGCGCCTGGGCACCACAAGGCAGGTAAGGAATTTTGTTGCGGTACTCATCGATAACAGAAGGCTTCCGCTGTTCAGCGAAATCCTGAAGCAGGTAGAACAGGAATTGGACGACCGCCAGGGCTTCGCGGAAGCGCAAGTAAGCAGCGCGCGCCAACTGAGCGACCCGGAGAAGCAAATGCTCGAAGTCGAGATCGCAAAAATGACCGGGAAAAAGGTTCGCGCGCGCTACGCACAAGATGCTTCGTTACTAGGCGGCGCCGTAGTGCAAGTGGGCAGCACCATCTACGACGGCTCAGTAAAAGGCCAGTTAGAAAGAATTCGAGAGCAACTGGTGGAAGGGTAGCTGTTGGCTCTTAGCCTTTAGCTCTTAGCTCCTAGCCTTTAGCTCTCAGCTTGAGCCCGCTGCGAAGAACTTGGGATTTGTATCAGGGCATCGCTTTAGCGATGCCACAAGCGTCGAAATTTAGAGGCCCCTTTAGGGGCTGCGCAAAGCGTAAGGACACCACGAAAGAGCTAACGGCTAAAAGCTAAAAGCTAAGAGCTGACTTTATGGCACAAATCAAAGCAGACGAAATTACCCAATTAATCCGCGAGCAAATCGAGCACTACGAATCCAAGATCGCGGTCGACGAAGTGGGCACCGTCATCACCCTCGGCGACGGCATTGCCCGTGTCTACGGCCTCGACAAGGTCATGGCCGGCGAGTTGCTTAGCTTCCCGCACGGTGTTGCGGGGCTCGCCATGAACCTCGAAGAGGATCAAGTAGGCGTGGTCCTGCTCGGCGAATATACCGAGATCAAGGAAGGCGATGAAGTCAAGCGCACCGGGCGTATCATGAGCGTGCCCGTGGGCGACGCCCTGGTTGGACGCGTCGTCAACTCGCTCGGCCAGCCGATCGACGACAAGGGCCCGATCGCGACCGATAAATTTATTGCCCTCGAGCGCCTGGCTCCCGGGGTCATCGATCGTCAGCCCGTGCGCGAGCCCATGGCCACCGGATTGAAGGCCATAGACTCCATGATCCCCATCGGCCGCGGACAGCGCGAGCTGATCATTGGCGATCGCCAGACCGGCAAGACCGCCGTTGCCCTCGACACCATCATCAACAGCAAAGGCAACGACCTGATCTGCATCTATAACGCCATCGGCCAGAAGCGCTCGTCGATTGCGCAGGTGGTCAAGATTCTCGAAGATGCCGGCGCCATGGAGTACACCATCGTGGTCGCCGCGTCGGCTTCCGAACCCGCCCCCATGCAGTACATCGCTCCCTACGCGGCCTGCGCCATGGGCGAGTTTTTCCGCGATGCGGGACGCCACGCTCTCTGCATCTACGACGATCTTTCGAAACACGCCGCCTCCTATCGCGAGATTTCGCTTCTGCTGCGCCGACCTCCCGGCCGCGAAGCCTATCCTGGAGACGTTTTCTACCTCCACTCGCGGCTGCTGGAGCGCGCCGCCAAGCTCAGCGACAAAAACGGTGGCGGATCGCTCACTGCGCTGCCTGTCATTGAAACCCAGGCGGGCGACGTTTCGGCCTACATTCCGACCAACGTGATTTCGATTACCGATGGCCAGATTTATCTTGAAACCGACTTGTTCAACCAGGGCGTCCGCCCGGCCGTGAACGTCGGGCTTTCCGTAAGCCGTGTAGGCGGCAGCGCGCAGATCAAGGCCATGCGCCAAGTGGCCGGAACTCTCAAACTCGAACTTGCCCAGTACCGCGAACTGGCCGCCTTCGCCCAGTTCGGCAGCGATCTCGACAAAGCCACGCAGGCGCAGCTCAATCGCGGGAAACGGCTGGTGGAACTTCTGAAGCAGGGACAGTTCTCGCCCCTCCCCTTCTCGAAACAGATTCTCATCATCTTCGCCGGCACCAGCGGAGTGCTCGACGACATGCCGGTAGAACAGGTGCGCGACTTCGAGAAAGATCTTTACAAGTACGTGGAAACCACAAATCCAGGCCTGCTAAACACCATCATGGAAAAGAAGATTCTCGACGACAATCTAAAGGCAGACTTGTCCAGAGTAATCAAAGAAGCAAAACAGCAGTTCGTCGATGCAAGGCAAGCGGTAGCAAAGTAGGGCAGAGAGGTCCTGTGAAATTCGTTTTGTGGGTGCCGATGCTCGCCATTGCTTCAATGGCGCTTGCTCAAAATGCTGAGGACGTGAAGAGCAAAGATGTTCCCGAGTTCTTGCGGCAGCTAGCGTCTACCCGTACGACAATTGCGGACGGATATGTACGCTGGACCGAAGCGACAAAGGCGAAGGATGTGGACGCGGTCGTTAGTTTGTATACAGATGACGCGACGATCCTACCCGACGAAGGTGAACCCGTTTCTGGAAAGGATGCGGTCCGCGCGTTTTACAGGGACTGGTATGCGAAAAAGGACAAACTGGTAGAGCAGAAGTTCGAGAACATAAATTCTGTGCAAACCGGCGACCTCCTGATTGACAGTACAAAATATTCGGGGATTTTGATCAGGGACGGCAAAGAGGTAGTTTTCAGGGGCAAGAGATTAGTAATTTGGAAGCGCGACTTTCAGGGGCCATGGAAGATTCTCCGGGACACCTGGAACAAGTCTCCCATGTCCAACGACTAACGGCTAGCGACCAACGACTTAGCAATGGCAAACATTCTCGACATCCGGCGCCGCATCCGCAGCGTGGTCAACACGCGGCAGATCACCAAGGCCATGAAGACCGTCTCGGCGGCCAAGTTGCGCCGCGCGCAAGAAGGTGCGCTGGCCGCGCGTCCCTATTCGCAGATGCTCACCAACGTTCTCAAATCGCTCGTCTCGCGAGCCGATATCTACGATCCCATCACCGGACTGCCGATCCATCCCCTGCTCGCCGAGCGCCCTGAAAAAAATATTCTGCTGATCGTCGTCACCGGAGATAAGGGCCTGGCTGGGGCGTTCAACACCAATATCCTGAAGATGGTTTCGAAATTCATCCAGTCAAAACCGGATCAGAATATCGACATCGAATGCATCGGACGCAAAGGCCGCGATTTCATGCGGCGACGCTACCCGACCGCCCCAGAGAAGGCCTCCGCCGATGGAGCGACAAACGTTCCTACCGGTGGAGAGACGGGCGCCTCGCCCGTCCAACCGGGAACAGAAGTCGCTCCGCCGCGCGCCGGTCGCGTGCAGATCGTAGGCGAATACGTCGGAGTTCTGGGCAAGGTCGAACACAATTTCGCGGCCACTCTCAGCGAAAGCGTGATCGCCCGCTACTGCCGCAACGAGATTGACGCCGTTTACATTCTCTTCAACGAATTCAAGTCGGTCATCGCGCAACGCCTGGTCGCCGAGCGCCTGTTGCCGATCAAGGAGATCGGCGAAGTCGACGTCCAAATGGCGGAAGAGCCTTCCGAAGAGGAACGCAAGAAGCGCATAGAAGCGGCGAAGACGGCGCACGTCGGCCTGCGTCCAGTCGATACCGCCGCCGTCGATGAGGCCGCCGCCAGGTTCGCGGCGTCGGCGGTGGATTACATCTACGAGCAGCCGCCCGAGCAGCTTTTCCAGGGTATTCTGCCAAAGTACATCGGCATACAGATTTTTCATGCGCTGCTCGAGTCGGTAGCCGCCGAACACGCTGCCCGCATGACGGCGATGGATGCGGCAACCATCAACGCCAGCGATATGATCGATTCGCTCACGCTAACAATGAATCGAGCGCGCCAGGCAAAGATTACAAAAGAAATTATAGAAATCGTAAGCGGAGCGGCAGCGCAGTAGAGATCGAGAACCCAGCCCCGATAGGGGCGACCTAGCTTAGCCCAGCGTTTCAGCGCTGGGAAAAGCGGAAAAAGTGAGTCAGTCCCGGAGGGACGACCCAGTTCCACGTAACAAAGTTGAGACCTTATCTATGGCAGAAAATATCGGACACGTAATCCAAATCGCCGGCCCTGCCGTCGACGTGCAGTTCACCGAAGCGGCGATGCCTTCCATCTATCAGGCGCTTCGCGTCGTCAGCGAGGGCTTCACTGTGCCTTCCCCCATCAACGTCATTCTCGAAGTGCAACAGCATCTCGGCGAAGGCCGCGTGCGCTGCGTCGCCATGGAAGCGACCGACGGCATGGTGCGCGGCATGAAGGCAATCGATCAGGGTGGACCCATCTCCGTCCCCGTCGGCCGCGGCACGCTCGGCCGCGTGATGAACGTCATCGGCGAACCCGTGGACAAACTCGGTCCCATCGCCTTCGAAAAGAGAATGCCAATTCACCGCCTCGCGCCCGCCTTCGATGAACAGTCGACCACGGCCGAGATGTTCGAGACCGGCGTGAAGGTAGTGGACCTCATCCAGCCGTTCTTGAAAGGCGGAAAGATCGGCCTATTCGGCGGCGCCGGCGTCGGCAAGACTGTCGTCATCATGGAACTGATCAACAACGTTGCCAAGCAACACGGCGGATTTTCCGTGTTCGCCGGAGTAGGCGAGCGCACCCGTGAAGGCAACGACCTCTGGCTAGAAATGAGCGAGTCGGGAGTTATCAAGCCCGGCAAACCCGACGAGTCAAAAGCCGCGTTGATTTACGGCCAGATGACCGAGCCCCCCGGAGCGCGCCTAAGAGTAGCGCTAACCGCTCTAACCGTAGCCGAATACTTCCGCGACGAAGAGGGCAGCGACACGCTCCTTTTCATCGACAATATTTTCCGCTTCACCCAAGCTGGCTCTGAAGTGTCAGCCCTGCTAGGCCGTATGCCCAGCGCCGTCGGGTATCAACCCAACTTAGCTACCGAGATGGGGGAGTTACAGGAGCGGATTACTTCAACTAAGAAGGGTTCGGTAACTTCGGTGCAGGCGATTTATGTGCCGGCAGATGATTTGACTGATCCGGCGCCGGCTACTACGTTTGCCCACCTGGATGCTACGACTGTGCTTTCGCGTGCGCTTACGGAGATTGGAATTTATCCGGCGGTGGATCCGCTGGCTTCTACTTCGCGAATTCTTGATGCTCGAATTGTTGGGCAGGATCATTACGATGTGGCGCAAATGGTTAAGCAGACGCTGCAGACTTACAAAGACCTGCAGGACATCATCGCCATTCTGGGCATCGATGAACTCAGCGAAGACCAGAAGGTGACGGTCGCCCGCGCGCGAAAGATCCAGAAGTTCCTCTCACAGCCGTTCTTTGTGGCCGAGCAGTTCACCGGCACTCCCGGACGCTATGTGAAGATTGCCGACACGGTAAAAGGTTTCCGCGGCATTGTGGAAGGAAAGTACGACGACATTCCCGAGCAGGCTTTCTACATGAAGGGAACGATTGACGAAGTGCTGGAGACGGCAGAGAAGATGAAGGCTGTGGCTGCATAAGATCGGTCGTTGGTCGTTAGTCGGTAGTCGTTGGCAAATACCTCGTGGCTAGCTCTGAGCTGACGACCGACGACTAACGACCAGCGACTGACGACCAACGACCAACGACCGAATGGCTAATACCTTTCAACTCGAAATCGTTACTCCCTCCAGACTTCTGGTGAAGGACTCGGCCGAGGAAGCGCAGATCCCGGGGGTAAGTGGGTATCTGGGGCTTCTTCCTGGACACGCTCCGCTTATTACCGAGCTTGGCGTCGGTGAGATTACTTATAAGGCTAGTGGCGCGACTCACACGCTGTCAGTGGCGTGGGGATTTATGGAAGTGCTGCCGGACAAGGTGACGATTTTGGCGGAGGCGGCGGAGCGTCCGCATGAAATTGACGTAGAGCGCGCGCGAAAAGCGAAAGACCGGGCCGAACAGCGCTTGAAGAGCAACGATGTTGAGGTAGACTACACACGCGCCGAAGACGCATTGCAGCGCGCGGAAACGCGTCTGAACGTTGCGAAAGAAAAGTAGCGCCCCTCCGTCGCGCAAACATTAGAGTCCACTATGGTGTGGGCCGTCCAGCGAGCCACTTCTCGAAAACGCGCAAAGTGGAGCACCCGCGTTCCCTTCTCTGATAACGCTAAGAACAATGTGCGCCTTCTGCTAAACTCTTCAGTTCCTTTCGTGGCGCTCGGGGCAATTATGGCGATCCAGTTGGTGGGAGTGATTGGCGCGGGCACAATGGGCAATGGGATTGCCCATGTGTTGGCGCGGTGCGGGTTCAACGTGGTGTTGTGCGATGTGGACGAGCAATTTCTGGATCGGGGGCTCGCGACGATTGCGAAGAACCTGGATCGCGAAGTGGCCAAGAACAAGATTACGGCGAGCGATAAGGTCTCCACGTTGGGGCGCATTACGGCGGTTGTGGACCGGGCGAAGCTGGTGGATTGCGATCTGGCGATTGAGGCGGCGACGGAGAAGTTTGAGATCAAGGCGGAGATTTTCCGCGAGTTGGATCGCATAACGAAGCCGGAGGTGATTCTGGCCACGAATACGTCTTCGATTTCGATCACTAAGATTGGGGCGCTGACCGGGCGCGCCGACAAGGTGATTGGAATGCACTTCTTTAATCCGGTGCCGGTAATGAAACTGGTCGAAGTGATTCGAGGGCTCGCGACTTCCGAAGCTACGTTCGAGACGGTGCGCGAACTGGCGGTGAAACTGGAGAAGACGCCGGTGGAGGTGAATGACGCTCCGGGATTTGTTTCTAACCGGGTGCTGATGCCGCTGCTGAATGAGGCGATGTACGCGGTGATGGAGGGTGTGGCCACGGCGGAGGCGGTGGATGAAGTGTTCAAGCTGGGGATGGCGCATCCGATGGGGCCGCTGACCCTGGCGGATTTTATCGGGCTGGATGTTTGTCTTGACATAATGCGGGTGCTGCATGATGGGTTGGGAGATCCGAAGTACCGGCCTTGCCCGCTGCTGATCAAGATGGTGGATGCGGGGTGGCTGGGACGCAAGAGCGGGCGCGGGTTCTACACTTACTCGTAGATAAGCTGCGAGCTACGAGCCGCGAGCTTCGAGCAAGCTGTTGTCACGGAGCTCGAAGCTCGTAGTTCGAAGCTCGCGGCTCTCGCAACGCGGATTTAGCTCACTATCAGAGATGACGATATGACGGCAGCCGGGGGCGGAATTCTTCCGGACAGAAAACCGGGCGGCGACGTTTTTTACTATTTGCTGGCGGCGATGTCCGGAGCATTGGCCGGGTGGTTGGACATCAAAGTCGGTGACCTGCTGCTGACGGCGATGGTGGTGCTGGCGGCAAACATGCTGCTGGGATTCCTGAGCCCGCGCAGCCCCTGGCGCTGGGTGGTCTTGGTAGGAGTGTTCGTGCCGGCGGTGGAGTGGCTGGCATATCTCCTTCTTGCAGAGAAACCGGCGAGGGCGCAGATCTACGAATCGTTTCTCGCGTTCATGCCGGGAATCGCAGGCGCGTACGGGGGAGCGGTGGGACGGGGCGTGGTGGACAACTTGTTCGGGCAGAAGTGAGCGCACCTCGCGGTAAGCGTCGCAGGCTGCTCTCCGCGCAGGCGGTCGAAATTCTTAACCACAGGGAGCCCACGGGAAACCAAAAAAGAAGCGTTTCCGCTGTGTTCCCCTGTGCTCCCGGTGGTTCAAGCTTTGGCCAGTCCCACCAAAGGTACCGACCCCTGAAAAACTGTTGCCGTTTCCATCGCCAGTGGGGGTAAGCTACGTGCTATGGGAGTGTCGGTTTCAGTGCTGGCGAGCGGCAGCCGAGGGAACTGCTCGCTGGTAGCGACGAGTTCAACGCGCATTCTGGTGGATGCCGGTCTCTCCGGCCGCGAAACCTTCAAGCGGCTGCGGGCTGTCGCTGATCGCAACGGGGAGCGCACCGAGGAAATTTCCGCGATCCTGATTACGCACGAACACTCCGACCACGTTGCCGGATTGCAGCGGCTGGCCACCAAGCTGAACGTGCCCGTCTTCCTGACCGCGCCGACGCATCATGCCTGGAGCCGGGCGGTGCGCGATGAGAAAGGGGCAATCCCCGAGCTTCGGAAGTCGGAACACTTCTCTGCCGGGCGCGGCTTTCGCGTGGGCGACATTGAGGTCATGCCCTTTACCATTCCTCATGACGCCGCCGATCCGGTGGGCTTCACCTTTCGCGCGGAAGGCGTCAAGATCGGTTTTGCCACCGACCTGGGCTACATGCCGGCCAGCGTGCGCGACCATTTGCGGGGCTGCAGCGTGTTGGTGATGGAATCGAATCACGATGTCGAGATGTTGCGTTCGGGGCCGTATCCTTGGTCGGTGAAGCAGCGGGTGATGAGCCGGGTGGGGCATCTGTCGAATGACGCGCTCGCGGAATTCTTCTCCAACGATTATGATGGAGGGGCCGAGTACGTAATTTTGGCCCATTTGTCTGAGCAGAATAATCATCCGGAAATCGCGCGCGCCGCGGCAGAACAGGCGCTCGGCGGGCGTCAGGGGCTGTGGCACAACCGTGTGCTGCTGGCAACCCAGGCGGAAGTTCTCGAATCCATCCGGTTGTAGCCTCTTCGATTTTAGCCTCTTATGAGCGAGTGTGTGGAACCGATCGTCGGGAAAATCCTTGCGGGATGGCGGTACGATATTTCCGGCCTGGCTCCGGAAATGCGCGGGGACTACGAGTTACATTTCGCCGATTGCGAGTACTGCCGCAGCCGCCAGAAACTGAACCGCATCATCGATATTTCTCTGATTGTGCTGGCTTCGGCGTCGGCCGCCGTGTTTCTGCTGGCGTTTGCCGTGATCCGGCATTTTGGACTGCGCCACGCTTTCTGGCTGGAGGTGGGCGCGCTGGCGGGCTTTGCGCTGTCGGCGCTGATCTGGCTGATCGTGGCCGTGGCGACTCCCGCGCCCATGGCGGTGGTGGATGCAGCGAAGCTCGGTGCGCGACATGTGCATGACCGACTGCCGGCGGAGATCCGCGAGAAGCTACCGGAAGAACTGCGGATGAAGATCACGGGGTCATGAGCGCTCAGTCGTGACGTTCAGCGATGAAGTTCAGGTTCAAAGTCGCCGGCGCTGGCCCTCGCATGATTCAAGCCTTTTCATGATTCAAGCCCTTAAAGAGCGCGATGCTCGTCCTCATCTTCCCGCCAATGGGTATCTGAATTGGCCTAATGGGCATGTCCTATAAGAGGCGCTATCTGCTCGGCGAGCACCTAACTCCAAACGCAAGTCCGACCGTAGGTCCGAATCTGGGACTAGTAATGGCTGTTCACTGATCTGTATCAATGTAGTCCCGTGTCAACTTATCGGGGTGGTCCGCTGTATAGGAGTGACTTGTGGCTTAAAGCACCGCCCAAAACTGGATTTCATCCGATACGGGAAATTGACGCCAGTTAACCAGCCTCTCCCGCAGGAACTGCCTTGATATCCAACTTACAAGTGATACAATCACATAATGGCAAAGACACTAATTCAGTCAGTAGTCAAACAACTTCAGCAGGAACGCGCGCGACTTGAGAGCGAACTCCGCCGCGTTTCCGCTGCCCTGACCACCTTCGGGAAAGTCTTCCTGCAGGGAAGCAAGCGAGGCCGAGTCGGAACTCGCAAGAAGCGAACGATTTCGGCTGCGGGACGCAAGAGAATAGCAGCCGCGCAGCGGGCACGCTGGGCAAAGGTCAGGGCAGCAGCCAAGAAAAGATAGGTACGCTCGTCTTCCGCCGAGAACTCGTACTGATGGAAAATCCGATCCTCCCGCTGCGCGCCCAACTTAGACGCGCCCAACGGGGGCGCGTCAGTTCGGGAGATCTCTTAATGGAGATCTCTCAGCACGGCGACCACAAACTCGGTAAACTCCCGCACGTCTGCTTCGGTTGTGTCGAACGAGCACATCCACCGCACCACCGACTCCTCCTCGCTCCACACATAGAAGAAGTAACGCTCCTGTATCCTCTTAATCGCTTCCCGCGGAATTTGCGCAAACACTCCATTCGCCTCCACGGGATACACAATCTTGACTCGCGGAATTTTCTTCACTTCTTGTTCCAGCAGTCGCGCCATCTGGTTCGCGTGCTCCGCATTTCGCCGCCACAGATCGTCCGTCAGCAGCGCCTCCATCTGCACCGACAAGTAGCGCATCTTCGACGCCAGTTGCATTCCCTGCTTGCGCACAAACAAAAAATCCTCCACCAGTTCCGGACGAAAAAACACGACCGCCTCTACGCCCATCAGCCCGTTCTTCGTCCCGCCAAACGAAAGCACGTCCACTCCCAAGTCGCGCGTCGCCTGGGGTAGCGTTAGTCGTTGCGCCGCCACAGCGTTTGCAATTCGCGCCCCGTCCACGTGCAAAAACATCCCCCGCTCGTGGGCGAACCGCGCCAGCGCCTCGATTTCCGCCGGTTTATACACCGTGCCCATCTCGGTCGCTTGGGTAATCGAAATCACCCGCGGCTGCACATGATGCTGGTCCCCAATTCCATGACAGGCATGCGCCACCGTTTCCACCGTCAACTTCCCGTCCGGCGCGGCCAGAGGCACGAGTTTGCAACCCGTCAATTTTTCCGGCGCGCCACATTCGTCCGTATAAATATGAGACAGCTCCGGACACAGGACCGCATGAAACGGCCGCGTTAGCGCCTGCAAGCTCAGCACATTCGCCGCCGTCCCATTGAAAAGAAAAAAGACCGCCACATCGGCGCCAAATTGCTCGCGGAATTTTCCGACCGCCGATTCTGTGTACGGATCGTCCCCATACCCCACCACATGCCCCTGGTTAGCGCGCCGTATCGCCTCCAGCACCTCGGGATGCACCGCGGCATTGTTGTCGCTCGCAAAACTTCGGATCGGTTTCATGACAAAACAATTTAGCAGAAGGGAAAATTCTTCGGTGCCTCGTGCCCTTACTGCGAATCTATATCGTTTGATCTAATATTAGTGCGACCTATGTACTGAGAGTAGCGCCGCCGTCCCGGCTGCTGTACGGCCGGGCGTCCCTTCGACTTCGCTCAGGGCAGGCTCTCGCCCGCCGCGCCGAGGGCGAGACGCCCTCGGGACAGCCGGCAAGATGCCGGCGCTACTCGTTGTTCACGTTGTAATCGTCACTCGGTAACGGTACTAGTCGCCGTAGCCGATGTTAGGAAGGTTGCGATTTCTCTAAAAAATGTTATGTCTCGATTCTCCGCCAGAACGTCATTCCTGATTCTGCCCGGCGCCCTTCTCGCCGCGCTTCTTCCCACTATTGCCTGCGGCAACAGCAAAGCAGCCAAGGCTGACGCCCCGCAGGCCATGCCGGTCAAAGTGCAAACCGCGAAGGCGCAGAGAATCGACAACACCACCGACTACGTCGCTACCTTGAAATCCCGCGACTCCGCCGTGGTGATGCCGCAGGTCGAAGGCATCATCACGCAGATCTTCGTTCACTCCGGCGAACAAGTCGCTTCCGGCGCTCCCATGATGCAGATCGACCCTGCCAAGCAGCAGGCCACGGTCAAGAGCCAAGAGGACGCGCGCGCCGCCCAGGTCGCTCAGGTCAAATGGGCGCAGCAGAACTACGACCGCGTCAGCGGCCTTGCCAGTGCCGGCGTAGTCAGTAAGCAGGATCTCGACCAGGCGCGCGCCACTCTCGACGCTGCCCAGGCGCAACTACACTCACTCGACGCCCAGGTGAGCGAGCAGCAGGTCCAGTTGCACTACTACAGGGTGGTCGCGCCGCGCGCCGGCATTGTCGGCGATGTTCCCGTCCGGGTTGGCGACCGCGTCCTCACCACTACTACGCTCACCACCGTCGACCGTCCCGGCAGCCTCGAAGCCTACATCTATGTTCCCGTCGAGAAATCTGCGCAGCTAAAGATGAATCTTCCCGTGCAGATCGTCGACGCTTCAGGGATCCCGCTCGCTACCAGTCGCATCACTTTCATCTCGCCACAAGTGGACACCGCGACCCAAACCGTGCTCGCCAAAGCGCAGATCGCAAATGCGAACGACAGCCTGCGCACCGCCCAGTTCATTCGCGCCCGTGTGGTCTGGGGCAGTCAGGAGAAGCCGGTGGTTCCGGTCGTAGCCGTGTCGCGAATCGGCGGCCTCTACTTCGCTTTCGTCGCTGAGTCTGACCAGAAAGGTGGATATGTAGCCCACCAGAAGCCGCTCCAGATCGGCCAAATCGTCGGCAACAACTATGTCGTCCTCGACGGCATAAAGCCTGGAGACAAGGTAGTCGTCTCCGGCACCCAGTTCTTGATAGATGGCGCACCCGTAGTCCCGCAAGAAAGCAACAGCTAAGAGTCTCGCGACTTTGCAGCACAAACTGTCATCCTGAGCGAAGCGAAGGACCTATGCACTGCAGCGGTCACATACATGGGTCCTTCGCTTCGCTCAGGATGACAACCAACGCTTATGGTCGACTTTTTTATTCATCGCCCGGTATTCTCCACCGTCTGCGCCCTGCTCATTATTCTCGCCGGCGCAGTGTGCATTCCTACGCTGCCCATCGCACAATTCCCCAACCTGGCGCCACCGCAGGTCGGTGTTACCGCCGTCTATACCGGAGCCAGCGCCCAGACCGTCGAGTCCGCCGTCACCACGCCGCTTGAACAGCAGATCAACGGCTCTGAAGGCATGAAGTACATCACCTCCTCCAGCGACAACAACGGCGTCAGCCAGATCACCGCGACTTTCGATCTCAACCGCGATCCCGACCTCGCCGCCGTTGACATCGAGAACCGCGTCAACACAGCTCAGGGACGTCTCCCCGAACGCGGTCAAGCAAGTCGGAGTCACCGTCGCCAAGACCTCGGAGAACTTCGTCTTCGGCGTCGCCGTCTACTCGCCCGACGGTCGCTACTCCACGCTCTTCATGAGCAACTACCTCGATGTCTACGTCCGCGACAGCCTGAAGCGTATTCCCGGTGTGGCCGACGTCATCATCTTCGGCGAACGCAAATACTCCATGCGCCTGTGGCTCGATCCCGTTCGCATGGCCAGCCGCGCCCTTACTGCCGACGATGTGGTCAGCGCTCTCCAGGAGCAGAACGTTGAAGTCGCCGCCGGGCAGGTCGGTTCCCAGCCCTCGCTGCCCGGCCAGCAGTTCCAGATCAGCGTCCGCGCCGTCGGCCGTCTTTCCGAATCCACTCAATTCGATGACATTATCCTGAAGAGCAACGCCGATGGCACTCTGGTCCGCCTGCGCGACGTCGGCCACGCCGAGCTCGGCGCCGAAGACTACAGCTCGAACCTGGACTACAACGGGCACGATTCGGTTGGCATCGGCATCACCCAGCTCTCCACCGCCAACGCCCTCGACGTCGACCGTCGCTGCATCGCCGAACTGGCCCGTCTTTCCAAGCGCTTTCCGCCCGGCATGAAGTATGAGCTCGCCTTCGATACCACCGACGCGGTCAGCGAATCCATCCGCGACGTAGTCTCGACCCTCGGCCAGGCGATCTTCCTCGTCATCCTTGTCATCTTCTTTTTCCTCGAGGAGTGGCGCTCCACCGTCATTCCGGCCGTCACCATCCCGGTCTCGCTCATCGGCACCTTCGCCTTCGTTAAGCTGCTCGGTTTCTCCATCAACACGCTGACCCTGTTCGGCATCACGCTCGCCACCGGCCTCGTGGTCGACGACGCCATCGTCGTCATCGAAAACATTGAGCGCCACCTACAGGGAGGCGAATTGAATCCCGTCAAAGCCTCCTCCGACGCCATGAAGGAGGTCACCGGCGCCGTCATCGCCACTTCGCTGGTGCTGGTTGCCGTCTTCGTGCCGGTCGCCTTCTTTCCCGGCACTACCGGCATTCTGTTTCGCCAGTTCGCGCTGACCATCGCCTTTTCGATTTCGATTTCTGCCTTCAACGCCCTTACTCTTACGCCCTCGCTCTCCGCGCTCCTGCTCGGTCGCGAGCACGGAGAAAAGAGTTGGTTCTTCAAGCGCGTCGACCGCCTCCTGGGCGCGATTAACAATGGCTACGTTCACGCCCTCCGCGCTTTTCTGCGTTTCGAAGCCGTCGCACTAATCTTGTTTTTCGCCGGACTCGGTCTCGCTTACTTCGTCTTCCGGCACGTGCCCCAAGCCTTCGTCCCCACCGAAGATCAGGGCTACCTCATCGTCGTCATCCAGGCTCCCCCTGGAGCATCGCTCGAATACACGCGAGAAATCGGCCAGCAGGTGACCGGCATTACCAAGAATTTTTCTGAAATCGAGGGCACTTTCTCCGTCGCCGGCTTCAGTTTCGGTGGCAGCGCGCCCAACGCCGGCCTGGTATTTCTGTCCCTCCGGCCCTATGCGCAGCGCAAGGGCCACGACCACACCGCCGCCGCCATCCTCAATCGACTGCGCGGGCCCTTGTTCGGAATTTCCGGCGCCATTGTCATCGTCTTCGAACCGCCCGCCGTGCAAGGGCTCGGCCAGTTCGGCGGATTTCAATTCGAACTCCTGGATCAAGGCAATCACACGCTTCAGGATCTCGACAAAGTCACCCACGAACTTACTCGCGCCGGCTTCGGGCGCAAAGACCTCGCCGGACTCTTCACCACCTACACCGCCAGCGATCCGCAGTTTGTCGTCACTATCGATCGCGAAAAAGCCAAGAGCCTGCACATCCCGCTTAGCCAGATTACCGACACACTCAGCGTCTACATGGGTTCGGCCTACATCAACGATTTCGATTTCAATAACCGTTCTTATCGGGTTTATGTGCAGGCCGACAAGCAATTCCGCTCCCATCCGCAGGACATCAAGGAGTACTACGTGCGCTCCGATTCCGGCGCCATAGTCCCGCTGGAAAACTTAGTCAGGATCAGCCAGACCGCCGCTCCCCAGGTCATCAGTCACTACAACCTGTTCCGCGCGACGGAAATCGACGGCTCCGCGGCCCCCGGCTTCAGCTCCGGACAAGCCATCGAAGCCATGCAGCAGCTCTCCGCGAAAACCTTGCCCCAGGGCTACACCTACGAATGGTCGGGAGTTTCGCTCGAAGAGTTGGCCTCGGGATCGACCACGCTCATCCTCTTCGGTCTGGGAACGCTGGTCGTCTATCTGACGCTCTCGGCGCAGTATGAAAGTTTCGTACTCCCCTTCATTATTCTTCTCGCCGTGCCCATGGCGTTGCTCGGTGCGCTTTCCGCGCAATGGCTCCGCGGCCAGCAGAACGATGTCTACTGCCAGGTGGGACTCGTCATGCTCGTCGGCCTCGCTTCCAAGAACGCCATCCTCATCGTGGAATTCGCCGAGCAGTTGCGCGAACGCGGCATGACCATTGTCGACGCGGCCGTCGAAGCCGCTCGCATCCGCCTGCGCCCGATTCTCATGACCTCCTTCGCCTTCATCCTCGGCGTTGTTCCTCTGGTTACCGCCAGCGGCGCCGGAGAAAACGGCCGCCACTCCGTAGGCACCACGGTCTTCGGCGGCATGATCATGAGCACGATCCTAAACTTGTTCTTCATCCCAGTGCTCTATCTGCTGATCGAAGGCTTCAGAGAGCGCCGCCGCAAACCCAAAACCGCCTAACCAAGTGTGGATTGTGTGGGGACGGGCGCGTGTGCGGACGGGTGCCCTCGCCCGTCTAGGGTTGCGTAGGGACGGCCGCCCTCGGCCGTCCAGCCGAGCGCAGCTCGGCAGTTGCCTGCGATCACCGCAACAATGGTTCGCCATAGAATAAGCGGACAGCCTCCGCCCCCAGCGCAAGAAAAAGCAACCACTCGCATCTCTCCAGCGTCTGAAAAGTGCGAAGAAGTTCAAGGCCTCTCACCATTGTCGCAAGAAACGCATGAGGTCAAAAGCAATGAAGAAATCACTGCTCGCAGTTCGTGCTCTCCCATTGATTCTCTCAATGACGATTCTCTCAATGACGATCTTCTCAATGACGATCTTCTCGATGGCGGCCCTCGCCAGCGCCGCCATCCAGGACAACCAACCAACTGGCGCGCTCGATCAGAAGAGCCTCGAACGCATCTACAAGGAAGTCCGTCATGAACTCTTGATGCTTCCTTACTACGGGGTGTTCGACAACCTCGCCTACAAGGTCGACCCTGACGGTACCGTGACCCTGCTGGGCCAGGTCTCGCCTATCAGGGGTTCTACTCTTAAGTCCGAGGCCGAAAAAGCGGTCAAGGGCATCGAAGGTGTCGAAAAAGTCGTCAACAACATTGAGGTCCTGCCCCCCGCCCCCTTCGATGATCGGATCCGTCGCGCTGCCTACCGCGCCATCTACGGCGACCCCGCCCTAAACCTGTATCAGTTGCGGGCTGTTCCGCCCATCCACATCATCGTCAAGAACGGATACATCACGCTCGAAGGTGTAGTCGCCCTCCAGATGGACAAGCAAATCGCCGGCATGCGAGCCAGCGCCATTCCCGGCGTATTCTCAGTGACCAATAACCTGGTAGTCGAAGAACCAGAGAAGAAAAAAGACGAGAGGAAAAAGTAATTTGATTTCCCGGGCCCCCGGAGCGGGCGTTCCTCTCTGCTCATTTGGGGACGGCGGCTCGTATGGGGACGGGCGCCCTCGCGAGCCTGCCCTGAGCGAAGTCGAAGGGTCCAAGCCGAGCAAAGCTCGGCAGGCTGCCGGCGGTCATAGCACCTTTGGATTCGCACTAAGATGCAGGTTGAGCAGCGCTCCTCTCCAATCCAAAATCTGACCTGTGCAATCTACAATCTGCTATGCCCCAAATCCCCGATCCCGGCGAAATCGACCGCGCCGCCCAGTTCCTGCGCGCCGGACGTCTCGTCGCCTTCCCCACCGAAACGGTTTACGGTCTCGCCGCCAACGCTCTCGACGCCGAAGCGGTAGCCCGTATCTACGCCGTCAAAGGCAGACCCGGAACCAGCCCGCTCATCGTGCACGTAGCATCCATAGAGATGGCGCAGTCGCTGGTTGCGAACTGGCCAGAAAACGCCAGCCGTCTGGCCCGCCGATTCTGGCCCGGTCCGCTGACGCTGGTGCTCCAAGAGCTGGTGCTCGAAAAGCAGCTCGAAAATCAGCACGTAATTCCTGCGATCGTTACCGCCGGCTTGCTTACAGTCGGCGTCCGCATGCCCGCGCATCCGATCGCGCTTGCCCTGATTCGCGCGGCCGGTGTTCCGCTCGCCGCACCCAGCGCGAACCGCTTCGGCGCACTTTCTCCCACCACCGCCGACCACGTCCGCCGCAGCCTGGGCAGCGAAGTAGATTTCATACTCGACGGCGGACCCTGTAAGGTCGGCATCGAGTCCACCGTGCTCTCGCTAACCGAGCCCAGGCCGATCCTGTTTCGTCCGGGAGGAATTTCGCGGACAGAACTGGAAGCGATCGTCGGGCCAGTCGCCTCTGCGCAGGAAGTTCAAGCCGGAGCGCTTCAAACCGGAGCCCATCCCGCGCCCGGCCTGCACCCGCGCCACTACAGCCCGCGCACCACTTTATATTTAGTGACCAATGGAAAACTGCCCGCCCAGGGCCAGGGAATTTACCTACAGCACGCGAGTCCGCCCAACCGCTCGGACATCAAGACCATCCAGATGCCAACCGCAGCCGCCGACTACGCCGCCGCTCTCTACAAAAAGCTCCACGAAGCCGACGCCGCCAACGTCGACTGGATCGCAGTAGATCTGCCTCCAAACGCGCCCGAATGGGAAGCCGTGCACGACCGCCTGCGCCGCGCCGCCTCGAATGAATAGAAAAGAACTCAACGTCAAATAATTGGTGCAATCGCTGTTTACAACAACGATCCGCGTTGGTCTAATGTTGTCATGTGTCGCTGCGTAGCGCGAGCATTTGTCTTGGCTTTAGCCTGTGTCGCGGGTTGGTCGATTCCGGTTCGCGGGCAGAGTGCAATTCCCTCCTTGAGTCTCAACACGGAAAAGGCCAGGCTCTGTACCCCAGTGAGCTGGAAGGACGATCACGCCTCCAGCGGACCCGAGATTTCAATCGCCGCAATGGGTTTCTCGGGTTTTCTCCAGATGCCAGTTTCTGACCAGGACCAAATAGAGGCGGCGATAACGCAGCGCACCTATTCGGGCTCCCTCGACGAAGTAAAAGAGGAAACTCAGGAGAGGCTAAGACGTGAATGGCAGAAACGTGGATACTTCAAAGTAGAGGTAAGTATCCTTGCGAGCGTATTGACCATGAATCCTGCCAGCGAGCGGATCGCGCTCACCGCTCACGTAGAGGAGGGTTCGCGGTACCGTTTGCGAGAGATCACGTTCAAGAATAACAAGGCAATCACAAACGCAAAGGCGTTGCGCAACCTGTTCCAAATCAATGACGGCGACATCTTCAACCGCGAGGCAATCGCGAAGGGTCTCGAAAATCTGAGAAAGACGTATCGACAGGTTGGCTACATCAACTTCGTCTCGGTTCCTGACGCCACCATCAACGATGATGATCATACAATATCACTCGATGTCGTCACCGACGAAGGCAAGCAGTTTTACATACGCAGCATCGACATAGTAGGCGCGGACCCGCAAGTGTTGACGGACTTGGCCCTCACACCAGGTCAAATCTATAACGTGCGACTCGTCGAACTATTCTTGCGAAAGTATCTGCCTGGAGCAGACGTGGATGATCCAAACATCCAGCACCGGTTGCTAGACGAGCGGAACGGGACTGTAGCGCTTACATTCGATTTCCGGAGTTGCCCAGCCGAACAGTGACCATTCCTGTTCCGGCTCGTTGGCGTAACATCCCCATTAGACCAACAACGTTTCTGGACAGTCCGACGCGCCCACCTCTGCAATCTGACCTCTAACCTCTGACTTCCCCCGGCACCCGCACCCGGATCGTGTGCGGAACCGCGCGCAGGTTTGCCAATAACTGCTCATCGCAATTCTGATTGATGTCGTAAATCGCATATCCAAGCGGTCCGCGAGTATCCAGTACTTGCCGATCGATATTGATCCCGCGATCCGCCAGAATGTCGTTAATCGCCCGCAAGATTCCCGGCACATTGTGGTGCATATGGGTCAGCCGGTGCGATCCCGGCGCATAGTCCAGATGACACTGCGGCAGGTTCACGCTCAGCTGCGAATTCCCGCTCTTGAAATAATCGATCATCCGCGCGGAAACAAACTGGCCAATATTCTGCTGCGCCTCCTCCGTGCTCCCGCCGATATGCGGCGTCAAAATCACATTCGGCAGCCCTTGCAGCGGGCTTGAAAAGGCGCCGCCACTCTCCGGTTCCTGTGGAAACACGTCCACCGCCGCGCCGGCCAGCTTTCCGCTTTTCAAATGCCGGGCAAGCGTCTCATGGTCCACCACAAAGCCGCGGCTCAAATTCATCAGGCACGCTCCATCTTTCATGGCGCGCATCTCATCTTCCCCAAACAAATTCTGATTCTGCGGCTTGCCATCGACGTGCAGCGTGATCACATCCGAAATTTCCAGCAACTCGCGGAAGCTCACCGCGCGGGCATTTCCGCGGGCCAGCACGTGCGCGACATCATGAAACACCACGCGCATGCCCAGCGCCTCCGCCAGATCCGATACCTGCGACCCAATCTTCCCGTAGCCTACAATCCCCAGCGTCAGTCCGCGCACTTCGTGCGATCCCGCCGACGACTTATTCCACACCCCGCCATGCAGCCGCGTGCTCGCTTCAAACGTCCGCCGCATCAGCAGGATGATCTCCCCCATCGCCAACTCGGCCACCGACCGGCTGTTCGAATGCGGGTCGTTAAATACCGCGATCCCCCGCTCGCTCGAGGCCGCGCGGTCGATCTTGTCCACGCCAATGCAGAACGCCCCGACCGACACCAGGTCCGGAGCCGCATCCAAAACCGCCGCCGTGATGCGCGTCTTCGAACGCACTCCCAGAATCGAAGTGCCGCGCACCTTCTCGATCAGCTCACGCTCGTCGAGCGCCCGCTTCAGCGACTCCACCACGAACCCCGCCTCCTCAAACTGAGAAGCCGCCACCCCGCTGATATTCTCCAGCAATAAAACCTTCAAAGCCCCTCCCGGAATTCCTCCGCAATTGATGAACGAGAATTATAACGGCGAGCTCTTCTGGGTTTGATCTTGTTTTGAAGGGGCGCGGCTTCAGCCGCGCCGTAAGTGCCGAAAAAACTCACGAAAGCGTGGCTGACTATGGAAGCCAGAGATTCGTATCAGGGTATCGCTTTAGCGATACCGCAGGTTCTCCAAACCCAGAAGCCCTTCAGGGCCCGAAAGCGCCCGCAGGCGGTGAGAACTCTCTATTCGGCTCACAAAATGTTACAAATATCTGGGGCCGCCGGAGCAACCAGGCCCGCCCCGCATGAATCTTTCCACCGGACGCCGTCATCTTTAAGACTCTGGAGGAAATGAAAATGGCACAAGTTTTGGAGGAACTGAAAATGGCGCACGAACTGCCCCCGCTGCCGTACGATTACACGGCGCTCGAACCCACCATTGACGAAAAGACGATGCATCTGCATCACGACATGCATCACGCCGCCTACGTCAAGAACCTGAACGCGGCCCTGGACAAGCATCCCGAACTGCACAAGAAAAGCGCGGAAGATCTGCTCCGCGACCTGAATGCCGTCCCCGAAGATATCCGCAACGCCGTCCGCAACAATGGCGGTGGCCACGTCAACCACACCATGTTCTGGAACATCATGAAGCCGCACGGCGGAGGCGATCCCACCGGCCCCATCGCCGAAGTAATCAAGAAAACCTTCGGCGACTTCAAAACCTTCCAGGAAAAATTCAACGCCGCCGGCGCAGCCCAGTTCGGCAGCGGATGGGTGTGGCTGGCGGGAGACGCAAAAGGCGGAGTGAAAATCCTCTCCACACCCAACCAGGACAACCCCATATCGCAAGGCCTCCATCCCATCTTCGGCAACGACGTCTGGGAGCACGCCTACTACCTCAAATACAACAACCGCCGCCCCGAATACCTGCAAGCCTGGTGGAATGTAGTCAACTGGGAAGAAATCAACAAGCGCTATCAGTCGTCGAAGAAGTAACTTGTGTGGTGACGGGGCTTCGCCCCGTCTGATCGCGTGGGGCGGACTTACTGGTCCGCCCTTTTTGCTAGGGTTCTTGCTCCCCTAATCCAAGTTTCTCGAAGAGACCACGGACCATCTTTGCGGATGGGTGATTTGCAAACTGCCGAAGTGACGCGCTGAGTATTGATCTAGCCTCATCCCGTCGTCCACGGATCGCCAGGATGATTGCGCACGCAGTCTGCTGCCGGCTGCGATCGAACGTGCTGATATCGGAATTCTCCTGCATCCACTGTCGTAGGATCTCATCGCGTGTTTCGAATTGCGCGAGGAAAGGCAGTGCAGCTCTCTCGATCCTGTGAAACACCTCTGCAGCTTGCTCATGCACCGATTCGAGATCCCACCAGATGTCACGGTGTTCCGGTCCTACAGTTCCCAGTCTCGCGCGGATCCAGCAATCGTACTCATGAACAAACGGCAACTCACCACCGCCAGGATACGTATATTTGTGCAACTCCGGCACGTAGACGCCGACATTGACCGTAAACCTCCCGTAGAGGTTTTGTCGGAATCCAACGTACTGAGTGCCCGGAGGGTCAAATTTTCCGAGTTGAAATTCAATCACCTGCGTGATGCCGTCGGAGGTAGTACGGTTGAACGCTCGAGCCCGCGCTCGGAATCCAAGTTCCTTCAAGAATGGGCGGACGATTGCCTGTAGCTCGTCCATCGCTTGCGCTGTCTTCGACTTTTCTTTAGCCATAAGCGTCAACACAAACTCTCAGCAACTGCGGTTGCGGGTCATCCTCAACGAGGCTTTGAAGGTAAAACTCAACTCTCAAAAAACTGCCGGATCTGGCTCGAATACTTTCTCACAATCATGTCGGTGCTCAAATGCCCGCCGCGCCGCAACAACTTCAGCCTGACGCCCGTAATCCGCGCAAATTTCCTGACCGACTGATAAGGAATATACGGATCATCCTGTGCGTGAAACATCATGACCTTGGACGGACTAACTTCGGCAGCATGATACGCAGGGTTATAGAACTCCCCTCCAAACAACTTTTTCCAATTCCGATCTGACAGCCGATACGCCTGCCCAAACGCCGCCCGAATATACGCCGCATAACTCGGATTCGATGTCTCCTTCTTCTGTTCACGGCGGAGAATGGCCCAATCCACCACCGGACAATTGGCAACCACTTTTTTAACGCGAGAATCAAGCGAAGCAAGAATCGCCGCCGCACCGCCAAAACTCCCGCCAATTACAAACACTTCCTCCACCGTCAGACGAAACCGCCGTCCAAACGCCAGCTCCCGAAACTCCGTCGCCAGCCCGCCAACCACGTCCAGAATGTCCAGGTGCGGCGATCGTGCCAGAAACTCCCCGCCACTCTCCCACGCTCCGCGGTAGCGCGGATAAAACACCCAGTATCCCTTCCCCGAGAGAAATTCGGCCAACGGTTGTTTGCTCGGAATCGAAGGCATCCCATCGCACAAGATAATCGCCCGTTGCCTTTTCCCAGGTCGAGTGGGAGCCAGGAATTCAGTTACCACGTCGCGTCTAAATCTCGTCCTGAACATAGCGTATCAATAACCCGGCGATCGGAATCTTTGAAACATCTAAACCCTTAAACCCTGAAACTTTGAAACCTTGTTTAGCAAAACCTGTGCACCCGATGTGCAAATCCCGGCCGCCGGGCAGGGCAGCGTCCACCACAATTTTCCGCGCCCCGCTCAAACCCCGCCGCTCGCGCGCCAACCGAAGGTGCCTGCGATCTAAGCGTGATGCGGATTCATCTCATCCGATACGCAACCCGAAATTCCACCGTTGCACAATTCTTTTGTAATTGACCCGCCCTCTGTCTGCGCGTACAGTCGGCTCCGTTTGAAACAACCATCCGCCGAGTGGCATCCGTGCTCGGACGAAACCTGAAACCTGAAAGCCGGAAACGAACCCGGCCCTGCCGAGGGGTGAAAGAAATCATTTATGAATCTCGAAAGCCAATGGACAATCTACCGCACCCGTTTCCTGGTGCGCGCTCGTCAACTCACCGAACCTCTCGTCTTTACCGACGCTCTCGGCCGCGAACAATCTGGCCGCCCCGGCGATTACCTCGTCGAGTCCTCTGACGGCATAAGACGGATCACCACACAACTCCTCTTCGAAGACATTTACGTGCCACTCGCATCCGCCCAGTTTCGTCCTCCAGTCGCAGGAGTTCAAACCCGCGTCCCAGTCGATGGAGCTCCGGGCGTCCTCGCCCGGCCCATCGCACGCGCCTCGCCAGAAGGTCGCATTCGCGCCATGGCCTGAACAAGGCCAGGTTTCGAGGTTTCAGAGTTTTAAAGTCTAAAGGTTCCAGGCACGCCCCCGGAGTTTCCAGACTTTAAAACCTGAAACCTTGAAACGTTCAAACTTGGCTTCTTCTCCAACTCAGTACCCTACCACTTTCGGGCCACAAGATGTTGGGTTTCCCTCTTGACAGACACCATATACGGGAGTACGTTAGGCATCCCAGAACTTTTCGCGGCTACGACCGCAAAAGCAGGGGGGACTCAAAGTGATGTGACTTTGCCTCTTTCCCTTACGGGGAAACCATCCCTCCTGAGTGGATGGAAATTAGCGGTGACTCCCCCCGGTCCGGCCGTGCCAGGCGTCCCCTCCGGGGGAATTCATCAAAAAATTAGGTTTTGATTTTGCTTTGAATGGGCGCGGCTTCAGCCGCGCAGTAAGCGGTTACTCAGATCATCTGCTCTTTATCATCATCTAATTAGGAGAAGGAAATGCCCGAAGTGCGCGACCAATCCAAAACTCAAACCGCCGCCAGCAACCCTAATAAGAAGAAGGCCGCTGGCCTAACCTTCCGCCGCCTGTTCACCAAGCCCGGTGTCTCTCCATACTCCGAAGTGGAGTGGGAACTCCGCGACGCCCAGATCACCGACTCCCAGGCAGGCGTGATCTTCGAGCAGAAAAATGTCGAGGTCCCCAAAGACTGGTCGATGACCGCGACCAACATTGTCGCCTCGAAATATCTTCACGGACAGATCGGCACCGAGGAGCGCGAAACCGGTGTCCGTAAGTTGGTCGCCCGCGTGGCCGAAACCATTCGCGACTGGGGCATGAAAGACGGATACTTCCGCACCAGCGAAGACGCCGCCACCTTCCACGACGAACTTGTTCACCTGCTCCTCCGCCAGTATGCGGCCTTCAACTCGCCCGTCTGGTTCAACGTCGGCTGCGAACGCGTGGAGCCGAAATCCGACGCCACCAACTGGCACTGGAACTCGACCACCCAGCAAGTGGAATTCGGCGTCACCGGATACACCCGCCCGCAATGCTCCGCCTGCTTCATCAATTCCGTAAAAGATTCGCTAGATTCCATCCTCACCTTGGCGAAGACTGAAGGCATGCTCTTCAAGTGGGGATCGGGCACCGGCACTAATCTTTCTCCGCTACGTTCCTCCACCGAAGTTCTAAGCGGAGGAGGCACCGCCAGTGGTCCGCTAAGCTTCATGAAAGGTTTTGACGCCTTCGCCGGTGTAATCAAGTCCGGAGGCAAGACCCGCCGCGCCGCCAAGATGGTAATCCTGAACATAGACCATCCCGACATAGTCGACTTCATCGAATGTAAGTCCAAAGAAGAAGCCAAGGCCCACGCGCTAGTCGCCCAGGGATACGACGGATCCCATCCCGACTCCGATGCCTACAGCTCCATCTTCTTCCAGAACGCCAATAACTCCGTCCGCGTAACCGACGATTTCATGATAGCCGTAATGCGCGACACCGATTTTTCCACCAGAGCCATAGTTGACGGTCGAGTAGTCAACACTTACAAAGCAAAAGACCTGCTGCAGAAAATTTCCGAAGCCACCTGGCACTGCGGCGATCCCGGAATGCAATACGATTCCACCGTCAACCGCTGGCACACTTCGAAAAACACGGCGCGTATCAACGCGAGTAACCCCTGCAGCGAGTACATGTTCTTAGATGACTCCGCCTGTAACCTCGCCAGCTTGAATCTGCTGAAGTTCGCGCCCAACGGTACGTTCGACGTGGAAGCTTATCGTCACGCCGTGGACGTAGTCATCACCGCCCAGGAAATTCTAGTAGACAACGCCGGATACCCCACCGAAATCATAGGCAAAAATTCGCATGACTATCGCCCGCTAGGTCTAGGCTATGCGAACTTAGGCGCGCTCCTGATGGCCGCCGGACTTCCCTACGATTCCAACGCCGGCCGCGACTACGCCGCCTGCGTAACCGCCATCATGTGCGGCGAGGCCTATCTGCAATCGTCGCGCATCGCCGAACTCTGCGAACCGCTAGTCCCCATCACCGACACAGTCCAAACTCGCCTCGGAGTAAGTACCGCCGAATCGATGCCCGGAGCAGCCTGCCCCGGCTGGTACATCAATCGCGAGCCTTTCTTGGACGTAATAAGAATGCACCGGGCCAGCGTAAACAACATAGGCAGCGCAAGCGTAGGGGCGGACGCATTCGTCCGTCTCGCGGAGCGAAGCTCCGCCGCCACGCAACTGACCGAGTTAATCGAAGCCTCGAAGCAATGCTGGGACGAAGCCCTATCTCACGGAGAAAAACACGGCTACCGCAATTCCCAAGTAACAGTTCTAGCTCCAACCGGAACCATAGGCTTCATGATGGATTGCGACACCACCGGCATCGAGCCCGATTTGGCGCTTATCAAATACAAGAAACTGGTAGGCGGCGGGATGATCAAGATCGTCAACAACAGTGTGCCGGGAGCGCTGTTCAAGCTGGGTTACACGCATGAGCAGACCGATGCCATAGTGTCTTACATCGACGCGACCGGAACCATAGAAGGCGCTCCCAATGTTAAAGAGGAACATCTAGCCGTGTTCGACTGTTCCTTCAAGCCGGCGAAGGGCACTCGCTCCATTCACTACATGGGACATCTCAAGATGATGGCTGCCGCTCAGCCTTTTATTTCTGGAGCGATTTCGAAGACCGTGAACTTGCCGAATGCCGCTTCAGTGGACGACATTTCCGAGGCCTACATCCAGGCGTGGAAGTTGGGCCTGAAGGCGGTTGCGGTTTATCGCGATGGATGCAAACAGTCGCAGCCGCTCTCTGCCGCCGGCACCAAAACGGCGAGCTCAACCAAGGACGACGCTGCGCGGAACGCAGCAGCGGCGGCCCTTGCCGCAGACGAGAACCTCGACGCTCCGCCGCGCGCCGTGCGTCACAAGCTGCAAGAAGAGCGCATGGCGGTGACCCACAAATTCAACATTGGAGGCCACGAGGGCTACGTCATCGTTGGCCTCTATCCCAACGGCGAACCGGGCGAAATCTTCATCAAGATGGCCAAGGAAGGCTCAACCGTTTCCGGCCTAATGGATAGCTTCTCGCTGACCACATCCATCGCGCTGCAGCACGGTGTTCCGCTGAAGCTGCTCTGCGAGAAGTTCGAGCACACACGCTTTGAGCCCAGCGGCTGGTCGAGCCATCCGGAGATCGGCTATGCCAAGTCAATCGTGGATTACATCTTCCGCTGGCTGCATCTGCGCTTTCTGACGGGACAGCAGCAGCTGCTCTTCGACAATCTGCGACCCAAGTCCTGGCCCGCCGTGGAAGGTGTCGGCGACCTGAACGGCTCTGCTGGCGCGGGCTCTGGCGGTTCCCTGACACCTGAGACCCGAAACCTGAGACCTGGTTCTGTCCATGCGGCCGACGCCCTCGCCGGCATGATCGACATGGGAGACGCTCCCAGTTGCTCCTTCTGCGGCTCCATCATGGTCCGCAACGGCAGTTGCTACAAGTGCATGAACTGCGGCAGCACCAGCGGGTGCAGCTGAGGACAATTTTCGCGGCGGGTGTACGTACAATGTTCCACGTGGAACACTTGTGCAGGTAATAATGTACGTACACAGACATACGTATAGTGGGGACCGGCTGTGATCCACGGTCACAATTATCGTGCTTGGGGCGGTTGTAAGTCGTTGATAATGCTCAGGGTCGGTTGTGGCTAAATAGGCACAGTAGGGTACTTATTACACGGTAAGTATTACGCAGCTCACTTTTTCTTGGTGGGTGGCTGCGGGCTGCGGGAGGGTGTTCTCTCTGATGTTGGAGTCCGGCGGCATGGTCCTTGTGTTCTTGCAAGCGCAGCCGCCGACAAACTGGTGATCGCATGATGCGGCTAGCACCCTAGTCAATATGATCGACATGGGCGACACTCCCAGTTGCCGCGTCTGCGGATTCATCATGGCCCGCAACGGCAGTTGCTACAAGTGCATGAACTGCGGGTCGACGTCGGGATGCAGCTAGATCGGCTCCGATCACGTAGGGTTTTCGCGGAATGGGCGGAAGGTTATGAGATGCAGGAGATCGGCAGCGATTCAATCACGTGCTAGAAGGGCCCGGTAAGAACCGGGCCTTTTACCATTGGGCCTGAAAAGAGCTCCAGCCGCACAGACGGGTGGTCCTTTATGCTAATTGCCACTGCGGGCGACAGACACTTCTTCATGAATGCTGACAGCCGCTGCGTCGAACTCAAGGGCGGATTTGATCTAGTGCTAACCAGCCCTCCGTTTTTCCATCCCGAACGGAAAAGATCGACCCATGGTTTCGCGCCAACTACTGACCTCGGACAATACACTGACTACGTTTCGGGGATACTGGTGAAGGCGGCCGCTGCCGTGAAGTGTAATGGCGTCGTCTGTGTCCTCAAGACTGATGTTTGGCACAGAGGAACCTTGATGCCTCTGGGGTTCAGACTCGCCGAGGAGTGCACAAAGAGAGGCCTGTGCCTGCGAGCGCACTGGATATGGGAGCGACTCCACTGCTATTCTCCGTACGCTCCAAGCTTCTCCAATATATTTGTCCTCAGTATGCTGCCTATTCCTCGCCCACTCCTGTCGGGGGTCTTTTCTGAAATTCACACACGACGGCGGGCTACACTCCCGAGTTCCTACACCCCAGAAATATTCGAAGCCCTAATCGCGGTATTGACAAGGCCGGGAGAGGTAATACTCGATCCTTTTGCTGGCGCGGGGAGCGTTATGGAAGCAGCATCGAATTCGAAGCGCTGGAGCGTAGGAATCGAGATTTCGCGGAGACAGTTTCAGCGAGGGAAGAAACACCTGAGTCGCCTTATTCCGGGAGCCATTTTCCGCAGCTTTGTCCCGGACAAAGACCAAGGAGCTGCCTAGTAGGGGAGCTTAGAACAGATCGGAAGGACTATGAGCACATCACTGGAAGAAGCGGAACGGAATGTGGAATCCATCGCTGCGGCTGCGCTTCCCAAATTGCACTGGTGGAGCGATTCGGAGACTTGGAGCTCTTTGTTTTCCCCGATCGAAGATGTTGTCGATCAGTATCTGACGGGCGTCATCGCACAAATAGACAAAGATGACGTAGACAAAGTTATCCAGGTAATCAAGGCTCGTCGAGAAAAGTTGCCGCTCTCAACGGGAATAACAAATCAGATTTTGGGGATCTGCCAACAGATCCTCGCGTTTGGCGCTGCCGGACTGGCGCTAACGATTGGTTTTCTTGACAAAGTCCGCGCGTTTTCTGTGCCTCTACAAAAACTTCTTGCGGTCGTAGGTATTTTCTATTTTGAGCTAGTGATCGTTTCGCTCCTTGTATTGGTCTGGTACATTTTGCAGGCGCATTTTCGTTACCCTTTCCTGTACTTCGGCAAGATAGGCAACGCATGGCCCTGGTTTTACTATGCCTCCATCTCGGAGGTGCCGAGGGGACCAATTCAACTCGCGGAGACCCGGTTTATGGCTTCGACGTTTTACGCAAAAGACTTCCTGAGATTTGCTGAGAAGTCCGTCACCGAGCAACCACACGCCAGGCTTAGAACTGAGCTGCAGCAGTACTTTCTTTTGATGGCTTACTCTGGGT
Organism: uncultured Acidobacteriaceae bacterium; assembly: GCA_963773645.1. Lineage (GTDB taxonomy): Bacteria > Acidobacteriota > Terriglobia > Terriglobales > Acidobacteriaceae > Acidiflorens. The sequence goes on along the minus strand of CAVZBV010000002.1, from coordinate 1,651,313 downwards.
ATGTGCAACAATTCTCATTGCGTCTAGCAAACTTGTTTGCTTACGGTTTTGCAGGTTCTGTCGCGTCAGCCCTTCTCGTTGGTGTTCTGGCCTGGAAAGGGGTCCTCTAATGGCAAAACGAAGGATCGGAGAGTTCACGCCGGCGGGATTTGTGGCCGGTTTTGCCCTATGCTTCATCGTTTTCTTGTCCTTTTACGGGAAGTTGCCGTTTGGCAGCTCCTCGCCTGCCCCCGCTCCCGTAGAGAGCGCCGTTTCTTCCAGTGAGCGCAGCCGAATGTCGCAGGAGCTCGCGGAAAATCAGAAGCAGATCGAGTCATTGTCCAGCCGGGTTAAGGCGTTGGAAACGACTGTCGAGAAGTGTCGCTGCAAGGTACCGCAGAGCGAAAAGTAAGCTGAGGGCGCCAAGTATGCACCCAAACGGGAAGACTGCATTCACAAGACCTATTTCGATAACAAGCCAGTTCCCATTTTGCGGATTACCGTTGCGTCTAGATACGTACGCGGGATGCGGATTTAGATGCTCTTACTGCTTCGCTAGATACAGAGGCGGTGCGACGTTTGGGGATAATATCCGGCCCGCAAACCCCGAGACAATCAAGAGGATATTCCACCTCGCGATTGATCTGAGGAGGTTCCCAACGGGAGTTATTGCACAATGCCTCAGACGCCGTATGCCAATCCATTTTGGAGGCATGAGCGACGGTTTTCAGCCAGCAGAAGCGAGGTACCGGGTAACTGAGGCGGTGCTACGAGTTCTTGCTCGCTACAGCTACCCTACCGTGATCAGCACCAGAGGCTCGCTCATTGGAGAAGGGCTCTACCTCGACTTATTAAAATCGATCGGTCCAGTCGTGGCGCAGTTTTCGTTCTCGACAACTCGGAAGCAAATTGCCTCGAAGGTTGAACCCTTTTCAACGTCTCCGGATGCGGTCCTCAGAACCATGGAGCGCCTAGCTGGTGTTGGCATTGTAGTAACTTGCCGCTGGCAGCCATACATCCCGGGTACAAGCGAGCCGCCGCACGAGTTCATGTCAAGGATTGCTTCCGCAGGAGCCCGACACGTTGCGCTAGAACACTTGAAACTGCCCTTTGAGAGATCGAATCCACTCTGGCCTCTCCTGGTACGGGGAGTCGGCGAGGATCTTTATGCGGAATACGTGCGCGCGGGAGCTAAGGCGGATGGCAGGGAATACGTTCTTCCGCCCGAAGCCAAGCGGGCTGCCATTCTCGAAGCCGCTAAGAGTGCCCGCATAAACGGAATGACGTTTGGAGCAGCTGATAACGAATTTCAGTATCTTTCTGATGGAGCTTGTTGCTGCAGTGGTGTGGATCAGTTCCCAGGCTTTGAAAACTGGTTTAAGCACCAAATTGGTTATGCGTTGCGCAAGTGCCGAGGCAAGAAGATCACCTACGGGTCCATCGCTGCAGAATGGGTGCCCACAGGCTCAGTAGACCGGTACCTAAACTCAAATAGCAGGTTGGGCGCTCGGTTGGGTCGGCCAGCTTCGATGCGAGATCACGTACGGGCGAAATGGAACGCTCCCGATTCTGCGGGCAGTCCAATGTGTTTCTATGGAGTCAATTGTTGCAGCGCGACTACGAGGGGTGAGAGAACGTACGAATGGGCCTAGCGGTAGGCGAACTTTGAGCTGGCGGGTGGGACTGGCACGCGGACAGGAGTGTCCGCGCTACACGGGCTCTTCCGAGACGGCGTCACATACCGCCTGAGCTAGAATAGGATGGGCAGGTAGGACTCTGGTTCCTGACGCAAGAGACGTCGGGTTTTCCTTAGCACCTCCTGTGGTAAGGTGCATGTGTCCCAGGGGTGAATTATGACCAATCGTCTGCAAGAACTTCTTGACGAAGCCAGAAAGAGCGTTTCCACGTCGCAGGATAAGGAAGAACAGCGGCGGAGCTTTGCTTATGGGAACACCAAGATTGAAAATGCGCGTATTACGCGGGAAACGGTCGATCGGGAAGCTGAATCGCTGAGGAGAGAAAATGCAGATCCCTCGCTTCGCTCGGGGTGACAAATCCTTGAGATCCGTCTCCAAGTTCCTAACTTTGAGCTGGCGGGTGGCATTGGCACGCGGACAGGAGTGTCCGCGCCACACGGGCTTTTCCGAGGCGGCACCGCAAGTCGCCTGGGTTGGCGCGCGGCGCGAATTAAAATCCATTTTTTCCTTTCCTGTCCACAGGAAATTTCGCCCCTCCACAGTTTTTACACAGTGGAGCCGCAGTTTGCCGTTGCGTTAATTTTTTCGCTGCGGCAAAGTGCTTGCAGTCAAATTCGTGAGATGTTCTGAATCTGTTCCGACAAGGGTTCAGCGTTGCCGGTGACTTCCCGAGAGTGAATCACCGGGGGAAATTCGGCACATATCCAGTGTGCCGGCGCCCGGGCTTCGCGGCCTCATAAGAAATCCTTCTTCCGAGGGGGATGGAAACGCTGAATCGTAACCCTGAGGCGCGAGCCTCAGGTGGGAGTCGATGCATAGCACTCTTAGGGGTGCAGTTGCGCGATCTTTCGCCCCAGCGAGAGACGGCAGTCAGAACGTCCGCGATAACAATGCGGCCCGGGTGGCTGGCCCAGGCCGCATTTTTTTGCGCCCCTCGCGCCCAACGCTTTCATCGTGAAGTAAGCCGCCATCCCGCAACCGAATCCCTTGAGTAGTGGGTCAGTTTGAAATCCACATTCCCCCAGCGGCTAAAGCCGCTATTGATCTTGCGGTAGTTACGGCGCGGCTGAAGCCGCGCCCCTTCAAAACAAATTCAAACTGATCCACTACCGAATCCCGACCGCGTTGTAGACTCGATCGTTATAAACTCGATCCATGCCTTCGCGCTCTTCCGGCTCCAGCAATCTTTTTCCCGCGCCGAAATCCGCGCCTGCGGCCCACACGGCGCATGTTGATGGCGGAGCCCGCGGCAATCCCGGCCCCGCCGGTTACGGGGTCGCCATTCAGGACGCCTCCGGCCACCCGGTCGCCGAGCTCAGCGAATACCTTGGCCACCACACCAATAACTATGCCGAGTATCAGGGACTCATCGCCGCTCTCCGCTACGCGGCCGAAAACCAAATCAAAGCGCTCAAGGTCATCAGCGATTCCGAACTGATGGTGCGGCAGATGAAAGGCATCTACAAGGTGCGTCATCCCGAACTGCGCCGGCTGTACGACCAGGCGCAGCAACTGGCGCGCCGGCTCGAGCACTTCGAAATCCGCCACGCCCTCCGCGAACACAACCAGACGGCCGACCGGCTGGCCAATGAGGCCATGGATCGCGGGCGGTGAAGACAGGGTTCAAAGTTTTCAAGGTCTCAGAGTTTCAGGGTCTCAACAGCACGGGCACGAAGCGGAAAGAAAAAAGAAGTCGCAACCGAGCAGGGAAGCTCAGCGAGGAGTCAGCATACTACTTGCTAGTGTACTGTCCCGTAAATTCGCGATATAAGGTTGAAGATTCGTCTAAGCGAAGGGAGGGATCTGCTACCGAGCGAATTCAAATACATGGGTCCTTCGCTTCGCTCAGGATGACAGACCATGGTTATGTCGCGAATTTACGGGACACGACACTAGAAGCCAGGGGCTTAAGGCCGGCGGATGAGAAAGCTGACTGCGCCCTACGCCCGGCTCTTCTTTGTAGCCGCAGCTACCTTCACCCTTATCGTCTCCCACGGCCGCTTCGGACGCTGCACCTCGGGCTGGTCGCGGTCTTTGATGCGATCGTAGTGATACGACTCGCTCACGGTTCCGAGCGACTCGTTGTAAAGGCTGGGGAGCGCCAGCGCTTCTTTCATTTCTTCGGAGAACTGCTGCAGCGCTTTCAGGTGGTCGGCCGTCGCCGGCACTTCGGTCTTCGTCGTCTTCAGAAATTGCTGGTAGCCGCGATTGACCAGCTTCGAAATTTCGCTGCCGATCATGTATCCCGGGTAGGCGAAAATCTTCACGCCGCCGTCGTCCGTCTTCTGGATCGCCGCCGAGCAGTTGTACTTCTTCAGGAACACGCGGGTTTGCGCGCCCGGAGCTTCAATCAGGTCAAAGCCATGATCGCGCAGCCAGCTGACTGCGTCTTCGTAGGTTCGCTGTTCGACTTTCGCTGCCATTTTATGAACTCAATTCTCGTCTCATCGGATTAGATGCGGCTGGCACGGTTTCGATGGAACCAAAACTGCCCGCGGCAAATCTAATGACGTAGGAATCCAACAACGTTAGTATAGATATACCTTTTTGAGATTGCGGGCACATTACTCTAGTCACACGGGCCACTACCCTCAATGAAACCAGCTGCTTCCGAATCCGCGCCATCGCGGCGGTTTTCCCCGGCTGAAGCCGCGTCTGGCCTCAGAGGAGAAGCCGTGCTCACGGCCATCGGCAACACGCCGCTGTTGCCCTTGGACGCGCTTGTCCGCGATCGTCCCTGCGTACACCTTTTGGGCAAGGCCGAATGGTACAACCCCGGCGGATCCGTCAAAGATCGCGCCGCCGCCAGCATTGTGGCCGAAGCGCGCCGCTCGGGCAAACTCGCTCCTGGAAAGATTTTGCTTGATTCCACCAGCGGCAACACCGGCATCGCCTACGCCATGCTCGGCGCCGCGCTCGGATTTCCCGTCACACTTTGCGTGCCGGAGAATGCTTCTCCCGAGCGAAAACGAATTCTGCAGGCATACGGCGCAAATATCATCTACACCGACCCCGCCGAGGGATCCGACGGCGCCCTTAAGATCGCACGCCAGCTCGCCGAGCGCCACCCCGATCTTTATTTCTACGCCGATCAATATTCCAACGACGCCAATTGGCGGGCGCATTACGAGACCACCGCCAACGAAATCTGGCAGCAAACCGAAGGACGCATCACGCACTTCGTCGCCATGCTCGGCACCACCGGGACCTTCGTTGGCACCACGCGCCGATTGAAGGAGTTGAATCCAAAAATCCGCTGCATCTCGCTGCAACCCGACTCCGCCTTTCATGGCATCGAAGGCGCGAAGCACTTGCCCTCGGCGATCGTGCCGCGCATTTACGATGCGTCGCTCGCGGATGAAAATCTGGAGATCGCGACCGAAGCCGCGCACGGCATGGCCCGGCGCCTGGCGCGCGAACAAGGGCTGCTGGTCGGAGTCTCTGCCGCGGCGGCCGTGGTTGGCAGCCTGCAAGTTGCCGAGCGCCTGAAAATAGATGAACAGGCAACCATCGTCACCATCCTCTGCGACTCTGGCGAAAAATATCTGAGCGAAAGATTCTGGCACGAAAACTCGGATTGAGTCATTGAGCGATTGATTCATTGAATCATTGACGTAATGACTAAATGATTCAATGATTTAATGACTCAATGATTCGAATCTCTCAATCCGCCTACGTTTCCCTTCGTCAGCACGGAGAGGAAACCTATCCTCACGAGTGCTGCGGCGTGCTGCTCGGGCACTTCGAGGACGATGGATCCGCGGGCGTCTCAAAGACCGTCTCGCGCATCGCCCGCTGCGGCAACACGCGCGCGGACTCGCCACACAACCGCTACAATATCGATCCCAGGGATCTCATCCGCATCCTGCGCGAAGGCCGCGAGCGCGGCGAGGACCTCGTCGGCTTTTATCACTCTCACCCCGACCACCCCGCGCAGTGGTCGCCCACAGACCTGGCGGAAGCCCACTGGTTCGGCTGTTCCTACGTGATCACGAGCGTCGAGAAGGGCAAGGCGACGATTACGAATTCGTTCGAACTGACGGGGAAAGACGAGGACGACAAGAAATTCAAGGATGAGGAGATCACGGTCGTGTAGAGCGGACACTCTTGTCCGCTCAAGCAGCGTATCCGCCGCCGGCAAGCGGACAAGAGTGTCCGCTCTACACAAACTCATTGTCAACTTGCATCTTTCTCCGCCACCCCTGCATCTTGTTTGTATGCCCCAGATCCAAATTCCGTCTCCACTTCGCCAATACTCGGGGAAACAGGCCTCGATCCATGTCCCTGGAAAGACCGTGGGCGAGGCCCTTGCGGGCCTGGTCGCGCAACATCCCGACCTGAAGCGCCACCTCTATACCGAGGACGGCAAACTGCGCACGTTCGTCAACGTCTACGTCAACGACGAAGACATGCGCTACCTGGAAAAAGAAGCCACCGTGCTGAAAGACGGTGATACCATTTCCATTGTGCCGTCGATTGCCGGCGGCGGTTGCGTTACGACTTGCTGAGCATGATTTTGACCTGCGAACACGGGCCCCCAGCGCGCCCGCTCTTGGCGCGATGGAGTGGAGAACCGGTGCCTCGCCGGATGCCGCGCGCTGTCGGCGCTGTCTCTATTTCGCAATCTAGTTCGCCGTCAAACGGATTAAAATTCTAAAAGGACGTTATGGCCACCCTGGCAGAAGTTAAACCCGAAGCCGTTTTGAGCAACGACGAAATCCTGCGCTACTCGCGCCATCTCATCATGCCCGAGGTGGGCATGGACGGGCAGCAGAAGCTGAAGGCCGCGAAAGTTCTGTGCATTGGAGCGGGCGGACTCGGTTCTCCTCTCGCCCTTTATCTCGGGGCCGCGGGCGTCGGCACGCTCGGCATCGTGGACTTCGACGTCGTCGACTACACGAACCTGCAGCGCCAGATCATCCATACCACCAACGACGTGGGCCGCAAGAAGCTCGACTCCGCTGCCGACAAACTGAAGGCGCTCAATTCGTTTCTGAATCTCAGAATGTTCGACACAAAACTGACCAGCGCCAACGCGCTGGAGTTATTTCGCGAGTTCGACATTGTCGCCGACGGCACTGATAATTTTCCCACGCGCTATCTGGTCAACGACGCTTGCGTGCTCACCGGCAAGCCCAATGTGTACGGTTCGATTTTTCGTTTTGAGGGCCAAGCTAGTGTGTTCGCAACCGAAGACGGACCATGTTATCGCTGTCTCTATCCCGAGCCGCCGCCGCCGGGCCTGGTGCCTTCCTGCGCCGAAGGCGGAGTGCTCGGCATTCTGCCGGGGCTGATCGGCGTGATCCAGGCGACCGAGACCATCAAGCTGATTCTGGGGCAAGGCGATTCGCTCGCCGGGCGATTGTTGCTGGTCGATGCGCTCGGCATGAAGTTCCGCGAACTGAAGCTGCGCAAGAATCCCGATTGTCCCGTCTGCGGCACCCACCGGACGATCACCGAACTGATTGACTACGATGAGTTCTGCGGCATTCGCGGTCAGGAAGAGCCAGCTGGAAACGACGTGCCGGCAATCTCGGTGGAGGCGTTAAAGAAGAAGTTAGACGCGAAGGCCGACGTATTTATTCTCGACGTGCGTGAGCCGCACGAATACCAGATCTGCAACCTGAAGGGATATCTCATCCCGTTAGGCGACTTACCGAAGCGCGTGAACGAACTCGACAGCAGCCGCGAGATTGTGGCCCATTGTAAGATGGGCGGACGCAGTGCGAAGGCGGTGAACTTTCTGCGGCGGGCGGGATTTACTAAGGTCTATAACCTGACCGGTGGCATCTTGGCATGGGCGGATCGAATTGATCCGAAGATGCCTAAGTACTAAAGGCCGTGGTTGGGACCGGCAATATTAGCGGCTTCCTGCCATGCACGACACCGCCACGGTTGTCGTTTGTGTCGATGTAGCGCCACAGCAGACGGCTGAGACTTCGAACTTCACATCCGCGAAAGGATTTGTGCTGGAAGACGCGACGCCGGTGAAGCTGCGATTCAATCGGACCGTTTCATCCGCCGATGCCCACGTGGGAGATACCGTGGACTTCGAGGTACTGCAAGACGTCAGCGTGAACGGGACGCTCGTGATTCCCAAGGGAGGTTTCGCCTTTGGCACGGTTACGGAAGCGCAACCGAAGCGAAGAATGGCGCGGGGAGGCAAGCTTGAAATCAACATCGACTATGTAAAGTTAGTGAGCAGCGACAAAGCCGCCTTGCGTTCGGTTAAGGGAGGCAGCGGAGGGGGACACACCGGCGCGATGACGGCGGGAATCGTGGCGACAGGCATTGTGTTCTTCCCGGCTGCGCCATTTTTTCTGTTTATGCACGGCAAAGACATCACCATGCCGAAGGGAGGGGAGTTCACGGCTTACGTCAACGGAGACATGAGCCTCGACATTGCGAAATTTGAGGAGCCGGCGCCCGCACCCCAGCAAGATCCAAGTGCCGGCAACTATGATCATAACGTCAGCCCTGCATCCGCCAAACTGCAGATCGACTCGACCCCGCCGGGCGCGGACATAGAGGTCGATGGCAGTTTTGTCGGCAACACGCCTTCTGATGTTCAGGTCGCGGAGGGCGATCACACGGTGGTCGTTAAGAAAGCAGGATTCAAGAACTGGGAGCGGAAGCTGAAGTCCAGCGCGGGCAGCAGCGTACACATCGGTGCCGAACTGGAGAAGGCTGATAACCCATAGAGCCCGCAGTGAAAGGCCGGTCGGCGACACACAAGCGACACCTTTCACAAGTTGTCATCCCGAGCGAAGCGAGGGATCTGTAGTTCGCCGCAAAATGCAGATCCCTCGCTTCGCTCGGGATGACAAAGGTGAGATTAGATTGGCAAACGCAGGGGAGCACAAGAGTGCTCCCCGCTCGCCTCCTTTTTGAGGAGTTAGTCAGTTACTTGGTGGAGGTTGCGTTCATTTCGGCTTTGTCGGTTGCGCCGATGGCTAGGGCGTACTTCTTGCCGGCGAAGCGTACTTCGGAAACCGATGCCTTGCCGCTGGCATGGTCCACAACCGCCGCGTCGTAGTCGTAGGCTTTGTCGAGGGCGATGACTTTCGCCGTAGTCTTCGCGACTTCCTTCTTGCCCTGCATGATGCTTACTTCGACGTTCGGGCCTGTGCCGTCCCAGTTCACTTGATACTCACCGGGGGCGAGTTGCTGACCGTTGACTTCGATCGCCTCCCGCACCTGTAGCGACCCCTTGTTACTTGCGAAAGCACTCGCTGCGAGCAGCACGGCCAGCCCGAGCACCACAGTCTTTGCCAGATGGTTCAGCGCCAGATGGTTCAGTTTCATTTGCTCCTTCGCTTTCTACCCGGTTCTTGGCCGGGACGTTAGGGGCGGCTGATGGTGGGTCGACTGAGGGCTTGCTTTTTTCGAGCAAAGTCCTACAATGCGCGTGTCAGGGTGACGCAAAAAGACGCGGGCCTCGAACTCGTTCTCTTTGCCCGGACTGTGCTCACGCAGGGCCGCCAAAACCACGCGTGAGCCGGTCCCGTCACCCTGAAAACTCTTCTAAGTGGATCGAAGTTTGTTTCGTCCACGCCACGTTGGTTCGCTACAGGATACGAAACTCCGTTTGAGTAAGTTCCCGATTTTGTTTTTTCTTTGCGAACCATTTTCGTTGCATGGTCGTTGGACGTGTGGGCGCTCGACGCGTTAGCAACGAATGGTGCAATCTGACGAGTAACAGAGTATGAGTGTTTTGTCTGGAGTTCGGGGCTATGTAGAGGAACTGCAGATCCCTCGCTCCGCTCGGGATGACAAATCTATAGAGGTCATTCAAATCTATAGAGGTCATTCAGTCGCCGCTAACTAATCTTCAGCACAATCTTGCCGTAGTTCTTGCCTTCCTGCATCAGGGTGTAGGCCTCGCGGGCCTGTTCCAGTGGGAAAACTTTTCCGATCACGGGATGGAGCTTGCCGGCCGCCAACCATTCGGAGAGCTGCTTCCACGCGGATTCCATGAGCGGGCGGTTCGCGCTCAGATACGACAGCCAGAGTCCGTGGACGCTCGCGCCTTTCGCGTAGAGAAGGCGGGTGTCGAGCTGCGGGGTTTCGCCGGTGGCGGCGCCGTAGACGATCACGCGTCCGAAGTCGCGCACGCAGCGAACACTTTTCGCGACGTGCTCGCCTCCGAGCATTTCGAAAACCGCATCGACGCCTTCGCCACCCGTCAGATCTTTGATCGCCTCGACGTAATCGCGCTGCTTGTAGTTGATGCCGTGTTGCAGGCCGAGCTCGCGCACTCGCGCCAGCTTATCGTCGGAAGAAGAAGTTCCGTACATTTCGATGCCAAGAATTTTTCCGATCTCGACAGCAGCGGTGCCGACTCCGCCGGCGACGGCATGAATGAGGACGCGGGCGCCGGCGGGCTTGTCGTTGTGCTCGAGGTTGGGCAGGACGACCAGCCCGGCCTTCCAGTAGGCGAAGTAGGCGGTGAAGAAATTTACCGGAAAAGCGGCGGCCTGTTCGACGGTCCAATTTTCTGGCACGGGCCAGAGCAAGTTGCGGTGCGCCACCGTCTTTTCTGCGAAGGCGGCCCACTGCGTGTAGCCCATGACGCGGCGTCCGCTGGATTCGGCCTTTCCCAGTTCGATGCCTGCGAATTCGCGGCCAGCGGTGAGGGGAGGCTTGGGAGTGCCCGCGTATCCACCGCGCGCGGTGAGCAGATCGGCAAAGTTTAGGCCGCCCGCTTCCACTTTCACCAGAAGCTGCTCGGGCGCGGGATGCGCGTCGGGGACCTGCTGCAATTCCAGAACCTCGGGACCGCCAAAACGAGTAATGACGAGGGCTTTCATGCGGCCAGTTTAACAGCCCTTTGACGGTGGAGCATGGGCGATCGATATGGGCGATCGATGGAGCGCCGCGTCTCTGGCTCGAGAATTGGTAGTGGGTCACGACCCACTACCCGAGAATTCAGTTCGCGGAATTTGGTTTCGGCATCTATAATAATGGTTGAGTTTCCGATCCCCGTGGCCTGAGAGATTCGCTGGGAGATTCAATGGCGGCGGGGACGAGGGTTGCGCCCGTTTGATGGGCGCCATCCGAGGGTGCGGATGGAAACGTCCACGCCTCCCGTATTGGAAAGGAAACGCTCGCTTGGGTTATTCTGCCTGCTTGTTTCCTTCCGCGGCCTTTGGCTCTTGGCCTTAGCTCTTAAACTAACCCGCTCGGCGCGGTGTAAGAGCGAACAGCCAAGAACTAAGAACAACAGCCGACAGCAAATGAAGCTTACTGACAAATTCGGGCGCTCGATCCACGACCTCCGGATATCGATCACGGACCGCTGCAACTACAAGTGTGTGTACTGCCGCACGGGGAACAACGGCGCGGCGTATGCGGAACTTCCGTTCGCAGATTATCTGCGAATCGCGCGGATATTGGTTGAGCTCGGGATCACGAAGATTCGTTTGACAGGCGGCGAGCCGACGCTGCGCAAAGGCATTGTGGAGTTCGTACGGGACCTTGCGAAGCTGCGCACTTCGGAAAACAAAAAGCCTGAGATTGCATTGACTACGAACGGCCACCTGCTGGCCGAGATTGCGCAGCCGCTGGAAGACGCGGGACTCGACCGTGTAACGGTGAGCATGGACGCGGTGGATCCGGAGCGATTCGCGCGCATCACGCGCGTGCCGAATGGATATGAGAGCGTGCTGGCGGGAGTGCGCGCAGCGCGCCAGGCGGGGCTCGATCCGGTGAAAATCAATTGCGTGTTGCTGCGCGGCTTTAATGAAGATCAGATAATTCCGTTTGGAATGTTTGCGCGGGAGGAGCGGGTGGTGGTGCGCTTCATCGAATTCATGCCGCTAGAAGAAGGTCGCGTTTGGACCCCGGAAATTGTGGTGACGCTGGATGAGATCGTCTCCCGTATGTCGGAATATCTGCCGCTGGAAGAGATTGCGCACGAGCGCAGCGAAACGGCGCGGCGCTATCGCTTCTCCGATGGCGTGGGCGAGATTGGAATTATCGCACCGGTGTCGCAGCCGTTCTGCGGACACTGCAGCCGGATTCGCATTACCTCGGACGGCAAGTTGCGTACGTGTCTATTCTCGGTGTGGGATCATGACCTGCATGAGTTGATGCGGCGCGGCGCGACCGACGAGAAGCTGAGCGAGTTTATTGTGAAGGTGGTGGAGAAGAAAGAAGAGCGCCACCACATCGGGGAACCGGGATTTGTGCCAGCGTCGCGGACGATGGTGCATATTGGCGGCTAGATCGGTTCTAAGCCATCAGACTGCCGTTGAAGGCGCTGCGACGCGGAGTACGCCGCGAGTTTCCGTCCTAGTTCAAACCTCAGTAATCAGTTTCCGGTTACCCAGCCTGCGCAGTTGACGGCACGCCCGCCGCCACAAGTTTCTTTCAACAAGTCCTAAAGTCTATCGGCATTCGTGCCGAAGGGAACATTAGAGGATTCTAATAAATGGTCAATTCAGTAGAAAGCATCACGAGAGTCCATGCTCCAACTGCAGTTCAAGAGTCGACAGCGCGCCAAAACGCGCCCGCGTCGAATGCCCACGAACTTGCTGCGGATACAGTTGAGATTAGCAACGCGGCTAGAGCCTTACAGCAAAGAACCGAGGCTTCTTCTCGGACCTTGAAGGCAGCCGATTCCGGTGACTTGCAGGCCAAGGCCCGACTGGCGACACCGGCGCGTGCTTAGAAGACTCTGATTAAGTTCTTGATGGCGACTTGGGCTGCTTCGGGGAAGTCGGCCCTCGGCGGCTAAAGCCGCATATTTGGCGGGCTCTAGCGGCACGGCTGAAGCCGTGCCCTTTCAAGGCTCTCCGTGAACCGACTAAATCAGAGTTTCCTTAGAAGAATGCGCACTAAGCCCGGAATCACTACCGGACTCAGTAGAAGGAATCGTACTTGGTAACCGTCCAGCCTTCGTCTTTCTTTTCTTCGGTCACTGAGAAAAGATCCTTGTAGGTTGCGTCCCGGCTGGAGCTGCTGTAACGCTGGCCTTTGTAGTGGAGAATCACCAGCGGCGGCGCGTCTTCCCATTCCACCAGGTTCCAGGAAATCAACGGGTGCTGAACTTCGGAATTACAAAGGAAGTCGGCGCGTTTCTTGCGGTAGTCCTTTTCCCACTGGGCGAGAAGTTTGCGGCAATTGCCGTCGCGCATCTCGGAGATAAAGCTATTGGCGGTGCGTTCGATGGTGCGATCGCGAAACGGATTCATGGTGATGCTGATCGGCATCCGGGTGAGCGGGTCGCGTTCCTCCGAGCGCGACAGAACCGGCGGCTTACTGCTCAGCCAGTACAAATAGCCGAGAAACACCAGCACGAGCAGGGCAGCGGAGCCCAGTGCGATGGCGAGATGGGCGCGGGAAAACTTCATCAAGAGAAGTTTGCGGGATGAGCGAGGTGACGGCAAGGTTACTCCAGATACTTCCCTAACCGGTGCGGGGCCACCTACTAATGGGCCGGAAAGCGTCTGTTTGACATCGAGCGTTCAGGCTCTTCGGCGCTAAGCCAGGCATAAGCAACCCGCATGGTTCCTGCGATTCAACCTGTCTGACTTCTGCTATAATGTTGTGCTTCTTCCTCTGGCCTTGGCGTTCGGCCCCTGCTAGCGTGGATTCTTCAACAATACGGGAGCGATTTCGACTACCGGCACGGGAACGACGACGATTGAGGCGGCGCTAGGAGGTGTCAACGATACAGCGGTGCTGACGGTTCACTGAGGCGAACTGCGCTCGGCTGGGACGGGCGAGACGCCCCGTCCTTACACGAGCCGTGGGATGGGGCCATTTAATTAAAGGAGCAGAGCGGTCGAATTGGATGCAGCTTGTCCGCAGTTCGTGGAGCGTTAGAGAAGCGATCTTCTGCCCTTTGACGTACGCCGCACTGGTTTGTGTTTTCCATGCTGGCGGCGTATAGTTAGTGATGAATACTGTTGTGTCGTAGTGTCAGGATTGTCGAAGCACACCAGTGGGCGAAAGCCCACTTTTTAGTTGGGGCCGATCAGCGGGGATTTGCTGGAATGACGGGCGCGGCGATTCTTGACGCAACTTGCTGAAAACATGGCTTTTGATTTGGATAAGATCCGGCAGATTGCCGAGCGGGTGGCAGGCTCGAGCGGGCTGGAAGTGGTCGAAGTGGAGGTGTGCGGGGCGGGTAAGCACCGCATGCTGCGCGTTTTTATCGACCGTCCCGGAGCGGTGCCAGCGGCGGATCGTCCATGTGAAGATCGTCCGTATGAAGGTCGTCCGGACGGCGTGACGCACGAGGATTGCTCGAAGTTTAGCCGCGAGTTCGGGACAATCGTCGACGTTGAGGATGCGGTGCCGGGCGGATCGTACGTGCTTGAGGTTTCCTCTCCGGGACTGGATCGCAAGCTGACCAAGGCGGCAGACTTCGAGCGCTTCCGCGGACAGCGCGTGAAGCTGACGACGCGGGAGCCGGTGAACAATAACCGGCACTTTGAAGGGAAGCTGGCGAGCTTCGAGAACGGAAAGCTGCTGCTGGATCTGAGCGCGGCGCGGAAGAAGAAGATGCGCCCGAAAGAGGGCGAGGCGTTGAAAATCGAGATCGAGTTGAGGAACGTAGAGAAGGCGAATTTGGTACCGGAAATCTAGTTCTCAGTTCCCAGTTCTCAGTTCTCAGGAAGAGCGAATCCTGGGACCTGAGAACCGAGAACCGAGAACTGAGAACTGACTTTTATGGCTAGTGAGCTCTACAACATCATCGAAGGGGTCAGCCGGGAAAAAGGCATTGATCCGCAGATTGTGGTGAGCGCGGTCGAAGACGCTATTGTGGTGGCCACGCGCAAATACTACAAGACGCAGGAGAACTTGCGCGCGGTGCTCGACAAGGACAGCGGCAAGATCAACGCCTATGCGGTGAAGTCGATCGTCGAGACCCCGGAGCAGGTGGAAGATCCGAATCTGCAGGTGACGGTGGAGCAGGCGCGAAAACTCGATCCGAAGGCGGAAGCGGGCGGAGAACTGCTGATTCCGAAAGTGACGGAAGGAATTCTTGGGCGAATTGCGGCGCAACTGGCGAAGCAAGTCATCTTTCAGAAAGTGCGCGAGGCGGAACGCGACACGGTTTACAACGAATACATCGGGCATGTGAACGAGATCGTGAATGCGACCGTGAAGCGGCTCGAAGGTCCGGACGTGATTCTCGATATCGGCAAGGCCGAAGCGCGCATGGGTCGCAAGGAGCAGTCGCGGCTGGAGTCGTTCGCGGTGGGCGAACGGATTCGGGTCGTGATCGTGCGCGTGGAAAAAGCGGTGAAAGGTCCGGGCGTGATCGCTTCGCGCTCCGCTCCGGAATTAGTCCAGCATTTGTTTCAGACCGAAGTGCCAGAAATTTATGACGGCACGGTGGTGATTCGTGCGATTGCGCGCGAAGCGGGCGAGCGCACCAAGATCGCGGTGATGTCGAAGGACAAGGACGTGGACGCGGTCGGAGCCTGCGTGGGCATGAAGGGGATGCGGGTGCAGTCGATCATCCGCGAGTTGCGCGGAGAGAAGATCGACATCATCGAGTATCACGAGGATCCGGTTACGTTCGCGGAGAAAGCGCTGCAGCCGGCGAAAGTGAGCCGCGTCACGATTGTCGATGCGGCGGACAAACATCTGGAAGTGGTGGTTGACGATACGCAACTCTCGCTGGCGATCGGGAAAAAAGGCCAGAACGTGCGGCTGGCGGCCAAGCTGCTGGGCTGGAAGATCGACATCAAGAGCGAAGAAGAAAAGCGGCAGGAAGTGGAACAGCAGATGTCGGCGCTGGTCACGCAGACGGTCACTCCGCTCGAGATTGTTACCGGGCTGGGCGAGGGGCTAGTCGAGAAACTGAAGGCGGCGGGCGTGAACACGGTCGAGTCGCTCGCCGATATGACACCGGAGCAACTGGAAGCGATTGAAGGCATTGGCCCGAAAACGGTGGAAAAAATCAGTATTGCGGTCAATAATTACTTTGCCAGTTTGGACGGCGGCGAGGGCGTAGCAGCCGAAACAGAAAGCACCGGAGAAGCCGCCACCGAAGCGGCAGTCAGCGAAGAGGGAGTCTCCGAAACGCAAGTCAGTGAGGAGTCGCTGGCAGAGGGTTCGGTTGAAGCGGATGCATTGGCCGCGGAACCGGAAAACACCGGAGAAGCCGGATCTCCGGGAGGCGGCGAGTTAGACGCGGCGAGGTTGGCTGCGGAAGCGGAGCCCACCGACACGGCGCCAGCAGACGACGCCGAAGCCGCGACGGAAGAAGCCCCGGAAGACAAGCAGAACTGAAACAGGAGCGTGGCGAGTTCGGAGTTACATCCGAACCCAAGGCGCGGGCTTCGTCAGGAAAGGCTAGAGGTCAGAGGTTAGAAGTCAGAGGTTCGACATACGCGGATTGGCACATGAGGTTAGACATGCGAGCTTAGATACGCGAGCTTAGCGGGACAAGAAGAGGAAACGAGAGCGGATGAGTAAGATTCGAATCAACGATCTGGCCCGTGAGTTGGAAGTCAAGAGCAAGGAAATTCTTGACGTGCTGACCACGGTGGGCGTCACGGAGAAGAAAACGCACTCCAGTTCTTTAGAAGATCACGAAGCCGAACTGGTGCGGAGACATCTCCGCGGCCGCTCCGACGCAGCGCCGAGTTCGGCGAGGACTTCGCGTGCCGCTCACGGCGAAGAAGAGATCAAGACCAAGATCGACCTCTCACATATTTCACGACCTGGAGACGTACTGCGCGCCATCACGCAGCTAAAGGAAACAGCCGAACATCCCGCGGCGCGTCGGGTAATCAAGCCGCCGGTTGCGCCGCCGGCGGCAGAAACGAAGGTAGAAGCTCCGAGCGCTCCCGTGGCACCGCCGAAGGCAGCGCCGCCCAAGCCCGCGATCGAAGTTCCTTCGCCTGCGCCACCGACACCGAGACTGGTGACGCCGGCATCGGTAGCGGCCACGTACCGCCCGCCCGCGGTGGTCGTGATTCCGCCCAAAGTTCCCGTGACACCACCCGCCGCGACCCCGCCGGCTGCCTCCGCCAGTGCGGCACCGCCAGCGATCGCCGTTCCGCCGCGGGCGACCGCTCCTGCCGTGCCAGCCGGAAGTGTTCCGCCAGCGGCGGCGCCTCCGGCGCATAACAACGTTGCCCAGATGCAAAGCGCGGCACCGGTGAAGCTCGCGGCTCCAAGTGCGCCACTGCCGCGAATGATCATGCCGCAGACCGGCCCGCGCCCGGTATACAAGGCGCCTCTGCCTCCTCCGGGAGCACCGGTAGCGAGCGCAGCTTCGCGTCCAGCGCCGGGACGACCGGTGCCGGGACAGCCAATTTTTCAGCGCACGGCACGGCCGCAAGCGCCGGGAGCGTCGCGTCCACCGCTTCGTCCGGGTGAACGGCGGCCGATGCATCCGACGCGCGTGGCGCCCGCGGGATCGCGTCCGCTGGGTGTAGGTCCGGGAGCGGGAATGGCTCCGCCGGGACCGACGCGTCCGGGAAGCCGTCCGGGAGGTCCGGCACGCCGGCCGGGACAGAGGTATGTGCCGCGAGGCGTAAAGGAAGGCCCGATGAAGGGCTACACGCCGCCGCCGCGGATGACCATTAGCAACGAGCCCGCGCCGATCACGCGCAACATCACGATTACAGAAGGAATCTCGGTGAAAGACCTGGCGGAGAAACTGGGCATTCGCGCCAAGGACGTGATTGCGCGGCTGGTAGTGCGCGGCGTGTTCGCCACCATCAATCAAACGCTCGACGCGGAACTGGCCAGCGAAATGGCGCGCTTCTTTGGCGCGGACACGGAAGTGATTACCTTCGAAGAACAGGCTGCGAAGGATACCACCGAAGCCACCGAGAGCAGCGAGGAAGGCGCGGAAGCCGTACCGCGTCCGCCGGTCGTCACCATCATGGGCCACGTGGACCACGGCAAGACGACGCTGCTCGATTCGATCCGCTCGACCAATGTGGCCGGAGGCGAGGCGGGTGGCATTACGCAACATATCGGCGCCTATAAGGTTGCGATTACGGACACCGCGTCTCCGGCCTACGGGCGCGAGATCGTGTTCCTGGATACGCCGGGCCACGAAGCGTTCACGCGCATGCGATCGCGCGGAGCGAAAGCGACCGACATTGTGGTGCTGGTCACCGCGGCCGACGACGGCGTTATGCCGCAGACGATTGAAGCCATCGACCACGCGCACGCCGCCGAAGTTCCCATCATTGTCGCGGTCAACAAAATCGATAAGCCGGGCGCGCTGCCGGAGCGGGTCAAGAAGCAACTGGCGGATCGCGGGCTGGTGCCGGAAGAGTGGGGCGGCAAGACGGTGTTTGTCGATGTTTCCGCCAAGCAGAAAACGAATCTGAATCTGCTGATGGAAATGATCTGCCTGACCGCCGACCTGCAGGAATTGAAAGCGACTCCGGGACGCGCGGCGAGCGGCGTAGTGCTTGAAGCGAAACTGGATCGGGGACGCGGTCCGGTGGGGACGATCCTGGTGCAGAATGGCACGCTCCACGCCGGCGACAACTTCGTGGTGGGGAACGTCTACGGAAAAGTCCGAGCCATGTTCGACGATCGCAGCAAGCCGCTCAAGGAAGCGCCGCCCTCGACGCCGGTGGAGATTATCGGGTTGGAAGGGCTGCCGCAAGCGGGCGATCAGTTCGTGGTGGTCACCGATCGCGAGAAGGCGCGCGATATCTCGGAATACCGCGAGCAGAAAGCGCGCGAAGCCGCGCTCGCCAAGAGTTCGCGAGTCTCCCTCGAAGGTCTGGCGGAGCAGTTGAAGACGGCGGGCACGAAAGAACTGAACATCATTCTGAAAGCCGACGTGCAGGGCTCGGTCGAAGTGCTGGGCGATTTGCTCGGCAGATTGTCGAACGACAAAGTGCGGCTGAAGTTGCTGCGCTCGGGGATTGGCGCGATCACCGAGACGGACGTGCTGCTGGCCTCGGCGTCGAATGCCATCATCATCGGCTTCAGCGTGCGTCCGGAGCGCAAGGCGCAGGAATTGGCCGAGCAGGAAAAAGTCGACATCCGGCTGCACTCGATCATTTACGAACTGCAGGATGAGATCAAGCGCGCCATGACCGGCTTGCTCGAACCGACCATCAAGGAAACTTACCAGGGTCGCGCCGATGTGCTGGAGACTTTCCGCATTCCGAAGGTGGGGACGATCGCCGGTTGCCGCGTGAGCGATGGCCTGATCAAGCGCGATTCCGAAGTGCGGCTGCTGCGCGATAACGTGGTTGTGTTCAAAGGAAAAGTGGCGTCGTTGCGGCGCTTCAAAGACGATGCGTCCGAAGTGCGCAGCGGCATGGAGTGCGGTATCTCAATCGCCAACTACGGCGACATCAAGGCTGGCGACGTCATCGAGGCGTTTGTTACGGAGCGGATTGCGGCGGAGGCGATCAAGTGACGGTGATTTGTGGAGCGTCACGTTTGTGGAGCGCCGGGCGTCCCAGCCCGGCTCCGCAGGCATTCCTCCGGACGGGCGGGGACGCCCGTCGCTCCATATTCCTCATTTCTCCGGACGGCCCGTCGCTCCATCGGATGATTCATCACTAGTTACATGTGATCTCACTCCTGGCCCTCAACCATAGAGCGGTGCTAAACCTGTCCTTGTGTACCCCTATGAATACCGCCGTCGTCTGCCGCATTTCCAGCCAGACTTCAAGATAATATTCATCAGTTTCTGCACCTACCTCCGGTGGACTTTACCTCCGGCAGCGAGAACACTTGTTGTCGACACCTGCATCGCCGGAAATGGTTTGAAATTTGACCTCTACGGGTTGGTCGTCATGCCCGATCATGTACACCTTGCCCTGATACCAGTTTGCCTTTCTCGCGGGCTGGTGCCTATCGCGGAGATCATGCAGGCTATCAAAGGCGCGTCGGCGCGCCGCATCAACAAACTTCTGAACCGCCGAGGCAGAGTCTGGCAAGAGGAATCGTTCGACCGCGCTTTAAGGAAAGAGGAACAATTTCAGGAAAAGCTCTATTACATGCTTGAGAATCCCGTGCGGGCCGGTCTGGCTGGCAATCCGTTGGATTACCCCTGGATATGGCTAAGGACATCAGCAACGATTATCGGTGCGGCTTCCTAAATGTCAGTTGAGTGGGTGTCTCCGCCCCGCCACTACAGGCATTCCTCCGGACGGGCGGGGACGCCCGGCGCTCCATATTCCTCATTCACGCGATCCGATAGAGTTACTTGCTCCGCAAGGCTGCGTGCGGCCGGACTGGTGGGTGCACGATTGCCATGCGCGACTGCGCCGCTCCTCCGGACCCGGATGCATTCTGCGCCTGGAATGTCCCGATCGCGACCTGGCTGCTGTCGACCTCGACAAAGAGCATGGTTGAGCCATCGACCACGTAGTACTCGAGGGTTAACCCGCCGATGAGCGATCCGGGGGTGGGGGCAACGATCGAGCCGCGGCCGTCGACAGGAGAATCCGGAGTGTAGGTGCCCGACAAGGTGTAACAACCCCCAGTCGGATTCGGACATGGAATGGTAAGGTCATTTTCGTCCAGTACGCCGAGCATATTGTTGGTGGCGGCGGTGCTGGTGTTGAACTGGGCAATGTCGTCGACCTCGGCCCCGGAGGAACCGAAAATGGGGTTGGCATTTGCGCCGGAGAGGTTTAGTCCGTAGCCTGCTGGGGCAGCGAATGAGGTCATGGTTTGGGCGTAAGCGGTACCCTGGAGCAGGCCGAGACTGTCGTCTTCCAGCAGCAGAACGCCGCCACTGGAAGGATAGGCGGCAAACTGGAACACCGGCTGTGCGATGCCGTTGCTGAAACCGGTTACGGCCAGTTGGCACCGTCCCGCGACAAATGTAGTGCAGCTCCCGGCAACATCGTTCTGTGTGCCAGTGGTGCCAACATCGTTGAAATCTTCGACGCCGTTGGAGAGGGTACCGCCGCTGCTCGTGGTTACATAACCGCCGGCGGCGAGAGGACCCTTGCTAGAGTCGAGACCGGCAAGCGTGAAGACCAGCTGGCCCGCAGTAAAGGAGGTTTGTTGCGTGAAAGCGTCGCCGGAGAGAGCCGGTCCCGTAGTGGCATTATCGGTCTCGATGAACTTCAGGTGGGTTTGGTCGATCACCCAAACGTCAAAGGTAAGCGAGGCGGAGCTGCTGTCAAGCTGTGCCGTCCCGTTGGTGCTGCCGGTCAAGACTAGAGAGGATGTGGTGGCCAGATTCGCGGGCCCGGCGGTTCCGGTGGAACTGCCGTTGTCGTTGAAATCCTCAGTGCCAGAGGTAACGGCCCCGGAGGAATTGAGCGTGAATGCTCCAACTGTGCCCAAGGGATTTCCGCCCGAGTCAGTGCCGGAAAGAGAGAAGGCAAGCGATCCTAGCGAGCCTTGGGAGGCGCTGCCCTGCAGGTCAAGGGTGCCGCTACCGCTCCCGAAGGGGTCGAAACGGGTGATCAGCCCGTGACCGTTTGAGGTCAGAACGAAAACAACGCCAAAATTTCCCTTCGCAGTCGGAAGCTTCGCGGTGCCACGGCCGTCTGAGGTGATGTTGTATGTGCTCCTGCCGACGGGCTGTGCGAGAAACACGCCAGTGCCACCGAGGTTGGCGTCGTTGATGTCAACCGTGCCTGACGTGATATTGCCTTTGCCATCGGCCGTTATGGTCCCCACGATTGCAAAAAAAGACCCTGTGTCCGAACTGGGGTGGAAGTCCGTGCCCGATATGGAGAGAACGTAGGTGCCATTCAGATTGCTGTTGTTGAAGCTTCCGATGTTGGGCGTGGGCGCGCCATTGCTGCTGGAGCCGCAGCTGGCTATGAAAAGGGTGCTTGCGATCGCGGTCAGAGCCATGAGCAGGCGTCGGGCACACTTGGTGGCGGCAAGGGGGTTCATGAGACACTCCTGTCTTTTTATTGTTAGGATGCGGCTAACCCGAATTTTAGAATAAAGTTTTGGTAGAAATCTGTCGGGAACGGTTTCCGCAACTCTTCATCCTGTAAGGGGCTGGCCCCGTCTCCGCGTGCAGGCCCTTCTGGCCTTTAGTCATCGCGGCCAAACGTAACCGACATCGCAGACTGACAACCTGCCCGCTACTACAATGCCTTTCTGATTGGGCAATCGAGAGGGATGCCCGTCAACCAAGATTTTCATCCTAACTCTATGATTCCAATAGATGGGAGTGTACCAGTAAACACTGGCTATTACCTTCCTCGCAGGCAAGGAATTCAAAGAACCTAAGCCTTGGTGGCTCCCACCGAATTCCGGGCCGGGGCTGGAATAGCGGGCCGCTTGCGCTTTTCGGACGCTTTTTCGAACGCCCAGACTCCCACGCGGTAGGCGAGCAGGATCCCGAGCACGATGCCGTACTCGATGGGCTTGCGGCGATCGGCCTTCACCAGCCAGGTGTAATGCACCACCGCCAGGACCCCGGTGAAATAGATCAGGCGGTGCAGGCGCTGCCAGTTCTTGCCGCCCAGGCGGCGAATCGACCATGCGGTCGACGTCAGGGCCAGGGGAATCATGAGGACGAAGGCGGAGAAGCCTACGGTGATGAATCGGCGCTTGGCGATGTCTTTCAACATTTCATGGACATCGAAAAACTTATCGAGCCAAATGTAGGTCAGGAAGTGCAGCGTTCCGTAAAAGAATGCGAACAGTCCGATCATGCGGCGGACACCGATCAGCCAGTATTGGCGGGTGATCCGGCGCAGGGGCGTGATCGAAAGGGTGGTGAGAAGAAGGATCAAGGTCCAGTCGCCGGTAGAATGCGTGATGACCTCGATGGGATTCGCGCCCAGGCCGTCATGAAAAGCCTTCCAGGCGAGGCGAGCTAGCGGAATGAGCGCGGCTAGGAAGATCGCGATTTTGGTGAAACGGAGACGCATTTTGGAAGAACCGAAGTTTGTCATCCCGAGCGAAGCGAGGGATCTGCATTTTGCGGCGAACTGCAGATCCCTCGCTTCGCTCGGGATGACAACTCATTAAGGGGACGACAAATCATTAGAGGTGCCGGAGCTTTAAATCACAAATCACAAATTACCAATTACAGATTCCTAGAAGTTCTTCTTCAGGTCCATGCCGGCGTAAAGGCTGGCCACCTGATCGTAGCCATTGAACATCAAGGTTGGCCTCTTGAAAAATTCGCCCAGGCGGCGTTCCTTGGCTTGGCTCCAGCGAGGATGGTCGACGTTGGGATTCACATTCGAATAGAACCCGTATTCGTTGGGAGCGGATAGCTGCCAGGTGTTCATGGGCTGGCGCTCGGTGAAGCGGAAGCGGACGATCGACTTGGCGCTTTTGAATCCATACTTCCATGGAATCACGACGCGGAGCGGGGCGCCGTCTTGATTGGGGAGCTCCTCGCCGTACATGCCGAAACAGAGCAGGGCTAGCGGATGCATGGCCTCGTCCATGCGGAGACCTTCGACGTAAGGCCACTGCAATACGTTGGTGCGCTGGCCGGGCATTTGTTTGGGATCGTACAAGGTGGTGAACTCGACAAACTTTGCTTTGGGCAGGGGGTCGGCCCGCTTGATCAGTTCGCTCAGGGAAAATCCGACCCAGGGGACGACGATGGACCAGCCCTCGACACAGCGATGACGGTAGATGCGCTCTTCGGGAGCAGCCATCTTGACGATGGTGTCGACGTCGAGCACCTGCTTTTTCTTGACGTCGCCGTCGATGGTCACCGTCCAGGGACGAGTCTTGAAATTCTTTGCCAGGCCGGCAGGCTCGTATTTGTCGGTGGAGAATTCGTAGAAATTATTGTAGTTGGTGACATCCTTGTAGGGCGTTTCCTTTTCCGTCGTGCTGAAGGGGCTTTTCTGGAGGCCATCGATCTTGGCGTTGGCGGAGGCGGTGAGCGACGGAGTGACAAGATCGGCAAGATCGCGGAAGGCCATACCGGTAACGGCAGCCGCGCCCGCGATCGCTGCGCCGGCGAGGAAGCTACGCCGGTTCAGATAGGTCGCTTTGGGAGTAATTTCAGAAGACGGAATCGCAGTCGATTTCCCGATTAGCATGGTTCACCACGCATGATCCACCCCGATTATTGTTCACTCATGGAAGTACGTACGGCCGGCAGACTTGGATGGGTCCGATGCCGAAAGCCCACACTTTTACCCACCTACGTATAGGACGAGGGGGATGAGGAAAAAGTTGCAACCGCGGATTGCTGAAAAATTCGGTTTTTGGCGTACAACCCCTAAAGGGGCATCTCAATTCAAGGAACTTACGGCATCGCTAAAGCGATGCCCTGATACGAAACTTGAGTTTTTCAGCAATCTGTAGAGCCGTAACCGGCAGCGAGGTCAGTTGGAAGCCGATTTCGCGATTGACTTGCTGGCGGAGGTCGCTGCGGATCGGGAGCGCAGGACCTCGCGGACTTTCTCGGCGAGACTCTGGAGTGTGAAGGGTTTCTGCAGAAACGCGGCGCCCGGACCGAGCGCGCCGTGGGTGATGACGGTATCCTCTGTGTAGCCCGAAAGATAGAGCACGCTGATGCCGGGACGCAGGGCGAGCAGCTTCTTTGCCAGTTCATGCCCTCCGATACCGGGCATGACGACGTCGGTGATAAGGATATCGATGGGTTCTTTGCAGGTCTCGGCGATGCGCAGACCGCCCTCGCCATGTTCGGCTTCGAGGACGTTATAGCCGCGAGAGGCGAGGGTTAGGCGCACCAGTTCGCGCACGGATTCCTCGTCTTCCACCAGCAAAACGGTCTCGCAACCCCCTGCTTCGTTCTGCGGGGACTTGGCCGGACGCACCTCTTCGGCGGGATCTTCCACGCGCGGCAAGTAAACGTGGAAGGTTGTGCCTGCTCCGATCTTGCTTTGGGCGAACACGTATCCATTACTCTGCTTGACGATGCCGTAGACGGTCGAAAGGCCGAGGCCGGTGCCTTTCCCTTTTTCTTTGGTGGTAAAAAACGGCTCAAAGATGCGGGACTGGGTTTCCTTGTCCATGCCTTGGCCGGTGTCGGTAACCGAGATTACGGCGTAGCGTCCGGGCTGGATAAAACGCTGTTCGCTGAAGTTTTGGCGCACGGTAACGTCGGAACTCTGTAAAGTGAGCTTGCCGCCTTCGGGCATGGCATCTTTGGCATTGACGACCAGGTTCATGATGACCTGCTCAAGCTGGCTGGTATCGGCGCGGGTGTGTCCGGTTTGCGTGGAGAGCCGCGTCACCAATTCGATGTTTTCGCCGATCAAGGGCCGCAACAGGCGCTCCATGTCGCCGATGACGGTGTTGACGTCGATTACCTTGAGCTCGAGGAACTGCTTGCGGCTGAACGCCAGCAACTGGCGAGTGAGGGTCGCGGCGCGGTCGGCTGCCTGCTGGATGGACAGGACTTTCTGGTGCATGGCGTTGCCCTTTTCCAACTGCTCCAGCAGCACCTCGGTGTACCCGTTAATCACCATCAAAAGGTTGTTGAAGTCGTGGGCGACGCCGCCGGCGAGGCGGCCCACGGCATCCATTTTTTGCGCCTGGCGAAGCTGCTCTTCGAGCTGACGCCGGTCGGTGATATCTTCGGCGATCAACTCCAATACTTCTTCGGGTTCATCGCTGATCGTGGCGGCGCACCCGCTGAGCCGCACGACGATGATGCGCCCGTCTTTGCGCTTCCACTGCACTTCCACCCCATCCCGGCTTCCGGTGCTGCGATAGTCTTCGGCCAGCCGGTCCAACTCCTCCGAATTGACGAAGACTTCGCGCCGCGCATTCAGCCGGAGAAGATCTTCGACCGATTCATGCCCGAGCATGGCGATGAGCGCCGGATTCACGTCCAGGAATCTTCCGCCGAGTGTGCAGCGGCAAATGCCGAAGGCTGCGCTCAAGATCAGAGAACGAGAACGTGCCTCGGAGCGGCGGAGCGCCTCTTCATAACGCTTGTGCTCGATGGCCGCGGCCAACTGCTGCGAAACAAATTTCAGAATCTCACGGTCACGCTCTCCGAAGCGGGTGTTTTCGCCGTAGTTCTGGACGACCAGAGCTCCAAAACAGGTGGAGCCGCTCTTCAGGGGAACCCCCAGCCAGTCCACCGACGGAGCACCGATCAGTTCCGCTTCGCCGCGCCGCACCAGGTCCTCGAAGATTTCCGGTGTCGCCAGCAGGGGTTCGCCGGTTCGCAGGACGTATTCCGTGAGGCCGCGACCGAGAGGCTTGGGAGCGGGGATCTCATCTTGCTCGTCGACGAAGTAGGGAAAGCTCAACAACTGGGACTGCGGATCGTAGAGCGCGATGTAAAGGTTGTGCGCGTTCATCAAATGGCCGACGATGTTGTGAATGGCGGCGAAAAATTGTTGCAGATCCTCGGCCGACTGGCTGCGCGCCGCAATGGCGTACAAGGCGGCATTCAAATCCTCGGCGCGCTTCTGCTCGGTGATGTCGCGGTAGGAGACGTAAGCTCCAAGTGCGTTGCCGTTGACCATCACGCGTGAGGAGGAGAGCAGAACCTCGACCAGGGAGCCATCTTTTCGCTGGCGGCGCGTCTCCAGAGTGATTTTGCGTTCCGTCTTGATGCCCTCATCGATCCACGCGGTTTCCGCGTAGCGATCGGGTGGCACGATGAGCAGGTTGAGCCGTTTTCCTGCAGCCTCATCCGTGGTAAAGCCGAACAAGCGGGTGAACTCCCCGTTGATGCGCAGAATGTGGAACTCTGGGTCGATAATACTGATCGCTTCCGGCGCGTTCTCGAGAATCTGTTCGAAGTAGGCTTTCTCTGCTGTGAGCGGGACCTCGACGGCTTTGCCATTGGTGGGCGAATGGGCTGGGATGGAATCGAAGGTGGGAGTGAAGATTGGCGGCGCAACCTGCGCAACGACATCCTGTAGCGCCTTTACCAGCGGCAGTTCGGTCGAAGTCCCTGCCGGGACGTCTTTCTCACCCATACGGTCCTCTCCCAGTGCGCACTGGGGATAGTGTGATGGTAAGCGGGCTGGGCTATCCGCTGATAGTTACCCCAGTAATGGAGGTTTAACGAGCCAACGCGGAAAGACTCACGAGGCGTTCGCTAACACGACGCAGATCTGGCGCAGCATCAGCTTCTGCTCGCCGGTCACGACCAGAAACTCGAATCCGTAGTGTAGTCCTTTGCTATAACGCACGGCGGCGCGCATCTTGATGACATGAGGCGCGATGGGGATGGGAAACTCCAGGGAAACAACTTCTCCGACCTGCAACTCTCCGCTGAGGGTCGCCCCGATGCCGTCCTCACCGAGTTCGCTGGTTCGGCCCCAGCAAGCGGTCGTCCGGCCTTCGCGAAACACCGAGACTTGAACCCGCGCGTCGAAACCATAGCGGGAGAAACGCCGTAGCCGCTGCTGAGCTTTGGCGGCCGCTTGTGCGTCGTCGCTCAATCCAGCTTCTCCATTGCAGATCCCTCTCTCAAATCCTGCCTTTTGGATTGTGCTCGGGGCATGCCCGGCCTCAACAGCATCAAAGTGCATGTACCAAGGAAAGCGAGCGTTCGGGCGAGTGGCCACCGCGTCGTCACATTATGCATCTTTTCCGGGCCGTAGAGACGGACTTGCCCCGTCTGCGTTAGACGCGGTAAGCCGCGTCTGTACGGGGAACCTGACGCCCGTTTAAGGGCTGAGGTAGAAGCCAACTTTTTCGCAGCTCGTAAAGCTGCGTAAAGACGCGTGACAGATTCCAGCGCAGCATCTAACATCGACAGTGGGTTCCTGGCGACACGCGCTGAGTCGACGGCGCTGACGGAGCCGCGCTGGAGTCATCTGAATTGTCGTACCGCTCAAATGCCGCCGAAGCCTGGTATTCCGACCCGCAATCCACGGCGGCACAGCCGGATATTCCACTGGATTTGCTCCCGCCGCCGAGCCTGACGCAGCCGCTCTGGCGGTCGCTGGTCGGCAACCTTCGCGATACCTTCGCGCCGGAGAAATTACCGCCGCTCGAACTCACTTCACGCCCGTTGGACGTCGGCCTGCTGCTCGGGGACCGTCTGCGCCTGCCTTGGTTTCGCACCGTGTTCACCAACATTGGAGACGTGATTTCGCCCGATACCCTGCCGCCGCTCGAACTTGAATCGCGGCCCGTCGATGTCGGTGAACTCATCACCGATCAACTCAGCCACTTCTGGTGGGCATCGCTGCTGCGGAATTTGGCCGATCGTGTCGCGCCGGAAACGCAGCCGGCCCTCCACCTGACCGCCAAACCGATTCTGGACATCATTCCGAAATCCTGGATCCTGCTGCCGTTGTGGTCGGAAGTCGTGGACACGCCGAAGGTGTTTTATCCCGACAAGCCGAAGCCGGCCGATGCGGTGAGATCAGTTAATCTGCAACCGGTGGCGTTGCCGGCGGAAAAGCGGGAAGCTCCGCCCACCCAACTCACCAGCGCCGACCTGCTGCGCGACATACGCCGCTCGCGCATTCGGCAGCGAATCTGGATCGGGCTGGCGGCCGCTCAGGTTCTCTACCTGGTCGCGATTGCGTTCGGGAAACTCTGATTAAGTTGGTTCCCGCGAAAAGCAAATAGTTCATCACCACGGAGTCACGGAGTCACAGAGAAAACCGATTTTTCTTTGCTTAGATTTTCTCTGTGACTCCGTGGTGAATTGTTTTTTCCGCAGGCTCTTACTGTCTCAACCCCATCCAGCCTTCGGCAATCACCATGGAATTTCCTGGATTGCGGGAATCGTACTTCACTGAGGTCGGCAGGCCGAGCCGGCAGGAATGTAGATTGATCCACTGCCGCAGATATGTGACGTCCTGTGAAGCCTCATAGGAAACGCCCGCTACGTCATACTGGTAAATCAGCATGGTGGCCGGGCGGTCCGCGGCAGTCGTGATTTCCTGGACATCAATCACCGTGCCATCGGTGATGCGCCCGACCGTATTCAGCCAGGTTCGGCGTTCGAGTTCGACCGCGTTCGCGGCTTTGGGTTTGCGGCGCAGCAGGGCATAGCTGGCGACGGCCACGCCAATCGTGCCCAGCGCCAGGGTGTAGAGGCGAAGCGAAGTCATTGGCAAACGAAACCTGAGCCTTTCGGATCTACTTTCAGGATAAACGCGAACCTCGCTTGCCGCCAAGGGCACGAAGAGAGGGGTAGTGGGTCAATTTGAAATTCACATTCCCCCAGCGGCAGGCAGGCTGCGGAAAAAGTCGTCGAGGGCGCAAGAAGCACACCTCAGGCCCTAAAGCGCGGACACATTTTCAATGAACTTAACGGCACGACTGAAGTCGTGCCCTTCCCAAAACCGCCCGAATCCGAGTTTTTCCGCAGCCTGTGAAGCCACCATTGATTTTATGGCAGTTGCGGCGCGGCTGGAAGCCGTCGTATCGAGCCATGCAAAATGTAACCGAAGGGGAGGCCGTCGAGACACGTAGGATGTAACCCGACTCAAGAGACGATTTGAGGAGGGTTGGATTGGGACACAAGGCGAAGTGGGAATATTTCCGGGCCGTGTATGAGCGCTATCACAGGGCGGGGCGGGAAGCGAAGCACTGGATGCTGAACGAATTTTGTCTGAACACCGGCTACCACCGGAAATATGCGATTCGACTTCTGAATGGAACTCCTCCGGGAAAGCAACCGGAGCGACGGCGGCATGGAGGGCGAGCGCGCTACGGCCCGCAAGTGCTTTCTATTCTGGCGGCGATCTGGGAAGCGGCGGGATATCCCTGGTCGGTGCGGTTGAAGGCGCTGCTGCCGAGTTGGCTGCCGTGGATTCGTAAGCGCTACCGGATGACCTCGGCGATGGAGAAACAACTACTGGGCATCAGTGCTCGGCAAATCGACCGGCGCTTGCGGGCGAGGAAGAGCGAGCGGAAACGGCGTATTTACGGACGCACCAAGCCCGGCTCGCTGTTGAAGCACCACATTCCAGTGAAGACTGACAGTTGGGATGTGACCGGTCCCGGGTTCAGCGAGATCGACCTGGTGGCGCATTGTGGCAACTCGGGCGACGGAGAATTTGCCCATACCCTGAACCGGACCGACATCCATAGCGGCTGGACGGAGTCGCGCGCCCTGTTGGGGAAGAGCCAAGTGGCGGTGCAGCAAGGGCTGGATGAGATCGAGAAAGTATTGCCCTTCCGTCTTCTGGGGGTGGACTCGGACAACGGATCGGAGTTCATCAACTGGCATCTGAAGGGTTGGTGTGAGCAGAAGCAGATTCAGCTGACGCGTGGACGGCCCTACCAGAAGGATGACAATGCGCACGTGGAGCAGAAGAACTGGACGCACGTGCGCAAGCTTCTGGGGTGGGAACGCTACGATTCGGAAGCGGTGGTGGAGGCCATCAACGATCTCTATCGTCACGAGCTAGGTTGGTGGATGAACCTGTATCTGCCCTCGGTGAAGCTGGTGAAAAAAGTTCGGGTGGGATCGAAAGTGCGACGCGTCTACGACGCAGCGCAGACACCGTTCGAGCGGGTGCTGGCAGGGGCGCAGATGAAGCCCGAGCCGGTGGCAGAACTAAAAAAGCTGCGCCAGGGTTTGGACCCGTTTCAACTGGGGAAGTTGATTGATCAGAAACTGCAGCGCATTTACGACTTGGCGAATCGGCGGCTCAGTCCAAAAGTGACGGCGGAGAACCGCGGTGCGCAGGTGAAGGAAAAGGAAAAAACACAACACGGCCGGCGAAACGGCTGTGGAAAAGCCGCTCCGTGGAAAAGTCCAAAACCAGACTTTTCCACCGAGCTTGCGAATCGCGCAAAAAGCGCGCGATTCGCACTTTCCCACAGCTGCGACGACGGCGGGTCTCCGGTTACATTTCCAATGTCTCGACGCTCGAACCCAGGGTTACATCTTTAAATGGCTTGACGCGGCCGTGCCCTTTCAAAACAATTTCAAACTGACCCACTACCAAGAGAGGTGGCCCGGAGGGATGACCGCGTTCTCACTTTGTGGTTTGGGCCGCGCCGACGTTCTTAGCCGAGTCGGTGCCCTCCACGGCTGCTCTGTCAGCTTCACGATCGACGATTGCCTGGAACTTTCGCAGCACGTCTTCAGAAAGAGATGGCTTCCGATACTTGCTTACCAGTTCGTCGACTCGGGTACGAGCTCGCGTGAAGACGTCGCGCGCTGGCTCCGAGCCGCGCGCGCTGCGATCAATGACCGGGGAGGGAAGATGCTGCTCCTGCCGAAAAAGCGCGCGCGTTTCCTTCAACTTGAGAAATTCTCCGGAGTGCCCGATTTGCGCGAACATGGCGGTGGCCAGGGTTTCACGGGGAATTTTCTCGCCGCGGGCGTCGTCGCCGAAAGCGTCGCCGCGAACTTCGTCGCGAACTTCGTTACTACGGACTTCGTTACTACGGACTTCAATGCCTCGCGCCAGCCGATACGCCGAGGCGATCGACTCGGCATCAATGACCAGCTTTTCGACGCTGAAACAGGCGAGCGATTCGAGCATGCCCGCTCCCGAAATCATGTTGATGCCCGCGAGCGCGCCCAGCGTCGCCGAACGGGCACTCTCCGCGCCGGCCTGGGCATCCACCAACTTCGAATCGGTCGCGACCAGGTAGCCGTGGGTCGGCAGGCCAAGATGCTTGCCGATTTCGGCGCAGGCCATGTTCAGCATGGCAGTTTCAACCGCGCCCATGGGTGCGCCTCCGGTGCGCATGTCGAAGATGGCAGGAGCACCGCCCCAGACTACGGGTGAGCCCGGCGCAGCGAGTTGATGCAACGTGATGCCGGCCAGCGTTTCGGCAGCATGCTGCGTCACGGAACCGGCCAGCGTCACGGGAGCGGTGCCGCCGGCCAGTGGCATGGAGACGATTTCCGCGGGCACACCGGCGCGGGCCAGATCGAGCAGGTTGTGGGATCCGAAATCCGACCAGTTCAACGGCGGCGAAGGACACACATCAAAAATCGCCCGTGGTTGCTGGCGTAACTTGTCTGGACTGCCGCTGTCGGCGGCGAGCAGGTCGATCATGCCTTGCAGGCCGGCCGCGGAGAACGATCCGGTGACGACGGGCTTGTCGGAATGCTGCAGGACGACGAACAGGCGGTAGAGATCGCCGATCGCGCTGGGCGCTTGGTTGCCATTGCTGGCGCCGTTGGACAACAGGGCATCGCTGCGGGCATCGCTGCACACTACGGCGGTGGATTGCGCGGCGAACTGTGGCAGCGTCTCCGTGACCTGGACAATGCGCACCAGGTCGCGGGTCTCGGACGGCCGCGCTTCCAGCGTGTCGGGATCCAGCATCTGCACGCAGCAGGAGCCGGGATCGAAATGCACGTCGTCGCCGCCATAGTGAACGGCTTTCTCTCCCTGGCGGTTGAACAGGTAGAAGTCCCGCGGAGCCGATGCGAGGCACTGTCGCACCAGGGACTCCGGGATATGCGCCACTGCGTCGCTGTCCGCAACGTTGTCCGCAAACCCGGCCGCAACGTCCACCTTAACTCCCGCCGAACGCAATAGCTCGACCACCGCCGAGCCCACGCGAACTCCGGGGCTCATGAGCAGTTCGAACGCTTCGCGCAGAATGCGGCCGATAAGATCGGGACTTAACAGTTGAATTCTGGGTCTCATGCCACTCGCCCATTGCCAGGAAGCCCTGTGCTTGCACCAGGGCTGATTTCACTACGGGATTAGTTCACGGCTCCCGTTTGAACACGAAATTTGAGGCTTTCATACGCTATTGCTACGTCGCTTGCTAGGGTCTCTTTTGTGCTCGCGGCGATAACGTTAGAAGAAACGTGAAGATGTCCGTCCTTTCCGCCCTGAATAGTAGCGGAAACGCTGGCTACATATCCGCCACGAAACTTCCCAACCACGACATCCAGTTCAATGTTCTCACCAGCTTTGGGACATGGACTGATAACGGAGTTAGACTGGTCGGCCTTCAGTTCTTTGGTAGCTAGAGCTTGAATGTTGGTCACTTCTTCCGTAGTAACCGGAGATACGGAACCACCTGTCTGATGTTCCATGACGGCCCCCGGAGACTCGCTATCAACCCAGACGCAAACTTTACCTGTTGCGGCGTGGGCCGTTACCGAAACACAGAGGGTCAGTCCCAGCAGGGTCGTTGCGATTGACTTGAGCTTCATAGTTACTTCCTCCATTTGAATGCAGGGCGGTTCCTTTGCCCATCAGATTCTTCGCCAGTTCCAGGGCATCGATAGCGTTGCGAGAGTAGCCGTCGGCGCCGATTTCAGCAGCCCACTTCGAGGTGACCGCGGCGCCGCCAATGATCGCTTTGACCCGTGGGCGCAAACCATTCCGATCGAGGGCTTCGATCACGGCCTTCTGGCCGGCCATGGTCGTCGTCAGCAGAGCGGAGACGCCGACGATGTCGGCATCGACTTCTTTGGCCTTGGCGACGAATTGCTCGGGGGTCACGCTGGTACCGAGATCGAAGATCTGGAATCCGCTGGCGGAAAGAATGGTGGCGACGAGGTTCTTGCCAATGTCGTGAATATCGCCTCGAGCGGTGCCGAGGACGATCTTGCCCAGACCCTTACGCTCGGAGCCGCGCTTCAGCATCTCCGGTTCAAGGATTTTGAGGGCCGCCTTCATCGCCTCGGCTGACGCGAGCAGATCGGGCAGAAACATCTCGCCGCAGCCGAATTGTTCTCCGGCGAAGGTGATCCCTACAGCAAATCCGAGGTTCACCGCTTCGAGCGGATCGACGCCCTTGGCCAGTGCTTGCTGCGCCAATTCCGCGGCCTTATCCGGCGCGCCGTCGATAATGCTTTGGAGCATCGCGCCGAAGAGTGGATCGGACACAGAGCCTCCCGCAGAGATCGGCCTTGGGATCGAGCCGGTCAAGAACGGGATTTTACTCCGTTTGGGAGGTAGAAGCTGTGCTCCGCCGCACATTCCTGGCGGGCGCGGACAGTCGTCGCGCCATGCCGGAAGTTTCTACTTTGTGTAAGGCAGCGTCTTGAGGCATGCCACTATAAACGAATCCAAAGTTGCTGTGACCACGGGCAGCTGCCGAGCTGCGCTCGGCTTGGACGGGCGAGGGCGCCCGTCCCCACACGAGCCATACCCGGCTCGGGGTTTCAGTCCGCTGGCATGGGCGTGGGTCTTGCGACCAGCGCAGGCACTTTGAGAGGGGCGGCCGTTTCCGCAGGAACCTCCAGCCATTTGCGGACTTCAGGCAGTGCGCGGCGCATCGCCAGTTCGCCTACGCGGATTAATTCGTCAGCGCGTTTGAAGTCGTCATAGTCAAAACCGGCGACGTCGGGCTCGATCACGACATCGGCGGCGCTTCTCCATAGCGAACTCGTCATGTCTTGCGCGATGGCGAACGACTGCCCGATGACATCAAAGAAATGCCGGGGCGCGCTCGTCTTCGACCATTGTCCTTTCAGGTGCACGGCCAGCACGCGCTCCGCGCCCATTTCGCGCAGAGGACGCGTCGGTATGGGGTGGGACAGCATGCCATCCACCAGCCAGCGCCCGCGAATCTCTACCGGCAGAAACATCCCCGGATAAGCGCAACTCGCGCGCACCGGATCGATGATCGGGCCGGAGGTAAAGACCGCTCCTTTCCCGGTGTTGAAGTCGGTGGCAACCACGCCCAGAGGGATGCGCAACTCTTCAAATGTCTGCACCTTCAAGGTGCGCGTGAGAAACGAGATCATGCGGTCGTTGGTGGCGAAGCCGTAGCGCGAGAGGGTCCAGCGCGCGAAGGTAGTGAAGCGAACTTTGTGGGCGAGATCTTTCAGTTCCTCAATCGTGAGCCCGCTACAATACGCGGCACCCATGATTGCGCCTACACTGGTGCCCGCAATCATGCGAATCGGGATACCTTCTTCTTCGAAGACTTTGAGCACCCCAATGTGCGCGATGCCGCGGGCAAAGCCTCCGCCCAAGGCGACACCGATTGCCGGTATGCGCTTCCTTTCAGCCGCATTCGACCTGCGAGAGAGTTCGCGGCCAAAGGCTTGCACAGACCGTATGATTTTCCCCAGATGTTTCATAGGAACCCCCACGTTCCCTCAGGTTTGCGGGAGCAGCAAACCCTCACTACTATACTATTAGTAAGATGCCACAAACGCCTGTTGAGTTACACTCCACCTTTGTGCTACCGGGTAGTTACCTTACAATTGATGCCGAGTTACTGTAAAAAGTAAAATGCAGATCCTTCACTTCGTTCGGGATGACAAAATCGGCAGCCCATTCGGGCCGTAGCTATCTCTTTTACTTCTCATCATTTGCGTCTTCGATGGCCTGAAGAATAGGCTGGTCCCTGAAAGGACCACCGGGCAACGAGAGGAAACCCAACGATGGCAAGCTACATTGGCGCCATTGATCAGGGAACGACAAGCTCGCGCTTCATCGTGTTCGACCGTTCCGGCCGCATCGTCAGCACAGCTCAAAGAGAGCACGAGCAGATCTATCCCAAACCGGGATGGGTCGAGCACAATCCGGAAGAAATTTGGCGCTGCACGGATGGTGTCATCCAGGAAGCAATGGAAGCTCGCGGGCTGCGGCCGGACGATCTGGCTGCGATCGGGATCACCAACCAACGCGAAACCACGGTCGTCTGGCACAAGAAAAGTGGAAAGCCGGTTTACAACGCGATTGTCTGGCAAGACACGCGCGTGGCTCCCGCGGTGGCCGAGTTCGCCGCGAACGGAGGACAGGACCGCTATCGCGCCAAAACCGGCCTTCCGCTCGCTACCTATTTCAGTGGCCTCAAGATTCGCTGGATTCTCGAAAATGTTGCGGGCGCACGCGCCCAAGCTGAGGCTGGCGATCTGCTATTTGGCAATATCGATACTTTTCTGATTTGGCATCTCACCGGAGGACCGCATAGCGGCGTGCACCTGACCGACATGACCAATGCCAGCCGCACTCAACTGATGAACCTCAACACGCTCGGGTGGGATCGGGACATATTGAAAGATTTCGGCATTCCGATCCAGATGTTGCCGAAGATTGCTTCGAGCAGCGAAGTGTATGGCATTGCGAAACTGCCGGCGGTTGCGGGAGTTGCGGGCGTTCCGATCAGTGGCGATCTCGGCGATCAGCAAGCCGCTCTGGTTGGCCAGGCCTGCTTCAAGCCAGGAGAAGCGAAGAATACGTACGGCACCGGCTGCTTCATGCTGATGAACACAGGGGAAAAGGCAGTGTTCTCGAACTTCGGCCTGCTGAGCACGGTCGCCTATAAGTTCGGCGCCAAGCCGGCACGTTATGCGCTCGAAGGGAGCATCGCAATCACCGGCGCCCTGGTGCAATGGCTCCGCGATAACCTCGGACTCATTGATAAGAGCTCCGACATTGAGACGCTTGCCCGCACCGTAAGTGACAACGGCGGCGTCTACTTCGTTCCCGCCTTCTCCGGCTTGTACGCGCCGTATTGGAAGGACGACGCGCGCGGCGTGATTGCGGGCTTGACCCGCTTCGTGAATAAGGGCCACATCGCCCGTGCCGTGCTGGAGGCGACAGCGTTCCAGGTGCGCGAGGTGGTCGATGCTATGGCGAAGGACTCCGGTATTACGCTTGATGTATTGCGTGCCGACGGTGGAATGGTCGTGAACGATCTGCTGATGCAATTCCAGTCTGACATTCTGGCGAAGCCGGTGGTGCGTCCGATGGTGAAGGAGACCACTGCTCTGGGCGCTGCCTATGCCGCCGGACTGGCGGTCGGCTTCTTTCAGGATACCGACGAACTGGTTGCCAACTGGGCAGTGGATCAGCGGTGGGAGCCGCAGATGGATGAAGAATCTCGCGAGCGGCTTTATCGCTTTTGGAAAAAGGCGGTGACGCGAGCTTTCGACTGGGCAGAACCGACTGGGTGGAATTGAAGGTAAGTGTAGCGACGGGCATCTCGCCCATCCATATACGCGATGAACCTCGCTCGCGACTTCGGCACGCGCGCGCCCCACGTTATTCTGCCAATCAGCAACCTTGCAGCCATGAATCGAACCGACATGTGGCGCCGCATCGAAGCGCATCCCAAAGCCTGGGACATGATTGTCGTGGGCGGCGGCGCTACCGGCGTCGGTGTTGCGATCGATGCCGCGACGCGCGGCTACGATGTGCTGCTTCTTGAGCAGAGCGACTTCGGCAAAGGCACCTCCAGTCGCAGCACCAAGCTGGCACACGGCGGCGTGCGCTACCTGGAGCAGGGCAATATCGGCCTCGTCATGGAAGCGCTCAAGGAGCGCGGACTGCTTCTGCAAAACGCGCCCCACATCGTGCACGATCTTGCGTTCGTTGTGCCGAACTACGACTGGTGGGAGGCTCCATTCTACGGTCTCGGACTGAAGCTCTATCAGTTGCTGGCGGGTAAATACGGGTTTGGAACGTCGCGCATTCTTTCCAAGGAAGAGACGCTCGGATATCTGCCAACACTGAAGACCGAAGGCCTGCGCGGGGGCGCGGTCTACTACGACGGACAATTCGACGACGCCCGGCTACTCATCCACATGGTGGCCACCGCTTTCGAGCAGGGCGCCACGTTGCTGAACTATGTCGAGGTCACGGGACTGACGAAAGACGCTCAGGGATTTGTTGATGGGGTCAGCGCCCGCGATGTCGAAACCGGCAACGAATTTCGCGCCGCGGCGAAGGTTGTGGTCAACGCCACCGGCGCTTTCTGCGATCTGCTTCGGCTTCGGGCAGAGCCTTCCGCTACTCCGATGATTGTTCCCAGCCAGGGCATTCATCTGGTGTTCGATTCGAGTTTCTTGCAGGGTGAGAGCGCGGTTATGGTTCCGCACACCAGCGATGGCCGCGTGTTATTCGCGATTCCGTGGCACGGTCACACTCTGGTCGGAACGACCGACACACCCATTGCGGCGGCCACGCTTGAGCCAGTCGCCATGGAGCAGGAAATCGAATTTATCCTCGCGACCGCCGGGCAATATCTGACGAAAGCGCCTACGCGCGACGATGTGTTGAGCGTATTCGCCGGCATTCGGCCGCTGGTCAGCGCTACGGGCGTCGCCAGCGGCGTGGTCAGGACTGCGGCCCTGTCACGCGATCACCTCATCAACATCGACCGCTCGGGTCTGGTCACGGTCTGCGGTGGAAAATGGACGACCTATCGGCATATGGCCGAGGATTGCGTCGACCAGGCGGCGACGCTCGCGCAGTTGCCGGAAAGACCGTGCGTGACGCACCACCTGCACATCCACGGCTTCACTGATGTTGCGAAAATCGACGCCACGAAAGAAGACGCGGCGAAACAATTTGGATCGCTGGCTGTCTACGGGTCGGACGCCCACGAGATTCGCAAACTCATCGCAACGGACGCTCGGCTCAGCGAACCGCTGCATGCGTCCCTACCCTACGTGAAGGCGGAGGTAATCTGGGCAGCGCGACACGAAATGGCTCGCACCGTGGAAGACGCGCTCGCCAGGCGCACCCGCGCGCTGTTCTTGAATGCACGCGCAGCGCTCGCCATGGCACCCGCCGTCGCGGACTTGATGGCGTCAGAACTGGGGTGGGACGAGGCTACCCGGACGAAACAGTTGGCTGCGTTTCGCGACGTGGCTTCGAACTACGTGCTTCGTCCCTAAAGTTCGCTCCTCAACAGCCTGTGGCGAAACTCTGGCGCCAAGAGCCAGCGCCTAAAGGCGCATTCATAACATCGCACTTGCGGCACGCCTGAAGGCGTACCCTGATACGAATCAGACTTTCACCACGGGCTGTCAAGCAGTGGGTGCCTCAATTCTTCGCGCTTTTCGCGAAGGGTGGGCGGAGGTTGGATCGCACGATGGGCCCGCGCCGGGTGCTCCACTCATCGTCATCGCGCTATGCCGGAGGTGCTTTCTCTCCCGTCGTGACAAACATGTCAAGGACTTGCTCGTTCAGCATCTCGGCGAGCTTCTTGGCGTCCTCGACCTGAGTGCCTCGAAGCAGGTCAAATCCAAACGATACTTCCCTCAGCGCCGGAATGGTGTCGCGGTAAAGTTGTACAGCAATGAAAGGCTTTCCATCTCTCGCTTGCTGAACTGTGAAACGGCAGGCGCTACGATCGGTCTTCTTTTCCGCCATATCGCGCAGTATAGAACGGAACCGTCACCAATCCCGAAGATCGAGTCGCGCTGACTTTCGGCGAGAACGCCGACGTCGGGAATTGGCCGCGAACCGTTCCGGCCTGCAATGGTCTACGGTACGCAACCTAGCGATGGCATGGGTGCTGACGCTGCCGCCTTCGATGGCGCTGGCGGGTTTCTTGTTCTGGGGGTTCCGGCAGGTGTTTTGAGTTGAGCCGCCATCTGCCAGACGTTGCCTTTGGGCACCGACCGTGGTCCTCGTGTGCCTCCCTTAAGCAGTCAATTAGGGCATCAGCGCGGAACTATTTCCGGCCGCGCGTCGTATACGATTACAGTGTGGACCGCACAGACCCGACAACGACGGAACCGGTGCTTCCGCGGAGGAGCGTCCGGAAGTTTGCCGCCTCGCGAGTCGGAGAACAACTCTGGCGTCACCTCACCGCGTTCCGCGACCCGGCGTTCGAGGCTCTGGCAGCATTACGCGCACACAAGCTGCGTTCTGCGCTGACGCTGCTGGGCGTTACTTTGTCGGTGTCGGTGCTCATCCTTGTGGTGTCGATTATCACTGGGGCGAACCTTTACATTGAGCATCGCGTTGCCAATCTCGGGTCCAATGTCTTTCTCGTGGTTCGCTTCCCCATCATCACCAATCAGCAGGACTTGTTCAAAGCAATGCGTCGCAACCGTTATGTCACTTGGGAAGACTATGAGGCTCTGCGCGATGGCATGAGGCTGCCTCGCGCGGTTGGCCTGGAGACGCGAACCAATGGCAAGGTCCGCCTGGGAACACAAGCGTTGGACGACATTAATATCCGCGGGGTGACGGCCAACATCGCCGATATGGATGTGGAGGAAGTCGAAACCGGCCGCTACATAACGGATGCGGACAATGAAGACAGAGCGGAGGTCACCTTTATCGGACAACAAATCGCCGGCAAGCTGTTCCCCACGGTCGATCCCATCGGCAAGACGATTTACGTCGATGGCCGCGGCTTCCTCGTTGTCGGCGTGGCCAAAACGATTGGAACCGTCTTCGGGCAATCCCAGGACAATTTTGTCTACATCCCGATCCGGACGTTCTTGAAGCACTATGGCGAACGCGGGCAGGGACTGGATATGGCCATCAACATCCAGGGGCGCGGCCCGGCGTGGATGCAGGAGACCGAGGACGAAGCCCGCACCATGATGCGCGGCCGCCGCCATCTCGACCCCATGGCTGATGACAATTTTGGCATTCTGGCGTCGGACACAATTATGGGCTTATGGAATAACCTGACTGGCGCCATCGCCAAGACCATGGTGGGAGTGGTTTCGGTGTTCCTGGTCATCGGTGGCGTGGTGATCATGAATGTGATGCTGGCCAGTGTGACGGAGCGTACCCGCGAGATTGGCGTGCGCAAATCACTGGGAGCGCGACGACGCGACATCCTGATGCAGTTCCTGGTGGAATCCGCGGTGATGGCAGCGGTGGGAGGCGCGATCGGCATTGCCATTGCCTATCTTCTATCCACGCTGGTGAGAGTGCTCACGCCTGTGCCCTCTCAAGTACCCATCGGCGCGGTGCTTTTGTCGCTTGCGGTATCGACGACGGTGGGATTGTTCTTTGGGTTGTACCCCGCACACCGGGCTGCCCAACTGGATCCCATCGAGGCCCTGCGCTTCGAAACTTAGAGGTTTGAATCGTTACAGAGGTTTCAACCGTGCGGATTGAAATCAGCGAAAGCACGCGCATGGCGTTTGATTCCCTTCGCCAGCACAAGACGAGGTCGCTGCTGACTGTCTTGGGTGTGGTCATCGGGATCATGGCCATGGTGGCCGTCGCCTCCATTATGGTGGGTTTGGATCGAGATATTCGCGGCTTTCTCGATCAATATGGCACCGATACGCTGTTCGTTTTTCGCTGGGACTTCGGTTTCCGAGGCAGCCTCACGGCGGAAGAACGCAATCGCAAGACGCTGACCTACGAAGACACCATGGCGATTCGGGATGAGTGCCCCGACGTGAAGGATGTGACGGTGGAGATCTCCCCCCGGATAGAACCGGGCAAGCCCTTCACCGTGGTGCCCGCGCGATACCAAAAGAACGAGGTCTACGGGATTCAATTTACTGGGACCATTCCGTCCTACGAATGGGTCTACAACGCCAACCCTGAGAAAGGCCGGTTCTTTACCGAAGCGGAAAACCTGAATCACATGGACGTGGCGGTAATCGGTCACGACTTGGCGGAGGGACTGTTCCACACGGAAGACCCGCTGGGCAAGTCGATCGAGGTCGGAGGCGCTCTCTACCGGGTCGTCGGCGTGCTGGAGAAGCGCAAAGGCCAGCTCTTTAGAGATGAATCGGCGGACAAAGTTGTCGTCGTGCCGTACACGGCGTACCGCAAACATAATCCGCAGGACGACGAACACTTCATTGGCGCACAAGCGTATCCGGGTAGAAAGGCCCAAGCGGAGGATGAAATCATCGGCCTGTTGCGGCGGCGCAGAAGGGTTGGGACCGATAAGCCGAATAATTTTTCGATTTCCAGTTCGGAGGAGATTGCGCGCCAATTCCGTCAGATCACGGGAGCGATTGCCATTGCGGTGGTCGTCATCAGTTCCATCGGGCTCCTTATCGGTGGAGTTGGCGTAATGAACATCATGCTCATGTCGGTCACCGAGCGCACGCGTGAAATCGGAGTGCGCAAGGCCATCGGCGCCCGGCGCCGGGATATCGTCCGCCAGTTCCTCACAGAAGCTGTCACCTTGACGGGTACAGGGGGAATCATCGGCGTCACACTGGGAGCGGGGATCAGCTTCTTGATCAATAAGCTATTGCCTAGTTTGCCTTCGGCGGTGCCGCTATGGTCGGTCATCGCTGCTGTAACAGCTTCGATGAGCGTCGGGCTGTTCTTTGGGATTTATCCTGCCATAAAAGCCTCGCGACTAAATCCTGTGGAGGCCTTGCGCTACGAGTGAACGGTTAGCTGGGACGCCCGTTGCTATGCTGCTCCTGTGGACATTCTGCCGCGAGGCGATCCCGACGGCAGACAAAAACAAACCAAGCAGGCACCATTGCAGCATAATCATGCGACATAAAGTCTCGCGAAGAGAACGGCCCAGAGGGCAAGACTTTCGATGTGCCAGTTCAGGCTGAGGCGGGATATGGCCGTTTCCCATTTTTTCTGTGTACGCGCGGGTCTGACC
Source organism: uncultured Acidobacteriaceae bacterium (assembly GCA_963773645.1). GTDB lineage: Bacteria > Acidobacteriota > Terriglobia > Terriglobales > Acidobacteriaceae > Acidiflorens. The sequence continues at coordinate 1,609,602 of CAVZBV010000002.1, read as the reverse complement.
CACTACACTTGAACAGATAGAGCCATGAGGAAGAGCCTGCCGTTGACGCTTCGCCACGCTATGTATAACCTGCGTGGCGGCTTCTTGATCCGCCCCCTGACCATCGCGGTGGCGCTGGGTTGCGCGGGCGCGTTCCTGTCGTGGTTGGAAGAGGAGTTTCCGTTCGCCAGCACGTGGGTGCCCACCGTGCTATTCCCCTCGCACGCCGACCCGCAAGTCGCTCAAGTCATTCTGGCGGGCATCGCCGCCTCCATCATGACGGTAGTGTCGATCGTGTTCGCCATCCTGCTGATGACGCTCACCCTGGCATCGATGCAGTTCTCCCCTCGCATCATTGTCGGCTTTACCAGAGACCGCGTGACGCAATGGACGCTCGGTATCTTCCTCGGCACTTTCTTGTACTGCATGGCGGCGCTTCCGGCGGCGCGCTCGCTCCCTCAGCCCTTCGCGCCAGTAGCCACCGTCCTGGGTGCGATGGTGCTGGCGCTGGTCTGCGTCGGTTTGCTGCTCTTTTTTATTCACCACATCTCGCAGGCCATCAGCGTGAATCACATCGTCGACAGAATCGCGGAAGAAACCGAAGCCATGATCGATGAGATTATGCCTTGGCCGCACTTGCTGAACCACCATGTGAGGGATGCTGAACCGCTCCGACCCAACCCGAGCGAGGTGGCCATTATCAGCGATGTCTCCGGCTACATCCGCTTCGTCGATTCGCGACGCCTGGTAGCCCTGGCGAAGCACTATCACGTCACTATCCGCGTTCTACGCCGGGTCGGCCACTTCGTTCCGGCGGGAATCCCGCTGATGATGGTCTCCAAGGGCAACCGTCTGCCTCCCGAAGGAACCGCCGAGCTGCTGGCCACATTCGACTTCGGCCCGACCAGAACCTTGCAACAGGACGTGGAGTTTGGCGTCCTGCAGATTGTCGATGTTGCCTTGAAGGCGATCTCGCCCGCCGTGAATGACCCCACTACCGCCATCAACTGCGTCGATCAGTTGAGCCGCATAATGATTCGCTTTGCGTCCCGAGAGCCGCCGGAGGATCTGCTCTACGATCCGCCGGGCATCGTTCGCGCCAGCATTGGATGGATCCACTTCGAGCGCCTGCTGGAGGCAGCCGTGGAGCAGATCCGCATGTATGCGAAGACGGACGTGGCCGTCAGCTTGCGGTTGCTGCGAGCCCTCGGTGACATCGCCGCTTCGACGCCCGACGCGGAGTTTCGCCGCATACTCGCCGAGCAGGGAATGCGGACGGTGGCAGGATGCGCCGAAAAGCTCGGCGAAGAGGAACTGAGAGAGTTGCGCGCTCGCCAGGCCGCGCTGGAGAGCTTCACCGCGATTTCGCAGCCAACCTCGCAGCCGACCTCACAGCCATAGATTGCGGCTCTCTGGTAGATGATGCGGCTATCAGATTCGCACGCCGCTCTATCTTCCGAAAAGCACGAACTGGTCAATTTGTGGTCAATCCGAGAGCGATGAAAATGCGTATAACGTTCGTGTGGGGACGCGCGCCCCGCCCGTCCAGGCCGAGCGAAGCTCGGCGGCAGCCCGGAGTTACCTCCGCAAAAGGTTCTTGGCGATGAACAGCACGTTCGCTGGGCGCTCGGCCAGCCGCCGCATGAAGTAGGGATACCACTCGGTGCCGAACGGGATGTAGACGCGCACGCCCCAGCCATCTTTGACCAGGCTCTGCTGCAGGTCGCGCCGGATGCCGTGCAGCATTTGAAATTCAAAAGCGTTGCGCGGAATGTTCTCACGCGTGGCGAAGGCCTTGGCTTCTTTAATAATGGCCTCGTCATGGGTCGCCAGCCCATGATAGACGCCGCTCTTCATCAGGATCTTCATCAGCTTCACGTAGCTGGCGTCAACCTCGGACTTCTTCTGGAAGGCGACCTCTGCGGGTTCTTTGTATGCGCCTTTGCAGAGCCGTATGCGGATGCGCTCGGAGAGCAACTTCTCGATGTCGGCCTCGGCGCGGCGCATATACGACTGGATCACCGCTCCCACACTGTCCTCGTTCCCCGGAACCCGGTGGAGCTCGTGAACAAAGTCGAGCGTACGCTGCGTGTGTGCCGATCCTTCCATATCGACGCGAATAAAATTCCTGGGCGACATGTGGGCCGCCTTGGCGACCAGCCCGCGGACGATGTCGTAGGCCAGGTTCTCGTCCACGTCCAGACCCATGTGGGTGAGTTTCACGCTGACATTCGCGTTCAGCTTGGCGGCGGCGATTTCGTCGAGCAGATGGTGATAAAGCTGCGCGCTGGCGCGGGCTTCCTCAGCGTTGGTGACATTCTCGCCCAGATTGTCGATGGAGACGCTGGCGCCAAATTGATTAACGGCGGTGGTGGCGCGAATTGCGTCCGCCACCTCTTTGCCGGCAACGAAGCGGGCGGAAACGCGCTGGCCAAAGCGGCGGTGCTCGGCAACCACGCGCAGCCACCGGCTTTCCGACAGCGCAATGAACACTGCCCTCAGCATGGAAATTTAAGACCGGTCCGTGATGGCATTGGCGTGCCCCTTCTAGCGGGGATACCTCCCGGTAATGTAGCCTTCCAGATCCTGAATAGTTTGCGCCTGACCCGAGATGATCCACTTCACCAGATCGCCAAGCGACACCACACCCACTACCGTGTCCTCCTCCAGAACAGGCAGATGACGAAAATGATGCTTGGTCATGATGGCCATGCACTCGTCCACTGTGTTTCGCCCAACCACGAAGATGACCGGGCTGGTCATGATCTCCTGGACCAGAGTCTCTTTCGAGGATCGGCCTTGGAGGGTAACTTTGCGGGCATAGTCACGTTCCGACATGATGCCAACCAGCTTGTTATTGGATATCACCAGCAACGCACCTATGCCCTCTTCAGCCATCTTCTCGATCGCTTCATAGACAGACTGGTCGGGCGTTACGAACAGGACTCTATTGTCGGTCTTCCGCTTTAACAGCGATTCAATTGTGTCGGTAAATTGCATGAGGAATCTCGCGCGGGAGAAACATGAGCAACGGCTTCTCGGTTGCCTTAGAAGGTTCTGATTAAGTCCCCGGGGGCCTCCGTGCACCCCTGTGGTTAATGCTTCTTGCCGGCACTTAATCAGATTTTCCCTAAGGATTCGTGACGATAGCGGTATCTACTCAGGCATTTCTTAGCGCGCAAACACCGAGTCGCGCCCACCCGTACTGCGTCGTCTCGCGGTGAATGCCAAAACCACAATCATAGTACACCGATCTCACCTTTTAGCGACATCGTGAAACGATTTTTATCGGGAGCACGTTACGGTCTGCCCTCCGCACCAGCGCTGCCGGCATTGCCCCCATGAGTGGCAAATGCGACCCGACCCGGCCAGAGGGGCATGATCATATCTAACTTGATCATGTCTAACTAAAGTTTCACGGGGTGGTTCGTTACCGGACTTTGGATCGCAAGATACAGTTTCAAGAGGATTTGGCCGAGCTAAGCTGCCGCTTATGCTGGCACCAGCATAAATCAACGGAGGTGCAACATGCTTAGCTGGGCCATAACGTTCTTTGTAGTGGCGCTGATCGCGGCGGTCTTGGGCTTTTCCGGAATAGCCGTTGCGGCGGCAGGTATCGCGAAGCTGCTGTTTGTGGTTTTTCTCGTGCTCTTCTTGGTCTCACTCGTCGCCCACTTAAGCCGAACCGGCAGCAGAGTCTAGGCTGCCGGCACGAGCTCGGTTGGGACCGCCACGGAGTCGGATGGGTCCTGTTTTTCTGGGCATGCAATAAAGGAGACGAAACTCATGAAACTCGCCAGATGGATAAGCACGGCAGCTTTATCGTTGTTTCTCGCCACGTTCCTCCTCGGCGCAACGGCTTTGATCCAAGCACAGGATCAGCGCGATGAGGCCAAACCCGCTGAACCCGACAATCATCCCGAGGCAAACAAACCGTCCAAAAAAGATGAGCCCGCGCCGCGTTCGGAAGAGGCGAAGCCCTCAAAGCAAAATGAGGACAAGCCGGCAAAGCAGGACGATGCCAGATCACGACAGGAAAATGCCAAACCACAAAACGAACAAGGCGGAGAGGCACGCCACGGACAATCTAACGAACAACCAAACGGACAATCGATGGAGCACGCGCAAAGCACTGGCGAGCGGCGGGGAGGCCGCATTCCAGATGACAAGTTCCGCGCCAGCTTTGGTCGCCAACACACATTTGCGATCGGGCACCCAAACATGGTCCAAGGCCAGCCTACTTTTCAGTACGGCGGCTACTCCTTCACCTTGGTTGATGCGTGGCCTGCAGACTGGGCTTACACGGATCAATGCTATATCGACTATATCGACGGCGAGTATTTTCTCTTCGATCTGGCTCACCCCGGTGTACAGCTCGCGATTGTTGTAGTGCTGTAGTTGGCGCCGCAAACCCGGTCGCTAAGCAAGACGGCCTTCCTCATGCGATGATCTCGCAGCGTGGAAGGCCGCTCTCACATTAGCTTTGCGAAGGGCGGGGTGCCGTATTGAAGGTGACCTAGGCGGCCGGGGGACTTCATTCGTGAAGTCACACAGCTTCTGGCGGAAGGAAAGAGTTCCAAGGAAGTAACCTCACTGCTGAACTTTGCTAAAGCGTGCTGCACGAGGGCGAAAGCTCAGGCTGATTGCTCCCAGCCTGGGATTGCGCCCATATTGTCGGGGGTGTCGTCTGCCTTTACCCGACGAATTCTCCTTTTCGGAAATAGCACACCCCGCATCTTCATCTTCGCTTTGTGCAGCTGGGACTTCGAATTTCCGATGGAACACTCCAGAAGCTGAGCAATCTCGTGATGCTGATATCCTTCAACCTCGTGAAGGTCGAAGACCTGCCGGCATCCCGCGGGAAGTTCCTCGACGGCCCGGCGCAATGCAATGCGGTCAATCGCCCCGCTCAGGCTGGGATCCGCTTTCCCAACCTCGCGTTTCAGAGATGGCGAGTCCGTCGATACGGGTTCGTCCAAAGAAACTAACGGCGGAGACTTTCGGCGGCGCAATTTCATCAACACCGTATTCACAGCGATCCGGTGAAGCCAAGTGGAGAAGGCGGAATCGCCTCGAAACGAGTTGACGCTACGGAACACCTGCATAAAAGCTTCCTGAGTCAGGTCTTCCGCGTCAGCCACATCTCTTGTCATCTGCAGACAAACCGAATACACGCGCTTTTTGTGCAACTGGTAGAGCGTGGCAAAAGCCTCCTCTTCGCCACGCTGTGCACGCTGAATGAGGCTGGCTTCTGAATCATTCCGCCGGCTTTGATCCCTAACGGGAATCACAGTTACGGGAGGCAGGTTGGTTGAGGTCGCGGATGTCACGCAAGTGGCCACGGTAGTCTCCTTGGATCAAGAGATCAAAGGATCAAGAGATCAAAACGCACCCCCTCTCCATGAGTTGGGGAGATGCAGGAGAAGACTAACGAAGCGATGACTCCTATCCCATCAGGGCGCTCCTGTAATCGATTGTGGAAATTGCTGTACTTGGGGACAGAACTGTCTCGCACAGAAAGTCGACCTAGGGACGGGGCGTGGAAACATTCTTTGTGGCGCCGCCAGCCGAGCCGGAAACGCAAACCCTCCAGCCGGAGATCAACTTGGATACCTTAGCAAAAGCTGCGAGGCAGTCCGGGCGGCTGTGGACGGCGTAGGGGCGCTGCTGCGCGAAGAAACATACCTCCCCAACTGAGGGACTAGCGGGCAGCCGCGCTGGCCGTCCCCTCCGCTCGTTCCGGTAGAGGCATGGTTACGAAAATAGCGGTCCCCGGTGCACAGCGCTGGACACTAAGTTGACCGCCCAGTTCGCGAATGCGTTCCCTCATTCCCGCCAGCCCCACACCGGTGCTCGTTCCATCCATCCGAAAATTCTCTAACAATTCCGGTGGGACGCCTTTGCCGTAGTCTCTCACCTTAAGAAGTACCCGGTCAGGGTAGAGCTCAAGGGCAACCTCAGCCTTGGCACTGTTGGAGTGGCGGTGGATGTTGGTCAGACTCTCCTGCAGGACCCGGAACAGCCCGAGCGCCACGGGCTTGGGCAGACGGCCCGCATCCTCGGGCAAATCTACTTTCACTTCGATCCCGCTGCGCTGCGCGAATCCTTCCAGGTACCATCTTGCCGCCGACGAAAGCCCAACTTCGTCCAAAAGCGGCGGATGCAGCAAATGCGAAATCGTTCGCGTTTCAGCTATGGATTGATCCAGGAGTTGAACTGCTTCCGTCAGCAGACTGTCCTTGCGCTGGCTGGCAAACATCTCCAGATTCATCTTCACGGCCGCCAGATACTGTCCCAGACTATCGTGGAGCTCGCGGGAGAATTTCCGGCGTTCCGCGTCCTGCAGTTGGAGCAACCGGCCGGCGAGGCGGCGAAGAGATTCCTCGCTATTCCGGGCAGCCTGTTCCGCGCCTTCACGCGCTTTCAGTTCCGCGGACAACAACCGGTAGTGAAGGGCGAGCAATGCAAGCGCCAGGATGAAGGCGACGGCCAGGATAACAACGGTCAGAATAAACAAGCGATCCGTGGCCTTTCCCCGGATCTCAAAGAGGCGCTGTTCTTCTGCGCGCATCTGCTGCGTGACGGAGGTTATCTCGGAATTAAGCTTTATGCCCCGCCGATCGAAATCGGCTTGCCCCTGCCTGTTCTCAGGCTCTTGCTTTTTCAGTTGAACCGATTCGCGAAATAACGCGACTCTGCGGTCGATTGCGTCTTCCAGGCGCGAACAAATCTCCTGCTGCTCCGGATTGTCTCGGGTCAGATCTCGAAGCCGTTGGATCTTGCTGGGAATCTCGGGAGCCGCTGCTTCAAACTCCCTCAGAAAATCGTCGCCGCCCGAAATTACGTAACCGCTTCGTGCCCGTCCCACCCTTACAAACGCCGCATCGATGTCGCCCAGCGCGGCCTTGACCTCAAGGGTGTGAATCACCCAGTTCTCACTTGCCAGCAGGCGGCTGATAGTGATGTAGGCAGCCAATCCGCTCAGGAAGAGCAGCATCACCGCCGATGCAAAAGCTACTTGTGCTTTCTTACGTGGTGTCATGGCTCGGGGGGCAAACTAACAGAAGACAACACAAACTTAACAACTGTCGCAGTGCTTGTCCACAACTTCTGGCTGCCGCCGAAGCTCATAGAGTTCGGCCGCCCTGGCGGAAGTGGACGGGGACGACGCTGGCCCATCTGCGATCCGCCGTTCATCGCGCCTCGGCCTCGAGAGGCTTGGGAATCGGAACTTTGTAAGATGAAGAAAACTTCTACACTTGGAAGGCCCCAAAGTAATCGGCCGGAGCCTCCCAGTTGGGGTTTCGCTGGCACAGCGCCCTCAGGGGTACAGGATCTCCGGTATTTGCTGCAAGACATTGAACCATTAGACTAAATCGCGTAATAGTAGGACGGGTTGATCGGCTCCCATCCAGAAGGTCAATGGGTCCCTGCGTGCGAAGTTGATCCGGAGGCTCTGCAAAATGAGCACTGCTATGGTTCCGAACCGGGTTGAGACGCCCGTGGCGCCGATCCTGCATCGGGGCGAATCCGACCACCACGCCCACACGGTGCAGTTCTACACCGATGGCGCATTCCTTCTAGATGAACTGAGCCGTTTCATCGGCTCCGCTCTGGTGGCGGGGGATGCTGCTGTTGTAATCGCCACCAAGGCGCACCGGGACGGGCTCGCGCAGGGACTGCAATCACGAGGATTGGATGTCGCGAGGGCGATCGAACAGGGCCGCTACATTGCTTTAGATGCGGCCGAGACCCTGGCAAAGTTCACGCTTCACGCCTGGCCCGATGCCGCGCTTTTTGCCGAGGTCATCGGAAGCGTCTTGGGGCAGGCCGCCGCAGCGGCTGACAGAGGAAAGAATCCTCACATTTCCGTGTTCGGCGAGATGGTCGCTCTATTATGGGAGCAGGGCAATCCTGAGGGCGCGATACGGCTCGAACAACTCTGGAACAACCTGGCGAGGATGTACCCTATGTCCCTCCGTTGCGCCTACCCCATGAACGCGTTTGACCGCGAAGAGCACGGTGACTCATTTCTTAAAATCTGCGCGGAACACTCCCATGTGATTCCGGTCGAAAGCTACACCGCCCTCGTCAGTGAGGAGCAGCGTCTACGCAGCATCAGTCACTTGCAGCAAAGGGCGCAGGCGCTCGAGAGCGAAATGGCAGAACGCAGGCAAGTCGAGGAAGCGTTGCGCCGTACCCAGGCTCAACTGGAATCCATGGTCGAGCAGCGCACAACCGCGTTAAGACAGCTCTCTTCACGGTTGCTCAGTTTGCAGGACACGGAGCGTCGCCGGATTGCGCGCGAGCTCCACGATAGCCTTGGGCAGTATTTGGTCGGCTTGAAACTCAACGTGGAGATGATCAGACAATCGCCGGAGTCCGAAGAATTGTGGTCGGAAGCGGAACAGTTAATGGAGCAATGCATGTCTGAGGTGCGGACTCTTTCCTACCTGCTCCATCCGCCTACGATGGACGCGGCGGGGTTTGCTTCGGCGGCTCGTTGGTACGTGGAGGGCTTTGGCCAGCGCAGTGGAATCAAAGTAAGCCTGGATGCGCCCGACGATCTCGGCCGCTTGCCGGACGCCATCGAACTGGCGCTCTTCCGCGTGCTCCAGGAAGCGTTGACCAATGTGCATCGGCATTCGGGCGCTTCCGAGGCTCACGTCTTGATCCGGGAAGATGCCGGGCAGGTAGTTCTGGAAATAAAGGATAACGGTCGTGGAATACCGGAAGAACTGCTCGCTCATTTTCGTGCGACCGGGGCGGGGATGGGCGTCGGCGTTGCTGGTATCCGCGAGCGAGCCTGGGAGCTAGGAGGAAGCCTGGAGGTTGAATCGGACAGCGGTGGCACGCGGGTGCGGGTCAGCATACCCGTCACGGAGACGGTTTAAAAGTAAACCCAGAAACAAGGATCGGAGGTCGGCCCATCGGTCGCGCTGACGCCGCGCGACGCGAGCGATAGGCGTAGACGGTCGGGACTAAAGTGAATCGGGGCTCCGCCTCGCCAGCTAAGCAAGCCTTATGGCAGTTCGCATTTTGCTGGCAGATGACGATACCGTCGTGAGGCACGGGCTAAGGGCTTTGCTCGGCAATCGCCAGGAGTGGGAAATTATTGATGAAGCAGTTGAGCCATCGACGCCGCTTTCCAGGCTTGCGTAGCTCGGATGAATACCAAAAACTTCCGTGTTTTTGTCAGACATAGTGAGCCTCTCCTTGCTTGGCGCTTGAATGGTAAAGTAGGCGAAAATCGATTGCACCCCCCGATTGCACCCTATGTACAGCGGATCAAAGGGGCGAGTATATTGACTCGGACACCGAGTGCATCTCGTTCCAGGAGGCTCGCCTTGTCAGGTCGCATGAATCTAAAGTAAATGCCCAGCCCACCTCAAATTATTGTGTGGCCTGGCCGGCCATATCCCCTGGGATCGACCTGGGACGGCGAGGGGGTCAACTTCGCGCTCTACTCAGAGCACGCGGAGAAAGTAGAGCTCTGCCTGTTCGACATTTCGGGGAGACGTGAGACCTTCCGCGTCCCGCTTCCCGAGCAAACTGACATGGTCTGGCACGGCTACTTGCCAGAAATTCGTCCCGGCCAGTTGTACGCGTACCGCGTCTATGGTCCTTATGCGCCCCGGCAGGGCCATCGTTTTAATCCCCACAAACTTCTTCTTGATCCCTACGGCAAGCAAATTCAAGGAGCCATGAACTGGACCGACTCGCACTTTGGATACAGGATCGGACACAAGCTAGAGGACTTGTCCTTTGATCGCCGTGACAATGCCGTTGGCATGCCGAAGAACCGAGTGGTCGACTCCGCCTTCACCTGGGGAGCCGATGCCCCGCCCAGGATTCCCTGGCACGAGACCCTGATTTATGAGCTTCACGTCAAGGGGTTCACGATGTGTCACCCCGATCTTCCGGCCCACTTGCGGGGAACGTATGCGGCTCTGTCAACCGCTCCGGTAATAGAATTCCTTACCCGACTGGGAGTGACCTCGATCGAACTCATGCCGGTGCACAGCTTCGTGGACGACCGCCAACTCGTTGACCGCGGCCTCCGTAACTACTGGGGTTATAACTCGATCGGTTTTCTCGCGCTCGAGCCTCGTTACCTTTCGATCAACTCCATTCGCGAATTCAAGACCATGGTCAAGACCCTGCACTCGGCGGGATTGGAAGTGATTCTTGATGTCGTCTATAACCATACAGCGGAAGGTAATCATCTCGGTCCCACGCTCTCGCTCAGGGGGATCGACAACACCACCTACTACCGCCTCATACCCGATGATCCCCGCTATTACATGGATTACACCGGCACTGGAAACACGCTCAACATGCGGCATCCACGCGTTCTCCAATTGATCATGGACAGTCTGCGCTACTGGGTTCTCGATATGCACGTGGACGGCTTTCGCTTCGACCTCGCCGCTACTCTCGCCCGCGAACTGCATGAAGTCAATCGCCTGGGGGCATTTCTCGACATCATCCATCAAGATCCCGTGCTTTCGCAGGTAAAGCTGATTGCCGAACCCTGGGACCTCGGCGAAGGAGGCTATCAGGTGGGAAATTTTCCCGTCGGCTGGGCGGAATGGAACGATCGCTATCGCGACACCGTGCGCGGCTACTGGAAAGGGGACGGCGGCCTCGTAGGGGACCTAGCCTACCGTATCACTGGCTCCAGTGATCTCTATGCGCACAGCGGCCGGCGTCCCTACGCCAGCATTAATTTTGTCACCGCGCATGATGGCTTCACGTTGCAAGATTTGGTGAGTTACAACGAGAAACACAATGAAGCTAATGGCGAGGAAAATCGCGACGGCGCCAACAATAATCTCAGCTGGAATTGCGGCGTAGAGGGTCCGACTGAAGATATTAACATTCAAGCTCTGCGTGCCAAGCAAAAGCGGAATCTGCTGGCAACCCTGCTCCTGTCTCAGGGCGTCCCGATGATCTATGCGGGAGATCCCATTGGGCATTCGCAAATGGGAAACAACAACGCCTATTGCCAGGATAATCCGACAAGCTGGCTGAACTGGAATTTGCAGCCCCAAGATCGCGACCTATTGGCGTTCGTTCAGCGCATGATCAATCTGCGCAAGCGGCATCCCGTCTTCCGCCGTCGGCGTTTTTTCCAGGGCCGCCCGATCAAAGGTGCCAATGTAAAAGATTTGCTGTGGCTGAGTCCTGGCGGCAAGGAGATGAGCGAAGAGGAGTGGCGCGATCCTGCGGTTCGCTGCCTGGGAATGTTGCTCTCCGGTCAGGGACTGGACGAGACCGATGAACGCGGCCGGAAAGTCGGCGACGAAAACTTTCTCGTGCTTCTAAACGCTCATCATGAGGATGTGGCATTTACCCTGCCAGCGTCCTTTCCCTCTACTCGCTGGAGCGCATGGATGGACACCTCTCGAGACGGCGGATTGCGCCCCGCCGATACCTATCACGCAGGCGCAGTCTATCCGTTGCAGGCGCGCTCCCTGGTTGTCTTGCTGGAGCGTCGCAAGAACGGAAAGAAGGAAGAGCCGAATGAAGCGCCGTCATGACATGTCGTTCGGCGCCCAGTGCCGTGGCGACGGAAGCGTGCGCTTTCGCTTGTGGGCCCCCACGGCTCGCCAAGTGGAGCTCTGCCTTGGCGATGTGAACCGACCGGCTCACCTCCCTCTGGACCAGCGCGATAACGGTTGGTTCGAGTTAGTAACTGATGCGGTAAAGCCCGGGACACAATACCGCTTCCGGATTGATGATGCGCAAAAAGTCCCCGATCCAGCTTCACGGTTTCAGCCCCGCGACGTGCACGGCCCCAGCGAAGTTATCGACCCCGAGGCTTTCTTCTGGCTCGATCACGCTTGGCAGGGCCGTAGGTGGGAAGAAGCTGTCATCTATGAATTGCATGTTGGAACTTTCACGCCCCGCGGTACTTTTCTGGCCGCATGCGAGCGACTCGACTATCTCGCGGATCTCGGAATCACTGCGCTGGAACTGATGCCGGTTGCCGACTTTCCCGGACAGCGAAATTGGGGTTATGACGGTGTCTACTCTTTCGCTCCCGACAGCACTTATGGCCGACCCGAGGATCTCAAAGAGCTAGTTCAAAGCGCCCATAGCCGCGGAATTATGGTTTTGCTGGATGTCGTTTACAACCACTTTGGCCCGGAAGGAAATTATCTCGGTGGTTACGCTCCACAATTCTTTACCGATCGTCACCATACTCCTTGGGGCAAAGGTATCAACTTTGACGGTTCTGAAAGCCGGGCAGTCCGTGATTTTTTTATCCACAATTCACTCTATTGGCTGAACGAATATCATTTCGATGGACTGCGTCTGGATGCGGTTCATGCCATTGCTGACGATTCCACTCCAGACATCCTCACCGAGCTGGCCGATACGGTTCGGAGTTCCATTGCACCCGATCGCCATGTTCATCTCGTCCTGGAAAACGACCGCAATCAGTCACGTTACCTTCAAAGGACGGTAACGCCTAAAGAGCGCTGCCGCCCTCGAACTTACACGGCCCAGTGGAACGACGATATCCACCATGCATTGCACGTACTGATTACGGGTGAGAAGGATGGATACTACTCGGACTACGCCGAACATCCTCTCGACCAATTGGGCCGTTGTTTGGTCGAAGGATTCGCTTACCAGGGCGAGACTTCCGTTCACAGAAACGGCGCAACCCGTGGTGAGCCAACCCAGGGCTTGCCGCTCAGCGCGTTTGTCTCCTTCCTCCAGAATCATGATCAGATCGGAAACCGTGCGTTCGGCGAGCGCATCACCAAACTTGCGGATCCCCGTGCCGTTCGTGCGGCGTCGGCAATTCTAATGCTTGCCCCTTCGCCACCGCTGCTGTTCATGGGCGAAGAGTTCGGAGCGCAATCGCCGTTTCTTTTTTTTTGCGATTTCGAGAAGGATCTGGCTCAGGCCGTTACCGCGGGCCGGCGAAACGAGTTCGCTCATTTCACTGAGTTCAGTGACCCAGCCGAACGCGAGCGGATCCCCGATCCGAACGCGGCCACAACCTTTGCTGCCTCCCGCCTCAACTGGAGCGTGGTTGCGCAACCGCACCATAAAGAATGGCTTGGCTTCTATCGTCAGCTAATGAAACTAAGATCCGAATACATTGTCCCCCGTCTTTCCAATGCATGCAGGATCGAGGCAGGTTACGAGGTCCATGGAGATCGTGGCCTCAGCGCGCGTTGGAGGTTCCGAGACAATTCCGAGCTCACTCTGTTGGCGAATCTCGGAACGGTTCCGCTTTCTGGCCTGAAGTCCTCTACGTCACATGTTATCTATGCCAGCGCGGAAGCGAGGTTAGACGCTCTGCAACGAGGAACACTGCCAGCTTGGTCGGTCGTGTGGTTTCTGGAGTCATGAAGCCCCGTTCCCACATCCCGTTCGCGACCTATCGCCTGCAACTCAATCGCGACTTCAGGTTCACGCAGGCAACCGAAGTTGTTCCCTATCTTGCCGCACTTGGCGTAAGTCACTGCTATGTGTCTCCCTGCCTGAAGGCTCGCCCCGGCAGCATGCATGGATATGACATCGTGGATCACAACTCCTTCAACCCCGAGATCGGCAGCGCTGAAGATTTCGACCGCTTTGTCTCCGCGCTCCACGAGCACGGCATGGGATTGATCCTCGACATTGTCCCCAATCATATGGGGGTGATGGGCAGCGATAACACCTGGTGGCTCGATGTGCTGGAGAATGGTGAATCTTCGATTTATGCCAGTTTTTTTGACATCGACTGGCAGCCGCTGAAAGATGAGCTCCACGGAAAAGTCCTGGTGGCTGTCCTTCACGATCATTATGGCGCGGTGCTGGAGAGCGGCGAACTAAAGCTTACTTTTCACCCTGAGCGCGGTGAATTCGACATTGCCTATCGGGAGCATCGTTTCCCGATCGACCCCAAGGAATATCCGCGCGTTCTCGAACACTGCGGAACCAAAGCGACCGAGATGGTCGGCGGACAGAACTCCGACCTACTCGAGTTTCAGAGCCTGATCACCGCTTTCCGGCACTTACCAGCAAGGCGGGAACTCAGCAGCGACCGTGTCGCCGAGCGCAACCGCGACAAGGAGATCAATAAACGCCGACTGGCGGAGCTTTGTGCCCGAGTTCCGGCGATCGCCGACTGCCTCTTTCGAGCCGTGGACTTGATCAACGGAAACTCCGCTCTTCCCGCAAGTTTCGAAGAACTTCACGAACTCATCAAGGCGCAGGCCTTTCGCCTAGCCAATTGGCGCGTGGCCGCCGATGACATCAACTACCGGCGCTTTTTCGATACCAACGATCTCGCCGGCATTTGTATGGAGAATGAGAAAGTATTCGACGCGACCCACCGTTTCGTTCTCAGTCTGATGGCGGAAGGTAAAGTAGATGGCTTGCGCATCGACCATCCGGACGGCCTCTACGATCCCGCTCAATACTTCGAACGCCTCCACCGCAGTATTGCCGTCGTCGCGAACAATTCCGAAAACGGATCGAGCAACGGCTCAGACGAAAGATCGCACTATGTGGTCATCGAGAAAATTCTTGTTGGTTCGGAGCGACTGCGCGCCGAGTGGCCGGTGAGCGGCACCACCGGCTACGATTTCGCGAATCTCGTCAACGGACTGTTTGTAGACCCGGCTGCGGCGATGCGATTGGAACGCATTTACCGAAATTTTATCGCTCACGAAATCGATTTTGAGGACCTCGCATACCGCAGCCGAAAACTCATTATTCGGGTTGCCCTGGCCAGTGAATTGAACGTGCTGGCCAACCACCTGGCTCATATCGCCCTTTCCAAGCGTCGCACCTGCGACTTCACCCTCAACAGCTTGCGCGAAGCACTCACGGAAGTGGTGGCCAGCTTCCCCGTCTACCGCACCTACGTCAGCCCGGCGGGCGTTTCGGAGGATGATGCACGCTACATCCGCCTCGCCATCGCCTCGGCCAAACGGAGAAGTCCGGCCGCGGATACCAGTATCTTCGATTTCATCAGCGAAGTGCTTCTGACCCGCATCGCCGAAGGACAGAACTCGGCTTATCACGATGCAGTCATTAACTTTGCCATGAGATTCCAGCAGTTCACGAGCCCGGTTATGGCTAAAGGTCTGGAAGACACCGCCTTTTACCTCTACAACCGGTTGGTCTCCTTGAATGACGTCGGAGGCGATCTTCGCCGTTTTGGAATCACAGCCGCTGAGTTTCACTCTGCCAACCAGGAGCGCCAGCGCTCCTGGCCGCACACCATGCTGGCCACCAGTACGCACGACTCGAAGCGCTCCGAAGACGTACGCGCCCGGATCAACGTGATCTCCGAGATTCCGGCACTATGGAGGCTTCGCCTGCGAGACTGGAAACGCTTCAATCGCCGCCACAAGCGGCTGGTGAACGATCAACCCGCGCCTTCGCCGAACGATGAATACTTGCTCTATCAGACGTTGATCGGCGCTTGGCCAGCGCAGCCCCTAAGCGACAACGGCGGCGACAGCGACTGGAAAACTTTCCGCGACCGGATCGAAGCCTACATGTTGAAAGCTATCCGTGAAGCGAAGCGGAACACCAGTTGGGTCAATCGAAATACTGAATACGAAGGTGCCGTTTCGTCCTTCGTGAAGGCATTGCTGTATCCTGCAGCCAAGAATCGGTTTCTCCACGACTTTGTTCCCTTCCAGCGCCGTGTGGCTCGCATCGGTCTGTGGAATAGCCTATCGCAGACGCTCCTCAAACTGACCTGCCCGGGTGTTCCCGACATTTACCAGGGTAATGAGCTATGTGATTTCAGTCTGGTTGACCCGGACAATCGTCGTCCCGTCGACTATATCCGCCGCCAGCAAATGTTCGAGTGTGTTCGCAGCCGGCTTAGCGCCCCTGATGAGTCATCAATAAGCCGCTTGCTGGAGACGCCTGAGGACGGTCGAATCAAGTTGTACTTGATCTGGAGAACTCTGGCCCTGCGCCAACAGCAACCCAATCTTTTTCAGGAGGGCGAGTACCTGCCCTTGGTGATTGCGGGTGCGAAGGCGGATCACGTTATCGCCTTCGCCAGGAAGTTTGAAAACACGGGCGTGCTCATTGTTGTGCCGCGCCTGGTGGCCAGCTTACTCGACGACAGCGATCTCCCACCTATCGGAGCCCAAATCTGGGAAGACACGCACGTTGTGCTCCCGTGCTGCGCTGGTCGCGAACAGTGTCAGAACGTCTTTACAGGGAAAGCCCTGGAACTGACGAAAACCGATGGTCACACAAAGATCGGCGTCTCCGCCGCCTTGGCGGAATTCCCGGTTGCTCTTTACGTATTGAGCTGCCTTTGAGCGCAGCACCGAGCCAGTGCAGTCCTCAAAGTAGTTAGGTTTCCTCCGTGGATTTTCCCCTGTGATCATCGGTGACCTCCGTGGTAACGAACTTGACCCTTAACCACAGGGCTCACAGCGGATCATAGGGGAGATTCCACAGGGGAAGATGAGTAGGGGAAGATGAGCTGCGAAGTTCACTCCGCATAACTGCTACTTTTCGCGCTGGAACCGATAGCGCCCGCCTCTATCTTTTGCCACCTGCTCCGCCACTTTTAGAAACGCTCTTCCGGCGTGCGATAACGCGGATTCCTGCCGATACACCAGCCGCAGCTTGCGCTGAAAATGCAGATCGCTCACCGGAACGCGCACCAGCTCTCCACGGCTGATCTCGCTGTCCACGCTCATCTCAGGCACCAGCGCCACTCCATTCCCCATGCAAACGAAGCGCTTGATGGCTTGCAGCGTGGGCAGTTCCACGTCCATGTGCAACGGAGTCTTATGGCGGTGGAACGCTTCGATCACTTTATCGCGATAAGGCGACGCGACGATGTGGGCCACGAACGACTCCGCCCCGAGTTGCCGAACACTGACTTCGCCTGCCGAGGCCAGCGGATGCCCCGGAGGAACGACAAGCACCAACTCGTCCAGATAAACCACCGCCGAGCGCAACTGCGGCTCCTGCGGATCGTAAGAAAGTACGCCGAGTTCCACATTGTGCTTGAGCAGATCGTCGGGAATGTGGCTGCCCAGTGAACGCCGCACCGTGATCTTGATCATGGGATGGAGCCGGCGAAACTCCCCCAGTACCGGCAACAGGTAGAGCGCGGTAAATTCATTAGCGGCGATCGCCAACTGGCCCTTCTGTAACTCGCGCATCTCCACCAGCGCCGTTTGTGCGTCCTGCCGCAGGTTGAGCAACTTCTCGGCGTATTCCTGTAAAACGTGTCCGGCGTCGGTGAGTACGCCCTCGCGCGAAGATCGGTCGAACAGCGGCTCGCCGATCTCCAGCTCAAGTTTACGGATGGTCTGGCTGACCGCCGATTGCGTGCGGAACAGCTTCTCGGCCGCCCGCGAAAAGCGCCGTTCGCGAGCCACAGTAAGGAAGACTTCGAGTTGCGAAAGGTCCATGGGATTAGGTCTCGCTCCTCAGATCCCCTGTGAACCTCTGTGTGCCCGGTGGTGAAAAAAGCCTTAACCACAGGGAGCACAGAGGTTCACAGGGGTGAACTGATGGCAGTTGTCAATCATAAGTAGTTCATAAGCTCTGCTAATATTATCATTATCGCTAATGCTACTGTAAATATAATAAGCTTTTCTTCTGCCCCGATCCGCCGATAAAGTTATTGGATAGTCAAATCTTTTCGGAGGTACGGAATTCATGAATCGGCCGCGCATCACCATCTTCGACACCACGCTTCGTGACGGAGAGCAGTCGCCGGGCTGCAGTATGAATGTGCAGGAAAAGCTGCGCTTGGCCCAGCAACTCGAGCGCCTCGGCGTGGACGTGATCGAGGCCGGATTCCCCGTCGCCTCCGATGGCGACTTCGAAGCGGTGCAACGCATCGCCGCCTCGGTGCGGCGCCCCATCATCGCGGGCCTGGCTCGCGCCTGTAGCGGCGATGTGGACCGCGCCTGGCAGGCATTGCAGGGAGCGGCGCACCCCCGCATCCACGTCTTTCTGGCAACCTCCGACATTCATCTGAAATACAAGCTGCGTATGACGCGGGAGAAGTGCCTCGAGCAGGCGCGCGAAGCGGTTCGGCACGCGAAGTCGTTGTTCCCGAAATCAGTCTGCGCCGACGTCGAATTCTCGCCTGAAGATGCCACCCGCACCGACGTCCCGTTCCTCTGCCAGGTGGTCGAAGCCGTGATCGCGGCCGGCGCAACCACCGTCAACATTCCCGATACTGTCGGTTACACGATGCCCGAGGAATACGGCCAACTCATCCGCACGCTGCGTGAGAGGGTCGCCGGCATCGAAAAAGCAACGATCTCCACGCACTGCCACAACGACCTCGGCTTGGCGGTCGCGAACTCGCTTGCGGGAGTGCAGAACGGTGCGTGCCAGGTGGAGTGCACCATCAACGGCATCGGCGAGCGCGCCGGCAATGCGTCTCTGGAAGAGATCGTCATGGCTATGCGGGTGCGCCCCGACCGCTATCCTTACGAAACCGCTGTGGCCAGCGAGCAACTGTATTCTTCCAGCCAGATGTTGGCCGAGATCACACGGGTTCCAGTGCAGCCCAACAAGGCCATCACTGGCCGCAACGCGTTTGCGCACGAGGCCGGAATTCACCAGGATGGCATGCTAAAGAATCCGCTGACCTATGAAATCATGACGCCCCAGTCGGTGGGCGTCCCCGATTCACGGCTGGTGCTGGGCAAGCACTCCGGCCGCCACGCGCTGGCTCTGCGCTGCGAACAACTGGGACACCAGTTTGAGCGCCGCGAGCTCGATGAGGTCTATCGCCGGTTTGTAGTTCTTGCCGACCGCATCAAAAAAGTTCAAGACAGCCATTTGCTCGAACTTATTCAAGACGTCAGCAGCGGCAACGTCGGCAGCGCCGAGGTCACAGGCAGCCAAGGCAGGATGATTCCGCCCGCCGCAGCCGCCGTAACTCTCGCCCGCGGCGTCTCCGCCGCCAATTCCAATGAGGCGCGTCCGGCTCATGTATCCGGCAACGTCGGCCAGGCGACGCTATTAATGCCCTTCACCGGGCATCATAGCGATCAACACAGCGAGCAGGAAGAATATCTCTGGGGTGTGTAGCTATAGCTAGCGCGCATATTGGAAACCAGGCCCCAAAATGGGCTACCACGGCGGTCTTTTCCGGTGTATGCTGCTTCAAATACCCGTCAACGAACCGAGGATCCCATGCAACTCCTTGTCGCTTCTCTACCCGGAGACGGAATAGGACCCGAGGTCACATCCCAAGCGATTTGTGTGCTGGAAGAAGTGGTCAGCGGATTTGGCCACGATCTCGAACTCGACGAAAAAGAAATCGGCGGGGTCGCGCTGGAAAAATTCGGTAATCCCTTGCCCGACGCGACCATTAAGGCCTGCCTCGCCTCACAGGCGGTGCTGCTCGGAGCTGTCGGCAGCCCAGCCTTCGATCAGAATCCTCGCGAACTTCGCCCCGAAGCTGGGCTGTTGCGCCTCCGCCAGGAACTCGGAGCTTTCGCCAATCTCCGTCCCGCAGTCTTTTATCCGCCGCTGGCTGCCTGCTCGCCTCTGCGCGAAGAAATCGTCAAAGGAACCGACATTCTCATCGTGCGCGAACTGCTAGGCGGATTGTATTTCGGGGAGCCTCGCTCGATTGAAGGTGAAGGCGAAGGCGCCCCCGGCAAGCGCCACGCGATCAATACCATGCGCTACTGTGAGCCGGAGATCGAGCGCATCGCCCGCGTTGCCTTTCAACTGGCTCGCACCCGGCGCCGGCGCGTGCTCTCCATCGACAAGTCGAATGTTCTGGAGTGCTCGCGTCTTTGGCGCGAGGTCGTGACTCGCGTCGGCGGCGATTTTTCCGATGTCCAACTCTCCCACATGTACGTGGACTCTGCCGCGATGACGCTGGTCCTCAAGCCCACCGAATTCGACGTCATCCTCACCGAAAACCTGTTCGGCGACATCCTGTCCGATGAGGCAGGCGGAGTCGTGGGCTCGCTCGGCCTGCTCGCTTCGGCCAGCATCGGAGGCCCGGTCGGTCTCTACGAACCCGTTCACGGATCGGCTCCCGACATTGCAGGTAAGGGTGTCGCCAATCCGTTAGGCGCCATTCTTTCGGTCGCCCTGATGCTGCGCCATACTTTTAATTTGCCCAAGGAAGCGGAGTGCGTGGAGGCTGGCGTCATATCAACCTTGATGGGAGGCTTTCGCACCCACGATCTGGCGCGCCACGGAGAGCGCACCGTCTCCACCGTAGAAATGGGCGCCCAGATCGCCGAATTCGTGCGCCTGGCCGCTAACTCAAACGATCGAGCCGCCTCGTAGCCGAGGAAGCTGTGGCGCGGAATGTGTGGCGCGGACATTCCTGTCCGCGGCCGTTGCTTTTGTTGTTGGCTGC
This sequence comes from uncultured Acidobacteriaceae bacterium, assembly GCA_963773645.1. Taxonomy (GTDB): domain Bacteria; phylum Acidobacteriota; class Terriglobia; order Terriglobales; family Acidobacteriaceae; genus Acidiflorens. The sequence continues at coordinate 1,589,276 of CAVZBV010000002.1, read as the reverse complement.
CCCCGAGAGGTCCCGCGCTCGCCAGTCGCACCGCCGCCCTTCTACAACTTTCCCGGAGAGGGCACCGCGCCCGCTGCGTACTCCCCGGTCATCGCATACCATCGGATCCGCAAAACATCCACGACCATTCGCAGTCCATCCCGGAAAGGATGCAGCCGCGTCCCCTCGCTGTGCGCCCACAGCACCGGAACCTCTTCGACCCGCAAGCCCGCGCGCCGCGCCAGAAACAGAATTTCCGGATCGAATCCCCAGCGCTCAATCTTCTGCAGAGGAAAAATGCGTTGCGCGGCGGCTCGCCGAAAAGCTTTGAATCCGCATTGCGTGTCCGCGAAACGTAAGCGCAGAATCACCCGCAGCACCAGATTGAAGATTCGTCCAAACGCCTGCCGGTACAGTGGCTGCCGCTCGGTCTGCAGGTCCACTTGCAGCCAGCGCGACCCGATCGCTATGTCGGCGCCTCGACCAATCGCGTCGAACAGTTTCTCCGCCTCCGTGATCGGGGAAGAAAGATCGGCATCGGTGAACAGGCAAATATCGCCGCGCGCATGCAGCATCCCGTTGCGCACGCTGTAACCCTTGCCCCGGTTCCCGGGATTCTCCACCAGCAGAATCTGGGGATGCGACTTCCCGTATTCGCGCACGATTTGTGCCGTGTCGTCACTCGAGCCGTCGTTCACCACCAGAATTTCCGCGTCCCAATTTTGTTCCTGCACCTGCCGGAGAAGCGCATGCAGCGTAGGCCGGATGCGTACGCTTTCGTTATAGGCGGGAATGATAAAGGAGTAAGTCATTGAATCATTGAGTCATTCAATCATTGAACGATTGAGACACCGAGTCAATGTCTCAATGACTCAATCATTCAATGGCTCAATGATTCACGCCACTTGGCGGCGCTTGTCGAGCATGGCGAAATACTCCGCGACCAACTCCTCATCCCAGAGCCCGCTTTGCGCCTCAGCGCGCATGGTCCCGGCCGCCTGCTCGTGGCCGAGCGCCGGCTTATACGGACGCGCCGTGCGCAACGCATCGTAGATGTCCACCACCTGCAGGATGCGGGGCAAAAGCGGTATCTCGCCCACCCTCAACCCATCCGGATAGCCGCTGCCGTCGGAATGCTCGTGATGGTAGCGAATGATCGGAAGCACCAGCCGCAGCGACTTCAACGGACGGCAAATCGTCTCGCCCGTTACCGGATGCTTCTTCATGATCTCCCACTCCGCCGGCGTCAAATTGCTCCCCTTCTTCAGGATCTCATCCGGCACTGCGATCTTCCCCAGGTCGTGCAGGTAGCCGCCCCGCCCCAGGGCCACAATGGATTCTTCATCCAACCCGAGAAAACGCCCCAGATCCGCGGCATCGCGCGCCAAACGCTCGCAGTGGCCTTCGGTGTAAGGGTCGCGCGCCTCCACGCTCAGCCCCAGCGTGCACAGCACCGAATCCGCCGTCTCCAGTTCGTCGGTGAATTCTTTCAACTTCAGCAACGAACCCACCCGCGCAAACAATTCCTCGGGACTGATTGGCTTGGTCAGAAAATCGTCGGCGCCCGCTTCAATTCCCTCCAGGCGGTCTTCTCGGTCGCTCAGGCCGGTAATCATCACGATCGGAATCAGCCGCGTCTTGGAATCCGCTTTGAGTTCGCGGCATAGTTCGTAGCCAGTCTTTCCGGGCATGATCACGTCGAGCAAAATCAGATCCGGAGCCTCGCGCCGGATTTCCGCCTCCGCCGCAGCCGCGCTCTGCACCACGACCGTTGGATAGCCGCGCCGCACAAGCATGTCCTTCAGCAGCCCCGCGATCACCGCATTGTCGTCGACCACCAGAATCGACTGCTTCCGGCGCCCTGGCAGCAAATCACCCATATCCGCATAAGAGTTCGAGGGCTGAGAAAGGGTTGTCCGGCGCTGTCGTGGCGGAAGACTCATCACTTCACTTCACAGCCGATTGCACTTGGCCGTAATTCTAAAACTGGTCGCATGAATGGATTGGGTAGGGCACGGCTTACAGCCGTGCCGTTAAAGGCCGATAAAAATGCGGGCTTTACAGAATGCTGAAAAACTCGATTTTGCTCTTGCTTCTGGGTGGCGCAGCGGTTCACCGCTGCGACAACCGGCTCGTTTTCAGTGACGGCTTTAGCCGCTGAGGTGGACTGCGGCTCGCGCCACCACTTTTTCAGCAATCTGTTTAGCCCCTCTGGGCTGGGACATCCCGCTCGGAGAACCATTGATGACACCAGTCCTAGTCTCCCACAGCCCCGGAAACTGCGCCACTGGCTCCAGCAGTCGGTAGTCAGAGCAGTCAACCCCATAAGAAACGCCAGGAACACAAGAAAACCGAACATTTTCCCTGTTCAGGCGTCATTGCCGCGACTTCCGCGCCCGTGCCACTCTTCCATCATTATGCTGCGGAAACTATCACTGATTTGCGTCCTGATGTGCTTGCCCTGGAGCGAATGCGCGGCCGTTCCGAAAGCGCATGTGATTACTTTTGGAAAATGGATCTCCGCCAAGTGGCCGAACGCCACGGGGCAGAAGCTGCTCGACCTGAAAGTGCGTCCGTTGTTTGTGGATACGCGGCTCAAGGAATACACCACCGGAACTCCGCATGAGCTGACCGACCGCCTGTTTGTGGTGCGGCGCGCTTTTCGCGTGAACGATGCGCTGCCCGCCGAGACCGCCAACGCTAACGCCAACGCCAACGCCAACGCCCCGCGCTGGCAGTGGCAACGCGGCGGCTGGCTGCTCGTCGACCGCCTCACCGGACGAGTCTCCCAACTCAACCTGCCCGAGTTCGATCCCTTCTATTCGACGGCAAGCTGGTATCGCGACTACATTGCCTACTGCGGAGTCTCCGAAGATGGCAAGAAACTCTACGCGGTAGTAGCCCAGGTAGGACGTAGGAAGCCGATCCTAAAAAAAGAAGCAGGCGAACCCGCCGCAGCCGACGATCCCGACTCGGAGTGCCCGCCTCCAGTCTGGGAGCGCACCCCCATGCGCGTCACCTTTCAGCCCGGCGACAAGCAGAAGTTAGTCTTCAACATCCGAAGCCGAGTAGTAGACGTAGTAAACGACGCCGAAGAACCAGAAGAATAGCCATCGGCCAAGACCCACGTAGGGACGGACGCACTCGTCCGTCCAATCCGTGCAGGCTCGGCAGTCTGCCAGCGGACCCAGCCGCTCTCCAAAGAAATGTCATCCTGAAGAAATGTCATCCTGAGCGCAGCCGACCCATACGCGAAGCGAATAGCTCGGCGGAGTCGAAGAACCCTTATTCCCCGCTCGAACTGCAACCAGCCAGGCAAGGCGTCCTCCCGACGATCATTCGGAACAAGATTGCAGCGAGCGAACGTGGCCAGGAGAACCCAAACTCCAGTAGTGTCCTAATTCCGCGCGCGGCGACTGTCCGGCGGGCATCATGCCCGCCGAGGGCGAGGGGACAGCCGGCAAGGATGCCGGCGCTACTCGGCGGCAACACGTTAAATTAGGACACTACCCACAGAGTAATAATATCTCTTGACAGTCGCTGTTATAATAGAAGTTACTCTATAGCCCAGTGCGGCGGTGGCAGTAGTTTGTACTAAAAGCTCTTTGAAATCTGATTTTCGGGCCGACCTCAGTTATGTTCTAACTGCAATGGTATCTAGATTTTGAGCGACTTAGTAAGTTGTAACTCCTTTGTTTTCAATGCCAAGCCCAGACAAATTTGCACGTAACCCATTTGTTATCTGGATTTTGTAAGTTAACTCCTTTAAAACCAAAGATTTACCTGAAATTACTCTGTAAGTTGATGATTCTAATAGATAGGGGGAGGGGGGGTACCCCCCACTCTTACTAACCAGTAAACATAGTCAAAACTACCCAATTTTTCGAGGCAAAGCACCCCCAAAAAGCCCGCCTTAACTGAGAACTGAGAACTGAGAACTGGGAACCTGCAACTTCAGTCTCCCGCAGCCTCAACCGCGGGAAGCTCTTCCGCCGCAGTCCGAGTCGAGATCTTTGCGCTCGTCACCAGCACCACCGACGCCACGATGATCGCGCTCCCCATCGCGATATAGCGGTCGATGCGCTCGTGCAGCACCAGCCATCCCAGAAACACCGCGACCACGGGATTGACGTAGGCATAGGTAGAAACTTTCGAGGTCGGAACGTGCTGCAGCAACCAGATGTAGGCCGTGTAGCCGATCCAGGACCCGCACACCACCAGATAGAGAATCGCGGCCACTCCAGGGAACGTCCACGCTATGTTGGAAGGCCTTTCGACGAGCAGCGCGAAAATTAGATTTGCGATCCCTGCGAAGGTCATCTGCCACGCGATGGCGCCAAACGGATCGGTAGCCGCGGTCTGCCACTTTTTCGACAGCACCGAACCGAACGCCCAACTGAACGATCCAAGTTGCAACCCGAGCGACCACCAGAGTTCGCGATGGCCAAGGGCGTTGTTGTGCCGAAGATCGGGCCAGATGAGCACGACCACTCCGGCGACTCCAATGGCCAGCCCGAGCTTGCCGCGCCGCGAGATGTGATGGTCGCCCAGCAACAGGCTGTCGAGCACCAGAAACCAGAGCGGCGTAACCGCAATCAGCAGCGCCGCGAGGCCAGTGGGAACGATCCGCTCGGCGTAGGAAAGCGTGAGGTTGCCGCCCATCAGAAGCAGAATGCCGACCGCCGCCAGGTGGCTAAGCTGTCGCGCCGAAAAACGAATGCGGCGTCCGGTCAGCGCACAGTAAGCGAGCATGACCGTGCCCGCGACCAGAAAACGCGCGGCGCACATAACGGCCGGAGGAATACGCTCCACTGCGATGCCGATACCGAGATAAGTCGAGCCCCAAAAGACATAGACCAGCCCGAAGGCAACAATGATCTTCCATCGGCTGGCGGGCGCAGTACTCATGGGAGTGGAAGGAGAAATTCAGAATAGCAGAGCGAGAGATCGGGTCATCGGGCCATCGAAAGTCAAGGTCGCAGTAATTTCGGGACGGCGTGTTTAGTAAATTGTCATCCCGAACTGAGGGATCTGCATTTTGCCACGAACTGCAGATCCCTCACTTCGTTCGGGATGACAAATCTAGAATGATTTCCAAATGGCTAAGCGACCGACCACATGCCCATCTCGGCGAGGATCTTGCTGGCCGCTTCGGCGCCGGAGCGAACGCAATCGGGGACGCCGATGCCGCTATAGCCGTTGCCTGCCAGCGCCAGGCCCGGAAGTTTCTGGCGGAGTGCCTCGATGCGCTGCAAGCGTTCGAGGTGGCCGACCGAATACTGCGCCATGGCGGATTTCCATTTGTAGACGCGCGCAAACCGCGGCTCGGCATCGAGGGCAGTTCCAATGATCTGCCGCAGTTCGCGGTGAACGATTTCGAGAATTTCTTCTTCGCTCGATTCGAGGATCTGCTCGTCGCGCGCGCCGCCGAGAAAGCAGCGGACGATAGCACGATTTTCCGGTGCGCGGTGCGGAAATTTGTTGTGAACGAACGTGGCCGCGAGCATACGGCGCCCTTCACTGCGCGGCACCAGGAATCCGAAGCCCGGCGGAAGCGACCGGCGCACTTTTTCGTCGTAACCGAGTGTGACGGTCACCGAGGAACTGTACTGAATCTCGCCCAGTTCGCGAGACAGGTTCGCATCCGCAGTTTGCAGCACGGCCGCCGCGGCATGGGTTGGAGTGGCGATGATCACGGCGTCGAATTGGTCGCTCTGGTATCCGGCAGACACAGTCCAAGCGTCATCCTGCGGGATCACCGACTGCACGGGCGACGACGCCTTGAGCGCGTTCGCATCCAGCCGCCCGACCAGGGCATCGATCATCTGTTGCATGCCGTCTTTGAGCGAAGAGAACAGCGGCCGCGCTGGGACGTTCGGCGCTCCGCCCATCTTCTTGCGGGCCGCTAGCATGGCGCGGCCCAGACTGCCGTGTTTCGATTCCATCTCGGCGAAGCGCGGCAACACGGCGCGCACGCTCAACTGCGAAGCTTCGCCGCCGTAAACTCCGGAGAGCAGCGGATCGGCGAGCAGGTCGACCATCTCGGAACCATAGTGACGTTCGACCATCTGGGCAACGGTTTCGTCCTCGTCGTTAGAGGCCTTGCGCGGCGGATGAAACCATTCGGCGGCCATGCGCATTTTTGTGCGCAAAGAAAAAAGTGGTGAGAACACGGTGGGCATGATCTTGGTGGGCACCATGAACATGAGCCCATCGGGCATCACTACCAGCTTGCCTCTGGCTACGATGTAGGTCTTGCGCTCAGAGTCGTTCGAACCGATGAGTTGATCGCCCAGCCCGAGCTTGCGGCAGAGGTCGGCAGCCCAGGGCTTCTCGGTGAGAAACGAATCGGGGCCCGCTTCGACCAGGCAACCGTCGACGCGATCGGTTACGAGCACGCCACCCAGGCGCGGGCTGGACTCGTATAAAACATACTCGACGGGCGTGCCGGACTGGCGCTTTTCTTCGAGCGTGTACGCGGCCGAAAGGCCGGAGATTCCGCCGCCGATGATGGCTATGCGTTTCATGGAATGGAGCTGCTAACTCTTGGGCCCGTGTAGCGCGGACACTCTTCTCCGCGTGCGCGCTGGCTAGTTTCGTGACCGCGCGCGGACGAGAGTGTCCGCGCTACACGATTTTCACGACGTCACTTGCGACCGCGAACTACTTCCGCAAGTGCCTCGGTCAAAATCCGCGATCCGTTCAATGATTCAGCTCGCCATAGGCGCATGCCTTCTTTTTCTGCGAAGTGTTTGAAGGCTATGTCGATATCGTAAAGGACCTCGACGTGATCGCACAGAAATCCGATGGGATGCAGGAAGACACCGCGATGGCCTTTCACTTTTAGATTCCTGATCGTTTCTTCTACCGTGGGGCCGATCCATGGGTTGGGTGAACCAGCGCCTCCGGACATGCCTTGGCTCTGGAAGGCGAAAGTCCAGTCTTCCCCTGCGAGGCCCGCCTCCTTGGCTACTAATTCGGCGGTTTCCTTCGATTGCCTCTCGTAGGGATCGCCTTCCGTAATCGTGCGCTGGGGGACACTGTGCGCGGTGAAGATCACGGGGAGTTCGGCTCCATTTTCGGCGCTGGCCTTTCCCCAGCCCGCGCGCAGTTTTTCGGCGAACGCTGTTACTAGCAGCGGTTGAACATGCCACTCCTCGACAAAGTCCATTTCGAAAGGAAGATTTCCGTCACCGCTCACGGCGCTGCGGTAGAGGCCGACGCTGGTGCGCGAGTTCTGCGGCGCGAGGCAGATGGCGATGACGCGCTGGTATCCCTTGCTCGCAATGGCCTTCACCGCATCGGCGATGAAGGGCTTCCAGTTGCGCATGCCTACGAAGACCGGCATCTGCAACAACTGCGAAAGTTGATCGGCTTGCAAAAGAGTCCAGCAGGGGAGCGGCGAGAAACCGATCAGCGAATAGCGATGACGAATCTCTTCGACCACTGGTGGCGGCAGCGGCCGTCCGCCGGTGACATAACTTAGAAACTCTGGAATCTGGCCGGGGTTCTCGGGGCTACCATGGGCGAGCAGGAGGACGGCGGTTTTCGCGGACGCGGCGGAAAACGAACTTACCTGATTCGCGCAATAGCACTGGCTGGCTTGGCCCAGCGGGCAGGGCGTCATTTTCGGCTCCAGCTCAGCGATACACTACTGCGCGATTCACCCCTGGGACGGAGGCCAGTGAACTGCATTTCGCGGCGAACAGCAGGTCCTTCGCTTCGCTCAGGATGACAATTCATAAAAGATGACAATTCAAAAAAGGGGACATTAATGCTTGCTCTTAACCGCTGTCTTGAACTCTGCTGAGTGCTCGCGGATGTAATCGCTGAGCGCTTTTACGTTGTCCACCGGAGTTTCGGGAAGAATGCCGTGGCCGAGATTGAAGATATGGCCGGGACGTCCGGCGGCTTGGCGCAGAATGTCCTCGGCCCGCTTCTTGAGTTCTTTCCAATTGGCGAAGAGCAGCACGGGATCTAGATTGCCTTGCACCGCGCCTCTCAGACCAAGGTTTTGCCATGCGGTGTCGAGCGGAATGCGCCAGTCCAGGCCAATGACTTCGGCGCCGGTTTCTTGCATCGAGGGCAGTAGCGTCGCGCTGTCGGTTCCGAAGCAGATGACGGGCACGCCGGTCTTTGTTAGGCCGGACTCTTGCAGGCGTTTTACCAGGTCGGTCACGTGCGGCAGAACGTAGCGGCGATAATCTTCGACGCTCAGGCAGCCCACCCAGCTATCAAAAATCTGGATGGTGTCGGCCCCGGCGCGCACCTGCTCGGCGGAATACTCGGCGGTCACCGCGACCAGCTTCTTCATCAGTTCGTTCCACGCGGCGGGCGCGGAGTACATCATCTTCTTGGTGAAAAGATAGTTGCGCGAGCCTCCGCCTTCGATCATGTAGCTGGCGAGCGTGAAAGGCGCGCCGCAGAAGCCGATGACGGGGAGCTTGTCGCCGAAGTGTTTGCACACGAGCTTCACCGCTTCAGAAACGTAGCCGAGGTCGGCTGCACGATCGGTGCGCAGGCAGGCAATGTCTTCGGCGGTGCGCACGGGCTTCTCGATCTTCGGGCCTTCACCGGCGGCGAAATGAAAGGGCAGTCCCATGACTTCGAGGGGGAGAAGAAGGTCGGCGAAGATGATAGCGGCATCGACTTTGAGGATCTCGGCCGCTTCAATGGTGACCTGGGCCGCGACCTCCGGCTTCTTGCAGATCTCGATCAGGGAATATTGCTTGCGGATGGCGCGGTACTCAGGCATGTAGCGTCCGGCCTGGCGCATGAACCAGACTGGGGTGCGTTCGGTGGGCTGAGCCTTGGCCGCGCGAACAAGGAGAGAGTTGGGGGCAGACATGAAACATCTAATTTAGCATCTTCGCGTGAACTGTTGGACGAATCGGGCTGGCGGCCAGCACCTCGGTTCGCGATGCGAGCGTTCGGCTGCCGAATGGATTCCGCTTGGCTGACGTCGCGGGGAACAGTCTTATTAACCAGTTGGCCGCCAGGCAGCCGATCACCGGGCTATGGTCGAAGGCCATGGTCGAAGATCACAGGCCCTTATGACGTACATCACAGACCGGACGGTCATGCGACGGCAGAATCGGAACGATCACTTCGCAAACGACTACTTCCCAAAGGAGTAAGGCCATGGCCTCTACTGCCACCCCTGTCAAGCCGGAACTGCTGCGGACGCTTCCTTCCGATGCGGCGCGCCAGATTCAATGGCGATTTGCCGACCGCTACGACTTGCAAATGCTGGTGCAATCGGCACGAGCGGTGGCCCGCGGTCCGGTGGCGCGGCTAGTGGCCAACGGCGGCCGAAATTCGCATGAGTGGACACCGGCCAAGGCCGAACTGCTGGAGGCGTTCGATACGTCCGGGATCACTGCCGTCTTCATGGAGCCGGAGCACGGCGGATTCATCGCGGGCCCGAAGAACCTGGCGCTGGCGCTGGTCGCGTTTGAACTGGCATGGGTGGACGGTGGGGCCGCAACCGCCAGCCTGGCGGGTTGTCTGGCCTTGGCGCCGATTCACGAGCGGGGCACGCCCGAGCAGCAAACCAAGTACATGCAGTTGGCCGCACCGCCTCAGGCCGGAGAGGATCGCAAACCCTGGCGGGGCGCATTCTGCCTGACCGAGCCCATCCCTTACGTCGGCGTGGATACCGGCATGCTCAATGGAAAAATCCGCATCGCAGAATGGAAACAAGGAGAAGAGCCGACGCTGCAGGTGGAAAAGCGTGGCCGCTTCATTACCAATATAGGGTTTGCCAATTTTGTGACGGCGGCGGTGGATTCGGGCGACGAGCGGATCAAGGGAAGCTGCATGGTGATCCTGGAAGAAGGCGATCCCGGAACATTCGATCGCGGCACGCCCACGCGAAAACTGGTGCATCAGCTTTCTTCGACTGGCGATCCGATTTTCAGCTTGCGCATTCCGGCGAGCAGAATTGTCGGCGGCTACGAGGTGAAAGATGGCGTCATCGTGCCGCGCTATAACCACAGCGAGGTCATTGAGGCCGTGTTCCGCCGGACGCGCGTGACCGTGGGCATCATGACGGCGGCGAAATTGCTCTCCGCGGTCGAGCCGGTCATACGGTATCAGCGCGGGCGGTTCCGGGGCGCGGAGACGGCGACGCCAGGATCGGTGCGTTATGAACTCGGGCTGCAGGCTCGCGAAGACACGTTGCACCGGCTGGTGGATGTGTGGGCGACCGGCGAGGCCGGGGCATCGCTTGGATTTGCGGCGGCGCGGGCCTTTGATGAACTGGATCCGTTGGAGCGCGAGGCTGACAAGCTGCTGGCGGCGCAGGGAGCGACCACGGCCAGAGCGCGGGCGAAGCTGCAACGTGCCGCGTCGGAACGAGCGGCGGATCTCGTGCGCTTGCCTGGCGGCTTGCCTGGTAACGACGCCAAGCGCGCACAACTGGAATCGGATCCGCTTCTGCGTTTCGTTCTTTTGGACTCGCTGGCCGACGTGCTTTGCCCGGCAACCAAGCTGTGGAACACGGGTTGGGGAGCGCAGATAATGCGCGAGGCGGTCAGCCTGATGGGCGGCTACGGCATAACGGAAGACTGCCCAGGCTTCCTCGGCAACAAGTGGATGGATGCGCAACTGGAAGCGACTTACGAGGGCCCCGAAGCTGTGCAACGGCGCCAACTCTCCATCACCATGACCAACCCGCTTTTCCTGGCCCAGTTTAGGGCGTGGATCAAGGAGATGCGCGGGATCGCGAGTGAGCGTCCCGGCACCGGCTCATGCGCGCTGGCAACGGCCATGGGAATGTGGCTGTGGACGTTGGAGCGTTTACAGGGCAGTACCGATGCCGACGGCGGCCGTCTGTACCAGAGCGCGCGCCAGGGTGTGACGTTCCCATTGGCCGACGCGCTCTGCTGGTTGCTGGCGGCGCGCTGCCAGATTCTCGACGCACTCGAGCTGGAGCGGCGTGGAACCAGCGACCCTGCCGTTGCTGAAGGGCTAGCTGGCCTGGTGAATTTCATGACCGACCTGTGCCACGTGCAGTCGGCGCGGGCCAGTGGGGAAGTGGCGCGAATCTGCGCTGAGTTGGTGTTCGGATACAACCGCCACCCCGCGTGGGACGAAGCGGGATACCGGGGCTGCTATCAACAGGACGAGTTGGATTCTCTCGAGGGCATCATTCCGGGCATTGGTTCGTACGGTCTGGATGTCATCGGAAGCGATGGCTCGCATCCGAAGAAAGCTGGTCCCTGTGCGAAGTGCAATGGAGCCGAGCAGTTTCTCTCGTTACAAACGAAGCTCTCCACTTGCCTCACGGGCTGCCGGCTAGCGAAGGACCGGGCCGCCGAGGCGATTTCGAAGCTCATGATTCCGGAGGCGCTGGACTACCCCGCATGAGCGCCACTCCCCAAGAACCGACGCCTGCGATCGAGCGGCAGCAGATGACCGTCGACATCGCCTGTGTGGGCTTCGGCCCCGCGATGGGCGGCTTCCTGACGACGTTGAGCCGCAGCTTGCTGAATGCGGATGGGTCGGTACGGTTGGAGAGTGCAACATCTCCCGGCTTGCCTCTGCAGGTAATCTGCTACGAGCGCGCCGACGGGCTGGGGTTCGGAGTCTCGGGCGCGGTCACACGGGCCCGTGGGATACGCGGCAGTTTTCCCGGCGTAGATCTCTCCGAGATTCCCATGGCGGCGGCGGTGAAGAAGGAGAAGGTCGTTTACCTGCTCGATCCCACACGGGCGAGCCGCCGCTCCTTTGCATTCAAGGCTGGCGACCGCGTGCTGCGCTCGCTCAGTTTCATCTTCGGGTTGAAGCATGAGGCCTTCGAACTGCCATTTACCCCGCCGTTCATGCAGAAACACGAGGGCCTCGTGTTGTCACTTGGTCAGTTCAACCAGTGGGTCAGCGATCAAGTGGCAGCGTCCGGCGTGGTGCAAATTTGGCCGGGTATGCCGGTCGCCGAACCACTCATTGAAGGAGACGCGGTTGCGGGCGTGCGGCTCGCCGATCAGGGGACTGATTTGCAGGGACATCCCGACGCAGGGTTCACACCGGGCATGGACCTGCGCGCTGCGCTGACGGTGGTGGGCGACGGTCCGGTGGGAGCGGTTGGGCGCCAGATCGATGCGCATATCGGAATGCCGCAAGGCCACGGGTTCCGCGAATGGGCGCTCGGCATGAAGATGGTGATCGAACTCCGCGAAGATAATGGGCTGGAGCCCGGCACTGTCTTGCACACCATCGGGTTTCCGGAGCCGGAAATTTTCGGCTTTCTCTACGTTCATCCCGAAAGGCTGGCTTCGGTTGGCATCTTTGTTCCGTCGTGGTTCCGTAGCCCGGTGCGCACGGCATATCGTTACCTGCAGCACTTCATGCTGCATCCTTATTTATGGCGTTATCTCGAGGGCGGAAGCCTGAAGTCGTGGGGAGCGAAGTCGCTGCAGGAATCGGGCCGCCACGGCGAGCCCTATCTCGCAGGCAATGGCTACGCCCGCATAGGGGAGGGATCGGGAAGCACGAATGTGCTGGCGGGATCGGGAGTGGATGAAGCCTGGACCACAGGGGTGCAATTGGCGGAGGCGGTCATCGAATTGACGGAACAAAAACGCGCGTTCACCCGCGAAAACCTGGAAGCAACTTACGTGCGCCGCCGCCGGGAGAGCTGGGTCGATGACGAGGCGAAGATCGCGGTCGAGTCGCGCAACGGATTCCAGACGGGCGTCTTCACGGGAATGATCGGCATGGCCGTTGCGGGCTTGACCGGCGGCCGTATCACGCCAGCCTCTCGTCCATCGCGTCGCCAGATGCCCTCGCTTGAGGATGCTTATGGATCGCGTATTTCGCCGGCCGAACTGAAGCAAATGCAGGAGGAATGCGCCGCCCAGGGCACTTCGCTGCACGACCGGATCATGGATCGCTGTGGTTGGCCGCAAATTCCGATGGATGGCAAGCTGCTCATCTCGCACCAGGACGCTCTGCTCATGGGCGGAGGCGTGCAGGCATCTCCGGGGTATGCGAATCACGTGGTCTTTCGTCGTCCGGAATTCTGCCGCGCCTGCGAAACCAAGTTGTGCGTGGAAATGTGTTCGGGGCAGGCGATCACCCGCGGCGAAGATGGGGTGCCTGCCTTCGATCGTGAGAAGTGCGTTTACTGCGGCGCGTGCCTGTGGAATTGCGCAGCCGAGGGCGACAGCGCGAAGGGAAACATCGAATTTAACGCCGGCGCGGGCGGGCTGCACTCGACGCTGAATTGATTGCCAGTTGGGATATCATTAAAAACTTAATGATTGTCATGGCTTTGGGTAGGGCACGGCTTTTCAGCCTGCGGAAAAACTCCGATTCGTGGAGGTTTCGGGAAGGGCACGAGTTTACTCGTGCCGCTCTGACCCAAAAAAAATGCGGGCTTTAGCCCCTGAGGGTCTTTCGTTCGTCGGGCGGTCTCGATGGTGGGAATGAAAGAACGTGAATTACTAAACTAAATCGAGCGACATAAAATGACAAACGGATATCACATCGTAGTGTGCGGCAGCATTGTTCCCGACCCGCTGCAAACGCTGGAGCCGGTCCAGACCCCAACGGGTCCGGCGCTGAAAAACGAAATGATGCTTCCCGCCGTACTTGATCCCTGGGCCGCTCATGCCCTGTATGAAGCCGCCAACCTGGCATCCAAGGCCGCGGGCAGCAATAGCAAAGTCTGGCTGGTCAGCGTAGGACCAAAGGCAAAACTACAGCAGGTGATGATGACGATTGCGCAGAAAGTGAGCTTTGAACTGGTTCCCGTCGATTCGAGCGCCAGCGGCTTTGCCGATGCGCATGCCACGGCCGCGCTGCTGGCGGAAACCATCCAGAATATCCCCGATCTCGATCGCTCGCGCTTGCTCGTATTCGGCGGCTGGGAATCGGCTTCGCGCGGCGCAGGTGCCACCATGCAGTTGGTCGGCGAGCGGCTCGGGATTCTCGATCAGTTTCAAGGTGTGGATCAACTCAGAGTTCTAGACAACGCTCAAGCCGACGGTTCATTCGAGGTTTTGGAGCGGATCGAGGGCGGGCGTCATCAGGTTTCGGTGTGCCCGGGTCCCCCGGCTTTGTTCGGCTGGGCGACCGGCAATCTGCCCGAACCTCGCAACAATCCTCAGGTGGGAATGGCGAATATGCGCACGGTGATGCCGGCGCTGCAGCGGGCGAAGTCCGTGCCGCTGCCGGCTGGTGGATTGCACTTCCTGAGTGCGAGCCCGCCGAAACAACAGCGCCAGACGCGCGTGGTTAAAGACCTGTCGGCCGAGCAGATCGCGCGCGAGATTGCGGAATGGATTAGCAAATAGTTTTTCGGACCTGTCATCCCGAGCGACCGGGGCCCCCAGCCGGCCGCATTTGCCGGATGGGGCAGGGAAGCGAGGGATCTGCAGTTCGTTTTTTGACACTGAGGTAAGCAAAGAACACCGGAGAACGAGACTCTGATGTCACAAAGCATTTTATTCCTGGCGCACGTTTCGGAAGCTGGCAACACGCTCCCCAAAGTGTCGTATGAGGTTCTGGGCGCTGCTTTGAAGTTGACGAAGCAGCTCGGTGCGTGTTTGACCATCGGTTTGATCGGTGCGGACGTGGCGGCTGCGGCGGAGATGGTTGCAGCCGCCGGGGCCGATCGAATTCTTGCGGTCGCAGGGCCGGACTTTGCGACCGCGCGTTACGCGAGCGATGCGGCGGCGGCGGAAGCGCTCTGCCGGGCAGCGGGAGCCGAACTGATTCTAGCGCCCGCAACTTCACGGTTCATGCGCGTTCTGGCGGGAGTGGCGCATCGTCTGAATGGATGTGTGGATACGCATGTGACCTCGCTGGAATCCGCCGACGGCGAAGTGCGGGCCACGCGCTGGCACTATCGCCAGCGCATCGAAGCAGTCATTCGGCGCGACGCGCGCCCCTGGATCGTGTTGCTTGAGTCGGGCTGCGACGCGGCCTGGACCAACACTGCATCGACAGGCTCGGCCAAGATCGAAGAGATTCCCGTAACCCTGCCGCAAGCCGCCACAAGAACAGTCGTCACCGGTGTCCGTGCTCCAAAGAGCGATGCACAAACCATCCGGCCCGACGCCAACTTGCTGTTTGTCGCGGGCGCGGGCTGGACCAAGAAGCAGGCCGACGGAAAGACCCATATCGATCAAGCGGAAACCCTAATTCTTGACTTCCTTCGCGCCTCGGGCGCATCGCTCGGCGGCAGCAAATCGCTAGTCGATCAAACGGGAGAGAGTCAGGCCGTGCTCGGCTTTATGACCCATCTGAACCAGGTCGGCCAGACCGGATCGACACCGCGCCATCCCAAAGGTTTGTCCACGTGTTGCCATGGCGAGGAACCCCATGTCGTGGGCTGGCGGTTCATCAACGAGCGCCGTGCGGTGAATCTCGACCCGAACTGCGGATGGGCACGAGGAAAAGCGGATGTGCTTTACGTAGCCGATGCCTTTGAAGTGCTGGCGAAATTGAACGCACTCCTCGCCCAGAGAAGCCGAACCAGCGCCGACCCAGTTCTTCAGACCTGACCTACGCGCCATGCGCGCCTCTTCGATAGAGATTATGGTTTGATTCCCAACTGCCAGAACAAAAACGAATACATGTCGGTCCTCTCTTCGATCTGCTTGGCGACTGGCTTGCCTTGGCCGTGTCCAGCTTTGGTGTCGATGCGCAGCAGAATCGGCCGCTCTTTGCTTGAGCCGTTCTTGGCCTCGGCTTGCATGAGCGCGGCCATTTTCTTGGCATGCATAGGATCGACGCGGGTATCGGTGTCACCCGTCATAAAAAGGATGGCAGGATATTCCTGATCCGGCTTCACGTGGTGATAGGGCGAGTAAGCATAGAGCCAGTCGAACTGCTTGGGGTCATCGGCCGAACCGTATTCCGGAATCCAGAGCTTGGCGATCTGGAAGTTTTGGTAGCGCAGCATGTCGAGCAGCGGAACCTGGCATACGACCGCGCGGAACAGGTCGGGGCGTTGAGTGATCATCGCGCCCATCGGCAGGCCCCCGTTCGAACCACCGGAGATGGCGAGGCGATCGCGGTCTGTGTATTTCTGTGCGATTAGATATTCGGCGGCGGCGATGAAGTCGTCAAAGACGCTCTGTTTTTTATCGAGCATGCCGGCGCGATGCCAGTCTTCGCCGAACTCGGAACCGCCGCGCAGGTTAGCGACCGCGTAAATGCCACCGTGCTCCATCCAGAGAAACATACTGCGGTCAAAAGTCGGAGTCATCGAGATGTTAAAACCGCCGTAGCCGGTCAACAATGTTGGGTTCTTGCCGTTCTTCTCGATTCCCTTTTTGCCGACGACAAACATCGGAACTTTCGTGCCGTCTTTCGAGGTGTACCAGACCTGCTGCACGTCATAGGCAGAAGGATCGATGGAGGGCGCGTCAACCTTGGCCCAGAGCGCGCTTTTCACGTCGGGTAAATCAACGCGGTAGATCGAGGGCGGGACCGTGAGGGACTGGAATCCGAAAAAAATTTCGTTGCGATCATACCGGCCGGAGGCGCTGAAAACGGATCCGATGGCCGGCAGAGGAATGTCGGCGAGCTTCTTGCCGTCAAGCCCGAACAGCTTGAGTTCGGAAGCGACGTTGTGTTCGTACTGCGCCAGGAGCTTGCCGCCGGTCACGCTCGCGCCTTGCAGAACAGCGTCGGTTTGCGGAATCAGTTCTTTCCAGTTTTCGCGCTTGGGATTGCTTGCGTCGGCGACAAAGACGCGAAAGTGGGGCGCGTCTTCGTTGGTGGTGATGTAGAGCTTGCCCGCAAAGAAGTTGGCGTCGTAAAGAAAATCTTTGCCCGTCGTGATTTCGAGCGGAGGATTCTTCGATTGCAGATCCTGCAAATACATCTCCGTCTTGGTCCAGCCGTCCCCAACATTAATCAGCAGCCAGCGGTCGTCTTCGGAGAGAGCGACGCTCGGAATGTCCTGCGGCTTGCGGCCTTCGCCGAAGATCAGTGGATCATGGGCGGGATCGCTTCCGATCTGGTGGTAGAAAACCTTGACGTGGTAGACCTCCTCTCCGTCCGGCACATCGCCTTTTTTAGGATGGCGAGTGTAGTAGAAAGCTGAGCTGTCCTTCATCCAGGCGATGCTGGCGAAGCGGGTGCGCTCGATGGTATCCGGCAATATTTTGCCGGTCGCGCTCTCCACGATATGGAGCGTGCTCTCTTCCGATCCGCTGGCGGAGGTTCCGTAGGCCACGTACTTTCCGTCTTCGGCTGCAAACCACCAGTCGAGCGCGACGGTGCCGTCGGTGGACATTCGGTTCACGTCAACCAGCACGCGATCTTCTCTGTTCAATCCGTCTCTGTTCAGACCGTCGTTTAGTCCGCCATTCACGCCCTCGCGCACATAAAGGATGGGCTGATTCTGGGTGCCCTCGCGGCGGGTATGGAAGTAATACTTGCCACCCATCTGTGGAGCTCCAACGGTGCCAATCTCCAACAATTGCGAGAGACGCGCATTGATCTTGTCGCGTCCAGGAAGCGGGTCAAGGATGGCGCGAGTGTAGCTGAGTTCCTGCTCGACGTAGAGCTTGGTGTCGGGATCGTTCGGGTCTTCCAGGTAGCGATAGCGATCGACGATTTTGTGCCCTTGGACGATGTCCTCGACCGGAGCCACTTTAACTTTCGGAGGACCGGCCAAACCCGAAGGAGCGGTGGAATCCTCGGCCGGGGAATCCTCCGCATAGACGAGGGCAACCACACCGATGAGAAGAATCAGGAAAAAAGTCAGCAAACGCAGACCTCCCAGCATAAGCACCTCAGTCCTGTTGTGGACGATACGCCGAGGATTAGGTTAGCAGAACCGTAGCCCGATGGACGCGTCCACTCGCCAGCATCGACGGCCTTCAGTGATCTGGGTACTCGGAACCGGCATCCGTAGTCTGGAGACTGAAGTCTGGAGACTGAAGACTGCTCCGATTCGGTGGAGACGAAGGTCGTTCGAATTTAAGAGGAGGCCCAATGGGCGCGCTTGAATGGACGGAACTGTACGCTGTAAAGGTCGCAGGATTTGACCGCCAGCACCGGACTTTATTCCGCACCGTGAACGAGCTGAATGAAGCACTGCATGCGGGCCACGGCAAGGACGTTGTCGGCAAGGTTTTGCAGCGGCTGATTGCGTACACGGCGAGCCATTTCGCCGAGGAAGAAGCTGCGATGGAGAAAAGCGGGTACCCGGAACTCGCGGCACACAAGGCTGATCACAAAGCGCTGGTCGAGCAGGTGCTCAAGTTTCAGAAGGACTTTGAGGCCGGCAAACCAGGCGTGACCACATCGCTGATGCCGTTTCTGCAGAAGTGGCTGTGCAATCACATTATGCAGACGGACAAGAAATACGGACCGTTTCTCAACGAGAAGGGAATCCACTAACACGCTGCCGGACGAGACGGGCGGAGTGCGGAGAGCCTGAAAAAAAAGAGACGGAACGCGGACCGGGCGGGTGAGGTTTAGGCCGGCGGCGGAAAAGCAGTTGGCTGTGGAAGGCAAGCAGCGAGGGAGCCTTCGGCAAAGGATGTTGTTCGACTTCAGGGGGGAAGCCCCATGGGCGTATTTCAATGGGAGGAAATGTACTCTGTACAAGTCGCAAGTTTTGATCGCCAGCACCGGGGCTTATTCCGCGCGGCGAACGAGCTGAATGAGGCACTGCTTGCGGGTTGCGGCAAGGATGTTGCAGGCAAGATCTTGCAGCGTCTGATCGACTACACGGCTTCCCATTTTGCCGCGGAAGAAGTGGCGATGAATATGACCGGCTACCCGGAGCTCGGGGCGCACCAGGCTGAGCACAAAGCGCTGGTCGAGCAGGTGCTCAAGTTTCAGGAGGATTTCCAGGCCGACAAACCAGGCGTGGCCGTGGCCCTGATGCAGTTTCAGCAGAAGTGGCTGTGCCATCACATCATGGAGACGGACAAGAAATACGGACCGTTTCTGAACGGAAAGGGAATCCACTAACACGCGGAAGGAAGAAGCTGGCGGAGCGCGGAGAGCCTGGCAAAAAGAGACGGAATGCGGACCGGGCCGGTCAGGTTTAGGGGCCGGCGTCGGAACCGCAGTTGGTTGCGGGAGGCGAGCGGAGAAACCCCCTCGGCGAAGGATGCGCCGCTGTATTGTGTGTGTTCCCAATCGCGGTCGCCTCTGATATGATTTTTCTGTAAGATCGGCACGCTGCCAGCGTGCCTCCACTCCTCAGTAGCTCAATGGCAGAGCATCCGGCTGTTAACCGGAGGGTTGTAGGTTCGAGTCCTACCTGAGGAGCCATTCTTTTCAGCCATTTGCAGATGCCCCACAAACGAACTTGGAACCGTTTGGAACCGTTGTGTTCCGAAGTTTGAGAGAATTGGGCTTTCTCTGATGAGAAACCGGGTTCTCCAGTTGACGCAGTTCTTTCGTGCGCTGGCTGAAAATCTCCCGCGTCCGTGAGTTGATGGCCGAGCGCACGCTCGCCTGAATTTCCTGCATGTAAATTTCAGCTGTGGTCTTGATGCTGGCGTGCCGCAAGATCTGCTGCGCGTCCTTCATCGTCCCGTGCCCTTGCAAGTCGGTGCCCAGCGTGCGGCGCATCACTTGGAAGGTCACGAGTTTCCGTGGAATACCCAGCTTGTCGGCAATGGGATGGATTCTCCATTTGAGGAAGTTCCGTCCCTGACGCGGGACGACTTCCCCTTTCCGTCTGCCACGACCGAATGTCGGAAACATGAGCGCATCGGGTGAAGTGTTTTTCGATACGCTCCGCCAAGCTTCAATGATCGGTATCACATCTTCCGGTATCGGGATCGCATTGCGGCTCTCCCGTGTTTTGAGCCTGCCTTCGTAGAGCTGTCCTTCGAACGCAGTGTTCAGCGGAATCAGTTTGTCTCCGGCGTACGACTTCCATGTCAGCCCGACCGTCTCGCTGGTTCGGGTTGCGCAGAACAGGGCGATGCTCATCAGGCAAAGATCGTGGACATCTTCGATCACGCTGATGAGGTCGCTGATCTGTTTCGCGGTCATGGTCGGACGTTTCACTTCTTTGGTCTGGGGCATCTTCAGTTCCTCGGCAGGATCTTCCTGTAGGAACTTCAGCTTGCGCGCCAGACGCGTGATCGAGCGGATGTTCACGAACGTGTGTCTCACGATCGATTCCGAATAACTCTCGGCGAGTTTGTTGAGATGGACCTGCAGTTCGAAAAGTCCAACCTCGCGGATCGGAACACTCTTGAAGTTCTCGACCAGGTATTTCTGGATCTCGAACTCGGTTTTCTGTTTTGTAGCGGGCCGCCATCGCCCGCGACGCATGGGAATGTACTTCTCGGTGACGAACCAGCTGAGAGTCACGGAATCATCCGCTTTCGCAATGAATGAGCTAGCGCCCCTTCCGTTCTCCTGCTGCAAGATGGTCTGTAGCTTTTCTTCTGCCTCCCACTTGCGGAGGTCAGACTTTTTTCCCAAAACCACCTTTCTGGTTCTTTCAACCTCCTCTCCGTTCCGGCCTCTCAGGTACACACGAAACTTGCCATACCACTTCTTCTCCCGTGTCCCTTGCAGGTACACGGTGCCCTTCTGATAGACCATTGCCATTACAGCGTTCTCCTATCTGGTCCATCGTTGGTCGCGGAGAACAGTATTGTTCATACACTGTCCCGCATGATTTTGGAAGCTGTGGATGACAAGTGAGACATGAGGAAATTTTCGATGTCTTCTTTACGAAATCGGAGCAACGGTCCCAGCTTCACAACAGGGATTCTGGGATAGCGTCTCGTTGCGTGGTCTCGCACCCAACGCTCGGAGACCCCGAGACGCTCCGCAACGGCTTGAGCGGTTAGCAGACTCTGCTCCGAGAAGAGAGGTTGGGTCTGCGAATTGTGAATTGATCTGAGTGTCATCGACATCCCCCTGGCTGGTGTGGGATTTGTGCACAACCTCTCTGGGCATCAGCAACTGGCTGAGGTCCAACAGGCGCAACCACGCTCGATCTCGCTCTTCTGCACGCGGGACCAAACGTCGCACTTGACAATAGCCCATCAGTTACATATAGTCAATATGTAACGTTACTCATTTATTCGCTGTAACCAGAAAGGGGCTTCATGGTAGAGAACGCCGCGACCCCGCAGCAGCCAGTCATCTCCATCCGCATCTCCGATGCTCTGCGCTTAAGGCTTGAAACCTTGAGGAAAATCATAGCCCTCAAGACCGGCCAAAACGTCTCGACATCGGAGGCGGCAAAGCAGCTTCTTGAGTCCGCCAGAGACGACCGTCTTGAGTTGGTAAACCTGCTTGCAGAGCCAACAGATTCCCTGCTGAGAATTCGTGGGAAGGCAGACTCAGGACTCTCGCTTTCGCAGGCGGAATGGACCATGGTGGCCCATTACTGTGCGGTGGGAGCAGAGTCGTTTATGAATACCGCACAAGGCCAGATTTCCTACGAGACCCTGGCCGAAATCCTCGAGGCATTCCTTGCGGCTTACGCCATCGCACGGAGACCGAAGAAGTCCATGCGGGATTTTGTGTATCTGCGGACTCTTCCAGGGGACAAACAGGTCGAGGCCAAGGAAGTTGAAAACATTGGAAGCGATGACGTGCGCCGGGTGGTAAATCACACCATTCAGATGCTGAGGAACCCGGCTCAAAAGCGGCGAAAACCGTTACTAGCGGTTCGCAATCTCTACACACTTCTCGATGAGGAGAAGTTCTCAAATATTGAGAAGCTCAACGAGGTACTTTGGCCGCACTGGTCAGCCCTATGGCGGGTGTGCGCGCGCGGCCACTATTCCCTTCACCGCAAGCCCCTGCGAGAGAAGGTGCCCGCGGAGGCAGACGACGAGGATTTTGAGCTTGCGGTTCAGCCGGCATTGCCGTCCTTGGAAGAAGGCGGATACCGCCTCGATCTGGTGCGGGAAGAGGGGAATGAGTTCTCCCCTCGTTTGCAGTTTCCTGGAACGCTTGCCCCGCAGTATCCGGTGTGTGGATACCCGAGGATTGCGGAGTTCCGAAGGATGCTGGAAGAGCTGGATTTGGAGCGGGATCTTTGCCAATGGCAGGGGTACTACTTCTATGCTCACACCGCGATCCTGGAGAACGAGGAACGGGGAGTATTTTTCTTTGCGCGCGAGAACGGAATCACTTTCCGATTCCCGATGGCGCACTGGCAGTCGATCCGGAATCTGTTTCGACGCGCATGGCAGGCTCCCGAAGTGATCCATACGTGGGAGGCTCAGGTGCTGGAATATGGCGAGCTGTAAAAACGCGGTGCTTCGCACCGGAAGAAGGGTGGACACGACACCCCCAAACGGGAACTGCGGAGCGACGGATTAGCGGGTTTGATGTTTACGCAGGTTAACGTTCACGGTATCAGCAGATTGGATCAGTTAGTGAAAATGTTCGCGGTAGGGAGCGATGACGTTATTTTGCGACAAATTGCTTCTGGCATCGATCACGTAAACGCGTTGAAGCACAAGAACTTTCTGTGAACCAGCATTTCGCCGCTTGACGGCGGCAGAGCAGGACGCGGTATGAGCAACAAGGCGGTTTCCTCAAGGAGTATTCGCCGCATTCAGGCCGCTCCACAGTCCAGTCTGCCATTTGGCGAAGAGGCGAAGCCCGGATTCCGCACCAAGACCGCCGCCACGCGGCTGACTCCCGAGGAACTTTCCGAGATCGAAACTGTCGCCGAAGGCGCGGGGCAGGCGCTCTCCGAATGGCTGCGCACAACAGCTTTGCGCGCGGCGCGGCAGCGTCCCGCCGACCCTGCGGAACTGGTGTTGGCCGAGGTTTGGGCACTACGTTATGCCCTCCTGAATCTCTTCCATGCTGGCGCTCAAGCGGCATCGGAAGGAAGGCAAATGTTGCCCGATTCCATCCTCAAAATCCGCGACGAAGCCGATGCGCGCAAGCTGCAACAGGCTCGTAAATTGCTCGACGATTTTCTCGCACCGCAGGGCATGAAACGAGGACGGAAACCATGAATTACCTGCCCTTTCCGAGACGTTTTCCGTGGCTGCCTGCGATGGCAATACTGGCCTGTTCCGGGGCGTTGTTTCTGTGCAATTGGCTGGTCTGGACACCCATTCAACGCTACTACCTGGGAACTTATTTGAGGTGCGCTTTGTTCGGAACTGACCCGGCTTCGAGTACCGAAGTCCGATGGTTGTACAAGACCGCACCGCACAAGCAAAAGGAATTGGCTACGGATGCTGACGTGGTTCCGGCAACTGCGGGCGACGACCGTGGAATCACGATGCAGCTTTCGCCAGCGGCGCGGCAGGCCGGATGGACTGGCCTGCTACAGGAGCCGGATGAATGGCTCCAAACAGTCAGACTCCAACCGTTTCTTGAGGCGCAGTTCTATGGCGGAAAGAGCTTCTGGCGATTGCTGTTGACGCTGCTGCTTTGGGGAGCCGCGATGTTCTTTTTTCTACTGGCGGGGGGAAGTATATTGCGGAGCCTGAACGCATATGACCAGTGGGATTTGGAGAGGATCGAATGGGGCGAACCTCCGACAAGTTGGCCGCAAAGATGGAGAAAAAAGATCGGCAGAACGCGATTCGGCCTGCCGGGATTTGCGAGCCGGAAGATACCAGAGATTGCGCGGAAGGCAACGCCACAAACACAGGCCAGCATTCACGCCGAGTCGTTGAAGAAGCCGATCCAGCCGGTGCTTCCACTCTTCGGTTCGACCATCGCTGCCGACGATGACAGACCCAAAGAACGGTTTGCCTCGAAGGAGGCGAAGAGAATCGAATGACAGGCAAATTGCCGAGAACACGTTCTCACTGCATTCGCCATCGGCGCGATGACGGTTCCCCGCACAGTTGAGGAGCGCTCATGCTTACGATCTCGAAACCGCTGTCAGCCAGTCAGGCGCGTACATACCATGCGCGGGAGTTTGCCGCGCAGGAACAGAACTACTGGAGCCGCGATCAGCAGGGCCACAGCGAATGGCAGGGCAGGCTCGCCGAGCAGTGGAATCTCACCGGCGCAGTTGAGGCCCAGCACTTCGCACGGCTAAGCGAAGGGCAGCATCCGCACACCGAAGAGCAGCTTGTCCGGCATCAGGTTTCACGAACCTATGAAGGAAAATTCGGCAAAGAGGTGACCAGCGCCGAGCACCGCGCCGGATGGGACGCCACGTTTTCCGCGCCGAAGTCGGTTTCTCTGACTGCGCTTGTGGGCGGCGATGACCGAGTGCGGGAGGCGCACCGGGAGAGCGTCCGCGTTGCGCTCTCTGAGTTGGAGCGGTACACGCAGGCGCGGATCGGCAATGTCCACGCCCCGGAGACAACCGCAAAATTCATCGCCGCCACCTTTGAGCACGACACCGCGCGGCCCGTCGATGGCTACGCTGCCCCGCAGCTTCATACTCATGCGGTGATCTTCAATGTAACGGAGCGGGAGAACGGCGAAACACGCGCTTTGCAGCCGCACGAGATGTTTGTTTCACAGCGTTACATTACAGCGGTTTACCGATCAGAACTTGCGCTGCGTCTGGAAAGGCCGGGCTACGAATTAGAGCGCGGCAAACATGGGCAGCCGGAAATCCGGGGCTACACGAAGGAGTACTTGGAGGCTTCCAGCCCGCGCCGGGAACAGATCAAAGATCATCTGCGGGAGCAAGGCATCGACGGGGCAGCGGCAGCGCAGATCGCGGCTCTCCATACGCGCGACCGCAAAGAACTGTTGTCACCTGAAGAAGTCTTACAACGGCACCGGGAGCTGGCCGCACAGTATGGGCATCAGGCTGACCGCGTCGTCGCCCAAGCGCACGAACACGGGCAACATCGTATGCAGGACCCGGAGATGCAGGCGCAGCGGGCCGTGACCTGGGCACGCGATCATGTTTTCGAGAGATCGGCTGTGCAGGATCGCCGCGCGATTCTTGAAACGGCGCTCGTGCGCGGTATGGGAGAAACCACGTATGCCCAGGTCCGGCAGGAGTTCGAGCGCCGGATCGAGGCCGGGGAGTTCCGGGAAATTTCGCACGTTGGCGCTGGCCAACAATTCACGACCGCTGCGATGGAACGTATGGAGCGCGAGATTGTTGGCCGGATGCAGGAAGGCAATTGGCGCGACTACAGCGATCCCATGCTGGTTTCGCCGCATGTGCGTATTGCCACGGAAGACCGCCACCCGGAACTGAATGCTTCGCAGCGCAGGGCGGTGGACGAAATCTTTCTCTCGCGGGAAAAGATTGTCGGCTTAGATGGCATTGCAGGCGCGGGCAAGACGACAACTCTGTCTGTTATCCGCGAAGGCGCAAAAGCCGAGGGCTATAAGGTGGAAGGCTTCGCGCCCACATCTCGCGCATCGCAGAAGCTAGCCGAAACAGGCATGGAAACATCCACACTACAGAAACATCTGGCGCGTGGGCAGGAACCTGACAACGGCGCGAAGTGCCTGTATGTGCTCGACGAATCCTCTTTGGCATCGACCAGACAAGTGCATGAGTTTGTAAACCGGCTCCATCCGAATGACCGTGTGTTATTGGTCGGCGACCGGCGACAACATGAGGCGGTCGAGGCTGGGCGGCCCTTTGCGCAACTTCAGGACGCTGGCATGAAGACGGTGAAGCTCGAAGAGATCGTACGTCAGAGAGACCCGGAGCTGAAACAGGTGGTCGAGCAGCTTGCGCGGGGTGAAGTGCGCGTAGCGATTCAGAATCTTGACCGGCAGGGCCGAGTCCACGAAATCCCCGGCCACGACGAGCGCATCGCAGCCATTGCGAAGGAGTATGCAAAATCGCCGGAGAACACACTGGTGGTTTCTCCCGACAACCGCTCCCGCATGGAGATCAACGAGCGTATCCATGCGGAATTGCAGGGCCGGGGCGTTGTCAGCGGCGAGGAGTACAGCATCCGAACGCTTGTGCCGCGCCAGGAACTGACCGGCGCGGACCGGACTTGGGCAGAGCGGTACGAAGCCGGCGACGTGCTGCGCTACGCGCGCGCGTCGAAGGAGACCGGCATCGGGAGAGGCGAGTACGCACAGGTGAAGAGCGTCGACGCTCCGAAAAACCGGCTGACAGTCGAGCTACAGGACGGCACGGAGCACACTTACGATCCACGCCGACAGCAGGGTGTCTCTGTCTTTCGTGAGGAGATGCGGAACTTTTCCGTAGGCGGTCGCATCCAGTTCACCGCGCCAGCTAACGAACTGAAAGTTGCGAACCGCGAGTTGGGGATCATCGAGAGCATCGGCAAAGACGGGCGGCTACGCTTGAAAATGGACTGTGGCCGCACGGTCGAACTCGATCCGCGCAAGCATCCGCATCTCGATCATGGCTATGCAATGACCAGCCACTCCAGCCAGGGACAGACTGCCGACCGCGTTCTGATTCACGTGGACAGCGAGTTGGGCGCAAAGGACCTGCTCAACAGCCGCATGGCCTATGTCTCCGTTTCGCGTGGACGCTATGACGCGCAGATCTTCACAAACAATGCGCCGATGCTGGGACAGGAACTCAGCCGCGACGTGTCCCATTCCCCCGCGATTCAGCAGGAGTCGGTTACGCAAAAGATAGGGCAACAGCCCGCGCACACGAACGATATTGTTCAGGGTTTCGGTTTAGGTCTGTGATGTTGCATTCCCGAATGACATTCCCCGGATAGCCCGAGCGTAGCCGAGGCCCGGTCTGTGTCAAGACTCTGCGACCGCTAACGCGGCGGGCTTCGCCCGGTCTTGACACAGACCTCAGCGGCCTCGGCTTATCATTCATCTATCCGGGGAATGTCAGATTCTAGTTCTATGAGCCGCGCTCCGCCCCGAATCGGACCGCTGTTGGATGCCGACTTGCCGAATATGGCTTAGTTCCCAGGTGCATCGAGGTCTGCGGCAGAGACGGAGAGGTCGAATGGTTTAGGCTGCTCCGAAAATGGGGTTCTACCAGAGCGGACGTGGCTGGGAAAGTTACCGTGGTGCCCGTCATCGGGTAGCGTTACTGCTTACAAACGATTTTCGGATTATCGACTGCCAGCTTGAGGCAGTCGGCGTACTGTTGAGCCGCCTTCGCTTTGTCGGCTGCTGTGGCCGCTGTCGCTTTCGCTGCTGCTACGAGCGTGAAGCCCGCAGCAAGGCAGCCATGTTGAAAGATATCGGACTGCAACTGTTGCACGCCAGAGTTCGTCCATTCCGTCAACGATGCGCTTCGGTCGTATCCGCCATAGCCGTTCTTTGCTCTGTACTCAAAGCAAAAATCAGTTTTGCCAGCGTGCGCCTCAAGCCATACATCCAGCGCCGCCAGAGAACGTTTGTCCTTTTTGAGATCGGGTCGGACCGCCAGAGTCTTCTCTTCCTCTGCGATAACTTCAGGTGTCCAAATCTTTATGTAGCTCGCTTCGAGAATGAAGGAGTCGGGGTCTTTCATCGACGCTTTCAACTCTGCGAGAAAATCGTCCGCCGTCTTTACTTGCTTGAACGACTGCGCCTGTGCCAAACCAGTCATCAGGAAAAGAACCATCGCGAAACCGATTGCCTTTTTCATCTTGTCCTCCGTGTTTGCTTCGCGGAACTGGCCGGGAGGCTGGCGAAGGCCAGCGTCGCCGATTCCCAGCCACCCAACGCAGGCTCAGATTGCCAGCGGATATTCCTGCCCACACACTTCGCATTTCCGCGAATTCTTCTGCCTATCCACTATCCAAGCATTGTAGGCATCGCAATTTGGGCAAAGATTCCGGGATATCTTGTCCTTTGCCTCAGTCCCGAAAATCTTCTTCTCCTCAAACTCTGACTTTGCCTGCTGGATTGCAGCCTGAACCTGCGCAGGCTGAAATTTGTGGCCACAGAACCGACACACGAGCGCTTCTAACTTGAGGGTCTCTGCGCAGTCGGGGCACTTTTTTGAAAGGGCATCTGGGCTGAAGTCGCCAGTGGAAAACGCAATGTTTGTGGTGAACGTTTTCTTGCAAAACGGACAAGTTCTGGCATCGCCCGGTACAAATTGAGCGCACTCGGGACACTTTTTCATGCCCTTCTTTTCCGCCACTTTCTGCTGGTTTGGCCCCACAGCGAGAGCAACCAAAAAGCCAACTAGCGGACTCAACAAAAGTGAAAGAAAAAAGATTCCCGCACCACTGCGCCCCTTGTTGGAGGCGTAAGTAGCCGCCGCGCCTGATAGAACCAACCACATGACGATAATGAAAAACTCCATCGCGTTTTCTCCTGTGCGCCGGTTAAAACCGGCGAGGTGTAACGCCCTCCTTGATCCCTCA
Source organism: uncultured Acidobacteriaceae bacterium (assembly GCA_963773645.1). Lineage (GTDB taxonomy): Bacteria > Acidobacteriota > Terriglobia > Terriglobales > Acidobacteriaceae > Acidiflorens. Next base: position 1,561,128 of record CAVZBV010000002.1, on the reverse strand, counting down.
CGGATTTTCACCTATCAAAAAGCAACGGCCCTAGTTCACTTTCCCGGCGACGCACGCAACAGTTCTATTTTAAGCGCTCATCTGTCTCGAACTTGTGCGGCTGCCAAAGCAATCAAAGGTTGTGGCAATTTGCATCTCCCACCGCTAAGGGACGCCGGGCGTCTTAGTTCCGGAGAGCATCAGATCGACCGTGCAGAATGCGACGACAAGCCAGCCCAATATAGCGAACACAATGATCGTAGCGTTCGCAGCTGCGTTTCGATATCTTGACGGGGACAACGCGAGTGTTTCAGAGAAGCGGAACAAGATGTAGACGCCAATCATCAAACCAATCGTTGGGATCACAGCTCTTTCCTCTTCGGCGGAAGCGGAGTGAGTTGGGCTGGGGCCGCCGACTGCTGTGCAAATGACAGCGACGCAGCGAACACCAGCAATAGTCCGAGTTTATTCATGGTGCCTACCTCCTGCCTTCCGTTCTACACGCGCGGACGTGGGCTGGGAAAGTTACTTCGGGGTGTGGTTGGCGGAGCCGAACCGTCGGATAATGAATGTGGCAAAGGGGAGGAATCTCCAAGATCACCATTTCAACCAACCTCCCGCATCGCTTTAATTCACTTCCCGGCGCGGCATGTTTTTGCCAGTTCACTTTCTGTCGGCTGTGCGCTCGTGGAAATCCTGAAAAACATGCATCGCTTTCCCTTAGCGTCAAGAAGTCTCTTGAAGGAAAAAACCCACGTGGTGGGACTCTGAATCGGGCCACAGTCCGCTTGGTCAAGAGCAGCGCCACAGACAGGACAGTGCGCTTCTTTGCTAGGATGCTCCTTCATTAAGTCGAAGCCTATTTCTGCCCCGCAGCGGCAAGCAACAAACAGCTTAGTCAATTCCGCAAGGTCAACTGTTATTTCATCATGCATGATTCCCTCCGCCCTCGCCGCGCTGTCCTTCACTTCCCGGCTTTCGTGGCCTTCAAAATCTCTTCAGCCTTCAGCCGTGCCCCGCCCGGTGCCATTGTCACTTTCTTACTCATTATTCTTGGCTCTATCTGCCTTCAGAACGGCCTTGATTTGAACCGTCACGTTTAATACAACCTCGGTGTTGGCACCGGGAACACAAACCAGGGGCCACGCTATATCATCTTCGGAACCGGCAACATGGGGATTTCCGCCCCCCTGCTCGGATTCATTGTAAAACCAGTGATACACACTGAAGCCGCCCATCTGGTTTCGTCCCCTAAACTCAGCGCAAAGGCCATAAGTAGGCGGCCCAGACTCGGCAGCGTTGGCTACGAAGAACGCTGAATTGACTTTGAGCGAGTCTGGATCACCCATCTGGCTTCTCATGGCTCGAACCTGTTTGACTGCTAGAGCTGCTGTGAGTTGGGATTTCTTGATAGTCTGACCGCTTTGTGCCACGGCACTGGCGGTGAGTAACAGGGCTGCGATTGCGATTAGGCTTTTCATGTCGTTGTTGCTCCGTTTCCGCTTGCCTCGTTCCCCGATTTCAACAGGGCTCAGATCGGCGCGCTAGGTTACGAACCGTACTAGGGGCACGGTTGCCAGAGTGTGGTCTTCACTTCCCAGCACTAGCGGCCTTCGCCTCCAAAGCGGTTATCCTTCTATCCTTCTCTCCATTTCGGCAATGCGCGCTTCCGTCTGGTTGATGTATCCGCCTAGCTCTTTAGCAGCCTTCACAGGCATTCCGTTCTGACCAAACCTTGATGCCCATTCCGTTCCAACATTTGCCATTTCTGATTACCTCTTGCCTCGTTCTACACGAGCGGACGGGGGCTGGGAAAGTTACCGTCGTGCGGGATGCGGGGGTTCTAGATCACCGAAGTACACGTCCGCGCTGTAGACTTCTCCGCATGTCGAACGAGAAGGACACTCCGGAGCAGAGGATCGCTCGTCTCGACCTGATGGCGCTCGAAACAACTCTTACTGACATTAAAGCGCGACTGCGCCAAGGAAGATTCTCCAATGAGCAGGCGATCTCTCAAGGCATCGTTCTTCGCCTGCTTCAGGAGCTGGGCTGGGATACATGGGACACTGCCACTGTTTCGCCTGAATATCAGACCGGTGAAGGGCGCGCTGATTTCGCCCTATGCCATCCACCAGATAAACCAGCCATCTTCATCGAAGTAAAGCAACCTGGCAAAGCCGAAGACGCCGCCGTCCGCCAGGCTTTGGAGTATGCTTTCCACACTGGCGTTCCATTCATCGTCTTGACCGATGGCAAGACTTGGAGCTTCTACCTGCCGGCGGAACAAGGCAGCTACGAAGAACGGCGCGTTTACAAGCTCGACCTGCTCGAACGCCCACCGGTGGAGGCTGCCGAAACGCTCAACCGCTATCTGGCCCGTGACCGCGTAGTGGCGGGGGAAGCCCTAGAAACGGCCCGTCAAGAATACCGCAGTCGCCATCGCCGATCTCAAGCCCGCGCGGCCATCCCGGAGGTGTGGAAAGAATTGGTCGGCAAGGGGAATGAAGAACTTGTCGAGCTTCTCGCCAGTAACGTTGAACTTAAAACCGGCATTCGCCCGGACACTGACGAAGTAGCGGAGTTCCTCGCTGGGTTGGGCAAACCCGTGATCGTCGAAACTTTACGCAGCCACGCCTCTGAACAGTCGAGCCGCGCTACAGAGCGCCGGGTCCCACAGCGCGCCGCTAGCGAGACATCCCGCAGCGGCAAGCTCGTCCTGCGAGGCAAGGCGTACCCCTACACCAACGCTAAGGAAGCAATGGTGATCGTTCTACAGGAGCTCGCCAAGACCGACCCCTCTTTCCTGGAACGTTGCTCCCAGCACCCCGACGCGCAAGGCCGCAAACGTCGCTATATCGCCCGTACGTCGGAAGAACTATACCCGGACCGCGAGGATCTCCGCGACATGCGGGAGGAGTTGCCGGGTGGATGGCTGGTCGCAACCAACCTCAACAACGTCCTAAAGAAAACCATAATCAAACTTGCTGCCGAAGTTGCCGGACTAAGATTCGGTAACGACGTCATTGTGGAGTTTTGAATGGCCGTGAATGTCCGCGCGATTTGCCGCCACCACTGCGCGAGCGACCACTATTGCGCGAGCAACTTCCGAGGAGGGCCACCATGACAATCGCGTGTGGCCTGAAGTTCTCCAAAGGCGTGCTTGTGTCCGCCGACACGGAGATGACATACGGCGGGAAGTTAAAGGATCGCGCCAGCAAGATTTTCGCATACGAATTTGGGTCCAATGGCGGGGGCAGGGCCGTTTTCACCTACAGTGGTGCCGCGCATTACGCCAAGATGGCAATTCAGGAGTGTGAGCGCGTCCTAAGACAAAAGCCGGAAGAAGAGATGACGGGGATGGGGATGCTGAATGCAGTCGGCAATCACCTCTATGAATTTCATCACCGGCACATCTACAAGCACCCTTTTTACCAGGCAATCAGCGGCCCGGACTTCTCTCTAATTTTGTCGCTCTGGTCTCGCCATGACGGCCTCGGACTGTACGAAACCTCCGGCGACGCGATGATCGAGGTGGTGGATGCCGTCTCGCGCGGGGCTTACGATGCGCAGCTCTTCACCAACGACTGCGAGAAGCTGGGCGCGGCGCTCGGGCACGATGTTTCCCACCGCAGTGCGCATGTGCCAGAGGTGAAGCAGGAGCATAGCCTACAGTCACAGCAAACGGCTATTCCGCAGCGTGAGATCGCGACGAATCGTGAACCCGCCTTTGACGAAGATATGGGTCTGGGTATCTGAGATGGTTCTAGGACCTTAAGGCGGAAGCTCTCAGCGCCGGGGACTCTCGATTCAGTCACAGCCCGAGATCACTGCGTGCCGCACCAAGTATGGCTTCGTGCAGCGTGCGCATTTTCTCTGCGAATTGCTTGGGATCAAAGGGTTCGTCAAAAAGAGATTTCCATTTTAGGTGAATCTCGCCCTCGTGTATTCGCTCTGCCACAAAAATCCTGCTGAGAATGATGCGGCCTCCATCTCCCTTTGCGGCATTGAGTTCGCGCTGTTCGTCGGGATTGATCGCATTCAATCCACCGTGCCCGCGTATTTGTATTTGCAAGTAACGACTCGCGATCCCGATTAGCGCCAACAGCTCCCTGTATTCCTCTTTCCTGTTGTTAAGGAACCAACGTCTTTGGTCCCACGAGCGCGCTAGGTAAGCGCCAACGAGGACACCAACGAGCGGACCCAAAGTGGCCCACACCTTGCTTACAACTGACCACGCCTGCACATCCACAGTGCACATTATCACGAATCTCCTTTTTGACTTCAAAAGCCGGGTGCCCCGACGTAACATGGCTCACGCCAGATGGCGCCTGTTGTGCGCCTTGCGGCGCTGGTTAGTTGCTAGCAGCAATCAATTCCGTGGTGTGCTTTTTGTTTGTGTTTAAGCTCTTGCACGGATTGAAGCCGTGGTCCCACATAAAGCTTCTGCCATTGCTGGCTTCTGCGAAGCCGTCTTTGTGATAAAAAACATTGCTACTACTGATTAAGTCTTGCGTGTCGGCGTCTCTGGTTACCGTAACGTCAAGGTACTCGTGGCCACCGCCATCGGCACGGTAATACGAATAGCAAACATACGTGTCTTCAAATTTCCAAGGTTTGTTTTTATCCTTTGAATTTTCTACAAGGTAGGATGTTTTCGATGTCAGTGCGCTGTAAAGCGTAAAGCCCGGCGTGGCGTCTGCCTCACCTGCTGCAATTAGCGCTTCCTCCGGTGTGAGTTGTTTTGCGGCTGGCGCAGGTGCCTGCGTGCTTGCGGCTGGTGCGGCCTGATTACAAGCAACTGTTATCAGGACAGATACTGCCAGTGTAATCGTGCCGAGTGCCTTTTTCATTTTGTCCTTCGTGTTTTGCTGTGCTGTTCATACCCTTCATTTAGGCTTGCGCCGAAAGACGCGGACTTCAAGATGACCACGGTAACCTTGCTCAGCGCCGGGGATCCCCCTTACCCTTGCAGGCCCGCTACCCGTAATCAATTGCGAAGATCCTGTGATCCTGTGCGGGTTTTCCCTCCCACACTAAAACGCTTGACATGTACGGTACAACCGTACATACTGGAATGGTGAAAGGATAACATGCAATTTGTCCGCTTTCGCCACAAAGGGCTAAGGCAGCTCCATGAGGACGGAACCGCCAAGGGGGTGCCGTCCGCGATGGCCGACAAGCTGCGCAAGCTTCTGTTCGCCCTCGAAACCGCCGAGATGCTGGAGCAGCTCGGCCGGTTTCCCGGCTGGAAGCTGCATCCTCTTAAAGGCGACCTGAAAGGATTATGGAGCCTGACTGTCACGGGAAACTGGCGGTTGATTTTCCGCTACGACGAACAGACCAACACCGCCAGCGATATTGACCTGATCGACTACCACTAGGAGGCCAAAATGCCCATGAAGAACCCGCCCCATCCGGGCGACCTGATTAGAACCGAAGTTATCGAGGCTCTCGGCCTCAGCGTGTCAAAGGCGGCGGAGATTTTGAAAGTGCGCCGCGCCACGCTCTCCGATCTTCTGCACGGCAAGGCCGCACTGACGCCGGAAATGGCCCTGCGCATCGAAAAGGCGTTCGGCCCGGACATGGATCACCTTCTCCGGATGCAGCTCGCCTATGACGTGACGAAAACGCGAGCGCACGCACGGGGCATCTCGATCAAACGATATGCTCCGGCCTGAAGCCGCGCCTCCGCTCTAAGAAAAGGTCAGCTTTCATGTGCGCGACACGAGAGGCTATCGGAGGCTTCGAACACGTCGGAATCATCGCGCCACACGAACGGTTCTCCGCGACCAAACTTGGAACCGTTCTTGGAACCGTTTATCGCCGAAACCACTCCAAAGACGCCGAAGTGCTCCGTCTAAGTCATTGAGAGTACGTGTACTCCAGCATATGCTCCCCGGCTGTTAACCGGAGGGTTGTAGGTTCGAGTCCTACCTGAGGAGCCATTCTTTTCTAAGCCACTGACTCGACAAGGCTGCGACGTTCCTTTCTATTGTTCTTTCTAATGTTTCGCCCCGATTCTCTCAAATTTCAGTATTAGCCCGGAGAGCTCGATGCGAGTGAACAGAAGAGTGAGCATTTGGAAGCATGTGCGTCTTGTCGATGGGAAGTGGCGGTACTGCGCCCTGTCCTCGACGCCAAGGACAAGATCATCCCCGACATGGTGATCGTTAACGGGCTCGAAGAGCGGCACGTGGAAGGCACCTACTGCATCTGCTTTTACAACCCGAAGCTGACTTGGCAGAGATGCGGACGCAGACCTATGGACGCGGTTGCCGCTGCGGAGCGTCAGCGAGCACTATTCAAAGCCATGGAGCATGGCATCGTCCAGCGACCCACGAAAACGCAGACCACAGGCACGATGGACGAGGCGGTCTCGGAGTACCTCGCAGAACCCTGCGGGCGAAAGTCTGATTTCTACCAAGAATACGACCGCCATCATCCGTGCCGAGAATCCTCAGCCAAATCTGCCATAATCTTCTTCCATGTGCGGGCGCTACCGACTGTCGCGGAGGAAGCATCTTGTCGCAATGCGCTTGGTACCCATCAGGCGGCTGACCTTCCCACGATACGCGAAGCCCACTGCCTTCGCCGCTATACTAGGTCTGCCGAGCCATCGCTCAATGGAGGTGGCATGTCGAGTCTGAAGGAATTCCAATGCGAAATTTGCGGTGTCGTCAGCCAGAATCCGATCCATTGGTTTGTGATCGAGTGCACAGATCAGAAGCTCGCGATCATCAAGTGGGATTTGAACGCCGCCACACTTCCAACCGCCCGGCACTTCTGTGGCGAAGCCCATGCTCAGGTGTATATCAGCCGATGGTTTGAATCCGTGTGCGTGCCGCCCAAACGAAGTTTGAAGGTTGTTTAGGCCGTTTCGACCGTGCTTGCTACTTCATCACCGCTGCGATGGATTTCGCAGACCTGAGTAAGCACCCGTCCTGTTGGTCGAGGGTTCTGATCCGGTCGCTAGGAATCCCGCATGGTTCGACTTGGGCGGTGGGCGTCGGTCAGCATGTGTCCCTTTCACTGACTTAGACTCAGATCAGCAAAAACAAATCCGTCGCGAGCGACGATTTCTCCTAGCTCGACTGGCAGATCGCGCTCCAACATCGGGCCTGCATACACGAACGTGTGGAATTCCCCGTTCTCGCCGCAGGGATCGACCTCTGGCGGCAAATCCGAGAGGAGTTGCTCATTGAATTCCCTGCCAACGAATTCCGGTGCTAGAACCTTGCTGTCAATACAAGTGAGTTTCGCACGCACGCCGGATTTGATCATGGAAAGTGCAAGCTCCCGCGTGGGCATTCCCCACACCGGAAAAATTGGCTGCAACCCGGAATTTTCCAGTTGCTTCTCGCGGTATGCCCGTATGTCAGTTAAGAAAAGATCGCCAAAAGCGATGTATTCGATCCCCGCTTGAACAGCGGCCTTGCACGTTTCGCTCATGATGCTCTCGTAATCCGCATTCGAGCACGGCGAAGGCAAATCCACATCCCACAGAGGGATACCTGCAGCTTTCGCCTGTGCTTCGAGGAGGCTACGACGCACCGCATGCATAGCTACTCGATTCGCTTCTCGATTGAAAGTCGTGAGCAGCCCAACAATTTCGTACCCGCCCTGCTGCCGGAGAAGGTGAAGGCTCCAAGCACTATCTTTTCCGCTGCTCCATGAAAGCAATGTCCGTTTCATATCAACCCCGTGATCGTTAGCCGCCGCACGGCAAGCGACCGAACATCGTCGCTCGTGCGATTATTTGCTCCACCAAAACTCCATCTCGAACGAATGGTTCGAGCGCGGCAGCTATCTCTGCCTCAAATCTCATCTGTCCTTCACCGAGGATTTCAGGCGACGTATTGGATCGGGACAGAGCCCGCCCGATTAGGTCAGCAATCGTCACCTGACGCCGTTCGGCGACTGATGCCTCGCCAAATGCTCTAAAACACGAGTCCGCAAACCATTCCTTCCCGTCAATCCGATAATGCTTCTCGTCTGGTTCCGACGCCCAAGCACGGCGCACTTGCCGATAAGCCTTCACCCAAGCGGTTTCCGGAGTCTCAACACTAGAGGCTCCGCAAATCAGGATGCGACCGGAGTCGGGAGCGAGAATCCGCTGCAGCACCGTCAAGCTCGCACTGCGTTCCATCCAATGAAGTGCGCGGCCAATGGTGATGACATCGTAGGCCTGAGTGGTTGGGAATTCCTCGATCCGACCGTGGATCAGGGAGAGTGCGACCCCTGCTTCCGCCGCCGCAGCCTTCGCCGCCGATATCATTCCGGGTTCGGGATCGAGACCCGTGCAGCGTCCGACAAAAGGGGCGAAGCCAATGGCAAGCAGTCCGGGTCCGCAGCCAACGTCAAGCAAGGCTTCGTCGCCACGCAACGCGATCTGCTCCGCAACTTTCTGGAAGAACTTTGGCGGGTACGGCTCCCGGTAGCGGGCATAGAATTCAACCGTTGATGCGAAGCGACCCATGCGTTGTAGTTTTGCAGGTGGCGCTAGGAACTTCAACTATTGGCAGATGCGGCGCAATGCAGGGATGTGTCCTGATGGCGAGCGCATCCCTATCGCACAGGAGCAACGATCATGGTGGACTTATCCATTTCGGCTGGCAATTTGATCTTGCACGTTCGAGGGGTCGACAAACTTTGGGCGTTCAAGAGTTCTCTGGCACATCGCGGAGATCAGGGCAGACCCGGCAATAGCACATGGCTGGTGGCACGGGCTAAGAATACCCGGCACCAACATTCCCGGAGTACTGACGGCTAGCACCTTCTATCACGACGGCAAGCGGGTTTTCTGGAATGTCCACGATCCGGAGAACACGGTCGTGATTGAGTTGAAGGACGAACGGTACACTGAGTTAATCGTTGAAGTCGCCGACCCGAAAGCTGTGGTGGAACTAGTCAAGACCGCGTTGCCGCGCTTAATCCGGTGTGCTGCGGTGGAGTTTTGGGCGAAGACCGAGAAAATCTGCGCTACAGCAAATGCTGTGTATCTCGTCGGATAAGGAATTCACCTGACAAGAGGAGAGACCTGATACGGGCTCAACTTTTCTCCGCTGGAATGCCACGGTCTCACCGTAGGCGCGTCTCATCCCGCAACCTGCTGCCTTCGAGAAGCGTCAAAGCATTTGGTGTGCGACGTGCTTGATATCTGAAAGCGGCGGCAGCCAAAAGGGGAGTCGAGATCATGACCTGCGTAATGACCAAACCTTGCCCGGTCTGCAAACAGCAACTAACCAAGCGACAACCTACCGATACCTGCCCCTGCGGGAAACATGTTTGGCAGGGCTAGCCGCTGTCGGAATCAGTTCAAGTTCCAGATTGACGGAAGGCGACCATTTGCTAGATCAGATTCGCAGACCTTCCAGTGCTAACACGAAACGCCAGTGACCCCAGTCACCACCGCACGGAGTACTGTCGTCAGCGCCACTCACGAGCCATTGTGCAAACTGGCACGTCGCTGCAAGCTAGATAACGTTGGAATGGGGGACAAGATGGATCAATTCATCAGTAGGGCTTGGCCAAACCACACACTTCACGACATCGCGGAACGCACGGTTATGCTCTCCGTATTGGTGGTCGTGGTAGTCGCACTGTTGCGAATGTTGCTGAATGTTGGCTAGCTTCGAACCGCCGCACGGATACAACATCTTTTTTTGTCGGCTAACGTGTTCGGAAAAGAACCCCGGCTCCAAAGATGACGCCATGGCACGGATTCCGCCACCTCAATCATTGGGCGTACCATCGGACATGCGGAGAATACATCCAGACTGCCCCCACTCAGACCCTTTTGATCGCTCAATAGCTGCCGATCTCCTCCTTCGCCAAGAGCCAGACAAGGAAGAGGACGAAGAGGAAGACGAAGATGACCGCAAAAAAGAAGATGACGATGATGATGACGACGAAACCGATGACGGCTACTTGGAGTGAGCGGGGAATATGCCTCGATTTCGCATCGGCAAACGGCGGTCGAAGAGAATCAAATCGGTCTTACCAGTTCGACTCTGGATCGCCGGGAGTAAAGATAGCCATCTCGCGCATACTCTCGATGTGAGCAACGATGGTGTGCAGGTGGGTGGTTATCGAAGCGAAATGAAGGTTGGAGACGAGATTGTAATTCAATACCACCAAACGCAAGCCCAATTCCGAGTCACTTGGATCGCCGCTCGCGAGGGCTCCTCGGAGAAGCAAATCGGGGCTGAGTGCTTGGAGCCGGGAAAGCAGATTTGGGGCGCGGAGCTCCCTCAACAAACGGATGAGTACGAAGAAAAAGAATGACCGTGTAGCAGATGTGCTGCCCAGCACGAGCCCAGCAGTGCCGCCACGAGGCACTCCGGAGCCATTCCCTCGGCGGAAAACCCTAACGTAGGCTGGAATTTCATCTGCCGCCTCCACTGAACCGCTGAGTACCAATTATCCATATGCAATATGGCGACCGCAAACCGAAGCACCTCAGGTTGTCTTGGCTCAGCGTGAAATGGAGAAGCGGCGTTCTCCGTTAGTGTAGATTCCGCCCCTTCGGGGCGGGGATTTTCAAGGCATGGGGGTCTATCGTCCGATGGCTTTTTCCTCGCATGCAGAGCGCGAGAGGATCAACTCCCGCGCTGCTGAGCATCGGCTCGATGAGCCCCACCAGGTTATCCCTCAGCATGGTTGCCTCCCGGCAGAGCCCGCTTCCGTTTCACCCGGCGAGGTCATTGTAGCTGGCGTGGAAGAGGGTGCAAACCTCCAAGACGCCGTCTGCTGCCGTCGGAGTTGCCGCTGGCGACGAGCTTCTTCTAACTTGCGATCGCGAGCCGCGTGGATCTCGGCCTGTCGTCCGGCGAGCCGATCCTGCGGCGTCACATAGCCGATCGCACTGTGTAGGCGCATCGTGTTGTAGTGATCCACGTAGAGTTGAATCAAGCGGCGTGCATCGTCCAGCGTTAACGGAGTCAGTGTCCGGATGCACTCCCGCTTGAGCGACTTATGCCAGCGTTCGATCTTCCCGTTCGACTGCGGGTAAAACGGCGAAGTGCGCACGTGCGTCATCCCCGAGATGCGAATGAACTCCTTGAAGTCGCGCGCGATGAACTGCGGTCCGTTGTCGGAGATTATCCGCGGCCTGGCTTCCGGGTACTTTTCCTTGGCTCGTTCCAGAATCATCTCAATGTCGGCTTCCTTCATCGACTCCCGCAAATCCCAATGCACCAGAAAACGACTGTATCCATCCAGCACACTGCATAAGTAATAGAACGTGCCCGACAGGTTGATATAGGAAACATCGACGTGCCAGTGCTGGTGCGGCTGCAGCGGCTGTTCGAAGCCGGTCCCCTTGCGCGACGGCTTCGGTTTCCAGCGCGAGAGGAGTCCCGCTTGTTTCAACACTCGCCATACGCTCGCCGGACTCACGGCCACCACATCGTGATCTAACATCATGAACGTAAGTCGCCGATAACCTTCCAATGGATTCTTCAGGTGGAAGCCGATGATGGCTTCCTTCTCCCACGGCTCCAGCCAAAAATCTCGGGGCACCCAACCGTTGTGCTCATTCGCCCGACCATAGCGCTGCCGCCAGTTGTAGAACTTACTCGCAGTGACGCCCAGCCAATGAATGAATCGGCCGGCGCTGATCTCGGTCTTCTGCGACCAGCGCCGGACGAAATCCACCACCTGATCCCGCACATCGTGCGGCACCCAGGTCTCGGTCAGAGTTCCCCAAGGCTTTTTTTTAACGCGATGTGCTCCGCCATCAGCTCGGCCAGGACCTCGTCCTTGGTCTGCACCTTCTTCTCCAAGAACTCAATCCGCTTCTGCTTCTCCTCCGCCTGACGGCGAGGACGTTCCGGTGTTTGGAAGGCGGCCGCTCCGTTCTCGAAAAACTCTTTCTGCCAGCGGTAGAAAACCGTGGGTTGTAGCCCCAGTTCTTCACACAGATCGGAAACCGGGACCTTGTCCAAAAGATGGCGCCGTAGAACCGCCACTTTTTCCTCAGCAGTGTAGTGCTTGCGCTCTTTTTTCATACGTTCGCTCCGCTATCTTAACGGACGAACGCTTTCTCCATTTCCAACTGAGGCGGGACAGTACCTGATGGTGGCGTTGCAGGTGATTGCAGCGGAGACGGATGCCGCAGCCCAGCGGTTGTTCACGACGCCACAGCAGCGCTTCCTGCGACTGATCCGAAACCAGCCGGTGGAGTTGTTGCCTCCAGTGGATTCCATGGAGGGGCTGTGGCAGGAAGGCGAGCGGGCGGCAGTGAGGAGCAAACTTAGCGCAGCGATTGTGGGATCCGATGCCACGGTGAAGGCAGCGCTGGAGAAGCTGGCGGCCGACACTGCGGCCGACGAGGTGATCGTCGTGACCGATACCTATGAGCATGCGGACCGGCTGCAGTCGTATCGGCGCGTAGCCAACGTTGCCACGATGACCGAGGTGAAACCAAGCGTGGCCGCTGAAGCCTGAGGGCGTGCCGAACCGTTCATCGCGATCAGTAGAATAAACGTAGATGGCTGTCTCACTCGAACTGCACAACACAGGCGATCTTGGTGCCGGCGCTGAGGTTCGCGCCCTGGTCGAACACGCTCTGAGTGACAGACCGGGAGATTGGCAGGTGTCGATCGTCGGTTCTCGCGCAAACGACGGTTGGGAAATGAAGGTCTGGGGACCGAACGGGTTTGAGCGATCCTACACACTGGTGGGAAGCGCAGGAGAGCACCAGCCTTTGGTGATAGGGAACGTGCTTACGAGGTTGCTGCCCGGGAGGACGCCGCGGGGGTGAAAGAGAGTTCTACCTAGCCTGTCTGTGAAGGGACGATCCGCTAACCGGAAAAAAGTACAAGAAACGCTGCGGCACTGGAACACCATCGCGGCGTGAGACGAAGTAAGCATTCTCGTTAAATCTGCGAATTTCTCATTTTTTCCCCTTCTTTCAGTCTGCCCTGAAAATACTTTCACCAATATTCTGTGTGAGATTCTGACTGGAGAATTGTGGGCGAGAGCAGCGCCACCCTAACAGGGACCAAACCGGCACCCGACGAGCACTTTGTTGATGCTGCCAAAGTGGCAGAGTTTCTTTCCGTCAGCCGCAAACACGTTCTGCGTCTATCAAGACTTGGAAGAATGCCTGCCCATCCTATCTCTTTCGGCGAGCGAAACACTTGGCGTTACCTTCTTTCCGAGATTCGCGTTTGGATGCTGCAGAAATACCCCTCCTTGAGTATTGGCCAGAACCCTCCGAGCGGAATACAATTGCGGCCCGGCAGCCCCCGCAAAAAAGGAGGCTATTAATGTACCAGCGGGGGAGTTTAAAGAAAGTGAAGAGGAAGGAAGGTCTGACTTGGGTACTTCGCCACCGGATCAATGGCAAGGAGCAGACGCCGCTCGTTGTCGGGCTGGTCAATGATTTACCGACCAGGGATGAAGCAAATGTCGAGGTTGATCGCCTCGGCCTTCGCACACAAATCAACGTACGGGGTAGGATTTCGCAGGGGCGCATGAATTTTGCCGAGCTTGCGGAGTTTTATCTCATGGTCGTGACCGATCCGACAATCACGGCATCGCCAATGGACGAGAACACCATGCCAATTCTCAAACACAATGTCCGTGACTACCTGATCGCAAAATGGGGGAGCAATATCGCTGAAGAGATCGAGCCATTAGAAATTCAGAAATGGCTGGTGTCTCTGCGAACAACCCCGATCAAGGATGCCACGGGCAGGGTGCTAAAGGACGGGCTTGCGTGGCCCACAATCTCGAAGTTGCGGGGCACTATGAGCGAAATCTACAAAGCAGGAACCTTGCACAAGAGGGTCACCACCAATCCTGTGGAGGGCGTCCGAACGAGCAGCAAGTCAAGATACAAGGCGATTAAACTGACTCCGGCTTAGACTCTTTCTGTGCTGAAGCAACTGATGGAAAATTCACTTCACTTCATACTCGTGTTTACGGTCGCAACAACAACCGTTCGCAGTTCCGAAGTGGTTTCGTTGCGATGGTTGGACATCGACTGGGATGGGCGATTCATCAGGGTCGAGAAGGCACGAAAGAAGTCAGGTGTGGATGGTGACACCAAGACCGAATCCTCCAAGCGCGATGCTGGGATGGGGAAGGTCTTGACCCATTACCTGATGGAGTGGCGAAAGTAAACCCCCTATGGCAAGGAGGAGGATTTTGTGTTTCCGTCACTCAAGATGAGGGGCAAAGTGCCAATCAGTTCACCGGCCTTCGTCAAGGATCATCTTCGTCCGGCTGCTCTAAAAGCAGGAGTGAAGATTCCTGCGGGATACCGTTTCGGCTTGCACAACCTACGTCACAGCCTCAGCAATTGGCTCGTAAACAAGGCGAAGGAAAACCCGAAAACAGTGCAGGGCATTCTCGGTCATAGCCGCATCCAGACGACCCTCGACCTGTACAGCGACACTGATCTTGACTCCATGATCGAAGCTCAGGATCGCTACGTTGACGCCGTGGGAGTTTGACGTGGGTAAAATTGTGGGTAGATTTTTTCGGAGCGTTTCCGCCTAACCCACAGAAAAGAATGGTAGGCACGAGGGGACTCGAACCCCTGACCTCTACCGTGTCAATCTGCTTCTCTTGAATACTTTCAACAACTTAACAGGGCTGCTGGGACTGCCAAAATACCTGTAAGTACACGGTAGACGAAACGAGAACGGGTGCTAGTGCGGGTGCTGGCATATCCATGTCGCACTGAGCGATTCGCCTTTGTGATTTAGCCGTTCACGACTGCCGATCCCCGCTCGAAACCCGCATCAATCTTTTGCCGCCCAGCCTGAATTGCTGCCTCAATCGCTGAGTCTTGTGTAGGGAAAGTGTCGGGCAGATAGAATTCAGTTTCCATGAACCCATCCGCCTCGTGTTCCTCGACGGAGAACTCTGCCGAGAACTCGCCTTCTCGTAGCTCGCATGACCGTGCCACGATAACGTAGCCCTTGTACCCCTGTCTGCTTTTCATGGCTGCTGCAACCTCTTCGGTTTCGATTATTGCACTTCGGGGCTGGGGCGATTCTGGTCAGAAAAATCGACAGGAGGTCAGTTCACCGTCGCCCCGCCGCAGCACCGCTTGTACTTCTTCCCCGATCCGCACGGGCACGGCTCGTTCCGCCCGACCTTGGGAACCTTGCGACGTAGATCATCCTCGTGGGCACTGGGACTGACGTGCCGTTGTGCCCTGAAGTACCGATACGCCCTCAAAAGCCCAGCCGCCATGTGAGCCTTGATGTTTTCCCGCTGCTCCGGGCTGATCGGCTTAGGGCGCATCTCCGGGTCTTCGTCGTGCTCGTGGCAGAGCATCATCATCGGGACTAGGCATCCGCCGTGCTCCTCGTCATCCATAAGCTCAGCCCACCCATCGTGCCGAATGCCCATGCCTCGCATGAAGCCCCGTGCCCAGTCGTTGCCATGAGCCACGCCATTCTCGTCCTCCAGCAAGAGCGGCACGTAGACCTCGCCCTTGAACAGCGTTTCGGCGATGGTGTTCCAGTGGCGCATCATGAGCCCCAGAATTTCATTGGCTTCGTCGAGGCTGCCGAATTCGCAGAACGTCCGACAGATCGCCGCCGAAGACCTCCGGGTAGTATTCGCTCGGCATCACGATCTCGGGTCCCGCGATGAGGGCGGCGAAGAACCCGTCGAGCGCCTCGACGTTCATCGCCTTCCCGCCCTTGCAGCTTTCGAGGAAGTCGCCGAGGCGGTCGAGTTCGAACGTCAGTCAGTGGCTCGTTCTGGGTGAAGGTTCTCATGGGATTTCCGGTCGCTCTCGGCGAGGGTTTACAATACCACCCGCGATTGGAGCGGTACGGTTTTGAGAGCGCAGTTTGTCGTTTCTTAAAGACCTGCTCTGGTGGCGCATTCGTTGTTTAGAGGAGAGGAGGAGCGTACGATGCGGGGCAGAGGTCTAAATCGGAATTCCGGCTCAGGAGGAGGTTATGAAACGTTCAGTCGTTGCGGGTTTGATAATCTGTAGCGTGCTTTTGCTTGCTCAGGGCGTTAAGACCCAAGAAGCTCCCAAAGTTCACAGCATGACCGGCTGTTTGAAGGCTGGACCCACACCCGGTTCTTACATGCTCACCGATCTGGCAAAGGGACCGAAGACGGTGGGAATTGTGTCCTCGACTGCGAACCTAGCTCCACACGTCGGCCATAAGGTGGAAATCACCGGCACGGCAGTTTCCGAGGAAGAAGCGATGAAGGAAAACAAGGACGTGCCGAAGGCCCCTCACTACATGAAGGTGACCGCGATGAAACATATCTCGACCACCTGCCCTTAAAAGCAACCTGCAATTTTTCGAGACCCGCTCGATCACACCGGAGATTTCCTCGGTCGCGGGCCTGCGTTCAGGGATTGCGGCGTTCATGAGCCTGTGCCCGGCAATTATCCCACTGTGCTTATCAAATGTGATCCTCCTAACTCAAAACAGAGTTAGGATAGCGAGGTCTCGAATATGGCTTTATTCCTATTTGGCTGAAACAGGAGTAGCCATGCCCCACTTATCGGAGAGTAGCCGCAAGTCGATTCTTCTGGTCATCGCCGTTGTCTGTGCTTTGCCGCTGATTGCAGAGAAGCCGCAGGAAACCAATCGCCCGAAGTACGACCTCAGCACCGAGAGCAAGATGAAAGCCACGATTGAGGAAGTGAAGCTGCCCGCAAAGGGCAGTGAAAAAGAGATTGTCCATTTGCTGGTGAAAATTGGGACGGACACATTCGACGTGTATCTCTGCCCCAAGTCGTTTCTTGACGATATGGGCGTGAGCTTCAGCCAAGGAGACGAAATCGTTCTCACCGGATCACGAATTAAGCAGGGAGACGCCGACCTCATTCTCGCCCGTGAAGTGGTTCGGGGTAACGATACCCTCGTTCTGCGGGACGAAAAAGGCAACCCGATCTGGAGCTAAATATCGCTTCACTGAGCGAAAAACTGTCGGGGTACGCCGCATGAACTTCAAGCTCACGGCACGAGTCAACCGCTCGGATGCCCGGACGATCCAGTGCGCTCTTGAGCAACTGTCTGCGAAGGGCTCCCTCATGAAGGCAGGCGACGAGTTCGTTGTCGAAGCCGAGATGGAAGGAGCCAGCGCAAGAGACTTGAACCGCACGTTTCTTTCCGCCCTAAGAAAAGTGGAGAAGAAGACGACGCTCCGTGCCGATTGGACTTCCGATGACGGCACCACTGAGCGTTTCTTTGACTATGTGCTGAAGAAGCTGATCAAGGGCTGACCCGCCAATTCTGCAACTGGGTAGCAGGATTTGGAGTCCGCCTCAGCAGAGCCCCTTCTGCTGGGATTTGGCTGCCCGGAGGGGGCTTGGGTCGGCTCGGGCGTTTCATAGGTGCAGGAACCCTTTGTGGCCACCCCAGCGACCATGTGGTGGAACCATGATGACCGTGGATTGCGATTCGATAGGCTACTGGCGGGAAGCTCTCTTCATCGCTTCCGCTACCCACGGTGAAATTCCGTGCGCCGCAATCAGACTGACCCACTGCCCAGCATCGCAAGAGATTTGCTGGTGCTGATCTGATTCCGTTTTGCCAGATTTACTTGCGAGGGCTGCTGGCTGAGGATGCCTGCGACATGGCCCTCGACTGGATCAGACCGATACCCATTCCACCCACGGCACCAGCGAGCAGCCCCAGCAGTATCAGCACGGACACGCCCTCAAGCCGTGATCTCTTCTTCTCTTCTTTCTGAATTT
The DNA here is from genome assembly GCA_963773645.1 of uncultured Acidobacteriaceae bacterium. GTDB lineage: Bacteria > Acidobacteriota > Terriglobia > Terriglobales > Acidobacteriaceae > Acidiflorens. The sequence continues at coordinate 1,543,457 of CAVZBV010000002.1, read as the reverse complement.
CGGCATTCTTCATTCTCCAATCGGAATTTGTCTGGCTAATGTAGGTTAACCCTGCACCGGGCACACGCGGCAGGCTCCGCTGGCTCTAAGCAATCTTCTTCGGCTGCTGCGCCAGCGAAATGGGCGGACTTATAACTTCTGCGGGTTTGGAATCGAAGACCCCATCGTTGAGCGAACGCGGCTGCGTCCGCCAGTTCAACTCTTCCAGCCGCTTTCGCATCTCCTCTCCGTACTTTTCACGTTCATTGCAAAGTTCACAGTCCGAATGGTGAATTCTCAGGAGGGACAAGAGGTAGCACTTCCAACGTAGCTGGTTCACGGGGGCCCACCTCGCCGGGTTCAGGTCATTCGCCTCTCCGGTGTTGCGTCCACGGCGGGAACTACTCTTTGGGGAGGCAGAACGTATTATGCCACACGACGGGGGTAGCCGTCGCCTTCTAGAACGGCGTTGCAGAGCCATCGCTTTTTGGGGGCAGTTCCCCAATCAGCGTGGTACACGACCGTGGGCAGATTAGTTGTTGGCATTTAATTTCGTCTCTTCGTACCACCTGAAGAATGCAACGAGGGCCAGCACGTCTGGAGCGCCTGAAATCGGCTCTGAAACTTTTCCGTCCGCGAAAGCCACCCGGCTGAATCGCACAGCCTCCTCCTAGTCGATTTGCTGCCCATTCCTCTCCCCAAGGAGCAGTTGGCTCACCGCGTTCGCCACTCTCCGGTCCAGAACTCGCGTCACTTGGTCACCGCGCCATCGCGCAGTGCCACGCCTTTCCCGGATGTCCTCTTACGGGCCTGATCGCACTCGTTATGCGTGGTACCGGGCACCCACCGAAAGCACCCGGCAGGGCGCTTCGCAGACAACCTTGTACGCCACACCCTCGCCGAGGTGTTTGGTCAAAGCTCCCGGCCGTTTTACGCCCAGCACGATCATGTCGGCCGTCGGCGCGGCAGTTCTCAAGATCGTCTCTGCCGGGGAACCGAACTCCGCCATGTACTCGGGCTCATGCCAAAGCCGCGTTCCTTTAGGAATCAGGGCGCGGAGTTGCTCCTCCGTGGAAGTTGTCACTTCGCTCGGGTCAGCCAGAAACAGACTGACCCCAGTTTCTGGTGCCACATGTAGAAGGGTCAGAAGTGCCCGATTCTTCTCTGCCAAAGATATGGCGTAGGGGAGCGCGTGCAAAGACTCTGGCCCGTAGTCGGTGGCAAACAGAATGTGCTGTAGGCTGCCATCGGTTCTCCAGCGAGTGACGTGCGGACCTACCGTGAGCACGGGGCACTGGGCATTGCGGAAGACCTCCTCGGCTACCGAGCCTAGCAGCAATTTCCCCAGTCCCTTGCGGCCGCCGGTGCCGATGACGATGAGGTCAATCCCATACTTCCGGACCAGTTTCGAGAGCACCTCCGAAACCTCGCCTTGCTCAATCAGTTCTTTGTGTTTGACATCCTTCCACGACTCGGAGCGCACCAAGGCAGGCAGCTGTTGATTAGCGAACAACTTGATTTGCTCGGCACTGCGGTAGACCTCCTCCGCGACCGAGCCTAGCAACAGCTTTTCCAGCCCCTTGCGGCCGCTGCTGCCGATGGCGCTAAGGTCAATGCCATGCTTCCAGATCATTTTCGAGAGCACTTCCACAGCATCGCCTTGCTCAATCAGTTCTTCCAGTTCTTTGTAATCGATATCCTTCCACGAAATGGAGCGCATCAAGGCAGGCGTTCGTTGACTAGCCATCAACCTGATTTGCTCGGGGTCCTCGACAAACGGCTTATGAAGCAGCACGTGGACGGTGTACAGAACAGCACCGTAACGGCGAGCCACATCCAGAGCATGAGGCAGAATTGCTTCCGCCGATGGCGAGAAGTCAGTGGCGAACAGAATGTTTTTCAGTTTAATGCGGGTTGGAGTCGGCCTCACAGACCTCCTTCCGAAGCAGAAGGTGGAGGTGCTGGCGAAAATCTTGCCACACGCCGCACTCGCCCCTTCACATTTGGTGTAGCCCGTAGCGCGCTCGGAAACGGGGTTCCGCTACTGCCTCGGGTTGCAGTGGTACATCATGCACACCCGGCAAAGCCACCGGGGTTACTCTTCCAGTGCCTCTTCCAGTTCCTCCGTGACGGCGAGGTTAAATTCCTCCACCAACGTGTGCCGGGCGGCATACTCGGTTGAGGAGCGGACGCTGAGAATTGTGCCACTTAAAATCTACGCTACTGTGCTACCCTCATTTCAGTGACGGGCGTTACCGACGGCAGTGAGGTAGCGCACCATGCGGCGACTCACCAAAGCCTTCCAGAGTGACAACGTAAGTCTTCTCCAGAGCGGATCGCGTGGTCTTCCATTGCTGCATGCGACATTTTCGTCGTGGACAACTCTTCCAATATAGTGGCGCTGTTGCGAACGTGTGACGAGATGGCGAGGAGCCCTTCCGAGACGACGGGATGTTGCCCCGCTAGAGAGCGGAGGCGGTCGCTCACGTCGTTGAGTTTCTGAACTTCGAGCAGAATTGTAGTTGCAGACATTGGCTACCCGATTCCCTAATCGACCCAGAGAGAACCTGCTCTGAGTCGTTTTGCATGCCCATGTCATCGCAATCAACACGGCGACCTTACGCCGTCGCGTCGGTCGGAGCGGACTCTTGCAGCTTCGCGTCCCCCGCCTTGGCTTCCTTGAGGACGTGAAATGGGCGATCTATCCGGAGAAGTATCAAGACCTCCGAAAGTGGAGTGCGCTAAGCGGGGACGCAACGACGCCTAAGACCAGTCCTGCCAGCCCACCGATTGCGATACAAAGGCTACCTAATATGACCGCGAATATAAGCGTAGCGGCAACCGACCCCATTGTGTCCAATACATCTGTCCAGCCGAGAGTGAGGTTGGTCGCCATGATGTAGGCGCCATAGAAAAACCCGGCGACACCACCGAGTAATGCGCCGATACGCGCAGACTTTTTTATCCACTCACCGTAAGTGGCCATCGTCGCCACCCCCTTTGTTGGCGCTTCCAGTTACCCCAATTTCAAGGCGGCCGCGATCAATAGAGTCAGAATTGCGACAGAAGCAACAGAAGCCGCAACAACACTGAGAGAATAATTAAGAGTGGGATTGCGCGTCATAGCAAACCTCCTTCACGGACGGAAGCAGGGGGCCATGGTCGAAGTCGATTCGTTTCAGCAACGAGCGTTCCGGCCTCGATCTACTAGGCCCGAAAAGCTCTCGCCTCAGGGGGTGTGCACACCGGGTTGGGAACTGCTCTTCGGTGGGGCGAGATTGGTAAAGATCACACGAATGAGCGCGTCCTGTCAGTGACAGCAATCACGTATTGATGTGCGGGCTCACAGCGAACTCGCCGTCTGGAAAGCATGTTGCCGACTACCGGGGAATAGAAGAATCCTCGCGTCATTGGTCGCGAGCAAAACAAGCGGCGAACTCCTACCGCTCGTGTCAGACCTCAGGCCGTCAGGGCTTCTACGAAGTGCTGGCAAAGGGATGTTTCCACGTTGTAGTAATTGCAGAGGGGCGGGGCGACCAGATAGAGTTTGAGGATTCCTTCCACATGGGGATACCCTTCGCGCTCCCAGCGATCTGCATCCCGCTTCTCGTCCCAGAGAGTGACGGCGATCCACTTTTCCGTCTTGGTCTCGGGCACGAAGGGCAGGAACTCCATAAATCCCTGCTGCTGCTTCAGGATCGGCAGAACCTCTTTGCGGAGAACGTTCACGATTTCGTCTTTCATTTCCGGCTTCGGAGTAAATTCAACGATGCGGCCAAACATGATGAATCTCCTTTGCTTTCTGATTGGGCGACCCGCTCGGAGGGGGATTGCGTGCGGATCAATCATTGATCAATGCCAGACTATGCCGTCACGGATGAAAGTCAGTGACTCAACGCACGACAAGCTGTGAGGTTCAAACACACTTTGGCTCGGCTTGGGAACCGACACCCATTTGTGAGCCGTGGGACGAGAGGATTTGCACTTTCCCGGCGTAGCGAGGATGATGCTAGGCGCAAGACTAGCGAGGTAAAACCACGATGGGCTTCAAAATCAAATTGCTCCTCGGGATAGTCACGGCGTTGGCTATGTTGGGGCTTACGTTTTTGGTTCCAAGAGGAAGTGCGCTGCGAGACGCACAATTGGTTCAGTTCCCGGTAACCGTGGGGGTGTGGGCGATTTTCGTCTTGCTATTCGTGAAATTGAAATAGCGGGTCTCTGACTTTCCGGCGCGGTTCTTGCATTTCTAGGCGTGCTGTTTTGCAGACAACATGGAGCGCAGGTTCCCAGTTTGGAATGCGTTGTAGCGCCTGCGGATCAATGTGGCTTAACCGCATCATCCATCGCTGGTAGTTGCCGTGATGGGGTACGGTCGGGCGGGGAAGCCCGTTTGCCGAGAGCCACTGGATGCGGAATGGCTCAACATCGTGAGCGATTTGCTGGGATAGAGCGAGTCGTCCTCTTTTAGGAGATGGCGCATAGGCGAGACAGTCAGGCTAAAAGCCAGCGATGGCCATGAGCTAAGACAACTGGGGGAATGTCCCGTTCAGCGCCCAGCCAGCGTGGCGGCAATGGTTGGATCGTAGGTTCCGTCCACCAGCACGAAGAGCATCCTGCACGCCCGCCCGGAGCGGTTCGCCCACGCATGGTTTGTGCCGCGCTGCACTACCACGCTGCCGGGACTGAGCAGCACCTCAGAATCATCGAGCACCAGAGTGACCTCGCCCTCGATAACGATCCCGTAGTCCACGGTTTCGGTTCGGTGCATCAGCGGGTGCGGCGAATCGGTCTTCACGGTCAACGCCGAAACGTCGCCGATCTGCGCGAATGCGTCCTCAGCCCTCTCGCTGCCACGCACCAGAACGTCCGGCGTTTCGGACGGAAAGTCCACAAAGCGAACGCGGGTACCGGACTTGGGCGGCAGCAAGCGGAGTGGCATGAGCGTTGGGTCGATGCCGTTGTCGATTGCTGCCGGACTGCCAGCGGTGGCCCACACCTCATGGAAGACCATCCCCGGAACTGCCGCGATCTCAACCACAGTGGGCAGCCGCCCCTGCGAGGAGACGATGGCCTTGCCATTCTCATCGTGCCCGGTGACGACGCGGTGAATTGTGGGGAGACTCATGAACATGACTCCTTTTTAATTCAGGTCGGGCAAATAGCTCCTGCTCATTTCGTTAAGCTTCCGCGACTACGATGTGAGAGTAGACCGGGCACTGAGTATGAAAGCCTGCCTCATGCTCGCAGGCTCCGCTGGGCTTCTAAGCATCCTATTTCTTTCCCGCCTTCAGCTTCGCCCACCTCGCCCTTTGTGCCGCAGCGATCTTCCTGCGGGCTGATGCCGACATGGTGCGATTGGGTTTCGACACGAGACCTTTCGCTTTTGCCCATCGCGCTTTCTGCGCGAGGCTCATGCGCTTGCGAGCCAAGGCTGACACCCCACTCTTCGGTCTGGTGGAATTACGCCCGCCGCCGAACTTGCCAAGAACGGAAAGAGCCGCATCAACATGCCGAAGCTCTTTCACTAGACTCGTTCGCACTGCCTTCAACTTCGACACAAAAGACGCCAGCCCGCTCAGATTTGCCATAAATCCCCCTCCGGCAAGGGATTGTAACTGATGCCGCTGCCGTGCACTGGGCAGAGCGGATCATGCGGAAGATTGATAATGTGTTCTCAGACTGATGAAATATTTTTAGAGACGCGGAAGGATCGGACAACAAATGAAAGACGACCTAGTGCGGTATTGCCGCGAAAACAGAAGAGTATGTCCGATGCCGCCACAATGGAATGCGCTTTGGGAGATGTTGCCGAACCGGACGAGGGTAGGTGGGGGCTGGGAACCCGCGCTACCGTTGATCCTAGCGGCTTGGCATGAGGCATCCGCACTGGCGAAGATGATGCGGCTAAAAGAACACATCGACTGGGCTGAACAGCATGGCGTGCTCGACGAAGTTGACAAGTTCTTGCGTTCTTTATCGGAATCAGAATGGGCGCACCTTGGCGAGCATTGAAGCAACTCCGAGGAGACGAAGACTCAAAAATGACCTTGGACGGCTTTCGCCAATCGCTCACCGCGACCGAACCGCCAGCGGAACTCTCGCACGCCCTTGCTGGACTGTGGTGGGATGCGAAGGGCGATTGGAATCGGGCACACGAATCGGCGCAGCAGGACGAGGGCGTCGAGGGGTCGTGGGTTCACGCATACCTGCACCGAGTATGTGCCGACACATCGTCCCGCTCCTCCCCTGTGCGATAATGCCATTTCTTCCCTCAAGAAAAGCTGGCCGCGTGCTGGCGGCGTCGCACTCCGACAGCCACGCAGGCTTCGGGACTACAAGGAATGGCCGTCAAGAAATCCGAACTCTATAGCTCCCTCTGGTCGAGCTGCGACGAGTTGCGCGGCGGAATGGATGCCTCGCAATACAAAGACTACGTCCTTGTTCTCCTGTTCATTAAGTACATCAGCGACAAATACGCTGGCCAAGCCTACGCGCCCATAACGATTCCACCCGGTGCCAGCTTCACCGACATGGTCGCGCTGAAGGGCAAGTCAGACATCGGCGACCAGATCAACAAGAAGATCATCGGACCGCTGGTCAAAGCCAACCCTCAGCTCTCCCAGTCCGATTTCGCCGACTTCAACGACGCAAACAAACTCGGCAGCGGCAAAGACATGGTGGAAAAGCTCACCAATCTTGTCGCCATCTTCGAGAATCCGGCTCTTGATTTTTCCAAGAACAGGGCCGAAGGCGACGATCTCCTCGGCGACGCATACGAGTACCTGATGCGGCATTTTGCGACCGAGAGTGGCAAAAGCAAAGGGCAGTTTTATACACCAGCGGAAGTCAGCCGGGTCATTGCCAGCATTCTCGGTATCCGACACGCCAAGACTACGAACGCCACGACTGTTTATGACCCCACGTGCGGTTCTGGCTCGTTGCTCCTGAAAATCGGCGACGAAGCCGCTCGCGGCAATGACGTGAAGGTAACCATCTACGGTCAGGACAAAGATTCGTCCACGGCAGGCCTTGCCCGCATGAACATGATCCTGCACGACTATGCAACGGCAGAGATCAAGCGTAAGTGTCAGAGCAAACACATGGTTGACAGATTGAATCCGCAGCCAGCGTGACTTCGCCGACGCTTGACCGCTTGACCAGCAAATTTTCAGGCCGTCAGTCTTCGTTCCTTCGTCCAGGACGGATTACTTCAGGGTAGCCCGTGATCTGCCCGGAATCGGCGGTCATAATCCAACAGATCACCGGAACTGAACATAGTGAGACTTCTAACTCGCGTCAGTAGATTCACTTGTACGTGATGCCCATCTACAGGTCACATGGCCCTATCGTTGGATCAACGTCCCCCCTTGCGCTTCAAATGCTCGAAGTCAGAGAACACGTCTTCAGCGTGAGCAGAAATGTAGCGGCGCAGAGCGTCCGTTTGTGCTGTTACAAGCAGAGGAGATCCGTTAGCCATCTGATAGTCCAGCGGAGTGCCTCCCGAGATGCTTTGCTTCCGGATCGCATCCTCCTCCAGGGGGTGCGTAAGCCAGGTCATCTCTGGCAATCTTTACCTTTGCAATAATGTGCGTGGGGACGACGCCGAGTGGGCCGTCCACTTCTGTCTCATCGACCGTTTGATCTTTGAAAATGAGATCCATGAACAGCTGACCTCCCAGGCGCACCAGGTGGACCTCGTAGTTTTGGCGGACCTTTGTGTCCGTACAAAAGATGGCCAAGGCGTATTCGTGATCCCCGGATTTCTGGAAAACAAGTTCTCCCTTGTCGTCGGGGACCAGGCTCCACGTTCCCTCCAAATCAGGCTCCACGACTGCGTCCTGGTCCGTATACAGCGCATGTACTGAGGAGGGCGCACAGCCAGATAAGAGGAGATAGGCAGAGACAATAAACAGCAGTAGTCGTTTCATGGGACCTCGGTCAGGCAAAGGCCGCGTTGTCTCATGCTCGGCCATTTCGGCTTCTACGACAGATAGGCGTCACTCACAAACCTGATGAGACAGTGGCTGCGCGACGTCCGCCTCTTCCTGAATCGCTTCCGGCTGTACGAAAGGAGGAAGAGCCCCGAGCGGGCAGTTCGGCGACAACCATTCCAGTTTTTGCTGCATAATTTTTGGTGAATACTTCGACAAGTAGTGGACGATGGTCTCGATGCGGATCTTGATGCCGCCTGCCGGCTTCGTTGAATCGAGGTCTCCAAACTTGAAGAACAGGGTTCCGGTCGCTTCCACGATTTTCTGCGTAGGCGTGTATGTCGGCTGATCCATGCCGCACTCGTAGCTGGAAAGGCGAACCACGCAAGTAATCCAGGGGCAGCGCGCCGCAACCTTCGCTCCCCACATGATTTCGTTGGTGTTGCTGCTGTAGGACGAAGTCCACACATCGGAAATGTCAAACGGGCTCTTGATCCTTCCCATCTGCAAATCGGCTTCGAACAGCCAGTTCATCAGGTCTTCGTCACCGGGAAGATACTGCAACCAGAGAATCGGATATCCGTGGGCCTGCAGGTCTCCTTCAATCTCGTGGCCGATCCCCGTATCCATGTGGTAGGGACGTGCCAGCACCAGGATGCATGGTTTCTGGTTCTTCGCGCACCAGGTCAGAATTTCGCGGCTCTGTTTTCTGGCTTTTTCCGTGAAGCTGTCGAGGGCCTCAAATCCCGCTTTAACCGCGCGTTCGGTTTCTTCCAGTTCAAGATTGAAGACATCTTTGAGAGAAGTGTGCAGTTGGTCGGTGACCATGTGGCGATCGCCGAGGCTGACAAACGGCGAGGCATAAGTAATGCCGGCCTCGCCGAAAACATCGCGCTCCTTGAGGAAGCCAGCTTTTATGTTCTCGGGTCCGGCCATGACGCGGGTGCAGGTCACGGTGTCGACCACGTGCCCATGCAGGACTGAGGGCAGCGAGTGAATCATCGGGCTGAGAAGAATGTGGATCTTCTTTTTTTGTCCGAATACCAATTCGCCGTAGTGCCCGCTGATGCACTTCACCGGATAGCAGCAATCGACCGTACCGCGGCCCTTGCCGAACTCGCGCCCCTGCTCCTCGGAGGTGTCGGAGCTGAATACGATGTTCTCCGACTCGATGCCGATGGATTTCAGGAAGCCCACCCAGAACTGGTGAGTTGTCCAGATATTCAGCACCTTCGGAATTCCGACGCGCACCTGCGAGCGATCCTTAGGTAGCGACGCGACGGAACGCTTCTTTGCGGACCAAATCGGCAACGTTGGGAAACGCATTTTTGGTCTTCTCCATCCCGCTCTTGATGACCTTCATTTCGTTCAGATCTTCCACCAGTCCCTTGGGGCAGGAGTTGTTCACGATCACCCGCTCCCAGCCTTTTTCCAGAGGGACTTTGCTCCACTCCCGGCCTTTTCCGCCATCCAGTTCCACGTCGATGAAGCTGCGCTGGCAAGTTACGGGACACCAGTGGCAGACCGTGTCGACGGAAGTTGCAGTTTTATAGGTCAACCTCTCGATCGCATCAAAACCGCGAAACTTACTTTCTCCGCCGCCTTCCCACCAGTCCAGAGCGACCAGGGCCGCGCCAATCGCTCCAGCTTCGCCCGAGTACGGATGCACGACCACTTCCGCACCAGGAACTTTCTTCAAGATGAAGTCCACCTGCGTCTTCACCACCGCAAGGTTTTTGTGGGTCCCGCCTTGCAGAATGTATTTCTTTCCCACCTGCTGAAGGTTGTTCAGGCCGCCGGCGTAGATCCACACATTCAGCGGGAGAATCGCACACAATCCCGCCAGAATTTCTTCCGCGTGCCAGCCCTTGCGTTGTTGATTGACGATGTCACTCTGCAAGAAGACTCCGCATCCCATGGAGAGTTGGGGCATGGATCTAGCGCGGAAAGCGCCGTCCGCCATCTCGCTCATGGGAATGTTGAAGCGCTCCGCGACACCCTGAAGGAATGCGCCGTTTCCAGAGGAGCACTGCGAATTCAGGCGGAAATCTGTGACTGCCCCGTTGTTCAGGATCATGATTTTAACGTCGACGCCGCCCACGTCGCAGATGCAATCCGCGTCCGGGAAGTAGTGCAGACCGGCGCTGGCATGAGCAATCGTCTCGACCACGGGGCAGTCGGCGCCCAGAATATCTTTCAGCAAGTCCTTGCCATAGCCCGTGATAGCCAGGCCAAGAATCTCGCCGTCTCCCACCGCTTCGCGGACCTGCCGGAACAGACTCTTGGCGTCGTCAATCGGATTCCCGCGACTTAGCGCGTAGCAGGAGAACAGCAAATCCTTGTCCGGCGACATGCAGACTGCCTTCGCCGTCGTGGAGCCGAAATCGCAGCCCACCACGACGGGGCCGAGTTTGCTGGTCTTGCCGAGGATGGGGAGTTGGACTGGTGGACGCCGTGCGGCTTTTCGGTGGCCGTTCGAGTGCCCGTTTCCGTTGGCGTTTCCGTTACCGTTGCTCTTTGCGGCCGCCGGGGAGTCATTCCCTTTGCCGCCAGGCGTGCAATAGCGATCCAGAAAAGACTGCAGCTCGGTGGGATCTTTCCATAATCCGGCGCTGCCTAGCTTCTTCTTCTCCTCGTGTTGTCCTTCTTCAATCCACCAACGCAACCTCTTCGTCCCCAGGTAGGTGCCGACTCTCGGCGAATCCCTCAACCCCACTTCGATGCAGCCTTGGGCCGCGTAGTAAAGAGCATCGTCGGGCACACGGATGAACGACGCCGGATCCCGGTCGTCTGGGATAGTGACTTGGCGCTCTTTCCATACTTTGGCCAGATGGTAACGCCACGCCTCCTGCAATCCTTTGAAAAAGAGGTTAGGCCCGCCCAGTAAAAGAATTTCAGGCAGGGGAGTGTTGCCGCGAGTCAGAGTTGCGAGGTTTTGATAGACCACGGCCTCGAACAGCGAAGCGATGATCTCTTCCACGGAAACTCCGGCCTTGAGCAAGGTGTTGGAGTCCGCTTCGGCGAAGATGCCGCACTTGCTGCTGATCTTGTGCAGCGTGTAACCGTTGTAGCCCATCTGCGAGAGTTGCTCTGTTGAGATTTCCAGTTTCCGAGCAGTCTTTTCGATGAAGGTTCCGGTGCCGCCTGAACAGGCGCTCTGCATCAGCACTTGCTTGCTCTTGCTGGGCCCATTGCCGTTGAAGAAAATCGTCTTCATGTCTTCGCCGCCGATTTCGCTGACGAAGCGCACGTTCGGATGAAGTTTCTCGACGGCCGCGGCGACGGCCACAACTTCCTGAACGATCTTCCCGCCTACTAAGGGGGCGATGAGTCCGGCCCCGGACCCGGTGAAGAAGACGCGGTCCTGCTCCGGAGTAAAGCCGTGATCTTTCTCCAAGCGGGTCAGGAAATCGAGGATTTTCTCCGCCTGCTTAGTGTTGTGGGGTTCGTAGGCCTGACCCAGCAGCTCCCCGGACGCCGTGGCAATCGAGTACTTGCAGGTCGTGCTGCCCACATCGAGGCCGCAGATTCTTCCTGTGCCCGTAGGAATGGCAGTTCGAGGAGCGGACGGTCTGATCAGCGAAGGATCTGCCTCGAGCGGTTGGATCTGGATAAAACCTTCACCTGCCATCGTTCGACCTCGTCATGATTCGATTCGCAGCGGTTCGACCTCGCAATGGCTCCACCTCGTGTCAGTTCGGCGCGTCCCAGAGCGTTGAGCCGTTCGCATCGTTGCCCTAAGCTCGCGCCAGCCCTTTGTCGTAGGCCAGATGCATCACATAGTTAGCCGCGGTGCCGGCGTAGCCGCGATGAGGCACGTAATACGTGGCCTTTCGGACTTCCGGATGCTTCGCCTCGTATTTCCGAATGCGCTCGACGCTTAGCCCGGTCTTGTTCATAACGCCTTCAAACTCTGCCTGCGCCCGCTTCTTCGCTTCCGTCAGGATCATCTGGCAGCGCGAAAGCGCGTGCACCTCGGCGTCGCCCTTAACCTCGATCGGGGCGTAGAGTAGATCGGGATATTTGCCGACGACGTTGGCCATCGACCCGATCGACATAGTGTTGGGCATGCACGAGTACGGCGACAGCTCGCAGATCATGTGGGCTGTCTTGTGATGGTAGGAGTGCAACGCTTTGCCGATTAGCATGTGCCCTTCCCCGCCCCGCAGTTCGAAGTGGTAGAAGGGTTCGGCCAGCCGCTTGAGCTCCTCTTGATCTGGCAGTTCGTGCGGCAAATTCGACAGCGCCCTGCGGAAACGGTTGTAGGTGCCGCGATAGATGCGCTCCAGCGCGTGCAGGGCGAGGTTCTCAGCCCTTGGGTGCTTGCTCTTGGTGTTGCGATGCTCCAGTTTGCGGATGGTGGGGTGCAACAGGTAGTGCAGCCATACTGCGACCGGCGGCGGCACTACTTCTGACTCTTCCGACTCCAGCCAGCGCTTGATGTTGTAATTGCCTTCGCCTTCGTGGGTCTGCAGCCAGAACTCTCCGGTGATCTTGACCTTGGCTTTTACGCGCAAATGGTCCACCTCAATGCCGTCCCACTTCTTGCGAACTTCGCGCAGTGCACGGGTGAAATAGTTGCTTAGCAAATGCCAGGCCAGCGTCCCATATTTCTTGCCGTGATCCGGCCGGTGCAGAAAGACGTCATACATCTGCTCAACGCACTGGCGTAGCACCAGTTCCGTCTGCCCGGGGTTGACTTCGTAGGGCCGGGTCAAGTACTCGAGATCGGTAACCAGATCGCCGCAAAGGATCGACCAGATGAGGCCGAGGCTCATGGGCATGTTGATGTCCAGACCGCCACCGTTGCCCGGCCCCTGGTCGAGTTCGTCCTGCGCCAGTAAGAATAGACGGAAGTCGCGGAGTCCCAGCCCATCGAGTGCCATGGCATAAGACTCGTGATACTGGCCGAAGCGGCATGGACCACACGCGCCGGCCGTGAGGTAGACGAACTTGCGATTCACTTCGTCCTTGCCGTGCTCCTGCACTTCCTTCTTCAAAAAGTTGACCAGGCTTCCAGTGGTGAAGATGGTGGGGCAGCAGGCACCCACGTCGATCAACTCCTTGCCCGCATCCAGGTCTTCGCGCGCAATGTGGGGCAGCGGCTCGGCGTTGTATTTCAGGTTGTGAAGCGCGCCTTGCATCAGCCGCTCATGCTTCCAAGTAAGGCCGCCGTAGAGAATCGTGGTTTTGTCCCGCTCCTCGCGAGTAAAGGGCCGGGGTTTATAAGCGGTGTAATGGCTAATAATGGGCAACTGTGCCGCTTGGGCCATGGAATTTTCTCCTCACTTAAGTTTTCCCCAGGGAAGTGTGTCGGGATTGTACATCCCAGATCAAGGGTCCTCAAACGCCAAGGCAACTCCCGGCGCTAGTGTGCACGGTGCGTCATCCCAATGGCGGGCGAGCACCGGGTGACGGAGCCCGTCGTGCCGAATGCATTGAATTACCACTACGAAAAACGCCGCTCCTGCGAGTTGCGCGAGGATCGGTACGTGCAGGGCGGTGATCAGGTTGTAGCGGTCCGCCAGCCGCCCAATCACAACCGGTGCAATGGCCATAGAAAAAAGGTTTACGAACAGGTAATAAGACCCTAGTGCCGTCGCATGCCCGCGTGGGGGCACCAAGTCATGGATGGTGGCGGTCAACGGGCCGTGATACCAACTTAAGAAAAATGCCCCTAAACCGAAGAACAACAAGAAGTGAAATTTTCCGTTTACGTGCAGCGAAAAATAAATTGCCGGAGCTCCCAGAACAAAGCCAATGGGAACGATCACGGCTCGTCCCCAACTGCGCAGTTTCGCCAGCAAATCAGATAAGTACGCGCCGCTGGCGATGCCAAGTGTGCCACCCAGCACGATCGTCAGTCCCAACGCCAAGCCTGCTTGACGCGCACTAAACCCTTTGTAGACCTGAACTAGCTCAGGACCCCAAGCAACATAGGCATATCCGGCAAAGCTGCAGAACCATCCACTGACCAGGAGTGCCAAGAAGGCCGGCACCCGCAACAGTTCACATACGGGCATCGATTCTTTCGCGACATTAACCACCGACTTGGGCAACCGCAGGGCGGTTAGCCCCAGTACGACTCCCGGTATCCCCACCAGGAAGAAGGCGAAGCGCCAGCCGAACGAAGCCGCTATAATCCCGCCCAGAGCAATGCCGGTTGCGCCTCCGATGAACATACCGGCGTCGAACGCTCCCTGCACGCGCGCCCGGACTTCCTGCGGGAAAGTTGCGCTGATCACGGCTGCACCGGCGGGCGTGTAAGCGGCTTCCCCAATTCCCACCAACCCCCTTGCGGTCAGCAAGGCACGGAATGAGCCCGCCAGTCCACTGAAGAACGTCGCGCCGCTCCAGAACAGGACACCAGCACTGATCACGGCCCGCCGTGAAATCCGATCGGCCAGCATGCCCAACGGGGAGCTTGCCAGCGAGAGCACCACGGTGAAAGCTGTTGCCAGATAGCCAAGTTGCACATAGCTAAGGCCAAAGTCACGACGAATGGAGGGAAACAGGGAGAACACGACCTGACGGTCAACATAATTCACAAAGTTGACCAGCATCAGGATCAACAGCACTCGCCACTGCTTCCCACTGAAATCAGAAAGCTTCATTTGGAAACTCTCAATTTGCTGTGTTCACCGTAACGACGGAGTCCATGCATGAGGACCCGCGACCCGAAATCAGCCACCATACCCCTGCTGATGTGCATACATCACACCACTCCACAACTGTGCGCATCCACTTAATGGGCGCGACACGAACGCGAAATAAAGGACGGCGCGGTTGCGAGTCTCCTAGTTGCTCCCCACAACCACGCCCGCCACTAATGCGGCGTGATCCGAGGGCCAGAGTCCGTCGGACAGCCGGCTTCGCGGATCGGCCCCAAGGAGCGCGGCTACCCACGGAGTAACTCTGCCGCGTGTTAGCACCAGGTCTATTCGCTGGTACAGCTGCGAAACGGGATTGTTGTCTGCTTCATTCTGACAACACGTTAACCCCGCGCGCCTCGGAAAGATCCTGGACCAAACGTCGTTATAGCCAGCCGACATAAAATCCACATAGGTCGGGTCTTGTGGTAAGGGGAACGCCTGCGCGTTTGAATCCATCGCGATAATCACAGGTAAGGCGCTGTTTGCCGGACCCGCTCGCAATTCACCGCCTTGCAATTCCCGGATATTCGCGTCGAAGGACTCAAGATGGGTGTTGATGTAGTGAAAAGAGTGCCCGAAAAACTGCGCGTCGACCGAGGCCCACGCCCTTGGATACGGCACTGGGCCGACCGGAGTTGGCAGAACGAGTTTATTCACGAATTGTCCGGATTGCGGGTTACTCCACTGGAAGATCCAGGAAGGAAGATCCGTACGGGCCAAGAGGACGTTGTAATCAGTCACGGCAACGCAAACGTAAGTAGCCGGCGGAATCAGTCCTGGTGTAGGAGGAAATGCGTTTTGGGTGACTTGCACGGCAACTTCGTAATGCCCGCCCTTCGCGGCCAAAGCACTGAGGAGGTCCTGTAACATATCGTATTGGAGTGTCATACTTCCGCACGTGCCCGCAATCGGGTCGAAGATTCCTGCATACCACTGGTCCACTTCCTGTATGCTTAGCAGCTCAGGCTGGACCTCTAGGATCTCTCCTGCAACCGCCTGCATCCGTTCTGGAGGGTTGGTGCCTTGGACCTGCGTAAGTATCTGGCCGACACCGAGCAGGAATTGTGGCAGAGTTTGGGCGCCTACCACCTGCAGGAAGTCGGTTCCTTCATTCACGTTGTACGTCATCACAGTACCGATACCAGGGAAATATTGCGCCGTGGCAGGAACGGCCATCGCCGCCCAAAACGCCACGACGGAAACGATCACAAGCGTTGCCCGTGCAATGTTCCGTCTCATGAGAGTTCTCCTAAATTGTAGTTTTGAAGCCGAGGTACCTAACTAAGAGTGATCAAGATGCCTGCCGTATCCGCACGTAGATCTGCTGCGCCGGGTTCCACCTCCAGCACCAGCGCCTGAACGTGCCTGCGGCAGCCGCTCCAAAGTTAGGTACAATCTTCTAAACAACCGCGCAAGCGACAATGTGCGACAACCCGCGTCATGCGAACAAAGCGCGAGATGACATATTGTATTGACTGGAATGAGCACGTATTCTTGCCCGACTCCGCAGTCTGAATTTTGGATGGGACGACGATGGGTGGCGACGGCACACAACCGCAAGTGTCATTACAAAACCGGCCAGCCAGCGACCGCCTCGACTCCTGGAAGGAGATTGCGGCCTATCTGAGGAAAGAGGTTCGGACCGTCCAGCGCTGGGAAAAGAACTTGGGCTTGCCGGTGCGCCGCCTGGCCCAAGGAAAGCTGGGCACGGTCTTCGCGTACAAACAGGAACTGGACGCCTGGTGGCAGGAAAGCCAGAGCAAGCTCGTGGACGCGGAAAACGGGTTAGATGGAGGCACCGACTCTTCCGTCTCGAATGTCGCGGTATTGGTCGCCGACGCGGATCAATCTGAGCAGACTGCAACGGTCGATCTTCCGCCCGACCGTTTACGCCGTATTGCGCTGTGGTCTCTGCTCCTCTTTATAGCTGTGGCAGTGCCGCTCGGCGCGTTCTGGCCCCAGATTCACGACTGGATTTGGCCGCTCAAGGCCAAGATCGTTCTGGCAGTGCGGCCTTTCAAGAACCCGAGTGGCGATTCCGGCCAGGACTTTATCGCTGACGGACTGACCGAGGAAATGATTACTCGCCTCGGGCAGCTCCACCCCGATGAAATGGGTGTAATTCGCCTGAGCCCGGCTTATGCCTCGAGCGGTCTTGATCGCATCGGTAAGGATGTCCGTGCCAACTACGTTCTCGAAGGCAGCGTGCGCCGTTTCGGACAACGCGTGGCGATTACCGCGCAACTGATTCACGTCAGCGATCAGACTCAAGTCTGGGGTGAGAGCTACGAGCGCGATTTGCAGGACGTGTTGCGCATACAGGCTGAAGTTGCGGACGCCATTGCGGGCGGAGTCTTGAATAAGTTGCCGCATTCAAACCCCCCGACCCGTCAGGTCAATAGCGAAGCTTATCTCGCTTACCTGGAAGGACGCTACTTCTGGAACAAGCGCACGGAAGAAGGGTTCACCAAGGCGATCACGCTGTTTCAACAATCCATTGAGATCGACCCGACCTACGCGCCACCCTATGCCGGCCTCGCCGACTGCTACGAACTGCTGGGATCCGCGCCTTACTCAACTCTGATGCCCAGCGAGGCCTTTCCGAAAGCCGAAGCGGCTGCGAGAAAGGCCATCGAACTAGACAGCACACTTGCCGAGGCGCACGTGCCGCTTGGCTATTCCCAGCTGGTGTACGAATGGAATTTTCCTGAGGCCCGCAAGGAGTTCGAAAAAGCCCTGCAATTGCGGTCCGGATATGCCACGGCTCACCAGTTTTACGGCTACTACCTTACCGCCATGGGTAAGCTGGATGAGGCGATCGCGGAGAGAAAAAAGGCGTTGGATCTTGATCCGATCAGTCCGCTCCTGAACTCGGCCCTAGGCGAAGCGTATTACCAAGCGAAGCGGTTTGATGTGACCATCGAACAAAACAAAAAGGCGCTCGAACTGGATCCCCGCTATGCCATCGCATTGGTCAATATCGGCCGGGCTTACGAGCAGTTGGGAATGCACCAGCAGGCCCGCGACGATTTCCAACGTATTCTCGCGGTTGCTCCCGAAGACCCGGCAATTCTCGCCCTCATCGGCCACGAGTATGCAGTCTCAGGCGACAAGGTCAACGCCAACAAAACTCTAGCCAAACTGACTGAAATTTCAACCAGGAAATACGTACCCGCAATCTATTTCGCTACGGTCTATATCGGCCTTGATAGGAAGGATGATGCCTTCCACTGGCTCGACAAAGCCTATGACGAACGTTGTGAATACCTGGTTTACCTGGGCAGCGAACCACTGGCCGACCCGCTTCGCGGCGATCCACGGTTCTCTCGTCTTCTGAGCCGTATCGGGTTGAAGGCTGCTACCACTCGTGCTGCGCTGCGGACTCCTTAGTTCCGCGCTACTCGCGGTTTTCCTTCGCCGTGCGTCCTGTAGCGACAGGCGAACGACCGGACGAGCAGGGCCATTGCTCCCAGCAACCCACCCATCTTCCGACAAATGTCCCGACCAGCAATAAAGACAATTCCAGTAAATGGATCGTTCCCCTAAAAGAGCGCCTCTCTCTTCAACGCTGAAACATGCGACAAAGTACGACAACGCGTTCCCGCAACCGGGATTTCGCTCCTTGTCGCTTGCGGGTCTCGCGGACGCACAGTAGCGTTGCGACACGTCAAGTGAAACTCCGAGGACTTGACCATCGGTTGAGCTCTCCTAAGGGCATAGATCGGGTTCAGCCTGGGAATGGCGGAGTAATCCATTGAATTCGAGCACAACTACTTCATTTTCGAAGATCGGGAAGAAGTCGAGGCTGAAGTCGCTCGTGTTTTTACTGGCTTTTGCGGCCGCGGCGAGCGGATGCTCCATCAAGAAAATTGCGGTCAACAAACTGGGAGATTCCCTCGCGAATGGCGGAACAACTTTTACCTCCGACGATGATCCCGATCTGGTCGGAGACGCATTGCCCTTCAGCCTCAAACTAATGGAAAGCCTGTTGGCGGAGAGCCCGCGGCATCGCGGACTGTTGTTCGCCGCCTCCAGCGGCTTCACTGAATATGCTTTCGTCTATGTGCAGGTGCCTGCCGAGGAGATCGAAAGCCAGGATCTGGCAAAGTACGATTTCTTGCGCATGCGGGCCCGGAAACTTTACGTGCGCGCGCGAAACTATGGACTTCGCGGTCTCGAGATCAATCATCGCGGCTTTGAAAGCGAGCTCCGTCAGAACGCCAAGTCGGCCGTGCGCGTGACCGGGCGCAAGGACGTGCCACTGCTCTACTGGACGGCCGCTTCCTGGGGCGCCGCCATCTCCGTCTCGAAAGACAATCCGGACATGGTCGCCGATCAGCCCATCGTCGAAGCGCTGATTGACCGCGCCTTCGAACTCAATCCCGATTATGAGTATGGGGCCATCCACGAATTCCTGATTACCTACGAATCCGTCCGTCAAACGGCAGGCGGAGATTTCGCTCCGCGGTCGCGCAAACACTTCGAACGCGCCCTCGAGCTCACATCAGGGCAAAGCGCCGCACCTTACGTCGCCATGGCCACGACCGTTTCGGAGAGCAAACAAGATTCCGATGAATTCGAATCCTTGCTCAAGAAGGCGTTGGCCGTAGATCCGGAGGCGCGACCTGAGTGGAAGCTGAGCAATGTCGTTATGCAGCGCCGCGCGCGTTGGCTGCTGGCTCATGAAAGCGACATATTCGTGAACAAGGTTGGGGAGGTACGTGATAATGCGGATGCACGTTAAGGGAAGAACATTGGGCGGAGCAGGTCTCGCCGCTGCACTGCTGGCGATCGGTTTCGCGTCGAGTGCCTCAGCCCAGACGCGGATTCGCCTCGGTACTTTGGTTCCTTCCGGAACCTCTTATTATCACAGCCTGGAATCGATGGGGGCGAAGTGGAAGCAGGATTCGAACGGCGCCATCGCGCTCACGATTTACGGCGGCGGCACCATGGGGAGCGAAGATGAAATCGTTCGCCGAATGCGGGTGGGCCAACTTCAGGCCGCGGTTCTGACCGCAGCAGGACTGTCGGAAATCGATCCATCCGTGAGCGCGCTGCAGAAAATGCCTTTGATGTACCGGTCGCTCGAAGAAGCCTCGTATGTACGCGAAAAGTTGGCAGGGGACATAGAGCGTCGTCTGGCCGCCAAGGGGTTCGTTGTCCTCTTTTGGGGAGATGCTGGCTGGGTAAGAATCTTTTCGAAAGATCCCGGGATATTGCCGCAAGATTTCAAGAACATGAGGGTCTTTGTGACCGCGGGCGATGTCCCGGAATCTGAACTCTTGAAATCTGCGGGATACAAGCCGGTGCTGCTGGAATGGTCGGATGTGCTGACCAGTTTACAAACGGGAATGGTCGACGCTGTGCCGACGATCCCTTTCCACGTTCTTGCGAACCAGTTTTACCTCTCGACTCACCACATGCTGGAGGTGAACTGGCTGCCGCTCGTGGGCGCGTTGATAGTTACCAAAAAGAGCTGGGAAGCGCTTCAGCCCGCCGAGCGGGACGTCATGATGAAATCGGCGGTGCAGTGCGGCCAAGAGCTTCAGGAACACGGCCGCCAGGAAAACCAGGACGCGGTTACAGCCATGCAGAAGCGCGGACTTCAGGTTCACCCCGTCAGCAAGGAAGCAGAAGAGGAGTGGCGGCGCTTCTCGGAGAGCCTGTATCCCAACATTCGCGGCACGATCGTGCCCGCTGACATGTTTGACGAAGTGGTTCGGCTGCTGCGTGATTATCGCGCGACCCCTGCGGGACCCGGAAAAGGATCCGGAAAATGACAACACTTGTCGCTCCCCCAGAGTCCATCGATCCCGGCCTCTTTCGTTCGGTTACCCTGTGCGCCTGGCTGAAAACGGCGGAGAATGCCGTGGTCTCCGTCGCTCTTTTGGCCATGATGCTGGTTCCGCTTGCGGAAAGCTTGCTGCGCCGCGTATTTCAAACGGGGATCCCGGCTTCGACTACCATCGTCCAACACATGGTGCTCGTGGTCGGTATGCTGGGCGGCGCTATCGCTGCACGCGACAAAAGACTGCTCTCGCTCTCGACGTTCGGGGAAACTTCGCTTCATGGCCGCTGGAAAAGCCTCTCCCAAATTTTTACTTCCGGTGTGTCGGCTGCCGTGACAGCGTTCCTGGGCCTGGCCAGCTACCAGTTTGTCGCGTCGGAGCGTGACGCCGGACAAATTCTGGCTTACGGCATTCCGATGTGGATCGTCGAGTCGGTTCTTCCCCTTGGATTCGCCGTGATCGCGATCCGGATTGTTCTCCACACTTCAGAGGGATGGAGCGCGCGGGCAGCGGCTGCGCTTTGCGCACTTTTAGTCGTAGGTACCGTGATCGCGTGGCCGGGAGGTTTCCACCACTCGGTGCCGACTGCGATGCTGATTATGCTGGTCGCATCGATACTAGGCATGCCGGCGTTCGCGACGCTGGGTGGCGTCGCACTGATCTTGTTCTGGAACGCGGATCAACCGATTGCCGCAATTCCCGTTGCTCATTACTCGCTGGTGACAAATCCGGCACTTCCCACGCTGCCGCTATTCACGATGGCGGGTTATTTCATGGCCGAAGGCGGCGCGCCAAAACGGTTGGTGCGAGCCTTCTATGCACTCTTTGGGCAATTCCGCGGCGGCCCGGCGATCGTGACCGTGCTGGCGTGCGCTCTTTTCACTTCTTTCACGGGAGCTTCCGGCGTAACCATTCTTGCGCTTGGCGGTCTGCTAATGCCGGTGTTATTGGGCGCTCACTTTTCGGAGAAAGATTCCCTCGGGTTGCTGACAGGCTCAGGTTCGCTGGGGTTGCTCTTGCCGCCGTGCTTACCGCTCATCGTCTACGCGATCGTGGCAAATGTGCCGATTAAGCAGATGTTTCTTGGCGGAATTATTCCGTCCTTGGTCATGATGACTGCCACCGCCATGTGGGGCATCCGGCGCCCGGCCAGCGGCGGCGCGATCCGCAAATTCGAATGGACAGAGGCACGAGTCGCGTTGTGGGATGTCAAATGGGAATTGGCCACTCCCGTCGTCGCCTCCATAGCGCTCTTCAGCGGAATCGCTACGCCGGTTGAAGCGGCAGCGGTCACGGCGTTCTACGCATTTCTCGCCGAGGCAGTTCTGAATCGCGATTTGCGGATTTTTCAGGACGTTCCCGCGAGTGCTGGCGGAGTGCGGATTACTGATCGGAGGCGTCCTTCTTATTTTCGGCGTATCGCTCGGCTTCACCAATTACCTGGTTGACGCTGAGGTCCCGGCGCATGCCGTCGCATGGACCACCCAGCATATTCATTCTCCAATTCTGTTTCTGCTTCTCTTAAACGTGTTTCTTCTGGTAGTTGGCTGTTTGATGGAGATATACCCTGCAATCGTCATTGAGGTTCCCTTGCTGGTGCCATTAGGAGCCGCATACGGGATTGATCCTGTGCGACTCGGGATCATCTTCCTTGCAAACATGGAGTTGGGGTATCTGACTCCCCCCGTTGGCCTGAATCTCTTGATGTCCTCATATCGCTTCAAGAAGCCGGTACCGGAGGTCCTGCGCTCCGCCCTGCCGGTGGTAATGGTGTTGAGCCTGGGAGTTCTCTTAATCACCTACATTCCGGCATTGACCACTGCGCTTCCGCAACTGTTCGGCTATTGAATGAAACCGGGAGCGAGAAGATCTCAGCGAAGGTGAACCTTCCGATGTCCTTGGTCGGAAAACAGGAAACGATGCGGTTGTGGTCGCAAAATCACCGTCACGCTAACACCCCCGTCGCTTGGGTCTATGAATGCCGGGTGACCCACGCAGCGGGCGTAAGGTCTGGGAGGCGCTGGATCGGGAGATCGGCAAACCCGGGGAGAACCGCGGCCAAATAGTCGCGCACGGGGAGTTTCAACCTGCGGCAGCTTTCCACGACCGAGAGAATCGCCGCAACCTTGGGTCCAGCCAGTGGGCTGCCGATGTGTATCCAGTTCTTGCGACCCAGAGCCACGGGACGCATCGAATTCTCCGCAAGGTTATTGCTTAGCTCAAGTTCAGGATATTCCAGGAATCGCGTAAGTTTCCTCCACAGTGTGAGCGCGTATTGGCAGGCCTTTCTGAGCGCACTGGAGGGCAATGTAATCGACTGTGCTACCTCGATCTTGCTCCGAATATCATCCAGGAGAGGCCTGGCTCTCTCCTGACGCTGGACATGACGCGCCGCAACACTCAGCGCTTTGCGGCGAGCTTCCGCGTCGACGGCAAACAGCTCGTCCATCCGCGCCACAATTGGAGTTGCAACCGGGTCTCTTGGATTTAGCTGCACCGCCTCGAAAAACTGTCTTCTAGCATGAGCCCAACAAGCGGCATGTACCATTTTCGGCCCACCTATCTGATCATAAGCCGCATACCCGTCGGTTTGGAGAATGCCCTCGAACTGTCCCAGAAACCGCTTCGGTCCATCGCGTCCACGGCCTAAACGGAAGTCGAACACCACGGTTCCTCCGGGGTGACTGTATTGCCAGAGGTACGCTTGGTGATTCTGTCCCCGGCCCTCGCGTGTCTGGACATCGACTGGGGTTTCATCCGCCTGGATGTAAGTTCCGCTAATCAACTCTCGCCTCAGCGCGGCGACCATAGGGATCAGCAACTCGCCGACTTTCAGAACCCAGCCGTCCAGGGTGGCTCGGCTGATTTCCAAGCCGATGTCTCTCTCCAAGATCACGCTCTGCCGATGCAGCGGTACGTGATTGCAATATTTGCTGATGACCGTGTCGATGACGATCTGATCACTCGCCAGACACTTCTCTATGATCCGTCGCGGCAGTGGGGCCGACAGCACTCCTAGTTCCTCACACGACCGGCAAGCCCGCTTCTCTCGTTTCGTGACCAGCACAAAATACTTCGCCGGCTCCGCCTCCAGCTGGGAACTCTCCTCGTAGCCGATCACCACTGTTTCTTTGCCGCAGCGTTTGCACACGCGCTGATCTAATGCGCAGGGCAGAATCCGCTCAACGCGAGGAAGATTCGCAGGCAATTCCTGGCGGCCGGGATGTTTGCCGGATGTCCTGGTCGAGTGATGCACCCGCGCGTGCTCTCTCTCCGACTGCTCGATCATTTCATTGACGACGGGCTCAAGTTCGAACAATTCCAGTTGTGCGTGGGAGAGCTTTTCGCCGCCCGCTCCATACTTTTCAATTTGCATCAGCCGCAGTCGCTCTTCCAGCACACGAATCCTCAGCTCCGCGTACTGCAGTCGGCTCTTCAGTTGGGCGATGAGTTCCAGATCGGCTGGTGCAGAAGGAATGGGAGGCGCAGTCACAATGGGTACTGATTTACCAGAGTCGATCGAAACGTTCAAGCAACCAAGCAACTCATGCGGCAGCATGTCCTTCTGTTAGAGCCTTCCGGTACCAGCGCTTGTGCTTAGTTTTGGACAGATCGATCCCACCCAACAATAGAGAGAGCTCTTCGTGACTCAGTACGACCTTGCCCTGCGCATCGCCGGACTGCGGCCAGGTGAAACGCCCTTTCTCCAACCTCTTGGCACAGACCCAGAGTCCGCTTCCATCCCAAACGAGGACCTTCAACCGATTGCGCTGGGCGTTGCAGAACAAGAACAAATGCCCGCTCAGGGGCTCGCACGACAATCGATCCCGGACCAAGCCGTACAGCCCTTCGAACCCCTTGCGCATGTCGGTGACCCCGGCGGCCAAATAGATCCGTGTGGCTGGACCCAGTCCAAACACGGCCTACACCCGCTCCAGTAAACTCACCAGGCGCTCGAACGTACTCGTATCAAAATCAGGATGCACCTCGATCCGGCGCCCGCCCGGCAGCACCACGGCCAGCCCGCAACTCGATTCGTGCTGCGTCGGCGATTTCCTGGCGGCCAACTCCACCGGCATCAACCGACCGGCCGAAGAAGCCGGTCTACGCCTTCTCTTCCAACGCCGCTTCTTCAAATGGCGATCCAGTGTGCTGAAGCTCAAACCTCGACTCTGGCAAAACTCGCTTCGGCGCATACCGCTGCTCACAAACTCAGCCACCAACTCCTGAACCTCCGCTCGTGTACGTCGCTTGGGCGCTGACAACTCTGTTTTTGCGGTCATCCGGACACTTCAGCACAGACCCCGCCTGTCGAACAGGTGTGTTGGTCAGACGCTTACGATCAAGCAAGGCAACACACTCGCTAATCCGCTTTTCACCGAAGGCGAAGCGTTGAAGACGTTCGATTACGTCGTAGCAAATCCACCGTTCAGCGACAAACGATGGTCGACGGGGTTGCACCCAAACGAGGGTGGTAGGGCCGGGGGAGAAGGACAACAAGCGACTAAAGATTACGGACGTTTCGCAGGATACGGCATCCCTCCACGCAACAAGGGCGATTACGCCTACCTGCTCCATATTCTCCGATCCATCAAGCCGAACGGGAAGGGTGCGTGTGTCCTCCCACATGGAGTGCTATTTCGTGGGAATGCGGAAGCCGCCATCCGTAAGAACCTCGTCCAACGCGGCTACATAAAGGGCATCATTGGCTTGCCAGCTAATCTTTTTTACGGAACGAGCATTCCAGCCTGCATCATGGTTCTGGATAAAGAAGGTGCGAACGCCCGCAAAGGCATATTCATGATAGATGCCTCCAAAGGCTTCATGAAAGATGGACCGAAAAATCGTCTGCGTGCCCAAGACATCCACCGGATCGTGGACACCTTTACACGGCAAGCTGAGATTCCACGTTATTCGCGCATCGTGTCTGTGGCAGAAATCAGCGATCCGAAGAACGACTTCAACCTTAACCTACCGCGCTATGTAGACAGCTCCGAACCGGAAGATTTGCAGGACATTGACGGTCATTTGCGCGGTGGTATCCCCGACCGTGATATTGATGCCCTTGCCCCTTACTGGCAAGTCATTCCCTCCGTGCGTGCCGCGCTTTTCAAACAAGCTGACCGCCCGGGCTACTGCGAGATGAAGCTCGCAATTGCGGAAGTGAAGCCCGCCATCCTCGGCCACGAGGAGTTCAAGTCTTTTAAGGAAACTGTGAACCAGCTTTTTGCCGAGTGGCAGACGGCCAACACGCCGCGCCTCAAAGGCTTCGCTCAAGATGGTCACCCGAAAGCTCTTGGCGAAACACTCTCAGAAGATTTGCTCACCACCTTCGCCAAGGCACCTCTTATTGACCAGTACGACATCTACCAGCACTTCATGGACTACTGGGCCGAAACCATGCAAGACGATTGTTACATCATTTCAACCGACGGATGGAAAGCGGGCAATCAGATTCGTGAGATTCTTCAGGTAAAAAACAAGGACGGCAAGCTGGTATGGCCGGAGGGTCACGACTACAAGAAAGGTAAGCGTCGGTTCAAGTCGGACCTTATCCCCGCAAACGTTCTGATAGCCCGCTACTTTGTAGCCGAGCGGCAGGCTATTCAGGAGACCGAAGGGGAACTCGCAACGATTGAACAACAGCTCGACGAACAGAAAGAGGAACAAGGCGGTGAAGAAGGGTTGCTTGCGGAAGTCATCGAAGGTGACGGCGACAAACAAAAGATTGCGACCAAGTCGGTGGAAACCCGCCTCAAGGAAATCGGTAAAGACCCCGAGTTCGCCGATGAACGGAAGGCCTTGGAAGATTACAACGCGCTACTCGAAAAGCAGGCAGACGCAAAGAGTCGTTTGAAAAAGGCACAACAGGACTTGGACGCCAAGCTGGACGCGAAGTATCCCAAACTCACCGAGGACGAGATCAAGAAGCTCGTTGTGGACAACAAGTGGTTGTCCACACTCGCTGCTTCGGTGCAGGGTGAGCTGGACCGAGTTTCGGAGAAGCTCACCCGTCGAGTCCGCCAACTGGCTGAACGGTATGCCACGCCACTACCGAGCCTCACCGCAGAAGTGGACAAACTCACCACCCTCGTGAATGAACATCTCAAAAAGATGGGAGCGGTATGGAACTAAGGCCCGGATACAAGCAGACCGAGGTGGGTGTGATCCCGGAAGATTGGGAAACGCCAACTATTATTGAACTGGCGAGCCGAATCATTGATTATCGGGGGAGGACACCAAAGAAGTTGGGAATGTCTTGGGGTGGTGGAGACATCCCCGCGCTGTCCGCAGGGAACGTTAGGATGGGTTTCATTGATTTCTCCGAGGAATGCTATTTCGGCTCTGAGGCACTTTATAAGCGTTGGATGACGAGAGGCGAGATTGCGAAGGACGACATAGTTTTCACAACGGAAGCACCGCTCGGCAACGTCGCGCTCATTCCCGACAACAAAAAATACATCCTGAGCCAACGGACAGTCCTTCTTCAAATAGACCCTGAAAAAGCATCCAGTCGTTTTCTCTTTCAGCTAATGCTGTCCGAGCAGTTTCAGAAGGTTCTCGCGGATCATTCAAGCGGCACAACGGCCAAGGGAATACAGAGAAAGAAGTTTGAGCAACTTAGACTCGCCCGCCCGCCACTCCCCGAGCAATGTGCCATTGCTATTGCATTGAGCGATGCGGATGCGTTGCTCAACGGGCTTGATCGACTTATCACCAAAAAGCGTGACCTCAAGCAGGCCGCCATGCAACAACTCTTAACCGGCCAAACGCGCCTCCCCGGCTTCTACGGAGAGTGGGAGGTGAAGCAGTTGGGATCGGTCGTCGATACGGACCCGGAAAATCTCGGCAGTAACACTCGTCCTGACTTCACTTTCAATTACCTCGCTCTCGAAGACGTGGATCGTGGCGTCCTCAGAGGACACTCTGAACAACTTTTCGCAAGTGCCCCTTCTCGTGCCCGTCGAAAACTGCGCACCAACGACGTGCTCGTCTCAACCGTCCGTCCGAACTTGCAGTCGCACCTTCTGTTCACGAAAGAACTCGGAAACTGGGTTTGCTCCACGGGCTTTTGCGTAGTACGCTGCCGCGAGGGAGTCACGAATCCTCGCTTCGTCTATTACCAGCTCTTTACGGAGCGTGTAAAACGGCAGATTGAAGCTCTACTCACGGGCTCGAATTATCCGGCAATCAACAGTGCAAACGTCCGGGCGCTGGAGATTCCCATTCCACACTACGATGAGCAATCCGCAATCGCCGACGTACTGATGGACATGGACACTGAACTGGCGGCCTTGGAACAGCGTCGAGACAAGACCCGCGACCTGAAGCAAGGCATGATGCAAGAACTGCTCACTGGACGGACTAGGTTGATATGAAAAGCTATTACCGCGTCATGCTCGGACAGAAAAGCATCTACGCCGAGGAATGCTTCGCTGGTGGTTTTATCGGCACCGACTTCGGGATCAACCAAGACCTTACGAAAAAGCTGCCAGAAGAGTGGCGAACGTTTAACAGGGAGTTCATCCCGGTCTACTTGGCAGGGCATCCAGACAAGACCAAGATAGGGGCAGGGTTGGCATGCGGTGCTTTATGGACGGTTTCCAAAGGTATTCAGAGGGGCGACATCGTTTTGTGCCCGGATGGGACAGGCAAGTATCGCGTAGGTGAAGTGAGTGGTAGCTACTACTATGAACCGGGAAAGATTCTGTTCCACCGGCGACCCGTCACGTGGCTAAACGTGATCATCGACCGAGCCGCGATGAGCGAAGCATTGCGGAACTCTACGGGCTCAATCGGTACGGTCAGCAATATCACCCAACACCGCGAAGAAATCGAGAGGCTGATCGGCGGTATTTCAGCTCCCACTATCATTTCCACGGATGCCACGGTTGAAGACCCTTCGGCTTTTGCGTTGGAGGAGCATCTGGAGGATTTTCTCGTAAAGAATTGGCCGCACACTGAGTTTGGCAAGGACTACGACATTTACGAAGAGGACGGCGAAAAGGGACAGCAATATCAGACCGACACGGGGCCTCTGGATATCCTTGCCATCAGCAAAGACAAGAAACATCTACTTGTGGTGGAACTCAAGAAAGGTCGCGCCAGCGATAGCGTGGTTGGGCAGGCGCTCCGCTATATGAGCTACGTGCAAGAAGAGTTGGCCGAAGAAGGACAAACGGTTCTAGGTGCCATTGTCGCGCATGAGGACGACGCACGAATTCGCCGGGCTCTCACAATGACACCAAGCATCTCGTTCTATCGCTATCAAGTCAGTTTCAAGCTGGTAAAGGCCTGACATGAACGACATCGGCAAACCAGAACGCATTACGCAGAATCGCGTAGTCACCCTATTCCGTAACGAACTCGAGTACCGCTACCTCGGCGATTGGACCGACCGCCCAGACAACGGCAACATCGAAGAGAAACTCCTCGATGAATACCTGACGCGTGCTGGCTACAAGCCGGATCAGATTAGCCGCGCTATCTACCTGCTCAAGGCCGAAGCCGACAACCCAAATCGCAGTCTCTACGACAACAACAAGGCGGTGTACAGTCTGCTCCGCTACGGCGTGCCCGTGAAGATCGAGGCTGGCGAGGTCACGGAGACGGTGAAGCTCATCAATTGGGAGCAGCCCCAAGAAAACGACTTCGCCATCGCGGAAGAAGTCACGGTGCTCGGGGAATTTGAGAGACGTCCTGATCTCGTACTTTACGTCAACGGCCTCGCCGTCGGCGTCATCGAATTGAAGAACAGCTATGTCTCTATCGGCAACGGGATTCGCCAGTTGCTCTCGAATCAGCAAAAAGAGTTTAACGAGTGGTTTTTTACTACGGTGCAGATCGTCGTCGCGGGCAACGATTCTGAAGGTTTGCACTATGGAACGGTCGGTACGGGAGAAAAGTACTTCCTGAAGTGGAAGGAAGATGAGACCGATGATTCGCGC
The DNA here is from genome assembly GCA_963773645.1 of uncultured Acidobacteriaceae bacterium. GTDB lineage: Bacteria > Acidobacteriota > Terriglobia > Terriglobales > Acidobacteriaceae > Acidiflorens. The sequence continues at coordinate 1,514,157 of CAVZBV010000002.1, read as the reverse complement.
TTCAAGCTCGACAAGTATTTGCTCAAGCTGTTCAACAAGGATCGGCTCATTGAATTGATGCACGACTTCGTCCTCTTTGACGGCGGCGTGAAAAAGTTGCCGCGAGCGCATCAGTACTTCGGCATCAAAGCAGCGCAGACCCATGTCAACGCCTATAAGGGCGGAATAATCTGGCACACACAGGGCAGCGGCAAGAGCATCGTGATGGTGCTGCTAGCAAAGTGGATTCTTGAAAATAAACCCGATGCACGAGTCTTGATCATCACTGACCGCGACGAACTCGACAAACAGATCGAGCGGGTTTTCACTGACACGGGCGAATCGATCTACCGGACCAGTAGTGGGCATGATCTGATGGCCCAGCTTGGGCAGGCTAAACCACGCCTACTATGCTCGCTGGTCCACAAGTTCGGCAAGAAGGGCGTGGACGATTTTGACTCATTTATCGCCGAACTGAAGAAGCAGCCAAGTCCGGCAGTAGGCGAGCTGTTCATCTTCGTTGACGAGTGTCATCGCACGCAGACTGGCAAGCTTCATAAAACAATGAAGGCGCTGCTGCCCAGTGCTGTTTTCATTGGATTCACGGGTACTCCGCTGCTAAAGCAGGACAAGCAGACCAGCCTCGAAGTCTTCGGTCACTACATCCATACCTACAAATTTGGAGAGGGCGTTGAGGATAAGGTTGTATTAGACCTCGTCTACGAGGCGCGGGACATCGAGCAGAATCTTGGTTCCCAAGACAAGATTGATGCGTGGTTTGACGCAAAGACAAAGGGTCTGAACGAATGGCAAAAGGCCGCTCTGCGCGAACAATGGGGCACAATGCAGAAAGTTCTCAGCTCCAGCTCGCGGATGGAGCGCATGGAGCGCGTGGTAGAAGACGTCGTATTCGATTTCGGCGTGAAGCCACGCTTGAGCAGTCAACGTGGTAACGCGATTCTAGTGTAGTGCGTCAAGCAGATTGACGTTTATTGAGGGTGCGGCGAGCGCGTTTCACTTTTTCCAAGATGTCGGCGGCTCGCGCGGTCCAGATGAACGGTTTCGGGCTTTCGTTATGGCGGTCGATGTAAGTGCCGATGGCCAGGATGAGTTCTTTCAGATCGTGGAAGACGCCACGGCGGAGCCGATTTTGAGTCAGGTCGCGAAAGAAACGTTCCACCATGTTCAGCCACGACGCGCTGGTGGGAGTGAAGTGCAGATGAAAGCGCGGGTGTCGCGCCAGCCAGCGCTGGACTTTGGGGTGCTTATGGGTGGCGTAGTTGTCGCAGATCAAGTGGAGTTGCCGATCCACCGGGATGGTCTGGTCGATCAGACGGAGAAACTTGAGCCATTCCTGGTCGCGGTGCCGCTCCTGGCACAGGCCAAAGACTTCGCCGTTAGCCGCATTCAGCGCGGCAAACAGAGTGGCCGTACCGTTTCGTTTGTAGTCATGCGTCATGGTGGCGCCGCGTCCGCGCTTCAGCGGTAGGCCGGGCTGGGTACGATCCAGAGCTTGAATTTGGCTCTTCTCGTCGGCACACAGCACCAGCGCATGCTCCGGCGGGTCGAGGTACAGACCGACAATGTCTTCCAGTTTCTCCGCGAACTGAGGATCGTTACTGATTTTGAAGGTTTCGACGCGATGCGGCTTCAACCCGTGGGCCCGCCAGATCCGTCGCACGCTGGCTTCGCTGATGCCGACTGCCGCCGCCATGGTGCGCGTGCTCCAGTGCGTGGCGTTGGTCGGCTGCTGGCGCGTGGTCATGGTCACCACCCGCTGGGTCAGCCGGGTGCCGATCTTGGGTTTGCGGCCGGGCCGGGGTGCATCTTTCTCCAGTCCCTCCACGCCCAGCGCGAGGAAACGCTTGCGCCAGCGGGAAACTTTTTTCGGCGTAATGGCCATGCTGGCGGCAATGTCCTTGTCCTGCTCGTTGGCGGCCGCGCGCAACACGATGCGAGAGCGCTCCACCACGCGTGCGGGAAAGGATCGGCTTCGAGCCCAGCCTTCCAGCAGCGTTTGCTGCTCCGGACTCAACGTAATCACAGGGGCTATGCGCATCCGCAACCGTCTCCATATCGTAAGATGCGCGCCGATTGATAAAGGTTGTTACTTGTGACGCGCTACACTAGTGGCATCGAGCATCTACGAAGCAGCCAAGTATTTCGAGCTATTCCAGAAGACTGCGCTCAAAGGAAAGTGCGCACTGGTTACCTCTTACAATCCGATAGCGCAGGATGTAACGCTTGAGGAGACTGGCGCGAATACTGAGACCGAAAAACAATCGTTGTATAACGTTTACACAGCGCTGCTGAAAGATGTTGTACCGAAACCCAATAAGACAAAGACCGAAACGTACGAGGACGAGGTCAAAGAGTTGTTCAAGAAACAGCCAGCAAACATGCGGCTGCTTATCGTTGTGGACAAACTGCTCACTGGTTTCGACGCCCCCACCTGTACTTATCTCTACGTTGATAAATCCATGCAGGATCACGGATTGTTTCAAGCCATCTGCCGCACGAACCGACTCGATGGCGAGGATAAGACTTTTGGCTACATCGTGGATTACAAGGACCTATTCAAAAAGCTCGGTGGTTGAAGAATCCGCCACACCGAGCATTTTTCTCAAGCACAACAAGATGATCCTCCAGATTTCACCCGGAACGAACGATGAAACAAAGCAAGCCACTGTTGCCCGATGGTATCGCAATCAGATCAAGGCTGCTGTGCCTGAGTTGATCGCGAAATGGGAGCCGCTGGTAGGGGCGAAAGTGGAGCGTGTTTTCGTGCAGAAAATGAAGACTAAATGGGGAAGCTGCAACCCCGGCGCACGTAGCATTCGCTTGATGATTTCGCTACTCTGAACTGGCCCCACTTCGATCATTACATTTGGCCCCACCCTAACCGATAGATCGGCCTACCCTGTCTGCGAAGCGGACGGGGAGGGCGATGGACAGGAGACGCAAGGTGGAGCTATTCGAAGAGATTAGGCGGGAACATGCGCATGGAGCCGGTTCGATTCGCGCGGTCGCGAAGAAGCTGGGGGTGCATCGGCGGATGGTGCGGCAAGCGCTGGCGAGTGCCATTCCGCCGGAGCGCAAACGGGCGGTGCGGAACAGGCCCAGGTTGGGTCCGGTGATGGAGTTCATTGACGAGATTCTACGCCGGGACGAGACGGCTCCGCGCAAACAGCGGCACACGGCGCATCGCATCTGGGAACGGATCCGGCAAGAGCGCACGGAGCGAGTGGCGGAAACGACGGTGCGCCGCTACGTGCGGGAGCGCAAGCCAGAGCTCGGGCTCACAGCGCGAGAGACGTTCGTGCCGCAGGTCTACGACTGGGGCGGCGAAGCGCAGGTGGATTGGTACGAAGCTGTGGCCGAGATCGGGGGCGAACGCCAGTCGGTTCACCACTTCGCGATGCGATCGATGGCGAGCGGCGGGGCGTTTCACGTGGCGTATTACCACGCCACGCAGCAGGCCTTTCTGGAAGCGCACGAGCTGGCGTTTGGCTATTTCGGCGGCGTGTTTCGGTGCTTGCGCTACGACAACCTGAAGAGCGCGGTGAAGAAGATTCTGCGCGGCCATCAGCGGGAGGAGACGGAACGCTTGATCGCGTTCCGCTCGCACTGGGGATTCCAGACGGAGTTCTGCAACCCGGCACGGGGCAACGAGAAGGGCGGCGTGGAGGGCGAAGTAGGCTACTTCCGCCGGAACCATCTGGTGCCGGTTCCGCAAGCGAAGAACCTGGAGGAGTTGAACGAACATTTACGAAGTTATTGTCAGCAAGACGAACAACGGCGGATCGCAGGCAAAGCGATGCCCGTCGGGGAAGCGATGCGGATCGAACGCGAGCATCTGCTGCCGCTGACGGCGGAAGGATTCGAACTGGCAGAGACCAGTTTCCCGACGGTGGATAGTAAGGGTTGCGTGAAGGTGCGCAGGAACTTCTACTCGACGCCATTGCGGCCGGGGACGCGCCCGCAAGCGAAACTGCTGCCGGCCTATGTCGAGATTTGGCAGGAACGGGAGTGCGTGGCGCGGCACGAGCGCAGTTTCGGTTGCTATGAGCAGGTGCTCGATCTGGAGCACTACCTCGAAGTGCTGGAGAAAAAACCGGGAGCGCTGGCGGGATCGAGCCCGCTACGACAGTGGCGCGAACGCGGACGCTGGCCGGAGAGTTTCGACCGGCTCTGGCTGAGTTTGCAAGAGCGACACGGCAAATACTCGGGCACGCGGGAGATGATCGAGTTACTCACACTCGGCAAGCGCCACGGGTGGGATCGGCTGCGGCAAGTTGTCGAGCAATCGCTGGCTTTGGGTTGCACGGACGGGGCCGCGGTGCGGCATCTGCTCACGGCTACGGAACTGGGTCGTCCACGCACCGAGTTACTGGAGTTGAACGGATTGGAACGCTACGAGCGACCGTTGCCGCAGATGAACGAGTACGACCAGTTACTCAGCATCGTTGCCAGCACGGCGGAGGTGGCGCGATGAAAGAGCAAACCCAGGCTCTCGAACACGCCAGCGTAAGGCAATACTGCAAGGCGCTTCGCGTTCCGATGATTGGAGCGCACTTCGTGCAACTGGCGGAGCAGGCGATCAAGGAACAGCGCAGTCACATCGGATACCTGGAAGCTCTGCTCACGATGGAATCGGAAGAACGCGACCGGCACGCCATTCAGCAACGGCTGCGCGATGCCAGGCTGCCACGACTGAAGACGCTGGAGGAATTCGACTTCAACCAGGCGCGGCAGATTCCGGCAGCGAAGATTCGCGAACTGGCCGAAGGCGGTTACATCGAGCGTGCCGAACCGGTGGTGCTGATGGGCGAATGCGGCACGGGCAAGACGCACCTGGCGACGGGCTTGTGCGTGGCCGCGTGCCGGCAGAAACGGCGAGCGCGGTTCACCACGGCCGCAAACCTGGTCAATGAACTGGTCGAAGCACGGCAACACAACGCGGTGAAGCGAGTTCTGGCGCGCTGGTTGCGCTACGACGTGATCGTGCTCGACGAAGTCGGCTACGTGCCATTGGCCGATATCGGAGCGGATTTCCTGTTCCAGGTGATTGCCGAACGCGCCGAGCGAGCCACCCTGATCGTGACCACGAACCTGCCATTTTCCGAGTGGACGCAGGTGTTTCCGAATCCCCGCTTGTGCAAGGCGTTGCTGGATCGAATCACCGACCGAGCGCACATCATCGAAACCGGCGCCGAATCGTATCGGTTTCGCAGAACTCTGGAGGTGCGTCAGAAAAAGAAAGTATCGTAGGCGGCTGCTTCTATAGCGCTGGGCAGGGGAAGGAACTCAAACGCCGTTCCTTCCCCTGCACCCCATCCTGGCTGGAACCGCAAGACCGGACAGCCATCCTTATTAATGCTGGTGGGGCCAATTGTGAGTATCAAGGCGGGGCCAAATCAGGTTGTCAAAAGCACTTGAACACGGACCTCGCGAAGAAGCCACGCGAATGCCTTGAATATATTGTCGTGCATGAGATGGTCCACCTGATCGAGCGTCACCACAATGATCGCTTTCGTAAGTACATGGATCAACTGCTGCCACAGTGGCACAGGTATCAGGGTGAGTTAAACTCGGCTCCACTTGCTCATGAGAAATGGGGTTATTGAGTTATTCAGGTGGTTTTCAAGTCTGCAAAGCAGGCCAGCGAACAAACCCGTTGAGTATGTGATGAATCTTGCGGCGGTTCAGTCAGCAGCGCGGCGAAGTCTCTCGACCAGCCGGATCATTGCGAGTGTGTCTTGCCCGCAATAATCGAGCAAAGCCTTTGTGCTTCGGTCGCGTTCGCCGCTATCCAAGCCTCCACGCACCAATGATTCCCACGCCACCCCAGCGTCCGTGCCATTAGCAACGTCCATGCCCTCGTAGGTCATTCCGGGGATGAGTGCAGGCAGAACGTGCTTCAGCGAGAACGACCCGCCGAACGCCGGATGGTACACGTGTTTCCGCATGACGGGTAGCAAGTCCCAGAGCCGACCTTGAATGTTCTTGATCCGCCCCGCAAATTCCGGCAACAATGCAGCGATTTCCGAGAGCCTTTGCGACTCGAAGGCGCTATACACCACGATATCCCCCACACCTCCCAAGGCACAGCACAGCGAAGTGATGAACTCGTGCCGTGGATCGTTCGTGTCCATGGCGAGAAATTCGAAGTGCTCAAGTTCCGTTCCGGGCTCTCTCAGCACGTGAACTGACCACTGAAACGGCAGTTGGTCGTAGGGTCGCATCCCAGCGAATCGCGGGATGGCAGGGTTGATAGTCTCGAAGTCGGCGAAGTACAGCGGATAGATCAACCCACCCAACACCTGCCGAAGTTCGGGGCTGAACCACGGCTCGCCAGTCTGCACACAAGTAGCCGCACGCCGTTGAATCTCACTGAGTTCGAAGTCGTCAGGTATCTCGCGAATGGACTCGATGCCCATCTCCTCCAGTTCCTCCATCGCGCTGGCGTGGATGCGCGGCAGGTAGCCTACATGGTCGCTGGGGAGAGGCAGATTGCATCGGTCGTAGAACTCGCAGGTGACGGGGTCGGTGCAGTGCGGTCCCGGTCGAAGATCAGGAGCGTTGGGCATGTTTAGGACGGTGAACTCCGCACGCAACTGGAAAGTGAGTTTGAGTTGCAACTTTTCGACTCGCCGCGTCACGTTTCGTATTTTGAACAGATGCCGCACGTCGATGGAGCCGCCATCAAAGACGTAATTCCTGCTGATGTGTGCGAGACAGACCGACGCCAAATCCACTCCGCAACGAGAGACCACGCGATGTTGGATACCAATATCGTCGAGGTGCTCTTCTTTGACGTCAGTGCTGGATTTGACTTCAATAAGACGCCAGCGTTTGTCCCTGCGGCGGTGAAGCACATCGACGCGCACGAGCACGCCGCCGTGCTCGAACGCCCCCTCGAAGATCGCCGGAACCTCACGGTTGGCGACCAACTCCCGCGTTGCGCGGATCGCCTGATCGAGACCACGGTCGCTTTGAACTACGGTCCCACCCGGAAAAAGTTGGCGGGCAAGTAGCCCGATCTCACGCCCTTGCTGGATGATCGCCTCTGAGACGGCATCTGGCTCTGCCGCGAGTTCTGGCTGGTGAGCCTGAAGGTAGAGCCGCTTCAAACATTGGCAGCCCGCAACAAACTTTGATTTGCTGATTCTCATGGTCACCGCAGAGTCTTCCTGCAACTCGCGCACCATGCCCGTGAACTCGCGCAACACTACGACCAAGTTGGTCGTCGCCGCGTCCTCTTGCCAGTTGGCGTCGATCTGGAAAGTCTCGAACTCGTTGCTGATGTCTTTGTCTTGGTGATCTTCGGCTTCGTGCAGACTGAAGGTGACGCCGACGTTCTTGCGCACGACTTCGCCTTGGCAATCGATGCTCAAGGTCATTAGTACGTACACATTGGTCGTCTCCATCATTCTCCTCCGCAACGAACTCGCTTGACCAATCGCCAAGCGTATAGGAATGCAAATGGACTAAGTAGGCATAGCCACGCTCCCGTGAACCACGCTCGGTCGTCCCAGACGTAGCACACGTCGTAGTTGGTGGCGAAGAAGAACATCGCGCCAGCAGACACAAGAAACCCAAATGCCATCGCGCCGAACGCCTTGAAGTGGAATCCCAACCCTCGCTCTCCCCTTTTGTGCGCGGGAATCATGGCAATGATCAAGTACCAAAACGTCGAGGCGAAAGGGCCGAGCACGCCAAAGAGCCATTTCAAAAGCCAAATGTCATCGGGCGAGGCGTACCTGAGAGCGAGGACGGGGACTACTGCGAAGATGGCAGGGGCGAGGAGCAGGAAAAGGAGCCAGAGCAGCGCGTGCCACAGGAACCTCACGGGCGCTGTCAGGAAATGCACATCGCCAGAGAGTTGATTCAGGTTCGCTTCTGTCCGACTGTTCAAGATTGCCTCCCTTCGTTTGGAAAAACATTCCGTCTGTACCTGAGGGGAGGTTACGTCGTAGTCCGGGGAACTGGCGCAGGTTCGGTTGAGTGAACGGCACTCGCCAAGTCCTGCAATCCCTCCGACTCGGCGGCAAACTCGGCTGACCCGCCGTTCGATCCGCGCCTGACTATCGCCCTAATCTGCGCATCGACCTCGCGGTGGCGATTCTCGATCCGTTCGTGGATTTTGGCTTCCGCCTGCCAAGCGTTCTCGTGCCACGTGCGTTCCTTCTGCTGCTGCTCCCGCAGGGAGGCGACGCCCTCCGCTATCTCGCGGAATCGCGTGCAGAACTTGTCGCCGACGATGTAGTCGAAGAGTTCCTGCGACTTCTCGTCACGGAACTTGCCACTTAGACGGAGCCGGGCGATGTCGATGATTCCGTCGCGGATGACCGTCGCCAGAGCGACGGCAGCCCGCTTTTCGACGATGGGGATGCCTTTCAGCACACAAAGACCCTTGAGCTTCGTCGGGAACACGCGTGTAACGACCATGACGTGCGGCGTCTCGTACTGGGTCTGGTACTTCTTCGCCTGCGTGACGTAGCCGTTCTGCCAAGCGGCGGTGTTCTTGCTCTCATAGACAATTCGACCCGCAAGCTTTGCCCCGTCCATCACCTCATGGACGATGTCAGCGCCCTTTATGCCCCGACCGATCCTCCCGATCTTGTCGTCGGGGAACGCGTGCCGAAGTTCCGTGAAGAGGTCTAGCTCCGCTTCCGCGCCAAGCTGCTCCCCGCTCTGCTTCTCCAGCTTGCGGGAGAGGTCGTCCAGCTTACCTTGGAACTTTGCGAGGTCCGTCTCGTAGCGAACCTTCTCCCTTTCTCGCTCGGCTTGGAGCTTCTCCAGCTTGGCTTCGTTTTCGTGAGCAGCGATTCGGACGGTCTTTGCTACTTCTTTTTCCAGTCGATTTTCTACCTTTTTGCGAACTGCTTCCAGCTCCGCGACCAACTGGGACTCAAACTCCTCCTTGAGTCGCTTTTTTTCGAGGGCGAGTGCTGGGGAGGTGAGCTTTTGTATTCGCGCTTGGAGTTCATTTTCATCAAGCGCGTCGGGGAGAGGCTGACGGCACAACGGGCATTGTCCGGGCATGTTCGATTCTCCGTAGTTCGGTAGTGATGTCGTGGGGGATACGCGCCCATGCTAGGGCGGGTGCAAGTTGGGGTATGTGAGTGCGGTCACAAGCGCGTGCACAGTCATGCGCTTCGCCAACAGCGATCTTTGCTACTTCTTACGGTTGATCAGCAGGCCGGGGTCAGCGCTGTTGGTCGAGACCAATCCGCCATGTTCGTCACGAGTATTGTTGAATTCTTCGCTGGTGCGCCCAGTGATCTGGTTGCTTGCATCGCGGACAACATCTGAAGTGCCGCCGCTGTAGCCGCTGGTGATCGACGCGATGATCCGCCGTTTGCCGTCTCGGATGTATTCCTTTTTCAGCATGTGCTCACTTACCTCCAGTCGGAATATACACAGGAAAAGACAGCAACGGCCATTTTTGGAGGGTAATCAGCAGAAAATCTTTGGTTAGGTTACCCCCAATTTCTGGACGATTGTGCAAAATTCTCCGTATATTGCGGATGGGGGATCGCGAACCTGACGATCAGTGAAATTATCGCCGAGCAGCGACGGCTCTTGCTCTCTGTTAACCCAGCGGAGCGGCTGGCAGCAGCGCTGCTCATTCCCGGCGTGCTGGCAAAACGCCTGCGCCTGCTGGATGACTTCCAATTGGCGCGACTGCTCGACGATGAGGTGGGGGCACAGTTGAACTTGCTCGCCCCCGAGTCAACCATTTGTCTTGCGGCTGCTGATCGCCTGCGCGAGCAGGTGAACGGCTCGTCGGAGCGCAAGCGATTCGGGATTCGTCGCAGGGCGAGGGGTTCGTGGGTAGCGGAACGGGATGAAGGCACGCACATCCTGAACGCGGAGGTCGCCTTGTATCGGGGTGGCATCCCCTTTCTCCAACTCCCGTGGCGGATGAATCGGTTCGCCAGCAACACATTCTTGGTGACGAACGTCGCGGAGGCAAAAGCGTGCTTGCTTCGGGCAGGCTTACGCGAAACGCGCCGATCTCCCACGGTGCTCATTGACATTCAGGTGGGGCGTTCGATCCGACTCTACGAACACAGAACTTGATTTCCCCCAATATCCAAGGAGGAACTGAGCAGATGAAAAAAGCGGCGATCTACGTTCGTGTTTCAACTCCCGACCAGCACGTGGAATCTCAATTGTACGATCTCCGAGAGTTGGCTGCGCAGCGAGGATTCGAGGTTGTACACGAATACGAAGACCGTGGCGTTTGCGGACAGAAGGCACGCCGCCCCGGACTGGATGCCCTCATGGCTGATGCGCGGCGAAAAAAGTTTTCTGTGGTGCTGGTGGCGGCTTTCGACCGCATTGCGCGGAGTACTAGGAACTTCTTGCAGATAGTTGATGAACTGGACAGTCTGGGAATCGAGTTTGTCAGCCGCAGAGAAGGTGTGGCAACGGGGGATGCGATGGGGCGTCTATTCGTAACAATTATCTCGGCAATCGCGGAACTCGAAAGGTCACTCGTTGTGGAGCGTGTCAAAAGCGGAATGAGAAGGGCGAAGCTAGAAGGCCGCCAGATTGGGCGTGGGCGGCTGGACATCAATCGGGAACAAGTCATGCTAGACCGCCGCTCCGGGATGTCGCTGACGCAGGTCGCGAAGAAGCACTGCATTTCACGGGCGAGCGTGTGCCGCCTGATGAAAGATGCGAACAGCGATTGCTCTCTCGCCGTTGCAATTCCTAGTGGAGACGCTGGGCTAGAGGCTCGGCTTTAGAGGCAAGATGACTGCTGACGAAAAAACGCAGCGGGACGCGGGCTCCGCCCGCACCGACCAGATCGGCAAGGTGTTCGTTGTCGTCGGTCAGCGCGTGCGCAAGTGCCTTGTCTGCGAACAATTCTTCACGCGGCGAACCGCCTCCGAGCATGCGACGGTTCCCTGCATGCCGAAAATCACCATGAAGAACAGGAGCAAATGAATGCAGATAGGTCGACCTTTGCGCGTGATCGTCGTGGAGCCGCTTGAACTTCCAGTGGACCAGCCGACCCGCGAACCTGAGCCCGAGCCGATTCAGTCGCCAGAGTCGGAGCCCGAGCAGGTGCCAGCCGAGCCGTGAGCATCCCCGATTACATTTCTCCGATCATCGGCTACCGTGTTTGGAAGTGGGAAAACACGGGGTTGAAGTCGCTGTGCGGGGAGCGGTGGCGTCCCCGCCAGCCGCTCGCGGCGAGATGCAGGGTATTCGTCGGGCGTGTAGAGAACGCGCATGATGCCCACGACGCCCCGCAGGGGAATTGTAGCTGCGGCGTGTACGCGGCGAAGAACCTTGAGCACCTGCACAGCGCAGGATACGAGGGGTACGGAATCTGTGGCGAGGTCTGCCTGTGGGGAAAAGTCATAGAGCACGAACGGGGGTGGCGTGCCGAGCTTGCGTATCCCAAGAATTTGTTCCTGCCGCCCGACACGCTGCCGTTCACTTTGGCGGAAATTCAATCCCGCTTGAAAATGCTCACCACCTACCGCATTGACATCTTCGTTGCCGATCCGAAGGGGAACATCCCGCTATGGGCGAAGGATTCAGGCTACACCCCGGCTGGGCTCGATTACCTGATCGAGAGGAGCACACAGGATCACGACCGACGCCGACAGGAGCGAACCTTGAAGAAGGGCGACCGCGTGGCGGTACTCGGCCGCGGGATCGCGGTGGTCGAGCAGGCTGACGACACAGAGGTGCACGCGCTGCTGCGGAACAGGATCATGCTCAGGATGCGGCACAAGGACATTGTGTGGAACCGGAAGAATATACGGTGGGAAACGAGTCCACTTGCGTGTGTCGAAGCAAACGGAAAACCCTGAGCGCACTCATTGCAGCTTGGCATACTCCGCTTTGGCTTCCTCAGGATGGGGATGTCGGGGTCGGCGTCCTTTATGTGGTTCGGGAGTCTTCGTAGGTACTGTTCACGAGGAAAAGGGTACAGAAGGATTTCAGGCAGCACGTCCGCGGTCGCCCGCCACCCGTTCTCCGAGCAGTAACTCGATGTGCTTTCCCAGCGCCAATTCGATATCGTTCTTGGCTGCCTCGAAACTAGGTGCGTGAACTGTCAGGCCCAAGGATTCGATAGTGGCGTTCCAGCCGTCGTCCTCAAGCCAGAACTTACATTCGAGAAGCAAGCAAGGCCTGACTCCGAGTTTCACACTATGAGGTTGCATGGGATAACTCCAAGGCCAAAGCGACACTGCTGCGTATTGTACGACAGCCGTTAGCTGAAGCTAAACCAGAATCGTTGCCGCGTGTGCCACACCTTCATTGCAGCTTCGCGTACCCCGCTTTGGCTTCCTTCAGGATGGGAATATCGGGGTCGGCGTCTTTCCAGAGCGTGAGGATATTCTTGTAGGCGGCGAGCGCCCGAGTGCGGGCGGCATCGGCATCCGCTCCCTTGGAGCAGCGCAAACGGCTCGCATCACGCGCAGCAGTGAGACTCATCACGGACTCCGCCTAGCACAACCCTTAGACTTGCGATGCTCCTTGACCCCCACCCTGCATGGGGGACAGTTCTCAGTCCTCGTTTTCTTTGCATCGGTCGGCTTGGATAGCATCTCAGTACCTGAATAGCATCGGCACAGCGACACACAGTTACATCATGGAGGTGGCCGTGGCTCTTTGTTCTGAACTTTCCAGTCTTTGTGCGACTCTAGTCGGAATTCCTCTCAGCCTATTTACCGGCTCCAGCCCCTCGGCGGGATCGAATGCGCCTGATTTCAGCTTAAGATCGCAGGACGGAAAATCGGTGAGCCTGCGCGATTTTCGCGGCAAGTGGGTGGTCCTCTATTTCTATCCCCAAGACTTCACCAGCGGCTGCACCATTGAAGCCCACAACTTTCAGCGCGATCTTGAGCACTACCGGCGGAGAAAAGCCGCCATTCTGGGTGTGAGCTTGGACAGCATCGATTCTCACAAGGACTTCTGCGTAAAAGAGGGTCTGAATTTTAAGCTTCTTTCCGACGCCGAACATAGAGTCTCGCAAGCATACGGAGCCCTGACTGATCTCGGAGTCGTCAAATTCGATGCGCGAAACACATTCCTTATTTCTCCTGACGGAAAAATTGCAAGAGTCTTTAGAAATGTCGATGCGAACCGCCACAGCGATGAAGTGTTGGCGACATTAAGTGAACTGGCGAACGCAAAACAGCACTCACGCCACCGTAAAGGCGGGACACTGACCGGCTCAAGCCGTAAGAATCGGGGATTCCCACGGCAAAGTTCACAACCTCGACGCTAACCTCGGGCGTCGCACACCATCTCGGCGACCTACAACGGCAGCGCCAGCTTAGCGGCAGTTCTTCGGCTTCGCTGACCATAGCTCGCGCTGTGGATGTCAATTAATTCGCGGGCAAACTGACGAGCGCATGGGTAACTGCGTGTATCGACAGTTCGATGCGGTTGTGCACCCCAACTTTGTGCATCATTTTCGCAATGTGTGCCTTCACAGTACGCTCTGCAATACCGAGCGGTTCTCCAATTTCCTTGTTAGAAAGCCCCGCCACCAACATTTTCAGAACCTCTTTCTCACGCTCGGTGACGTTCGCTCCGGGCATTCGCTTCGGTTGAGTAGTGGCAAGTTCTATGAACATCGAGACGACCCGTCGCGGAGCCCAAACGAGCCCGTGGCTTACCACGCGAATCGCCCGCGCAAACTCGCTGGGCGGCGCTCCATCAAACACATAGCCTTTCGCTCCCCAAACAATGGCATTGAGCATGATCTCGTCGTTTGTGCTGGCTCCGACCACAATGATCGGCAAATTGGGGCGCATCATTTTGAGGTTGGATATTGTGTTGAACAGGCTATGACCGGGACGATCTCCTGTGAGCACCGCGTCAATGCTCTCCTGAAGCGCGATTTCCGGGAGCGGGGCAGAAATCAGTTCTAAGTCGGATTCTGATTCCAAGAGGGCGCGGAAACCTACTAAACACAAGGGATCGCTTTCGGCGAGCGCAACACGTATTGGCTTCGTGGTGGTCGAGATTTTCATAGGAGTCCTTTGTACTCGCGGTTTTAGCGGATGCTCCGCAGCAGCCGCAAGTGAAACGAGCACGACAAAGTGATTGGCACGCTCGTTCCATGCCGGGGGCTTCTGTCACTCTTAGACGACATCCCCGAAAAAGATGTTGCGTAAAGTCACAGCCGTCATAAAGATCGCGGGCAGCGCAAAGTAGAGTGTGATGAGTTGCGTCATGGTGTTCTCCTTACTTGATTAGTAGAGGCTCTGTCGGACACGGGATGCGGTTCTGACAGGTCTTCGTTTGAACAGGGACGCCCGCAGGTCGGGCATTCCGTTTCTGTCTGTACCTTCGCTTCAGCACGAGCCAGAACTCGGTGGCGTGATCTGTTCTGAAAGTGGCGGGTGAATCGATTTGACTACCACGCGGGCACACTTTCAAATTACAGGAGTGCATTCCGGGTACAAGTTACCGTGTACCTGATGGGCTATTCCAACTTCGCGTATTCCGCTTTGGTTTCTTTCAGAATCGGGATGTCTGGGTCGGCGTCTTTCCAGAGGGTGAGAAAATCTTTGTAGGCGGCGAGCGCCCGGACGCGGCGCTCCGCTGGCAGCCAAAGCGACCGCATCGTCGATGGGGTTTGCGGGCGTTAGCGGGCTCGCTGTTTAGGCCAAGTCCATGCGTACCAAACGATCAATGCCGTCAGTGTTATCTCAACGAACCCGAGAAAGATATAGAAGTACCAATTTCCCCGCATCGTCACGATCATGATCACTGTATAACCCGCGCCTAAGATGATGTTTATCCAACGATTTAAACGTGGCGGCAAAACGAGCGAGAGAAACACCATAACGCTGGGGATGGCCACGGATACAGACATGCCCAAGAGGACTCCCTCGGAGATTGCACCGACAGGCGTCCTTCCAGAGATTATCGCCTGCAATGCCCCGGTCTTGAAAAGCCCGAAAAAGTCTCCGTATATGTAACAGAACATCACCGAGGACCACAGAGCAAAGAGCTTGAGCTTCACATGAACCTTGGTGTCATCCAGCGCCGTAGAAAAATTCTCATCTGAAGGCATTATGTTTCTCCCTGCGAAAACAAGTACGACACAAGTCTGGCGGGCGCAGAGTGCGCGGCATCGAGCGCGTCGGCAATCTCAATCGCCAGACCAATTAATACATCCGTCTCCATGGGCTTTCCGGCGATGCGGTGATTAATGGTGGTGCCGTCCAAGTACTCCATGGCGATGTGAACGCTTTCCCGTCCTGTTCGCCGATGTCAAAGATCATGCAAATATTGGGGTGATTCAGCGCGGAGGCGGCTTGGGCCTCGCGTTGGAATCTGGCGAGTACCTGCGGGTCGCGAGCAACATCCTCCGGCAAGAACTTGAGGGCAACAAAGCGATGCAGCCGAGTGTCCTCATCCTTGTACACCACCCCCATGCCCCCGCCACCAAGTTTCTCGATGATCCGGTAGTGTGAAATGGTCTGACCGACGAATTGGGAGGGAGTGCTCATTGGCGGAAATGTTAGGTCGGATTTGGACAGAGGTCAATCGCAGATCAAAGGCTATTGCAGCTTCGCGTACTCCGCTTTGGCTCGCTTCAGGATGTGGATGTCCGGCTTCCCCAGACTGCGAGCCTACGCAGCAACCGCAGATGCCCTCTCCGCAGGTTGCTTCGCCGGAGCCAGAGCAATCAGGGCTACGCCGATGACGACGAGCACAGCCGACCCGATCAGTTCGCCCCGTGCAATGAAGTTGCGGAATGCTTGGAACGACATCACGGCAGCGTGGGCGAAGCTCGACCATGCCGTGAAGGCGATCAGGCTCCGATTCGCGGATGGGTGTCGGGCTGCCATTATCAAGAAAATACCGAGCGTGACGTAAAGGCTCATCATCATCGCCAGCGCAGGCTCTTGCTTCACAAACAACACCAAGGGATAGATCATTGCGGTAAACAGCAATCCCACCAACGCCAACACGATCTTGAGCGCACGTTCTCGCTTCATCGTCCCCTCCTCCCGGTCACAAACTTGTGAGCCATGCCGAGCAAGTCCCGCAGGACATCGGGTCTGACGCGGGACAGGCGAACCAGCACGGCGCTGTAGTCGAGATAGTGGTCGATGACGTAGTAAACATCGGGAGCGGCTGCGAGCAGTTCGGCGCGGTCGTCGAAGCCGACACGAACCACGAGCGAACCCGGCTCGGCCGAGCGATGGGTAGGCACGCACGCCAAGAGTTTTCCGCGAACCTTGAGCGCGGGTGACCCGTAGGCTGTGCTCTCCTCCACGCCGGGTAATGCCAAGCCGATCTTCCGTACGGTGTCGAAGTTGATTGTGCTCCCGTGTTTCGTCGAGGGTTCGATCTGCTTCGGCGATCTTCCAGCCGCTTTTGATCCGGACTTCGACGTTCGTGCGCCCGGCATTTTGCCGATCCGAGGGTCTCCAGCCAGCACAAGCTCGCATGCCCGCAGTGCCGCTGATTCAAAGTCAGGGGCATCGACTGGTAAGACCTGCCAACCCGTTACGCGTTTGCCCAATACTTGAATGGATCGCATGTTCGGGAACTCACGCCGCAAGCTCTGGTGGTGTTCTTGGCTAGTGGCGAGCCATACTCCATTATCCGCAGTGCTTTTAGGCTTGTCCCGCAGGATCAACACGATTTTGTCTCTTACATAAATTGCAAGGCAGCCAAACATCGGACGGGTGTATGGCGATAGTGTGGAAATCGCATCAAGCACGAACGCATGGGGAATAGGCTTGCGCTGCTTGGGCAGCAAGCTCGCATCCAGAGCTTCTGGAGAGACGTGTTTTCTCTTAGTCATACCCGTGCACCTCCAGCCTCGCCCGCACAAACGGTGGAAGTTTACACCCAAGAACTCGACCCGAAACAAGAGGGCGCTACTGCAACTTCGCGCATTCCGCTTTGGCTTGCTTCAAGATGGGGATGTCGGGGTCGGCGTCTTTCCAGAGGGTGAGGAAATCTTTGTAGGCGGCGAGCGCCCGGACGCGAGCGGCATCGGCATCCGCCCCCCGCGAGGTTCTTGCTTGCAAGGCGTGGGCACGCGCCACTCCCAGATGCGCCAACGCTCCCGTCCAACAGTTCCAGATAATCCCGCTGTGATCGAGAATCTTCTGAAACTCGGCGGCGGCAGCGGTGCCCTGTCCAGCGGCGAGATACGCCTCGCCGCGAATGTATGTCGGATAGAGGCAGGAAATATTAATGACAAACCCAATTTGCCCCAACTCGATGAGTGAAGCAGCTTGCAAGGCAGTAAGGGCAACAGCCGGATTCTTTTTGTTCAGCGCCAGTTGTGCCTGAATCGCAGGCAGCCAGAGCGACTGCATCTGAGTGTCCAGCGGGAAACGTTTCCCCAAATCTTGAGCCAACGACTCGGCTCGTGCCGTATCGCCCGCCATGGCGAACGCAAGCGCAGCTTCGACTTCGACGCCCTGACTCGCGGGAGCCAGCTTCAAAGCCTCTGCCGCAGTCTGCCGGGCTTCTGTGGTATTGCCGTAAACCGCTTGTTGCAAAGCAGCGTTCG
The DNA here is from genome assembly GCA_963773645.1 of uncultured Acidobacteriaceae bacterium. Lineage (GTDB taxonomy): Bacteria > Acidobacteriota > Terriglobia > Terriglobales > Acidobacteriaceae > Acidiflorens. The sequence goes on along the minus strand of CAVZBV010000002.1, from coordinate 1,496,648 downwards.
CCTGCCATGTTGCCCCAGTTTCCTTGCTGTCCGCACGTATAGCGGAGTCCACAGACCGCTTGGTCAGTTCCCGCGCCTTGCCCATATGACCAGCGTAGACCTCGGTGTCAGATGCCAGCGCCAGTCCATAGTTCTCAAAGTCTGACTTGCCCGCAAACCACTGCTGCTGTTCTGCCATTGCAGCAGAGTCCGAGCCGAGAAAGGCCAGAGCGTAAAGAGCATTGTGGAGTATGTAATCATCCAGTTTTCGTGCGTGTGCGTCCTGAATGATCTGCCTCGCTCCGTCGAAGCGTTGCAAGCAGAGCAGGCTGTTGGCAAGGTTTGCGTAGGGGGCAACATTATCCGGGGCGAGGCGAAGGCTTTGGCTGTAAGCCTCCTGCGCTTTTTCCCACTGCCCCTGCGAACCGTATACGTTGCCCAAATCGAGATGTGCTCGGTAGTCTCGCGGGTAGCTCTCAATCGTCTCTTGATAGGTCTGGGCCGCTTTCTCCGCTTCCCCAGTTACCGTCGAATAGTAGCCTGCCGTGATCGTCAGCTTTTCCCGTTCGCTGGCGTGCTCGCGCAACTCGAAGGCCTTGGTGTAGTAATCGGTTGCCCGCCCAAGTTCCGCCAGACCGAAATAGTCATCGGCCACTGACAAGTAGCCCATGGCAAAGCGTGGATCAACCTCGATGGCACGTTGATGGTAGGGCAGGGCCGCGGCAGCCCCTTTCTCGCGGTAGGCCTTGTCGCCGAGGCTGTACGCTTTCAGAGCTTCGAGCGAAGACGTGGTGGCCTGTTCGAGCGGGACATCAAACCTCTGCACCGTAGCCAGCGATTCGCCCAACTCAGTGCGCAGCTTAGATGCCGCCTCGCCCACTGCGTCCAGCACCTTCTCCTTGGTCGCCGCCGTCACCTGCTCCTCGGCCAGTGGCTCTCCACTCTGACAATTCACCGCTTTCAATCCCAGCACATATTCGCTGCCCAGACTGGCAATCGACCCCGCAATGTATACCTTGCTGGCCGCCCGCTGGCAAACCTCACGGGCTAGTTGGGGTGTGAGTTTCGTGCCAGTCGGACGGGACATCATCTGCAAGGTCGCCGCGACCTTGTTCTCGGAAAGCACATTCAGAAACGGCGACTGGTTGAGAGCAACGCTGAGCGCCTGCTTCAGCGTGTCATCGAATACCGCATCGCTCGTGCTGTTGGCGAAATCGGTGAGAACGATGGTGTCTTTATCGGTCAGACGGTGCGTGGTCTGGCGCGAGCGGAAGTAAAGCGTTCCCGCGACTACGACCGCGAAAACGACTACGGCTGCGGAAACGAGAACCTTCAAGAGAGTCCTGCCTGCGACGGGAACTTCGGCGACCTTCACTGCGCTCGATGACGGAGATGGCGCAAGCGCAGGCGACGATGCTGGCGACGGCGGTTGGGCGACTGGAGAACTGCTTTCCTGTGCCACCGCCACCGTTCCAGAACTCGCAGCTAAGATTCGTCCCGTCTCTGTATCCCGCTTCAGCCGTCGCAACTCGGAACGCATGTCGGCTGCGCTCTGGTAGCGCAGATTGCAATCTTTCTCCAGTGCCCGGTTGATGATCCGTTCGAGTTCGGCTGGCACATCGGGATTCAGCCGCACTGCGGGGGTGGGAGCCGCGTCGAGAATGGCTTTGCAGATAACCGCAGAACTCTCGCCACGGAAAGGCAATGCGCCCGTCGCCATCTCGTATAGCACCGCTCCGAAAGAGAACAGGTCGGTGCGGGCATCGAGTTCCTTGGCTCGCACTTGTTCCGGCGACATATAGGCTACCGTTCCTACCATCGTGCCCGGACTGGTCAAATGCTCCGCGTCCACCGTCTGGGTGTTAAGAGATGCAATTTTGCTCGAAGAACTGCCTGTAAGACTGACCTTCGCCAGCCCGAAGTCGAGAACCTTGGCGTGTCCGCGTTTGGTGACGAAGATGTTCGCTGGTTTGATGTCACGGTGGACGATGCCAGCAGCGTGAGCGGCGTCGAGCGCGTCGGCGATGTCAATCGCCAGACCGAGCAAAACATCGGTGTCGATGGGCTTTCCGGCGATGCGATACTTCAGCGTCACCCCGTCCAAGTACTCCATGGCGATGAACGCTTTCCCATCCTGCTCACCAATATCAAAGATCATGCAAATATTAGGGTGATTCAGCGCGGAGGCAGCTTGGGCTTCTCGCTGGAACCGGGCCAGCGTCTGCGGGTCGCGGGCCACATCCTCAGGCAGGAATTTCAGAGCGACAAAGCGATGCAGTCGCGTGTCCTCGGCTTTGTAGACCACACCCATCCCGCCACCGCCGAGCTTCTCGACAATGCGGTAGTGCGAGATGGTTTGGCCGATCATGGGGGCGCAGAACTCAGGGTGCAATGTTAGGTGTGCTGGGAAGGCGAAGTCAACATCACGCACCGAGAACTTTTGTCGTTTGAAGCGGTAGAAGTTTCTTGTTCGTGATCCCGTGAGTCCTATATCGGCAGGGAAACAAAGGGCGTTCGGTAAAGTGGCACGGTTCTTGCAGTCTACGGAGTGGTCGCCGCTTCGTATCTGCAAGAGCATGGAGCGAGGTGCTTATGGAAAATGCAACGAGAAGTGGATACGACGTGCATTCTGCCGTCACTTTCTTCTTGGTTGGCTTGGGTGTCGGGTCAGTTTTGGCTCTTGTCTTCAATCCGAGACATAGAGTCGCCCTCGAAGCAATCAATAGTCGGCTAAGAGCGGCGTAGGTGCACTTTTCGCAGTCTTCACGGAGGGCGAGGTGCCACGGCGGCAGTCCGGCATCGCTGACACAGAGGGTGAATTAGGGACTCGATGGGAGAAAAGACGGACCCGTTGGTGAAAGCGCCGGAATAGTGCTGGTGCCTGTTCCCAGCGGGAACGGCTGCACAGTGGTTCCAAACCAGCGGCAGAAGCCGCTAAACCCAAGACAATCAAGGCTGGTCAAAAAGGGTGTCTGCGGCGACTTCATTTTATGCGGCCTTTCGCCCCCTGTTTCGCCTCGGCGGGAGATGGTCAGCCAGTATACCTTATGCACCACTGGTGTCACCTGAGATCGCGGATCAGCACCACGTCTTGTTTATGGGTATCACGACGCATAACGATCCGTTTGCCGTCTCGTGACAAGTCGAAACGCACAATCTGTTCGGTGTTGAAATGGGTGATCTGCTTCGGCGCCCCTCCCGCGATCGGCTGGATCCAGATATTGTCGCCACCGCCCTCGTTCTTGGTGTAAAGGAGCGAGCGACCGTCAGCGGCCCACCCCCAATCCCCATACACAGGGCGCTCCCCAATGTCGAAACGCTTCGTCGGTGTTCCGCCTTCGAATGCCATGATTGCGATTCCGCGACATAAAGAGAGCGCCAATGCACCCATGCGTGTTCGGTGGTCTCGACTTGGAGACCCAAAGACTCCAGTCTTTCTTTTCGCCATCGAAATCGGCGAGAGGTATCTCGAATGCCATGTGGTCAATGGTCGAAGTTGCCGCGTCCGTCCCGCGATAGCCGGGGCTCTGTGAGCGGTCCGAACAAGGCGAGCACTTGCGTGTGACCGCCGTAGCCCTCCGCAATCTTAAAAAACGCGCTGTCTGAATCTCTGTTCATCAGCGGCGATGACTTCTTCGTAGAACTTCTGCATGGCGTCCAGATTGTTGACGCGCAGTGCGATCTCGCCAAGGCCGCACACCGCTGTGCGCTTCTCGCTCGTGGTTGGTATTGCCATGATCGACCTCCCGAGTTAGAAAACCCTTCAAGCATTGGGATTCTGGGCGTTGCTGGCGTGGTGCTTTTTTTTACGAACTGCACAGGGCATCTTCGCCAATGCGCCATTTTCAATGTGCAGCCGTACAATTTGTTCCGACACTTGAATCGGTGATTCACCGTTCAGGGCAACAGGAGCAGCAGCGTGAACGAAGCCGAAGCACCGGAAGACCTCCACAAACTTTTTTCGCAGGCCCTAAACTCGGGCGATCTTGATGCGCTGGTCGCCTTGTACGCATTAGACGGATTTCTGATGGCAGGTAGCGGCCCAGCGCGAGGCATTAGCGCAATCCGCCGAGCCCTAGCTGAATATGTTGCTATGAAGCCGACGATCCAACTCACAACGCGCAAAGTCGTGCAGATAGAGGACACGGCGTTGCTCTTAGCAGATTGGCGATTTCACGTAACTGCCGCCGATGGTGATGTGGCAACCTCGGGCAGCAGTGTCGAAGTGGCTCGTCGTCAACCGGATGGAAGCTGGCGCTACTTCATCGACCTCCCGAATGGGTTCGGCTAATTGGTTAAATGCGGGGAATTGAAGCCGGTCAAGAATTGAAGCCGATCAACCGCCGCATCTTCCTGTGATTTGACTTTGCTCTTCTTGCTCGACAATGCAGCGGAACTCATTATGTGCCGCGAAGCGAGGTACCGATTCGCGGAAGATGACTACTCAGACCGGGATCGAGATTGTCTGCCCTGACTTCCTGCCGATCACGCTGAACTTGATCTGGCGGTAGCGGGCGAGGCGGGCTTTGAGAGTGTCCTTCGATACTGTCACGGACGCCTCCTGCTCCTTGGAACCGCGACTTCCATTCCACCCACGGCAGCTTTAGTTGAGGCTGAATTGATTTGAGATTCTCAAGCGCATTCTTGCGGCTATTCATCGGCAAGCGGAAACCGACGCCCCAAACACCCCACCTGTCAACTTCGACTTTCAGGACTTCTTGGAAGTACGGTGGGTCACAGACTTCCCAAACCAAACCTGCCCGACTTCCGTCCGGCGCGATGACGAATGCATCTCCTGTTTCGCAAGGCTCCGCTTCCCAATCTGTGATCTTGCCAAGTGTGAAGCCATCGAGAGTAACGTCGTCAAGAACGATGAAACCATGATAAACGGGCGCACCTTCCGGGCGGGCAATGAACGCTGGCTCAGTCGGGGACGTGCTCTCCGCTTTGTTATCAACTGCCAGAGGTCGTCCGCGCCGAATGTCGTCCATCACAGTCTTCCTTCCGCTTGCCACTTCGTAACCTCATCAGCCACAGAGAACCGCCCAGTAGGATTCGCCTCAAAACGACCTTCGAGCGTATACGCATTCACTTCCAGCGGGATCGCCTCGTAGCTGCCACCGTTCAGAAATCCGCGCACATAAAGCTCAGAGAAACGCGGGATGCCAAGTTGCCGATACTGTTCCACGTGGACGAGTTCGTGAAATAGCAGGCCATCGGTGAAGGGTTCGTGCGACACCACCACGTCAGCAAACGTAATCGCTCCCATGGTTGATTGGTCGGGCAGATTCTTGAAACCAAGATTCCGCAGCATCGGATAGAAATCTGGGTTGGCAACTCGCCGCCCTTGCAGCACGAGCAAACGGGTGCCATCCAGAAGTTGCGGCGAAAAGAATCCCCACATGGCAGCCCTCTGCTGTGCCGACAATCGGACAGCACGGGGGTTGTACCTCTCGCGCTGGGCTGCGATGTATTGGGCTACCAGCCCGGAAACTTGGGCAACCTGTTCGGGTGTGAGTTGTGGGGTTGGCATTCCTTATTCGATGCTAGCTCAGCCGGAGTCTTCGGCGTTGTTTGCACGACCCGCGATCTTCCGCAGTTGTTCTGAGGTAAGACCGTAGAGCGGCGGTACACTGACACCGAGCACTCCGAGATATGCGTAGAGTTCGCCACGATGGTGAACTTCGTGCTCCACCATCGAGCGCAAGAGTTTCCAAGTGGTCATCGGGATTCCATCCGCCGACGAGACCCAACGCTTCCAGTCTCTTCCTTTCGTGGTCAATGGTCGAACTTGCTGCGTCCGTCCCGCGATAACCGGGGCTCCGGGAGCGGTCGAACAAGGCAAGCACCCGCTTAAATCAGCGGGGTATGGCAAAGGAATCTGATCCCGATCAAGTGACCTCGGTTATCTAGCAAGGGGCATGATCACATTCGAGAGCCCACACTTTCCCACACAATGGTCCTGGAGGTATTTCATTTGTGTTGCGGCTTGATTATGTGTCTTGTGTGTTAACCATCGCGTCCACAATTCTGGTTGGGCGGCGATGCTGGGAAGGCTGGGCGCTGGCGGCCCTCAATAGTGTAATTGTGTGCGTTATCGGGCTCAGAACAGATCAGATAGGCTTCATTCCTGCGAATGTTTTCTGCATGGTGGTGAGCGGAGTGAACTTGCGTGCATGGCGGAAGTCAGGAAGTCACCCTCAGAGCCTCGTGAGGTGATCATGCTCAGCGGATTGGCACTGCTGCTGTTCGTGTACTTGGCAATCTCCGCGACGCCTCTTTAAAAGTCCAATCCGCCTTGGTCAATTCAGTCGTAGTCAACCGTCATGGCATAGCCTACGCACTGGGAATCCATCAGCCGGAGAATTTCTACGGCACGCATGGGACTGGTCCGTTCACTTGCAATACCGAGGAATTGCGAACCGCTGACCTCTTCATCGATAAAGCGATCTTTGACCTCGACATGATAGCCGTCGTCGGCAATTTTCGTGATGTGCATTTCGGTCATCGCTAGTCCCTTCTGAAAAGGTAGGAGACACCCATCGCGGCGTCAAACGAGGTCATTCGGGCGTACTTGGCAGTGAAATGTTGGACAGCCTCGCTCGGGTGAAATCTCTTTGAACTAGGTATAGGATTGCCGGACGTTCTCCAGCGATATATCGCCGTGAGCCGTTGAGCCGTCGCCAAGGACAACGTGCCCTGTCCATCCGTACTGCTCGAATCTTCTTAATCGTGCGCCAATGAACTCTCTGACCGTGAGGTTGCTCCTCGCTTGGCGCTTGAAGTTGTAGTTGCCTATATTAAGTTGATCCCCCCTCACGGCCCGGTTCCCCTCGATCTCGACCAGCCGGACTTGGAAGCCTTCAAAATACCAAATCTTCATTTCGACTTTCTTCAGAAGCATAGCCCTTCCCTTTGCAACGGCGTGCGAGTCAAAAGCTTGTGCTCAGTTGATCATTCGCTCGGCAAGATTATTCCGCCTGCGACGATCCTTCAGAATTTTGTCGATTGCCAAAAGAAGCGGAAGGGGGCCGTCACCCTTATACAGAAACGCATTGGCAAACCACTTCAACGATTCGGGTATTTCTTCGGGACCCGCGCTCCAAATGACAACTGGCAAGGTGGGTCGCTCCGTCCTCAGAACCTCAGCGACTTGAGCGCCGTCCATGCCGGGCATGTTGATGTCGAGTATCACTACGTCAATCTGGCGTTGGCGAGTGATGGCAATTCCGCTGAGACCATCGGGAGCGGTGAAAACCCGATACCCCTTGCTTCGCAGTAGTGTCCCGTGAAGTTCCAGAATGGCGGGATCGTCATCAACACAGAGAATAGTCGCCATAGAATGGGCCTGTTCTTAGAGCCTTGGCTCATTGGTTTTGAATCATATCGCCAGACTTCACAACCTGTCGGTACGCTTGCGAACATAGTCCGCGCCTCAATTCGGAAGTGCGGTCAGCCGTTACTACGTGAGGGTTCTCGCCAGTGCCCCTTCAGAGTTCAGGGGTTGGGTTGAACGGGGGCGTTCAGACGGAGAATCCGCCGAGAGGTAGCGGGCGGCGACTTCCGGTGGCAAGGGGTTGTAGAAGAATCCCGAAGCCCACTCGAACCCGGTGATACGAAACATCTGGGGCAGGATTTCTATATGCCAGTGGAAGTCCTCCTCGATTGTGTTCCAGTAGTCCCCTCTGGGACGCAGAAACGGTCGGTCGTGCAACGAGAGGTTATAAGGCGGCCCGCCTACCTTTTGATCCAACTTCTGCAACACATCACGCAGGATCAGAGCTAAATTCTTGCTTTGAGTTGCCTCGATTCGGCTGAATGCGCTGGTGTGAAACTTCGGCAAGACGCACATCTCGAACGGAAAGCGTGACGCGAACGGAGTAAACGCCACAAAATCCTCATTTTCACCGATCAATCGCTTCCGGCCCTTTAACTCCTGCTGGAGCACGTCGCAGTATATGCAGCGTTCCTTTAAGGCAAAGTAGTCGCGAGCAATCATGAGTTTCGTCTTCACGGCTCGTGGCGTTATCGGGAGCGCGATTAACTGCGAGATGGAATGACTAATCGTGTGAGCCCCGGCTCCCTCTCCGTGATTCTTGAAGATCAAAACGTAGCGCACACGCTTATCCCCCTCAAGATCGTTAATGCGAGCTACATAAGCTTTGATAATGTCGGAGATTTCCTCGATTTCTAACTCATGCAGGCTTCGGTCGTGCCGCGCTGTCTCCACGATGATTTCGTGTGCCCCCACACCGTTCATCAGGTCGTGCAACGCTTCCGCCCGTCGTGCCAGTTCGCCTTCGACCCGCAGGCGCGGTTGGGAGTTCGGCACCACTCTTACTGACCACCCCGGCCCGTTAGGCGAAGATGTGCGATTTCGGACGGCGAAGACTTCTTTGGGCGTTGCGGCCTCATTGCTCTCGCAGAATGGGCAGAAGCCCGAGTCCCTCGCGAATTTCTTGAAATGAAAGTCGGTCGGCTGCAACCCGTTGCCATCCGCCACGATTACCCAGCGGTCAGTGAAGATGTCCTTGCGCATGTTTGACATTTGAACCTCTGCCTCCGGAGTCGCTGCCGAACTTACGAATGTGCGCTTGGCGCAAGAACCGCTACTCCGAATGCCCCTGCCATTCCTTAACCTGCCGCTGCATGATTCCGTAGCACTCGCAGGCCGTTTCTTCCAGCTTTTCCCGGTCAATAACCTCTACATCCCCACGGGTATAAGCGATCAGCCCCGCTCTCTGCAAAATGCCAGCGGATACGGTGACGCTAGCGCGACGAGTCCCTAGCATCTGACCCAAGACTTCTTGCGTCAACGGAAGCGAATTCGACCCCACGCGATCTGTGCTCATCAGCAACCATCTCGCCAATCTCTCATCAACCTCATGCACCCGATTGCACGCTGCAATCTGTGTTACCTGCATGGCCATCATTTGTGAAAACTGCTGTAAGCGCCGCTCCAGTTTGGGACATTGACGGAGGATTACCACCAGAGTTTCGGCATCCACGCGGAAGGCCGTAGCATCCATCTGCGCGACCGCCCGAGTAGCGGCGGTGCGAAAACCCGCAACCAGCGGTATGCCGACAAATCCCTCCCTGCCCACCAAACCTACTTCTACAGTCTTTCCATCAGAAAAAACGCTCAGAATCGAAATCAATCCGCTGTCGCAGAAATATGCGGATTTCAAAGTGTCGCCGGACTCATGCAATACGTGGTGAGTTTTCAACCGTACAAATTCCAATTTTGGGAAGAGCATTGCGCGTTCTTTGGGCGGGAGGTCGAGCAGAATCTTGTTGTGGATATGGTTTCCGTCACCGTCATTGAGGTGCGGCTTCGGAGAGGACTTTATAGGTGGAGGTCGGTTGCTGGACATAGCGGCTCCTTGCACAGCGGGAATGCTGTCTGATTTTGCAAGGAACCGACACCCGACTGGGCGCGGCGGAAGGATGCTAGAGGAGACATCTCAAGCCTACTCCTTTTCCCGTCCGTGCGTTGGAAATAAGACCCGCCTTCAGGCTGACGCCGCCCGTTGCCTTTCGAGCGGAGGCCAAGTCTGAACAGCGTGTCTTCTGGTGTTATCATCTCCCCCTGCGGGTGGGATGACTGCGAGGTCCGAAATGTCGCTTACGGGCGTGTGGATGAATGAACTCAGGTCCATCCTTTTACTGGATGAGGGTGAGGGCGGAACTCTGGCGGGAAGATTTCGCTCCATTGTTGGCCGTGATCCCCGCGTTCGGATTCTGACTGGGAGAGTGAGTCCTGTAGAAGGCGGCAAGCGGATGTTGGGCTTTGCGGTGCAGTTCCAAATTGAAGAGCCCGATCCGGGCTACGGTCACTATTCCGTTTGCACGTGGAGCGGTTGGGCACAGGACAAAGCGCCAAACCAAACCGTCACAACCCACTGGCTTTTGACCATCAGTCGCCTCAACAAGGAAGACGAATGGTCGAGCACGACGACCGGGTGCGACACTTTCGAGAAGGTCTTGGATAGCCCCGAAGAGAAATATCTCTCAGCCGAGCGACAAGAACTTGAGCAACTGCTCGCAAAATCGAGAATCAGGGCGGATTAAGGCGTGAAAAACGAAAGCGCCCCAGACTCAATCAGTCATTGGGACGCTCGTTCGAACAGCCCTCCCCGAAGTCTGCTCGTAACCAGCCTACGTTTCTGACCTGCCCTTTGGGAATGGCTCCTGCGTGCCTCGCGGCGGCACTGCTGGGCTAATCTGCGGCATCGGGCGTCTTAATTTACCTCCACACTGGTCAAAATTGAACAGACACAGAATTCGTACCGTTGTAAATTATTCTCTTATTTGACCAACCGGGCAGCAGTGGGGCGTTGTCACAGTTTCCACCTGATGTGAAGCAGCGTGCGACCCACTGTTGTTCGTTTCATTGGTGGCGTGAGTGGTTTCACAGTCCTCCCAAATCCCCACTTACGCCATCCCTGCTGCTTGTGCGTGGGGGGCTAACATTCGCAAATATTCGTATTTCCAGAGCTTGTTGCTGAGCAACACCGATGAGGAACGGCTATGAACTCGCCCTACCGTCTGAGCACAATGAGAGTGGAGTATCGCGCCTTGAGTCACCGTCAAAAGTGCGTCTGGTGCGTCAACGATGCTACGCAGGAAGCTGTCCAGAGACAAGGCAGCCTGACTGCCATTAGCCGTTGTTGCGACGATCCGAAGTGCATGGGGCTATCAGCGGAGATGTGCAGGACCACGGTGGGAGCCGCGTGAGGCGTTAGAGCCATCAGTTCTCGTTTACTGCGCACATTCCAAACAACGTTAGGGTTTCCGCCGAGGGAATGGCTCCTGCGTGCCATGTGGCAGCACTGCGGGCACCAGCATTGGCGCACCTTGGTTAGCTGTTCATCGGCTGTCCGCCAGATGTATCCTTTCACTCATGCCGTCCACGGCGACGTTCCATGAGTCCCGACGAAGTACCCGCGTCCCTCTAAAGGTGGTTATCACGGTTGAGGGTGGCGCGGAGCCTCGGACGTGCGATGGCGAGACCATCGTCGTCAACCTTCACGGAGCATTGATCGCAACCGCGATTGGGTTGAGCAGTGGAATGAGAATCTCGATTCACGTCTACTTGACGGATAAGCGTGCGGCGGCTCGGGTTGTCTATATCGATCCGAAGAACCCGCTGCACTGCGGGATCGAACTTGATGAGCCACGAAACATCTGGGGCGTTTCCATGCCGCCCGATAACTGGGACGAGACCTCGGTCTTGGAAACCGGGCGTTAGAGGTCTGCTCCTGCTGCCACGTGGCGACACTGCTGGACTACTCTCTGGGCAACATGGCTGCTGCGCGGTTCCGCTTGTCCACAAAGGGCGAGAGCAAACTGCTGCTGCGACAACGACAGTTTTGCGGGGTTTGGTGCAGCTAACGAGGTTGTAGCTGCTGGACACTACCCCACAGTGGCACTCAGGCAACACGGTCATTCTTTTCCTTCGTACTCATCCGCTTGCGTAACGACTCCCACCGCGAGTGCCGTTTTCGATGTCAAGAAGGAAAGCTGGATTAAACTGGTGAGGCGATGACGGAGTACAACATCGGCTCTCGGGCACCAACGCTTATCGAAGTCGTCAACTGCCCCAAATGCGGCACGCTTAACCGGGCTCCAGATTTTGAGCCCGCTACCCCGACATCACAACTGACGTGTCGCGGCTGCTTTGCAAAACCCGAGGTGCTGCAAAGCGACACTTTTCTCATGCCCATTCATTACTACTTGGCAGTTGCTTGCAAACGATGCAGCTTCGTGATTACTCTCGCCCAAACGGCTGATCGACTGGAGATTGAGAGCGCAAGAGCTACATTGCACGGATTTAAGGCATTCTGCCCGGCCTGCAAGACAGAGCTAGAATACCAGCCTGCCGATGTTATCGTGTGGTCGGGACCGAAGCCGACACCAGCCTTCATCGCGCATCCCGCCTTCGTCAAAATCCACAAAACCTAAGATTCTGGTTGGACAAGGTGGCGGAACCAGAGCAGGATGACGATTACGGACGCATCAGGGAATTAGGAGAACTGATCCCATGATCAACGAGAACGCGCTGAGAGACGCTTTGCTTGCTTTGGCAACGGATGGCCGCTCGAATTATGTGATGATTTCCTCTGTGTTGAACGAATTCGCGGCAATTCGGGAAATGGTGCGAGGACTAGACCCAACTTCCGCCGACACTCTGGACCAGAAACGCCAAGAGGCAGCCCAAAGTGACGCTGAAAGTACGAGCGCCGTAATTGCTCGATATGACGAGACAATTCGGCGATTGTATAGCGGAGAAGTTTGTTAGTTGAAACACTCCATGCTCCGGTCCTAATGTGGGCGCATACCAGAGCGAATGCGGCGACCATCGGCTGCATGAGAGGCACTGGGTCTCAGTCCACTGATGTAGGCAGGCTGGGCACACGCCTCCAGTGTCAAACGTGTTCCATGAGTGCCCGCAGGTGCACGACCAGAGGTCTTCCTTGCGGGGCTGTCTTGGCTCAGCGTGAAATGGAGAAGCGGCGTTCTCCGTTAGTGTAGATTCCGCCCCTTCGGGGCGGGGATTTTCAAGGCATGGGGGTCTATCGTCCGATGGCTTTTTCCTCGCATGCAGAGCGCGAGAGGATCAACTCCCGCGCTGCTGAGCATCGGCTCGATGAGCCCCACCAGGTTATCCCTCAGCATGGTTGCCTCCCGGCAGAGCCCGCTTCCGTTTCACCCGGCGAGGTCATTGTAGCTGGCGTGGAAGAGGGTGCAAACCTCCAAGACGCCGTCTGCTGCCGTCGGAGTTGCCGCTGGCGACGAGCTTCTTCTAACTTGCGATCGCGAGCCGCGTGGATCTCGGCCTGTCGTCCGGCGAGCCGATCCTGCGGCGTCACATAGCCGATCGCACTGTGTAGGCGCATCGTGTTGTAGTGATCCACGTAGAGTTGAATCAAGCGGCGTGCATCGTCCAGCGTTAACGGAGTCAGTGTCCGGATGCACTCCCGCTTGAGCGACTTATGCCAGCGTTCGATCTTCCCGTTCGACTGCGGGTAAAACGGCGAAGTGCGCACGTGCGTCATCCCCGAGATGCGAATGAACTCCTTGAAGTCGCGCGCGATGAACTGCGGTCCGTTGTCGGAGATTATCCGCGGCCTGGCTTCCGGGTACTTTTCCTTGGCTCGTTCCAGAATCATCTCAATGTCGGCTTCCTTCATCGACTCCCGCAAATCCCAATGCACCAGAAAACGACTGTATCCATCCAGCACACTGCATAAGTAATAGAACGTGCCCGACAGGTTGATATAGGAAACATCGACGTGCCAGTGCTGGTGCGGCTGCAGCGGCTGTTCGAAGCCGGTCCCCTTGCGCGACGGCTTCGGTTTCCAGCGCGAGAGGAGTCCCGCTTGTTTCAACACTCGCCATACGCTCGCCGGACTCACGGCCACCACATCGTGATCTAACATCATGAACGTAAGTCGCCGATAACCTTCCAATGGATTCTTCAGGTGGAAGCCGATGATGGCTTCCTTCTCCCACGGCTCCAGCCAAAAATCTCGGGGCACCCAACCGTTGTGCTCATTCGCCCGACCATAGCGCTGCCGCCAGTTGTAGAACTTACTCGCAGTGACGCCCAGCCAATGAATGAATCGGCCGGCGCTGATCTCGGTCTTCTGCGACCAGCGCCGGACGAAATCCACCACCTGATCCCGCACATCGTGCGGCACCCAGGTCTCGGTCAGAGTTCCCCAAGGCTTTTTTTTAACGCGATGTGCTCCGCCATCAGCTCGGCCAGGACCTCGTCCTTGGTCTGCACCTTCTTCTCCAAGAACTCAATCCGCTTCTGCTTCTCCTCCGCCTGACGGCGAGGACGTTCCGGTGTTTGGAAGGCGGCCGCTCCGTTCTCGAAAAACTCTTTCTGCCAGCGGTAGAAAACCGTGGGTTGTAGCCCCAGTTCTTCACACAGATCGGAAACCGGGACCTTGTCCAAAAGATGGCGCCGTAGAACCGCCACTTTTTCCTCAGCAGTGTAGTGCTTGCGCTCTTTTTTCATACGTTCGCTCCGCTATCTTAACGGACGAACGCTTTCTCCATTTCCAACTGAGGCGGGACAGGGCGACCAACCGCAGAGTGGGCAGCGGATGCGCGGGCCATTGGGGTCGAGGCTTTTCTCCTGATCGGGCTCGCGATCCAGCACAACGGATTGGTCAGGCAAGAGGGGGCACATACACTCCTAATTAGGACCCGGTTCGGAGGCACGGAATGGTGCACGACTGCCGCTCGGTCTTGTCCTGTTCAGTGCGTATTGCGTGCGTTCGGTTTTCCACTCTCGAAGCCGCACTACTGGGGCGGCGTATGTTCAAAAGGAAGCTTGGTGTATCGCGCCTTCTCGATCTCGATCACCAGCGCCACTCTTCCCTCGGGACTCCGAAACGGGAAGGGCTTGCCCGTGTATTTGCGCGAGATGGGGTCCATGTACTTGAAGTCGCCATCAGGACGGCGCTCGATCACGCGGCCTCGAAGCTGGGCCTCCCCATACGGGTCGTGGAAATCGACGATGGAGAGTGCGACCCGAGGATCGCGTCGTGTGTTCTTCGCTTTGAGTGAGCCTTCCCCAGTACAAATCAGGATGCGGTCACCTTCGCGACCCACCCAAACGGGCACGCTCTGCGGCGAGCCGTCAAGCATAAGCGTGGCGAGATGTGCGAAGTTGGGGCCATCGAGCAAAGCTCTGATTTCGTCGGAAAGCGGAATCGTCATGGAGACCTTTCCTTGTGCGGAAGTGATGAACAAATCTATCACTTCAATTCGGCGCGGCGAGGGTCAGCTTGTGATTCCGCCACGGTCTTCACTTGTTTGAGAATCGCCTTTCGCATGAGTCCAGAGAACGGGGCCACCACAGTCCAATAGAGGCGAAACTTCCAAAACGCCGCCGAACCATAGCACTTGATTCTCGTCTCCGTCGAAAGAACTGTACTCCGAGGCGACTCTGCCCGCAGCTTGAAATTCCACGCTGCCTTCGCGAAGCCGGAGCGACAGAACCCGGCACAATCCTTCGCAGTAAGTTCCTTGCACCGCCCGCCATCGGGACGCCAAAAGCGCCCCGCAATGCCGATAACGATTTCGTCGTTCGGAACTTCGGCCAAAATCATGAAGCCCGTACCTTGGAGCCGCTGACGCAGATCGGTGGACACGCGGCTGCGCGGCATCCATTTTCCACTTCTGATGCTCATCAGCAGGCGCAGCAGCCACAGTTCGCTGAAGTCCGAGCGCAGCAGACACTCGTACACCACCGAAGCTGGCGCGTTGATAGATTTCGTAGGCCGCACTGAAATCGTGATTGGGCAGGAATTCGTCCATCAGCGAACGGTCTGGGGTGGAGGCGGTCACCACTCAGAATCCTATTTCCGATGGTCGCACCGCACAATCTATCAAAAAAGCCGATCCTGAATCTGAGCAAGCTCCACGGGTGCGGAGCACTCCTCGTCGTCGTTCGCCACATGATTGGTCCGCGTGCTCACGGGATAGCACCGCATCAGCCGAGCATTTCCTTGGCTGGGCGGGGAGTAAGGAGTCGTTCTAGCCCGAGTCTCTACCGCCCTTTGTACGACCCGCGATCTCCCGCAGTTGTTCTGAGGTGAGACCGTAGAGCGGCGGTACACTGACACCGAGCACTCCGAGATATGCGTAGAGTTCGCCACGATGGTGAACTTCGTGCTCCACCATCGAGCGCAAGAGTTTCCAAGTGGTCATCGGGGTTCCATCCGCCGACTGGCACTTCTGCTGCAATTGGTCGTCGCTTAGCTGCGTCAGCATTCTCATGGATTCGCTGTGCATCCGTTCCATGAAGCGCACAACCTCGTCGCGGCCTTCTGCCAGTTCGCGTCCACATCCGGCATAACGGTTACGCCCACCACACGCACACTCCGCAAAGACGTTTCTTTCGGTTGCGGCAATGTGTCGGGCAAGGTCGCCAAGCGTAAACTTGTCTGCCGCCGCACGCCATTCGATTTTGTCGGGTGGAATAGAGGCAACAACCCGCATCGTGCGCTCACGGATTTTGCTGAAGTAATCGAGAAACGACTGGATGGTGCTGACTTCCATGGGAATTATGGTACCGCACTCGCATAGGGCGAGCACCCAGTAAAACCTGCCCCAATCCGGTGAGGCACTGGTCAGGCTTGAATGGTGATCGCGTCGTCCGGAGCACCCATCTCGTGATCTTCCGACTAGAATCGCGACATGACGCCCGCGCAGGTGAAGCCTACGATCTCGTCCGAACTCCTGAACCAAATCGACATCAGAGTTGGCACCATCCTATCCGTGAGCGATGTTGCCAATTCGGAAAAGTTGGTCGCACTCAGGGTCAACTTCGGCGATCATGTGCGCACGATCTTGGCCGGAATGAAGCGCGAACGTGCAAATCCACGGGAGATCGAAGGCAAGCAAGCGTTATTCGTTGTCAACCTTCCGCCACGCAAGATGGCAGGAATGGTTTCGGAAGGAATGCTGTTCGACATCGGCTATTTGGACGGGATCACCCCAGTGCTGACGGTACCGGAATCCCGAGTGCCTGACGGAACCAGAGCAGGATGATGATCACGGGGTTGATATGAAACGGACATTGCTTTCATGGAGCAGCGGAAAGGATAGTGCTTGGAGCCTTCACCTTCTCCGACCGGTCCGTGATGCTCAGTGAAGACACGGAACTCGAATGTCTTTGCTGTCCCGTCTCGTGAAACATGGGCCATCTGGTGGATTCTTTGCCCATTCGGGTTTTCCGCCTACTACGGTGAAGTAGCCTGCGGTACCAGCCGCACTTGCGGTTGTCACGCTGACGTAATAGGGCCTTTCAGATTCCCGCAAGGGCTCTGGCTGACCCTGCAACGGAATACTTTGAACGTAGCCCTTAGGGACGATGCCGTAGCGAATTGAGTGAATTCGCCAGACGGGTTCTCCCCAACCCTCATTGTCGGTGGGCGCAATTCGCCACAAGGCGAGCTTCGCATCGTTCGGTTTCTCGGCAGCCGTTGGATATTCAGGGCTGAAAACTATGAACTCTGTAAGCGTGCCACTTCCAGACAGCACAAAGGTGACGTTATCGGAGGTGCCCGTGATTTTGACTTCTGTGGATTGCTCGAAATTCAGAAGAATGAAGAAAAACGCAATAGGCGGCACCACGGCAAGAAACCACGCTCGTGAGCCTCGTAGTCCTGCAATTATTGCCGAGAGCAGTGACAGCAGCGCACCAGCCAACACGATCAGGAGAAACACAGGTGGAATGGGAAGTACCGATGATGGCAAGAAGCTGTAGAGCAACACCGCCGCCATCATTAGCAAACTTATCGCGCCGAAAGGAATCCTTTTGCGCTCTGTGCTCGGCTTCGTCATCGACCCTCACATGGAAGGGAACAAGGAAGATTATCGGGAACTTGAGCGATCTGGTCGGATGTGAGTCGTGGGATTGCCATCTGGTACTCTCCGATCCTACCGAACTCGTATCACAGGTTGACCGCATCGCGTACAGTATGCTGCATTCGGCGATGCCAAATGCCCGTTGGAACATCGCAGGCTTGTGTCCTCGGCGCGGGCAGCAGAATACAGAATCGCAAGCGCAGCCGATTAGAAACGCCATCCAGATGTTCTTAATTACCGTTCCGCGGCCTACAGAAGTTTCGTGGCGCTAATCATTCGCCATCCGCCAGTCTCCTCACGACCGATGGCCGACCGACGTATGTCGCGCTCCACCACAACACGATATCTCCGTGGCAGTTCAGCGGTTTGCTCTTCAGTAAAGAGCGGTACGGCGAGAACGCCCGCGACGGTCTCTTCCGTTTCCAGCGTAACTATTTCGAATTTGCGGGTTCGGAGATTGAGTGCGACCAAATCGCCCGTGACAGTCCGATTTTCGGTTCGTATGCTTGGTGCCCTTGTCAGTGCCTTCACGGCTTCACGAATCCGAGGAAGGTCCACTGTGACTCGGACTGACTCTGTATCGCGTTGAGACGCTGTTTCGAGTTCTAGGCCAGAACTGACTGCTTTTAAGTTGCCCATAAACTTCTTAACCGCTGCAACTTCCGCATCGTCTGCTGCTGCCATGCGGTCGGCAAACGCGCCCTGCTCATCTGCCATGCTGAACTCATCGACGGCGGCCCTCAATGCCGGAGCAATTCGCTCGTCGCTGCCGCGTACAGCGATTTCAACCCCCAGAGACCCCGCAAAGGTTCCGAGCAAGTCAACGCGAAACAAGTCTGTCTCGGGTGTTTGTAGCGCCTTTCTTAGCTTGAGTTCAAGATAGTCTTGAAGAGACGTGAATATCTTCCCAACGCCTTTGAGTGGAGCTTCTTGTCGTGGTTGGTTTGGAAACAGATGTAGCAAGACGACGGCAGCGTTCAGGCTTCGGGCCAAGAAAGCCGCGTTCGGAGCGACGTGAGCGAACTCTGCTTTCAAGAATACTTCTGGTTCCGGTAGTAAATCGTCAGTCAGATCGGCGGGGACGAGTGCAGTCGAAGACACTAATTCACCCGACGCGCTCGATGTTATTTGATAAAGCGCCTCAAGTTCGGGGTTTAAGAACGCGGTACGAACGTCCATCACGCCCTCGGACAATTGCAGCAAACGTCGTTCTGAGATAGCCGCCAAAAGCCATGTGTCTGTGTCGGCGTCCGAATCGAGGCTGGCGACCAGATACCGCTGCCCAGCAGCGTTTTCGGCCAAGAACAAACGAGGGCCATCGAAGTAAGCGAACACTTCAACTATTGAAAGTTGCCCCACTGTTCGGTTTTGGCTCAAGAAGATCATACAATCGTAACTACGTCAAAAAGTGTATTCGGCTGCTTCCCTTCAGAAACCCACCATGTGTGATGGTTCGGAACGTTCTTGCTTTCCGTTCGCGCCATTTTTCCCCAATCGGGAGACAACCGCGCTTTCGCTACTTTCCGCTTTCTAAACCAAGAACACAGGCGTCGCGCCTCCCTAACATCCTGCTCAGTACGAAGTACCGACAATCCGCACGCCTCACATTTCTTTTCGGGCTGATACGGCCTCCCCTTCGTAAAGTACGAAAGGAAGTCGGCAGCGACGGGCGGCTCGTTCCGCACAAAGATGTAAACCTCGCCGCGAGCATCCTCAGCGGATGAAGGGGGACATTCGTCCGGGAAATGAGCAGGAAAGCTCATCCCTTTTATGAACCTGTAGTCGAAATTTGCTAATGTTCGAAAGTATAAGCTTCTATACTTGAACGATCTAGAACTAGCTTGATACGCCCAAGCATCGCAACTGGGTTAGCCGCGAGGAAACGTTCTAGCGGTAGCGCGGTGGTAAACCCGAATACGTCACGAAACCCGCGTTGATCAGCCCAGCGTCCGCACACAAGGAGGATTATGGCAGATCGGACGGGCGTTTAACATTCGGACAGCAACCGCTTCCACCTACGACAAGACCCGGCGACCCACCAACCGTTCTTGAGGACTGCCGGAAGCTATGCCGCTGCCGCGTTCGCCTGCGTGCCCTTTATCTCGCTCTCGGCTTGAAGCCAATCGTCCAAATCGTAACCGTCTGTCCTTCCTCGCTGCTCATAAAGTTCGTAGGCGCGTTGCTGAATCTGCTGCTCAATCGGGATCAGGACGGTCGGCTCGTCCGATTTCGGTGCGAGTGTTGATGGCTTTTTCTCGATCTCGTCTGGATGGCGATCCACCCTTTTTCCCAGTTGTTCAGTCTGCCGTTCTGCTATGTCGGCTTTGGTGCGTTTCTTTGCCATCGCCATAGCTTGACACAAACCTGATGCCAAAGCGAGGTTGTACAGTGCACCACTAATGGAATGAGCGCAAACCCGCCACGTAGACCTAGCTAATAGCGACTGTTTTCCCGCCGCGTGGCGATGATCGAGACGAAATTTGACAAAGCACATCCTGCGTACCACACTTGCGTCTCAACAAGGAAGTGTCCCGCCTCAGTTGGAAATGGAGAAAGCGTTCGTCCGTTAAGATAGCGGAGCGAACGTATGAAAAAAGAGCGCAAGCACTACACTGCTGAGGAAAAAGTGGCGGTTCTACGGCGCCATCTTTTGGACAAGGTCCCGGTTTCCGATCTGTGTGAAGAACTGGGGCTACAACCCACGGTTTTCTACCGCTGGCAGAAAGAGTTTTTCGAGAACGGAGCGGCCGCCTTCCAAACACCGGAACGTCCTCGCCGTCAGGCGGAGGAGAAGCAGAAGCGGATTGAGTTCTTGGAGAAGAAGGTGCAGACCAAGGACGAGGTCCTGGCCGAGCTGATGGCGGAGCACATCGCGTTAAAAAAAAGCCTTGGGGAACTCTGACCGAGACCTGGGTGCCGCACGATGTGCGGGATCAGGTGGTGGATTTCGTCCGGCGCTGGTCGCAGAAGACCGAGATCAGCGCCGGCCGATTCATTCATTGGCTGGGCGTCACTGCGAGTAAGTTCTACAACTGGCGGCAGCGCTATGGTCGGGCGAATGAGCACAACGGTTGGGTGCCCCGAGATTTTTGGCTGGAGCCGTGGGAGAAGGAAGCCATCATCGGCTTCCACCTGAAGAATCCATTGGAAGGTTATCGGCGACTTACGTTCATGATGTTAGATCACGATGTGGTGGCCGTGAGTCCGGCGAGCGTATGGCGAGTGTTGAAACAAGCGGGACTCCTCTCGCGCTGGAAACCGAAGCCGTCGCGCAAGGGGACCGGCTTCGAACAGCCGCTGCAGCCGCACCAGCACTGGCACGTCGATGTTTCCTATATCAACCTGTCGGGCACGTTCTATTACTTATGCAGTGTGCTGGATGGATACAGTCGTTTTCTGGTGCATTGGGATTTGCGGGAGTCGATGAAGGAAGCCGACATTGAGATGATTCTGGAACGAGCCAAGGAAAAGTACCCGGAAGCCAGGCCGCGGATAATCTCCGACAACGGACCGCAGTTCATCGCGCGCGACTTCAAGGAGTTCATTCGCATCTCGGGGATGACGCACGTGCGCACTTCGCCGTTTTACCCGCAGTCGAACGGGAAGATCGAACGCTGGCATAAGTCGCTCAAGCGGGAGTGCATCCGGACACTGACTCCGTTAACGCTGGACGATGCACGCCGCTTGATTCAACTCTACGTGGATCACTACAACACGATGCGCCTACACAGTGCGATCGGCTATGTGACGCCGCAGGATCGGCTCGCCGGACGACAGGCCGAGATCCACGCGGCTCGCGATCGCAAGTTAGAAGAAGCTCGTCGCCAGCGGCAACTCCGACGGCAGCAGACGGCGTCTTGGAGGTTTGCACCCTCTTCCACGCCAGCTACAATGACCTCGCCGGGTGAAACGGAAGCGGGCTCTGCCGGGAGGCAACCATGCTGAGGGATAACCTGGTGGGGCTCATCGAGCCGATGCTCAGCAGCGCGGGAGTTGATCCTCTCGCGCTCTGCATGCGAGGAAAAAGCCATCGGACGATAGACCCCCATGCCTTGAAAATCCCCGCCCCGAAGGGGCGGAATCTACACTAACGGAGAACGCCGCTTCTCCATTTCACGCTGAGCCAAGACAGAAGTTAGCATTGAAATGACAATGGGAGATGGGAGGCGGCAAATGCAAGGAGCACAGCTTCGGTACGTTATCAAATTCGTGGCTGACATGGGCAAAGCGGTGAAGTTCTACCGTGACATGCTCGGTCTTGAACTCAAATTCGAGTTGCCGGGCTGGAGCGAGTTCGTTACGGGCGAAACCACTCTCGCACTTCACCCGGCTTCCGACAAGAATCCAGCCGGAAAAGTCGAATTGGGTTTCACTGTCGCCGATGTCGAGGCTTTTTACCGAGACATGAGCGCGAAAGGCGTGCTCTTCAGTATGCCGCCCAAGAAGCAGGATTTCGGCGGGGTGCTGGCGCAGTTCGTCGATTCCGAGGGCGCACATTGCAGCGTGGGCGCGGAGGCGGCGTAGTAGGGATCACACTGACAGACGAAATCGTGCTTCATCACGGAACCACGATGGTGCGTCTGCGTCTTGCCAGTCCGTTCAACGTTCCAGAGGCAACAGGTATGTGGGGTTGCTCTCGAACGCGCTGCCAAAGACTCGCCTATCTGCTTCGCGCATGTCCCAAGCAATGACCGAGGTTGGTGTGATCTGGATTGTCACATCATCCCACGATGCGAACACGGGACCAACTCGGGGGTCCGCGAGTGCGGCGTCGCTCAGATATTTGGCATGAACCCGCCCATTCCATTTCAGTGACACTTCACCCGTCAAGATTTGTGCAGTGCCCACGATGTTTATGCCGCATGATGCTGCGGCGTTGCGGGAGTCGATCATTAACGAGATTTTGGGCGTGGACCGCAGATTTCGAACCTTGCGGGTGCGCGTGGACGTGGCGATATAAATATGAGCACCGTCAAACCAGTACCACACCGCAACCATGTGGGTGGAGCCGTCTGGGTTCTGAAAGTTCTAGGATTTAAGCATTGGGACAAAAGGAGAGGAAAACCGAAACGGTAAGTGTAAGCAGATCGCGCAGCCCCTCGCCCTTAAAACTTGCTCGACAGCAACGCCAGCCCTAACGCCCTCTTCGCGTGTCCGGGGAAAACACGCAAAATCTCGCGGATCACGTCGCCAGTCGTGCCTTCCTCCCAGCCCTCGCCGGAGCGCAGCTTCGCCGCCGCAAGCTCCAGCACGTCCGCCAACTGCACCTCGCGGAACAACTGTTCGGCACGACCCGAGAGATAGGCGCTGCCCACGGCGCTGACCTCCTCGGGCGGCATTCCGGTCTCGTCTACGATTGAAGGGTAGGTGTAGCCCAAGTCGAGAAGGTCTAGGGCTTTTTCCATTGTGTCTGTCGTCAACATTGTTTCTGCTCCTGCTGATGCTAGGGCGGCATTCCTAGCGTGCAGCCTGCGGTTTCACGGATGAGATTCCGTTTTTGTGCATTCGCGTCCTGACCGCCCCACTTTCTAATACTCCCCCGAGGCGAGAAAGATCGCGTACTCAAATTGCCGCGTCAATCGCGCAGGACCTCGCCCACGAAAACGATGCCCTCTACGGCGCTGCCATCGGGTTCCAACAGGTAAAGCCTGTCGTTCCTCCACTCGAATTCAGCCGATTCCAGATCGGTGCTCCCGGTCGGGAACCACCACCAGCGATCCGCGAACCAAAGCATTGCGTCCATAACTGGGCGTCCCATCGTGTAGAACTCCTCAGCGCCTAATACGAAGGGTATGCCGAACAACGGTGAGATTCAGCTGCCGGGCAAGATCAGGATAGCGAGCGAACAGCCTTGCGTAGTTGCGCCGCGCACGGGACGCCGAACAGTTCGAGTACAGGTGGGGGTTGCTCCCGATCCGCGCCCACCGCCGAAGCTTGGTACACAGCAGCCGCTTGCGAATCTCCGGTCTTGCACGCATTTTTGAATTTCCTCCTGCGAAGCCTCGCGTGGATTTGTCCAGCAACATTGGGAATTCTGCTGATCCGGGCAACTTGACTGAGCCTGCCGGAGCCGCGAAAACCCGCTCCATGAGATGGATTTGATAGTCGCTGAAATGTCCGCGAGCGTTGACGCAAAGTGCCCCGATGGGGGATTTTGAGTGTTATCGGGATGTTAGTGCGCCGGGATAAACCGGCATGAAGTAGAGGATGAAAGAGCCTTACAAGAAAGGAGTAGCGATCCACTTGGCCTCGAGTCTTGCGCTGCTGCCGCGAGGGACCCAGCGAAGCGTAGATAGAGGATAGGCGGGGTGGCCATCGAGCCGCGAAAAGATACAACCCGGGCGCCGACGCGGTCAAAATGCGCGGAAGGCAACAAGGACGGGAACGTTAGCGCGAGTTCTCGCTCGCTCCGGCGTGGTCGAAGACCCCACGGCACGCCTAGAAACTTCATGCACGAGAACCGGGAGACCTCGGAGACACCTGACGCCAGTCCGGCAGCAGGTCGGCGAGCGAAGGCTTAGGCCACACGGCTCGCATGCACGTCACCGAGGAGTCACACTGCGGCATAGCACCGATGAATCATTCGAACAAAGACGGCAGGTTCGTCGGCGGAGAGTGAGGAGGGAAGGCTGCGGATCAAGGAGAACACTCTTCCACTTGACACGTACCCGACTCAGAGCGGGACTGCGCGTGTCCCACGGGTGGGCGAGTGTGCGGCCGACCGTTATGGTGTGCCGCTATTTATCCGAGATAAGAACCGGATGCGCTAATGAGCGCCCGTCCGGGTCTGTGCGGGGGGCGCCGGGCAACTGGTGTCCCTACCGCGATCGACAGCTACCGCCGACGCTGCTTGTGCGAGGGCCTGTGGGAAGCTAACATTTGGCGCATGGGACCGCCAGCCAAGAAAGAGTCAAACCTTATGGAGTTCGTAAAGATTCCAAGGGGGAGCTTCATGATGGGGTGTTCCCCAGGAGACGCAGAATGCCACGCCGAGGAAAAGCCGGCACATCGAGTGGCCATTGCAAGGGCCTTTGAGTTGGGAAAATATCTGGTGACGCAGGAGCAGTATGAAGCGGCGACGGCGGCTAATCGGAGATCTTCCAAAGGTCCAAATCTGCCCGTCGCGGGTGTGAGCTGGGATGACGCGCAGCGTTTTTGTGAGGCGCTCAATGGTAAGCGGGACGGCTACCACTATCGCCTCCCGACAGAGGCGGAATGGGAATACGCGGCACGCGGCGGAGATAGTTCCTGCCGGTATGGACCATTAGTTGAAGTTGCATGGTTCCATGACAACTCGGACGGTACGACCCATCCAGTAGGTGAGAAAAAGCCAAACGGATTTGGACTGTATGACACGTTGGGAAACCTCTGGGAATGGGTGCAGGATTGGTACGGGGAGGATTATTACAACCACAGTCCCGAATCCGACCCGAAGGGTCCAGAAAGCGGAGAGTATCGCGTGTCGCGCGGCGGCTCCTGGCGTGGAATTGCCAGAGGGCCTTCGCGCGTCTCCTCTCGCTACTGCCTCAAGCCCACTGTCCGCAGCATCGTGGTCGGGTTCCGTTGTGCACGCGAAGTGGTCGCCTGAACTTTTTCTTTTTCTTGATTGACGTAACCAGGCGTTCTCGCAACTTTGCGCCGTCTGTTCGCCTGCGTGCGACGAAGCTTGTGATACGGCGAGCGGGGAAAGTGTGGAAATACCCTGTATACATTCTCCACGAAACGAAGAAGCGGGACCGAAGTCGCCATCCAATTCGATCTCTTCTACATCTGCTAGAACCCTCATTTTGAAGCCCCTTTAACGATGACCCTGCTGTGTGGTGACGAAAAAGTGTGCGTTCCATCAACTCCGTTCCATCAACTTTCCATCAAACCGTTCCGTCATGAAAACAAAGAAGGAAAGAGAGAGAGAATTTCAATCTTTCTGTAAGACCCTTTGTTTTGTTGATGGAATCCTTGATGGAATCTGATGGAATACAGCCCATCACAACGTTTCCACGTCTCCCATCACTGACTGGGGGATTGGTTTCGGCGCATCGCCCGGCAGCCCCCAGTACGCGCCTTTGGCGACCTTGGCTTCGGCTGATGTCAGAACGTCTCCCTCCTCATTCGTGGTCTCTAAGCCGAGTCTCTTTTTCGCCTTGTACATCAAGTCCTTAGTTATGCCCAAGCTTTCGCGAACCTCCTGGAGGTGAGAGATCAATTTTCTGCCGCCCAGCACTTCCAGTTCTAGCGCGTTCTGCATTTTCTTAAGCTGGCTTTCGCCCTCGCCCGTGATTTCCTCTCGTTGGCGTTTCTTGGTCTCGAACTCCACGTCATCCGAGGAACGCTCGTGGCTGCCTTCCCAGAGTACGTAGCTTTGCGCCTGCGTGTTGCCATCGTCCAGCGTTATCTCCATTTCCTCCGTGCTGAAGTCCATCCCGCCGCACTTGGTGAGGTTCATCTTCGACGGAGCCATAGTGAAGTGGTGCTTCTCGCCATCTGGGTGGACGGCGAAGCGCATAGCGACTCGGAACACTTGCCCGAGCGCCCCAGCGCCTAGAATCTTGTTGATGCTGCTGACGTTGGTGCGTCGGTTCTCGTGGATGATGGCGAAGACATTGGTGTGGGTTATGCGGCACATGTCGGCGAGGTTCTCCATGATCGGACGGACATCCTTGTTGGAGTTTCCCTCGGTATCGCCATAAAAGCCGGTGATTGGGTCGAGCACGATGGCTACGATTTCCTTGTCAGCCCGCAGAGCCTTCAGCAGCCGTTTGGTATCCTCTTTGATGCGCAGCTGTCCCGCCTCAGTTGGAAATGGAGAAAGCGTTCGTCCGTTAAGATAGCGGAGCGAACGTATGAAAAAAGAGCGCAAGCACTACACTGCTGAGGAAAAAGTGGCGGTTCTACGGCGCCATCTTTTGGACAAGGTCCCGGTTTCCGATCTGTGTGAAGAACTGGGGCTACAACCCACGGTTTTCTACCGCTGGCAGAAAGAGTTTTTCGAGAACGGAGCGGCCGCCTTCCAAACACCGGAACGTCCTCGCCGTCAGGCGGAGGAGAAGCAGAAGCGGATTGAGTTCTTGGAGAAGAAGGTGCAGACCAAGGACGAGGTCCTGGCCGAGCTGATGGCGGAGCACATCGCGTTAAAAAAAAGCCTTGGGGAACTCTGACCGAGACCTGGGTGCCGCACGATGTGCGGGATCAGGTGGTGGATTTCGTCCGGTGCTGGTCGCAGAAGACCGAGATCAGCGCCGGCCGATTCATTCATTGGCTGGGCGTCACTGCGAGTAAGTTCTACAACTGGCGGCAGCGCTATGGTCGGGCGAATGAGCACAACGGTTGGGTGCCCCGAGATTTTTGGCTGGAGCCGTGGGAGAAGGAAGCCATCATCGGCTTCCACCTGAAGAATCCATTGGAAGGTTATCGGCGACTTACGTTCATGATGTTAGATCACGATGTGGTGGCCGTGAGTCCGGCGAGCGTATGGCGAGTGTTGAAACAAGCGGGACTCCTCTCGCGCTGGAAACCGAAGCCGTCGCGCAAGGGGACCGGCTTCGAACAGCCGCTGCAGCCGCACCAGCACTGGCACGTCGATGTTTCCTATATCAACCTGTCGGGCACGTTCTATTACTTATGCAGTGTGCTGGATGGATACAGTCGTTTTCTGGTGCATTGGGATTTGCGGGAGTCGATGAAGGAAGCCGACATTGAGATGATTCTGGAACGAGCCAAGGAAAAGTACCCGGAAGCCAGGCCGCGGATAATCTCCGACAACGGACCGCAGTTCATCGCGCGCGACTTCAAGGAGTTCATTCGCATCTCGGGGATGACGCACGTGCGCACTTCGCCGTTTTACCCGCAGTCGAACGGGAAGATCGAACGCTGGCATAAGTCGCTCAAGCGGGAGTGCATCCGGACACTGACTCCGTTAACGCTGGACGATGCACGCCGCTTGATTCAACTCTACGTGGATCACTACAACACGATGCGCCTACACAGTGCGATCGGCTATGTGACGCCGCAGGATCGGCTCGCCGGACGACAGGCCGAGATCCACGCGGCTCGCGATCGCAAGTTAGAAGAAGCTCGTCGCCAGCGGCAACTCCGACGGCAGCAGACGGCGTCTTGGAGGTTTGCACCCTCTTCCACGCCAGCTACAATGACCTCGCCGGGTGAAACGGAAGCGGGCTCTGCCGGGAGGCAACCATGCTGAGGGATAACCTGGTGGGGCTCATCGAGCCGATGCTCAGCAGCGCGGGAGTTGATCCTCTCGCGCTCTGCATGCGAGGAAAAAGCCATCGGACGATAGACCCCCATGCCTTGAAAATCCCCGCCCCGAAGGGGCGGAATCTACACTAACGGAGAACGCCGCTTCTCCATTTCACGCTGAGCCAAGACACAGCCTGCGTCTCTCCTTGGTGCTGCCTTCCGAGTCGATGACTCGCGTGATCCATACGATTCTTTCCATAGCGGCGTCGAACGCCTGCTGGTCGTCGCCCAAGAGAAATTTGAGCGCGGCGTGGATGCGGGGCTTGATGGTATCTTCCACATCGTCTTCGGTGCCCGCGATTAGCACTTTCTTAGCGCCCATCGTGTTCTTAGCGCCGTCCATCCAGTCTTTGCCTGTTACGATTGTCGCGACGAACGAGCATACGCCCGTGCTCTTGCACTTGCCGGGCTCGCCGTGGATGACGATTCCTTTCCCCAGCGGGAAGCGACCCTCCCACAGATACTTCATCTTGCGGGACTTGATGTCGCTCATCTTGATGCCGACGATGGCTGTGTAGCCCCCCTCGTCGTAGTCCTCGCGCACGATCTCAAATTCTTTTTCCTTGAGAGCGGCTTCCTTGGTTGCTTCGGCTTTGGCTACGGCTGCTCTTTTGTGTTCCGCTGCCAGCATTAGCGCTGACGGCGTGTGATCAACGCAGCGGGGCTCATCATATCCCGCAGCACCACTTATCGAAAGATGCGTGGCTTTCTTCCCGCATCCCTTATAGGCGCACTTACTGTGACCGTTGCTTTCCCTCTTCCCGCCCCTCGCTGCGCTCGCGGGGGCGGCTTCGCCGACAACAGCCGCAGGCGCTTCAGGCGAGGTCTCAATGGGGATAGAGTCGTGCCCTTGTTCAATAAGGTCTTCCACCGCGCCGAACGTGTCCAATAGATCGTCCACCGGAATCGGTTCCCAAATCTCGCCACGATACGGTTCGTGGTCTTCGTTTAGCTTCTTGATCAGCTTCCCGATCCCAGCCCCACATCCTTCGCATGACGCCGCGAAGCACGAGAACCCAAAACCATCCCCAACCATCAAGCAGGTCGCCTTCGGGTCGCGCTTGCCATGCCCGTCCGTGTGGTATCTGCCAGCAAATGGGCATTCGTCCAAAATGAACTTATCTTCTTCCCAGTGCCCCACCAGTTCGTAATGTTCGATGAACGCTTCTACGTCGAACTTATCTGACAGCGGGCGTTCGTGCTCTTGCGCGTGCCCGTTCCCGGCTTTCTGGTCTTTGTGCTGATCCAGCCACTCGACTATCTCTTTGGGGATTTCCCTGATTGGCGCGTTGGGGTCAACGGGCTCGTAGACTGTGCCGTTTGGATGCACACTTAGGGGTCCGACCACATACTTGTCGAACGATTGGAAATCAAAGACCCCGGCTTTTTTGCAGTTGCCAAGCAATTTCGATTCGACGGTGCTCTTGAAATAAGAGTGGTAACCCTTGTAGGTACGAACCGTGTAGGTCATCTTGCGGATGTTGATGCCCGTGTCCTTCAAGATCATGTCCCCCATCGCGCCGCCGCAATCGTCATCTATGTAGCAGCACAGCCCCGCAACGCATCCGACGTTGTAGTCTGGGTTTTCTTGGTCCCAAGCGAGCACTTGCTTGCGGTCTGCCAAGAATGCGACCTTGGGGAAGTCTGGTATGAACGCTTCTTTGGTCTGGGGCTTCAGCGGCATGACTGCGATGCCACGTGCCAGCATAGGCAGAGCCCTGTCTTTGAATGTGATTCTAGTTTCGGATTGTGTGGTCATCTTAGCCTCTTTGGATTACACCTGCCTTAGCCTCATTGCCTTGTTGAGGGGGTTGGTACAACTGGGGCAGGAGAGGCTAATCACCCTGCCCCGATCTTCTGGCGAAGACCCAACACCTATGTAATACGAAGTTTTTGGGTTTTCCCGATTATCGCGATTCGTCGCATTTGGCAAGCCGATCATGCTTTTCTTCGCCCTCGCGGTCTCCGGGGCAGCTTAAGCTCCTTGCGGACCCTGAAAAGGTACGTCTCCGAGACCCGGAGCAGTCGGCTCATCTCGCTGTACTTGTAGCCCAGCGCGAACAGTTCCTTAAACTTCCTCTTATCCATGCTTACGGGAGCAGTAGTTGAGTAAATGGTTTAGTTATCGCTAATCAGAATTTTTTCGCTGTGGGGTTCATTGGTAGATGAAGACCCCGTTAGCCATAACCGCTGTGACCGTCACGCTACTCGGTCGCCGTCCGCTAAATGCAAAAGAAAAAGCCCAGTAGCGCACTAACGCCACTGGGCTTAGAAACGGAACAACCTAGATGAGTGCTCATACTGTGCTATGCGCCGCGTGCGGCGAATCCCGTTATGTAGATGTGGAATGCGATTGCGACTGGTTGCCCGCTGAGGACCGCGACCATTGCGAGTCCTGCAACCCCAAGCGGCAAGTCTACCCCCAACCCAGCGTGACATTCAGGTATCTCTACGACCTGTCCGATGATAGCGGCGTGTTGGACTGGATCGAACGGGCTAATGAGACCGCCTATCTCAACCTCGAACTTAACTGGAACCAGCGCAACATCATGTGCTGGGCGATCCGCAAGTGCCGTGCTCTGGCTGAAACGCAGCCGACCCTAAGCGACCTACTGTGAAGCGTGAGCGCTGGAGCGGGGGCTTGGGATCGAACCTTGCAGTTGATCTTCGCCGGTAAAGCCCAAGCTTTCCGTGGTGGTCCCACGGGTGTCACCTTCAACACTCCCGCCCACATAGAGCCGTGGCGCGGACCCTAAACCGGCTGGGCTGTGCCGTCCCTGATACTTTGGTCGAGGAACGACCCGGCGCGGAAGGTGCGGCTGGCGGCGAGATAAACCAGCACGATAGCAAACGGTGCATGTGGTGTTCTGTGGATATTCCATATCACGTAATACTCAATCGCCTTCCACTTGGTCGGGTTTGCCGGTCGGCGCGTCGGTCACCACGGTAGTTGTGCCCAGCGTTCGGTCGGTAGCCGGGCGTGATGACCGCAAATAAAAAAGCGCGACCAATGATCACTTACCACGCCATTTGGTTACGGCTGGTTTATTGCAATCCGCTTCGCAATATCTCGTAAGGCTAAGAACCACCGATCTTTTTGGACCGTTTTCACCCGCGTAAGTCCAAGCTCCTGTCGAGCTTGAACGAGCGGAATGCCTTTACGCCTCGCATAGCGGAACGCATAATGCCTATGGCGCAGCACGCCGTTTTTGTCCACGACATGCCACTCAGCGTTTGACTTGCCCAGATGTTTGAAGTTCGCAGCTTTGTAGATTCCGCCGTTGTGCCCATTCGCTGGGTCGCTGAAGCTAACCACGAACTTGATGCCCTGCTTGCGCAGCAAAAGATGGCAAATCCGCAGGAACCTTGTCAACGGCAAACCCATCGGAGGCTCGATGCGGCACAGGCGCTTTAGCTCCATGAGGTTCCTCTTCTTTACGGGCAACCCGGTGACTCGCGCCAGATACGGGGCTTGCACCGGGTTGACACCAATGCCATAGTCTGCGACGGCATATAGCGTGTCGCCGAGATAGGCCCCAAAGAATTTGTTCTTTCCCGTGGGGCATCGCTTCGAGTAATGCCATCGTTCGATGAACGGTTTGGCTTCCTTCAAACTAATAATCCGCACTTTGAAACTTGTTTCTTCCTCGCAGACCTGCGGCACGACCGCGCCGTCCACCGCAGCCGCCATTGCTTCCGCCGCTTCACGTTCACGGTCATTGATGTACTTGTCGGCTTCCGTCTTGCCCTTGAACTTGCACATGATGCCGACATGCGGATTTTTCGGGTACGGCAGCCGTTTCCAAGCCAACAGCCCTTTGTCCTCGGGGCTTAGGAACATCACGTAGCGGTGCTTCCGTGACCGCGTCTTGCGTACCGTAGAAACGCCTGCCCATGTGCGGCGATTGCCGATCCTCTCGCCCTGTAATTTCTTGGGCACGCTGCGGTGGTCCTTTCCTTCAATCGTGATGTCCACCCACGGCGAACTCAAGCCCGTGTAAATCCAGCCGCCCGCTTGGTAGACCACGCCCACGTGGTTCCTCCGCGTGACGGAGTTGGTGACGGAGCCGTCCGCATAAGAGATGAGGATTAGGTTGGGATTTACTTTCTTGAGTTCACGCAGGCACCATGCAACGAATTTGGACTCGATGCAATGGTCGGTTATGTCGTCAGCGATCCACAAGCGGTTGAGTTCGTATACATCCCGCCAGCGTCCCCGGTTCTCCCTTACATCCCAAAGGGAACCCCCAGTAACGCCGACTTGCACAGACCACATAGGTTTGCCGAACGTGCAGACGCCCACGAGTTGGCCGTCGCGGACGATGCCGAAAGCCCATGAGATCAGGCAGCGGCGTTTCAGGTAATGATGCTTAATGACAAGCTCGGTCGCCCGTGCCTTTTCGATTCGAACAAATTGGAGCGAGGGGGCTGGAGTCGAACCACCATTTTCCAGTTGGACTGGACGCTCTACCTTTGAGCTACCCTCGCAATGGGTTTTGTGAACCGCACCCCGGTGTACCTTAGTGGTAACTGTTGGCTTGGGGGTAATAACAGGGTACGGCTCCACGGTCAGCGCGATCACGGGAAACTTGTTTGCCATGTCCTCGTCAAGCTGCGGATGGGAAAGCATGGTGTAGGGACCGAACACTGTTCCCCATTCGTCCTCGAAGCTGACCAGCATGCCCTTCCTCAGGATGGTCGGCGAAACTGAACTTTGTTCAGTTTTGTTTTCGGTCGGCGTCGGCGAATCAAGCTCAGAAGTCTGATCTTTATCCTCGTCATCCGTGAGATCGTTAGGATCGAGATCGGCTGGATCGGCATTCTGCTCGTTCGGCTGTTCCTCCGGCTCTGGTGTAAGTTGAGGTCCCGGCAAAGGCGTCAGAGCCGTGGAAATCGCTGCGGCGAGCAAGTTTGCGTTTTCTGCTACGGCTCGCAGCATGGTTGCTAGTAGCGCGAAGTCTTGCGCGTTCGAGCGCACCTGATCCGGCTTGTCTCGCAGCGTCTCAATAATTTTCTTGAACCCACTTTTTTGAAAGGAGTACATGTAGCTATTGCTAAAGTTCTCGGATGCAGTGGCGAAGTACTTCAGCTTGTACTCCGGCGCAGGGAGTTGATGTTTCTGCCAGTCTTCGAACGTCGCGGTCTCGGGCACTGGCGCACTGACTGGAAGCGTCAGGGTCGGCTCGATGGGGGCCTTGCGCTCTTGATCGGCTTGCGCCTTTGCTTGTCCATCAGGGTTTGCAAGCGTGGGATTCATGCCGCGCTCAAGGTACTCGGCGATACGATCCTGAGTGGGCAGATTCTCTTTCAGCTTCTTGACCGCATCGTCAAAGCGGCCAGCGTTGATGTCCGTCAGCGCCTCATGCACGCTGGTGGCCGTGCCGAGCAACTTGTACTCTAGCAACGTCAGGTGTTTCGGCTTATCGGTGCCTTTTCCGTTTCCGGTTGGCCGCACACTCGGGTCCTTCCGATACCCATCGATGCGGCGCTCCATCGTGCGCAGGGATTCCCACAGCCGGTCTTTATAAGACTCGTAGTGTCCGTCCACCACGGAACCTTGTTGCCTATCTTGCGGGCCTCGATCACGAAATGGTGGTTGCTACCTTTCTTGGACAACAGCGATTGCATGAAAGCGAGATGCGGCACGATCTCATCTTGCTTCTGCTTCGCCACGTCGGCCGCCTCAACAAACTTGCCCGTCAGGTCGGCAATGGTTTTGTCCGTCGTCTTGTAAGCCTCTACAAAATCGGACACCGACTGAAACGTGGGTGGCGTGACCGTAGGCAATGCACCGTTTGGCGACATTTGTCGCGAAACTTTGCTGCCACTTCTGGGCAGAGACGATTGCGCCACCCTCCCCCATGCGGCTAGACATCCGGGGAAACCCTTCTCGGCTTCCTCGGGTGAGAGGACGATGCCAGCGTTACGGTCGAGCTTCTCCAACTTAGTCCGCCATTCCACCGACTTCTTATCGAAGCGACGAACGATCAGGTGCTTGCCCTTGACCTCGACGGCTCGGACTAAGTGCGTACGAGTGGGATCAAATGTCAGAAAGTCGTTCGCTTGTATACCAGTAGTAATATGGCGGCTATCTTCAGGGTGGATTTGTCCTTTCATTTATTTCTCCCTCTGCCACATTAGCCGAGTCACACCTTCCCCGAAAGACATAGAAATCCCTTATTTCTATTTCAGCGACAAAGATGCTGTTATGTCTTTAGGAGAGTGAGAGAAACGGGTCTACTTCTGTGTGTTGCAGTTAGACAGGAACGCCATTGCGCTTCATGACGGCCTTGAGTTCAAGAACTCTCGTTCGCAAGGCTCGGACACAGGGACTATCAGACAGGTGCCGAGTAACCCCGCAGTCTGCGGTTCCGTCTTCGTCGCGAATCTTTCGTGGACACTTACCTTTTTCGAGGAACAGCAGGTCCGCCAATTCCGCCCAGCCTATCTTCGGGTTGTACTTGCGAATAATGTATGCGCGAACAGCCATAGATCGCATGGTAGGGGGTTGACCGCGCTTGCCGTACGCGGGTTGGCAACGCTTGCGATACGCAAGAGAGCCGCGTGTCAGAAGCACTTCTGCGTCGCGCACAGCGCCCATGGCCTTTTGTAGGGGGTTTGGGTGTTCTTCGGAGTGGATGGAAGCAGGATTCCCAAAAACGTCAGAAATGGGCCCCTCAAGCCGGGTCATCGCCTGTTCAATGTCATCAGCAGCTTCATTGAGCAGTTTTATCGCTTTGTCAATTGCCTGTTGCGCATCGATGGGTCGGCCATAACCAAATTCCCAACGGTCTACCCATTTATAGAGTTCGCTCTCGTTCTTGACGCCATGCTTCCGCAAATATGACGCCCATTCCGAGAGAGCGGAATCCGGAAATGTTAAAAGGAGCGCTCCAACGTCCGTCATGGAAGCAGATTAGCACGATAAATCGTTATAGGTCGCCTCCTGCGGAAAATACCGATCAGATTCTTAAAGGAAATAGAAATCGTCTTATTCTATGTATTGCAGCTAGATCGGAACCCCGTCATGCTCCATAGCATGGTTGAGGGAAATTCAACGATCCAGCACGCACAGCCGGAGCGATACGTTGACGCGAGCGCTCTCGCAGAGCACTTGAGCGTGACGCGCCGCCAAGTTCTGGAAATGACCCGCCGAGGCGTGATACCGGGGCATCCGCTAGGAATTGGCGCGAGCAGGAAGGTTTGGCGTTACAAGATCAGCGAAGTTGAAGCCGCGATAACATCTGGTGCTCGCAAGCCTTCCTCTACCCAAGAAGACGTTGCATTGGCCAAGACGCCCGCTCAACGTACAATTGGAGTCGGCAGTCCCCGCAGCCAGAAGGGGAAACTCTAATGGCGCGTTATCAACGGGGATTTTTGAGAAAGAAGAAAGGGAAATGGGTGTATTGCTACACTGCGATTCGTCCGATTGATGGAACGCGAACGGAGCGCGGGCGGGTTGTCGGCTCCGTCTCCGAGTTATCGAGGTCGGGCGCTTGGGCTGAGGTTGAACGCCGAGGTCTAAGTATGCTGGTCAACGAACCGGGCGTCGGCGCACAGCCTACTTTCGGTTTGATTGTCTCTCATTACCTTGAGAACCACAGGTTCACGAATCACGGAACAGAGTATCTCCACCATCATATTGTGAAGGATTACCTGATGCCTCGATTCGGGGACAAAGTGGCGGCCGAGATCAAGTCGAAAGAAATATTGGAGTGGCTTGAGTCCCAAACCTTCCCTGAGTGTGGAGACGACGGTCTTGAGAATTCCACTCTCGGCAAAATCAAGACCGTGATGGGAGCCGTTTACCGACATGCGCAATTTGAGGAACTTATCCCTCAGACTGTCGCGCCCAATGCCAAAGGTCAACTAAAGGCAAGCAACCCCGTGACGTTCGTGCGTTGGTCAAATAAGACCGATTACGAGGCGTTCATCATAAAGCCGGAGCAGACGTTGGCTACTCTCGATTTACTCGCCCAGCCAGAGTACACGCTTCTGCTATTAGTCGCCGCCACCGGCGTTCGAATCTCTGAGGCGCTTGCATTGAAATGGAAGGCTGTCCAGTACGACCAGAATTCGATTCGCATCAAGAATTCTTGGACGTACGGGCAAATGGGCGCGGGTACGAAAACGCAGGCGTCGAAGTCCACCGTGCCGATGCACCCGGCGTTAGCCGAAGTGCTCAAGGCGTGGCAGGCGGAGACGCCGTACAACAAACCGGACGACTTCGTGTTCGCCAGCTTCAAGTTGCATGGAAAGAAGCCCCGGACAGGGAACATGATCGTGGAAGACTATCTCCGTCCGGCTGCGATCAAGGCGGGTGTCATTTCCGTGAAGGATGGCAAAACGTATGACAACGCTGGAAACCTGATTAAGAGGTTCGGATTCCACTGCTTCCGTCATACGCTGGCATCGTTCCTCTTGGCGCAAGGCAACAACCCCGTGCTGATCAAGAACCTTCTTCGCTGGTCGAAAATCTCGATGCTCGATACCTACGGGCACGTGATGACCGACGAGAAGATCGCAGCCCAAGGCTCGATGCTTGAGCGGATCATGCCCAAAACGAATGCGATGCAATAACGGGTGCTGAACGGGTGCTCACGCGATGAAGCCAAGCTGCTCAAGAGCGGTGGGAATGGATGAAAAGCCCATAAACACTGGAGAAAAAAATGGTAGGCACGTGGGGACTCGAACCCCAGACCTCTACCGTGTCAAGGTAGCGCTCTAACCAACTGAGCTACGCGCCTACGTTCCACGTTGATTTTACCAAACTGAAACCACTCTCGCTTGAAGTTCCTTCTCCGCCGTCATGCTCACTTGCTGGTAGAGTTCGAGGGTCACGCGGCTGTTTGCGTGTCGCATGATCTCTTGCTTGAGCTTCACTGGTGCTCCCACGTCGATTAGCAACGTCGCCAGAGATCGGCGGAACGTATCCCAACCGATGCGCTCGGTAATAAATGGGACCGGTCGGAGCTGCTCAGTCGATCCATTTTTTCCTGGATAACTTCTGACGGCCATTGCCCGGACCACCTCCAGCGAGTGGGCTTGCAACGCGTCTGGTTCAACGCTCCAGCCTAGAAGGTAACCCGCAGCGAGAACTCACCGAATCGCCGCTCGTCGTTGTTGCCGCCTTCAGCGAGGCTACCTAGGCCGCCCTTAAGCCCCGGGACTACCACTGGCGTTGTGGTCGGCCCGGTGTAAGCGACAAGGAAGGTATCTGTATACATGTTGTGATGATTGAAAATGTTGAATCCTTCCGCGCGGAAGGTCAGACCGACACGCTCGGTGAGCTTGAAATTCTTGTTCACCGCGCAATCAAGGTTCCACGCGCCCGGTCCGCGAAATGCGTTGCGGGCGGTCATTCCCGCTGGATAGGGTCCGAAGTCGGAAATACCCAAGGTCGGGTTGAGAGGCGCGGTACTTGCCGGGAGCGGGAGCGGCAACGTCATCAGACTGAACAAGTTCGGGCCGATCGCCGCAGGATTTGAACTAACATGGTAGTTCGTAATCGGAGTGGCTGGCGTCAGCCGGGGAAAAGTGTAAGAATTGAAGTCGTTGTCAAGGTTGTATGCGGTAAACGGGATGCCCGTACGCGCGGTAAAGACACCCACAAGCGACCAGCCTCCCAACGCCTCGCCCAAGCCCTTTCCGCCCTTGTACCAGGGAGTTTCCCAGATGGGAGAAACGACGAAGCGCTGCCGGACATCAAAGTCCGAGTTGCCCCAATCCAGCTTCGGGTCGGTGAGAAGAGTGTAGCCAAGGCTGCCGTACCCATTCCCAGATCCTCCCTGTAGGCTATCGGAGAAGGTCGAGCTAATATCATCCAACGAGTGCGACCAGGTGTAGTTCGCGACCAAACTCAGGCCGGTGTAGTGCAGGAGGTTCTGCGTCTGAAACTTGACGTTGAAGGAATTGTAACTGCTGGTGCCGCCGCTGCCGCGCTCGTTGTTATTCGTATATTGAAAGTTTGGCCGAGTGAGGCATACCCCAGTTGGGCTGACGAAACTGGGGTTACATGTAGTGCTTCCGGGGTTCACATCGGTGCTCGCGACCGCAGGGTCGCCCAGATATTCCTGGCCAGCACCTATCAGGTTGACGTTGTTGAGGTCATAGAGGTGAACGCCGTGAGCACCGCTGTAGCCCAGTTCCACAATCGTGTTCCGAGCCACTTCGCGCTGCACGGCCAGGCTCCAGAACTGGGTCTGCGCCACGTGGATGTTGGGATCGAGGAAACGCAGCTCGACAGGCGGAAGGTTACTTGAAGGACCAGGTGCGCCTAGCGGGCCGAGGCTGGCGTTGGTCACCAAAACTCCGCAGGTTGCGCTACGCGCCGGGCAAGAGTCTTGTAGCACGGCGCTGGCCGGTGGGTTAAAGCTGGCGTTGTAAGTGATGTTGCCGAAGTTGCGTTCGTAGCTGATGCCGAAGCCGCCCCGCAAACTGCTTTTGCCGTCGCCGAAAACATCATAGGCGAAGCCGACGCGCGGTGCAGCCGTTCCCCAGCTGGGAGCCCAGAATTGGCCGGTCGGGCTCTGAGTCGTAATATCGACCTGGCCATTCCGAACTTGCTGATAAAGTCCAGCACCGGAACCGAAGTAGAAGTTAGAATCCAAGTTTTGATGGTTGTCATGCTGCACGCCATAGTGTTCGTAGCGTAGTCCATAGTTTAGCGTCAGGCGTGGAGTGAACTTGAAGCTATCCATAGCGTAAAGAGCCCAGTCGTTGTAGCGGTAACTCCGTGCGTAGCTCGGCGCGAACAGCGGCGGCTGCACGATGCTGTTTGCTGGACATGGGTTGACCGGGTTGCCGTTGACATCGAGTGGGCAGGGGAACCCGCCGGGGGACGGATGGACTCTGCCCGCGAAGCCGCTGTTACCCCCAAGTTGGCTTCCACCAGGATTGCCCGCGAAATTTACGAGGTCGTCCATGCTGTCCTGTGAGTCGCCGCCTAGCTGTTCTACCGCCTGCCCGTAGGCGCCGTAGGCGTAGTTCAGTTGAATGTAGGTGTACTGCGCTCCGAAGCGCATGTCGTGCTTGCCCTTGGTCCATGACAGGTCATGTTGCAATTGAATCGTATTCTGCGGTCCACCGGCTGGCAAACCACCCAGTCCCGGCGCATTTTCGTTTGCCAATCCCGGCATTGAAAGGGCATTGCCGGTAACGGGGTCAACCCCCGGGTAGAACATCAGGTTGGGGACGCTCTGGTACGCCGCGTTGTATGAGTATGCGTCATTAAAGCGCGTAAAGCTGAGTTTGGTATTGTTGAGCAGGTAGCTGTTAAAAGTGTGGGTCACTGAAAGCAGATAGCTCTGGTTTTGGTTAAGGTAGCCAAGGTCATATTAAGGATATACGCTGTAGGGGAAATTCGTGCCCGGGAATGTATCGATTTTCTCCCTGCCGGCTCGGAAAAACATCTGGGTTGTGTCGCTGAGGTTGTAGTCGAGGCGTCCCACCAGGGCATAAGTGTTCTGCGGCAGGCCACCGCCATCGTTGAAGGGCACAGCGAAGTTGACGGTATCGAAAACCGGCAGCAAAGGATTAACCGTCCCGATTCCGTTTACCGGATTGACGATGATAGGGCTCGATGACGACGCCAACTGCGCCACCGTGGTGACTTTACCGGAAGCGGGCAGCGCGCCGGTACCGAAGGCCTTAAAGTAGTCTTGGGCATTCGCCGGCAGGCCCGGCCACCCGAACGCGGAATTGCCAAAAATGAATCCCGGATCGAATACTTCCTCGGTCTCGATCGCCGCACTCCGAACGCGCGTCCACTCCGTGGTCTCAGAAACGAACAACTTGTTCTTGATAATCGGGCCGCCAGCCGAGAAGCCAAACTGGTTGCGGGTGTATTGGCCCTTCGGAAGATCTTCTACGGCGTTTGCATACGTATTGGCGGTGTAGGCTCCAAGCCGGTTGAATTCCCACACGGAACCGTGAAAAGCATTGGTACCGGGCTTGGAGGTCACGTTAACCACTCCGCCGGAGGCGCGGCCATACTCGGCCGAAAAGTTGTTGGTAACTACGCTGTATTCCTGGACGCCATCGACTGGCACATCCTCGCCGATGAAATCTTGAAAAATAGAGACGTTCTCCACGCCATCGAGCAGAATCTCGGTGCCTGATTGGCGCTGGCCGTTGAGGTTGTAGCCGACGCCGCGGCCGGAGAGTTCCTGCCCACCGCCGGTCAGAGAGCTCTGTCCGCCGTTGGAGGTAGCATCGCCGTTGCTGACGTTGCCGGAAATCGCAACAAAGTCATAAGGGTTGCGGTTGAGGCTGGGCAGTTGCGCCATTTGCTGAATGCTGACGAGCTGCGAGAGCTCCGTAAGTGTCAGAGCAAGCACACGGTTGACAGATTAATCCGCAGCCAGCGTGACTTCACCACTTGATCAGCAAATTCTCAGGCGGCCAGTCTTCGTCCCTCCGTTCACGGCGGATTACTGCTGGTTTGCCCCGTGATCCGGGCACAATCCCGAGAGGCGCTGCTGACCTTAGTTGCGAGGACTTGACTTGATGCGCAGATAATTCAGGATAAGAGGCGCGGAACTCGCCAATTTTTCAACAGGTTGCACAGCTGGACGGAATCCTTGCACGTCGCTGGGAGAACAGCACTTCTCATGGCGAAATCTTAGCGGATGATTCGGATTCAGTGATCGCAAAATCATTCTGCGTGGAGACCCGGTTTGGCCAGGACAGCAATGCGGCCGTCCGTTTCACACAGTCACGTCATACGACACGACGGTGCTGGCCTTCTTCACCGCGTATAGAATTCCGGACTCGCCTTCTCTTTGGTCCACGTACAGGTCTGCCTCGATGGTCTTCTCCGACGGATCGTTGCAAACGAGAATCACTGAAAGGCTGCTTTCCCTTGCGAGAGCGGCCAAGGCTACCTTCTGACGGTGAAACAGTCCGGGGCCGATGATGACCGTCCGAAACCGGCCTTCCGATAGTAGCCGTTCGGCTTCATTGGCAGTTGCCGAGCACACATCGTGGTAGCCACTCTTGCTGAGAGCCCCCAACGCTTCCTGGCAAGATGTGTCGTCGCCAGAAACATACAACAACTTCAGCATGATTCCCCCTACTACCACTCCAAGATGTGGGGCCGTGTACCAGGATCGTTAGCGGACCGCGTCCATTGGTGAAGGAGTCTCCTGTTTGGCAGGAAACACGTATCTCGCGACTCCTTGCAGCGCATCTGTCCCGCGCACTTCGTTGTCGAGTAGAGGCACAACCGCCCGCACATTGTCGAAGTCGCGCCATATTTCCTGCATGTATCCGTCCTGCATCGCGACCCGGTTACGAACGAATTCAGGAGCGTCCGCCCGGACCTGGTCCTTCTGAATGACCATGTTCACAATTATCCCGCCGACAGGAATGCCGAAGTCGTGGAACCAGCTGATGAAGCGCTTAATCACCGCGATGGGCAAGGCTTCCGGCAGGGTGACAAAAAAGAAGGCGGTTTGTTCCGCGTCGGTGAGCAATTCTCGGGCATGGGAGATTCGCCCGCGGAACGTGACCAGGTATTCCATCAACGGATCCTGCTGCTTCTTTTTGGTGAAGGACAGCAGTTCACGCAACGACTGCGCCTCTTCGCGCGATTTCACCATCTTGTTCACCCAGAGCGAATACACCTTGCTCATTCCGAGCAAACGGCGCGCATTGGCCGTGGGCGCCGTATCGAAGACATAGGCGTCATATTCGTTCTTGAACATCAGGTCAACCATGTTTTCGAACATCGCCGATTCTTCGAAGGCGGGGTTCATGGTTGCGCTCTCGACAAAGGCGTCGGCCTGGGTTGAAATTTCGGCGAACTTCAGAAACCAGCGGATCTTCGTCTTGATGTCCTGTTTTGAGCGTTCAATGGTTTCCTTGGTGTCGATCTCGTACGCCCACAGGTTGGGAACACCGGTGACCTGTGTCGGTGCTCCGTACACATTCTGGTCCAGCAAGCCGCTCAAGCTGTGCACGGGATTGGTGGAAGCCAGCATGGTGCGTTTGCCTTCGCGTGCCAGGTGGAGGGCGGTAACACCCGCCATGACCGTTTTGCCCACGCCGCCCTTGCCGCCGAAGAACATGAACTTCATTCTGGGATGCGCTGCAACAAATTCCGTGAAGCTCTGTTTTATCTCAGACATATTCCGCTCACATTCTGCCGTTGCCGTACATGATGTCGGCCAGTTTCTCGATCATCGGAAGCCCGGTAACGTCTCGCTCGAGTTCCGGAACGCGCCCTATGACTTGCTTGCCGAAGATTCGGTCAATCTTTTGCAAGTATTCCCCCTGCATAGCGAGACGCTTCTTGAGGTAGGGGGGGATCTCCTGCCCGGCCAGGTCCGCTGGAAGCACGCGATTCACCACGTACCCGACAATGGGAACATCGAATTTCGAGAAGAGCTGGGCCGCCTTTTCTGTGTCCAGGATGATCATCTCTTCCGGCACCACCACAAAGAAGAACGCCGTCTTCTGCTTGTCCGTCAAAATACGGGAGGACTGGTTGATGCGGTCCTTGATGTAATTGAGTTCGGTCAGGATATGGTCTTCTTCGGTGGTCTTGTGGCGTTGGATTCGGGCCACCATTTCTTCCTGCTCCCGCATCTCCTGGCGCAGGCGGGTGATGCGATTGATCCACTCGTCATACACCTTCGCCATGGATAGGTAGTAGAGCGCGTGTCCCAGGGGAACGAGATCATAGATGTAATAGTCGTACTCGCCTCCCACCACGATATCGACCACCGCGTCGAAGATCGCAGACTCTTCCATCGCCGGTTCGGCGGACGCTGCCTGAATGTATTGCTCGATTTCCTCGGGCACGGCATCCAGGCCGTACATGTCGAGGATCTTCTTGCGGATCTGATCCTGGTAATCGTGGATGTGACGGTCGGCATCGACCTCCTGGGCGTAGAGGTTGGGTATGATCTCGACCGCGCCCTTGCCAAAAATGTCGCGCTGAAAGATGTCGCTGAGCGACGCCTGGGGATCGACCGAGAAGACCAGCACTTTATGACCGTTCCGCGCCAGCCAAAACGCCGTGGCGGCGGAGAATGTGGTCTTGCCGAGTCCGCCCTTACCGCCGAACATGATGTAGCGGCGGTCTTTGTGGGTTTCGAATGTTTCTCGCATTGACATGAGAAGTCCTCGTAGGAATTGCCGGTACTTGGGAACGCTGCTGCCGGCTCAGAACATCGCGTCCGAAACGTCCTTTTCCCGCAACATGCGGCGCTTCCAGGTCGAGATATTGGGCACGACGTAAGGCAAAAGCCGCAGCGAGTAGTAGGGCGGAAGAATGGGGACTCCGATAAGATCCCCCATGGTAATCAGGATGAACAGGTGTTCCATGCTGGCGCGGGTGCGCAGGGCGTAGCGGGACATGTCATGCGCGCTCATGCCGTAGGCAATTTCCTTCAGCTTGCTGAACAGTCCCTGTTTCTCTACCGGTTCTTCTTCTTCCTTCTTCTTCGGATCATCTGGCATATTCACAACTCCATTCCGTGCCCCTTATTTGCTGAGGGGTCACACTCCGTGCAAATGGAACTCCT
This sequence comes from uncultured Acidobacteriaceae bacterium, assembly GCA_963773645.1. GTDB lineage: Bacteria > Acidobacteriota > Terriglobia > Terriglobales > Acidobacteriaceae > Acidiflorens. Next base: position 1,453,494 of record CAVZBV010000002.1, on the reverse strand, counting down.
CTTTGTCGGAGAGGTCACGCTCCCGCCCGACCCTCCGTTTCCAGGTACTAATCATTGGTACCGCATGGGGTAAGACGCGAAGCGCGTACAGTGGGGGCATCACCGGGACACCAAGCATGTCGCCCAAGGTCAGGAGCATGAAAACGGACTCCAGTTCTCCGCGCTGTTCCCTGGCCTGCTGCTCGAACTCGAATCCGATCATCCCGTAGAAAAACTCGCGGACCTTGTCCAGGAAGCTCGGTTTTCGCGGCATCGTGATTACACGCATGCTAGCGCCATCCTGTGGCGAGGGCGTATGCCATAATGGTAGTCGATCCTTTGACTCAGCCGCAAAAGGAATGTCACCCGAGCTGGCCATCTTCGTGGTGGTTGTCATCGCCATCGTCGGGTGGTTCGCGCTCGGTACGCACCTGAATGTCCGCAAGGGCTACCGCTTTCTGGAATGGCTACAGAGCGGCTTGCCGCTGGTCGGAGAAAAAACCACCCTGCGCTGGCTCGGCTCTTCCGTCGTCCACCTGGAGATTGAAAACGCACGCGAGCCTTTCCGTCGAGTCGAAGTCCTGGTCGTTTTGGAACCCCGGGACGTTCCGCCATTGTGGCTGCTCTCGCGCCTCCGCGGCAGACGCGATCTGCTGATTGTGCGTACCGAGTTGCGTTCTGTCCCCAAGCTGCAAATCGAAATACTCGATCGGCAAGCCTGGTCAACACGGACTGTCGATAAAGAAGTTCGACAGCAGCAGTGGCAACTGGTCCCCTTTGAAAACCCAGGGTTCCAGGTTTACGCTCTCCCTCCGGTCGCAAACGTCGCTGAGCTGGTGGCCGAAGCCGAACGCCCAGGACTCTCGCTAGTTCGCGTCGGAGTGCGCCGAGCCAAAAACAACTTCGAGATGCAATGGCGACTACCTTCGCGGCGGGCACCTGCGGCATTAGCCGTTTTCGAAACCGTTCAGCGCCTTGCCCGCCAAGTTTGAGGCATGCACAAAGCCCGAAGACTTCGTGCAAGCTTGGCTAAGTTTCTCAGTCCGCCGCCATCGGCTGCACCTGCGCCGGCCCTTTCATCCGGCTCCAGGCACGCCAGGCGTCGTACGCAATGATCAACGCCGCCACAAACAGCAAGATGGCAACCACGATCATCGCCACTGCACCGAGCAGGTTGATGGTCTGCGAGGCGATCTGCTGGTTCGACAATATGCTGGCGTACAGGTTGTAGGCAGTCACGACGATAGCCGCCATGGTCGTGATATACATGAACAGCATCGGCCAGAAGGCGAACCGCGGACTGCGCCCCACCGACTTAAGCCAGAGGCTGACGATCAACAGACTCAGCGCCGCCATTAACTGGTTGGAAGCTCCAAACAGTTGCCACAGGTAGATCCAGGTTCCACTGAGAACGAGGAGCAGCGTCAAGCCCATGGAAATGATGGCGGCAATGTGCGGATTCTTGAAGCCAAGCCACACATCACCCAGCCATTCACCCAGGGTGACGCGCATTACCCGGAAGACCAACTGCACCATGGTCAAGACGATGACGACGAACACGCCGAAGCCAAGCGCAGTTCCATAGGCCTGGTCGATCGCGCCGAACGTGACCAGTCCGAGCAGTTTGCCCACGCCACTGGCGAACGCACCTGCGCCAGCCCCGCCGGCGATGGAAACGGCCACCAGCGCGAGCAGGGCGAGGGCATTTTCGGTGAACATGCCACCGCCGCCCACGGGCAGCGCGTCGGTCTCATATTCCAGTTGCCGCGCGGTGCCGATGGAACCGACCAGGGAGTGCCACCCAGAGATGGCGCCACACGCGATGGTCACAAAGAGCATCGGCCAGATCGGTTGGATCGCGGGCAGGTTCTGAATAACATGTCCGGCGGCATCCTTCGCCTGCGTCATCGGAATCCAGGACGACCCAAACACTTTCGTCTGGAAGGTCACAGCCTGGGCCATCACCGTATTCCCGAGCAGTCCGCGGAGTCCAGCGACGAGTACACCTAAGGCGGAGAAGCCGATGGTGAGGAAGGTGATCCAGAAGCCGATGTAGTTTGTGGGCTGGGCGAAGCGCCAGATCGGCAAGACCGTCCCCAGATACGAGAAGGCGAATATGAATATGCACCAGAAGACGAACGACGGCAGCATTTTGATGGCGCCGCCGCCGCCCACATACTTCGGCACAATCTGGCCTTGGGCATTGACGGTCATCGCCGCCAGACGCGGATCCGATCGCGTAGGATCGACGACGGTGTACAGTGGCTGCCCGCCAGAGAGTCGGTTAATGGCGCCATTCAGCTTCTCCACCCGAGAATTAACGGGACCAGCGAAGACAACGGCTGTGGCAGGTTTGCCGGCCGCGGTGGTGCCCTTCACCGTGGTCATGCCGCGTGCACCCCACGCCATCGCGCCCATCGTCAAGCCAACCGCGAGGACGGTGACGACGATGAGGTCTATCTTCCAGCGATAGAGCATCTGGCCCATCAGCAGGCCCATGATGGCAAGGACGAAGATACCGAACGGGACATCGGCGCGCGGGTCAAAGATGCCGGCCATGATTCCCACGAAGGCCCCAGCCAGCAGCAGCAAATAAAAGAAGATGAACACAAAGAAAATGACGCGAGCTCGCGGCGAAATCAGCCGGTGTGCAATCGCCGACAACGAATTGCCGTCATTGCGGACCGCCAGCACGATGGCTGAGTAGTCGCTCGCCCACCCAAGGAAGGTAACGCCCAGCGTAAGCCAGAGCAGCGAGGGCAGCCATCCCCAGAGAGCGACCGCGGCAATCGGGCCCACGATGGGACCGGCGGCAGCAATGGACTTGAAGTGGTAGCCGTAAAGCACATTGCGGCTCGTAGGCACGAAGTCGACCCCGTCCATGTACATGCGCGCGGGAGTAGCTTTCTTTGGATCCGGTTGAATGACGTTTTGGTCGATTCGGCGGGCGTACCCTGTGTAGCCTAGCCAGATCATGACCGCCCCGAGGATCGCAATCACGGGAGCGGTCATTGGCCGTTTAGTGAGGGCAAAACCGAAGCCTACTAGGATGGGGAGGAAAATCAGAACCAGGATCGTGGCCCGGTATTTCATATCCAGCCTCCTTCGGCGAGAGAGCCTGAAAACTGAAGACTGAAGGCCGAGGCAAGCGGCCTTCTTTAGCCGTTTTTCCGAATCCAGCCAAGACGGATGCCAACGGCATTATACACTCTCGCGTTCTACCCCCCACCCATTCAGTGACCCGCATCACCGGTCACAGTGACAAACTTTTGGTCAGAGCAGACGAGGGAACAGAACAGCAAGAGTTGGGAGGGCCGCCTTCGCAGTGATGCATGTGCAGGAAGGGGCCTGACTGCCGCAATGCGCTTAGGTCAAGAGCTGAAAAGGCGCCCCGCGCTATCTTCTCTTGTCAGATCGAAGAAGGTGTCAGCAGCGGGTCTCCGGATACTATTCCAAACAGGTAGAGCAGGTTCGGATGGTCAGTATTCGGCGTGGCACGAACTATACGCGAGAATTACAAGCCGCAATCAGAACGCTCAAATGCCCCGAATCGTCTCTGGTGACTGCTAAGGAAATGTGGATGGGTCTAACCGTAGAAGTGCCTGAGGCTCGACATTTCGTTTCGACCCCCTCACGCGATCGGTCTCGGGTTGTCGGCAAACAGGAAACTATGTTTTTGGTCGCAAAATCACTTCACGCTAATACCCAGGTCGCTTGAGTCTATGAATGCCGGGCGACCCACGCTGCGGGAGTAAGGTCTGGGAGATGCTGGATCGTGACATCGGCAAGTCCAGGGAGAATCGTGGAAAAGTAATCGCGCACCGGGACTTGCAGCCGACGGCAGCTTTCCACGACCGAGAGAATCGCCGCAACCTTCGGTCCCGCTTGTGGGCTGCCGATGTGCAACCAATTCTTTCGACCAAGAGCTACCGGACGCATGGAGTTCTCCGCCAGGTTAGTACTTAGCTCTAATTCGGGATACTCCAAGAAGCGGTGAGCTTCTTCCACAGTGCGAGCGCGTACTGGCAGGCCTTGCTAAGTGCGCTGGAAGGCAAAGCAGCGGACTGCGCTGCCTCGATCTTGCTGCGGATATCATCGAGAAGAGGTCTCCCTGTTTCCTGACGCCGGACATGGCGCGCCGCAGTAGTCATCGCTTTGCGGCGAGCTTCCGCATCGACGGCAAACAGTTCGTCCATGCGCGCCACGATCGGAGTTGCAACCGGGTCTCGGGGATTTAGCTGCAACGCCTCGAAAAACTGTCTTCTTGCATGATCCCAACAAGCGGCATGTATCATTCTTGTTCCGCCAATCTGGTCATAAGCCGCGTATCCATCCGTTTGGAGAATGCCTTCGAACTGTCCCAGGAACCGCTTCGGCCCATCGCGTCCACGGCCTAGACGGAAGTCGAACACCACGCTTCCTCCGGGGCGACTGTATTGCCATAGGTACGCTTGGTGGTTCTTACCTTGGCCCTCGCGTATCTGCACATCGACTGGCGTTTCATCCGCCTGAATGTAACTTCCGCTGATCAATTCTTGCCTCATTGCAGCGACCATCGGGATCAGCAACTCGCCGACTTTGAGGACCCAGCCGTCCAGCGTTGCGCGGCTGATTTCCAAGCCGAGGTCCCTTTCCAGAATCATGCTCTGCCGATGCAGGGGCGTGTGATTGCAATATTTGCCGACGACCGTCTCGATGACGATCCGGTCACTCGCCAGGCACCTCTCGATGATCCGTGGCGGCAGGGGCGCTGAAACGACGCCGAGATCCTCACACGACCGGCAAGCCCGCTTCTCTCGTTTCGTGACCAGCACGAAATACCTCGCCGGCTCCACATCCAACTGGGAACTCTCTTCGTAGCCGATCACCACTGTTTCTTTTCCGCAGCGCTTACATACGCGCTGATCTAATGCGCAGGGCAGAATCCGCTCAACGCGAGGAAGATTCGCCGGCAACTCCTGGCGACCTGGATGCTTGACAGATTTCTTGGTCGAGCGATGCACTGGCGCGTGCTCGCTCTCCGCCTGCTTAATCATTTCACTGACGACGGGCTCAAGCTCGAACAATTGCATTTGCGCCAGCGAAAGTTTTTCTCCGCCCGCACCATACTTCTCGATCCGCATCAGCCGCAGTCGCTCTTCCAGCACACGAATCCGCAGCTCCGCGTACTGTAGCTTGCTCTTCAGTTGTGCGATGAGTTCCAGATCGGCTGGTGCGGAAGGAATGGGAGGCGCACTCACAATGGGTTATTGATTTACCAGAGTCGCTCGAATCGTTCAAGCAACTCAGGCGGCAGCATGTCCCTCTGGCGGGGCCTTCCGGTACCACCGCTTGTGCTTGGTTTTGGTCAGATCGATCCCCCCCAACAACAGCGAAAGCTCTTCGTGACTCAGGATGACCTTGCCCTGCGCATCCCCGGATTGCGGCCAGGTGAAACGCCCTTTCTCCAACCTCTTGGCACAGACCCAGAGTCCGCTACCATCCCAGACGAGAATCTTCAACCGATTGCGCTGGGCGTTGCAAAACAGAAACAGGTGCCCACTCAGAGGCTCACACGACAATCGATCCCGGACCAGACCGTACAGCCCTTCGAACCCCTTCCGCATGTCAGTGACTCCCGCGGCTAGATAGATCCGTGTGGCTGGACCGAATCCAAACACGGCTTACGCCCGCTCCAGCAAACTCACCAGGCGCTCGAACGTATTGGAATCAAAATCAGGATGTACCTCGATCCGCCGCCCGCCCGGCAGCACCACGGCCAGCCCGCAACTCGCTGCGTGCTGCGTCGGCGATTTCCTGGCGGCCAACTCTACCGGCACCAAACGACCGGCCGAAGAAGTTGGTCTACGCCTTCTCTTCCAACGCCGCTTTTTCAGATGGCGATCCAGAGTGCTGAAGCTCAAACCTCGACTCTGGCAAAACTCGCTCCGCCGCATACCGCTGCTCACAAACTCAGCCACCAACTGCTGAACCTCCGCTCGTGTACGTCGCTTGGGCGCTGACAACTCTGTTTTTGCGGTCATCCGGACACTTCAACACAGACCCCGCCTGTCGAACAGGTGTGTTGGTCAGACGCTTACAGAGCTCCTGCGTCTCCGTATTTACCTGAGTCACCGCTCCCCCGACTACCTCAATCACAGACGAACTCTGGCCAACTTGCAATTTGGCATCCGCTATAGAAACGCCCCCGACCGTGACTTCCACGGTTGTCCGGTAGGTTTGAAAGTTCGCGCTCGCGATGGTTACTTGATAACTTCCTGGCGTAAGGGCGAGAATCGAGTATTGACCGATACTCCCCGTCGTCGCGGTTCGTTCGGCTCCCGTCGCAAGACTCTTTGCCGTTACCGTGGCGCCGGAAATGACGGCTCCGGTTGCGTCCCTAACAGTACCGGAAATCGATCCAGTCTCCGCCTGGCCAAAGGCCGGAGTTACGGTCAACAACAAGCCAAGCACGAAACCAACGAGTGTCTTCGCTACCTTAAGCATGAGAGACCTCCTGGAAGCGGAAATTCCAAAGCGACCTTGCGTTGCGAACTTCCGGCGACCGCCCGTCACCGGCTGACAAACGTTGCGGGTACGTTCGCGTGTGCTGATTTGGAACAATGCAGGGCGAGGGCCGTCTTTGGAGGAAAATACGTAAGGTTCCAATGCCCGGGTGCGTGTTTCCCGACTAGAGAGTGACGAATTGACCAATTCTAGAAACAAAGTAAAACAAGCTCACTGATCAATTCATACGGATATCAGTAGAGATCGCCGGTTATGCTATGAGATTCGGGAGTCCGGCCTCGACAATTGCAGTCATAACATGCATACTAGTTGGTATGTTAATTGCTAGAAACAGATCGAGGCGCAGCGGGGCCACACCGCGCGATCCAGAGCGCACGCGAGGGCGCTTGTTGCGGGCCGCCTTCCAGGAGATGCACCGCTCAGGATTTCGAAATGCTGACCTAGATGCCATTCTGGCCAGAGCAGGCGTGACCAAGGGCGCGTTGTACTACCACTTCGATAACAAAGAAGCCCTCGGGTATGCGGTAGTGGACGAGGTCATGGCAAGTGACCTTCATCGGAAGTGGGTGCAGCCTTTACGGAACGCCAAGAACCCCATCGACGTTCTGGTCAGCATTGTTCAGTCCGAACCGCTGAAAAGAAAAGACGTTCAGCGTAGCTGCCCCTTGCTTAACTTGTCTCAAGAGATGTCAGGTATTGATGAGGGATTCCGCAGAAGGACGGCAAAACTTTTTAGGAACTGGCATGATGCAATCGCGGAGGCACTGCGTAAAGGACAGAAACGTGGGGTGGTGCGGAGTGATGTAAACGCAAACGAAACGGCCACTTTCCTGATCGCGGCGTACGAGGGTTACGTCGTTTTAACAAAGAATTCGCAGGATGCACGGACGATGCGATCCGGCCACAGAAGGGTGAGCGGCCACCTTGAGTCACTGCGCCCGGCGCGAGCGGCAGGCCGAGACTAGCCGCGCCGCCTTTTGTGAGGGTTGGAACATCCTCCGTAAATCCATAGTGCAATCACGCCTGCTTTGCGCGAGCAACAGATGGCAGGTTTGCCCTAATGCCCATGTTGTGTTGCTCCTCTTCACCATACCTACCGGTATGTATTATGAGGGTACAACGATCAGCTGTGATTCCGCATCACAGGTTTGAAGGCGTATTCAAGTCCGTATCGAAGGGGAAAATCCAATGAACCGAAGGATAGTCAGGACGATCACAGTAGGAAGCTTGGTGCTGGTTGTCGTGCTGATCACGGCGTGGCAAGCGCTAGCACAGGACGCCAAACCGCAGTATCCGAGCATGGCCCCGCTTGATCAATACCTAATGGATCGAAACGCAGAGATTGCCATGGCTCGTAGCGCGGCGCCGGAGGCCATCTGGCGCGACGCGGACGTCCTTTTCCTTGGACGGAATGGCTACGAAACCGCGGTCAAAGGGAAGAATGGTTTCGTATGCGCCGTGGAGCGAGGGTGGATGGGCCCATTCGACGGCGCTAATTTTTGGAACCCTAAAGTTCGAGGTCCAGTCTGCTACAATCCGCCGGCTGCCCGTTCCATCCTGCCGTTGACGTATAAAAGATCGGAGATGATATTGGCCGGTCAATCCAAAGCTCAGATCATCGACGGCATCAAGAAATTCATAAAGCAAGGGCTGCCGCCCCTGGAGCCTGGAGCGATGGCCTACATGATGTCGAAAGAACAGTATCTTAATGATGGCGACCACCACAACTGGATCGCTCACCTAATGATCTACACGCCACTCATGGACGGCGCCGTGTGGGGTGCGGATCTGCCCAACTCTCCCATCATGCTGAGTCCACAGTTCAGTGGCGCTCCGGAACCGATCGACAATTTCATGGTTCCCACGGGCTGGTGGTCGGATGGAACGCCGGACCCAGTCAGGGCCAGGTAGGGGCACACGGCAAGGCGAGAGAATGCGTTTACGCCTGGTGGAACAGAGATGGATGGTGAGTGGAAACCATGCGAGTGCTGATCGTGGATCATGAGCGCCTGGCCCAAACAGCTTTGGCAACTGTTCTGTCGGCAAGGAGCGACGTGGAGCATTTCGATTCGGCCAACGATGCGATCGAAGCGCTCGAGAAATTGGCGACGGACTCTTACGATGTTTTGCTTCTCGACATCAATATGCTGGACCTGTCGGGCACTGAACTATTAGACCAGCTTAGGGAACGAAACCTTCCGTTGCCGTCGATCGTGTTTGTAACGGCACACGTTGAACACGCGGTCGCAGCCTTCCAGAGGCACACCGTAGACTACGTGCTAAAGCCTTTCTCGAACGAAAGGATCAACGAAGCCTTGGACCGGGCCTCTCGGAGAGCAGAGGGCGAGCGAGCCGCAAAATTGATCGAAACTTTGCCGCAGTTGCAGAAACTGTCTCGTCCGGGTCACCCGATGATCGCAATCAAAGCTAAAGGAAGGATTCTCTTCATCAATCCTGGCGATGTGGTCGCAGTTCAAGCTGAGGGCAATTATGTGTCACTGCAGCGGGAATCGGACTCCTATCTGCTGCGCGAATCAATCTCGATCGTGGCAGAAAAGCTGAAGCCGTACGGATTCATTCGGATCCATCGATCTGCGCTCGTGAATGCCTCGTTTGTGGTAGAGATCAAGCCGTGCTCGACGGGAAAGTATGGTCTCCGCGTTAAAGGTGGGAAGGAATACGCAGTTACTAACGGTTACAAGAAGAATCTCAAGCCCCTCACAGAATTCCGGATCGGTAGCGGTAAGTTCCTTGTGGAATAGCCTACTCCTAGAGGCAGCGTGGAGGTGAGCACCTGCCACCGACGCGGAGCGGAATCACGGGCAAACCGTAAATTACTCCGGGCCAGAAGTCTTCTTGTGGGCCGTGACCAGCCCCGATCAGGTGTCTTCCAGTCCGAGGTTGTCGTTCACTGCTTGGCTGATCTTCTGTTTGCAGCCGAGATAGCAACCGGATGGCTCCGCGCCGATGGTGTTGGGACCGAACCCATCCTCTGATTTGCGCCAATCCCGTTATCTGGGAGCTGACAACTGACAGCTAAGAACTCAGCCTCTTCGCCATCGAATAATAAATCTCCACTGCCTCCAGTAACTGCGCTTTCTCCACAAACTCGCCCTCCGTGTGCGCCACGTGAATCGAGCCCGGACCGAGCAGCAGCGGCTCGCCCCAGTTCGTAAGGGAAGGGACATCGGTGGTGAAGGCGGCGACCATGGTCGGCAGACCGTCCAGCGTCCGCAACCGCAGAAACGGAGTCTCGCGGGTGAAGCGAACCTCGGCGAGCGCCCCGACGGTCTCTGTAATCTCACGGCGCAGCGCGTCCGCCGGGCCGACCAGGCGATAAAAAAGGCTGGCCTTGGCAAAGTCGGGAATCACATTCGGCGCGCGCCCGCCCTGAATCAAGCCGACGTTCTTTGTGCAAGGGCCCACGTCGGCGCCTTCGGGAAGTTTCATCGCGTGCAAGCGGTGCAGCGCTTCCACCAGTTTGTCAATCGCCGACTCACCCAGTTCCGGATACGCCGAGTGCGCCATCTTTCCGTGCGCCACCAGTTCCACGTGCAGCGCGCCCTTGCTCGCCAGCGCCAGCTTGTTTTCGGTGGGCTCGCCGTTAATCATGAAGCGCGCGCCCATCGGTTGCTGGTTGGCCACCCTCGCGCCGATCGAGTCCTGCTCCTCGCCCACCAGAAACAGCAGCCCGACGAAAACGCCCGCCCCGTGCAGTTTCTCCGCCGCCAGAATCTCGGCTGCAATAATCCCCTTGGCGTCGCACGCTCCGCGCCCGTAAATGCGCTCGTCATCTTCGGACGATGCAATGAACGGCGGCACCGTATCCATGTGCGTAGAGAAAAAAACCTCGGGACGCGCATGCCCTGGCCACGCAGCCAACACGTTCGCGCGCGCACCGTCGACCGGCATTTTGCGAGCTTCCAACCCGCGGCGCCGCAGCTCGTCGCAAAGGAAATCTCCCACCCCACTTTCATTCGGAGTGATGGATTCAATATCGATCAGACGGCGGGTGAGGGCAAACAAGTCCATGCAGGAAAAGAGTAACAGTCGCTGGTCGCCAGTCGCTAGTCGCTGGCAGGCAGATTCTCTACAATACTAACGACGAACGACTAAGGACTAACGACTAACGACCGGCCCGTGCCTCCCGAAACCTCCAGCATCCGCTCGCTATTCCTCACCGGACCCGGTGGACGCCTGGAAGCTCTCCTCAACGCCGGATCGGCCACCGCGACGCACGCCGCCGTGGTGTGCCATCCGCATCCGCTCTACGGTGGAACGCTGCACAACAAAGTCGTCTTCCACGCCATGAAGGCGCTCAACGGCTTCGGATTCCCCGTGCTGCGCTTCAACTTCCGCGGCACCGGCCTGAGCGAAGGCGAGCACGCTGGCGGCATTGGCGAAACCGAAGACGTGCGTGCCGCCCTCGATTGGCTCGAGCGCGAATTCACGCTGCCCGTCATCTTCTCCGGTTTTTCCTTCGGCGCCGCCGTCGGATTGCGCGCCGCGTATTCCGATGACCGAGTCCGCGCGCTCATCGCCCTCGGCCTGCCCGCCGTCCCGGTCGCAGATCGAATTGAAGACCGCGTCTATGATTTCGAATTTCTGCGCGAGTGCGTCAAGCCCAAACTCTTCGTCAGTGGCTCGCGCGATCAGTTCGCCCCCGCCGGAAAACTCGAAGCGCTCGTCAACACTTTCGCCGACCCCAAGAAGCTGGTCCGCATTGAAGCCGGAGATCACTTCTTCGAAGGAAGACTCAAGGAGATGCGTGTAGCCGTTGAAGATTGGACACGGGAGACATTGGCGGTCGGATAACGCTGATTGCGACACTCACGCAATCTTATTGATACAGAGGCCTATCCTTCGCCGTCACAGGCACCACTATTTTTCCTCGAACCTCGCCATCTAAGGGATGAGCCGGGGGAACAGAAGGATTACTGGGATAGGTTTTGCCATCAAAAGAAAGTTTGGCTTCATATCCAGGCTGAACACCTCCGCCCGCCACCACAACGCTTATGTCATGCCAGCCATTTGATTTCGTGGTTAACACGCGGATTGGAAGCCGCGTGATTGTGGTTTTCGTGACGACCCTGTAAGACGTGTTTTCGGGAGCCAAGATCAGCATGTTGCAGCCGCCAGTCCCACACCACGCTCGGCCGCTGACATAAACAATGACTTCCTTCGTTCCATCGTCCTTAAGATCGACGAAGGCAGAAGAATATCGCGTCGCTCCCTGTTTTTCGAAAGGTGGATATGGTTCTCCCAGATAGCTCTGAAGAAACTTCGTTAGGCGGTCGGGTTTGGACTGTGCTGTCGCAAAGGATGCGGAGCACAGGACGGCAAGCAGGGCAGCCGCGAGTTGACGCATCGGAAAAGCCTCAACAATTTTCATTCCATTATGCCACTGCGCGAGATGACTTTTCGCAACCAGCAACTGTCTCTATAATCCTGTCCATGTCCGACCTGACTCCCGCGCGCGACCTGCAATTCCGCCATATGCGCGACGTCGCCCGCGACATCTTCACCTCCGCGCTCAAGAACGCCTCCATCGAAAGCGCCTTCGCCCGCAACGTGCACTGCGAGCGCCGTGTTCTGCGTATCGGCGACGACCTGCACAATCTAGATTCCTACCAACGTGTCTTCGTCGTCTCCATCGGGAAGGCGGCGCACACCATGGCCGCCGCTCTCGATGCCCAATTCGGCAGCGGCCTCGAAGGGATTGTCGCATCGTCCGTCGAACCAGCCAGCCAGGTGCGCGGTTTCCGGTATTTTCGCGGCGGGCATCCCACGCCTACCGCCGAATCCATCCACGCCGCCGACGCCATCCTCAAGTCGCTGACTTCTCTCGATGCCGCTTCGCTCGCCGTGTTCATGATCTCCGGCGGCGGCTCTTCCATCGTCGAAAAGCCCGTCGTTACTATGAAAGACACTTTGAAAGACGACGGAATCTCGCTGCCCGACCTCGCCGCCACCTACCGCACGCTCGTGCACTCCGGCGCACCCATCGCCGAGATCAACGCCATCCGCAAACATCTCTCCTCCGTCAAGGGCGGACGCCTCGCCCAGGCAGCCTATCCCGCCCAGCAGGTTTCGATTCTTGTCTCCGACGTGCCCGACGATACACCCGACGCGCTCGCCTCCGGTCCCACCATGCCCGATTCCACTTCCATCCATGACTGCGAGCTCATCGCCGCCAAGTACAACCTTATCGATCAGTTCCCCAAATCGGTGGCCGATCTTTTCCGTCAGCATGCTCTCGACGAGACGCCAAAATCCGACGACCCTGCCTTCGTCCGTGCACGCTGGTGGACCGTGCTCTCGAATAAAGTGGCCATCGATGAAGCCGCCGTCGCCGCCACCCGCGCCGGTTTCGCCGTCGAAGTCGATAACTCCTGCGATGACTGGCCCTACGACCAAGCCGCGGACTACTTGCTCAACCGTCTGCGCGAACTGCGCCGCACCGTATCGCGCGTCTGCCTGATCTCCGGCGGCGAGGTGACGGTGGCCGTCCGCAACGGCGGCATCGGCGGACGCAACCAGCAGTTCGCCCTCGCCTGCGCCGAACAAATATCGGGACACGACATTACCGTGTTGAGCGCCGGCACCGACGGCATCGACGGCAACAGTCCTGCCGCCGGCGCCGTAGTCGATGGCAGTACCATCTTTCGTGCAGGAAGTGGTCGGGCCGATGCCCGCGTCGATGCCCGCGCCGGCGCTGAAACCGTGCGGCACGCGCTCTCCGGCTTCAATGCCTACCCTCTTTTCGACGCGTTAGGCGACACCGTCATCACCGGACCCACCGGAAATAATCTTCGCGACCTGCGCATCCTTCTGGCTTTCTAATCTGCGCCAAGCATCCGAGCCAATAAATATTCGCCACCTATTCGCCCCTGTACGGAGGAGGGCATTCCGCGCCTCGAAGTGATCATTACAATAACGTCCGCCAGTTCACCTGCCTCCGCCGACCGTAAATTCTTGTAAATCTACCTGCCCGCGGCATCGTCGTACTCTTGTTGTGCATCCAATGTCTTAAAAATGAAACGAATACTGGAGGCTTCGATTGAAACGTACATTGCGTATCGCTATGCTTTTGACGTTTGCCTGCGCCGCCCTGGCGGTGCTCTCGAACTTCGCACAGGCTCAGAAAATCGACATTGCATTCGGCGTCAGCACGACGCTAGCCCCGGGAGCGAGTTTTGTGGACGGCATTGAAACCGCCCCGTCGCTCACCGGCGGAGCCTTTCCCGGCTTTAGCGGCGATGTACTCTTCTGGCACAACCTCGGCATCGGGGGCGAAGTGTTCTGGAGAGCAACCCAAAGCAACAATTACCTACCTGACATTTATGGTCCCGGTCTCAATTACCGTCCAGTCTTTTACGACATCAACGCGGTTTTCTCGCCAAAGATCGCCAGCCATGCCTACTTGGAACTTGTGGGTGGCATCGGCGCACAGGACACCCACTTCTACCAGAGCGGCACGCAAATCTCTGGTAGCAGCTTCATCTCGTCCAGCAATCACTTCGACGCAGACCTCGGCGGAGGCATCAAGTTGTATGTCAAGCACGGGTTCTTCGTTCGGCCCGAGGCGCGTGTTTACTTCGTCAATAACAACACGGTTTACAGTTCGGGTCACGCCACCCGCGTCGGCGCCTCCATCGGCTACACCTTTAGATAACCTTCTTTCCGTCTCAGGTGGGGACAGCCGCCCCCGGCTGTCCCGCTGAGCGAACCGGGACCCGTCAAGCCCGATGTTGGCTTGACGGGCTGGAGAAGCTCGGCAGCGTGACTTTGTTGATTTTGTAAATTTATTGTTCGCCCAACTCGCGAGTGGCCCGAATCCCCCGTCGCGCATTATGATGGACGTATGAATTTCGGCTTCTCCGGCGAGATGATCTTCTTGTTTTTTCTGGCGCTGATTCTTTTCGGCCCCAAGAAAATGCCGGAGATCGGCCGCCAAGTCGCGCGCTTCCTGAATGAATTCAGGCGCGCTTCCTACGAATTCCGCTCGCAGATCGAGTCCGAAATCAATTCCCTCGATACAACAGATACAACCGGCAGAAACGCCGGCAGCAGCATCGCCAGCAGCCGTCGGCAGCAGATCCTGCCTCCCATCCAGGCCCCGCTCGGATCGCTAGCTAATCGCATCTTCAATCCACCGCCCGCCGAAAAGATAGAAGCTGCGGAAAATGCCGCTGTAAACGCCGCTGCCGAAAATGCCGCCGCCCCGGTCGCCGCGGCCGAGGCCGCCCCAGCCGAACCTGCACCCGTTCCCGAGCCTGCTCCCGCTCCGAGAGTTGAAGCTCCGAAGGTTGCGCCCGATGCCTGAGCTGTCCGCCTCCTCACCTTTGGACGAATCCGCCAAGGAGCAAATGCCCGCTATGGGCTTCCTCGAACATCTCGAGGAACTCCGCAAGCGCATCGTTTATTCCCTGATCGCCATCGTCGTCGGCTTCTTCACCTGCTGGGGATATGCCGGGAACATCTACACCATCATGCAGCGTCCCATCATGGACGCGCTGCAACGCAATGGCCTCTCGGCTAAGCTCGTTTACGTCAATCCGGTCGAGCCTTTCAATCTCTATCTGAAAGTCGGAATGATGGCCGGCTTGTTCGTCGCCTCGCCCTTCGTGCTCTACCAGATCTGGTGCTTCATTTCGCCTGGTCTCTACCGCAACGAGAAGCGCTACGTCATGCCCTTCATGGCCTCGACCATAGCACTGTTCCTTTCCGGCGGATACTTCGGCTACAAAATAGTGCTCCCGCAAGCGCTCGTGTTCCTGATCGGCTACGGCAAAGACTTCCAGCCGATGATCACGCTCAGCGAGTACAGCTCTCTGTTTCTGACCATCATCGTCGGCCTGGGCGTAATTTTCGAAATGCCGATCGTGATATTTTTCCTGGCGCTCATGGGCATCGTCAGCGCCGGCTGGATGTGGCGCAACATCCGCTATGCCATTCTCGGCATCTTCGTTGTTGCCGCCATCATCACGCCCACCCCCGATATCCTGAACATGTGCATCTTCGCCGCCCCCATGGTTGCGCTTTATGTGCTAAGCATCGCCATCGCCTGGCTAGTGCATCCCAAGCAGCGTAGGAAACGCGCGGAGAAGAAATCCTAACCACAGGGGACACGGAGGATCACAGGGAAAAGCATGAGAACATCCGCAACCAAAATGGAAGTACGCCAAACCTTCCCCTGTCTTTCCCCGTGCCCTCTGTGGTTAAAGGTTTGTCTGACCGTACTCGGAATGGTAACGCTGGTTTCGTGCTCGCGTGGAACGGATGCGCAGCCAAAGGAGTTCGATCAAATATCATCACAAGTCAAAACCGCGCCTCCAGCGCCCCCCGAAGCCGCGCCCCCCGACAACGCCCCACTCCCGCACATCGATGCCAAACGCGCCTTCCAGTACACCCGCGAGGTCACCGCCTTCGGCCCGCGCTACATGGGCAGCGAGAACCACAAGAAACTCGAGCGCTACATCCTCGACCACCTCAAAGGCGATCAGGTCGAAGACGACGCCTTTACCGCCGACACCGTGGAAGGCAAGTTCCCGGTTCGCAATATCATCGCTAAATTTCCCGGCACAAAAGATGGCATCATCGTCATCCTCGGCCACTACGACACCAACTACCCGCTGCGCAATATCGGATACGTCGGTGCCAACGACGGCGGCTCTTCCACCGCCATCCTGCTCGAATTCGCCAACCAACTGCGCCGCGGGGGATCGGGGAAAAAGCGCGATGGCTACAGCGTCTGGCTCGTATGGACCGACGGCGAAGAAGCGGTGCGGAAGTGGTCCGACACCGACAGTCTCTACGGCACCCGCCATCTGGCCGAGAAATGGGAAAACGACGGCACGCTTAAGAAGATCAAAGCGCTGATGGTAATGGATATGATCGGCGATGCCGACCTCGACATCGACCGCAACACCATCGGCACTCCTTGGCTGCTCGATCTCATCTACGCCGCTGCCGAGCGCCTGGGCTACCAGTCCCACTTCTATGCCCGCGAGGGCCCCATCGAAGACGATCATCTGCCCTTCGTCAAACGCGGCGTCCCCAGCGCCGACGTCATCGACCTCGATTACGGCTACAACAACGTGTTCCACCACACCGCGCAAGACACCATGGACAAGCTAAGCCCCAAGAGCCTCGAAATCGTCGGCGATACCATCCTTGAAACCATCCACATGCTCGATCAACGCTAGTATCTACGCGTAGTGCTCCTCCGCTGCTAAAATTAAGGACCCACAGAAACATCCAACTCAAAGTTGTGTTATCGCAATTGGAGGATAGTGAAAAAAATGAAAAAGCTGATTGGATTGCTCGCGATATGTTTCGTGTTTTCTCTCTCAGCCCTGGCACAACACGAAGAAGAACATGGCGGCGCCCGGCCAGAGGTCGGTGGCGGCCATCAAAACATTCCTAAGCACGGTCCTGTGAAAGTAACTACTCCGCATCCGGTGGAGGAAAACCGCAAGTTCAACGACAAGGCAGGACATCCCGAAGCTCCCCACGTACACGCCAATGGACAATGGGTGGGCCATGATACCGGCCGGAACGACCCTCATTACCATCTGGATCATCCGTGGGAGCATGGTCGCTTCACCGGCGGTATCGGGCGCGGCCACATCTGGCGTCTCGCAGGCGGTGGTCCCGGCCGCTTCTGGTTCGGCGGTTTCTACTTCTCCGTGGCTCCCTACGACGTCGGCTTCTGTGACGGCTGGCTCTGGGATTCGGACGAAATCGTCATCTACGACGATCCCGATCACGTCGGCTGGTATCTCGCCTATAACGTTAGGCTCGGAACCTACGTCCACGTGATGTATCTGGGAGCGTAGTACGAAAATCAGTGGATGGATCATTCGGTGGAGAGCCGGGCGTCTCGCGAGCCTGCCCTGAGAGAAGTCGAAGGGGCCGCCGGGCGGGGACGCCCGGCGCTCCACCGGACAAGAAATTCCGCTACTTCTTTTCTTGGCTCGTGTCGCTTTTCTTTTCTTCTTTATTTTTACCGGCATTCTTGTCCACAATCGAGAGCAGTTCGACCTCAAAAATCAGGGTCGCATTCGGCTCAATTCCACCGCGCGGCTCGCCCCGTTCCCCATACGCCAGGCTCGAAGGAATGAAGAGTTGCCACTTCGATCCCACGGGCATGAGCTGCAGCGCTTCCGTCCACCCTTTGATGACTTGCCCGACTCCAAACGTCGCCGGTTGCCCACGCTTGTAGGAGCTGTCAAATTCCGTGCCGTTGATGAGAGTACCCCGGTAGTTACACACCACCTGGTCGCTCGCGGTGGGCTTCGGTCCGTCGCCCGCTTTCAGAATCTTGTACTGCAAGCCGCTGGGCAATGTAACGACGCCTTCTTTCGTTTTGTTCGCGGCGAGAAATTTTTCGCCTTCGGCCTTGTTCGTAGCCGCAGCCTGTTGCATTTTCTCCTGCTGCTCTTTGCGTACCTCTGCCTGTACCTCGTCGAGCACGGCCTTCGCTTCTTCTTGCGTCAGACGCGTCTTACCCCCGGACATGGCGTCCTTCAATCCCTCGGCTGTCAGATTCCAGTCCACCTCCACCGACTGCTTTTTCAGGCTGCCGCCAACCTGTGTCCCGATGTCCATTCCCAGCGCATAGCTGAACTTTTCTTTTCGCGTTTTAAGGGGAGCAGGCGCCGTGCTCTTCGCTGCCGCTGTCGTCTTCTTCACGGGAGCTTTCGCCGTTGGGGCCGCTTGCGGTGTGTTGCCTGCAGGAGTCGCTGGAGTCGTTGCCGCCGGAGTGCTTGTTGCTGGAGTCTGCTGCGCGTAGCCATCTCCGGCCAGCATCATCCCTGCGGCCAATAGAAAGGTTGTAATGAGAAATCTTTGCATTCACCTATTGTCACATTGCTCCGCATTCTGCGCCAGACCAGAGGTAACAGGATAGTGATCTAATTCCGCATTGCGGGGCTGCGAGCTTCGAGCCACAAGCTTCCAGAAAACTGGTTGCCCGCAGCTCGTAGCTCGCGGCCCGCAGCCCATTTCGCTATAATCCCTCCATGAAAACCACTCGCTTGTTCTCGCTCGCACTGCTCGTGATCGCGCTCGCCTCGGCCAGTTCGGCCAAGATTCTGGTTCAACTCAAAGATGCCCAAGGCAAGGTTGTAGGCTCCGCGATTTTTTGGGAATCGGCCCCGGGCATTGAGATGGAAGTCGATCTCGAAAATCTGCCTCCCGGCGAACATGCTATCCACTTCCATCAAAACGCGAAGTGCGACGCCCCGGACTTCAAGTCCGCGGGAGGCCACTTCAATCCCGATGGGAAGAAGCATGGATTGGAGAATCCGGAAGGTCACCACGCCGGCGACAACCCCAATTTCACGGTGGGCGCGAACGGCAAAGCGCATTTCAAGTGGCACGATAAAGACGTCACGCTCGGCAGCGACAGCCATTCGCTGTTCAGCAACGGAGGCACAGCTCTCGTGGTGCACGCCAAAGCCGACGACCAGAAGACCGACCCCGCGGGCAATGCCGGCGACCGCATTGTCTGTGGTGTGATCACGAAGTAGCGTCGGAGAAATGTCCGCTGTGTGGCACGCCGGGGAGTCCCGCAAGCGGCGAACCCGCACGGATAGCCGCCCCCGGCTGCCCAATGCAAGCTCAACTCGCCAGGATTCTTGTCGCCAACGTGCAAATCCAGGAGCGTGGCGACGCCCCGATCAAGTTGAATAAAGAAACTCCAGCGCCTCCGGAAAGCGCGCTGCCCAGGCCGATTCGCTGTGGGCAGCGTTTTCTTCGATGCGGACCTTCAGCCGTCGTTCGTCCAAGCCAGCCTCGCGCAGAATCGATTCCAGTTCGCGAACCTCGCCAACGATCCTTTCGTCTTTCTCCGGTTGCCCCACTTCCCGCGTCCCCATCCCCAGGTACGTGCGCGCCGGCCAACCGCGGAATCGACGGCTCTCTTCCAGAATTCTCCGGTTCGCCACGGAGAGAGACGGGCTCTCGATCAGCAATCGCCCAAACACGCGCGGCGCCGCCAGGTGCGTGTACAAAGTAATCAGGCCTCCCAGAGAAGACCCGCCCAATCCCGTATTCTCCGGCCCCTTTAATACACAATAATGCTTCTCGATCAGCGGCATCACTTCACGCTGCAGAAAATCCGGATAGCATTTTCCCTTCGGGTTAAGAACTCTAGGATCTCTTGACTTATACGGAATGTACTCGCAAATCCGGTTCTTCGTGTTGTCGATGCCCACGATAATCAGTGGCGGAACTTTCTGTTCGGCGATCAACCGCGCCGCGCTCTCGCCCACCCGCCAGTACACTCCCGCAAAAGCCGTTACCGGATCGAACAGATTCTGTCCGTCATTCAGGTAAAGGACCGGATAGCGCGTCCCGCCCCAGCCGTCGTAATCGGAAGGCAGCCAAACCCGCAACAGTCGTGTGTTCCCGAAGACACGGCTGCGAAGCTCATGCAACCACAGGTTGCCGGTCGCCACCGGCATGGCAGCCGTGGGAGTAGGCTTCGTCTTCGGCTTTAGTTTTCGCGTTGTGGGCCGGGACATGGAGTGAATCGAGCTGTCAGCTGTCTGCTCTCAGCTTTCGAAAAAACATTCGGGCCGGCCCTGAGTAGCGGCTAATGGGTACTGGCTACTCACTGCTACGGTCTCGCTTCCACCAGATCACCGCCGTCAACATCGTCGTCATAGCAATCAACACCAGCGAACTCAAACATAAAATGCACCAGACTCCCAGCACGCGCGCTTCAATGTAGGTCAGATACAAAGCAAACGCCAGGCCCGCGGCAGCAGCGCCGAAGAGCATTGCCGGAGTCTCGCTTCGCTCGCGATACACTGTCGCCAGCCCCACCAGCGCCGCATACCCGAGCATCCCAATCAGCGCGACCGGGATTCCCAGAATCGACGAATATTCGCTGCGGTTCACAATGTCGCAATTGAACGTTTCCCCGATATCGCAATACGCCGTCTTTGAGATCGCGTAATGATGCTGTAGCGACACTGACGACACCGCGATTCCGCACACCGCCAGAATGGCTACAAAGCTCATCAAACGCTGCCTCAGATCGGTCATGGCAGCGTGCACCCGGTGCGGTCGCTCAGTTCTTGCAGAGTAAAAACGCGCTCCACTCTTTCACCCGTAGGCGGAAACTGCCAAGTCGGATAATGCTTGATGTCTTCGTCTTTGCAAACCTGCGAAAGACCGTGCAGGTCGCCTTTTATGCCGCATTCCACATAAGGAGCGTACTCGAACGACGCACCGAACTTTTCTTTCTGCTCCACGCAATGCGGACACCACCACGCCCCGTACATTTTCACGCCGCGCCCGGTCAGGCAGCGCGCGAACGCATCGTGCTTGTGCTGGGTACGGTGGTCAACATAGTAGGCCACCCCGAGCGCCGCTACGATCGCCACGGCATAGATCGCAACGCGCCCCCAATTCCGGCTGGAAGTTTTGGTGCCGACTTTTTCCGTTTGCCGTTCTCTTCGCTCTCGCGACATGGATTTTTTATATCACGCTGGCGCAAGCCTGCTGGAGCAGGGCGGTTCAGAACCCGACTCTTCAAACCACTACCCGGAGCGCCGAGGGCAGCACGTCGATCGCCCGGCACTCCAGCGTCAGCACCTCGCCGTCCACCATCACAGCCACCGGACCGTCGAGGCGAAACTCCACCCGCCTAACTGCCTGCCGCTCCGCCAGTGGGTGCCGTGTGTGCGTGCCATCATAAAGCGTTGCCAAATTCCGGATCAGCCCCAATCGCCCAATCGGCCCCCACCGCACATACTCGATCAATCCATCATCCGTGACCGCGTCGGGCGCGATCATCATTGTGCCACCCGTAAACTTACTGTTGTTGAAGGTCAGAAACAAACAGCGTCGCGCATCAAACTCTCGCTGTTCGTCGAACCTGACCGGAAACGGCCGCCGATCAAGCCACGCCAGAGCAAGAAAAATCGCCAGCAGATAGCCGAACTGCCCAAGGCCCTGAAACCGCCGGTGTCGCAGCGCCGCCACGTCCGCTGCAAACCCCATGCTCAACAAATTCGTGTAGTAAATCACGCCGTCTTTGTGAGTCAATCGCAAAACATCACAAGGCCGCGAACGCCGCGCCTCCAGCGCCCGAAGAGCGTGCTCCAAACCGCTCTCTCCGGAAGTGACATCCTCGAAATCCCGCAGAAACGAATTCCCGGTGCCCAGCGGAACAAATCCTAGCGTAGGAATCTGCTCTTCCGCACTTGGAACTTCCTGAGACCCGAGACCTAAAGGCTGAGACCTGCTCTCCGGGAACAGCCCGTTGACGATTTCGTAGGAGACCCCATCCCCGCCCACTGCAAGAAATTTCCGAAAGCCGCGCCCATAAGCCTCACGCGCAATGTGCGTGGCCTCCCCCGCCGCACGTGTCTTCGTCGTCTCAATCGCAATGCCCGCACCCCGCAACCGATCAAGCGCGGCTGTCACGCGCTCGCCGCAACGTCCCCCGCCCGCCGCCGGATTAATAATGGCAAGAAAAGTTTCGTTCACACTTAGCTCTTGGCTTCTGGTTTAGCCTTAGGCCCTTGGCGATTCTTCCGAACGACTGAAAGTTGGGAGTTAAAGGCCAAAAGCTAGATCCCCACCACTCCCGCCCGCGCAGCGCCCGCTCCAATCTCCTCCGCCAATTCTCCGCGCTTGATTTTCAGCGACGCCGTCCGCGGAAAATCCTTCTCCCACACCAGATATCCGCCCACGCGCTTGAAGTCGGCCAACCGCCGGTTCCGCGCCACAATCTCTTCACGCAATTTATCGTCGAACTGCTGGTTCTGTTCCAGTCGCACCACCAGCATCAGCATCTCGTTACCGAGAGTCTTCTGTGGCCATAAATAATTCGCCGCAAACACGCAGTATTCCTTCATCGGCAGGCCATCAAACACGGCCTCAATGTCCTCGGGATAAATATTCTTCCCGCCCTCGGTGACGATCATATCTTTCTTGCGCCCGACGAGTTGCAAGTGCCCGCGTCCATCAAAGCGTCCCAGATCGCCTGTCAGCAGCCAGCCTTCGACGATCGTCTGCGCCGTCTGTTCCGGGTCGTCCAGATAATGCGACATCACCGCGTGGCTCCGCACCGCCACTTCCCCGATTCCGTCGCCATCCGGATTTAGCACGCGCACCTCGGTCCCGGGCAGCGGCTTGCCCACCGTATCGGCGCGAAATGGTTTCAGATCGTTAAGAGTCACGGCCGTGCAAGCCTCCGTCAGCCCGTACCCGCAAGTTACCGGAATTCCCAGATCGTAGAAAAACTGCAACGTCGAAGGATCCGTAAAAGCCCCGCCAACAATCAACGCTCGCAGTTCTCCGCCAAACGCTTTGTGTACTTGCGGCAGCAAACGTCGGCTCAACTCCACCCGCGGACGCCCTCGCGTCAGCATTTTATTTAGCCCGATCAGCCGGTCCAGCATCCACCGCTCGCGCGGCTTCAGTTCGTCAAACTTCGCGCGCAGTCCGCGTTCCAGATTTTTCAGAACCATCGGCACCAGGCTCACATAGGTGATGCGATAGCGCACAAACGCATCGCGCACAAACTCCGGGCGCAGCGTCCGCAAATGAACTACGCACGCTCCGCACACGAACGGCCCAATGAATCCCACCATGAAATCGATCGCGTGATTAGTCGGCAGAATGCTCAAATAGCGCACGCCCGGCCAAAATGGATACCACGCCGTCAACGAAGCGCACTGCTCCAGGTAGCTGTCGTGCGTGAGCACGCATCCCTTTGGACGCCCGCCCGTGCCCGACGAATAGACGATGCAGGCCGTGTCCTCGCGCTGCCGCGCCACAAACTGCGGATCGCCCTTCCTCTTGAATTCTTCCCAGCGATAAGCGCCGTGCAAGTCTTCTCCCGCCGGAGCTTCCGTCACCAGCACGATCTCAACCTTAAGTCTTGCGAACTCCGGCGACTGCGTGATCGCCCGCCACAAGTAATACTCCACAACCAGAAACCGCGACTTCGAATGCGCCAGCAGTTGCAGGTGCTCGGGCGCGGTTAATTTGTAATCCAGCGGAACCAGCACCCCGCCGCAGAAAAAAATCGAGTATGCCGAAATCAGCCACTTCGACTGATTCGTCATGATGATCGCCGCGCGGTCGCCCGCCTTAAACTCGGCGTCTTCAAGCGCCCGGCAAAGCGGACGCGCCATTTCCTTAAAATCAGAGTAAGTAAGCCGCACTTTTTCGCGGTCGCGATCGGCTTCAATCAGGCAGGTTTCGTTCGGCCAGCGTTCCAGCGCATCCTTGAGCACTGCACCGAGGCTGGCATATTGGCGGAGATCAAGCATTCAATATTTGTCAATTCCCCAAGCTTTGTCATCCCGTGCGAAGCGAGGGATCTGCATTTTGTCGCGACCTGCGGATCCCTCGCTTCGCTCGGGATGACAATTCATTAAAGACGGTTCTACAACCGCGCCTGAATCCGATTCGCCAGCGTCCGAAAATCCGACACGCCCTGCAGTTCATAATCCGGCAACTCGATGCGGAAGTGATGCTCCAGTCGCGTCAGCAAATCGAGCGCCTGCAAACTATCGATTCCCAGCGTCTTGAAAAAGTCGTCGTCGGGCGCCAGCTTTTCCCGCGGCACCTTAAAGTGGGTTGCGGCAAGATCGAGAATCTGGTCAAGTGTGTGATCGGTCGCCGGCATGAATACTGCGCCTCTAAAATCACCAATTGCAAATTACCAATTACAAATTCACGGCAAATACGGCTGCACGCCCTCGTTCTCCACAAACTTGCGCAGCCCCTCTTCGACGGCGGGACGCGAATAAAGGTCGCAGAAAATATCAATCTCCCGCTTCAACTCTTCATACGGAATCGGCTTGACAAATTCCTTCGCCGTCGCTGCCGTCCGCCGGTCAAATTTTCCGACTTGGCTGGCCGTTGCGCGCGCTACCCGCAGCGCCTCCCCTTCGGCGGCAATCTGACTCACCAGCCCGATCTGCTGCGCCTTCATCACATTGAAACTGCGCCCGGTGAGAAGCAGATCGCGCACCACTGCATTGCCCAAATCCCGCTTCAGCCGCGGAATCCCGCCGAAGCCAGGAATCAGCCCCAGACGCAGTTCGGGGAAGCAGAATCGCGCCATGCGGTCCGCAATAATAATGTCGCAAACCAGCGCCAGCTCAAACCCGCCGCCAAATGTCACGCCGTGCACCGCCGCGATCGTCGTCAGCGGCGCCGCATCGAGCGCGTTCATCACGGAGTGAATACGCTCCAAAAAGTCCCGCACCCCGCGCAGGGCTGCGGTCCTTTCCATTTCTTGTCCGCGCTGAAACAGCTCGCGCAAATCCGCTCCGGCTGAAAACCCAGCCGTCAACGTCGAATGGATGATCAACGCATGCGCTTCATTTGCCAGCCCGGGCAGCGCCGCCGCAAATTTTTCCAACTCGTCCAGCGTGAGCGACCCGATCTCGTTGCAAGGATCGCGATGCAATGCCAGCTCAATCGCACCGTTCACCATCTGCCACGAAAGCGTCTGCCCTTTGAAGTCGTTCACGCCGTCTTCGCCACCTGGTTCTTCGAGGCCTGGTTCTTCGGAGCCTGGTTTTGCGAGGCCAGGTACATCGCGTCAATTTCGTTGCGAAACCGCTCGGCAATCAAGTCGCGCTTCAGTTTTCCGTTCGCCGTTAGCAGGCCGCTCTCGATGGTGAACGCTTCCTTCACCAGATGAAACGCTCGCACCTGCTTGTAATGCGGCAGGCCCTGATTCACCAGGTCCAACGCTGCCTGCGTCTTCTCGCCGCTCACCTTGCCCGTGACTAGCGCCGCCAGATATCCGCGTGCGTTGCCCACGAGCACCACCTGACTCGCGCCCGGCAACTCGTGCAGAATCTTGTCCTCAATCGGCTCGGGCGCAATGTTATGCCCGGACCCAAGAATAATCAGGTTCTTGATGCGCCCGACAATCTTCCAGTTTCCGTTGACGTCCACGTCGCCCTGATCGCCGGTATGAAACCAGCCGTCGCGCAGCACTTTCGCCGTCTCCTCCGGACGATTCCAGTATCCAGGAAAAATATTCGGCCCGCGCACCACGATCTCCGCATTCTCCGCTATCCTCATCTCTACGCCCGCAATCGCAGGCCCCGCGCGGCCCGGAATGACCGGCGCATCCGGATCATCCATGGTGCAGATCGCCGTCGTCTCGGTCAGGCCGTACACTTGCAAAACGGGAATGCCCAGCATCATAAAAAATAGTTGCGTCTCCACACTCAGCGGCGCCGAGCCACAAATCAGCGCGCGCAGTTTTCCGCCGATCATCTTTTTGCGGATGGTAGGAAACACCAGCCGATTCGCCAGCCCGAGCCAGAACCCGTCCCCGGCGCGCGATTGTCCCTCCTGCCGCCGCACCCACGCGCCCTTTGCCTTGGTGTGCACCTTCAACGGAAATCCGCCCGTACTCCAAAGCTGCTCGTCGACAGCTTTGCGCATGCGTTCGAGAAGCGCGGGAACATTCAGGAAATAATCCGGCGCCGCCATCCGCATCTCGGGAGCAATCTTTCCCAGGTCCGTATTCAACGTCAGCTTACTTCCGCGCAGCAGGCAGGTCAGCATCATGATCCACGAACCGGCAAAGCAAAGCGGCAAGTAATGAAACACCTCGTCCTGCCCCGGCCGCGTCTTCCCCGTGTCCCCCAGTATCGGGCGACCCTTCATAAGGTGATCCAGCCTCCCCGAAGTGCAGCCCAGCATGTGCCCGACGTTGCCCGCGTTCAACATCACGCCCTTCGCCTCGCCCGAGGTGCCTGAGGTGTAGATGATCGTCACCACATCTTCTTCCGCAACCTCCAGCGCCGGATCCTCCGCCGGCCCGCGCCCTGCTGTGAAAACATTTTCGAAGCAGAAACTCGGCGGCGCCTCGGGCCAAGCTTCCGCGATGGCATTGGCCAACGACCTCTCGCCGCAGGCAATCACCGCCGGCCAGCAATCCTTCATCATCGCGACCAGTTCGGCCGGCGCCTGCCGCGCGTACAGCGGCACCACCGTCAACCCCTCCGCCATGATGGCTAAATCCATCGCCACCCATTGCATCGAGTTATGCGCCAGCAGCGCGCACCGGTCGCCCTTCTTCAGCCGCAACCGCCGCAGATAAGCCCGCGCCACCAGTACCTGCGCCAGCAACTGCCGCGCCGTGAGCCGAACCGCTCGACCGTCGCGCATCTCCTGCAGCACGATGGCATCGCCGCTGCGCTCCAGGCTCGCAAGTATTTGTTCAAGAAAAGTCATCGGCTCTTGCAAACTGTCATCCTGAGCGCAGCAAGAGCTTCACGAAGTGAAGCTCTTGCGGAGTCGAAAGACCCCTGCACCTTTAAATTCGGCACCGTCGCTGCAAGGCGTTCTCCCCGTGATGTCTAACCGTACGCCGCCACCAACTGCTTCAGCCCGTCGCTCATCACCGGCAAATAATCCTCCCAGCTCCATTCTCCGCGCCGAGTGGGAAAATCCGGATACCGCCGCTGCACTGCTTCTTCGAAATACACGCCCATGCGCGCCATCAGTTTCAGATTCCGCACCACGCTCCGCGCGATCCCATCGGCAATCCGCTCCACGTCGCGATCCAGAATTTCGATCGCCGCCAGAGTCCTCGCCTCCAGGTCACGATCGTCCACATTCATCAGCAACTCCGGATGCCCGCGCTCATTCATCAGATTCCGTATGCGCTCATCCATTGTGATGCCCGCCGACGCCACCAGCGCCGGCATCGAAGTCACAATCCCGTGATAGCGCGAAGATATCATCATGCGGCAAGCACGCAGAATGCTGACCATTTGGTACATGTTGTAATCGTCCGAGGTCAGGATCGGAACTCCACCCAGCTTCTCCGAGATGCGCCGGCAAGGACGGGCATCCATGCGCTCGGTCGCTGCCATGATCACGAACACATTCCTCTTCTGCCGAAACGCGGCTACCGCCTTTGCGATCGAACTCAAGTAATGTTCGTACGCTCGCTCCGCCTCCGGCCCCGCATGATGAAAGTAGGGCCCGCGGTAGTGGCTCTCTTCGTATGCGCCCGTCAGTCTGTGCAGCGTCGCCTTCGCCACCGACGCCTTCACCGGCCACTCAAACGGATTAATCGGACACACCACCAGCACCGGAGTCTTTCCGTCCCAACCCACATCGCGCAGTGCTTTCTGCCCATACTCCGCGCCCAGCGGCTCAAAGGTCCACGCCGTGTCCGTACCCAATTCCGTCGGCACGCCCATCCCGCGTAGAATCTTTCGCGACTCGTCATTGCGCGTGATCACCAGCGAATTCCTGCAATAGCGCTCACACATCTTCGCGACCAGCGGATCCATGTGTCCTGCCTCGGCGCCATAGCCGATCGACAACTTGTTCTCCGCCGACGCAATTCCCAGCGACCCGATCATCATCGTCGTCAGCGCATTCGCAAATTTCGATTTGAACATCGAACCTTCACACGCCACCACCCCATGATGTTTCGGTACTTCATTCGCCAGAAAGGGCGGGAAAATATCCGGCAGCCGCACCTGCAACGTCCCGTCAAAATATCCGCGCGACCGGTCGAAATTAAACGTCATCATGCTCAGATCAACGTTCTCCGGCCCGAGAATTCGCCGAACCTGCCGCAGCATTTCTTCCACGCGCACGTCCGATCCTGTATTGCGCGTGCCGTTGTAGCCCGCAAACAGCAACTTCAGTTTCTCGCCCGGCTGCCATGGCTCCCGCTTGCCCATCATCCACTGAACTTTCTTGCCCTCGATGATGCTCGATACCCACGCTTCCAGAACGAAGTCCATCATGCGGCGGACCCTCCTGCTTTCGTGCTCTCCGGCCACGCTTGATATGGATACTCAAAATCGTGCTCGCGGCTGAACCGGAGCAGCGCAAAACTATACCGCGAAAACGGCGCTGGCTTGCGTCCCATTTCCGTTGTGACCCGAGTGTTGTCGAACACCGTATTCCAGGTCAAGTACGGCAAGAAGACCTGCAACAGCGCCGCTCCCAGCCCCACCGGTCCTTTGCGGTTCGCCAGCGTATTGACGATGGAGCCGAACGGCTTTTCCAAGACCGGCAGGAACAGCGGCCCGCGCTTGTTCTGCTCCGCCGCCAGCGCCCGAGTCAATTCCCGAAAGGTCTGAGAATCGTTGCCCGAAGAAAGATGATAGGTATCGTGCTCAGGATTCGCCTTCATGTGCAAAGTCGAAATCGCGTCTGCCACGAAATCCACATTCACGATGTCGATCTTGTCGTGGGGACGAAACGGCAGCACCGGCAATCCAGCCAGAAATACGAACGACCGTACCATGTCGAACTGCGTCGTTTGCGGATATCGGCTGTCCCCCAACACGATGCTGGGTCGGAAAATCGTCAGCGGCACATCCGGCAGCAACTCGCGCACCATATGCTCGCAGAATTTTTTCGTCCGCGCATACGGATCGTAATCCGATCGTTCCCACTCAATCGACCGGTCTTCCAAAACAATTTCGTGGCTGCGTTTCCCCGCCACCGCCACCGTGCTCACGGTCGAAAACCGTCGCAGTCCGTGATAGTACTGCGATTGCCGCGCCAACTGCAGTACTTCGAGAGTCCCCCGCAGATTCACATTCAAACAACTTTTTTCCGACTTCCGATTCAGCGAAGCCGCGCAGTGGATCACCGAATCGGTAGTGTGCACGAGCCGGTCGTAATCGCCAGGTTCGAGCCCGAACTGTGGCGAAGTGAGATCGCCGCGAAAAATCCGAATCTTCGCCTGCAGGTATTCATAGAATTTCGGAAACGGCAGGTGCAGCTGCAGGGCATTCCAAAGCCGCAGCTCCGCGTCACGCGGATCGCGGCCGCGCACCAGCATATTCAAGGTCGCGTCATGCTGCTCCAGCAGATTGGCGGCGACATGCGCGCCGATGTATCCAGTCCCACCGGTCAGGAAAATTGCCACGTTGCTCCGTTCGTCCCCGTCTTCAAAGCATCGCCATTTTCGCGCGTTGAAGGTGTCGTTGTCGTCCTCGAGGGCGGCATCTGCAGCACTCGCGGCTCCCGCGCTTCCAGCGGACGTCCTTCAATCAGCGGATACGTCCACCGCCGCAATGCCGGAATATGAATGTCGATCCAATACTCCCACCAATCCAGTCCTGCCGTATCGTAGCCGAAGGTTTCCTTCTCCTCGGGCGTCAGAGCCTGCGACAACTTCTCTACATTATCCGCGGCAAAATCGTGCTCGTTGTGCAGAATAAACGGCTCGAACAGTTCCACCAATTTCTCCACCCGCTCCAGATTGCGCTCAGTCTTTGCCAGCGGCTTCGTCATCGCAGATGGCAGCGGAGACATCACCCGCTGAATCGACTTGATAATCATCTTCTGTGCTGGCGCCGACATGCGGTTATAACGCTCCTTCGAAACCGGAATCGCATCCATCCGCAGCCGCAGCCAGTATTCCAATCCTTCCTGTGCGCGATAGTGCCGCCGGTGCCCGAGCGAGGTCAACTCAATCGACCGCCCCATGTCGCAGGGATTCGTGCGCGACGTCGCCAGTTGATACACCGGATCGTGCCGCCGCTCCACCAGCGCCGCGCTAATCAGCGTCATCCCGGCGCACACTGCATCCACCGGAATAATGTCCAGCAGCTTGCGCTCGTTCGAAGGCAGTTGCCGGAACGCCGTCCCCAGCAGATACGAAAGCGACGCCGAAGTATTGATCCCCTCATTCCACCCGCGAAACGGCTTCGTCACCGAAGTCTCGACTATTGACGGACGCACAATCGCAATCGGCAGCCCCGCGCCATATTTCGCGATCAGCGATTCCGCCAGGCTCTTGGTGAACGTGTAAGTATTCGGCCAGCCTAACTCCTGCGCGCGCCGGGTCGCTTCTTCCGTAAGATAAGTTTTCAGCCAGCGAACCTTATTCTTGCGGATCTGGTTTTCCAGCGCCTGCCCGCTCAACCCTTTCGCCGCATGCTCTTTGTTCAACGCCCGCTTCTTCAATTCCTCGGTAACTTCCGGCCCTTCCACCCGCGCCTCCGCCGACTCCACCAGTTCATGCAGGCGATACCATTCTTTTTCCGCATCGAAGTCAGCCACGCCCGCCGGCGTGTAATTCGGACTCACCTGCTCACTCACCCGCCCATCGCGCCGCCCCGCCACATAGCACGTCGAAAGATGCAGTAACGCCGCATGATCCGACCCGCGGATGAATTCGATCAGGTGGTACACCGAATCCACATTCGCCGCCAAAGCGTCCCGCAGATCGGGATTGAAATCCGTCAACCCCGAGCTGTTGATGATCAGGTCTAGGTCCGTGCGCAGCCGCGTTGCAGTCTCCGAGTCCAGCCCCAAGCCCGGCTGCGAAACATCGCCCTCCACCACCTCAATTTTTTCTGCCAACAGGGCGCCCAATTGGTCACCGTATTTTTCAAACAACGGATCGAAAACCGGCGAGCCTTCGATCATTTTCTCGAAGCGTTCTTGCGCCGGACTCGACTTCTGCGGCCGGATCAGCAGATAAAGC
This sequence comes from uncultured Acidobacteriaceae bacterium, assembly GCA_963773645.1. GTDB lineage: Bacteria > Acidobacteriota > Terriglobia > Terriglobales > Acidobacteriaceae > Acidiflorens. The sequence continues at coordinate 1,422,533 of CAVZBV010000002.1, read as the reverse complement.
TTCCCGATCTCGGGTAGATCCATCAACGTATTTGCCAGCCACACCTTGCCGATAAATCCGGTGACGCCGATCAGCATCACGCGCTTTCCGTCCAGCCCCTTCCGCACCGAAAACCGCTCCGGATACCGCTTTTCGTCGAAATACACCATTGGGCGAACCCGCGGCGTCTCCACCCGCACCGCCGGCACAATCGCCGAGGCCAGCGCCTTAGGACCACGCAGACCAAGCGCCCGCACCCATCGCGCCGGACTTTGCTGCCCGTCCGGTCCCGCTTCGCGAATCCGCGCAAACAATCCGCGCGGTCGGATCACCGGACTCAGCAGCCGTCCGGTCGCAACTCCATCGCGGAAATCGAGGCGGTTCGCAATAATCCACCGCACTCCCAAATGGCGCGCCAGCGGCCGCATCACATGCTCCAACCCCTGGCTCACCAGCACCACATCCACGCCCGTCGCCTGCAACGCCTTCAGTTGCCGCACTCCTTCTTCTTTGAGCAGCGGCTTCAGCTTGTATTCGAATTCTTCTTCGCCCAACAGATCAAGCCGGTCGCGAGTAATCCCGCGCAGCACGGCGTGCACGATCCGAGTCGCCGCCACGCGGTTCGCCGCATACAAAAATGGCCGCAGCAATGCCATCAAAAGCACCAGACTGCGGCGAGCCGCCCGCGCGATATACGTCTGGCTGTTCCAGGTAAAAAAGGCGATCGGCCGGACCGTGGTCAGCTCCAGCAGGCTTCCTTCCACTCGCCAATAGACCGGCGACGAAGGCCGCGGACGCCCAGAAGGCAAAGCGCTCGCATCCACCGATGTCCGCGGCCGCACTCCATCGAGATGGTTGACTGGTTCCAAATCGCTAGCCGGCAGCGCCTCGTTGCAAGACGCCTTATTGCAAAACAAAATTGCAAAACAAAGTCCCGAGACAACGTTACAAGAGGACTATCTCCCGCCTTACACGCCCCCCAGGAATCCGGGTGCAATCTATTCTAACCTCTCCTTTGCAAAGGACGAAGAAGAACTATGTCACCCCCGCCCGCTCCACCCAGCACACGTCCCAGTACTTCCCAAACTTCCGCCCATTCTCGCTGAACACTCCCACCACCTTGAATCCGAATCGCCGATGCAGCGCTTCGGTAGCCGCATTCGGCAACACATACACCCCTACAAAACGATGAATGTCCTCGCCCTTCAACCCTTCAAACAGCTCCGCGTACAATCGCCTCCCCAGGCCCTTCCCCACCGCTTCAGGCGCGCAATAAATCGTCGTCTCCACCGTTGTCTCATACGCCGCCTTCGGACGAAACCGCGTCGTCCCCGCATATCCCATTACCACCCCATTTTCCTCGGCCACCACTAGCCGATACCGTCCCGTCGCGCTGAACTGCGCAAACCACGCCTCCCGCCCCTCCACCGTATAAGCCTCAACGTCAAACGTCACTGGAGTATTCAGAACGTAGTAGTTATAGATCTCGGTGATCCGCGCCAGATCTCTACGTTCCGCAGTCCGAACTCCCATCTCACTCATGGCCGCCCTCGAATCTCTGTTCCGCAATCACCGCATGACCCATCCTACGACGGCTGCCGCCGCAATCAGCCAGGCCGAGTTCACGCGAAACCGGAGCAACGCAATCAAGCTCACGCCGAACACGACCAGCGTTGTCCAGTCCACCAGCGATGCCTTCCCCAACTGCCACGTCACCACCGCCATCAACGCGAGCGAGCCCGCCACCACTCCATCCAGCGCTGCCGCCGCCACTGCCGATCTTCGCAGCCGCGGAATCAGCGGCCCGCTCACCGCCACCAGCACGAACCCCGGCAGGAAAATTCCGGCCGTCGCCACCGCAGCGCCCGCCCAGCCCGCCACCACGTAGCCGATAAATGTAGCGGTCGTAAACACCGGACCGGGCGTAAACTGCCCCACCGCGACCGCGTCAATCAACTGCTTCTCCGTCAGCCAGTGCAGCCGCTCCACAAACTCGGTCTGCAGAAATGCCAGCAAGACATATCCGCTGCCGAACACCACCGACCCAATTTTCAGAAACGACAAGAACAGCCGCACCAGTCCGACCGGAAAAGCCGCGCCCACAGCCGCCACCGCCATCGCCCCAGCCACAACTTTCGGAAGCCCCAAGACTTTCTGAAGCCCGGCTATTTTCAGAAACCCAACCGCACCCAGCAGCCGATTCTTCATTGCCCAAGCCGACGCCGATGCCACACCCGCGAATACCAGCACCAGCACCGGACCGACTCCCAACAAACTCAGCCCCACTGCTAGCACGGCAATCACCGCCAGCAGAGTCGTCCGCACTCCCGTCCGCGCCAGCTTTCCAAGCGCCTGAATCACGATCGCAACCACCGCCGGCTTGATGGCGGAGAGCACGCCTTCAGCCTTCGGCAGCGACCCAAAGCGCACATAGGCCCACGCAATCACCGAAACCATCGCCGCCGCCGGAATGATGAAGCAGCACCCCGCTACAATCAGTCCTCGCCAGCCGCGTTTCAACTGCCCAACAAAAATCGCAACTTCGGTCGAACTCGGTCCCGGAATCAAATTCGCTGTCGCCAGCCGGTCCAGAAAATCGGCTTGGGTGATCCACCGCCGCCGCCGCACGAACTCCTCTTCCATCATCGCCAGATGCGCCGCTGGCCCGCCAAACGCAATCGTGCCCAGTTTCAGAAACACTAGGGCAATCTCCCCCAGAGACGCGTCCCGGTTTTCAAAAGCCTCGGCCATTGCCTCGTGGCGCGGGCGCCCCCGCCCGCGAACTCTCCGCCGCTAAGGAAAATTCGAGGTTACCGCAAATTAGCCCCAGGAAGAATTAGTAGGATGATTCGCCACACAATAAGGAGCACCGCGCGCGAAGCAATAATGTGTGGCTAATAAATTCGTAGCTTTGAAAGGGCATGTCTGCTCCGGAGCCCAAAGGGGCGAAGAGGACTTCCTGCCAACATTGCAGATTTTCGTTTGTAATCACCGATGTGCCGGGAAACTACTGAAAATTCCAGGGACAGCTAGCCGAGCTCAGGATCTGAAGGCCGACTTCCGAGGTGCTGTTGGACTCTTCTGCACTTCGCACCGACACCACTCGAAAGACGCTGCTCTTTTCGCAAGACAGCACTCCCACAAGATCCCCGAGGCGGAGTTTGCGCCGAATACCGCCAAGCTTAGCCCCCTGCGAGCTGACGTCCAGTGTGTGCGCGTTGTCGAGAAAAGGGAACCCTGCGGCGTCTACCCCATATAACTGAACGGGTAATACTAGAGAGCGCCTCTCCTCGCAACGGCGCTGCAGGATTTCGTTGATCGCATTCCGCTGGTATGGAGCAGTGATGTAGTCGTGTGCTCCCAAGCGCATGGCCTCGAGGTATTGCTCGGGGCCACCCAATGAAGATGAAACTACGACAGGGACCTGGAGCCCTGCCAACCTGATCCTGCGAAGAAACTCGCCATATCCCCCTCCGGGGAGACGATCCTCGCAGAACGCCAACCATATCCCCTCTGACAGCGATTCCTCTGCTTCTGTCAAGCTGGACGCTTGAACAATCGCCAAGCCGCACTGTGAGATTAGGTCAAGCAACGCACGGCCATTCTCAGCATCAGAAGTGGCCAGTAGAATCGACCTTGGCTGCGACGGTTCCATTTCAGACTACCTCCGCCAAACCGCGTCGCGAAATCGTTCTAACCATTGTTTCTCTCGGAAGTGCAAGATGTCGAGATATCAACGGTCACATTCTGGTGGTTTCTTTAGGTTTACTATGTCCGTGCGGTCTTCGGACACCTGCAGCGTAACTGGCCTAGCCATTGCTAATGGGAATTATCACGTGCACGCGAGGCAGGAGCATTACGAAGCCGGAACCCAATTCCGCCGCTCAATAAAGGTCGGAGGTTCGTAGGTGCGTCCTTTCGCCAGTCGGCGTTCTTCCCGGCGCGTGGACCACCACAAGATAGGGCCGAGCGATGCCGCGGTGAGGCGGGCGACGACCGGGAACTCCTTCTCGACTTCGCGGCGCAGCTTGTGAATGCGCTCACTCACGCCGCGATTGACTTTCTCGAATTCCCGCTCCATCACCCAAAGCGCCGCATTGTAAGCGCTGTTGAGCTTCTTCACTTCTCGCGCAAACCGCTCCCGGATGCGTGGATCCGGGTGGTCCTTGTAGCGTTGCCAACCCAGGAGCGTGGTCTGGCACATGCGATAAAGACTCGGCCCATTGATCTCAAAATCGCGCCAGAATGCCCAATCCAGGAACCTCTTTGAATCCTCGCGCGAGATGGCCGCGTGCCGGAAGTTGAATTTGAATTGCCCATGGATATCGGCGGGATCCATGTCCGTCAGCAAACGGCCCTGTTCGGACATTTCCTTGTAAAGCGGCGTGCCCGGAACCGGCGTGTAGAGCATGAACTGGTGGAAGTCGGTCTGGTAACCGACCGCCGATTCGATTTCGCCGACAATATTCTCCGGCGTATGGTGCTCCAGTCCGATGATCGTCGAGCCCTGCACTCGTATCCCGTGTTGGCGAAGCTCCCGCGTGAGTTGCCCAACCTCCTCGCCCTGCAGCTTGCTGTAGCTGGATCGGGGAGACTCCAATCCCATCCACACCCAGGAAACGCCAAGTTCGACCAGTTCCAGCATGGTGTATTTGCGAATCGCATTGGCGGAAGCGAAAATGGAAAGCTCCCAGCTCTTGCCGGTCTGCTTCATGAGCTCCAGCAGGCGCAGGGCGCGCGTGCGGTGCAGCAGGAAGTTTTCATCCATCACAAAAAAGGAATGTACTTTGAGCTTCGCTTCAATCCCGCACATCACCTCGAACAGCTCATCGCCGGTCTCGTAAAAGTTGATGAACTTTCCCTTCCCGCCAAAAAAAGAAGACGTAGTGCAGAAGTTGCACCCCATGGGGCAACCCACCGACGGAATAATAGTTGCCGCGGTCCCGCCTTTTCGATTCGGCAGGCGTATTCCCATGATGCGGGTCTCCAGACCCGAAACAATCAAGGGATGGCGGATCGGCGCATGCTCGTCTTCTCCCAGGTACCGCCGCATCCACGAGATCCCTTCGCCGTGCACGACGTGGTCGGCGTCGATCATCGTCTCCACGTCGGGAATCGCGGCCACGTGTCCGCCCACTACGATCACGGAATCCGGCGACAGCTCGCGCACCATGCGGCACATCTCCCGCACCTTGCCAACGTTCACGATGATCGAAGAGATCCCGACGATGTCGTAATGATTCTTGGTCAATTCATTAGCAAAGGCTTTGCGGGTAGGAAAATCCAGCACGCTGCACGGCGCCGAAATATTTTCCTGAATCATCATGATGCCCCAGGAGCGATGAAACATGCGCAGCGAGAAGCTCCCTTGCGCGCGCGTGACCTGATTGTGATAGAGCTCCATCGGATTGATGGTCCGGCTGCCAAATTCGTCGTCTTGGGCATAAGGCCCGAACACCGAACTCAGCAGAATGCGCGCATGACTACCCTTGGGGTGAGTTTCCACTTGTTTGGATTTCATAGGTTGTTGTTGCCCCAAGGATATTTGCTCGGCAGAGTTCTGCACCGTGATCGTGGTTACATTACAAAACTATTACGTGCGCCCTGGAGTGCATGTCCTCAAGTGCATGTCCTCACGTACATGTCTTCTGGCAACCGCAGAAAAATTCAGGCTTCGTATCGAGGCATCGGCTTGAGCGACGCCGGTTTCGTATCAGGGTATTGCTTTAGCGATACCGCAGGGTCTTCTAAATCAGACGCCCCTTTAGGGGCTGGCCATCGCGGAGGGTGTGAACGCTGCACGTTTCTTCTTCGCGCTGCGTATTTCACCACTGCTGACCATGCGAGAAGCCGGATAAAGATTCCCAAACAGCACGTTGGTTTTACGAACTCTTTATGAACGGTTTATTCGAAATTTATGGCCCATCGTATCGAATGCGGTTTGAGTCGTTCGGGCGCCTTTTCGCCTGGCTTAATATCCCGTTAGCAGGCTGCGGAAAACTCTGATCCACGCGGGGTTTTGGGAAGGGCACGACTTCAGTCGTGCCGCAAGTTGTTGAAAACGGCTCGCGCTTTAGCGCCTCGGGTGAGCTTTGGCACGGCTGACGAATTTTTCCGCGGCCCGTAGATCGCCCAGACGTCCTAGCGCGCATAAAAATTTCTGATGACACGAATAAATAATTTCGATTTACTTACGAGTACCCAACGATTAGCGTTATGACGCACTCATCGATCAAGTAACAAGGAGTCAACATCTCTCAATGCGAAAGTCCGTCACGGTGTGCCTGTTGCTGGCGATGGTAAGCCTGTTTCCCCTCTGCGCGCTGGCCCAGACTTCCAGCGCGAACCCGAACCCCAGCGGCGCGAAAGCGGCAAGCGACGCCCAATCCGAACGAATCGCAAAACTCGAGCAGGCCGTCGCCGATGCCAAGAGTTCCGGCGATAACGCCTGGATGCTGACCAGTTCCGCCCTCGTCCTCATGATGACCGGCCCCGGCTTGGCCTTGTTCTATGGCGGCCTGGTGCGCAAGAAGAACGTCCTGTCGACCATGCTGCAAAGCTTCGCCCTAATGGCGATCGTAACGCTGCTCTGGGGGATAGCTGAGTACAGCCTGGCGTTTGGTTCCGGCAACAGCTTTATTGGCGGGCTGCACAACGTCTTTTTGCGCGGCGTCGGCGCGCAGCCCGATCCCGACTACGCCGCGACCATCCCCCTGCAGACATACATGATTTACCAGTTGATGTTTGCCATCATCACGCCGGCGCTCATCACCGGAGCCTTCGCGGAAAGAATGAAGTTCAGCGCCATGACCCTGTTCATGATTCTCTGGTCGCTGATCGTCTATGCCCCCATGGCCCACATGGTCTGGGGCAAGGGCGGATTCTTGAATGCCGCGCTCGGCGGCCGTTTCCCGACTCTGGATTTTGCCGGCGGCACGGTGGTTCACGTGACCTCGGGCGTATCGGCCTTGGTCTGCGCCCTGTACCTCGGCCATCGTATTGGATATCCCAAGCAAAACATGCCTCCCCACAGTGTGGTGCTGAGCTTTATTGGCGCCTGTCTGCTGTGGGTGGGATGGTTCGGATTCAACGCTGGGAGCGCATTGTCGGCGGGAAGTCTGGCGACCAGCGCTTTCGTCGCCACCCATTTTGGCGCCGCCTCCGCCGCTCTCGGTTGGAGTGCCGCAGAGTGGTTGCGGAACGGAAAACCCAGTGCTTTGGGCGCCATCTCGGGAGCCGTGGCGGGATTAGTAGCGATCACGCCGGCTGCGGGTTTCGTGTCGCCGATGTCGGCCATTGTCATCGGGTTGCTGGCGGGAGTGGGCTGCTACTTCATGGTGGCGAAGGTCAAGATGCGCTTCGGCTATGACGACTCGCTCGACGCTTTCGGCGTCCACGGCGCGGGCGGCACGCTCGGCGCTCTGCTGACCGGGGTCTTCGCTTCCAGTGCCGTGAATCCCATCTTCAAGGATGCCCAGGGCAATACACTCGCATCGGGATTGCTGGAAGGCAACGCCCATCAATTACTCAACCAATCAGCCGGCGTAGTAATTGCCTGGGTCCTGGCCATCGTGGGGACCTTAGTAATTCTGAAAGTCGTCGATCTTACAATCGGGCTGCGAGTGAAGGAAGACGATGAAGTCCAGGGCCTTGATCTCTCCCAGCACGGCGAGGAAGGTTATAACTGGGAAGCGCCAGAATAGGTTTTGGGTAGGGCACGGCTTCAGCCGTGCCGTTCTGGACTGGAAGAATGCGGGCTTTAGCCCCTGAGGGACGTGCCTTCCGAGCGGAAAGGCATTTGTGAAAACAGCTCTACAAACGATGCGGTCGCGAGACGGACGAAAATGACAAAAATAGAAGCGATTATTCAAGTCTCAAAGCTGGACGCCGTGAAAGACGCTCTCCACGAGATTGGCGTCGAAGGCATGACCGTTTTCGAAGCCAGAGGGCATGGCCGACAGAAGGGACACACCGAATTCTACCGTGGGCGCGAGTACACCGTGGACCTGATCCCCAAGGTGAAACTCGAGATGGTGCTGGCCGATGACATGGTGGAAAAAGCCGTGCACGCCATCATTGCCTCGGCTCGCACCGGCAAGATCGGAGACGGCAAGATTTTCCTCTCGCGCATTGACGATGCCATCCGCATTCGCAACGAGGAACGGGGCAACACCGCGCTGTAAAAGGTTTGGCAGCAGCCGAGGATCACCTCTATAGTTTCATGGGGGCCGCTGGTTTCCTCCGGTCGCCGACTCAGGCTCAGGATAGGCAATCGAACCCCGAAAGGCCGACTTGTCGGCGGCCGCAAAATCAGGAAAGGGCAGCTTGTGCTGGTCTCGCCATTGCTGGACCTGCTGCTCGGCGGCGCCCGCTTTCTCCTTGTCGATGCCGGAATCGCGCGAAAAGTACATGGTCTGCGACGGGAAGGCGAAGCCGCTGCCCGATTTCTCGACGATACTCATGATCCGCAGCAACAGGTCCTCGCGGATCGCGTTGAATTCGTTGGCGTCGCGCGTGAGCACGTAGCTGAAAATCTCAAGGCGCAACGCGCTGTTGTCGAAATTGGCGAAGCGGATGCTTGCGCTGTCACTCTCGACTTTCGGGTGTTCGTATAACATCCGGCGGGTTTCAGCCAGTAGATAGCGTAATTGGTCTCCCGTGGTCTCATACCTGATCGCGAGCGCCGGATTGAACAGAATTTTGTCGCGACGGGTGAAATTTTCGATGCTCATGGTGGCGAGTGCGCCATTCGGAATGGAGAGTTCGGTGCGTGCGTCGGTGCGAACGCGAGTAGAGCGCAGGCTGATGTCTTCTACGGTTCCGGTGCGGTCGCCGAAGCGGCAGTAGTCGCCGACGCGGATGACTTCGTCGGCCAGTACGGAAATTCCGCCAAAAAGATTTTCCAGTGTCTTCTGCGCGGCGAAGGCGATGGCCAGGCCGCCGATGCCCAGGCCGGCGAGCAAGGTGGTCAGGTTGAAGCCCAGGATGCCGAATATGGCCAGGGTGGCGATCACCGCCACCAGCGCTGTGAGCAGCCGCTCGGCCAGCACCATCAGGGTTCCCGTGCCGATGCGCCCCCCGCTTATGGCATGCATACGCAGGCGCTGCATGGTTAGGCCGGTGAAGCGGAGCAGAAACCAGAAGAAGCCGATGCTGATCAGAACTCCGATGGTCCGATAGTAATAAACACGTGGCAGCAGCGGCAGGCCGAGGTAGGCGGCAATTACGCGATGAGCAAGCGCGCTGAAGAAGACCAGCAATGGCTTGGACAGGCGGCTGTAAGAATCCAGGTTGGGCCGATTTCTGAACTTGAGCCAAAGCCGGCGCGGAATCGCCAGCAGCAGAACCACCGCCCATCCGATCGCGAAAGCTACTGGAATCGCAATGAAAAGCGCCAGCCACTGCCAGAGCGGCATCCCCAGAACAAGGTTTCGCACGAGGCTCTGCGGCAGCTTGTTTTCAACCTGGTGAGCCTCAACGGTCTCATACAGGTCGGGGACCTTGCTGAGAGTGTCCGCCGAAAACAGCCAAATGTTCCCAGCATTCGGATCTGTGACCCGGACGAGGACAACGGGAACATCCGCATCGCGGGTGGAAAAATTTCCGATGGTTTGCTGATCGGAGGTGCCGTAATCCGGATCGCCTTCGGGACTGGTGCTGATCCGTCGCACGCTGCCCACGAAGGTGCTGTCCATCAGCACTTTCAGTTTCCCGGCAATGTCGGGGCCGCGCGACTGGCGGCGCGCGGCGCTCATTTGCAGGTAGTCTGCCGCAGCCCTTTCGTTTCCGTCTTGCGCAGCTTTCAGGAATCCGAGCACCGTTCCCGAAGGCGTAGCGCGTCCCAGTGGATCGGCGGATGCGGAACTCGCTGCCGGAGGTTGAGTGCCAGACTTCAGCAGGCTGTTCACGGACTGGGACACCGACTGGGCCACCAAGCAGTGAACCGAAAGGGAAACGGCAAGAATCAACAGCGCCAATTTTTTCATCGAGGTTCCGGTAAATGGAGAGCCGGGCGTCCCCGCCCGGCTCTCACCGCTCGTATGGGGACGGGCGCCCTCGCCCGTCCACGCCGAGCACAGCTCGGCAGTTCCCGGAGGACACAACAACTCTAGATTGGCCATAATTCCAGAAAATGCACCTTACCTCTTCGGACGATAGATGTCGGTGGCCTGCCCATAGAAGACCTCCGCCGATTCCATCATCGTCTCCGACAGCGTTGGGTGCGGATGGATCGTCATGCCAACATCGGCCGCCAGCGCGCACATTTCAATGGCCAGCACGCCTTCGGCGATCAGTTCGCCAGCGCCTGCGCCCACAATGCCGACGCCGAGCACGCGTTCTGTCTTCGGATCGATGAGCAGTTTGGTCAAGCCTTCAGGCCGGTCGAGCGTGACGGCGCGTCCTGAAGCACCCCACGGAAACTTGGCGACGGTAATCTCGCGCCCTTGTTCTTTAGCTTGCGTTTCCGTCAATCCAGCCCACGCGATCTCAGGATCGGTGAACACGACTGCGGGTATCGCATTCGGTTCGAAAGCAACTTTGTGTCCGGCAATGGCCTCGACCGCGGTGCGGCCCTCATGCATCGCCTTGTGGGCCAGCATCGGTTCGCCGGCGACGTCGCCGATAGCGTAGATCATGGGATCCGCAGTCTGACGCTGCTCGTTGATTTCGATGAATCCTTTCTGGTTGACTTTGACCTTCGTCTGGTCCAGGCCGGGGATCTCGGAATTCGGCCGGCGTCCCACCGACATCAGAACACGGTCGAACACCTGCTCTTTTTCTTTTACGTTTGGACCATCGAGCGCTACACGAATGCCAGTCTTCTCGTCCTTGAGCGATTTGACCGTGGTATTCAGCAGGATCGCGGAGAAAAGTTTTTCCAGGCGCTTGTGCAGAGGCAGCACCAGGTCGCGGTCGGCGCCGGGCAGCAGACCGGGCATCATTTCTACGCACGTCACCTTGGTACCGAGCGTGGCGTAAACCGATCCCAGTTCCAATCCGATGTACCCGCCGCCGATTACGAGCAACGTTATCGGAACGTCGGGCAGGTCGAGAGCGCCGGTCGAATCCATGAGGCGCGGGCTGTCGAGATTGAGGCTTGGCACCACGGTCGGACGCGATCCAGTCGCGATGATGATGCGATCGAAGGTCAGGTTCTCTTCGCCACCGGCCGCGGTCTTCGAAACTTTCAGTGTCGTGGAATTCACGAACGCGGCTTTGCCCTGCACGAACTGTACCGAGCGCATCTTGGATATCTGTCCAAGTCCGACGGTCAGCTTCTTGACTACGCCTTCTTTCCATCCGCGAAGCTTGTTCAGGTCAACTTTGGGCGCTCCGAATTCGATGCCCCAGTTCTTCGCCTGTTCGGCCTCTTCGAGCAGTTTAGCCACATGCAGCAGGGCCTTGGACGGGATGCAGCCGCGATACAGGCAGACGCCGCCGGGGTTTACTTCCGGATCGATCAGCGTAACTTTCATGCCCAGGTCGGCAGCCAGAAATGCAGCAGCATATCCGCCGGGACCGCCGCCGATTACTGCCACACGGAGATTTGAATTCATTGTCATGAATATCTGTCCTGATCTCGTCTCTGGTAACAACCGCAGAGGTTCTCACCGAGTATTAGCCCGCACGCTTGTTTCGGTGGCGCTCAATGACACCGAGTGAAAATCCGGCGACTCCGATCACCGCACCAATACAAAGCACCGCAAAGCCAATGAGGGGCCAAAATTTATAAAACCAACTACCTGCATGAGCCGCTTTGACTGCAAACGCCATGAAGACGATTGACAGCAGAATGATTTGAGCGCCAATCTGTTTCAAGCATGTGCCGGAGTCTGGTTGCATACCTTGCTGCTCACATTCAAACTAGCTATCCCTGTACTGAAAGCAGGAATGGCTGTTCGAAGGCTTCCGCGATCCAGCGCAAGAAACGCGCGGCATCGGCGCCATCGATCAACCGATGATCGTACGAGAGTGAGAGCGGCAGAATCAAGCGCGGCTCGAATTTATCTTTATCTTGCACCCACTCCGGCTCCATGCGCGAACGCGACAGACCCAGAATCGCGACTTCGGGATGATTCACGATGGGAGAAAATCCGGTGCCGCCGATTCCTCCGAGATTCGTGATGGTGAAAGTCCCGCCTTCCATCTCCTCGGGAGTGAGCTTGCGGTCCCGCGCTTTCTTGGAGAGCTGCGTCATCTCCGCCGCCAACTCGACAATATTTTTCTTGTCCACGTCGCGAATCACCGGCACCAGCAGCCCGCGATCAGTGTCCACCGCAACGCCGATGCTGATGTACTGCTTGTAGACGATTTCTTCTTTTGCCATATCGATCGAGGCGTTGAACTGGGGGAACACTTTCAGGGCCGACGCACAGACTTTCAACGCGATCGCGGTCACCGTCATCTTGCCGCCGGCCTCTTCCGCTCGCGGGGCGAAGCGAGCGCGCAACTGCTCCAGTTCGGTGATGTCGGCGCGATCCTGCTGCGTGACATGCGGAATTGTGTTCCATGCCTGACGAAGGTGCTCGGCGGTTTTCCGCCGCACTCCGCGCATCGAAACCCGTTCCGTCTTGCCCCACTTGGCGAAGTCGGGCAGCTCGGGTTCCGCGAAGCCGCCGCGCGGAGTTTGCGAGGCCGCGGCCGCCGTTGCCACCATTAGTGCATTCTTGGCGCACAGCTTCACGTCGTCTTCACTAATGCGGCCGCCCGGGCCGCGGCCTTGCACGCTGTGAATATCCACTCCGATTTCGCGCGCCAGACGACGCACGTGCGGCGCCGCCGGCGCTGGGTCGCGGTGTTCAGTGCCCGCCACCTTGGCCAGTTGCACGGGCATGCTGAAGCCCGGTGTTGGGGCTTGCGGTTGATCCGGGGGCAGCGCCTGTTCTTCCGTTTTGCCCTCTGCGCGCATGGCCAGGTGGAACCCGAGCCGCGCCGCTTGCTGTCCCGAAATGTGTTCCACCGGTTCGTGCCTGCGAGCAGGTTCCGCCTCGGCGGCCACACCGCCCTCCAGCGTAAAGACGACCTCACCAACCTTGACCTTCTGACCCACCTTGACCTTGACCTCGCGCACCACGCCGCTGACCGTGGAAGGAACTTCGACGACGGCTTTTTCGGTTTCGAGTTCCATCACCGGCTGGCCTTCAGAAACGCGCGCAGCCGGCGAGATCATCAGCCGCAGCAGATCGCCGGAGTCGATGTTTTCTCCCAGCTCCGGCAGCTTGAACTCGCTGGCCGTGGGCGAAGCCGTCGGCGTCGCTCGCTTCTCGGGCTGAGGTGCTGCTGTGGGGGCTGGCTTCGCTGGGGTTGCGGAAACTGGGCGTGTGGGAACTGGGGTTGCGTGAACTGAACTGGGCTGCGCCTCCGGTTTTTCCGTTTTCGAAGCAGGCGTCGTTCCACCTCCGGATCCGTTTTCGACGGTGAAGATGACCTGTCCCACCCGCAGCTTGTCGCCTTCCTTTACGCGGATTTCCCCTATGGTGCCAGTCACCGACGAAGGCACTTCCACAACCGCCTTGTCGGTCTCGAGTTCCATCACCGTCTCGCCTTCGGTGATGCTGGCACCCGGCTTGACCATCAAGCGAACCAGGTCGCCGCTCTCGATGTTCTCGCCCAGTTCGGGCAGTTTGAATTCCGTTGCCATTCTTTCTCTTTCCCTCTAGCGCTTGCGTTCTCGGGCCGCGGCCCCTCTTGCTCTGGTGGAGAGCCGGGCGTCCTCGCCCGGCTGGACCCTTCGACTTCGCTCAGGGCAGGCTCGCGAGACGCCCGTCCCTCCACTAGCTAGTGGCCGGGTTACGTTTTTCCGGATCGATCCCAAGGTCGTGGATCGCTTTCTCCAGGAGTTTCGCGCTGACCGCGTCGGCGCCGTCCTTCTTCTGGCCGGAGTTTTCGCTGGACTTTTCTCCCGCCAGCGCATGCAGCGTGGCGAGCACGATGTGCTTTGCGTCCACTTCGAAAAAATCTCGCAGCGAGGCACGATTCTCGCTGCGCCCGAAACCGTCCGTGCCGAGCGACACCAGCTTGCCCGGGACCCACTGGGCAATACTGTCCGGCAGAACCTTCATGTAATCTGATGCCGCAATGAATGGACCGGACGCGCCCTTGAATGTCTGAGTGACGTATGGCACCTTAGCGGTCTGCGTGGGGTGCAGCATATTCCAGCGCACGCAATCGGTTGCCTCACGATAGAGCGCTTTGTAACTGGTTACGCTCCAAACGTCCGCCGCTACGCCATAGTCCTTTTCCAGAATCGCCTGCGCCTTGAGCACCTCAAACATGATGGCGCCGCTGCCCAGCAACTGCGCGCGCAGCTTTGCGTTTGTCTTTTCGGAAGTCCGGTAGCGGTACAAACCTCTGAGGATGCCCTCGCGGACGCCCGGCTCGCTCGGCATCTCGGGCATGGGCAGCGGCTCATTGGTGACCGTCAAGTAATAAAAGATGGATTCGCCGTCGACGTACATGCGCTTTATGCCGTCCTGGATGATGACGGCGATCTCATAAGCAAAGGCTGGATCATAAGCCAGCAGGTTCGGCACTGGGAGAGCCAGCACATGGCTGTGTCCATCCTGATGCTGCAGCCCTTCGCCTGCCAGCGTCGTTCTTCCCGCCGTGCCGCCGATCAGGAAACCACGGCAGCGCATGTCGGCCGCCGCCCAGATCAGGTCGCCGATGCGCTGAAATCCGAACATCGAGTAATAAATAAAGAAGGGAATCGTGTTGATGCCATGATTGGCATACGCGGTACCGGCGGCCATGAACGAGCACATCGATCCCGCCTCAGTGATGCCCTCTTCCAGAATCTGTCCATTCTTCGCCTCCTTGTAATAAAGGAGCATATCCATATCGACCGGCTCATAGAGCTGGCCGACGCTCGAATAGATCCCCACCTGGCGGAAGAGCGCCTCCATGCCGAAAGTGCGGGCTTCATCGGGAACCACGGGCACGATGAAACGGCCCACTTCGGGGTCGCGCAGCAGCTTGGCGAGTATGCGCACGAAGACCATGGTGGTAGAAGTTTCGCGGCCTTCGGTGCCCTTGTAGAACTCCTCGAAGATCTCATCGGAAACCGGCTTGAGCGGCGTAGCCCGCACCTTCCGCACTGGCAGGTAGCCGCCCAGTTGTTTCCGGCGTTCCTGCATGTACTTGATTTCCGCGCTGTCATCGGCGGGGCGATAGAAGGGCGCATCGTGCAACTCACCGTCGGCGACCGGAATGCCGAAGCGCGAGCGAAACATTTGCAACTCATCGTCATTCAGCTTTTTCTGCTGGTGCGTAATGTTCTTGCCTTCGCCCGCTTCGCCCAGTCCGTAGCCCTTGATGGTCTTGGCGAGAATGACGGTTGCAGTTCCCTTGTGCTCAACCGCCGCCTTGTACGCGGCGTGAACTTTGATGGGGTCGTGACCGCCGAGCCGCATGCGGGCGAGTTGCTCGTCCGAAAGATGTTCCACCATCTTCAGCAGCCGGGGATCGGTGCCGAAAAAATTCTGCCGGAAATAGGCGCCGCTCTCGACGAAATATTTCTGATACTGTCCGTCCGTGATTTCGCCCATGCGCCGGACGAGCAGGCCATCGCGATCCCTCTGAATGAGCGGATCCCAATCGGTGCCCCAGATGAGCTTGATCACGTTCCATCCCGCGCCGCGGAAAATCGCTTCCAGTTCCTGGATGATCTTGCCATTGCCGCGCACCGGTCCGTCGAGGCGCTGTAGGTTGCAGTTGACCACGAAAATCAGGTTGTCGAGCCGTTCGCGCGAGGCCAGCGTAATCGAGCCGAGCGATTCCGGCTCGTCCATTTCGCCGTCACCCAGGAACGCCCAGACTTTGCCGCCGGTCGAGGTCTTCAATCCGCGATTCTCCAGATATTTGATGAAGCGCGCGTGATAGATCGCCTGAATCGGGCCGAGCCCCATCGACACGGTGGGAAATTCCCAGAAGTCGGGCATGAGCCAGGGATGCGGATACGACGAGAGTCCGCCGCCTGGTTTCATTTCCCGCCGGAAGTTCTCTAATTTCTCTTTGGGGATGCGGCCCTCGAGGTAAGCGCGGGCGTACATACCGGGCGCGGCGTGTCCCTGGAAATAGACAACGTCGCGGTCGCCGGATTCCGTGGATGCCTGAAAAAAGTGATTGAACGCCACTTCGTAGAGCGTGGCCGCCGACGCAAACGTCGAAATGTGTCCGCCGATGCCTTCTTGAATCTTGTTAGCGCGGACCACCATGGCCAGGGCATTCCAGCGCACCAGGCTCTTGATGCGGCGCTCCATTTCCTGGCTGCCGGGAAACGGCGGTTGCTGCCGGGAAGGGATCGTGTTCTGGTAGGGAGTGGTCGCCGAAAACGGCAGGTTGATCCCAGCCTCACGTCGCGCGTGCAGCGCCAGTTGTTGCAAAAGCCGCCCCGCGCGATCCGGTCCGCCGTGCGAGAGTACATAATCCAGCGAGTCCAACCACTCCCGCGTTTCCAATACTTCAATACCGTTCGTTTGTTGCGTCTCAGCCACAACCGCCCCCACGAATAATGCACTTTTCCCATCATAAGCAATCGGGAAGAATTTTGCTGGGCGGCGGGTTGTTCGTGTGGGGACGGGCGCCTCGCCCGTCCAAGCCGAGCGTAGCTCGGCCGCTGCCAGAGCTATTGCAGTTTTGGATTCGCCATAGAGTGGTCAACCGATCAGCGACGAAAGACCACTCTTATTCCAGCGTCCCCCGCCTTCACCGGATTGCACAGGCCTCTCGGCCAGCGAGACGCGCGGTTCAATGGTTCGCCGCAAGGCGTCGGGCTGCTCAAAAATCTCCCGAATCAGATGGTGCGGAAACTTGCGCGTTTCAGCCATCGCTCTCCTGCAGGTTGCGCTTCGTATCGGGGCATCGCTTTAGCGATGCCATAGTCTTCTCGAAGCAGACGCCCCTTTAGGGGCTGTACGTCTCAGCCTGCTTTACCGGGAGCACTCGACCCCGCCAATAAAACTCCGCGACACTTCGCCCGCGGCGCTCAGGACCACGAAGTCCGCGTCGGCTCCCGTCGTCAGAACGCCCTTATTCGCGATTCGCGCCGCCCGCGCCGGATTTCGGCTAGCGGCTGCCACTGCCTGGGGCAGATCCCATTCTGCGAAACGCGCCAGATTCCGTACCGCAAGGTCCATGGTCAAGACGCTTCCGGCCAGCTTGCCATCTGCCATGCACTTGCCATCTCGAACATCCACTTCGAAGGATCCAAGCCGATAGCGGCCATCCGGCATCCCGGTTGCGGAGATAGCATCCGTGATGAGCACAGTTCGCTCCGGGCCTTTGGCCTCAGCACAGAGCTTCACGATGGCCGCATCGAGATGAACGCCATCGGCGATGATGTCCGCACTCACCCGACGATCCGTGAGCACCGCACCCAGAATGCCGGGGCGGCGATGATCCAGCGGACGCATGGCATTGAAGGTATGCGTAGCGTGCCGAGCTCCCGCCGCGATGCCGCGTCCGGCCGCTTCAAAATCGGCGTCGGAATGTCCCATGCTCACGCAAACGCCGCGCCGCGCCGCCTCGGCAATGACCTCGGGAGCGCCCTCCAATTCAGGAGCAATCGTCATCATGCGAATCCGGCCGCGCGCCGCCTGCCAGAACTGCTCGAATGTGCTCAGCTTTGGACCCAGCAGATTTTCCGGCGGATGCACCCCGCGGCGAGCATGGCTGATGAATGGCCCCTCAAGATGAATTCCGAGAGGGAGGGATCGACCCTTGACGTCATCATTTTGCTCGCGATTTTCGATTGCATCCGCCAGTCGTTCCAGCGCGCGCAAAGTCGCATTCATCGGAGCGCTGACCGTGGTTGGGAAATAACTCGTGACTCCATGCCGCGCGAGCAGTTGCTCGATCGCCGGCAGCGCCTCGGCGTTATCGTCCATGACGTCGTATCCAGCGCTGCCGTGAATGTGCAGATCAATGTAACCCGGCGCCATCACGCCATCGCCGAAATCGGACACGGAAATTCCGGCGGGAGCCTGTCGCCCGCTCCCAGCGGAAATTTCGAGGACGCGTCCCTGCTCCACCAGCACGAGAGGATGCTCGACGGCATCCGTGGGAGTCAATAGCCGTCCAGCAGTAAAAGCCAGCATAGAAACGCTTTAAGAGCCGTAAGACGACGACTTGCCAAGATTGTAGCAGCCTTTGTACTCCGTCCTCGGACAGAGTCTCAGCTTCGTTGACGCAGGTCCCAAGCGCAGCCTAGCACGGGGCGGCTGAAAGAATTCCTGTGGTCCTCAGAGTTAACTCTTTGTCTTCTTTTTCCTCTTTTTGCAGAGGTCTTCTAATAAGTATTTTAGGGACGCGCATTCCTGGATGACAGCTTCAAGCTTGGGAATCGTTATCCGCAATTCGTTTTCTTCGACAATGCCGTCAGCCAGAGTTTCCGCAACGCTCTCCAGGGCTTCTCCGACCTCCCTGATCAGGTGGGAAACCGCAACCAGTTCCCTCTCCAGGGTGATGTTCGGCTCAGGAAGTTTGAATGCCACGCGCCCGGCTTGGCTCTCTAGAAAATCAAGTCCTTCATAATTGCTGAGGAGCACGCACATCTTCGGCAGCAAGTGTGCGGGAAACTGACGTTCGCCTCGCAGCCAGTACATGAGCGAGCGATAGTTCGTCCCCAGTTGTTGTGCGAGCAATCGAATATCGTATTCGGCTTTTGTTTCTACAACCCGGCTCAGTATCGAAGGGAGATCGTTGCCAGCCACGCTTGCTCCTATCTCGGCCCCATTCGTTCAAGAAGGCAGTTCATTTTGAACGGTAAGAGCGTTCATTCTAGCTGAATTGAAAAGCTTTCAGATATGCGATTAAATTGGTTGGTCGCAGGTAGCCGGGTTTTCGTGCCACCAGCTACAGAGTCGAAATGGCGCTCGGCCCGGTGGGCGGCGCTCGGAACTGCGGCGCTCGGAACTGCGGCGCTCGGAACTGTTTGAGAACATTTGACAAAGGACCCAGTGGGAATTAGCGTTCTGGGTCACCGTATTTGACGTTGGTTTTGCACGGCTGCGTTGGCTAGGCAGGAGGTTGAATGCCCAAGAAATGGTACAACTATATCGTTTCCGTCGACGAGACGGCCGGCACCGAGCAAAGCCCGCCGAATGCCCCGCCGAATTCCAAGAATGCTCCGGCCGGTGCCAAGAGTGCGGCTCAAAGCGTGGCTGAGATCGCATCCGGCATAGCCGCAGAGCCGCACTTCACTACACCGGTCTCCGATCCCACTTCGTTCGACGAGATCTACAAAGCAGCGGAAATCCCGCCCGCCCCGCAAGGCTATTCGATCCTCAAGATCTCCCACATGCTGGAGAGCGAGCACCTTCGCAATTTGCCTTCGGACGTGAAGAAGTCCTCGGTCTTGGTGGCGCTCGACGCTGCGGGCGTGGACATCAAGGAGGTCATCCAGGACGCGATTCGGCGCGACCGCGCGCTGGACACCTACGAACGGGTGCAGCAGCGCGCCGCCGACGAACTGGAAGCACGCAAGAATAAAGAGAACAGCGAGATTCAGGCACAGATCGATAAGTATGTGACCGAGCAGAGAGCGAAGATCCAGAGCAACAACGAAGAAGTTTCGCGCGAGAAAGAACGCTTCACCGGCTGGCGGCTAAAAAAACAGCAGGAAGAAAAGAAAATCGGCGAGGCGGTCGGATATTTCGTCACCGAGAACCCCATTACGACGGGCGATGTGAATGCGCCGCCGCCCCCATCGAAGACAGCGCAGCGTTCCTGAACAGGAGGAGTCTATGTGGCAACGGTTATCGAGGGTGGTGCGGTCTTTCATTGGTTTCTTCATCTCGGCGGCGGAAGACCCGGAGATCATTCTCCAGCAAAACATCCGCGACATGAACGACCAGGTGCCGCGAATGAATGAAAGCATCGCCATGGTGAAGGCCAACGTGACGCTGCTCGAAAGAGAAGAGGCGAAATACAAGGACGACGTGGCCAGTCTGACTGCGAGGGTGAAAGCGGCGATCCAGGCCAATCGCGACGACATTGCCGGCACCTATGCCGCTCAACTGGAGCAGACAAAGGGCGCTCTGGCCAGAAATCAGGGTCAGCTCACCACCGCTCGCGCCGCCTTCGACAAGGCGATGGCCGTGAAGCAGGCCTTTATGCGCGAGAAAGACCGGAAGACGCAGGAGGCACTCAACGCAATCGCCGACTACCGCCGCTCCCAGTGGCAGAAAAAGGTCGCCGACGCGATGGAGCAATTCGAGGTTGCCGGGATCAGCCAGACCCACGATGAGATGGTGCGCAAGATTGAGGAGACAACCGCCGTCAACGAAGCTCGCATGGACATGGCGATGAGCAATGTCGACCAGCAAAAGATCAAGATCGATGACGAAGCCGAGAAACTCCAGGCCGCCGAACTGGTCAAGCAATTCAAGATTGAGATGGGTCTGGCATCACCACAAGCAGCCGCGCCAGCCAGTGCAGAAAAAACCATCGCCGCCAAGGAACCACAACGGACTTCGTAGGAGTCCGTGGCGCAAGTCGGTTTGTATCAGGGCATGCCTTTAGGCATACCGTAAGAGCAGTGTTATGAGTACGCCTTTAGGCGCTGGTTTGGGGCGCTGGATTTCCGCCAACCTGTCAGAGGCAATCGAAGCGCCTTGAGTACGAAGACAGATGCAAGAGGATGCAAAAAGCGGGGGAGGAAATTTTATGGCAGTGAAAATTGAAAGAGGTGGATGGGTTCTTATTTTCCTGATTGGCGTGGCCCTGGTTGGCTACAGCCTGAATCGATACGGAGTCATAGATCTCAGCCAGTGGACGGGCGCCGGGAGCAAGACCGCCTCAGGTAGCGGAGAGACACTGGATGCTTCCAAGCCTCTGTTGCTCCCTGCATCGTCGACGAGCGGCGATCCCGTGGTCCGCGTTCGTGTCAACGTGTGGGTCGGGTGCGTCGGCGGCTTGGTGGCGAATGGCGGGCTCGACACCCAACCGGATTCCATCTACGGCAAGAAGGGACTCAAAGTTTCGTTCAAGATCATCGACGATTGGACGGAAGGAGCGGCCGCCCTCGCAACCGATAATGTCGATGCGATGCTAACGACCGCAGAACGTCTACGCCAAAGACTATGCGCAGTTCAAAGAAAAAGGATTCGGTTCCCATACGTTCCTGATGGTGGACTGGTCGCGTGGCGCCGATGGCGTCATCGGCAAGCAGGGCATCAACAGCATCGAGGACCTGGCCGGCAAAAAAGTGGCATTTGCTCCGTACACGCCGTCACACTTCTTGCTGTGGAACGGACTCAAGACCTCCGGGCTCAGCACAGCGCAGCGCAACGAAATCTTCAACCAGGCCATCCACACCAAGGATGGCATCGAGCCGGCAACTCTTTTCGCCCAGGACAAAGTCGACGCCGCTGTGGCCTGGGACCCCGACATGAGCGACGCGGTCGCCAAGCGGCCCGGATCGAAGAAGATCTACGATACGAAAATCGCCAACCGACTCATCGCCGACATTCTGGTGGTCAGTGACAGCTTCTCCGCCAAGCATCCGCAAACCTTGCTGAAGTTCGCCCAAGGCTGGCTCGAAGGCGTTGAGTTCATCAAGACACAACCGGAGCGAGCCTACAACCTGATCGGTACGGTCAAGGATTTCAATATCCCATCCGACCTGGCGAAGACCATGCTCGGTGGCGTGAAGCTTGCCGATTACGCCGACAACCGTTCCTTCATGGGCGCCGCTGGTTCAAATTCCGATTATTCCAACATCCTGGGTATGGCCCAGGACATGTATCGGGAGCTGCGCATCATTAAACACACCTTCAACCCGGAAGAGAGTCTCGATCGCCGCTACGTCGAGAAATTGGCCGACAGCTTCTCCATGGCATCCAGCGAGGCGCCAATCGAATACAAGGAGCCGCCCAGGGGAGCAACGCCCATCGCCACACAACACCGCTCCATCTATTTCGATCCCAACTCTTCCGCCATGAGCCTCGATTCGCGCGCCATCGTCGATGAACTCGCCGGCACCATGCGCGCGTATGAGAACACGGTCGTCGATATCGATGGCAACACCGACTCGACCGGTGCGCGGGCTTACAACATTCAGCTTTCGCACGCGCGGGCGGACGAGGTCAAGAACTACCTGATCCAAAAGTATGGCTTTCCCGCGGCGCGGCTTCGGACAGCCGGCAATGGTCCGGACAAGCCGATTGACAGCAATGCGACGCCCGAAGGACGCGAGAAGAATCGCCGCACCGACATCAAGGTCTATGCCAACCCTTCGAGCTAGCCCGGATTCAGCGTTACCGTACCCGGCTCGCGTGGGGACGGCCGCCCTCGGCCGTCCAAGCCGAGCGTAGCTCGGCAGTTGCCAGGCGAGCAAAGCAACTCTGGATTCGCTATAGCCCGTCAAGCTAACGATAGGTCACAATGAGCGATTGGTTCACCATTCGGAAAGAAGTATCGCCTTGGGTCCGATGGGCCTCCCCTTTCATCAGTTGGGGCATCGTGGTGCTGCTCTGGATCGCCTTGCCCTACTGGGTGGGGCCGCATTTTTCGCTGTTGCCCAGGCCCCTCGGAGTAATCCGATCTTTCGGAATGCTGTGGACCGAGTACGACCTGCTCGGAAACGTATTCATGAGCTGGTGGCGCATCGCCCAGGCATTTTTCTGGTGCGCGGTTGTCGCCATCCCGCTTGGCATTCTGATGTCCAGCTACCGCTGGCTGTTCGAACTCATCAACCCGGTAGCTGCGCCCATGCGCGCCATGCCGCTCACCGCGTTTCTTCCCGCGTTCATCGCTTTGTTCGGCATCGACGAAACCGAGAAAATTGCGTTCCTGTGGTTCGGAATGTTTTTTTACTTGTTGGCCGTGGTTGTCGAAGAGGTCAATCGGGTAGACAACGCTTTGCTTGAAACGGCCTACACCCTCGGAGCCAACCAAGCGCAAGTTTTGTGGCTCGTGTTTCGCGCCTCGTTCCCAGCGATTTTCTCGTCCTTCCGCATCCTCTATGACATCGGCTGGACCTACGTGATCTTGGCCGAGATGTTGAATGCTCGTAAAGGCGTAGGCTACATGGTGGAGGCGGCTCGCAAAGTCCTGGATTTCGATCGCGTGTACGCGGGCATCATCGCCATTGGCATCGCCGCCTTCCTGTTCCGCTTTCTACTGACGTTCCTGGAGGGCCGCCTCTTCCCCTGGCGCAAAGCGACTTCCCCGTTCGCCGGTGGAGGAGCGGCTGTTCCCAGCGCTACCGCACACCTGAAGGCGGCCAAGCACCGGGCTTAAGAATAACGAGCTTAAGAATATGGAGCCTAAGAAATCGAAAATCACCGTCAGCAAGGTCAGCCGGTCGTTTCCCTGCGCCGACGGTTCGAAGGTTGACGCCCTAGAGAACATCAATTTCGAGATTGAGGATGCATACTCCCGCGAAGGGCGCGATATCGGCGAATTCCGCGTTCTGCTCGGTCCTTCCGGCTGCGGCAAGTCGACTTTGCTGCGCTTGATCGCGGGCTTGGATCAAGCCGATACCGGCGAAATCCTGGTGAATGACCAGCCGGTCCACGGCCCGGGCAAGGACCGCGGCATGGTATTTCAGAAGTACACGTCGTTTCCCTGGCTGACCGTGGCTGGTAACATAGCATACGGTTTGAAAATCAACGGCGTCCCGGAAGCGAAGCGCAAGGAGACGGTGGCGCAATTAGTTCAAGATATCGGACTCAGCGGTTTTGAGAACGCCTATCCGGAGACGCTCTCCGGCGGCATGCAGCAGCGAGTTGCGATTGCGCGCACCTTGGCGCTCCGCCCGGCGGTCATCCTAATGGACGAACCGTTTGGCGCGCTCGACGCGCAAACCAGAAGCGAGATGCAGCAACTGCTCTTGAAAGTGTGGGACGAAACCGCCAGCACCATTTTGTTTGTCACCCACGACGTTGACGAGGCGGTCTACCTGGCGGATAGGATCTTTGTTATGAGTGCGCATCCGGGAACGATTATCGAGGACGTTCAAGTCCCCTTCGACCGCCCTCGCGATCTGGGCCTGAAGGAGCGCAATGAGTTTCACGAACTGGCGAACTACGTTCTCGGACGTTTGCGTAAAGCTCCCGGCAACGGACAGGTGCGGGTGAGTGTCTAAATGGCTCCCGCTGACTTCCAGGGCATGCGAGAACAGAATCGAGTGGAGAGTGATGACCAACCCGGCTCTCCCGTTCCGCAAGAAAACATCAACTTCGTAAAAGAAGCGTTCCATCTACAGTACAACTGGATCGCCATGGTGAGTGCGGGCGCGTTCGCCCTGGTGAGTGGCAGCCTTCTGCCGATCATCCTGGCGGGCGGCCTGGAACTGATGTACCTCGCCATCGTTCCGCAGAACTGGCGCTTTCAGCGGCTGGTGAAGTCCTGGAAATTCGCCGAAGAACAGCAAAAGCACCAACAGAAGCTGAGCGAAATGCTAGCCAGCTTGCCCGCTGAAATGCAGAGTCGGTATGTCCATGCCGCGCAAGTCTGCAGTTCGATTCGCAGCAACTTTGCCCAGTTTTCGTCCACCTCGCAGATCTTCTTGCAGCAAATCGACTCGCGGCTACAGGGCTTGCTCAATGGTTATGCCCGGCTCTTGCTGGCTGCAACCCAGCAGCAGCAATACGTGAAGAGCACCGAGCAGGATGGCATCAAGCATGAAATTGCCTCCCTGCAAAAGTCTCTGAGCAGCGACCCGCCGAAAGTCCAGGAGATCAACATGAAGCGCATCGAGATTCTCACCAAGCGTATGGAGAAGTTCGATAAGATTTCCGAGAACCGCAAAGTAGTCGACGCGCAATGCTCCGCGGTAGAGGATGTGCTGATGCTGGTACGCGATCAATCGGTAACCATGCGCGACCCGCAACAGGTAAGCGAGCGCCTAGACAGCCTGGTGCACGATGTAGAACAGACCGAGCAAACGGTACAGCAAGTGGAAGCGATCTTCAGCGACATGTCGCCGGACTTGGACGGATTGATGTCGCTAGACGATACTTCAACATCCTCGGGCCCGAACCGTGTGAGGATGTCAAACTAGAAGTGTACAGGTCTCACAAGTCGGCTTTGGGAAGGGCACGGCGAGCCGTGCCCCCCACGACCAACAAAAACGGGGGCTTTAGCCCCTGAGGGCTGGGACATCGCGCTCGGAGACATTTATGAGACCAGTTCTAGTCTTCGGGCGATTCGGTGAACAAACGCCCGAGACTCCAGCCCCGGAGGGGCGACCTAACTTAGCCCAGCGCTTCAAGTGAGTGTGTGAGAACCAACTTGAAATCGGGGAAGAAGTGAGGGATAAGGAGGGATGTCACGATTCCTGGAGTACAGCCCCGAGCAAGCGTATTTGCTGCCGCCGAGCGTGAAGGACGAGCTGGGCGCGGATCATTTGAGCTTTTTCCTGCACCGGATGGTGGAGCGGCTGGACCTGAGCGAGTTCGAGCGGGCCTACAGCGACGAAGGTGGGGTGCTATATGCGCCCGCGCTGATGCTGAAGGTGTGGCTCTATGCCTATGCGCTGGGGATGACGAGCGCGCGGCGCTTGGAGCAACGGATCGTGGAAGATCTGGCCTTGCGTTATCTGGCGGGCGGGCAGCGGCCGGACCACTGGGCGTTGAGCGCGTTTCGGCGGCGGCACGCGCGGGCGCTGAACGACGTGTTCACGCAGGTGGTGGAGATGGCGCGGCAGTTAGGCATGGGGAAACTGGGGATGGTGGCGCTGGATTCGACGCGCATCCGGGCGAGTGCGTCGCGGGAACGGATCGACACGGAGCCGCGCTTGCGCCGGGAACGGGCGAAGATTCGGCGGCAGATCCGACGCTGGCAAAAGGCGTGCGAGGCGTGCGATCCGGACGAAGGCGCGGGGACGCGAGTGCGGGTGGAGAAGCTGGAACAGAGACTGGCGGAGTTGCCGCGGCGTCTGGAACGATTACGCAAGAGTGGAGAAGCGAAGTTATCGCCGCGGGACGCGGAGGCGCGGTTTCTGCGGGAGCGGGGCGGATTTGCGCTGGGTTACACGGCGGAGATGGCGGTGAGCCAGGATCATCTGATCGTGGCCCAACGGGTGACGCTGAACCGTTGCGACGTGCCGGCTCTGGTGCCGCTGGTGGAGGAAGTGGAGGAGCGGACGGGCGAGCGACCGGAGAAAGCATTGGCGGATGCGGGCTTCTACAGTAACGAGAATGTGCGCGCGCTCGAGGAGCGTGGCATCGACGTGTACCTGCCGGACCCGAACCTGGCGCGCGAACTGAACACGGGGAAACGAGCGCGCACGATCGGACGGAACCGGGTGCGCAGTCCGGAACTGAAGGCGATGCGGAAGAAGTTGCGCGGCGCGGCCGGACGAAAGGTGTACGGACGACGCAAGGCGCTGGTCGAACCGGTGTTTGGGGTGTTGAAGCAGCAGCGGGGCATGCGGCAATTTCGCACCCGAGGACAAGCCAAGGTGGCAGCGGAATTCACGCTGGCAGCGATCGCCTACAACGTGACGCGCTTGTTCGCCCGCCGCTGAAACCTGGGACCGGCTGATTGCGAAGTACGGGAGTGGCAGCATGACCGGAGACGAGAGTCATCGATAAAAATCGAGTTCTCACACACTCACTTCAAGCGCTGGGATGGTGGAGGAATGAGCCAAGTCCCGGAGGGACGACCGAGTTCACACACAAACTCGAAGTGTCCTGAGCCAGAAGCTCATTTACAATAAACGCCCTTGAAAGGGCGCGGTCATGCTACCCACGACCTGAAGTCAGCCGACCAGTTGACACGCGGGTTTATAATAAAAGTTGGTACTATAGTCCAAACGCAGGCTGTATGCGAAGTTGAAGCTAAGTTCTTTGAAATCAAGATTTTGCCAGACTTAGTAAGTTGTAAATCATTGATTCTAAAGGCTAGGTACAAGTTCGGATGCTACTTAACTCCTTTGTTATCTGGATTTTGTAAGTTAAACCCTTTAGAGTCAAAGATCTGGCGGAAATTTCCCCGTAAATCTATGATTCTAGTAGATAGGGGGGAGGGGGGTACCCCCACGAGTACCAACTAGTAACTATAGTCAAAATGAGAACTTTTCGGGCCTAGCCGCTGCTGCTACGCGCTCTTTTCTCCACCAGAACCGACCCAAGGTGAATCGCGAACTTTTGACTCAGCACATGCCTGCGACGACAACAACGTTAGGGAAATATCTGGATGCCCTACCCGCGTGGGCGCGCGAACTCTCCGAAAAATATTACTCCCGCTCATTCGCGCTCTTCGTGCTCTACGGCAACGTTCGCGATCTGGTACCGCTTCGCACTCAGGAAACCACCAACTTCGTTCCGCTTGACGAATTCCTCTCCGGCGCGCTCTTCGGCCAGCGCGACGTGGTTCTGCACTACGACCGTGGCGGGCTGAACTTCGGCTCAGCCGACAGCCAGGCCGACTTTCGCCGCGCACTGGAAGGCTACGACAGTTTTCACGGCACCAGCTATTCGCAAGGCGGGCTGCCGCGCAATCCTGATGCAGTGTTGAACTTGCTCGACAACTATCTGCGGCTGCGCATCGCCGACGGTAAAAAAATCGGACTCGTCATTGATTTTGCCGAGACTATCGCCCCCGCGGGCGATGTTTCCAGCATGTCGGCGGACGATCGCAATGCCTTGGTCATTCTCAAGCGCTGGGCGCGCAATTCCGCTTTTCTGAATGCGGATGTCACCATCTGCCTCGTCTCGGAAAATCAGATCGAACTGAATCAGGGCATCGTGCAGCACCCGGGCGTTTCTTCGATTGGGATTCCGTTGCCGGATTATGCCGATCGGCTGGAGTTTATCCGCTCGCAATTGAAAAATCAGGAACTGCCTGCGGGCTCCGAGGTGAACGACGAGTCCCTGGCGACGCTGGGCGCTGGTTTGAAGCGAGTTCAGTTGCAGAGTCTGATCTCCCATGCGGTGCAGAACCGGCAACCGCTCACGCTGAAGTTTCTCTCGGACCGGAAGAAAGACCTGATCGAAGCAGAATCCGGAGGTCTGCTGGAGTTTGTCCAGAGCCGATTTGATCTGTCGTTTGTCGCAGGAAACGACCAGGCCAAGCGGAAGCTGCAGGATGCCGCCAAAGCCATCCACGCCGGCAACACCGATGTCCTACCAATGGGCTACATAATCTGCGGGCCAGTAGGTACGGGGAAAACTTTCATCACCACTTGCTTCGCCGGCGAGGTCGGGATTCCAGCAGTCACTCTGAAGAACTTTCGCAGCATGTGGCAAGGAGTCACGGAAGGCAATTTGGAGAGGGTCTTGACCCTGCTCAAAGCGATGAGCCCGATCGCCGTGATTGTAGACGAAGCCGACGCTCAACTCGGAGACCGTTCCAGTTCCGGCGATAGTGGTGTGGGCAATCGCGTGTTCGCCCAGATCGCGCAGTTTATGGGGAATACCGAACTGCGAGGCAAGGTGATCTGGTTTCTCCTCACTTGCCGTCCCGATCTGTTGCCCGTGGACCTGAAGCGGCAGGGCCGCGCAGAAGAGCACATTGCTCTGTTTTATCCCGACACTCAGGAAGAGCGCCTCGCGCTTCTGCGCGCCATGCAGAGGAAAGTCGGCATGAAGCCTTTCCCGGAGGATGTCGAAACCTTCTTCCTGACGCGAGCCGGCAGCCTCTCGGGAGCCGATATCGAGGCGGTCCTGGTGCGCAGCCACATGAGGAGCAGCCTGCAAAACAAATCCGCCGTCGATACGGAAGACTTGAAAGCGGCGCTGGAAGATTTCATTCCGCCTTACTACCCCACGGAAATCGACCTGCAGAATCTGGTGGCAGTGTTGGAGTGCACCAGCAAGAGTCTGCTACCCAAAAAATACCGCGACATCGACCGCAGTGAGTTGATCCGCCAGACCAACGAGCTCCTCGCGTTGTCAAGAAAGACGTCGGAAGGGTGATCTTGGGTGTGGCGCAGCGGTTCACCGCTGCGATAATTGGCTGTTTTCAGAGCCGGGCTTTACAGTTTGCTGAAAAACTCCGGAATTGGCCCGGAACGGGAAGGGCACGAGTTCCACTCGTGCCGTAAGTCAAGCCGAATCAACGGCGGCTTCCAGCCGCTGAGGGAAGGCTAGTCTGCGAAAACACTTTTTCAGCAAACTGTTTAGCCGCTGAGAACGACTGCGGCGCGCCAAGAGTTTTTCAGCAAACTGTTTAGCCGCTGCGATTCGGGCAAAGGAAAGAAACAGACCTCAAATCACAATCCCATCCATCCGCAAGGATCTTTTTATCGGGGTGAACATCGGGACGGCCTTGGGCTCGATCAGAGGCGCATTGATCCGCCAAAAGGCGCGGAAGTCGCGCTTTTCTCCCGTGCGATAGAAATGCAGCAAGTATGCCTGATCGCAGGCAGTGTAGTCACAAAACCATTGGTCAATGTCAATGCCCGTTATGCCGATCTGATGGAACATGGCGAGGCCGTAACGCGCCGCTTCTCGTTCGTAAGCGATGATGGCAGGGATGAGGTCTTCCTTCACGGGAGGTTGATACCGCCGCCCAATTTCAAACGAGGCCGGGTCCACATTCCATTGGACGGTATGCCCGAAGAGATGCCCCAACAGGAACAAGCGCTGTTCCGGAGTGACCGCATAGTCGATATGGATTTCCGATCCGTCCAGATCCCCGGTCAGCGGATCGGGAATATCCCGAGTCACGACGCGGATTCCGTAAACGTTCTCCAGATGCTTCTGGACCCGGGCGGAATAGTCGTTAAACGGAGTTTCCATCGATCCATTGTATGCAAGTGTGGCACGGGCGCCATCAATCCCAGCCCGCCCACAAACAGAATCAGCATGACGAGTGTATTTGAAAAGGCTCGTGGGCTGAAAAATAGATGTGCATATTGGCAATGACGCCCACGAGAATAAAGAGTACGCCAGCGATTGTAAGCAGTTGAGCGAGAGATTCGATCTTAAGCTGCAACTTCTTTCGGCAAGTAGATCATTCGCTTGGCTTCAACCGCTGGCGGAGGATTGAATAACAAGGCGCACCAAACAAGACAACCTCATTCTTGTGCTGAATCGGCCTATCATTCCTAAGAACAATCAGTAGGAGGTACGCACAATGGTAGCGAATCAGGTAGTGCTTTACTTCGACAAGCAGGAGGATGCGGTGCTTTTCACCCTGGCTGCCAGTTCGGTCATGTCAGCGGAAGGGCCCGTTCACAGCAGCGTCGCAGCGGCCAAGGTTGCGGAGGAGATTTCGAAAGCCAGTCGAATTACGACTGAGGGTGTTCTGAAGATCACGTGAGGGATGGCACAATCAAGATGATTCGAAAAGCTGCGCTGCAAATCGGGGTCCCTGCGCTACTCGCTTTCATGGCATGGAATGCATATCTTGCTGTGAACCATTTAAAACAGATGCAGAAACTTGCGGGGCTCGCACTGGAAAGCTCCATGATCAAGGCAGACATTTCCGGTGTTCTGAAAGACCTGACCGATATGGAAACAGGTCAGCGCGGATACCTTCTAACCGAGGACCCTTCCTATTTGCAGCCCTACACCAACGCCAAGGGCAGGATTGGAACCGATTTTGTCGGCCTTCGTGTAGGGCTAGCTGATCGAGCGGAGCGCGAACGATCCCTGGAATCGCAACTGGAGTCTTTGGCTAACTCCAAGCAAGCTGAGATGGAGCGCTCTATTAGTTTGCGCCAACAGGGGTATCGCCACCGCGCATTCAAGCTGGTCGATTCAAACGAAGGTATGGAGTACATGGATAGAGCTCGCGGGCTTGTGTCTTCGCTTTCCATGGCGGAAACCAGCAGTTTCACGAAATTCGACAGCGAGAGGAATGTTAGCCTAAGCAAGGCTTTGAGAGAAACCATTGTTGCCAATTCGTGCCTGCTCGCGCTGACAGCCTGTCTGTTTGGACTCATCCGCTACCACGGGCGAGTGCTTGAGCAGGAAGCCGCTCAGAGCAGAGAAGAGCTCGCCGTGCGCGATTTGCAGCTAGAAAAACTAACATTCGCCCTTTCGAACCAAGCCCACTCCAACACCTCTGCCATCGAGGCAAATGCCAGCCTCCTGCTTCAGAACTACGGGGGGTTTCTACCACGACAAGGCTACGAATATGCTGAGCAGATAAGGGAAGCATCGGCACAAATGGAGCAACTCCGCCAAGATTTAGTTGGCAGCTCAGCCTCCCACAGTGACGAGAAGGCAGCATAGCAACTTATAGGCGCGGGGACGCGGGAGATCAGGTCTCGCGCCTCCGCTCAAACCTTGTCATTAGCAACCCGCGTATGCCAAACTCGCCAGTTTAAACAGGCATTATTGCCATCCGCCACCGAGAGCCTGATAGAGCTGGACGAGAGCGATGAGTTCGCTCCCTTCTGCCTGCGCCAATCCGAGTTCGGCGGAAAGCGAGTTGGTCTCGTTTGTCAAAACTTCCAAGTAATCGGTAGTCCCGGCCTTGAAGCGAACCTTGGACAGTCGTGCCGCGTCCTGTGCCGATTCGAAGAGGTGCTGTTGCTGAGCTGTGAACTCTTGATCTTTGCGATAGGCAACCAGCGCATTCGAGACATCGCGGAAAGCGCCTTGGATCGTCTGTTGGTAGGTCAAGACCATCTGGTCGCGTTGCGCTTCAGTAAGGCGAACGTTCGATTTGAGTCTTCCTCCCTCAAAGATGGGCTGTGTCAAAGAGGCAGCTAGGTTCCAGACACCGGCCGGGCCGGTGAAGAGATTTGTGAGCGCTGGACTTTCGTAGCCGGCAGTTCCGGTAAGCGAAATTTGCGGGAAGTACGCTGCCCGGGCCACGCCGATCTGCGCGTTGGCGGCGATGAGGTTCGCCTCGGCCTCGCGGATGTCCGGCCGCCGCTCCAACAACGACGAGGGGAGCCCGACCGGCACTTCGGGAGCATGCGGTTGTTCGGTCAATTTCAGTCCTCGAGGAACATCGCCGGGGTTGTTGCCGAGAAGTATGCTAATTGCATTTTCCTGTTGAGCGATCTGGCGCTCAAACTCCGGGATTTCGGTTGCGGCAGTGTATACGAGTTGCTCGGATTGGCGCACATCCAACATCGAGTTGATGCCGTGCTGCTCCAGAGTTTGGGTCAATTGGAGAGAGTCGCTGCGCGAACTCAACGTGCGCTTGGAAATCTCCAGTTCAAGATCGAGCTGGCGAAGCTGAAAATAGGAGGTTGCCAGGTTGGCGACCAGAGCCGCCGTGACTTCCTTTTGCGCCCACTGGTTGGCCAGCAGATTCGCTCGCGCCGCTTCCGTTGCGCGGCGGTATTTTCCCCAGAAGTCCAGATTCCAGGCTGCGGACGCGGCGACTTCTCCCTGCGTGATCTCGTAGGCAGGAATGGGCCCGAGCGGGGGATTCTGCACACTCGTGACGTTGCCGCCTGCGCTCACGGACGGAAGCTGGTCGGCGCGCGTGATTCCGAGCTGCGCCTGAGCCTGTAGAACTCGGGTCGCCGCGATGCGTACGTCGTAGTTGTTCTTGAGAGCGGTACGAATCAGCGCCTGAAGTTCGGGATCCTGAAACACGTCCCACCATTTTTCCTCACCCAAGGATTGCACGGACGATCCCGCGGGTGGCTGTTGTGCCTTCGCTTGGCTAGGCTGAGCATTCGGGCGAGCTGATGAGTCAGGCGTCGCGTCACGATACGTGACCGGAACATCGACGGTCGGACGCCTATAGTTTGGACCCACTGCGCAACCGATCATCCCGGTCATAGCGAGCAGTATGCCCAGAGAAAAATAAGTACTCTTAAGAAGACTCATGGGATTAATCTCCAGTTCCTTCCTGCAGCGCGAATTCTGGAATCGCCGGCTGGGCGGGCTTCCGCGTAGAGCGCAGGAAGGGCACCCGATCCAGCACTCTTTGTTGAAATTCCTCCAGATACAGATATATTGCCGGCGTCACAAACAGCGTGATGAATTGCGAAACAACGAGGCCACCGATTACCACTAGGCCGAGCGGCCGACGCGACGATCCGTCAGCGCCGTAGCCGAAAGCAATCGGAAGCGCGCCCAGCAACGCTGCCATAGTGGTCATCATGATCGGCCGGAAGCGCTCCATGCTGGCGTCGTGAATGGCCTGATCGTCGGCGATTCCTTGACGGACACGTTGCTCGGCGAAGTCGACGATCATGATGCCGTTCTTCTTCACGATGCCCATCAGCATGAACATTCCGATGTAGGCGTAGAGCGACGCTTCCGCGCCGAACAGCCAGAGTGTCAGCATGCCGCCGAGCAGCGCTACCGGCAATGACGAAAGAACCGTGATCGGGTGCAGATAGCTCTCGTACAGAATCGCCAGGATCACGTACATCACAAACACGGCCACCAACATGAGGATGGCCAGATCGGAGACCGTGTTCTGGAAGGTGAGCGCTTCGCCCTGCAGAGCTCCCTGGACTCCCGGCGGCAGAATCCGCTTCGCGGACGCTTCCACAAACTGAGTAGCCGGGCCGATTGCGTATCCGGGCTTCAAGTTGAAGAACATAGTCACGCTGGTGAATTGATTAATGTGATTGACTGCCTGCGGGCCGATGACCGGATGCCAGCTCGTGACCGCATTCAGTGGAACCATGCGCTGGCCATCGTCGCTTTTGATGTAGAGCTTGCCCAGGTCCTCGGGCGCGGAACGCTGGTCGTCGGCAACTTCCAGGATGACCTGATATTGATCGGTCGCCTTCTTGATGAGATAGCTGTAATTCTGCGAGTAGGCGTCATGCAGAAGCGTCAGAATGCGGGTCTCGGACACGCCGTAGAGCTTCGCCTGCTCGCGCAGAATATCGACTTGAAGGTTCGGAGTGTGGTTGTAGAGATCGGAGTTCACGAACAGGAATCCGGGATACTCGTGCATCTTCGCCATCATCTTGTCGGCCGTCGCATAAACCTCGTTGGGATCGATTCCCGAGAGAGCGTATGCGAATTGCCCCTGCGCATTGGCGGTGGCGCCCGTGCTTATTTCGAGAGCCGGATTGGGCTGGAGAAAGGCAAGCGCGCCTGGAATTGACCCGTCGATTCCGCCCATCAGCTCTCCCGCAACCTGCGCGATCGGCGGCCTCTGCGACGGATCCTTCAGAAAAGCGATCAGAAATATCTGGTTCGAGCCGAGGAAGGCGCTATTTCCGCTCATGGTGAACGTGCTGCGCACGGCGGGATTCGCCTTCATGATTTTTTCCGCCTGCGACTGATAAGCGTGCATCTGGTTGGGCGACGATCCTTCCTGCGCCACCATCACGCCGCGAATGAATGAACTGTCGCCCACCGGGAGGAACGCCTTCGGGACGACATAAAAGAGGTAAGCGGTCCCGGCGAGACAAGCGACCCAGACGGCGGCTGAAATCCAGCGACGGCGCAGAAAGAACCAGAGGTAGCGGCCGTACACATCGAGCACGCGGCGCTCAAAGGCGCCGAAGACGCGTTCCATCCACGTTTTCTTTGCGCCGGCACCACGATTTTTCAGCAACCGGGAGGTCATCAGCGGCGTGAGCGTGAGCGAGACAATTCCGCTGGCAATAATCGAAATCACGATGGTGATGGAGAACTCGCGGAAAATTCGTCCCATCAACCCGCTCATGAAGACCAGTGGAATGAAGACGGCGGCCAACGAGAGCGTCATCGCTAAAATCGTAAAGCTGATTTCTTTGGCCGATTCCAGCGAGGCCTCAAAAGCGTTCCGGCCTTCTTCCATGAGCCGCACCGTGTTTTCGAGGAAGACGATGGCGTCATCCACCAGGAAGCCGATAGCCAGGGTCAGCGCCATTAATGAGAGGTTGTCGAGGCTGTAGCCGAGAACACTCATGGCGATGAATGTCAGCAGCAGCGACAAGGGGAGTGCTACAGCGGGGATCAGCGTGTCGGTCGCGCGCCCGAGAAAAACGAAAATCACCAGCACGACCAACACGAAGGCAATGTAGAGCGTCGCCTGCACGTCTTTTATGCCGCCGACGATCGTCTGGGACCGGTCATAAGCCGGCACGATCAACACCGAGTTCGGGAGCTGCGATTGAATGTTCGGAAGCATATCCCGCACCGACTTCGCTACCTCGACCGCATTCACGCCCGCGCGTCGAAATACCGCGACTACCACCGTTGCGCCTGGTTGCGGGTAGCCGCGCACCCAGAAACGCATGTCGATACGCTCATCCTGCACGCCTTGTCTGGCCGCAGCAACGTCCTTCAGATAAACCGGCGCGCCGTTGCTTTGACCAACGATGAGGCCGTTGTATTGCTCGGCGGTCGTGAGTTGCCCCTGGGGCTGCAACAGGAAAGTGCGATGTGGTCCATCGACCTGGCCGGCACCCGTATAGGCGGTGCCGTTCTTGATTGCGTTGGTTAGATCCTCGAGCGTGATATTGCGCACCGCCATCGAGGACGGATCCGCCTTGATCCGCACTGCCGATTGTGTGCCGTACACAGCAACTTGGCTTACGCCGGGGAGGATGCTGATGCGCTCGCCGACTTGTGTGTTGGCGTAGTCATAGAGTTGTCCTTCGGTCGCCGTGTCGCTGACCATCGCGATGTACATGATCGGCTGATCATTCGGGTTTGTTTTCGTGAAGGTGGGAGGGCTGGGCAAGTCGACAGGAAGTTGCCCCTGCGCGCGGGTGATAGCGGCTTGGACGTTGGTCGCAGCGCCATCGGAGGCTCTTCGAAAGATCGAATTGCAGCACGAAGCTCGAGTGTCCCTGACCGTTATTGGAAGTGACTAGTTCGAGGCCCGGAATCTGCATGAATTGGCGCTCAAGCGGAGTAGCCACGTTGTTGGCCATTGTTTCCGGCGTCGCGCCCGGGTAATTCACCGCCACCTGAATGACCGGGTAGTCGATCGCCGGCAGATCGCTCACTGGGAGGCGTAGGTAAGTCAGAACTCCGAACAGGAGGACTGAGACGGTCAACGCCATGGTCATGACCGGGCGACGAATGAAAACTTCCGAGAGATTCACGACTGCCCTCCTGCGGCTGAGTTCGTCTTCGCATTCACGTTCGAAGCAGGCGACGCCGCGGAGGCTCCATCGACGCGCACTCTGCCGCCGGGTCGAACCAGCATTTGACCGGCGAGCACGACACACTCGTTCGGAGCGACTCCTTCCGTTACGACTACGTTGTCACCCTGGCGCTGGCCCAATTTCACGGGGCGCAGTTCGGCCGTGTCGTCCGATTTCACGACGTAAACAAACGGACCCTGCTGGCTGATCTGCGCGGCCTGGCTTGGAATCAGTACAGCTCCCTTCTCCGTGGCTAAAACGAGTTTCACGTGCACGAACTGTCCGGGCCAGAAGTGCCGATCGGCGTTGTTCATGGTGGCCCGCAGGTTGACGGTGCCGCTGCCGCTTTGAACGGCGTTGTCAAGAAATTCAATTCGGCCGGCTCTGGCTGCGTTTTCGGTGTCTGAAGGAAGACGAACAGCCGCCTTCAGCGTGCCGCTCGACATCTGCTTTTGGACTACGGGAAGATCGCTCTCTGTGATCGTAAAATTCGCATAAATCGGATCCAGGCGCTGAATCGAGAGCAGCGACGTCGAGTTTGCCTGCACAACATTTCCTACATCGACCAGGCGGGCGCCCGCTCTGCCATCGATGGGCGAGTGAATGTAGCAATACTCAAGGTTAAGCTTCGCGGTTTCGAGAGTTGCTTCCGCAGCTTCGACCTGCGCCTGATCCACGTCGACCGCATTCTTCTTCGTGTCGTAATCCTGCTTTGAAATAGCCTTGCTCGCGATGACCTCTTCGTCGCGGGCGAATTGTATCTTGGCGAGGTCCAGAGCCGCCTTTGCCTGGGCGAGCGCAGCCTGAGCCGAGTCGACCTGAGCCTTATAAGGACGAGGATCAATCACAAACAGAAGCTGTCCTTTCCGCAGATTCTCGCCGTCTTGAAAATGCCGCTCGGTGATGCGGCCTCCGACCTGCGGCGTCACCGCGACCGACTCGAAGGCGGCATTCCTGCCGATTTCATCGAGGTATCTCGGCACGTCCTGCGCCGTGGCCTTCACCACGCTCACCAATGGCGCAGGCATGGCCGGGGCCGCTTGAACGTTGTTCTTGCTGCATCCCACGGTCGCGAGAAGGGCCAGCACCACGGCGGCGAGCGCCAGATATATGTCGGGAACAATCACGTTAGTTCTTGCCATCGTCCTCATTGCTATCCCTTTCCTCAAGAATTGTTGCGGTTAAGCCGAAGCGGCCAGTTGAAAAATGATTACGGTCGGAATGGCCAGTCCGTGTTCGTCAGGCAGCGCTTGCCGGGCCGAACCGATCGCCGCCAGTTTGCTCGAAAACTCGGCTGGATTTCCAATCTCCTGCAGTGCTCGCGTCCGCGCCGCGACCAATTCGCCGCCGGCACAGTTCAGCAGCAACGAGCACTCGCGATCGGAGTAGCCTTCGAGGACTGACATTACAAAAGCGAAGCGCTCGAATGCGGGCAGCACAATAATGGCCGCGATCTCTTCTCTCATCGTCATCGCCTCCGCGCACTGACTTGACTTCCTGCTGACCACGTTGCGCTCTGGACGCGGCCGCACGGTTCGAATCGCATTCGCAACCACCGTGCGTCGAGCCCAGGATTCGGCCCACTCCTTGAAAACCGGATTGCCTTTTTTCGAATCCTCCAGGCCCTGCACAAAACATTTTTCGGCGGCGGCGCTATCCGCCGTCAGCAAGAACGAAAGCGTATAGAGCCGGTTCACGTCGTCCCGGAAAATCCGGCAGAAATCCGCGCCGGTCGCGTAGGCAGCGGCTTTATGACTTGCGATGTGGCTTGTCCCAAGCATCTTCAACTCCCTCCTCACGTGGATAATCGTTTGAGCTTCGTTAGAATCGACAGCCGGAAATTCATTCCTCCATTTTTTTATCCACTTCAATGCCCTGGCCGAGTTCGGCGTGCACGTTGCCTCGGCATCTCCGTGCCAGTTGCTTTAGTACATATTTCGTGAGAACACCTGCGCACGAGAAATTCGCGCCATCTTTCATTAGTTTGAAGATCGTGTTTTCTCCTTCCGGACTGATAAGGGTCACGTTCGCCATGTCAATGACCAGCTTTCGCCCATGAAGTTGTTCGCCGGCACTCCTCCAGGCGGTTTCCACTTCGGCTGTCCAAGGGCGAACCAGCGTGCCCTCCAGAACAAGCCGTCTTTGATCCTGTTTCTCAACAATGGAGATCTTGAACATGTGTTTGCCGCGTTACGCACTGATGTAAGGCAACACACATGCCACAGTGGGTGACGAGCGAATCCGCTGGAAATTGTTGAGTTGGTTTGAAAAAGGAGGAGCGACGCAAAGAACGTGTCGAAAAGTGTCGACGCTCATTTCGACAACTGTCGAGGTCGGCGACAGCACTGAATGTTTTGTCGACAGTTCAGGATGGATTCCGCTACCAAAAGGGCGACCTAGTCGCCTGGAATTAGTAAGCGCTGCGCCGCTCGATCCCGAGCTTCTTCATGCGTGAGATCAGTGTGGTGCGCTTCATGCCCATGCGCGCGGCTGCGCCCTGCGGACCACCGACGCGGCCCTTGGCGTCCTTGAGGATGCGCAAAATCTCGTTTCGCTCCTCGGAATCACCTGAGACGTGCAGAGGAGCAGCTTTGCCATTGCCGCCAAATTCGCCGATCGGCACCTGGAGTGCGGGACCATGTGTCAAAATCACGGAGCGCTCGATGAAGTTTTCCAGTTCACGAATATTTCCCGGCCAGTGCCAGGCCGAAAGCTTCTTCATGGCGGCAGCGGGAATCGACTCAATCTTCTTCTCCATGCGGCGGCC
Source organism: uncultured Acidobacteriaceae bacterium (assembly GCA_963773645.1). Classification (GTDB taxonomy): domain Bacteria; phylum Acidobacteriota; class Terriglobia; order Terriglobales; family Acidobacteriaceae; genus Acidiflorens. The sequence continues at coordinate 1,383,876 of CAVZBV010000002.1, read as the reverse complement.
GTACTTTTGCGCAAAGTAACGGATAAGGAGGGGAATGTCCTCGGGTCGTTCGCGCAACGGCGGGATGCGAATGGGAAAGACATTGAGCCGGTAATATAAGTCGCTGCGAAACTCCCGGTTCTCGATCATTTTTTCGAGGTCGCGATTGGTTGCAGCCACCAGTCGGACATTTACCTTCTTGGTATGGGTACTGCCGAGCCGCTCAAACTCACGTTCCTGCAAGGCGCGAAGCAATTTGGGCTGGATTTCGATTGGAATGTCACCCACCTCGTCCAGAAACAATGAGCCTTGATCGGCCAACTCCAGGCGGCCGATTTTCTGTGAAATCGCGCCCGTAAATGCTCCGCGTTCGTGCCCGAACAGTTCGCTCTCGAGCAATCCAGTCGGAATCGCGGCGCAATTCAGCTTCACGAAGGTCCGATCTTTACGCCGGCTGCGTTCATGAATGGCGCGAGCAATCAATTCTTTCCCGGTGCCAGTCTCGCCCAGGAGCAAGACGGTGGAGTCACTGGGAGCCACCGTTTCCACCAGGTTCAGAAGGTGGCGTATGGCCGAACTCTGCCCGATAATTCCTTCGAAATCCATCTCACCGCGGATCTCGTCTTCCAGATACAACTTTTCCTGCGCAAGCCTATCCTTTAAAGAAGCGATCTCGGTGTACGCCAGCGCATTCTCAACGCCGATGGCCACCTGATTCGCAACCTGAATGAGGAAGGCTACCTCTTCGTCGTCAAATGCGTTCTCTTCCCGTCGCGCTACAGCCAAAACTCCAAGCAAGCGATTCTTGCTGATCAACGGCACGTCGCAAAACGAGTTCAGACCTTCTGCCGATGCCTTGTTGTACATTTCCGGCGGCATCTCGCTCGGATCAAGACGGTTGACGACCATCGGCTTGCCGCTCTTGAACGAATCTCCCGGCATGGAGCCGTCAATCGGAACCAGCGCTCCTTCCACAAAGATTCCGCGGCTGTCCGGGTAGTCGAGCGCGTGAACGCGCAGGTGCTTGCCCTCAGGATCGGCCAGCATGACGGCGGCGGCTTCACACTTCATGACTCGCCGGACGCTGCCAGAGGCTGCGACGAGCAGTTCGTGAAATTCCAGATTCGATACGACCTGGTTGGTTAAGTCGAGAACTAGTTTCAGTTGGCTCTGCGCCCTCTGAGACAAGTAGAAATTGACAGCAGCGTCGATGGCGAGGCCGATCTGGTCGGCGACGAGGCAAAGAAAACGAACCTCATCTTCGTCAAATGCGTTTAGATACGATCTGCCGAGGACCAGCACTCCCAGACGGCGCGCCCCTCGAGTCAAAGGCAGACCACAGGTCGACGCTATGCCGAGTTTTGCAAGAACAACCGAATATTCTTCGAATTGCGAATCCTGGCCCCAATCGGCCGTGATCAGAGGCTGCCCGGACTCGTGAACCCATTGGATCGGGGAACGCTCGAGAGAAGACGCACCGGTCGGGGGAGCTTCCATTTTCTTGCCATGGGACTCCAGCAACGACCAGCAGGGTAGGTCCGTATCCTTGTCAAATGCGACCAGGTGCAAATAATCGAAAGAGGTGACATCGTGCAGCCTTTTTGCGAGCGTATCGGACGCGTCATCGCAATCACTGCAGGTGGCGATGGCATTGGCTGCCCGCAGCAAGGATACATATCGCTCTTCTTCTATTCTTGGAAACGGTGACGCGGTAACCATGAATCTGCCCGCCCCTTTATCCAGACTGTAGCGCACGAGACCCCCCGGGCTCGCCCGCGCGGCCCAGGAAAAACCGCTTATTCAATGTGATGCGAGCTCGATCCGGAAAGCTTCGGAAAGTATCGTCGTATTCGACGTTTTACGGTTCTAATTCTCAATTGCCTTCTTGTTTCTAAAGCGATGATGTAGCGAAAGCGCCGTCGACTTTTGCCCGTCTTCGGAAACGCCGTCGCTTGCTACTGTGCGTTTCTCGGGACCAATCCGGAGGCATTAGTTCCGGCTTGCTCGTCGCTCGATCAATGTACGATTCGTGCGACATTTTCTCCTGCCAGTTCGTATTCCTCAGCACAGCGACGTTCAGCGTCAACAGAGCTGTCAGCGACGCGTCGCAAGACAGCAGAGCAAGGTGCTGGGGCTAGCATCGCGCTCGATCCACTTACACGCGCCGAACTCCAGCATGAATTCCTCGCCTTGCAGCAACAACTGAGTAAGACCGTAGTCTTTGTCACTCATGACCTGCGAGAAGCATTGCGACTCGCGTCTCGCAGCGCACTGATGGAAGCGGGAACGCTGGTCACAGTTTTTCCTCCCCAGGGTTTCGTGCGCTCCGACGATCCATGGGCGATCGCATATGTAAGGGCCTTCGGAGTCGAGCCAGTAGCTTTCTTGAACTGGCGATTTCAGGTAATCGTTGCCGTCGACGGTTTCTACGACCGGAATACCTCTTGCATCGAGCTTGAGAGTGCTCGTGGTTTTAGGTCCGCGAGCGCGGTCGTTGTATTGAGAAAAAATGTGGAGGCTGCCGTCTGGCGCGGTCCAAATTACCTGCTGTCCCGCAAGATTTCCCATAATCAGGACGGAATAGCGATCGGCAGTGCCGGGGATGTGCACCGGCAGCGAGGGTACGGCACTTTGTGTTTTCTGGAGGTTCTGCGCCCAACCGCTGACAATTATCAGCAGTTCACAAGCGCAACCTGCTTCAGACTTCGCGCGAAGGATTTATCGCTCCGCTTGACAGTTCTTCGGTTCTAATTCGTTCCCCAAATTTCACCCAACACGCGCTGGAAATTCGCACCCAGCACCTTCTCGATCACCGACAAGGGTTGGCCACGCCGGGCAAGTTCCTCCGCTATGATCTGCATGTGATCCGGCCCATTCAGATCGGGCACAAAGGGATAGCGATCTTCGCCCGGCGCGCCGATACCGAGCTTCTTACGGCGTGCGATGTCGGAGTCGAACTCGGCTTTCTGGGCGGGGGTGAGCACGACTCCCTGAATTGAGCCATCGGAACCAATTCCAACGTGATCCGCGCCGCATACATTGATGGCATGCACCAGGTGATCGAGCACATGCTGCCGGATCGGCACCGTGGGGGAGGCAACCAGGTAGGGCATAAGATACACGCCGAAGTAGCCCCCGCGATCTGCCAAGGATTTGAGAACCTCGTCGGGTTTGTTGCGGGGATGCGAATAAACCGCGGCGCATCCCGAATGTGAGATCACCACCGGCTTCGAAGAGGCGGCGATCGCTTCCGTCGTAGTGCGATATCCGCTGTGACTCAGGTCGACGGCAACTCCGTTTTCGTTCATCTTCTTAACTGCCGCCATACCTGAGTTGCTCAAGCCGGCATTACCCGGCTCGAGACAGCCGTCGCCAAAGGCATTGCGGTTGTTGTAGGTGATCTGCATGATGCGCACACCAAGATTGCGGAACATCTCGATGCGCTCGGGATCATCCTCCAGAAACGTGGTGTACTGGAAACCTGGAATTATGCCGACCTTATTCTCCCACTTGGCACGGGCGATATCCGAGTGTTTGCGAATGATTCCGAACGCGTCAGGGTACTTTTCAGCCAGCGCTTCGAGCCAGGCGAGGTTCTTGACTGTGCCTTCAAAATTGCGGTCCGAGACTGTGCAATTAACAGCGGTAATTCCAGATTTCCGAACCGCTCCCACGGTCTGAGGGCCGGGCGACGTCTCTTGATCAAGAAACGGGCAACATAGCGAATCCATCACGATAGCGCCTTTATAAAGTTCAGCGATGTCGGGCGGAGCACTCGCGCGCCGGCTCGCGAACAGACGGGGAGAAAAGAGCGCTGCGACAGAAAGCTTGAGAACAGAGAGATGAAATTCTCGTCGATTCAAGACCCAAGTCCCCACAGTAAGAATAGGAAGCCGGATTATACGACTGCAGTACATCCAAGAAGTAATTCAATTTGCGCAGACCAACCTGTCACCCTCATTTCCCGCCTGCGACAAAGCGGCGGACCATACATTCCGTCGGGCTTCTGAAGCGCCAGTGTCGACCAACCGAGAGTCATCGCTGTTGGCTCGAATCGAAATGCCGCGGTTGCGGTTGTCCTAGAGTTTGCCGCCCTCCCGATCCAGCGCCTCCCACTCCCGCTGCGTGGACCCGCAGGCGCTTGTCTCGTCATTCCCGCTGACGTAGACTTTTTCTGTGATCTCTAGCCATCATTGTTCTCATTCTGTCAGGGCTCCGAACTTCTCGAGGTCGCAGCGCCGGATTCTGAGGAATCTTTCATCGGGGTGTGCTGTCTCTCTAACGTCGTCAACGCTGCGTATTAAAGAAACCAGGTTGCTCCATTCTCCACAGTGGCAGGACACCCGGTGAAACCGCCCAGGATGCCAGGGGATCTTGAACGCCCTGCCCTGAGACGTGGCCTCGATGTTCTGCCTGCCAGGCTAACCTTACGCGTCAGACTTCTCCTGTCTTTCGTCGGGGTGATTCTATTTGCAGGTATTGTCTGGTCCCTGCTCGGCATGGGCCTCATACATCGGAGCCTGCCTCAGGTGCAAGATGTTCTTGCCTTTGACCTGAGTGCCGCACTCGAGATCTATCGCCAACACGTCTCCCGCATCACGGATGCCGTTCGCCTGATGGCACAGCAACCGATCGTCCGGCAACATATCGAGCGAGGCGGCGTTGAGAACCTGGCGGACCCGCTCCAGGCAATCCACCAGGGCGAAGATTTGGACATCGTGTTTCTGACCGATGCCCATGGACAGACTCTGCTTCCGGTGAACAACCGGGGCCGCGAAATTGAAGTTCCCGGCATTGCCATGATGGTGGACCAGGTTCTCCAGGAGCATAAGGAGGCTGCGTCCACGGTCGTATTTTCAGCCAGTCAGCTGGCCAATGAGAGTCCAGCTTTGGTCGAGCGGGCCCGGATTGACGTGGTGTCAACTTCCCACGCAGGTTCGGAACGGCCGGGCAACGTCTCCGATGGGTTGTTCGCGGCTGCGGCGGTGCCGGTGGTGGGCGACGACGGGAAGCTTCTCGGAGTGCTTTGCGGAGCTCAGTTGCTCAACGGACGCAACGCGATCACAGATCGCATCCGAAGCAATCTTTACCGGGAAGAACAATACGATGGGCATGACGTCGCCATCGTCTCTATTTTTCTTGGCGACAAACGGATCGCAACCAGCGCTACAACACCCTCCGGGCGAAGGGCCCTTGGCACCCTTGTCTCGGAGGAAGTTTACAAGCACGTACTCCTCGGCGGTCAACGCTGGATTCGGCCTGGCTACGTAGTGGATGACTGGTACCTGACGGCTTACGAACCCCTTCGCGACCCGCAGGGCGCGGTCATTGGCGCCGTGGGCCTGGGCTTGCTCGAGCGCAAGTTCAATGCGACGGAGCGCCAGGCGGAGGAGATCCTGTTCGGCGTTGCCCTGGTCGCGGTGCTGCTGGCGATCTTCATCAGCTATGGGCTGTCGAATTCCATCATGAAGCCGCTGAACTCACTGATTGCCGCAACCGAGAAGTTGACAGCAGGGGTGGCTCCGCGAGAGCTCGAGCCCGACCCGCGAGCCCCCATCGAAATCGAGGCGCTTAGGAAATCTTTCAATGCCATGACCTCGGCCATCCGGGAGCGCGACCAGCAACTCCGCCGCCAGACTTCTGAAAAGCTGATGCGCTCGGATCGTTTGGCGATGGTTGGCCAGTTGGCCGCGGGAGTGGCGCACGAGATCAATAATCCCCTGGGCAGCATTCTTCTGTTCAGCCGTCTGATTATGCAGCAGGTGCCAGCGGAAGGTAGAATCCGGGAAAACCTGGAGCGTATCGAAAACGAAACCAAGCGTTGCCACACCATCGTTAGAAGCCTGCTCGATTTCGCCCGTCAGCGCGAGCCGCTGGTGGAATCTCTTGATGTGAATCATCTCCTGAACGCTACCCTCCAGTTGTTTGAAGGACAATTTCTCTTTCACAATATCGAGGTGGTCCGGGATTACAATCCCGAGTTGCTACCCATATTGGCCGACGAGTCCCAACTGCAACAGGTCTTCATGAACATCATCCTCAACGCCGCCGACGCAATGAAGGGCACGGGACGCCTCACACTCACGACCACAGAGGACGGCGACGGGAACATCAAAATAAGCATTTCCGATACCGGCTGTGGGATTCCACCCGAGAACATCGATCGCGTTTTCGATCCTTTCTTCACTACCAAGGGTGTCGGACACGGAACCGGGCTGGGACTCTCCGTCAGTTACGGGATAGTTCAGCAGCACAATGGGGACATCAACGTGTCCAGCACGGTCGGGGTAGGCACGACCTTTGTTGTCTCGCTGCCGACATCTCAGGAGAGCCATTGATGGCGGCGCGCGGGAAAGTACTGGTCGTGGATGATGACGAGTCCATGCGTATCGCGTGTGCGCAGGCGCTCGAGCAGATCGAGTTCAGTGTCACTTTGGCCGCGGACGGTGAGCAAGCGTTGGCCATCGCGTCTCGCGAATCGTTCGACGTTGCCCTGCTCGATCTCCGGATGCCTGGACCGCCGGGAATGGAAGTGCTGCGCAGGCTTAAGCAGGATTCGCCTAATCTGATGGTGATCATCATCACGGGCTATGCCACGATCGATTCGGCAGTCGAAGCGGTCAAGTCGGGAGCCTACAACTATCTGCCCAAACCGTTCACGCCAGAAGCGCTCACCGCTATTGTCAGCAAGGCTGTGACGGCGCGAAGGAGAGTTCTGGAGTACGCGTGCATCAGCCAGGAGATCGAGCGGAAGATGCTTTCGGAGGAGATGATTGGAGCATCCGATGCGATGAGAAATGTCGTGCGCCTGATCCGCAAGGCTGCCCCCGGCGATTCCACCGTGTTAATCACCGGCGAAACGGGCGTGGGCAAGGAAGTCGTGGCCCGGGCGATCCACCGGCTGAGTCGCAGATCCGAAAGACCGTTTGTAACCGTCGATTGTGGCGCATTGGTGGAAAGCCTTTTCGAGAGCGAACTGTTCGGCCATGTGAAGGGTGCGTTTTCGGGCGCAGTCGAGTCGACCATGGGTAAGATCGAACTGGCCAATGGCGGCACACTCCTGCTCGACGAAATTGCCAATATCAACCCGCAGATGCAGGCGAGCCTGCTCCGCGTCGTTCAGGAGCGCGAGGTCTGCCGGGTGGGAAGCGCGCAGAAGAAGAAGGTGGACGTGCGCATTCTTTCCGCCACCAACCGCAATCTGCTGGCGGAGGTACACGAGGGGAAGTTCCGTGAGGATCTGTACTATCGGCTGAATGTTATCCATATTGCCGTGCCCGCGCTTCGCGACCGACTGGAGGACATTCCTGCGCTGGTGGCTTATTACCTTAAGAAACTGGCAACCGAGAAGCAACGGTCGGTGCCTGCGGTTACGGAAGAGGCCATGCGCTTTCTGAAGAGGCACGAGTGGCCGGGCAACGTACGCGAACTGATTAATGCCTTGGAGTATGCCGTCGTTACCTGTGAGGGAAGCGCGATTGGGCCTTCCGATCTGCCTTATGGCGCAAATGATCCCGAGAGCCAAGGCCTGCTGCCGGGAGGCGCCGGCGAGGAAGGGCAACTCGCCCGCCAGGAAATGAGCGAGATCCTCAAAGCACTCAAGCAATTCCGGGGCAATAGAACCAAGACGGCGGAGTACCTGGGGATCAACCGCAAAACGCTTCGTGAAAAACTCCGCAAAATCGAGGAACGGGAATCGAGTTCCAGCAATTGAATAAACGCAATTGGTTGATTTCTAATTCGTCACCTGCCCATAAACTTATCCGCCTGATCTTCACCTCGACCGATACATTTCGTACCGGTTGGCATTCACGCGCTACAGAAAGTACCGGCGATATTAGCTCACCATACGGCGCCCACCAATCCGGCGCGGGCTGCTCTTCACAACTCCAGTAGTTGCCACGGTGTGCGCCGACTTATCGCGACCCTTCCTATATGACCTTGGTGTCGTGAGTTGGCATGCGACTTGCACTTACACGATTGTCAGAGTTATGGCGACCGCGACATCGATTCTCGATAGATCGCTTCTCTGAGCAATCGAGGAACTATATGGAAACCATGAACACCACAACGACGAAGCAGCCGACTCCTTATCCTCTTGATGTGGTCGTGATCGATGACGAGGAAACCTTCACGGAGGGTTGCCGCCAGACACTCGAGATGGGAGGGTACCGGTCCGCGGTCGCCCGAAACGGGCTCCAGGGGCTTGATCTGGTGCAAGCGATGCACCCCGGCGTTGTGCTTGTCGATCTGAAGATGCCGGGCATGAATGGCCTGGAGGTTCTCAATCATCTGGCCACGACTGCGCCCTCGGCAGTGCCGATCATCGTAACTGGCCATGGCACCGTCGATTCTGCCGTGGAATCCATGAAGGTCGGGGCTTTCGATTTCCTTACCAAGCCCTTCGAACCCGAAAAGCTTCTGGAGTCGGTCCGTCGCGGCCTTAGCCTGAGCGTTCTCCGCAAGGCTGCGAAGGAATCTCCTAGCGAGAACAGGGCGGAAGCGGCGATGGCCGCGCCCAAGGACAAGAATGATGTCGTTCTCCGTGGGCTTGGTATTTTGAGCGAGTCATACTCTCTTGGACTCGGCAAACGGGAACTTCTTGACGAACTTTCCTACCTGGAGTCTGAGGCTAAGTACCATGCCCAGAGCCTGGGGCAAATAAAGAAAAAGGAACGGGCAATCCTCGACATCCGAAACGAGTTGCTGGAAGCCGATTCCATCATGGAGAAGTATGACTTCCAAAAGGGAGCGCTGATTCAGGTGCTTCTGGATGTGCAGGAAAAACTCCACTGGATTCCGCGCCACATCATCCACTGGATTGCGGCCAGGCTTAACGTGGCCCCGGCAGAGATTCACACTATCGTGAACTTCTACGAAGCTTTCAGTCTCGAACCACGAGGGCGCCACAGTGTACAGGTCTGTACCGGTACAGCCTGCCATGTGCGCGGCGCACAAGAGATGCTGCTGCGCGTTTCCGCGGTGCTTGGTCTCCGAGCAGGGCAGACCGATAGCCAACAGCAGTTCACTCTGGAGACGGTACATTGCCTGGGCTGCTGTGCACTGGCGCCCGTAGTGCAGATTGACAAGGAGTACTACCACCAACCGTCGAAGAATCGGTTGGCCAGAATCGTCAAATCGCTGGACGTTAAATCCATTGACAAAGAGGAGGCAATCCCATGCCGCGACTAAGTACTCCCGCCGAGATTGCAGCGCTGAAGAAGAGAATCCTGCTCGAACGGCGAGCCAAGCCCGTTTGGGTCACGGTGTGCACCGGGACCGGCTGCTGCGCTTACGGTGCAGAGGGACTGGCCGACAGTTTTCAGAAAGAAATCGAAGATCGGGGCATTGGAGACTTCGTCGGACTGCGCCGCACAGGATGTCACGGTTTCTGCGAGCGTGGACCTCTGGTGGTAATCCAACCGAAGGGAATCTGTTATCTGGATGCCAGGGCAAAAGATGTACCGCTCATTGTGGAGAAAACCGTGCTTGGAGACGGCGTGATCGAGTCTCTTCTTTATCTTGACGAAGAAAGCGGCAAGCGTGTAAGCCGGGCAGAGGACATTCCCTTCTACAAGCATCAGAAACGTATCTTGCTAGAAAACAATGTGCTCATCGACGCCACTAGCATCCTCGATTACATCGCTGTCGGCGGTTACTCAGCTCTCGCAAAAGCGCTGACAGAAATGCAATCGGAAGCGGTGCTTGATGAGGTCAAGAAAGCGGACCTGCGTGGGCGTGGCGGCGCCGGATTTCCGGCGGGCGTGAAGTGGGAGATGACTCGGAGGTCTCCTGGCGTTCCCAAGTATGTGGTCGTCAATGGGGACGAAGGCGACCCGGGCGCTTATATGGATCGCAGCCTTCTGGAAGGCAATCCGCACAGCGTTCTCGAAGGCCTCATCCTCGGGGCTTACGCCATCGGCGCCTCGGAGGGCTACATTTACGTACGCCAGGAATACCCGATGGCGCGCAAGCACATACAACTGGCGATCGAACAAGCCCGGGTGTATGGACTGCTGGGCAGGGACATTCTGGGTTCGGGATTCTCGTTCGATGTGAAAATCCATCGCGGCGCTGGAGCATTTGTTTCCGGAGAGTCCACGGCTTTGATGAATGCGATCGAAGGGCACGTGGGCGAGCCGAGGCCGAAATATATCCACACCTCGGAGAAAGGTCTCTGGGGTAAACCCACCTGTCTGAACAACGTCGAGACTTGGGCAAACGTTCCTTTTATCGTCAATCGTGGTGCCGACTGGTTCCGCAGCGTGGGAACCAAGGCCAGCAAAGGGACCAAGATATTTTCTCTGGTGGGCAGGGTGAAGAACAGCGGACTTGTGGAAGTGCCCATGGGGATTACCCTCCGCGATATCGTGTTCAAAATTGGCGGTGGCGTGCCCGAAGGAAAGAAATTCAAAGCCGTGCAAACCGGGGGCCCCTCGGGCGGCGTGCTTCCCGATTCCGTCCTAGATCTCCCGGTGGACTTCGACAAACTCGATGAGGCTGGTTCCATGATGGGTTCCGGCGGAATGATCGTAATGGACGAGGACACCTGCATGGTCGACACGGCCCGATACTATGTGAATTTTCTGGCGCACGAATCCTGCGGGAAGTGCGTCCCCTGCAGAGAGGGTCTGCGCCAGATGCTGAGAATTCTAGACCGCATCACGGCCGGCGAAGGTAAGGAAGGCGACATCGAATTGCTGGAGGAGCTGTCGGAGTTCATGGAAATGGCTTCCCTCTGCGCGCTCGGAAAGAGCGCGCCTAATCCGGTTCGCAGCACGATCCGGTATTTTCGCGAGGAGTACGAGGCCCACATTCGTGAGAAACGCTGTCCCGCCGGGGTCTGTGCGGCCCTGATTGCATACGAAATCGACCAGGAGAAATGTACCAGTGCCTGCGGAGCCTGCGCGCGCGCCTGTGCGGTAGATGCAATTCAGAAGGTCGATGACACTTACATGATCGTGCAGGAGAAGTGCATCAAGTGCGGTTCCTGTTACACGGCATGTCCGGACAAATACCACGCTGTGCTTAAGTTGCCGGCTGCAGCGGTACTACAGCCAACTTTAACTACATAACCAGAGATCAAGACCAAGGCGTAGAGGGGGACCGATATGGAACAGGTAACGTTGGAAATCAATGGCAAGTCGGTACAGGCCCCGAAAGGCGCCACCATCCTGCAAGCTGCGAAAGCAGCTGGGATCCAGATCCCTACTCTGTGCAGCGATGACAAACTCGAACCCTATGGCGCCTGCCGGATGTGCATGGTCGAAATCGTGAAGCAAGGACGCGTTCGACTGGTAGCTTCCTGTCTTTTTCCCGTGGAGGAGGGCCTGAGCGTTCAGACTGATTCCGAAAAAGTGATGCGCATCCGCAAGATGATCATCGAACTGCTCTGGCCAGCCTGGCAGCAGTACGCCGATGAATACGGTGTCAAGAAATCGCGCTTCCAGCCTGGGATGACCGACTGCAGTCTCTGCGGATTATGTGTCCGCTATTGTGCTGAGGTCAAGAAAGAGAATGCGCTCTATTTCAAAGGCAGGGGCATTGATCGAAGACCCGAGCTGATGGACGGCTTACGCGACCAATGCAGTCAATGCCGGGAGTGCTTTGACCTCTGTAGCGGCGGCTGGGTCGTAGCCTCACGATCTTGACAGCAGCCGAACAAGGAAGGGCAACGTTCCGCGAAGGCCGGGGAGGGAAGTGCGCAGACCGAGGAGAACATCGTTCCGTCTCACTTGCACCCGACCCATCCTCAAAGGTTCCGGACTTACCCTGCAGGCGATAAGACCAAATCGCATTTTGCCCAACTGACGGCAAAACACGAGATCATTGTCCGGCTCGGGTGCTTGGTAAGCCCGTTTGACCACACCTCGTTCTCAGCACAGTCGGGCAGGTCGCAGGTCTATTTGCAAGCGTACCCGGGTCCGGGCGAGCGAGTACAAGTCTCGACGGATGGAGGCCGCGAGCTGTTTTGGGCGCCCAACGGGTCGGAATTGTATTTCCGGACGGCCACGAAATTGATGGCTGTGGACGTGAAGACGAGACCGGCACTCGCCGTCGGTAAACCGCGTCTATTGTTTGAGGGCGACTTCGTGCTGAGCCACCATGATTATGGTTTGCTGCCGGATGGCCGACACTTCATCATGATTCAGCCCGTTGCAAAATGCCGCCAGCGGGACTGCATGTAGTAGTGAAATGGTCAGATGAATTGAAGGCACGTCTGGCCGCTGCGCGCAACTGACGAAGACCCAGCGGGAGGAGGCTGGCAGGAACATTAGGCACCGTCTCCTTCGAGCCAGTGCGAAATCGGTAACGTGAAAACGTGGACGTTACACCTGACGGGACATCGGTTGATTCGTCTTTGGCACATGACGAGCAAACCGGAACGAACCGAATTACTTCCAGTTTGCCGACAACACGTCCAGAATCGCCGGACACAGCGCGTTCTGAAGAACCGGAGCGAAGCCGTCATCGGCTCCGCCCCAGTGTATTTCGGAGGTCTTGGGCTGAATTATCTCGGGCAAGGCGTTTCCGGTTTCCTCCTTTGCGTGCGGTCGCTCAACTCGTGTGGGGATGGGCTAGGTAGTGTTGCCGCAGCAGGTCCCTGCCGTAGTCATTGCCATTCGGAGTTCGCACTACGCAATGGATGTGTTGCTGGGTCGGCTTCGTGGGGTCCGCAGCAAACTTCCGCAGGTTGGCCGGCTGCTGGTGATCAAATTCGATGAGGAGCACTGGACTGTGCACGCGGTAATAAAACGCGCTATCCGGTTGCGTGCCACCGATCCAAGTGAACCAAGTCTGGCCGAGGTAGCGGTCCACCTCGTCCATCTTCACGCGGGCGTGGCCTTCGTCCATGTTCTTTATATAGAGGTGAATCAAATCGCGGAAGCGTTGTCTTCCGGGACCTGACAGATCGTTCGTGCGCAATCCCGCATAATCGATTACGACATTGTCCTTGAATGCTTCAGTTAGATTGTTGTTGCCCGTCTTCGAGAAGTTGAGAATGGCCTGTTTTCGCTGGGCCTCCGGGAGTGCGTTCAACATGGCGAGACCATCGTTCTGTTCCTTTTGCAGAATCTCGAGACCTTTGTATTTGCCGGACGGCGCTTTTACTGGTTCGGAGCCGATAAACAAGGGAGTCATCACGACTTGGTCCCCGAGCACAAAGTAGGTGATGATGGCGTGATGGCCCTCAAGTTTCCAGCCCCACGGCTCGGTTGCCGACGGCTTGCCGTAAATCTGGATGTAGTACAACCACTCTCCCAGGAACGCGTGATCCTCGGCCAGTTCGGCGAGCGTTTCGTTGAGGCGCATGATGTTGCGCGTCAGCTCAAAGCCTTCTGCGCTGAGGGCAGCGCGCATCAATCCGAAGACGGCCTGCTGCTGGGCGTCGGTCATCTCCGCGAAGCAGACTCCCTGCCGCGCGTAAAAATGCTGATTCATCCATTTGCGCCACTCGATGTCGTCCACGGGATACATGGTTCTGGCGAGTTGGAGGGGCGTGAGAGTGGCGATGAAGGCCTCCGCGGCATTGCGCACTGGTTCGGTTGAAACCCCGCTCGGCCTGATCTCGAACAGACCCGGCACGACCTCACCATTGGTCGTGATCCCCTTGAACGGCGCCGCCAATCCGCTCCTTTCGTATTCCTCAGACATCTGGCGAAAACGCTCCGCCATGTCGGATGCGCTCTGAGTTTGTGTCTGGCCGAGGGCCCATGGAGAAAGAACGGCAGCGGAAACCAGGGTTGAAATAAAGTCGCGACGCGTGGGCTTGCCCGTCACGGGATGGGTGTGAGTCTGATGGAAATGATGATGGTTATGATGCAAGTTGTGCGCCATGCTGGCCTCCGCCCGGTTGAGTGGCGGGAGTATAGCACGAGGACGGAATTCGGCAATTACCCGAGATCGGCATAATCGCCCGGGGATTTGTTCACGGACTAACCGGAACTTTACCGGACAAAGTCATGCATGACGCTAGTGCTTTTTCGGACACGACGCCGAGATGAGTGCTCAAGGCTGAAAGAAGGTGTGAGGCGTCGCGTTCGAAAAAGCCGTCAGAAGGAAGCCGCTGGCGCGGCGGACGCGGGACTTATGCGAGCGAGGGGGGTAGAAGTTGGCGGGAGTGGTCAAGGTCGGAGGGGCAGGAGTGCGCGGGCATAGAGAAGGGCGAGGTGGCGCTGGAAGTGATCCTACTCGAGGGCGTGAAGAAGGTATCGCGCGGCAAGGGAGACACACTTCGGCGAGACGCTCTGAAGTGCGCCGACAATGCGTCGTGTGGGCGAGTGATTTCATGCAGCCGTGGCCAGGAGCGGTGGAGAACGTAGTTGGAGTTGTGCGGCTGTGAATCGTTCGACGACGACCATGGTTCCGCCGCACTTGGGACAGAGCCACAGTGGGTGCAAGGTCGTAGTGGTCGAGGTTTCCGATTCGTTTTTCGGTGGAGTGGCGTGGAGAGCGGTGAAACACTGTGGCAGCAGGGTGGCGCGCCTGCGGTTGGCGAGGAAGCCGAAGTGGCGGATGCGGACGAAGCCCTTGGGAAGCACGTGAAGTAGGAAGCGACGCAGAAACTCATCGCGCGAGAGCGTCATCACTTTCTGCCGACTGTGGTCGGCGGAGTCGCGCCAGCGAAAGGTAACCTGGCCGTCCGCCAATGCAACCAAGCGATGGTTGGAGATGGCGACGCGGTGGTATAGCGGCCGAGATACTGCAGGACGTACTCGGGTCCGCCGAAGGGTGGTTTGGAGTAGACGATCCAATCTTTGCGGAAGAGCGGACGCAGCCAGGCAGCGAAGAACTTGGGATGGGTGAGCGACGCGAGTTCTCCGGCCAGGTGCAGTTGACCGCGCTCGAAGGCAGACTTCAGGCCGGCGACGAACTTGCCGCGAAACACGCGTCGCAGCACCGCGATGGGAACGAAGAAGCGGGGATGGGATCGAATCCAGCGGGCGTGCTTGCGGGAGAGTCCGCCGGCGGGAACGACACAGTGGACATGGGGATGAAGTTGGAGTTTCTGGTAGCACTGCTCATCGAGGCTGCGCCGACTCCTTTCTATCGGACCATTTTGATGACCCTCTACGGCACCGGCGTGCGCCGCGCCGAGCTCACGCACCTGAAGGTCAGCGATATCGATAGTCGACGCATGGTCGTGCACATTCAGGGCGGCAAGGGCCGGCAAGACCGTGGAACAGGAGATCGTAGATCACTTTCTTGTTCTGCAGAGCGAGCGGTGCCAGTTCACGCGGCAGAGTGAAAACAACATGCACGTAAGGGGTGGGTAGCAATTCGCGGCGGCGCGCCTCCAGCCAACGGTGGCGGGCATTGCCCTGGCATTTTGGACAATGGCGATTGCGACACGAGTTGTAAGAGATGGCGGAATGTCCGCAGCGGGAACACTGGTCGCGATGACCGCCGAGCGCGGCCGTGCGGCATCGTGCGATGGCCAGCAACACTTTGCGGTGTTGCCAGGTCATCCACTGGCGACTGCGTTCGAAGAATGATTGCCCCGCGAGGCGAACGAGGTCGGCCATCTCCAAGAGAGGCCGGTTCATTTTAAGTTAAGGCGTTCGCTGCGGAGGGTGCTTCTCCTTTCCTGACGACAACGCGAGCGCGTCCAAGGGGCTAGCGGTGGCGCTGAGATGACGTTTGGAAAGATGCAGGTAGAGGGTGGTTTCTTCCAGATCGTGATGTCCCAGCAACAACTGAATGGTGCGCAGGTCGGCACCGGCTTCGAGCAAGTGGGTTGCGCAACAATGGCGCAGCGTGTGCGGATGAATCTTCTCCGCTGCCAGACCGGCCCGTTGTGCGGCGTGACGACAGGCGTACCAGACTGCTTTGGGAGTGATGGGACGAGGGGCGGTGTGGCTGCATCCACCCGGGAACAACCACTGGGATGGCTTGTGCTTCAGCCCGCGCCAGTACTCGCGCAAAGCTTCTAACAGCTTGGGGCTGAGCATGACGTCGCGATCTTCGCGTCCCTTGCCCCCTTGGACGTGGATAATCATTCGTTGACTGTCGATGTCGTGGATCTTCAAGCGAGCCAATTCGGCGCGCCGCAGCCCGGTGGCGTAGAGCGTCATGAGTACGATGCGATGAAAGGGAGTCGGGGCGGCGTCGATCAGGCGAGCCACCTCTTCTTGACTGAGAATCATGGGCAGGCGGAATGTCTTTTTCGGATACGGAGTTTCCGCCACGCTCCAGGCCTTCTTGAGCGTCTGGATGTAGAAGAAACGCAGCGCCGCTAATCGCTGGTTCACCGTGTTCGGCGCCAATTTCCACTTCTTGAACAACGCCGCCTGATACTCGCGGATGTGTTCCGGACCTAACTGATCGGGGGAGCGGTGAAAGTACTGGGAGAAATGTTCGACGGCGTGAAGGTAACAATCGATAGTGGTTTGAGCGTAGTTGCGACGCTCCAGCTCTTCGAGCATGATCTTGCGAAGATGGGTCACAGAGAAACCTCCTTTCTCTGTAACCAAACTAGATCAGCCACCCCCAGAACTGCTGGCCCCATGACACGCGATAGCGTCCGTCGCACCAGCGACTTAGTTCAAGTCCTCTTGTGGGAAGTTTCACCAGATCAATACCGAGAAATGCGCTTATGAACAGTAACCCAGCCCGTTCGGTGAGGCACACTTCTCGCGCACTGCCTAGGCCGCAAAGCGCGGATTCATCTATCGATTCGAGCAGAGACGTGTGGTCGGTCGTAAGCCGTCAGTATCAGCGTGACTGCCTGTTTGACCGACTTCACGGAGCAAATCCTGGTCGGTGATGTTCTCCGCTTGTTGACGATCTCCTGTGCGCTCGACAATCTCGCGTCTGAAGCGATCAATCTGGTCAGTGGCCATCGACCGGAACTTGTCGTCCAATGCATCTCCGGATTCAAGCTGTTCGCTGTCGATCAGCAACGTCCGCGGACGGGGGATTGGATTCCCGAACTCGTCGAAGTTCCGGAAGAGCGCCAGCCGGCCATTTTCGAGGCTAGTTGACCCGTCCTCGTTTTCGCGGTGAAAGCCTGAGATGAAATCGTAAACAAGCTTCGATGTAGAAGTGTTATTGCAAACGACGATGAAGCAAGGTAGGACTTTTATCTTTCGTTCTTCCCAAAGAGCAAAGGTCTTTGCATACTAACCGTACAGCGCTTCCAGTGCGGTCTGTAATTCAACCGGAAGACTGAGCGGATCAAGCGCCCCTGATTTGCCCCTGCCTTTCTTCGGCATTCTGGTGCGAATCTGCTCCCACAGGTTCCGGAATACCGGGACTTCCTCACCAGGAATATTGTCCGCCACTGGCACACGCGGGAGTTTGACAATGCCACGTTCAATGGCGTCCACGAGTGAAAAATCACTCATCGTCCACGGAAACAGAGTGCCTTCGGCGTAGCCAGAACCACGAAGGAAGAATGGCGTTGCCGATAGATCAATGACTCGCTCGATCCCCAGCTTGCGTTTAACCGCTTCAAGCCCGGAGATCCAAACCCGTGCCGCCTCGTTGTTCTTTTCGGCCTCCTGCTTGTCCTCACCAGCCAAATCCGTTTCAGCAGCATCTCCGGGCTTCTCCCGATAACTGTGATGCGCTTCATCGTTAAGAACGAGAATGTTCTTCAGGCCCATGAGGTCTGGCATAACTCGCTGGATCATCTGTCCTTCCGTTTCCAGTGTGTCCAGCGCCTCGCCTCTGCCTTGAAGAAGTGAAGGACCTCCCTTCGACAACTCCATGCGATCGCGAGGCCTGAAGGCGTGGTAGTTCGTGATCGCGATCTTCGCTCGTTCGAGATCGCCAAGCATGTCACCGGGAACCAGTTCTCCACTGGCGTAGTGGCTGTCGGGATCATTCGGTTGCAGGACGCGTAATCTATCGCGAATCGTCAACCCAGGCGAAACCACCAAGAAGCCGCGTGTGAAATCAGCATAGACAGCGATGCCAGCCACGACACGCTGGCGCCTTCTCGTCCCCACCTTCCAAGTTAAATGCTGCACAATCGGGAAGGTCACGGAAGGCTGACGAATGCCGCGCAATCTCGTGAATGGATACGCGACGGAATAGAGGCCCGTAATCTCCCGGGCCGAGCGAGATATCAAGAAATGCTACTTTTTCGATGGAATGACATTGATCACCGCCTAGTGGTCTTGAAATTAGTCGGGTTGTCCGAGGAGATGCGTGATCGGATGAAGGCAGACGAGAGCCGCATTCGGTTCGAGAATCGACTTAATTTGAACAGCAATACCGTGCCTTCTCTGATTTTGAAGGTGAAGGTGGAGCGTGCCGACGAGTATGCTTGGAGAGTGTATGAGATCTATTGTTCGGTATGGCAAACTCAGGGATATGTGAAGTCTGCCGCATTTGTGCGAGCTGTCTGTGCGCACATTGTTCGAATGCTTGGAGTCCGAGCTGGGTCAATTGCACACGAGTTCTCACGATTTGTTAGAGCCACGAGTCTTCCCTCTAGTCTCCGGACTGCCCACTTGAGCAAACTGGATCTCCGCATGCGACAGCTTCAGGGCCGCTGGCACAGGTGCCTCGAGATTGAAGCGAAGGAATGTGAGCACGCTGAACGAATCGCCAGGTCGCGTGTAGCGACGCTAACAAACGGACAGACATCTCAGAAAGAGAGTCTCTCTGGGGTACTCGCCGGATTGAATCAGCAGCCCGCTGCAGCGAGCGGGCAATCGGTTCCAGCCCTCGCTCTGCGGAATCGAACGAGACCTGGCCCTCGGTCAAAACGGTCTGAATCCTTTGTTTTTTGCGCCGGCGCGCTATGGCGAACGGCCATATCGAAGAGTGGCTCCCGTGTCCCATTTGCTGAATTGAGTGAGATTGCTTCGAAACTTGACACTGCGAACCATTTGCCGCCCGCAGATTATTTGGAGGGCAAATACGCACGAGAAGTGAAGGATTTCAATCGGTGCCACTCGAATTCGACGAAGATTGGTCCTCTTCGTACTTGGTCTCAGTTGGTTTCCAACGCGGACAAAGATCATCTCCACGGGATGCGGCGCTTGCTTTCTCGTTGTGCAAACGCCCCTCCGGCATCCGGAAATGATTCCGGATAAAAAACATCGTCTGGGCTCCCCTTCAGATCTAGTTGTATTCGAATACCCCCGACAGCCGCCCGTTGTTTCCGGATACTACGCTCGTTGCCCGATTAGGAGGTTTGAGGCTAAATGGGGACGAAATGTCTGACATCAGCAGCGAATCGGGCGTCATGCCAGTCGGCCTGGCGCGGGATCTTTCTCAGTCTTACGAGTTTATCGATAGCAAAGGGCTTGCCGCCCGGTGGAACCTTCCTGAGTCGTGGGTTCGCGAACAAGTGCGGTCGCGTTCGGTTGACCCTCTCCCCCACATTCGATTTGGCAAATACGTTCGCTTTCGCTGGGGCAGCCCTGAGCTGGAAGATTGGGCCGAGCGGCGTATAGTATCGAGCAGCAATAGGGTAGTGGGACGGGCTCTCGGAAAGGAGAGCAAATGAAGGGAACCCGTCACCAGGAAGGTTATTTATACCGCAAAGGAAGCTTATGGCTGCTTCGATACTACGATTCGGAATTCGTTGCAAACGGACCGATTCGAAGAGTTCAGAAAACCAAGAAACTAGCAAACGTCGGACCCGCGTGTCCGACTAAGACCGCTGCGCGAGACCTCGCGAGGGAGTTCCTCGAATCGATCAACCTCGCAAGGAATACGCCCGAAAGCGCAATGACCCTACTTCGATTCACCGAAGACCGTTATCTGCCGTTCGTAGAAATCCACAAACGGATTAGCACTTTCCGAGGGTATCGAAATATGTGGAGGCGCTATCTGAAACCACGCGGCGAACTCATGCTGCGCGACTTCAGAACGGTCGATGGCGAACGGATCCTCGAGTCAATAGCCGCGGAACACAAGCTCACCTCCACGACTCTCGCTCACATCAAAGCATTCCTCTCGGGAATCTTCCGATATGCGAAGCGCCAAGGTGTGATCAATTCAGAGAATCCAATGCGGGATGTGGTCTTGCCGAAAGGCAAGCCCGCCGGCGAAACCTATGCCTATTCGCTCGAAGAGATCATACAGATGCTGCGCGTTCTTCCGGAACCAGCCGCGATGATCGTCGCTGTTGCGGCATTCACCGGTGTACGAAAAGGTGAACTGCGTGGTTTTCTCTGGGAGAATTACGGCGGCGAACAAGTGTTGATCTCGCAGTCTTTCCGGAGGGGTCATGGCTGGAGCCAAAGACCCGACAAAGCAAAGCGCCGGTCCCAGTCATCGCGCAACTTGCTCAACGACTGAATTGGCACCGCCGCGCGTCAGGCAATCCCGCGAACGGATTGATGTTTCCTGGCCGGCTGGGAAAGCCTATCAATCTGGATGCGCTGGCGGCAGGTGTGATCGTACCTGCGGTCAGCAAAGCGGGAATCCAGTGGCATGGCTGGCATGCTTTTCGCCGTGGACTGGCGACGAATCTTCACCGTCTCGGAGTTTCCGATAAGACTATACAAAGAATCTTGCGGCACTCGAACGTAGCGGTAACGCAGGGCTGCTACATCAAGACAGCTGATTCGGAAGCGGCTGCAGCTATGCGGCGTTTTGAGCGGTCTCTCGAATATGCTCCTAATATGCACCTCTTGGACGGAGAGAGAACGCGCTTGATGTAGGCGATCGAAGGAAAAACGCGAGGTAAACGATTATGAATACGGGAGATAGGACATCTGGCGGAGAGGGAGGGATTCGAACCCTCGATACAGGTGTTAGCCCGTATAACGGTTTAGCAAACCGCCGCCTTCAGCCTCTCGGCCACCTCTCCGGCGTTGGTTTTCATTAGTTTACCATGCTGCCCTAGTTCCACTGTCTCTTGTTTGTCTCACGTAAGCTTCTGAGCTCGCAAATCGTCTCCTCCATCTTCCTCATGGCCGCGATGACGTCTCGGATCGAACGCCTTGATGCAGCACTCCTTGGTCACGTGTGGCTTGGAGCGACGAAGAATGCGCTGAACAATTTTCTCGTTCACTCCCATGGAAATGAGGTTGGAGGCTATTCCGCGCCGAAAAGCGTGCCAGCCATGCCAGGTCACACCGATTGTCCGAATAGCCGGGCGAACTAATCTTGTGCCCAGTTTGTCCAGATCGAGCAAATCGCCATCTTTATTGACGAACATCGGACCAGCCTGCGGATTCTCCATCGACTGACGATATGCGCCAAGGATTGCGGACAGCGGCTCAACATAAAATGAGGGTGTGGCATCCGAACTGCCGAAGCCATGCGATCCTCGGCTGATGCGCTGCTATCCCTTGAGCGCCCAGATCAATCGGGTGGCGAATGACGACGAAGAATGCTCCGCGCCCCGCGGAACTTGCCCAGATTCAGAATCGACTCTTGTTGTAGGGAGGCTGTGAGGCTACGCGATACCACGAAGCGCCTGACTGACTGTTCTTACCCGCTGCGGTGGATTGTCTGCAGGGCAATTGAAATCACTCTCGCTGAAGACCCTGTCGCGGCGGCCCAAGAGAGAGCCACGATGGGAACTGCAGGGAGAGTTTCCCGAAAATAAGCAATAAGCTCGCATCGCTCTGGCCGAAGCGCCCTGTGCCCGATGACTACGACTCCAACTAATGCACCCGAGAGGTCAAGATTCAGCGCGGCCCGCGACCCGAGAACGGAAACGACTGGATGCCTTAGTAGTTGAAGAATATCCTCACGAGCTGACAGGAGACTAGGCGATATTCAACTTGCACGATGGTCGTCATGGTTCTCCGGGCTCGCGGCGCAGTGAGCTTGAATATTCTTGCGTCGAGACCCGACGCGAGGGCTCCTTCAGGTGGGAACACCCAGCTTAGGAAGAAGCCATTGGGTCAAAACCACGTAAGCAGCAAGAAACGCACCTATCCACACCCAATCAGGCATTAACCCTCCCGGCTACTTGCTCACTCCCAGTTTACGCAAGAACGTCATCATCGGGCACCAGTTGGTGAGTGCAGACTGAAACAGGTTCAGGCCGACAAAGGCGGTAAAAAGATACCAATATGGGCTTGCCCAGTGTCCAAGTGCCAGCGAAAGCAGAATGAAAGCCCCGGCAATCAGCCTCAAGTAGCGTTCAATGGTCATAGTGTCACCTCTCCTTCTGAAATCCTCACTCTGAGGTTCGTCGCCAAGGGCTCGACCGGCGAAGGCTTCGAGTTGTGACCGCGCTGGCTCAGGTAATACAGCACCGGGACAGCCATGCGTGAGAGCACAGTGGAGGCTACTTCGCCCGCCATTAACGACAGAGCCAAGCCCTGGAAAATCGGATCAAAGAGAATCACACTCGCCCCGACCACAACTGCAGCCGCGGTTAGCAGCATTGGGCGGAATCGCACCGCGCCCGCATCGACGACGGCATCCTCTAGCGACATCCCTTGCGAACGACGAAGTTCAATGAAGTCCACGAGGATGATGGAATTGCGGACGATGATTCCGGCGCCGGCGATGAACCCGATCATTGACGTGGCGGTGAAGAACGCACCCATCAACGCATGCGCGGGGAGAATGCCAACGAGCGTAAGCGGAATCGGCGCCATGATGACCAGAGGTGTTATGAAAGATCGGAACCAGCCAACGACGAGCACATAGATCAGCACGAGGACAGCAGCGAACGCCAGTCCCAGATCACGAAACACTTCCACCGTGATGTGCCACTCACCATCCCATTTCATGGAGAAGCGGCCGGTGCGCTCGGGCATGGTGGTGCCCTTGTACTGCTTCACCGCGTAGCCATCGGGCAATTTGATCTTGTCGATGGCCTCGCTCATCTTCATGATGGCGTATACAGGGCTTTCTTCTCCACCCGCCACATCTCCCGTCACGTAGACGACTGGCTGCAAATTCTTGCGATACACGCTGGTGTCGATCGTCGTTTGTTGAAGGTTCGTTACTTCCTGCAGGGCTATTTGGCCACCGAAGGAGGTTGGCAGCTTCAGGTTGCCAAGGTCTTCGATCCCAGAGCGATACGGGCGTGCCAGCCGCACTTCAATAGGGATGTCCTCGCGTGAATGGGCATCGTGGAGCAAGCCCGCGTTGGCTCCGCCGAGCCCCACCTGCAGGGTGCGCGTCACATCGGCGGGTGAAATGCCATGAAGTGCTGCCTTGTCCAGATCCACCTTCATGTCGTACTTGGTTTGCGGGTCTTCGACGTACCAGTCCACATCGACGACGCCTGCTGTTTGCTGAAAGATCTTCTTGACTTGCGCAGCAAGTGCAATTTGCCCTTTGTAGTCTGGCCCATAAATTTCAGCGACCAGAGTTTGAAGCACCGGCGGACCGGGCGGAACCTCCGCGACCTTGATGCGTGCCCCGAAGGGCACGGCGATCTTGTTCAACTCCGGCCGCAATCGGCGTGCGATTTCATGGCTCTGCGCCTTGCGATCATGTCGCGAGAGCAAGTTCACCTGGATATCAGCCTGATTAGGCTGATTGCGCAAGAAGTAATGGCGCACAAGACCGTTGAAGTTGTAAGGGCCAGATGCCCCGGAATAGATCTGATAATTGATAACCTCGGGCTGCTGGCCGAGATACCGACCCAGTGCCTGCGCCACGCGAGTCGTCTGCTCCAGTGGTGTCCCATCCGGCATGTCGATGATGACTTGAAACTCGCTCTTGTTGTCAAAGGGAAGCATCTTGACGCGTACCCACTTCAATGGGACAAACGCGACCGCCGCCAGCAGGAGGATTACGACACCAGTGAGAAACATCCAGCGGCGGCGTGCGTCGCGGATGAGCGGGTTCATCATCCGGCGGTACAAGTGTGTGGTCCAGCCTTCGGTCTCGTGCCTGGACTGATCGCTACCGCCCGCATGTTTCCTCAGTAGCCGCAATGCTGCCCACGGCGAAACGACAAAGGCCACCATCAACGAAAACAGCATGGCTGCCGAAGCGCCCACCGGGATCGGGCGCATGTATGGACCCATCAGGCCGCGTACGAAGGCCATGGGGAGGATTGCGCCGATTACTGCGAACGTGGCAAGAATCGTAGGATTGCCGACTTCGTCGACGGCCTCGACCGCGACTTCAGATAAGGATCGGCCTCGGCTTTCGGGCAACCGAAAATGGCGCACGATGTTCTCGACCACAACGATCGCGTCGTCGACAAGGATGCCAATGGAGAAGATCAACGCGAACAAGGTCACCCGGTTCAGCGTATAGCCATACAGGTAGAAAACGGCGAGTGTGAGAGCGAGCGTGACCGGCACCGCCAAAAGTACGACGCCCGACTCCCGCCAGCCCAGCGCCAGAGCAATCAGTAGTGTGACCGACAAGGTTGCGATCAGCAGGTGTTTGAGAAGTTCGTCGGACTTGTCCTTGGCGGTCTCGCCATAGTTGCGTGTGACCGTGATGTTCAGGTCGTTGGGAAGCACATACCCGCGCAGAGCATTGACTTTGTCCAGAACGCGCTCGGAAATATCGGTGGCGTTGGTGCCTTTCCGCTTGGAAAGCGTGATGGTTACCGCGGGATATTCCGCGCCGGCTGTCTGTCCTGCGCCACCGCGAGCATTCGCAAACAAAACGTAGGTGTCCGGCTCGGCTGGCCCGTCTTCCAGTTTCTCTGCTACATCACTCAAGTACACGGGACGTCCGGCGTGAACCCCGACCACAACCTGACGCAGGTCTTCGAGACTCGTGAAAAAAGTGCCTGCTTCGACCTGAAACTCGCGATTGTCACGAGCAAAACTGCCGGCTTGGCCGCGGTTGTTCGCGTTCTGGAGTTGTCCCACGATTGCACTCGGCGTAAGGCCGTATGCCGCGAGCCGTTGTGTGTCGAGCACTACTCGTATTTGCCTGGGCTGCCCGCCGATGATCTTGGTCTCAGAGACGTCGTTGAGCGGCTTGAGTGAATTTTCCAGCTCACCCGCAATTCGCCGCAACCTGTAAGAGTCATAGTCTTTGCCCCACAACGTCAGGGCCATAATCGGTACGTCGTCGATCGATCGGACTTTGATGATCGGTTGTGATACTCCGGGTGGGATGCGATCGAAGTTCGAGTAGAGCTTGTTGTACGTCTGGATGATTGCGTCCTCTTCTTTGGTGCCCACGTAGAAACGCACAACCAGCATGCTCACGCCCGGATGACTGATCGAGTAGATGTACTCGGCGCCCGGCACTTCGCGCAGTAACTTCTCCATAGGAAGGCTGACGCGCTGTGCCACCTCGTCGGCTGACGCACCCGGCATCTGAACAAAGACGTCGAGCATGGGCACCACGATCTGAGGCTCTTCTTCCCGCGGCGTCTTGAGAATGCTGAAGGTGCCAAGAAGCAGCGCAGCGACGATCACGAGCGGTGTCAGTTTCGAATCGATGAAACTGCGGGCGATGCGACCGGCCAAGCGCAAGTTCTTCGGGGGCTGCATCACCAACTTGGATTTGCTATCAGACATTACTGGACCTCAATGCGTTTGCCATTCAGGTCGACTGCACCCGGGTTGGCGACAAGCCGCTCCCCGTCCTGGAGGCCTGACAGCACTTCGACCTCCGCCCCGGAAGGCTTCCCCAAAGTGATGTAGCGCAAGCCCGCAACCTTGTTTTGGTCCAAGACATAAATGCCCTGCAGTTGGCCGCGTTCGACTACCGCCGAACGCGGAATTAACAGCGTCTGCCGCTCGCCACGAGAAAACTGGGCTCGCCCGAAGAGCCCCGAACGTAGCCGTGTGTCTGCGGGCAACTCGATCTTCACCAGGAACGTGCGACTTGCGGAGTCCGCGGCTGGGATGATTTGTACAACCTTACCTTTCAGACCCGCGTTGTCGAGGGCATCGATGACGACCGAAACCTGCTCTCCTGTTCGTACATACCGGAGATCGTTCTCGTTGACGGTGGCCTCCAGTCGATAGCGGCGCGCGTCCTCGACGGTGAAGATCGGCATCCCGGGTGAAGCCAGTGTGCCAGAATCGGCTTTCTTCTCCGTCACCACGCCATCGAACGGCGCCCGAATCCGCGTGTAATCCAGAGACGTGCGTGCCTGGCTCAATGCTGCCTGCGTCTGGGCCTGGCCAGCTTTTGCCATGTCGCGACGCGCGCGAGCCGCTTGTTGACGGGTTTTCACCTCGTCGAACTCCTGCGGGCTCACCGATTTCTTTTCGTAGAGGTTCTGGTAACGCTTCAGCGTTGATTCCGCCAAGGCCAGGTCGGACTCTGCTCCGACCGCTTGCTGTTGGGCAGCAAGGTCGGCTGCGGTTGCGCGCTCTACGGCAGCTCGCGGTTGGGAATCGTCAATTACGGCAAGCACTTGACCGCGTTGAACATGGTCCCCTTCGTGAGCCCGAATTTCGACGATGTTCCCCATCATTTGGCTGGCTGCTTCACTGGTCTGCGTGGCACGTACCGTGCCTACCGCTTCCAGCAAATCAGGCACGTTAGCCTGCTGTACCGCGAGCACGGGAATGCTCAGCACAGTTTCCGACGAAGGAGCCGTGCGGGTCTTCTCGTTAGAACAGCCGGCGAGGCTAACAACCGCGAGGAGCACCAAGAACGAAAGTTTGAGCCTGGTATTTATACGATTCATGGCATCACCACGGGAGATTGCGGATTCAAGCTTCCGCTCGCCAACTCCATGTTGGCGTAGCTGGTCTGGAAGTGATAAACGGCCTCCCAGTAGTCGGTCTGGCTGCGGCGCGCGGCATCTTCAGCGCCCAACAAATCGGTAATTGTGGTCAGTCCGCTGTCGTAGCGGTCCTGGTTGATGCGCAGGCTCTCCTGTGCCTGGGCGATTGCCGCTCGGGCCACTTCGATCTGCTGCCGGTTGGCGTCTGTTTCATAGTAGGCTCGCCTCACTTCGAGACGAACTGCATCGCTCGCTACCTGCTTCATCGCCACAACCTTTTCTTCGAGGGCTCGCTGCCGGGAAAGTTCCGCCCGTTTGGCGCCGCCTTGAAAGATGTCGAACTGCACTTCGATCCCGCCCAGCCAGTTGTCGCCCCCGCCACCGGCGACGAACGTAGGGTTGTCCATTTCCCAGCCTGCAAAGGCATTCACCCGCGGACCGAATGACGACTTGGCCACCGACACGCTCTGTCGCTGCGCCGCCTCTTCGGAGGCAATGCGCTTTAAGTCAGGGCGATTTGTGAGTGCCTGCTTTTCAAGCTCCTGCATGGCCGGGATCGGAAGCGTACGCTCAGCCAACCCTTCGGAGAGCTGGAAGGAAGATTCAACCGGCATGACCATCGCTGTGCTCAGCTCCGCTCGCGTCACTTCCAGCGTGTTCCTGGCCCGGATCACTTCCTGCTGTCGCGCCGCCATGCGCACCTTCGCTGTCAGCAGATCCGACTCTACAGTCAGCCCGCTGTCGAATCTCGACTGGCTGCGGTCCATGATCGACTTGGCAGTCTTGGCCGACTGCTCGGCAAGTTCCAGTTGCTTGGCTGCCAATAGAACGTCGTAGTAGGAACTGACCACCCGGAAGACAACCTCCTGATCCGTGCGGTCTAACTGGTGTCCCGCAGCCTCGCTCATTTGTTTTGCCTGATTGATGCCGTGCCAGCTGGCGAGTGAGTCGAAAAGGTTCCAGCTCCCCCCAAATCGCGTCGCGAAGTTGCCGAAGGGTAGAGGTGAGTTCAGTTGGTTCAGTGCGAAGTCCGCAGTCGTGAAGCGCTGTTGCCGAAGCTTGCTGCCGAAAGCGTAAACCGGATCATCACCGCGAGTCGCGGTTTCGGAAAAGCTCAAGTGAGGCATGAGGAACGAGCGTGCCTCACGAACTCCGGCGGAGGCAGCTTTTGTGTCTGCCATAGCTGCCTTGCGCAGAGGATTCTTCTCTAAGGCAATCGTCACTGCCTGTCTCAGCGTAAGAGACGAAGGCTGGGCCTCTGGCTGAGCCGAAGCTGCCACCAAGGGCAGCCACGCGGCGGCGAGGCTCAGAGCCACTTTGAAGCAAGCTTTCACCCTTGCACTTCCGCGACCGGAGCCGGTTTCATCCACTCAGTCTTGTCTTCAACGATTTCGTAGGTTGTATGAAAACTGGCGGTCTTCTGCACCATGGCCCCCACCGAGCAATACTTTTCCTCGGAGAGACGGATAGCCTCCTCCAGCGCCGCCACGTCAAGTTCAAAACCGGTTACCACATGGTGGATTCGCACTGCCGTGAATACCTGTGGCGGACGTTCTGCTTGATCGGCCTCGACCCGCACCTCGTAACCGGTGACTCTTTGGTGGTACTTCTGGCGCAGGATGGTGATAACGTCGAACGCCGTGCACCCAGCCAATCCGGCGGCAATTAGTTCAATCGGCTTTGGCCCAGTACCTCCGGCCGCGTCGTCCAACAAGAAGTTGTGACCGCTCCCGGTCAGGGCCACAAATTGGCGCTGCTGCTTAAGTGGTTGAGTCAGTTCGACCTTAGCTGTGATCATGATTGCCTCCAGGTGTGCCGTATCGACCAAGCACACGAATAAATGCAGAAATTTAGATTTTGTTACAGAGAAAATCGGCAAGAAACCTGGGGCTGTTTGGGAGGACTACGACTTCACTCTGACCACTGCGAGGGCCTGTTCAAAATCCTTCAGCAGTTGCTTGCGGAACCGGACGGCCTTTTTACTCGCAGGGCACTCTGCCGGGGAGGTTCGGCACTTCTCAATCGTTGTTTCCAGACTGGAGAGGAACGCCTTGCACGGTTCGCAACTGCCCAGGTGCCGCTCCAGTTCTTCACAAAGCGAATCATCCAACTGCTCGTCGAGATAGTTCGAGAGCTCAGCAAACATGGCTTTGCAGCGGGCAGGTCGGGGCTGTTCGTTGCCTAGCTTTGCTTGAGAAGACGCCCGCGAAGCGACGGCAGCCCTCGCGGAGCGTGGTTTCAACCCTTTCATCAATTCCTTCCGGACAAACAACCTCGCACGGTGTAGACGAACCCGCACTGTTCCGGAACGTAGCCCTGTGATCTCCGCCACTTCTTCGTCGGTTAGCCCTTCCATATCGCGAAGCACCAAGACAATGCGGTATTGTGGCGGCAGCCGCTGAATGGCGTCCCGCAACCGTCCCGCTTCCTGACTCCGGATAGCGAACGCTTCGGGATTGATGCTGCCGTCAGTCCCCATCCGTTCAAGTTCTTTCCGGTCGGGCATGAGTTCTTCAAGGGAAAGGTCCTGCTTCGGAGCGAACTTGCTCCGGCGCCGACTCATCAGGCAGCGGTTCTTTGCCACCTTATAGAGCCACACCACGAGGGCTTTGGGACTGTTGAACTTGGGCAGGTGCGGAACCGATTTCAACAGCACTTCTTGCATCGTATCTTCCGCGTCCTCGCGCTGGCCGCAGACGCGCATGCTAAAAGAAAACACCGTATTTTGGAGCAGGGCCAAAGCTTGCTCCATCCCCGCATCGTCGCCCCGCTGCAAGAGCTGTACGGCTTGTTCTATCTCAGAACGCATTGCCGTAAATGTAGCATGGCAAGCTTCCGCGTAGCCCGATTCTGCACGGTCGTTAGCGTCAGAGACTCGTTATCTAGAACGGGAATCGAATCCAGGTACGGAAACACTGCCGGAGCGCGGCAGTTTGTATGGTGGCAGACCGCCCTCATGTTTGCAGTGACTGTTGACTCGTCTAAACTATGAACATCAACTCCGGTGGGAGGTACCTGCGTGTCTAAGCAACTGCCTAAAGCTGTGAACCAATTCCGCCAGCGTCATCCTAAGGTGTGGAAAGCATTCAATGACCTGGGAGAACGCTGTCACGAAGCTGGACCTCTGGATGAGAAGAGCCGCCGGTTGGTCAAACTTGCGCTGTCGATTGGAGCGGCTCTGGAGGGCGCTACGCACTCGGCGGTCCGAAATGCGCGCAAGGCTGGTATCACGCCGGAGGAGATTGATCACGTCGCGGTGCTTGCAATAACCACTTTAGGACTGCCCGCGGCCACTCGGGCAATGACCTGGATCGCGGACGGGAAGCCGACTTGAACGAAGCCGCTTTGCGGCGGACGCTACAGCGTGTATAAGACGCAGGCGTCTGAACTGTTCCCGAACTGTGTGGTCTTGACCGACTAGCGGTGGCAATCGCGCTGCTAGCTGCGCTTCCCCGGCAGTTGGGTGCCAGAGATGGAAGCGTCAAGCAACTCCATGTAGTGCATCACCGGCAATGGACGTCCCGCTTCATTCAACAGCGCCTTGATTTGCAACTGGCATCCGGGATTGCCGGTCGCCACCGCCTGAGCAGACGTCGCGATAATTCTCTCCACCTTCCTCTGGCCCAGTTGGTGGGCCGTCTCCGACTGAACCAGACCGTAGAGACCGGCTGAGCCACAGCAGAGGGCAGCCTCGGAAAGCTCCAACAATTCCAGTCCCGGAATGGTTCGCAGCATGGCGCGCGGCTGTTCGCGCAACCCCTGGGCATGCTGCAGGTGACAGGGATCATGGAAGGCAACCCGCAATGCTATCGGGTGCCGCGGCGCACGTGGTTTTAACTCCGCCAGCACCTCCGATACGTCTTTACACTTAGCGGAAAACGCAACGGCACGGTCACGGTACATGGGATCATGGCGCAGGAGGAATCCGTAGTCCTTGAGGGCGGCTCCGCAACCGGCGGCGTTTACCACGATGGTATCGACCGCCAACGGCTCGAACTGGTCGATCACCTTGCGGGCGCTGTTCTGGGCTTCTTGTTCCTGCCCCAGATCCTTGGGCAGGGCGCCGCAGCAGCCCTGCTTCGGGGGAACCAGAATTTCACAGCCCTCGGCTGCCAGGACGCGCGCGGTCGCCGCGTTTACCTGACTGAGGAAGACACTCTGTACGCAGCCGGTCAGCAAGGCGACGATGCGGCGCTTTTCGCCCTGCGCAGGGATGCGCGGCGGCAGAACCACCGCGGTGTCATGCGCCAAGTCAGGCAATAACTGCTCCATGGCACGCAAGCTACGGGGCAGCAGTGAGGTCAGGCGCAGGGTCCGCGCAAGTCGCTGTAACCCGAGCCCCTGATAAGCGCGTAGCGGGAACACCAGCTTACGCATACGCGCGGGGTGGCTGAAGACCGCCGCGATCATCCGCCGCAGAACCCGCTCGTGTAGCGGCCGGCGATACTGCCGCTCCACCTGTCCGCGCATGGCTTCAATCAGCTTCCCGTACTTGATCCCGGACGGACACGAGGTGACACACGCCTGGCATCCCAGGCAATGGTCGAAGTGCGAGACGTACAAATCACTCAATTTCACCTCGCCCGCGATCGCCATATTCATCAAGTGAATGCGGCCACGCGGGGAGTCCATCTCCTTCCCCCAGAGAGTGTAGGTGGGGCAGGTTTGCAAGCAAAAGCCGCAATGGACGCAGACATTCAATAGCTCCGCGTCCGGGGGATTGTAATCGTCGAAAACTTTTGTTTTGCCGTTCACCGGTATGGCGAGCTGCTCCTTCATATGCCCCCCACGAAACGACCTGGATTCAGGATCTGTCCCGGGTCGAATTTTTGCTTGATTCGGTGCATCAGCGGCAACGCATCTTTTACAGTGCCCCACACGTCCAGTTCGCCCTTCATGGCTATCGGGCACTGCGCTACCGTCAGCGTCCCTTCCAGGCGATCCACCTCGCCGCGCAGGGCGCGCAGCGCAATCGTCAGCGGCTGTAGGCTGGCGGCATCCAAACGTACTTCCGTCAGTCCGGTACCTTGTGCTAGCAGCGTGACCGCAACCTCGGCCGGCTCCGCTTGCCGGAAAAGGGCATCGCAAAGCGATCCAATCTGCGAAGGAAGGATAGAGCATTTGCAGATCACCGAGCTTGCGGCATTGACGAACAGTTTCTGCCGCTCGGTCCAGACCTCGCCGCCACACTCCGCAAATTCATGAGCGCCCGCGATGCGGCCTAGCTTTACAAATTGGTCCTGTAAGGATTCGGGGATGCCCTCGAATCGCACATGGACGAGAACCTGGTCCGCGCGGCGTGCGTGAATCTGCAGCCCGGTGTAAACCAGCGGTGAATCCAGAATGGCGAGCACCAGTTTGGCTGCCGCCGACGCTGTAGGCAGCGTGGCGGCGTAGGTGCCGATGGCCGCCCGAATGGGGTGCAGGCGGAACACGGCTCGGGTGATCACGCCCAGCGTTCCCAGGGAACCGATGGCAAGCTTGGTGAGGTCATAGCCGGCAACGTTCTTGACGACCTTGCCTCCTGCTTTAATCACGTTGCCGTCCGGCAGCGCCATTTCCAGACCGAGAACGAGGTCGCGAATGGCGCCATAACGGATACGCATGGTTCCGCTTTCCGCCGTTGCCAGTACGCCGCCAACCGTGGCCCGCTCCGGTTGCATGGGATCGGCACCCAACTGCTGACCATGCTCGCGGAGCACACACTGCAACCTGTCAATGGTGCAGCCCGCTTCCACAGTAACTGTCATGTCGCCCCAAGCATGTTCGATCACCCGGTTGAGCCGCTCCAGCGAGAGGATAAAATCCGCCTTGCGCGGGCGATTTCCTAACCCCAACTGGCTGCCTCCACCTCGCGGAATGATGGCTAGTCCGGCGGAATTGCAGTAGCGCAACACCTGCGCTACTTCCTGCGCCGAGCCGGGCGCAATCACGCCGCTGGGTTGCACTGCGTCCACGGCATCCGCGGGCGTCGCAGGACGCAGGTGTTCCGGACCGACGATCGCACTTAATTCGATCCACGCTTCGTTATCCTGTCCTCGGTTCTGTCCTGGAGCTTGGCTCATGACTTGACTCCCGTCGCCTTCCTTGTCGCCCGTACGCGTTACACAGGTTTACCGCCCTGGATCGGCTGTTCCCCGGCTAATACCGTTGGGCCAGCCCTGCAATCTCGATCGGATGTGGTTCGTAAGCGACCGGCCTTTGCACCTTCGCATCGGTACCCGGAAACATCTTGGTCGGATTGCAAAGGTCATAGGGATCGAAGGCCGAACGCAGGCGCTGCATGGCGTCCAAGTCGGCTTCGGAAAACATGACCGGCATGAACTGCTTCTTTTCCTCGCCGATCCCGTGTTCCCCGGTAATGGACCCGCCCGCTTCCACGCACAGCCGCAAAATATCCTCCGCCAGCTTCATCGCCGCTTCCTCTTGCCCAGCGATACGACGGTCATAAAGCACCAGGGGATGGAGGTTGCCATCTCCGGCATGAAAGACGTTCGCCACGCGCAGTCCCGCTTCGGAGCTGAGGCGGTCAATCTCTCCCAGGACTCGGGGCAATGCGGTACGCGGGATAACGCCGTCCTGCACCAGGTAATTGGGAGAGATCCGCCCCACGGCCGCAAACGCGGCTTTACGCCCTTTCCAGACCGCCATACGTTCCGCTTCAGACTTGGCCAGGCGCAGTTCCCAGGCCCCGCACGATTGGCAGATCGGGCCTACCTTCTCCATCAGCAGCTCGACTTCACAAGCGGACCCATCCAGTTCCACCAGCAGTAGCGCCTGGCATTTGGGATAATTGGGATGAACGGCGGCTTCGGCGGCCTCAATCGCCAGCCGGTCCATAATTTCCATCGCCGCAGGAAACATGCCCGAAGCGATGATGCTGCTGACGGCAGCGCCCGCCTCGCTGCTCGAATTGAACGCTGCCATCAAGGTCTGCGTGGTTTCCGGTTTCTTGATGACTCGCAGCGTGATCTTAGTAATGATCCCAAACGTTCCCTCCGAACCTACGAAAGCTCCCACCAGGTCATAGCCCGACTGGTCCAAACCCGTACCGCCCAGACTAAGCAGCGAACCGTCCGACAGCACAACCTCAAGTCCTAGCACGTATGTCGTGGTTACTCCATACTTGAAGCAATGCGCGCCGCCGGAGTTCTCGGCCACATTGCCGGCTACGGTGCAGACCACCTGGGAGGATGGGTCCGGGGCATAAAAGTATCCGTGAGGCGAAACGGCCGCGGTTATGGCGGAATTCGTCACCCCGGGTTCGACCACCACGCGCGCGTTGGACATATCAACCTCAAGAATGCGATTCATCCTTGAGACGCCGATCACGACCCCACCCTTTACCGGCAGGGCTCCCCCGCTTAGCCCCGTGCCCGACCCTCGCGCTACAATCGGGATTCGCTCCCGGTGGCACACCTTCACGATGGCCTGGATTTCCTGCGTTGATGCCGGGAGCAGAACCAGCTCGGGAACCACCCGGAACAGGGTCAGACCATCGCATTCGTAAGTCCGGAGTTGCTCGGCCGCACTCACCAGGCCAGCGTCTCCAACGATCGAACGAAATTCACTTACCAGCCGAGCGTTCATTCAACACCTCGAGGATGGCGCTACGCGGACCTTAAGACACGAAAAATTGATGTACACAACGAGCACTCCCCGATTGGGAGAGACGGTTCGGTTTTAACACGACCAGCAACGAAGCGCAGTGATGCAAGTCACAATTCCAGGATGCCAAGAACTTCCAGCTTGAATGAGAACCACTGGCCAGATCGAGCCCTCCAAGTCTAGTGCCGGGCTGGGTAGGAAGTGCACTGGCTGAGGCGCATCCACTTGGTGTGGTGCGGCAGGATTGCGGTCGAAATGTCGGTTGCGGAGCAAACGATCGCTCCAAGCTTTGGGGCAGTGCTAACGCTCCTGTGCCGGCGTGGAGCGGAGGATAAACGGAAGGCCACGGGGAGCATTTAGGGTCACAGTAGTCTGCAGGTCGAGAGCTTCGAGCGGAATATGGCTGCGCGTGCCGTCGGGGCTGATGTATTCAAGATAGCCATCTGCGACCCAGTAGTCGGTCACGGCGCGGCTGGTACCATCGTTCAGCACCAGCAGGAAGACTCCCTTGCCCAGGGCCTGCAGTTCGGTCGCTGCGCCGAACGTGGCTCCGGGGCGCCCCAACGAATTTCCTTCTGCGGCGTCATCATCCGATGGATTGGCGGGAGCGGGGATCGCGGACATTTCCCACTGCGCGGGCCCCTGGGAATTGAGGTCGTCGCCGAGATCAAGCGAGTCTCCGCCGAAGCCGGAATAAAAAAGACCAAACTCACCGGAGCAGGAAAGCAGCGGCCAAAATGGTTCGAAGAAGCAGATCTGGGTCACGCCGTTCAAGAAGCATCCGGAGGAAGAAAATCGCCGCAAGCGGTTGAAGAGGAACCCGCGACGAGTGCGCACCGGGGAAGAAACGAAAGAAGCTCGGCCGTCGGGGCGGTTAAGGAATAGCGGCGGAGACCAGAGAAGTGTTGGCGGGATCCGTGAAACGGATGGCGCGCGGGCCGCCGTGGGGATGTTCCACAGGTGTGACGGCACATAGGACGAACTATCCGAAGTAGAGGACGCCCCGAATTCCGCATGCCGGGCCGAGTGCTTTCCGAGCCCGAAGTGCAGCCACCCGAAGTGCCCGCCCGTGTGGCTCCCGCCCGAAGAGTGCCCGCCTGAAGAGTGCCCGCCTCCCCCGCCTCCAAAATGCCCGCCACCGCCTCCGTGTTGCGCCTCTGCGGGCGCGAGGAGACAGATTACTGACAGCAAGATCGGAAGGATGCGCGGCGATCGCACAAGGAAGGCAATTCGAGTGGCCATGGCCTTCCCACTCCAGGGAATTCGCTTGTATTTTACTCCCGTTCAGGTGGTCGGGGTACTCTGCAAGTGCCGGCATCAACGCTGATGGCTCTGTTGACGTCTTTTGTAGCGCCCGCATTCTGCCGGCAAAACAATCTGGGATTGTAGGCTTCACTTTCGCTGGTTTAGTCACCTTGAGACTCTGCTCTGGACAGGATCGTCAAACTGGATGGCCAAAACCACTGAGGACGTCATGGCTCGAAGCTTCAGCAATTGCCGTCCGCGCGAGGGCAGATTCTCATTCCGAGGATGAAGACACCAGGTCTTATCCGCAATCCCCGTGTGACTTCAATCCTCAATCTTCAGGAACCCAACGATACGCCGGAGCGCGTGTAGTAGGTCTCCCCGAGCACTTAGGATGACCCGGCTGTTCACACCTACTTGCTCATACCGCTGTGCCATTTCTCAGAACTGGCTAGTGTCATGAGTCATAAACAAGTTGAATAAGTGTCGGTTTTCCTGCGTCTAAGGTACAAGGGAGGTGCCGATGGCGCTGGGAAGACCGATTCCGCCTTTGCAATTGAGCCGAGAAGAACGCGAAACCCTGGAACGTTGGGTGCGTCGTCCGAGTTCGGCGCAAGCCCTGTGCCTGCGGGCCCGCATCGTGCTGGCCTGTGCGCAAGGAGAAAACAACACCCGGGTGGCGCAACACATGCACGTGAGCAAACCTACGGTGGGCAAATGGCGTGGCCGGTTCGTGGCGCGGCGCCTCGATGGCCTGCTCGACGAACCGCGCCCGGGAGCACCGCGCCAGATCAGCGACGCTGCGGTGGAGCGCGTGCTGACGTTGACTCTGGAAAAGCGTCCGCCGGACGCCACCCACTGGTCCACCCGCTCCATGGCCCAGCGCAGCGGCTTGAGCCAGAGCGCGGTGAGCCGCATCTGGCGTGCGTTTGCTTTGCAACCGCACCGGGCCGAGACGTTCCAGCTCTCCAAGGACCCGCTGTTCATTGAAAAAGTGCGGGACATCGTGGGCCTGTACCTGCATCCGCCCGACCAAGCGTTGGTGTTGTGCGCCGATGAAAAGACGCAGATCCAGGCGCTGGACCGTTCGCAGCCACTGCTGCCCATGCGTCCGGGGCAGGCCGAGCGGCGCACGCATGATTACCTGCGGCATGGCACCACCTCGCTGTTCGCGGCCTTGGAAGTAAAGAGTGGACGCGTGCTGGGGGACATGCATGCCCGCCATCGCTCCCTCGAGTTCCGCAAGTTCTTGGACCGCATCGACCGGGCGGTGCCGGAGGGGCTGGAGGTGCATTTGATTCTGGACAACTACGGCACGCACAAAACCCCGCGGATTCATCGCTGGCTGGCCCGGCATCCCCGTTTCCATCTGCACTTCACGCCCACGGGAGCTTCCTGGCTCAATCTGGTGGAACGCTGGTTCGCGGCCCTGACGGAGAAACAGATTCGGCGGGGCGTGCACCGCTCCACGCGGGAACTGGAGGATGCCATTCGTCACTACATCGAGATCAGCAATGAGCACGCGAAACCCTTTGTGTGGACCAAGACGGCCGACGAAATCCTGGCTTCTGTGGCCCGCTTTTGTAAACGCATTTCTGACTCAGTACACTAGTTCTTCTTCGATTTTCCCTTGTCATTTTCGGCAGATCATGACCTTGGACCGCCCGGCGGGGGCCACGACTTTCTCGACGCTCTCGAAGTGCCGTTCCAGCACTTCCTGCTCACGACGAAGGAAGGTGATGGCCTGTCCGGCGGCGATAAAGGTGAGGCGGAGGTAAAAGAGGGCTCTCACGAAGGGGTTCGCCGGCACGTCGTGCTCCATCATGAGAAAGCTTCCTCTCGGCCTCAGGACGCGAACGATCTCCTGCAATGCCTGGTCTTGCGTGTCGCCCTTGAGCTCGTAGAAGGCGTGCGAGCAGGTGACCACGTCGAAAGCGCCGTTCGCGAAGGGAAGGCACCCTGCGTCGGCTTCCACCAAACGGATGTTGGCCAAGCTCTTGGTCTTGCCCTGGGCCACCTTCAACATGCCATGGGAAAAATCCACGCCAACAACTTGGCCATCAGGTCCGACCTTCGCCTGCATGTGGGTGAGAATCGTACCCGTACCTGTGCAGAGGTCGAGAACCGAACCAGCGTTCTGTGCGGGAATCTGGTCGACTAAAAACTTCCTGGCCAAGCCTTGCTTGTCGCGAGAATGAAGAGCGACAAAGCGATCGTAGAACCTCGAAAACTTGTCGTAGTAGGCCGGTCTCCCGCGTCTCATGAGTCTTCACTCGCAGCAAAGCGGCTTTTGTTTTTTGTGATCATGCCTCGGAAACACGGACGGTCAGGCCGGCTCGGAGCGCCACCACACGGCCCCCAAACTGGTTCTGCAGAGCGCCGGTGGCTTCGAACCCCGTGCAGTGGCAGGGCGCGATCAGCTCGACCCCGAACGTACGCAAGTTTTCTGTCGTCGCTTTGATGCGCTCGGCTGATGCCCGAAAGAGATGCAGACCTCCGATCACGGCGACAATGCGGCTATTGCCGATTAGTTCTTTGGCGTAGTTCAAGGTGTTGATCAACCCCGAATGTCCACAGCCGGTAATTACGGCCCAACCGCGGCGGGTTTCGATCAACAGCGCTTGATCGTCAATGAGCGGATCGGGCTGGGTGCAGTTTTCGTCCAAGAAGAAGGGGTCGGGTATATCTTCGTACGTATTTCGCCGGGGGATGGCACCGGTCACGATCACCCCGGGAGCGATTTCGGTTGGCAGCGGCGATTCGACAACGTCAGCTACCCTCGAGAGCAGGGCTCGGTACGACGCAGGGGGTATGCCCTTTGCCCGGTGCGGAGGTGTTTTCTCGCGTTGATACTTGCCACTCAATGCCGCGGGATGAATGTAGATCTTGCCGTGAAAGCCAGCGTCCATCAGCGCGGCAATGCCGCCGGTATGATCGGAGTGGCCATGACTGATGACCAGGGCTTCGGCGGTCGCAACATCGATTCCGAGCAGGCGTGCGTTGTGCAACAGCGTATGCCCCTGGCCGGTATCGGAGAGGACGCGGCGGTCGTCCGCTTCAATCCATAGTGCAAGCCCCCACTCGCCTGCGGCGTCAAGAGTGCCAGCCGTGTTTTCAACAATTGCGGTGATATTCAGATTGCGAATCATGCGCGAATCCCCCGTGGTCGTCGTTCTGTGCAGCGGCGTAACCGGCTTCTACATTTTCGAACAGCGTCTTGGCGCAGGCGTTTGCTATTTGAAAGTGGAAAACACCGGCCGGGTGGCTACCGCAAGTACCGTGGCCACCACAAAAGAATAGCCGACGGCGACAACTGTCATCTTCCGCCCGATCTCTTTGACGAGTGTAGCAATCCTCGCCAGGCAGGGGATGTAGAAGGTGATGAAAATAGTGAACACGAGAATCTGGCACGTGGTCATTGCCTGGTGGATCGCGGTGGTCCCGAGCGCCTGGACCAGCATGATCATGGACAACTCTTTCCGCAACACGCCAAACACCAGGGTTGTGCCGACCACCATCGTGCCCGCCTGAAGAGTGCCCGCCCTCCCCCGCCCCAAAATGCCCGCCACCGCCACCGCCTCCGTGTTGTGCCTCTGCGGGCGCGAGGAGACAGATTACTGACAGCAAGATCGGAAGGATGCGCGGCGATCGCACAAGGAAGGCAATTCGAGTGGCCATGGCCTTCCCACTCCAGGGAATTCGCTTGTATTTTACTCCCGTTCAGGTGGTCGGGGTACTCTGCAAGTGCCGGCATCAGCTTCAACGCTGATGGCTCTGTTGACGTCTTTTGTAGCGCCCGCGTTCTGCCGGCAAAACAATCTGGGATTGTAGGCTTCACTTTCGCTGGTTTAGTCACCTTGAGACTCTGCTCTGGACAGGATCGTCAAACTGGATGGCCCAAAACCACTGAGGATGTCATGGCTCGAAGCTTCGGCAATTGCCGTCCGCGCCAGGACAGATTCTCATTCCGAGGATGAAGACACCAGGTCTTATCCGCAATCCCCGTGTGACTTCAATCTTCAATCTCAGGAACCCAACGATACGCCGGAGTGCGCGTAGTAGGTCCCCCGAGCACTTAGGATGACCTGGCTGTCCACATCCACTTGCTCATACCGCTGTGCCATTTCTCATGTTCTTTCTGCCGTTTGGGTCACCATGGTTGGTTCTTCTTCGACTTTGCCTTCACTTCGTCGTTGCCCAGCGCATCGCCCAAGAAGTGCTGCACCTTGGCGATGACGGTGAACTGTTTGCCAGCGCGCTCAATGGTCAGCTTGCGTTCCTGGCCGGGGGAGCCTTCGAGCAAAGACCAGACTTGTCCAAGGGTAGAGTCAGTGACGGGGATGTCATTCACGGCGACGAGATGATCGCCGGCTTGAACGCCGGGGACTGAAGGTTTTCCGTCGAAATCGGCGACGCCGAGAATAGTGAAGCGGTTGTCGCTGTCGGGACGAAGGATGAGACCGACGACGTCGAAACCAGGGAAATTGATGGTCCTGCCGATGTCGAAATAGACGGTCGAGTGGGCGTAGTCGAGGCCGACGCGGTAGTTCAGCAGGGCTTCCGCGCTGAGAAGACCCGCGGTCGGGATGCCGGCACGCTCTTCGAAGAGGGTCATCCGATCTTTGGGAAGGTCAACCACAGCTACATCAGTGAGGAATAGAGGACCGTATTGCACGCGGTCCACGCGCATCAGCTTCCACTTTGGTTCGTCAATCGCTTCTCCGGTGTTGAATGGGCCGACGGCTCCAGTCATATGCGGCCAGTTAGGGTGGGCGTTGGAGAGCTTTTCGAATAATTCTTCTGAAATAAAGCTGGTGGAGGAGCCCACGTCGAGCCCGAGGTCGTAGTTCTTATTGTCAATCCTGCTGGGAAGCTGGATGAGGCCGTTGCTTGCGTTGACGAGCATCTTGCTCTTCACGCCGTTGAATTGCAAGCTGCCGGGCAGTCCGATAGTGAACTTGCGGTCGGGGAAATTGAAGAGCACGTCGTAGTTGCGCAGGACGGATGATGGGATGTTGATCTCGGCGCTCATTCCAGGGGCGAGGGCTGGCCTGCCGGCGGGGACTCTTATTTCCCTTATCGGGGGCAGGACAATCTTCATCCCCCCGATCACAATTTCGAGCGAAACGCCTGGCGATTTCGGTGTGCCTGAGCAGATTTGGCCGTCGCAGCTGACACCGAGTCCCATCAAACCAGCGATGCGCCGGCTCATGTAGAGCGCGGGATTGCCGTTGTCGACCCAGCCGCGGACGCGCTCGATCGAGCCGTCGGGAAGCGCGAGGTCTACGTCGATCACGACGCGGTTTTGGTCGAGCGTGATGGGAACAGTGACGAATTTGGGCTCGGACGTGGGCGCGTTTTGTGCGAGGAGGGCTGTGGTAAGGATAAAGACAGCAAGGGCGGCCCTGAATCGCATAGGGAGATTGTAGCGGGTCGAAGGAACGCCGCATAGACGATGTGAGTACAGGGGGTTGAATGTCCGGTGGCGCGGCAGCGTCGGCAGAGGATCGCACTGGCGCCGGACGGCACGGTTTATTACACCGATTTCGCGCGCAGGTATCTCGGTCATTTCGACCCGTTGGGCGGAAAGCTGCTGAAAGAATGGCTGTCGCCGGGCGGCTCGGAATCAGAACCGTATGGAATCGCGATCACGAACGATGGCGAAGTCTGGTAAGGCGAATCGGGTGTGAGGCCCAACACGCTGGTGAGATTTGATCCCAAGTCAGAGAGTTTCAGTACGAAGCAGATCCCATCCGGAGGCGGTGTGGTCCGCAACATGGTGGCGACACCCGATCGGCGGCTGTATTTGGCGTGCAGTGGAGTGAACAAGGTCGCCGTAGTGGATCTGCACTGCCGTGGTGGATCTGCACTAAGGTCACTCGCTTTGTCAGCGTGCCTGCTACCTCCCGGCCCTGGGCCACAGGCAGGGGGGCCGGCAGGCGGTCTTGAAATAGAGAACTTGCTATTATTTGAGAGGAAGGTTTTGCGATACGTCCCTCTCTACCGGTAGGCGCGGGCAGCCCTGATTTCTGGTCCGCCCATGCTCCTTAGTTACCGTGTGAGGGCACTGACACCAAAATTGACACCAGTCAAGGAACAGGCATGAGAGCCTTTCAGAACTCTGGCGTAAGTATTTTGCAGAGTTTCCTTTAACCAGATGCGGGCCCGTAGCTCAAGCGGATAGAGCATCGGATTTCTAATCCGAGGGTTGCAGGTTCGATTCCTGCCGGGCCTACCACTCAACCTATCGAATTCAAGATTAGTTGGTGAGAGATGGAATTGCTAAACTGAGCGTTTTTGGTGCAACTATGCCCGAAGTCTGCCCCAACTCGGGTGTTTGAACATTCCGCTTCTCGTCTAACCGCGGGGTGGGGGTTTCTCCATCGGAAATGCCTTCCACACGTGAACGCGTCAACGACTAAGAGATCGTCGACACCGGCCATGCTTCTTCTTTATCCGAGAGAACTACTTCCCTGCGGCAAACGCACGCGAATGAAACTTCAACGTTTCCCCGAGG
Organism: uncultured Acidobacteriaceae bacterium; assembly: GCA_963773645.1. Lineage (GTDB taxonomy): Bacteria > Acidobacteriota > Terriglobia > Terriglobales > Acidobacteriaceae > Acidiflorens. Next base: position 1,341,988 of record CAVZBV010000002.1, on the reverse strand, counting down.
TGTGCCAGAAAAAACGCGGCGCCGTGGTTGCCGGGATAGAGGTGAAATTCGTGTTTGATGCCTTCGGCTTGGAGTTGCCGGTGGAGTTCCGCCGCCCCTTTCTCAAATCCGAATTCATCCTCCTGGCCGCAGTTGAAATAGATAGACAATCCTGTGGTCCGTAGCAGCGCACGGTTCTGCTTCGCCAGGACAAAAGGACTGTTCTGGTTCCAGTGCTGGAGGTCAACGGGATTGCCGAACACCGCTCCCAGCAGCCCGCTCAGCGGTGACCCCGGGGGCATAGTCTCAGTCGGTTGCGGCGATTCTGCGATGAGCGCGGCACTCTGTGCACTGACCGACGAGAATAGCTCCGGATAGGCAAAAGCAAAGCGGAGCGCTCCGTATCCGCCCATCGACACACCGCTGATGGCTCGTGCGGAGCGCTCGCGGCGAATCGAGTAATGCGACTCGATGTAAGGAATGAACTCGCGAATGAAGAAATCGCTGTAACGCACGCGGCCATCGGCGGAGTTGATGTAGAAGGTGCGCTTTCCTTCGGGCGCGATTACCAGAAAATCGGAGATCTGTCCTTGCTGGCGTAGGTCTTCGATCAGGTCCCATCCACCGCCTTTGAACAAAGCCTGTTCGTTATCGCCGAGTCCATGCAAAAAATAAAGCACTGGATAACGCCGCGGAGAAGGGCCGGCAGTCGCCGAGTCGTAGCCGGGTGGCAACATGACGCAGTAGTGAACGGTTTGACTGAGGATGCGACTTTCCAGCGCGTTGCAATCGATGCGGCCTTGGGCGTGGACTTGGCCCAGCAGGAGCGGAACCAAAAACAGAGTGAGCCATCGCAAGCAGCAGCGCATAAGACGAGTTTACAGGCTGCGGAAAAAGTCCGACTTCGCGTCCCAGCGCCTAACAGGCTGCGGAAAAACTCGTCGAGAGCGCAAGAATCACACCTCGGGCGCTAAAGCGCGGACACATTGTCAAAGACTTAACGGCACGAGTAAACTCGTGCCCTTCCCAAAACCCGCTCGAACCAGAGTTTTCCGCAGCCTGCTGAAGGGGCGTCTGATTGCGAAAGACTTATGGCATCGCTAAAGCGATGCCCTGATACGAACCGTTAGTTTTTCCGCAGCCTCTTTACTCGTAGCGCAGCGCCTGCACCGGATCGAGACGGGCGGCTCGGGCCGCCGGGTAGAGCCCCGACAGTAGACTGACAACGATGGAAAAAGCAATTGCGCTGAGAACCAGCCATAGCGGCACCGACCAGATCTCCACTGGAGGAAAATGCTGGCGTTCGAGATAAATGTTCATTCCGAAATTGATGAGGCGTCCGAGCGCCCAACCGAGCGTGACTCCGACGGCCCCGCCGACGAGGCCCATGGCGCCTGCTTCGGCGAAGAAGAGGCCGCGCACGTCAGCATCACTGGCGCCGAGGGCCTTCATGATTCCGATTTCGCGCCGGCGTTCGAGGATGGCCATTACCAGCGTATTCACGATGCCGATGGAAGCAACGGCCAGGGCCAGACTTCCGAAGATCGCGAGGAACCCGTCGAGCACAGCAAAGAACTGGCGCATATTGCGGGTCGCATCGACGATGGAAAAAGCGCTGAATCCCATCTTCTTGATGGCATCTTCAACGGCCGGCACCCGATTGGGGTTCCCGACCCGCACGCTAAGTGAGGTATAGCTGGGCGAGTCGCTGGCCGAAGTGTCACGCAGGTTGGACTGCATTACGTGCAAGTCTTGCGCAAGCTTGAGCGGGAGGAAGACACGTGCCCGGGCGGTGCCGCGCATGCTATCTGGATCGAGGTCCGTCACTCCCACAATTTTCAGTGCCTGCTGGCGCGAAACGACCGAGTACGCCGCAGCGTCACTAGGTCCCCTGTCACCAGGCCCTGTCGTTGTAGGAGATGCCGTGGGAGACGCCGGGGGAGACGCGGTGCGCTCGGCATAGCGCATCGTCAACTCTTTCCCGAGTAGAGGTTTGGCCAACTCGGCAATATTGGTGCCGTCCGCTCCCGGCTTTGGTTTTATGCCCAGCAACTCTTCGGCAAACGACTTCTGCAGGATGACTTCCGGAGCCGCCTCCGACGAGAAGAAACTGCCCTGCATTCCATCGAAAGCATCATTGTTGTTCTTGGCGGAGAACGGGACGCCAGCCACCATGGTCAAGTGGGGTTTGTCGTTGAAGCGCACCTCTGTAACGAACCGAATATCAGGATAGGCCTCGACCACGCCTGGGATTTGCGCGATCTTCCGTCGCGCCGGTTCATCCAGCGCGGGGCTCTCGGCCGGGGGCGGGCCGTCCTCTCGCTGTTCGCGGAAGTTGCGGAGATCCCGCCTGGAGGTGGCTACGACAGTATCAAACAAGCCGGACTTCTGCAGTCGGCGTGAAGCGAGCCGCTGCAGGCCGATGCCGAGCGAGAGCATCGCGACCAGCGACGCCACACCGACGGCGATCCCGATCGTGGTCAGTGAATTGCGGAAGACGGACTCGCGCAGGTTGCGGACGGCGAGGTCAGTAACGTCGTAAAACTTCATGGTGTTTCTCCCCGCGGCGCGGGCGCGTCGACGGACGAGATGTTGGGGAGGTCATCGTTGGGCACGTCACCGTTGGGTAGGTCATCGTTGGTTACGTCATCGACGAGCTTTCCATCCGCCAGATGCAACATGCGCCCGGCATACTTCTCGGCGAGGGCGTGCTCGTGCGTAACCATCAGCACGGTCATGCCCAGCGACTGATTGAAGCTACGAAGGAGCTCCATAATTTCTGTGCCAGTGCGGCTGTCAAGATTGCCCGTCGGTTCGTCCGCCAGAAGAAGCTTGGGGTGGTTAATGAGAGCGCGCGCCAAGGAAGCGCGCTGCTGCTCGCCACCCGAGAGTTCCGCGGGCCGGTGCGCAAGCCGTCCGCTCAAACCCACGCGTTCGAGCGACTGGCGCGCAAGTGCAGAGCGCTCGCGGCGATCGACCTCGGCAAAGCGCATGGGGAGCTCCACATTTTCCAACAAAGACATGCTGGGTATCAGATTGAACGACTGAAAGACCATTCCGACGGAATGTAAGCGGTACTTGGCCAGTTGCTCGCGTGAGAGCGTGGCCAAGTTGTTTCCCTGGACGATCACCGCACCCGAGGTGGGCCGGTCAAGGCCAGCAACCAGGTTAAGCAGTGACGACTTGCCAGACCCCGAGGCACCCAGCAGAGCGACAAATTCCCCGCCACCAATGTCGATGGAAATCCCGTCCACCGCACGCACCAACGCCTCCCCCATCTGGTAATGGCGGCAGAGGCTTTCGGTGCGGATAGCTAAGGAGTTCGGCATGGGAATTTCCATGCTCACGGATATCTCCCCGCATGAAGAACAGCGCCTCGGGTAAGCCAAAGGCGTGGAAGGCTTCTGTGAGGCCACCGCCTGAGCCCCGGCCTGTGATTAGGATTGTTGTTGCCGGTCGTTTTCATCGGGATCGTTCCTCTGCCCATTGTAGGATGAAAATTGTCAGATCTGAGCCGAGGGGCCGCCACATTCGAACCATCCGCCGACAGCGAAAATCGCTTTTTGTCGTTCGTCTCGCGCGGGGCTCGATGTCCAGCGCTCTCACTTGACGCATAAGTTACGAGTCACACTTTCGTGCCATTGCCCTCGCGGCGATCAGAACGTAGAGTCGTGATTGAGCAGACTTCGGGGGAGGGCTGTTCAAACGGGCGTCCCGTGACTCTAACCGAGTCGGGGCGCTTTCGTTTTTGCGGCTCTTTGACCCCATCCTGCAGGCGTGCCGCATATTCATTGCCCTTATTTCACGTTTTCGGCGCGCTCGTTATTCTTTGGTCTTCTTTGGTTTTGGTTTCATCATTTCCCATTCCTTGGCTGTCAGCTCCCGTCCCAGCGACGTGAACTCGCCCGCCCCTTGCAGCCACTCCCCGCCATCCATGGTCACGACTTCTCCATTAACATACCCGGCGCCATCGCTGATTAAGAATGCGGCCAGGTTGGCAAACTCTTCGGTCGTCCCAAACCTTCCCAGAGGGTTTCGTTTCTTTGCCGTCTCCGCCAGTTCCGGACGCGGCAGTAGACGCGAGAACGCGCCTTCCGTCGGAATCGGCCCCGGTGCGATGGCGTTCATACGAATCCCGCGATCGCCCCACTCGATTGCCAGGCTCCGCGTCAGCGCCTGCACGCCTGCCTTCGCCACCGCCGATGGCACCACATACGCCGAGCCCGTCGTCGTGTAAGTGGTGGTAATGTTCAGCACCACGCCTCCGCGCCCCGCCGCCAGCCACCGCCGCCCGCAAGCCATCGTCGTGTGCAGCGTGCCCATCAGGACAATGCCAATCACCGACTGAAACGCACCCAAGGAAAGATCTTCCGTGCGCGCCAGAAAATTTCCTGCCGCGTTGTTCATGAGCACATCGAGCGGACCTTCGGCCCAGATGATCCCGATCATCTCTTCGACCGCCGATGGGTCGCGCACGTCGCAGGGGCGGGAGTGGATCTTGCCGCCGGTGCGCTCCCGTAACTCCTGCTCGGTCGCCGCGAGGACTTCGTGGCGGCGTCCGCAGATGTAAACTTCGGCGCCCAGTTCCAGAAACCGCTGCGCCGTAGCCTTGCCCAAACCGGTGCCGCCGCCGGTGATAAGAATGCGCTTGCCGTGGAGTAGATCCTTCTGGAACATGGGTGTTGTCCTCCCTGAATGAACTGACGATTGTAATAGACAAATCTGCTGGTGGAGCGACGGGCGCCCTGGCCCGTCCAAGCATTTTGGCGTCCGGACGGGGGCGTCCGGCTCTCCACCATCAAGGTTGGGTTGAGGGAGACGCCAGCTCCAGCCTCGCCACTGCCCAGCGCGCGTGTTCGGCGACTACCGGGTCTGCATCTTCGCTAAGTTTCCTTAGCGTTGTCATAAATTTTTTGTCACCGCTGTTTCCCATCGCAATCACCGCATTCCGCCGCATGCCGGAAAGCTTCGTCCGCCGGACCGGAGACGCGCGAAACACTTCGCGGAACTCTTCCTGCTGCATTTCGGCCAGCCAGTCGAGCGCTGGATTGACCAGACCCTCCCGCGCCTCGAACTCCGCCGCGGAAGTCACTGGCGCCTTGCGGTTCCACGGGCAAACGTCCTGACAGATGTCGCATCCGAAGACGTGCCGTCCCATGCCCGAGCGCAGTCCATCTGGAATCTCGCCCCGCTTCTCGATGGTCAGATACGAGATGCATAGCCGGGCATCCAATTCGCCGGGCGCCACAATCGCCTGGGTGGGACAGGCGGCGATGCAGCGCGTGCAACTTCCGCAACGATCCGGCGCAGGCAGGTCGGCCGTGAGTTCATCGTCGGTGAGATCGTCCTTCGTGAAATCGTCTTTCGTGAAATCAAGCGAGGTCAGGATCACGCCCAGAAATAACCACGATCCAAGCTGCTGGTTGATGATGCAAGTATTCTTGCCGATCCATCCGATGCCGGCATACTTGGCGTACACGCGCTCGATGAGCGGGCCGGTGTCGACGTAGGAACGGAAGCGCAAGTTGCCAGTTGCCAGCGGCCAGTTGCCAGTAGCTGGAGCGACGGGCGTTTCGCCCGTCCAGCAGTGTGGCGGCCGGGTGGGGACACCCGGTTCTCCACAAGCAGCAAGCATTCCGCGCAGCTCAATTTCCACCTGCCGCAATCGGCGCAACACGGCGTCGTGATAATCCTCGCGAGACCAGGCGTAGCGCGAGATCCAGCCCCGGCTGGCATCTTCGCTCTGCGCCTGAGTCGAGTACGGATGCGCGGTGTTGTAGTTGATGGCGCACACGACCACGCTGCGCGCCCAGGGAGCGACTCGGGCCAGCGACGCGCGCTTGAGTTCCCCGGTCTCATCGTGCGCTTCCGTGTACTTCATTTCGCCGTGCTTCCCATCCGCGATCCAGGCGGGAAAGACGTGCAACTCGCCGAAGTCGCGGATCGGCGCAATGCCGCAGAGATCGAATCCGGCAGCGCGCGCGCACCGCTTGATGCGGGTTGGAAGGTCGGGGAGCAAGGGGACAGTCACTGGCGGCCAGTTCGGCCGCCGGGGGAAACTCACATCCTCCAGAAAAGGCTACCACTTTCAGCGCTTTAATCTGGCAGGTTGAAGGCTGATTTTCTAGCTTTTGGGCGCGTGCCCATGCGCCGCCTTCTTGGCGGCAGGGGTGAAGTGCTCGATCCGGTTCCGGCCGTTCTCCTTGGCCTTATAAAGGCCGGCATCAGCCTGATTCAACACCATTTCCACTTCGTTCTTCCCCTCGCAAGCAGAGACGGCGACTCCCATACTCATGGTGATGAGTCTTTCCTCGCCGGAACAAACCACAGGTGTTTTGGCAATGATCTCGCGCAGTCCATCGGCGCGCAGCAGAGCGTTGGGCAGATCGCAGCTGGGCAGCACCATAAGGAATTCTTCTCCGCCATAGCGGCCAACGCCGTCGTAGACGCGCAGTTGAGTGCGCAGGCGCCGGCCGATTTCCCGGAGCGCCTCATCGCCAAAAAGATGGCCGAGAGTGTCGTTCACGTTCTTGAAATGGTCAATGTCGCAAAGAATCACGGCCACCGGCTTGCGCTCGCGGCGCGCTCGTTCCAATTCCCGCTCCAGCATGGCGAGAATTTCTCCACGATTCGTCAATCCGGTGAGGCTGTCGTGGGTGGCGGCGTGGCGCATCGACTCGCGAGCGGAAACCAGTTCCTCCTGCAGGTCGAGGATCCTTTTACCGACCAGTAGGCGCGCCTTCAATTCCAATTCGTCAAAGGGCTTGACCAGATAGTCGTCGGCCCCGGCTTGCATGGCCTGGAGCATGTTCTGGCGTCCCTCCTTGCTGGTCAGCAAGATGATGTAAACGTAGGGGCTGGACGATCCGGCTTGGCGGATGCGCTGGCAAAGCTCAATGCCATCAAGATCGGGCAGCACCCAATCGAGCAGAACGAGCTTGGGAGCATTCGGCTCCTCCAGGATTCGCCAAGCTTCGGAGCCGCTTTCCGCGAGGGTGACGCCAAAACCCCAGCTGCGCAGATGATCGCCGATCAACTTGCGGTAAACAGCGGAATCATCGACCACCAAGGCTTGCATCAGTCTTGAACCTCCGACCTCCGCTGCGCCAAACCACGAACCGCCGCTCATTCATCCCCCTTGGCAGATCGGTACCGAGCTTACATCATATGACCAAGAGGCGCTTTGAGGGCTGGCAAAGGGCTGGCCCGTGTATACAGAGATACGTCTTGATAAATCGGCAAACGGAGTCGGATGCTTTAGTTAGTAGGCTCGGGCCGGCATTGAAACCTACTTTCAAGCGCTGAAAAGAGTCTCGACGATCGCTGGGACTTCTATCTCGCCTGATGTTTCTCGCGCGAGGGTTGACCTAAGCTTCTCCAGCGGCCTAACATACCGCCGAAGGCACTGAGGCCCTCGGAATGATCGGCCAGACAGTCTCTCACTATCACATCGTGGGAAAGCTCGGTGGGGGAGGCATGGGCGTGGTGTATGAGGCGGAGGACACGCGCCTGGCCCGTCACGTCGCGCTCAAGTTCATTCCCGAGGAGATGATCCACGACCGCAAGTCGCTCGACCGCTTCATGCGCGAAGCGCGCGCCGCTTCCCAGTTGAACCATCCCGGCATCTGCACCATCCACGATATCGAAGACAACGGCGGACATCCCTTCATTGTCATGGAGAAGCTGGAGGGGATGAGCCTGAAGGAGCGGATACGGGGGAAGTCGATGGAGGTCGACGAGATCCTCGACATTGGCATCCAAGTGGCGGATGCTTTGGCGGCATCGCACGCCAAGGGGATCATTCATCGCGACATCAAGCCGGCCAATATTTTTGTGGCGCAGAGCGGTCAAACAAAGATCCTCGATTTCGGATTGGCCAAGTCGGCGCGCGAACCGGGATCGGACGAGGCGGCGATGGAGGACTCGCTGACTGCGGTGGGCGTGATTCCGGGAACGGCGGTGTACATGTCTCCGGAGCAGGCGCGCAGCGAAGAACTGGATCCGCGCAGCGATTTGTTCTCGCTTGGAGTCGTGCTGTACGAAATGGCGACCGGCAAGAAGCCTTTTGCCACCGGCAACGTGATTACCACGCTGGACGCAGTCTTGAATCAGAAGCCGGTCTCTCCTCTTCAGCTCAACCCCGCGCTCCCCCCGGATCTCGAAGGCATCATCGGCCGGGCGATGGAGAAAGACCGGGGACACCGCTACCCGAACGCGCTGGCGATGAAAGGCGATCTCCAGTCGTTGAGGAAGGAAACGGAATCGGGGTTGACCAAGAGCGGGGCGCGGCGGCCAGCCTTGCCGTATCGCATTGCCACGAACGCGTTTCAGTCCTCGAGCAAGTTTCCCACTTATCTCCTGCTGGGAGTCAGCGCGCTGCTGCTGACGGTTTTGATCGCGGTAGGAGCGTGGTGGTTCAAAGAGCGTCGGATGGCGGGCGTTGGCGCGGCGAAGAACACCATTGCCGTGCTGCCGTTGCAAAACATGAATGGCGACATCAGCGTGGAGTTTCTGCGTTTCGCGTTGGCCGATGAAATTGCCAACACGCTCACCTATACCCGGACGCTTGACGTTCGCCCCTCCGCGATCACGCGAAAGTTTGTCGGCAATGACGTCGATCCGCAGAAGGCGGGCCGCGCCGTGCACGTGGCCAACGTGCTTACCGGACACTTCCTGAAGCAAGGCGACCGCCTTCTGATTACGCTCGAAGCGATCCAGGTGGACGGCAACCGGCTTTTGTGGCAGATCAACATGACCGCGCCCGCTCAGGACTTGATCGCATTGCAAGCGCAGATGGCTGCGCAGATACGGCAAGGATTGTTGCCGGCGCTCGGTGCGGCCGGCGGTTTTCTCGATACCAGCACGCGCCCGAAAAACGCGGAGGCTTACGATCTCTACCTGCATAGCCTGGCGTTGACTCACGATGCCGGGCCGAACAAGGATGCCATCGCGGTTCTCGAGCATGTGGTCGAAATGGACCCCACCTATGCGCCGGCATGGGAACAGCTCGGAGTGCGTTGCTACTATGACGAGACCTATTCGGATGGTGGCGAGGCGATGTTCCAGCGCTCCAACCAAGCCTGCAAACGCGCCGTAGAACTCGATCCGAATCGGGTTGTTGCCGCTGGACAGCTGATTAGCAATTCCGTTGAGCGCGGCGAACTCGGCAAGGCATACGAGGCGGCGCAGGAACTGGTCAAGCGTCGTCCGGAGAGTGCCTACGCCCATTTTACGATGGGCTATGTCTATCGTTATGCCGGGATGTTGGGGCAATCGACAAATGAATGCAACACTGCGCTGGCGCTTGACCCCGGTAATTACACTTTTCGCTCTTGCGCCTGGGCGTTCATGGAGTTGGGTAAGACCGAACGGGCCGCGGATTTTGTCCGTCTGGATGCCGGTTCGGAGTGGGCCGCGTATATCATGCCATCCATTCTTTTGCGCGAGGGAAAGATTGCGGAAGCGCGCGAGGCCGTGAAGCGCATGCCGACCGCGCCGCGCTATCAGCGCGAGCTGCTGGAGTCTTGTCTACAGTTGCGGCCAGCCGCGGATCTGGACCGGATCGCGCATGACGCGGAAACTGGCCAGCCCACCGAGCCCGACCCTGAGACGTGGTATTACCAGGGAACGCTCTTAGCGTACTGTGGCAAGAAACAAGCGGCTCTCCATCTGCTCCAGAGCGCGGTCGAACAGAACTATTGCGCGCACGAGAATCTGCTTTCCGATCCGCTGCTGGCAAAACTTCGCACCGATACAGCGTTTGACAAAGTGCTGACCGCCGCGGGCGCTTGCCAGGAGGCCGTGAAGGCGGCGGGCATCACTCAGGGCCAATGAAACGGAACCGGATTTTGCGGCTAGTTACTAGTTTAGTACTGGTACCCCCCCTCCCCCCTATCTATTGGAATCATAGAGTTAGGCGGAAAATCCCGCAAAATCTTTGAGTTTAAAGGACTTATATGCAAAATATTCCGGAATAAGGACTTAGGTTGTCAAAGAGCGCTGAAGATGGGTTTGGAGCAGGTTCGAGGTCCGTCTGGGAGACGGCATACCTCTTCACTGCCCCAATCAGAGGAACATTGTTGCATCGGGCGGGTTGGAAGTATGTGATGGCGCTCACCGGTTGGATGTGATGAAAGAGGGCGGAAGTCGGGCTCAGAAGTTAGGTGCCATGAAGTACAATTTCGCGTCAGTAGAAGATCCCCGGTGGAGCGGTAACGCCGCATCGTAGAACGGGGGCGACGATGAAGCAGCCACAATCTTTCTCGCTAGCTTTACTCGTAGTTCTTACATTTGCAGGTCTGTCCCATGGCGAGATATGTCAGTACGGGCTTGGAGGCTACGGTACCTCGAATGATGTTTGCCTCGCTCTCCAGAAGGAGGCTCTTCAACGGGTAGCATCCGCAAAAACTATCTGCTACAGCGCGAATAGCCAAGTGCAATGGAGCAAGAACAACAAAGAGCCGGTGGGCGCATTTGCCGCGATGCGTACTGGCGCGCGCATGGCGATGAAGGGTTTCACTACTCTCTATTCTTGTGAGCGCGTTGAATTAGTCGTCAAGATTGACTACGACGACATGTACGGGACGGTCAAACTGAACGTTAGCGATGCAGATTCTGGTGACCCCGTTTTCCACGAAGAACGAAGCGTGTCAGATCTGAGCAGTGATGTGTCCCGTATGGCCGCGCACTTCCAGAGCATGGTTTCAGACGCGCGCGCGGCTGCGAAAGTGGCGCTTGACGAAGCCGAAGCCAAGGCCAAGGAAGAAGCATTCCTGGCTAATCTGCCTAAGCATTGGCGTTACATGAAAGCATGCGCGACTGAGGCGCAGCCGTGTCCTCCAGGAGCGGCTACCGACGTGTCAGTTCGCGGGGATTTTCTATACGAGTTTGCTACAACCATCGCTACTCTGAGCGGGGGCGTGTCCATAAAGCGTGAGGCCAGCTGTGCGGTTAAGCGGGGAACTGACGGGACGACACCCTGGGCTGGGGATTGCACTTATACGATGTTCTGGAACAATGCCGCCGCTCCTAACTGTACCGTGACAACCGCCGAGACCATCACCTCCATCACCAGTAAGGAGATCGCGGGTCGATCGCAGAAGATAGACTACACACCCCTCCGTCAAGACCCACCGAAGTGCCCGGTGCCAGCTACTGAATATCAAGATTTCACACTGACACCGGACAAGGAGAATCAATGAGCGCCTCCACGTCACGTATTGAGCTGAAGTGTTCGTCACTCACTGACTCGGCTGCTAGACTTCGAAGTAGCGTAGCGAATCGTTGACACACTATGACGGCAGACGACCGGCTCATTCTTATCCGCGTAAAAATTGAGAGGGCCAAGAAGCACCTCGCAGATCTGGAGAGGGAGCTGATCGAATTTGGGGACAGGAAGTTCCACGCGGTCACCACCGATCCGAAAACGAAGGGCCGCGAGCTGGGCGAACACCGCATCCTCCAATTTGATTTCCTCGCCGCCGCTGGGGATGTTGTTCACAATCTCCGAAGTGCCCTCGATCACCTTGCATGTCAGCTTGTCTGGGTCGGCTCCGGCGAGGAGCCGAGTCGTCGAGTCGAGTTTCCGATTGCGAAGGACGCCGCTACTTACGAAGCGGAAAAGGCTAGAAAAGTAGAGGGCATGTGCCCCAAAGTTATAAAAGCTATTGATGCGCTCAAACCGTACAAAGGCGGGAATGATGCCCTCTGGCGAATCCATGAGCTTGATAACATCGACAAACACCGGGCCCTTTTTACTTACGCCCACGATTGCATGTTGGTCGCTGATTGGCTCACCGAGTACGGGAGTGCTGGGCCTTTCAATCTCAAAGCACGGCACCCAGAATTCGCCTCAGTCGGGGCTTTTGACAGCGAAGTGGAGCAAAATGTGGAGTTCGAGATTGACAAGGCGGTCAGCAGGGCGAAGATTGCGCCGGGTGAGTCTCTCCTCCCATCGCTTACCCAGTTGGTTGATTACGTTTACCGCTTGGTCTTGAGCTTCAAGCCTTTCCTGCAGTGAGTGCGCGAAGAGGATGGGCACCCTGGTTTTCTTCTCTAGCGACACTACGGGGGTCGGACTTTCCACTTGCAGGCGGGCGGGAGCTTCGGTACTATCACGTCAACTCTTTGGTGCGACCTTGACGAATGGACGGAGTCTCCGACGACTTAGTTTTAGAATTCCCGGGGTACGAGTATGCCTGCCGGTCTCGGTGTGGGGGAAAGCGTGAGCTGAGAAATTAGAAATCGTAAGTGCTCCCGAATCCCACCCGCCAGAAACGCTGGCAAGGTGGGTTTTGTTTTTTCCGACGAGCACGCCGGTCCCCGTCCTAGCGCTGGGTCGTCCCTCCGGGACTCAGATCGTTTTCCCAGGTTACCCAGCGCTGAAGTGAGTGTGTGAGAACCAACTTGAAATCGGGGAAGAAGTGAGGGATAAGGAGGGATGTCACGATTCCTGGAGTACAGCCCCGAGCAAGCGTATTTGCTGCCGCCGAGCGTGAAGGACGAGCTGGGCGCGGATCATTTGAGCTTTTTCCTGCACCGGATGGTGGAGCGGCTGGACCTGAGCGAGTTCGAGCGGGCCTACAGCGACGAAGGTGGGGTGCTATATGCGCCCGCGCTGATGCTGAAGGTGTGGCTCTATGCCTATGCGCTGGGGATGACGAGCGCGCGGCGCTTGGAGCAACGGATCGTGGAAGATCTGGCCTTGCGTTATCTGGCGGGCGGGCAGCGGCCGGACCACTGGGCGTTGAGCGCGTTTCGGCGGCGGCACGCGCGGGCGCTGAACGACGTGTTCACGCAGGTGGTGGAGATGGCGCGGCAGTTGGGCATGGGGAAACTGGGGATGGTGGCGCTGGATTCGACGCGCATCCGGGCGAGTGCGTCGCGGGAACGGATCGACACGGAGCCGCGCTTGCGCCGGGAACGGGCGAAGATTCGGCGGCAGATCCGGCGCTGGCAAAAGGCGTGCGAGGCGTGCGATCCGGACGAAGGCGCGGGGACGCGAGTGCGGGTGGAGAAGCTGGAACAGAGACTGGCGGAGTTGCCGCGGCGTCTGGAACGATTACGCAAGAGTGGAGAAGCGAAGTTATCGCCGCGGGACGCGGAGGCGCGGTTTCTGCGGGAGCGGGGCGGATTTGCGCTGGGTTACACGGCGGAGATGGCGGTGAGCCAGGATCATCTGATCGTGGCCCAACGGGTGACGCTGAACCGTTGCGACGTGCCGGCTCTGGTGCCGCTGGTGGAGGAAGTGGAGGAGCGGACGGGCGAGCGACCGGAGAAAGCATTGGCGGATGCGGGCTTCTACAGTAACGAGAATGTGCGCGCGCTCGAGGAGCGTGGCATCGACGTGTACCTGCCGGACCCGAACCTGGCGCGCGAACTGAACACGGGGAAACGAGCGCGCACGATCGGACGGAACCGGGTGCGCAGTCCGGAACTGAAGGCGATGCGGAAGAAGTTGCGCGGCGCGGCCGGACGAAAGGTGTACGGACGACGCAAGGCGCTGGTCGAACCGGTGTTTGGGGTGTTGAAGCAGCAGCGGGGCATGCGGCAATTTCGCACCCGAGGACAAGCCAAGGTGGCAGCGGAGTTCACGCTGGCAGCGATCGCCTACAACGTGACGCGCTTGTTCGCCCGCCGCTGAAACCTGGGACCGGCTGATTGCGAAGTACGGGAGTGGCAGCATGACCGGAGACGAGAGTCATCGATAAAAATCGAGTTCTCACACACTCACTGAAGCGCTGGGCTACGCTGGTTCGCCCCTCCGGGGCTGGATTTGCACCACCGAATGCTAGGGAGGTTCTTATGACCGATCAAAAAGCCGCGCTGAGCACGGGCAAGGGCAAGACCATGACCGGGGCCAGTATTCTTTGGGAATGTCTGGAGCGTAAAGGCGTGAAGGTCGTCTTTGGCTATCCCGGCGGCGCCATTCTGCCCGCTTATGACGCTCTGAAGGGCAGCAAGATCCACCACATTCTGGTGCGCCACGAACAAGGCGCAACCCACATGGCCGACGGCTTCGCGCGCGCCAGTGGAGAAGTGGGAGTGGCGGTTGCAACCTCGGGGCCGGGAGCGACCAACATGGTCACCGGAATCGCCACCGCCATGCTCGATTCCTCACCCATCGTCTGCATCACCGGGCAGGTGGGCAGCAAGCTGATTGGGTCGGACGCGTTTCAGGAAACCGACATTACCGGCGTGACCCTTCCAATCACCAAGCACAACTATTTGGTTACGCACGCTAGCGAAGTGGCGCGCACGATCCGCGAAGCTTTTTATGTGGCGCGGTCGGGGCGGCCGGGTCCGGTACTGGTCGATATCACCAAAGATGCGCAGCAAGGCACGTGCGAGTTCGACTGGGAGGCGGCCAAGCCGCAACTGCCGGGCTACCGGCCCGATCTATCGCCCGCTCCGCAGGAGTATGCGCAGGCGCTGGAGTTGATTCACAATTCGAAGCGGCCGGTGATCCTTGCCGGTCACGGCATCATCATTTCTGGAGCCATGCGCGAGGTGCGCGATTTTGCCGAGCGGGCCGGGATTCCGGTCGCACTCACACTGCTCGGCCTGGGTGCGCTCCCCGCATCGCACCCGCTCAATCTGGGCATGATGGGCATGCACGGGGAAGCCTGGGTGAACCATACGATTCAAGAAGCGGATCTGTTGCTGGCCATCGGCATGCGCTTCGACGACCGCGTCACCGGCACGCTGAAAACCTACGCGCCCAATGCCAAGAAGATTCACATCGAGATCGATCCCGCGGAGATTAACAAGAACGTCAAGGTCGACGTTCCGCTGGTCGGCGACTTGCGGGAAGTTTTGCTGGAGTTGTCGCCGCACATCGAATCCATCGATCGTAGCGAGTGGCTGGATTCCATCGACCGGCTGAAGGGCGATTCCGCGGTGCGCGACATCCAGAACCTGCCCGACAGCGGCCATCTTTATGCCGCCCATGTCATCAACGATTTGTGGCACCAGACGCGCGACGGCAATACCATCGTGGTCACCGACGTGGGGCAGCACCAGATGTGGGAGGCGCAGTACTACAAGCATGAGCGTCCGCGCTCGCTCATTACTTCCGGCGGATTGGGCACGATGGGTTTCGCGCTGCCGGCCGCCATAGGCGCCAAAGTCGCTTGCCCGGAGGCCGAGGTCTGGGTGGTGGCGGGCGATGGCGGATTCCAGATGACGATGTGCGAACTGGCGACGATTGTGCAGGAAAACCTGAAGATCCATATCGCCATCATCAACAACGGCTTTCTCGGCATGGTGCGGCAGTGGCAGGAATTTTTCTACGACCGCAATTACGCGGCGACGCCGTTGCTCAATCCGGATTTCGCGAAATTGGCGGAGGCTTACGGCATACGGAGCGCGACCGTCTCGAGGCGTTCCGAGGTCGTGCCCGCGGTCGAAGCGGCGCGCCAGCACGAGGGGCCGATGCTGATCAATTTTAAGGTGGAACAGGAAGACACGGTCTATCCGATGGTCGCGGCCGGGGCGGCGTTGCACGACATGATCCGGCGGCCCAGCCCGATTGTCGAGACGGCCGAGGATTAGTGAATGTGCTTCGGGCTGCGAGCTGCGAGCTACGAACCGCGGGGCATTTGCCTGCTCGAAGCTCGTAGCTCAGCGATAAAGAATTGAACCGCTGCCATAAGAAAAGACGAATGAGAAAAACATGCTGAATACGTTCATGGTGTACGTCGAAAACAAACCGGGCGTGCTCACCCGCGTGGCTTCGCTGTTTCGCCGCCGCGCCTTCAATATTGATTCGCTGACGGTCGGGCGGACAGAAAAACCAGAAGTGTCGCGCATGACCATTACCGTCGACGCCGACCACGACCAGGCCCGCCGCATCGAGGCCAATTTATACAAACTCGTAAACGTGTTACTGGTCGAGAACATCACCAATCAACCGGCCATCGTCCGGGACTTGGCTATGATCCGGGTGGCGGCCACTCACGATGCGCGCTCCCACGTGCTGGAACTGGCCAGCGTGTTTCGGGCGCGTGTGGTGGATGTGGCTACCGAATCGCTGACCATAGAAATCACTGGCGGAGAAGACAAGATCGATGGACTGCTCGAAGTGCTGCGTCCATACGGTGTATTGGAGATGGTGCGCACTGGTATCGTCGCCATGCGACGGGGCAGCAAGTCTGCCGACGCGGCTTCGACGACGGAAGGTATGGCGCGAGGCGCCGCCAGTGACGATGTCTCCTACTCGGTTTAAGGCAGGCGATTCGAAGAAGACCGGAAGAACACTGGGACCTCTAGGCGATGGATTCTTCGCCCAACTGGTGTTAGGCCACCGAGCTTTCCGTCGTGCTAGTGGGTTGAGCCGGCATCTGGATCTGGATGATGTTGTTCTTGATAGCGTAGACAACCAGATCGCGGATGGAATGCAGACTGAGTTTCCGCATGATGTTGCTGCGATGGGTTTCCACGGTCTTGGTGCTCAAGTTCAGCAGCGAGGCTACTTCCTTGGAGCTCTTTCCTTCCGCCAGAAGCTGTGTAACTTCACGTTCCCGTGCCGTTAGTGTGGGCAAATCCGGAGGCTCATTCCGAGATACGGCGTGCCCCTTATCCAGGAAGCCTCGCAACACTAGATCGTTCACTCGCGGCGTAAAGAACATTCGCTTGCCCTGCAAGGCTTCGACCGCAGAGACCAGATCGCGAGCTGCGTCGGATTTGAGCACGAATCCGCGCGCGCCGGCGTCGAGGGCTTCACGGATGACCTGATCGGCGTCGGTGATCGTCAGGACAATGATCTTGAATTGGGGATCGTGCTGCAGCAGTTGACGTGTGGTGTCCAGTCCGTTGAGCAATGGCATGCCAATGTCGAGGATCACAACATCGGGCTTCAACTGCTTGGCCATTTCAAGCGCTTCGCGGCCATTGGATGCTTCTCCACACACCTCCCATCCCTCATGTTTCTGGAGAAGCGCACACAGACCCCGTCGTACAATCTCGTGATCGTCGGCTAACAAAATACGCAGCTTCATGGCAGATCCTCCTACTACAGACTTTCCGCGACCTTCGAAGATGGTAATGGCCCGAGCAATTTAAGCCTGAGCGCGCGGATTTCGCGCCAACGCGGTAAATTCCCGATGCTGACTCACGGCCTCGACGGCCTCCACCAGATCCCGGGCGAGATTCGATTTCACGACGTACCCTCTGGCCCCTGCAGCTAATGCCTCACGCATCATCTGCGGAGAGTCATGCTGCGTAACAAACAAAACCTCGCGTCCGGGTGTCTTCTGCTGGATCAACCGGCACGCTTCAATACCATTCATTCTTGGCATGGTGACATCGAGCACGACAACATCAGGTTGCAACCGGCTGACCTTTTCCAAGGCTTCCACACCATCCGACGCCTCCCCCACTACTTCCCATTCGGATCGCCCCCCCAACAAAGTTCTTAGCCCTTGTCTCACGACGGGATGATCATCGACCAGAAGAATACGAACGGCCATAATCGTTTATCAGCTCCCTGAGGCAGCCTCTCGCTAACCATGGGCCGTATTCCAGTTACCGACGATTCGTATAAGGCCACTCTAGACTTATGCAGATCAGCGAAGCAGGGTAAGACTAGCATGTTTCTACCGTGGAACCGAATACAGGGAATCCTGTACGTCCGCGCTTAAGAAACAAGCTTAAGAAACAATATGACGAAACTCCTGGCCAGTCGAGCTTGGTTCTCCTTACCGATCCCCCCTTATCACTTCCGGTAATCTTGAATTCGAGAGCAGCTGCCGTGGCCGAGCCCGGGAGCAAACTCAGGCGCAAAGCGCTTGGAATCTCTTCATTGAGAGTAGGAGCCTCTTCCATTCAGATGCATAGAGACTGGCGGCTTGGGGGAAGATAGGAGTTCGTAGAAAGCATCGCGCAGCGGTAGAGAATAGCAGGATGACGCAACCCTGGTGATTGCGCCCTCCCTAGCGTAACCAGATCCACGCCGCAGACGTTGGGCCACCATGCGATAGCTCCCGGATCCTTTGCAATGCGATTCGACGCGGATCTTCAAACAGAGGCGCCGTGACAGCCCCGAAGTGAGCTGGATCGCCCCTGCGGAGCTTGACTCTCGATCACACGAGTTACACTGACCTCTGATGGCCTCTCCGGTTTCACGGCTGCGCCACTGGTTCGCCTTGGGCGCGATTCTGATGGTGGCTACGGTCGCGGGGATGTATCTCTACGCGCAATGGAGTCTGCGCAAGGCCGTCCACGACCTCCCGGCGAAAATGGGCCTGGACATTCAGCAGACCGCCGAGGGCTTCTCGATTTCCAAGTCCATAGAAGGCCGCACTCAGTTTACGGTGAGCGCTTCCAAGGCGGTTCAGTTCAAAGAGGGTGGACGGGCGGACTTGCACAACGTCAAGATCGTCATCTACGGCAAGAATGCCGATCGCTTCGACCGGGTTGCCGCGGATGACTTCGAGTACGACCCCGTGTCGGGCGATGTGACCGCGAAGGGTACGGTGCTGATTGACCTGGAAGCGAACCCCGAGGGCATGCGGTATTCGGACCAGACTCCTCCGGCGCAAAGGAGAAGCCCGATTCATCTTGAAACCGACGGGCTGGTCTTCAACAGGAATACGGGGGACGCCTCCTCCGCCGGGAAAGTGGTGTTTCAGACTCCGCAGGCATCCGGTTCGGCCGTGGGCATTGAATATGTGGCGAAGACGGGTACGATGAACTTGCTGTCGGCGGTGGCGATGACCGTCAACCGGTCGCAGCCGATCCATCTGAATGCCGATCATGGCGTAATTACGAAGCAGCCTCATCAGGTCGTTCTCACCACGGTACACATGACCCGGGAGCAGCAAGAAGCGCGGTCCGACTACGCAACTTTCTTCCTGCGCGAAGACGACACGGTGGACCACATTCTTGCCGAGGGCGATGTGGAGACAGTGCTTCATGGCCGGTCATCTTCCAATTCCAACTCGGAAACGCGCGAGCGTTCCGATCACGCCGAATTGTTCTTGACCGGCGCGCGGAATCTCCTCACTACGGCCATTCTCACGGGCAACGTGCAACTCGCCTCCCTGGGAACGCAGTTCGCTGATGCTGCCGCCGGGCGGGCAACGCTGCACTTCGCCAGCCGGCAAGTTCTGAAGACGGTTCATGCCGAGGACGGCGTGAGGCTGACCCAGAAGAACAGGGAGAGCGGGTTAGTTGCGGTGCCGTCGCCGTCGACGGGAAGCGCGCAAAATGTCGAAGTGACCGCCCCAGTGATGGACTTTATCGTGAAAGATGGCCGCCTGCTGGAGCGTGCCGAGACCAGCGGACCGCCGCAGATCGTCATCACGCAACCGGGCGCAAATCAGAAGACGGTGGTGACAGCCGCCAAGTTTACGGCGAAATTCACGGAGAACAATCGTTTGGCGACGCTGCATGGAGAACCGGACGCGAAGATTGTCAGCAGCTTGATTGACCCGAATAAGATCCAAGCCAGTAAGATCGACGCCAGTAAGATCGAAGCGAGTAAGACTGCCGCGAGCAAGGCGGGATCCAGCAAGTCCGGCTCGCCGGGGCAGACTGATCGAGTATCGACCAGCCGCATGCTTGATGTCGTCTTCTTTCCAGAGGGCGGCGTCCGCTCGATCACGCAGACAGGTGGGTTCGTCTACGTCGATGGCACGCAAAAGGCTTGGGCGCAGCGTGGAGTGTACACGACCGCCGATCAACAGGCAGTGCTGACCGGATCGCCCCGGGTAGTGGACGGCGGCATGACGACGACGGCCCAGACGATTCGCATGAACCGGGCGACCGGCGACGCCATTGCCGAGGGCAACGTCAAGAGCACGTACTCCGATTTAAAGGCGCAACCGGATGGCGCCATGCTCGCTTCCTCCGACCCGATCCACGTGACGAGCCGCAGCATGACGGCAAGTCGTTCAACGGCGATTGCGGTGTACACCGGTGATGCCCGCTTGTGGCAAGACGGCAATGTAGTGGAGGCTCCCACGCTTCAGTTTGATCGTGAGCATCGCACTATCTTTGCGCAGGGCTTTGCGCAGGGAATGGGGCAGGGAGAGATCAATGTGGAAACGGGGCTTCGCCCCTTCCGAGCGGGGCAGAGCCCCGCTCCCACACAAGCTTTAGCGCAGCCGGTCTCAACCGTGTTGGTGCAAGTAGACAAGAACGGGGCGGCGACCCCACTTCGCATCACATCCGCGCGTCTGAATTACACCGATGCGGAGCGGAGAATCTTCCTGGATGGCGGGGTGACCACGAAAGCGTCCGACGCTACCGTGACGGGACAGCAGATGACGGTATTTCTGCTGCCGCGTAGTCAGTCGAAAGCGGGGGCGAACCCAGCAATGCCGGGGCAAGTAGACCGAATTATCGCCGAAGACCAGGTTGTGATCACCCAGCCGACTCGACATGCCACAGGTGAGAGGTTGGTATACACGTCGGCGGACGACAAGTTCGTGTTGACCGGCGGACCTCCCAGCATTTTTGATGCCGAACGAGGCAAAACCACGGGCGATTCGTTGACTTTCTACAAACACAATGATAGGGTGCTCGTAGAAGGCAGAGAAACGTCCCCGGCGGTCACGCGGACGCAAGTGGCACGATAAATGCACACGCTGGCCACCGACGAAATTGGGAAATCCTATCGTGGCCGGCGCGTCGTCAGCGGAGTAAGCCTTCAGGTTCTACAGGGCGAGGTCGTGGGCCTGTTGGGACCGAATGGCGCCGGAAAAACCACCTCCTTCTATGCAATCGTGGGTCTGGTTCCTCCCGACACAGGCAGGGTGCTGTACGATGACGAAGATATCACTAGCGTTCCCATGTACTTACGGGCACGCCAGTACGGTATCAGCTACCTGCCTCAGGAAGCTTCGGTTTTTCGCAAGCTGACGGTCGAGGAGAACATCTTGGCCGTGCTGGAAGTGCAGCCCATTTCCTGGCACGAACGACGGGAAAAGGCGGAGAAGCTGATTGACCAGCTTGGACTCGAGCATATCCGGCAAAATCGGGGGTATGCGTTGTCGGGCGGGGAGCGGCGGCGGGTAGAAATCGCGCGGTCGCTCTGCATCAGCCCTACATTTATATTGCTCGACGAGCCGTTTTCGGGAATCGACCCGATCGCCGTTTTGGATTTGCAGAAAATCATTTCCGATCTGCGGGCTAGCGGGATCGGGATTCTGGTCACGGACCACAACGTCCGCGAGACATTGTCGGTGACGGATCGGGCGTACATAATAAATGAAGGGCGGATCTTCCGCTCCGGCACGCCGGAGGAGTTGGGTAGCGACCCGGAGGTGCGGCGCGTTTATTTGGGGGAAAGCTTCTCATTAGTGTGAGTTCTCAGTTCCTAGTTCTCAGTTCTCAGTAGAGCGGGTTTGACTGAGAACTGAGAACCGGCAACTAGGGAGTGGTTACCAAGGCGTGGGCACCCTGACCTTTGGTGCCCACACGATCTACCTCGGTGCATGAGAAGCTAGATTTTCCAGATCCGTTGCGCCGGACGCCTAAGGGCAGTGGGTTGACTGAGAACTGAGAACCGTGAACTGAGAACTTTTTGGGGAGAGATGGTGCTTCTTCAGCACAAACTGAACGTCAAGTTGTCGCAGCGGCAGATTCTGACGCCGGGTCTCGTGCAAATGGTCTCCGTGCTCGCGCTCAACAAGCTCGAGCTGAAGGACATGATCAACGCCGAGATGGTCGAGAACCCGGTGCTCGAAGAGCTCGAAGATGCTATCCCGATGCTCGACGATGTCGGACGCCAGGAGGAAGAACGCGACCGCCTGGCCGCCAAGGTGACCGCTCCAGCGGAAGATGGTCCGACCATCGCGGATGAGAAGAAGGATCCCTTCGAGGAGATCGATTTCGGCTCGTTCTTCCAGGACTATCTGGATCCCGGTTATCGCAGTTCGGGGGAAATGGAAGAGATCGAGAAGCCTTCCTTCGAAAACTTCCTATCGAAGCCGGGGAACTTGAGCGACCACCTGCTGTGGCAGCTAGGCGCGATTTCTGTGCGGCCGCCGGTGCATCAGGCCGCCGAGCTGATCATTGGGAATTTGAACGAAGAAGGATATCTGATTGCCAGCGACGAAGAGCTGTTGGGAATCGCTTCGGTCGCGGCTCCCGAGGCAGATGTGGAAGTGGCGGCCAAGATCGTTGGCGAAGCGGAGGCGCTAGGGATTGCCGTCGCGGAGGCTGCGCATGAAACCTCCGACCTCGAAACTTTCCACCTGGAGACTTCTGGTCTCGCGCCGGAGGATCTCGTCGCGGAAGACGTTGACCATTCGAAGTTGACGGCGGGAGGCGCTGGAACAGACTCTTTTGAGGCGAAAGTTGAGCTCGATGTTGAGCCGGATGTTGCGCTCGAGGTTCACCCGGGCGATGTGCAACCGGATCTAGAAACAACGATGGCAGCCGTGCCGCCGTTGCCCGGCGCGTCGAACCCCGGAATCGCTGCCGCTGGAACACCGGCCGCGGCAGCAGCGACCGCGCCCGCCCGGATGGCGATCTTAGACTTCACGGTCGCCGATCTTCACGAAGCGCTGGAAGTGGTGCGCCAGTTCGATCCGCCGGGCATCGCCTGTCGCGACCTGCGCGAATGCCTGCTCTATCAGTTGCGCTACCATCTGGAGCAGTTGCAACTGCACCGAAACGGCAATGCGCTGACCGAGCAAGTTGTGAGAGATGCGATTGCCGTCGTCGATCAGCATTTGAAAGCGGTGACGCTGAAGCAGTTCAAGGAAATTGGGCGCGCGATTGGGCGTCCAGTCGAAGCCGTGCAGGCGGCCCTCGACTATGTCCGCACGCTCGATCCCCGGCCGGGTTTGCGCTACAACAAAGTTCCGGCCCGGCTGATTGAACCCGATGTCGCTTTTGTGAAGCACGGCGACGAGTGGCTGGTCATCATGAATGACGACGACATGCCGCAGTTGCGCTTGAATCCCGCGTACAAGCGCCTGATGACCCGCGACGGCAATGACCGCGACACGCGGAACTACGTCAAAGATCGCTACAAATCCGCTATCCAGCTCATCAAGAATATCGAACAACGCAAGCAGACGATCGCCAAGGTCTGCTACTCGATCGTGGCGCGCCAGCAGGATTTTCTCGAGCGCGGTATCGATCAACTGAAGCCGATGATGATCAAGGAAGTGGCCGAAGAAATCGGCGTGCATCCTTCTACCGTCAGCCGCGCGGTTGCCAATAAGTACGTTCACACCCCGCAGGGCGTGTTCGAATTGCGGTATTTCTTCTCCGAGAGCGTGCAGGGGCCCGAAGGCGGAGGCACGTCGCTACTGATTTTGAAGCGCCGCGTCAAGAAGTTGATCGAAGAAGAAGATCCGAGCCGGCCGTTGACCGACGAACAGATCACCCGCATTCTGCAATCGCAGGGTATCCAGGTCACTCGCCGAACGGTCGCGAAGTATCGTGAGGACATGAAAATCCCCAGCACCCATCAAAGAAGAGTGAAAAAATAATCGGGTCATCGGGTGATCGGGCCATCGGGCCATCGAAAGTCAACGGCGTTTGACGTTAGATGACCCGATCACCCGATGACCCGATCACCCGTTTTTTTGTTCTGGAGCGTGTTTGATGAACGTGGAATATACCGCGAGAAAATACGAAATCACTCCCACCATCCGCAAGGAAGTTGAAACCGGCCTCAACAAGATTCGCAAAATTCTAGGCGACCGATTCGAGACCAAGGTGATTCTGACCGTCGAAAAACGCCGACACAAGGCCGAAATCACGATCGACCCGCCCAACGGTCCTATTGTGGGGCTGGCCCAGACCACCGACATGGCGTCGGCCGTCAGCGAAGCTCTCGACCACCTGCACAAGCAGGCGCTCAAACATAAAACGAAGTGGCTGAGCAAGAAGCGCAAGGCGGTCAAGAAGTTTGATGGCCAGTCGTTAGAAGACAACGTGGAAGCGGCGCTCGGACTGGCGGAGAATGCCACCGTTTCCGTTCTCGTTCATAAATTTCCATCGGTGGCGCGAACCACCGAAGTACACCTGGTGCATGCCCAGGATTCGGTGGCGCTTCGCCCGATGACTTTGGAAGAAGCGATCAAAGAGGCGCATTTCCGCGACAAAGATGTTTTTGTATTCCGCGACCCCAAGGGCAGGTTAATCGTGCTGCACCGGACGCGCGACGGCAAGATGGAGTTGATCGAAGCGCCGTAGAGAGCGGAGTGTCGCCTGCTCCGTTTATCCGTCCGTTCTCTCGCGCAGAAACAACCAGCGCATAATTCCAAAATCTGATTTACCAGTTCAATTTCAACGCGAACTGGAATTGGCGCGGGTCGTAGGCGGCGGTGGCCTGACCGGCGAAGTTCATTTGCGGATTCACGCCCGCCACGTTGTACACGTTGGCGATGTTGAACATGTCGGCGATGAGATCCATGTTGATGCGCTCGCCGAAGTAAATGCGTTTGGCGAAGCGCACGTCGTTGAAGACAGTCCAAGGGGTGGTCCCCGCGTTGCGGCCGAGGTTGCCGTCCAGCCCCAGCAGGGTGACGTGGGGGTAAGGGAATGCGCCGGGAGTGAACGCTTGATAGCAGGGCTCCTGGAAAACACCGGTGGGGGAGAATTTCGAGAGTATTACCTGGTTTCCCGCCTGCGTGCAGGCAGTGGTTTCGAAGGTGTTGGGCCGCCCGGTTTGGGAAGACAACTGCTGGTTGTCGCCCGAGCCGGTGAGGATGTTGAAGGGCCGCCCGGAACTGAATTCGATCTGGGGGGCGAACGTCCAATCGCTGAAGAGCTTGCGGGCAAAGCCGCTGCCGCTGAGTTTGCCCGACTGGTAAACGCCGCTGAAGACGAAGCGGTGGCGCTGGTCGAAGGTGGAATTGGAACGATCGAGACCAGGGTAGTAGCTGTCCTGCGGGGTAGTTGTCGATTGCAAGTCGGTCGAGTCGTCGATGGCGTGCGACCACGTGTATGAGGCTAGAAATTCGTAGTGGTTGCTGAAACGCTTGCGGAGATTGGCGGTCAGCCCGTTATAGACCGAACTGCCATTAGAGTAGTTGGCGTCCATGTCGCCGAAGGGAACGCAGCCGGCGACGGTTCCACCTAGAGGATTGCAAGCGGTGTTGAACCCGGCGGTACTGTATCCGCTTGACTTTAGATACTGCATGACCGCCGGCACCAAGGCTACACACTGGGGGACACCGGCGCCAATCAGGGCGTTGGCGATCGACGCATTGATCCCACTAGGGCGGAAGAGGTTGGTCAACGCAGCGGAAACCCAAGGCACCCCACTTGGGTTGACACCGCAGGGAGCAAAGCCCTGCGCGGTGGGTCCGCTCCCGACGCCCAATGGTCCACCGGTGATCGCATAAGACGTTGGGTCGCTGTAAGCCGCCTGCCAGTTTGCCACCAACAAGTCGCCGCGAACCGCACTGGCGTTAATGGGACGGTTGAGGTGGCGGCCACCGTTAAAGTTGTAGCCCACGTTCAAAGCGAAGCCACCGCCGAGGTCGCGCTCTATGGTCAGGTTCGCTTGCTGCGCATAGGCGTACACGAAGTTCTTGGCCTGCGGGTACCCGAAGGGTTGGAAGAACAACGGGAAGCCGGCGCTGATGTAGTTCTGATGGAGAAACAATGTGTTCGGCAGGAAGGAATCGAAACGCTGCGGGTTGGGGGTGCCGTTGGCGGAGGTTTGCTGATAACCGAGAAGACTTGGAGGTGCTCCGGTTGCGCACTGCGGGGCAGATGTGAGGTTGCCCTGGAACATGGGGATCGCGTTCAGGTTGCCTGGGTTGCCCAGGCCGCCGGCGGACGAACACGGAGAAGTGCCGGGGAATGCCAACTGGCCGCTGTCCGAGCCGTCGGAGGCATCACCGAGGAAATAGAGACCGAGCAACGGGTGGTCATAGAACATTCCGAAGGACGCGCGGACTACGGTTTTGCCGTCTCCCTTGGGATCCCAGGCGATGCCGAGGCGAGGCTGAATGTTGTTCTTGTCGGTCTGGATGCCTTTCTGCACTCCCAGGAAGTTGTATCCGGTTTGACCGAGCCCGGTCGGGGGCTTGAACGTCGGCGGGAATTCCACGTCGTAGCGCACGCCGTAGTTCACCGTGAGATTGTGGTGCACGCGCCAGGAATCCTGCCAGAATACACCCAGCGGTTTGTTGGAGAACGAGTCGGTGGGAGTACCGATGCCCTGGATAAAGACCCCCGGCCAGCCAAGGCCGTAGGCTTGCACCGGGTTAAACTCGGGGAAGGGAGCCGGAAACAGGGACTCAGCGCCGAAGTTATAGACGCCGCCATAATTTACCGTGAAGGTGGCCGTGAGCGGAAGATCGTTGAAATCTGCTCCGAACTTGGTGTCATGCCGTCCGATGCTCCAGGAAAAATTGTCGGTGAACTGGTAGCGTTTTTCGACACGCTGGATGTAGGAGTAAGGCTCGCGTCCGAAATAAGCGAAACCGGCAATGTTGACAGCCGGGTAGGAACCGCTCGGAGTCTGGGTGTTGTAGAAATAATTCAGGCCTCGGCGGGCGTACTGGAAGCGGAATTCATTCACCTTGCTGGTGCCCAGGGTCCAGGTGTCCTGCGCAACGCCAGCCACGTCACGGTAGGTTTGCTGCGACGTGCGCGAGTAAGCGTTTTGGCCGAAGGCTTGGTCTTGTCCGCTGACTTCGATGCCGGTGACCGTGCTCGGGCTGGCATTGACGCGCAGCGTGAGGCGGTTGTTGTTGCTCACGTTGTGGTCGATGCGTAACGAGTAAAGGCTGGTGCCTTCGAAGATTGGGAAGTTGCCTGATTGCTGTTGCATGGTCTGGAACGACGCGGGTAGTCCGGTGCAATAGGGACTGAACCCGGCCACCGAGGCAAAGGCGGGATTACAGGAGGAAGGAAACTGCTGTAGCCCGGCGGGGACAAAGGCGGCGGGAAGAGCCGCGAACCAAGACGGATAGCTGCCGTTCAAAGCGATGCCCGAAGAAGCGCCAACCATGAAGGCATAAGTCTGCAAAGTGGGGAGCGGGATTCCATCAGGATTGCTGAGCAGGGCCGCCTGAGCGGTCGTCGCCAGGATGTCGGGGAAGGTTCCCGCCGGCGCTCCAAAGATTGGCGAGACGTCGACGCCTGTCAGCCCGTAGTACGACGGATTTGTTGCCGGGGCAATCGCCGAGAATCCGGTCTCGTGGCGCCGAGTGACTTCATAGGAAAAGTAATAGTAAGTTTTGCCCTTCTTGATCGGTCCACCGAAGGCTGCGCCTCCCTGCACGCGGGTGTAAGCCGGATTGGGCGTGGTGCTGAAGGCGTTGACAGCCTGGAAATTGCGATTGCGCAGGTATCCATAGACGTCGCCGTGGAACTCGTTCGATCCGGAGCGGGTGATGATGTTGACCACGCCACCCGAAGCGCGGCCGTATTCGGAGGCGTAGTTGTTGGCGATGATCTGGAATTCCTGCACGGCTTCCTGCGAGACGGTGGAGCGCACGCCGTTGGTGGAATTGTCGGTGGCGTCGGCACCGTCAACATTCACCAGGTTGGAGCGGGCGCGCTGGCCGCTCATGTTAAGGCCGGAAGTCGGCGCGGCGCCGAGGCTGGGAGCGCTGTCGCGCTGCACCTGCGAATCGGTCAGCGTGAACTGGATATAGTTGCGGCCGTTGATCGGCAGGTTGTCGATGCGACGCTCGCCGATGGTGTCGGTGGTGGAACTGCGCGAAGTTTCCACGATCTCGGCTTGGGCGCTGACTTCGACGACTTCTTTGCCGCCCGCGACAGTGAGCACGACTGGCAACTCGGCCATCTGGCCGACGGTGATGCCGACGCCGGCGGCCTCGGCTTTGGCGAAGCCCGACGCGTCCACGGTGACGGAATAAGTGCCGGGAGCCAACTGACGCACACTGTAGCCGCCCTGGCCGTCGCTGGTGGCGGCGCGTTCCAGACCTTTGGCGACATCTCGCACGGTAACGGTGGCGTTGGTCACGGCGGCGCCCTTCGGATCTTTCACGCTGATGTGGAGGTCGCCGGTGGCGGCGCCCTGAGCAAATGCAAAATGAGGAATGAGTGCAAGCATGACCGCGAAACAGAAAAGACGTAGTGTCGGTTTCATAAGGCTCCTGGGATCTTCCGCCCTTGGGATGGAGGCGGGAGTCGAAGTGCGCGGTTTATCACCAACCACTTGACCTTCGAGCACGGGGCTGACTGGAGATACCGCTGATATGTACATCAGAGGAGGGTGTTTAGGCAAGAGATAAGATGGATTCCCGGCCTGGTCACGGCTATCGGTGAGCCGTGTCACTGCGCGCTCGAAGCTTCGATGGTAAAGTAGTAGGCCGCCAAGGAAGGAACATTGCCATGAGACGATTCGCAGTGGTGACTCTAATGTTGTTGATTGCCGCCGGGCCGTCGTTCGCTAAGACGCATAAGGACATGTATTCAGTTTCATGCAGCGTGTTGTGGCCCGTAGTGAAAGATACCCTACGCAATTCGGGGAAGTACGGAATACTGGGGATCGACAACACCGAAATGACCGCGTCGTTCGTCATTGGTGGGACGCTCGGCGGGAAGCGCATCAACTCCGTGGTGTTGAACGCGAAGGGCGACGCTTGTGAAATGCAGGTCCAGACCGCCTACAGCGGACTTGTTCACGACGACGCAGGTGATTTCAAGAAGCGCGTGGATGAGTCCCTAGCCAAAGTGCAGAAGCCATCGCAGGAGCCGGCTCCGCCTGCGAAGGCGGAAAGCCCTAACAAGTGAGGCGCTTGCCTCCCCGACCGTAGATCTCGTCGCGACGCTTGCTGCTATCCCGTGTCATCGCTCGCGAGACTGCTAAAATGATCTCGAAATGCTTTTGCCGTTCGTCCGCGAACTTTTCGCGGAGGTGGAACAATTACCTGCCTTCACGCGTGCCGCCTCCCATCTGCGGGAGAGCACGGGACGGATTAGTGTCACTGGACTGTCTGCGACGGCCAAGGCGCTGATCATTGTTCTGTTGCGGCGCGCGGCCGAGCGTCCGTTGGTGCTGGTGGTCGCCGACAACCGCGCCGCCGAAGACCTGCTGCCCGTGCTGCGCGCATTCTGCGAGCTGACCGGAGCCGCGGATCCAGACTCGGTGGTAAGCCTTCCGGCGCGCGATGTGCTGCCCTTTCAGAATCTGTCGCCGCATCCGGAAATTCAGGAAGAACGCGCTACGGCGTTGTGGAAGATCGCGACCGGCCGCGCCGCTTTCGTAATTTCACCGGTGACCGCGACCTCGATTCTGCTGCGTTCTCCCGACTACTACGCCGACCTGGCGCGGGTTCTGCGCCGCGGCGAGATTTTCGACCTGGAGAAGCTGCTCGATCACCTGAACACGGTCGGCTACAGCGCAACCGATGTGGTGGAAATGCCGGGCCAGTACGCGGCTCGCGGCGGCATTCTGGATGTTTACTCGCCGGAAGCGGATCGCCCGGTGCGCGTCGAATTTTTCGGGGATGAAATCGAATCGATGCGCAAGTTCGACCCGGCCAGTCAGCGGTCCTCAAACCCAGTCGATGAAGCGTTGCTGCTGCCGCTGACGGAAACGCCGGTCACGGAAGACCTGCTCGGTTCCATCAACGCGCGGCTTTCGGGAAAACGCATTACCGGGTCGCCCGAGGTTGTGCAGCAAGCGGTGCGCGACTCGGGCGCGGGAATCTTTCCGGGCTGGGAGTTCTACGCTCCCGTGGCGGGCGCCGATCGCAGCATTTTCGGACTGCTTCCGGAAGCGCGGGTGATTCTCGACGAGCCCGAGGCGCTGAGGCAGGAACTCGACAAAGTCTGGGCCCGCATTGAAGAAGCGCACGAGCGCAGCGGGGTGGGAAACCTGGTTCGTCCCGCCGATCTTTATCTGACGCCGGAAACCTGGCGGGAAACAACCGCGGCGCTCCCCGGAGCCGATTTCGAATATCTGGCGGTGGCGCGCGATGCCCCCGCGGCCCACGAGGACCACGAAGCCAACGAAGCCCACCAAACCCCCAAAGAAAGACCGGAAGCCGCTTTTCTTTCGCAGCCCGCCACGCGCTTCCACGGCGCAGTGCCCGCCATGATCGAGCAGGTCCAGAAGCTGGTCGGCGGCGGCACGCAGGTAATTCTGGCGGTGCCCAACACCGGAGAGGTCGAGCGCCTCGCGGACATGTTCACCGAGTACAACGGCTCGTATCGCCTGGGAAGCCGCACGCGCAGCGGAGAAAGCTACGCCGACGAAACCTCTTATTTTGCCGGCGACGTTCTTACCACTACCCTGCTGAAGGCTTATTTGCCCGACGGCTTTGTTTTGCATGAAGCGCATCTCGCGATTTTTGGGGCGCGCGATCTGTTCGACGAATCGGACCTGGTCGCGGCGCGGCCGCAACGGCAGAAATCAAAAGTTTCGGCGTTTCTGTCCGACTTCCGCGATTTGCAGGTCGGCGACTACGTGGTTCACGTGGAGCACGGCATCGGGCAGTATCAAGGTTTAAAGGAAATCAACCAGGGCGACGGCGCCGCGGAATTCATGCTGCTCGAGTATGCCGAAGCTGCCCGGCTCTATGTTCCGTTGACTCGCCTCGATCTGGTGCAGAAATATCGTTCGGCGGAGGGCGCAAAGCCTGTCCTGAATCACCTCGGCACCGCCGCCTGGGGCAAGACCAAAGCGCGCGTGCGCAAGGCGATGAAAGACATGACCGACGAACTGCTCAAGCTCTATGCGCAACGACAATCCGCGCAAGGTCATATTTTTCCGCCCGACACCGAGTGGATGAAGGAGTT
Source organism: uncultured Acidobacteriaceae bacterium (assembly GCA_963773645.1). Taxonomy (GTDB): domain Bacteria; phylum Acidobacteriota; class Terriglobia; order Terriglobales; family Acidobacteriaceae; genus Acidiflorens. The sequence continues at coordinate 1,311,316 of CAVZBV010000002.1, read as the reverse complement.
CGAAAACGCCTTCGAATACAACGAGACCGAGGACCAGGCGCAGGCCATCGCCGACGTGAAGCGCGACATGGAATCGCAACTCCCCATGGATCGCCTGCTCTGCGGTGATGTCGGTTACGGCAAAACCGAAGTTGCCATGCGCGCTGCTTTCAAGGCCATGAGCGACAACAAACAGGTCGCCGTGCTTGCGCCCACCACCGTTCTCGCATTCCAGCACTACGAAACTTTCAAGCAACGATTCGCGCCGTTCCCCATCACGGTCGAAATGATTAGCCGCTTCCGGACCCCCAAGCAGGTCAAGGAAATTTTGCAAAGAGTGGAAGGCGGCAAAGTGGACATCCTGATCGGCACCCACCGCCTGCTCTCAAAGGATGTGAAGTTCGCCGATCTCGGCCTGCTCGTCGTCGACGAGGAACAGCGCTTTGGCGTGCGCCACAAAGAACGCATCAAGCAGATGCGCACGCAGGTCGACGTGCTCACCATGTCAGCGACGCCGATTCCGCGCACCTTGCATATGTCAATGGTGGGACTGCGCGACATGAGCGTGATCGAAACGCCGCCCAAAGATCGCATGGCAATTCAAACCGTGGTCGCGAACTGGGACGAAAAGCTCATCCAGTCGGCGATTGAGCAGGAACTCGACCGCGGCGGCCAGGTCTATTTCGTGCACAACCGCATAGAGACGATCTGGGAGATTGCGGCCAAGATTCAATCCATGGTCCCGAATGCCCGCATCGCCGTGGGCCACGGGCAGATGGGCGAAGGCGAGTTGGAGAAAGTGATGCTGAAATTTATGCATCACGAGGCCGACATCCTGGTCTCGACCACGATAATCGAGAATGGCCTCGACATCCCGCTCTGTAACACGATCGTGATCAATCGCGCCGACCGGCTTGGCTTGTCGGAGCTTTATCAGCTTCGCGGACGAGTTGGCCGCTCGAACCGGCGCGCTTACGCATACCTGCTTCTGCCCTCCGAAATCGAGTTGACGCCTGTCGCCCGTCGGCGCCTTGCCGCTTTGAAAGAGTTCTCGGACCTCGGCGCCGGCTTCAAAATCGCCGCGCTTGATCTCGAACTGCGGGGCGCGGGCAATCTTCTCGGCGGCGAGCAGAGCGGCCACATCGAAGCGGTGGGATTCGAACTTTATACGCAGATGCTGGAGCGCGCCGTGCGCGAGATGAAGGGCGAGGCGGGCGTTGAAGTCACGGAAATCCAGCTGAATCTTGGACTGAACATCCGCATTCCGTCCGACTATATAAAAGAAGAGAACCAGCGCCTGCGGATGTACAAGCGCGTCGCCGGAGTGGAGACCGAGTTGCAGTTGCACGACGTGCGCTCAGAGCTGATCGATCGGTATGGCGAGACGCCCAGGGCTGTCCGCAACCTGCTGGAGTACGCCGCGCTTAAGTTGCAGGCGACGCGGGTCGGCGCCAATGCTATTGAGCGCAAGCGCGAATTCGTGAACATCAAGTTCAGCCAAACTGCGGCGATCGATCCGGGGAAGCTGGCGCGCTTTGTAGCGTCGCAGCGCGGTACCCAATTTACTCCGGACGGGACGCTGAAGTTCTCGATCAAGATCGACAGCGCCGGAGGAATCCTACAAACGCTGCGCGATCTGCTGGAAGAGCTGGCGGCGTCCGAAGAAGCAGTGCGCCAGGTATAAAGGCTAGCGGTTACAATGATTCCGCAATGAAGCCGACGCACGAACGACGAACGCATAGCGACCGCCGCAAGATCCGGATCGTCCGCAAAGCGATTTTTCCCGCCGCCGGATTGGGCACGCGCTTTCTCCCGGCCACCAAAGCTCAGCCGAAAGAGATGCTGCCGCTGGTCGACAAGCCCATCATTCAGTATGGCGTGGAAGAGGCCGTGGCGGCCGGATGCGACCAGATCATCATTATCACCGGGCGCGGCAAAAGTGCGATCGAAGATCATTTCGACGTCAGCTACGAGCTGGAGAAAATGCTCGAAGAAAAGGGCAAGCACGACTTGCTCAAGATCGTGCGCCAGATTTCGGACATGATCTACGTGGCCTACGTGCGCCAGAAGGAGGCGCTGGGCCTGGGACACGCCGTGCTCACCGCGCGTGAATTGATTGGCGACGAACCCTTTGCCACGCTGCTCGCCGATGACGTCATCGATGCAAAAGTGCCGGTGCTCAAGCAGTTAATGGACGTATTCAACGAGAAGCACTGTTCCGTGATCGCGACACAGATCGTCAACGGGCCGGCGATTTCTTCTTACGGCGTGCTGAAGGCGAAAGAGGTCGCGGGCTCCGGTGGCAAACTCTACGAAGTTCTCGACCTCGTGGAAAAGCCGAAGGTCGCGGATGCGCCTTCGAATCTGGCTGTGATCGGACGCTACGTTCTGACGCCGACGATCTTTGAGACACTCTCCGACATCAAGCCGGGCGCGGGCGGCGAGTTGCAACTCACGGACGGGCTGCGCGGGTTGCTAAAGCGCGAGAAGCTGTATGCCTACGTCTACGAAGGCCGCCGCCACGATACTGGCGACAAACTCGGCTTCCTCAAAGCCACAGTGGAATTTGCGCTGAAACGCGAAGATCTGGGCGGAGAGTTCCGGAAATACCTGAAAACTTTGAAGCTGTGAATGTTTGGTGACGGGGCTGGCCCCGTTCTGCGAGGCAGAGCCCCGCCATCACACAAACTTCGCGTTAGTCTTTGGCCGTCGCTTTCATTTTCTTTGATTTCTCTTCCACGCCGCGCGCCAGTTTCTCTTTGTGCGCCGCCAGTTTCTTCGCGACCGACGCGTCGGCCACGCCAATAATCTGCGCCGCGAGGATCCCAGCATTCGTCGCGCCGGGCTTGCCGATAGCGACCGTCGCCACCGGAATGCCGGCCGGCATTTGCACGGTCGCCAGCAAGGAATCCATGCCCTGCAGGGAAGTGGAAGGGATCGGGACGCCGATGACCGGCAAGGTTGTGTGTGCCGCGATTACGCCCGCCAGGTGCGCCGCTCCGCCTGCGCCCGCAATGATCACGCGAATACCGCGTCCAGCGGCCTTGCGCGCATAATCGGCCGTGCGATCGGGAGAGCGATGGGCTGACGTTACATCGAGCTCATACGCGATCCCGAATTCGTCGAGAGCCTTTCCGGCTTCGCGCATGATCTCCAGATCGGAGTCACTCCCCATCACAATGGAAACTAGTGGCCTACTGTTCATTGTCCTCCCGTGCCGTCGAATTGTTTGGGTCGAATCCAGACCCAGATACCGCCCGCGCATAGGCCCACAAATCCATACAGGCCCACGTTGCTGAGAATCGCCATCCCAAAAACAAAGATGGTATTCGAGGCCGATTCAGTTGGCGAATCCAGCGCCATCAACATGATGGAGCTAGGCCACAGAAAGCGGGCTGATTCTATGCTGTCGTTGTGCCTAATGAGATCCAGTGCTGTGACGGCCGATGGAATCAGCAAGCCTATCGCACCGAAAGCGACTATCATTTTCAGGACCCGGCCCCGGCGTTCGCGCCGAAGAAAAACGTAGATAAACATCAGGCACAAGGTAGCAGTGCCAAATAACCACGCCGATATTATCAGCACAGTCAGCATTGCGATCAGCACGAGCAGTCGCCCGACGCCGGTTATTTCTTCAGCGCTCTTGCTGCAATGTCTTTGCGATAGTGCGCGCCCTCAAACCCGATCTTCGCGCATGCGTCATAAGCGTTCTCCACTGCCGCTTGCAACTCCCCAGCCCGTGCCGTCACTCCGAGCACGCGTCCGCCGGAAGTATAAAAAGCGCCGTCACGTTTCGAGGTGCCGGCATGGAAGACTTTTACGCCGTCCGCCTTTGCCGCATCCTCCAGACCGGTAATTTTCTTGCCCGCCTCGTAGGCTCCCGGATAACCGCCCGAAGCCATCACCACGCATACCGCCGCATCGTTCGACCACTTGAAATCGCCGTCGCTGGTGCGGCCGTCGATGGACGCCTCGATCGCCTCGACCAAGTCGCTTTCGAGGCGCATCAGAATAGGCTGCGTCTCCGGATCGCCGAAGCGACAGTTGAATTCGAGCACCATAGGGCCGCGCGCGGTCATCATCAGGCCGCAATAGAGAACGCCCTTATACTCCGCGCCTTCTGCCTTCATGCCGGCGATGACCGGCCGCACGATGTGGGCGAGCAGCCAGTCGCGCATCTGGTCATCCACAATAGTCCGCGTGGTGTAGGCGCCCATGCCGCCGGTGTTGGGGCCGGTGTCGCCGTCGCCCACTCGCTTGTGATCTTGCGCGGCGACCAGCGGCGCCACCCGTTCGCCATCGCTCACGACCAGAAACGAGAGTTCGTCGCCTTCGAGAAACTCTTCCAGCACCACACGCGACCCGGCCTCTCCCAGCATCCTGCCGCTGAGCATTTCATTGGCGACGGTCGAGGCCTCATCCTTACTCTTGGCGATAACCACGCCCTTGCCGGCAGCCAGTCCATCGGCCTTCACCACGAGCGGAGTATGGAAATGCGGCAGCGCATCGCGCACCTGTTCCGTAGAATCGCAGATCGCGTAATGCGCCGTGGGAATGCGATGGCGCTGCAGGAATTCCTTGGCAAAGCTCTTGCTGGTCTCGAGCTGCGCGGCGGCTCGGGTTGGGCCGAACGTGCGCCATCCTCGCCGCGTGAATTCGTCCACCAGTCCGAGCATGAGCGGCAATTCCGGCCCCACGATTGTGAGGTCGGGCTGGGTTTGATTCGCGACTGCGATCATGGAGTCGAGGCTCTTTAAGTCCACCGCGACGCACTCCGCCTCGTCGGCGATACCGCCGTTGCCGGGCGCGCAATAGATTTTTGTGACCCGGGGCGACTGCCGGAGCTTCCACACCAGGGCGTGCTCGCGTCCGCCGCTGCCGATGACGAGGATCTTCATAGTCAAGACATTTAAGGTTAGGGGCGGGAGAAGATGATGTCAAACGCGGGGAGGTCAGAGGTAAGAGGTCAGATTGCAGAGGTGGGATCGAGCTGGGTTAACCTGGACTGGACCCCTCGAGTGAAACAATCAGTTAAGTTACATGGCTCCGTTCGTTGCCGAAGCATTGTACGGTGCAATTGAAGTTTGACAGCATGGCTCCGGCTGGGGAAGCGGACGCGGGCTCTGCTGGAGAGCAGAAGGCGCCGAAACTGGCGGCCCGCAGCCGGCGCTCGTCTTCCACACGCTGCAAGGCTCGCCGCAAAAAATCGATCTCCAGCACCTGCTGTCCGATCTTCCGTTCCAGTTCCGCCAGCCGGGTCTCTTCCTCCCGTTTCTGCCCCACCCCAGGAAACGCCCGCGCTCCGAACTTCTCTAGCGCTCGGCCCCAGCGGTAAAGATCTTGCCGATTCACTTCCAGACTCCGCGCCACTGCTCCTACCGACTCACCCGCCCGCAAGCGCGCCACCGCTGCCAGTTTGAACTCCTTCGTAAACTTCCGTCGAGACTCCATCCAGTTCTCCCCTTTCCCTGCATTTTAGGGCTTAACTGGTTGTCTCATTTTTGGGGTCCACTCCAAGGGGTCCAGTCCAACCTCTGCAATCTGACCTCTAACCTCTGACCTCCGGTGCTACACTCGTCTGATTATGGCTGAAGCGCGTTCGCGGATTTGGGTATGGTTGTTGGTGGGCGGCGGGTTGTTTGCGCTGTTCGTGGTCGCGGTGTTTACGCTGGTGTACCTGAGTTTCAGCGGCCGGGATGAGGAAGCGTTTTCCGGCTTCGGGCCCAAGATTGGCGTCGTCGAACTCGATGGCATAATTTTGACTCCCAAGCAGATCGTTCCCCAGCTTAAGAAATTTGCCGATGACGATTCCATCAAAGCCATCATTATTCATGTGAATTCGACAGGAGGCGGTGTGGCCGCATCCGAGGAGACCTATCGCGAGGTGAAGCGGATCCGCGACGAAAAGAAAAAGCGGATCGTGGCTTCGATTGAGACGGTGGGTGCGAGCGGAGCGTACTACATAGCTGCGGCCACCAACAAGATTTATGCGGACAAGGGCAGCATCGTCGGTTCCATCGGAGTGATTGCTCAGTGGGTGAACTACGGAGATCTTATGCGCTGGGCCAAACTGAACCCGATCACGATGAAGGCAGGGGAATTCAAGGACACGGGCAACCCGACGCGCGAAATGACCCCCGTAGAGCGCGCGTACATGCAGGGCTTGATCGACAACATGCTTACGCAGTTCATTCAGGCAGTGGCCGAGGGAAGGCATGCCAAGGAAGAAGATATCCGCGCGATTGCGGATGGAAAAGTCTGGACCGGCGAGGAGGCGGCTTCGCTGAAGCTGGTGGACCAGATTTCAGATTTCGAAGGGGCAGTGAAGGATACGGCCCGGGCGGTGAATATCTCCGGCGAACCGACGCTGGTCTGGCCTCCGAAAGAGAGGCGGTCGGGGCTGGATCTGCTGTTTGGCGATGTTTCCGATTATTTGCCCACCCGCGAGAAGCTATTGGAGCAGCAGGTCGGCTTTTACTATTTGTGGGAGTAGCTGATTCTCAGTTCCCAGTTCTCAGTTCTCGGTTCTCAGTAAGACCTGCAGAACTGCCGAGCTCGGTTTTTCTGAGAACTGAGAACCGAGAACTGAGAACTTTCTTTCAGGTGTCCGCTTCCGCACTTGCACAGAACCCCTTAAATTTGAGAAGGTTATAGGCGGACGCAGTGCAGCGTCGGGGGCGGCAGCGCCCCCGGGCACGGAACCGCTCAAAGGAAGCCGGCCCCCATGGGAGCATAGAGGCATATGACAAAGGCTGACCTGATCGAAGAAGTTTCCCGGCTGGCAGAATTAACTCGCAAAGACAGCGAAGTGATTGTGGATACGATCTTTGACAGCGTGGTGCGGTCGCTGCGGGTGGGCGACAAAATCGAAATACGAGGGTTTGGCAGCTTCCGCACGCGCCAGCGCAAGCCGCGCGTGGGCCGGAACCCGAAGACGGGCGACCGCGTGGAAGTTCCGGCAAAGAAGATCCCGTTCTTCAAGCCCAGCAAGGAATTGAAGGACCTGGTGAACAGTGGCGCGGCAGCGGAAGCGGCTCCCGCAGCGCCGCCTGTACCGCCCGCGCCGCCGATCGCGCACTAGAGAAACGATGGAGCTTCCTCGCCCGTCCAATGGGGTGCATGCCGGACGGACGCCCGGCCCTCCACCGGCAACATCGGCAAACTCACTCGTTGCATGTGTAAGATATGGGAAGCCGGGGCCCGTAGCTCAACGGTTAGAGCAGCAGACTCATAATCTGTTGGTTCTAGGTTCGAATCCTAGCGGGCCCACCAAACGCAGTTTTCTCCCCGGGTCTGGCTTGAACGGCAATCGCAGAGGTGAGCATGAAGACCATGGCTACGATAAACTTCAAGGGGGGAGTTGGTAAAACGACGGCTACATGGGCGCTAGGCAGTGTCGCGGCTTCGACTCCTGGCATTCGTAGTCTTCTCTTTGATCTCGACGCACAGATGTCCCTGACCCAAGCTATCGCGCTTAACGAAGACGGTACTCCTTTCAAGAGCTTTTCCGATTGGCAAGACAGAACTGTCAAAAGGAAAAAGACGATCTTCAACGCCCTGGACGAGTTTACGGGTCACGGGAATTTCAATTTCGGAATCAACTACGACTTCATCTACAAGATTTCGGAACGCTATCATTTTGTGCCGTCTGTCGCGGATCTCTACTGGACCGAACTCGACCTATTTGATCGCGAAAAAGTAAAGCATTTCATACAACGCCTGTTGGAGAAGATTCAAAACTCGACCGCTGTACCCGAATATGATTACGTTTTCTTCGACTGCCCTCCGTCGTTCAGCCTCCTCAGTTATTCCGTTCTCTCGTGTTGTAAGCTTATCCTCATCCCGATAAACCCCGACTTCTTCGCTGCGGCGGGGCTGGAACTGCTCCTCAGTAGCCTGAGGATGAGAATTGAGCCGTTTCCTGTCCCCAAAATTGGTGTCTTCATGAATCGCGCAAAAAAGCCGGGCGGATCTTCAATGAAGAGATATAGTAACGAAACGCAACGCTATCTTGATGACGCGAGGGATGTATTGAGTCGCGTGTCGAAGGAGAGAGGTCTGACGGTTAAGCTCTTCGACACGGCTATCCTCGACCGAGTCGGAATGAAACGTGCGATTCAGGAAGGCTTACCCGTCGACTTCAGGGCTCAATTTCAGGGCCTATGGAAAGAAATTCAAGCGTTCATTTGAGAATCCCATGTCGGAACAAGAAATCCTTCACGAGCTGAAGGCACTAAGCCAGAAAGTGGATCGTCTGTTTTCCTTCATCGAATCGACGCGCGCCGAGCAACAATCAAGGAGAGCCGCAAGGAACCCAAAACCCAAGCTCGCGCCGGTCACGCCGGAGGAAAGCCAGCAGCACCAAGCCAGATTTGCGGAGCTTTACGAGCAGTGGCTGTCCGGGGCCGAGCTGGGAGTGCAGGAAGAGTTGGATAAAGTTGAGGTGGAAGAATTGCGTCGCTTCGCGGACTCCAATAACCTGAACGTCACTTCCAAGATGTCAAGAGAAAGAGTGCTTCAGCTCATCGGCGCTCGGTTTCGGGAGAAGAAGCAGCTTCAGCGGGTTGGGACAGCCCAGAGCGCAAATAGTTAACGTGCCGACTTCATTTATATGTGCCGAACGCAAAGTTAAGGACTTCCCCCCTCACCCCAGCGGCAAACTGAAGTAAAAAACCGAGCCGTGCCCCAACTGGCTGGTGAGGCCGAGGCGGCCTCCGTGGGCTTCTACTATGGCTTTGCAGATTGCCAGGCCCATGCCCGTGCCGTGGACTTGCACGCGCTGGTTTCGTCCGCGGTAAAATTTTTCGAAGACGAGCGATTGCTCGAAATCGTCGATGCCAGGACCACGATCGGCGATGTTGATCGTGAGCATCTGGTCGTTGTCTTTGGCTTCCGCGGTGATGCGAATCGGAGCGCCGGGAGGTGAGTACTTGGCGGCGTTCTCGATCAGGTGCACGAGAACTTCCTTGATGTGGGCGGGGTCCATGCGCGCATTGGGAAGGCCGGCGGGGATTCTGACTTCCACGGGATGCTGGAGCAGGAGTTGCTTCATGTCGTTGAGCGCTTCATCGACCACGGGGTCGATGGGCGCGGATGCGAAGCGAAATTCCACTTTGCTGGCATCCAACTGCGCCATCTCGGCGGCTTCTCCGATCAACCGGTTGAGCCGATCGCTTTCCTCGTTGATGATGGTCAGCAGTTCCTGTCTCTCCTCCGGCGAATGATTGGGGCTGCCGAGAAGCGCGGTCACCGACGCTTTGATGGCGGTGAGCGGAGATCGAAACTCGTGCGTGACCGAATCGAGCAGGACGGAGCGCAATTGCTCGCTTTCGCGGGAGGCCTCGGCGCGGCTGAGTTTTTCGACGGCGCCCGCGCGCTCGATAGCGATGGCCACCAGGCTGCCAATGGCCTCCAGGGTTTGCCGCGAAAGCACCGAACCGGAGACGCCCATGCAACCCACCACGCGCATGCCCATGCGCAGCGGCATAAAGGCCAGTTGATGGACGGTGTCGAACCGGGGTTCGCCGCGCACGCAGATCAATTGGAGATCGTGGGATTCCAATCCGTCAATGGTGGGGCCGGAGCGATAAACGTCGCTCCGGCTGGAGAGCGAAATCGCGGCTGATCGGATGCCGAACGAATCCACGATGTAGCGGGGAATCAGGTTCAACAACTCGGCCGGGTTGTCGCTCGAAAGCAGCAACTGGCTGAAGGCGTAGAGGCGTTCCAATTCCTGTCGGCGCTCGACGGCAGAGCGCGCGCCGCGCCGGGCGCGGGCCGACAGTTCGCTGACCGCTGCCGCGGTGACCAGGAAGGCCAACAGTGCGATCCAGTTCTGCGGGTCGGCAATGGTAAAGGTGCCGACCGGAGGCAGGAAAAAGTAATCAAAAGCGATGGCGGCAATCACCGACAAGAAAACGGCTTGTCGAAAGCCCCAGGAAGCGGAGATCCCGAGGACGCACAGTAAAAAAGCGAGTGCCACTGTGGTCGGATTCAGATGGAGCCAGCGGTAGCCGACGAGAGTAATTCCGGCTACAGACAGCGCCGCGATCAGGTATCCGGTTCCGGATCTGGCCGCAGTATTCACGAGGCGATTGTAGTCGAAAGGCAGGAAAATGAGGTCAGAGGTTAGAGGTCGGATTGCAGAGGTTAAACCCCAGGATCGGCGGCGCTGTTTGAGTGATGCCTTGACTTCTGCCATTCGACCTCTAACCTCTGACCTTCCGTTGATACTTTGAACCGTACATCTTCCCCACATCGACAAAGTCCGATGTCTCAACGACAATAATCGCGATGCCCAAGACACCCGAACAATGGCTGGAGGAATGTTCGCCGACGAAGAAGCAGGGAGGCAGGTTCAAGCTATTTCTTGGATATGCCCCCGGCGTGGGCAAGACCCACACCATGCTGACCGAGGCGATCCGGCGGCACGCCCGCGGCGAAGATGTGGTGATCGGAGTTGTGGAAACCCACGGAAGGAAAGCGGTGGCGGACCTGATCACGAATCTGGAAGTCGTGCCGCGCAAGACGATCGAGTACAAGGGCGCGCTCTTCGAAGAGATGGACGTCGACGCCATTCTTGCGCGCAAGCCTTGCGTCGTGCTGGTGGACGAACTGGCGCACACCAATATCGAGGGCAGCAAGCATCGCAAGCGTTATGAAGACGTGCTGGAACTGCTGGATGCGGGGATCGACGTTCTTTCCACCATGAACATCCAGCACCTGGAGAGCGTGACCCCGACGGTGCAGGGAGTCACCGGGATCCAGGTGCGGGAAACGGTCCCGGACTGGGTGCTGCAAAGAGTCAATGAAGAGGTGATGATCGACCTGACTCCGGAGGCGTTGCAGAACCGCATGCGGCGAGGCGACGTTTATCCGCAGGAACGCGTGGGGCGGGCGCTGGGAAATTTTTTCCGCGAGACCAACTTGATCGCTTTGCGCGAACTGGCATTGCGCCAGGTGGCTCAACAGGTGGATCTAAGCCTGGAACAGCACCGCGGAGAGGAGCAGGAAGATCGAGCAGCGGTTGCCATCCGCGAGCGGATTGCGGTATGCATCAGTTCGAACCCGGCGGCGCAGTATCTGGTTGCCCGCGGGGCGCGTATGGCGCAGGCCATGAATGCCGAGCTCTTTGTGGTCTATACCGACCTGGGGCAGGATACCAGCGAGGCGAATCAGCGAACCTTGGCCGCCAACGTGCGCTTCGCGGAAAACGTTGGAGCATCGGTGGTGCGGTTAAAGGGGAAGAGCGTGGCTGAAGCGGTCGCGGAATTCGTCAACGAGAGACACATCACGCAAGTTGTTTTTGGACGCTCCGCGACGCGGGGCTGGAAACGATATTTCTATCTTTCGGCGATCCATCAATTTCTGCGCGACGCCCCGGCGGTAGACGTGCACATCGTGACGCAGGAACCCGGCTAATTGGGCATCTCGCAGCATAAGAGCTGGAGCACAAACGTTGGAGCATAAACACATTCTGGTGGTGGACGACGAATCCCAGATCACGCGGGTGCTGCGGACTTCTCTTTCCAGTCACGGATATGACATTCGCGTGGCCAACGACGGCGAGACTGCGCTGGAGATCATGAAAGACTGGTCGCCGGATCTGGTCATCACCGACCTGACGATGCCCAACATGGACGGACTGGAGTTGTGCCGGCAACTGCGGACGAAGACGCAAATTCCCATCATCGTGCTCTCGGTGCGGGGTGAGGAGCGGACCAAGGTCAAGGCCCTGGATGCGGGCGCGGACGACTACGTGACCAAGCCGTTCGGTATGGAGGAACTCCTGGCGCGCGTCCGCGCCAATCTTCGCCGCACACGGAAGGAGGCGTCAGAACTGGAGCCGATAGAAACGGGCGACTTCAAGATCGATCCCGGAGCTCGCACCGTTTTTGTGAAGGACCGCGCCGTCCACCTCACGCCGAAAGAATTTGACTTACTCGCGTATCTGGCACGCCACGCCGGCAAAGTGGTAACGCATCGCGCCTTGCTGGGCGCGGTCTGGGGTGGTGAAAGCACAGAACAGGTCGAATATCTGCGCGTGTTCGTTGCACAACTCCGCAAAAAGCTTGAACCCTCGCCCAATTCCCCTCGCTACATTGTGACCGATCCCTGGGTGGGCTATCGCTTCGAGGCCGGAGAGGATCGGTGAGATTCTATTCGCTGCCCCTCGCCATCTCTACTGCCCGCAGCACGGCTCGCGCCTTGTTCTCCGTCTCTTCAAACTCACGCTCCGGATCGGAATCGGCTACGATTCCCGCGCCCGCTTGCAAGTATGCCTTCTTGCCTTTCATGAGCAGCGTGCGAATCGCGATGCACGAATCCAGATTGCCCGCGAAATCGGCGTAGAGCACGGACCCGCCGTACACTCCGCGCCGCGTTGGCTCCAGTTCTTCGATGATCTGCATGGCGCGAACTTTCGGCGCGCCGCTCAGCGTTCCCGCGGGAAAGCACGCGGCAAAGGCGTCCATCGCATCCAGTTCAGGGCGCAGCCGGCCTTCGAGCGCCGAAACCAGGTGCATCACATGGGAGTAGCGCTCCACGTACATCAGCGCGCGAACCTTTACCGACCCATACTCGCTGACTCGGCCCAGATCATTGCGGCCAAGATCTACCAGCATCACGTGTTCAGCGCGTTCCTTCTCGTCGGCGAGCATTTTCTTTTCGAGCGCCGCGTCTTCCGCTTCGTCGCGCCCACGCGGGTGCGTCCCGGCAATCGGACGGTATTCGAGCTTTCGTCCTCCTGCAGCGGCACGCACCAGCATTTCGGGAGACGAACCGAGTACGTGCATTTCCCCGTGATCTTTTCGCCCGCCATCCTTCCATCCGCCGCCGAACCGCAAGAAATACATATACGGCGACGGATTCACCGTCCGCAGCGCGCGATAGAGGTCGAGCGGGGCGACTCCCGGCTCGAAATCCCAGCGCTGCGAAAGCACGACTTGGAAGATGTCCCCGGCGGCGATGTACTCCTTGGCTCGGCGCACGCTTTCCAGGAACCTTGGCTTAGAAGTGCGTGGCTTCGGAGTGCCAGCCCGCATCGCCAGCTTTGGCTTGGCGGCTGTTTTGCGCCAGTACGCCGGCTTCCAGCCCGCGGCGAGTTTTTTCTCGATGCGCGCGATGTCCTTCACGGCGCGCTCGTAGGCAACTCGGAGCGCTTCCCGCGTCGCGGCTTCCGTCACATCCGCCGACGCCACAATATGGATCTGGTGCCGCAGATGATCGAAAGCAAGCACGCGATCGAAAAACATCAGCACACAGTCCGGAACGTCCAGGTCATCGGTAGCGTGCTCTCCAATGTTCTCCAGTCGCCGTACGATGTCATACGCGCAATAACCGACGGCGCCGGCGGTGAACGGCGGCAAGCCTTCCATTGCCGCTGGACGATGTTGCTGCAGCAATTCCTTGATCACTGCGAAAACATTTCCCGTGCGCCGCTCGACTTTCTTGATGCGATCACGTTCGATTCTGATCTCATTGCCGCGCGACTGCAGCCGCAGAAACGGGCGCACTCCGAGAAACGTATAGCGTCCAATCTTTTCTCCACCTTCGACCGACTCCAGCAAGAAGGCATCGGGCTCTCCTTCAGCCACAGCGAGAAAAGCGGAAACCGGCGTCAGCAGGTCGGCAGAGATCGACTTCACCACCGGAACCAGCGTGGCGCCGCGTGACAATCGGGCGAACTCTTTGTAGTCCGGACAAATCATGCTTCTCCCCAGAACTTCATTATAAGGAAGCTGATCTTTGCAGCTAATCTTCGCGCCCACATTTCCCGTCCGTCGGCATCGGGGCCTGCTAAGTGTAACCGGAGGGGAGGACATCGAGATACTAAGGATGGAACCCGACTCAGATCGACGGCAAGAAGCAGGAAGGAAGATTAGGGCACAAGACTAAGCGGGGATATTTTCGCGTTCGAGGGTTCGTACTCGACAATGTACCCAGCCACCGCGCTCGCTGCGACGGTCAACGGCGACGCCAGATACAACTGTCCCGGCCCGCTGCGTCCGGGAAAATTTCGGTTCTGCGCGCTGATCACTACTTGGTCGGGACGCGTCGATACTCCCGGCCCCGCATTGATGCACGCGCCGCAGCTAGGCTCGATCACGTGCGCGCCCGCCTGCTCGAAGATTTCGAGATAGCCTTTGCGCTTCGAGTACTCGCGCGTTTCCTGGGAGCCGAATTGGATCCAGAACTCGACACTCTTCGAAACTCGTTTCCCTTGCTTCAAAGCGTCGGCGAGAACGGACGCGTACATGTCCATGTCTTCGTTCTTCCCCGCCGTACAGGTTCCGCCGTAGGCGATTTCAATCGGCACGGGAGTGTTAAGTTCGCGAATGTATTTGCCGTTGCCCGGATCGCCCGGAGTCGCGACCATGGGCGTGATCTCGGCCGCGTCGAGTTCGATCACATGAGCGTATTCGGCGTTCGGATCGCTCTCCAGGCCTGCGATCATCTCCTCGATTTCGGCGCGTTGCAGACCCCGGCGTTCCATCAGAAACGCGACCACCTTTTCATCCGGAGCCACGATGCCGGTAAAGCCTCCGATTTCGGCCGCCATATTGGTCATGGTGGCGCGCTCGTCCACCGACAGCGCCTCGACCGCTTCGCCGGCATACTCCATCACCTTCGCCAACGCCTTGCCGCTGCGCACGTAATCGAGCGAAAGAATCTTCAGGATGAAGTCCTTCGCCGTGACGTTCGCATGCCGCTTGCCCCGAATGACGATCTTGACCGACTCCGGCACCTTGACGCGAACGTCTTTCGTAATCCAGGAGTTGAAGAGGTCTGTCGTGCCGATGCCGAAGGCGATGCATCCGATGGCGCCGACATGCGGCGTGTGCGAATCGGAGCCAACGTTCACCTGCCCCGGCAGCGCATAGGTCTCCAGCATCACCGAGTGGCAAATGCCCTCCGAGCCTTTGCGGTCGGTGAGTTCGCCGTGCAGCTTGATTCCCTGTTGCTTCGCGAACTCCTCCTGCTTCAGCTTGAGCTGCGTGGCCAAATCGAGCAGCCCCATTTTTTTCTTTTCTTCCGAGATGACTTCGTCGAGGAAAGTGAGGTGGTCACGGAAGAAGCGGATGCTTGAGGCATCGTTCACCGGAACATTCTTGCCGACGCTCTGCTCGTAGAAAATGGACGCCATGGGCGTGACGTACTCATGGCTGAAACGCAGATCGACGCGGGTGAAGCCAGTGTCGCCCGGCCGAACGTAACACGTAGGGACGGACGCATTCGTCCGTCCAGCCGAGCGCAGCTCGGCAGTCTCCGATGCCGCTGAGGTCATGTGCGCCGCAAAAATCTTCTCCGCCAAAGTCATCGGCCGTCTCTCAGTCGTGATAGCCGGCAGAAAAACTTTCCCCTGCATGCGCGCCACATTGAACGGAAACAATCCCCCATACTCGATCACCTGCCGCGTGATCTCGTCTTCCCCGGCAGTAAATTCGCTGAGCGCGATTTCTTCTCCGGCGCGAATCCGGTCGATCAAAGAGAAGTTGGTCGAAGTCAGCAACCCGAGGTTCTGGCAGTTCTGTTTGTAGATGCGCTCAATATTCTCGCCGATCGCGACTTGAATTCCAGCGCACATCTCGGCATAAGGCGACTGCTCGCGGCTCGAACCTTTGCCGCGCCGCTTGCCGCTCACCGAGCACACGAAGCCGCCTTTCTTCACATCGCCGCGCCCAATCGGCAGCGTGTTGCCGCACCTCAAGCCAACATAGGGAATCTCGCCGAGCGTCCGATCGAAGTAGAAGCAGCAGTGCGCGGGAGTAATCTCGTCGGTAGAAATGTCGTCGCGGAGCTTAGGATTCTTGGCCGGAGTCTTCGTATCCCACGGCAAATCCCAGCCCGCCAGTTGCTTCCTGATTAGCTCCGGGGCTTCGGTGAGAAATAGAATGCGCCCCCGCAGACGCACCTTGCCGGGACGCTTTTCAATCTTGCGTTCAAGAAGAGACGAACCCACACCAGTAATTGTAATCCCTACTGTAGAGACGGGGCTTGCCCCGTCTCCTCCGCCCTGTCTCCTCCGCCGAAGGAGACGCGGCACGCCGCGTCTCTACAAAATAGGTTTTCTAGAATTTTCGGTGCTTCGCGTAGGCAACCGGACTCGCCAACTCTTCCATTCCGCGGCCCGAGAAAATCTCCTGAAACTGGTGCAAGAGCGCGTTGTGCACTAACCCATTCGACGCCAGCGTCTCGCGGCTTGCAATCTGGAACGCGCCGCCCGAAAAGTCTGTGACCTTCCCGCCGGCTTCTTCGACCATCAGCACGCCCGCCGCCGTATCCCATGGATTGAGATTAAATTCCCAGAAGCTGTCAAACCGGCCCGAGGCGACATAGCACAGATCAAGCGCGGCCGACCCCGCCCGCCTCACCCCGTGGGTGCGCAAGGTGAGCTGATGATAGAAATAAATATTCGGGTTCTTATGCCGCTTGTGGCTGGGAAATCCGGTGGCGACCAGGCATTCTCCCAAGTTCGGCGTCATCGACACGTGGATCGCTTGGTTGTTCAGCCGCGCGCCACTGCCCAGTGCGGCGACGAACATCTCGTCGCGAGTCGGATCATAAATCACTCCCGCGATCCGTTGTCCCCGGCGTTCCACAGCGAGCGAAACGCAAAACACCGGATAACCGTGCGCAAAGTTGGTTGTGCCATCGAGCGGATCGACGTACCACTTGTACTCGCCGCCGGTTTCGACGCGCGATCCCTCTTCACCCATAACGTCATGAGTGGGGAACTGGCGGCGAATCCTCTCCAGAATCAGCGCTTCCGACTTGCGATCGGCCACCGTGACCAGATCCACGTCGCCCTTATATTCAATCTTCACGTGCTGCCGAAAATAGTCCATCAGCAGGATGCCCGCTTCGCGGGCCATCGCCTGCATGGGAGAAATCAGGTCGACAGATTGAGGGGACTGATCGGATGTCATGCGACTTCCAGACTTTCATCCCCGGCTTGAGTGCCAGAACTGAGAACTGAGAACCGGGAACTGAGAACTGATCCAAGCTACTTCTTCTTCCCGTCTTCCGCGATATACACAATCTCGTGCTTGAAGATGAACAGATTCGGACCATCCTCGCGTGTCACGCGCACCATATTCTTGTCGTAGTATTCAATCCAGCCGCGGACCACCTCGCCGTCGGCCAGCTTCAGGCTTACGACCCTCTGCTTTTCCCCCAGCGCCTTCAAATAGGCCGCTTCTTCAAACGTCTCGTCCGGAGGCGGCGTGCGCTTCTTGTTAAACGTGGGACTTCCTGGTTGTAACGGCATCTTGCCATTTTACAACGTCGAGTCGCAGGCTCAGAGTTTCTTCGTAGGGATAGAAAATAAAGGACACCGCAACCATGGGGACGCACCTTGGGTCCGCTCGCAACACTTCGGCTAGATCTGGTAATCGATGTCTTCGATGATCCGTTGCAGACATTCAGATGGCGGCTCACTTCCGCCCGTGCCCTCCAGTTGATGCACTCGTTCCGCTAACCGGTTCACTTCAGAGGCGACTGCGGACAAGGCCTCGGAAAGCGGGTCGTTGATCAGTTTGGGGTCGGTGATAACGACGCGTTTGCCCTCTCGAAGAACGATGTGTCCCGGCACGCCCACCACGGTGGAATCGTCGGGCACGTTGCGCAGCACAACCGACCCAGCGCCAATGCGGCAATTGTGGCCAACGGTGATATTGCCCAAGATCTTGGCGCCACTGCCCACGACGACGTTGTCGAGGAGCGTGGGATGGCGCTTGCCGTGCTCCTTACCAGTGCCGCCAAGCGTCACTCCCTGGTAGAGGGTTACATCGTCGCCGACGATCGCTGTCTCACCGATCACCACAGACAGGGCGTGATCAATGAAAAATCGGCGGCCCAGTCTTGCGCCCGGATGAATTTCAGTTCCGGTCAGGAAGCGCGAAACCTGCGACAAGAGGCGCGCCATCAAGAAGAAACGATGGTTCCAGAGCCAATGATTGACGCGATGGAACCACACCGCATGCAGGCCGGAGTAGCAGAGAAAAACCTCCAGACGCGACCGTGCTGCCGGGTCGCGGTCGAGCACCGTGGCAATATCTTCGCGGATGTGCGCCAACAGATGCGGCATGGGTCCAAGATTAAAGATCCAAGATTAAGGATCAGGCCGGAAGTTGCGACGTCGGAATCTGCAACGCCTGGTTCCGGAGTCCTTCGAAGAGGATACTACTCAAGTAGCGCTCGCCGAACGACGGCAGAACCACAACGATCAATTTTTCGGCATTTTCCGGGCGGTGCGCTACCTTCAAAGCCGCGACCACCGCCGCTCCCGAAGAGATGCCGACCAGCAGACCCTCTTCGAGCGGCATCCGCCGCGCCATGTCAATGGACTCGTCGTTGGTCACGGTGATGACCTCGTCAATGTAATCCCGGCGCAGAATGCTGGGAATAAAACCGCCTCCGAGCCCCTGAATCTTGTGCGACCCCGGTGGTCCGCCAGAGAGGACTGCGCTATCTGCCGGCTCGACGGCTACCGCCTTGAACGACGGCTTCTTTGGTTTTATGTATTCGCAGACGCCGGTAAGCGTCCCGCCCGTGCCAACGCCAGAGATCAGAAAATCCACGCGCCCGTCCGTGTCTTCCCAAATCTCGGGACCGGTAGTTTCGAAGTGAATCTTCGGATTTGCCGGGTTGTCGAATTGCTGGAGCATGTAGGAATTGGGAGTGCTGGCAATCAGCTCCTCGGCTTTCAGAATCGCTCCCTTCATTCCCCGCGGACCCGGCGTAAGGACTATTTCTGCGCCCAAAGCCAGCAGCAGCACACGCCGCTCCAGGCTCATGGTCTCGGGCATGGTAAGGATGAGCTTGTAGCCCTTCACCGCCGCGACGAACGCGAGAGCGATCCCGGTGTTGCCGCTGGTGGGCTCGATCAGAACGGTTTTTCCGGGATGAATCCGTCCGGCACTCTCGGCATCGGCAATCATGCTGACCCCGATGCGGTCTTTTACGCTGCCCAGGGGATTCTGGCTTTCCAGCTTCGCCACCACCTCGGCAACCGCTCCCTTCGCAACCCGGTTCAGACGCACCAGCGGCGTGTGGCCAATCAGTTCCGTTACATCTTTTGCAATCTTCATAAATTTTCGATTCTCGGAATTGCGAATCGATTCTTTCGATTCGCGGAGTCGGCAGCGAATCGCATCTCAGACTTCCCGCCGCCGGTTAACACCACTAACTCTACTATTTTACTTGGATATATTGCTGGGACGCAAATTACACGTACATCTCATCAACCCCGGCCGAGATCGCTCCAGATTCTGATCGTCCCTCCGGGTACGCACCGGTCAACAATTTCGCTAACGGCGACGCGGCTTTCGCCGTCCCACCCGCGCCAGGATGCGGCGCACTTTCTTGGGGGAAATCGAGAGCCGAGCCGCCACTCGAGATACTTTACGGCCTTCGCGCTCCCAGACCTGTGCGATCACAATCTCCGCAAATTCTTCGCTGATTTGCCGGAACGTCTTCTCCCCCACCGCGCCCTGCGACCACGCCTTCAGCGCCGGATGGACACTTGCCTTGCGAAGAATCTTCGCGCCCAAGGTCTGCAGATCCTGCCACATGTTGTTGTCGGGTGGATTCGTCCCGCAGGATGCGCGCGCCAGGTCGTAAGACTCGCGCGCCGCTTCCGAATTATCGAAAAACGAATTGCACCGTGTCAATCCTTGCCACAGATGCGCGTTTCCGAGCAGCAGATGATGCTGGGTATGCTTGGCCAGATCAATCGCCTCCTGACTGAACTCGAGTGCGCGCCGCGCATGGCTTCCCGGATCGGCGCCTTCTCCGATCTCTTCCTCCACCTTCGCATTTTCAATCATGCATTGCAGAATACGCGCCCGGCCCATCAGAATGTAGTCCTGCTTCTCTTCCGCCACGTCGTACGCCGAGGCGGCTTCCTCTTCGGCGCGCTGAAAGTCTCCGCTATCGAGATGGATGTACGCGGCATTGAGGTAAACCGTGCCGGCTCCGTGATGGTTCGGGTGCCTCTGGTAGATGGCCCGGGCGGCCTCCAGGTGCTCAAGCGCTTCGCGGCGAAGCTGGGCCAAGCGGCCGCGATAGTCAGACTGGCGAGAATCCAGGTCGCGCGAGTCGTGATCGTGCAAGTCATGGTTGCGCGAATCGTGTTCGTTCGAATCTTGATTTCGAGAGTCCTGATTTCGAGCATCGTGATTTCGAGAACCCAGGTTTCGAGAACCCAGGTTTCGAGAACCCAGGCTCGCTGCGCCGGGCTCACCTTGGCGCTTGGACGAGGTCTTCCGCCGCCGCTGGGCGTCGCGGTCGATTCTTTTCTGCAACTGCAGAGCGATCCCGCGCTTGGCGAGCGCCATGTTGGCCAGCGATCGCGCCAGGTTCGGATGCCGCGGGTCGCGCTTGCCGTAATAGCGAATGGCGCTCTCGAAGAACTCAATCGCTTTATCGAAACGGCCTTCCCGGCGCGCCATTCGCCCGTAGAAGGATTGAATGTTGCCGAGCGTTACATAGTCGTCGGTCTCGCGCAGCGCGCTCTCAGCCGCATGGGATATACGCATGGCTTCTTTCCATTTGCCCTGCTGAAACAAAAGCCAGCTCTCGAGCACCTGCATCACCGCCGCCATGCGCAGATGGCCTAACGCCAGCGCCAGGTCTCTTCCTTTGCCGGTGTAGATCAGGGCTTCGTCGTAGTCGCCTCTTCGCCGCAGGCAGCGTCCCTTCCAGAAATAAACGATGGCCAGCAGAAACCGGTCGTCCAGTTCTGCCCCCAGGCTCAGGACGAAGTCAAAATGACCAATCGCCTTTTCCTCCGCTTCTTCCGCCATCGCAGCCACGCCCTCGGTCATGCGCAGGCAGATGTATTCGGCGATTGAGAGCTGCGACCGCAATCCTGGTTCAAAGTGTTCAAAGCGTTGCAGAAGCTCCCGCAGTGGCGGCCCGCTGAATCCGATATCCGTCCATATCGCCAGATGGGCCAGCAGTCGAGCGGCATTTTCCTGGCAGGGGTCGAACCTCTCGATCAGCTCCTGGTGCGATCGCAGACACACCATCCCGCGATCGATTTCACGCGCCGCAACATGTCGCTGTAACTGCGAGAGAAAGCCTGCGTCAATCTGCAAGTTGGCCGAATGACTCCTGCGTGCGCCCATCACCATTCATTGACGTTCTAGTCCAATAAATCATAACTGGCAAGCGTCAAGAACCCCTCCATAAGGTTGTAAATCGGAACCCGGCCCCGGCAGCTACGAATGAGAATGCTGTAATCCCGCGTCGACGTGCCAACGCAGACTTGCCTCCTCCCCACTAGGTCATTTCGGACCAGTGGGACAGGACGGACAGCGCGGTTTGTCTGAAAGCGCCAACCGGGGGTCTACTCCATGTAAGACGCAAAACTTTGCGTGGGGATAGACACATGACGAATTTCAACCGGCAAACCACCAACTGGCAGAACAGCCCACGGTGGCGTGGTATTACTCGTCCGTATACCCAACACGATGTCAACCGCCTGCGGGGCTCGTTCCAGATCGAACACACCCTCGCGCGTCACGGCGCGGAGCGGCTGTGGAACATGCTGCAGGACACGGCAGAGTCCTTCGTCCCGGCGCTCGGCGCCATGACCGGCAACCAGGCTGTCCAGCAAGTGAAAGCTGGATTGAAGGCCATCTATGTAAGCGGCTGGCAGGTCGCCGCCGACGCCAACAATGCCGGCCAGATGTACCCCGACCAAAGTCTTTATCCAGCCGACAGCGTGCCTAATCTGTGCCGCCGCATCAATCAGGCCCTGATGCGGGCCGACCAGATCCATCACGCCGAAGGCCACAACGGCACGAACTGGTTCGCTCCGCTCGTTGCCGACGCCGAAGCGGGATTCGGCGGCAACCTCAACGCCTTCGAACTTATGAAGGCCATGATTGAGGCGGGCGCCGCCTGTGTCCATTTTGAGGATCAGCTTTCATCGGCCAAGAAGTGCGGCCACATGGGTGGCAAAGTGCTGGTGCCGACCTCCGAGGCGATCCAGAAACTGGTCGCTGCCCGGCTCGCCGCCGATGTAATGGGCGTGCCCACGCTGATCATGGCGCGCACCGACGCCGACAGCGCCAATCTTCTGACCAGCGACGTCGACCCGCGCGACCGCGAATTCGTTACCGGCGAGCGCACCGTCGAAGGCTTCTACTACATTGAGGGCGGCTTACAGATCGCCATCGCCCGCGCCATTGCTTACGCGCCCTATGCGGATCTTCTCTGGTGCGAAACCTCCAAGCCCGATCTCGAGGAAGCACGCGAATTCGCCGATTGCGTGCATGAGGTCTATCCCGGCAAGTTGCTGGCCTATAACTGCTCGCCCTCGTTCAACTGGAAGAAGAATCTGGACGACGCCACCATCGCCAGTTTCCAGCACGAGCTCGCCAGCATGGGCTACAAGTTCCAGTTCGTCACGCTGGCAGGGTTCCACGCTCTTAACCTTGCCATGTTCGAACTCGCCCGCGGCTATAAGCAGGCCGGCATGTCCGCTTACTCTCGACTGCAGGAAAAGGAATTCCTCCGCGAGCAGCAGGTCGGTTATGAAGCGGTCAAGCACCAGCGCTTCGTCGGAACGGGATACTTCGATGCCGTGCAGCAGGTCATCACTGGCGGCACCACGTCCACCAAGGCGCTCGAGGGCTCGACTGAGGAGGCCCAGTTCGGCGACGTCATCGATCTACTTGCGGTGCCGGGCAATGGCCACGCGATTACGCAGCCGATGGCAATGGGCGATCCATTGTTTGCCAATCAGTCGTTTGCCAATCAGTCGTTCACCGATCAGTCATTCACCGATCCGTCGCTGATGGCTGTTTGCTGGGAGGCGTCTGACGAACTGATGCCTTCGGGGGATTAGTACGGGATTTTCCGGCTAAGTACTTAGGCGTGTTCGGCTGCTTTGACCGCTCGCTTGTCTTCGCGAAGTTGCGCTGCTGTAAAGGCGCAGCCGCAGGTGCCACATCTCCAGCTTGTGAATGCGCTGGTCACGAGGTTTGGCCCGCCGTTACTCGGAGGGGGTTGGTTCGCGCGCACTGCCAGAACCAATTCCCCACCGCACTCCGAACATTCACGTTTTTGCATAATTTATCCGTCGAGCGGAGCGTAACCCAGCCAGCCCGGCTCATATGGGGGATAGTCGTGCTTCCTATTCGATTGCTTCGGCTCGGCCCGCCGCCGAAATTCTAGACGCTGACCCGTACGGATACTAATTCCGGGTTACAGTGGGAAGTTTGCATGGATTTGACCGCGTCTTCGGCTGTAAATCTACCCATTACCAGGGCCAGCTTGCGGTCGGTTGTCGTCTGGATGGGAATCTTATCAACGCGCTGCACATATTGAGGGGCATGAGCGCCACGGTTCACTTTCACAACAAATTTGATGTTTTTCATGGTTCCTTTCTGTTTTCCGTCGATCTGACAACAAAAGTGACTGCCAACAGAAGGGGGCAAGAGTAAGCCGGCTCCCTGTTTTCGCACTTGCCATTCGCAATCGAAAACCAGACCAGGCACTGGTTCTCACTGGGCCTTCGGTTTTCTCGCTGGCAACAAGATTCCCAGCAGATCCACAATGACGTGACTCAGTTTCTCCTCCGAACAATCGAAGAGAAGCAGTTTTCAGTTAGGCTAACTTGGTTAGAGGACTGAAAGAGTACGAATAAGACAAGGTGCCTGCTCAATTTCAATGTTAGGCTTGTGCGCTACGATTGTCAAGCTTTTCGGCACCAGCCATGCCCACGAACGCCAATGCCGAAGCTGCCTGGAACTACCACGAAGTTACTAAGCATTCCTACACCAGCGTTCGCACCAACCCGCATTCCCTGGACTTTCGGAACCAGCCCTTGCCGTTCAAAATCTATCCCGCGCTGGAGCCATCGCGCATGCCAACCGAGGTGCGCCAGACTGGAGTGGCCGCCCTTTCTGCGATCGCCGGCAGCGTCCCCGCGCAGACAAACGCCCAGACAAACGCGGCGCCGGACTTAGAGGCCGTGGCCCAACTCCTATACCTTTCCGCAGGCATTACCCGGCAGAGAAAGTATTCGGGCGGCGAAATCTATTTTCGCGCGGCCGCGTGCACGGGAGCGCTCTACGAAGTCGAGCTCTATCTGGTTTGCCGCGAACTCCCGCACCTTCAGGCTGGCGTGTATCACTTCGCCCCTGCCGAGTTCGGCCTGCGCCGGCTGCGTGCCGGAGACTATCGCAGTGTCCTGGTCGAGGCCACTGGCGGCGAACCCGCCATCGCTCACGCGCCGCTGACCATCGTTTGCACGTGCACGTACTGGCGCAACGCATGGAAATATCAGGCGCGCACCTACCGCCATTTCGGCTGGGACAACGGCACGATGCTCGCCAACCTGCTGGCCGTCGCCACCGCCCTGGGGCTGCCGGCCAAGGTAGTATGCGGCTTTGTGGACGCGACGGTGAACCGCCTGCTGGATGTCGATTCCCAGCGCGAGGTGGCCTTCTCGCTGGTCGCCGTCGGTCATGACTCCGCGCTTTCTGGCCAAACGGCGCCGCCTTCGCGAACCGCTACCCGAGCGCTTACAGAGATCTCCCCGCTCGGATTTGAAACTGTCCCGCTCTCTCGCGACGAGGTTGACTATCCGCTCATGCGCGAAATGCACGCCGCCTCTTCGCTCGATTCGGCGGAAGAAGTTGCGGAATGGCGGGCGCGTACTCCGCTGGGGAATACGGGAATGCCTGGTTCTCCGCCGCCCGCGGGACCCGTCGTTCGGCTCCAACCTCTTTCTGACGGCGACATGCCTCGTGATCCGATCGAGCAGGTCATCCTGCGCCGCGGCTCCAGCCGCCAGTTTGCGCGCACCCCGATCAGCCTGGCGCAGCTTTCCACCGTGCTGGACCGAGCTACGCGGGGAGTGCCGGCTGACTTTCTAGATCCAATGGGATCTCAACTCAACCAACTCTACCTGATCGTGCATGCCGTCGAGGGTCTAGACTCCGGAGCGTACGTCTTTCACCGCGACCGTGGAGTGCTCGAGTGTCTAAAGCATGGGGATTTTCGCGCCCAGGCTGGGTATCTCGGATTAGAGCAGCAGTTGCCTGCCGACGCCGCCGTAGACATTTTTCTCCTCGCCGACTTACGGCCGATATTCTCTCGCTTTGGAAATCGGGGGTATCGGGCAGTGCAGCTTGAAGCCGGCATCCTCGGCGGCAAACTCTATCTTGCGGCCTACGCCCAGCGCCTGGGCGCCACCGGCCTCACCTTTTACGACGACGAAGTGACCCGCTTCTTCTCCCCACACGCCGAAGGCAAGAGCGCCATTTTCCTGGTGGCCGTGGGCCACAGCGTCAAACGGAGGCTGTTAGAATCGGAGTAAAGGTTGGCAGCCTCGCAGGGATTCGAACCCCGATACTCTGCTCCAGAGGCAGATGTCCTACCGTTGAACGACGAGGCTACGCTGCGATTCTAAACCATTTTGCCGCCACGGCAAAACGGTGTACTCTTGCCGGTGGACGCGCCAGATACGAGACCCGGCGTTAAAATCGTTGGCAGCCTTGCGAGGAGGCACTATGCCCAGCAGCGGAACTCTCACAGAAACTTTCACCGGAAATATCACCCGAATTGACACCGACTACGCCGAGATGGCGCGTCGTCCACTTGAGGCCGAGCAGTGCGCTCTCATCGTCGTTGACATGCAGGAAAAATTGCTGCCGCCGATCTGGGAAAAAGAACGGCTGGTGCGAAATATCCAGCTGCTGGTTCGCCTGGCTGGAATCCTGAAGATGCCGGCGCTGGTGACGACACAATACGCGAAGGGCTTGGGCAACACCGTGCCGGAGATTGCGTCCTTGCTGCCGGAGAGCCCGCCCATCGACAAGCTGATGTTCTCCTGCTTCGGCAGCGAGGCGTTCTGCTCATTGCTGAAGCGCTTGCCGGGCCAGCGGACGACCGTACTGCTGTGCGGTATGGAAACCCACATCTGTGTGATGCAGACTGCGATGGGGGCGCTGCGAGAGGGCTATCTGGTGCATGTGGCTTCGGATGCAGTCAGCTCGCGGACAGAATTAAACTGGAAAATCGGGCTGGACCGCATGCGCGCGGCCGGAACCATTCTGTCCTCGACCGAAATGATGATCTACGAACTGCTGCGGTCGTCGGGCGCGCCCGCGTTTCGAGAACTACTGCCGTATCTGAAGGGGTGAGAATTAGTCGTTGGTCGTTAGTCGTTGGCAAACCGCGAACGACTAACGACTAACGACCGCCGACTGGCTCCGCCGCCTCTACTCGGCCGACCCCTCTTTCTGTTTCACCCGCACAACAGTGATTTTCGAGAAGCCCTCCTCGAAGGTCGGAGGCTTCAACTTGCCCGCCATCTTGCGCATGATATCTTCCGGGACGGCGCGGCCACGGCGCTGGTGGCGTTCCAGGCAAACCTCAAGCGGGACGTCGAAGAACACACCCTGCACATCGTAGCCGTAATCTTTGGCCAGCTTGATCCAGCTATGGCGGTCGTGGGGGGTAAGGTTGGTCGCATCCACGTAGTTCATGGGACGGCGCGCAATCAGCCTCGCCTTCAGCATCGATCGCAGGTTCGAAAACACCAGATCCTGAAAGCGCTGCTCCTGCGCGTCATCGAAAAGAAGTTCGCGCAGCAGATCGCTCGAAAGCGGATGAATATTGTGCCGCTTGAACCACGAACTCTTGCCCGATCCCGGCAACCCGATGGCCAGGACTACCGTTCCCTTGCTGGCGCGCGCGGGAGTCGGCGCAGCTTGAACCGGCGCAGCTGGAGCCGGTAACGGAGCAGCGCTTTCCTCTGTGATCCTCGGTGCCCCCTGTGGTTCAAGCTCTTGTGACGTCCCCGCAACCACTGGTTCCAGGGCGGGTGCTTCTGCCGGGGACGATTCTGCGGCGGACGGTTCTGCTGCCACTGCGGGCTCAGCGGCTACCGGCCGTGGACGAGATCCGCCACGACCTCCGCGGCTGCGACGACGGCGAGACGTTCGTGGTCGCGGCTCACCTGCCGCCGATGCTGCGGCGGGCGGTGCGGCGGGCTCAGGCGCAGCCTCAGGCTCCGGTTCCGGTCTCGACGGTCGACGCGACTCGACCACTGGAGTCTCGGCGGGAACTTCGGGAGGCGCGGTGGGCTCATTATCGTAGAACCTGGGCTGCAAGGGCTCGGGTGCTTTGGTTCCTTCCTTGGTGGAGCCGTCTCCGGCCTTCTTGCGGCGCTTCAAGCGCTCGCTCATCCATTTGCGCATATAGCTGCTTTTAGCACACCGACGCACACTGGAGCAATCTGCGTCCCGTGGCGGCCAGGGTACGTCGGGTGAGGCATTGAGTCATTGAATCATTGAGACATTGAATCATTGGGCATTGGGGCAATGATTCAATGTCTCAATGCCTCAATGATTCAATCATGTTTACAATGAGTCCATGAATCCAACGCATCCGTCAACTCTCCCGGTTGCCGCCGGGCAACTCCCCGCCGTGCCCTTGACGCTTGAAGGCTACACCACGCTCCACCAGATGATGCGCTTCCGCTGGACCGCCTGGCGCTCCACCTCTGATAACGCCCGCCGCGAGATCGCCGCCGAAGCCGCGCGGCTGCTGGCCGAGATGGAAGCCAAGGCCGATGGGCAGTCGGCGCTGTTCTCTCTGCTGGGACACAAAGGGGATCTGATGCTGGTCCACTTCCGCGAGAGCTTCGACCAGCTCAATCAGGCGGAACTCGATGTGGCGCGGCTTCGACTCAATGACTTCCTGGAGCCTGCGACTTCGTACCTGTCGGTGATTGAGCTGGGGTTGTATGAGTCGTCATTGAAGACCTACAAGGCTCTCGCCGATCGCGGCGTGGAACCGCACTCGGAGGAATGGAAGCGCGCCATCCAGGAAACCATCGCGCGCCAGAAAGAAGCGATGAAGCCGCGGCTGTTTCCGGCGATGCCGCCGAACCGCTACATCTGCTTTTATCCTATGGACCGGCGGCGCGGCGAAGACAAGAACTGGTACACGCTTCCCATGGAAGAACGCCAGCGCCAGATGAATGAACACGGGCTGGTCGGACGCCGCTATGCCGGAGAGGTGAAACAGATCATCACCGGCTCCATCGGGTTTGACGACTGGGAGTGGGGCGTCGACCTGTTCGCCGACGATCCCTTAGTTTTCAAGAAGCTGATCTACGAGATGCGCTTCGACCACGTCAGTGCCGTTTATGCGCTGTTCGGAAGCTTCTATATCGGACTGCGCTGCCCGGCGAACCGGCTGCACGACTTGCTGGAAGGAAATTTGCCGCAACACAGCGAGCCTGGCGTTTGAAATTTGAGGAGCAAAGCAGTAGTGGCAGCAACGGCCAGGAAAACAGGATGCTTGACCCGCCGCGCGACATCAAGTCCTGACGTGGAAATCGAAGGCGATCAGGGTTTTTCCGCGGAGGCCGGGCCGGTTAGTTCGCGGGCACTCTCGCGCAGCCGGAATTTTTGTAGCTTCCCCGTAGAAGTCTTCGGCAAGGGGCCGAAGATGACGGTCTTCGGCGCTTTGAAGTGCGCCAAGCGTTCGCGGCAGAAATCGATGATCTCCTGCTCGGTGGCCGAGGCTCCCTCTTTCAGCGTAATGAAGGCGCAGGGTGTCTCTCCCCATTTTTCGTTGGGTCGCGCGACTACTCCGGCCTCCAGCACCGCCGGATGGCGATAGAGCACCGCCTCAACTTCAATAGTGGAAATATTTTCCCCCCGGAAATGATGATGTCCTTGGAACGATCCTTCAATTCGATATAGCCGTTCGGATGCATGACTCCGAGGTCGCCGGTGTGGAACCAGCCGCCCGCGAAGGCTTCCTCAGTGGCCTTGGCATTCTTCAGATAGCCGCGCATAACGGTGTTGCCGCGCAGGAAGATCTCGCCCATGGCAGCGCCATCGCTAGGCACCGGCTTCAGGGTCACTGCGTCGGCTACCATCAGCCCTTCGAGCGTCTCGTAACAGACACCCTGCCGCGCCTTGTAAGTCGCCTGCTCGGAGGCCGGCAGGGTATCCCACTCCTCGTGCCAAGCGCAAACCGTCACCGGACCGTACACTTCCGTCAATCCATAAACATGCGTGACATCGAACCCGAGACCCTGCATCTTCTCCAGGATTGCCGGCGGTGGCGCTGCGCCCGCAGTCATCACCCGGATGCCTCGCTGGATATCCCGCTTCTGCCCGGCTGGCGCGTTGACTATAGTTCCGAGGACAATCGGTGCGCCGCACAGATGCGTGACGCCGAGATCGGCGAACGCATCGTACATTCCCTTGGCCGTGACTTGCCGCAGGCATACATGCGTACCTGCCATGGCCGTGATGGTCCACGGGAAGCACCAGCCATTGCAGTGAAACATGGGCAATGTCCACAAATAGACGGGGTGGTGCGGCATCGCCCAAGTCAAGGCATTGCCAACGGCGTTCAGGTAAGCGCCGCGGTGGTGATACACCACTCCCTTGGGATTGCCCGTGGTGCCCGAGGTGTAATTGAGAGAGATCGCCTGCCATTCATCGCTCGGCAGTTCCCAAGCGAAATTAGAGTCGCCCTCCGCCAGAAACTGCTCGTACGTTAGTTCGCCCAGCAGTTTGCCGCCCTGGGCATATTGGTCGTCGATGTCAATGACCAGCGGCTTGTCGCCAACTCGGTCGAGCGCCTTTGCGATCACGCCCGAAAACTCGCGGTCCGTGATCAGCACCTTGCAATCGCTATGTTGGAGGACGAAAGCGATGGTCTCGGCGTCCAGCCGGATGTTGAGCGCATTGAGCACCGCGCCAGCCATGGGCACGCCGAAATGTGCCTCCAGCAGCTCGGGTACATTAGGCGCCATTACGCAAACCGTGTCTCCCACCCCGATGCCGCGCTGCTTCAAGGCTGACGCCAGCCGAATGCACCGCTCGAAAGTTTCGCGCCAGCTGCGCCGGATGGCCCCGTGAATCACCGCTGTGCGCTCGGGAAACACGGCGGCCGTACGCCGGATGAAAGTCAGCGGCGACAGCGGCGTGTAATTCGCGTCGTTCTTGTCCAACGCGATTTCGTATGGATTCCGGGTATGCATGGGCACGAATCTCCTTCTGGGCCGCGAAAACGGCACTAATCTGCCGTCACTTCAAGCCTTCGACGAGGTAGAGATCTGAGAGGGTTCGGATATAGCCGTACACGTAAGCCTTGGCGTCCGGGGTTATTGTTATTCCCCGAATCGTGTCGATTCCCGCCGCATCGGCGGGCACCAGTTCTTTCCAGAGCGTTCTTTTTCCGGTCGACAACTCGAGCTCAAACACTCGGGCTGGAATCTCTCCAAAACGGTAGATGTAAAGGAATCGGCCATCTGCGGAGAAGCCTGTCGGTGCCTCATCTGGCGCTGCGCCGGGGACGAGCACGGGTTCGCCGCCGGCGACGGGATAAAGGTAAAACTTGTGATCCGGACCGACGCTGGCGGCAAAGTCGCCCTTCGGAGAGATCACCACTGCCGGGTTCACGCCTTCCGGGCTGATCGGGCGCGGCTTGCCTTCCCCGGGAGACTCTACGTAGAGACGAAATCCGTGTCCCGCCTCGTTGCCCGAGAACACCAGTCGTTTCCCATCGGGGAGCCATCGCACCCAGAGGTGATTGATCGAATCGTGGGTGAGAGGCTTCGCTTCACCGACCCCGGTCGGCAACAGGACCAGTGGTGATGGAATCACGTTGGGTCGCGCCAGCGCCCATTTCCCGTCAGGAGATAATGCAGTTCCAATTCCTTCACTCAGACGAATGGCCGGCGAACCATCCGTTTTGCGCAGGTAGACCGCATACTTTGGTCCTCCACCCTCCCCGGTTTCCCCAAAAAGGACGGTTCGACCATCGGCTGACAGATCGCCTGGCACCGACCAGTCGAGCCAGGACAAATCGCGCTCTTTGGGCTCGCCGGGAGCCAGACCGATTATTCCGGCCCGGTCGTTGCCGCGGGTCAAGAGCACATTCCCCTCCCGGCCAACATCGAGCAACGTCAATTCTCCAGGAACGCGCGCGAGCAGCCGGACGGTTCCCGCGAGGTTGACGGCATAGAGAGACCGGTCGCCACCAGTTCGCGTGGCCGTAAACCAGATCTCATCGCCGCTGGGCGACCATGCAATTCCCTGAATACTGTCCCAGCCGGTACAAAGAGTTGTCTTTTTCCCGGCCAGATCAACCACGGCAACCGCCCCACCGTCGTCGCCCAGTTGGGGGTGGTCAATAACGGCGATGGTGTCTGCTTTCTGGGAAATGCGAATATGACCAATCCATCCATCGGCTTCATAGAGCACCTTACCCGGGGGAAACTCCAGGCGGTGCCGCCCTTGCTCCTGCCGCACAATGGCCAGCGCGCTTCCATCCGGAGACCAATCAGCCCATTCCACATTCTCCAGGATCTCCCGCGGCGCGCCGCCGACCAAAGGCACGCGCGCGAGTATGCCGGAATAGAGAAATTGGGCGACCGGGCGGCTTCCCAGCGAAAGCGCCATTTCGCCGGACGACGAGACGGCGAGGACGTCGGCTCCGGCCGGCTCCAACTCATGCGACTCTGGGCTTTCCGGCCGCGTGGTGAACAGCTGCAAAGATTTGCCCTCCCACGCAGCGCTGTAGATGATGGTCTTGCCGTCAGGAGCAAAACGTGCAGCGTGAACCATGCCTCGGCGGAATGTAAGCGGATGGTAGATCGGTAGTGCGGCCTGCACCGGGCGTTGCAATAAAAACCTTCCACCGGCGAGGCCCGCGATCATCGCGATCGCAGCGGCTGCCAATGCCGTGACCAGCACGCGCCTTCGCGACACCGCAGTCTCAACCGCCGGGGCCGGAGCCGTCCCCGGTGGAGCGGCAACCGCACTGCCGGCACGCACGCGTGACGTGTCGAGCGCGCGCTTGATTCGCTTCAAGTCTCCCCGCAACTCGGCGGCTGTCTGATAGCGAAACTCGCGCTCCTTCTCGATCGCCTTGAAAATCACCTCCTCTAGCTTAGGAGGTATGGCTGGATTCGCGATCGACGGAAGCGGTGGAGTGCGGTTCAGAATGGCCTCTGAGACTACGCCACTGCTGCTTCCCGGGAACGCCAGGCATCCGGTGGACATTTCGTAGAGCACCGAACCGAAAGCAAATAAATCGGTGCGCGGGTCAAGTTCTTCGGCCCGAACCTGCTCCGGCGACATATAGGCCACCGTTCCAACCGTCGAGCCGGGAGTGGTCATCATTGCCATTGCCCCGTCGGTTGCCGTTCGCAGCACGGATTCCGAACTGCCCAGACGGTTTTCCGGAGCTAGCTTCGCCAGACCGAAGTCCAGCAACTTGGCCTGCCCACGTTTGGTCACGAAAATGTTCGCCGGCTTGATATCGCGATGAATGATTCCTTTGGAATGCGCGGCATCCAAAGCGTCGGCAATTTCAATCGCCAGACTCAGAAGCGTCTCCGTATCCATCGGACGGCCGCCAATGCGGTGTTTCAGGGTCTGTCCTTCGAGCAACTCCATGACGATGAAAGCCTGGCCGTTTTCCTCGTCAATCGCGTGGATGGTGCAGATGTTGGGATGGTTCAGCGCCGACGCGGCCCGCGCTTCCCGCTGAAAGCGATCCAGGGCCTGGCGATCCTTAGCCAGATCTTCGGGTAGAAACTTGAGCGCGACGGAACGGCCCAGTTTGATGTCTTCGGCTCGGTAAACGACACCCATACCGCCGCCACCGAGCTTCTCGACGATTCGGTAATGCGAGATGGTCTGGCCGATCACTATGCGATGCCTGGCTTTCGGGTCGCTTCATCTTACGGACGTGGCCTCCGCTAGTCAACGAAGGATGGGGTAGGATGTGGCGACGGGAAAAACGGCTACACCCCCTCCCCGGAACTTGGACCCCAGAGGCCGGGGCCCGCGCGCGAGCGAGTGGGGCGAGAGGGGTGTGCGGGGCTAGCGGGCAGGCGGGGTCGGCTTGGGGGGACGGATGCCTCAGAATTCAAGTTTTACTGCAAAAGTTATCTATCATCTCCTGGGCGATGTGCTTGAGCTGAGCCTGGTATGCAGCATCGAAAGCACGCCTGGCCAGACGGCACGCCTCTGTGTTAGACCTTCCCCCCAGCTCACAGAGTAGAGCCTGAGTCAACAGAATCCTGGCGAACTGGTCGCCGTGCACTTCTAGATTGGCCTGCCACAGAGGCTCAAGAATAGCGCTCGCCTCCAAGCAGCAGCTCTCGGCGTCCTTCATCCGCTGCACGTCGCGGTAGAGATTCGCCAAGTCGTTGAGCGTCGTGGCTACATCCGGGAGGTAGGCCTCCGGGTTCGCTTTGGCCAACTCGCGATACTTCGACAGCGCCTCCCCGTATGCCCCTTCGGCGTCCTTCATCCGCTGCGTGTCGCTGTAGAGAACGGCCAGGTTGTTGAGCGTCATCGCTACATACCGGAGGTAGGCCTCCGGGTTCGCTTTGGCCAACTCGCGATACTTCGACAGCGCCTCCCCGTATGCCCCTTCGGCGTCCTTCATCCGCTGCGTGTCGCTGTAGAGAACGGCCAGATTGTTGAGCGTCGTGGCTACATCCGGGAGGTAGGCCTCCGGGTTTGCTTTGGCCAACTCGTGACGAATCGACAGCGCCTCAACGAATGCCGCTTCGGCGTCCTTCATCCGCTGCGTCTCGCGGTAGAGAACGGCCAGGTTGTTGAGCGTCGTGGCTACATCCGGGAGGTAGGCCTCCGGGTTCGCTTTGGCCAACTCGTGACGAATCGACAGCGCCTCCCCGTATGCCGCTTCGGCGTCCTTCATCCGCTGCGCGTCGCTGTAGAGAACGGCCAGGTTATTGAGCGTCGTGGCTACATACGGGAGGTAGGCCTCCGGGTTCGCTTTGGCCAACTCGCGACGAATCGACAGCGCCTCCCCGTATGCCGCTTCGGCGTCCTTCATCCGCTGCGCGTCGCTGTAGAGAACGGCCAGGTTATTGAGCGTCGTGGCTACATCCGGGAGGTAGGCTTCCGGGTTCGCTTTGGCCAACTCGCGACGATTCGACAGCGCCTCCCCGAATGCCGCTTCGGCGTCCTTCATCCGCTGCGCGTCGCGGTAGAGATTCGCCAGGTTGTTGAGCGTCATCGCTACATACGGGAGGTAGGCCTCCGGGTTCGCTTTGGCCAACTCGCGATACTTCGACAGCGCCTCCCCGAATGCCGCTTCGGCGCCCTTCATCCGCTGCGTGTCGCTGTAGAGAATGGCCAGGTTGTTGAGCGTCATCGCTACATCCGGGAGGTAGGCCTCCGGGTTCGCTTTGGCCAACTCGCGATACTTCGATAGCGCCTCCCCGTATGCCGCTTCGGCGTCCTTCATCCGCTGCGTGTCACGGTAGAGAATGGCCATGTTGTTGAGCGTCATCGCTACAATCGGGAGGTAGGCCTCCGGGTTTGCTTTGGCCAACTCGTGACGAATCGACAGCGCCTCAACGAATGCCGCTTCGGCGTCCTTCATCCGCTGCGTCTCGCGGTAGAGAACGGCCATGTTGTTGAGCGTCATCGCGCGATCAGCAGGGTTCCGGGAGGTCGGAAGGAGATTCTGATATACCGCGATGGCTTCTGTGAAATGATTCTGTAGCCGTGCATAATAGGCGTAAGAAAATCCGAATTCCGGGTCCTGGCGTAGCTCCCATGCTTCACGGTACGCCCGTAAAGCATTGGGCCAATCGAAGCGCAGTTCATGAAGCTTGCCCAGTTCGAAGAGATCGCGCGGCAACATCTGTGCCTCGCTTCTGCGCGAGTTTACCTGGTTTGATTTCAGTCGAATTGCCCCTGCGAGGTCTCCGGTCGCAATAAGTGTCGACAGGCGGACTTCTTCCGGCTCGGATGACCGCGCCGCAAGTTCATCCTGCAATTTGCGAAGCTGTTCGGTCAGGCGTGCGATCTCTTGGTCTTTGTCCTTCAACTGTTCCGGACTGAGTCGGCCTTGCTGTTGCGCGCTTCTCCATTCCTTTTCGAGCAGCTCTCGGATCGCCTTTGCGTCTTCGCCGATCCTGTCCACCTTGGATTCGGTTCTCTGTGTTGTTTGATCGATATCTTCGAGCGCTTTCCGAGCGGATCGCTCGAATATCAGCAACTTTTCCTTCCATGCCCTTTCGTATTTTGATCCAACAATGAGCGCGCGAAAATTCTTGTCGAGGGATTCTGGAAGCTTGGCTATCAGTTTGGATAGGAGTTCTTCTGGAAGTGCGCGGAGCGTGATGTTGAGCGACAAATCGTTCCGCGCCATCGCCGCTCCCTGGGCGTCGAGAGTTTCCAGGACCAGACGAAGTTGGTCATGCGGGTTGCCCTTGTCTGACTGGCCCAGTGTGACATCAGAGAGATTCAGATTTGCTTTGGATGCAAGGCAGCATTGCCAGTGATTGAACCAGTCCTCATAACGGTTCCCGGAGATTGATGTGGAAAGCTCGTTAAGACTGAATTGAAGAGTTTCACGGTAGAGAGCTTCTAACTCCGTGGGACCCATCTCCATCTCCGAGCCCTGCACAAAGGAGCCAGCGCCGAGATCGAGCAGTTTTACCGCGGCCCCTTCACCGAACTTTTCGGCGTAATGAGTGATCAGGTCGACTGCCGACGGTCCCAGGGCATTGCCGAGCCAGCCGCCCAGCACACCTCCCAAAGGGCCACCGAGTACGGCCCCGAGACCGCAGGCAGCGATACGGACTGAGTGGGCCGTCCAGTCTGTGGAGCGGATCGTATTCACGGTTTACTGAAATACTACTTAAGGAGAATATGGTAACACCTAGCAAGAGGCATGGCCGATGCTCTGAAAGCTGTGCCGATAGGTCGGGCTTAGGTGCCGGTGTTGTATTCCGCGATTGCGGCCAGAATTTTGCTGTAGGTATTTACGCGTACATGCGTGTGCAGCGCTTTTTCAATGGTGTGCTGCCCAATTCCTCTTCGCATCAACTCGCGTAATTTAATTTGTTCGATCTCGCGTTTCAACGAGTTTGGAAGTACGATTTTTCGGCTTTTCCCGTACTCGATCACCCTGAACCCGGTCTCGTCATGATCGGTGACTACACTGAAATCGTCGCCATGCGTCCACATTGAGGATGTTTCTTTATCGATATAGCGAATCTGCCCTGCTGTGATGTGCGCTCGCTTTAAAAGCCCGCGAGTTTCTGCTGTGCAGGGCTTCCCGTCCGGGCCCGGGCTCTTGGCCTCGGGGTGCCGGACGTATTCCTCAATCATGTGCGCGTAGGTGAAAGGGTGAAAATCGGGATCGTCCAGCCGGTAACGCCGGTACTTCCCGCGCCGGTTCTTATTGTGAATGTCAATCCCTTCGAGTTTGCTCCATTCGCCTTGCTTGCTCGAAAACGGCACAATCACCATCGGTTTTTTGCTTGGTTTGTTATCAAAATCGAAGTTAAACGAAAACGCCTCGGAGGTCATTACCATGAACATAAAATTGTGGGGACGTGCGCCCTCCCACATACCCAGCATTTTGAGCACGTTCCAAGTCGATACGGAGAAGCGCATCATTTGTGGAAGGGAAGCCCACGCGGGTAGTTTGCGCGGTAATCCCAGGAATCCGCGCACGATGTAATCCCACATCTCGTAAATCCACAGTGGCGCGTCTTTTTTCCAATTTTTCGATTTGTCTTTCGGCGGGTACAGGAAACCGATCCCGTGCGCTTTAGGATTGACGATTCTTATGTCTGTTAATTTTCCGCGTCTGTCCAATACCCTTTCAAACAGCGCGTACCTTTTGGCGGCTATACCCAAACCCCACAATTGCCGCCTCACCTTTTTTCCCGCTTTGCACTTGCATCCGCGCGCCGCACAAACTCCGGTTTCGTCATGCTCGGTTTTGAGTTCATGCGAACACGAGCAAACGTAGTTATCGTCCGTGAGATTTAGCAGGTCCGGCACTTCATTAGGGTTGTACGGATTGAGCGCCTGAAATTTGGTGGTAATCTCGTCAACCTCATCCAAAGTCAAAATGCGCTTGTCTTGAGCTCCGGGAATGCGGAGTGCGCCGCCTTTTTTCGATGCCACAATTGCCAGACTGTCGGTGTCGCAGTATAGATAGGTGCCATTTACCCGTGTGACTTCTGCCTCTAGCAAGGAGAGCAAAAGCCTTCCCGCAGATGTAATAAGAGTCGCCAAGAACGGCGCGAACCACTTCCCCCGGCGCTCGATCACACTGGAGAAATCGGGAAAGCTCTCATCACCAGAAAATACCATCACAGCCTTGGGCTGCTTAAAATGTTCTGGGATCAGTTCCACGAAAAATCCGTAAATTGAATTGGCGAGAATCTTGAGCCAATAGTAGAGATCGGGATCATTCTTGTTGCGTTTACGCTCCTCGATGATTTTTGTGAACAGGTCAACGGGATCATCGTTAGGGTCGATCAGAACTCTCCCTCGGAGTCTTACCGCTCGCATTCCAAGCTGCTTTCCCGAGGGGACGATCCTGAATGCCTGTTGAATGTTCGGAATCTTTCCGGGTTGCTGAATCACTGCCGCAACCAGGTCGGGCCCAGCCACATAAACTGGTTCTGGGTGGGAAGGATTTGCAGATAAATAGTTGTTGCCGATATTGTGACTTACACCGTCGTAAACAGTCCTAACGGGCAGGATGTCTCCATCAGGGATCACGCGGGCCACAAAATTTAGATCATGCCACGTTCCACGCTGAAAGCATTGTTCGTGGGTGATGTTCGTGACGAACCGCTGTATGTTTGCCGTGTCATCGACAAACTTCAGACGTTTAGCGGTGAGAAATTTGAACAGGCCGAGATTTGCGCAGCAGGACGGATACTCGGAAGTGAAATCGACTGGAACGACGGGAACAACTTCGTGCCGTATTCGGCATTCTGAGCGCCCGCCGAAGTAGGATTGCATCCAAATGGCGTTTTTCTTGTCCGGCACCTTAAACTTAACCGCAGGCCTTTCAATCCGCATTGCTTTGAGGTAGGCCTTGGCCATGCTCGCAGGCGAGTAGGCATCCCACGGCTTCAGGTCCATATCCGAGTGCTTATCGAATTCCCGCTTGCAAGCGTTCAGTAGTGCGACCGTGCAGCGGACATCCTGACGGCAGTGCTCAATTTCATCAGGTATGACCTCGCCAGTAGGGTCGTGGTCATCCTTTTGTGGCAAGTCTTGTTCTTTGAACGGGCCATTTCGATTGTCACAGGCACTCTTGAGCGAGTGAGACTTGTTATAAAGCGCCCAGAGCAGCGTTCGCAGATCGAGGAAATGAATCTTCCTGCCCGCGTCCTTCCATTCGTGCTGAACCTTTTTCCAAGGTCTCCACAGCTTGATAATCGCCTTTTTGCTATCAATGGGAGTGATGAGAATACGTGGATAATTGCAGTTTTCATTTCCATCAGCGTATTGGGCCATGATTAGTGACCATTCGCCCTTGTTCCCTTCCTTCCAATCCAGGGCCAGTCTGCTCAAGTCATAAGGCAAGTTCAGTCCACAGATCATAGCGCCGTGTTTCTTAAGCGCGGGCCAAAAAAGTTTCTTCATGAACTTGGAGCGCGAGTAGAGCGGGAAGCGGGGAGGGAATGACCGTACATCGGGGACCGCCGTCTCCATGTATGTTTCGAGAATTTTGATATCTTTCGCAGGTAAGTCATCAGCGTGGAAGATCCCCTCTTCGATGACCTCATATTTCTGTCCGACTAGCTTGCAGCGTCGCCACACGCCAAAAGTCAGCGACTGATCTACTGTGATCCGGCTCTCAGTATCGAACGCAACGACGGTGTCTGGCCACTTCGGTTCGTCAGCCACGTAGCTCTCGAACTTTTCGCCATCCTTGGTCTTTTTCTTCTTTTTTGCTGCAGGCACGGCAAGGGCGCGCAGGAAGAGATCGTGGGTTTCGATCATTTCGAATCCCTCATTTTGAGTTCCCCTGCAGAGCTTTAGCTTTCTCGATGTCCGAATCAATCTCCTTTTCGACCATATCGAGCAACATCCACATGAACAGAACTGTCATCTTTAGCGCACGGATGAGCCTGTGAAAGGGATTCGGTGTGGAGCATAGATCTATTCCGGCTGCCCGTTGTCTCGCGTGGAAAATTAGTTGACACTTAGCGCAGAGCGACATCGTGAACCAAGCAATGAAATTCTGCCCTCCAACGTGATGCTGGGTTACCTTGTGAGTGCTACCGCAGAGATTGCAGCGTCTCATGCGGCACCTCTGGAGTACGGAATGACTTGCTCGCTTCCGAAGTGTTCTGGGAGATTGCCTTGCTCGCCAAGCATTCGGATAATGCGAGGGTCCGTCAGTAATTCATGACCCTGGATAGTTACGCCGTCCCATTTGTCAAGGGCAGAACGATTCCCTGCGAGAAAACTGAAGACATCATTACGGAATCGCGCAAATTCACGCTTAGCTTTGGACCCTCTGACCGTGATTAAGATGGGACCATCCCGTCCAGGAATCTCCATCCTTCGCACATAGCGGTCGGCTATAGCGCGAATCCGTCCACTTGAATCCTTTTTGAATGCTTTAGGTATGTATTTCCAGAAATCGCGGACAGAGACCCCGTTATCCCGAGCGGCTTGGGACGCCGTTAGGTTGCGGTCACGCAACATGTCGGAGTGCGCAGCCAGTACATCCGCGCGCGTCTTTAGTTGCTCTACGGTAAGAGAGGATGGGCGGGGTGCGCGATGACGATTGGAAATCAGACCTGTACGCGAGGAATCTCGATGCACACGGCGGCGAGGCTTGTTTGCCCGCTTGGAGCGTGGTATTTTATTGCCAGTTATCGAATTTGGTCCGGCCCTAGGTTTCCTTCCACGGCGAGCCTGGGGCCTTCGTTTTGAAGGCATGGCTCACCCTGCGGTAGTTCTCTCCACGCTGCCTGAAGGCTCAGGCCGAATGTTCAGATGGTCACGCCCGACGAAAGCTTCTAGGGCCACAACCGGGATGATTCTCCGGCGGCCCACCTTCCGGCTCGGAAGCTCGCGGCGCGATACGAGCGTCGCCACGGTGCGGGCCGACAACCCTAGCCGCCGCGCAGCTTCAATCATTCCGACCGCCAGTACGGTTTCATCTCGATGCATCTTGGTGCCTCCCGTAATTGCCCTTGCACTAGTATGCTGCAAGAACAAGTGATATACTATGTATGGTATGGCTATTTCTGATTCAGTCAAGACACACGAGATAGATTTTGCCCTTTAATTATGCCTGCCGGTAGACCCAATCGCGCGAACCCCTGGGAGCTTTATGTCCTGTCCCAGCAACTTTATTTGGACTTCTGGCGACTTGCCGAAGGAAAGTACAAGCTGTTCCATGACCGACAAGAGTATGAGCGATTGATGGCAGATCCGAACCGAACTATCGATTACAGTCCCCACGAAGTGGCAAGGGTCGAGAAAGAAGTCGAAGAGGAAATCCGAAAAGGTCTTTTAGATCGGACGAAGAAACAGAATCGGATCAGCGCACTAAAGCGCGAAGAGTCGCGTGAAATTCTGAAATTCATTGCAGA
Organism: uncultured Acidobacteriaceae bacterium; assembly: GCA_963773645.1. Taxonomy (GTDB): domain Bacteria; phylum Acidobacteriota; class Terriglobia; order Terriglobales; family Acidobacteriaceae; genus Acidiflorens. The sequence goes on along the minus strand of CAVZBV010000002.1, from coordinate 1,270,926 downwards.
GGAAGAATCAACAAAGCGAATCAAGGTTCGGGGCGAACCTGATGTGATCGAATCATTGTTATCGCCCAAAACAACCCCTCGGAAGATTCGAAACCTATGCCGGGAGGCGTTTATGACCATCGACATGCCTCTCGGGTCTGACTCACAGGAAGTGGAGGTCCCGGCTTGGCCCATCACTGCGGGCAGCGTCCTCCCACGTTATCTATCTGAACATGCCGAAGCGTTTATCGAAGCCAGACGTGATCCCCGCTTCCCGCGTTGCGAATTTTCACGCCGTCCATCCACCTTGTGGAAGCAACTGTGGTTCTTATCACGCGCTCTCGCTGGAGCTGTATTCGGCATTCGGACTAGAACGGCGCTTAACCTCGTTGGCGCAACAAGGCCCGACAATCCTTTCCAATCCTCCCGATACGGAAAGACGAAACGTAAATCGAGCAAGAAACGGAAAGTGACATGAACAATGCGAGTGCAGAACTCGGGTGTCCAGCTTTGCCCCGGCGTGGAGTTATCACACTTTACGGCTATGGCATTCGCGTCCAGGTGAACGCTGGGCATTTGATCCTGCACGATGGAATCGCCGACGAGCGCCGGACCATCCGCCTGCCCCGTGTGGGTCACGGGCTGCGCAGGCTGGTAATGATCGGGAGCGACGGCTTCATCACCCTTGAGGCTCTCCGCTGGATTTCTGACGTGGGCGCGGCGTTCGTAATGCTTGACCGCAGAGGCAAGGTGCTCGCTGTCACTGGCCCCATCTCTTCATCGGATGCCAAGCTCCGCAGAGCGCAAGCGCTCGCACTCGGCAATGGGACGGCGCTCAAGATTTCCAAAGAACTCATCGGTCAAAAGCTGGCGGGACAGGCCTCGCTCGTTCGCGACATGCTGTGCGATTCTTCCACAGCAGAGGCGATTGATCGATTCAGAGATGAGTTGATGAGCGCTGAGAGCATCGACCGAGTAAGGCTGATTGAGGCCCAAGCAGCGAAGCTATACTGGCAGGCGTGGTCTGATGTTCCGATTTGCTGGCCACGCAAGGACGAGCGCCGCGTGCCCGAACATTGGAAACGGTTCGGCTCGCGCATCTCACCCTTGACCCATAGCCCGCGTCTTGCCTCTAGTCCGCCCAACGCCCTGCTCAATCTTCTCTACGCACTTTTGGAAAGTGAGTCACGTCTTTCTGCAACTGTAATGGGCCTTGATCCAGGTATTGGTGTGCTCCATGTGGATACACCTAACAGAGATTCCCTCGCTTGCGACCTGATGGAAGTCTGCCGCCCCAAGGTGGACGCATTCGTTCTTAATTGGCTTCAGAATGAGCCTCTTCGCAAATCGGACTTCTGGGAGGATCGCAATGGGAACTGTCGGGTGGTTTCATCCTTAGCGATCAAACTTGCCCAAACTTCGCACACATGGAGCAAGCTCGTGGCTCCGATAGCAGAATATGTTGCGCAAGCGCTTTGGGCATCGATTTCCAGGCCCCCATCAACTGTTGCTCGGCAACGGATAGCGACCCGCCTTACTCAGCGGAACAAGCGCGAAGCAAAGGGAAGTGACGTTCCATTGGTCAAGGTTCCGAAACCTGAGAGGGTTTGCCGTGGGTGTGGCAAACCAGTTCAAGGCACTTCAATAAACTGCGCTGAATGTGACGTTGACGTTGCAACCAAGCGCCTAGTGGAAGCCGCAAAAGTGGGACGCGTTGCCGGACATACCCCGGAAGCGATTGCCAAAGAAGCGGCGACGCACCGTAAGCTCGCACAGGCGCGGGCTGCTTGGAATCCAGCGAAGCAACCGACATGGCTCAACGAACAGGTGTTTTCGGAGAAAATTCAGCCAGCACTTGCGCAAGCCTCGGTAACGTCTATCGCAAAGAGGATTGGAGTTTCCCGCTGGTACGCGGGTCGGATTCGCGAGGGCTATCGCCCGCATCCACGGCATTGGCAGGCCCTGGCGAAGCTGGCGGAAGTCTCGACGAACGAAGGCTGTGAGTCGTAATCTTGTTACAAATTCAGAACAGACTGGCGCTTTCCTTCGTCTAACATTCGTGGGTGTAGCATAAGTGTGCAGCAGCAATGCGAGATCGGTAATATCCAAACGGAGGCGAAACGTGGCCATGAAAAAGGCGTCGAAAAAGAGGCCAGCAAAGAAAAAGAGGCCAGCAAAGAAAAAGGTAGCAAAGAAGGCGGCAAGAAAGAGGAACGGGGCCGGTGGAGGGCATCGTGGTTGAGGGGTCATCGAATTCTTCTTCGGTCGGAACGGACAAAGTCACGGAATCCCAGAGGCACATTGTGGCCCTCTACGCCAACCCTGGTGAAGCGCAGAGGGCCGTGAAACAAGACTTCGAGTATTGGACTGGTAAGCTCACCGATAGCAGTTTCCAGTTGTCCTTGGCGTTAATTGGTGCCAACTGGGCGGCATTCGGCTCTGTTCAGACGATCTTGAACAATCTTTGGGCAAAGAGTTCGCTTGGCCTCGTGATACTGAGTCTCGCGATCAGCTTGGCCGGGGCCAAGTTGATGGGTGAATTGCACCGACGCAGAATCAAGTACGCGGCTCAAAACCCGGATCGTTGGGCAAGAGAATGTACTGCCGCCTTTGGGCAGGATAGTCCGTGGCCGTTCACCAGAGGGATTGAGATGCTGGCACGTTCCTTACGTGAGGTCAAGACCTGGCTCCCGCTGCTAGCTGGCGCTCTGTTCCTGAAGGCGCTCTTTGCACCATGAATCGTCAGTACGGATCACAAATCCCATCAGCACTGGCAGGCGCTTGCGCAGACTCGTCGGCATTTTACCGGATAAGTAGACGAGCGTACGGTCTGACTTTGAACATGAATCACAATTAGGGTCTATCTTACCACGTTCACAAATGTGTATTCGACGCGAGAATAGGCGTAGAATGGTGCCGATTTGGAAATCAACAAAAGAAATTCTGGTTTAACAACATGAGTATTATGCCTCACGGTTTCAAGTCGCTTAGCTTTGGAGCCCCGGCGGCAGAGCGTGACATAGATAGAGGATTACGTGAATACTTCGTTGAATCAGAAACCTTTCGTCGGGTACTTGCTGGAGAAAAGTTTGTAATTTTAGGAAATAGGGGCTCAGGTAAGAGTGCAATTTTCAAAATGGTCGCTGAGCGAGAACGCGCGAAGGGCTCCCTCGTCATTGAGCTTGCACCCGAAAATTATTCCTACGAAATGCTGTCATCTATCATGAAACATGAAACGGAGGGTGCTTGGGCAAAACAGGGTGCATATGCAGCAGCCTGGAAGTATCTGATTTACGTCCTTGTAATGAAGGGCCTCAATAAGCAAGGCCGTCGACTAAAGACCGGGGCTGCCGCGAAGATTTACGAGTATCTACGAGACAATCACAGTGGGGAGCAAACCAATCCAATTGGGACCTTAGTTTCTTATCTGAAGAGAATGGAGGGGCTAAAGGTTGGTAAGTATGAAACGGCTGTCAAATCGAAAGAACTCTTTCGTCTTTATAAACTCGAAGAGATCGAGCCGCTTTTGCCAGGGATAGCCGAGATTTGTAGTCGCCAGAAAGTGGTCGTTCTAGTAGATGAGCTGGATCGCGGATGGGACGCGTCCGAAGATGCTAAGGCATTCGTCGCCGGATTGTTCCAAGCGGCAGTTTCAATCAATGAGGTGACCAAACCGGTTCGAGTGCTCGTTACTTTGCGCAAAGAACTTTACGACAGCATTCCGTCACTTTACGAGGATGCGCAGAAGTATCGCGATGTAATGGAAACCATAAATTGGAATGAAACGATGTTGCTTGAGCTCGTCGCTAAGCGTATCCGCCACACTGTACCTGGTCTCATTTCAAGTGATGATACGGACTGTTGGAACTCCGTTTTTGTGGACACTCTCGACTATCGGGGAGCTAAGTCCTTTAATTATTTGGTGGACCGAACTCTATATCGTCCGCGCGAGATCATACAATTTTGTACCGATGCTTTGGAGGAAAGTCGCAGCGCTGAAGTCTGGCCTATCGAGTATCGGGTGATCAGCCAAGCTGAGAGTGGATACTCCGAGGCTAGAACGAATGACATCTCCGCTGAATATCGGTTCCAGTACCCTGGCCTATCCAGCATTTTTGACGTGTTTCGGGGTCGCTCTTATGGCTTCAAACGTGACGAGCTCGACCTTCTTTGTTTAGCTATAACAACTGGTGAGTACGGTCTGCATCAGGATGCTGGCTGGGTCCATAATCAGGAACCAGATCTGTTAATTGACATCCTCTGGCGAATCGGTTTCCTTCGTGCGCAAGCTGTTGGGGGTATCAAGGCTGTTCGTCGAAGCGGGAGCAGCTACGTGGGCCCTCACCAGTTGGGGAATTTGAATCTCCGTAATATACCGCGTTTTCAGGTACACCCTATGTTCCGATCGTATTTAGGAATGAAGGAAACTCGGGATGTGACGGTGGACTAAGGTCGGGCAGGTGTCGAAGATAATCGCCGAGATTACGATTTCTGCTATATCGTCGACACTCGGAGTCTCCGAATCCTACGCTGCCGCTATCTGTGTTTTGAAAAAGTCTTAAAGGTTTTCATTGATTGCCTGATTTCTCTTCCACTACCAGGGTGAGTAGCCCGGAGCTGGTCATGGCGTGGTATAACACATCGCCAGCGGGTTTGTTCTCTTCTTCTGGATGGTTCGCAATGTACTGTTTGAATACTTTGACAACTTGCGGCGGAGTAACTCCCTGTTCAATAGTGTAGGTGCCCATGATGCCCTTGTCGTCGGTTCCCATCGCGCCTTTGATACCGGCCCCGTAACCTCCGATGTATGCTTGGCACCAAGTGGCATTTCTAAACCCATCCAGGTTTTCGTAAGTCTTGCCGGGGCCAACCGACGCGGCTAGGCTTGCGTCTACAGTCCAACTAGTACAAAGTTTTTCAAGACTGGCACCTGTCATCGCTGCGTTTGCCATCGACGCGGAAAGCGTCACCGCAACTACCAGGACCAGCTGTGCTGTGAAGCGTTTCATAAATCCCCCTTTTGGTTCAAGAGTTCCTGTTGGTTACGTTGCCTTCCGTGTAAAAGAATCTGGTACTTTTGCCCCAACAGTCCTTAGTAAGTTGCTGGCGTCTCGGCAATTTCGCTACCGGAGGACCTTCAGCCCGCACTTCTAATTCTGGGTGTTCCTGTTCCTATTTCACATAGCGCAAGCTAAAGTCAGATGTCACGCTCCGAGGAAATAGCGCCGATCTAGTGTTATCAAGTACCAACTGGTAGGTTCCCGCTCTAAGTGGTAGGTGAACTGTTCCGGTTGCGGTTCGACCTGAGTCATAAACAACACTGTTTTGGTTGAGCACCATGATCCGAATAACGCCGTCCACACCGCCTCTGGAAGAAAACGACCCTTTGAGTTCAGCGTTCGACATTTGGTGTGGATTGACGACAATCGGCAGAACACGACGTTGGTGCGCTGGAACGGAAATGGTCGAACCTAGTACCTGTTTCACAACGGTGTTTTGTTTCGCGAGATCGGCAAGTGAAGTGATCGTGGAGTCGTGCAGATAGGTTTTTGCCCAATTGATCGGAACTGCAAAATTTACGTTCTCGGCAAGATTCATGTTCTCGGGGCCTTTGAAAGTAGCAGTCGCAACCGCAATTCCGACGACTTCACCGTACGAATTGAAGAACGGCCCGCCGCTCGATCCAGGGCTAATCGGTGTACTGGTTTGAATCACTCCGTTCCGAATCCCGCTCACTAGCCCATCGGAGACTGTGTTCTCTAAGGCCAGAGGCGACCCTATCGCGGTTACTTTGTCACCAACCTGCACATGCTCTGAGTCACCGAGAGTCAGAGGTTTCGCTCCGACATCGCTAACTTTAACGACAGCCACATCGCGATAGGGGTCATGGCCAATTACACCTTCAACAGAACGTGTGCTGCCGTCCTGAAAATGAGCATTTGCCGAATATGCACCCCTAATCACGTGATAATTAGTGATGACCGCCCCGTTATCGCTTGCCACGAAACCACTTGCCGTGCCAAGCCGTTCCCCTGACTCATTGAACACCTCAATCAGAGCGACACTGGGCGATGCCGACTTAAATATGTCCTCGGCAGATACCTCTCGCGGTGGTTCCGTGCTCGACTTCGGACTGGCTTGACTCTTCTCCGTGGAACGTTGCTCCTGGACTGCTCCCGATTGTTGCGGTGCGGAGATTCGTGTAGCAGCACTTTTCGATTTCCAGAGGAAGAATGAAGCTCCAATCACAACAACGGCAGTTATTACGATTGCCAGTATCAGCGTTGTCACAGAAACGTGACCAGATTTCCTGCTTCGGATGATTTGCTGTTTCATAATGCACTCCCTGCGAATGGCCCCGTGCCGAATAGCTGTCGGTCCATGGTACGAAAGGTACCAACAGTATCGTTGCTACAAAAGGGTACGAACGTAACGATAGTGAGGAAATGGAAACCGGCGGAAAACGTACAGTCCAAGTAAACGTCAAGATGAATACAGAGGATTTCTCCACGCTCCAAAGGGCGGCTAATGCTCTGTGGCCAGATGCCATTCTCAGCAATTCCGGCATTATCCTCGGTCTGGCAAGGCTAGCAGCCAAGGACATTCTCAAGAGGAAGCCCGCCAAACGTTCCCGGTAGAGAAGCCGCGTCGCACCCACGCTCACCCACTCGCCCATCGCTCGTACATCCGGCCCAGTTCGCCTGCCCCACTCGCTCGCGCGCGGGCCCCGGCCTCTGGGGTCCAAGTTCCGGGGAGGGGGTGTAGCCGTTTTTCCCGTCGCCACATCCTACCCGTCAACGAAGGATGGGGTTTGTGTATGGCGACGGCAAAAGTGCTACACCCCCCACACGGGAACTTTGGACCCTGGGGCCGGGGCCCGCGCGCTGGCGAGTGGGGCGGGCGGGATGCGCGGAGTGGACCGGGCGCGCGAGTGGGGCAGGCGTGGTGATGTGTGCGGGGGCCAATAGCGAGTGGGTAGCGCCAGGCTGGCCGCCCACCGTTCGCGATCTTGTGAGATCGCAGTGAGATCGCAGTTGACAAGTTGATGCGGTGGTGGGAACCATCGCAGGTACGGAGCAGGTCGCCGCGCGGGTTTAAGGGGTGTTAGAGGGGATGTTCTATTCTATGGATTTTTCTCTCGCTGTCATTTCCTCAAGTAAGCCTAAGTTCCGCAGCGCCTTATTGAGAGCGCCTCGTTCGTTACTCGACGACTCGGTGAGTATTTCTTCAGCCCTGTCATGCATAGACTGACGAGCTTCAGCAATCCGCTCGGGCACTTTTGCGTAATCAAGTTCCAGAATCGCACGCTCATATAGTTTCTCCCATATCGAGCGGGAGGATGCACCACTGGGAAAAGGAACGGTAGAAAACATACGACGGGGCATAAAGCAAGCTCCTCGGGAATTGACGTAAGCCCAAGACGAGCTGTCAACGAGGGGCTTTGAGCGGGACGGGCGGTCCCGGATTGGCAGGGAGTCGCGGCTACTGTAACAGAGAGCAGTAGATTGTCAAGCTGTGGATCGCGGCAGGTCTGTGGAAATAGGTGGTAAAACCTGTGGCCTCGCATCGGGCGGCTAAAGCCGAGTTGGAGTCATACCCAAATTGTGCTCTCCGTTGACACAATCGGGCTATTTACATGCTCTGAGAGACCAGGGTAAAAAGCTACTCAACACAGACTGTCCCGCCTCAGTTGGAAATGGAGAAAGCGTTCGTCCGTTAAGATAGCGGAGCGAACGTATGAAAAAAGAGCGCAAGCACTACACTGCTGAGGAAAAAGTGGCGGTTCTACGGCGCCATCTTTTGGACAAGGTCCCGGTTTCCGATCTGTGTGAAGAACTGGGGCTACAACCCACGGTTTTCTACCGCTGGCAGAAAGAGTTTTTCGAGAACGGAGCGGCCGCCTTCCAAACACCGGAACGTCCTCGCCGTCAGGCGGAGGAGAAGCAGAAGCGGATTGAGTTCTTGGAGAAGAAGGTGCAGACCAAGGACGAGGTCCTGGCCGAGCTGATGGCGGAGCACATCGCGTTAAAAAAAAGCCTTGGGGAACTCTGACCGAGACCTGGGTGCCGCACGATGTGCGGGATCAGGTGGTGGATTTCGTCCGGCGCTGGTCGCAGAAGACCGAGATCAGCGCCGGCCGATTCATTCATTGGCTGGGCGTCACTGCGAGTAAGTTCTACAACTGGCGGCAGCGCTATGGTCGGGCGAATGAGCACAACGGTTGGGTGCCCCGAGATTTTTGGCTGGAGCCGTGGGAGAAGGAAGCCATCATCGGCTTCCACCTGAAGAATCCATTGGAAGGTTATCGGCGACTTACGTTCATGATGTTAGATCACGATGTGGTGGCCGTGAGTCCGGCGAGCGTATGGCGAGTGTTGAAACAAGCGGGACTCCTCTCGCGCTGGAAACCGAAGCCGTCGCGCAAGGGGACCGGCTTCGAACAGCCGCTGCAGCCGCACCAGCACTGGCACGTCGATGTTTCCTATATCAACCTGTCGGGCACGTTCTATTACTTATGCAGTGTGCTGGATGGATACAGTCGTTTTCTGGTGCATTGGGATTTGCGGGAGTCGATGAAGGAAGCCGACATTGAGATGATTCTGGAACGAGCCAAGGAAAAGTACCCGGAAGCCAGGCCGCGGATAATCTCCGACAACGGACCGCAGTTCATCGCGCGCGACTTCAAGGAGTTCATTCGCATCTCGGGGATGACGCACGTGCGCACTTCGCCGTTTTACCCGCAGTCGAACGGGAAGATCGAACGCTGGCATAAGTCGCTCAAGCGGGAGTGCATCCGGACACTGACTCCGTTAACGCTGGACGATGCACGCCGCTTGATTCAACTCTACGTGGATCACTACAACACGATGCGCCTACACAGTGCGATCGGCTATGTGACGCCGCAGGATCGGCTCGCCGGACGACAGGCCGAGATCCACGCGGCTCGCGATCGCAAGTTAGAAGAAGCTCGTCGCCAGCGGCAACTCCGACGGCAGCAGACGGCGTCTTGGAGGTTTGCACCCTCTTCCACGCCAGCTACAATGACCTCGCCGGGTGAAACGGAAGCGGGCTCTGCCGGGAGGCAACCATGCTGAGGGATAACCTGGTGGGGCTCATCGAGCCGATGCTCAGCAGCGCGGGAGTTGATCCTCTCGCGCTCTGCATGCGAGGAAAAAGCCATCGGACGATAGACCCCCATGCCTTGAAAATCCCCGCCCCGAAGGGGCGGAATCTACACTAACGGAGAACGCCGCTTCTCCATTTCACGCTGAGCCAAGACAGTTCCAGCTCTCGTGCGCGGCACGGAGCATTTCTACGTTCTTCAGTCTTAAAGAGCGCAAGGTCGGGCGAGCCACGTTTGGGCTCGCCCTTTTGTGCGCAATCAGGTTGTTTTCAGGCCGCTTTGCTAGCTGCGATCTTGTGCGTGGTTGAGCTATCGACATTGAAGGTCCGAATTGCGGGCTCTGTCTCCAGCAGGTGCCGTATCATCTCGTGGACGGCGGGATATTGCTCGCGGTTATACCGTTCGGCATCTTCTCTCGTGTTCCAAAAGCTCAGTGCCAAAACACGATCGGGGTCGGTATCTGATGCCATGACGGTCTCATCCACGAATCCGACCTGTTTTTTCAGAATCGGTAGTACCTTGTCGTTGATGACGTTCGAGAGCTCTTTTGCCTTTCCTGATTTGGTGGTTACTTCAACAATTCTTGTAAACATTGGGAACACTCCTTTTGCGCTTGTTTCTCGACAGGCGACAATTCGAGGCTGCCGGTCGAAGCTGACCGGCTGCGGTGGCGGGTCACTGGGGTGGAGTCGGTCTTGCGACCAGCTGCTTGACCACCATGTATTCGGGCCTACACCGTCATCGGAGACGGGCGTGCGATCTTATGAATTTCAACTGCCCGAATGTCCTCGTGGGTCAGGCCGCTTCGGAGCCGCTTTAGGGGCCGCTTTATAAGAGAAGGCGACAGAAGTTTTGGCTGTGGCCAATGGAGACATATCGAGGCTAAGCTCCAGGGGGGCCAGTGTCAATGACCGCTTTTGGTGCAGTGCTCGGACTCAGTCCTCACGCGTTCTTCTTGGGAGTGATGGCGTAGAACACGGACCAACTCTGTTCTAGGTTATCTCCGGCGACACCGCCAAAACCCGCTGCCTATGAAGATTTCCTCACCCTCTGGAAAGACGCAGACCCCGACATCCCAATCCTGAAGGAAGCCAGGGCCGAGTATGCGAAGCTGCAATAGCCGGAAAAAGTCCTGCCTCGTTGCTTGCACACTGCCGGTTCCGGGCGGGGAGAAGTACTGAAACCAACTCAACTTGCAACAAAAGCACGAGATCTAAGGTTTGCACATTTGGGGCAGTGACACTCATATTTCGCATCCCTTGGGTGTGTCGTATGGCCGCATTTGTTGCATATGTATCTGCCGTCCACATGGGCAACCATCGGTCGGAACTCAACGCCTAATATGCAATAAGGGCAGCGCACTATGCCTTTCATCTCCGTGTCCTCCTTTGAGGTCTGTTTGGCGTGCAGACCGCAACTCATTCTCAAGGCTCTCGAAGCGGCGCGGGGACTGTTCACACACGTCTACCTCGTGCGCTCCGTCGGATTGATAGTGTAGAAGTCTTGTCTTGGCTCAGCGTGAAATGGAGAAGCGGCGTTCTCCGTTAGTGTAGATTCCGCCCCTTCGGGGCGGGGATTTTCAAGGCATGGGGGTCTATCGTCCGATGGCTTTTTCCTCGCATGCAGAGCGCGAGAGGATCAACTCCCGCGCTGCTGAGCATCGGCTCGATGAGCCCCACCAGGTTATCCCTCAGCATGGTTGCCTCCCGGCAGAGCCCGCTTCCGTTTCACCCGGCGAGGTCATTGTAGCTGGCGTGGAAGAGGGTGCAAACCTCCAAGACGCCGTCTGCTGCCGTCGGAGTTGCCGCTGGCGACGAGCTTCTTCTAACTTGCGATCGCGAGCCGCGTGGATCTCGGCCTGTCGTCCGGCGAGCCGATCCTGCGGCGTCACATAGCCGATCGCACTGTGTAGGCGCATCGTGTTGTAGTGATCCACGTAGAGTTGAATCAAGCGGCGTGCATCGTCCAGCGTTAACGGAGTCAGTGTCCGGATGCACTCCCGCTTGAGCGACTTATGCCAGCGTTCGATCTTCCCGTTCGACTGCGGGTAAAACGGCGAAGTGCGCACGTGCGTCATCCCCGAGATGCGAATGAACTCCTTGAAGTCGCGCGCGATGAACTGCGGTCCGTTGTCGGAGATTATCCGCGGCCTGGCTTCCGGGTACTTTTCCTTGGCTCGTTCCAGAATCATCTCAATGTCGGCTTCCTTCATCGACTCCCGCAAATCCCAATGCACCAGAAAACGACTGTATCCATCCAGCACACTGCATAAGTAATAGAACGTGCCCGACAGGTTGATATAGGAAACATCGACGTGCCAGTGCTGGTGCGGCTGCAGCGGCTGTTCGAAGCCGGTCCCCTTGCGCGACGGCTTCGGTTTCCAGCGCGAGAGGAGTCCCGCTTGTTTCAACACTCGCCATACGCTCGCCGGACTCACGGCCACCACATCGTGATCTAACATCATGAACGTAAGTCGCCGATAACCTTCCAATGGATTCTTCAGGTGGAAGCCGATGATGGCTTCCTTCTCCCACGGCTCCAGCCAAAAATCTCGGGGCACCCAACCGTTGTGCTCATTCGCCCGACCATAGCGCTGCCGCCAGTTGTAGAACTTACTCGCAGTGACGCCCAGCCAATGAATGAATCGGCCGGCGCTGATCTCGGTCTTCTGCGACCAGCGCCGGACGAAATCCACCACCTGATCCCGCACATCGTGCGGCACCCAGGTCTCGGTCAGAGTTCCCCAAGGCTTTTTTTTAACGCGATGTGCTCCGCCATCAGCTCGGCCAGGACCTCGTCCTTGGTCTGCACCTTCTTCTCCAAGAACTCAATCCGCTTCTGCTTCTCCTCCGCCTGACGGCGAGGACGTTCCGGTGTTTGGAAGGCGGCCGCTCCGTTCTCGAAAAACTCTTTCTGCCAGCGGTAGAAAACCGTGGGTTGTAGCCCCAGTTCTTCACACAGATCGGAAACCGGGACCTTGTCCAAAAGATGGCGCCGTAGAACCGCCACTTTTTCCTCAGCAGTGTAGTGCTTGCGCTCTTTTTTCATACGTTCGCTCCGCTATCTTAACGGACGAACGCTTTCTCCATTTCCAACTGAGGCGGGACACTGTACCCGTACAACTGGCGCTGCGGGTTCTTGGAGTCCGAGTCAACATAGTTCGCGTCCACAAGATTCAGAATTGAACCTTTCACGATCTTGCGGTTGTAAGGATTCAGCGCAGCGAATTTGTCAGCGATTTTCTTCGCTTCAGCCCACGAGAGAATCCGGATTCCTTTGCTGCCCGGAATGCGCAGCAACCCACCTTTCTTGGAGGCCACGATTGCAAGTGAATCTGTGTCACAAAATAGATACGTGCCCTTCTTGGCTTCCACACACGCTTCCGTCATGGCGAGCAATAGGCGTCCGCCAGATGTGATGAGCGAGGCCAAAGGTGGAAAAAACCACGGTCCAGGATTTTCAATCACGTCCGAATCATCGGGGAAGTTCTTGTCTCCTGAAAAAACCTTGACAGGTACGTTGTTCTTTTTCCGTTCTGGATTTAATTCAACAAAAAAACCATAAATGGAGTTTGCAAAAATCTTAAGCCAGTAATAAAGGCTCTTCCGGCATTTTAGTGGCTTAAGGAGCCAGGTCCAGACCGCCGCAGTGGAAGAGGATTGCAGCTGCGAAGTTCTTCTTATTGCGGAAGCCGCGTGCGGTGTACTTGACCCACTGGATCTTGGCGTTGATGGATTCGCTGGCAGCGTTGGTGACGCGGTGGCGGAGATAGGTAAGGATGTTCTCGAAGCGTCGCTTCAAAGTCCTGGCTACCTCCAGCATGGGGCGCAGCCGACTGCGTACGGCCCAGCCGTGCCACCAGCGAAAATGTTTCCGCGCGGGTCGCTCGTATTGGTAACTGAAAAATGCCATGGCGGTTTCTTTCAGAGCCCAAGCCCGTGCCGTCTTCAGCCCACTCTGACGTAACGCGGCAAAGGCTTTGCGATCGGCCGGTTCCATGGCGGTCGGATTCCGCAACCAGTCGTAGCGTGTTCCCGTCAGTCGGTCATCGCCGGCCGCTCGCAGCGTGCGGTTTTCCTGGCGCCGTACTTTGTCCACGGCATCGCCCAGATGTTTGGCGATATGAAATTTGTCGTAGACGATCTTTTGGCTCCCTTCCCGCAGATGCTCGCGAACCGAAGCTACGTAGGGATCCCACATGTCCATGGCGATGGCCTCGATACTCTCGCGCTGCCCTTCCGTCAGGGTCTGCCAGAATCCATCTAAGCTGGCCTGAGTGCGATCTTCGGCCACGTACAGCACACGGGACCGCTCCAGGTCATTCACCAGCGTGAAATACTTGTGCCCTTTCCGAAACGCCTTCTCGTCGACTCCCAGCTGTGGCAAAGGCTCGGCCTGCCTCCGTTCCAAGCCCCGCGCCACCGCCCGCTCCATGATCCCGTGAATTTCGTCCCAGCTCAGTCCCAACTGTTCGCCCACTGCTTTCTGACTCGCCGCTCTCAGCCAGTCAATCACCAGCCGTTCCATCAGTGCGGTGAATCGGCTCGAGGGCTCCGCCCACCGCAACTTCAGAACCCGTACGCCATGCTCGGCGCACTCGGTGCGCGGTGGCCGGGCATGCAGAATCGTCTGATATTGGCAGGTGTCCAGATGCCGCCACTGCCGCTCCCCTTGATGGTCATACAACTGGCAACTCGCTTCGCATTCTGGGCACGGCCAACTCGCCATCTCTCCGTGCTCCAGATAGATGTGTACTTCGCCCTCGGTCAGCTTTAGTTCCACTCGCTCTACAAACCAGGGCGCTTCAATCCCTAGAATCTGTCGGTACAGTTCACGATCTTGCATCCCCAGATTGTCGCATCCCGAGATCGTCACCCACTACAAAGTCGGAATTCCCGTAATAAAGGGCGTAGTCCGATTTGTGCAGTTTTCGCTGTTCGATAGTTTTGCAAAATAAATCATCCCCATACGGATCAATTTCAACCATGCCACGTAGGTTTACACTTCGCATTCCAGCTTGCTTGCCGTGCGGCACCATGCGGATAGCCCGGATGATGTGCGGCACTTTGCCGGTTCGGATTACGGACGCAATCAGATCGGGACCAGCGACCCAAATCGGCGTCTCAGACGTGAGATAGTTGTTCCCGATATTCTGCGTGACCTCGTTGTACATGGTCCGCACTGGCAGGATGTCATTATTGTCCCGCCTCAGTTGGAAATGGAGAAAGCGTTCGTCCGTTAAGATAGCGGAGCGAACGTATGAAAAAAGAGCGCAAGCACTACACTGCTGAGGAAAAAGTGGCGGTTCTACGGCGCCATCTTTTGGACAAGGTCCCGGTTTCCGATCTGTGTGAAGAACTGGGGCTACAACCCACGGTTTTCTACCGCTGGCAGAAAGAGTTTTTCGAGAACGGAGCGGCCGCCTTCCAAACACCGGAACGTCCTCGCCGTCAGGCGGAGGAGAAGCAGAAGCGGATTGAGTTCTTGGAGAAGAAGGTGCAGACCAAGGACGAGGTCCTGGCCGAGCTGATGGCGGAGCACATCGCGTTAAAAAAAAGCCTTGGGGAACTCTGACCGAGACCTGGGTGCCGCACGATGTGCGGGATCAGGTGGTGGATTTCGTCCGGCGCTGGTCGCAGAAGACCGAGATCAGCGCCGGCCGATTCATTCATTGGCTGGGCGTCACTGCGAGTAAGTTCTACAACTGGCGGCAGCGCTATGGTCGGGCGAATGAGCACAACGGTTGGGTGCCCCGAGATTTTTGGCTGGAGCCGTGGGAGAAGGAAGCCATCATCGGCTTCCACCTGAAGAATCCATTGGAAGGTTATCGGCGACTTACGTTCATGATGTTAGATCACGATGTGGTGGCCGTGAGTCCGGCGAGCGTATGGCGAGTGTTGAAACAAGCGGGACTCCTCTCGCGCTGGAAACCGAAGCCGTCGCGCAAGGGGACCGGCTTCGAACAGCCGCTGCAGCCGCACCAGCACTGGCACGTCGATGTTTCCTATATCAACCTGTCGGGCACGTTCTATTACTTATGCAGTGTGCTGGATGGATACAGTCGTTTTCTGGTGCATTGGGATTTGCGGGAGTCGATGAAGGAAGCCGACATTGAGATGATTCTGGAACGAGCCAAGGAAAAGTACCCGGAAGCCAGGCCGCGGATAATCTCCGACAACGGACCGCAGTTCATCGCGCGCGACTTCAAGGAGTTCATTCGCATCTCGGGGATGACGCACGTGCGCACTTCGCCGTTTTACCCGCAGTCGAACGGGAAGATCGAACGCTGGCATAAGTCGCTCAAGCGGGAGTGCATCCGGACAATTCCGGTTCAATGCCACTCGATCCCAACTTGGGTTCCAGCACGGCAAAACCTGATGAACACACGTAACCAGCTTGCTGGGCAGAGATCATCGCGGAGAGCCGTCGAATAGGTCGGACGGTTGACGTAATAATGTCATTTGGCTCCACAATCCATTGGGCGCGGCTAGGCGCTTCGGAAACACTTATCGTTTCGGCATCTGCTAGACCATCTCCCTGCAAGGAACCGATTTCAATGTATTGGAAGGTACCGCAACCCTTGAGAGCCTCGGACTGAAAACGCCGCTGCGCGAGGTTCGCGACATCGCCAATGGTGCGCCCCTGTTGTCCGAGGATCGCCAGCGCCGTTTGATAGCGCGGCGAGAAGTACTCAGCGTCCATTCGGCTTGCAGCAGAAAGCTCGCTGAACTGACGCTCGTAGAGGAAGTTCTTTGAAAAACTGACATCGGACAGCCCGATGGAATCTAGGAGTAAACTTTCTGCTTCTGCTACCAGCTTACGGGAGCGCTCACGACTGACCTCAGCACCCCTCACGAGGCTGACGATAGTCTCACGTTCTTTGTCGGTCGGCACAACGATGGGCAGTGCCTTCAGGTCGGGAAGGATAAGACCCATTTGAACCGCACCACGTATACGGCGTTGAATCTCGTTCTGCCCGATGCGCGAGGTCAAATACGCGGCTATGTACTCGGCTGGGAGAGACCGAGCGCGGATGATTGCAAGTTTACAGTTACCTGTGAGATTTCCGTGGCGCTTCGTGACCAGTCCAACGCTGCCTATGGTGCCCACAATGCCAACAAGGACATCCCCTGCGAGCATGTGAGAGCGGGGCAGGGTCCGGTAAATCTTCTCGGGAATATAGATCGGATCGGCATCAGAGACGAAGAAGTCGGAAAGGTCTTGGCCGCGAAGATATCGAACGCCGGATTCTGAAAACTCCTCAGCTATGCTCAGGTGGTTTCCATCAGACACAAACGCGATAGTTTGGAGTTCCACGCTCCTCCGCTTGTTGGTCGCTCGCTCTTGCGCCAAGTATTCAGGCTGGTAGTGCTCGGCATCGAGCCTGAAATCCTTAGATAAACTGTCAACTTCGACGCTACTCCACACGGCCATTTAAGAACCCTCAGCGAACTGCATCTTCTGTTTTCGCGCCCATTTCAAGAATCCTTCCGCAATCTCGTCGAGGTCGTGGTTCACAACCATATGTCCGTGCTCATCGAGCAGAGGGGCATTATCAGGGCCAAGCCGGTATTGATACTCACCCGAGTTGTCCTTGCCGGAATTAAGGCTTGTGGCGAGAAACACTGGGTAGTTCTCTAGCCTTGGGTTGTAGGTTGAGGAGTTCTTATCGTCGTTCCACGTCTGCAAGAAGAGCACGCTGGTTTTCGTACCTGTATGCGGCTTGAAGGTGTTTTGTTGAAGTCCGACCACGGCGAGAATGCGCGCCCGTTCGGCAATCCAGCGCCGGATAGCCTCGTCACCGGAATTGTTGAAACGGCCTTGCGGTAGAACGATGGCAGCGCGTCCGCCTGGTTTGAGAAATTCAAGGTTGCGTTCGATGAAAAGAATATCTCGCCCGATGCGGCCTTCCCATCTTCCTCTTCCGTTCTTCGCAATGTCGTACTGGTGAATGATACGGCTGTCCTTGATGTCGCCCGCGAAGGGTGGATTTGTAAGCAGCACGTCGAAGTCGAAATACCGGTAATGCTCGCGGTTCCAGCCATCGCGTTCCGCATCCTTCGGGAAGCGGCGGAGGCGAGGCTTCAATCCGACGCGGACTTCTTCACTCCACATCCGTGGGTCCAGCGTGTTCGCACGATAGACATTGGTTCTTCCGTCACCTGCTATCAGGTTGAGGGCACGCGCAATCTTTACGGAGCGGGGGTCGAAGTCGAGGCCGTAGACGTGGCTGGAGGCGTAGTCGGATTGCCACTTCTCGGGACCCTTTGCCGTGAAGACATCGCCCCACACGTGGAATATGCTGTGCACCGTGAAGCCGCAAGAACCAGCAGCAGTATCGACCACGTAGTCGTCGATGGCGGGATTGAGCATCTTCACGCACATATCGATGACGTGCCGTGGCGTGAAATATTGACCTTTCTCGCCCTTCGCCGCCTTAATGGAGAGGTATTCGAAAGCCTCGTCAATCACCTGCAAATTCGAGTTGAACAACTTGATGTCTTCGAGAAACGAACCACACACCTTCAAATGGTCCGGTTCAAGGTCAACACGCTCGCCTTCCGGGAACACTCCGGGCCATTGCTCCATAGCTCTCTTGAAAAGCGTATCCACCTTCTCCGAAAACTCCCGAGCCGTTGAGCCGCCGATGCGAAATTCGAGATAGCGTTTCGTCTTGCCGCCGCGTGCCGCCTGCCACTCGTCGAAGAGCTTTGCATAAACGAGCTTGAATACCTCGTCGAAAGCATCGACACCGGCGTTGGCGAGAACCAGGTTCTCCATGTCGAGAATGACGCTCTTAAGCGTCCGGCGCTCGGTGACTAGCTTGTTGTGTTTCTCTAGGTCCTCAAGCGTCCATCGCTCGGCAAGCATCTCCGCAAGGTGCTGCGTTGCCGTTGGAATGTCCGGCAGATTGCGAAAAATATTAGGTTCTTCGCGGTGGAGAGCGATTGTCTCGCTGCCGTTCGTCCACACGCCAATTGGTGAGCCTTCGGCATTGCAATAGCTCTTCAGTTGTTCCAGGCCGTCCTTGCGCTTTGGTTTCTTGACTTCGACGATGATGTAGGGCGTGGTGGGCGCATCCTTTTCCCAAACCACGATGTCGGCTGCCTTCTCGTGTACAGCGGAGCCAAAATATACGGGCTTTTCTATGGCGATCCGGTCTTTCGGATACCCATAAATGCTCATCAGCTTGCGCAAGTACAGCTGACGGACGATCTCCTCCGGCTTGGCAGGCCGGGCCTTGTCGCTCGCGGCGCAAGTGAGATAGGGCTTCCCACCCCTGTCGAAAAGCTTGATCGCTTTGACTTCTTGGTCGGTGAAGATGGTCAGGGAGTAGTCGGAACCTTTGAGGATTTCCGTGACAGTCAGAGTTTGGGTCGTGCTCTGCTCGTTGTTATCCATGTAGTCTTGCAGATTACGGTATCATGCTGCTTGGCGCTGCCATGTGTCAAAAGGCAAGGCGACAAGTCCTTTCAGTTGGCATCTAAATGGCAAATAGAAGGCTCCCCGCCCGCCCCACTCGCCAGCGCGCGGGCCCCGGCCCCAGGGTCCAAAGTTCCCGTGTGGGGGGTGTAGCACTTTTGCCGTCGCCATACACAAACCCGTCAACGAAGGATGGCCTGGTCCGAGCGTGGCGAAACGCGAGTCGCGAACAAGAGATACGAGGAATTGCCCGGCGCGGTCAGGCAACCTCTGTAAAGATGTACTCGTGCTGGCCATCGCGTATAATCAGCGCCCGCTTGCCGGCGCGGTCAGCCACCACGAATTCGAACCCGCTATGGGCGGGATCGATCGTGATGAACGAGGTCGTGCCGTCGTCATTCGTCCGCGATGCCACCGCGCTTTTCCACACGCCGAAATCGAACGTGGTCACTCCGTCATGGTTCAGCACGGCTAGCTCGCCGAGCTCCTTGCTGGAATACCGCTTTGCCAAACCAGCCACCAGCGCCGGGGCAGCAGGCACCACGAGTCGTTTCCGGTCTTGGGCAAGGGCCGATTTATGGCGTGCCGCCTGGGTCGAGAGTTCGCTGGCTGCCTCAAGTTTGCCGTCGAAGACGACTTCCAGCAAGCGACGCCCGAACGCATTCACAAGTAGGCCCCCATTTTCCGAATTGGTGAGCAGTACGGCGCCAATGCCGAAGTCTGGCAGAAAGAAAAAGTCACTCTTGAAGCCTGCGATGCCGCCGCCGTGACTGACAACCGGAATTCCGTATTTGCGGTCTACTCTCAAGCCCATTCCATAAGTCTCGTCCTCGCCGACGGCAATCTGCGGCGCACGGCGCGCCAGCAGATTCTCTGCCGAAACCAGTTGCTTGCCATTGGGCAGCTTCCCCTGCGCAAGCTCCAGTTGCACGTAACGGATCAGATCGCCGGCCGAGGTCCACACGCCGCCAGCAGGACGGGCCGGCACGATCGAGTAATCGAGGGCCATGTTGGCCACGGCGGGCTTGCCATCCACATCGTCCCCGTGCGGGCTGGCATGGTTGCCCGCGAGGGCGCGCGCAAAATCGAAGGTCGTCGATTTCATCTCCAGCGGATCGAAAATCCGTTGCTGCATCGCTTTGTCGTAGGCCGCCCCGAGCTCCATTTTCGGATACACCAGATGGCCGCCAATGTATCCCGCAGCAGCCGCCATCAGATTGCTGTACTGAAAGACCTCGCCAAACTTGCTGGTCGGTTGCATGGTCCCGAGCAAAGCGAGAGTGGATTCCGGAGTTGCATTCTTGAACTCGAACATCCATTCCAGATCCTGTCGCGGCATTCCGGTGCACGCGCAAATCAGGTTCTTGACGAGCACCTTTTTCGTAGTTTCCGCATCGCCAAGTTTGAAGCTCGGGTAGGCCTCGGCCACCGGTTCATCCCACTTCAATTTTTTCTCGTCGACCAGTTCTGCCAGGAGCAGCGTCGTCATTCCTTTTGTGTTGGACGCCGCCATGAACAACGTATTTTCGTCCACCGGCTCCGGCTTGCCCAGTTCGCGCACGCCAAACCCACCCTGATACACAATTTTGCCGCCATCAATGAGCGCCATGGCAGCGCCAGGGATACCGAGTTTTTGCATGGAGGTTTCAACGAACGTTTTGAGCTGAGCGATATGTGCATCGTCCAGGGGTTGCGGTTTACGACCGGCAAGAGATTCGCGGCGGTAGCCCTTCGGCCGCAAGCTTTCGAAGATCAGCGAAATCGGTGCAGTGCGCTTCTCAATTGTCGGTTGATTTCCGTCCAGCATGAAGACGGTCCACGTGCTGCCGGCCCGCAACGCAACCACGTGTACAACAACACGCTCGTTCGGAGAGGTCTCGTAGTCGTAAACCAGCCGCTCATCCCAGCCCTCGCGCGGAGGGCGTGGCGTAACCAACTTAAGCGGTCGCTTCGCATCAGGTTTGTATGCCGCCCAGCCGGCCGCGACCGCGGCACTGGCATCGGCTGCCTGGGAATCTACAATGGCAACGTGCGTATCGGCCTCGGGCGGCTCCAGTATGACCAGGTTCTTGCCGGTCACGATCGACCAACCGGAGGGAACCGTGAAAGCCGCTCCGCCCGGCGTTACTCGCGGGGTATCAGAAGCCACCCGCTCCGGTGCCGATTTTGCTTCCGCCGCCTGCGGTGATGCTTGTACGTTGGAGACTGACATTGCTCTCTGCGCAAACGTGGTGAACGCCAGGAAAGCTACTAGAACGGTTCGATGCATGGACATCAATCACCCACTTGTGAAGATAAGGAAAATTGCGGAATCATTAACATACACGCGGCGCAACCGACTTGTAAAACGTTGCGTGATCGTGGTTGCCGTCGTCGGTGATCGACCAGACCATCTCGCACTGCCGCATCGTCGAGAAGCTCGGTGGTGATAGCACGGGCGGTGTTTCCGTCGAACTCTGCTAGAATTTTCTGAATTCGAAGTCCCTTGGAGTCGCGCATGCGCCGATGGTTCGTAATTTTAGCCGGACTTTTCTTGATGGGAATTGCTTGGTCGATCTTATCCGCGTCTTCAACCCGTGCGGGCACACCGGAGGCCGAGCTGAAGGGTGCCTTTCGGCGATCCGAGAATAACGGGTGGACATTCGTGCATCTGCAAGGCGCACCGCACGAAATCGGCTTTCAGAACGGCTACCTGCTGGCGCCGGAGATTGTAGACATGCTAAAAGTCACAATACTCGAACAGACGCACGAGAGTAAGAAAGACTGGCAGTTCTTCCGCGATGCCGCGCAAAATATGATGTGGCCACACATTGAGCCGGAGTACCGGGAGGAGTTGCAAGGAATCGCCGATGGCGTCAATGCCCACGGTGTGAAGTCTGGAATGAAGATCGACCTGTGGGATGTGGTGGCTTTGAATGCCGCCGAGGAATGGGAGTACTACGTCAAGCAATACGACCGGGCGCACGGGATCAAGTCCACGGCTTCGCTAGGGGTTCCCGAGCATTGCAGCGCGTTTGTGGCCACGGGCAGCTATACGAAAGACGGCAAGGTTGTGATCGCTCACAACAATTGGACGAATTACTTGGACGGCGAGCGCTGGACAATCATTTTCGATATTGTTCCGGCCAAGGGCAGCCGCATGATCATGGACGGGCTGCCCGGCGTCATCCACAGTGCCGACGATTTCGTGGTGAACTCGGCGGGAATCGTCATTACCGAAACCACGATTGGCCATTTCTTCGGATACGACCCGGACGCGATTCCGGAATTTGTGCGGGCGCGCAAGGCGGCGCAGTACTCGGCTTCCATTGACGATTTTGCACGCATCATGAAGGAGGGCAATAACGGCGGCTATGCCAATACCTGGCTGGTCGCCGATATCGGGAAGAATGAAATCGGCCGCCTGGAATTAGGCTTAAAGAACGTGACGCTGGAGCGGAAAAAAGACGGGTATTTTGTGGGCTCGAATTTCCCGATTAACGAGAAACTCATCCGCGAAGAGACTGACTTCGACCCCCATGATATGAGCGAGAGCGCCAACGCCCGCCACGTGCGCTGGGAACAACTCATGGCGGAGAATAAGGGCAAGATCGACTTGGCGGCGGCGCAGCGCTTTCTGGCCGACCATTACGACACGTACGAGAACAAAGAAGATGCGGACGAACGCACCCTGGACGGGCACATCGACCTTTCGCCGCGAGGCGATGAGCCGTGGCAGCCACCCTTCGGTATGGCTGGGGCTGTCCAGAACAAGGCTGCCGACGCGAGCCTGGCGGCAAAAATGAGTTTTAGTGCCGCCGCCGGTCATGCCTGTGGCATGGACTTCAAGGCGGCTGAACATGTGCGCGCGCACCCGGAGTTCGCTTGGCAGAAAGATCTGCAGCGGGACATGAACGCGCATGCCTGGACGACTTTCAGCGTGGCGCAGTAAGGTGCAAGAAGCCCTACACGAGGCAAAACTCTCTCAGGTGGGCGAGCAACTTCCCGGTATCGATTGGTTTGAACAAATAGGCATCGCACAATGACTTGAACGACTGGACGACGTTCTTCACATCGTCCAGCGCCGTGGTCATGATGATCTTTACGCCCTGCGTGGAGAGCGTGCCTCCGGCTTCTTCGAGAGCGCGGATTTCCTTGACGGCCGTCTGTCCATCCATTTCCGGCATCATGATATCCATGCAGATCAGGTCGTACATTTGCCCGCTCTCTTGGGCGGTGCGAAACGCCGCCAGCGCCTCTTTGCCGTTAACCGCGATGTGGCATTCGCCATATTTTGAGAGAAACGACTGCAGCAGCAGCCGGCTAGTGAAGTCATCTTCGACGATAAGTGTGCGCATATTAGTGATCCCCTTCTGAGGCTTGGCTACACCATCCTGACTGCTTCAGGGTGGTCTTGAGAAGTTCGAATTGTTCTTGCAGGCATGGCAGCAGAGCTAAGGCGCGGCTCAACTCCATCGCCGCCGCCGCGTCCTGCGCTTCGGAACAGAGCACTCGCAGGGCCCCGGCCGACATCGTAGCCGCCGCTCCTTTGAGGGCATGCGCCTGCCGCCGCGCCCCGACGGCATCGCCCTCCTCCAGCATTTTCTTCAGGGTGCGCAACTGGCGCGGGGCGTCGTCCAGGAACCCGGCAATGACCTTGCTGGCAAGGCCTCGGTCGCCCATGAGACGAGCGAGCAGATCTTCCTGATTGAAAACAGCCTGATTGAAAACAGTTTGGTTGAAAGCAGCTTCCGTGTTTGCGGGCGACTGGCCGGCCGGAGGATTCACCTCGCCGGCGCTGGCGGGCGGGTTCAGCCATTTCTCTAAGACGTCCGCCAATATCCGCAGCTCGACCGGCTTGGCAATGTAGTCGCTCATTCCCGCCTGCAGGCATCTGTCCCGGTCTCCCGTCATCGCGTCGGCGGTCACGGCGATGATAGGAATGCGCGGGTGGCGCGTCCCTGCACGAGGGTCCCGGATGCGTTTCGTCGCCTCGTAGCCATCCATCTCGGGCATCTCGCAGTCCATCAGGACCACGTCGTAATCGACCTTGCGGAGCGCTTCGAGCGCCGCCGCACCATTGGCGACCAGATCGGCTCGATAGCCAAGTTTCTTTAACATCGCAACCGCCACTTCCTGGTTGGTCAAGTTATCTTCGGCCAGCAGGATCCGCGCTTGGCGGTTTGCCCGGACTGTGCTGGGGGGCTGACCGACTTGCTCGCCAGGGGCCACGGCGCCGTTTCCCTTCGCGCGCAAGGCAAGCAAAGCTTCTCTCAGAGTGCGTTCCCAAATCGGCTTGATAACGTGTCCGGCGAACCCAAGCGCTTGCAGGCGTGCCAAGTCGCTGTTTCGGCCAAAGCCGGTCATCAAAACGAGCGCGGTATGTTTCAATTGAGGATCGGCCGCGATCCGCCGCCCCAGTTCCTCTCCGTCCATGTCAGGCAGGCTCATATCCAGTAATGCAATCTGGAAAGGGTCAGCACCCTGGGCGGCCTGACGCAGAATGGCCACGGCAGAGTCTCCATCCGCTGACTCTTCCGGACGGCAGCCCCAGGAGCTCAGAATGCTGTGTACCAGCGACTGGTTGGTGGCGCTATCATCCACCACCAGCACTTTGGCGCCGAGCAGACTGGGCTGCACGCCGGTCACCGGCGCGCTGGGTCGCGGTTGCTTCTCAAACACAGCCGTAAACCAGAACTTCGAGCCCCTGCCTTCGTCGCTCTCGGCGCCGATTTGGCCACCCATCATCTCGACCAGTTGCTTGGAAATGGTCAGTCCGAGACCGGTGCCGCCGTAGCGACGCGTGCTGGATCCATCCGCTTGGACGAACGGCTCGAAGAGCGAGGGGGCGCGGTCCTGCTGAAAGCCTATGCCGGTATCGCTCACCGTGAAGCGCAGCGTTGCCGTGCGATCTCCCTCCGACTCGCTTCGTACCCGGATGGCGACCTCGCCCTGGGATGTAAACTTCACGGCATTTCCCAGTAAGTTCACCAGGACCTGGCGGACCCTGCCGGGATCGCCGCGCAGCAGCCAGGGAGTTCCCGGCTCCAGCTCGCAGGTCAGTTCAAGACCTTTTTCGGATGCCTTGATCGCCAGCACGGCGGCAGCATCCTCCAGCACAGTGCGCAGATCGAAGTCGGCCGTGTCCAGCGTCAACTTACGGGCCTCGATCTTGGCGAAATCCAGAATGTCGTTGATCACTGCCAGCAGCGCCGCGCCGCTGCTGCGCACGATTTCCGCATACTGCCGTTGCTCCGGCGTCAGTTGCGTGTCCAGAAGCAAACCGGCCACTCCGATCACGCCATTCATCGGAGTTCGGATTTCGTGGCTCATATTGGCCAGGAACTGGCTCTTCGCTCGATTGGCGGCTTCGGCGGCTTCCTTGGCCTTCCGCATTTCCTCCTCCGCCCGCTTGCGCTCGGTGATATCGATGCATGTGCCCTCGACCCAGGACGGGGCCCCGGTTTCGCCCCCAACGCAACTGACGTTTTCGAGGACCCACACGGCGTCACCGTCCTTGCGCTTCAGGCGCACTTCCAGATCGGTGAGTGCTTTCTTTTCCTGCAAGCGCGCCCAGATGCCTGCCGCGTCGGAGGCGTCGAAAAACAGGTCTGTCCTGCGAAGACCCGTGAGTTCCTTGCCAGAGGTATAACCCAGGACATGCGCGTAAGCGTCGTTGGCATCAGCCACCCTGCCCTCTTCGGTGTAGCGAAAGACTCCGGCGAGGTTGCGTTCGAACAGGAGCCGATAGCGCTGTTCACTCTCGTGCAACGCCTCCTCTGCCCGCTTTCGCTCGGTGATGTCCTCGAAGGTTCCGATGACGCCGGTCACCTTGCCCTCCCGGTCCCGGAAGGGCAATTTGTTGGTCCGCAGCCACAGCAGACTTCCGTCGGGCCTGCTCTGGGTTTCGTCAAAGTTGAGCTTTGCAGATCCCCTTTCCATTACCAGCTTGTCATCGGCGCGATAAAGTTCAGCCGTCGCGCTCCAGGAGAGATCAAAATCATTTTTGCCGATACTCTCTGCCGGATTGTTCAAACCCGCATCGGTCGCAAAAGCCCGATTGCAGCCCAGGTAGATGCAGTTCCGGTCCTTCCAAAAGACGCGTTGCGGAATGGTGTCCAGGATGGACTGAAGCATCTGCCGTGACCGGTACAGTTCCTCCTCGGCCCGCTTGCGC
Source organism: uncultured Acidobacteriaceae bacterium (assembly GCA_963773645.1). Lineage (GTDB taxonomy): Bacteria > Acidobacteriota > Terriglobia > Terriglobales > Acidobacteriaceae > Acidiflorens. The sequence goes on along the minus strand of CAVZBV010000002.1, from coordinate 1,245,244 downwards.
TCGGTGACATCGGCGAATGTAACGGCCAACTGGCCTTGGCGAGTGCGGAATGCGGTCACTTCGAACCATTTCTGGAGCGCCTGCACGTAGTTCTCGAAATGAACCGATTTTCCTGTCGTCACCACCTTCCCGTACGTTTCAATCCAAAAGGGCTCTATATCGGGAATAATCTCACGAATCGTTTTCCCCAGAGCTCTGTCCCGGGACAAGCCGCTGTGCGTTTCGAAGGCGGGGTTTAGTTCCAGATAGCGGTGGTCGCAGGGCTTACCATCCTCGTCATAGATGACTTCCAGCAGCGCAAACCCCACGACCATTTCACCAAACAGGAGACGATAGCGCCGTTCGCTCTCTTGCAGCGCCTCCTCCGCCCGCTTGCGCTCGCTGATATCGCGCACGAAGGCGAAGCTGTATTCCTGCCCATCGAACTCCAGGTAGTTCGCAGTTATCTCCACCGGGAAGGCCCGTCCCTGTTTGCTTTGGTGTTGGGTTTCAAAGCTCAGCGAGCCCCGCGCCTTGAGTTGCTCCCAGTGCGCCCCCCACACTTCTTTCTGGAAGAGCGGATCTATATCCGGGATCGACAGAGAAACCAGCTCCTCGCGGGAACGTCCCGAGGAGCGGCAGGCCGCCTCGTTGGCGTAGAAGATACGCCCTTGTGAGTCCACCCATTCGATAGCGTCCGAGGCATGCTCCAGCGAGAATTGCGATAGCCGAAGTTCCTTTTCCGCCCGCTTGCGTTCGGTGATGTTGGAAATGAAGCCATCCGCGCAGCGAACCCCGTCCCTTTCGTAAGTTCGGTATGCCCGATCGTGGACCCAGGTCCACGTGCCGTCCTTGTGTTGCACCTGGTATTCCACATCGAAAGGCCGGCCTTCGGAAAAAAGCTGGTGGAAAGCCTGCACCACGCGACTGGAATCGTTCGGGCGGATTCGCTCGAACCAGATTTCAGCACCCTTTTCACACATTTCCTCGGGAGTAAAACCGAAGACCGGCTCGGCGTTGGGACTGATGTACTGGATCTGCCCGTGAACGTCGGAACTCCAGATGACGGCGGGAATATTGGCGACCAGAGAGCGGAATTTCTCCTCGCTCTGCCGAAGCTTCTCGTGCGCCAGCCTGAGGTCGGTGATGTCGTGAGTCGTACCGACTAGGCGTGCGGAGCCATCCTGACCGGCGACAATTTGACCGCGGCTGCGGACCACACGCATTGTGCCATCTCGGCGCACGATTCGATGATCAACGTCGAAAGGTTCATGGGTCTGAAGGGTGTTCTTTATGGTTTGGTCGACCCGTTCCCGATCGGCGGCGAGAATAGCCTCCATCATCTTGCGGAACGGCACGACAGTCGCGCCCGCGGTGCAATCGGCCGGGGTACAATCGCCCGAGGTGCAATCGCTGGGGATCCAATCGAAGATGCGAAAAAAACCGGCGGAGCCGCGAAACTCCGCCGCCCGCGCATCCAACTCCCAGCTTCCCAGCGGGGCGATACGCTGTACTTCCGCCAAACTCTTCTCGCTGCTCTGCAACGCGGCTTCAGTGGCGCGATGTCCCGTCACGTCCTGCTTGATGGCAATAAAGTTGGTGATGGCGCCGCCGGGGTCGCGAACCGGAGTAATCGACATTTCTGCCGTATAGTGAGTCCCGTCCTTGCGCCGATTGATAAGCTCGCCGTGCCAGATCTCGCCCGCAAGAATCGTCTTCCAAAGTTCCCGGTAATAGGCAGCGTCCTGGCGATCGGACTTCAGTAACCGCGTGTTTTGGCCAACGACTTCTTCCGCGCCGTACAGGGTCATCCTGGTGAAGGCTGGGTTGACGTACTGAATCGTGCCTGAGGTATCGGTAATCACGATGGCTTCGCGGATTTGCCCAATCGCGGTCGCGAGCAGGTCCAGGCTGCCATTGTTGACTACTAGCCCGGCCCGGTCGCAAGGCCGGTCCTGCAATCGGCGATTCGCAGCCGCGAGTTCTTTAGTGCCGTCCATCGGAGTACCTGCCTGCCCTCATTCCGGCCCCAGCCGACTATCTCCCGAATGCGGGCTGAATCGTTCGCAGTTGAGATATGTCTGCGCGTTAGTCCTCATCAGTCCTCATCCCCGCAGTTATGCGAGTGCCATCGCTCTCCGAGCCCTTCCCATTCAAAACAGTTCCACACTGTTCCCGGCGAATGTTGGTTGCGCCGCGGGCACGGGTTTCCCCCCGAGCGCCGCATGCAGAACGGCCCGCTCCATCTCGGTCGTATACAACTCCGAAAATAACTGTTCGACTTCGGCTCGATCCGAGCCTTCCTTCACCGCCGGGTAATCGATCTCCAACTGGCGCATCAGCTCTTCGATGGAAGTGAGCACCGCGTCGATACGGCCAAAGCAAGTATCGAAAACATCGCCGCTGCTGCCCGCCTCCGCGCTCTTCGCCTGCATTTTCTCGGTGGCAACCTTCATATCCTGGGCCTGCTTGGCGGCGGACGCGGCGGCGGTTCGTAGGTGTTCCAGGCAATCCCGGTTTTGCGTTTGCGCCTCCCGCAACCTCTCGTTGCTGCCTTCGGAGAAGGTCTTCATCACCTCGTTCGTCTGCTTCACCAGGTTCAAGATCTCTTGCATGGCCTGCCCGGATTGATCGGTAATCTCGTTCCACTCCGCCGAAGCCTCCTTGATACTTTTCGAGATCGCCAATATCGCGTCGGCTTGCGTCCCCAAGTGGCTGGCTTCAATGATGGAGTTGAAGGCGAGCAGCCGAAGGCGGTCGCCGATAGACTTCGACCTTTGCAAATGTTCACTCACCAATTGCATCAGGTTTGAAAGCCCTCCGAGATTGCTCTGGATTCTCCCGCTGTAAGCCTGACTCTCGCGTTCGAGCAGTTCGATGTGGGCGAGCTGGGAGGATACTTCGCGCTCTTGCCCGAGGACCATGGGGCCGATCCCGACCACTTCGGACGTGCTTACTCTCATGACGTCGCCCATGCACGTCCGGATCTGAGAAGTCCAGCGGGCGACGGTCTCCTTGATCGTTCGCAGCTGATAAATCTGGATCGTAAGGCCGCCGTAGACGCGAGGCGGTTCCCGATCGGTTCCATTCTCCCAGTCCTCATTCTCCGAGTTCTCAGCGCCGCGCATTCTCCCAGCCATGAGTACAAACGCCTCTTGCACATGTTCGATCTGCTGGCGCGTGATGTCGTGGGCCTGGATGGCGGCTACCACTCCGGCAATCTGCCGGGCGATATCCTCCACGCACATCCTGAATTGCACCGGTGTCCTGGAGAGCTGCGTCAGGCTGCTGTCCACCACCGCCAAAGCATTACCCAAATCGGCTTCAATGCGAGCCAGTTCCGCCCGCTGAAGTGGGAGTTCGGCGGAAAGCACGCGTCTGGTGTCTTCGAGGGCCCGCTGGCGGCCCGCCGTTTGGCTTGCGAGTTCCCGAGTATCCTTGGTCGCCGATTTCGAGAAGTCGGCTAACTCGTTCGCCAGGTAATGGAAGCCCGCGCCTACGGTGCCGAGGTGAGCCACTTCGATATTCGTAAGCACGCTCAGCGCCTTGATCTTGAAAGCAATCGCCTCCTGGCCGCTAGTTACTAGAGATAGTCGATGCAGCAGCTTGACTTCCCGGGTCACTGTCTCCAGTATCCCAGTCGTCGCCTGCAGCCTGTCTTCAATGAAGCATCTGGCCGCGGCGCCCAGGGTTTGCACCTTGGGCAGAACGGAGCTGATAGCTTCATTCTCGACGCAGCCGACAATGGAGGCCGCCAGCTTCAATATGGTGTCGGCATGACCGGCCAGCACCTCAAAGGCCCTGGCCACTGCCACGATCTCGCTGTCCACCACCCGCGCCATCGCGCACAGCTCGCCCTTAGCCTGAACCAGCGTGGAGACAACTTCCGCTTTGGCTCCAACACTCATCGCGACCTTTCCGGCGTGGGAGCCAACGCCCGATCGAAGCTGCTCATAGGACGACCCCGCGGGATTCAATTAGAAGAGGGCTGACCCACAGGCGGAACCCTTGAGTCGATGGAAATACCAAGTTTATTTGGCTTATTCATATTCGAAACTCGTAAGTTCTCCTTTGTCGATGAGTTAGTAACCGCCTACTTTTCTTCTTGATCCCAGGTGTTGTTGAGTAGATCGGCTGTAGAGTCCTGGACTGTAATGCGAGCGTTCGATAGCTCGTTCCTATCTTTCGTTCGTATCTCCGGGCAAGTCGAAGAATAACCGTCAGATCGCGGCCAGATTCCTCGCGGACCACATCCTTTTTTCTAATTTTGCTCGGCGGATGGTTGCACGCATATCTCCGCCAGTGAAGAGCCGATACCTTTGGGTGATTGCTCTCGCTGATGCGCAAAGTCGAGCGTTCTAACTTCCGCAATCTGACGCCCGACCTTTTTCATCACAAACTATCTGTGTGCCGCGTCACATACTTCCAAGCCCCACTGCGCGACAATCTGATTACGACAGCGAAGAGGCGTGCCAGTTCTCCGAGACGGCCTTCGAGGTTGTTCCAGCCCCATTTGGGCCGCTTCTTTGATAACTACACGATAACTATGCGCGGGGTACTGGGGGACGTGAGCAAGCCTGCCAAACTCTGAATTTTAATAGAATTAGGCGGAGAATAGAGCTAACTCCTTATTTCGGAATATTTTGCAAATAACTCCTTTAGGCTCTAGATTTTGGCGGGGTAATTATCCCTTGACCTCACGTAGCGGCTTGCGCGATAATTTGAGTCGTGGCTGAGATTTCACAGAAAGAGATGGGCGAGGCTTTGCAGAGCATCGCCGAGCACTTGCATTTCCTCGGGGATCGTCTAGCAAAGCTTGAAGCTGGGCTACACGCTGTGAAAGGGATGCTCGCTCTCCAGATGAACCCATCTGCCCCAAAGCACGCATTAAAACGGATTCAAGACTTGGAAGCTTCGATCTTGAAACGCGACCCGAACGCAGCAGCGCGGAAACAAGTAGCCGAAGTGCTTGAGATGCTGAAGATTTTCGATAAGCACGGCGGACCGAAGCAGGCTTAGTCATGGCTGCTGGCTCCGACTCCGCACGCATCAAAATCATCCGGGCAGCGAAGCATTTGGAAACTCTCAAAAACGGCATTGCTGCTGATGCTACACGTGATTTGAGCGATGCTCTGCTGTTGCGGCTGCATCCTAAGAGCGAACCTACACTCGACCTCCCGGAGCCGCATCAAGATATTGCCATCCTCGCGGGCGAGATCATTTATCACCTTCGGTCCGCCTTGGATCATCTGGCTTTCGATCTCGTCCAACTCAATCGGAGTGGAATTACTCTTCCCACTAAGTGGGAAGAGAACTGCATGTTCCCTACTTGGACCACTCTCAAGCCGGGACAAACGCCACCTCTCCCTTATGGAATATTTCAGAACCTTCCGGGGATTCCCAAAGAGGCGCACGCAATCATTGAGCGAGTGCAACCGTACTATAGTGTCGGCGTCCCTAATGGCTGGATCGGCTACCTCGTGGCGCTCTCGAATATCGACAAACACCGTCGTTTTACATTGACACGTACCAGAGCTTCCTACCGGGTAAATATGGTCCGTGGCAGCGGCATTCGCACTTCGTCCGTTATATCCCTTGATGACGGCGCAGAACTCCCATCCTTGCTCCATCCCGATGATCCTGATGCGGTTGTGGAGATGGACCATAGCATCTCCCTTTTCGTAGCGTTCGATGAAAGGGATGCGCTGGGAGATGCGACCATGATGCCGATTGATTATTTCTTGGAGCAGATGCTCGTCAGCATTTTGCTCGATGTACTCACTCCGCTGGAGCCATTCTTGAGATGACACACTCCCGCCAAGTCCGCCGTGGTAGAATCACGGCAGCATGACGGGCATACGCCAATGAGCGGCCAAGCACAGGGCGATCCACCCGGAGCGCGACGAATTTTAAGACCATCGAAAGAAGTTGCGGAAAAGATGCACCCGCTTAGGCGGGACTCATTCCATGATCTCTTACGGCGGGCAGCACAGCCCGCTCGCAAACACGCTTCAAAAACGAAGTAAAGATCAGGTTTCCCTGATCCCGCCGATTATACCTGAAAGAATATTCATCCAAGTACGTCTGCAAATATTTCTGACTCACCTGATGATAGACTCCGCCAATTCCGCGCTTTACTAGGCTCCAGAATCCTTCAATCGTGTTCGTGTGAACTTCGCCCATCACGTAAACCTTGGCGGTATGATTGATGCGGCGATGTGTGTACTCGTTCCGATGGCGTCCGAGGTCATCATAGATAACATAATCGTCCGTAAAAATCGTGCTCTTGGGCAGAACCTTTTCCTTGATGACTTCCATCACTGTGACTTTCTTCACATCTGGCGTGACGGTAGCGAACACTCTTCCAATGCGTTTGTCGGTGCTGCGCTGAGCGATCCCGACTACGGGAATCTTCTGTTTGTCGCCAACCATTGGACGCCCGCGTCCCTGCTTACTCTTTCCGCCGTGATACATCTCGTCGATCTCCAGCGCCGATCCCTCCAGTTGCATGTCTGTTTCGGACAGCAACGAGCGAATCTGCTTGAACATCCGCCAAGCAGTTTTGTAGGTCACTCCGGTTTCGCGCTGAATCTGTTTTGCCGAGATGCCGCAACGAGTCGAAGCCATCAAGTACATGGCGTAGTACCAGAGCCGCAGAGATGTGCTGCTGTGCTCAAAGATCGTTCCCGCCATCGGAGAAATCTGCGTTCCGCAGTGATCGCAGGAGTAAACCGGGCGTCCATTGATTTTGTAGTGTCTGCGGTCCTGTTGGCACTTTGAGCAATAGGTGATTCCGCCGGGGAAACGCTGCTCTTTCAGGTGCTCTAGGCAGGCTTCGTCGGTCGGAAACTGCTCGTTAAAGTCTTGAATCGTATAGCGCAAGTGCTTTGGGATTGTCTGTCTGCGGTTCATAATGACCACAGTATGCCAGATTACTTACGTGATGTCAAGGGATAATTACCTTTGGCGGCGCGACAGCCCCTAACCCTATGATTCCAATAGATAGGGGGGAGGGGGGTGGTAGTAAACACGGGTTAATATCTCAGGAGTTAACAGTAAGGAATGACTAGCTGTCTCTGGTAAGCCGTAGCGCGACCCGTCGTTTGGTAGTGGGCCAGTTTGAAATTGTTTTGAAAGGGCACGGCTTCCAGCCGTGCCGCAACCGCCATAAAATCAATGGCGGCTTCAGCCGCTGGGGGAATGTGAATTTCAAATTGACCCACTACCCGTCGTTTCCAGTTATGTACAACCCCAACATGGTTATTTAAACTGACGGGAGGGGCAGCGATGTCTTTCTCGTCCGGCAGAAAACACGCGGGCGCTGGCGCGGCGAGTGATCAGCCCGCGGTCCCCGAGCCCTCGTTCGCCGAGCGCGCCCGCACTTTGGTGTACTTGGCCCGCATCGGAGGCCTCTCGACCCTTTCGCGCAAACAGCCCGGCTTTCCTTTCGGATCCGTCATGCCCTACGCTGTGGACGATCACGGGCGTCCGATCTTCCTTATCAGCACCATGGCCATGCATACGCAGAACTTACAGGCGGACCCGCGCGCCAGCTTGCTGGTGACCCAAAATGACGCCGGCGGTGATCCGCTCGGAGCATCCCGGGTCACGCTGCTAGGAAATGTTCTGCCGCTACCCCCCTCGGAGGTGGCCGAGGCTCGCAAGCTCTACTTAGCGCGTTACGCCAACAGCAAGTATTGGGTAGACTTTGAAGACTTTTCTTTTTATCGCATGGTCGCGGTCGACGTTTACTACGTCGGTGGCTTTGGAGTGATGGGCTGGATACCTGTCTCCGAATATGATCGTGCCCGGCCCGACCCTCTCGCTGACTCAATGGCCGAGATCATTCAGCACATGAATGCCGACCACCAGGAGGCGCTCGTTCTGCTCGCCCGGGTATTTGCCCGCATTGAGTCGCAGGAGGCAAAGATGACCGCGGTCGACCGCCTCGGATTTCAAGCGCGCTTGAAAACGCAAGATGGTATAAGGGGTGCTCGCATTGCATTCTTGCGCGAAGTGAGCAACCCGGCAGAAACCAGAGAGGTTCTGGTAGAGATGGTGCAGCAGGCGCGCTCGGCGGTGTAATGTCCGCTAATCGGAGCCGCCGAGTTGGCTCGGAATCCCTTACTATGGAGGGCTCCTAATGACCGCATTCCCTTCAGACGCGCTGGTGCTCTTCGGTGTGACGGGAGATCTCGCCCACAAGATGATCTTCCCCGCCCTCTACGCGATGGCGAAGCGAGGCGCCCTCAAGGTGCCGGTAATCGGTGTCGCCTTCCCGAAGTGGAGCCTGGAGCGTCTGCGCAAACGCGTGACCGACAGCATAAAGCGATCCGGCGGGATCGATAACCAGCGCGCCCTCCACCATCTTCTGTCCCAACTCAGTTACGTGAGTGGGGATTATAAAGACCCAGGCACGTTCAAGGCGATAAAAAGCGCGTTGGGGAGCGCGCGTCGCCCAGCGCACTACCTCGCTATCCCGCCCTCACTCTTCGAGACCGTGATTAAAGGACTCGGGGCCACGAGTCTGGCTGAGCACGCGCGCGTCATTGTCGAAAAGCCCTTCGGACGTGACTTGGCCTCTGCGGAGGAACTCAACCGGGTCGCGCACTCGGTGTTCCCGGAAAACTCGATCTTCCGCATCGACCACTACCTTGGGAAGGAGGCGATCATGAATATCCTCTATTTCCGCTTCGCCAATTCGTTCCTGGAGCCGGTCTGGAACCGCAACTATGTGGCCAGTATTCAGATAACCCTATCGGAGGATTTCGGCGTGGGGAACCGCGGCTCGTTTTACGAAACTGCCGGCTGTCTGCGTGACGTGATTGAGAACCATCTCTTCCAAATCGTCGCGCTACTTGCCATGGAGCCGCCGTCCGGCAGGCACTTTGAAGCCGTGCACAGCGAGAAAGCCAAGGTCTTTGAAGCCATGCGCCCTCTGACGCCCGCCGACTTGGTGCGCGGCCAGTACGCTGGCTACAGGAAAGAACCAGACGTGGCCAAGAACTCCGACGTAGAGACGTTCTGTGCCCTGCGGCTTTTCATCGACTCCTGGCGCTGGGAGGGCGTGCCCTGGTACCTGCGTTCCGGCAAATACCTGGCCGATACCGCGACCGAAATCCTGGTGGAGCTGAAGCCACCGCCGCAGAGCCTTTTCGCCGACTCCGCGCCAACTCCAAAAACCGGCAAGGCCAACTACGTCCGCTTCCGACTCTCTCCCAGTTCGGCCATCGCCATCGCCGCTCGCGTCAAACTCGCAGGCAAGGAGTTCGTCGGCGAGCAGCGCGAGCTCTACCTATCAGAAGAACGGCCGGGAGAGGAATCGCCCTACGAGCGGCTTTTGGGCGACGCTATGGCCGGCGATGGAGCGCTCTTCACCCGTGAGGAAGCAGTGGAAGCCGCCTGGGCGGTGGTCGATCCAGTCCTTAAGAACCACCACCGGGCTCGCCCCTACAGGCGCGGCAGTTGGGGGCCAAAAGAGGCTGACGCGCTCATCGCTTCAGACGGCTATTGGCACAACCCCAGCCCCAATGAAGCATCCGGATGTTGAGCCTGCCGTTTTTTCTATAAACAGGTTTTGGATCGGGCACGGCTTCACAGCTTCCGGAAAAACTCCGATTCGCGCTGGTTTGGGGAAGGGCACGAGTTCCACTCGTGCCGAAGATGCCGTGGAATCAACAGCGGCTTCCAGCCGCTGGGGGAATGCTGCTCTCGGAAAACACTTTTTCCGCAAGCTGTTCAGCCGTGCCGTTCCAGGGCCTGGAAGAATGCCGCCTTTAGCCCCTGCGGGCATCAAGTCAGAGCCCTCACACGCTCAGAACCGGAATCGGCACCGCGCAAATGATGGCGTAGCCGTGGATCCGCAAGTTACCGCCATAGGGGTAGCACACGGTGACCAGCAAATCCGCCTTCGTCTCCTTCGCAGCTTGGCTCAGCACTTTAGGCACGTCACCGCTGCCGATGAATACGTCCGCCTTGATGCCCATGTCTTGTTGAAGGTCCGCGAGATGCCGAGAAGCGTCGCCGACCAGTTGCTCCTTCCACCCCGGAACTACGTAGCTGCCGCCAGGTCCCCAAAGCTCCACTGAGGGAGTGACGTGGGCGAGCGTAAGATGGGCACCGAATTCGGCGGCCATCTGCGCGGCCCACGACACGGTCATAGGACTACGGGGACCGAAATCGACCGCGCACAGGACGTTGCGGATCGCAAACTCCTGCGCTGGCGATTCTTCCACGTGGCCTCCGGTCCAAACCGGGCACTCGGTCCCGTGAAGTACTTTCGCGATCACCGAGCCCAGCAGAAATTGGTTGAACGTGAAGCCATGGGAGGGCATCATGATCAGGTCGGCCTTCTCCACCTGAGCCGTCTCCACAATGGCCTGGGCCGGGTTGCCTTTCACCAACATAGACCGGACGGCAAGGCCCTCAAGCTCCTGCCCGAGAGACTGGTCCACGTTTTTCGGCGCCCGTTTAACCATCTCAGCGAGCAGATCCCACCGCGCCAGCTCGGCGTCGTCCGTGGGCACACCGGCGGCATGGCTCCGCGCGGTCACGGCGTGCAGCATCACGATCTCAGAATGGAAATGGCGGGCCAATGTCGCAGCCTGATGAACCACACGCCGCGAGGCGTTCGGGAAATCAACCGGCAGAAGAATTTTCTTAATATTCAACATCGCGCACCAGCCGGAGAGTCAAAATGCCCCTAGCATCTCCCTTAGGACGTTCCCAGCTAATTTGGAGTGTAACGCAATCTTCCTGGAACTCCGTTTCTGGACCACGGCACGGTGGTCGAGCAGGTTTCGAAGTAGGTTGGGAGAAATTGACCCGAGCAGCCAAATCGCGGAAGGGTAAACCGCAGCGAGACTATCTTTGGCGCGCGTTCAGCTTGTCGAGTGCGCGCTTCAATTCTTCCAGCTTCTGTCCCGCCTCGCCGAGCTTTCCTTCCGCCGTCAGGCGCTGGTAGTCGGCAAGATCTTTGGCGGCTTCCGCGATGAGGGCATTGAGATTGACATCCGCGGCCGACTGGGACGACGGCTGGGGCGATGCGACGGATGCCGGCGCGCCTCGCACCGGCTCGGCGGGGACTGCCGCGGCGGTCGTTGACGGGGCACTAAGGGAAGAGGTCGCTCCGCCAAAGAGGGCCGCTATCGCCGACTCGAAGGTTGGTCCATACGCGAGCTTATCCTGCAGCGCGAGCACCACCAGACGCAACTCCGGCATCGGACTGCGCTCGGCTTGCAGGTAGATCGGCTCGGCATACAACAGCGCGCGCCCCGACGGAATCACCAGCAGTGCCCCGCGCCGCACGTGCGAGCCTTGCTGATTCCACAGCGTCAATTGTCCGGAAAGCTGCGCGTTCTGATCGATTCGTGCCTCTATTTGCAACGGTCCGTCGACCAGCTTGGTTTTGGGAAAGTTGTAAACCACCGAGGTCCCGTATTGTGCGCCATCGCTGCGCCCGGCAATCCAGCCAATCAGATTATTCCGGTTGGCCGGCGTGAAGGGCAGAATCTCCACGAACTCGACGCCGGTCTCGCCAGGCAGTTTCATCAGCACGAAGTTGGGCTGCATCGCCTGTGTCGTTTGCTCGCCTCCCGCGCCCATCCCGACTTCGGTGGCGACCGTCCACAGATCTTCCCGGTTGTAGAACGCTTCCGCATCCGTCATGTGATACAGGCCGTACACCTCCGCCTGCAGTTTGAGCAACAGCTCGGGGTAGCGCACGTGCTTGCGCAGTCCCGGCGGCATCATGGCCGCATCCTTGAACAGACTCGGAAAGATGCGGCGGTAAGCTGCGATGATCGGATCTTCCGTGTCAAATACGTAAAAGGTAGTCGTACCATCGTAGGCGTCGATCACCACCTTAACGCTGTTCCGCATGTAATTAATGGGATTGTTGCCGAGAAGGTAATGGGTCGAGTAGGGAAAGGTGTCTGAAAGGGTGAACGCATCCATGATCCACGAGAGCCGGCCATCGTCCCCGAGCACGATGTACGGATCGGGCTCGAAGGTGAGGAACGGAGCTAATGCCGATACGCGATCGCGCAGGTTGCGGCGCATTAGCAGCCGGCTATTCTGGTTCACGTCATCGCTGAAGGGCAGCTTCGCGAGGTCGTCGCGGTCGAACGCGATCGCGATGCGGCGCAAAAAACCGCCGAGCACGATGCCACCGTTGCCCTCATACGACGTGAGGCTGTTGCTTGCGCCTTGCGGATAGTTGAATTCCTTCTGCCGGGTCTTCACGTAGACGTCGGTATTGGTCATCTCGCCGAAATAAATCTCCGGGCGCGTCACATTTAGACTACGTACCGTGCTCTGTACCGGCATGTTGCTCAGAATCAGGGTGGGCAGCCCTTCCGGCGTAAACCCGTTGACCGGGTTCATTGTGATGCCGTAGCCGTGGGTGTAGATCAGCTTGTCGTTAATCCAGTTGCGGCTGCTCTCCGGAAGCTTGTCGACGTTCAATTCGCGCGTGGCGAGCATCACCTCGCGAGTCGTGCCGTCGATTTCATAACGATCAATGTCAATGTCGGGGAAGTCGTAGTAGGTGCGGATTTCCTGAATCTGACGCAGTGTGTCCTGGAGGGCGCGCCAATCCCACAGCCGGATGTTCTGCAGCGTAGCCTGATTGTTCTCCGGGTCGGCGGCGTCGACGGTCGTCTCCGCGGGAAACTCGCGCTGCGAGACCCGGTTCAATCCGTAGGCCTGCCGCGTCAATGCTGTGTTGTAGACAATGTAGGGTTTCTCGCGAACCAGTTCGTTCGGTTTGACGATAAAGCTGTTGACGTACCAGGCGACTGCTTGAACGGCGACATAACAGACCGCGGCCGGAAGGACAGCCGCGACCAGCCAGCGTCCGCGAGGAAACCGCACGGCGTTGACGGCTGCGATCGCCGCGCCAAGAACGAGCGCCGCGCAGACGACGAGCAACCCAGCGAGCGTGACGTGCGCGTCCGTGTAGGTCACTCCCCCGAAGATCGTATGATCATCGAGCAATAACTCGAATCGGCCGATATACACGCGCATCGCGACGATCAGCAACAGGAACGCAAACGTGATGGAGAAACCGCGCCAAGGTAATGTGACGGAGCGGCTGAGACGCCCGGCGAGCACACGGCTTCCGCCCGTGATGAGGACGAAGAAAGCGGCGAGTATACACGTCAGCACGGCCAGTGTAAGCAGCCATCCGGCGATGAGCTGCCACGCGGGTAGGGTGAAGAGAAAGAAGTTCAGCGGCTTGCCAAAAATCGGATCCAAGACGCTGACACCACCAGTGACGGGGTGCGCGTACCAAAAGAGCGCGAACGTCGGCCATTCCACCATCATGCTGGCGCCGGTCGCCACGGCAATGACAAGCGAAACGCCGAGCGCAATGAGGCGCAGGACAGGCTCAACCGGCAACTTCACCTGCTGTTGGCCGATGTAAATCGTGTGGCCGCTCGGCAAGTCGGGGAGATGCGCCCGCTTCAAGGCCAGGAACGATCCATACAGAATGAGAAATGTGACCACTGCAAAAACCGCGAAGATTCCCCACTGCAGGCTCAGCGTTTTCCAGAAAACGTCCCCGTAACCGAGCGACCCGAACCAGAGCACGTCCACGTAATACGACAGGGCGGTTCGACCGCCGAAGACGATGAAGGCAAGGACGGCGAGAATGAGAAGGAAGCGTCCGCGTCGGCGCCGCGGCGGATGCGGCGGCGGCCAGTCAATCGACTCAGCCATTGCTCCACCCCGTTCTTGCCGGCATTTCCATGATCAAAGTTCCACGAAACGGTATTGTACAGTGCCTGAAGAAGAGTAACTACTTTGTGCGAGTGTTACGACGTGGGTTGTGATTCGTTCGCCACAGACTCGGCGCTGCCAATGTTCTAGAATGCAAACATGAGGATCTTGCTGTTCAGCGGAAAAGGCGGTGTGGGCAAGACCAGCCTGGCCGCCGCCACGGGCGTGAAACTGGCGCAACTTAACTATCGAACCCTGGTGCTGAGCATCGATCCGGCACACAGCCTGGCCGATGCTTTCGATCTCGACACGGAACTCTTCCATGTTCAAACCTCAGAGCCGCTGCCGATCAATGATCGGCTTTCCGTCCAGGAGCTGAATATCCAAAAAGAGATCAAGCGCCATTGGCAGGAAATCTCCTCCTATGTGAGCGCCGTACTGCGCACCACCGGCATCAGCGGCGTGGAGGCGGAAGAACTGGCTATTCTGCCCGGCATGGAGGAGCTCAGCGCCATGATGTACATCAATCAATACCGGCGCGAGCAGCGGTACGACGTCATCGTGCTCGATGCGGCGCCCACCGCAGAATCCATGCGCTTCATCAGCATGCCGACCACGCTGGACTGGTACATGAAGCACATCTTCCCTTTCCAGCGTAATTTTCTCAAGGCGGTGCGGCCCATCGCCAACCGGGTTGCGCCATTCGAACTGCCCCCCGACACCTACTTCGGCAACGTTCGGGACCTCTTCGGCAAGCTCGAGGGAGTGGGTGAGATGATGGAGGATCCACGCATCACCAGTGTGCGGCTGGTCACCAATGCAGAGAAGATGGTGGTGCGGGAGACGCAACGGGCATTCGTCTACTTCTCCCTGCATGGGCTCACCGTGGACGCCGTCCTTGTAAACCGTTTGCTCCCAGCGGAGGTTAGGGATTCCTGGTTCAATGAGTGGCACACCTCCCAGGACGCGATGGTGCATGAGATCGAGGAGTACTTTGCGCCCGTGCCAATAAAGAAGGTACCGTTGTTCTCGCATGAGGTACTGGGCAGGCAGCGGCTAGAGGATCTCGCGCAAGTGCTGTATGCTGAGGGCGAAGATCCGTCAGCCGTGACCCGAACGGAGAAACCCTACACTTTCGGGAAACAGAACGGGCTTTATGAGATTCGTGTTCTTTTGCCTTTCGCAACCAAGGGCGAGATCGAGCTGTTTAAGAAGGGCGACGAACTTGTCGTGCAGATCGGAACTTTCCGCCGTCATATCGGGCTGCCGCGATCAATGACCGCCCTGTCGCCGTCCCGGGCGCGCCTGGAGAGTAAGGTCCTCACGGTCGAAATGAAGGAGACACTATGAACAAGCCGGAGAATAGCCAGTCAACCACAACCGAGCAAGGCGTTCACGAACGCTGCCCGTGTCGCGAGATCGTGGACACCGTGCAGGCATACCTGGGGATTTCGCCTGCTGCCCGGCAGCACTTGACAAGCTCGCGCGTCGAGTTCCTCAAGGCGGTCCGGGAGATGCTCAACGACCGTATTGAGCACTTGTCGAGCCAGGGCCAGAAGGGTACGAAGGTCGCGGTTGAGTAAGTCATCCGAGACGCGTGATCGGTCGGAACCTGATCGGTCGGAACCTGGCCGGAACCTGGTCGTCTCCTAAAGCGTCCTCGACACGGAAATGATTGGCCGTTGCCTCGCTGATGCCACCTCAGGACCTCCCCGCTTTGCGTTCGTACGGTACGTACACTGGTTCCCAGATATTGGCTTGGAGTTCGCGCTCTAGTCTGTCTTCGCCGGCAACCTGCGCCTGACCGTCTTGAATGGCCTGGCGACCTACGGCCTTCGCAATTGAGCGACTGAGCTGTCGCGAATCCGAAAGTGACGGCAGGAGGCTTGCCTTCTTATCTTTTTGTGTGGGGACGAGACGCGCCAATTCTTTAGCCGCAGCCATGACCATCTCATCCGTGACGCGTTTGGCTTTGGAGGCAACAATCCCGAGAGCAAGCCCGGGAAATATGTACGAGTTATTGGTCTGGTCGATGCGAACCTTCTTCCCCCAAACAGTCACCGGTTCGAACGGACTCCCGGTACCGATCAGCGCCCGTCCTTCGGTCCAATCCACCAAGTCCTGAGGAGTCGCTTCGGTGCGTGCGGTGGGGTTCGAAAGCGGGAAGATGACGGGTCGAACTGTGTTCCTGGCCATTTCGCGCACCGCATCTTCTGTGAAGGCTCCCCCTTGACCAGACACTCCGATGAGGACCGAAGGCTTGGCATGGCGAATCACATCCAGCAATGTGATCTCTCCATTCGGTTGTCTCCATCCCCGCACTTCTTCTTCTTTGCGCGCGTAGGGCAGTTGCTCGGGCCGCACATCTTTGCCCTTTTCTGTGATCAGACCGTAGCGGTCGATAGCGTAGAAGTGTTTGCGAGCTTCCTCTTCCGGAATGCCCTTGTCATGCATGAACTGTTCTAGCAGGTTGGTGATGCCTATGCCTGCGGTTCCGAAGCCAAATACAGCGATCTTCTGTTGCTCTAGTGGCACGCCCGTGACGTTGATGGCAGAGAGCAGGGTCGCGGTCGCTACCGCCGCAGTGCCCTGAATATCGTCGTTAAAAGTGCATAGCTGGTCCTTGTAGCGAGCCAGAAGTCGAGCGGCATTCGAGCCGGCAAAATCCTCCCATTGCAAGAGAACGTGTGGCCAGCGCTTCTTCACGCTGTTTACAAAAACATCTACGAAAGCGTCGTACTCTTCGCCGCGAACTCGATGATGTGTCCATCCGATGTAAATTGGACTCTTTAACCTGTCCTCATTGTCCGTTCCCACATCGAGCAGAATCGGAAGACAATGCTCCGGATGGATGCCGCCGAGCGCAGTGTAAAGGGCCATCTTCCCAATTGGGATACCCATGCCTCCCGCACCTTGATCGCCGAGCCCCAGGATTCGTTCACCATCGCTGACCACGATGCATTTCACACCGTCGTAACGGGAATGACTCAGTATCTGATCGATACGATGTTTATTCGGATAGCTGAGGAACAAACCTCGTGGCTTTCTCCATATCTCACTGAAGCGCTGGCAACCCTCACCCACCGTTGGCGTATACACCACGGGAAGCATCTCTTCGATATTGCGCAGCAAGAGCGCATAGAACAGCGTCTCGTTCGAATTCTGCAGGTTGCGGAGAAAGCTGTATTTATGGAAGGCGTTCGGCTGCTCCCGGAATGCTTGAATCCGCCTCTCAATCTGTTCATCAAGAGTCCCCACATGCGGTGGCAATAAACCGTGCAGGCCAAATATATCCCGTTCGTGATCCGTGAAGGCTGTTCCCTTATTGAGACGCGGAGAATTGATCAGGCCATATCCCGAAAGAGAAATCTGGTGGGTCTTATTGCTTGCTGTCTGCTGTAATTGCTCGTTCATTTCTATCCCTTTCCAAATCCGGATTAGCTTCATCCGACAAGCTCAGAGCTGGATAACATGGCGCTCTAACGCAGTGGTACGGATTTGTTTGCAACCTGCGCATCTGGGGTCAGCCGTTTCAATTCAGTATGCCAGAGCCAGCGGGCCTATTGGTTCGCGCAACAACTCTTTTCCCTGGTACCCTGCATAGACCCATGCGCCTTCACCATAGCGTGTTTTTCGCAGTCGTCATAGCCGGCTGCGTCGTCGCCCAAAATGTCAAACCACTTGCCGACCGCCTCGCCGCCCAGAACGCCCTTTTCGAAGAGCAGTACGAGTCCGATCTCCGCAACTTTCCTGAGCGTGCTACCGCCTTCGGCGACTACCGCTACAACGACCAGCTCGCCGATTACTCACTCGCAGCCATCACCCGGCGCCACAACACCGACGAGGCCTTCCTTAGCCGGCTTGAAGCCATCCCCTGTACGGGCTTCTCCGACCAGGACCAGCTCTCCCATGACCTCCTGGTTCGTGTCCTCCAGCAACGCATCGCCGACTTCAACCTCAAAGAGTACGAGATGCCAATCAATCAGCAGAATGGCATCCATACCAGCCTCGCGGATCTGCCGCTGTCCGTTCCCCTCGACTCCATCAAGCACTACGAGGACTACATCGCCCGTCTTCACCAGATCCCCCGCGTCCTCAGCCAGACCGCCGACGTCCTTCGCGCTGGCATGAAGGACAAGCTCATGCCCGTCCGATTCCTCCTGGAGAAGCTCCCCGTCCAGTGTCAGGGCATCATCGACGCCGACCCTTTTCTGCTCCCGACAAAAAAGTATCCCGCGAGCATCTCCCCCGAAGATCGGAGGCGCTTGACCCAGCAGATTGTTGACGCGATCAACCTCGACGTCATCCCGGCCTACAAGAGCTTCGCTGATTTTCTGCGCACGGTATACGCCCCTAAGGGCCGTACCACCCTCTCGGTCACCTCTCTGCCAGACGGCGAGAAGCGCTACGAAAACGACATTTACGCGCGGACCACCACCCACATGACGCCGGACGAGATACACCAACTCGGTTTCCGCGAGATCGACCGCATCCAGGCCGAGATGATGGTTATCGCCAAGAAGGAGGGCTTCGCCGACCTTGCCTCTTTCCGGGCCTCACTCAAGACCAATCCCAAATATATTCCGACCTCTGCCGAGCAGATCCTGGACGATTTCCGCCACTACATCGCGCAGATGGAGCCCAAGCTTCCCGAGCTCTTCACCCTCCTTCCGAAATCGCCGGTCACCGTCGAAGCCATACCCGCCTTCCAGTCTGCGGCTGCGACCCACTATGTTACCGGCACTCCGGACGGCAAGCGCCCCGGCCGCGTCGTCGTGGCCACTTCCGACTTCGCGCGGCGCTCGCTCATCAACGACGAAGCGATCGCTTACCACGAGGGCATCCCCGGACATCACATGCAGTTATCGGTGCAGCAGCAGCTCACGGGGCTGCCTAAGTTCCGCCTCCACGGTCTCGGCTTCAACGCCTACGTCGAAGGCTGGGCCCTGTACGCGGAGCAACTCGGCAAAGAGGTCGGCTTCTACCAGGATCCGGTTTCGGACTACGGCCGCCTTTCCTCTGAACTTTTCCGCGCGGTGCGTCTGGTCGTCGACACCGGAATCCACTCCAAAGGTTGGACCCGCGATCAAGTCGTCGACTTCTTCCGCAAGTCCGACGCTGTCGACGAGCCCAGCTTACAGTCCGAGACCGACCGCTACATCGCGTGGCCCGCACAAGCCCTCAGCTACAAGCTCGGGCAGCTCAAGATCCGCGAACTCCGCGAGCGCGCCCAGAAAGAATTGGGCCCCAAGTTTGACATCCGCACATTTCACGACGAGATGCTCGACGGCGGAACCCTCCCTCTCTATCTCCTCGACGCACGCACGGACAAATGGATCGCACAACAAAAATCAAAGTGACGTACCGGGAAATAGCTCCGAAGGAAACAAGCTGTTGCGTTCGTTCCCCCACCATCTCTTACTCCGGCATGTTGTCAACAAATTGTCAAATTGATGTCACTTTCTTCCCCGAAATGTGCCATTAACCCGATATCACGCTAGAGTTTAGGGGTATCATTCAGGGCAATTACGGCGGGCGGGGGTCGTGGTGACCAAGAACGTATCTTCAGCGGCGACGACAGCGACGACGACGATGGACGCGGTTCCGGCTGGTGCGGAGCGGATACTGGTGATCGAGGACGATCGTGCCGTGCAAAAAGCTCTAAAGCGATTGTTTGAAGCCGAAGGCTTTGCGGTGGATATTGCGGGGAACGGCGCAGAGGGTCTCGATATGTTTCGGACGGCGGTGCCGTCCGTGCTGGTACTGGACTTAAGCTTGCCGGGGACGCCGGGGCAGGACGTGTGCCGGGAAATCAGCCAGGCAGCGCCCTTGTTGCCGATCATCGTCCTCAGTGCGCGAGCGGAAGTGATGGACAAGGTACTGCTGCTGGAGTTGGGCGCGCATGACTACGTGACCAAGCCCTTCAGTCCGCGGGAGCTTCTGGCGCGGGTGCGAACGGCGATGCGGCGGTCGCAATCGCTGCGCACTCCGCTGACCGAGACTTTTGCCTTTGGCGATGTGAAAGTAGATTTCACGAAGATGGAATTGTGGCGGGAAGGGAAGCTGGTGGCGCTGACTTCGCAAGAGTTCAAGGTGCTAAAGTTCATGATCCAAAACGCGGAGCGCGTGTTATCGCGTGAGGAGTTACTCAACCACGTCTGGGGTTACCGGAATTATCCGAGCACGCGGACGGTAGATAATCACATCCTGCGACTGCGGCAGAAGCTGGAAAAGGATCCCGCGAACCCCCTGCACTTTCGCACCGTGCACAGTTCGGGATACAAGTTTGTGCCGTAGTGGAGCGAGGTCAGAGGTAAGAGGTCAGATTGCAGAGGTGAAGATCACAGCGGCTATCTCTGCAATCTGACCTCTCACCTCTGACCTTTTATAATCCAATCTCCTGTACCCCCTTCGAGGGCAGACCATGGGCGGAATCCGGTTGCGGACCAAGTTCCTGTTTTCCATGGTGGCGGTATCGGCGGCATTGACCTTCACCACGCTGCTGGTGGTGCGGCACACCGTACAACAGGAGGTGCGCCTCGGAATCCAGCGCGACCTGCAGAATTCCGTTTCCGCATTCCGCAACTTTCAGAAGCAAAGGGAAGTCACGCTCGAGCGTTCGGCGGCGCTCTTGGCCGACCTGCCGAATGTGCGGGCGCTGATGACCACGCACGACCCGGCCACGATCCAGGACGCATCGCGGGATTTGTGGCAACTGGCGGGCAGCGACTTGCTGCTGCTGGCCGATTCTTCCGGCAAGGTGATGGCGCTGCAGACCACTCCGCCGGAGATCACAGTTCATAAGGCCCAGGACTTCTTCCCGCAGGTAGTGTCGAGCGACGAGATGCGACACTGGTGGTATGTCGAAGGCCACCTCTACGAAGTTTTTCTCCAGGATATTTATTTTGGTCCCGCCAGCGGCCGTCAGGTTTTGGGATACCTGCTCGTGGGTTACGAAATTGACGACCGTGTTGCCCGCGACCTGAGCCGCGTGGCTGCGAGCGAAGTGGCGTTTCGCTATGGAGACGCGATTGTGCGCAGCACCCTGAAGCCTGCCCAGGAATCGGAGTTGCTCCGCGCGGCGCCGAGAACAGGAGGCCCGCCGCAGGGTGATCAGATGCCGCTGGGTGGGGAAACGTTTTTGGCGGCGTCAGTGGATTTGCCCACGCCGGGCGGACCAGCGCTGAGTCTGTGGGTGTTGAAGTCGTTCGATCGGGCTACTGCATTCTTGAGCAGCCTGAACGAATTGCTGCTGGCGCTCGGCCTGACGGCGGTGCTAGCGGGGAGCCTGCTGGTCTTTCTGATCTCGCATACCTTTACGCGTCCGCTCGAGAATCTGGTAGCGGGCGTGCGCGCGCTGGAGCAGGGCGACTATGCATATCCGCTGAATGCGCGGGGCGGAGACGAGGTCGCCGAGGTCACGGGCACGTTCGACCGGATGAGAAAGAATCTGCAGAAAACTCAGCGCGAGTTGCTGGATGCGGAACGGCTGGCGACGATCGGACGGATGGCGAGTTCGATCTCGCACGATCTGCGGCATTCGTTGGCGGCGGTCATAGCGAATGCGGAATTTCTTTGCGAGAGCAACTTGACGCCGGGGCAGCGCGAAGATCTTTACTCCGAGATACGAATTGCGGTCAACCAGATGACGGAGTTGATTGAGTCGCTGCTGGAATTCTCACGCACACGAGAGTCGCTGCGTCCCACGTACGGCGATGTCCGCTCGGCGGTAGAGCGGGCGGTGCAGGACGTGAAGGCGCATCCGGAATTCCAGCGCATACGGATCCGCATTTCTTGCGAAGGGCCAACCGAGGGCTGGTTCGACTTCAAGAAACTGGAGCGCGCCTTGCTCAACTTACTGCTGAACGCGTGTGAGGTGGTGCCGGCGGAATCCGGGAAAATCGATATCGAGCTGAAACGCAAGGGCGAAGGTCTGGAAATTCGCATCGAGGATAACGGTCCCGGAATCGCGGAGGCGGTGCGCGACCGGCTATTCGAACCATTTGTGAGCCACGGGAAGGAGAATGGCACCGGGATGGGATTGACGGTGGTGCAGAAGATTCTGCAGGACCACGGCGGCGACATCACGGTGGAGCAGACTTCGGCTTCGGGAACGACATTCCGCGTGAATATTCCGCTGAATCCCTCGGCGGAAAATGCTTTGGCGGCCCGGCATGTTAACTAGTAGCTGGTGAATTGTAGCGCCGGCATCTTGCCGGCTGTCCCGAGGGCGTCGCGCCCTCGGCGCGGCGGGCAGGAATGCCCGCCAGACAGCCGCCGGGACGGCGGCGCTACAGTCATCGCGTATCGGGCCGACTCAAGTAGCAGAGGTCACACGGTCACGGTACCAGACGGGGTGGGTCGGTTGCGAACTCTCGGAATGCAGGTCCGGAATCGAGACTTAAAGTGCACGCCCGAAACTCAAAATGAAGTGTGGAAGTCGCAGGAGGCGGCATGACTATGAGCAAGATGCGCTGTTTCGAATGGTTGCGATGGGGGATGCTGACCAGTCTAATGGCGTCGGCTGCACTCGGCGCCGCGCAGGAACCTGCGAATCGGGCGCAGTCGCCTTCTCCGAAAATGTCGCATGAGTCGGTCCGCGACTCGGTTCGCGAGTTGCGGGAGCAGGTTCGCGAGTTGCAGGCGGCGGTTGCTGGAATGCGCTCCGATTGGCAGCGAGCGCGCACGGAAACCGTGGAACTACGCCGCGAGCTCGAGGAAGTCCGCACAGAAACGGGGCTGCGGAATGCGGTGATAAGGAATGCGGTAGCGAAGTCGGCGACGTCAACGGCCAGCCCCGTGACGGTGGGGGGCTTACAGAACCTCTTAGAGAACCGGGCGCTGCAAGATCAAAGAACGGAAGATCCGAAAGAAGATCGGAAACAAGGCGAGCATGCGGCCAGCCTGGAAGAGGAATACCAACTGCTGAGCGGAAAGGTGGACGATCAGTATCAGACGAAAGTGGAAAGCGCATCGAGGTACCGGGTGCGGCTGTCGGGCATTGTTCTGATGAATCTAGCGAGCAATCAGGGTGTGGTGGATAGCATCGATCTTCCCACGCTCGCGTATGCGCGGCCGCCAGGCGGCTCAGGAGGAAGTTTCGGTGCGACGCTGCGCCAATCGGAAATTGGATTCGAGGCATTCGGGCCGACCGTGGCGGGTGCGAAGACGACGGCTGACCTGCAACTCGATCTGGCGGGTGGGTTCCCACCGATTCCGAACGGAATCAACTCCGGACTCGTGCGCTTGCGGACGGCCACGATGCGAATGGATTGGACAAACACCTCGGTTGTGGTCGGGCAAGATGCGATTTTTTTCTCACCGAACTCGCCGACCTCCTTTGCGACGCTGGCGATTCCGGCGCTGACCTATGCGGGGAATTTGTGGAGTTGGGTGCCGCAGATAAGAGTGGAACATAAGGTGGCGCTGGGGGAACAGTCAAGCCTGCTATTCCAGGGGGGGATCCTCGATCCGGTGAGCGGCGAAGCACCGGGCACAGTTCCGGGCGAAGTAACGGGCGAAGCGCCGGGCACCGGTTATTACCGGCAGGCGGGGCCTGGGGAAGCATCGCGCCAACCGGCATACGCCACACGGATCGCGTGGACACGGAATGTTTTCGGACAACCGTTGCGGGTGGGCGTGGGAGGGTACTACACCCGCCAGGATTATGGTTTCAGCCGGAATGTCGATGGCTGGGCCGGAATGACAGATATCGAGTTGCCGCTCAATCGCCAATTTTCCTTGAGCGGAAAGTTTTATCGCGGAAGGGCTCTTGGCGGACTGTATGGCGGCATTGGTCGCAGCGTGTTGTTCAGCGGCGATCCGACGTTGGCCAGCACGGAAGTGCAAGCATTGAACTCGATTGGTGGCTGGGCGCAATTGAAATACCGGCCCGCTAATAAATGGGAGTTCAATGCGGCGTTTGGAATGGACAATCCGTATGCCAGCGATCTGAAATACTTCCAATATCCGCAATCCTACGGGGATGCGACGCTGGCGAGAAATCAGGGAAGCTTCGTGAACATGATTTACCGTCCCCGATCAGACTTGTTGTTTTCCGTCGAGTATCGGCACCTGACGACGTATTCGCTTACCGACGGCGGGAACGGCGCAGGGCATCTCAATTTGATGATGGGAGTTCTTTTTTGAGCGGAAGCGGGCATAGTAAGAAGCCGCAGTAAAGACGTAGTAAAGGAAACAGTGAAGAACTTAAGACGGGCCATCGACGATGAGCCATAGAACAATCATCTGGGTCGCGATGTTGTGGGCCAGCGCGGCGGGATTGCACGCGCAGATCACGACGCAGACAACGACGCAAATAACAACAACGACCGTGCGCGGGCGCGTCGAGGTCATCGGTGAAAGCGGCGCGAGCAAGAGGCGGCATGGGACGATTCCCGCGACAGTCGTGTGGCTGACGCCAATAACGACGACGGGGGCGGTAGGCGTAGCCGCTACGACGGTGCCAAATTCCTCCGCCGGTCCGCCGGCGAGTCCGGCGCAAACCCCGCGCCTGGTGCAGAAGAACAAGAGTTTCGAGCCGCACATCCTGGTGGTACCAGCGGGGTCGATGGTGGAGTTTCCCAATCGGGATCCTTTCTTCCACAATGTCTTTTCACTTTTCGAGGGAAAGCGGTTCGATCTCGGTCTGTACGAGGCGGGTACCTCGCGAACGGTGCGATTCGACCGGCCCGGAATCAGCTACATTTTCTGCAATATTCACCCCGAGATGAGTGCGGTGGTCATTACTCTGACGACACCGCTGTATGCCGTTTCAAATGCGGACGGGCAACTCAGCCTGGCGGGCGTTCCCTACGGGCGTTACATGTTGCATGTCTGGAGCGAGGGCATCGGTCCGGAAAATGCGCAGCCGCTGGCGCGGGAGATCACGATCGCGGAGAATGCTTCGTCTTTGGGAGTGATTCGAGTTCCGGAAGCCAATGGCCAGCGCATTGCTCATAAGAACAAGTATGGACGCGAGTACGACGAGCCCACGCCCAACAACTCTGTTTACGAGCAGCAACGCTAGGGTGCTTATTGAACGAGACCGCAAAAAGGCCGCCTGCTCTCGGGCGACCTTCGCGATATCTCCCTTTCCTGTTGTTGTATTTTGTATGGTCGTTCTCGAGCGCTTGCGCCTACTTCAAAGCGATCACACCAAACGTTCCCGCCAGGTTGTTGTACGGACCGGCGGTGAAGAAGAGTTGGTTGGTCTTGCCGTTGTTTGCCGCGCCTCCCCCAAACTCAATCCCCCAGAGTTGGTTGATGACGATGTCCTTGCCGTTGGTGTCTTCGACCGTGCCCACAAACTGGCCGGTTTCGAGATTAAAGCCGTTGATGGTCCCGCTGTTCGTGTTGTTCGAGACCAGCAGCGTGTTGCTGAGTGGCCCGAAATTCTTGGGCGCTACGGCGAAACCCCAGGGCTGGTTCAAGGGCTTGCCCGCCGCGAGCGTTTTCACGAACGTTCCGTCTTCCCGGAAAATGTCGATGTAGCCGCCCGGAGATTCGTCTGCCTGGGCAAACGCCACGTAGACTAATCCACCGATGTCCTGAATGCCGAACGGCACGTTCCCCGCCGGCAGCGTGCTGTCGGTAAACGAATTGACGAGGGTGAAGCTTCCGTCGTACACGTCGACTACGTTGTTGGCCAGGTCGGCGGCATACAGAAGGTTCCCCGAAGGGCGGTTGGTAACGGCGAGACCGGTGAACATCGAGCCGGACGCCGAGTTATTCACCACGATGATCGCGTCATTGGGATTTGTCCCGGGAGCCCAGCCGCTGATGGTCCCGTCCAACGTCGCGAACAGGAAGTGTGAGTCCTGTCCCCCTATCTGAAAATCTGACGATCCGTTGGCCACAATTCCGGTTGGTTGACCGGGGCCCGCGCCGGTTGCCGAGGGGATCAAGACCTCCAAACCCTGCTTGACTCCTTTGCCAGTGTAGATTGTCGACCAACCGGAGCCTTGATCGCTGACCCAGAAGGGGCTGCCCGAGCTGCGAGCAAGTCCCCAGCCGTTCACCTGCAGCGGATCCATGAACTTGGCCGTTTTTGCCTGATTCGAATCCAGATTCGTAAGTTGATACTGCGCCAGGGCTGCGCTCGAAAAGAGCGTTACGGCAAGCCCGAGGCAAATTGTGAAAGCAATCTTGTGACGCTGCATACAGGATCCTCCTTAAGGTTTGTGGGGCCGGAGTGGAGAGCAAGTAAGTCGCGGAGCGCACGACGCTTGAACGATACTTTCTCCATCCGGTTTGCAGCCGAATGCTAGTTCCACACCGGCAGGCAGTTGTCAACGCGGTGTCATCTATTTGCACAATTCTTGTCGGCAAGGTGGAGCGTTCGCCAGCGATTTGGCGCTGTTCGCGAAACCCACACGCCGCTTAATGAACTCGCTCAAGCGACCCCGAATGCACACCCGAAGGAGCGCATGGAGCTCCCGGAAACGGTGCCGTTGCTCATCCGATGATCTCGGGATGCGCAAGCTGCCCCTGACCGACGCCGAAGAAACTGCCGGCGATCGTCATGCGACGCGATGAAAGCGCGAGCACGCTGCGGCCACGAACTTCCTCTTGTGAGGTTTGACACCGATCTTGCGCGCAAACTGGTTTATAATGCGCGGTCTCAAGGGAAACTGTGTTTGCCGCTCGCGGAGCATGGGTCCGTTCCAGTGCCCGCGACTAAGGAGGACCAGGAATGAAACTGCATTTATTGGTGGTGTTCCTTCTGCTTTCGACGGCCCTGCTCGTGGGCCAAACCTTCCGTGGAACAATCCTTGGCTCCGTGACCGATCCCTCCGGAGCATTCGTGGCCGGAGCGACCGTCAAAGTGAGCAACGTTGCCACTGGCCTGGAACGTTCGACCGTAACCAGCGGCGACGGCAGCTACCGCGTGTCCGAATTGCCCATCGGCACATACTCCGTCTCCATAACCTTGACTGGTTTCCAAACCGCAGTCACCAACAACGTCGAAGTGGACGTGGCTACCGAGCGTCGTGTGGACGCGCAGTTGAAAACCGGCCAGGTCACGCAGACGGTTGAGGTCTCTGGCGGAGACCTTCCCCAGATCGAAACCCAATCCAATGACCTGGGCGGTGTGCTGACCAGCAAGGGGGTCGAAGATCTGCCCATCAACGGCCGCGATTATACCAAGTTGATCTTCTTGAATGCCGGCGTCGCAGGTTCGCCCGATCAGATCACCGATTCGCCGGGATCGTTTGGCGAATTCTCCATGAACGGCGCCCGCGGACGCTCCAATAATTACCTGCTCGATGGCACCGACATGAACGATGGATACCGCAACGACCCCGCCATCAACCAGGGCGGCGTGTTCGCGGTTCCCTCGGCGATTCTGCCCATCGGCGCTGTGGCAGAAATGAAGGTGCTCTCCAACTTCCAGCCCGAGTATGGACGCAACGCCGGCGCTGTGGTCAACATCGTGACCAAGAGCGGCACGAACTCCCTTCACGGGGAACTGTTCGAGTATTTCCGCAACGACGCGCTCGATGCGCGCAATTACTTCAACACCTCCGATCTGCGGGCGCCCTTCCACAACAATCAGTTTGGCGGCTCGCTCGGCGGTCCTATCGTGAAAGGCAAAACCTTCTTCTATGCGAACTACGAAGGTCAGCGAGAGGCCGTGGGCACGGTGACGCTCGCCTGCGTGCCGGAGCCGAACCGCATCGCTTTTGACGTTACCAATTATGGCCCCGAGAACCCTGTGACCGCCGCCATGTTGAAGTTTTGGCCTCAGCCCAACATCGGAACGCGGCCAACTGCCCCACCGAATGGCGATCTCGACCCGACGTGGAAAGCTTACGATAGCGGATGCCCAAACGGTTCCAATGCGTCGTTGATCACCCCTTCGTATAACAACCTCAGCAGCGTGATCGGAAAGATCGACCACAATTTCAACCAGAACAATATCTTGACCGGCCGCTATTTCTTTGGCGACAGCACCCAATCGTTCCCGCTAGCACTGACAGCTTCCGGCGGCCAGCTCCCAGGCTATAACACCATTACGCCGACCCGCGTCCAGTTGGTCTCTCTCTCGTACGTGCACACCATTGGCACCAATAAGGTGAATGAGCTGCGCTACGGCTGGAACCGGTTTGCGGAAGGTTTTTTCGCCCAGGATCAAAGCTTCCATCCGAGTTCGATCGGCCTCTGCGCCGCCAGTTCACTCGCGGACTGCTCGGGCTCCGGTCCGCACGATTCCGGCCTGCCCATTACTCTCGTCTCGGTGACGCCGAGTGGAGCCAGCAGTTTCTTCGCACAGCCCGGCTCTACCTCCGGCGATCCGCGGCAACGAGTCGATACCAACAATCAGTTCATCGAGAGTTTCGCCTGGAAAATCGCCAAGCACGACCTCAAGATGGGTTTTGAGTACCGCCGCACCAGCATTGAACAATACTTCGACAAGTATTTCCGCGGCAGACTGAAATTCTCGAATTTGAGTTCTTTTCTCGAAGGGGATCCGGAAGGTGGCGGATTTGGCAGCCTGCAATACTCGGGGAATTCCCGTCGTCACACCTCCGAAAACGGCTACGGCCTGTACTTGCAGGACAGCTTTCGTGTGACTCCGCGTCTCACCCTCAACTATGGCTTGCGCTGGGACTACTACGCCATTGTGAAAGAGAAGAACAACTTGTTCTACAACTTCCTGGTCACCAGCTTTGACCCCGTGGCGGATACCGGCACCGGCTCCCTCGCCCAAGTTGGTTCTCCCGGACTGGGCAGCCTTTACCAGCCGAACTACAAGAATTTTTCGCCACGGGCCAGTCTTGCCTGGGACGCAACAGGAAAAGGTCGAACCGTAATTCGTGCCGGATGGGGTCTCTTCTATGACGCTTTCTCGCAGGACATTTTCCTGGGTCACCTGCCTTACCCGGCCTACTACGCCCCAGGTCCGGCTTACGCTAACTTTGGCGCGGATCCGATTACCTCAGCGGCACTCAACGTCACCGCGAGTAACCCTACGGGCTCCATCAACCCTGGCGGTGTGATAACACCGGTTTATGCACCGTCCAATTGCAGCGTCGTCGAATGCGACATCTTTGCCGTCGATCCGCACATCAAGACGCCCTACATGGAGAACTACAACTTCAACATCCAACAACAGCTTACCAGCAAGACAACGCTCCAGGTCGCCTATGTCGGATCGCAAGGCCACAGGCTCTTCCACTTCGTCGATCTCAACGAGCCCACCCAGGATGCGATCTGGAGAGCCGATTGCGGCAGCACGACGACTGGCATCGGCATTCAGCCATGCCCTTCGGGAACGATCCAGGACTTCGGCGTGCCGCGTCCCTTTGGCAATGCAGGCGTCAACGCGATTTACATCTTCCAGGAAAAGTCCACCAGTCAGTCGAATTACAACTCGCTCCAGGTCAGCTACAGGATCAACGGCTGGCACGGCATCACTTCAGCGCTCAACTATGTGTATTCGAAGTCACTGGACACCGCGAGCGACCTCGAAGACTTCGTCGTGAACGCGGCCCAGCCCCAGGATAGTAACCGTCCCAATCTTGAATACGGACCGTCGAATTTCAACATCCCCCATCGCCTTACCTGGGTGTTCAGTTACGAGCTGCCGAACCGGGGTGGGAGCATGCAGCGGATCAAGAACGGCTGGGCCTTCGATAGCACCGTGTCATTGCAGAGTGGACAGCCCTTTACGCTGAACTACAATGCCGAGGATGACTACAGCGGCGGCGGCGAAGGTTATGACCGCCCCGATGTTGTCGGACCCATCGTCTACCACAAACGTAATCCAGCCGACTACATCGACCTCAGTTCTTTTGCCATGCCATGCACGCCCCTGGACGTCGTCATCAATCCGAATAATCCAAGTTACACTGGGCCGACAGGGTTTGCATCCGACTGCGTTCCGGGAACACGACACTACGGCAACCTGGGGCGCAATTCTCTGGTGGGGCCGACCTACAAACAGTGGGACTTCGCTCTCTACAAGGACACGGCCATCAATGAACGCGTGAAGATGCAACTGCGGGCGGAATTCTTCAACATTCTGAACCATCCCAACTTCTCCAGTCCGCTGCTCCCGAGCTTCATTGCCGACCCGGCCTCGAACCTCGGCCCCTGCGGGTGTGGTTTCCAGGTGGTGGGGAATCACGAAGTTGGCGGCCAGCCAGCGTTCACGGGCGTTCCCGCGAATCCCGGGTACCACCTCACTGCTACCGGCGACGTCGGCATCGGCAACCCGTTCCTGGGCGGCGGAGGCCCGCGCGGGATTCAGTTGGCCGCCAAATTCAGTTTCTAGCTTCGCAACTCTGCTTCTTTCCCGGCTCCTCCCGCGAACCTGCGGGAGGACGTGCGGGAGCCACGTACGGGAGGACGTACGGGAGCGGCGTTTCTGCGGCGGAGAGAGACCTGTCGAACATCCTCCCTCGTTCTCCTCATTTTACCCGTCTATAAACAACCCACCGATAAAGCATTCCGAGGAGAATGCCGATTACGACAATGGGTGTCCGCACGAATCGAGTGGTGTGCGATGAGTGAAACGACACATTAGAGAACACGCCTGGTTTCATCGGCTATTCCTCATCCAGCGACAGGCTATGGCCACGTTCATGACTTTCGTAATCCTCGCCGCAGGTCAGACTCGGGCTACACTAAAATTCGAGGACTAGCTTCGCCCTGGAGTTACTCAATGCGCCTTCGCTTTATGCTCTTTCTAATGGCGCTGCTGACCATAGCGGCTAGTGCCTCGCTCGCGCAGGATTCGCACGCTTCCCCGCAGGTGCGCAAAGTTGTGTTTAAGGTGGCTCCCGCCTATCCTGATCTGGCCAGACAGAATCGAATTTCCGGGTCAGTGAAAGTCCGCGCAACCATCGCTCCTAACGGTTCAGTCAGATTAGTCGAACCGGCAGGCGGAAACCCAGTGTTGCTTCAGGCGGCTCAAGAAGCTGTAGCGAACTGGAAGTTCGCCCCTGGTCCGGGTGAAACCCGGGAACTGATTGAGCTCCGCTTCGAGCCGCATTGATTGCAACGCCGATTGCTCTGAATGGCGCTATAATCGGGGAATAGTTTTCCTCCCCCCTCCAGCGAGTATTAATGGACAAAGCCCCCGGGGTTTTGATTGCAATTCAGAGAGTTCAGCGCTCAGCGCCCGCACCCCGTCTCCGGCTGCTGACCGAACTGGAACCTCGCCATCGTGTGTTCTTCCGGAATCTGGCGGACCTGCTGCTGTCGCGGCCAGTCTCGCAGATCCCTGTCACCTCACGGCCTGCAGCTTTCTGGGACGACGTTTTCGTCCCTTCCGGCGCCCCCTGGTCCGCGTTTGTGGAGTCAATGCTCTGGCATTTGCTGCTACTGATTGTGTTCGTATGGGGCCAATCCAGAGTATGGACGCCGGTAAAACTTTTCCCGCAGCAAAATGCGGTCCACAGGTCTATTACCTACTACCCGCTTAGGCAGTCCTTTCCAGCAGCTGAGAGCAGAGTGACGAGCGTCGGAGCGCGGTCGCGACCGAAACATAAGTCGCCACGTAAACCGCCACATCAATCCGCGATGCCAGTGACGCCGCAGCAGACGCCGAGCATCGTCACACCACCCGACATCAAGCAGGCTACGGCCAGGCTGCCGAGTTTCTTGGGCTCGCATGCGGTTACACCCATGGTGCCCTTCTCAGCCACCGCGGGCCCACGGCGGAACGCGCTGGCGGGACCGTCTGGCGTGGTGGCTCCGCCGCCCGAGGTTGACAAAGAAGTTGACCAAGCTAAAGCTCGCCGGCTGGCACTGCCTCAAGCGAATGCGGTTGCTCCCGCTCCACAGCTCGGAGGGCCTTCCGCCGGACGGGCTATGAAGGCGCCCAATACGGGTGGCTTGCGAGTTGTGCCGCCTCCTCCAGCGGTGCAGAACGCAGGCAACTCGGCGAGGGCTGGGCGGATGGGTTCAGGGTTGAATTCATTGTCTGGCGCGGGGCCCAATGTCGTACCCCCTCCCCCGTTGGTTCAGACGGCGCGCAATGCAGCGGGAGATGCACGGTTGGGTGCGATGGCTGGCGCGGGTTCGCAAGTGGTACCGCCGCCTCCTTCGGTTCAGGGCGCAGGCAACTCGGCTGGAGGTACGAGGTTGGGCTCGCTTTCCGGTTCGGAAGTTGTCCCGCCTCCTCCATCCGTCGAGAGTGCGGGCCACTCGGGAGCGCGGGGACGCTTAGGCTCGTTGTCCGGAAATGGGTCCGGAAATGGGTCACAGATCGTGCCGCCTCCTCCATCAGTCGAAGGTTCAGGCGGCCCTGCTGGGGGTGCGAGGTTGGCCTCGCTTTCCGGTGCGGGGTCGGAAGTCGTGCCGCCTCCTCCATCAGTTGAGGGTGCGGGTCACTCTAGCGGGAGGGGACACTTGGATGGCTCACCTACCGTGACGCCTCCTTCAGCAGTTGAGAGTGCAGGAAACTCTGGCGCGAGAAAAATCTTAGAGCCAATGGACTCGGGCGCGAGAAAAATCTTAGAACCAATGGATCCCCTGCCGATGAACGCCTCTTCAGATCCCCCGGCCGTCGAAGAGTTGCCTCTCGGTTTCCTTGGCGTGGTGTTTGCCGCGCCGGGTACCTCCTACTTTTCCAATTTCGAAGTCTTCGTCGCCAGGCGACGGGTCGGCAAAGACCAACTGCAACTCATAAAGCTGGTTTATGAATTTCTTCCCTATCAACGGCGGCTGTCGGAATATGATCTCAACAACCTGCCGCCGCGGGTAATCAAGCTGCGCGTAACCCCGGATCCGAGCTGTGACGAGTCATTGGGGCAGGTAATTCAGACTCACACCGATCCAACTGGTCCAGCCACAGAGTACCCAAAGCTCCCAGCCGCGTTGCGTTCCGCCGACCTCAGCGCAGTGCTGCCCTGTTATCGCACCACCGCGGACGATTTCCAGAAGGCCATGTCGATGTCGCGACCCCAGTGAGCTGACGCAGGAGAATTCTGAGAAGGTTCATGAGAGGGCGGCTGACTTCGGGATTCTTGCTGGAGCCGGAGCAGAACACTTCGGCGATTGTGGTGCTATCCGGGGGCCAAGTATTTTGTGATGCAGGGTCGAGCTTTTCGCCGCCGAGACGCGGTGGGCGCCGAAGATTTGTAATTGGCGATTGGGAGAGCGGAGCGGTCAAGGCCCACTCGTTTCGCAAAGGACGAAGTGGGCCGGGGCTCGTTCCAATTAGCGTTTGCCCACTGCGTGGCCGCGTCCATCTCGCACTTCGTTTCCTTTGAAGTGGGCAATCTTATCGAGGCGCTTTCCCGGCTCGGGTTTATCGCCACGGGCTGGCCTTGGGCCGCTATAGCCGTGCTCAGGATGGAAACGGTTATTTACGTGGCCATGGAAGTTGGCTGGGCCATGAAACCACGGGCCAGCCCCAATGAAGACGCCGCCTGCAAACCATTCCGGGCCATAGTACCCATAGGGGGCGCAATCGTACGGCGGGACATCGTAGTATCCGTACGGACACACAGGCGCAACTCCGATCTCGACGCCCACCTGAGCCTGTGTCATGGGTGTAGTCATCGCGAAGCAGATTCCGGCAACAGCAGCTAACGCAAGGGTTCTAAGTCCGTTCATTAAAATTATTCTCCAGCGTCAGATTATCCTCCATCGTCTTCATGGTCGTCTATCTACCCACGGATCTCCATAACGTTCAGGATTGGGATGTCGGGGTGTGCTCCGGGCAGTGTCACCAACAACGGGATCACTAGTGAAATCGCCAGTGAAATCGCCGGTGCGACAGTCGTCCGGCGAAATGTCCTGCGGGGGGCGTTACGGCGCCCCATTGAACTGAGTCGACGGCTCCGCTTAACTGCTTGATAAGCCCACGGGCACCGCGCTTATTGCGAGATGCTGCTGGCAACCGAGGAGAACACATTATTCGCATTCCCGCCGATCAGACGGACGGTTCCAATGACGATCACCAGGATCACCGCGAGCATCACCGCATACTCGGCGATGTCCTGACCCTCTTCGCTTCGCCACAATTTTCTCGCCAGATCCGCTGCTTTCATGCTCCCTCCCCAACGTGGAATCGCCATTTCACAGCGTTCAAAACTCCCTGCCGATGAACGTCCCTACGCTAACACCTGTATTATGCACCCTTGCCGCCTGCGGACGTAAGCGGACACCACAGGAAAACCGGGTCGAAGATAATATCTTCGGCAAAAACTGGGGCTGCCCGATGGCGGGTGGAAACTTTCCTGGGCTGCCGGTAGTCTAATCTGCTAGCACATGTGTGCCTCTTTAAGAATGAAATTTCCGCTACAGCTCTCCGTGGTTCCTATCTTTCTTTTTGGTTGCCTTTTTTGTGCTGAGCCCCTATCTGCCGAGCCGGCGCCGGACACAGCGTCTCCCGCCGCTGTTTCTTCGTCCCATGTCCTTCCTCCCGAGTTTGCCGGCTGGCAGGTGAAAGGCGTGGTTG
This sequence comes from uncultured Acidobacteriaceae bacterium, assembly GCA_963773645.1. GTDB lineage: Bacteria > Acidobacteriota > Terriglobia > Terriglobales > Acidobacteriaceae > Acidiflorens. The sequence goes on along the minus strand of CAVZBV010000002.1, from coordinate 1,211,127 downwards.
CCAGGAGCGACGATCCCGCGTCCGCTGATGCAGTGAATGCGCCGGTTCTGAAGGAGTATGGCTTCGTGCGTTTGGAAAAGGCGGCCTACACTCGCGACGACGGCCGCAATCTAACCATTCGAGCCGCGGTGTTTGAGGATGCCAGCGGCGCTTACGGAGCCTTTACCTACTATTATTCTCCCGAGATGGAGGAGGAAACCATCGGCGGGCAGGCGGCTTTTCTGAATAACCGCGTGCTCTTCTATCAGGGGAATGTGCTGGTGGATGCGGTGTTCGACAGAATGAGCGTAATGTCGGCGGCGCAACTACGGCAACTGGCTGGGCTGCTGCCGCAAGCTGCAGGCGGCAAGAACAAGCCGCCTTCGCTGCCCGAGTATCTTCCGAAGAGGACTTTTGCCGGTAGTTCGGACAAAAGTTCCGAGAAGAATCTGGAGAAGAACACGACCAAGTACATTCTGGGTCCGGTCACGCTTGATCGGGTCGGATCGCCGCTGCCGGCTTCGATGGTGGATTTCAAGTCGGGCGCGGAAGTCGTGATTGGCAAATATGCGCTGAACGCGGGCGACTCCACCCTGATGCTGATCGAATATCCCACGCCGCAGATTGCCTCGGAACGGCTGCGCCAGATTGATGCCTCGCACCAGCTCACCCAGCAGCAACCGGGGGTGGTGCCGATTCTTGATGTGGGCCCGTTCTTCGATACGCGCACCGGCCCGATCCTGGTGATCGCGTCCGGCCCTCTTTCAAAAAGCGAAGCGCGATCGCTCATGTCGTCGATCAGCTACGAGGCCGATGTCACGTGGAATGAAAACACCTATGTAACCAAGAAAGACAATCTGGCAAACTTTCTGTTCAACGCGATTCTTCTCTGCGGAATCGTGGTCGGCCTGGCGCTGGTGGCCGGGATTGCGTTTGGTGGCTTGCGAGTGCTCGTTAAGCGGTTTTTTCCCGACTCCGTCTTCGATCGCCGGGAGGCCATGGAAATCATCTCGCTGCACCTGGAAGATACCCCCCGGCCGCTACCTCGGGAGCGGTAAGTAACTCAATCGAATGTTGTTACCGTCGAAAAGAAGGACATTTACCCCATTTTGGTCCCGTTTGCTGACTTGTGGACGCACCGTGTAAGTTATTGAAAATAAGAGTATTTAAGTCGAAAATTTTGCTTGACACTGTGCTTTTGAGGCTCATAAGATTCCCGCAGAAAGCTCTGATGGATGGAAACCTCCGTTGGAACTATTCTCCCTTGAAAGAAAAGGCCGCCCAAGTTGCCGGGTGGCCTTTTTGTTTGGACCGGTTCTCAGGTTCCCAGTTCCTCTGTGGGCAAGCCGCGATCCAGTGGTCACTGAGAACTGAGAACAGTCTCTTGCAACTGTTGAGTGCTTCTATCCGTATCATCCACAGGGGCGAATTTGTGTAGGCCTCGGAGGCCAAGCAATGTTTTGCGATCAATGTGGTGCGCAGTTGCAACCGGGTGATTTACGTTGCGGACGCTGCGGCAAACCCGTGCTTGGACTCGTCGAGCTTCGGCGTAGCCGCGTTCGCGAGCATGTCCGCTTGGTGGGCATTCTCTGGATTGCGTACTCGGCATTGCACGTGGTTGCAGGAGTGGTCGTGATCGTTGTCGCACAGGTGATCTTCGGCCACGCGATCCATATTCACAACGGCCCGCCGCCTGAAGTCACCATCTGGCTGCGGCCTCTTCTCACGGTTGTCGGATGGTTGATCCTGGCGAAAGCCGCGGCCGGCTTCATCGCCGGTTGGGGCTTGCTGCAGCGGCAGGAGTGGGCGCGCATCGTTGCCCTGGTGGTGGGCTTCGTAGCGCTGCTGAACGTTCCGATCGGAACTGCACTCGGCATCTACACGCTCTGGGTGCTGCTCCCCACGCGATCCGATGATGAGTACAAAGCGCTGGCGCAGGCCGCGTAGCACGGGCGCATTGGGCTGGGCAAGGAGCGAGGAGCGTCGCGGTCGCACTATGCCCGCCCAAACTGCCGCGCTCACATCCGGGACACGGCACTGGGACACGGCGAGGTGTGACTCTGGTCACAGACCTTTGGTTATCGAACATCGGATCATAGGAAGCTATAATGATCCGCGTGAGCCGAGTTCGAGCACTTGTTTTAGTCGGCATCGTGCTGCTGTGGGTGGCGGCTCCTGCCGTCGCCTGTGTGTTCCCCGGAGTCACGCTTACTCCCGCCCATCGGGATTGCTGCCATCACATGGCCCAGCACTGCGGGCAGACTGCAATACCCGCGAACCATTCTTGCTGCCAAGTTCAGGGTCGCCATAATGCCCTGATTCAGGCAAGCTCTTCGCTTCCGAATCGGCGCGTGGCGATTGCTAGCACGGCCATCCAAGCAACGCTTGCGCTCCCCGTGACAACTCGAGCACTGTTGGCTATCGACCTGCATTCTCCACCACCTGACCCGCAGTTCTCGTCTATTTCCATTCTGAGAATCTAGACCGCTTCCACCGCCCCTACCCGATGCCTTGTCCAAGGTCAAGCTTCGTCTTGATTTGAGCGCACGTACGTGTCTCGACAGGGTTTCGTCTGAAGGTCTGTCTTGTTGCGGAGGAGTTAATGAAAACGATCAAGATTCTTATCTTTTTATCGAGTTTGCTGATGTCCGTGCTCGCAAATGCGGCGGATTCTTCCAGTTCCGACCCCCTTGAAGGAATGGCAAACCTGCTGGAGCAGGAGCACCAGCACCCTCGCAATTCCTCGCCGCCGATGAGCTTAGCGGAGTTGGAATCGGCTGCCCTATCCGGCAATCCTGAAATCCGTCTCATGTCTCGTCGAATCGCGATTGTTGAAGCGAAGGCTAGAAGCGCGGGGTCGCGTGAAGACCCAGCTTTCATGTATCGCGGCTGGGGCACGCCCCTCCAGCGCCCGTGGGATTTGAACCAGACCCAGCACATGTTCATGTTCAACCAAGCTCTGCCGGGGCCGGGCAAACGGGCATTGCGGGCGGATGTTGCTGGGGAACAAAGCGAAATTGCGAAAGCAGAATTGGAAGACGAGAAGCTAGAAGTCGCCGCTCAGGTACGAAAGGCGTTCTACGATCTGCTCCGCAATCAAGACGAATTGTTGCTCCACGACGAGCAGGCCGCACTCGCACAACAAGCACTAGAGCAAGCTCGCATCAAGTACGTGGTTGGAAAAGTGCCCCAACAAGATGTGCTCAAGGCACAGATTGCCCTCACGAAACTGGTTGAGCACCTTGTCATGTTGCAGCAGGAAGGCAGCATGGCAAGTTCGCGCCTCAATACGCTTCTGGGACGCGATCCCGCATCGCCCATTGTGGTCGAAGGACAATACGCGCCTCCCAATACTTTGCCATCACTCTTGGAGCTTGAGCGGCTTGCCTTAAACAACAGACCGGAACTCGCGGCAGCGACCTCGGCGATTCATCAGGGCGAGGCACAGCTGAAACTCGCGGAAAAAGGCTACACGCCCGATTACAACCTCAGCGCGGGATACATGCTGATGCCAGACGGTGCGCGATACCGCAACACCTATATGGCGGAACTCTCGGTCACACTTCCATGGCTAAACCGGGGCCGTCACGATGCCGAGATTGCCGAATCGCAAGCGACCGTAATCGAGAAGCAAGCCGAATACGACTACCGGCGGGCGCTGGTCTTTCAAGAAATTCAGGAGGCTCTGATCCGGGCACAGTCCGCCAAGCGCCTCGTAGACCTCTACCGAAATACACTGCGCCCACAAGCGCAAGCCTCCCTGAAGGCAGCGGTGAGCGCCTATCAGGCAGATCGCACGGACTTTCTCAATCTTCTCGACAGCCAGAACACGACTTTGGATCTGGAACTGAACTACTACCGCTCTGCTTCCGATCTGGAATCGAACCTGGCTGATCTTGAACGCGCAACGGGCGTTCCCTTGAGTCGGCAGTCAGGTTCGCCGTCGAAACCAGAGCCCCAATCTGATGCTTCACATTTGTCCTTGGAGGTGCCGCGATGACTAAGCGTGAAAAGCAGTTCGTGATGACTGGAATTTTGTTTGGAATGCTTTTGGCTGCCGTGTTCTACGGGGTCAGCCGTCATCTGCATGGCGGCGCAGGCAAAGTTGATGCGGTCACGGTTGTTCAGGCAAGAGAGAGCGAACCCGACCCACCTTCTCAAGTGGCCGACAGCGGAGTTGGTGAGACCGTGTCCGCTGTGCAATTAACCATACAGGAGCAGCAGCAAATCGGCGTGCAGACGGTTGAGGCTCAGCGCCGGATTCTCCGAAGAACTTTAAGCACGGTTGCTCAGGTTGAGCAGCCGGAGACGGGACTCACGTCTGTCAGCGCCCGAATCAGTGGACGCATTGACAAGCTGTTCGTGGACTTCACTGGGCAGCCAGTACGACAGGGTCAGGAGATCGCGCTCATCTACAGCCCGGACATCTTCAGCACGGCTGAGGAATACAGGCTTGCCTTGGAAAACCGCAAGCGTCTTGGCTCTGGCGCGGAGTCACAGGCAATCTCCGGCGCGGAGGACCTGGTTGCCGCCAGCCGCAGGCGGCTCGAACTTTGGGGAGTGACCCCACAGCAGATCGGTGGAATTGCCAGTTCCTCGAAGCCGCAAATTGACCTGCCGATCTATTCGCCCGCCAGCGGCATCGTGACGGAGCGCAAAGTAGCTGAAGGCCAATATGTGAGCGTGGGGGAATCGCTGTACACGCTCTCCGACCTGAGCACGATGTGGGTGAAGGCAGAGCTATATCAGCCCGATATGGCCTTGGTCCGCTTGGGTCAAGCTGTCGAAATCAGTTGGGACGCGCCAAACGGAGTCATCCACGGGCGGGTTGCCTTCATCGATCCGACAGTTAATCCGCAGACACGGACTGCTTCAGTACGCATACAGGTTCCCAACCAGCAAATGCGCTTGCGGCCCGGCATGTTCGTACAAGTCAACTTTGCCATGGCAGAAGGCGGCGACCTGCTCGTGGTGCCCAGATCGGCAGTGGTCGATACGGGCACCCGCAAAATCGTTTATCTCGCCAAGAAGAATGGGATTTTCGAGGGCACCGAGGTGCGCGTCGGTCCGCCTTCTGACCAGTACTACCCGATTCTTGCCGGACTGAAGGTGGGAGATCGTGTCGTTACGCAGGGAAACTTCCTGATCGACTCGCAGACGCGGATTACCGGAGGCATGACGGGATTGTTCGGAGGGTCGACGCAGTTTGAGTCTGGCCAAGAGGCGGCCTCGGCGACAATCCGCTTCGGCTTCCGAGCCGACCCCGCCGCGCCCAAAGGCGGGAGCAATACCACCGTTCATGTAACGGTGCTGGATGCATCGGGAAAGCCCATAACCGACGCCGAAGTAAAGGTCGCTCTCGTGATGCCTGCCATGCCCGCCATGAATATGCCTGAGATGCGCTCTCCGGCTGACCTTGCATGGAATGGGTCTGACTATGCGGGCACCTTAAAGGTTCCGTCCTCAGGTTCGTGGAACGTAGAAATCGAGGCGCGACGAAACGGGCAGCGACTCGGAACCTATCACTCGCGCTTGGCAGCGCAATGAGGAGATACTGCGATGATTAACCGGCTAATTGAATTTTCACTCAAGAATCGCCCGCTCATCCTCATCGCCTACCTGATCTTGGGCGCGTGGGGCTATTGGGCCTTGCTGAAGACGCCAATCGACGCGATCCCCGATCTCAGCGAGAACCAAGTCATCGTCTACACGGATTGGTCGGGACGGAGTCCGCAGGAAGTGGAGGATCAAATCACCTATCCGCTCACCGTCAACCTGCAAGGGTTGGCTGGAGTGAAGGACGTTCGCTCCTCCTCGGCGTTTGGCTTCTCGATGATAAGCGTCATCTTCCAGGACGACGTTGACCTCTATTTCGCCCGCACCCGAGTCTTGGAGCGGATGAACCTCGCTTCGAGTTTTCTCCCGGAAGGAGTCGTCCCCGTGCTCGGGCCGGACGCCACGGGCGTCGGGCAGGTGTTCTGGTACACGGTTGAAGGCCCCTACGACGGTGGCACCCTGCATTCACTTCAAGACTGGTTCATCAAGTATCAACTCAATTCCGTTGCCGGCGTCGCCGAAGTCGCCAGCATTGGGGGATGGGTGCGGCAATACCAAATTGATGTAGACCCAACCAAACTCCGGGGCTACAACATTCCGCTGAGCATGCTCGTGGGAGCAGTGCAACGTAGCAACACCAACGTGGGCGCGAAGGTTCTGGAGGTCAACGACACGGAAGAGGCGGTACGTGGCGTTGGGCTGATTCAGTCCGTCGATGACATCAACAACATTGTGCTCAAATCCAGCGGGGGTACTCCCGTCTATATCCGCAATGTCGCCGACGTGCATCTTGGCCCCGAGTTCCGCCGAGGTGTACTGGACAAAGCGGGGAACGAAGTAGTCGGCGGCGTGGTGGTGATTCGTAGCGGAGCCAATGCGCTGGAAGTGATCGAGACCGTAAAGCAGAAGATCCAAGCTCTAGAGCCCGGACTCCCTAAAGGTGTTCACATCGTTCCGTTTTACGACCGCAGCACTCTGATACTACATTCCGTCGATACGCTCAAGACGGCACTGATCGAGGAGATCGTCCTTGTCACTCTCGCGCACGTCCTGTTCCTGTGGCACTTCCGCAGTATTCTGATCGTCACGCTGCCCTTGCCGCTGGCGGTGCTTTGCTCCTTCCTGTTCATGCACTACGCCGGCATTTCATCGAACATCATGTCGCTTGGCGGAATTGCCATCGCCATCGGGGTGCTGGTGGATGCAGGCATTGTGATGACGGAAAACGTCCTCCGGCGAGCCGAACAATACTACCAAGCGCACGGTGAATATAGGTCAGCCATCGAGCAGATCACGTTAGAAGCAGCCAGGCTGGTTGGCCGTCCCATATTCTTCGCGATGGCAATCATCATTTTGGCTTTTGTGCCCGTATTCGCGCTGACCGGGATGGAAGGAAAGATGTTTCATCCGTTGGCCTTCACCAAGACGTTTGCGATGGTAGGTTCGACCATCATGGCTGTCACCCTCGTGCCCGTCCTGTGCACCATCCTGATCCGAGGCAAGCTCCACCGTGAAGAAGATAACCCTCTCATGCGTGGACTTCGTGCGCTCTACAAGCCGACTCTGAACTGGGCCCTGCGGCACCGAATCATAACTCTGTGCACAGCCGGAGTGATCTTCGCCGTCGCGGTGCTGCTGGCAACGACAATCGGCTCCGAATTCATGCCGCCACTGAACGAAGAGACTGCGCTTTTCATGCCGATCACTGACCCCAGCATCTCGTTAACCAAGGCTGCGGAAATTCTCCGCTGGCAGGACAAGGTCATCGCGCAAGATCCCTTGGTGGAGAACGTGGTGGGGAAGGTCGGACGAGCGGAGAGTGCCATTGATCCCGCACCCATCAACATGACGGAAACAGTTATCGTGTTCAAGCCCAAGGATCAATGGCCCTCGGGGACTACCAAAGAGACGATCCTGCAGCGCCTCGATGAAAAGTTGCGGATGCCGGGCGTGACTAACATCTGGACGCAGCCCATCCGAAACCGCATCGACATGCTCTCCACCGGCATCCGCACGCAGGTTGGAGTCAAGGTCTTCGGAAGCGATCTCGCCACCATCGAGCAGAAGGCCGCGGAGATCGAGAAAGTTTTGCATCAGATTCCGGGAGCGGTAGACCTCTACGCGGAACGGATCACCGGGGCTCCCTATCTTGAAATCAAGACGAATCGCGAGGCTGCCGCGCGCTACGGCATCAAAGTGGACGAGGTGCAGGATGTGATCGAGACGGCCATTGGCGGGAAAAATCTCACCACGGTGATTGATGGCCGCCAGCGCCTTCCCGTAAGGGTGCGCTACTCTCGCGACTTCAGGGAAGACCCCGAAACTCTGCGGAACGTGCTAGTCACGGCGTCAAACGGTGCCCAGATTCCATTGGGTGAGGTAGCCGACATCCGGCTGGTAATGGGGCCAACCATGATTTCGAGTGAAAACGGGCTGCTTCGCGGCACCGTGCTCATGAACGTGAGGGGTCGTGACGTGGGGGGCTTCGTTGCCGATGCCCAACGCACGGTGGCCCGCCAAGTCAAAATGCCACAGGGATACTACATCGAGTGGAGCGGACAATATGAGAACGAGATCAGCGCCCGGAAGCGCCTGCAACTCGTCATCCCGATTGTGTTTCTGATTATCTTCTTGCTGCTCTACAAGACCTACAACTCGTTCCGGGAAGCTTCCCACGTGATTCTGGCGGTGCCGTTCGCGCTGAGCGGCGGGGTCTTCCTGCTCAAGATGCTGGGCTACAACTTTTCGGTGGCCGTGTGGGTGGGGTTCATCGCCCTGTTCGGCACGGCAGTACAGACTGGTGTGGTGATGGTGATTTATCTGGAGGAGGCGGTAGCTCGCAAGAAGACTGCCGAGGGAATGCTGACGGTTGCAAGCCTCCACGCAGCCGTGATGGAGGGAGCCCTGTTGCGTCTCCGGCCCAAGGTAATGACGGTTTCGACCATCGTGGCCGGATTGCTGCCCATCATGTGGTCAACCCGCACCGGAGCGGAGGTCATGAAACCACTCGCTACGCCCGTGCTCGGCGGCATGGTGAGTTCTCTGCTGCACGTGCTTATCGTCACTCCGGTCATCTTCACATGGTTGCGCGAGCGGGAAATCAGGCGGGGTCCTAAGCAACGCTAGCGTGCAAAGCGTCCATAGGCTGCTTATTTTGCAATCATCGCGGTTCGCTAGCGAAGGGTCGCTTCAACGGCATTCGTCATCCGGTCGTGGCCCTAACCCCTGACTTATGGCCAGTCTCAACATTCACCGCAACCATGATGCTGCTTGAGGCCAGATCGTATGACAGCAGTTGTACAGCAAGCAATTTGGTAGACTAAACAAGGTAAACGAGAAGCCGACGTAGCTCAGTTGGTAGAGCAGCCGATTCGTAATCGGCAGGTCATCGGTTCAAGTCCGATCGTCGGCTCCATCTTTTCGATGGTTTAACAATCAGTTCACCGAGACCTGCTGCACGAGCTATTTTCGCTTCTAGCTGCTTCATGGCATTGGTCACGTCTTCTGGCACGGTTTTGATGTAGCTTCTCTGCTTCGTCCGCACATCTTCATGTCGCAGGATAGATTGGATCAATTTGTCTGGGACTCCGAGACCATGAAGCCGGGTTGTGGGCACGAATCCGTTCGGACTGCTGGGGCGGAACTCAGGCATACTTCATCAGAGCCATAAAGCCAAAGTCCATGTGTAGCTGCTGATGGCAGTGGAAAAGCGTGTTCCCCGGATTATCCCGTAGATCGCACCAGACATGTTACCGTTAAAAATCACGAAGAGGAAAGAATGCGGATTATGAAGCTTGTAGTGGCAGTGATTTTCGCTCTCACATTGACCGTTTATAGCCAGCAGAAGGATGCTCCAGCGAGTCAATCTGGGCAGCAGTCCGAAATGGAGAAACGCGGCGATCATGCCATGGGGTTCTCTCACGAGAAGACAACACATCATTTCCTGCTATTCAAGGATGGTGGAGCAATCGAGGTTCAGGCGAATGATCCTGCGGACAAAACCAGCCGTGATGAGATTCGCATGCACCTTTCCCACATCGCGGAAATGTTTGCGGAAGGCAACCTCAACGTGCCAATGTTCATTCACGGCACAACGCCACCCGGAGCAACCGTCATGGAGAAACTCCATGACCAAATCCATTACAAATTTCAGGAGACCGACGCCGGGGCGCGGGTGCGAATACGGACAGCGAACAAGCAGGCGCTTAAGGCTGTCCACGAATTCCTCAGATTTCAAATTGCTGAACATCAGACAGGTGACAGCACGGACATCAAGGATGACGGCGGTGGAGAATAGCGGAGTCACCTACGACAGGCCGCTCCGACTCCACCAACCGCTCTTGAGGGCTGCCGGAGGCTATGCCGTTGCTGTCTTCGCCTGCGTGCCCTTTATCTCGCGCTCGGCCTGAAGCCAATCGTCCAAATCGTAACCGTCAGTGCGCTTCGCACGTCGGAGCGTTCGCCGCGTTGGGACGTACCTTTGGGGACTTTTGATCTTCTTTTGTGTTCAAGTTTCGTGCGGTGGTGTGGCAAACTGAATCTCGATTTGATGACAACTTCTTTTTCTAACGACGAAACGGGCGTGGGGAATCGGATATCACCCCGGCATATGTTCGAGACGAGGATTCGGATACGTCTCCAACGGGACAGCCAGACGCTTGCCCTACAGGGCTGGGTGCGCAATCTCAGCGAAAGCGGTCTGGGGGCCTTCGTGGCTGAGGCTCTGACGCTGGGCGAGTCGGTAACGCTCGAAATCCCCCTGCCGGACTCCGACAAACAAGTGATCCCAGCGAAAGTTGTTCGTGCATTGGGAACAGAGTACGGATTTCAGTTCACGGCGTTGAGCGCGGAGCAGCGGACGCGGATTCGGGCGGCGCTGAAAGGACAACAGGCGATTCCTTACCGCGGCAAGGGGCGATGAGGCGAGAGCACCTGAAACGTGTGCCACGTGGCCGCGTTCATGACCTCCGCAACCTTGACGATGTATCCTTTCACTCATGCCTTCCACGGCGACGTTCCAGGCGTCGGACTTGCGAGGGCGCGACCATCGTCGTCAACCTTCACGGAGCATTGATCGCAACCGCGATTGGGTTGAGCAATGGAATAAGAATCTCCATTCACGTCTACTTGACGGACAAGCATGCCGGGGCTCGGGTTGTCTATGTCGATCTAAGAACCCGCTGCACTTCGGGATTGAACTTGATGAGCCACGAAACATCTGGGGCGTGCCTGTGCTGCCCGACAACTGGGACGAGATCTCGGTCTTGGAGACCCAGCATTAGAGATGTGCTCCTGCGTGGCGGCACTGCTGCTCTTGACAACCCCCGCAAGGCCTTGTGTGCGCTAACGTACCGACATAGCTAGCGCCTGCTCGCTAGACTCTTCCAATCTGGGGTGCTGTATGTCAACCGCTCGTTTTCCCTCTGGAGAGCCCACTGCTCCGCTGTGGCAACTGCTCTACCAAGATGCGATGCTGGAATTTGATGACGCCAAATTGCCCGAACGAATTTTGCAAGTCCGTAGTGCGATTCGCGAACGGGCGCAAGAAAATCTCGCCGATCCGTCCGAGCGCCACCTTCTCGATAATGCGCTCCGGAGCTTGGAGATACTTGAGGAAATAGGGGCAAGAAAACAGTCCGCATAGTTTATCGAGGTCGGATTCCATTTGGGTACTTGCCGCCGCATTGGCGGGTTGGGCTGGTGGCGAAATCGCGGAGGACGGCGGATTCGGGACAAGGGGCGACATTCTCCTCGGAAGGTAGGCAAGACAATCGTGATCGAAGGCGCTTCGATGCGCACAGAACTAGTGGGGTGCCGTTATGGTGGCCAAGTGTAGCAATCTCTCGTGTTCCGCTTCGTTTCGCTCTCTCAAAGAGGGCAGACTCTTTCGCCTCGAAAGTGACCCGGCGCTCCGCTTGTCCGAATCCAAAGTGGAGTACTTCTGGCTTTGCCATCGCTGCTCGTCCACGATGACCCTGCGTCTGACAGAACACGGAACCGTGGTAACGGTTCTGCTCCCAGAGGCGATTCGTGGTGTCCCCGATGGTGTCGCTCTTACCTTGACAGATCGAAAGAAAGGGTTATTGTTCCGTACTGTTAGCTCTACTTTGCCAGCACAGCTCGATGGTCCTGTAAGAACGGGGTTGGACGGATACCATGCCGCATGAATGAAGTTGCGGCGGAAGCGATTTGCGCAATGCCCGACTGGAGGATTTCATGCAATACTTTTGCCTAGACCATCCACCGGATCGACTGATTCTTTGTAATCGCTCGAACTGCGAACACATCGCCGACTATCTGGAAGTCAGCGAACATGGACGTGAGGACTTCACCTGCGCGGCCCACACCAGCAGCGTCAGGCATGCCTCAGTTCTGTCGAAGGGCGCGCCGAGTGCCGCAAGGTACGACAGCCGACCTGCGGCCTAACCTGCTCTGGACTTCATCTAAAGTGCCCATTAAAAGGGGAGCGTCTTATGCAAAAACCACAGCAAGAAATCCGCTGCTCAATCTGCGACAAGCGAGTGACATTGCAGGAGGATACCTGCGCCGATGAAAACGGCAAACCCGTCCATACAGACTGCTACGCAAAACGAATCCTACAGGACAATGATCGGCTCTCTGGCACTGCTGCTTGACTAAGTGGCTCCGCAGATTGCAACGTGCGGCCTTCTGGCTGAGGAGACCATGGACAACAGATCGTCCGCAGGACGAGAGCCACCCTCATTCGGAATTAGACAGTTCCTGTTTGTACTCTTCTTGGCAGTCATCTTTCTTCTGCTTGGCCACAGCATGGTGCGCTGCTACGCCGAATTCCCCTGCCATTCCTTAACCTGCCGCTGCATGATTCCGTAGCACTCGCAGGCGGCCTCTTCCAGTTTTTTGCGGTCGGTAATCTCGACCTCACCCCGGCTATGGGTGATGAGTCCCGCTCTCTGCAAAATGCCAGCGGATACGGTGACGCTAGAGCGACGAGTCCCTAGCATCTGACCCAAGACTTCTTGCGTCAACGGCAGAAAATTCGACCCGATGCGGTCGGCGCTCATCAACAACCATCTCGCCAGTCTCTCAGTCACTTCATGCAACCGATTGCAAGCGGCAATCTGGGTTACCTGCATCAACTTCACTTGCGAAAACTGCTGTAACCGCCGCTCCAGCATGGGGCACTCTCGGAGAATTCCCATCAATCTTTCGCCATGCACGCGGAAGGCCGTAGCATCCATCTGCGCTACCGCCCGAGTAGCGGCAGTGCGAAAACCCGCAACCAGCGGTATGCCGACAAACCCCTCTCTCCCGACTAGACCGACCTCCACGCTCTTTCCATCCGGGAACACGCTCAGAATAGACACCAAGCCGCTCTCGCAGAAATAGGCGGACTTCAAAGGGTCACCCGGCTCATGCAATACGTGGTGAGTTTTCAACCGGACAAATTCCAATTTAGGGAACAGCATCTCGCATTCTTTGGGCGGGAGGTCGAGCAGAATCTTGTTGTGGATATGGTTTCCGTCACCGTCGTTGAGGGGCGGCTTCAGGGCGAATTTTGTAGGTGGAGGTCGATTGCTGGACATAGTGGCTCCTTGCACAGCGGGAATGCGATCTGATTTTGCAAGGAACCGTCACCCGACTGGGCGCGGCGGAAGGATGCTAGAGGAGACATCTCAAGGCTACTCCTTTTTCCGCCCGTTTGTTGGAAATAAAAACCCGCCTTCAGGCTGCGCCAGACAACCCAATGTGCGCTAGCGTACAGTCCCTACCGTATTTACTTCGCTATCGCAAAGGGTATGGTTGAGACAGCCCTTCGTCGTCGCCTTCCGTCGAACTGCACGATGCACGCGGGTCAGCAGCCTGCAGAGGGCAAAGGAGGGCTGCGTGTCCCGCACGATTCTCATCGTTGACGATAGCACCCTCATTCGCCACGCCCTCCGGTCTTTCATCGAGCAGACCAGAGATTGGCAAGTGTGTGGCGAGGCAGAGAACGGCAAGGTCGCGGTGGAAAAAGTGAGAGAACTGAGTCCTGAAGTGGTGATCTTGGATTTGCAGATGCCAGTGATGGACGGTCTGGAGGCCGCACGGCAGATCAACCTGCTTGCGCCCAACACCGCGATGGTAATGTTTACGATGCACGACTGCGATCAGCTTCGTAAGGACGCTCAGGCCGCCGGAATCAAAGACGTTCTCTCCAAATCCGAAAGTGTCGCAGAGCATCTATTCGCTTGTTTGAAAAGTCTTCACGCTGAGCACCGAGTTTGCGCCTGACCCAAGAAAGCTGCGATTTGCTGCCTGCCTCTCAGCGAGCCGGGTTCTTTCTTCTGTCTAGGCATAGTGGAAGCCTCCCCGTGCAGCTTCTTCGATGCCTGTTGAACCTTCCGCAGGGCACGAAAAACATTCTCGCTTTATGCACCGTGGCTGACCGTCTGGGTAGGTACAACTCGATGGAGGTCAGCGTATTAGGGGATCATGAGGTCGTGGCAAGAGAATTGCACACTCATATTGTGAAGGTGCTCGTATGCTGGCGTGCAAAAGGCTTCGCATCGATCCCTGCGACGGTTCGCCCGTAGTGGACTATCGAATCGAGAACGGCTGTGTGGAAAGTCGTACTCTGGAAATGGCGACCGAAGCTAGTACTACAACGGAAGAACGATGGCAGCGCCTGACGCCTGAGCAACTTATCTCTCATGTAATGGCAGACACGGTTGTTGCGCAGTGGCTTCGTAGAAGGATGGGAGTTCACGGGTTGGTCCAGGCATGCAACTCATCCGCAAACAATGAAGTGCAACAGGGCTCAGAGCGAATCGCAGCGTGAAAACCGCCTCTGTAGCGTCTTCACGCCGCATAGCCGAGCTTGGTAAGGAAGCGTCAACAACGGCAGCGGTCAGCCATCACCTTACATAAGGAGTGACATCACAATGAAGCCCATACCCATGAAGCCCACTCGGACAACCCACCAAACAACCAAATCTACAGGCGAGCTTCAAGAGCAAATCCGCCTTCGCGCCTACGAACTGTACGAGCAACGCGGGAGAGGCGACGGGCACGAACTGGACGATTGGCTGCAAGCCGAGTCCGAGGTGACTCAACAGAAGGCGCAGGCAGTCGGCGTATAGCAACATCGGGTTGGTTTCCATTCTGAGCGTCTTCGCAGGTGGAAGCCGACAGATTGACAACATCACAATAGAACCGACCAAGATTGTTTCCAAAGGAGGAAATTATGACCGGATTGACCCGTTGGGACCCGTTCCGTGAGTCTCACCCGCACCTTCACTCTCCCAAACACTGTCGAGCAGGAAAGCGTTCAGGCGGACTATGACAAGGGCGTGCTGAAGATCAAGCTGGCCAAGAAAGCCGAAGCCAAGCCGAAGCAGATCAAAATAAACGTAAGCAGCCAGAAAACCCTCGAAGGCAAAGAGCCGAAGGGCGTAGGCAAAGCCGCGTAAGAACAGTAGTCAGTGAGAGAAATGGGAGGCGGGTTATCTCGCCTCCCATTCTGCTTGTCTCTCCCTGGTGCGAGCCTGAAAAATCAAGGAAAATACCAAATTTGAGCGGAGCCGATGTGAGGTTGCTGAATCGAGCGGTCGCGGTCAGGCATCGAAAAAAGGAGACAAATAATGGAGTTTGGATCATGAAGCATCTGAGAAGACTGGAAGAGGAAGTGTCAGAGTGGCCAAGTATATCGGTTCATCCTCACCGATTCGGCGGGCGGGAGTTCCTCTTCGGGAGTGGGGCGGAAGTTGGGCATATCCACACAGGCGGGATCGTGGACATACCCTTCCCGCGTGCGGTTCGCAATGCGCTCTTAGCTGCGGGTCTTGCTGAACAGCACCACTGGGTTCCCAATTCCGGTTGGGTAACTTTTCATGTGCGCAATGAAGAAGACCTCAACCATGCCCTGTGGCTTATGCGGCTCTCCTACCTGCGCTACGCGCTGAAAACGGCGAATGATCCTCGCGAACTGCTTGAGCAGGAAAGTGCGGAACTGAATTTAACTCCGGAATTCAAGTCTCTGCTCGAGAGGTTCGTGCCCAAGACCGCCAATCACTCTGCGACGAAACTCTCGGCAGCATGAACCGATTTCAAGGAGATCGGAATGGAAAGCACCATCTCTACAGAAGACCTGAAGGGCAAGCTAAATCGCAAGGAGAGCATCAAGGTAGTCGAGACGCTTGCACCTGAACGCTACCGTGAAGCCCACATTCCCGGAGCGTTGAACATTCCGCCAGAACAAATCAAAGAACTCGCTCCACAGTTGTTGCCCAACAAGGATGCTGAGATCGTCACCTACTGCGCGAACACGCATTGACACGCCAGCGAATGCGCCGCCCGTGAATTGGCGGCTATGGGCTACACGAACGTGGCGCATTACCCCGAGGGCAAGCAGGGATGGATGGAAGCCGGCTTTCCGTTGGAAAAAGCTGCTTAGAAATCGCTGCGAGACCTACGCCGCTCTTTTCTTGTGCCGAGCAGGAGGTGTGTGCTTCCTGACAAACGAGAGTCTGCGCTTCAATTCCGGAGTGAGGTCGGCGGATTCGGTCGCAATCTGGACAGGCTCCCCACCGGATTCTCGCCCCAGCCAGCGGTTCAATTCGTCGGGTGAAGCATGCACGCGCCGACCTTCACGAGTAACGGGCATTCCGGATTTTGCCCAGCGTTGGACTACGGATGTTGGCTGACCCAAGAACGCTCCGATCTGCCGCCAGCCGTTCAATGATTCGGTTTGTTTGGCCTTCGCCACGCGACCCGGAGCCGCCATCCCCCCTACTTGGCGGCAGTCACCGACTTCACTGAAATGGTATCTCCGTTGGCTGCGCCCGTAACTTTGGCCTGCTCCCAAGCCAGCTTGTTGAGTTCGGCCAGCGCGGCTTGATCCGAGGTATCAAGGGTATAGACCTTGTCGCCCACTACCAAAGCGTACTTAGCGCCTTTCTGCACGCAGGCACGAACGCAGGCCGCGGGGGCGATACCCGCTTCCATGTGCTTAGCGCCGCACATGGCATCGCTAACCTTTCCGGTAAAGGTTTGGGTGTTGCCCGCAGCCAGGCTTGGCACGACCGCCAATCCGGTGCTCAGCACCAGCGTCGCCATCCAAACTTGCAGCATCCGCAAACGAGACATAAATTCTCCTCTCTTTTATTCTCCGCACTATTGGATGCTCCTCTATAGAAATCCGGATTTTTCTTTTTTGACCCGGACAATGCGATCCTTCGTGTCCAGAGACCGCAGGTTAGTGTGCTCCGTCGTCGTCGCAGTCCCTCTGCTTTCTGACGCTCAAGCGCCAGCGCACAACGAAAAGGTTCCTGTCATACAGGGCGGTGCCGGTCCCTGTTTCCTCGAATTTACACAGGCAATGGGTGGTGCCGGGACTCAGGGTGCAATATTAAGGAAAGCAGCCGCAAGTGGATGAAACTAATGAGCGGGAATTCGCGTTCAGTGGTGTTCACGCGGGTAATACCTTCTGAGGCTAACGAACCATGATGACTACCAATGACCACAGCAGCCGTGGCGCAGCAGTCACCAGCGCCGAGGAGATCGGGAAAGTCTTCGTAGATCGGGAAAGTCTTCGTAGCCATCGCTCAAGACCTACGCCTGTGCTTGATCTGCGACGGTGTGTTCAAGAGGCTGAAGCTCTCGTCAAGTCCAGCTTTCCTGAGGGCTCGTCCCCGTGTTTCAAAAGGGGACTCCCGCAGCAGCCGCAAGTGGAGTGGGATGCTACTTCTCGTCCTCATCGCGCTTGATAATGGCTGCTTTCTTTGTGCTCAGAGAACTCTTTGCCATCTTCACATGCTCCTCAATGGCCACGCGGAGTTCCTTCGCGAGCCTTCTAAGCTCCGATTCAGCCTGCGGTGTGTGCGGCTTAGTGCATAGGCTTCGAATCCGAGCGCAAAGCTCTTCAATTCGAGGCTCGGTTTCGGACGACACCCGTGATATTTTACTGGAGGTTAATTCCCCGTTCGATACAGAACATTCTGTAGATAGTCTGGGGAGCCAGCGTTGACTTTACGCTGCTGAAGCGACTTGTCGAGGAGGTGTGGTTCCGTGCAAAATCTTCGTACAGTCCGCACTTTTGGCTTGTCAGGGTGCAAGCATAAGTCTGGCAATGTGTGGAACTTGGGAGGCTAGATGCCTTGTGGTGTCCCGATGCTCATTTGGCAATGTGCTTGCGTTAGATCATTGCATGACTATTAAAAAGGAGGAGGAAGAGTGGCGAGAACTCTGCGATTTGATAGCAAATGAGCAAGACCCGCAGCACCTGTGCGATCTCGTTGATCAACTTATTAAAGCGATGGACAACCGGAAGCAAAGCCCCCGCAGCGGCGGGAAGAAGTCGAACACCGCTTCTAGCTCTTCCAAATCCGACACATAGAAGACGCCAGTCAGGAGAAATGTAACCTGACCGTCATCAGCCGTTGCTGCGACGATCCAAAGTGCATGTCGCTATCAGCGGAGAGGTGCGAGAGCACGGTCGCCGCATAAGAACAGCCATGAAGCCGGGTTACCGCTAAATCCTTTTGCGTATACGGCCAGAAAATGTTCGCCAATTCTGAAGCAAAAATCCTAGCGCACTGGTGGGTCACCCTGGCGATGACCGCCTGCATAGTCGAGTGATGGTTGGCAACAGTTCTCCGGTGGCTCCGCTCTTGGGTACGACGGCATCGACCAACCTGCGAGTCTCCTCCGGAACCTCGCTGCCAGAAAACATGACTACGGGAGTTTCTGGCGTGACACGCCTTATTGCAGAAGCGAGATGGTGCCCATTCATTTCAGGCATGTGGTAATCGAGAAGCACGGCGTCAAAGCTGCACATCATCACAAGTCTCAGTCCTTCTTGTGCGGATGGTGCCGCAATCACGGCGAATCCCGACCTCTCAAATAGCGCTCTTTCGTATGCCAAAATCCCCTGATTATCATCGATGCATAGAAGCATTGGCTGTCCCCGATACAATCGAGTCATTGGAACCTCACGAGGATGGGCAGCCCGGACTAGAAAGGAAGGGTGACATAGGCCGAAAGCCCTTCCTTTCCGACACCAAGACCCAATGGAGTGCGACTCCCAATCCCCACCGTGCTTACGATGGAGTGTGACAGACGTAGCCAGTCCTTATCTGGTCAAAATTGCACACTTTTACACAGACTGGTGTCGAATTAGATTCTCGGACGGTCGGCACGGCTGTCTTCCGGAGGTTAGCGTTATGCCTACAGAAGCAAGGCTATTTATGTTTGCGGATTGGCAGACCAAGGGCGCGAGTTGCGATTCGGAACGCGCAGAGGGAATTGCGTTTGATCTTGGATCGTTGGGAGACAACCTACCGCAAGGAGAATTTTTATCGTGGGATACGAATCCTCTTGGAATTGCAACGGGATGGCTGATCTAGTTTGTAACGCTAAAGCAACGCGACCTTGTCCCGCCTCAGTTGGAAATGGAGAAAGCGTTCGTCCGTTAAGATAGCGGAGCGAACGTATGAAAAAAGAGCGCAAGCACTACACTGCTGAGGAAAAAGTGGCGGTTCTACGGCGCCATCTTTTGGACAAGGTCCCGGTTTCCGATCTGTGTGAAGAACTGGGGCTACAACCCACGGTTTTCTACCGCTGGCAGAAAGAGTTTTTCGAGAACGGAGCGGCCGCCTTCCAAACACCGGAACGTCCTCGCCGTCAGGCGGAGGAGAAGCAGAAGCGGATTGAGTTCTTGGAGAAGAAGGTGCAGACCAAGGACGAGGTCCTGGCCGAGCTGATGGCGGAGCACATCGCGTTAAAAAAAAGCCTTGGGGAACTCTGACCGAGACCTGGGTGCCGCACGATGTGCGGGATCAGGTGGTGGATTTCGTCCGGCGCTGGTCGCAGAAGACCGAGATCAGCGCCGGCCGATTCATTCATTGGCTGGGCGTCACTGCGAGTAAGTTCTACAACTGGCGGCAGCGCTATGGTCGGGCGAATGAGCACAACGGTTGGGTGCCCCGAGATTTTTGGCTGGAGCCGTGGGAGAAGGAAGCCATCATCGGCTTCCACCTGAAGAATCCATTGGAAGGTTATCGGCGACTTACGTTCATGATGTTAGATCACGATGTGGTGGCCGTGAGTCCGGCGAGCGTATGGCGAGTGTTGAAACAAGCGGGACTCCTCTCGCGCTGGAAACCGAAGCCGTCGCGCAAGGGGACCGGCTTCGAACAGCCGCTGCAGCCGCACCAGCACTGGCACGTCGATGTTTCCTATATCAACCTGTCGGGCACGTTCTATTACTTATGCAGTGTGCTGGATGGATACAGTCGTTTTCTGGTGCATTGGGATTTGCGGGAGTCGATGAAGGAAGCCGACATTGAGATGATTCTGGAACGAGCCAAGGAAAAGTACCCGGAAGCCAGGCCGCGGATAATCTCCGACAACGGACCGCAGTTCATCGCGCGCGACTTCAAGGAGTTCATTCGCATCTCGGGGATGACGCACGTGCGCACTTCGCCGTTTTACCCGCAGTCGAACGGGAAGATCGAACGCTGGCATAAGTCGCTCAAGCGGGAGTGCATCCGGACACTGACTCCGTTAACGCTGGACGATGCACGCCGCTTGATTCAACTCTACGTGGATCACTACAACACGATGCGCCTACACAGTGCGATCGGCTATGTGACGCCGCAGGATCGGCTCGCCGGCGACAGGCCGAGATCCACGCGGCTCGCGATCGCAAGTTAGAAGAAGCTCGTCGCCAGCGGCAACTCCGACGGCAGCAGACGGCGTCTTGGAGGTTTGCACCCTCTTCCACGCCAGCTACAATGACCTCGCCGGGTGAAACGGAAGCGGGCTCTGCCGGGAGGCAACCATGCTGAGGGATAACCTGGTGGGGCTCATCGAGCCGATGCTCAGCAGCGCGGGAGTTGATCCTCTCGCGCTCTGCATGCGAGGAAAAAGCCATCGGACGATAGACCCCCATGCCTTGAAAATCCCCGCCCCGAAGGGGCGGAATCTACACTAACGGAGAACGCCGCTTCTCCATTTCACGCTGAGCCAAGACAGTACGGCTTCCGCAGGATCTCGTTTGGTAGAAAGTGCTCGCGGTAGAGCTGCGCCGCTGCGTACAGATAATCGGGAGCAAAGTGCGCCGCGAATGCAAATGGCAGCCCCAGTTTCCCTGCAAGTTGCGCACTGAAACCGCTCGACCCAAGCAAAGTGATCGGCACATTGCTCCCCTGTCCGGGAATCGCTTTGACTACTTGTCCCGGTTTCTCCGGCCCCAGGTAGGTCTGTAGTTCTTCGAGCAGCGCAGGAAAATCTTCCCCACTTTGCTGCAAATCCCGTCGTAGCGCTCGCATGGTTTGAAAGTCGCCGCCCGGAGCGCGTCCCAGCCCCAGATCGATGCGCCCCGGATACAGAGCCTCCAGCGTCCCAAATTGTTCCGCCACCACCAGCGGTGCATGATTCGGCAGCATTACTCCGCCGCTGCCCACCCGAATCGTCTTCGTCGCTGCCGCCACATGCCCAATCAGCACAGGAGTGGCGGAACAAGCCAGTCCAGAAATGGAGTGATGTTCCGCCAGCCAGTAGCGCTTGTATCCCCACCGCTCCACATGTTGCGCCAGATTAACCGACCGTACGATTGCGCTGCCGGCGGACTCACCCGTTCGCATGCCCACAAGATCCAGCACTGAAACCGCTAACCGATTGCCCATGGGGATTGGATGAAAGAGCTGGGAAAGCGGTGCGGCCTGATGGTTGGGCGAAATCGACTGCGGACTTTAACTCCCCAAATCCAAAAGGCGTTGCGGGCACAGGCAGAGTTGTGGAATTGTCGGGCCTCGGCGCATTCAAGGAAAGCAGCGCATCGAGACGATTAGCCTTGGCATCGCGTTGGGTCAGAGGATTAATCCCAAAGAAAGCCTCGATCGTTGCGAGTATCGAAGCATGGTCATACAACCGATGATCAATCACATTTTTCGGAACCAGCGGCGAGACGACAACGGCTGGGACACGAGGCCCATACTGCTGGAACGTAAAACCGTATTGATTGTGTTTATCCTGCGACGTTGTATCACCTGGCGCCACTGCACCCGGGGGAATGGCGTGATCGTAAAACCCGCCGTGTTCATCCCAAGTGATGATCAAAACACTGCTATTCCAATACGGAGAGTTGCGGATCGCTTCGTAGGTTTCCTTGATTAATCCCTCGCCCAGCGTGATGTCGGTGAGCGGGTGCTGCGAAGTGCTGTTCTTGTATTCGTTCGTGACATTGTAGCTCGGCTCAATGAACACATAACTGTACGGATAAGTTGGCTGGCCGAGATCGCCGGCGAAATTGCTGTAGTGCCGGATGTCAAAGAGGCTGATGCCCTTCAGTGCGGCCACCATGGGAAAATCATCGCCGGCGTATAGGCGCCGCGATACCCCCTTCTTCTTCAGTGCATCGAAGATACTGCCCGCCTTGAACTGAAAGCCTCCAACCGTCTCCCATTCAACGATCTCTTCCGTGGTCGGACTGTGGTCAAGCCCACTGGAAGAAGCCGCATGGACGAACATGCGGTTCGGCCACGTAGGACCTGGCATGGATGCGTGCCAGTTGTCGCAGACGGCAAATTCCTGGGCCAAAGCAACCAGCACTGGCAACTGCTCGGGAACAAAACACTTCATGACCTCACCCGGATCCGCAGCTCCGCCACTCGCCACGTATGAGGCGACGAACCCGGTGTTGTTGATGGCTGGGTACGCGCCGCCGGCGGGGTATGTCGCGCCAGGTCCGCAAAGCTGCTCCAGCACATTCGTGAACTCGTGCCCCGGATCGACCGTCATCACGTCATCGGCGCCTCTGCTTACGCCGTATACGCGACCATTAAAGTTGTTGGCTTCGCTTCCGGTCAGGCCATTGATCTGGGTTGAACCGCCGTTCGCTGCGTCGTGGCCGGTAATGCCTGAGAACCCGAGCATGTGATCAAACGCTCGGTTCTCCAGCATGAGGACGAACACGTGTTCGATTAGGTTAGCCATTTCCATTCCGACAGCAGTACACCGCGGTGCAGGGTTGTGCGGGAACCATGATGACCGAGCAATGCTGCCCCAATAAGGCTCCCGTCCAGCTTTGAAACCGGACCTCGTTCAAAACCTACATCGATCCTCTGCCGTCCGGTTTGAATCGCTGCCTTGATAGCGGACTCCTGCGTCGGGAAATTGTCGGGCAAACAGAACTGAGTTTCGGTCACGCCAGACGCATCATGCTCCTCGACGGAGAACTCCGCCGAGAATCCCCCATCCTGTAGCTCATATGATCGTGCCTCGATAACATAGCCCTTGTACCCCTGCCTGCGCTTCTTCACTGCAACCTCTTAGATAGATGGTATACGTTTGACACGACCAGCAAAATTGTGAAGAATGCCTTTTTTTCGGGAGGAGTTCCATGCGTTGTGCAACGTTGGTGTTAGTGGCTGCGTTTGCGGCAGTGGCGCCAGCAGTGGCGCAAAAAGAGACTATGGCGCCGACGGGGGATTGGCTTCATGGAATCACGACCGGGAAAAATGTGATTGTCGATATGACGTACCCGGTGAACGAGAAGTTTCCGGCGTGGCCGGGGGATGACCACGTGTTCGAGGCGAAAGCGAATGCGACGATGGAGAAGGACGGATACTTCACGCGTAGCTTCTGGATGCTGGAGCACTATGGAACGCACATG
Organism: uncultured Acidobacteriaceae bacterium; assembly: GCA_963773645.1. GTDB lineage: Bacteria > Acidobacteriota > Terriglobia > Terriglobales > Acidobacteriaceae > Acidiflorens. The sequence goes on along the minus strand of CAVZBV010000002.1, from coordinate 1,187,957 downwards.
GACGCGCCGGCACATTTTCCGCCGGGTAAGATTACGCTCGATGAAATTCCAGACACGCATTTTTTCGGGCCGGCGGTTGTGATCGACGTTCGCGAGGAGGCGGCCAAGGATCCGGATTATCGGCTGACGGTTGTGCGGGTAAAAAAGTGGGAAGCGGAGCACGGGCAGATTCCGAAGGGCGCGATCGCGGTGTTGCGGACGGGATGGGGTTCGCGTGTTCCCGATGTGGCGCGCTACCGGAATATGGACGCGAACAAGGTGATGCACTTTCCGGGGTACTCGGTGGAATCTGCGAAACTGCTGATCGAACGCGGCGTGGTGGGGCTGGGGATCGATACACTGAGCGTCGATTACGGCGCGTCGAAAGACTTCGAAGTGCATCGCGTGGACCTGCCCGCAGGACTCTACAACCTTGAAAACCTGGCGAACACAGAGTCTCTGCCAGAATGGGGCGCGTATTTGGTCGCGGCTCCGATCAAGCTCGCAGGCGGGTCGGGCGGGCCGGTCCGTGTGTTCGCGGTGCTGCCTCCGAAGTGAACACTGAGATAGCAAGCAGCTGCGGGGTATCGACGCCTTCGTGAAGCGAAATGAACTGAAGTAACCACTTGTCACTTAACAGCCGAACGCGCCTTGCGAGTCTTCTTGTTTGCCATGTTCCCTCCTCCTATCGATCGCCGTGTCCTATTGAATTTCAGCGTAGACGCTTTTGACGAATCCGGTGGCATTGGTGTTGGGCCAGTCGGGATGCTGCGTTTTGAGGTCGGCGCTGACTTCTTTCCCGGCGTCATCGGGCGATATGCCCTGGCGCTTGAGCGCAAGCGCTCGCATACGGATTTCAGAGATCAGATTCAGTTCCGCCGCCACGAGCGAACCATCGCCGGGAGCGCTATGGTCGGGCAAGACATGTGCGGCGTTGAGGGCAGCTACCTTCTCCAGCACGGCCAGCCAGCTCGCAGGTGTGCCGCCTTCGCCGAAGATGTTCGGCATTGTCTTGTTCTGCACTACATCGCCCGAGATCAACGTGCGGTCCGGTTCAACAAAGGTCAGCTCGTCGCCTTTGGTGTGGGCTCCGCCGAACCAGAGCAGGCGGGCCGTAACACCGCCCAGGTCGATCGTCGCTTCCTGGTCGAAAGTGACGTCGGGCGGGCGCAATGCAACGCCCGCGAGCAGCTCCTTATTCTGCGGCGAACGCTGGCTGAACATATCGATCATCTCCTGGCCGTGCTTCTCCATTTCCTGCTGCTGCACCGCGTTTCGAATCAGAATGGTACCGGGAGGAAAGCCGGGCTCACCGGCAGCGTGCTCCGGATGGAAGTGGGTGGTGGTGAGGAAGAGCTTAGGATTGTTGGGCGCGAGTTTTGCGGCCACACGCGCGGCGGTGGCACCATTCTTCGGGCCCAGGCCCGTATCGACGACGAGCGTTGTGTGGCTACCGACGACGATGGCGATGTTGGGGAAGCCCATGATGGCCCAGACGCGTTCGGAAATCCTTGTTGTGTCCTCACTGACCATCGGCTGGCTCATCTGCCCTAATGCACTGGTGGCCGCCAGTGCGGCCAGCGCCATAAGTTTCGAAAGTGACTTCATAGTGTCCTTTTTGCACTACGCCGAGGTCCGGTTCTGGGGCAAAGGGCCACAAATAAACTTACACCCAATTTATCGCACTTCGAGGTTGAAGAAATTCAAACGGGGCGGCAGCCACAGTCGCGATTCAGTTCACCGTCTCCCCACCGCAGCATCGCTTCCACTTCTTCCCAGAGCCGCACGGGCACGGATCATTCCGCCCAACCTTGGGAGCACGCAACGTGGTTCTGCGCCGGATGGTCAGCTGGGAATTGTGGAGCCAGTTGGAGCCAAAGCCAAGTGGGACGATGTCGTTAAGTGCTCATAAGATATGGTGGCCAGGGACGGCGTTGAACCGCCGCCGCCAGCCTTTTCAGGGCTGTAGTCACCCAAAGCTATCTGTTGATTCTGCAAGGCATAGCTCAGGATCCCTGCCTGATTTTGCCCTTCTTATTGAATCCAAAACGGAGCCAAGCAAGGTAGCACAAATCTGCCTGACTCTGATACTACGAATGCATCACGATATCGAAGTTTTTTTGCTACCTCGATTCGTCCATGCCGGGATACCACTTTTGGGGTAGCTGCTTCCCGGTTCTCTCCGCATGCCTTTTGCAGGTTGTTCCTCGAAATCTGACAAGACTTCGACAGCTGCCAAGTTGACCGATTGGCAGGCGGCGACTCCCGCTGCGAGTGTTTCCGCGACGATTCTCGCAAAGTCCAATCCTTCATTAGCTTGTGGCTGGCTGCAGCTTAGGTCGCTGTTTGGTGAGCGTGGTGCACACTCCATCTCCGACTAGAGGGGACTAATGCGAAGAATCACGTTCGTCGTCTTCTGCGTCTTGTTGAGCCTAGTCCCCTGCTTGCCGCAACAAACGGCACCGAGCGCCGGCTCAATCCGTGGTGAAGTTGTCACCAGGGACGAAGGCGGAGGACCATCCGTCTTAGCGGGTGCGCACCTCGCTCTTCACGGAGCGGTGACCAAGGAGACGCAGTCCGATGCACGGGGAGATTACGCGTTCGATTCTGTCCCGCCAGGGAAGTACAGCGTGCAAGCGAGCGCCCCGGGGTTGACCGCAACGCTGGAAGTCGACGTCAAAGCCGGCGGAACATCGCTAGCGCCAATCGAATTAGAAATCGCGGCAGTGACGAGCACGGTGACCGTCACGGGCAGCGACTCTGGTGCGGCTGTCGATTCTGCGCAATCCACCACGATCAATCAAACGACGGTTGACAACGCCCCTAATCAAAACGAGCGTTTTGATAGTTTGCTGCCACTCGTGCCCGGCGTTGTCCGTGGACCCGATGGACGGATCAATATGAAAGGTACTCGCTCCACGCAAAGCGGGTGGCTGGTGAATTCGGCCAACGTGACCGATCCGGCGACGGGCGGTGAGGCGCTCAACCTGCCGATCGACGTTGTTTCCTCGGTGCAGGTGGTTTCGAACCCTTACGACCCGGAATACGGAAAGTTCACGGGCGCCGTTGCGAGTGTAGAAACCCGCACCGGCAACTTCGACAAGTTTCATTTTCAAATACAAAACCTGGTCCCGCGAGCCCGGGACCGGGACGGCGACATCGTTGGAATCGAAGCCTTCACCCCGCGGACCACCTTTACTGGACCGTTGCTGAACGATCGCATTGCTTTCACGCAATCCTTCGAATACCGTTTCGTCCGCACTCCGGTAAATAGTCTGCCGCCTCTGCAGCGAGACACGACCGTCGAAAGCTTCGACTCCTTCAGTCAGTTGGATTTCAAGATCAGCGACAAACAGACGGCTACATTCTCCTTCGCTGTGTTTCCCGAAAAGCTCGATTATCTGGGGCTGAATACTTTCACGCCGCAGCCCTCTACGCCCAACCTGCACCAGCGCGGGGATCAAATTTCCCTGCAGCATCGTTATATGACGGAATCGGGTGGGTTGCTCAGCTCACAAGTGACCTACGAGCGCTTCGATGCCGACGTCTTCCCGAACAGCACTGATCCTTACCAGTCGCTCGTGGAAACCACCCTGGGCGGATTCTTTAACCGGCAGAATCGGGATACGGATCGGGTCGAATGGCAGGAGATCTATCAAGCGAGTCCCAAGCATCTTCTTGGCACACACCAGTTGAAGGTAGGCCTCGACCTTTCGCACAGTTCATACGATGGGCGTCAACAATTCTCGCCCGTGAGCATCGTTGGCATCGAGGGCTACGCGCTGGAGCAGATCGAGTTCGGAGCGCCCACGACTTTTGGCGTCGACCAGAACGAGTTTGCCTGGTTCGTGGGTGATGAATGGAGTGCGTCGCCGCGCTTAATGTTCGACCTCGGCCTGCGTTTCGATCACGACTCGGTAACTGTCTCGAACCATGCCGCTCCACGCGCGGTAAGAATTCAAACCGCTTTTTAGCTCCACGAACGAGCGAACGCGCGCGCCGTAGTGAACGTCAAAATAAAACATGTACCGTTCGTCGAAATACCCGTTCATGAACGGCTGTTGGCCCCAGTTATCGTTTCCAATCTGTTCCCACATCTCGCGAGCTTCGCCGCCCATGGATAGGAACCAGCCATTCCGGTCTGATCGCAGAGGAATGTATTTGATGGGATCCCAAAAATCCTGTCGTTGGGCTGAATCGGCAAGGAAACTCCAGTCGTCGTCCTCGCGAAGCAAGTGATAGGTTGGTGCCGGGAGCGGGGATTCGTTAATCGGAATCGATTGGCCTTGCGAGAACAGCGAACTCACAGAAGACAGCACAATCAATATCATGACGGTTCGCATCTGTGTCTTCCTGTCATACCGTGTGCGGCTCTGCTTGTTACATCGCATCATCCGTTGTGCGTCCTATTTCTTTGTGACTGAGTGGATCTCAGCGATGTATCCTCCCGGGAACCTGACAACAACGGCATCTCGCTCGTCGGTCTTGTACGGAGGGACAAGGACATCTGCACCAGCCGCCTTGGCCTTGGCAACAGTCTCCGCGAGATTCGCCACCTCATATCCCGTCATCTCCCGACCGTAGGGATGTGGAAGGTGGCCGTCAGTAACGAGCGCAGTCAACTTCCCAAACTTTGATTCGATCCTCACTCGCCGGTAAGTTTCCGCAGGCCTTCCGATTTCAACGCCTGGCGCTCGCGCTTCATCCGAAACAAGGTTTCCGTGGGAGAAAACAAGAAAGCTGCGCACGAAGGCGTCCACCCTGTCGGCGACACATAGACCCGATTCTCCGGAGTTGTCTGGAGCGGGGAATAAGACGGTGCAGTGGTATGCCAATACAATTGTGTGTCCACACCACCGGGCCATTGAATGATTGCGTCTCGACCGATCGGGTCGTTGAAGGCGGCGACCAGGACATCTGCACCAGTTGCCTTCGCAGCGCGGATCGCTTCGTCCATGTCCGTCACCAGATAGCCTGTACGCTCCAAGCCGAACGGATACGGGATGGGTGTTTTGAAGCCGAACACGGACACCGTTCCCACCGGCGTCAGGACCAGCTGCGACATAGTGCTGCTCTGGGTTGGAGTTACTGTGAAAACTCCCTGCTTGGTCGTTGTGCCGCCAAATGTCGCAAGCAAGCTCGCGACGAAGCGATCGAAATCTTCGGGAGCCACGTAGACATGTGTAGTGTCGTACTGCGGCCCTACAGCCACGCTTACGATTCCGGCTGTCTGCGCACTTTGGGCAAAAGCACTGACTTGCGGAGATCCAACCGCGAGACTGAGCGTCAGAACTAGCGCAACGCACGTTGCAACGATACTTTTGTTAAAGCGCATTCGTGTTCTCCTAAATTGACAATCACCTAATTTGCTGGACAACCTCGGGCGCTGACACTGCTGAAGCGTTTCGGACAGATGCCGCCGAATCGTAGGACTCGCCGACAAGGCAGACGGCCGCAGCACGCGGAACGTCGAGCTTCTTTGTTTGCATCCATATCCCCAACTGTTCGCCAAGCACCATTCCTAACAGGCCGAGCAACGCTACGATAGGCGGCGCTGGACTCTTGACTCGGATGAGCCCGTAAAGAACACCCACACCGAGACCAACTACAAAAGACAAGAACAACACCTTCATCTCCATCCCTCCTCCATCGGCCGAATCAGAATGCAAAGCAGTCGCAACCCAACCCGCAAAGGCTGAGATCGCCCAGCACCTGGAAGTGCGATTTTGTCCGGCCAGGTGCGGAGTTTTCAATATGCGAACAGGAAGCGGAGTGGGGCGCGCCAACTACTTCGGGCTGCACCTTTGCATAACCGCCATACTCTTTGACAGGAGACCAGCTTGGACTCACCGGTAATGGTGGCGGCGCGAGTTTTGAAAATTCTTCGGCGGCCCAGTCTTGAGGAATATGGCGATCTGCCGGTCGTTCTTGATTGTTGAATTCCACAAAACCGGGACATCGCGAATTGAGCTCGCGTGTTAGCTCGATAGGAAAGCAATCCCCCTTTTCAAGCGGCAGTCGCAACCAGTACGCGAATGCTTCCCACTCAATAAACCGCGCAACAGCCTGAGCCAGACGTTCTGGATCAACAAGCGCAAAACATGCTCTCTCCTTGCGAACTCGGGGCAACAGGCGGGCGGTCTCATTACATTGCCCAGCCTCGCGGCGCCACTGCTCAAACGACGGGTACTGGATTGGTCTTGCTTTCCGCCACTTCTCTACAGACTCCGACCAGCAAACTGACGCTTTTTGGTACCGCGACTCTCGGACAGCATAAAAGGTAACCGCGAGCAACCATGCCCCTTGTTGAGCAAAGCTGAAAATGTGTTCATCGATCCAGTGGCCGAGCCGAACCGGCGTCAGGGAAGCTTCGTTCGGATGTCTGGCCAAATATTGCTTCTCCTCTGCCAAAAATCCAGGACAGAGTTCATCGAGCTTCTTAGCTAACCAGTTTGGAATGCCATCTTCGCTTTCCATGATCGACCGCGCCCAATAATAGAACTCCTGCCAGTCGAGATACTGGTTACGGGCTTCCACGAGAAGTTGCCAAGGAACACGACGAGCTTCCTGTTCAGCCTGGTCACGTGCGGACTGCCGAACACTTGAAACGAGTTTTTCGGACCGACCCCGCTTCTTCTTCTCCAACAGTTGCCCTCTCGATTCGCGCCGCAGACTGCCCTCACACTCGGCAACTCTCGGCGAAACGCCGCCCATAGTTTAGCGAACTCGATGCAGTAAGCAAGTGAACGTTGAGGCAAAGGCCCTATGGCTTTGACGCGAACCCGCATTGCCCCTTGTCGACACGTGGCATTTCCTCATTTCTGTGGGGCAAGCGCATCCACAAACCCAGGTACGTTTACGCGAAGTCTGTTCAGGAGATAATCAAAGGACTTTTCAATTGCAGCGGCCTGTTGCTCCAGCGTATGGAGCACCGCATCCCGATCCAGCTCGTACAAGTTCTTGAGAAAGGTACTCGGGCCCTGGGCGGTGATTGAATACGGGGCAAGAGCCGAGCGGGGGAAGTCTTTCAGGTTGTACGTTACGATTGTTTCCGCACCCGAGCGGACCGCGGCCGCGAGGACGTGGCGATCTTTATCGTGATTTGTCATGGACGGAATCAGGTCTTCGTAGCCTTCCACCCAGGCTTCCCCGAAGTGTTTACGGATCTCGCTCTCACGGTAAGCCGCTTGCTCGGCGGTCACGCCGAAGTTCTGCTGGAGATTTCGACTTACCTCCGTCATGATCTGGTCAGTCCATCTCGGAAGATAGAGCCGAGGACCGCCTGCGAGCCGCAGCAGAGAGTCGGCCAGAGGCATAGGGATCAAGACGCAGGCGTCTAGGACTACGGGAAAATCCGCTCTCACTCGTCCTGGCCGCCTTCGGGAAATCGATTGCGGTCGTACAGGCCGGCTTCCACTGCTGCCCGCGACAAACGATCAAGAGCACCATGACGCTCCTCGTCGCGCTTCTGGGCATATGCCAGAACATCCCTCAAGTACACTCGTCGCTGATTCCCTACGCGGTGGAAGGGCATCACTCCCGTTTCGAGCGATTTGACGAAGAAGGGTCGCGACATTCCCAAGATGTCCGCGGCGCGCTGGGTGGTGACAGCCTGATTGTCTGGAACCAGCGTGACGGCTTGGCCATGCGCCATGAGAGTGACTACCTTTCTAAGAATCTCGTAAACCGTGTTCGGCAGATCAATCCGTTCGCCGGCAGAACTCACCAGGGCAGCATTTCCCCGGTTGAGCATAGCTTCCAGTTCCTCAACCTGCTTGTGCTCGGTTTGAGGCAATGTGATCGGACGTTGTGCAGTTCCAGCCATATGCTAGAACTATAACATATACTCGCAATACTCGCAATATACGAAATACGCGAAAACAGCCCAGTTTCGAGCCCTTCCACGATGGGGGCTATATCGCGGCTACCGCCAGATCACCATTTGGGCGCGGTACAAAAGCTGGCGTTGTTGTATTGCCAATCGCCGATCCTGTCAAACGGCACCCAGAACCGGTGTCGCCGACGCCATAGATTGTGACCCCGAAGGGAACACCGGGTGAAGAGCAGTCCGAAACTGCCACCGCCAAAACGCGTGCAACCAAAACTCTCTGGCCACTCTTCAGACGTCTGACAAACGGTGAAACGACCGAACGCTGTCTCCACCCAGAATGCGTATGCCGAGGAACTTTCCGTCCTTTGCGTACGATCAACAATTCCCCTCGCACTCATCGGGGAAAGCTACGTACGTACCCAGTTCTTTCTGAACCCATCCACCACGGGGTGTACCACCCAGAATGCGTACGCCCAAAAAGTTTTCGTAGTAGTCACTGCGAACTCGCATGATGGTTTAGCTCGTACTGAGCGATTACTTCCGCACGAGATGTTTACCTCTCTTTCTCGTACCGCCCTCGACAATAGGATTACCGAGCGAATCGCTCCAGTCTTCGCCTGTCGCTCCCTTCACGTACCCCTGACTGCTGAAAGGCCGTTGGACTTGGTGATTGAGTCAGGTTACTTTGCGCCAAAAGCAGACGATTTGATGTGCTGCCGGAGGTGCATATGCCACGTTGCTTACAAGTCTATTTCGTCCACCAAATCCAGCTCATTGCTCGGTGGAAGTGGGCACGTCCAACCGTCGCCGTTCTCACCCTAATTCTTGTCCTGCCTGTGGCCGCGATGGCACAGGGTTCACCGTTCGACACCGGCTTTAACGCCATCCAAGCCCTCTTCACCGGAACCATTGCGAAGGTTGCAAGTCTCGTTGCAATCGTGATCGGCGGATACGGCTTCGCCCACGGTGAACCCGGCGCGAAGAAGGCGCTCGCCGGTGTTGCCGCCGGAACCGGCATTGCCGTTCTCGCCGTGAATGTCCTGAGTTGGCTCTGGGGCGTTTAGCACCGTTCCCGGTCACCTTCAGCCAGCGTTCAAATGAGGACTTATGCCAGACAAAGTACAGCAGAGACATCGCACAAATCGGGTCTTCAAAAGCCTGCATAAGCCGCTCACCTATCTCGGCGTGGAGCGCACGTTGTTTTATTTCGTCTGTGTTGGCGCGGTAGGGGCCTTCAATCTCTTCAATTCCATCCTCGCTGGTATCGCCGTCTTCATTGGTGCTTTCGCCTTCGGGCATTGGGCAACGAACAGCGATCCGGCATTCCTTCGCATTCTGGCAAAGTCCGAACGCTACAAGCCTCGCTACGACGCCGCGAAACAGCAAGTCCCGCGTGTGGAGGTCGTCTGATGCTGCGTCTCGATAGAGTCATCAAGCCGTGGAAAGAGAGTGCGTCTCTCAACGACCACATCAACCTGTACGGCTTCTGGAACGAGACCGCCTTCCTTACCAAGAGTGGCGATCTAGGCATGGTTCTCAGTGTTCCCGGCGTGGACTACGAGAGTCTTGACCGTTCGGAACAAGAGTACGCGGTGAAGCGGTTGGAGGCAGCCCTAAAAGCGTTTGGCCCAGGCTTCCATGTTTACCAGTATCTCTTCAAGTCGAACCGCCCCGACATACCGTTCGCAACGTATGACGACCCGATTGTGCAAGCGGCTATCGACCAGCGGAGGAAGTTCTTTGAAGCGAAGCGCGACCACCTTTATGAGGTGGAAATCTTCTATTGCATTTTGCTCGAAGGCGCCCGCTCCAAAACCGGCGTGGGCGCCGCAGTCGCCCGCATCTTGCGCGACCCCGCGGGCGCGGTTGGCGAACTAAAAGTGCAGTTCACAAACGACAGCATGAAAACGCTGTTGCGTACGCATATCGAGCACGATGTTCGACGGCTCGACCAGAGCGTTCAGGCATTCGCGCGGCAGCTCGCGGACTTCATGCAAATCGAGATCTTGAATCAGCAAGGACAATTCAAGTTTTTTCGCCGGTTGCTGAACTTCGACGACTGGCGCGTTGCGGGCAAGCCGCAGTCCACGCAGTTTCTCGACTATCAGGTCGTCAACTCCGACATCGAAGCGGAACGCGACCACCTGCGCGTTGGCGATCACATCGTCCGGGTGCTGACGATGAAAGAGGCCATCACTGAGACACGGCCTTTGGTCCTGGACACCTTGCTGAAGATTCCGGCCAACTTCTACGTCGTCACCGAATGGACACCGCTGGCGGCAAACAAAGCGCGGAAAGAAGTAAACAAGCGCCGCCGCCACTTCAATATGTCGAAAACCGGGTTTGTTTCTCAGATGGGCAACGATGCCACGAAGACGAACCCGCGTGATGTGCTGGTGGACGAATCCAAGCAGGCCGACATTGAAAACCTTGGCGATTGCCTGCGGGCCCTGGGTGACGGTCAATCGCTTGGCGATTTCTCCCTCACGATTGTGCTGTACGGCCGTTCAAAAACCGCACTGGAGCAACTGGGGGCCGAGTTCACCGGCCTCTTCACCAACACGGACGGCAATCTGTTTGCGGAAACGTATAACCAGCTGAACGCGTATTTTGCGACCGTGCCGGGCAATTATGCGCTCAACCTCCGCAAGCTGTATCTGCTGAACACGAATTACGCCGATTTGTCTTTTCTGTTTACGATCCTTCCAGGCGAGAAGACGAACGCGCATCTCGGCACCGAGTACTTGGCTGTGCTCGAAACCGACAACAGCACGCCCTACTATCTCAACCTCCATACCGGCGACGTTGCCCACACCCTGATTCTCGGGATGAGCGGTAGTGGCAAGTCCTATCTCTGCGTTTTTCTGCTGCAAAATGCACAGAAATACAAGCCGCTGACTTACATCTTTGATATTGGCGGCAGCTTCCAGTCGCTTACGACGATATTCAAGGGCTCATATCTCAATGTGGGTCAGGAAGCGCGGGACTTCACCATCAACCCCTTCTCGCTGCCTCAGACCAAAGAGAACCTGCAGTTTCTCTTCAGCTTCTTCCGAGTACTCATTGAGGGCAACGAGCAGCGTTACCGTCTGGACTTCAAAGAAGAACGCCGGCTCTGGGATGCGATCGAGCGGATTTACGTGCTGGAGCCCAACCAGCGCACGATCTCAAACTTCAGCAACATCATCGGCGAGTTAAAAGAACGCTTGCACCGCTGGACCCGCGGCGGACAGTTCGGATTTCTGTTTGACAACGCTGAGGACACGCTTTCGTTCTCCTGTTTTCAGACGTTTAACTTCCACGGTTGGAATGACGCGCCCGAGGTTTTGGAACCAGTGCTCTTTTATGTTTTGCATCGAGCATCGAATGAGATCACTGACCCCAGGAAGCTCGGCACACCCAAGTTCTTCCTGCTCGACGAGGCGTGGCTCTTCATCAAGAATGACACGATCCGCAATTATGTGGTGCAGGCGCAGAAAACCTGGCGCAAGCACAAAGCGGCAATGATTCTGGCGACACAATCCATCAAAGAGCTTGAGGAATCGGGGATGCTGGCCATAGTGGCCGAGAGTTGTCCCACGAAGATCTTTCTCGCCAACCCAGATATGAACCGTGACGTTTACCGCGAGGCATTTCATCTGAACGACACTGAACTGGACCTTATCGACGGCCTTGTTCCACCGGGCCAAATGCTGATTCGCAAGGCGCAGACCTCCAAGAAAGTGCATTTGAACGTAGATTCCGTGTCGCACTGGATGGCCACCAACAACGCCCGCGACAACCTCAAGAAACGGGAATATTTCGACCGCCACGGTTTTGCGGATGGCCTTCGCCATCTTGCGGAAGAGTGGCCATTCCAGCCGCGCGCGCTGGCCGTATCAACCTCTAACCCCAAATAGGAGACATGCTATGCGACATCCGAAATTCCTCATTGATTGCGTACTGGTCGTTGCTTCCATCGGCGCCGTGGCGCAGGAGTCCGCCCGCACAGTGCAATATCACTCGCAGGACATCGTTGCGATCCGTGCCAAGGTCAAATACACAACCCTAATCGAGTTGCCTACCACCGAGAAGATCATGGAAGCCGCCACCGGCGATAAGGACTTCTGGATCGTGGATGTAGTTGGCAACTTTTGCTTTGTGCATCCGGCGAAACAGGGCATCAGCTCCAACCTCAATCTCATTACAGACAAGGGAAACATCTACAGCTTCACCCTCCAGGACATCTCAGGATCCACCACAATCAGCCCTGACCTGAAGGTGATTGTCGAACCCGCCGATCGCTCTGCGATTGTGGCCGCGAGCGGCCCCCCGCAGTTCGTGCCCGTCGCGCAATTGGAACAATCGCAGCAGCAGCTTGCCTCTCTCCAATCGCACGTCGAGCAGGCAGTGGATGAATACAAGAGCGCCTATCCCACACAGCTCAAGTTCGACTACGTCTACAAGGCCAACGAATCCCCCTTCGATATCCAGTCGATCTACCACGACGACAAGTTCACCTACATCAAGACCAATGCGCCAGAAAAGTTCAGCGTCTATGAGATGAAGGACGGCAAACCCAACCTGGTTAGCTATGACCTCCGGGAAGGGACCTACATCATCCCGAAAGTCATGGACGACGGATACGTGGAACTCGGTAAGAAACGGATGAGCTTCACGCGGAAGGGATAACCGTCATGACCGACAACGACTTTACTTCTCACACAGAGCCGCCAGCTGAACCAACGTTGCAGCGCAACCTGGCGCTGCCAAAAGGCGTTTTGCAGAAAAACCTCAAGACCTTCGTTTATCTGGGTGCGGCACTGCTCGTGATTGTGGCGGCACTCTTCAGTTCGTCCGGCAAGAAGACGCCCACAGGACAGGGCGCAGTTAAGGGGCAACCCCCGCAACCAGCCTTGCAGGACAACACCGACAGCAACGTGCAGGAGTTGAAGAACCAACTTCAGGCCGAACGCCAGAAAGAACAGCAGGCAACCATGGCCGCTGCTGCAATGGCAGATCCAGCGCTTACGTCTGCGACGGCCCCGCAGCAGGCCGCCGCCGCAGCCTACGGTCCGACCGGCGTTGCCGTGCCCTGCGTTCCGGGGCGGCCTTGCCCACAACTACAGCAGGGCAACATGCAGATGCAACTTACTCCCGTACAGCAGCAGGCGGAACTGATCGCCGCGAAAGAACGCGAACGTGCGGACGACGCCCGTTTCGCTTCCAACCTCGTGTACTCCCGTTCCTCCGAACAGCCGCAACAACCGCCGCAGCAAGGTCAGGTCGCGCCTGCCCAGTATGACCATACCGAACGGCAGGTAAACCATAGTCCCGTCGCGCCAGAAGTCGAAGGAAAACAGGAGGAAACGTCAGCAGGCTATAAGCGCCCGCTCGAAGCCAATGTCGATTCGGCCACGGGCCAGCCGTATCTCATCTACGAAGGCTCCGTTCTCGACACCGTTCTTATGAATCGTCTGGATGGCGACGCCGTGGGACCGGTCAAAGTCCTGGTCTCAAATCCGTTGTATTCGCACGATCATCAGCACGTCATCATTCCCGACGGGACGGTTGTTTTGGGCGAAGCGAAGAAGATTGGAGCGGCGGGCTTTGGCCAGCAACGGCGAATGGCCGTGGTTTTTCACCGCCTGATTATGCCCGACGGTTACTCCGTCGATCTCGACCAATTCCATGGCCTCGACCAGATCGGCGAGGAAGGGTTGAAGGACAAAGTCAACAATCATTACCTTCAGATTTTCGGCACCTCGATAGCTTTGGGCGTGATCGCTGGGGCGGGCGAGCTTACGCAGGGTGGCGGCACGATTACCACCAGTGGTTCCCAGGCATTCACCAACGGGGCTGCGGCCAGCGTTTCGCAATCTGCAACCATGATCCTTGACCGCTTCATGCAGATACCGCCCACCATCACGATTCGGGAGGGCCACCGCGTAAAAGTCTATTTCACGCAGGACATGCTTCTGCCTGCGTACTCAAACCACACCATTCCACAAACGTTTTAAGGAGGTTTTGAATGCGATCCGTTGCCCTCTCCCTCTTGCTCCTATCGACTCTCGCCTTTGTGGGCTGTCAGAGCAAAGCTGAAAAGGTGAAAAAGCTGCAGGACCAATACAACGCCGAATACCCGGCCTATGCCAAGGAGTGCCTCGATGAGACCTCCGGCTCCGCGCGAATGCTGACCGGAGAAAAGCTGACAGCGGAGCAGATGGCGACCCTCGAAGCGAAGAAAAAAGAACGAGACGCACGATGCAAACCGGAGGCCGACCGCCTTGCAGAGATCCAGAAACAGATTCTTGCCGCACAGCAGTAGCGCGGTATCGCTGTGGGAGCACTAGGACCCCAACCGCGAACGAAAGGACAAACAATGAAGAACCTAATTCTCACTACTCTTGCCATCGCAATTGCCACGGCATTGCAACCTGCAGCGCACGCGCAGTTCGGTTCCGGCATCGTCTACGATCCCACACAATCGGCGCACGCCGTTGTGCAGATCGAACACGAAGAACAATCCATCTCCAACCAGTTTCAGCAGATCGAACAGGGCCAACAGATTTTCAGCAACACCGTCAAGATTGCAACGACGGCGTTGCAGGCCTACAACGTTGCCAAGCAGCAGTACAACCTCGTCCACCAGATGATTCTCGCGCCGTCGATGCTTTATCGGCGGTTCTTGTCTCCCACCACCGACCTACGGATGCTGCAACAGATCTCGAACACTTACGGCAACTCGATGGGATGGCTCAATTCGGCCAACACCGGCACTGGGGCCGCAGCCTCTTACCAGCAGGTCAGCGTCCCGAATACAAACAACATAATTCCCGGCTACGGCAACGTGAGCGTTCCCGGCCAGCTACAGATTGCCGCGCAGGGAGCCACGGTCGATCTCGGCGATTCCGTCATGACAAACAACCTGCAAATGCTCGGGAATGGCGAGTGTTGAAACAAGCGGGACTCCTCTCGCGCTGGAAACCGAAGCCGTCGCGCAAGGGGACCGGCTTCGAACAGCCGCTGCAGCCGCACCAGCACTGGCACGTCGATGTTTCCTATATCAACCTGTCGGGCACGTTCTATTACTTATGCAGTGTGCTGGATGGATACAGTCGTTTTCTGGTGCATTGGGATTTGCGGGAGTCGATGAAGGAAGCCGACATTGAGATGATTCTGGAACGAGCCAAGGAAAAGTACCCGGAAGCCAGGCCGCGGATAATCTCCGACAACGGACCGCAGTTCATCGCGCGCGACTTCAAGGAGTTCATTCGCATCTCGGGGATGACGCACGTGCGCACTTCGCCGTTTTACCCGCAGTCGAACGGGAAGATCGAACGCTGGCATAAGTCGCTCAAGCGGGAGTGCATCCGGACACTGACTCCGTTAACGCTGGACGATGCACGCCGCTTGATTCAACTCTACGTGGATCACTACAACACGATGCGCCTACACAGTGCGATCGGCTATGTGACGCCGCAGGATCGGCTCGCCGGACGACAGGCCGAGATCCACGCGGCTCGCGATCGCAAGTTAGAAGAAGCTCGTCGCCAGCGGCAACTCCGACGGCAGCAGACGGCGTCTTGGAGGTTTGCACCCTCTTCCACGCCAGCTACAATGACCTCGCCGGGTGAAACGGAAGCGGGCTCTGCCGGGAGGCAACCATGCTGAGGGATAACCTGGTGGGGCTCATCGAGCCGATGCTCAGCAGCGCGGGAGTTGATCCTCTCGCGCTCTGCATGCGAGGAAAAAGCCATCGGACGATAGACCCCCATGCCTTGAAAATCCCCGCCCCGAAGGGGCGGAATCTACACTAACGGAGAACGCCGCTTCTCCATTTCACGCTGAGCCAAGACACTGGCACTTCCTTGTCGTTCTCAGGTCGCCTCCGGCACGCCGCCTATCAAGGTGGTCAGCGCCAGGCAGGTACTCATTAGGCTCGATGCGATCGGTGCGAACTATGCTCCTGTCACCGCAGCTGTTGTAGAGGACTCGACACCCTGTCTCCTGCCGGATCCCAAGGGTGCAAAGTATGCCTGTACTGCCGCGGAATCCGGTGGCCAGCAAACTGTCTACAAATGGACAAAACTGCATCAGGCGAATGCCAATCGGAACGGAGTCTACGTGCTCGAGTTTGATGAAGGCATCTTCGCGATCGGCCGCCTCTATCGACTGACGCTGCAACAAACCGACCCGACCACCCACGCTGTATCGGCCACAAGCCTGAGTGTCGATACTTCGCCCTCGGTCGCGGCCGCATTTGCGGATCTCGGTTCGTCAAGCACAAAACTATTTCGCCTTACGTCGACGCTGGGGTTTGTCAAAGACTTCATGGTGGACGGCCTCGTGCAGAAAATTGAAACGGTTGCGGAACCGGTGGACTGTGTCCGTGCCGGATCAAAGGTGGGAGCATCGCCGATCACGATTACCGGGACCGCCGGCGGCTCAAATGCCACCTTGACTGGATGGAAGATGCGTTTGGATCGCTTGGCAGGCGGCCTCAGCACGGCGAATCCCGTGCAGATCGGAACCATGGCTCTATGCCTTGACATGTCTTCGACGACGACCGACTTCACGCCGGACGGGAGTCTGATTGCCAATGCGATGGACGGCATTGAAAGCTCGCTTGGTCCGGTGACCTGGACCTTGGCTTCGGGGACTAAACTGGCCGCAAGCGCCGGGAGTGGGGGCGGCGCTGGCGGTGGAGCAGGAGGAGCGGCTGCGCCAACGACCTATGGCCAGCCTAGCCCGGCTGCCAAGTCCGCTGCGAGTTTTTATGCGGACGTGAACCTCGCCGCCGCCACCGGAGCCAGCTTCGCCTGGGGACTTGACGGCAAAATCAGCAAATTCCCGCGGCCGATCTTCGGGCCTATATACGTCACTTGGCTCAGCGCGACGGCGAATACCGGCAACAATACCTCAAACATCAAGGGCCAGGTCTATACCGATACGATCGACTGGACGCTGCCATTCTCCTACCCCTTCACCCGGAAGAGTGGACCAAGGTTTGAGGCTGTTGCCACCCTTGCGCCGGACTATGAAACGGACATCAACTTCGATCGAAAAAACCTCCTCGTGGCGGGAGATGTGTTGTGGAATTTCGACAGGGTCTATCAACCGCAGAACAAGCGAACTCCCGCAAAGAATGGCGCGCTGGTGAATTACCCCGATCCCACGACTGCACGCTTCGGGTATGTTCTTCAGTTTCATACCGGGTTCGAGGCCGGCGGGGCGCTTATCGACACCGTTCAAAAGGCATCGAGCGGTACAGCCAAGATAACCGTTCCGTCCTACTCCATTGCCCGTGCCGTACCGCAGATCACGGGAAACATTCAGTGGATTCCAGCCCGTCGCTTGGGCCTTTTTACGTTTGAGGACACGATTGTGGGGCGATATCTCTTCGACACGGAAAACACCGTAGAGCAGTATCGGATTCCGGCTGCTGGCACACAACCCGCCTCGGTGGGGCTACTCCTTCGTCAGCTCACTGGATGGAAGGCTTACAACGCGCTCGTCTCAACATGGAACCCGCCGCAGACCGCGAATTTTGGAATTACGGTAACTTTCGATGACGGTTTCAACGCACCGAAGTTTACGCGCGTCAACAGCGTCACCGTGGGAGTCACGATTGCGTACTAAGCCGCTGCCGTCAACTATCTGTTCGGTGCGAGATTGATATGTCCAGGCGAACGTATATCTGTATCCGGATGACAACCTTACGTAAAGCATGCGTCGGACCTACACAGGCGGACAAGCATAAAGTTGTGTCCGGGAGGAGATCGCAGATTGTCCATCAGCAAGGATTGATGCACAAAGGAGGCTTCTCATGAACAGTGTCCCTTTACCTGACCCTCAGGACCCGGTAGATAAAACACAATCGTCAAATAACTCGAGTGAACGGGAGCAGGCACTGCGCGAGTTCCGCGTAATGCTCCGTTATGTACTTGGCGAGGGACTCGAACTGGACGATGTGACACGCGCAGCGGTTACTGCCGTGGAACAGGCTCAGCCAATTACGTCTGCGGATTTAAGCCAAATCATTACCGCGCATACAGGTCTTGCGAAGATCGTGGCTCCGGCCACGCCTCTTTCACTTGAAGTCACTGAGGTCCAGAAAGGCGAATGGCTATCGTCCTTGCGTCATCCGCCTCTGATTATGTGGATGATCATCATTGCCCTGATTGCTGTTACAGGTTTCATAGCGACGGGCGTCGCATTCCAAGCGCCAGCAAAGGGCGGTGGCGTGGATGCTGGCAGCAAAGCCGTATCTATGAGATTCGTTCCCACACTCCTGGGCGGTCGCCTGCTTGAGGCCAGCCTGGTAACCTTTGCCGGCCCCGAGACACCTTCGCAGGGCGCATCACCAAATGCTATTTCAAAGCGAGAGGAATTCCACTGGCTCTTCGCAGCTGCTTTGGGCGCAGTTTTCTACGTACTTTTCACGGCACACGGTTACGTCAAGGACCGAACTTTCGACCCGCGGTACAACAGCATCTATTTGATCAGATTTGTGCTCGGACTTCTTGCCGGGTTGATTCTGGCAAACGTAGTCGCGGAGTCGTCGCTGTTAAACAAGAATTCGGCACTTAGCAGTTTGGGACCAGCTGTTATCGCGCTCCTGGGTGGCTTTTCGACGGAAGCCGTCTATCAGGTTCTGCAGCGCCTTGTCGATATCATGCTGGCTGCCGTCCGCGGCGATGGCTCCGATGCGGCAAAAGCTAAGGCCGCTCAGACTGCCCAAAATGAACTGATGTCCCTGGCGACGGATCCGACCGTAACGGCTAACCCCGCGCTATTAGGCAAGATCCATGCAGCCGTTCAGAAGGTAGCTCAATAGCCGGATAGCGCGGTGCGAGCGCTCCACTGCCATGCGCACCAGGATTGGTCGAGGTAACTCTGGGGTGATAATCGCTAAAGAGGAAGCAGCAAGCTGCGCCCGATCACTCCGGCGAGCTTGTCTTGAGCTTCCAGGGCCAAGTTGCGGCTGACGGCCCCAAGGCTCCGAAGGTGATCGGCAAAGTCCCAAGCCAAATCGCGCGCTACGCGGACGTTCCAGATCGCCAACAACCGTCCGACTTTTCCCGTGTCTTGCGCCAATTCACCTACTATCCCAGTGGCTAGAAAGTTCAACGCGGACGGGAGCACCACTTCGAGCAAGCCATTCACGTGCTCATAATCATCGTGCTCCGGACTTTGCAGCGCTGGCGTCAGGTGCAACTCATCATCGGTCTGCAGCAAGGCCAGCGCTAGATCGTGATTGATGTGAGCATTCATACCCGCCAAGGCAAACTGAATGCGATCGACACCGGCCCTGTTTCGCGCCTCGAACAAAGCGTCCCACGAGCTCGCCGTATCCGCATTCTGATTCAGTGCGCCCGCGATCGCCGCAAAGTAGAACCCGGCAAAAACTACGTCGAGGCGCGTCAGCCATGTGGGATCCTCCCAACCGTTTGGCGGAGGTTGAGTGTCGATCTGCTGAGTCACCATCAAATAAAGCCTGTTGAACCATTTGAGGCCGTCGTTACTCGCCAACAATTCATCGATACTCTGCATCACCGCGATGACATCGGGGATCGATGCCGGGGAGGTGCCACTTACGATTTGAAGAAGTTGTGCGTCGATGGGATTTAGGTCAGGCATTCTATGATTGCCCCTGGTCCGGAATTGCGGTGAGGGTTTCGCGACGCGAAACCTCCAAACGAACCACCGTCGCAAACGCCAGTTTTTCCCCGATCGCTTAATTCCAGTACGGGTTCACGACATATTTTTGCTGACAGCACTGATACTGCTGACATAGTTCCTTGCGTATAACGCTGTACGAATCTGCGACAGCATGAGGCGCGGAGACTCAAATTGTCAAGCTTCTCGGATACTCCATAATCGCCTTGTCAATCCATAAAACCACCGATTGTTCGTGAGAAACCGATGCATGGGACGAGAATTCGCCTCATACGGGCGGAGTTGTATGAAAAGGTGTGGACAACGCCGATGCGCACGCTTGGCGGAGAATTGGGGCTCTCCGACGTTGGTCTGGCAAAGATCTGCCGCAAGCACGATATCCCGATTCCTCCAGTTGGATACTGGCGACAAAAAGAGACGGGACACGAACTGACCCGTCCACCACTGCATCCCGCCAAGAATGCCACTGAAACTCTGGATATTTTCGTCCGGGAGCGCTTGAAGCCTGAGTTTGCGACGTTGGCCGCGGAGACGGCGCCGAAGATAACGATTCCCGCGGAACTCTCGCATGCGCTCGCCCTAAGGACGGAAAAGCTGCTGGCGCATGGGAAAGCGAACGACAAGAAGTTGATGGTGCCTAAGAAGGGAGCCACGCCGCATCTTTTTGTTTCGCGGGAGCAACTACCTCGTGCACTGCGAATCTTGAACGCGCTCTTTCTCACCATTGAAGAGAGGGGACAGTCCGTCTCCTGGCCAAAGGGAGAAAGCGCAGTCCTGACGTTCGGTGTGGGCGGAGAAACGATCAAGTTTTGCCTCCTGGAAGTGATAAACCACGTGCCCCACGTCCTGACTTCCGCCGAACAGAAGCATACTTGGACGGCCCCCAAATGGGATTACCAGATGACCGGCAAGCTCAAGCTTCGCGTAGACAACCTGCCTTATGGCGTGGGGCCCATTCGAAGCATCTGGTCGGATGGAAAACGTCAGCAACTGGAGAATTGCATTGGGGATTTCGTCGTTGGCCTCAACGTCGTGGCGGCCGCCATCAAGAAGAACAGGCAGGAGATTGAGGAAAGAGACCGCCAGTGGGAGGAAGAGAGGAAGCAAGAGGAAGAGGAAAGACAAGTCGTAGAAGAAGAGAAACGTAAGGCCGAGTTTGTCAGCCAACTTGTGCAGAATTGGGAGGAAGCCACGCGCCTCCGAAGGTTTGCGAAATCAATGCAGGAGAGCGCCGGCCAACTGGACCTATCCGACCGGGAAAAAAGTGACGTCCAACAGGTCATCGACTGGACAAACCAGTACGCCGACTCTCTAGACCCTCTCTCTGATCTGCCGCAGGCCGTCAGTGAGTTTGTTCGCCCTGAGGAAGCCTACTCCTGGCTGACGGACTAGTTTGCGCCTCAGCTCGAAGGACCCATTTTGGACTCAGCTCGCAGCTGGCGGAAAGACTGCGCGACGCCTCCAGGGGTGAGTTGTGCTCCCTAACATAGAACTCCGTCATCTTTACGCAGTTATTGTTCTGGCGGAGGAGATGAACTTTACTCGGGCGGCTCACAGGTTACAGATTACGCAGCCCGCCCTCAGCAAGCAAATCCATGCGATTGAGGGGCTTCACCGAGTGCATCTCTTCGCTCGCGACAAAGGGCGAATCACTGAGCTTACTGACGCCGGACGCGCTTTCGTAGAAGAGGCCCGATTTGCGCTGTTCCACACTGAACGAGCCATTCATCTGGCCCGCACAGCTGATTGCGGCTCAGGCCGAGCCTTGATGGTCGGCCATTCCCCAGGTACCGATCAGTCTTGGGTTTCGGCCATTCTCGCAATCCGGCTATCCTCTGATGAGAACCTCAGAATTCGTCTCTTGACTCGCTTTGCACTGGATCTGGTTCGCGATGTCATCGCAGGCGACCTAAACATGGCGTTGGTCACGGCACCACCGGAAGACACCCGGATCACGGCGGTCCCATTTGCTCGGGCACCGTTGTACGCTGCTCTCCCCGAATCTCACCGGTGTGTTCACCGCGAGCGTTTGGTCCTTCGGGATCTAGAGAAAGACGACTGGATTCTCGGTGCGAAACAGGTTCACCCGACTATTCATGACGCGATTCTCGAAACGGCCAGGCTAGAGGCGATTGCACCGAAAGATGCGCATGAAACATTCACAGAACAACAAGCGGTTCATTTGGTGGCCGAGCATGCGGGAGTAGCTATCCTCCCGAAACTGAGCGCCCTGGAATTTCGAGCAGATGGCGTTGTCGTAAAGCCGCTATCGGATCCGTCACTGTGCTTCGATACTTGTCTGGTGATGAGATCCGATGACGATTCAAAACTTACGAACAGATTTGCTCGCTCATTTCTCCGCAGATTTCCACATCGCATCCTGGCGTCAAGCCAGACGGAGTCTCGGTAGTGCCGAAGTTTGAGTTTTCGCAGGTGATCCGCTTAGAGTTTCCTCAGAATGTGTTCATTTTGCAGCGTACCGTCGGAGGAAAGAATTCTACAGACACTGTCTGAAGAATCTATAAGCCCTATGGATCCCAATAATATAGAGCGCAATTGCTCAACAATTAGTTTCGTATTGCCCCGGGTCCGTGCCCATGCTCGGCCTCATCAACTCGAATCGCTTGGATCAGTTAACCAATTGTATGGATGGAGATATCTGTAAGCTACAGATAAATAATAAGTTAGTAACTATTATGCATGAAATGTTACTAATATTATTGACAATTCAGGTCATGAAAAGTAGGATAACCGTGGAGAATCAGGGAAATGCAGACGAGCACACTTGAGCAGTTGAGGCGACATCTTCGCCCTGGACGTGTGTACCGCAGAGAAGATCTTCTGCCCTGGTCCCATAGCGTCGATCGACACCTCAAAGCACTCACTGTCGATGGGACTCTACAGAAGCTTCGTACCGGCTTGTACTACAACCCTCGCAAATTTGAATTTGGAGAGGCTCCCGCGGATGAACATGAGCTTGTGAAAGCCTTCTTGAAAACAGATCATTTTGTCGTTACGTCGCCGAATGTGTACAACCAGCTGGGACTTGGGACGACACAGCTCTACAACAAACGCGTTGTCTATAACCAGAAACGGCACGGTACATTTCCGCTTGGCAATCGAATGGTCACTTTCGAGCGGCGATTGAACGTTCCGAAGCAGCTCTCTCCGGAGTTCCTGCTCGTCGATCTGGTTAACGAATTGAGCGACCTCGCGGAGGATCGGGACGCTGTCCTTTCTCGCGTTCGCGCACGAGCCAAGAAGATGGACCCGAGAAAACTTTCCCGAGCGGTTTCTCTCTACGGCAAGTATTCGACGCAGAAAAAGTTCCGGGAGATGTTGCAATATGCCGGCTGAATCCTTTCTGCACGAAAGAGGCGATTTCAAGGCGCTTGTCGAGACCGTTGCGGCCAGCGAAAGAATCAACGATCCAGCTTTGGTGGAAAAAGACTACTGGATCATGCACGCCGTCTTTGGGCTCAAGCAGCTTGGCTTAGCCTTTGAGCTCAAGGGCGGCACTTCGCTTTCCAAGGGCTTTGGGATCATTCAACGCTTTTCGGAAGACATCGATATTCGCATCGAGCCCTTCGATGGATTGCAAGTCGACACAAATCCAAACCACGAAAAACCTCAGCACGTCGAATCTAGAAGACAGTTTTTCGACAAGCTGCGTGACAAGATCAAGATCTCAGGAATTACGGCGGTCGAGCGGGACACGACATATGAATACATGGCGTGCCGTTGGAGCGCGTTCATAGCGAAGGAGTCCGCGCTCCGCCCGCTTGAGGACACATTTTGCACATCGCTTGAACGGGCGAGGGACCGCGCCAATGCCGCCATCCTGCAATACCGGGATGAGCCAGCGGATGCTGGACGTGCTGATGCGCGGCATCTCCACACGGCAGTATGCGGAGGTGCTGCCGGAGATGGCTTCGACCTGCGGGGTGTCGAAGTCGACGGTGAGCCGGGAAGCGGCGGAAGCGGGAGAAGCAGCCCTGAAGGAGCTCGTGGAGCGAGGCTTCGAGGGGATCGATCTGCTGGTGATCTACATCGACGGGATGCAATTCGGCGAGCATCATGTGATCGGTGCCGTGGGTGTGGATCGGGCCGGACACAAGCACGTGCTGGGTATGCAGCAGGGAGCGACAGAAAACGCGGCAGCGGTGGAGGACTTACTGGAGCAGTTAGTGACGCGTGGGCTGGACCCGAAGGCCAAGCGCTTGTTTGTGATCGACGGAGCCAAATCGTTGCGAGCTGCGATTAACAAAGTGTTCGGAGCGCAGCATCCGGTACAGCGTTGCCGCAATCACAAGATCCGCAACGTGTGCGACCGCCTGCCGGAGGAACAGAAGGACCAGGTAAAAGCGGCCATGCGCGCCAGCTACCAACTGGAGGCTAAAGAGGGGATGGCTCGATTGCGCAAACTGGCCGACTGGCTGGAGCAGGAATCGCCGGCGGCAGCGAACAGTTTGCGGGAAGGATTGGAGGAATGTTTCACCATCAATCGCTTGGGCATTCCACCGTCTCTGCATCGCTGCCTGGCCACGACCAACTTGATCGAAAGCCCGCAGTCGGGCGTGCGCATGCGGACCCGACGCGTATGCCGCTGGCGGGATGCGGCTATGGTCCAGCGTTGGGCGGCGGCTTCCTTTCTGGCGACCGAGAAGAACTTCCGCCGCATCATGGGCTGGAAGGATCTCTGGCAACTGGAGACCATCTTAGGAAGAAAAGTAAGTGATCAAGCAGCAGTCCAGCCGGAGGCCGCGTAGAATGAACCCGAGTGCCGCTCCTCTAACTTCCAACTACCAGCGGGACACCGTCCGAAACAAAGTTCGACGGCTCACTTCATGAGAGAAAAACCGCACACAAATCGCACACAAAAGCCGTCTTTCCTGTCCTCCGTGTCCTTTCTGTCCTTTGTGGAATCAGCAACTTGCTGAAAACACGGGACGCCGAATCGTTCAACTCCGTCCCTGGCCACCATATTTTCAATCACTTAGCGTAATCCTTCCAGAAAACTTGGGTGCAATTGGGTGCAAAAACCGAGCGCCGGAGTTGGCCTTCCAGCGCCAAAAGGTACCCACTACTCGGGCCAGTTGCCCCTCAGAGGAGTCACACTCTGGAAGAACCACGCAATTCGGAAACCGAGAACGAGGAATCACGGGATGGATTGCAAGCCCGACTCGTAACCCGAGGTATAGCAGGGCTCCGCCGGCACCCCAGCTATGTCCAGCATGAGATTTGCGTTTCAGCGGCTCAATTGTCTGCCCTTTCTGCGCTAGGTAAAAGTGGTGGACTCCATTCACGAGAGAGGCGCACAGATTGAACTCAGCCCGTGCGGGCCAAACCAAGTGATCTTGCTCACAGAAAGCGGAAGCCGCTTGGCAGAAGATTAAGGATGCAGCGCCGGGCGCTCAGAAAGTGCCAAGGGCTCAGTCTGCGCTACGGGGATCCGCTGCGTTGAAATGCGAGGAGTACTCGGTGCGTCTTAAACCGACAAGGTTGCGCTGGCTTTCGCAGATTTTCTTCTTCTCACTGTTCCTGTTCCTTCTGCTACGCACGGAGTTCCGCGGATCGCTGCACGCCGGCGGGAGTGAGATCCGGCTTCCCTATCCGGTACAGTTATTTTTCCAATTTGATCCGCTGGTGGCGCTGTCGAATGCCCTCTCCAGCCGCGCCCTTTACCACGGCCTGTTGTGGAGCCTGGTAGTCCTGATTCCGACGATGTTGCTTGGACGCTTCTTCTGCGGATGGATTTGTCCTCTGGGCTCAATCCACCACTTCTTCAGCAGCCTGAGATCGGAGGGCAAACGCGGAAAACAACTGATTGAATCGAACCGCTACAAGCGCTGGCAGACGACGAAGTACTACCTTTTAGTCGCGGCCCTAATCGCCGCCCTATTGGGCACGGGGATCGTCGGATGGCTGGACCCTTTCTCGTTGCTGGTGCGCTCACTCGGCCTATCCATTTTGCCCGGAACTAACTATGCCGTGAACGTCGTGCTGCGCGCGATGGAGCACAGCCGTTTTGCACCGCTGCAGGGGGCGGGCAGCGGCTTGCATTTCGTCTTCGGCTGTTTGCTGCTCAGTTTCAAACAGCCGTACTTTCGGCAAGGTGTTTGGCTCGGCCTCATCTTCATCTTTTTTCTGGCGCTGAATTTTCGTGTGACTCGTTTCTGGTGCCGGGCACTTTGCCCGCTGGGCGCGCTGCTCGGGATCGCTTCGCGCTGGTCGATTCTTGGACTGGTCAAGACCCCGGAGCGCTGCGAGGACTGCAATCGCTGCCTGCTGCGCTGCCAGGGTGGCGATGATCCGATCGGCGGAGTTCCGTGGCGTCAACCGGAATGTCATCTCTGTCTGAACTGCATTGATGAGTGTCCGGAGCACGGCCTGCAGTTCAAGTTCTTCCCCGCTCAAAAATCCATCGGTATGAACCTGCAGAGGCGCAAAGTACTCACCGGATTGGCGGCGGGCGCAGCCGTGGTTCCCCTATTGCGAAGCACGCCCGGATTCGCAGTCGAGCGCCATGAGCGGTTGCTGCGTCCTCCGGGCGCGCTGGACGAAGAGTACTTTCTGTCGCGCTGCATACGCTGCGGCGAGTGCATGAAGGTGTGCCCCAACAACGCGCTGCATCCCGCGTTGACCGAAGCGGGGTTGGAAGGTCTCTGGACGCCCGTCATGGTGCCGCGGATTGGCTACTGCGAGAGCAGTTGCGTGCTGTGCTCCGAGGTTTGTCCTACCGGCGCAATCTGGGAGATCACGGCAAAAGAAAAAGGCTGGGAGGCGCGGGTCACGAGCGACGCCAAGCCCATCAGTCTCGGAACAGCGTTCTTAGATCGCGGGCGGTGTTTGCCATGGGCTATGGCAGCTCCATGCATTGTCTGCGAGGAGTGGTGTCCAACCTCGCCCAAGGCCGTCTACTTACAGCCGGCCGAAGTCGCGAATGCAGAGGGCCGCCTGGTGCAGGTTAAACAACCGTTTGTCGATCCTCATCGCTGCGTGGGTTGTGGGGCGTGCGAATATGCCTGCCCGGTTCAGGACCGCCCGGCAGTTTACGTGACCAGCGTCGGCGAGAGCCGTTCGCGAACCAACCAGATCCTGCTGAATCGGAGTCTATTGAACCATGGCAAAGAGAGGCCGAGGTGAAAGCCCGCGCGGTGCTGCTGGTCATGCTCGGGGTCGCGCTGCTCCTGCAGGCCGGTTGCAAGCGTCAAGCGGGGACTGAGCGATCATTCTTTCCTGCGTCCACCGAGGTTGCGGGCTGGGCGAAGACTGGTGAGACACGCACGTTCGAGGCTGCAGACCTGTGGAAGTACATCGATGGCGAGGCGGAACGGTACTTGAGAGCTGGGGTGCAGAGAGTGTCTACGACTGACTACAAGTTCCAGAACAAGGTCGACGCGGTCGTAGACATCTACACCATGGCGAACGCGGAGTGCGCCGAGAAGATTTTCAAATCGGAGCCGGCTGCCGATGTGAAATCGGTCCAACTGGGAGACGAGGCACGCTTATCCAGCCAGAGCCTGGTTTTCCGCAAGGGAGCTTGCCTGGTACGAATCGTTGCCTTTGAGGAATCGACGGAAACACGGCAGGCACTTTTGCAACTAGGGCAAGGTATCGAGCTGCGGCTTGCCAGGCGATGATCGCCGGAAGTGCTGTTGGTCACTGAAAAGTCACACGGATCGCGGTATAGGTAGATTGAGGATTTTCGGATCTGGTTGCGGATTCGCCGGAGAACCCTTATGAGCGCAATGCGCAGCACCAGTCGGCGGGATTTTCTGAGGAACTGCCTTGCTGGCGCTGCGGTGGTGCGCGCAAGTGGCAGGTTCGGACTGCTCGCAGACGCAGAACAAGAAGCGGTGCTCGCAAAGTCCAGGGTTGTGATCGCGCGCGATGCCATGCTGCGCGGCGCGGGCACCACGGTGGATTCGCGCCGGATGCTGAGCCTTCTGGATCGTGCCATGCAGGCTCTCTGCGACCGCGATAATCCGATCGAGACGTGGAAGAAGCTGGTCCGCCCGGGCGGGACTGTGGGACTGAAAGTGAATGCACTGGGAGGGCGCGGATTCTCCAGCAACCTTCAGCTCGTTGGAGCCATTTGCGAGCGTTTGCAGGAGGCCGGAATCAAGGCGAACGATATTGTGGTCTGGGACCGCGACAGCGACGAAATGGAACACGCTGGATTCCATGTAACGACGAGCGGAAACCGGGTGCAATGCTTCGGCACCGATCGAGTCGATTACGAACAAGATTTGGCCACGCATGGCAGTGTGGGCAGCCGGTTGTCGAAGATTCTGACGCAACGGTGCGATGTCCTGATCAATGTCCCTGTGCTGAAAGACCATGACGGCGCCGGCGTAACCATCGCCCTGAAAAACATGTATGGCGTCATTCATAACCCGAACAAGTACCACCCCAACGGTTGCAATCCGTATATCGCGGACTTGAACATGCTGCCAGAAATCAGAACCAAGATGCGATTGACCATATGCGATGCAACCACGGCCTGCTTCGAAGGCGGACCCGGATACAAGCCGGAATACAGTTGGAAGAACAATGCCTTGATCGTTTCGCAGGATCCCGTCGCGCTCGACTACACGGGCTGGCAAATCATCGAGCGCAAGCGAGCCGAGAAGGGATTGAAGACGCTGGAAGGCGATAAAAGAGCGCCCCACTACATCGCGACCGCCGCCGATGCACAGCATCGACTGGGCACGAACGATCCCAGGAGAATCGCGGTTGTCGAGGTGTAGGCCGGTGCGTGATTGAGGGTGCAACATGGCGCGTGAGCTCGATGCGCGAGAGGGCCACAGTCCCGCCGTTCGCGGCGAGCGAGGTCCATTGTCGTGCGCGCTCGATCGCCGCTCGTTCTTGCAGTGCGCCCTGGCGTCAGGAGCAGCGCTTGGCGCCTGCGAATTTGCCCAACTCCTCGCCCCGATCTCCGCGTGGGCTGGTCCGCAAAAGCAGGATGATTCGCGATTCACCGTCGAAGCGAAGTTCTACCAGAAACTTCCAAATAATAAGAAGATCAAGTGCAAGCTGTGTCCGCGCGAATGCACGGTGGGAGATCGGGAACGCGGTTATTGTGGCGTGCGGGAGAATCGCGGAGGAACCTACTACACGCTGGTGCACTCGCGGGTGTGCGCCGCGCACATTGATCCCATCGAGAAGAAGCCTCTGTTCCACTACCTGCCGGGGACGCTCGCTTTCTCGTTGGCCACGGCTGGCTGCAACGTCAACTGCAAATTTTGCCAGAACTGGGACATCTCGCAGGTGCGTCCGGAGCAGGTTCCTGCCGACTACGCGCCCCCGAAATTGGTTGCCGAACTGGCCAAACAGCACGACTGTCCGACCATTGCCTATACCTACAGCGAGCCGGTGGTCTTCAGCGAGTACCTGATGGATGCAGCCGATGCCGGGCACGAAGCCGGCATCCGCAGCGTGGTCGTGTCGAATGGCTACATGCAAGAGGAGGCGCTGAAGACGGCGTACGGAAAGATGGACGCGGTCAAGATCGATCTGAAAGCGTTCACCGAGTCCTACTACAAGGATGTTGTCGTTGGTGAGTTGAAGCCGGTGTTGGACTCGCTGGTCACATTGCGGAAGATGAACAAGTGGACCGAGATCGTGTACCTGGTGGTGCCGACGCTGAACGACAGTGATACCGAATTCCGCGGCCTGGCACGCTGGATCAAGACAAACCTGGGCGTGGATGTGCCGATCCATTTTACGCAATTTCATCCCGAATACCTGTTGAAGAACCTGCCCATAACACCGGTGCCCACACTGGAACGTGCCAAGGCGATTGCCGACGCCGAGGGGCTGCACTACGTATACATCGGCAATGTGCCGGGACATCCTGCGCAAAATACCTACTGCCCGAAGTGCCACCGCATGCTGGTGGAACGCGTAGGGTTCACGGCGAGTCGGATGCTGATCCGCAAGGGTGGTTGCCCATTCTGCGGACAGCCGATCCCTGGGGTTTGGCACGCATGAGAGCGCGATAGGAGTTCTAGCTTATGAATATCAAGATGCGCCCCGAAATATATTGGCTGGCGGCTCTGCTCATCGCGCTCCTGGCGATTGCGGCTCGGCAGCACGTCCGTGCTGCCGATCCCCAAAACGTGCGACAAGCTGCTGTCGCCGGTGGCTTTTATCCGGCCGACCCAAAGGCGCTTTCGGCGATGATGGATGACATGTTGGCGCACGCCACTTCGTCTCAGCCGCCGACCAACGACCCGATCCTCGCTGTGGTTGCACCTCACGCCGGTTATCAGTTCTCCGGTCCCGTCGCTGCCTACACGTACGCGGCGCTGAAAGGGCACAAGTTTTCGCGCGTGGTCGTGATTGCACCGTCGCACTACGAGGCCTTTGATTTCACTTCCGTCTATGAGGGCGACGCTTATGCGACGCCGCTGGGGGCAGTCCCGGTAGACAAGGCGTTTGCAAAACAGCTGGCTAGTATGAGCCCGACCATCCGACTTTCCAGCCAGGGACATGTTCCCACACCGAAAGGCGCTGAGCATGCGCTTGAGGTGGAGTTGCCGTGGTTGCAACGGGTGCTGGGCGACTTCGGACTCGTGCCCATCGTCATGGGAGACCAGAGTTATGAAAGCAGCCGTGCGCTAGGTGTGGCTCTGGCGAAGCTAATCGAGGGGAAAGATCGGGGCAATGATAAAGAGACGCTGATCGTGGCCAGTTCCGATCTGTCGCACTATCACCCCTACGACGAAGCGGTGAAGATCGACCATAAAACGCTGAACGCGCTGCAGGCGTGGGACTACTTCAGCATGTCGCGGAACTTCGAGGCGCGCGTATGGGAGGCCTGTGGCGGCGCTCCCATCGTAGCCGCAATGATTGCCGCCGAGCGCATGGGAGCGAACCAAGCTCTGGTGCTCAAGTACGCCAATTCAGGCGACATCACAGGAGATCACTCGCGCGTGGTCGGATATAGCGCGGACGTTTTTTTGAAAACTCCAAGCGGAAAGACAGTGGAAGCGCAATTTTCACTGAATGGCCACGAGAAAAACGAACTGCTCGCTCTGGCTCGCAAGTCGGTGGAGTACGCGGTACGGGAGAAGAAGGCGTATGAACCAACCGCGAGCGCAAGCGAAGTGCTGAATCAGGAACGCGCAGCTTTCGTGACCCTGCGCAAATCGGGAGAACTGCGCGGATGCATCGGCTATACCTCCGCGGAGAAACCCCTCTACATGACCGTGCGGGACACGGCCACGCTGGCCGCTCTGCGCGATCCCCGATTCCAGCCGGTATCCGCTTCAGAGTTGCCGCAACTCGAATATGAAATCTCGGTGCTGTCGCCCCTTCGGCGCGTGCTGGACGTTCGACAGATCAAGGTTGGTCAGCACGGTTTGCTGATGAAGAACGGCGCGTACGAGGGCCTTTTGCTTCCGCAGGTGCCGGTGGAAGAAAAATGGGATCGACAGAAATTCCTGGAAGAAACCTGCGGCAAAGCGGGTATGCGCTCCGGTTGTTGGAAGGATGAGAACACTGACATCTTCATGTTTACAGCGGTGGTATTCGGCGAGAACCGACCGCAAGCGCTTATGCCCGAGACATCTTTGCCTCCAGGCTTACCCGCGCGGCCAGGAGAGCCGGCGCCAGGTTCACCGCCGCACTGAGCCATGCGGTTTTCCAAAAACCAAACACCGGGATGAGGTAACTGCTAAGCAAAAGCGCGCCCGCGCATCCACCCAGCAGATCAATGGCATAGAGTGTGCCCAGTCGTGATCTACCGCTGCGGGCATTATCATTGTCATAATCATAAAGGTAGATCTCCGTCGCGACAGGAAATTGATAGCCGCCTAGCATTCCGCAGAGAGCAGCCAATGCAGGGAAGACTAACTGGGCAGTCAACCAGGTTGCCGCCATCCCAGAAATCTTCGACAGCAGGCTAACCACAGATATCAGCGCGGGACCAGAAAGGGCGAGCAGGAACTGGGTAGTTGACATGGTGCGGTAGAGTCGACGATTGCTGGAACGAATGCGGCGGATGCCCAGCCAACTTCCGAAGGCAATGCCTGCCATGCACATGGCGATAAGGATTGCGAGCTGCTGGTAAACGTAACCGTAGACGGACTGGAATGCGAGCAGCAGGAAAATCTGCAGAGTCATCAGTGTGAATCCGGTAGCAGCCATGCAGCACGCTGCGGCAGAACGGGCGCGTCTCTCGCGAGTGGGCACAAACGCCAGAAGAACCGCCACCAGCAATGTGGCAACCAGGACCGCGTCGATGACACTGGTGAAAGCGACGTGTGCGGCAGCCCGGAACCAGCGCGAATAGCCCAACTTGAACTGCGCGCTCCACAGCACCACGTCGAAGTAATAGGCGATCGGCTCGAAATCGCGATTGACGGGCGTCGAGGTCAGCGGCCGCAGTTGCTCGCGAATCTGCTCCATGCGATCGGGCATCATGCGGAATGGGATGAAGTATTCCCGAACATACTGTGTCTTCAGATTCCGCGCCTGCAATCTTGCAATCAGCGTTTGCGGATTGTCCGTGAGAACATCGGGTCGCGTAGCGGCGAAGAAGTGGATGGTTTCGCCGGGGATGGCGACAACATAAGGGAAGACTTCCCGCAGGGTGCGCTGAATGCAGCGCAAGAATTCGGCCAGGTCGGGGCTGATGTAATCCTCCGACGAGCGCAATTGCAGAGCGAGCAGTCCGCCGGACGCGAGATGATCACGAGCGGAGCGAAAGAACTCTGCCGTGTAAAACCGGTTTAACTGCGCCGTCTGCGGGTCGGGCACATTAAGGATGATCACGTCGAATGTGTCGCTCACCGTCTTGAGATAGTTCCGGAGATCGTGCCGGGGATAGTTCCGCAAAAAGTACCGGCCATCCGTGTAGTGCACATGCACCCGAGGATCCGAGACAACAGCAGCGGACTGCACGGGAAAGAATTGCAGCGCCATGTCGATGAGCGCGGGATCCAGCTCAACGTAGTCGATCCGCTCGACTGTGGGATGCTTCAGTGCTTGGGCGATGCTGCCGTTCACGCCGCCGCCGATCATTAGAAGGTGCCTCGGCGCCTGGTGCTCCAGCAGCGCGTAGTGGACTGCCTCTTCGGCGGCGTTCTCGTCCGGCGCGCTGGCGAGTATCACGCCGTTGTCATAAATGCTTCGGATATTGTCGGCTTCCTTATTACCGGTTTCAATTACCGCCAGGTTGCCGTAAATCGAGTCGCGCGATCCCACCAAGCGGAATCCCCGCCACAGGCGAGCCTGTGCGAACCTGTCCAACGACGGCGCAACGTATAGAAGTAGAACGATTGTTACGAGAACGACCGCAAGAACTGCCGCTGCCACCGCAACGACTCCAAGCTGCTTGCGGTTCATCCGGAACAACAAGACTGCTGCCATACTTAGATTCAAGAGGGCGACGACAATGGCGATCTGAAAAGACCCCAGGAAGCGCAGCAACACAATGCTGGCCAGGATCCCTCCGAAGGCGGATCCAGCGGCCTCCAGCAAGTAAGCCGAGCTGGTAGCGACGCGAGCGGAGACGGCGCATTCCTGTTCGTACATCCGCGCCGCAACCACGAAAAGCGACCCTGCAACAACACAAAACAGGCTCAGACATGCCAGGGATGTAAGCAACATCGGCACCGGACCAACCAACTCGCCCGGCACTGTCTGAAAAAAAGTTTTGGAGGCGCGCAAGGCCCAGATCGTCGGCAGCAGGCTGACGCCGAGCAGGCATTCGAGCGCGGCGACCGCCTGGCGAGCGTGGTTTCCGCCCAGCGCAAAACGGCTGCTCAGGCTGCTGCCGGCGGCGGTCCAGAAGAGCCAGGTGGCTAACATCATTCCCAGTGAAATCTCGTTGCCGTTGAAGACGACGATGAGCTCCCGCATGAGAACGATCTGGCCGATGACTGCGCTGAATCCGATCAGCGTCAGAGCCGCCTTTACGGCAGAAGGCGGTTGTTTCGCACGCGGCGTTGTGACGGGCTGCATAGGCGCTGCCACCAGAACGAGATTAGAATTTAGTCGTCAAGCAAAAGCAAAGAGGTCAAAGCAATATGCCGTTGACCGAGGACAGCGTACTCAACCGTCGTGAAGCGTTAATCAAACTGCTCCGCCTGGGAGGAGTCGCTGCCGGAACCGCAGGCCTAGGATTCTGGCTGAGCGAACACAGCCACCGCCCCGAGCCCGAACTGGCCGTCAATTTGAAGCGCAGTCACGCGGTAGCGCTTGATCAGGCTTTGCCCGAGATGGCGGTCATCCAGGGAGACGATCCTGAAGAACTAGCGCGGACTGCCATCGAAGAACTGGGCGGCATGCATCGCTTCGTCTCCCGCGCCGATATCGTGTTGGTGAAGCCGAACATCGGCTGGGACCGCACTCCAGAACAGGCGGCTAACACCAATCCTAAGATCGTCGCCGAGATCGTGCGGCAGTGCTGGAACGCCGGGGCGAAGCGGGTCATCGTGACCGATGTGAGCTGTAACGATCCCCGGCGGTGTTTTCAGAGGTCGGGCATTGCCGAGACAGCGCGGCGCGAAGGCGCCGAAGTGATCCTGCCCGATCCCGCCCGATTCAAAGATGTCGACCTGCAGGGAGAGATTCTACGGGACTGGCCGGTTTTCGACCCCTTCCTGAATGCCGACAAGATCATTAACGTCCCGATCGCCAAACACCACAGCCTGACCGGCACGACTCTGGGGATGAAGAACTGGTACGGCATCCTGGGTGGACCACGCCATCAGTTGCACCAGAAAATCCACGAAAGCCTGGTGGACCTCGCGGATTTCATTCGTCCGACTCTTACCATCATCGATTGCTATCGCGTGCTCATCCGGAACGGCCCAACGGGCGGCAACCTTGACGATGTCTTGCTGAAAAAGACGCTGGTAGCCGGAACCGATCCCGTGGCACTCGATGCTTATGTGGCGAAAGCTTACTGGAATTTGGAAGTTTCATCTCTGCCCTATTTGAAAATGGCGTCCCAGCGCGGTCTGGGAACCTACGAGTTCGGGAAAATCCGCACACGCGTGAGAAGCAGTGCATGAGGAAAGAAGGTGGAGCGTTATGAACTCCCGACTAATAAACGACGCACCTCTGCCAGACCACTGGAGGATCCTGCCAATTCTTGCTTCGCTGTTACTCTCCACAGGATTCTTGGCCGCACAGGCCAGTTTTTCAGCCGGACCCCTTCTGCTGCACCAGGTGAGGACGATCTACGTGACTCCGTCCTCAGATGATTTTGCGCTCCTGGTCAAGGCTCGTCTCGAAAAATGGACGGCGGTTGAGATCACTTCAAAGCCGGAAAACGCCGACGCGATTCTCACTTGTCAGACGGAGAGCACCATCGTGCCGGCCAAGGTAGTTGTACGGCGGACGATTGCAGAAGTGACCCTTGTGGACCGTCGCTCTCAGAGACCCATTTGGAAGACCACAAAATCCGCGGCCTTTGATAGAAGCATATTGGCAGATGACATTATGGAGCAACTCAAGCAGGACTGGAGAAGATCGGCCAGTGCGTATTGAGGCTTACTGACCGCGCTTGTGGCAACACGTGGCGTCAGGGCCCGCACAAGAACGGAGGGAGCTTATGAACATCTATGAAGTCACCTTGCACGGCACCGACAGCATCTACCTGCTGGCGTCCACAAAATACCGCGCCCTGGAACTGGCGGGAGATTACCTGGCCGACGCGGGACGGACGGAAGCGCTGCAGTCAGGCAAGTTCGTGCTACGTCAGATTGACCTGTCCGAAGAGCAGATACTCCGCTCCGAAAGATGCCGGGCTTGTCCTCTGAATGAATAGATCAAGCTCGAAGTCGGCCGCGGTTATGCTTTTCCCTCATGCTCGTTTGCCTTGCTGCCCAACCAGTGGGGGCGGCGGAACTAAAAAAGGAAACCAGGGCGGCGTTTGGCTGCGATATCGGCGCGTCCGAAGGACGGTCGATTCAGAACTTCACAGCGGGCCTCTTCATTGACGAGTTGGCAGAGACCCGTCGGGTGGAAAGCGGAGCCTATCACGGGATGCTGGTATTCGACAGCATGGGCCTTTCGCCACGCTGGCGGCTGGCCACAAACCTCATCTTGCCCTGCTCGGCGTCTACCACAATGTGATCGCCGTGGTGCACGTCGTCATGCAGGATTCTCACGGCCAGCGGATCCTGTACCAGTCGCTGGATCGAGCGTTTCAGGGGCCGCGCACCAAAGTTGGGATCGTAGCCCTCACGCAGTAGTAGTTCCTTGGCAGAAGCGGTCAACTCCAGGGTGATTTGGCGGTTGGCCAACAGGTGCCGCACCTCTTCCAATCGCAGGTCAATAATCCTGGTCAGCTCCTCCGTGCCCAGCGGGTTGAAGATGATGAAGTCGTCTACGCGGTTGAGGAATTCAGGCTTGAAGTGTGCCCGCAGCGCCTTCATTACCTCCCGCCAATCCAATGGCCGCGCTGTACCGCAAGGCAGGATTGGACGGCTGAGTGGCACGCTTCCACGCTGAGGGCCAGGCGCCCAGCGTTTTACGACTTCCGAAATATGGATGTTCTCAGACGCGATACCAGTCTTCCCGCGTCAGCGGCAAACCACCGTCGCCGCGCTGCGGGCTAGCGAGTAGCGTCTGGTACAGATTGAGGCGACCAATGCGGAATCCATGGGCCGCGCCGGCCATGTACAGGCGCCATATCCGGTAGGTAGCATCGTCCGTCATCCGACGTGCGCCCTCTGCACGGGCCTCCAGCAGCCGGACCCAGTGGTGGAGTGTCAAGGCGTAGTGCTCACGCAAACTCTCAACATCCCTCACCTCGAAGCCGCTTAGTTCCGCCGCTCGAAGGCTTGTGCTGATCGGTCGCAGTTCGCCGTCATTGCTCCGGTCGGCCGGTCTCCGGGCTCGCCTAACCAAGTGTCTTTTTGCTTTCTGGTTTGGCTCCAGCGAGGCAGCAGCGAATCTTCTCCAGCAGATTGGGAAAAAGGTACTGCTTGGGGAGCCAGAGGGTTACGTGCTCAGACTCTACAGGCTCGAACGCAGTCATAACAATGACTGGAAAATGCGGGCTGCGGTCACGGACGGTGCGAGCCAACTCAAGACCGCTCATGCCCGGCATCTGGAAGGCCGTGACAAGAAGGTCGAACTCCTGCTCTTCAAAGGCCCGCAGCGCTTCGGCTGCATTCGAGGCAGGAACGGCTCTGTACCCCTCCGTGCGCAAGATGTCACACGCCAAGCGGCAGAGCATTTCATTATCATCGACGACGAGAATTTTTTTCACGGCGTGCTCCTGGCTTCGGCAGATTGCTCGCTGGCGGTAGCTGCGATCTTGGCGAACGTCAGACCGCCGTCAGCCTTGATGCCGATCGAAACGCAGTCGCCGCCCTTGACCTGGCCGGTGGCAACCAGGTTTGCCAAGCCGTAAACAATGTTTTTCTCAATCACACGCTTCAAATGCCGCGCGCCATACTTCGGGTCCGTGCCTTCCCGCAACAGCCATTGCTTGATCTCGGGCGTGCAGCGGAAAGTGAAGTGGTTCTGCCCGACCGCTCTCATAATGCGCCGCTGTATCTTCGCGAGTTCCAGCTCAAGAATGCGCTCAAGCTGATCCAGGCGAAGCGTGTTGAAAACGACAACCTTGTCCAGCCGGTTCATGAACTCGGGCGAAAACTTTCGACGCGCCGCCTCCGTTGCTGTGCGCGCGATTTTTTCGTCCAAGTTCACGTCCTCGATGGGCGCCTGCACGACGAAGCCGAGGCCGCCCTCGGCGAGCCTGCTCATTTCCGGCGCCCCCACGTTCGAGGTCATGAAAATGATGCACTGGGAAAGGTCCACGTGCGTGTTGTCGCCGAGCGTGAGACTGGCTTTGTCCAGGATTCCGAGCAGGAGCTGCCACAGCGACTCCGAGGCTTTTTCGACTTCATCGAACAGCAGAAGCGTGAGTTTGAGGTTCTCCGTGTGCCAGCGGGTCAAGGCCTCCTTTGTGAGTATCGGCTGCGTCTGCATGTGTCCGATATAGCCGGGTGGGGAGCCGATTAACTTGGCGATTTCGTGGGGTTCCTGAAATTCTGCGCAATCCACTTTGATGAAGGCGTGTGGATTCCCGAAGAGCGCTTCGGCGAGCACCTCGATCACATAAGTCTTACCGGATCCGGTCGGCCCGAGAAACAGCAAGTTTCCTATGGGCCGGTCCGGCGCAGACATGCCCACAAGAAATATCTGGTAGAGTTCGACGACCGCGTCCACGGCAGCCTTCTGCCCGACGATTCTAGAGAGCAAGAACGCCTCGATATCCCTGGTAGCATCGCCGTGACGTGTAGCGTCGAGTGGTTGATCCGTTGTTTCTTCGAGAAAGGCGGAATTGCTCGGAATGGGCCCGCTGGACATACCAAGCCCCTGGTTCTCACTTACTTATTTTTGCATACTTTCCGGCAGGAAACTGTGACGGTGGGCACGAGTCATCGTGACATCCTTCCAACGATGTGTATAAGCAGGCTGAACGGGGCGATCAACGCGCGGAGCTGTCAAGAGAGAAGCCTCTGATCGCCTGTCTTTCGATCCGCCAAGCTGTAGGCGGAAACGCCCTCAGGAAGATGAGTCTGGACACGGGTATAATGGCTTGCACTAGCGGAGAGATGGTCGCAATTGAGGTTTGATCAGTGCAGGCACAAGTCAAGCTCGGGCGTATTGCCGGCATTTCTATTGGGCTCCATTACAGCTGGTTCATCATCGCTTTTCTCATAGCACTCTCTCTGGCTGACCACTTTCACACCGTCACGCCGCAATGGAGTAAGGCCGTAGTGTGGACTGCCGCAATTGTCACGGGCGTGCTGTTTTTTGTGGCGCTGCTGCTGCACGAATTGGCGCATTCCCTGGTAGCAAAGGCGCGTGGCATGCGGGTGCGAGCCATTACGTTGTTCGCATTGGGCGGCGTATCGCAGATTGAATCCGAGAGCCCCGACGCCAAGTCTGAGTTCTGGATGGCGATCGTCGGCCCTCTCGCCAGCGCGATACTTGGGGTCGGTTTTCTGGCGATAGCGAGGCTGGCCGGTTGGCTGGCCGGTGGTGAGCCCAAAACTCCAGTGGTCGCCGTGCTAGTGTGGCTCGGCTACATCAACCTCATGCTGGCCGTTTTTAACATGATTCGTGGCTACCCGCTGGATGGGGGGCGCGTGCTGCGCGCCATAGCCTGGGGATCACTCATGATGCCGACCGCGCGACTCGACTCGCGGCCCAAATCGGCCAAGGAGTCGCTTTTGTATTCATCCTGATGGGGCTGTATCGCTTTTTTGTAGGGGCAAATTTCGGCGGTCTGTGGATGGCGTTCATCGGCTGGTTCCTGCTGGATGCTTCCCGCGGCAGCTACTTCCAGGTCGAGTTAATGGCGGGACTCCGCGGCCGGCGCGTCACCGACATAATGGAACGGGACTACCCTACGGTCGAGGGCCATTTTAGTTTGCAGGACTTCGTCAACGAATATCTGTTGCGCAGTGGACAGCGCTGCTTCATGGTCATGCAAAACGGCCAGGTGACCGGGCTGATCACTCCGAACGAGGTGAAGGGAGTGGACCGCGAGCGCTGGGAGCAGACCAGCGTGCAAAGTGTGATGCGCCCTCTGGCTCAACTCCAGACGGTCACGGCTGACGCTCCCGCGATCCAAGCCCTTGAGATTATGAGCCGCAATGACATCAACCAGCTACCTGTTGTCTCAAATGGCCGAGTCGAGGGAGTCCTCTCTCGCAGCCACATCCTGCGCTACCTGCAGACTCATTCCGAATTGCAGAGGCGATAGAGGCCGTGGCTTTACAACTTTCTTTCCGCAAGCCCTGCTTTTCAACAAGCGAATTATGCCTGCTTCGTCATTCTGAGGGACAATATCACCGCCTGCATCCGCTCGCATCATTGTTCAGGAATGCGGTCCCTGATAGAGCACTTCTTACTCGCATGAGAGGCTCTATTCTTCGAAGCAGGGGCCGCCATCGTGGCCATGCTGCTGGTGATCCTTGATTGTTCGACCCAGACGGGAATACGCGACCTGCAGGGAGCGTTTTTCCTGCTCGGTGAGGTACGGATTCTCGAGCGCGGTAAGAATGTCGTCGAATTCCGCTTCCAATTCCTCAAGCTCTGCACAGAGCATGCGACCTCCGTTTCTTCCTGAATCCGTCACGGAGCTGACTGCCAAATAGACTCGGCAAGGCTGCTGGGCTGCTCTGATCAGAGGATGATCCGCCGATTACGCAGCGGCTCTGGCCATGAGTTCCTTTTTTCCCAAACCTAAAATGCCGTATTTCTTTCCTACTTTCTTGAACGCTTCTATGGCGGTGTCCAAATGATGCTTCTCGTGAGCCGCCGACAGTTGCGTCCGAATGCGGGCTTGCCCCTTGGGTACGACCGGGAAGAAGAATCCAATTGCGTAAACGCCCTCGTCAAAGAGATCGCGGGCAAAGTCTTGTGCCAGTTTGGCGTCGTAGAGCATGACCGGCACGATCGGGGTATCCCCTTCCTTCAGATCGAAACCGGTCGCTTTGAGCAATCCGCGCCAGTACCTGGCGTTCCACTCCAGCTTGTCGCGACGATCGGTGGAGGCGCTGATCAGATCCAGCACCTTGAGCGCACCCGCCACGATCACCGGCGCCACAGCGTTGGAAAACAGGTAAGGACGCGCCCGCTGGCGGCACATCTCCACCAGTTCGCGGCGCCCGCTGACGCATCCTCCCGAAGCGCCACCCAGCGCCTTTCCCAGCGTCGTAGTAATCACATCGATCTTGCCGAACACGCCGCAGTGCTCATGCGTTCCACGTCCGGTTTTGCCCATGAAGCCGGTGGCGTGCGAATCATCCACGAACACCATGGCGTTGTACTTCTCTGCCAGCGCAACGATGTCGCCCAGCTTGGCGGTATCACCGTCCATCGAGAACACGCCGTCCGTGATCACCATGCGGGATCGCTTGTCCTGGTGTTCCTGTAGTTTTTCCTCCAGGTGCCCCATGTCGGAATGCTTGTAAGTGTCCTGCATCGCCTTACACAGGCGCATTCCGTCCACGATGGAGGCGTGGACGAGGCGGTCGGCAATCATCACATCCTGCTCATTCAGGCAGGCCTCGAAGAAGCCGGCATTCGCGTCCATGCAGGAGGGGAACAACAGGGTGTCTTCGGTGCCGAGGAACGCGGTCAGGCGATTCTCCAACTCGCGGTGGATGTCCTGCGTACCACAAATGAAACGCACCGAGGACATGCCGTAGCCACGTGCGTCCAATCCTCGGTGCGCGGCGGCGATGACCTCGGGATGGCTGGAGAGTCCGAGGTAGTTGTTGGCGCAAATGTTGATGCACTTCTTGGTGGCCGAGCCCATGGGGAACTCCACCTCAATTTCCGACGACTGCGGCGAGTGGATATACCGCTCCTCTTTGAACAGGCCTGAGGTCTTGATTCCCTCGAGATCGGTCTGATAGCGGTGGCGAACTGCATCTGCAAAAGCCATGACGCGCCTCGCGTAACAAGATTTGTTCAGTGCGGTGCCTGAGCCGAACTGGGTCCCGAATTGGGTCCGGCGGCGGGCACGCTCTAGCCCTTGACGACCTCGGCCTTCTGGAAACGCCGCACCAGCCCCACGATGCGCTCGACGGTGTCGAAAGCCTCGGGAGTGGCGCATTCGTCGGGAATGTCAGTCGCGTACTTTTTCTCCAGAAACCGAAGCAGCGACACCATGGAAAACGAATCCACAATGCCACCCGAAATCAGTGGCGTTGTCTCGGTGATGGTGCGCTCGTCTCCTTCTTCCAGGTATTCCCGCATGATGTAATCGCGAACTGCTTGGGTGATTTCGTCCATAGTTAGCCTCTGTTTAGTCGTCCATGATGGTGGAGAGGTCCCCCACAGGCTCATGGAACTCCTTGCAGCGCAGGATGCGGCGCACGATCTTGCCGCTGCGTGTCTTGGGCAGCGAATCAACGAACTCGATTTCCTGGGGCATGGCCAGCGGCGACAGCCGCTTGCGAATATGGTTCATGATTTCCAGCTCAAGGTCATCGGATGGTTGAAAACCTCGCTTTACGGTCACGTACGCTTTCACAACTTCCATGTTGACGGGGTCGGGTTTCGCGACGGCGGCAGACTCGGCGACGGCCGGGCATCCCAGCAGAGCCGATTCGACTTCGAAGGGGCCGACCAGGTGCCCGCCGGTGTTGATGACGTCGTCATCGCGCCCCATGAACCAGAAATAGCCATCCGCGTCAATGGAGGCGCGGTCGCCACACAGGTACCAGCCATTCTTGAATTTCGCCTGATATCCGGCAGCGTTGTTCCAATAACCGCGAATCTGCGACGGCCAGCCTGGGCGCAGTGCAATCAGACCTCCCGCAGCGATCCGATCCACTGGTTCGTAGGTCTTTGGATCGAGCACCGTTGCGGCGATTCCCGGAAACGGCTTGCCCATCGAGCCGGGCTTGATTTCCATCCCGGGGAAATTTGCAATCACGATGCAGCCGGTTTCGGTCTGCCAGAACGTGTCGTGGAATGGTTTCCCGAAGACCTCTCTCGACCAGATCACGGCCTCGGGGTTCAGGGGTTCGCCCACGCTAGCCAGATGGCGCAGGCTGGAGAGATCATGCTTGCGGGTAATTTCTGCTCCTTCCTTCATGAGCAGGCGGATGGCAGTCGGCGCCGAGTACCAGACGGTCACGTGGTACTTTTCGATGAACTCGTACCATTTTTCGGCGTTGAAACCGGAGTCCAGAACTGCTTGCGTAATCCCGTTCGCCCAGGGACCGATGATGCCGTAGGACGTGCCGGTCACCCAACCCGGGTCGGCGTTGCACCAATAAATGTCGTCAGGGCGAAGATCGAAAACCCATTTTGCGGTGAGATACTGCGCAACGATCGAGTAATGGACGTGCTGCGCACCCTTGGGCTGACCCGTGGTGCCGGAGGTATAGTGCAGAACCGACGGAGATTCGGCCTTCGTCGGGCAGATTGGGAAGTGCTCGACGGACGGCGCTTGTTCCAGCGCGAAGGCGGTTTCGCGTTCCTGTAGAGAGGCTTGGGGCGCGTCCACCACGATGCAGTGCCGCAAGTTCGGGAGCTGCTCCCGGATCTTGCGGATCTTATGGAGATGTTTTTTCTGCGTGACGATCGCCGACGTCCCTGCGTCTTTGAGACGCACACAAAGAGATTCATCTCCAAAAGCGGAAAAGAGCGGCTGGGCCACCGCACCCATTTTCAGAATGCCCAGAAATCCGACGTACAGTTCAGGTACACGGTCTAGAAAGAGGCATATCCGCTCGCCGGGGAGAATTCCGAGGCTGGCAAGGAACTGGGCGATGGTGTTGGAGCAGACACGAAGATCGTTATACGTGAAGCGCTTCTGGTTGCCCTGATAGTCTTCCCAAAGTAGCGCCGGCTTCTGTGCCAGCCCCAGACGGCACAGGCGATCACTGCACATCCAACCGATGTTGATCACATCGCCCGGCCTATAGCCTAGCTCGCGCTCAGCAATCGCCCAGTCGAAATTCGCATTGAGTTGCTCGTAGGAGGGCGGATCGCTCATGGGATTGTTCCCTCCTGGTGTCCGTCCGGCAATTTTCAGGTTCACCAGCAAGCCAGCCGCACACTTGGAAACGGCAGCAACGGAGCAAACAAATCCATTTTCACCATACTCCTGTGTTTGTCGGTTGGCAGTGACCCTAGTCAATCACCGCTGTGACGCAGCGCACAATCCTTGATAGGCCACCCCGGCAAAATTTGCATCCCCCAAGCCGGGCACCGCTTAAAGCGATAGCAAGTTCTTAACTTGATACAGCACATCAGTTCTGTCTCAGGCTAGTGTAGCGCGTCACAAGTAACAACCTTTATCAATCGGCGCGCATCTTACGATATGGAGACGGTTGCGGATGCGCATAGCCCCTGTGATTACGTTGAGTCCGGAGCAGCAAACGCTGCTGGAAGGCTGGGCTCGAAGCCGATCCTTTCCCGCACGCGTGGTGGAGCGCTCTCGCATCGTGTTGCGCGCGGCCGCCAACGAGCAGGACAAGGACATTGCCGCCAGCATGGCCATTACGCCGAAAAAAGTTTCCCGCTGGCGCAAGCGTTTCCTCGCGCTGGGCGTGGAGGGACTGGAGAAAGATGCACCCCGGCCCGGCCGCAAACCCAAGATCGGCACCCGGCTGACCCAGCGGGTGGTGACCATGACCACGCGCCAGCAGCCGACCAACGCCACGCACTGGAGCACGCGCACCATGGCGGCGGCAGTCGGCATCAGCGAAGCCAGCGTGCGACGGATCTGGCGGGCCCACGGGTTGAAGCCGCATCGCGTCGAAACCTTCAAAATCAGTAACGATCCTCAGTTCGCGGAGAAACTGGAAGACATTGTCGGTCTGTACCTCGACCCGCCGGAGCATGCGCTGGTGCTGTGTGCCGACGAGAAGAGCCAAATTCAAGCTCTGGATCGTACCCAGCCCGGCCTACCGCTGAAGCGCGGACGCGGCGCCACCATGACGCATGACTACAAACGAAACGGTACGGCCACTCTGTTTGCCGCGCTGAATGCGGCTAACGGCGAAGTCTTTGGCCTGTGCCAGGAGCGGCACCGCCACCAGGAATGGCTCAAGTTTCTCCGTCTGAT
Organism: uncultured Acidobacteriaceae bacterium; assembly: GCA_963773645.1. GTDB lineage: Bacteria > Acidobacteriota > Terriglobia > Terriglobales > Acidobacteriaceae > Acidiflorens. The sequence goes on along the minus strand of CAVZBV010000002.1, from coordinate 1,143,912 downwards.
CGACCAGACCATCCCGGTGGATCGGCAACTCCACTTGATCTGCGACAACTACGCCACCCATAAGCACCCCAAAGTCCAGCGCTGGCTGGCGCGACACCCGCGCTTTCATCTGCACTTCACTCCCACCAGCGCGTCGTGGCTGAACATGGTGGAACGTTTCTTTCGCGACCTGACTCAAAATCGGCTCCGCCGTGGCGTCTTCCACGATCTGGAAGAACTCATCCTGGCCATCGGCACTTACATCGACCGCCATAACGAAAGCCCGAAACCGTTCATCTGGACCGCGCGAGCCGCCGACATCTTGGAAAAAGTGAAACGCGCTCGCCGCACCCTCAATAAACGTCAATCTGCTTGACGCACTACACTAGACCAATCGGCTGCCAGAACCCCCGCGCTGTCACGCAGCTGCGGGACGCGGCTTGTCTTCGGGCGGCGTTTCAATATCCTCCAATTGCTGCACGCGATGCAGGAACACGTACGCGGTGAGCACACTAAGAATCAACAGCGAAAGAATCATGACGAATAGCGCGAAAGCAGCCACATTTCGGATGGGGCCTGTGATCTCACGCTCTTCCTGACTGGCCACGACGATCCACGGAAGGTTGGGGAGCGCGTCCTTCAATCCGACGTCGGCGAACCCGACGAGATATTTCTCGCCCTAGGAAAACGTGGTGAAAAGGTATCCGGTTTCGCGACCCCGCAGGTTCCCGAGCTTGCGCCGATAGAAGCGTTGCAACTCCGGGTCTTTCCGCACTGTAGATATGGCCGCTTCCGTCCACAGATAACGCAGCAGCAGGTTGCCCTGCTTGCTCATCTTTCCTAAGCGTTGTCGCTTTCCGCTAGTGTGCTCACACGGGATCATCCCGATATAACTGGCCACCTGGTTGCCCGGGGCAAAGCGGCTCGGATCCCGATTACACTCATTTAACCGGGTTGAATGAGACTTGCCCAAAAACCCTTGTCATTAGCATTTTCCCAACCACTTGATTCTTAAGGGATCGAAGCCAGTGACTGGGAGTGGTTCAAAAACAGAACGTTGTGGACCCTGTGGCGGCTGCGCCACAGCCCTCGAATTCGAAATGGGGATCATCCCGGAGGATTCCAGCTGTAACTCTAACGTCTAACGCTGGACCGATACCGTTCACAAGGAGCTCCTCGATGGCCCTCATGTAATGGCTCGAGATAATTTTCGTGCAGAGCTCGACACCGTGACGCCCCCAGTTCACGCAGAACCACCTTGCGCAGCGAACTGCCAGTAAGCCTGAGAGGTCGCGAGTCGTTCCGATGCCCTGCGGTCACACCGCGATGTGATTCACGTTACAGCCCTGCTAGACTCCGTGTCTCTACAGTTGAGGTGTGGTAGCACTGTGACAGGTCGTGCTTCAGATTTCTCGTGCAACTCATGACAAACTACTCTCGTGCCTGGAAAAACGCCGGTCAAGGCGCCGGCTCCTCCACGCACAATTCTTTCCGTGCACGGACGAACGATCGTGAAGGTGCGCTTCTCTCTGCTGACCACTGCAGCCATTCGGGTGCGATAGGCAGTGCAATAAGAAGTGCTGTGACAAGTGCGACTCGCGAAAGGCATGACGTATGGATGCCGTCTTTGACACCTTCAAACTCCGCGCCGAGGCTGTAAGCGCGGAAGTCCACCACTTCCCCCACAAGAGCGCGGCTCTGGACTTCATACTTCACTATTTGCACGACGCAGGAGTAAGCGATGCGCCGCAGGCGTACGCGGTGTGGGCGCACTGTCCTTTCCTCGATGGAGTCGACCAAAAACAACTTTCCACCACGCTGCCAGGCTTGATTTTCAACGTGAATCGCGAAGTCTCTGCCGTTGCGAAAGTGGGAATCAGCCAACTCGACTGGGCAATCGCGAACACTGGAACGTTAGTGCAGGACGCCGCATGCGTCGATCAGAGGCTTGTTTCAACGCTTCCCCTGATTCATATTGCGCTGATTCGGAGCGATCGCCTTGTACCCGACTTGCCCTCAGCCCTGGCGAAGATACGGCCGGAGCAGACGAATTACATTTCCTTCATTACCGGGGCCAGCCGCACGGCGGACATCGAGCGCGTGCTCACCATTGGAGTGCACGGCCCGGAAAAGCTCATCATTGTGTTTTACGACGTCTTCTTCGGGCCGGGAAGCGTGAACTAATGGAAACGAAATTTCGCGAGTCCATCAATAAGGCGCTGCACAATCCCAACCTCACCGGAGCACTGGGACGATTTTCCGAGGCCTACCGGATCAGCCGCCAGAAGGCTTATGAGGGCTATGACTTTGAGGCGCTGCGAACCCAGATTGCCGAACGAAAATCCTACGCGGCTTCGCATCTCGACGAACTTGCCGACCTCTTCACGAAGAACGCCGAAGCACGCGGGACGAAGGTGTTTCGGACCAACGATCCCGCCAAGGTGCGCGACTACATCCTGAGTCTCGCCCGAGAGAACGGCGTCAAGAGCATCGTGAAATCGAAGTCCATGGCTTCGGAAGAGATTCATCTCAATAAGCATCTTGAGTTAGCCGGCATCGAGGTAGGCGAAACCGACCTGGGAGAATGGATTATTCAACTCGCAGGACAAACGCCGTCGCACATGGTCATGCCCGCAATCCACATGACCAAAGAAGAAGTCGCCACGGTTTTCAACGAGCAGGTTGAAGCAGGCCAGAAGCCGGAAATCCCGAAGCTGGTGAAGTTTGCGCGAGCTAAGCTGCGCACCAAGTTTCTCAACGCCGAAATGGGGATCACCGGCGCGAATATCGCAGTGGCGGAAACCGGAACGCTCGTCGTCGTTACGAATGAAGGCAACGCCCGGCTGGTGACGACTCTACCGAAAATCCATGTAGCCATCGTCGGCCTCGAGAAGCTGATGGAGAAGTTCGAAGACGTAGTGCCGGTTCTGACCGCCCTGCCCAAGAGCGCTACGGCGCAGTTGCTGACCAGCTATGTCTCCATGATCAGCGGCCCCGTGCCCAACACCGACGGAACGCCCAAGCAACTGCACATCATCCTGATGGACAACCGGCGTACCGAGATGTCGCAGGACCCGAAGTTCAAGCCGGCGATGCAATGCATCCGCTGTGCCTCGTGCCTGAACGTTTGTCCGGTCTTCCGTCTTGTAGGGGGGCACGTGTTCGGCAAGATCTATACCGGCGGCATCGGCACGATTCTCACCGCCTGGTTTGACGCGCTTAAGGCGTCGGACGACATCCAGAGCCTGTGCATCCAATGCGGCAACTGCACGGAAGTGTGTCCCGGCAAGATCGATATACCGGGATTGATTCTCGAACTGCGGCGCCGCCTGGCAGTCGAAAACGGACAGCCCTTGGCGCAAAAAGCGATCTTCTCGGTGGTCAACAACCGCAGTCTCTTCCACTCGATGCTCCGGGCGGCGTCGCTGATGCAGAAAACGCTCCAGAAAGACGGCTTCATTCGTCACCTGCCCTTTTTTCTCTCGGAGATGACGGAATTCCGCAGCCTTCCCGCCATCGCCGAAGCGCCGTTCCGCGACACATTCAAGAAGATCAAGCAACCTGCGGGCAAAGAGAAGATTGCGTTCTACGCCGGCTGCCTGATCGACTTCGCTTATCCCGAGATGGGCGAATCGCTGGTGAAGATACTGAACAAAGCGGGCATCGAGGTCGTGTTTCCCGAAGGCCAGACTTGTTGCGGCGCGCCCGCGCGCTATAGCGGAGCCTATGAAGTCGCGGCGCAGAATGCGAACGACAACATCAACGCGTTGCTGGCTAACCATGTCACTTATGTCGTGTCGGCATGCCCCACTTGCACGGTAGCGTTGAAGCAGGAGTTCATAAGTACATTCGAAAGCCTCGGACAAACTGGTTCGCTGCCGCGAGCGCGCGAACTAGCCAATAAAGTTATCGACTTCTCCAGCTTAGTCAAGAAGCTGGTGGATGAAGGCCGCTTGAAGTTCAAAGAAGGGCAGCAGTTGGGAAAGATCACTTATCACGACTCATGCCATTTGAAGCGCACGCTGCACGTCAGCCAGCAGCCGCGGGAATTGCTCACCCTGGCGGGCTACGAGGTAGCGGAAATGTACGAGGCGGACATGTGCTGCGGCATGGGCGGATCATATTCCCTGAAGCTGCCGGAAATTTCGGCGCCCATCCTCGAACGCAAGTTGACTAACATCAAGAACACTGGTGCGCCACTCGTGGTCATGGATTGTCCCGGTTGTGTCATGCAGATCCGCGGCGGCCTGGACAAGCAGACCTCAACCATCAAGGTCGAACACACGGTACAGCGACTGGCGGACGAACTGGAATAAACCGCAGGTCAGCCGGCCGCCCGGCGGGTGCCGGAAGCGGGCTTTGGCTGTTCTTTATCTGATCGTTCTTATTAGGATCGTTTCCATTTCGATCGTTTTTCGATTCGGAGGAACAAGAATGGCGGTGGCCGAAGTAGCTCCGGTGCAGATTTCTTCGGAGGAAATCAAGGCTGGACTTGCTGCCTCAATCGACAGCCGGCGCATCCTCACCCGTCCGATCGACCTCATCGCGTACGCTTCCGATGCCAGTTTCTATCGTCTGATCCCTAAAGCGGTGGTGCAGACCCGAGGGCTGGAAGAGATACGAGCGTTGTTTGCATTCAGTCAGCGACAGCGCATATCCATGACGTTTCGCGCCGCCGGTACGAGCTTGTCGGGACAGTCGATCTCCGACGGCCTGCTGGTGGACATCGCCCGGAACTGGCGAGCGGTCAGGGTCGAAGATGGGGGCAAGCAAATTCGGGTGCAGCCGGGAGTGATCGGCGCACGTGCCAACCTGGCGCTTGTGCCTTATCGTGCAAAAATTGGGCCGGATCCGGCGTCAATCGCAACCTGTACTGTCTTGGCTCAGCGTGAAATGGAGAAGCGGCGTTCTCCGTTAGTGTAGATTCCGCCCCTTCGGGGCGGGGATTTTCAAGGCATGGGGGTCTATCGTCCGATGGCTTTTTCCTCGCATGCAGAGCGCGAGAGGATCAACTCCCGCGCTGCTGAGCATCGGCTCGATGAGCCCCACCAGGTTATCCCTCAGCATGGTTGCCTCCCGGCAGAGCCCGCTTCCGTTTCACCCGGCGAGGTCATTGTAGCTGGCGTGGAAGAGGGTGCAAACCTCCAAGACGCCGTCTGCTGCCGTCGGAGTTGCCGCTGGCGACGAGCTTCTTCTAACTTGCGATCGCGAGCCGCGTGGATCTCGGCCTGTCGTCCGGCGAGCCGATCCTGCGGCGTCACATAGCCGATCGCACTGTGTAGGCGCATCGTGTTGTAGTGATCCACGTAGAGTTGAATCAAGCGGCGTGCATCGTCCAGCGTTAACGGAGTCAGTGTCCGGATGCACTCCCGCTTGAGCGACTTATGCCAGCGTTCGATCTTCCCGTTCGACTGCGGGTAAAACGGCGAAGTGCGCACGTGCGTCATCCCCGAGATGCGAATGAACTCCTTGAAGTCGCGCGCGATGAACTGCGGTCCGTTGTCGGAGATTATCCGCGGCCTGGCTTCCGGGTACTTTTCCTTGGCTCGTTCCAGAATCATCTCAATGTCGGCTTCCTTCATCGACTCCCGCAAATCCCAATGCACCAGAAAACGACTGTATCCATCCAGCACACTGCATAAGTAATAGAACGTGCCCGACAGGTTGATATAGGAAACATCGACGTGCCAGTGCTGGTGCGGCTGCAGCGGCTGTTCGAAGCCGGTCCCCTTGCGCGACGGCTTCGGTTTCCAGCGCGAGAGGAGTCCCGCTTGTTTCAACACTCGCCATACGCTCGCCGGACTCACGGCCACCACATCGTGATCTAACATCATGAACGTAAGTCGCCGATAACCTTCCAATGGATTCTTCAGGTGGAAGCCGATGATGGCTTCCTTCTCCCACGGCTCCAGCCAAAAATCTCGGGGCACCCAACCGTTGTGCTCATTCGCCCGACCATAGCGCTGCCGCCAGTTGTAGAACTTACTCGCAGTGACGCCCAGCCAATGAATGAATCGGCCGGCGCTGATCTCGGTCTTCTGCGACCAGCGCCGGACGAAATCCACCACCTGATCCCGCACATCGTGCGGCACCCAGGTCTCGGTCAGAGTTCCCCAAGGCTTTTTTTTAACGCGATGTGCTCCGCCATCAGCTCGGCCAGGACCTCGTCCTTGGTCTGCACCTTCTTCTCCAAGAACTCAATCCGCTTCTGCTTCTCCTCCGCCTGACGGCGAGGACGTTCCGGTGTTTGGAAGGCGGCCGCTCCGTTCTCGAAAAACTCTTTCTGCCAGCGGTAGAAAACCGTGGGTTGTAGCCCCAGTTCTTCACACAGATCGGAAACCGGGACCTTGTCCAAAAGATGGCGCCGTAGAACCGCCACTTTTTCCTCAGCAGTGTAGTGCTTGCGCTCTTTTTTCATACGTTCGCTCCGCTATCTTAACGGACGAACGCTTTCTCCATTTCCAACTGAGGCGGGACAGTACCATGGGCGGTATTCTCTCCAATAACTCCAGCGGTATGTGCTGCGGCGTCGAGCAAAACGCCTATCACACCCTCAAGTCCATGAAGTTCATGCTGCCTTCGGGCACAGTCATTGACACGTCGCAGCCTGATGCGGACGCGGAGTTTCATGCGCGCGAACCGGAGTTGGCACGCCGCGTTCTGGATTTGAAGCAGAAGCTGGAACAAAATGCCGATCTGCGCGAACGAGTGCGCAACAAGTACAAGCGAAAGAACACAACCGGTTACTCGCTGAACGCCTTCCTCGATTTCGACACCGCCGTCAACATTTTCCAGCACGTGCTGATCGGAGCCGAGGGAACCTTGGCCTTTATTGCAGAAGCCGTATTGAACACGGTCCCCGATTTGCCGGTAAAGTACACGGGACTATTGTTGTACTCCGATTTGTACGCGGCTGCCGATTCCATTGTCCCCTTACGCACGGCTGGCGCCAAAGCGGTTGAGATCATGGATCGGGCTGCACTGCGCTCGGTCGAGGATCAAGCCGGGATACCGGCCTCGATCAAAACGCTTCCCGACGGAGCTGCGGGACTGCTGGTCGAATTCCAATCGGCCGAGGAAAACAATCGTTCCGAGTTGGAAGCGCTGGCGAAGGATTCGGTCGCCGGACTCAAGCTGTTCGAGCCCGCGCATTTTACGCACGCCGCTGCGGAGCAGGCATTGCTTTGGAAGATTCGTTCCGGAATGTTTCCCTCCGTCGGCTCGGTGCGTCAGAGCGGCACGACCGTGATTATCGAAGACGTTGCGTTTCCGGTGGAGAGCCTGGCCGATGCGGCGCACGATCTCAACCGGTTGTTTCGCAAGCACGACTATTCGAATGCCATAATTTTCGGCCACGCCAAAGACGGCAACCTGCATTTTGTTATCACTCAGAGCTTCAACGATCAAGCGGCGATCGATCAGTACTCCCGTTTTATTGACGACCTGGTCGAAGTCGTGGTGCATCGCTACGATGGCGCGCTGAAGGCGGAACATGGCACGGGGCGCAACATGGCTCCGTTTGTGGAGACGGAATGGGGGACGGACGCCTACGAAATCATGCGCCAACTGAAAAAGCTGGCCGATCCAGACAATCTGCTCAATCCGGGAGTAATCATCAACGCTGATCGAAAGGCGCACCTCGCCGATCTCAAGCGCTTTCCGTCTGTCGAGGCGGAGATCGACAAGTGCATTGAGTGCGGCTACTGCGAACCCAAGTGTCCCAGCCGGGAACTGACTCTAACGCCCCGTCAACGCATTGTTGTGCGTCGCGAAATGGCCAGACAGCAAAGAGGCAGGTAATGGCTCGGAGTTCTGGAACGCATTGGATCGTGAATTCCCCTACATGGCGCTGGATACCTGCGCCACGGATGGCCTTTGCGCCACGGCATGCCCGGTGAATATTGATACCGGGAAACTGGTGAAGCGTTTCCGCAGTCTTCGCGCTTCCCCTGGAGCCCATGACTGGGCTGTCCGCATTGCCAGTAACTTCAGTTCCACGGAAAGCGGGCTACGCTGGGCGCTACGACTTGGGCATGCGGCAGAAGGAGTGATCGGCGTCAGCGGCATGCGCGCGCTTACTCGTTTGATGAAACGCTTTGCCGGAGGGAACCTTGGCGAATGGATGCCGGATACTCCCTTCGCAGCCGGAAAGGTTCCCACTACTACGAAGGAAGGGGCTCAGGCTGTTTACTTCCCAGCGTGTATCTCGCGCATCATGGGCCGGTTGCCCGCCGAGCCCAAAGAAAAGGGCCGGTCTCTCATGGAAGTAACCTTGGAGTTGGCCCGGCGTGCGGGAGTGCCCCTATACATTCCATCCGACGTTGCCGGAACCTGCTGCGGTATGCCGTTTTCTTCCAAGGGATTCACTCGCGCTTACGCGATCGCGGCGAATGCAGCAGTCGAACGGCTCTGGCGATGGTCTGGCCAGGGAAAACTGCCGGTCGTGATCGATACCAGTCCTTGCACCTATACCCTTAAGACGGCGCGAGATTATCTGACTCCTGAAAACCAGGGGCGCTTCGATCAATTGACGGTACTGGATGCCATCGAGTTCGTACACGATGAACTGTTGCCCAAATTGACGGTGAAAGCGAAAGTCAACTGCGTCGCGCTGCACCCGGTGTGCTCGGTCACGAAGATGGGGATAACGGCGAAGCTGGAAGGCATTGCGAAAGCGTGCAGCCAGGAGGTGTTGATTCCGGCAAACGCAGGTTGTTGTGCCTTCGCGGGCGATCGAGGTTTTCTGTTCCCCGAGCTGACACAATCCGCGACCCAGCCGGAAGCCGCTGAGGTCAGGGCAAAACACCCCGACGCGTGTTACTCCAGCAGCCGAACCTGCGAAATCGGAATGACCCGAGCCACGGGCCAAGTCTATCGTTCTTACATGTATCTGCTGGAGAAGGGAACGCGCTGATCCCTGCTGTGTCTTTGGCTGAACGCGCAATAGAGGCACATGCGGGTTGTGTGACTACAAGCTCTTCGTCGAACGGGGAGCTAGCGATGGAGAACGTATGAGTCAGCCCACTTGACGCACCAGGCTGGAAACCCGATAGATTCAGGTCAATATACTGCCCGGCCTTGAATACAAAGTCGTTTGGCACCACCCCTGCGACAACACCGTACTTCGAAATGTGAACCTTCCAGCGGATCAGGCGAACGAGTACCATGCGCTTCAGGTTACGGTCGATAAGCCGGGGATGACAACTCGCACGCGCACCGGCTACTACGACCAGCGCTAATTCGCTGCTCTTTTCCCGACTGCTCTACCATTTGACTTTGCGGTTTATCACTAAGTATTTTCAACGGACAAAATACGGCTAGAACTGGTTTTATATGTGCCTTTTCGGTAATGAGAACCTCACCTCCGGGGCCAAGAGCCCCTTTTCTGACGGGAGCGTCCGCTGAGCCAGGTTTCAGTGATGCTATTTACAAGTGCCCGAACACGCAGAGGCGATAACCATTTGCAGGATGGCGTCATACTCCAGATTGGTGACCTCTGCTTTCGGGTCTTGATCGATGTCGACCTTGTGAGCGATGACCATGTAGAGCCCAGGAAGCACGGTGATGTATTGACCGCCAGCCCCCATCGCACTGTAAGCTCCTTGGAACGGGCTGCCATACTCGTTGCCCGGCCACACTGGCGCATCCCATACCCACCAGAGCGCGCCGTAACCCCAGCGATCAGGCCGTCCTAACGCCCGCAAGCCGGGTGGATTCATCTCATGGAAGGGAGTGATAACCCTGGAGATGTACCTGCACCAGTCTCGGGGTTCCAGTTGTTTGCCCTTCCAACTGCACTCGCGCAGCATGAGCACCCCGAGCCGCGCCATGTCTCGCGTGGAGAGATACATGGCATATTCCGGGTGTACCGAAGCTGGCATCGAGGAGATCTTTTTCTGCCGGGACCGGTCGAATTCTTGCATCCCGATGGGCTTGGCCAGTTCCGACTCGAGGGCATCGTAGATGTCCTTCCTGGTAAGCTTCTCGAAGGCGGTGCCGGCCGCGTTGAAGTCCCAGTTGTTATAGAAAAAGTAGGAACCCGGACGTTGAGATCCCCGTCGTGGGGCGTTGGCGTCGAGATTCTCGCTGGATGGCATATAAATCCCAGAGCGGGCTGTCAGGAGTTGCTCCAGGGTGGCGTTCTTCTCGATGGGAAGGAACTTCTGCACGTCGTCCAGTCCGAGTTCCTTGACCGTTTTGCTGAGATCAATCGTCCCATCGAAGACGTAGTTCCCGTAAAGCATGGCGAGTATGCTCTTCCGCACGGACGCCACAATGCTCACTCGCTGCAGGTCGCCGTATTCGAAGATGACCTTGCCATGTACCGAGACAAGCATCGCCGTCGTGTGCTGGCTTTTGAGCCAGGTGCGCAACGCCTCCAGTCTGGCACTGGAGTAGCCTTCTGACTCGGGCTTGGCCCTTTCCCAATCAGCCCCGGGATAGGCGAGTGCTGAGGATTGCGCGATCGCTTGGGCTGAGGCAAAAGTACTGAAGACAACCAGCGATAGACAGAGCCCGAGGCGCCCGAACCTGGTCGAGACCTGTTGCGCAACGGATCGTGAAACCTTGCATTCTGGTCCATAGCAACGCTTCATTGGAAGCACCCCCAAACAGAGGAGTTCGCAGCGAATAGGCTCATCATATAGTAGCTTCTGGTTTCCCTTGGGCAGTGGCGATATTACGCCAATTAGGGGTCGGGGCCGCTTCCCTCAGTCCAGTTTGGACTCTTCTCTAAAGTATGCAGGCTGTCCATTATGGAGAGCAGTTCACACTGGGGGGTGTCAGGCATCACAGAAAAGACCTGCCCAACTGAAGTAGCGTTAAGAGGGGTGCCTTTCCGCGGAGGAGGTTCTCATGAGCACCGGAGTAATCCTTCCCTTTGTACCGGAATCGAACGAGAGCACAGGAGCTATCGAGCGGTATCGAGATGCCTATCACGTAGCGCGAACGACCACCGATTTTGCCGAAACCGTGAAGCTAGGTGGCATCTTCTTGGGCGGTGTGTTAGTCGTGGCTGCAACGATTGCGTACCAATTGGGTCGGGCATGGCATTCCGGTTTCCCGGTAGCATCTCTGGCACTGCTTGCCTGCGCAATTGTCGTAGTATTGGCCGCGCATGTTTGGGAGAAGGTTTTTCAGGCACAGGGACGTCTGCTGGAAATGAGTGTAGATTCTGCCGTCAACTCGTCGCCTTTCCTCTCGAGCGCACAACGAGCAGCAGCAATGTCTTTGCGGCAAGAAGTGGCGAACGTGACCAGCTTTCAAGCGAAGACGGCATGAGCTTCCGTTTCGGCCAACAGGCAGAGTGGTGAGGGCATCAGCCCTAAGATCCCATCGAGGAGGTAAAGTCGTTGGTGGAATCGCGATATTTCGCCAGATTGCCACATCTTTGGCGGCGACTCGTTTAGTTTTGTGCGCCTGGTCACAGAAAACGATGACTCCGTTGTGATACACAACGAGCAGACCAGGTGTCCTCCGAAAGGACAGTACTCAACCTCTGCGTCGCAAGCGGGCGTGAGCTCGGGGACGCCCGGCGGATCTCCTCCCCAGCTCTCTAGCTGGTGAAATAATTACGACAGGTAAGGCGGAGGGAGCTTCTTCCCTATGGCCAGCCGAGCGTTGGGCCAAGATTTGCGCGTCGGCCTTGAACTGGGCCACTACCGCATCGTCGAGAAGCTGGGCGGTGGCGGGATGGGCGTGGTCTACAAGGCCGAGGACGTGAAGCTCGACCGGTTTGTTGCCCTGAAGTTCCTTCCTGACGAGATTGCTAAGGATGCGCAAGCTCTAGCCCGCTTCCAACGCGAAGCCAAAGCCGCTTCTGCCCTAAATCATCCCAACATCTGCACCATCTACGAAATTGACGACCAGCACGGCGAAGCGTTCATCGCTATGGAGTTTCTGGACGGGCTGACGCTGAAACATCGCATTGCGGGGCGACCGCTGGAAACCGAGTTGATTCTGTCGCTCGTCATCGAGATTACGGACGCGCTCGAAGCAGCACACGCGGAAGGCATCGTCCACCGCGACATCAAGCCCGCCAACATCTTTGTCACCAAGCGCAGGCACGCCAAAATTCTCGACTTTGGTCTGGCGAAAGTGACTCCCGTTGGCCGCAGAGTGATCGAAGCGGCGGGGGCAACAGCCCAAGAGACGGCGATGAGCGAGGAGCACCTGACTAGTCCCGGCAGCACGCTTGGAACTGTGGCCTTATATGTCGCCGGAGCAGGTGCGGGGCAAAGCACTGGACGCCCGGACCGATCTGTTTTCCTTTGGCGTTGTGCTCCACGAAATGACCACGGGGACCTTACCGTTCAAGGGCGACGCATCGGGTGCCATCTTCGACTCCATTCTGCCACAAGATGCCGGTAGCGCCAGTGCGATTGAACAACGAAGTTCCGGCCGACCTAGAACGGATCATTAACAAGGCTCTGGAGAAAGACCGAGACCTCCGCTACCAGCATGCGGCGGACATTCGTACCGACCTCAAGCGGTTGAAACGCGAGACCGAATCGTCGAGCGGTGTGATGGTCGCCGAGGACGTCCCGCAACCGGCGCCTGCGGCGGCCACGAGCGGTTCGGTGCAGCAGTACAGGATTCGAGCAGCAGGATGGCAGCGACTCCGTCGAGAGAACAACCTTTAGTCAGACCTGCACCGGCCGCGAGGCGCTGGAAGTTCGCTTTCGCGGCCGCCGTGGCGGTGGCCACTCTTGTCGGTGGTGGACTGTTCTGGCGATCTCGGAGAGTCAAGCTAACTGAGAAAGACACGATTGTCCTCGCTGATTTCGACAACCGGACTGGCGACCCCTTGTTCGACGACACGCTCAAACAGGCGCTGGCCATGCAGCTCGAACAATCTTCGTTTATCAGCGTGCTATCCGATAACAAGGTTAGTGAGACTCTGCGCCTGATGAGTCGGCGCGGTAGCGAGCGGGTGACGCCGGAGTTAGCTCGTGAAATCTGCTTGCGTACCGGGAGCAAGGCGCTGCTGGCTGGGTCGGTGGCAAGCCTGGGTAGTCATTACATAGTCGGTGTGCGCGCAGTGAATTGTCAGAGCGGCGACTCTCTAGGGAGCACGGAAGCGGAGGCCGATAGCCGCGAACAGGTGGTGCGTACCCTGAGCGACACAACAAGGGAGCTGTGGGGCAAACTAGGGGAATCGCTGGCATCAATCCAAAAATCTGATAGGGTGCAGGTCGGGGAAGAGTACGACGTTACCACCTCTTCGCTTGAGGCATTGAAAGCCTACGCCCAAGCCAGAGTTGTGTACCGCGAGAAGGGCGATGCTGCAGCCATTCCCCTCCTAAAACGCGCCGTCGAACTCGACCCCAATTTCGCGCGTGCGTACTATACGCTGGGCGTTCGTTACAGTAACCCTCTCAAACCAGTCTCGCTATCGCCAACCTAAAGAAGGCGTACGAATTGCGAGACCGGGTCAGCGAGAGGGAAAAGCTGAATGGTAATACTCGTGGTAGAAGGTCTCGTAGGGTGAACCTTGTGCATCGAGTTCGACGGCCGCGTAATACTGATTCAAACGAATTGCAAAGAGCCCAGCCGGATGCGTATGCCCTTTGACCCAATACTCAGGGAGAAGTTCGCGCATCGTGCCTTCGTCCTTGGCGGCGAGAACGGTGACGGAAGGGCCGGGATATTTGTTCGCGACTTCGAGCGACTGGCGGAAAACCGCTCTAATCTGCTCGAACTGCAAGGCTGCCTTCCGCGCTTGTTTCTCTCCCGCATTGCTGACCACAATGAAGTTGGGACTGCGAACCTCGACCCAGACTTCCTGTTTGGCTTCGGATAGCGAAGAGGCCAGAAGGACAACGACGGCAGCAGCCACGACTCTACGGAACTGAGACAGTTCGATGATGCGGTAGTGCGAGATGGTCTGGCCGATCATTTGGCTGAAATCTTAGGGCCGGAGGTCGGGCAAGTCAATGAAGGCGAGGGGTTGACGATAAATCGCCGTTGCACTAACAATCTAGGGCTTGGATTCTTGTAGAAGGACGACATCGGAGTCGGTGTGGCCGCGCAGGATGCCGAGATTCTTGCCATCCGGCGACCAGTGAAACGAGTAGATTTGCTCCGAATTGAAGTGGGTAAGCTGGCGCCCAGGAGTGCCATCGATGGGCTGGATCCAGACGTTATCCACACCATTCTCGGCGACGGGGTAGGCGACGGCCTTTCCATCAGAGGTGAATTGCACGCCTTTCGAAATTCGCGGATTGGCTTGCAGCAGACGCGGTGAACTGAGAGTTGCTACATCCAACATGGCGATTTTCTCAATGTCGGTCTGGTTTTCTGGAGTGATCATTATGACGACGTACGCCAGGGTTTTTCCATCGGGCGAAATGCCCATTCCCCGCCCCGCCAGAAATGCACCAGCGATACTGCTGCCGGGAATTGGTTCCGGTTTGCCCGAGCCATCCATGGGTACCCGCCAAAGCTGTTTCGTGTCCGTAAAGTAGTAAACCCAGTTCTGATTGGCCGAACACACCGGAAACGTGTCAAACCTGCCGTCTGCCAGTTTCATAGGATGGGAGCCATCCGCATTGACACGCCAGATGCTGATCGAGTTGCTGTCATGAAATGCCCAGGGAAAAACTATGTACGCACCGCACTGCGAGAGGCTGAGAATGCTCGCCGCCTGATCGCTGACCAGTTGGTTGGGATTGTTTCCGTTGGCATCCATGCGCACGAGCTGGGATGGGTCGGAAGTCAGCAAGGCTCCATCGGAGGTCCAATTGAAAAACTGGATATGTTCTCCACCGGAAGCTAACGGGTTGAGGTCGGCAGAAGTGCTCCCTTCGCCGGGCAAAACATAAAAGTTGCTGACCACTTTTCGCTGCACCGTGGCCAACGTTTTGCCATCGGCCGAGAGACTCAAAGTCGCATAGCTATTGGTGTCACGTGAAATGGGACGCAACTGGCCTTCCGCCAGGGCGACGTAGCCGATCTGGCGCCGGTTGAAGTTGGGCCCTTTTTGTTGATAGATGACAAACAAGCCATCCCCACCAGACGACCAGGTCATTTCCCAAACCTCTTTATCGGCAAAGGCGAGGGTTTGTATTTTTCCTGTATCCAAATCGAACAGATTGATCCCCCCAAGAGCGTTGCCCGGTTGGAACGCGGGATAGGCGATCTTCTTGCCATCGGGAGACCACGCCAGCCAACGTGCCATCCCTTCCTGCAGGGGCGCAATGTACAGCACTTTTTCATCACTGCCGTCTAGGTTGGCACTGAGCAGGCGATACTTGGCAGTTTCCGGATTGTTGGCGCGGAAGTAGGCGATCCGGCGTCCGTCGGGAGAAAACGTGAAGGCAGTATCCACGTCGTGGACCACGGCCTTTGGCGTACCGCCTAATACCGGGGTGCGATAGACATTGAAATCGCTGGCGATGGCATTCTCGGCCTTCCGGAAATAGATGTAGTCTCCGTCCGGCGAGAACGCGACGTTGGGAATGGTGGCCGAAGGCGGAACTACTTGGGTGTCGCTTCCCGTCGCCACGTTACGCAGCCAGAGGCTGTTCAGCCCTTTGTCGTTCGTCACCGTCAGCACGTACTTTGCATCGGGAGATATGGCGGCAACGACGGCCCGGCTGGAATTAGTGACCTGCGCGATAGCGAAGTTCTGGAAGGGCGTGGAAACGGCGCGGTGCAGGATGGAATAGACACCAAATCCAGCCGCACCCAGAACTACCAGCGCGGCGATCGCACCGACGGCAACTCCCAATTTATGTTTTTTGGCGGCCGCGACTGCGGAACTGCTCGTTGTTTGTCCGGAGGTACGTACAGGCTGCGTCGGCATCGCCGCCGCCATAGTCGCGGAAGATGCGGCCGACGATGATGGTCCCGACATGGGCGGTTGCGCAATTGGTTGCGCACCGCTTTCCTGTGCGACCGCGACTGATCCCGAACTCGCCCCGCGATGGCGTGATTCCCTTTCTCGTTTCAGCCGCTTCAGGTCGGCACGCATCTCCGCCGCGCCCTGATAGCGCAGTTCGCGGTCTTTCTCCAGTGCCTTGTTAATGATGCGTTCGAGCTCGGTGGGCACATCGGGATTCAGCCGCACGGCGGACGTTGGTTCCGCATCCAGAATGGCTTTGAAGATGACCGCGGAACTATCGCCCCGGAACGGCATCATGCCCGTCGCCATCTCGTAAAGCACGGCGCCGAAAGAGAACAAATCACTACGCGCGTCCAGCTCTTTGGCCTGTGCCTGCTCCGGCGACATATGGGCAACGGTGCCCAGCGCCGCGCCCGGACTAGTCAGGTGCTCCGCGTCCACCGTCTGCGTATTAAGAGACGCAATCTTGCTCGAAGAACTGCCTGCCAGACTGACCTTCGCCAGCCCGAAGTCGAGAATCTTGGCGTGGCCCCGCTTGGTCACGAAAATGTTCGCGGGTTTGATGTCGCGGTGGACGATGCCTTCTGTGTGCGCTGCGTCCAGTGCGTCAGCGATCTCGATGGCCAGCGACAGAATCAACTCGGTGTCCATCGGTCGGCCAGCAATGCGGTGCTTCAGCGTCAGCCCGTCCAGAAACTCCATCGCGATGTACGACTGCTCGCCACTCTTGCCGATGTCGTAAATCGTGCAGATGTTGGGATGGTTTAGCGCTGACGCTGCGCGGGCTTCACGTCGGAATCGTTCCAATGCCTGCGGGTCTCGGGACACGTCATCGGGCAGGAACTTGAGCGCAACGAAACGACCTAGCTCGGTGTCCTCGGCCTTGTAAACGACGCCCATACCGCCGCCCCCGAGCTTCTCGACGATGCGGTAGCGCGAGATGGTCTGGCCGATCATGGGTGGCGCAGGGCTCAGGGTGCAATATTAAGGATGTGAGGAAGCCGAGTCAACGAGGGCACACGGATGGACGCAGGAAAGGGCAAATCTCGTGATTTCAGGCCGTCCCGGGCCCTTGCTAACCCTGTGGTTAAGGGTGTTTTCCGAAGAGCCGCAAGTGAGTGATTCGATTGGTCGGGAAATTCGGGTTCGGGGTGGTCAGCCCGGTATACCTTGCTGACCACAGTAGCTGTACCGGAATCCTTGATTTCACCGCCTCTCGCCCGCGCTGAAAACACACTGATTCCACTGCGGTTCGACGCTGTACCATTGGCAGGAATAAGTATGCGCATCCTGATTACAGGTGGGAACGGGGGCGTCGGGCGGGACCTGGTTCCGGCGCTCCTCCTGAGGGGGCACGAGGTGGTCGTCTTGGACCGGGAGGTGGGGGCGCTTGTGCCGCATCCCGGACTGCGGGTCGTTCGCGGCTTGCTCGAGGAGCCGGCGACTGTCGCGGAGGCGTGCCGGGGCGCGGACGCGATCGTGCACCTCGCGTGGTCGTTCTCCGATGATCCAGGGTATCTGCTGGAGCACGATCTCCGCGGCCACGTCTGCCTGCAGGAAGCGGCGCGGCGTGAGAGGGTCGGGCGCCTGCTCTACACGAGCACAGCCGTGGTCTATGGAAAGCCGGTGCGCCACCCCATTGACGAAGACCACCCCCTTCTGGTGCTCGCCGCGCGGAAGCCGGCATATGCCTTGGCCAAGGAGTTCGCAGAGAAGCTGACGCTGTTCTGTGCCGCAAACGGAGGTCCGCCTGCGGCCGTTCTCCGGTTCTGGTGGGCGTTCGGCTCCGAGATCGGTGGCCGGCACCTCCGGGAGATGCTCAAGACCGCCGCGGTGGGCCAGGCCCTCGTCGTCCCTGCCGACTGCGGAGGGAGCTTTCTGAGCCTCGAAGATTTCGTCGAGACCGTGGACCTGCTCCTGCGGGCGGACCTCCGGGGTGGCCATGTGTACAACCTGGCTAGTGCCTACGTGACTTGGAAGGAGATCGCCCGTTTAGTTGTGGATGTCACCGGCTCTGCCGTGCCGATTCGGGTTCTCCCGCGGACGGAGTGGACGGGGGCCGCGTTCCTGGCCGACCGCTGGGAGTTGGACGACCGGCGGATCCGAGCCGAGGTGGGTTTCAAGCCAAAGCGGGACCTGCTGGGTCTGCGGTTGGCTCTGCGAGAGGCCATCGCAGCCACGTGGGCAAGCGTACAGACAAAAGAGAAGGACGCATGACGTCGCTCCCGAAGGCGGCGGTGCCCGCCGTTCTGGACGTTGCACTTGATACTGGACAACTACGCGACACACAAAGCGCCTGTGGTATGCGCTGGGCGAAACTTCGGGGGAGAGGGCGTTGCCACGTCTGGCAAGCAACGTCCTACAGAAAGCCTGCCCAGTGCCCAGCTTCCGTACGTCGCTTGCAGTGACGAACGAATAGATCGCGTAACGCAGAGCATCGACGACATCATCAGCATGATCGCCAGGGGTTTTGAGGATGTCTCCTGGTTTCTTTGGGTCGTGCAGGCGAGTCGGAATCGCTTCCACCAGCTCGGGACACGTGTCGCCGCAAATCACTCGCTCGCCCGACTTCAACAGGCCATAGAGAAGTTGCCAGCCGCCCTCACGATCGGTGCTTGCTCATTGTTCACCTCACGAAGCCATTCTGAGGTGTCCTAGTCTCAACTTGATCTGACATTTGCTAAACTCGCGCAACAAGCGCGGAAGGAGAATGTCAGATGAGTACCGAAGAAAAAATCATCAAGAATAAAGTGGGGTTGCTGAAGCTCAGCGAGATGCTGGGTAGTGTCTCGGAGTTCAATTGAGCCTTGAGATAGTCCTTTCTGCAGCCTCCAGTATCTTGCCGTCCTTGGCCACCCTGGTGAGGGTGTTGATGTCGTCGAAGAGTGACCGGTCTTCCTCAAGTTTCTCCACATGACTGCGGACGACCTGGTACACCGCCTCAGAGGCAGGCGATGGTTTAACGGGCGCCCGCAGGTCGAAGGCCTGAGCAGCCGCCATCAGTTCGATCGCGACGATGTGCCATGCGTTCTCCAGAATCTGCCGGGTCTTGATGGCCGTAGTCATGCTCATGGAGACAAAGTCTTCCTGGTCAGCGGCGGCTGGAATGGAGCCGGTCGCCGCTGGGTGACACAGCACACGGTTCTCACAAACCAATGCTCCGGCAGTGTACTGGGAGAGCATGAGGCCGGAGAACATTCCGGCGCCTTTGGTAAGGAAAGCAGGCAGCCCCATCGACAAATGAGGATTCAGGAGCCGATTCAGTCTGCGCTCGGAGAGAGCTGCCACCGTAGTCACTGACATGCCGACGAGTTCGAGCGCGAACGCCAACGGAGTGCCTTGGAAGTTGGCACACGTAAGTACTAGATCTTCGTCCGGGAAGAAAACTGGGTTGTCGGCGGCGTGGTTGAGTTCGATCTCAAGCATGTATCGGCTCCACTGGAATGCGTCTTTGGCGGCACCGATGACTTGCGGGCTGGAACGGAGCGAGTAGGCGTCCTGCACTTTCTTGCCGGGTAGCTTGAGGAGTTCGGATCCTGCGGTTAGCCTTCGGATGTTCTCCGCGCATACCTGCGCTCCCGGGTAACCGCGCACGTGGTGAATCCGCGGATCGTATGCGGCCATGTTGGCGTTGAGAGCTTCCAGACTCATCGCCAGGCAGACTTCCTGCGTCTTGAGCCACCTTTCGGCATCGTAGAGTTCCAGGCAGCCCATGCCGGTGGTGAGATCGGAGCCATTGATGTGGCCAAGCCATCTCGTTCGCGGAACGTAATCGGCGCAATGCTAGCCGCTGCCAAACCCTCCGTCGCCGGCCATCGACTCCCCTTGTAGAACACCTCGCCCTCACCCATGAGTGTGATGGCCATTTGTGCCATCGGGGAGAGATCTCCGCATGCGCCCACCGAACCCTTTTGACACACAACCGGGGTGACGCCCCGGTTGAGCATCTCGATCTGGATTTCCACGACCTCGCGGCGAATCCCGGAATGACCCCAGCAATGAGTGTTCAGGCGTGAAAGCATGCCCGCGCGCACGTCTTCTTCCCTGCAGGGTTCTCCACAACCCGCAGCATGGGAGTAGAGCAAGTATTTCTGGAATTTTTCGACCTGTTCTGAAGTCAGCACGACTTCTGAAAGTTCGCCAATGCCGGTGTTGACCCCGTACATGTTGGGCAAAAGGGTGTGGGAGCGGTCGTTACGATGGAATCCGCGCAATCTGTACAGAGCAGTGGGCGTGGCGGGCTACGGCTTCTGAAACGCTGCCAAGGAGGAAGCGTCCCAGGCCTTTGCGTCCATGAGAGCCGAGAACAATCAGGTCAGCGTGCCATTTCGCAGCATCATCCAAAATTTCGCTCCTCGCGTCGCCTGTCGCGACTGACGTGGTCACTCTGAAGCCGGCGGACGAGAGCGTTTTGGCCGCCCGATCTACGATTTCGTGTGCTTGCGGGAGTCGGTTCTCTAGTTCCGGATAGTACCCTGGAGACATTTGTGGAGGCGCAGAGATCGCAATCGGTTCAACAACGTGCAATACCCGGACCTCGGTATCCTGGGGCCGGAACTGCGCGGCGAGGTTCTTCGCCGCAGCTTCCGAAAACTGGGAATCATCAGTGGCTAAAAGGATCTTCATGACTTCCTGCCCTGCGGCACCACAGCGAAGTCGGAGGAGTGCCGCCCATATAATGCTATCACCGCCTACGAAGAGGAGCGCGCAGGAACGCCCAAAGCAGGGGGCTTGAAATTGGAATTCGTTGCCATGATCTGCAGCGTCATCCAGTGGATCGATGGTGCTTTGCCTCACACTTCGACCATCGCGTTCGTCACAAATCGGAACCTCAGAAAGGCATGTCCCTCAGGGGTAAGAACTAACTTGTATGCATGCCATGAGATCAGCTGCATCTCCTCTAGGAACTGAAGCCACTGCAAGAAACTGCAGCCGTCATAAATTTCCGGAAAGCGCGCGCCGGCCGCTTCATATATTGGGCGCAACCGCGCAACGGGAACGCCCGCTGGCCCGGCGGAGTCTATGAGCTCCAAAGCCGCGATTGGGGCTTCCCAAAGGATTGAATAGATCGGGTCGAACGCCTCCGTGATCGAGAGCAAGGCCAGCGGTTTTGCCTGCGTTAGGATTCTCTTTCGACGAAGTGTTCGTGACTCAAGTGTGTTGGCAATGCACAGCAATGCCACCACAAAAAAGAAAAACAGGAATGAGGCAATGGCCAAAATCAGGACAGGCACGGCCCACCTCTGCTGCGAGGTTCCCTCGGCTGCCTTTCCGAATCCGTGAAGTCAATCACAACCGAGTGCGACTTCATTATAGTACTCACCTCAATGGCCAAGCTCCGTCATTCCTCGCGGACCTGGACGACTCGAGCTCTCAGTCCACGATTACACCCGGAATAACGCGGGCGATGAGGACTTGCATGCGCTGATAGTGCGATCCCTTCCAGTAGATTCGATCACACTCCCTGCAAATGTGGAACTCGTCATAGTGTTGCTCGGTCTTTGGTAGCAAGCGATGCTGAATCAACTCCTTCGGAACCGCCTGCAACGGTGCATTGCAGTGGAGACAGCGGCGGAATGGGGAAATGGATGCGAACAGATCGAAACGGCTCAGAACTTCCATCATCTGGTGGTGCGGGTGTGTTTCCCGTACCAGGTATCCGTGGATCACTATGCTGCGTTTCAATAGTCCGCGGTCCCTGGTTAACAGTGTTCGTTGTTGGTTTGCGGAGATGCGGGCGAGTTCCTCGTCGCGATAATCATTGCGATACAAACTGTCGAAACCCAGCATTCGCAGGTAGGCCGCTAGCTTGCCGAGATGGTTGTCGAGCACGAAGCGTCTTTCCCCTTTAAACGCGGGCCGCACACGTGTGAGCCGATTGATATCGAGGGATCGGAAAAGTGGGTAAACGCTGATTCGGTCTCCGTCGTTCAGCTGGCAGGAGAAGTCCACGGACTCACCATTAATCAAGATGAGACCGATCTCGGTGTGCGGCACCCCTAAGGCCTCGATCACATCCTTGAGTGAGGCAGCGGTATCAAAGCCATGGACGAAATAGGAACCTCTCTTGGTCGGCGGGATCAGTTCATTCAACTCTGCGTAAAATCGAAAATATACTTGCCGCATCAGCATGGCACAACCAGCACGGACCAAAAGAACCACGACAGCATTCTAGGTCGACAGGCCCACGAAAAACAGGCTGGGAACTGGGTGGAATCCCGTTTTGGCGCCGCAATCCCTGATGATCACTTTGCAGAAGTATTGAGTCTGCGATCAAGTAGGCCTAAAATGAAAGATGAAAAGATCAATTTGCGGATCGAGTCTCGATTCTGGACCTCGATTGGCAAGGTTCATTTGACCCAGTTCCGGACCTCGTTCTTCGAAGACCAACTTGGTCTCCCCTGGTCCCAAGGAGGTGTGGTTATGCTGGGGATGAGCTTGCTTTCCTTTCTCGTTCTCACTCTCATCGGAGCAGTCGTTGCTGTCAGCCCGAGGGCCGGGCGATCGCAAGCGGCAGCCTGAGGCCGTATGCTCGAGAAGAGGTAGCTATGTTGTTCCGAGAAGAAGACGAAGACCTTGAAGTGCTCCCATTCCTGGATCGAGCCGAAGCCGGACGTGTACTCGCGAGCAAGCTGTCGGCATACGCCGGTCGTTACGACGTGATTGTGCTGGGAGTTCCTCGGGGCGGTGTGCCCGTGGCCTTCGCGGTGGCGGGCGCGCTGCACGTCCCACTCGATGTCTTTGTGGTCAGTAAGATTGGAACCCCTTGGAACAGGGAGCTCGCCATGGGCGCGGTTGCTGAGGGCGAGGTGCAGGTACTCGATCTGTCCATAGTCGGGGCACTCGGTGTGTCGGAAGGGGACATCAAGGAGGTGGCGGCGGCCGCGCGGAAGGAGCTTGAATACCGCGAAGCGTTATATTGCGGCGGCCGCCCACCGCTGGAGCTAGCAGGGAAAACGGTCATTCTCGTGGATGATGGCATCGCGACAGGATGCAGCATTCTGGCCGCGGTCGCAGCTATTCGCCGGCGAAAGGCCGCGCGAGTTGTGGTGGCCGTTCCCGTCGCTCCAGCCTGCGGCTGCAGCGCTATCAGAATGGAAGCAGACGAAGTCATCAGCGTGGCAGAGCCGGATCTGTTTTTGGCTGTGTCACAGCGGTATCAGGATTTCAGCCAGATCAGCGATGAAGATGTGCGCTCGCTGCTGGACCGAAGTGCCGCTTCGATACCCCGCGCCGCTTGAGTTTGTTTCAACGAGTGTCTGAATGGAGGGGAAGGAGGGTTTTCATGCAAAGGACTGCGAAGAAGCACACCCAAGGCGGTAGCACGAAACGAGACCGCACGATTGCCCAAACCAGAGCCGTCAATGCGGCTGGCATGATCCGCCAGATCGGCAAGGATTGGGCTAGCCATTGGAATGCAGGGGAGTTGGACGAAGTAGCTGCTGCCTATGCCGCCGACGCCGTTTACCTTCCACCACACCACCCAGCAGTTCACGGACGCGATTTGATTCGAGAGTATCTGAAGGCGCCGCTCGGCCATGGCGTGTCCGACCTCGCTTTTGACGTCACTTATATCAAGCAACAGGGGCCCGTTGCCTGGGACGTGGGTACGTATCGCATGAACGTGCCAGTGAATGACGGAACGAGAAGAGAAGATCACGGCAAGTATCTTACTGTGTGGAGACGCGTAGGGAAGAAATGGCTGATTGCTGCGGACGCATGGTCCAGCGATCTGCCACCGACGCGCTAACACCATAGGAGGAATTATGGAACTCACGTTAACCATAGAGGAGTGGGAGCTTTTGTTGGAGATTCTTGGTGAAAGGCATAGTGCACTGCTGCGAGAGATCTCACATACGGACCATCGCGAATTCAAGCGTGCATTGCTTAAGAGGGAGAAGCTTCTCGAGTCTGTTGTGAACCGTCTCAGAGTCATGCAACCAGCGTTGGAACCGATGGGGGAACTTCGCCGCTGACACTCCTGGCGGTCAGTTCTCGAGGTCGCGATGAGCTTTGAGGAAATCGAGCACACCGCCGATCGCGCTTTCCGCGTGCAAGGCCGGAATTTTGCAGAATTGCTGGAGAATGCCGCTCGAGCCATGAGTTCCCTGGACCCGTTGGGGCCAAGCGGGGATCCGTCGGCGGTCCGCACCATCGAAGTCGAGGGTATCGATAGAGAAGCGTTGTTAGTGAACTGGCTGAGCGAGATCTTGTATCTGGAACAGACCCATGGTGAAGTTTACGATCGTTTCCAGATATTGGAATCCAGCAACCGTTACCTCCGCGCGCGACTAGATGGTCGACAGTCAGGAGGGTGGGTCACACATATCAAAGCTGCCACTTTCCATGACCTTACAATAAAACAGACTTCAGATGGACTGGAAGCCACCATCGTTTTCGATGTCTGAGTGTGGTGAGAGAGCGCGAACGTTATGCTCGGCAAACACAGTTTCGTGCGCGTGGCCGAAAACATCTGGGAGATCCCGCCGACATTTCGCGATGACATGCGAGTGCCAGCGCGTGTTTACGCCGACGAAGATCTGCTGGACGCAGCCCTGGGTGACAACTCCGTGGTGCAACTCGTGAACACGGCGACGCTGCCTGGAGTGATCAGACACGCCATCGCGATGCCCGACATTCACCAAGGTTACGGCTTCCCGATTGGGGGAGTCGTGGCGACACGTCTTCCTGAAGGCGTAATTTCTCCGGGAGGAGTCGGCTATGACATTAACTGCGGTGTGCGGCTCCTGGTATCGCTGGCGACCGCCGAAGAGATTAGGCCGTTCCTCGAAGACGTTGCCTCTTCTTTATACGCAAATTGCCCAAGCGGCGTGGGCCCACGCGGGCATGTGCGCCTGACCAACACCGAGTTGGATAGAGTTCTGCAAGAAGGTTCGCGCTGGATGCTGGAGAAGGGCTATGCGTCCCGGGAAGACTTGGATCGCACCGAGGAGTTCGGCCGAGTTCTCGGCGCCGATGCCGGCTTTGTCTCCGACCGCGCTCGTGAACGTGGGCGGGACCAACTCGGGACCCTGGGCGCCGGAAACCACTCCATCGAGGTGGACAGGATCGCTGAAGTCTACGATCAGGCCACCGCTGCGCGTTTGGGTATTTACTTGGGGAATGTCGCGGTGCAGGTTCACTGCGGCTCCCGTGGCCTTGGCCACCAGGTATGCCAAGACTACGTAAGCCGATTCCAGAAGGCAGTGCTGGATTATGGGATCACCCTGCCAGATCGAGAATTAGTCTGCGCCCCATTTGATTCCGAGGACGGGCAGGAATACTTTCACGCCATGGCGTGTGCTGCAAACTTCGCCTTTGCCAACTGGAAACTGCTGACGCATATGATCCGGCACAGCTTCGAGCAAGTATTGGCGGGCAAGATCAAAGATTTCGGGTTGCGCCAAGTCTACGACATCGCTCACAACATGGCCAAAGTCGAAGAGCACGAGATTAATGGCCACCGAATCCGCGTTTGCGTACACCGCAAAGGCTCGACTCGGGCATTCGGACCTGGGTCCAGTGTGCTGCCAGAAGACCTGCGCGACATCGGTCAACCCGTACTGATACCCGGTTCTATGGGTACAGCCTCGTACGTCCTAATTGGGACAACGGAAGCCATGCAGCAGACATTCGGTTCAACGTGTCATGGTGCAGGCCGAGTGATGAGCCGAGCCAAGGCCAAGAAGATGGTCCGCGGAACGGAATTACGCGACCAGTTGAAAACCAAAGGAATTCTGATCTGTGCCGGATCCATGAGTGGCCTGGCGGAAGAGGCTCCCGTGGCCTACAAGGACGTATCGCGTGTAGTTGA
Source organism: uncultured Acidobacteriaceae bacterium (assembly GCA_963773645.1). Classification (GTDB taxonomy): domain Bacteria; phylum Acidobacteriota; class Terriglobia; order Terriglobales; family Acidobacteriaceae; genus Acidiflorens. The sequence continues at coordinate 1,118,275 of CAVZBV010000002.1, read as the reverse complement.
AGTAGTCCACAGGCTAGGGATCGGCTGGAAAGTTGCGCGACTGGAGCCTCTCGCCGTAATCAAGGGGTGGCCGGATCATTGCGGCAGGTCAGATCTTGATGCTCAAGAGAAAAAAGCTACCCCTCTACCATCATCCTGCGCGACAAAGCAGCAATCAAGCAGCCGTAATGATCCTCTCGATCGGCTTTTTTGCTGCGCGTGCAGGCTCACAGATGCTCCGTAAAGTCGCTGCAATCACGCTAGCTTCGATGCCCGCCTTACACATCAAATCGCTAAGGGACAACAGACCCACGACCTCGTGTCTTTCATTCACCACTGGCAGACGCCGGACCTGATGCGTTTTCATCAGTTCCAGGGCGTGGGAAACATCATCCTGCCCAGTGCAACAGACCGGGTCTTCTGTCATACATCGATCGACCCATGTGTACGCGGGGTCCCTGCCGGCCGCGACCACGTGCAGGCAGAGGTCGCGATCGGTTATCACGCCCACCAGTCTGGGCGTAAAGGAATCTTGGATGACAGGCAGAATTCCAGTATCGGTTTCCTGCATCAGCAGGGCGGCCGAGAGAGTCGAGCTCGAGGGCCGGCAGCATGCAGGCTTCCTGGTCATTATTTCGCTGACTTTCATAACGACCTCCAGAATAAGGTTAGCAGAATAGTTCTTCGTTATTTCGCTTACAACAGCCGATTTACGGGGGCCCCAATCCTCACCCTCATTTACGCAAGTAACGGAGGCCCCGCGCAACGACCGGCAGGCATTTCGGGAATCGCCGTTGCCGCGGTCCTGCGAGGTTTCGGGGATGATCCGGAGGCGGTCGGCGAGACCCCTGTCGGTCGTATAATGAATGTGGATCAGCTAGGTGGGGGATGTTGTGCCGTTATCCTCCGGATCTCGTCTCTTTGCATTAAAGGCATTCCGGACACACCCCTTCGCATTTATTGTATCCGGGCTGCGGAGCGGGCGATTTCATCGTGCATTGCTGCGAACCTCTGCAACGATTATCGCCTTGGCCCTGGTGTTCATTGAGCTGCGTTCGTCTTGGCTCCAGTCCCGGGTGTTCACGGCCATCTCTCACCAGATGACGTTTACGCTCTTGCCCGGGCCCAGCAATGCCATCCGCTACACGCGGAGCGGGCCGTACGACGAACGCCTCGGATATTCACGTATTCCGAAATTCCTGGAGCGAACAGAGTCTCGCGGTTATCAGATTGAAGCGCAGGCGCGCCCCTCTAAACTGTACCTGACGATGGAAGATTTGGGGGTCTTTCCGATCTACCGCGAGAAGGATGAAGCGGGGCTGCAGATTCTAGATCGGGATGGCAACCCTTTGTATGAGTTTCGGTACCCGGAAGAGACCTACCGTGAATACTCCGAAATTCCTCAGCTCGTAGTCGACAGCCTCCTCTTTATTGAGAACCGGGCAATGCTGGACCCGCGTTATCCGAACCGGAACCCTGCAATTGAATGGCAGCGTTTGTCACATGCGGTGTTCGACTACGGTGTGCACGCAGTCAGTCCGCGTCACCCGGTGATTGGCGGAAGCACTTTGGCCACACAGTTAGAGAAGATGCGACACTCGCCCAGAGGCAGAACCCATTCGGCAGGTGAGAAGGCACGGCAGATGCTCTCCGGATCGCTACGCGCTTACCAGGATGGTCCGCACACTTTGGCAGCACAACAACGGATTGTTCGCGACTATCTGAACTTACTCCCGCTCGCGGCCGCGCCAGGGCATGGCGAGGTCACGGGCCTTGGCGACGGGATTGAGACGTGGTACGGCACCGATTTCGCCACCATCAATGAGTTGCTAAAGGCCGCGCCAAATAGCCTCGACACGGTGCAGAGGCAGAAACAGGCTCGCGGTTATCGCGAGGTGCCGTCACTTCTGCTCGCCACGCGTGCACCTTCCCGTTATCTTGTGCATCAGCCGGACGTATTGACAGAGCAGACGGACCGCTATCTTCGCGTGCTGTGCAAGGAGGGTATTATTTCGAGGGAACTTGGTAATCTTGCTCTGCGTGAACGCTCCGTGCCGCAGCCTGGCCAACCGGTCGTCACTCCAGACTTCGTCGACCGCAAAGCGCGTGCTCTGGTACGCGCGCCCCTACTCCCGTTGCTCGGACTACAGAATACGTATACCCTTGACCGGCTCGACCTGTCTGTTCGCACTACGATTGACGGAACTGCGCAGCAAAATGTCACAAAGTTCTTGCGCAAACTCACGGATCCGAGAGAGACTGCCACGGCAAACTTGGGGCAGCATCGGCTGCTCGCCCAAAGCGATCCCCGTTCCGTGATCTATGGCTTCACGCTTTATGAGCGCGGGCCTGGGCTAAACCTCTTGCGGATACAAACCGATAACTACAATCAACCCTTGAACATCAATGAGGGCACGAAGCTCGAGCTTGGCTCGACCGCCAAACTTCGCACGCTGATCAACTATCTCGAGGTCATCGAGGAGCTGCATGAGCAGTACACTCATGTTTCGAATCAGAAACTGAGCACTGTGGCGCCGGCGCGAGACGACTGTTTAACGGCGTGGGCAATTAGCTATCTTTCCACAGCGCGCGATCAGGGCTTGCAACCGATGCTCGAGGCGGCTCTCGAGCGCCGCTATTCGGCTAGCCCAGCGGAAGGATTCTTCACTGCCGGAGGCTTGCACCACTTCAGGAACTTCGAATCCGCCGACAACCACCGCATCGTGACCGTGCGAGAAGCATTCGAGCGCTCAGTCAACTTGGTTTTCATCCGCTTGATGAGAGACATCGAACGCTACTACATGTATCGGACTACAGCTAAATCAGCCAATGTCTTCCTTAATCCCTCTGATCCGGATCGCCGCCAATATCTCGCTCGCTTCGCTGATCGTGAAGGGCGCGTATTTCTGGCGCAGTTTTACCGTAAATATGCCGGTCTCTCGCCCGACGAGGCTCTCGAAAGGCTGGTTGGCAACCTTCATCAGTCGCCGCTCCGGATAGCTGTATCTTACCGGTCTGTCCGGCCAGGTGCGAGCCGTGAAGAATTCGCGACGTTCTTGCGCACGCATGTACATTCAACCCTTCCGCGCGACCAGAAGTTCGCAGGACTGTATGAGAAGTACAGCCCTGACAAGTTTAGTCTGGCGGATCGTGGGTATCTTTCGCGCGTCCATCCACTCGAACTATGGTTACTCTCGTATCTCGTCCAGCATCCGAGCGCGACACTCGCAGAGGTCGTGAACGCGAGTGCGAACGAGCGCCAGCAGAGCTACTCATGGCTGTTTCGAACCCGCCACGCGAAAGCGCAAGACCTGCGAATCCGGATTCTCATGGAGGAAGACGCATTCAAAGAAGTCTGGCGAGCGTGGAGCCGCGCGGGATACCCATTCGAGCGATTGGTGCCGTCCTATGCAACTGCAATCGGCGTTTCCGGCGATACACCTGGGGCGCTGGCTGAATTAATGGGGGTTATTGTTAACAATGGAATGCGTTATCCACGTACCGCCATCAGCCAGTTGCGCTTCGCTCAGAATACGCCGATGGAAACTATCCTGCGCCGAGAGCCGACGGGTGGTCAGCGAGTGCTATCAGACGTGGGTGTTGAAAAAGTACGTCAGCGGAACGGCTTTTTCGGCTGCGAGTGCCGCTGCCAAGTTTTTCTTCCCTCTGTTCGGCTAAGCGGTAGCTGGCAGAACCGGTGTTGTCGGCTGGCTGAGGAACCGCACCAGTCGCTTGATGTTCTGCGCAGCCGCTGCCAGGAAGAACTGCTCCCGAACGAACTTCAAGCGTCGTAAGCGCAAGCGGCGCAGTCCGATCTGATTCTTCAGTTCCGCAAACAAAGCCTCGACTTTCTTTCGCTGTCGTTGCGCCGTGGAAAACTCGGGGGTGTTCGCCAACTCCCGTGCGCGTTGTCGTGCCGACTCATGGATGTGAATGGCGAGATATTTATATCGTCCACTCGTGCACTGCGCTTTTTGCGAGCAGGCTCCGCAGCGTTTCGCGCTGCCGATATAGGCATGGGCACGATTGCGAACGTTCAAGCCAACGTAGTTCAGTTGCTCTCCCGCAGGACAACGGTAGCTGTTGCTCTCCGGCTGATAGGTAAATCGCTCCGGGCCATAGCCGGGATTGTTCTTTCGCAGAGCACTGTCTCGCGTGCGCATATAAGGGGTGATGCCGCGATCCAGCAACCATTGCAGAAACTCCCCATTGCCATAGGTCGTATCGGCTGCTATGGAGGCTGGCTTTCCTCCTTGTCGCTGGACAAAGCGGATGATCATGTCCTGTGCGGCCACCGTCTCCTGACTCATGCGGGCCGCCGTCGCTTGTACACCCACGACCACGCAACTGTGATTGTCCACGAGATAGTTGTCGTAGTATCCCAGCCGGGCAGGCGTTCCGCCTTTGGTGGCATAGGTGGAATCGGGATCGGTCGTCGACACTTGTTCTTGCTTATTCACCGGTTCTTCCACCGGGTTCTGCTGTTCCACCTCCTGCAGATACTGACGCAGCGTGTAATGGACCTCTGCAGCTTCCATCAACTGCTCGCGTGGAATGCGGCTCTCCTTGGCCGCATTGGCTTCCACGAAGCTTCCGTCCACCGACAGGTTGTCGCCGCGCACCAGCCCTACCTCCACACACTGCTGCACAATCTGTTCAAACAACTGCTCGAACAACTTCGACTCTTGGAATCGTCCGTGCCGGTTCTTGGAGAACGTCGAGTGATGCGGAATCTCTTCATCGAAACTCAGCCCCGTGAACCAGCGCCACGCCAGATGCATGCGCAGTTCCTCGACCAGTTTGCGCTCGCTGGTGACACCGTACAGGTAACCAATCAGCAGAATGCGCAGCAGAAGTTCGGGATCAATCGAAGGTCGGCCCGTGTCGCTGTAGCTCTCCTTCAATCGCTCCCGCACAAAGTCAAAGCTGACGTGTTTATCGATCAGCCGCAGCAGATGGTTTTCAGGAACCTGGTCTTCCAGACGGAAGTAGTAGAACAGCGACTCTGAGCGAGCGTGGTGTCCCATCATGAGCAGCAGGCCTCCGAGCATGGCGATGAACAGCAGCATCAAGAACTCTCGCCTGCTTATAACCGGAACCTTGCTTCACCACAAGCATCAACTCAGGCACTTTTTCAACAGCCACAGACGATGTCGCCGCACTCGTCCGTCAAGAGCTGATCAGAGTGGTTGAGAACGGAACCGCACGACGAGCGTGCTGTAGCCTCGTGATGCGTAATGGCTTGGTTATGCCGCTCGGCGGCAAGACCGGGACGGGCGATAACCGGGTGAAGACATTTGGCTTCGGTGGGCGTCTGATGGACTCGCGAGTGGTAAACCGGACAGCCGTTTTTGTGTTCATGATCGGCGACCGCTTCTTCGGAACCGTGATGGTATTCGTGCCGGGAGAGATCGCCAGCAAATATGAGTTCACCAGTTCGCTCGCTGTGCAGGTCTTCAAAGATTTAGAACCGATATTGAAGCCACTGATGGACCGCTGAGAACAGTCGGTGGCTCTGTCTAAGTGGGTCTGCAGCAGAATGGCGAATGTCGATGTTTGAATGAATATCGGCCCGGATTGGGGGTCGAGATGTCAAGCGTTGCTTTGCGTGTGTCGGAGCGAGTTCCGCTGTGGTCTGGAACGGAGCCAGCAATCTTGCCGACCCTCTTTGGCGAGGGCTATGGACTATACAAGACCCAACATCACTTCCGCCAACACCTCGATTACATCCCAACTTTTCAACCCCGTTCGATTGCGAGTATCGTCTTAGTAGGGATCGTTCAGAGTTCGGAGCGTATACATTCAGGGTTGGGACAAATGAAGACCTTGCTCATCTCGGTTAACTACGAAGCGAGCGTCGAGATGCCGCTGCCCCTGGGGCTGGCATGCGTCGCCGCTGCAACTGAGAAAGCTGGCCACGAGGTGCTCTTACTGGCTGCCACGTCCACCACCGACTGGGAATCGGCTATCCGGGAGAGGATTGGAGAATTCCGCCCCGACGTTATCGGTATTTCGGTCAGGAATATCGATGATCAGAACATGCAGGCACCGCACTTCCTTCTTGAACTATCGCGGAAGGTCGTGTCCGTGTGTCGCGGCGCTTCGCGGGCCGCCGTTGTGCTGGGCGGCGCAGGCTACAGCATTTTCCCCGAGAGCGCCTTGATGTACCTGGGGGCTGATATGGGGATTCAAGGCGAAGGCGAACTGGCGTTCCCTGCGCTCCTATCGTGGGTGGAGCATGGTGCTCAAGAAGACGCACCTCCTTCGTTTCATCTGCCGGGAAGGTCACCGACGGCAAGGGGTTTTGCTGAGAACCTCGATGCGCTCCCCATGCCTGAGCCCCGCCTTTGGCTGCATTCAGACGACAACCCCAGCACACGGATTCCGGTCCAGAGCAGACGAGGATGTCCCCTGGACTGTATTTACTGCTCGACCAGTGCGATTGAAGGGAGACCGGTCCGCCAACGCTCCCCCGAATTGGTCGTAAAGTGGGTGGCAGAGCTGCGGAAATGCGGATTCCGCAATTTTCATTTCGTGGATAACACCTTCAATCTGCCACTTTCGTATGCAAAAGAGCTTTGCAGAAAGATGATCCAGGCGGACCTTCGGATCGATTGGTGGTCCATTGTTTATCCGAAATGGGTGGACATCGAATTGGTCGAGCTGATGGCCAAGGCGGGGTGCACTCAGGTAAGCCTCGGTTTCGAAAGCGGGTCAGAACCGATGTTGAAGCAGCTAGAGAAGGAGTTCAATACCGTCGAGGTAAAAGTAATTTCTGAATTATTCGCTGACATGGGCATAAAGCGGCAGGGATTTCTCTTGCTAGGAGGGCCCGCGGAAACAAAGGAGACCGTCGAGGAGAGCCTGGAGTTTGCCGAGTCTCTGCACCTTGACTTGCTGAAGGTCACTGTAGGACTGCGAATCTACCCGCGCACGGCACTTGCAGGAATCGCAGTAGCGGAAGGCCTGCTTCGACCGGATGACGATCTCCTTTTGCCGCGGTTCTATTTGACGCCTGCGCTGCGGGACTGGCTGCCAGAACGCATCGCTGAATACTCTGCTCTTTAGTCGTTGCCTACTAGTGTCCTGAGTCTAAAGTTCGTTTACAAAAGCGAGCGACGGAATCCAGAATTTGGTCGGCGGACTTGGTCCAGACAAAGGGTTTCGGATGTTGGTTGTGATGATCGATGAACTGGCGGATGGCGTTCTCCAACTGCAGCGTGCTGCGGTGCACCCCGCGCCGGATCTGCTTTTGGGTCAACTCGGCAAAGCAGCGCTCCACCAGATTCAACCAGGACGCCGACGTGGGAGTGAAGTGCAGGTGGAAGCGGGGACGTTTGGCCAGCCAACGGCGAATCCGTTGGGTTTTGTGGGTGCCGTAGTTGTCCAGGATGAGGTGGACGTCCAGTTCTGCGGGCACGTTCTGCTCGATGGTGTCGAGGAAGCGGCGAAATTCGCGGGAGCGATGCCGGCGATGCAGTTGGCCCAGCACGTGGCCGCTGGCCACGTCGAAAGCGGCGAACAGGCTGGTGGTACCGTGGCGCTTGTAGTCGTGGCTGCGACGTTCCATCTGTCCGGGGCGCATGGGCAACAGGGGTGCGGTGCGGTCCAGCGCCTGAATCTGGCTCTTCTCGTCCACGCACAGCACCAGGGCGCGGTCGGGCGGGTTGAGGTAGAGGCCGACGATGTCGCGGACTTTGTCGGAAGTGGCCCGCCGTGTGCATGTCACGCTGGCGACAGTGGGCAAGTGGCGACAGCGGTTCTTGCGGCTGCGCCTGGATGGCCTGCTCGATGAACCCCGTCCCGGCACGCGGCGCCGCCTGAGCGATGCTGCGGTCGAACGCGTGCTGGCGCGCACTCTGGAAAGCCAACCGCCCGCCGCTACCCACTGGTCCACGCGTTCTCTGGCCCAAGTTGCCGGACTGAGCCAGAGCAGCATCAGCCGCATCTGGCGCGCCTTTTCGCTACAGCCGCACCGCAGCCAGGCCTTCAAACTGGGCCGCGACCCGCTGTTTATCGCCGAAGGGCTGAGTAACACCGCTAAGCAGCACGATGCGGGCGCGCAAGGCCAGGGCCTGCGCCGTCTTCGGACGGCGAGCCCATTCCAACAACTGCTGTTGTTCGGCAGGGATAAGAGTCAGGGGCGAGAGCGGGCGACCGAGAGCCATACAGTTCCTCCTGCTTATATCAGATGCAGGAAGAGCCGTTACTTATTAAACGAATATTAGACTCAGTACCCTAGTGTCCTGTAACTGAAGTTATATAAACAAATGGATTGCCCATACGTCTAAGATGTGGAGGAGATCTTAGATGCGAACTGGGCGTCCCATGGCAGAGTTGGTCGTGAGTGTAGAAGAACGAGCCACGCTGGAAGGATGGGTGCGGCGGCGCAGTTCGGCGCAGGCTCTGGCGCTGCGGGCCGGGATCGTGTTGGATTGCGCCAGCGGAATGAGCAACACGGGAGTGGCGCGACGGCGGCGTGTGAGCAAGCAGATGGTGGGCAAATGGCGCAGCCGGTTTGTCCGTCACCGGGTCGCCGGCTTGCTGGATGAGCCGCGCTGCGGGGCGCCCCGCACGGTCGAGGACGCGCACATCGAAGCGTTCATCGTGCGCACCCTGGAGTCGGTGCCGCGCGACGCCACGCACTGGAGCACGCGCTCGATGGCGCAGGCCAGCGGACTCAGCCACATGACCGTTCAGCGCATGTGGAAGGCGTTCGGGCTGGAACCGCACCGCAGCGAAACCTTCAAGCTGTCCACCGATCCGCAGTTGGTCGAGAAGGTACGGGACATTGTGGGCTTGTATCTCCATCCGCCGGAGCGGGCGCTGGTGCTGTGTCTGGACGAGAAGACGCAAATTCAAGCCTTGGACCGGAGCCAGCCGGTGCTGCCGATGCGTCCTGGGCAAGCGGAGCGGCGGAGCCACGATTACCTCCGCCACGGCACCACCTCGCTGTTTGCGGCCTTGGACGCGAAGACGGGAAAAGTCGTGGGTGGGCTGCATCGCCGTCACCGCTCGGTGGAATTCCGCAAGTTTCTCGACTCGATCGAAGCCGCCGTGCCCGGCGGACTGGAGGTGCATCTGATTCTGGACAACTACAGCACCCACAAGACGGCGTGGATCCGGCAGTGGCTGGCGAAACGTCCGCACTATCACGTGCACTTCACGCCCACCGGGGCCTCGTGGATCAACCTGGTGGAACGTTTCCTTGCGCTGTTGACGGAAAAGCAGATCCGGCGCGGCATTCACCGCTCCACCCGCGAACTGGAACAGGCCATCCGGCATTATCTGGGCACCTACAACGCAACGGCCAAACCTTTCGTTTGGACTAAAACCGCCGACCAAATCCTGGCCAGTGTGGCCCGCTTTTGTCAGCGAACTTCAGTTACAGGACACTAGTCCCCGCCGGCTGTTTTTTGCGGGATGGTTTTCGCGATGGCTGCGGCGGCGATCTGGGCGACGTTGAGCAACTCCGGGGGGGTGTCGGTGACCGCCGCTAATCCGTCGCGCAGCATCGAGTTGCAGAACGGGCAGGCCGCGGCGACCACGCTTGCTCCCGTTGCCACCAGTTCCTCGGCGCGCTCCAGGTTGACGCGCTTGCCCGACTCTTCTCCCAGGAACATCAAACCGCCGCCACCACCACAGCAGAATCCGCGTTCGCGCGCTCGCGGCGGATCCACCACCTGGCCATAGCGCGCCATCACGTCCCGGGGCTGGTCATAGACGCCGCGATATCGTCCCAGGTAGCAGGCGTCGTGAAACACCATGCTCTTCTGCGCGGCGCCGTCGAGCGGCAGCTTGTCGCGGTAACGGGCCAGCAATTCAGTGTGGTGCTCGATCGGGATGTTGCCGCCATGCTCCTTCCAATCCACGCCTATAGTGCGTACGCAGTGCGGGCAGATCGAAACCATTTTCTTCACGCCGGCCTCGCGGATTTGTTCCAGGTTTCCCTGAGCCAATTCGCCGAACAGATAATCGTTGCCCAGGCGCCGCGCGGGATCGCCAGTGCACTTCTCTTGGCGCAGAACGCCGAAGCTGATGCCGAGGTAACCCAGCAATTCGACCAGCGCCAGCAGAATCTTCCGTCCGTTCGGATCAAACGATCCCAGGCACCCCATCCACAGGCAGTATTCCTGGGTTCCGTCGAAGTATGGCAGGCCGTTTTTCTCGATGAACTTTTCCCGATCCGACGGCGGAAATCCAAGCGGGTTCCCCTGCCGCTCCAGCGTGACGAACATTTCGCCGCCATGACTGTTGTCCCACTTGCCGGTATTCACCGCGCCGCGCCGCAGGCCCACGATCAACGGCAGGTGTTGGATGCCCACCGGGCACTGGAACTCGCAGGCCCCGCACGTGGTGCACTGGAAGGCCGCTTCCATGGAAAGGTGCTTGCCGAGCAGCAGTTCGCTGCTATGCGGCCCGAACTCTTGCAGATGATGCCGTGTGCCCAAAATGATTTCTTTCGGATTCAGAAGCTTTCCGGTGTTGTTGGCGGGACAGTGTTCGGTGCAACGGCCACACTCGACGCAGGTGTAGGCCTGTAGAGCGGTGATGCGGGTCAGATCCTTGCCGGTATCGAGGCCGAAATCCTCGTCGCCCACCAGCGGCGGGATGCGGCTAAAGCCGTCGCGCTCGAGAAACACCGTCAGCGGGCTGAGGACGAGGTGCATGTGCTTGGTACCGGGAATCAGAGGCAGGAAAGAGAGCAGCACCGCCGTGTGCGCCCACCACCATGTCCAGGCCGCCACGCTGCCTTCCTGCACCCAGAACCGGGCCAGGTAGGTGATCATCAACGCGAAAATCAGGAAAGCGATGAGGCCCGATTCCGGAGACAGCGGCTCCAGCCATTTCGGCCGGATGACGAACCGGCGAAAGGCCAGCCCTGCAATCGAGACGGCCACGGCCACGGCGAACACGCCGGCAAACAGGAAATAAAAACGCGAGAAGCCGCCATCGGACAGGAAGGCCAAGCCGAATCCTTCGGCGAAGTGGTTGAGCGTTACCAGGGCGAAAACGCAGAAGCCCCAGAAAACAAAGGCATGCGCCAGACCGGGCAGGGGCCTCTGGGCGATGACCAGCCCCTGCGCGGCCACCTCCCAGAGCACTTTACGGATGCGCGGGCCAATGGGCCGCAGTTGGAAGTCGGCGTCCGGCTTCGATGCCAGGATGATGCGCAGCGCTGCGCCGAACTTACGCCAGAACAGAAACACCGAAACGCAGATGGCAACGAGCAGTACGACTTGTCCCGGCCAGTTCATACGGGGACGTCTCCAGATGACCCAACAGTCTAACGTAGCAGCAGTCGCGATGCACTACGCAACCGGCGCGTGGGGACGAGTTCGCTGGAACCCCGCTGGAACCCCGTTTTAACAATGAGCATCGAGCTAACCACAAGGGGGCTCAGAGGATGGCAGAGGGTCTTTCCAGGGTTGACCGGCAAGTGCCCCCCGAAAATCGTCGCGAATCAAGAGTTTTCCACAGCCTGCTGACCCGCCCTTCTCCTGTCTGGTCCTTTACCTCAGGTGTATACTCGGAGGGTATTTTTTCCAGTAACCCGGCTATGACCGGCACGGGCACATTTTTTCATACAGCTCCGTGGAATAGAACGCTGGCGTAGGGCTCTTCATATCATTCGCCCTGAACGATCGGCGGGGGCGGGAATCGCTCGAGCGGCGCCTTCCCCGAGAGAGGTCTGCTCGTGGACGTCATACTTGTACGCCTTCTATTTGTCATCATCGTTGGTGCCGTCTGCTTTCTTATTGGTCCGTTTAACCTGCCCGCAAACCTAGCAGCCGTCGTCGGTCTGTTGATCGGCATCGCCATCGTCGCGTTCGAGTGGAGGTTGCGCGCGATGAGCCTGAAGCGCCTGATTGGAGCCGCCATCGGGAGCGTGCTCGGCATCTTTGGCGCTTATCTTTTCGCCCTCGTCATTCGGAACAGCATTTCTCCGAGCCCCACCCAAAGCTTCCTGCAGATCATGGTCATGATGATCATGGCCTACGTGGGATTGGCGGTCGGCGCCACCAAAGGCGACCTGCTCAATCTAGCGGCGCTCGGCGGAATCTTCGGTGGCGAAAAGACGGGCAAAAAGAGTTACAAGATCCTGGACACCAGCGTCATTATCGACGGCCGCATCGCCGATATCGCCGAGACCGGCTTCCTCGACGGCCTGATTGTGATCCCACAGTTCGTGCTCCGCGAATTGCAACTGGTGGCCGATTCAGCCGACTCGCTTAAGCGCAATCGCGGCCGCCGCGGCCTCGACATCCTGCAGCGTCTCCAGAAAACGGCTTCGGTGCAGATCCAGATCGTGGAAGACGACTTCCCCACGGTACGCGAAGTCGATATGAAGCTCATCGAACTGGCCAAGCTGTATGAAGGCAAAATCCTCACCAACGATTTCAATCTCAACAAAGTCGCCCAGTTGCAGGGCGTGGCCGTGCTCAACATCAACGAACTGGCCAACTCGCTCAAGCCGATCGTTCTGCCTGGCGAAGTGATGCGGGTATTCATCCTGAAAGAAGGAAAAGAGTACAACCAAGGCGTCGCCTATCTCGATGACGGCACCATGGTGGTCATCGATAACGCGCGCAAGATGATCGGCAAGACCATCGACATTTCGGTGACCTCGGTCCTGCAAACCACCGCGGGCAAGATGATTTTCGGCAAGTGGGATGAGCGCGGGCCCGTCCGCCACGACACCAAAGCAGTGGCGCCGCCATCGATCGCCGTGCCTCCTGCGTCAGCCACCAGCGCACCGCCCTCCGACCCGGCAAAGAAGCAAACTCCCGCCGTGGTCGACCGCGCAGTCGACTAATCTCCGGGCTTTAAGCGGGACCTGCTTCGGTGAGGGATTCGTTCCCTCCTGTCCTTGATGTTCTGCCCTGATGTTCTGCCCTCGATAAATTACTTGGAATCTAAATTCAGGAAAACTTTGCTTCCCTGTACTATACTGATCGCCCCTATGAAGGTGTTTGTCATTGTTCCGGCGGCCGGACTGGGCACGCGCATGACCCCACCCTCGGGCGCCAGGTCGGCAGAACGGTCTCGGAAAAAAGCGCCGACCAAACAGTTCAAAGAACTGGGCGGCGTGCCGATTCTTGTCCACACGCTGCGTAAGTTCGCCGCTACCCCTTCCGTCCACGAAATCATCGTAGCGCTGCGCAAGGACGAAATTGCCGGCTTTCGCACTCAGGTCGAAAAGCAGTACCCGGAAATCCTCAGCAAGCGCCTGCAGTTGGTCGAAGGCGGCGAGCATCGCCAGGACTCGGTGGCCAGCGCCATGGCCCGCACCGCGGCCGATCCGGATGACATCGTTTTGGTGCACGATGCCGTTCGCCCGTTCGTTACGCCCGATATCATTGGCAATGTGATCGAGGCCGCGCACAAACATGGAGCCGCGATCGCGGGCTGGCCCGCCGTCGACACCGTAAAACAGGTGGAACGAACCGCGGACGGCGCACTCATCAAAACCACCATCCCGCGTGCAAGCATCGTGATGGCGCAAACTCCGCAGGGATTTCGCTACAGCATCCTGAAGAAAGCTTTTGACGACGCCCTCGCCGACGGCTTCGTCGGCACCGACGAGGCCTCACTAATCGAGCGCGCCGGCCTGCCCGTCGCAGTCGTAATGGGGTCGCCGCGCAATATAAAAATCACCACGCCAGCCGACATGGAACTGGCAGAGTTCTATCTGAGACAGGAGGGGATTTTGTAATTTGGTAATCGGTAATTTGGTAATTTGTAACCGGCTTCGTGGTCAGGTTTTTAAATTACAAAATTACCCGATTACAAAATTACCAATTCTTCGCGGAAATACGCCTTGAAACCTGAAATGATCAAACCTGAAATGCGCATTGGCTACGGCTGGGACTCGCACGAATTCAAGTCCGGCATTCCACTCAAAATCGGCGGCGTGACTCTGGCGCACGCCAAGGGCCTCGGCGGCCATTCCGACGGCGACGTCCTGCTGCATGCCATCACCGACGCGCTGCTCGGAGCTATCGCCGGCCCCGACATCGGAGCGCTGTTTCCGCCTTCCGATCCGCAGTGGAAAAACGCCGACTCCGCCTTGTTTCTGCGCGAGGCGTTGCAGCGCATCAAGAGCGCGAGCTATGAACTGGTAAACCTGGATTCCACGCTGATCCTGTCCACGCCAAAAATCGGCCCGCATGCGGAGGCGATTCGAAAAAACGTAGCCGAATTGTGCGGAATTCCCGCGGATTGTGTCGGCATCAAAGCAAAAACGCCGGAAGGCATGGACACCGAAACCGCCGCGATCGCGCAGGCGGTAGTTTTGCTGAAGCGCTCAGAGTCGCGAGGAGATTGAACTGACGGTTTGGACGACGATCTGACGGTGATTGAACCTCGGCACGTCTGAAGCGTCCGCGACACCCTTCATGAATTGTCATCCCGAGCGAAGCGAGGGATCCGCAGTTCGCCGCAAACTACAGATCCCTCGCTGCGCTCGGGATGACAATCTCATGTGTGGTGTTGCTCCAACTCTCCTGCGAGTTCCGCGTGCTTCGCTCTCGCCGCCTCGATGAACGCGAGGAAAATTGCGTGCGCCGACTCCGCCACCTCCGGCCCATCGTTCACACTCCGCTCCGGATGCCACTGCACCGCCAGCACAAAATGTCCGGGAGCGGTTCCTTCCAGAGCCTCAATGATTCCGTCTTCCGCGCAATGCGCAACCACTCGCAAACCATCGCCCACTACGCCGGCGGACTGATGATGCGAAGAATTCACGGCCAGCGTTTTGCTCGCGCCCACAATCTCCGCCAGCTTCGATTCCGGCTCGATCTTCACCGTGTGTGCGTTCGGCACCGCCCGCCCCGCGCTGTGATTGATCTTCGAATCGACGTTCGCCGACTCGATATCCTGCACCAGCGTCCCCGACCGGTGCACGTTCAACGACTGCAAGCCGTAGCAGATGCCCAGCACGGGCTTGCGCATTTTGTAGGCATCTTCCAACAGCAACTCGTCGACCGCGTCTCGTTTGGGGTCAGCGGGCGCCGTTTTCTCGTGGCGATCCGCGCTGTACTCTTGCGGATCGACATCCGCGCGGCTGCCGGGCAGTAGAACGGCGTCGCAGCGCTCGATCTGTTTCATCACCTGTGCCGGCGTCTGATCCAGTTCGATGCGCACCGGTTCTCCACCTGCTCCGCGCACGGCTTCTTCATACGACGGCAGCGCACGCGCGGCGTATTCGCGATCGTCCTCGCGATCCCCGGAATGCGGCACGGGGATGGCAATACGCGGCGCATTTCTTTTCGATTCAGACATCCTCAACTTACCCGCTCGATTCCTTCCAGCGTTTTTCGCTGCCGGTAGCTGCGAATTTCCATCGCCAGCGACAGCAGCAGCACGATCGCACCCGCAGTGATGGCGCACGGAAACGCGATATGCCGGTAAGCAAACGTCAAATTGGGCGCGACGTGCCTGACCTGCGAGTACACTACCGTCCCCATGATGCTCAGTAGGAGCGCAACCGCAAACGACAGCAGGGTCAACAAGAACGTAATCGCGAATACGCGCATCGGAATTCCGATCCAGCGCAGCCCGTCCGAAGTCGTTTCGCCCATGCTTCTAAGCTACACCATCGGTCCAGACCATCGTCGGTCCAAACCACCATTGGTCCAGACCATCATCCCAGACCATCGCGACTGGCAGGACGGCGGTCGTCCGTCGCCACTGCACGTCCATACGCTACAATACCGCCATGTCGCAAACCGCCTCCGCGATCACCCGCCGGCCCGCGGAGATCGTGCAAAACAGCCCGGTTTCACAGGCGCCGAACGGCATCTGTTATGCCCGCTCGGGCGAGATCACGATTGCCGACAACGATCTCGACCGCATGGTTGCCGCGGTGCCAGTGCCGGTGGCCGCTGCGCTCAGCCGCAAAGCGTACTACTTCGTGCCGCTCACCGTAACCCAGGGCGACGAGACCGTGATTGCCGACCGCTACGACGTTGCGCTCAGCGACAACGCAGTTTGCCATCGCAACCTGGATCTCGGCGACTCGCAGTGCGTCTTCATCTCCACCCGCTTGATGGAGGATAAATTTTCGGTGGCGTTCGAGTTCTACATCAACGTCGGGCACGCACTCGTCGAACGCGCCGGCGTATCCCAGAATTTCGCCGACTTGGCCTGGCAGCAAGTGGAGTCCGGGGTACGCGGCGAAACTTCACTGGACGCATGGGAGGCGCGCAAACTCGCCACCGCCCACGGTCCCGACGCGGAGAGATTTAAGAACGATTATCTTACAGCAAGCTTCGCGGATGCGATTTCCATTTACCTGCTCTCACTCTACCTCGACGTCGATTACTACGATCTGCGCGAGCGCGACTATCCGCTGCTGGCCCCGGCTCCGATGGCCGAACGGCTCCGCAAGGTCGCGGAGATCTTTCCTCCGAATCCGGGATTCGAATTCAACATCTACTATCGGCGACGCGCTTAAAGTACACACATGGGCATTTGCTGGCTAGTCGCCGCTTGTTTGTGCTGGTCTGCAATCGCGTTAGAACAGACTTCCGGAACGTTTATCTGGAGAAGAAATCCTACGCGCTGGGTGTCGCGGCCCGCCAGGTCGCTCGCCTCAACTTGCCCTCGCTCGCTGTAGAATAACCTCGGGATAAAATAACCTGGAGTCCCTATGAAAAATTCCGTCATGTCCCGCCCGCTCTATGAAGTTGATCCGCAGATCGCGAACGCTATCGACAACGAGGTCCGCCGGCAGCACGAAGGACTGGAGCTGATCGCTTCGGAAAACTTCGTGAGCGAGGCTGTGCTCGAGGCCGCCGGTTCCGTGTTCACCAACAAATATGCGGAAGGCTATCCCGGCAAGCGCTATTACGGCGGATGCGAGTTTACCGACGTAGTTGAGAATCTGGCGCGCGAGCGGGTCAAACAACTTTTTGGCGCGGAACATGCCAACGTACAACCGCACTCGGGATCGCAGGCCAATCAGGCGGCTTACGCGGCGGTGCTGCAGCCTGGCGACACGATTCTCGGTTTGAATCTCGCTCATGGCGGGCACCTCACGCATGGGCATCCGCTGAATTTCTCGGGCAAGACATACAAGATAATTCCGTACGGCGTGACCAAGGAAACGGAGACGATCGATTACGACGACTTGGAGAGGATCGCCACCGAGCAGCGCCCAAAGCTGATTATCGGCGGCGGCAGCGCTTATCCGCGGATCATCGATTTCGCCCGCATGCGTCAGATTGCGGACAAAGTTGGCGCAATCTATCTAGTGGATATGGCGCACTTCGCGGGCTTGGTGGCGGGTGGAGCGCATCCTTCGCCCGTACCGCACGCGCAGATCGTGACTTCGACCACGCATAAGACGCTGCGCGGGCCACGTGCGGGCATGATCCTGAGCAAGCAGGAATTTGCGGCGCCGATCGATAAGACGGTCTTCCCCGGTATACAGGGAGGACCTCTCGTGCACATCATTGCCGCCAAGGCGGTGTGCTTCCTCGAAGCGTCGCAACCGAGTTTCCGCGATTACGCGCGGCAAGTCGTGGCCAATGCGAAGGTGATGGCCGAGACGCTGGCGGCCGACGGCTATCGCATCGTCTCCGGTGGAACGGACACGCACCTCATGCTGGTGGACGTGTTTGCGAAAGGCATGCTGGGAAGTGAGGCTGAGAAAGCGCTCGGGGTGGCCGGCATTACGGTCAACAAGAACGCGATTCCGTTTGATACGAATCCGCCGATGAAGCCGAGCGGCATTCGCATTGGCTCTCCGGCCGTTACCACGCGCGGCATGAAAGAAGCGGAGATGCGGCAGATCGCGCACTGGATCGCGGAGGCGCTCGACCATCGCACGGACGCCGCGGTGTTGGGAAGAATCCGTAAGGAAGTGCTGGCGCTGGCGGAGGAGTTTCCGCTGTATGCCGAACGGCGAGCGCGGGCGCAGGCCGAAGTCCGGGCGTAGACCTTTATATGCATTGTCATCCCGAGCGAAGCGAGGGATCTGCATTTTGCGGCGGAATGCCGATCCCTCGGTTCGTTCGGGATGACAAAACTACCTATGATCTTGAATTAGCTGTGCCTCCCTGTGCCCTCTGTGGTTAAATTCCATTCGTGAAAGTAGCCATCGACATCCGTCGCATGACGGAATTCGGGGTTGGCACATATATCCGGAACGTGGTCCGCACGCTGGCGCACCTGGACCGCGACAGCAAGTATTTCCTCATCGGATCGCCGGCGAAGGTAGCGGAATTTGGCCCACTCCCGCCCAACTTCCACACGGTTGCGCTGGCCGGCGGCGATGACACGCTGAAGGGGAATCTCGCTTTCCGGACGATCGTGCGGCGCCTGGAGTGCGACGTGGTTCACATTCCGCACATGTTCTGGATTCCACGCGGGCTGGGTTGTCCTTATGTTCTGACCGTGCACGACCTGTTGGAGCACATGTATGGATCGCGCAACGCTTCCAGTTTGCGACGCAGCCTGCACTTTTATCTGACGCGGCGGGTGTTGCGCAAGGCGGCGCGCGTGATCGCGGTGTCACAATTCACCAAGAACGAAATCGAAAAGCTGCTGGCCATTCCGGATGCGCGCATCGAGGTGGTGTACAACGCGATTGACGAGCGTTTTCTGCGCGGCCATGCCTCTGAAGCGGATCGTGAACTGATTGCCCAGCGCTATCTGGTGAACTATCCGTTCATTTTGTATGCGGGCGCCATTCGGCCCCACAAGAATGTGGTGCGCATCATCGAAGCGTTTTCGGCGCTGAAGAGCGAACTGCAGAAGGAGCAGCAGTTCCCGGACTTGAAGCTCATCATCATCGGAGACGATCTTTCGAGCCATCCGCGGCTGCGGCGCACGGTCGTGCGCAGCGGCGTGCAGAACGACGTGCGTTTCCTGGGATTCGTGCCCATCGAAGTGCTGCGCATTTTTTATGATGTCGCCAAGATCTTTGTGTTTCCATCGCTCTACGAAGGATTTGGATTGCCACCACTGGAGGCCATGGCGCACGGAACTCCAGTGGTCACTTCGAACACTTCGAGCCTGCCGGAGGTGGCGGGAAACGCGGCCTTGCTGGTGAATCCGGAAAACGTGTTTGAGATCCGGCGAGCTTTGCAGCGAGCGCTGCTCGACCCGGCACTCCGTGCGCGAATGAAAGAACGCGGCTATGAGCAGGCGCAGCGATTTTCCTGGACCACTTCGGTGTCGAGAATCCTTGAGATTTACCGAGAAGTAGCGGGCGACCGTGCTTCCCGCGGGGTCGCCGCGGACTGAGGTTGTGTGGTGGCGGGGCTCCGCCCCGCCCGGATGGGGCCCTTCGGCTCGGCTCAGGGCAGGCTCCGCCCCGTCCCCACACTCCCGTATAATGAAATTCCCGCGATGAATTCTGGCGCTGCGCGCAATCTCGAACCGCCGGCAATTGAGACCACGATCCATCCGACAATGCCCCCTGCAACAACGACCCATCCGAACCGGTTGGTTTCAGATTGGCGGATTTCCGTGCTGGTGCTGATCGGGCTGTGGGCGGTCATCTACATGGCCGGGCTCTCGTGGCCTGCCTTGCTCGACGATGCCGACACGGTGCATGCCGAGGCGGGACGCGAAATGCTGCAGCGGCACGACTGGGTGACGATGTACACCGACGGCATCCGCTACCTGGAAAAAGCTCCGCTGCCGTATTGGAGCTTGGCGGCCAGCTACCGCATCTTTGGGGTCGGCAACTGGAGCACGCGTTTGCCCCTGATGCTCGGCGTGCTGGGACTGCTTTTCGCGACCTATAAGTTAGGCCGGTATGCCTTCGGTGAAGCAGGCGGCCTGTATGCCGGGGTGGTGCTGGTCACATCGCTCGGCCTGTATATTTTCACGCGCTTTCTGATTCCCGATGTACTCGTCGGGCTGTGGCTTACGATCGGCTACTACTTCTTTTTGCGGTCGCTCGAAGAAGAACGGCCCTCGCGTCTCGCCTGCTGGGGATTTGCCGCGACCTGCGCCTTGAATGTGCTAACAAAAGGCCTGATCGGCCTGGTTTTTCCCGCCGGAGCGATTGGGCTTTATCTGCTGCTCACGGGGAATTTGCGGCACGTGCTGAAACTGCGTCTGGTTTCGAGCACGCTGGTATTCTTAGCGCTCGCCGCGCCTTGGCACATTCTAGCGGCGTTGCGAAATCCGGCGCAGGGCCAGGTGCGCGGATTTCTGTGGTTCTACTTCATCAACGAACACGTGATGCGCTTCCTGAACAAGCGCGTGCCGCCGGGGTACGACACCGTACCGCTCCTGATCTTCTGGGGCCTGCTGCTGGCGTGGCTCCTGCCCTGGAGCGTGTTCCTGCCGCAGGCCTTGCGCGACGTTCCGCTGCGTTGGCGGGAACTTCAGAGCACGCTAGGAACTAAGCCAGGGACTACGCCAGCGACTAATTTGGACCGGCCTCAGCGCGCAAATCTGCTCTTCTTCCTTTGGGCCCTCGTGATCCTGGGCTTCTTCAGTTTCTCGACGCGACAGGAGTACTACACGATCCCCGCCTTACCGGGAGTGACGCTCTTGGTGGGCGGTTGGCTGGCTCGCGAGTCCGGACCGGCGGCGACCGAATCGGATCGCCGGGCGGGAAGAATTTCCTCGGCCGTTCTGTTTGTTTTCGGTGTACTCGGGTTCGCGGCCGGGATCTACCTTTTGTCCGTTTCCCATCTGCCCGCTCCCGGAGCCGATCTGGCGGACCTGCTCAAGAAGAATCCTCTGGATTACAATTTCTCGCTGGGGCACGTGCTTGATCTGACGCCGCGGGCGCTGGGGGCGTTTCGCGGGCCGCTCCTGGGGGCATCCCTCGGATTATTTCTCGGCACCGGACTTAACTGGATTCTGCGACGGCGCGGCCGCCCTTTTGCAGGCAACGTTGCGGTCGCCCTCATGATGGTCGTTTTGCTCGCATGTGTGCATTCCTCCTTCAGCACTTTCTCGCCGATTCTTTCTTCTTACAAACTCGCGGTGGCGATTCAAAAGCAGTTTCGGACGGGCGATGCGATCGTGATCGATGGGCCGTACGCTGAGGCCTCCACTCTGAATTTTTACACCGGAGTCCAGGTACACGTTTTGCACGAACCGAGCGGAAATCTGTGGTACGGCGCGAAATTCCCGGATGCGCCGCATATCTTCGAAACACCAGAATCTCTGGCGGCGTTGTGGAGAGGTCCGGCGGAGGTGTTTCTGTGGACGGACCAGGAGTATCCGAAAGAACTGAGTGGATTGACGTCCTTCTTATTGGCGCGCAGCGGGGGGAAATCGATCTACAGCAACCGGCCGCCTCATGACTAGCCTGATCGCGGTCATCCTGCTGGCCCTGCTTGCAGGGACCGTAGTCTATTCTCTGCTCGCGGTGGTTGGCGCGCATCGGTATCTCGTGGTCCCACGTCCGGCCGCCACAAGTTCCGAGCCCATCAGCATCCTAAAGCCGTTGGCTGGTGCAGACCTCGACCTCGAATCCAACCTGCGAACATTCTTCGAGCAGGATTACCCTGCCTTTGAATTGTTATTTGCCGTGCGCGAGCCCGGCGATCCCGCAGTCGGCGTGGTGGAGAAGCTGCGACGCGAGTATGCCCGCATCCCCGCACAACTGCTGGTGACCGGCGAGCCGCCCTATCCCAATGCCAAGGCGTTCAGCCTAGGTCGCATGTTGCAGGCAGCTGCGAACGATCTGGTGGTGATGAGCGACAGCGACACACGCGTAACTCCGACGTTGTTGCGCACCGTCTCGGCGGAATTTGTGGGCAAAAATCTGGGAGTGTCGACGTGCCCGTATCGCGCTGTGCCTGGTCCAAGTCTGTGGTCACGCCTCGAGGCCACCGGCATGAACACGGACTTCATCGCCGGGATTCTGGTGGCGCGGATGCTCGAAGGCATGAAGTTTGCCGTCGGGCCCACCATCGTCGCGCGGCGCTCGGTATTGCAATCCATCGGCGGCTTCGAGCGCCTGAAAGACTATCTGGCGGAAGATTTTGTGCTCGGCAAGTTTGCGGCGGAAGCCGGCCACGGGGTCATCCTGTCGTCTTATGTGATCGAGCATCACATCGGGGACTCAACTTTGGCCGAGAACATCGCGCACCGCCTGCGTTGGGCGCGCAGCACCCGTCGATCCCGGCCCTCGGGCTACGTGGGACAGCTTTTCACCATGCCCGTTCCCCTGGCATTAATCGCATGCGCGGTCGCTCCCCGACTTTGGCCGGTTTCGCTGCTGACGGTCGCGGTCCGCGCGCTCGCTGCTTACATTGTCTCCGCGCGCGTGTTGCGCGCGAGGATCGATTGGCTGCTCGTGCCGATAGAAGATCTGCTGGGCTTCATTTTCTGGATCTTCGGATTCTTCGGCAACACGGTGGTTTGGCGGGGCCGCAGATATCGTCTTCGCGCCGACGGGCGATTCGAATTGCTGTCCCAGTAAAACCCGGGGTCGGATCAAGGTCTCGGATCAATGCCTCGGATCAATGCCCCGGATCATCGCCGCCATGGCCTCAGCTCGGAGCGATTGTCCGGATCAGCTTCCCATCCTTCAGAACAAACGAATCTCCTCGCCAGTGGATGCGGTTGCCCCCAAAACTTGCGACCCAGACGAGCGGCGCAATCAGATCTCGCAACGGCAGCAAGAAAATATTGCGGAGTAATTCGCTGCGAAAAATCTGGCGATCGTGGAGCACGACGCGCGCCGCAGCAAATCCAACGCTCAGCCGCATGGCGAACGTCAGCGCAAACAGCATCCATGCCCACCGCGCACCGTGGGCCGACAGCAGCGTCAGCAATGCCCATGGCAGCCCGAAGGTGAAAAGCAGTCCGGCGTATCCCCAGCGGCGGGCATCGCGAATGGTTCGCGACCAGCGCAGTTGATGGCGAAAAAACTGCCCCAATGTGTAGGCAGGCAGAAATGTGTCAACCGTCGCGCCACTGAGTTCGACTCGCTTTCCGGTTGCGGCGATGCGCCGACCGAGTTCATAGTCGTCGGCGAGATAGTCGAGCAACGCTTCGAAGCCGCCGATGGCTTCGAGGTCACTGCGGCGAAAGGCCAGCGTTGAGCCCAATCCGAAGTGCAATCCTTTCTCCAGGAACCGGGCACACAGAACGCCAGGCACAAAGTCGGTGCTGATGCCCAGCGCTTCGAGGCGCGAGCCAAGGGTCGGGCTGGCGACGGCGCGGTAGAGGCAGGTCACCAGCCCCACCGAAGCGTCACCGAGCGGCGTGATCACCTGCCGCAAATAATCCGAAGCTACGCGGATGTCGCTATCGTTCACCAGGAGGAGTTCGTGGCGTGCCGCGGGCAACATCTGCACTAGATTGCTGACTTTGATATTTGCTCCCAGGACGCGATCGCACACGATCAGGTCGATCGCAAGGTTGGGATATTTGGCCTGGAGCTTGCGCACAACCTCGACGGCGGGATCGCCGGGATCGTTGACCCCGAAGACCAATTGAAATTGGGGATAATCCTGTTCGCAGTGAGTGCAGAAGCTCTCCCAGATTTCGGGGTCGACGCCTTTCAAGGGCTTGAGGATGGAAACCGGAGGAAGCTGGCTTTCTGGCAGCGGAGGCTTCCTGAGTTTTGTGCGCTTGTCGCGGAGGAAACTGGCCAGCGAGAGCGCGGACAGGAAATAGAAAAACAAACTGCCGACGGTTCCAACCACGGCGATAGCCTCGAGCACTGCTCTTGCTGTTAACGACGGGGACGGCATCAGTAGCATGTTACTCGTAGCGCAGCGACTCGATGGGATCGAGGTTGGCCCGCCGCTGCTCTCTAACAGTTTGCTGAAAAAGTGTTTTCGCAGACTAGCCTTCCCTCAGCGGCTGGAAGCCGCCATTGATTCGGCTTGACTTACGGCACGAGTGGAAATCGTGCCCTTCCCGTTCCGGGCCAATTCCGGAGTTTTTCAGCATTCTGTAAAGCCGACGCTGAAAATATGGCAGTTATCGCAGCGGTAAACAAACACCATCACCGTTTCGGCGGCTGCTGCGCCACCCAAAATCAAGTTGCAACATGGAGTTTTTCGGCACTCTGCTAAGGCATGAACCTGGCACCCGCAACCTCGGCTGCAACCTCATGCCCCGCGGGAAGCAAGGCGCATGGAGAGTTTCACGGACACAAACGTCACCAGCAGCGCCAGCACGGTCCAGCTCGCCGCACTCAACAGATTCTGCTGCAGTCCCAATCCCAAGACGGACGTGAGCCAGCGTTGTAAGGATATGGAAAAATGCTCACTCGTTGCCGATCTGATTAACTGCACGGTGGCCGCAACCACCGTAACGAAAACCATTGCCAGCACTAATCCCCCAGCCACCAGACCAGGCAGGGCGCGCTTCCAGGGAAACGGAATCGGCGGCGGTGCCGCAGCCTCGCGTCGAACCGCATCCATGACGGAGGGGGCGAAGCCCGACGACGGGAGGATTTCATCCTTACGGGAAAGAATGCGATTAATCTCACCTTCGTCATGTCCAGTCAAGCGTCTCATTAAGCCTCCTTCAGGCGCGGAACAGCCAACAGTTGCGGAAGTTTACTGCGCAAAATCTCCCGCCCGCGAAACAATCTCGCTTTGACCGTTCCCTCGGGCAGTCCGAGACTCCGCGCCGCGCTAGTAATGTCCATATCGTGAAAGTAAAAAAGAATCAGGGTCTCGCGATACTTCGCCGGCAGGGCAAGGACCGCGCGCCGCACCGCTACATCGCGGTCTTGATCTTCGAGGCCTCCGTCGGAATCGCGCGCGTCTGGAGGTTCGGGAATGTCTTCTAGCGACACCATGAGCGACAACATGCGCGCCGGGATGCGACGCAGTTCCGAACGATAGAGGTTCGTCGCCAGCGCGAACAGCCAGGTGGAGAAGACTGCGTCCTTTCGCCACTGGGCGAGTGCGCGGTAGGCGCGAAGAAAAGCCTCCTGAGCCATCTCCTCGGCTCGGCCACGATCGCGGCAGAAGCGGTAGGCGAGGTTGATCAGTGGTCCCTGCCAGCGCCGGACAATCCCTTCAAAGGCAGAAATGTCGCCAGCCAGGACTCTTTCGACATCGGTCTGATCGTCATTTGCGCTCACGCTGGACTCTGCCCCAATGGTATGACACGACGCCGTTACGCACGGTTGCATTATTTCAAAAATGGTCCCGGGGCCAAAAAAATGCAACCGGAACTGCGGAAGACTGGTCCTACCCGACGTAAGCGGAAAAACTGCACGAGGAGGATTTGATGGACACCAATCTCGGAGAGGGCATGGTAGCCGTTATTGCTCTTCTCATCCCAATCGTCGGGAGCATAGCGCTGTTCTCGTTCCTGGGTGTGGCGGCGTGGTCGGACGCCCGGCGCAAAGAAAGAGAAGCGTACTACAAGAGTGAAGCACTGAAAAAAATCGCGGAGAGCTCAGGGGAGGGAGCCAAGAGCGCACTGGAGCTGTTGCGCGAAGAGGAGAGGAACTCTGTAAAGCGCCGTCTCGAAGGCATGAAGATCGGCGGTTTGGTAACGGCAGCCGTCGGCATCGGTGTCATGGCGCTTCTGCGTGGACTCGCGCACGATGAGCCGGTCTATCTCGCCGGACTGATTCCATTGTTGATCGGCGTCGCGCTGCTGATTTACCCGTTCCTGCTCGCACCCAAGGAGCAGGAGTAAGAGAAAGGTTGCCTTTCCGGCCCGCATTCTCTGCCTGCACTATAATGAATCTGTTGGCAGCCGGACCGGACGGTCGCTGTTGAAAAACAGAGGAAAGTCCGAACTCCGCAGAGCAGTGTGCCGGATAACGTCCGGGAGGGCGCCCACGCTTGCATAGGCGGGATCGCTCGACGGAAAGTGCCACAGAAAACATACCGCCCGGGCTGCAAGGCTCAGGTAAGGGTGAAAAGGTGCGGCAAGAGCGCACCGCCGGCGCAGTAATGCGGCGGGCAGGGCAAACCCCACACGGAGCAAGACCAAATAGGGAGGGATTTCCTGGCAAGCCTTCGGGCTTCGCCGGGGAAGCGTGCCGGCTCGGTGCGCCACAACCTCCGGGTAGGTCGCTTGAGCCGCGCAGTAATGCGTGGCCTAGAGGAATGACCGTCCTGCCGGCAACGGCAGACAGAATTCGGCTTACAGGTCCGGCTGCCACAAAGTTAAGTCAGGTTCCGGCACTCTGGATCGACCGGTCGCGGAGATGCTAGATGGCCATTCTGAGCAATTTGTTTGCATGGCTGCTGGCGAACAAATCGCCTATCGCCGCTGGGGTGGAAACCCTTAAGAATATTTGCGAAATCCTAGCCATCCTAGTCGGGGCGGCTTGGACTTACCTGAACTATTTTCGCGGGCGAACCTACAAACCAAGACTGGAGTGTTCGGTGGATGCTTCCGTTGAAAAGCATTCTGGACGCTCGTTTCTGAGAGCCACAGTGCGAGTCAGAAATATTGGCCTGTCAAAAGTGCCCATTGAACAGAAAGGCACCGCGCTGCTCATTTACTCCGCGAACCTCCAAGAGCAAGCTCCCTCGTTCCCTAGCCAGGTTCGATAGAGCGACCCGGTGGCGGCGTTCGACGTGTTCGCTGGTCAGAAGTGGGTGGAACCGTCGGAACCGATAGCGGAATCGTTGATCGTTGCCTTGCCCCAGGGCGATGGCCTCGCCCACAAAGTAACATTGAAGGTAGTCGCTGGAGCGATCTGGTGGACGGCTGAGACCATCGTGAGTGATACTTAGATAGGCCGTTTTAGGAGGGTGCCATGGCGATTAAGCCTTTCTCCATGAGGGATGACGTAGCGCAGAAGACGGAACACTGGAAGCAAGAACAGATTGATGCGGTTGAGGAAGCCAAGGCACGGCAACGGCAGAGAGAGCAAGAAGCTGAAAGACAGCGCGAAACCCAATCCCAGAAGCGCAACAGCTAGGCGCGTGCCGGCTCGGTGCGCCACAACCTCCGGGTAGGTCGCTTGAGCCGCGCAGTAATGCGTGGCCTAGAGGAATGACCGTCCTGCCAGAAACGGCACACAGAATTCGGCTTACAGGTCCGGCTGCCAAATTGAATTGAAAGAGAGGTCCTTCGGCTGCGCTCAGGATTTCGGCAGCGGGCTCCCGCTTCGCTCACGCCCGCTACGCGCCTCAACTTACAGGTCCGGCTGCCACAAACTATCCAACCTGCGCATATCTGATCGCGTGATGACCACGAATTCAGCCGAGACGTTCCAGCAATTCGTAAGTGCCATCAATAATCACGACGTGCAATCCCTGACGGCGCTCATGACAGCCGATCATGTGTTCGTGGACTCAGTGGGGAATCGGGCGCACAGCGCTACATCCATGGAGTCTGGATGGCGCAGCTACTTCGCAATGTGTCCGGACTACTGGATTCGCACCGATTACGTGATGGCGGAAGATGACGTGGTCTTAGCGGTTGGGGAGGCCGGCGGGACTATAGACGGCGTGTCATGGCGGACGCCCGCGGCTTGGAAGGCGGTGATTCGTGACGGCAAGGTGATGGAATGGCGAGTGTTCGCGGACAATAAGCCGGTCTACGAGATCTTAGCCAGGCGGCAGCAGTAGTGCTCCGCAACGGGTTGGTTAACCACGCATTCGAGCTTCTCTACGCTTGAAGTTTTGCTACCGCCACTAGCGCCTGTCCGAGGCTCAAACCGCCATCCCCCGAAGGCACTTCTTTCTGTGTGAGCACCTCAAATCCAGCTTCGGACAGCCGTGCTTCCAGCCGTTCGGACAGGTAGATATTGTGAAAGGTCCCACCACTCAGGCACACGCGGTTGAGAGCGCTTTTCTTTTGTAGCGCCATTGCCAACTGGACGAACCCCTCAACCAACCCGTTGTGAAAACGCCGGCTGATCGCTCCGACAGGAAGGTTGCGGCCGAGATCATCGAGCAGCGCTTCAAACAGCGGCCGCGTGCCGATGATCCAGTGGCCATCTTCCGGCACAAGCTGCATCGGATAGGCAGTGTCTTTTTCTGGCGATGCAATCTTTGGCAACTTAACATCTGGCGAGGCCATCGCCATCTCCAGCTCAATGGCAGCCTGGGCCTCGTAATTGACCTGTTGACGGATTCCAACTAACGCGGCCACGGCATCGAACAAACGTCCGCAGCTGGACGTGAGTGGCGAATTCACGCCCTGTTCCATCATGCGCACGAGAAGCTCCGCCTTTGGCCGATTGAGTTGGCGCAGGAACGGGATATCGAACTTCAGAAACTGCGGCTTCAGAAACTCGCGTCCGAAATAATGTGCCAGGTAACTTACCGCCATCCGCCACGGTTCACGGATCGCGGCCGCTCCTCCGGGCAAGGGCACATACTCAAAATGAGCGGCACGTTCGAAGCCTTCATATCCGGCGATGAGCACTTCTCCGCCCCAGATTTTTCCGTCGGTGCCGTAGCCAGTCCCATCCAGCGCGAACCCGATCACCCGGCCTTCAAGGTGATTCTCCGCCATACAACTGGCAATGTGCGCGTGGTGGTGCTGCACGCCAACCAACTGCACTCCATTCTGTTGCAGCGCCCATCTGGTGGAGAAGTAGTCGGGATGGAGGTCATAGGCGATGATCTCCGGCCGGATCTCGAGAATCCGCTCCAGATGCTCGATAGCTTCGTGGAAAAAGCTGTAGCTTTCTGCGTTCTCCAAATCTCCGACGTGCTGGCTCAAGAAGGCGTGCTTTCCTTTGGTGAGACAGATGGTGTTCTTGAGTTCGCCCCCGACAGCCAGCACCGAAGGCTGATCGTCTTTCAGGAAAACCGGCACCGGAACAAAACCTCGGGAACGGCGCAACTGCCGGGTGACGCCGCCTGCAACTCGCACCACGGAATCGTCGCAGCGCAGCAGGATGTCGCGGTTATGCACGAGAAAATAGTCGGCGAGACCGTTTAGCCGGTCTACTGCTTCCCGATTATCAATCGCGATCGGCTCCTCGCTCTGGTTGCCGCTGGTCATCACCAGAGCCTTGAACCCTCCCTCGGCGAGCAGCAGGTAATGAAGCGGCGTGTAAGGCAGAAAAATTCCCAGATAACGGTTGAACGGCGCAACCTCGTCGGGAATTATGGAGAGCCGGGCGTCCCCGCCGGGCCGCAACTTTTTCGGCAGTAATACAATCGGCCTTTGTATCGATTGCAGAGCCGCGCTCGCCGCATCGTTCAATTCGCAGATTTCCTCGGCGGCCCGCAAATCCGGAACCATCACCGCGAACGGCTTCTCAACCCGGCGCTTCCGCTGACGCAGCAGAGCCACCGCTGCGGGGTTCGTCGCATCGACGGCCAAGTGGAAGCCGCCTAGACCCTTCACTGCCACGACCAGCCCGGCATGCAGGCTTGAGACCGCTTCGATAATAGGATCGCGGCATTCGATCCGCGTTCCCGACTTATCCCAGAGTTCCACCCGAGGTCCGCACTCCCAGCAGGCGTTGGGCTGAGCGTGGAACCTTCGATTTAATGGGGCTTCGTACTCCGCCTGGCAGCCTGGGCACATGGGGAACACCGCCATGGAAGTGCTCGGGCGGTCGTAAGGAATATCGCGAATGATGGTGAAGCGCGGCCCGCAGTTGGTGCAGTTAATGAACGGATAGCGATAACGCCGGTCATTCGGGTCGAACATTTCGCGCAGGCAGTCGGAACATATCGCAACATCCGGCGAAATGAGAGTGCGGACTTCCTCTCCCTCAGCACTGTGAACAATGCGGAAATCTTGATCGCTCCCGATCTGCGCGACAACGCACGGGACGTCACGGACGGCCAAGTTCGTGATCCGCGCCAGGGGCGGCGCTTCGGCGGGCAAGCGGTCAACGAAATCCTGAACGGTTTCTGCCGGCCCCTGGATTTCAATGGTGACTCCGGCGGATGTATTGTGAATCGTACCGCTAAGGTGCCTGCTGGTAGCGAGACGATAGATGTACGGTCGAAATCCAACTCCCTGCACGATGCCTGAGACTTCGATCTGGCGCCGAACGTCCATACATCGTCAGCTCATAGTCTCCTGCGCAGTTTGCTGCGCCAGCGGCTTGCGCGCCTTGCGTCGTTCCGCCAGCCACATCATCCATTCGTGCAAACCGTTGCCGGTCAGACACGACACTTTCACAATTTCCATCCCCGGATGCACCTTGCGGGCATTCTCTGCCGCCGCCTCGATATCAAACGGAACGTAGGGAAGCAAATCGATCTTACTAAGCACAAGTAAGTCGGACTTGAAAAATATAGAAGGATATTTCAGCGGCTTGTCTTCGCCCTCAGTGACACTCAATACCACGACCTTCGCCGCTTCACCTAAGTCATAACTGGATGGACAAACCAGGTTACCTACGTTTTCGATAAACAGAAGGTCGAGGTCTTCGAGTTTCCAGTCCGCCAAATGACGCACGATCATGCGAGCGTCCAGGTGGCACGTGCCGCCGGTCGTGATCTGCTTTACCGGAAAATGAAATCGCTTTAGCCGGTTGGCATCGTTTTCGGTCTGAATATCGCCCGTCAAGACGGCCACACGATCATGCCGCGGCAAGGCCTCGAGAGTGCGCTCCAGGAGACTGGTTTTGCCGGAACCGGGAGAACTTATCAGGTTCAGACATAGGATGCCGTGCTCCTGAAATCGGGCACGTAATTCAGCCGCGACGCGGTCGTTCTCACTGAGTACTTTTTTCTCCAACGGTACTCGATCCATTTTCTTCCACCTCCAGATAGGCCAACTCTAATTCATCTCCACTAATGCATGTGGTTTCCAGACTCGTGCATTGGGGACAGCAGGAGTCGTAGTCGCGCACCACGAACTCACGTCCGCAGATTTGACAACGATGACGGCGGGGACAGACCTCGATCCCCAACTGAAGCGACTCCAGATCCGTCTCGTGAACGATCGCTTCAAAACAGAAGCGCAGTGCGTCCTGATCAATGGCCGCCATTTCGCCAATCCGGAGACCGACTCTGCAAGGGTAAGTTCCCGGATGGAGACCCATCTCGGTTTTGACCGCTTCCAGCACCGAACTCGCGATCGCCATTTCGTGCATATTTCCTCGTAGAGACACGGCTTGCCGCGTCTCCCCCCGCATCGCTGGTGCGTCCAAAGGAGACGGGGCAAGCCCCGTCTCTACAGCAGCATTAGCAGATGCGCGGCAATTGATCGCCTGCGAGCATGTCCACGATACGGGTCGTGCCAAACGGCGTTCGCATCGTCACCAGCCCCGGGCTCTCATTGTTCACCGTTCCAATGATCTGAGCTTCCGATCCCAGACGATGACCTTTCATCACCTGCAGCACCGCGTCGGCGGCCTCAGGAGCCACGATCGCGATCAGCTTGCCTTCGTTGGCGACATAGAGGGGATCCAAGCCGAGCAACTCGCACGCACCTCGCACCTCTTCGTGGATGGGAAGAGAACTTTCCAGCAGTTCGATCCCCACCCGCGAACGCTCGGCGATTTCGTTCAGCGTGCTGGAGACGCCCCCGCGCGTCGGGTCGCGCATGCAGCGAAGGGCGTGATTTATATTGGAAGTTACGGTGGAAGTTACACGGGATGTTACGCCCAGTATCTCCGCCACCAGCGTGTGTAAGGCGGCACTGTCGCTCTCGATCTGAGTCTCGAATTCCAGCCCCTCGCGCTGCGCCAGAATCGCAATGCCATGATCTCCGATCGAACCGCTAAGGAGCACCTTATCCCCGGGACGCGCGTGGTCGGCCGAAAGGTCGACTCCTTCTGGCACCAGTCCAATTCCAGTCGTGTTGATGAACAGCCCGTCGCCCTTACCCTTCTCGACCACTTTGGTATCGCCAGTCACCACCTGCACGCCCGCTTCCGCAGCCGCCTGGCGCAGCGAATTCACCACCCGCCGGAGTTCGTCCATCGCGAAGCCTTCTTCGATGATGAAGGCGGCACTTAAAAATAGCGGAGTTGCGCCGCCCATCGCCAAATCGTTCACCGTGCCGTGAACCGCGAGCGAGCCGATGTTGCCGCCAGGAAAGAACAGTGGCTTCACTACGAAGGAATCGGTGGTGATGGCGAGCCGCTGGCCGTTCACATTCACGATTGCCTGGTCGTCCAGGCGCGCCAGCACAGGATTCTGAAACGCAGGCAGGAAGATGTCGCGAATCAACTCGGCGCTCAACTTGCCGCCGCTGCCATGCCCCAGCAGGATCGTGTCTTTGGCCGGGAGCGGCGTCGGGCAACTGAGTTCGAATTTTATTTCGACCGGGGTTTTCGTGGACACGCGCCCTCCTATCTCGCTACCGCATGGCGCCGATAGTGATAGTAGGCCGCACATGCCCCTTCCGTAGAGACCATGGGTGCTCCCAATGGATTTTCCGGCGTACATCGCATCCCAAACGCGGGACAATCCGTCGGCTTCTTCAGTCCCTGCAAAACCAAGGCGCTGATGCACTCCGCCGGCTCGTCTACTGTAATTTCACCCAAATCAAAGACTCGGTCCGCATCATAAGCGGCGTACTCTTCGCGCAAACGCAAACCACTCCGCGGGATCGACCCAATGCCGCGCCACTTCTGGTCGGCAATTTCAAACACCTCGGCCACGATCTGCTGTGCCGGAAGGTTCCCTTGGTAGCTCACCGATCTTACATACTGGTTCTCCAGCCGCGCCTCACCCGCCTCAAGTTGACGAACCAGCATGAGCACTGCTTCCAGAATATCTACCGGTTCGAATCCTCCGACCACAATCGGTACGCGAAAGTCGCGAACCAAGGACTCATACTCCTTGCACCCCATCACGGTGCAAACATGCCCAGGCGCAATGAAACCCTGCACGCGGTTGTCACCGGAAACCATCAAGGCGCGGATCGCCGGCGGCACCAGCACGTGCGAAACCAGCAGGGAAAAGTTGGTGAGACCTTCGCGCTTGGCTTGCCACGCGGCCATCGCATTCGCGGGAGCTGTGGTCTCGAAACCAATCGCCAGAAACACGACTTTACGATCGGGGTTCGAGCGGGCGATCTTCACCGCCTCAGTCGGGGAGTACGCAATGCGAACGTCCGCACCCTGGGCTTTGGCTCGAAATAGATCGGAATGCGACCCAGGCACCCGCAGCATGTCTCCGTAGGAAACCAGGATCACCTCGGGATGCAGCGCTAACGCGATGGCTTTGTCCACGGTTTCAAGCGGCGTGACGCAGACTGGGCATCCCGGACCATGCACGATTTCGATACAGCGCGGCAGCAATTCGTCAATGCCGTAGCGCATGATAGTGTGGGTTTGGCCGCCACAGATCTCCATCAGCACCCAGGGCCGGGTTGTCGACTGGACGATCTCCGCCGCCAAAGCCCGTGCAATGCGATGGTCGCGGTACTCGTCAAGATATTTCATAAACTGAATCCCAGCGCGAACCCCACAGGCATGACTCTATCAGAGGCAAACCGCCTATCGGTGATGGAGGTCACACGTTGATGTGACACGGAACCCGAATCTGAGCCGGAACCGGGATGCGGCCAGAAATCGGGAAGGTTCGCCATCGAAAACATCAGCTTGCGGCGACAATCCAAACGATCAGTCCGAGGGAAAAGCCCGGCAAGCTTTGGTGTGTGTGCGGGCGAGAATTACGCTTCCGCTGGCGGCAATTCCGCTTCCAGCACTCCCATCTCTTCCAGAAGCTTATAGGTGCGCTCAGCTTCGGCAGCGTCCACGCGGCTTA
Source organism: uncultured Acidobacteriaceae bacterium (assembly GCA_963773645.1). GTDB lineage: Bacteria > Acidobacteriota > Terriglobia > Terriglobales > Acidobacteriaceae > Acidiflorens. The sequence goes on along the minus strand of CAVZBV010000002.1, from coordinate 1,084,736 downwards.
TGGCAAAGCCCACATGGACCATCACATAGTCGCCCAAGCCAGCCTCGGGAACAAAGTCCAGGGAAACCTGGCGCACGATCCCGCCGAACTGCACGCGGCCCGCGCGCATCTCACCCAGCTTTTGAATTTCTAGGATTTTCCCTGGTATTGCAAGGCACACGGCAGCTATCCCCCAAATCAGTACAGCACTGGTCGGTTACAGCGATCTGTGACGTGCGACACACCTCAGAGTGATGCAAGAGCGGCGCGGGCACAATAGCGATAGAGGGGAACCTGTCCAGGCTAGGCAAATTAACCTATCGCCCCGTGAAAAAAAATCTCGCTGTACTGACGTGCGATCTCTTCGCCGGTTAGCGGGCCGCCGGGCTTATACCACTGATAGATCCAGTTGATCATGCCGACCAAGGCGAGCGCGGCAGCGCGCGGCGTGACCTGCGACTGGGAGTTATGCTTGCGCTGGACGTCGGCGATGAGGTGCTCGACGAATTGCAAGTAATCCTTTTTGCGTCCGTTGATCTTGCGCCGGAGGGTCGGCGGCAGCGGATGGTTCTCGTGCAGCATGACTGTAATCTCACGGTCTTCGGGGCTGAGCATCACCTGGATGTGCAGCCGGATCAGCGTGCGCAAGCGCTCTTCAGTTACGTCAATGCGGGCTCCCGCAACACTGGCTCCGTCGATGCGCCGCACCACATTGATGACCCGTTCCTCGGTGATCTCCATGGCGTGCGACATGATGTGGAACAGGATTTCGTCCTTCGACTGAAAGTGGTGGTAGAGGCCGCCCTTGGAGAGTTTGAGCGCAGCGGCGACATCGTTCATGGAAGTGGCATCGTATCCCTGCTGCTGAAACAGGCGCGCGGCGGTGCGCAGGATTTCCTGGCGGGGTTCCTGGCGAGGTTCCTGACGAGGTCCGACGGTAGCTTCGCGAAGCATCTCCAGAGATGGTATCGCGGAATAGGGTCCGGGCTCTACCAGCGAATCTCGCGGCTTGACGGGAGGTAGCGAGGGAAAGTTATTCTCGGCGGTTCTTTGCAGATTTCGCTGAGGCTTTGGCCCTGCTGTCCGGGCGGGCCTCATCGATGGATTGCACTCTTTGCGGCGCAATAAGTGAGGCGGTTCCGCTCTTCAGTTGCAGTACGGGCCGGGTGAGCGAAGGACCGTCTCGTAAGACTTTGTAGACACGGGCATCGATCGGGATTTCTGGCTCTTCACCGCGAATATAGCGGGCGTAGGCTGACCGGGCCATGCCATACCCTCGGGCCAGTTCCAGAGCTTCGAATCGAACTTCTTGCAACGCGTCTTTTTGGGGGCGGACCAGCTTGGTCTGAACCGGCTTGGCGTGACCCAACACGGAGCTGGAGTCCCCCTGCAATCGGCGGATGCGAACTGCGGCTCGGTCGACGACGCGAGCGAGCTCGGCACCGAATTCCGGCACGCGACCTTTCAGCAGGCGCTGCTTTGCTTTTACAGTCGAAAACCAGGTGGGGTTTCGATTCGATTCCTGCGGCGGTTCGAGCCGAAGCACTTGGCAAAGGTGGGCGGCGACGGCAAGCTTGGTCTCGGCAGATCGCGCAGCAGCAGGGCGCTTGCCCTTCGTTGGACTGACAGGTTTGCGACGAAAGTAGCGGGCAAAAGCAATTTCTTCCATCCGGCCATGAACACCCGCCTCTTCACAAGCCTCGAGGGCAGCCGATTGGGCATGCGTAAGGCCGGGCTCGACGCCGCCCTTGGGGAAGATCCAGCGTCCGCCGCGGGTCTGCACCAGCAGGAATTCGATGCCGCGGCGGCGAATGCGGTAACAAACGGCGGCGACCTGCTGGCGTCCTTTGGGAGACCGTGACGGCCTTAAGAACCTTGCCAATGGACCAACACCCATAGCAGATAGAGTGCGCGATGCGAACCGCTTCTGCCTAGAGCAAACCTTGGTTCGCGAGCCCCTCCCCGAATCCTTCTACATACTTGTGCCACCGGCAGCGCCTTGGAGAAAGTAGCGGGAGCGGAACATTTGACCGCCGGAGAAGGAACTATTGGACAACTTGTATTGTCTTCGCTGTAGCCGCGAGCTCGAGCCCGGACAAAAATCGGTTGCGGTGTACTTGTTCGCGCAGACGGTCGGAGTAAAGCCGCGCCAGAAATCCTCGGCGCAGCGCATCTGTTTCTGCCCGCAGTGCTCAGTTTCACTGGCGATGGGCCCTGCACCGGAGGGCGCGCTCAACCTCGCCGCCTGGCAAATGATCCGCGATATGGTCGGCGCCGACCCGGCACTCACGGAGGCCGCCTGGGAAAGCCTGCACGGAATTGCAGAAGGCTTGCTCTCGGCGACGGGAACCGGCAGTGCGCATCCCATGCGCCCCGGAGCGTTCTTCGAGTTTTAGACCTTCAAACGAACCGGCTGCGCGGTCTGGAATAGGCGCCGGGGAATCCCAGATTGACACCGCAAGGCACAGGTGGGTAGCATCACTTACACCGACCGGCCAGATGGCTTATTGCCTTCAAACATGATCTAGCATTTTAGCCAACATATTTTGACTAACATATTTTAACGAACACACTTTAACGAACATCGATAAGGAGTTTTCCCGTGGCCACAGTCTTTTATCAAAACGATGCCAATCCTTCCGCGCTGCAGGGCAAAACCATCGCCGTTTTCGGATACGGATCCCAGGGACACGCGCAGGCGCAGAACCTGCGTGACAGCGGCTACGACGTGATCATCGGGCTCGATCCCGAGCGGGGCTCGGCGCAGCAGGCGCGCGCCGATGGCATGACCGTGGTCGCTCCGGCGGAAGCCGCCGAACGCGCCGACTGGATACAGATTCTCACGCCCGACGAGACCCAGGCCGACTTCTACCAATCGGCCATCAAGCCGCATCTGCGCAAAGGGAAGATTCTCGGCTTCTCGCATGGCTTCTCGATTCACTTCAGGACCATCAAGCCTCCGAAAGATGTGGACGTGGTCATGATTGCGCCGAAAAGCCCGGGCCATTTGTTGCGGCGCGTGTTTTCCCAAGGCGGCGGCGTGCCCTCGCTGCTGGCCATCCATCAGGATGCGAGTGGGCGCGCGCATGAATACGCGCTGTGCTATGCGCACGGCATCGGTTCCACGCGCGCCGGCGTTTTGCAGACCACCTTCAGAGAAGAAACCGAGAGCGACCTTTTCGGCGAACAGGCGGTGCTCTGCGGCGGATTGACTTCCCTGATGCAAAAGGGCTTCGAGACGCTGGTGGCGGCCGGTTACGCTCCTGAGATCGCCTACTTCGAGTGCGTGCACGAGGTGAAGCTGATCGTCGACCTGATCTACGAAGGTGGGCTGAGCCGGATGCGCTATTCGATTTCGAACACGGCGGAGTACGGCGACCTCACCCGCGGCGAAATGGTGGTGGGAGATGCAACGCGCAAGGCAATGAAGAAAGTGCTGAAGCAAATCCAGAACGGCAGGTTCGCCAAGGAATGGATTAAGGAGAACAAAGAGGGCGGCAAAAAGTTTGCCGAGCTGCGGGAGGCCGCGAAGCAACATCCGATTGAGAAAGTAGGTGAGCAGTTGCGGGCAATGATGTCGTGGTTGCCGTCGGAGAAGAAGAAGGTGGTGAATGCATAAAAGAGCAATGGAGCGCCGGGCGTCCCCGCCCGGATGCCGGACTGCAGGACGGAAAGAGACGCCCGTCCCCCATCGTTTCATCGATTCAGCTACACTGTCTGCATCACTCCCATGGACATCGACCTCAAACATCGCAGTCGCAGCATCACCGACGGGCGCGACCAGGCTCCAGCGCGCGCCATGTACAAAGCCATCGGTTTCACCGACGCCGACCTGGCCAAGCCTCTCATCGCCGTAGCCAATACCTGGATCGAGACCATGCCGTGCAACTTCCACCTGCGTCGGCTATCGGCCAAGGTGAAAGAAGGGATTCGCGCGGCGGGCGGCACGCCGATGGAGTTCAACACCATCGCCATTTCCGACGGCGAGACCATGGGCACCGAGGGCATGAAGGCGTCGCTCGTGAGCCGCGAGGTGATTGCCGATTCGATCGAACTGGTCTGCCGCGGACAGCTTTTCGACGCCGCGGTCTGCATTGTCGGTTGCGACAAGACGATACCAGCGGCGGCCATGGCGCTGGCGCGAATGAACCTGCCGGGTCTGGTGCTCTACGGTGGAACGATCGCCGCCGGCAAGTACAACGGCAAAGACGTAACCATTCAGGATGTGTTCGAGGCCGTAGGCGCGAATGCCGCGGGCAAGATGAGCGACGCCGATCTGCTGGCACTCGAGAACGTGGCGTGTCCCGGAGCGGGCGCCTGTGGCGGGCAGTACACCGCAAACACCATGAGCACGGTGATGGAACTGATCGGGCTTTCGCCCATGGGATTCAATGGCATTCCGGCGATGGACCCGCGCAAGGACGAGGTCTCATTCCGCTGCGGCGAAGTGGTGATGAACCTTCTGAAGCAGGGGATTCGTCCGAGCGATATTTTGACGCACGCGGCGTTCGAGAACGCGATCGCGGGGGTGGCCACGACTGGCGGCTCGACTAATGCCGTGCTCCATCTGCTAGCGATCTCCCGCGAAATGGGCCTGCCCCTGGACATCGACGATTTTCAGCGGGTCAGTGAACGCACGCCGCTCTTGGCGGATCTGAAGCCTGCAGGAAAATTCGTGGCGGCGGATGTGGACGCAGCGGGCGGCATTCCCGTGATCGCCAAGAGGCTGCTCGATGGCAAATATGCAAATGGTTCGGCGATGACGGTGACTGGAAAGACATTTGCCGAAGAAGCGAACCGAGCGCAAGAAACTCCTGGACAGACCGTGATCGCTCCTTTGAATAAGCCGCTGAAAGCCACGGGCGGACTGGTGATCGTGAAAGGCAACCTCGCTCCTGGCGGCGGAGTGGTCAAGATGAGCGGCCATGAACGGGCGTCGCAAACCGGGCCGGCGCGCGTCTTCGATTCCGAAGAAGCGGCGATGCAGGCGGTAACTAGCAAGCAGATCAAGGCGGGCGACGTAGTGGTGATCCGCTATGAAGGCCCAAAAGGCGGACCCGGCATGCGCGAAATGCTAAGCGTGACCGCCGCGATTGTGGGCGAAGGTCTGGGTGAGAGCGTAGCGCTGATCACCGATGGACGGTTCAGCGGCGCAACCCGCGGTTTGATGGTAGGCCATGTAGCCCCAGAAGCGGCGCTGGGCGGACCAATTGCCGCAATTCGCGAGGGCGACCGCATCACCATCGACACCAAGATCCGAAGGTTGGAGCTGGAGATTTCCGATGCCGAGATTGCAAGGCGGATGGCGGCATGGAAGGCCCCGGCGGCGAAGTATAAAACCGGAGTCTTCGCGAAGTACGCAGCGCTGGTAAGGTCGGCGTCCGAAGGCGCAATTACCACCCCTCCGACTCACGTAGGGACGGGCCCAGCCCGGTCCGCCTGAATGCCGCACATTTTGTGACGAATGTTCCACGTGGAACATTGTACCGGTCATAGTGTACGTACATATGTATACATATATTCGGTGCAAATGAAACTATGGAAACGGGTTACGGCCGGCGGACGAAGCGCCCGGAGCCGTTGATAATGGCTCAAAGGTCGGGTGTGGTTAAACAGCCACTGGCGGGTATTTCTTACACTGTAATTATTACAGAAGTCATTATTATTTAGCGGGGCAGACATTGGCGCGGAATCCCGCCCTTGCGCAAAAGGTAGCGCAAGGATGGGGCACCCGCAGAAATCCCATAGGCCGCGCCAGGATGGAGCACGCGGCGCTCACGTATCGCTCAATGAGCGCAATCCCGATTTTAGCGACGATCGGGCGCCCTTTCCAGTTCGATCCGCAGAGCGCAGAATTCAAGTCCGAAACAGAAACCAGAGCGATCGCGAACGATACCGGCGACACGGATCGTCCTGCCGGTGGTTCGGAACTCGACTTCCATCAGCTCGCCGGGCTGCAGGTTGACCCCAGCGTAGAGCTCCATGCCCGTGCGGCTCAACATAGAAACCAATCCGGGCACAACTATGTTTGTGGCGCCGGGGACCGCGATGAAGACAGGTGTGTGCATACGATATCGGGTGTATCGGCGAGTGTTGGTCGAGTCCGTTTTCAAGTTGGTTAAGTCACACACAATCTACTTGAGCAAGGTGAAGTGCAGCAGGTATGCCGCAGTGGCCAGACCGATCATCAGCATGCCAACCAGTTCCGCTACCTTGAACCGCCAACGCCGCCGCTCGTTGTGCTGCGACGAGGCAGCGCGCAGTTTCTCCATCCAATCCGGCTCGGCTTCGTTCTGACTTGAGCGCTGCCCGACGAGCGCTCCGAGGCGGCGGTGATCGTCGGCCGCAAGCGAAACGAAGCGGAAGGGCTGCAACCCATTGGTGACCGGGCTCAGCATCTCTGCGCCTCCGAGCACAGCGCCGGCTCCAGTCAGGAATATCAGTTTGACCTGCGATCCTTGGACGACGGGCTGAGAAAGCGAAAGCAGACCACCGCTGACAGAAATCACCTGGAGGTTGGCCCCGGTCGTCTTGCCATTTGCAAACCGAAGCACGGCTGGATTTTGACCCTCGAGATGAGCGCGCGGGAAACGCCAAAGCGGGCGGGTTTGGGGGAGGTTAGCCATAATCTAGCGCCAGTATGTGGCGGAAGTGGTTACTAACAGAAGATTACGAAAGTGGGGGTCCGAGTGGTCACGAGCTTTGGGGCACGGCCCTCGTTAGCGCCCCATCACCAACAGGGCGGCGCGACCACCGACGCTCCATTTCTAAAGTGACCGAAAACCATGCACTAACGGTTCGATTTATCAGTTTCGGGGGTAGGGCGCGAGAGAAATGCGGGACGGGGCCGTGGAAGTCCCACCTTGGCGCAAAAGGCCGCGTAAGGATGGCTGCGTAGCAGCCCACGGCTCCCCTTGAGTTTGTGGTGATTGGTGCTTACCAGACTAGTGAGTTTGACGAGGGGATACCAAGGAACTAAGCTCCAGCTAGCCGCTACTTTCGCTATTCCTCATAAGAAGAAAGGCTCCTCCCCCATGTCACTAGGAACATTGTTCGCATCGATCAAAGAGCGCCGTCGTCGCTCAGCCCAGCAATCTCTCGAAGAAGGGGCTCAGATTATGAGACGGCTGCAAGAGTTGCTTGCGGTTCCCAGCCGGCCGCAAGAGGTCGCAGCGCCCTTCGCCAACGCCCGCATTGAAAAAACGACCCAGCCGCTCAAGAAGCCCGCTTGAACTTGGGCTTCTCTGCGTGCTGCAATCGGTGAGACCAAAGCGCATTTTCACTAGGACGCAACGCCGGGTGCGTATGCGCACGAAAAGCGGGAATCGTCGCCGAGTGGGGTCATGGACGATGCGGTAACGGCTAAGTTGAAGGCTGCTACCCAACGTTTGCGGAACCGAATTAGCAGGATGGGAGCCAGCAGGATTGCTAGAAGCGAGATGACCGACGCGGTGATGACCATGGTTGCTGTAGAGGCTACTGCAACTTCGCGTACTCCGCTTTGGCTTGCTTCAGGATTGGAATTTCGGGGTCGGCGTCTTTCCAGAAGACGAGCCTACGCACCAACCGCAGATGCCCTCTCCGCAGGTTGCTTCCCCGGAGCCGGCGCGATCAACGCTGCGCCGATGATCTCAGCTTTTCATCCGCAGGAGAGAGTCTGGTCTTGCAAAACCGCTGGAGAATAGTAAAATTGCGACGATTCAGAGCTGAAAAAGGGGATTCCAGGTTATCTGAAATGGGCAGACAGGTAGCTGTCGTGCTTTACGTGGTGGCGATGGCAGCCGTCATAGTCGGTGTAGATTTCGTGTTCTTCAGAAACCGATTCTGGGAACGGCTGACAGTGAATATTGGCATTGTCTTGGTGTTCGCAGCTTTTTACTTGAGATTCCTCAGGCGTCCATGAACAAGGCGCGATAGCGCCCTTTCGCTGCGATTGTGCAGACGCACTTCGCACCCGCTACAGACGAGTGACCTGTGGTTCTGTCCTTGAATCACCAGGCTCTGTGTTGACCCCAGTTCACATTGAATCATCCGCCCTAAGAGAGTTCAAAAGAGAGTTCAAATCTTCCCACACCAGCGATCTGGCTTCTCTCCCTGTTTCCGATGCGCCGAAGTTGGAAGGGACTCCTCCCCGTGCGTGGCCCGGCGATCCTCATAGCCTGCCGCGTCCGCGATACAGTATCTCCTGTATTCATGGGCTTGGACTGAATCATTATCATAATCCATGTTTTGCTGCTCGATTCGAACACCTCCTTGGCGGGTAACGGGTTACCTGTGTGAGGCCGTGATCATGCGGGTGCTAGTAGTCGATGACCATGAAGTCGTGCGCCGAGGCGTACGATCCCTCCTCAGCCAATCAAACTACGACGTGTGCGGCGAAGCCGTTGACGGACGGGATGCGCTAGAAAAAGCGCGGCAGTTGAAGCCCGATGTCATCGTTATGGATGTCAGCATGCCCAACCGGAATGGGCTAGAGGCTACCCGAGAAATCCGCAATGTGCTCCCTGATTCAGAAGTGCTCATGCTGAGTCAGCACAACGCTCCCGCCTTGGTTCGGGAGGCTTTCAAGGCCGGCGCTCGCGGATATGTGGTCAAGTCCTCGATGGCCAAAGACCTGCTCACCGCTTTGGACAAAGTCAGCCGGCACGAAACCTTTTTTGATCAGGCAATCACCGAAATCGCCGACGAATCTGGCCATGATGCGCCGGAGATTTTGCTACGCAGTGCGACTCTGGAGCAGGCTCTTCGCGAGAGCGAGGAACTCTATCGATCCACTTTTGAATTGGCGGAATTGGGAGTTGCCCATGTGAGCCCGGACGGTCGCTGGTTGCGTGTCAACGACAAGCTCTGCAAGATCGTCGGTTACAGCGAAGACGAACTGCTAAAGCTAAGGTTTCAGGACATTACTCACCCGGATGATCTTGCCGCCGATCTTGCGCAAGCCGAGAAGATGAGAACTGGACTGTCGGATACGTACTCGATCGAAAAACGCTACATCCGCAAAGATGGATCGGTGGTCTGGGTTAGTTTGAGGGTTTCATCAATCCGTGACAAAGAGCACGAACTCAGGTGTTTCATCACGGTGGTGGAGGACATCACGGAACGGCGCGAGGCCGAGCAGGTGAAGTTTAGGCTGGCTGCCATTGTTGAGTCCTCTGATGATGCCATCATTTCGAAAGACCTGAATGGCATCATCACCAGTTGGAATAAAGGTGCGGAGCGGTTGTTCGGTTATACGGCTGAAGAAGCCATCGGCCAGCACATCACGCTCATCATCCCCGCTGATCGCCGCAATGAAGAAGTAGATATTCTTTCTCGGCTTAGGCAAGGGCAGCGGATCGATCATTTCGAAACTATCCGTCAATGCAAGGCTGGCATGCAGATGGAGATTTCGCTGACGATTTCGCCCGTGAGGGACGCGGCAGGCCGTGTGGTTGGGGCTTCAAAGGTTGCGCGGGATATCACTAGCAGGAAACGGAACGAAAGAGCTTTGGCAACTGGAGCACGGCAGCAAACGGCACTCTTTCATCTTGCCGACGAGTTACATCGTGCTGCGTCAGTGGAGGAAGTCTACCGAGCAGCTTTAGATGCGATCTCGACCGCGCTACAGTGCGACCGTGCAGCCATTCTGCTGTATGACGACGCTGGTCTGATGCGTTTTGTGAGTTGGCGTGAGTTGTCCGACCGTTATCGTGCGGCGGTCGAAGGGCATTCAGCATGGAGCCCCGATGAAACGAATCCCCAGCCTGTTTGTATCAGCGACATCGATTCTGCGAACATCGGCGAATCCCTCAAGGCGAGTGTGAAGAGTGAGGGCATCGGCGCACTGGCTTTCGTTCCTCTGGTCTCGAAGGGAAAGCTTATCGGCAAATTTATGACGTATTTCAACGCGCCACACAGTTTGATTGCGGATGAACTCGAAGTCAGCCTCACCATTGCCCACCAGTTAGCATTTGCTATTGATCGTAAGCGCAGCGATGAAGCTTTGCGGCTGAGCGAGGAGCGACTCCGAAGGTTATCGGAAACGCTCGATGCCGAAGTGTCTGCCCGCACAACGGAACTAGAGGATAGAAATGCCCATGTCCTGAGGCAGTCCGAGCAGGTTCGAAACCTCTCATGGCTTTTAATGCGGACGCAGGATGAAGAGCGGCGGCATATCGCCCGCGAATTGCATGACACTGCTGGTCAAACATTGACAGTGATTGGCATGGGTCTTGCGCAACTGGTTCATGACACGGAACGCGCTGCCCCGCAACTCGCAAAAGAGGGAGAGAAGATTCAAGAATTGGTTCAACAATTACATCGCGAGATTCGCACAACTTCCTACCTCCTGCATCCACCGCTGTTGGACGAAAGTGGGCTTTCATCCGCGCTAAGCTTGTATGTAGACGGCGTTGTCGAACGCAGCGACGTAGCGATCGATCTGAGCATCGCCGACGATTTTGGAAGACTGCCGAGAGACATGGAACTAGCTATCTTCCGGCTGATACAGGAGTGCTTGACCAACATCCACCGTCACTCTGGAAGCAAGACCGCTAGCATCCGAGTAGCTCGCGAAGAAGAGTCTGTTCGCCTAGAAGTTCGTGATCGGGGAAAAGGCATATCGCCGGAACGCTTGGCGGAAATTCAGTCTCAGGGCTCAGGTGTGGGGATCAGTGGTATGCGCGAGCGTCTGCGGCAATTCCATGGCGAACTAAATATCGAATCAGATGGCTCCGGCACCTGCATCTTCGTGAGTATTCCAATTCCAAAGGAAGTCCGTTCAACGGATATTGAACCGCTTCAGGCCGCCGTGTAGCGAGCCGATGCGGTAGGTCTGGCGTTCACTGATCTCCTATAACGCCCACGGGCATAGTCCCTACAACCTAAACGGGAATAATCCAAATCCAAGGGTAGCCACCGCCGCTGGATAATTTCATGATCTCCAGTAGTGGTCTCCATGTGGTGCCGTACTTTGTTGGCCGACCGCGCCAGTAGGCTGCGATCCACGGGGTTGATCGTCCAATAGACGTTGTAGTCGCCGCTGATCTCCATGATGGCGTTTACTATCCGGTCTATGTGTTGAGGCGATTCAAAATAGCCGCAGATGTTGCCATTCTTTCCCGCAGTACCGACCCGCCAAAAAAGCCGATTCTGCTGAACCTGCTGGCTGATGTGCTTTCTGCTTTTCAGCAACTTGCACAGACTCAATAATTTACAAAACGGGAGGCTATTTCGTACACTACTTCTAGCGCATCCGTCTATGCCTGATATCCGAAGGGACTTCCTGGGACAACCCGTGCGACTGACGCTCGCTCTGAGCCTGGCGGTCGTGCTGGTTATGGCATCCGGTTTTGCGCAGAACCGGCCGCAGGTGTCTTTGGAAACCAGCGAGACGCTGTTCACGGTGCTGACCGCCATCAACACGTGCGGCTTTGACCAAGAGCTGAACGTTTCCGTCCCCCTGCGAGCGCAGATCCGGTCGGAGGTGGGCAAGGCAGTGCAAGACGCCGCCGCCGCTCAAAACGTGGTCGGTCCGATGTGCTCATTCTACCGGCAGCACCAGGCGGCGGAGCCCGCTCACGACCTGTCCCATTATGTATCGCTGGCGCTTTATCTGGAGAATCCGCCGGCTTTCGCATTGAGAGTGCCGCAGACGGAGCTGCCGCCCGATGCGGAGGTGGTGGCGGACATGGTACCCCTGATGCAAGCCTTCTACCAGAAGATTGGGTTGCACGTCATCTGGGAGCGGCACCGCGAGCGCTACAAGGAACTGACCGAGATCTATCACGATCCGCTGGCGAAGATGACATTCGACACCGAGATCTATCTCAAGATGGCAGGGGCGGGTTACTTGGGACGCCAGTTCACCATCTACCTGGATGCGATGGGCGCGCCGGGGCAGACCAATGCCCGCAACTATGCTTCGGATTACTACGTCGTGATCGCGCCGACCTCGGGGACGGCGATCAAGCTACAACAGATTCGGCATACGTATTTGCATTATCTTCTGGATCCCCTGGCGTTGAAATACGGCGGCGCCTTCGAGCGTCTGGAACCGTTGCTCGGCGCCGTGCAGGGCGCTCCAATGGATGAGGCGTTCAAGAGCAACATTTCGCTGTTGGTGAACGAATGCCTGATCCGAGCCATTGAAGAGCGCTTGAGCAAAATTCCGGAAGCGGAGCGGGCCCAGGGCGTCGACCAAGCCGGCAAGGAAGGGTACATCCTGACGCGTTATTTCTACGACGCGCTGGGCAGATTCGAACAAGATCCCGCCGGCATGCGCAACGCTTATGATGACCTGCTCCGTTCGATTGAAGTCGGCAAAGAAATGAAGCGGGCGTCCCAGATCCAGTTCGCGAGCAACGCGGCGCCCGAACTTTTGCACCTGTCGCGTCCCCAGAACGACAGCCTGCTGCTGAACGCGGAGCGGCGACTGGCGGCGGGCGATCTGGAAACGGCGAAGAAGCTGGCGCAAAAGGCGCTCGATGAGCAGAAGGAAGATTCGGGACGCGCGCTGTTCATTTTGGCGGAAGTTGCCACCGCGAATCGGGACATGGAAGGCGCCTTCACCTACTTTGAACGAGCTTTGCAGTCGGCCCATGAACCTAAGGTGATCGCCTGGTCTCATATTTATCTTGGCCGCATCTTTGATTTGAAGGAGAATCGGGACGCCGCCTTGGACCAGTATCGGGCGGCGCTGAACGTGGCCGGAGGAGCGCTTCCGGAAGCGAAGCTGGCGGCGGAGCGGGGTCTGGAACAGCCCTATGAGCCGCCGGTGGCAAAGCAGCCGGAATAAAATTTCTTTAGAGACGCGGATAGGCGCGTTTCCGGAAACGGGGCAGGCCCCGTCGCTACCGGTGCGCGCAGATCTTACGTTTGGAATTTTGCATTATGGGAGAGATCATGAAGCGAGCAGCAGTCATTCTAGGAATACTGAGCATCGCGATTTGGGCCGAGGCCCGGAACAGCGGACTGGCGGCGCAGCAGAACCCACCGGCTGCGGGTCAGGCGGTACCCGCGCCGGCAAAACGTCCACCCCAAACCAAGACGCAGCCGGAGTTTGATGCCTGGAAGGCGGCGGCGGCAAATACTACCGATCCTGCCGCGGCGGAGAAGGCGGCTGACGACTTTGCCAGCAAATTCCCCGACAGTGAAGTTCGCGTGCTGCTCTATCAGAACGCGATGCGCCTCTACCAGAATGCCAACAACGCGGAGAAGACCGAAGCCATGGGCCGCAAAGTGCTGAGCCTTGACCCGGACCATCCCGAGGCTCTGGTAGCGGTCGCCGGGGTCATCGGCGAGAGAACGCGCGACGCGGATATCGACAAAGATCAGCGTTTCAGCGAAGCGAGCGCGATGGCACAAAAGGCCCTGCACACGGTGGACACCGACATCAGCGTCCCCGCGGGCACGCCGCAGGAGAAGATCGACGTCTACAAGGCGTATCTGCGCTCGAACGCGTATTCGATTCTCGGTGCCATTGAGTTCAAAAAAGAGAATTACGCGGCCGCGCAGGAGTATCTGCAGAAGGCCATCGACGCCTACGCCAGCGACCCGGCTCCGGTAGACGTTCTCCGCCTGGCGCTGGCGCTCGATAAGCAGGGAAAATATCCGGAGGCGCTCAAGGTGGCCACCCGCGCCGTGGAAATGACGCAGGACAACACCGTAATTGGGACCCCGGCGCGCCGCGAACGCGACCGCTTGCAACAGCTCACCGGAGGCGCGGCCCCGTCCCAACCGCAGAGCCCGCCAAAGAACTGACCGAGACATTGAATCATTGAAGTATTGAGACATTGAACTCGATGATTCAATGCCTTAATGATTCAATGCCTCAATTGCCTTTTTGTGATGAAGTCACGCGAAATCATGGCGCTGGAAGAAAGCCTGGGTCACCACTTCCAGCGCCGCGAACTGCTCGATCAGGCGCTTACTCACAGCTCGCAAGCGCGCGAGGTGGAGATGCTGAGCGCGGGCAGCGGCTCTTCTGCCAGCGGATCGTCTAGCAAGTCGTCTAGTGGCGACAACGAAAATCTCGAGTTTCTGGGAGACGCCGTGCTCGGGCTGGTCACTACCGAGGCGCTGTTTCATCGCTTTCCTGAATTCCAGGAAGGGCACCTTTCCAAGTTGCGCGCTCATCTGGTGGGGCAGCGGCACCTGCTGCGCGTGGCCGAACAGCTTGACATTGGCCGTTTCATGCGGCTGGGCCGCGGCGAAGAAAAAAGTGGTGGCCGCAACAAGGCCAGCCTGCTGGTGGACGCGCTGGAAGCGATCCTGGCGGCGCTCTATCTCGACGGCGGGTGGCCGGTGGCGCGAGACTTTATCGTGCGCACCATCGTGGAGCCGGAGCTGGCCCACATGAAGCTGGAAACCAGCGCCATGCCGGTCATGGATTTCAAGTCCGCGTTGCAGGAAGCGCTGCAGGCCAGAGGAGGACCGCAGCCGGTTTACGCGCTGGTGAAGGAGGAAGGTCCGGAACACAAGAAGACCTTTACGGTCGAGGTGCGATTGCCGGCGCCTGCCATGGGGCAATTCGTAGGGCGCGCCCAGGGCGCGACCAAGAAACGGGCCGAACAGGAAGCGGCGCGCCAAGTGCTGGAGCATCTGGCCACATTGGCAGGGGCAGGGCCTCCGAATCCCGCAAAGGACAGCGGCGCGTCGTAGGCGCGTCGTAACCGGATGCGGAAGAACCAAGCTTCGCATGGAAAACCAATGCCGGCCCCTAAAGGGGCTTTCGACTTCGAAGAGCTTTCGGTATCGCTAAAGCGATACCCTGATACGAACCGGTTATGTCGTGGAGCGAGAAAATTTCCGCCGGCGATTGGCCTGCGACCGTTCAGTCGGTTGCGGGAACCATCGTGATTGCCGTTTTCGTGGTCACCTTTCTCGTGCAGGCGTTCACCATCCCTTCGGAATCCATGGAGCAAACGCTGCTCATCGGCGACTACCTGCTGGTGGATAAATTTTGCTACGGCGGCCGCACGGGGTGGAACCGGCTGTTACCTTACCGCAATGTCCGGCGCGGTGACATCGTCGTCTTCCATTATCCAGTGAATCCTGCGCAGGACTTCGTGAAGCGAGTAGTGGCCGTGCCCGGAGATCGTCTGCGCCTCATCAACAAGCGCGTTTACATCAACGGCGCTCCGCTGCAGGAGCCCTACGTGCAGTACATCACCACGTTGCGCAATGTTTATCGCGACGACTTTCCGCGCACCGATGCTCCCGACTACGGAGTGGATGCGAAATGGTGGAAAGAAATGCCGAAGCTGGTGGAAGACCACCAGTTGATAATCCCCGCGGGCCACTATTTTGTTCTCGGTGACAATCGCGATGACAGCCAGGACAGCCGCTACTGGGGATTCGTGCCGCGCGAAAATATCGTCGGACGCCCGCTTTTGATTTACTGGTCGGCGGGCAATTTGAACAATGACCTACCCGGATCGCCAACCGTGGGTGATAGACTTTATCACCTTGCCTACGCGGTGACTCACTTGTTCCAGATCACGCGCTGGGAACGGACTTTCAGGCTGGTGCGGTGAAAGTCGATTGTCGTTGGTCGTTAGTCGATAGCAAAAAAGGCTCGCAAAGGACTAACGACCAACGACTAACGATCGAGGAAGATGCGGTGATGAAGATCGGCTGATGCAGGTGTGCGGAGAAGAAATCCTCTAGACGGATGCCAAACGTGCCCAAAAAAGAAGAAGAAGTCATTGCGGACGAAAAGCCGCGCGAGACGACCGTGGAATTCCTGGCCTCTCTGGCGGGAGTGCTGGTCACCGGCCTGTTCATCATCACATTTATTCTGCAGGCGTTTGAGATTCCCTCCAGTTCCATGGAGAACACGCTGCTCATCGGCGACCACGTATTCGTGAACCGCGAGCAGTTCGCGCCGCCGACGCGTTGGATGGGGCCACTGATGCCCTATCGCAACATCCGCCGCCAAGACATCGTCGTGTTTCTGTCGCCGGAGGAACAAGGGTTGTTTGTCGTCAAGCGCATCATAGGCGTTCCCGGAGATCGCATCCACCTGCGCGATGGCGTCGTCTATCGCAATGGCGAAAAACTCGACGAGAAGAAGTACGTCGAGCACAAACTCGGGGACTACAACCCCTACCGCGACAACTTCCCTGCGGTGCCGCCGTCGGAAATGTACGGGGTACGTAACGAAAAATGGATACAGGAACTGCCTTCGCATATCGAAGGCGGTGACATCGTCGTGCCCCCGGACAGCTACTTTGCCATGGGCGACAACCGCGACGTGAGTTATGACAGCCGTTACTGGGGCTTCATTCCGCGGAAGAACGTAATTGGCCGTCCTATGTTCATCTACTGGTCGTTTATCACTCCGCCCGACCAATACCAGATGCGCAGCGCAGGCGACCGACTGGGGTTCCTGGCGCACATCATCATTCACTTCTTCGATGAAACGCGCTGGTCGCGAACCCTCAGGATCGTGCGGTGAAATTTCTGCGGCCCAGATTTCTGCGATCCAAGTTTCTACGATCCAGGCGCGGGGTAGCTGCGGTCGTGGCTCTCCTGCTGATCCTGTTTCTGTTCCGACCGGGCGTGTACCGGTTGCGAAACCGGATTGCCATTACCATCGGCAGCGCCCTCGGTCGCAGGGTCGCACTCGACAGCGTCCGCTTGCGTCTTCTGCCGCGGCCGGGCTTCGATCTTGAGGGACTCGTCATCTACGACGATCCCGCGTTTAGCGCGGAGCCAATGATCCGCGCGCAGGAAGTTTCCGCCGCTATCCGGTTTCGTTCTCTGCTCCGCGGGCGACTCGAGATCGCCACCCTGAGCGCAACCGAGCCCAGCATCAACCTGGTGCGCAACGACCAGGGCCGCTGGAACCTGGCGAGCCTGATCGAGCGCAACGCGCAAATTCCCGCGGCTCCAACTGGAAAGCGCGCCTCCGAGCGGCGCCCGGCGTTCCCCTATCTCGAAGCCGGCCATGCTCGCGTCAATTTCAAAATTGGGCAGACGAAAAAATCCTATGCGCTGATGGATGCCGACGTGGCGCTTTGGCAGGACTCCGAGAATTCTTGGGCCGCGCGCATCAAGGCCGAGCCCGTGCGCACCGATTTTAATCTCACCGATACGGGGTTGCTGCAGATCAACGCCACGTGGCGGCGCGCTCCCAGCTTGCGTTTGACCCCGGTGCAACTCACCGTGCAATGGCAGAATGGGCAACTCGGACAGATCACGAAGTTGCTGAGCGGAAGAGACCGGGGATGGCGGGGCGGAGTGAGTTTCACCGCGAAGTTATCGGGCACTCCGGAGGCGCTGCAGATCGAGAGCGAGACCGCAATCGAAGGTTTCCACCGCTACGACATTGCGGGCGGCGAGAACGTGCGCCTCGGAACCGGTTGCTCGGGACAGTACAACGCGATCACCAGCACACTTGCCGACATGCTGTGCGAGTCGCCAGTAGGCGACGGGATGCTCCGCCTGCGCGGGGCGTTGTCCCTGGTGCACCAAGTGCCCAATTACGATCTGACGATCGAGGCCGAGAAGGTGCCGCTGAACTCCGTGGTGCGATTGCTGCGCCAGGCGAAAAAGCAGATCCCCGCCGATCTCACGGCGAGTGGATTGCTGAATGCGGAGTTCCGCGCCACGCGCAGCGCCCCAGAGGACGGTAGAGCGACGGGCGCCTCGCCCGTCCACCCGGGCGGGGATTCCCGGGTCTCCACCGCGCGGCAGGGTCTCTTGACGAAGTGGACCGGTAACGGCTCGGCGACCAACGTGCGACTCTCGTCAAGTGCCGGGAACGCGGGGGAGGATGAGGTTTCCTTCAGCACAATTCCATTGGCTTTGGTTTCACGGACCAAGGTTTCGCGGACCAAGGCTTCGCGCACCATGGTTTCGCGCACCATGGTCTCACGGACCCATGGTGGCCGCCGATTCGCAGCAGGCCAAGCACGGCCAACAAAAGAAGAAAAAGACGCGGAGCCCGCTGAAACTCACCTACGGATTGGGCCAGTCGCACTTTCCATGAACGCCTCCGCGCCGGTGAACGCCGGCGGGTGGGTGTCCGCTGCCGGCTATCGTTTTTTTCTGCTGGGCGACATGGAACTGAAAGACCTGTTCCGTCTGGAGAATGTGCTGGCCTTGCCGGTGACGCGCCCACCGGCGGAAGGTTCGGCCAAGTTAGATGTGAGCGTCTCCGGTCCGTGGCAGGGATTTGCCGCTCCCGCCATCCTGGGGACCGCTCAATTGCGCAACGTGCGTGCGGAAATGCGCGGCCTGAACACGCCGATCGAGATTAGCTCAGCAGCCGTCACTCTCGCGCCTGACACAGTGTTGATGCAGAAGATTTCCGCCCGCACAGGCAGCACTCATTGGAACGGTGCAGTTACGGCGCTTCGGCATTGCGCCCCGCCAGGCATAGTTCCGGGCATAGTTCCAGCCTCCGTTCCAGGCTCCCTTCCAAACTGTGTCTTTCAGTTCGACCTCACAGCCGACCAGCTCTCGATTGGAGATCTCGCCGCATGGTTTACGCTGCATCCCGCCAAACGTCCCTGGTACCGCATCTTGAATTCCAATTCCAATCAGCCGCTGGGCCCTTCGCCACTGCTCGCAATTCAGGCGCACGGAAACCTGCAGGTTGACCAGTTCGGATTGAACAAAGTACTCGTTACCCAGGTTTCGACACAAGTGAATCTGGATCGAGGCAAGATCACACTAACCGCTCTGCGCGCGCAATTGCTGCAGGGCACGCATCAGGGGAACTGGACCATTGATCTGTCGAAGCATGACATGACGACTCCCGATGCATCCACCAACGACGCGTCCACGGCGAACGTGCGGTACCACGGCGCCGGCACCTTGAACGACATTGCGCTGGTGCAGGTGGGCACGTTGATGAACGATGACTGGATCGCCGGAACGGTCGACGGGAATTTCGATGTCGAAGGATCGGGAGACAACTTTCGTGAGCTACGGGCGCAGTCCGGCAAACTGCAGTTCGTAATGAGGAAGGGGAGTCTGCCGCATATTGAAATTCCGGGCTCGCCCGTGCCTCTGCCGGTTCACCGGTTTACGGGAGAACTCCATCTGAAGAAGGGTGTTTGGGAGCTCTCCGCCGGCAGACTGGAATCGCGCGACGGCATTTATCAGGTAAGTGGGACCGATTCCCCGGGCAGCGGTTTAGACTTCGTTTTGGCCCGTGGTGACGAGCAATCGTGGACGCTCACCGGGACGCTCGCCAAACCGCACCTCGCGCCGGGCAGTCGAACCGTAGCCAAGCGTACGGACGCAAACGTAAAAACCGTCAAGCCGTGAAATTAAATTGTCATCCGCGCGGGCGGCCAATCCGCGCGCGGCCAATCCGCGGGTGGCCGGCGAACGTCCCGAGAATAATCCAGAGCCCAAGCACGAGCCACTCCCAACCGGAAAAGCTTCCCGGCACAAATGGCACAAACTTCATCAATACCATCGCCAAACCGACCAACGCCCCCAGCAGAGCGATCAAGCGGTCGGCGATTCGGGGCTTCATGCAAAGGTAGGCGGCGCACACCGC
Organism: uncultured Acidobacteriaceae bacterium; assembly: GCA_963773645.1. Lineage (GTDB taxonomy): Bacteria > Acidobacteriota > Terriglobia > Terriglobales > Acidobacteriaceae > Acidiflorens. The sequence goes on along the minus strand of CAVZBV010000002.1, from coordinate 1,065,256 downwards.
AAACCATCCGGTAGCCGAAGCGACGGATCCGACCTCAGAGATCGGAACCAGAATCGCACTGCCGAGAAACATGCACAAAGCCGTGGCAACGCCAACCCAAACCACAGCCGCGGCAGGGGTCTGATTCCGAGGATGCACGCTGGCCAGTCGTGCATCCACCAGCCCGCGGCGCCCCATGGCAAACAACAAGCGGCTGGCAGCGATGAAATTTCCGTTGAATACTTTGAATAGCGAAAGCAACGCCGCACTCAGAATGATGCTCACGATCCAGCGCGAGCCGACGGCATGTTCGAAGGCGACCGCAGTCATGAATGGCGCGCCGGTCAACCGACGCCACGGCGCCACGAAGCCCACGGCCGCGATCACAATGATGTAGAACATGGTGCCGACGATGATCGCCGCAAGGATGGCGCGAGAGAATTCCTGGGCGCGAAATTGTGGATTGGCTTCCTCGGCGGCCTTAGTCACCGATTCATATCCCGTCATGTAGTAAGGGACGATCTGCAGAACCAGCAAAATGGAAACAAACGGAGTGTGCGTGAACAGGGGCGGAAAATTGGCGGGCGATCCGCGCGTGACGCCGATGATAACGAAGACCACAAAAAGCGCCAGCGTGCCGAACGTGGTCCAGTTTTGAAAGGTGGCGCTCAGCCGGATGCCACGATAGTTCACCACGGTGACTAGTGCGGTGAGCGCGAGCCCGATGGCCAGGTGCGGCAAGTAAACCGGCTTTGCCGCCACGCGGTACAACTCGATGGAATCGAGCGCGGGAAAAATGTAACCGGCGATGCGGCCCACGGCCACGGCCTCCCACGGACAGACAATGAAGTAGGCGAGCATCATCATCCATCCGGTAAAAAAGCTGATGGGCCGCGGAAAAACTTTCGCGGTATAAGCGACCTCGCCCGCTGCGTCGGGCATGGCCATCACCAATTTGCCGTAGACATAGCCGATGGGCAGCAGAAGAATGCCGCCGATGGCGAAGCCAAGAATGCCGCCGAGCGGGCCGCCGCGTAGCAGCCAGTCGTCCATGACGACCAGCCAGCCCACGCCCACCATCGTTCCCCAACCGAGGGAGAAGTAATCGGTGACGCGCAATTTGCGAGCTAGCTGCGTCATCCTAGTTCGACCATCGGGAGAGATCAAGAATCTCGAGCGTCAACAAAAAGACATGGCGGAGGTATTGCCGGCGTGGGAATGAAAATCCAAGAGACCAGGCGGGCTGCCGCTCAACGAAATTCAGCTGCCAAGCCTGAGACCTGACAGCTGAGACCTGACAGCTGACGTTGGGCTTCATGGGCGCGAATTATAAAGCATCGCGCCCGGAAGTCCGATACCTCAATGCGACACTTCAATCCGACACTTCAATTCGGCACTTCAGGCGACCGCGTAGCGCGGCGGGCATTCGTTCGCGCGCAAGATGCAGATTGCTTCTTTCAGGGAAGAAATCTCAAACATCGATGTGAGATGCGTGGCCTCCAGTAGGCGGCGAAAGAAAGCGGGCGGGTTCGCCAGCTTTACCTTCACCGATCTCTGCGTCGCCCAACGGCGCACCTGCAGCAAGGTTCCCAAGCCTCCCGCATCCAGTTGCTCGACTGCCGCTACATCCAGCACCAGCACCCGGACACGTTCGAGTTGCTCCATTAACTGTTCAATCCGGCGCCGAAACTGGTCGAGTGCTGCCCCACGCACCATGCGACCCGAGCACCGCACGACCGCCAAATCCTGCAAGCATTCGACTTGAAATTTCAGTTCCATATGTGTGTTCATACGAACCCGCCTTGATGTCTATGAGTACGAAGCAGCCCTGGAAAAAGTTCCCCAATCTGTTGTCTTTGAATTGGACGTGGAAAAAGGGGAAAGGTCATCAACTGAAGTCCAATTTAACGGATAACAATAAGCTGCTGCGAGCTACGAGCTTCGAGCCACGAGCAAACGGATTCCGGTTGCTCGAAGCTCGCAGCTCGAAGCCCGTAGCTTCTTGATTGTTACGAATTTGTAAACAGTTTTTGAAATTACAAACCAGCTTCAATCCGGGATCTTGGGTCGAGAAGGTCGCGCATTGCGTCGCCGATAAAATTGAAAGCGAGAACCGCGAGCATCACCGTCACCGCCGGAAAGAGCACCAGATGAGGAGCGTCGAAGAGGTGCGAGCGGGCGTCGTTCAGCATCGATCCCCAACTCGCGGTGGGCGGCGGCACACCGAGGCCGAGGAAACTCATGGTCGCTTCGGCCAGAACCGCGCCCGCCATGCCGATCGCCGCCTGCACAATCACCGGCTGAATAATGTTGGGCAGGATGTGCCTGACGACGATGTGGAGATCTCCGGCCCCTAGCGCCCGCGCCGCTTCGATAAATTCGCGTTCGCGCACGGCTAGCACCTGCCCGCGCACCAGACGAGCGTAACCAACCCATCCTCCAAGCGACAGGGCGAGAACAAGATTGAAAATGCCGGGGCCGCGAAAGGCCACAAACGCAATTGCAATGAGAATGCCGGGGAACGAAAGAAACGCATTCATCAGCACGACGTTGACGAAGCGGTCGACGCCTCCGCCGTAGTATCCGGCAAGACTGCCGATGATGAGGCCCAGCAGCAGCGAACACGCCACCACGCTGCTGCCGACGAACAGGGAAATTCGCGCTCCCCAAATGAGGCGGGAGAGGATGTCGCGTCCAAGTTCATCGGTTCCGCACCAATGCCGCGCCGAGGGGGTCTGCAAGCGGTTCGGCAAATCGATGTGCGCGGGATCTTGCGGCGCAATCCAGGGCGCGAAGATGGCGGAGAAGGCGAAGAGGGCGACTAACACGGCTCCCACAGCCGCCAAGGGGTTGTGGCGGGCGACGCGGGGGAGCGCGATGGCTAGGGTGGACATGGGCGACGACTTGCCTCACTTATATAGAAAATGCACGGGAGGAGCAACGTTGGATGTAGTTTACTAAAACGCCGGGGCGGCGCACACTCCTACCCATTTTGCAAACGACGTGAACGAATGGAGCAAGTTCTACTTTTGCTCTTCGGAGTGCTCCATTGCTTGTTGGCCCTGGCTGACGAAACGCGCTTCTTGCCTGCTAGTTTCCCTAACTTGTACGCCGACTTTTGATCCCGCCTCGTAAACCTTATTCAGAAACTCGGTATTTCCAAACCTCCGAAAAACGAGCACTGAATGATTAGGGGTGTGATCATCTATAGTCTCTCCGACGATAAAGTCCACAACGGTCTTATTGTCTTCAGAGGAAGCGGTCATTACCGAAAGATCCGAATCTTGTCTTACCCGGAATGTATAGTCACCAGGCGGTAATGTGGTGTTGCCGATCACGAAACTGTGGTCGATGTGCGCTCGAATCGCGTTAGTAATCTGGGCGTTCAACCACGCTGCGCCTGCGGTTATCAAGAACAAGCTGACTAGGACGGGCGCTAACGTTCTCAGGTGGCTCTTCATAAGCATCTCCTTGTAGGGAATCCAAGCCCTCAGTCCGTAACCCTACAGTTCAGCGTGAGAACGTCTCCCCTAAGCTGGCAATACCCTAGTGACTGTATTTCTACGGTTCAAATTCGGTGGTGGTGTTCGTTCAGAATCACGTAATACGATGCGTCGGCCTCAGAGCCGCGACACTTTCGCGCGCTTGGTTTCGGCGATTCGCAGCGGCGCGGTGGAAGCCAGTTCTACGCGGTTCCTTCCTTTATTCTTGGCGCGGTAGAGAGCCTGGTCTGCCGCCTGGATTACCTGCTCGGGCTGGCGATAGCGGGTGCTTGGCTCGGCGACTCCGATGCTGACCGTCACCGATAGATGATCGGGTTGCTGGTTTGCGCGGGGCTGCGCTCCGCTGGACGGACGAATGCGTCCGTCCCTACGTTTCTTTGCGGGCTTTCTGCGATCCGACTCACCTGCACGGCGATTGCTGCTTTTCTCGGCGCTTGCGTCGGCCGTTCTCGCGGCTTTTGCTTCGCCTCTTCTTTCGGCACCGCGCACTTGAAACGTGGATTTCTCGATGATCTGGCGCAGCGCGTCGAGATGGTCGAAGGCTTCTTTCGCCGACGTGTTGCGGAAGACTATGGCGAACTCTTCGCCTCCGCAGCGGAATGCCTGGCCGTCGCCTCCGACCTGCGATAGACGCTTGGCCACAATGCACAGCACCTGGTCGCCCACGTCGTGTCCGTAGGTGTCGTTGAACTTTTTGAAATGGTCGATATCGACTATGGCTATGGCGTATTGCTGGTCGAGTGAAAGCAGGGACTCGTTGAAGGAGCGGCGTCCGCGGATGCCGGTGAGTTCGTCGTGGTAGGCGAGCACGTAGGAGGTTTCGATCAGCGAGGCGGCTAGGATCAGAGCGGCGGTGGCTACGTAGGCGTCCGACGCCTTGCCGACCGGGGCGAATTGGAGCCACATGAAAACGGCTGCCAACGACCAGACAAAGCCGGGCTCGATGGGCTTGCGGGTTTGAAAAAAACGCCGGGCGAACACGGCGATGGCCGCTACGAAGCTCAATAGAAGTAGAATCCAGAGCGGGATCGCGGCCGCGCCGGGATGATGTGGATTGGCGGGGCTATTTTCCGGGCGGCAGAGCACGGCGAAGACAACCGATTCGAGAAAGAGCAATCCAAAGCGGGGAGCGATTCCGGCAATGATCAGGCCGCGCTCGCGCATGGCGGCGAAGACAATGAAGTTCAGCGGGATGAGCAGGGCGGCGAGGGCTACGGCGGTGCGCCCGGGTCCGGTGTGAACGGATCTAACGTTAAACTGGCCTGCGGCGAAGAAGTCGACCGCGCGATGCGCGACCCGCAGAACCAGCAGGGAAAACAGGACGCGGCTGGAATTGAAACGCCAGGCAAGAAGCAATCCGGCGGCGAACCCGCCGACGTAGTAGAAGGGAAGCGAGGGTGCAACCTGGACGAAAAGCGAGCTGTTGACGAGCGCCGCCGCCAGCGCCAATAGCAAGCCGCCGGGCACCAGCCACGCCTTCCACGTTCTCCCGTTCACTGCTTCAGAATACGGCATCGGGCGTGGGGAGGCGGTTATGTTTCAGGCACGGGCGGAGGCGCTACTGAGCTTGCGAGAGCGAACGATTGGCCGATGGCGATCCGACTGTAACGAGTCCAGGGTCGCTGTGACCACTAGCAGCTGCCGAGCTGCGCTCGCCTTGGACGGGCGAGGGCGCCCGTCCCCACACATCCTTCCCGACACGCCCGTCCCCACGCCAACGCGGCTTACTCTTCGTCGGGCGCTTTCTTTTCCTCGATGGCCATGTCCTTCAATTCGCTGGACTCGAAAACGTCCCCACACTCCAGGCATTCCACATATTCGGATTCTTCGTCGCGGGAGACGATCTGCACCTGCGGATGCTTGCACTGTTCGGGACTGGCTTTCTTCTGGGAAGGTGGCGAGGGCTGGCTAAGCGTCATAACGTGTCGACTGTTCAACTCTTGAGAGGAATGTGCGTTTTGCTGAATTTGCGATATTTTGCGGCGGCGAGCTTAAGGATGTCAAGTACCCATCGTGCGCGTAGATTTGAGACCCGCTGTCCGCAGTCCATAAGAAAGAAGGGGCGATGGCACCACGGTCATCGCCCCTCGTAGGGTTGCATCAGGGCGGGTGGGCTAGTCGCCGTCGGAAAGCGGAAGCACGCCGATGAATGTGCCCCAGTTGGTGAACTTGTCGCGTTTCTTGGGTCCGATATACTCCGTCGCGATCCAGACCGCGTCATCCCCCACGGCCACGGCTGCGGAATAATCGCCCCACCGCCCGGGAGGACCGAGGCCGGAAGGATAGCAGGTGAATCCGTCGTCGGGTTTGGTGCCAGCGGCCGCAAGGCGAATGCCGTCTGCAGCGACTCCGCTGCTAAGCGTGATAGGAATGTAGGCTGCACTGGGGAAGTAGTCGGGACCGGTTAGTGTGAACACCATCGCTCCGTTCCCATTCTCCGAGACGCCAATGGCGGGATAGATCAGGTTGTCGTTCGCCGTCGCCACATATCCCTGGAGTGCCACCGACGCTTTCAATGCGCCGTTGTGCCACGAAGGGTTGATGACGAAATAGGCGGCTCCATCTAGTGTGTTTATGCCGACCTGAAGGGTGGTGCCCACCGAGGACCACAGATTGCCATTCTCATAAATCACCTGTTGCATACGCTGATCATCGGGGTCGAGCGTCCCCTCGGGCTGGCCCATGCTCTTGCCCAAAGGGATGGGGCCGGGTTTCTGGGAGGCAAAGATGGGTAAGACGTAAGTCTCGGTGCTGACCGCTACAGTCGTGAAGCCGGGTATCCCGGCCGCAGCATCGAGCGTATCGGTGTCAGTCATGGCCCAGACAGACACTTTGCTGTTCTCCGTTGAGTCGATGTCATACGAGCTAACGAAGTATTCGGTGCCTCCGTTTTCAGGGGCGCCATGGCCGTCGGGCGAAATCGAGGGTTGCAAGCTGAAGGGGAATGGGAGCCCCCCTTCCGCAAGCAGTGGGGTGATGTGCACGCCGAACGGGGTGATCCCGAGTTCGAGAGCGAATTTCGAGAGCGCATAAATCTGCGCTCCTCCGAAGAACACCGCACCATACGAATTGGTTGAGATGTAGAAGCCGTTGTTATCCGACCCGAGCAGCGGTTGGTCGCCAAAACACGGACACACGCCAAAAAAACCGTCGTTGATGGTTTCGATAGCGTACAGACTGAAAGAGCCCGTGGGATCGCTGCTCTGGCTTACGGCGAGTAGAAGATCAGTGGTCGGGCCGCCAAGGTCTGTAAGAGTCACAAACCAGCGTCGGGTGGAGGGATCGTAATAGCACCTCGGATCGCTGGTGAAGTCGTTGGGATCCACCCCAAAAAAACTGTTCAAATAGACTGGCCCGGCCAGCACCTTGTGCGAGGTTGCGTCGTAGACTGACGCTGCCAGATTGATCGCCTCCAGCACGACCTTCCCGTCGGTACAGAGCCCTTGATCGGGCGGTTCGAGATCGAAGCCCGAGACTGAGGCCTGCTCTGCTCCCGTGAGCGCCGCAAAGCCGCGGAAACCCGGGTCAGGGGCGATTATCGGCAGGGGCGTGACTGAAGGTAGGGTTCTTGGCTGCGAGGCTGCTGACCCGAGCTGCTTCTGAGCTAAGACCCTGCCCCAATGGTGAGCAATCGAATGCATCGTCACCAGCGGTGACTGTTTACCAGTCGTGGTGAGCCCCCTTGGCGCGGAGACCTTCGCGTTGGCACCACCGGAGTTCGTGATGGCCGACTCGCCGATCTTGCGCACATTAAGTGGGGAAGATTGGACCTGAATTTTTTGGGAAACCTCCTGAGCCACCACCCCGCAGGCAATCGCCAACAGGATGATGAACGCTACTGAGAGTCTGCAGAATTTGCGGCGCACGTTTTCCTCCCTTTGGAAATCAGCTTGAAAAAACTCCTGTAGCTATCCAGACGAGAATTCTTGACCCCAAAAACGGCTGCCATTCTCCCCCCAATGCCGGTTCGTGTCAATGTGAAAACACTTTTCATCACCAGCGAGAGTATTTCTGTGGATGTTGGCTTCTGCCGCTGGTTTTGGGGCTGCCGTGTTCCGGCCAAGTACACAACCGCTACAAGGCTGGGAACGCCCAAGCCCACTTCATGGAACGATTCCTGCCGAAGGATAGTGCTGTGACCGAAACCTCAGAACACGCAGTCGTGAGTGAAGGAGTGTCGCTCACGGCATCGCAAGCTGGCGAGCAGCCCCGAATAATGCCTCTGCGGGCGGTCATTATGGACGGCGATGCCCAGGGCCTTCTTCTTCTGTCCGATCAGCGCGAGCATCTCCCGTGACCTCGGTAATTAGGCGCAGCCTTGGTTTCGTGGTGAACTTTCCGCGTAGAGAATCCTGCAATATCTAGTGGCGCGGGAGAGCGCGGCAAGAACATGGTAGGAACCTCTAATGGAGATCAAAATGAAAACTCTGTTTTTTGCCTTGGCGCTGGTTATCCTATCGGGGATGGCGCAAGCACAGTCTCTGGCAAGAAAGTATCGGCATTTGTTCGCGACGGCAAAAGTGTGATTTCTGGGCAGCAGCACCTCAAGGTGTGCCTACCCATCACACCTCCAAATATTCTCGGCGACGGTTTAAGATACCAGCCTCGATTGGCTGGCGGACTACAGGCGAACGTCCTGCCGCTGATCCTGCAACTTTCCCAGCAATCCCAGAACGGGTTGAAACGTTCATTTTGACCATGATCAATCGAATGAACGCCTTTACCGTGTTGGCGCTGATGTTCATGCGCGTGGCGATCTCTTTGCTGGTGAGACCTTGGAGGAGGAACTCCACGGTTTCGCCTTCTCGTTGCGTCAGGCCAAACTGTGCAGAGATTTCTGCAAGAGCCGAATGGCTGTTCGCATCCCGCTCCAGCAACACAGCGAAAGCAGGTTGTGGGGAATCGTACCCGTTACAGGCGACTTCAAGGCTCTTGCAAATGTAACGGCGCTTACCGGACGTGAATTCTTTCACGAAAGCCGTTCCGCCGTGACGGTTATGGTCTAGGAGGGTGGTGCGTACCCGATCCGCGAGAAAGACCTTGGGTTGCTTGATCCGATCTGCCCCGCTAGGGAAGCAAAGGATTTGAAGGGCAGGATCGTTTGCTGCAATCAGATTCCATCCACCGTCTAGCAGCAAGAAGCCACTTTCGCTCGGAGCCATCATAGTGTTCTCCCGTGACCAGAAAGGTCGAAACTCCGATCACGTAGATATGCCTGAATTGAATTCCGGCTTTAGGCGGGGGGAGTGGCGCTCGACAGCCACGATACTAATGGCCGGAACCTGTCGCACACAGTATGTGGCGCTGAACGCACCTTGTCAATAACACTCTGGTTGCACTCGCAGGCGAATCTTGACTGCTGGAAGGGACAAATGGTCGCGCAGTCGAACGTTGACATGACGATGCCCTACACCCACAATAGCCACAGGGCGAGGGAGGCTCGAGCTCAGTTCATCGAGCGTTTTCTCCTGAATGGCGGGGCTGTAGCCGATGTGGAAGAGCAGGATGTGGAAGAGCAGGATGTGGAAGAGCAGGATGACGATTGCGGGTGCCAGTGCGGGTGCAGTAAATTGGAACGAAATGCGCAAGTGCTGTAGAATGAGAGAACGGGCGGGAGTAACTCAGTGGTAGAGTGCGACCTTGCCAAGGTCGAAGTCGCGGGTTCAAATCCCGTCTCCCGCTCCAGTTTTTTGGAGCCCAGCATCTGCTAGGGCTTTTCGTTTCAGCGTGTCGTTCTAGAGAACTATTTAGAGAACTAATCGGCGCGGTAGCCAAGTGGTAAGGCCGAGGTCTGCAAAACCTCTATCGTGAGTTCGATTCTCACCCGCGCCTCCACATTTCACCCGCATAAACACTAGCCAAACTCCTAGACACCCGCGAAGCCGGGGCGTTCACCGACGATGGACATGCAATGCAGCGAGGGACCGCGGAAAGGCTAGCCAGCGCGATGATAATCTGGTTACAATCGCTCTTTGAACACCATTCACTGGGTATTTTCTGGAATAGGTGTACTGGCGCTGGCGCTGCTTGGCCGCCTGGGTCTATTTCTATGGAAACGGCGAAGCGTCCCGCCTTCTGCCGATCTTGCATCTTTGAGTACCGCGTCCTCACCTTCCATGCTGCCAGCGTCTTCACCTCCCACGCCGTCAAGATTCACAAAGCCCACCCCAGAGGAAATGAATGATTGAGCAGGTACGCTCTCTGCCTCCCTTCCAACAGGAAGCGGCTAGCGATGCATATCTGGGATTGCAAGTCTGTTGGCAAGCACTCTTCCGTGGAATAGAGGAAGACCGAACAGAGCGGCCGACTAAGAGTAAGAACAAGAAGGCGACGAATTGGCTAGTCTGTCTGAAGTTCTACGACCCTGCGGTTGCTTACGCCGACGGCTACATCTATTGCCCTGGGATCAGTCTCGAAAGATACCCGGAACTGAAAATCATTCATAAAAACGAATTGGTCACAGTTTCCGGCACGGTCACGCTACTGCAGGGTCACAACATAGAACTGTGGAATGTCACGTTGGAGTTTACTCGAACTCAGATAACCAGTTCTGGTTTCGGCGTGGGTCCGAGCAGGCGAAAGTTGTGCTAATAGCGCCACCAACCTGCGTATCTAGGCAAACACGCCCCATCTAGCTATTTAAGAATCAGGGGCGGCACGCAGGCCGCGCCCCTTCAATCGCCGTCTAACGATTCCAGAGTTGCCTCGACCGCAAGCAACTGCCGAGCGGCGCTCGGCTTGGACGGGCGGGGGGGCGCCCGTCCCCACACGAGCCTACACTACAACCTTGCGCACACTGCCTTGGTCTGCGTGTAGAGGTTAAGAACATCTTTACCCATCTCGCGTCCCCATCCGGATTGCTTGTAGCCGCCAAAGGGCAGCGCGGCGTCGAAAATGTTGTAGCAGTTGATCCAGACGGTTCCGGCGCGCAGGGCGGACGCTAGCCGGTGCGCTTTCGAAATATCCTTGGTCCAGATGCCTGCCGCCAGGCCGTACACCGTGCCGTTGGCGCGCGGCATGAGTTCCTCCGGGTTGTCGAAGGGAATCGCCGTCACCACCGGGCCGAAAATTTCTTCCTGCACCACACGCATGTTGTCTTTTGTGTTGACCAGCACGGTCGGCTCGACAAAGTATCCCTTGTCGCCGAGCTTCTTTCCGCCCGTCACCGCCGTCGCGCCTTCCGACAAGCCAATCTCCAGGTAGTTGCACACCCGCTGCAACTGCTCTTCGGAGACGAGCGGTCCCATGGCCGTATCCGGTGCCAAGCCCGAGCCAACCCGAATCTTCTTGGCCTTCGCCGCCACGCCTTCCACCACGTGATCAAACACCGGGCGCTCCACGAACAGACGCGAACCGGCGCAGCAACATTGTCCGTGATTGAAGAAAATGGCGCTCGCGGCACCGCCGATGGCCACGTCCATGTCGGCATCCTGGAAGACGACATTCGGCGACTTGCCGCCTAATTCGAGCGAAACTTTCTTCAGATTCCCCGTGGCCGCGTGAACGATCAGCTTGCCCACTTCCGTCGATCCGGTGAAGGCAATTTTATCGACTAGATCGTGCGCTGCCAGAGCCGCGCCCGCCGTCTCGCCGTATCCCGGAACGATGTTGACCACGCCCTCGGGGAATCCGGCTTCCATAATCAGCTCGCCCAGAAGCAGCGCGGAGAGCGGCGTCTGCTCGGCCGGCTTCAACACCACGGTGCATCCCGAGGCCAGCGCCGGCGCCAGTTTCCAGGCCGCCATCAGCAGCGGGAAATTCCACGGAATAATCTGGCCGACGACCCCGACCGGCTCGCGCAGCGTGTAAGCATGGTAGTTGGCGCCGGGCGTATACGGCACCGAGATAGGAATGGTTGTGCCTTCGAGCTTGGTCGCCCATCCCGCCATGTAGCGGAACATATCGACGGCAAGCGGAACATCTGCGCCCCGGGCGATGGTGAGCGGCTTGCCGTTATCCAGTGTCTCTAACGTGGCGAATTCTTCGGTGTGCTCTTCGAGCAGGTCGGCCAGTTTCCACACCAGCTTGCCGCGCTCGGAAGCCGTCAGGCGCGACCAGGGACCGCTGTCGAAGGCCTTGCGCGCGGCCTTCACGGCCGCATCAATGTCCTGCCGATCGCCTTCCGCGACCTGCGTCAGGACTTCGCCGGTGGCAGGGTTATAGGTTGGGAAAGTCTTGCCCGACGCGGCATTCACCCACCGGCCGTCGATCAGCATTTTGTGCGGCTTCTCAATGAAGTCGCTGACGCGTGAATCAATTTGGATTGGGGAAACTGCGATGCCCATACATCCTCCTTCGAAACGAAATTTAGTGAGAGGTGACGTTGCGGCGAACTGAACTTGAGAAAATAGTAATCCCGGCGGGATGGCGAAGGCAAATGGAGAGGAGCATTGAATCATTGAGCCATTGACGCACTGAATCATTTGGCCTCGCGACTCAATGACTTAATGACTCAATGATTCAATCACTCAATGGCTCAATCACTTGATCTCCTTCATCGCCATTAGCGTACCGTAGTCGCGGCCGGAGGGGTCGACGGCCCGCGCTACCACTCCGGCAAAGGCCACGCGAAATTCGGGAAACTTCGCCACCAGCGCCTTGATCACGGCCGTGTTTTCCTGAAACGTGCGCGTGGTATTCGATACATCGGCGGCTTGATACTTTACGACCACGTCAAGTTCGTTGCCCTCGGCCAGCGGAAACATATCGGTCAAGTGATAGACCTTGCCGCCGGCGCTCATATCAAGAGGGCTTCCGTTCGCGGGCACATCGGCGGGTTGCGCTGCTTGGGCCTCGTCGTAGAGTTTGTCGGTGGCGAGCGTGCTCATGAAGTCCACAGGAGCGGACAGGGCGATCGCCTCACGGTAATACAACCAGGCGTTGTGAATCTGTGCTTTAGCCTTGAAATCGCGGGCTTGTTGCGTAAACCATGCGGCATCGTGTCCGGACGCCAGCGTGGCTTTGGCATAAAAACCCGCCAGTTTCCAGTCCGCGCCTACCTGCTGGAGGACGAAAGTCAGCGTGCGCTGATCCTGGCCGCCGTTCACGTCGAGAATGGTTACGCCGTATTTGCCGGGCGGCAGATTATTCAGGACAAATACGGCGCTGTCTTTCGTCTGACCCGATGGCCCGAATACTCCGCACAGAAATTCAGCGCGTGCGAGCGGTCCCGGGCCATCGGCGGTCAGCAAAAAGGGCGGCCGAACCGTTGCCTTTGCCCCGGTGAAGGCGGCCTGGTTCTCTTTGACTGCGGCTTCGATTCCGGTAAAGCTGGCAGCCACGGAGGCGATGGAGTTCTGCTGCAGGGCAGCCACATCGCCGCGCGCCGACATTTCGAAATAGCGCTGGGCCGCGGTTTCGAGCGCCGCGCGCACCGGGGCAGCCATGTCCGCGGCGCTCTGGCAGGTTTGGGCGTGGGCCGATGCTCCGAGCAGCAGCAGCCACAGCCATCGCCAAGGACGGCGTCGCCCTCGATTCCGAAACGTGGGTTCTGAAGCAATGCCCAAAGGGAAAGCCTCCGCTGGCATTTTACGCGCAGTTAAGGTCGCAGGCAGTCGAAATGCTTGTAAGGGCTATACCCGCAACGTGGTCTAGGTCATCTGTACGCAAGAAATAAGGCCGTGCTGCGTTCTATGGTGGTGGTAGAATCAGCCATAGCGCAGTTTCTGCGGAACCAGCAGCCGCGCGCAAAAATGGGGAGATTCTTGATGCCGCGCACACGCAGATGGATTGCTTTGGGGTTCTTGCTGGCAACTCCGGTTCTTCTTGCGCAGACTTCGGCCCCGGCCCCGCCTGCCGCGCCGACACCGGCCCCGGCCGCTACGTTGACACCAGCCCCGGCCGCCGCGCCGACCTCAACCGCGACCCCCACGCCGCAGCATAAGTCCCATAAGGCCAAGCCCCCGAAGCAACTCGTGCTGCCGCCCCTACAGAGCGGCCCGCTGAGTCAGTTGCCGATGGACCAGATCCCGGCAACGCCCGCGAAGGTCAGTTATGAAGGCGGGTTGCTGGCGATCTCGGCCCACAATTCGACTTTAAGCGAAATCCTGCGCGATGTGCGCAAGCTGACCGGTGCTTCGATTGATATTCCTCAGGGCGCAAGCGAGCGCGTCGTCGCGGACCTGGGCCCAGGAGCGCCACGGGATGTGCTGGCGCTATTGCTCAACGGCACCTCGTTCAATTACGTGATGCTGGGGTCGAACTCAGATCCCAAGGCGGTTTCGAGCGTGATCCTTATGCTAAAGCCATCGGCGGCAGACACCCAGACCGCCGCGAGCGGTAACCCAGGGACGACGCCTTCAAACGGCGCTCCCCCGGTTCAGCCGTTCAACCGGCAGCTTAACTTCCCGCCGCCCCCGCGCGGAGCCGGGAATGCACAAATGGCGCAAGACGACGATAAAGATGATGATCAGGATAACGCCGAAGACAACGCCGAGGATCAAGCCCAGCCCCAGCCTGTACAGCCCAGTGCCCAGGATCAGCAGCAGCAACCGCAGCCAGGTCAGCCCAACGCGGGGCCGAAGACCCCCGAGCAAATTCTGGAGGAGCTCCGCAGACAGCAGCAGTCCGGGGGAGCGATCGTTAATCCTACTCCGCAGCAGCCGCAGCCGCCGCCGCAGGAGTAGCCAGGTATCCCTGAGCACCCAACGGAGACACTATTCCGTATAGATATATAGGTAAAGGTTGCGACGGCGCGCTTAGTCGCCGCCCACGTGGCTTTGATGGGGTACCAATGCCGCAAGGGCATGGGATGATCGAGAGGGGTTGACGGCGGCCAACACGCCGCAAATCGCGCAATACGCTCCGAATACACCCAGAATCACGCTTAAGATTGCAGTGCTGCTAATTAAAAAACCTATGAAGATTGCGTTCACGTTATCGGCCTTGCTGGCAGCCACCCTGTGAAGGACGCGGCTGCACATAATTTAACTTTATCCGCATTTGACCCCCGCCGCTGTTAACAACTAAGATACGGAAATCGAACTGCGTATCTCCACTCTCCAACAATTTTTAGGACCCGTCCACATTACGGAAGTCCACAAAGTACTGCGTAAATGGCCATCACCCAGATTTCGGTGCGCGGCGCGCGCCAGCACAACCTGAAGAATATTGACGTCGAGATTCCTCGCAATACTTTGACGGTCATAACGGGTCTGAGCGGCTCCGGCAAATCCTCGCTCGCTTTCGATACGATTTACGCCGAAGGCCAGCGGCGCTACGTGGAGACGCTTTCGGCCTATGCCCGCCAGTTTCTCGACCAGATGGAACGACCCGACGTCGACTCGATCGACGGCCTCAGTCCAGCCATCTCGATCGAGCAGAAAACCACCAGCCGCAGTCCGCGTTCCACTGTCGGCACCATTACCGAGATCTACGATTACCTGCGCCTGCTTTACTCTTCGATCGGTGTGCCCCACTGCCCGAATTGCGGCAAGCCCATCAGCCGCCAGTCTGCCGAGCAGATCGTGCAGCGCGTTATGTCGCTTACGCCCGACGATCGCGTCATGATCATGGCGCCCATCGTGCGGGGCCGCAAAGGCGAATTCAAAAAAGAAATGGAGAAGCTTGTCCAGCATGGTTTCTCACGCGCCCGCGTCGATGGCGAACTGGTGAACCTGGAGGACGACCTCTCCCTCGACAAGCGCAAGAACCACACCATCGAAGTCGTTGTGGATCGACTGCTGGTGAAGCCGGGAATCGAGCACCGCCTTGAACTTTCGGTCGGGCTGGCTATGAAACTTGGCGGCGGTCTCGTCCAGATGGCCGTCGTTAACGGAGAGGAGACGCTCTACTCCGAGCGTCTGGCCTGCCCCGACTGCGGCATCAGCGTTCCGCAGCTGGAGCCGCGATCATTCTCGTTCAACAGTTCCTACGGAGCTTGTCCCGAGTGCCACGGCCTCGGAAGCCGCTACGATTTAGATCCTGGCAAGGTGATTGTCGATTGGTCGAAGCCGCTGCTCGATGGCGGCCTGGGTCCCGGTTCGTCATCGCAGAATCTGATCCACGGCCTGCAGTTGGTGGCCCAAGCCTATCGCCTCGACTTGACGACGCCCTTCGAGAAATTTCCCGACAAGATTCAGAACCTTCTGCTCTACGGCGAGCCGCAGCGCGGGGGCAAAACGGGGTTTCTGGGAGTTCTCGGTCACCTCAGGCAGAATCTCGACGCCTCCACTTCCGAAACTTATCGCGAATATTTGCTTGATTTCATGTCGGCCACCGAATGTTCGGTGTGCCACGGCAAGCGTCTGCGTCCGGAAAGCCTGGCAGTCAAAGTAAACGGCATGTCGATTGCCGATTTCACCAGCCTGCCGATTGCGCGTGCTCTCGAAGCTGCGCGCGACATCAAACTGACCGGCAGGGAACTGACCATCGCGGGACGAATCGCGCACGAAATCACCGAACGCCTCGAATTTCTGCACAACGTCGGCCTCGGCTACCTGCAGCTCGGCCGTTCTGCCGCCACACTTTCCGGCGGAGAAGGCCAGCGCATCCGCCTGGCGACGCAGATCGGATCGAAGCTGCGCGGCGTCCTCTACGTCCTCGACGAACCTTCTATCGGCCTGCACCATCGCGACAACGGACGCCTTCTCGCCGCGCTCGAAAACCTGCGCGACCTCGGCAACACCGTGCTCGTCGTCGAGCACGATGAAGAAACCATCCGCCGCGCCGACTATGTCATCGACCTTGGCCCCGGCGCCGGCCGTCATGGCGGCGAGTTGGTTGCGAGCGGGACACCTGCCGAAATCATGAAATCGCCCGCATCGCTCACCGGCGCCTACATTGCCGGACGCCAGCGGATTGCCATGCTTTCCGAGCGCCGCAGCCCGAATGGGAAAGCCATCGCCATCCTTGGCGCGCGCGAGAATAACCTCAAGAATCTCGACGTAGTGTTTCCGCTCGGCGTGATGACGGTTGTCACCGGCGTTTCCGGCTCCGGCAAGTCAACCTTGGTCAATGACATCCTGTATCGCGCGCTTGCCCGCCAACTCTATCGCTCTCGCGAAGAGGCGGGCGCGCACAAAGCCATCACCGGAGCGGAGCTGATCGACAAGGTCATTCGCATCGATCAGTCTCCCATCGGACGCACTCCGCGCTCCAATCCCGCGACGTATACCGGCATCTTCACCGCGATTCGCGACCTCTATGCCATGCTGCCCGAATCGCGCGAGCGCGGATATAAGCCCGGCCGCTTCTCCTTCAACGTTTCGGGAGGACGCTGCGAGGCCTGCCAGGGCGAAGGCCAGCGCCGCATCGAAATGAATTTTCTGCCCGACGTTTACGTGCAGTGCGAAGTCTGCGGCGGACGCCGCTATAACCACGAAACGCTGTCCGTGTGCTACAACGGTTACTCCATCGCCGACCTGCTCGAGATGCCCGTATCGGATGTGCTGCCGATTCTCGAAAACATTCCGCAGGTCAAGCAAAAGCTGCACACCTTGGTCGACGTTGGCCTTGGATATATTCACCTTGGTCAATCTGCCGTTACTCTCTCCGGCGGAGAAGCCCAGCGCATCAAGCTCGCCCGCGAACTCGGCAAGCGCCAGACCGGAAAAACTCTTTATCTGCTGGATGAGCCGACCACGGGATTGCACTTCGACGATGTGCGCAAGTTGCTCGACGTGCTGCACCGTCTCACCGATCTCGGAAACACGGTCATCATCATCGAACACAACCTGGACGTCATCCGCAACGCCGACTGGATCGTCGATCTGGGCCCCGAAGGCGGAGAAGAAGGCGGCCGCATCGTGGCCCAGGGCACGCCCGAACAAGTCGCGCGCGTGAAGAAGTCCTACACTGGCCAGGCGCTAAGCGCGTATTTCACGGTTTCGGAAAAGAATGGGTCGGCGAAGAATGGGTCGGCGAAGAATGGGTCGGCAAAGAATGGATCGGCAAAAAATGGTCCGGCAAAAAATGGATCGGCGAAAAGCGTGCTTGCGCCCACTGGCACCGGGGAACTCGCGTGAACATTTCTCCCGACGATCTGCCCGAGAGTCCGGCGCCGAAGCCTACGGATGCCGCGCCCGTGTGGGAACGGGCGCCCTCGCCCGTTCCAGCCGAGCGCAGCTCGGCTGATGGCGCAGGTCACGATCCTGAACTTGAACTTGTGCCCACTCTGCTCGATAAAGCGCCGCTCGATCCGGCGTGGAGCGGCTTGGATGTTTTCCGTCTCGCCATTATGGCGATCGTCGCCATCATCGCCTGCTTTCTTGCCATGCTCGTGGTGGTGCCCGGGGCAACCGTCAAAGCGCGAGTTCTCCGCCTCAGTGCGCTGCCTGAACTTTTCATCGTCGCCCAGATGCTGGCCTACCTGCTGCTGCTCGGCTACATGTACATACTGGTTACGAAGGAGAGGGGCAGCCCGCGCTTCTGGAAAGCCCTGCACTGGAATTGGCCCGCGAACATCTGGCCGTTTTTGGCGGTGGGCCTCGCAATGCAAATCGGTTGCCTGGTCCTGGCACACTTTCTTCCTTTTCCCAAAGAGACTCCTTTTGACGATCTCATGAAGCGCCACGCGACGATTGTTCTGGTCTCGGTTTTTGCGGTGAGTCTTGGACCTCTCATGGAAGAATTGTTTTTCCGGGGATTCCTCTACCCGGTGCTGGCGCGGCGCTTCGGAGTAGGCACAGGTATTTCCGTGACCGCCTTAGGATTCGGCCTGATGCACGCCTCTCAGTACGGATACTCCTGGGCATCTGTGCTCTTAATATTCCTGGTGGGCATGGTTCTCGGCGTGGTGCGGGCCAGAACAGATTCAGTCGCCGCAGGCTTCCTGGTGCACGTGGCCTACAACGGAACCATCGCCGTATTGATGTTCGCGGCCACCAGCGGATTTCGCCATCTGGAAAGATTGACTCAGTAGGTGGCAGCACCGGTTGCGGAAAAGCTAGGGTTTTGACTTTGCTTTGAAGGGGCGCGGCTTCAGCCGCGCCGTAAGCGTCGTAAAAGAGGCTCCGAGAAAACTAACGTTTCGTATCAGGGCATCGCTTTAGCGATGCCGTAAGTCATTCGCAATCAGACGCCCCTTTAGGGGCTGGCCGTCGACATCTGACTTTTTCCGCAGGCTTCTCCCGTCCTGCTCGAACTTTTTTCCGGCCGCCTGCGTATCATACTCAGGAGGAGGTGTCCCCTTGATCGCCTTCCTGCTTTGGTGTTTTCTCTTCGTGCTGTGCTGGCCTGTGGCACTGCTGGCGCTTATCCTCTATCCCATCGTGTGGCTGCTGTTGCTGCCCTTTCGCGTGCTCGGAATCGCCGTCCACGGGGCACTTGCCCTGGTCTGGGCCGCAGTGATGCTCCCGGCGCGTTTGCTTAGCGCTCCGTTTCGGCTTTCGCGAATTTGAAGGCGCTGCCGGGCTTCGCCCGGCTGGACGGCCGAGGCGGCCGTCCCTACGCGAGCTCTTCATGGTTTTGTGGGGCTAAGTATTTCTTCAGAAATTGCAGGCTTCTTAGACCTGCGTCGCGCCAGATGGTTTGGTCCTCGAAACCGTGGCCGGTGCCGGGATAGATTTTGATTTCGTAGGGGATTCCCTTTTTCTCCAGCAACTTTTGCAACTGGTAGGCCTCTTCGACGGGGACGGTCGAATCTGCCTCACCGTGCAGGATTAGCACCGGGCAGAGACGTCTCGTGAAAAGGTTCATTTCTTTGGGCATGCCTCCGAAGAACTCGACGACGGCTTTCACGCGATGGTCGATGGCGGAATTGGCGAGCGAGAGGTAAGCTCCGAGCGAAAAGCCGAGGAGAGCGATGCGCTGGCCATCGACTGGGGGCTGCGTTTCGACAAAACTGGTGGCATCCCAGAGAGTTTTCATCCACAGCGGGAAGTTGCGCATGATGGTTGGCTTGTCGGCCGATTCAATGCCGGTGCGGTCAAAATAATGAAGCAGGTAAACCGCGAACCCCTGGGCCGCGAGCAGACCGGCGTAGCGCTCCATGCCGGACACGCTGCCCCCGGCGCCGTAAAGCGCAATGACGGCAGGAACTGGGCCGTCAGCTGGCGTGGGCAAGTAGGCTTCGAGGCGGATCGGCTTGCCGCCGCTCTGGAAGACCATCGACGACTGTGTGATGGGCGGCATTTGCGAATTCGCTACGCGTTCGGCAATTTGGTCGCGCCTTCTTGGTCGCGCTTTCCTGATCGCGCCTTCCTGATCGCGCCTTGAAAGACGCGGCAATCCGTTACTCCACCACCCGCGCCTTTCGCGCCCACAGCCAATTCAGGAAAGCCGCTCCGACCGTCGCCGCCAGGATCAGCGACTTACTCAAATCCACCTGCGTCGCCAGCGCCGCGGCAATCGCAACCCCCAGCACCGCCAGCACCGGACCGCCAGGCAAACGGAAACCGGCGGCCAGCGGCTGCTTTCGCCGCAAAGCGATCACTGCGGCGCAAACCACGGCGTAGTAAAACAGCCTTGCGACCACCGACAGCGTCACATTCCAGGCAAAACTCCCCACGAGCGCCAACCCCCAAACTGCCACCGCATAGAACAGAATCGAAAACCAGGGCGTGCGAAATCTGGGGCCGACTGCGGCAAACACCTGCGGCAGGTCGCCGCCTTCGGCGAGCGCGAAGGTGAGGCGCGGCATTCCCAGCAGCTTGGCGCTCAAATAACCGTACACTGAAACCAGCGCCCCGATCGCAACCAGCGCCGCTCCACGATAGCCCATGGTGATGCGCGCCACCTCGGCCAGCGGACGATCCGAAGTCGCCCCGGGCCCCAACACTTCGACCACCACCCATTGCACCAGGGCATAGATCACGGTGCAGGCGCTCAGGGCCACAAACAGCGCGAAAGCGGCGTCCCGCGCCGGATTCCTGGCTTCGCTCATGGGCGCCAGCGCCGATTCAAATCCTCCGTAGGCGAAGAACAGCAGAACCATTGCCTTCATCCACGCGCTTGCCGGCATTGGAGCCACCGCACTCGTCGCCCGATAGAAGATTGCCGGGTGGATGATGGTAACCGCGGCTCCCGCCGACACCACCATCAGCAAGGGTAGAATTTTCGCCACGGTGAACACGTTGCTCACCGCCGTGCCCTGCCGGGCACCCCGAACGTTTACCAGCGCCAGCACTCCCACCAGTAACGTCAGGGTCACAAAACGCGGCCAGGGTTCTTTTGCCGCCGGCCAGAATTCCGCCAGATAAATGACAAACAAATTAGCATTCGCGGCCGGAGCCGCCGTCTGTGCCAGGTAAAGCATCCAGCCGACCAGGATTCCCGTCAGACGGCCGAATGCGGTGCGCGCATACAGGTAAGGTCCGCCCGCCTCGGAAAATTGCGAGGCCACCTCGGCAAAGCAGGCCATTATGACGCCCATCGCAGCTCCCGCAATTAACACTGCGACTACGCTGCGTCTGCCGAGAAGCCCAGCCACCGTGGCCGGCAACCCAAAAATGCCGCTCCCGATAATCGAGTTGACCGCCAGCGCGGCCAGGCTCCAACGGCCAATGGCCCGCACCAAGGTAGATTGCGCTGATGTCATCGCGAGACCGTTTGTACCACACCCAGGCTTTCCCTAGGATTAAACTTCTTCACGGGCTGTATCCCCTGAAGTAACCCGCATGATCGCCTTAAGTAATCGCCTGAAACGGCCTGTCCGCGCGGCTTTCGACCGAAGGTAACTTCAATTACCGAAGCTCATGCACACGGGGAATCTTTTCGCTCCTGCGCCGGGATGCGATCTTGAGTAGAACGCATTGCTCAGGAAAGCTTGGTCAGGACGGAAGGGACCTTATGGACCGCGAGAGCCGGGAAAGCATGAAAGAGATTCATCTCCGCATTTTGCGCGTTACCGAAGACCTGCGCATGATTCAGCGCGAACTCAACTGCGCCGCCATGCAGGCCCCCACCGACCCCGAACTCATGGAAGCCCTCGCCGATCCGCCCGAGATGGAATCCATCCAGGTCCTCAAGTCCGCTCTCGACCAGATGCGCCACTTCCTTTGGTTCTACATGCAGGTCGTGGCCAGCGACTCCGAAATAGGCGAGAAATTTCGCCAGACCCTGCGCCAGGACACTCCCCAGCAAGCCCCCGAAATGGAGCAGCAGTTCCAGAACGCCACCGACGCCATCATGCTCCGCTATATAGCCGACAGCAAGTTCCGCAGGCCCAACTAAGCTAATGTGGGGCGGACACTCCCTTCGACTTCCCCCTTGGGTTCGCGGCCAGCCGCGTCTCTACGAGAAATCAGAAACCCATTTAGCTAAGTGGAACTTGGCTTATGGAAGCGGCGGCTGGCAATGTAGGGACTAGGCGGATGAGCAACTGTCCGGACGCGCCTATTACGTTGTTGCTTGCTCGGGCACCAACTCCACGCCGGAGGTGATCTGAAACGCCGGCTTCAGCGAGCGGTACACGGGACACCCCTCGGCGTATACGCTGTGGACGCGATCCACGGTTTCGCGGACTTCGTCGGGGTTCGCGGCGCGCAGGCGAAACGTCACGTGCACCCGGCGGATGATCAGGACCTTGTTTTCTTCCTCGACTTCACCGCGCACGTCAGCAGTGAGGCGGCCTTCCTTAGCATTGATCTTGCGCGCATCCAGCGCGCCGGCAAAGGTGCCGAGCATTCAACCGCCCAGTCCGGCGACGACGTAGTCGATCGTGGCCGCGTGCGACTCGCCGAAACGCGACATGTCCAGACCGTAATGCTTCGCGATCTCGCTGTGTACGCTGAAATAGACGGGCTGAGCCTCTCCGGGCAAGCGCGCGACGCGCAATGGGCCCTTAATGCGCTCGATGTGAATGTTGGAAACGTAGGCGACGTCGGGCATAAAAACCTCCGTTACAATGTAGCGCGGGCCGCGGGCTGGCAGGGCCCAAGGCACCATTGCAATTGGCCTTCCGGTGCTACCCAAGTAATTCGATCCTCATCCGGAATTCCTTCTTGATCTAGAAAACTGGAGCCATTGTAAACCCATCTCGCCTGCTCTCGACAGTTGTGCCCTCGCAGACGACAGGCATCCACTGATCTCTTGGTCTAATTAAGGATACCGGGCTGACCGGCACGTTCGCGGATTTCTCGGGCTAGAGGCTGGGCGTCGAGATTCGAAAGTTTTCGCTGCCTCCAGAAAGTCACACACGCCTGTTGCCGCGAGCTTCTCCGCACAAAAAAAACGGGCGCGCCGAAGCGCGCCCAAGTCACAGGAGGAAACAACTTCACAAGCAACAACGTTCAGCAGGACAAACTCAATCTCGGCCCCAATCTCAGCGCCCAAAACCCGCAGACTGCATTGCCTGTCGCGAGATGTCCGACGTAGACGCAATACCCTGCATCCGCAGCTTGAACTCATCCGCGTTCGAGGCGCTCTCGAGAGCTGTCTCGTAATTCACCAACCCCGCCTGGAACAAATCCCAAAGCGACTGGTCGAAGGTTTGCATGCCGTACTGCGACGTGCCGGCGGAAATCGCTTCGCGGATGGCGCGCGTCTTCTCGGGCACCAGAATGCATTCCCGGATGTAAGCCGTCGTCACCATCACTTCGACCGCTGGCACGCGGCCCTCGGCGTCTGACCGGCGCACCAGGCGTTGGCTGACAATGGCGCGCAACACCGCCGCCAACTGTAAGCGGATCTGTTTCTGCTCCGGCGGCGGGAAAATGGCAATGATTCGGTTGATGCTTTCCACCGCATCCAGCGTGTGCAGGGTGGAGAAAACCATGTGACCGGTTTCGGCCGCGTGCAGCGCCGTCCCGATCGTCTCCAGATCGCGCATTTCGCCGACCAGAATCACGTCCGGATCCTGGCGCAGAGAAGCGCGCAGCGCCGCTGAAAACGATGGCGTATCGACTTCCACCTCGCGCTGGTTCACGTAGCCTTTTTTGTCGCGGTGAAGAAATTCGATGGGGTCTTCAATGGTGATGATGTGCTCGGCGCGAGTCGAGTTGATGCGGTCAACCATGGCGGCCAGCGTCGTCGATTTGCCCGACCCCGTCACCCCGGTAACCAGCACCAAACCGCGCGGCATGTCGCAGATCTGCTCCACCACTTTCGGCAAGAACAGTTCGTCGAGTGCCCGGATCTTCGTCGGAATCACGCGCAGCACCAGCCCTACGTTGCCGCGCTGCTGAAACACGTTCACACGGAAGCGCCCCAGGCCCGCAACGCCGTACGCCATATCGATTTCCGTGGTTTCTTTGAATTTCTGCTTCTGCCGCGCCGACATCATGCTGAAAGCCATATTCAACATATCTTCGGCCGATACACGCGGCTGGTCGGTGAGCGGCACCAGATCGCCATCAATGCGCAGGTGCGGATAGTTCCCGACCTTCAAATGCAAGTCGGAAGCGCGGCGCTCCATGGCGATGCGGAGTAAGTCGTCGATATTCATGCAGGCAGGGCTCCAGCTACAGTGCCTATCATGACTCGTTCCGACGCCGCGCACGAGATGACGGAAGTAACAGCACCATTAGGTCGCGCTGCCCGCCGTCGGTGTAGTTGGTGTAATGGAGTACGAGGCCTGGTTCAGTCCGGAAGCCGTCACGTTTCAAAGCAGTTCGGCCATGCCGGCCCTACAGTCGGCGGATATACGAGCGGCAGGAGGCGGCAACCGAAATCAACCGCTCCTTGAGGCGCCGAGCACCGGATATCGAGTTTTCTCCCCAGCCGGTTACACACCGACCGGCTGCTTCGCTCCCACCGGAACCGGAGTGAGCCAATCGTAGCGATCCGCCTTTTCGCCGCGAACGATGCCGTAAAATTCCGCTTGCAGAGATTTGGTCATGGGGCCGAGTTTGCCCTTGCCCACGGTAATTTTGTCGACTGAGCGAATGGGAGTGATTTCAGCGGCGGTGCCGGTGAAGAAGACTTCGTCCGCAATATAAAGCGACTCGCGCGGAATCTGCTGCTCTACGATCTTGATGCCGAGGTCGCGCGCGATCTGCAACACCGAGTCGCGCGTGATGCCCGGAAGCACGGAGTTGCCCAGCGGAGCCGTGTGCAGCGCGCCGTTGCGGATAACGAACAGATTCTCGCCCGAGCCTTCGCTGACATAGCCGCTCACATCGAGCGCGATACCTTCGGCGTAGCCGTTGAGGATGGCTTCCATTTTGATGAGCTGCGAGTTCATGTAGTTGGCGCCAGCCTTGGCCATGGCGGGCAGAGTGTTGGGCGCGATCCGCGTCCAGGAAGAAACACAAACATCCACGCCTTCGCTGGCATCCGACCCCAAATACTTCCCCCAGGGATAATTTACGATATAGATCTCGGTGGGGGAGTTTAAGGGGTTGACGCCGGCTTCGCCGTATCCGCGGAGAACGATGGGGCGGATGTAGCAGGGCCACACGGCATTGTGGCTCACCAGATCGATCATGGCGCGCACGAGTTCATCCCGCGTGAAGGGAACGTCGGTGCGGTAAATGCGGGCGGAGTCGAGGAGACGCTGCATGTGTTCGGGAGCGCGGAAAATCGCGGGGCCGCTGGGCAGAGCGTAGCAGCGAATACCTTCAAAGACCGAAGAGCCGTAGTGCACGACGTGCGACATCACGTGGAGCGTAGCGTCGTCCCAGGCAATGAACTTGCCGTTGTGCCAGATTTTCTCAGTCTTCTCAATCGCCATGCAGACTCCTTCAATACAAACATTCGCGGCAACGGCCGGAGATTCTCCGACTCGTCGAAGAACGTTCTTCCAGTATGGAATTATAACGTGGATGCGGGCTTGCCCAACGAAATCGGGGTCACAGCCCGGTTTCGTATCAGGGCATCGCTTTGGCGATGGCGCAAGTCCCGAAATCACCCGCCCTTTAGGGGCTGGGCAGCAAAGTCGGCCCGATTCGACGAGACCGAATCGACTCCCACTGGCACCGCAGACGGTCAGCGAATGGCAATGATGTTGTTGGCGACGAACCCACCTTCACCGGCGACGATCATTCGCATGGTGATGCGTTCCGCTTTGTAGTGGTGGCTGCGATGCAACAGGTACACAACTCCAACTCCCGCGCCAAACCCCAACGCAGAGCCGGCAGCTTCTCCGGCTGCACCACGGGTCACGAAGGGGCGCATGATCGGATTGACTTCGCGAAGACCCTGGTTCAGGCCGCGCTGAGTGGTGATAGCGTCGGCGGCGACCAATCCGGCTAAGATGCTGAAGTTCACTTTGTTCTCGACCGTTAAGAACGGCGGTTGGCTGGGCGTATCGGGAAGCACTGAGCTGCTCGCAGTGAAACTCTGCGCCTGCATGGCGACACTCAGCAGAAGAAGCGAGAGGAGGTATTTCATCTGGTCTCCGGTGTTGCCGGTAATTAGTGGTTAGGTAAGGTGAGAGTAAGTCCGAAGAACACCGTAGTACATGGCCCATTTCGTGTGCGTGAGGGGCCTTTTGGTAAGAGTAACTGTACGGTCCCGGCAGGTTACTTGCGATGACTCTTAACCCCCTGAGGAGGCAATCGGTGTTGCCAAATTCGCAACCTTGCCGCGCGGCCCATCGCGATTGATTTTGCGGCGTTTGCGACATGACCGACTGACGAGTGTTGCGCGGCTTGTTAGTAACTATTACCTTAGTTTCTATGAGCCCGGTGGTGTTCCGTCACCACTTCGCGAGGCGAACCCCAATAGGAATCGAGCCGCAGTGGACAGCGCGCAGAGGGTAGGCGGGGCATTGTTCCGACGGCACAGATGCGCCCAGCGGCGGAGCACTCCCGCCCAAGCGAAGCTGGAACGGTCGAATGCTCTTATAGAACCCGCAATGGGGTGGGCATGGATTTCGCGAACCAACAGCGAGCTCAGGGCGCGGGGGGCATGCCTCCTGAAGTAAGATTAAGTGGGATGGATACGGCTGTCGTACGGGCGGAGCAACTCGAGAAAGCGCTGTTTCGGGGTGGTGTGCTTACCCTGCAGAATCGCGATTACGTGCAGGAGGTCCGCACACTCACCGATGCGCTTCTCCGGGCCGACCAGGGGCCAAAGGATTTGACGGTAGAGGCGCTTGGAATCAAGAACGAGCCGGGTTCGGCGATCATAGTGGCGCGAGAGCCGGGGGTGGCCGCCGGAGTTGCGGAATTGGGGCTTTGGCTTGAGTCTTCCGGCGTTTCGGTGCGCGCCGCGAAAAAGGATGGCGATGTTTTCGAGCGCGGGGACACGCTGCTGCGCCTCGAAGGGGAGCGGAACAATTTGCTGTCGCTGGAGCGAGTGGGCCTCAACATCTTGCAGCGCATGAGCGGAATCGCGACCCTGACGCGCTGCCTGGGAGAACGGGTTCGCGGCCGCTCGCCCTCGACCCGCGTCGTCGCCACGCGCAAGACTTTATGGGGACTGCTCGACAAGCGCGCGGTGCATCTTGGGGGCGGCGGAACGCATCGAATTGGCCTGGGTGACGCGATTCTCATCAAGAACAATCATCTCGCGCTGCTGGCGAGCCGCGAAGAAGAAGCGGCGCCGCTCGGGATCGCGCGGGCATGGAACTTCCGCAAAGATGCGGCCTTCATCGAAGTGGAGGTGAGGGGCGAAGCGGCGGCGCTAGCGGCGGCGGAGACTTTTCGCCGGGTGCAGGAAGAGGCGTCAGAGCGCTATCCGTGCCTGCTGATGCTGGATAACATGATGCCGAAAGAGATTCGCTCCATTCTCGACTGCCTTCGGAAAAAAGATCTTTGGGATTACATACTCACGGAGGCGAGCGGCGGGATTTCAGAACAGAATGTGGAGGCTTACGCGGACACCGGCGTGGATGCGATTTCCATGGGAGCTCTTACTCATTCGACGCGCGCCCTTGACCTTTGCCAAAGGATTTCATAGCGCATTCAAGAGAGGTAAATCCGATGCGGGATACAGAAGTGCTGGATGCAGGACTGTTAGATACAGAAGCTTTGCCGTCGTTCGAGACGCGCTACACGATTCCGGCGGTGGAGACAATTCACGACGGGCCGGACGAAATCCGCAAAAAGCAGCAGCGCGTGCGGGAGCTCTGCGCCAAACATAATGCTATTTTGTTGGCCCATCACTATCAGCGCCCGGAAGTGCAGGAAGTCGCGGATGCAGTTGCGGACTCCCTTAAGCTTTCGCAGGCGGCGGCGAAGACCAATGCCGACGTGATCGTCTTCTGCGGCGTGCACTTCATGGCGGAAACGGCGGCGATCCTGTGTCCGGAGAAGACCGTGCTCTTGCCCGACCTGCGCGCGGGATGCTCGCTTGCGGCTTCGATCACGGTGGAAGAACTGCGGAGGTGGAAGGCAAAATTGCCGGACGCGGTCGTGGTCGCTTACATCAACACGTCGGCTGCCGTAAAAGCGGAGAGCGACTATTGTTGCACCTCGGCCAACGCCGCAAAAGTCGTTCGCGCCATCCCGGCGGACCGGCCCATTCTTTTTCTACCCGATAAATTCCTGGCTTACGTGGTTGCGCGGCAAACGCAGCGCAGCAATATCATCGCGTATCCGGGCTACTGTCACGTGCACAAAAGCATCCGGCCCGAAAATGTCGTCGAAATCCTCAAAGAGCATCCCGACGCCGAACTTCTCCTGCATCCCGAGTGCGGATGCGTGAGTTCGTGCATGGCGAAAGCCGTCGACGGCACGCTGCCGCAAGAGCGCACCTTCTTCCTTTCTACCGGAGGGATGCTGCGTCACATTAGCGATTCACCGGCGAGCGAGTTTGCCGTGGGAACGGAACTTGGCATTTTGCATCAGCTAAAGAAAAGCTTTCCGGAGAAGAAATTTTATCCGGTAAATCCCGACGCCGTCTGTGCCTTCATGAAGACCATCACGCTCGACCGCGTCTTGCGGTCGCTGGAGACGATGTCGCCACGGGTGACGGTGCCGGAAGAAATCGCGCGCAAGGCGCGGCGGGCCATCGATCGCATGCTGGAGCTCGCCTGAAAGCGCGCACAGGATCGAAGCCGGTGCCCTACCGGCGCGCGCCGGCCGTCTGCAGTTGGGCGACTTTTGCGCGCGGGGAAGTTTCCTGGTAGCGGGCGATGCCCTTGTAGAGCGCTTCTGCGATTTGCTGGCGGTAATTCGGGCTCTGCAGGTTGCGCTCGTCGTCGGGACTGCTAACAAAAGAAATCTCGGTAAGAATG
The DNA here is from genome assembly GCA_963773645.1 of uncultured Acidobacteriaceae bacterium. Lineage (GTDB taxonomy): Bacteria > Acidobacteriota > Terriglobia > Terriglobales > Acidobacteriaceae > Acidiflorens. The sequence goes on along the minus strand of CAVZBV010000002.1, from coordinate 1,036,774 downwards.
GCGGGCATGGTGGTGCCGGTCAGCACGACAAAAGTGGAGTCCTTGATGCCCCGGTTGCGAATGTCTGGGCTGTTCACGGCTAGCGTGGCGTAGAGAGAACGTTGAACACTTGTCGCGAGACGGCGCGAATCCTCGATTTTGTCGTGCAACTGTTCGATCGATAGCGATACCGGCGTTGGCTTGGTGAAGGTTCCATCCTCATGCTTTTCGGCTTCACGCGACCCCGGAGCCGAAAACAGATCGCTGTAGTAAGTTTCAACGCCGCGCGCCGCCGTCGAGTTGCTGTAATTGGCGTGAACGGAGACAAACAGATCGGCCTGTGCCTGGTTAGCGATGTCCGCGCGCTGATCGAGGGACAGGTAGGTGTCGCCGGTTCGCGTGAACAATACTTCCGATCCCAATCGCGCCTGCAGCAATTTGCCCAGGCGCCGGGTCACGTCGAGTACCAGATCCTTTTCCGTCAATCCCTGCCGTCCAACCGTGCCCTGGTCCCAGCCGCCGTGTCCGGCGTCGAGCACGATGCGAAATTTTCCGGCCCTCGCCGGCAAAGGCTGGCTGGATGGCTTCACCGCCAAGGCGGCCACCGGCGCCGCGTTCAGCGACATCGCTCGGTCCACGGAGGCGGGCGTCAATTTCGGAGTTGTGCCTTTGGGAACGAATTGGTTCGCAGCCAAAGCTTTCTCGCTCCCGCGCAGTTCAACCACCAGGCGATAGGGGTTCGACTCCATGCTGACGGAGAAGTTCGATCCGCCTCTGGTGTCGAGCACGACTCGCGTTACTCCGGCGACGGGCTGAGCGACCCGCACACGAGTCAGCGAAAAGTCGCCGACGTCCATCGTCTTTCCGGCCAATTCGGGCGGCAGAACCGTGTCGTGCAGATCGAAGTAGATCCGCTCCGGCGACGCTAAACGATGCACTTCGTAGGGAACCTGATCTTGCATGTCGATGACCACCGTGCTTCCCATGTCCGAAGACCAGTGACGCACGCCCGTGACCTTCGGCAGTACCGCCAACTTATCCGCGGCCACGGCGGTGAGGGGCGCCGCATCCGAGCCGAGCTCCGGATTCATCAGATTGTCGGAGAGCTCGAGAGATAGAACCTCCTGGGGCGCTGACGGCGTCGTCGCCGAGTGCGGCGAGGTTGCGGTATTGGCGGCTGCGACCTTAGTGACCGCCGTCTTCCCATGATCCTGCATCCCCCACCAGGCTCCGGCCGAAAATAACGCGGCCACGGCCACCAGACCCATCACCACACTCAATCCCGGCCGCGAACTGCCGGGAAGAGAGAGGCGGCGCAGAAATGGAAAGGCGCGCGGCAGTTCGATAAGAGTCGTCGGCTCTGCGATCGCAAATAGTTCATCCACGACGCCGGGCTCAGGCGACTCGGCTACGGGCCCGGGCAACTCGACTAGGGCCGCGGGAATGACAACCGGCTGCACCAGCGCGGCCAAGCCTGGAACGACTTCTGGAAACGGAGGCGCTGCATTTGAAACTTGCCGCGTCGCGGTAACGGGAGACGGGGAAAGCCCCGTCTGTACGACGGTTGGGCCGGGCTCGATTTTAGGAATCTCGGCTGCCGCTTCGGCAACTAAGGGCGGTGCCGCAGCCGCTTTCGCCTGCAGGACTTCGGTAGCCACACCAGACAGCCAGTGGATGCGCCGATCCTGATCTTCGGGTTTGAGCGCCGAGAGAACCAGTTCCGCGAACAGATCGAAACAGCGAATGTCTTGATCGCTGAAAGCGCGAACCGTGGTTGAAAACGCCTGCAGCACGCCCAGTTGCTGGTGCCGGCCACGCAACGGAATCAGCACGGTGGAGCGAGCTTCCAGCACGCGCGAGAAGTCCATCTCTACGCGAGCGTCGATTTCACAATCGTCGCAGCGAAGAATGCTTCCCGATGCCAGGCAGTCCTGCAGAAACTCGGATTCGCCGATCAGGCGAACCCCACGCGCGGCGGCGAGCGGTCCCGCGGCGGCGCGGCACACCATCTCCGGTTCTTCCGCCTTCGGTCCTTCCGTCTTCGATCCGGCCGCGAGCGCGACCATGACGCCATCGGCCTGGGTGATGGCCTGAGCGCGGTCGCAGATCAATTGCAGTACTTCGTCCAGGATGAAGCATTCAGTCTCGAACAAGTCGCGATCTTTGGCGCATCCGGTGGCTACGCGCCGGTTCCGTATCTGCTCGTGGAGTTCGGAGAAGGCGCGCAGGGCGCGCAGGGCTTCCTGGTGAGCAAGCGATTCGAGAACACGGTTGCCCTCCTGCAGTGGAAAGCCAGGGTCGGCCGTCGCCGACGCTTCCCATTCAACGCGGGTTGGAGTGGCACTCATGCTTGCGTGGTCAGGACCACAAAAATCCGTATTCATCGTATCCGGGCTTAGCGAAAGGCTCAACCCCACTTTTGGGTCAACCGGCCAAGCCACGGGTACAGGTTCAACCGGCGACCATCACCAGCGATCTTCACCGGCGGTCTTATCCGCGAACGAAAGTCACAACTCTAAATTCCAGCGTAATATTCTTGTGGGGGTACCGCAATGTCCCGCAGTACACGTCCAACTGCGCATTGGCAATGCTGTAAGCGACGCCGCCGGAGTCGAATGCCCGAGCTACGACCCTTCAGCTTTTGCCCTCCGCGACGATTCGTCCTATGGTTATGGTTAGAAGCAGCAACGAGCCCGGAGATGGGATGACCGACGCAGTCAAGCAGGAAAAACCAGAAAAACTCAAGAAATCTAACTGGTGGTGGCCCGCCGGAGTCTTGGCCACCAGTCTGGGTGGCATGGCCGTGGTTGCGTTCCGAGGTTGCTGGCACCGCAAAATGAGCTGGCCGGTCGGCGTGCAGGGATATTCCTACCAGGTTTGCCTGGGCTGCGGCGCCATGCGGCTTTTCGACGAGAAAAGCTTCAGCGCATTTGGCCCGTTCCGCTATGACCTGGACGAACTCATCGCTTGGGAAAAATCGACGAAAGCGAAATCTCCTCCCGCGGCGGACGACCAGCGCCGCGCGTTGTAGGCCAACGCTCAGTCCACAGTTCCACCGTCCGCAGTCCACATGGCAATGACGACGACGCCAGCGCTCAGGCTTCGACCGTCCGGGCCTGGTTCTTGTACCACTCCACCGTAGGGCGCAGGCCGTCCGCAAAGTTCACCAGAACCTTGTATCGCAAATGCTTTTGCGCCTGCGTAATGTCCGCCAGCGAATGTTTGATGTCCCCGCCACGCTCCGGACCGTACTTGACGCTGCCCTTATAGCCCGTCAGTTTTTTCAAAGCCTCGAAAGTTTGATTCAGCGTGGTGCGCTGGCCGGTGGCGCAGTTGAAAACGCGCCCGGCACACTCCGCCGCCGGGGTCGTGCACGCCAGCAGATTGGCCGAGACCGCGTTGTCGATGTAGGTGAAGTCACGGCTGGTTGTGCCATCGCCAAAGATCGTGGGCTGTTCTCCACGCAGCATCTGCATGCTGAATCTGGCGAGCACGCCGGAGTAGGGCGAAGAAGGATCCTGCCGCGGCCCGAAGACGTTGAAGTAGCGCAGGCTAACGGTTTCGAGACCATAGCAACGGTAGAACGACACCATGTAAAGCTCGCTGGCCAGCTTGGCCACGGCGTAGGGTGAGATCGGGTTGGGGATCATGGCTTCATGCTTCGGGAGCGTCGGCGTGTCGCCGTACGCCGAAGATGAGGCGGCATACACCACTCGCTTCACTTTCGCGTCGCGCGCCGCGACCAGAACATTGACCGTGCCGTCGATATTGGCGCGATTGCTGGCGAGAGGGTCCAGCACCGATTTCGGGACCGATGGAATCGCGGCCTCGTGCAGCACGTAATCCACGCCGGCGCACGCCTTGTGCATGGCCTCCAGATCGAGAATGTCAGCTTCGCGGAAGTCGATCCGGTGCAGCACTTCGGCGAGGTTCTCGCGTCTGCCGGTGGAAAAGTTATCGATGCCCCGAACCTGCTCGCCGCGTTCCAACAGAGCGCGCACCAAAGAGGATCCGATGAAACCGGCAGCGCCGGTCACAAGATACTTAGCCATATCCTGTTGATGATAACGGATGAACTCGTCCGGCACAGAGAGCAGCGCCCTCAGCAGAGTAACTTCTGCTTCCGGAGTCCGCCAAACGGCCGCCAGTCGCTGCAATCCCTGGAGGAAGGATTCAGGACCGGCGAACTCATTTCGGCGGTCTGGTATAACCTTTGGCGGCAACTGGGCTGCTCTTAGCAGGATCGGAAGATTGCGGGAAAACTTTAGCCCGCTGGAAATTTCGTACTGTCCTAATTCAGTTTTTCCACCACGGAGTCACGGAGAAACCCAACTGCTTGGCAAAACCTTCCCCTTCTGGTTCTTTGCAGGTTCGGGGTTTTCTCCGTGACTCTGTGACTCCGTGGTAAAAAAAAGGCAGATTACGACACTGCCGGAAATTTGGGCATAGCAGCTTGAATCTGGCGCCACAGTTCCTCTTTGCCGGCTCCGGTCTTGGTCGAAAACGCCACGATAGGCACTCCGGCATATGCTTGCTCGAGCGTGTGCATCGACTGCCGTAGCTGGTTACCAGACAGCCGATCGCACTTGGTGGCCACAATTACATGCGGCCGTCCTTTGGATGTCAGGAATTCCAGCAACTGGCGGTCGCTCTCCTGGGGAGGAACGTTCGAATCCACCAGCGCCAGACACAGCGCCAGGCTGGGGCGTTGGTGAAGATACGGATCCACAAAACGTGCCCAGTCTTCGGAGATTTCGCGCGAGACTTTAGCGTAGCCGTATCCCGGCAGGTCCGCGAAAAGCAACTCGGGCCCGGGTTGCCCCGCCCTGCGGACCTCAAAAAAGTTAATGCTTCGCGTGCGCCCGGGAGTATTGCTGGTGCGGGCCAACTTCTTGCCCACCAGCGAATTGATCAGGCTCGATTTGCCGACGTTGGACCGTCCCAGAAAAGCGATCTCCGGCACGCCGGGGGCAGGGAAGTGCGTCAAGTCACTCGCCGACAGCATAAATCGCGCCAGAACCCGCATACAGACAGTTTCCAGTGTTTGGGTTGAGCATGGCAAGCGCCGCAGAAAAATAAGTTCGCTAAGGTGGGTTCGCTGAGGTGTGAGGACTGACCTCGGACCAGTTGGTGATAGAGAGAATTCGGACTCCAGCCCCAGAGGGGCGAACCAGCTTAGCCCAGCGCTTCACAACCTGCGGAAAAATTCGAATTCGGGCGGGTTAGGGGAAGGGCACGAGTTTACTCGTGCCGTTAAGTCGTTGAAAATGTGTCCGCGCTTTAGCGCCTGCGGTGTGCTTCATGCGCCCTCGACGACTCTTTCCGCAAGTTGTTCAGCGCTGGGAGAGCGGAAGCAATGATTCAAGTCCCGGAGCGACGGCCCGAACTCTCACGCAAACGTTAAAGCCCAAGCGGACGTTTATGCTCCACGTCCTGCTCCTCAATCGGATGCAGTTTGTGCCAGAGCGCAAGCCCGCCCGCGATGACCAATCCAATGAGAACGCTGATCAGAAAGAACCAGCGATAAGCCGGCAGCGCGATCAGCAGAACCGCTACGACAATGATCGCGACGATGAGACCCGCCGATCCCTTCAAGCTGAATCCGGACCGGCTGCCAGATTCCGGTTCCATGAATTTATTCTAGCGCCGCGGGTGGCCCGGGCAACCGATCCCTCCTGAACTCACGAGGGTGGCCCGTCCAAGCTGTGCGTGGGCGGGGATTTTCGCGATAGGACGGGCCATCCTCTATAACCGTGTCGGCGTTGTCAAGAGACACTTCGAGCGAGCCGGTGACGGTCCTGCTGCTGTGGAGCCGTCCCGCCTCCGGTTTTGATTTTCCCTTCGTAGAAGGTTTTGGTTTTGGTGTTGCTTTTGTTTGTCGCTCATTTCGACCAAGGCCCGCTTTTAGAATCGCGCGGTGGCTGCCCCCAAGTCTACTAAAGCAGTAGACAAATACGACTGCGACGCTTCGAGTGGTCTGAGTTGAGTATTTAAAGCTTGAACGGGATTTTCTTCCCATTGGCTGTCAGTGTTAGAGTACCAATCTTCCCTTCCAACGTTTCGAGTTGGTTTTTCGTAAACTTTTTCGCATCGATTCCGACCCAAGCCCGACAGCGTTGGTTAGGCAGAAGTGCCACGCTATCGGTCGTGTTCGGTTTCGGGTGCCACCCATCGGGCATCATCGCTTGCAAAGTATCGGGAACGAATTTTTGCAGCGTAACGGCATCCGCCGCGTAATCCGACACGCTCACCGCGACGCACTTTCACGAATCGTTTATCACTTCAATGTAGTATTTCAGCGGATAGCCTACCTCGGGGTTGTCGCTCTGGTCAGAAACATATCCTTTCGTCTTTCTCAAGACAGGTTGCCAGAACCTTTTCGGCAGTCCTGATAGTTTACCAAGTAGGCCGCCTATTCCAGTGGCTGCGATTACTATCAAACCGCCGATCACTTTACTCCAAACAGGGTCATTCCAGATGTCGTGAAATGTCATAGCTTTCGCCTGTCGCGGAAACTGTAGTATATAAAACCTCCCATCGAAACGGGGACTCCGGTGAGGGTTCAGCCCCCCACCCGTGTGGCGCAACGCTGCCTGCGAGGCTACGAACTCAAACAACGGGGCATTCTTGGTTCCGCGTGCTAGAATCCCCGCGTGAAACGGAGCAGTCCCTCATGCCAAAACCAGCATCAGCAAAACTGAATCAACACCTGGTAATGGACCGGTGGCTCGATATTCTGAAAGACGAACCCTCACGAATCGTGGATGGCCCTATTCTCCATCACTACACGGACGCTTTCGGCGTCCACGGAATTCTTTCTTCTAATTGTCTGTGGGCGACAGCTACCCAGTTCTCTAACGACTTATCCGAAATTGAGTATGCTGTTTCACTCGCCACTGAAATCATTGAAGAGGTGTGGGGGCGTAAGAAGAATATGAGCCCGTGGGAAGAAATACTTGCCGGGCACTTGGTACAGCTTTTTGCCACCCCGCTACACACGTTCGGGCAACCGTTCATCGTGTCGTTTTGCGAGGACGGGGATTTGTTGAGCCAGTGGCGAGCCTACGGGCGCACCAGCGGTTTTTCGTTGGCGTTCAGCCCTCTGAGTAAGGACGATGAAGTTCACTTAACTTGTAAGGACGGTTTTAGAACCATGGTCAAGCGGGTCATCTACGATCCTGCGAAACAGCGAACGCGGTTCCGCTTTATCCTGAAGCACCTAATTAAGTTGGTTAATGGATTTTCGTTTACTCCTACTTCTCCACAAGGGGCATCGGCGCATGTCGAGTTATCGCTGATCCTTATTCTGGAGATGACCGACTGGGCTTGCGTGGTCAAGCACAAGGCTTTCTCGGAAGAAAAAGAATGGAGGATTGTCACCTATCCGAGGGATGCGACGATGGTTGGAGCGAGCCCAGAGAACTATAAAGGAGTCTCAGTTCGCCCAACAGAAAAACTCTTGCTTCCGTATATGATCTTGGAACCGCCATCCGGGAAACGGTTGCCCCTAGTTGAGATCAAATGCGGGCCAAGCCAATTTCAAGAACAGTCGGCTAGAGCACTGAACATTCTCTTGAGTAAGAATGGGTACAAACGGCTTCCCATTTCATTCTCACAAGTCCCACTACGAGTTTAAAGGGCGGGTGGCCGGGCGCCCCACCCTTCGTTTTTGAAGGGTGGGATTCCACGATCGTATCCCGTGTCGGATTCTCGCTGACTTTTGTGCTCTCGTCCATAGAGTGCCCCGACGATCCCGTCACCCACCCTTTCCGCAAAGTATGCGAAAAGGATAGGGCGCCCGCGCCGCTGGACCCTGCCATCGAAGGGGATGCTCGCCCGGGACGCCCGGCCCACCAAATAATGAGCTTTGTAATAATTACAGTGTAACAAGTACCCGCCAGTGACTATTTAACCACACCAGACCCTGAGCATTATCAATGACTTACAACCTCGGGTCACCAGGCCTGACTCACCTTTTGGCTTTTTTATGCGCATTATATGTACAATTCAGTCAGTACAATCCTTCTTCTCTCATCACCTTCCACAACGCCCGATTGATCTCCTTCTGGTATCTCGGTTTTTGCTTGAACCAAGCCAGCACATCGGCGTCGAGGTACAGTGTGATCCGCTTCTTGATCGGCCTGCGCCATGCTCGGAACGTTGCCAGAGGGGCATCCCCGCTCTCACCCCCGCCTTCCCCAGACGCCTTTAGGCTGCCAATCCTTCGGCTGGCAATCTTGCCGCCGCCAGCCTTCCGCCCTCGGCTAACTCTCTTCTGTCGTTTCATTTACCCTCAATTGTCTTATATATACGTAAGTACAATAATACATGCACAAAATGTTCCACGTGGAACATTACGGAACATTCCGGGGGTTGCGCCTTTCTTACTGTCGAGCCGTAGGAATCTCCGGGGCGGGCGGGGTTGCGATGGGAGCCATCGTAGTTTCAGCCTCCGACGGCATCTGCGGCAGCGGGCCTTCGAGGGCGACGGCCAGCACCTGGTCCATGTTGTCCACGAAGTGCAATTTCATTGCGCTGCGCAGGTTTTCCGGGACCTCGGCTACATCTTTTTCATTTTCCTGCGGCAGGATTACTTCGAACAATCCGGCGCGATGGGCGGCTAGAAGTTTTTCTTTCAATCCGCCGATGGGAAGGACCTTGCCGCGCAGCGTGATTTCTCCGGTCATGGCTATATCGCGGCGCACAGGAATCCGGCTCAGCGCGCTGGCGAGAGCGGTGGCGATGGTGATGCCGGCGGAGGGGCCATCTTTCGGAATCGCTCCTTCGGGCACGTGCACATGAATATCCTGGTTGCGGTAGAAATCGCGGGGCAGTCCGAGGCGTGCCGCTCGCGAGCGAATGTATGACATGGCCGCCTGCGCCGATTCCTGCATTACGTCGCCCAGCTGGCCGGTTAAAGTTAGCTTGCCTTTGCCGTCGACCACCGCGGCTTCAGTGCTTAGAATTGACCCGCCAACCTCGGTCCAGGCCAGGCCGGTCACCAGGCCGATCTCGCTCTTCTCGTGGGCCAGCGTGTCGCGGAACTTCAGAACGCCGAGCCAGTCGCCAATCTTTTCCGGCTGCACCGCGGCCGCGAAGCCCGCGCCTTCTTTCACCACCTTGCGCGCAATTTTGCGGCAGATGTTGCCAATTTCGCGCTCCAGGTTTCGCACTCCGGCTTCGCGGGTGAAGCCGCGAATGATCTGCCGGATGGCGTCGTCGGAGAACTGCACGTTCTTTTCCGTCAAGCCCGCCTGCAACATCTGCTTCTTGACCAGGAATTGTTTTGCGATCTCGACCTTTTCCGGTTCGGTGTAGCCGTGCAGGCGCAGCACTTCCATGCGATCCTGCAGCGCGGGCGGCACCGTGTGAATTACGTTTGCGGTGGCGATGAAGAAGACCTGCGAGAGGTCGTATTCGACGTCGAGATAATGATCGACGAACATGAAGTTCTGTTCGGGATCGAGCACTTCGAGCAGCGCCGCCGAGGGATCGCCGCGGAAGTCCATCGACATTTTGTCGACTTCGTCCAGCATGAACACGGGGTTCTTGGTGCCGGCTTTTTTCATCATCTGGATGATTTGGCCGGGCAGGGCGCCGATGTAGGTGCGGCGATGGCCGCGGATTTCGGCTTCATCGCGTACTCCGCCTAGCGACATGCGAACGAACTTGCGGCCGGTGGCTTTGGCGATCGACATTCCGAGCGAAGTCTTGCCTACACCCGGAGGCCCTACGAAGCACAGAATCGAGCCTTTGGGATTTTTTACCAACTGGCGGACGGCGAGAAACTCAAGGATGCGCTCCTTGATTTTCTCAAGGCCATAATGATCTTCGTTCAGAGTTTTCTCGGCACGCGAGATATTGCGGATTTCCTTCGACCGCTTCTTCCACGGCACCGCCAGCAGCCAATCGAGATAATTGCGAGAGACAGTGGACTCCGCCGACATGGGCGGCATCGCTTCCAGCTTTTTCAGTTCCTGAATCGCCTTGTCTTTAACTTCCTTGGGCATGCCCGCGGATTCGACCTTCTTCTTCAGTTCGTCGAATTCGCTCTTTTCGCCGCGTCCGAGTTCCTTTTGAATCGCTTTGATCTTTTCGTTGAGGTAATACTCCTTCTGCGCCTTTTCCATCTGCCGCTTCACGCGCGACTGGATGGTGCGGTCCATGTTGAGCTTTTCGATCTCGACGTCGAGCACATCACCGATGCGGTTCAGGCGTTCGGCCGGATCGAAGATTTCCAGTAATCCCTGCTTTTCTTCGATCGAGAGTTGCAGGTTGGCGGCGATGGTGTCGGTCAGCTTCGCCGGATCTTCCATGCGCACGGCCGCGATCATGGTTTCGTAGTTCAGCGACTGGCAAAGCTTTACATACTGCTCGAACATGCCGGTGACGCGCTGCATGCCGGCTTCAATCTGCGCCGTCGTTTCGGTGGCATAACGGGCAACGCGCACGGTGGCTTGCAAATAGCCTTCGGTTTCGACGACCTGCAGGATTTTGCCGCGCTCGATGCCTTCGACCAGCACCTTGATGTTGCCATCGGGAAGTTTCAGGCTCTGCACGATGTTGACGATGGTGCCGACCTGGAAGATGTCCCCGGCCTTGGGTTCGTCGATGCTGGCGTCGTGTTGCGTCGCGAGAAAAATCTTCTTATCGCTGGCCAGAGCCTCTTCTAGCGCGCGTACGCTCGACTCCCGGCCCACCACGAACGGAGTCATCATGTACGGAAAGATGACCACGTCCCGAATGGGCATCATCGGCAGTTTCTTGCTCTCGAACTTTTCCTTAGGGTTCGGCAACGCAGTCTCCCGTCTCTGGCCCTTTTATTAAGTCGTTGGTCGTTAGTCTTTGGTCGTTAGTCTTTAGTCGTTGGCCCCAGTCGTTCGCCGTTTCAGTTCGCGAACGACTAGCGACTGACGACCAACGACTAGTCTAACTTGCCGCTTTCTCGATCATCGCCAGCGAGACGTTCCGCTTCTCTACCATCTCGCGGGTCACTTCAAATTCCTTAACCTTCTTCTGGCTGGGCAGACTATACATAAGTTCCAGCATGAGCTCTTCGAGAATCATGCGCAAGCCGCGGGCTCCAACCTTACGCGCCATCGCCTGGCGTGCAATCGCCCGGTTGGCGTCATCGCTGAACTTCAGCCGCACGTTCTCAAACTCGAACAGGCGCTGATATTGTTTCACAATCGCGTTCTTCGGGCGCGTCAGAATTTCGACCAGCGCGTTTTCGTCCAGTTGCTGCAGAACTCCCATGACTGGCAGGCGCCCGACAAACTCGGGGATTAGCCCGAACTTGATCAAATCCTCGGGCTGCGCTTCCGAGACCAGTTCAAAGTTGCGCAGGGCCGCCACGCCCGCCTCGGTCTCCGTATCTTCGCCCATGCGGAAGCCCAAAGCTTTCTTGCCGATGCGCCGCCCGATAATTTTCTCCAGGCCGACGAAGGCGCCTCCGCAAATGAAGAGGATGTTCGTGGTATCGACGGGCGTGAATTCCTGGTGCGGATGCTTTCGCCCACCCTGCGGCGGCACGTTCGCAATCGTTCCTTCCAGAATCTTCAGCAATGCCTGTTGCACGCCTTCGCCCGATACGTCGCGGGTGATCGAGGGATTCTCGTCCTTGCGTCCGATCTTGTCGATTTCGTCGATATAGATGATGCCGGTCTGGGTGCGGCTTACGTCGCCTTCGGCCGACTGCAGGAGCTTAAGGATGATGTTCTCGACGTCCTCGCCCACGTAACCGGCCTCGGTCAACGTGGTCGCGTCCACGATCGCGAAGGGCACGTCGAGCATGCGGGCGAGGGTTTGCGCCAGCAGCGTCTTGCCGGTTCCGGTGGGCCCGATCAGCAGAATGTTCGACTTGGTCAATTCGACGCCATCGCCGGTGCGCTGGCGGTTCATGTAGATGCGCTTGTAGTGGTTATAGACGGCGACGGCCAGCTTCTTCTTGGTCTGCTCCTGTCCGATGACGTACTCGTCGAGGAACGTTTTTACTTCCAGCGGCTTGGGCAGTTGATTTGGGACCGCAGCCGCGGGAGTCGCGGTGCGATCGTCTTCGAGGATCGAGTTGCAGACCTGTACGCACTCGTCGCAGATGTATGCCCGGGGATAGTCGCTCGGCGATGAGATCAGCTTGGCGACTGCGTCCTGCGCCTTGTGGCAGAACGAACAGCGCAGCATCTCATCCGAACCCGATCTGGTTTTCACTCGGCCTTACTCCTTTTCTGGCGCCCGGCCGCTGTCTGGCTCCCGCTCCAGGCGAAGACGCGGCAAGCCGCGTCTCTACGAACGGCGTCACGAACTGACGATCATATATTGGGACCAGCCCGCTATCTCGTCTTATAGATGATATCGTCAATGATTCCATATTCCTTAGCCTGCTGCGAATTCATGATGAAGTCGCGCTCCACGTCCTTCTCCACTTTATCCAGCTTTTGGCCGCTGTGCTTGGCCAGTAACTGATTAGTAATCTCCCGCATCCGGAGAATTTCGCGGGCATGAATGTCAATGTCGGTCGCCTGCCCGGAGAGCCCGCCCATCGAGGGTTGGTGGATCAGGATGCGCGAATTCGGCAGCGCCAGCCGCTTTTTTCCCTCGCCCGCCGAAAGCAGCAGCGCCGCCATAGAAGCGGCCTGGCCGATGCAGATCGTGGTTACGTCGTTCTTCACATACTGCATGGTGTCGTAGATCGCCATGCCCGCGGTGATCGAGCCGCCCGGCGAGTTGATATAGAGCTGGATGTCCTTCTCCGGGTCTTCCTGGGCCAGGAACAGCATCTGGGCGATGACGAGGTTGGCGATGTTGTCATCAATTGGCGTGCCAATAAAGATGATGTTGTCGCGGAGCAACCGGGAATAAATGTCATACGCCCGTTCGCCTCGGCCCGTCGACTCGATCACCATCGGTACGAGCATCATTTGTGCATCGTTGGAATGCGTGTTCACGTTCACCCTTTCCACACTCCAGCCCGGAAGTCGGTCTCGCGGCGGCTCAGGGGAGGAGCGAAATGGTCCGCGCTTTTATTACGCGGACTGATGATACAGAAATTCGAGGGTCTTCTCGTTGCGGATTCTTGTTCGTATCCTATCCAGGCCCCCATCCCGTGTCAAACGAGCGCGTACGGCTTCGGACGTCTGTTTTGATTGTTTGGCCAGCGCTTCGAGTTCGCGATCGAACTCTTCATCGCTGACCCGGATATTTTCTTCCTCGGCCACTCTTTCCAGGAGCAGCGCCGCTTTTACATCGTGAATCGCTTGCTCGCGTTGTCCCACGCGCAGACGCTGCAAATCCATTTTCTTCATCTGCTCGGCGGTCAGGCCCTGCGCCGCCAGCGCGCGCAGTCCCCGCTCCAGCCGGATGTCAATCTGTTGTTCGATCAGCGAATCGGGAACCTCAAAATCGTTGCGCTGAATCAGTTCTCCGACGAGCTTGTCCTTGGCGGCATGTTCGGCTTCACGCTTGCGCTCGGATTCCATTTGCTCCCGGATCGTCTTACGCACATCGTCCATCGTCTGGAACTCGCCCAGTTGCTTGGCGAACTCGTCGTTCAGTTCCGGCAGACTCTTCTGTTTGATCGACTGTACTTTTACCGCGTAACTGAACGTCTTCCCCGCCAGGCGTTTGTCCTCGGTATCTTCCGGATAGTTCACGTCGAAGGTTCGCTCATCTCCGGCGATCGACCCGCGCAGGTGTTCGGTGAATTCCGGCATGGTGTTCTTGCCGGCGATTTCGACCAGCACTTCATCCATGTGAACCGGCTGGCCTTCGCCGGACTTTCCTTCGCCGGATTTTTGATCGCCGGACTTTTGTTCGGCCTTGGGATTGCCATCGAGCGAGACCTGAGCGAAATCGCCATCGGCGAGGGCGCGGCCCTCCACCGGATTGAAACTGGCATGACGCTCGCGCAGATCGGCGAGTGCCTGCGCCACATCAGCCTCGGAAACCGCGATCTCCGGTTTATCGGCGCGCAGCTCTTTGTAGCCTTCCAGTTTGATTTCCGGCAACACCTCAAAGGCGGCCTTGAAGCGCAGCGGCTCGCCTTCGTGCAGGCGCAGGTCCGTCACCCGCGGCTGCGATACCGGATGCAGGCTCAGCCTCTCCGCCTCCCGCCGGAAGAACCGCGGGACGAGCGCCTCGACCATGTCGGTCTTGATCTCTTCCGAAAAACGCTGGCGAATAATCGACGCCGGAACATGGCCGCGCCGGAAGCCGGGAATGCGCGCCACCTTCTGATATTTCTGGATCAGCGTATCGGTCTGCCGGTTGACATCCTCGACCGGAATCTCAACCGCAATCTCGCGCTTGGTGGCGCTGGCTTTCGTCGTATCGTCCGGGGTCGCGCTTTCCTTGGTCGTGCCGTCTTTGATCTCAGCAGGGCTCACAATTACCTTTCCCGTGCGGCGGCAGAGTCGGGAGGGGGCTCCGCGGCGACGCCTTGTGCCGTAAGGTTGAGTGTAAAGACTCCCGAAGAGCAACGTCAAACGGCGGAGGGGGATGCCTCACCTACCAAGATAACGGGGCAGGGGTTTTGTGTGGCCCGGACACTCGTGTCCGCGAAACGTGCGCAGCGAATAAACGCACAGGGATGGCGGAGGCCCGCACCATTCAAAAGGCAAAACCAACCGCAACAGCCACGGACAAGAGTGTCCGCGCCACACAAGCAAATCCACATAAGCGAATACAATGAAGGCGGCATGCCCCTGCCCACCTGGCTCAAGATCCTGAATGCGGAAATCGTCGCCTGCACGCGCTGTCCGCGTCTGGTCGCGTATCGCGAGCGCATTGCCCGCGAGAAGCGCCGCGCTTACCGCGACTGCGAATACTGGGGCAAGCCCGTTCCCGGCTTCGGCGATCCCCATGCCCGCGTCTTGGTGCTCGGACTCGCTCCCGGCGCCCACGGTTCCAATCGCACCGGCCGCCCTTTCACCGGAGACGCCTCCGGCAAATTCATGTACCCGGTGTTGTACGAAACCGGATTTACGAATCAGCCCACGGCCACTGACCGAAGCGATGGGCTTGTTCTGCGCGATCTTTACATCACCGCCGCCGCTCGCTGCGCGCCGCCAGACAACAAGCCTCTGCCCGAGGAATTGGCCAACTGCGCTCCGTTTCTGGAGCGCGAAATCGAGGGACTTAGAGACCTGCGCGTCATCGTTGCTCTGGGAAGAATCGGATTCGACGCCTATCTCAAATATCTGCAGCGAAGAAAATTGATCGTCGGCAAGCGGGAGTATGGATTCCGCCACGGCGGCGAGTACGCCCTGCCCGGTGGGCGCGTCCTTTTAGCGTCCTACCACCCCTCCAACCAGAACACGCAGACGGGCAAGCTGACCAAAGAGATGTTCCGAAGGATTTTCAAGCGAGCGCGTGAACTGGCCGATGAATCAACCGGGCGGATCCCGCGGTAACGGACACCTCTGGGCCGGCATGGGGGCCCGTCGCTCCGGGATGTGCCGCCCTTATTTCACCTGTAGAGACGGGGCTTGCCCCGTCTCCGCCCGCGTGCCACGCCCGCAATGTTGCGGTCGGTGTGAGACGCGGCAAGCCGCGTCTCTACAGGAAATTAAGGAGAGGTGAGGCGGACGGGCAAGGATGCCCGTCTCTCCAATCGGGTAGGAGGCGGGGTTGCCCCCGCCGACCTCAGGTGCCACTTCAAAATCCTACGAACACCGGTTCCGGTTCCAGCAGAATGCTCCACGCCTCCTGCACGCCGCGCTGAATCTCATCTTTCAGCCCGACAATATCGCTTGCTTTCGCGTCTCCGCGGTTGATCAGGGCCAGGGCATGCTTGTGCGAGATCCCGGCCGCTCCCGCGGCGTATCCCTTGGAGAACCCCGCGTGTTCCACCAGCCATGCCGCCGAAACTTTTTTCTGCGCATCGAGAGCGGGGTAGCTGGGAATCACGAGCGCTTTGGAAGCGGCGCGCGCGGCCAACTCTTGGAATTGCGCTTCGCTGAGCACGGGATTCTTGAAGAACGATCCGGCGCTGCGGCAATCCTCATCTCCGGGAACAATCAGCATGCCTTTGCTGCGCCGTATTTCGCGTACCGCCGCGCGCGTTTCCGCGAGCGATGGCGGCGTTGCTTTTTCGGCGGGGCGTTCGGAAGAGTTTTCCTGAACACGCCCGGCAAAATGCCGTTGCAAATCGGCATATTTCAAACTCGGAGCCCCACCCCGGTGCAACCGGTAATTCACCCTCAAGATAATGTAGCGCCCACGTTCCGTGCTGTTAAAGATGCTGGCGCGATAACGGAATCCGCAGGCCGGCTTGGGCAAAACCACAATGCGATCTTGTTTCAAATCGAGGGCGCGCACCGATTCGATGGTGTCGGCGACCTCCTCCCCGTAAGCGCCAACGTTTTGCACGGGCGTGCCCCCGACGCTGCCCGGAATCCCGCTCAGGCACTCGACTCCCGCGCAATTCTGCGCGACCGCCTGCGCCACAAAGTCATCCCAGTTGACGCCAGCGCCCACGCTGAAGAGCACGGCGTTACCCGTGGTGTCATTTGTAGTTGGACTGGCGATTCCGCCGATTGCGATTCTCAACACCAGCCCTGGCCAGCCCGAGTCGGCGACCACCAGGTTGCTTCCCCCGCCCAGCACGAACAGCGGTAACTCGCGGAGTTTCGCGAACTGCACGGCCTCGCGAACCTCGTCTTCTCTCCGCAACTCCGTAAAGTAGCGTGCTGGCCCGCCCACCTGCAAGGTGGTCAATGGCGCCAGCGGAACGTTCTCCTGAATCGTCATGAGTGCTAATTTCCCTGCATATCGAGTTCAGCATCTCATGTCTGCCTCGGCAGGCATATTGAGAACGGAGCTACGTTTTGAACCGCGATTTGCGAAACAACCTTTTTGGGGATTGTCATCCCGATTATGGATTGTCATCCCGAGCGAAGCGAGGGATCTGCAGTTCGCTGCAGAATGCAGATCCCTCGCTTCGCTCGGGATGACAAAGTCTGAATACAGGAGAAGCCATGTATAAAGGCCGGCGTCCTTTTCGGCGACCGTGTGGAAGCGGAACTGCGCCCCACCTGGACGGGGCAGAGCCCCGCCCCCACACAAATAAGCTCAAGACCATCGGAGCCCGGCCCGGCCAGTCCGTCACAAATCAAAGTAAGCTGGATCACAGCGCGGGTCGGCTGGATTGGCGGATCATATTCAAGGTCGGTGCCACGATCCTGCCACAAGTGGGTAATACTGGCCGGATTCTGGTTCCGGAACGATGGGACGGCATGGAACTCAAACCATTCGCCGTGCGAGACCGCGGAGTACTCGAATGAGCACAGAACGGCATCTGACCGCAGCCATAAGCCATGATCTAGCCGAGTCGCTCACCCCTGCGCAGAAAGATGCGCTGCAGCGCGCAGTTGCCAAGATTGTCGCGTTGGGCGAACAAACAGGGGTCAACGCGGATGAGATGATTGAGTTGCTAAAGGCGGGCCTGACCGTGGGCGAACTGCTGGAGTACCTGGTGGCTCGCTCTGGAGAGGTCGCCTAGTAGGACCAGGTTTAAAAGTTTCAATGTCTGAGCCCGTATCTGGCATTTGTCGGAACTTTGCAACCTTGAAACTCTGAAACCTGACTTTAACCGTTTGCCGCCGGCCTTGTGATTGGGTAATCTCTAGCGATGCTGTCTCGCCAGGGAATCAGCATCTCTGAACGGATGCCCGTTGCGCCGTCCAACCATGCGTTCTTCTTGCCACCGCCGCTGGGCGCGTTGATTATTTTCGGCGTGATCGCGTTCGGTTCGACAATTGTGGTATCCGCCCAGGAGACGCCGAAGCCGCCGCTGCCGACGCAGCCCAGCCCCTCACCGGCGGCGCAACCTCCTCCCGATCAGGCTCCGACTGCTCTGGTGCCACCCAAGCCCGTGGCCTTGTACAATCTGCTGCAGAAGAAGTCCTACGTTTTCCCCGACATTGCTTACAGTACGGAACGGCTTTCGGCGGGGCAAAGATTTCAGCTGTTTGTGGACAACAGTGTTTCCGTGGACGCATTCACCTGGTCCATGCTCGGTTCGGCCGTCGGCCAGGCGGATAATTCGCCTTCCGGTTTCCACCAGGGTTGGGGCGGATATGGCAAGCGCTTCGGGACTGATATGACTCGCAAGGCGTCCGGCCAATTTTTTGGGACGTTTGTGATTGCAACCGCGTTGCACGAAGATCCGCGTTTTTATGCGGAGATTCATCCAACATTTTTTCACGCCATCAAGTACTCTCTGCAACAGGTCTTCATGATGAAAAGCGATGACGGCCGCAACGTCGTTGCCTGGTCAAGGTTTGGCGGGCCGGCATTGGGCGAGGGATTGGCGACTGTGTATTGGCCAGACCAGAACCGCACGGTCGGCAATACGTTTGTACGTTATGGTCTGGATTTGGCCAGCCGTGCCAGTGGCAACCTGCTCCGCGAGTTCTGGCCGGTGCTGTTACAGAAGATGAGCCACGCTCCCCGGCCGCCCGCCGGCGGCAATTGACGGTTGGGAAAAGGCTGGCTTTCGTTTTCTGCCTGCGCATCTAAGTGAAGAACCTTGGGTCCACGAAACAGGAGATCGAGATTGAGGAATCGGATACTCTTCTTACTTGCCTTTTGCGGGCTCATCGCATCGGCTTCGGCACAATCGGATTTCAATCGTTTCAACTTCACCGCCGGCGCCGGGCTTGGCATAGGCCGCGGCGAGGTCGCCTCTTTTGTCGGGGACTCTTTCCAAGGAGTGCTCGGAGGCGGCAGGAACTTCAGCCGCCTGTTCGGCGTGGATGCCGAATACATGTACTACGACCTCCCCTTAAAATCGACCGTGAGCCAGAATCAGAGCTTGAACAACGCCAGCGCACATATGCAGTCGATTAGTCTGGACGGCATCGTTAGCGCGCCCCGCCATTTCGGCAAGCTTGGCGCATACGGAATTTTCGGCGCAGGTTTCTACCGGCGCAGCGTTTCGGCGAACAGAGAATTGCTCACCGGCCTTCCAACTTGCGAACCCACATGGACTCGCTGGTGGGGTATTAACTGCTACAATAACGTTCTTCAGGGGCCGCAATATCTGTCCTCCTACACCAAGGACGCGGGCGGCTTCAACTTCGGCGGGGGATTGACCTATCCTTTGAACGCTCTCCACAAGGCAAAGTTCTACGGCGAATTCCGCTACCATCGCGCTTATCAGAGCGACGGCCAGACGATCGTTATCCCCATCACGTTCGGGCTGCGCTGGTGATGATTTAGCTGTCAGCTCTCAGCTCTCAGCCCTCAGTTCCTGGTGGCGGGCCCTCGCCGATGGCAGTCCGCGGAAGCCCACGGCGGCCAGGCAATACAAGAGAGCGGCGATCAGCAGCAGCGCTTTCATCCCGGTGATCAGCGACAGGTTTTCCAGCAAGCCCCCTACTACTGCTCCGAGCATGTTGGCGCCGAGGGCGGCGGCGGGAGAGTCCACCGAGCGGAATTCAGAGGCGAACAATAAGCCGGCAAAGAAAACCGGGATGGCGAAGACGAGGGCAGCGAAGGAGCCGACCACGGCTGCCGAGCCGGGAATGCGGTTGAAGGGGACGAAGTAGCCGCAGGCGATGCCGGCGAGGATCCCGATCAGAGTCCAGGCGCGCGGCCACGCGCGTTGCCGACTCTCGATTAGGAAGTTGGCGAGCAGAAGCGCCGAGAGAATGGCGGCGATGACTATCCCGTTGACTTGCCAGGTGGTCCCAAAATACAAAGCCAGCCGGCTGACGACTTGTGTTTCGAGCAGCAGGAATCCGGCGCCCATGCTGAAGAAGAACAGCGATGGGACGCGGCTGCGGGCTTCAGGGATCTGAAAATAAAGGACGGCTGCGAGCAAAATGACGAGCGCGCTCAGCAGGTAGAAAATGCCCGGGATCCAGTGTCCCTGGTGGTAAAGATACGGCCAATCGTCGGTAGTCACGGCCACGGGGGTGGCCGCGGCTTGGGGCGAGCCGAAAAACGCTGGACGCCGGTCAGCGGCAAACTGACGCAATCGCGGATCGGCGGCCAGGCTGGCTTCGACCTGTCCTGAAGGCGAAATGGCAAAGCAGGTGGCAGCCGCGGTGTAACTGGAAGTCGCGAGGAAAACCACCGGAGGTTTCGCGAAAGTGCGGGTCAGCATTTCGGCCAGGCGTTGTCCCACAAAAGAATGATTGATCTGGAACTTGAGGAACAGAACGCCGCCGGGCGCGAGCAGCGCGCGCGCTTCGCGGAAGGACTCTTCGGTGTAGACGAAGTTGTCGAGGCGCATGTTGGAATAGTCGGAGAGCTGAGTGTGGGAATCGAGCAATCCGAAAAGGATGAGGTCGTAACGGGCGGTGGTGCGCTTCATGAAGGCGCGGGCGTCGGTGAGGTGAGCGGAGACCCGTGGATCGTCGTAGGGATGCTCGGGGTGGCGGCGGCCGAGGGCGAAGATTTTAGGATCGATTTCGACGGCATCGACGGCGCGGGCCTGATGGCGCAGAGCAGCGGCCACGTCATTCCCGGTGCCCGAACCGACAATCAGGACGCGCGGGTTCGGGGATGCGAAACGGAACGGTAGATTGTAGGGATTCTCGTCCGGCGCCTCGGTCAACAAGTGGGGGTGACGAGCCAGAAAGTCGGGAGAGAGATTCACGGTGATCTGGTAGCCAGTGTGGTTGACGCGAATCTGGGTGTCGAGAAGTTCGCCATCGGGAAGATATTGATCCTCGACTTCGATTTGCTGGTAGGGAGTCCAAAGGTTGAAGTGGTGCGGAGTGGAAGGATCGAAGAGCAGAAGCGCCACAGGCAAGACGGCAGCGGCGAGCCAGATGGCATCGCTCCGGTTGGATTGCAGCAGCGCCATACCCGCCAGAACGATAGTGAACCAGACTGCGGGGGGCAGAGCCAACCAGGACACCGCAAAGAATGCGAGGATGCCCACCAGACTACCGGCCAGATTCCAGGAGTAGCCATAAAGCGTGTTCGGGGCCAACTCGATCTGGCGGCTTACGGTTTGTCCGATGGGGATGAAAATGTAAGTGATGAGTAAGAGCAGAACGGCAGTGACCGCAACGGCCAGAAAAAACCCCGAGGTGTGCTGCGCGGCGCGGGTGGCCCATATTTCGATGTCCTGCGCGGCGCCGAGGTATTGCGAGAGGGTCTCCATGACCTGCGGGCCGCGCCAGGGCAGACGAACGATGGCAATCAATCCTACGAGAGCGGTGGCGGCGGTCTGCCAGCGCGGACGTTGGCGAGCCAGAGCGCAGCCCAGTCCGAAGCCGAGAAAACAGAGCAGCAGCGCCAGGTTCTTGACATAAGCAAACACGCGGACTTCGGTGGCGACCCAGCGGATGAGGGCGAGTTCCGCGAAGAGGGTGAGCGCGCTCGCCAGAAACAGGGTGGAGAGATTCCAGGGGCCGGGCAGGTCGGAGGCCTGGGCGCGCAGCTTGATCAGACGGTAGCCGACCAGGAGCGCGGCCGCCAGGATGAAGCCCAGGATGCGCAGGGACATGGGGAAATCCGTCGAGAAAAGTGCGGAACAGAATAACACGCGGCAGCGGGGCGAAGGACCTGTGCAATGGCGCGGAGACTTCCTCTTCTTCTGCTTGCAAACCAATTGCTTCTGCCCGCTACGTTCCAATTCCGATTCCCTGATTTGACAGAGTTTGCGCCGGACATTAGCTTGAACTTCAAACCACACCAATTAGAGGAGAACCAACCAAGTCATCGAGATCGCTCGTGAAGACTATTGTCACCCTGATGCTCGTGCCTTGCGCTTTAGCTGTCGCCGTTGCCCAGATGCCCAATCCCTACGGCTTCAGCATCTGCTTGGAGAATGCCAAGAAAGCCTCCGTGCCGGCGCTCGCGGAAGCAACGAAGAACAAATGGTCCATGGCGGTGGCGGTCGTCGACCCCGCAGGGAATCTGGTTTATTACGAGAAGATGGACAATACCCAACTCGGAAGCGCCAACGTCGCGATTGACAAGGCCCGCTCCGCCGCCCTGTTCAAGCGGCCGACGAAGGCGTTTCAGGATGCACTGGCGGCAGGTGGGGACGGCCTGCGCATTCTCCGACTGCAAGGCGCAACGCCGGTTGAGGGCGGCATTCCGCTCGTCAGCGACGGCAAGATTGTGGGAGCGATTGGCGTTTCGGGCGGCACCAGCGCGCAGGATGGCCAATGTGCCAAGGCGGGAGCTGACGCGCTCAAGTAAGGGTCAAGATGACAATGCAAGGCTCTGCTGACGTGAAATTTCGGAACACGCCATTAGCAGGCGAGCTGGTCGCGGGTTAACTTCAGGCCGGTCAGGCTGCCCAGGATGGTTGCGGCGATCTGCTCGGTGCGGAAAAATTCCTCGGCGGTTTGCTGCAGGTCGTCGATGGTGACGGCTTCGATGCGCTCGATGAGTTCGTCGAGACCGTAAAAGTGGTCGTAGTACATTTCCTGGCGGGCGAGGTTCGACATGCGCGCGGTCGAGGATTCGAGCGAGAGCATGAGGCTGCCTTTGAGCTGATCCTGGGAGCGGCGCAGTTCTTCTTCGGGGACGGGGGTGGTTTTCAGGTTGCGGAATTCCGCAACGACGCACTCGACAACTTTGATGGCCGACTCGCGCGAGGTGCCCGCGTATACGCACATGGAGCCGGTATCGCGGTAGGGGTTGAGGTCGCTATAGATGGAGTAGGCGAGCCCCTGGCGCTCGCGAATGTTCTGGAACAGGCGCGAGCTCATGCCGCCTCCGAGCAGCGTATTCAGGATGTAGGATGCGTAGCGGCGCTCGTGGGCCATGGGATGCGAGGGGACGCCGATGCAGATCTGGACCTGCTCGAGCGACTTCTTGTTGCGCAGGTTAATGCGGGAATAAGTTTTGGGCGGAGGCGAGTGAAAGCCGTTTTTCGCCGGTTCCACATGTTCGAAATATTTCGCGACGAGATCGACAAAGTGTTTGTGGTCAAGGTTCCCAGCAGCGCTGACGATGAGATTGCCGGGAGCGAAGTGGTGTCCATAGAAGCGGGAGACCACGGGACGCTCGAATTTTCTTACGGTTTCGCGCGTGCCCAGGATCGGCAGACCGAGAGCGTGGTTCTTCCAGAAACTTTGGGTGAAGATTTCGTGGACGAGATAGTCGGGATTGTCCTGATCCATTTTTATTTCTTCGAGGATGACGCCACGCTCCTTCGCGATATCGCCGGCATCGAAGACGGGATGAAGAACGAGATCGGTGAGAACATCGAGGGCGAGCGGCAGATGCTCGTCGAGGACTTTGATGTTGAAGCAGATGCATTCCTTCGCCGTGAACGCATCCATGTTGCCGCCGATCGAATCGACTTGGCGGGCGATAGCTTCGGCGGAGCGGGTTTCCGTGCCCTTGAACACCATGTGTTCGATGAAGTGGGAGATGCCGTTCCATTCCGAATCTTCGTCGCGCGACCCGGACTTGAGCCAGATACCGATCGCGACGGAGCGGATGTGGGGCATCTGCTCGGTGATGACGGTCAGGCCGTTCGGCAGGATCTGACGACGAATGCTGCGAGTTTCTTTTACCATGAGTTGCTTACCATGAATTTCCTAGTATGACATTCGTATCCGAGTATGAAATTCCGGGGCGGGTTGCTCGTACTATTCTCCCACAATCCGACGCTAGGCGGTGGCGGTTGGGGATCATCTTTCTTTTGTTTAACTTGCGGCGATTCGTCGGCATCGTCATTTCGGTATTCCACGCAGTTGCTAAGTAAACGGTAACGCGTCCACGTTCTCACTTTGTAACGGCTAACCTTCTCATGGAAAGTTGAGCGGCCGGAGTCGCCGCAGCTCGATTCTCGTGTTTTACGGATTACACTCAGAGACGGGCGAGAGCCTGCCCTGAGCATGCCGAAGGGACGCCCGTCGCTCCACCAGCGCAATGCCCAGCCAATCCAATTCGCTGCTCGGACTTGACTTGCAGGAGCTCACGAATCTTGCGACTGAGTCGGGGCAACCTGCCTACCGGGGCCAGCAGCTATTCGATGCGGTATATCGGCAAAAGATCGATCGCCTGGATCAGGTCTCGACGCTGCCGCTCGAGTATCGCGCCCGTCTGGCGGAGGAAGGCTGGCGGGTGGGGTTTCCGGGGATTGCGCGCAAGTTTGTTTCGAGCGATGGCACGGTGCGGTATCTGATTGAACTGGCCGACCGGGAGACGGTGGAGACGGTCTGGATGCCGGAGGGAGATGGCGGCGAGAGTGGCGACGGAAGCGAAGCGGGCGATGAACTTGAGTGTGTGGTGGCGGGGCTTCGCCCCGCTGGACGGGGCCGAGCCCCGTCACCACACGTGCATCGGGCTACGATTTGCGTATCGAGCCAGGTGGGATGTGCGGTGAATTGCAAGTTCTGCTTCACGGCGTTGCTTGGAGTCAAGCGCAATCTGGAGGCGGGAGAAATTGTTGGGCAGATCGCGGCGGTGCTGCGGGAGCAGGGAGTTGAGCCTCCGTTGCAGCGTGTCAACATCGTGTTCATGGGTATGGGCGAGCCTTTCTTGAACTATGACAACTTCATGAAGTCGGTGCGGCTGCTGATGGAGGGCGTAGGGATTCCGGAGTTGCGGATGACGGTGTCGACGGCGGGGATCGTGCCGCGGATCTACGATTTCGGGCAGGAGGCGCTGCGTCCGAAGCTGGCGATTTCGCTGAATGGGTCGAATGACGAGTTGCGCAACGCAGTGATGCCGCTGAACCGGAAGTGGAACCTCGAGGAACTGATGAAAGCGGCGCGGGAGTTTCCGCTGCGGAGGCGGGAACGGATGACATTTGAGTATGTGCTCATCGAAGGTGTGAACGACGCTCCCGAGCACGCGCGCGAGGTGGCGGAGTTGGTGCGGGGGATGAGGGTGAGAATTAATTTGATCGCGCTGAATCCAGGGAAGGAGTTGCCGTACCGGACGCCGGAAGAGGAGCGGGTAGCGGCGTTCCGGCGGATATTGGTGACTGCGGGAATTCCGACATTCGTGCGGCGGCCGCGCGGGCGCGACATTTTTGCGGCGTGTGGACAGTTGAAGCGGACGGTGGAAGTGGCCCCTGCGGAGGAATCCAAATCCACTTTGTCATCCTGAGCGAAGCGAAGGACCTGCTTTTTCCCGGCGCAAGAGACAGCAGGTCCTTCGCTTCGCTCAGGATGACAATGCACTTTATTACGAAGAATGTCTACGAACCGCTGCGGGCCGCGGCCCGGTAGGGCACGCCAAAGGAGGAGCGGTTTTCAGAATTTGTCGCAACCCGCAGTTCCATTCGGAACGCGGGGTGGCCGGGAGTCGCGGGTTGCAAGAGACGGCCGCGATGTTCTTCGAGGATACGGCAGCAAGCGCTCAGCGAAAGGCTAGGCCTGTTCTCCCCTTGGGAGTTGAACACCGACGGGAACGAGAGTGGCTGGGAAGAGGGATCGTAAGACGAGAAGTCAACCAGGACGAAGTTACCCTGGCTGTGCGTGCGAACGAGCAGGGTGGAGTTTATTTTGCGATTGAGATGGGCGCTAATCTGTCCGGCAAGGTGTAGGCAGACGTGGAGAATCTGGTTGGAGTCGGCGAGCGCAAGCGGAAGCGAAGGAGTGAGTTCGAGGCGGATGGAACTCGACTCCGCTTCCAGTTGGGGAGCAAGCAGGCGGGCGGCGGTTTGCAACACGGAGTTGACGTCGATGGCGGCAAGCTTGACCGGAGCCTGACGGGCAAAAGTGAGCAGGCTGGCAACCAGCGCGGTGGTGCGGCGCACCTGCTCGCCGATTTGCGCGGCTTGGAATTGTTCCTGGGGCGGCAAGGTGGACGCACTGAGCAGGTCGGAGTATCCCAGCATGGCGGTGAGCGGGTTGTTGATCTCGTGGGCGGCTCCGCCCACCAACTGGCCGAGGGAGGCTAGCTTCTCGGACTGAATGAGCTTTTCCTGCAAATCCTTGAGGTCGTCTAAAGAACGGCGGGACCTTTCGAGAAGCAGCGAAAGCTCGTCTCGGAGCAGGCGCTGCCGCCAGAGAACCACGATGCCCATCAGGACCATGGTGAAAAGACTCACGGTAACGCGGAAGGCCTTGACCGCAGGCGGAAGCGTTGGGTCCAGTTCGGAGTGCAAGACGGCCCAGAGGAGGCTGAACAGAGCGAGCATGCTCAGGCGAGTGATCCAGACGCCGAGCAAAGGCCGCGACGGCTTGGAGTTGGACAGATTGAGGCGGAGCGCGAGCAAGGGAGCCACCGCCATCCAGGCTATGGAAACGGTGAGCGGGATGTCGTAGATGCTGCCGCTGTAGTAGAGCTTGTGACCGATGGCCCAGTTGGCGACATAGGAACTGGAGGCATAGAGTGCGCTGGCGCCGAGCAACTGTCCGTAAAGCTGCCGCCAGCCGCGGTCAGCGGTGTAGGCGAGGATGGCAAGCGAGACCAGGAGCACGAGTTTTTCGGTCAGATACGCGAAGTTGAAATTGACGCTATAGGCCGCTTCATCGACCTGCACGGTTTGCCATGGGATGACGGTGTATACATAGATGAAGACCCACCAGATGAGCAGGAGGGCAAAGTCGAGCATGCGGATTCGTTCATCCCGTTCATCTTCCCGAAGATGAGGAAGCACCGCGAGGGCGGCGATCATGGGCACCAGATGCAGGAACAGAACAATATCGCCCAGGAAGAGGTCGGGCACGTCCTGACGCTTGTAGACTTCAAAGTAATTCCACATTCCCTGGTAAGTAAGCCAGAAGAGCATACCCACGCTCATGAGGATCCAGAAGAGCCGGGTGTGGGCACTCGGGCAGCGCGAGCGCGAGATATTGGGCAGGAAGGCGGCGGTGGCAACGAGCAGGAGCGTGCCTTGGATGAGGTCGCTGGCAATGGTGAGAGCCTCGCTTCTGGGCATGAACACGGACGCCGCTGTCTGGGCGAGAACCAGCGCGATCAGCAGAGAGACCCAGAGTTTAGTGCGCGCGGCCAAAGGCAGACTTCTCCGAACTCCATTCTAGAGCGTGATTCGGGCTTGAGCTGGTTACCAAAGTCACTTAGTCCAACAGTTAGAAGTAAGAATTCGAGAAGTGAGAAGCTCATGGAGTTTAAACTGAGATTACCTTTAGAATTAGGCGCTTAACCTTAGAATTAGGCGCTTAGCAACCTACGAGAGTCCCGTGCACTGGATGATCCCTCGATACCGAGATCTATGGCGCTTCCGGTCGCCGCTCAGTGCGGGCGAAATCCGGCGCACCGAGCGCTGGCTGGCGACGGCGCGGGTGGCGCTGACGATTGCGGCGGAGTTCGCTCTTTGGATGGAGCCGGCGAGCGGGTATGCGTATTCGCCCTGGCTGTACTGGCTGCTGCTGGTGTACTTCGTGCATGCGGTGGTGGTGATGTTGCTGGTGCGTTTCCGGCCGCAGTCCACAAACGCTTTTCGTCTGGTCGTGCACGGGGTGGACATTCTCTGGCCGGTGCTGATTTCCTTGTTCGCCACGGCGCAGCACGGGCAATTTTTTCTGTTTTTCGTTTTCGTGATGGCGGCGGCGGCCTATCGCTGGGGGCTGTGGGAGACGGTGGGCACGGCGACCGTTGCGGTGGCGCTGCTGGAGGTAGAAGCCTTCACGGTGCGAGCTGGACTGGAAACAGCGGCGGATCAGTGGCTGCGGGTAGTGCATCTGCCGCGGCTGGGTGTGAGCGTGCGGGAACTGGATCCGCAACAACTGTTCATGAGCTCGGTGTATCTGATTGTGCTCGGATTCTTGCTGGGCTACATGTCGGAGAACCAGAAGAAGGTGCGGGCGGAGCGCGCCGTGATCATGCGCGTGCTCAGTTCGACGCGAGTGGAAGCGGGACTAACCGGGACCATGCAGCAGGTTCTTGGGGAAGTGATGAACATCTACGGCGCGTCCCGGGTGCTCAGTGCCTCGCAGGAGAGACACAGTTACCGGGTATTTCTTGCCGAGATACGGCGCGAGGGCGGCGAAACGCTGCGCTGGCGCGAGGCTTCGCCGGAATGCGAAAAGGTGTACCTGTTCGAGTCGCCAGCGGACGCGATTTATGCGTCGCGCCGTGACCAGGGTTTTGATACGGTGCTGCTGGATCGTGACGGAGGGCGCCTGCGCGATGAAAGCACGGGATTTCTGGACGCGCTGGCGCGAGTGGAAAAGTTTGACGTGATAGTTTCGGTGGGGTTGGTCTTCGGGAGCGAGTGGTCGGGCCGTGTCTTCCTGTTCGATCCAGAGATGATGGGGGGGCCGGAAGACGAATTGCGGTTTCTGCAGGAGTACACGCAGCAGGTAGGTCCGGCGGTCTACAACGTGTACCTGATGCGGCGGCTGCGGGAGCGGGCGGGGGCGCTGGAGCGGGCCCGGTTCGCGCGCGAACTTCATGATGGAGCGATTCAATCGCTGATCGCGGTGGAAATGCAGTTGGATGTGCTGCGGCGCCAGGCCGGGACGCAGGCGCCGGTGAATGAGGAGCTGGGGCGGATCCAGAGCCTGCTGCGCGAGGAAGTTCTGAAGTTGCGCGAACTGATGCAGGCGATGAAGTCGTTCGAGGTCAATGCGGACCGGCTCCTGGGTTTCATTTCCGACACGGTGGAGCGCTTCCGGCGGGAGACGGGAATCGCAGCCGAGTTCGTCAGCGAAGTGGAGCGGGTGGATCTGCCGCCGCGAGTCTGCCGGGAACTGGCGCGCATCGTGCAGGAGAGCCTGGTGAACGTGCGCAAGCACAGTGGAGCGCATCATGTGCTAGTACGGCTGGCGCAGCGCGCGGGTAATCTGCAACTGACGGTGGAGGACGACGGTAAGGGATTTTCTTTTTCCGGAAGGCGGTCGGATGCCGAACTGGAGACGTCAGGCAAGGGGCCGGGGGTGATCCGGGAAAGAGTCCGCCTGCTGGCGGCCGAACTCACGATAGAATCGACTCCGGGGCACGGCGCACGGCTGGAAGTACGGATCCCGCCGGCGAGAAAGGCAAATCATGGATAGGCCAGCAGTGGATAGGCCAACGATGGACAAACCAACCACGGATAAACGAACTCATCCCATACGCATTGTGATTGCCGACGATCACCCCATTTTCCGCGACGGGCTCCGGCGTCTGCTGGAATCGGAACAGGATATGAAGGTAGTGGGTGAAGCTTGCGACGGCTTCGAGGCGGTGAAATTGGCGGCGGAGATTAAGCCTGACATTCTTCTGCTCGATCTAGCCATGCCGCACCATACTGGGCTGGAAGCGCTGCGCGACCTGAATACGCGCACGGGCGGGGCCGGGTCGGTGCGCATCATCCTGCTGACAGCGGCGGTGGAAAAGAAGCAGATGGTGGAAGCGTTGCAACTGGGAGCGCGCGGCGTGGTGCTGAAGGATTCCGCCACCCAACTGTTGCTCAAGAGCATTCATGCGGTGATGGGTGGAGAGTATTGGGTAGGGCGGGACAGTGTCTCGAATCTGGTGCAGTACCTGCGCAACCTCATGCAAAGTACGAACGAGGAAACGAAACAGAAGAAATTCGGGCTGACGCCGCGGGAACTGGAGATCGTCTCCGCCGTGGTCGCGGGCTACGCCAACCGGGAAATCGCCGAGTACTTCAAAATCAGCGAGGATACGGTAAAGCACCACCTCAGCAATATCTTCGACAAACTTGGGGTTTCCACCCGCCTGGAACTGGCGCTGTTCGCGGTGAATCAGGGGCTTCCCTTGAAAACCATTTTGTAATCAACAGGTTGGTTGGAACTGGAAAAATGAGATACGGCACTATAGTGCACACATATGGCACAATAGTGCCACTAAAGGTCACTGGAGTGCTATTGGCTAAAAGGTAAGATTAACGATATTTTAATAGTACGGCGGCGAACTTCTGTCCTGAGGAACGAGTGAAGTTAGGGATGGGTCGTCGATTGGGGGCAAATAGTGATCAAAGCATTCCGTCAACTTTGGGTTGAGGAGAACGGTCAAGACGTCGCTGAATACGCGGTCATGCTTGCGGTAATCCTAGTGATCGTGATTGGCACGGTCCGACTGATCGGCGGCAACGCCAACAATGTATTTTCACAAGTCGGAAGCAGCCTAGCACCGCAATAATCCGCACGATCAAGCCCCGCTGCGTCTGGCAGCGGGCTTCCCCTGATTTTTTCTGCCGCTTCTCTCCAGCTCCAGAATACCTGCGCGCAATGATCGAGGCTGATAGCTCTAGGCTGTTAGCTCTTGACTTTTACCTTTTGGCCGTCAACTGCTAGGAGGAGGTCGCGGCGCCGCACTCCCGGCACGCGCTTCTAGCGTTCCTCAACAACCCGTCGGCACCAGAAGTGAAAAAGCCAAGAGCTTAAAAGCCAAAAGCCGCCTTACTGCCCCGAGGGCGTTGCCGCTGTTTTCTCCTGGCCCGGGGCAGCTTTTTCTGGGGTGCCAAACCTGGTGAGGAACGGGAAGAAGGGCGTGACTTCAAACGGCATCTTCTCGGCCGCGGTGGTGATGGCGACCGGCTTGGTCTTGATCAATTCGAGTTGATTGTTCCACGGGTCAACTTTCACCCGGCCGCCGAGCGGAAGCGCCGCGATCTGGTCGACCTTCTTGGGATCGAATTGCGGCGAGGCGGTCATCAAAGACGACATCCTGGTGGCGTTGCCATTGAGCAGGCTGTCTCCCAGGTGCGCCCGAATCAGGTTCCTCAGCTGCGGCGCCCGGGCCTGGACCGCTTTGAGGAACAAGCCGGCGTTGCTCAGCTTGTCTTTGTAGGGCGAGTTGTTGAGCAGTTCCATGGCTTTCTTGTCGGCGGCTTCTTCTTCGCCGCGATCGCGAGCGAAGTCCATGCGCTGGAAGGTGCGCTCATCGGGAAAGAACATGCGGTCGTTGAAAGCGAGCTTGGTGTCGAGGTGATGGCCGAGCACGATGTGCGCCAGTTCGTGGCTCAGAATCATGGCCAGCGAGGCTTCGTCGGGCAGCACGTCGATCATGCCGCGGCTCACGACGATGGTATGACCAATGGTGAAGGACTCGAGTGGCGTGGTCATCAGTACGCGGCAGCGTACGTCGGGTTGAATGTCGAGGTTATTGGTGACTATCACATTGTTGAGGACGGTCTGTAGCACCTTATCAATTTCGCCTTCCGGCGCGATCAGGCCGATCTGCTGCAAGCGGTCAAGAACGTTGATTTCAGCCTGACGTTCCCAGGCGTGCTGGGCTTCGAGGGGCGTTGCGTCCTGGGCCTTCTGACTCTGGTCCTGGACCGACTGCGGGGCGTCGACCGTGATCTCGGTGAACTCAGAGTTGCGGCGGAGATCCTTCAGGTTGTAGCCCCAGAGCCGCGTCTGCGCCTTGTAATCAAGCGTCTGACCCAGGCGATATTTCAGGTCGGACTCCTCGGAATAAATCAGCGAAGGCAGCCAGACGCCGCCGGGGCGGAGGTTCTGACGCCAACTGTCAAAGTGCAGGTAATAACTGGCTCGCGGATGAGGATAGTAAGTGCCATTAAAGCGGACGATGTTGAAGCCCTGGTCTTCGATCCAGATGCGCCCGAGGAAGCGGCCCTTGCCGGCGTCTTTCTTGGGGGCAACGTCGACCACGATGCAGCGCACCTCACCGAGAAACTCGCGGCGGACGAACGTGAAGTCGTAATACTTGCGCTGAAAATCCTCATCGAGGACCACCATCTGGGCAAAGCCCAGGGGCAGGAACTTCATGGAATACACGTTGCTCAGTTTGCTGAGCATGCGCTTGCCGAGGCCGGCCGTGGTAGGTGTATAGAAAGTGCGGTCATCGGTGCCCTCGCTCATATCCAATCGGCCAAGGAAGTACACATCGCTGGTGGGGACAGGAGCGTCGATTTCTTTGTCTACCTTCAGATTTTGGAGATAGGTCTCTACCAGGGGATGCAGATGCTTCATCTCGGCCATGAAGAAATGTTCGCGCTCCACCGTCCGGTCGATAACCTGGTCGAAGCTGGTGCTGGCGGCGACGGCCTGCTGGGTAGCGGCGTCGCGAGTGGAGAGCTGGGGTTCGGGCGTAGTCTGGGCGGGCGTAGCCTGGGCGGGCGTAGTCTGCGCGGGCGTAGTCTGGGCGAACGAGGTCTGGAGGAACAGGGTCTGAACGAACAAGGTTTGGACGAACAAGGTCTGGACGAGCAGGGACGCGGCGCAGAAGATCAGGGAGAGCGCAAAGCGTGCGAATCGGGAGCGCAACATTTTCGTTTGTTTCATTTTGTCTTTTTGTTCTTTTATCTATGATGCGAGTTGTCTATGACGCGAGTTGGAACACGATGTGCAATACCGCCTCGGAATCAGTGGGGTGGCCGTCTCTCAGGGCGGGCTTGAACTGAATTTGTTCCGCGGCGCGAACCGCCGATTCGTCCAGTCCATGGCCGAGACCGCGTACCACTCTCACCACGCGAATCTGCCCGGTCGCTGAAAAGACAACATCGAGCAGCACCTCGCCCTCAATCTTAAGGTGTCGTCCTTCATCAGTGTAAACCGGATGGGGCTTAAAGGTAATCTCGGCAGGCAAGGTTTTGACCACGGGTTCGGCGGTCTTGGCTTTGGGCTGAGCAGTTACAACATCGGTGTCTCCGAATGAGCCTTGGCGAACCACAGCGCGCGAGGTAACAACCGTGCCTTTACTGTCGCCGGTAGCGACGCCGCTGCCAAAACCGGTGCTCGCGACCACCCCGCGGGCGCCATGCGATCCGCCGGTGCCGTTGCCATAGCCTGGGCCGGAGGGCATATCAAACGAGCCCGCTTGCGCGATCGTAACCGGGCGGCCGTGATTATCCGATGCGGGCACGCCGTTGGGATCGCCGAAGCCGCCGGTTTGCACTTTCTGCGGCGCGGCCGCCATGGTTGGCTTAGCCGAGCTTCCGGTGGAGAACACATTCGTTTTGACCGGCGGCCGGGGAATCTGCGCTTTCATGTCCGGCAGAGCTTCTTTGCTGGCACTCAGCGTTACCTTAGGCGCCTGGTCCTCTGGGACTGGAGACTTTTTCCGTGGGACATCTGGCGGAACGCGCAGAGCTTCGGGCCGCGGCGTTACCGGGTCGGCGATCTTTGGAACAGGAGCGGGGAAACGCTTGACCGGCGCCGGAGCTTGTGGAATCGGAGGCGCTGTGCTGACCAAACTGACGAAGTGGTAGTCGTGCACCGGCATCACCAGAACTTCGGGGTATGCGACCGCCATTATCACAAACAGCGCCATCACCAACGACTGCATGCCATAACTCAGAACGAACCTTCCCCAACGGGTGCGAGGCTCGGGAAGAAGGCCTAGGGTCAATTGTTGCGAAGCCTGGGAATCCATGTACAGCACCTCATGTAGCTAGTGCATAGCGCCTGCCAAAGGAAGTGGTCAATCCCACAAACCGGTATTTTGAAGACCAAGGGAGACGGGCCAAAGGACGACACTTCTGAACCGTGAAGTGCACGCCAAAGGCCATTTTCAACGAAACCTGTCCACATTTAAAATGCTGTCAGGGGGCCACTTACAAGGGGGAGAAACTATTTTAACAGACCGGGTCCCGCCTGCAAAGTTTTTCCTATTTTGGAACGGGAAAAAACTTGGTGGGGATCGGAAGATTTTACCCCGAACGCGGGCAGGTCCGAAGTGACGTTTCTCGGCGGCCATGCAAGGGACACGCAAATACGGGGCATCTCTCGACCGATGAATAAGCATCAAACCCGCGGGAAAAAGCAT
This sequence comes from uncultured Acidobacteriaceae bacterium, assembly GCA_963773645.1. Lineage (GTDB taxonomy): Bacteria > Acidobacteriota > Terriglobia > Terriglobales > Acidobacteriaceae > Acidiflorens. Next base: position 1,003,219 of record CAVZBV010000002.1, on the reverse strand, counting down.
CCGCCGCACACCGCTAGTCTTCTTCTTCGTCGATCTTAATCCGGAGGGACTTGAGAAACTTCAGATCCTGATCGCTGATCTTCAGTTCGGCATTAGTGCTGAGCGTGGAGACCAGAGAAGCCTTGTCGGTAGTGTGTTCGCCCTGCTTGCTGACGCCGATGGTGGCTTCGAGAACGAGGAAAATGTCGTAGCCGCCTTCCTTGATGCGGGCCACGACTTCGGCGATCGATTCGGAATCGGACAGAGACTCGTTGATCGCTTCGCCGAGTTCTTTCATGAGTTGTTTCAGTTGCTGATCCACGAATCCCCCTGGAATCGGACGCCGCTGATGGGGGACATCACACTTAGTCGTGACCCCGCCCACCGTCATTGTACGCCCGGTCGCTGTTAAAATCGAATAATGATCGACGGCCGGGCGTTCGAAAAAATCAAGCTCATTTTCCGACTGGCCTTCCAGTGGCTGGAGCGCAGCCGGACGGGCAGGGCGCTCCTGGCCGGGCTCCGGGCCACCGCGCATTCTTTTGGGGGAATCCTGCACCAACTCTGGTTGGAAGTGGCCGGTTTTACGTTCTTGGCGATGGCCGGAGTCGGGGCCATGGCCGGCGTGCGAGAGTACGGGAAGTACCAGTCTGGCCACTCTACTGGACCAGGCCGGTTGCTGCTCGCAGTATGCTTCACGGTGTCATTCACTTGGTTCGGGTTGAGTTCGTTCTGGCGAGTAAAGAGAAAAGCTAAAAGCTAAAAGCTAAGAGCCAAGAGCAGAAGAAGGGCAGGACTCCATGACTGAAGTCAAGACGGCCGAATCCGCAACTAAGCGGGAAGCTCGCCTCACGATCCAAGAGACCTCTTCTCATATCGCCGTTAGCCCTCTCTACACGCCCACAGATCTTGCGGCGTGGGACTATGACCGCGATCTGGGATATCCCGGAGAGTTCCCCTACACCCGCGGCGTGCAAGCCACGATGTACCGCGGCCGACTGTGGACGATGCGCCAGTATGCGGGCATGGGAGATGCCGAAGAGTCGAACAAGCGCTACAAGTATCTGCTGGCCAACGGGACCACCGGCCTCTCAGTGGCCTTTGATTTGCCGACGCAGATTGGCCTCGATTCGGACAATCCGCTGGCCGTGGGAGAAGTCGGCAAAGTCGGCGTGGCCATCGATTCGATCGAAGACATGCAACGCCTGTTCGAAGGCATTGACCTGACCAAGATTTCAACATCGATGACCATCAATGCTACGGCGTCGATTCTGCTGGCGTTGTACGTGGCTGTGGCGCGACGGCAAGGCAAGGATGAAGACGTTCGCAAGCTCTCGGGCACGGTGCAGAACGATGTGCTCAAGGAGTACATCGCGCGCGGAACCTATATTTATCCACCGCAGCAGGCGATGCGCATCATCACCGACCTTTTCGCCTGGACGAATGAGAACGTGCCCGACTGGAACACGATCTCGATCTCGGGCTATCACATGCGCGAGGCGGGATCGACGGCGGTGCAGGAAGTCGCCTTCACGCTGGGCAACGGAATTGCCTATGTGGAAGCGGCGATTCGGGCGGGCCTCGATGTGGACAAGTTCGCGCCGCGGCTTTCGTTTTTCTTCAATGCCCACAGTAACTTTCTCGAGGAGGTCGCGAAGTTCCGCGCCGCGCGGCGGATGTGGGCGAAGATCATGCGCGATCGCTTCAAGGCGAAGAGTCCAAAATCGTGGATGCTGCGCTTCCACGCGCAGACGGCCGGTTCCACGCTGACGGCACAGCAACCGGAGAACAATATTGTGCGCACGGCGATCCAGGCCATGGCGGCGGTGCTCGGCGGGACGCAGTCTCTGCATACCAATTCGTTTGACGAGGCGCTGGCGCTGCCGACCGAAGCGTCGGCGCGCATCGCGTTGCGCACGCAGCAGGTGATCGCATTTGAATCGGGCGCGCCGCAGACGGTCGATCCGCTGGCGGGATCGTACTACGTCGAATCACTGACCAGCGAAATCGAGAAGCGGGCCGTCGATTATCTGGAAAAAATCGAAGCCATGGGCGGCATGCTCAAGGCGATCGAACGCGGGTACGTGCAGCAGGAAATCCAGAACGCGGCCTACGAATATCAACAGGCGGTCGATCGGCAGGAGGCCGTGGTCGTAGGCGTGAACCGCTTCCAGATAGGAGAAGAGAAGGCGGTGCGGATCCAGCGCATCGACCCGGCTCTGGAACCACGACAAGTGGAGCGCTTGCGAGCGCTACGCGCCAAGCGCAATCCCGAAACCTGGCAAGCCGCGATCCGCGCGGTCGAAGACACGGCGCGCTCGGCGGAAAATCTAATGCCGCGGATACTGGCGGCAGTGGAGGCAAATGCCACCGTCGGCGAAATTTCAGATGCGATGCGCAGGGTGTACGGGGAATACAGGGAAGTGATGGTAATCTGACTCGGCACTGGCATACGTCCTCTGGCGCGTTCCGATCGATTGTGCTTCTGAAATCGCGGCAAGTTGATATACATTAGCGTGCGACGCGAGTATGCATGGAGCGGCGGGACTTTCTTTTATTGTGTGCCATGGCGGGAATCGGCGTGTCGACGTCCGCGCCTGAAGCTCAGGAGGTTCAGCCTATGATCGTCACACCGATGATCATCACACCCAATCAGGCGCACGTGTACAGCCAGGGCCGGGGCGAGGCGCACATCTTAGTCGACGGAGAGCGCTCTGGCGGGGCCTGGTGGTTGGGCCAGTTCCGCGAAGATCCCGGCTTCATGACCTCTCTCCACTACCACTATCGGCAGGACGAACAGTTCTTCGTGCTGGACGGAGTGCTGTCGGTTTATCTCGACGGCAAATGGCACGATCTGGAGGCCGGAACGTTCGCCTTGGTACCGCATGGCGCGCAGCATGCGCAAGGCAATACGAGTAACAAACCGGTACGATTCCTTGGGTCGGGCAATCCTGCCGGTTTCGAGCGCTTTTTCCCCGAACTGGACAAACTGGTATCGCGCCTGTCGCCTGCAGACCCGCAATTCGGCGCCGAGGTTGCCAAGATCCTGGTCCGCTACGACACAAAACCTCTCGGTCCGGCGCCCGCCAGAACCTAGGCGGCCGAGCTTGGCGGCGTCCGTTGAGGCTTCTGACCCTGTTCATGAGCGAAGCGGGCGGTGCCGCTCCGGCTATGGAAATCACACACTTTAATCTGTCAGTTTGCCAGTTTGTAGTCGCAGGCGATGCGGCAGGCTTCGCAGTAAAGCAGGCCGTCAGTGCACAGGCGCACTTCGAGTTCGGACTGGCACAAGACGCAGAATTTTTCGCACCAGCAACGCTCTTCCACCTGTTCGCATTGGGCGCATACGATGCGCTTCAGGCCCGGTCTCGAAGACGACGACATGGTTAGAGTCTAGTTCGGCGGAGGCCTGGATGGAACATAACGGAAGTCACCGGAAAGTGGGTCCCAGGTTCCGGTTTTCCCGAGACCTGACACCTGACCAATTGCGCCCTTCCCGCCCAGGTGTTAACGTAGTCAGTTCCAGACTCCAGCTGGCCCAGCCACTGTGGGAGCGGATGTCTGACCGACGCTTGACCGAGGTTCTTCTTGTCCGTCGCTGAAACTACTCCGCCTGTCGCCCCAAAAAACGTCCGCAAGACCGCACTGAACGCCGTCCATCGCCAGATGGGCGCGAAGATGGTGGGGTTTAACGGCTGGGACATGCCGGTCGAATACCCTGCGTCGATTGGGTGCGGCATTGTCGCCGAGCACATGGCGGTGCGCACGGGCGTCGGCATTTTCGACGTCAGCCACATGGGCGATATCCGCCTGGCCGGCCCCGGAGCACTGGCCGCCGTCCAGCATATTTCAATGAATGACGCATCAAAACTGGCGCTTGAGCAGGCGCAGTATTCGGCGTTGCTCTATCCGCAAGGCACTTTCGTTGACGACGTGATCGTTCATCGTCTGGGCGAGGATGAGTACCTGCTCGTGATTAATGCCGGCACGCGGGAAAAGGATTTCAGTTGGGTGCGCGAGAATACGCGTCAGTTTGACTGCGCGGTGGAGAATCTGTCGGACGATTTCACGCAGATCGCGATTCAGGGTCCGAAGGGTGTTGATGTGCTGCAAAAGTTGACGGACCGAGACCTGAGCGCGGTGAAGTTCTACTGGGTGACGCGCGGGACGGTATGCGGCCTGAAGAATATCCTGATGGGCCGCACCGGTTATACTGCCGAAGACGGATTCGAGATTTACGTTCCAGCGGACGAGGCCACCAGCGCGCGGGTCTGGCACGAAGTTCTGGCGGCGGGGAAGGACTTTGGCGCCGTTCCCTGCGGTTTGGGAGCGCGCAACACGCTGCGCCTCGAAGGCAAGCTGCCCCTCTACGGACACGAAATCACGGACACCATCAATGTGTGGGAAGCGGGACTCGATCGTTTCTGCAAGATGGAAAAGCCGGAGTTTATTGGGCGCGCGGCCCTGGAGAAGGCGAAACCCGAGGGTCTGAAGAGAACGCTGGCCGGTCTCGAGATGGTCGACCGGGGCATCGCCCGCGACGGATACAAAGTTCTGGACGAGAGCGGTCGCGAGATCGGCTACGTTACCAGCGGTTCTCCGGCGCCGTTCTTGAAAAAGAATATTGCATTGGCATACATTCCGCCCGCGCAGGCTGCAATTGGAAAGACCGTAAGAGTCGAAATCCGCGGACAGGGCGTGAAGGCGCAGGTGGTGCCGATTCCTTTTTATAAGCGTCCGAAAAGAGCGTAGCGCGGCCGTCCCGGCGGCTGTCCGGCGGCCGTCTTCGGTCGCCGCGCCGAGGGCAAGATGCCCTCGGGACAGCCGGCAAGACGCCGGCGCTACAAGCCAGAATCTAGGAGCTAGAAGCCGAATGCCTTATCCAACCGACCGCAAATATACAAAAGAACATGAGTGGATCACTGCCGATGGCACGATGGGCATCACAAACCACGCCCAGGAAGCTCTGGGCGACATCGTCTTCGTGGAACTGCCCAAGGTGGGCGCGGAACTCACTGTGGGGAAGCCTTTAGGCACGGTGGAGTCGGTGAAGGCCGTGTCCGATGTCTACGCTCCAGTTTCGGGGACGGTCACCGGCGTGAATGAGGATCTGGCCACGGCCCCGGAGAAAGTGAACAAAGATGCGCACGGCGCCTGGATGGTCAAAATCAAGGTGAAGAATCCGGCGGAGATGAATGCGCTGCTTTCGGCCGCGGACTACGAAAAATTCGTGAGCGAAGAGGCGGCACATTAAAAGCATTGCAGAAGTTAGAGGTCAGATTGCGGAATTGAAAAGCTTGACCCCATCGATGACTGCTGAGTCCGAGCTTTTCACCTCTGCAATCTGCCCTCTGACCTCTGCAATGGTTTCAGTGTGCTGATTACATCGAAAGAAAGTTCTTATGAGATATCTGCCTAAATCTCCCGCGGATCGCGCTGCCATGCTCAAGGCTATCGGGGTCCGCTCCGTGGACGAGCTTTTCTCTCCCATCCCAGCCGAATTCCGTCTGAAACGCGGTCTTGCTGTGCCGCGCCAAATGGCGGAGTCGGAAATCGTGGACTGGTTTAAGCAACGAGCACAAGAAAACGGCGAAGGTTACACGAGTTTTCTGGGCGCCGGGGCTTACTTCCATTACCGGCCGGTGGTGATTGATGCGCTGGTGCAACGCGGCGAATTTCTGACGTCGTATACGCCGTACCAGGCAGAGTTTGCGCAGGGCACGCTACAGGCCATCTTCGAGTTCCAGACGATGATCTCGGAACTCACCGGCATGGACCTGGCGAATGCCTCGATGTACGACGGCTCGACGGGCGCGGCTGAGGCTGTGTTGATGGCGGTTCGCATCACGGGGCGGCGTTCGGCGGCGATCGCGCGCAGCGTGCATCCCGAGTACCGGGAAGTGCTCAGCACCTACGCGACGCATCAGGCGATTCCACTGAAGATGGTCTCGTTCACGGACTCGGGAACGATCGATCTGAACGAGCTCGAAACGGCAGTGGACGACAATACGGCCTGCGTCCTGATTCAGTCGCCAAATTTCTTTGGGACGATTGAAGACGTTGAGGCGATTGCCGAGATCGCACACAAACGCGGAGCGCTGCTGGTTGTGTCGATCGCCGAAGCGGCCTCGCTCGGAATTGTAGAACCGCCGCGTACAGCCGACATCGTGGCCATGGAAGCGCAGTCGTTCGGAGTGCCGCTCGGATTTGGTGGTCCCTATTGCGGAGTGCTCGCCACGAAAGATAAATTCGTTCGGCAAATGCCAGGACGCTTGGCGGGTCAGACCGTCGACAAGAACGGCAAGCGCGGGTTTGTGCTGACGCTGGCCACGCGCGAGCAGCACATCCGGCGCGAGAAAGCGACTTCCAATATTTGCACCAACCAGGCGCTGGTCGCGCTCATGGTAAATATCTTCATGACCGTGTACGGCAAGGTCGGCTTGCGGGAACTGGCGAAGCAGAACCTGGCGAAGACGGCGTACGCAGCCGAACAATTCAGCAAACATGTCAGCAAACAAGCCAAATTGCTGTTCGCGGGCGCGCCACGATTCAATGAGTTCGTGGTCCAGACCAGCGAAGATCCTTACGCCATCAACTCACGGTTGCTGGGACACAAAATCGTTGGCGGATTTCCGCTGAAGAAGTTCTATCCCGAACTGGGTAACGCGGCGCTGTGGTGCTGCACGGAATTGACAGCACGGGCGATGATCGATAAAGCGGTCGATACGGCGCTCGGCCTCGTCGCTGAGAGCGAAGGCTCGGTGCGAAGTACGAAGGATGCCGAGCCCGCGGAGGCACTCCGATGATTGGAACTCCGATGATTGGACCGGTGATTGGATCCAGAAATACTTGCACCTCGTGCTTCGGCAACGGAAGGTGCGCCCAATGCGACGGTTCTGGCATCGACTCCCACCGCAATGAGGATCAGCCGAAGTGTCGCAACTGCTCGGGGACTGGCGTTTGTCCGGCTTGTAACGGAACAGGCGCATGGATGGTGCCGCCGCCAGAAATCATCGATCTTGGACTTTCAGAAAGTGGACTCCCAGATAAAATAACGATAAATAACGATAAATGACTATGAAGCACATAACTCGCAAAGCGACGCGTCACATTAGTCAAAACGAAGGATTGATTTTCGAGAAGTCGTCGCCCGGCAAGGCGGCCTGGAAGTTGCCGCCGCTCGATGTTCCGGAAGTAGACACAGCAGAGCTGCTGGGCAAGGCCGAGCGCAAGGATCTAGGCAATATGCCGGAGGTCAGCGAGATCGAAATCATCCGTCACTTCACCCGGCTCTCGACGTGGAATTACGCCATTGATCTCGGCATGTATCCGCTGGGCTCTTGCACCATGAAGTACAACCCGAGGGTGAACGAGTTTGTCGCGCGTATCGAAGGTCTCGCTAACGGGCATCCTTACCAGCCGGAGAAGATTTCGCAGGGCGCTATGCGCATCATGAAGACACTGAGCGATTGCCTGCTTGACATCACCGGGATGGACGCGATCACGCTGCAACCAGCCGCGGGCGCGCACGGCGAACTGACAGGATTGCTCCTGGTGCGCGCCTATCACCAGTCCAAAGGGAACGCGCGCAAGAAAATTTTGATTCCAGACTCGGCGCATGGGACGAATCCGGCGACGGCGGCCACGGCCGGCTACGCGGTGGAAAATTTGAGATCGAACGCCAGCGGCATGGTCGACGTGGCGGCGCTGGCGGCGCAGATGAATGAAGAAGTCGCCGCGCTGATGCTGACCAATCCGAATACGCTGGGCGTTTTCGAGCAGGAGATTCACAAGATCGCCGAACTCATGCACGCCAAAGGCGGCCTGCTCTACATGGACGGCGCCAACATGAACGCGCTGGTCGCGAAAACCCGGCCGGGGGACTTCGGCGTCGATGTCATGCACATGAACCTGCATAAGACGTTTTCGACGCCGCATGGCGGAGGCGGTCCCGGTTCGGGGCCGGTCGCGGTGAAGAAGATTCTCGAGCCGTTCCTGCCCACGCCGGTCGTCATCACCAAGCCGGATGGCACGCTGGGCTTCGAATACAACCGTCCGCAGTCGGTCGGGCGCGTGCGCGCGTTCTACGGAAATTTCGGCATGTTCATCCGCGCGCTGGCCTACATCTTCGCCAACGGCCCGGACGGCCTGCGCCAGACGACGGAAGACGCGGTGCTCAACGCGAACTATATCCGCAAGGGACTCGAAGGCGTTTACGACCTGCCGTACTCGACGCCGTCGATGCATGAAGTGGTGTTCAGCGACAAGCTGCAGGCGAAGAAGGGCGTGAAGACCGTCGACCTTGCCAAACGCCTGATCGATTACGGATTCCATCCCTACACCATGGCGTTCCCGCTGATCGTACACGGCGCGCTGATGATCGAGCCGACCGAGAGCGAGCCGAAAGAAGAGCTGGATCTCTTCATCGAAGCCATGAAGTCGATTGCGGAAGAGGCGGAAGAAGATCCGCAGTTCGTGCTCGACGCTCCCCACAACGCGCGCATTTCCCGCCTGGACGACACTGCGGCCGCGCGCAAGCCGGTGCTGCGCTGGAAGCCGGAGAACTAGCTCGTATGGGGACGGGCTTCTCCGCTAGGCCTCTGACCGCTTGATCCTGTAAGAAAATGGGTGCCCCAGGTCTCGATTTTGAGACTTGGGAGAGTGCCTGGGATCGTGCAAACCTGAACGCACGAAATTACGCGGTCGGAGACCTAGCACTGCCGTAAATGCTGGGGCCTGTAAGTTCGGAACCTGACTCTCGGATGTCATCCTGAGCGAAGCGAAGGCCCTATGCAGTTTCCCGCCTAATCAGCAACGCCGGGTGCCCCATCCTTGCGCGTTTTGTGCGCAAGGGTGGGATTTCCGGGAAGCCTCAATCGTAGGATTTTTGGAACTGGCTCTCCAGCCTCCCGCAGTCGCGCGGGCTTGCCGCGTTTCTCTTGCTAGAATCACCGAAGCCCGTCCCTATGCCCGACGATCCGCCCAACTCCGCGCCTGCCCGACCAAGCGCGCGCCAACTGGCCGAACATCACTACTACGCCGCGCTCGATCTGGTTCTAGAAGGCCACCACGAGCAAGCGGTCGAAGAGTATCGGCTGGCATTGGCGGCGGATCCGAAGTTCACCGATGCGCTGCATGGATTGAGCCGGGCGCTGCAAGATCTCAACCGCTTCGACGAAGCGATAGAGGTATCCAAGCAAATTTCAGAAATCGATCCTGACGACATTCTGGCGCACACCAGCCTCTCGATCCTGTATCAGAAAAAGGGAATGGTTCCCGAGGCCGAGGCGGAAGGGAACAGGGCGCGCGTGCTCGGGTGGAAGCAGCAGTTGAAGAAGGGAATATAGCTCTAGACACGACATCCCAAAACTGGGATACTACCTATGGTCCGACCGCAGAGCGTTCCCGGTGAAAAACCGTTGTTTTGGGCGGGCGCATCGAAGGAAGACCTCATGGAGTTTCCCGAGGCCGTGAAGGACGAAATTGGAACCGCTTTCAGCGTGGCGCAGTTTGGTGGCAAGCATCCGAAAGCGAAGCCTTGGAAGGGCGAAGGGCCGGGTGTTCTGGAAGTTGTCGCGGACCACCGCGGTGATACTTACCGAGCCGTGTATACCGTAAAGTTCGAGCATGCGATTTACGTGTTGCATGCGTTCCAGAAGAAGTCGCCGAAGGGCAGAAAGACGCCACAGAGCGACGTGGACCTGATTTCGCGGCGGCTCAGAATGGCCAGTCAGGATTACGAGGCGCGATATGGCAAACGGGCGAAATAGCGAATCCAGGAACAGCGAATCAATAGTGCGAAGTTCGGGGAACGTGTTTGCCGACCTTGGGCTGCGCGATGCCGGCGAGAAGCAGACCAAAGTGCGTCTTGCGCTTGCGATTCACCAGATCATTCAGGCGCGGCATCTGTCGCAAACAGCAGCGGCGCGGCTGCTAGACATTAATCAGCCGAAGATTTCCGCCTTGGTCAACTACCATCTGGACGGTTTTTCCGTCGAGCGCCTGCTGCATTTTCTCAATGCGCTGGATCGCAACGTCGAGATCATCATCCGCAAGAAACCGCGGTCGCGCAAGACGGCCCGGATCTTGGTGACGGAATCTCAGCTGTCTGCGGTGTAGGAGTAAAATTGCTCCATGCGTGAAGTCGTCGTAGTTTCTTCCGTCCGCACTCCTGTAGGGCGCGCGTTTAAGGGTACCCTGCGGGCTACGCGTCCTGATGAACTGGCTGCCGTTGCTATCAAGGGCGCGCTTGATCGCGTGCCGCAGCTTGATCCCGGATCAAACTATAAAGAAATCGAAGACGTCATCCTGGGCTGTGCTATGCCCGAAGCCGAGCAGGGGATGAACGTGGCCCGCATCGCGTCGCTGCGCGCGGGGCTTCCGGTTGAAGTTTCGGCGGTGACGATCAATCGCTTCTGCTCGTCCGGCTTGCAGGCGATTGCCATGGCTGCCGAGCGCATCATGAGCGGCGGCGCCGAGGTGATAGTGGCGGGTGGCACCGAGTCAATGTCTATGATTCCCATGGGCGGGAACAAGATTTCGCCGAACCCTTGGCTGGTCGATCATTATCCGGATGCTTATCTCTCGATGGGCCTGACGGCGGAGCGAGTAGCGGCGCGCTTTGGGATTACTCGCGAGCAGTGCGACCAGTTTTCATTGCGCAGCCATCAGAAGGCGCTGGCGGCGATTGCGGCGGGTAAGTTTGAAGATGAGACTGTCGCCGTGCCGGTTAGCTTCACTACTCCTAATGGATCGAAGCCGAAGAGGCACGACATTTCGTTCAAAGTGGACGAGGGTCCGCGCGCCGATACTTCGCTTGAGGCTCTGGGCGCGCTCAGGGCTGCATTTCACGTGAAGGGCGTGACCACGGCGGGGAACTCTTCGCAGATGTCGGATGGCGCTGCGGCGGCCGTGGTGATGTCGGCCGAGCGGGCTAAGGCTCTCGGCATCGCTCCGCTGGCACGCTACGTTGCGTTCGCTACCGCCGGGTACAAGCCGGAAGAGATGGGGCTGGGGCCGGTGTTTGCCATTCCCAAGGCGCTGAAGCTGGCCGGGTTAAAGCTCTCGGACATCGACGTGATCGAACTGAACGAAGCGTTTGCGGCGCAATCGCTGGCGGTGATTCAGGAAGCTGGGCTTGATTTGGAGCGCGTGAATCCTAACGGAGGGGCGATTGCGCTGGGACATCCCCTGGGATGCACGGGAGCGAAGCTGACGGCGAGCATCATTCGCGAACTGAAGCGTCGCCAGGGACGCTACGGCATGGTAACTATGTGCGTGGGTGGAGGCATGGGCGCGGCGGGAATTTTTGAATCCCTGCCTTGACACTTTTTTGCCCAACCATTATGTTCTTACGACGATGTTCTTGCGACGGTCAGTGTTACCACGGTGCTTGGAAAATCCTCATTCTTACGCGTTTCGCAATATGCCTTTGGCGAGTTACTTGCTTGGCGCCGCGCGACGGCCGCTAGCCGCGCGAAGGCCTGCATTTGCGCACCCCCAGCGTTAGAATAGGTGTTGTTCTTTGTCATGTGTCCACGCAGCGGTCTCATTCAACAGTCTAAGTTTTAGAGGTCTAAATTTCGAGGTCTAAAAATGGCCACTACGTCAGCAATACCCACAACTAAGATTTCCGGCGGCAGCTTTTTGCTGGAAGAGCGGCAGACTGCCGAGGTATTCACTCCAGAAGATTTTTCCGAACAGCAACAGATGATCGGGCAGACGACCGAAGAGTTTGCGATCAACGAGATTCTGCCCCAAGCCGAGAAGATCGAACACAAGGATTACTCGATCTCGCGCGATCTGCTGAAAAAAGCCGGCGACCTCGGCCTCAGCGGGGTTGAGATTCCCGAGGCCTATGGCGGCCTTGAAATGGATAAAGTCACCGCCGCCATCATCGCCGACAACATCGCCAAGTACGCTGGGTTCGCCACCACTTGGGGCGCGCACAGCGGCATCGGCCTGTTGCCTCTGGTTTACTTTGGCACCGAAGAGCAGAAGAAAAAATATTTGCCGCGACTGGCCACGGGAACATGGGTTGGCGCGTATGCCTTGTCGGAAGCGACTTCCGGCTCCGACGCGCTCAATTGCCGCGCCCGTGCCGTGCTTTCGCCGGATGGTACGCACTACATCCTGAACGGCGAGAAGATGTGGATCACCAACGCCGGGTTCGCCGACCTGTTCACGGTGTTCGCAAAACTTGACGGCGATAAGTTTTCGGCGTTCCTGGTAGAACGAACTTTTCCGGGATTTTCCGTCGGCGCCGAAGAGCACAAAATGGGCATTCGCGGTTCTTCAACTTGCCCCATCATCCTGAATGATTGCCAGGTGCCGGTCGAGAATCTGCTGGGCGAGATTGGCAAGGGGCATATCATCGCCTTCAACATTCTGAACATCGGACGGTTCAAACTCGGCGCCATGTGCGTGGGTGGGGCCCGGGTTTCGATCGAGAGCGCGGTGGCCTATGCCAAGCAGCGCAAGGCGTTCGGAAAGACGATCAGCGAGTTTGGGCTGGTGCGGGAAAAGATCGCAAACATGGCGACGCTGATCTATGTCGGCGAGTCGATGGTCTATCGCACGGTCGGAATGATGGACGAGTTGCTCTCGGAGATCGATTCCGCGAGCGCGGACGCCGCGAAACAGCGGCGCAAGGCGATCGAGGAATACGCGGTGGAGTGCTCGATCCTCAAGGTCTGGGGCTCGGAGATGATCGATTACGTGGTCGACGAGACGTTGCAGATCTATGCCGGCTACGGCTTCGTCGAAGAGTATCCGGCGGAGCGCGCCTACCGTGATGCTCGCATCAACCGTATTTTCGAAGGCACGAACGAGATCAACCGGCTGATCATCACCGGATTCCTGCTGAAACGGGCGATGACCGGCCAGTTGCCGCTGCTGCCGGCGATCAAGAAGTTGATGGACGAAGTGCTGAGCGGCCCGTCTGCCGGCGAGGAGATCGAAGGGCCGCTGGCGGAAGAACGCAAATTGGTCGCACAAGCGAAGAAGCTTGGCCTGTTTGTCTCCGGGTCGGCCACGCAGAAATACATGCAGGCGATTCAGGACAAGCAAGAGGTGATGGGCGCGATGGCCGATATGACCATCGAGATTTACGCCATGGAATCGGCCGTGTTGCGCGCGCAGAAGATGGTGGAGCAAAAAGGCGAAGCCTCGGCCGCGCTGCCAATTGCAATGGCGCGAGTCTATTTGACGCAGGCTCTGGAAAAAGTCGAAGCGGCGGCAAGGAAAGTGATTGCCGACGTGGCCGAAGGCGACATGCTGCGGACGCAGTTGGCGATCGTGCGGCGGTTGTCCAAGCACGAGCCCTTCAACACCATCGCGCTGCGCCAGCAGATTGCGCAGAAGACGATTGAGGCAGGGAAGTACCGGTTGAGTTAGGGTGCAATGTTATTGGATCGACGGTTCAGGAGGCTGGCCGAACAGCTCAGTCGGGGCGTAGTTCTGCGCCGGCATTTGCCGAGGGATCTTCAGAATCTGCCGCTCTATGTGACGCCGGAGGCTGGTCTCCGCCACTGGGCAGGCTTATCCAGCGTGGACGGGCAACTGCTCCGCATGGTACGGGAACTGGTCCGGCCAGGGGCTGTGGTTTGGGATGTGGGCGCGAACGTTGGCCTGTTCACCTTTTCCGCAGCCGCCCTGGCGGGGCCCTCCGGTTCAGTGCTGGCCATTGAGCCCGACGTCTGGCTCGCTCACCTGATGGATCGATCATCCCGCGAAATTGCTCAGAAGAAATTGCCCGCGGCCCCGGTTAGAGTCTTGTGCGCATCCGTGTCCAACCAACCGCGCGTGAGTGAGCTGGAAATTGCGGAGCGGGCGCGTGCTTCCAATCACCTGCATGGCATCTCCGGCTCGACTCAAGCGGGAGGATATTGCCATCTGCAGCCTACTGTGTCGGTGACGCTGGATTCGTTGCTCGACTTCTTTCCGGCTCCCAGTGTCCTGAAAATCGATGTCGAGTCGCACGAAGCCGAAGTTCTGCGCGGCGCGGCTCGCTTACTGGAGGGCGCCCGCCCCGTGATCTGGTGTGAAGTTGACCCCAAGAATACCGAGGCAGTCTCCGAGTTGCTCCACGAAAAAAGCTATCAGCTTTTTGGAGCCGCCCAGGATCCCCATCCTCCAATTCTGCGGGCGTGGTGGAGCACGTTGGCAGTTCCCGTGGAGAAGACCGCCCAGAGCGAGGCGGGCGACGGCTGATGGCGATGCCAAGGCCAGTTGAATATGATAGTCGAGGCTTTCGCCATGGAATCGCCTGGAGCGCATGCGTAAAGACCGTAGAGCGGACAGCGGAACTGCCGGCTGTGGAACCCGCGGTTGTGAGCAGACACGCGTGATAAGGTAGGCTGAGGGGGCCGAATTAACATGCCCATTGGCACATTCACTGCGGTTCTACACAAAGAAGGCGACCTCTACGTTGCCGACCGCCCAGAAGTTGGCACGGTCAGCCAGGGTAAGACTGTCGAAGAGGCCGTCGCCAACCTCAAGGAAGCGACTGAACTCTACCTGGAAGAGTTTCCCCCAGACGGCTCCAGCCGCCCGCTGGTCACCGTCTTCGAGGCACGCTATGCCTAGACTGCCCCGCGTATCAGGGGCAGAAGCGATCCGTGCTCTTGAACGGCTTCGCTCAGGTTCGGCAACGTGGAAGTCACGTTATCCTTAAGCGCAAAGGACCAGATAGAGTCACTGGTTGTGTCGTTCCATTGCATTCGGAACTTGCAATCGGAACACTGCGCGGAATCTTGAAGCAAAGTGGAGTTCGAGCGGAAAGATTTATCGCGCAGGTATAATCAATCGATCCAGCCAACAGATCGCGCGGAGGCGCGTTATGCCTAGACGTTAGACGGCCAGCTCGCGAATTCCCTTGGAAAACTCAAGAAAGGATGCCTAAAACCTATGACGTCCACAGAAAGTTTTGAGGCGTCAACCTATCGCAAGGTTGACGTGCGCATAGTGCCTTTCCTTTTCTTTTGCTACATTTTGGCGTATCTCGATCGGGTCAATGTCGGATTTGCGAAGCTGCAGATGCTGAAAGACCTGTCGATGAGCGATGCGGCATTCGCTACCGGCGCCGGTATTTTCTTTATCGGTTATTTCTTTTTCGAAGTTCCCAGCAATGTGCTGCTGAAGAAATTCGGCGCGCGCATGTGGATTGCCAGGATCATGATCTCCTGGGGCGTCATCTCTGCCTGCATGATCTTCGTAAAAGGGGAGTGGTCTTTTTATGGCCTGCGCTTTCTGCTGGGCCTGGCCGAGGCCGGGTTTTTTCCGGGGGTGATTTTTTATCTGACCTTGTGGTACCCCTCAAAGTTCCGATCCACACGAACCGCCTGGTTTGTGGCCGCGATCGCGGTATCGGGGGTAATCGGCAACCCCATATCCGGCTGGATTATGGATACACTCTCCGGCGCGATGAAGTTGGCGGGGTGGCAGTGGCTTTTTCTGGCAGAAGGCATCCCTTCAATTCTCGTTGGCTTTTGGGTGATCTTCTATCTGGAAAGCGCCATTGAAGAAGCGAAATGGCTAACCAGTGACGAAAAGGCATTGCTGGCACAGAACCTCGAAGCTGAAGACAAACAGAAAACCGAGCATAAACTGGTGGATGCCTTCATCAGCGGGAAAGTCTGGGTGTTGTGCGCCATCTATTTCACTCTGATGATCGGCTTGTATGGCATTGCCTTCTGGTTGCCGACGATTGTGAAGGCCTTCGGTTTGAAAGGTTATCTTAGGGTTGGCCTGATTACCGCGATCCCGTATGCAGTAGCCGTTATCGGAATGATTCTCCTCAGCAATCATTCCGACAAAACCGGAGAGCGGCGGCTGCACTACGTAGCAAATGTTGTGGCTGGAGCCGCCGGCTTGGTTCTGAGCGGAGTGTTTGCGTCGAATCCAGTTTTGGCGATCATCTTCTTGTCCATCGGCACACTGGGAGTGATTGGGTCCATGCCGTTGTTCTGGCCGTTGCCTTCCGCATTTTTGGCCGGCACCGCTGCTGCCGCGGGGATTGGCATCGTGAACTCGGTGGGCAATTTAGGTGGTTATTTTGGGCCGAATATTCCGATTTGGGCGAAACATTTTTCCTCGGACCGATCTGCCGCCTTGTATATCATTGCGGGGATTTTGATGGTTGGGGCTCTTTTGACGTATTTCTTCATACCGAAAACTCTACGGGTGCGCATTGGTCCTGTGGATTAAGGAATCTCTGATTAAGTCTAAAAAAATTACCACTGTCATCCTGAGCGGAGCGAGGGACCTATGCATTCTGCCCGCGCCACCAGCGGTGTTGCAGGGAATTTCGACCACGAGCCATGATCCAATCTCCGTGGACCGCTATGACTTAATCAGAGCCCCCTTAGCTGTTGCCGATCCCGGATATAATCCCAATCCGTCACGCCCCTTATTCGAACCAGCCGCTGCGGTATGCAATCCACCACGAGAAGTAGATGATTGGTATGGTCGCGCCCAAAGCCCACCACAAAGGCAGAACCAAATCGGCGAGCAGCCCCAGTACGGTCATTGAGCCCCAGAAGATCTTGCGCTCCATACTCTGGATTGTAGGTCTTTCCCATTGTTTGTGATTTCGGTGAGCTGCCTGCGGGAAAACTTTGGTTTCGTGCCCGGGCGCCGGTTCACAACGCCGCAGTCCTTCCGCCTTGGGGAATCTCTGATTAAGTCTAAAAAATTACCATTGTCATCCTGACCCTGAGCGCAGCCGAAGGGGAAGGACCTAGAGCTGGTTTCATAAATCGGTTTTGGGTAGGGCACGGCTTCAGCCGTGCCGTCCAGGGCTTGGAAAAATGCGGGCTTTAGCCCCTGAGGGACGTGCCTTCCGAGCGGAGAGACATTTATGAAACCAGCTCTATGCATTCTGCCCGCGTCACCAGCGGCGTTGCAGGGAATTTCGACCACGAGCCATGATCCAATCTCCGTGGACCGCTATGACTTAATCAGAGTTCCCTTAAAGACGAGGCAAGCCTCGTCTCTCCAAGAATCGCAGGTCAGGCATCCACAAATCAGCTCTTGGGCTTGAGTTCTTCCATCACACTTTGGATCAACTCTTTGGCGTCGGTAAGATTTTTCATGATGAGCTGCACATCCATGACCGGCTTGCCGGGCCAGCGCTGGCTCTGGCAATAGACGCCATGCTGCCCGACCAGGGCCATGGCGTCGGTGACCAGGTCCATGGTGACGGCGAGGCGTCCGCGGGGCACGCCCATACGAATTTCGTAGTGCTCGAGTTCTTCCCGCTTTTCGTTGAAGACGGCCATGCCCAGATTGTAGCGGGGATGTGAGTATAATTCTCGTGCTGCTCTTGCCTCTAGCTTTTAGCCATTAGCTAAAAGCCAAAAGCTAAGTGCTATCCCAGGAGGAAACAGATCATGAAGAAATTTGCCTTAATCGCAGCGGTGATCTTTGCGGTTGCAACTCTCGCTCCGGCGCAGATGGCGCAGGACAAATCCAAACGGCCCAGTCCGCCGGCCAGTGCGGAATGCAAATTTTCCGATGGCAAGACCATCCACGTGGACTACTCCAGTCCGCGTGCAAAAGGGCGGAAGATTTTCGGCGACGCCAGCGAGAAGGCGCTGGTGCCTTATGGCGAGATCTGGCGTACGGGCGCAAATGAAGCGACCAAATTCGTCACCGATACGAACGTGACGGTGGGCGGCAAGTCCTTGCCCGCAGGCAACTACACCATCTTCACTATTCCCAGAGCTGACAAGTGGACCCTCATTATCAACAAGAAGACCGCCGAGTGGGGCATCCCGTACAAGTATGAAGCCGACGAGTTGGGCCGGGTTGACATGAAGGTCTCGAAAACACCAGCACCGGTCGAGAACTTCACCATAGCGTTCGACTCGGCGGGCAGCAAATGTACGATGAGCCTGGAGTGGGAAAACACCCGCGCCAGCGTGGAGATTACAAAGTAGAGACGGGGCTTGCCCCGTCTCGCCCGGCGCTATACTGGAACCCGATGCGGCCGATGCTGCGCTTTCTTTGGAACTCCACCCGTGGCCACCGGATTGCTCCCTGGCGCAGTCCCTATCTTCTGTGGCGGATCGAGACCTACACCGGTGTCAAAATGACCCAGATTGGATTCCTGGAATTCTGGGAATTCTTGTGGACGGAGCGAAGCAACCTGTGGCGCTTCCTGAAGTGGACGGCGGAGATGGATGGCTACGTCCACCCCGGAGCGAAGAACGTGTAGCAGCCCCTCTCCGAATTTTGCAGCCGCTGTCTAGGTCTTGCAGCCCTGGCCAAATTTTGTCATCCCGAGCGCAGCGAGGGATCTGCAGTTCGCCGCGAAATTCAGATCCCTCGCTGCGCTCGGGATGACAATCCGTTAGAGGTGTCGCACTCACCGCTCCGCCGTCGCCCTTGTCATCGCCCTTCCATCACCACATTGACTTCGCTGCCTTTGCCCGCGCCCAGCATTTGGTAGGCTGATCCCCGGTTGGTTGCGACCTCGAGAAAACCCATGCTGCCCAGGATTCCGAACACTTCGCCGGGAGCGCCTTCGGCGTAGTTTGAGCACATGCGCGTTGCCTGTGCCTTCGCTCCAATCACAATCTTGAAGGCGGGCGGCGCGGCGCTGAAAAGTTGGGGCGCATCCTGCGGAGTGATGTTGGTGACGAGATTGCCAAAACGATCGACTTTCAGCACCACTCCTTGTAAAGTCCGCTCGTCCACCGGCTTGGGCCGCGGCGCGCTAAAGCGAACATAGTCGGCGATCTCGTCGCCGAAGCGATCGGGCTCGACTCCCTTGGCGAGATAAGCGGCGACCGGGGAGAAGATATCGCGCCCGTGGAAGGTGTTGCTGCGAGGCTGCAAAAAATAATGCTCGGCGGTGACGTGGCGGACGGAGATGCGCTCTTCGCGGTCGTAGATCAGCGAAAGCACCCCGTTGTCGGGAGCGACAAACAGGTGGCGGTCGCTGTTGAGAATCACGGGCCGCCGCGCGGTCCCCACTCCAGGATCGACGATCACCATGTGCACGGTGCCGGAAGGGAAGTAGGAGTAGGCCTGCGAAATGGTCAGCGCGCCGTCCAGAATGTCGAAGGGCTGCACCGCATGGCTGATGTCGATGATCTGCGCCTCGGGGGCAATCTCCAGGATGACCCCCTTCATGGCGCCGACGAGATGATCGTTGAGTCCGAAATCAGTGGTAAGAGTGACGATCGCGGTGCGTGACAATTCGTTACCTCGCTGAGCCTGAAAGTTTCGGGAAAGTTTTCAGGAACTCACGAAGTATCAGCCGTCGCACGAGGGCACGTCAAGGCGCAGCCAGCAATTAGCAATGAGCCTTTAGCCAAACCAGTCCCGGCTCCGTCCGGGTGGCCCGACCCGATGGGGGTTTTGAGTGAAATCCGGATTTATCAACAATTACCGATCCCTCACTACTTCGTGGATGGAGATGTGCTCAGACACTTCGCTGCCAGCTTGCTTGTATCCCAAATCCAGACTCCGTCCCCGGATCGCGTCTGCGCAAGGATCGAATTGTCCTTGGCCCCTGCCAAAAGACTCCCATCTGGGCTGAGAGAGCCGCTTTCGCTGTACATCAAGTCCGACACGCATGTTTGATCGGTACTAGTGTTCCATGCCCACAGTCGATCGTCACTGTGGCCGAAGACGAGGCTGTTATTGCCAAAGGCTGCAAATCCTCCCGCCGCACCGTTGAACTTGGGAAGCTCCGGGTTGGGGGCGCTCGGAAGAGGCTCACCAGTGCTGAGGCGAAGCAGTCGGAAGGCCCCGGAGGAAGTGACAATGAAGCTGTCCGCCTCGGGGCTAAATGCGAGTGGCATTGCATACACCGGAGTCCGGGGCAGCATTCGTTTCTGCGTCCAGTCCGAAGTGGACCACAGCACGAAGTTGGCCTTGCCGACCGTCATCAAAATATCGCCTTGCGGCGACAGCAGAGGCGAATACGTGTCTTTCAGTTCAGACAGTTGCTTGTCAGTGGCGGTGTCGAGTACGTGTATGGAGCCAAAATTTTCCGAGACAACGATCCATGCACCAGCGGGACCGAAAGCAGCGGTGCGCACGTACCCAATGAAGTTGTGATACGTCCGCACCAGTTTCCCATCAGGCAAGTGCCACAGCTTTAGGCTGAACGCATCGCCCTCCCCTCCAGTGGCCATCAATTGCCCATCGGCGGAAATGGCGACAGCATGGACAATGCCTTGGCCGGTATCGACGGCGCACAGCAATTTTCGACTTGGCAAATCCCAAACGATCACCCTACCAAAGTCCTTCCCGGCGGCGAGCAGTTTACCGTTTTTCGAGAACGCAAGAACGTTGATCGTCGTTGGCGTGCCGACCCCCGACTGGATGGTTAGCGTATGTCCCGGCCCGAGTTGCACTCCGCTCTTCGGTTCTTTGTGCTTCACATCTGTCAAGATCGTATCCGGAGGGGGGAAACTGACAACCGTCTGCGCAACGATGTCTCCGACGGTGAGAAGCCAGATGAATAAGACATGTTTGGTGAGACACATGCGAGGCAGTGTAACTCAAAAAACAAGATTGGCTGTCGAAATCAGGCGTGGGTGTTGAAAAAGTACGTCAGCGGAACGGCTTTTTCGGCTGCGAGTGCCGCTGCCAAGTTTTTCTTCCCTCTGTTCGGCTAAGCGGTAGCTGGCAGAACCGGTGTTGTCGGCTGGCTGAGGAACCGCACCAGTCGCTTGATGTTCTGCGCAGCCGCTGCCAGGAAGAACTGCTCCCGAACGAACTTCAAGCGTCGTAAGCGCAAGCGGCGCAGTCCGATCTGATTCTTCAGTTCCGCAAACAAAGCCTCGACTTTCTTTCGCTGTCGTTGCGCCGTGGAAAACTCGGGGGTGTTCGCCAACTCCCGTGCGCGTTGTCGTGCCGACTCATGGATGTGAATGGCGAGATATTTATATCGTCCACTCGTGCACTGCGCTTTTTGCGAGCAGGCTCCGCAGCGTTTCGCGCTGCCGATATAGGCATGGGCACGATTGCGAACGTTCAAGCCAACGTAGTTCAGTTGCTCTCCCGCAGGACAACGGTAGCTGTTGCTCTCCGGCTGATAGGTAAATCGCTCCGGGCCATAGCCGGGATTGTTCTTTCGCAGAGCACTGTCTCGCGTGCGCATATAAGGGGTGATGCCGCGATCCAGCAACCATTGCAGAAACTCCCCATTGCCATAGGTCGTATCGGCTGCTATGGAGGCTGGCTTTCCTCCTTGTCGCTGGACAAAGCGGATGATCATGTCCTGTGCGGCCACCGTCTCCTGACTCATGCGGGCCGCCGTCGCTTGTACACCCACGACCACGCAACTGTGATTGTCCACGAGATAGTTGTCGTAGTATCCCAGCCGGGCAGGCGTTCCGCCTTTGGTGGCATAGGTGGAATCGGGATCGGTCGTCGACACTTGTTCTTGCTTATTCACCGGTTCTTCCACCGGGTTCTGCTGTTCCACCTCCTGCAGATACTGACGCAGCGTGTAATGGACCTCTGCAGCTTCCATCAACTGCTCGCGTGGAATGCGGCTCTCCTTGGCCGCATTGGCTTCCACGAAGCTTCCGTCCACCGACAGGTTGTCGCCGCGCACCAGCCCTACCTCCACACACTGCTGCACAATCTGTTCAAACAACTGCTCGAACAACTTCGACTCTTGGAATCGTCCGTGCCGGTTCTTGGAGAACGTCGAGTGATGCGGAATCTCTTCATCGAAACTCAGCCCCGTGAACCAGCGCCACGCCAGATGCATGCGCAGTTCCTCGACCAGTTTGCGCTCGCTGGTGACACCGTACAGGTAACCAATCAGCAGAATGCGCAGCAGAAGTTCGGGATCAATCGAAGGTCGGCCCGTGTCGCTGTAGCTCTCCTTCAATCGCTCCCGCACAAAGTCAAAGCTGACGTGTTTATCGATCAGCCGCAGCAGATGGTTTTCAGGAACCTGGTCTTCCAGACGGAAGTAGTAGAACAGCGACTCTGAGCGAGCGTGGTGTCCCATCATGAGCAGCAGGCCTCCGAGCATGGCGATGAACAGCAGCATCAAGAACTCTCGCCTGCTTATAACCGGAACCTTGCTTCACCACAAGCATCAACTCAGGCACTTTTTCAACAGCCACAGGCGTTAGCACTCAAAACCCCACCCAACGGTCTTGTCTGACGGCGACGAGTCTTACAGTTTAGTCCACTTGGACGTCCCCGGAACCTGTGTGCACGGAAATCATGGGACCACCGCCGCGTACTTTGCCAATCACACTCTTCCTCGACTCCTGAATTCGGCCCTGCACGGTCGCAGTTACTGGATGGCCCAGCGTGACGGTTCCGGAATGCGAGGAGATGTCGACGTCAAAGGCGGCGTCGGAGGGCACATGCAGGGTCACGTTGCCCGAGCCGGTGCGGACGCTCCACATGTTTTTCGGCGAGCCCTTGCCGTGAATGTCGCCGCTGCCCGCCTCGGCACGAAACCCACCGTTGATGCCGTTTGCGGTGATGTTGCCTGAGCCGGTGCGGATGTCAACGTCGCCCGCGCCCATTTCTTCAATTTCGATGTCGCCGCTGCCAGCTTTGGCCTTTGCGGGGCCGGAAAGTTCGTGGCCGCGGACGTTTCCCGAGCCCGTCTGGAAACGCATTTCACCGGTGAGGCGCGCCAGCTTCAAGTCGCCCGATCCACTCTCGAGATCGACGTTGCCCTTCAGACCTTCGACGGTTTGATCGCCGCTCCCGGTATGGGTACGAATCGCGGTGTTCTCTGGAACGGTGATTTCGTAGTCGACGGAAATGTTGCTGAGGTGGACGTAGTCGATGCGAATGCTGTTGCCGTTCTGGCGAATCGGAGGATTGTTCTGCAGTTCCTGCACCTCGGCCTTGTGGTCGCCGCCGAGCCAGGAATTGTGAGAGTGTATCTTGGCATGAACTGAGACCGTGCCCGCAGCCCCGTTCCGCACCGTGATATCGCCGGAGCGAGTCAGCACTTCGAGGTCAACGGCGCCGTTAACCTGGAACGAACGGTCAAAGGTTCCGATGACCGAAGCGAAACCGGCCAGCGAGCTAGCCAAAATAAAAACCAGCGTTCGAACGGCTCGCTGCCGAATCGGAAAAGAGTTAGTCATGGCGGTTTAACTCCGTGACATCTGGTTCGACTCCGTAAGTCTGATTTGTCATCAAGTCTGGTTTGTCATCAAGTCTGATTTGTCATCAAATCTGATTTGTCATCCTGAGCGAAGCGAAGGACCTATGCATTCTCGTGGCGCAGGCGAAATACTTAGGTCCGGTCCTTCGCTTTGCCCATGACAGCGCGCTACTGCAACACCACCTGGTCGCCTTCCTTCAGCCCTTGCAGCAACTCGGTCTTGGCGCCATTCGATATGCCGATCTCGACGGCGATCTTCTTCTTGCCTTCTTTGGCTTTCGGATCCGGTATCTCGACCGACGCCTTCTTATCCTTGTCGTAAATGATCGAGCCCTCCGGGATCTGGAGCACGTTCTTATGTTCTTCGAGAATGATCTCGGCGTTGGCCGTCATCATCGCCTTGAGGACGCCCTCGGGATTGTTAATGGAGACGCGCACCTCGAAGGTCGTGACGTTATCTTTCTCGACGCCCATGGGAGAAATCTTCGTCACTTTGCCGGTGAAGGTCTTGTCCTTGTACGACTCGACTTTGATGCGGGCAGGTTGTCCCAAATAAACCTTGCCGATATCGCTCTCGTCCACTTTGCCTTTGACGTAAACCTCGCTCGTGTCGCCGAGCGTCATGACCAGCGTGGCGGTGGAACCCAGCACCAGAATCGAACTCACCGCGTCGCCGACTTCCACGTCCCGCGAAAGGACAATTCCGTCAATCGGAGATTCAATCGTTGTGTAACCCAACTGTTCTTCCAGTTGCTTCAGATTGGCGCGATCCTGCGATACCTGCCCCTGGGCCTGGCCAATCTTGGCCTGCAAGACTTGCAGCTGCGCCTTGGCCACGTTTTGCTTATTCAACGACATCTCGTAATTCTTCTCCGCGTCGTCGAGCGCGGAGGCGGAGACCACGCCCTCCTTCGCCATGCCCTGGGCGCGCTCATAGGCGCGCTTGAGCAACGGGACATCGGGGCCTTCCGCATCGACTTTGGCGCGCTCCAGATCGGCGCGCGTGCCGTTCAAGCTGGCGGTCGAAGCCTCCAATTGCGCCCGCGCCTGATCGACACGAGCCTGAATCTCGTCCCGGTCGAGTTCGGCGAGCACTTGGCCCTTCCTTACTTTGTCGCCATAATCGACATAAAGTTTCTTCACGATTCCGCTGGCCTTGGACTTGATTTCAACCTTGGTGATGGGCTCGATCTTGCCCGTCGCTACCACGCTTTTCGCCAGGTCTCCCTTCTCGACCTTGGCCAACTTCGACGGGTCGATCTTGGTGCCGCCGCTGGTGGCTGCGATCAGCACGCCGGCAACTACCAACACCAGAACGGCCGCTATCGAGCCCCAGATGATTCGCCGGCGCCGCTTTTTCTTCGCGTTGCCATTACCGTTCCCTTGCACAACCGCCTCCTGCTTGATTCAAATCGTAGAATTGCCATTACATCTGTTGTTACGGGAGAAACATCCGAATAGTTCCGCGAAATTTCTTAGGCTTCGTACCGGGGCCTCGCTTTAGCGGCGCCGCACGTTCTCCCAGTTGGATGCGCCGTCAGAGTGCGCGTGAGACTGCCTTGCCTGCAACCCGGCGGAACGAAATCATCGCCGCTCTACAGACATTTAGACCACCGCGAACTGAAAAAGAAAGCGACGAATGGCGCGAGCCATTAAGTGCCAACTCTCAAATTGTACAGCCAGCGAATTCCTAGGCCGGTGATCGTGAACGATTATCCCTTTGGAATGTTAAAATTAGAGTTCCATGATTGCATACGTGCTGCTGCGGGTGTTCGTCATCCTGCTTCTGGTGGCGGCCAATGCCTTCTTCGCCGCAGCCGAGTTCGCGCTGGTGACCGTGCGCGAAACCCGCATCCAGCAGTTGATCGCCGCCCACCGCGTCGGCGCCCGCACCGTCCTCAAACTTCACCAGCAACTCGGCCGCGTCGTAAACGGCGTGCAACTCGGGATCACCGTCACCAGCCTGACTCTGGGCTGGCTGGGCGAACCGGTTCTGGCGCGACTGTTCGAGGGCTGGATCGGAAGCATCCCGCATGCGGTGATCTACGCTCATGCCGTCGCCGTACCGGTGGCGTTTGCGCTGATTACCAGCCTGCACGTGATCCTGGGCGAACTGGTTCCCAAGTCGCTCGCATTGCAACGAGCCGAGCGGGTGGCGCTGGCGGTCGCCGCGCCCATGGACGTTTTCCTGACCGTCACCGCACCCCTGACAATTGGCATGAGCCGCGCGGCTGGTTTTGTTCTGCGCGCCTTCGGGACACGCGAGGTCCGGCACGGCTCGGTTCACTCTCCCGACGAACTCAAGCTCATCGTAACCGCCGCCCACCACTCCGGCCAGCTCTCTCCCGCCCAGGAAGAGATGCTGCTGAACGCGCTCGAACTGGACAACATCACTGCGCGCCAAGTGATGGTCCCGCGGACCAGAATCTTTTCCTTGCCCGCCGATCTCACCACGGACGAAGCCCTGTCGCGCGTGGTCGACGAACAACACTCGCGCGTCCCTGTGTATGATCCGCAGCGCGGTCCCGAACATATTATCGGCGTGCTTTACGCCAAGGACTTGATGCGTTGGACGCGGCTGCGCTTAGGCCACATCGCCGCTCCTCCGGCTGCCATGCGCATTGCCCAGATGAAGATCGGCCAGATCATGCACGATGTGCTGGTGGTCCCCGAAACCAAGTCATTGCTCGACCTGCTCGGTGAATTCCAGCTGCGCAAGCGGCACTTGGCGGTGGTGGTCGATGAGTTCGGCTCCACCGCGGGAGTGATCAGCGTGGAAGACGTGCTCGAGCAACTGGTCGGCGAACTGGAAGACGAATTCGACGTCGCGTCGACGCAGCCGGTGGTTATCGATGCGAATGCGCCCATGGTGCTCGACGGAGCGATCAACATTCGCGACCTTGAAACCCAATACGAGCTGAAGCTTCCGCAGGACGAAGGCTTCGAGACTCTCGCCGGCTTCCTGCTCTCACGCTTGCAGAAAATGCCAGCAGGAGGCGAGGCGTTCGACTATGAAGGGCGCCGTTTCGTAGTAGAAAAAATGGATGGCCATCGCATCGCGACGGTGAGGATCGAGCCCGTGCCCGCGCCCCCGGCGTCGGTGCCGGCGGCGGCAACCTCTGTGCAGCGGGCCGGAGACTAAGATCAGTTACGTAAATTGGCAATATGAAATGAACTGTCAATATGAAATGAACTGTCAATATGAAATGAATTGGCAATATGAAATGAATTGTCATCCTGAGCGAAGCGAAGGACCTATGCATTCGATGGCGCCGACGAAATTCATAGGTCCTTCGCTTCGCTCAGCATGACAGCTTAGATCTGATTCCCGATGCCGCGCTACATCATCTCCCGCGTCCTCTACACCCTGCCGGTCATCTGGCTCGTCGTCTCCACCGTCTTCCTGCTGATCCACTTCGTCCCCGGAGACCCCATCCAGCAAATGCTAGGAGAAGGCGCGGCCGCCGGCGACATCCAAGCCGCAAGACACGCCTACGGCCTAAACGTCCCGCTAGGCCAGCAATACCTGAATTACTGGCGAGGCGTTCTCCACGGAGATCTAGGTAAGTCGCTGCGTTTCAACCAGGGAGTTACAAGTCTGATAGCCCAGCGCTATCCCTTCACCTTGCAACTAACCCTGGCGAGTTTGTTCGTAGCGATTGTCCTAGCCATTCCAGCAGGAGTGCGCTCGGCCCAGCGCCGCAATCAATGGGATGACCGCGCCCTAAGCGTAGTAAGCCTCTTCGGCCTGTCGTTCCCAAACTTCGCGCTGGGCCCAGTCCTGATCCTGTTCTTCGCGGTCAAGCTAGGATGGCTCCCCGTCTCCGGTTCCGGCAGCATAGCCCACTTAGTGCTCCCCGCAATCACCATGGGCGGAGCGCTAGCCGCGATCCTAACCCGCATGGTGCGAACCTCAATGTTAGAAGAGTTAGGCCAGGACTACATTCGCACCGCACGCGCCAAAGGCCTGCCCGAGCGCACCGTAGTCTATCGTCACGCCCTGCGCAACGCCATGATTCCGATCCTAACCGTACTAGGATTACAATTCGGCGCGCTGCTAGCCGGAGCGATCGTAACCGAAACCATCTTCTCCTGGCCCGGCATAGGACGCCTAACCATTCAAGCCATAGCCAACCGCGACTACTATCTCGTGCAAGGATGCATTCTGGCGATTGGGTTGACCTATGTTGCCGTGAACTGTCTGACCGACTTGCTGTACTCGGCGGTGAATCCGAGGATTAGGCAGTAACAGAACTCCGACCGATTCAGGACCGACGGGTGGCCCATCCTTGCGCGTTTTTTGCGCAAGGGTGGGTGATGGGATCATCAGTCATTCTCCTGCTTTTGGCAGTCTTGTCTTCTTGGTTCTCCCTTTTCGCCAACCAAACGGCGGGATGAAGTTGGGCTCTGCCGTCCCCGCGTGTAGCCGGATGTTTTCCCACATGACGAGTTTTACGCCCACCTTGGTGATCGCGCGGATATCGCCGTCCTGCGAGACGACGAATCCCACGCTGCCGCTGTGAGATGCACAATAGTTAAACATCGAGCGGTGTCGTGTCCCGTATGCATCGGCGTGGGCCTGTGTCATGTTCGTCTTTCCCATTTCGTCGTTTGCTACGAACACTGTATCGACTTTACTGGTTGCGACAATTACCGCCCCGAAGCCTAGGACGCGAAATCCCCTTGACATAAGCACCAACCCGTCGACGCAACTTAAAGATGCCACGAGTCCCACCGCCCCGGCCAAAGCAGCCATGGAATCGGTCCGAAGTGCCTGATAGTACCAAGAGCGAAAGAGTGCCTCGTTCTCCCCAGCTCGCACTGAGCCCATGAAAATATTCTCTCGCGAGTCAGGGGTCATAAAAAAAACCTGCGACGCTGTGGACTTCCCACGGAAGCCGATGTGATCGAGTAAGCCCTGCCGTGCCTGGGTTTCAATACTCTCTTGGCTGATGAATCCCTCCGCATAGGACATAAGTGCCTGATCTATCCGCGAATAGTCGAAGGGGTATTTTATGTTGACGCCGCTTGGTCGATGGCTGTGAGAAATTAAGACCGCCCCACCATGGCGGTAACGTTGAATTTCGAGCAAAATTCGGCATAGGGTCCCTAACCAAGTATCCCTCAGAGGCTCGCTCCAATCGAGATCTCCGCGAGTCTCTTCCTCGTCCGTACCGTCGAACCATTGACCGTAGCTCTTGTAAAGAGCGGTGCCAGCTGCAGATTTGACCGCATTCTGGTATTTGCGAACGTACGGCGTCAGCTTGGCGTATAGAGGACCGTGCCACAGCGCATCGGGCAGCCTAGTGATCAATCGATCCTGCCGGAGAACTGCGACCACCTGGTCACCGACGTAAACTGTGAGTTCCCCGCTGGCGCTGATGACAGCATAAAAAAGGCCGGGGGATCCGGCCGCCCTCTCGCTCTCCCATGCCATTGACCTTGCCATGTGCAACGGGAATTGATCCACGATTCCCCACACTTCAAGTTTTCCCCGCGCGCCCAAATACAGGCCCAACGAGCACTTTGATGGGTCCACAGCCGGAGCAAGCTTGCGTAGCGTCCCAATGGAAAAGGGTAGTGGCTTATTGAATCGATTCGCCCACGACGACCTCTCATCAACCGTCCGCCTTTTCGGGCGCACCGGGCGATGAGTCCATGGAGGTAAGTAGACTATTGAACAACGAACATGGTGTCCTTCTTCTGTCTTCAAGCTCAAGTAGAACAAGGTATCGAAGACCGTGGTCAGAAGCTCTATCGGCGGCACATCATTGATTCCCGCGGCCGACAAACGTGTAAACAACTTTTTAGCAAGCTCGGCGGGATTATGAAGAATCTCGGGCTCGAGTTTATTGTGATGAGCCATAGCGCTTGTCAGGGCTATTCCCGATTCTAAGCGAACATAGAGTGGTGTAGCGAAGGGCGGGCTACTGCGGGACTTGTCACACCAATTCAATCACGACCCGCTGCCCCACCAGCGCCGCCGCCCGCTGCAAACTCGACAGCGTAATATCGCGTTTCGGATCGAGAATGCGATCGACCTGCGAGCGGCTCGTTTTCAGCAAAACCGCCATGCGAGCCTTGGAAATCTTTTTCTTCTTCATAGCCTTGGCCAGTTGCCAGGCCACAACCTCCTTGACGGCTTGCGCCTGCGCCTCCTCAAAGATGCCTTCCTTCTTCAGGAAGTCGTCAATGCTTGACCCCAAATTCTTCTTACTCATTTGTTACTCTCCTGTGCTGGGTCATCCGACCCTGATGTGCTGCTCACTACAACTACGACCCCAACTCCCTCTGGCGTTTGCGCGCCAGCACTAAATCCTCCTCGGGCGTGGCACGAGTTTTCTTGATGAATCCGTGCAGCGCTACCAGACAACCTTGATAAAAGCAGATCAACACGCGTGCAGTGCGATTACAGGGAAGATCCGTTCGCACCTCCCACAGGCCCCGTCCCATCGGGCGGCAAAGAGGCATCCCCACCGGCCAACGCCACTGCGCCCGCAACAGGTCGGTTCCGATGGCGCGGCGCTCGCCTTCGTCCATATCCCTCAGCCAATCGCGGACCGGTTCGCTGCCAGCGTCATTGCGGAAGAATACGAGGTCGACCTTCCGTGGCGCTCTCTCACCAGCCATCTGGAACCGTCTTTAGTGTACCACATAAGGTACATAGCGGTTTCTGTGGGCTTGTCGCTGGTGCGCAGAATTGCACCAAACTGGTGTATAACGATGCCATGCCGGCGACCAAACATGTCCGACGGAGCGTGTCCCTTCCCGCTCCAATTGCCAAACAAGTAGATCGCATGGCCAAGAGCCAGCGCTTGAGCGATAACCGTGTCCTGGTGGAACTCATTGAGCTGGGCATCGAAGCGCGGAAACAGAAAGAGAAGGCATTCTTCGAACTGGCCGAACGCTTTCGCGCTGCGAGCGACCCCGCAAAAGCGAAGCGTTTAGGCGATGAGATGGGCCTCATGGTTTTCAAAGACTTGATGAGAAAAAACGCAGGGACGCTCAAGTTCTCCGGGTGCGATGAGTGAAGCGCTCCCAATTTCGCAATCCCGCATTTGACCCTTTTCATCACAAACAACCTGTGTACCCCATCACAGACTCCCAACGCGAACTGCGCGACAATAAATCTCATTAGGAGCAGCGAAGATCTGCGTCCAAAGGTTTGACAGTTACTTCTTTGATAACTAGATGGCCGATTTTTGAAGCGGTCAGCAAGCCTCAGAAAACCTCCGAAACTATGGTTTTTGAGAGAATTCAGCGAGAAATCGAGCTAACTCCTTATTCCGGAATATTTTCCATATAAGTCCTTTAAACTCAAAGATCTTGCGGGAATTTCCCCCCTAACACTATGATTCCAATAGATAGGGGGGGGTGGTGGTAAACACGGGTTAATACCTTCGGAGTTAACAGGCAAAAAATGCGCGAATCCGACGACGGAGAAACGGGGGGTCGCAACCGACCGTTTTCAAGAATGGCGCACAGCGCACGACCGTTCGCATCACCACTCAAAAAGGTGGAGGAGAAACAGGGTCACCGTAGCGCCCAGCGGCAGCAGCAGTCCGGCGCGCAGACTCCCTGTGGCATGAGAGATCACGCCCACCAGCCACGGAATAACCGCGGGCCCTACCGCCGCGAGCGAAAACATGACCGCGCCAATGCTGCGAGCGGCCACTCCGAAGCGCTCGGAAAACCGGGCGACGGTGATCGGATACAACGTAGAGAAACTCAGCCCCGTAATCAGCGCTCCGGCAATCACTCCCGACAGCGCCGGAGCCCAGAGCATCAGCGCGATGCCCGCCGCTCCCGCGGCACAGCCTGCCCGCAAAACGCGGCGCTCCGAGAAGTGATGTAGAAACGCGGTTGCGAACGCCCGGCCCACCGTCAGCGCCGACCAGAAAAACGCCGGCATCATGGGCGCCATCGCCGCCCCGCGCGATCCCAGCCGCGAGGCATAGGAGCCGATCCATCCTCCCACCGCCGTTTCCGCTCCCGGATAGAGAAAGAAGACGGCGGCGAAAAGCCAAATCACCGGACTCTTGGCCAGCTCTCGCCATGAAGATGCAGGTGACGATTCCGCGGATTTCGCCTCCCCGGATTTCGTCTCCGACGATCTCGCCAACGACGATTTCGCCGCCGCCGGAAAGGGCAGACGGCGCATGGCCAACGCCAGCAACACAAGGAGCAGCGCCACCGCGCCGAGGAAAAATGGCAGTAGCCGATGAGCCGCCGTCCACGCCACCATCACGGAGCACAACACCGCGCCGACGCCCCAGAAAAAATTCAGCAGGCTCACCGCGCTCGAGCTCGAACTTGCTCTCGAACTTGCTTTCGAACTATCACTCGAACTATCACCCGAACTATCACCCGAACTCAGGCCCGCAATCGATCTGGACCCTATCTCTGCAATCAGCAAATTGTTCGTCGGGATAATCAGCCCCAGTCCCAAACCGTACGCGGCCACAGAGGCCAGCCCTAGCGCGAGCGATCCCATATAGAGAGTCGCCACTCCGCATGCCATCAACAGCAGCCCCAACAGAAACGCCGGACGGAATCCCCAGCGCGTCAGGAGAACTCCCGAGAGTTGCACGCCCACCAGCGACGCCAGGAATTGCACCAGAAACAGGTTGCCGGCCTGAGTGTCATTCATCGCCCAACGCGCAATCAGGATCGGCAGCATGGGGCCAAGCAGCGTCGTGAGGATGCCGGTGGGCAAAAAGGCAATCTGGCCGGCCAGGATCAGTTTCCGGTTCGATGATGACGGGGAGAACTCGGCTTGAGGGCTCGCCATGCGAAAGAGGATGTCCCGGTGTCAGGAAACATTCAGCATAACGCAAGGGCCGTCGCTCCATAATAGCGGGAAGCGAAATTCGCGTGCGGGTGCAGCGAAAGCGGCAACGTGCACCAAACCGGAAGCCCCGCGAGTGGTAAAGAAATTCCACAACGCCGGAGAGGTGGCCGAGAGGCGGAAGGCGGCGGTTTGCTAAATCTATTTCGCGAATCTGCTTATTTCGGAGCCCGTCCGCCCAGCCGACCCGTGATCGGCGCCGTGTCGTGGTCTTCGAATGCCGCCGTTTGTCTCTCTTCGATCGGAGCGCGCTCGAGTTTCTCCAGCAGCCGGACACACCGGTTCCAGCGGAGCATGGCGTCGTCGTTGTGTGGTGGACGGATCTTCTCGGCTTTCTCGAAGCAGCGCATCGCCTCATGCAGGGAACCAACCAGGAGATGAGCCGTTACCCCTGACTTCACCTGAGCCTTGGCCCGCCGCTCGAGCAGAAGCCCCATGCAGTAGTGGAGCTCATACGGATTCGTCAGGCCCTGGAAGATCTTTTCCGCCTCGCCATAGCGATCGGAGTGCCCGCCGTCGAACTGGTCGGTCAGCGCCAATCCCAACAATCGAAGCGCCAGTTGGTTCTCCGGATCGGCCGCCAGGATGTTGCGGCAGATGGACTCGGCTTCCTCCGGTTCGTTCAGGTAGCGATGCAACTCGACCTTGGAAATGGCTTCCGGAATACCGTCCTTTGAAATGGTCTTTAATCTGAGTCCCACATTGCCCTCCATGAAGTGGAATTTCTAAGCTGTTGAACTCCAAGTATTCGAACCCATGTAGTCTAGTTCAAAATCATCTTGCCCAGGATCTCCTTGAGCAGCTCGGCGGCCTCTGGGAATTGGAACACCATCTGACCCAAAGCCGCAAAGAGATCGACCGCAAATCCTATCCCATTCCCCTTGCCGCCCCAGCCAACACTCGGATGGTCCGCAGCCCCGCCCTCAGCGTCGAATTGGCAACATCGCTCACGGCTTCGATGGTGCCAACTCTTATGTCGATTTGGTTCAGGAGTTTGGGCGAGATCGTAGGCTTTACCTGCGCGGGCATCATCTCGCGATTTTAGTCGGAAGCTGGCGAGTTTCGCTGCCCCGACGAGGCGATCACAATTCAATCCCGACCCAGCGCCTCACCGATTCGGGGCAGAATAGCCCAGCAGTGCCGCCACGAGGCACGCAGGAGCTATTCCTTCGGCGGAAATCCTAACATAGGCTGGAATGTGCGCAGTAAACGGGAGCGCCCCAATGACTCTAACCGGAGTCTGGGGCGCTTTTCGTTTTTTCACCCTGCGCTGAACTGGACTGGGTGGCATGTTCCTGTTGCCCTATCTGCCAAAGCGATGGGCTGGAACTGCGGGAGCATATCCGCCTCGCTACTGCCAGTCGGAATGAGGAGTTTGCGGTACCATTGCCTTGCTCGCGGACTTTAGCGTCTCGTCACGAACATCTATGGGGGTACCGACACTCATCCGGTCTGCGATAATCCTCGGCCTCAGATGCCCACAGCGCGGACCGGTGTTACTTGAGCCGTTGACCCGTCGCAGGGTCGAAGACGGCGTTGCGCAGAAATTGCTCGGTGGACCAGGGTGGCGCATCTCCTCCGAGATACTGATGAAACCACTCGAGGTGCGCGGTGTAGTACAGAGCCATTTCATACCAACTGGGCCAGTGGCCCGCGTCGGAATAAACGATCAGCCTGGAAGGGACATTCATTTTTTGCAGCGAGGTGAACATCTGCAGTGACTGCGTGTAGGGGACGCGATAGTCACGCTCGCCGGAGATCACGAGGCAGGGCGTCTTGAAATTTTTCACGAAGTAGGAAGGCGAGAACTTTTCGTATTGGTCGGAGTTCCACGGCTGACCTTTGTAGTCCCACTCGGGAAACCACAACTCTTCGGTTGAGCCGTAAAAAGAACGTAGGTCGAATGGCCCCATCATCGACGCGATAGCCTTGAAGCGGTTGGTGTGGCCCTCGAACCAGTCCATCATGTAGCCGCCGTAGGACCAGCCCATGGCGCCCGTGCGCTCGGGGTCGACGTAGGGAAGCTTGATCAATTCGTCGGTAACCCTCATCAGGTCTTCAAAAACCTTGCCCCCATGGTCACCGGAAATTTCCGCCGTGAAATCCTGGCCATAGCCCGTGGATCCATGCGGATTGGCGAAAGCGACGATGTAGCCGGAGCCGGGATAAACCTGCCAGTCTCCGCGAAAAGAATCCTGCCACTGAAACTGCGGCCCACCGTGCACGTTGAGGATGAGCGGATATTTCTTCGACGGATCGAAGTCGTGGGGCTTGACAATAAAGACTTCGATCTTCGCTCCGCCGGCTCCCTTTACCCACATGCGCTCAGCCGGACGGAGATCCACTTCATTGGCGACTTCGTCGTTGAAGTGAGACAGTCGTTGCGGCGTCGAGGATTTCCCGTCAGCCAAGTCCGCCGCAAACAATTCGGCGGGGTCGCTGACGGAACGCCGGACGTAGATGATGCGGCTGTTGTCCTGTGGAAGTTCGAAGGAGTCGATGGTCCGGTCCACCAACACTTGTTGGATCGATCCAGAGTCGAGGCTCACCCGGAAGATGGGATTGTCGCCTTCGACTGGAGCGGTGAAGTAGAGAGATTTGGAGTCTGAGGCCCATTGAAAGGCGTCAACCCAATTGCGGAAAGACTCGGTGAGCACACGGGATGCGCCGGTGGAGCGATCGTAAACCGCCAGGCGAAAGAGGTCGGATTCATAGCCGGGTTGCTTTTGCATTTGATAGGCGATGTATTTTCCGTCCGGCGAGTATTTCGGATGACCGTCGAAGGCAGGATTCGCCGCGGTGACGTTGCGCGGCGGCTGACTGCCACCGAGCGGGACGATCCACACGTCACTGTTTGTGGACGAAGCGAGATCGCGGTCATGATTCGAGTCGAACGCGAGTTCCGTGCTATCCGGTGAGAAATCGTATTGCAACGGTCCGCCGAGCTGGAAGGGAGGCGAATCGAAGTCACCCGGCGTCAGATCGCGCACCGCGCCGCTGGAAGCGTCGGCCAGCAGGACGTGGGTGCGCTTCCCGTCTTCCCATTCCTTCCAGTGGCGGTAGAGCAGCGCATCGGCCAGATGAGCGCGGAGCGGACCCTTGCTCCAGCGCTCGTTGATCTTCTTGTTGCAGGCATCGTCGGCGCCGCATTCCGGATAGACATCGCTCGAAAACGCGATCCATTTTCCGTCTGGTGACCAGACCGGGTCGGCGGCTCCCGTGGAAATGTTGGTGAGCCGCCGAGCTTCGCCACCGCTGGCGGAGATGACGTAGAGATTGTCGTCGCCATCCCGCGAACTGATGAAGGCGATCCACTTGCCGTCAGGTGAGAAGGCGGGCGACGATTCACCCTTTTCTCCAAACGTAAACTGGCGCGCGTTCTTGCCGTCGGCGTCCATAAGCCAGATGTGCTTGGCGCTCTTTGCCTTCGCCAGGTCGTCCGTGCGCAGGGTGAACAGGACAGTTTTGCCGTCGGGAGATACGTGCAAGTCTTCGATTCCACGAATGCGGTAAAGGTCTTCGATGGTAAAGGCGCGTTTGGCGGCTGCGCTGGGGATGACCTGCAGCAGAAAGCAGAACACGAGCGAGAACAGTTTCTTATGCATGAAGCCCCTCGTCTTGAAATGAACGGTGCGGACGACTCCGGAATTCAAACACAGTCCGACCACTTCGCGCCAGCGCCCCTGGCCGCCTCCATGTGGTTCTGAGCGGACATGTGCTAAACGTAAACGGCGGATTGCTAATGGGATGAGTGTAGGGCGGACACTCCTGTCCGCCGCCGTTGACTTTGTTGTTGATGTTGATTTTTCCGCGCCCGCCAAAAACCAACGCCAAAGGCAGCGGACAGGAGTGTCCGCTCTACACGCGAAAGTGAACCTATTGCGTGTTCAGCCGTCACTGACAGCGATATGGTTCGCGACTTCAATGGATTATGGCCGATCTTCCTGCCCTCAGCCGCAAATGCGAATATCGGCGGCGCATGCCCCATTACCAAAAACCGGGCCATCCCATCTTTGTGACTTTCTGCAAACTCATCCGCGATCCCTTCCGCGACGCAGCGCGCGACCTGATTCTCGCGCATTGCTTGCATGACCACGGCAAGCGAATCGATCTCCATGCCGCAGTGGTCATGCCCGACCACGTGCATCTGCTGCAACCTCGCTTCCAGACGCCCAAGGCTGGCCCCACCCGCTGCCGGCAATCCTCAAGTTAATCAAAGGAGTCTCGGCGCGAACCGTGAATAAGCTGCTGGGAACCACTGGATCGGTCTGGCAGGAAGAGTCCTTCGAACACACCGCGCGCAACGATGGAAGTTTCCAAGAGAAGCTGGGGTACATCCGCCAGAACCCAATACGCAGGGGCTTGGTAGCCAAGCCAGAAGATTACCCCTGGCTTTGGTGTAGGGCGGACACTCCCGTCCGCCGCCCTTGACCTTGGTGTTGATTTTGAACTTCGTCTTGATTTTGCAGCGGCCAGCATTGAGCGCGGAGCCTGCCTCGCTTCTTATCGGTTGGCGGGAATCCTCGACCTACCCGTTTTGGTTAAGACTCCTGTTCCAAATCACACGCCTCTGACAACTCTTCCAGAAAATCCGGTTTCAAATACCGAACGAAATCCTTTACCTGCCCCAGTCGTTCTCTCAACGCATCGAACGAGATGTAACGGCACATCTCTGCTAGCCGAGGGTCCAACCGAGAGAACGTAGGCCGGTTGACCTCAGCAAAGACCTTCTCTCGGCGTTCTTCAGGCGCGACTAGAAAGAGCGGGATGTTGAGGTTCGGCTGCATTGCCACCAAATCTGCCATCCTCAATAGTCCCGAGTAAATTGACGTTGTGCTCTCGATCTCGAACGCCGCGACGATAGAGTTCCGGTCGAGCCAAAGCACGTCGATCAGCTCGATAGTCCGGTTGGTCGCATCGTCGAACTGGAGGGGGAGGCTCGACTTCAGCGCAGGTAGCTCAGAGAATCGATGGGCATTGAACGAACGACCCCGGTCGTTGCGCGCTACCCAGACGCTGAAACCCATGTCCGCCCCAAGCTTGAGGAGCAGCCACTGAATCTCAGTGTGCGCCGCGGGTTCCCTTATTACTTCCTGTTCTGGCTGATCCGTCCCTTCGGATTCGGGGACTGTAACCAGTCCGATCTTCGCCTTGAGCGCCTTCGGGCGGTACTTCAACTTGACGGGATCAATTGGCCGCACGACGGGTGATTCTGCGGCTTGTAGAACCGCTTTGACTACCGCTTCGCCGTCGGCCGTCTTCCACTTCGTCGGTGAACCCCGGAAGTGGCCGGTCCAAGACAGAGCGCCGCCAGCTGCTTGGAACACGGATAGCTGATCCTTCATCTCCTTAACTGGAACTGCAGTTTCGGGAGTTAGTTTTGCTGCGACCTTAACCTTCACGCGGCAGGGAAAGCTCTCGTCCTTCCAGATCGAGGCCGTGTCCCGGAACGGCTCCGAAGTCACCTCCAGCAGGCCGATCCATCTCGAAATACCTGTCACATAGCATAGAAAATAGTCGCCCGGCTTGATCTTCTGGAGCGTGCCCCATCTCGACTCCCGGAAGCCCGACACTTTGCCGCCAGCGTCCAGAAACTCCTGCCACGTCACTGCTGTGAAGAGGTCAAGCCAATAGTTGCGTGCCGCCATTCATCCCTCGGTTCGACTTTTCCGTATGCTCGATTTTAAGCGCAAGGCAACGAAAAAAGGCCATAGGTTCCGCCATGGCCGGGATCGTTATCTACCAGTGTCGACTAACGATGCAAAGCGCAATTTGGTGTCGGGCGGGCTGCGGCGGGCGGACTGCGGGGAAGAATGCGATGAAGGGTTCGCGTCCCTTCAAAACAAAGTCAACCGCCAAAGCGGGCGACGGGAACCCCGTGGGGATGCGACAGCCGATCGGGGCGCCGCCCACTCAGAAAATGAGTTTTGTAATAATTACAGCGTAATAAGTACCCGACTGTGTCTCTTTAACCACAACCGACACCGAGCATTATCAATGACTTGCAACCCCACCCCTCGCCCCAAGTTCCGCGTGTATTTTATACGTAGTTACATATCTATATGTACAATTACGCTTTATGCACGTACAATTACGCCAGTACAGTGTTCCACGTGGAACACTTTGCACATTCGGGAAACTGCCGAATTGACGGCACGGACTGCCGGATGGCCGGCTTTAGCGGACATCGCGGATGACGTGTTCGAGGATGGGATTTATCATGGATCATTCCTTTCTGGAAAGGACAAGAGCAAAAGATGGTGACGCGAGAAAACGCACCCACACACGACCTGGGCTCTTTGCGCATCCACGAAGGACAGCGCAAAGGCGGCAAAGTGGGGAAAGGTCTCGCCATTTTCTTCGGGCTTCTGATCGTCCTCTCCGGTGTGGGAGCAGGTGTCTACGCCCTATTAGAATCGAAACCAGCCGTAGAAGTAGCCGTGGCCAGGAAAGCCGTGGGCCCCGGAAACCGCGAGGCGCTGCTTAACGCCACCGGATACGTCACCCCCCGCCAGCGAGCCACCATCGCTGCCAAAATAACAGGCCGCGTGACCGGCGTTTTCTTCGACGAAGGCACGCACGTGCACCAGGGCCAATTGCTGGCCACTCTGGACGATGCCGACGCCAGAAGAGCTCTGGAGACCGCCAGGGCCGACCACGATTCCGCCAAAGCCGCCATCGCAGACTACGAAGTGCAGCTAAAGAATGCTCGAATCTTGCTCCATCGGACCGAGGAGCTCCAAAAAGCTGGGGTAGAGCCCCAGGAGCAACTGGACAATGCGCGCACCGCTGCGGAAAGTCTCCAGGCCAAAATCGATCTGGCCAAGGCGCAGGCGAATGCGGCGGAAGCCCGCATCGGGGAGGCGCAACAAGCGGTCGATAATTGCACGATTCGCGCTCCCTTCGACGGCATCGTCGTCTCGAAAGACGCGCAAGTCGGCGAGATGGTTTCCCCCATCTCGGCAGGCGGCGGCTTCACGCGCACAGGCATCGCCACAATTGTGGACATGAACTCGAATGAAATTGAGGTCGATGTAAATGAAGCCTACATCACACGGGTGAAGCCCGGCCAGCAGGTCACTGCGATTCTCGACGCTTATCCCGACTGGGAGATTCCCAGCCGCGTGCGCACTATTATTCCCAGCGCGGACCGCCAAAAAGCGACCGTGAAAGTGCGTATTTCCTTCCTGAAGCTAGACCCGCGCATCCTCCCCGACATGGGAATTAAAGTGACTTTCCTCGGGGATGAACCATCTGAAAGGAATGTCGCAGCCGCGCCCGCAATTCTCATACCTCAGAGTGCGGTGCACGACGACGGCGGCAAGAAGGTTGTTTTCCTCATAAAGGCGGATAAAATAGAGCGCCGCGCGGTCACGCTGGGCGGAAATCGCGGCACCGACGTGGAAGTCATCGCGGGTTTAGTGGTTGGCGACGCCGTGGTTGTAAACGGACCGCCAAATCTCCACGATGGCGAGAGCGTCCAGATCAAGAAATAAAGATCAAAAAAATAAAGACCAAAAATTAAGATCAAAAATAAAGACCAGGAAGTAATCGGGAGCGCAGACATGGTTCAACTGCACGGCACTGGAAAAACGAACAGTCAGATTCAGGTGCGCGGGCTGGATAAGACATATCGCCGCGGGGGCGAAGAAATCCACGTACTGCAGGGGTTGAATCTCGATGTTGACCAGGGCGATTTCGTCGCCTTCATGGGGCCCAGCGGATCCGGCAAGACCACACTGCTGAACTTGCTCGGCGGACTCGACGTTCCCACGCGGGGAAGCATCACCGTGGCCGGCGACGAGATTACGCACATGTCTCGCAGCAAGCTGACCTCGTGGCGAGCCCGGCACGTCGGCTTCATCTTTCAGATGTACAACCTCATCCCGGTGCTCACGGCGTTTCAGAACGTGGAGCTGCCGCTGTTGCTCACCAGTCTCTCCAAAACCGAGCGCCGCAAACACGTGGAGACTGCGCTCGGCATCGTCGGACTGACTGATAGGATGAGCCATTATCCGCGTCAACTCTCGGGTGGGCAGGAGCAGCGGGTTGCCATTGCGCGCGCAATTGTTGCCGATGCTACTTTCCTGCTTTGCGACGAGCCCACCGGCGACCTCGACCGAAGGAGCGCGGATGAAATCATGGATTTGATTCACCGTCTCGTGAAGGAGCACGGCAAGACCGTGCTCATGGTGACGCACGACCCGGTGGTCGCACAGCGCGCCGATCTCACAATGCACCTCGAGAAAGGCGTCCTGGTCGAGTCCCGCCAATCGCAAGAAGTCCCGGCCGGAGGCGCGGCATGAAATTCCGGGGGCTCATTTTCGCCAATCTCTTTCGCAAGAAACTTCGCTTGATCCTCACCATCGGGTCGTTCGCCGTCGCGCTATTTCTGTTTGCGTTCCTCGCCGTGGTCAGGGGAGCCTTCAATCGCGGCGCCGATATCGCGGGAGCGGACCGCCTGGTGGTGATCAATCGCGTATCCATCATTCAGCCGCTGCCGCTTGCCGACCGCGACAAAATTCAACGCATTCCGGGGGTCAAGGCGGTCACTCACAACAATTGGTTCGGCGGCGTTTATCAGGAAGAAAAAAACTTCTTCCCGCAGTACGTGATCGACGTTGAGAATCAGCGCCAGGTCATCCCCGAACTGGTTGTTCCCGATGACCAATGGCAGAACTTCGTAAAAGACCGCCAGGGCGCCATCGCCGGCGCGAAAACCGCCAAACGT
The DNA here is from genome assembly GCA_963773645.1 of uncultured Acidobacteriaceae bacterium. Classification (GTDB taxonomy): domain Bacteria; phylum Acidobacteriota; class Terriglobia; order Terriglobales; family Acidobacteriaceae; genus Acidiflorens. The sequence continues at coordinate 962,551 of CAVZBV010000002.1, read as the reverse complement.
TTCGGTTGGAAAATCGGCGACCGGATCCCCATCAAGAATGTCGGCTATGGCGCTACGGGCACTTGGGAGTTCATCTTGGACGGCATCTATCACAGCGAGCGCGCGGGTGGCGATGAGAGCCAGTTCTGGTTCCAGTGGGACTATTTCGAAGAACGTGTGCCGGCAGCATTCAAGGGCAACACCGGCTGGTACGTGGTGAAACTCGACAGTCCCGATAATGCGGTGAGCGTCGCCAAGGCTATCGATGACATGACGGCCAACTCTTCGTTCGAAACTAAAACGGAAACGGAATCCGCGTTCGCCGCCGGTTGGGTCAAGCAATTCGGAAACATCCAATTCCTCATCATAACGATCGGCACCGTAGTGTTCTTCACTTTGCTGCTGGTCACCGGGAATACCATGGCCATCTCCGTGCGCGAGCGCGTCGGCGAGCTTGCCGTTCTCAAAGCCATCGGCTTCAGCGATCGCTGGGTCCTTTTCTTTGTGCTTGCCGAATCTCTTACCATTGCGATCGTCGGAGGCCTTCTCGGGCTCGGTCTTGCACTCCTGGCAGTCCCAGCTCTGGGCGCGGCTCTGAATGGCCTATTGCCTACGCTCATCTTGTCGCCTGCGATTCTTTCGCTCGGACTCGCGACCGCTCTGCTGGTTGGCGTCGTCAGCGGACTGCTGCCGGGAATTGGCGCCATGCGCCTGCGGGTTGTCGATGCCCTCCGGAGGGTTTGAGATGGCTATCCCGTTCGTCTACAACTTTCGCAGCGTCACGGCTCGCTGGACGTCGTCCATCGTCGCCGTTCTGGGCATCGCTGGAACCGTCGGCGTATTTGTGGCGATGCTTTCATTAGCGCGCGGCTTCAGGGCTACCTTGGTCGCCTCCGGCTCCGATGACAACGCTATCGTCTTGCGCGCCGGCGCCACCTCGGAGATGATGAGCGGAATTAAACTCGAAGACATCAAAATTCTCCAGGATGCTCCCGGTGTGGCCCGCGCCTCGGACGCCCCTCTGGTGACCTCGGAAGTCGTGGTGGTTGCACCCTTTCCCCTGCGCGCTACCGGGACCGATGCGAATGCTCAAATTCGCGGGGTCTCGGCCAACGTTTTAACCATTCGGAGAAACGTCAAGATCGTTCAGGGTCGAATGTTTCAACCCGGCCTTGCCGAGTTGATCGTGGGAAAGAACGCCAGCAGCAGCTATTCCGGTTTGACCCTCGGGAACACGGTCAACTTTGGAGGCGGTCATTGGCAGGTCGTGGGAATCTTCGACGCCGGCGGCAGTGCTTTTGATTCGGAAGTGTGGTGCGATGCGCGCGTGCTCGACGACGTGTACAAGCGGCCCAGCAATATTTTTCAGTCCGCCACCGTGCACCTGAGTTCGCCAGGCGCCTTTGAGCAATTCAAGGATGCGGTCACTTCCGACCGCCGCCTCAACTTCGACGTCACCCGCGAAATCGACTACTACGCCAAGCAATCGACACGCATGACCCAACTGATCACCATTCTTGGAGGACTGGTGGCCTTCGTCATGGCCATTGGCGCGGTTTTTGGTGCGCTCAACACCATGTATTCCGCGGTCGCCGAGCGCGGTCGCGAAATCGCCACCATGCGCGCCCTGGGCTTTGGTGGCGGAGCCGTCGTCTTCTCGTTCCTGGTCGAGGCGCTGCTGATTTCTTTCGTAGGCGGCGCCATCGGCTGCGTCGCCGTCCTGCCCTTGAATGGTCTGACCACCGGCACCATGAACTGGCAGACTTTTTCGCAACTGGCCTTTGCCTTCCGAATTACACCCGCGCTATTGCTGGCCGGCATCGTCTTCGCGCTTCTGATGGGTTTGCTCGGAGGCTTGCCTCCGGCGATGCGCGCCGCTTGGCGGCCTGTGGCCGTCGCCCTACGCGAACTGTAGGCTCGGCCGAGTCGCCAATCTCTCGAGCAACCTCGTCCCTTCGCCTTCCGACCAGCGCCACCCGCGCTCCTTCGCTCCCTCCCTCGCCAGGGCTATTCAGCTTGCGGAAAAACCGGCGCCGTCCTTGCTTTTTGGCGGCGGAGCGGTTTACCAAACCGCTGCGGTAAGTGCCTTGTTTTGAATTCGGCTTTACAGTTTGAAAAACTCCGGGTCGAACGCGTTTCGGGAAGGGCACGACTTTAGTCGTGCCGCTAAGTTGCAGAAAATACGTCGCGCTTTAGCGCCCGAGGTGAGCTTTTTGCACCCCAGATTAGTTTTTCATCAGTCTGTTTAGCCGCTGAGGCGCGGCTGTTCATTTGGCGGGCGCGTAGAAATAGTAGTCCGCTGTGTAGGGACTTTTTATTTCGGTGTCATGGTGAGACTCGTCGCATCCCTGGGCGGGCGGCTTCCCGCCGTGAGTGTGAACGCGTTGAATGGTGGTCACTTTCGTGAGCCGGCCAACGCCGGAGTGGCTCTCTACATCCACCCGCAACCATGGAATGGAGTTGGGATCCTCGGAGTCCACGTGGGCGGAGACCTTACCCTTAACCGCGCTGCCATCTTGCAGTTTCCAGGTGGGACCGCCGAAATGGCTTCCGATGACGTTGTCTTGTTGATCTTTCAGCTCTGCCTCGGGCGCTATGAGGGTCCAAACGAACTTAGCCGTGCCGGGCAGGCAGCTATAAATCTGCGATCCCGAGGCATGGGCGAGTAAAACAACTTCTTCACCGGGGCGTGCCTGAATTGCATCCGGGACGTTGGGTGGAGACACTTTCTGTGCGTGGGCCAAGGGGAGACGGAGGAAGGATCCGAGCATGACGAAGCTCATGATCGCCGTTCTCATAGATGCTCGCATGGCACGATTGTAGCAGGCGAAAATTGTAGCAGGCGAAAATGGAGCGTGCCAGTGCGGATCGGCAACCACAGGCGGACACAGAGGCGCCACCAGGTAGGCTTCAAATTTCCTCTGTGTTCCTCTGTGCCCCCTGTGGTAAAGATTTTGATCCCGCGCCACTGATTAATCCAATTCCACAATGTCAACTGCGCCAGCCGACCTGTACGATGGCCGCGCCAGTTAGTTGTTGTCATTCATTGAGTATCGCCGCACCGTGATAGCGATGGGCAGCCCGACACAGAAGATTAGTATGACTACGCCGATGACCATCATCCGAAAGAAAACGGATACTTCGTTGCCGCCGAGAGTGGCACGACGATGCGATTCATGAAGAAGTAGACCGTGACGCCATACAAAATCCCGGAAATCATTTCTTCCACTTTTCCCAGCGCTGAACAACTTGCGGAAAAAGTGATTCAAGTCCCGGAGGGACGACCCAATTCTCCGGTACACTCTTTAGGGGCTGTACACCGAAAGGCTGTGAATTGTCCTATGATTCGAAAACTGAAATCCGGCCAATACCGGCTATACTCTCGCGAAAAAGATCCCAAGACCGGGCGTCGGCGCAACCTCGGCACGTTCGGCACAAGAAAAGCCGCCGAAACCCACGAGTGTGCGGTTCAATACTTTAAGCATCATTAAGAACTGATCGTTACTCTTTCGTTTTCCCACTGCAGCAACGGGGCCTATCGTCGGCCTCTCCTCGCTTGCCGCCGCTTGTTCTGATTAAGGCAAACAGGCAATAGGACTACACAATGCACTCGATTCACTGCACCTGCACTTTCGATTATGCTTTCTTGCGTGGGCTCTCTGTTGGAGAATCGACGATCACGTTCGTAAAGGCCGAGTACGCAGTGTTTCCTACTAATCGCGCTATCGGCCTGCCAAAAGGTCGGCTCGCAGGAGCGATTGACATTCTCGCGATTCGCATTTTCATTCCCCTCTTCATTTTGATCACTGCAGCGTTTTTGATCCTCTGCATTCCAGCTTTTTCGCAAAACGCCCCGCGTGAGGACAACGTGTCGGCGGGGGAGTGCCTACGCCGGGCAGTCGATGGCGAGTTGAAGGCCCAAACCGATGATCACAGCCACTGGATGTATGAAATAAGAACGAAAGTATCGGGACAAGAACAAGTCAGGTTGGTCGTGGAGACCCGCGAAGGGGATCTCGATCGTCTGCGATCCGTTAACGGGCAACCGCTCACGGCGGAACAAGAAAAACGTGAAGAGCGGCGCATCCAGCGCCTGCTGCACAATTCAGGTGAGCAGAGAAAACGGAAACACGCGCAAAAAGAAGATGCCCGGCAAACCGAGCGTTTGTTCAAGATGTTGCCGGAGGCCGTGATTGCCAGATATGGAGAGCACAAGGGCGACTTCGTGCAGATCCTGTTCGAGCCCAACCCCAATTTCCGTCCCTCGTCACATGAGGATGCAGTCTTTCATGCGATGGAAGGCTCGATCTGGATTAACAAAGCAGAGAATAGGCTGGCGGAAATCGAGGGTCATCTCAGCAGAGACGTCAAGTTTTACGGCGGCTTGCTCGGCTACTTACACAAGGGCGGCGAATTTCACGTCAAACAGTCCGAGGTGGCGCCGGGTCATTGGGAAATTACTCTTCTGCATGTCAACATGCACGGCAAGGCTCTATTCTTCAAAACCATCTCGGTGCAACAGAACGAGACGCGGACCAATTTTCGGCGGGTGGCAGACAATTTGACCCTGGCCGAGGCCACTGCAGAACTGCAAAAGCAATGTACAGCAAACTCTGCAGCAAACGGTCAGAATCACGGGCTGCCGTAACTACTTCGGCGAGTCTTTGTCTTTGCGGCGGGCTGCATCCACGGCCGGGACCAGCGGCCGTCGCAACGGCACAATCGCGCCTTTGGACGGATCGGCGGCAGCGGAGGCCCGCGCCAGCACCTCGTGCTGGATGTACTGCACGAACTCCTGGATCTGCCGCTGCATCTCCTCCATGCGCTCGCGCATTTGCAGAATGATGGCGATGCCGCTGATGTTGACGCCCAGATCGCGCGCCAGCGACAGGATGAACTCAAGCCGCTGTAAATCTTCGTCGGTATAAAGCCGGGTATTGCCCTCGGTGCGGCTGGGTTTGAGCAGTCCCTCGCGCTCGTAGAGCCGCAATGTCTGCGGATGAATCTCATACATCTCAGCCACCGCCGAGATCATGTACGCGCCCTTGGATTTGCGTTTGGTCATATCTCCGAGTACAGTTCCAGACCCGTCATGCGCGCAATTCGCACAAAGTCCCGATCGAGCATAAAAACGCTGGCGCCTTGTTCCAGCGCAATGGCTGCGATGAGGGTATCAATTGTGCTGGACGCGATACCTTTTCCTCGTGCAGCGCGGTAAATCGCGGCCGCGCTCCGGTAGGTGTCAAATCCCCTGGGTTCCAGCATGTCCCACTGTGCCAGGAAACGCTCAATCGCACCGGCATCCCGCGTCAAACCCTGCAAAATCTCGGCGACGACGATCCCGCTCAGAGCGAAAGGCTCACTCTCCTCAATCATCCGCCGCAGTTCAGCCCCTGCACGGCCCGGTGACGGACGAAAGAAATCGACCCAGACCGAGCTGTCGACCAGGATCACACCCGATTTCTCCGCGACGTCTTCAGATCGCCTTGCCAGATGCCGCTTCCGTAATACTTCAGGATTCCCTTGCGGCTTTCTGAACGCACCAGCAGGTCGAGTGCTCGGTCGACGATCTGCCGTTTGGTCCGGAGATGGGTCAGTTTACGCGCCTTCCGGATCAGGCTCTCATCGATCACAATGTTGGTCCTGCCCATGCGTACAATATACACCACTTTTTCTGCACTTTGTGTATAGAGTGGCTAAGCCTGGCCGCAAGAGACCGGATGGCGAAGTTGGAGTAGTTTAAAGATGAGGTGGAGCTATGCGAAAAGAGATCACTGAACTGGCCAAACTGGGGCCGCTCCCTTCGTCCAAGTCGATCTTAGACAATCCAGACGGGGAAGCTTTGATCGAGAAATACGAAAAATTGATTACATCGATTCAGCCACCCCTCACGGATGATGAAGCCAGGGTGCTGGTAGGACTCTTCGGTCCAGACGAGTGTTTTGAAGTGGAATGGTCATTGATTCACTTAATCGAGACAGCCCCTGGCTGGCCGTTGGAAGACTGTCTGATGGACACAAGCAACGAATGGGTTGCACTCTTGAAGCAGAGCGTGGAAAACTCTAGGCGCTTGGGCAAGATACCGAACCGCTAGCACTCCGTATGGTGGGCGGGCTCCGCCCCGCCAGGACGGCGGCAAATCCACGTCCCCACACTATTGAACCGACGCTAAGCGGCCAGTTCCGGTTTCGGCTCCGCCCCAGCCCAGCCCGCCGGTTTCAGTGCATGATTGATAAGGTAGGCGACGACGCCCGCGCCGATCACAATCAGTCCAAACCAGAGCGAACTCATGCCAAGCACAACTTCGTGCTCGCTGCGGATGATGGCAAACCCCAACAGCAGCACCGGAGGAATGCCCACTGCAATCGCCCCAAACAGCCCGCCCGGCACGCGGAACGGCCGCTTCAACTCCGGTTCCCGAATGCGCAGACAAATCAAGGCGACAAATTCCAGCGCCAGGCTAGCACCGTAAATCATGATGTCAAGCGTGACAAGCCGTTCGAAGCCGAGATTCAAAGCCAGGCCCCAACCGATCGCCAGCGCCAGAATCGCAACCCAAGGCGCGCGCGATTTCGGATGCAGCTTGCCAAAAACTTTCGGCAACATACCGTCCTGCGCCATGGCCAGCGGCAGCCGCGAGTAACTCATGACCAGCGCATTGAACATGCCAAATCCGCTCATCATCCCGCCCGCCACCAGCGCGATTCGAAGCACCGGCCCTCCCATCAACTGCGCAACGTCGGCCCAAGCGCCAGTTTCCCAGGCGCTGGCCGGAAGGCCGGTGATCCACATGGCGGCAAACGGAAGAACGTAAGTAATGCAGACGATGGCCACCGCCACCAGCATGGCACGGGGATAAGTCCGCTGCGGCCGCTCCACTTCGGTAGCGATGGTCGAGGCGTTGTCCCATCCCATGTAATTCCACATGCAGATGAGCAGCCCGCCAAGAATATCCACGTTAGAGGTAGTCGGCTTGGTCGCAGCATTAGCCAGCGCGTGAATCTTGAACGGCGCCAGCACAAAGATTGCCGCGAACGGCGCCGACAGGGCGAAGAACAGCCAAAGCGAAGTAGTCGAGACGACCTTCACGCCCATGATATTGAGGACCGCGCAAACGATCACCACGCCCAGCGCGACCGCCACGCCACGATGATTCTCCTGGAACCAGGGAAACATGCGTGTGAGGTAGGCGACAAACAAGGTGGGATAAATCGCCATATCGAAAATGGACGCTACCAGCGAAAGCCACGCTTCCTGAAATCCCCAGAAATTTCCCATGGCGCGTCGCACCCAGGCGTAGTAGCCGCCTTCAAAGGGCAGGGCGCTCGAAAGCTCGCCGATCATGAACGCGGTAGGCAGGCTCCAGAGAAGCGGGGTCAGCAGCAGTATGAGAATCGCTTTGCCATAGCCCGCGCCGTGCACGATGTCCTCGGTGCCATAAGTTCCTCCCGAGACCATAAAGAAGGTCGCGGCGACCAGGGGCCAAAGCGTGAGGCGAATAGAGTTTTTCTTCGTCTTGTCGTTCTGGGGAGCGACGTGCGGAGCGACGCCAGGAATAAAGCTAGGCTGCGAAAGGTTAGGGCGTGCGGTAGCTGTTGCCAATTTCTATGGCTTCCTCCTCCGGGCGACTCACTCTCACCACCGCGTCTCCCTTGACTGTCGTTACGCGGCTCCCAGGGTGGACAGCGATTCCCGGGCATTTTCGGCGAAGTTAGTTCGCAAGAGTGAGATTACGGCAAATCTCCACAGATGCAAGAATATTTTGAGAAATGTTGAAAATTTTTCTCAATGAGGGCGGGTACGGAGGTAACGGGAGAAAACAAACTTTCCCGCCGAAGCGCCGAAGGACCGAGGACCCCGCAACGGTGTAGCGACGGGCGTCTCGCCCGTCCAGCCGGGCGGCGACCCCGACTCTCCACCAACCAGCGAGCGACCGCAAGACACTGGAATGCGCAGCGCGATTTGATGTATAACCATTCCGGGGTTTTTCAGCTTCAACTCTTCCAGGAGGCACTAGCCATGAGGACAGTCTCGCTCGCCGTCTTTTGTATTTGCGCCGGTTTACTGCTTGCCCAATCGGGGGCGCACCAGAATGCGTTCACTCCGGACCAGATCAAATACGGCCCGCCACCGCCTTTTGTTGCTCCCGGCGCCCAGCTAGCCGTGCTGGAGGGCGACCCCACCGCGACGACCGGCGACTTCACTATCTGGCTCAAGATGCCCGATGGCTACAAGATCGCGCCGCACTGGCATCCCAAGCGCGAAAATGTGACGGTAATCTCCGGCAACTTCAAACTCGGCATGGGCGACAAGTTCGATAAGGCCAAGATGATGACCTTCCCAGCCGGCAGCTTCGCGTATCTCGATCCCGACATGCACCACTATGCCATGGCCTCGGGAGAGTGGTGGTGCAGGTCCATGGCATGTCGCCGCTGCAATTTAACTATGTGAATCCGGCGGACGATCCGAGTAAGAAGTAAGCGAAGAGGATGCCTACCTTACTCCCGGGGAAGCCTTCCCGGTTCCCCCTGTGTACCTCTGTGTCCCCTGTGGTTAAAGGTTTTGCATGTGCCTAAGAATATTCCCACCGCCGCGCCAGCCTGCGAGCGATAGCGCAAAGCACGACGCCGACCGCAAGCAGCACCAGGACCTGCGGCCAGAGGTGTGAAACCGGCTCATCCCGCCAGAAGACCTTAGTAAACCCGTCAATCGCCCAGGCGTTGATGGTTAGCAAGCCAGCTTTCTGCATCGCTGCCGGCATCAGAAAACGCGGGAACATGCTTCCTCCCACCGAGGACATGATCAGGATCACCAGCGTCGAGAGCGGACCCAGTTGCGCGCGCGTGCGGCATATGCTGGCCAGCAGCATGCCGAAGGCTCCCACCGCAAAAGCCGTAGAGAGTCCCATGACCACAAAGCCGGTAAGATGCGGGATGAAATCAAGTTTGAAAACCAGCCATGCCCAGATAAACATGACGACCAGTTGGCCGAACGCCAGCAATACACAGTAGCAGAGCTTACCGGCCAGCAGCGTTCCCATGGTGACGCGCGAACTCAGCACTCGGTCGAGCGTTCCACTTTCGGCTTCGTCCAAGAGCGACCCGCCCGCGCTGCTGGCCGTGAAGAGCAAAAACATCACCCCAATCGCCGCAGCATAGAAAGACACCATGGGATTGTTCTTGTTCTCGCCAACGACGTCGCGAGTGGTAACTGGAATCGGCATGCCGCGGTTGGAATCGGCAGGCGCTGCATCGTGGCCGCCGCTCTCCGCACTTTGCCGCCGCCGCAGTTCTTCAAGGGCCGCGTCGATTTTCTTCTTCTGTTCCGGAGTAAACCCACCGGCGTACTTGTCCATGTACTTCGATCCCTGCTCCGCCATGATGTCCGGCATCGAGGTCATCGCGACTTTCTGGAGCAGTCCGGCGATCACTTGTGGCGCGACCATGTCGCTGCTGTCTTTGAGCAATTGGATCGTCGGCCGGTTCTGGTTGGGCGGGCCGAATAAAATTGGATTCTCTCCGAAGCCATGAGGGATGATGAGGGCCACCGGCGCAGTCCCGTCTTTCACTGCGGCTTCCGCCGTCGTCGCCGTGTACTCCGGTTGCTCCGCGCCTTGCTTCGACGCCGGCCTTTTCTTCACCGAAAGCGATCCTTCGCGCTCCAGGCCCTGGATCAGTCTCTGCGAAGCTGCGCTGTGGTCTTCATCAACCACCAGCAGACTTACTTTGGGCGTGGTGTCACGCCGCCCGCCAAAGATCACGGCAAAAATGGTAAAGAACGCGATTGGCAGGATGAAGCTCAGCGCCAGGGCGCCGCGGTCGCGGCGCAGAGCGATCAGTGCGGTGCGCACAATGGGCAGAATCAATCGCGCAACTCCCTTCCGGTCAAGTGCAGGAATACGGATTCGAGGTTGGGTTTCCGCAGCGAGATGTCTGCCAGCTCGTGTCCAGCTTTGGCCGCGGCCTCGAGCAATCCGGCAATCTCAGTCGCATGCTCGATGGTGAACCGCGCGATCCCGTTTTCAAGGACTCCTCCGCGCTCTTTCACCCAGGCCGCCACACTGTCGTCGGCCTTCGCGAATCGCGCCAGCACCTCGCTGCGAGAAGCGAAAGCATCCCGTACCAATTCATCCTTGGTTCCGAGCGCAATGATGCGACCATGATCGATGATCGCGATGCGATCACAGAGCCGCTCCGCTTCCTCCATGTAGTGGGTTGTGTAAATCATGGAGATCCCCTCCCCGCGCAGCTTCTCGATCATTTCAAAGATGCGGTTGCGGGCTTGCGGATCGACTCCCACCGTGGGCTCGTCCATCAGCATAACTTGGGGACGGTGGATCAGCCCGGCGGCCATGTTCAGCCGCCGCTTCATTCCTCCCGAAAGATTCTTAACCGGTTCGTGCGCGCGGTCGGTGAGCGCCGCCCAATCAAGGCACCACTCCACCGCCGTTTTCAGCGCGGCACGCCCCAGGCCGTGATATTGCCCAAATGATTCCAGATTTTCCCGGCAGGTGAGCTTGGGGTAGAGCGCCAGATCCTGAGGAACCCATCCCAAAGCCATGCGCGCGCCCGCCGAATCAGCCTGGTCGCCGAAGACCGTCACTGTGCCCGCATCCGGAATGACGCGCCCGACGATGCTGCGAATCAGAGTGCTCTTGCCAGCGCCATTGGGGCCAAGCAATCCCAGGCATTCCCCGCTCTTCAGTTCAAGCGCAATGCCATTGACCGCAGTCAACTCGCCAAAGCGTTTGACCAGTCCCTCAATTCGCAAGGGCAACAACAAGGACGCGGTCGAAACGATGGGTGCAGATGCCATTCATCCTCCGGGATTGGCGATCGAGCACTAATTGTAGGCCCAACCAGCCGTCAAGGTAGTCACCCCAGCATTCCCCTGTGTTCCTCTGTGTCCCCTGTGGTGAAGGGTTTTGGCGGATTCATCACCACAGAAAACGTCGAACATCACAGACGAGAACGCCAGTAGCCGGCGATGATGGTTCGAATCCGATGGCCAGCCCCGCGCTCGTTCCCACGCCCCGCGTCAATCAAGTGTCCGGCGCAGTTGTTAATGCCGCGATGAAGGTTCATTCGCTGCTTGGGCCCGGTCTGCTGGAGAGTGCCTATGGCGCTTGCCTGGCTCACGAGCTACGCAAACGAGGGTTCACTGTGGATACACAGGTCGGTTTGCCGGTGGTCTACGACGGAGAAAAACTCGAACTTGGCTATCGCATCGACCTGCTGGTCGAAAATCTGGTGATTGTCGAGATCAAATGCGTGGACGCCATCCATCCTGTCCATGAAGCCCAACTCCTTTCCTACTTGCTCCTCAGTGGGAAGAATGTGGGACTGCTTATCAATTTTCATGTCGCTCGCCTGAAGGACGGCATCAAGCGCATGGTGGACGGCAGGGATTGGGAAAGATAGTCCCTCACCACAGAGAACACAGAGAACACAGGGAACACAAGGAACGCCGAGAACACAGGGAAACCCTCATCATTGCCCCTGTGTTCCTCTGTGCCCCCTGTGGTAGAAGGTTCTGACTCTAAATCTTCCCCCAAAGCTCCTCCCGAGGGTCTTCAGGATTGAGCTTGGCCAACTCGCGCAGCAGTTCTTTAGTCTTCTCATCGTGGGGCATGGGGACCGTGATCTTAACCTCGACGATCTCATCTCCGCGCACCCCGTCCTTAGTGGCCGAGGGCACGCCCTTCTCCCGCAGCCGAAGCTTCTGTCCCGACTGCGTCCCGGGAGGAACCTTCAGCATGCTCCGCCCATCGATGGTAGGCACTTCGATCTTCGATCCCAGCGCCGCCTCCACCGCGGTAACTGGCACCGTGATGTTGATGTCGTCGCCGTCGCGCCGGAAAAGCGGGTGCTCGCCGATCCGTATGATGACGTAGAGATCTCCGACCCCGCCCCCGCGCAGCCCGGCATTGCCTTTGCCCGCGATCCGAATGCGTTGCCCGTCGCGGGTTCCGGCCTTGATCCGGATCTCCAGCGGATCGGTGCGCTCAACGCTGCCTTCGCCATGGCAGACCGGGCAAGTCGAAATATTCTTGCCCGTCCCGTGGCATCGCGGGCAGGTGACGTTGAACTTCATCCGTCCGCCCGTCTGCTCGATCGTCCCCTTGCCATGGCACTGCGGACATACCCCGGGAGCTTCGATGTATCCATTGCCGTGGCAATTTCCGCAAACATCGCGCCGCGCGATATTGAGCTTCATCACCCCGCCGCGAATCGCTGTCCAGAACGGCACGTTGACCTGATATTCAAGGTCGCTGCCGGGTGCGGGGCCCTCCTCGGCCCCTTCACCGTGCCCGCCGCCAGTGAAAAGGCTGGAGAAGATGTCGCGGAATCCGCCGCTCCCGCTGCTCGACGTCTTGCGCCCGCCAGCGCGCGCGCCCTCAAACAGATCCGAGAAATCAAAGCCGCCGAAATCGACGTTTCCTTGTCCGCCGGCATGGCGCCCTCCCGGAAAGCCTCCGCCAAAGTCGCCGGGCCCGGCCCCAGGCTGTCCGCCGCCCCGAGCGTAGGCCTCCGCCGTAGCCGGATCGATATTATCGGAATAAAAACCGAGCTGGTCGTAAATCTTCCGCTTCTTGGCATCGCTGAGGACGTTGTTGGCCTCGGAAAGCGTCTTGAACTTTTCTTCCGCCGCTTTGTCGCCGGGATTGACGTCGGGATGATACTTACGCGCAAGTTTGCGGAACGCCTTGCGAATGTCGTCGGTGGAGGCCGACTTCTTCACGCCGAGAACGCCGTAGTAGTCTTTGGTTGGGGTGGCCATGTTCTAGCTGTCAGGGTCAGCTTTCAGCTTGTCGTTCTCCGTTTGTTGCTCTCCGTCATCTTACGCTTTGTCATCCTGAGCGTAGCACGGCCCTCGGCAAAGCCGAGGGCCGTGCAGAGTCGAAAAACCTCTACCTCCACAACTTAATTCACGATCTCCTTCGCCTGTTCATCCACCGCCACCGTGAATGCCTCAAATGGCGCGGCATCCATCGACACGGGGATCCGCTGCACTCCGGTAGCGGTCGGCGCGAAGCAATACCAGCGTCCCTCTTCCGGGACGAAATTCACGAAAAACATCTGTCCATTGACTTCGAATCTCAATTCGTTTTCCTCTTTCTGGCCCGTAATAATAACTCTCAAACTGTGATGCAAATTGGGGGCGCATCCGCGCCCCCACTGAAGTGCCACTCGCCGATAGCTGATAGCTGATGGCTGAAAGCTGACAGCTTTATTTCTTGTCTTCGACGTCCACGTACTCGGCGTCGATCACGCCTTCGTCCTTCTTCTTACCCGCGCCATCGCTACCGGACGCGGCGTGCCCATCACCCGGCCCCGCGCCAGCCCCCGGCGCCCCGCCAGGAGCAGCCTGCGTAGCCTTGTACATCTGCTCCGCCAGCTTATGCGATGCCGCAGTCAGTTTCTCGCGTGCCGAATCCATCGCCGCCTTGTCGCCGCCCTCGATCGCCTTCTTCGCGTCCGCCAAAGCATTCTCCACATCCCCGCGCTCCGATCCCGAGATCTTATCGCCATGCTCCTTCAGCATCTTCTCAATGTTGTAGACCATCGAGTCGAGCTGATTCTTGGCCTCGATCTCTTCGCGCCGCGTCTTGTCTTCCGCCGAGTGCGCGTCCGCTTCCTTAGCCATGCGCTCGACTTCTTCCTTAGACAAGCCCGAAGACGAAGTAATAGTGATCTTCTGATCCTTGCCCGTGGCGTTATCTTTTGCCGTAACGTTCAGGATGCCGTTAGCGTCAATGTCAAAGGTAACTTCAATCTGCGGAATGCCCCGAGGCGCCGGTGGCAATCCCGTCAAATGGAACTTACCCAAAGTCCGGTTCTGCGCCGCCAGCGGACGTTCGCCCTGCAGCACATGCACCTCCACCGAAGTCTGACTATCGGCCGCCGTAGAAAACGTCTCCGTCTTCTTAGTAGGAATCGTGGTGTTCCGCGGAATCATAGGCGTAGCCACACCTCCGAGGGTTTCAATGGATAAAGTCAAAGGGGTCACGTCAAGCAGCAGCAGGTCCTTGACCTCGCCCTTGAGCACGCCGCCCTGAATCCCAGCGCCGATGGCCACCACTTCATCCGGGTTCACGCCCTTGTGCCCTTCGCGCCCAAACAGTTCTTTTACGATCTGCTGGATGCGCGGCATCCGTGTCTGTCCCCCGACCAGCACCACTTCGTTGATCTTGCTGGCGTCGATGCCCGCATCTTTCAGGCACTGCTTCGACGGTCCCACGGACCGCTGCAAAATATCTTCGATCATGGTTTCGAGCTTTGCCCGAGTCAGCTTCTTGACCAAATGCTTAGGCCCGGAAGCATCTGCCGTGATGAACGGCAGATTGATCTCGGTCTCCATGGTGGTCGAAAGCTCTATCTTCGCCCGCTCCGCTGCATCCCGCAGACGCTGCAAAGCCATCTCGTTTCCCTTACCGCGCAGGTCGAGACCTTCATCCTTCTTGAATTCGTCAATCAGCCAATCCACCAGCCGCTGATCGATGTTGTCGCCGCCCAGATGCGTGTCGCCGTTGGTGGCCTTCACTTCAATCACGCCTTCGCCCACTTCAAGCACCGAGATGTCAAAGGTCCCGCCGCCAAAGTCGTACACCGCGATGGTCTCGTCTTTACCCTTGTCGAGCCCGTAAGCCAGCGCGGCCGCGGTCGGCTCGTTGATGATTCGCTTAACGTCCAGCCCGGCGATCCGCCCCGCATCTTTAGTAGCCTGCCGCTGCGCATCATTAAAGTAAGCTGGCACAGTGATCACCGCATCGGTGACCTTCTCGCCCAGATAGTCTTCCGCCGCCTTCTTAAGCTTCTGCAAAATCATCGCGGAGATCTCGGGCGGCGTGTACTTCTTGCCCTGAGCCATGACGGCCACATGGTCGCCGTCCCGCTCGACCTTGTAAGGGACCATCTTCAGCTCTTCGTTCACTTCGTCATAGCGCCGTCCCATAAACCGCTTGATCGAGTAAACGGTGTTCTCAGGATTGGTAATGGCCTGCCGCTTAGCGACCTGCCCCACCAGCCGTTCGCCGGTCTTCGTAAATCCAACGACCGAAGGAGTAGTCCGGCCACCTTCTTCGTTAGGGATAACCTTCGGCTCTCCGCCCTCCATAACCGCCACGCAGGAGTTGGTAGTGCCCAGGTCAATTCCAATAGTCTTGCTCATAACGTATCCTCCAAAACAGATAAGTGCTTTACAATCAATAAAATGATGATTACGCCCTAGGCCATCCTATAACCTGAGCGAATCATTGTCAAGTTTTAGATGAGCCAGGAGGTGAAGAAGTTGCGTTTGCTTTTGTCTTTGCTAGTGGAGGGACGGGCGTCCTCGCCCGTCCAAGCCGAGCAAAACTCGGCCCGCTTCTTCCACTCCCTCCACACCGGTCATCCCCGAGCGGAGCTAGGTCATGCGCGAAGCTCGGTTATCGAGGGTGCCCCAGGTTCGCGCCCGTCCTTTGGGCGCTAACCTGGGTTTCAAGCTGACCTCACCAATCCAGGGCGCGTGGCCCAGTTTCTTGACATGTGATAAACATGAAAGTATTCTCATCACATGTCAAAGATGATTCAGCTTCGTAATGTGCCCGACGCCCTTCACCGCACGCTGAAAGCCCGTGCGGCCATGGCGGGCATGTCATTGTCGGACTACTTATTAGCAGAAATTAGAGAAGTGGCGGAGCGGCCAACCTTGACTGAGTTTCGCGCCCGTCTGCACAAACGCAAGCCAGTCGCCGTCCAACTCGATATCGCCCGCCTGGTGCAAGAAGAACGTGCAGGAAGATCGCAGGAACGATGACCGCGGCCACGATAACCGGTGATCGCGTGTGATCGTCCTCGACGCATCCGCCGCCATTGACTGGCTGCTTCAGACATCCGCCGGACAGCGGATTGAGCAGCGAATTTTCTCGCAGAACGAGTCCCTGCATTCTCCTCACCTTCTCGATCTTGAGGTCGGCCAGGTACTGCGGCGTCTGGTGCGGGAAGGAGCGGTTTCAGCACACCGCGCCGATCAGGCGATCGAAGACTTGCTGGACTTGCGCATGACCCGGTATCCCCACTTCGTTCTCCTGCCCCGGATTTGGCAACTCCGTCACAACCTGTCCGCCTATGATGCGGCATACGTCGCGCTCGCCGAAAAACTGGGCGCTCGCTTACTGACGCGTGACGGCCGGCTCGCCTCCACTCCCGGTCACGCCGCGCCCATCGAGTTATTTTGATTTCGGCTCGGTGCCCACCCTTCGCACCTTCGAAAGAGCCTGCCCTGAGCTTAGCCGAAGGTGGGATTCCACGGTCCCGTCCCTCTTGGGATTTTGCACGGTGCCCCAGGTTCGCGCCCGTTTTTTGGGCGCTAACCTGGGTTCGGGACGGAATAAAACTCACTTCCGCCCCTTCTTTCTTTCGTCTATCATCACCTTCCGCAGAGCCCGGTTGATCCGCGTCTGGTAGCCCCGTCCGGCCCGTTGGAACCACGCCAGCAGGTCGACATCCAGTCGCAGCGTCACCGGCTTCTTCACCGGCTTGTACATGCCCGCCAACTCCTCCGGCAGGTACCGCGGACGCCGCCTCGACCTCGCCGACGCCGCAATTCGCGTCACTTTTCGCGACGCCCGTGCCCGCTTCGTAACTCGCTTCCGTTGTTTCATTTGAGCCGCCTTGTAAGTACATAACGATACTAACACAAATACCAGTACAATGTTCCACGTGGAACACATCTCAAGTTTGCGCCGAATGGCGTCCGAAATGGAGAGGGTTTTACTGAGAGCTGAGAACTGCTTCTACATTCCCGGAAACTTCATCCCCGCCATCCGCCGCGCAAAGCTGGGTTTGCCCATCTGCTTGAACATTTTTTTCATCTGCGCGTACTGGCGAAGCAGGCTGTTGACTTCCTGCACGCTGGTGCCGGAGCCGCGGGCGATGCGCTTGCGGCGGCTGCCGTTAATGGCTTCGTGATGGTTGCGCTCGTACCCGGTCATCGAGTTGATGATGGCCTCAACCCGGTTGATCTGTTTCTCGTCGACCTTGTCGGCGGCCTTTTGCAGGCCGGAGAACGCGCCAACGCTGGGCAGCATGCCCATGAGACTTTGCAGCGATCCCATTTTGCGAACCTGCCGCAACTGGTCGCGGAAATCTTCCAGCGAAAAGCCGTCGCCGCTGAGGACCTTGGAGGCAAGTTCGCTAGCCTTCTTCTTGTCGATCTGCGACTCGGCTTTTTCGATGAGCGAGAGGATGTCGCCCATGCCGAGAATGCGCGAGACGATGCGGTCGGGGTGGAAGGGCTCAAGCGCATCGTATTTTTCGCCGATGCCGATGAACTTGATGGGCTGGCCGGTAACCTGGCGGATGGAAATCGCCGCGCCGCCGCGAGCGTCGCCGTCCATCTTAGTAAGGATGACGCCGGTCAGCGTGAGCTTCTTATGAAATTCGTCAGCCGAGTTGACAGCGTCCTGTCCAGTCATCGAATCGGCGACAAATAAAATTTCCTGCGGATTGAGCAGGCGCTTGAGCGACTGCATCTCCTCCATGAGCTGGTCGTCGATGTGGAGACGCCCGGCGGTATCGACGATGAGCACGTCGCAGCCGGTGTTGATCGCTTCGCGGCGCGCTTCTTTGGCGAGGCGTTCGACGGTTGCCGTATTCGCATCGCCGACCTCGCCTTCGTAGAGATTGGCCTTGATCGCCGCTGCGACAACTTTGAGTTGCTCCCGCGCGGCGGGGCGGTAGACGTCGACCGAGACGAGCAGCGGGCGGTGTCCGCCATTCTTCAGCCAGTTGGCAAGCTTGCCGGAGGTGGTGGTTTTGCCCGAGCCCTGCAGCCCGGCCATGAGCACGACGGTGGGCGGCTGCGAGGCGAACTTTAATTTAGCCGTATCTTTGCCAAGAGTCGCGACCAGTTCGTCGCGGACAATCTTGATAACCTGCTCGCCCGGCGAAAGCGCGGTCAGCACCTCCTGGCCGACGGCCTTAGCCTGGATGCGGTCGATGAGCTCTTTGACAACTTTGAAGTTGACGTCGGCTTCAAGCAGCGCCAGTCGAATTTGTTTCAGCGCTTCGGAGATGTTCTCTTCCGTGAGGACGGCTTGTCCACGAAGCGACTTGAAGGCGCGCTGAAGTTTTTCCTGAAGATTCTCAAACATAGATTTGAAAGCCTATTTTAACAGCTGCGCGCAGTTGACCTTTAGTTGCTAGCGGAAACAGCGGCAAAATCGTTCCGTACGCCAAGGGACAGACACTCACCGTCAGGAAGCTGTGAAGAAATCGCCTTTGGGGACGGCCGGAAGGGCAGATACCAGTTACTTGGAGTGCTTCGGGCTTCCGGCATAACTTGCGTCTGCGCTCTTTTTGTCTCGGCCGTTGAGCCATCTTACGCTGGTGTTACTTGCAGTGCCCGCTTTAGGCCGAACCATCTGGTCAGGTTGTAACTTAGGCAAGCCCAAGTCGCTTCCATGGCTACTTTCACGCGGCCCCGGCAACGGAACTGCCGTAGGCCGCAGCGCTCTTTGATCCAGGCGTGCGGGAACTCGGCGATCTGCGAGCGTCGCGCGTAGATTTGTTTTGCTTCCTCGGTTGCCATCTTCTGCTTGAACGCGGTCGTCGCAGCTGGTTCTTCCAGGCGCGTGATCGAGCGCCGCCACTCCGGGCGCGCCTGTTGTGGCGCGCACTGATCGCGCAGCGGGCAGTTGGGACACGCCTTCTTCGGTGCGCGGTAAACGTGGGTGCGAACACCGTTGTCACGATTCAGCAGCGCATGGTGCGTGAGCGTTTGTCCGGCCGGACACGTAAACCTGTCCTGCGCGGCATCGTAAGGAAACGCGCTGGCCAGGAACTCGGAGTGCCGACCGTGTGCATCGCGCTCCACGGCCCGCCAACTATCCTGCCACGACCCGTAAAAGTCCACTCCCTGATCGGCCGCCGCCTGCACCGACGCGTGGTTGGTGTAGTCGCCGTCGGCCACGACCTGTTTGGGCTTGCGTCCCAGCGTCGTTTCGCAGCGTTCCAGCGCCGGCTTCATCTGTCGGTAGTCGATGGCATCGGTCGTCGCCTCGACGTTCACCACGATCCCGTGTTGCGTGTCCGTAAGCAGTTGCACGTTGTAGCTGGGGACGGTGCCACCTTCGCCGTTGCGCATTACGTGCGCCTCGGGATCGCTGCTGGAGGCGCGCGCCACGAACCGGTCGCGCTCGTGTTTCTTCTCCTGCTGCAGGCGCTCGACTTCGCGCACCGCCGCTTCCAGGCGACCGACTCGTTGCCGTGCGGCACGTCGTTGCGCCGCTGCTCGCCGGCTCGCGCTCTTCTCTTCTTCCTGAGCCTGCGCGTTCAGCCATCGCACCTGCTGGCGCGCCAGTTCCAGGTGCGCCGCCAGCTTCTCTTTGCGCCGGAAGCTGTTGCCGCCCGCGTTCGCCTTGATCTTCGTCCCGTCCAGGGTTACGCGTTCCAATGTGATCAGACCCTCGGCGCTCATCATGCCCAGCACCTGCACGAACAGATCGTCCAGCGCCGTTTTATGATCGGAACGAAAGCCGGACAGCGTCCGGTGGCTGATCGTCTGCAACCCGCACAGCCACTGGCAGCCCGGCTCGTACTCGCATTGTCGCGCTAATTCGCGCGCCGAACTAAGGCCACGGCTGTACGCGTAAATCCACAAGCTGATCAACAACTGCGGGTCGGTGTGCTCTCGCCCGGCGCGCCCTTCCACCGCCCCGATCTGCGCGTGATAGAGGCTCAGGTCGAGGCGGCCAATCAGCTGCCAGATTAGACGTGCGCTATGATCTTCGTCGATCAACTGTTCGACATCGATGCTGCGCAGCACAAGTTGTTGTCGATTGATAGAGGCAAGTCGCGGTTCAGCAGGCACGCCGTGGTCGCTCACATCCGCAGTCTACCGACGCTGGCTAATTTCGCAATGGCGTTGTTGGCTCGGCAGGCGATTTCTTCACAGCTTCCAGCCGCCGCGTCAATATTGCCGAATTTCCAAATATGAATCAACCCCGCTTTGACTTCTCGCATCTGTTCACTATCAATTGATAGGGAGGAAAGGATATGGCTTCTCCGGCCCCCGCCAAATTTCGAATCGACGTTGACATTCACAGCCTGTTAATGAATTCCGCCTTTTCCGGACCAAAGCCCGCCGAGGTCCGAGGCGCAACATTGCCGGAACCTGTTTTCCCGCAGCATCCGGAATTACTCAAAGATCCCGGTCCCGAAGCCCCACTCGAAAAGCGCGACTGGACCTATGAGCAAGTCTGGCGGAAGGTCCGTGGCTGGCTTCTCCCTTACATGCGGTCGCGCGTGATGCCGGGCGAGTTCCATCCGATCACTGCGTATCTCTTTCTCGACTACAAGTGCAACCTCGACTGCTGGTACTGCTGGGCATTCAACAACAAAGTGAAGGGCATGACGGAAGATGTCGCGAAACGCTCCATCGA
Source organism: uncultured Acidobacteriaceae bacterium (assembly GCA_963773645.1). Taxonomy (GTDB): domain Bacteria; phylum Acidobacteriota; class Terriglobia; order Terriglobales; family Acidobacteriaceae; genus Acidiflorens. Next base: position 942,147 of record CAVZBV010000002.1, on the reverse strand, counting down.
TTGGCTCCACGATCAGGGGTGTCGTGTGCTCGCGCTGATGGGGGGCGAACCGCTGTTGCGTCCGCAAGTGGCGCACAAGGTCGTCTACTACGCTGCGAAGAAAGGCTTCTGGATTTATATCGGCACCAACGGGCGGCTGCTGCGCCCCGACGTTGCCGACCGTCTCGGCGATGCCGGCGTTGCCATCTTCAACTTCGCGCTCGACGCATGGGATGAAAAGCCCAGCTTGCCGAAAGCGTTTGTTCCCGGCCAGAAGAACCTCGAATACCTCATCCGCAAGCAGTACGTCTACGGCTACATGGTGTTCTTCAACATCAACATCTGCCGCAACAATCATGAGGACGTTCGGCAGCTTACCGAATATGCGCACGCGCATCGCCTCGCCACTGACTACCATATCAATGAGACGCCCATGCTTGAGCAGGACGAGCACTTCAAGCATTTGAACGAGAACCCAACCTACATACGGCCCGAGGATTGGCGTTCGGTCGATGCGCTCATTGACTGGATCATCGAGAAGAACAAAGCCGGCTACCAAATGGTGAACTCAGTCCAGCGTCTCGAGGAGATGAAGGCCTTCGTCCGCATGTCTTCAGGGCTCGACCTGAAGAAGTACGGATGGTATGGCGATGGCACAGGTACGAACGGCAGTGTCGCCGCCATGCTCGCGCACACGCCGGGCATTGCGCAAGACGCAAACGGTGACCTGCATTTCACGGACTGGAACTGCCGCGCCGGTCAGAACAACGTCATCATCCGGACCGACGGCACGGTCGCACCATGTTTCCCGATGTATCCTTCGACGTTCGACTGGGGAAATATCGACAACCCAAAATTCGACCAGCAACAGCTCAAGGAGATGAAACACACCTGTCAGCGGCATTGCTTCTCCACTCTCAATCACAATCTCGGCTACTGCTACAACGACGCCCGCGTCATCAAGTGGGTGTGGAAACAGGCGGTCACTAACCGCATGAAAGGAGGGGCAAGGAGTTTCGAGGACTAGCGCCTTTCGGCAAACACTTCCTTCGCGGCGACGACCGTGTTGCAGTGAATCGTGATTGTGTCTTCGACGTTCAGGGCGTAGCCGCCGGCGAGTGTGACCATTACGGGGATGCCCTCGGTCTTGGCGGCCCGGAACACAAGAGCATCTCGCTCCTTCAATCCCTCAATCGTCAACGACAATCCGCCAAGCTGATCTTCGCGATAAGGATCAGCTCCGGCGAGGTAACAGATGAGTTCCGGCTTGAACATGCTCAATCCCAAGCTGAGCGCATCGCCGACGCACGCCAGATATTCGGCGTCGCCGATCCCGTCGGACAAATTCAGGTCAAGCGACGAAGGGGGCTTAAACACCGGGTAGTTGTTTTGCTGATGGAGCGAGATGGTGAAGACGTCCCCGGCGTGGGCGCTGCGCGGCCGTTCATGCGGGGCCGGGTGCGCGATGTGGTCCGTGGAATCGAGAACAGAAGCCAACGTCGGCGGCGGTGGCTCGCGGGGGACGCGCGGGCCGGCAAAAATCACGGCCGTACCATTGCCTTGATGGACGTCGCAATCGACGGTCATTGCAGTGCGAATCTTGCCGTCACGCTGCATACGGCGGATGGCGATGGCCACGTCGTGGATCATACAGAAACCTTCGCCGTGATCGGGGAACGCATGATGGAATCCGCCGCCAAGGCTGATGGCCACGCCGTCGTTGAGGGCATGATCGGCGGCCAGCATGGAACCGCCGGCGGCGAGCCAGAAGGCGCGCACCAACGACGGCGAGTACGGCACTTCGAGTTCTAACTCTTCCAGTGCGGTGAGCGTACCCGTCTTCAATTTGTGGACGTACTGCGGAGTATGCACGAGCAGGAACGTCCTGGTCGGTGGCCGGATGAGGGACGACAAAGTCGGAAGGCGCGGCTATTCCGGAGGCCAGCAGCCGGTCACGAGTGCACTTGTACTTTTCGGAGGGAAAAACATGGGCGCCGATGGGCAGGTAGTAGTCGTCGCTGTAGACGAGCTTGAAGGGCAGCATGAAGCGCTCAGCATTCAGCACTCAGTGGGGCGAGGGCTCAAAACTTCATATGATACGCGATTGCCCGGGATAACCACAGAGCACAGAGGCTCCTCCGTGCCCCCTGGTTAAGAATTCGATAGCTGTTAAACTTGGCAGTTGCCTGCTAAAAAGAAATCGTCGCCGCAAGTGAGTGCCCCGCCTGGACCTCTGCCCGCTGCCAAGGGCCGGATTTTCCTGATCGATACGATGTCATTCATTTTTCGCGCCTATCACGCGATGGCGCGGCAACGGCCGATGTCCACGAAGACGGGGGTTCCGACGGCGGCGACGTATGTTTTCGTTAACATGCTGCGGAAGCTGCGGGACGATTTTTCGCCCGAGTATCTGGCGGCCGTATTTGATGTGGGCGCGCCGACTATTCGCAATCAGCAGGCGGAAGCGATTACCACAATCCGCAAGTTTGACATCAAGACGCAGACGTTTAAAGAAGCGGAGTATGGCGGCTACAAGGCGAATCGCGCCGAGATGCCGGGCGACCTGGTGCAACAGATTCCCTACATTCGGCGGGCGCTGGAGGGGTATCGCATTCCAATTTTGCAGCTCGAAGGTTACGAAGCCGACGATGTGATCGGAACGCTGGCGCGGAAAGCGGCCGCGGAATCGTTTTCGGTGTTTGTGGTCTCGAGCGACAAAGACATGCTGCAATTGGTGAACGATAAGGTGCAGGTGCTGAATCCGCCGAAGGACAACTTGATTTGCGATGCGGCAAAAGTTGAGGAGATTCTCGGAGTGCCTCCGTCGAAGGTGGTCGACGTGATGGCGCTGCGCGGAGATTCGGTCGACAACATTCCGGGGGCGCCGGGGATCGGCGACAAGGGGTCGGTTGAACTGATTCAGCGCTTTGGAAGCGCGGAGCAGGCGCTGGAACATGCGGCCGAGGTGGAAAAGAAAACGTATCGGGAATCGCTGCAGAACAATCGCGACAATATTCTTTACAGCAAGCAGCTGGTGACGATTGATACCGGCGTGGCGGTCGAACTGGATGTTGCGGCGATGAAAGCGGGCGAACCAGACGTGGAATTTTTGCAGGCGCTGTTTGCCGAACTGGAATTTACTTCCTTGTTGAAACAACTGCTTCCCGTAGTTGAGGTGAAGGAGGGCGACTACCGCGAGATCAAGTCGAAGGCTGAGTTCGAGGAATATCTAAGAGGCGTGAACGAGAGCGCACCGCTCGCGCTGGCGATTCCGACCGAGGGCGCTGAGAGCCTTCCCTCAGAGAGCGTAGAGGAAGATGAAGAGCCTCAGCCGGCACAGTCGGGATTTCTGGCGTTGCAACACGCGGATGCGGAGGATCAGAGCGCCGGAGTTGCAAAGCGAATTGCCGTATCGAATGCGCCGGAGGCGGGGGCCATAGTGGTGCTGGAAGACAAGGCGCTTGCCCAGCGAGTGAAGAGTGTGCTCGAAGATGCTGCGGTTCCGAAGACGGTCCACGATCTCAAGTTGGCCCTGCATTATTTTTCAGAGCATTTTTCTCAAGCGGGCATTGCGCTGGCCGGAGTGAAGCATGATCCGATGCTGTATTCCTACCTGCTCGATCCGACCTATTCGTCGCATTCGTTGGCGGAGGTTGCGCTGCGGAGATTCAATTTGAAGCTGAGCGGCAACCTGGCGGAAGCGGCGGATGTAACGGGCAGGCTGGCGAGCGCGCTCCGCAAGGAAGTTGACGACCAGGGACTGACCTCGGTGTATGAAGACATCGATGCGCCGCTGGTGCCTGTGCTGGCGCGCATGGAAAACGCGGGAGTGAAGATTGATCTGGCGGTGTTGGGGCAGATGTCGGTGAAGTTGCAGCGCGAGGCGGAAGCCAAGGCGCGAGACATTTATGAGCATTGCGGCTTGGAGTTCAACATCAATTCGCCGAAGCAACTGGGTGATGTGCTGTTTAACAAGCTGGCCCTGCCGATGCCGTCGAAATACGGGAAAGGGAAAAAGATTTCGACGGCGGTGGATGTGTTGGAAGGACTGGCTGCGGATCACGAAGTTCCGAGGCTGGTGCTGGAGTACCGGCAACTGACGAAGTTGAAGTCAACTTATGTAGATGCATTGCCGGCGCTGATTCGCAGCCAGAGCGGCCGTGTGCATACGACTTTTGGGCAGACTGGGACGGCAACGGGGAGGCTGTCTTCGGCGAATCCGAACCTGCAGAACATACCGATTCGCACGGAACTTGGGCGAGAAATTCGGGCTGCGTTTATCGCGGAGCCGGGGCACGTACTGCTGGCCGCGGATTATTCGCAGATCGAGTTGCGTCTGCTGGCACATTTTTCGAAAGACAAGCTGCTGGTGGAGGCGTTTCGCCGCGGGGATGACATTCACACGCTGACTGCATCGCAGGTGTTTGGCGTGCCGCCGCTGATGGTTACGCCGGACCACCGGCGGCAGGCGAAGGTCGTGAACTTCGGGATTGTCTATGGGCTGTCGGCGTTTGGGCTGTCGCAGCAGTTAGGCATTGAGCCGGGTGAGGCCAGGAAATTCATCGATGCCTATTTTGAAAAATATGCGGGAGTGCGGGCATTCATCGATGCCACGCTCGAGCAGACGCGACGCGAGCAGAGAGTGAAGACGCTGTTCGGGCGCATTCGGCCGATCCCCGACATCAATAGCAAGAACGCTACTCAGCGCGGGTTTGCGGAGCGCACGGCGGTGAACACTCCGCTGCAGGGAACGGCCGCCGACTTGATCAAGCTGGCGATGATCCGTATTGATGAGGAAATCCGGAAGCGCGGGCTGAAGTCGCGGATGACTTTGCAGGTACACGATGAACTTGTGTTCGAAGTGCCGGAGCGCGAAGTGGAGGCAATGAGACCGCTGGTGCGGGAACACATGGAGGAAGTGCATTCGCTCGCAGTTCCGTTGCTGGTAGAAATCGGAGTGGGGCCAAACTGGCGGGACATGGAGTAGGAAGACGCACCGAGAGAATTAATGATGTGGGCCGAGGCTGAGGAAAATTGTTCCAGCGTTTCCGATATACTGGGAGGAAGGATCTTGCAAGCGCCGCCTTCGTCGTTCGTTCCAGCCGGTTGATTCCAGCCGCATGGAAAGGATCTTCGATCCTGCGGAGGCAGTCTGATGAGTTCAGCTCCATCGATGGCGCGCGAAGAAAAGCCGCGGCGCGTTTTTCCCCGGCACCCGATCAATGTGCCCCTGGACTTGATCGCATTGCGATCCGGGGTCCCCGAGAATTTACCTGGGCGTTGCACCGACCTCAGCGAAGCCGGTGTGGGCGCGGTGGTGGCGGGAGAACTGTCTGCCGGCCAGCAAGTGGCGGTCGAACTGCGGCTTCCGAATGTGGGCGTGCCGGTCCGAGCGCGGGCGCTGGTTCGTTATCAGTCACGGCTCCATTGCGGTCTTGAGTTTGTTGGATTGTCGGTGGAGCAGCGGGAGATGATCCGGTATTGGGTTTACCAATGCGCACCACCGCCGGTGGATTCCAGAGATTTCAAAAAAGAAAAAAAAGTTGCAGATGCCAAGACGGAAGCGCCCGTGGTCGCGGTGGAACCGGCTGCCAAGCCAAGGCGCAGAATTCGCATTGGGCGGCGTGGATTTTATGTGCTGGTCGCTTGCATCCTGGCTCTGGCCTGTCTGGGATGGTGGCAATGGCAGAAGTCCTGGAACGAACTGGAAAAGCGAGCGCCAGCCAGGCAGTCGAGGCTGCGAGTTTCTCCCGAAACCATCGCAAGGCAGATTGTTGCAAGGCGCTACTCGAATTTTTCAGCCTGCTGGAAGGGCACACCACGCTGGTCTTTTGCAGAGACGATTGGTTCGCCGTCGAGTTTCCAATCATCGAATTTCCAGTCATCGAGTTTCCAATCAATGTTCAGCGCAGGATCATTCCACGCCACCGTGCGTTCGTGCTCGGGTGCATAAAAGTCCGTCGCCTTATAGAGGACATGGGCGGTCTGAGACACGACCCGGAAGCCGTGAGCAAATCCGCGCGGAATCCACAAAATGTGTTTGTTCTCGCCGGAGAGTTTGAAGGACTCCCACTTTCCGAAGGTGGGCGAGCTGCGGCGGAGGTCGAGCGCGATATCAAGAATCTCGCCCGTGATGGCGCGCACGAGTTTTCCCTGGGGCTGGCGAATCTGGTAGTGCAAGCCGCGAATGACATTTCTCTCGGAATAGGAATGATTGTCCTGTACGAATGGCTCGGGAATGCCGAGCTCGGCGAAAGTGCGCTGGTTGTAGCTCTCCAGAAAAAAACCACGGTCGTCGCCGAACACGCGCGGTTCGAGGAGCAGAATTCCGGGGAGGCTAGTGGCGATTTTTTTCATTGAAAAGTTTCATCAATCAGAAGACCCGTTCCCGCAGCAATTGCAGCAGGTAGGCGCCGTATCCATTGTTGCGCATCGGCTGCGCCAGCTCTAACAGTTGTGCGGCGGTGATGTAGCCGGAGCGATAGGCGATTTCCTCGGGGCAGGCGACCATTAGGCCCTGGCGTTTCTGCAGGGTCTGAATGAATAATGAGGCTTCCATCAAGGCTTCGTGCGTTCCCGTGTCGAGCCAGGCCGTGCCTCGGCCCATCACGCAGACGTTGAGTTGATTGCGCTCGAGATAGACGCGGTTGACGTCTGTGATTTCAAGTTCGCCGCGCTTCGAGGGTTTAAGACTCGCGGCAATTTCGACGACCTGCCGATCGTAAAAATAAAGTCCGGTGACAGCGTAACGCGATTTCGGCTGCTTCGGTTTCTCTTCAATGCTGAGCGCTTTTGGCGTCTTCCCCCGCGGATCGAACTCGACGACGCCGTAGCGCTCGGGATCATTGACTGCGTAGGCAAAAACGCGAGCGCCTTTGCGCTGGAGCGTGGCGGCGCGCAATTCTTTGACAAGGTCGTGTCCGTAGAAAATGTTGTCGCCGAGCACGAGCGCGCAACCGCTGGAGCCGATAAATTCCCTGCCGATCAGAAATGCCTGGGCAATGCCTTCGGGCTTCGGTTGCAGCGCGTATTGGAAATTGACGCCGTAGCGGGAGCCATCACCGAGCAAGTGCTGAAAGCGGGGCAGATCCTCGGGCGTCGAGATGAGCAGAATTTCGCGGATGCCGGCCAGCATCAGCGTGGAGAGCGGGTAGTACACCATCGGCTTGTCGTACACCGGCAGCAGGCTCTTGGCGATTACGTGAGTGACGGGATAGAGGCGCGTGCCCGATCCTCCCGCGAGAATGATGCCTTTGTAAGTCGGTGGCGCGGTTTTGGTCATGTCGAGTTTCGGCTTTCCGTCTCATCTCTCGGCGGAGCGAGTGAGTTGCATATCGCGGCGAAAAGCAGGTCCTTCGCTTTGCTCAGGATGACAAAATCACAAAACTCAGAATTGAAGAGCTGTTCCCAGCTTCACCACAGCCTGCTAAGGCTCGGTGGCGTAATGCTTTGCCATCCATTGACGATAGCTGCCGCAGGTGACATCGCGGACCCAATCTTCGTGTTCAAGATACCAGCAAACGGTTTTGCGGATGCCGCTTTCAAATGTCTCCAGCGGCTGCCAACTCAACTCGCGTTCGATTTTGCGCGCGTCCATGGCGTAGCGGCGGTCGTGGCCGGGGCGATCTTTGACGAACGTGACGAGCTTGCTGTGGGGAACGGCGGGATCGTTCGGGCGCAGTTCGTCGAGCAGTTGGCAAATGGCTCCAACAATATCCAGGTTCTTTTTCTCGCTCCGCCCGCCGATGTTGTAGGTTTCGCCGACGCAGCCGCGGGAGAGCACGGTGCGAATGGCGCGGCAGTGGTCCTCGACGTAGAGCCAGTCGCGAACGTTTTTGCCGTCACCATACACCGGGAGCGGCTTGCCGGCGCAAGCATTCAGGATCATGAGCGGGATCAGTTTTTCGGGAAACTGGAAGGGCCCGTAGTTATTGGAACAGTTGGTGGTCAGAACAGGAAGGCCATAAGTGTGGTGATAGGCGCGGACCAGATGATCGGAAGCCGCCTTGGACGCGGAGTACGGGCTGTTGGGCGCGTAGGGGGTGGTCTCGCTGAAGGCCGGGTCGTTGGGGCCGAGCGATCCGTAGACTTCATCGGTGGAAACGTGCAGAAATCGGAACGATGCGCGATCGGTTTCCGGAAGCGCCGACCAGTAGGCTCGCGCTTCTTCGAGCAGGTTGAAGGTGCCGTTGACGTTGGTTCGGACGAAATCATCGGGGCCGTGGATGGAGCGGTCGACATGGCTCTCGGCGGCGAAGTGAACGATGGCGCGGGGTTGTTCGCGCTCTAGCAGGCTGCGCACTAAATCGCGATTGACAATGTCGCCCTGCTCGAAGCGATAGAGCGCGTGGGCCTCGACGGCGCGCAGATTGTTGAGATTGCCTGCGTATGTCAGCTTATCGAGATTCAGGATGCGGGCCGGTTCAGAGGCAATCCATTGGAGGATGAAGTTCGAGCCAATGAAGCCCGCGCCACCGGTGACGAGAATTAGGTCTTCCATGCTGGATATGCCGCGTCGCAACCCACCCAAGCAGAGCTTCCACCCCATCACGCCAAAAGCGGGCGCGATGGGGACCCCGGCTTGGGTGGGGCACCCGCGCCAAAAAAAATAATTCGCGCGCTGCTCTTCTCGTCGCCTTGCCGGTGGCCTGAACCCTAATTTCGACTATGTTTACTATTTGGTATAAGGTGGGGGGTACCCCCCTCCCCCTATCTAGTAGAATCATAGAGTTACGGGTTAATTTCCGCCAAATCTCTGACTTTAAAGGGGTTAACTTACAAAATATTAATAACAAAGGAGATGTCGATCGTCTTTTCCGGCCTCCGCCTTTAGAATCAAGGAGTTGAACTTACTAAGTCACGCAAAATATAGATTTCAAATAACTTAGGGACAAATGCGGCTACGGCCACGCTGGGCTATAGCTAACTTATATTTTAGCAGTGATGTCAAGCGTTGCTGTTGCACTCCGTGTGGAGTCAAGTCAGTGACCGACGAAAGCCCCCGCCCAAGCGGAAGCTTGGACGGGGCTCCCTGAAGCGCGGCGGTGCTTAGGCTGGGCCAGCCCCTGGCCCTCAGGGGCTAAAGCCCGAATGTTTACTGGTCTGTAGTGGCACGGCTGAAGCCGTGCCTTTCCCAAGACCATTTATGAAACCAGTTCTAATCTCACTGGGTATGGACTCGTTCGGGCCCCAGCCCAGTACCTTGTAATAGGCTTTTTCGATAGAGCGGGCGATTGCGGGCCAGAGAAACTGGCGCTGGATCCGTTCCTGCCCCCGGGCGGCGGAATGACGGCGAAGTTCGGGGTTGTGCACGAGCAAGTCGAGCATGCGCTCAAGATCTGCCTGGTCGCCGCGGTGGAAGGTGAAACCGGTGCCCTCAACCACCTCATTATTTTCCGGAATATCGCTGGTCAGCACGCAGACACCGGCCGCCATGGCATCGAGCAGCGCCAAAGACAGGCCCTCAATTTCAGACGGAAGCACGAACAGAGCGGCATGGGAGAGAAGCTCCTCGAGATTGCTGCCAGATACCCAGGGAAGGAAACGGATCTGGTCGGATTCATGGCGGCGCAAGCTCTCGGCGTAGGAATCGGAGCGACTCGATCGTCCGCTGGAACCTCCGTTCGATCGTCCGTTCGATGCCCCGCTCGATCCGCCGCTCGATCCTCCGGCGAGCACCAGTTTCATGGCCGTGTTGAGGCGTTCGAAAGCATTGATCAGGAGATGGCAGTTTTTTTCCGGTGAAAACCTGCCTAAGAAAAGGACGTAATTGTCGGGGAGGAGATCCCACTCGATCAGTTTGCGGGGGACGCGACGGGGCGCCAGCGTGGCTCCGTTTGGGACGTAAATGGTATCGCGATTGTACTGCTGGCGGTAGTGCCGCTGCAGGGTGCGCGAGACGACCATGGTGGCATCGGGCGAGGAGACGGCGGCCGCTTCTCCCCAGCGCAGTACGCGCGACGCGATTCGGCCCCACTTGCTGCGCTGCCAGTCGAGACCCTGCACGGTAACGACGGTCTTCTTACCGGCGAGCCGCGGGAGAAAAGAAAACAACGCAGGTCCCAGACATTGGTAGTGGACGACATCGTAGTCCGACGCCATGGCATGCGCCGTGCTCAGCAGAGTGTGGACGAAAGTTTCCAGATGTTTGGAGCGGATGGTCGGCAAGCGCCGCACGCGCATGCCGTTGTGCGTGTTTATGGGAGGAGTGAAGTAACTGCGGCAATACACGGTGACTTCGTGCCCCAGGCGGGCCAGTTCGTGGCCAGCTTGCTCGTAGTAGGATTCAACGCCGCTGTACTTGGAGACCACGCCGCGACCCCCAATGAACGCGACGCGAACGCTGCGGCGCGGGCGAGGGGGCTTCACTGCGGCGGGGAAGGATAGAAGCTTCTTGGCGGATGTGAGCCGGGAGTAGAGTCCGAGCAGCTTCTCCACCTGTTGGTCAGGGTCGTGGTTTGCTTTGACGCGACTGCGAGCAGCAGCGCCCATCTTCTGGATCAGATCGGGGCGATCAAACAGAAATCCAATGGAGTGAGCGAGCTGTTCGCGGTCCCCCTCGGGATAAAGGAGGCCGGTGACGCCATGTTGGACAAGTTCCCGGCGGGAACCCAGATCGGAGGCGATGACGGGCTTTTCCCAGGCATAGGATTCCAGAATGGTTTTCCCCAAAGTCTCATAGGCGTGCGACGGAAACACGGAGAAGCTGCAACCGGCAATGAGTTTCTGGAGTTCGTCGCCCAAGACCATGCCTGCGAACAGGACTTGGTTCAAATTCAATGTTTTCGCCAGCGACTCGAGCCGGGGACGCTCGGGACCGTCTCCCGCGATCACCATAGGAATGTGTGGCAGCTGCACCATAGCGCGCAAGAGCCCATCGACGCCTTTCTCCGGAGAGAGCCGGCCGAAGTAGAGCAGATACCCTTCATCGATGGTGATGTCTTCTTTGCCGGGCAGAGCCTGAAAGTGGGGCAGGACTTCGATGCGTTGCGCAGGGAAACCGCTGGCGATCAACTTGTCGCGCGCGAATTCGCTGGGAGCCAGGAACAGGTCCACGCAGCGTTCGTAAGTTCGCAACCATTTGTGCAGATATGCCTCGGCGGCAAGAACGACCGCGCTGGAACGCGGGCCGGCATAGCATCCTCTCGTAATAACGTTGTGGAAAGCGCCGTGGCTGCAGAGTTCGCAGGCGTGGGCGTCGGCGACAAAATTGTAGGTGGGGCACAAAATCTTGAAATCGTTCAAGTGGTAGAGCACGGGGATCTTCTGCCGCTTCAGTTCCCAAAGAATCGAGGGCGACAAGTGGTGGTAGATTCCGCGAACGTGCGCCAGATCGGGTAAGAAATCGGCGAGGCATCTGCGCATGGCGCGCCGGGCCGACGGTGAGTAGAGGGCGTGTGCCGCCATCTTAACCTTCTTCAGCAAGCTGGCGTTTGGATCCTTGAAGTCAAGTTGCGGGATGCGATAGCTACGGCCTGAGAACGCGGGAGTGCGGCCGTGGTTCATGCTGAACAGAGCGGTTTCGTGGCCGCGCGTATCCATCTGGTGGATGAGGTCGAAGAGGTAGGCTTCAGTGCCGCTAAACGGATAGTCGTACTTGTTGCAATACAGGATGCGCATAGTTACCGTCCGATTGGGGAATGCGGGCCAGGAATTGCTCTGCGAAAGCGCGTACGTTTCGCTGGCGATTATAGGAAGCGGCGACGCTAGCCGCGGCCGCGCGCTGGATGCCGGCTAGAGAAGCTTTGTGAGCCTGAATCCAACTAACGGCGTTGACGAAATCGGGCAAAGAGCCAGATTGGTAAAGAAATCCAGTGCGCTGGTGCTCGACCAGCTCGGGAATCCCGGTGATGGCAGGAGCAAGCACGAGCTTTTCGTGAGCCATGGCCTCCATCAGAACCACCGGGATTCCTTCGCTCTTGCTCGTCATGACGACCAGGTCGGCGTAGCGGTAATAGCCTTGAAGTTCGGTGCGAGGCACGTGGCCGATCAGGTAAACACGCTCTTGGAGCCCCAGCGCCGCAATCTGGCTTTCGAGAGCCCGGCGTTCCGGCCCCTCGCCGACGATCCAGCAGATAAAGTCGAGACCCTGGTCGCGAAGCGCGGCGCAGGCCTGGATGAGAAAGCGATAATCCTTCACCCGATGCAGGCGTCCGACGGAGAGGAGGCAAAGCCGCTGCTGTTCCGCTTCGACTTCCGCCTCGGATGCGGGAGTGGGTTTAGGCCAGGGCAGCACGCGATCTACCCCAAGACGTTGCACAATGATTTTCTCCGCGATTTTCTCCGCGGGCGTGGAAGGATAGCTGCGAAGAATGTACTGGCGGTTGAAATCGGAGACTGTTACGCAGAACTGGCAAGCATGCAGCTTGGCCGAGAGCAGGTCGGCGCGCTGCAGTAGATCTGATCCGTGCAGGGTGAAGCTGAAGCCGATTCCGAGCAGACGGGCGGCGGCTAAGGCCATCCATGAGGCGAAGTATCCGTGATGAGCGTGGATGTGGTCGACCTCGAGGGGGGCGAGTTGTTCTGCCAGCGCGGCGCCCATCAGCGTGTGGCCTAGTGCACGAATGCGGCGGGCCGGGGAAGTCCCGCGCTCCCACAGCAAGGGCCGCAACAATTGCCAGAGGTTGTGACGATCGGAGGCGAGCCGGTGCGCGGCCCGCACCAGTTCCTCGTCGGAGAGCGGCTGAAAGAAGTGCGTTTCTTTCCAGAAAGCGCGTTCCGCCAAGCTGAGATGATTCGGCGAAACGCGTTTTCCGCTGCAGCAGATCACTTGCGCCCCACGCCGGCGCAGTTCCGTGATTTCATCGGTCACGTAGGGTTCGAGGGGAGAAGGAAACTCGTTGGCGATATAGGCGATGGTGGTCATGCGAGGGACTCTTCGGAGGCGCAGAGCATCCCGGCAACGGTGAACACGAGCCCAATGACGAACTGGTACGCCATGTCGACGAAGAATGCGTTAAAGAGATAAACGCTGAGCAAGATAGGCCAGACCTTGCGCAGGGCAGCGACGGGACCGGACTCACCGGGCGGACCGTGCCAGGAAAGGCGGAAGAGGTTGAAGAAGAGAGCGCCATACAGGGCCAACCCGGGCACCCCGAACTCAACCAGCAAGGCGAGGTAGGTGTTGTGCACGTAGAAGGTGCGGAGGTGGTAGCCCTGCATGCGGCGGGCAAGCTCAGCGTACATACCTCCGGCAGGCCAACCGGTGAAGGGCCGCTCCTGAAACATCGCCCAGCCGGCGTCGTACACGGCCAGGCGCGCTGCCACCGGACCGCGTTCTCCGGTACGGTCCCAAAGAGCAGTTTTGAGCGAATGGTTGCCGAAGCTGATTGTCAGGCCAACCAGGAAGCCCAAAACCGCCAACAAGATACACGCTGCTTGCAGACGGCGTTCGATCAAGCGGAATCCGAGGACGATGGTGGAGACGGCGAACGAGATCCAAACAGCGCGCGTCATGGTGGCGAGCACGGCCAGGGGCAGGGCGAACCACAGCAATCCGACGATGGTTTTGCGCTTTTGCGAGAGCGCAATGACAAGAATCCCAAGAATGTTCAACGAAACGCCGTTGGCCACCGCCTGGAGAAATGGGCCGCGAGCGCGGTCGGCATGAAAACCAAGGCTTTCGTCAAGAATGAAACGCGGAAAGATGAGCGAGCGGGCGTCCGCGAAGAAGGCGATGGCAATGAACACGAGGTAGCCGAGCGCAAGGATGACGAAAATTTCGAAGTGTCTGCCTGGGGATGCGCCTTTGAAGACCATCACCGCGATGTGAAATAGCGCAAAGGGAACGATGTATTTGCTGGCAATGATGCTCCAGATTTGTGCGTCGAACGGCTCCCGAAGTGCCCGGAACACAGCGAGCGCCAGGAGACCGAGCATGGGCAGACTGAGTCCGGCAAAGAATGGGATCTTGTCGCGGAGCGCCATCGTACGCAGCGCAACGAAGAAGACTAGAACGCCGAAGGCGATTCGGTCGGCGTAGAAGGAAAAAAGGTCCGGTGGCCGGAACAGGAAAACGGTCATCGCGGCCACGTAAAGGATGGAGGGAAACGCCAATCCCAGGTGAAGAGGTCGCAGCAGCAGACCGGCAGCTCGCCAAAGCGGATTGTCGGCATTGTCCCTGGTTAAGGCTAGGGCGCGACTGGTCGCGGTTAGTGTGCCCATGGCGAAAGTTAGACTCCTTCCGGCGCGAACAGCACCCGGACTGTGCTGGCGAGGATGCGCAGGTCCAGGCGCAGACTCCAGTTCTCGATGTAGGTGAGATCAAGGTGCATGTTGAGTTCAAACGACGGACAGTCGCGCGCCGTAATCTGCCAGAGACCCGTGATGCCTGGTTTCACGTCAAGGCGGCGGTAGTGTTGAAGTTCGTAATGGCTGACCTCGTCGACGGGATGAGGCCGCGGTCCAACCAGGCTCATTTCCCCGAGCAGCACATTCCAGAGCTGAGGGAGTTCGTCGAGACTGTAGCGCCGGATGATATGGCCGATGCGGGTGATTCTGGGGTCGTCGTCAAGTTTGAAAATCGGGCCTTCTCGCTGGTTGCGGTCGCGCAACTCTTCCTTGAGGAGTTGGGCGTTGGTCACCATGGAGCGAAACTTGTAACAGCGGAAGCGGCGGCCTTTGGCGCCGGTGCGTTCCGCGGAGTAGACAACCGGACCGGGCGAGTCCAGTCGGATGAGCAGGGCCACGATCGCCATCAGAGGACTGGCCAGCACCAGACTGAAGGCCGCACCGGTGAGATCCAGCAAACGCTTCAGAAACAAGGCGGCGTTAGGGAATGACTCGCGATGCAGAGTGACGACCGGTACTTCTCCGATCAGATCGACGCCAGAATCAGGCCACGGACCCGGAGGCAGATCGGGAACGGCACGAATGTCCAGATGGTTACGGAACGCGATCTCGGCAGCTTCTCGCGCCCGGGCTGGGTGATCGGGAAGAGCGAGGATGACCTCATCAATGAATTCAGCGCGGGCGAGCCACTCCAAATCTCCGATTCGCCCCAGTACGACCGGGGAGAGGGGCAGTTCGTCGTCCACGAAGCCGCAGACGGTTGAGCGGTGGAGGGAATCGTTGCGCAGTGCCTGAGCGATGGCGCGCCCGATTGGACCGCCGCCAATGATGAGGATCTTGCGCGTCTCGGTTTCGCGGCGCCGCCGCCTCCATGCCATCTGCCTCAACCGGCGCAACACCGCGAGTCCAGCCAGGCTGCTGGCAAATATTCTCAGGGCGGTGAGAAGACTCATTCCGCCCCACTCAGCGATGAAGACGAATCCGATCGCAAACAGGGTTGACCTTGCCAGGGCTGGGACGGTCCCGGCCGACGACGGATCCCCGGCGCGTTTGTAGAGCCCCTCACAGAACCCGAACAGCGCTACCAGAACGGCAAAAATGGGCAGATAAGCCCACGGTATGCCCCAAGCGGGAAAGAAGAGCGAGGCCGCGCCGCACCCTACCACGAGAACAGTCAAGTCGGCTGCCACCAACTCACAAAGCGTGAATCGATCGATGGCAGTTTGTCGTGTTGGTCGTCGAGTTGGCGCTCGCGCCTGACTGCGTCCGGTGCTGGTGGTTTCTTTTTCTTCTTTTGTTGGACGTGTAGGGGTGGCGGTCGGCGCGACCCTGGGAGGCGGCATTGCAGCAGTCCCAAGAATCATGCGGGAATACTGCGAGGGACAATCCTTAGGTCCGGTATTCCACAGTCGGTTTGCGGTCAATTCACCCATAAGATTCACAGATTCCTATACAGGCCCTGCGGCACGGGAAAACGGCGTTCCGCGAGGACGGTTCCGAGCAGAGGAACTTGCGCCTTGCTGAGCTGGTCCTTGATTTGTGCGGCGACAAGGCGTCTTGTTTTGTTGGCGGTCAGCACCAGCACCAGGCCGTCGCAGGCTTGGACAATGCTCGCCGTAAGCCAAGAGACAGGAGCACACCACAGAATGGAAAAGTCGAACTCCGTCGTGAGTTCGCGGAGCCGCGATAAGTTCTGATCGGTCAAACGGCGCCCGCCGGCGTCCGGTAGCCAGCTCTGGCGAGGAACCATCCACAGCCGAGGTGCGATCGGCCAGGTGGCCACCGCAGGGTTGGGGGAGGGAACCTGCAACTGGGTTTCGAGAGGGACCGAGTCCGGATAGGCGTCGATCAGCCCGACGTCGTACCGGTCCTCTGCAGCCAGAGCCCTGGCGACCTCGAGGCACAATGTTGCAGTCGCGGTTGATGGTTCGATCGTGGCGAGTCCGACGTGCCGAACCGGCCTCGATTCAGGCCGGAAGAAAAGTTGCTGAACCAACGCATGGATCTGCTCAGCGTGAACCGAAGCCATCGGAGAAACTGCTTCGCGCTGGACTTGCTCGGTAATCGGAGTCGTGCGCGGCTGCTCCGCGGCAGGTGGCGTTTCGGTAAGAAGCGCACGGAGAGTGTTCACCGGATCACCACCTTCGGTCGTCCGATTGGATAAATGGGGGGACGCAGAACCGCGGGCTCAGATGCGGGCAGCCAAGCCAGCACTGGTACTTCCAGTAGGCGATAAGCTTCGTTAGGAGTGCGAATCGTTGGGTCAAAATACTCGGACGCAAAGGCGATGCCGACGCTGAACGCCATGGCCAGTCCGAAGGCGAGCAGGAGATAAACGGGCAAGGAGTGCACGGCCAGGGCCGGGGCTACGGGCGCTTCCACGATGGCCACATTAAGGATGCGACGCTCGTCGAGCGCGTCGCCGATTCGGGCTTCCTCGCGCTTGTGAAGGTAGAGCAAGTAGTTGTCTTCGTCGGACTTAGCGGCGCGCATCAGATCCTGCTGGTCCACCGAGTCGGATTGCATCTGCTGGGCAAACGTGCGCAGGGATGCGACCTGGGTGAAAGCGTCGGATTGCCGTGCCCGCAAGCCGTCCCGCTGCACCTGGTCCTTCTCCATTTCCATGCGGGCCCACTCATAGTTGGGATCCTTGTCGGTGGTTTCGTCGCGCACTGGGGTGAGCGCTTCGGCGGCAATCGAAGTTAGAGTTTCCGCGATTTGCTGTTCTACTTCCTGCACCAGCCGGTAGGACGGTTCAAAGCGGGTGAGAAGGTCGGTGCGCTTGAGCCGGAGCTCCAGCAGGTGCGTTTTCATCTTTTCGAGAGCTTCTGGATTATCGGCCCAGCGCTTGAGGGTGACCGACCGAGAGGGAAACGACTTGAGCTGTTCGCCGAGCGACGCAATTCGGCGCTCGGTCTCGACCCGATCCTGGTCAACCTGGCGGTACGCTGCGTCGGCTTCGCCCAATTTCTGCAGCGCGATATCGCGTTCCAGCGCTGCCGAAACCACGCCCCGAGCGCGAGTAAAGTGCACCAGTTCGGCTTCGGACTGACGCAGCCTCTTCTCGGATTCCGCGGTTTGCTGGTCGAAAAACTGGATCTCCCCCGAGGGCCGCTGAAGATTCATGTGCTTCTGCACATAGAGGGTAGAAAGCGCTGAGAGGACACGGGCGGCGCGTTCCGGATCGGTATCCTTATAGCTGACCTGGATAAGGTTCGACTTTTTCAAGGCTTCGACATCCAAACGGCGGGACAGCTTGCGAGCGGCATGTTCGATCTCGGCTGGGCGCTCGGAGTCCGGTGTGTCCGCTGGAACAAATCCAACCATTTTTACAACTTGCTTCAGAAGATCTTCGTCGCTTAGGAGTTCGACTTCGGAATTGAGTTCCTCTTCCGTAATGTCGGGGCGGGTGAAATCCATGGGGCTGGCGGGCTGAGAAGAGACCATGGGGTTAAAGCGGCCCCGGCGCAGCAGAACCTTGAAGTGCGATTCATATCTCGCGGAGAGGACCGCGAAGAGCATCGTTGCCAGCAGTACGAACCCAAAAGAAGCAGCCACGAGACGCGGACGCCGGAACAGCGTGGCCGCAAGTTCGCGGGGGGTGGGGGGGAGAGGTGTGTGCGAGTTTCCGTTCAATTCCGCGGACATGGATCGTACAGCAAAGCCGATCACACCCGGCGGGCTTTATGGGAACTCGCCAGATTTTGAAGACGCAATCAGTGAATGCTGCCACTCCTTTCTTCTAAAACTGCAACGGGCTCATGTACCAGCTCATGGCGTTGGTCGGAACGTACTTGCGAATCTTTGAAACCCGGTTCTGCGGCACAAAGACAAAGTCGCCCGGTTGAAGGTGAAGATCTTCGTGAAGATCGTGGGAACCTAACATCTTCTTCAAGTCAATCACGTGGGATTCGGCAACGTACGCGGAAATCCGGCGAAAGACAACGACCTGCGAATGACGGGCCTGCTGCGTGAAGCCGCCGGCAATGGCCACGGCTTCGTTTACGGTCAGATCCCCGCGTAATTCATACTTTCCTGGCCGCGCCACCTCACCAGACGCGAGGAAGTAAGGCTTGTCAAAATCCTTTAAGGTTACGGTGACCTCCGGCTCGTGCAGAAAGCTGCGGTAGGCATAGGCAACCGCCTGCTGCATCTGGGGGACTGTGAGCCCTTCGGCTAAGAGAGTGCCCGCACCTTTCAGTGCCACGAAGCCATCGGGCTGCACGGTCAAAGTCTGATTAAAGTCGGGGGAAAAAGTGAAATTTACGTCCACTGTGTCCGATTTCGTGAGCCGATAAAGCGGGTGGCGTTCCCCTCCGAATGCAGGATCTCCCTTGCCACCCGCTTTTCCGGGTTGTGTGATCGCTCCGTTGGTGGAAATGCTCGTGTCGGACCGGCCCTGGTTCTGCGAGCTCTCCGCCGCCGCGATCTTGCCAGTTAGCGGAGCAGATAACCCAGGGGCCGAAGCAGGCGACGGCACAGTCTCCTGAGCGGAAGTGACCACGGCTAGCTGCAGAATGAGCATGCCCGCAGCTCCCACGACGACTTGTTTGGTAAGTACATTCATCTCCGGACTCTCACCGTTGCTCACAACGGCGAATTAAAGCAGCTCGATCGTTTGAGCTTCGTTGTAAGGTATCGTTACGTCCAAAGCACAACAAGACTTGGAAAGTACTGTCCACCGCGGTACAGGGCACGATCCAGCTATAGAAAAGGTGATGAATCAGCGGTTGGGCCGCCAGGGTTAGGTTGGCGGCCCCAGGCCCACGCGCGGGCGGAAGAGTGCTGCGGCGGACAATATGCACCAGAGTAGCCCTGCGAAAGTAAGCAGGAGGCGCGGAATTCATCACCAACGGGATGTGACGAAGCCTACATCCAGTCCGTGCGCCTTGGGGCATGATGGGAGTGTGAATACCATGCGCTCCCCGAAGCTGGCCACGAGAATCCCGTCGGTCGAAACCGAAATAGTGCAAGTCGTGGTCGCCGATTCGAGTCCCATTCAGTCCCAGCTCTTGACTCGGGCCTTGAAAAGCCGGCGGGACTTTCAGGTTTCCGCTGTCGCTTTGGAGACGTTCTGCTCTCCACGACTTCATGCAGTCGAATCAGGCCGACGTGGTCTTGCTTGCAGGGAACCACCTGGCGGACTTGAGCCTGCTGCGCTGGTTGCGCGTTTCGTATCCAAATATCTCCCCCGTGCTGCTGGCCGAGAACGATGACCGCGAACTGGTGGTGAGTGCACTGCGGGCGGGGGCAAAAGGCATTTTTCTTTTTACCCAAACTCCCTTCACAATGCTCTGCAAGTGCATCCATTGCGTTTCCCAGGGGCAGGTTTGGATCAACAGCCAGCAGATGAATTACGTGGTGGATGCTTTATCGGAGGTGCCGACGCTGCGCGTTGTCAACTCCACTGGAAGGTCTTTGTTGACGCCTCGCGAGGAGCAGGTCGTCGCGCTCGTAGCCGACGGCTTGACCAACCGCGGGGTCGCGTCGGAACTGGGGCTCAGCGAACACACGATCAAGAAATATCTGCTGCGCATCTTCGATAAGGTGGGGATTTCGAGCCGGGTGGAACTGGTCCTCTACGCTATGTCGCACGGCGAGAATCGTGCGGCGGAATGGATGCCGAGCAGCGTCTGAGCGCAGAGGAAGAGGCCGACGGATACAATGGCAATATGCAGAAGGGCGAGGAGATCGTTCGGTGACGAGTTCCCAGTCCGGAGTTGCGCGCCGGTGGACCGTGATCGCATCAGGTCTGCTCATTCTGGCGCTGGCGCTGGTCGTGATCTACACCGGGCCGAATGCTTTTTACAGTCCCGTCGCTTTGGTCGTGGTGGCTGCCATCGGGCTGGCCGCACTTCTGCTTCAGGTTCGGTTTCGGCAGGATCTTCCGAATATTCATTCTCCTCTCTGGCTTAACGTCCTCGGCATTCTCTGTGCCATGGTCTCGCTGTTCGCGGATTACCTCCGGATGACGCGCCGTGCGCTGTTTCTGGTGGCGTTTGCCGCCGTGGTCTGCTTCGGCATCAGCGGATCGCTCATCCTGCACGCACTGCGGCGGGTGCGAACGCCGCAACCGACTGAGACCGAGTAGAGACGAATCGAGAAGAAGACAATATCGCGGGTTTTTCAATCTTGTCCGCGGAGTTCCAATTTACAATGCCGCTATGCGCGTCACCCTCTTCGGTGCATCCGGACTGCTTGGCCAGGCACTGGTTCATGAGTTGAGCGGTAACGAGATGAACGCCGAGCAGTTGACCGCGCTGTCCTCCAAGGACGCCGACCTGCGAGACCGCGCGCGCGTTCGCGACGTGATTCGCGATTCCCGTCCCGACTGGATTCTCCTCTCCGCTGCCTACACCGACGTGGATGGCTGCGAGTCAAACCGCGACTTGGCCTTCGCGGTGAATTGCGAGGGCGCCGTCAATGTGGCCGAGGCTGCCCGCGCAGCTGGATCTCGACTGATGTTTCTGAGCACGGACTATGTTTTTGATGGCAGCAAGGGCTCGCCTTACGAAACCGGCGACCCCAGAAATCCGACCAGCGTTTATGGCGAGTGTAAAGCGCGGGCCGAGGAACGGCTAATCGAGATCCTGCCCGATGTCTGCATCGCCCGGACTTCGTGGCTGTTCGGTCACGGAGGCAAGTGTTTCCCGGCGACGATTCTGAAGCTTGCGTCAGCCCGTTCTGAAATTTCTGTGGTGAACGATCAGCGTGGCAGCCCAACTTTCACGCCCGATCTCGCATCCGCTCTCGCCGAACTGTGCCGCGCATCCGCCCGCGGGATTGTGCATGTCACCAATTCCGGCAACTGCACGTGGTACGAGTTCGCTGCTGAAATCGTGCGCGCGTCCGGCCTGCCGACCACAATCAAGCCCGTGACCACAGCCGAATTCCCGCGCCCGGCGCGGCGGCCGGCTAACTCCGTTCTGTCGCCGGATAGTCTGCACGCCTATAACATCCGCATGCCGGAATGGCAGGATGCGTTGCGGCGCTATCTTGGGAGCGCGCCTGCTCCGTCTCCTTCCGTCTTGTTGTAGGGTTGCGAAAATTCGAAAGTCGCGTACAATTAGCCCGTTTTTGGGGTGCAGAAAGAAAAATCAGTGTTATCTGTGTGACCGAGGAGGTCAACTATGAGAAGAATCGCGGGGTCGGTGCTCGCCCTCGTTATTTTGCTGACTGCTGGAATATCCGGGATTGTTTTTGGCCAGGACAAGCCCGCTGGTAATATGCCACCCAAAGTACTGACGGTCTTCCGGGAATACACGAAACCGGGGAAGTCGGGTATGGCACATGAAAAGACCGAAAGCATGTTTGTTCAGGCCATGAAGCAAGCGAAATGGCCAACCCACTATCTGGCGGTGGAATCTCTTTCGGGTAAGGCGCGTGCGCTTTTTTTCACCGGTTACGATTCGTTTGCCGCGTGGGAGAAGGATACGCGCGCAACCCAAAAGGATAAAGCGCTCGCGGCTGCCCTTGACCACGCCGCTGCCGTCGACGGTGAGCTCTTGAGCGAGACCGGCGCCTCCGCGTTGGTATTCCGCGAGGACTACAGCCTGCGTCCCGAAGTGGACATTGCTCACATGCGCTATTTCGAAATCTCGCGCTTTCAGGTTAAGCAGGGACATGACAAGGATTGGGATGAAATCGTGAAGCTGGTAACCGCCGCGTACAAGAAAATTCCCGACGCCCACTGGGCGACTTATTCGGCGGTCTACGGCTTTCCGGACACGACCTACATCATCTTCAACCCGATGAAGTCGGCGGCGGAGATTGACAAGAACTTCGCGGCGGGCAAAGACTTTGAAGCGGTGATGGGTGAAGAGGGCATGAAGAAGCTTGCTGCGTTGTCGGCGGCAGCGATTGAGTCGAGCCAGACGAACCTGTTCGCTTTTAATCCGCGCATGAGCTACCCGGCGGACGAGTGGGTTAAGGCAGATCCCGAGTTTTGGACTCCAAAGGCCGCTGCTCCCGCCGAAGGCAAGAAACCAGCGAAGAAGCCGGCTGATTAACCATTAAGGACCTGAGTTCAGAAGCACTGAACCCACCCTTCGGTTGCCGCAGGGTGGGTTTTCTTTTTGACGAGATGCTCGTGTGGGGACGGGCGCCCTCGCCCGTCCAAGCGCAGCTCGGCAGACTGCCCAGGGTCGCAGGAGTTCTAAACTCGTTGTAGTGCCTACGCTGTCCAATCTCTGCTGCCGTGATTTATCCTTATTTTTCTCCGAGGACCAACTGTGAACCAGCGCCTCTTCTGGATTCTGCTCGCCTTGCTCTGTGTTTTGTCTTTTAGTTTGGCGCTTTCCGCCCAGCAGTATGACCCGGCGATGTACCAGGAACTTCGCTGGTGCATGATCGGCCCGTTTCGCGGCGGTCGCACCGTGGCGATTTCCGGCGTTCCGGGCCAGCCGAATGTCTTCTACATGGCGCCCAACAACGGCGGAGTTTGGAAGACGACGGACTTCGGCCGCACCTGGAATCCGATTTTCGATGGCCAAGCAACTGGTTCGATCGGAGCGCTGGCTGTAGCGCCGTCGAATCCGAATACGATTTATGTTGGCAGCGGAGAAGGCCTGCGCCGGCCTGATCTTTCCGTAGGCGACGGTATCTACAAATCGACCGACGCGGGCCGCACCTGGCAGCATCTGGGACAACGTGATGGCGCTCTGCGCGATGCACAGCAGATTGGATCGATCCTGGTCGATCCCAGCGATGCGAACCGCGTTCTTGTCGCCGCCCTCGGGCATCCTTATGGTCCGAATGCCGAGCGTGGAGTTTACCGCTCGCTCGATGGCGGCCAGACCTGGCAAAGGGTTCTCTATAAAGATGAAAACGTGGGCGCGATTGACCTCGTGTTCGATCCGCGAAACTCGCAGGTGATCTTTGCCGCCATGTGGGCCTCGCGCCGTCCGCCGTGGACGGCCGATGGCAGCTATAACGGCCCGGGGAGCGGACTCTACAAATCGACCAACGGCGGCGATAACTGGCGGCAAATCGCGAAAGGACTGCCGAGTGAGGCCGATAAGCTGGGCCGCATCGGCCTGGCCGTTTCGCCAAGCGATCCCGATCGCATGTACGCCTTGGTAGATGCAGGGAAAAAGAGCGGCGTTTATCGTTCCGACGATGCCGGCGAAAGCTGGCAACTCGTGAATACCGAAGAACGCGTCGTGGGACGCGGCGACGACTTCGCCTGCGTGCGCGTCGATCCGCGAAATAAAGATGTGATCTATGCGGCCAACACTTCGACCTACCGCTCCACCGACGCTGGCAAGAACTTCACGGCCATCAAGGGCGCGCCCGGTGGCGACGACTACCACACCATCTGGATCAACCCCGAAAATCCCGACATCATCGCCCTCGGCGTGGACCAGGGCGCGACCATCAGCGTGAATGGCGGCCAGACCTGGAGCTCCTGGTACAACCAGCCCACGGCGCAGTTCTATCACGTCATCACCGACAACCAGTTTCCTTACTGGGTGTATGGCGGCCAACAGGAAAGCGGCTCGGTCGGCACCGCCAGCCGCAGCGACTTCGGCGAAATTACTTTTCGCGACTGGACCACCGTTGGCATAGAAGAATATGGCTACGTCGCGCCCGATCCGCTGCATCCGAATCTGATTTACGGCGGCAAGGCGACGGTGTTCGACCGCAATACTGGACAGACGCGCGACGTTTCGCCGGTGGTTCTGCGCACCGGGAAATATCGCTTCGATCGCACCGCGCCGTTGATTTTCTCGGCGGCGGATCCGCACGTGCTCTATCTCGGATCGAACGTGCTTTTTGCCACACGCGACGGTGGTAACAGTTGGCAGATCATCAGTCCCGACCTGACGCGCGATCTAACGAACGAAGATCCGGGCTCTGCAGCGACCCTTGGACCGTTTGTCGCGGCCGATCCTGCCAAGGGCAAACATCGCGGAGTGATCTATTCCATTGCTCCTTCGCCGAAAGATGCAAACCTGATCTGGGCCGGGACCGACGATGGCCTGATTCAAGTCACTCGCGATGGTGGCAAGAACTGGCAGAACGTGACGCCGTCCGAACTGACGCCCTGGAGCAAGTTGGCGCAGATGGACGCGTCACATTTCGATACCCCAACTGCTTATGCCGCGGTAAATCGCTTTCGGCTCGATGACCTGCATCCTTATATCTACCGCACGCACGACGGCGGAAAGTCGTGGCAGAAGATTGTTAGCGGCCTGCCCGAGAACGAGCCCGTCAACACCGTCCGCGAAGATCCCGAGCGCAAGGGCCTACTCTTCGCCGGCACCGAACGCACCGTGTATGTCTCCTGGGACGACGGCGACCATTGGCAATCGTTGCAGCTGAACCTGCCGCCGACGTTGATCCGCGATCTAGTAATTCATCACGACGACGTAGTCGTAGGGACTCACGGCCGTTCGTTCTGGATCCTCGACAACATCACGCCGCTTCGGCAGTTCAGCTCCAAGGTTGCGAATGCAGCGTGGTATCTCTTCGCGCCGCAGCTAACTTATCGCGTGCGCCGCAACAACAACACCGACACGCCGCTGCCGCCCGAAGAACCAGCCGGACAGAATCCTCCGGATGGCGCGATGATTGACTACTGGCTCAAGGACGCTGCCTCCGCGCCGGTCATAATCGAAATTACCGATGAAAGCGGAAACTTAGTCCGTCGTTTCTCCAGCGTCGACAAGCCCGCGCCGCTCGACGAAAAAGATTTCAACTTACCAATGTACTGGGTGCGTCCGCCGCGAACGCTGTCGGCGGCGGCGGGGATGCACCGCTTCGTTTGGGATCTGACCTACCCCGCCCCGGACGTGTTGACACGCGACTACCCGATTTCGGCGATCTATCACGACACGCCACTGTATCCCTTGGGCGCGACCGTACCGCCGGGGAAGTACACTGTAAGCTTCTCGAACAGCGGCGGCAAGATGGTGGTGAAGGCGCCGCTCGAAATCCGCATGGACCCGCGGGTGAAGACATCACCCGAAGATCTGCGCCGGCAATTCGAACTGGACCAGAAAATTGCCGACGCTCTTCACCGCGATTACGAAGCCGTGCAGCAGGTGCGCAGCCTGCGCTCGCAGTTGAAAGCGCTCGCGACCTTTACCACAGGGAGCACAGAGGAACACAGGGAAGATCGTGTTCCGGATGCGATCCAGAAGACGGCGGCCGCACTGGAAGCGAAAGCTGCGCCCATCGAAGGCCAGGCAGGCGGCTACGGCGCGCGCTACTTGAGCACTCCCATAGGCCGCAGCCTGGCGCGCCTGAATAGCGGATTCAACGCGCTCGTAACCGCTCTCGATACCGCCGACGCCGCGCCCACGACCCAGCAAGTCGCAATGTTCGGAGAACTGGACAAAGCGCTCGAAGAGCAGTTGTCAGCGTGGTCCGAACTCAAGGCAAAAGATATTCCGGCGCTGAACGAACAGCTGAAGAAAGCGGGACAGCCTCCGATCGATCTGCAAAAACCGGCTCCGGGCGCGGCCACCGAGACCGCGCCGGAAGAGTGGGATCAGGACGAGGAATAGTTTGTGTGGCGCGGGCGCCCTCGCCCGCGAAATGCCAACTGCCAAAGATGAAGATGGGGCTCGTGCGAGGGATTGGTCCGTCTGCTCGGGTTTTGACTGTTTACTATATGGGTATTAACCCGTGTTTACAACTACCCCCCTCCCCCCGATCTCCTGGAATCATGGGGTTAGAGGGTGTCGCGCTGCCAAAATCTAGAGCCTAAAGGACTTATTTTCAAAATATTCCGGAATAAGAACTTAGCCGAATTTTTCCTATTCTGGGCCGATCTTGCGGCTTTTTGCAACAGCCTGCTGAGCGCTCTTCGCTCCGCTCGTGATTATCAAAGAGTTACTAACACATGGGGCCGTCTCTGGAGACCGGCACAGCTCTGCGCTGTCCCAATCAGAGAACATTGTCGCACTAGTCGGGTTGGGAGTATGTGATGGCGCACACAGGCTGGTTGTGATGAAAAAAGGTCGGGGGCGGATTGCGGGAGTGAAGATCGGGCGCGGCATCTCACGTCTCGAAAAAGATCGAGACGTGGAGTATCCGGCTTGCCTTCTACCCAATCTTCCGCCATTGTCGTTCTCGTTGACCATCTGGCCGAGCGCTGCACGGATCCATGTTTCGATGTGTCGCTTGGGAATCAAAACCACAAGTGGATCGGCACCGGACATCTGATTGTTTTGACACAGCTCGTTGCGGCGCTGCTCGACAGTGTAGCCATCCGCGTCGACGACAACTATTAGGAGGGTGCTGGCGTTTGCCCGGTGCCGATGCCGACAAGCTACTAGTTCTTGGGGAAACTCACGGAGGACCCACCCGATGTTCCCACCGTGGACTGATCGACTCGCATTTCGGGGGAAGAACATTGGCGGCTCTGTGTTGAGCCCGCACTCTTTCAGGTACGAGCGAACCCCCTGCTCCTGCAAGTCGTCCTCGCAGAGCAGAACCACCTTTGAGACCCGATCACTCAACTTCCCAACCTCGCGCGATCAACTCCGCAGCCGAGAGGCCGGTTTCCGACGGATCGCCGAAGGGCCTAACGCGCGTGAGTCGCCCACCAGGCCGATCAAATAGCAAGCCCTCCTTGAACGCCATGCGATTCAAAAGCTCTGGGTTGTGCGAAACAATCAGCACCTGTGGAGACGACTCGTCGTCATCATCTATACGATCAAATACTTTTGTCAGCCACGGTTGCACTTCCCGCAGAGCGATGAAATTGTCCGGCTCATCGAAGCACAACGTCGAACCCGGCTTCAGAGCGAAGTGCAAGGCAGCGTACAACCCAATAAGCACGCGTTGCCCGTCCGAGAGTTCTCCGAGGAGAAATTCAGTGTCTTGTTTGGCCGTTTGTCCATTCTCCGAGAAGCCCATCCGCACTTTGATTTCACGGCGACGTTCGCCTGCGTCTTCAAGGCGCATCGTAATAAATCCCTCTATAACTTCGGTTAGGTCCTTGATGTAATCAAAATCCTCTGTTTCTTGTCTCAGATGGCGATACCAGTCCGCAAAATTACTCAAATATTCGTCCGGTTCCCTGACCTCCTGGGCGGCCAAACCCGACATCTGATGCGGGTCGGGACTCACGACCAGCAATTCGCCAAGCCACCGCTTAAACCACGATAACCTCGTATTGTCCTTCCGCTCGGTAATGGTAGCCAGGGCGGAGCGGTACCAATCGAAGGGATACTGCACTTTGTCCTGGAAGTAATCGTTGAACAGGTGAACCTCGCCCTTCTCGAAGCGAAAAATGTGTTTGCCTGAGAACCGGACTTCCTCGGAGACCACGCGGGGTTTTTCGGGATTGCCCCAGGAGTCCATCACTAGTCGCATTTGGTACAAGCCGCCGTTGCCTGAGACGTCAAGCTCGAAGGTCTGCTCAGCCACATTCTGCCAGCGCGTGCGTGTCTGGCCCAGAAATTGGCCGTCCCGAACATGTCCATGCACGCAGAAGTCTCGTATCAGCGCGAGAACGTCGAAGAAAGTGGACTTCCCAGATCCGTTGGGGCCAAGAATCAGTTGCTGCGCCCCAAGCTCGCATGTGAAGTTGACCAAACACCGATAATTGTCTACGTAGACGCGAGTCAACATTGTTCTACGTATTGTACGGGCGACCGGGCGCGTTTGGGAAATCAGAATCAGCGGATTCCTGTGAGGAATAGGGAACCCCTTTGTACCATTGAACTGGTCACCAATTCGCCGGAAACTCTCTCCGCACATACTCCATCGCTGCTTCGCGTGACGCGAGTCGTCCCTCCAGTTGCGCGTCTTCGATTGCGGTCAGGATTTCTTTGAAGCGCGGACCGGGCTCATAGCCTGCTTCAATCAGGTCGCGGCCAGTAATTAGCGGTGTGGGGCGGATTGCTTCGGGCGGCATCGAACGCAACTGCTCTCGTGAATACTCGTACGCGTCGAGTTGGCCGTGGCTGGAAAGACAGTCAATGCGATGTAATTCCAGATGGTCGTCGAAGGCGGGCAGGCGGAGAAACTTTTTCAGGGTGGATTGATTCATGCGCTGGACATCGGCAAACCGCATGTGATTGTCTACCAGCGCGAGGATCTGGTCGGTCTCGTGGTTGGAGAAGCGCAGGCGGCGGCAGATTTCGGCGGCCATCTTCACTCCCACTTCCACGTGGCCATCGAAGCGGATGCGGTCGGGCGCGATGCGGATGGTCGGCGGCTTGCCTACGTCGTGGAGCAGCGCTCCCCAGGCCAGCGTCTTGGAAATAGGGCCGGAACCGCTGGGCTGCAGTTTCTCCAAGAGCAGCAGCGTGTGCACGAAGACGTCGCCTTCGGGATGATACTCGGGCGATTGCTCCACTCCCTTCATGGCGGCAATTTCTGGCAAGACTTGCCGCAAGAGGCCGGTGGTATCCAGTAATTCGAAGGCGCGGCGGGCTTGGCCCTCGGTGAGCATCTTGGTCAGTTCTTCTCGTACACGCTCGCAGGAGACCTGGCGAATTTGCGGCGCTAACTTTTGGATCGCCGCCATGGTTGCGGGATCGATCTTGTAATCGAAGCGCGCCGCGAAGCGCACGGCGCGGAGCATGCGGAGTTTGTCCTCGGCAAAACGGCGTTCGGGGTCGCCTATGGCGCGCACGATTCCGGCTTTTAGATCTTCGCGGCCACCGACGAAATCCAAAGTCTCGTTTGTCTCCGGATCGAGCATCATGCCATTGATGGTGAAATCGCGGCGCTGTACGTCTTCACGCGGATCTTTGCTGAAGCGCACCTCGTCGGGATGACGGCCATCGGAGTAGCCCACATCGGAACGAAAAGTCGCTACCTCGACAGACTTCCTCAGAGATGGCGGCAAGAACACGTAGCGCTGTTTCCCCGATCCGCCCATCGCGCCCGGTATGACTTGCCCCTCGAAGGAGTCTGTTCGCGCAGGTTCGTCGCCTTCGTGTTCCTTCGTGTCCTTTGTGGTATCAGCTTTGAAGGGCACCAGTACGACTCCGAATTGCTCGCCTACGGCGAAGGTTTGGGGGAAGATTTGCATGACCTGCCGCGGAGTTGCGTCGGTCGAAACGTCGTAGTCGGCGGGCTCGCGGCCGAGCAGCAGGTCGCGGACACATCCGCCGGCGAAGTAGGCCTGGTGCCCGCGTTCGCGCAGCGCGTGGACGATTTCGGCGGCGTGTTGTTTGGCGTTCGACATCGGCGGTTAGTCGTGGTCGCGTAAACTAGAGCTGGTCTTACAAACAGTCTTCCGGGACGCGATCTGGCCCTCAGGGGCTAAAGCCCGCATTCCTTGTGGTCCTGGGCGGCACGGCTGAAGCCGTGCCCTTCCCAAAACCATTCGGTGTGACCGGCTCTGGAAAGTTGATAGCAAGAGCTGAGAGCCAAGAGCTAAAAGCCAAGAGCCAAGAGCCAAGAGCTTAATTATGCCTGACGCGCACATCCTCGGCATTGAAAGCTCCTGTGATGAGACGGGAGCGGCGGTGGTGCGTTCGGGGCAGCGGGTTTTGTCGAACATCGTTGCCTCGCAGATCGCCACGCACCAGCCTTATGGCGGAGTGGTTCCGGAACTGGCCTCTCGCGAGCACTTGCGCGCGATTGTTCCGTTGGTGCGCCAAGCTCTGGCCGAAGCTGGGCACACTTATCAGTCCGTCGATGCTATCGCGGTCACGCAAGGGCCGGGACTGGCGGGCGCTCTGCTGGTTGGCATCAGCTATGCCAAGGCGCTGGCCTTCGCGCTGGAGAAGCCACTGATCGCCGTCAACCATCTTGAGGGACACATCCACGCCGTATTGCTTGAGCAGCGGCAAAGCGAAAATGCCGACCTGCATTTTCCGGTGCTTGCGTTGGTGGTCTCGGGCGGCCACACGCATCTTTATCTTGCCCAGCCGCAGGAAAATCTCTGGACCTACCGGAACATCGGGCACACTCGCGACGACGCCGCCGGGGAGGCGTTCGATAAAGTCGCGAAGCTGCTGGGACTGGGCTATCCCGGAGGACCGATCATCGACCGGCTGGCGCCGCATGGCGATCCGCAGGCGGTCAAGTTCCAGATAGCGCAGATCAAGCACCCGGACCGGCGCGATCACAAGCGGGGAAATCATACGCAACATCGGGCAGAGGAGGATGGGCCGCAGTTTGATTTTTCCTACAGCGGAATCAAGACGGCGGTTTTGCGATATGTGGAGACTGAGAAACTGAAACCTGCGATCGAGGCTCGCCGCCTTGCGCTTGCGGGGATCGAAACGCCGACGCTTGAAGACATCCGCGGGCTCTCGGACCGGCAAGTCCTCAACCTGGTGGCTTCTTTTCAGCGCTCGATGGTCGACGATCTGGTCACGAAGACGCTGGCGGCAGCGCGAGCGTATGACGTTCGAACTCTTTTTGTGAGCGGTGGCGTGGCCGCCAACCAGGAATTGCGGGCCACGTTTGAGCGCGAAGGCGCGACGCAGGGCCTTCCGGTTTTCTTTCCGTCGCGCGCGCTTTCCACCGACAATGCGGCCATGATTGCGGCCGCGGCTTTCCCGAAATTTCTGCGGCGGGAATTTGTCGCCATGGATTTTTGCGTTGACGCGGGAATGTTGCTGCGCTAACCCATTAATCGCAACGCTGAGAGCGCACCGGAGAACTCGGTCGTCCCTCCGGGACCTGAATCATTTCTTCCACTTTTCCCAGCGCTGAAGCGCTGGGCTAAGTTAGTGCGCCCCTCCGGGGCTGTTCATCTGAACAGCCACGGAATCCGTTCTTCGCTCCTTGCATCGAAATTGAAACATTTCCCAGCTACAATGGTTCGCGTGAAGCCGACGATCTATGTAGTGGAAGACGACCCGGATATTTCCCGCCTGGTTCGCCATCATCTGGAAGGGGCGAGCTTCAACGTGCGACTTTACTCGACCGGCAATCTGGTGGTGGCCGATGCCGAAAGGCAGCGTCCGGCGCTGTTTCTGCTGGACATCATGGTGCCGGGAAAGGACGGTCTGGAACTTTGCCGCCAGATCCGGCAGTCGGTGTCGCTGGCTTCGGTTCCGGTGATTTTTCTGACCGCCAAGAGCGGCGAGGCGGATCGCGTTTTGGGGTTGGAGTTGGGCGCCGACGACTACATCCCCAAGCCTTTCAGCCCGCGCGAACTGGTGGCTCGGGTCAAAGCGGTGCTGCGCCGTTTTGAGCGGCCGCTGCCGCCGCTCCCAACCAAGATCGATGAAATCCACATTGACCCGGGGGCAATGACATTGACGGTTCGCGGGAAACCGGTGTCGACCACGGCCACCGAATTCCGATTGCTCGACCACTTCATGCGGCACGCCGGACGGGTTTTTACTCGCGACCAGTTGCTCGACTCGGTCTGGCGCGATACCGCATACGTGACACCGCGCTCGGTGGATGTGTATGTGCGACGCATCCGTGAAAAGATTGAGCCCGATCCGGAGAACCCGCGTTACTTGAAGACGGTACGGGGGGCCGGCTACCGCTTTGAGGTTGCGCGTTGAGAAGTCGCATCTTCTTTAAATTGATGTTTGTGTTTTTGCTGGTGATTGGCGTCACCGCGATCACGCTGCAGTTGGCCGTGCACAAGGTTTGGGAACGCACGCTGCGCGAACAGATCGAGCGCAATCTCAAACAGAAAGCCTTGATGTTCGCCCATCGCGTGGAGGCGGACCGGCAGCACTCCCTGGCCGACATTACCTCCCAGGAGGGCCAGGCGGCGGGAGCCCGCGCCACTGTCATTGATCCCACCGGGAAAGTGCTGGCCGATTCGGAAAGTGATCCGAGCACGATGGAGAATCACGCGCATCGCCGGGAGTTTGTTGCGGCTCTCGCCGGCGAAGTCGGCTTGGATGAGCGCAAGAGTCCGAGTCTCGGCATTCCTTTTGTGTACGTGGCGGCTCCGGTTTCTGGAGGAGCGGTGCGGCTGGCGTATCCGTTGCCCGAGATCGAAATTACCGATCGTCCGCTGCGCGTGGCGTTGTTCTGGGGATCGTTCAGCGCTTTGGTTTTCGCGGTGATAGTGGCGGCCGCCGCTTCGCAATATGTGGGCCGGCGTCTGCAGCGGATCGTAGATTTTGCGGAGCGCGTCGCGGGCGGGGATCTGACGGCCCGAATCGCCTCCACTTCGACTGACGAGATCGGGCAGATGGCGCTGGCACTCGATAAGACGACGCGCCGGGTGGAGGAAAGTTACGCTCGCGTTCAAACCAGCCAGCGTGAGCTGGAAACTCTTCTCAACAGCATGCAGGACGCAGTAGTCGCGGTCGATGTCGACGGACGCGTACAGTGGGCCAATCGGAGCATGGACCGTCTGCTGCTTCGCGCTCTGCGCCTGAATGCGCCGTTGATCGACAGCGTCCGCGATCCGGACTTTCTCGCCGCCATGCAAGATGCGGCGCGCTACCAGGTCGTCAGGTCGGTGCGCGCGAACACCATTGCGTCCGGGCGCACCTTTGATGTCACCGCGGCGCCTATGCCCGGAGGGGGCGCGGTCGCCGTGCTCCGCGATCTTACGGAGACGGAGCGCATGGAAAAGAGCCGCCGGGATTTCATCGCCAACGTTTCCCACGAGCTGCGCACGCCGCTGACTTCCATCCAGGGATATACCGAGACGCTGCTCGATAGCCCGATTGCAGACAATCACGTGCGCGAGTTTCTGGAAATCATCCGCAAGAACGCGGCGCGCATGTCCCGGCTTACGGAAGACCTGCTCACGCTGGCGCGCGTGGAATCGGGCGAGCAGAGGTTCGACATCCAGCGGGTCAGCGCCGAAGAGTTGCTGCAGGATGCCCTGGAAAGCTTCGTCGAAGTGGCGCGCTCGTATGGCGTCGAGCTGGTGATTGAGAACTCAGTGCCCGGCGCCAATGTGAATGCGAATCGCGAAGCCATCCACCAGATTTTTTCGAACCTCATCGAGAATGCGTTGAAGTACGCGGCGTCCGGAAAGAAAGTTATTCTCGGAGCCCGCGCGGTTGAGGGCAGTGTCGAATTTTACGTGCGGGACTTCGGATCCGGCATTTCTTCCGAGCATCTGCCCCGTCTTTTCGAGCGTTTCTACCGCGTCGATAAAGCTCGCTCGCGGGAATCCGGGGGCACCGGGCTGGGACTCGCCATCGCCAAGCACATTGTCCTGGCCCACGAGGGAACGATTCGCGCCGAAAGCGAGCTCAACCACGGCTCGACGTTTTTGTTCACGCTGCCCGCTTCCGAGCAGGGTTCTGAGTGACGTTAAACCAGGCGCAGCCGTCCCGCCCAGCAGGACGGGCGAGGACGCCCGTCGCTCCACCGTGCCCGGGATTGGGTGATCCAGCCCCGGGCCGCGTCACGGGCAATCAGAAACTGACGCACTAATACACATGACGGAAGGGCTCGATCTCTGTTTTCAAGAATCGAGACCATCACGCAGCGCGCACCGCAGTTGCGCCAGCGACATCCGTGCGCACCACGTAGTGTTGTTCGGGCACTTCGAAGCCAGCGGTGGTAAACGTCTCCTTAATCAACCGGTTGGTGTCGAAGTACACCTGCCAATAATCCTTGTTATTGCAAGACGGACGCACGGCGAGCACCGGCCCTGCCAGATTGAAGGTCAGGATCTCCACGTCGGGGGCAGGATTGGTCATAACGTTCGGAATGCCCGCCAGGGCCTTCTTGAGCAGCGCCATCGCAGCGTGCACATCAACGCCGTGCGCCAGTTGCGCGGTCAGGTCCACCCTGCGGTAAGCGTTGGTGGAGTAGTTCTGGATAACGTCGCCGAAGATTTTATTGTTACCAACGATATGCCGCACGTTGTCCAGAGTGTCGATGTAGGTCACGAATAGCCCGATCTCATGCACTGTGCCCATGATTCCGCCCGCGGTCACGAAATCGCCAGCCTTGAAGGGCTGCAGGATGATCAGAAATACTCCCGCGGCAAAGTTGGCCAGCAATCCGCTCCAAGCCAGGCCGATGGCCACACCGGCTGCCGCGATGAGGGCCGCCAGGCTCGTTGTCTGCACGCCGAAGAAGCTGAGGATGGCGACGACCAGTACGATGTTAAGGATGGCGCCGACCGCATTCTGGATATAGCGGATCAGCGTGGGGTCGATTTTCTGGCGGGTCATGGTGCGGCCGATGATGTTAAGGGAAACGCCGATCAGCCAGCGGCCGACAATCCACAGCGCAAGCGCTTCCAGCACTGATATTCCAAGATCGATCAGCCCGTTCCAACCTCTCGTCATCAATGCATCCA
This sequence comes from uncultured Acidobacteriaceae bacterium, assembly GCA_963773645.1. Classification (GTDB taxonomy): domain Bacteria; phylum Acidobacteriota; class Terriglobia; order Terriglobales; family Acidobacteriaceae; genus Acidiflorens. The sequence goes on along the minus strand of CAVZBV010000002.1, from coordinate 907,715 downwards.
TCTTCGTTTGCATAGCTAGCCTCCTCTCGGGGAAAAGATGACTGCTTCGTAGGGTGAAGAAGTAATCTACGAATTCGCGAGGATGTTATCACATCATTTGCAGCGCCGGCGCAACACAACCACACGAATGAGGCTTCGCTTGTAACCTGGAATTAGCATGGCACGCTTGGGGTCTGATGTTAGGAGTTGAAATTTTTGGGTCCTAAAGGAGATGGCGGAGCTGTGGCGCGAGATTGTTCGTTCCACTGTGAACTCGTCAGCTACTCGGAAACCGAGCCATTAGCTGAATCTTCTCGGCATCAAGAAATTCACCGGGTTGTAACCTACTTTGTAACCGCGCCAATTATGCTTTTCGTGGGGTTGTGTGCCACACTCCGGGTGTTGCCGCTCGCGTCCACTGGAGCGGATCCGGCATCCAAGAAAGTGGGGCGGTCTTTCTTATGACGGCTTATACCGGTCTTTACCTATACCTATGAGTACAGCCAGCGTAAAAACACCTTGGCCTGAACCCTCGCACTCGGGCTTGGTGCAGCGAACCGTAGAAGCTTGCGAACTGGCGCGCGAGGCGGCGTCCATCGCGGCCGAGGGCATTGCCACCGGTTCCATGTCCCGCCTGAATGCTATCCGGAAATGCGAAAAGGATCTCGATGCCATTGACCTGGAAGTGGACTCGGGTGTGACCGCTTGCATCACCCGCGTCCCGGAGGCCGAAACCCGGCAACTGCTGGGGTGTATGAAAGTCATGATTGGACTGGAGCGCATAGGGGACCTGCTCTTGAGCTTTGCCACCAGCGCGCAAGCTGCGGGAGGGCGCATCGACGCGCAGGATGCTCGCGACTTGACCCAGATGGCTACGGTTCTGGAGAAAATGCTGACCGATGTCGGGCAAGCTTTTTCCCAGCGCGACGTCAAGAAGGCGATTGACGTGCTCCGCGCCGACGCGGAGATGGACCGGCTGCGCAATATCATCTTTCTGCGGCACATCGAGAATCCGGAGAACGTCGCGCACCACTCCAGCCTGCAGATTATCTTCATGACGCAATCTCTCGAACGGGCCGGCGACCATGCCAAGAACCTGGCGGAAGAAGTTTGCCACTTCGTCAGCGGACACAGCATCCGCCACCTGCTCATGGCCTACGACAAACCAAAAGAACAAATGTTTATCGAATGGCTGCGGCATAAGGACGAAAAGTCGCAGTAAGTCCCGCATTGCTCCGTGCCCTAAGGTAGAGGGATGGGCGTCTCGCGAGCAATCTTCTCCTGCCCTTGACAGCCGGAGTCTCCAAGGTGAGACTCGGTTCAGCCCTTTCGGTGTAATCCTTGGCTGTTCTAAACTGAAAAAATTGGCTTGCCGAAACGTGGCTTTGACAAGAATTCCATGCACGAAAGCTCCCAACCCGAAGATCTGCCCTCGTCTGCGAACGCGGAGGACACCACGATCGCCGGGACGGATCGAACGTCTATGGATCGATCGTCTACAGATCAGCCGTCCACGGATCAGTCGTCTACGGATCAGTCGTCTGCAACGGGAGCGGTCGGGTCAGTCGGCGCAGCAGGCGATAACTCCAATGGGGGCCGCACGCTTGCAGAGACGGAACTGGACTCCGCGCTCCAGTTGTTAGTGGAACGTGCGCAGTACATTACTGGCGCGACCGGAACTGCCCTCGCTCTGCCTCGGGGTGAGGAGATGGTTTGCCGCGCCAGCACTGGTCCTTCGGCGCCGGCAGTCGGGGCGCGGCTGCAGGTTCGTTCGGGATTGACCGGCGAAAGCATTGCCCGCCGGCAGTTGCTGCGCTGCAACAACGCGGAAACCGATCCGCGCGTGAATCTGGAAACTTGCCGGGCGCTGGGCATTGCCTCCATCGTCGTTTTGCCGTTGGTGCGGAGTACGGGAGAGGTTCGCGGCCTGTTCGAACTATTTTCCGATCACCCCTACGCTTTCGAAGAGCGCGATCTGGTCGCACTCGAGCGCATGGCCGAGCTCACTTTGACAGCCCTCGATCTGGCCGAGCAGCGGCAGAAGTCCGAACCTGCGCCGGCGCCCAGGCAAGAGCCGGAAAAGGCCGCCGAACGTTTATCGGAACTCTTGCCTGAGCCTTTGCCCGAGCTTTTGCCCGAGGCCTTGCCCGAGCCTTTGCGCGAATTCTCCACGGCAAGCAGCGCGCCGGAGGCCTCGGCGAACGCCCTTAGCATTCCCGTTAACAATCCCGTTAACATTCCTCTCAACCCAAAAATAGCCGAGCCTACAGTTCCTCCCGCCGAGGCGTCCGGAATTCCGTCGCCGGCGCCCGCTGCAGTCCCCGAGACCATGCTACTCTCGCAAGAATGTGCTTCCTGCGGATTCCCCATTTCCGAGGGGAGAACGCGCTGCCTGGATTGTGAGACGAAGGAGCGCGAGAAGCAGGAGCGCGAGCAGGAGCGGGGCGCCTCGGCCGACTCCGGGGCCGACTCCGGGGCGCCGACGCAGGAGGAATTCGTGCCGGCCTTCCTGGCAAACTCGGTGCCAACACGACAATCCTGGCTGGCGAACCCCATCAATCTTTTGGCGATGGTCGTCCTGATATTGGGCATTCTGGTCGCCATCGTGGTCTTTCGATGAACACGCTTCGATGAACAAGCTTCGATAACCACCCATGCACCGCCGGGTGCCGTTTTCCTTGACAAAAGGCCGGTGGAACCATAGTCTGCGCTTAATCGTTGTTACAACACACAGGTGCCCAAGTATGAAGAATGTCTACGAAGTTTTGCGGCAGAAGGAACTTGAACTGGCCAGGCTGGAAAAAGAAGTTGAAGCCTTGCGCATCGCCGCCCCGCTGCTTTCGGAAGAAAAAGAGCAGATGGCTGAAGCGCCGAAACCGAGCTTAGCTGCCAGCGCGCCGCAGCCGGTTCGGATTCCGCAGGCAGTTAACGCCCAGGCGGCAAACCAGCCGGCACGCGGCGCCGGCTGGGAAGAAGCGGCTAAGCGCTGGCCGTAAGCCGATTCATTCGTCGCTGTAGAGACGGGGCTTGCCCCGTCTGCCTGTGATTGTGATATAAGCTGCAGGCTAGATGCTGCGCCGGTTTTCAGTCCACCGTGGTGAACGCCAGTGCCAGCAGCGTCTTCTGCTCGACCTCGTGCGCCTTGGCCGAACCGGTCGCCGGACTGGCACTCGCGGAACGTTTCACCGAAATAACTGGCCGGTTATTTGCGATGCTCCTCAAGAGAGGCAGCATGTAGGTAAGCGCACCCATGTTGGCAGGCTCTTCCTGCACCCACACAATATCTCGCGCCGCACTGTGACGCTCCAGTTCCGCCGCCAGTTCCGCCTCGGGGAACGGGTACATCTGCTCGAGGAAAACGATGGCGGTGCTCAGGTCTTTCTCTCTCTCATTGCGCTTCTGCCGTTCGGTGCGCAGTTCGTGTCCGATCTTTCCGGTACAGACGAGAATCCGTTTGGCGTCCTGCGCTTCTGTGTCCGGCAGCACCGGCAGAAACCGCTGATGCGTCAGATCTTCCAGCGGAGACAGCGCATCCGGGTGCCGCAACATGCTCTTGGGCGTGAACACCACCAGCGGCTTCCTCCACTTGCGCAGCGCCTGCCGCCGCAGCAGGTGGAAATACTGCGCCGCATTCGAGGGCTGGCAAATCTGGATATTGTCGCGTGCTGCCAGACGCAAGAATCGCTCGATGCGTGCGCTCGAATGTTCCGGGCCCTGTCCTTCGTAGCCGTGGGGCAGCAACAGCACCAGTCCTGACAGGAGCTTCCACTTTTCCTCGCCGGCGCACACAAATTGGTCGATGACCGCCTGCGCAACATTGGCAAAATCGCCAAACTGCGCTTCCCACAGAACCAGCGCTTCGGGATAATCGCGGCTGTAGCCGTATTCAAATCCCATCACGCCCGCCTCCGAAAGTGGAGAGTTGTAGAGGTCGCACGCCGCCTGGCCCAGCGCGATGTGGCGCAGTGGAATGTATTCCGTCTCATCCTCAATATCGAGCAGCACCGAGTGCCGCTGATTGAATGTCCCGCGCCGCGAGTCCTGCCCGCTCAGGCGCACGGGAATCCCCTGCTTACCCAAGTTAGGCTTCACCAGGCTCGCGAAAGCCAGCGCCTCCGCCATGCCGTAGTCGACGGGCTTCTTGCCCGTCCCCATTTCCTGGCGCTGCTCCAGCAACTTCTTCACTTTCGGATGAATGTGGAAATCCTCCGGATACGAGGTCAAACGCTCCGTGAGTTCAGCCAGTTCCTCGCGGTCAATGCCCGTGCCCGTGGGCGGTTCGTATTCCGGTTTATAGGGGCCCCCGAAATAGTGATCCCAGTACTTTGGCAGATCGCGCATCAGCGGCTTCTTGGTGACTTGCGTCGCGCTCTTCTGTGCGGCCTCGTACTCGCTCTTGACCGCCCCCACACGGGCGGCGATATTTTCATCGTTCATGCCGAGTTGTTTGGCGTAAATCTGATACAAGGGCGGATGCTGCTTGATCGCCTTATACATGAGCGGTTGGGTGACGGTGGGATCGTCCACCTCGCTGTGCCCATGGCGCCGGTAGCCGATCATGTCCACGACCACGTCGGTGCCGAATTTGTAGCGGTACTCGGTGGCGATGCGCGCGATGCGCATCACGGCATCCACGTCTTCACCATTCACGTGAAAGATGGGAATCGCCTGCCGCCGCGCCAGTTGCGCGGAGAAGCGCGAGGAATGCTCGTCGCGGGCATTGGTCGTGAAGCCGATCAGGTTGTTGACGATTACGTGGATCGTACCGCCTACGGTGTAGCCAGCTAGGTCCGCATAATTCATCGTCTCAGCCGTGATGCCTTGCCCGGCAAAGGCGGCGTCGCCGTGCACCAACAGCGGCAGATACTTTGCGGTGCCGCCTTCGCCGGCGCGGTCCTGCTTGGCGCGCGTGCGTCCCACCGTTACCGGATCGACCGCTTCGAGGTGGCTGGGATTCGATGCCAGGTGGATATGAATTTTCTTCCCCCTTCTGGTGACGTATTCGCCGGTCGCGCCCATGTGATACTTCACGTCGCCCGACCCCAATACGCTGCGCGGATCCACATCCTCAAATTCGGCGAAGACCTGGTCTGGCGGGCGGTTGGCCAAATGAATGATGACGTTCAGCCGTCCGCGATGACTCATGCCCATTACTAGCTCCACCGCACCGTGCTCGCCGGCCACGTCCAGAACCTGATCCATCGCCGGCAACAAAGACGTGCTGCCTTCGAGGGAGAAACGTTTGTTGCCCAGATAGCGCTGTTGCAGCGTCTGCTCAAAGATTTCGGCGCGCACCAGCAGGTCGAGCGCGCGGTCGTGATCGATGTCGGCGGCGATAGCGGCCGGTTCGGCTTCGATTTGATTCTGAATCCAGCGCCGCCGCTCCGGGTCGACGATGTGCATGAACTCCACGCCTACGCTTCCGCAATAAATGCGCCGCGCTTCACGTGCCCATTCGTTGTCGATATCGCTATCAAACCGCAAGTCGGGATGCGGTTGCGGAGGCAGCAGGCCGAGCGGGTTCAGTTCGGCCTCCAGGTATCCAAATTGCCGGAACAGCTCAAACACTCGTTCCCGTTCGCCGTTTTGAATGATTGGAGGAGCCGCGCTCTTGCTACTATTTCGAATTGAAGTCGTCATAGAAGGTCCCTATAGAATAACGGATGATCGGTCTCGTGGGGCCGATTCAGGCAGAAGAAGTTATGCTCTCCACTTTCGGAACAGGCTGCTAAACTACCACTGCTCCATACCCGGAGGCGCCCCATGGCCAGCGGAATCATTGATGTGTCCAGTCGCTACTCCGTGGCCGAAACTTTGGCACGGCTCCAGTCCATCCTCAAAGAAAAAGGCATCATGGTTTTCGCCCTCATTGACCACAGCGGAGAGGCGGAGAAGGTCGGCCTTAAGATGCGCCCGACGCAGTTACTGATCTTCGGCAGTCCGAAAGGTGGCACGCCTTTGATGGTTGCCGCGCCCCGGCTGGCTATTGACCTTCCGTTGAAAGCACTGGCGTGGCAAGACGAGCAGGGCAAGGTGTGGCTCTCCTACAATTCACCGGAATACCTTCAGCAGCGTCACGGCTTTCCCGCCGACCTCTTGAAAAACATCGCCGGAATCCCTGCGCTGATTAATAAGGCTGTGGAATAATAGCGGGCTTGCTCGATTTGCCTGCTCAAGCGCATGCCTGAGAATCCCAACCCCAATCGCGCGCGCGACCACCTGGCCAACGAACGCACCTTTCTGGCCTGGGTGCGAACCGGCGTCGCGACCATCATCTTCGGATTCGCCATTGGACGCTTCTCCATCGCGCTGCGCGAATTCATGAAGTTTCAGGGCTACAAGTCGATCACTCCCGGCTTCACTACATGGCTGGGAATTATTTCCGCGGTCGGTGGAGTGCTGCTTCTGCTTGCCGGTCTCGGCCGCTACCGTAAGACCAAGATGCAACTGGATTCGAACACCTTCGAGCCCGCCGGGTTCGTGATCGACCTTGTGTCTTACCTGCTCGCTATTTTCGGATTAGTGCTAGCGGGCTATCTTGCCTACATAGAAATTTTCGATAAACAAGTGAGTCATTAAACGAGTGAGTCATGGCAAATGAAAAAGAGAAAGAAGCCGCAGGCCGCGCAGGGGCCAAGCTGGTGCGCGACGGCGATGTCGTTGGATTAGGCACTGGCTCAACCGCCTATTTCGCGGTCATCGGTCTGGGCGAGCGCGTGAAAGAGGGACTGAAAATCATCGGAATCCCAACTTCGATTAAGACCGCCGACCTGGCGCGCTCCGTCGGCATTCCGCTGACCACGTTCGACGAGCATCCGGAAATCGATATCACCATCGACGGCGCCGATGAATTCGATCCGCAGTTGCGCCTGATCAAAGGCGGAGGCGGTGCGCTGCTGCGCGAGAAGGTTGTTGCGTCGGCGTCCAAGAAGATGGTCGTGGTTGCGGACTCGGGAAAGATTGTTCCTGTGCTGGGGAAGTTTCCTTTGCCGGTCGAGATAATTTCGTTTGCTCGAACCGTGGTCGAGAAGAAGATCGTGGCGCTCGGTGGGTCGCCTAAATTGCGCACGAAGCCCGACGGCAGTCCTTACATCACCGACAACGGCAATCCGATTCTTGATTGCAGCTTCGGAAAGATCGCGGATCCGCCGGCGCTGGCGCTTGCCTTGAGCAATACTCCCGGCATTGTCGAACATGGTTTGTTCATCGGGCTGGCGAAGTTGGCGCTAATAGGACGCGGAGACCGCGTGGAAGAACTGCGGCCGTAGCAGCGCGGTCGGGCTTTGCGATATTGGGGGGCGGGCAGGAATGCCCGCCCCACACAACTCTTCGGCTCACGAGGGCGGCCGTCCCTACGTGGGCGCTGCCTATGCTCATTTCACAATTTCCCGCAGCGCGGCCAGCAGCCTTTCCACTTCCTCCGTTGTGTTGTAGTGCACCAGGCCGATGCGCAGAAATCCTCCCGTGCGTTCGACGTCTAACTGTTCGGTCAGGTTCAGGGCATAGTAATTGCCATCCCAGGTGAAGAAGCCGCGCTCGCCTAGCTTGGTTGCGAGTTCCAGGGGCGTGTGGCCTTCGATGCGGACCGCGAACGTTGGGCATCTCTCCTCAAAGTGATTCTCGAAACGCCGCGGATCGGTGATGCCGTAGAGCTTCAATCCCGGAATCGCTAGCAAGCCCGCGATCATCTTCTCCATCATCTTTCGCTCGTGCTGATGAATCGCTTTGTGCGCGGCCAGGATCGCTTCGCGACGGGTTATGACCGCAGGCTGGGCGCGCTCTTTCTGTAAAGACGCGGCTTGCCGCGTCTCTGACGGGGTAAACCCCGTCACCACACGTCCCAGTTCCTCCCAGTAATCGACGCAGGGTTTGATTCCCGCGATGCCTTCGTGGTTCAGCGTGCCCCACTCCCAACAGTTAGGGATGTTGTTGGTGTTAGGCCGGACTTTATAGGGACGCAGCCTTTTCAGGTGCTCGCGCTTGCCGTAGAGAACGCCCAGGTGCGGTCCGAAAAATTTGTAAGTCGAGCAGACCAGAAAATCGCAGTCGAGGGCGCGCACGTCGATCGCTCCGTGCGGAGCGTAGTGGACGGCATCGATGTAAGTGAGCGCTCCCGCTTGCCGCGCCAGTCGCACCACTTCGGCGACGTTGTTGATTGTGCCCACCGCATTCGACGCATAACCCACGGCCACGAGCCTTGTGCGCTTTCCAATTTTGGCCGCGAGGTCGTGCATGTCGAGCGTGCAATCGGCTGGGTTGAACTTCACCGCGCGGATGACTGCGCCTTTTTCTTCGAGCGCCTTCCACGGCGAAAAATTGGCGTCATGGTCGAGCAGCGTGAGCACGATCTCGTCGCCGCCGGGGCCGAGTTCGCGGCCGAGTTCGCGGCCGATCGCGCGGCTCATCGCGAAAGTCAGCGACGTCATATTCGCGCCGAAAACGATTTCATCCGCATCGCAATTTAGGAAATCGCCCATCGCCGCGCGCGCTTCCGCGATCATGCAGTCGGTGTTGCGGCTGGTGTGGTAAGCGCCACCGGTGTTGGCATTGTTGCGCGCCAGATAATCCGCGATGGCGTCAATCACCCGCTGCGGCACCTGCGTACCGCCGGGCCCGTCCAGAAAAACGGCGGGATGCCCGTTGACAGTTTGCGCGAGCGCCGGGAACTGCGAGCGAACCCAGGCGAGATCGAACGCGGTGGATGCAGAGGAAGAAGTCTGTTCAGCGATGGGCATAGCAGACATTCTAATTCGGGCCCGCGCCCGCGTCGGCGGGAACTTTCGCTCGCGGTGGTTTGAACGCGCGGGTAAAACCGTCCGGAGGGGCGCGGTTAGGCGACGCGTTCGTTGGAATTAGGACTGGGTTGCTTGCCCTTTCCTTTGTTGGCGGCGTCCAACCGGATGCGCGTGACTCGGGCCGTTTCCTGGACTAAATCGCCGGTGACGCGAGTTCCATCTCCTGCCATCACCGAACCGGCGGCGAGGGCGAAGCGCAAGGCGTCCGCTTGATCCTCAAAATACAAAATGACTTGTCCTGACATAGGTACCTCTCCCTGAGTCTGAGCTCGAAAAACCCGCCTTGGAACGAACGGGCACACTGGAAAAGATCAAATTAAGACGCAGATGGCGCTGCAATTACGACCGGTGGCTGTAACTCCAATTTCTATTGCAATGATTGTCGGAGAATGCCTTCGCCAGTGATAGTGCTATTGTTGGTTCTCGGCTAGGGGCGCGATTTGGGTAGGGAATCGGCGAGAATTTCGGGCCGCCGATTGGCCCACCGCATCTCTAAACTATTGTGAGAGAGCAGTTTATAAGGGGAGTTCACTTCGACTGGCTAACCGGCGCGGCAGAAGCGGGGAGCGTCAGCCCGTTTTCCCGGGTGTGTGCGGGCAGGAATTGTTTTTGCGTCGCTTATCGTTTTTTGTGCGTCGCTTACCCCCGGACAACCATCTAAGCGTAAAATCATCTGAACGTAATTGGTCAAGATCATCAACAGCGGGGCGGAATGCTCAGGGTATCGGCAAATCGGGGCGTCTTCGTCAGAGCGGTGTGCGTGCTCTCGGTTGCCCTGATGTGCGTGATGGGGACGGTGCAGGCAACCCACTCGCATTCCGAGAACTCGGCCACTTCACGCCACACCTGCTCGATTTGCGCGACGGCTCATGCCGGAGTTAGCACTCAGGCGCCGGCTGCCGCACCGATTTTGGTTACGGCCGTCCTGGCGATCCTGGTGGCGAAAGCTTCCCCGATCTTCCGACCCGTCACTACACAGTTTATTCGTCCTCCACCTGCCTCCTGATCCCGCGCTGAATCCAAATAGATGTTTCCTGGGGCCGCGAGCTTCGATCTTCAGATCTTCGATCGGCGATCTTTGATCTTTGATCTTCGGTCTTCGATCTTCGATCAGTGATCTGTGATCGGACTCGCTCGAGTACTCATTCTTGGAGGAATCATGCATTCGTTTTACAAGAGTCGGCTCGCTGCGGCTATGGTTGCGGTTGCTATGGTGTTGAGTGCTGGGACTGCGAATGCGCAGTCGGGGGGAAGTTCGGGATCGATTAACGGTAGCGTCCTGGATCCTTCGGGCGCGGTGGTTGCGAATGCGAAGGTTGAAATTCATCAAGCGGTCAGCGGCTATGAGCGAACGACCACCACAGACAGCAAGGGTAATTTCAGTTTCGCGAACGTGCCGTTTAATCCGTATCACATGACGGTAACGGCCGCAGGATTCGCTCAATACGCGCAGGATGTGGAGACCCGGTCGGTGGTGCCCGTGACTGTCAAGGTCAGTTTGACGGTGGCCGGCGGTACCGCCACGGTCACGGTCGAGTCGGCGGGAGATCTGGTGGAGAACGATCCCACCTTCCACTCCGACATCGACAAGAATTTGTTCGACAAGATTCCATTGGAAAGCGCGTCGTCGTCGCTGAGTTCGCTGGTTACTCTCTCCACGCCCGGAATCGCTGCCGATTCCAACGGCCTCTACCACGGACTCGGCGACCACGCGGAGAATTCGATCGTCACCGACGACCAACCCAATACCGACCAGCACAGCAAGGTCTTTTCTAACCAGCTCTCACTCGATGCGATCCAATCCATGGAAGTCATCTCTGGCGCGCCACCGGCGGAATACGGAGGCAAGACCAGCGTGGTGATTGTGGCCACCACACGCTCGGGCCAGGGCGTGACGACGCCGCATGGCAGCGTAAGCGCTTCCTACGGGACATTTGGATCCTCCAATGTGGCCGCCGACCTCGCGTACGGGGGCAAGAACTGGGGAAACTTTATCTCTGTAAACGGATTGAACACCGGCCGATTCCTGGATCCGCCAGAGTTCGCGGTAATGCACGACAAGGGCAACGAAGAGAATTTGTTCGACCGCGTGGATTACCAGCTCTCGCCCGCCGACTCGATCCACCTGAACTTCGGCTACAGCCGGAGCTGGTTCCAGACGCCAAATTCAATCGACGCGCAAAACGCCACGGCATGGAGCGGACTGGACGGGGTTCTTCCTGCGGTGGAAAACTACGGGGGCGTGGTTCCCATCGGTACTCCCACCGGCTTTACCCCCGGTGTCGCTGTCGGGTCGAACGATCAACGCTCCAAGATTGGAACCTTTAACATCGCTCCTTCGTGGACGCATCTGCTGAGTACGAACGCCGTATTTACCTTGGGCGCATTCGTGCGCCGCGACGATTACAACTACTACCCAAGCAGCGATCCTTTCGCGGATCTCGGGCCGCCGAGCCTGCAGAGACAGTCGGTGGGTCAGAACCGTACGCTCACCAACGCGGGACTTCGATCCGATCTCTCCTACGTCAAAGGGATCAACCAAATCAAGGCTGGAGTCACCTACGAGCAGACATTTCTCAACGAAAACGACACGGTCGGTATTGTCGATCCAATCTTCAACGCACCCTGCATAACTTCGTCACCAGTGACTGTCTCCCCTCCGAACCCGAACCCGTACGTTCCGGTCCCGGGTTTCACCGATCCCTCGCAATGCACTGGCGCCAATCTGCCGAACACTCTTGCTACATACGGGACCCTGGGCTACGTGTCCAATGGACAGCCCTATGACCCCAACCCAGCCTTATACCCTGTTTTCGATTCAACCCTGTCTCCCTACGACTTAACCCGCGGCGGAGGCTTGTATGCCTTCAACGGTCACACGGACGTGAAGGAGCTTGCTCTCTACATTCGGGACGTGGTCACAGTCGGAAACTGGTCTCTGAACCTCGGCATCCGCGGCGATCTCTACAACGGGATCACCATCGCGCGGCAAGCCGAGCCTCGTCTTGGGATCTCTTACAACGTCAAGAAGACGAACACGATTCTGCGTGTTTCCTACGCTCGCACCCTGGAATCTCCTTTCAATGAAAATCTGGTGCTTTCCAGCATCGGATGCAGCAATGCCGTTCTAAACCCGCTTCTTGCCTGTTCCTCGCAGGCAACGAACCCGTTGAGTGCCGGCTTTCGCAATGAATTCCACGCTGGCCTGGAGCAGGCCTTCGGGAGGTACCTCGTCTTTTCCGGCGAGTGGATCACGAAGTACACGCACAATGGCTACGATTTCAGCGTGCTCGGCGACACTCCGATCACTTTCCCGATTGAGTGGCATAACTCCAAGATTCCGGGATATGCGGGCCGCGTGAGCGTGCCGAACTTCCACGGATTTTCGGCGCTCATGGTTTTCTCCAGCGTGGCGGCCCGTTTCTTCACTCCGCAAATCGGCGGCGCAGGCGCGACGATAACCGGTGCCGGACTCCCGTTCCGCATCGATCACGACGAAAAATTCAACCAGACCACCCACTTCCAATACCAGCCCTGGAAGCTTGGCCCGTGGGTCGGCTTCAACTGGCGCTACGACAGCGGGCTGGTGGCCGGCAACGCGCCGTGCTACGGGGTAAATGCCAACAACGATTGTCCGCAGTCAGCCACCACACCCAGCGGGCAACCAGCGGTTTTGTTGCAGGATGTTTTCGGAAACCCCCTGAGCGCCGATCAGGAGTACGAGGCCGGGTTCACGTGCAATGGCGTCCACGCAACCCCGACCACTCCGCTGCCTTCGCCGTGCCGAGCACCGCTCGGATCCAGTCTTGTACAAGTGCCGGCGAATGGAACCGAGGACGACGATCACCATCCGCCGCGCATCGCGTCGCGCAGCCTGTTCGATGTTTCGGTGGGCCACGACAACCTGTTCAAAGGCGACCATTACAAATGGAGTCTTACGCTCACCGCCATCAACATAACCAACAAGCTGGCGCTTTATAACTTTCTTTCGACGTTCAGCGGGACGCACTATGTGACGCCGCGCGCGCTGACGGCTCAGCTCGGGTTCCACTTTTGACACGCATGGTCATGAAGCGAGACGGCACGGCTTCAAGGGCTGCGAAAAAACTTATAGCGGGTGTAAAAAGCCCACCTCGGGTGCTAAAGCGCAAACCATTTTCAACGACGTAGCGGCACGACTGAAGTCGTGCCCTTCCCAAACCCGTTCGAGTCCGAGTTTTTTTGCGGCCTGTGGAGTCGTGCCCTTCTGGATTCTTTCCAAACTCGTCATGAATAATGCAGGCTGACGGTGGGGCGCGCTTGCTGCCTCGATCCGCTTCAGTCTGGGGTGGGGTGCGGAGAAAGTCGCGTCGCTAGGATGGAGGCGAGTTTGTCGGGTTCGGCGAGAAAAGCGTCGTGGCCGTGGGAGGATTCGATTTCACGGTAGATGCAATCCACGCCGCAGCTTCTAAGCTCACCCGCCAAGGATTGCACCTCGGAGGCTGGAAAAAGCCAATCGGAGGAGATGCCCACGAGGGTGACGCGGGCTTTGATGCGGCTATAGGCGTGGATGGAGCCGTACTTCCTTACGGGGTCGAAGGTGTCCATGGTTTTCGTGATGCAGAGATACGAATTGGTATCGAACCTTTGTACGAATTTCTCGCCCTGATGATCGAGATAACCGCTCACATCGAAGCGAGCGTTTGGTTCGGCCCATGGATTTTCGCCGTTCCGGTTGGGATTTCGCCCAAAGCGGGTGCTGAACAGCTCCGCTGACTTGTAAGAGCACATGGCAATCTTGCGTGCCAGGGCCAGGCCGAGAGCTGGCGGTTGGTCGCCGTAGTCTCCATTCTTCCACTTGGGGTCGAGGCGGATGACCTGCCGTTGCATGTGATTGAGGGCGAGTCCCATAGGCCCCAGCGGCGTCGCGGCGATGCTGATGCAGTTATCGACGCGGCCGGGGAAATCCATGGCCCACTGCAAGGCCTGCATGCCGCCAATCGAACCACCGATGACGAGTTGAATGCGATCGATTCCGAGATGATCGAGAACCTCTCGTTGCGATCGGACAATATCGCCGACGGTGACCAGCGGGAAGTCCGGCCCATAGGTTCTTCCGGTGTTGGGATTGATGGACTGTGGACCGGTCGAACCGTAACACGATCCCAGAATGTTGATGCAAATTACGCAATAGGGGTCGATGCTGAAGAAGTCATTGTTGGCAAACAACTCGGGCCACCAATCGGCCACTTCGGCGGAGCCCGAGAGCGCGTGGCAGACGAGGACCACATTGTCGCGCGCCGCATTGAGTTCACCGTACACGGCGTATTGAAGCGTCACGGGGCGGAGTTCGCCTCCGCATTCCAGGGCGAAGCCCTCCTTTTCGGCAAAAGAGTGCTTCGCGCGGACCGACGGAATGATGGCCGGCATTCTTCGGTGCTCCTACTTTGCTGCCCGTGGTGAAACTACAGCGCCAAAAACCAGCGCCTAAAGGCGCATTCGTAACACAACGCTTACGGTATGCCTAAAGGCATACCCTGATACAAATCGTACTTGTACCCTGATACAAATCGTACTCGTACCCTGATACAAATCGTACTCGCCCTACGGGCTGTTAGTCGTACTTACTTTGTTGTACCTGCCTTTGGCGACAGGCCAGTTGCCTCCCCCAATCCCTGGGTCAGGTCGTCGACGATGTCGCGCAGGTCTTCAATTCCTACCGACAAGCGTACCAATTCCGGCGTAACCCCGGTATCCCTCCGTTCGGCTTCGGAGAGCTGTTGATGGGTGGTGGACGCGGGGTGAATGACCAGCGATTTCGCGTCGCCTATGTTAGCCAGCAAGCTGAAAAGGGACAGAGAGTTGATCAGCTTACGTCCGGCTTCGTAACCGCCTTTGATTCCGAAGGTGACGAGCGATCCCGCGCCATTCGGCAGATATTTCCGCGCCCGCGAGTAGTACTTGCTGGAAGGCAGGTCGGGATAATTGACCCAATCGACGCCGGGGTGGGTTTCGAGGAACTTGGCTACGGCAAGGGCATTCTCCGAGTGGCGTTGCATGCGGAGGTGAAGCGTTTCGGCGCCCTGTAGCAACAGGAAGGCATTGAACGGCGAGAGCGCCGCGCCGGTGTCGCGTAGACCCTGCAGCCGGGCCTTGAGAATGAACGCCTGTGGCCCAAACGCCTCCGTGTAGGAAATTCCGTGGTACGAGGGATCGGGTTCCACGAAGTCCGGGAAACGCCCCGAGGCCTTCCAGTCGAATTTCCCGGCGTCCACGATCACGCCGCCGATAGAGGTGCCGTGCCCGCCAATAAACTTGGTTGCCGAATTGATGACAATATCGGCTCCCCACTCGATGGGACGAGCCAGCGCCGGGGAGGCGCAAGTATTGTCGATGACGAGAGGCACACGGTTTTCGTGGGCGATGCGAGCCAGGGTCTCGATCTCCGCCACGTCGAGTTTCGGGTTTCCGAGCGTCTCGGTGTAGAGCGCCTTGGTCTTGGAATTGATCGCTTTCTTCAGGCCGTCGAAGTCGTCTCCATCGACGAAGCGCACCGCGATGCCCAGTTTCGGCAGCGTGTAATGGAAGAGATTGTAGGTTCCGCCGTAAAGCGAGGTGGTCGACAGGAGTTCGTCTCCGGCGGAGGCCAGCGTGATCGCAGCCAGGGTCTCGGCCGCTTGGCCGGAAGCGGTTGCCAGTGCGGCCACTCCGCCCTCCAGTGCCGCGATTCTCTTTTCGAGCACATCGGTGGTCGGATTCATGATCCGGGTATAGATGTTCCCGAATTCCTTGAGGGCAAACAGGCGCGCCGCATGGTCGGCATCGTCAAATACGTACGACGTGGTTTGGTAAATGGGCACGGCGCGAGACTTCGTGGTAGGGTCAACTTCCTGGCCAGCCTGAACGGCCAAAGTTGCAAAGTGCTGCTTTTTCCCGGCGTTGTTGTCCTGTGACATTCCGGCTCCTCAGTTTGCAATGATCCGCCTAGGCGGTGGTTGGGATTGTCTTTTCTATGGCTTTAAGAGTTTATCTCGGGTGCTGGGAAGGCGAAGTACCAGCCATAGGTTACTCGTTCCCCGTTACGGAAGTTTATCTTCAAATAGCCTAATCCTTTCCTGCCCCTCCCGTGCCTGTTATCAATGAATATCCCTCGCTTTTGCGCCTGGGAATTACAACCCGTGCGCTGGGAGGAGTCCGTCTGGAATGAAAACTTGCCCTCAATCCTGGAGGGACATGAGCGCGGCGCCACGGGTTTTTGTTGCCGTGGTCGTGCTCTGCGGGACGGCCGTGCTGACCTATTCGCTCCTGCACGGGGGAAGCGAGAATCCGCTCAAGTTTTCCTGCTATCTCGCGATTGCGCTGGGCGCCTCGCGGCTCAAGGTGAACCTGCCCGGCATTGCCGGGACGATGTCAGTGAACTTTCTGTTTCTGCTGCTGGGCGTGCTGGAACTGAGCTTGCCGGAAGCGATGGCGCTGGGCTGCGCGGCGGTGGTCGTGCAGTATTTAGGGGACCATCCGATTCCGATCCAAGTCGCCTTCAATGTGTGTGCGACGGCACTGGCCATCGCGGTGACCTTTGCCCTGTATCGCTATTTCCTGACGCATCACGCCGTGAATAACCCTTCTATGTCGCTATTTCTGGCGGCGTGCGTTTACTTCGTGGCGAACACGGTTCCGATGGCCGCCCTCATCTCCTTGACGGAGCGCAGGTCGCTGCGAAAGGTGTGGGTAGACTGCTACTTCTGGAGCTTCCCCTACTACCTGGTGGCTGCGGGCCTGGCCGGCGCGATGAGTTGGCTGCACGGCTTTACCGACTGGCAAACGTCGTTGCTGACGCTTCCGGTGGCCTACCTCATCTACCGTTCCTACCGTCTTTACCTCGGCAAACTGGAAGACCAGAAGCGGCACGTGCAAGAGATGGCTGACTTGCATATGCGTACGATCGAGGTACTCGCCCTCGCCATTGAGGCCAAGGATCAGACCACTCACGACCACTTGCAGAGGGTTCGTGTCTACGCTGTCGAAGTGGGAAAGGAACTGAAGGTTGAGCGAGATGAAATGGATGCCTTGCAGGCCGCAGCCTTGTTGCACGACATCGGCAAGCTGGCGATTCCCGAGCACATCATCTCGAAACCGGGCCGGCTGACGCCGGAAGAATTCGAGAAAGTGAAGATTCATCCGCTGGTGGGGGCGGAAATTCTGGAACGGGTGCGCTTTCCATACCCGGTCGTGCCCATCGTACGGGCCCACCACGAAAGGTACGACGGGACTGGCTATCCGATGGGACTGCGAGGGACCAAGATTCCGATAGGGGCCCGCATTCTATCGGCGGTGGATTTCCTGGACGCGCTGGCTTCCGACCGGCAATACCGGCGGGCGCTGCCGCTGCATGAAGCGATGGCGCGACTGGTGGATGAATCGGGAAAGGCTTTTGATCCGCAAGTGGTCAGGGTGCTCGAACGACGGTACGTGGAGTTGGAGCAACTGGTTCACAAACGCACCGACGGCCTCGGCAAGCATAAGCTATCTACGGAAGTCAAAGATGAAGACGCGAAGGATGAGCCGTCCATCAAGCCGGCAGCCGGGTTCGCCGAGCAAGGACGGCGGCAATTGCCGGAGCGCAGTTTTCTGAGTTCGATCGCGGCCGCGCGCCAGGAAGCGCAGACTCTTTTCGAACTCAGCCAGGATCTGGGAGCTTCGCTTAGTCTGGACGAAACGCTCTCGGTTTTCGCGGTGAAACTGCGCCGGGTTGTCCTCTACGATGCGATTGCGATCTACATCTGCCAGGGCGATGAACTGGTGCCGGAGTATGTGAATGGCGACAACTTCCGGCTGTTTGCTTCGCTGCGCATTCCGATTGGACAAGGGCTGTCGGGGTGGGTCGCGCAAAACCGCAAACCGATCCTCAATGGCAATCCTTCGGTCGAGCCCGGTTACTTGAACGATACTTCGAAGTACAGCACGCTGATGTCAGCGCTCGCCGTTCCGCTCGAGGGCTTGCAAGGTGTGGTCGGCGTGGTCGCTTTGTACCACGCGGAAAAAGATTTCTTTAACTCCGACCACCTGCGGATTTTGCGGGCTGTAACTTCCAAGATGGCGCTCGCCATCGAGAACGCGCTGAAGTACAAGCAGGCGGAGAGTTCGGCGGTTACCGATTACCTCACCGGTCTTCCCAATGCGCGCTCGCTATTCTTGCAACTCGACCGGGAAATGGCGCGCTGCAAACGCGACAACAAAACGCTGACCGTGATGGTCTCAGACCTTGATGGGTTCAAGCAGATCAACGACCGCTTTGGACACCTAGAAGGGAATCGCGTACTGCGGCTGTTTGCGCATTCCCTGAAGGAAACTAGCCGTGAGTACG
This sequence comes from uncultured Acidobacteriaceae bacterium, assembly GCA_963773645.1. GTDB lineage: Bacteria > Acidobacteriota > Terriglobia > Terriglobales > Acidobacteriaceae > Acidiflorens. The sequence goes on along the minus strand of CAVZBV010000002.1, from coordinate 889,598 downwards.
ATTATGTCGCACGCATGGGCGGCGACGAATTCGTGGTCATCGCCCCTGGACTCACATCCGAAGCGGCCGCGCGCAAAGCCGAACAGATGCGCGACTTGGCAAGACAGGCTGGGAAGGACATCTGCAACGAGAATATTCTATCGCTGAGCGTGGGCAAGGCGGTGTATCCCGAGGACGGGATGGATGCCGAAAAAATCCTCTCGGAAGCCGACAAACGCATGTATCTGCAGAAGCGGAGTCACTCGACGGAGAAGAACCGGCGTCTGTATCCGCGGGTGCGAGGCCAGCTCATCACGGAAATTTCCGGCAACGGCCTGGAACGGGCGATAGTGGGCATCGTTACCAACCTCAGCCTGGGCGGTTGCTATGTTGAAAGCGGCAACCTCCTGTTGCCCGGATCGAAGTTGAAACTCACCTTCTCGCACGAACATACGAACGTTACAGTTGCGAGCGAGGTCGTGCGCATGGACATGGGTATTGGCGCGGCGCTCAAGTTCATTGAGCCGACGCATGAGGTCCGCGCCGCCGTGCAGCGCATGCTGGAACAGTTGGCCGCCGCGGAAGCGGTTATCGACCTAAAGCGCAGCCACAACGCTGCTGCCGGACTGTAGCGGGCGCGCGCGCCCGTATCATGCAGGAACGGCGATGGGCCGAATCTGGACTAGGTGTGCAGTGGTCCGTGGTTTCGATAGCCCTTGCCGCAGCATGTTCGCCGTGGGCACGCCCGTGCGGTAGAACGACTTCTCGCAATCCGCGGTGGACGGGCCCCGCATGCTTCCTTCGACATAGGCCAAGCCCGGACAGCGCGTGCAAGTGGTGACGTGGGTGCACGATGAGCAGACGGTCAGATCTTTGGCCTTGATCGAGCGAACCTCTTTCATCTCCGGGGAGAAATTCCAGATATCCAAAAATTTCTGCTGCCGAATATTTCCCGTAGGCAGCGGAAACTGCACACAGGGAAAGACGTTGCCATAGGGCGAAATGTAGCAGAAGGAATGGCCCGCGCTGCACGAGTAACCCTCGAGATCCTCCGCCGACGGCGGCTTGGGCGGAGCGCAGAACTCTTCCTGGCTGGCGACCAGCGCGGGATTGCTGAAAACCTCCCGGAGTTCTTCTCCCGGAATACGCAGCGCGAGAACGGAGGTGTCGCCGTCCATCATGGGGGTGATGGTGGGATCGAGCGTGTAATGAACGCCGAGTTCGTCGGCAAGTTTTTGCACGCCCAGATGATCGGAAGAATTCACGGTCATCAGCACATTGGCGATGGTGACTCGCAGCCCTTGTTCGCGCAAGAAGCGGATGGCTTTGATGGTGCGCTCCAAAGAATGCGGTAACTTGGTGATGGCATCGTGAACCTCGGGACGATGCGAATAGACGCTGATCTGGATCGTGTCTACGTCCAGTTCGCGAATTCTCCGCGCTTCCGCTTCATGGATCATCACCGCGTTGGTCTTGATCTTGACGTTGAACATGAGGCGCCGGGCGTATTCGAGAAGCTCAAAGAAGTTGCGGCGCATGAAGACTTCGCCGCCGCTGAAGGTGAGATAGAAAACGCCGGCCTCGGCCAGTTGATCGAGCACGTTCTTGATTTCGGCGGTCGTCATCTCGCCGTGGTCGTCATGATCGAGATAACAATGCACGCAGCGCTCGTTGCAGCGATAGGTGACGTCAATGTGCACGGCGATGGGCACGCCCAGGTTAAATGCCTTCTGACCCACTTCGCTCATCAGGCTCATCAGGGCGCCTCCCGGTTCGTCTCCGGGTTCGGGTCCCGGTTTGTCTCCGACGATAGCGGTTGGCTCGAAACGAGAAGAATTCCGTGGCTGGAAAGCTCGGTGACGAACTGCTCGGCGTCCGCCTGGGCTTGTAGGGGATCGACGTCAAATTGCCCGCAGATCTTGTCGCGGACGATTTCGCGCAAGGGAGTGTGACCGTCGGCAGCTTGAAAGATGGTGGTTGCGACTTCGTTCAGCGCGAAGAAAGTCGAATCGGCCGAGTTCATGACCATCATTTCGCCGGCCAGCGCGCGAGCGGCAATGGCAGAACTGCGCGCAATGTAAATGCAATTCTCAGGCATGCTCGGGCGCCTCCTGGAAGTTGCGTGCGAAATTGCGTTCGTTATTGCGTGCGACTTTGCGTTCGAAATTGCGGTCGAAGTTGCGAACCGCGTCCCACACCCTGGTATCAGGATAAAACATCAGGCGGCGAATAGGAACTCTTCCGACGAAATCACATGCCGTGGCGAAAAGCTTTTCCGTCAGGCCCCGGTCTTCGGCGAAGAACAGAATATTGCGCATGAGCCGGCGGACGGCTTCCGCGGCCGACAACTCATCGACACGGTTCTCCGAACCCTTCTCCAGGAAAAACAGAGCGGAGACCGGAGCCGTGCAGTTTTCACCGGCCTTGGCGAGCTCTCCGGCAAAAGGAGTGCCGAAGGCCGCGTACCCGTCTGCGCTCGGGCGCAAGTAGGAAATTTCATCGGTCAGCAGGATGACGTCGGCCGGCGCCAGCCGCGTCATCGTGGTCTTGCCCGCGCCGGACACGCCCGAGAACAGATAGGCCCGGCCATCGCAGATCGCACTGGCGGCGTGCAGCAGGAATCCGCCGCGCTCGGCAAGAATCATGCTGTGCAGAATGCGCAGCACCGAATCGAGAGAATAAGGATTGGCATTCTGGCGCACGTTGCCTCGTCCGGTGCGCGGGGCCCAGCGGGCGCGGAAGTCTCCGCGCTCGAGTATCCACTCGTCATCGTCAACATTGCGGCGGACCCGAACGTCGTCATCGGAAACCGGTCCCATGCTGGTGAGATCAAACTCAAGCTCAAACTCGGGAGGCGAAGAACTCAGGAACCCGTCATAACGCTGGCGCAGGAGATCGAGAAAACCCTGGTCGCAGGTGGACAAGGCGATCGGGATCCCTCCGATTTCGACACACGCGACTTTTTGGGGCGCAGCTATCATGAGGCTCCCAGCTTGCCGGAACCCAGCGCGGCCGAACGCAGACCTGCGGAACCCATTTCCGTGGCCTGTTCCGGATTTCGAAAATTTCGCGGCGATGCTTGCCCGCGGCTGTGAACTTTCAGAGCTAGACGCCGGGCCACGCCACAATGACAGAGCACCAGTCCCAGCGCACGCGACCATTTCACGCCAAACCTGTTCCCGCCAAACCCGGAGACGCCTCGCCTTTCGGCAGCCTTACTCACCCACCGGCCCAGCAGCGCATCCGCGGGGTACTGAGGGTCGGAGCCGGGCATGGAATCGCCGCGCAGCCGAAAACCGTCCGGCTTGCAGGAGACGAGGCGATGGAGGAAAAGGCGGCCATCACGCTGGGCGAGCACGATCTCGCCAGGCCGGACGTCTTCGAGCGAGCAGCTTGCAATTTCGACCACATCGCCCGGCCAAAGAGCGGGCAGCATGCTTTCCCCGTGAACTTGCAAACGCAAACGACCACTGAGACGCAAAGCGTCGGCCACCAAAGCTGAGCGTTCCGCGTTCCCACTCGAGCGCGCCGTAATCGCGGTGTTTTCCATGAGGAAGCTTTTTGATGGCCCGGACATATGAAAGGGTTGGTTTCCCTCTTGCCTGTCCCCAGTTTTGATAAGAGTAAAGGCAGTGTACTACAGGGCTTTCCCCGGTGCCAATCTGACTTGGGTGCGGCGCAAACCGGAAAAGGCGAAGCGATCTCCTCAGTAAAATGACAGAGTTCCATCCTGCCGTGCACGGCGCAAAGTTAGCGACAAGCAGGCCAGCGCGAGCGGCAACAGGACCACGCCAAACCCGGCCAGGACGGCCAGTGTCGGAGCCATCGCCGTGATGGACTGCCCCTCCAGCAACGCCCTGCGCATGCCATCGATCGCATAGGTGAGAGGAATGGCGCGCGCCAGAAGCTCGAGCGGCCGGGGCAAGCTCTGGATCGGGAACATGGTTCCGCTCAGGAACCAGAGTCCGGAGCCGAGCAGCCAGATCAGCGCTGAGCCTTTCTGGAACGCAACCTGAAGTGTGGCCGCGGCGATCCCCAGGGCGAGGGCGATTGCCAGGGAAAAAATCATTACCGCCACGCACGAAAAAAAGTTGGCGTGGATCGCGGCCCGGAAGACTGCCACTCCTGCGAAAAGATAGACCAGCAGATTAACCAGGTTTCCGGCAAAGGCAGAAATGGAGCTAAGGATGACGAGTTCAGCCGGAGCAGTGGAGGTCGTCATGAGCACTTCCAGCGTTCCCGTCTGCTGTGCTTCCTGCACCGCGCTCAGAAAAGCCTGCGCGCTCATTACGAAGAACGTGTAGACGCCGGTGCCCACCATGAGAAAAGGGAAGTACTCGACGCCACCGGGTCGAAAGCCGGGACCGATGGCGCGAGATAAAAAATAAAAAGCCGCGAGTTCGGTGAACACTCCGACCATGGTCACGACGAAGCCGCTGCGGTGGCGGACGGCCGTGAGCAGATCGCGCCGCAGGATGGCATGGAGCTTGTCGAGGGTCGAAGGCATAAGAAATTTGTAATTGGTAATTTGTAATTGGTAATTGTGTTTCTGTCTCTGGACATATCGCTCAGAGCACCCTGGTTCGAAATTACCAATTACAAATTACAAATTTTCTCATCCACCTCTCCGGTCATGCGGAAGTAGAAAGCGCGCAGTGCGTCAGCGCTTTCGCCGTCGCCCACGGAGCGATTAGCGAGCACTTCGCCGCGCTGCAGCAGGAGCAGGCGATCCGCGACGGCAGCCGCTTCCGCGAAGTTGTGAGTGGCGAGCAGAACGCAGGTCTCTTGCCGCGCCAAGGCGCGGAGCGTAGTCCAGAAGTGGGCGGTGGTGGCGGCGTCGAGGCTGCGCGTCGGTTCGTCGAGCAAGAGGACGCTGGGTCGCTTGACTAGGGCGCGCGCGATGCCCAGTCGCTGAAACATGCCGCTGGAGAACTTCATAACCAGCGTGTCGGCGTGCTCTTCGAGGCCGGTATCGCGGAGAACTTCTTTGATCCTTTGCGCTCGTTCGCGGCGCGAGACCTCGTCGAGCGCGGCAAAGAATTCAAGATTCTCGCGAGCGGAGAGACGAGGGAAGAACGAGCGCTCCGCAGCAACGGCGATGCCGACCTTCCGCCGCACGGCACCGGCGTCGCGCCGCGCATCGAAGCCGCCCACGCGTACCGAGCCGGCATCGGGCAGGAGCATGGTCGAGATCAGCTTGAGGGCCGTAGTTTTTCCGCTGCCGTTCGGCCCGAGCAGCGCCAGGACCTCGGCGCGCGCCGCCGCAAAAGAAACGTCTTTCAAGGCAGTCGTTTCGCCGCCCCGCTCCCTGCCCAGCCAATTGAACAGAGCTGGACGATGGCGAAATACCTTGCGAACGGATTCGAAGACGACGCGGTCCATGACGGGGAAACGACGAAAGTCCCGACGACAGTCCGAACGAAGCTTCGGACACACGCCGAAGACTCTGTATTATAGTGGCGATTCGCGATCCTTATTGATTTTGGCTTGCGGTCGCTGATCTGTTTCGCCGGGAATCCGCCTGCATGACCGAACTCTTGCTTTCGTCTCCCGCGCCGAGCAGTGCGCCGCAGAGAGCGGGTGAATTTGAGTTTGTGTGCTCGTTGGCTGGCGCGGAGCTCCCTCCGGAGCGGATCGAGCGCATTGCGAATTGGAATCGCTCCGCCCTCGACTGGGGCGAAGTGCTGCGTCTGGCTGAGCACCACGGAGTTCTTCCGCTCGCGGGGCGCAACCTGACCGAACATGCTCGCGGCCTTCCAGCGGAAGTGGAGCGCACGCTGCGCTCTGAGTACGAAACGAACTTGCGGCGCAGCTTGTGGTTCGCCGGGGAACTGGCGCGCATCATGCAGCACTTCGAGCGCAGGCAGTTGCGGGCGGTCCCGTACAAAGGGGCGGTGCTGGCGCAATCGCTCTACCGCGATCTCGGACTGCGCAGTTTTTCGGATCTCGATTTTCTGATTTCTTCCGCCGACTTCGAGCGAGCCAAGCAGGCTCTTGCCGAAATCGGCTATCGCCCTGCTGCGGATCTTTCGCCGGCCGTCGAGCGATTGTGGTTGCGGACCGGATACGAGCGAGCGTTTGACGGCGCGGCGGGAAAGAACCTGGTCGAACTACAGTGGGCATTGTTGCCGCATTTCTATGGAGTTGATCTTCACTCGAACGATCTGGGCGTGGAAGATCTGATGGCGCGCGCCGGCCGCACTGCCGTCGGCGGGTGCGAAGTGCCGTGCCTGGCTCCCGAAGACTCGCTGCTGGTGCTGTGCTTGCACGCTGCCAAGCATCTTTGGACGCGTCTGATCTGGCTTTCGGACATTGCCGAGACTTTGCGATCTCAATCTCAAACCCAGACCATCGACTATTCGCGGGCGTTTGCCCGCGCGCGCGCGCTAGGAATCGTTCGTATTCTCGGCGTAAGTTTCTGGCTGGTGAAAAACGTGCTTCGGGCGAAGCTTTCCCAGCCGGCAGAGGAAATGATTGCGGCCGATCCTCGTGTGCCCGCTCTCGGCGCCGAATTCGCCGCGCGTCTGGTTCGCGGCGCCTCTTATGATTTCGAATCTACAGAATACTTTCGGCGGATCCTGAAACTGCGTGAGCGGCACGGCGATCGCTGGCGATATCTGTGGCGACTTGTTTGGACGCCGGGCGTGGGAGATATTGCCGCTGTGCAATTGCCGGAAGCGCTGTTTCCTTTTTATCGAGTAGTGCGGATTGGCCGATTGATGCGGAAGTTAATCCGATGACGGGAAATCAATTCAATGAATTGTAATCCGAGCGGAACGAGGGACCTGCATTTCGCGGCGGACTGCAGATCCCTCGCTGCGCTCGGGATGACAAGGTCTAGCGAATTGGGAGCTGAAGAGCGGTTTGTCAGTTTCGCCTCGGTCCACTAGTGCGTTTCGCCGTCGCCGGGCGCTACGTCTTGAGTGTCGACTTTCTTCTGCGCGACGGCCGGGTTTCCTTGACCCGGCGCCGGCTGAAATTCGCCCGGATCTTTGCCCGCCAGGGCGACGGTCATGAACTGCATCCAGATGGGAAGGGCGGCGCGGGATCCGGTTTCTTTCTCGCCTAGCGATTTTTTTTCGTCGTAGCCGATCCAGACGCCGCAGGTGAGCGACGGAGAAAAGCCCACGAACCAGGCGTCGGTGAAATCGTTGGTCGTTCCCGTTTTGCCGGCCAGAGGATAGGGCATTTTGGCGGCGGCGACTGCTGTGCCGTGGAGCACCACCTCCCGCAGCATCGAGGTCATGACGCGCGCGGTGCGCGAACTGACCGCGTCTTTGATGTCGGAGAAATCTTCTTCTAGAACGCGGCCCTCGTAGTCGGTCACCTTGGTGATGTAGCGCGGAGCGACGCGTACTCCGTCGTTGGGAAAGACACTGAAGGCGGAGGTCTGCTCGATCGGCGTGATTTCCGCCGAGCCCAACGCCACCGGCAGATACGCGGGAATGTTTGAGGTAATGCCGAAGCGGTGCGCGTATTCGATCACCGTCTTAATACCGACGCGGTCGGCAAGCTTGAGCGCGGGGATGTTTCTGGACTGGGCGAGAGCGCGGCGCAGGGTGATGGTGCCCTCAAATTTGGCGTCGTAGTTGTGCGGCGAATAAGGGCCAGAGGCCGTTTGAAAAGTAACCGGCGCATCCACGATGGTGTCGTCGGGGCTGCCACCACGGTCAATCACCGCGGTATAGACGTACGGCTTGAAAGACGACCCGACCTGGCGCAGAGCCTGCGTGGCGCGATTGAACTTGGAGAGGTTGAAGTCACGACCGCCGACCATGGCCTTGATTTCTCCGGTTGCGTTATCGATGGCGACGAGCGCTCCTTCGGTCCCTGAATCCTGCTCCAGGCTGACGCGCGACTTTCCGCCCGCGTCGAGCGAAAGCACTTTGATGTAGATGACGTCGCCCGCATGGAGAACGTCGGGAAGCTTGAGCTTTGTCCATGCCACATCGGCCTGCGAGAGCGCGGCCGTGTGCTGGCCGAAGCGCACTTCGGCGGCGCTCGGCGAGACTTGTATTACCAGCGCGTGCATGTATCCGTTGATTTCGGGCTCTGCATCCCAATCCGGATCTTCGTATTTGTCAAGCGTTTGTCCCGGCGCTTTAACGTTCAGAAGCTTGCCGCGCCAACCATGCCGTCGTTCGTAGGCGGCGAGGCCGTCGAGCAGCGCCTGGCGCGCGGACTTCTGCAGATTCATATCGAGCGACGTGTAAACGCGCAGGCCGCCTTCGTGAACCTGGTCGCTGCCATACTTCGCTTCGAGGTAGCGCCGGATTTCCTCCACATAGTGCGGCGCCAGCGAATTCGGATCCTTTTGCAAGTCGAGCACGATCGGCTTGCTCTTGGTCTCCGCCGCTTGAGCTGCGGTGATCTTGCCATCCTCAAGCATGGCATTGAGCACGAGGTTGCGCCGCTTGAGGGCGCGTTCCGGGTGGTTGATGGGCGAGTAATATTGTGGCGCCTTGGGAAGTCCCGCGAGCAGCGCGGCTTCTTCCAGTTTCAATTGCCTGGCTGGCTTACTGAAATAGTATTCCGACGCGGCCTCAAAGCCGTAGGCGCCGTGGCCGAGGAATATCTGGTTGGCGTAGAGCGTGAAGATCTGCGGCTTGGTGAATCGGCGCTCGATCTGGATCGCGAGCAGCGCCTCCTGCACCTTGCGATAAAACGAGCGGTCGGGAGAGAGAAACAGATTGCGGGCGAGTTGCATAGTGAGCGTGGATGCTCCCTGCACTCTCCCGCCGGATTCGATATCGCGATACGCTGCGCCTACGATGCGCCAGATGTTGATGCCCGAGTGCCGGTAAAAATCCTTGTCTTCGATCGAGACCAGCGCATTGCGGAGAACCTCCGGATAATCGTCATAGCTGGCGATGACGCGGCGCTGCAGCGCGAAGGTGCCGATGACTCTGCCCTGTCCGTCGTAGAGTTCGGTGACGGAACTGGGGCGGTATCGTTCGAGTTCTTCAACTTGCGGCAGGCCAGTCGAATACACGAGTAGCAATCCAACGGCGGCGCCGACAGCGGCTGAGAGCAGGAGGAGCAGCCCGAACAGGACGTTTCCGACCAGCTTCCGTCCGGCGATTTCCACCGACGGAAGATGCTGATAGATGAGTTTCAAGGGGCGAGCTTCAAGGTTTCAGAGTTTCAACGTCTTAATGGTATCGCAAAACCACAGGCCAGGTTTCAAGGCTTCAGAGTAAGGGGAAGCATTGGCGCTCCGGCCTTCTAACGGGTCCACTAAATTCGCGACATAAGCGTGGTCTGTCATCTTGAGCGAAGCGAAAGACCTGTGCATTTGCGCGGTCAATTACATAGGTCCTTCCCCTTCGGCTGCGCTCAGGGCCAGGATGACAGCGTGAATTTATGCCACGAACTTGCGCGACGCCACACTAGCGGCAAAAAAGAAAATCGCCCGCCGAAGCGAGCGATTGTAAATTTTGAAAACCTTGAAACTTTGAACCCTTTAACTCTTCGCTTCCCGGTTTTTCAATACTTCCAGCGCCTTGTTCAGTTGGTCGTCCTGCAGGTTCTTCGGGTGCTGGTCTTTCTTCTCAGCGGGAGCCGCCGGCTGATCTTCGTCGGGCAATCCACCGTCGTCTTCCGCAGTGTCAGCGACCAGGACGTTTGGCGTAACGGCCGCATCCTGAATTGCTTTTCCACTCGGCGAGTAGTACTTCGCGACCGAAAGAATCAGGGCGGAGTTATCGGGCATCTCGATCAGTTTTTGCACCGAGCCATCGCCGAAGGTTTTGTCTCCAATCACGTCGCCACGAGCATTCTCGAGGATCGCGGCGGCCACAATCTCGGCTGGGCCCGCCGTGCCGCGATTCACCAGCACGGCCACGGGAAGTTTGGTGATGTCCTTGGTGGGATCGGCGTTGAATGCCTCGCGCGGAAACTTCTGCCCCTGCAGATAAGTGATGGTGCCGTGGTCAAGGAAAAGATTGGCGGTGGCAACCCCCTCAGACTCCGCTCCACTGGCGGAGTTACGCAGATCGAGTACGAGCTTCTTCGCTCCCTGTTTCTGCAGGTCGCGAATTTTGCCGGCGATCTCCTGCGACTTGCCCTCCGGGAACGCGTCCACCTGGATGTAGCCGACATTGTCCGCGAGCATTTTGTCGCTTACTGGCGGGATGGTAACCATATCGCGCGTGATCACAACCTTCTGCGGTTCGGCGCGCCGCGGCCGGACCACCGCCACGGTGATCGTAGATCCGACCTCCCCAGTCAACATGCCGTGAATCTCGGCCAGCGACATGTCGTGCGTGCTCTTGCCCTCGATGGATTCGATAATGTCGGAGTTCTCGACCCCGGCCTTGTCCGCGGGCCCTCCGGGAATGACCGAGACCACGGCAGCGTATCCGAAGCGCTTGGAGACGGTGGCGCCGATATCCGCCTTGCCGTCGCTCTTCATCGTCTTGTAGCGCTTGTACTCGGCTGGCGACAGGTAGCTGGAATTGGCGTCGAGCGACTCCAGCAGACCGTGCAGCGCGCCCTCGGTGACGCCCGCGATATTGGGCTCTTCGACGTATTCGAGTCGAATACGAGACAGCACTTCGCTGTAGACCGAGATCTGGCGATAGGCGCCATCGTTCGAAGATGCGCGAACGTTGACAAAACCGCCCACGATGGTGAACAGCAGAATGGCCAGCGAACTGGCAATGATAGTGACCTTCAACTTCGTCGACATAATTTTTTGGTCTTCGCTTTTGCTTTTTTGAATCGGGCTTCCCCGAGGAACTGTGGTTCCATTATAGACGGTTTGATGCGTGGATCGGAAATGACGATTGCGAGGCGAACGACCTGGGGTAATGGGAGCGAGAAAAGGAATGCTGGCGATGTGCACTGGTTCCCGATTCTTGCGCTTAACCAACTTGCGGAAAAAGCACCTTCCTTTACCACAGTCTGACCTCAGCGGCTGAAAGCCGATACTGAAAATACGGCAGTTATCGCAGCGGTTCACCAAACCGCTGCGCCACCCAAAAGCAAGAACAAAATCGAGTTTTTCAGCACCCTGTAAAGCCCGCATTTTTATCGGCCCTTAACGGCACGGCTGCAAGAGGCTGCGGAAAAAGTGTTTTCCGAGCGCAGCATTCCCCCAGCGGCTAGAAGCCGCTGTTGATTCCGCGACGTTTACGGCACGAGTGGAACTCGTGCGCTTCCCCAAACCCGCGCGAATCAGAGTTTTTCCGCAAGCTGTGCAAGCCGTGCCCTACCTCAAACCCATTTATAAGACCAGTTTGAAACTCTTAATCGCCGCTGGGCACTAATTTTTTTCCGCCATAAGCGGCGGCAGCGTTCTTCAGTTACCTTCGGTCCGCTTCCTTTCGACTTCTGTACCCTACACGCCTGGGCCCAGATACGTCAGGATAGTGGTTATTACCCGGGCATCTCCCTCCTTGCCGGGCCGGACGGCGCATGTTCAATTCCGATAGCGGGGAAAGCGAAGTGGTCGAAACCTGGCAGCGGTTTGTGCAGGGTCTGCTGGGAGTGCTGGCGCTGGTAGGCGCCTTAGCGATGGCGTATTACCACGTTCCCCCGGAGACTACCGGGCTGGAGCAGCAGGTGCACCAGCTCTCGCGCGAAGTCGCCGATATGGAAAAACAGCAATCGTTTTCGGCGGCCGCGGTGGACGATGCGCGGGAGTCGGTGGCTTATATCTACGGGATTTATCATGTGTCCGGCCGGCCGCAAAGTTTCCGTGCTCGCGTGGCGGGTACGGGGTTTGTAGTGGCTCCAGGTCTGCTTGCCACTAATCGTCACGTGGCCGAGCCCTGGTACGGCGACCGGGAAGTCGCTGTGGCATTGCGGCGGGGCGGAACGCCAGTGCTGGAAAAGCTGGTGGCATATTTCCCGGGCTCGCCGCTTCCGGTAAAACTGGAGACGGCAGTAGTGGCCGCGCATGGCGACCTCGCCGTGCTGCGCCTCGAAGACACAGCCTTCACGAAGACGCTGCGCCCGTTGACTCTGTCGCAGGCGTTGCTACATGTGGGCGAACCGGTGAGCGTGCTGGCGTATCCGATGGGAGTGACGGGCATGGTGGCGAAGTCTCCCGCAGTTGTGTACGACCGCCTTTCGTCGCATCCGGATGATGCCGACACGGCGGGCGAACTGGCGGCGCTATCGCTGATCCGGCCTTCGGCGACGTTCGGACACGTCGGCGATGTAACCGGCGACAAGCTGATCTATGACGCGCCCACGGCGCGCGGGGGCAGCGGCGGACCGGTGCTGAACCTGCGCGGCGAAGTGGTGGGCATCAACTCCGCATACATTGACGGCTTCTCCGGGGGCACGCTGGGGATCGCCGTCAGTGAGCTGCGTCCGCTGCTGGAGACCGCAAAGCATGCGCCTTTGGGGACAGTTGGAGAAGAATCAGGTGTCACGTCTCAGGTCTCAGGCGTTAGGCAGAATGCATCAGATCTCCGCTGAGGACGCCGCAGAAGAAGTCCCCATCCCGAAAGTTGCAATTGCTTGCCTAAGCGATCGCACTTTTCTCCGTTTGAAGCCTGTCCCGCACGGGCCAAGTGCCTTGAATTCAGGTACATTGTAACTTGCTGATTTGAATAATAACTTGGCCTTTGGGCTGCTCTTGGCCTTGGGATAAATCCCACGGATTCCTGGTCGGCAGATCACAGCGAATCGATTCAAAGAGATCTAATCATGAAAAATTGTCTGTTGGCGGTGGCATTGCTGAGTCTGGCGCTGGCCAGCGGTTGCGCGAAGGGTGGCAGCGGAGTGGTTCCCATTCCAGTCACCATTACCGTTACAGCCAACGACGTTAACGCTAACGCGATCTACCCGACCCAGTCTGTGACGCTTGCGGCCAACGTAACGAACTCGTCGAATATCGCCGTTACTTGGAGCCTGAGCGGCGCGGGGACGCTCACGCCAGTCTCGCCGCCGCCACCTCCGCCAGCCGCGGCAACCGCGATCTACGTGGCCCCGACGACGGTACCAACGGCAGCTTCGCAGCCGACAGTCACAGCGACGTTGGTGGGCGACTCCTCGGTGAAGGGAGCACTGACGTTGAATGTGATTGACGTCACTACCGACGTAGCGCCAGCGCCAGCGACGCTGAACGTGGGCAGCGGTCTGACCCAGCAGTTTACCGCCGTTGCCGTCCCTGACAATGCGGCGACCCAATCCTTTACGTGGACCTGCAGCACCACGGTGAACGGCACGGTGACGGGCTCGTGCGCGAACTTTAGTCCGGATCCGAATGTGTCCAGCTTGGCCTACTACACGGCGCAGGACAGCTGCAGCGGCGTGGGCTGTGTTCAGATATCGGCGGCTTCGACACTTGATCCGGCGGGCTGCACGCCCAACCCCAAGTACTGCACAGTCGCCAAAGCCTCGCTGGTCGCATCCCGTGTAAGCGGCACGTATGCATTCCGCTTTTCCGGATACGACACCAGCAACAACGCCAGAGCCGTGGTTGGAACGTTCACCGCGGCGAATGGAACGATCACTTCGGGTGTGGAAGATGTACTGACCGCGAACGGTCCGTCCCCGCAACCAATCCAGATAACGGGCGGTTCCTACACCCCCACCTCGTCCGATCCGAACAACTCAAACAACGCGGGCAAGCTAACGCTTACTTTGCCCACGGGAGTCTATCCGAATCAATACCAGGTCGTTCTCAACGGCGCCGGCGACCTAAAGATGATCGAATCCGATAGCCATGGCACCGGCTCCGGCATCGCGCAAATATCATCCAACCCCAGCCTTCTCAAAGGCAACCAGACTTACGTGTTCGGTTTCACCGGTGTGGATTCCTTTGGCGACCGCGTTGGGTTTGCCGGACTTTTGCCGATGAATGGCAGCGGTTTGATAGTCGGCGGTCAGATGGATGTAAACGGCAGCGTGCCCGCTATTTGCTTCGGTTCGCCCTGCAGCGTTGCGGGCACTTACTCCGCTGACTCGAGCATCAGCGGGCTGTGGCACATGACCCTAACCTTTGGATCAGTGAGCATGAATTTCGATTTCTTTATTTCGTCGGGAACGGCCAGTAAGGCGAATCCGCTGACTTTCTATGCCATTTCCACCAGCGGCCTCGACAACACGCACCCTGCCGTTTCCGGGACGATGGTGCTCCAGGATTCGACCCAGACCTACAACAATGCTGCCTTCAATGGCACTTCCGTCTCCGCTCTGACAGGGTCGGCTTTGTCGGGAGTGAACGCTAATGTCTCGCTGATTCTAGGCACGACGGACGGCAACGGGAACTTCTCGGGTCAGTTTGATCAAAATAACGCTGGTGCGATCCTCTCCAGCGCCCAATTCCCACCCGCGGGCTCCAACAATTACACCTACGCAGCCAGTGGCACCAATGGACGCTATACCTTCAATATGCTGGGCAATCCGACCACGACCCCGGCCGGGGCGCCGCTTCCGTTCGTTCTCTATGCCAGTGGACAGAATCGCGGATTCCTGCTCGATCAAAAAAGCTCGTCCGTGATGACCGGAACGATGAATCCGCAGGGCAAAGGGGGCGGCCTTTTCGGTGGTTCGACGTTGCCAGGTACCTATGCCGCGGCGACCACCCACAGCGGCAGCTCCGGAGTCGACCCGATAGCCGCCAACCTGCTGCTCACATGGACGAACAGTGCGCTGAACACTGGTGCGTGCACCTCAGAGTGCGTCAACGGAACCCAGTACAATACCGTCAACTACAGCCTAACCAGCGTGCCGCTGGCCGGGGCGTACACGATTCAGGATATCGGGAACGGTACGATCGTGCTGACTGCTCCTTCGGCCCAGAATTACGTGATTTACGTTCTGGACACCTCAGGTTGTTCTTCCAACCAAAATCCTGTCTGCGCCATACAAGATTTTCTGATGATGGATGAGGACAAGACGAATCCGAACCCGTCCATCATTTTCGCGCAGCAGTAAAAGAAGGGCTCGTGTGAAGACGGGGCTTTGCCCCGTCCAAGCCGAGCACAGCTCGGCAGCGGCGTGGGCCCCATAGGCTGCGAAAAAAGCTTTCAAAGTGAAGAAATCGTCCCTCAGGCGCTGAAGCGCGGACACATTCTTAACGGCTTAGCGGCACGAGTGGAACTCGTGCCCTTCCCTTTTCATTGAGAAGCCTGAGTTTTTTCGATCTCAGGATCTATTTCCCGCGAATGACCGCCTTCGCCGTGGCGAAATTGTCGAACCGGTCGTAGGCGCGGACCACGACAACGTGGTCATTCGCGGTGTTCTCGGCCATCGGAGCCGGCGCAGCTTCGGGTTGCGGCACGGTCACGAGAAAGTCGTAGTCCTCCGTTTTCGAATCCGACAACTGGCCGACCGGCTCGACGAACTGCCAGTCGCCACCATCGAGCGAATACTCCGCGCGCTTGATCGGCGAAAACGAATCTCTGGCGCGGAAGCGAACTCTTAGCTGCGTGCCGATCTGCTTTCCGATCTGCTTGTCATCTTGCCTGTCAATGACAGTGACAGTGGCAGTCAGGTTCTCGATTACCGGAGCGGTAGTATCGACCTCGAAGCGGGCGCTGACACGCTCTGCGTAGAGCGCTTCTCCGGGCGAATGCGAGGGCGCATCGGAGGCGATGACCTTCACGGTGTAGCCGCCGTCGGGCAGAAGACTGGCGTCGAAAGAATAGTAGCGATCGGAAAGGTCGCTCTTCAGCAGCAGCCAGCGCGATTCGCCGTCGCCGCGGTAGTAGACGGTGTAGACGAGCTGGTCGTCGTTGTCGTCATGGGCCGCCCAGCGGACGCCGACCGAGTCGCGGTCGCGCAAGGCCGGAGGTGGAGGATCGAAGCGCGGCTGCCCCTGTCCCGGCGGCTCGCTGCCGGTCACATGCGGAATCGCCTGATAGCGGTATCCGGGCTGCACCGTGATTTCGTCAATCTCAGGGGCAACATTCTTGGGCAGGTAGTTCAACAGGACGTCGTCAACGCGAGGCGCAGGATTGCCCGCGTGGAGCACGGCCTTCCACTGCACGAAGCGCGCTGGCGGAATCTTGAGTTCGGCGCCGGCACTGAGGGCGAGAGCGAAATTAATGCGCGTCCACGGACTCCAGTTGCGGTCGGGATTATCGACATTGCCGCTGCGCGCATAAAGCTCGACGTTGGAGTTGGAGTTGGAATTGGAATTGGGATTGCCGGTGGCGCGGACGCTGGCGCGTCCCCAGAGGGAAAAGATGCGCGCATCGAAAACGTCGCTTTCGTACGTGCCTTCCGACTCGGGGCCAGGACCGAGGACAAAGATTTTTCCCAGGTTGCTGCTGGAAGCGTAGAGTCCTCCGCCGGGCGCGGCGGCAAAGGCGGTGATTTGGGTGGCGCTCGCTTGGACTAGATCGGTGTAATCGTCAGCCTCATTGCCGTTGATGGCGAAAATGTGGCCGCGATTGCCGGTGCCGGCAATGAGGCGTCCGTGCCGGTCGAAGGCGAGAGCGTAGACGAGATCTTCGTGGGAGGTCCACAAGCGTGACGGTGCGCCATCGGGCGCGATGCGATAAATCTCGGAGCCGCCGGTAGCACCGGCGCCGGGAGCGGGAAAGGGCGGCGTCATCACGGGCGCGGTGGGAGCCGCAGTGATAGTGATATTGCCGCCGGGTGCGGGCGGGTTCTGCGCTGGACTTGCGAGCGTGATGCCCATTTGCGGCATCGTCGCGCCGGGCCGCTTCTCTCCCGCAGCGGCGGCGTAGATATTGCCCGCGTCGTCGATAGCGAGCGCTGTAATTTCTTTTTTGGGCGCGCTGTAGAGCACGAACGCTTCGCCATTCGGCGCGATGCGGTAGACCAGCCCGCTGCCATCGGAACCGGCAATCAGGTTGCCTTTGGGATCGAACGCGAGCACGCGAATGTGGACTTCGTCGCTCTTGAAGAAGAGCGAGTGCTGGCCGTTGGGGCTGACTTTGTAGATTTCGCCGTGATCGCCGGTGGCGACATACAGCGCGCCGGCATGGTCGAGAACGATGTCCCAGATGTACTTGGAGCCAGGATCGAAATAGGGCGTCGCGCTCCAGGAGGCTTTCGCGCCAGCCTTGGCGGCGGCTGCGCCTTTCGCGAGTTCCAACCGATACACCTTGCCGTCGGGGGCAGTGGCAGCGTAGACGATGCCGTTGTTCTTACCAACATTCTTATCAACGACCAGGGCCTGCACCTGTAATTCCTGCGGCTCGAAGATGGTCGTCGTTTGACCATCGGGCGTGATGCGATAGACGCGGGCCGGAGATCCAGCGGCGGCGTAGATGTTGCCCGCGGAATCGGAGGCGATCGACCAGAGGTAGGTCGAGGGCGTGGTCGCGAGCGCTTTGAACGCCGGCGCAAGTTCGAGGCCGCCCTCACTGCGCAGCGCCACGCCTTTGGCCGTGCCCTTGGTCAGTTCGTCGAACCGGGATTGCTCCCAGGTTCGGGTGCCCTCGGCCAACGCGAATGTGGAAAGCACGGAGGTGGAAAGAATAAGCACAGACAATAGAGCGAGCGTCTTACGAGCCAAAGTCATACCTCATTTTACGCAGCTATTTCTTCTCCGCGCCGCCGCTGTATGTTTTCAGCGCCAACTCCAGATCCTGAATGCGATGGCTGTCTTTTACCTTGGCGAGAGAATCGCGCGATACAGCGATGCTCCCATCCAGTATTCGTTTCAAGTTGTCCAGATTGCGCTGCCAGCGTGCAATCACGGACAGCGGCACGCTTCCCATGCCTCCGGGAACAAAGAGGCGGCGGGCGATTTGGGCAGTAATTCCTCGCGCTGCCAGTTGACGTTGCAACTGTGGAATGTGGGCAGCTCCGTAGACCATGACGATGCGGCGGGATCCAGCATCGGCATCCAGACAATTCTCCACGATGCGGCGATTGCGCTCATGCCAGCCTCCCATAGCTATGTCGGAGACCGTATTCTCGCCGATCACTTGCTCAAACTGATAATCGGAGATGGTCACGCCCTTGCTATGCAGAAAATCAAAGAGTGTCGGCTCGGTCTGCGACTGCATCTCCTTGGTGGTTTCCTCTGTCATTGCCTCTACTTTGTCTTTAACCTCTCTAGGTTCCATCTCCTCGGCACGGCTCTGCCATGCTTTGGTTATGCGCCAGTCGGTCGCGGCAAAGCGTGCGCGCAGCATGGGGGCAACTTCGGCCAGATATGCGGCCTCGGGAGGGAAATAGCCTTCCATCGGACCCTGATAAGCCTCTGGCGTGATCTCGCCGCAAATCAAATCCGGATGCAGCGCCTCAACTTCATTTCGCAGATCGGCGAGAGAGTAGTGACTTTCCGCTTTGAAATGCAGATCGTGCGCCGTCCCCAACAGAATCACCGCTGGGTTGGATGCAGCGGTGGTCGGCCGGGTCGGTGCGGTTGGGGCGAGAAGACTAGAGCAAAGCAGCAGGCCTAAAACTCCAGCGCTACTGAATGCGTACATTCGTGGGTCTCGCTTTTTCAATGCAGTCCGCGGCAAAAAGCAGGTCCTTCGCTTCGCTCAGGATGACAATCCTGCTCAGGATGACAACACTACGGTGATGGTACGGTTTGGCTCGCGAGACGCCCGTCACTTCAGTTGAAGCGCAAGCTACTTGATGTTAATCGTCAGCATCTGCGCGCCGGAGACTACATAGTCGAGCGGGTCGGTGGAGGCTTCGCTGACCGACGATTCACCGAGCACGACCATATCCTGCGTGCCGCGCATGTTTTCCATGACGTTCATGACGGAGAGCGGCAGAGTCGGCATCACTTTGTCGGCGACCATGGCTTCGGGATCGGACCCGATCAGCGACACATACACGCGATCGTTGGCGCGCTCTTTGTTCAGCAATGCGATCGTGGGCGCCAGGCCCAAGCCGCGGTTCATCATCGGCGTACCGCGGTGCATGCGGTCGAGCGTGTCTCCGTCGCTGACCAGGATGCGCAGCGTTCCCCTCGCAGTGGAGGTCGGAATCCGTATGGGAATCTGGCGTACGAGCCGCTCGCCACGATACGGACGAATCACGGTCTCCACCATAATCTGGTCGCCGGGACGAGCTTCCGTCATATCCGTGCGCGCAGCTTCCAAGCGAGCGGAACGGCGCTCGCGGACGAGATCGAAATCGAGTCTCACGCCCTGAACGTCCGGAGCGTCGAACGGATTGCTATAAATGCGCCCAAAGCGCTCACCGATGGAGGCAGCGGCCAAAGCCGCCGCGGGCTGTCCGTTGTCTTGCGGGGCAAACATGTTCCGCAGCGTCACCTCGGGATAGCCCTTCACGCTGAGCACGCCATTCATGCGGTAAGTAATGTCCTCGCCGTATTGGTTGGTGCCATGCAGCGCGTTGAAGACGGTGGCCATCATGGCCAGCGGGCTGAGCCGCGCGTTGTTGAGAATTTCGTAATGGAATTCCTTGGTCGCCGTTCCACGTTCCCCGACACTATGCATGGCCACGGTTACTGGAATCATCTTCGACTCGCGCCCCGGCACGCCCATGATGCCGTTCTGGCGATCCTGCACGAACGCACCGACCGTCTCGGTCGTGTTGACGATCTTGAACGCATTCAGCGGTGAAGGCAGCGTGGCCAGCACGGTAGCCTTGGTCATCGGCAGGTCTACTTCGCCAAACTGCAGGAGCGGATGTCCGCAGGCGAGCAAGCGCTCGGGATCGACGTAAGTCACGGTGCAGGTGGCGGCAATATCCATATCGCCACGAACCAGCACGGCGCTGACGGCGGATCCCGCCTCGATCGGTTCCGGCTGCTTGCGATCGCTCGCGGAGCCAATGCCCATCACCGGAACGATGCCGGCCGCCGCGAATTGCGACGCGTAGCGCTGCAAGGTCTCGTCAGAAAAACCGTTAAACACGAGAGGAGTCTCGATTGGCGTCAGGTAGTTGCTGTAGCTCTGGGTCGGGAGCGCGGCGGCTTCGCCGGGACTAGCGGTTTGCGTGGCTCCGCCCTGGTTGGGAGAAGTGGTGTCGGGACTACTGGCACGCAGCGACGCCGACGCCGGACTTTGTGCCCGATCTCGTGCCGAACCTCGTGCCGAACTTCGTGCCGAACTATGATCCAGCGCATTGATCTCCAGCATCTCCTCGATCGGCGTCACGCCCGCGATCGGTTCCTTCGAGAACTCGCCGATGCGGAAGGCGAGCGCGCCCGCCAGCTTGCCGTCGAAATAGACCGGGCTTCCGCTCATACCGGCTACGACGCCGGTATATTCGGGCTTGGTACCGTGCAGACGGACCAGGATAATGTCGCCCTTGGGACCGTTCACGTTGCGCATCACGCCCAGAACTTCCACGTCCATGGATTCGGGTTTCACGCCCTGGAACACGGTGAGTGCCGTGCCTTTCATGCCTTCGTGGATCTGATCGAGCGGCATGATCGCAGGAACGATGACGGCGGGAAGAATGACGGCCTGAGGACCGACGGCAGAACGTCGGCCTGTCTCGCACAGTAACTTTTTGTGCAATAACCCAGACACCAGACAACAGACACAGAAAGACGGCGAGTGCGCGCGCAACTTTACCCATGACAGACCCCGGAGGTCACGAAATGACCTTACTGTTTTAAAGACTCCGCCTGCTATCAGAAGGTTTTGCCAGGAGGGGAGGTTTCTTTAAGGCCCGCAAAAAATCCCAACCGCAGCGTTCTTGCATCTATACTAGCACAATAGTTTTCGAGGACCTCCCATGTTTTACAGTGAATTTAGCAGGCAGAACGGGCTGCCATCGGCTTCCCGTAAGCATGTGATCTTACTAGTGTTTGTTCTTATCTGGATGGCTGCCATGACTTTTTCGGCTCAGGCCCAAGATACGTCGCAGCAGGCCCCGGCGAATCCGAATCAGCAGGAATCTCCGCCGGAAGCGGGTGGACCGCAAAACGACGTCGGACCGTATGTGATCCCGAAGAAGAAGGAAGAACCGCCGCCGCCAGCCCCAGAAAAACCCAAAAAGATCGAGAACATGCCCGATTACTCGATCACGGTAAGCGTGCCACTGGTGAACCTGGACGTGCTGGTGACCACCAAGGACGGCCAGACTATTCCGGGGCTGACGAAAGAAAATTTCAAGATCCTGGAAGATGGCACGCCGCAGAAGATTGCGAGTTTCAATCAGACCCAGGCGCCGATTACGGCGGTGCTGCTGATTGAATTCGCGTCTTCAATGTTTCACGAATTGCGGGAATATGCGTATGTGTATGACGCGCTGAACGCCGCCTACGCGTTCGCGGGCGGCCTGAAAAAAGACGACTATGTCGCCGTGGTTTCCTATGACATGAACCCGAGGATCCTGGTGGACTTCACGCAGGACAAGCGCGCCATCATGGGCGCGCTCAACATGCTTCGCATCCCCGGCTTCAGCGAACGCAATCTGTTCGACGCGATGTTCGACACGCTCGACCGTATTGACCGCATCGAAGGCAAGAAATACATCATCCTGGTTTCTTCCGGAGCCGACACCTTTAGCAAGGTTACTCTCGATCAGACGTTGAAGAAGATCAAGTCCACTAAAGACGTAACGATCTATCCGATTAGCATTGGCTGGCAGTACCGTGAGATGGTGCAGGCGCGGAGCTTGGGCGGCGGAGGCCGCAACGTTTCCTGGCTGCAGAATGACAACCAGTTGAATACCTTCGCCAAACTCACCGGTGGACGGGCCTACTTCCCGCGCTTCCAAGCCGAACTGCCGGAGCTTTTTCACGACATCGCAACCGACATCCGCAACCAGTACAGCATCAGTTACCACCCCACCAACGCCAAGCTCGACGGCACCTATCGCAAGTTGAAAGTAGAACTCCAGGCGCCGGACGGTGGTCCGTTAAAGGTTCGCGACCAAAAGGGCAAGGAAGTGAAATGTATCGTGTATACGCGAGAAGGCTACACGGCGAAGCACACGGTGGACTAGGCGAACTCACGCAGCCGCCCATGCCGCCGGTGCAGCATGCGTTGAGCGCCGAGAAATAATACATGTTCTGCGCGCCTGCCGTGCTCTGGCTTTGCGTCACAACATAATGATGGCTTAACCCAACCGCGTTCATTTCCCAAATCTTGGCCGTTTGCGCGCCATCGCTGCGGCGGACCAGTTGTACCGGTGGAGTTCAATCCAAAGTACATCGCGGTTCTGGCAAATGGGCAGTCGGGCGAGTGTACGCTCGAACATTTTGGAAGCGAACTCCCGAGAGAGGTATCGGCCATCATATCGCGGTACTTTAATGTAGAGGCTCGAAGAACTGGCCGCTGCGCAAGCCTCGCCAAAGAGGATCACCATGCCCCCTACCAACGGTCACACGGTAATACGTCGTAGTTCAAGAGTACCGATCAATATTCCCATCCGCGTCACCAGCATGGAGCCCAAGGCCCAGTTCTCCGAGATCTGTGAGACGCTGGTGGTCAGTGCGCATGGTTGCGCGATGCGTTTCCCGCAGAAATTGGACACAGGAAGCGCCCTGCGCCTGGACAGCCGAGGAGGCCGGCAGGCCACGGCCTACGTGGTTTTCTGCCAGCCCGACGGACAAGGCTTCCGACTGGGCGCACAGTTCGACCGGCCGGAAAACTTTTGGGGATTGGAATCCTGTCCCGACGATTGGCGTGTAGTGGAGATGCTCGCGCCCGCCGTTCAACACCCTCCCCAAGAACTGTCGGCCAAGTCCGCTATTGTGCACCAACCACAAGTTCCGTCCCTGGCCGCGCGAGACGTTCTCGATAAGGTCAAGGAGCAACTCTCCGAGGACCGCCTGCGAGGCATACTTGCGAAACTGGTTCAGCCCTTGCAGGCGGAAGTCACCGAAGTGCGCGAGAAGCTGGCCGCGAATGCCAAGCGCAACCGCTTCGAGGTGTCGCTTGGATATATTCCCCCGGAGTTGGAGGAGAAGCTATGGGAGCGCCTGCGACATGAGCTTGGAACGCGAGTCCTGGAGCAGACGCGACAACAGTCCGCCGAGATGCTGGGATCGGCGAAAACGGCCATGGAGGAAAAGATCGGTGCAGCCCTGACCGAGTTTCGGCACCGTCTTGCCGGTGAACTGCACGCCGTCGAACAACGGGCGCAGGTATTGTCAAAGGAACTCACCACCACGACGCAACAGCAGGTCCACGCCGGAATGGAGAAACTGCAGCGGCAGGCTTTGGAGAAGGAAGAACATCTCGACGCAGCAAGCGAAAAACTCTTGTCATCTTTGCAGGAGCAGCTTGCGGAATCACATAAGGTTCACCGTCGTGAAGTCGATCAGATCCAGGTTGATGCCGCCGCGAAAGCGTTCCAACTTCAGTCGGAAGTGTCGGACCTTGGCCGGAGGATGGCAGCGCTGAACGAGTCCGTGCGCCGGCTTGAGTCGGATCTTGACGCGCACCTGGAGCGCATCGCAGCCGAAATCGTCTCCGGTGCGGAGGGTCAAATCGACGGCGCCGTGACTCTGGCACTCAAGAACCTGCAAGCACGCGGCTCGAATGAAGTCGAATCACGGCTCAGCGAGATGTGCGGCCACCTGAGAACCATCCAGAACCGTATCGAAGACTCCTTTTCTGGTTCGGTGACAGCCCGGGCCGAGGAAGCTGTGCAGTCGACCGTGCAAGAATTCGAGGAACTGGCACAGCGAGCCACGGAAATGTGGCGACTCGCACTCGCCAAGGACTTGAATTCAGTGGCGAACACGCTGGGCCAGCAACTTCGTCAGGAGCTCGAACCCGAGGCCGGCCAATGAAAGCCCGAGCGGTAATTTAGTTCTTGTATCTTTGCAGCTAGGATTGTGTCGCGCTTTGACCAGCCGGGGCGCAGGGTCGTACTCTAACGTTTGCCGGTGGCCAGCGCCTTTTCGATCGCTGCGGTAACTGGTTTGGAGTCCGGCTCGACTTCGGTGTCGAACCGAGCGGCCACCTCGCCATTCCGCCCGACTAGGAATTTGGTGAAGTTCCAGCCGATCTCCCAACCGGTTTTCGGGTGAGTAGTTTTGTCGGTCAGGAACCGGTACAACGGCGTGATATCGGGCCCATCCACGGACACTTTGGCCATCATGGGGAAAGTTACTTTATACGTGAGGGTGCAGAAGGCCTTGATCTCCTGATTCGAACCCGGTTCCTGTCCTGCGAAATTGTTCGCGGGAATGCCGATCACAACAAATCCCTGCTCCTTGTATTTTTCGTAGATCGACTCCAGAGCGGAATACTGCGGGGTGTAGGCGCAACGGCTGGCAACGTTCACGAGCAATGCAACTTTGCCTTCGAACTTCGAAAGGGGCGTCGGCTGACCATCGATCGAATCTAAGGTGAAGTCGTAGATTGTCTTGTCCGTGGCCATCAGACTCGTCCCCATAAGTGTGATGAACACCAAGAATAGATGGCAGACTTTGATCAGAAGTACGCATTCGGCTGCCAAACTTCATTGTACTTGCTCGCCTTCCTGAACTGGCAGTTGAGAATGAGGGCAGAGTTTGGGCATGGTTGCACCAAAACCGGGAAATCTCACACAGCCTTTGCGGTCGCACCCCTGCCTAACTAGATGATCTTGAATGGGTTGAGCGGTAACCGAGACGGAATCGAACCGGCGCGTGCTTTTAAGGCACATGGGATTTACAATCCCCAGTTCCCCCGAGGAGAAATCGTCGTGATCCCACGCTATACCCGGCCCGAGATGGCTCGCATTTGGAGCGATGAAAACCGCTTCCGCACCTGGCTCGCGGTCGAAGTCGCCGCCACCGAAACGCTGGCCGCCGCCGGCATCGTGCCGAAGGATGCCGCCAAGGCGATCCACGCGCGCGCCGACTTCAACGTGGACCGCATCTTCCAGATCGAAGCCGAGGTCAAACACGACGTCATCGCCTTCACGACCGCCGTGGCCGAGATAGTGGGCCCGCACGCCCGCTGGTTCCACTATGGCCTGACTTCGAACGACGTGGTCGATACGGCGCAGGCGCTCCTCATCCAGCAGGCCTCGTCGCTGATCGCCGGCGACCTGGAGCGACTGGCCGAGGTGCTCGAACGCCGGGCGTTCGAGTTCAAAGATACGCCGATGATCGGCCGTACTCACGGCATCCACGCCGAACCCATCACCTTTGGCTTCAAGATCGCCAACTGGTATTCGGAGACGCAGCGCAACATCGCGCGCTTCAAAGCCGCCGCCGAAGATCTGCGTGTGGGCAAATTCTCGGGTGCGGTAGGAACGTTTGCCCACCTCACGCCGGAACTCGAAGAGAAGATCTGTGCCCGTCTGGGATTAAAGGCCGCCGCGGTGTCGTCACAGGTGATTCAACGCGACCGCCATGCCCACTACCTGGCGACGCTGGCCACGATCGCCTCGACGCTCGACAAGATTGCGATCGAGATCCGCCACCTGCAGCGCACCGAAGTCCGCGAGGCCGAAGAATATTTCAGCGAAAAGCAGAAAGGCTCGTCGGCCATGCCGCACAAGCGCAATCCGGTCACCTGCGAACAGATCTCTGGATTAGCGCGCGTGGTGCGGTCGAACGCGCAGGCGGGATTCGAGAATGTCGCGCTCTGGCACGAACGCGATATCTCGCACTCCTCGGCCGAACGCATCATCATCCCCGACTCGACCACGCTCGCCGACTACCTGCTCAACAAGACGGCGGACCTGATTGATACCATGTTTGTCTATCCCGAGCGCATGTTGGCGAATCTCAAAAGTACTCGCGGCCTCGTCTTCAGCGGACAGTTGTTGCTCGACCTGGTCGAAAGCGGCGTTTCCCGCGAAGACGCCTATCGCCTGGTGCAGAGCCACGCCATGCGCGCGTGGAAAGAGAATCTCGACTTCCACGAACTGATCGTGAACGATCCCGAAATTCGCGGACGAGTGCCACGATCAAAGATCGAGCGCGCCTTCGACTTGCCGCGGCAGCTCAAGAACATCGACAAGATATTTGCAAGGGTGTTTCCGGACAGGGCTGCAACTAGCAAGAGTGCCGCGCCCGCAAATAAGAAAGCAAATAACAAAGATGCAAAGCGCAAGAGCTAGCGCTCACTGCCCCAAGGCTTTACTCGGCGCTCTCTGCGTCTCGGCGGTGAAAGCCCTTTCACCCCTCACCAGTTCCAGCAACTCAATCAACTGCTTCAACTTTTTCTGTCCGACGTGGCGCAGCATTTCACGGCTGTGCTTTTCGATGGGTGCATCGAGTTCGCGTAGAAGCTTCAGCCCGGCAGCGGTGATCTTCCCGTAGATGACGCGGCGATCGTGCCGGGCGCGCGTGCGCTCGACGAAGCCGCGATTTTCAAGGCGATTGAGCAGTCGCGTGATGTCCGGATCGTGCGTGATCATGCGCTCGCCAATCTCGCGGCACGGCAAACCCTCCGTCCCAGCCCCGCGCAAGATGCGCAACGCGTTGTACTGCGTGCCGGTGAGTCCGAACTCTTTAAGCTTGTTCTCGACCTGCGCCTGGAGCGCGTCGGCCGTGCGCAACAAAGATAGATAGGCTTCCTCTTCCCGGCTGGTGAAGGGGAGATTTTGTTTGAGTTCCGCCTGAAGACCACGGGACATGAGCCGAGATTAGTCGTGATGACAAGTATTTGTCAAACTGCCGGAAATTGCCTCAGTTCAGCCTTGGTGGCCTTCCAGTCCCTGAATGCGCTGTTCGTGTGCCGCGGCGATCCTCACTAGGTCGCCGATAAGCCCGGCGTGCCCCCGGAGGATTTTGTCATGTTCTTTCACCGATTCTCTCAATTCCTTCGTCGATTCTTTCAATTCTTTCGTCGACTGCGCCAGGCTCTGAACGTCCGCCGTGAGCAGTTGCAGACTCTCGGCCAAAGCTTCATGTCTTTCCGTCAGCCGATCCAAACGTTCGTCGGTGGTCATGCTGATATTTTTACCTCTTTACTATCGAGAGCAAACCGACTCGAGAGCAAGCAGACTCACCGGCTCTGCGCTGCGGGTTTCCACTTGTTCAGGAATGACAGAAAATTTTCCGGGGTCAGCGCTCGCGCATTCTCGAATTCGCCGTTCTTCTGGCTGTACACCAGCTTCCCATCGGCATCGAGCACGGCCAGCCCGGGAATGCCACGCTTCATCGGAACCTCGTACTTCGTCATCAGGTCCTGGTTCTTTTCTCCCTTTCCGATATCCACGTGCACAACTTCATAGTTGGCGGCGAGTATCGGCGCCAGGTCCGAACTATGAAAAGCCTTATCGAGCACATGGCAGTCATAGCACCAATTGGCTCCAAACACGACAATGACGCGCTTGTGTTCCGCCGTAGCTTTCGCCAGAGCCTCTTTGATTTCGGCCCGCGCATCGGTTCTTTCGTTGTAAATCTCTTTCTCTTTGCTAACTGATTGGCTAAAGCAGACCGCGCTGGACGCGGCCACCGCGGTCGCGACAGCCAGCGTCAAAATCCGCCGATAGAGGTTCACCCGTGGACTCCTGCCCTGAAGATGTGAAACTTGAGTATACCTCGGGAAAAGTCGCTATTAGCTCTTGGCCTTTGGTTCTTAGCTAAAAACCAAAAGCCAAAAGCTAAAAGCGATCCTCAGTTTGCCTTGCGGGAGTGCACCAATTTCAGGCCGTCGCTCTGCAGGATGCGCTGGATCTGATGTTTGGCGTGGACCGTCCAGGGCCCGGTGGTGTCGAGCTTCACGTAGGCGCGCCAGTGTTGGAGCGCCTTGCGCGGTTCGCGCATCTTCTCGTAGGCGAGCGCAATGTTGTAGTGCGCGTCCGCATAAGTGGGCGCGAGTTGAATGGCGGTTTTGTAAGTGTTGATGGCTTCCTCGACACGTCCGGTCTCGTCAAGCACGTTGCCCAGGTCAAAATAGGCGAGCGCGTAACGTGGATCGATCTCAATCGCCGAACGGTAGTGCCTTTCGGCAAGCGCGTATTCCTGACGGTTGTAGTAGAGCGTACCCAGGTTGATGTGCGCGGCAGCGTGAATGGGATCCATTTCAAGAACCTTCAAGTAGGTCGTGATCGCCTCGCTCTGCGTGGAAGGATTTTCTTCCAGCATGATCCCACGCGCAAACAAGTCGGCAACGTCGGTAACCACCAGTTCCGGTCCATTCCGCGGCGGGCTGGTCACGACTTTACTTTCTGCGGACGAGAAATCGAGCATGAACTGTCCGGCGATGGGCTCAAGCAACCGGCCCTGATGCCGGAAAGCAATGCGGTGTCCGCTTCGATAGGCCCCAGCTTCGAGCAGTGGATTCTCCATGCCGGCAACCTGTTTCTGCATGGCATCGAGCGATCGCCGGATGACGGCCGGACGAACGCGCTGAGCGCAGAGGTCCCGCACTTTTTTGATTTGCACAAGATCGAAAAAGGAATAATCTTCGCCCGTCGTCACCAGTCCCGCCTTCTCCCAGGTTTGAAGCTGGCGGGGAACGAGCCGGAGAATGCGCAGCAAGTCTGCGCGGCTGTAGCGATACACGACGGTACCAAGCGCTCGTCCATGATTATCCGGAACTTCTGTGCAGGAATGCAAGTAGCAACGTGGTGGAACCCGGTGGAAGGTTGTGCAGAAGGGGGCCGAAATGGCACAAAAGTGGCGGCTTTTCTTGCGTGTGCCGGCACTTCGCAGTAAGGCCAAATCTCTATCGTGGAGGCGAAGCGCCTCTGCGTTGCCGAGAATAAAGCGCTAACATTAACCCTACGACAACCTACAATCGGAGACCGTCATGGAACCGTTCCGCTTTCACCTTTTCGTCTGCACGCAACAGAAGCCAGAAGGCGTCCCCTCCTGCGCGGCCAGCGGGTCGTTCGCTGTGCTCGGCGCGCTAGATCGTGAGATACAGGCGCGAAGTCTCAACCACCGCAGTCTGAACGACCGCAGTCTGAACAATGACGTTCAACTCACGACCTGCGGTTGCATGGGACTCTGCGATGAAGGTCCAGTGATGGTTGTCCATCCGGCAGGGGTATGGTACCGGCGCGTACAACCGTCGGATGTATCCGAAATCGTCGATACGCATCTGCGCGACGGCAAGCCCGTCGATCGCCTCATCTGGAACGATACCGCTGCCATGAAGGCCATGGCGGTCGAACATGGGGAAAAGTACCGAGAGGCGATGGCTGCCCGCGAGAAAGCCGGAGTGCTGCCCGATCGCCTCGATCAGATGATCCGCGGCTACATGCCGAGTCGTTGCCTGCTTACGGCGCTTGAACTCGACATCTTTACCGCCGTCGGCGAGGGAGCCAATGCCGAGCAGATCGGGAAGAAGATCCGCGCGAATGCACGCGCCGCATGCATGCTGCTTAACGCCCTCGTAGCCCTCGGACTGCTCTCGAAGAGCGGCGACGATTACAAGAACACAGCCGAGTCGGCGCGCTTCTTCGTGCAGGGCTCCAAAGATAACCACCGCAATGGTCTACTGCACACAGCCAACATCTGGCATCGCTGGAGCACACTGACCGACGCGGTGCGCAGCGGCACCCGTGTCCCCACCAGTCGCGACGACAACCCCGAATGGACGCGCAACTTTATTGCCGGCATGCAACGCCACGCCAAAGATCGCGCCCCGCTGGTGGTGAAGGCTCTGGGCACAACTGATGTCCGCCGCATCCTCGATCTCGGCGGAGGCTCCGGCGCATATTCCATCGCGTTCGCAAAAGCTAGTCCCAATGTGCAGTGCGAGATTCTTGACGTCCCAGAGGTCGTGCCGCTCACCAATGAATATGTCAGACAGGCCGGCGTCTCAGCGCAAGTCAGCCTGCGCGCTGGAGACATGCTCCAAGACGACTTCGGCTCCGGCTACGACCTCATCATGCTCAACGCGATCTGCCACATGTTTTCCGAGGAGCAGAACCGCGACATCTTCCGCCGTGCCCATCAGGCACTGGCGCCGAACGGCCGCCTCGTCGTGCAAGACTTCATCCTCAATCCCGAAAAAACCGGGCCGCAACACGCGGCACTGTTCTCATTGAACATGCTCGTCAGCACCGAAGCGGGTGCCAGTTACAGCGAGTCCGAGTACACCCACTGGATGAAGGCTGCGGGTTTCACCGAGGTATCCCGCATCAACCTACCCGGCCCTAGCAGCCTGATTGTGGGATTTTCATAAATGGTTTTGGGTAGGGCACGGCTTCAGAGGCTGCGGAAAAAGTCTTTCAAAGTAAAGAAAGCGTTCCTCAGGCGCTGAAGCGCGGACACATTCTTAACGGCTCAGCGGCACGAGTGGAACTCGTGCCCTTCCCGAACCCCTCCCGAACCGAGTTTTTCCGCAACCTCTTCAGCCGTGCCGTTAGGGCCGATAAAATGTGGGCTTTAGCCCATGAGGGCCGGGCAGCCTGTTTGGAAAATCATTCATGAGACCACTCTGTGAAGTAGCGCGACCCACTTCCTGGGAAACCGTACGATAATATTTTATTTCTGGAATGCACTTTCAATTACATTGGGGTGGGAGTCCTGCATGAGATGGGTGCTGGTTGTGCTGGCCGTCCTTGGTATCGTCGTTTCTACACTCGCGTTACGCGAGCATTACCGCACCGACGCTTCGCCCTGCAGCATCAACGAGCGCTGGGACTGCGGCATCGTGAATCATAGTCCATACGCCATGCTCCACGGAATTCCCGTGGCCGTGATTGGCATCGCCGGATATCTGCTGCTCGGTGTGCTCGCCTTCTGGAAAGCATACCCGTGGACGCTGCCGCTGGTGACGGTGGCCTTCGCATTTGCGGTCCACCTGGCGGATGTCGAATCCATGGTGCTGGGCGTCTGGTGCATCTACTGCGTCATATCGCTGGGCCTGATTACTCTGATGACCGTGCTGGCGATCGGCAAAGTCATCGTAGATTCGATGCGGCGGGCGCGATAGTCCCTACTCGTCCGCGCCCAGCTTCCACGCTATCTGCCGTAGCATTCCCAACAATACTGGAGCATCATCGGCGCTCAACTCCAGGCGCCGGACCAGGCGCCGCAACTTTTCTTCGGCGGCCACTGCCCGCGGCTTCACGTATCCGCTGGCGCGCAGAACCTCAAGCAGCATTTGGGTCAACCGCTCTACTTCTTGCGACCTGGCGGACTTCTTTTCTTTGTTCCCGAGCGCAGTTCTTGCCGCCGTCTTCCGTCCGCGCACCAGTTCGTACAGGCAGACCGCCACCGCCTGCCCCAGATTCATCGAACCGTGCTCCTCTCGCGTCGGAATCCGCATCACCCAATGGCAGTGGCTCAATTCCCGATTCGACAGCCCCACCCTTTCCGAGCCAAACAGCAGGGCCACGGGTCCCGCCTTCAGTTGGAGTTTGATCGCCCGCGCGCCCTCTTCAAGCCGTCGCAGCCGATGCTGCAGCTCCCGCCGCCCTGCCGCCGTTGTTCCCACCACCAGCCTGCAGTCCGCAACTGCCTCGGCCACGCTCGCGTACTGTTCCGCCTTCGCCAATAACCCGGCTGCGCCCACCGCCGACCGCGCCTCGCGAAACGCCGCCTCGTAGGGGTTCACCACCCGCAATCGCCTGACTCCAAAATTACTCATGGCCCGCGCCGCCGCTCCAATATTTAGCGGATTTCGCGTTGCCACCAGCACCACCCGGAGATTATCGAGATCGCCAGTCATTCATCTAGGACCATCGACCATCATTCTACGGCGCGCCGTCCCGCCTACCCACTCGGGAGGCTCTTGCGACCTCCACGCTTGCAACGCATCCAATAACAGTGCTAGACAATGCTAGGATAGAAGCCCCGGCCCAAGGGGACCAAACAGTCCACCCTGGCGGAACTGCTAGTTAGCTACAGAACCCTGGAGGATGAATGGCAAGCAACGCCATCGTTGAAGTTACCGACTCTAATTTCGATTCCGATGTATTGAAGTCCGATAAGCCCGTACTGGTCGATTTCTGGGCCGCCTGGTGCGGCCCTTGCCGAGCGATCGCTCCCATCGTCGAAGAGCTCGCCGGTGAATATCAGGGCAAAGTCAAGGTCGGCAAAATGGACGTCGACCGTAACGGCGCCACGCCTATGCGCTACAAAGTCACCGGCATTCCTACCCTGCTTATTTTCAAGAACGGACAGGTCGTAGAACAGCTCGTGGGCTACCGCTCCAAAGACGATATTCAGAAAGCCCTGGATCGCCACGTAAGCGCTAAGGTCGCCACGTAGGATAGCTGTGAGCTCTCAGTACTCGAACACTTAAGGGCCCGAGGGAACCCGGTCTTTTTGTTGCGAGGACGCAGGCTCGATTTTTTCTGGCAACTGGGTACTGGCACCTGGCGACTGCTCTTCAGTATTTCCGCAACACGCCAATCACCCGTCCCTGAATCTCGACCGACGCCGCGGGCACAATGATCGGCTTCATGGCCGCATTCGAAGGCTGCAGGCGAATGTTCTCTCCCTCGCGAAAGAAGCGCTTCAGGGTTGCGTCGGTCGACTCGATCAGCGCCACCACAATATCGCCGTTGTGCGCCGTTTTCGTCTTCTCGACCAGCACGTAGTCGCCATTGAGGATCGCTTCGTCCTGCATGGATTCGCCCCGCACTTCGAGCACGAATACTTCTTTCGAGCGCACAAAATCCGCCAATGAGATGGTCTCGTTGTGCTCCACCGCCTCGATCGGCTGCCCTGCCGCAATCCTCCCCACCAGCGGCAGCACCATCGCCGTGTTCACCGCCATAGACTGCTTCAACTTTCCCCGCGGCGGCAGCAGATCGATCGAACGGCTGCGGTTATAGTCACGCGTCAGCAGCCCTTTTTTCTCCAGATTGGTAACGTGCTTGTGCACCGTGGCCAAAGAACTCAACCCCATGCCTTCCTTGATCTCTTCAAATGAAGGGGAGTATTGCTTCTCCGCCACGAAGCGCGAAATGAAGTCATACAGCTCGCGTTGACGCCGAGTGATCGCCATACTCGCAGCATAGGCGAAGGTAAAGCGAATGTCAATATCGGTAGAGTGTCAGTTGCCGTCCGATCCACCTGCGAAAAGGGAGGGGCACGAGTTACTCGTGCCGCTAAATCGTTAGGAGATTGGGTAGTGTCCATTCCGCGCGCGGCGACTGTAGGCCGCCGTCCCGGCGGCTGTCCGACGAGCATCATGCCCGCCGAGCCGAGGGCGAGGACGGCCTCGGGACAGCCGGCAAGGATGCCGGCGCTACTTCGGCAGCAACACGCCGAATTAGTTACCGGAATTTGCGCTTGAGCGCCCGAGGTGGTCTGCGTATTCCCGCATTAGATTCCGGTAGCCGCGTTGCATAGGGCGTGCACCGCAGCTATACTGGCTTAGTGTCGTCCGGCGATGCGCCACCGTTTGCCGGGTGCAGGAGGCCGTCTTCAGCAGTACTGGGTTTCGAATACGTAGTGCCCGGAGCCAAGCGGCGGACCATGGACTGCCAGAGCATGGTTTGGCGGAGCATGGGTTCGGCGGCTTTGCCGAGCGCGCGGCTGCGACTTTATTCTTCACGTTTTTTCCCGCCGATTGCCGTATCTGTGGTTTCCCACTGCTCAGAGCTTCCCGGCTTCCCGTTTGTGGCTCTTGTTTGACCGCGCTTCGGCCGCTGAAGGGGTCGTACTGCACCGTTTGCGGAGAAGCGCTGCACCGCCCAGCCTGCATCGATACCTTAGAGACGGATCGCGGAGAGTCGCGGTGTCTGCTCTGTCAGCGGGTGGATCCTCCGTTCGAGCGCGCCGTCGCCTACGGCAGCTATGACCGTGAATTGCGCGATCTGATCCATTTGCTCAAGTTCCAGCAGGTACGTCCCGCAGCGGCAGTTTTGGGGCGCATGCTGGCAGAGGCGATTGCCAACCTGGAACAGGCGATGCCCGTTGGCATGATCGCGGTCGTCCCCGTTCCCCTGCATACGCGCAAGCAAGGGCAGCGCGGATTCAATCAGGCAGAAATGATCGCACGAGCCGCGCTGCAACGGCTGGCGCGTCCGAAAAGGTTTGAACTGTCGACGGGAGTCCTGGTGCGCCGCCGCGAGACCGGAAGCCAGATCGGCCTGACTCGTCATCAACGGCGCGAGAACCTGCGTGGCGCTTTTGCGGTGAGCGATCCAACGCGAATAATGAAACGTGACATCTTATTGATCGATGACGTCCTTACGACGGGAACGACGGCCTCGGAGTGCGCACGGGTTCTTCTCCGCGCGGGAGCCGCGCGGGTGTGGGTGGCGACGGTGGCGCGGACTTTAAAGAATTCAGATGTCATCTCGTTATCGGGGAAAGAGTTCTCAGTTCCCGGTTCTCAGTTCTCAGTGAACCCGCCCGACTGTACTGAGAACCGAGAACTGAGAACTGGGAACTGACTTTATGTCGTTGCGCTTGCACAATTTCGCTGGCACCATGCGGCCGCACCTTCCGGCGTCGATGCTGGCCTCTGGCATGCATCAAGAAGGCGATGGCCACGCGCTGCATCAGCCCGTGCTGGTGCTGAACGCCTCCTACGAGCCGATCAACGTTTGTGCCGCGCGCCGCGCCATCGTGCTGGTGCTCAAGGGCGTCGCCATGACCGAAGAAGAAAACGGACACTTCCTGCACGCCGCCCGCGTGGCCGTGCGTGTGCCCTCGGTCATCCGTCTGCTGGAGTATCGCCGGATCCCGCACCAGTCGCGGGCTCTGTCGCGCAAGAACATCCTGCTGCGCGACCGCAACACCTGCCAGTATTGCAGCACCACGCTTCCCTCCGGCGAACTTACGCTGGACCACGTGATTCCGCGCTCGCGCGGCGGCCTCTCCACTTGGGAGAACCTGGTCGCGTGCTGCCATCCCTGCAACCGCCGCAAAGGCAACCAGTTACCGCACGAAGCCAACATGAAGCCGGCGCGCGAACCGCGCTCCTTCAACCTCCACACCAGCCGCCACATCATGCGCTTGATGGGGCACTCGGACGATAAGTGGAGGAAGTACTTGTTCTATTGAAGGTCTCATTTCAGAGAACAGGGACGGTCCGGATCTCAGGTGTACGTACAATGTTCCACGTGGAACAGTTGTGCAGGTCATAATGTACGTACATTAACATGCGTATAGTGGACGCCGGATGTGTCCCTTGGTCAGCAGTTTTGCGTTCGGGGTGGGCGCAAGTTATTGATAATGCTAGGGGCGCAGTGTGGCAAAACAGGCACAACAATGTAATGTTTACAGTGTAATTCTTGCGGCGCGTTATTTGGTGGGCTGGCGGATCGCCTTGTTCTTGCCCTTGAGATTGAGCGCCACTGCCGCGCGGATGAGATCCTTCAAGGCCGCCTCATCGACCTTGTCGCCTTCGTGGATGTCGATGGCGCGCCTGACATTCCCCTCGAGGCTGGAGTTGAATAAACCTGAAGGGTCCTTCAAGGCAGCTCCCTTGGCAAATGTTATCTTGACGACGTTCTTGTACGTCTCTCCCGTGCAGACGATGCCGCTGTGGGAAAAGACGGGAGTCCCCGGCGATGTCGACCTGACCCACTTCCGCTCTTCGACGATTTCAGGGTCTGCCTCGTGTATGATGTCGCGCACTTTCGCGAGCATCTTCCCGCGCCAGTCCCCGAGTTCCTTGATCCTGGCGTCGATGAATGCAGAGGCAGATTCCACCGGGACGGGCTTTTTCATGAACAGGTCCTCACTCTCGCACCTAATTTAGCTGCGCTCAGCGTAACCTGCAAGCTCGGCCTCTACCAGTTTGCCGCGCCCGACAAGAAACGACCGGCCCTCGTGCTCACCCGCAACAGCGCCCTCGCGTATTTATCCACAGTCACTGTTGCGCCTGTCACTTCCACGATTCGCGGCGTGCCATCGGAAGTCGTTCTGAATGAGGAGACGGCATGAAGTCCCCGTGCGCGGTGAACCTGCACAATGCAGTTACGGTGTCGCAACAGCGCCTGGGGAAACGTGTGGCCCAGCTTAGTTCCGCACGAATGAATGAGGTGTGTGCTGCTTTGCGCTTCTCTTTGGGTTGCGATTCAAACTAGTTACTGGGAACGTTCCGTCTGGAAGCTGTGAAGAAATCGCCTGCCGAGCCAACAACGCCATTGCGAAATTAGCCAGCGTCGGTAGACTGCGGATGTGAGCGACCACGGCGTGCCTGCTGAACCGCGACTTGCCTCTATCAATCGACAACAACTTGTGCTGCGCAGCATCGATGTCGAACAGTTGATCGACGAAGATCATAGCGCACGTCTAATCTGGCAGCTGATTGGCCGCCTCGACCTGAGCCTCTATCACGCGCAGATCGGGGCGGTGGAAGGGCGCGCCGGGCGAGAGCACACCGACCCGCAGTTGTTGATCAGCTTGTGGATTTACGCGTACAGCCGTGGCCTTAGTTCGGCGCGCGAATTAGCGCGACAATGCGAGTACGAGCCGGGCTGCCAGTGGCTGTGCGGGTTGCAGACGATCAGCCACCGGACGCTGTCCGGCTTTCGTTCCGATCATAAAACGGCGCTGGACGATCTGTTCGTGCAGGTGCTGGGCATGATGAGCGCCGAGGGTCTGATCACATTGGAACGCGTAACCCTGGACGGGACGAAGATCAAGGCGAACGCGGGCGGCAACAGCTTCCGGCGCAAAGAGAAGCTGGCGGCGCACCTGGAACTGGCGCGCCAGCAGGTGCGATGGCTGAACGCGCAGGCTCAGGAAGAAGAGAAGAGCGCGAGCCGGCGAGCAGCGGCGCAACGACGTGCCGCACGGCAACGAGTCGGTCGCCTGGAAGCGGCGGTGCGCGAAGTCGAGCGCCTGCAGCAGGAGAAGAAACACGAGCGCGACCGGTTCGTGGCGCGCGCCTCCAGCAGCGATCCCGAGGCGCACGTAATGCGCAACGGCGAAGGTGGCACCGTCCCCAGCTACAACGTGCAACTGCTTACGGACACGCAACACGGGATCGTGGTGAACGTCGAGGCGACGACCGATGCCATCGACTACCGACAGATGAAGCCGGCGCTGGAACGCTGCGAAACGACGCTGGGACGCAAGCCCAAACAGGTCGTGGCCGACGGCGACTACACCAACCACGCGTCGGTGCAGGCGGCAGCCGATCAGGGAGTGGACTTTTACGGGTCGTGGCAGGATAGTTGGCGGGCCGTGGAGCGCGATGCACACGGTCGGCACTCCGAGTTCCTGGCCAGCGCGTTTCCTTACGATGCCGCGCAGGACAGGTTTACGTGTCCGGCCGGACAAACGCTCACGCACCATGCGCTGCTGAATCGTGACAACGGTGTTCGCACCCACGTTTACCGCGCACCGAAGAAGGCGTGTCCCAACTGCCCGCTGCGCGATCAGTGCGCGCCACAACAGGCGCGCCCGGAGTGGCGGCGCTCGATCACGCGCCTGGAAGAACCAGCTGCGACGACCGCGTTCAAGCAGAAGATGGCAACCGAGGAAGCAAAACAAATCTACGCGCGACGCTCGCAGATCGCCGAGTTCCCGCACGCCTGGATCAAAGAGCGCTGCGGCCTACGGCAGTTCCGTTGCCGGGGCCGCGTGAAAGTAGCCATGGAAGCGACTTGGGCTTGCCTAAGTTACAACCTGACCAGATGGTTCGGCCTAAAGCGGGCACTGCAAGTAACACCAGCGTAAGATGGCTCAACGGCCGAGACAAAAAGAGCGCAGACGCAAGTTATGCCGGAAGCCCGAAGCACTCCAAGTAACTGGTATCTGCCCTTCCGGCCGTCCCCAAAGGCGATTTCTTCACAGCTTCCTGTCGTCGAATTTCTCTGTCCAGCTCTGGACTGCCCCACTCAAGCCAACCAGGCTTGAGTGGGCCACCCGCGGGGATCTAAATATCAATATCGTCGAAAATACTGCGTTCACTGGCGACACTACGTTCCTGGGAGCGTGAGTAACTGCCTGAGTCATAATCCGGTTCCGCCCATCCCTCGTCTCCCTTGCGTTCAGCGATGTCCTGATTTGCCCTTTCTATCCAAAGGCGAACTGAGAATTGCTCTTTGCGGACTGCACTGACGATATCTGAATCAGAGGAAAATGTTCGTTCCAAAGCAGATAGAAGTTCTTCTAGGGGTTGAATGTAGCTTTCTGGATCTTCGTCTTCGGGAAGATTGTTTTCCCAACCATTTCTAGCATCAGCTAGGCTCGGGATGAGCTCTTTCCGTAATCTGATCTTCAATTCCTTTTTCTCATCCGCGGTAAACACTTTCTTGATGCGTTTGCTCTCCAAGGCAAAGCCATCTTCCCCGTCAACCGCATATTGGATGACCGTTTGGACGAACTTGCTCCGGTGCTCTTCGGGTAGCAAACCAAACTCGAAAAACCGCAGAGCAACATCGACCTCAGAGGCGATATCAAGACGCGACCCCGGATTACTTATACGGTCAAGAATCCCCGCATGACGTGACAGATAGAGTTCCAGAAATAGACGGTCACACCGAAATGCCAGGAATCTGTCGAGCTTACGCCTTTTTGCCCAATCTCGTCCCCAGCCCTGAGACGCAATGCCATCGTCGAAAATGTTTAGTTTTTGTTCGACAGATTCATACAGATTCTTCGGAATAACCACAGCGCCCTCAAATCCGACTTCTCCACATGTGATCGCATCTAATAATTGTTCTGGACGTGCTCCCTCAATGTATATGTCCATCAACTCGGAATTTCTTAAGAGAATGGAGGCATACGCGTCACCAACTGTTGGGTGTTTAAACCTCCAAACCAAATTGCCTTCTTCCCTGACCTGAACAGTGAGGCTGCCTTTCAGAGCATCCAATGCGGCAATGGTTTCGCCGAGTTCAGTTCCAAGTCGCGTTAGTGCCGATGTTTCAGGATCCCGAGGTTTTACAGGACTTTCTAACGCACCGTTTCGAATAAAGATTAGGGCCAGAGCGGCTTTGCTGTGTTTATCGAGCCCCTCAATAACCTCTTGCAAAAGTTGCTCCTGCCGCTCTACAAAAGCCGTTACGTTTTCTTGAGAGACATCCAGCGTACGTGTGAATAGGGGATCCCCGAGCCTCCGTGCAGTCTCTGGTATAAAACGATGATGAGACGCGACTTGGTCTAGGTAGGGTTTTATCTGGGATCGAAAGCGCTGGGGCTGCGTACCCAGTTTGATGTGGTTGTAAAGAATTTGCTCGCGTTCTTTCGTCGTAATCTCGTGCACATTGATTACGACTTGAGATTCTTGCATCAATGGGAAAGCGGACTCCTTAAGAGTCTGTTTTGCCCGCCTATAAATATAGTCCCTCGACGTAAGGACGATGCGAGCTCCACCATTAATCATCGCCTTCACTTTGGGGAAGATTCGGTTCCACTCGAGTACTAGGTCCTGCTCAAACTGCAATACGCCGAAAGCGTCGTCAATCCAATAAAAACGAGCGGGATCTTCTGTGTTCCAATGATCGATCATTTGGGGTGCGGTTTCGAGCTTTAGAGTCGACACATTCCATTGATCAATGGCGGCCATCGCAAGCATGGCAGCGATGGTTGTCTTGCCGGACGCTGGCTCCCCAAGAAGTAATACGAAACCATGCGAGTCGAGAGCTCTTACGGCCTTATCGTAGACTCCAGTAAGAACAACCCTCGAAAGGTCTTCTCTCATGGAGTCGAGAAGGGCTCGGGCTTGACCAAGCGCCCGCCCGTCCAAAATCTGACTGAGGTCGCCTAGCCCATAAATGCGCGGTACGAGCATTCGCAAGCGCTTGCATTCACGAATCTGCTGATTTATCCAAACCGCTCCAAAACATCGAAACTGCTTAACTCCTGCCGCGCGGAACGTCTCGTTGAGTTTTTCATGTTCGACTCCGGAGACGTTGAAGTTCGTCAACAATACATAAGAGTCACACAATTTCTTCTTAACAAGTCTCTTGGCCTTCCCCACCTCATCAGCAACGTCTGATAGTTTCAGTGATTTGTCGGCCTTCGCCGTAAACTTGCATTGGATGACGAATTTTCCCTTTAGCGACTCACCTTTTCGGATCACCCAAGTTCCTGCAAAGGCTCCATCTCGGCCCCCGTCCTTGGAATCTAGAAAGGATTCAACAGTCTGCCCCAATATCTCGCGCGAGATGGTAAGACACAATTGCTGAAAACTGTGCCATCCGAGACTATGCAGGTTGTAATTGTTCACAATTATCTATTATGGAGTCTGGCGGCTGTCCCACTCAAGCCTGGCTCTGGCTTGAGTGGGGATGTTCACACGTCACAGACTTAGTCCCGCAAACAATCTAGAGCATTTCTCTTGATGGTGTAGAGTACGCGCCCTCGGCGGCTAAAGCCGGAACCTGTTGCAGTCCATGGCGGCACGGCTGAAGCCGTGCCCTACCCGTTCCCGGCTCCCTCTACAACAAATCGGAAAATGCCCTAGATTGTCCTCATGCCATGGGGACTCACGCGTTTTCACGAATCATGATCCCTCGGCTTCGCTCGGGATTTCGGCAGCGGGCTCAGACGCCCGCTAGGCGCCTCAACTTTCTGCTGCTACCAGCGCCCCATTCGACTCCTTCGCTGCGCTCAGTCGCTCAGGGCGGGCTCCGGTTGTTTGCCACGGACGCACGCCGACGAATCTTCGAGTCAGGGTGAACATCCCACCCTAAAATCGCAAAGAGCGCGATTTTAGGATGGGGCAACCGCGGCGCAGTTTCGGGCTTCACGTCTACGGGTACGTCGTCATGCCAGAGCATGTTCACCTTCTGCTTAGCGAACCACAACGGGATGCGTCCAGCGATAGGACTGCCCCACTCGAGCCAAAGGCGGCTTGAGTGGGCCACCCGTTGCTTGAAGATAGGAAGTCAAAATCCCCACCCTAACGTCGCAAAGA
This sequence comes from uncultured Acidobacteriaceae bacterium, assembly GCA_963773645.1. Taxonomy (GTDB): domain Bacteria; phylum Acidobacteriota; class Terriglobia; order Terriglobales; family Acidobacteriaceae; genus Acidiflorens. The sequence continues at coordinate 849,111 of CAVZBV010000002.1, read as the reverse complement.
GCGCGACGTTAAGGATGGGGCACCCGGCGCAAGTAGATAGACCGAGATCCCTTGCCGCTGCAGGCAGAATGCAGGGGTCCTTCGCTTCGCTCAGGATGACAATTGCGAGGGGAGGGTGGCTGTGATCTATCAAGACGTTGTACCCACCGGAGCAGCCCGGCTGATGGGCGGAGCGTAACCGAGACTACCATGCGGGCGGTGGAAGTTGTAATGCTCGAGCCAGGGCAAGAGCTGCTGATCGCGTTCCTCGGAGTTGAGGTAGTGGCGAACATAGGCCCACTCGCGCAGGGCAGTCTGGATGAAGCGTTCGGCCTTGCCGTTGGTGCGCGGAGTGTAGGGGCGGGTGAAGCGGTGCTGGATGCCGAGTTGGAGGCAGGCGGCGCGGAAGTGGCGGGAGCGATAGCAGGAGCCGTTGTTGGTGAGCAGGCGGCGGATGGGGATGCCATGCCGGGCATAGAAGGCAACGGCGGCGCGCAGGAAGACGATGGCCGTTTCGGCTTGCTGGTCGGGCAGCATGCGGGAGAAGGCGAGGCGGGAGTGATCGTCGATGGCGACGTGCAGAGCCTGCCAGCCGGCGAACTGAGGGCGGCCGCGGCGACGACCATCGCCGCGAATGGAGACCTGCTGATAGCGGGTCATGCCCTTGATGTCGAGATGGAGCAGATCGCCGGGAGCGGGATGCTCATAGCGCACGACGGGTGGGGCGGGATGCAGGTGGCGCCAGCGGTTGAGATGAGCGCGCCGCAGGATACGGCTGACGGTGGCGGGGCTGAGATGGGTGGCTTGGGCGATGTGATAGGCGGGGAGCAGCTGGCGACGCAGAGCGATGACCTGAGCCATCCGCTCCGACGAGGTTCGGCGCGGGCTATGGAGCGGGCGCGAGGAACGATCCCGCAAGCCGGGCAAACCCAGGATGCGATAGCGCTGGACCCACTTGGCGGCGGTTTTTCGGCTGACGTTGAAGGCGGCTGCAGCCGCCTTCAACGTTATCTTCTCGATCATGATCTTGTTGGCTAAAGTTTCTCGACTACGCCAGGTAAGTCGGGCATTCTGGTGAAGGTCCATTCGGTCGACTCCTTCGAAGCGGATTGGTCAGCACCATCAGCTTCTCCGGTGTTGCTCGAATGGGCTATTCACTTATTGGGAACAACGTGTTGAAAGATCACAGGTGGCCCACCGCCGGCGGCATCGCTGCCCGCCCTCGCAAAGAACGCAAGGACGGGGCACCCGCATTTGTTTTTTATCGGACGAAGGTGTGGCCGCCCACCCGCCTACGGAGGAATTGTTCACTTAGAAAACGGGAGATTCTTCAGCCGATGCTCTTCGGAGCGAATAAAGTCGACAAGCTTGGACTTGGCCACAATGAAATGCCGGGCCTCGCGTTTCAGGAGTCCCATGCGTGTGAACTTGCTGAGTTGTGTGGTGACCGTTTCCCGGCTCGTCCCAATCAAGTTGGCGAGATCTTCATGGGTCAGGCGGACGCTGATTAACGTACCACTAGAAACCTCCTGTCCGTGTTTTTCGCTCAACTGGAGGAGCACTCTAGCCAGCCGGTGATAGGACCAGGTGTGGCTGAATTCCGCCAGTCCCCTCTCGACCGTGGCCAATCGCTTGGAAAGCAGCCGAATGAAGTTCAGGGCGACGGCGGGGACCGCGGACAAGAGTTCCACAAAAGACTCTTGGGAAATAATGGTCACTAGAGAATCCTCAGCGGCAATGGCCGTGAAGGGTCTTTTCTCTTCGGAGAGGAGAAGTTCGCCGAAGACCTCATCGGGCTTGAGGATGTGCAGAATAGTTTCCCTCCCCTGATCCGAGAGGGAAATCAGCCTCACCATGCCTTCTTTTAGGACGTAAAGAGAATCGGCAGACTCGCCTTCCCGGAATATCGTTACTCCACGGGAGAACCACTTCTCGGTGCAGAGGCGGGTAATCTTTCGCACATCCCGCTGCGCGACCCCATGAAACAGGTCCAGGGCAGTGACAGAACGTGGCCATACGTTCTTCGCAATGACCGGTACTTGCACGGAGGATGCTAGCACCGGACCGATGGCTAGTTCAACGCCCGGACATAAGAGTGGACCTAGTGTCGTGTCCCGTAAATTCGCGACATAAGTATGATCTGTCATCTTGACCCTGAGCGTGGCCGAAGGGGAAAAACCTAGGTCCTTCGCTTCGCTCAGGATGACAGCGCTAATTTTCTAGACGAGTGCTTCGATGTGGTTTTTCCACTGATCATCTCAACGCAGGGAATGGCTCGAAAGATGATCGGGGGCTACTCCGTGGTACTGGTAGGGGCCAAACGAAACTTGGCAAAGACAAGTCGCTGCCCGGAGCCCCACAGTTGCTGCGGCCAATCGCGGCGCATGCAGGGCTTTTCTATGGCGACAAAATAAGCGCCACAGATCACTACAATCGCGGCGCCGACAAGCACGAGTTGCACGGATAGGTAGACCCAATAAGGCAGGGTCTCGCCCAGGCGCCTGGTGAGTCGCCCGGCTGCGGAGATCACTTCATAATGAAGGAGGTAAATGGAGTAACACATCCCTCCGATGGCGATGATCCAGCGATTCGAGAAGAAACGATTGACGAGACGACCGCGAAAGGCAGCAATGTAGAGGAGAAGGATCCAAGCGGGGAAAAGCCAGTGGGCGAGGACCGGCGAATGGAGGATGACAAATAGCAGGGGCCATCCCGCCAGCGCAACGAAATCCCACGCGAGGTTTCGCCGCGGAACTTCGCCCCAGCTGGCTAGAAAAACGTCGGCGAGCAGGAATCCAACCAAGAAAAATTGTACGTACGCGAGGATGGAGAGCGATGCCCGAGGAGTATGGTGCATGAAGAGGGCCTGGCCCGACAGCGCTGCCAGTATGAGAATGGCAATCGAAGAGCGGCGTACCTTTCGATTTCTGATGGTGAAGAGAAGGGTCAGCAACGGGACCAGTACGTAAAACTGCACTTCGATCTCGAGCGACCAAGCCACGCCCATTGCCGGGCTGAAGGTTCCGTAAATCAGGCTGTGCAAATAAAAGAGGCTGGCGGCTAAATGCGGATAAAAACTGGCAGGCGGCGCCCCCTCGATACCCGCAGCCAGAAGGAATAGGAGAAGCAGCGCGACAATGTAAGGGGGTTCCAGACGAGTTAACCGGCGCAGATAGTACTTGCGCAGATTCACGGGAGCGGACCCCTCAAGGTAATGCGCAGCAAAGGGAAGCCCCAGGATAAAACCACTGATCACGAAGAAAAGCTCGACGCCACGGAATCCTACCATAGCCGCCTGGGCAAGCAAGTCGGAAGTGGGGGGAGCAGCACGATAGAACGGCGACCTCGCTGTAAGGAATCCGTTCAGATGAAACAGGATGACCATGCCGATGGCGGCGAAGCGCAGGCCATCCATCTCAGGGATAAAACGGCCCGAACTGGTCTCGCGGGAAATACGAGCCAGGAATCTGCTGGCGATAGAATTGCGTCTGGAAACAGAGAGCGGGGCCGTGCATTTTGGGAGGCCAGCCGGATTGGACTCACCTGTACCCATATCCAAACAGTGCCTACAGCCGCGATCAAAACATATTACCCCACGGAAGCAGCTCGTAGCAGTTAGAAGCGCTTATGAGGATAGTTCTAGAACCACGGAACGGGCTCGCGGAAAGCCAGGACGATCTTGCAATCGGATGGATCACTTCTGGGCCGCGATCCACGCGTTGATCTTTGCTTCCAGCAAGTCGAGCGGCAGCGGGCCCTGATCGGGTATCGCACCCGCCTGGTTTTGGGGGGCTGGCTGTGATCTTTCAACACGTTGTTCCCAATAAGTGAATAGCCCATTCGAGCAACACCGGAGAAGCTGATGGTGCTGACCAATCCGCTTCGAAGGAGTCGACCGAATGGACCTTCACCAGAATGCCCGACTTACCTGGCGTAGTCGAGAAACTTTAGCCAACAAGATCATGATCGAGAAGATAACGTTGAAGGCGGCTGCAGCCGCCTTCAACGTCAGCCGAAAAACCGCCGCCAAGTGGGTCCAGCGCTATCGCATCCTGGGTTTGCCCGGCTTGCGGGATCGTTCCTCGCGCCCGCTCCATAGCCCGCGCCGAACCTCGTCGGAGCGGATGGCTCAGGTCATCGCTCTGCGTCGCCAGCTGCTCCCCGCCTATCACATCGCCCAAGCCACCCATCTCAGCCCCGCCACCGTCAGCCGTATCCTGCGGCGCGCTCATCTCAACCGCTGGCGCCACCTGCATCCCGCCCCACCCGTCGTGCGCTATGAGCATCCCGCTCCCGGCGATCTGCTCCATCTCGACATCAAGGGCATGACCCGCTATCAGCAGGTCTCCATTCGCGGCGATGGTCGTCGCCGCGGCCGCCCTCAGTTCGCCGGCTGGCAGGCTCTGCACGTCGCCATCGACGATCACTCCCGCCTCGCCTTCTCCCGCATGCTGCCCGACCAGCAAGCCGAAACGGCCATCGTCTTCCTGCGCGCCGCCGTTGCCTTCTATGCCCGGCATGGCATCCCCATCCGCCGCCTGCTCACCGACAACGGCTCCTGCTATCGCTCCCGCCACTTCCGCGCCGCCTGCCTCCAACTCGGCATCCAGCACCGCTTCACCCGCCCCTACACTCCGCGCACCAACGGCAAGGCCGAACGCTTCATCCAGACTGCCCTGCGCGAGTGGGCCTATGTTCGCCACTACCTCAACTCCGAGGAACGCGATCAGCAGCTCTTGCCCTGGCTCGAGCATTACAACTTCCACCGCCCGCATGGTAGTCTCGGTTACGCTCCGCCCATCAGCCGGGCTGCTCCGGTGGGTACAACGTCTTGATAGATCACAGCTGGCCCAGCCTTTCCTCATTTTAATCCTCGAGGGTGCCCCGTTCTTGTCGCGTCTTTTGCGACAGGGCGGGGATTTTGATCTCCGTGAGTTGTGGATGCCAAGTCAAGTTCCCCGCCCTGTCCCTGCAAAGAACGCAGGGACAAGGACGGGGCAGCCGCTGGATTTGAGATCTTACTTGGAAAGGATGGGCCGGCCCCCCCGGGATGACAATTCATAAAAAGCTTCTTGTTCCGCTGCATCCGCACGGATGTGCAAACTGATGCAGTAACCTAGTACCTTTCAAGGTAACAAGGCGATCCCATTACCAAGGTGCCTGTCCCTTTCTACCAAGTCAGACTAAATGCAATTTATTCAGGTAGTTATCGCGTAGATTCCGCCATTGATTCCTTCACACTTTGCCATTGCGCCGAACCTCATAAATCGCCTACTATCGGACAGTTGCAGGAGACGCGCCTTCAGTTTAATAGTTTGGCGAGGCTTTTGCATCCAATCAACTAGGCCGACAGATCACTAAGCAGTAGATTGGCCGAGTACGACCGGGGATAGTGAAGTGAAGCTGAGGGCCTGGTTTCTTCGTCTCGCATTTTTATTGGGATTGGCAGTGTTGCTGGAAGCGAGTGGCATCGCAGCCAGCGTCAACCCGCCCGCGCTTACACAGCATAGAAAAGCCCGCGGGGTTACGGAAAATCAGCACGCAAAGAGGCGCATGCGAACCCTGGCTCGGAGCCGCGTTCCGCGCTCGCCATATGCCAGGACGCGTTCTTCCGCCACGCATTTTTCGGGCACGCGTTCTGCCGGCACACGTTCTGCCGGCACACTTTATTCCCGTACCTCTTATTCTCGTACCTCCGGCCGCCACCGTTATTACGAGCGCTTCCACACCAGTTCGTTCGCATCCGATATTGCTGAAGGTGACGAGACTGCCGGCGAAGATCCCGTGGTTCGTCAGGCCGCGATCGATGCCCTGGGCAATATGAACGGCACCGTGGTCGCGATCGAGCCGACCAGCGGACGTATCCTCGCAATGGTTAATCAGAGGCTCGCGCTTTCCAGCGGCGCGCAGCCGTGCTCGACTATCAAACTTTCCGTGGCGCTGGCGGCACTGAGTGAAGGCGTGATCGACGAAGACACTGAAGTCGCGCTCGGGAGCCGCAGCCGCATGAATCTTACACAGGCGCTGGCGCACTCGAACAACGCCTACTTCGAAGCGGTCGGGCGCAAGCTGGGCTTCGAAAAGGTGCAATACTACGCGCACCAGTTCGGACTCGGCGAACTCGCCGGCTATCATATTCCCGGCGAGCAGTTGGGCACTTATCCGGAAGTAGAAATCCCTGCCAAACTTGGTGGCGTCAGCAAGATGTGCTCGTTTGGCGAGGGCATCTCGATGACTCCGCTGCAACTGGGCGCGCTGGTGACGGCGATCTCCAACGGCGGCACGCTCTACTACCTGCAACACCCGACCAACCCGGAGGCCGTCGCCAACTTCCAGCCTCGTGTTAAGCGCCATCTCGACATCGAGCCGGTGATTCCCGAACTCTCCGACGGCATGGCGGGAGCTGTCGCCTACGGCACGGCACGCAGCGTGCGTTTGAACTTTAACGAGGAATCGATCCTAGGCAAGACTGGGACGTGTTCGCACGCTGGCACACGCTTCGGATGGTTTGCCTCCTACGCCAACACCGACGTCGGACGCATCGTGACGGTGGTCTTCTTGCAGGGCGGACGTCCCACGTTCGGGCCCAAAGCGGCGGAGATTGCGGGCCGCATGTACCGCAATCTTTACGATCACAACTTCTTTCTGGCGGGGGCAACTGGAGTCAGCCCAGCTGAACCGGTGCAGAAGGCGAGTAGCGTAAGTACGCGGCAGTAGTGATCCTGCCACCCGGCCCCTAAAGGGGTCTCTATTTAGAAAACATCCGGCATCGCTAAACCGACGCCCTAATACGAACCGGGCGAAGCTTCGCTCGCTGGACAGCCGAGGGCGGCTGTCCCTACGCAAGTTCTCTACTGCTTCACCTCGTCCTTGGCGACCACGCCGTCCCTGATGGAGACGATGCGGTGGGCGTACTCGGCTATGTCATGTTCGTGCGTCACCAGCACGATCGTGTTGCCTTCTGCGTGCAGGCGATCGAACAACGCCATGATCTCGTTCCCGGTTTGTGAATCGAGGTTGCCGGTCGGTTCGTCGGCGAGGATGATGGCCGGCTTATTGACCAGAGCGCGGGCGACGGCCACGCGCTGGCGCTGTCCGCCGGAGAGTTCGTTGGGCTTATGGTTCATCCGGTCTTCCATGCCGACCGACGTAAGCGCGGCTTTGGCGCGCTGGGCGCGTTCTTCGGAAGGAACTCCGGCATAGATCAGCGGCAGTTCCACGTTGTGCAGCGACGTGGCACGGGCTAGAAGATTGAAGGTCTGGAAGACGAATCCGATTTCCTTGTTGCGGATGCGCGCTAGTTCGTCGTCGTCGAGTTCGCTGACCAGTTGTCCGTTGAGCCAGTATTGGCCTTTGGAAGGCGAGTCGAGACAGCCGATCAGGTTCATCAGGGTGGACTTGCCGGAGCCAGACGGGCCCATGATGGCGACGTATTCGTTGCGCTGGATGCGCAGGTTGATGCCGCGAAGCGCATGCACCTGTTCCGAGCCCATATCGTAGGTCTTCCACAGATCCTCGGTGGTGATCATATAGGAGTTGGGCGCAGCCCAATTCGCGGGCTTATCGATTGGGAATACCTCGGCAGTCGCCATCTTGCTCTCCTTCTCCGGATCGGGCTCGGGCACGCATGCTCCTATAGCCGTTCTATCTTCGACGTTCCAACTCGTTAGAAGTTAGACCGAAGCCCCTAAAGGGGGCGCCTCTTTCGAGGAACTTGCGGTATCGCTAAAGCGATACCCTGATACGAACCCAGCATCGCTAAGCGATACCCTGATACGAACCCAGTATCGCTAAAGCGATACCCTGATACGAAACTTAGATAGAGAGCCGGGCGTCCGGCTCGGCTGGACGGCGAGAGGCCCGTCCCTACACTAGCTGCCTTCGTCCTCTTTTTTCGGGGTCGAGTTATCTATTTTGACACTCGTTCCCGGCTTCAGGGTACGTAAAACCTTGTAGCTGCCGGTGATCACTTCGTCACCCTCTTGCAAGCCCTTGGTGACCTCGATATCCGTGGTGCCGCTGATGCCGGTATCGACAGGAACGAAGACGGCTTTCTTGTCGCGAATCGCGAACACGCCCTGGACCTCTTCCTTCAGCTTCGCTGCTTCCGCCGGAGCGCTGGCCGCTTGCACACTATTGCCTTTCCCCGCGTCTTTGTCCTTGGGCACGAGATCCGCCTGGGTGCGGACGGTGATCGCCTGAATCGGAATGCTGAGGACGCTGCTACGGGTCGCGGTCGTGATCTTGGCGGTCGAGGAGAGGCCTGGGCGCAGATCTGCGGGCGGATCCGTGAGCGTCACGACGACTTTGAAATCCTTGGCTTCCTCGCTGGTCGAGGTGGCCTGAGAGGTAGCGACACCGGTCGAGCGCACGATGGCGTTGTCCCCGATTTCGCTGACGATGCCGTGGAAGACCTTGTGCGGGATGGCGTCGATGGTCACGTCCGCGAGTTGGCCGAGGCGCACGTTGACGATGTCGGTCTCGTCTACCTTGACCTCAGAGGTGATCACGGACATATCGGCAATCGTCATCAGCGTGCTGCCCGGTGCATTCTGGATTCCCATGACCACGGTCTCGCCTTCACGCACGGGAAGATTGGTGATTACGCCGTCAAAGGGAGCTTCGTACGTGGTTTTTTGCAGCACGTCGGTAAACCGAGTCAGGTTGGCCCGATTCTGCGCGATGTGCATATCCGCCGACTCTTTCTGCGCCTTGGCTTGGGCCACTTTGGCTTGGGCTTGGGCGAGTCCGGCATTGGCCGACTCCCATGCAGCTTTCTTGACGTCATAATCCTGTTTGGGGATCAGGGCCGCGTTGTACAGGCTCTGAGCGCGGTCCCAATCGAGCTTGGCGTGGACGGCGTCGGACTTGGCGCGGTTCAGGTCCGCAACCGAGGTGTTGAGGGCGGCATCGGCGGCGACGGCATCGGTTTGGGCCGCTTGCACGGATGCGCGCGTGGCATTGACATCGGCCAAGGACTGCACGTTCTCAAGCTGCGCCAGCAACTGCCCTTTTTGCACGCGGTCGCCTTCCTTGACGTGCAGCTTGACGATCCTGCCCATGGCATTGGCTCCGATGTTCGCGTAGGTCTTGGGCTTGATTTCACCCGAGGCGCTGACCACCGAGGCCAGGTTCTGCTTCTGCACTTTCCCGGTTTGCACCGTCACCAGATTCTTCTGGCTCTGGTAAAACGTAACGGCGACGATGATGCCGAGCACCAGAACTGCGCTCACTCCGATCAAGACTTTCTTCCAGGTCTTCATAACGAAGTCTTCATGCCTAGGTCTTAACGACTGCGCCGCTCGAACTCCCTGCCCCGCCAGCAGACGCCACTGAGTTCCCGGCTTTCCTTATTTCCGGCTTGTCCCTATACGGGGTCAGAAGGGTCAACACGCACCGTAGTTGCGACCCTAGTTGCGCATGAACAGTTACGTTCAGACGAGGGGAAAAGTTCCCGAGTTCCCGCGGAACAGGCCTTCCCTGCATCGCCCGGTGGCTAACGGAGGGGAGAGACCGCGGCAGGTCCATTATACCGTGCCGACTATCCGGTCATCGGGCCCACGCAGCAGATCCGCGTTCGGCCGCAAGACGCGGAATCTTTAGGGAGTTAGAAGGGGAGACTCGGCAGCCGGAAATCTTTACTGGCAGTCCACTTCCTCTTGCCTTGTTGCATCCAATGAACATAGAATTGGACCATCTATGTTTCTCGTGAGGTAGGCCCTTCTATGTTCTCCGCCGGCTTTCGAAATCGTTGTTCGGTTGGTGTGCTGGCGGGCGTGATGGCACTGGTTTTTGCCGCCTTTTCCCAAGCCCAGGACAAGGATGCGAAAGGTTCCGATGACAAAGCGTCGCAGTCGGGAAGCCAGACGGACCCGCTAAAGCGCCCGATCCCGGAAAAACAGAGGAAGGCCAACGCCAAGGCGCTTAAGATCGAGTTGAGCAAGACTTACAGAAAGTGGCTGGACGAGGACGTGCGCTGGATCATCACCGACCAGGAAAGATCCGCCTTCATGCAGCTCTCGAACGACGAAGAGCGCGACCAGTTCATCGAGGCCTTCTGGCAACGCCGCGATCCCACGCCGGACACCGAAGAGAACGAGTTTAAAGAAGAACACTACCGGCGCATCGCGTATGCCAACGAGCATTTCGCGGCCGGCATCCCCGGGTGGAAGAGCGATCGCGGCCGGATTTATATTGTGTTTGGGCCGGCGGATGAGATCGACGCTCATCCTTCCGGCGGCATGTACGAGCGCCCCATGGAAGAAGGCGGTGGCGAGACGTCCACCTTCCCGTTCGAAACCTGGCGCTATCGCTACATTGAAGGGATCGGGCAGGAAGTGATCATCGAATTCGTCGATAGCTGCATGTGCGGCGACTATCACATGACGATTGACCGCTCGGAAAAAGACGCCTTGAAGATGACCCCAAACGCCGGCCTGACACAGTATGAGCAAATGGGTATGGCGAGCAAGACGAGCCGGTTCTCCGGCGGCAACGGTATGGAGCAGCTGGGTGCCGGGCCGTTCAGCAGTAACTTGCAGGCCACAGAATTCGACCGCTTGGAGACTTTTGCCAAACTGCAGGCGGCGCCTCAGGTGAAGTTCAAGGATCTGGAGGAAATAGTCAGCCACAAGATCAGCGTTAATCTGATGCCCTTTGATGTGCGGGCGGATTTTGTGAAGGTGACCAGCGACACGGTGCTTGTTCCCATTACGATTCAGATCAGGAACCGCGATGTGACCTTCCAGAACAAAGACGGCGTGGAGCGCGGTACCGTCAATATCTTCATGCGTGTGACGACGCTCACGGGCAAGATCGTACAAACTTTTGAAGAGCCGGTGCAGATCGATGTGCCGGTGGAACTGCTGCCCAAGACCGCCGAGAATGCTAACGTGTACTGGAAAGCGATCCCGCTGCGCATCAGCCAGAATCGCTACCGCCTGGACATCGTCGTCAAGGACGTGAACGGAGATCGCACCGGGAGTTGGAGCCGTGCGATCCAAATCCCGGACTTTAGCGAGGACAAGTTGAGCAGCTCAACGCTTATCATCGCCGATGTGATGGAACCAGTGGCGACGAAGAACGTGGGCACGGGCAGTTTCGTGATCGGGGCGATGAAAGTGCGGCCGCGCGTGGCGCCGTCCGACGGCAAGCCCATCTTATTCAAGCGCAATCAGAAGCTGAATTTCTGGATGCAGGTTTACAATCTCAGCGTGGACGAGAAGACGCACAAACCTTCGGCCACGATCGAATACAATGTAACGGACGCGAACAATAAGGCCATCATCCATACCGTCGAGTCGACGGACACGATGGGCAATGTGGGCGACCAGGTGACGCTGCGGAAGACGCTTTCCGCCGCCAACCTGCCGCCGGGCTTGTACAAGATCGAGATCAAAGTTAACGACAACCTTTCCAAGCAGATGGTGGACCCAACGGCGACTTTCGCCGTCGAGTGAAACGGCTGCCTGGTTCCCCAAAGGTGGTGGGAGAGATGTTTCGAAAGCTCGAGTTCCTCCTCGTCGTTGCCGTCACTGTTACGACCGTGGCTCTTCCGGCATGGTCGGAAACTGCCCATGCGATCCCGGGTACGATATCTGGATACGTTCGCGATGCCAGCGGCGCACCGCAAATGGGCGCGGCGGTGGAAGTACTGGGCTCGGCCGCGCAGGCGCTGAAGGTCTTCACCGACGATCGCGGCTTCTATTCGTTGGCAAGTCTGCTGCCTGGAACGTACAGCATCAAGGTGAGTGCGCCTTCGTTCCTCCCGGCGCTGCGCGAGAAGATCGGCGTGCGCGCCGGCGCGAATCGGATGGTGAATGTCACGCTGACCACGCTCTTCGAGGCCATCCAGTTGGTTCCGCTGCGTAGTCCGGTGGACGATGACGACTGGAAGTGGACGCTGCGCTCGGTCGCTAACCGCCCTATCCTGCGCGTGCTTGAAGATGGCACTACGGTGGTCGCGCGGAGCGGGGAATCAGCCGCCGACCACGACTTGAAAGGTTCGGTGTCCTTTCTGGCAGGATCGCCTGGGCAAGGTTTCGGCAGTCCCTCGGATATGACGGCTGGCTTTGCCGTGGAGCGGTCGTTGCTATCGAGCGGCACTCTGCGGCTCAACGGCAACCTCGGTTATGAGCCCGACGGCCAGGGCATCCCGGCGGCGGTGCTCCGCACCACCTACACCAACAGCTTCAACGGTGTTTTTGAACCTTCGTTGGCGATTACGGCCCTCAGGCTAAATTCGCCTGACCTGAATACGATGCCCGGCGCCTCGCTGCAAGCGCTGTCGGTAACCAGTTCGGATCGGATCGTCCTCGGCGACATGCTGGAGATGAAGCTCGGCAGCGAGTTGCAAACCATCCAATTCATGGGGCGGGTAAACGCCTTGAAGCCCTTCGGATCGGTCGATCTGCACATCACGCCGAACACGGTGCTGGAATATCAATACGCGACTTCGGTCCCGAATATGGGACTGGAGGATCGTTTCGGCGAAGATGGTTTCGATTCGGCTTCGTCGGACCTGAGCGAAACGGCGCCGCGGATGAGCATTACTGGGTTTTCTCCAGCGGTGGAGCGGGACCATCACCAGGAATTGTCGATCTCCCAGCGCATCGGCAAGAACAATCTGCAGGTCGCATTCTATGCGGACAGCCTCGCCGACCCGGTGCTTACCGGAGTTGGCGAAGTGACGGCCGAATCCGGTGACGTTTTGCCCGATGTGTACTCCGGCACGTTCAGCTATCAGGGGAACAATTACGCGACGCGCGGGATGCGAGTGGTGCTGCAGCGGAAACTGTTATCCGACCTGACCGCAACTTTAGACTATGCCTACGGCGGCGTGCTCGACCTGTCACGCCCCGACGTCCAACTACGAGACGCGCGGGAGTGGATTCGCGGGGAGCAACGCCAGGCAGTGGCAGCGAAGTTCCGCGGAACTGTGCCTAAGGTGAACACGCGCTGGATTGCCTCCTATCGTTACATAGGCGGCCGCACGTTGACTCCGGTCGACCTGTTCGATACTTCGGCAGGCCAGTCCGATCCTTATTTGAACCTCTGCATCCGGCAACCGATTCCGGCCAGCCTCCTGGCGCGACACGTGGAGATTCTGATCGACCTGCGAAATCTTCTCGCGCAGGGTTACGTGCCCGTGATGGGACGCGACGGTCGCACTCTTTATCTAGTGCAATCGGCGCGCTCGATGCGCGGCGGCGTGGCCTTCAGCTTCTAGAATCCGTAGAGTCGCTCTAGTCTGTACATGTTTCTTCCCATGCTCCTCCCGCGAACAATTGGGAGAAGCGTTTCTGGCGACTCGATCCGTTTCGCACGGTCCTCCCAAACTGGGGTGCACTTTCACAGCGCATGATTGAAAAAACGACAAACGAAACAACGACAAACATTGAGAGGCGTTCGCCCCAGCGGGTGCCAGTTCGTGTCCCAGTCAAGGTGCGACACGAGGGCTGTGAGCACGCGGGCTTGACCCGCGATCTGAGTTCGTCGGGGATCTTTCTCTATTCCGAGTCGAAGGTGAAAGCAGGCTCGAAGCTCGAACTGGTCATCATGCTGCCCCCCGGCCTGGGATTAGGGCCCGGAGGATGGACGCTCTGCGAGGCCTCGGTGGTGCGGGTGCAGGAATCGGAAGGCAAGGGCATGGGCATTGCCGCAACCCTCGACCGCATCGAGTTGTTGCCGGAGATCAGCTGAGAGGCAGGGGATCGTGCTTAACGCCAGGCCGCCATCAGGCAGCTTTTTCTCAATTTGATCCAGGCAGTGAAAATAAATTCTCCCCCCCCCACGAAAGTTTACTTCACATTGCCCCATCTCTGGTGCAATAATGGCCCGCTTCGAAAAGCAAAGACGGAAATTGGCCGTCTTCCAGGTGGGCTAGGTCAATGTGGATTGAAAAACTCAGCGATGGCGTTCTTGAACTGGACACGCCGATCGGGCCTCGATACATACAGCCGAATCTCGTGCAACGCGCGTATCTGATTTGGACATTCCGAAATTTTTTCTCGCTGCCGCAGCAAGTGCTGCGCCCCTGGCAACACCGATTGATTGATCGCCTGTGGAGCGAAAATAATTTCGTGTCCATGCCCGCAGTGGGTGCACACGACAGACCGGTCATCGGAAGAATCGAGCGGCGCGTGCCGGCTCAGGCAGAGGTTCTGCCCATTCGGAAACCGATGTCCAGTTCGAAACCCGCCGTAGCGGAGCAAAGCCGAGAAGTCGCCTCGGCATAGTCGCGAAGCGGCGCGCCGCCATCCAGACCGCTCCTAAGAATGTCAAACCTGCCCCGAATGACAAACCTGCCGCGCAAGCTCTCAACGCTCAGCCGCAAAGAAGGCAGACCACCTAGTGATTCAAAAAGAGAACTGAATTTTTACATTAAGGTTGCGGACACAGCAGAATCCCACAGGAGCTGATCGACAGAACTTCCCGAAAAACTATTTAGTTTGGATGCGGGAATTATGTCGAACTAACGACATTTGGGCGCGTCGACGGCCAGGATGTTTCCGCAGGCTCAGGCTTTATTTTCAGGCTTGTTCTCGGGCTTATTTTCAGGCTTCGCGTCGTGATCCTTCATACCCTCTTTCAGTGCGCGAATGCCTTCGCCCAGACCTTTGCCCAACTCCGGCAATTTCTTGGGACCAAACACCAGCAATGCGATGAAGAAGATCACCAGCAGGTGCATGGGTTGAAATAAACCTTCAAACATAAAGCCTCCGAACGGGAGATGCCGACCGAAAGCGCCGGACAGCATAACTACTATGTAGTGTATCCTAACTGATCCCCGGCAGTCTCTCTGGTTCCCGGTGTAATGGCTACCCTTCTGCGCCGTTGGGCCATGTCCCTAAAAATTACTTCGGTGACCTATCGGCGACACCGCCGCCGGACTATTTTGGGCACAGGGCGATTTTCGTGCGTCAAAACCGCCAAGAGCCCCGGAGGCTTCGTGAAACGCTGTGTCCTGAGATGGCTTTTGCTTCTGCTGGCGGCAGGCTCCTTGCAGGCTGAGCAAGCTCCGCCCACGCCCGCTTCCGACGCCATTTTCCTGTGGCTGGCGGGAGGCATTTCGAGCGCACGGATCCAGCGCCTGGTTCGAACACAGAACGCCCAAACACAGAACGCAGCCCGAGCGCTTTCATGCGACGCTACGCCGCAATGCATTCGTCAATGTGCCCGCGCTCTGCAAAAAGCAGGCGCTGACTCGGGCTTGATTCAGAGCCTCGTGCGTCAGAGCCCGGATTCGAAATCCGTATCAAAGTCCTGCGCCTGCTCTAGTCCCGCGGCACAGGTTGCCGCTCTAGTTCACGAAAAGAACTTCGATGCCGCCGAAGACAAAATCCGTGCCCTGCTTCGCGACGATGCGGATAATGCTGCGCTTCATTTCGTCCTCGGAACCGTTCTGCGCCGCGAAGAGCGGTTCGACGACGCGCTCGACGAGATTACGGAATCTTCGCGCCTGATGCCCGGTTTCCCCGAAACGCACAGCCAGTTTGCTTACCTGTTTTACCGGACAGAGGATGCCGAGGACGCCCTCGCCGAAGCGCGCACCGCCCTTAGCATGGATCCCGCCAATGCCGAGGCCTACCGCTACCTCGGACTCGCGCTCTACGCCGAGGGGCAGTATGATGCCGCCCTGCACGCCTTCGAAGAATCTCTGGCGCGCGAACCCGCGGGCTCGCTGGCGAACGCGGACGTCTATTTCGATATGGGCATCACGCACCGCGATCAGGGAGACCTGCGCCGCGCCGCCATCGCGTATCGCCACGCCCTCAGCCTGCGCCCCGACTTCTGGGAGGCGCACAGCAATCTGGGCGTCGTCCTGCACGACCAGGGCAAGCTGGATGAGGCAATCGCGGAATATCGCTTAGCCAAGCGCCTCAGCCCCGAAGAAGCCAGCGTTCGCAATAACCTGGGAAATACCCTTTGCGACAAGGAAGACTTCGATAGCGCCATCACGGAATTCAAGGACCTCTATCGTCAGAGTCCGGAGTGGGAGGGCGGGCACAACTGCCTGGCCCGCGCCTACATGTCGAAGCGCGACTACCCATCGGCCATTCGCGAGTTACAGGCTGCCATCGCCGCCAATCCTGCCGGAGCGGCCGAACACCGCGTCCTGGGGCAGGCCCTCCTTCTAACGGGAAAAGACCGGGAAGCGGTGGACGTGCTGCGCCAAGCAGTTTTGCTCAATTCCGAATCCGGGCTGGCACACCACTATCTCGGCACCGCCCTGGTGAACACCCAGCAATTAGCGGAAGCTGAAAAGGAGTTCCGCGAGGCCCTCCGCCTCGAGCCCAGCGCCCAGAATCACTATTCCCTAGCCGCCTGCCTGATGGCTCTTAACCAGTATGAAGAGGCTCTTGGAGAGCTCGAAATCGCTTCCCGCATGGATCCCAACCAGAACCTTTACCGTGCCCGAATGCGGGAGGTCGTCCGGCTGATCACAAGCCCGAAGTAACTCTCCCGTAAGATGCACCATCGGATGTTACCTTAGGTATGTACCTACGTACTTCGCCCTCCAATCGCCAACAAACCTAAAATATTATTAGAAGAACGCGGTGCTGGTAGCGCCGCCGGGACGACTCATGGAAACCACCGCTGGCAAACAAGCCCGAGAAAAAGCCGTCAACCCTGCTGCATTATCCACTGTACTATCCGCTACACTCTCCACTGCGCCATCCACCCCAGAGCGGCATCTGCCGCCGGGGCTCGCGCCCGAGATCCCTTCGGCGCCAGAGCACAAATCCATCGGCTACGGGATGCCTTGTTCGCATTGCCGCGCCTACTATCCCGCTGACATGCGTGTATGTCCGATCTGCAAGTCGCCGGATCGTATCTCGCCCACCGAACCGATGGCGCATGCATATTCCGTGGCTTCCGCCGCGGCGGAGCCCGCGTCGCAGCTCACGAATGGCGCGCAGATCGCCGGTGCGCAAATCACCGGTGTGCAGATCGGTGACGACCGCGAGCGCTTCCTGAAAGAGCTCAAGTCACAGGCTTTCGCATCCCACACTCAGATCAACGCCACGGCCACGTTCCGCTGCGTGCTCGAACACCAGCACAGCGGGGCGACCGAACCGGCCGCGGTCTGCCATAGCTGCTACGGCGAGGCCCGCCAGCAGGCTGACCGCATGGAAGCGGCTCTCCACATGGACGCGAAAGAGGCAGCAAAAATCGTCTATGAAGCGGTATGGGCGGATACGTCCGATCCCAATAGCACTTACTTGAACGCCGCCAGCGCACTGCTCTCGGAGTTGCGCAAACGCGCCGGCATCGGCCTACTACTCGGCGCGAATCAGCCCTTGGCGCACTAGCCGCAGCGTGGCGATCCTATCTATTAACTCTCAAGGCGATAACCAATTAGTGAGGGTACCCCCCCCCATTTTGCCGCAAAGTGTTCAAAAATAAGTAGTTAATTGTAAAGTATTCCGGAATAAGGACTTAGCTCGACCTGTCCCCACTTTGGGTGCGGCTTGTCTATCCGGCGCCACAAAAAATTTGATATCCATCCCTTTAGAATCATAGATATAGCTGGAAATTCCTTTCAAATCTTTGAGTTTAAAGGATTTATACGTAAAATATTCCGGAATAAGGAGTTAGCTTGTTGGGCTCACTCTCAGGATTTCGGCAGGGGGCTTGACAGCTGACTGCCTCAACTTCGTGTTTTCAAAGAGCGCCGACTAGTGGGGCTGGGGCAGCTTCGAGGAGCGTCTTGGTGACGGGCACACCTCGGCCCTGCTACAGGTCGATCCTTATTGTCGCCGACGGGCGGTTGGGAGGTCTGTGATGGTGCTCACTGCGCGTTTGTGATGAAAGAGAGGTGAGGTATTTTCGGGGTGCTTCGAGAGATTGCAACGTCAACGAGCCCGCCCAAGCGGAGCTTGGACGGGGCACCCGCCGGATTTTCAAAATGACGATCATAGGATGGGCCGCCCGTCCGTCGGCAAGTTTTAGGCATTGGGATCTGCGCCTATTGACAATGCGTATCGGAAACCACCATTCACCCTGTCTTCATCGTAGATTGCGAACGGCAGATCCGCTTTCGGCATTCTGATCCGTCCGAGTTCGACAGCTAAGGCAACCGGCATAGCAGGGAAAATGTGAATCGTTGCGTCTTGGCCGTGCAGCGCCTTGATCTTGTCCATCGTTTGTCTCATTACGAGCCGGAACTCGCTTGCCTGCCTGCGGGATTTAAGAAAATCGTTGTGCGGGGTTGGCACAGATACTTTCCATATGCTGGCATTCGGGATAATCTTCAGGATCCGCTCATCCACAATCGTCGCGCTTAAAGACAGCACCAGAGCTGGCGGCCCCACAATCTTCTTGGGTTCATCAACCACATAGCTTTGGTAGTCGCCATCCTCCTGCCACCTCCAACTGAGCGGCTCACGGTGTCTTTGGTAAACCTCCGCAGCAGGAATATCCGAGAGCAGCGCTCCCAAATGGATCAATAGCGGCTGTGGCGCGAGCGCGAATATGGAAAGATGGTGAATATCACCTTGCGCGAGACGCGGCCTGACACGCTGTGCAACAACGTATTGAAGGTGAATCCGTTCCAGTTTCCAATAATCGGGAGTCCTGTCAGTAACGGAACTGTTTTGCAAGCCGATTTCGATAGCCTTTGATTCAGACGGATACCATTCCGGCAGCATAGCCTGCGCGGCGCTCCGGAGTGAAAGCATTGGGGATTGTTCCCCGATATTCGCGCCGTAGAGTAGGACATGGCTCTGCTTGTCCGGCATCAGAGAACCGAGTAACTCCATGCGGTCCTCGTGCTTGCGCTTCATCTCTAGCAAACGTTCGACGGGGTGTTCATCGACCTGCTCTTTGTCGATAAGTCGGTGGTGTTTATCACACAGAAGCATCAGATTGGAGAGGTCGGCTTTTAATCTCGGCGAGAGTGCTTCGTCGCCACGCGGGCCATCCGGGCTGTCCGCTACAATATGCGCTAAATATGCCGCATTGAATTCCACTTGCGTAAGGGTGTCGAGCCAAAGTCTTTCATTACAGCCATCATATTCACAGCGTCCTCCAGCCTTGCCCCACAACCGGAGCCTCACCTTTTCGGGCACAGAAGTATGAGACATTCTCGACCGCTCCAAGGCAGCAAGTATTTAGATTGACTGCTCGGCGAACGATAGGCGAATATAATGATAGGCGAATATAATGACAGGATAACACGGAGGGGGTTTATGTCCGCAGGCATAGCACCGCTATTCAAGAGTGCAACACGTCGCCAGAGCTTCGATGACCTGCTTTTCGAGATCTGCGAAGAGCTTCAACTTACCAGACCCAAGTACGAGCTCGCAGAACAGCGGTACAAGACGATAGGTGAAATGCTGTGTGCTCCCGGCAGCCCGTTCGCGACGCAAGACCCGAGCATTTACCCGCAAGGCTCGATGCGACTCGGAACGACAGTGCATCCCATCGACGGCCCCTTCGATCTAGACTTCGTCTGCCAACTTTCAGTTCCTTATCGGCCCGAAAACCCGATGCAGCTGCTCAACAACCTTTTTATGTTTTTTAAGGAGAGCGACCGGTACAAGGACATGGTCGATCGCAAGAATCGCTGCGTTCGCATTATCTACGCGGACGATTTTTACATGGACATACTCCCAGCATGTTGCGACCGTGCCTCTGGCCAAACCTGTATTCAGGTACCAGACCGAGACTCCCGCGGCTGGAAAGCCAGTGACCCCATAGCATACGCAGAGTGGTTCAAGCGTCGCTCACAACATCGGATGTACAAATTCGCCGAAGCGCGGGCCGACGTGGAGCCCCTGCCCGGGTTGGAGGCGGCTGAAGAAAAGGAGGTCTTACAGCTCGTTGTCCAGCTTCTCAAGCGCTGGCGTGATCTGTTTTATTCTAAGAGCGGATTTCCGCCGATCTCGGTCGTACTAACGACTCTAGCGGCTGAATTGTACCGCGGAGAAGAATCGACCTCGGAAGCGTTGTTGAATGTGCTAGATGGGATCGCGCAGCAACTCAATTCCGCGCACGCTCAGGGTCGACGCCTCTCCGTCTTGAATCCCGTACATTTGGATGAGGACTTCAGCGAACGCTGGGACAACCGTGACAGCGCTTATCGCGAGTTTGATCAGGGGATTCGGCATTTCGCTGGGCGCTGGCGAGTAGTATGCGAAAGCGAAAACAATCCCAATAAGGCATTTGCGGAACTGTTCGGAGAGGTTGTACCCACGGTCATCGAGAAACGGGCTCGGCGGCTCCAATCGATGCGCGACAAGCAAGACCTCGGAATCAAGTCCACGGGCGTAATTGTCCCAGCAACCGCAGCTGCCGCTGTTACGCAAATGCGACCGAATACGAACCACGGTGACTCGACCAAGGTTTAAGAAACTTGAGCTGACGCAAGCTCAGCAGCTGTACGTGATGCAGCTGAAGTACCCGCAAATGATCGCTTCTGTTGATCGCCAGCGCAGTATTATCTGGACCGGTCCGTGGCGTCCCACAGAACTCAGCAACGAATACACCCTTCAGATAGTCTATCGGCAGTCCTTCCGGCCAAGGATTGCGGTTCTCCATCCGCAGCTGGAGTTGGCTCTCGGACAGGCTAAGCTGCCTCACGTGTACGAAGACGGACAAAAAGACATCTGCGTCCACAGGCCCGAAGAGTGGAATAAAAGTATGTCAATCGCGCTGACAATAATGCCCTGGATTTCGCAATGGCTGTACTTTTACGAAGCATGGGTCCTGACGGGCAAGTGGTTGGGGAAAGGCACCCATCCTCTACTTCCTCAGCACGCTGACTCGGCATCGCAAAATTCGTAGGAAAAGACAAAATGAAAAAACAAAGAATTCGAATTTTAGAATGGGCCACCCTCCGAACTGCTATCGAACCAGAAGAGGCTTTCACTTGCGGAGGTTGGCGTAGTGGGTCAGCTTGAAAAACACATCCCCGCAGCGGCTAAAGCACGGTGCCCCAGGTTCACGCCCGGTTGTTGGGCGTTAACCTGGGTGCAGAAGGTCCTGATATCGGCGCGCAGTCAGCCCGAATCCACTGTGGGCCCAGGTTAGCGTCCAGAGAACGGACGCGAACCTGGGGCACCGGGCTGAGGCGATACCCTGGTACGAAACCTGAGTTTTTCCGCAAGCCTGCTCGGCGGCTGACGCCGCTTGGCGGTTTGCAACTTCTGCATCTTTTCTTCATCTTATTTTGTGGAGAGCCGACATGATTGACAAGCTGAGCGACAAGATCACCAAGACCGAAAGTGAGTGGCGGCAGCAGCTTACTCCGGAGCAGTATCAGGTGGCCCGCGGCTGCGGCACCGAGCCCGCTTTCACTGGCCAGTACTGGAATAAACACGACGACGGGACGTACCACTGCGTCTGCTGCGGGGCGCTGCTTTTTGGCTCGGAAACAAAATTTGATTCGGGAACCGGATGGCCGAGCTTCTATGCCGCCGCCGACCGCAAGAACATCCGCGAAGTTACCGATACCAGTTACGGCATGACTCGAACGGAGGCGCGCTGTGCCCGCTGCGATGCGCATTTGGGCCACGTGTTTCCGGATGGTCCGGGGCCGACCGGGTTGCGCTACTGCATGAACTCGGCGTCCCTCGACTTCAAGCCGAAGTGAGGGATCTGCATTTGCGGCGAACTGCAGATCCCTCACTTCGTTCGGGATGACAATTGGATCGAAGTAGTACATTCAGAAAAACGATGGAAGGCCGGAGGCTTTTGCCTGGCTGGACCCTTCGACTAAGCTCAGGGCAAACTCGTCGAGGGCGTCCCTCCCTCCATCGTCATGGGTGCATTCAATTTCGCGAAATTACGCGGTGCCCGCGGTCGCGGCCATTGCTTTGGGCGATTCCTGTTTGCTCTGGGCCGGCTCCTGCATCTTCTTATCTTTATCTTTTTTTTCGGGGTTGCGCACTTCGATGCCGCCCTTGATGATCGCGCCTTCTTCGATGCTGATGCGATGGGTGATCACATCGCCCGCGAGCACGCCTTCGCTGCGGACGTCCAGCCGATCGGCACACTCGACGTTGCCCTGCACCTTGCCCATGATGACGACTTCTTGGGCGATGATGTTCGCCGCGACGCTTCCGTTGCGGCCGATGGTGACGCGATTGTCAGGGAAGCTAATGGTGCCTTCGACGCGTCCGTCAATGAAAAGCGATTCCGTACCCGTCACGTCACCCTTGATAACGAGCGAGCGTCCGATGTTGGCTTGATCCATGGGTGCGGTGGCCGGCTTGACCGGAGTGTAAGTGTTTGGGGGCGGGACTGCGTTTGGCGAGTACTTGGATTCCGGAGACTGCAACATGAATAAACCTCACTGAGATCCGTGACTGCAGCGGGGGTTGGCCCTGCGGTCTCGGTCGATAGGGCTTCTGACGGCAAGTAAAGCATGGCACGATAAGGACGGGTTACGACAGGTTACCGAAGGGGGTGACCGTTGGCGCAGCGTGCATGGTGCTAACTCGCGACGGAATCTCCCACCTTTCTTCTTTCATCTTCCGATTCGTCCAGCACCCGCCCCTTGCAAAAAACGCAAGGAGCGGGCCACCCCCACCCCAGGTACCGTGTCCATCCCTTACAATAGGCCGTTACAATAGGAACTGACCTTCCCGCATGAAACGCATCGCCATCCTGGGTTCGACCGGATCGATCGGCCGCAGCACTTTGAGTGTGGTCGAGAGCTATCCCGACCGCTTTCAGGTCGCCGCGCTGGCGGCCGGCAACAATGCCGACCTCGCTTTCGAGCAAGCCGTGCGATGGAAACCGCGAGTGGTGTCGTTGGCGGACGAAGCCGCCGCGCAGGCTCTCCAAGGCAGGCTGCGGCAAGCGGGCTTGGACGAGATTGAAGTTGTGTATGGCGCCGCGGGCGCGGTGCGGGTGGCGATCCATCCCGAGGTGGATTTCGTGGTCAGCGCGATTGTGGGCGTCTCCGGCCTGGAGGCGACCTACGAAGCGGTGCGCGCGGGCAAGTCCGTCGGCCTGGCCAACAAAGAATGCCTGGTGGTGGCGGGCGAACTGATCACCGCCGAGGCGCGGAAGCAGGGTAAGCCGCTGCTGCCGATTGACAGCGAACATAACGCCGTCCACCAGTGCCTGCGTGGCGGACGGATGGACGGGGGCGCCAATGAAGTCGAGCGCATCTGGCTGACGGCTTCGGGCGGTCCGTTTCTGAAGACGTCCAAGTCGGAATTTGCCTCAATTACGGTGCAACAGGCGCTCAATCATCCCACCTGGAAGATGGGAAAGAGGATCACCATCGACTCTGCAACATTGATGAACAAGGGGTTCGAGGTGATCGAGGCATGCAGGTTGTTCCATGTGCCGCCCGATCGCGTGCAAGTCGTTGTGCATCCGCAGTCTACCATCCATTCCATGGTCGAGTTCGTGGATGGCAGCATACTTGCTCAATTCTCCGTGACCGACATGCGTCTGCCGATTTTGTATGCGCTGACGTATCCGGATCGAATTCCGTCGGATTTGCGATTCTCGGTCATGGACCTGCGGCATCTGGATTTCTGCCCACCGGATATGGTCAAATTTCCTTGTCTGCGTTTAGCTTACGAAAGCTTGGCTTACGAAGCGGCTGGGACCGGAGGCGCAAAAACCATTGCCCTGAACGCCGCCGATGAGGTTGCGGTGGCGGCGTTTCTCGAGGAACAGATCGGATTCGACGAGATTCCGCGGATCATCGAAGAAACAATGTCTGCAACGTCAACTGGACATTTAGAATCTATACAGAAGGTGCTTATGCTGGATACCGAGGCCCGCCTTTTGGCAAAAGAAATAGTGAAACGGTACCGTCGAAAGAGATCACCCATCCGGGCCATTTCGTAACAGAAATTTTGGAGTAATCTGGGAAGCTATGCCGCAGCTTTTGTCCGTCCTTCATACCATCTTCGACATGGGGATCGTGCTCGGATTCATGATCCTGATTCACGAGTTCGGCCACTACGCCGCGGCGAAGTATTTCGGCGTCCGGGTAGAGGTGTTTTCCATCGGCTTTGGCAAACGCCTGCTGGGCTTCACGCGCGGCGGTACCGACTATCGCATCAGCGCCGTTCCGCTGGGCGGTTACGTGAAGATGTCGGGCGAAAACCCCATGGACGACCGCACCGGCGATCCGGGGGAGTTTCTGTCGCATCCGCGCTGGCAGCGATTCATCGTAGCGCTGGCCGGCCCGGCAATGAACATCATGCTTGCAGTAGCCCTGCTCACCGGCGTGTACATGGTGCACTACGAATACCCGGCCGATCTCGATGAGCCGGCCGTTGTGGGATGGATCAATCCCAATACTCCAGCCGAGAAGGCAGGGATTCAACCGGGCGACAAGATTGTCAGGGTCGACGACATCAACAATCCGACGTGGGAACAGGTGCGCGTTAAAGACGCGCTCAGCCCGAATCAGCCTCTGAAATACGGCATCGAACGCGGGGGCAAGGTCACGGAGAAGATCCTGGTTCCGGAGCCGTATGGCCCCAATCAGTACGGAGACATGGGTTGGGTGCCGAAAGAGCCCAGCACTACTTTGACGCTGGTCGAACCCGGGATGCCCGCCGCCAAGGCGGGGATCAAAGTCGGGGACCAGATCCTCACCGCGAACGGGCAGGATATTCCCCAGCTAGGTGTGCTGATTCAGATGTTGAGCCGCACTAAGAATCAGCCGCTAAACCTAGTGGTGCTTCGTAATGGCCAAAAGCTGAACTTCACAGTGACACCAGCCCTCGCTCCGGGAGGAGCAACGCAAGAACCTGCCTACCGGATCGGCGTCGCCAGCGTTCCCACTAAAGTGGTAAAGCTCAACTTCTCAGAGGCGCTGGGGCGCTCGCTGTCGGATAACAAGAAGAGCTCTTTCCTGATTCTCGAGTTGTTGCAAAAGATGGTGCAGCGGAAAGTTTCCATGCGCCAGGTCGATGGTCCAATTGGAATCGGCAGCGCGGTGGGCGCGGCCGCACGTGAGGAAGGCTGGACGCCACTGCTCTTAATCACCGCCGCCATCAGCTTGAACCTGGGAATCATGAACCTGCTGCCCATTCCCATCCTCGACGGCGGCGTGATCCTGCTGCTTTTCATCGAGAGCCTCATGCAGAAAGAGATCAGCCTGCCCATCAAAGAACGCATCTACCAGGCGGCATTCGTCTTTCTGGTGCTCTTTGCCGTGATGGTGATCTACAACGACCTGGTCAAGACCCTGCCGGGGCTGACGCGGATGCCTTAGGGCAGCCTTCAGTTGTCGGCCAAACCCTTTCAACGCAGAGGACGCGGAGAAGACGCAGAGAACACAGACAAGTTCCTGGCAAAACCGAATCTCCTCTGCGATCTCGGCGCACTCTCCGCGTGCCTGCGTTATAGGGTTTGGCTGCCCTATCTCGCGCTTTTCCGCTGGCTGGTTTAAAATAGACCTCACGCATGGCCGAAATTCAGCGTAGAAAAACTTTCACCGCCACCATTGGCGGCGTCCGCGTGGGCAGTGATGCACTGGTTATGGTGCAATCCATGACCAACACCGACACCGCGGACATTCCCGGAACCGTAAAGCAAGTTGCCGCCCTCGCTCGTGCTGGCAGCGAAGTCGTCCGCGTGACCGTCAACAACGACGATGCCGCCAAGGCCATCCCCCACATCGTCGAAGGACTCGAGAAGCAGGGCTTGCGCGTGCCGATCATTGGCGATTTCCATTACAACGGACACCTCCTCTTGACTAAATACCCGGGCTGCGCCGAGGGTCTCGCTAAATACCGCATTAATCCCGGCAATGCCAGCATCGGGCGCAAGAACGACGACAACTTCCGCACCATGATCGAGGTAGCTGCCAAACACCAGAAGCCGGTGCGCATCGGCGTGAACTGGGGCTCGCTGGATCAAGCCTTGCTGACGAAGATGATGGACGAGAACTCGCGCCTGCCGGAGCCGAATGACGCGCGCGAAGTTACCATGGAAGCGATCGTTGTAAGCGCGCTCAGTTCGGCGAAGCTGGCGGAGCAGCACGGACTGCGGCCCGACCAGATCATCCTCAGCGCGAAAGTCAGCGGGGTGCAGGATCTAATTGACGTCTATCGCATCCTGGCCGCGCGCTGCGAGTACCCGCTGCATCTGGGACTAACAGAAGCCGGCATGGGAGCCAAAGGCATCGTGGCCTCGAGCGCGGCGATGGCCGTACTGCTGCAGGAGGGCATCGGCGACACCATCCGGGTTTCGCTTACCCCCGCTCCCGGAGGCGATCGCACCGAAGAAGTCCGTGTGGCGCAGCAAATTCTGCAGTCGCTGGGTATTCGCAGCTTCACGCCGCAGGTCACCGCGTGCCCCGGTTGCGGCCGCACGACCAGCACGTTCTTCCAGGAAATGGCCGAGCAGATCCAAACTTACCTGCGCGAACAGATGCCGGTCTGGAAACAGACTCACACCGGCGTAGAAGAAATGAAAGTTGCGGTGATGGGCTGCGTGGTCAATGGTCCGGGCGAATCGAAGCACGCCAGCCTCGGAATTTCTCTGCCAGGAACCGCCGAAGAACCGAAAGCCCCGGTCTACGTGGATGGCCGCCTGTTCACCACCCTCAAAGGCGACAAGATCGTAGCCGAGTTCATAAAGATTCTCGACGACTACGTCGAGTCCCACTACGCGGCCAGGGAAAAAGAAGAAGTCGGAGTCCGCGGATGATTTAGGTCTCCGACCGCGTAATTTCGTGTGTTGAGGTTCGCGCTATCCCAGGTCTCAAAATCGAGACCTGGGGCACCCATTTTCGCACAGGATCAAGCGGTCAGAGACCTAGCGATCTGCCGCCCAGCGAATTCAAATCCATAGGTGCTTTGCTTCACAGATTGTTGAAAAACTCATGGCGCGCGCTCAGTCGCCCTCAGCGGCTAAAGCCGTCGGTGAAAACAAGCCAGTTATCGCAGCGGTGGGTGAACCGCTGCGCCACCCAAAGGCAAGAATAAAATCGAGTTTTTCAGCACTCTGTTAAAGCCGCCATTGATTGGTGACACTTGCGGCGCGGCTGAGGCCGCGCCCGTCAAAGCATTTGCCGACACCGATCCCAAGCGGGGCACTATTTCACTACCCGGAGGCACTTCACATTGTCTGGCGGCGAAATCCGGCTCACGTAGCCGAGAGCGCCGGGAGTGACGGCTACGTATTCGATCAGGGCCGCTTCGGAATCGAATGCTCTAGGCATGGTACCCTGTCCGGTGAATACCGCCTTGCGCCATTGCGCGCGGAATTCCTCAGGATCTTCGCGAACGTGCTTTTTTAAGAAGACTTCGTGTGCCGGTCCACCCTTCAAAGTGACCGGCACGGCATGGGAGCCGTCGGCGAATCTGGTCTTCTCTCCCGTAAAAATGGCGCGCAAATCGGCATCTCTGATGCCCGAAATCTGCACACCTTTGTTCGCCACCAACACGACATCCTGTGCACTGGCCGCGGACCAGCAACCGAGGAAACCCAGCAGCAGGACGAACCAGCGAGTTTTGCTCAAGACTCTCATTCTGCACCCGCATCGGGCATTTAGAAGCTGAAACCGATCTTGGCCGCCAACATATTCGAGTTTGACTTCAAGCCATCGGGGTTAGTGCTGGCATAGTAGCCAAGACCATCTCCATGCAGGAAATGGCCCTCGATCTTACCGTAGAAATAAGAGTTAAAGTCACAGCGTCCGGAGAGCACCCAGTCTTTCGAGTAGTTAGCCGGCAGGCTCGTATTCAGCGCCTTGTTCACGTAGTGGCTGTAATAACTCCCCACTTGAAACTTTTTTCGGAGCCGATAACTCCCCATCGCGTACCAGGAGCGCGCATCCTGAGGCACTGGAATCACTTCGGGTCCAATCGCCACCGTCGTATAGAGCGGAAACCTCCTATACTCCCCCGCGAAGTAGAATTTTCCTTTTTCGAACTGCGCATATTCTGTGCTTATGAAAGTGGGAGTGACGTGTACGCTGACCCCGGGCGCGGTTCCATCCAAAGCTTGCACACGGGCGCTGGCGCCAACCGTCAACCCCGCCAAAGGAGACCGCCAGCGCACATCGCCGCCGAAGATCTTGCCACCCGGCGCCGATGTGAACACAACTCCGCTGTCAGCGGCCTGCTTCACGTATCCGCCGTTCAAATCAAGGGCGGCGTATCCCGCATATCCGCGATATTCCAGCTTTCCGGCGCGGCGGCTGAGGGGCACACCGCCATACACTTCACCGCCCACGTGCGACAGAAAAAAACTCTTGTTATCGATCGAGTAAATAGCTTGCGGCAGGAGTATCCAGAGAAAGATGGAGTCCACATCCTGGGAATCGTTGAACAAACCCATGACGGTCTTGACCTTGCCAGCGCGAAATCCAAGATGATCGTTGACCCGGTAGTCTCCCGACGCCCAATCGACCTGAAGATTCGGGCCGCCGAGTTGTCCCAGTTGATACATGTGCAACTGGATTCCGACCCGCAGTTTATCGGTGAGTGAATCTGAAAAGCTCACGGCGCCATCGGTCCAAGCCGGGCTGCCGACGCTCGATTGCATGGTCAAATAGTTGTTATGGGAACTGAAGAGGAAGCCCTGGGTGACAAATCCGTGGATCTCAA
This sequence comes from uncultured Acidobacteriaceae bacterium, assembly GCA_963773645.1. Lineage (GTDB taxonomy): Bacteria > Acidobacteriota > Terriglobia > Terriglobales > Acidobacteriaceae > Acidiflorens. The sequence goes on along the minus strand of CAVZBV010000002.1, from coordinate 820,591 downwards.
TACCCTCTAAGCTCTGCGCCTGCAACCTGCCCGTGCAGAGGCAGACGAGAAGAAACAGTGGCAGTCGTCGAAGCATAGAGCGTTCCTCTGGCACTCTTTCTATCGGCGATTCGGTTCTGTCGCTTTAGCTCACCAAGATAAGGAGAAAAATGGTAATGACTCGTTCAAAAGAAAATCCACCGCGGAGGCACGGTGATGCGGAGCCAAACCGCTCTTAGCCCTTAGTTGGTTGAACGGGGGCATTCAGACGGAGAATCCGGCGAGAGGCAGCGGGCGGCGATTTCAGGCGGCAAGGGGTTGTAGAAGAATCCCGAAGCCCACTCGAACCCGGTGATACGAAACATCTGGGGCAGGATTTCTATATGCCAGTGGAAGTCCTCCTCGATTGTATTCCAGTAGTCCCCTCTGGGACGCAGAAACGGTCGGTCGTGCAGCGACAGGTTGTAGGGCGGCCCGCCTACCTTTTGATCCAACTTCTGCAACACATCACGCAGGATCAGAGCCAAATTCTTGCTTTGAGTTGCCTCGATTCGGCTGAATGCACTGCTGTGAAACTTCGGCAAGACGCACATCTCGAACGGAAAGCGTGACGCGAACGGAGCAAACGCCACAAAATCCTCATTTTCACCAATCAATCGCTTCCGGACCTTTAACTCTTGTTGGAGCACGTCGCAGTATATGCAGCGTTCCTTTAAGGCAAAGTAGTCGCGAGCAATCATGAGTTTCGTCTTCACGGCTCGCGGCGTTATCGGGAGTGCGATTAACTGCGAGATGGAATGACTAATCGTGTGAGCCCCGGCTCCCTCTCCGTGATTCTTGAAGATCAAAACGTAGCGCACACGCTTGTCTCCCTCAAGATCGACAATGCGAGCTACATACGCTCTGATAATGTCGGAGATCTCCTCGATTTCTAACTCATGCAGGCTACGGTCGTGCCGCGATGTCTCCACGATGATTTCGTGTGCCCCCACACCGTTCATCAGGTCGTGCAACGCTTCGCCCCGTCGTGCGAGTTGGCCTTCGATCCGCAAGCGCGGTCGGGAGTTTGGCACCACTCTTACTGACCACCCCGGCCCGTTAGGCGAAGATGTGCGATTTCGGATGGCGAAGACTTCCTTGGGTGTTGCGGCCTCATTGCTTTCGCAGAAGGGGCAGAAGCCCGTGTCCCTTGCGAATTTCGTGAAATGAAAGTCGGTCGGCTGCAACCCGTCGCCGTCCGCCACGATTACCCAGCGGTCAGTGAAGATGTCCTTGCGCATGTTTGACATTTGAACCTCTGCGTCCGGAGTCGTAACCACCTGCGAGCGCTACAGAATAATGCAGCGCAGGCTAAGGTACGCCCGACCTGCCACCCTAACTAGCCCCCATCCTTCCGGTGGTGGGAACAGGCGCTTTGTGGTTCATTCGGCGGGATGGCTTATTCCGCGTGGCAGAGTCTTTTAGAATTTTCTCGATTGCCAGAAGGAGAGCAAGGGGACCATCCCCCTTATGCAGCAACACATCGGCGAACCACTTCAGGGACTCAGGCGTCTCGTCAGGAGACCCCGTCCAAATCACAACGGGCAGGGTTGGCTGTTCCTTCCTCAGCACTTGAGCGACCTGATTGCCATCCATACCAGGCAAGTTGAAGTCTAGTACTACTGCGTCAACGGCGTGTTTTCGAGTGAGGGCAATTCCAGTTGGGCCATCCGGTGCGCTCAGAACCTTGTACCCTTTGCTTTCCAGTAGGGTCCCGTAAAGTTCTAGAAGAGTGGGCTCGTCATCAACACAGAGAATGGTCGTCGCAGGATGGGGCCTGTCCTTGGACCTGTGCTTGATGGGTTGGTTGTCTCCAAACGTATCGCCAGACTTCGCAACCTGTCGGTGGGGGGAGTCCATGGCCACATCTCCTCTGGCTGGTTACAAGCTGACATCCACAGCGTAAACCGATTGAGTTGGCTTGCAATGACGGATGTCACAGAGGGCAGTGACACGGGGGCGAGCCGTTGGCGCCCGGCGTCTTAATTTATTTCCAAAACTGGTCAAAATTGAACAGAAACAGAATTGACAGCGTTGTACATTATCAACTTCTTTGACCAAAGTGGATAGCGGTGGGGCGCTGTCAGAGCATGACGTGAAGCAGCATGCGGCCCACTGCTGTTCGTTTCCTTAGGTGGCGTAGTGGCCTTTCATTTCGTCCCACATCCACTACGCCACCGTGTGTTTTGTGGGGTGGGAGTCCTTCCTCGTCGCTTTCCGTTGAATTGCACGACGCGCCACGGTCAGTGGCCTGCCAAGGGCATAAAGGGGGGCTGGGTGTCCTACACTGTTCTCATCGTTGACGATAGTGCCCTCATTCGCCGTGCCCTCCGGTCTTCCATCGAGCAAACCAGAGATTGGCAAGTGTGTGGCGAGGCAGAGAACGGCAAGGTTGCGGTTGAAAAAGTCAAACAACTGAATCCCGATGTGGTGATTTTGGATTTGCAGGTATCGGTCATGGACGGTCTAGAGGCCGCAGGGCAGATCAATTTGCTTGCCCCTCACACCGCAATGCTCATGTTTACGATGCGCAACTGCGAGCAACTCTTAAAGTATGATCCGGCTGCCGGAATTAGAGATGTGCTCTCAAAATCCGATGGGCTCGCAGAGCATCTACTCGCTTGCTTGAAAAGTCTTCACGTTGAGCACCGAGTTTGCGCCTGACCCAAGAAAGCTGCGATCTGCTGCCAGCCGTTCAGCGAATCGGCACGGAGGTTCCAATGCAGTTTCTTCGCAAGATTTGCACCGACGATCAAGGACAGGATGTCGCCGAATATGCTGTCATGCTCGCCGTCATTCTCGTATTGGTGATCGGCACTGTGCGTCTCATCGGGGGGAACGCCAACAACGCCTTCTCCACAGTAGCCAGCTCTCTAGGCACCACTTGATAGATCAAAGAGGCTCTTCTTGGTCGTGGGCAAGCCTGCGAGTGGTTTGCGGTTGCGGAAGGTCGCGCTAGGCTGATTTCTTCGCCAGTAGGCAAAACTCGATCACTTTTCCGGGTTGCGACTGCGGAACCGACGCCACTTTTCTTCGGAAGTTCGTCGGTATGTAGAATTCAATTACTCGAGCCATAACTGCTTCCCCTTCATCTTGTAAAATCTCGCCGTCTTGGTCAACTGCGATTCGTCAATCTGGATCGCCCCTACCACTTCCACTCCCACCGACAGCGGACGGAATCGCGCAATCGGAGCTTCATCATGAGTGCCTTACATACCGCGCATGACCTCATCCACATGGCTTCTCCTCCGAATACCGAGATGTTCATTCATCACAGGATTCTGAGACTCGAAATGTCTGCTAAGAAGTTCCAGCCTACGTTCTGAACTGCCCTGTGGGAATAGCTCCTGCGTGCCATGTGGCGGCACTACCGGCACCTCATTGGCGCACCTTGGTTAGCTGTTCATCGGCTGTCCGCGAGATGTATCCTTTCACTCGTGCCCTCGACAGAGACATTTCATGAGTCCCGACGAAGTACTCGTGTCCCTCTGAAGGTGGTTATCACGGTGGAGGATGGCGGTGAGCGTCGGACGTGCGAGGGCGAGACCATCGTCGTCAACCTTCACGGAGCATTGATCGCAACCGCGATTGGGTTGAGCAATGGAATAAGAATCTCGATTCACGTCTACTTGACGGACAAGCGTGCTGCGGCTCGGGTTGTCTATGTCGATCCTAAGAACCCGCTGCACTGCGGGATTGAACTTGATGAGCCACGAAACATCTGGGGCGTGCCTGTGCCGCCCGATAACTGGGACGAGACCTCGGTCTTGGAAACCGGGCGTTAGAGATGTGCTCCGGCGTGCCTCGTGGCCGCACTGCTGGACTACTCGCTGGGCAGCATAGCTGCTGTGCGGTTCCGCTTGTCCACAGACGGCGAGAGCAAACTGCTGCGACAACGAAAGTTTTGCGCGGTCTGGGAGCAACAAACTGGACACCATCCACCGCGGCATTCAGGCATCGCACGGTCATTCTTTTTCTTCGTACTCATCCGTTTGCTGAGGGAGCTCCGCACCCCAGAGATGCTTTCCCGGCTCCAAGCACTCAGCCCCAATTTGCTTCTCCGAGGAGCCCTCGCGAGCAACGATCCATGTGACTCGGAATTGTGCTTGGGCGTGGCGGTATTGAATTACGATCTTGTCTCCAACCTTCATCTCGCCTCGATAACCACCCAACTGCACGCCATGGTGGCTGACATCGAGAGTATGCGCGAGATGGCTATCTTTACTCCCGGCGATCCAGAGTCGCACTGGTAAGACCGATTTGATTCTCTTCGACCGCCGTTTGCCTATGCGAAATCGAGGCATGTCCCACGCTCATTCCGAGTAGCCGTCATCGCCTACGCCGTCCTCATCGTCGTCTTCTTTCTCTTTCTTACGGTCGTCTTCGTCTTCCTCTTCTTCCTCTTCGTCCTCTTCCTCGTCAGGCTCTTGGCGAAGGAGAACGTCGTCGGCTGCCGACCGATGAGGAGGGAATGAGTCGGGGCATTCTGGACGTGTTTTGCTCATGTCCAATGGTACGCCCCGTACCCCTTGGCAAACGCAGGCACTCTCCTCCCGTCTGAGGATAGTCGAATTGGCGGTTAGAACACTCGGACTGACCTGAAAGGCTTGTGCCATACATTCGGTCACCGTAAAATCCTACCCATGGAGTTTTTCCAACTTCACCATCCGCTAAACGCGACCGTGTTGTGTGACCGCCAAGGCTGCGAGCAAGTGGCCGACTACTTGGAAGTGGATGATAGCGGTCACGAATATCGGCTCTGCGCGTCGCACACCGAGAGCAAGACGCATTCTTCGAGACTGCCAACGCGGAAACCAAGTCCCGATTTTCCTCTTCGAAGCCGACCCGCTGCCTGGACCGTGGGCGGTACCCCTGCGCCCCGCGAGTTGTAGACTGCGCCAGGAAGAACACACAAATGAAAGCGCCCCAGACTCGTTCCAGTCCCAGGGGTGAAAACGTAGACTAAGAGGTGGAGTGTTTGCGATGCCCAAAACTGCAAAGAAAATCGTCCTAGTCGTTGCCGCCTTTATGGTGGTTGTGTTCGCGGTTTTTCTGTTTAACCAGACGACGCAGATCGTCCAGTCGGCGCGAGCGGTCAATATCGTTTTCGGCAACGGAGTGATGTGGAGTCTCATTTTCACCTACTGCATTCTGCTGACGACTCCGCTGGTCCTTTGGTTCCGGCTGCCTAAGCGGATGCTGCCGCCAGAAGCGACCGAGGGTACCGCTGCTTATGACCGATTTCTTGCCGATTTCAAGAAACGGCTGGCGCGCCATCCTCGCCTCCGTGGACACGCTCTGAAGTCCACGACGGACATCGAAAGCGCCCTTCAGAAACTCGATAAGCACGCTGACGATGTAGTCACGTCCACGGCGTCCGCAGTATTCCTGAGCACAGCGGTTTTGCAAAGTGGTCGCTTGGATGTTCTGGTGGTGTTTGCCGCTCAAACACGACTCATTTGGCAGGTTGCCCACGTGTACTACCAACGACCGTCGCTTCGAGACTTCGTGCAGCTATATGCGAACGTGGCTTCGACCGCTTTTATCGCTGCTGGCATTGAGGATATCGATGTCGATGTGCTGGTTGGGACGGTTTTCGGCTCGACTGTGGCTGCAATTCCGGGAATGCATCTGCTTGCGAGTTCTGTCCTGTCCGGCTCAGCGAATGCCTTCCTGACGCTCCGCGTCGGAATGATCACCAAGGAATATTGCCGCTGTACGGTGCGGGTCGAGAAGGCTGGTCTCCGGAGAGCCGCCACAGTGAAAGCTGCGAAGCTGCTTGGCTCAATTGTTCGGGAGGGAACTGTGAAGTTGTCGAAGGCCACGGTGAGCGCATCAAAAACAAAACTGAGCCAAGCGTTCGACAGGGTAATTAGACGGCGTGGAATAGTGGAAATCTCCTAGTGAGCAACCGTGCATGGTTGGAAGAGCTTGGAACTCCCATCAGCGTTCAGCAGCGTGCGATGCGTCACGGAGACATCGGAGTCATCATGAATGTGTACGGCGACCCAGTGAACGACGCTCTCAGAGACGCAGGCTCGAAAGTTGCGGAGCGGGCCATCAGTCAGTTCCTGACCAAAAGTGTGAGCTAAGGCCTGTGGATTTGGGGTGGGAGACGGGAATTGAACCCGCAACCGTCGGAGCCACAGTCCGATGCTCTACCAAGTTGAGCTACTCCCACCGCAGAGATTCATTATAGCAATAGCGGCAAGGAGGTTTCCCGACGAGCGGAAGGATCACAGCAGATCAGCAAGGATTCCGGACCCGGTCCGGATTCGCCCAGGTTAGCGCCCAAAGGACGGGCGCGAACCTGGGGCACCGAGCAAACACTATCGCGTCGAGCCTACGGTCTTCCTACACCCATGTAGTGGAATCCCATGGCGCGCAGGCGGGACGAGTCGAGCAGATTCTTGGTGTCGATGATGATCGGCCGTCTCACCAGGTGGCGGATCTTGGCGAAATCGAGGGTCCGGAACTCAGGCCAGCCCGTGGCGACGATCAGGGCATCCACTCCTTCGCAGGCTCCGTAGGCAGATTCGCAGTACTTCACCATGCCGTTCAGTTGCAGCCGCGCCTCGGGAATCGCCACCGGATCGTATGCCCTAACCCGCGCACCCCCAGCCAACAAGTTCTGCGCCAGTTGAACGGAAGCCGATCCCGCAACGGAGTTGGTGTTGGGCTTGAACGCCAGCCCTAGAATGCCGAGATCCTTGTTCTGCACGGTATCGAGCGCAACGGCCACTTTCTGGAAGAGCCGCTCCGCCAGATTCAGATTCACTTCGCGGGCAGCATTCAGTACCTTCAGGTCGACTTTGTTCTCTCTCGCCAAGCCGGTCAGCGACTCCATATCCGTCTCGGCAAAAATTCCACCCATGCCGGCGCCTGGTTGCAGGCAGCGCGGGGCAATTTTCTTGTCCAGCCCCAGGGCGAGTGAGAGGCTGACGGCATCGGCGTTCACGTGTTCGCACAAGCTCGCAATTTCGTTGATGAACGAAATCTTGGTCGCCACAAACGCCGTGGTTGCTTCGCGCGCCAACTCTGCCGTTTCGTAGTTCGTCACCAGCACGGGAACCCCGCGCATCACCAGCGGATGAAAAATCTGCTTCAGGGTAGAGACCGCCTCGCTCGAAGACGTTCCGAGAATGATGCGGTCGGGCCAGTTGAAGTCTTCGACCGCGCATCCGTTGGTGAAGAACATCGGTTGGCACACCAGCAGGCTTTTCAGCCCTTTGTCTTGCAGAGCTTTTTCAATCTTCCTGGTCGCACCCACCCGATCCGGCGTTACGATCGACAGCACCTGGAAGCGGCCAGCCGCGGTCGCCAGGCGGATTACGAGTTCTTTCAGTCCAAGGGCGGAATCCTCGGCAAGAAAAATGACCTGCGTTTTGCGCGCTAGTTCTTCCGGGTCCGCCGAGTACACGAGCCGTCCCGAACGCACGTTGCGCCGAATTACTTCCTGAAGATTTTTTTCGAAAAAAGGTATATTGCCCCTGGCAACTTCCATGATGCGCGAGCTATCGGCATGACAGCACCAAACCGGCGTGCCGAAGTCAGCGAGGCACGCGGAGATCACAGTTGCGAGGTAGCCGGATCCGTAAACCCCAATTTGCATAATTTTTCTCTTCCGATCAAACCCGCAGCCTGGGATCCGGCGCTTGCTTGTAGCCCGTTGAATCTATGGTAATGCCGCCAATGGACTTGGCAACGGCCAGAAAGTACATGTCCTGTCGAATCGGCGAAACTGGCCGCTAGTTGCGGGTTTTCAGGGGTTGTTGCGGACTGGACTATAGACCTTGGTGCGGACAGCGTTTGCCGATTCCCACCCGAGCTACGACTTTGAGGACAATTGGCCGCGTCCCAGCGGCAGCGGCGCCACATCCTGCCAACCATCGCCATTTTCGCGGACGAACATCAACTCCTCCACATGGATCTGGCGCTTGCCCGGAAACGCCGCCCAGCGCTCCCGCGCGATCACGAATGCCGCACGCGCCTGCTCATCCTGCTCCGTCTTCAAAATCGTGAGATGCGGAATATATGGCCAACTCTCCTCGCAGGTCAACCCGCCGCCACAGAGTTGATCGTGCAGTTCACGTATCCGGTAAGCAGCCCGCTTTACCTGGATGAAAACCGTCGGAGTCGTCGGCAGAAAGGTTTCCACGTCTCCTAGTTCGACGCTGAATGGAACGACGCGGCCACAAGCCACTCCCAGAAATTCGAGTGCGGCCGCTTCGGTTCCCTGCAAGTCCCGCGGAGGAAGAATCGTGAGATGGGACGGCATGTGAGCGATCGTCGGGTGGAGTTCCCGGCGTAGTTGTTCTACAAACTCGCCAACCGGATTACGGACGTAGGTCACCAACGCGTAGCGTGAACTGGACATGTCTTCCGAAGCAAGATTATAGTCCGCGGGCAGCCTCCAGGGGCATTCCACCTTTGGGGAACGTCATGAGGTCGCCCGCATCCCATCGTCATTTAATCGAATCACAGTCGGGGCGTAGCGCAACCTGGTAGCGGTGCAGTTTGAAAATTGCCGTCCCTCAGCGGCTAAACAGTTTGCTGAAAAAGTGTTTTCGCAGACTAGCCTTCCCCCAGCGGCTGGAAGCCGCCGTTGATTCGGCTTGACTTACGGCACGAGTGGAACTCGTGCCCTTCCCGTTCCGGGCCAATTCCGGAGTTTTTCAGCAATCTGTAAAGCCGCAATAAAAATGCGATGCCTACGGCACGGCTGAAGCCGTACCCTTTCAAAGCCGCTTCAAACTGCACCACTGCCGCGCAGACTGGTAATCGCACCCATCGAACCTTCGCGTGCTATCCTGAGGTTCCGCAGTGAAAACTTTTCTTATCATTCTGGTTCTCGTCATGGCAACGGCGGTGGTGCTTCTGCTTGCGCTCTCGGCCACGCCAGTTGTCCAACTGCAGCCTCAAGTGACCGCGCTAGGCGTGGCGACCCCTCTCACCCTCCAGGTTAGCGATCGGCACGGGATCCGCAAGGCTGTGGTGTCTGTCGAGCAGAACGGCATACGCTACAGCGCATGGGAAAAGCAGGAGCCGGCGCGACTCATCTTCTGGCAGCAAAGCGTTCCAGACAGTATCTGGAACTTGGTGGCCGGAACCAAGACCATGCCGCAACTCAAAGACGGTAAGGCTCAGCTGATCGTCGAGGTCGTGTCCAATGACTTTCGCGGCAAAACGGTGCGGTTAGAGCGGGACGTAATGGTGGTGACGCAACCTCCCGTACTCACGGTCGATTCCGATCAGCACTACCTCTATCTGGGCATGGCCGATCTGGTGACGTTCAACGCTGCAGGTTATTGGACCGAAGCGGGTGTGCGTGTGGGCAACGAAACCTTCCGCAGCTGGCCCTTGCCCGACGGCAAGCCCGGCCTTTTTTCGTTGTTCGCCTTCGCGTGGAACATGCCGGCGGGCACAGTGCCACTGGTCTATGCGACTAATCCGGCAGGCAACGAAGTCACCGCAGCGATGGCGTTCCAGTTTCCCAAGAAAGAGCAGCCGAAGTATCGGGTACGCGATTTGCAGATCGACGATCGCTTCATGCAAAAGGTTATTGGCGAATTGGACCCGAATGGTTCGGGCGATCCGGTTACGCGTTTCCTGAAGATCAACGGCGAGATGCGGCGCGCCAACAACCAGACTCTGTCGGACCTGCGTTTGAAGACCGAGGGCCGGTTCCTCTGGTCACAGCCCTTTTTGCAACAACACAATTCCAAGGTGGAATCCAATTTTGCCGACGTGCGGAACTACATTTATCAAGGAAAGAAAATCGATCAACAGGTTCACTTGGGCTACGATCTTTCCATCACGCAGCACGTGGGCGTGGAGGCGTCGAACGATGGCCGTGTAGTGTATGCTGCCCCGCTCGGCATCTACGGCAATTGCATTGTGGTGGACCACGGCTATGGCCTGCAGACCATCTACGGACACTTGAGTGAAATTGCGGTACACGAGGGTGACATGGTGAAACGCGGCCAGATCATGGGCAAGAGCGGCCAAACCGGCATGGCGGGGGGCGACCACATTCACTTCGGCATGCAACTGGAAGGCGTTCAGATCGATCCCAAGGAGTGGTGGGATGGCCACTGGATTAAGGATCATGTTGCAAAACGCGTGAGCTTGGCTGGCTTCAGCGATTGATTCCCATTTCTGTGACTGCCGATTATGTTGCCCTGTTGTCCGCCCAGATGTAGCAAAAGTCCTCGCCATGGTGTCAAATAGCTGTCAGCGTTAAGCTTCGCGGACTTGGTCAAAAGAGAGACTCGGAAAGAAATGAGCAGCGCCATAAAATCCGCCGACGCTACGCCTCCTCAGTTAGTTGAAGAAGAAATCGCTCGCCGCGTGGCGGCCGAAAGGTTGCGACTGGTACAGGATGCTGGGCTCCCCGAGAAACCCATCGAGCACTTTCACCGCCCCATGGAGCGGCTCTTCACCGCGGAAGAACGCGACCGGGTAACCATTCTTTTCGGAGGCTTTACCTGGAAACACGAGCGCTTCATCGAAGCCGTGTTTCGCGGCTGCGGCTATCGCTGCCAGATGTTGCCTAACCCCGACGTGGCCGCCTTCCAGACGGGTAAGGAGTATGGCAACAACGGGCAATGTAATCCCACTTACTTTACGGTCGGCAACCTCATCGAATTTCTGCGGTCGCTGGAAGCTCAAGGTCTCTCGCGCCAGGAAATCCTCGACAACTACGTCTTTTTCACCGCAGGCTCGTGCGGACCTTGCCGCTTCGGCATGTACGAGTCCGAGTACCGAATGGCGCTTGAGAATGCGGGCTTCGGGGGTTTCCGTGTCCTGCTTTTCCAGCAGGACCATGGCGTCAAGGCGGCATCGGGCAACCCCGGGCTGAAGTTCTCCGCCGACCTCGGCATGGGGCAACTCAACGCGCTGAACCTGGGCGATGTGATCAACGACATGGTTTACCAGATCCGGCCTTACGAGGTTGCTCCGGGTGCAACCGGCCAGGCAATCAAAGAAGTGGTGGATCGGCTCAGCGATTTTCTGGAGCACCGAAAGCGTTACGAAATCCTGGAGAGCGCGCCGGGATGGATTTCGCGCCGCCTTGCTCAGAAGAAGAAGATCAAAGATATCTGCAACACGCTAGGCAAGGTCTTGAACCACCTCTATGCCGAGGACTTCCTCAAGGTTATGCACGTCGCCCGGGAGCGCCTGAACCAAGTCGAAGTGGACCGCACCCGCGTAAAACCTATCGTCAAAGTCACGGGCGAGTTTTGGGCACAACTCACCGAAGGCGACGGCAACTTCAACATGTTTACCTTTCTGGAGCAGGAAGGCGCCCAGGTGGACGTGGAATCAATCGGCTGCTGGGTCACGTATCTCCTGTCTCAGGCTCGGGCTAACACGCAAGCGAAAAAAGGGCTCGACGCCCCCTATCCCGGCGCCCGCTGGTGGGAATTGAAGGAGCAACTCGCCAACGAGTGGAAATTCCGCAAGAAGTGGCTGCTGTTGCGGCTGAGCGAAGGCATCTGGAACCGCCAGCATGCGCGCACCGCCCGCCACCTGGGCGGACTCACGCACCGTCTTGTTTCACAGAGCGACCTGGCGCGAGTGGCGCATCCCTTTTACCACTCACTCGCCCGCGGCGGTGAAGGACATCTCGAAGTGGGGAAGAACGTCTACTACACCACGCACGGCCTGTGTCACATGGTGCTGGCTTTGAAGCCATTCGGTTGTATGCCGTCTTCACAATCCGATGGCGTGCAGTCCGCCGTGGTAAACCGTTTTCGGGAAATGATCTTCCTGCCCATCGAAACTTCGGGGGAGGGAGAGATCAACGCGCACAGCCGCGTGCAGATGGCTCTGGGCGACGCCAAGATCAAGGCTAAGGCGGAGTTCGAGCAGGCGCTGGCTTCCACGGGCAAGAAGCTCGACGACATCAAGGCATACATCGCCGAGCATCGGCAGCTGCGGAGTCCGCTTTATCCGGTTAAGCGCCGCCAAGGCATAGCTGGGGTTGCGGCCAACTTTGTTTTACACGTTAGCAACTTGATGGATGGCAATGCACGCCTCGCCACGCTGCCGGGGGAGTTTTGAGAGGCTGTCGTGAAGCTTCGATCTCGGGCACCCAGCCCCTAAAGGGGCGTCTGATTTTCGAGGGATTTGCGGCATCGCTAAAGCGATGCCCTGATACGAACCGGATTTGCGGCACAGGTTGCTGAGGGCTACAGGAGACTGTCTGGGAATGAACGCACAACGCTCACGCACTGCCGGTCGGCAGTCATCACTGGCGGCCCAGGTGGAGCGGTCCGGACTTGGCATCCGCTATCTCGTGGGCGTGGACGTTGGGTCCACCACGGTTAAGGCTGTGGTCATTGAAGTTGGGACCAGCGAAGTCGGGACCAGCGAAGTGGGACCCATCGAAGCCGGCACCAGCGAAGTCGGAACCAGCGAAGCTGTGAACGACCGCATTCTCTGGCAGGACTACCAGCGTCATGATGCGCACCAACCCGAGAAGCTCCTGGAATTTCTGCAGAGCATGGAAGTCGAAGTCGGCATTGCTCCCGGCAACTGCCGCATGTTCATCACCGGCTCAGGCGGCAATGCACTCAGCACTCTCATCGGCGCGAAGTTCGTACAGGAGGTGAACGCTGTCGCACTCGCGGTGGAGAAGCTCCATCCGGAAGTGAACTCGGTCATCGAACTGGGTGGTCAGGATGCCAAAGTCATCATTTTCAAAGAGGATGGCGGCAACGGCCGGAGGAAGAAGATCCCTTCGATGAACGACAAGTGCGCGGGCGGCACCGGTGCGGTCATCGACAAGATCAACGCCAAGCTGAAGATTCCGCCCGACGAGCTGTGCGACCAGGGCTACAAGGGGATCAGGATCCATCCGGTCGCAGGCAAGTGCGGGGTTTTCGCTGAGACCGACATCAATGGCCTGCAGAAGCAAGGCATCCCGGCCGACGAACTGATGGCCTCCCTTTTCGATGCCATTGTGCTGCAGAACCTCACCGTCCTCACTCGCGGGCACACGCTGCGCCCACACGTGCTGCTGCTGGGAGGGCCGAACACTTTTATTCGCGGCATGCGCGAGGCATGGCAACACAATATCCCACTCCTCTGGGAAGAGCGAGGCATCAAGCTGCCAGCCAATGTTATTCCCGAAGACGCCATCAAGACTCCGGAGAACGCGCTGTATTTTGCGGCCCTGGGCGCGGTGGAATTCGGCAAAGGGGAAGACGCTGGGATTGGGCAGTATCTGGGGACACAGAATCTTGAGCGCTACATCTACGAAGGACGGCGCCAGGAAAAAGCGGCTTCCGGCAGCCGTGGGTTGAGCGCTTCGAAAAAAGAATTGGAAGAGTTCAAAGCCAAATACTGGCGGCCGAAATTCGTTCCGGCGGCCTTCCAGCCTGGTGAGCGAGTCCGGGCTTTCGTCGGCCTCGACGGCGGTTCGACCTCCACCAAGGCCGTGCTTTTGTCGGAGCACGGCGAGGTTCTCTCGAAAGCCTATCAACTCTCAAAGGGCAACCCTATACAGGACACCATTGAGCTCTTCGAGAATTTGCGGCAGCAGGTGGAAACCCAAGGGGCGATGCTGGAAGTTCTCGGCGTGGGCACGACCGGCTACGCCAAGGACATCCTGCAACGCGTGTTGCACGCTGACGTGGCATTGGTCGAAACGGTGGCGCACACCGAGTCGGCGGTGCGCTTCTACCACGATCCACACGTCATCGTCGACGTCGGCGGGCAGGACATCAAGATGATTGTCCTCAAGAATGGCCGGGTTAAAGACTTCAAACTCAACACGCAGTGTTCCGCGGGCAACGGCTATTTTCTGCAATCCACGGCGGAAGGGTTTGGCATTCCGGTAGAAAGCTATGCGGACGTTGCTTTCAGCGCCGACACCATGCCTGTCTTCGGCTACGGCTGCGCAGTGTTCCTGCAGTCCGACATCGTCAATTTCCAGCGCCAGGGCTGGAGGCCGGAAGAAATCCTGGCGGGTTTGGCGACGGTGCTGCCCAGGAATGTTTTCTTATATGTCGCCAAGGTACCAAGCCTCGCTGCGCTGGGCACGCGGTTCATTCTGCAGGGCGGCACGCAGAACAATCTCGCCGCCGTCAAGGCGCAGGTGGATTTCTTGCGCGCCAGCTTCCGCTCCACGGGTAGGGAGCCGGAGATCATTGTCCACCAGCACTGCGGCGAATCGGGAGCAATCGGCGCCGGCATCGAAGCCATCCGCTTGTGGCGCAATGGGCACCTGACTAGCTTCATCGGCCTGGACGCCGTCCGCACCATCACCTACCGCACTACGCACAGTGAGGACACGCGCTGCAACTTCTGCAAGAATGCCTGCTTGCGAACTTTCCTTGATGTGCAGACGGGAAATGTGCAGGGTGGACTCGCCGAAGGCTGGGCGCCGCCGTCCTTCCGCACCTCTTTCCAGACCAAGGTTCCGCTCCAGCCGGGTGAGCAGCGCATGATTGTCGCCAGCTGTGAAAAAGGCGCGGTGGAAGATGTCGAAACCATGCGCGGCATTAAAGCACACCTCGATGCCACCAAGGCCGCCAACCCAAACTTGGTGGAGATTGCGGCACGCGAGGTATGGCGTTCCCGCCATCCGGAAAGCGTCGCTGATCCAATCCCCGCCCGTGCCTGGACGAGCGCCCCCCGCCGGCGCATCGCGCTGATGAGACAGCGCGGGCAGTTGCGCATCGGCATTCCTCGCGTCTTGAATATGTATGCCTACGCGCCGCTGTTCAGTTCGTATCTGGAAAGCTTGGGCGTGCCAGCAGAAAACATCGTGTACTCGGATTTCACCAGCGGGGAGATGTACCGAGCGGGATCGAGTCGTGGTTCGATCGACCCGTGCTACCCCTCAAAGATCACCATCGCGCACGTCCACAACCTTATCTTCAACAAACACGCGCGCAAGCCGCTGCACGCGATTTTTTTCCCCATGTTCGACGTGCTAGCCTCCCCGCTCGTAAACACCAAGGGGCAGAATGCCTGTCCCACAGTTTCGGTGACACCGGAGACCGTGGAAGCCGCTTACACAAAGGAAACCGACCTCTTTGCCGAACACGGCATTCGATACGTGCACCCGCTGCTGAATCTTTCAGACCGTAAACTTTTTGCGCGGCAGATGTTCCAAGCGTGGGCGCCCATTCTTGGCCTCTCGGAGGAGGAGAATGTTGCTGCTATCGAGATCGGCTACCGCGAGTTGGAAAAGTTTGAATCCAGCATTCGCCGGCGTGCTCGCAAAGTCCTCGACCAACTGGAGGCGGAACAGAAGTTAGGCATCGTCATGCTGGGACGGCCATACCACCACGATCCCGGCATCAACCACGAGATCATGGAGCAGTTCCAGAAGCTGGGTTACTCGATCTTCTCGCAGAGTACGTTGCCGTTGGATGAGGATCTGCTGGAGCGCCTGTTCGGCGGGGAAGTACACGCCGGTGTAATCAGCCACCCGCTTGACATCTCCGATGTGTGGAAGACCGCCAACTCGGCCAGTTCCAGCCACAAGATCTGGGCCGCCAAGTTCACTGCCCGGCATCCCAACTTGGTGGCGCTGGAGATTTCCAGTTTCAAGTGTGGCCACGACGCGCCCATTTACAGCGTGATCGAGCAGATCGTGGAGCGTTCGGGCACGCCTTTTTTCTCCTTTAAGGATCTGGACGAGAACCGGCCGGCAAATACGATTAAGCTGCGTATAGAAACCATCGATTACTTTTTGAAGCGGTACCGGGAGGACCGGCTACAGCGAAAGGAAAAGGAAGCGGATATCGAACGGCAGCTTGTAGAGTACGAGCACGGGCTGCGAGAGCGCGGGACCGAGTCGGATTCGTTCGCGTGCCTTAGGAGCCCATGGTGAAAGTCTGGTGCTGCCCGGTGCCCTCTGTGGTTAAATAAACTTATGCCCATGCCTTCGGACCTCAGAATCCGCGTCCTCGTCGCGAAGCCTGGCCTCGACGGCCACGACCGCGGCGCCAAGGTTATCGCCCGCGCCCTCCGCGATGCCGGCATGGAGGTGATCTACACCGGCCTGCGCCAGACGCCGGAAATGGTCGTCAATGCTTCGCTCCAGGAAGACGTGCAGGTCATCGGACTCTCGATTCTCTCGGGCGCTCACAACGCCATCGTTCCGCGCGTGATGGACCTGCTGAAGCAAAATAAAATGGACGACGTGCTGGTGCTGGTCGGCGGCATCATTCCCGATCAGGATATCGAAGGCCTCAAGAAAATCGGCGTGGCCGGTATCTTCCAGCCCGGCACTCCCATGGACGATATCGTGAAGTTCATCCGCGAGCACGTGAAGCCGCACGGCGTGCCGGCGGTTTAGTCTGCGATCCAGGACGTCCAGCCCAACTAACTTTGTCATCCCCATTCAAGATTTGCCATCCTGAGTGAAGCGAAGGACCTGCTTTTCGCCCGCACCCGCGAAATTCCGCGCGCCTTCCACTCGCCCAATAGTGCATTATGTTCTCGTGTCTTCGCTCTTCTTCCGAATCGGGTCCGGCGAACCGGCACGCATCCTGCGGCTAACTTCGCCCGACAACACAAACCGTCTCACCCGCGCGTGCGTGCTCGCCCTGACCGCAGCCGTTGAAGAATTGAAGGCAGAATTGAAAACGCAGCCCAGCCCTCTGATCATCGCAGGCAATCGTCAATTTTTCTCGGTCGGCGCCGACTTGAACGAAATCGCTGCACTGACCGGTCCCGAAGCCTACCAGTTCTCCGTCATGGGACAAGCGCTCATGAACGCTCTCGCCAGCTATCCCGTTCCGGTCATCGCCGCCATCGAAGGCCACTGCATGGGCGGAGGTCTTGATCTCGCGCTCGCCTGTCACCGCAGGATCGCCGCGCCCCACGCCGTCTTCGGGCATCGCGGCGCCGCTCTCGGCCTCATGACCGGTTGGGGAGGCACGCAACGCCTGCCGCGCCTGATTGGGAAGAGCAGAGCGCTGGAGCTTTTCGTCGCCGCAGAAAAAGTCTCCGCCGCCCGAGCCCTCGAAATCGGATTGGTAGATGCCATCGCCGACGATCCCGTCGCGGAGGCTATGAGTCTAATGCATACTTCTTAATGGTCCATGTGTTTCGGGCACGCCGTTGCACCGCCTCACAGATTGCAGTCGGCATTCGGGGACAGGGGTGTCCGCGCCACGCGAAGGCCACGCAGTCACAAAACCAGCGACCAGCTCAGAAAGGCCCACATCCACGCCAGGTTCAAGAAGCCGAGTGCCGTGACATAGAATCCGAGTTGCTTACCATTCCAACGCTCGGCGTAGGCTCCCCAAACCAAAAACACGGGATACACCATCAGCATATATCGCGCTGCCCCTAGCAGCGGGCGCCCGGTGTACATCAGCATCTGCAGAATTACCGCCAGCGCGAAGACTCTGTCCTCAATCCGCAAGTTGGGCCGCACTGGGCGCCGCAGACTGATCGCGGCTACCACGATCACCAGGACCAGCTTGATTGCCAGCAGAGCATCGTGCTCGGTCACTATCAACCGCAAAGCCTCCCACAATCCCCTCCATGGAGGAACCATCGCCATGCCTTGATAGCGCCGGTAAGCCTCCACCACAGAAATTCGTCCCGACCACCGCAGCCAACCCCAATAGCTCAGCAGCCCGAGCGGCGTCAGCGCCACCACCAGCGACCGGGCTTGCCGGCTGCGCAGCGCCATCACCGCGAGCGGAATAAAAACCAGAACACCCGAAGGCCGCGCCGATCCTGCAAGAAGCCCGCAAGCGGTCGCCGCTTCCCACCCTGCTTCACGCCCTGCTTCACGCGCAGATTCCCGCGCAAAGACGATCGCCCACACCACCAGCGCCAGAGTCAAGGATTCCGCGTAGCCCGCAAACAGCACGAAGCTGGTCGGCCACACGCAGACCAGCAGCAGCGTGCGGAGTCTTCCCACCTCCGCTAATTCGCCTCCTGCCAGGCGCAGCAACCCCCAGAAAAAAAAGAATGCCGCAACTGTCGAGACCAGAAGCGCCGCTGCCATCGCTGGCATCAACCCACTCACGAGCCGAATCGCGGCCGGATACAACGGATAGAAGATCACCGCCATGGGCCGATCGTAACCATGCTCCGCGATGTGCAAGAACCAGAGTGTATCGAAGCGCTCCCAAATTCCAAGCAACGCATAATGAAGACCGTGCGGGGGCGGCAGGTTGTCGGTGAGCGCATTGCTGTGAATCAGCGCCGGATCCGGATGCAGAAACGGCATGAATGCTGCTGCCATCGCCGTATAGAACACGCGCAACACCGCGGTTACCAGCATCGCGATCTGCCAGTCTGGCCGGAATGCCAGCTTCCGCAACATTTTTAGATTGTAGCGCCCGTCTCTTGCCGCGCCCGGCATTCAAAATCCTCGTTCTGGTAGTGGTGCAGTTTGAGAATTGCTATCCCTCAGCGGCTAAAGCCGAAATGAAAATGCGACGCTTACGGCACGGCTGAAGCCGTGCCCCTTCAAAACCGACTCAAATGGCACCAGTACCCGCGTTCTTAATCGCCGCGCTCCACCTCGCTCCGCTGGTATAGTAAGTTGTTTCGCAGGTTGTTTCGAAGTCTGCCCTCATGCCCGAACGTATCGATTCCACCGCGCTGACGATTAACAACGTCCTGCCCTCCAGACTTGACCCAAGCTCTCTACGCTTCGAATCCAACATGCGCGCGCTCGCCGACCTGGTCGCCCAAGTCCGCAATGAAGAGGAAAAAATCCGCGAAGGCGGAGGCCCGAAAGCCATCGAAAGCCAGCACGCCAAGGCGCGCCTCACCGCGCGTGAGCGCATCGCCCTTCTCGCCGATCCCGGCTCTTTCTTCGAACTCGGCCTCTATGCCGCGCACAAAATGTACGAAGAATGGGGAGGCGCCCCCGCCGCCGGCGTCATCACCGGACTCGCCCGCATCCACAGCCGTATGGTCATGCTCATCGTCAACGACGCCACCGTCAAAGCCGGCGCCTTTTTCCCCATGACCACGAAGAAAGTTATCCGCGCCCAAAACATCGCCATCGAAAATCGCATCCCGACGATTTACCTCGTCGACTCCGCCGGAGTCTTCCTCCCGCTGCAAGAAGACGTTTTCCCCGACACCGACGATTTCGGCCGCGTCTTTCGCAACAACGCCGTCATGTCGGCCATGGGCATCCCGCAAATTGCGGCGATCATGGGAATGTGCGTCGCTGGCGGCGGATATCTTCCCGTGATGTGCGACCATGTCCTCATGACCGACGGCAGCGGCCTGTTTCTCGCCGGCCCCGCGCTGGTGCAAGCCGCCATCGGCCAGAAAGTTTCCGCCGAAGAATTAGGCGGAGCCGCCATGCACTCTGCCATCAGCGGGACCGTCGACTTCCGCGAGCCCAACGACGAAGCCTGCCTCGCCCGCATCCGCTCGCTCATAGAAAAGTGGGGATACCGCCGCCAGTCCCTCTGGGATCGCAAGCAGCCCGTCGACCCGGCGATGTCGGCCGAAGAAATCTACGGCGCCTATGATGCTTCGCCCGCGCGCCCCTACGATATGAAAGAAATTCTCGCGCGCATCGTGGATGAAAGCCGCTTCGACGAGTACAAACCCGAGTACGGCAAAACCCTGATCTGTGGCTACGCTCGCATTGGAGGCTTCGCCGTCGGCATCGTCGCCAACCAGAAACTCCACGCGCAGCAGACCGACCACGAAGGCCACAAACGCGTCGAGTTCGGCGGTGTCATCTACACCGAGTCCGCCGAAAAAGCCGCTCGCTTCATCATGGATTGCAACCAGGACCTAATCCCGCTCGTGTTTTTCCACGACGTGAACGGCTTCATGGTGGGACGCGACGCCGAGTGGAGCGGCATCATCAAGGCGGGAGCGAAGATGGTGAATGCGGTGTCGAACTCCGTAGTGCCCAAAATTACCGTGATCGTCGGCGGCTCCTTCGGCGCCGGTCATTACGCCATGTGCGGCAAAGCCTACGATCCGCGCTTCGTGTTCGCCTGGCCCACTGCGAAATATGCGGTCATGAGCGGAGACGCCGCCGCCGGCACGCTGGTCGAAATCAAAGTAAAGCAACTAGAGCGCAGCGGCAAGAAGCTGAGCGAAGAAGAAAGAAAAGAATTGTTCGATTCAACGACAAGAACCTACGAAGAGCAAACCGATCCGCGCTACGGCGCCGCCCGTCTCTGGATCGACAAAATCATCGATCCCATGGAAACGCGGCAGGCCATTACGCAGGCGTTAGAGGCTGCGTCGCTGAACCCGGATGTGGCGGAGTTCAAGGTGGGAGTGCTGCAGACATGATTTTCATTTTTCAGAGCGAACGAGGATTAAGGAAAGTCGGAGGTGCTCGTCGGAGGTGCTCGTGTTATACGACATAGATCGCAGACGAATCACGCTCGTGCCCCACGAAGACGATTACCGTCGCTGGCGCGCGGCTTTGCCCGACGCGGATTTTCAGGCCATTTGGAAGGAACTGGACTCTCGAGTGGGACAGGGAGATATCCTCACATCGAGCTGGATGCCTGGACACGACTGGAGTAAGAGCGTGTTCGAGCCTATTTTTCAGACAGCTTGCAGACAGAGTTTCGAAAAGGCGGGGTGGTTTTTCGGTCTAATCCTATGGGACGTCATCATGAATCGTGAAGAGGCTCGGTGCTTTATCAAAGATCCTGACGGGGGTATCAAAGGCACAACATACTTCCGTGCGCCCGATCTGGACTAATTTCCAGGCTGATAATGTCCGAAGCAGTCAAACTGATCGAATGTCCGCGCGATGCCTGGCAAGGCCTCAAAGGCCAGATCCCTGCTGAACTGAAGACCAACTATCTCCAGGCCCTGATCTCCGCCGGCTTCAAGCACATCGACGCTGCCAGCTTTGTCTCTCCCAACGCCGTCCCGCAGATGGCCGACTCCGAAGCAGTTTTGAAAGAACTCGATCCGCCCGACGATGTGGAAATCATCGGCATCGTGGTCAACGAAAAAGGCGCGCAGCGAGCGATCGCGACCGAGGCCGTGCGCTCCCTGGGTTTTCCGTATTCGATCTCGCCCACATTTCTGCAGAACAATCAACGGCAGACTCTGGAAGACGCGATCGAGGAACTGGAAAAGATCGAGAAGAAGGCCGACGACGCCGGACTCGAAACGGTCGTCTACATCTCGATGGCCTTCGGCAATCCCTACGGCGATGACTGGAACGTAGATGAGGTCGTCGAAGCCGTTGGCTTACTCGAGTTGCAGGAGATTCGCACGATCTCCCTCGCCGACACCGTAGGCGTGGCGCCACCCGAGAAAATTCAGGAAGTCGTCTCCGCCGTGATGGCCGAGTACGATTACCTCGAAATCGGGGTCCACTTGCACAGTCGCCCCGACCAGGCCGCCGCCAAAATCATCGCAGCCTATGAAGCCGGCTGTCGCCGCTTCGATTCCGCCATCGGCGGGCTCGGCGGATGTCCCTTTGCGCAGGATGACTTGGTCGGGAACATCCCAACGGAAACCGCAATCGAAGCGTTACGGGGACGCGGCGCGCAATTGCCGCCGCTGAAATCGCTGGATGCTTTGCTGCGGGCGACGGGCGAGATGGGCGCGAGATACAAGAACTCGCTCGTGGAGTAGCGCGGATCACGAGGCAGCAGCGGGGCGCTTGCGAAAGCAGGTCCTTCGCTTCGCTCAGGATGACAAAGCTTGATGGAAATTGAGCCACTGCCCAAATTCAGGTTTCCGTAACACACAGGCTGCTGTTATTCGCTAAAACACTCAAAGCCCTCGAAATCGCACAAAGCGCTTGTGATGCACCGCATAGTCAATCTCTCCTCAAATTGTCATGCTGAGCGAAGCGAAGCACCTGCTTCCCTATGCGCAATTTCTACGTTTACCTTCTGTCCAGCAAATCGCGAGTGCTTTTTCACTGGCATCACTGACAACATCTATCGCCGCACTTGGGAGCACAAGAACGATGTCAATCCTGGTTTCACCCGAGATTACAGAGTTCATCGTCTCGTTTACTATGAAACGTTCAAGTACGTGAACAATGCCATTGCCCGCGAAAAAACTATCAAGGGCTGGCTGCGGCGAAAGAAAATTGCGCTGATTGAAGCAGAGAACCCGACGTGGGAAGACCTGAGTGCGGCGTGGTTCGACGGGAAGCAGGTCCTTCCCCTTCGGCGGCGCTCAGGGTCAGGATGACAAAGTTTTTGTGCAGGACGAACAGCTAAAGACCAATGCTCGTACACCAGTTCCAGGCTTACGAATGAACTACAAAACACTGATCCTTGCGCTCGACTCCGCCGCCGCCACCATCACTCTCAACCGCCCCGAAAAGCGCAACGCTGTCAGCTACGAACTCATTGACGATCTCATCCGCGCTCTGGAGGAAGTTAGAAATTCCTCCGCCGGCATCTTGATCTTGACTGGGGCAGGGAAGGCCTTCTGCTCCGGACTGGACCTCGAGACCTTGAAGTCCCAGATCGGCCGTTCGCTCGAGCAAAATCTCGAAGACTCGCGAACCATGGTCGGCCTGTTCCGTTCGCTCTATGAATTTCCCAAGCCTACAATTGCCGCGGTAAACGGTGCGGCCATCGCGGGCGGCACCGGATTGGCCCTGCTCTGCGATTTCACACTCGCCGTGCCGGAAGCCAAGTTTGGCTACACCGAGGTGCGGATCGGATTTGTGCCGGCCATCGTCTCGACTTTCCTGCTGCGCCAGGTCGGCGAAAAAATCGCTCGCGACCTGCTGCTTACCGGCCGAATCTTTGACGCGGCGGAAGCCCTGAAGATGGGCCTGATCAATGAAATTGTCCCTCCGGAAAAGTTGCTCGACCGCGCCCGCGAACTCGCCGCGCAGTTGGCGGAGAACAGTCCACTCTCGCTTTTCTGCACCAAGCGCCTGCTTACCGATCACGCGCGCGCCGAACTCGATACGCAAATTGAAGCTGCCATCCGAGAAAATGCCGGCATTCGCGAGACCGCCGATTTCCGCGAGGGAATCACGTCTTTCTTGGAGAAGCGCAAGCCCAAGTGGACGGGCCGATGAGCCGGCCCCATACATCGATGCCTGTCAATGTAAACCTGGCAGCGACGGTGAATGAAACTCGCATTCGCGTCCGCTATGCCGAAACCGATCAGATGGGCGTCGCTTATCACGCCAATCATTTCATCTGGTTTGAAGTGGGACGAGTGGAACTTCTCCGCCAGTTCGGCTTCAGCTATAAAGATATGGAGCGCGAAGACGATTGCTTCATCGCCGTGGTCGATGCCCAGTGCCGCTACAAGGCGCCGGTGCACTATGATGACGAGGTCGTGGTGCGCACGTACCTGAAACATGTCCGGGAGAAAGTGATCCGCTTCGGATACGAACTGCGAAGAGCGGAAACAGGCGAGTTGCTGGCCGAAGGCGAAACCACACACATCGTCGCCGATTCAAGCATGAAACCTTGCGCGCTGCCGGAGAAATATATGAAGGTGTTCCGCGCCGCAGTGGCGAGATAGGAAAGTGGGGAGATAGGAAAGAAGGGTCCGATGCCAGAGTTCCTCTACAGACTGCAACTCGTGCGCGGAGACATGCTCCGCACTGGCCCGACCGACTCGGAACAGGCCGTGGTGGCCGAACACTTCGCATATCTCCAGGACCTCAACGCGCAAGGAGTCATAATCCTCGTAGGCCGTACCCTGAATACCGACGAAAATACGATGGGACTTACGATCTTCCGCGCCGAGTCCGAAGACGCTGCCCGCCAGATCATGAACGGCGATCCGGCAGTAAAGAAGGGCGTGATGACGGCAACGTTGTATCCGTTTAGAGTGGTCTTGCAAGGAAACTAAAAACTCGAAAACCAGAATCCGAAAACCAGAAACCAGGAAGCGCTCTTGCAAGCTCTGCACATTAACGGAAACGATCTCGCGCTTGAAGCCGTGCGCGAAGTGGCGCACAGCGGCGTCCGCCGACCCGTCCTCCTCGATCCCGGCGCCCGCGAGGCCGTCAACCGCGCCCGCGCCGTCGTCGACGCGCTCGTCGCCAATAAACAAATTTCTTATGCGATCACGACTGGCGTCGGCAAGCTGAGTGATGTGCACATCGCCGGCGATCAGGTCCGCGAGTTGCAAGTTAACCTGGTGCGCTCGCACGCCGTCGGCGTGGGCGAACTTCTTTCGATTTCCGACACGCGCGCCATGATGCTCCTGCGCGCGAACTCGCTCGCGAAAGGCAATTCCGGCGTGCGCGCCATCACCATCGACACCATTTGCGAGATGCTCAATCGCGGTGTGACGCCGAGGGTCCCATCGCAGGGCAGCGTAGGAGCGAGCGGCGATCTTGCGCCGCTGGCACACCTGGCCCTGGCATTGATCGGTGAAGGCGAATGCTTTGACGAAAAAGGTGCGCGTATCGCCAGTGCCGAAGCGTTGAAGCGCGCGCAAATCAAACCATTGGTACTCGAAGCGAAAGAAGCGGTATCGCTCATCAATGGCACACAAGCTATGCTCGCCATCGGCACCCTCATGCTGCTTGAAGCGGAGACGCTGGTCGACACCGCCGACGTCATCGGTGCGATGGCGTGCGATGCCCTCAAGGGAACCAACGTCGCTTTCGACGAGCGCATTCAAAAGGCTCGACCCCATGCCGGACAGATCAGGAGCGCTGCCAACCTGCGCCGTCTGCTCGAACAGAGTGAGATCCGCGATTCGCATCGCGACTGCGGCCGCGTGCAGGATTCCTATTCGTTGCGCTGTATCCCGCAGGTGCATGGCGCGGTGCGTGACACGCTCGCCCATTGCCGCGCGGTGTTTGAGACCGAAGCGAATTCGGCCGTCGATAACCCGCTGGTGTTCGTGAAAAATCCGAAGGCAGTAGATGGCGAGGGCGACGTTCTCTCCGGCGGAAACTTTCACGGCGAGCCGCTTGCATTCGCGCTCGACTTTCTGGCGATTGCATTGAGCGCGCTGGCGGGCATCAGCGAGCGGCGCCTGGAACGCATGGTGAACCCCGCGCTCAGTGAAGGGTTGCCGCCATTTCTGGCGCCGGGTGCGGGAATGAACTCGGGCTTCATGATGCCGCAAGTGACCGCCGCGGCGCTGGTGAGTGAGAACAAAGTGCTGGCGCATCCCGCGTCGGTCGATTCGATTACGACGTTGGGGAATAAGGAAGACTACGTCTCCATGGGCATGGTCGCGGCCAATAAGCTGAAGAAGGTGGTCGAGAACACGCGCAACACGCTGGCCATCGAGGCCATGGCGGCGGCACAGGCAATTGATTTCCTCGCGCCGCTAAAGACTTCGAAGCCGTTGCAGCAGGCGCACGCGGCGATCCGGGCGGTGTGCGCGACGATGGACAGGGACCGCGTGATGTACCAGGATTTCGCGCGCATCGCGGAGCTGATCGCCAGCGGGAAACTAGCCGAGGTGTTGCGATAAAGAATGTTCTCTAATCCGACAGAGATTTTGCCTAGCAGCCTGTGGTGAAACTCTGGCGGCAAGAACCAGCGCCTAAAGGCGCTTTCACAATATGGCACTTGCGGCACGCCTGAAGGCATGCCCTGATACGAATCAGATTTTCACCGCGGGCTGCTAGGCGGACCTGGCCGCCGAGCCATCCAACCCCAGTTCGGGCGCAATCGCTTTCATAGCTTCGATGCAGAAAGCGATGTGCTCTTCGAGATCCACACCGAGGTCGGCGGCGCCCGCGATGATGTCTTCGCGGTGCACGCTGCGGGCGAAGGCTTTGTCCTTCATTTTTTTCCGGACGGACTTGGCTTCTACTTCTGCCAGCGATTTTCCCGGCTTGACGAGAGCGCAGGCGGTGATGAATCCAGCGAGTTCATCGCAGGCGAAGAGGGTCTTTTCCAGCGGCGAGACACGCGCAACGCCGCTGTACTCGGCATGCGACATGATGGCGCGGCGCACTTCTTCGGAATACCCTCGTTCTTTCAGAATCTCGGAGCCTTTGTAGGGGTGGTCGTCGGCGGTCGGATATTTCTCGTAGTCGAAGTCATGGAGCAGGCCGACCAGTCCCCACAATTCTTCGTCGGCGCCGGCTTTGCGGGCGTAGGCGCGCATGCAAGCTTCGACTGCGAGGGCGTGTTTTCGAAGACTTTCCGATTGAGTGAACTCAGTTAGTAAACACCATGCGGTATCGCGTTGATTCATGTTTTTTCCCCGTTTCCTGGCGATTTCCGCCGCTTAACTATGGTTTGTTTCGATAAATACTTTGTCTTCTCGCACTTTTGTCTTGACTTCCACAGGCCCAATCCAGCAGATTACGCTCTAGTTGGCTTTGAGAGTAGCCCCCCGCTCTGGCACTCGCAAAACCTGAATGGCTACCACACTTACCCCCGTGGACTCACGGGAAGTTGTACGATGCGATCATTGTCTTTTGGTGCAATTCCGCACATCAAATAGCCTCTGCCGCCGTTGCCATCTGTCATTGGATGAGGACGAGGCGGAGATCGCCGCTATGACGGCGGCGCCAGAAGTGTTGCCGGTGAACGTCGATTCTAACGGACGCGGGCATCTGAAGCTGGCGCACTCGATCCGATCGTTACGGCTGCGCAGCGGCTTGAGCCAGCGGCAACTGGCATTGCGCATGTCGGTGCCGCGCACTTACGTGTCGAAAATAGAAAACGAGAAAGCGACGCCGACGCTGTCTTCACTGGAGCGGCTGGCGAGAGCGCTCGAGGTCAGTGTGCCGGATTTGCTCTCCGGTGGAGAACGGAACCGGCAGGAGGAAGTGCGCGAGTTGATGGAAGATCAGTTCGTAGCCGAAGTAATGCCGTATCTGTCGCAGCTGAACGCAATGCAGATGTCGAGCATTCTGGCGCAGGTGCGGGACTTGACGGTGCGGGTGCGACGGAGCGCGTAACCGGTATTGTGAGCGCTCGATGAATTATACGGTGGACGGGCGAGGGCGCCCGTTTCCACACGAGCTTCTTCAGGTTTTATCCGGGCACACAACCAACTGGACAGCCGGAGCCTTCGAGCTCCGGCTTTTTTTCGGGCGGAACGCGCCATTCTGTCATTAGTCCCCAAGCCAACCGGTCGGTATGAGAATTTCGTGATTACTGCCGGCCGTGCTTAAATAAAAAGTGGGCGCCAATTTTCGTCCCCGCGCGTGGCGTCCAATCACAATTTCAAGACGAACTACAGATCCCTCGCTCCGCTCGGGATGACAAATCTTAAAGAGAAATGTCAAGTTCTTAACATGACGAATCTCAAGCGGAGGTGGGAAGATCTGGTGGAGGATCTTTGGACTTCCAGTTGAACGATGAGCAATTGCAGCTTAGAAAGAGCGTGCGCGAGTTTGCTGAACGTGAGATTGCCCCGAACGTCATGAAGTGGGATGAAGCCTGCGAATTCCCGCTGGCGACGATCAAGGAATTAGGAAAGCTCGGCCT
Source organism: uncultured Acidobacteriaceae bacterium (assembly GCA_963773645.1). Lineage (GTDB taxonomy): Bacteria > Acidobacteriota > Terriglobia > Terriglobales > Acidobacteriaceae > Acidiflorens. Next base: position 793,232 of record CAVZBV010000002.1, on the reverse strand, counting down.
GATGGGCACCATTTTTCCTCCCGAATACGGCGGCGCGGGTATGGGCTATGTGGAATACGTCACAGCCATCGCGGAACTCGCTCGTGTGGACGGTTCGGTGGGGATCATTGTAGCGGCGCATACGTCGCTGTGTTCGAACCAAATTTATGTGGCGGGAAACGAGGCGCAGAAGAAGAAGTATGTCCCGAAGCTAGCCACCGGCGAGTGCATCGGCGCGTGGGGGCTGACCGAACCCTCGGCTGGGTCGGACGCGGGCAGCGCCCGCATGGCGGCGGCGCGGGCGAAGGGCGGATGGGTGCTCAACGGCACTAAGACCTTCATCACCAATGGCCACTATGCGGATGTGGTAGTCGTGCTGGCGGTGACCGATCGCGCGGCGCACACGCACGGGCTTTCGGCGTTCATTGTCGAGAAAGGCACCAAGGGATTCCGTGCCGGGAAAAAAGAAAACAAGCTCGGCCTGCGCGCCAGCGATACAGCGGAGCTTATTTTCGAAGACTGTTTCGTGCCGGCCGAGAACCTGCTGGGTGGGGAAGGGAACGGATTTATCGATGCCATGCGGATCCTCGACGGGGGGCGCATTTCGATTGCCGCGCTCTCGCTGGGCATGGCCCAAGGCGCATACGGGGCGGCGCTGAAGTATTCGAAAGAGCGCCAGCAATTTGGCAAAGCCATTTCGGAATTTCAAGCGATCCAGTGGAAACTGGCCGACATGGCGACGGAAATCGAAGCGGCAAAACTTCTGACCTTGCGCGCCGCCGCCATGAAAGATGCCGGAATGAAGACCACGCTCGAATCCTCGATGGCCAAGCTTTACGCCAGCGAGGTAGCCGTGAGATGCGCCAACGAAGGCGTGCAGATCCACGGCGGCTACGGGTTCATCAAGGACTATCCGGCGGAAAAATTTTATCGCGACGTGAAGCTGTGCACGATTGGCGAAGGGACCAGCGAAATCCAGCGACTGGTGATTGCTCGGCAGCTGCTGAAGGACTAGCTTTTAGTTAGGGCTTGAGCGGTTGGCGGCGGCCATGGCGGAAATGGAGGACGTACACCGTTTTGTCCTCAATCGTGAAGAGAATCCGATACACGTGCGGTATGTGTCCATAGAGCAGATGGCGTACTTCAAAAGGGAAGACCGCACTCTCCGGAGCTAGCGGGCAGCGCCCTGGAAATTCAGCAAGCGATGCGATGGCTTCTTGCAGCGCCAGGAACCATCGCACGCCAGCGTCTCCGGCATGCTCGTGCAGCAGCCATTCCAAAACTGCATCCGCGTCTTGCTCGGCTGCTGCCGTCGTTTCAACGCGGAAGGTCATGCTTGCGTCGCAGATCGGCGAGAAAATCGGTGGCCGGTCTGCTACGCCCGACTCTGACATCCTCGTAGCCGCTGTGGATGCCCTCGACGGCTTCTGCGAAGTCTTGGCGCTCCCACTCAAGGTAGGCGGCCAGGGCTTCGTCGAGGGCCGCAGCAGGGTCTTGGCCGCGCCGTTTAGCGTACTCTTCCAGTTGCGCCTTACGCTCTGGCTTGAGTGGGATCATATCCATGTCGGTATGGTTTCCTCTTAATTTATCGTAAGGTGTTCCGCGGCTGAGGTCAAAAGCTATCTGCTGGTGTCGCTGTAAGCGAAGGAGATCATGGCGCTCAGCATGGCAGCGTATGGCGCGGCATCACCGCTTCTTCCCCCGCACGAACACATCCATGCCAAAAATCACGCTGCGCCCGGGCATGGCCACGCCCGGAATCTCCTGGTATCCCGTGTTGGTCAGATTTGCGAATGCCAGGTGTGCGTCCACGTTCTTAAACTCGCGGCCGACGCTCGCATCCCAGAGGGCGTAGGGATCCCTCCCATATCGCTTCACCACACCGATCCGGCTGCGGGCGACGAATTTCGCAGGCAGCGCTCCTTGCCACCTCACGACCGCATCGTTCGTCGGATAGTTGAAAGCGTATTCGGATGTGCGCCCGGGGAGCGGACCCTCGGCGCTGTAGACGCCAGTGTAGGCCACATTGATTTGCTGGCGTTGCACCCGGGCTCCAAACGTTACTCCAAACGATGCTTCCACTCCAGTGAAGTTCAGGCTCGCAATGTTTTCCGCTTTGTAGGGATTGCTTGGCGAAACCGGGCTTGACGAGAATGCCACCCAGTCGATGTCGTTCTGATCGCGCCGCTCGAAGACCGTGACTTCTGCCTTATAGCGTCCTCCCTGGTCCCACAGCAGGCCGCCCTCGTAGCCCCAGGATGTTTCCGGCAGCAGGTTCGGGTTGCTCTGGTTGACGGGATCTGTGTAATAGAGGTCGGTGTAGCTCGGCAGCCGGAAGGCGCGGCTGGCGCTCGCTTTCAACTTCCAACCCGGCTTCAGCCACACGCCGCCGGTCAGGGTCGGACTGAATTTCGATCCGTTGGTATCGAAGACCTCTTCCCGCGCGCCCACGGAAAACGAGAAGCGGCCGAACGCCCTGACATCGTAGTCGATATACCCGGCGCTGCGGGTGCGCCAATGGTCGCCCAAGTTGTTGCTGTGGATCGATTCGTAGAATCCCTCACCGCCATAGAACAAGCTCGTGTTCTGTCCCAACTTTTCCGTGCGGCGGACCGCTCCTTGCCCGCTTTGATCGATGTGGTTGTTCTCATAGACGGAAGGATCGTCGCGCACAAGGATGAACTCGTCCGTATGACGGCGGTAGCCGAGGTCGAACTCCGTCTTCTTGCGCAGATCCTGCTTCAACCCGGCGAACCATGTCTTCGTCCTCTCCCATTCAGGATAGTCGCCATAGAAATCGTTTGCGCCAAAAGGCTTGTCGCCCAATCCCAGCATGATCAGGCTGCGGCCCAGGGCGGTCTGCGCTCCGCTGTTCGAGAACATTGTCAGACTGCGATAGTCGCGGCCGGGCATGAAGCCCGTGGAAAAATCCCGGGCCACATCCAGTTCTTCGTCCAACCGGCTGGCCACAAAGCCGGCAGAGAAGGTTTCCTGGTTGGTTCCGAAATTACCAATCGCGGCGCCTGCCTGAGCTTCGGAGTACTGCGGCGGCCCGGTGATGAAATTGACGGTTCCAGCCATGGCATCCGATCCATAGAGCATGGAACCTGCTCCGGGCAGAACTTCAATTCGCGCGATCGCGCCGGTGGGCAAGGGCAGGTCGAGATCGTGGTGGCTGGTCTGGACGTCATCCATGCGCAAGCCATTCAACAGCACCAGCGTTTGCTCAAAGGTGGAACCGCGAATGGTAAGGTCGGCTTGTACGCCATCCGGGGCGCGTTCCTGCAGATCGATCGAGGGGTCCACTTGCAGGTAATCGACCCAGTGCGTGTAGAGCGACGGTTGCTCTCGCGTGTCGATCACGGTGATCGTCCGGTCGATGTTCTCGACCGGCGCGGGTATAAACGTTCCGGTGACCGCGACGGTTTCTTTGCGAGGTGGAATTTTTTGGTTCTCGCGAGCGGTGTTGGCGGCGTTTGGTGACTGGGCCGATTGTCCTGCTTGGGACTGTCCTGCTGAGGATTGTCCCACCTGGGATTGTGCAACCTGTGGGCAAGGAGCTGATTGCGCATCCGCATCGCATTCGCTCGCCAATCCGTAAGCAAGAAAAAGCGCGAGTAAGATAACCGGGGTCGAGGGCACGCAGGTTTCCTTCCGCCGGGCAAGACGAAGCTTCGACATCACTCTCTCATCTTTTCGCACGGGTTGCGAGTGACTACGCGTCGCTTTGTTGTGATGAAAAAGTGGAGCGACACGAATACGACTTCATCGCGAGCGAATTGGAACTGCAAATTATGATAACCGCGGACTTGGCATGTGCCGGGAAATTGATCGAGAGAACGCCTTGCGACCCCATAATGGCACTTCGGTACCATAGGTCGGGGTGGGTAACAGCGCAACACTACGAAGATGGCGCAATTTTGGAGGAAGTATGGAAGTCCTGATTTTCATCGCTTGGTTGGCTCTCTGCGGAGCAGCCGCATACATTGCCGCGAACAAAGGTCGTAGCGGCGTTGGAGTTTTCTTCTTGTCATTCTTCTTAAGCCCACTGGTGGGAATTATCGTAGCGTTCGCCCTAAGCCCGAACGTTGAAAGGGTCGCTATTGCACAGGGCAAGAAGAAGTGCCCCAACTGCGCAGAGTTTGTGCAGCCGGATGCAAGGACATGCCGATTCTGTCAGCATAGCTTTGTTGAAGAAGAGGCGGCAGAGCGAGCACGTCTGGAGGAAGCACAGGCGGCAGAAGCCGCCCACCAGAAGGCGGAATACGAGGCACAGCAAGCAGCAGAAGCAGCGGAAGCGACGAAGCCGTGGCTACAGCGCAATGCGGCGAACTTGGGCGTTGCGCTCCTGTCGATTGCCGTTTTCGCCGTTATCGGCCTTGGAATTCGGTACGCCCCCGCTCATCCATACCAGCCGCCGTCAGCATCCGAGAGCAAGCCAGCAATGCCGACAGCGATAGCGGAAGAACGTGGCAAAGTTCCCAAGTCGGTGTGGGACAAGAGGGTGGCTTGGGCAATTCAGCACCATTGCTACTTCAGAGCCATGAGCCGGGACGAGGTTGTGGGGGCTCTAAGCATACCCACGGAAGAGGCTTCATACGACTTAACATACAAGCGCCAGACTAAGGACTGTGCGCGTTACGAAGGAGATAATTGCGCTGAGTACAAAACCGAGGAGAAAATCATTTTCCTGAAGGACGGCTACTTGGACGAAAAACTGGGTCCTAACGACGATGAATGCCACACGCTGTACGGCGAGCATGAGTGGCTTGGGCTTCAAGTTCCCCACTTCGATTTGTCCAAGGCAAGAACGCAGAAGACGCAGCGCACCGCAAAGGGTTCTACCCTTGCTGAGTACTCTGGGGATTCGCAAAATGCAATTCCGATAGGAAATTGGGACGGTAAATCACGTGTCAACCTGTTAGACACTGAATGCCCTCGTGAAGCGCCAACGGGCTACCACTGTAACGGCTCAGTTGCGATTCCAGACCCCCGATAATTTCACTTGCCCAAGAACTTTGATTGTTACCTAAAAATTAAGGATTTTAGGGGTCTTCTTAGGCAAAGCTCTTGCGACTTCCGTATTTGTGTAAACGGTAGGGGTGCTTCGACTCCAGGATCTGCTTCGCAAGCGAAGCAGATCCTTCCGCTCAGCATGACAAGGGATGGATGTGTTGCGACGCGTACCGTTTCAACACGCGCAATAGCGGGGAACAGTCCGGTATTAGATCGAAAATGGGATCGAAAATGGGATCGAAACTGGCGGGCGTGTTTTCCTGCGGAACCTGCTTTACACTGAGTTGTTGAATTCAAAGTCTCAGCTTTTAACGGACCAGCTCCGCTCGGGTGACCCTCGCGCGCTGGCTCGCGCCATTTCTATGGTCGAGAACCGCGCTTCGGGCTGGTCGGACCTCCTCAAGACGCTGTTTCCGCATACGGGCAAGGCGCGCGTCATCGGCCTGACCGGCGCTCCCGGATCGGGCAAGAGCACGCTGGTCGATCAGCTTGCCAAGCACTATCGCAGAGAAAATCAAACCGTCGGAATTATCGCCGTCGATCCAACCAGTCCTTACACCGGCGGAGCGATTTTGGGCGACCGCATACGCATGCAGGATCATTATAGCGATCCGGGAATTTACATACGCAGCATGGCCACGCGGGGGTCGCTCGGAGGGCTGGCGCGCGCCACGGCCGATGCCGCCACAGTGCTCGATGCCTCGGGCCGCGACCTGGTCATGATCGAAACGGTTGGCGTGGGGCAGGACGAAGTCGATATCGTGCGGCTGGCGGATGTGACCATCGTGATTCTGGTGCCCGGCATGGGCGACGATGTGCAGACGATCAAAGCCGGGATCATGGAAATCGCCGACATCTTCGTCATCAACAAAAGCGACCGCGAGGGGGCAGAGCGGGTGGAGCGCGAGATTCGCGCCATGCAATCGCTTGCCACGCGCCACGACCACTGGACGCCGCCGATCGTGAAGACGGTTGCCAGCCAGGGCGTGGGAACAAAAGAGTTGGCGGAAGCGATCGCAGGCTACGAGGCGTACCTTAAGAAAGGGAACTTGATCCTAAAGAAGAACGTCGAGAACTGGCAAGAACGGCTGGTCGAGATGCTGCGCGAGGCCATGCTGGAAGAGGCGCGGGCTCGAATGGACGACGGCAGCCTTGAACGCTATGCGGCGGAGATCGCCGAGCACAAGCGCGACCCGTATTCGCTGGTGGAGGAGATTGTGCGCGGCGCCGGCCGCTCCTAGATTCGATGGAGAGCGTCTCGCCCGTCCACGGTCGGCGCAGGCTGGGGCCGGGCGGGGACGCCCGGCGCTCCATCGGCGAGTATTGATCTACAACAGGCAGGCATCATGGAATTCAGCATTGATCATCTTGGCATCGCCGTGAAGTCGCTCGCGGCAGCGAAGTCCATTTACGAGAAGCTTGGGCTGAGCGTTTCTCCGGAAGAAACCGTGGAGCAGGAAAAAGTTCGGCTGGTGATGGTGACGGTGGGCAAGAGCCGGCTGGAGCTGCTGGAAGCGACTTCGGACGATTCGACTATCGCCAAGTTCATCGCCAAGCGCGGCGAGGGGCTGCATCATGTTTGCATGCGTGTTCCGGATCTGGCGGCGGCGGTTGCCAAATTGAAGAGCGACGGCGTGCGGCTGGTATCGGAAGAGATCAAGACGGGTGCGGGCGGGCACCGGTATGTGTTCGTGCATCCGCAGAGCACGGGGGGCGTGTTGCTGGAGTTGGTGGAGAGTGGGCATTTGTGATTTGCAATTTGTAATTGGTAATTTGGGATTTGAAAGGGTGCAGGTTGAACGAGAAGGGTTGAAATTGCAAATTACACATTACCAATTACAAATGTCCCAGCTCCTGCTCGCCGTGGACACTTCCGGGAAGAATGGCAGTCTGGCGCTGGCCCGCCTTACGCCGGGGCAGAGCGAGAGCGAAATCGGTGTCAGTCAAATCAGTGTCAGTGAAATCAGTGTGCTTGAAGTGGTACCGCTCGCCGGCGGCGCGTTTTCGGCGCAACTGGTCCCGCAGATTGCGGCGCTGCTGAAAAAGCACGGATATAGTAAGAGCGATCTGGGAGCCTTTGCGGTCGCCAGCGGTCCGGGGTCGTTTACTGGGCTGCGCGTGGGTTTGGCTGCCATTAAGGCTCTGGCCGAGGCGCTGCAGAAGCCAATCGTCGCAATTTCATTGCTGGAGGCGGTTGCACGCGGCGGCGCGCCGCACGATAGGGTTCTCGCGGCGCTGGATGCGGGCCGGGGTGACGTGTACGTTGGCGATTACGAACTCGAGCCTCAGATGCGCCACTGCCGCATGCACAGTGAACGCCTGTTGAGCAGGGAAGAGTTTCTTGCCGACGCTAGGGGGAAGGCGGTCGTCACGCCCGATGCCGGGTTGGCGGCGACGGTTCGAGCGGCGGGAAGCGCTGCCGGAATTCGGGTTGAACTGATTGACTATCCGAACAGCGGGGCGATTGCCCGGCTGGGTTGGGAGCATCTCCAGCGGGGCCAGACGGTTCGTCCCGAAGAACTGGAGGCCAATTACATCCGCCATTCCGACGCTGAGATTTTCTCGAAGCCAGCGCCGTGAGAAGCTGAATCGGCGCTAGCGTAGCCCCTAAAGGGGCATGTTATGGCGAAGAATTTGCGGTATCGCTGAAGCGATACCCTGATACAAAGAAGCGATACCCTTACAAAGAAGCAATACCCTGATAACAAAACACCTTTCGATGCCCGTTGCCATCCGCTCCGCTCGGTTGCATGATGTGCCCGTGATTCTCGCGCTTGAGCAGCAGGCGCCGAGCGCCGCCCACTGGACCGCCGAGCAATACAACCAGTTGGTGGAGGGCGGCGCCGTTCTGGTGGCCGAGGAAGCAGGCAAGCTTCGCGGATTCGCTTGCGCGCGGGCGGTCGCGGGCGAATGGGAGATTGAGAACGTGGTGGTGGGCGACGAGTTCCTCCGCCATGGCATCGCCAGTGAGTTGGTGCGCGAGTTGATTCAGCGCGCGCAGAATGAGGCTGCGTCGGCGATTCTGCTCGATGTCCGCGAATCGAATCTGCCCGCCCGCCGGCTGTACGAAAAACACGGTTTCCGCGAGGTGGGGCGCCGCCGGGCGTATTACAGAGATCCGGCGGAGGACGCGATTCTGTACGCGCTTCGGTTCGCCGCGCGCCCCACGGGCGGCTAAGAGCGCCGATAGGTATGGAAGGAGCGCTGGCAGAGTTAGACTCTGCCAGCGCTTTATTGGATGGGAAGTCCGTGCGAGGACTGTTTTGGAAGGTCGCAGAGCTGGAACTCCAGTGAGTGGGGTTTGTTTTCCTCTCCGATGGTGATCAGAGCGTCGAGGATACATTCGAGGGCGGCGGCGGAACCTGACCAAACGCGGGAGAAAGACTCTCGATGAACCGCTAATTCTCCGATCAGGCGGCCGACCGCGTGGGGGCCGAGATCGAAATCGGCCAGAGTCGGGTCGCTACCCATGGGCAGCGGAGGGTGGTGTGCTGGGGGAAGGCGGAGGGTGGCCCGGGTTAGCCAGTGGGCGATGAGCGCCCTGAGATGCTGCCGGCAGCAGACGCTCTTCATGTCTTTCTGCGAGGCGAGCGAGGAATGCCAGGAGAGGATCTTCAGGCGGTCGAGCCAGCGATTCTCGACCACCAGGAACCATCCTGTGCGGCGAAAGGTGTCGATGCCACAGACAGAGCAAGCCGAGCGTTTTGTGATTGCGTAATCCATCGGCAGTCCCTTTGAAAATCAGCAAGCGCTGCCAGCGGCGCGGTGAGGAATCGTGGACCCATGCGCTCGCTGAGGGGGACGGTCAGCATCCCCAAGGTGTTGTCGAAACGGAGCGTGAAGTGCGCGGAGCAGGCGTCGCAGAGCCAGAAATGTTCACGCCGGCGGAGTTTTCGCCGGTTGCCGTTGAAAGCAGAGTTGAGGTCAGAAGGGAAAGTTTCCGCCAGGAACAGTTTGCCTTCGCGTAGGGAACGGAAGGGAACCGTGCACGTGGGGTTGGCGCACTTCTGCAGCATAGCTGGGTCCAATCTTCTCTTCGGTGACGCTTTCGCCAGAGAGTCTCTAAGCTCATTGCACGCGAGAGGCCGAACAGGTGGCCACTACATCCGAAGTAGGTAGTCAATTAGGTACAGTGAGTTAGATTGGGGAAAAGTGATTTAGGTCACGATGCGATGTTCGGCGCTGACGGAGAGCGGGCGCGGCCGCCGGATGGCCGTCATATGGCGAACATTTCTTTGTCGTCCAGCGTACATTGCGAGCCGAGGCATGCGAGCCGAGGCATTTATCCAACCAGCTCCAACCATGGTTTCACTAGCGCACCATCCAGGTCGAAGCGGCGACGAGAACTCCGGCGGTCGCCATTAACAGGCCGAAGTACCAGAAGATTCGGCGGCCGGAGAGCAAAGTGATCGAGGTGACCACCAGGGCGATCTCCAGGAAGACTTCGCCGAGATCGAAGCGGTCGGCTTTGCGGCGGGCGAGTTCGGTTTCCTTTTCCGTTTCGCGGGCCTGTTTGTCCAGTTCCTTTTGCTCGTCTTTATAGCGGTCGGCTTCGGCCCGGTATTTTCCCTGCAGTTTGGCGACGGCGTCCGCGTCTTTGCTGGCAACCACGGTAGTCAGATCGGCGAACATTTCGTCGTTGTGGCGGCGGATATTCTTGGCCTGGTAGTAGGCCCACTCGTCGGTGACCTTGTTCTGCAGAATGATTTCTTCGGTATGGGTGCGGTGGCCGAGCAGGGACACGGCTGCCACCAGCACGGCCAGCACCGCCATGGTCAGCGTGACGGGAGCGAGATCGGGATGCTCGCGGGCGTGTTCGGCGTGCTCGTGCAGTTCGGTTAATTCTTCGGTCATGTTGTCGGGCTCCTGTGAGTTCTCAGTTCCCAGTTCTCAGTTCTCAGTGGCGTGGGTGCATTTTCTGAGAACTGAGAACCGAGAACTGGGAACTCTATGGGCTATGAGGATAAACCAAACGGCCTATTCTCCCATCACTTTTATGATGACTCGTTTGTCGCGCTGACCGTCGAATTCGGCGTAGAAAATTTGCTGCCAGGGGCCGAAGTCTAGCTTTCCGTTGGTGACCGGGACGATGACTTCGTGGTGGATGATCAACGATTTGAGGTGCGCGTCTCCGTTGTCTTCGCCGGTCTGGTGATGCTGGTAGTTCTGCCGGAAGGGGGCGAGCGTTTCGAGCCACTGGTCGATGTCTTTGATGAGGCCGCTCTCGTTGTCGTTGACGTAGACCCCGGCGGTGATGTGCATGGCGGAGACCAGGATCATGCCGTCTTTGATTCCAGACTTTTTCAGTGCGCTCTCGACCTGCGGGGTCAGGTGGATGTAGGCGCGCTTGGTTTTCGTGTGCAGGGTCAGGTATTCGGTGTGGAATTTCATGCTTCCACATTTATCACGGGGAGGGGTTGGCATGGAGGAAAATATCCGCGTAATATCGCGTGCGGACTGATACTGGCAGGCACGACAGATAACATCATTTGATGCTATAATCAGTGCCATGGAGACCCGGCTATGAGGACGACGGTTGCGCTGGATGACGATCTCGTGCGCATCGCCCAGGAGTTCACCGGGGTAGCGGAGAAAACGGCGCTGATTCGCGAGGCGCTCAAAGCGCTCATCGAGCGGGAGAGCGCCCGCCGATTGGCGTCCCTGGAGGGTACCATGCCGAAATTGAAGAACATTCCTCGCCGGAGGCGGGGGCCGAATTGATTCTCGCGGATACCTCGATTTGGATCGACCACTTTCGTTCGGGAAACCTTCGTCCCGGAAACAACGAAATGCGGAAGCATCTGAACGAAGGGCAGATCGTGATCCATCCCTCCATCATTGAGGAACTTGCCCTGGGATCGTTAAAGGACCGCAGCAGGACGCTTGCTCTGCTGGACCTTTTGCCCCAGGTGCAAGTGGCGCAACTGAGCGAAGTGCGGCGAATGATTGAGGCTCGACGCTTGTACAGCCTCGGCATCGGTCTGACCGACGCCCAACTGATAGCCTCAGTCTTCATCAATCCATCCACGCTTCTGTGGACAAGAGATAGGCGACTCCGCAAGGCCGCAGAGGGGCTTGGGATTCACGCCAGTCTGGCTTAGCATCCTGCCGCTAGCGGGCCCGCCCAAGCAGAGCTTGGACGGGGCACCCTCGTGAGTTCAAATGATCGCGATGGCCCGGACCACCCGCCGCCGCACCCACTGATTGATTCGGTCGGCCATCGGAGAGCATCCGCGTTATACTCCCCTCGTTGATGTGGCCCACCCGCCAAGTCAAGTATAAGTCTCCAAGCACTGGAGAAGACAATAATGAGAAAAACGATGTTTTTTGCAGTTCTGTTTGCGTTTGTGGCGGCGTCGCTTGGCATGCTGCACGCCCAGAAGGTGGCAGGGCCGAATCGTCCTGCGGGAGTACCGGACGGTTACGTGATCACACCGTTCGGCTACTTCCATCCGTCCTGTGTCCGCCACATCGCGGCAGGATCGACTGTGCTGGCAGATGGGCGTGTGCAACATGCGGATGGCGCTATAGACGAGATAGCTCCAGTTTGCAATTATCCGCGTTACTCCCCCAGCGGAAAGCTTGTAACCGCAGGGACCGCAAAGGGGGAGTCACCATCGATCAGCCAAAGCTGGATTGAAGATGGAAGTACTACCACGAATACTGCGTACGGCGAAATTTCTGCGACCTGGACCGTGCCGCCATCGCCGACTGCCGACGATGGCCAAACCATATATTTCTTTCCTGGCTTCGATAACTATAGCAGCGATATATCTATTCTTCAGCCTGTGCTGGGGTGGAACAGCAATTATACCAATGCGTGGGGTATTGCCAGCTGGAACTGCTGCCCGTCAGGCACTGCCGATTATAGTTCGGCGGTGAGAGCCAGCCCGGGCGATACAATCCTTGGGACGGTTACCTCCACCTGCGGCGCGGGAACGCAATCCTGTTCCACATGGAAAGTTACAACCGACGATCAGTCCTCGAGCCTAAGCACAACGCTGAACAATACCCCCAGTGAAGGGCAGACTTTAAATTGGGCGTTCGCCGGCGCGTTGGAGGTCTACAATGTTGCCCAGTGTAGCGATTATCCCCCGAATGGCCCCATCATTTTCAATGCATCGCTGTATGACGATAACTTCAACCTGATCTCTAGTCCGGGTTGGTCGATAACTAATTACTCCTCGGGCCTCGCGCCACAATGCAACTATGGCGGACAAGTGTCGGGGACACAAGTGACGCTTGAATACTCCGCGGGGAGTTGCACGACGGTACCGAGCGCTCCGACGGGATTAGCGGCGTCCAGTACGACCAGTTCGGGCACCAGCTTGAGTTGGACGGCGGACACGGCTCCGGCGAACTGCTCCATCACCAGCTACACGGTATTGGAGAATGGGAACCCGATTGGGACCGCAACCAGCACATCCTATACCGTATCCAGTCTCTCGCCTTCGACCACGTACAGCTTCACGGGGGACGCGAAGGATACGGAGGGCACGTCAGCCGGGAGTTCGGCGGTGAGCGTGACGACATTGGCCCCGAGTTGCACGACTGTACCGAGCGCTCCGACGGGATTGGCGGCGTCCAGTACGACCAGTTCGGGCACCAGCTTGAGTTGGACGGCGGACACGGCCCCGGCGAGCTGTCCCATCAGCAGCTACACGGTATTGCAGAACGGTGGCACGCTTGGGACCACAAGCGGCACATCCTATACCGTGTCCGGCCTCTCGGCTTCGACCACGTACAGCTTCACGGTGGAAGCGACGAACGCGGACGGCACGTCGGCCGCGAGTTCGGCGTTGAGCGTGACGACCACGCCGCCACCAAGCTATTCGCTCTCGGCATCACCCACACATGGAACCGTCAGTCCTGGCGGTTCGTCGACGGCCACGGTGACCGTGAGTTCGGCGAACGGCTATACCGGCAGCGTCACTCTCTTATGCACCATCTCGCCGGTCGTCACGGGAGCCACAGCTCCCACCTGCGGCTTCGCCAGTACGAGTCCGGTGAAGGTCACCAGCAGTGGGGGAACCGCAACGATGACGTTCACGACCGTGGTTTCGTCGGCCGCGACGTTGCGCAGTTCGAACGTGTTCTACGCACGGCTGCTGCCCATCTCGGGAGTGGCGCTGATCGGCTTCGGACTGGGACTGCGCGGCCCACGGCGGAACAAGCTGCGGGGCTTGCTGTTTCTGGGGATGTTGGCCGGGCTGCTGATTCTTCCGGCATGTGGCGGAGGAGGCGGCACGCCTGCCGGTACGCCTGGGGTGACCTACACGATCACGATCACTGGCACGGATGCGAGCCACGCGACCCAGAGCGGCGCCGCCGCCACCGTGACTGTTACCGTTACCTAGGGCCTGTTATGAACTAGAAATGCAAGTCATTGAATGCGAGGCTGGTGGGCCACGTTAACGGGCCGGGCGTGCCACTTCTCGCGCTTTTTGAGAACAAGCCTGCCGCACCGCCGACTCTACGAATGAGCCGACCGAGGCGGCTGACTCTCCATCACCACGCGCAGAATGCGGTTAATGCGCGTCTGGTAGCCCTTGCCATGGCCTTTGAGCCAAGCGAGCACGTCCGCATCTAGACGAATCGTCAGCTGTTTTTTCTCCGGGGGCCAAGCAATCGTTGCCTTCTTGAAAAACGTCTTGTCGAGGCGCGGAATGTCCGAATAGTCGATATCGGCATCCTTCATGCGGTCAATCCGCGCCAAGTCGCTCTTGGTATATTTTTTGTTCACGTCGGTTCCCGGTGCGCTCTTTAGATTACCGCATCGATTCTTCTATTTCGGAGATCCAGTCGGGGCGCTTTAGGACTTCTCTTGGCTTGGGGCCGTCGGCGGCGCCTACGATGCCGTCGCGCTCCATTAGGTCGATGAGGTGCGCGGCTCGGCCGTAACCTATGCGCAGACGGCGCTGCAGGAGGCTGGTGGAGGCCTTGCCGAACTCGACTACGAGGCGCACGGCATCGTTGAAGAGGGGGTCGTTATCATTGTCGCCGGCGGAAATCTCTCTGGAATCGTCTTCGGCTCCGGCGGGCGACTCGGGATCTTCTTTGGGCGCATCGAGGAATTTCTCCTGGTATTGCGCCACGCCTTGGGCCTTCCAGAATTCCACCACGGCTGCGATCTCCTTTTCGGTTACGTACGGCGCATGGAGGCGGTGGACGCGGGCAGAGCCGGAGGGCAGGTAGAGCATGTCGCCGCGTCCGAGGAGCGATTCGGCGCCGTTGGCGTCGAGAATGGTGCGCGAGTCTACTTTGGTCGCTACACGGAACGAGACTCGGGAGGGGAAGTTGGCTTTGATTAGTCCGGTGATTACATCGACCGACGGGCGCTGCGTGGCTAACACCAAGTGGATGCCTACGGCTCGGGCCATCTGCGCTAATCGAGTTATCGATTCTTCTACGTTGTGGCCGTCGAGCATCATCAGGTCGGCCAACTCGTCGATGATGATGACGATGTAGGGAAGGGGGCCGTCGTCGGAGTTCCCCGACTGCTCGCTGAAGAGGCTGGGCGTGTCGTCGAAGAGGCGGTTGTAGCTGTCGATCTTGCGGACGCCTTTTGCGGCGAGGAGTTTTAGGCGGCGCTCCATTTCGCGGACGGCGTTGCGCAGAGCGTTGGCGGCGAGTTTGGGCTCGGTGATGATGGGCGTGTAGAGATGCGGGACACCTTCGTAATTGCCGAGTTCGAGGCGCTTGGGGTCGACTAGAACTAGCCGCACTTCTTCGGGCGTCGATTTGTAGAGAATCGACATGATCATGGCGTTGATGGCCACGCTCTTGCCTGTGCCAGTGGAGCCGGCGATGAGCAAGTGGGGCATGCCGGCTAAGTCGGCGGCGGCTATGCGTCCGTTGATGTCCTTGCCCATGCCGATGGTGAGCTTGGATTTGGAGCCGAGGAATTCCTGCGACTCGATGTTCTCGCGCAGCCAGATGATTTCGCGCTCGCGGTTTGGCACCTGGATGCCGACCGTGCTCTTGCCGGGCATGCGCTCGACCAGGATGCTCTCGGCGCGCAGAGCGAGGCAGAGATCGTCGGTGAGGCTGACGATGCGGCTGTACTTGATGCCGGCTTCGGGCTTGAATTCGAAGGTGGTGACGACCGGGCCGGGGTTGATCTGAGTGACTTGGCCGAAGACTTCGAATTCCGCGTACTTTGCGGTCAGAACCTGGGCTACGATTTTGAGCTCTTCTTCGTCGACGGATTGCTGCTCGTCGGGACGGTGAAGCAGGCTCGACGGAGGGAGCTTGTAGCTGCCGGCGATTTTGGGGAGGATGGTTTTCGGGCGGTGCTCGGCGTCGGCGCGATCAGTGACTTCGACTTCGACTGCGATTGGGGCAGACGAATCCTGCGGCGGCGGGGTGAGGGTGGAGTTGTCTGCGCCTTCCTCGGCTATCATGCGTTCGATGCCGGTGCGGGGGGCTGGGGCAGCGGACTGCACGCCTGGGATCTCCTGCTTGATGTCGATGTCCTGCGTATTGCGCGGGGCTTCTGGGCGCGACGGCGCGTTGCGCGCGGGCACGAGTTGCGCCGTGACGGTGGGTCTTTCGGCGCGGCGTTTTTCGAGTTCTTTTTGTTGACGCTTGCGCTCGCGCTCGTCCTGCCAGTCTTGGAAGCGATCTCGGAGCGCCAGGACAAAGGCGAAGCGGGTGGGCGCCCAGAGTTCAATCGTAGAGAAGGAGAAGGCGGTGGTGAGGTAGAGGGCGACGGCTAGAACAGTTGTGCAGACAATGTATGCGCCGGCAAGATTGAGGTAACGGATTAAGACGTCGCCGACGATGCGGCCGGCGAGGCCTTCGATGGGGATGGCTCCCATCCAGCGGACGTGCCCGGGCAGGATGGCGAGCAGCGCGGGCACGAACATGAGCAGCCAGATCACGCCGAGAGTCTTCGCAACCGGAGTTTGCACGGGTCGCGAGCGGAACCAGCGCACGCCGAGCATGCCCATAAAGAGGGGTAGCAGAAACGATCCGACTCCCCAGAATTGCAGGATGAGGTCGGAAAGATAGGCCCCGAAGATGCCGATCCAGTTGCGGGCAGCGTGCGATTTGGTGAGGATGGAGGCGCTGTTCAGCGAGGGATCGAGCGGCGAATAGGAGGCCAGCGCGAGGAAAAGGAGGAGTGCGGAGACGCACAACAGGAGTCCGACGAGTTCGTTCAGACGGCGGTTCCTGGATGGCGCAAAAATGTTGGAGAAAAATGTCATGTGGCAGCGACGGCGTTGCCGGGGCAAAACTCACCCACAGCACCGTTACGTGGCCAGAGCTTGATAATTATGACAAGAAGCGGCGGCTGAGGCAATGTGGGAAACGGGGCGGGGTGGCGAGTTGGGTACGGGGCGGGATCGCTGTCCTAGTGCTGTGACGTTGGCCTATCTGGATTGGCCCTTGACTCGATCTGCGAATGCGTTTGGGGCAGGCGGAAGCGAGTTCGGTGGGATCGACTCGCTAACGCCAGCCATTGGGGTCCCGATGCCGGTTAGGATGTCGGCCCATTTCTTCCTGTTGGCTTCTGTACGAACTATTTCTAATATTTCGGCCACCATGTCGTCTACTGGACGCTTCGCCGTAACGCTCTCTTCAGTCGCCGGGAGCGTCGCCAACCTAGTCTCCAGCGTTGGCCACATCGCGTCGAACAATTCATCGAGGTCTTGTTCTGGTACCGGATTTTCACTAACGGCGAGGTTGATGGTGCGAACGAGTTTGAGCGTGTCCTTTTTCACCGCCTTCGTTGCCTGGAACATTCCCAGGGGCGGCACGACATCTTGCGGTTCGAGGCCAGCTATCAAATACGTGCACAGGCGAGTTCGATCCCCGATGGTCTTGGACAACGCACCGGCTTCGAAGAAAATCCACGGCCGCTGCAGGTTTTCGGGAGTCAGGCACGTGATCCCGACCTTGATGTCCGCCAGCGCCTTTGCGATCTCGTCGAGCCCACGGCTCCCTTTTTCAATATCTGCCTCTGACATCCAAGGTCTTGCCGACTGAACGACTTTCGAGATCCACCCCCGAAGGAACTCGGCGACTAAGCGACTCCGCTCCCCTGACCAACCGATGAACACATTGTAGTTCTTATCCATTTTTTGACCCCGGTTTAACGCTGTTCCGAGCCGCCTCTTTTAGCGTTCTTGAGTTACCCGCAACTCAGCTTCTTGTTGATATTGGCGTATAAGTACTCGAAGGTCACGCTCTTAAAGAACGCATGCTGGTTGGGGGGTGCTATAAAATGCAGCCGTCCTAAGCTGTCCCGCCAGACGGGCACTACGTTGCCAGCCAGTCCTGCAGCACTCGCACATGCCTGGAGAGCGTTGACTACCTGCTGCTGTTCAGAGGCCGGTCGGCTGCCAAGCTCGGGCTTAACGAACAAGACTATGAGGTCTACGCCCTGGACCTTTATGTGAGCAACCGGAAATTGTTCCACGGCTCAGATTATAGGGCCAGTGCCTTCAACCGGTCACGGCAGTTTCCTGTGCACGCTGCCCGGTGGCCCAGGTTCGCGTCCGTTCTCTGGACGCTAACCTGGCACAGATTGGATTCGGGCTGACTGCGCGTCGATATTGGGACTTTCTGTACCCAGGTTAATGCCCAAAACCGGGCGTGAACCCGGGGCACCGTGCTCGGCTTGTTAGTGCAAGGGCGATGTTTCACCAACAACGTGAGGTAGCCCTATTCGGTTCGGATCGTTTGGGCGTTGAGCGGACTAAGATAGAGGCGTGGAATTCGATTTTCTTCCTGACGGCTCCCAAGACTGTCCCTCGATCTATAGGAAAAACAGAAGCCGACACATTGCTTGGATTTACTTCCTGTTTTTCTGCTCCGGATTTCCGGCGCTTATTTATCAGATCGTCTGGCAAAGAGCGTTGTTCGCCATCTATGGACTCAATATTGAGTCGGTCACGATCGTGGTCAGCGGTTTCATGCTGGGCTTGGGACTCGGAAGTTTAGTGGGGGGAGGGTTTTCGAATAGCAGACGGCTCGCGCCAGTCAAGCTATTTGCCATTGCCGAGTTGTTCACAGGGATGCTTGGAATCGTCTCGCTGAAGCTCTTTCATCGTATTGCCGAATTCACAGCGGGAAGGTCGCCTTTGGAAACAGGCCTGGTCGGTTTCTTAGCGATTGTTCTATCGACGCTGCTCATGGGAGCTACTTTGCCGCTCCTGGTGGAATACTCGGTGCGTTCATCGCAGAACGTAGGGTCTTCGGTTGGAGGCCTCTATTTCGCGAACTGTCTGGGATCTGGTTTAGCGTGCTTTCTGGCAGCAGATTGGTTGATGCGGTACTTGGGGCAGTCGGGTTCTGTCCGGTTTGCTGCTGCGGTGAATATATTGGTAGCGACCGGCGCCCTGGGCTACGATCTTCATTGGCGACGGCCGCAGAAGGATGGTCCTGATCGTGCATCGGAGGTCATTGTCATTGCCTGCAGTTCCCGTAGCCCGCTGCCATATTCTCTAGCTCTCGGCTGCGCGGCTTTCTCCGGTTTCGCGGCGCTTTCCTACGAGATCATCTGGTACCGCTTGCTGGCGTTCGGTTCGGGTGATACGGCAGGTGCATTCGCATCGTTGCTGGGTGCTTATCTGTTCGGCCTCGCTCTTGGATCGAGACGGGTCGAGCGATACTCGCAAAGTCACCAACGGGAAAATGCGGTAGGGACGTTGAGTGCGGTGATCTTTGCTTCCGCCATGGTTGCATTTGCCGTAAGCCCGCTTTCTGCCTTGGCTCTCAAGGCTACGTCTCCCGACAGCCTCGGAAACAGATGGCCCGGTTCGATCATCTTGCTGTTAGTTTGCGCCGGTGCAAGCTTCTTTGGGGCAACGTTTCCCCTAGTCGCCTATGTTGCCGTCAATCCGGCAGAGCGGGCAGGAGCGTCACTGAGCTACTTGTATGCAGCGAACATTGTTGGCTCGACATTGGGAGCACTGGTAGTGGGCTACGTTTTGATGGACTATTTGTCCACGTACCAGATATCAATACTTCTTCTGCTCGGAGGCGCTTTCTTGGCCGCGGTAGTGTTTGGGGTTTCCGCTCGCCCACCGGTTCGATTGAAACTCGGATTTGCACTTCCTGTTGTAGCGATGTTGCTCATGATGGTGGCCGCTCGGCCGCTGTTTGGCACGTTGTACGATCGCTTATTCTTCAAGAATAAGTATCCCGCTTCGCACTTTCAGGAAGTCATCGAAAATCGCAGCGGCACGATCGGCGTGACTCCCGATGGTACCGTGTTCGGAGGCGGTGTATACGATGGCCGATTCAACGTTGACCTGCTGCATGACGTGAATATCATCCTCCGTCCGTATGGGCTCAGCGCATTTCATCCTGCGCCACATCGAGTTCTGATGATTGGGCTCGGATCGGGCTCGTGGGCGCAGGTTGTGGCCAATCATCCGCAAGTCGAAAGCCTAACCGTCGTCGAGATCAATCCAGGGTATCTAAAGCTCATTCCAGAGCACCCAAACGTAGCAACTCTTCTGCACAATCCTAAAGTGCACATCGTGATCGATGATGGGCGCAGATGGCTGTTGTGGAATCCGCAGGCAAAGTTTGATGCGATCATGATGAACACTAGTTTCTACTGGCGAAACCACATTAGCAATTTGCTTTCGGTTGAGTTTTTGCAGATCGCGCGCGCGAACCTCAAGCCGGGCGGTGTACTTTTCTATAACACTACCGGATCGGAAGATGCGATCGCGACCGCATTGGCGGTGTACCCCTATGCTCTGCGTTTGGTGAACGCGGTGGCGGTGAGCGATACTCCGCTTGTGTTCGATCGCGTGAGATGGAGAGCGGTCTTGTTGAACTATGTCATCGATGGAAAGCATGTCATCGAGGCGAACGATCCAAAACAACTTAAGAAACTGGACGAGATTGTAAGCATCCCCGAGGACTCTACTGGACGCAATTTCAATTCAGTGGAAAACAACAGTCAGCTTCGCAGCCGGCTGCACAACCGTCTGATCATAACCGATGACAACATGGGACTGGAGTGGCGCTGAGTCCGGCGGGGACTGGACTTCTCAGGTCTTCTCCGCGACCCGGCGCTGGCAGGATCACCGCGCTTCGCCCATCAATTCTCGCCTGGCAGGCTGCGGAAAAACTCATAGCGGGCGCAAAAAGCATTCCTCGGGCGCTAAAGCGCAAACCATATCAACGACTTATCGGCACGACTGAACAGGCTGCGGAAAAAGTGTTTTCCGAGCGCAGCATTCCCCCAGCGGCTGGAAGCCGCTGTTGATTCCGCGGCATTTGCGGCACGAGTGGAACTCGTGCCCTTCCCCAAACCACCGCGAATCAGAGTTTTTCCGCAAGCTGTGAAGTCGTGCCCTTCCCAAGACCCGCTTGAATCAGAATTTTTCCGCAGCCTGCGAGGTTTTAATAGTGCCCGATGAATCCCGCAGCCCAGGCCAGCACCAAGATTCCGAGCACAATGCGGTACATGGCAAACGGCGCGAAGCCGCGCTTGCGGACGTAGCCCATGAACCAGGCAACGGCTCCGTAGGCGACTATGAAGGAGACGACGAAGCCGATGGCGAGGATTACCCATTGGTGAGGGGTGATTTGGGCGACGCCGATGGGATTTTCATCTTTGCCGCGGAGCGATTTCAAGAGCGTGTAAAGCGTGGCTACCGTCATGGTGGGTATGGAGAGGAAGAAGGAGAACTCGAGCGCGGCGGGGCGTGACATTCCCATCAGTTGTCCGGCGGCGATGGTGGACATGGAGCGCGAGGTGCCGGGGAAAACGGCGGAGAGAATCTGGCAGGCGCCGATCCAGACCGCTTGGCCGCCGTGGATGTCATCCATTTTCCAGGTGTGAATTGGCGAACCGGCGGCTCCCGCGCCGGCCTTTTCCCAGGGCGCTTTCATGGCGTCGATGATCCACATCACGATGCCGCCAATCAGCAGGGCGGCGCCTATCACGTAGAGACTCTCGAGGTTCTTGCCGATCACTTTGGTCAGCAGAAAAGACGGGATCGCGGTTACGACGAAGGCGATCATGACCAGGCTCAAGGGATGGGTCAGGTAGTCGCAGTCTTTTTTTTCGCCTTCGGGGAATGTTGAGAAGAGCTTGGCAATGTGATGGCGGAAATAAATTGGCAAAACTAAGATCGCGCCGAGCTGGATGACGATGGAGTACATCTTCCAATAGCCGCTGGAGAGCGGCACGTTCAGCAAGACTTCGGAAATGCGGAGATGGGCAGTGGAACTGACAGGCAGGAACTCGGTGAGGCCTTCGACAATTCCCAGCAGGACGGACAGAAGATATTCGTTCAAGTGTTTTCTCCACAGCACGAAGGTTACTAGAATAGCAGGACGCGATGTCGGGGGACGGACCGCGGCCGACTTAACAGATTGATTACTACAGGCATGGGTTTGACATGAGCCACCATGCAACCTAGCATTTGCGTGATCATGACAACGTCAAGAAGCAACCGCCCTCATTCTATTCTCATGTCCAACTCGGCCAAGAAACTTGCGATTCTGTTTGCCCTGCTTGCGTGCGCTTATGTTTCTCTGGCGGCGCCGCCGGCAATTCCTTCCGCCGATCCGCATCGCTTCCTGGATGACATCAAGGCGCTGACCACGCCTGCCATGGAGGGACGTGGCGCTGGCTCGAAAGGGTTGACCCGGGCCGAGCATTTGATCGAGAAGCGGTACAGGAGCCTGGGTCTCGAACCCGCGGGCACAAACTCGTTCTTACAGCCTTTCACGGTGATCACCGGCGCGCAGTTGAAGGGGAGGAACAGTTTCGCGGTGCTGACTGGAGATCGGAAGGTGGAGTTGAAAGCGAAGGAGGATTTTGTTCCGTTCAGTTTTTCCGCTTCGGGATCGGCGCGCGGGCCGCTGGTGTTTGCCGGCTACGGCATTTCGGCTGACGAGTTTCATTACGACGATTACGCGGGCGTCGACGTCAAGGACAAAATTGTCGTGGTTCTGCGCTATGAGCCTCCTTCGTTCGGCGAGAAGAGCAGCAATCATGCTGCGACAAACCAGGTCATGACGCAGCATTCCCAGTTGGTGACCAAAGCCATCAACGCCCGCAACCACGGCGCCAAGGCGCTCGTGCTGGTGAACGGAAAGCTGGGAGACGGCGAAGAAGACCTGCTCACACGCTTCGGCAGCGTGAGCGGACCGGAAAATGCCGGCATCATTTTTCTTCAGGTTAAGAATGACGTTGCCGAGGGGTGGCTCAAGGCGGCGGGAAAATCGCTTGCAGAATTGCAGGAGCAGATCAATGCTTCGTCCAAGCCAGCATCGTTTGCGCTGGCGGAAAACCAGACTGCTTCGCTGACGGTCAGTATCGAAACCACGCGGGCCACCGTGAACAATGTGCTGGCTTATTTGCCGGGCAGGACGGACGAATACGTGATTATCGGCGCGCACTACGATCACCTGGGACGCGGCAATTTCGATTCTCTGGCGCCTTCGCAGATCGGACAGATTCATCCGGGAGCGGATGACAACGCTTCAGGCACGGCGGGAGTGCTGGAGTTGGCGCGGCTGCTGGCGCCACAGAAAGGCCAGTTGCGGCGGGGAATTCTGTTCGCGTCCTTTGCCGGCGAAGAACTTGGGCTGCTGGGTTCGGCTGCGTGGGTGAGGGAGCCGACGCGTCCGCTGGATAAAGCCGTGGCCATGCTGAACATGGACATGATCGGCCGCATCAAGGATCAAAAAGTTTACATTGGAGGCGTTGGGACCGGCTCGACGCTGAAGACTCTGGTCGAGGAGGCGTCGGAGAAATCGGGATTCAAAATCGAGTATTCGCCGGGCGGATATTCATCGAGCGACCATACGTCATTCGTTGCGAAGAAAATTCCGGTGCTGTTTTTCTTCTCCGGGCTGCACTCGGATTATCACAAGCCTTCGGATACGTGGGAGAAGATCGATCCGGTATCGGCGGCGCGGTTGCTTGACGTGGTGGGGAAGACCGGTGAGGAACTGGCGGATGCGGAGGGGCGTCCTTCGTTCATCGTCGTCGCGGAAGACAAGCCGGCGCGCGGGCCGGGAGGCAGCGGCTACGGTCCATACTTCGGATCGATTCCGGATTTCGGGGAGGTGGAAAACGGGGTGAAGTTCTCCGATGTAAGACCGGGATCGCCCGCGGCGAAGGCGGGACTGAAGGCAGGCGACATCCTAGTGCAGTTCGGCGACAAACCGATCAAGAATCTTTACGACTTCACAGATGCCCTGCGCCGCAGCAAAGTGGGCGATGTGGTGGAGGTCAAGGTGGTGCGCGATGGGCAGCCGGTTACCGCGTCGGTCAAGCTGGAACAGCGCAAGTAGGCTGGCGCTGTCAGCGGCCGGCTTCGAAGCGATAGCCGATTCCGCGCAGCGTTTTCAGATAGCGGGGATGGCGTGGATCGGGCTCGATCTTCTCCCGCAGACGGCGCACAAAGACGTCAATGGAGCGCGGGGTCACAAACGTCCCTTCTTTCCACACCGCATCAAGGAGTTGGTCGCGGGTAAAGACGCGTCCACGGTGCCGGGCCAGATATTCGAGGAGCCGGAACTCGCGGACCGTGGTGAACACGGTTCTGCCCTCGACGCGCACGCTCATCGAAGCGACATCAATTTCCAAATCTCCGAACTGAATAATCTCAAGACTGCGGGCCTCAGGCTGAACGCGGAGAACGTTGCGGACGCGCGCAATCAATTCACGCGGACTGAAGGGTTTGGTGATGTATCCGTCGCCGCCGACATCGAAGGCCTGCAGGCGGTCCAGCTCCTGAGTTCTGGCGGAAAGAAAAATGACGGGGGTCTTACCCAGTTGTTCGTGCTGACGGATCTGGCGGCAGAGATCGAAGCCGCTAATTCCGGGCAACATGATATCGAGAAGAAACAGCGCCGGTTGCGCCATGGCCGCCTGGGGAACTACCGGCGCCCCGGAGAAAAATGTGAAGACCTCGTAACCGGCGGTTTGCAGGCTGTATTCGATCAGGCGAGACACATCGGGATCGTCTTCCACCACGTAGATCAGAGCGGGGTAACGCGGTTTATCTGCCGCTTGCAACGGATCCATGATCGGAAGGAGAGCCTCACGCTCTCGAAGAGCTTCGCTTAGAAAGAATCGCCGGCCCCCTAAAGGGGCGTCTGATCTCGAAGATCCTGCGGCATCGCTAAACCGACGCCCCGATACGAAACCGAGACAGCGGCGTTTGATTCGATTATCCCGGCATCGCTGAAGCGATGCCCCGATACGAAACCTTTCTGTAGCCTGCTGAACGAGCGTTGCCTGATAGCCTCTGACAGTAGAGGGACTGTGTTGCAGCAATGTTGCGCCAGTGTTAAAGGAGAGTTAATTCGCTCTCGGTGTATTTGACTGAAGGTGTCCTTGAAAAGTTCGCCCGGTAGTAGTGCAGTTTGAAAATTGCCATCCCTCAGCGGCTAAAGCCGCAATGAAAATGCGATGCTTACGGCACGGCTGAAGCCGTGCCCTTTCAAAGCCGCCTCAAACTGCATCCCCACCGATCGCCTGCGAATTTTGCTCTGTACTCCGCTCACGCGTTACACTGCGAAATATGATTACTGCGAACCAACCGAATGTGAAGTTCGTGCAGACCCCCGATTATCGCGAGAGCTACTCCAACAGCGTGCAGATCCGGGTGAATGTCTGGGATTTCTTCCTCGTTTTCGGGACGATGCAGCAAAGCTCGGAGACGCAGGTGGAGTTGCGAAACTTTCAGGGGATTTATCTCAGCCCGCAACAGGCCAAGGCGCTTATGGCGCTCTTGCAGCAGAACGTGACGAACTATGAGGCTGCGTTCGGCGAGATCAAACTTGATCCGCGCGCGCCGGGTGGACCCGTTCACTGATGCGCCGTTTAACGATGGCTGCGCGGCCGGCGGCGATTCTCGATCTCAAAAAACCTTCTCGACCGCAATCTTCCGCGTGGGTGCAGCAGTTTCTTCTGTTCGCGCTGTTCTTTGCGGGATTGATGCTTCTGCATGCGCCACTTCTGCGCCTTCCTTATTTCTGGGATGAGGCGGGCTATTACATTCCGGCCGCACGTGATTTATTTCTGACCGGCGCGCTCATTCCGCAGTCCACGCTCTCGAATGCACATCCTCCGCTGGTGATGGCGTGGCTGGCGCTGGCCTGGCGCGTCTTCGGATACTCCACTCTGGTCACGCGCACAGCCATGCTGGCGCTGAGCGCATTCTCGCTGCTGGGATTGTTTCGACTTTCGCGAATCGCCTCCAATCTGCCGGTGGCTTGGGCGACGACTGCGTTGGTGGCGATTTATCCCGTGTACTTCACGCAGAGTTCGATGGCGCAGGTTGACTTGCCGGCCGCTGGATTTACGTTCTGGGCGCTGGCCGCGTATGTAGAAGACCGTCCGTGGAAGGAAGTGCTCTGGTTCTCACTGGCAGCGTTGGCGAAAGAAACTGCGATCCTGGCTCCGCTGGCGCTGTTGGGCTGGGACGTGCTTGCTTATTTCATTCGCCGTCGTCGATTGGAAAAATGGAACAGGATTCTTCCGCCCGTGGGCCGACGCACGCACGCACTTCATCTGCTGCTTGCTGTCGTGCCGCTGGCGGGCTGGTACGCCTACCACTACGCGAAGACCGGCTTCCTGTTGGGCAACCCCGAATTCTTTCGCTACAACGTAGCCGCCACGCTCAATCCGCTGCGCGTCCCGCTGGCTCTGGGAATGCGGCTCTGGCAACTCTTCGGGTATTTCGGTCTGTATCTGCTTACGCTCGCGGGATTGCTGGCCATGCTTCGTCCGGCGCAGTTAGAAGGAAAGACGGAGAACGCAGTTGCCCGGCCGCGAATTCCATTCTGGATGCAGGCAGCATTTCTTTCCGTAGTGCTCGCTTACCTGGCCTTTATGTCGGTCGTGGGCGGAGCGGTGCTGGCTCGCTACATGTTGCCGGTAGACCCGCTTGTGATTCTGGCGCTGGTCTCGACTCTGTGGCGGCGGGTGCGGCATTGGAAATTGATTATGGGAGCGGTCGCGATTGCATTTGTCGTGGGGCTGTTGAACAATCCGCCGTATGGCTTTACTCTCGAAGACAATCTGGCTTATCGCGACTACATCGTGATGCATGCGGAAGCCAGCCGCTTCCTGGCGATGCGATATTCCGGTGAGCGCGTTCTGACCGCATGGCCGGCGTCGGACGAACTCACCCGGCCATGGCTCGGTTATGTTAATTTCAGTTCCAATGCCGGTCCGCCGTTCCGGGTGGTGCGCATCGAGGATTTCTCAGCCTCTCAGATCGACGTGGCGGCCAGGGCTCGCGACCGCTTTGACGTGGCTCTGGTGTTCTCCACGAAGTATCAGCCGGCGCATCCGCTGCTGGAGAATTGGGACGCTTGGCAGCGTATCAAGGAAAAATTCTTCGGCTACCATCGCGACTTGCTGCCTGAGGAGATTGCCCAACGTCTTGGCGGAACGATTGCGTATCGCAAAGAACGCAACGGGCAGTGGATCGCGGTTATTGCGGCGGAGCGGTGAGCCGTCTGGCGTGGTGACGGGGCTTCGCCCCGCTTCCACGCTTTACAGCAATCGCTTTCACATCCCCATCAAGTGGCAGGAATGGGTCTTGACCACGATCCAGACGGCTTTGCCGGGCCCCAGTTGGAGAGCGTCACGTGCCGCCAGCGTTAAGTGCACCTCGAACTCCGCGCCGCCGCAATCTACGACTGCCGAGACGATCACGTCTCTCTGCTCCAGCCGCTGAATCGTTCCCGGCAAAACGTTGCGGGCACTCAGCCCGTGCGGGTGCTCCGTGGCCAGCAACAGATCACCGGCGCGAACGCCCACGCGCAGGTGCGAGTCAACCTCGGCCCGAACCAGCGGCGTTTCTAGTTCCACCTCACCCTTTCCCAGGCGACACGTCATGGTCCCGCGGTCTTCGTGCAGGGCCAGCACCGTGGCGTCGAAGATATTTTCGAATCCTGAGAGGTGCGCCACGGTTTCCAGCCGCGGAGAGCGCATCACTTCGTGGGGCTGACCTTGGGCCACGATTATTCCGGCGTCAAGCACAATGACCTCGTCGCCGAGGGCGAACACTTCCTCGCCATTGTGAGTGACGAAGAGAATCGGAACTCGGTGATGCTGGTTCCACCGCCGCAGATCCTCGACCAGAGACGACTTCGTGGGACGGTCCAGCGCAGCCAGAGGCTCATCGAGCAGCAAGGCGCGCGGTTCGGTTACCAGAGCGCGCGCCAGGGCGACGCGCTGGCGCTCGCCTCCGGAGATTTGCGCCGGTCGCCGGTCGCGCAAGTGATCGATGCGGAACGCCTCAAGCATCTCGCGGCCGCGCGTTTGTCGCTCGGCCGCGCTCAGTGTGCGGAGACCGTACGCGACGTTTTGCTCCGCGGTCAGGTGAGGGAAGAGCGCCAGATCCTGATGTACGTAGCCGATGCGCCGTTTCCAGGCGGCGACGTTCCGCTTCTTCTCCGAGTCGTACAGGTCTTCGCCGCCTACGGCGATGCGCCCTTCGTCCGGATCGGTGTGCCCGGCAATGCAATCGAGCAGGGTGGTTTTGCCCGCGCCCGACGCGCCGAAGAGAATCGTGAAGCCGGCCAGCGCGCGGAAATGGACATTCAGGTTGAAACTGCCCTCCGGATTAGGAAAGCGCTTGCGGATGCGGACTTCGACGTTGGCGGAGATTGGCCGTGGTGTTGTTTTTGTCGTTGCTTGTGCGGCTTGCGGCGCGGGAGCTGTCTTTATTACCTCCATGGACCCACCGCCCATGGACGCCGGTATGCACCGTACCGGTTCAAACCGAAAACGACGGACAACACGACGAATGAGACGATGAGCAGCACGAGCGCCGTCTGGTTCGCGCTCGAATAGTTCGCCATCTCCACCTGGTCGTAAATATCAATCGAGACAGTGCGCGTCACGCCGGGAATGTTGCCTCCCACCATGAGCACAACTCCAAACTCGCCCAGCGTGTGCGCGAAGCTGAGCGCAAATCCCGTGACCAGCCCGGCTTTTGAGAGGGGAAGCACGATGCGGCGAAAAGTTTGAAGCGGCGAATGACCGAGCGATGACGAGGCGCGAAGCAGACTGGAATCGACCGCGCCGAAGCTTGCGGCGAACGGTTGCACGGCGAATGGCAGACTGTATAACAACGACCCGATCACCAGCCCTTCGAAAGTGAAAGCCAGCGTGTGGCCGGTGAGCGACTCCCACCAGCGGCCGAGCGGGCTCCGCGACCCGAGCGCCACCAGGACATAAAAGCCGAGCACCGTCGGCGGCAGGACGATGGGAAGCGCGACTGCGGCCTCGACCAGGAATTTCCAGCGCCAACGCGAGTAAGTCAGCCAGTAGGCGATGGGGATTCCGATCGCGATCAGCAGCGTCGAGACGATGGCTGCGAGACGCACGGTCAACCAAAACGCCTCCCAGTTCATTTCACTCTTTCTCCGTTGGAATGCGTCTCCGCAGGCAGGTTGAAACCATAGGTGGTGAGCAGGGAAGTGGCCTCGGTGCTGCGCAAGAATTCTAGGAATCTGCGGGCCGCATCCTGATGTTTCGATCGCGAGAGTACGATGGCCGCCTGATTCAGCGTGGGATAGGCATCGAGCGGAACCGTCCAGTAGCGGCCTTTGTCTTTCATTGCGGGGGCGAGCGCATGAGAGAGCGCTACCAGTCCCGCCTGGGCATTGCCCGATTCTACGAACTGCGCTGCCTGCGACATGTTTTCTCCCACGACAAGGCGGCTCGAAACCTGATCGTAAATTCCGAAGTGCCGCAGCGCCGCTTCGGCAGCGCGGCCGTATGGCGCGGTCGCGGGATTCGCCATCGAAATTTTCTTGACCGAAGGGTCGAGCAAAGTTTTCATGCCGAGCTTTGATACGTCTAGCGGCGAGTCGGCGGGCACCCACAGCACCAGGCGGCCGATTGCATATCGATAGAACGTTTCTTTCTGCGCCAATCCTTCGGCGATCAACTGTTGGGGGTATTCTTCATCCGCCGAGAAGAAGACATCGAAGGGCGCGCCGTTTCGTATCTGATTGGTCAGATTGCCGGAAGCGCCGAAAGATAGCTTCACCGCTTGCCCGGTCTTTTTCGTGTAGGCCTCGACGAGTTGCGGGAGGGCAGCGCTCATATCGGCCGCCGCGGCCACGGTAATCTCCTGAGCGGTTGCGAAGGGTCCTGCGAGCAGGAGGATTAGCGCCAGCAATTTTCTCAGCTCAGACATTCCGGGCCTCCCAACGTTCGGCCCCTAAAGGGGCGTCTGCTTTTGAGGAGTTCTTTCGGCATCGCTAAAGCGATGCCCTGATACGAAACGAGCTCAGATCGAGTTACAGCATAACTTATATCAGGTTCGTCTTCGACAGCGGACGCTCTGCACGTGCTTGCCTATTTCCGCAAACGCTGCGTTGCACAGAGCTGGGCAAGGCCTATCTCAGCGACAGGCAGCTCACCGGTCCAGCCGGGCGAGGACGCCCGGCACTCCACCAGCAAGCCGGGCCCGCCGTCGCCGACAACAACGGCTGGCAAGGTTCCGTCAGCCTCGTCATATAATCGTCTGTCATTTCATCGTCCGTCATTCCGGGAGGAATTTTGGCCTACGACGATCTGCGGGACTGGATCAAAGCACTCGACCGAGCGGGCGAACTGAAGCGTGTCCGCGTGGAAGCGGACCCAATTTTAGAGATTACGGAAATTACCGATCGGGTTTCGAAGAGCAAAGACCGGCAGGGAGCCATCGGCGGCAAAGCTCTGCTCTTCGAGAACCTTAAGGGCTACCCCGGCTCGCAACTTCTTATCAACCAGTTTGGCTCCGCCCGACGCATGCGGCTCGCGCTCGAAGTCGATGCGCTTGACGAAATCGCCGAGCGCATTCGCGGCTTCATGGATGTGAAGTCTCCGCAAGGCTTCCTCGACAAGGTGAAGATGCTGCCGATGCTCGCCGAGATGGGTAAGTTTTTTCCGAAGACCGTCGCCACCGGCCCATGTAAAGAAGTGATCAATCGCGACAATTTTTCGTTGCTCGATTTCCCCATCCTGCAATGCTGGCCAAAAGATGGCGGACGCTTCATCACGTTGCCCTGCGTGATCACGCGCGATCCGAAGACCGGGAAGCGCAACGTTGGCATGTACCGCATGCAGATCTATGACGAGCGCACCGCCGGAATGCACTGGCAGCGGCAGAAAGTGGCGGCGGAACACTACCGCGACCGGATGCGGAACGCGAGTGTAGCTGCTGCGGATTCGCGAGAGGAGCGAGTCGGAGACTCGCTGCCACACAACCTGCCGCACGGCCTTAGGTCGGCGGCGGTCGACATCATGGCTCGCTCTTCGGGCGGTTCGATGCTTGCCACCGGGGATCGCCCTTCCGGCAGGATGGAGGTGGCCGTAGCTATCGGCACCGAACCGGCGCTCACCTTCTGCGCCATCGTCCCCGCCCCGCCCGACGTTGAGGAGTACATCATCGCCGGATTCCTGCGGCAAAAGGCGGTCGAGCTGGTGAAATGCGAGACGGTTGACCTCGAAGTTCCGGCCACGGCAGAGATCGTCCTCGAAGGCTACGTCAATCTCGACGAACTCCGCACCGAAGGCCCGTTCGGCGACCACACCGGCTTCTACTCGCTGGAAGACGAGTATCCGGTGTTTCACGTAACCTGCATCACGCACCGCAAAGACCCGATCTATGCCACGACTGTTGTCGGCAAGCCGCCGCAGGAAGACGCTTGGATGGGCAAGGCGGTCGAGCGCATTTTTCTGCCGCTCATGAAGCTGACGATCCCCGAACTGGTGGACATCAACCTGCCCATCGAAGGCGTGTTCCACAACCTGATGATCGTTTCCATTCGCAAGTCCTATCCGGGACAGGCGCGCAAGGTGATGAACGCCATCTGGTCGCTGGGGCAGGCGATGTTTACTAAATGCATCATCGTAGTAGACGAAGACGTGGACGTGCAGGATATTGGCGACGTTACCTTGAAAGTGCTGAACCATATCGATCCCGAGCGCGACATCCAGTTCACGCTGGGGCCCGTCGATTCGCTCGACCATGCCTCGCGCCTCGCAAACTACGGATCGAAAATGGGCATCGACGCCACGCGCAAGTGGTCGACCGAGGGGTTCGGGCGTCCATGGCCGGATGAGATCGTGATGGACGCGAAGACGCGGGCGCTGGTGGATGGGAAGTGGAAGGCGCTGGCGAAGGAGCTGGGGATTGAATAAAGCTATTGAGGGGAACCATGCCGTCGGCTCAATCGCTAGCTATGGCCGGGGCACCCCGTCCTTGCGCGTTCTGTGCGCGAGGGTGGGATTCCACGGTCGGGGCTGAGCGGGGAGAACTCCCTGGTGCGCTGAAGGCGCGGACAAGATGCAGGGATCTTTCGACTCCGCAGGAACTTCACTTCGTGAAGTTTCTGCTCCGCTCAAGATGACAGGTTGGGTGTTGGTTTTCACCCCGCGGTGGTTCGGTTGCCGCCGGAGCGCTTGCTCTGGTACATCAATTCGTCCGCTCTCCGAATCGCGGTTGCCGCGGAATCGGTGTGGTTCAGCAGGGTAGCGCCGATGGACGCCGTGATCGACACCCGGGTGGCGCCGTGTGCGACCGACGACTGCGCGACCAGGACCCGGCAGCGCTCGGCCAGATCGCCTAAGACCATAGCCTGCACGTCCGGCATCAAGACCAGAAACTCGTCACCACCCAAACGGCCGACTAGGTCTACGTTGCGCAGGCTCTGCACCAGGGTTTCCGCGACCGCTTTCAGTACGCTATCGCCTACTTCGTGACCGTGGGTGTCATTGGCTTCCTTGAAGTGGTCAAGGTCGAACAGCAGCAGGCCGCACTCCCGGCCAAACTGGTGATGATCCTGCAAGGCCTGCGCTAACTTCAGTTCCAGGTATCGCCGATTCGGCAGGTTGGTCAGGGCATCGCGGAAGGCCAAGTGCTCCAGTTCGCCGACTCGTTTTTCGGCTCGCCGCTTGGCGGTGGAGTCACTGAAAACCTCCACGGCTCCTACAATTTCACCGGCACTATTCCGCATGGGTAAGACGCGCACACTAATCGGCACGCGATGACCGTCCTTGTGCCGGAGGTAGATCTCGGCTTCTCTGGCTTGCCCGTCGGCCATCGCGGCGCTGAGCGGACATCCGCTGGTGCACAGCGGCTTGCCTGTCTCATCCACGTGCGCCAGGAAGTTGTCGAAACAGTGCTTTCCGATGGCGTCCGCAGAGCTATACCCAGACAGCCTCTCGGCGCTCGCATTCCAGTACGTCATCTTGCGATCCCGGTTTACGAAATAGACGCCGTCATACATGGTGTCCAACAGCTTTTCGTAAAATGAAGAGGAGAAGCGGACGCCCCACAGGGTTTCGCACGACTGGTCCATGCCAACTCCGTAGAGGAATCCTTTGGTGTGCGGTCCTAACGGCGCGACCACGCGGCCTATGGCCTGTTCTTTGGAGCCGACCCGGCGTAAGGAAATCTCCTGGTCGGGCTGCAGGAATCGCGGCAGGGGCAGAGAGCAGCCGTAGAGGCTGACCGCGGTCGTCTTGGTTTTCACGCGGAAACGCTTCCCGGAGGGATCAATCCCCGAGGCCACCACCGGAAACACAATCGGCAGGCGGTCGCTGCGCCGGCGAGCCATGGTGGCTTGTGGGGGAGTTTGCATGTTTTTGTGTAGCTTCCCTAGGCAGTGTGCCGGGTGGCAGGAAGAGTTTCAATGGCTTAAGCCTTTCGTGCATTACTTTTGTCACGGTACTAACGGGTCCACGGGCAAGGGGCCTCGCGGTGACAGGGACTGACGGCGGTGTGGCCGGTCTCACCGTTTAGGTAGTTATTTCGCACTTTGCGATGAGTGGGATTCCGGCGCAGGCGTCCCCCGGGCACAAAAGTTCGGCCTTGAGCCTGCTGCCAACTTGTGTTCTCATTAGGGAACGACGCGGCCCGTGGGGGCCCGTCTGCGCGCCTAGACCTCAACCCTCAGCCTCATCTTTGAGTGGAACACCAGAGCGGAACACCATGAGGAGAAAAATTATGAAAAAAGTCAGCTACATTCCCAAGGGATACAACACCGTTACGCCGTACCTCGTTATCAAGGGTGCCGCGAAAGCGATTGAGTATTACAAGAACGTTTTCGGAGCAACCGAAGTCATGCGCATGGCTGATCCCAGCGGCCGGGTGGGCCACGCCGAGTTGAAGATCGGCGACTCGCACATCATGCTGGCCGACGAAAACCCCAGCATGGGCTACCGTAGCGCCGAGAGCATCGGCGCGTCTCCAGTGAGCCTGCTGGTGTACCTCCCCGATTGCGACCAGGTCGTCGCAAAAGCGGTCGCGGAGGGAGCGAAGATCCTGAAGCCGGTCGAGGACCAGTTCTACGGAGACCGCTCAGGCTTCATCCAGGACCCGTTCGGACATCTCTGGGGCGTTGCGACTCACAAGGAAGACTTGTCCCAGAAGGAAATGGAAGAACGCGCCCAGAAAGCGATGAAGGCCGCCTGACGACGGCTCTTGGCTATTAGCTCTTGGCTCTTAGCTGGGCCGAACTCAGAAGGTCTCCCCTGTGTACCTCTGTGTCCACTGTGGTTGAGAATTAGAAGCTTGAACCACAGGGGACACGGAGGTGCACGGGGGAGCCAATTTTGGCTAAAGGCTTAAGAGCTAAGAGATCGGCGATTGTGTGCGCGTTCTCCGAGTGCGCGTTCTCTGTCGACCACGCAAAATTACACCACAACCTTAGAAAGGAACCTTCCTATGCTTTCCGCTGGCAATCCCTTTCCCAATTTTTCGCTTCCCAATCAGGACGGCAAGACCACCCAGCTCTCCGATTTCGCCGGACACTGGCTCGTTGTCTACTTTTATCCGAAAGATGACACGCCCACCTGCACAGTCCAGGGCAAATCATTTACGGCGACCAAGGCTGATTTCGACGCTGCCGGGATCAAAGTGATTGGGGTGAGTGCCGACGACGTTGCCTCGCACAAAAACTTCTGCAACAAGTTCGCTTTCACCATCGACTTGCTCTCCGACACCGATTCCAGCCTGATGAAGGCGCTCGGCCTCGGACAGATTGAATGGAAGGGAATGAAGCTTTGGGAGCGAACGACTTTCGTGGTTGATGCCCAGGGCGTGATCCGCAAGGTGTACGAAAAGGTGAACGCCGACGGCCACGAGAAAGTGCTGCTCAATGACATCCGGAAACTTTCGGCAAAGGCGGCGTGAGTAACTGGGCGGACGCGGTTGACCTCGGCGGCTAAACAGGCTGCGGAAAAACTCGGATTCGGGCGGTTTTGGGAAGGGCACGACTTCAGTTGTGCCGTTAAGTCGTTGAAAATGTGTCCGCGCTTTAGCGCCTGAGGTGTACTTCTTGCGCTCTCGACGAGTTTTTCCGCAGCCTGTAAAGCCGGACATGAAAACAAGCCGGTGATCGCAACGCTAAAGCGCGCCATCCAAAATCAGGGGCGCGAGAGTTTTTCCGCGAGTCTGAGACGCGGCGAGTCGCTTCTCTACGATTCCGGGTGCTGCCTATTCCGCAAGCGGGTCAGTGGCGAACTCCGATCCACTACTACGGTCGCCCCAGGGCCGGCGCAGCGTTTCAGCCAGGCCCTCGGCCATCACCGCGGGCAGGATGCGGTACAGCCGGGAGCGCAAATCGCGGTAGCCTTGAATCCCGGCAAAAAGATCGCTCATCAGTTCGCGGAAGTTCGCGCTTTGCGCGGCTAGCGAAACCATCTGCTCCAGCACGCTGGCTCCGAAAACCTGTCCGGTGTAGAAACGCTCGGAGACGCGTGCCGCCAGCTTCAATTCGGCGAGCACCTCATCTTCCAGAAGGACCGGGTAGCGGTCAGGTCGTCCGGCCAACAGCGCGCCGGCACACAATTCCGCGGAGCGAAGGGCGTAGTAGAGACCCTCTCCGGTAATCGGGTCCACCAGGCCGGCACTGTCGCCGATCATGGCCCAACCATCTCCGCAGACCTGGAGCCTTTCGAAGGTCTGGGCGCGGAACGACGGAAGAATGTGCGAGTAAAAGCGGGCATCGTCCAAATGGGCGATGTTCCCTTCGAGGCGCTGTTCTTCGAGCCACTGTTCTTCGAGCCAATGCTCCAGTATACCGCGCAACTCGGCGGTCGAGGTTTTACCCATCCTGGCCATAATTCCGGCGGAAACATGATCAGTGCGAGGGAAGACCCAGATGTAGCCGGTGATTCCCTTCAGAAACTGGATCTGCATCAGAGAACGGTTGCCGGGAGAACGATTGCCGGGAGAACCATGGCCAGGGATGAAGTAGCCCGCCGTGACCATCAAATCGCTGGGGAGAATCGGCGAGAGGAACTGGGCACGGAACGAATTGCGTGCGCCCGCCGCCAGGATCAAGAAGGAGGCTCGGTATTCACGCTGCGGCGTGACGAGGCGCCAGTCTCCGGCGGTCCCGGCAATCCGCGTGACGCGCTCGTGGTGTATATCGACGCGCACGTCAGCGTGCACATCGTCGCGCACATCGACGTGCACATCAGCGTGCGAACCAGCGTGCACACCAACGCCCGCGCGCCGGGCTCGCTCCAGCAACAATCATTCAGCGCCAAGCGGGAGAAGATCGCGACCGGGTGCGGCATGTGGAAGCGTACCCGCCGCCCTGACGGGCTGATCAACTCGCAGTGTGCAACCGGATTGCTTTCGGTTCCGGCATCCGCCAGAAACGGAAACCGCTGCAAAGCTTTGTGCGTAAGTCCGCCGCCGCATGGCTTCTCCCAGGCAAGCTTTTCGTCGAAGAGACGGACGTCCCTGCCACCCGTCGCCAGCAACGCAGCTGCCAGAGCGCCCGCTGGACCGCCTCCGACAATCGCGATGGGGTGTTGCGCGCACATTTTAGGTCGCACATGTTCGGTTGCACATGTTCGGTCGCGGATTTCGCCGCATCGGAAACAGGCCCGCCAGCGGGCAACAACATTCCGCCGCCGCTCTCGCGCGTTCTCACCCGAGGCGGGGCGTGGCCGGGATTCCCGCGAATCCGTGAGGCTCGCGTTTACTGCAGCGTGGTGGAGTTGGTCAGTCCCTGATAGATGAACAATCCCGCAATGACCAGGATCATGAGTCCCGACAAGGCGCCGAGCACCTTGACGATCGGTGTGATCTTTTTCATTTTGGCCAGAACTTCGACCTGATCCTTATGCATCTGGGATTCGCTTTCATTGAGGAAGATGGAATCGTCCTCGTGCATGGTGAGCGTACTTTTGTAGATCAGCAGGATAATGAGAATCCCAGTCAGAATACCCCACGCAACCAACAGCATGAACATAGGAGACATACGCCACCTCGGAGCTTAGATCGAGCCCATCCCCGACGTTGCCATCTTGGGCCCCAGCGAAAACGGTCCTGCCATCCGCCGGCGTTCGGGTACAGACCCCTACTGCGCACGATTATAGACCCCTTGGCAAGAGGGGCAGCGACTTCTTGCCTACCCGAAGCATCTAAAGGGTAGATTTGGAAGAAGTACCGGCTGGCGAAAAGCCTTGCCGAGCCGGCCGCAACGTTTGTTATAATGGTGGATTGTAAGGAGAGCAAATCAGATGGCGACGACTTCCGCACCCGATGTACAGCCCAAAACCGCACCAGTTCTGACCCCGGCCGCTGTTGCCAAGGTCAAAGAGATCATGGCTTCGCAGACGCCGCTTCCGGCGGGATTGCGGTTATCCGTAGTCGGCGGCGGTTGCTCCGGCTTTCAATACTCCATGGCCTTTGAGAACGGCGCCGGCATGATGGACAAGGTTTTCGACTTTGAGGGCTTGAAGGTTTACGTGGATGCCACTTCCCTGATGTATCTGGGCGGAGCGCGTGTCGATTACGTTGAGACCCTGGAAGGCGCCGGGTTCAAGTTCGAAAACCCGAACGTGAAGAGCACCTGCGGCTGCGGCTCCTCGTTCAACGCTTGAGCTTTCACTTGAGTGCGGATTGAAGTGCGGATGGACCACAGCAACACTAGTTTCGTTCTAGCGCCGAGCTGTTAGGCGCCTCTGGTTTCACGCGAAGCCCCGCTTTCGATGCGGGGCTTTTTCTGTGGCCGCTTTTTGCCGGACGAAGGTTATTGGAGTGCGAAGTCTACTGCTGGGGCGTCGGCGCTGGGCTCTGCGGAGTTTGCGTTTGAAGACCTTGGTTTTGACCGCCGTTCGGCGTTAAGCCTTGTCCTTGTCCAAATCCTTGTCCGAAGCCTTGTCCGAATCCCCCTTGCGCCGGCGGACCTCCAGTCAGTCCGGCAGGGGCGCCGTTTAAGTTCGGAGTGGGCATACCAGGATTCACCGGGCCGGTCAGCGTTCCGCCGCGGTCGAGCGCCGGCAGGTAAATAAAGAGCCAGTCGTTGTAATGGTTCTTGCCGTAGAACACGCGAATGGTCTTATCTTTCTTGTTCAGGCTGGCGACCCCGAGGATCGGTCCTCCGCCGAACGTCGGCCCGTTGAAGCCGGAGCTGGAATTGGAACTGGCATTGCCCGAAGATGAATTGCCGGAATCACCATTCAAATTCTGCACACCGCCCGTCTGTTGAATCCCCCCCTGCATCGCGCCCAACACTCCCTGTACGGCAGCGAGTCCCGCTTGCCCCTGCGGTCCGCCTTGCCCTTGCAGTCCACCTGGTCCCTGCAGTCCGCTTTGTCCCGCGGGGCCATTCAGGCCAGGCGTTGGTCCCAATACCGGCCCGACGTTTAAGTTGATGTCGGTCTGATGGAGGAATTTGAAGTCCTTCTCCTTGCCCGTGGCCCGGTCAACGTTGAGCGGATCGGTATAGCGCTTGCGAATGAAATGGAGGTTGTTGGTGTTCTGCAGTTCCTCGACGGTGTTTGGGTACCGTCCAAACTTTTTGTAGAAGTGCTGGATCGCGCGCATGTACGCCGTACCCCGATGCACCATCTCCTCTTCGCGGTCGCGCCGGACCTGCTGGCCAATGTCGGGGAGCACGGCGAGCATCGCAATCGTAATGAGCGCGAGGGCCAGCATCAGCGTGATCAGCATGTAGCCGCGCTGGGGCATTTGTAATTTGTGATTTGTAATTTGAGATTTCAAACCACGATGCCGCATAAGCGTTCCCTTGCCTTTCAATTGCAAATCACCAATTACCAATTACCAATCACCTACGGCCTTTATCCGGGAGCCCCTTGCGTTAGGGGCAGGCTCTGCCGGTTATTATTGACCATATCTTCCACGTCCACCGCTGTCGCCGAGATGTGCAAGACGCGATAACGCCGGTCCACAATGTCACCCTCAGCGGCGATAAAAATGTCTTCACCCTGGGACAAGAACACCTTTTTTGTTTCCCCGGGGCGGTTGGCAAAGCCAAAAAACTTGAGCGTGATGGGCGGCGGCGGCGGAATTGGCGGAGGCACGTGCAGGCTGGCAGACTGTTGTGTGTCGGTGCCGTTTCGCTTGGGCCTTTCGATTTTTGGCACCGACCCCGCGACAAAGATATTTCTTCCGTTGCCCGCGTACTTGATCTCCTCGCTTTGGCTGAGCAGGTTTAGGTCAAGCGTAGGATCGAGCCGCGGCTCAACCACACGCACCACTTTTCCGGAAGCCGTGCGTCGCGTGAGGGGTTTGGCCGGCGTTGCTCCCGCGGTCGCGGCGGTCGCGGGCGCCGCCGATGGCGACGAGGGCCAGAATTCATAGGCCACCAGTCCCACTGCCAGCCCGAACAATACCGCCAGCGTGATAACTTGCTTCTGGTTTTCGATTCCCAGTTTCACTCAGGCACCCGACCGCAGATAACTGTGTATCGTGATTCCCAGCTTGACCGGTCCCGCGCCTTCACCGGCCAGCTCCACGCCATCGACCATGAAAAACATCTTCGACCTTTCCAGCGTGTTGATGAACCGCACCAGTTGCAGATAGTCCCCGGAAAAACCGCCATGGATTTCGACCGGAATTATGCCGGAGCTTTCCGCATCCTCTTGCTTGTATGACGCCTGCTGGATCCGGATGCCATTTTGTGTCGCTAGCTTCCCCAGTTCATTGGCCAACTCGGAATCGGTTGCGGCAAAGCGGTCCTTGTAGAAGCCGCCGATCTCATCCTTCGCCAGCACGATCTTCTTGTCCATGCCGCGCAGCGGTGCGACTTCGCGGTTCTTCTTCGTCAGTTCGGCGCGGAGTTCGAGGATTTGCAGCCTCCGCGAATCCACCGAACCCACGAGCGGCGAGAACAGAACTGCCACCGCGATTACATCGGCAGCCAGCATCGCCGCAATCGCAAATTTCAACTTGCGCCGCGATTTTCTCAAGTCCGGCATTACTTTCCGCTCCTGTCGGGCATATCAGGTACATAAACTGCGATCACCGAAGCGGCTACCCCCCCTCCGGCCTCTCCGCTCTGCGACTCTTGCACCAGTTGCGCTCCCTGGAAGTGCCTCGAGCCTTCCATGCGATGGACCAACTCCACAGCTGCGGCACGGGTTTCGCAAACCACTCTCATATCGAGTTCCATCTGATTCTGGTCATTCAGTTCCGGATGCAGCGAGACCACATGCAGGTTCGAGGGCATGACCAGTTCCAGTTCTTCGAACACGCGGGTCCACGAGAATGCCTTGCGCTGAATCAGTCCATTCAAGAACTGAGACTGATCCCGCGTGCTGCGGTTGATGGCCATATCAAGGTAGGCTTGCGCTTTGGCCCGTTCGTTGTCGCGTTCCGCGATCTGGGCCTGCAGTTGCGCGATCTCATGGCGATCTCTTCCGGCGTGAATCCAGCCTTGCACCGCCAAGACCAGCAGAAGCACCGTCAACAGGCCAAGCAGCCCCACTCCCAATCCCCAGCGCGTCCAGAATTCACGGGCATCCTCATACGGCCGGGTCGCGAGATTGATATCAAGACGCATATGGATGAAATCACCAACCAAACTGCTTTTAGCTCTTAGCCTTTGGCCTTTAGCTAAGAGCTAAGAGCTAAGAGCTAAGAGCTAAGAGCTAAGAGCTAAGAGCTAAGAGCTAAGAGCTAAGAGCTAAGAGCTAAGAGCTAAGAGCTAAGAGCTAAGAGCTAAGAGCTAAGAGCTAAGAGCTAAGAGCTAAGAGCTAAGAGCTAAGAGCTAAGAGCTAAGAGCTAAGAGCTAAGAGCTAAGAGCTAAGAGCTAAGAGCTAAGAGCTAAGAGCTAAGAGCTAAGAGCTAAGAGCTAGAGCTAAGAGCTAGAGCTAAGAGCTAGAGCTAGAGCTAGAGCTAAGAGCTAAGAGCTAAGAGCTAAGAGCTAGAGCTAGAGCTAAGAGCTAAGAGCTAAGAGCTAAGAGCTAGAGCTAGAGCTAAGAGCTAAGAGCTAAGAGCTAAGAGCTAAGAGCTAAGAGCTAAGAGCTAAGAGCTAAGAGCTAAGAGCTAAGAGCTAAGAGCTAGAGCTAGAGCTAAGAGCTAAGAGCTAAGAGCTAAGAGCTAAGAGCTAAGAGCTAAGAGCTAAGAGCTAAGAGCTAAGAGCTAAGAGCTAAGAGCTAAGAGCTAAGAGCTAAGAGCTAAGAGCTAAGAGCTAAGAGCTAAGAGCTAAGAGCTAGAGCTAAGAGCTAAGAGCTAAGAGCTAAGAGCTAAGAGCTAAGAGCTAAGAGCTAAGAGCTAAGAGCTAAGAGCTAAGAGCTAAGAGCTAAGAGCTAAGAGCTAAGAGCTAAGAGCTAAGAGCTAAGAGCTAAGAGCTAAGAGCTAAGAGCTAAGAGCTAAGAGCTAAGAGCTAAGAGCTAAGAGCTAAGAGCTAAGAGCTAACAGCTAAGAGCCAAAAGCCGTTACGAAATCAAAGCTCCCACCACTCCGGCCATGCGCCAACGCGGAACCGTGCCCGTCGTGGACCCTATTTGCGACGCGGTCACCAGTTCCTCAACTTGCGCGCCAGACTGGCTCTTCAGCGCCGGCGCGGCGCCACCCGTTTCCGGCAGCCCCGCCACATACACGCGCTCAATGTTCAGGTTGTAGGTGTCCTGAAAAAACACCACCGAGGGATAGACTTCCTCCGCCAGTTGATCGCCGGTGATGGTTATGCCCCGCATATTTTCAAGCGTCCGGAACAGCAGCAGTTGCTCCTGATCGAGAATCGCGATGCTGATGGTGCGCGCGTCCACCTTGACCACGAGCGTTGGCCGTTCCGCGTCCGCAGCTCCCAGCGCCGCCAGCATCGACGGCATCACCATCCCCGGGTTATAGCCCGCGTCGCGAAACGCCGACTCATACTCCTCGAGAACCGTGTTTAGCACCACCGCCGCCACCGCCCGCACACCTTTAGCCGAGGACTGCGCGTGGTAGGAGACGCGGGCATCATTGAGATCAAAAGGCAGCGACTTCTTCAGCCGAAAGCGGACCACGGCTTCGGCCTCGTCCCGCTTCGAGGGGAGGGTTTCGAAATCCAGCAGCACGACGCGCACCGAGGTATCGGGCAGAATCGCGATCACGTCGCGCGACCGTTCGCCGACGCTGCCGAGCGCGCTTTCGATCGCCTGCCGGATCGCGGAGCCATCCCGCAGATTCGCTTCCATCAAATCGGGTACCAGTGCGCCTGGTGCCAGTTCCCGCGCCGCCGACATTGCCACCATCCGCCCCGTATCCGCGGCGCGGCCCGCCAGGACGCGGTCCGCCGCGACTTCGCAGGCGAGCGTCGGACGGCGAGCGTGTTTGGACGTGGAAGTCATCGGTTGCTCGAAATTACCTCGGACGGTGGAGCGCCGGGCGTCCCCGCCCGGCAGGACGGGCGAGACGCCCGTCCCTCCATCGACTCCAAAACTTGATGATATCCCGCACTTTCATGACGAGAGTAGTTACCTACGGGGATGCCGGGACTAGACTTAGACTAGCAGATAAGAACTAGTCTCTGACAATCAGTCTCTGCTACTCAGCCTCAGCGCATGGTCTCGATAAAGGTGACCTTGTTGATCTCTTTCAGAGTGGTGATTCCGCCGCGCACCTTGTCCAGCGCCGATTCGCGCAGGAAGCGCATGCCCTCTTCGCGGGCAGCTTTTCTTATCTCCGAGGTCGGTCTCCGTTCCAGAATCATCTCGCGGATA
This sequence comes from uncultured Acidobacteriaceae bacterium, assembly GCA_963773645.1. Lineage (GTDB taxonomy): Bacteria > Acidobacteriota > Terriglobia > Terriglobales > Acidobacteriaceae > Acidiflorens. The sequence continues at coordinate 751,318 of CAVZBV010000002.1, read as the reverse complement.
CGGTCGGTCAAATCCAGAAGTTCATGAATCGCCGTCCGTCCCCGGAATCCGGTGCCCGCGCACTCGATGCAACCCTGCCCCTCGTACAAAGGAACCTGCGACCACACTTGCGGGTCGAGACCGCTGGCCTCGAGCACGTCGTTCGGATAATGCACGGCCGTCCGGCAGGCATCGCAAATGACTCTCACCAGCCGCTGCGCCAGAATACAGTTCAGCGCCGAAACAAAGTTGTAAGGCTCGACGCCCATGTTCAGGAAGCGCCCCAGCACGTCCACCACGTTATTGGCGTGGACGGTGGTGAAGACGAGGTGGCCGGTCAGCGCCGACTGGATGGCGATCTGGGCGGTTTCGTTGTCGCGGATTTCGCCCACCATGATCTTGTCCGGGTCGTGACGCAGGATGGAACGCAGACCGCGGGCGAAGGTCAAACCCTTTTTTTCGTTGACCGGAATCTGGGTGATGCCGCGTATTTGATACTCGACCGGGTCTTCAATGGTGATGATCTTGTCTTCGTCAGTCTTGATCTCGTTGACCGCAGCGTAGAGCGTTGTGGTTTTGCCGCTGCCCGTTGGCCCGGTGACCAGCACCATGCCGTAGGGTTCCTTGATATAGCGGCGAAAGCGGCGCAGATCGGCATCGTCGAACCCGACCACATCGAGCGTGAGCTTCTTGAACTTCTCGCTCATCGACTCCTTGTCGAGCACGCGGAGCACGGCGTCTTCGCCGTGGATCGAGGGCATGATGGAAACGCGGAAGTCGATGGCGCGGCCACTGTATTTCACGCGGAAGCGGCCGTCCTGGGGCACGCGGCGCTCGGAAATATCGAGCTCGCTCATGACCTTGATACGCGAAATAATGGTCGAGTGGTGCTCTTTGCCGATGGGCGGCATGGCGTTGGTGAGCACGCCGTCAATACGAAACTTGATGACCACCGAGTCGTCACGGGTCTCGATGTGGATGTCGCTCGCCCGCCGCTGCAGCGCGGTGAAAATCGTGGTGTCGACTAAACGAATGATCGGGCTCATGTCGCTGCCCGCCGTCGCCGTCAACTTGTCGATGGAGATGGTCTCGTCGTTCCCGGCTTCGTCCTCGCGGATGACGTCGAGCGTGAAGCCTTCGCTCGCGTCTTCCAGCACGCGCTTGGACTGCTCGGTCTTCTGCAGGATGTCGGAGATCTGCTTCAGCGTCGAAACTTTGGTGACGATCCGCTTACCCAGCAGCAGGCTGATCTCGTCGATCATCATCAACTGGCTGGGATCGGCAATGGCAATCGCCAGGCGTCCATCCGGCGTCTCAGCCAGCGGCACGAACTTATAGCGGAACATCAGGTGCACGGGGATCTTCTCGAACAGATCGTGGTGCAGTTGAAAATCGCTCAGATCGACGAATTCGCAGCGATAGCGGCGCGCGATATCGCGCGCGCGTTCCAGTTCGTCCGGAACCGATGCCGGCTCCGGCACCAGCTTCCCGCCATTCGCACCGCTTACCACTACTGTTTTCTTGTCCGCCATGCCTATTCCAGTCTACAACCTCGCTGGTGTGCTAGCGGGGCTCTGCCCCGCAAACGGGGCGAAGCCGCGTCACCATACGAGCTCTCTCTTCAGTCCTGCCTCGGTCAGTTCTGCCTCAGTGCACGTTCGCTCCCAAGGTAAAGATCGGCATATACAAAGAGATCAGGATCCCTCCCACAAAGACCGCCATGATGATCAAGATCAGCGGTTCAATCAGCGCCATGGCTGCGCCCATAGCCGTCTGCACGTCCTCTTCGTAAAACTCAGCCACCGAAGCAAGCATTGCCGGCAGCGCGCCGGTCGATTCGCCGACCTCCAGCATTTCCACTGCGAGATCGGGGAACATCTTCTGTGCCTCCAGGCTATGCGCCAGGCTCTGTCCTTCTTTCACCAGCTCCGCTGCGGCGGTGACCCCGTTCACCATCTGCCGGCTGCTCATCGATTCGCCGGCCGTTTCCATCGCCGGAACCAAAGGCAAGCCGCCCTGCAGCAGCGTGGCCAGAATACGGGAGAAATTCGCCACCTGGTACTTCAGCCGTATTTCCCCGAGCAGGGGCAGCGAGAGCAGAAACCGGTCAATGCGTTCGGCTCCGCGGTCGCTCTGCTTCCACCGCAACAAGAGAACAATGGCCGCCCCCAAGGCCAACGCCACCAGCCACCCGTATTTCTGCGCGTTCAAACCGAGCGACAGCATGAACACCGTGATCGCCGGCAGCTCAGCGCCCAGGTTGTTGAACAGGTCGGCAAACTTTGGCACCACGTAGGTGATTAGAAAAATCACCATCACCGTCACCACCGAAACCAGCAGCGCCGGATACACCAGTGACACCAGAAGCTTTTTACGGAAAGTCTGCACCATCCGCTGATACGCGATGTAGCGGCTCAGAACTTCTTCCATATTGCCGCTCTTCTCTCCCGCCATCAGCGTGGTCGTGTACATTTTCGGAAACACCTGCTGGGCGGCGAAGGCATCGGACAGCAACTCGCCGCCTTTTACCCGCTCCCGTACGTTTCCCAGCAGCCTCAACAGAAACTTGTCCCGCTGCCGCTTGATCAAAAGATCCAGCGATGTCAGGATCGGCAGTCCCGCCTTAATCAACGTCAGAAACTGCTGGTTGAAGATCAGGAACGCAGACTGTTTCAGCTTGCCGCCGCGCCGCCCGAACTGGCCCCCACCCCTGCTGAGGATGGTCCGGGGCTTGACCCAGTACACCAGGTATCCCTGCTGCGTGAACCGGTCGTGGACCTCCGCTTCGGAATGGCCGTGCTCCACCTGCTGCCGCAGATGGCCCTGTTCGTCGGCGACTTTGACCAGGAATTGTGCCATTCGCTATCGTCTGCTTCCGAGTTTCTGGTTTTGTCCCGTATTCAACGTCTTAGGTCAAGTGTAACATTCTGTTCCCAAAGCCCTTACCCGAACCAGTCCATCCGTGTGGTACGCAAGTAACCGACGCCCAACGCCACGTGATGGGCCACATATAGTGGAGCGATGGGCGTCTCGCGAGCCTGCCCTGAGCCCAGCCGAAGGGTCCAACCGGCCGGGCACGCTCGGCTCTCCACCAGCAAAGTTGACGCAACGTTCTACTACGGTGTTAACTCTCCTTCCACTGTCTCCACGCCCGGGGGAGGGCTGAACTCAAAGCGGCTGTTACTCAACTCCAGATTCTCTTTCCAGCCCGCAAAGCGAAACTCCGTCGTCGCCCCGTCCGCCTCGATCAATACAATGCGGACAATCTGGTCAGAGGGAGTGATCTCCAGTTGCACCTCGCTGACTTGGCCTGCCATGCTCTCGGAAATGATGCTCTGCGGAACCCCGCGCAAGAGGGTGTTAGCGGGGTCCAGGGGGGATTGATCCACAGCTTTTGAAAGTCCTCGTAATTCATTCTCCAGCTTGGTCTTACCGAGCAAGAACGCCACCGGTGACCGCACGTCGTCGAGCTTCCGCAGTGCCGTCTTCCTGAGTTGCCGTTCCGCCGGCAGGTAGAACCACACCGCCTGACCGTCGCTGATGAACAGCTTCTCATTGGGAGAACGGTATTCCCACCGCATCTTGCGCGGCTTTTTCAGCCACAAGGTCCCCGATTCCACACGCTCCGGACCATCGCCCCGATAGATCTCAGTGAAGTCCGATTCGAGACTGCGCAGGTGGTTGTAGTGAGCGTCGACTGCGCGGGCGAGTTGACTCACATCCTGTGCCCGAGCAAACAGTGTGAAGCCGGGGGGCGAGAGCGCCACCATCAGCAGCCAACGAAACAGTCGATTCCTCACGTTGCGGTGGATTCCCCTATTCCTCATTTTACCTGTTCTCCAAGTCGAAGGAATTTGTAATTTGGTAATTTCTAATTTGTAATTTGAAACCGGTAGCACACTAGAATTTGGGTTTTCGATTGCAGATTAGAAATTATCAAACTACAAATTCTTAAACACCGCGTATTGCTCCGTTCCGCCGGCTCTCACCAGCGCCCGCGACGCCGCCAGGATGCTGTCTCTCTCAGGGTTGTGATACACGATCCAAACCGGTCTAGGCGATTGCTCCAAAGACTGCTCAAGATTTCGAATCATCCGCCGCAATCCCGTCTCCGGCAGCGGGTTGAACAAATACAACGCCAGCGGCGTTTCAGGAAGGACAAACTCGCAGGCATCCGCGCAGACCGCCTCGATCTGTTTGCACTGCTGGGTTGCGGAATGGTAATTGCGAATGTTTTCCTCCGCCGCGTGGTGCAGTTCGGCGATCAACTCCACTCCCACAATCCTCCGAAACGGATACTCCGAAGCCATCAGCAGCGTCCGTCCCTTGCCGGAGCCAAGATCGACGAAGGTGAATGTATCGAACGCGATGGGCAGACTCGCCATCATCTCCCGAAACAAAGCCGGGTCGGTCGGCTGGTACGGGGAATGAAACAAGCCCAGCAGCCGAGCCCGCCAGCCCACCGTGCCGCTGGTGGTGTTGACGCGATGCTCCCAGTCGTACTCCATGTCGCCATAGCGACGCCGCCGACGCTCGGGCGTCGATTCGCGCACAAAGGTCCACAGATTGTGGGCCAGCAGGGAAGTCGCGCTCAAGGTTCCGTTCTCGCGCGCTTGCTCGCTCCACCAGCTTCGGAAAGCGCTCCAGAATTGAATCATTGAAACATTGAATCATTGAACCAAGATGCCTAAATGATCCGCTGACCAAATGATTCAATGATTTAATGACTCGGGGTCTGGTGCAGCGGTTGCGGCGAGGCTGCGCCCGGTGGAAGGCCCTTGGTGATAAAGAAAATGCTCTCCGGATCCTGCACTTCAATCCGCCCATCCGGCATCAACTTGTACGGTCGTCCCTTCGGATCGGCTGGCGTACCATGGATAAAGCCCGCGCGCTCCAGATCGCCCATGCTGGCCGGTAATCGTCCAGTTTGTTCACGGTACTTTTCGACCACCTGTTCCAGCCGGGTCACGTCCTCATCCACCCGTAGCGCGAGCAAATGCAGGACGGCATTGTCCCGGATCTGTGCGTCTTTCGTGCTCTCGTAGGTCGTGGACCACAACATGCGCGCCGTATCGAATTCGCCCGCATGTTGCGCCATCCGTGCTGCCAGAATGGGCATGAAACCGTTAGTCACCGGAAGCTTCGCTCCCTGGGCAAACGCATCCGCTGCCTTGGCGTAGTCCTTGAACTCGGTGTAGTACAGAAATCCCAGGTTGTAGTAGAGCCGCCACTGGTTGGGATTGTGCTCGATTCCGTACTTCATTAGGAAGAGCGCGGCCCCGGGCAATCCCGCGCCGTTGGGTGGTTTTGGAGCCAGAAAGTTGGCCCCAAACTGATACGCTGGCAACAGCTTCGGATCCAGTTCCGTCGTCACTTCGAGCAGCGGCGCCAGCAAGCGGAAATCGCCGGAACCATTGTGATGCCGTTCCCCGAAATACTGCACCGCGCGCGTCCAGTAGATGTCGGCCACCAGGCCGGTGTAGCCGAGGCTCATGCGCCGCAGCACCGTGGAAGAACGCACGTAAAGCGCTTCCTGCGCTACCGCTCCCCTCTGTATGTGGTCGATGGCATAGAGCGTCGCGACTACGCCTGCCATGGAAAACGCCAGCACCGCGGTCGCCACCAGGTTCGCCCGTCGCGTGGCCTTCATTTCAGATTCCGGCGCTGGAAGATCAACACCGCTCCCGAGATGGCCATCGCCGAATAGAGCAGCGCGTAAACGCTGTTGTAGAGAATCAGTCGCCCGGGTACAGCGTCGCCGTGCGCCACCTGGTTGATCACGTTCAAGGCGGAAAAATTCGGCACCAGATAGGCGACGGCGGTCGCGATCCATCCCCCGACGCCCTGGGTGATTCTGGCAAAGCCGCGCAGGTCCTCCGCCAGGCTTCCGATCACGAACAACGCGAAGGTGAAGACCGCCGACATAAGTGGCGTCGAAAAGGACGAGAAAAACAGCGCCAGCGCGCACACGATCAGAAACTGCAAAACGATGAAATACAGCGCCACCAATACCCACGCGTCCATCTTCTCGAATCGGTGCGCGACATAGAGCAGCGCCAGAAACACGCCGACCGCCATGAGGAACGTGTTCACGACCAAGGTTCCCGTGAGCCCAAAGAACTTGCCCACCACGAACTCCCACCGGCGAACCGGGCGCGACAGCACGGTGTAAAGCGTGCGTTTGTCGATCTCCTTCGATACCAGGCCTATCCCGATGAAGATGGCGATCACCACTCCGAACAGCGACACCGCCGTCAGCCCCAGGTTGACCACCACCAACCGCTCGATGTCGATCGAAATTTCCCCTACCAGAATCGCCGCCCCGGAAAGCAGCAGCGCGAATGCGATCAGGTTGTATAGAACCCGGTCGCGCACCGCCTCTCGAAAGGTGTTGAAGGCGATATAACCGATCCTTGCGTTCGCACTCCTTGCGTTCGCACTCGTGGCGTTCGCACTCGTACGACCGGAGTTCATGCGCCCACCCCTTTCCGGTCTTCGTCTTCTTCTTTCTGGCCTTCGTCTTTCCGGCCTTGCGTCGGCCGCAGCTTCTGGATGTAATATTCCTCGAGCGAATTGCGCACCGGCGCCAACGAAATCAATTTGAGGCCGTCGCGCCGCAGCACTTCCAATGCCGCGTCCTGCTGCTCTTCCGGCAATACTGCGTTCACCATGTCGCCGCTGAGACGCGCCTCGGCCCCGAGGTTGGTCAATCCCGCCGGTACTCTTTGTGCCTGTGCGTAAAAAATAATCTCGATTTTGCCTCCCGTTTGGGCAGTCAATTCCGCTACCGCTCCCACCCCGCGCAGCTCACCCTGATGGATAATGCCCACCCGGTCGCAAAGCGCCTCCGCATCCGAGAGAATGTGCGTCGAAAAGAAAACCGTCTTGCCTTCCGACCGCAGTTGCTGGATCATATCCCGGACCTCGCGCCGTCCCATCGGGTCCAGCCCCGACATCGGCTCATCCAGAAACACCAGCTTCGGATCGTGCAAGATCGCCTGCGCCAGCCCCACCCGCTGCAACATGCCCTTGGAGAACTTCCGCAACTGCATCCCCGCCGAATCGCTCAATCCCACCCGCGTCAGCATCTGCTCCACCCGCGCCGAGCGCCCTTTTGCCGGAACTCCAGAAAGCTGCCCATAATAGTTGAGCAGTTCTCTGGCGGTGAGATGGTCGTAGAAATAGGGCTGTTCGGGCAGAAATCCAATCTGTGATTTCACCCGCGGATCGTCCATATCCGACCCCAGAATGCGCGCGCTTCCAGCCGTCGGGAATACCAGCCCCATCAGGAGTTTGAGGGTGGTGGTCTTGCCCGCGCCATTCGGACCAAGGAAGCCGAACACCTCTCCCTCTTCGATGTTCAGGCGGAGCGGACGCAGCGCCAGTTTCGGCCGCTTGCGCCAGAATCCAACGAGGTAGCTTTTTTCCAGGTCGAGAATCTCAATCGCAGCCATGGCTATGCACGCAATGCCAAACCCCTTGCGTGAAATTTGATATGGAAACTAATTCTTGATTCTTAATTCCAATGAAGAGAATTATAAGCAATGCCGGCGCGATTGGGGATGTCTGGCTGTCTGGGCGATTACGAAGGTAAACTACCCCTGCCACCAAGGCTGGCACTCAAAATCTGCCGCCGCCCTCGGTGCTACTGTTGCTCGCTGACAGTGGCATCGCAGGTCGTGACTGCCGTCTGGCTGACGCGTATCACCGCATCTTCGAACGAGCAGAAGTAGCGCACGCCCGTCAGGTCCGAAGTCACCGGCGATGCGATGAATTGATAGGAGGGCGCCGGAGCGCCGCTTACGCCCTGGAGAACGAATGTATAGCCGCTCTTGGTGCCTGATCCCAGAACCGAATCGATCAAGCAAGCGCCACTCGATGAAGGTACATTACTTCCGGTGCAGTCGCCCGATAGAGCGGTCAGGTTGGCCGCAAAGCCCACCGTCGAATAGGTGGTGTTGTATGAAATCTGTGCTGTGTTCAGCGAGCGAAGCGCCCCCACTGCGGCTGACTCATTCGCCGCCATGCGCGAATTCAGAAAACTGGGTACCGCAATCGCCGCAATGATGAGAATGATGGCCACTACAATCAACAGTTCAATGAGAGAAAATCCCTTGGTCCTTAGCATCGCATCTCCCTGATCCCCGGATGAGCGCAACCGATCAAGTTCCAATCAAACGGTTGCATTTTTCATGCCGGACTTGGTCCAACCGCACTAACCGTAAGTCCCTGGGAATGCGATGCAATTCGCAGTCCCGTCCCCTCGTTTGCCGCTTTCGTCATTCCCCCGCATCGGAAATGACATTTTGTGTCAGTGGAGTTCGTGGGCCTGGGAACGAGCAATCATTTAAGACGCACATCAGAAAAGGCTCCAAAACAAAAAAGCAGAGGATTTCTCCTCTGCTTCTTTCCGGCTTGTACCCTCCCCCAGGTACTTTGCCAAATCCAAACTTACTGCAGCGGGGTCTCTGTTCCAGCGCAGGTGGCGATCGTCCCAGTGGCGACGTAGCGAACCACAGCATCCGCGATCGAGCAGAAGGAGCGCACGCCCGTACTGTTCAGAGATATCGGGGTTCCCCACGCAGCATAGTTGCCGGAGGTGCCCACCGCACCGAAGGTATAGCCGCTCTTTGTGCCCGACGCCAACTGGCCGTCGATCAAGCAGGCAGTAGTCGAAGTGGGAGGTGTGGGGCAGGCCGAGCTGACCCCGCCGGGCCCCAGAGTAACCAGGTTGGCCGCAAAGCCCACCGTCGGGTAGCTGGAGTTGTATGAAATCATTGCCGTGTTGATAGTGCGAACCGACGCCACTGCGGACGACTCGTTCGCCGCAATACGCGCACGCAGAAGGTTCGGGATAGCAATCGCGGCGATGATCAAAATGATCGCGACCACGATCAGCAGTTCGATCAGTGAGAAGCCCTTTTGTTTCCGCATTTATATTGTCCTCGTCTCCGTTTGACTGTTTTGGTTGGATGACCAACTGTTCGTACTATCGCACTCTGAGGGCCAGAGGGCTAGGTGACGGAAGTTAGATGTCCTTCTGAACGAAACTTCAGTATTTTCAGCACCCTTCCGCGGGGTAGTCACCGCCTCAGTCACCCTCGATTCTTTCAGTATGACACTTTCGGGACCCAGATTTGACAAATTTTGCCAGTCGCCCCTCGTCTCCATCTTCACCTTTCAAGCCGCCGTCAGATGCCGCAACTACCATTCTGAGAACGCTCACCCAGGCTTTTTTTGCGTTTGCTTTCGCTTGCACTTTTCCGATGGCCTGGCAGCCTGTGGTGTGCGAGCGCTTGTCGTATCAGGGCACGCCTTCAAAAGCTGCGGAAAAGCCTGGGGTTGGTATCAGGGCACCGCGTTTCAGCGATGCCGCAAGTTCTTCGAAATCGGACGCCCTTAGGGGCTGGGCATCGAATTTGACTTTCTCAGCGGCCTGTAAAGCCGTCCCTTTCCGCGGCCATTTGATAGCCGCGCTTTACTTTCCGGAGAGGAGCGACTCCGCCGTTTTCTGCGCCTTGGGAAGATCCGGCGAGGAGCGCGCCACGCTCTCGGAAATCGCGTTGGCCTCGTCCACGTGCCCCTCCTGCTGCAGCGCTTGGGCGAGCAGCAGAAAAACCACATCATCTGGCCGGACCGCTGCGGCACGCGAGTACAGGCGAATGGCCTCCGCCAGGTCGCCATTTTCCTGGGCGATCAAGCCGAGCCCGACCATTGCCCGGGCCCGATCGGGCGCCAACTGCAGCGCCGTTTCGAAACACTGCTTGGCCTGCACCGGCTGCCCCATTCCACGATAGGCAAATCCGAGACTGCTATAGGCGGTAGCGCGCATGCCAACGTCGCCGGCGTGGCGAGCCACCATCTGATAGCGCTCGATGGCCGCGGGCAGATTGCCGCGGCCATCCTCGTAGGCGCCAAGATTCAGGTTGGCAGTCAGACCGTCGGGACGGACGGCGAGTGCGGCGCGGAAGTGCGCGGCGGCCTCTTCGGTTCGGCCCTGCCTGAACAGAAAGTCTCCCAAGTTGTCTTCTGCGACGTAGTTGTCTTGCGTGAGCGCTAACGTGCGGAGCCAGAAGGACTCAATATCGTGCCAGTAGCCAACCTGACGGTAAGTGAGGGCTCCCAGCACCAGCAGACAAGAAACGGCGGGAATGGCGAGCCATCGGGCGGGAATCTCGCGAGCTCTGGCCCAGTCGGCCACCAGCCAGGTCAACATCAGAAACAGTCCAATGAAGGGAAGGTACGTGAAACGATCGGCCATTGCCTGAAGGCCTGCCTGTACCAGCCCGATCATGGGCACGAGGCTGCCCAGGAACCAAAACCATCCGACGGCAAGATAGCGTTGGTCACGCGCGCGGAGGACCAACGCGGTGACGAGCATCAATAGAACCAGGGCCGCGCCTACTTGCCAGGCCGGATAGAGCTTGGTAGGGTGCGGATACAGCGCCACCAGTTTTGAGGGCCAGAGCGCATGCCCCAGGTAGCGCACACACGAGATCACGGCAGTCTCCAGCCGCAAGAGCAAACTGTACTCAGAAAGAGCCTTGGCGGCGCCTCCGGCCTTCGCGGCTCTCATGGTGACCACCGCGCTGGCGGCGGAGAGCAGCAATAATGGCAACTTTTCCAGCACCAGCCATCCGTTCCACAATCTGCGCACTTTCCTGCTTCGCGTTGCCGTCTCGGCCACATCCGGAGCGCTAATCCGGCATAGTGGCCAGTAGTCCCACAGCAAGAGCAAAAACGGAAACGTAACCACCTGCGGCTTGCTGAGCAACGCCAGTGCAAAGAAGCACGCTACCGCAGTGTATCGGCGGAGCCCAGGTCGGCGCGCATACCAGACGTAGGCATACAGGGCGAGCAGAAAAAACAGCATGCTCAATACATTCTTCCGCTCGGCGGCCCAGGCCACGGACTCGACGTTCATCGGATGCAGCGCAAACAGAGCAGCGACCATCAGGCTGCGCCAGCGGAATCCCGTAGCACTCTGGAGCAAGAGAAAGAGAAGGACCACATTGACCGCGTGCAGCAAGACATTCACGTAGTGGTGTCCGGCTGGATTCAGGCCGAAAAGTTTACAGTCGAGCGCATGAGAAAGCCACGAAACGGGCATCCAATACGCCCCATGATAGGTGGTGAAGGCCCATTTCACGGTCGCCCAGGTCAGGCCCGCCCTTACGTGAGGGTTGTCCGTGATGTACTGGTCGTCGTCCCAGTTGAGGAACCCGTTGTGAATTACGGGGTTGTAGACCACCAGCACCACGGCGGTCAACAGCAGACACAACAGCAAGGTGCGTTGCGCCGGCGACTGAAACAGCTTGGAGGAAGCCGGGACTCCCGGTCGTTCGAGGCATTTCGCCACCGCGGCAGTGGAAGACGAACTCATGGATTCAACTATTCACATTCCCGGAACCGGCGTGGCCGAGACAGCAGGCAAGAGGAAGCCGTCGGCTCCAGTGCCCATGTGGCGGAACGCTCGGGTCGGCTTTTCTTGCGCCCGCCGCTTTTCGTCATCCGACCGCCTGCACTCGCTCATTCGTAAAACTCCGCGTTCTGCCATATGTCAAGACGGAATGGCATTTCGCCCACCCCTGACTGGTCACAATCGCGCGGCTTCGTGAGCGAGACCTGTTCTTACTGCTTAGGGTATCAGCCGCTGAAGGCATGCACGAAGACTGGCTGGCACCCCATGAGCACTATAGTAATTGCGGCGCACTATGATGCTTTGGAACGCTTAACTGAAACGGGCCTCTCTGCGCCCACGACGGCTAGGTGGTGAGAACCGGGCTCGACGTCGGCATCGGCGGCATAAAAACTGATGGGGGAGCTGTTACTTTGGGGTGGTGGCGGGCGATTCAGAGCCGTCGTAGTCAACACAACATCGCGTTAGAATCGTCATCAGCAGGGGTGGAATATTGTTTTGCGGAAGCGGCCCGCCTTGCAGCCAACGGAGTCGCCTCCACTTATCGACATGTCAGCGTCCCGCGAACAGCGCCTCGTCATCTTCTGTCTTTTGCTGGCGGCCGTCACGCTCGCTTTCTACAATCCCATCGTCCGCAACCAGTTCGTCGATTTCGATGACTTGGCCTACATTATGAAGAATCCCCATGTTCAGGGTGGTCTGACGTGGGACACGGTGAAGTGGTCGTTTACGACCTTTTACCAAGGGAACTGGCACCCCTTGACCTGGTTGTCGCATGCTTTGGACTACCGGGTCTTTCGCCTCAATCCTATTGGCCACCACTACACAAGTCTCCTGCTGCACACGGCCAATGCGGTGTTGCTGTTCCTGCTGCTGGTGCGGGCCACTGGATTCACCTGGCCCAGTCTGGTGGTGGCTGCTTTGTTTGCCCTGCACCCGGTCAACGTTGAGTCCGTCGCCTGGGCCGCGGAGCGCAAGAATGTGCTTAGCCTGTTGTTCTTCCTACTTGCCCTCCATGCTTACGACCGGTACGCGCGGACGGGCCGGCGTTATCTCTATTCGTTGGTGACCGTTTTCTTTGTTCTTGGCCTGATGGCCAAGCCGCAGATCGTCACTCTACCTTTTGTGCTGCTGCTCTGGGACTACTGGCCGCTGCAGCGAATGGGCGCAGCCTCCGCGACAAGAGGCTTGCCGGCGACGCCTACGCCACGCTCGTTCCGCTATCTGGTCTGGGAGAAGTTACCCCTCTTCATCCTTGCCGCGGCGGATTCGGTCGTAACCGTCTTTGCGCAGCGCGCCGGGAACACGGTGCGGGCGCTTTCGGAAGTTCCGGTGTCACTGCGGCTGGAGAACGCATTCGTCTCCTATGTGAGATATATCGGAAAGGCGTTTTGCCCGTCTCCGCTGGTCCCCATGTATCCGCGTCCAGAGGGATCGCTGCCCGCTTGGCAGATAGTGGGAGCGGCTGCGCTGCTGCTCTTGCTGTCGGCGCTGGTTATTCTCTGGCGAGACCGCCGCTATTTACCCGTCGGCTGGTTCTGGTTCCTGGGAACTCTAGTCCCGATGATCGGAATTGTCACGGTTGGTGAGCAGGCGATGGCCGACCGCTACGGGTATCTTCCCTTCATAGGTTTGTTTGTCGCAGTCGTGTGGGGCGTCGGTGAGGCGGCTTCCAAGCGCAGAATCCGCGGGGTTTGGCTGGCTGGCTCCGCCGTAGCCGTACTGTTCGTTCTGGGAAGTCTCACTTATCGCCAGCTGGGCTACTGGCACGACAACGAAACCTTGTGGCGCTATACGCTGAGCGTTACCGCGCGGAATTACACGGCGCACAACAACCTCGCGCTCGCGCTTGCCAGGCAGGGCCGGGCCGACGAGGCGATCGTGCAGTTCCGGGCGGCCAAGGCACTGCACAAATATCCGCCCGACCAAATCCTCGCCCTCGGCGAATACGAATTGCACGTTGGACATCCCCAGGAAGCGATCGAGGAATGCAATGCGGTGCTGCACGCTTCCGGCGATCCCAAGCTTCAGGCCGCGGCGTGGAGCGAAGTTGGTCAAGCTCACCTGCAGTTGCACGACTACGATCAGGCCGCCGAGAGCTACCAGAATGCTCTGCGCCTGAATCCGGACGACGGCACGGCGCTGACCGGCTTGGCCGTACTGGCGCTGCGTCAGGGGCAGTCCGATGTGGCGGTCGCTCAGTTGGAGCACGCGGTGAAAGTCGATCCCAACGATGTGAATGTGCTTCTGTTCGCGCAAGCTCTGCGCCGGGCCGGTCGCGCGGCGGAGGCCGACTCCGCAGTGGCGCAAGTGCAGAAGGTTTCCTCGGATCTAGTCCAGGCTCAATTCGCGGCGGGACAATTCCTTTCCTTTGCCGGCCTGAAGCCGCTGTAGAAAGGCAGCTCTCAGCTCTGAGTTCTCAGCTCTCAGTAAAACCTTCAACGCAAGGGACGCAGAGACGCCGAGTGCGCGGGCAAAAGATTTTGACTTTACTGAGAGCTGACAGCTGAGAGCTGGCCTCTCAGATTCGTTTCAGCAGCAAACAAGTGATGTCATCGTGCTGCGGAGTGTTTCCCACGTACCGATCCAATTCCGCGAGCAGGCTGCGCAGCAGTTCTGCTGGAGGCGACCCCGACTCGCGATCCACCAGTCGTAGCAATGCGGCTTCACCGTATTCCTCATCCTTCTGGTTGACCGCTTCGACGACCCCATCGGTAAAAATCACCAGCCAGTCGCCCGGCTCGAGGCGAGCCGTTCCCGACTGGTACGGCGCTTCAGCCAGAATCCCTACCGGAATGCCTCCCACCTCCAACCGCTCCACCAAGCCCGATTTTTTGCGCAGAATGGGAACGTTATGCCCGGCGTTGATATAAACCAGGTCTCCAGTCGTCGCATCCAGTTCGGCAAGAAAAGCGGTGGTGAAGCGATTTCCGCCAGCACTGTTCGAGCAGGCATAGCGATTCACGTCGGCCACCAGTTCGGCCAGCGTGACGCCGCTCGTCGACAACGTCCGCAGACTAGCTTGGAAGGTCGCCATCAGCATCGCCGCCGGAATGCTTTTTCCCGCCACGTCCGCCACGACAAACAAAATGCGATCTTCGTTCCGGTCTTCGCTCTTATCTCCGCTCGACCTCCTGCCCGGCCGCAGGATCACATCGTAGTAATCGCCCGCTACCGTGTTCGCCGGACGCGTCGCATAGGCAATCTGGTATCCTGGAATCTGCAGCGGCGCGCCCGGCAACAACCACGCCTGAATATCCTTGGCGATCTCCAGGTCTCGCTTCATCACCACTCGATCCGCCAGCTCCAGCAGCAGGACGACGAACATCAATATCCCGCCCCAGAAATGCAAATCCAGCCCTTGCACCTCGATGTGTTTGCCGTCGCTGTTGTAACTGAACCCGCCGCCAGGAAAGAACAACAGAATCAGCGCCAGCAGCAGCAGCACGCGGCGTGCCGGGGTCAGCTTTTCCAGGATCGCCCAGAACAGCGCCTTCGCCATCTGCCAGGCCCGCTTTAATCTGGACGGCTCCTCCGGCAGTTTGTCCAGCCCCGCCGAGTACAGCCGATAGCTCGAGCGCGCGTCTTTTTCAAACTGCGACCAGAGCTGGTTCACGGCCAGCCCCTCGCTGACGCGATACCAGAACTGTCGGGCGTTGTTCTTGACTCTGTTTTGTGGGGGAACAGTTGGCTGAGGGGACGTCATGGCGGACGTAACATTATAGGCTGGCGCTGCCTTTGCTTGTGGAGCGACGGGCGTCTCGCCCGTCCGCCCTGAGCCCAGCAGTTCGGCGGCCGGGCGGGGACGCCCGGCTCTCCACCAACGAGCTAAAGACGCCTCAAAACAATTCCATCTGCGCGACCGCCGTATGCACTCTACGACTGCTGCGGGCGTGCTGATCTCCAATTCCGTACTTTCGCCGCAAGGCGGCCATCAATTGCGATAGCCGCTGCCCGTACCCTTTTGGCAGAAATGCTCGATCGGCATAACGCGTCCGGTAAAGCTGCACCAGTTCGGGGAAGTGTTCTTCCAGAAACGGCAGGAACACCGCCGCCGAACACGGTTTCAGGAAAAGCGGATTGGCAAAAATATACTTCGCGCCGGCTGCGCTGGCGGCCTTCACCAGCGCCTCGAGATCGCGCGGCCGGTCCGTGATTTCAGGCAGCACCGGGGCGCAGATCACGCCCGCGTCCACGCCCGCGAGATTCAGCTGCCGCACTGCCTCCAGACGCAGATCGGGTCGCGGCGCTCGCGGCTCCAGCTTGCGCGCCAGTTCCGCATCCACCGTGGTCACGGTCACGTTTACAAAAACCCGGTTGTGCTCGCCCACGCGCCGCAGAATTTCCGCATCGCGCGTCACCAGGTTCGATTTCGTCACAATTCCGATCTCGAGTCCGGAGTGCAGCGCCAGTTCTTCCAGGATTGCCCTCGTCACCTCGAAACGCCGCTCCGCCGGCTGATAGGGATCAGTCGCCGTGCCAATCGCAATCTCCTCTCCACGCTTGACCCTTTTCAACTCCGACCGAAGCAGTGCTGCCGCTTGCTGCTTGACGAAAATCTTTCGTTCGAACTCCACGCCGTCCCGCAGTTCCATGAACTCGTGGGTATAGCGCGCATAGCAGTACTTGCAGGCGAATTCGCAGCCGCGATAAGGATTGATGGCCCAGGTAAACGGAAGATTGCGCCGGCTTACCACCCGATTGAGCAGCGATCGCGTCCCGAGCGTGAAGTACTCGACGTTGTGCCCCTCGCGGAGCGACTCACCGGCCGCCGCAATCCGTGCGATGCCGACCAGCTTCGGCGGGGACTCGAAATCAGGGAGCAGCGGATGTGCGGTCATAGGCGCTGGCGGTAT
Source organism: uncultured Acidobacteriaceae bacterium (assembly GCA_963773645.1). Lineage (GTDB taxonomy): Bacteria > Acidobacteriota > Terriglobia > Terriglobales > Acidobacteriaceae > Acidiflorens. The sequence continues at coordinate 735,064 of CAVZBV010000002.1, read as the reverse complement.
TCGCCGTTTGTTCGCCTACAATAACTCCAGGATCGACTCTTGTCAAATGGGATAGTGGGGTGAGGGGTGCGAAACGCAATCAATTCTCGCATTCTTTCCGGGTATCCAATCTGACCCCAATTCCCGGGTAAAACATTCATCACGTTTTGGCTGTGAGCAAACTCACTGACCGGAAAGCAAGTTTCCCCCGATACTGGCGGCGCCAGCGGGATGCGTCAAGACAGGCCGACATCCCATTGCCCGACAAGGAGGAGGTTGTGAGTATGCCAACCGTAAGCAAACCAGACTTCTTCATCGTGGGAGCGCCAAAATGTGGCACCACGGCACTCTATGCGTATCTGGGTGGTCACCCGGACATAGGTATGTCGAAGCGAAAAGAGCCCCATTTTTTCGCTCCCGATATTTTGGGCCACCAGAGACAATCAAGAACGCTGGCGCAATATTTGAGCAATTTTGATCGCGCAACCGGAAAGCGCCGAATCGGGGAAGCATCGACAGGGTACTTGGTGTCGCGAAGGGCCCCTCAAGAGATTCTCGACTTCAATCCTACTGCTCAGATCATAGTTATGCTGCGGAACCCAATCGATGTCATTCATTCATTGCATAGTATGAGGCTGTGCTGCGAGGCCGAACACATTACCCGATTCGAGTTGGCGGTTGATTCTCAGGAACAGCGATATTGGCAGTTAGGGCCTTTTCGGGGTGAACCCGTTCCGCGTTTGAGCTATCGCGAAATCACCAGATTCTCGGAACAGATTCAACGATACTTCGACGCGTTCGGTAGGGAGCGGGTTCATGTCATCTTGTTCGATGATTTCGCCAGTGCTCCCAGTATTGCGTACGAGAAAGTTCTCTCATTCTTGGGACTGCGTTCGGACGGAAGGCGTAACTTTGAGATCATCAATGGTAACCGGCGTATGCGCTCTAAAGCAGTGCAGCAGCAGTTGCAGCGGTTGAAGCAATCCAAAGCACTTGGGCGATTCGAACGTGCGTTTCCGACTGTGTGGCAAGAAGCTAGAGCGATTGTGGCCCGACTGAATTTTGTTTATGAGCGCCGTCCCGCCATCGAGGTCGGGTTTCGACAACGATTGGAGATGGAATATGCTCCTGAGGTCCGTAATTTGGAGAAGTTGCTTGGTCGAACCCTGGATCATCAGCCGCCGCCAGCGCAAACAGTTGACGCTCTGGAGGGAGACGCGCGGAGGTTGGGGTGGAAAAATGTCCAAGGCGCACGCTAGAGTCCAGGCCACGATGGTCGTGCCTTGGCAGCCGGGGCGCAAGCTCAACCGCTGCGTTCGCTGCAAGCTTACGGATGCTCGCCCTGTTCCGGCATCACCCCCGGCGGTGGCGGCGGAATCGTAATATCCAGTTTGGTCACTGTCCCGAGCGATGACAAGGGCTTGTCGAATTCGCTCGCGTTGCCCACTACCAGCACCGCCATCTGATCGCGGTGGATGTATTTCGCCGCTACATGTGCTACGTCTTCCTTCGTAACTCCCTCGATCCCCTTCTGAAAGTTCTCCAGAAAATCCAGCGGATAGCCGTAAAACTCATATGCCATTTTTTCGCGCAACACCTTCGCCGGTGAATCGAAGCGGAAGACAAAAGAATTCAGAATCGCGTCCTTGGCGCGCTTGATCTCCGCATCGTCGATGGGACGCTTGGCGAGGTCGGCGATCTCTTCATCGAGCGCCTGAATGGACTCGATGGTGGTCTTGCTCTTTGTCATCACCATCAGCCGCAGCATTCCGGGATGATCCCAGCCCGCGCCCACTCCGCCGCCGACTCCGTAGGCGAGCCCTTTGGTGGTTCGAATGTCGTTAAACAGCCGTGACGAAAATCCTCCGCCGAAGGCCTCGTTGAGCACCGAGGTCGCAAAATAATCCGTAGTGCGGCGTGTGATGCCCACCGCCACCATTTCAATCGTGCTCTGATTCACGTCGGTTTTGTCGACCTGGTAATATCCTGGTTTTGCGGGATCTGGTTTTGCAGGATCAGGTTTTGCAGGATCAGGCTTGATCTCCGTATCTGTCGGCGCCGGTCCCTTGGGCCAGGACGCGAAAGCCTCGCGCAGACGGGCTTCCATCTTCGCCGAATCGAAGTCTCCGACCACGCCGAGGATGATGTTGTTCGGGTGAACGTACTGCTCATGCCACTCGACCAGATCCTGCCGTGTGATCGCTGCCACCGTTCGATACTCGGCGACTCGCGCATACGGATTGTTCGCGCCATACACCAGTATCGCCGCTTCCCGTCCCGCGATTTGCCCCGGATCGTCATTGCGCCGCGAGATGCTGTCATACATCCCCTTCTGCGCGATTCCAATTTTGTCGGCGCGAAACTCGGGATTCCTCAGCAGGTCCTCGAACACGCGAAACACATCGTCGAAATCTTCTTTCAGACACGTCCAGCTCACGCTCGTGGAGTCGATGCCTCCACCGGTCTCGACCTTGGCGGCGCGCTGCTCCAAGTAGTCGTCGAGCTGATCGCCTGTCTGGGACTTGGTGCCGCCGGTGCGCCACACTTCGCCGTAAATCTCGGTCAGCCCCGTCTTGTTTGCCGGAACCGAGCGCTCGCCGCCGCGAATGCGAGCGATGCCGTCAATGGTCGGCAACTCGTGGTCTTCCTGAAGAAAAACCACCATGCCATTCGGAAACACGATGCGCTTCGGCTGCGGCGGATGAAACGCCGACAACTTTGGAATCGGTATCTGCTGCCAGGTTGGCGCCTGCGCCCACAGCTGCACGCCGCTGCCAAAGACGCCAATGAAGACGAACACGACGATCGCAAAGACGACCAGTTGCTTCGTATCAGGGTATCGCTTTAGCGATACCTTAAATCCCTCGAAATCCGTTACCCCTTTAGGGGCTGGGCGTGCGCGCTTCACTGTCCACCTCCTTGCGGCCCTGCGCCAGTTCCCGGCGGCCCGCCGGCAAATTCGATGATCCCCACCGTCCGGTTATCGGGCGTGAACGTCTGATTCGCAATCCGCCGTATATCCGCCTTGGTAACTTTTTCGATCCGGTCGACCGAGCGGAACAGTTCCCGCCAGTCGTCATAGCGCGTCTGATAGAACCCGAGCTCGAACGCCAGACCCTCATTCGATCCGAGCGAACGGATCAGGTTGGCTTTGGCTCGTGTCTTGATCATTCTGAGCTCTTCATCCGAAATGTCTTCTTTCTTCAGCCGTTCAATCTCCACATGAATCGCATTGCCCACTTCCTGCGGCGTGTGGCCCGGGAGCGGGGTAGCGTAAAACGCGAACAGCTGCGGATATTTATTTCCCGGATACCCAGTAAATCCCTCCGCGTCCGACGCGATCTGTTTGTCGCGGACTAGCGCGCGATAGAGGCGTGAGGTTCGTCCATTCGACAGCAGGTCGGCGATTGAGTCGTAGACCTGGTCATCCGGGCTGCGATAATCGGGGCGGTGATAGCCTTCGAGATAGAGCGGCTGCGATTGCTCGTGCAGCACGACCGTACGCTCGGAATTCTGCGCTGGCTCGGTGGTCGTTGCCGTGTCGGGCTTGGGACGCGCCGGAATACGCGAGAAATACTTCTCGACGATGGGCATGGCTTCCGAAGCTTTTACGTCTCCAACCACGGCGACCACCATGTTCGAGGGCACATAGTATTTATCGAAGAATTTTTGTGCGTCGGTCGCCGAAAAAGAGTTCAAGTCCGAGATCCAGCCGATGGTCGGCCGGTGATAGGGATGAGCCGCGAACGCCTCTTCCGTGAATTGCTCGAGCAGTCGCCCCATGGGATCGCTGTCCACCCGCATGCGGCGCTCTTCGATCACCACGTTGCGCTCTTTGTAAAATTGCCGCATCACGGGATGCAGAAAGCGCTCCGATTCCAGATAGGCCCACAGTTCCAGCCGGTTGATGGGGAACGAGTAGTGGTAGAGAGTTTCGTCGAGATCGGTGGAGGCGTTCATGTCCTCGCCGCCTTCGCCTTCGACGATCTTGCCAAACTCGTTGCTGTAAGGCGCGGAGAACTTGTCGGCGGCCGCAATCGCGTCCTTCCAGGCTTGTTCGAGTTGCTTGAGCTTCTTCTCATCGCGGTCCACCGGCTTGTCGCGCTCGGCAAGGTAGGCGGCGTAAGCCTCTTCAACTTTCGCCAGCGCAACTTTCTCGTCCGCATAGTCGCGCGTCCCAATCGTGTCCGTGCCCTTGAAGGCCATGTGCTCGAACATGTGCGCGAGGCCGGTCTTGTCCATGGGATCCTGCACCGAGCCCGTATCCACGTGCGTGAAGAACGAAAAGACCGGCGCTTCCGGCCGCTCGCAGATGATGATGGTGAGCCCGTTGGCCAGGTTCTTCACGGTAGTGCGCTTCTCGAAAGAAGCCAAATCCTGCCCCAGAGCAAGCGAGCAGAGCACAAAACAGACTGCTATTGTTTGTATAGAAGTTAAGCGGGATTTCATTCTGCCTCCACGACGGAAGATCGACGGAACACCAAAAAGTCGAAGTTACGTGGAGGCAGGGAAGATTGTCAAACGAGCGGCATCGGGAAAATAGCGGCGCTGGAAATAAAGCGCTACGTTAACCAGCATAATCATCACGGGCACTTCGACCAGGGGTCCTATGACGGCGGCGAATGCGGCCCCGGAGTTAATACCGAATACGGAAACGGCGACGGCAATCGCGAGTTCAAAGTTGTTCGAGGCCGCGGTGAATGAGAGCGTAGCCGTCTGCGAGTAGTCGGCGCCGAGTTTCTTCCCCATGTAAAACGACACCAGGAACATCGCGACGAAGTAAATCAATAGTGGCAGCGCGATCCGCAGGACGTTCGAGCGGAAGCCGAACGATGTAAGCGCCCTTGAGCGAGAACATCACCACAATCGTGAACAACAAAGCGATCAGCGTGAGCGGGCTTACGCGGGGAACGAAGCTACGCTCATACCACTCGCGCCCTTTGATGCGGAGCAGCAGCGTGCGCGTAACGAACCCGGCAAGAAAAGGAATGCCAAGATAAATAAAAACACTCTTGGCGATTTCCGCGATGGAGACATGGACGATAGCGCCGTGGAGGCCGAGTTTTGCGGGAAGAACGGTGATGAACAACCACGCGTACGGCGAGTAGAAGAACACCTGGAACAGGGAATTGAAGGCAACCAGGCCCGCAGCATACTCGGTATCACCCCTGGCCAGTTCGTTCCAGACAATGACCATCGCGATACAGCGAGCCAGTCCGATCATGATGAGTCCGGCCATGTATTCGGGATAGCCGCGCAAAAGCACGACGGCTAAACCGAACATCAGGAACGGGCCGACTATCCAGTTCTGTATGAGGGATAGACTGAGCACACGTTTGTTACGGAAAACTTCGTGCAGTTCCTCGTAGCGCACCTTGGTGAAGGGCGGGTACATCATCACGATGAGCCCCACCGCGATCGGAATCGAAGTCGTGCCGACGCTGAAGCGATTCAGAAACGGCACGATTCCCGGCAGCCGCCATCCCAGTGCGACCCCGACGACCATGGCGGCGAAGATCCATGCGGTGAGGTACCGGTCCAGAAAGCTCAGTCGAGAAGAGACTCTGCCTGCCATGTCCTTACGCCCTCAGGGAAGCGCTCGCCTTCGGCAGCGCCGAGTACGGACGCCATTCGCTGCGCGTGCACGAGCCCGCCTGGATTGCCTCTTTCAGCTTGCGAATGTCTTCTTGCAGAAGTTCCTCCCCCTTAAAGACCTGCGGGAGGAAGTCAAAGAAACGCCTGGTCGTACCAGACTTGGCTTCCGAAAGCCGGTAAAAGATGCGAGGCCCGTCGCGGCGGTCCAACACTAGCCCGCAATTTTTCAGATACGTTAAGTGTCGCGACACATTCGGCTGCGACATCTCCAGAACGTACTGGATATCGCATCCGCATAGCTCGCCGTGCAGCAGCAGGTTCAGCATCCGCACCCGGGTTACGTCGGATAGACCTTTGAAATACTGTTCGAGCTTCATAGTTGTGTCTTCACCTCAGCGATGCGGCAATGGTTTCGGACTTAGGTCCCAGCATGTATACTTATACGCGCATACAAAGATAGTAACAGGGGACTGCACTCGCACCGGGCACCCTCGATCACTATTCAACAACTGTGGGCGTGCTCAGCGGCCCATCGTAGCTGACGCCGCCGCAAGCCATCCCCTGACCTCGTCTTCCTTGGGAATGCGGCCAGAGACCTTAACCAACCCATTTACTGTCACCGCCGGGGTGAGCAGCACGCCTGCCTTTGCCATACCGATCGGATCGTTTACCTTCTGTACCTCAGCCGTGACGCGCATCTGCTCTACTGCGTGCCGCACCACTTTTTCCGTTTCCACGCACCTCGAACAACCAGGACCATAAACAATAATGCTCAGCATCGTTCCCTCACTTCTCAGCGATCCAAAACTGGAAGGTGGTCCTCCGCGTCTTTGTCGATAATGACAATTTCGGGCTCTACGATGATTTCGGACTTCACCGAATTTGCGACCAGGCTGTACTTCTGCGCCGCTTGCAGCGCACGTTGCACCCTAGTTTCTATTACCGCCCTTGACTCCTCCCCGCAAGCAACACGGATTACTGGGCGAAAGCACAACCGCGTGAAGAGTTCCGTCCGGTCAAGCTCGATCACCTTAGTACCTTCGGTGCGGCATTCATAGGACAGCAGGTTCAGATGGAAACGCTCGGCAGCCCAAATAAACATCAGCATCACACAAGTGTTCGCCGCCGCCACAAATGCGTCTTCCGGGGTGAAGACGCCCGCGTGCCCCTGTGCATCCGGCGGCGCCGAGAACTTCATCTCGGGACCGTTCCCCAACGTCAGCTGTCCCCAGTGTTCACCTGTCCACCGAACGGTAGTGTGATATGTGGCAGTTCGGCTCATGTTCATTCCTTGCGGGCGCAAAACGCCGCGTACTCGCGGAGGATGGCTTCGCGGTAATTCGCCTCCGCTTCCGGTGGAACGTAGTTGTAGATCTTCACAGTTTGGAGCAGATCTTCCCCCGCAGTGTCCGGCGCACGTCCCATTTCTCGGAAACGCTGAAAGATCAGCGGCAGCGCCTGCAGTCCGACGGCTTTTCCGGCAATCAACACCTTGACCGGGACACCAGATCCGCAGGAGCATGTGGCGACCTTGGCTTCGCTCGGTTGCGGCACAGCGGATTCCGCAACCCGTGCCGCGCTGTCCCGTTTCCCGACGAAGTGATCGACCAGTTCCGCCAGCCGCTGGGCGGTCACTTCAACTGCCTGCTTGCCAGCCTCATTCAGGCGACGCCGTCCCTCGATTCGGTCCACCCGTTGCCCTGCTGCAAGTTCGTTGACCACGATGCTCGCCGCCGGCTTGCCGGAATACATCTCGGTACCTCGCGCGGCGCAGCGAAGCTCGCATCCGTCGACCGTGATCGTCGGATGAAAGCGGGCGAACGCCCGGTCCCCTTCGCCGCCTGCGAGAAATAGCGGCAAACAGATGGTGACAGTGTTCCCCGGCCGCAACTCGTGCAACACCTTAAGGGCCGCAAGTCGGGCCACCGTGCCCTCGGCCAATTCCTCGCCCGAACAGGCAATGATCCCAGCTTTTCTTTCTGGCAGACTAGGCATGGGCGCCTCCTTCGGCGATCTCATCAACATCAGCAGCAATCTCCTCCGCCAGTGCGCGGGCGAGGTGCTTGCCCTCCGCATTCAGCTCTGCGATACCTTCGGGCTTCAGCCCCTTGTAGCGGCGAAACACCTCGAACACGGCTACCTCGCGGGCGATTGTGCCTCCACTGTGCTTCACCAACTTTGCGGCGCACATCTGCGTGCAGCCGTCTATGGTCACCGCGGGGCTGGTGCGGACTTGCTCGCGAGCCTGTTCTTCACCCAGCACGAGCTTCGAGAGCGCCACCAACTGCGTTTGGTCAGGGCGCAACTCTTCACAAAGCTCGTAAGCAGCTTCGCGGCTTACAGAACCAAGCGCCTTGCCTATCCCGCTGCACGGTATAACCACCACTCGGTTTTTGCTCATGACTGCAGCTCCTGCTCCGCTTGGGATTGCATCACGGCCATGTATGCCTGCGGGTCGAGCAGGTTCGCACGATCGGCTTCCCAGTTCGCAGTCTCAATCTCTGCCAGCCATCCCTTTTCATACGGGTCTTCATTAACAATCTCAGGCTTCAAGGTGAGGGCGTCGTTGACCTCGACAATAGTTCCGCCCACAGGAGAGGAAAGACCGATGGTCACCTTCATCGTCTCGATTTCCGCGAACTCATCGCCCGCGTTGAGCGTGGTTTTCGGGGGCCTAACGGAGGCGAAGGCAACGTCGCCATTGTGCTGCTGCATGAAGTCCGTGACGCCGACTCGGACCCGGCTGGTTCCTTGCGGCTGGACCCAGACCACCCATACTCCGTCCGACGTATACAAGCGATCTTTGGCTACCAGGAAGGTGAACTTGTCAACGATGGTGCGGAGAAAGTCAGGCATGGCTCCTTCTTCTTAATCGATATCACACTGGTACTCTCATATTCACATACATGTATACCAGTATGATAGGATTCCGGGCTGTGATCCGCGGCACAGTCCCATGTGACCAGTGCTACACCGTGTGAGGACCGCGGTGAGATGACGGCCGAAAAAGCGGAGGCGGCGGGATGGCTTCGCGTTGTCATGGTCATCGTCATTGCCGCGTCATTGCTTTCCGATGCGATCCACCTCCTTCTTCAGCGCGAGGCGATCAAGAGCGGCCAGCGGAAGCGAGAGAAAAAGACCGATTCGCCGGTCGAGAATAAAAAAAGCCTCGCGAAACGTGCGGTCGATTTCGGCGGGGTCTCCGTGAACCGCGGCAGGGTCGGGAACTCCCCAGTGCGCAGTCATGGGCTGTCCCGGCCACAGCGGGCAGGTTTCCTTAGCGGCGTTGTCGCAAACCGTAAAGACGAAGTGCATCGCGGGAGCGTCCGGTCGCCCGAATTCATCCCAGCTTTTGCTGCGCAGGCCGGTCGTCGGGATGCGAGCCATCGCAAGCTGCTTCAGGGCTTCGGGACGAACCGTCCCCGACGGATGACTTCCAGCGCTGTAGGCGGTGAATGCCGGTCTTCCTTTGTGGTTCAGGATCGCCTCGGCCATGATGGAGCGCGCCGAGTTTCCCGTGCATAAGAACAGAACGTTGTATTGAGCTTCCATGTCCGATCTCCGACTCACTCTCCCGAAGATTTGTCATCCCGAGCACCTATGATTTGTCATCCCGAGCGAAGCGAGGGATCTGCAGTTCGCCGCAGAATGCAGATCCCTCGCTTCGCTCGGGATGACAAATCATGGAAGGTGTCGCTTTATCCCAGCCACCCGACCTTTACCACCGGGGCCCAGACGGACAACACCTTCACTTGCAGCACGTCGGGCCACAGCACGCCTCCTGCGCCCGTTTCGGCTTCGCCGCGCGCACAAAGGCGCTCATGAACTTTTCATCGACTTGCGCCGCAATCGCATCCACGTCAATGCCGGATGATGAGAGGAACTCTCGAGCATCGTCGATGCGATAAATTCGCGTGGGCTCAATCTCGATTTGCTCAAACCCGGCGGCGGAAAGCTTGCCGCGATATTCGTTTTCTTCCAGGGCACCGGCGATGCAACCAACCCATGCCAGCACGCTCTGGCGGACCTCGGGCGCCATTTCGCCGCGCGTGACCACGTCGGAGACAGCGAGCCGCCCGCCTGGTTTGAGCACGCGAAATGCCTCGCGCAGCACGCGGTCTTTGTCAGCCGAAAGATTGATGACGCAGTTGGAAATGATGACGTCGACCGAGTTGTCGGGTAGCGGGATGTTTTCGATCTCACCCTTCAGAAACTCCACATTCTCCGCGCCCGCCTTGCGCTTGTTTTCGTTGGCCAGCGCAAGCATTTCATCCGTCATGTCGAGGCCGTAGGCTTTGCCGCTGGGCCCCACGCGCCGGGCGGAGAGCAGCACGTCGATGCCGCCGCCCGAGCCCAGATCAAGCACGGTTTCGCCGGGGGTCAGCTTCGCGAGCGCAGTTGGGTTGCCGCATCCGAGCGAGGCCAGCATCGCCTCTTCCGGAATCTGCTGCGCCTGCGACGCGGCGTAGAGATTCGAGGTGATTGGATCGCAGAACTCCCTCGCCGGCGTCGATCCGCAGCAACTGCTGCCGCCCGTCTTATTCGTAACTCGCAAAGCCGCTTGACCGTATTTTTCTTTTACGACTTCCTTAATGTTGATATTGGCGACATCGTTCTTGGCGACCTCGAGGTTGGCATCGGGCATGACGGTTTCTCCTATTTACAAAGTTGGACGAGAGTTTGCGGCTTGAGCGCCTTGTTTCGAGTGCAGCACTCGGCGTAAAGAAATTGCAAAATTTCGCGCAGCGCTTCCGTGTTGGCACTGTAATGCAGAAACGTGCCCTTGCGTTCAACGCGCACCAGATCCTCATTCTTGAGCTTGTCAAGATGGTGAGAAAGCGTGGAGCCGGGGATTTCGAGCTCGTCCTGAATCTCGCTGACGACCAGACCCTCGGGATGCGCGGAAAGCAGCAATTGCATGATGCGCAATCGCGGCTCGGTGCCCATGGCGGAAAACATGTCGGCATACCTGGCGACGCGCTCAGTGTTCGTTCGGAGGTTGCTGGTAGTGGCGGCCATATTTCGATAATACTAGAAATATCGATGACATGTCAACCCGCTGGTGTGTTAAAAGGCGGGCCATCTATACTGGAAGCCGTTTTGAGTCGCCGGCCCGTAGCCCGCAACTCGCACCAAGCCATGTCCACCCCCACCATCGTCGAAGTCGAGGGCCGCAAACTCAAGCTCACGAATCTGGACAAGGTCCTCTATCCCGCCACCGGTTTTACCAAGGGGCAGGTGGTGGATTTCTACGTCCGCATTGCGCCGGTGCTGGTGCCGCATCTCGCCGGACGTCCGCTCACCATGAAGCGCTATCCCGAGGGAGTCGACCACGAGTATTTCTTCGAGAAGAACGCGCCCATGCATCGGCCCGACTGGGTGAAGACTGCACCCATCTGGAGCGAGAGCAACCACCGCACCATTAATTTCATCCTCGCCAACGATTTGCCCACGCTGGTGTGGATCGCGAACCTGGCGTCGATTGAACTGCACCCGTCACTCTCGCTGGCTGCCGACATTCGGACGCCGACCGCGATTGTTTTTGATCTCGATCCTGGACCTCCGACGAACATTGTGCAGTGTGCGCAGGTTGGCCTCTGGGTGCGCGAGATTTTCGATCACTTCGGGCTGCAGAGCTTTCCAAAGACCTCTGGCTCGAAGGGATTGCAGATCTATATCCCGCTGCATACCAAAACCAGCTACGAGCAGACCAAATCCTTTGCCCACGCAGTGGCGCGTCTGCTCGAGCAGGAGCATCCCGAACTGGTGGTCTCGGATATGAAGAAGGCCGTGCGCACCAATAAGGTGTTCGTCGACTGGAGCCAGAACGACGAGCACAAGACGACAATCTCGATTTACTCTCTGCGCGCGCGCGAGCAGCCTACGGTGTCGACGCCGGTTTTGTGGGACGAAGTCGAGCAGGCGCTGAAGAAAAAAGATGCGGCGCGACTGGTATTCGAAGCGAAAGACGTGCTCGCGCGGGTGGAGAAGATGGGCGACCTGTTTGAGCCCGTGCGGAAACTGAAGCAGAAGCTACCGCAGTTAGCCGGACTGGCCGCCGCATCGGAAAAAGAAGAGGACGAAGGCAGCAGCGTCGCCGCCCAGGCCGAAGCTCGGCCGCGCCCAGAGAGGAAGACAAAGACAAAGACAAAGACGAAAGCGAAGCCATCCGCGGACGCGCGTCGCAAGTTATAATTCCGGCTTGCGCTTGACTAAGCCGGGCGCTACCAAACCACATGGCGCATCTCTACGTTGGCACCTCCGGATGGGCTTATCCGACATGGAAGCCTGCTTTCTATCCGGAGAAACTCGCGCAGAAGAAATTTCTAAATTTCTACGCATCGAAATTGAATGCGGTCGAAGTCAACTACACCTTTCGCCAATTGGTCAAAGAGACGACCGTCCAGAACTGGATCGCCGAAACGCCCGAGCATTTTCGCTTCACCATCAAGGCGCACCAGGTGCTAACCCACATCAAGCGCCTGAAGAGCGCGGAAGAATTCCTGCAGCGCTTTCTCGGAACGCTGGAGGCCTTAGAGCGCGCCGGACGCCTTGGCCCGTTGCTCTTTCAGCTGCCGCCGAATTTCAAAGCAGATCAGGTGGTGCTTTCCGAATTTCTAAAAAGCTTGCCGCGAAGTGTGCGCGCGGCGTTCGAGTTCCGCCACGAATCGTGGTTGAGCGAGCCAGCGTTCGTCGACGCCACGTGCGACACGCTGCGCGAGTGGAACATCGCGCTCTGTGTGGCCGAGACGGAAGAGCGCGACACTCCCGACGTAGTCACCGCCGATTTCGCGTACTACCGTTACCGCAAACCGACTTACTCTGCCGAAGAACGCCAAGCGATGGGCGCTCGCATCCACGAGCATCTCGCCGCAGGCCGCGATGTCTTCGCCTACTTCAAGCACGAAGAGACGCCCGAGGGTGCGCTGTATGCGGTGGATTTGCTGCGAACTGGGGGCGAGGCGAAGGCATAGAACCGGTCCGCCGATCCATAAAATGTTTAGAGGACGAGCGCTTAGAACCCGTACTATCCGCCCGCATCCTCCTCGTTACTTCTCGGGTTCCGCCTGACATCCCATACTCATCTCATGGCCTCGGATGCCAACGCTCGGACGCTCTCCGCTTTCCTCGACTATCTGCGGGTTGAGCGCGGATCGGCGAAGTTGACGATTGCCGCTTACACCAGCGACCTGGCGCAGTTCGCGGAGTTTCTGGAGAAGCGCCGCGTGGCCCTGAGCGGAGCGCGGCGGGAAGACGTGCGTGAATATATTCAGGAATTATTTTCGAATGGGCTCGACGGGCGCTCGGTGGGACGGAAGCTTTCGGCCATCCGGCATCTTTATCGGCATTTGCTGCTCGATGGAAAGATCGACAAGGATCCAACGCTCAACATCGACCTGCCGAAACAGTGGAAGGTGCTGCCCAAGGCGCTGAGCCGCGAGGAAGTCGGAGCCATGCTGTCCGGAACGAAGCTGGCCGAGACGCGGCCGCGAAATGAAACGGCGCGCGGGCAAGCGCTTGCGCTTCGCGACCATGCGATGCTGGAACTTCTCTATGCGGGAGGAGTGCGCGTGTCGGAAGTTGCCGACGCGCGTCTCGAAGACCTGAAGCTCGAAATGGGATACATCCTGGTCCGCGGCAAGGGCGACAAAGAGCGCATGGTGCCGCTCGGAGTGCCGGCCCAGCAAGCCTTACAGCAATATCTGAAAAACGGCAGGGAAGTAATCGCTAAAACGACGACGAAAAGTTCGCCGCTCTTGTTCCTGGGCACGGGAGGCCGCCGCCTGACCCGTCAGCGCATCTGGCAACTGGTTGGGGCGGCGGGTCGCGCTTCGGGACTTGCCCCAGGACGCCACGCCAGTCCGCACATGCTGCGTCACTCCTGCGCGACGCATATGGTGGAGAATGGGGCCGACCTGCGGACGGTGCAGACCATTCTCGGCCACGCCGACATTTCGACCACGCAGATTTATACGCACGTTGCACTCGACCGGCTAAAGAGCGTGTATGCGAAGCATCATCCGCGGGCGAAAGCGAGGGACGGCAATTTGTAATTTGCGATTTGTAATTGGTAATTTGAAACCAACCCGGCGCCGCGCTTCGCGTTTCGGTCCTGATCTGGATTTTCAAATTACAAATTACAAATTACCAATTACCAATTTCCTCTCTCATGAGCGTGGCCCCTAACAACTCGCGCACCATTGTCGAACGCGCCACCGACGACTTCCTCCGCCACTTGCGGGAGCGCAATGCCTCGGCGCATACCATCAAGGCTTACACCGGAGACCTCGACAACTTTGCCGCCTACATAGGTCCGAGAATAGGCGCGCGCGCTTGGAATTGGAAAAAGATCGACCACATCGCCATCCGCGGATTCCTCTCGCATCTGTACGACAGAGGATTGAGCAAGACTTCCGTCGCCCGCGCCCTGGCCGCGGTGCGCTCGCTTTATCGTTGGCTGGCGCAGGAAGGGGTGGTCGAGCAGAATCCGGCGAAGCTGGTTTCGACGCCACGGCTGCCGAAGAAACTGCCGCGCGTTCCGACGATTGAAGAAATGAATTCCGTGCTCGACGGCAAAATGCCGGAGGTCGCATCGTTTCCCGAGCGCGATCGGCTGCTGTTCGAACTGCTCTACGGCTGCGGCATTCGCAACTCGGAGCTGGTGGGCATCAATCTCGATGACATCAGCCTGAGCAACGAAGCCATTCTGATTCGCGGCAAAGGGAAGAAGGAACGGTACGTCCCGTTCGGCGGGTCGGCGCTCGCGGCGCTTGCGGTTTATCTGCCGTGGCGGCAACAACTGCTCGCCACGCTGAAGAAGACGGTGCGGGAATCCCACGTCTCGAAAACCGCGAGACGTGGGGCACCCGGCGTGCCCGCACTGCTCGTCAACCAGCGCGGCGGACGGCTTACCACGCGCAGCGTGGGACGCATCGTCAAGCGCATCGCAGTTGCCAAGGGACTGTCGCCTGAAGTTCATCCGCATACTCTGCGTCACGCCTTTGGCACGCACATGCTGGAAGAGGGAGCGGACCTGCGCGCCATCCAGGAACTGCTTGGGCATGAGCGGCTGGCGACCACGCAGCGCTACACGCAGCTCTCGGTCAAGCACATGATGGACGTTTACGATCAGACGCATCCGCGGGCGAAGTGACGGTAATTTCTGCCTATTAACTCGGAAGGTATTAACCCGTGTTTACTACTACCCCCCTCCCCCCGATCTACTGGAATCATAGGGTTAGGGGGACTCTTCCCGCCAAAATCTAGAGCGCACAGGACTTATTTTCAAAATATTCCGGAATAAGGAGTTAGCTCGATTCTTCGCTCTTTTCTCTCAAAACTCATAGTTTCGGCGGCTTGCTGACGCCCGCCCATTGCCAAAAATTGCCTCGAATATACTTATCAAAGAGCCACTAGCAAGTTGGGCTGGGCAGCTTCGAGGGCCGCTTTGGTTGACGGACGCACCTCTGCCCTGACCGACAGGTCAAGCTCCATTGTCGCCGACGGGCGGTTGGAGGTCTGTGATGGTGCTCACTGGGCGTTTGTGATGAAAAAAAGTCAAAGGCCCCGCCCTTCGCTTCGCGATAGGACGGGCCACCCGACATTCTCGCGCATGGCGGGTTGGATGTCTGTGATGGGGCACACAGATGTTTTGTGATGAAAGAAAGTCAGGGTGAGATTGCGGGAGTGGTGGGAACCCACATCCGACGTCTCGAAAACCGAGAGATGTGAAGCGCCCTGCCCCGGCTATTTCCTGCGATAGCGAGACGCGGCTTTGATATGGGCGTCAACGCCCGTCATTCGGAGCCTAAATTTGACAAGGGTGTCGGTAACCCCAAATCGATTCGCAATCTCGAGGGCTGTCAGATTTTGGCGCCTACAGGCCAGGAGACCTTCTCTAGGCAGAAGGAGCGACCACGCTAGCCAGTTGGCCTCGTCTTCATCCTTCTGGTCGTAGCTGCGCATCACGAAGGTACCGTCGTGGGACATTATTAGCCTTGCTGGCTCGTGCCCGAGAATTATGTGGGCAAGCTCGTGGACAATGTCGCTCGCCTGTCGGCCTGGCGAGTGCCGCGGGTTGTAGATTGTCACGGCGGCGGCCCCTTGCTGAACGCTAATCGCGGACCAACCCCAAGGATCCTTCGCCAGCAATTGGTCGAGCACGGCGGGTGGCAGTTCCGGAACGTCCTGCGGAGTCCACAATCGTACTTCCAGGTAGTGTGCTAGGGCAGATGGCTGTAGCCGATCATCGGCACCCAATCCGAGGTCTCCCCTCAAAGATGTGGCTGTCCGTTCGGCCCAGCTCTTGAAGCCACGCTCAAGGGTGTCGGTCATAGGTCCGGGTCGGGGAGCCAAGGCTGGGCTTTCAGCGCATATAGCACCATTTGCGCCAGTGCACTGACAGTGGCGGGCTCGGGCGTCTGGTCAAATCGGCCGTGCGCGGAGATTGAGAGGGCTCCGCTTGGGGTCGTCGCTGAAGAACCGGTCTCAAAGCCCAGGAATGTCCCTGGATCCGTTTTCAACCATCTACATATCCTCCCAAACGTCTCTACGTCCGGAATTCTGCCATTCTCCACCCGCATGAGAGTCGCGGGCCCTATCCCGATCTCTTTTGCGGTCTCTCGCAGCTTTTTCTTGCCCCGCTTTTCTCGGACGATTGCGCCCAAGCTTCCTAGGGGTTTTCTTGGCATGGGGTCTCCATGTTATCTTTTTTCGAAACAGCACTTGACGAGCGAAACGTCATTCGCTACCTTACAGTATATTGGGAGAACCGTACTACACCAGTGAAACAAAAGGTTCTGTCCCCAAGGGAGGTTTAGATGTCGCCGAGGGAACTTTTCGTTGTGCACCACCAGTACGGCTGGGCAGTAAAGCGTCCAGATGCGGAGCGCAGCAGTGCTCTGGCTGAAACTCAAGCCGAGGCAATTGAGTTCGCTCGCGAACTCGAACCCCGGGCAACGATCCACGTTCAGAATCGGCACGGAGAGTTTAGGCGGCTCACTCCCTTTGATCCTGAATAGGAGATCAACAGTCATAGGAGGACGATCACGGTGGCCGATGCAATTGCATCGCTTGTCGAGAAGATATCAGAGTACAAGCTGTTCAACTACTTGCTTCCGGGCTCTGTGTATTTGATCTCTTCTCGCTACGTCGCTGGAGCAGTGCCGTTTGAGAACAACGTGATGCTCTTCTTGCTCGCGGCGTACTTCGTCGGAATGGTTCTGAGCAGGGTTGGCTCACTAATTATTGAGCCGGTGCTCCGCTGGGTGCGCTTCGTCCGGTTCTGTGACTACCGCGATTTCGTGAAGGCCGAAAGCGTGGACCCCAAACTCACATCGCTATCGCAGGAGAACAACACATATCGTTCGATGACCTCGGTGTTTGCCGTCCTCCTTATCGAGAAGGTGGCCTTGGCGCTGCGGCCCAAATTCACACAATGGGACCAAGTCGTGGGATGGGCGTTGCCTATTAGCTTTTTATTGCTGTTCGTGTTTTCCCATCGGAAACAGTGCCGCTATATCGTCAGGCGCGTCGAAGCCAACAAGAAGTGAGGAGGTTCCATGTCAATAGTCAAATCGCTGTCGGTGGGCAATGGAGACATGTTCTACATCGACCACAACACCGATAACTTCTCGATAATCGACTGCTGTTTATCTGAGGACAACGAGGAGATAATCGCCAAGGAGATCAAGGCGCTGGCTGCCGCCAAAGGCGTCACCCGGTTTATTTCGATCCATCCGGATGACGACCACATTCGGGGGTTGAAGTACTTGGATTCGGTAATTGATATCCTCAACTTTTACTGTGTGCGTAATAAAGCCCAGAAGGAGGACCAGACAGACGATTTCGACCACTATTGCGAATTGCGGGACTCGAGAAAGGCATTCTATGTATTCAAAGGGTGTTCTCGAAAGTGGATGAATCAGGATGACGAGACAAGAGACCGTGCTGGAATCAACATCCACTGGCCCATCACTTCGGGCGAGGCGTTCGCGGGAGCTCTAGCTGCCGCAGAAGAAGGGCAAAACCCCAACAATATCTCGCCAATCATCACGTACGCCATACAGGATGGTGCCAGGTTCATGTGGATGGGGGACCTAGAGACAGAGTTTGTCGAGGCGATTAAGGGCAGTCTGAGTTTGCATAAGGCCAATATTTTGTTCGCTCCCCATCACGGCAGAGACTCTGGGAGGGTGCCGGAGGACGTTCTCACGACGATTGACCCGGACATCATAGTTGTTGGGGAGGCGCCGTCGGAGCATCTACACTACTATCCGGGCTACAACACAATAACGCAGAATTCCGCTGGGGATATCACGTTCAGTTGTGTCGACAACAAGGTACACATCTACACCTCCGAGACCGATTATGCCGTTGATTTTTTGGATTACGAAGGGGACGGCTCCCAAGCGGGCTACTTGGGGACGCTGAATATCCCTAAGCCACTAAAATCGAAATTTAGCGCTTAGATCGCACCGGTGAACCGCTGCGCCACCCAAAAGGCTCCAGCCCGTCCACAGACTCGGCTCGCAGACTAGAGAGACGCGGATGCTTTCCCCTGCGCCACTGCACAAAAGGCTCATTACCCCGGTAACTTTCCTTGGACACTAGAGTGCTTCAACATGTCAAGTAGGGCTTTCTTGCTCGCGCGAGCGGGGCTGGACGGCCCGGGCACCAGAATCGGGATAATCAAGAATCGGGACGATCAAAGAATCGGGACAACCACGATGAGTAAAATCGCCAAGGAAAGTATTCTGCTGCTATCGTTGTTCCTGATCGCGGCGACGGTGCAGTTCTATGCCGAGTCGCTGCCGATGGCGCTCTGCTTTTATTTCCTGCCGACTTTGTACTCGGCCTACTACTTCGGGCGCCGGCACGCGACTCTCACCGCCTTCGCTTGCGTCTTCCTGGTGGTTCTGTTGGACTTTCTGAACAATCTGATCCCCTCACATAAGGTGCTGACGCTGCCCGGGGAGCGGCTCTTCAACTTCGCCATCTGGGCGGGGGTTTTGGCGGTTGTTGGCTATGTGATGGGCACACTTTACGAGCGCAAGGAGGCGATGACGGCCGACATACGGGAAAGTTTCAGCGGGCTGCTGCTGGTTCTGGAACACGTCATGGCCAATGAGAAGCTCGGCAATGGTGAAAACCAGCGGGTGGTGCAGGCGTCGACCAGAATGGCCGAGGCGATGGGACTGGGTTCGGATCGCGTCGAGTTGCTGCGGTCGGCGGTGTTGCTGCGGGATTTGAGCAAGCTCGGCATCAGCAACGACATTCTCTACAAAGCCGCGGACATGAGCCGCGACGAAGTGGTGGCCAGTTTCCGCAAGCCCCGCAAGGCCGATGCCCGCGCCCAGGCCGTCGGGAATGCGCTGCGGCGGGTGATTCCGATCATCGTGGCGCAGCAGATTTTGCAGGATCAGGGAGCGCGTTCGGTCAACGTTCCGATCGAGGCTCACATTCTGGCGGTGGCCGACGCCTACCAAAAATTGATCAGCGGAGCTGCCGGCAAATCTTTCTCGCCTCACCAGGCCGAACTGGAGATTGTGGCGGGGGCTGGCCAGAAGTTCCACGCCGGTGTTGTCGAGGCCTTCACCAAGGTTGTGAGCGGGCAAGCTAAGAGCGCGGGCGCATAAAACCAGGGTCGTTGGTCGTTAGTCGTGGTCGTTGGCAAGCCCGCGAAGCACGAACGACCGGTTCTTAGGTCACGTTATTAAGTCATAGCGGTCCGGTTTCGGCGAACGCCTAACTTTTTACGTTCTCTTCCAGTTCGCGCGGACTTTGCCCGCGTATTTCTTGTTTCCTCAATTCTTGCCACATCGCCACGATTCTGGCTTTCAACTCGGAAGTCAGCTGTTCGTACGCGGCCTCGCTCGCCTCACTCAGTGGTGGAGGTTGAATCGGCTTGCCGAATGCGAGTTGCAAATCGGCGAACTTGGGGAACTTTTTGTGACGCGGCCAGAATTCGTAGAAGCCCTCGATCGCGATCGGGACAATCGGAGCTTGCGTGTGAATCGAGAGGATCGCGGCGCCCTTGCGGAATACTCTCGGGTTGCCGTCGTCGGTGCGTTCGCCTTCGGGATAGAGAACGAGGATGTGTCCCTGGCTGAGGCCAAAAGCTCCGGCACGCATGGCGGAAACCAGGTTCGCGTCCGGATCGAGGACTGCCACGCGCAGCCATCGCGCCAGTCGCCGCAAGAATCCTTTGCCGAAGATGTCGCTCGTGCCCAGCGCAAAGGTATCCCGAAACAGGCGCCACGGCAGTGCCCCGACCATCACCATCGGATCGATATAGCTCTGGTGATTCGAACAGAGGATGTACGGGCCCTTTGCGGGCAGATTGTCTAGTCCGCGTGTTCTTAAGTGAAGGCAGTCGAGCGCGAAAAGATAAATCAGTTTCCCCAGGAGAAAGAAAAAGACTTCGGCGAAAATATTGTGGCGCGCCAATGCCAGGACCTCGGGATCAGTTACTGGCTCGCTGAAGATTGTCGACCAAGCAGGGGCTTGGGCGCTGGCTTGGCCCTCGCTGCGGCTCGCGCTGCCAAGAACGGCATCGATGAGGTCGCGCACGGAATAAATTTCCGCCAGCTGCGCCTCGGGCACGTCGCCGCCCAGTTGCTGCTCGAGCGCGGTCAGCAATTCAATGCGCTGCATGGAATCGAGTGCCAAATCCAGCTCCAGATTGTGGGTGGGACGAATCTCCTCGAGTCGGCTGCGCGACGATTCCCTCGACGATTCCGCAACTATGGCAAGGGCGCGCCGTACATCCTCCCGCTCCAGCCACGATTGCTCGTCGTCGGTTAGCGGCTTCTCTTTCTCCTTGCCGACGTCCGCAGCGCCGCTGCCGTCGTTTTGTTTCAGCTCGCGAACCCTTTGCTCTATCTGGAAGCGTTTTAACTTGCGCGTCGTCGTGCGTGGCAGGTCTTGCTGCCAAATGTCGTAACTGCCCAGGCGTTTGGAGGAAGCGATCTTGTGGGAGAGCGCTTCAATGTCGAGGCGGATCGCCTCTTTTGCGTTGACGATCTTGCGTTCGCGCAACAGTTCAAAGTTGGGCACGACCACGGCATGGAGACGCTCGGACGTTGGATCACCTGGGCGCGCCTCCGATGCCATCACGCAAATTTCTTTCACGGACTGCGCCCGGAGGTAGTGCGCTTCGATCTCCTCCGGATACACATTTTTTGCATTGGCGAGCACGATGACTTCTTTGCGCCGCCCGGTGATGAAGAGATTGCCGCCGGAATCGAAGTAGCCCAGATCGCCGGTGTAGAGCCAGCCGTCGCGCAGGACCTCCGCGGTGGCTTCGGGACGATTCCAATATCCCTTCATGACGATGGCGCTGCGGATGGCAATCTCACCCGCGGGCGGCGCGCCCGCTTCCACCGGCTGCGGGTCCAGAATCCTCTCTTCGACGGTTTTCTCTTCGACAATTCGGGCTTCGACCCCAGGAAAAGGCCGTCCAACCGAGCCAAATACAATATCGCGCCCCGGAGGGTTGATGAAGGCGCCGCCTGAGGTTTCCGTTAGGCCGTACGCATTCAGAACATCTATGCCAAAGGAGTAAAAGTCGCGGGCGATGGCCGGATCGAATCGCGAACCGCCGGTTATCAGGTAGCGCATGCGAGGGCCGAAGGTGGCGTGAATCTTTCCAAAGAAAAGTTTGCCCACGTTGATATGGACTCGGCGCAGCGCGCGGTTCAACCCCATCAGCGTGCGCACCAGCGACAGCGTGAGCTTGCCGCGTTTGTGCAGTTCCTTGAAAATGCGCTCGTGAATCAGGTAAAAGAACTGGGGTACAACGCAAAACACGGTAATGTCGCGTGTCTGCAAAGCGCGCAGCAATTCGGTGGTGTTGAGCGTTTCAAGATAGACGACGCGCGCGCCATTGAATAGAGGCAGGAAAAGGTTCGCCATCTGCGCGAGGACATGAAACATCGGGAGAATTCCCAGGAGCGCATCCTCAGAACTAATCTTCATTACCGCGAACACAGAGTTCGCCTCGCCGACGAGGTTGGCGTGGGTGAGCATGACGCCCTTTGGATCGGCGGTGGTGCCTGAGGTGTAGAGCAGCGCCGCCAGGTCGTCCGCAGCGGGGACGAGGGGCTGAAAGCCGGCGGGGCCGGCGGCGAAGATGGAATCGAGATCGGCGGCCAGCGCCTGTGTACCGCGGAACCCACTCATCGCAGAGGACGCGATGAGTGGGGCACCCGGATTGGGATTCTGTTCGGCGGCCGCTGACGTCATCACCAGACTTATGCCCAGTCCCTCGACCGCTTCCGCGGCCACCGGAAGATGCTTCACGTCGCAGAACAACAGGGATGCTCCGCTGTCGATCAACAACTTCTGCACCTGATCGGCGTTGAAAGTCGTGTCGAGCGGAACTGCGGTTCGGCCGGCGGCGATGATCCCTAAATATGCCGCCACCCACCGGGGATGGTTTGCCGCCAGAATCGCTACGCGCGCATCCCGCGGCACGCGAGTTGAGAGCCAGCGCGCCACGCTCTCCGACATGCGGGTCAGTTCCGCAAAGGTGACCCGCTCCACCGTTTGCTGGCGCTGGATCTCAAGGGCAATGTTGTCGGGAAACTTGCGGGCCGTTTCCTGAAAGCGCTGGTAGAAGGTGGGCATGTCCGAGGTGAATATACTAAAGACGGCTGGGGAAAACTAGGAAGTTGGCCGATCTTTAGCTGTGGAGAATACGATGGCGATGAAGAAAATTACTTTCAGTGCGGACGATGACCTACTCGATCGAGCGGAGCAGATTGCGCGAGCAAAGGGCACCACTCTGGAGGAAGAAGTTCGGCAGTGGTTGAACGACTTCGGCGAGGGTAGGTGGAAGCTCCCGCCGCGAGAGCCGAAGAGAAGGATGGTCCGTAAGTCCGCGAAAGGCTAGAGTTCGCTCCGCATACCATCCCTGCCGCATCTAATGTGCTAGGCTTTTACTTGATACTTAGGACGCGTGTCTCTGAAGGATTTCCGTTTTGATCGACACATTGCTGGGCAAGGTTTTCGGGACGAAGAACGAGCGGGAGATCAAGCGCTTGCAGCCTCGTGTGGAGGCTATCAACGCGCTCGAACCGGAGATACAGAAGCTCTCTGACGAACAACTTCGCGGCAAGACGGCGGAGTTTCGCGCCCGTATTCAGGAGCGGCTCATCTCCATCGCCGACGAGCCGGACGCGGATCCCGACCGCCAGAGGGAAATCGAAGCCGAGCGCAGCGAAGTTCTCAAGGGCGTTCTCGACGAGTTGCTGGAGGAAGCGTTTGCGGTTGTCCGCGAAGCTGGACGGCGCGTGCTCAACATGCGGCACTTCGACGTGCAGTTGATCGGCGGCATGGTTCTCCACGAAGGCAAGATCGCCGAAATGAAGACGGGCGAGGGCAAAACGCTGGTCGCGACGCTCCCGGTGTATCTGAATGCGCTGAGCGGGCGCGGCGTGCACGTGGTCACGGTCAATGACTACCTGGCCAAGCGCGACTCCGAATGGATGGGCAAGCTCTATAGCTTTCTTGGCCTGACGGTGGGCGTGATTGTCCACGACCTCGATGACGAGCAGCGCCGCGCCGCCTACGCTGCGGACGTGACCTACGGCACCAACAACGAATTCGGTTTCGACTATCTGCGCGACAACATGAAGTTCGACCTGCACGATTGCGTGCAGCGCGTGCACAACTTTGCCATCGTCGACGAGGTCGATTCCATCCTGATCGACGAAGCCCGCACGCCGCTCATTATTTCGGGCGCCAGCGAAGAGTCCACCGACAAGTACTACAAGGTGAATCGCATTATCCCCAAGCTGGAAAAGGGCGAAGAAATAGATACGCAGCCGGGCGAGCCCAAAATCATGACCGGGGACTATGTGGTCGACGAAAAGCACCGCAACATCACGGTCAGCGACGACGGCTGGGTAAAAGTCGAGAAGCTGCTGGGGATCGGCAACATCGCCGACCCGGAAAACTGGGCGCTGAAGCATCACGTGGAGACCGCCGTCAAAGCGCATGCGCTTTATAGGAGAGATGTCGAGTACGTGGTCAAAGACGGGGAAGTGCTGATTGTCGACGAATTCACCGGGCGCCTGATGCCGGGGCGGCGCTGGTCCGACGGGCTGCACCAGGCGATCGAAGCGAAAGAGAATGTGAAGATCGAGCGCGAGAATCAAACGCTTGCCACCATCACCTTCCAGAATTATTTCCGCATGTATAAAAAGCTGGCGGGCATGACGGGTACCGCGGAAACCGAAGCGCCGGAATTCGACAAGATTTACAGGCTCGAAGTGGTTGTCATACCGACCAATCGTGTGTTGCTGCGCAAAGAGAATCCGGACATCGTCTATCGTACGGAGAGAGAGAAATATTTCGCGGCCGCCGATGAAATTCAAAGGCTGCACGATAGCGGCCAGCCCGTGCTGGTGGGCACGACTTCGATCGAAAAATCCGAACGCCTTTCCGACCTGCTGAATAAAAAAGGATTGAAGGAACACGTCGTGCTGAACGCGAAGTTTCACGAGCGCGAAGCGGAGATTGTGGCGCAGGCAGGACGCAAAGGCATGGTCACCATCGCCACCAACATGGCGGGCCGGGGCACCGACATTCTGCTCGGCGGCAACCCCGAATTCATGGCCAAGCAGGAATGCGTGAAGAAGGGAATCGCGCAGCCGATCCGCGCTGCGCAGGGCAAGATCGAAGCCGATGTGAACGATCCCAACCGCACGGTTTGGTACTACGCCGGCAATGAGTACGCGGTGCCGACCGATCAGTGGAATGAAATTTTTGCGCGCTACAAGGCCGACACGGACAAGGAACATCGCGAGGTGATTGAAGCGGGCGGGTTGCACATCTTCGGAACCGAACGTCACGAAGCGCGACGCATCGACAATCAGCTCCGCGGGCGCGCCGGGCGCCAGGGCGACCCGGGCTCGTCGCGTTTCTATCTGTCGCTCGAAGACGACTTGATGCGGATTTTTGCCCGAGAGTGGATTTCGAAGCTGCTGCAACGGCTCGGCATGGAGGAAGGTGTTCCCATCGAATCGCGTATGATCACGCGCCAAATCGAAGGCGCGCAAAAAGCCGTTGAAGGCCAGAACTTCGAGGCCCGCAAACACCTGCTGGAGTATGACGACGTGATGAACAAGCAGCGCGAGGCGGTGTATGGCCTGCGTCGTCGTCTGCTGGAAGGCCTCGACCAGAAAGATCTCATCGTCGAAGATTACGTCTCCGGCATTCTCGCCGACATCCTCGAACGGCACTGCCCACCGAAAGAGCACGTCGCTAACTGGGACCTCAAAGCTCTGAAAGACGCGATCGTCGCCCGCTTTGGCGTCGACATCTACGCCGAAGGCCTCAAGCCAGAGCAAATGAACCGCCAGGAACTGGGCGACGCCATTTTCGACAAACTTAAGGAGCGCTATGACGCGAAAGAGGCGCTGATCGGCGCCGATGCTATGCGCTATCACGAGCGCATGATCATGCTGAGCGTGATCGACGCGCAGTGGAAAGATCACCTGCTTTCGATGGACCACCTGAAGGAGGGCATCAACCTGCGCGGTTATGGCCAGCATGATCCGCTGGTCGAGTACAAGCGCGAGTCCTTCGACATGTTCGAAGAAATGATGCAGCGCTTTCAGGAAGAAACGGTTCGCTACCTGTACTTGATGCAGATCATGGAACGCCCGCCAGACTCAGGGGCGAGGCCGGGTGGCGAAATCATTCCAAGCGATACGTCCGTGCAAGGGCCCGAAGCGGGCGTGCCTGCGGTCATTACCGGCGGCCGCGGCGGCAATGGACGCCGGCCGCGCCAGGTTGCCACCTCTGTGGACGAAGTCGAGGAAGCCTTCCAGCGCAAGAAGAAGCGGGAACTGGAACAGGCGCGCATGGCCGGGGCGGGCGACATGCAAGTGCAGCAGGTGGTGCGCTCGGCGGCGAAAGTTGGGCGCAACGATCCTTGCCCTTGCGGGAGCGGCAAGAAATATAAGAAGTGTCACGGGGCAAATTCGTAGGGCTTTCACCGCCGAGTGCGCCTAGAATGCTTGGCTAGATCTTCAAGAGATCCGCAGCGATTCATTATTCGTTATTCATTATTTATTGCCTTCCAGATTTTTCTCGGCGCTCTCGGCGTCTCGGCGGTTAAACGCTTTTCGGTTGCTTGCGGAGCGCTCGAAACGTCATCTCTGTGGCTTTGCTGTGCGTGTGGCGCTTCCAGGCAAAGAACATAGGGGCGTAGGTCTGAGTGATGTAATCGCCCGGGGCGATTCCTAGGACGCGCGCCGTGCGGTCGATCCAGCGCGGTAGTCCTTCGATCTCGCCGAAATTTCCAATCGGAGTCTCATCGAGCACGACGTGGCCGGTGCCGTCGCTCCACTCGGCGCGATACTTTTCATAGCGAAACGTGGGCGCGAAACCGAGGGCGCGCAGAATGGCGTCCATCTGCTCGCCGTTCTCGATACGCGTTTCCAGCTCAACCCGCACTTTATGGCGGCCGGCCTTGCTTTTCGCCTTGTGCGTCAGCATCCAGGTCTCGCCGTACTTGCGCAGCCGCAGCATTTCACCCCGCTTGCGCAGCTTCTGGCCGGGCAGGTCGTAGAGGGAATTCATTTCGTGGGTGGAGCGGGTACGCTGTTTGAAGCCCGCTTGCTTCAGCGCCCGGGCTAGGGCGGGCAGATCCGCAATTCGAAATTTAATTTCGATTTCCTTAGGCATCCCGAGATCATAACCGCCGAGACGCCGAGGACGCCGAGAAAAGCGAATCCTCCAGAGTTGTTGCAGCCGCTGGCAAGCTGCCGAGTTTACGCTCGGCTTGGACGGGTGAGGGCGCCCGTCCCCACACGAACGTCCCTACGCATTTCTCGGCGCACTCTGCGACTCGGCGGTGAAAATGACTTAGGATTTCGGCTCGACCTCGGACTCTCGCTCGCGCCGATGGAACCAGCTCATGTGCGGCAGGTCGCGCTCCACTTTTCGCCGTTTCGCGATCAACTCCGCCGTGATCGACACAGCAATTTCTTCCGGCGTAATTGCCCCTATATCCAGCCCGACTGGGGCGTGGACGCGATCAAATAAATGCGCGGGCAGACCTTCCTGCTGCAGCTCTTTGAAGATAGTGATGGTCTTCCGCTTCGACCCAATCATGCCGACGTAGCGGGCTGGAGTCTGCACCGCCCACCGCAGCATTCGCATATCGTCGCGGTGCCCGCGCGTGACGATCACGATGTACGAAGAATCGCTGGGCGCGAGCTGTGCTGTGGCCTTGTCGAAATCCTCGGCGATTACCTGCTTCGCCTCGGGGAAGCGTTCGCGGTTGGCGTAGGCTTCTCGATCATCCACCACCGTGACGTCGAATCCCGCGATGCGCGCGACTTTGTAAAGGCTGGCTGCTACGTGGCCGGCGCCGAAAATATAGAGATCGGCGGGAGGCAAAATCGGTTCCACGAAAATCTCCAGCGTTCCGCCGCAGACGAGGCCGGTGTCGTATTTCGGATCCTGATTCAGATCAAAAGTCAGGGTCCGCGGCTTCTCCGATTCCATCACTTCGCGTGCCGCCTGCCACACCTCAGCCTCAACGCAGCCGCCGCCGATGGTGCCGACCATCGACCCATCGTCGCGCACCAGCATTTTGGCGGTCTTGAACGAAGGGATCGAACCGCGCACGTTGACAATGGTCGCCACTGCCCCGCGCCGTCCCTCTTTTCGCAGGCGGACGATCTCCTCGTAGAGGTCCATGTGTTGATTATGGTTCGCGGAGCCGGGAAGGTCAATTGGTGCAGGTAAGGAAACGTCGGCGTGGCCCGACTGGATAGCCGAGGGCCGGCTGTCCCTGCGAAGGGTGGTCGAAAATCAAAAGCCCCGGATCATCACTCCGGGGCTACTGGTGTTTTCGCCAGTGGGTACTTATGACGCGGCCCGCAAGTATAGGGTCTCGCTGAGCGTAACCTGTGTCAAGGTTATTTTTGCGAGTGACTGCACGGAGGGCGGCAGACTCGAACTGCAATGGCTGATGTAGCCACTCGGCGGTTTCGCGGACCGTGTCCAGTACCCGCTGGAAACACCCTCCAGACATGGCCTGCGATGTAGACTCTACGACCTGGTAGAAACGCATTCTGTGCCACTTATCACAAAGCTTTTGGTACATTTCGGTTTAGTATTCTGTTCCGAAACGGTACGTGATATTAAGAAAGTCTCAGGAGCCCCCATGAAAGCCGTTCGCATTCATCAGTTCGGCGGGCCGGAAGTTCTGGCCTACGAAGACGTTCCCGATCCCAAGCCGCGCAAAGATCAAGTCCTCATCCGCGTGCGGGCGTGCGCTCTGAACCATCTCGACATCTGGGTGCGCAAAGGACTGCCGGGCGTTAACCTGCCGCACATCCTCGGCAGCGACACCGCTGGCGAGATTGTCGAAGTCGGCGAGTACATCACCGACCTCAAGCCGGGACAGCGCGTGCTGCTTGCGCCCATGCATTTCTGTAATCACTGCGTGAAGTGCGTTGCCGGCCTGCAGAATCAGTGTCGCCAGTTCACCGTGCTCGGCAACACTGTGGACGGCGGCAACTGCGAGTTGATTGCGGTGCCCGCAGTGAACGTCATTCCGATCCCCGACTCGCTCGATTTCAATGATGCCGCCAGCGTTCCGCTGGTGTTTCTTACCGCGTGGCACATGCTTACCGGACGCGCCGCGATTCGCCCAGGACAAACCGTGCTGGTGCTGGGCGCGAACTCAGGGGTGGGCATTGCCGCCATTCAGATTGCGAAACTGTTCCACGCGCGCGTGATCGCGACCGCGGGCGACGAGCGCAAAACAGAGCGCGCTCGCGAACTGGGCGCCGATTTCGTCATTAACCACTATCAGCAGAAGATTTCGCAGGAGGTCCGCAAGATTACCAATTTCGAGGGCGTCGACATCGTTATCGAGCACGTTGGGGTCGCCACCTGGGAAGAGAGCGTGCGGTCGCTCAAGGCGGGCGGCACACTCGTTACCTGCGGAGCGACGACGGGACCGAAAGTCGAACTCGATCTGCGCTTTCTGTTCTCGCGCCAACTGGCGTTGCTGGGGTCGTACATGGGCACGATGAGCGAACTCTATGAAGTGCTCGGGCATGTGTTCGCCGGACGGCTGAAGCCGGTCATCGACCATACTTTTCCTTTGAAGGAAATTCGCACGGCGCACGAGTACATGGAGAAAAGCCAGATGTTCGGGAAGATCGTGCTGAACCCGTAGGAGGTTTTCACCGCCGAGACGCGGAGAACGCCGAGAAAAACTTGAGGTATAAGATCAAGCATATGGCAAGAATCGCAATGAAGCGAACTGAGCCGCGATTTGTCGTTTGTGTGAAAAACAAAGACTATGCCGCTTCGCCTGAGTTGCGGAAGCTCTACCAGGCAGTTCCCGATCAGGATGCGACGAAGCTCCACCACATTCGCGTGATCGATGAGTCCGGCGAGGACTACCTTTATCCAGAAAGTTACTTCGTCGCCGTGCAACTTCCGCAGTCGGCAGAAAGAGCAGTTCGGCGCGCAGTCGGTGCCAGAGGCTAACAGCAAAGGGCGTCCCGGCTGTGCCCCGGCAACCCTTCGTTTCCTCTGCGCACTCGGCGTTCTCTGCGGTTAAAATATAGGCATGGCGCAAGAACTCAATTTTGGTCCCTACATTGACATTGAAAACGGCAAGAGGATAGTTAAGGAACTCGTCTTCGGAGACGGCGTGCCCGAAGGCATCGTCATGACCACGCTTGACGCGACCGTCAATTGGATGCGCAAGAGTTCGATCTGGCCGATGACGTTCGGGCTGGCCTGCTGCGCGATTGAAATGATGTCGATGGGCGCCTCGCGCTTCGATATCGCGCGCTTTGGCGCCGAAGTGTTCCGGCCGTCGCCGCGGCAGTCGGACCTGATGATCATCGCTGGCCGCGTCTCGAACAAAATGGCTCCCGTAATTCGCCAGCTCTGGGAGCAGATGCCGGAACCGAAGTGGGTCATTTCGATGGGAGCGTGCGCGACGTCTGGCGGCGTTTTTAATAATTACGCGCTGGTGCAGAGCGTGAACCAGGTCATTCCCGTGGATATCTATGTCCCCGGCTGCCCTCCGCGTCCCGAGCAGTTGATTTATGCGATCACGCTGTTGCAGGAAAAAATCATGACCGAACGCGGCACGGTGAAGAAAGCGTTGAATCTCGTGCCGAGCGGCGAGTAGGGGATCACTAAGCTACTTTGTCATCCCGAGCGAAGCGAGGGATCTGCATCTTGCAGCTGAGTGCAGATCCCTCGCTTTGCTCGGGATGACAATTTCAATTTTTCACTGTTTCATTCTTGTGGCCAACTGCCGTTCCGGCGGGGTCATCTGGTTCCAGATTGCGCTCAAGTCTTTTTCCAGAATCTGATTATTCGGATCGGCCCGCAGCGCCAGCGCAAACCATAAATATGATGTCGGCAGATCGCGCGGCACACAGTGGCCGGTGGCATACATGGTTCCGAATGTGCTCCGGGCCTTGGCATTCGATTGGGCCGAAGCGGTCTTCAGATATTTCACTGCCTGGTCGCAGTTTTTAGGCGCGCCTCGCCCGTAGAGGTAGGACTCGCCTTTGCGGAAGTCCGCGTCCCCGGTGTCAGGCGCAGCGGGCTGAGGCGACGGCGAACGTTTGGCGGTCATGCGGGGCTCGCGTTTCGCCCGGCGCTTGTCGATGGGCTTGACCGGTGCGATCTTGGCCGGAGTCGCGGGCTTCGATTCCTCCACAGATTTTGCCTCGCTGTCCGCGGTCTTCGGGGTTGCTTCGGGACCAGCGCCCGCGTTCTCGGCTCCCGCTGACGGAGCCACCTCCGGAGCTCCTGCTGAAGGGGCCGCCGTTTGCGATGAGCCTGCATCGGGCGCTGGGGCCGCGTTCTGGGCCGCCGGCTTGGAGGTCGGCTTCTCGGCGGGAGCCTCGCTCGCGCTCGACGCCGCGGTCTCCGGCTTTCGATTCCCCATAGCGCCGAGATACTTTGCGTACGTCCACCAGCCTGCTCCGCCTAATGCCGCGAGAAGCAACACGAGCAGCAGGATCCGTCGTCCTCCAGTTTTTGGCTGCTCCGGCCGCTCGCGCTCAAAAAAGGAATCCAAGCCGGAGAAAGGTTCTTCCTGCAGCGAGTCTAGGCTCGGCTGATTCGCACTGGGTTGGTTCAACCCTAGCATCGAGGGTCCGCTGATCGGCGGCAATGGTTTGCTTGGAGTCCGAGTCGCATTCTCCACGGCGACTGGCCGCACCGGTTCGGGCGCGTTCGTTGTCTTTGGGGGCGAAGCTGGCGGGACCGCAGATACTGGGTTCGGCGCTGGTGCGCCCGCTGGCCGCCGAGCGTCGAGCAAGGTGCCGCACATTCCGCAAAAACGGAAGTTGGGCGCATTATCCTCCCCGCAGTTCGGGCAGATCACAATCGTTCTCCAAATGTCTTTCTCTAGTCTAACTCCTGCCGACGACGTCATTGCGTTCGTCCGTTCAT
The DNA here is from genome assembly GCA_963773645.1 of uncultured Acidobacteriaceae bacterium. Lineage (GTDB taxonomy): Bacteria > Acidobacteriota > Terriglobia > Terriglobales > Acidobacteriaceae > Acidiflorens. Next base: position 704,029 of record CAVZBV010000002.1, on the reverse strand, counting down.
ATTAAAATGCAGACGCCCAGTTTCCGCCCATGTCGAACGCCTACAGGGCCAAGCCCTCTCCGTCCCCGAAGCGTTTCGAGGCTAGGCTCGAGCGCATGCGCTCCGCCTTAATTGGGTCATCATCTACGTGCCATTTGATGCAGCCCAATGCTGGGGGTTGCGTGGCCAGATTAAAGTGAAAGGCGAAATTAACGGGTTTGCGTTCCGCACGTCCCTGTTTCCCACCCGGGAGGGTCGGCACATTTTGCCGGTCAACAAGCGGATGCAAAAGGGCGCGCGAGCCGCGGAAGGCAGCGTCGCCCGTTTTCAGATTGAACCGGACCGCGAAGAACGGACTGTAGAAATCCCCGATGAGCTCAAGCGCATTCTCAGCCAGGGTCTTCTCCGCGAAGCTCGCTTGTTTCGGCGCTGGTATGACGAACTGAACCACTCCACGCGCAACGACATCGCCAAGTGGATCACCGAACCTAGGAGCGGCGAAGCCCGCGTGCGTCGCGCGGAACAAATTGCGGAGCGTCTGCTCAACGTCAAGGAGGCGGAACGAGAACTGCCGCCTGTTCTGCAGGTCGCGTTCGAGGGCCATCCGCGCGCCCGTGAAGGTTGGGATCGCATGTCGGCCTCTCGCCGGCGCGGACATCTATTTGGCATTTTCTACTATAGAACTCCGGATGCCCAAGCCCGGCGCATCGACAAAATGCTCGATGACGCCACCGCGCTCGCCGAGAAAATTAGTAGGAAGAAAAAGTGAGCGATGAATTCAGGCCGCGATGTCAAGGTTGGTAGGGTAACACGTTAGCGATGGGGTACCCGCTCAGCTGGCGGTTGGAGATCGTGAGATTCTCAGGGGCGTACTGCGGGAGGCCATCGAGCCTGAGCTGCACCGTGTTGGACATGACAGCATTTTGTGGAACCGTTCGATGTTTCGGAATTCCCCACGGAATCAACTTCCACTCATCGTGTGCGGGCCCGATTGCATTGGCCGCGGCAGGCGACAGGTATTGCGCCTCGGCGGGCGCGCTGAATTTCAAGGCGTACTCTTTCGCTTTGTGCATCATCCAACTGAGGGTGATATCGGATAACTGGGACTGCTCATATCCGCCACCGACATCGGAATGGACTCCAGCGAACCACACTTGCTGAACCACGTTGTCATTGGTCCGCATCGAGCCATCTGGATTCGTCCACAAAGTGGGCAGAAACTGCGCCCTGCGCTCATCGATGCAGACCGCATGAACGGCCTTTTTGATATTCGGATGCAAAGTAGTATCGAGGAATCCGTACTTCTTCTGATCGAAGATGCTAAAGAGCAAGCCTGGAATGCCAAGCGATCCTACCGTGTCCCAGACGCCGACCATGCCGATGATGACTGGCCCCAATCCATACTGTTGATCGAGGCTAGCCTGCAGCTGCTTTTTCTTGGCCGGGTCAGGCTCCCGATACGCGTCAAAAATTAGTTTTACGGTCATATTGTCGAGATTCTTTGTGGGAACGCCAAAACGCGCGATCATGCCTGCGAGACTGCGCGCGGTGTAGGCGCCTCGACTGAACCCGAAGAGATAAACTTCGTCCCCAGGGTCGTAGACATAAGAGACGAATTCATAGCCATCCTGAATTTTTTGGAAGAGCCCCTCGCCCATGGCCCCGCCGAACAGATGATCAATGGGAGTACCATCCGTGCCAACTCCGCTATCGTAGTAGCGCAACTGTGAGGGGTCGTCTGCGAGAGCAGAGTAAAGCTTGCGCACATTTGTGTCCATTACCTCGGCGCCAACTCCATGAGGTGTATTCCAGGTTCCATCCGCGCACACGATAATCTTCTTGCTCATAAACACTTGCTCATAAACACTTGTTCATAAACAATGGAGCGCAGAGAGCCGGTTCTAGTCGGGAGTAACTCCGAGATAATCGTCGTGGCCTGCCAGCGCCTCATCCAGCCGGGTGAGAGTGAAGATCTCCTTCACGCGCGGGCTGAGATTGATGAGCCTCAACTGGCACTTGGCCCTCTTGGCCGTGATGTACACGCCGACAATCATGCCGAGCCCGGAGCTGTCGAGGTAGCTGACATTGCTGAAGTCGATCACGAGGCGCTTGCTCTCGGCGATCAGGCTGCGCGCGGTCTCGCGCAACTGATCGGCGGTTTCCATGGTGATTCTGCCTGAGCAGTGAATGGTCGCTTCGGCAGGCGTTTTCTCGGTGGAGAGCGTCAGGGTTGAGGTGGGAAGCGGATTGGCAGCCATACAGACCTCCAAATGGGAATTTCGGTTTTGATCCCGAAAAACCGCACTATAGTACACCCGTTTCGCCGTCCGCGACACTGTGAAACAATTTTCATCCGGAGCACTCCCCGATGGCCTGCCATCCGCGCCAGCACGACCCGATCGACATATTTCTTGCCTTATGACCGACGTAACCGCGCGCCGTGGCGTCTTCTGCTATACTGCTATCAACGCTTTTGCTACGGTTTGCTCGTCACGCGGGGATCCTGTTGGATCCGAAACACTTCCGCGATTTCCTGCCCGCCGTTTGGTTCCAGCGCCAACTTAAATGCGAGCGGCATGCGAACTCTAAAAAGTTCTCAGTTCCCGGTTCTCAGTTCCCAGTGGAACCCGGATGGTTTTTCTGAGAACCGAGAACTGGGAACTGAGAACTGAGAACTGAGAACTGAGAACTGAGAACTGCATCAAGCCCCTCCAGAAAGAAAACAATCGAATGACCACATTTACGGAACTGCCCTTGTCTGCTGCGTTGCAGCAGAAGTTGGCGGCAGCTCAATTCATTACCCTCACACCCATCCAGGCTCGCGCCATTTCTCCTGCCCTTGAAGGCAAGGACGTGATCGGCACTGCCCAAACCGGCACCGGCAAGACTCTCGCGTTTCTGATTCCGATCATCGAGATGCTGCGTTCTGAACCATCGAAACATGAACCAGCGAAGCATGAATCCGCCAAGCAGGTCAGTGCTCTGGTCCTGTTGCCCACGCGGGAATTGGCCATGCAAGTTCACGAGCAGTACGAACAACTGCGCGATAAGAATATGCCGAAGGCGGCGCTGGTGATCGGCGGCGTAGCGGAGAAGGCGCAGATCCACAGTCTCCGCTCCGGCTGCGAGTTTGTAATCGCTACTCCGGGACGCTTGCAGGATTTCATTACCCGCAAGTTCGCGGACCTGCGTCACGTGAAGATACTCGTGCTCGACGAAGCCGACCGCATGCTGGATATGGGCTTTCTTCCGGCCATCCGGCGGATCGTGCAAATCCTGCCCCAGCGCCGGCAGACGCTGTGTTACTCCGCCACCATGGAGCAATCGGTGGCCGCGCTGGTGAACGACTACACGCGGGAGCCGGTGCGGATCGCGCTGGGCTCGGTGCTGAAGCCTGCGGAAAGCGTGTCACTCGAAGCCTACGAGGTGCGCCCGTCTGAAAAACTGGATGTGCTGCGGCAGTTATTGTATGAGGAAAAAGGGCAGACCCTGATCTTCACGCGCACGAAACGCGGCGCCCACCGGCTGGCCCAGGAACTGGAGCGCGATGGCTTCTCGGCCGCAATGATTCACGGCGATCGCACGCAGTCCCAACGCAACGGCGCCTTGAGCGGATTTCAGGAAGGCCGCTACCGGGTGCTGGTTGCGACGGATATCGCATCGCGTGGCTTGCACTGCGATGACGTGGCGCACGTAATCAACTACGACATTCCGAAGATGGCGGAAGACTTCATTCACCGCGTCGGGCGTACCGGACGGGCCGGCTCACAGGGCCGAGCCTCCACCCTGGTCACAGGCGCGGAGGTTCTGGAGTTGCGCAATATCGAGCGCACTTTAAAGCTGCGCATCGAACGCAAGCAGGTGGATGCGTCGGCGAGCGATCGTCCGAAGCGGTTTGTTGAAAACACCCTGGCATCACGGACGCTGACGGCTTTGCCGGGTGAGGTCTTTGTCTAGCTTTTGTTGGTGGAGCGCCGGGCGTCCCCGCCCGGCCGCCGCATTGTCGGACGGGAGAGACGCCCGTCCCGCCACTCGCTTGGCGTTTAGTGCCCGGCTTGTTTGCCGTGCGGTGTGATTAGTTCGACAGAATCAGTTTCATCGTCGCTGCCAATGCCGAACAGCGCCGCCTGCTCTGCGGCGTGCTCGCGCATCTGACGCAATTCTTCGGCTTCGTCCACGACCACGCCTTCCGGTTGATCCTGCTTGCGCTGGGTCTTGCGCTCGTTCTTGTCCCGCTGCTTTTGTTGGCGCGCTTGTTCCTTCTGACGTTTGGAAAAAGTCGATCGGCCTCGTGGCATACCAAAATCCCCCGTATTTTATATTTTCATTATTTATGGCCGGCTACATGAAGCGTCTGTAGGGTTGGCCCTGCTTTTGTCTCTGGAATAAACCACTGGAATAGACCAGAAGATCGCCGCATCCCTCGTTTGTTTCGAGTGTGATCCTAGTATAACCTCGATTCGAGTTCTCGGTTCTGAGTTCTCGGAAAAACCCAGAATCGTCCATGCTCCACTGAGTATGGTCCACTGAGAACTGCGAAGCGGGAACTGGGAACTTCGCCCAAACTGGCCTACTGGCAACTTTGCACTGAGCTGTGTTATTCTCGAACTCGTTACGAAAACGAGAGAGACAGGAGTGCAACAGGTTAGTGTTAGCCAGAGAGCAAAAGCAATCCGTCGTTGACGCGTATCGCACGCACGCTACCGATACCGGCAGTCCGGAAGTTCAAATCGCGCTGTTGAGCGAGCGCATTGGTCAGTTGACGGAACACTTCAAAACGCACCAGAAAGACCACGGCTCGCGCCGCGGACTTCTCATGATGGTGAGCCGGCGTCGTGGCCTGCTCGACTACCTGAAGAAGTACGACTCGGAACGGTACAAAACCGTTATTTCCAAGCTCGGCATCCGCAAATAACGGCGCGACCGGCTCCGTGTGGAGCCGGTTCCAGACTGGTTTTCCAGAATTGGGTTTCCAGATCACGAGAGCCTTAGCAAAGTGCGTTCCCAACCGCGAACTTGGCCTACGCCTATCCACCCGCCCTCCGTACCGGCGTGCATGCCCTTCTGCCCAGATAAAGGATGATCTATGAAGCCTGAAGCTACAAAAGTTGCCGTCGAAATTGCAGGCGGAAAGCAACTCTCCATTGAAACTGGAAAACTTGCCAAGCAGGCCCACGGCGCCGCCGTCGTGCGCTTCGGCGAAAACGTTGTTCTCGCGACCGCCACAGCAAATCCCGAACCCCGCGAGGGCATCGACTTCTTTCCGCTCACTGTCGACTACCGCGAGTACACCTATGCCGGCGGACGCATCCCCGGCGGCTTTATCAAGCGCGAAGGGCGCATGAGCGACCGCGAGGTTCTCACCTGCCGCCAGATTGACCGGCCGGTCCGTCCGATGTTCGCCGAGGGCTTCAAGTGCGAGACCCAGGTCATTGCCCTTGTCCTCTCCGCCGACACGGAAAACGATCCCGATGTCTGCGGCATCAACGCCGCTTCGGCCGCCCTGACCCTCTCCGACATTCCGTTTCTCGGCCCGCTCGGCGCGGTGCGTGTCGGCCTGGTCGAAGGCCGCTTCATCGCGAATCCCACCTATACCGAAATGCGTGACGGCCTGCTCAACATCATGGTCGTGGGCACCGCCGATGCGATTGTCATGATCGAATCCGGCGCGAAAGAAGTAAAGGAAGAGACGGTGGTGGACGCGATCGAATTCGCGCACACCGAAATCAAAAAGATCTGTGCCGCCATCAACGAGCTGCGCAGCAAGGTCGGCAAGCCGAAGCGCCAGGTGACCCCGCCGGAATTCGACGAGGCTTACTTCAAGAGCCTGGAAGCGAAGATCGGCGCTCGACTGAGTGATGCGCTTGACACCGGGAAACATCCGAAATCCGAAAGCCACGAATTGGTGCGGACGCTGGAGAAGGAACTGCTGGGCGAGGTGCCCGAGGACGACGAAGCAGGCCAGGCGAAGCTCAAGAAATATTACGAGATCCTGCGCGAGCGCATCTTCCGTGGCCAGGTGATCGATCACAAGCACCGTCCCGACGCACGCGCCTTCGACCAGATCCGCGAGATCTGGATTGAAGCCGGTGTTCTGCCGCGCGCGCACGGCAGCGCAGTCTTCACCCGCGGTGAAACCCAGGCGTTGGTTACCACCACGCTCGGCACCAGTGACGACATGCAGCGTCTCGAGGGCTTTGAAGGCGAAGCCAAGAAGCGCTTTATGCTGCACTACAACTTTCCGCCGTTCTCCGTGGGAGAAGTAGGCTTCATGCGCGGCGCCGGACGCCGCGAAATCGGCCATGGCGCTCTCGCCGAGCGCGCCATTTCGGCGGTGCTCCCGTCCGAAGACAACTGGCCTTACGCGATGCGCGTCGTCTCCGACATTCTGGAATCGAACGGATCGTCGTCGATGGCCACCATTTGCGGCGCCTCGCTCTCGCTGATGGATGCGGGTGTGCCGTTAAAGGCTCCGGTGGCTGGCGTGGCCATGGGATTGGTGAAGGAAGGCGATCAATACGCCATCCTGACCGACATCGCGGGCGCGGAAGATCATTATGGCGACATGGATTTCAAAGTTGCCGGTACCAAAGACGGCATCACCGCGCTGCAGATGGATATCAAGGTTGCGGGAATCACTCCGCAGATCATGCGGGAAGCGCTGGCGCAGGCGCAGCGTGGGCGGTTGTTCATCCTCGAAAAGATGGACGAGGTTCTGAGCGAGCCGCGCGTGAAGGTTTCGGCGTATGCACCTCGTATCTACACCTTGCAGATTCCGGTGGATAAGATTCGCGACGTGATTGGGCCCGGTGGCAAGATGATTCGCAGCATCATCGAGCAGACCGGCGTGAAGATCGACGTGGAAGATTCCGGCAAAGTCAACGTAGCTTCGAACGATGAAGTTTCGGCGAACAAGGCTTTGCAAATTATTCGCGACCTGACGGCTTCAGCCGAGGTGGGGAAGACGTATCTCGGCAGGGTCAGCCGCCTGGCGGATTTCGGCGCGTTCGTCGAGATTCTGCCGGGCTTGGACGGTTTGCTGCACATCAGCGAAGTCGCCGAACACAGGATCAAGGATGTTCGCGATGAACTGAAAGAAGGCGACCAGGTGCTGGTGAAGGTTCTGGCCGTCGAAGGCAACCGGATCAAGCTGTCGCGGAAGGCAATTCTGAAAGAGCAGCGCGCCAAGATGGGTGGGGCTCCGCCGCCTCCGGAAACGGACGCGGCAGCGGATCTTCCATCGTCAGGTCCGGCACCCGCAGTGCCGCAGGGCGCGCCCACGGCAGTGATCGAAGGCGGTGCCGAGTTCGACGCGGATGAGGAGCCGAACTTCAACCGTGTGGATGGAGTAGTTGCATCGGTCGAGGCGGGTGCCGCGCGTCCAGAAGGTGCGCGGGAGGGACGTCCCAGCGGCGGTGGCGGCGATCGCGATCGCAATCGCCGGCGGCGGGGTCGCGGACGCGGTCCGGGAGGCGGTCAGGGAGGTCACGGTGGTGGCCATTCTGGCGGTGGCGGCGGACGCGGAAGAAGGTAGGATCGCCTTGAGCAGGGTACGGTTTTGGGGAAGTCACGGCTTCAGCCGTGCCGCCCAGAGCCAATAAAGACGCGGGCTTTAGCGCTCTGAGGGCGCAGGCGCGGCCCATGCTTCGGGTCGTGATGAGTTCCCGATAATCGTAAGAGTGGGCCGCAGCGATGCGGCCCTTTTCTATGGGGCAGATGTCAGAAAGATAAGCGCTTGAAGATGCCTTCCGGGATTTGCCGGACGGCGGTCATCACGTAGCGCCAAATTTTGGGGGTGTAGAGGACGTCGGGAGAGCGACGTTCGAGCGCCCCCACGATATCGCGGGCAACCTGCTCGGGATCGGCAAAGCGTGTGGCATTGGGCAAGTGATCGGTCATGGAAGTCTGCACCGGTCCGGGCTTGATGGTGATGACACGGACGCCGGCGGGATGAAGGCGGCTGCGGAGTCCCTGGAGGAAGAGGGAAAGCGCGCCTTTGGCGGAGCCGTAGACGTAGTTGGACCGGCGTCCGCGATCTCCGGCAACGGAGGTGATCGCGGCCAAGCACCCGGTGCGCCGGCGTTCCAGATCGGCGGCGAACAGGGTTAGGATCGCGGTCGCACTGACAAAGTTGACTCGCAATTCTTCGAGCAGAACATCGACTGAGCCCTCAGATTCCTTCTGGTTGTGCATGCAGCCGTAAGCCAGGAGCACGGTATCAAAGTCGGGAAAATTGTGGCGGACAAATTCGAAGATGGCGGCGTGCTGCTGAATGGAGGCTAAGTCAGCTGAGTAAGTCAAGAGTTTTTGTGCGCCCCTGGTCGCTAAGTCGACCTTGAGCTCAGCGAGGCGCTGGGGCGAGCGAGCTACGAGAAGTAACTCGCAACCCCGGCGAGCTAATAAGCGCTGGACTTCCAATGCAATGCTGGACGTGGCGCCGAGGACGACGATCTTATTCAAGGCAGTTGCGTTCATGGTAGTTGCGTCTATTGCGCCGGCGGACGTGGCTGCGGGGTGTGTCGTTGTGGGATAGGCGGTGACTGTCATCATGATTGTGCCCCCGTCACGCGTCGCCAGAATGAGGATGACATCTTCTGGTCGATGTAGGGGACAAATCTGTGCCAGCGCGGGAACGAGGCCTCAAACAGAGCGGGGCTCATGCGGGCGTCTTTGGCGGGGTAAAGCGCTCCGCCACTTTGCTGGACAATTTCATCGAGCGACTGCATAAGTTTAAGCGTGCGTTCGCCTCGCATGGCGAAGTCGAGCGCAATAGTAAGCCCGGGCCGCGGGAATGAGAGCATACCGACCGGTGGCGCAGAGCCGAATTGCTTCAGCACACCTAAGAAAGAGCCCATGCCGGAGCGTCCGATGCGGTCGAGTAACTCCTCGAAAGCTTCAAGGTTTGTTTCCGGGATTACGCACTGATATTGCAGAAACCCCTGTCTGCCATAGAGCAGGTTCCATTGCCGAATAGAATCGAGCGGATAAAAGAACGTGTCGTAAGGCACAACGGCAGCGCCCTTTTGGGTCGCGTGAATCCTGTAGTAGGCGGTGTTGAAGGCTCTTACAGAATAACGGTTGAGCAACCAAGCCGGCAGTGCAAAGGGTATTTTGAGGCCGCGCTTGGGATGGAATTTCTTGCCCTGATCGGCGGCATGGTTCCCGCGAAAGAAGATGCCACGAGGATTCTGTCCGGCGAAGCCGTCGAGCCATGCCACGGTGTATTCGAAGCGGTCGTTACTTTCGCGGCTCAGGTCGAGAAAAGCATTTAGGGACTGAAAGGGGATGGACTCGGCATCGATCCACGGACCAGCTACGCGTTTGAGTTGGATGTCTGCCCAGGCGATTACACCGGTCAGACCGAGACCGCCGATGGTGGCGCGCAGCATGTCGGGATTTTCTTCAAAGTTGCAGATTACTAGACCGTCGTTCGAGCGATGCACTCCGATTTGGCGGACGTGAGCGCCGAAGGTTCCAGCGCAGTGATGGTTCTTACCGTGGACGTTGTTGGCAATGGCTCCGCCCACCGTGACGAAGCGAGTGCCGGGCGTGACCGAAAGGAACCATCCTTTAGGTAGGAATAGGTCAATGATGTCGGAGAGGCTGACGCCGCCTTCGCAGCGGACCATGCCAGTGGATTCGTCGAAACCGAGAATGCGGTTAAGTCGGCGACAGTCAATCAGTTCCCGTCCGGAGTTGAGGCAAGAGTCGCCGTAACTGCGGCCGAGGCCATAGGGGAGTAGGAAGCCAGGCGCAGCAACTCTGAGAATTTCCGGCACCTGGTCATTCCACGCCGGCCTGTGGACGTGATGGTGCGCGATTTTCGGGTAACGACCCCACGACAGAACTCGCTTGATGGGCGGCGAGGCTACGGGTTCCTTGCGCAAGGTTGCGGCTGCGGCTGATTCACCAGACATACTAAGTGTACCGAAAGCACTTCGACTTACTTCGAAAACCAATTAGGCCTTGGGCTGTCACCCTAACCACTCACGTGTATCATGCTCACAGCGATGACGGCCGCCGCGGCCACGGCCACCCCATAACTGACGGGGTCCCGGATGGCAAGCGTGACCGGGTCCTCCTTTAGTTCTCCGCGATGCGCCAGCAGCCAGGTTCGGCTGAGCCAATAAAGAACGATCGGGCAAAGCAGAAAGAGAAACTCCGGCGAAGAGTAGAGCAGGCGCACGTCCGGACTGTGGACGTAGAGGCTGAAGATGACGACCGAGGAAAAGCTGCTGCCGACGCCGAGCGAAAGCAGCAATTCGCGGTCGCCGGCACGATAGCCACGACCCGAGTTACCCGTCTTGACTAAGTCGCTGGCGTGAAGCAGCTCAGAGTAACGTTTCGCCATCGCAAGACTAAGAAAGACAAACATCGAGAACGCCAGGAACCACTGCGAAAGCGGCGTGGCGGAAATCAGAGCTCCGGCGAGGATGCGGAAGCTGTAGAAGCTCGAAAGAACGAAGACGTCAAGCAGAGCAATCTTCTTGAGATAGAGCGAATACAACATGGTAAGCGCAGCGTATCCGAGCAGGGCGAGGCCGAATCGCACGTTGAGTAAGAATCCCAGGCTGAGTGCCGACGAAAGCAAGATAAACGACGCGAGTAAACCTTCGGGAATTGAGATTATGCCGGCGGCAAATGGGCGCTCCTTTTTCCATGGATGTTCGCGATCGGAATGGAGATCGAGAAGGTCGTTGAGAATATAGAGTCCGGAGGCACAAAAGCCGTAGAGTGCAAATCCAACGAAGGTGCGGACAATGGGCCCGACCGCGAGGTTATGCGACAGTGCAAGCGGCAGAAAGAGCAGAAGATTTTTCGCCCAGTGATGGCCGCGGAGGGCGTCGATCCACGTGCGGAACGAGGTGCGGAACGAGGCGCGGAACGACGTGCGGAAGGATGCCTGCGGTTCGAGGATCGTGCCTTTGAGCGTGGTTACCGCTGCGGCTTGCTTGGCGCGGGCTTCGGTGCCCACCACGTAAGCTGCGCGAGCGTTACGCCAAACTTCTACATCGGCGGCAGAGTCGCCCACATAGTCGAAGCCGGTCTGGGCGAAGTGCTTGGCTAGAAACGCAGCTTTGTTCGCTCCCTTCAGGTTCAGTTGTCCGTCGCTGGCATGTACTTCGTCGAAGAGGCCGAGATAACTGGCAATAGTTTCAGCAAGCTCGCGGTCGGCGGCGGTTGTGAGCGCGATGCGGCGCCCGCTGGCTTTTTCCTGCTTAAGAAAATCAATAACTTGCTTTCGATAGGGAAGACAGGCGGGGTTGAGGTGGATCCGCGCGGCGACCTTGCGTTTGAGGGAGGCTCGTCCTGAAAGCAACCAGAAGGGGAGCAGCAAGAGCGTGATAGGGCGGGTTTTGAAAAGGGCGAGGACGCACTCCCAAAGCACATTTCCCCTGATCAAAGTGTCGTCGAGATCGACGCACAAGACCGGGGACAGTACTTTGGCGGGTGCGGCTCCGGTGACAGACCCCATGGGATGATCGTCGCATAAACAGGAGGGCGAAATGCGGGAATAAGTGGCACACGTAGGTAACCTGAGTAACATGCGTCGCGTGGGAGGGAAGGTTAGTATGGGCTGATCTGGAGCGAAGTGATCGACTCTGGACACTATCCCCGGTGAAACGCCGTTTCACCCTATACACCGGATTGGTAGCACCGATGCCCAGTAAATGTTTTTGGGCTTCGGGCACACAGGTAACAATCGTTACCCGTCACGATTGCGCGGGGGCTGCGGCGCGTTTGGGGAAGATGTTGCCTACGCGGCGGATTTCGGCGCCCACAGCTTTCAGTTTTTCCTCGATGTTCTCGTAGCCGCGGTCCAGGTGATAGACGCGGTCGATAATGGTCTCGCCATCCGCAACCAAGGCGGCGAGCACGAGCGAGGCGGAGGCGCGCAGGTCCGAGGCGAGCACGGCGGCGGCGCTGAGCGGAGTTCCGCCGCGGACGACGGCGCGGCGGCCTTCGATCTTGATGTTGGCGCCCATGCGGACCAGTTCCTGCGCGTGCATGAAGCGGTTCTCGAAAATATTTTCCGTGATAATCGAAGTGCCTGCGGCCTGCGTGGCGAGCGCCATGTATTGGGCCTGCATGTCGGTCGGGAAGCCGGGATATTCTTCGGTGTTCAGGTCGGCGGCTTGGTGCGGCTGATCTCCCATGACGCGGACGGAGTCGGCTTTCACCGCAGTTTTCACGCCGGTCTCCGCCAGCTTTTGCAGAATGGCGGTGAGGTGCGTGGGCTCGCATGCGGTGACGTTGAGGTCCCCGCCCGTTAGGGCTCCGGCGATGATGAAGGTTCCGGCTTCGATGCGATCGGGAATGATGCGGTGCCTGGCGCCGTGAAGCTTGGCGACTCCCTTCACGCGGATCGTGGACGTGCCGGCGCCTTCGATTTTCGCGCCCATGGCATTGAGCAGTGCGGCGAGGTCCGCGACTTCCGGTTCGCGGGCGCAGTTCTGCATGACGGTCTCGCCATCGGCAAGCGTGGCGGCCATAAGGAGGTCCTCGGTGCCGGTGACGGTAATCTTGTCGAAGACAATCTCAGCGCCGCGGAGGCGGTCGCCTTTCAGCGGATCAACGACGGCCTCGACATAGCCGTGCTCTTGCGTGATCTTCGCGCCGAGCCGCTCTAGACCTTTGATATGCAGATCGATGGGGCGGGCACCGATGGCGCACCCGCCGGGCAGCGAGACGTGGGCGCGGCCACAGCGGGCAATGAGCGGCCCCAGAACGAGCGTGGAGGACCGCATGGTTTTGACCAGTTCATACGACGCTTCGGGAGCGCTGAGCGTGCGGGCGCAAATCGTGGTGCGGTGATGGGCGCGTCCGTAGCCGAGTTCGACTTCGGCGCCCATGGCGGCGAGCAGCTTGCGCGTGGTCTCGATGTCGCGCACCTGCGGAATGTTTTCGAGAATCACCGGCTCGTCGGTGAGCAAGGCTGCCGCCATGCAAGGGAGTGCGGCGTTCTTCGCGCCACTGATTCGCACCGTGCCGAGCAGAGGGTTGCCACCGCGGATTACGAGCTTATCCATAGCTTGAGTGGCTCCCTGAAAAATTGGAGCGTCGATCTCATTCTAACTATGATTTCAAGATGGCGGCGGCTAGAAATGTCGAGCGGAGTTTCGTTTGAAACGGCGAAAAAGCTAACCACAAGGGACACAGAGAGGCACAGGGAAAAGCGCCGCCTGGCTACATGGGCTTTGCCACCGCTATCGCTCTGCGCACTTGCCCCTGGGAATCTATCAGGGCAGCGGCTGCCTGAGCCCGCCTGACGCCAGCCTTGGCCATCACCAAGGCTACGGGAACGCGACCTCCCGCGGCGGCGAGGAGTTTGCGCGCTGCTCGGGGGGCGAGTCCGGCGGCTTTTTCCAGGATGCCCACTCCGCGTTCGACCAACTTCTCATTCTTCGGGTGGACGTTGACCATCAGATTGCCGTAGACGTAACCGAGACGGGTCATGGCTCCGGTTGTGAGCATATTCAGGATCATCTTCTGCGCGGTGCCAGCTTTCATGCGCGTGGAGCCCGCGACAACTTCTGCGCCAACGTCCGCAACGATGGCCACGTGCGCGGCTTTGCCTAGCGGGGAATTCGGGTTGCAGACGACGGCAACGGTTTTCGCGCCGTGCGCGCGCGCATATTCAATGGCGGCGATGGTGAAGGGAGTACGTCCGCTGGCTGCGATGCCTACGATGACATCCTTGCTTGTGGGCTTCTTCTTCGCGATGGCTTTTCGGCCCCGCGAGCGCGAGTCTTCGTCGGCTTCTACCGCTGCGCCCAGCGCTTTTGCGCCGCCGGCGATGATGAATTGGACCATGCGCGGGTTGACGTCAAAGGTGGGCGGGCACTCGACGGCGTCGAGAGCGGCGATGCGTCCGCTGGTGCCGGTGCCTACGTAGATGAGACGCCCGCGCTGGGCGAGCGCGGCGGCGATCAGATCGATCGCTTGCGCGATTTGCGGCAGAGCCCCCTTCACGGCACGAGCGACCTTGGCATCTTCACGATTGATGATGCGGGCGATTTCGAGCGCCGATTTACGATCGAGATCGGCGGAGGCGAAGTTTGTTTTCTCGGTCCCGAGGCGGCGGAGTTCTATTCTGCTGGTTTTCAGATTCGAAGTGTTACGATGCGAAGCTTTGCGTTTCAAGCGCGCTTCCCCAAAGCTTCAATCACCGCGTCGCAAAACGCCGGGCGTACCTGTTTGATCGTCTCGTTCTGGCAGTCGGGCCAGGTGCGATTGGTGAGCAAGGTTATCGAAAGTTGGCGCTCCGCGTCGATCCACAGGGATGTGCCGGTGTAACCAAGATGTCCGAAGGAACGGGGCGAGAAGTATTTTCCGGATTGCGAAGGAAGCGAGGGCGTATCCCAGCCGAGCGCGCGCGACGTGCCTTCGGGGGCGGATTCCCGACGCGAAAAGAGTTCGACGGTTGTGAAGCGGAGGATGGGGTATCCGGCGTTGAGCATAGCGTGGGCGAAGATGGCTAGATCTTCGGCGGCGGAGAACAGGCCGGCGTGTCCAGCAATGCCGCCGAGCACGCTTGCGTTTTCGTCCTGCACCTCGCCTTGAATGATGCGGTGACGGAAGGTGCGATCGTCGGCGGTTGGCGGAATGGAGTTTTTCAAGGCGCGTGCAGGATTGAAAGTTGTGTTAGCCATGCCGAGCGGACCGAAGATTTCGCGCTGGCAGAACGCGTCGAGGGATTCGTCGGCCAGGCGTTCGAGGACGACGCCGAGAATGATGAAGCCGATGTCGCTGTATTCGGCGCGCGCCCCAGGAGCGGCGACCAGCGGCGTGGTGAAGGCAGCTTGCAGAAGGTCTTCACGAGTCTTGGCGCGCAGAAAAAGTTTTTCGTAGCCGGGCAGGCCGGAGCTGTGGGCGAGCAACATGCGCAACGTGATTTCGCGGCGGGGACCGTCATGATTAGCGAATTCGGGAACAATGGCCGTGACTGGGGCTTCGAGGTCGAGCAGGCCGCGCTCGTAGAGAATCATGGCCATGGCGGTCGTGGCGACGACCTTCGTAAGCGAAGCGAGATCGAAGAGGCTCGCAGTGGTAACCTCCGGCGACGCTGGATCGTAGGTGAAACGGCCGAGGGCTTTGTGGGCGACGAGTTCTCCGCGGAAAGTGATCGCCAGCGAGCAGGCGGGGAAGGCGCGGGCGGCGATGGCCTTTTCCAGGATGCTGAAGGCGCTCGGAAACTGGTCATCCTGCGCGGAGAAATTGCGCACCAGGAAGGAAAAACCGGATTCTCGATTGGGCAGCGTCAGGTTCAAGGGCATTTTGTGAACTGATGGGGTTATAACAAAGGAGGCGAGCAGAGGCAATCAAGGAGTTACTTTGAGAGCATCGTTGGTACCGTTCAGCCTTGAGCCGCATCTCCGGGGTCATGTAGAGTCACAACAGACGTGAAACACTTGCCGAAAAATCTGCTGGTCTCCGCTCTCGTGTCCGCTCTCCTGTTTTCTGCCGCCGCATTCTCCCAGACTCCGCTGGATTCCCGCCTCGCCATTCTCGACCCCATCATCAACGATGCTATCGCCCAACGGCAGATTCCAGGCGCTGTCCTTATCGTCGGGCACGACGGACGTGTGGTGTATCGCAAGGCTTATGGCAGCCGCGCGATTGAACCTCGGCGGGAGGCGATGACGCTCGATACGGTGTTTGATTGCGCTTCGCTGACCAAGGTCGTGGTAACCGCGACGGCGATCATGCAGCTTTGGGAGCAGGGAAAGCTGCGGATGAACGATCCAGTCGCGAAGTACCTTCCCGAATTTGGGCAGAATGGGAAGCAGGATATTACGATCCGGCAGTTGCTGGTGCATTACTCGGGGCTCGCGCCGAGCCTGGATTTGGCGAAGAAGTGGGAGGGGAAGGAGACGGCGTATCGGATGGCATTTGAGTTGGCTCCAGAGCGGGCTCCGGGCGCGGCGTTTGTTTATAGCGATATCAACTTCGTAGTGTTGGGAGCGCTGGTGGAGCGGCTCTCGGGCGAGCCACTCGATGAGTATGCGGCGCAACATATTTTTGGTCCGCTCGGCATGAAGGAGACCCGGTTCGTTCCGCCACGTGCGTGGGAGGCGCGTATTGCTCCCACCGAAGAGGATGAGAACCATCACCTGCTGCGCGGCGTGGTGCATGATCCTACGGCTCGCCGGATGGGCGGCGTGGCGGGTCATGCGGGAGCATTTTCCACCGCTGACGATCTGGCGCTTTTTGCGCAGGCATTGCTGGATGGCGGACGGGGCGTGCTGACTGCGGCGACGATTGCGAAGATGACTGCGCCACAGCAGCCAGTAAACGGCACGGTGCTGCAGGGATTTGGGTGGGACATCGATTCTCCTTTCTCTACCAACCGCGGAGAGCTGTTGCCGGTGGGAGGTTACGGGCATACGGGGTTTACGGGGACTTCGCTGTGGATTGATTCCGCGACTAAGACGTACATCGTGCTGCTGACGACCGCCGTGCACATGAATGTGGTGCCGCCGAAGGAGAAGGGAAGCGCTGTGTCTCTTAGAACCAAGGTAGCGACGGCGGTGGCGGCGGCGCTCGCGCTCGATCCCGCCGAAGCCGAGAAGATGCGGGTGGCAACGATTACCGGCTACAACGAAATGCAAAGTGCGGCGCGCAAGTTGGCGGTGCGGAACGGAACCGTGAAGACGGGAATTGACGTGCTTGAGGAGACGAAGTTCGCGGCACTGCATCCGGCCAGGGGCGGGGCTCCGCGAAGTATTGGACTGCTGACGAATCAGACCGGCGTGGACTCGGAAGGACGCCGGACGATTGACGTACTGGCGAACGTACAGGGGATTTCGCTGGACGCGATTTTCAGTCCGGAGCATGGAGTGACGGGAACGCTCGATACGACGGACATTAAGATAAAGAATGCGAAGGATGCGGCGACCGGAGTTGCGGTGTATAGCGTGTACGGGGCGAGCGACGCGGCGCGGCGTCCGCCGATGGACGTGCTGAAGCGGCTGGATGCGGTGGTGATCGATCTGGCGGATGCGGGCGCGCGCTTTTACACCTACGAAACTACGATGGGATATTTTCTGGAGGCAGCCGCGAAGGCGGGAATCGAAGTGGTTATCCTGGATCGGCCGAATCCGATTACGGGGTCGTTTGTGCAGGGGCCGGTTTCCGATTCCGATTCCAATTCAAATGCCGGGCGGGAGAGTTTTATGAACTACTTTCCCGAGCCGGTGCGCCACGGGATGACTTTGGGGGAGCTCGGGAGAATGTTCAATGCCGAGCGGCGCATTGGGGCGCGGCTCGCGGTGGTTCCGATCGAAGGTTGGCAGCCGGGCGACTGGTTCGATTCCACTGGCCTCGTCTGGGTGAATCCTTCGCCAAATTTGCGGAATTTGACAGAGGCGGAACTTTATCCCGGGGTGGCGCTGATTGAAGGGACGAATGTTTCGGTGGGGCGCGGGACGGATACGCCGTTCGAAGTGCTGGGCGCCCCCTGGATCAAGAGCAGGGAACTGGCGACTTACTTGAACGGGCGGGGGATTCAGAGTGTGCGATTCGTGCCGATTGTTTTCACTCCGTCATCGAGTGGCTTCGTGGGTAACTTTGCGGGGGAACGGTGCGAAGGCGTGAACCTGATTGTTCTGGATCGGAATACGCTGGACTCGCCGGAATTGGGGATTGAGCTGGCCTCGGCGCTCCGTAAGCTGTATCCGAACGACTTCAAGATGGAGCGGATGGCGGATCTGCTAGTGAATCAGCCGGTGTTCGAGGCGATCAAAGCGGGAGAAGATCCGAGACGGATTGCCGAGGACTGGCAGGCGCGGCTGGAGGTATTTGTGCGGCTGCGGGAAAGGTATTTGTTGTACAAGTAGCGGCCGCATAACTTTCAGCGCGCGGGCCAACATGCGATTTGCCACCCACGCTTCGTTAATCCGTTTTTGCAGCTCATGCTTCGCAGCTCATGGTTCGCGCTCGGACTCCTCAGCTACAATGACTCGATGACTCGGGGTACGCAGATTGGCCACAGCTAACCGGCACTCTGGTGGGCGCATCTGAGTTTCGAAGCGTGTCGCCAAATTATCCTAAAGAGGTAGGTGTTCGATGAGGATTCGTGCTGCTTCTATTTGGCTTTTGCTGCTGGCGGGGATAGGGATAACGATCGCGGCGGCGCAGACATCGTCGGCCCCGAACCCGGCTGCGCCTGCGGTGGAGTCTCAGAAGCCGACGCTGACCATTCCCGCGGGAACGAGGATTCCACTATCGCTGAAGCAGGCAATCTCGACAAAGACAGCTAAAGACGGGGACCCGGTATACGCGGAGACTGCCTTTCCGTATGTGGTCAATGACCGGGTTGTGATTCCGGCGGGGACCTACATCCAGGGGAGGATCGAGCGGGCGCAGCGCGGCGGTCACGTAAAGGGGCGCGCCGAAGTGCTGATCCACTTCACTTCGATGATTTATCCCAACGGCTATACGGTGATGTTGGGAGGCTCGGTGGAAAATACGCCTGGGGCGGAGAAGACGTCGATGAAAGATTCGGAAGGGACGATTCGCCAGGATAGCGACGCGGGGAGAAAAGCCAAGGAAGCGGCGGGCGGGGCAACCACGGGAGCCGTGATCGGTGCTGTAACCGCCGGAGGCAAAGGAGCCGGAATCGGAGCGGGAGCTGGAGGAGTGGCAGGGCTGGCGGTCGGAATGCTCTCGCGAGGTGCCGACATAAGGCTGGAGCCGGGGGCGTCGATCGAAATGGAGATCCAGCGAGACGTGACGGTGGATGCGAGCCGGATTTCGGCAAGGCGCGAGGTTATTGTTCGCAACGATTAGTGTCCGCAAAAGGGCGAGACTCCACCTCCTTGTGAAAAGGAATTGAAAATGGGACATCGCATAAGCTTCCTTTCCTTTCCTTTCTGTTTCTCTTCTAGCGCTCGCGGACAAGAGTGTCCGCGCTACACGAGCTACTTCAATACAAACAGGGCGTTCACGCGGGCTGTGACCTTAATGTTCTGGGGCGAGAACTCCTCGGTCGGGGCAGGACCTTCTTTAGCCATCGCCATAGGCATGCCACGGCGCTGCATGGGTGTGATCACGTGAATGTTCTCGAAGGTATCGACGGTAGCGTATGAGAGTTCGCCGAGCGTTCGTCCGCTGGCATTGGCGAGGGACTGCGCGGAAGCGTGAGCGCGCCGGTAGGCGTCGGCGACGGCTTTGCTCTTGGCCTCGTCGATCGAGTCCAGCGTGTAGCTGAGAGATAAAGACTGGCTTTCACCGACCACGCTGGCGTCGGCCAGTTGCTGGGTAATAGCGCCGATCTTGGAAAAATCCTTGAGCTTCAAACTGACGCTGGTCGTGACCTGGTAGCCGATGACTTTGTGCTTCGGGTTTTTCCAGTCGTACTGGGGATTCACGGAGAAGAAGCCAATTTCCGCAGACTTCGGATCGATGCCGTTCGCGCGCAGAACCTGGCGCGTGGCCTCAGCTTGTTTCGCGGCCTGGTCGTAGGCGTCTTTGGCGTTGGCGGCTTGGGCCGAAATATTGAACTGGATGAGCGCGGTGTCTGGCGCGCTCTCAAATTTGCCATCGGCGCCGACGAAAACGGTGTTGGGCAAAGGGTTGAGCGCGTTACTCTGCGCTATCGAGAGAGCACTCAGAACGAGAACGGCGCACAAGGTGACAAGGATGGTTTTCATCGGATCTCTCCTGCATCGTGAAAGCTGCTTCTTGAAAGCCGCGTCCCGGGAGCTGGCTACGGAAATCGAATCTAACGCTTTCGTTATACACCTCTAATGTTAGAACGCGACGAGCTCGCCGAATTGCAATCGAAAGAATAGAAACGAGAAGAATTGCGGGACGAAGGACGCGGCTGCGGGAGACGCGGCAAGCCGCGCCTCTACGGGGAAGCTGAGCGGCGTCAGTGAGAAGGAATCTGCAGCGCGCGATCCAGGCGCACCTCGAGGGTAGCTCCTTTTTCGAGCCGAAGGCGATTAGCACGCTGGCTGGCCTTGGCTCCAGCATCTGCTCCTCCATCGGAGCCGGTGCTTTCTGCAGCTGCGCCGGCGGCCGCGTCTTCGATCGTCGGCTTTGCACTCGGTCCCTTGCGTTCGATTTCACCTTCGGAGTTGGGCGTTTTGATACCGTGCTCGCCCGGCACTCCGATTACGGTCGCGATCAGCGCGATCCATCCGTGTTTGGTTTCGATTTCGTCAAAGCAGAGCAACAGGTGCGCGTGCCTGCCGTGTTCCACCGAACTGACATGACCCTTGATCTTTTTGCCCCGGGGAATCATGTTGCCGTTGGTGGAAATGAGATCTTCGTCCAGCTTAACTTTGAAATGTTCGCCCCGATGCAGTTCGGCAGTGTCGAGTTTGTCCTGCAGCCGGACGAGGAAGGTCGTGCCTTCGGGGACAGCGTTCGGCCGAGTCATGGGCGCGACGGCCGGATCCATTGCCTGGGCCGGAAGTGACATTGCAGCCGTTAAAAAGAGCATTCCAACCCACGATGAGAGTTGGTTCACCATGACCTCGCAAATCTCCTGCCGCACATTTTCCTGAAACACTTTCCCGCCACGCCAATATAAAACCCGGTATGCCCGCCAGATGTGAATCAGGCACGTTCTGGCGGGCCACCGGTTAATTCACCCCAAAACGGCAGAACCGTGATGGGGGCCGTTTGGATTGACTTCACTGTTCGGTTGGATGAGGCGATTACGGCAAAATGATGCCTGGCGCCGGGCAGGAAACACTGGTCAGACGCACGCTCACCGCTCACCCTCCGTTGGCGGTGACCATGTTACACCTTCGGGAAAGACGGGTTCTGCTCATTGATGTCGTTCCGCAGGTCTTCCCAGATATTGTCGGGCATTTCGAGGAGAACCTTGGCGATCTGGGGATCGAATTGGCGACCGGACCAGAGTTCGATTTCCTTGCGGACGGCCTCCATGCTTTGGGCATCACGGTAAGGACGGTCGGATCTCATGGCGTCCAGCGTATCGGCAATCGCGAAAATTCGGGCGCCCAGCGGGATCTCATCGCCCTTCAGGCCACGGGGATACCCCGTCCCGTCGTAGTGCTCCTGATGGGCGTATACGATTTCGGCAGCCTCCGCCAGAAACGGGATTCGGGAGAGGATCTTGTATCCGAGGTAGCAGTGCTCACGCATGATGGCCATTTCGTCTTCCGTGAGCTTGCCGGGCTTGTGCAGGATGTGATCGGGAACGGCCATCTTGCCGATATCGTGCAGAAAAGCTCCGCGCGCAATTACTCTGATCTCTTCTTTTGACAGGCCCATTTTGCGGGCAATGGCGATGGTGAACGCGGTGACGCGTTTGCAGTGGTGTTGGGTCTCGGCGTCCTTGAGGTCGAGCGCATCGCCCAAGGCTTCGAGCGTCATGTCGTAGGACTCCTCCAGGTCGGACAGCGCCGTTTTCCATTGCTGGGTACGGGCGGCAACGAGCTCCTCCAGCTTGGTGCGATAGGCATCGTTTTCGCGCTTGAGGCGGCGATGCTCAAGGGCGCGGCGGACCGTGGCCAGCAGTTGCTCCCGCTCGAAAGGCTTGAGCAGATAATCGTACGCCCCATTGCGCAGCGCCTGCAGAGCGACCTGAATGTCGTGCACCGCAGTGACCATGACGATCGGCATATCCGGGTAACGTTCCTTGGCACGCTCCAGAAGGGCAATCCCATCCATTTCGGCCATCATCAGGTCGGAGAGCACGAGATCGAAGTCGTCACCCGATTCCAGAATCGCGAGGGCTTCGATGCCACTGGCAGCCTGGCGAGTCTGAAAATGGGCGCCGCCGAGCATGGAGGAGACAATCTCGCGGATTGTTTCCTCGTCGTCTACCACGAGGATACGGTCGTTAGGCATAGCGATGAGTGGATGTATCGCCTATTTTAGGCCACGACTCCACATTCCGAAAGTAACCATCTGAGGACGGAAATCCGGCAGCGACGGGCACCGAGCATGATATTTAGAAAGCGTAGGTGTTCGTGCGCCTATCTTTCGTGCGCCTATCTATGGATCCTGCCAGACTATTTGGGAATTCCGTTGGCATGTTGACCGCCCCCTGGTTGACGGCGATGAGGTTGACGGCACGGGAAACGACCGCCCTGTTCCTGGTGGTGGTCAGTCTGCTTTTCTTCCGAGTTTTTCGGGACCGATGTCTGCTGGTTTGGGCAGCGGCTTGGGTCGCCTATGGGGCATTCCTGTGGGCAACTGGCTCGGGCGAGTTGCACGCCGCGCCGAAGTCGATAGCGGCATTCGCGCAGACCGACTTTGTGCTGGCGGTGGGATTGTTTGCGGCTGCGGCTCTCATATCGGCGCAGGCGCGGCGAACGCTGACCGCGGTGGTGGCGATCTCGTGGGTGTTGCTGGTCTGCGCCGCGATGCGGCCGCTGTATTTTCCGGATTCGCTGGATTCGCTGTATTTTCTCGATTCGAAGACCCTCGGGCTGGGGTTGGATGTAGCCTGCCGGTTGATGGCGATCGGGGCAGCCGTCCAATTGGTGCGTTATCGCTTCGGGCGCATTGGGCTGGGCCCTTTCCTGTTTGGCGCCGGGCTGCTGACGTTGAATCTGCACTGGCCTCCGTTTACCAGCCATATTCCGAGTGAAGGTTACCTGCTGGCGGAAGTGCTGTTCGGTTCGAGCATCTTGCTGGTGGTGCTGGATGACTCGCGGCTGCGCTCGCGCCGGCTGGCGGTCCTGAACGAATTGACGGTCACCATCGCGCGCGGCCAGAATCACGCTCCCATGATGCAGACCGCGCTGGAGAAATTAAAAGCCGTTGTGGGGGCGAAGGCAGCGTGGTTCCAGTTGATGGAGAGCGACCATCTGGTGCCAACCCAGCACGTCGGACTGTCGCCGGAATTTCTGCGAGCCGTGGGGCAGACTGGGACGGGGCCAACCGGGGCGGGGCAAACGGAGACGGGACAAACTGGCACGGATGAAGCGCAGGCTCGCGTGCTCCGGGAAAACCGGGCGGCCGTGATGCAGCTCTCGGATATGTCGGAGCCGGAGCGCGAACAACTGAGGAAGTACGCCATTCATCACGTGCTACTGCTGCCGGTGCTGGGCAAGAAGTCTGTCATTGGGATGCTGTCGCTCGGCTGCTCAGGCAGCTGGCACCACACCCCGGAAGAACTGGAGTTTCTGGAAACAGCGGCCCAGAAGCTGGGGATTGCGGTGGAGAATCTGCGGTTGTTGGAGCAGGTGTTGCGCTCGCAACACCAGTGGATGAATACCTTCGATTCCATCCAGGATCTGATCTTGGCGCACGACGCGGACTTCCGAATCCTCAAGACAAATCAGGCCTTGCTGCAGCGCCTGGAAAAGGCGCCCGCCGATGTATTGGGGAATCTGTGCCAAGAGGTTCTTCCGCAAAAGCACGCCTGGAGCGGATGCCCGTATTGCGAACGCGGCGCGGGACTGACGGAAGGTATGGATCCGTGTTTCGGCGGGCAGTCGGTGATATCGACCTCATCGTATGCCGAGCAGGGAGGCCAGCAGAAGGGCACCATCCATGTGGTGCACGATACGACCGCGCGGCAGGCGGCGGAAGAAAAGTACCGCATGCTGTTTGAGCAGGCGCAGGAAGGCGTGTTCGTAGCAACGCCGGAGGGCGATTTGCTCGACTGCAACGATGCCTTTGTCACCATGCTCGGTTACGGTAGCCGGGACGAGTTGATGGCGCTTGACATGCGCAGCGTGCTGCAACCTGTGGCGGAGGAGCGAGAGGCTTTTCGCAAGGAAATCGAGGCGCACAACTACGTGCGCAACTTTGAAATTACGGTGCGACGCAAAGATGGCACGCTGCTGACGGTGGCGCAGAGCTGCTTTGCCACGCGCGATCCGGACGGAAACATTGAGCGCTATCAGGGCTTCGTTCTCGATATCACGGAGAGGAAACGATCGGAAGACGAGATGCGGCGGCGCAATCGCGAGTTGAACGCGCTCAACGCCATGGCCGTTATCGCGACCCAGTCGTTCGATCTGGATGAAATCTTGAACCTGACGCTGCGTCAGGTGATCTCGCTGTTTGGGGCGGAGACGGGCTCGGTTTATCTGGCCGTGGAAGCGGATGGGGCCTACCGGCGGCGCGCAGGTTGGGGCCCGCGCAGTGAGGCGCGCGTGCGCATGGCCGAAGTCGTCTTTCCGGAAGGTCTGGGCGATCTGGTGATGCGCTCGCGAACGGAAGTGGTGACCCAGGATTTTCTGCCGCACCTGCCACCGGCGGTAGTGGAGTTTATTTGCGCAGACCGTCTGCCCTACTGGATATGGGTTGTGCTCTGGAGCAAGGAGAAACCCCTCGGCATCATGGGCATTGCCAGCAAGGAAGACCGGCACTATTCGACGAACGATGAGAATCTGCTGGTCGCCATCAGCCGGCAACTGGCGACTACCGTCGAAAAGGTGCAGCTCTACGAGGAGACTTGCCGGGCGTACGAAGACTTGCGGCGCGCGCAGGAGCAACTGCTGCAAAGCGAAAAGATGTCGGCCGTCGGCCAACTGATTTCCGGTGTGGCGCACGAGTTGAATAATCCGCTAACCGCGATCCTGGGTTACGCGCAACTGCTGGAAGGGGAGGGTCTCGCTCACCCTTCATCCGACTATGTGCGCAAGCTGTTCAAGCAGGCCCAGCGCACGCACCGGGTGGTGCAGAATCTGCTTTCTTTTGCACGCCAGCGCAAGCCGCAGAAGGAGCAAGTGGACTTGCGCAAGGTGTTGGAAGAGTCACTCACGCTGCGCGAATACGATTTGAAGGTTAATAACGTCTCGCTGGAACGCGAAATCCCCGGGGACTTGCCCTCGGTGGTGGCCGATCCGCATCAGTTGGAGCAGGTCTTCCTGAACATTATCAACAACGCGCTCGACGCCATGGTAGAGAGCAGCGGCGAGGGCAGCCCCGGCGGTGTGTTGAAAGTGCGCGTCTTCAAGAAGGACGCCTTCGTGTGCGTGGAGTTCGACGATAGCGGTCCGGGAATCAAGGACCCGAACCGGATTTTCGATCCTTTCTACACCACCAAGTCGGTGGGCAAGGGAACCGGCCTCGGGTTGAGCATCTGCTACGGGATCGTCAAGGAGCATGGTGGGGAAATCGTGGCGCGCAACCGGGAAGAGGGCGGAGCGACCATTGCCGTCCGTTTGCTGGCGAGCGAAAAACCGGCGTTGCCGGAAGCGCCGGCGCCCGCACGGCGAGAGTCGCCGCTGGCAGGGCGCGTGCTTCTGGTTGAAGACGAAGAAGCGGTGCTGGAATTTGAGCGAGACGTCTTGGTCGGCGCAGGAGCCGAAGTCACTACATCCATGAGCGTGGAGGACACGCAGAAGCAACTCCGCAATGGCTCCTTTGACGTCATCGTGATGAATGGCCGTATGCCGGGCGAATGCAGCGCACAGGAAATGTACGAGTGGATCGCCAAGAACTGCCCCGGTCTGGAGAAAGGACTGCTGCTGACGTTTTCCACCGTGACCGACCAACTGACTCGAAGCTTCCTCCAGGAACAAGGCGTGCCTTCGCTGGCTAAGCCATTTGAAGTGGCGGACCTGATCTCACAGGTGCGTGGGCTAAGCCAGAGGGAAGGGAAACCTGCGACAGAGTCGAAAGAGAACAAAGAAAAGGCCTACATGGCGGGCGCTGGCGCATAGCCGCAGAGAGCTGTCGGCTCTCGGTTATCAGTTTTGTGCATTCACTGAGAGCTGAGAGATGACAGCTGCTTCTCTAAAGTTTTCCCTTCAAGCCCCGCGTCATTTCTGCAATCAATTTTTCGTTACGCCGGTACCAGCGCCAGTGACCCTCTCTCTTGGCTTCCACCAGGCAGGCCTTTTCCAGGATGCGCATGTGATGCGAAACAGTAGGCTGCGCCAGCTTCACGCGCTGCTCGATATCGCCCGCGCATAGCCCAGTTTCCTTGTCGAGGGAGCATCCTCCCTTTTCCTTGAGCGCAAGCAGAATACGGCGGCGAGTGGGGTCGGCTATAGCGTGCAGGAAGCGGTCAAGAGTGGGAGCGGAGTGAGCCATGCGAAAATTGGTAATTGGTGATTTGTAATTTGTAATCTAAAACCGAATCCACGCCCTTTGATTCCGGGTTTTCAAATTGCAAATTGCAAATTACCAACTACAAATTCTCTTTCATTTTTTCACAATCGGATTGTAGCCATCGCTGACGAGACGGGCGCGCATGGCCTCGGCATCCTTGAAATCGGCGTAGGGCCCGACCTGAACACGATAGTACTTGTCGGCGGAAGCATTGTTAGCGAAGGCTGGATACTGTTTCTTCTTCAGAGCCTCGACGAGCGCTTCGGCGTCTTCCTGCCGCGTAACCGCGGCGACCTGCACGTAAAAGCTGCCGGTCGTTGATGATGCGCTCGTTGATGATGCGGGCGCAGCGCCCGCGGCATCTGTGGCGGCCTTTGGCGGCGCCGTCGCGGTCGCGTCGGCCGGTTGCGCCTTCGCATCCGGAGGCGCGAGCGCGGCGTCCGCATTCTTCTCGCCTACCGCCTTGTAAAAGCTAAAGTCGCCAGACTGCGGCGTCTTCTGGGGAGCTTCGTTTTTTGCGGCTGAGGGCCGAACGGTGGCCGCTGAAGCTCCAGTGGCAGCGCCCGGCCAGCGGCCCACGCCTGCGCTGGCGGTTCTTCTGCCGAGCGAAAAGCCGATGGCAAAGAAAACCGCGCAGACTAGGACAAAGGCGAAAAAAAGCGCCAGCATGCGGCCGGTGCCAAGGGTGATCTCCGTATCCTGCTGCGCCGTGGGCATCGGAAGTAGTGTTGACCTCCAGCAGTCTGCTGAAAAACTCTGGTTTCGTATTCTTGTTTCGTATCAGGGTATCGCTTCAGCGATACCGCAAATGCGTCCAATTCAGACGCCCCTTTAGGGGCCGGGTCGAGTCCCGATTTTCCGGAACCTCTAGCCTTTTGCCGGCGCGGCCGGTGTTTTTGCGCCTGCCAGCAAATTCTGCAGACCGGAATAGAAATCGATCGGCACGGGGAACACGACGGTCGTGTTTTTCTCGACGCCGATTTCAGTGAGCGTTTGCAAATACCGCAACTGGATGCTGGCCGGTTCAGAAGACAACAAATGCGCGGCATCCACCAGGCGCTGCGCGGCCGAGAACTCGCCCTCGGCGTGGATGATCTTCGAGCGCTTTTCGCGTTCCGCCTCCGCCTGCTTGGCCATCGCCCGCAACATCGACTCGGGCATGTCCACCTGTTTGACTTCCACGTTGGTGACCTTCACGCCCCAAGGCGAGGTGTGCGTATCGAGGATGCTCTGCAGCCGCAGGTTGATCTTGTCGCGGTGCGCCAGCAATTCGTCGAGCTCCTGTTCGCCCAGCACCGAGCGCAAAGTAGTCTGCGCAAACTGCGAAGTCTGGTAGACGTAATTGGAGACTTCCACCACCGCCTTATTGGGCTCGATCACGCGCAGAAAAATGACCGCGTTGACTTTCAACGTGACGTTGTCGCGGGTGATGATGTCCTGCGGCGGAACTTCAAGCGCTTCCTGCCGCAGCGAAATGCGCACCATGCGGTCGACCGGGGCGAAGACCAGAATTACGCCCGGCCCCTTGGCCGTACCTAACAGGCGTCCAAGGCGGAAGATGACGCCGCGCTCATATTCGGCCAGGATCTTGATGGAACTCAGCAGGTAAATGACGACGATGACGATGGCAACGGTGATCACCGGAAACCCGAGATCCATAAATGCCTCCACGCAACTCGTGATTCAGAGTATGAGCGGATTGTAGCGCAAGCGAGCGGTTGCGGGCTGTGAGGAATGGCCCAGCGGAGTGTCCAGTATGATTACAGTACTTCCGTAATCCGCGCAAGATTGGACAGAAAGCCATCGCTCCGGCGACAATAAGTTTCTTTGTGAATACCAAGAACGTCTTCTTCGTTGGCCTGGTCATAGCTGCCAGTGGCCTCATTTCAACTCCCTTGGCGCTGGCGGCCGGACTGATCTACGGCCTGTCATTCGCGCACCCCTATTCCGTCGACTCCCAGAAACTCTCCGCCTTCCTCTTGAAGGCATCCATCGTTGCGCTAGGCTTTGGAATGAACCTGCACCAGGTGGTGCGGGCGGGCCGGACCGGTTTCCTCTACACCGCGCTCAGCATAAGTTTTGCCATGCTCCTCGGTCTCGCGATTGGACGCTTGTTCAAGGTGCAACACATCCCGTCGCTCCTGATCAGCACCGGCACCGCCATCTGTGGCGGGAGTGCCATTGCCGCCGTCGGGCCCGTCCTGAACGCCGGAGAAGAGGAGATGGCCGTCTCGCTCGGAACCGTCTTCGTGCTCAATTCGGTTGCCTTGTTTCTCTTTCCACTCGTCGGATACGCCCTTCACCTCACCCAATCTCAATTCGGATTGTGGTCCGCCCTCGCCATCCACGACACCAGTTCGGTGGTAGGCGCGACCGCAAAATACGGTGCCCAGTCGTTAATGATTGGGACTACGATCAAGCTGACTAGAGCGCTGTGGATTGTTCCTCTAGCATTCGCTGTGGCCATCTTCAAAAAGAGCAAGACCCGGATCAGGTGGCCCTGGTTCATCTTGCTTTTCTTATTGGCTGCCGTCGCCAGCACGTATTTCCCCTTATTCGGCCCGCTCTATCCCAGGCTCAGCACGCTGGGAAAGACTGGCCTGACGGTCACGCTTTATCTGATCGGCACAGGGATCTCAAGATCAACATTGAAAGAAGTGGGCGCGCGTCCCCTGCTACAGGGAATCTTGCTGTGGGCGATTGTGGCGATTGCTTCTCTCGCTCTCATCCGCTTCGGATTCATCGCAATCTAATCCGCCCCAAAGTGGAAGGTGATCCCTTGCGAGTCAGGCAATCGACCGCCGATAATTGCCGGAGGAGTTCCAATGAAAAGTCTTTCGATGAAACGCACTATCGCCCGCACTATCGCCATTGTTCTTGTTGGAATTGCGGCAAGCATGGCAGTATCGGTTTGGGCCGTTCACGCGAGTATGCAAACCCGCTGGGGCAGCGCGACCGGGGCGATGTTTCCCGCGTATCAGGCGACATCTTTATCCAGTTCGCAGCTCATCAACCCGGAAGAACTCGTCAAGATCCTCCAGTCCCCGAAAGGCGAAAAGCCGCTCCTGATCCAGGTCGGGTCCCACGTTCTTTACGAACAGGCACATATTCCCGGTTCCGAGTACATCGGCCCTGGTTCCAGAGAGATCGGCATACAACAACTGGGCAAACGTGTGGAGGCTCTGCCCCGAAACAAGTTCATCGTTATCTATTGCGGATGTTGCCCTTGGAGCCATTGTCCAAACGTTAAGCCTGCCGACGACGCATTGCACGCGCTGGGTTTCACCAAAGTCAGGGTGCTCTATCTCCCCGACAATTTCGGGGCGAACTGGGTGGATAAGGGCTATCCGGTTGCCAAGGGCGAGTAAAGTTCGTGACGCTGCCTCGTCCGTCCGGGCGCCACAAGGACAGCACGTTGGATTTGCGAAAGAACATTCTGATTGCCATCGCGGTCATCGCAGTCGCGCTCGGACTGTTTTTACTGAAGCGGCATCATGCTTTGTCGGCGGGCGCGGGGATTACGAATATCGCCGGGCATCCGCTGGCTCCCGAATTCTCGCTGCCCGAATTGTCGGGACAAACGCTCACGCTCTCCGCTTACCGGGGCAAAGTTGTTTACCTCGATTTCTGGGCGACTTGGTGCGATCCTTGCCGCGAGCAAATTCCGCGTTTCGTGGAGTTGCAGGACAAGTATCGAGATCAAGGCCTGCAGATCATCGGCATTTCCATGGACGACGGACCCGAGCCGGTCCGCGACTTCTACCGGCGTTTTCACATGAACTATCCGGTTGTCATGGGTAACGCGAAGATTGGCGAGCTCTACGGAGGAGTGCTGGGATTGCCCATCGCTTTCCTGATCGACCGCAATGGCCGCATCGCAGCCAAGCACATTGGCGCGACCGACCTATCGGTCGTTGAACGGGAGATCAAAGCGCTGCTGCAACCGCAATGAACATTACACGCTTGGGATTTTTCGCTGATTCCGTCGATCCTGACGGCATAGCGCCAAGCCCTAATGCGAAGGCTCCTGTGGCACATTCCGCCGCAGGAGCCCGGTTGTGGTCTGGTTCTCGACCAGAAAGGACTCGATTTTCAACCTTGAGTTTTTAAGTTCCAGTGGCCCCGATTGTGGCGTAGCCGCGCCTCGATCATGCGTTGTTCGAGTGTTAGACGCGCCCACTCTTTTCATCGTCCTCGGTTGGCCCGTTGACGATCTGGTCCAATTTTTCATCGTCCTCGCTCGGCCCGTTGATCACTCGATCCCATTTTTCATCTTCCTGGCGGGGTCCATTGACCACTCGGTTCGACGTGTTGGATTTTGAAACATTTACATTCGCCATGGTCTCCTCCTTTACCGGCTCAATCCGCCGTATCCATAAATAGATGCCATGCGAACATTTTCGTTGCATCCTGCCAACGCGCCCATTCCGTCGATCCTGATGGCATAGCACCAAGCCCTAATAGAAAGGCTCCTGCGGACACATTGCTCCGCAGGGGCCCGATTGTGGTCTGACTCTCGATCAGACGGTTGTCTGATCCTTAGGCAACGGTAAGGACGGGCGGCGCTCACGGCCCACACATTCGCAAAAAGCGCGAATGTGTGGGGCACCCGGCGGTGATGAAAGATCGAAGCACCAGGCATCATAGGGGAACTTATCGGAACCGAGTCAGACTTTTTGGAACTCCTGCACTCCGTCCTGAGAGGGGCCGGGCGCGAAGGCAGATGGGCGCTTGCGTTCAATCCATCTGGCGATTAGCGTTGCCAAGCCTACAGCTAGCAGCAGGCCGGCGACCCAGCGCGCGAATACCATGAGTCCCTGCCCGGTAAGCTGCGGCCACGGAGCCTGCCAGAGCGTATTCCAGCGGTCGATCATCCAATGCCAGGCCGTATGGGCC
Organism: uncultured Acidobacteriaceae bacterium; assembly: GCA_963773645.1. Taxonomy (GTDB): domain Bacteria; phylum Acidobacteriota; class Terriglobia; order Terriglobales; family Acidobacteriaceae; genus Acidiflorens. The sequence goes on along the minus strand of CAVZBV010000002.1, from coordinate 673,156 downwards.
ACGATCGCCGAAAGCAGAATGACTCCCATTCGTCCCGCGAGAGCGCCGCGAAATATCAGCCCGAGCACGGGAACGGCGACGCAGAGGACGGCGAGTTGTCCGAGCTCGATTCCCACATTGAAAGAGAACAGTGACACCAGCAAGTGGGAGCCGGCGAATTGCAGTTGGTCTTTCAGGGCGTAGGAAAACCCGAACCCGTGGACGAGACCGAACAGACCTGCGATGATCCAGCGGCGATGGAGATTGGCGCCGACAATGTTCTCCAGTGCCATGTAAAGAATGGAAGCGGCGATGGCGGTCTCGACAAAAGGAGGAAACCAGGCGCCGCTAGGGGCGAGGTTGAAGGCCGATCCGAGCAGGGTCACGGAATGGCCCAGCGTGAAAGCCGTAATCACGGGGATCAGGCCGCGAATCCGCCGGAAAGGAATGATCAGGCAGAGGAGAAAGAGCAAATGGTCAATGCCGCTGAGGATGTGCTCAACTCCGAGAACGACGAAACCCTTCGACGCCTGAAGCCAGGTGGGATCGAGCGGGACCTGGCCGCTCCGGGAGGTAATCATGAAGGCGCGTGAGGCGCCGTTGAGCGGTTGGAAGCGAACGGTAAGCTTAACCAGATCCTTGAGGTCGGCCGCGATCGTGGTCTGAATCGTAAAGATAGAATTCGGTGAGCCGATGGGATAAATAAAATGCGCGTCGAGAAATCCCTGGTCGAAGTAGATTGCCGTGCCTTTTTCGAGGGGCTCGGCCACATGCGCGAGCGCCTGATCGTAGTCCTCGAAGGAGCGGTTCGAAGGCAGATCGAAGCGGGCAATCGCACTGGCGGAGACCAGCCGCACCCCGTTTTCCCGGAGGTCGATGCCTTGGGCGATGCCTCGCAGCGCCAAGTCGATCCCGGGCCCTGCGGCCGAGAGGTCGTAGACCTGTCCCTTCATCGGAAATTGAGCGGAGCGGAGGAGGTCGAGGGGCACGCGAATTACGAGATGGGCCTCATGAGGCTCCATCTTGACAAACGCATTCACCACCGTACGCAGGGGAATATCATGAGCCTTTGCAGGGAGCACAAGGCACGCTACAAAAAGAGCGAGGACAGCCAAAAGCAATAGACCGCGGCGAAACATCGTGGAGACCTCCATCCGCCAGAGGCGGCGACCGGGGAGCCACATGCTCCCCGGTCTCCACCCGATGGCTTACCTCTTCTAGCAGTGATGATCTTCTAGCAGTGGATCGCCTCCCATCACTTCACCGGAACGAACTTCTGGATGCGCCTCCCAGTGATTGTATCCGCAACGTACACGTTGCCTTTAGAGTCGGTGGCGGTGGTGTGGGAGAAGGAGAAGTGGCCGGCATTATGACCGGGACATGGGGCGATACCGCAAGCCCCAAGAGCGCCGAGGATATTGCCGTTCTTTCTGTCCACGACCCAGGCATTGTCGTTTCCCAGGTCTGCGTCGATGATGTACTTCTGGCTTTTACGACTCTGGCTGGCGAGATAATCGATATTGGGCCAGAAGTCGATGTCACAAGCCCGAGTGCCCGCCTTCAGAATCGCTGCCTGGTCGCCGGCAGATGCTCCGGGCGCATTGCCGATGGGAATTGAAGAAAGGTAGTTGCCCAGTTTGTCAAAGACTTCGATTCGGCTATTAGGGCGGTCGCATGCATACACCAGCCCGTCATTGCCGAGCACGACGCAGTGGGGATGCCCGCCACCCGTCGCTCCGAAGGTGCCACCGGGACACGGAGTTGAGGTGCACTTGGTCCCGAATTGGCGAAGGTAGTTGCCGCTCGAATCGAAGACGACGACCCGGTGGTTGCCGTAGCCGTCGGCGATGTAGACGTCACCCGGCTGTGCGGTGACCGGATCGTTGTCAGGGTCGACGGCGATGTCCGCCGGCTCATTCAGCAGCGTGTGGCTGCTGTTGTAGTCGTTGGCTTCGCCGCAAGTTGAATATACGACGGTGCCACCGACAGTGCTGTTGGTCGGAGGGCCGTCGCACACGCCCTTGGTGCCGATCTGCAGCAGAGCAACCCCGCCGCCTCCGTCGTGGGCGTATTTTTGAACGATGCCATCACCGTTGCCGCCCGTCCAAATGTTGCCCTGGTAATCGACGTAGCAGCCGTGGGAGCCATAGGGCATGTACACGCTGCCGCCATAGGTCGGCCCTGACTGTGTAAGCGCGGCGTTACCGAAACCGTTTACCACCTTACCTGCTGGATTAAACTCAAGAATCACCGGCGACGGAATCGATGAGGCAGAGGCGTCCTGTCCGACGATCATTCCTGACTCGTTCCCCTGAGTGACACCGCCAATGGTCACTCCGACCTCCCAAGCACGGTTGACTGTAAAGACGTTATCGTCGGCGTCGATACACGTTCCCGCTACTTCTCCCTGGACCCATGTGTGTGCGACACCGTCGACGCCGATCGGCGCGGGAAGCGGTTTGGGCCAGTTAGCGTCGACTTTGAAGGCCGGCGCTGCGCTGGCCGAGCTACTGGCACTTGCCTTTGCAATTGGCTTCCAAACGCCTGTTGCCAGGACCAGTGCCACCACGACTACACCACAGTAAGCGAATTTTACAAGCTTCATGTTGTTGTCCCCCCCTTTCTTGGATGAGGGCAGAGGAAGATGAAGGTAAGGACAGATAAGAGCTTTAACCTTAGGACGGCGAGAAACCGTAGCACATCTCAGCAAATCAGGGGCATCGGGTGAATCCTGTAGTTGATGAAAGGTGGATGTCAAGATTGCGGGGGCACGCGAGAAGACCATAAGCGGCGGGCGCAGAATCCCACCCTTCAAAAAACGAAGGGTGGGGCACCCGGTCTTGATGACAAGTGTGGGGAAATTTTCGCTAGGCCATCACTGTTCTCTTTGCCGCAACGGGGTCGACTCGCAGCGTGAGGCCATCGACCTGGCGCACGACGATTTGTTCTCCGGCGGGAACGGGGATGGTGGAGACGGCGTCCCAAAGCTCACCGTGCACGAAGACTTTTCCGGAAGGCGCTAGCATGGTTTGAGCGATTCCGATTTCTCCGATCAATCCTTGTTTGCCGGTGACAATCTTGTTGCGGCGGGCGCGCACGGCGATGCTCATGAGGAAGGCCGTGATGATTCCGAAAGGAATGCTGACGGCAAGCGCGGTCAGGAGGTGTACGCGCATTTCGGGGATGGGGGCGTCGACCAGTAGCAGGCCGCCCAAGGTTAGAAGCACGATCCCGCCCGCGGTCAGGATACCGTGACTGGGAAACTTGGCTTCGGCGATAAACAGGGCGAAGGCAACCAGAATCATGGCGAGCGCTGCGAAGCGGATCGGTAACAAGTGCATGGCAAAGGCGGCCAACACGATGAAGATCACCCCGATGGTTCCCGGGACAACTGCCCCAGGGTGGTTGAACTCGACATACAAACATAAAGCGCCAATCAGCAGGATGATCAGGGTGACATTGGGATCCATGATGTAGGAGAGGATTTGCTCCTTGAGAGTCATCTGGTAGTTGCGCACTGGCTGGCCCGTCAGGTTCAACGTCACCGCGGTTCCGCCGAAACGTTTGAAACTCTTACCGTTCATCTGGCGAAACAGGTCTTGCTCGCTCGAAGCTACGTAGTCGATCAGTTTTTTGTCTAGTGCTTCCTGTTCGGTGAAGGACTTAGACTCGCGCACAGCGCTCTCGGCTAGTTCGACGTTGCGGCCACGCTTGGCGGTCACGGAGCGCATTAGCGCAGCGGCGTCGTTCTCAATCTTTTTCATCATGGTCTCATCGGGCTTGCCGAAGAGAGTCACGGGATGCGCCGCGCCGGCATTGGTTCCCGGCGCCATGGCTGCCACGTCGGCGGCTTCGAGGATGAAGATTCCCGCCGAGCCCGCACGGCTGCCAGCCGGAGCTACATAAACGATAACCGGCACAGATGAAGCCACGATCTTGTCGATGATTTCGCGCGTTGACTCGACCAGTCCTCCGGGAGTGTTCATCTCGATCAGGACGGCTTGGTCGTGATTGGCGGCTGCCGCTGCGAGCGCGCGGCCAATGTATTCGGCGGTTACGGGCTGGATAGCGTCGTCCACTGCGACCCGCAAGACGTTGGCGGAGCAGACGGCGGCGAACAGAAAGAGTGCTGCGAGACAGCGTCCCGCATGACGAATCCAGAGTTGCTCCGGCCGCCGGCAACTGCCGAGCTGCGCTCGGCTTGGACGGGCGAGGGCGCCCGTCCCTACACGGGCGCTTCTGAGAGCTGAGAACTGAGAGCTGAAAGCTGATTTCATGGCTGTGACAGCGGCTGCGCTTTCTCCGCGAGCTTGGCTGCTAGGGTGCGCTTCAAGTCCTGACCCGCGGGATTGCCGGGTTCCAGTTGCAGCGCCCGACTGATGTTCTGGGCGGCTGCTTCCATTCTATTTTCTCGCAAATCGAGCCGCGCAAGAATCAGGTAGGCCTCAGCCGACTCGCGAATGCGGAGGGCGGCCTCGGCCTGGACGCGGGCCGCGAGCGCATCGCCGCGAGCGTCGTAATCTTCGGCAAGGGCGGTGAGCGGCGCGGGGCTCGATGGATCTACCGCCGCGGCGTGCTGGAATTCGGCTTCGGCCTCGGTGGTGAATCCGTGGGCCAGGAGTTCTTTGCCGAGTTCGAGGTGAAAGCGCGCGTGGGCGCGGGGATCGGATCGGACAAATTGCTGCTCGGCCCAGCTCTCCATTTGCATGGTCATCTGGCGGAAGGCGTCTTCTTCGTAGTTGCGCTTGATGCGTTCGAGTGGGGCCTTCGAGTTCGCGCTGCCCGGCACGATACCTCCGGGCGGAGGCGTCAGAGAGTCGAGCAACATTTTCGCTTCGGCGTCGTTCGGGCGACGATCGAGCGCCGTTCGCAGTTCGCGGGCCGCTCCCGCGCGATCGCCAGCTTGGGTCAGAGTCACTCCCAGGTTGAAGTGATAGTCAGGGTCGCTGGGGTCATTCTGAATCGCTCTTTCGAAATAGTCGACGGCCTTTTTCTGGCCGCGGCGGGCGGCGACCACTCCGAGGTTGTTGTATACCTCGGCCAGAGGCAGGCGCGCGGCAACGAACTGAAACGCATCTTCGGATTTCGCGAAGTCTCCATGAGAGTAGGCGGCGAGACCGAGATAGAAATTGGCCTCGCGAGCGACTGCGCCTGACACTAAGGAAGAATGCTGTACTTGTCCCAGGGCAGCGATCGCCAGTTCGTAAGCACGCTGGAGGTAGTAGGTCTTGCCCAGTTCCAGCCAAGCGTGGGCATAATCCGGATTAAGGCGGACGGCTTCGCGATAGTGCTGCACTTTTTCTTCGGCCGTAGTGGCGAGCATGCCGCGAATGTAATTTTCCAGGGCATCCAGGCGCACGGGAGCGACGCTGGCGATGTACTTGTCCTTCGGCAGGGAAAAGTCGGTGCGGATGAGACGAAGCAGATCCCAAGCCAGCGCGGATTGCAGCCTGCCAACATCGGCCAGGGGCGCGGACTCGGTGGCGGCGGGCGAGAGTTTCTGAGCTCGCATGTCGAGCAACTGGGTGATGGCCGTCAGGCGCTCGCCGTCGTAGCGATAGGAGCCAAGGACAGCGTAATCGACATCCATCTGCTCAGCCAGCCGGTAGAGGGTGGCGCGCGCTGCATGAACGCCAGCCGGAATGCCCTGGCGATCGTAGGCTCGCAGGCGTTCGTCACGGCTGGCTACGTACAAAACCGGAGAATTGAGTTGCTCATGGAAGGCTTCTGGAAAAGACTCGCCAAGCCATTCCAGGCCCGGCGTGGGAGAAGCATTTTCGAAGGGAATTACGACCATGGTGTGGCCGACGACGCGGCCGACGGTGCGGCCGACTGTGTGACCGACTGACGTGCGACCGGGGGCGGTGGCGTCCTGAGCGCGCAGCGACGAGCAGAAAAGCAGCGAAGCCACGAAGGCGAAAACAGCGGCGCGTTTCACGACAAGTCGATTATATCGGCAGGGGGACGGCGCATCACGCGCGCCGTTGCCTCGCGGGAACCAATGGCTCAGTGCTGTCGGCTGCGTCGGGTGAGGGCAGCGGCTTGGACTGAGACTGGCTCCAGCCGGGCAGTTCATCGCTGCCGGTGATGAGGCGGGCGCCGCGATCGTAGGTGAAATACGACCAGGCCCACTGGATCATCACCAGAAGGCGATTGCGGAATCCGATCAGGTAAAGGATGTGGACGAACAGCCACGCCAGCCAGGCGAAATATCCGGATAACTCGAACTTGCCGAACTGGGCGACAGCGGCGGCGCGGCCGATTGTGGCTAGGCTGCCTTTGTCGTGATAATGAAAATTGCGCCGCGGTTGGTTGTTGAGGTCGCTGGCGATGGCGTCCGCAACCCAGTCCCCTTCCTGGATGGCGACGGGCGCGACTCCTGGGAGCATTTTGCCGTTTTCGTCATTTAGTGCGGCGAGGTCGCCAATCACGAATACTTCTGCGTGTCCGGGAATGCTGAGGTCGGGTTGGACAAGCACGCGACCGGCGCGGTCGACGGGAACCGCCAATTTTCTGCCCAGTGGAGAAGCGGCGACGCCCGCTGCCCATAAGACCACTGGAGCTGGAATCTTTTCGCCGCCAACCCAAACCGCGCCGGGCTCAATGCGCGTGACCATTTGGGACGTGCGAACCTCGACTCCTAAGTGACGCAGTTGGGTTTCGGCTTTGCGGGAAAGCTCCTCGGAATAGGCTGCCAGAACCCGCGGGCCGCCTTCGATGAGCAGTATGCGGGTTTGCCGCGGGTCGATATTGCGAAACTCGTGGTTCATGGCGTGGCGAGAGATTTCCGCCAGCGTTCCTGCGAGTTCGACACCGGTGGGGCCGCCTCCGATGACTACAAACTGCAAGGGAGTTCCGCTTTGGACATTGTTTGTGGAGCTCTGCCGCTCGTTCTTCTGGCGCTCGTTTTCCTGGCGCTCGGCTAGTTCGAAGGCGAGCAGAACACGGCGGCGGATTTCCAACGCGTCTGCAATCGTCTTCAAACCGGGCGCCAGAGGCTCCCATTCTTCGTGACCAAAATAAGCGTGTGTGGCACCGGAGGCGACGATCAGATAGTCGTACTCCAGGACCTGCTGCTTGGTTATGACTCGTTTCTGTTCCAGTTTGAAATCGACCACTTGTTCAAGTAACACTTCAACATTGGAGTGGGCTCTGAGAATCCAGCGGATGGGCGCTGCGATTTCGCCTGGAGACAGGCCGGCGGTGGCGACCTGGTAGAGCAGCGGTTGAAAGGTATGGTGATTTTTCTGGTCAACGAGCGTGACTTGGACAGGGAGCCGCGCGATCCGGCGGGCGGCGGTCAGGCCCCCGAAACCAGCTCCCACAATTACGACTCTCGGTCGCAGTTGGATCATCGCGCTCTAATATAGAGATTCGCGGAATCGCGATTTAGACGAAAACTTTTATGCGGAGTTTCGAGGACAACAGCAGAGGACAATAGCAAAAGGCGCAATATCCCACATCATAACATACCTCTTAAACTCTGAAACTCAAAAGTCTGAAGCCTTGCAGCTTCGAAACCTTATACACTGCTCCTTCACACTTTGATGACCCCGGCGCAGCCCACTTCGTCAGCCCTGCGTTTTCTTGCGCCTTCCGTCCGCGACATCATTTTCATTTTTCTTTTCTGGTCTCTGCTGGCGGGGCCTTTGTCGAATCGGCCGCTGGCGGATGCGGATATCGGGTGGCACATCCGAAACGGCGAGCTGATTCTGGCGACGCATTCGCTTCCCCGCACAGATCCGTTTTCTTCCACCATGCAAGGCCATCCCTGGTTTGCCTGGGAGTGGCTCTACGACATCCTGCTCGGGATTTTGCACCGGGCTTGCGGACTGAACGGAGTGGTTTGGTTGTGCGCCTTGTTGGTGGCCGCGATTTTCGTGCTGCTGCTTCGGCAACTGCTGCAGAGCGGGACCGGTCTGCTACTGGCAATCCTGCTGATGTTGCTGGCGGAGGCCGCTGCGACAATTCATCTCTACGCGCGCCCCCATATTGTGAGCTGGCTTTTTTCGCTGCTCTGGTTTGCCGTGCTGGAACATTGGGAACATTGGGATAAGTGGGAACGTCGCGAACAGGAAAATCTGCCGCGATGGATCCCCTGGTTCTTTCCCGCCTCGATGTTGCTTTGGGTAAACGTGCATGGCGGCTGGATCTTCGGATTAGCGTTGCTCGGAATCTACACCTTTGCAGCATTCGTCGAGAGCGTTCGCGCGCAAGATGCATTGGCCGCGAGTCGAGCCGCGCATCGGGCTCGTGCCATGGCTGCTGCCTTCGTGGCCTCGGCGGTGGCAACGCTCGTGAACCCCTATGGCTGGCGGCTGCACGCGCACATCTATCGTTATCTGGGCGATCGTTACCTGATGAACCATATCGACGAGTTCCGCTCGCCTGATTTTCACGGCTGGTCGCAGCGCTCGTTTGCGATCATCCTGTTGCTGGTGCTGGTCGCGTTCGCGGGCAATCGTCTTTCGGCGAATCGAACTTCGGACGAGCGTCTTTCGGACGAGCGTGCTTCGGACAATCGGAACAGGTTGCGCCTCAGCCAACTGCTGGTGGTGCTGCTGGCGGCGTATGCGGGATTTTATTCGTCGCGCAATCTTCCGGTTTCTTCGATGCTGCTGGTGCTGGTAGCGGGGCCGATCTTGTGGGGAAACTTCGCTTCACTGGCGGATAAGCCGGGTGCTTGGCACTGGGTGCGCAACGGCGCGGCCCGGATTTCAAAGTTCTCCGATCGCATGGGCGCGCAGGAAATGGAGCTTCGCGGGCATCTGTGGCCGGTGGTCTCGGTGGTATTGGCATTCGCGATCTGTCTTGAGGGGGGATGGCTGGGCTCGCGACAGCTGATTCATGCGCAATTTGATCCGAAGAAAATGCCGGTGGCGGCGGTGAATTTTCTGCAGGAAGAATTCCAAGATTCCCGAGATTCCAAGAATAAAGACAAGCAGCCGAGTGCGGAGCCAGTTTTTTCGATCGATGCCTGGGGAGGCTATCTCATTTACAAGATGTATCCCGAGCGGAAGGTCGTGGTCGATGACCGTCACGATCTCTACGGCTCGGACCGGGTTCGCCAGTACCTGATCCTGACACAGGTAGAGCCCGGATGGCAGAGCGTGCTGAAAGAGTGGCAGATTCGGACGGCGCTTTTGCCCACCGACTCGACCCTGGCCAACCTGCTCCGCGAGGTTCCGCAAGATTGGCGGGTGGTGTATGAAGACAAGGTTGCGGCGGTGTTTGAGAGACGTTCGAGTCAGCGATAGTATCGCTCTTTTCCGTCAACACTTACCTTTCGGAGTGTCCGCCTGACGAGATAAACTTGCAGCCATGACGAAAGCTATGCTCGTTTTGATGACTGTCTTGGCCGTCGGGTTCTTTGCGGTTGCACAGACCGCAACCGACGCGGGTTTTAAGTTGGCGCTGCCTGACCACCGGGGGCAACTGAGTTGGTCTGCCGAGGGATTCAAGATAATTCAGTCTTCCGCCAAACCGGGCGGACGAGAGATAGGCATTCGTGGCAAAGACCAATCAGGTCGCCTCATCTTTCTGGGATTCCTATTCCTATTTCCTGAGCAAGCGCCTCTTACGAGTGCAAAATGCCGCGATGGAGTGCTTGAACCTACAAAAAAGGACACTCCGACACTCAAGATTCTCGCGACTTCAGAGACGACCTTGCCCGGAAGACTGCCGATTTCCATGGCCACCTATTCGGCGAAGGGGCAAGATGGAAAGCCGGTGTATTCCGTGCGCGCGTTTGTAGCAACCGGCGATATTTGCGGCGATCTGGAGGTTTACAGCAATTCACCGATTACTGCTGATGATGATGTCCTAAAGAAGATTTTTGCGAGCTATCGTCTCGATGAGAACTATTCGCCCCAGTTTAACGACGTGTTTCTCTACGCGCAGATCCTCTACCAGGCGCGCATGTACAAGGCTGCCGGACCAGTTTTTGAAGCTGCGCTGGTCAAGCTCAAGGATGCCCCCGGCGCAGCTGCCAAAATAATGAGGGATACAAAGACGGCGACGCGCGTGGTGACCGACCAGGCAGGGATGGCATATGGGATGTCGGGAGATATCCAGAAGGCCCGCAGTCTTTTCGAGAAAGCAATTGTCGAAGATCCGGACTACCCGATGTACTACTACAACCTTGCGTGTGCGGATGCTGAGGAGAAGAACCTGAGCGGAGCGCGAAGCCACTTGCAGCAAGCTTTCGCACGGAAAGCGAACGTGATAGACGGCGAGGCCATGCCCGATCCAACGAGGGACGACTCATTCCTGCCTTACCGCAACAACAGGGAGTTCTGGACGTTTTTACAGAGCCTTCAGGCGAAAGAGTAGCTGCCTGCCTTCATCTCACTTCTCTGCAACCTGAGCGCTTCCGCATCATCAGATGTAGTTGAGTTTCGCGCTGGCTTCCCGGAAACTGAGAACATATGCGGATCGTAAGATTTCGCCGGTGTGTCGAGAGATGTGCGGAGAGCTGCCGATGAAGGCTCAGTGTTTGCCGTTCACGCAGATTCCGCATACCACACCGCTTTTCCTTGATTATCTTTCCTACGCTCCTTCCGTTCGCGGTTTTTATCCACGGTCTCCGATTTTTTCTGAGTGGGTGAAAGAGGAAGCACCGCGCGTCGTTTACGACTCCGCTCGTCGCGCCAAGGTTAGCGAAATTCTTGAGCGGCAAAATCGCGCGTGGGGCGCTTCTGCCAAGGCTCTGGCCAATATTGAGCGGTTCCGGCGAGGAGCGCTGGTGGCGGTTACGGGGCAGCAAGTTGGTTTGTTCGGCGGGCCGCTGTTTTCGATCTTCAAGGCGCTGACGGCGGTCAAGCTGGCGGAACAGGCGACGGCGGCCGGAGTGGACTGCGTCCCGGTCTTTTGGCTGGCTACAGAGGATCACGATTTGGCCGAGGTCAACCATGCAGCGCTGGTTTCTGAGCACGGCCTTCCGGAACCATTCGCGGTTGAAAGCCGGGCGTTTGAAAATAACGCCGTTGCCGAGGCGCCTGTGGGAACCCTCAAGTTTGGGGCGGAAATCGAGCCGGTGGTCGAACGCGCCGCCACGCTGTTGGGAGATTCCGAGGTTACGACATGGCTGCGTCAGGCGTATCGTCCCGGTGAAACTCTGGGCAGTGCGTTTGCTCTGCTGTTTACGCGGCTGTTTGCGGATTGGGGCGTCATCCTGCTCGATCCGGCTGAAAAGGATTTTCATGAGCTCGCAAAACCTCTGTTCCGCGCCGCAATCGAACGGGCCTCCGAAGTCGATGAGGCACTGCTCGGGCGCGGCAAGGCGCTCGAAGCGGCGGGATATCACCTGCAAGTGAAAGTGACTTCGGCGACCACGCTGCTTTTTGAAATTAGGAATGGCAGTCGTACTGTAGTGCATCGCAGAAATAACGGCGCCAACGGCGGTGAGTTCGCGGTCGCTGAGGAGCGGATCTCGCCTAAAGAACTGGTTGACCAGATTGAACAGGCTCCCGAGAAGTTCAGCCCGAATGTGCTGTTTCGTCCCGTGGTGCAGGATTTCCTGTTGCCTACGCTCGTTTATACCGGAGGAGCGTCCGAAGTCGCATACTTCGCGCAGGCCGCCGTCGTCTACGAGAAGCTGCTGGGACGAGTGACGCCGATTCTGCCTCGATTTTCGGCGACGTTGCTCGAAGCCAAGGCGGAGCGCGTTCTGACGCGCTATCAACTGGGCCTGCCCGATGTGTTCCACGGGCCGGAAAAAGTTCGCGAAGCGATTGCGGCTCGTTCGCTGCCATCGGATTTGCAGGCCCGCTTTTCGGAAGCCTATGCGAGTGCAGAGCAGTCGATGGCGGCGGTTCGCGAATCGATCGGCAGATTGGATTCGACGCTCATCCAGGCGGCGGACCGTGCCCGGATGAGCATGTGGAATCAAATCAACCGGCTGCACCGGCGAGCGTCACGCGCGGAGTTGCTGCGGAATGAGGTCATCACGCGGCACGCGGATGCCTTGATCCACGCCCTGTTTCCGCATAAGGCGCTGCAGGAGCGCGAGGTGGCAGGAGTAAGCTTTGTGGCGCGATACGGGCCGGAGCTGCTGGCGAATCTGTATCAGATGATCCGTCCCGATTGCCACGATCACCAGGTGATTGAGGTGCAGTAGTTGTTTCTTAATTTAAACTTCCTTACTTCGACTCGCCGAACGCAAGGTAAGTTCCCAAGCCAATCATGCGGCGCCAGTCAGCGTGCGTTGACGACGGCGGAAGCGCGCCGAGCCGTGAATGCAGGTAGATACGCGGCGGGCGCGGACGCCCGCCGGACAGCCGCCGGGACGGCGGCGCTACGCTCGACTGCGGGGTTCTCCTTTGCGCAATGCGATCTCTAATTCGTTTAACGACTCTACGCGCGGCACTCCCTTGTCGCGATAGGCGCGTGGGATGTCCATCAACAGGGCTTGCATGCCTGCGCCGGTGGCGCCTAGGTAATCCACCGAATAGACGTCGCCGACATAGAGGCTCTCTTCGGGCGCGGCATTCATGCTCTTTAGGGCCTGGCGAAAAATTTCGGGGTGCGGCTTCTCGTAGCCGACGAGGCCGGAGTCGGTGATGGTGCGGAAGCAATAGGCGATACCGCACTTTTGCAACACGTCTGCGATTTTTCCATCCGCATTGGAGATCACGGCGATTTGATAGCGCTCGCCGATCTCGTGCAGCTGTTCGGCGGTGCCGGGGCGAATCGTGTCCCAGTTGCCGGAATTCTGGATGCCGACTACGAGTTGATCGCGGATGGCGTCGTCCTTAAGTCCGATCTCGGAGAGCAATTGAGAGTAGAACATCCGCCAAAAACTGTGGTCGGTGCTGCCGTTCTCGGTAATCGTTCCGGTCATGATTCCGTCGAAGCGATTCTTGGTTCGGCATTCCAAATCGCGCAGGTGCTCGCCATCGGGCACGATGCCGCGTGCGGTGAGAGGCGCGTGAATGCGCTCGCGATTGGGGAACAGTAGGGTGTTGCCCACGTCGAAGAAGATGACTTTGAGTTTCGAGTTCATGACAACCAAGCTAAGACCACTATAGCGAATCCAAAGTTGCTGTGACCACGGGCAGTTGCCGAGCTGCTCCACCCCGTCAAGCCAACACCGGGCTTGACGGGGGCCCCGGTGCGCTCGGCTTGGACGGGCGGGGACGCCCGTCCCCACACCAGCAACGAATGAATTAAACTCAAAAATTGCCGATGTACTAAGTGGAACCGGAGTCATGGCCAAACTGCGCGTTGTCGTCCTGTGGCACCAGCACCAGCCGTTCTACAAAGACCTGGTGACCGGGCGGTATCGCCTGCCTTGGACGCGCCTCCATGCTTTGAAAGATTACTACGGGATGGTGAAGCTGCTGGACGAGTTCCCGCAGGTGCATCAGACGTTCAATCTGGTGCCCTCGCTGATCGCGCAGATTCAGGATTATGTTTCGGGCGAAGCTCAGGACCCTTTTCTGCAGGTTGCGACGAAGCCCGCGAAAGACCTGACAGAAGGGGAACGGCGGTTTGCGCTGGAATATTTGTTTCAGGCGAATCTGGTGAATGTGATCGGGCGCTATCCGCGGTACCGCGAGCTGTGGGAGAAATTTCATGGGGCGGGGGAGTCGCCCGAGAGAGCGGAGAAATATTTTCAGGCGCAGGACTTCACCGACTTGCAGGTGCTCTCGCAGATTGGGTGGTTCGACGAGTACTTTCTGGCGGAGAAAGAGGTTGCGGAACTGATTCGGAAAGGCCGGAACTATACGCTCGAAGACCAGCGCTTCGTGATCGCGCGGGAGCGCGAACTGCTCGGCCGGGTTCTGCCGGCGCACGCGGAGGCGGCAAAGAAAGGCCTGATCGAGATTTCGACTTCGCCTTTTTATCATCCCATTCTGCCGCTGGTGTGCGACACGCAGATGGGGGCGGTTTCGTCGCCGGGGCTGCCCTTGCCGCAGAACCGGTATCGCCATCCTGAGGATGCTCGCGAGCAACTGGAGCGCGGACTGGATCTGCACAAGAAAGTGTTTGGGATGCGACCGCAAGGGGTGTGGCCGTCGGAGGGCAGCGTTTCTGAAGAGGTCTTGACCATTGCACAGCAGCTAGGAGTGCAATGGATGGCGACCGACGAAGGCGTACTGGGACGGAGTCTGGGGACGAATTTCTCGCGCGACGGTTATGGTCATCTGGATTCGGACGGGGCGCACCGGCTGTACACGATTTATCGCTATGAGAAAGCCAACGCCAATGGCGATACGCGGATGAATCTGCTTTTCCGCGACCACACCCTTTCCGACCTGATCGGATTCGTGTATTCGGGAATGCCGCCGCAAGACGCTGCGAATAATCTCATCCATAAGATTAAGGAATCGGCGCAGTCGATTCTGGCCAATGGGCAAGATGCCATGGTTCCAATCATTCTGGACGGCGAGAATGCGTGGGAATACTACCCGCGCTCGGGCCGGGAATTCTTGCGGAGATTCTACGACGCGTTGCAGAAGGATCCGGCGATGGAAGCGGTAACGGTGACGGAGGCGATCGCGCGCCACAAAAGCGTCAGTCATCTGAAGTCGCTGGTGCCGGGGTCGTGGATCAATGCAAACTTCAACGTTTGGATTGGAGCGCCGGAGGATAACAAGGCTTGGGACTACCTGTATCAGGCGCGCAATTTCTATGCGCAGGCGGCACCGGGCGCAACCGCGGAACAACGCAAGCTGGCGTTTGAAGAAATTTTGATCGGCGAGGGCAGCGACTGGAACTGGTGGTACGGACCGGAGCACCACTCCGCGAACGATCGCGACTTCGACGAACTCTATCGCAAACACCTGTCGAACGTTTACCAGGCGTTGGGCGGGAGCCCGCCGGATTATCTGGCGCAGCCGATCGCCGGAGGAGTGGCGCGGCCTTCGTTTACGCCGCAGAGCGCCTACATCCATCCCCGAGTCGCCGGCGACATGGTGCGCTACTTCGAGTGGCTGGGGGCGGCGTGCTACACGGCTGACCGGCGCTCAGGCGCCATGCACGGCAAGCAGTTTCTGATGGACGAAGTGTTTGCCGGGATCGACGAGCAGTATGTGTATGGCCGGTTGGACTTCGTCGGCAAAGTGCCGGAAGAAGCCTTCGAAGTGGTGGTGAATCTGGAGTCGTGGGCCAATCATGCCGCCAAGCCCCGGCGCGAACTGCGGCTGGGTGCGGCGGTAGATGGAGGCCGCATGAAGTCTTGGAAAGTGACGCAGAGCGAAACGGTGGTGGCAGCTTCGACGGATGCGACGGAGAAAGATGCGCGAGTCGCGCTTGTCCGGGATTTTGAGTTTCGCCTGCCTCTCACGTGGCTGCTCGCGGCTCCGCTGCAGATTGACAAAGTGCGAGGACCGAAAAGCTCGGATGTGCTGACCACCCGCCTGCGCCTGCGCTTCAGTTTGTGGCAGAACAATCTGCCGGTCGATGCATTGCCGGTGGAAGGGTGGATCGAACTGGAGTTGCTGGCGGAAGCGGATCTGGCGGCAGTGAGCGGGTAGATCAGAAATGTTTGGAAGCGGGGCATTTGCCCAATATGCGCTGACTTATGGCTGAGTCCCTTCGGAGCGGCCCGTGACATGGGCAGGACCCCGACTACGACATCCTGCGCGTGAGCGAAATCGCTGGTTTCAACAGCTACCGTGGTCTACAGTGATATCGTCTGCAACAAGATGAGCGTTATGAATCGCTTGGCAATGTGCGTCGCCCTGTTTTACTTCGAGTTGGTCGCCCCTGCTTACGCGCAGAAACAACCTAACTGTCTTGGCCCCAGCAATGAACCATTAGTGCAGGCAATCAGGGACGGGGACTTGGCGAAGGCACGTGCGATGATCAGGTCGGGAGCAAAGCTCGACATTCGGGACGAGTGTGGAGCAATCCCGATACACGAAGCCATCCGCTGGAACTATACAGAATTTGCTTTGGAGCTACTTTCGGCTGGCGCTGATCCGAAATTCCCCGACGGCGGTGCAGGAGCCCTGATTGGGAGGGCTTTCATGTGCAATCCCGAGTTGGCAGCCGCTCTGCTAAAGCACGGTGTCCCGGTAAATGCGACGGGAGCCAGCGGAGTGACCGCGCTGATGAATGCTCCATCGCAACGGTGTGCAGATGGAGCTATGGTGCAGCTTCTGTTGGACGCTGGAGCGGACCCCAATGCAAGATCCAAGGACGGTTTCAACGCTCTCCTAGCTGCGGCGGAAACGGGCGATGCAGTTGGGGCTCAGAAGCTACTCAAGGCAGGCGCGGACCCGGCGTTCAAGAACAAGGACGGGCACACTGCGGAGAGTGAGTCGTGTGATCGTGGAGAGCAGGGCCATTACCGTGTCTGTCAGCTTGTCAGAGAAGCTCTGCACAAGAAATAGCTGACGTAATATCCCGATAGCACTCATAACCCCGGAACCCGACGGACGCTACCGCCCATAGCCCCGCCACACCTCCGCCATCAAATGCTAAACGTCGAGCTGTAGCCCCAGGCAGCTTAATTTAGCCGTTGTGGGCTTGGCCCGCTTGGACGGGGCCCCTCGGTTCCCCGAGGGGCAGGCTCCGTCCCGTCCCCACACGGTCTGACTCTTGCTACTGGCCGCTGCTGGCGACGACCACATTCATGGTCAGCGGACGGCTCAATTCCATCACCAACTCTGTGCCTGCCGGAAGCATCGCGGAACGGTGCTTACCGAGCCAGTGCGCGACGGTTACCGTCGCGCCGACGGCTCCGCCAATGAGAAAGCCTTTGCCGCCTCCTGCCAAGCCGCCGATCAGCATTCCGCCGCCGGTACCCATGCCGATTTCGGTCAGATCTTTGGTGTCGTAGCCATCGCCTTTGAACTGCCCTTCGCTGTTGACGTCGGTGCCGCGGTGGGCGTTGGCGTCAACCAGCGAGGCGTTCAGCATGAACCTGTCTCCATTGGGAAAGACAAGGTTCTCGGGGAAGATGGCGATGGTGGGTTTGCCGGCAATGCGCCGCGGTTCGTTGGTTTTCGTGACGCGGCCCTCGATAGTCGTGCCGATCGGAATCACGGTTTTTCCGTTCATCACGACGGGCTCAGTGACTCTGGCCGAGAACGGATCTCCAGCTTTCGAACTGAAGGTTGCGAGCGTGGTTTCGAGCTTCATCTTGACGGCGGTGCCGGCGGGCAGGGCAGTTTGCGCCCACGCGAAACTTGCGATCAGGATGAGCGATGTCAGCGAAAGTGTCTTCTTCATGTTGTCTCTTACCTCCAAAATTCAAT
The DNA here is from genome assembly GCA_963773645.1 of uncultured Acidobacteriaceae bacterium. GTDB lineage: Bacteria > Acidobacteriota > Terriglobia > Terriglobales > Acidobacteriaceae > Acidiflorens. The sequence goes on along the minus strand of CAVZBV010000002.1, from coordinate 655,970 downwards.
TGATCTCTTTCAAAGCTCCCAAGACTTCATCGAGCGGCGCACGATCGAGCTGGTTGTCGCCGCGATAGATGTAGCGCACGATGCCGCCGCGATCGATTACAAGCGTGGCGGGGTGCGCGATGTTGATGGCATCCGTGGCGAGCGCGTGATGGAGGCCGTAGGCTTTGGTCACGGTCCGATCCTCATCGAGCAGAAAGACGCTGGCGATGGGATGCTTCTCCAGGAATTTCCCCGGCCTCCACACGCCCTCCCGCTTTTCGGCGGCAATGAACGCCAACTGTGCTCCTGCGGCTCCAATTTCCCGCCTCCGCGACTCGAACTGAGCCATGCGTTTCACGCAGTTCGGTCACCAAGTGCCGCGCAGAAACTCTAGAATCAGCGTGCCCTGTGCGAGCAGAGCGCCGAGAGTGAATGTGCCCTCACGATTGGCCGCTCCCAGGAAAAAATCCGGCGCGCGCGACCCGATCTCCAGAGTGTCCGTGCGGTTCTTCATGTTGAGTTCGACTTTAAGCGAGGTGGAAATCAGGAACAATAACGGATGGGGTACCGGGGGATAGACCATCGGATGATTTGCTGGGGCATGTCCCAGCAGGGTCACCGGATCTATCCACCTCCGATATAATTTCGCTTTGCAGGTGAGCGACGCGGCAAGCCGCGTCTCTACAATTAGCAAATATGTTTCTAAATCAATCCGATAAATAAAGGACTCACTTATGCCTCTTACCAGTATTGCTGATATCCGCGGACGCCAGGTGCTTGACTCGCGTGGCAATCCGACCGTTGAAGCTGAAGTTTTTCTGGATGGCGGCGCTAGCGCGCGGGCCATTGTGCCGAGTGGCGCGTCCACCGGCGAGCATGAGGCCGTCGAGTTACGTGACGGCGACAAGAGCCAGTACCTGGGCAAGGGCGTTCTGCAGGCAGTTGCGAACGTCAATGGCGAGATTGCAGAAGCCCTCAGCGGAGTGGATGCGGCCGACCAGCGCACGCTCGACGCCAGGCTGATCGATCTTGATGGCACTCCCAACAAGGGGCGGCTGGGCGCGAATGCGATTCTGGCGGTATCGATGGCGGCAGCGCGCGCCGCAGCCAGAGGGTTCGAAATGCCGCTTTATCGTTATCTCGGCGGGGCAGCGGCCAATACGCTGCCGGTGCCGATGATGAACATCCTCAACGGCGGCGCGCACGCCGACAACAACGTCGACTTCCAGGAGTTTATGGTGATGCCGGTGGGAGCGCCGTCGTTTTCAGAGGCGCTGCGCTGGGGCGTCGAAGTTTTTCATACGCTCAAGGGGGTGCTGAAAAAACGCGGATACAACACGGCGGTCGGCGACGAGGGAGGGTTTGCTCCGTCGGTGAAATCGAATGTCGAGGCCATTGAAGTGGTGCTGGAAGCGATTCAGCAGGCGGGCTATAAGCCGGGTGAGGAGATCGCGATTGCGCTCGATCCGGCGGCCAGTGAGTTCTTTCAGGATGGAAAATATGTCTTCAAAAAATCCGACAAGTCGGCCAAGAGTTCTGAAGACATGATTCGCTACTACGCAAAATGGGTGAAAGACTATCCCATCGTGTCGCTCGAAGACGGTCTCTCCGAAAATGACTGGGACGGCTGGGCGCTGCTGACCAAAGAACTGGGCGACCAGATTCAGCTGGTGGGCGACGACATCTTCGTCACCAACATTGAGATCTTCGCGAAGGGTATCGAGAAGGGGATTGCCAACTCGATCTTGATCAAACTCAACCAGATTGGCACGGTCAGCGAGACGCTTGACGCCATCGACCTCGCGCGCCGCAACGGATACACCTCAGTGATCTCGCATCGTTCCGGCGAAACCGAAGACACGTTCATCGCGGACTTTGCGGTGGCGACTGGAGTGGGACAGATCAAGACGGGCTCAGCTTCGCGCACCGACCGAATTTCCAAGTACAACCAGTTGCTGCGAATTGAAGAAGAGTTGGGAGGAGCCGCGCGGTTTTTGGGGGTTAAGGCGCTGAACTACAAGGGCTAGGCTGCTAGACAGACAAGGGTTTATGAAAATCAGCGTTAGTGAGGCGAAGCATCGGTTTTCGGACATGCTCGACCGCATCGCCATCGGCGAAGAGGTCGTCATCACCGATAAAGGTGAACCAGTCGCGAAGCTCGTGCCGATTCGAGTGACGGCGAAAAAACGCAGAAAGTTTCGGTTCGGCTCGGCGAAAGGCGAGTTCACGGTTCCGGATGACTTCAACGACTCGTTGTCGAAAGAGATCGAGGATGAGTTTTATAAATGATGACTCCCCGCTAAAACCCCATCGTGTCGTCCGCCGAAGGCCCATAGGTCGCTGGCACTGGCTTTCCATTCAAGCGCAGATAGACGCCGAGCTGGGCGCGATGGTGTACCAGATGATTGAGGAACATTTGCCGGTAGGCGAGAAAGCGCGACCCTTCGAAGATGGGCTTGCCCTGAAAGCTCAGCTTCCAGTGCTGAGTCCAGGCTTCATCCGGGGTGTTCTTGAGCGCAGTGCGAGCTTGGGCCGCGCCTTCATCGAAAGCTGTGACGAGTTGCGCCGCAGAGTCAAAGGGTAGAGGCTTGAAGCTGCTCTTGGCGAAATCAAGCTCCGGAGTTGTAAGGATCGTCAGACCAAAGCCAGCCAGCTGTGCCACGTGAGGCGCAAGCTTGTTCAGCGGCATCGATTTGGGGTGCGGCGCGAAATCTTTCTTGTCTTCCGGAAGACGTTCCAGGGCGGTGCGGGTCTTCTTGATCTCTTCATCGAATTCGGTTAGTAAGAGTTCGCTGATAGGCATGGTCCCTCCGCGATAGTATGAGACGCCAAGTCGGCCGGTTTGAGTCGCCAGTGTATCCGCGCGTGATTTGAAAAGCAACGCAGCCTCCTATAGATTCTTCTTTTGCCCTTTTCTCAGTGTCGGAGCCTGCCCTGAGCGTAGCCGAAGGGCGCCTCCGTGGTGGATTTTCTCGGAAGCGAAAGCCAATAGCCAAAAGCCAGGAGCTAAGAGCTGATTTATGCCCCGTCCTAAACCTCTCGTTCTCATCATTCTCGACGGCTGGGGATACCGCGCGGAAACCAAGGCCAACGCTATCGCCCTTGCGCGCAAGCCGACCTATGACCGGTTGCTGCGCGAGTATCCGAACACGCTGATTCACACCAGCGGGCCGTTTGTCGGGCTGCCGGAAGGGCAGATGGGAAACAGCGAAGTCGGCCATCTGAATATGGGCGCTGGGCGCATCGTGCATATGGACATCACACGCATCGACCTGATGATCCTGAACGGCGAATTCTTCTCGCATCCCGTTCTCGTCGAGGCGATGAAGAATGCTCGCGGTGGCGAGCGCAAGTTGCATCTGTTTGGGCTGGTGTCGGACGGCGGCGTGCACTCGCGGCAGGAGCATCTGTATGCGCTCCTGAAAATGGCCAAGCAGCAAGGAGTCGATCGCGTCTTCGTTCACGCTTTCATGGATGGCCGCGATACTCTGCCCACCAACGGCGCCGGATATCTCGAACAGTTGCAGCAGAAGATGCGTGAGTACAACTCCGGCAAAATCGCGACCGTTAATGGCCGTTATTACGCCATGGACCGCGACCGGCGCTGGGAGCGCATCGCCAAGGCCTACAGCGCGATGGTCGAGGGCAAAGCCGAGGGCGGCAGCTACGTCGACGCGGTGCAGGGGATGAAAGAGTCCTACAACAAAGGCGTGACCGACGAGTTTGTGGTGCCGTTTGTCTGCACGGATGCACACGGCGAACCGCAGACGAAAATTGGCGACGACGATTCGTGTATTTGTTTCAACTTCCGCGCCGACCGCGTGCGCCAGATCACGCGTGCTCTGTGCCGCAACAGCGGCCTGAACGAAAAGGGCGGAAGCGATTTGCCGGGCGCGGCCGAACTCGACGCAACCATCCCGCGGGACCGCGCGCCTAGGAACCTGAAGTACGCTTGCATGACGCGGTACGATAAAAACTTCGACCTGCCAGTCGTGATTCCTCCGGAGTCGATGGCAAACATCCTCGCGAACGTGATGAGCGGGTTGAAGATGCGTAACCTGCGCGTGGCGGAGACGGAGAAATATGCCCATGTGACGTACTTTTTTAATGGCGGCGTGGAGCAGCCTTTCCCGGGAGAAGATCGTGTGCTGGTGCCATCGCCAAAGGTTGCCACCTACGATCTAAAGCCGGAGATGAGCGCCGCCGGCATTGCCGAGGCGGTTGTAAAAGCAACCAACGACGGCACCTTCGACGTGATCATTGTCAACTTCGCCAATGCCGACATGGTTGGACACTCGGGCAAAATCGAGCCCACCATCAAGGCGGTTGAGACGGTCGATGCTTGCCTGGGCGAGATTGAGAAAGCGGTGCGCGCCAAAGGCGGAGCCATGCTGATTACCGCCGACCACGGTAATGCTGAAATGATGATCGACCCAGCAACCGGCGGTCCGCATACGGCGCACACGACGAATCCGGTGCCGTTTATCGTGATGGCGGAAGACGCAAAGCAGTATTCACTCAAACCTAATGGGTCGCTGCGTGATATTTCGCCGACGATGCTCGGCATGCTGGGCATTACGGAACCAAAAGAAATGACAGGCTCGGATTTGCGGAAGCCGCTGAAGACTTGAAACGCCGATCTTCTTCGACCCCAGGTTGTCGATCGAACAAGAAGCGTAATGTATCATTTGCGCCTCGGGAGGGTGGGTACCTATGCAAAGCACGATGCCATCGGGGGCTGACGAAATTCTGGCAGGACGCTTCATCGCCAGTTTGGGCACGGAGAATGAAGACGGCGCCATACACCTTACGGCGGTTTGGTATCTGTTCGACGGTGGCTGCTTGTATGTGGCCACTTCTTCCCGGACTCGCAAGGCTCGCAATGTAGCGGCCCGGCCGAAAGCTTCCCTCATGGTGGACAGCAGAAAACAAGCATCGCAGGAGCGGGGTCTGGTGGCCCTGTGCACCGTAGCCGTCATCGCGGGCGAAAGCTCAAGAGAAATCAATGCTCGCATCCACGCTCGCTACATGAGCAAGGCTGCATTGGCCGACCCTCGCGCGGGCGGCACGATGGCAGCCATGGATGACATCACCCTGAAACTGATCCCCACGGGCTGGTATGCATGGGACATGCGTACCCTCGACGCCGCCGTCTTCGGAGGAACGATGAAAGCGCCCGGCTATCTGTTCCCGCTTGATTAAGGACGCGTTGCCCACATACGGGAACAGCGAAGCATCTCAAGCCCTAGCAGAGGACGCCGAGGATCTTCAGATCACCCGATGACCCAATCACCCGATGCCCCGGTCCATAAGCTACTGATCTTTGTCCACCATCCGTTTGATCAATGGAAGGCGCCGCGATGGTTCCCGGAGCGGCTACGGCAGGAATTTCCGCAAGTGAACGTGGTCCATCTCCCCGACTACAAACGAGTCGACGAAGAAATCGTCGATGCTGAAATTGTCGTTGCCTGGTCGATCCGTCCAGAGCAGATCGGGGCGGCAAAGAAACTGCAATGGATTCATTCTCCGGCGGCGGCGGTTCATCAGTTGATGTTTCCGGAACTCGTCCAGAGCGAGATTGTTCTCACCAACGCGCGCGCAGTGCACGGGCCGGTAGTGGCGGAGCACGTCATCGCGCTCATCTTTGCGCTGGCCAAGAAAATTCCGGGCTCGGTGCGGTTGCAGGAGAAGCACGTTTGGGGACAGCAGATCCTGTGGGACGAACTGCCGCGCATCCGGGAAGTTGCCGGCGCAACCCTCGGCATGGTGGGCCTCGGCAGCATTGGACGCGCGGTCGCCAAGAGCGCGAAAGCCCTGGGCATGCGGGTGATCGCGGTGCGCGAGCATCCAGAAAAGGGAAGTGAAGGTGCGGACGATGTGTTTGGGCCGGCCCAAATCGGCGAGGTGTTTTGCCAGGCGGATTACATCGTGCTGGCGACACCGGTCACGGACGGCACAAAGGCTATTGCGAACGCCGAACGCTTAGCGCTCATGAAACCGGATGCCTGCCTGATCAACGTCGGTCGCGGGCCGCTGGTGGACGAGGCTGCGCTCGCCGTTGTGCTCCGAGAAAAGAAGATTGGAGGCGCAGCGCTCGATGTATTTCCGAAGGAGCCACTCCCCGCCGACTCGCCGCTTTGGGATTTGCCCAATCTGCTGATCACTCCGCACACGGCGGCGCTGACCGACAAGTTATGGGAGCGGCATTACTCGCAGTTCTCGGATAACCTGCGGCGCTATCTGAACGGCGAGGCACTGTTGGCCGTGGTGGATAAGCATAAAGGCTACTAGTGTATCGCGTCACAAGTAACAACCTTTATCAATCGGCGCGCATCTTACGATATGGAGACGGTTGCGGATGCGCATAGCCCCTGTGATTACGTTGAGTCCGGAGCAGCAAACGCTGCTGGAAGGCTGGGCTCGAAGCCGATCCTTTCCCGCACGCGTGGTGGAGCGCTCTCGCATCGTGTTGCGCGCGGCCGCCAACGAGCAGGACAAGGACATTGCCGCCAGCATGGCCATTACGCCGAAAAAAGTTTCCCGCTGGCGCAAGCGTTTCCTCGCGCTGGGCGTGGAGGGACTGGAGAAAGATGCACCCCGGCCCGGCCGCAAACCCAAGATCGGCACCCGGCTGACCCAGCGGGTGGTGACCATGACCACGCGCCAGCAGCCGACCAACGCCACGCACTGGAGCACGCGCACCATGGCGGCGGCAGTCGGCATCAGCGAAGCCAGCGTGCGACGGATCTGGCGGGCCCACGGGTTGAAGCCGCATCGCGTCGAAACCTTCAAAATCAGTAACGATCCTCAGTTCGCGGAGAAACTGGAAGACATTGTCGGTCTGTACCTCGACCCGCCGGAGCATGCGCTGGTGCTGTGTGCCGACGAGAAGAGCCAAATTCAAGCTCTGGATCGTACCCAGCCCGGCCTACCGCTGAAGCGCGGACGCGGCGCCACCATGACGCATGACTACAAACGAAACGGTACGGCCACTCTGTTTGCCGCGCTGAATGCGGCTAACGGCGAAGTCTTTGGCCTGTGCCAGGAGCGGCACCGCGACCAGGAATGGCTCAAGTTTCTCCGTCTGATCGACCAGACCATCCCGGTGGATCGGCAACTCCACTTGATCTGCGACAACTACGCCACCCATAAGCACCCCAAAGTCCAGCGCTGGCTGGCGCGACACCCGCGCTTTCATCTGCACTTCACTCCCACCAGCGCGTCGTGGCTGAACATGGTGGAACGTTTCTTTCGCGACCTGACTCAAAATCGGCTCCGCCGTGGCGTCTTCCACGATCTGGAAGAACTCATCCTGGCCATCGGCACTTACATCGACCGCCATAACGAAAGCCCGAAACCGTTCATCTGGACCGCGCGAGCCGCCGACATCTTGGAAAAAGTGAAACGCGCTCGCCGCACCCTCAATAAACGTCAATCTGCTTGACGCACTACACTAGACCGGTGAGTACAGCGCCCAAGCTGTGCCACTCGACCGGTACCCGCTCCTTACTTCTTGTCTTCGTCCTGAGATTTGATTTCAGGGATGGGTGGTGGGCCTATCGGTTCCGTGGATATCAAGAAGCGTGAGTCGGAGGAGCTGCTGTCAAAAGGTATTTTGTAAAGGGCAGAAAGGCTATTCTTTGCGAGAGCCGTGCCATCGATTAGTTGTGACATGTGGGTGATAGGGGTTAGGTAGTCTGTTCGTGCGTTGATACGTTGTACGATCTGGTCCATACGTACGTCTAGACCTTCAACGTCTTCCTTTGACGCCGCTAGACGCTGTTGGGCACGCACAAGTTCAAGTATTTCTTCCAAGACATCAGACTGAGGCCGCGTCGCCCTCGGCAACTCTGGCTTGTAATCTTTCGCAAGTTGGCCAAGCCCACTCTCCAGTTCTGGCCAATAGGTATCGAAGCTCCTCTCCAAAATCTCGGGTTTCAATCGCTCGTGCTCCTCCTTCGCCGCATTGTTTATGGAGGAAAGAAGTTTCCGAACTTCATCTTTGTCGTTGCGGGTACTCTGGAATCCGGCAAGCGGGCCTTCCACTTCAGACTGCTTCAGGCTGAAAAGAAACGGAGACACGCGCGCTTTTGGGTCTTCAATCGCCCTTGCTAGAGCCCCAGCTTCAAAGTTTAGCCATCTGGAGTTCAGATTGTCGGGGGTCAGGCAAATTATTCCGAAACGCGATGCAGAGAGAGCAGCGTCAAGCTCTGGGCTCCAACGCGCACCCTTCTCGATGCTTTCAGAGGAAACGTAGGGATCTAAGGACTGGATTACCAGTGGCAACCAGTCTTTGAATGCCAATGCGAGCTTATGACTCAGAGTGCCAGACCAACTCAGAAAAATTTTCATTGCAAAATCATCCAGAATCGCTATTTCGGACAAACAAAGATGATCCTCGGCCGTTCGGTTGTCAAGCTGCGGTTAGGGAAGGACCGCGAGGCGTCGTTCCCTACCGCTTATCAATTCCAGTATCAATTCCAAACCCGATCATCGCCGTTACTTCGACTGGCTCATCCCCGCGAAATGCGGGGCGGAATTTCCACTTGGGCAACGCAGCCAAAATTTTCGAGGTGGTCTCGGCCGCCCCCGGTTCCAGCACTCTCAGGTCCTTCAGAACCCCTGTGCGGTCAAGGATGCAGGCAATCACGACGCGCGTGGGCCGAAGGCCATCGGGAAGGTCTTTGCGGAGAGGCTCCGGCTCGCTCAATGCTTCGCGGGAAGGATGCGTGGCTGAATACGGATCGGAGTACTGCATCACCGCCGTTCCCAGCGAGGTTTCGATATAGATGGAATAGTTGTCGCCCTTCAACCGATCGTAGTAGGGCAACACGCCACCCGAGCGCGCCGTCGCGACTATCGTAATTCCGGATCTTTTGTGGTCGTTCACCGAGGAATGTCCCGGGCCCGTACCTGGGGCGTCGCCGCCGGGAGATCCGAAACTGGGCAGGTTCACGGTGGTCGTGCCGCCCTCCACGGATACGCCGGGCATGGCGGGCGTGCCGCTGGTGCCACTTCCCGCGCCACCGGGGCCGGGATACGGCGAAATTCCACCGTGTGCGTTGGGATCGGAGCCGCGCCCTGAGCCTTCTCTTCCTGCGCCTGACCCTTCCCCTGAAAGCCCGCTGCCGGGGCCATTGCCTCTGCCGATGCCCGATCCGCCGCCGCTTCCTCCGAGACCGCTTTTCGCTGTACCGCTGGGCGACATGGCGAGAGCGCCTTCGCCAGTTGAGTTCGGTACTCCTACTTTGGTTCCCGGTTGGCTGGAGAGGACGACACCGGAGCCGGCAGCGTTGCCTCCAGCGTTACTCGGCGGAGCTACGGAGGAACCCAGGTCGAGCGGACCGCCGGCACCAGTGCCTTTGTTCCCTCGTCCGCTGCCAGAGAGAGCCTTGCCTCCGCCCAAGCCCGGCGGAGGTGGCACGACGTTGGCGTCGCCCAGGAGCGCGCCCGCGGGCGCACCGGAGCGTCCGCCACCGCTTTTCTGAGAACCGCCTTTCTGGGAACCGGTGCCTTCGATGCTGGCCGGAGGTGGCACAACCTGCGGCGCAAAGGCGCCAGCGCCAGATCTTGCGAGTGACCCTCCGCCGGATGCGGTGGGTGGCGGCGGCACGGGCTTAGCGCGCACGTCTCCAGTTGCCGAGCCTCCCCAACTGTTGAGATCGCGGCTGACCTGCGACGGCGGCGGCGCTATAACTGCGGGGGCGGGTAGAGTCAGCTTGGGTCTGGACGAGACGTCGCGCTGCGGCGCGGAAACCGGTGGCGCAACCACGTCGACGGTTTGCGTCAGCGGTATGCGAGAACTGGCCAAGTCACGCTGCGTGTCTTGCGGAGCGGGTGCGATAACGGCCGGCGCGATCGGGTTTGCGGTTCGCATCTTGTCGCGCGAGACATTCGGCGCGGGTGGGATGATGCTGGGGGTCAGCATGTTCGACTTGCGGCTTGCGGATGAACTTAGTTCCGGCGAAGGCGGCACCACGCTCATCGCCGGCAGAGTTGGGGCTGCGAGCGTAGAACGCAGGCCTTCGGCGGGCGGTGGTCCGGGATTCGGTTTGAAGGCGAGCAAATTGGCGACTGCGGAATCCGAGTGAGGCAGATTTAACTTGGGGGCGTCCACAACCCGCTCGCGGGGCTTGTCGCCGCGCGCTACGCGGATGGTCTGGGTGCGGTGGTGGGCTTGCTGGCCGCCGGCGCGTCCGGATTTGCCGGACTGCGCTCCGCCCCGGTCTTGGGTTTGCGGGAGTTCGTCGCCGGAGTAATAGATGACGTCCCATTGCGGACGAGTTGGAGGAAGGGGGATCTCAAGACTGGCAAAGCGTTCGGGGAGCACGATGATCGCGATCAGGAGAAGGAATTCAGCCATCCAGCAGACGAGCATGCCGCGATAGGGGAACATGCCAACGGGCGCTTCTCCGGCCAAGCGCCTCGGAGGGCGGGCGAGCGCCGGATGTAAGGCAGACTTGAACTCTTCCCATCGGGACGACCATTCCACCAGCAGGCGCGGTGGTTCGGGCCACTGCTTGGCGACTTCGGGAATGGTGGCAGCTTCGGGCATTTTTTTAGACTGCGTCAATTTCTGGGGGAATTCGTATTAGTGTAGTGTGCCAGAAGGAGTCACAGATTTCGCGGTAACTTCAGTCTTTTTTGTGCCTTTTTCTCTCGGATTTTTCCCTCGGAGAGTGGAAGGGAGTTTTTCTCACCTTTCCCCCATCGCGGCGAGATGTTTACCGTGCCCCCCTACCCCCCCACCCCCTCGTTAGGTTTATTAGAATTAGTGGTTTAGCGGGTAGGCCTCGGCAAAGTATTCCAAAATAAAGACTTATATGGAAAGTATTCCAGAATAAGGAGTTAGCTTGGCTTCCGGCCAATTCGGCTCGCCCTCACTGGTGCCCGCCACGGGAAATCAATCACTTAGCAGGGGTCCTTTCTCGCGGGTTATTAGATCGCTTTCAAAGTATTGAAAGAAATGGAGTTACTCGCACACACCCGATAAACGGGTCGAAGAGGTGGGCCACTGAAACAATGACCGATTATAGCTCGGATTAGTTGTCAAGGAGCAGGGTGGGGCTTAGGCAAATGCTTATTTGCTATGAATCTATTTTAGCAGGTGAGTCAAGGGCGTTTTGCTCCGAAACTATTTGCGCGAAGAGTTCCGCGCCTCACCTCGGCGGCTAAAGGATGTGATGAAAAAAGTCAGGGGTCGGATTGCGGAAGTGAAGATGCCCGCGGCATCCCACTCATTCGCAAATAGCGCGAATGAGTGGGGCACCCGGCCGATGAATCGCACCCACACTAATCATCGCTGCGCATCTTGTCGCAGATCCAGCAGTCGGTGTTCGCGTCCTCGACAACCTCTTTGATGTAGTCGGTCATGTCTGTCCGGCTGTAGAAAACCTCGCCCAGAGAGTCCTTGTCGAAGCGAGCGTTGCCCAACTTGTAGGCTTCAACTACTTCTTTGTCCTCGTTTCGGATTATTTCATCTTCGTGGTACTTACAGGGCTTCAATACACGGGCCTTGAGCGCGATTTGATATGCCCTGGACCGCTTGTTGTCCTGCTCCGCCATTATGTCATCCGCATTTCCCATAGATCACCTCGCTACCGTACCAGATCGTACTGTGGGGGAACCACGGGCAGAAAGATGACCGAGGTAATGGCTTTGACCGCTTAACTAGCCGCGCTATGATCGCTGGCGTCAAATATCACAAGCCTTGTTCGCGTTTGCGGGCGCGTTCCTGAATCTGTTTGATGTCTCTCCTTGAAGGAGGCAATTTCTTCCTGGCCAATTGCGCGACTTCATGGATACGGCGATCCACGTCAGCGAGTCGTTTCCGGACAGCTGGTAGCAAAACTTTCTTCCGCTCCGCTGGGGTAGCATTCGGCACAACGTCTCGCGTCCCCCACTCCATCACGGCTTTCAATAAAAGCGCATCCACCCGCTTCGCCTGTTGCGCTATACGGCGCATATGCGGTCCCTTCTTTCTGCGAAGCTGCTTTTCATCACCCGACAAATCCCAGGGAAAATCTTTATTGAATTTCCTCGCCGCCCGCTCCAATTTTTCGATTTGAATTTGTAACTCTCGCATCGAGGGCAGGTCCGGGGGGAGCGCATCAGCTATCGCTCTGTAGCCTACGACTTTTATCTCAAATGGCAGCGTATCCTTGGGCATATCACGAAATCCTGAAAGTACAAACATACCATCCCAGGCGGGTGGGCCACATTAACGTGGGAAGTATAATGCCGGTATGTCTTTGAACGTTACATGCAGTGCAGGCGCATTCTTCGAATCACGGTGAGGTTTTACCGAGATTTCGACATCTTGATCGAGCGCTACGAGAAAGCGCAGAAGGCGTTCCACGGAAAACTGCCTGAACTCTCCGCCCAGCATCTTGGAGACATCGGGCTGGCGGATGCCGAAGAGATCGGCCGCCTCGACCTGTTTCAGGCCGCGCTCTTTCATGAGCGTGTCGATCTTGAAAACAAGTTGCGCCTTGACGAAGTGCTCGTCCGCATTCCGCACGCTGAGGTCCTTGAACACGTTCTGGGCGCTGTTTTCGTATCCCTTTTTGCTCATGGTTCTCTCTCCTTGGCAATCTGTTCGACCTCTCGCAGCCGTTGCTTCACCAGTTCGATATCCCGGCGCGGCGTTTCGCGTCCGGTCTTCGATTTCTTCTGGAAAGCGTGGAGGACGTACACTGCTCCGGCATACCGCAATGTGTACACCGCGCGAAATGTATCGCCGCGAAAATCTTTCACCACTTCCAGCACGCTTGCCCCGCCAAAGCCGCCCAGCGTTTTCGTGTCGCGATGCTTGCCGCCGCACTGCGCGACGTACAGGGCATAGCCCATATGATCCCGGACCGGCTCGGGGAACGCGCGCAAATCCTGGCGGCTGGATCCGACCCAGATTACCGGCTTCAAGATGGTTTCTCGGCTCCCAACAACTTCAAATATAGTGATATCACTATATCATGTCAAGGGCAGGAAGCCCCGTGCTCGCGAGCCTCGCTGATTCAAGCCGCCTCAGTGTGAATCGGACGTTCTTCGAAGGAAATATCTACCTGGTCGCCGAGCTTGGTCAGGGATTCGCGGACGGTGCCTGTCGGAAGCTCGAGCACGGAGGCGGAGTGGACGCGAACGGCGGCCATGCGCCAGGGCTTGAGCTCCTCTTCAATGTGGATGACAATTCTTTCCCGGTCAAGGTAAACGGCGTCGATGGGAAAACGCATGGCGAAGGTGTGGATGCCGTGGGAAGGGTTGATCCACAGTCCCTGGCCGTGGGAGAAATGGGACGAGTGGGTGGCCATGAGGCCGCGAAAGCGGGACCAGTGGGTACGCGCGATCAGGAGATCGGTCGCGAGATAGGTGGTGCGTGTACGGTTAAAAGCGTATCCCTTGGGCCGGTTCATTGAATCATTGAGACATTGAATCATTGACTCAATACCTCAATGATTTAATGACTCAATAACTCACCGTTTCCCTCCGGCAACGGGCATGAATATGTGCAGCAACTGAATTACAGCCGGCCCGACAGTGACGAAAATCAGGGATGGCATGACAAATAGCACGAGGGGAATGATCATTTTGACGGTCGTCTTGGCGGCCTGTTCTTCGGCGCGCTGGCGGCGCTCGGTACGCAGGGAATCGGAATGCACTCGCAGGGCCTGAGCCACGCTGGTGCCGAAGCGGTCGGTCTGAATCAGGGTTGCGACCAGGGAGCGAATGTCATCGACCCCGGTGCGCTCGGCCAGGTTGCGGAGCGCCTCGACGCGCGGTTTTCCGGCGCGAGTTTCGAGATCGAAGAGATGGAATTCGCCGCTCAATTCGGGGTGCGCGGTGCGCAGATCCTCGCCCACTCGCATCATCGCCTGGTCGAGAGACAAGCCCGCTTCCACGCAGATCACAGTCAAATCCAGTCCATCGGGAAGGCCAAGACGAAGGCGGCGCTGCCGTTCCTGCATCTTCTTTTTTAGCAAGAATCGCGGGATAAAAAAACCGAATGCGGTCACACCTAAGAGCAGCAGCGGCGAACCGAATCCGGTGAATGCAAAAACCGCGAGGAAAGAAAGGGCGGCGAACAGGACGCGCAACCCACGATAGATGGTAACGTGCTGGGGGTTGCGATATCCCGCCTGAATCAGCCAGGCACGGGTTTGCGAAACATTGGTGGCCGAGGACGGCAAGGCGCGGCTCAGGGGATCGAGAGCCTGCTGCATGCGCTCGCGGATAGCGGGTTTGGTCTGAGATTTGGGGCGCTGCCAGCCGATCTCGCGCAGGCGGGAGCCGAGCACTGACGAGGGCACAACCGCGGCTGCTCCAAATGCGAACACGATCACCACGATGGTGAGAAAGACGAAAATAGTGAGTGCGAGAACCATGAATTAGACCTTGTATGAATCTTTAGTTCTCGGTTCCCGGTTCTCAGTTCTCAGTAAAATCGGCGAACCGTAGGCTTTGGCTTTTACTGAGAACTGAGAACCGAGAACTGAGAACTCCGCCGTCATGTTCAAACCTGTATCCTGATAATCCTGCGAATGAAAAAGTAGCCCATTGTCTGCAAAGTGATGCCACCGACGATCAAGGCGTGCCCCAAGGGGTCGGTGAAAAGCGGCTGAATGAAGCCCGGGTTGATGAGGAGCATGAGGACCACAATCACGGGCGGCAGAGCCATGAGCAAGGCCATGGTGAGGCGTCCCTGGGCGGTGTGGACGCGGACCTGTCGCAGGATCTTAAAGCGTTCGCGAATGACGTAAGAGAGGTTGTCAAGAATCTCGGCGAGATTGCCGCCGGTTTCGCGTTGCAACATCACCGCCGTCACGAAGAACTTAACGTCGACCAGAGGAACACGGTCGGCGAGGTTGAGCAGGGCGTCGCGTACGGGGAGCCCGAATTTCTGTTCTTCGTAGAGCTGGCGGAATTCTCCGGCCACGGGTTCGGCGACTTCGTTGGCAATCATTTCGAGAGCGGTGGTAAAGGCGTGTCCGGCGCGAACGGCGCGGGCGAGGGTATCGATGGTCTCGGGAAACTTCTCCTCAAATTTCCGGAAGCGCTTGGTCCGCATATGCGAGGCATAGGCGTAGGGAAGAAAAAAACCGAGGAGAGCGCCCACCCAACCGAAAATCAAATTTCCGCCGGCGATGAACGCGATGACGGCTAATCCCAGGGCCGACGCGATGCACAGCATGAGGAAGTTTCCGGCGCGAACGTCCAGGCTTCCCTGAGCCAGCATTTTTTGCAGCACCGAAACTCGCTGAGAGCGGCGCAGAAAGGTGTCGAAAGCCGGGATGCGGCTGAGCACTTCGTCGCGAAGCAGAGCCACGTCGGGCACGGCTTGCTCGGCTGGTTTCTGAACGGTGGAGAGGCGGTCGCGGAGAACGCGGGCCTGGGCCTTGCGCTGATCGAACAAAGACATGGCGGCAAAGACCGCCAGCGTAACCGCGACAAACACCAGCAAGGCGATAAAGAACGGCATGCGCTAAACCTCCATCCGGGACTCGAAGAGCGCGGTACTCAGGCGGCAACCGGCGGTGGCCAGGCGCTCGGCGAAATGCGGCGGCTGGCCAGTGGAATGGAAGACGCCGCGCACCTTTCCGCTCTCGTCAATGCCGCTGCGGTCAAAAACGAAAACGTCCTGGAGCGTGATCATTTCTCCGTCCATTCCCGTGACCTCGGAGACGGTGATTATCTTGCGCGAACCGTCGGAGAGACGCGCCACCTGGACGACGGCGTGGACCGCGTTGGCGATCTGCTGGCGAATCGCACGCTCGGGAATGTTCAGGTTGGCCATGGAAACCATATTTTCGATGCGAGCCAGGGCGTCGCGCGGCGAGTTGGCGTGCACGGTGGTGAGCGAGCCCTCGTGACCGGTATTCATGGCCTGAAGCATGTCGAAGGCTTCTTCGCCGCGCACCTCGCCCACCACTATGCGATCAGGACGCATACGCAGGCTGTTGATGACGAGCTGGCGCATGCGGACCGAGCCCTTGCCTTCGATGTTCGGAGGGCGGGTTTCGAGACGGACTACGTGTTCCTGCTTGAGCTGCAATTCGGCCGCGTCTTCGATGGTTACGATGCGCTCGGAATTGGGGATGTATCCGGAAAGAACATTGAGGACCGTGGTTTTGCCGGCGCCGGTTCCCCCGGAAATGATGAGGTTGAGGCGGCCCTTGACCATGGCCGAGAGCAGTTCCAGCATCGGTCCGGTCAAAGTTTTGTTGTCGATCATGTTGCGCGCGGTGATCGGATCCCGGCCAAAGCGGCGGATGGAGAGGCAGGCTCCGTCGAGGGCCAGGGGAGGAATGATGGCGTTGACGCGCGAGCCATCCTGCAGGCGGGCATCGACCATGGGCGAGGACTCATCGACGCGACGCCCGATGCGGGACACGATGCGGTCGATGATCTGCATTAAGTGCTGGTTGTCCTTGAACGACAAGCCGGTGATTTCCAGCTTGCCGGCGCGCTCGATGTATACGCGGTCAAAGCGGTTGACAAGAATGTCGGAAATGGTGGGATCTTTGAGGAGCGGCTCGAGCGGGCCCAGGCCAAAGATTTCGTCGAGGATCTCGCGTGACAACTGCTCGCGCTCGGCGAAACTGAGAGGAACCGCCTCGCTGTTCACCGAACTGCGAATCAGGACGAGAACTTCCTCGCGCGCCGAATCTCCCGTGGAGCGACCGAGTTTTTCCAGGTCGAGGCGATCGAGGATCTTGCGGTGCAAGTCCGCCTTGACCTGCTGGTACTCGCTCCGTTCGAAAACTTGCAGATTGGCCATGTGTTTATTGAATCATTGAATCATTTAGACATTGAATCATTGAATCAATACCTCAATGATTCAATCACTCAATAACCTACACCGTCTTAAACAACGACCAGGCCGTGCGCTTCAGATCCAAATCGTCCTTGGTCAAGTATTCCGCCAGCCCGGAAATGGAGCGGGCAATTTCGCTGTTCCCCTGCTGCATCACAGGAACGCCGCGATCAATCGCGGCCGAAACCGCGAAGTACTGATTGGGGATCCGCCAGAGCACCGGCGCCCCGATGGCGGCCTCGGTCTCCGCTTCATTGAAGCCCGCCACCTTGCGATAACGATTCAACACCAAGGCAAACCGGTCCCGGGAGCCGCTCTCGCCGAGATACTGGGCCACTCTTCCGGCACTCCACAGGGAAGCGACATCGGCGTGGGCGATGAGCAGAATTTTCTCCGACAGGTTGCTGACCAGGCGAGTGGCGCTGTCGAGCCGGGAGGAAGCGTCCACGACGATGTAGTGAAACACGTCGACCATAGTGTCAAAGAGGCGGGCAAAATCGGAAGCGGAGGGCTCGATAGCCGTAGGCGTCGCGGCGCCGGCCAGCAACTGCAAGCCGTCATCGTGACGGACCATGAAGCTGTCGAGCAGGGACGAGTCCAGGCGATGCAGATTCGAGATGGCGTCCGAGATGGTAAATGAAGGCTTTAGATTAAGATGCAAGGCGCAGTGACCGAGTGGTGCTAAGTCTATCAGCGCCGTGCTGTGGTGAAGCGACTCCAAGGCCAGAGCCAGATTGACGGCGACGGTGGTGGCGCCGCTGCCGCCTTTGCCGTTCACAACCGTGAACACCTTTCCCCGCGAACTTTCGCGTCCGGGCTTGCGGCGAGTTGCCGTCAGGCGGACGAAGGCTTCCAGCAAATCGGTGGTGGTGGTGGGGCGCTCAATGTATTCGCGCACACCCGCCCGCATGGCACTGACGATCAACTGGGGTTGAGTCATGGGACCGACGACAAACATGGCTGACTCGGGAAGTTCCTGGTGCAGCAACTCCACGGCCCGTAGCGCCGAGGTGACGCCACCGGTAGCGATATCCACCAGAACCACATCGGGCGCAAAGGTTTGAGTTCTGCGGATGACCGGGTCGTTGGCGGCTAGAGGCAGGGTGGGGCTGCTGCAGACAATGCGGGCTACGCTGGTGCCATCCACCAGAACCTGAAGCACCGCGCGCTGGTCATTGTCCGTGGCGAACACGGCTACTGATAATTCCGGCATGACTTGTTCTCCACCTCTAAAAACATTGAATCATTGAATCATTGAGGTATTGAATCATTAAAACCCCAAGGCGATTTTCAATGACTCAATGTCCCAATGATTCAATGTCTCAATGACTCAATGTCTCAATGAGTCAATGTTTTAGCGTCACTTCGCCTTCTTGCCATCGAACTTGCCCTTGTCGAGATTCGGCAGTGGCATCGCCGGACCCTTCGGCGCTTCGACACTGGGCGAGATCCGGTGCACGGTGCAGAAAACCATCAATTCCGAGTTGCTCTTTTGCGCGCTCTTGCTTTTGAAGAAATTGCCGAGGATCGGGATATCGCCCAGCCCCGGAATCTTGTTCGCAACATTTGTGACCCGGTTATCCATCAAGCCGGCGATGATGAAGCTCTGGCCATCTTGCAGTTCGAATTCCGTGTCCGCTTTGCGCGTGCTGATGGCGGGTATGGTAGTTCCGGCAACCGTGACGGCGTCCGCGAAGTCCAGCGTGCTCACCTCGGGAGCGACGTGCAGGTGGATGCTACCGTTCGGCTGAATTATGGGGGTGAACTTGAGGCGCACGCCAAACTCGCGAAACTGAATGGTGACGGTTGCAATTCCGGTGGCGTTTTGCTGCGCGACGGGAAAGGGAAATTCTCCTCCCGCCAGGAAGCTGGCTTCCTTGCCATTGACCGCGATCAGGTTGGGCTCGGCCAGAATCTGCAAAAGATTCTGTGTCTTAAGGGCTTCGATCACTGCGCCCAGGTGCACCTGAGGGTTAAAGAAGAACAGGTTGAGCAGGTTCGATACCGTCGTCGTTGCGGTAGTTCCGATGGTACTGGTGGGACTCGTGCCGCCAATCGTACTGACGATGGGTGAGGTGTTGACTCCGCCGAACTGGCCGGTGGTCGTGCTGCCGAGGGTGTTTCCAGCGCCGGTGGAAAATAGATTGATGCCGATCTGGGTCGTGGCCGACCGATCCACTTCAGCAAACTTGACTTCCAGAAGCACTTCCTCCGCCCCGACCGGGCCAAATGTCAGCACGTTCACGACATTCTTGGAATACGCCGAGGCCAGCGCGCCCGCATGTTTGGCGACGTCCTCGGTGGTTACGTGGCCGGAGAGAACAATCGCGTTACGCGAGGGCGTCACGTTGATCTGCTCATTCGGGAACAGGCGATGCATCTCTTCCGATGCCGCGGTGATGTCGACATCCACACGAAGATCGAAGCTGCGAGAGCGCTCCAGTTCGTCCCAGATCAGCAGTGAAACCTCACCCGGAGCGAGTCCATTGACCAGGACCTGGGTTGGCGTGACGACCAGCGCATCCGCCACCGTGGGGTCGGTTACCGAGACGCGCTTCAGTCTTTCGGTAGTGTTAATCAGGAGGGACTTACCCACCATCACGCGCAGCGGAGCGGCACCCGCAGTAACGCTCTGGCCGGATGTGTTAGCGGTGGCGGAGGTTTGCGCGGCAGCCGGGCTGTCCTGGTTCGGAGAGCCCTGGTTCGGAGAATCATGGTTCGTAGAATCATGGTTCGGAGAAGAAGGGGAAGCCGTCGCCGGAGCGGCTGGTGGATTATCGTCGGGGGCAACCGTACGCGCGAGCGCTCTGGTTGCGAATATTGTTGCCGCACCGAGAAGGATCACGGCTGCGACGAGGGTAGGAGCTTTCATGAATTCGCACCTCTGCGAGGATGCACGAGCAAATCCATCGAGAACAGACCCATTAAGAGCAGACTCATCAAGGGGTGAGCGGACGCGAATCGTTGCGGTATTGTGAGCTCAAAACTTGCTGGTTTCATCCCGTTTGCTGCCGCGGATCATTTCTACCGTATAGGGCGCTGGTGGTGGAGGCGTCGAGCTTTTCGCGACTACTTTGTGGGCTTTGTTGGGTTTGGGCTCAACGGTCGCCACCGGTTTCTCGCCCAGGTACAGCGAACTTGTCCGCGTCGCGCCGATGCCTCCCTTTTTGGTGTCCAGCGGATTCCGCAAAGAGAGCTGAATCCGTCCTTCCTGCGAAACCAGCGCCAGCTTCTGCGCGTCATCCGGGGAAACCAGGAGCGTAATCACCGGGGCAGTTTGCGCATCTGTGGAACTCCGGTCCAGGGTCTTGCCCACGGCGATGACTGCAACGTTTTCGAGGACGGTGGTGGTTTGACGCTCGTTGCCGCTGCCTTGAGTACCCGTAGCCAGCACATCCACGCGCGTGCCCGGTTGCACAAAGCCCGCCACCGAAACCACATCGTTGACACGTACTGAAACGGCGCGCATTCCCTGCGGGATCAGCGAGGGCAGGCCGGCTCCAGCGTTTAGCGCCGCCAGCTTGCTGGGCAGAATAAATTCGCCTTTGCTTACCGGCATAACTGCACCGCGGCCCAGGACCTTCGAGGTTGCGGAGAATGCCCCGGGAGGAACCGCCGATGGCGGGATAGTGACGACGGTTACATCTTGAGCTTGCAACTTAGCTCCGACCTGAATGTCGTTAGCAGCGACCACGACCGGCACCCCGCCCGCATTGTTGCTTGAGCCCGCAAAGGTCCGCAGTCGGTTATAGACGGTAAAAGCGACGAGCAGGCCGACAGCAAGCGCCAAGCCCCCGATCATCAACAAACGGCTTCGATTCATTCCACTCCTTAAGGACAACTCCGGACTTGCTTGTCGTCTTTGACGTCACGGCGGACTTATATTTCCGCTATTTCCGCGAGTGCGACGAACGCCTAAAGGTTGCGGCCTATTGGGCGCCGACTGAGCTGGCTACCTGCGAAAATACGTTGTTGGCATTGCCACCGATCAGGCGGACGGTGCCGATCACGATCACCAAAATTACGGCTAGCATCACAGCATATTCTGCGATGTCCTGCCCTTCCTCATTGCGCCACAAGAGCTTAGCCAGATTCGTCATTCTAGACTCCTTCGAGCTTTCCGCGGCAACTCCCAATCTGGGACAACCGTGGGGACCAGTCCCTATGCGCTAGTTTCGCAGATTCGGGACGGCTCTGGGAAACATTTTTTTACTTTCGTAACTCTCTGATGCTGGGTGTTTTGCGGGTCCCCGGAAAAGGTGGGCATTTTCAACGGGGGGACGCGTTCGGACCAGCATTCGGACCAGGATGATCGCCTTGGAGTCGCGGAATGCAGCACGCCAATTGGGGTCGAGCAGGAGAGCTTGCGCCAGCGCGCAGGACGGGGGCAGAAGCGCCGCCTCCACCTTCCAGCTATCAAGAACGTCTCGCCAACCGGTCCGGAGCTGCACGGCGGTCTCAAACTGGCGGAGGAGGTCTTCGCTCCGGAGATCGGCGCTCCGGAGATCGGGGCCATAGAGGTCGGCGCGGCCGTCCACGAATACGCGATATTCGGGATAGAGCTTCCAGATCGCGTAGCCTCCCCAGTCGTAGTAAACAAAGATTTTTTGGGGTTGGTCGCTGTCCCGCAAGAACGCGACCGCTTTCTCCGGAAACTGCTCCGCCTCTCGAGCTTCCTGGTTGCGGGCAAGAGTTACCCACTTCACCAAGGCAAGCACAGCCATCAGCAGGAGAACAGCCCCGTTAAAAAGTGGGCGGAAGCGCGAGGAGACTGGATGCGGCTGTGCGACTGCTGAGGAGGCTGAAGCGGCGGGGAGAGCTGCGGCAATCACGGGTATCGCCAGCAAAACGAAAATTGGAATGTGGCGGACGGCGTCCAGAGCGGCGAAAGCGGTGAGAAGGAGGGGCACGATCACACGCCCTTGAGGCCGCGAGCGGGAACTGGCGAGTGCGGTCAGAAGCAGCAGCCATACCAGCAAAAATGGCCGATAGAGCCATTCATGAAAATCCGGCGAGAACCACTCACCAATGAACGACCGCATCGTGGGTGATCGTAAAGTATCGAAAGGATAGCGATACAGTTGCGGGCCGCTGGGGTTGAGGGGCACGAGAGCCAAACAAGCCAGCAGAACGAGCAGCACCCGCAGGAGGATGGGGCGTGCATCCTGCCAAGGCGTGTTGCCGACGGCAATCTCCAAGATCAAGCCGCTACCATAGGCCAACAACAACGCGAGGCCGAGCGCGAATCCGGCGTGCAGATTCAGCCATAGGAGAAACATTGGCGGTATCCAAAGCAGCAGCCGGGGCCGATCTTTTTTCGTTTCTGTACCAGCTTCGAGGTTTGTGCCGCCTTCGAGTAGCCATAGAAGCAGGCTGGCGAGCGTAAAGGTGAACATCTGCGGCCGTACGCCCCAGGAGGGAGCCGACGCTAGAGCGCCGACGACCGTCGCTGCAGCTGCCCAGTGTTTCTTTCCAGGGCAGCGCAGATAGAGCAGCATAAAACCAGCCGTCGTAATGATGGCGGAGAAGACGATCAGCGCTGTGGTTCCGCCGTGTTTCCAGAGTTCGTAAAACACGACCTCCGACAACCACTCATGCGACACCCACGCGTGCCCGGCGCGAGTGAAGGAAAAAGGGTCGGAGTGCGGGACGTGGCCGGTTTCCACGATCCACTGCCCGGTGCGCAGATGCCACCAGAGATCGGGATCGACCGCGGGACGCGCGGTCATGGCGAGCAGACCAAACAATAGGACGATCGGAAACGCGTTAGATAACGAAAGGGGGTTGGCTTTCACGCAGAGCGATCATAAACCAAACTCGAAAGCGCTCCAGTGTGATTCCAGTTCGCGCTTCTCGGGACGGGCGGTAGAATCCATGGTCGGCAATTATTGCAGCGGTGTTTACCTTGAATCTGCCATCGCCAAATCGAGACGCAGCGGCTCGGGCGGGATCTGGGTTTGCGGGCTGGAATCAACCGGGACGGCTCGCCCAGGACGTACTGCTTTTTCTGGCGCTCGCCGGTATTGTCTACTATTTTGGGCACAATTATGCAGACCGGGCGCAGGGGACGGATTTCACGGATCGCTATGCTGCCGCTCGGATGGTACGTGAAGGTTTCGGACACCAACTTTACGACTTTCACGTTCAACAGCAGTTCCAGATTCGCTATGTGAGTAGGATTGGGGAGTATTACATCCACCCCCCATTTGAGACGCTCCTATTCCTGCCCATCTGCCTTTGGTCGCAGCAAACCGGCTATCTGATATGGTGTTTTATCAACGTTGCGGTTTTGACATACCTCGCGATCATTTTTCAACGGCATATCTTCAAGCGGTTTGCTTGGCGCATCTTGCTTCCCCTGTTCTTTTTATTCCCGCCCGTGTTGATCAGCTTTGCGCAAGGTCAAGATTCGCTCCTGCTCCTCCTCGTGATGACGATGGCGGTGGTTGAACTGAGGCGGAATCGGGGCTTCGCGGCGGGTTGTTGGCTCAGTCTGGGGCTCTTCAAGTTCAATCTAATTCTCCCCCTGATTGTGTTGGTGGCATCGCTCAGAAGAAGAGGGTTTCTACGTGGAAGTGCTATTATGTCGGTGATCCTGCTAGTGATTTCGGTTGCTGTTTCGGGGTGGGCTTTCCTGACGGCGTATCCCCGTTTCTTGATGACGCTGAGCAGCCTGCCCTTGGCAAGCATTCACCCGGCAGGGATGGCCAATATTCGAGGACTAGTCAGCGTTTTGGGGATTGTACGGGATGCGGGCGCTCGTCTTTGTGTTGTCGGGATCGGGTCGGTTTGGCTGGTCTGGCATGCGTGGAGAAATTTCAAGGGCAGTGATTCGAGGCTCGCCAATACTACGAATCTGGCGTTTGGGAATTTCGTTCTGGCAGCCATCCTCGTTAGCTATCATTTGAGTACCTCCGATTTGTGCGTCGCGCTTCTCCCCATGGGCTTATTCGCTCAATATCTGGCGGAACACACCGGAATTCCGCGATGGGCGAGTCTCGCCCTGCTGGGCAGTGAATATGTTCTCTTCTTGCCTCCCTTGCATGTGATCTCGCTGGCCGTGCACGTGTACGTGTACCTTATCATTCCGATTGTGATCATGTTTTTCCTTACCTCGGCGAAGATCTTTAGAGGAATTCCGAGCGCCAGCATTAGACGGGATTATAGAATCAGTTGTCCATAAAAGGGCTCATGACTTCGTGGGTCCAACATCGGAATTTTCTCGTCACGGCCTTTCTGCTGGCGATGACGCTTTGCAACGTTACCTTGTTGTTGCGAGTAATGCCCTCGCTGCGGAATGGATACCAGGATTTCACGATCTTTTACTCCGGCGCTCGCCTCCTCCGAAATGGGCAACCTTTCGCTCTTTACGATCTGGCCGCCCAATATCAGATGCAACTCACGTTTGCGCATGTTCCAATCCGGCAAGGACCGCTGCCA
The DNA here is from genome assembly GCA_963773645.1 of uncultured Acidobacteriaceae bacterium. Taxonomy (GTDB): domain Bacteria; phylum Acidobacteriota; class Terriglobia; order Terriglobales; family Acidobacteriaceae; genus Acidiflorens. The sequence continues at coordinate 631,744 of CAVZBV010000002.1, read as the reverse complement.
TTCAACCACCCGCCGTTTGAAGCACTTCTGTTTGTCCCCTTCACGCTGCTGGAGTATTGGTCGGCCTACCTCGTTTGGTCCGCGCTCAACCTGATCATGCTGGCCGTGAGCGTAATTCTTCTGGGAAGGCACTTCCCGCAGTTCGCGGGTGTCTCTCCCTTCGTCTTGGGCCTTGCTGCCACCGCATTTTTCCCGACGGCAATCGGCATCATTCAAGGGCAAGACGTGATTCTCCTGCTACTCCTCTTTGTGCTGGCTGTCATCTGCCTTGATCGAGGGAATGACGCCCTGGCCGGTGCGCTTCTGGCTGCGGGTCTGTTCCGTCCTCAACTGGTCGTGCCTTTGGTTGTTCTCCTCGCGATTCGGCGCTGGCGTGTTCTCGTTGGCTTCGCACCTGTCGCTCTTGTACTGGGCGGCATCTCAGTGGCCATCATGGGGTGGCGCGGCCCCCTCGACTACGTCCGGTTTGTTTTCCGTCTGGAGGGAACACCCGCTGCCCGCGCCTTTGGCCCAGAGGCTGTGCCGAACCTCCGGGGTCTGATCGCGGAGTTGCCCGGACTGAGCGCCTCAGGCCCGTTGACCAGCCTGCTCTTCCTCGCGGCATCCTTGGGCGTGTTCTTCGTGGCGCTGCGCCGGATTCGCAGTCGGCCGCGCTCCATCGTCTACTCGTCCAGTCTGGCGGCGGTCACGACAATCCTGGTCAGCTTTCATGCGCTTGTCTACGATCTCAGCCTGCTCCTTCCGATGGCGTTTTTCCTGCTTGCTCAACTAATCGAGGGGGAAGAGAAAAAAATCAGCTGGTGGACGGTTGTCCTCACCGTCCTCTTGTTCCTGAGTCCGATTTATATGTTCCTGCGGCTCGCGGTCGATCGTTTTTTCTGGTTTTCGCTGATTCTGCTCGGGCTTTATGTGAGGCTGCTTCTGACCCCCGCTCCAGCGGAGGTGCCAGACTGAGCATGCAGTCCTTAGTCGGCGAACGGACCCAGGATTCCAGGCAAGCTATACGCGGAGGAGGCTCGCTCACGTGACGACGGTCCAACGAATTGCAGCTTCTCCGTTATTCATTTTCGTCGCCGCACTCGCTACGCGCTTAGCCAGCGCAACCTACATTCTCTCCAATAGATTTGGGCCTCAACTGCTCTTTGTGCGGAATGAGCCGTCGCATATTGCGGCAGCCTTAGTCTCTGGCCTGGGTTTCTCGTCGCCCTATGCCGGTGCACCGACCGCGCCGACCGCTCAGCAGCCGCCTCTATATCCCTTGATGTTGGCTGGCATATTTAAGCTGTTCGGAATCTATACGGCAGCATCGGCATGGACGGCGGTATTAGTGAATGTTTTAGCTGGTGCCGTCACCGCGGTGTTGCTTTACCACGTGGGGAGACTCCACTTCGGCGAAACGGTTGGCATTTTGGCGGCATGGCTCTGGGTGCTGCCCTGGATGTACCAAACGAACGCATTCTCCGTGAGCCTGACGCCCGCATACTTGGCGGCCTTAGGGTTGACCTTTCTATTCTTGTGGATTCCGAAAAAGCTCGAAGGGAACCGCAGATGGTTGGTTCTTGGCATATATTCGGGGCTGCTCGTTCTCCTTCAGCCGTCGCTTCTGACCGTGGTTCTGGTTTACGGAGGCTGGCTCGCTGTTTCGAAAGGCTCCTCGCCGCGAGTCTTGATCGCCTTGGCCGGACTTCTACTGACACTGACTCCTTGGACCGTAAGAAACTGCGTCACTTTCGAGCGCTTCATTCCTCTTCGCGATAATCTTGGGTTGGAACTTTGGCTGGGAAACCGGCCTGGAATGCAGGGAACAGTCGACTTCTCTGGTGATTTTCCCGACGTTGATCCCGGTAACTACGCGCGGCTTGGCGAACTGCGCTTCATGGATGGAAAACTTGAGGCATCCAGTAAGTTCATCCGGAGCGACCCTGCGGCCTTTATCGGGCGCGTACTCCGGCGTATGGTGGAGTTTTGGTACACTCCTTATCCTTTTCCGTGGATTGCGGTCTCGATCTTGGGATGGCTCGGAGCCATGTGGGCAATACGAAAAGACAGAAATGGATGGGTCTGGCTCACCATGCTGACGGTTTTTCCCTTGGTCTATTACGTTACCCACAACTTTCCCACTTACAGGCATCCGATAGAACCGCTCATAGTCTTGCTGGCCGCAAATGCCATCGTCGAAATCATCGCTCGGGCAAAGAAGGCCGTCGCAACAAAGAAATTTCCGATTGGACGACGAATGTCACGGGAGCGTTGTAATATCCAGATTCCCTTAGATCGGCGATGAGGTCCGGCATTTTCCATAAATCGTTCTGGCTGTTTCTCGCGGCTGCGGTTTGCGCGGTGGGCATGTGGACTTACGCCGAGCGCGTGTTGATTCCATATCAGAAGGCAGATGCCAATGCCCATCAACGGCCGCGCGGCAATCTTTCCGATCTGTACCCACGCTGGCTGGGCTCGAGGGAACTGCTTCTCCACGGACGCGATCCCTATAGCGCAGACGTCACCCGCGAAATTCAAGCCGGCTACTACGGTCGTGCAATAGACCCGTCTCGCCCCAACGACCCGCACGATGAACAGGGGTTTGCCTATCCCGTCTATGTGGTTTTTTTCCTTGCCCCAACGATCAGGTTGCCTTTCCCGATCGTCCAGAAAGCCTTCCTCTGGATATTGATTGTTCTCACGGCTGTCAGCGTACCACTCTGGCTCCGAGTCCTTCGATGGTCTGTGCCGCCATCGACCCACATTAGCCTGATCGCGCTCGTGCTGGGCAGTCTGGGCGTGATGCAAGGGCTAAAGCTCCAGCAGATGAGTCTTCTAGTGGGCGGCCTGATGGCCATCGCGATCGCGCTTCTCGTCACCGATCACGCGCTCGCCGCTGGATTTCTGCTGGCTTTGGCGAGCATGAAGCCGCAGTTCATATTCCTGTTGCTGCCTTGGCTTGCCGTCTGGACCGCGGGGAATTGGCGGCACCGCTGTCGCTGGGCGATTTCATTTTTGGCCGCGATGGCCGTCCTAATGGCCGCCTCGGAGTTGTACCTGCCCCACTGGCTACCCCGCTTCTGGCATGCGCTTCGCGAATATCAGCGCTACACCGGCGCGTTCTCGGTGATGGACAGCTTGATTGGCGCCCCCTGGAGTTGGGCTGTCGAATTGTTTGCCTTCGCAGCCACGATGGGGGTTTGCTGGAGGGAGCGCCGGCAAAGTGCGAACACCGGTTCTTTTGGGTTCACGCTTAGCATGGTGTTGGCCACGACTATCCTTCTAGTACCTACCTGTTCTCCCAACTATCAGATCCTCCTGATCCCAGCGTGTCTAGTGCTGGCCAAGGAGCGCCGGATGATTTGGCAGAGCAATGTCGCCAACCGCATCCTCCTCGTGATCACGGCGGGCCTGATCCTCTGGCCGTGGATTGCGAGCATTGCGCTGACGGGACTTTCCTTTGTTTTGCCACGGGAGACTGTTGAGCGAGGCTGGGCAATCCCCTTCTGGACGGTGACCGAGATTCCGGTGGGAGTGGCTGGCCTGATGCTGGTGCATTATTATCAGAGGACTTTTGCCGCGCCGCTGGGGCCGGGCTCGTCGTAGAATGCTTGGGGGCCTCTGTCAGTTTGCTGGCATCATCGCCGCAGGAGAGTCCAGTATAAAATGTCGGCTATTTCGCAATCGGGCATATCTACCGTTTTCCCCATCGCGATCTTCGTACAGGGGAGCGATCAACAGACGCTGTCGCTGAATCACACGCCCTACACCGTGGGCCGCAAGGTGGATCGCGACCTGGTGATCGCCGACCCGCGCGTGTCCCGCGAGCATGCTCAGATCGTGGCAGAAGACGGCGAGTTCTTTGTCGTCGACCTGGGCAGCAAACACGGCACCTTCGTCAATGGCGAGAAGGTTGACCGGCACAAGCTGCAGCGCAACGACCGGCTGGAATTCGGCGCGCGAGATATTGCCTATCTGATCTTCCACCCGCTGCACACGACCTCAAACACGGCGCGCGAGTTTCTGAGCCAGATCTCGGGCATTCAGATTGCCCCGGAAGCCAGCGACCTCGAGAAACTCACGCTGTTTATGGAAGCGGCGCGCAAGCTGAACACCATCGGCGTGCTCGATGAAATCCTGGTTACGCTGCTCGATGCCACATTAAAACTGACTCGCGCCGAGCGCGGCTACATCTTCCTGCGCGATCCGGGCGGAACCCTGACGCTGGCTGCCGGGCGCAACTCGAAGGGCGAGGCGCTGCTCGACGACACGACAATTTCGCGGTCGGTTCTGGATGGCGCCTTGACCTCGAACTCCGAATACCTGGTCACCGACACCAGTCAGATGCTGGATGCAAAGGAGCGGAAAAGCATCGTCGCCTTCGACCTGCGCACGGTGATCTGCATGCCGTTGCGCAAGCCGCTCGTGCAAACGACCCGTGCCGAGCAGCCGGCGGGCGGGGAAGTGATGGGGGCGCTCTACGTCGATTCGCGGTTTGCGTCGCGCGATATTACCAGCGTCGGCCACGATATTTTGCGCGCGATTGCGACTGAAGCTGCCCAACTGGTCGAAAACGCGCGTCTGGTGCAGGCTGAAGAAGCCGGGCGCCGTTACCAGCAGGAACTGGGGATCGCAGCGTCCATTCAGCAGCGTCTGTTGGCGGTAACCCTTCCCGAAGTTTCTTTTGCGCGGGTGAACGGAAAAAACTTGTCCTGCAAAGAAATCGGCGGCGATTTTTTCGAAGCCGTGAACACGCCGCAAGGCCTGGCTGTCGTTCTCGCAGACGTCAGCGGCAAAGGAGTCTCGGCCGCGCTGTTGGCTTCGATTCTCCAGGGCATGGTCTACTCGCAACTCATTTCCGGCATGCCACTGGTGGAGATCGTCGACGCGGTCAATCGCTTTTTCACCTACAAGCACATCGGTGAGAAATACGCGACTATGGTCATTACTCGCCTGCGCAACGACGGCGATCTTGAATACGTCAACTGCGGACACGTTCCACCGGTGTGGATCTGTGGCAAAGAGGTGCTCCGGCCAGCCCACGGCAACTTGCCCGTAGGCCTGCTGGCCGATGCGACATACTCGAGCGACCGCTGCCAGATGAGGCCGGGGGATCGAATGATCCTGGTGACCGATGGCGTCACCGAAGCCGAGAACGCCCGCGGAGATATGTTTGACAGCGAACGCCTCGAACAAGTGGCGGGGAAGAGCACGTCGATGGAGGACATCTTTACCGCCGTCGCCGCTTTTTGCGGAGGCACGCCGCTCAACGACGATTGCACCGTCGTCGAATTGTCGTATACCGGCTAGACCAGATTCACGCTCTAGAGGCCCATCCTACATCCCGTAGTATAAGGCCGCGTAACCAGCTACGATGATAGGAGGGTAAGAACGTGGCAACTCTCGATTGGTCCCAATGCCCCGCCGTCGAAAGCATCCCCGGCAAGGTGAGCGGTGCATGGGTGTTTAAGGACACTCGTATGCCGGTTTCCACCGTTTTTGAGAACCTCGAATCCGGAGCAAGTATCGAGGAAATCATGGAGTGGTTCGACGTGACGCGGGAACAGATTGTCGCCGTGCTCGACTTCGCTGCCCGCAGTCTTGATGCCCCGCCGCCCTCTGCCCAGTCATTGGCGTCCGTTGATGCGCATTCTCTTTGATCACGGCACGCCCGCGCCGCTTGTTCCCTTCCGGAGGGGAAAGGGATACCGTTCGTCAGAAGCTTTTGCCTTAGGCTTTCGAGGTCAAGTGAATAATCCTCCTTAGGAGTTAATAGGCAGACCCGCTAAGGCCGCGCGTCCGGGTGAATTTCAACTGTCGACCAGGTCTTGTCAGCCGCGTGACACAGTGTCTCCAGCGCGCAATCGGCACACTTTGGACCTCGCGCCACGCAGAGCTTCCGCCCGTGCCAGATCACTTGGTGAGAAAAGTCTGTCCACCGTTCGCGGGGAATAATTCGCATCAGGTCTTCTTCGATCTTTCGAGCGTCTTCTTGTTTCGTCAGTTCAAGACGATGTGAAATCCGCGTCACGTGCGTATCTACGACGATCCCTTCATTTTTCTTGAACCACGTGCCGAGCACGACGTTCGCCGTTTTGCGAGCCACTCCCGGGAGGCTCAGCAACTCCTCCATCGTCTGCGGCACGTTCCCGCCAAAGTCCGCGACCACCTTCCGCGCCGCGCCCACCACCGATTTCGACTTATTGCGGAAGAAGCCGGTGGAGCGGATATCGGGCTCCAACTGCTCCGGCTCAAGCGCGGCGAAATCCTGAACGGTCGGATACTTTTCGAAGAGCACAGGCGTGACCATGTTCACTCGCACATCGGTACACTGCGCGGAAAGAATCGTTGCCACCAGCAATTCCCAGGCGCTGCGGTGGGTGAGTGCACAGGTCACCCCGGGATAGAGTTGATCCAGACCGGCGATGATCTGGCGTACCCGCTCAGTCGCCAAAGGGTCATACCCAGACGCAGATTTCTTTTTCAGAGCCACCGCCTTCGGCGTCTTCCTGGGGTTAGCCGGCGCTCGACCGGCGTTGGGACGCGCGGACGCATTCTTCGCATTTCTTCCCTGCAGGGATTGTGTACGCTTCAACAGCGCACTCTTCAACGGTGCGCTCTTCAACGCCGAACCCATGGCCCGGCGCGCACCTTCCTGTCGTCCGCTGCGACTTGGTTGACGGGGCACATTTCCGCGGGGCATCGGTTTCCTCCGGAGCAGTGGTTCATGGTAACAAAGTCAATGAGTGTAATGGCGATAGTTCACCAGGCAGCGCGGCAGGCGACTACTTCGGCTGTGGCACTCTCGTCTTCGGCGGCAACTTAAATAGGAGTGTCATCGCAGCCGCGAAAGAAACTAAGAAGCCCGCGATACTGGCTGGTTCTAGTTCTATTCTTGCCGCTGATGGCAAGAAGCCTTCGACTATGCCGAGGAGAAACCCTACCACAGAACCGCCAACGAGGAACCGCTCATACCTGTTTCGCGCCGCCCTGTAAAAGCAAAAAAGAATCCAAAGCGTAAAACCCCAGAAGAAGAAGCTGAACCCAACAATCAGTGGAGTCAGCTGATGCGACTGCCATGGAGGCTCAAGGAGCCATTGGCGACGCGGTGCCTGCATCACGAATGACCTCAGTGCCGAGGCTAGAATAATGAACGTCAAGATTGCCGCAGTAATCGCGTAACGTCTGTTAAGGATCAGCCCACTGGTCTGATTATCACTTCCGTCTTCCGGCGACTCATCTGTGTTTGCCATGGCGAGATTCCCGCTGCGACTCAGAGCAACGCCATATTCTACTCGCAGTACGGCGCACAACTACTGAAATCAGCATTAGCACTCGGAACCGAAGGCCGCAAGACGCAGCCTATCCCACAAAAGTAACTGCCCTGCAATTGACGGCTTGGCGGGCGGGTGAGTACTCTGAGAATTAAAGGAAAAACTTGTGGCAGTGAAAAGCATCAAACTCGGTCAAGTCTGGCGCCAGGATGCAACCGGCCAGGATCACCTTGTCACCAAGGTGTACAGCGAAGTGTTCACGCAATACGCGGTGCTGCGGCCCGCCGAGGTGACCGCGCCCAATGCGCCCGTCGTGAAGGTGAAGGTCGCCAAATCGGCGGAGGGCGTAACCTTGCCCGGCTTCAGCTTCACGCAGGAAGGGGCGTTTTGAACGGCATCGGGTGACGTGGCCATCGGGTCATCGGGTGATTGGAACCCAGAACCAGATGACTCGATCATCCGATGGCCCGATGACTCGATTCTCCCGATGACTCGATTCTAATGAGCGAAAAAATACTCACCCTACTTTTCGTCTTCATCAATTCCATCGTCGTCGCGTCCGGCTATGCCGGTATTACGCTGCTTATGGCGATTGAATCCGCGTGCATTCCGCTGCCATCCGAACTGATCATGCCTTTCGCCGGCTACCTCGTTTATACGGGCACGTTGAAACTGGTTTGGGCGGCGACGGCCGGCGCGATTGGCTGCAATCTAGGCTCGCTGGTCGCCTATGAGATCGGCTGCTACGGCGGGCGCCCGCTGGTCGTGCGTTACGGACGCTGGATCCTGATGGGCCATCGTGAACTTGACTGGGCCGACCGCTTCTTTCTGCGCTGGGGAGACATGGCCGTGTTCATTGCGCGCCTGCTGCCGGTGATCCGAACCTTTATCGCGCTGCCCGCCGGAATCGCCCGCATGCCGCGCGCCAAATTCCACATCTATACTTTCCTCGGATCGTGGCCCTGGTGTTTCGTGCTGGCTTACTTCGGCATGAAACTCGGCGAGAACTGGCGCTCGCTCGGCAAGTACTTTCATAAGTTCGACGCAATCATAGGAGTCTTGCTGCTGGGCGGGATCGTCTGGTTCCTCTGGTCGCACTGGCAGAATCGCCTGCGCGCCGCGGAGTAGCATGGGATTTCTGATTTACCTTCTATTCCGTTGGGGCCTCGTCGGCATCATCCTTGAGGGATTGGCGATTGTCCACTTTATCCGGCGGCGGCCCGACACCTACTGGATTTTCATCATCCTGTTTCTTGGTCCGCTAGGCGCAATTATCTATCTTTTCGTCGAGGCGCTGCCCGACATTGGATTGCTGGGCCAATCCTTCAAAGTCTTTCCGCGCCGCAGACGCATTGGCGAATTGGAAGTTGCGATCCGCGACAATCCGTCGGCGGGAAACTATGAAGAACTCGGCGACCTTTACATGGACGATGGCCAGCTCCAGTTGGCGCGAGCAGCATTCGACAAGGCCATCGCCGCTCGCGCCGATACGCCGGACCCTTTCTACCGGCGCGGCGTTTGCGCCATCCAGTTAGGCGACGCCGCAGCCGCGTTACCCGACCTTGAGCGCGTCGTCGGCAAAGAGCCCGACTACGATTTCCAGCGCGCCGCTGGATTGCTTGCTCACGCCTACGCGCAGACCGGACAAAAAGAAAAAGCCGAGGCGCTCTTCCGGCACGTAACCGTCACGTCGACTTTGTCGGAGACTTACTTGAATTTCGCGGAGCTGCTGGCGTCGGAGGGCCGCAATGGTGAAGCTCGCGAATGGGCGCAGAAGGTGCTGGATAAGAAACCGACCATGCCCGGTTATTTGCGGCGGCGGGAGCGGCCTTGGTTTCGGCGGGCGAATGAGATGCTTAAAAGATTGCCCGCGTGAGGGAGCACCGGCGTGCGGTATGCCACTACGAAAAGTTTGTCTTCGCCATAGGAATGGCTCCGGATAGTTGTGCAAACGCCAAGGGCTAACGGCTCACAGCCAAAGTGCTATCCTTCCACCGATGCGAATTTCCTACCTTGAATGCACCCGCTGCGGAGAACATCTCTCCGCTGATCGCCCGCAGAATGTCTGCCCCAAAGATGGTGGAGTCCTTTACGTCCGCTACGATCTCGCCAGTCTGAAAGGGAAGTTGCGCCCGGAACATTTGTCCGGCCGCGTGGCCAACATGTGGCGTTACGGCGAGGTTCTGCCCGAACTTCCTGCAGGTGAAAAGCCCGTCACGCTGGGCGAGGGATTCACGCCCATGCTTCCCAGCCGCGAGCATGCGAATGTCTACATCAAGGACGAAGGACTGAATCCAACCGGCTCGTTTAAAGCGCGCGGCATGTCGGCCGCCGTGACCATGTCCAGACATTATGGACTGAAGAAGCTGGCCGCTCCTTCCGCTGGAAACGCTGGGGGCGCACTGGCGGCCTACGCGGCGGCGGCGGGCGTCGAAGCTTATATTTTTATGCCAAAAGATGTGCCGCTGGCGAATCGCATGGAATGCGATTACTACGGCGCGCACGTCACTCTGGTCGACGGCTTGATCAGCGACTGTGGCCGCATGGTTGCCGAACGCAAGGACAAAGAAGGATGGTTCGATGTCTCGACTCTTAAAGAGCCGTTCCGCGTCGAAGGCAAGAAGACGATGGGTTACGAGGTTGCCGAACAACTCGGCTGGAAACTTCCGCACGGCATCATCTATCCGACCGGCGGCGGCGTGGGCATGATTGGCATGTGGAAGGCCTTCGATGAAATGGAGGAGTTGGGCTGGATCGGTTCCGAGCGTCCGAAAATGATCACCGTGCAGGCGGCTGGCTGCGCGCCTATCGTGAAAGCGTGGGAAGAGGGAAAGAGCGCTTCCGAAATGTGGGCTGGCGCCGCGACCTTTGCTGCCGGCCTGCGCGTGCCCAAGGCTTATGGCGATTACCTGATTCTCGAGATACTCAAGAAAAGCCGGGGCGCTGCGGTCGCTGCGACCGACGAGGAAATCTTCGCGGCCACGCGACACTGGGCCAGCGTGGAGGGCGTATTCGCCGCACCCGAAGGGGCCGCATCACTCGTTGCCTATCAGAAGCTGCGCGCCAGCGGCTTCTTCCGCGAGGAAGACAAGGTGGTGCTCTTCAACACGGGCTCAGCCTACAAGTATCTCGACATGATCGAAGCGCAAGAAAAGACCGTGCGGCTTGAGCCGACCACTGCGGGCAACATTGGCGGCATCATTGGGCCGTACTAGCGGGCCGTACTAGCGGGCTGTACTAGCACGTCGTAAGTTGCGAGTCAGGCTAACGGTGTGAATTGATCCTGCGAACGTTCGGGGACACTCCACGCGAGCAGTTCTTTACCACGGGGAGCACAGAGGCACGCAGGGAAATGCTACCTTGGTTTCCGGTGTTCCGAGTGTCCTCTGAGGTAAAGGTTAAGCATCAGTTCCCCATGGATTCTATGTTTCAGCGCGACCGGTCCCAGGCACAGCGCGAAGAAATGGTGCGCATGCAACTCGCAGAGCGTGGAATCCAAGACCCTCGCGTGCTTGACGCTATGCGCAAAGTGCCGCGGCACGAGTTTGTCCCGGAGGCTTTCCGGTCAGACGCCTATGGGGACCACCCGCTGCCCATTGGCGAAGGACAAACCATTTCGCAGCCTTACATCGTGGCCGCGATGCTCGAGTATCTCGCTCTGGAAGCCACTGATCGCGTGCTTGAAGTCGGCACCGGTTCCGGCTACGTGACGGCGCTGCTTTCGCTGCTGTCGGCCGAGGTGTATTCGGTGGAGCGCCATGCGGCACTGGCGGCTACGGCGGAAGATACGCTGCGTCGGTTGGAATATCGCAACGTAACGATCAGAGTCGGCGATGGCAGCCAAGGTTGGATGGAATTCGCGCCGTTCGACGCTATTCTTGTCTCTGCCGCAACCGCCGAGATTCCGCCAATGCTGTTCGCTCAGTTGCGCGAAGGCGGACGCATGATGGTGCCGGTCGGCCCGCCCTCCAGCCAGGAATTGCAATTGATCTTCAAAGTCAGCGGAGAGCCCGAGGTAAAGATTCTCGAAGGTTGCCGGTTTGTGCCGTTGGTGGAAGGAACTGGGGACAGCGGCTAGTACTGTGACGGCGCGATGCCTCATATGATGGGGCGCCGGGCGTCCTCGCCCGGCCTGTGCGGGCATCCCTCTGGCCGGGTGGGGACGCCCGGCGCTCCACTGCTGCTTTACAATTACGCCGTGGGTTTCTTCCGAAATCTTAAGATCACGCTGGAGATGATCAAGTGGGAGCACTCGATCTTCGCGCTCCCGTTCGCGCTCTGCGGAGCCATGCTGGCGGCTGGAGGTTTGCCGGCGTGGCGGCAACTGGGGTGGATTGTGGTGGCCATGGTTTCGGCGCGCTCCGCCGCGATGGCTTTCAATCGCCTGGCCGACGCCTCGATTGACGCGACCAATCCCCGCACCGCGACTCGCGCTTTGCCGGTCGGACAGTTGACGCCGGCGTTCGTGAGCGCGTTCGTTCTGGTGGCTTGCGGAATTTTTGTCCTCGCCGCTTCGCAATTGAACCGCTTGACGCTGATGCTTTCGCCGGTGGCGCTGGCGGTGTTGCTTCTTTATTCCTACGCCAAAAGATTCACGCCCTGGTCACATCTCGTTCTCGGATTCGCCCTCGGCATTGCCCCGGCGGCCGCGTGGATTGCGGTTCGTGGCTCGCTCGATCCGCGGATTTTGCTGCTCACTGCCGCCGTGACGTTCTGGGTCGGCGGATTCGACGTGATCTACGCCTGTCAGGATCATGACTTCGACCGCAGCAACGGCTTACACTCGCTGCCCCGCTATTTCGGAATCAGGAATGCGCTCGTCATCGCCCGTTTGTTTCACATTGTGATGCTTGGGCTGCTGATCTCGCTGATCGTCACCTTTGGCTTAGGGAAGTTGGCGGTCGCCGGAGTGATTGCTGTGGCCGCGCTTTTGCTGTACGAGCACACGCTGGTTCGGCACGACGATCTGAGCAAATTGAACGCGGCGTTCTTTACGATGAACGGAGTGATTTCGGTGGTCTTCTTTTTCTTTGTTGCGGGGGATTTACTGCTGCGGCGCGGTTGAACTTCGAGGGTTGGGCGGAATTCCGCACCGCCAAGAACCACTGCATTCCTCCCAACTTTTTTCATCACGTTTTTCTCGTACGCTCATCACAGACTTGCACCACAATCGGTGCGAAGATACCTCGACAGCGCACCATCGAGAACTGCGCCAGTCTCGAGAGACGAACGCATTTCCGGCCGCAAACTTTTCACCGCTATTTGACAACATATGGCCCCGGTCAGCACCCCCGCAAGTGCACGCCAAACAGCAGAATTCAACGCTAAGTCCCATCTTTTGAATACTTTGCTTATAACTACCGTACTATCATCGACTTAACTCATTTTGGGGTAGGGGGGTACCCCCCAAAAAATTTCTGAATTCTTACCCGCCGGTTGGCCCACATCGTTGAGTGTGGAGACGAAATAACTGGAGGCGCGCCACTTCTCGTCTATATATGCGCGTGCAAATCCCCTTTGCAAAGTTATAACGCGTGGTGTCAACTCGGATGCACGGGATTCTTAGCGCCGATCACCCTCCACCCAGGTTAGCGCGGTAACAACTGAAGGTGAGGAAGTGGGACTGGCCGGATTGCTGGAAACGTCGCAGGCCACTGGGCATAAGGAAAACGTACACCCGCGGGCCTTCTGAGTACGGTGGGGCCCAGGTTAGCGTCCAAAGAACGGACGCGAACCTGGGGCACCAGCACCAGATCCTCTTACTTCTGGCTTTACTGGTTCACGCGCAGCAGCAGGAGAGTACCGTCATCGAGCTTGACGTTATTTTTTTCTGAAGTTACTAGCGAGCCCTGAGTCGCATCGGCCGCCGTAGAGAGCTTCAGGTTCGGGATTCCTACTACACCTTGCGTGTTGCCAGTGATCGGCTGCCGCGCCTGCGCGTCCGTCGGCATTGTGGGTAAGCTGCCCGTGGTTTGTGGGAAGCTCGCGCCGGGCGCGGTTGCTCCTCCAATCGATGGACGTCCGACTGGGGCGGTGGACCCTCCGCCGGGTTCGGGATAACCGGTTGTTGGCTGAGCAGTAGAAGCGTTGCTGGGATTGGCATTGAGCGGAGCGATGATGGCCTGGATCGACATGGGCATCTTCATGGCTTCGCCGTCCTTCAGAACGGCATGGTCGAAGGCGATCGCCAGTTGGGACTCTTTTTGCTGTTTGCTGCGGGCCTGTGCTTCGGTCACATGTCCGACGATCTTCGTATCTTTCGGCACAATGACGGTGCCGGCGTTGTTTTTGAGATCTCCCGTCACCTTGGCCACGACTTCATCGCCCGGCTTTACTTTTTTTGCGTCGACGGTTTTGGTGAGTTCTACAGGAATGACGCTGCCGGGCGCGATCCGGGAAGGCGTGGTGGCAGGAGCGGCGCCGGCATTGGCCGCGGTCGAAGGAGTGGGGGCCGCTGGCTGTGCGGTGGACGGGGTTTGCGGCTCGGGAGGCATGCTCCCGCTGCTCGGCTGCGCCATTAGACTTCCGCAGAGCAATGCGATGGCGAAGACTGTAATCAGGATTTGGTTCATTGGTTGACTCCTTTCGAAGCGGCGCAATCTATTTTCCAGATGGCAAAACAGCTGCCCTGGGTTCTTTATGTATAGATTCAGAATTCGGTTGAAACGTAGACCAGCGATCTGCGGCAGGGAAGCCCTGTCCCGCGGGCGTCCGCCCGCCCGAGGGCCGCCGCCGAGACGGCGGCGCTACGCCCTGTGATCGGCCGCGACCGTTGGGTTATCATAGAGGGAATGTCGAGCGGCCACTCATTCCAGACCGACGATCCGCGCCTGCTGCCGATCAAGGATAAAGTTCTCGCCGGCGAGCGCCTGAACGAGGCTAATGCACTTGCGCTTTACGGGACGGGCGACATTCTTGCTGTGGGTTGGCTGGCGAACTGGGTTCGCGAGCGGATGCATGGCGACAAGGCGTACTTCAACGTCAATCGTCATATCAATCCTACGAATGTTTGCGTGGCGGCTTGCCGGTTGTGCGCTTTTGGGCGCAAGAAAGATACTCCTGGCGCCTATACCATGGCGCTTGAAGAAGCGTTCCAGACGGCCGCTTCCGGCTACACCGAAGCGGTTACGGAGTTTCACATTGTTGGCGGACTGCATCCAGACTTGCCGTTTCAATATTTTCTCGACCTGGTTTCGGGATTGAAAGAGCGCTTTCCGCTCGTCCACATGAAGGCTTTTACCATGGTGGAAGTTGCTTATCTCGCGAAGCGGGCGAAGTTGACGATCCGCGAGACGCTGGAAAAAATGAAAGAAGCGGGGGTCGATTCGCTGCCGGGCGGCGGGGCGGAAATTTTTGCCGATCGCGTGCGGCATATTATCTGCGATCACAAGATTGACGGCGATCAATGGCTCGATACCGCGCGGCTGGCGCACCAGATCGGGCTGAAATCGAACGCCACCATGCTCTACGGCCACATCGAAGACGACGCTGACCGCGTCGATCACTTGCTCAAACTGCGTGCCTTGCAGGATGAGACCGGCGGCTTCCAGACTTTTATTCCGCTGGCCTTTCATCCCGCGAACACGCCGCTGCAGCATCTTTTTACGACCACGGGCATGACCGACATCAAGCAGATTGCCGTCAGCCGCCTGGTGCTCGATAATTTTCCGCACATCAAGTCTTACTGGCAGATGATGACTCCTAAGATTGCGCAGATATCCCTGCGCTTCGGAGCCGACGATATTGACGGCACAGTGGTCGAGGAGAAGATCTACCACGATGCGGGAGCGACCACTCCCCAAGGCCTGCGGCGGCACGATCTGGTGCGCCTGATCACGGAAGCGGGACGCGAACCAATCGAGCGCGACACACTCTACCGACCTGTTACACGGACGGAAACGTCCTTCACAGTGTCCGTATAAGTCGTTTGCCGGTGTTACTTGGCTGTAAGCTAAGAGATACAGTCCCGGCAGTTTCCGTTCACGAAGTAATGATTCGCTTCGGTGGCATTGTGCGGTACCATGGCTCTTTCTCGCGCTCTTTCTCGCGTTCGTTCTCGCGCTCTTTCTCGTGGGCAGCGATGCGCTTCCTTAAACTTTGCTTGGCGCTGGCCTGTGTCGTCCTGTGGTCGCGCCAGAGTTTCGCTGGCGACCCGCAGTGGTTGGAAATACGTTCTCCGAATTTCTCCGTGATTACCGATGCCGGCGACACTAGCGGCCGCGCTGTCGCCCTTCACTTCGAACAGATGCGTTCGGTCTTCGGAGCCCTGATGACTAAGGTGGAGGTGAATCTGCCTGTACCGCTGCAAATCGTAGCTTTCCGAAACACCAAGGAGATAAGGCAGATGGCGCCGCTCTTTAACGGGAAGCCGGTGGAAGTCGCCGGAGTATTCCAGGGCGGCGAGGATCGTACCTTCATCATGCTCGATATGTCGGTCGATAATCCCTGGAAGGTGGTCTTCCACGAATATGCCCACCAGTTGATGAACGGCAATTTGTCGGGGAGTGCCGATCCCTGGTACTGGGAAGGCTTTGCCGAGTATTTCTCGAGTATCGAAGTCGACGACAAAGAAGCCCGCGTGGGCAAGATACCCGCGGATACCTATCGGATCCTGCAACAGACGGGAATGATGCGGGTCGTCGATCTGTTTCGTGTGCGGTGGAATTCGAAGGCTTACAACGAGAGCGGGGACCACCGTAGCATGTTTTACGCGGAGTCTAACCTGGTGGTGCACTATCTTTATGACAACAAGCTGACGCCCAAGCTGGGGGACTATTTTGACGCGACAGTCAACCAGAAGAAAACCGTTGAACAGGCGATCCAGCAAGCTTTTGGGATGACCCCGAAGCAGTTCGATGAAGTGCTCCAAATCTATTTGAGGAGCGGGCGATATAAGTACTATGCGATCCCTACGCCTTCGGGCCTGGTCGCCGCGCAATTTACAGAGACGCCCGTGAGTTTGGCGGACGCGCGCGCCGTCCTGGCAGATATCGATGCCCATTCTATTGACCACCAAGATCGGGCGCTCGACGAATTTCAGGACGTGCTGAAGATGGATCCCGATAATGCTTCGGCGCTGCGGGGAGCAGGGTACGCCTATCTGCAGCGCCGGGACTATGAACATGCGGGGGAATATTTCCGGCGGGCCGCCGAGCGCGACAGCAAGGACCTTCGCGTGCATTACTACAACGCCCTACTGATGAACCGCGCCGGGGAACTCATAGACGACGCTAACTCGGATGAGATGATAAAAGAACTGGAGACCGCCATTGCGCTCGATCCGAAGCTAGCCGATGCGTATTCGCTGTTGGCCAGCGCGCAGGCGGCTTCGGGGGAGCCGGAAAAAAGTCTGACGACCATGAAGAGAGCGGTGAAATTGTCACCAAGGAATGAAGCGTATCAATTCAATCTCGCCAATATCTACATGGCAAATCGCAAGGTGGATGAGGCTATAACACTGTTACGGAGTCTTGCCAGTAGTGGGAATCCCGAGGTGGCAAGCCATGCCAGCGCAGCGTTGGCGCAGGTTGAGGACTTCAAAAAGCAGTCAAGGTCATTCCGGTCGCAGAGCGAAGGATTAACGTCAAGGCGAACACCAGAAGATGCCGCCGGCGCGCGCGATCCTTCCGGGATCCACCTAGGAAAGGTTCATGCCGAGAGCATTGGGGCGGAGGAGCAGGTGGAGGCGCCGACACCATCGACCCCAGTTCGGTTTATCAAGGGCAAGCTCGCTGCTGTAGATTGTTCCGCCGCCCCGCAGGCAATGCTTAGCGTTGTATCCGGAGGCCGATCGTTGAAGATGCATATTAGCGACAGCAAGCATGTGATTGTGATCGGGGCTGACGAGTTCTCCTGTGGCTGGAAAAACAAGAGCGTATCCCTCAATTATCGCGACCGTCAGGATGGCGAAGGCGAGGTAGTGTCGCTCGAGATCTGGTAACAACGGTTGGTAAAAGCGGTGCCGCAAAACGGCAAAGCAAAACCGTAACTTCGCGAACCCGCGTGCATCTAATCAGCATGGCAGAAGAGCAGACAGCAGTTTTCGGCGGCGGATGCTTCTGGTGTATGGAAGCGGTTTTTCAACGCCTGACCGGCGTCACCCACGTCGAGTCCGGCTACATGGGCGGACGCGCCGGCCAGGCAACTTATCGCCAGGTGTGCAGCGGCGACACCGGGCATGTGGAAGTCGTGCGCGTCACCTTCGATCCCGACCAGATCAATTATCGCGAACTGCTGGACGTATTCTTCACGGTGCACGATCCGACCACGCTGAATCGGCAGGGCAACGATGCGGGCGAGCAATATCGCTCCGTCATCTTTTACACCGATGAAGAGCAGCAGCGGATTGCGGAGGATGTGATTGCGGAGATGACGGCGGCGAAAGTGTTTCCTGAACCGATTGTGACCGCAGTCGAGCCGGCCACGGAATTCTATGTAGCCGAAGACTACCATCAGAACTACTACAACGAAAACTCGCGCCAGTCCTATTGCATGTTCACGATCTCGCCGAAGCTGGCGAAGTTGGAAAAGAAGTTTGCCGAAAAAGTGAGAGCGTGAAGGTGCGCGAATAGCGACCGGAATCTATTCCTCAGAGGTCCGGGCAATTCCCGTCCGGCTGGCCGTGGTGGGTTCGGGGCGTTCGTCTAATAAAAGGCGTCGCAAGGTGCGCAGGTCGTTGAGCAGCCGACTGCTGCTCTGCAGGTACTGCTCCAGTTTGTCCAACTTGAATTGCACGATTTGCAGCGCCTGCACCCGGCGCTCCAACTTGGCCTGCGCGGCCGCACTGAGGTCGGCTGCGATCTCGCTCTTGGCTTCGGTGATGGCCTCGACCAACAGTCGCACGTATTGATGGGCATTCTCGACACTATCAAACGGGGTTTGGAGGGGATTTTCCACGGTGAGAGGTCCTTAGCAAATGCTAGCAGCCTGTGGTGAAAGACCGGCGCCTAATGGCGGCATTTATAACACGGCTCCTACGGTATGCCTAAAGGCATACCTTGATACGAATCGTACCATCTCGGCGATGGGATCGCCGAGAACAGCTACGCCTTTGAAGTGGTCTTAATCAGGTGAAAGACTTCATGGCGGACCTCTCGCAAAGGTCTTGACGGGAACTTCAGCTTTTCTGAAATGGATTCTTGTTTTTCCTATAGCAGGCTGCGGAAAGACTCATGGCGGGCACAAAGAGCACACCTCGGGCGCCAAAGCGCAAACCATTTTTCAACGATTTATCGGCACGACTGAAGTCGTGCCCTTCCGCGACCCGTTCGAGTAAGAGTTTTTCCGCAGCCTGATAGGTCGAGGCGCTTCGCTTACTGCTTGTAGGGGCTGACACCCAGCTTCTTCACTTGCTCGGTGAAGTCTCTCACCACCTGCCCAAATCTCGGACCTTCGGCCGCCGAAACCCATTCCAATTTAAAGCGTTCTTCCTCAATACCGAAATCGGCGAGCATCAGCTTGATGGCGTCGGCGCGTTTTTCGGTTTTGTAATTGCCTTCCTGGTAGTGACAATCTCCCAGATGGCAGCCGCAGATGAGGACGCCGTCCGCCCCCTTGGTGAAGGCGTCAATCACCAGGTTGGGATGGACCATTCCCGAGCACATCACGCGGACGATGCGGATGCTGGGTGGGTATTGGGTCCGGGAAACGCCCGCCAAGTCTGCGCCGGCGTAGGAGCACCAGTTGCAGCACAGGGCGATGATCAGGGGCTCAAAGTTATCTTCCATTACGATGCTCCATTACGACACTCCCAAGGCAGCGTGGATCTGGGCCTCGATTTCAGCGAGGGTAAACCCATAGACGAATATGCCATTCTTTGGACACGTAGCCTGGCAGCAGCCACAACCCTTGCAGGAGGAGTCGTTGGTTTCGACGACTTTCTTGATCCCGCCCTCCCACATGTACTCGATAAGGGTGATGGCTTTGTAGGGGCAGGTGTCCACGCAGTAGGCGCAACCGTCGCAGCTCGCGTCGACGACATGCGATATGTTGCCTTCCAGCTCAATGCGGTCCCGGCTGAGGATGGTGGATGCTCTGGCGGCGGCGGCCTGAGCCTGCAGAATGGTTTCCTCGATGTTCTTGGGAGAATGCGCCAGCCCGCACAGGAAGGCGCCATCGGTCATGAAGTCGACCGGGCGCAGCTTCATGTGAGCTTCGAGGAAAAAGCCTTCGCTGTTCAATGGAACCTTGATCAGCTGCGCGAGCTGTTTATTGTCCTCGTGCGGCTGAATGCCCGCCGACAACACGACCGCATCGGCGGCGATGGTGAACGGCATGCCGAGCGTCTGGTCGAAGACGGAAACCTGGAGTCCTTGCCCATTCGACGCAACTTCAGGCTTGCGATCTTCTTCGTAGCGGACGAATGCGACGCCGAGCTGCCGCGCCCGGGTGTAGTACTCTTCCTTGAAACCATAGGTACGGATGTCGCGGTAGAGGACGTACACATGCGTGTGCGGCGAGAGTTCTTTAATCTTCAGCGCATTCTTGATCGCCTCGGCGCAGCACACGCGCGAACAGTACGGCCGTTCTTTGTCGCGTGAACCGACGCATTGGATCATCACAACTGTCTTTTGTTTGCCGTTCGGTTTCAGGAAGCCATCGTCAGTGACGAGACGCTCTTCTAGTTCTCGCTGAGTTATTACCCTCTTGTCCTGGCCATACAGGTACTCGGTGGGCTGATGCTCGCGCGCTCCGGTAGCAACTATGATCGTGCCATGCTTGACTGTGGTGGTCTGGCCGTCGACGGCGATGGTAGTGCTAAACTCGCCGATTGAGCCCTCGATCTTCTCGAGCTTGGCTCCGGTATAGACACAGATCAGGTCGTTGCGGCTGATCTCCAGCCGCAGCCGATTCAGCTCGGCTTGCGGTTCCTCCCCGCCCAGCAGGTAATGGAGGTGCTTCAGACTCCCGCCGAGTTCGTTCTGCTTCTCGACCAGGTGAACGTTGAATCCCTGATGTGCGAGCGAAAGCGCGGCCGTCATGCCGGCGAGCCCGCCACCAATTACCAATCCCGACTTGTTGACTGGGATCGACCTCTGGGCGAGCGGCTCCAGCAGCCGCGCCTTGGCCACCGCCATCCTCACCAAGTCCTTGGATTTTTCGGTTGCCTTCGCTGGCTCGTGCATGTGGACCCAGGAACATTGGTCGCGGATGTTCGCCATCTCGAAAAGATAAGGATTGAGTCCCGCCTCGCGCATTGTGTTCCGGAACAGGGGCTCGTGGGTTCGGGGTGTGCAGGAGGCAACGATCACGCGGTTCAGATGGTGTTCGTCGATCTTTTCCTTGATTGCTTCCTGGGTGTCATTGGAGCAGGTGTAGAGATTGGCCCCAGCGTAGACCACATTGGGCAGCGTCTTTGCATACTCCATCACCGAGGGGACATTGACCACGCCGGCGATGTTCGTTCCGCAGTGACAGACAAAGACCCCGATGCGAGGCTCCTCTCCGGTCACATCTCTCTCCGGGGGGTAAACCTTGGGTGTCATCTGCGTGCCCCGGGCGTCTTTTAGCAGTGAAAGCACTTGCCCGGCTGCTGCCGATGCCTGCATGACTGTTTCCGGGATGTCCTTGGGCTCGGCAAACGGGCCCGCCACAAAGATCGCTTCCCGCGAAGATTCCGCGGGCTTGAATACAGAGGTGTGGCAGAAATCGTGGGGATTGAGGGCGATGCCGAATTTTTCTGCGAACGCCTTCACCTCTTTGGGAGGCTGCATGCCCACGGAGAGGACGACCAGGTCATACTCCCGCGACACTTTCTTGTCGTTTTCGGCCAGGTACTTGACGATGAGGTTCTTGGTCTCCGGTACTTCCTCGATCTTAGGCACGCGGCAACGGATATACTGCACGCCTTGTTCTTCGGCGCGGTGGTAGTACTGCTCAAATCCTTTGCTGAAGGCGCGCAGGTCCATGAAGAAGATGTCGCACTGGAGATTCTCCCCGAGGTGCTCCTTGGCCATGAGCGCTTCTTTGGTGGCGTACATACAACAGACGGAGGAGCAGTAATCCCTCTCCTTGTCTCGCGACCCGACGCATTGAATGAAACCGATCCGCTTGGGCGTTTGCCCGTCGCTCGGGCGCAGCACATGACCGGAATACGGTCCCGACGCCGACAGAATCCGCTCGAACTCCATGGCGTTAATCACGTTCGGGAGGCGGCCATATCCCAGATCTTTGCTACCCCGGGCATCGTAGGTCTGGTAACCGGGAGAGAGAATGATGGCCCCTACGTTAAGCTCAACGGTGGACGGTTTCTGGTCAAAATCGATTGCCTTGGCCTCGCATACTTCTTTGCAGATTCCGCAGTCGTCGTACTGCATGTGAATGCAGGCATCGCGATCGATCAAGGCCTTGTTGGGAACGGCCTGCGGGTAGGGGATGTACGTGGCGGACCTGGAGTCCAGATCCATGTTGAAGATGTTGCGAATGGGGTCGAAGGTACCCGCCGTGGCCAGGGATGAAACCTGTTTGCCAGTGGGGCAGATGAAATTGCATGCCCCGCAGGTCCAACAGACCGAATTGTGTTTGCCGAAGGGCGCCTGCAGTTTTTTCTTTGGTCCCCTGCCGGTGAAGCCGATGGCGCCCCGCCCCATCCGCTCCTCGCACATGCGAACGCACAGACCGCAGTAGATGCAGTCGTCGTTTTTCTTCTTGATCCGAGTATCCAGGACTCCCAGTTCGGCGGCGATGCGCTTGACAATCTCGGACTCGGGACTGCGCGCCAACAGAAGCTCGGCCACGATGCGCCGGGCCCGCAAGACCCTCTCGCTATGGGTTGTGACGCTGATCCCGTCCAAGGCGGGGTAGGAGCAGGCAGCCTGTACAGAGGCCGGCCTGCCCGGAGTGGCGACCTCAACGACGCAGAGGCGGCAGGCGCCATAGGGAGTCAGCGCCTTATGGTGACAGAGGGTGGGGAGCTTGACGCCCGTCTTTTCGATGGCTTGAAGGAGCGTTGTGCCCTCAGGCGCCTCCGTGCTCTGGTTGTTGATTGTGAGACGTATCATCGTCCACCTCAATCGGTTTCTATAGTCTCGAAGCGAAAGCAAACCTCGGGATGCGTCGCTTCCAGGCAATACAGCGTCTTCTTGATATCCCCCAAGGGCCTGCGGTCAATATGGCTCAGCCCAAAGGTGGCAATCACCCTGGTGCCCTGGCCCGGTGCGCTCTCCACTTCGAGAGTCCCCCCGGCTTCTTCCGCGGCTTGCGCCAGCAATGGCAAGCCGAGACCGACTCCCTTGCCTTGCTTCGTCGTGAAGAAGGGGTCCACAGATCGTCTTTTGGTCTCTTCGTCCATTCCTTTACCGTCGTCGATTACTTCGAGCACGAGCCGATCCGCTTGCTTGCGCTGGGCCAGCCGAATGACGATATGCTTGGCCCGGGCCCTCAGGGCGTTCTCAACGATGTCGAGGATATGTAGTGATATATCCTCCATCGCTAGATCCTCACCCTTCTTCCCTCCATTCCGGACAAGCACCGCCTCATCTCGACGGTGTCCGCCGTCTCCATCCAGAACCTCGTCGATCTCCTCCCGACATCCTCCAACTTGTGGGCGTCAGAGGAGCTAATGAAGGGCAGGGGCTTCGTCTGCGGGATGCTATCCCGTTTCGACGGATCGGCCAGCTCCAGGGCGTCCAGGGGCAGACCCTCGGGAATAAACCCCAACTGCCCGATAATGCCGAAACCCTCGCGATCCACATGCGCGGCAATGGCCAGACCCTCCCGCTCGTGGATCAATTCGACAAGCTGCTCAATAGTGATGTCCGTGGCTCCGATGAGGAGTTTGTCGCTGAAGCCAAGGACGTTCTCCTCCTCGTCGACAACCACCTGCTCTCCGTACAGCTTTTCATCGTTGGTTCCGTGAAGATTCTCGTAGACGATTTCCTGAAGAGAGAACAGGCTCTCGTGAGTGCCGAACAAAGCGAGGATGTGAACCTCCTCTCGGGTCGTCACCTCCATTCCGCCAATCACGGTTATGCCTTCTCGCGCGGCGTTTTTCTCGACGGCGGGGACGTTCTCAGCTGAGTTATGGTCGCAAATGCCGATCATCTGCAGTCCTTTTCGCTTCGCCTCGCTCACGATATTGCGTGGTGACATCTCCAAGCCCGCGCAGGGTGACAAACAACTATGAATGTGCAAATCGGCCCTAAACTCCCTCACGATTCGTGACTCCCAGCTCGCACAATCGGGCCACAACGTCGTAGCTCGAGAGCGGACTGACCAGGATAGGAATGTGTTCCTGCTCCGCCTTCTGGAGCGTTGCTGCTTCTGGCGTCCTACCATTGACGAGAATGATTCCGAAGAGCTCCTTACTGCTGGCCACCGCAACGATGTTGGCGTGGGTCTGCAACGTGACCCACACTTGTCCTTTTCGGGCATGGGCAAGAACGTCGCTCAGCATGTCCCCGGCATATCCGCCGGTTACGGTGCGGGACGACAAGAGATCCCCACCGGTGCTCACCGCAAGCTTCAGTGCGTCCGCAATATCGTGCAGCGTCTTCATCACGTATGTACCGTAAACTGGAGATTGGTGCCCGCTCCGACCTTCGACTCCAGTTTCATCTCATCAGAGCACTTCTTAATGTTGGGAAGTCCCATGCCGGCGCCGAAGCCGAGTTCGCGCACCCAGTCCGGCGCAGTCGAATAACCCGGTTGCATAGCCAGCTCGATATCGGGGATTCCCGGGCCGATATCGACGGCGTTGATCGCCACCTTCCGTGGCTCGACGCAGGCAACCAGCTCACCTCCCTCGGTGAAAACAACGAGATTCATCTCGGCTTCGTACGAGGCGATACAGATTCGTCGGACAATGTCGGGAGCGATGCCGAGTGCATGCAGATTCCGCTTCAGCTGGCTGCTAGCCTCCCCTGCGTGGTCGAAGTTCCCTCCCTTTATGCAATAGTGCATCGTCAGAGTGGTTCGGTCGGATACAAGTACCGCGAACCAATCGCAGGGTCTGTATCGCCGAACCTCTAGCTGGCGAAAATCCATCTCCAAATGGCGGACCAAGCTGCGGAGGACGTCTCCTTGTGACAGGATGCCGACCATGGACCCGGTCTTCCGGTCGACCACTGGGAATCGCCCGTGGCGATACCGCTCAAACTTCCGTACCGCATGAACCAGGGGCTCATCCGCAAACAGTGTTACGACGTTTGTTTTCATCCACTCCTTCACAAGTTGTTTGGCATTTCTCGCCAGCAGGAACCGAATCACGTCCGCCATGCTGACGATCCCCACCAAATCTCCCTCCTTCGTAACGGGCGTTCCGGTTAGCCGCTTTTCTCTGAGGATCCCAAGGACCTCAGCCATCGAGCTCTCCGCTTCAACCGTGATCACCTCCCTCGACATGGCTTCCTCCACCCGCACCTCATAGATCAGCTCCTGGGTTCGGGTTGCCCGAAGCGTCGGGCTGAGGTCGCTGCTCGTCATGTTTCCGAGCCACCTTTCAGACCTTGCTGGTACAATCGTCCGCAGCTCTCATACATGGGGAGGTCTGTGCTCAGGAGAACGATGCCTCTCTGCTCAGCGAGTTTTAGCGTTTTTGCCTCTGGCCTCTTCCCGCGGACATAGCAAACCACCACCACGTCGGCCATCTCGGCCGTATAAACGCTTTGGGGAGTGGTCAGTCCGGTCAACAGCAACGCCCTGGCCTGGCCTCCCTTCCACAGCACGTCACTCATCAGATCGGAAGCACCGGCCCGCTCCACCACCACCTCACCTCCAACCTTATCCAGCACTACCTTGGCCTGTAGTGTCTCAATGATCTCGCGCAGCGTCATGCTCCCCCGTATGCTGCTCAAACTTGCAACTGCTCCTGCTTCGGTTTCTTCTTCCGTTCCACCTTGATACCGTATGCTGCCCCGTATGCTGCTCATACTTGCAACTGCTCCTGCTTCGGTTTCTTCTTCCGTTCCACCTTGATACCGTGTTCGACCGAGGGCACGGGCACGCCGGAGAGTTTCTTCACGGCGTCAAAACGCGGCGGACAGACGTCGAAGCAAACTCCGCATTTCGTACATTTGCCCTGCTCGATGACATGGATGATATTCTTTTCCCCGTAGATCGATTGCCCGGGGCATTCCCGCATGCAGATCAGGCATGCCTGGCACAACTTCGGATCGATCCAGTAGGCGGTCAGGTTCTTACACACCTTTGCCGGGCAGCGCTTTTCCTTGATGTGCGCCTCGTATTCATCGCGGAAATATCGGATTGTGCTGAGAACGGGGTTGGGAAGCGTGGTCCCAAGGCCGCACATGGAGGCATCTTTTACCGCTGCCCCCAGTTCTTCCAGGAACTCCACGTCGCCTTCGCGCCCCTCTCCTTCAGTGATTCGTGTCAAGACCTCCAGCAGCGCATCGCTGCCGTCGCGGCACGCGCTGCACTTCCCGCAGGACTCGTCATTGGTGAACTGAACGAAGAACTTGGAGACATCGACCATGCAGGTGTCTTCATCCATCACAATCATTCCGCCGGAACCCATCATGGAGCCCACTTCCTTCAGGCTCTCGTAGTCAATAGGGAGATCGATGTGGCTATAGGGGATGCAGCCCCCCGAAGGACCACCCGTCTGCACCGCCTTGAACTGTTTGCCGCCCGGGATGCCGCCGCCGATGTCGTGGATGATCTCGCGCAGTGTGATCCCCATGGGAACCTCGATCAGGCCCGTGCTGTTAATCTTTCCCACCAGAGAGAAGATCTTGGTTCCCTTGCTGGTCTCCGTGCCGATGCCCGCGAACCAGTCCGCGCCGCGGCTGATGATCTGCGGCACGTTGGCCAGCGTCTCCACGTTGTTGATGACCGTGGGGCAGCCCCACAGGCCAACCTGAGCAGGGAAGGGGGGGCGCTGGCGCGGTTCCGGGCTTACGCCTTCGATTGAGTGGATTAGCGAGGTCTCTTCGCCGCACACGAACGCCCCCGAACCCTGGCGGATCTCGAGTTCGAAGTCGAACCCGAAGCCGAGAATGTTGTTCCCTATCAGCCCGTACTCGCGAGCCTGGTCAATGGCAAGCTGCAGGCGCTGGATGGCCAGGGGGTATTCCGTCCGGATGTACACGAATCCTTGCGAAGCGCCGATGGCAAACGCCGCGATGGTGATGCCTTCCACGACTGCGTGCGGGTCGGACTCCATCAGACTGCGGTCCATGTAGGCGCCGGGATCGCCCTCGTCGCAGTTGCCGATGATGTACTTCGGCGTCTTCTTCTCGGCGCGGCATACCCTCCACTTCACGCCGGTGGGGAAACCGGCACCGCCGCGGCCTCTCAACCCTGACCGGGTGATCTCCTCGACCACATCCTCAGGGCTCATTGAAGTGAACACTTTTTCCAGCGCCGTATAGCCATCCCGGGCGAGGTACTCAGTAATCTTCTCCGGGTCAATGACTCCCTTGTTGCGCAATACGAGGAGCATCTGTTTCTTGAAGAACGGGATGTCGCGAAGCAGCGGAATCCGCTCCTTCTTTTCCGGGGGCATGAACATCAGCCGCGGGACCATTCTGCCCTTCAAGAAATGCTCTTGGACAAGGAATGGAATGTCGTCCGTTTTGAGAGGACCATAGAAGATCTGATCCGGCAGCACGACCAGCAACGGCCCTTGGCCACAGAAACCGTTGCAACCAGTCGGCACGATAGCGACCTCATCCGGGAGGCCGTGGCGTGCGAGTTCTTCTTCCAGGGCCCGCTTGATGTGAAGCGCGCCGCCCGCCACGCAGCCCGTGCCAGTGCACAGCATCAGTTCAGCCCTTCGCGCAGGCATTGTCTTATGCTCCCCTTTCTGAACCAATTCCAAGAGCGTATTCGGCCGCAGCCGTGCCGCCGACAACGTGGTCGTTGAATATCTTTCTCGCCTTTTCAGGCGTGAGTTCCCCGTACCTTACGGGAGCCGAGTTTCGCATCTCAACCGTGGCCATCGGCTCCTTCGAGCACAGTCCGGCGCATCCTGAGGTCGTGACCTGTATGTCTTGTCTCCCGCTTCGTTCCAGTTCCTCGAGAAAGGCGGCGACGATACTTCTCGCCCCAGCGGCAATGCCGCATGTGCCCATGTGCACAATGATCTTGCCGCGGAAGTCACCCTCCCGGAGGTAGACACCCTTTTGTGCTTCCGCCCGTTTTTGTCTGAGCTCATCCAGCGTTAGCTTTGCCATTGCCATTGCCTCCAGCGTACTTCTTGGCTATGCCGGCAACTTCCTTGACCGTCAGCTTTCCATAGACCGAATCGCCCACCGCCACGGCTGGCGCCAGCCCGCAGCATCCAATACACCTGACCGCCTTCAGCGTGACGAGCATGTCCGGTGTGGTTTCATCCGGCCGGATCTTCAATGTCTCGGCAAAACGGTCCATCAGCCGGTCGCTTCCCCGCACGTAACACGTGGTTCCCATGCAGACGTTGATCAGGTACTTGCCTCTTGGCACAACGCTGAAGGCGCTGTAAAAAGTCGCAATGCGATAAACGTCAGCGACCGAGTAGCCGGTCTCCTGCGCGACGTAGCGCAGAGCGCCCTCGGGAAAATAGTTGAGGGCGGTGTTGACCTCTTGCAGAATGGGCATCAGCGGTCCCGGCCGGTTCTTGTGGCGAGTGACGATGGCGGCGAGGGTTTCGCGCGTAGCCGGCTCCAGTTCCACGGGCGGAGTGGGCATGGGTTGTACATGGTTGCGGGTGGGACAATTCGAGACGCACGTGCCGCAACCAGTGCACTTCTTTTCATCCACGTAGCGCGGTTGCCGGTTCAGAGTGACGGTGAAGTTTCCGGGAGTTCCGCGGACGCTTTGCACCTCGCTCAGAGTGAGGACCTCAATGTCGCGATGGCGGCCGACCTCGACCAGGCGCGGAGCCATGGTGCACATGGCGCAGTCATTGGTGGGAAAGGTCTTGTCCAGTTGAGACATGACCCCGCCGATCGCCGGTCCGCGGTCGCTCAGGTAAACCTTAATGCCCGCACCGGTGAGATCCAGCGCGGCCTGCATGCCGCCGATGCCGCCACCAACTACCAGTGCGGCACCGACCGGATGGGGCTGGATCAGGTTAGACGACATGGGCGATAGCCTCCCCGGCGGGCGCTAGCTGCGCGGCCCGCTCTTTGACCGCCTGGAAGTACAAAGCCAGAGGTCGATAGATCATGTGTGCCCAGGTGCCGAACGGCATCTCTACCACCAGCATCGGCGTGGCGATCATCACGTGCACGCCGTAGATGATGAGAGCGGCGTAACCCAAGCCTGAATAGCGCAAGACGTGTGCGGCGAAACCGCTGAGCGCCGTGAGCAGGAGCAGGACGGGGAAGATCAAATCCTCCAGCCGCGTTTCCTTGTAGATTTCCTTGTTCGCCTTTACTCGCTGTACCAGGATGTCGCCGACGCCGTAGAAGATGAAGCCAGCCGCGAGGTATCCCAGCCAGCGCTGCGGGCTGTACAAGTGATAAATATTATCGGTTTGAAACCAGCGCAGAGCGAAGACCTTGATGATCAGCATCATGACCGTGCCCAAGGCGAGCAGCCAATGGCCCAGCCACCGGCCTTTCTCCGGACACTTTTTCATCATCGCGTGGGACACCGACTGGTGCACGTACGTCCACGCCTCGCCGACATAGGCAGAAAAGGGGATGGACGGCCGTTCCTCTCCTCCCATGGTGAACCGCCAGACGCGGAAGACGCGGGTCAGCAGGAGTAGGAACGGAAAGAGCATCACGGTGAGCGTGTAATACGTAATGATGGGGAACATGTGCTCCAGCCCCATCGTTGTGGTTAGGCCGGAAAGCGGCAGTCCGACATACGACAGGTGGTACCAGAGCATCAGCGCCACGACGAGCACTGCAGCGAAGGCTAGTGAGCCGAGATGCCACGCCCGGGACCTGAGGAGACCGCCTCCTATGCCCGTCCACTCATACTGGGCGCACAGGAAGCGCCGCAGCGTATGCATGGAAATCCTGGGCTCGGCTTGGCGGGGGCAGGCGGTGGAGCAATCGCCGCAGTCGTGGCAGATCCAGGGCTCGAGGCTTCCTTGGAGCGGCGCTCTTAGCCCGAGAAGAGCGTAGCGGATGCTTCTGCGAGGAAAGTTTGCGAAGTCCGTGGCCAGCTCACAGGAGATGGTGCAAGTGCCGCACTGATAGCAGCCCTCTGTGTCGAACTTCCCATAGCGTCGAATGTCTTCCAGCAGCGTCGGATCGCTTTGAACCGGCAATATGCCTACTGCCCCCATTTGCCACCTCTGCTCAGGGTGCCCGCTACTGCGTAGCGGCTACCCATTCCTTGATGACTCTCCGGGTGTACACCAGGAACTTCCCGTCTTCCTCTACCATCTGGACCTGAAAGTTTTCGTTCTGATATGACTGCGCCGCGCTCGATGCCGCTTCTTTGCTGTCGTAGGGCTGCCCATCCCACAGGAACTTCTTTCCATCGCTGATCATTGCCAGATTCGGGCTCATACGATGCCACCAGCCTGTCTACAGGGGTCATGCCAAAAGCCTTCTGATAATGCGGGTATTGTGGTGGCTGTGCAGTGACCGGCCTCACGCTTCTTCGTGACCTTCGACACGCAACCAATGGGTTTTTCAACAGGTGGCAGGGCACGAAGCGAGTCGCCAGCACGTGACCGACTAGGGATTATGCACTTGTTTGGCCTGGGTCACGTCGCGACGCGGTGGCGCCGGGGAAATACTCGCGGATCACCCACTCTGCCGCTTGCGGCACGGCGCGGCTGACTGCTTCCGACAAACCCTGGGAGATCTCTTCCGGCAATGGCCCCGTTTGGCAGGCCAGTACCCGCACTTCGACCCCGCAGGTTTCTTGTAACTCGCGCAGCAGGTTGGAAGTGGGTAACTGATGCATGGAGAAATCGTCGAGTTTGACCGGGGGAATGTTGGCGGGATTGATCTCGAAGATCTCCCCGATCTTGCGTCCGGCATCGATCGCGTCCAGGATGAGCAAGCGCTGCGGACGCGCGGAGCTCAGGCAGAGAGTGAATAACAGGCTGCGCACGCCGGTGCCGGCGTCCAGCAAGCAGATCGCGTCGGGCACCTGGTAGTGCGCCTCGATGTAGTTAACAACCGCACACCCGAAGCCGTCGTCTCCAAACAGAATGTTGCCAATGCCGAGGACCAAGGTTGGCGTCCGACAGTATACGGGGAGATCGGATGGTTCGATCTCCCCGGGGCTTTCTGCTTTTCGCTGTGGTTCAGTTGGCAAGAGTGCCGACCAACTTGCCGTCCGCGTCGAAAATATCCAGCTTGACCGACAGCTTCCCATCCAAACGGTGGGTCGCGCAGGAGAAGCATGGATCATAGGCACGGATTGACATTTCTACCGTGTTCAATACTCCCTGGTCGTACTTGCCGTCCTTAATCAAACCCTTGGCGGCTTGTGTGACCGACATATTGATCGGAGCGTTGTTATGGGTGGTGCCGACGATCAGGTTGACGTTGGTGACCAGGCCGTTGGCATCGGTGGTGTAGTCGTGGATGAGCGTGCCGCGCGGCGCTTCGGTGACGCCTATGCCTCGCGCTGCCCGCGGCGTGCACTTTGCCCGGGTTTCGGTGCTGGTGATTTCGGGATCGTCCAGCAAGCGGATAGCGTTTTCGGCGTTGTAGAGCAGTTCGATCAGCCGCGCCCAGTGATAGAGCAGCGTAAGCTGTGCCGGCCGCCCGAACTTCGCGCGGAACTCCTCCAGTTCGGCCTGCGCCAGCGGGGTGTCGATAAAGTCGCAGACGTTGATACGCGCCAAAGTGTTGGTGCGATACACGCCCTTGGGATTATCGGCATCCATGGAGAAGCCTTCGCCCCACTGTTTGGCGTAGGGGAACTTCAGGTAGCTCCACGATTCAACGTGCTCGGAGATGAAATCCGTATAGCGATCGGTCGGAAAATCTTGGAATGTGCCATTGGGGGTCATCAGGCGAAGCTTTCCGTCGTAGAGGTTGAGCGCGCCATTTTCTTTGACGGTGCCGAGGAAGCCGGTTTTGATCACTCCCAGCGACTTCACCACTTCGAGGTACTTGGGGAAGACGTTCTCCTTGGCAAAAGCGATGGAGAACTTTGCCAGTTCGAGCGCTTCATCGGCCATTTTGCGCAGCTGGTCGCGATTGCCGGCGCCCAATGGCATGCTGAATCCCCCCGGAACGGCGGCCTGGGGATGGATCGCCTTGCCCGCCAGGATCTCCAGCATATGGGCGCACATGTGGCGTACCTTCACCACTTTTCTGGCAATGTCGGGCGCTGCCTGCAGCACGCCGATGACATTGCGGATGGAATAGTCGGCATCGGGACCGAGCAGGAAATCGGCTCCCGCCAGGAAATAGAAGTGCAGAATGTGCTCTTCCATGTAAGCGACGCTGTTGCACAGCTCGCGCAGCTTCTTTCCAGCTGGGGGCGGCTCGACTCCAAAGACCGCGTCGCAAGCCTTGGCCGAGGCCAAGTGATGCGACCACGGACACACGCCGCAAATGCGCGGCGTGATGCGTGGGAGGTCTTCGACCGGACGCCCGAGGCAGAACTTCTCGAACCCGCGCAGTTCAATGACGTTGACCCGGGCGGTGTCCACATTGCCCGCGTCGTTGAGTTGGATGGTCACCTTGGCGTGGCCCTCGACGCGCGTGACAGGTTGAATGACTAATGTTTTTGCCATGGATCACCTCTTGGGCATCGGCCGCAGACGGCCAGCGCCAGCAAAACGGTTGAAGGTTGCGGCCCGATCCGGAATCTGCTTGGGATCAAGTCCGATGGAGGAAAGCGCTCCCATCATGTCCACCATGGGATTGGCTTTTTCGTTCAGCGGGCCAAAGCAGCCCTCGCATGGCATGTAGGCGCGAATGCAGCGCGGGTTGCCGTCGCTGCCACCGCAGCCGGCACGCGTCGCTGGACCCAGGCACAGGATGCCCTGCTCCATGAGGCAGCGCATTTCGCTAAGGGGCGCTCCCGGCTTGAATTCCGGAGGATCCAGGTGGCCCTTCACGTTGGAGACCGCCTTTTTTTCACGCTTGGTGGGACACTCGTCGCAAACGCTCTTCGACGGCAGCACGGGCAGGGGTTTGCCTTCGATGAGAGCGACCAGCGCTCCGGCCACCATCTCTGGCGTGGTCGGACATCCGGGCAGATAGGCATCCACCTTCACCACTTCGTGAAGGGCATAGACTCGGTCGGTCAGAGCGGGAACCTGCTCTTTGGGTAATCCGTTCTTCTCGGTGGTTACGCTGTCCCGGTAGACCTTTTCCAACAGCTCGTCTGTGCTGTACTGATTCGCCAGGGCCGGAATGCCGCCAAAGCAGGCGCAAGAACCTAGAGAGATCAGGATCTTGCACTTCTTACGCATCTCGAGCGCCAGTTTCTTATGTTCTTCGTTGCGGATTCCTCCTGATATAAGCCCGACATCCGCGGCGGGGATCTCCATCTCTGCATTTTCGCCAGTCTGACCAAAGAGCTTGTGATCCATCAGGACTGGCATGTGCACGATCTGTACTTGTTTGAGTACGTCGATGAGCGGTTCACCGATATCGAGGATGGTGACTTCACAACCTCCGCATATGGCAAACCATTCTTCGGCAAGTCGAGCTGCCATGTTGAACCTCCTACCGGACTTGAATTAGTAGTGCGTCGTTCTCATCCCCACAATCTGTTATTACTGCGTTCGATACGGGCTTGGACCGGGCTTAGTTGCCTGCTCCACACCTGCTCCCCAATCTAGGACCACGTGAGCAAATGTATCAACACTTATCGTTCAACCGGCGCCGCCGCGTCAGTGACTCAAATCACCTATCACTGTGACTGGAACGCGACGTGCCGATGGAAACCGAGGCCCGGTACGAGCCTGGGAACGGTTTAACCTGGCAATGGCGAGCATCACAGTTTGGGAGCGACCGTTGGGAGCGGGCCGCGCCCCAAAAAAGTGGTGGGTGAATGTGGAGAAGGAGCTAAGAATTGTAGGAATCGCGTTCAATAGATGAAAATCTGAGGCGAAAGAGGGTATCTGCCGCTCGCTCATACTGATCGACCAAGGGCGGAAGCGATCGGCTTTCTAGGTCAGGCAATAGGATTCCGGTCAGCAGGCGGGGGCAAGCCCTGACGGTTTGCAATCGAAGCCGAAATGCACTCTCAGCAACCTGAACGCCGGAGGCTGCGATCTTGGGGTCGGAGTTCCGTTGCGCAGCTTGACCAACCTTTGCCAGCGCCGTCGCGGCCCTTCCCGCTTCCCAGGCATAGATGAGTGCTGCCCACGCACGCTGTCGCTTAATCTCGCGGAACTTCTTTGGCGATAGATTCTCGCGAAGAAACGCTTC
This sequence comes from uncultured Acidobacteriaceae bacterium, assembly GCA_963773645.1. Lineage (GTDB taxonomy): Bacteria > Acidobacteriota > Terriglobia > Terriglobales > Acidobacteriaceae > Acidiflorens. Next base: position 598,242 of record CAVZBV010000002.1, on the reverse strand, counting down.
CTCGGCTGAGTCGAGCAGGTTTCTGAAGGCCTCAATGTCGAGAGACCGGAACGCCTGAACAGCGTTCTCTAAATCAACCGGGCGCGTGCGACTGCGGATGGCGACGTACGCCAGGGTTGCCAGCGCGAAGAAGGCAACCGCAACGAGAGTCCAAGCGGCGATCAATGCCGGAGAAATCAATCCCTGAGCAATTGTTGCAACTCCGTGTTCCAAGTCTCCACCTCATCATGGGGAACAACTGCGAGCGACACAGGTTCAGGTTCGGGCGTCAGCAAATACCCGATCCAGATCGAAACGCAAACGAGGTAAGTGCCGGTTGTCAGCAAATTCAAGAAGTCCGCGCCTGCCTTACTGGTGAATTCCGCGCGAAGAGCATAGTTGGCAAGATAAACGGTTGTCAGGACCCCGAGACCGAGCGCGATCCCGAATGCGGAGCGACGCCAACACAGGCCCAGGAAGCGGGAAAAGAGCAACAAAGAAAGGAGCAATCCAGATTGAACCATAGCCGCTCCCCGGTTGATGGCGAGCACACCGGCAAACCACTTGACACTATTGCCCCCGGGCGCATAGACAGCGAGCAGAACTCCCACTCCAAGCAGCAAACCGGTTACGCATAGCAGCGATCGCCTGGCTGCCACCTTCAGAAATTGGGAATCACGGAACAAGTCTTTACAAACCTCGTCAATCACGCCAAAACGCAGAGCGATGTTAAACGTCAGCGTGGCGGAATAAGCATACGCATATTGGTTCGCAGTCACGCCTGCGACCGAATACAGAGCGAACAAATACAAAGTGAACAGCAGAATGAACTCGGCGATCTCGTAAAACACATAGGCGAGAAAGCACGGGAATTCGCGGTACAAGCGGCGCTTGCAAAAAACGACCGCAAGCACACCGAGAAGCACATGCGGCGTGGTCCACAGGAAAAGCAATAGCAACCTGTACCAATTCATTCGGAGCATTGTCAGTGCACTATAGCCCTGAAATTGGTCCTTTTCAACTGAGAACCCCGCCGCAATTCTTTTCTTACGGCAGGGAGCAGCCGCTGGGGGTGCAAGTGGGTACGGGCTGATCGGCCAGACTTGGAAGCGCAGCGGTTGTGATAAACAGGGTGATTGCAGCCAAAGCCAGCATGAGTCGTTTCACGGTAGATCTCCTTTGCGAAAGAATTCGCACCGTGATACATTGCTGGCGGCAGAGGGGTTTTCTGAATTTAGTTAACTTCCGATGTCTTTTCGGAATTTGTAAATTCGATGAGGCTGAAATCCGCTATCGAGGATTTTGAAGCGAATACCCTAGGCGCGGTCCCGGGGTTGTTGGGCAGACTTTCCTACGTGGGCAGATTGCGTGACGGCAATGGAACGGGCAATGGAAGGTATGAACACTGGGGCTTGGCGAAGGTGTATGGCGACGATGCCGCACAATGCGCCATCCGTGCGTCGCATCGGGCACTACTCTCCGAGGTCTTGAAGAAACCCCTGGCTGTGCTGCTCAAAGACGTGCCAGAGTCATGCTTGAACGAGCATCTAACGGAAAGGGAGTTCCTGGCTTCGCTGACGCACTGTCCACCTAAGCCCCTCTCCCCAGCTGCCCTGGCGCATCTGAGGTCAGTACTGAGCGCGCTTTCGGCGTTAGTTGAAAGTCGGGATGTTGCCAATCTCCGAGGCGCATCGCAACCCCGACAACCTGCCCCAGAACCTCGGCCTCCTGCGGGTGTCTAAGAACTCGCACTGAGGCGGGAGACAGGGGATGCGGTTGCAAGACGATGGAGTCACGCTTCATCGAGCACCAGCAACACGTATAGCCGTCGCGCATTTCCACAAAGTAAATAGGACGCTCGAACTCCGAACGCCATTTTCCTTCGCTCACCTTGTTCTTGGCTTCATCTACCTGCACGAAAGTGCCTGGGGGGAGAATGGGATACATCGTGAAATCTTCCGATCCAATATACCCATAGGTGTAGCGATCGTCCGCAAACTGCGCAAGATAAGACAGGGGCACGATGCCCCATTGCTCGATGGCGCGTCCCAAGTCCGTCGTTTTCTGGAGCGAGAATCCGGGATCGAGCCTGGTCGGCATCCGCACTTGTCCAACGTTGCTCAAAGCTTGGGACACGTGCGACTTCTGCGGACGCCCAAAGCTGATATCCGCTGAGATGTCGTCGAGTTCTAGGCCATAGAAGGACAGCAACTCCCGATATTCTCGCCGATAAATAGCGGAAAACGAATAGAGTCGAAAAATGCTCGGGATTATGCCTTTGGTCTCGATGTCGGACAAGCGACTGGGCGGAATTGCGAATTCCTCACTCTCAAATCTCTGCGCGATCTGATTGCTGGCCAATTCCACGTCCCTCATGCGATATCCGAGGGACTCCCTCAGCGCCCGCAGCCTCTGCCCACCATTACGTTGCACGCCCGTTGACCTCTGGGCATATTCTATCATCGGTTCCGAGAGTGCAACGAAGACGAGCTTCCACCTGGATTTCCTGATTTTGGAACAGAAAAGCCCGCACGGTTACGGTGCAGTCTCTTCAGAATGAATCCGGACGGAACGTCATCGGTCGCACCAAGCGGGCAGGTCCCCGCAAGCGTCTGTTCGGCTTTCGTAACAGGAAGTTGCTTATGTTTGGAAGATGGGATAAGAATTGCTTTCTGGGAAGGCACCAATCCTGGAAAACGGTGACGCAGAACCTGAAGGGCTCCCCGACCGGGGAGAAGGAGATTGGTTCCCAAGTAAAGGAACCGACGACTGCGTCTAACCGCGATGTTGAACTGTAGTCCCGCAGTTTGGCAATCTGCGATGACCCCCAGTTCCTGCTCAAAGCCTTTGTCCGACATATTGCACGCGACCAGGAGGTCTGCATGTCTGAAGGCGCAGTCGCGCCCGGCAAAGATGCCTCGCCGGAACGCAACCGGTATCGGGGATTACTTAAGATCACAGACGTGGTAGCGCGAGCCAAGAGCCTGCCCGACGCATTCAAAGAGCTGGCCCCGCCGGTGCTGGCCCTGACATCGGGCGAATTGCTGAATTATTCCCTGCATGACCCGCACCGAGATTGCATGCTGACTCACTACTGGAAAAGGAACGAGGAAAGTGGAGCGTTCGACGTTTTGCCCGTGGACGAAGCCGCGACCGGGTGGGTATGGAAGCATCAGGAGCCGATCGCCATTCCCGATACCGAGCGCGAGCGGCGTTTTCCCGGCTTCGTGCCGGCGCTGCTCAATCACGGCGTGCGATCATACATCGCCCTTCCCGTGAGCGCGCCGGCGAACCGTTTTGGTGCACTTGGCCTGGGCAAGAACGCTCCCGAGGCCCTGAACGACGATGACATCGAATTACTCTCTCGCGTCGCGCTGATGGGAGCGCTTGTTCTGGAGAGAGAGCGAGCCAACCGCGCCTTTGAAGATCAGCAGAGCCTGGTCGCGATCAGCCGTGAACTGAGTTCGAGCCTGGAACTGGAAAAGCTGTTGCCGGTCATTCTTTCCAGCGTTCGGGGCATCGCGCGCTACGACCGAGCCGTCCTGTCCCTGCTGGGCCAGGATGGCAAGAACGTGCACCCGTATGGAGACGCTCTGGAGTGGGAGTCTTTCCTTAACCACGGGAATGCGGTTCCGCTCGAGCAATCACTCTCGGCGAGGGCCGTCCAGACGCGAAAGGTTGCATTCCTCGCCGCGTGCGATTTGCACGACATAAACGAACCCCTGGCCAAAGCGATGTATGAAGGCGGGGTTCGGTCCGTTTGCAGTGTGCCCCTGATCGCCGGCAATCGGATCTGGGGAACGCTGAATCCGAGTAGCACGATCGAGAATGCTTTCGGCCCGTTGGAGGTTGACTACCTGCAGCAAGTCGCCAACCAGATCGCGGCTGCACTCCAGAATGCGCATGCCTACCGCGAGATCGCGCAACTCAGGGACCGCCTGGCCCAGGAAAAGCGCTATTTGGAGTACGAAATTCAGAGTGCGAACCGGTCCGACGATATCGTCGGCAACAGCCCCGCCTTGCAACGTGTGCTGGACTACGCTGCCATCGTCGCCGACACCGATTCCACTGTTCTCATCACCGGCGAAACCGGGACCGGCAAAGAACGCATAGCCCGCTTGATTCATGGCATGAGCCGGCGCAAGGACCGCAACTTTATCAAGGTGAACTGCGCCGCCATTCCCACGGGACTGCTGGAAAGCGAGTTGTTCGGCCACGAAAAGGGAGCGTTCACCGGAGCGGTAAGCCAGAAGATCGGCCGACTGGAATTAGCGGATAAGGGCACTTTACTGCTCGACGAGGTGGGAGAAATTCCTCTGGAGTTGCAACCCAAGTTGCTGCGCGTTCTGCAGGACCAGGAGTTTGAGCGATTGGGAGGAACGAAGACGATTCGGGTGGACGTGCGGCTGATCGCCGCCACCAATCGCGATCTGGTTCGAGCGGTGGAAGAGAAAGAATTCCGCGGGGACTTGTTCTACCGCTTGCACGTGTTTCCTCTGCATCTGCCGGCGTTGCGCGACCGGCGCGAGGACATCCCCATGCTGATTCGCCATTTCGTCGAAAAATGCGCGGTCCGGCTGCACAAGCATATCGACGTTATCCCCGATGGGGTCGTCCAAGCCATGATGCGCTGGAGATGGCCGGGAAACATCCGCGAGCTGGAGAATTTTATCGAGCGCTCGGTGATTCTTTCGGAAGGCAACCGCTTGAGCCCGCCGCTCGACGAGTTGCGTGATGAAATCTCACGGCAGGCTTCCGAGTCCGAGGGTACGTTGCGCGACAAAGAACGCGAACACATCGTCGAAATTCTTCGCCAGACTCGGGGCGCGCTGTCGGGTCCGGCAGGCGCGGCGGCCCGGCTTGGACTCAAGCGCACCACCCTGCAGTACAAAATGCAGCGGCTGGGAATTAATCGCCTGGACTACTTGAGCTAGCGCCTCGCCCGCGCTTGGCTAGGCCGCGTTATTGGGAAAAGAGATCTTCCTGCAGCGATACTCATCTCCACGGAACAGCGAAGGTGTCGCCAATCTACAACTTTGTTGTTGCAAAGAATGGGGGAATGCCCTACGATTTCATTGTAATTTTTCTTTGTAAGTTCCCTTTATATCCTCCCTCATTATTTCTGATCGTTATAGTTGTCCTTTGTTGCGAATGACTCACCGTTCTCGAACCAGTCAGCGACCTGATGCAGAGCGGGGTAACCATGGGGCCCGAACGAACAAGGCAAACGAGAGTGGCGGCTTTGAGCGTAGAGATTCACTCCATCCATCACGCGAATAGACTATTTTGGGAACACAAGAAGGCCGACGGCCGCAAAGCCAAAGTCGATTATTACCGCAGACAAGATCGGTTAGAAGCCATCCGAAGCGAATTTGCTGAACTGAGCGACGTAGAGGGATGGTGTTGACGCTCTACTGGTCCTCGCGGGCGGATGAAGGTTCGCCAACAAGATGTTTTGGAATCGGCGCCCAGCCGATCAAGCCGAATGCCAACGAGTAATCCCAAGCACGGAATCAGAGCAACGTAAGCCCCCGAAACGCCGGCTTGACAGACGACTGCTGATGCGGTCCAATTAAAAACTAGTTGCCACCAAGTCGCAACTAGCTGAAGGAGGGGACCCCGAATGCCAGTGGGCGCCGTTGTTGCGAAGGACTCGCATCTGGGGAGATCGAAGGGCTCTACAGCAATCACCCGGCCTTCTCTCATGAAGGAGTTAGCTGCGCGGCGGGTACGCATCACGGTTCAGAGACGCCTGCTGGTCGGCATTATTCAAGACTCGCCTCGACATCTGGACGCGGCCACGCTGCTCGAGATCGCCAAGAAACAGGATCCGGATATCGATCGCGCCACCGTCTATCGAACCATTGCGTTGCTCAAGAATCGCGGGTTGATCGATGAGTTGGATCTCATGCACATCGAGGGCGAGAAGCACTATTACGAGGCCAAGACGAATCGCGATCACTGCCACATGGCTTGTTTCCGATGTGGCGCCATCATGGAATACGCGAGCTCGTCTTTCGAGAAACTAAAGGAAGAGATGGTCAAGCAGAGCGGTTTTCAGATCCGGGTCGTGCGGCTGGAAGTGGGCGGATTTTGCAAACGATGCCAAAAGGCTGCTCGCTAAGCGGGCATTTTTTTTTGGCCACCTATATGCGACTAGGTCGCAACTAGGAAACTAACCGAAATCGCGAGCCTGTTGGGCTGACGGCCGAGACGATGGTACGGGAATCCATGGGTTTCGAAAAAACAGAAGGCAGCATGGTTGGTGGGCGGCAGGGTTGTAGCCTCGGCTTCTCGTCCTCGCTGACAAGGTGCTTCCGGCGTGGTCCCTTATTTCTTTCTGTCCTATTTCTCATGTTCTTTGGTGTGAATTCATGGGCTGGAGTTGGCGGGAGCGTCTCGGGCACAATCAAGGATTCGAGCAATGCCGTCGTTCCGAACGCCACCGTAAACGCGACCAATGTCGAAACTGGGGTCCAGCACCAGGCCGCCACCAACGGTCAGGGATTCTACTCTTTCGCCAACCTTCCCATCGGACACTACAACATTACGATCCAAAAAGCGGGATTCAAACCGTATCAGCGGACCGGGGTCACAGTTGACGCCGATAGCGCAGCGACGATTGACGCGGTTTTGGCGGTAGGCGAGAGATCGGATGTCGTGACCGTCGCCGAAAGCCAACTCCTGGTTGAAACGACGAGTACGCAGGTAGGCGAGGTCATCACCAGTACGCGGATGACCGCGGTACCCCTCAACGGACGGAGCTTTACGGATTTGCTTTCTCTTCAGCCAGGGGTTGCGCCGGCCACTTCCATCACGTCCGACATGGTGCAGGACGTGGGCGCGACCGCGCTCTCTCCCTCCGGAGACTTGAATCCCGGCACCATCTCGATCAACGGCCAGCGGGAATTTGCCAACAGTTTTATGGTCAACGGTAGCGATGTCGAAGAGGACGTCAATATGGGGGCGGCGATCGTCCCCAACCTCGATTCCATTGACGAATTTCGGATTCTCACCAATAACTTCGATGCCGAATACGGCGAGTTCAGCGGCGGCCAGATCAACGTCGTAACCAAGTCCGGTACCAACGCATTTCACGGCGATGGGTTCGAATTCCTGCGCAACACAGACCTCGATGCACGCAACTACTTTTCTCCCGCGCGTGGCGCATTTAAGCAAAACCAGTTTGGGGGGACTTTCGGCGGACCGATCCGAAGGAACAAGATCTTCTTCTTCGGAGACTACCAGGGGATGCGATCGACCCAGGGAGTGGATACCGCACAGATCCCAGTGCCTTCGCGCCAAGAGCGCGCAGGCAACTTTTCGAATTCCCCAAGCTTGTTTAGCACCAGCACCAACAGCGATGGGATTCCGATTGCGTCCACCGTGAACAGTACCTGTGCGAACGGTCAATGCCTGGCTGCTGTTCTCGAGAAGTCGCTGGGGTATGCGGTCGCCAGCGCTGAGCCGTTCTACTTCACTGCGTCAATGATCAACCCAGCAACGATCACTCCTACTAACCCCGAGGGAGCACCCTTCGGTGTCAACTGCTCCAGTAACACACAATGTGTTTTTCCGAACACCATGGGGGGCGTGGGCGCGGTCATCCCTCAATCTGCCTTTTCCGTCCCCGCACAGCGCTTGCTGCAATACATTCCCTTACCCAATATCAGCGTCGATCAATTCTCCACTTCGGCCTTCAACAAAACTTCGCGTGACAATAAAGGCGCCTACCGCCTTGATGCCAATACTAGCTGGGGGCTGATGTCCGCTTATTACTTTCTCGACGACTGGTCGCAGAATAACCCCTACCCGGTCGCTCAAGGCGGAGCGAACGTTCCAGGATTCAATGCGCTTTATACGGGCCGGGCGCAATTGCTTGGCCTCGGCAACACGAAAACGCTCAGCCCGACTGCCGTCAATGAATTTCGCTTCAGCTATTTGCGCGACTCGAATGACCTCGGCAAACCGATCGGAGGAGTCGGCGTCAGTCTGGCCTCCCAGGGCTTCGAAGTCGATCCAGGAAAAGGGGGAATCGTGCCTCTGTCTCCAAGGACCGAAGGAGTGGAGAGTGTCGGCTTTAACAGCTTCACGATGGGAACCAACACGAATGAACTAAGGCAGGCGGGCAACACCTTCCAGTGGCTCGACAACTTTTCTAAAGTCATCGGAACCCACACCATCAAGATGGGCGGCGAGTTTCACTACGATCAGATCAATGTCAATGCGATCGCTCAGTTTAATGGCAGCTTCCTGTTCTTTGGGAGCGAGACTGGCTCTGACTTCGCAGATTTCCTGATAGGAGCCCCCAGCCAGTATAACCAGAGCCAGCTTCAGCCCTTTTACGGCCGGAACAAATATTTAGGCATCTATGGGCAGGATAGCTGGCGCATAACTCACAGTATCACGCTGAACTATGGTTTGCGTTGGGATCGCATAGAGCCCTGGTATGAGAAGTACAACCAGATCGCTACGTTCGTGCCGGGTAAGCAGTCGGTTGTTTTCCCAGGAGCTCCCGCCGGCATCCTTTATCCTACTGACCCGGGAGTGCCGCGGACTCTGGCGCCTCCGGGAAATCGTGACTTTGCTCCGCGCATCGGGTTAGCCTATTCGCCCAGCGCCTCGGGCGATGGCCTGCTAGCACGAATAGTCGGTGACCAAGGCAAAACCAGCATAAGAGCGAGTTATGGGATGTTCTACACTGCGATCGAGGCACTTACAATTGGAGTTATGAGTGCTAATGCGCCTTACGGCACTACTTATACGAGCCCCGCGCCGCCGCTGTTCTCCACACCCTTCATTACGGCAGCTGACGGCCAGAATCTGGGTCCAGTGTTCCCGGTAACGCTCGCTTCATTAAACAGCAGCGCCAGTCACCCAGACGCCAACATCAACTGGGCACAGTTCGAGCCCATTACGGGTCTTCCGAACTATCCCACCACTAATCGGATTCCGTACACCGAAGAGTATATGCTCTCGCTGGAACGCGGGTTTGGAGCCCACACTGTAGTCAGCGTGAATTATGTAGGCAGCCAGGGACATCGACTGCTGGTGCTGGAAGAGGCCAATCCCGGCAATCCAGCGCTCTGTTTGTTCTTGAGCAATCCTGCTAACCTCAAACAGGGCCAAACCTTGTGTGGTCCCTTCGGCCAAGGTACCTCTTACACCACGGTCACGGGTAAGACATACAAGGGCACCCGAGGACCGCTGGGATCAAATTTCGGCAGCGATGCCAACCAGGCTACCATTGGCAATTCCAATTACAATGCTTTGCAGATCACCTTGCGCCATAGCAGCAAGCGACTAAGTGTGCTGGCGGGATACACCTATAGCAAATCCGAAGACCAGTCTTCGAACCTTGGGGAAGAGGTCAATCCGCTTAATCCCTCACTCAGCAAAGCCTTAGCCGCCTTTGATGTAAAGCATAACTTCGTCGTCAGCTATAACTATAAAATTCCTTTCCAGATCCTCTCTCGCACTTCGAACCGCTGGACGGTAGGATGGGAGATCTCTGGTATTACCCATTTCACTTCGGGCTTGCCTGTGACTCTCGTCAATTACGGGGACAATTCTCTGCTTGGGGCGGAACCGAATGGCGTCAATAACTATGGTGTCGACGAGCCGGACTACACAGGCGGCGCTCTCGATTTGAATCGCAATCCGCGCAACGGGCGTGCTTATTTCGATGCCGCGCAGTTCAGCGAGAACGCTTTGGGGACACCGGGTACAGGCAAACGGCGCTTTTTTTACGGACCGGGGATGGACAATTACGATGTCGCACTGCTCAAGAATGTAGCTCTGACGGAGTCGAAGTCGCTGCAGTTTCGGCTCGAAGGTTTCAACACTTTCAATCACGCCCAGTTTTTTGGACCGCAAGCCGTCGATGGCAATATCGGCAGTTCTACATTCGGCCAAGTCGTGAGTGCCGATTCGCCGCGCCTGGTTCAGTTAGGCGCAAAGTTCGTTTTCTAGGACATGCGGAGAAGCGGTCTGCGCGATTCGGGTGCCTGCTGGCGCGACATTGCGGGTGAGCGTCATTATTCTCCAAAGGCGCGCCGCTACTTATTTTCTTTGTCTTTGTCTTTATCTTTATCGTTGGGCTCCTCCGCGGGTTCCAGTGCTCCCGGCATCACCTTGAGCGGAGCTGAGCGCTGCTCTTCGAGTTCGGGATGCGGCAGTGGCTTGCGCGGGAGCATCTGATCGCGCATGGCGGCGTTGTATACGAAGATCGCCTCCACGGTTGCCGCTTGGGCCAGGTCACCGGGCTGCAACCGCTCATACGTGTCCATGTTCGAGTGATGGGTGCGCGTTTCGTAGTCGAGGCGGTCCTGAATGAACTGGAAGCCGGGGATCCCAACCGCATCGAACGATAGATGGTCGGTGCCCATGGTGTTGCGCGCGGTGATGGTGGTGACGCCGAGATTCTTCAGCGGCTCCATCCATTGCGAAAAGATGGGAGCGATCGCAGCGTTCGCCTGCAGATAAATCCCCAGGATTTTTCCCGTACCATTGTCCACGTTGAAGTAGCCGGAAATTTCCGACTGCTCCGGTTTGATTACGACCGGACCCGTAGGTTTGCGCTGCGATTCGGGCTTCTCCAGTTGATCGGGAGCGGTCGAGCGTGGCACGTATCCGAAATGCTGTTTCACGTAACCGCGGGAACCAAAAAGTCCCTGTTCTTCTCCCGTCCACAGACCAATGCGGATGGTGCGCCGCGGCTTCGCTCGCAGTGTGTTGAAAATCCGCATGACCTCCATCGCTACCACCGTGCCGGCGCCATTGTCGGTTGCGCCGGTCCCCGCCGCCCACGAGTCGAGATGGCCACCCACCATGACCACTTCGTCTTTGAGCTTGGGATCGGTGCCGGGAATTTCGGCGATGGTATCGAAGCCATGCTCATGGTCATCGAAGAACTTGACATCGACATTCATTTCAATGCTAACCGGCACATTAGCTTTGAGCAGCCGATAAACGCGTCCGTAGTTTTCTATCGCCGTCACCACCACGGGAAGGGGATTGGCGCGATCGCGCTGGTAGGTAAATCTTCCCAGACCGCGGTCGTCGAAGATGGTGCCGCCGGAGCCGCCGCTGTCGTGGCCGTCGCGGCTGGGAAGAATAACCGCCAGCGCATGCTCCGAGGCGAGAAACTTTCCGGCTTTGTCGAGCAGGGCCGCCCGATGCATATATTCCTGCATCCTGTTTGCGTAGGCCTTTTCCTTTTCCAGGGGGAACTCGGAAAGCTTGGCGAGATCCTTGTCGTCCATGCGCGTGAACAGGGGCTTATCTACCGGATTCACCTCGCGCATTGCTCCCAGCAGAACGATTTTGCCGGCCAGCTTGCCTTTGTACTTGTCGAGATCTTTCTCGTCCTTGATATCAACCCAAATGGCTTGGCCATTGACTGGGCCGTGGGTGGAAGGCGACCAGGGCGCGGCCTGGGCGATGAAAACAGCTGTGTCCGGCGACGTTATACGTACCCAGGTGTTGAGCTGCTGCCAGCCCATGCCAAACTCACCCCAGTCTTCGAGATGGGCGTTGCTGCAACCCATTGCCGCCAATTGAGCGCGCGTCCACTCGTTGGCCCGGCGCAGGTTGGGTGAACCGGTAAGGCGCGGGCCAATGCCATCCATCAGAGCGGATGCGAAGTCCATCACGTGGGAATGGGTCAGGCCTTCTTCGCGAATGCGCTGGTACATGGTGTAGTCGAGATTCTCTCTTACAGGCTGCGGCAGTTCGTACGATGGCTTGTCGGCTTCGGCCGCCGCTGCTTTTTCTTTGTTCTTGTCGGCGGCGGAGATGGACAATGGCAAGACAAAGCAGAGAAACAGGGCAAATCGAAGTCTGAAAAAGTTATGGAATCGCATGGATCGGGTTCCCTCGGAAAAAGTCCCAAAAGCAGAGTAGCAGATATGGGCTGAACTAAGCAGGCGCGGCGAGCCGCTATGGGAACATGAACTGGAGGCGCCAGCCAGAGGAGTTCGACCCGAGTTGCCATTTTTGCGGCCGGAGCCAGCGCGAAACTACTTTTCCACATTTCTTGGGGCCGAGGTTCCTTATAATTATGCGGGTCGTTGTGGGGAATGGTTGCGTGCCGTCGGCGAGTATACGCAGTTCCCATTCTCCGTTTCTTGTCCAGGCCGCGGTCAGCACAGCGCGACCGCAACGAAAGCTAACGTTTTGCGGTTGAATGTTTCTTAGCGGAGATGACACCATGCCTTTTGAATTTGTGATTAACGGGCGCCAAACCCGCGTGGATGTGCCCGCCGACATGCCTCTGTTGTGGGTGATCCGCGATGTTCTGAATCTGCGCGGCACAAAGTACGGTTGCGGCGTGGCGCTCTGCGGAGCGTGCACAGTGCACATTGACGGCGAGGCAACGCGGTCGTGCGTCACGCCGGTTTCAGAGGTCGCGGGGAAGAAAGTGACCACCATCGAGGGACTCTCGGCCGATCTGAGCCATCCAGTGCAGAAGGCGTGGATCGAGGCGGACGTGTCGCAGTGCGGCTACTGCCAGTCCGGGCAAATCATGTCCGCGGCGGCGCTGCTGGCGAAAAAGCCGCGGCCTACCGATGCGGAGGTTGACGACGCAATGAGCGGGAACATCTGCCGCTGCGGTACTTATCAAAGAATTCGCGAAGCGATTCACCGCGCGGCGCAGATGCCTGCGGCGCCAGCGCGGCAGAAAGCGTCGCCGATGAAGAAGGCGAAGCCGGGAGAGACAGCAGCGATGGCGCCGCATGCGCTGGCTGCTGTGGGCGCGGCTGGAGGGGGTGCGGAATGAGCAGCGCAACGATAAGAGTGGATCGCCGGGAATTTTTGCAGAGCGCAGCGGCGGGAATAACCGGGCTGGTGATTGGATTCTATCTGCCGAATCGGCGCGAGGCGCGTGCGGCGGCGGCTAAGGCGGTGACATTTGCGCCAAACGCGTGGATCCGGATCGGGACGGACGATATGGTCACGCTGGTGATTGACAAATCGGAGATGGGGCAAGGAGTGACGACGTCGCTTTCGATGCTGATCGCCGAAGAGCTGGAGTGTGACTGGAAAAACATTCGCACGGTGTTTGCGCCGGCGGCGAAGGAATATGCGAACCCCCTGTTTGGAATGCAGGGAACGGGCGGGAGCACGAGCGTGAGAGGAATGTGGACGCCGCTGCAGAAGGCCGGAGCGCAGGCGCGAGAGGTGTTGATCGCAGCGGCTGCGGAAAAGTGGGGCGTGGATAAGTCGGCGTGCCGCGCGGAAGACAGCCAGGTAATCCACACGCAGACCAAGGAGCGCCTGAGCTACGGAAGCCTCGCGGAAGCGGCGGGAAAACTGCCGGTGCCGAGTGACGTAAAGCTCAAGGACCCGAAGGAATTACGGATCGTGGGTAAGGCGATGAAGCGGCTGGATTCGGCGGACAAAGCTTGCGGGCGCGCGGAGTTTGGCATTGACGTGCGCCAGCCGGGAATGCTGCACGCGGTGGTGGCGCGATGTCCGGTGATTGGCGGGAAGGTGGCGAGCTTCAATGCGGACAAGGCGAAGGCGGTGCACGGTGTGAAGCTCGCAGTGCAGATTTCGAGCGGAGTGGCCGTTGTCGCGGACAACACCTGGTCGGCGATGCAGGGGCGGGACGCGCTCGAAATCAAGTGGGAGGAGGGGGCGAACGCTGCGCTGACCAGCGCGGCAATCCGCAAGATGCTCGAGGAGGGAGCGAACAAGCCGGGCGCAGCCGTGGCGCGGAAGGAAGGCGACGTGACGGCGGGATTGGCAAGCGCGGCGAAGAAAATCGAAGCGGTGTACCAGGTGCCGTTTCTGGCGCACGCCACCATGGAGCCGATGAACTGCGCGGCGGACGTGCGCGCGGACGGGTGCGATGTCTGGGCTCCGACGCAATTTCAAGGTGTCAACCAGATGACGGCTGCGAAGATCGCCGGGCTGAAGCCCGAGCACGTGAATATTCACACGACGTATCTCGGCGGAGGATTCGGACGGAGAGCGGAGCAGGATTTTGTGATCGAGGCAGTGGAGATTTCGCGAGCCGCGGGCGCGCCGGTGCAGGTGACGTGGTCGCGCGAGGACGACATGCAGCATGATTTCTACCGGCCAGCGTCGTACAGCCGGTTCGAGGCCGGGCTGGATGCTGAAGGTTGGCCGGTGGCGTGGTCGAACCGGATCGCCTGCCCTTCGATCATGTCTCGGTTCTTTCCGGGCTCGGTGAAGGACGGGCTGGATAGTTCGAGCGTGGAGGGAGCGGCGGAATTGCCGTATGCCATTCCGAATATTCTCGTGGACTACCAAGTGACGGAGACGGGGATTCCGGTGGGGTTCTGGCGGTCGGTGGGAAATTCGCAAAACGCATTTTTCAGCGAGTGCTTCGTGGATGAACTGGCGGCGGCAGGAGGAAAAGATCCGTACGAGTTCCGGCGGCGGCTACTTCAGAAAGCGCCGCGGCATTTGGGTGTGCTCGAACTGGCGGCGACGAAAGCGGGCTGGGGTGAAGCGTTGCCGGCCGGACGATACCGGGGGATCGCAGTGTTGAAGTCGTTTGAGAGCTACGTGGCGGAAGTGGCCGAAGTGTCGGTGGACAAGAAAAGCGGCGAGGTTCAGGTGCATCGCGTCGTGTGCGCGGTGGATTGCGGGAGGACGGTAAATCCGCTGACGATTGAGGCGCAGATGCAGAGCGCAATCGTTTTCGGGCTGACGGCCGCGCTCAAAGGCGAAATCACAATCAACAAGGGGCGCGTGGAGCAAGGGAATTTTGACGATTATCAAATGCTCCGCATGAATGAGATGCCGAAGGTTGAGGTGCATATCGTGCCGAGCGATCAGCCTTCGAGCGGGATCGGAGAGCCCGGAACGCCGCCGATTGCACCGGCGGTGTGCAACGCGATTTTTGCAGCGACCAGCAAGCGCATCCGGCGGCTGCCGATCCGGGCGGCAGATCTTGTGTGAGGGGTGCGACCTATTAGGAGTGGTGGACAACACGAAAAAAGTTGCACAGACGAGTGCGTCTGGTGCGTCCACGAATCAAGTTGATGGCCTGTGATAATCCGGGGCACAACTCAACTCCTTTCCCCGACGGACAACCCGTTTACGGAAGATTAGCGATTAGTCGTTCGGAATCACTTAGCTCTCCACGCCGGGCACTTGACCCACGTCACATCTTCTGGTGAGATTTCCGGGGAGCCATGTTCCAAATACTAAGTTCCCCAGCCAGTGCCTACGCAATTCACGGTCAGCCCCGCATCACGAAGAGACGAACAGGAGATGCGCGACGCGCGCTTCGCCATGCGTGTTTCCCTGATATTTGGATTGGCCATGCTGGTCGGCAAGACCACAGTCTATTTCATGACGCATTCGGCGGCCATTTTTTCCGACGCGGCGGAATCGGTCGTCCACGTGATCGCCGTGGGGTTTGCCAGTTTTAGTCTTCGGCTCAGCACCAGATCAGCTTCTCCTCAATTCCTCTACGGTTACGAACGGATCACGTTTTTTTCCGCCGGATTTGAAGGCGCCATGATCGTTGTGGCTGCGATCGCAATTCTCTATGAATCCATCCGGAAGTGGATCGCGGGGCTACAGCTGGAGCACCTGGGAACTGGCGCATTTTTGATCCTTATGGCTGGAATCCTCAATGCGGGTCTCGGTTACTATCTCATGCGGACCGGACGGCGGACTAATTCACTGATTCTCGAAGCCGATGGCAAACACGTCTTGACCGACAGCTGGACTAGCTTTGGCGTTGTGGGAGGACTAGGACTGGTGCTGCTGACGCACTGGAAACCGTTCGATCCTCTGGTGGCCATCGCTGTCGCCGTAAATATTCTTTGGTCGGGAGGGCACTTAGTATGGCGCTCGGCAGTCGGACTGCTGGATTATTCCGATCCGAAAGCCGGCCGGAAAATTCGGGACAAGCTGGATGCAATCTGCTCGGAACTGGCCATTCAATATCATGGCGTACGCTTCCGAACCACTGGCTACCGCCAGATCATCGAAGTACACTTGCTGTTCCCGCACTTGACATCGGTCAGCGAAGCTCACCGGCTGGCGACAATTCTGGAAGAACGCCTGCCGGCCGAACTGGGGATGCCCGCCGAGGTCATAACTCACCTGGAGTCCTTGGAAGACCACGGCGATGTCCACCGCGAGCAACACTACACCGGCAAACCGGAGTGAGCTCTGCGCTGTGCGCGGAAGTTCGCCTCGGGCGACTCGCGATTCTCAGCGACCGGCTTACAGTCCTGAAGTCTGGTAGCGGAGGACTGACAAGGCCAAGCGGTATTGATATCCGGCCTGCGCGTTTTCGATCTCGGCCTGGGTCTGGTGGAGCTATGCCTGGCTGAGTTCTACGATCGAACTGAGGCCTAGCTTGTATCGTGTCTGGGCGAGATCAAGCGCCAGGTTTGCCTGGGCCAGCAACTGCTCGCTCACGTTCACGCGGTCGAATGCCGTGCTTGCAGCCAGCCAGCTTGTACGTACATCGCGCGAGATCCGATTTCGAAGGTCGATCAGAAGTTGCCGCGTGGCTTGGACGCGCAAGGCCACTATCTGTAGCCTTAGCCGCCAAAGTTTCGACTATGTTTTGCAGCATCAGACCGATGCGGATACCGGAGTTCGCCAAGATTCAAGCAGCAGTTGGGAACTGGTTGCGAAGGAGCCAAGCATGGCGTGAACTTTGGGATCGGCCGGCGGAGTTTTCCAGGATGTTAAGATCTCTGCGTTGTGACATCGATCCCCACCACGATGCTTGCTGTGCAGCTTCGAGCCTATGACGGCGCCCCCGAGAGTATCGCCGTTGCTGAGTCACCTGTACCTCGACCCGGACCGGGACAGGTACTAATCCGCATCGCCGCTTCGCCAATCAATCCATCAGACCTGATGTTCATTCGAGGTCTTTATGGTTTCAAGAAGCCTCTTCCCGCTATTCCCGGGTTTGAGGGCAGCGGCACGGTGGTCGAAGCCGGAAGCGGGACGATGCCGCGGTTTCTCAAGGGACGGCGCGTGGCCTGTGCCTCCGCAGACCCGAACATCGCCGGCGGCATGTGGGCTGAATACCTCGTCACCTCCGCGCAATTGTGCGTACCGCTGAGCAAGCAGGTGGACATGGAACAGGGCGCGACGATGCTCATCAACCCGCTCACGGCATGGGCCCTGATGGAGGAGGCCCGACTCGGCCGACATCGGGCAGTCGTTCAGACGGCCGCAGCGAGCGCACTCGGACGCATGGTGGTGCGGCTCGGGCAGAAGTTCTCCATTCCTACGATCAACGTTGTGCGTCGCGCTGAGCAGGTGGAACTCCTACGCAAAATGGGCGCCGAGCACGTACTGAATAGTTGTGATCCCGGATTCGATGCCAGCCTTGGAGATCTCTGCCACAGGCTCGGGGCCAGCATCGGCTTCGACGCAGTGGCTGGGGAAATGTCTGCACGCGTGCTACGTGGGCAGCCCCACGGGAGCCGTCTGCTCGTCTATGGCGCACTGTCCCTGGAGGCGAGCCAGACCGACCCGGCATCGCTGATCTTCGAGGGAAAACGTGTGGAAGGCTTCTGGCTTACCGCATGGCTGCGCCAAAGAAACATGCTTAGCCAACTCCGGGTTACACGCCGCGTCCAGCAAATGCTTGCCAATGATCTGAAGACCGAGATTCAGGCTCGGCTTCCGCTTAAAGAGATCGCTCGCGGCTTGGAACAGTACGCGGTGAACATGACGGGCGGAAAGATTCTACTTCTACCTTCTCAAGGACGGGATGCGGTTTAGATTCGGGAAGATTGCCCGCCGATCCCGTTCACGCGCCCAAGCCACCACAGACCCAGTCGGCAACCAATAGGTTTAAACATACTTCTTCTCTGATGACGCGCTGAGATCGCATTACTCCTACATTGCGCGGCTGGGCTCAGCCGTTCACGACTGCCGATCCCCGCTCAAATCCCAGATCAATCTCCTGCCGCCCAGCCTGAATTGCTGCCTCAATAGCGGAATCCTGCGTGCGGAATGTGTCGGGCATTACTTACAGTGAATCTCCCATGAAAAGCATTCGCCGACTGATCCTTTTGATTCCGCTTTGCGCTTGCGCCCAGCCCGGCCAGAAGGCGGATCTCGTCTTTGCCGCCCATAAGACTCTGGCCGCTGTGTCCGGTCAACTGCGGGCGCAAGGGCTCGAGCGATCAGTCGACGTTCTGCGTGATCGCTGGGGAGTCGCCCACATCTACGCGCAGAACCAGCACGATCTGTTCTTTGCCCAGGGAGTGGTCGCTGCCCAGGATCGCCTCTTCCAAATGGAGCTCTGGAAACGCGCTGGCCAGGGACGGCTGGCCGAAATTCTCGGTCCTTCCGCGCTGCCCCGCGATGTGAACGCCCGCGCGTTGCGCTATTACAGCGATATGAAGGCGGAATATGAAAGTTACTCGCCCGACACCCAGGCAATCCTCACTGCGTTTGCCGACGGCATCAACTCCTAGCTGAAAGTGATCGTTCCCGATTCCATTGCCAGTCACTCGCGCGAACAGGTGGTTTACTTTGGTCCGGACGGCCTGTTACGAAGGCACGACTACACAGTGGACGTCATGGGCGGCGCGCCGGGTTCAAACTACGCCGCTGACTATCGCAACGTCGATGGAATTGTTGTGCCAACGAAACGCAGGGTCTATGCACCGGACGCCAACAAACGAAAGATTCCGGAGCCGGTGCTGGTAGCTATCGACATTCGCGATATTTCATTTGGCGATGGGAGTGACAACCTTGGAGGATCGAGCTTAGGCGCGGCGACAAGCGGCGTAGATAAAAGCCGTGCAAGTGCCCAAGGCAAGACAGTGCAGACCCAATCTAATGATGGTGTCTAAGGGGTGATTCATGCAGCTCGGAATGATCGGCCTCTCAAGAATGGGGGCGAACATGGTGCAGCGCCTGTTAAGAAAAAGGCACCAATGTGTAGTCTTCAACAGATCGCCAAAACCGGTGCAGGAGTTGGCTCAAGAGGGAGCAGTGGGATCTGGTTCGCTGACGGATTTTGTGAAACAGCTCGCGAAGCCCCGAGCGATATGGTTGATGGTGCCGGCGGCTTCTGTGGATCGAAGTATCGCCGACCTCCTGCCGAATCTCGAGGCTGAGGACATTCTCATTGACGACGGCAACTCTTACTACGTCGACGACATTCGTCGCGCCAAGGAGTTCAGTGTCTCGACGAAAAAGAACAGCAACGCCACTACCCAGTTCCCAGCCTTCCTTCATTCATTCTTTTTCGAACTACCCGGCATAGGGACAGCCGGGTTCTTTGCGGAAGACCATCCAAACAGTTGCGACGCTGACGCTTAGGATAAAGGTGACAAAACCGATCCACGCCAGTCTCTCCGGATTCGCTTTCATCCCGCGAACGAACCCGGGCGAACGAGTCAACTTGATCGCAGACGCGAGTTCCGTACCCGACCAGTCGTCGCCGACCAGCGTCCATCGCCATCTGAGGTCCTGATCCAGCAGGAAAATCTCGTTGGGGTGAACCAGCTTTCCATCTTGGTTCATCACGGCATAGCGGAAAAATCCGAAGAAACGGCGTATCTCGCCTTCATTAGAACGCACGATGTTCCAAGTTGCAGGGACGTGCTGCTGCAAGCGGTAGAGGCGCAAGCTCTCGGACGTTTCGAGCGGATCAAACGAGAACACAACTACGCGGTAGGGTTCGGCCGGGTTCAAGACGCCGAGCGCCGTTTCCAACTTACGGGTCAGGACCGGGCAACTGGCCGTGCATCGGGTAAAGATGGGCAGCAGTATTACCGGGCCGCCTCCCGATTGTGTCAGCATGAAACGAAGCGACGCGGGCCGAGAAGCTTCGTCTAGAACTTGAACGTCAGGGATCGGCGCTGACTCTGAAACGGGCATCGTGCTCGCGCGCGAGGACGATGTGGCGGCGAGAGCCAGCGTAAAGAACACGGATTGCGCGAACTTATTCATTGCATTTTCTCAATCGCCACAGGGCTATCCGGCCCGTAGCCCGGCGCGAGTTTCACATTGCTTTTAACGATATCGCGGATCGGGGGGTAATAAGCGATGACGATGAGCAGCACCGCAGCCGTGATCCAAGGCGAGAAGTTTTCCAGAACGGAGACTTTTTCGTCGTGATACAGCTCGCTGACCGGAATGAAGAATGGCTCGTGCTCGAGTCCTGGAGATCGAGATCCAGCTAGGCTGCGAACAAGAACGATGAAATAGACGAGGATGGCCAAGCCCATGATGCAGCCGCCGACTGCGCCAATATGGGTCGTGATCCACCAATCAGGTCGGTAACTGGGCGATGCGGGATTTAAGTACGTAAGCCCCATATTCGTGCGCCTGGGCTCGCCGCGCAAGCCTCCTAGGAAGAGCCCGGCTGAAAAAATAAACGTTCCGATCATCCAGATGTATGGAACAGCCACGGCCATCTTCGGCGAGAGGACGGGTTTCTTCAAGATGCCGGTAATCAGGAACAAGCTCATTCCCAGAATGCCAAGAAAGATCGGGCCGCCGACCGTCAAATGAAAATGCGCGGGAATCCAGGCCGTGTTGTGAACGAGATTGTTCATGCTGTACGAAGCGTTGATGATCCCGGTGATCCCGCCAAAGAGAAAAATGGCGAGGCCGCAGAAGAGGTAAGAGAACAGCCATCTATCGGCGGAGAAAAAGGGCAGCTTCTGCCACCATGCAAAAAGGCCAGTGCCTCCCCGCTGACGTGCGCCGTATTCGAGCGACGCCGCGATGGTGAAGGCGGTCAGCATGCTAGGAATGGCGACCAGCATGGTCAGCACCATCTGCGTGCCTTTCCACGCAGAGGAAATTCCTGGATCGGCAAACTGGTGGTGCAACCCTAGTGGCGTAGATAGCACGATAAACACCATGAAAGTGAATCGGCCGGCGAAATCGCTGAAAAGTTTTCCATCCGCCAATCGCGGCAAGACGGTGTAGTAAAGCACGTAGATGGGTAAGAGCCAGAAATAGACGAGCGCATGGCCGAAGAACCAGAACAGAGTGCGGCTGAGAAGCACGTTGATTCCTGTCGTCCAGCCGAGCGACCACGGAACCAGCAGGACCAGCACCTCATAGGCGACGGGCAGCGTGCAAATCTGCCAGACGATGAAGGTAGCGAACATCCCGACTATCGCCAGAGGCGTCTTTTTTCCCGGGTTGTTCCTTCTCCACCGGAGGTAAACCGGGACCCATGTGTAGAGCGCAATCCACGAACCGACGATGAAAATCGCGAGTCCCAGATAAAACACAGGATGGGCTTTGAGCGGCGGGTAAAAGGTGTAAAGCACAGTTGCTTTACCGGTGAAAATCATCGCAGCGGCCATCACCGCTCCCAACAACATCAGCGTCAAAGAAAGTCCCGCCCCCAATATGGAAAGCGGAGACTCCAGTTCCTGGCTGACCAGAGCATGACCTAACGCCACCGCAAAAAATGTCGTCAAAACTATCGCGTTGATCACGCCGTGAGCGGTCAGGCCCTGGTAGTATTCGATTCCCGCGAACGACACGGCGCGAATCACTCCGGCGCGATACAGAACCTGCAGCACGCCGTGGTAGCTGCCAAAAACAAGCAGCGCGAGCGGCACGAGAAGTTCAATCAGAATGATCTTCTGCAGCGGCTTTTGCAGTTCTGTTTTCATTTCAGCCCTTTTAGATATTCGATAATCTGATCGATTTCTTGGTCATTGACGGGAACTTCCGGCATGACCGGCTCAAAGCCTTTCACCGGGGTGGCGGTGGGGTGCAAGATCATACCTTTGACGAAATCGGCGTCGACCACGCGGCTGCTTCCGTCGGCAAGCTGTACGGTCGTTCCCCAAATTCCCTTGAACGTAGGGCCGACGCCGGCGCTGCCGTCCTCGCTGTGACAGCCAAGGCAACCTTTGTCTTCCGCAACCGCTTTGCCGGCCTGGACAGGCAGTCCCTCGGCCGAAATATCGTCGACCTGGTTGCTGACTTCGATCACCGCATTCATTTTCTGGTGGCTCGCGCCGCAGTATTCGTGACAAACGATGGGAAAAATTCCGGGCTTGTCAAAATGTACCCGCGCATTCGTAATCGCGTTCGGCAGCGCCATCAGGTTGACGTTGGTGCCGGTGATTTGCAAACCGTGCGTCACGTCCTTGCTGGTTACATAAACATCCAGAGTTGAGCCGACGGGAATGCGCACACGAGTTGGCTCGAATCCCCACATCTTCGCGAGAAAGTGAAGTTCGTAATTCCTGGAGCCGAGCTTGGTGACCGAGCCGTGGTTGAAGACTTCGCCATTGGGCAGGCAAGTCGGCACGGTGACGCCCAATCCCAGAGCGGCGTATGCGATCAACACCAGGCTGATTCCGGCGAACAACACGGCAGCGAGCAAAACTCGCTTCTCCAGAGGGTTTGCTCCCGCATGGGGAGACTCGTCTTTAGGATTCAGCGAAATTGACATTCATCCTCCCTACAGACCCAGTTGGCGGTGCACCAGCAACAGATACATGCCCAGCCAGATCAATCCAAAGCTCACCAGCATGACAATAAAAAATGCGATTGAACCTTTGGGAAAAAAGTCGGCTTCGTTCTTGGACGGCAGTTGTTCGTTCTTTAGGTTAAGCATGTGTTTGGCTCTCGGAATCGGTATTTGCGACGCACAACTCGACACCGGGTTCATCTTCCGGCTCTTCAACCGACAATGAAGCGGGTCGGGATTGGCTCCGCAGACTCTATCGGACGAATCTCATTTTTTGGCTTCAAAAGCGGCAACTAGTGTACATCCATCTCGCCCGCGCTCAACACTGCGAAAAAATGATTTTCATCTGGAGCGCGCGGCGACTACCCAATCCACTCCGGGCACGAATGGCAGCTCTCCCATGCTGCCGTAGTGGGTGCCGTTTTCTTTGTCCCTGAGATCGAGAAACGCAGCAACTAGAGAGATTCACGGGCCAACCTGAAATAATCCCAAGCGAAGGGTCGCCGACAACCCGGGAGCTGTCGCATGGTGGCCGACGTCTGCGGCGTGGATCCGATTACGCTAGGGAGCGCGCGATCACCAGGGTGATGTCATCCTGCTGTTCGCTGCCGCTGCTGAATTGCTGGACCGCCTCAACAACTGCTTGGAGAAGGGGTTGCACAGGAAGGTGAAAGTTGCTCCCAAGGGTGTCCAGCAGATGGGACTCGCCAAACTCTTCCCCATCGGCGTTTGTGGCTTCAGTAACTCCATCCGTGTAGAGCACCAGAATGTCGCCTAGAGCAAGCTGCACTTCCGCAATCTCGCAATGCCAGTCTTCAAACAATCCCATCACGGTGCAGGTCGAACCGAGCCGCTCCACTCTCGGCTCCTGATCCTGGGAACTGGCGCTGGCGCGCAGCAGTAGCGGGGGAAGATGTCCACAATTCGCGTAGCGGAGCTTGCGGCTGGAGTCGTCGTAATCCGCAAAGAATAAGGTAGCGTAACTGGCATCGTCGCTATTCTCGTAGAACAAGCGGTTGACGGAGGCGAGCAGTCGCGGCAGATCGTCGACCGCCATCGCGTATTGACTGCGCAGGTTGGCTTGCAGATTGGCCATCAGCAGGGCGCCAGACACCCCTTTGCCCGCAATGTCGGCCAGCACCAGCGCCAAGCGGCCGGGGCGGAGTTCCAGAAAGTCGTAGTAGTCCCCGCCCACCTTCCGAGCCTGGATGCAAGCGCCCGTGTATTCGAGTGCATTCATGGCTGGGAACTTTTGCGGGAACAGCCTGGCCTGCACCTTGCGGGCAATTTCCATTTCCTGAGCGGTGCGGCGATCTTCCTCCATTCGCTCCGCCATCTTTTCTGCGAGACGGATGTTCTCCAAAGCGATGCCCGCATGGGCCGCCACTGAATCGAGCAACCGCTTGTCCTCGCCGGAATAAGGTTCCTCTGAACGCCGCTGCCCAAGAACGAGCATGCCCATGAGGTTGTTCTCACGGCCGAGAATAGGCACCAAGCATTCCGGCGCGAGGGGCTCGAGTGCAGTTAATTCTTCGGCGCCAGAGGAACCGGATGGCACCTCCCACGCTTTCCCGCGGCGCGCAAGTTCGACGAAGACCGGTGCGGTTGCCGCGAGCGTTGCGCGGGTTGCGGGTTGCGTTCCTGAGATCGCGGCCATATGGCCATTGCCGGATTCGAGGTAACACGCCAAGGTTTTCGGGTGCAGCGCTTCGCTCACATGGCGCTCAAGGAGCATAGCCAGTTGGCGAAGGTCGCTCACCGTCCGGGTTTTCTCCGCGAGGTCGTGCAAAATGATACGAGAGTCATAAGCGCTGCGAAAGAAGGCCCGGTCGATGCGCATAGTTCCCCGCTTGACCAAGGGCGCCGATGTCCAGACCAGGACAATCCCAAATACTGCGCTCAAAGCCATCCCGATATTCGTATCCGCGCGGAGGAGTCGCGAGAAAACGTGGGTGAAGAGCGTGATAGCGGAAGCCGCAACCAGCAACATCAAGACGATGAAGCCCCTCTGCACAAGAACGTACCGCGCACTGCGTCGCAGCAACACCGGAATTTCCATCACGCGGTGCTTCACTACCGCGTAAGCGAAGGAGAGGGGATATAGCAACACCACGATCACCAGCACGGTATGGAGCCAGAAAGAGGGGCGATATCCGGCGAAATCTACGGCCATTAGTTCGAGAGAGATCGGCAGGACGCCGACCACAGTTCCCCACAGAATCACTCGTGACTTGCGCCGCGCTTCTGCAGGGACAGCGGGCATGAATGAATTTTGCGCCAGCGAGATGATGCCCAGGAAAAGTAAGTCGTAGTTCAAGCCAGCGTTGATGAAACCAGCGTTGCGGCTGCCTACCAGGTGGGCTACCACTCGTGGTAGGCTCGGATCCCCAGTCCGCAATCCGGGTAACACAATACAGACTCCGAACAAAAGTCCCACCCACTTCAGCCACGGCAAACGCCTATCCAGAGGCGATGGCAGCGGGAACACTGCGAAAAAAAGATAGAAAAGCGGAGCCAGCATTCCCGCAAACACCGCACGAAAAGCAAACGCAAATGCGCGGAGCGCAGGAGAGATGGCCAAGGGATTGAGAAGTGGGGCGGAGGCGGCAAACGCACAGAACAGCAATGCCAGAAGCCATGCATTGGGTTCCTCCAGCCTCAAGAACAGGACGGCGAATGCAACCAGAAGAAAGGGAATGGGGAATAATCTCAGGACGTGCAGCGCGGAGGACTTGGCAAGGCCCTCGGGCCTTCTAGCCGGCGCGGCTGCCCGAAAGACGCCATGCAGAATCAAAGGCTTGGGCTCACCGGCGCGCTCTACGGTGAATTCCACCGGGTCGCCGGGCCGACCACGAACATAGGCTTCGTCAGAAGCAATGTCGGTGTCCAGCGCTCGCCCATTTACGCCAATAATGCGGTCGCCAACGCGTAGGCCGGCGCGCTCCGCCGGGCTCCCTTCCACCACATCTTCGACTGATTGCGAGTGCGTTCTCTCGTCATAGGGAGGGTTGTGGAGGATATTGAAGCCGAGCTCTACCCGTGGCCCCGAGTAACGCACCGCGTACATCCAGAGGGAACCGTAAACGATCGCAACCGCCGCAAACAGGGTCGCCAATATTGCCAGGAACGGTTTTCGGAACGACGCGCGCCCACGCATGATTTTGGTATCGGCATCGCGCCGAGTCTTCCGCGCGAATCCTATGCCCTGCTTCCCGCTGCCGTCAAGAACCACACAGCTTACGTTCTCTTTAGGTCTACGGGCGGATTACGGGCAAACCGGAGTGCGCCGGGCTAAACCGGCATGTTGTGGGGGATGCAAGAGCCCTACAGGAAAGGAAGTAGCGAATCCATCCTGGCCTTGAGTCTTGCGGGGGACAGCGTCGAACACCGGGTGGCTGACTGGAGGATACTTCGCCTGATCCGGAAATGGCTGAAGGCGGGAGTATCGGAAGACGGCCAGTGGTCGGGGGCGAAACTGGGTACGCCGCAGGGAGCAGTGGCATCACCGCTGCTCGCCAACGCCTTGCATCGCGACGAACGCCACGATTTCGCCGCACGCTTCTAAGCCACTCATCCTTCGTAAGAGCCGTATGCGTAAACGCGCTCGTACGGAGGGAGTCGATGTAGTCCGAGGCATCCGAGTGCCCATTCGTTTCCTTAGGGAGAGCCGCTTTTTGGAGTGTGCCGAAGCCTGGTTGATCCGCGCTGCGCGACCCGGACTTGGTTTGGCCGGCTCGTGTTTGGCCCACTCGCAGTCACTGGTTAGCGTGACCATCTGACTATGGCTGTAAGGTTAGAAGACTCGAATTCTACCGCAACGAGCCGCACTTCACTCGAGAAGGGTGCGGGTGTGGAGCGTGAATAACTCACATAGATGGTTTGTCCACTATTGGAGTCGTATTCGACGTGGGCGTGCGCGTCGTAGACGTTGCCACTAGAGGGTTGCATCGCGACGAACGCCACGATTTCGCTGGACCAAGGGCCTTCGGGATTGACTGACGTCCGCGTCACCACATTTTGCGAGAAAGGTGGGCTGTAGACGGCGAGGTAGCGCTGGAGAAAGGCGTTCCACGAAATACTGAGAATGTTTGCATCGTTGAAAACCGAAATGGCGTCGCCAATTTGCGTGGACCAATTACCGTTACTGGCGTAGAAGCTCCAGGCGCTGCGATCTTGCGCACTGGCCGGGTCCACCTTCCCAAGCTCGCAGCCGCTGTTGTAGTCGCAAGCATACGCATAAAGCGTTCCATCGCTGATGAACGAGGCCGAACCAAAATCCGGTTCGTTTGCATTAAAAAGGAGGTCGGGATGGTCCGCCACGATCGGCGGATTCAACACCGGCCGCTGCGGCTGCCCTTGGAAATCCTGCCATAGCGCGACAGAACTCCCAAACCCTTGGAAATTGAAACTACCCGGAAGGGCGTAAACGACCATGTAAAAGATCAAGGCGCTCCCGTCGCTGGGGTTGACGGCGATCGACGACGGCCAAAGCGCCCAGCGGGCGCCGCAAGGCTGCGCCTGGCAATTATTGACGTTATGCGCCTGGTTGAACGCCTGCTCCGCCGCCGTCTCCGGCAAAATCATGGCAGGCATTCCCGCGGAATCCAGCCGCTCTTGAAACCCGGTTATGCCGTCCTGCGCGTCGAGGTCGGTTGTATACGACCATGAATCGCTGATCAACGTGCGATCCAGAGCGTTCGGTTTGGAAAGAAATGTGTCACCATAGACCCATACCGAGTAGCCCTGGAATAGGGCGCTGTAGCCGCCGTCTCTTCCTAGAATATTCGGGTTTGTCGGGATGACACCGAGATCTTGCACCGTTGCGATCGACAAGGCGGGCGGCGGCCCCGAGGACGGTGAAGGATAGGTATTGCAGCCGGACAGTCCAAGAATCAAGAGCCACACTGGCGTGATCCAGGACAGGATCCAAGAAGACCTACTGTGTTGCAGGTCGATGTTTCCCCGGTGGATGAGTCGAAATCTTCGGAAAGGAATGAAAGGTTCCATCGAGCGCGTCCGTTCCACCAGGACCTCGGTTTCGCTTACCTTATACTCTGCGTACTCTCTGAAGCCATGATAGACAAGTTGGTTGTGCGGACAATATAGAAGTGTCGGCAATCTGCCCTTAGAGAGACTTGATGCACAATCGCGCGATTCAGGTTTTCCTTTCCTATCAATGCCTCGCGAAAGAAGCGACGACAAGCGACCGATGCCCGCTATGCTGTCATATTGAATCCGCGGCGCGACTCTTTCACCGCTATCGGGCCCCGTCCTCGGTCAACAAGGTCGGAGTATTCCGGGTCAGAAGTCAGCTAGTGTTTACCGATGGAGCGATTCAGCCGTTCACTTGAGCAACTCGTCAACGATGGCTTCGACGTGAATGATGGTTGTATCGAGAAACTCGATGCCCGGACTGGCCGTGTCGCGCAATAGTAACGGGAGCTCCGTGCCGGCGAGGACTAACGCTTCAATGCCGTCTTCGCTCCTCATCCTTTGCGCAATGTTCAGAATCTCCGTCCTGGTTTCCGGCAAAAATCGGTTATTCAGCAGTTCACCAATGTACTTCCCGTGAATAAATTCCTGCTCTGATTCCTTTGGTCGAACCAGGGCGATCCCGGCCCGCTGGAATTCCTCCGGGTAGAAGCTGGCTCGCATAGTAAACCCCGTTCCAAACAGGCCCACCTTCTTCAGGCCGAGCGCCTTGGTGTAATCACAAGTGACGCGCACAATGCTGAGAAGAGGGATAGCCGAACGACGCTGGACCTCGTCGAAAACGAGATGCGGCGTGTTCGCCGCGATGAAACCAAAGTCCGCGCCTGCACGCACCAGCAACTCCACACCGGCGGTGAGATAGTCGGTCAACTCGCCGAGCCGCCCAGCATCAAGCAGCGCGATCCCCTTATCAACGTCGAGGCTGTTGATGATCACGTGCGGATATCCCCCATCCGGCTTGAGGGCGCGAAAGCGCGCAATGATGAAGCGATAGTAGTCAACCGTAGATTCAGGCCCAAGCCCGCCGATCATCCCCGAGGTTCGCATGTTACCGGCAAGAGATGCGTGGCGGGCACTGTAGGATTCGACTATAAGGGCCCGTTAAGTCAACTCGGCGTAGCGTTTGTGACCGCCCAAAAAGCTCGGAACTCTTGCACGGGGTATTTCTGCTTGCCTGAGGAAAGGCGTTCCTGGAAATCGGCCCGGCATTGCATCGCCTCAGCAGCTAACCGATCCTTCCCTGGAGACGACATGTTGTCTGTTACTCTCCCGGAGGCGCCTTCGAACATCGTCGTGTATCCTTCCGCACCAGTCTGATGGGACGCCCGGCCGAAATCTGAGGCCGCGCACTGCCGGTTCTGGTTAGCGACCATGGGGAAGCACTGAACCTCTGCCAACAGCCGAGAGGGCGACTCCAGAGCGATCGAGCTGAAGAATCATCGACTACAAGCCCGTTTCCGGCCAACTTCCGGTTTGGCCGACGATGCGGCAGGTGATCCCCTGGGACAATTTGTCATAAGAACATCACTCTCTGATTCTCGTTCAGCGTTTGCCCAGTCCAGACACAATGCGCAGATCGGAGGTATGATGCCTTCTGAATCGCCGTCACTAACCCGGAGAAAATCGTTGCGCTGGCGCTGCTGTACAGCTGTGGCTTTTGGGCTGTTCTTCTTAGCGAAATGACGTTATACATGGCACAAGAAATTTCTCCAATTGCCTGGGTATAGCAACTACGCCTTGGAGACCTTGCCTGAGGCGAGGTCTTGAAAGCGTCAGCGAACTGAGAGCGATCTTGCCAGCATCGAGAGACTCAGATCAGAAGAGCACAAAAAAGCGTTTGACGAATACATTGCATGAGTTGATACAGCCGTCCTTGCTGATGTTGTGCCGCCGAGTCACTCAAATTCGCGCGGTCACGGCTCTTCTTTCCGCCTTTGTTGCAGTTCAGGCAGTTGGCCAGGCAGCTACCGGTACCCTGCGCGGCAAAGTCTCAGATACGCACGGCAATACAGTCGAGGGCGCTCAGGTGCTGCTTTATGTCGGAAATCGCACCCAAGTGACGGCAACTGCGGTAAGCGATCAACGCGGGTGGTTCGAGTTCATCCACCTTGCAGCTCCGAGCGACTATCGATTGCGCGTTACGCACAGCGGATATGTCAGCATCGAAGCCGCAGGCATTTCGCTGCGCGCAGGGGAGACCACGCAGCTGCAGATCACGCTGGACTCGCGGCGAGCGCTGTCCAACGCGGTGACCGAGGTCACTAGCGTGGGTGTCGAACAGCAGGTGCGCACACTACCGGTACGCGGACAGGCATCAGGCAATCTCGAGACACTCGTCCCCGGAGCCGGCGCAACCGGCGGCACGTTTGGATCGTTTCCAATCAACGGCAGCCGCGCACAATTCAACACCTATATCGTCAGCGGCACGAATAATCTCGACCCGTTCCGGAGTGCAGAAGCCATCGGGCAGGGCGGCGCCTTCGGTGCTCCAGCGGTCCTGCTGCCGCTCGATGCCATCCAGGAGATCGAAGTGCAAACCAACACTGGCGCCGAGTATGGTCCGTCAGGGGCGGCGGTGCTTACCACGATCAAGAGCGGCGGGCCGCGGCTTCACGGGTCGCTGTTTGAATTCTTCGATAACGACAAGCTAGCCGCCAACAATTTCTATGACAACGCCTTTGGGCGCCCGCGTCCTGAATTTCGGAATAACCAATTCGGATTCACCGCGGGCGGCCCGCTGCCGTATCGCAGTTATTTCTTCAGTTCGTATGAAGGGCAACACGAGCGAGTTGGGGTTACCTTCGCATCTCGATTTCCCACACAGGCGGAAATCGCCGCGGCAACATCGCTCGTCCAGGGAGCTGGGCGTCCGGTGAACGCGCTGGCCTCGCCCATTCTTGCGCTCTACCCCGCCTCGCTCGGCCAGGGGCCGCTCAGTTTTTCTGTTATCGGGCGCAGTGACGGCAACACCCTGACGCTGAGGGCGGATCACGGCGAGAAGGGCAAGGATAGTATCTCCGCTTCGTACACTTTCGGCGCAAATCGCCAGAGTTTTCCTCAGGGACAGTTCGGGTTGGGAGGAGGCTCGCGGCTGCCGGCTTACGCTTCGCAATCCCACGACATCGTGCAGTTGTTTGCTGCCGAATGGCAACGAGCGCTGTCATCGCGCTTGCTCAACTCTGCCCGGTTCGGGTATTCGCGCTACAACGAAACAACATTTCCTGGAGACAAGGACTTCAACGTAACAGCAATCGGCTTGAACACCGGAGTCAACTCGGCCCGCGACTTCGGTTTGCCGGAAATCGATATCGCACCCGGCGAATACGAAAATCTCGGCGCTCCTCTCTCGCTGCCGCGGGGCCGCGCCAGCAACGTATTCGATCTCTCGGATGGTATCGCTTGGAATCGCGGCGCGCACCAATGGAGGTTCGGCGGCAGCATGACATTACTGCAGGAGAACGCTTTCACGGACACCGGCATGCGCGGGCGCCTGGTGTTCGATGGCTCGCAGCTCGGCGACCAGCTCACGGGCGACTTCGCGATTGCCAGCATCGTGGATCTGCTAGCTGGCCTGCCTGCTCCCGGCGTAACCACCATTGCGCGTGGCGACTCGCAACGCTACCTGCGCCAGCATCGCTGGGCGGCGTACATCGAAGACGGCTGGCAGCTTCGACCTGCCCTGAAGGTTACCCTTGGATTACGCCACGATCAATTCTCGGTGCCTACCGAGAAGCAGGGAAGGATGAGTAACTTCATTCCGGGCGCCGGCCTAGTACAGGTCGGCCCTGTTGGACTTGAGCACGAATATCAGCCGAACCTCGACGACCTCGCGCCACGCGCCGCATTTTCGCTCGGATTAGGTGGCTTTCGCACGTTAAGCGGCGGCTGGGGAATGTATTTCGACGCCCAGTCGTTTGACGAATGGATGGATAACAGCAGTAATGCGAACTCGATACTTGCAGGGCCGATATTCAATCCTATCGGTTCCAGTGCAATCTTCACCATTACGCCGGCGCCCGTGCCGTTCGGTCCGGGTATCCAGATCTTTGGACCGGCGGCACCGGCGCCACCATTCGATGTTTTTGCTGTGAGCACCCATTACCCCGATCCCCGCTACCAGAGCTTTGATCTCGCATTTGAACAACGGCTAGGCATACAACAATCTTTGCGCATCGCGTATTACGGCACGCGCGGCGCTGACTTGCCCGTGGTGATTGACATCAATCAGCCAACACCCGGCAGTTCCGACCCGGTGAGCGAGCAGGCTCGCCGGCCGTTCGCGGCTGCCTTCCCCCAGTTTCGCGTGATCAACACGCTTTCCGATATCGCGTATTCGAACTACAACAGCCTGCAGGTCTCCGCCCAGCGCTCGGCCGCCAACCTGACATTTCGGGCTAGCTATACGTTTTCCAAATCGCTAGATGATGCGTCAGGCGCCGGCGGTTTTTATCGAGGGCCGCCGGAAGATAGCCGCAACCTGCGCCGCGACTATGGCCGCTCGGATTTCGACCTTCGCCATCGCTTTACTATTACTTATGCCTGGCGCATACCAGCGCCCACCGGCCTGCCCGGCTGGCTGCACGCGCTCGCCTCGAAGTGGCAACTGAATGGCATTACGACTCTGCAAACTGGCGGGCCGCTCAACATAACTTTGCCTTTCGATAATTCCGGGACGGGCGAATTTCGCGACCGCCCGAATTTGGTCGGTAATCCTCACGTAGCGTTCAATCCGTTGGGGCCATATCTGAATCCGGCAGCTTTCGTGCAGCCTCTACCTGGGACTTACGGCAATCTGGGGAGAAACGCTTTCAGCGGACCGGGGCTGAATGACTTTGATATGTCAATTGTCAAATCTCAGCAGATCTCTCGCGATTGGTGGTTGCGCCTGCGAGCTGAATTTTTCAACATATGGAACCATCCGAACTTTGCCAACCCGTCTACGACCTTCGGTTCTGGCTTCCAGTTGACCAGTACGCCGGATTCGTTTAATCCTTATTTCGGCAACGGCAGTCCCCGGAACGTGCAGCTCGTCGCCGAACTGGAGTTCTGAGCCTGTAAGAAGCAGTTCCGAGAAGATCCCGAGAAGGCACCACCGTGAGTAGAGTCGCTTCGCCCCGGACCCTCCTGCGCGAGTTTCGACGGAGCGTAATGGGCGCTGCTAATGAGACCAGAAGAAGGGATCTGATATTCGGCGCAGGAGGCAACAAACTAATTCCGTTTTTGGTTTTTGCGTAGCTAACCTGGCCCGAAACTTTGAAACCTTTGTTCCCGCGCGTTCATCTCACCCGGAGAACATCGAAAGGAGTCTCCTCATGAAAGGTGTCACAGGAGTGTTCCGTTCCGCTTCGGACGCCGAGCGCGCTCTCGCCCAGCTTAGCGAACTTGCATTGCCGGAAGACCGCCTCACCCTTTTGACTCCTTCCACGCCGGGCGTCGGCCATCACATTGAGGCTGTTCCAACCGCCTCCACCGAGCAGCCCGGCATGGGCAAGGCCATCGGCGCTCTGGTCGGGGGCGCCGCCGGGTTGTCGGGAGGTTCACTTCTCGTCGCCGCGCTCGTTCCGGGCGTCGGTCCCATTACCGCCATCGGTCTGTTAGGCGGAGCTGTGCTGGCCGCTGCCGGAGCCACAGTAGGCGCCGTGGCTGGCGGCAAATCCGAGAACTTTATGACCGAAGGCTTGCCCGAGGACGAGATCTTCATCTACGAAGACGCTCTGCGTAAAGGCCGCAGCGTGGTGATTGCCATGGCCAAGGATGAATTGGAAGCCGTGCGCTTCCGCGAACTGTTCAAGACCGAAGGTGCCGAGTCGGTGGACGCCGCCCGCGAACAGTGGTGGATCGGCCTGCGCAGCGCTGAAGAAGAACATTATTCCACCCACAGCCGCAATTTCAGCAACGATGAAAAGTTCTACCGCCTCGGTTTCGAAGCGGCCCTGCACGCTCGCACCCGCTGCAAGGAATATGACCAGGTTCTGGCCGAGATGGATAGCAAGATCGAAGACATCGAGCGCGAGTATCCGGGCATGGATGCGAGTGAACCGTTCCGCAAAGGATACGAGCGCGGCCGCGATTATTATCAGCAGTTGTGCAACGAATCAAAGGCCGCCTAAAACGCGTTGGCCGAGTGTCCGCCAGGGATTACAAACCAACCGAGAATACGAAAAAGCTCGCTCCCGCGCTGCTGCGCATCGGCTCGATGAGCCCCACCGGTTATCCCTCAGCATGGTTGCATCCCTGCAGAGCCCGCTTCCGTTTCACCCGGCGAGGTCATCGTAGCTGCTTCACCGCAGTTATCTGAGATAAGAACCGGATGCGTTAATGAGCGCCCGTCCGGGTCTGTACGCGGGGCAGCCAGCGATGGCTGTCCCTACCGTGATCGTCAATGATTCAGCACAGGCGGGCCGGTTGGACGCAGGGAGTGTCGCGAAACTCCTGACCAGCAGATGCCATCAGGAGCAAGTCGCCCCAATTTTGCAGCCAACTCCCCAAGCAGAAAGGCCGCCTGTTTCAGGCGGCCCTGGTTACGTCTTCGGCTTTAAGCCTTTTCGTCGGTTATGGCTTGTAGACGATGGATGCAAAGGTACCGGCCAATTCGGCAGGGCCAATTCCCTGACCCACGGTGACGAACAGCTCGTTTGTTGCTCCATTGGTCTTGTTCCCGCCCCCGAAGGCGATTCCCCATAAGTTGTTGAGGATGATCGTCTTTCCGTTCTGGTCCTTGATCGCACCCATGAATTTCCCGGTGATCGGGTCAAACCCGTTGATGGTGCCGTTAACGGAGTTGTTTGAAACCAGCAGAGTGTTGCTCAGCGGTCCAAAATTGGGGGGAGCCGCGGCGATGCCCCAGGCCTGGTTGAGTGGCAATCCTTGGATCAGTGTCTTCACGAAGGTACCGTCCTCCTTGAAGACGTCGATGAAACCGCCGGCTCCGACGTTCGGTACAGCATAAGCGACGTAGACCAGGCCATTAATGTCCTGGATGCCGAACACGGAGAAGGTGGATGGAATCGCAGGATCGCCAAACGACTTCACGAGGTTGAAGTTGCCGTCGAACATATCTATGTGATTGTTCGTGTTATCCGCCGCGTAGAGGAAATTCCCCGAGGGCTTGCTGGTGATGGCCAAGCCCGTGTACATCGCTTTGTTCGCCGAGTTGTCCACCGCGATGATCGCTTGGTTTTTGTTTACTCCTGGCGCCCAGGCGCTGATAGTCCCATCCAGCGTCGCGAAAATGAAGGCTGATGCCATGCCCTGAATCTGGAAATCGGTCGACGATCCGTTGAAAACGACTCCAGTCGGCGTGCCAGGGCCGTTTAGGCCGGTCGGCGAGGCTGGCCCGTTTCCGGCGGTCGGAATCACAACCCGGAGTGGCACTTGCGTTCCGTTTGCCTGATAGAGGGTCGACCAGCCGGTGTCGTTATCACTGATCCACCAAGGCGATGTGGCGCCCCGAGCTAATCCCCAGGCGTTAGCCAGCAGTGGATCGATCTTCGGGGCTTGGTGGACCTGATTCGAAACTAAGTTTGTGATGCGATATTGTGCATCGGCCGGGGACGAAACCATGAAAAGAACCAGGCCGAAGCAAGCGACGACCGCCATTCTGCAAACCTGCATAGTAGTCTCTCCTTAGCGAAATCAGCGGCAGAGGAGGGTCGAACCATCGGTAGGAGTAACTCACACAGAACCTTCTCTGACCTGCTTGGCCCGTGATCGTACGTCGAGTCGCGACTCGGAAGTGTCAGGGGGTTGTCAACAGTTTGTAAATCTTTCTCGTACTATTGGGCATGGGTGCGAGTCCGGGCCGTGGACGGGAAGCTTCCATTGTTCCGTGTACATTACGGCGTGGAATCTATCGCAATATGAATCGAGATGCCAGTAGTTGGCGAGAACATGGGACCAGCGGGGAGCGGGAAAAACGTATTTGCAAGAGAGCTTTCCGGCGTGCGAAAAAGAAGTGCGGATACCACCATTCCACTGGAGCTTCAGCGAACGGGACAACCATGTCGAGAGTCCGGCCCACGATAGTCGTCGGGCAGATCTTGGCCACGCGTCTCGTCCCAGCAAGTGAAATATTGGCCCTGGAACTGCGCCCAGCAGCCTTCTTTTAGAGCTTTATGTACGCCGCTAGTGCTGTTCACCGGCATCATCGGCCGACGGACCATAGATGCTCGGGACTTTGCCGCCCATCGGTCGAATGTACGTGCTCAATTGTCCGCGATGGTGAACGATATCGAACAACGCAATCCACAACAGCCCACCCACCGTGTCTTTGAGCAAGATCTCTTCTGTGCCCTGAATCAACCATGCTTGGTGATTCCAACCGTTGTCGTCCAAGGAATTTAACTGAATTGCAAGGTTGTTATGATCGCGCTCGTAAACTGAGATCATCTGGTCCTGATTGCCGAAACTCGTGGGTTCCTGCCAGCGCAAACCGCTGTAAAAACTTTTCCGACTCTTGCAAAGCAGAATGCAACTCTGCTGGGCCGAAACCAGCA
This sequence comes from uncultured Acidobacteriaceae bacterium, assembly GCA_963773645.1. Lineage (GTDB taxonomy): Bacteria > Acidobacteriota > Terriglobia > Terriglobales > Acidobacteriaceae > Acidiflorens. The sequence continues at coordinate 562,353 of CAVZBV010000002.1, read as the reverse complement.
GAGCGACCAGTTCTCCCGCCGAGCGCGAGCGGGGATGGGGCCGGTAATCGAGACGATTAGCCGGCAGTGCTTTGAACACCCTCATGAAGGCGGGGTATTCTTGCTCCCACCTCTGAATGAAAAACTCCCGGTTGCTGAGCTCTCTCCCAAACGATTGTGTTGCCATAGCAAGGATCCCTCCTGTACGCGCTAAATTCTGAGGTCCCGAATGGGCTGGGGAGCGCGCTGTCGCGGCCCCGAATGCAGTGACTCAGCCGAGCGCCCCATTAACGGGCCTACACTTGTGCCATGCCGCTATCCACAAACAATTCCGTTCTTTTCTGGTCGTCATGTTTTCCTTCCTCTCGTCGAAGTGATCACACGCTCCCGTGCTCAGCGCAATACCGTTTTTCTCTTCCTGGCTCAGTTCGGTTCTGCTTTCGCTAGCGTCCTTCCGCCATCTTCCCGCTGAGTACCAGGCATGGTGCTGGACGCACGCGCGATCAGGCGCCCGTTAGCGTCCATCACGTCGCACTCGACCAGACCCACCGTTTTGCCGCGTGACGTGACGCGCGCTGTTCCACGCAGACGGGGCAGAGCCACAGCCCGGTTGCGGAGTTGATGGCCGCAAAGACGGGATTGCCCAAGGCCGCTGGCGACTCTGCGCCACAGCAGACGAAGAACTACTTCATTCACTCGCTGTTCACGCGGGTGATGGTCCCGGACCGCGGCTTGGCCGGACTGTCCAGCGAAGTTAGACGACGTTTCTGCTGCCAACGGCGGGACAGATTTGCTGCTTCCCTGTTGCTGCGTTGCGGATGCGTATGTAGACGCTGACTTGCGGGTTTTCTTGCCATGATTTCCTTCCTTCCGTCTAATACTTGGGGAAGCGAAAAGAAATCAGCTTTTTCTGTAGCTTCTATTAAATCACCGCTGACCCGCACATTCTAAAGGACTGGCGGAGAGGGTGGGATTTGAACCCACGATACCCGTTAAGGTATGTCCGCTTTCGAGGCGGATCGTTTCAACCGCTCACGCACCTCTCCGGAAAATTAGTTGTCAGTAGAAGCGTCTTGCCCTCAGGGGCTGAACAGATTGCTGAAAAACTCTTGGCGCGGGCCGCAGTCGCCCTCAGCGGCTAAAGCCGTCGCTGAAAACAAGCCGCTTATCGCAGCGGCGAACCGCTGCGCCACCCAAAAGCAAGAACAAAATCGAGTTTTTCAGCACTCTGTAAAGCCCGCGTCTTTTCCGGTCTCGAGCGGCACGGCTGAAGCCGTGCCCTTCCCCAGACCTACTTGAGAAACATTTATGCGCCGTGCAAAAAAGCGGTGTTCAGCTAACGACGGTTCCGAAAAAATTCCTGCACCATCTCCGCCGAACGTCCGGCGAGAACCCGGCCCCGGATCTCCATCTGATGATTCAGACTGGGGTGATTCACCACTTGCAGAATCGAATGGACGGCACCTGCCTTGGGGTCGTCGGCACCGTACACCAAACGACGGACGCGGGCATGAATAGCCGCTCCCGCGCACATGGCGCAGGGCTCAATTGTAGCAAACAGTTCACAGTCGCCGAGCCGGTGGTTACCGAGGTTTCGTCCCGCTTCGCGCAGTGCCACTATCTCCGCGTGAGCGGTGGGATCGCAGTCGGCGAGGTTGCGATTCCATCCACGTCCAACGACGCGCCCCGCGCACACCACGACCGCTCCCACCGGCACTTCGCCCGCCTCCAATGCGCGCTGGGCGCAGCGCAGGGATTCCTCCATCCAAAGCTCGTCGGAGACAAGCTCGCCAGAAGAGAGCTCGTCGGAAGAAGTTTCTGCGGCAGATCTCATACCCGTCTGTGTCCCTTCAGTGTTATCCTAGCAGGGATATGGAAATGCCCGACATCTTCCGGAAAGTGTTTTTGCTGGACCTGATCAAGGGGCTGGGCGTGACGTTCCGCTATCAGGATCCCAAGGAAATTTATACCGAACAGTATCCGCTGGAGCGGCCGCAGGTCGCCGAGCGTTACCGCGGCGCGCCGCGGCTGAACGTCAACCCAGACACCGACGAGACGCTTTGCATTTCCTGTGATCTGTGCGCTCTGGCTTGTCCGGAAAACTTGATCGTCGTCACCAGCGAGCGCAATGAGAAGACCCGCCGCAAAGAGCTCGTCAACTTTACTTACGACCTGAGCCGCTGCATGTTCTGCGGCCTGTGCGAAGATGCGTGCCCTACCGATGCGCTCGAACTCACCCAGGATTTCGAACTCGCGAACTACACCCGCGAGGGCATGATCTGGGACCGCGAGGCGCTCGAAAAGGGTCCGCAGCCGACCGTGTACAAGAAGTAGCAAAGGCAGTCGAAGAGCCTCAGTTCTCGACGAATTCCTCGTCACCATCGCTCTTGGCGCCCGCCAACGAGTTAACGGCACGAAGTAAACTCCTGCCCTTCCCAAACCCGGCTTCGAGCAGAGTTTTCCGCAACCTGTAGAGCCCAGATTTGTTTGGCTTGATCGGCACGGGCTGAAGCCGTGCCTTTGCACAAAGCCCCCAAGCACGTCCATTCGGACATGGCTGGATAGAAGGTTCCCGTCTGTTCTGATGCCCGATATGCCTTGTCTTTAGGGTCTCAAGCGCGTCTTGGGCGGGCCGATAGCTCTGTCTAGCAGGGATCATTCACTGATGTGCGCGGCGCCTTGGCGTTGGGGCGCGGCGTTGTCATCGTTCAGCGACCATTGCTCAGCGAACGTGTTCGGCGACCATTCGTTCACCGGCACTTCGTTGGAGGGTATGAGCGAGCTCTCATTAAGGCTGCGGGCCCGCATTCAGGTGCATTTCGCCAGCCTGTCGTCGTGCGGCGAGAAGGGGGGAAACCGGGCGATGAAACCGATGCGTCAGGACCTTCTCGTCGATGGCAACCCGGCCGACGCCACTCCAGAGCGGGAGGCGTTGACCGGGGGCAGGTTTCAGAGCTGCAGAATATCAGTCGAAAGCCTTTTCCTGTTTGCAGGATCTTCTGGATATTTGGGGTGAATAGCGAGATGGAAATCGAGCTTATCGAGCGCGAGCCGGTCGTACAAGGACTCCAGAAAGCTCCGACGGAGCGGGAGCTGGCGCTTGATCAATTCACCGACCTCCAATCTGCGATCGAAGAACTTCAGAAAACGCAGGAAGCGCTGAAGGAAAGTCTGGCCGCCACCAGCGAGGTTGCGCGGAAGGGTTTGGCTGACCAAAAATTCGCTCTCGATCAGCACGCCATTGTGGCTATGACCGACCTGAAGGGAAGCATCACTTATGTCAATGACAAGTTCTGTGCCATCAGTAAGTACTCCCGCGAAGAACTCCTCGGCCAGGATCACCGCATCATAAACTCCGGCTACCACCCCAAGGAATTCTTCCGGCAGATGTACCACACCATCGCTCAGGGCGGAGTATGGCGCGGCGAGATTCGGAACCGCGCCAAGGATGGCTCCATCTACTGGGTCGACAGCACGATTGTTGGAGTCGTGGGCGCGGATGGAAAACTTCGCCAGTACGTGGCCATCCGCGTCGATATTACCGAGCGCAAGCGGGCGGAGGAAGTGCTGCGCGAGAGTGAACAGCGTTATCGCCAGCTCTTTAGTGAAATGGTCGTGGGTTTTGCGCTGCTGGAAGCCGTTTGCGACGAGACTGGCCAGCCGTACGACTTCCGCTATTTAGAAGTGAACCCAGCGTTTTCCGTGCATAGCGGCTTACCGCGTGACGGAGTGATGGGGAAAACGATTCGTGAGGTTCTTCCCAGCATCGAACCCATCTGGATTGAAACCTACGGGAAGGTCGCGACGACGGGAGAATCGATTCATTCCGAGAACTACGCGCAACCCTTGGAGAGATGGCTCGAATTGACCGCATTCCGTACTCACCAAGGCCATGTGGCAGTCACCTTCGCCGACATTACCGAGCGCAAGCGGGCGGAGGAAGTGCGCGAACGCTTGGCGGCCGTGGTCGAGTCATCCGACGATGCCATTATCGGCAAAACCATGGACGGGACGATCACGAGCTGGAATCACGGCGCCGAGAAGGTGTTCGGCTACTCGTCATCGGAGGCGGTGGGCAAACCGATGCAGTTGCTTGTTCCGCCGGAGCGCGCGGATGAGGAACCCGACATTCTGGCGCGAGTTGAGCGCGGTGAGAGCGTGGAGCATTTCGAAACCGTTCGTGTCCGAAAGGATGGCAAAGGCATTGACGTCTCGGTAACGATTTCGCCGATCAGGGACAGCAGCGGCGCGATTATTGGCGTTTCAAAAGTTGCTCGTGACATCTCCGAGCGCAAGCGCGCCGAACAGAGACTGGCGGACAAAGTGGAAGAACTTGCCCGTTCCAACCGTGAACTGGAGCAGTTTGCCTATGCGGCTTCGCATGACCTGCAAGAGCCGCTGCGCATGGTGGCGTCGTATACGCAGCTGCTGGCCGAACGCTATCGCGGCAAGCTCGACGAAAATGCCGATAAATTCCTTGGCTATGCGCGCGAGGGGGCTTTGCGCATGCAGGTCCTGATCCGGGATCTGCTGGCTTTTTCGCGAGTTGTGCAGGCCGGTGTCCCTCGCAAGAACGTCGATTGCGACGTGGCGCTGGAAGAGGCTCTGCAAAGTCTGACCGCCGCGATCGAGGAGAGCGGCGTGGTCGTCACCTATGCGACGCTTCCGCACGTATGGGCGGATCAAACTCAGATCGAGCAGGTCTTCCAGAACCTCATCGGGAATGCCATCAAGTTTCACGACGGAGCGCCGCCGAAGTGCGCCGTGAGCGTCGAGAAATCGGGTCGCAATTGGTTGTTCAGCGTGAGTGACAATGGCATCGGCATCGCGCCCGAATACGCGAAAAACATCTTTGTGGTGTTCCAACGGCTGCACGCCCGGACCGAGTACCCAGGCAACGGAATTGGTCTGGCCATTTGCAAGAAGATCATCGAACACTACGGCGGCACCATTTGGGTGGAGTCCCAAGTGGGACAGGGGTCCACTTTCAAGTTCACCTTGCCCGCCGCTGCTCCCGAAGAAGAAGGGCGCGCGCGATCATGAAAAATGTTTGCATTATCCTTCTCGTGGATGACAATCCCGCCGACGTGGACTTAGCCCGCGAGGCGCTGCAGGGGAACCTTCATTGCATTCAGGTCGAAAGCGTGGGGGACGGCGAAGAAGCGCTGTCCTTTCTTAACCGGAGGGGAATCCACGTGGAAAAACCCCGTCCCGACCTTGTCATCCTGGACCTGAATCTGCCCAAGAAAGACGGACGAGTGGTATTGGCGGAGGTCAAAGCGGACGCGGATCTGCGCACCATCCCCATCGTGGTGTTCAGCACCTCACACTTGATGTTGGATATCGGACGCAGCTACGAACTGGGCGCTAATTGCTATGTCAGCAAGCCCGGAAATCTGAAAGATTACCTGGCGGCGGTGCAGTCGATCGAACAATTCTGGTTCGGCTCGGCGAGCCTGCCACGAAAGGAAAACTAATGGAGCACGAACCTGCGCGCGTTTTACTGATCGAGGACAACCCCGGAGACGCGGACCTGGTGCGCCTGCGCCTGGTAGAAGGCAAATCCGCGGTCCAAGTGAACTGCGTCCCCCGTCTCGCCGACGCTCTTGCCTGTCTGGAGGCGGAAATACCCACACTCGTGCTGCTCGACTTGAACCTCCCCGACAGCCACGGCGCAGAAACCTTTCGCCGGATCATGCAGAAGGCTCCGAACGTTCCGGTGGTGATCCTTTCGGGTCAGGACGATGAGACGCTGGCCATCAAAGCCGTTCACATGGGCGTTCAAGACTACCTGGTCAAAGGCGATATCACCAGTAAACAACTGGAGCGCGCGCTCCGCTATGCGATCGAACGGCAGGGGTTGATGCGGGCTCTGGAAATTACCGGCCAGGAGCAACTTAAATTCAAGGACCAATTTCTGTCTCATGTTTCGCACGAACTACGTACGCCGCTGACTTGCATTTACCAATACGTGACCCTTCTCTTGGATGGGTTGGCCGGGCCGCTGGCGCCGAACCAAACCGATCACCTGAAAGCAGTCCTTAAGAGTACGCACCAGTTGCACGCCATGATCCGCGACTTGCTGGAAGCGACTCGCGCCGAAAGCGGCAAGCTGCGCATCGAACCGCGCTGCTTCGACATCCGCGAACTGGTGCAGCAAGCGGCCGCGATGATGCGGCCCGCCGCCGCCGAAAAGCGCATTGGCCTGGAAGCGATATTGGACCCGACCATCCCTCTCGTCTACGCCGATCCCGATCGCACTCTCGAGGTCCTGATCAACCTGATCGACAATGCCATCAAGTTCACCCCACCCGAGGGGGCGGTGATGGTGAAAGCCTCGATGGTGGAGACCGACCCGAGCTCCGTTTATCTGTCGGTCAACGACAGCGGCCGGGGCATTCCGCCAGAGACCCTGCCGCAGGTTTTCGATCGTCTCTACCAGGACCCCAACGCGGTCGACGGCAACCGGACCGGGCTCGGGTTGGGACTCTACATTGCAAAAGAAATCGTTACGCGGCACGGCGGGAGGATGTGGGTGGCGAGCCAGCCGGAATGCGGCAGCACGTTCTCGTTTACTTTGCCGCTCTATTCACTGGCCAAGCTCCTGCTTCCGGTGATCACTGTGCGGGGGCGTTTGCGGCAGGATATTGTTCTGGTGCGGGTGGAGCTGACCCCGCTGTCCAAAGCACTGCGCGGAAGCTGGAAAGAAGTATGCCAGAGGTGTCTGGAGCGTTTGCGGCTGTGCATCTACGTGGACAAGGATCTGGTTCTTCCGCCGATGGAAATCAGCGGCGCCACCGAAAGATTGTTCATCGTCGCTTCCACCGACATGAAGAAAGTCAACATCATGATGGACCGCATCCGGGAACAACTGGGCAGGCTGCCGAAGTTGAAGGCCAGCGGCACTTTGCTGGTGACGGCCGAGGAGATTCCCAGGCCGCCCGCGGCCGACCCAAGAACTTTGGAGCAACAAGTCTGGGGCGTTGCCGACTATGTCACCGACATTATTCAGCAGGATCTTCGCAGGGGACAACACTTCACCAAAAAGGAGAACCATCAAAATGCGCAGTGAAAGTTACAGTGAGGAGCAGCCCATGAAACGAGCAAAGATTATGGTTGTGGATGACGATCCCGATCTCAGACAGGCCCTTAGTTTGCGGCTGCGGGCCAATCACTTTGACACCATTAACGTTTGCGACGGTTATTCCGCCATTGCGATGGCACAGAAGGAACATCCACACCTGATCATTCTCGATCTCGGACTGCCGGCGGGGGACGGATTTGCCGTGCTCAAAAACTTGCGGCAGTATCCGGCGCTGGAGGACATTCCGGTGATCGTTCTTACGGCTCGCGATCCCGAGTCCTCTGAAAAACGTACCCTCGAATCGGGCGCGGTCGCTTTTTTCCAGAAGCCGGCCGACAACGAAGAGTTGCTGGGAGTGATTCGCGCCTGCCTGCAGACGGGATGGGGAGGAGGCCTGCCATCGTAGCGGGCCTCGTCCTATGGGGAGTGGTGAGGGAAGGAGAGCGATATGTATGTAGACAGCCGGGGGGCGCTGGCTCGTTCCCAAACTTACTACGTCCGGCGGCGGGAAACACGTTATGTTTCCAGCATGACCGCCACGCTGCAGCGCTTCTTGCGCTTCGGACCAATCATCACGCGCGGTGTGACGCTCGATATCAGTATGGGAGGAATGTCGGCGCTGGTCTGTGGCGCGCCCCGGGTAGGCGAAACGGTTGTCATCGGGCTGCCGTTGCCAGACGCCAACATCGAAATGCTGGCGTCTGTCCGCCACAGCAGCGATGCCAGGTCTGGATTTGAGTTCTACCCTTTGTCTCTGATCGCGGAATGGGGAATTCAGAACTGGATACAGGAACTGCGCCAGCACGAAGAAACGCTGTTCCCCTATCCGTACGCGTTTGGGGCCAAGTTTGGCAACGACTGAGAGTCAGAACTTATTTTGTAAGTTGGTAATCGGGTAATTTGGTAATCGGGAAACCTATTCGGGTTGCGCCCTAAAGCTGGGGCTTTGAATTACAAAATTACCCGATTAGCAACTTACAAAATCCTGTCACTCCGGCAGCAGCGGCAATCCCTGAATATTCCAGGAAATGTGGTGAACGGCGCTGTTGGTAGCGAGGATGGCTGACTTGCCCGGAGCGAAGGCCAGTCCGACCAAGCCTTGGCCGGAGACTTCGAGGTTGGCCTTGCCTTGGGGAGTGATCTTCACGATGCCGCGTTTTCCGGCGAGAGAAGCGGCGACATAGATGTTGCCCTCCACATCCAGCGCCAGCCCTTGCGGACGCCCGAGACCGCGGTAGAACACGGACACGGTTCCGTGAGGGTCGACTTTATAAACGCAGTCGAAGCTGGAAGTGCTGGGCCCAGTGACGAACATATCGCCTTGGAGACCGAAGGCGATGTGATAGGCGGAAACGCTTGGCTCGAGGGTCGCGAAGACAAAAATCTGGCGGTCGCGAGCGATCTTGAAAATGGTTCCGCTGCGGTCGCCGACGTAGAGGTTCTCCGCGGCATCGAAGGCAATGCCGGTGGCGACTCCCATGCCTTCGGCGTAGGTCGAAACCGTGCCGTTGGGCGCCACCTTGTACACGGCCTCGTCATGGCGCGAAGAGACGTACATCTGGCCTTCGCGGTCGAAGGCAATCGCAGTGGCGTTCATCATGTCGCTGAGAAACGGCTTCAGGTTGTAGTTTGTGTCGATCTTGAAAATCGACACCGGAACTTTCTGCCCGCGCGATCCGGAGAAAGTGACATAGAGGTTGCCTTCGCGGTCGAGCGCGGGATTGGTCACGGGATGAAGATTGTCGGCCACCGGGACGGCGACCTCAATCGAGTGCGGATTACTGACGTGTCCGTTGGCGCCCGCCCCGTTGGTCCTCACTACGACCGGACCTGAGGCCGCCCCGTCGGGCACTCGGGCCACTAAAAAATCGTCGGAACTGATTAACACGGAGCCTTCAAGTTCGCCGAAGTGGACGCTGGGGCGACGCAATTCTTGGGGACGCAGGCTCTTTCCGATGATACGAACCTCGCCTCCAGGTAAAGCGCAACTGGGCGCGACCGTTTCGATGTGCGGCTTGCCGTTGACGTTCTTTTTTCCCAGCAGACGGTCGGAGATGCCCATAAGATTATTTCGGCGGGAGCCATCCCGCCTCAACGCAGCGCTACTTCGTTAGAAGGCCAAAGTGCATCAGAAGATGCATGACGACGAGCGCATAAACTCCCGCTCCGAGGTCATCCACCACAATGCCCGTGCCCTCGGGCAGCCGCTCCAATCGCCGAATCGGAAACGGCTTCCAAATATCGAAGACACGGAAGAGTATAAAGCCGGCGAGAAAAGTTTTCCAAGCCAGCGGGACGGCGATGAGCGTAACCAACTGCCCCGCAACTTCATCGATGACGATGAATTGCGGGTCTTTCAAGCCGGAAGCGCGCGCCACCCGCGTGGCGGCGGGAACTCCTATAAGGGTCACGGCTGCTGCCGCGACGATGGTTGCCGAGGTGCGGCTCGCGAGCGGTATCTGCGAACTGGCCAACGCCCACACAATTACCGTGGCTAACGATCCCCATGTGCCGGGAGCGGGTTTGAGGCGTCCCGCGCCGAAGAAAGTTGCGACCAGCGTGGCCCACAATGCCGCGTGGGGGCGAGACGCCCCCGCGACTGCCGGCGAGACGCCGGCGCTACGGTCATTGTAAATCGGTTTCACGGCTTGTCTTCCTTGTTGTGGACGTCTTCGGGGATTGCTGCTTCGGCGTCGTTGACCGGCGACGCAATCACGTAGGCGCCGCTGGCCCACTTGCCGAGATCGATCAGGCGGCAGCGCTCGCTGCAAAAAGGGAAGTCTGCGTCCGCCGACTTCACCGGCTTTTTGCAGATTGGGCAACGGAGCTTGATTTGGCGCTTGCGCGGCATAGTCGGATTGCAGAAGTCAGAGGTCAGAGGTCAGAAGTGAGATTGCGGAGGTGAGAACATTTCTGCCCTGGGTGATCTTTACCTCTGCAATCTCACTTCTGACCTCTGACCTTAAACAATCTCCGCCACTAAATCATAATCGTGTGCCGCTGTGATTCGGCAGCGGTGAAACTCTCCTGCTTTCGGCTCGTTTCCTTCGGGATAATCGTTCACGAAAACTTTGCCGTCAATTTCTGGCGCGTGCATCGCGGTGCGGCCTTCTAGCAGCAGTTCGGACTCGGTCGAAGTGCCTTCCAGCAACAGATCGAATTCCCGCCCGACCAGCGACTTCTTCTTTGTCCGGCTGATCTTCTTCTGGATCGACATCAGCGATTTACGGCGGCTCTCGATCTCGCGTGTGGAGAGCTTCTTGTCCTGATCGAAGGCGCTTGCGCCTTCCTGATCCGAGTAGCCGAAGGCGCCCATCCAGTCGAAGGCCGCCTCCTTCACGAAGGCGCAAAGCTCCTCGAATTCTCTTTCGGTTTCGCCGGGGAAGCCGACTATAAATGAAGTCCGCAACGTAACGCCGGGAATTACACGGCGCATTTTCTCGATGGAGCGCAGGAACAAGTCGGCGCCGCCGCCTCCACGCTTCATGCGCTTCAGAACCGTCGCCGAAGCGTGTTGCAGCGGTACGTCAACGTACGAACAGATGTTGTTGTGGGAGGCGATCGTCGCCAGCAGCCGGCCGGTGATTTTGTTGGGATAGGCGTAGAGGAAGCGAATCCACGCCAGGCCTTCAATGCCGGCGAGCTTTTCCAGCAGCAGGGCTAGGCCGTCTTTCAGTCCGAGGTCCTCGCCGTAGCAGGTGGTGTCTTGTCCGATGAGCGTGATCTCGCGCACGCCGGATTGCGCCAAGCGCTCGGCCTCGGCAATGACCGATTCAAAACGCCGCGAGCGGAACTGTCCCCGCAGTTGGGGAATGATGCAGAAGCTGCAGGGATGATCGCAGCCTTCGGCGATTTTGATATAGGCCGTGTATCCGGGCGTGGTCAGCACCCGGGGCGTGTGGTCGTCGTAAAGGTAGTTCGGCAGGTCGGCGACGGCGCCGTCCCAGGAATCGCGCGCGAAGCGGCCCTGTCCGCGGCGATGATCGCCCTCGGGGCGCGAGGTTGGCGGGTTAGAAGTTAGCGTCTGCGAATTTAGAATGTTGAACGGACCCGGCGTGCGCGGCATTTCCGCCACTCCGGCAGCGGCGAGAATTTTCTCCAATTCGCCGGTACCAACGACCGCGTCCACTTCCGGGATGTTCTTTCGAATCTCATCGCGAAAACGCTCGACCAGACAGCCGGCCACCACCAGGCGCTTCGCCTTGCCGCCCGTTTTCTGGCGCGCCATTTCGAGGATCGTATCAATGGATTCCTGTTGCGCGCTGCCGATAAACGAACAGGTATTGACCACGATGACGTCGGCTTCTTCAGCATTGGGAGTAAGTTCGGCGCCAGCCTGGGCTAGCATGCCCATCATCACCTCGCTATCGACGAGGTTCTTGGGGCAGCCGAGGCTGACAAAACCTACCTTGGCGGGGGCAGCCGGCTCCGAAGTCGCGGATATGATTCTCTTTACGGGCACTGGGACAGTTGAACGATAACGATCTGCAGGAAACGGATTATGCAATTCTAGCATCCTACATTGCCGTGTTCGCAGCCGAGGAACTAGGTGGATACCGTATTTCCGCCATCGGGCGGGCCGTGCCAATCTTATGGTTCAAAAAAATACACGCTCAATACTCCGGAGGAGAGATGGCGACTAAAGGGCTCGCAGTTCTCGTGGCGCCAGTTTTGGTTCTCGTTGCCAGCGCTTGGGCGCAAGAGTTCAATCGTGGGACACCCGAAAATGAGATTTCGGTCACGGCGGGGCGAACTTTCGTCAGCACTCAGACGATCCTGAATCCGACTCCGGGCGACCCCAATCCCCACATTCATTTCGGAAACCGGGCAAGCTTTGATTTGAATTACGCGCGCCTGCTCATGAGCCATAAGATTATCGGACTGTACGCGGAATTGCCGGTTGGGTTCTTTTATCACATGGACCTCAACACCTTCGAGGACAACATTCCCCACGACATCTCGGCGCTGTTCATTACTCCATCCCTGCGCGTGAACTTCTTTTCCGGCCAGGGAGTTACTCCGTGGGTTAGCGCGGGCGGCGGCTACGGGCATTTCTGGGATTCCAACAATCTGGTTTGGGGCGGACCGAACCCTGGGAGCGGCGTCAATACCGGCGTCGCCCAGTTTGGAGCTGGATTGGATGTGTGGCCGTGGCATAGGTGGGGTGGGCGGATCGAAGCGCGCGATTTCTACTCCGGGGTTCCCGACCTGAACGTTGATGTGGGGAGAAGCCGTCAGCACAATTACTACGTAGGCATCGGCGTTATCCACCGCTTCTAGGCAGGTGGGCACATGTGGGGACGGGGCACTCACGGCACGCTTCCACACAGTCGGAATCCTGTTTAGCCGGCGGCTCGGTTCGGCGTTTCTCTGGAATTCGCCGTTTCAGAAGCGGTGATGTCGCGGAAAAGCTGGGGCAAGGTTTGGGCGTCGTCTACCGACTTGCCGAAACGTGCGGATTCGTAAGCGCGCGTAAACCGGGCGACCTTTTTCTGCAGCGTGGCTTCCTGAATGGCCGCGACAAAATCCAGGGGTGTTTCGGACGGCGACTTGCGCCAGCCCAGCCGTGCCATGCGGTCCACCATCCGGTCATACCAGAGGGCTGCGGATTCGCGCGGGGCACGCTCCGGATGCGCCCGCAGACTGCGATTGCGCAACCCGCTGACCATTCGCCCGAGATTGAGCAGCGTGATCAGGACTGCTGCGAATGCGATGCCGCCGCCCAACCAGCGCACCGGAAAATTGGTGAAGTGGTCGTGCGCGCGCCGTGCCGACCGCAGCAGGGCGCGATGCTGACGCTCAATCCACCGGCGAGCTTCGTCAAAAAACTGCCGACTGCTGGTTGCCGCATCCTTTCCCAAAGTGCGTTGGTGGCTGATATCGTAATTGATAATCCATTCGCGCCAAAAAGATGCGGCCGCATCCACATAGAGCTGCATCCGCGACCATCCGGTGCGCGTCGGCAGGCTTCCCGCCGGAGTCGGATCAAAGCTGATCCAACCTGATCCGGGGAAATAAGCTTCGACCCACGAATGGGCGTCGCTGGCTCGCACCACATACTGGCCGGTGAGGTCATTGAATTCACCTCCGCGGAACCCGGTCACTATTCGCGACGGGATGCGCAAAGAGCGCAGCATCACCGCCATCGAACTGGCGAAATACTCGCAGTGACCGTGCTTCCTCTCGAACAGGAAATTGGCCAGTGGGTCGCGCGGCACACGGCTGGGCAGTTCCAGCGTATAGCCGAAGTGCGTTGCCAGATAGTGTTCCAATGCGATTGCTTTTTCATAATTACCGGGAGCCGCCGCGGTAATTTCCTCCGCCAACTTCGCGATGCGAACATCGAGAGGCGGGAGTTTCAGGTACTCGTCCATGCCAGCGGGCGCGGTGTTCGCCGCCAGACGAAGCTCGTCGCTGTCGATCTCGGCCAATTGCGACGCAGCTTCGTAGCGAGTGATCGGGGTTTCGGGATCGAGATTGTAGACCGCTCCCCCGGCGTCGGTACTGACACGCCGGAAATTTCCTTTGAGGCTCCGCGGCCTCTCGGCCAGAAAGAAAACGTTAGTTCCCAGCGGCTCCATCAGAACGCGATAACGAATGGATCGGCCCACGAGCGCCGACGCGTCATGCGGGTCGACCAAAGGCAAAGGCGCTAGCCGATAGCTGCCATCGGCCGCCCGTTGCAGTTGGGTTTGTTCGAACGAATTTGACCAGACTCTGCCGTCAAAAGCGCTCAGCGCAATTCCACGCCACTTCAAGTCGTAAGCGCCCTGGAGGTCGTTCTGGATCTCGATGTGCATGACGACCTCACTGGACTGCTGAATCTGACCAATGCGGCCGAGTTGCACGCGATCGGTGAAGCCGGTGGAGATATCGCTCGTGGGCGTGTAGGCGCTCAGGTAGCGCGATGAAATGCGGGGAAGAAAAAAGAAAATCAGGAAACTGCCGGCCAGAATCATCAGCACGAGCGCCGGGGCGATCGCCAGCAGCGCGTAGGCCATGGGTTGCCCAGGAGAGATCTGGGCGGAAGAGGCAAGGCGTGGATCCTTTGCGTGCGATGGGTCGGCGGCGACCGAGTGCCGCATTTCCATCAGCACAAAAGTGACGACCGCAACCAGCAGGAAGCACGCAAAAGAAAGCAGAAACACACTGCCGACAGTAAGCACGGCGGCGGCCAGCACCATCAAAAACGAAAGCGCCGCGAGCAGGTAATGATCGCGCGTCCGCTGCAACGAGAACAGCCGGACGACGATTAGGAAGAGCACGAGGTGAACGTTGGCTCCGAGAAAACTGCGCGAAATAAAGAAGTAGTCGGTGAGGTAAATGAAGACGTAGATCAGCGTCAGGATGTTGGTCCAGCGTTCGGGGATGGCAAAGTCGCGGCGCGTGAGGAGTTGGTATCCGCGGAGCGCCAGCGCCATCCCCACCCCAACCACCGCCGGCAGATCCAGGCCGCCGGTCGAAGCCAGAGCGCCGAAGCCGGTGAGCACGAGCAGATAAAGTGCCACATTAAAGTAGCGCTCGATGGCTTTGGCCATGGTGATCGTCGCTCTGGTAACACTGCCCGGGTTGGTGGAGGTGTTCGTCACGAGAAGCTTCTATTGTTGGCGAAACCGGCGCGGAAGGGAAGTGTCAGCGGTAACCAGATGAATTGGCGACTCAGTTTGGTGGGCGCTGCGATGTCCCTTCGTCTTCATCACTGCCCAGAAAGTCGAAGCCGGGGCGATTCAGCCGGATGCGCCGTGAAAAGTCAGGCGCATCCTCGAGCGTGTTAGCGACGGAATTAATGCGCGCCTGTCTCTTAAGTTCGGGGAAAGGCAGATTGCCGGCGAAGTTTCCGCCACGGTAGAGCATCTCGGGAGCCCGACCATTCAAAAGAGTCCACCAAGCATAGCGCGAACTTCCCGCTGGGAGATGGCCTGTCGCTGCCATCTGCGTGAAGACGTTGGTCGTGCAATTGTCGGTGACAGCGTTGAACCAACGGGGATGGTCGCGCAGGCGATTCGCCTGTTGCAAGTACTGGAGAAAGAGCAGGCGCGACCATTCCGGGCTGGCAACCATGTGGTAGAGGTATACATCCTCGCCCGATCGATAGTTGGTGCGGAGGCGGATGAGGTCGCGTTCATTCGCCAGCACGTAAACAATGGTGAATTGGCGAAAGAAGGAGCGAATGGGCGAGTAGCTCTGGCCCACTTGATAACGCGCCTCAATGGAGGCCGCCACGTAATCGGCATCGGCGGCGTTGTTGCCGAACTGGAAGCTGACGATGGGATGCGCGATCCAGGGTGAACCCCAGTAATCCACGAACAGGTCGAGGCCGCGAAGCCGAGACAGGAAGACGGTCTTGGTGATCCACTCACAGGTGAACTCGACATCATGGCGATAGTAGCAGTTGCGGAAGTTGTGGATGGTAACGCGGTCGCCATCGATTTCCGCCCAGGGCGTTTGAGAATCGTTTGCTTGCCATTGGCGATTGTTGGAGGGCTTGAGCGAGAGCCAGAAAGTCAGCACGATGAGAAAGCCAGCGAGGCAAATCACCATTCTGCGCGGACGCGTTCTTGCCGTATGTGCCGCCGCCGCGATGACAACCAGATAAAGGATAGGAGTCAAGAGCGCCACGTGCGCGAACGAAAGATCAAAGTACAGTGCGGCTGCAGCCCAGAATGTCATGCCCGCAAGCAGCAACCAGACGAAGCCGACGCCAAGCCAATGAAGGCCGCGCTTCGTCCGCGATGTTTTGTTGTCGGGGCTCACTGAGCCGACATGGTAGTTGGTCCCAGAAATTTAGTCACGGAACAAGTGCGCGCAAGTCCTTGCCGCCGTCGTTTTTTCGTTCTCGTGCAATTTGTTTTCTGTTTACAATACCTGCCCATGGACTACCTTCTGAAAACTGAGCCTACTGTATATTCCTTCGCGGATCTGGAGCGGGAGAAGACGACGATTTGGGATGGGGTGACGAATCCGGCGGCGGTGAAGCATCTGCGCGGGATGAAGCCGGAAGAGCGACTGGTGATCTACCACACCGGGGACGAGAAGAGCGCGGTAGGGACAGCTTCGGTGGTGGCGGTGGATGCGAGCGATGCCAAGAATCCGCAGGTGAAGATCAAGATTGGGAAGCCGATTGCGAAGCCGCGGACGCTGGCGGAAATCAAGGCGCGGGCCGGGTTTGCGGAGTCTCCGCTGGTGAGGCAGGGACGATTGAGCGTGGTGCCGCTGACGGCTGCGCAGTACGCGTGGCTGGTGGGGGAGTGAGGGGGATTGTAATCGCCAGCTTTCGCGGACAGGAGTGTCCGCGCTACATGGCTTACGTCCGGATTACGCGCTCTGCGCAATCGGGTTCGGGGCAGGCGTAGGTTATGTGATTGCGCTGGCGGTCGAGGCTGACGATGAACATGGGGCGTCCGTGGCGCTCGCAGGTGGGCTGGTTGGGGGTGAGCGCGGGCGCGTCTCCACGCTTGGGCGTGGTGTAGCCGAGGCGCTCGCCGAAGCAGCGGTGGCAGAACTTGTCGGTGCAGCGAAAGAATTCAATGGAAAAGTCGGCGTTGTAGGGAGCGATTGCGGGCTCCATGGTGCGGTAGTGCTGGTCGCAAAGGGGCATGATGTCCGTCCGCATGCGAAGCGAGTTTAGCACTTTGAAGGGGGCCAAACGGAATGTGGCAGTTGACGGCGCGGGATCTTGCTTAAGCGCTCAATTTGCGGAGGAACTCCCGCTCGTCCATGCGGTACTTAAACGCTTTGCGGCCGTTGATGAAGACTACGGGGACCTCGTCGGTATAGCGGCGCCGGATTTCGGCGTCGGAGTCAACGTCGATTTCATGCCAGGTGAAGCCGCCATGCTTGTGCAGCTTGACGAGGCTCTCCTTAACGATTTCGCAGAGATGACATCCCTTGCGGGAATAAACGATGACTTCGCGAGGCTTCGTCATTGGAGCGAGTTTACCAGTCTCGGTGGGGCTTTCCAAGACACGGACGGGCGTAGAATTCCCTGATGACGATGCTCGTCACGACGACGAACCGAAAGCCACTTTCTGGAAAGACGGTCCTGGTGACGGGAGCGGCGAAACGACTGGGGCGCGCGATTGCTTTGGCCGCGGCCGAAAACGGGGCGGACGTAGCGATTACTTTTCGCGAGTCGGCGCGCGAGGCGCGGGCGGTGATCTTAGAGCTGGCGCAGCATGGCGTGGAGGCGCTGGCGGTGCGCTGCGATGTTACGGATGAGCAGAGCGTCCGGGAAATGGTGAAGGAAGTGGCGAGCGAACTGGGCGGGATCGACGTGCTGGTGAATAACGCCGCGAATTATGAGACCGTCGAGTTTGAGAAGATTACGGTAGCGCAGTGGGATGCGATTTTTGCTTCCAATACGCGAGGACCATTTCTGGTTTCGCGTGAGGCGCTGCCGTATTTGAGAAAGCGCCGAGGGCGCATCGTCAATATGGGTTCTCTAGGCGGGCTGCGGCCTTGGGCGACGCATGCCCACTATTGCTCGTCGAAGGCGGCACTGCACATGCTGACCAAAGTGATGGCGAAGGCGCTGGCGCCGGAGATCGCGGTAAATGCGGTGGCTCCGGGGATGATTGAACTGGGAGAGAAATCGGCGGCCTCATTCATGAGAAAGACAGCGGAGCAGACGCCGATGCAGCGTAGCGGGACGGCCGCGGACATTGCCGCCGCCGTGATGTTCTTTGCCATGGCTCCGCAGTTTATTACCGGACAGGTGTTGGCGGTGGATGGCGGGCTGGGGCTGTAGCATCCCGTGGTGCACATGCGATTCGTATCAGGGCATGCCTTCACAGGCTGCGGAAAAAGTCGTCGAGGGCGCAAGAAGCACTCCTCAGGCGCTGAAGCGCGGGCACATTTTCAACGATTTAACGGCACGACTGAAGTCGTGCCCTTCCCAAAAACCTAGGCCGGTTGCGATTTGTTTCTTGGCTTGGGTTCACGTATCGCTTGTTTTCGCGTATCGTTCTGTTTCGACCTTCACCATACTTATGACACGATCCATCAGGGGCGCGAGCTCTTTTTTCCTGGGACTCTTTCTAGCAATGTTTCTGGACGCTCCTTTGGCAGTTGCGCAAGAGCGCCCGGAGGAGGGCGGTCATGAGCTTCAGGTTTGGACGGGCGGCGGGCGCTCGGTTCCGGGCGGGACCAAGGATACGAGCGTGTGGAACGCGGGAGTTAGTTATGGGTGGATTGTGACGGCTCCGCACGGGCCGGGATTTCTCAACGGACGATTCGAGCTGGCGGTGGACGCGGTGCCGGCATTTGTTGTGTTCCAGCCGGCAAACACCGTCTATGGGGGAGGAGTGAATCCGGTGGGGTTGAAATGGATCTTCGCCACGCGTGGACACCTTGCTCCCTACCTCGAGTTGAGTGGAGGAACGCTGTTTACGACGCATGAAGTGCCGGCGGGAACTTCGGCGATAAACTTCACGTCGGGCGCGGCGTTCGGGCTGTATTTCTTTGACAAGCACGCGTGGTCGGTGGATGTCCGGTACATGCACATTTCGAATGCCGGGCTGACTGTGCCGAATCCGGGAGTGAACACCGTGCAGGTGCGGTTGGGATTGGGGAAATTCTTTGGGAAGAAGTAGCGGGGTGCGCATTGCGGTCGTGTGGAAGCGGGGCGGAGCCTGTCCTGAGCGACAGCCGAAGGGCCCCGCTTGGACGGGGCAAAGCCTCGTCCCCACACAAGAAAGTCAAAAACTAACGCCGTTCGGATAACGCGGCCGCGGTCTGCCTTGGTTCGGCGCGGCGTTCGCAGCAGGGGCCTGGCGGAATCGCTGCTCCGTGAGGGCAGGTGCGTGGGTGATTGAGGAAGGTGCAGATCTTGTCGGTGGCTTCGGGTGAGAGTATGTGCTCGAACTTGCAGGCCTGCTGCTCGATTTCGGTTTCACTATCCATGGCGAGCGAATCGGTGAAGAGGCGCTCGGCCAGGCGATGGCGGCGGATGATGTCGGCGGCGCGCTGGTGTCCACGCGGGGTGAGTTCGACGATTAAGGATCCGTCACCGATCGAAAAGCCGGCAGGCTTCAGCGCGTCGTGGCAGGGATTGACGAAGGGCTTGTGATCGTGTGTTTCAGGTGGGTGCGGGCGCGTGGTCACCAGATCTATGGCGGTCATTTTTTCCACGGCGAGGGACACGGGCAGAGCGCCGTGGACCTCCATCCGGCCAATCTCCGCGATTTGGCCGTTCTCTTCCAGGGCAAATAATTCTTCCAGCACTTCATCGAATTGCTCTTCGTCGGCCATGGCAAAAACTTCCTGGGCGGCGATTTTGCCATGATGCAATTCGATGCGGCGGTCGGCCAGACGGGCTACTACGGGGTCGTGCGTCACCATGACGATGGTGCGTCCCTGATGGTGGAGCTCGCGGAGCAGGCGCAAGACGATTTCTTCGTTGACGGCGTCGAGGTTGCCGGTGGGCTCGTCGGCGAGCACGATTTTGGGATCGTTGATGAGGGCGCGGGCGATGCAGACGCGCTGCTGCTCGCCTCCGGAGAGCTGCGAGGGCAGGTGTCCGGCGCGGTCTTTGAGGCCGACGCGTTCGAGAGCTTCGAGCGCTTCCTTTTCGTCGGTCATGCTGTGGAAGTACTGCGCGAGCATGACGTTCTCGACCGCGGTGAGATACGGGATCATGTGGAACTGCTGGAAGACGAAGCCGATGGTTTCGGCGCGGACATGGTTGAGGTCGGAGGCGCTGAGGCTGGCGACGTTTTGTCCGTCAAGCCAGATTTCGCCGCTAGTGGGGCGGTCGAGGCATCCGATGAGATTGACCATGGTGCTCTTGCCGGAGCCAGAGGGGCCCATCATGGCGACCCACTCGCCGGACTCGATGGAGAGCGAGATGTCGTCGAGCGCTTTAATAAGGCCGCCGTTATTTTCTTCTTCTCTAGCGGGATAACTCTTGGTTACGTTTTTGAGTTGAATCATCCTGTTCTTTCCTCTTCCCACGGGTTTCGATGACCCGATGACCCGATGGCCCGATCACCCGATTCCATTACTCTCCCCTCAAAATAATAGCCGGTTGCACGCGGCGCAGCAGCTCGATGGGCAGGATAGCCGAGATGAGGGCGACGGCAACACTGCCGGCGAGCACGTACGGAAAAACGCCGAAGCGCGGGACGACGGGCGCGTGGAAATTGACTCGTCCGATCCAGGCAGCGACGCCGATGCCGATGAAGAAGCCTAAAATCGCGCCGACCACGCCCAGGGCCGCAGCTTCGGCGGCAAAGAATCCGTTGATTAAATGTTCGGATGCCCCCAGGGCTTTCATGATGGCGAAGTCGCGGCGGCGGTCGAAAACCCATCCGATCAGAGTAGCGAGCACGCAGAGCGCGGAAGTGAGCACGACCAGCGTGGCCGAAGCGTAAAGCGTAGCGCGCGTTTTGTTCAGCACGTTGGCTTCGCCTTCCATGATCTGGCGGACAGGGCGAACGTCGGCCGCGGGCAGAAGCTGCGCGAGCTGGCGAATCGAAGCTTCGACCTCGGCGGCGGTTCCATTGGCGTCGACTTCGATGGTGGAAGGCGCTACGCCCGTCCAGTTCTGGAACTCAGATTGATCGAGATAGATGCGACTGTCTTCTCCGGCGCCGGTCTGGAGCATGCCGGCGGGAGCGAGTTGGATCGCTTTGCCCTGGAACGTCAGTTCGAAGGGCTGACGATTCGCGCCGACTTTAGGGCTGAGTATGGCGGCAGCGCGCATGCCGATGAGAGCTTCGTTGGGCGCGTTGGGCCAATGGCTCACCTTCCACCAGTGGTTCAACTGGCGGGCGCGGGCGAAGTCGGTGCCGACGACTACCACCGATTGTCCGTCCTTGGTGCGGGCGACGGCATACGCGAAAGGAACAGCCAGCGTCTTTGTCTTTTCGCCGAGAACGGATTCGACTTTGGCCAGTGCGTCGACGGGCAGGGACTGACCGTCTTTCGCCACGATGACTACATTGGCGCCATAGTTTCGAAATTCGGTGCGGAGCTTCGCTTGCACGTCTACATAGAGGTTCATCATCGCGGTGGCGACGGCGGCGGCTACGATCATGGCGAGCAGGGCGGAGGCGGCGCTTCGGCGACGAAGGACGGCGGCGCGCAGCAACATGCGCGCAAACATAGAAGTATGCGGCGCGTGGGCGCGGCGATCGGCGACCTGCTGGGGAGTGAGGAGCGTGCCGGGAGTGTCGCTCGTCGTCATCTTTATCCTTCACCTCGCAGGGCGAAGACAGGATCGAACTTCACGGCGCGGCGGATGGCGGCGGCGCTTCCAGCAAAGGTCACGAAGACGGCGATGGCCATGATGATCGGGAAGAGCACGGGCTCTATGGAAATCTGCGAGTTGAAAATCGACCGGCCGATCTGGCGGGCGAGCAGGGCTCCGGCGGAAAATCCCGCAATGCCGCCGACGAGCGCGAGCAGCAGCGCCTCCGCAAAGAAGATGGCAGAGACCGCGAGATTACCTGCGCCGAGGGCCTTCATCAGGCCGACTTCGATGCGGCGCTCATATATCGCCGTGGCCATGGCTGCGGAAACGGCGAGCGCGGATGCGAAGAGCGCGGCGAGCGTGATCAGCAGCATGAGTCCCTTGATGCGCGAGAGCACCGTGCCTTCGTTCTGTGCCACCTGGCGGATCTGCTCGGCGTGCGAATGCGGAATCGCTTCCTGCAACTGGTAGGCAATCGATTCCACGTAGGGCGAGCAATACCAGCGGTCGTAGACCTCGGGAGTCATCGTCTTCGGATCGCGGGTGGAAAGCGCATCCGGAGGCTTGGTCATAGCGCTGACGTAGACGCGGCGTACGGCGCCGGGTTTGCCGAGAATCTGCTGCGCGAGGGCGAGCGGCGCGACGATCTGGTCGTCTTCGGCGCCGCCGGTCGAGAGGATGCCAGAGATCGTGAGTTGGCGGCCGGAAACTTCCAGTGTGTCTCCTGGCTTCTTAGCTAGCTTTGCTGCCAGGCGCTCGCCTACGAGAATGTTCTCGGAGTTGTCATCGGGCCAGCCGCAAGCCGCTGGCGAGTCTTCGAGTCGCCCGTCCCCACACTTGCCTTCGCCTTCTACTTTCCACCAGGGATGGGTGATGCGAACTCCGGTGGTGAAGTCGTCTTTGCCGAAGCGGAGCGCCTTGTTGAAATAAGTGCCTACCAGCGTGACGTTCTGAGAGCTGAGAGCTGAGAGCTGAGAGCCGCCGACTTTGACGGTGACGGGCAGCATGGGCGAGAAGCCGACGATGTTGTGGTGCCAGAAGGTGCCGCGAATTTTCGGGAGGTCGGCTTCGTTGAGGAATGCGCCGTCGCTCGGGGGTTTCAGGTTGACGCCGCCGACTTCCACGTCGAGCGTGTCTTCCTGCGGAGTGACCACCAGGTTGGCGCCATAGCTGCGCAGCTCGCGGTTGATTTTGTCGCCGATGTCGGTGGCCACCGCGATCATGGCAGTGGCGACGGCCACGCCGAGTGTGATCGCGATGCCTGCGAGAAGCTTGCGTCGCGCTTGACGGCGGAACGATTCGTAGACGATGCGAGGAAACATTATTTCGGCTCGAAGTAGTGTCTGCCGGCCGCGACGTCGGCTTCGGAGACGATGACCGCGTCGTCGGTGACCTGCGCCTTCAACGGAATCGGATTGCACCCGCCGGGCAAGCCAATCGACTGCGGGTTTATTTGGGCGGCGCAGTTTTTGCAGATCACTCCCTGTTTGTTCTTGTAGAAGCCGACCGGCCCGCAGATTTCGCAAGCGTCGAACAAGGTTGCAACTTTTCCGTCGGGCTTCTGGTAGAGCCAGAAACGGACTTCAACGCCACCTTCTTTCGCTTCGAAGCGGTGCAGTTCGCCGTCGTAAACCTGCTTCAGCGGGATGGAAACTTTGCCGTCGCTGAAGGTGACTTCGGCGGCGGGCGAGAGCGCGCTGGCGCTCTTCTCGTAGATGAAGCTGGCGGTGACCATCACGATGAAGGCGAATGAGAAGATGTAAACCGAGGCCATCCAGAGACGCTCGCGGCGCGCGGTCCAGAGCGCTTTGCGGCGTGCGGCGCCGGATGCCGGCAGTTCCATCGGCTGGCGGCTCTTCATTTCAAACAGCACCATCAGCGCGGCCAGCGCCAGAATGGTGACGAAGAAGAAAAAGTCGTTGCGGACGATGGGGCCGATGATGGCCATCTCCTGGCGGGAAGAGGGAAGCACTCCGTTCTCGGAGAGCTCGTGCAGGCCCGAGATCACAAGTTGCCCGGCCACCAGGAAAAGAATCGCGGTCGTGACCCGGAAGAATTTCTGCAGATTGATTTTGACGCTGCCCTTGACGAACATCACGCCGAACAGGATGGCGACGACAATTCCCATGACCGTGCCGATGAAGCTCATCAGTTCGCTCGAGTTCAGCGTGACGGCGGAGAGGATCAGAACGGTTTCGGCGCCTTCGCGCAGGACCATGAGAAAAACGAAGATGAAGAGGCCGATCCATGCGTCGCCACGGGCGAACAATCCGACCTTGCTTTCGATCTGGCCCTTGAGCTTGCGGCCGGTCTTCATCATGAAGACGATCATGGTGACGACGAAGACGGCAGCGACCAGCATGACCCAGCCTTCGAAGATCTCCTGGTTCAATTTGAAGCGCGAGACTACGATGGCCACGCCGATCGATCCGGCAAAGGCGGCGGCGAGGGCGGCATAGACCGCTTTGCGCAGATCATTGCGGCCGATCTTGGCAAGATAGGCCAGGGTGATGCCGACGATAAGAGCGGCTTCGACGCCTTCGCGGAGGGTGATGATGAATGCCTGGAGCATGGTTTAAGTACCGGTTCCTAATTGAAAATGAATTTCAATTTCAATATCAATAGGATACGGGGTAGCGTGGGACGCGGTCAACGCAGTGAATCACCTATTGCTGTGATTTGCATCACACGGGGAAAGCGAGCATTAAACGGTATTTCGCGGGAACACCCTCGTATTTGTCACGATTTTGGTGTGATGCATGTACTTGCCCTTCAAACGGCAAAGCCATGAAACTCACCGCAGGGCCCGTGGTGTAATGGGAGCACGTTGGCCTGTCCAGCTAGAAGGTGCGGGTTCGAATCCCGTCGGGTCCACAGTCTCTCTCGGTTTGGTAGGGAGATTGATCAAGGGGCCCAGGACAGGGAGCCCCTTGGTAATGTTGACACTCAGATGTGTACTAGCGATAATCGTTATGGCTGGACAGGCTAATAAGTTCCCGAGACCCGGACCCACGCGGTTCGGGTTTCTTTTTAGCGACAGACATTTGTCGGGCCAGGCAATGCCAGTATCTGAGTGAAATCTGATGTGGCTGTTGAAAAAGTGCCTGAGTTGATGCTTGTGGTGAAGCAAGGTTCCGGTTATAAGCAGGCGAGAGTTCTTGATGCTGCTGTTCATCGCCATGCTCGGAGGCCTGCTGCTCATGATGGGACACCACGCTCGCTCAGAGTCGCTGTTCTACTACTTCCGTCTGGAAGACCAGGTTCCTGAAAACCATCTGCTGCGGCTGATCGATAAACACGTCAGCTTTGACTTTGTGCGAGAGCGATTGAAGGAGAGCTACAGCGACACGGGCCGACCTTCGATTGATCCCGAACTTCTGCTGCGCATTCTGCTGATTGGTTACCTGTACGGTGTCACCAGCGAGCGCAAACTGGTCGAGGAACTGCGCATGCATCTGGCGTGGCGCTGGTTCACGGGGCTGAGTTTCGATGAAGAGATTCCGCATCACTCGACGTTCTCCAAGAACCGGCACGGACGATTCCAAGAGTCGAAGTTGTTCGAGCAGTTGTTTGAACAGATTGTGCAGCAGTGTGTGGAGGTAGGGCTGGTGCGCGGCGACAACCTGTCGGTGGACGGAAGCTTCGTGGAAGCCAATGCGGCCAAGGAGAGCCGCATTCCACGCGAGCAGTTGATGGAAGCTGCAGAGGTCCATTACACGCTGCGTCAGTATCTGCAGGAGGTGGAACAGCAGAACCCGGTGGAAGAACCGGTGAATAAGCAAGAACAAGTGTCGACGACCGATCCCGATTCCACCTATGCCACCAAAGGCGGAACGCCTGCCCGGCTGGGATACTACGACAACTATCTCGTGGACAATCACAGTTGCGTGGTCGTGGGTGTACAAGCGACGGCGGCCCGCATGAGTCAGGAGACGGTGGCCGCACAGGACATGATCATCCGCTTTGTCCAGCGACAAGGAGGAAAGCCAGCCTCCATAGCAGCCGATACGACCTATGGCAATGGGGAGTTTCTGCAATGGTTGCTGGATCGCGGCATCACCCCTTATATGCGCACGCGAGACAGTGCTCTGCGAAAGAACAATCCCGGCTATGGCCCGGAGCGATTTACCTATCAGCCGGAGAGCAACAGCTACCGTTGTCCTGCGGGAGAGCAACTGAACTACGTTGGCTTGAACGTTCGCAATCGTGCCCATGCCTATATCGGCAGCGCGAAACGCTGCGGAGCCTGCTCGCAAAAAGCGCAGTGCAC
The DNA here is from genome assembly GCA_963773645.1 of uncultured Acidobacteriaceae bacterium. Taxonomy (GTDB): domain Bacteria; phylum Acidobacteriota; class Terriglobia; order Terriglobales; family Acidobacteriaceae; genus Acidiflorens. The sequence goes on along the minus strand of CAVZBV010000002.1, from coordinate 536,829 downwards.
GAGTGGACGATATAAATATCTCGCCATTCACATCCATGAGTCGGCACGACAACGCGCACGGGAGTTGGCGAACACCCCCGAGTTTTCCACGGCGCAACGACAGCGAAAGAAAGTCGAGGCTTTGTTTGCGGAACTGAAGAATCAGATCGGACTGCGCCGCTTGCGCTTACGACGCTTGAAGTTCGTTCGGGAGCAGTTCTTCCTGGCAGCGGCTGCGCAGAACATCAAGCGACTGGTGCGGTTCCTCAGCCAGCCGACAACACCGGTTCTGCCAGCTACCGCTTAGCCGAACAGAGGGAAGAAAAACTTGGCAGCGGCACTCGCAGCCGAAAAAGCCGTTCCGCTGACGTACTTTTTCAACACCCACTGACGTGGCTGTTGAAAAAGGAACCAAAGCAGTAATTTCTAGGGATTTCAGCGTCTTACTGCAAACGAACATTCAATAGCTTACGAACGAACTTCGTTGGTGAAATTCCCTGAAAAAAGTTTTTCAACAGCCACTCGCGATTTCACTCACTGAGAACCAGAATCTCCCTCCGCTTTCAGATAATCCGCAAGAAGTTCTTTGCCTGGGCGAGTTCAGGAAACATGTTCTCTTCAGCCAGAAACTCCTTCGAGTGCACGCACCTCCGGCTGCCCCGCAACTTAACCGGATGCTTCAAGTGCAGCATCTCGTGGTAGAGAATGTAATCGATCGCGTAACGCGGCACGCGTGGGTGGTCGAAGACACGGCTGATGACGATGGCGTTGTGGGCGGGGTCGTAGTGGCCGAGGCTGCTGCGGGCGTGGTTCTTGCTCCAGGTGAGTTGCGGGCGTCCCATGAGTCCGTGGAAGAAACGGCGGTTAAGGTCGTCGAAGATTTCTTCCAGATGGTAGTGATGGCCGCGGGCGGAGTGGATGTGCTTGCGTCCGCGCATCTGGCGGAAGAGCCGCGCTTTGGCGGCAACATCGTGGCTGGCGACATAGCGGCGATAACGGGCGCTGTGGGCGCGATTGACCGGCTGGCGATAGAGCTTGGCCAGCAGGATGTGGGCGATCGAATACTGCACGGCTTCGGGAGCGCCTTCGAGCAGGTCGGAGAGGCGGATGTAGAGCTTTCCCTGGCGGAGGCGGATGGTGTTGTTGATGGAGACGAAAGGATAGAAACAAACATCCATGGGCGGCATGGGCGGCGCGGGCGTGCGGGGCCGGAGTTCGCGATAGGCCTCGTGAAAAATTTCGGCGAGCTTTTGGGACACGTTGAGGAAAGGGTAGCATGGCCAGCTTAACTAAGATCGCCGAAAGGGAAAGAGCTAACCACAGGGGGCACGGGGATACACAGGGTTAACCTGAGTTTCCCCCTGTGCTCCCTGTGGTAACGACGTTTGCCGCCGGCGGCATCCGCTCTATTTCTTCTTTTTGTGCTTCATGTATTCGTCGACTTCGGCGACGGTCTTGCGGTGGTCTTCGGCGCCGGAGTCAACGGTGTCGAGGGCGTCGGTGAGCAGGAATTCGTACTGCTTCGCTTCGGCGGCGTCGGCGTTCGCGGAGTTCTTGAGGGCGCGTAACTTGGACTGAAATTCGGTGTCGGCTTCGATGATGGCCTTCAGCGGCTTGCGTATGTCATCTTTGCGGCCGACGTACATGTCGATGTTGTCGTTGAGTTCGTCGTAGACGGCGAGGAAATCTTCGAGCATGTCATGAGTTTTGCGAGCGCGCTCGGTGGTCTTGGGATCGCTGCGCATTTGCTCAAGCTTGGTCATGCGATCCCGGGAAAACTTCACGTAGAGCTTTAAGCGCTCGTCGGGGTAGAGCATGGCGTCGCGGAGCTGGTCGATCTCCAGCGGATTGAGGGGGTCGCGGCGGCGCTGGGCCCAAAGCGGCGAGCCGAGTGGCACGCAGAGCGGGAGCGCGAGCAAGAGCGCCAGGCCGAGCGCGGTGTGTCGGCGCCAGTGCCTGAGCGAATGCCAGCGGACGTCCGGCCTCATCTCTTCTCCTCCTTCTCTATCTCTTTGGCGAACATTTCCTTGAGCAGGGTGGTGCGGATGTCTTCCAGGCGGCGGATGGCCTGTTCGACCGGAGGCTGGTCGTCGAAGGCGAGAGTGCGCTTGACGTCACGCAGCTTCTCCGCCATTTTTCTAACGTTGATCTCGACATCCTTGAGGCGCTTCCTGGTTTGCGTGACGGTGTCGCGAGCTTTCTCGGAGTAGGTAACGATGTCTTCAACGCAGGCGCGGGCCTGGTCGACCCGGCCCTCGCTGTAGAGCTTGTCGGCAAGGCGGAGCTGATACTGTGCGATGCGGATGGCGAGATCAGCGCGGTCCTCGGGACGCGCGCTTGCGAAGCGTGCTTTGAGTTCGTCTACGGTTTCGTTCTTGGCCGAGCCGTAAGCGCAGGCGATGGCAAGGACAACGACAAGCATGAAAGAGGCAAGGCGGCGCATGGCACTCAACGCTTCTTCGGTTCAATGGCGATCAGGCGGTGGGTAGCCTGCCACTCCTGATCGGGGTACTTTCCTTTGGCAACATCCAGAAATTGATGATAATCGACGGCGGCATGTTTGTAGTCGCGCAAGTGGTCATACGCGGTGGCGCGAAGAAAAAAACAGAGGGGCGGCATCTCCGCATTTAACATGTTGCGCCCGTTGAGGGCCCTGATCGTGAGGTCGTAGTTCTTGTTCTCGTTAGCGGCAAAAGCGAGATCGACGTAGACATCGGGCCAATCGCGCTTCAGCCGGACCGCTGTCAGAAACTCCTGCTGCGCTTCCGGGAATTTCTTCTGCAGCAGCAGCGCCTTCCCCAGCCCGCGATGCAATTCGGCGTCATTCGGGTGAGCGGTAAGCAGCGTGCGATAGGCTGCCTCCGCGAGACCATTCTTTCCGGCGATCGCATAAAGGTCGGCGAGATCACGCTGCGCGTCGCCGTCGGCCGGTGCGAATTTCAGCGCAGTCTGGATTTCCGCGATGGCGTCGTCTTTCTTGCCCTGCGCGGCAAGTACGCGCCCCAGTTGGAGATGAATACCGGCGTCATCGGGGCGCTCGGCGGTCAGCCGGCGCAGCAGGGGTTCGGCGTCGCCCAAGCGGCCGGACTTCATGTACAGGTTGGTGAGGCCGATGGCGGCTTCCGTGGTCTGAGGATCATCGTTGTGCGGATCGTGGTTGTGAGAATCCGTGGAGTGCGGACCGAGTGCCAACACTTGTTTGTATTCGGCCTCGGCGTCCGAAAATTCCCTTTGCCGCTCGTGCAGCAGACCGGCAGAGAGATGGGGCTCAGGATCCTTCGGGGTGAGTTCGGAGGCTTTGCGGTAAGCCGCGAGTGCTTCTTCCGGCTTCTTATTCTCCAGCAGATGCGCGAGTGCGAGCCAGGCGCGGGCTTGACCTTCTTCCGTGTGATCTCCTGCAGAATGCTCGGTGGGTTTGAGCGTTGTGGCGGCGCGCAGGAATTGCTCGGCGTCGGGATTATGGGCGCGCGCGAGCATCAGGCCTAGGTTTAGATTGGATTCAAAAACGTCGGGCTTGGCGGCGACCGACTTGCGATACGCGGCGATGGATTCGTCGGTGCGGGCGAGGCGGTTCAGAACAAATCCGAGATCGAACCATGCCTGATAATTATTGGGATCCTTGTCGATCGCCTTTTTCAGCAGCGTTTCCGCGTCGGCGAAATCGTTTTTCTGGATGGCATCTTCGGCCTGCGCGATTTCCGGAGGCGTGTCATCGATGCGCTCTTTGTAATGGCGGACGGTGGTGTGGGTTTGCGCGAGGCCGCCCGCCGTTAGCCATGCCGTAAGAGCGATAACCAGGATCGCTTTAGTGAACCGGCAGTTCATGCTCGGGCCGTCTTTGCAGCGGTGCCGGGCGGGAACGCCCGGCGCTCCACTTATTCTAGTGGTCGCCATTTCCGTTCAAGACCTGCTTTAGATACTGTCCAGTGTAGGAGTCTTTCAGCTCGGCGATCGCTTCGGGCGGGCCCGAGCCGACAAGGTTCCCGCCGCGATCGCCGCCTTCCGGACCGAGATCGATGACCCAGTCGGCCGTTTTGATGACCTCGAGATTGTGTTCGATTACGATAATGGAGCCTCCCGCATCGATTAGACGGCGAAAAGCGAAAAGTAGCTTGCTGACATCGTCGAAGTGCAGGCCGGTCGTAGGCTCATCGAAAATGTAAAGCATGCGGAGCTTGCGTTTGCGCCCATCGCCGCTTTCTGCGAGGTGGCTGGCTGGACGAGTTCCGGGCTGAAGGTGCGCGGCCAGCTTCATGCGCTGCGCTTCGCCTCCGGAGAGCGTGGTGGCCGACTGGCCCAGGCGCAGGTAGCCGAGGCCGACTTCGTCGAGCACGCGCAATTTGTCCGTGAGCCGGGGAACGTCGGCGAAGAACCTGAGCGCTTCGCGCACGGTGAGGTTCAGGACTTCGTGAATGTTCTTGCCTTTGTAGTGGATTTCGAGCACCTGCGGCTTGTAGCGCGTGCCCTTGCATTCGTCGCAGATCAGCTCGACGTTGGCCAAAAACTGCATTTCGACGGTGACGATGCCGTCACCCTGGCAGTTTTCGCAGCGGCCGCCGGGCACATTAAAAGAAAAATGCCCGGCTGCGAAGCCGCGCTTCTTGGCTTCCGGCAGCGAGGCGAATAGTTCACGGATGATGTCGAATGCCTTGATATAGGTGACCGGATTCGAGCGCGGAGTGCGGCCGATGGGCGATTGATCGACGAGGACGACCTCGTCGAGAAACTCGTCGCCTCTAATGCTGTCGCACAAAATGGAGCCGGAAGTGCTGCCGTTGGTTTGCCGCTTCGCCGTGGCCAATGCCTGATAGAGGACGTTGTGGAGTAATGACGATTTTCCCGAGCCGGAGACGCCGGTAATCGCGACCAGCATGCCGAGTGGAATTTCAAGATCGATGTGCTTCAGGTTGTGCGCGCGGGCGCCGGTGATGCGGAGTTTGTGCGACCCCGGTTGGCGGCGTCGCGGCGGAATCTGGATTTGAAGTTCGTTGGCGAGGTAACGCCCGGTGAGCGAGTGCGGCATCTTGATGATCTCGCTGTAGGTTCCGGCGCCGACGACTTTTCCGCCATTTTCTCCGGCGCCGGGGCCGAGGTCGAGAATGCGATCGGCAGCGCGCATGATGTCGGGGTCGTGCTCGACCACGAGGATCGTGTTTCCCAGGTCGCGCAGGTCATGCAGGATCTTGATGAGCCGGTGTGTATCGCGGCTGTGGAGGCCGATGGAAGGCTCGTCGAGCACGTACAACGTGCCGACCAGACGCGAACCAAGAGATGTCGCGAGCTGAATGCGCTGCGCTTCTCCGCCCGATAGCGTGGAAGAGAGACGGTCAAGCGTCAGGTATTCGAGCCCGACTTCGTTGAGAAAACGCAGGCGCTCGCGAAGTTCGATAAGCAGCTTGTCGGCAATCGCAGCTTGCTCGATCGAGAGCGTAAGTTGACCGAAGAAGCGGGCTGCCTCTTCAACCGTCATACTGCACACCTGGCAGATATTCTTGCCATCGATTTTTACCTGGCGCGCTTCCGCGCGCAGGCGAGTTCCTCCGCATGCAAAGCAAAGCGAGTATCCGCGATAGCGACTGAGAAAAACGCGGACGTGCAGCTTGTACTTCTTGCGCTCGAGATGCTGGAAGAAGCCACGTATACCAAGGAAGCTCCGGCCACTGTCTCTACTACCCTCGACGACGAGCCGCTGCTGCTCGGCTTCAAGTTCGTACCAAGGCACGTCCAGCGGAACTCCAGCTTGCCGCGCGACGCGCTTCAGTTCGGTGAAAAGCGGACGATACTTGGGTTTGGTCCAAGGTTCGATCGCGCCTTCGTTCAGCGTTTTTCCCTTGTCGGGTATGACAAGGTCGAGATCGATGTCGATCGTGTTGCCGAAGCCTTGGCAACGCGGACAGGCGCCATAAGGATTGTTGAATGAAAACAGGCGCGGCTCGGGCTCTTCGTAGCGGCTGCCGTCGTTCTTGCACTCGAAGCGCTGAGAAAAGCGCAGCCGCTGGGGACTTTCGCCTTCACCGCCGCCATCCCCATTCCCACTGCCACTCCCACTTCGACGCGCGGTTTCGAAAATAACCTCGCCCGCTTCGCGATAACCAATCTCGATGGCATCGACAATGCGGGAGCGCTGGTCGGCGGAGACGACGAGGCGATCCACTAAACCAAAGACAGGTTCGGAAAAGTTGATGTCCAGCAGCGACTCCGGGGTCGAGAACTCGAAGATCTGGCCGTTCTGAAAAAGCCGGTTAAAGCCGCGTTTGCGCAGGTCGAAGAGCCGCGTCCTCATCGCGTCGGAAATCGAAACAAAGCCCGCGGCAGAGGGCAGCGTCGACCCGTCCGGCTTTTTCTTCCCGCGAGACTTCCTGGCGCTTTTGTCTTCCGCTGTTGGCGCCGCAGGCCCCGCAGGCCCCCCAGCAACGTACGGCTGAATCGGGAAGAACACATTCAGCCGAGTGCCGTCGCCCAAAGCGAGCAAGCGGTCGGCAACTTCGTCCACCGTATCTTTTTTCACTTCCTGACCGCATTGCAGGCAGTAAGTGCGTCCGACGCGGGCGAAGAGCAGACGCAAGTAATCGAAGATCTCGGTAGCAGTGGCGACGGTGGAGCGCGGATTGCGGGTGGAATTCTTCTGCTTGATGGCAACCGCGGGCGCGATTCCGTCGATCAGATCGACGTCGGGCTTCTCAATCCGCTCCAGAAACTGGCGCGCGTATGCGGACAGCGACTCGACGTAACGGCGCTGGCCCTCGGCGTAGATCGTATCAAAGGCAAGCGACGATTTGCCGGAACCGGAGACCCCGGTGACGACGGTCAGAGTGTTGTGCTCAATCTCAAAATCAATATTCTTGAGGTTATGAACCCGGGCCCCGCGAACCACAATGCTATCTGTCGACATCTTCCCCTGGCACTACAGACGGATCAAAACGCGCAACCGAATCTTTCTATTATAAATGGTGGTTTATAAAGCGGGGTTGGCCGGAAGACGGGTTAGCCGGTGGAGCGCCGGGCGTCCCCGCCCGGCCGTTGCAAAGCTAAACTTGTAGAGAGCTTCAAATTGGCCTGGCTACGCGTAGAGGAACGGCCGGTGTCCGCTGCTTCTCCAGAAGTAGGCAAGGATGATCACACTTGCGATCGCCGCGTACGCACACCAGAGCGAGGTGAACGCGTAGCGCTTGAACTCCATTACCACCAGCAGAATCGCCAGGTTTGCCGCGCCAAAGATTACCATCATCTTGATCTTCGAGAAAAATAGCGAACCACAGGTTGCAATCACATAGAGCAAGGCAACGGCTGTATTATTCGTCGCTTGATTGATGTACACGATACTGTTTCCCTTGACGTACAGCTGCAATGGGTACGCCGTCAACGCCCACAAAATATATAGCGTGGTCGCTCCGCCGAGCACCAGGAAGGGCAGCATGCGTCCGCGACTCTTCTTGTTAGGCTCGAACAGCAGCACGCTTAGCGGCAGCAGAAAAGGGAGGAGCCCCTGCGCATAAAGCATGAACGCCGCGCCCATGTCGTGGGCCACGGCAGGCGAGAGAATCCCATCCAATCCCAGCCAGACGAATCCCTCGATGAACTGATGAATGGCGAATAGCGTGGGCAGCGCTGCGAAAAGCAATTCGCGCCTGTGCTTGACCTTCGTCAAGGTGACGACGCCGACGGCGCCCAGTACTCCGCTGCCCACAAAGTTCGCTGTGGCTGAAAAACACACGGCTCGCTTTTTCTCCGCTGCGAGGATTACAGCAATCATCGCGGAATGCAAAGCATTTTATTAGCCGACGGTGCTTTCGTCCGCTGCCCACTCATTCGCAAAGGACGCGAATGAGTGGGGCACCCGCACCCGCATCCATCGGGATGAAGTCGAAGATCGTACGCCGGTCTTACGACGAGAACAACTCCGAGAGACGAGTGATGCGCAGCAGTTCCAGCATGCGAGGTGGAATGTTGGCGAATTCAAGGATACATAGGCCTTGCTTGATTGCCGACACCTTGAGGCCAACCAGAGCTCCGAGGCCGGCGCTATCCAAATGTCTTACATCACTAACGTCGATAACGATGCGACCGCCAAGAGGGATGAGGGGCATCACCAATTCTTTTAACTCACTCGCGGTGGCGCTGACCAGATCGCCATGACACTTAATGGTCGTCACTTGATTCCCGTGTTCATCTTTATCTTTCGACTGCTCAAGTTCACAGTGGAACAAACCATCTGGTGCCATCGCTCTGCCGTCTCCTTTAGCTCAGTAAGATTTTCAGATCGTATAACCCTCTTGATGGTATGCCTAAAGACATACCTTGACACAAATCGTACATGCGCCACCGGCTGTTAGGAGGGTTAGAATCACAGAGCATGTCGTTCACTTCTTCTTCCGATAACGAACGCGAGCGCTGGAACCAGAAATATCTCGAAGCGGCCGGCGCAGAAACGTGGACGGTCCCCGATCCCTTCCTGGCACGGGCGTTTTCCGAATACATTCTGCCGCTATTTCCGCACCCAGGAAACGCGCTCGACCTTGCGGGAGGAGCGGGACGGCATGCGATCTGGCTGGCGAAACAGGGCTGGGAAGTCACGCTGATTGATGTCTCCGACGCCGGAGTCGAACAGGCACGGCAGAATGCCGGACCGCTCGCGTCCCACATGCACTTTGTAGTAGACGATCTCACCCATTTCAAGGCTTCGCAAACCCAGTTCGAAGCAGGGTTCGAAGTGGTGATGGCGTTTTTCTATCTGGAGCGAAAGATCTTTTCGGAGATAGTGAAAGCGGTGCGGCCGGGCGGACTGCTCGTCTACAAGACGCTCACGTTGGCGCAGTTGAAACTGCCGGGCGGCCCGAAGAATCCGGCGTACTTGCTGGAGCCGGGCGAACTCTTGCGGCTGGCGGACGGGTTGCGCGTATTGCATTACCGCGAAGAGATTGCGGAGAAGGCGACGGCGGAATTGGTGGCGAGAAAGGAAATCTGAGCGAAGCCATCAGGAACGCCAGCAAATGCAGTTCAACAAGCTTTCAGCCCCGGGGGACTTGAAGGGTTTGACGGAGGAGGACCGGCGATTTTACGCAGATCACTACGGCGAATCTCTGCTTCGCCGGAATTGTGGGAAACTATCTTCTTGCCTCGAAGGAGAAACAATGCAAAAGCGCAAACTTGGAAATAGCAACTTGGAAGTTTCGGCTCTCGGCTTAGGCTGCATGGGAATGAGCTTTTCTTACGGTCCGGCTGGAGACAAGCAGGAGATGATCTCTCTTCTCCGCGCAGCCGTGGAACGCGGCATAACATTCTTCGATACCGAGCTCCTCGAGGGTCGGCAGCACATCCGCTTCGGGGCCTCTCATCCACAGTGAGTACTCGCTCTGGACTGCAGTGACCTGCTGGACGGAATGAGCGCGACGAATCGTCTTTGCTGCAGCTTCGGAAAGACCGAAGTGCTTCACCTTACCCTCCTGAATCAGGTCCTTCACCGCTCCCGCCACGTCTTCGATGGGCACGCCCGGGTCAACCCGGTGTTGATAGAAGAGATCGATGGCATCGACCTTGAGTCGCGTTCCGTATAGCCCTTTGGGTAGGGGCTTCCTCACGGGAAAGATCAACGAAAACACTCCGGCGTAAAGCGAGGGAGGGTGTTGCGGAAGTCGGAACCCTGGATTGTTCCAATCCCAGGCACTCGGAAGCTGGAGCGCCTCGACGAGAACATCGGAGCAGCGGCAATCCAGCTCACGCCCGACGATCTAGGTGAGATCGACAGCGCCGCCTCAAAGATCACGGTGCAAGGGGCTCGATACCCCGAAAATCTGATGCAGATGACCGGTCGCTGAGCGGCGAGGGAAAGCCGAACGCTAACTGTCGTTAGCAGCATTTACACTCATGCAAGCGTTATTTCCAACATAACGGGCAAAAAAGAGTAGCATTGAGGTGTCTCCTCTAGCATCCTTCCGCCGCGCCCTAGGGTGACGGTTCCTTGCGAAATCAGACGCGCTTCGTTGCGCAAGGAGCCATTATGGCGAGCAAACCGCGGTCGTCTGCAAAGTCATCTCAAAAGCCAGCTGACGGTGACGGAAACCACATCCACAACGAGATCCTGCTCGGCATGCCACGCCAAGAACGCGAAATGCTGTTCTCAAAATTGGAATTTGTACGGTTGAAAACTCACCACGTCTTGCATGAGCCCGGCGACACTTTGAAATCCGCCTTCTTCTGCGACACCGGCTTGGTTTCTATTCTGAGTGTTTTCCCAGATGGAAAGAGTGTGGAAGTGGGACTGGTGGGCAAGGAAGGCTTCGTGGGTTTGCCATTAGTTGCTGGCTTTCGCACCGCCTCTACTCGGGCGATAGCACAAATAGAAGCTACAGCCTTCCGCGTGGATAGCCAAACTCTGATGGTAATCCTCCGTCAATGCCCCAAACTGGAGCGGCGGTTGCAGCAGTTTTCCCAAGTCTCGGCAATGCAGGTAACACAGGTTGCAGCTTGTAACCGGCTCCATGAAGTGAACGAGAGATTGGCGAGATGGCTGTTGATGAGCGCTGACCGGATAGGATCAAATTCGGTCCCCTTGACGCAAGAGTTTCTGGCCCAGATGCTGGGAACTCGTCGCTCCAGCGTGACTGTGGCGGCTGGAATGTTGGAAAAAGCGGGCCTGATCACGCATAGCCGTGGTGACGTGCAGATTATCGACAGACCAAAGTTGGAACAAGCGTCCTGCGAGTGCTACGGAATCATGCAGCGGCAGTTGGAGAAGTGGCGGGGCGATTCAGACTAGTTCCTGTGCGGCCGCGCACGTAAGGCAAGAGATGGTGCCCGGAACAGGACTTGAACCTGCACACCTTGCGGTACACGGTCCTAAGCCGTGCGCGTCTGCCAATTCCGCCATCCGGGCTTCGTGCTTCATTGTAACTCTGCAGGCTGAGGATTCGTGATCGCTGCTTCCGCACTGGGTTCTATCCTTCGTTTAGCCCGCGTTCTTCCAGGCTCTGAGCGGCACCGCAGCCCTGCCCTCCCAAGAAATACATCGGAACCTGCAGCGGTGGCGGACAAACTCCGCCTTCGCTACACTAACTCTCTGCTTGGTGCAAGAAAGCGGTTCAATCACCTGCTGGTGGCTTTGGCCGCCTGCCGGTTACCGCCCGCTCCCTGCAGGGGGCCGGGACCGACCAGTCTGAGATTTTGTACCTTGCGGAATCGCTCATGAGCAGTACCATGCTGGGGATTCGCCGCTGAAAGAGGAGATTCCTTTTGACCGCTGACACGAATGAGCATCCCATCATCGATCCTAACCGTCAACTCGCGGCTCAGGGTTCGGAATCTCACCGGCGCAAAGTAACGTGGGTCATCATAGCGATTCTGTTGTTGCTGGTTGTAGTGGTGGCGGTCGTGCTGATGTGGCGCCACCACGAGGCCGCGAAAAAGCCCAAGTCCGCGCCGCCGAAGATCACGATTACTACCGCGACGGCTAAGACAGGCGACATTGGCGTTTACCTTGACTCTATTGGTACGGTTACTCCGGTCTATACCGATTCGATCACCAGCCAGGTGACGGGCCTGGTTGAGGCCGTGCACTTTAAGGAGGGTCAACTGGTAAGTAAGGGCGATCCGCTGGTTGACATCGATTCGCGTCCGTATCGCGCGAATCTTTTGCAGGCGCAAGGTGCGCTTGAGCGCGACGAGAACGTGCTCGCCCAGGCGGAGATGGATCTTGAGCGCTACCGTGCGGCGTGGGAGAAAAACTCGATTGCAAAGCAGCAGTTGGATGACCAGGAAAAGCTTGTACTGCAAGACAAGGGCACAGTAAAAAACGATCAGGGAACGGTGCAATTTGACGAGGTTCAGGTCGGCTTCTGTCATATCACCGCGCCCATTTCCGGCCGCGTGGGCTTGCGACTGGTGGATCCGGGCAATCTGGTGCAGTCGGCTGGAACCGTAACCCTAGCAGTCATTACGCAGCTAGAGCCCATCACCGTAATTTTCACCATACCGGAAGACAGTCTGGGACCGGTTCAAGCTCGCTTGCGCGCGAAGGCTAAGCTCCCTGTCGACGCCTTCGATCGCACTGCGCTGACGAAAATCGCAAGCGGGTTGCTGCTGACACTCGACAACCAGATTGACACTACGACGGGGACGGTCAAGGGACGAGCCATCTTCGACAATAAGAATGATGCGCTCTTCCCCAACCAGTTTGTTAACACGCGGTTGCTGGTGAATACTTTGCAGGGGGTGACGCTGATTCCAGCCTCCGCCATTCAACAAAATGGCCACGCATCGTTCGTGTATGTGATCCAAGACGATGTCGCGCATTTACGCAGCATAAAGCCCGGAGTTACAGACAGCGGCGAAACGCAGGTTGACGGCATCAATGCTGGAGACGTTGTCGCCACCAGCAGCTTCGATAAGTTGCAGGAGAACACGGCGGTCACGATTGCGAATAAGGATTCGAACAAGGCTTCGAATCAGACTTCGAGCCAGACTTCGAACCAGAGTTCGACCAAGCCGGCCGCGGCCGCCACGAATGGGAGCAGTGCCCCGTGAGCCCATCGCGTCCGTTTATCTTGCGGCCAGTTGCGACCTCTTTGCTGATGGCCGCGATCCTCCTGGTGGGTATTGTTGGCTATACCCAACTGCCGGTCTCCGCATTGCCGCAAGTCGATTATCCGACAATTCAGGTACTCACGTTTTATCCCGGAGCCAGTCCGACGGTGATGTCGACCACGGTGACGGCGCCACTGGAGCGCCAATTCGGCCAACTCCAGGGTCTGAGCCAGATGACCTCCACCAGCTCCGGCGGCACTTCGGTCATAGTGCTGCAGTTCAACCTCAGTCTGAATATTGATGTAGCCGAGGAAGAGGTGCAGTCGGCCATCAACGCGTCACAGAGTCTTTTGCCATCCATTCTGCCCGCGCCGCCGACTTACAGCAAAACCAATCCCGCCGATGCCCCGGTGCTCACACTGGCCATCACCTCGAGTTCCATTCCGCTTTCTCAGGTCGAGGACCTGGTGGACACGCGTCTTGCGCCTAAGATCTCGCAGCTTAGTGGGGTCGGGCTTGTAACCATCAGCGGCGGCCAAAAGCCCGCTGTCCGCATTCAGGCCAACCCCACGGCGCTGTCTTCTTACGGCATCAACCTGGAAGACCTGCGCAGTGCGCTGACCCAGGCCAGCGTGAACGCCGCCAAAGGGAACTTCGATGGGCCGCGCCAGGATTACCAGATCGACGCCAACGATCAGCTTGTCACCAGCGACGACTATCGCAAAGTTGTAGTTGCCTACCGTAACGGTGCTCCGGTGATGCTGCCCGACGTAGCCGGCATCGTGAACGGCATAGAGAACAATAATCTGGCGGCGTGGATGAACCAGACCCCTGCGGTCATCGTGAACGTGCAACGCCAGCCGGGGGCCAACACCATCCGCGTGGTCCAGAGCATCAAGCAACTCCTGCCGCAACTCAAGGCGAATCTGCCGGCCGGCATTCAAGTAGCAACTCTTACAGATCTTACAACGGCCATTGAAGCATCCGTTTCAGACGTTAAGTTCGAGTTATATCTAACGATCGGACTGGTCGTCCTGGTCATCTTCCTTTTCTTACGGAGTGTATACGCAACTATTATTCCGGCTGTGGCCGTGCCGCTGTCACTGATCGGAACCTTCGCGGCGATGTATCTCCTGGGTTACAGCCTGGATAACTTGTCGCTGATGGCGCTGACCATCTCCACCGGCTTCGTGGTGGACGATGCCATCGTGATGATCGAAAACATCTCGCGCTACATCGAGGCGGGCGATCCACCGATGGAAGCGGCGCTCAAGGGCGCGGAGCAAATTGGCTTCACCATTCTCTCGCTGACCGTGTCGCTCATTGCCGTGCTGATTCCGCTCTTATTCATGGGCGACGTGGTGGGGCGCCTGTTCCGCGAGTTTGCCGTCACCCTGGCCGTCACTATTGTCATTTCCGCGGTCGTCTCACTTACGCTTACGCCCATGATGAGTGCACGTATTTTGCGGCACAGGCCACAGGAGCAGCAGGGACGCATCTATAAATTCACCGAGCGTGCTTTCGCGGGGATGATCGCGTCCTATGGACGGACGCTGAAAACTGTTCTTCGCTTCCAGACGATTACGCTATTGGTCGCGCTGGCTACGCTGCTGCTTACGGTTTTCCTGTACATCGTCATTCCCAAAGGATTTTTTCCGGTACAGGACACGGGCGTCATCCAGGGCATAACGCAGGCGCCGCAGACGATTGGCTCCAAGGCGATGGCAAGAAAGCAACTGGAGCTGGCAAAGGCAGTTCTGGATGATCCGGCGGTGGAAAGCCTCTCGTCGTTTATCGGCGCCGATGGTACGAATACAACGACCAATAGCGGCAGGATGTCGATCAACTTAAAGCCGCTCGATCAGCGCAAGATCAGCGCGTCAGACCTGATCCGCAGACTCAGCTCCAGAGTGAGCCAGATTCAGGGAATCCAGCTGTTTATGGAACCGGTGCAGAACATTACCGTGGATGACCGCGTCAGCCGCACGCAATATCAGTACACGCTCGAAGACCCCGATGCCAATGAACTCAACGACTGGACCAATCGTTTCGTCGACCGACTGAAGCAGTTGCAGGAACTGGAAGACGTGGCGACCGACCAACAAACGGGAGGACTGGCTGTATCTCTGGTGATCGACCGGGTCACCGCCTCGCGACTGGGCATCGCGCCCACGACCATCGATAACACGCTGTATGACGCCTTCGGCCAGCGCCAGATCAGCACCATGTATACGCAGGTGAATCAGTACCACGTTGTGCTGGAGAGTGAACCCCAATTTCAGAAGGATCCGAATAACCTGAACCGTATCTACATCCAGTCCAATGCGTCTGCCGGCGCAACCGGTGCCGGAGCCGCTTCCTCTTTCGCGTCCTCCGGATCGTCCTCCGCCGGGTCGAATGCACTGACTGCCTCCGCCCTCTATACTCCATCGGCAAATACCCTGGCTCCTCCTGCGAACGCTCTTTCTCCGAGTGCCTCCTCGCCGTCGAGCACGGGAGCAAACTCTGCCGGCGCCACCAGTTCGGCCGCCAGCAGTGCCGTGCCGCTGAGCGCTTTCGCGCACTTCGAGAAGACGACAGAAGCGCTCTCCATTAACCACCAGGGTCAGTTTCCGGCCATCACCGTGTCGTTTAATCTTGCACCGAATGCCGCGCTGGGCGACGCCATAACGGCGGTCGACAAGGTGCAGAAAGACATGCACATGCCGGCCACCCTGCAGGCCGGTTTTCAAGGCACCGCGGCATCGTTTACGAATTCGCTGGCCAATGAACCGTTGCTCATTCTGGCCGCGCTGGTCACGGTCTACATCGTGCTTGGTGTTTTGTACGAGAGCTTCATCCACCCGATTACGATTTTGTCCACGCTGCCGTCGGCGGGTGTGGGCGCTTTCCTGGCGCTAATTCTCTTTCGCCAGGATTTGAGCGTGGTCGCGATTATCGGCATCGTGCTGCTGATCGGCATCGTGAAAAAGAACGGCATTATGATGGTCGACTTTGCGCTGGAAGGCGAGCGCAAGCACGGAAAGAACGCGACGGATGCAATTTACGACGCCTGTCTGCTCCGCTTCCGCCCCATTATGATGACCACCATGGCCGCGCTGCTGGCGGGGCTGCCGCTGGCGCTCGGAACCGGTTTCGGTTCTGAGTTGCGGCGGCCGCTGGGCATCGCCATGGTCGGCGGATTACTGCTGAGCCAGGTGCTCACGCTTTACACCACGCCCGTCATCTACATCTTCTTTGACAATCTGGCGCAGCGCTTTGCGCACAAATCGGGTCAGGCATCGAACGAGCCATCGAACCAACCGAAGACTGGTGGCGGAGAGACGACCGGAGGCGGAGAACAGGCAGGGCCGGCATGAACGTCTCCGCGCCCTTCATTCAACGTCCGGTGGCGACGACACTGCTCACGGTGGCGGTGGCTCTGGCGGGGGCGATTGCGTTTGAGGTGCTGCCGGTGGCGCCCCTGCCGGAGGTCGACTTTCCGACCATTTCTGTCGGTGCAGGCTTGCCCGGAGCCAGCGCCGACATTATGGCGTCGTCCGTTGCCACTCCTCTAGAGCGGCAACTCGGTCATATTGCCGGGGTGACGGAGATGACCTCCGCCAGCTCGCTCGGCAGCACATCGATCACCATTCAGTTCGACCTCAGCCGCGACATAGACGGCGCCGCCCGCGATGTGGAGGCGGCCATCAATGCGGCGCGAACCTATCTGCCCGCCAACCTGCCGGGCAATCCGACTTATCGCAAGGTTAATCCCGCCGATTCGCCCATCATGATCCTCGGCCTTACCTCCGACAAATACGGTCCCGACAAAATGTATGACGAAGCCTCCACCGTCCTCGCGCAAAAGTTGTCGCAGATACAGGGTGTGGGGCAGGTCTCAGTCGGAGGCGGCGCGTTGCCGTCCGTGCGGGTGGACGCAAACCCCACCCAATTGGCGAGCTATGGACTTACCATGGCGAACTTGCAGTCCGTGTTGAGCCTGCAGAACGCCGACTTGGCCAAGGGCCAAATCTCCGATGGCGAGGTGACCGCGGACATACTGGCCAACGATCAGATCTCGCACGCGGTGGACTACAAGCCGCTCGTCGTCGGTTATAAGAACGGCGCGGCGATCCGCCTGTCCGATGTTGCTGAGGTGACGGACTCGGTGCAGAACATTCGTGCCGCCGGCTATTTGAACGGCAAGCGCTCGGTTACGGTCATCATCTTCCGCCAGCCCGGCGCTAACATCATCGACACGGTCGACCTCATCCGCGCGCAACTTCCGGTTATCAAGGCATCGATTCCGCTCGGCATCGAGACCACCATTGTGCTGGATCGCACCACCACCATCCGCGCCTCGGTCAGTGACGTTGAGAGGACGCTGCTCATTTCCATAGGGCTCGTCATCCTCGTGGTGTTTGTCTTCCTGCGCAACGGCCGCGCCACGCTCATTCCCGCGGTGGCGGTGCCGGTCTCGCTCGTCGGTACCTTTGCCGTGATGTATCTGTTCGGATATAGCCTGGATAACCTCTCGTTGATGGCCCTGACCATTGCCACCGGATTTGTGGTCGATGATGCCATCGTGGTGATGGAAAATATCGCGCGCCATCTGGAAAACGGCATGGAGCCCTTTGCCGCGGCGTTGAAGGGCGCGCAGGAAATCGGCTTCACCGTCTTCACCATCAGCATTTCGCTGATTGCCGTCTTTATCCCGCTGCTCATGATGGGCGGAATCGTGGGCCGTCTCTTCCGCGAGTTTGCCGTCACGCTCTCGACCTCCGTTTTCGTGTCCATGGTCATCTCGCTGACCACGACTCCGATGATGTGCGCCTACCTGTTGAAAAACGAGCGCACGGTAAAACATGGCCGCATCTACATGGCTTCCGAAAAGTTCTTTGACGGGGTGCTGTCCGTCTATCGCAGCAGCCTGCATTGGGTGCTCGACCATCCGACCCTCACCCTCGTCGTACTCTTCGTCACCATCGCGCTCAATGTGGTGCTGATCATCAAGATTCCCAAGGGATTTTTCCCGCTGGAGGATACGGGAGCGATCACCGGCAGCGTGCGCGGGCCGCAGGATTCATCCTTTCCGGCGATGGACAACTCCATTCGGCAGATCGGCGCCGTGATCAAGAATGATCCCGCGGTCGAGAATGTGATTGCGTTCACCGGCGGCAGCGGGGCCACCAATACCGGCTTCCTCTACCTGGCGCTCAAGCCGCTCGCGGAACGCAACGCCAGTGCCACTCAGATCATCGACCGATTGCGCCCGCAATTGAATCGTCTGCCGGTGGCCTCCGCGTTCCTTCAAGCCGCGCAAGATCTGCGTATCGGGGGCCGGTCCAGCAATGCGATGTACCAGTACACGATCCAAGCCGATAGCGTGCAGGAGCTTTTGCAGTGGGGACCGGCGATTCTGGGTCAGATGCAGCACCTGCCCGGCCTGCAGGATGTGAGCTCAGATCAGCAGAACGGCGGTCTTGATTTGCTGATGAACTATGATCGCGTCACCGCCGCCAAGCTCGGCCTGACCGCGAAGTCGCTGGACTCGGCGTTATACGGCGCCTTCGGCCAATCGGAAGTGTCCATCATCTACACCCAGTTAAATCAGTATTACGTGGTGCTGGAAGTCGCTCCCCAATATTGGCAAACACCGGAGGGATTGAAAGACATCTACCTGCAGTCTGCCGGCGGCAACATTCCGCTGCTCGCGGTGGCCAAGGGCCAAGCCAACACCACCCCTCTGGCCATCAACCATACCGGCTTATTCCCCTCGGTCACCGTGTCCTTTAACCTGGCGTCGAACGTCTCTTTGAGCGATGCCACAACGCGCATCACGCAGATGGAAAGGCGGATGGGCGCGCCGGCCACGCTGCAAGGCTTTTTTGCCGGCACACTGGAGGCTTACCAGCAGTCGCTGGGCACCGAGCCGGTGCTGATTCTGACGGCGCTGCTGGCGGTCTACATCGTTCTCGGTATTTTATATGAAAGCCTCGTCCATCCTCTGACCATCATCTCCACCCTGCCGTCGGCGAGCGTAGGCGCCATGCTGGCGTTGCTCCTCTTTAAAGTGGATCTGAACATTATCTCTATCATCGGCATTGTGCTGCTGATCGGAATCGTAAAAAAGAACGCCATCATGATGATCGATTTCGCTCTTCAGGTAGAACGCCAGGAGGGAAAGAAGCCAATCGACGCGATTTTTGAAGCGTGCATGTTGCGCTTCCGTCCCATCCTGATGACGACGATGGCTGCGCTATTGGGCGCACTGCCGTTGGCGCTGGGGACGGGCACGGGATATGAGCTCCGCCGGCCCCTGGGTATCACGATTGTGGGAGGGCTGATCTTGAGTCAGTTGCTCACGCTCTATACCACCCCGGTCGTCTATTTGGCGTTCGACCGCCTGCGGCTGCGGATGCAGGGAAGACAGCATGACATCGTTCCTCAAGGGGCTGGTCCGGCCCCCAGCGCGGCCGATTAATTCGGAAGGGAAGGGCGGGCTTGCGGAAGCCTAAAACGGATTGCACCTTAAACCGCGTCTTGCGCATCCTATTATTTGTGTAATTCGTGGGGCCTCGGGCGATTAATGTGCAGAGGAGGTTCAAGAGTATGAACATTTTCGGACGTGCCGCAGGATTCTCAAGGTTTCGATCGGGCCAACAGATTTTGGCTTCCGCGTTGTCGTTGGCTCTGTTATTCGCGACTTTGCCTCAGAGCCTGCCGGCTCAAGAAGCGCCACCCCCGCAGCAGGCTGCGCCGGAGCAGGCCCCGCCGGCGCCGACCTATGCGCAACAGACGCCAGAGCAGTTGCAGCGGTTGGTAGCGCCGATTGCGCTGTATCCGGACTCGCTGGTGGCGCAGATCCTGGCGGCGTCCACATTTCCCGAGGAAGTCGTAGAAGCCGACCGATGGGTGCAGGAGCATCCTGATTTGAAGGGCGAGGCTTTGGGTAAAGCCGTGGACGAGCAACCCTGGGACCCGAGCGTCAAGGCGCTCACCGCATTTCCATCCGTGCTGGGAAATATGGATAAGAACCTCTCCTGGACGTCAACTCTCGGCGACGCTTACTACAATCAGCAGCAGGATGTGATGGATGCGGTCCAGGTGATGCGCCACAAAGCGCAAGCGGCCGGCGCTCTCAAGAACGAGCAGCACGAGGTCATCAAGGAGGACGGCCCGGATATCGATATTGAGCCCGCCGACCCCGATGTGGTTTACGTCCCGGCGTACAACCCGTGGCTGATTTACGGATATCCCATCGTGGCTTGGCCGGGATGGTATCCGTATCCGGGAATCTGGTTTGGCGGCCCGTATTTTTCGTTCGGAATCGGCTTTGGAATCGGCTGGTTCGGCGGTTTTGGCTGGGGCTGGGGTCATTGGGGATTCGACTGGCATCACCGATACGCAATGTTTGGCGGCGGACGGTACTTCTCGCGGAGCAGAACATTTTATAACCGAGGCGCCTTCTACCGCGGCGGAGGCGTACGCGGCAGAGCGTATGGTGCGCGGGGCGGAGCGTATGGCGCACGCGGCGGGGTCGCCGCCGCCCGGCCTTTCAACGGAAATCGCCAGGCGGCCCGCGGATACGCTGCCCCTCGTGGTCAGAGCGGCGTCCGCTCGGGCGCCTTCGGTGGCTACGGGCATGGCGGACAGGCGAGAAGCTTTTCGTCGCGCGGGAGGACCAGTTTCGGCGGCGGGGGAGCGCGTGGGGGCGGCGGGTCTCACGGCGGCGGAGGCCATGGTGGCGGACGCCGTTGAGTTTCGTCATGTTCCCGTAGTTTGAGAATTGGAGCTCGGAACATTTAGAGAATTTAGAGATGGAGATGAGGCATATGCAGCGAATGAAGCTAGACGTTAGCAGATTTCATTGGGCCGCTCTTCACGGTGTCACTCTTGCGAAATTAGCCGTGGTCGCTATCCTTATGGCGGTGTGTTGTCCCAGCCTTTCCATGGCACAGCAACCGGGCCAGAAGACGTTTTCATCGGCGGAAGAGGCGAGCCAGGCGCTGGTTGCAGCGGCGCAGAATAACGACGAAAAAGCGATGCTCGAAATCCTCGGACCAGCCGGAAAGGAAATCGTCTCGTCGGGAGACGAAACCGAGGACGCCAGCAACCGCGCTAATTTCGCAAAGAGATATGAGCAAATGCACCGTCTGGTAAAAGAACCGGACGGAACCACTATCCTGTATATCGGCGCGCATAATTGGCCCACGCCCATACCGCTGGTGAACAAGGGCGGTTCGTGGTATTTCGATACCGAGGCGGGCAAGAAGGAAATCTTGTACCGGCGAATCGGCCGGAATGAACTGTCGGCCATCCGCGTTTGCCAGGAACTGGTGGCGGCGCAAAAGGAATACTTCGCGGAGCACAAGGAGTACGCCCAGAAAATCTTCAGCGATGAAGGGCAGCAGGATGGCCTTTATTGGAAAGCGGCCTCGGGCGAACCGCAGAGCCCCATCGGACCGCTGGTGGCATCGGCGGTTGCGAAGGGGTATAGCAAGAGCTTAGAGGGCCCTCCGACTCCTTACCGCGGCTACTATTTTCACATTCTCGTGCGTCAGTTAAAGAATGGCGGCGCGAAGAGTTACATCGTGAATGGCAAGATGACCGAAGGCTTCGCTTTCGTGGCCTATCCGGCGGAATACAGGTCGTCGGGTGTGATGACATTCATCGTTGACCAGGATGGGGTCGTTTATGAGAAGGATCTCGGCAAGAAGACCGACGTTGTCGCCGAGGCCATGAAGGAATACAACCCCAATTCCACTTGGCGAAAGGCTGAAGAGCAGCAGGAAGAGACTGCCAGCGGGCAGAAAACCAAGTAAAAGCATTCTGCAATACGCGTTAGGGCGGGATAGTTTGCCTGCGCAAGAGAACAGAGCGCCGCCTGGCCTCACGGTGCTCTATCGTTTACCGGCCTTCGTGTCCAGGGCATCGGTTGCAGAAAGTTTCCGATCTCGGTGTGGCTCGGTGCGCAATGCGCCTGTATGCAGTTCACAAGCTTCCTTGACCGCTGCACCACAAGTTGGACAAGGCACGGATTGTATCTGCTTCAGGGTGAGTTCCTTGGTCTTCACGACCACATCATGCACCGCTTCCACAGTGGGGAAATGCTCAATAGTGCTCACTTTCGATAAATTAGCCGTGCGGCAAGTTTATCCGTGATTACGATTCTGCCATAATATTAAGGGGTAAAGTGTAGTTCCACCCCGAGGAGAAATCATTGAGGGCAGCAACGGCGCCAGCCAGGAAAACTCGCGACTTCGATCCCAAGGAATTCCTGGCCACTATCGGCGTGGGTAGGAAGGTCGTGGTCTTTCCGAAGAAGCAAACGATCTTCACGCAAGGGGACGCGGCCGACGCAGTCTTCTACATCCAGGAAGGCGAGGTTCGGCTCTCGGTCGTATCCAAGACTGGCAAGGAAGCAACTCTGGGCATATTGCGCGAGGGAGACTTTTTCGGAGAAGGTAGCCTGGCTGGACAGCCTTTACGCATGGGGTCCGCAACCGCCACGACGGACTGCGAACTTCTGCGCATCGACAAGAAGGCAATGATGCGTGCGCTTCACCGGGAACATACGTTCTCCGATCTGTTTGTAGCCTATCTGCTGGCGCGGAACGTTCGTTATGAAGAAGACCTGGTTGACCAGCTCTTCAATTCCAGCGAAAAAAGGCTAGCTCGGGTTCTGCTGTTGCTGGCTCACTTCGGCAAGGAAGGCTTACCAGAGACTGTAATCGCCAAGATCAGCCAGGAGACTCTCGCCGAGATGATAGGGACAACCCGGTCGCGGGTCAGTTTTTTCATGAATAGGTTCAGAAAGTTAGGCTTCGTTGACTATGGCGGCAACGGGCTGCAAGTTCACAGTTCACTTCTAAATATCGTTCTTCACGACTAAGTTCCGCGCCGCAATCCAAAGCTCCAAGACAGCGATGAGCAAATCAGGCCTTTGCTGGGTCTAATCCGGAGGCGGGCGCCATTTTCGTTGCCCCGAGCAGCTCCAATAGAGTTGCCGTGTTACGGACGCTTCCCGAGATGGTTACGAGCGCCTCTGAGACGAGGGGGTTCGGGAGATTTACGCTGTCCAGGAAAATGGTAAAATGTGCACGGCGCTCGCCAGGCAGAAGAGGTGCATATGTCCCCAGCTCGCCGAGCCAACGGTTCTCCAAACACAAGGAAGATCGCCCGCCAAACCCCAATCGGCCCAATACTCCAAACAGAGCGTAATGCCATAGGGCCAAGTGTAGCGGCCAAAAAGAGGCGCGATTTCGATCCCCATGCATTCCTCGCAACCATCGGCGAGGGCAGGAAGTCTGTGCTTTTCAAGAAGAGACAAACCATCTTCGCGCAAGGGGAGATCGCCGATGCGGTGTTTTATGTCCAAACGGGCAAGGTGAAACTCACCGTGGTCTCGAAGACTGGCAAGGAAGCAACGGTCGGCATATTAGGCGACGGAGACTTTTTCGGCGAAGGTTCGCTTGCGGGCCAGGCTTTCCGCATGGGTTCTGCAACCGCATTAACGGATTGCGCGGTTCTGCGAATCGACAAGAAAGCCATGATGGAGGCGCTTCATCGGGAACATGAATTTTCCGACATGTTCGTGGGTTATTTGTTGGCGCGGAACATCCGTTACGAAGAAGATCTGGTTGATCAGCTTTTCAATTCGAGCGAAAAAAGGCTGGCCCGGATCCTTCTGCTGCTCGCCCGTTTTGGCAAGGAAGGGGTACCCGAGCCGGTAGTTCCCAAGATCAGTCAGGAGACCCTGGCCGAGATGGTCGGCACGACTCGTGCGCGAGTCAGTTTTTTTATGAACCGGTTTAGGAAATTGGGTTTCATTCATTACAACGGCGGTCTGCAAGTCCACAGCTCGTTGCTCAATATCGTTCTGAACGACTAGCCTCCGCGTCCTTTCAAAGCCGTGGGCATTTCCACAAGCTGATGGAGGAGCCTGGCGTAAAATCGCAAGGGTCACTACGACAGTTGACGAGAGAGTCATGAAAGTAAGTCCTTCTGCAGGAAAGCCGGCCGAAGCATCGATGCTGGTGAACGTACCCAGGCTCGTCACGGCCTACTATACGGAGCAGCCTGACCCTGCCGTGGCGGAACAAAGGGTCGCCTTCGGCACCTCCGGACATCGCGGTTCCTCATTCAAAAAGGCTTTCAATGAATGGCATATCCTTGCCATCAGTCAGGCCATTTGCCTGTACCGGGAGCAGAAGAAGATCGACGGCCCGCTGTTTCTCGGCATGGACACGCATGCCCTTTCCGAGCCGGCTCAGGCCAGCGCGCTTGAGGTGCTGGCGGCCAACGGAGTGGAAGTCATGTTGGCGGAGGGCGATGAATACACTCCGACCCCTGCTATTTCCCACGCGATTCTCACATACAACCGCGGGCGCAAGACAGGACTCGCCGACGGCATCGTCATCACGCCGTCACACAATCCGCCACCTGACGGCGGGTTCAAATACAATCCCCCAAACGGCGGCCCGGCCGAAGCCAATGTCACCGCCTGGATCGAGGCCAAGGCAAACGAGTTTCTCGAGAACGGCCTTCTGGGTTTGAAAAGGATTCCTTTCGAGAAAGCTCTTCGTGCGCCCACGACGCACCGGCACGACTATCTCAATGCTTACATTGCCGATCTCGCCAATGTGATCGACATGAATGCCATTCGCGGCGCGAAGATCAGCATGGGAGTCGATCCGCTGGGCGGCGCCGGAGTCCACTACTGGGGGCCGATTGCCGAGCGTTACGGTTTGAACCTCACGGTCGTGAACGATGCCGTCGACCCGACGTTCCGTTTTATGACTGTGGATTGGGACGGCCAGATCCGCATGGACCCATCCTCGCCCTATACGATGCAGCGGTTAATCGGCCTCAAGGATCGCTTCGAGATCGCCTTCGCCTGCGATACCGACCATGATCGGCACGGAATCGTCACCCGAAGCGCGGGACTGTTGCCACCCAACCATTACCTTTCTGTCGCCATTTTTTACCTCTTCCAACACCGGCCGAAGTGGCGCAAGGAAGCGGCAATCGGCAAGACGGTGGTGAGCAGCCAGATGATTGATCGCGTCACCGCGAAGGTTGGCCGGAAGCTCTACGAAGTACCGGTGGGCTTCAAGTGGTTCGTGGATGGCTTGCTCGACGGCTCGCTTGGCTTCGGTGGCGAAGAGAGCGCAGGGGCGTCCTTTGCTCGTCTGGATGGCACCGTTTGGACGACGGACAAAGATGGAATTATCCCGGCTCTGCTGGCGGCGGAGATCACGGCGCGGATGGATCGCGATCCCGGCGAGATCTACGGAGACCTTACGCGCGAGTTCGGCGAGCCTGTTTACGACCGCGTTGAAGCGCCTGCTACGCCGGAACAGAAAGAGATCCTGGGAAAACTTTCGCCGGAGCAGGTTCGGTCCACCGATCTAGCGGGGGAAAAAGTCCAGGCCATCCTCACCCGCGCGCCGGGCAATGGCGCCTCCATCGGCGGGTTGAAGGTGGCGGCGGAGAGCGGATGGTTCGCGGCGCGTCCGTCAGGGACCGAAAATATCTACAAGATCTATGCGGAGAGCTTCCGTGGAGCGGACCATCTGCGCCGAATCCTGGAGGAAGCCCAGACGATTGTCAGCGATGCCTTGTCGGCATCGGTTCCGAGAGAGAAATCATGAGCGACCAACCCCGCGTGAGCCACCCGATCTACAACCTTCTACCCACGGAAATCGAGGGATTCGATTCCCTTGCAGAGCTTGCCCTGGACATGCGCTGGTCGTGGAACCATGCCACCGACGGGGTGTGGCGCACCCTTGATCCCTTGCTGTGGGAAGTCACTCAAAATCCCTGGGTTGTCCTGCAGACGGCCTCGCGCGATCAGATCGAACGCGTGCTGGCCGATCCTGTCTTCCGCAAGAACGTTGATGACCTGCTGCGAGACAAGCGTCAGGCGGCGGAGAGGCCAGCATGGTTTCAGCAAAAGCATCCGCAAGCTCCCTTGACCTGCGTCGCGTATTTCAGCATGGAATTCATGTTGAGCGAAGCTTTGCCTATCTACTCGGGCGGGCTTGGCAATGTTGCTGGCGATCAACTCAAAGCCGCCAGCGATCTGGGCGTGCCGGTGGTCGGAGTGGGGCTGCTCTACCAACAAGGATATTTTCGCCAGGTCATCGATAAAGACGGAGCGCAACAGGCCCTTTACCCTTACAACGATCCCGGACAGTTGCCGATCACTCCGGTGCGCCAGGAGAACGGCGAGTGGCTGCGGTTGGAGATCGCGTTGCCCGGCTACGCGGTCTGGCTGCGCGCCTGGCAGGTGCAAGTGGGTCGAGTGAAGCTTTACCTGCTGGACAGCAATGACGCGGCGAACTATCCCGCTCATCGAGGGATTACGAGCGAACTCTATGGCGGCGGGCCGGAGTTGCGCCTCAAGCAAGAACTGCTGCTCGGGATCGGCGGATGGCGGTTGCTCCGCGCGCTGGGCCTCAAGCCGGAAGTCTGTCACTTGAATGAAGGTCATGCGGCATTTGCCGTCCTGGAACGTGCCCGAAGCTTCATGGAAGAGACAGGCCAGCCCTTCGAAGTCGCGCTGGCAGCGACGCGAGCGGGGAACCTCTTCACCACTCACACGGCGGTGGCCGCGGGCTTTGACCGTTTCGCTCCGGCCCTTATCGAACCCTACCTCACTCGTTATGCCGAGCAGAAGCTCGGCATAAGCCCCCACGACTTGCTGGCTTTAGGCCGCCAGAATCCGAACGACTCGTCGGAGAGTTTCAACATGGCCTATCTGGCAATCCGGGGGAGCGGGGCGGTGAATGGCGTGAGTCGATTGCATGGGAAAGTGAGCCGGCACCTCTTTGGGCCGCTCTTTCCGGACTGGCCCGAGGAAGAGATCCCCGTCGGATACGTGACCAACGGAGTCCATATGCCAACCTGGGACTCGGCTCCGGCCGACGATTTGTGGATGGGAGCCTGTGGCAAGGGGCGGTGGCTGGGGACGACAGAAAACCTGGAGCAGGACATTCGCCGCGTCTCCGACACGCAGCTCTGGAAACTTCGCACCGCCGCCTGCAGGTCTCTCGTGGAATACGCGCGCGGGCGACTATCCCGGCAACTGACTGCCTCTGGCTCGTCGCCCGAGGCGATTGACAGGGTGAAACATCTATTTGATCCCAACGCGTTGACCCTGGGCTTTGCCCGGCGCTTCGCGACCTACAAGAGACCGAACCTGCTGCTGCACGACCGCCAGCGACTCCTTCGTCTATTGTCTAATTCTCAGCGCCCGGTGCAACTCATCATCGCTGGCAAGGCCCATCCGGAGGACCAGGCGGGGCAGGCCTTGATCCATGAATGGATAAATTTCATCCGCCAGCCAGAGACCCGACCCCACATCGTCTTCCTGAGCGACTACGACATGCTTCTGACCGAGCGCCTGGTGCAGGGTGTGGATGTCTGGATCAACACGCCACGCCGGCCCTGGGAAGCTTGCGGGACGAGCGGGATGAAAGTGCTCGTCAATGGAGGCATTAATGTCTCGGAATTGGACGGCTGGTGGGCGGAAGCCTACACGCCTGAAGTGGGCTGGGCATTCGGAGACGGCCAGGAACATGGCGATGACCCGGCGTGGGACGCTGCCGAGGCCGACGTGCTCTACGACCTCCTCGAGCGGGAGGTGATTCCGGAGTTTTATGCCCGCGACGAGAACGGCGTTCCCACCGCATGGGTCAAGCGGATGCGGGAGAGCATGGCGCGGTTGACACCGCGCTTCTCCGCCGACCGCGCGGTGCGCGAATATTCGGAACAGCACTATCTCCCGGCAGCAGCCGCCTACCTTGAACGCGCGGCGAATAAGGGCGCAGTGGGCAGGCAAATGGTCGATTGGCAACATGCGGTGGATCGGGAGTGGGGCTCGTTGCGCTTCGGAGACTTGCGGGTCGAAACCAACGCGGGCCACCACACGTTTGAAGGTGAAATCTTTCTGAACGATCTCGACCCAAATGCGGCGCGAGTTGAGCTCTACGCGGATGGAATCAACGGCGGAGATCCGGTTCGGGTAGAAATGAAGTGCGTGCAACCGATCCCCGACGCATCCCGCCGCTGCGTCTATCGCGCGACCGTACCCACTGCACGTCCAGCAAAAGACTATACGGCGCGAGTGATGCCGCACTGCGACGGCGTTGCAGTCCCACTCGAATCCGCTCGAATCCTGTGGCAACGACGATGAAAACGCCCCAACGCGAGTTGCACGATTACATCGCGGAGATTTCCGGCTTGAAGTGGAGTCACTTCACAGGGATCACTGTGCAGGCCGGTTCGCGACAGTCGGCACCGGCGTCACGGACTTCAACTGGTCCAGCGCAGTCAGCACGCCTTGCCAGCGAACCTGGTCCTTCTTCGTGTCGATCGGCACCGAGAGATCGGAATAAAACTGCAAGATGTTATCGCGCAGCTCCGGCAACGTCCGATCGAACTTCCGCTCTGACAACTTAGCCAGCAACTTTGCGTAAGTGTCGTCGGTGAGCGAGTATTCCGCTGCCTTGGTCGCTTGGCCACTATCAAGATCGTAATTGGACAGCACGAGTGAGTCGGTGCGCACTTCCTCGAGAAAGGCCCGGTATTGATCGACGGTCGCATTGATGCTCTTGACATACAGGTCCTCGGTCTGCGGAGTCGGGTTCTTGAAGCCCAGCCCCCTGAAGGGACCAATTTTCGGGATGAAGCGCAAGAGGATTGAGAGAACCCGGGTTCCGAATCCGGGCTTGCGGTAGTCCTTCCCCCACTCCTTTTCATAGTCGGAGCGCGAAAGCCGGTACAGGAACTTTTTCTTCGCGAAGTCGGGCCGCTCGCGCATCAGGTCTTTCTTATGGGTCTGTAGCGCGACCTGGGTCATCTCCGGGATCAGCCGGCTGACGGAGAAACGATAGGAGCCGATGGCGAGATCCTCGTGGGCAAGCACATCTTTCAACTCCAATCCGTAGACGACTGGGAAGGCGCGCTCCAGCAGCGGCTTTGAGACTTGAAACCCGATGAAATCGTGGTACTGCTGCGATGCGTAACGATTCTTCGCGACCTGCAGCATGTCGAAGCCGAACTCGGTTTTCAAGTGTGCCGTCTTGTCCTCGGCATACGTCACCGACTTGCCGAACTTCGCGCGCAACTTTGGATACTCGATGGCCACCGCCCGATTGACTGCCATCCGGTGTCCGGAAATGTCCGACGCATAGTGTGCCAGCGCCCCCAGAGCGAAGGCATACTCGTTGGCATCCTGGCTTTCGAGCAACAGCTCGCGAACAAAGTCTCCGCTGCGAGCGTAGTGCACCAGGTTACTGAAATCTTTACTGCCGAAAGGATAATAACCCAGGTCCTGGATGACGGCGCCTCCGTACGCATAGCCATGCGCCTCTTTGAGTTGGTCTTCGGACAGTCCCGGATATCGCTTGAGCAGCAAGGGCCGGATCTCGTCGGTCCAGAGCAGGTCTACGATTTCTTCGTGCGTCAGAACGGAGTAAGCGGCCAAAATGCCGCTGCACAGGAGCACGACGAGAAGAAGTGCCGCCGCCCGGACAGAAAACAGGCGCCAACCATTGGCTATGGCGCCTGGGAATGTTGCCGGGTGGCGCATGGTTCAAATTCGACCGAGAACCACGAGGATGACAACGATGCAAAGGATCAGCCCCAATCCTCTGGTAGGAGCATAACCCCATTGTCGGCTATATCCCCACCCTGGCAGGGCACCGAAGAGCGCTAAGATCAAAATCACAATCAATATAGTTCCCAGTATATTTTACTCCTTTTAGCCGCCCTACGAAGGGCCGGTAGCGTTGTCAAGCAAACGATCGGCTCATTTTTATTTACCAATCACGGTGTCTAGCCCGCGATTTGGGAGTCCTCTGTTACAATTTGATTCGTAGAGCAAAAACAAACGCTCTAGCGGCGCTTTCGCTTGGTGTCGGTTTCGCCCGGAATTTCGCATATACTGAGGTGGAAATGGATGCGACAGGCGAAACATCGGACAGCAGGGAAGTGCAGTAAACATGCGGCTTTCCCGCTAACCCGATAAGAACAGGCTCGGGGACGTAGTTCAGTTGGTTAGAACGCTGCCCTGTCACGGCAGAGGTCGCGAGTTCGAGTCTCGTCGTCCCCGCCATTCATTCTAAAGCGGTTAATGAATGGTGCTTCCACTCAAGCCTACCCACAATTCCACCACACCTTCCTATGGACACTCCGCTTTGAATCCCACGGCGTCAAGGAATTTTTCTTGTGCCGCGATCATCTCGTCGAGATCCTCGTCCGTATACAGATCGAGTGTGCCCCTTAGCTCTTGCCGGCCTCCATCGCCGCCTCGGTCTGCAGGCTCTGCAGATCCCGCGAGATCGTTGCAAAAGCGAGCGTGCGTCCGTCGCATTTATAAGACACGGAACAGTCCCGAGCATTAAGATTGCCGTCGATCTCGACCGAATCCCAACGCTCGGCGTGCCCCACATAGTTAATGGCGACATCGTAGTGCTGGCTCCAAAAAAATGGCACTGCATCGAATCGTTCGCGATAGCCCAGAATGTTCTTTGCCGCCACTTGTCCCTGCCGCTCAGCCACCACCCAGTGCTCTACCCGAATTTTCTCCCCAGAATGGGGATCGGGCCAGCGCGCAACGTCGCCTGCGGCAAAGACGCCCGGAGCACCGGTTTCGAGGTATTCGTTGACCACAATACCGCGATCAACTGCCAGACCGGCCTGCTCGGCCAGGGTCAAGGAGGGACGCACGCCGATGCCCAAAACCACGAAGTCCGCTTCCAGTGTGGCTCCGCCGGTCAACGTTACTGTGGCTCCGTCAATTCTCCTGACCGTTTCCCCCAAGTGGAAGACAACGCCGTGGGCTTCATGAAGCCCACGAATCATGACGCCGACTTCCGGCCCCATCACGCGTTCCAACGGTTGGTTGTCGGGCGCTATGACGTCCACCGCGATTCCAAGCGTGCGCAAAGACGCTGCGACCTCCAGGCCAATGAAGCTCGCGCCGACGACGGCGACACGCTTGGCGGATTTAGCCTTGGAAACAATCGCGCGAGCGTCTGCAAAAGTTCGCAGATAGTGAATCTGGGAGTCGGTAGCGCCCTCGATCTTCAATCGGACGGGTTCTGCCCCAGTCGCGATCAGGAGGGCTTCGAAACCGTACGTCTGGCCGCTTTCCAACTGGACACGCTTGCGCGGGAGGTCCAGCGCCGACACTCGCAAATTGAGCACGAGATCGATGTTCTGTTCACGGTAAAAATCAGGCAGCCGCAATCTCATCCACTCATCTGGTGCGGCACCCACGAGAAAATCCTTCGATAGATTCGGCCGGTCGTAAGGGGGCCAATCATCCGCGCTGATCATGGTCAGCGGACCATCATAGCCTTCCCGACGCAGCATGTCCGCTGCCCCAAGGCCGGCGGCACCACCTCCTATGATCACAACCGAAGCAGGAAGGCTCTGTCCCGCCGCGGAGCCGCGCAGGTGTTTTCGATCCAGGTCGGCGAGTTTCTCCCGTACGAACACCTTGTCGCCGATCCTTTCTACGCGCCACCGCGGTATCGGGTCGAGCGCGGGTGCGCACAACGCTTCTCCAGTGCGCAGGCTGAAACAGGCGTGATGCAACGGACATCGCAAGGTGTCCGCAACAACGAGACCCTGCGAAAGCATTCCGTGGTAATGAGTGCAGTTTGCGCCAACCGCAAGAACCTCGTCACCGCGGCGCACCAGGATTACGTCCTCGCCAGCTACTTGACCGGGGGCCATCGCTCCATCGGCAAGATCGCGAACGGAAAATCCATCTCTGAAATCACGTTTCTTAGCTTCTTCCGCTTCTGCCATGTCTCTACCTGGGTTTCATTGTGATGTCGAACCTAAGATTGAAGATGCTGCCTGCTGCTCCGTTGGCCCGACTTTATTCTTGGTGGACACGTTCGAGCTGGCGAAAGCGGATCAAAGTAAGTTCATCTTCATGACTGCGGAGAACGCTGAGCGCGTGATGAAGCAAGACTGGCCTATAATTATTTACCTATCTGTTCAGGTCCACTACGGCGACCTTGTTCACTCCACTGCACGCCAAATACAGCCGCCGATCGGGTGTCGCCACCATGTTGCGGACCACACCGCCTCCGGATGGGATCTGCTTCGTACTGAAACTCTCTGACTTGGGATCAAACCTCACCAGCGTATTGGGCCTCACACCCGATTCGCTATACCAGACCTCGCCATCGTGTGCGATTGCGATTCCATACGGTTCTGATTCCGAGCCGCCCGGCGACAACCATTCTTTCAGCAGCTTTCCGCCGGATGGATCGAAATGCCCCAGATACCCGCGCGCGAAATCGGTGTAATAAACCGTGCCGTCCGGCGCCAGTGCGATCCGCCGCGGGCGAGCACCCACCGCTGGCAAGGTGTATTCGCGAATTCTCATCGTGCTCGGGTCAATACTGGCCAGCTTATTTGTGCCGAACTCGCAAAAGAACGGCGTGTTGTTCTGCAAGATCACAATGCCGTAAGGCACAGCGTGTGAGGTGGGCAATTTGGTCAACGTCATCTTGCCGGTTTTCGGATCGAGGCGCCCGATATAGTTGGTCTCTTCGTTGGTGAACCACAAAATGCCATCGTGGTCGAATACGGGCGTGTGCGGATCGATCTTGGCGCCATCCGCTGGGCGATACTCGGCGATCTCACCCGTCCTTGGATCAAGCTTGCCAACGTAACCGCCGGGAATCGCGGTGAACCAGATGTTACCCTCTTTATCGGCGACCAGCCCGTGCGGACCGGAATCGGATGTCTTCAAAGGATATTCCTTGAATTCTCCGGTCTTCGGATCGAGTCGTCCCAACTTGTTCGCGCCCTGTCCGGTATACCAAAGGGACCCGTCAGGCGCGACCGCCGGATCGTGCGGCCGCGACTTCGGCGTCGGCACTTCGTATTCCTCGATCTGTACATCCAGCGTGCCCACTGTTACGGAACCAGCAAGCGTGGCAGCCAGCATGAACAAGCACAGTTTGAGTGGAGACATGGCCGCTCTCCTTCGCAGAAAATTGTAGTCCTTCGTTGAGCGGGTCGGCGACGCCCTGGCTAGACACACTGAAGTCGGAGACAATGGTCGGAGATAATGAAAGAAAGGCCGAATATGAACAGCCCACTCAATTCATCGCTGCCGCGTCTTGGCCTCTGCCTGTGCGCCCTGCTCGCCTTCTCTGTTGCCTGCAACCGGGGACCATCGCAGCCCAGCGCCGCTACCGGCCAACCCGCTGCCAAGCGCTATTCCCTCAAAGGCAGGGTCGTCTTCGTGGACAAGAACGCGGGCACAGCCAACATCGACAACGAACCGATTGCCGGCTTCAGGGGCGCGATGATCATGCCCTACACCATCAAGCCTCCTTCCAGGCTCGATCAACTGCAACCCGGCGACTCCATCACTGCTGACGTCGTTGTCGAGTCTGATAAATACTGGCTGGAAAACGTAAAAGTGACCGGGCACTCCCAATCTCCCGCCGCCAAGCCGGCAGCAAGCGTGCACATCCCCACGCCCGGCGATCCGGTGCCGGACTTCAGGCTGATCAATCAAAAACGGCAAGAACATTTCCTTGCATCAATATCGCGGCCAGACCCTGCTTCTCACTCTGATCTACACGCGTTGCCCGTTTCCCGACTTCTGCCCACGCGTCAGATCCAACAACGAGCACGCGTTGTACACCCGCCTCGACTCATCGCGACAGTTAGAAACAATTTTCATCTTGAGTCGGAATGCCTCTTCACGGCGCGTCGCCTGCCCTGAGCATAGCCGAGAGCTAATAGCTAAAGGCTGTTCGCCGGCTTCCCGTATTCCGTCGTGTAGTGCAGTTTGATCTCGCCGCAGGTGCCTTGCTCGGGCGAATAGACCACGCAAGAATCAAAGGGCCGCGAATAGATGTGCAAGCTGACGGCTCTCTGCTCGAACTCGCGAGGATTAAGCACGCGATGCACCGGTTCCCTGGGATCAACCGCGCAGGGATGCCCGGGATTCATCTCCACCGTGTTCGTGGGCTCCAGCTTGCATTTGCCGCTTCTTAGGTCTTGCGAAATCGTGCGGTAGTTTTGGACCAACAATTTCCCAATCGGCACGGCCATCCAGCAATTCTGGTCCCGATGGTTGTGCACCGAACTGATCTGTCCGACTTCCCAGCAAATCGCAATCAGTTCATACAGGGGAGTCTTATCTATGAGATTGCGCGTGTAGTGCTGGCGGTCCCAGGTTAGATAAGGCGCGAGCGTATCCGGGGCGACCGGAGCCGATCTCAGAAAGTCAATCACCTGATCTGTACGATCAAATCCTGACTCGGGAAGTTTTCGCAACCCGGCGGCAAAATCCTGGATACCAACCGGATTGGCCCTGACTTGCATGCTCATGTTCCTCTCCTCAAGCAGGCTGATTGTACCGCCACTGGAGAGAGCGCAAGTAATTTGATTGGCATTCTAGCAATCACCAAACGAAAATCCCGATGCCCTCAGGGGCCAGCAGTTCGAGATTTATCAACAATAACCCTTTCGAGTCGACGCCAACTCCACGGCCTTCATTGGATGCTGAACCCCCGGGAACTGTATTGCGAGGCTAGTCGAGCGCTTTGTGAAAGCGCAGGGCGGCGATGGTGAGCAGGCTGATTCCCAAGGCGGCCATGGCGAGCATCTGGGGCCACAGGATCTCCATGCCCACACCTTTCAGATAGGTGCCGCGGAGCACGACCAGAAAATAGCGCAGCGGGCTGAGGTAGGTGAGATTTTGCAACCACTGCGGCATGGTGCTGATGGGGAATCCGAAACCGGAGAAAGTTATGGCCGGCATAATAAAGAAGAAGGCGGTCACCATCGCCTGTTGCTGGGTGGAAGAGACGGTCGAGATCAACAGGCCCACGCCCAACATGCACAACAGAAAGAGAACCGCTCCCGCGAACAGCACCAGAATCTGACCGCGAAATGGAACCTTGAACCACAGCGTTCCTACGGTGCCAATGAGCGAGACATCGAAGAGGCCAATCAAAAAGAAGGGTAGAGTTTTGCCCAGGATAAACTCGGCTGGGCGGATGGGCGTCACCATGATCTGCTCGAGAGTTCCGATCTCGCGTTCGCGAACCACGGCAAAAGCCGTCAGAGTAACCACGAGCACGAGCGTAAGACTGCCGATAATTCCGGGCACGAAAAACCAGCGGCTCCTGAGGTCGGGGTTGTACCATGGCCGCTGCTCGAGTTGCACCGATGGGACCTCTTCCACCATTTGCGGTGAGATGCGGTAGATGCGGTCTTTCTGGTAATCCTGGGCGAAGCCGAGTGCGATCTGGGTGATGTAGCCAGAGGCGATCAGGGCGGTGTTCGAATTGGTCGCATCGACGATCACTTGCAGAGGCGCGGTCTGGCCCTTGCGCAGGTTTTGAGCGAAGCCGGCATTTATCTCCAAGCCGACCGTAGTTTTTCCTTGGTCGATGAGATCGCCGATCTGGCGGTAGTCGGTGAGCTGGCGTTGCACGTCAAAATATGGGCTGGAAGAAAAGCGGGAGATCAGTTCGCGGCTCTCCTGGCTATGATCTAGATCGAGCACAACCGTTGGAACGTGATGAATCTCGAAGGTGGCGGCGTATCCGAAGATCAGCATCTGGATGATCGGCGGACCGAACAATACAAAGCGGGTGCGCTTGTCGCGGAAGACCTGGATGAATTCTTTGATCAACATCTGCTTGAGGCGCGCCAACATGAATTCTCCTCTCCTTTAAGCCAGCCTCTTGTGGAATGCACGGGTGGCGAGCACCGCCAGCACGATTGTGAACAGAGCCAGGGGAAGCAGGTCGGTGTAAAGCAAAACCGTAGGCGTTCCCTTGAGAAAGATCTTTTTCAGCACCGAAACGTAGTAGCGCGCTGGCAGGACGCGAGTGATCCACTGAAGCGCCACGGGCATTTGCTCAATCGCATACAGAAATCCAGAGAGCAGAAAAGCGGGAAGGAAGGTGATGAGCAGCGCGATTTGACTGGCAGCCAGCTGACTTTTTGCGATTACGGAGATAAAGAATCCGAGCGAAAGCACGACCACCATAAACATGGCGGAGCTGACCAGCAGAGTTGGAAAGGAGCCTCGGAAAGGAACTTGAAACCAATAGATGGCGATCAGGGCGCAGACGATGACGTCGAACATTCCGATGGCGAAATAGGGCACCAGCTTGCCGAGCATGATCTCAAGCGGCGTGACCGGAGTTGAAATCAACTGCTCCATGGTGCCACGTTCCCATTCGCGCGCGATGGTGAGCGAGGTGAGAAACGCTCCGATTACGGACATGACCAGGGCTAGCACGCCGGGAACGATGAAGGCGCTGCTCTCAAGATTCTCGTTGTACCAGGTGCGGGTTGCAACACTGACGGGCGCCAGCTGGACGAGTTGGCCGCGATTGCGAAGCCAGTCAAGTTGGATGTCCGAGGAATAGCCCTGGACAACCGCTTGAGCATAGCCGATAAGGACATTGGCGGTATTGTCATCGCTGCCGTCAATGAGCGCCTGAACCTGGGTAGGGCGGCCTTCGCGCAGGCACTGAGAGAAATCCCATGGGACCACAATCCCCATTTTGGCGTGACCGTCATCGAGCGAGCGGGCTAGCGCAGGATAATCGTGTACCACGCGCACAATCTGGAAGTAGTCGCTGGCTTGGAAACGCTTGAGGAGATCCTGACTCTGCTGGGTGCCGTCGCGGTCGTACACGTAAACGGGCAGGCCCTTGAGATCGAGATTGACGCCGTAACCAAACAGCAGCACCAGAATCACCGGCATGATCAGGACAATGATCAGACTGCGCGAGTCGCGGAGAATCTGGACGAGCTCTTTCCGAGCCACGGCCAGGAAGCGAGTGAAGCTCATGCCTTCCATTCCTTTCCCGAATCGCGCGCGGTGGTAAGCGAGACGAAAACGTCTTCCAGGCTGGGAGGTATCTTTTCTATGCTGCCAACGGTGATGCTGTGATCCGACAGATACCTCTTAACTAGCGGTATCGCGGTGGCAGCGTCCCGCACAACCAGGTGCAATGCGTTTCCGAAGACTGCGGCATCGATCACGTCCGGAGCAGATTGCAGAACCTCCAGCGCGTTGCCAAGAGGCTCGCACTCGACCAGGAGCAGTTCGCCTTTCATCGATTTCCGCTTTAGTTCTGAAGGCGTGCCCAGGGCTACGATCTCGCCGCGAAAGATCAGTGCCAGACGGTTGCAGTATTCCGCCTCTTCCATGTAGTGCGTGGTCACGAAGACGGTCACGCCCTCCTCTGCCATGTGGTTAATCAGGTCCCAAAACCGGCG
The DNA here is from genome assembly GCA_963773645.1 of uncultured Acidobacteriaceae bacterium. Taxonomy (GTDB): domain Bacteria; phylum Acidobacteriota; class Terriglobia; order Terriglobales; family Acidobacteriaceae; genus Acidiflorens. Next base: position 500,049 of record CAVZBV010000002.1, on the reverse strand, counting down.
CCGCGAGATGGGATCGACACCGGAAGTGGGCTCATCCAGAAAAATGACAGGCGGTTTGTGCAACACCGCGCAGCCCAAGGCGAGACGCTGCTTCCACCCGCCGGGAAGCGCGCTGGTAATTTGATTCTCCTTGCCTTTGAGGTTCGCCATCTCCAACGCCCATTCGATTCGTTCTCTGAGCTGGTTTCGAGGCACGCTATAGAGGCCGGCGAACAGGCGTATGTTTTCAATCACCTTGAGATCGTTGTAGAGAGAGAACTTCTGCGACATGTAACCAATGTTCTGGCGCACGGATTCGGGTTCACGGCCAACGTCGTATCCTGCAACCCGAGCGCGGCCGGATGTGGGCGTCAGCAGACCGCAGAGCATGCGGATGGTAGTGGACTTGCCCGCGCCGTTCGGCCCGAGAAAACCAAACACTTCGCCCTTGCGGATCTTGAGATTGATGCGATCGACGGCCACAAAATCGCCGAAGCGCTTGACCAAATCCTCAATGACAACCGAATTGTTGTCGTCAGGCATGGGCTCACGAAGCATGAGATGGCGCTCCACTGCCGACCGCGTCGACGAAAAGGTCCTCGATCGTGGGCGTGACTTGTTGAATCGCGTTGAATGGAACGTGCGCGCTGTTCAGCCGGGCCTCGAATTCCGGGATGCGGCGGGCTGCATCGTCGACCACGACGTGCAAGCCGTCGCCCGTCAGCACCAGGCTGGAGATTCCAACCGCGTGTTCGAGTTGATCGCGCAATTTGCGTGGTTCGGATGACGTGATGGACAAGACGCCCTTGCCCAGCTTGGCCTTGAGATTTGCAGGGGTGTCGCAGAAGAGCAGTTTCCCCCGATGGAGTAAGGCGACGCGGTGACAGCGCTCAGCTTCGTCAAGATAAGCGGTGGAGGTGAGGATGGCCACGCCCTCGGAGCTCAATTCATAAAGGATGCGCCAGAAGTCGCGCCGCGAGACGGGATCGACGCCCGTGGTGGGCTCATCCAGCAGAATGACTTTGGGACGGTGAATGAGCGCGCACACCAGACCCAGCTTCTGCTTCATGCCGCCGGAAAGCTTCCCCGCCAGACGCTTGCGGAATTCTCTCATGCCGGCCGCCTGCAACAGTTGTGTGGAACGCTCCTCCCGCTCAGTCTTGCTCACTCCGAACAGGTCTGCATAGAAGCGAATATTTTCATCGACGGTAAGGTCCTCATAAAGCCCGAAGCGCTGCGGCATGTAGCTGAGGTGGTGCTTGGCACCTTCGGGATCATGCGCCACATTAAAGCCAGCGACACTGGCTGTCCCCGCATCGGGCGGCATGATGCCAGCGAGCATGCGCAGCGTGGTTGTTTTTCCTGCACCATCGGGGCCGACCAAACCAAAGATTTCTCCGGAACTCACGTCGAAGCTCAGGTGATCGACCGCAACTATGCCCGGAAAGCTCTTCGTAAGCCCCTCGGCAAAAATTGCGGATTGGGGTCGCTCCGTCATTACTTATTACTCTACTTATTACTCTGCGGCGCAACTTCCTGTGGGCGCGCGTTCGGGCTGGCCGCGGCGAGATCGATGTGAGCGTCAGCGGGCATGCCAGGTTTGAGTTCGTGATTGGGATTGTCGATGTCGACCTTGATGCGATAGACGAGGGTGACGCGTTCCTTGTAGGTTTGAACGCTCTTGGGCGTGAACTCGGCACTCGAGGAGATAAATGAGACACGCCCGCGGTACTGCTTGTCGGGATAAGTGTCGGTGGTGACGGTTGCTTCCTGGCCCCAGCGGATGCGGCCCAGATCAGTTTCGGCGATATACGCGCGTAACCAGATGTGATCGAGGTCGGCGAGCGTGACGACCGGAGTACCGGGAACGACCACTTCTCCGAGTTCAGCCTGGCGCACGGTGATCACACCGGTGGAGGGGGCGCTGAGAATTGTGTAGTCCAGATTGACCCGCGATAGACCCAAATTGGCATGGGCTTCCCTGAGGTTGGCGCGCGCGATCACAATATCTTCCTTGCGGCTACCCTCAACGGCTTCGTTATAACGCTGCTCAGCGGCGCGGAACGTTGCTTGCGCGCGTTTCAAGGCGGTATCCGCGAGGTCGCGGTCCTGGGCAGAGACTTCATCTTTGCTGAAGAGACGCTGGGCGCGGTCGTAATCGAGCTTCTTTTCCTGCAGATCGGCTTGGGCATCGAGCATGGTTTGCTGCGACGCCTTCACTTCCTGCTCGCGAGTTCCAGCGAGCGTCAGCGCGAGGTTGGATTCGCGCACGTGAACATTGGCCTCGTCGATCCGGACCTTCTGCTTGTAATCGGCGTCATCCAGACGCGCCAGCAAGGCGCCTCGCTCCACCGACTGACCTTCTTCGACGGGCAGATCGACGATGCGTCCTTGAACCTTGAAGCTCACCAGGCTCTCGTGCGCTTCGATATTGCCCGAGAGCGTGATCTGATTGTCGGGTCCCGACTTCTTGGTCAGACGCGGGTAAAAATAAACACCGGCGGCGATCATCGCAGCCAGCAAAATCAGAACCGGTATACGCCGTTTCATAGCTTCAAACCTCGTGGGCGCGAACATTAAATCGCATAAACATGAAATGCATAAACATGGATCGCAGCCCGGTCGACAAATTGACTAAGGATTTCCCAGATACTGTCCAATGTTGTTCTCCGTATCGCCTGCGGCACGCGCGAGCGCAAACTTCGCGTCAACGTGGCTGGTGACGGCAAGAATGTAGTTCTCCTCGGCCCGGGCAAGCTCATCTTGGGCGGTGACCACTTCAACGTTATTGGTGGTACCCGACTGGAAACGATCTTGCGAGAGTTCGAGTTCACGCTGCGCGAGATCCTGCCCCTCTTTGGCGACAGCGACCTGCTCAGCCGCGGATTCCAGATTCAGCAGCGCCTCGTGGATCTCCTCTTCGATGCCGCGGTGCAAATCGGCGATTTGATCGTCGACGCGTTTCACGCGGCTGGCGAGTTCCTGCGCCTCGCCGCTGCGATCGCGATCAAACACCGTAAAGTCAATCTGACCTTGAATTACTCCTATGCCCTGCACGCCCCCAATGCTACGGCCTAGTCTGCCATAGTTTCCGTTGATGCTTAGCTTCGGGTAGTAGCGGGCATGGCTGGCGCGCTGCTGTTCGACCAATCCCAGGCGCTGGCTGGCAAGCGACAAGTAGTCGGGGCGCGCGAGGAGTGCCGTGGGCACTATGCTCTCGGCCTGAAGTGCCTCCAGGGGTTGGTAGCGGAGCGGTTCTGCGAGTTCCAAGGGTGTGTTCGGCCTCATACCCAGGTTGCGTGCGAGCGTGAGCAGCGATTGTTTGTATTGGTTCTGTGCAATCAGCAGAGCCTGCTTGTCATTCGCAAGCTGCACCTGCGAGCGCAACACGTCCACGCCTGTCGCGGTCCCAGCATCGTGCTTGTCTTTTGCCAGCTTGTACAAAACATCCGAGTCGGTCACGCGGGATTGGGCGGCATCGGCGCGGGCCGCGGCAGACTGGGCGTTCAGATAGAGGCTAGCGACAGCACGAATGATGAGGTCGCGCGCCTCCTGGTAATCCATTTTGCTGGTATCAAGGGCGCGTTCACTCGCCTTCCACCCGCGATAACTCTGGAGATCGACGATGTTCTGGTCCGCATAGAAACGAAAATCGAAATTGGAAAACGGTCCAATAACTGCAGGGAAGCCAGGGGCCGTGATCCCGAAAGCGCTCAGGGAGCGGTTCTGATAGTTGGCGTAGCTTTGCGTGCGCACCCGTGGAAGCAGCGCAGCCGACAAGCGCCGCATGCGGGTGCCCTCGGCTTCCTCGACTTGAGTGTTGGCGACGAGCACGTTGAGATTGGCCTGCAGCGCCTTTTGTATGGCATCGCGTAATGTGAGGCGGTAGGGAGTAAGTTGCTGGGCTGTGCTTAGTAAGCCAAAGATAAGGATCGTTAGCGACAGGATGGCGACAGTACGAAGATTGCTGTTCATGGCATTTGTTCTTTAGTCGGAGACGGCGATTGCCCTCCAAAAATGTTGAAAGCTTTCTTCGATCCAGGTTTCGAGCGCAGGTTTACCGTGCAGAGACCAGAGCAAGAGTGTTCCCATGAACGCCTGCTGGAGCTGAAGCGCAACCTTTTCTTTTCGCAAGCGAGGGTCGATCTCTCCGCGCTTTTGCCCCGCGGCTACAACCTGAGCAACCATCTTGCGGCCTTCGGACATGTTGCGGTCGATAAGGAAACGAACGCTCTCATTCGCCAGAAAAGAAGAGATCAGGGCACGGGCTAGGTCGGGACTGCGCCCAGGTTCCTCCCCAACGCGAAGGAACAGACGATGTAACACGGAATAAGTTGTCTGTTTGCCAGCCTGCGCCAGCCTTAAGGCTTCTCTCACTTTGCCCAGTTGAATTTCAGCCATCACCCCCAGCACGTGATCCTTGCTCGCAAAATAGTTGAAGAAAGTGCCCTTGCCGACATCCGCTGTCTCGGTGATGTCTTCCACCGTGACATTGGGAAACCCGTGCTCGGCAAAAAGCTGAAGTGCGCAGCGGAACAAGCGCACACGAGTTTCGGCGGCGCGACGCTGGCGACGTCCCATGCCTTGCAAGTGAGGCAGATTGTCGGAAGCGAGCGCTTCGATGAGAGCGGCGGAGTGAGATGCATGACTATTCTTCATAAACGACTAATAACCAGTAATGACTATCAGTCGTTAATTATTGCGCTGGAGCTGCGACTTGTCAACGTCAGCTTGCAGATGTTTTTTCTCGCCTTTGCCGTGTCCGTGTCCACGATGTTTACTGCGGTCGATCAATTGCGACCGGGTTCAATGCAATCTGTTAAGAGCGGCCTGGAGCAGACTCGGAGTCAATCCACACGGGTCTGTCGAAGAGTCGCGATTTCGGGTGAAGTGCTCCAGAACCTATTGAATGTGCACGTCTACCGTCTGAGCACGGCGCTCGGCACCGTCGCTTACATGTCGCCGGAGCAGGCGCGGGAAGCACGCTTTTCGACCAGATCTTTGGCGCATACCGTACACTCGAATGTCTCTTCTGTGGTAAGAAGAGGAGGGTGAGATGAAAACGAGTCGCCGAATTCTAGTCATAGACGTTGGTGGCACGCATGTAAAGGTGCTCGTCACGGGCCTGAAGCAGCCCATTATCATTCCCTCGGGGCCAACTCTGACTCCAGGGGTGATGATCGGGCAGGTTAAGCACGCCGTGAAGAACTTTCCATATGATCTCGTGTCGATTGGCTACCCGGGACCGGTTGTGCAGGGTAGGCCCTTGCGGGAGCCACATAATCTCGGACGAGGATGGGTCGGCTTCGATTTTCGGAAGGCGCTCGGACGACCTGTAAAGGTCATTAATGATGCGGCCATGCAGGCACTCGGCAGCTACAAGGGAGGCAGACTGCTCTTCCTCGGTTTAGGCACCGGGTTGGGCTCTGCCATGATCGCTGACGGAGTTGTAGAACCGATGGAGATAGCCCACTTGCCTTACAAACGCGGGAAGACTTACGAGGACTATCTGGGGGTTCGTGGTCTAAAGCGATTGGGTCGGAAGAAGTGGGAACGGCAGGTAGTTAAGGCAGTCTCGTTACTCTGCGAAGCATTGCAACCGGGAGAAGTTGTGCTGGGGGGTGGCAACGTTAAGAAGCTCAAGAAGCTGCCACCCGGCACTCGTCTAGGAAGCAACGAGAACGCGTTCAGAGGAGGTGCCGAGCTATGGAACGAGGATGCAGATGAGCGAAGGTTTAGAAGTTAACGCGATGGTTACGTAAAGTGCCAGGAGACGCCCTTCGAAATCCAACGCGTCGGGCGATTACGTTTTCACCCTTCTAATCCCAGGTCGCTATGTGGTTGCCGTTGAGGCCGAGGGATTTACGGCCGGACGGCCGCCTCGTCACGATGGGCGCCGATGCAGAGCCGCTCTCAGTCTCGCTAATGGATCTCATCGGGAAACGCATTCAAATAATTGGCAGCCAGCAAACCGGCCCCGAATATCTGTACGAAGCGCTTGATTTCGTAGCGCAAGGAAAAGTTAAAACGATTGTCGAGACGTATCCATTGGCACAGGCACCCAAGGCCTACGACCGCGTTGCCGGGGGCAAGGCCCGGTTCCGCGCCGTCCTCACAATGTAATCGTCGAGGGCGCAAGGAGCATGAATCGAAATTTCCACAGGGCCGAGGGGCCTGCGATAAACATCCATAGTGTATGGGGAATCGGGTCAAGAACCGCGGTGAATGTGAGCAGACTGTCTGACAAAGTCGCCCTCGTGACGGGCGCGTCCAAAGGCATCGGCGCTGGGATTGCAACGGCCTTGGCGGCTGCGGGCGCGCGCGTGGCCGTGAACTATTCCTCCGACCGGGAAGGCGCCGAACGGGTCGCACAGGCGATCATCGACGGCGGGGGCGAGGCGATCGCGGTCGGGGCCGACGTGTCCAAGACCGCAGATGTCGCGCGGTTATTCAAAGAAGTGGATTCCGCGTTCGGAAGACTGGATGTTTTGGTCAACAACGCCGGTGTATTCCGCTTCGGCGCCTTCGCGGATATTAGCGAAGAGAGTTTTCACCTCCACTACAACATCAACGTTCTGGGAGCGATTCTTACCGTGCAGGAGGCGATCAAGCGGTTCGGGACCGACGGCGGGAGCATCATCAACCTCAGCTCTATCGTCGGCTCGCATCCGGTGGCGGGAGCCCTGCTGTACGCTTCCACGAAAGGCGCCATCGAGACGCTCACCAGGGGATTGGCGCTCGAACTGGCGCCGCGCAAAATCCGCGTCAACGCCATCGCTCCCGGTCATACAGAAACTGAAGGCAATGTAGCTGCGGGGACCTTTGAAGGTGGTGCCGGCGCGGTTCTGGCGGGAAAGACCCCGCTCGGCCGGCTCGGTCGCGTCACCGATATCGCACCCCTGGCAGTGTTCCTGGCATCAGACGAATCAGCCTGGATCACCGGAGAGGTCATCCGGGCGGCAGGCGGACTTGTTGTAGCCACCTGAGTGCAATCAGCCGACCGCTGTAAACACGGACTACACCATCCGTCCTGCAACTCTCAGGCGGGTTGCGGATTCTAATCACTGGGATTCGCCCGCAGCAGAACAACCAAATCAGAGAGGAGAAACCGATGCAATTTCAAAGTGACTACTTCACCGCCTATCACAACCTAAAGCTGACGCGAGATGCCAACGGTGTGCTCGTTGCTGAGTTCCACAGCAACGGCGGGCCGTTCATTATGTCCGCGCAAGCTCACACGGAACTTGTCGATGCCTTCTACCGGATTTCGCAAGATCGAGCGAACAAGATCGTAATCCTCACGGGTGCAGGTGGGGAGTTCATTACTGATGTCGATTGGTCCTCTTTCGGCGATGTCGCCGATCCCGGCGTTTGGAGCCAGGTTCACGACGAAGGCGTTCAGGTGTTGGAAAATATAGCCAATATACGCGTGCCGGTCATCGCGGCTATCGAAGGACGCGCCCATGTGCACTCCGACTACGCGCTACTTGGCAGCGTAATTGTGGCAGCGGAGGGTGCGACCTTCCAGGATGTGGCCCACTTCTCCGCGGGCGTTGCCCCCGGTGACGGAATCTTTACCACCTGGAGTTATCGCGCGGGAGCGGGACGAGCGGAAGCGTTCCTGCTGAACCCGCAGCCGCTGCCGGCGCGTACTGCACGCGAATGGGGAGTGGTTGCCGAAGTTGTGCCGAACGGTAAGGCGCTCAGTCGGGCACGCGAATTGGCCGAGCTGTACCTGAAGGCTCCGGAGGTGACCCGCCGAAACACACGCATCCACTTCATTCAACCATTGAAGGAGCGCATCGTGCGAGAAGTTGGCTACGGGTTGTCGCTCGAAGGAGCGTCGTCGGCCGACCTGGTCAAATCAATGCGCGCCAAGAGTGAATCTGTCGCTCGGAAAGGAAAAGTCGCATGAACCGCATGAAGAGCACGTCACCCGCTCACCTGGTTAAGATGACGCAGCCGGAAGAATTCGATCTGGTGATTCTCGGTGGCGGCACGGGTTCGACCATCGCTGCGTGGACGTTTGCCGGCGAAGGCAAGCGCGTCGCAGTTGTCGACCGGAAATATATTGGGGGATCATGTCCGAACATTGCATGCCTACCAAGCAAAAACATCATCCACAGTGCAAAGGTCGCGTCGTATTTTCGCCGGAGTAAAGAATTCGGCATCACTCACAACGGTTTCACTGTTGAAATGTCTGGTGTCCGTGACCGCAAGCGCAAGATGGTATCCGGCTTGAACGACAAGTATATGGAAAACTACCGCAAAACGGGAGCGGAGTTCATCTTGGGAAGGGGCCGGTTCGTGGCTCCGAGAACATTGGAAGTCACCCTGGCCGATGGGACCACACGTCGACTGCGGGGCGCGAATGTGATTGTCAGTACCGGCACGCGTGCCGCGCTGGAGGCAATTCCCGGCCTTACGGAGGCGCAGCCACTCACGCATATCGAGGCCCTTGAGCTCGATGAAATTCCCCAACACTTGCTCGTTATCGGTGGGGGCTACGTCGGAGTGGAGCTGTGCCAAGCAATGCGCCGCTTCGGCAGCAAAGTGACGGTGATCGATCGCAACGAGCGACTGATGTCGAAAGAAGATCCGGACGTATGCGAGGCACTTCGCAGCCTGCTCGCGGATGAAGACATCGACATCCTCCTGAATGCACGGATCAAGCGCGTCGAGGGAAAATCAGGAGACGCGGTGAGCGTCGTGATCGAGCAGAATGGCGCTGAGAAAACTCTGAAGGGCAGTCACCTGCTGGTCGCGCTAGGCCGCACTCCAAATATCGAAGGACTCGGGCTAGAGTTGGCCGGGGTCGAGCTGAGCGACCGCGGATATGTCAAAGTCAACGAACGGCTGCAGACGACGGCGCCCGGCGTTTGGGCGATCGGCGAAATTGCGGGGAGCCCACAATTTACCCACATCAGCGTCGACGATTTCCGTGTGGTACATGCCAATCTAACCGGCGGCAACCGCGTGACGACGGGTCGGCAGGTTCCGTATTGCCTGTTTACCGATCCGGAGCTCGCTCATATCGGCTTGAGTGAAACCGAAGCACAAAGGCAACGGATTCCATATCGCCTGTTCAAAATCCCGATGGAAGCCAACCTGCATGCGCGCACGCTTTCAGAGACGCGCGGGTTTCTCAAGGCTCTCATTGGGATCGATAACAATCGCATCCTCGGCTTCACAGCTTTCGCGGTGGATGCGGGAGAGATCATGGCCTCCGTCCAGGTTGCAATGATCGCTGGACTCCCTTATACCGCTCTGCGCGATGCCGTCCTGACTCACCCGACATTGGCTGAGGGGCTTATACCATTGTTCTCTTCGGCGGCGTCGGCGCGCGACGTTCGCGATGCGCCCTCCAGATCCGCGGCCTGAACTGGACTAGTAGCGAGAACTCGACTTTGAGTGCGAGCAGCGATCGTGTCAGCTTCGGGATCTGTGCCATAAACTGAATCGTAATCACCCAGAAAATCGCGCCGCCGGTCGAACTGGTTGCAGGAAAGCACGAAGCACCGTCCCTCCACGTCGAACGGCAAGCGAATCCATCGAATCTACATTGAGCCGTGAAGGGCCCAAAGGCTCTAGGGTGGGCAGAGAATATCGCGGCGGGAAGATTCGATTAATCCTCGCAACATTGGCTCCGGCGCCGGTCGCTACCGGACTTGCGCGGCCTTGCCGGGGCTCGGGGTTCCGGGGCCAAGGCTTTTTCGATTTCTTCTCGAAGCCAGCGGTTTGCCGGATCGTTCTCCACACTCTCGTACCAGTACAAATGAGCTTCGAGACGGGGCGCTGGGAGGGGGAAGGGAAGCACCCGGTTCATCAAACCCGTGTGAAGCAATTGCGCATGGCGCTCCGGCAAGGTCAGAAGCATGTCGGTCGTACTTACTACCACGCAGGCCGGGAAGTTGTGCTGGCTGCGCAGGAACACTTGCCGGCGAAGTCCCCGCCTGCTCAGTTCGATGTCGATCAGGCTGGGACCGTGGCGCCGGGAAGAGACCTGAATATGGCGTTGCCCCAGATAAGTGTCCAGGTCAAGTTTGTCCGCGATCGCCGGGTGATCATGCCGCGCGATGACGACGAAGGGGTCATTCAGAAGCCACTTTTGCCGAATGCGATCGCTCATCGTCAGGGGGATGTCGATGGCCAGATCGACCGAACCGCTCGCCAGTTCGGTTTCCAGATCTCTGCGCTTGACCTGCGAGGTCGTGATCGACATTCCTGGGGCGGCATGCGCCAGGCGCCGCAGCAAGAGCGGAAGAATCAGGGCCTCGGCGTATTCCCACAACGACAGGTGAAAGTTCCGCCGCGTGTCTTCTGGAACGAAATTGCGACTCGCGCTGACGTGTACTTCCAGGATTTGCAGCGCCTGCCGCACTTGCTCAATCATGTTCCGCGTGAACGGCGTCGGCATCATGTGCGCCCCCTGCCGGACGAACAGCGGATCCTGCAGAAGATCGCGCAGTCTCTTCAGCGCATGGCTGATCGCGGGCTGGGTGAGGTTCAGTTGCTGGCCGGCGCGAGTGATGTTGCCCTCGCGATAGATGGCTTCCAGTACCACGAACAGGTTCAGGTCGACCTGACTTAAATGCACGTTGCATATATTACAGGATTCATAGAATTCATTTGGAGAATCCTGCTGAAATCGTTAGGCTAGGGTGCCTGCGAGAGGTGAGTGCTTACCGATGGATTTTTCTCTGTCACCGACAGCCAAGAGCTATGTCCAGCGGCTCTCGGCGTTCATGCAAGAACATGTCCTGCCAGCGGAGCGTGAGTATTGCGCGCAATTGCAGAACCTTCCCGACTGGCGACGCTGGAAACAGCCTCCAGTTATGGAGACTTTGAAGGCCAAGGCGCGTGCGGCCGGCCTGTGGAACCTCTTCCTTCCAGAACGGGAGTATGGCGCAGGCCTCACCAATGTGGAATACGCGCCTCTGGCTGAAATCACCGGCCGGTGTTCGATTGCGCCCGAGGTTTTCAACTGCAACGCACCCGACACCGGCAACATGGAAGTGCTGGTGAAGTATGGTTCGGCGGCGCAGAAGGATCGCTGGCTCACGCCGCTGCTGGCCGGCGAGATTCGTTCCGCATTCTGCATGACGGAGCCCGGCGTGGCTTCGTCGGATGCCACGAACATGCAAGCGACCGCTCTCATCAACGAAGACCATGTCGTCCTCAACGGCCTGAAATGGTGGAGTTCCGGGGTCGGCCATCCTCATTGCCGGCTGCTCATCTTCATGGGCATCACCGATCGCTCGGCCTCGAAGTACCAGCGTCATTCCATGGTTCTGGTGCCGCTCGATACTCCGGGCGTCAAGATCGAGCGGATGGTGCCGGTGTTTAGCTCCTACGACTCGCCCTTCGGTCACGGCGAGGTTAGCTTTACTAATGTCCGGGTACCGCTCGACCACATCATCGCCGGACCGGGTCGCGGTTTCGAAATCGCCCAGGGCCGGCTCGGCCCCGGTCGCGTTCATCACTGCATGCGCACGCTGGGAGCGGCCGAACGCGCGCTTGAACTTTTATGCCGCCGCTCGCTCCATCGTGTGGCCTTCGGCAAACCTCTGGCCGAGCTGGGCGCCAACGCCGATGTCATTGCCAACGCCCGCATCATGCTGGAGCAAGCCCGACTTCTCACCCTTAAAGCCGCCTGGATGCTCGATGAAGTCGGCGCCAAAGGCGCCCGCAGCGAAATCTCCCAGATCAAAGTCGCCGTTCCGAACATTGCCCTGGAGATCATCGACCAGGCAATTCAAATGCACGGAGGCGCCGGCGTTTCCAACGATGTTCCGCTGGCCGAAATGTTTGCCACGATCCGCACCCTGCGCATCGCGGACGGCCCCGACGAAGTCCATCGCGCCTTGATTGCCAAGCTGGAACTGAAGAAATACAAACCCCAGAGCGCGGCCTCGGCCTGAGCGCCGGCGCGGGAACGTTCGTTTTGATTGTGCTTCCCCGCGGGCTGCGTCCGGGCCGACGCGCCCCGACTCCACGGTCAGCGACCACTGAACTTTGGCGCCCGTTTCTCCAGAAAGTGCGCCACCCCTTCTTTGAAGTCTTCACTCCGGAGACTCGCCACCATCTCCACTACCGAAAGATCGAAGGATTCCGCCAGCGTCTGGAACATTCCCGCGTACACCTGCCGCTTGATCACACCCAGGGAGCGGGGGCTGACGCTGGACGCCAACTGGACAGCGTGCTCGTGGATGGTTGCGGCGAAGCCCTCCTGCGGAAAGACCCGGTTGACCAGCCGCAGGCCCAGCGCTTCGGATGCGGTGATGTGCCGGGCGGACAGCAGCAAATCGAGGGCATCGGGCAGACCCACAATGCGCGGCAGCATCCAGGCCACCCCGTACTCCGCGATGAGTCCACGCTGCGCGAAGGTCGTGCTGAAGCGCGCACTCTCCGCCGCCCAGCGCAGGTCGCAGTAGAGCGCAATCACTAGACCCAGGCCCACTGTCGGCCCGTTAATGGCGGCGATCACGGGTTTCGCGACCCCGAGAAAATAGGAAAACTTCCGCTGAAAATCCGGCAGCAGTCCTTCCCGCGGGGCGCCCCCGGCCTGAACCCGCCGGGTGACATCTTTATCCAGTCCCTGAGTAGCGACGGCGCTCAACAACGACATGTCGGCGCCAGCGCAAAATCCCCGGCCCGCTCCCGTCAGCACGATCACCCGTACGTTTTCGTTCCGCTCCGCCTCCTCTACTGCGGAACGTACCTCCGCTTCCATGGTGGCGGTCCAGGCATTCAGTTTGTCTGGACGGTTCAGCGTGATGGTTGCGACTCGATCCGCGACTTCGTAGATCGTCTCCTGCCTTGGCATGGGCATTTACCCCGACTTGCAGCAGTGTGGTTTCCAGGCGCAAGCACCGTGCCATGCCCGGCGATCGCCGCTCCCAACGCTAGTGGACATCCCGCAATGTCGGGCCGGGATGGGCCGCATACTCGACGCCAGGAAGCGCCTGCTCTACCTCAGAACGCGAAGCGCACGCCGAGTTGGATCTCGCGCTTCGGAAGAGCCGCCGTGAAGCCCAGAGGCTGGCTGGGCGAGACGCTGGCGGTGCCGTGAACGTTGAATGGCGGAGCGAAATCAGAGCCGACAATATTGTTCACGCTGGCGTAGTTTGTCCGATTGGCAATGTTAAATCCTTCGGCGAGGAATCGCAGGCTGTACTTCTCGCCGAACTTGAACTCTCGGGTCAAGCGCATGTCGAAGGCCGCGTAATTGGGACCTATGCCGCTGTTGCGCGGAGATCCTGGCGGACGGTCGTTGGTGAAATGACCGTCGCCGTTGATGTCCGCGCCGGCCAGCAGGTTAAAGGGATGGCCGCTGTTGTAGCTCACGATCGGAGCAAGCTCAAAACCGGAAAAAACGCGCGACTGGTCCCACGGGCTGTCCACCACAGCCGCGAACACCACTTTGTGCTTTTGATTAAAATCCGACAGGGAGCGCTCGGCGCCGAGGTCGACCTCATCGAATGCCGAGTAATCGCTGTTGAAATCCGTCGAGTCGTCGATCGCTTGGCTGTATGTGTAATTGCCGATCAAGCTGAAGCGATCGCTGAAGCGCTTTTTCACCTCCAGAATGCCGCCATTGTAAATCGCGTTCGCGACGGAAGAATATTGATTGTTCTGAAGAATCGTGTGGGTTGGATCCGCGAAACAGGTCTCGCCAGGGGCGAAACAGGACGCCGCTCCCCAGTTCTGGAAAGGAAGGCCGTTAGTGGGAAGACCGTCCGCGCCGCAGATTGACGGGCCTCCGGCAAAGCAAGGGATGCCAGTAACGATTGGCGCTCCCGGCAGTAGGTTCTTGTCCACCGCCCAAGGCAGGTGGGTGGTGTGGACATAAATGTAACTGGCGGAGATAGACATGCTCTTTCCGACCTGCCGCTCGATGCCGAACGAGGCCTGCTGCGACTGCGGCGGCCGGTAATTCGGTTGTCCGGAGAAGAGCACAGTTCCCGGCGGGAAGGGCATGCCGGTGTTAGAGATTGGGAGACTGATCGGAGGACTGGTTACATCCGTCTCCGAAATACAGGCGTACTGCCCGGCGGGAGGTGTGCCGCACCCAATCTTACCTTCCCCAAATAGGATCTGGTAGATCGCGGCGGAGTTCTGGAAGGGATTTGAGGTTCCAAAGACGCCCAAGATTGATACCAGGGTATTGGCAATCTGCCGGGTATTGTTTACATTGCCCAGGGTTTTCACGACATTGGGAATCTGCGCATAGATCGGCGAGTAGAAGATCCCATACGCGCCACGGATTACCGTCTTCTGGTCGTCGCGCGGGTTCCAGACAAACGAAACGCGGGGAGCAAGGTCCTTCTTATAGGTATTGAGAGGCCCATACTGCGAATCCACTTCGTAACGCAAACCGTAGGTAAGCGTGAAGTTTCGCCGGATTTGCCAAGCGTCCTGCCAGTAAGCGGCAGTGAACGGCCTGGTCTCGATATACGATGGATTGCCAAAGCCCTGCTCATAGAACGCCGGCAAACCGAAGCCCCACGACTGAAGAGTACTGATAGGGGAGGAAGCGGTGGTCGGGAGATTGCAAAGGATAGGCAACTCCATGCAGGGGCTGAGCAGGTCACCGGGCAACTGCAGGAACTCAAAACGTCCGCCGAAGAAGGTCTCGGAATTGGTGTTGTTGCCGCGAATCAACTCATAGAAGCCCATGTTCATGCTGTGATGGCCGCGGATAAGGGTGAAATTGTCGGCGAACTCATAACGACGCACTGTACTGTGGCTGGGTAAGAAGATTTGGCGCCCAAAGAAACCATATCCCTGAACGTCCAGACCGGGCCCCCCGGGATCATTCGTGTCCACGTTAAATTGGTACAGGTTCCACTGCACTCGAGCTTCGTTGATAGCATTCGAACTGAATTGATGAAACCACGAGCCTTGCAGAGTGCTGTCCCAGTTAAGTACGGAAGTGCCGCGTGAGAAGCCGATCAGAGCTTGCACGTCCGGGTCGGACTCCTCCTGGTGCGCAAAGCTATAGCGGAGGAAGGCCGAGTCGCTAAGGCTGAATCGGTGATCCAGACGAGCCGATCCCTCGTGTTGCCGGATGGGGAATGGAAACACGCCGCCGTCTTTCTCAAGTTGATTTATGGCGAAAGAGTTAAGCGGCCCGCCGAGTGGGTTCACGGTCAAAACCCCACCCAGCACTGCCGCACAAGTGGCTGCAGGCAGGAAAGTGAAGGGATTGGGCGCGGTAAGTCCTAGCTGTGCTGCCACCGCGGTGCCCACAGGGCCGCTCAGGCACGGAACCGGAGTGCTGTTGCCTTGGGCCGTCAGGCCCCCCGCAATAGACTGCTGTCCTGCGGTGGGAGCGAAGATACTGCTGTGGGTCAGCAAGGGGACTGAGTCCTGCGCATCGGAGCGCAGACCTTCGTAAGCAGCAAACAAGAAAGTTTTGTCCTTCTTGATCGGAAATCCGATCGTCCCGCCGAATTGCTGTTGGCTGAGAGAATTCTTGATCGGCTGACCTTCCGCGCTCAGCGAGAACGGTTCTCCCGGCGCCAGGGCCGGACTGAAAGCGAACGGGTCTCGGGCATCCATCGCATCATTGCGAAAGAAACCATAAACACCTCCATGCACGTTGTTTGTGCCCGACTTGGTCACAATGTTGACGGAGGCTCCGCTGGCCCCACCCAGTTCAGCTGAATAGTTGCTGCGGTTGATTTGGAATTCCTGCACCGCGTCCTGGCTTACGGTCAGGCGGACGCCTCCCGCGTCGTCGTTGGCCTCGCCCCCGTCCACGGTTACGCTGTTCCCGCGTCCGTTGCTTCCATAGAAGGATAGTCCGCTTTGCGGAGTTTGTTTCACACGATAGTCGGCATTACTGGCGATGGTGTTTGAGTTGCTGACGCCCGGCATCAGCAAGGTGAACGTGAGGTAGTCGCGCCGGCCAATGGGCAGGTCGGTTATATATCTCTCGGACACGCTGTCCGCTTGGCTGCTCCGTTCGGTGTCGACGACGGGCGCTTCCGAGGCCACATCGATCACGGTGGCTACTTGCGATACCTTCAACTGGAAATCCGAGATGACGGTCTGCCCGATACTCACCACCACCCCCTTGCGAACGGCGTGGGCAAAGCCCGGTACTTGCACACTAACGTCATAGGTTGCCGGGGCCAAGTTTGGCACTCGGAACTGACCCGCGGCATCGGTGACCGCCGTGCGCTGCAGGCCGGTTTGTGTGTCTGCCACTGTTATGGTCGCCTTCGGCAGAAGAGCGCCCGATTGATCGGTAACGGTTCCCTGGATGTCGCCGGAGGCGCCCACACCCTGCGCGTAAGCCACGCTGCTCGCCAACCCTAAGCACAGAACCACACATGCCAGTGACTTCATAGGATTCTCCTTCGGGATGCGTGAGAACATGTCTCGCCGCCTCAGGCTTTGTCCGAATCACACAAAAGACCCGGTGCGCCTACCAGCACCCGGCCGCCTTCTTTCAACCGGCCTTCTGGCCGGAATTGTCGAGCGAGCTTCCCTCGTTTCTTGGATCTGCTCAATGAGAGCGAATAATTCCCGCACGCTCCTGCCGTTTCAGAGCGCAGCACCTCTGCAATCGGCGCGAGCGTATCCGCGTTCGCGAAATTCATCAAATGAATTGTTTTGATGATTATGTATGCCTGCCGAGAATGTCGATTTTGAGGTTCACTTTCGCCCATGGAACGGACCCGGGGCCAGCGAGATGTACAACACCTTAACCAGCAGTTCGCCTTCCTTCGGTTCTCGGACTGGTTCTTCCGCGTAGGTCCAGTCGCGACGCCAGCAAGAACTTGTGATTGGTGAGTGCCAAGCTGCCTCCTTCGTGGCTGATCCCATCCTCAGACCGTGTACCGCTCGTTCGCCAGCAGCCGCCCTGCAATCTGGCGCCGCAGTGCGATTGCATTGAGTGGATCGTGATTGGCGTACCCGCGCACGCGGAAAAGATTCCGCCGCAGTTCGTCGCCTTGGGCGCAGGCGCTCAGCACCGTCCGCGACGAGAGTTCGACCCGCGCGATGGCATCGCGCAAATACACGGCGCAGGCATCCGCAGCATTGACTCCGCCACCGGCCGCCGCCAGTTTCCGGCTGCGCAGCAGGCCCGACTCCATGGCGAACACTTCCATGATGATGTCGGACAGGTTCATGATGATCTCCTGCTGTTGTTCGAGCCGTGCGCCGTGTTTCTGGTGCGCAATTCCCAGCGTCAGTAGGGCGATCTTCTTCGCGCTCCGGACCAGGCTCAGCTCCGCGTCACAGGCTGACTTCGTTGGTTGCGCCTCGGCTTCCTGCAAGACCGCGCGAGCGGCTTCGAACAGAGGCAGAAGTCCCCGCGCCGCGCGCTTCAAAGGCTGGCCTGTGATCACCAACCGGTTGATTTCGCTGGTCCCCTCAAACAGACGGTTAATGCGCGAATCGCGATAGTAGCGTTCCACCGTGTAGTCCTGATGGTATCCGTAGCCGCCGTGGATCTGCACGCCTTCATCGACCACGTAGTCCAGCATCTCGGCGGCGTAAACCTTCACCATCGAGCATTCCGCCGCAAACTCTTCGATCGCCTTCCGCTCCCGAGTGGAACCGTCCCCGGACTCCGTCGGCGCGGCGCTCATTAGATTCTCAATCAGTCCCACTACTCGCCAGGCCATCGACTCCGCCACAAAAATCCGGATCGCCATTTCCGCCAGCTTGTGTTGAATCGCGCCGAATTCTGAAATCGCCGAGCCGAATGCCTTTCGTTGCTTGGCATACTTCAAGCAAATCGCAAGCACGTTTTTCGCGGCTCCGGCGGTCGCCGGACCGAGCTTCAGCCGTCCAATATTCAGGATGTTGAATGCGATCACGTGTCCACGGCCAATCTCTCCCAACACGTTTTCAACCGGCACCGGAACGTTGTCCAAATATACGGCAGTGGTGGAGCTGCCGGTGATGCCCATCTTGTGTTCTTCCGCCCCGCTGCTCACACCGGGAAAGTTCCGCTCGACCAGAAATGCGGTGAACTTTTCTCCCCCGACTTTGGCAAACACCGTGAACAGATCGGCCGCGCCGCCGTTGGTGATCCACATCTTCTGGCCATTCAGCATGTAGTGTTTTCCATCGGGCGCAAGGTCGGCCCGCGTCCGTGCCGCCAGCGCATCCGACCCCGCCAGCGGCTCGGTGAGCGCATACGCTGCCAGCATCTCGACTGTCGCCAGCTTCGGCAGATACTTCCGCTTCTGCTGCTCATTTCCAAAGTAGACGATGGGCAGCGTGCCGATGCCGGTGTGCGCGGAGTGCCAACCCCCGTACGAGCCGTCCCGTCCCATGTGTTCGGACGCCACCATCAGCGACGGCAGATCCATCGCCATGCCCCCATACTCCTCCGGGATCGCCATCCCGGTCAGACCCAGTTCCGCCGACTTCCGCAGCACACCCAGCGCGACGCCCGGCTTCTTTTCGCGGATCGCGGGCAGATTCGGCTCCACTTCGTTGGCCCAGAACTCATCTACCATGCGACCGATGGCGAGATGTTCTTCGCTCAGATCCTCGGGCGTGAAAATGTCTTGCGGCGCCGACTCTTCCATCAGAAACGCCACTCCCTTTGTCGTCTTGCGCGGAATGTCTGTTAATGTCGTCATAAAATACTCCAATGCCGCCTTTTGAGATTGAAAATCTAAATTCTTTGAAACAGTGCGAAGGACGCGAATTCCCCGCGACCGACTGGTTCGCCGTCACCCAGGATCGTATCCAGAAATTTGCCGACGCCACCGAGGACCGCCAGTGGATTCACCTTGACCCGGTACGCGCCCAGCGCGACTTGCCCTTCGGCGGCACCGTTGCCCACGGGTTTCTCACCCTTTCGCTGCTCAGTTACTTCCTGAAACAGGCCATCCGGTTCCGATCGGGCCCCGCGATGAGCGTCAACTACGGGCTGAATAAGGTTCGTTTTCCTTCGGCTGTCCGCGCCGGTTCGCAGATTCGCGCTCGCGTCACTCTGCTTTCGGCGAAGCAGTCGCCCCAGTTTGTGGACGCCGCCTTCCTCATCCATGTCGAGAGTCAGGCCGTTGAGAATCGACCTTCCGGCAAGCCCTGCTGTGTCGCCGAGTGGCTGGTGCGCTATTACTCGCAGTGAGCTCTGCAGTAAATGGCCACTCATATCGTCCTGCTTTCTGCGCAATGCCACGAGGCGCGCACCAAAGTCCGGATTCTCTCCGGCATGACCGCGAAGCGCTCGTCCTGCGTCAATCCTTGGGTGTACCGGTAGTAGATCTGCTGAATGATGACGGCAACTTTGAAGCGGGCAAACGTCAGATAGAAAATCATGTCGCCGGGATCGCGGCCGGTCGCGACCGCGTAGCGCTCGACCAACTGCGCCCGCGTCAGTGTGCCCGGCAACGTGGTCGGGGCGCTGCGAATTTCCAGGAGTTCTTCCGGATCTTGCGGATCGATCCAATAGGCGAGCGCCGTCCCCAGATCGGTCAGCGGGTCTCCCACCGTGCACATCTCCCAATCCAGGACGCCCACGATCTTGGTCGCGTCGCCGGGATCAAGCACGACATTGTCATACTTGTAGTCGTTGTGGATAAGCGCCGTCTCCAGGCTGACCGGCATTCGTGCGGTGAGCCAGGCGGAAGTGCGTTCGACTTCCGGCAGGTCGTGTGTTTTCGAATTGTGGTAGCGCTCGATCCAGCCCTTGACCTGGCGTTCGAGATAGCCTTGCGGCTTGCCCAAATCAGCCAAGCCAATCGCGGCGTAGTCCAGGCGGTGCAGACGCGCCAAATTATCGAGGAACGCTTCGCTCAATCGCCGCGCCGTTTCCGGCGGAAAGGGCACACCCGGAGGGGGCTCGCGGCGCATGATCATTCCCCGAATCGGCTCCATCAGGTAGAAGGGCGCATTGAGAATCGACAGATCGTCGCAATAGAGGAGCGCCTTCGGCGCGACTGGATATGCGGCGTGTAGTTTCGACAACACACGATACTCGCGCGCCATGTCATGCGCGGACCGGACCTTGCTGCCAAAGGGCGGACGTCGCAAGACGATTTCCCGGTTTCCCAGTCGCGCGTTACCCAGTCGCAGCAGGTATGTCAGATTGGAGTGGCCGTTCGGAAATTGTTCGACGGAGACCGGTCCGCTATCGCCGAAGTGCTCCAACAGAAACGGCTGCAGGCGGGCGAGATCGAGTTCTTCGCCTGCCCTTACCGTTCCCGCTTGATCGCAAACTGCCACCATACTCGCAGTTCCTCCATCCGCTACCGGTACGTCAGCAACGCGTCCCTGTCGAGATGGGGGTGCGCATTGAACGTGCCCAGCGTGAAACGCTCGCCCGAAGCCAGAAAGCCGCTGAACGAAGCGTTGCGCGACATCCAGGTCAGCTGCAGCGCGTCCTCGGCAGACAAATGCAGGGCCCGGCGCATCGTCGCGCCAATCGCTCCCGCCGAAGTGAAGACCACCGCGCTCGCTGCCGGAGGCGTATTGCGCACTACTTGCGCCAGCCCTCGTTCCACCCGCAAACAGAACTCGTGCCAGGATTCAATGCCGGGCGCTATGATTTCTCCCGCCACCCACTTTCCAATCACCGCCTCAAACAGTCTCTGAAAAGTCTTGCGCCGGTTGCCGGAGTCGGTGGATTCACTGGAATTTTCATACGCGCGGTGCAATTCTTTGATCTCGGCATTCACCCGCAGCAGTTGCGGCAGACATTCCCGCAGCACCGCCTCCGCTTGATATTCGTCAAATTCGCTCATGACCACGGTGTCGGGAAAAGCAAGACCGGCGCTGCGATATGCCTCGGCCACGATCCGGGCCGTCTCCCGTTGTCTGACACACGGGCCCGAATAGACGCCGCCAAAAACCACGCCCCGCCGCGACCAATATTCCCCCAGCAATCCGGCCTGCGCCTCGCCGTTCGCGCAGAGCTTGTCATAGTCCGGCCCCAGAAAAGACGCTTGCCCATGGCGCACCAGGATGATGTGGCTCATACGCGACACTCAATTCGCCCGCTCGAACAACCCGGCAGCACCCTGCCCGCCGCCTACGCACATGGTGACCACTCCGTAGCGCACCTTGTTCTTGCGCCGTGCCATCTCGTTGGCCAGCGTTCCCACCAGTCGCGACCCGGTCATGCCGTAGGGGTGCCCAATCGAGATCGAACCACCGTTCACGTTCAATTTCTCCGGATCGATCCCCAGGCGATCGCGGCAGTAGACTACCTGCACCGCAAATGCCTCATTGAGTTCCCAGAGATCGATGTCGCTGAATTTCACGTCCGTGCGCTGCAATAATTTCGGTACCGCAAAGACCGGTCCAATGCCCATTTCGTCGGAATCGCAGCCGCTGACCTGGAAGCCTCGAAACACCAGCTTGTAGGGAATGCCGAGCTGGTCCGCGCGCTGCCGCGACATTACCAGCGTGGCCGAAGCGCCGTCGGATAGCTGCGAGGAATTTCCCGCCGTCACCGTGCCCTGGCCGCTCGTCGGGTCAAAGTGCGGCTTCAGCGCCAGCAGGCCCTCCAGCGTCGTCTCCGGACGATTGCATTCATCCTTGTCCGCGCACACCTCTTCCTTCGCGATCACGCCCGTCTTCTTATCCAGGGTTGCGCGCACCGCGCGCAGGGGAGCGATTTCCCCCTGGAAAAAGCCTTCCCGCTTGGCGCGAGCGGTGCGCTGCTGGCTCAGGAGCGCGTACTCGTCTTGCACTTGCCGGCTAATCTTGTAGCGCTTGGCCACGACCTCGGCAGTCTCTCCCATCACCATGTATAAGCCCGGCATCTTCTCGAGTAGCCGGGGATTCGGATCGTAGTTGCGCTGAACCAGACTGATGCTTTCCACGCCGCCCCCGATCAGCGCGTCGCAGCCTCCGCTCACGATCTGGTATGCGGCCAGCGCGATCGACTGCAGGCCGGAAGAGCAGAACCGGTTGATAGTGACGCCGCCCGTCGAACTAGGCAGCCCGGCCAGCATCGCGGAAACTCTCGCAATGTTGTGTCCCTGCGGGCCATGGGGCTGTCCGCAGCCCAGGATGACATCTTCGACTTCGCGCGGATCGAGCTGGGGTGTCTTGCGCAGCACATCCCGGATGCAGTGCGCCGCCAATTCCTCCGGACGCGTCAGGTTGAAAGATCCGCGAAATGACTTGGCCAGAGCTGTGCGCGAACTGGCAACAATGACTGCTTCTCTCATCAGGTCTCCTATGTCTTTGTCATACGCACAGTGAGTTTCCCTCGCGCCAGCCCTCGCGCCGAGGTTGTTCCTTGGCTGTGGAGAGTCGGGTATCCCCGCCTGGCTGGACGGGCGAGACGCCCGTCCCTCCACGAGCGCAACCCTACGCGGCCGCCACCTGTCCTTTGTCGAACTCGGCAAAGGTCTTGCCTTCTTCCGCCAAGCGCCGCAGAAGAGGAGCCGGCGCCCACAGTTCTCCGTGCTGTTTGTGGAATTCGCAAACTCGCTGGTAGACCTTTTGCAATCCCACCGTGTCGGCATGCCACATCGGCCCGCCCCGATAGGCGGGAAATCCGTACCCGTTGAGATAGATGATGTCGATGTCGACTGCCCGCAGCGCGTATCCCTCTTCCAGAATCCGCGCTCCCTCATTCACCAGCGCATAGATACAACGATCGACGATCTCCGCGGCGGAAATCTGCCGCTGCGGGATGCCCGCGTCCGCGTTCCACTTCCGCACCAGGTCGGCCAGTTCCGGATCCACGCTGGCGCGCCGGTTTTCGTCGTACCGGTACCATCCCCTCACCGTTTTCTGGCCGTACCGGCCCATTTCACAAAGACGGTCCTCGACGAACGGCTGGCGGATTCCGGGTTTTTCCAGATGGCGGTACTCTTTGCGAATGCGCCAGCCCACGTCGAGACCCGCCAGGTCGCCCGTGGCCAGCGGTCCCATGGCCATGCCGAAGTCGACGAGCGCCTTGTCTACCGCCTCCACCTCTGCCCCTTCTTCGATCAGGAATTGCGCCTCCCGCCGATACGGGTGAAACATGCGGTTGCCCACGAAGCCGCGACAGTTTCCCACCAGCACCCCGATCTTGCCCAGCTTCTTAGCTAGTTGCATGCAGGTGGCAATCACTTCTTTGCTCGACTTCTTGCCGCGCACAATCTCGAGCAACCGCATTACGTTGGCCGGACTGAAGAAGTGAGTTCCGATCACCACTTCTGGCCGCGACGTGGCCCCGGCGATTTCATCGATATCGAGCGTCGAAGTGTTGCTCGCCAGAATCGCTCCCGGCCGGCAGGCGCGGTCCAACTCCGCGAACACCGTCTTCTTCAGCGCCATTCCTTCGAAAACCGCCTCGACTACCATATCCACGCCCGCGAACGCTTCGTAGTCGACCACCGGAGTTATCAGCTGCAAGCGTTCATCCACGAACGCTTTCGTGAAACGCCCGCGCTGCACCGAACTGGCGTAGTTCCTCCGGATTTTTTCCATCCCCAGATTGAGCGCCGCCTCATCGACGTCCTTTAGCAGCACCGGAATGCCCGCGTTGGCAAACACCATCGCGATGCCTCCGCCCATCGTTCCCGAGCCGACGATCGCCACCCGGTTCACCGGGATTAACGTAGTTTCTTTGGGAATGTCGGGAATCTTCGCCACTTCGCGCTCGCCGAAGAAAACATGAATGAGCGCCTTCGACTGATCGGAGAAAAGGCATTCGGTGAAAAGCTTCGCCTCCACCTGGCAGCCTTCCTCGAAAGGCAACTTGGTCGCAGCCTCCACCGCATCGATCGCCGCCAGGGGAGCTTTCAACCCGCGCTGTTTCTTGCCGGCCGCGTCGCGCGCCGCCGCAAAAATCGCCGCGTTCTCCGCAGCCGTTCCCAACTTCTCCGCTCGCGCCCGAGTTTTCGGCGCGGGCTTGCTGGCGACTTCGCGCGCGAAAGCCACCGCCCCGGCGAGCAGGTCCACGTCGATCAACCGGTCAATCAGTCCAAGCGCGGCCGCCTCGCGTGCGTGAACCGGCTTGCCCCCGGCACACATTTCGACCGCCTTGGCGACACCCACCAGCCGCGGCAGACGCTGCGTTCCACCGGCCCCGGGAATGAGACCCAGATTTACTTCCGCCTGACCCACCTGCGCCGTAGGCGACGCGACCCGGTAATGGCCGGACATGGCCAGTTCCAGTCCGCCTCCAAGCGCGTTTCCGTGAATCGCCATCACCACCGGCTTGCCGCTGTCCTCAATGCGAAGCAGCAGAGGAAGCAGGCTTCTACGCGGTCCTCCCGAGGTCATCTTGCCGAATTCTTTGATGTCCGCGCCGGCGACAAAAGTGCGGCCGCCGCCGATTACGACCGCTGCCTTAACGGTAGGGTCTCCGTTCATCTCATCGATCGCCGCCAAGACTCCCTCCGGCACGCCCGGACTGAGAGCGTTCACCGGTGGGTTGTCGATGGTAATGACCGCGACATCATTGTCTCTACTGGTTCTCACAAAGTTATTCATAGGACCCTCCCGCAAGACGCAGATCCACCGCCGCTGGCGGCTTCAGAGGAACATTCATAACCAATTTCTTGCTACCAGGCCGTCTGGCCTCCATCCACAACCAGCACGTGCCCCGTCACGTACGCCGAAGCCTCCGATGCCAGAAACACTGCTGCCCCTTTTAGATCGTGATCGCCGCCAAAGCGGCCCAGCGGGATCTTCGCCAGCAGGGAATCTTTACGGTGCTCGATGACCCAGCCCGACATATGTGTCGGAAACCATCCCGGGGCGATGGCGTTCACCTGGATGTTGTGCAGCGCCCACTTGCACGCCAGATCCTTGGTGAACGCAATCACTCCGCCTTTGCTAGCGTGGTAGCCAATCGCCTGCAGTTCCGCCGAGGCTCCGCCCAAACCCGCCACCGATGCGATGTTGATGACCTTGCCCGACCCCTGCGCGGCCATGGCCTTGCCCACCGCCTGACAAAACAGGAACGTGCCGGTCAAGTTGGTGGAAAGAACTTTGTCCCACTGCTCCAGCGTCATTTCCTCCACCGAAGCTCCCCACGACACGCCGGCATTGTTGACCAGAATATCGACCCGGCCAAACTTCGCGAGCGTCTCCTCCACCACCTGCTGAATCGCCGCCTTGTCTTTGACATCGCATCCCAAGGCTAGCGTCTGAACGCCCAGGCTGCGCAAGGCTTCCGCCGCTTCCTCGCAGCGCTCCTTCTTGCGGGCGCAGAGCACCAGATTCGCCCCCATCTCGGCCAGGCCCTCGGCCATCTGCAGACCCAGTCCCATCGAGCCACCGGAAACAATGGCCACGCGTCCGGTCAGATCGAACAGTTGTTTGACATTCACTCCGGGAGCGGCCTTTCCGCGAGGCAGAGCCACGCAAAAGTGATAGTTAATATCATATTATAGTAGCTAATGTCAATACACTTTGCGCGATTTCCAGGCCGCCCCGAGGCCACCAGGCTGTCCGGCGCAATCGCGCCCGAACTACTGCTGGAGGCGGAGCGCCACCCGCCCCGAGATCTCGCCGCGGCTCAGTTGCCCCAGAACCTCCTGGATCTCGGCGAGCGGCCGCACGCTCACCTGGCAATGGACCTTCCCCGCTGCCCCCATCGCCAGAACCTCACGCAGATCTTCTCGCGTGCCTACCGAGGAAGCTTTGATTTGAATCTCGCCAGCCGCCATAAAAATTGCCGGAAACGCGATATCCTGTGCGGGCAATCCCACCGCCAGCAGCGTTCCCGTCGGTCGTACGCAAGGGAACGCCATGTCGTAGGCGGACTTGGACGCCGAGGTGACCAGGGCAACGTGCACCCCGCCGGAGCTCCGTATTTCCTTAACTACCTTGCTCGTCGCGCCGTTCAATGTCCGAGTGGCGCCCAGCGACTTTGCCAGCGCAAGTTTTTCCTCGGAAATATCGATCGCGGTCACTTCCGCTCCCGCTGCCCGGCCAATCTGGACGGCAATGTGGCCCAGTCCGCCCACGCCGAAAACCGCCAGCCGCTGCCCGGCGCGAATCTTGGCCTGCTTCAGGGCGCGGTGAACCGTGACTCCCGCACAAAGCAGCGGCGCCGCCTGTTCCGAAGAAAGCGTGTCGGGGATCTTGACAACGTGGCTGGCGGGAGCCTTCGCATATTCCGCATATCCACCATCCACCGTGACGCCCGTGATGCGCTGCTTCGGGCACACATTCTCGTTGCCTTCGCGGCAAAATTCACATTGCCCGCATGTCCACTGCACCCACGGCACTCCAACCCGTTCTCCCACCGCGACACTCTGGACCGCCACGCCCCGCTTCACCACCCGGCCGACGATCTCGTGTCCCAGGATCAGCGGTTTCTTCACGATGCCGGCCAATTGCGTCCAGTCGCCGTCGGCCACGTGCAGATCGGAATGACATACCCCACAAACCTCTACCTCGATCAGGACGTCGTCCGCGCCAGCTTCCGGCTGGGCCACCTCCTCCAGCGACAACGGTGTCTTGAAGGCATGAAGAACAGCGGCCTTCATCGCGTTCTCCTCTCGAACAGGCATGCCACAACAATGAAGTGGCGCGATCCCGGAAAATCCTACGACCGGATGCCGCGCAAGAAAAACTCGACCGCACTCCGCATCCGGTCGGTGAGCTTGTGCGGCCCGGTCAGATCCACCGCCCATTGCCGCACCACCGTGTTGTAGAGCCCTTCCATGAACTCCGCCAGATGCACCACCGGAAACGCGTGCGTTACTTCGCCTCGCTTCTGGCCCTGCGTCAGAATCTCCCGCAGCAGACTGGCGGCAGCCTCCTCGTGCCCCCGCAGTTCTGCCGATCGCACCGGATCCATGGCGCCCGACAACACCACCGCTTGCCACAGTTGCCGGTCGGATTCCACCTCCCGCGCCAGGGTCACGTACAGTCGCCGCAAACGCTCGCCCGTCCCCGCCTTGCTCGAAAGCTCCGAACGCAGCCGCTCGCAGATACAGGCAAACCCGCGTTCTCCCACCTCGCGCAGAACCGCATCTTTACTGGGAAAGTACCGGAAAAAGGTGGGCTGGCTGATCTCGAGCATGTGCACGATGTCGTCGATTCTGGTGTTCTCGTATCCGTGCTTGCGAAACAGTTTGATCGAGGTATCGATAATCTGCTGCCGCAAGCGTGCCTTCTTCCGCTCCCGAAGTCCGACCTCGATCTGCTCTCCCGCTGTCTCTGCCGCCCCACTCCGTGTCGCAAGCGCACCTGGCAAGCTCTCTTCCTCCTGATCGATTAGCGGAACGTCCCCAACCGCAACGTCCCGTAAAATGTGAGATTAACTATAACAAAATAGCGACTAACGTCAAGTTGTTGAAAAGAGCGGGGTGCACGATGCGTCTGTTCGCCCCCTCCGCGATTTTGAAGGAGATTTTGAGCATAATCCGCGATTCTTCGCCAATCACGGACGAACAGCGCACCGAGCTGCTACTCAACTCAGCTTCAGACGGATGGCGAAGTAGAGCGCGAAGCCCATATTCACCAGCGCCGTCAGAAACCGGGCCGAAGAGTTGACGGGGGTAAGCACCTCTGCGACCACACCCACGAGCACGCATCCTCCGACCACATACGGCCGTGTTAGCAGGTCCATCCGCCAAACGAAGAGGAACAGGACAACGCTCGCAATAGGGGGAAAGAAGAGCATCTTTATTCTTGGTCGCACCATAATAGCCGAAACAACATCGCTCCGGTCGATCAGAAACTCTCGCCTAGAAGGGGTCAATAAGCGTAAACGATGTTACGCCAGCGACTCCTTTGACACGCTGCCAACTTCTCGCGTTTCATTGACTTGCGCACTCCACCAACGTAAGATTCTGCGCCAGTGATCGACCAGACCGTTTCGCACTACCGCGTGATCGAGAAGCTGGGTGGCGGCGGGATGGGTGTGGTCTACAAGGCCGAGGACACCGAGCTTGGCCGCTTTGTCGCGTTGAAGTTTCTGCCCAAGGACGTAGCTCAAGACCCGCAGTCTCTCGAACGCTTCCGCCGGGAAGCCCGCGCTGCTTCCGCCCTGAACCATCCCAACATCTGCACCATCTACGAAATCGGCAAGCACGGTGACCAATCCTTCATCGCCATGGAGTATCTGGATGGAGTAATGCTGAAGTACCGCATCGCCGGACGTCCACTAGAAACCGATCTGCTCCTATCGCTTGCCATTGAGATCGCCGACGCGCTCGATGCAGCGCATACGGCGGGGATCATCCATCGGGATATAAAGCCCGCCAACATTTTCATCACCAAGCGTGGGCACGCCAAGGTTCTCGACTTCGGGCTGGCGAAAAGGACCGATGCGGGCACTAAGCGAGAATCGGCGTCAGGCTCGGACGATCCTACGATCGGCGAGTCCGCGTTTGCCGAGAAGGATCTCACTACCAAGAATATGGCTTTGGGGACGGTGAGTTATATGTCACCCGAACAGGTTGCTGGCAAGCCTCTCGACGAACGTACCGACCTGTTTTCTTTCGGTGTGACACTCTATGAGATGGCCAGCGGCCGCCTGCCCTTCGATAAAGACACCGACGGAGCGACCTATGGGGCTATCCTTTACGAACACGCGGAGTTACCCAGTCAGTCGAACCCTCAACTACCTGCTCAGCTCGACGCAATCATCGTCAAAGCCTTGGAGAAAGATCGCTCGCTACGTTACCAGCACGCCTCAGAGATGCGAGCCGACCTGCAGCGACTGAAACGGGACTCCGAGAGCGGGCGCACTCCCGTGGCAAGCTCGGGCATGGTGGCCGTGCCAGAAGCTCCTGCGGCTCGGGTTGGGACGCTATGGAGAATTGCGGCTTCCGTCCTGTTGGTCGCTTTGCTGGTGGCGGGCGGACTTTACTATCGTTCGCATCGGCGAAGCACGCGCCTGACCGAGAAGGACTCCATCGTTCTCGCCGACTTTACCAACAGCACGGGCGATCCGGTGTTCGACGATACGCTGAAGACGGCGCTTAGCGTTTCCCTGCGGCAATCGCCTTTCCTGAATGTGCTCTCCAACGGCGAAGCCGCGAAAACCTTGCAACAGATGACCCGTCCGGCCAGCACGAAGCTGACACCCGAGGTTGCCCGCGAGCTTTGCCTGCGGGCGGGCAGCAAGGCTTACCTTGCCGGGTCGATTGGCAGTCTGGGCAGCGAATATGTGCTGGGATTGAAGGCGGTGAATTGCCAGAGCGGAGACACCCTGGCGCAGGAGCAGGTGACGGCGGCGGTGAAAGAGAAGGTGCTGGACGCGCTGGGCGAGGCGGCGTCCAAGCTGCGGGGCGAACTGGGCGAATCGCTGGCGACGGTGCAGAAGTTTGATGTCCCGCTCGAACAAGCGACCACGCCTTCGCTCGAAGCGCTGAAAGCATATAGCCTGGGCATAAAGGCCGAAAACGAGAAAGGCGAGGCCGCGGCCATCCCTTACCATCAACGCGCCATCGAGCTTGATCCGAATTTTGCCACCGGCTACAACGCAGTGGGCAACAACTACGCCAGTCTCGGCGAGATAGGGCGGGCTAGCGAGTACTACACCAAAGCTTTCCAGTTACGGGAGCGTGCCAGCGACCGGGAAAAGCTGGCGATTACAGCCACCTACTATCGGAACGTAACCGGAGAGTTGGATAAAGCGGCCCAGACATATCAGGAAGAGATTGAGAGCTACCCGCGGGAATCAGGAGCGTACAACCGATTGGGTGTGGTGTTCGCCTTACAGGGGCAGTATGAGAAAGCCACAGAAATCACCAGGCAGGCAGTGCGCCTTGCACCTGATCGCGTAACTTATTACGAGGGTCTCGCCAACTATGCCTTATGCTTGCAGCGCTTCGACGAAACGCGGCAGATTATTCGCGAGGCCCAGGCACGAAAACTGGATGACTACATACTACGCGTTGCGCGGTACGCTTTAGCCTTTCTGGGGACGGACTCTTCAGCGATGGCGGAACAGCAGCAGTGGTTTGCGGGTAAGCCCGATTATGAGAATGACGGGCTCGCGCTTGCCTCCGACACCGAAGCCTACGGCGGGCGTCTTGGCAAAGCGCGGGAATTGACCAAACGGGCTGTGGATTCTGCTGTCCGAGTGGACAGCAAGGAAAATGGAGCGATCTATCTGGCGGTTTCTGCTCAACAACAAGCGGCTTACGGCAATCCCGCAGAGGCCCGGCAGTCAGTGGCAGAGGCTTTGAAACTTGCTCCCGCAAGTCCAGGGGCGGACGCGGAAGCCGCCTTTGCGTTTGCCATGGCGGGCGATACCGCCCGAGCCGAATCCTTGGCCCAAGATTTGGGGAAGCGCTTCCCGCTGGACACGCAGATGCAGTCGCTTTGGCTGCCTGCGATTCAGGCGCAGGTGGCGCTGGACAAAAAGAACACTGCTTCCGCCCTGATTACTCTGCAAGCTGCGTCACGCATCGAATTAGGCAACATTCCATTTCTCAACAATATTTCCTGCCTCTATCCGACGTACGTGCGCGGAGAGGCATACCTGGCAGGTGGGCAGGGTAAAGCAGCAGCCGCAGAGTTTCAGAAAATTCTCGACCACAGCGGTATTGTCTGGAACTGTTGGACGGGAGCGGTGGCGCATCTCGGAGTCGCTCGTGCCAACGTCTTGCAATCGAAAACCTCGCAAGAACGAAGTGCGGACGCCGATGCCGCCCGCGTCCGGGCGCTCGCCGCCTACAAAGATTTCCTCACGCTCTGGAAAGACGCCGACCCCGACATCCCGATCCTGAAGGAAGCCAAGGCGGAGTACGCGAAGTTGCAATAGCAAAAAATTCCTTCCACTTCGTTTGCTGTTTCCCGATAATTGCTGTTAGCAGGCCGATAGCACTCATTGTCCGGCTTATAGTCGCGCCGTAGACACCGTATCGGAGCGCGAGGAATGGGCCGGAGCGAAAGCTCCGGCCCACTTATGTATGACAATTAGTAGTTCTTCCCGCTGAGTACAGAGTTCAGAATCGTGAAGTGCCGGACTTCGTCCACTAACACGTTTGCGGCAAAATTCAAGACCGGTTTGGTCTGAATGTTTGACGCCAGCGTGGCATAGGCCTGCATCGCGCCATGTTCCAGATTACGTGCCAGACGCAGGATGTCCTGCTCGCTGTGCAAGGGGCCGAAATCGTATTTTTTCTCCGGACCACTTGGCGTAACGCTTAACGACTTCAGCACTCCGCTAAGCCCGTCGCGGTGGTACTTGTGATCGCCCTGAAACGCGACCGCTACTGCGAGCACGCCGGGGGTGAGCAGTTTGCTCTCGGCTCCGGCCTGATAAGCGGCGATAGCTTCGTTCTCCAGGTACAGTGCTGCATTGATTGGCGCCTGGGCGTAGTGTTCTAGGGCGACGCGGATCGTCGTATGCGGACCGTCGAATGCGCCTGCGCCACGATCTGGCGCGCTCGAACCAACCTCTCACGGGTAAACTGAAACCCAAGGTGTAGCGGGGGCCTCCGGGCCCAAGCCGGTCTCGGAGATTCTGACGTTCGAACAATCGGCGGCGACGACCAATCGACGACGAACAGTCAATGATGAGGAGCTTCACGCGTGTCCCGGAGCTGCATGCTTTAGAGTATGAGACGCCACGCCGGGCTGGCTGTCGAGAGCCGCCCGCTGGATTGCGACCTGGTTCTCGCAAGCTGGCTTAAAAAAAAGGAGCTTCAATTTGAGTAAGAGTAACAGGACGATCGGCAGGAATTTGCTCCATTTGAGCATGCCGGGAAGCGACTCGGCAGAAAGATACAGCGACGACGCCCCCCCGTTGCGGGCTGCGCTGTTCAGCGCCGATCAGATGCAGCAGCATGGCAAGACCTTGGCGGGCTCACACCAGGTGAGCCCGGGAGGCGCTCCGAACCGGCTTCTGGCGCGCCTGGCTGAAAATGAAGGCGTTCTGCTCGGAGTCCGCGAGTTGCTGACGGCCGCGGTTAAGACGAACCGCCGCATCACGCCGGCCGGGGAATGGCTCCTCGACAACTTCTATCTGATCGAAGAGCAGATTCGGATGTCCGAGAAACACTTGCCGAGGGCTTACAGCCGGGAACTGCCACGCCTGCTGAACGGCCCTTCGGCCGGTCTTCCGCGCGTGTACGACATCGCGCTGGAGACCATCTCGCACGGCGACGGGCGACTGGATCCGGAGAGTCTCAGCAGCTTCGTAGCGGCCTACCAGACGGTCACCGCCCTCAACATAGGCGAGCTGTGGGCGCTTCCCATCATGCTGCGTCTGGCGCTGATTGAAAATCTTCGCCGGGTTGGAGCCCGGGTTTCTGCCGACAGGATCGGCCGAAACCGCGCCGATTATTGGGCGGACAAGATAACGGAGACGGCCGAAAAGGACCCCAAGAGCCTGATCCTGGTGATCGCCGACATGGCGAGGTCGAACCCGCCGATGGTGGGCTCGTTCATTGCGGAATTTGCGCGCCGGTTGCAGGGGCAAGGCCCCGCCTTGGCCTTGCCGCTCACCTGGATTGAGCAGCGACTTTCCGAATCCGGGCGGACCATCAAGCAGTTGGTGCAGTCGGAGAACCAGCAACAGGCTGCCGATCAGGTCTCGATGAGCAACAGCATCGGCAGCCTCCGGGTCTTGGGCGCGATGAACTGGCGCGAGTTTGTCGAGACCTTGAGCGCCGTCGAACAGGTTCTTCTTGAAGACCCAAGCGGATTCTACGGCAAGATGGACTTCGCGACCCGTGACCGTTACCGGCACACAGTGGAGGAGATCGCCAAGAACAGCCGCCGATCCGAGCCCGAGGTGGCGCGCGCAGCGATCCAACTGGCGCGGGAAGCCGCGGCCAGGAAGGGCAGCGACGATCGCGCACAGCATGTCGGTTTCTACTTGATCGACAAGGGATTGGAGCAACTTGAGCGCAAAGTGGAGGTCCGCTTATCTCCCGCTGAAGCGTTTCGGAGAGTGGGCCGCGAATTTCCTTTGCTACTGTACCTGGGCGCGATCACGCTTATAACAATGATCGTTGCCGGAACCCTGGTGGCGAAGGCGCATGACAGCGCCTTTCCCAGCGCTTTGCATAGTGCCTTTCACGGTTGGGCGCTCGGTCTGTTCGGCATCCTCTCGCTGGTGTGCGCCAGTCAGCTGGCCGTGTCCCTGGTCAACTGGCTGGCGTCGCTGCTCGCGACTCCGCATCGGCTCCCTCGCATGGACTTCTCCGAGGGGATTCCGCCGGAGCACCGTGCTCTGGTGGTGGTCCCCACAATGCTCGTGAGCGCTCAAAACGTCGAGGAACTGATCGAGGCGCTGGAGGTCCGGTTCCTCGCCAATCGGGACGACAACCTGCACTACGGCCTGCTGACTGACTTCCGCGACGCGCACCAGGAAACGCTGCCGGAAGATGAATCGCTGTTGCAGTTGGCTCAGAAAAAAATCGAAGGGTTAAATCAGAAGTACGAGAGTAGAAACGACGACCTGTTCTTTCTCTTCCACCGCCCGCGCCAATGGAACCCGCAGGAGCGAATATGGATGGGTTACGAGCGGAAGCGAGGGAAGCTTGCGGAATTGAATTCTTTGTTGCGCGGCGGTTCCAGGGATCGCTTCTCGCTCGTGGTTGGCGACACGTCAATCCTCGCCGACGTGAAGTATGTCATTTCCCTGGACACGGATACGCAGTTTCCGCGCGATTCGGCGCGGCAGTTGGTGGGAGCGATGGCGCACCCTCTGAATCGTGCGCGCTACGACGATGACAAGCAGCGAGTCTCTGATGGCTACAGCATCCTTCAGCCCGGGGTCGGCGCGAGCCTGATTGGAGCGAATCAGTCGAGATATGCACGCCTTTTCGGAAGTGAACCAGGCATCGATCAGTACACTCGCGTTGTCTCCGATGTTTACCAGGACCTCTTCGGTGAGGGTTCATTCATTGGCAAAGGGATTTATGAGGTCGATGCGTTCGAGAAGGCGTTGGAGGGGCGTTTCCCCGAGAATCGGATACTCAGCCACGATCTTCTGGAAGGGTGCTACGCCCGGTCGGGGCTGTTGAGCGATGTGCATTTGTACGAGGAATATCCGTCTCAATATAGCGCGGACGTGAGCCGCCGCCACCGTTGGATTCGCGGGGATTGGCAACTGGTGCGGTGGCTGCTGCCGCGGGTTCCGGGCTTTGGCGGGCGTCGCCTGAAGAATCCGCTTTCCGCGCTTTCGCTGTGGAAGCTCTTTGATAATCTTCGGCGCAGTCTAATACCCGCGGCCTTGACGCTGTTGTTGCTGCTGGGCTGGACGGCATTGTCACCGTTGTGGTTTTGGACCCCGGCGGCGATCGGAATCATCCTGATTCCGCATTTGGTCGCCTGCGTTCTGGACCTGCTGCACAAGCCAAGCGATGTAGGTTTGAATCAACACCTCGCCGCCACCGTGGGCTCCGCATCCAAGCACTTCGCGCAGGCTGCATTTACGCTCGCCTGCCTTCCTTACGAGGCATTCTTTAGCTTGGATGCGATCGTGCGCACCGTCGGGCGAATGCTGTTCACGCACCGGCGGCTTCTCGAATGGATGCCGTCGGGCGACCTGAATGGGAATAGTCGCAGGGACGGGGACCTCGCCCGCTTCTGCCGGAGGATGTGGGTTGCGCCGGCGGTTGCTACGGCCGCCGCGATCTATCTAACGATCTCGAGACCAGCCGCATGGAGTGCGGCTGGGCCCATACTGGGACTCTGGTTTGCCTCGCCCGTTATCGCGTGGTGGATCAGCCGGCCGCTTGCTCGCCGCGCCGCGCGCCTAACCACCGCCCAGACCGTCTTTCTCCGCAAGCTTTCCCGGAGCACCTGGAAGTACTTCGAGACCTTCGTCGGTCCCGAGGATCATTGGCTGCCGCCCGACAATTACCAGCAGCGTCCCGTCGCCAGGCTCGGTCATCGCACGTCACCAACCAACATTGGACTTGCGCTACTCGCGAACTTGTCGGCCTACGACTTCGGTTACATTTCGCCCGGACAACTCATCGAGCGCACCGCAAAAGCATTCGACACGATGGAGATGTTGGAACGCTACCGCGGCCACTTCTACAACTGGTACGACACAGAGTCCTTGAAACCGCTATTGCCCAAGTACATTTCGTCCGTCGACAGCGGGAACCTCGTAGGTCACCTGCTCACACTGCGGCCGGGGCTGCTGGCGATTCCCGATCAAAAGATTCTGGGTGCGCGATTATTTGAGGGTCTGAATGACACGTTAGGTGTCCTCCTGGACGTAGCGAGAGAAGACGTAGCCGGAACAGACGTGGCCCGAGAGGGCGACCCTGTCCGACTTACCCGGCTCCAGAAGGATTTGAAATCCGCATGCGACTCCCCGCCAGCTTCACTCGCGGAGGCGCGGCGCAGCCTCGGCCGGCTGGCTGAGTCCGCCGCGCAATTCGCCAGCAGCCTCACCGCCGATTCTGAGAGCGAGGCGATGTGGTGGGCAACGGCGTTCGCCAGACAGTGCCAGAGCGCCCTGGATGAGCTGACGTTTCTCGTTCCAGTTGCACTCGAAGAGATCCCGACGTTGCGCCAGTTGGCTAGTCTCGCGGGGGACCTCACGCATAGCCAACGCGCCGCGTCGAGAATTGCCGCCATCGAGAATCTCGCGCGCAAATGCGGAGAATTCGCCCTTGTGGACTATGACTTCTTGTACGACGAGGCTCGACATCTACTTACTATCGGTTACAACGCCGGGGAGCACCGGCCGGACCCGAGTTACTACGATCTGCTCGCTTCGGAAGCAAGATTATGCAGTTATGTGGGGATTGCACAAGGGCAACTGCCGCAGGAGAGTTGGTTTGCCCTGGGACGCCCCCTCACCACCGCAGGTGGACATCCGATTCTGCTTTCCTGGAGCGGCTCGATGTTCGAGTACCTCATGCCGCTCATCGTGATGCCGACCTACGAAAACACGCTGCTCGATCAGACCTACCGGGCCGCCGTGGCCAGGCAGATCGAGTACGGGACCAAGCGCGGAGTGCCTTGGGGTATCTCGGAATCCGGTTACAACTCCATCGACGCTCGTCTCAACTATCAGTACCGCGCGTTTGGCGTACCCGGCATGGGTTTCAAACGCGGCCTCGCGGACGATCTGGTGATTGCGCCCTATGCCTCGGCATTGGCCTTGATGGTAGCGCCCGAGGAGGCCTGCCTGAATCTTCAGACACTCGCCGCGGACGGCCTCCAGGGAGAATACGGCCTGTATGAAGCTATCGACTACACTCCTTCGCGTGTGCCCCGCGGGCAATCGAACGTCGTGGTCCGGTCTTTCATGGCGCATCACCAGGGCATGAGCTTGCTGTCATTGGCATACGTGCTTCTCGATCGTCCCATGCAAAAGCGATTCGAGTCGGATCCGGCGTTCCGGGCGGCTGCGCTCTTACTCCAGGAGCGGGCGCCAAAGGCCATAGCATCTTATTCGCACATGGCCGAACTCTCCGACGTAGGAGCGGCCGCCACCGGTTCGGAAGCGCCAGTACGTACTTTCACCAGTCCTGATACGCCGGCGCCAGAACTGCAGTTGCTGTCGAATGGCAGATATCATGTCATGATCACAAACGCCGGTGGCGGCTACAGCCGCTGGAAGAATATTGCGGTGACGCGCTGGCGCGAAGACGGTACCTGCGACAACTGGGGCACATTTTGTTATATCCGCGCCATCGTCCGCGGCGATTTCTGGTCAGCCGCATTTCAGCCGTCGCTCCAGGCATCGGACAGCTACCAAGCCATCTTCTCCGAGGGGCGGGTGGAGTTCCGCCGCCGCGACCACGCGTTCGATACCTATACAGAGATAGCGGTTTCGCCAGAGGATGACATCGAGGTGCGCCGCATCACCATCACGAACTCCTCGCGAGCGCGCCGAGCCATCGAGGTCACCAGTTACGCGGAGGTCGTTCTCGGATCGTCTGCGGCGGATGCGCTTCACCCCGCCTTTAATAATCTGTTCGTCCAGACTGAGATCATCCGCGACAAGCGGACGATTCTCTGCACTCGCCGGCCCCGCTCTCCGGAAGAGCAGCCGCCATGGATGTTCCATTTAATGGCCGTTCATGGAGCGAAGATCGAAGAGATCTCTTACGAAACTGACCGGATGCGCTTCATCGGCCGGGGACGCACTATCGCCAATCCACAAGCCATGGCCAGTCACGCGCCGCTCTCCGGCCGCGAAGGGTCGGTGCTGGATCCGATCGTCGCCATCCGTCATGAAATCGTGCTCGATCCGGAAGAAAAAGTGACGATCGACATCGTGTCCGGCATCGGCGAGACGCGCGCCGCCTGTTTGGGCCTTGCGGAAAAGTACCAGGATCGGCGTCTCGTGGATCGCGTCTTCGGTCTCGCCTGGACACATAGCCAGGTACTCTTGCGGCAGATCAATGCTACAGAGGCCGACGCACAGCTCTATGGACACATAGCTGGCTCGATCGTGTTCGCCAATTCCTCGCTCCGCGCCGACGCGAGCGTCCTCATGAAGAACCGCCGTGGACAATCCGATCTGTGGGGCTACTCCATTTCCGGCGACCTGCCAATCGTGCTGCTCGAGATCGGAGATTCTGCCAACATCGACCTCGCCCGCCAACTCATCCAGGCCCACGGTTACTGGCGCCTAAAAGGATTGGCGGTGGACCTGCTGATCTGGAACGAAGATCACTCCGGCTACCGGCAGGTTCTGCAAGACCAGATCACGGGACTGATTTCCGCAGGGGTTGAAGCCACCTTGACAGATCAACCGGGCAGCATCTTTGTGAGACCGGGGGACCAGATATCGAGCGAGGACCGCATTCTGTTCCAGTCGGTCGCGCGCGCCATCCTCTCGGATAGCCGCGGATCGCTGGTGGACCAACTGCTGCGCCGCCGCGCCGAAGAAGTCACCGTTCCGAAACTTCCCGCGGCCCGAGTCCACCGGCCCGAGCCCGCTGCCGTCGCCGCCGCACCCCGCTCCGATCTGATTTTCTTCAACGGAATGGGCGGATTCACCCCCGACGGCCGCGAGTACATCATTACCACCACCGCGCGCGAAATGACTCCGACGCCATGGGTCAATGTGCTGGCGAACTCGAGCTTCGGAGCCGTGATTTCAGAGAGCGGCATGGCCTGCACCTGGAGTGAAAATGCCCACGAGTTTCGCCTCACTCCCTGGAGCAACGATCCGGTGAGCGATTCAAGCGGAGAGGCGTTCTATATCCGCGATGAAGATAGCGGCCACTTCTGGTCCCCCACGCCGATGCCCAGACGCGGCGCGGCGCCTTATACCATCCGGCACGGATTCGGCTACAGCGTCTTCGAGCACACGGAAGGCGGCATCCGCTCCGAAATGTGGGTTTACGTGGCCGTCGACGCGGCCGTCAAGTTTACGGTGTTGAAAGTGCGAAATGAGTCGGGCCGATCACGCCGGCTCTCCGCCACCGGATACGTGGAATGGGTTCTCGGCGACCTGCGGCCGAAATCGGCGTTGCACGTGGTCACCGAAATTGACCCCAACAGCGCGCTGTTCGCGCGGAACTCCTACAACACGGAGTTCGCCGACCGGCTTGCCTTTTTCAACGTAGACGATCGAAGCCGCACCATGACCGGCGATCGCTCAGAGTTCCTGGGCCGCAACGGCACGCTTCGGAATGCGGCGGCTATGAGCCGGTCCCGGCTTTCCGGGAGAGCGGGGGGTGCTTTGGACCCCTGTGCCGCAATCCAGGTTCCATTCGAGTTGGCCGACGGGCAAGAGCGTGAAATCGTCTTCACTCTCGGCGTAGGCCGTGGCGAAGATGACGCTCACAACCTGGCGGATCGTTTCTGCGAATCGGCTGCCGCCCATGACGAACTCGAAGCGGTATGGCAGTACTGGAAGCACACGCTGGGTGCGGTGCAGGTGGAAACGCCCGACCAGTCGCTCAACGTCCTGGCTAACGGCTGGCTCCTCTACCAAACTCTAGCGTGCCGTTTTTGGGCGCGGAGCGCATTCTACCAACCAGGCGGCGCCTTCGGTTTCCGCGACCAGTTGCAGGACGCGATGGCGCTTATCCACGCCGAGCCCCGCCTGCTTCGTGAGCACCTGCTCCTCTGCGCGTCCCGTCAGTTTCGCGAGGGCGATGTCCAGCATTGGTGGCATCCCCCATCGGGCCGAGGCGTGCGCACCCACTGTTCGGATGATTACCTCTGGCTGCCCCTGGCGACTTCCCGCTACGTTCTCGGCACTGGCGATACCGGGGTATTGGACGAACCAATACACTTCCTCGATGGCCGTCAGGTTAACGCGGAAGAGGACTTGTATTACGATCTGCCGAACCGGATTGGAGAAACCGCCAGTTTGTACGAACACTGTGTGCGAGCCATCCTGAGGGGCCTGCGATTTGGTGAACACGGCCTGCCGCTAATGGGTTCCGGTGACTGGAACGATGGGATGAACCTGGTCGGCCAACGCGGCAAAGGCGAAAGCGTCTGGTTGGGGTTCTTCCTCTATGACGTGCTGCTGCGCTTCGCTGAGGTTGCGGGCGTGCATGGCGACGCGCCCTTTGCCGAACGCTGCCGCCACGAGGCCGCTCAGGTACGTCAGAACATTGAGCTGCACGGCTGGGATGGCGAGTGGTACCGCCGCGCCTACTTCGACGACGGCTCCCCGCTTGGATCAGCCAGTAACCCCGAATGCCAGATCGATTCGATTGCGCAAAGTTGGTCCGTTCTCTCCGGAGCGGGCGATGCCGAGCGCGCGCGCATGGCGATGCGGGCAGTGGATCAGCGCCTCGTTCACCGCGACTGGCGGTTAGTCCAACTCCTCGATCCGCCGTTCGACAAGTCCGATTTGAATCCCGGCTACATCAAGGGATACCTTCCGGGGGTGCGCGAGAATGGCGGCCAATACACTCATGCGGCCATCTGGGCGGCGATGGCGTTCGCCCAATTGGGAGACAGTCAGCGAGCCTGGGAACTCTTCGCCCTGATCAACCCCGTGAACCACGCGGCATCCGCGGAAACGATTGCGACCTACAAAGTGGAACCCTACGTCGTGGCCGCTGATGTCTATGCCCTGTCGCCGCACATTGGCCGCGGGGGATGGACATGGTACACAGGGTCGGCCGGATGGATGTACCGCCTGATTGTGGAATCGCTCTTAGGCCTGAGACTGGACGTGGACAAACTCCACTTTGCTCCCTGCCTTCCCGACCATTGGAAAGAGTTCAAAGTGCATTACCGATATCGTGAGACGATATATCACATCGCGATCGTGCAGGAGCCGGCCGGGGATGGCGAGACGAGTGTTACGGTGGATGGCGTCCAGCGACAAGGTAACGTCATTCAACTGGTTGACGACCGGCAGGAGCACGCAGTCGAGCTGAGACTAAACACTTCCGATAGCGGCGCTGCGGGACAGCCCAACATTTCTGCGGCACAGCCCAACAATAAGGACGAGGAAGAAGCCCGCCTGCCCGACGCTTCTTGATTAAGATTGAGGCGTTCGAGGTAGCGTTGGCGGGATAGAGATTGGCGAGATAGAAAGAAGTCTGGCGGCAGATGAGCAGTGCCAAAGCGCTCCTCAACAGAGTGCTGAAAAATTCGGCTTTGTTCTTGCTCTTGGGTGGCGCAGCGGTTCACCGCTGCGATAACCGGCTTGTTTTCAGCGACGGCTTTACAGTTTGCTGAAAAACTCCGGAATTGGCCCGGAACGGGAAGGGCACGAGTTCCACTCGTGCCGTATGTCAAGCCGAATCAACGGCGGCTTCCAGCCGCTGACGGAAGGCTAGTCTGCGAAAACACTTTTTCAGCAATCTCTTTAGCCGCTGAGGCGCGCGCCACGAGTTTTTCAGCAATCTGTCAAGCAGCTCGAATTTTGTTCCAGCTGACGACATCAAGCTCGCACCGGCTCTTCGACCCCATATCCACCAAATAACGGGAGTCGTGGGGGCTGCATCGTGGAGACGGGATGTCCGCGAGGGGATATTCCATCACTTGCTCTCCCCTATCCAGGCAGGTGGGACAGAGAACGTTTCGCTCCACAAGCCAGTAAGCCCTGGCTTGTGGCCTGTGGCTCACAGCGATTGCCTGTGCGACCTGTTCTTCGCCGTTCAGCCACCCGCTCAGTTCCTCTGTGCCGTCCTCGAGGATAATCCTGACCTGATACTCACTTCCATGGTCGTGCGCCATGCGTTTTCTCCCGATGTGCTTTGTCCCCGGCGCTAGGACGGATTCTGAACTTCGAATTTCTTAACTCAAATGCTACTTTGGGCGGAGAGAGCCAGTCAATA
The DNA here is from genome assembly GCA_963773645.1 of uncultured Acidobacteriaceae bacterium. Lineage (GTDB taxonomy): Bacteria > Acidobacteriota > Terriglobia > Terriglobales > Acidobacteriaceae > Acidiflorens. Next base: position 458,992 of record CAVZBV010000002.1, on the reverse strand, counting down.
CGGGGAACCTTGTATGGTGATGCATTCTTGGAGGCTCCACTAAGGAATCTCTGATTAAGTCTAAAAAATTACCACTGTCATCCTGACCCGGAGCGCAGCCGAAGGGGAAGGACCTAGAGCTGGTTTCATAAATCGGTTTTGGGTAGGGCACGGCTTGAGCCGTGCCGTCCAGGGCTTGGAAAAATGCGGGCTTTAGCCCCTGAGGGACGTGCCTTCCGAGCGGAGAGACATTTATGAAACCAGCTCTATGCATTCTGCCCGCGCCACCAGCGGCGTTGCAGAAAATTTCGACCACGAGCCATGATCCAATCTCCGTGGACCGCTATGACTTAATCAGAGTCCCACTAAACGGACTTTGCTAGGCCCTCATACTCAGCCCCCTGCGCCCCGGAATCGCGGATGCGTCGCAACCAGCCCCAACTGGTGCCCAGCCCTATCGCCGCGCACGTCGGTAACTTGGAGCCATTCGGCTACGAGTGGACAATAGCGACAGCCGCTGCCACCCCATTCTCTCGCGACCACCCAGGGGGCGGTGCAGGGCAGGCTATGTCCTCAAGCAGGTGAAATTCATGGCGACAACCAAGATCGAAAAAGCAGGTGTTTCTTTTGGCATTGGCCGGCAGGGTGGGTCGATCGTAATCGAAGTGCGCCCCCACCACGACACCATTTCCGCACTCAGGGGCGTTCAGTTCGGCTTTGAACTGCTGAACGGAATCACCGTCCAGCAAGCGAAGAAAATCCTGGATGTGCTGAACGAGAACGTAATCGGCGCGTTTGTCATTACCGCGTCGGATGACAAGCAGCAAGCGGCGTCAATCTGACGAGGTCACAACCGAACTCTGAAACCGCAAATGACACCTATGGATGATCGCAGTGATGGATGATCGCAGGAGCGAAAGTTTTGGGCGATACGAGATCCTCTCCGAGCTGGGGCGGGGAGCCATGGGTGTTGTCTACAAAGCGCGCGATCCCAAGATCAACCGAGTCGTCGCCGTAAAGACCGTTTCGCTGGCCGGCCAACCCCCGGAAGAGGAACGCGAGTATCGCGAGCGCTTCTTTCGCGAAGCGGAAGCTGCCGGCCGCCTCTCGCATCCTGGAATCGTAACCATCTTCGATGTGGGCGAGGAACCAGAGACGCGCGTGCCTTACATCGTAATGGAATTTGTTGGCGGGCAGTCCCTCGACAAGTTGCTGTCGCGGGACGACCATAAGTTATCGCTGGAGACAGCCCTACAGCTAACCATCGAACTGGCGGAAGCGCTGGATTGCGCCCACGGTCAAGGCGTGGTTCACCGCGATCTAAAGCCCGCGAATATCCTGCTGACCGAAGACGGCCACGCCAAAATCGCCGATTTCGGAGTGGCGAAACTCAACCTCGCCAGCCACACTCTGGCGGGACGTGCGTACGGCACACCCGCTTACATGTCGCCCGAACAATTGAATGGCGAAGCGGTGGATGGGCGGTCGGATTTGTTTTCCCTGGGCGTGATCCTATACACCGTCCTGACAGGTTACAGGCCGTTTCAAGGCAACAGCGCCCTTACGGTCTCGTTCAAGGTAGTCAACCACGAACCGGTACCGGCGACCGTTCTCGATACCGAGTTGCCGCATGGGCTCGATCACATCATTACACGGGCGATGGCGAAAGATCCCGCCGAACGTTATCAACGCGGCACGGAGATGGTGCAGGACATCCAGAGCCTGCGGGAAGGTCGAGAGCCTTCGAGCAAGACCAAGGCAAAACTGCCAGGTTTGCCCGCGGGCAGAAGCGCACCCCAAGCGGTTGCCGCTAAACCCCAGCCAAGCGCGCACTCTCTGCTCCCGTGGCACGGCGCATCGGAGAAGTTGCTGGAGCCGATCTTGGAGAGGTCGGTTGGCGGCGTCTTGGTATTGGCCGGACTTTTCGTCCTTGGGCTCTGGGCCATTTCACTTGGCCCCCAAGGAGTGCGATCGAGCGCCGCCGAGCGTTTGCCACTAGCCGGTGAGGTTGCGACACACAAAACAGCGGCAACGCCGACGGACCCAGCCGCGCCGCTTCCTTCGATTGCCGAAGCGCCGGCGCCAGTCGTGGAAAAGCCTTCGAAGCAGGTTCCGGCAGGCCGAACCCATCCGTCCCCAACGAAAGTGGCCCGCGCCAACTCCCCAACCGTTTCTCCAGCCGCTTCGCCGGCTACTTCGCCACCTACTTCTCCAGCCACTGCTCCGGCCACTTTGGAAATCGAGGTGGAGCACAGTTTCGCGGAGGCCCAACTGTCAATCTGGGTGGATGATCGCTTGACTTATGCGCACCAGTTGGAAGGAACAGACAAGAAACATCTGGTCGTGTTCCACCATGTCCAGGGCCATGAATTCCATGCCATGCAGGTGTCACCCGGGAAACATAGTCTCAAGGTGCAGGTGACCTCTGATAAATCCACCTATGACCGGTCCGCGACAGTGGCGGGCGAGTTTGTCAGCGGGCAGGAAAACATGCTGCGAATCAACTTCAGTAAGCACGGCGAGATTAACCTAAGCCTGCAATAGTTAGAGCTTTGCGCTCCCCAAAAGTCATTTCCCGGCGATCATTTCCCAGCGATCATTCTTGGCCGTCTGTTTTCTCCTTCATGCATTGTCCGGCTTGCATTGTCCGAGACTGCGTATGGCAGTACCGTTGTCATCCTGAGCGGAGCAGGAACTTCACGAAGTGAAGTCCCTGCGGAGTCGAAGGACCCCTACCCCTCCAGGAATGCCGTTGACTTCGCGAGCTATTTTTTGCTGTACTTGATCGTTAATCACGGTGAAGGAGTTCACCGCCAACCGCTGTCCCAAATCTAAGCCGGGCCCAGCTGATGACTCCTGACAAGCGGATTTTTTGTCGCGGAGTTATGGCGCCGGCAGCGATCCGCAGAACTAGTGAGGGGCGTTTCATGGAGAACATGTGGGTGCTGGCCGCTGTGTGGGTCGGCCTGGCTCTGATCGCGACGTTGATCGCCATCTGGTTCAAGATCTCGACCGCGCTCAGCGAGATTGTTGTCGGCACGGCGGCCCAACTGGCGATCGGCCTGCTTTTCGTGCATGCCGATCTGGGCGGGAAGACCGGCTGGATCAGCTTTCTCGCCGGCACGGGCGCCATTGTTCTTACCTTTCTGGCCGGAGCCGAACTCGATCCCCAGATCTTCCGCACGAAATGGAAAGAAGCGACGGTGATTGGGCTGGTGGGTTTCTTCGGTCCGTTTTTTGGGTGCACGGCCGTTGCCCACTACATCCTGCATTGGACGGTACGTTCAAGTTGGCTGGCCGGCGTCGCCCTCTCGACCACTTCCGTGGCTGTCGTATATGCAGTGATGTTGGAACTGGGTTTCAACGTTACTGATTTTGGCAAGGCAGTGCTGGCCGCCTGCTTCGTCAACGATCTGGGAACCGTAATTGCCCTGGGAATGATCTTCTCGCCGTTTACCATCAAGACGCTGATTTTCGTGGTCATCTGCGTGATTGCCTTCGCCGTCCTTCCTTTTCTGACGCCGCGATTCTTCAAGAAATATGGCGGGCGGGTTTCCGAAATTGAGGCCAAATATCTGCTCTTCATGCTATTCGCCATGGGAGGATTGGCGGTTTGGTCCGGCAGTGAAGCAGTCTTGCCCGCCTATATCATCGGAATGGTGCTGGCGGGCAGTGTTGGTAAGGATCACACTCTCATAAGGCGTCTGCGCACCCTGACCTTCGGATTGCTGACGCCGTTTTACTTCATTCGGGCGGGCTCGTTCGTGTCCGTGCCTGCGTTGATCGCGGCCCCGCTAGTATTCACGGCGTTGTTTTTTGCCAAGATGCTGTCGAAGGTAATTCCTCTGTTCCCCACGGTAAAGGCATTTGACTATCAGAAGGAAGAAGGACTGTACTTTACGCTGATGATGTCTACCGGCCTGACGTTTGGAACCATTTCGGCGCTCTTCGGTCTGAATCACGGTGTTATTACCCAGGCGCAGTATTCCTACTTGGTCGCTACGGTGATCGGCAGCGCCGTGATACCTACTATGATCGCCAACGCCTGGTTCATGCCGAGGCACTTGCTGGCCACTAAGAAAGAAGTGAAGCCGATCTTATCTCACGCTAAGAGCGAGAACGCCACTGTGGAGGGAGCATGACGGGACAGCGGCACAACACGCAGTTTCGGAAGTTGCTGGTTGGTTACGACGGATCTCCGCCATCGGAAAAAGCAGTGGATATAGCCTTTTCGCTGGCAAAGTGTCTGGATGCGACGGTGCTGATTTTTGCCGTTGCCCGGCCGCCTGAACCCGCAACTTCGGTCGAATTGGAAGCCGTGCTGGACGACGCGAAGGAACACTTCGAAGAAGGATTCAAGAAGATTCTGGAGAAAGCCCGTTCCCTCGATGTGGAGGTGAAGACGGACATGGCAGTCGGACATCCGGCAGAACAAATCATCCACCGCGCAGAGACCGACGGCGTGGACCTCATCATTTTGGGCCGGCGGGGACGATCCAGGATCGCGAGGATGATGTTAGGTTCGGTCTCCGAGCGAGCTTTGCGATACGCGCACTGTCCGGTGATGGTCGTCCACTAAGTGGGCTGCCTAAGAACTCGCTGTTGCACTTGATTTTGGGTGGCGCAGCGCTTCACAACTTGCGGAAAAATTCGGATTCGGGCGGGTTAGGGAAGGGCACGACTTCAGTCGTGCCGTTAAGTCGTTGAAAATGTGTCCGTGCTTCAGCGCCTGCGGTGTGCTTCTTGCGCCCTCGACGACTTTTTCCGCAAGTTGTTCAGCGCTGCGGTAACCGCATTGTCTTGAGTGCGGCTCTTAGCCGCTGAGGTCGCAGGTGATGCCGGAACTCATCTTTGACCGTGAAGAAGAAATACAACACATCAGGCAGCGCCTGGCGAAGAAGCGTCCCCTCCTTATTCACGGACCCGCGGGCGTTGGCAAAACTCTCCTGCTGCGCAGCTTGTTGCCGGAATTTCCATCGCTTCTCTACTGCGAGGATTCCGCGACCACACACGTCGTATTCCGCAGCCTCGCCCGTAGCTTGCTGAGGCTGCACAATCCACGCGTCCAGGCCGCTTTTCGAAGAGAGGAAGCCATCAAGTCGAAGTCGGCGGTCTCCCTGAAAGGGATTGTGATGGATGCGTTGCATAAGGGCGAGTACTCGATTGTCCTCGATCACCTGAAGCGCCCCTCGCATTCTTTTGCGGCGGCGGTGCGCGAAATCATGGGATGGGGCTCCACTCCGGTAAGTGCAGTGGCCCGGTCGAGTCACATGGAAGACACTGGCTTCCTTCAGCCGTTTTATTCGGATCGCTCCGAGAAGTATGAGGTCCGCAACTTCGAGACCTCGGTCGCCGATCAATTCGCTCGTGAGCTGGTCAAGGGGGCTGGTCTCTCGGCTCCAAACCTGGGCGAGTTCCTCGGCAAGGTTCTGGAGTTCAGCGACGGGAACCCAGGAGCGATTAGGACCCTGATAGAGATGGCGAGCTACCCAAAGTATCGCTCCGATAACCACATCAAGGTCACTCCGCTCTACATAGATTTTCGTATGAATTGGAAGGTCGCTAAGTGAGCGCTAGGGAAACTCTGATTAAGTTGGTTGCTGGAAGCTTTGAAGGGGCATGGCTTAAGCCATGGCGTTACAACCCGGCAAACAGACGGCTTAAGCCGCTGAGGGTCGCTCCTTCACAGCGTCCAGTTTTGCGAACGAATACTTAATCAGACCCTCCCTAGACGTGACTTTCTTGGTTGCTAACTGGACGGGCCTGTTGTTTCTAGTGTCATGAGTCATAAACAAGTTGAATAAGTGTCGGTTTTCCTGCGTCTAAGGTACAAGGGAGGTGCCGATGGCGCTGGGAAGACCGATTCCGCCTTTGCAATTGAGCCGAGAAGAACGCGAAACCCTGGAACGTTGGGTGCGTCGTCCGAGTTCGGCGCAAGCCCTGTGCCTGCGGGCCCGCATCGTGCTGGCCTGTGCGCAAGGAGAAAACAACACCCGGGTGGCGCAACACATGCACGTGAGCAAACCTACGGTGGGCAAATGGCGTGGCCGGTTCGTGGCGCGGCGCCTCGATGGCCTGCTCGACGAACCGCGCCCGGGAGCACCGCGCCAGATCAGCGACGCTGCGGTGGAGCGCGTGCTGACGTTGACTCTGGAAAAGCGTCCGCCGGACGCCACCCACTGGTCCACCCGCTCCATGGCCCAGCGCAGCGGCTTGAGCCAGAGCGCGGTGAGCCGCATCTGGCGTGCGTTTGCTTTGCAACCGCACCGGGCCGAGACGTTCCAGCTCTCCAAGGACCCGCTGTTCATTGAAAAAGTGCGGGACATCGTGGGCCTGTACCTGCATCCGCCCGACCAAGCGTTGGTGTTGTGCGCCGATGAAAAGACGCAGATCCAGGCGCTGGACCGTTCGCAGCCACTGCTGCCCATGCGTCCGGGGCAGGCCGAGCGGCGCACGCATGATTACCTGCGGCATGGCACCACCTCGCTGTTCGCGGCCTTGGAAGTAAAGAGTGGACGCGTGCTGGGGGACATGCATGCCCGCCATCGCTCCCTCGAGTTCCGCAAGTTCTTGGACCGCATCGACCGGGCGGTGCCGGAGGGGCTGGAGGTGCATTTGATTCTGGACAACTACGGCACGCACAAAACCCCGCGGATTCATCGCTGGCTGGCCCGGCATCCCCGTTTCCATCTGCACTTCACGCCCACGGGAGCTTCCTGGCTCAATCTGGTGGAACGCTGGTTCGCGGCCCTGACGGAGAAACAGATTCGGCGGGGCGTGCACCGCTCCACGCGGGAACTGGAGGATGCCATTCGTCACTACATCGAGATCAGCAATGAGCACGCGAAACCCTTTGTGTGGACCAAGACGGCCGACGAAATCCTGGCTTCTGTGGCCCGCTTTTGTAAACGCATTTATGACTCAGTACACTAGAATGGACTTCAGATTCTACCCGCCGGCTTCAAGCGTTGACCTCAGCCCCTCCTCATAGCCATAATTGCTCTGGGTGTTGGAGTTCGCCCTTAACCGCCCAACGGGCAGATGACTCCTACGAAGAGGGGAAAGTTTCTTGGTAGGGGTGTCGGTGCCGTTTCCCTCAATCCAAGAGGTTTCCAATCTTCAGTTGCGTAAACCATTTGCGCAAGGCAGTTGCGCAAAGTCTAAGGTCTAAAAGAGGCGCCTGCTTGCGTTTTGAGGGAGCAGGCGATGCGACGCGATGCCCGAAGAGTCGGCCAATTCCCTCAACCCGAATCATGAGCGGCGTCTGAGCGTGACCTGCCGCTACATCGACAAACTGCTTGCGGATATGGAGAGCATATTAAGTATCTCCTCGTCCAAGCTGGCTTTCCCGCAGTACACTTCCGATCTCACTTCTGCCCAAAGGCGCGTGATTGAGGACTACATCACCCGCATCCGGGCGCAGTTGATTCGGGTGCTGGATGGGCAACACATCGAACGACCGCCGGCCGATATTCCTGTGGCGCGGTCTCTCCACTCGACGCTTACCTTCGTAGACATCACGCTTGAGGAGTTGAGGCCCGAATACATGCGCGGCTACGGTGAAGTCCCGCCCCAGGCCGCCGTCGAACTGAACAGCATTGCCGGGGAACTCCAGGGCCTAGTGAGAGAACTTGACCAGTATCTAACGCGTAGTGCAGGAGAGAACCCGCAGCGGCGAGAGAAGCTGGAGCAACTGGGAGACGAGGTGCCACTTCTCCAAAGGGAAAAGTTGGGAACGATCGTCACCGAGGAAGAGCGGGTGGAATTTCGGCCCACATCCGCATTGCCTTTGGCATCGGTGGCATCCGGGGATCAGCAGGGCTCTCCCGAAGATTCTCACGGTGAGTCAGCACTTTTGCGCCTGGCCGAGTTAGCTGAGGAGTTTGACGCCGAGCAAGTTGCTGCCGATGCGCGCTCCGTGGCGGAACGGGTATCCGAGGGACGTTTCTACGTTGCCTGCATCGGTCAGTTCAAGCGCGGCAAATCCACGGTCCTGAATGCGCTCGTGGGTGACAGTGTGCTGCCCACTGGGGTCGTGCCAGTTACTACCGTGCCGACGATCGTCCGCTACGGCCCCCATGCGGCCGCCCGCGTGCGCTTTGAGGCCGCCGCGGGTGGGTGGACAGATATTCCGGTTAAGACCGTCGATGAGTATGTCTCGGAAGAGAAGAACCCTGAGAACGCGAAGCATGTCGCCGCATTGGAGATCTTTGTGCCCAGCCCGCTGCTTGCGACCGGCATGTGTTTCGTGGATACACCAGGGTTGGGATCGGTGTTTACCGGCAATACGGCAGCAACCCAGGCCTTTATTCCCCATATCGATGCGGCGCTGGTCGTGATCGGGGCGGATCCTCCGCTGGCAGGGGAAGAGCTGGTACTGGTTGAGGCAGTCGCCCAGCACGTTCAGGATCTCATCTTCACAGTGAACAAGGCGGATCGGACCACGGATGCAGAACGAGCCGCAGCGGTGGCCTTCGCGCGACGGCAGCTCGAAAAGCGACTCCAACATTCTGTCGGGCCTTTGTTCGAGGTAAGCGCAGCCGAACAGCTTGGACACAGGGGCACGGGGCGGGACTGGGACAAGCTGGTCGCGGCCCTGAAACATTTGGTCGAAGGCTCAGGCCGGCGCCTGATCCGGGCAGCCTGCGAACGCGGAGTTGAGCGGATCAGCGAGCAGCTTCTCGTGATGATCACCGAAGAGCGCGAGGCACTGCGGCGGCCGATCGAAGAGTCGGAGAGCCGCATCGCTGTCATGAAGCAGACCATCGCCGATGCAGAGCGGTCGATGCGGGAGCTCGCGTATCTCTTCATGGCTGAGCAACAGCATATCTCAGACATATTTGTCGGCCGGCATAAGTCGTTTCTCGCACGAGTAATGCCACAGGCGAGCAAGGAGTTAGACGTTGCGCTGCAGTCCATATCTCGCTGGCTAGGTCCATCTTACCGCCGCCGTATCTTCCGCGAGGCCCAGGAAATCGCACGGCGCTATGTCGTGCCGTGGTTGAATCTTGAGCAGGAAGAAGCAGAGAAAGAATATCGGCGGGTTGCGTTGCGATTCGTGGAGATGGCAAACGAGTTTCTCAAGAAACTCGCGAATGCCGGCATTCCCGAGCTGGCGCGGATGCCTCACGCTCTCGATCCGGAAAGCGGATTTCGCGTGCGCTCGGAATTCACTTTTTTGGATTTCATTGAAGTGGCGCAGCCTGCCTCACCGCTGCGCTGGCTGGCTGACCTGGCTCTCGGCCTGGTGGGCGCCCGAAAGATCATCAAGAACGATGCCCAAAGGTTTCTCGCCAGGCTGCTCGAATTCAACAGCACCCGTGTACAGAGCGATATTCTCAACCGGGTTCAGGAGAGCCGAGGGAAGTTAGAAACTGAGATTCGCAAGTTGTTACACGAAGTAAGCCGCATCGCCGAACAAGCGCTGGCCCGCGCGAAAAGAGTGCGCGAAGAGGGTGCACCGGCCGTTGAAGCGGAGTTACGACGACTCGACTCCCTGGAAAAGGAAGTGCGAGCACTCGGTTCGCCAGAAATCTCATGAAATTGATGGGAGAAGCACTTCCACAGGGACGAGCATCGCATTCGCGCTGTACGATAGCTGTAACCTTGCAATCCCTAAGGAGCGTGTCGTGATCCCTGCACTCGCGAATCTGCAACCTGAACCGGTGTGGAAGCACTTCGACAAATTGGCGGCAATTCCACGCGCCTCCACCAAGGAGGCCGCGGCGCGCGACTACGTCTGGGTGCTGGCCACCAAGCTGGGTCTCGAATCCGTGCAGGACGATGCCGGCAATCTCGTGGTCCGGAAACCTGCGCACCCTGGACGCGAAGGAGCGCCAATGGCCCTCTTACAGGGTCACCTCGACATGGTATGCGAAAAGAACGAGGCAACGGTTCATGACTTCGATTGCGACCCTATCAAGGTAGTAAGAGATGGGGACTGGCTGAAGGCAGATGGCACGACCCTGGGCTCCGATAACGGAGTCGGCGTGGCCGCCGCACTGGCCGTGATGGAGAGCAATAACATTGCCCATGGTCCCCTGGAATTCCTTTTTACCATTGACGAGGAGACCGGACTAACGGGCGCTTCGGCATTCAAGGGTGGCTTGCTGAAGTCCAAGTATTTTCTCAACCTGGACAACGAAGAGAAGGGAACGCTCTGCATCGGTTGTTCGGGCGGCGTCAAGACGACTGCTCGACGTAAAGTCGCACTTCATTCCGCAAGCGCAGGATCGGCCTGGCGGATCAAGGTGTCTGGCCTGAAGGGTGGCCACTCCGGTGTCGATATCCATCAAGGCCGCGGCAATGCCCTACGGATCATGGGTGGGGTTCTTCAGGTCTTGCTGGATCGCCTTCCGATCGAAATCGCCGAAATCAACGGTGGAAGCGCGCAGAATGCGATTCCGCGCGAAGCTGCGGCCTTGGTGGTAGCCGACCCCTCGCACGAGAGTGAACTCAAATCGCTGGTAGCCACCGCCGAAGCTGGATACCAAGCCGACTTAGGAGGATTCGATTCCGGGCTGCAAATCACGGTCGAGAAAGCCGAACGCCCGGAAAATGTGCTGGACGCGACCGACGCGAAACAAACGGTGGCGCTGCTCGCGAGCTTGCATCATGGCGTGCTGGCTATGAGTCCCGACGTTGCCGGCTTGGTTCAGACCTCCACGAATCTGGCGACTGTCAACACCAAGGGTGACGTGGTGGAGATTGTTACCAGTCAGCGGAGTGCGATCGAGAGCAGCATGCTGGCCGCCGCCCGCATGGTTTCGACCGTATGTCGTCTGGCAGGGTTCGAGGTCGAGCACGGCGGCAAGTACCCCGGCTGGAAACCGGAGCCCAACAGCGACATCGTGCGCAAGCTCCAGGAAGTGCACAAGAAGCTTTTCGGCGAACCGGCAAAGCTGATCGCCATGCACGCTGGCTTGGAGTGTGGCGTCATTGGCGAAAAATATCCCGGCATGCAGATGGTGTCTTTTGGTCCGACGATCGTGGATCCTCACAGTCCGAACGAGCGCGTGCAGATATCGTCGGTAGAAAGTTTCTGGAACTACCTTAAGCTAGTACTCGAGAACATGTGAGCAGGAACTGGGGTCAAGCCAACTGGCCGAACCTGTGTGAGCCTCGGGATTGGCATATACGAATCCATCATTCCGGTTGCGGTCGCGAGCATGGTGCCGCAACCGCGCCGTCCATCAACTTACGAAATTTTCACGGCGGGCTATTGACTTTTGTGGTTCATTGGGAGCGTCGTCAGGGGAAGTTGCACGATTATTGGACTACTTAGCTACCTATCTTTTCGGTGGCTGTGCAGATCGTTACAATCCCGATATTCATAGAAATGAGAAGACGGCTCGTTTCGAGCCGCAGGAATGAGTGCTTTACAGTTTGCTGAGAAACTCATTTCTGGACTCTTCATTGCTAATAACGAGTTCTCCAGATTCCGCTCCAGTCGCGGGTTTCCGACCTGTTGCCGAAGAAGGCTCTGTTGCCGAACTTGGTATTTTTCAGCAAACTGTTTAGCCCCGGAGTGGGGCAGCATCCGTCTCCAGAAATCCATACATTTGACGCGTTCAAATGAGCGAGTGCGCTTTGCTCTGCTCGTGTATTGACTATCGTGATGCCAAATACGACGTTATGTGACCGGCGTCACAGATTCGCCAGCCAAAACAACGTAGATTTCGACCCCATGTTCTGGGCCGAAGGTCTGAGCCAAGCCTGAACGAGGAGACATCATCTATGTTGAAGCTGAAAAAGTGGTTGTTGAGCCTACTTGCGATGGCCGTTATAGCCGTGCCGGTCATGGCGGGAAACAACGACGCGAAAACGGCAAATGGAGATACCGCGAACGCAACCAGCGCAGAAGCGAGCCCCGCTGCGCCGAGCCCAATCCTAACCTCGACCACCGACGATGCGAATGTCACGAGTTCAAGCGCGGATCCCGATCCCTCGCCGCAAGCTGGCGCTAAGCCGACGGGGGCGCCCCCGCCCGTCCCGCCTGTGGCGGTGGTCCCGGCGATTACTCCGACCCGCGTGCTCGCCCTCGATCCACCTAGGAGAGACGGCCTGGTCCCAGCGTTCAAGATGGGCCCTGTCAAAATGACGCCCTACGGATTTCTCAAGTCCACGGCGGCCCATGATTCCAGCTCCCCCAACGGCGATGACTTCCCCTTCATAGGCCTGTTTACAGCTGCCGCCACTGGGACTACGAACACGGGGCCTACGAAAGACCCCGAATTCCACATCAAGGCGCGTGCCTCGCGTTTTGGCGCAAACTTTGAGTGGCCAGATGCGTCCCCGAAGCTGACTTTTACGGGCCGGGTCGAAGCCGACTTTGAAGGCAACTTCAGCGTCGTGGATAACCGCAACGTCTCTTCGATTCGAAGCAACGCCTTCCAATTGCGCTTGGCCTACGTGCGCATGGATTATGCTGCCAGCGACAAGACTGACTTCTATTTTGAAGGCGGACAGGACTGGACGCTCTTCGGATCGAGCGCTCTGCCCAACCTCCTCGAAACCACGTTCCTAGCTGCTTATTATGGCGCCGTCTATGAACGTTCCCCGCAGATGATGGTCGGCTGGGTTCAGAAGCTGGGCAGTTCGCTGAATCTCAAGATTTCTCCCACCTTCGCGATCATGATGCCGAGTTCAGCTCAAGTCGAGAAGTCGGCCGCCAACACGTTCACTTCTGTCGGAGCGGTCAATGGCCTCGCGGACCAGCTTGGACAGGGTGAGCGCGAGGGCGCCGACTCCGACCGCCCCGAATACGAAGGCAGACTGGCCATCCAGTGGCAGCTTGACAAAGCGCCAGGAGTTGCGCCTGCGCAACTCATCTGGAGCGGCTTCTACGCCAAGCGTACGTCGATCGTCACCCACGCCGTCATGACCCCTGGTGGGGACCTGCTACCGGCAACTTGTACGGGGACCCCGGCGGAAATCGCTCTGTGCGCTTCTTACGCAGCCGCGCTCCCTGATGGCTATACCGCTACCAGTAAGATGTATGGCAACCAGCTTGCCCTGAGTTTGCCCACTCGCTGGTTCACGTTGGTGGGGAGCGCTTATAAGGGCGGCGACATGCGCTTCATGTTCGGTGGCCAAGCCAATTCCTTCGCCACCGACTTGGCAGGGCTGAGTAGCTCTATCAAGTTCGAAACCATTGACGGTCTCGGCAACGCAGCTGTGGCTTGCAGCGTCACTCCAGACCCTGTGACCGGCTGCCCCGCCGCCAATGTTGTGGTTGCTCCCGAACGGCCGATTCGTTCTTTTGGCGGTTTCGTCGAGCTCGGCCTTCCGCTCTCCCGGTGGTTCAACGCCAATCCGAAAGGCCACAATGCTGGCTGGCAGCTCATTCTGCACACCGGTAAAGACCAGATGGTGCATCGTGACATATCGACCGAGACTCTGTCAGGGGCAAACGCGCTCTTGATGGGCAAACTCTTTGCCGCAACCCTGTACTACAAGGTCAACCCCTGGTGCATGTTCGCCATCGAGCAGTCGACGTATGCTACGCGCCTAAAAAATCACGGGAACTATTTGATTGCGGGTTCGGAGAGCAACGAGTGGCAGGATCATCGGACGGAGTTCGGGCCCGTCTTTACGTTCTAGAAGGTTGTTGAAAAACTTCGATTGTCCTCCCCAAGCGAGGGATCCGCAGGTTGTCAGAAATCGGCGAAACCTGCGGATCCCTCATCGCCTTCGCTCTGTGGAAGGCCAAGGAAGTGTTCTTCTCAACCGGCTCCTGGATTTACGTTTGGTTAGAAATGTTCGGTTTTACCCGGCCAATCCCGGGGACTGACAAATGGCGGCTACTAATACCGTGACCGCCTGATTACCAATACGGTGGAGGGACGGGCGTTCTGCTCGTTCAGCCGGGCGGGGACGCCCGGCTCTCCATTAGATAGCGGCTACTACGGAGTGCGGGGACAGATTCATTTCGACGCTGAGGTAGCACGTGGAACGATCCTGTTCCCAGCTTCAAAAACTGGAAAGGCACTATGGGCGCGTGGCGTAATCTTCCGGGGCTGGTGTTGGGGTTGTTACTGCTCAACGCCATGTTCGCCAACGCCATGTTCGCCGATGATGTCGCGTCCCAAGGCTACCCCCTTCGGATCAAAGTTCTAAGTGCTGAGACCCATGCGCTCAACGAGGGAACTCCGGTTCCCAAGAATTGCGATCTTGCGAATTTCGACGCCTACTGCAACGAGAGCAAGAACCCGACGGCGCAGAGCATCATGCTGGTGCAGGATGCCAAGGGGAGGTCCTATCGCATTACATGCACCACCGACTCACGATGGTCCAAGTGCGAACCGTTGCCCGTGGGGGAGACGTTTGAAGCACGCAAGGAAAAACACGGGTTCACGATTCTGTACCGGAGTGCAAAGGGCAAGGAGCGCAAGCAGTTCTACCAGTTGATTGCGGAAGTTTCAGCGCCCCACTCCGGCGCAGCGGCCAACCCCCAGCCGCAAGTGGCGCCGCCACAGAATTCACCGGCCCCCGCGCCCGCCCCGCACGTGGCGGCACCGGTGCAAAATCCACCAACCGCCGCGCCCGTCCCACCGCCTGTCGCCGCGCCGGGAGTGCTTAAGGAGAAGGTGAAGTGTAAGTTCAGTTCCACACCTTCCGGGGCGGACATCACCATTGACGACTGGAAATATGTGGGCAGCACGCCATCCGAGATCAGCCTTAGCACTGGGACGCACGTCGTCGTCATTTCCATGCCAGGGTTTGCCGAGTGGAAGCGGGAGCTTACGGTAGAGCCGGATTCAGTAGTGAATGTAACGGCTATTTTGGAAAAGACGCAGCCGTGAGCCGATTGCTGCACGATGGATTTGAGCTACCGCCGATGGCGCAGCGGCTTAAAGGGTTAGAAAGGTTTGACTGTAATACGTAACGTATCCATCTTCGTTCTCTCGCGTCATGGGTTCCGCCTTCTGCCTAAGGTTGGACCGCTGTTCCGATAGTGCGAGAAGCTGTACCACGTCGGGCAGGACCAGCGGGCCGAGTTTGGACCGCTCTTCACCTTGGCAAAGTTACTCCGTGCGTCGTCAACACAATCGGGGGTAATCGTTTAGTGCGTGCTTGAGGCGTTGGTCAATTAGAAAAAGCTAGCGCCAGATCCAGGATCGGTGGCCACGGCCGTCTTGAAGCGATACTTTGGCCCCGGTTTCATTTCATATTTCTGTAAAGGAGAAAAACTGTGGCTAACGCAGATGTTGCATCCACCCACCTAAATCGGTGGTGGCACGTCGTCGGTGGGGTCTCCATGAACCTGGCGCTGGGCTCGCTGTATGCCTGGAGCGTATTTGTGGCCCCGCTGGAAAAGGAATTTCACTGGAAGCGCGCTGATACTTCCAATGTGTTCATCATCGCGGTGGTGGTCTTCGCGCTGACGTTCATTGTCGCTGGCCGGCTGCAGGATAAACTTGGACCTTTCAAGATTTCCCTGGTTGGCGCCATACTGGTAAGCTTGGGCTTCTTCCTCTGTTCTCAGGCCGACAGCCTCACCAAATTCTTCATCTTCTTCGGCGTCCTCGGGGGATTGGGCAACGGCTTTGGCTATGCGACTCCAATTCCTGTCATGTCCAAGTGGTTCCCGGACAAGCGTGGATTGGCGGTAGGGTTGGCGGTAGGCGGATACGGCGCAGGGTCGGCAATCTTTGGGCCACTGGCCGCGAACTACCTGATCCCGCACTTTGGCTGGCGCACCACCTTTCAAGTTCTGGGCGGGATCTTCTTTGTGATGACGGTATTTGGCGCCTTCCTGCTGCGTAATCCTCCCGTCGGATACAGGCCCCCCGGTTGGACGCCCGCGCCCGCCTCCAAGGCTGCCGCTACCACCTATGACTTCACTGCTGGCGAGGTGCTGCGTACACCGACGTTCTACTTTATGTGGATCGCCTATGCGTTTGGCTGTGCGGCCGGTCTGATGGTCATCAGCCAGTTGGTGCCGTTCGCCAAGAGCGTGGGCATCCCTAGCACCACTCTGGCTGCTTATGGCTTGGTGGTGGGAGCGGTGGGCAATGCTTCCGGCCGCATTCTATCCGGCTGGATGTCAGACCACCTTGGCCGGATTAACGTGTTGCGCCTAATGATCGGCATTTCCATGGTTGCCATGCCCATTCTGTATTTCGTGGGAGGCAACGTCCTGGGACTGTTCGTGATGCTGTTCATCGTGTACTGGTGCTATGGCACGCAATTGTCGGTCAATGGTGCCGCCGCCGCTGATTTCTGGGGCACGAAGAATGCGGGCATAAACTACGGGATGTTGTTTACTGCTTGGGGCGTGGCCGGTCTCCTCGGTGGCCGCATCGGCGGTTGGATGTTCGACAAGTACCACAACTACCAGATGGCGTTCTACACCGCGGCGGGTCTGGCGGCGGTCGCTCTGATCTGCGAACTGGCAGCCAGACGCCCGGAGGCACCGGAAGGCGTGGCCGGAAGGAAGACGGTGGCAGCCTAGCTTCCGGAAGACACTGCACTCCGGAACAGGATGTTTCATCATTATGGGACTTGGGGTGTGAGGGCGCTTTCAGCCGCGAGCGCTCACGCGCCCCCAGGGCCCGTCGGAAAACTCAGGTCTTGACTTTGCTTTGAAGGGAAGCGTCTTCAGCCGCGCCGCAAGCGCCGCAAAATCAATGGCGCCGATCTATTTCGGCGCCTCGATTTCCCCCGACATTTCCAAGTCCACATTTACCACCGGCTTCACTCTTAACAGGAAATTGCTCGGGTTTTTGATCCCCCACTTCACGTACGGCACCTCGAATCTGCAGGTTCCCCTCCAGCGATCTCCCATCAACTCCGCGTGAACCAGCGCGGTGAGATCATGGTCCGCGCCATGAATGGAAAAAACACCGTTGATCTTTACCTCCGACGCCCCAGACTGTCCCACTTTGCCCTCCACTTGCCTCGGGCGGAAGACCACGTCGGGATATTTTGCCGTCTCCAGGATCTCCTTGTGCATGCGCGCATCGCGTGAGCCATTCCCACTTTCACCGCTCGCTGCGGAGACCACAATCTCGCCGCCAGCCTTCCCGGTTTCTGGATCGAAATGTACGGTTCCGCTTTTCACGGCGAACGTGCCGTGCACCGCGTGCAGCGTGCTGTCCACTGTCCAATGAACCGCTGATTGTGCTGGGTCAAGCGTCAGCACAATTTCGGAGGCGGCGGCTGGCGTGGCTTGCTGCTGAGGCAGAGTCGGCGCAGCCGAGAGAAACAGGGCTAAGCCGAGGGCGGGCAAGCCTCCAACGCTTAGGGATTTCAATAGTCTTTCCCCGTGAGGGCTCTGCCGCGGACGCGCCAACCTCTACAGTATTCTCCCGAGTTCCTGTGCATTCCTTCCCTAGGACATCCAGATTCTACTGCGAACAAGACGTTTCCAGGAGTCCAAACAGTTCGAAATAAGGTTCGAAAACAAGTTCGAAATAAACTTCGGTTCCGCTGCGACGGTCCTAACCGAATCGTCATCCAATACAAACGCTGGCGAATGCTCGTTCGTGCGGACCCCTTTTGTGGGGATCGTCGGACGAGCATTCGCCAGTCCAATCCTCAGTTGGATCTTCGTATCGGATCTTCGGGGAGACCGAGGGCGTCGAAATGCGTGTTGCAGAAAAAGGCTTGCTGGTGACTGACGAGCTCACGGAGCGTGCGTCTGATGCTCGCCTCCGAAGCGATGCTCTATTTAATCTGTTGCGCGAGGACGCATTCTATGAACGGCCAATTCCGGAGCGCCACCGCATCATCTTTTATGTTGGTCACCTCGAAGCATTCGATTGGAATTTACTGAAAGAACTACGGCCGGGACTGAAGAGTGTTCATCCGGAGTTTGATCGCCTGTTCGCCTTCGGCATCGATCCAGTTGGCGGCAGACTTCCCACCGATTTGCCCTCCGATTGGCCCTCCTTGGATGTCGTCCACGATTACGTGTTCCATGTCCGCGACACCCTCGATAAGAATCTGGCCAACATAATTCTCGAACCAAACTCTCAGACGCGCGACGGTTTTCCACCACGCACCTTGTTCAACGTGGCGGTTGAGCATCGGCTGATGCACGTTGAAACGCTGGCCTACATGCTGCATCAGTTGCCGCTCGACGCGAAACTGCGGCAACCCAATTCACTTCACTTGGCCGGGCCGCCCATCGTCCAGCGGATGGTGTCGATCCCGGCCGGAGTGGTAACGCTGGGTCTCGCTCGCGGCCCTGAAAAGTTTGGCTGGGACAATGAGTATGCCGCGCACACGGTGGAGGTTCCAGCGTTTGAGATTGATCGGTACAAGGTGACCAACCGCCAGTATCTCGAGTTCATGGCGGCTGGCGGCTATGAGACGCGTGCGTTCTGGGGCGAGGATGACTGGAACTGGAAAACTGCTCACGGAATTTTTCACCCCTTGTTCTGGAAAAGAGAAGGCAATCGGCCGTCCAGCCGGAAGTCGGGCCAAAGGTTCAGCCAGAAGTCCGGCCATACCTGGCTGTGGCAGACCATGTTTGATGAAGTCCCGCTGCCGCTCGATTGGCCCGTGTATGTGAGCCAGGCTGAGGCCGAGGCCTACGCGCATTGGGCAGGGAAGTCGCTCCCTACCGAAGCGGAGTGGCAGCGCGCCGCCTACGGCACTGTCGACGGCGCCGTCGAAAGCGCCATCGAAGGAAAGATAACACCGTACCCTTCGGGCAACGAGGACGAGGCGCCCAATGCCAAACTCGGCAATTTTGACTTTCACCGTTGGGACCCGGTGCCGGTGAACGCGTTCCCTGAAGGCCAGAGCGCTTTCGGCGTTCACGGTCTGCTCGGCAACGGATGGGAATGGACCTCTACCGCTTTCGGTCCCTTTCCCGATTTCGAGCCGTTTCCGTTTTACCGCGGGTACTCGGCTGATTTCTTTGATGGCAAGCATTTCGTCATGAAGGGTGGGTCGGCGCGTACGGCTGCGTGCATGTTGCGATCCACTTTTCGCAACTGGTTCCAGGCGCACTACCAATATGTGTACGCGGGGTTTCGCTGCGTTAACCGCTGATGGTCGAGCTCACGCTGGAAGGGGATTCAGAAATGCTGCTTCACACGAATAACTCCCACACCATTGACGCTCACGCGCTTAACTTTCACGCGCTTAGCAGTGTCGCTTCCGAATTCGCCTCCGATGTGAGTCAAGGGCTCGCGCGGCCGGGACAAAAGGAACTCCCCTCCAAGTACCTCTATGACGACGTGGGCTCGGCGCTATTTGAAGTGATTAGCCGTCTGCCCGAGTACGGACTCACCCGAGCCGACGAACGTTTGCTGCAACGTCACGCGTGCGAGATCGTGGACCGCCTGGACGCTCCCGTCGCCGTGGCCGAACTCGGCAGCGGCAGCGGCAAAAAGACCCGATGGATACTGGAGGCGATCGGCCGGCGGCAGCGGACATCTTACTATCCGGTCGAAATATCCCGCTCCGCTCTGCTCATGTGCCAGCGCGAACTTAGCGATATTGATTCCATCAGCATTGTAGGTTTTGAGCGCGAGTATCTTGACGGATTGCAGGAGGTGGCCGCGCATCGGCAGGGCAGCCAACGCTTGTTAGTGTTGTTTCTGGGCAGCACGATCGGGAACTTCGATCGTCCCGCCGGCATAAAATTCCTGGCGGAAGTGCGGCGCATTCTAGAGCCCGGAGATTCACTTCTTCTGGGAACAGACCTGGAAAAGCCCTGCGCGCAACTGCTCAAGGCCTACGACGACGAACTGGGAGTGACCGCTGCGTTTAATCTCAACCTGCTGGCCCGCATCAACCGCGAACTCGATGCCGATTTTGACCTGGGCCAGTTTGCCCACTCGGCCCGGATCAATCGCCAAGCCCGTAGCATCGAAATGCACCTCGAATCAAAGCGGCGCCAAACGGTGCGCATTCCGGCAGCCGATCTGCGCCTCGAATTTGCGGAGGGCGAGACCATCTGGACCGAGAGCAGCCACAAGTATTCGGCGGAAGAGGTCTTCCAGATGGCGAGCGCTGCCGGCTTTTGCTGCCAGGCACAATGGATAGACGAGCAGTGGCCCTTTGCGGAGAATCTCCTAATCGCGGAATAAGTTTCTTGGTCTACTTCTCGTAACTCGTCATCGATGCGTGACCGCACGCCGTTTGGGCGTTTAATAGCTTACGGCAGCAGCCCGAACACTCCCACCCCATTCGTCGTTCCCACATACACCTTACCGTTCGCAATTGTCGGCGTGATGAACTTGTTTCCGTTTCCAAAGTTGTCGCGCCCGCCTGCCGCCTGGTTCGAGTTATATAACTCCATGCTAAGGTTGTTCGCGTTGTACGCGTGCAGCACGGCTGGCGAGGTATTTTCCGTGGCCCACAAAATCAAAGTGCTTGCCGAACCCCCTGAGATGCTGGGCGTAGCCCCCGGAAAGCCAAATTGTGTGCCTGTCGACGATGCAGGTGTGGAATTGAGCAGGCCGCTGATGTTGAACGAGAACGCCTTGATCTTGTCCCCCACCGCGCCATAGTAGAGTTTATGGCCGTCAAATGCCGGCGCCGAATACACTGGGCCGGCCAGCGCGCCGGTCAATTCCTGGTAAATCTGATTATTGTTGTTCGGATTAAACTTCCCCATGTTAGTCCGGTTCGCCAAATAGATGTTCGCGTCCTTTCCGGCGCCCACAACCAGTTCGCGCAGCACTCCGTTAGAGTCTTTGAAATTCGGCACCACCAGCGCGCCGCCCGATCCCAGATCCCTGTCCGCATCCGATTCGCTCACCGTGTTGTACATGTTGAAGTAGTCGGCCACCGCCAGCTTTCCTTTCTTCGTCGAGAGCTTTATGATGGCGTTCCCATAGTCGCCGTTTGCCGGGAGCCCGTTCGCATCCAACGTCGTATCGAACGTTCCATTCGCGTCGAGAAAGTAAATGTTTCCGTTCGCATCGGCGGCCGGCCCCGCTCCTGCCGCCCAAATTGCGCCTTCACTCCCGTTCGGAGTCAAGTTGAGCACCGACTGCTGCGCCAAAGTCTTTGCGCTGTAACTGATGATCCATCCCGTATAAGGCCGAAAGTCGCAGTGCGACGCCCACGACGTATAGAGAATATGATTTAGTAATAACAACCCAGCCCGTTCCTTATACTGCTTAGGATCGAAAATCACGTATCCACCCTGGCTGTTATCGCCCGTCCCAGGGTACTGAGCCGCAATTTCCACCGGCCCGCCAAATTCCTCCGCGCCGCTGGTAATGTCCAGTGCATGCAGCCGCTGGTGATAGTTAGAACTGGAGTCCTTACTCATAGCGACCACATAAATCGTTCCATGCGTCCCAGCTGTAAGGTCGATTACTGGAGTAGAAGTAGCTCCGATCTCCGGCGTAACCTGGCCGCAACCACGGTTATCCGAAGAAGTCTCACCCGCCGCGAGCGTGGTCACATGCCAAAGCGTTGAGCCGCTGTCTGCGTCAAACCCGTACACCGTCCCGTGTTCAGTCGCCACAAACAGCACGTTGTGCGTGCCGTTTGCCGGAATACTGACATCGGGGGCATACAAAGGCTGCGCGTCCACCAGTCCGTCTGTAGGGATCACAAACAACTTCCCAAACGTTGTGGAGTTCACGTTCTTGAGCTTGAGCGAGGTTTCGCTCAAATTCCGTCCCGTGCGCATGTTGTCGTTGTGATATGTAAGGACGCCCTTAAACGCGGGCGCAGCCCCCACTAACATTTCACGACGGAAAATCAGCACCGAAAGAAGCGAGAGAATCAGAATTCCAACTGGAAGCAGAAAGATTCGCGCAGGCAGAGCTCGTCTCATGACGCACCTCGGGCTTCGAAACGTAGTAGCGAACCAAAGTAGCGCACCGAACAATTCTACCCGACTGTGGCGCCAGAAATCGTCTCACAAAGACCCGGAAACGCCGCCGGGTGGACCTGTGATCTCCGATCATGTTGACCAAGGCTCTAAACATACTCAGATAACGATCTCAGGCGACAATCTCAGGCAAAGATCAATTCCGAGACCGAACGCCGCGCCTGCAACTGGAAGCGACTCGCTTAGGCCTTTGCCTGGCGCAGTCCACTCCGTGGAGGACCGCGCGGTCATAGAAAACCTTCCGGGTTTCCACGTCAAAAGGTTTCTGCCCCGCATTTCCCTGTGTTCCCCTGTGTCCTCTGTGTTTAAGATTTTATCGACCACAAGCGCCAATTCATCTGGCATCCGCACGCGCTCTTGAGTATTCTCGTGGAGATGGCCACCGTCTCCTTGAGCGAACTGTTGGGCTCGACCGTTTATGACGCCTCCGGCGTCGCCAGCGGCCGGGTGCGCGAGGTGGCCCTCGCTCCGCAGGAGGACCGCGCCCGCGTCGCCCTGCTCATCGTCAAAACGCCCGCCGGAAACCGCATGTTGCCCTTAACGGCCGTTTCCACGATCAATGGCGGTATTCGGGCCTCCACCGCAGCCGCGGAATGGACCGCAGCCGATGGCTCCGAAGGCCTGTTGTTGCTCAGTAGGGATCTGCTCGATCAGCAGGTGATCGACGTCCACGGCCGCAAGGTTGTGCGCGTGAACGATGTGGATTTTCACCACGACATAGCGGAGAATCGCTCGGTTTTAAAAGTTGGCGGTGTGGATGTGGGCGCGCGGGGCGCGGTTCGCCGCCTTCTCAAAGGCATGGTCCCGGCCGCTGCCCTTCGTGCCTTGCTATTGCGTATCCCTCCCCGCGATATTCCCTGGGACTTCATCGATCTCATCGAGACCGATCCCGCCCGGCGCGTCCGGCTGAAGATTTCGCATGAGCGCTTGGGCAAACTCCATCCCGCCGACATTGCCGATATTGTCGAAGATTTGGCTCCCGATGAGCGCGAAGCCGTGTTCGAGACGCTGGACGAAGGCGTCGCCGCCGGCGCGTTGGAAGAGCTCGAGCCCAAGGTGCAGAAATCGGTCCTGGAGTCCCTCGATTCCGACCGCGCCGCCGACATCGTCGAAGAGATGGAACCGGACGCGGCTGCCGACCTTTTGGGTGATCTCTCCGATGAGCGGTCGGAGGAAATCCTGGTGCAGATGCAGCCCGAAGAGCGCCAGGAAGTCGCCGACCTGCTGGAATTCAAAGAGAATACGGCTGCCGGCCGCATGACCACCGAGTTCATTGCCCTGCCGGTGACGGCCACAGCCCACGACGCGATCGAATTCATGCGCACTTTTGAAGGCCGCATGGAAAACATGAGCATCATTTACCTGACCGATTCTCACGGAACTCTAGCCGGCGCGGTCCCGCTGGTGAAGATCGTTCTGGCGTCCTCTTCGACTCCCCTCTTGGCCTTGTCCCAGGAGCCCCTCATTTCCTGCTACGAAGACGCGAAAGAAAAGGAATTCGCCGAACTGTTTGACAAGTACAACCTGCTGACATTGCCGGTGATTGACGAACACAGTCAACTGACCGGCGTGATCACCCCCGATGACGTAATAGCGATGCTGCGCGCCAAGCTGTAGTGCACTCGAGTGTAGTGCACTCGTGTGGGGACGGGGCTTTGCCCCGTCCAAGCCGAGCGCAGCTCGGCAGCTCCCTGTGGCCGCCGCAACTCTGGATTCGCCTTCGCAGCAGAGTCGGCTCCGGCAGCGCATCGCGAGTTTATCCGCCGCCTCTTGAGCCGCATTGGCAACCTCGCAAAAAATTGCTCGCTTTTGCAGATTCATCTATCAGAGATCACTTTCAGCGTTTATTCTGATCGTTCTGTTTCGCCAATTAGATCGTGTCTGTGGCCTGTGCGCATGAAATTCCTGAGAACCTGGAAGTTCCGCCTCCTGCTGTTTTTTGCCGTGGTAGGGCCGGGTTTCATCACCGCGAATGTCGACAACGATGCCAATGGCATCCTGACGTATTCGCAGGCCGGCGCTCAGTTCGGCTACATGCTCTTGTGGACGATGATCCCGACTACCGCCGCCTTGATCGTAGTGCAGGAGATGTGCGCCCGCATGGGAGCGGTCACCGGCAAGGGCCTGAGCGATCTGATCCGGGAAGAATACGGCCTGCGGATCACGTTCCTCATGATGCTCGGCATTCTGATTACAAATTTCGGAAACGTTGTGGGCGAGTTTGTCGGCATTGCGGGAAGCATGGAGCTGTTCGGGGTCTCAAGGTACTACTCCGTGCCGATCTGTGCCGTGGTCGTTTGGTTGATCGCGGTAAAAGGGCAGTACAAGAGCGTTGAGAAAGTGTTTCTGGTGGCTTCATTCTTCTACATCACTTACATATTTGCCGGGGTGCTGGCCAAGCCCGCGTGGATGGAGGCCGTTAAGGCCACGGTGAAGCCTCCGGGGATGGCAGCCTTCAAGCACGGCCCGTATCTCTACATGGTCATTGGCGTGGTCGGAACTACGATCGCGCCCTGGATGCAGTTCTATCTGCAGTCGTCGGTCGTGGAAAAAGGAATCACGCGGCGCCAATACAAAGCCTCGCAGCTCGACGTGATTGTGGGCTGCATCTTCACCGACGTGGTTGCCTGGTTCATCATTGTCGCTTGCGCGGCCACGCTCTACCTGCATGGCAATCGTGACATTCGTGACGCTGCCGACGCTGCCCAGTCGCTGCGTCCGTTGGCGGGCGACTGGGCGTACATACTGTTTGCGCTCGGGCTTTTCAATGCGTCGCTGTTTGCGGCTTCGATTCTGCCGCTCTCGACGGCCTACACGGTTTGTGAAGGATTAGGTCTCGAGTCAGGCGTAGAACGCAAATTTTCCGAAGCCCCCGTCTTTTACTGGCTCTATACGGCGCTCATCGCTGCAGGAGGAGCCGTGATCCTGATACCAGGGCTTCCGTACATAAAGATCGCTGTATTTTCGCAAGTGGTCAACGGCGCAGTATTGCCCTTCGTGCTGATTTTCATGTTGTTTCTGATCAACAAAAAAGAACTCATGGGCGAATACGTAAACAAACCCGTGTTCAACATCATCGCCTGGGCGACCACCGTGATTATGATCGGCCTGACGGCGCTGCTGGTTTACGGCACCCTGCGCGGTGGGACGGGATAGTTCAAAACATCTAACCGCAGAGATCGCAGAGCGCGCAGAGAAATTCAGAAGAAACCTGATTATTCTCTGCGCACTCCGCGATCTCTGCGGTTAGATGCGGACTCGGTGTTATTTGCTCGAAGCTCGCAGCCCGTAGCTCGCAGCCAGATCTTGGCGCTTAAAGTATTTTTCCCGCCGCCAGATTGTTCACCAGTCCCAAGTCGGCTTCAAGAAAATCCAATCCCAGCAGTTCCTGCCGCGTCACCCAGCGGATTTCGCGAAAAATACGGTTCTCAATTTCGCCCTGGTAGTTGCGCACGTCATAGAAACGGAGTTCCACGGAACCGCCGCCCGGGTATTGATGGACGATGCGAGCGACCTCAGCGCCGACCTCCGCCACGATCCCCAGTTCTTCCTCCAGTTCCCGGCGCATGGCATCGCGAGGCTGTTCGCCTTCTTCGATTTTGCCGCCGGGAAATTCCCATTTCAGCGGCATAGGCTGGTGCCGCGTCCTCTGGCAGGCGAGGATGAGGTCATCTTTCAGAATCAGCGCGGCAACGACTCGTTTCATGATGCTTAGGATGCAGGCTGCGTGGCAATCGCTTACTTGCGCTCCAGTCGCTTGCCCACGAGCTGCGCGCAATATTCAACCAGTTCTCGGTCTTCGTCGCCGAATGCCGCCAGGAAGTGACTGTCAATATCGAGTTCGCCGGCCACCTTGCCGTGCACAAAGATCGGAACCACGATCTCCGACTTGGTTTCGAGCGAGCAGGCCAGATAGCGTGGATCCTTCTTCACGTCATCCACCACCACCGTCTTTCCCGACGATGCCGCCGCGCCGCAGATGCCCTGGTTCAGTCCAATGCGGGTGTGCACCGTCATCGCTCCCTGGTAGCGCCCCAGCACCAGCGCCGGCGGACTGGCTCCAGCTTCCAGCATGTAGAAGCCTACCCAGTTGTACTTCAGCATTTCTTTGTTAAGCAGAAGGGAGATGCTTTCCATCAGTTGATCCGCCGAGCGCGCTTCCGAATTCAAGCGGTCCGCGGCCATGCGCACTTCGTCGACTTTGTGAGGATTGGATGTAGTGGCCATGATGATAATCCTAAACCATGATTGGGCTACGAGCTACGAGCTTCGGGCTGCGAGCTAACCCGGTTTGCTCGCAGCTCGTAGCTAGTAGCCACCTGTTTAGTCGCTGAGGGTGGCCGCGGCCCGCAGTGCGACTTTTTCCGCAGCCTGGTAGGAGAATGCGTGCGCCGCATTACAATCACAATGTGTATTCCGCCGAACTCCTGGACCATTTTCAGAACCCCCGAAACGCCGGCAAGCTCGAGGCCCCCGACCACACCGCGCGCCTGGAAAACCCCGCCTGCGGAGACATTCTGGAACTCACGCTGAAACTGGAAGGCAGTCGCATCGCCGACATTCGCTTTCGCGCCAAGGGCTGCGTTCCCGCAATGGCCTGCGGCTCGGCGATCACGGAGCTGGCGAAAGGCAAAAATATAGACCAAGCCCGCCGGCTGAGCAGGGAAGAGTTGGTTAAGAAAGTCGGAGGCCTGCCGCCAGCCTCCGCCCACGCCAGCCACCTGGCAATAGACACGCTCGCCGCGCTCTTGCGCAATGTCTGAGCGAGCGTGAATTCGTCGACTGAAACCTCGATTTTAAATTCCTGCTTCCAAATCCAGTTTGAAATTAGAGACGGGCAGGGTCGACTTCGAGGCCCCTTTGTTTCTGGACCCTAACGTACCTGTCTCTCTGTGATTCGTTTGGCAAGAGGCGCTCATCCTCCGGCGTTTCTTGGAACCCCAAGGTCCAGCTCCGTTTGCCTTCGTCGCTTTCTTTGCCTGGGGCGTCTTCGGTGAGGTCGTCGTATTCGCGTCCCTCGACCTTCGACCAAGCCGAAGCTCCCAGCGGGCGCTGCTCGACGCACTCCGGATCGATCACCACCCGCGTCGGTTCCGGCTCAAACGAGGTCATTCTCAGGTTGGCCGATGCGGTTTGCAGCGCATACAGCATCAGGGCTCCGGTCCGGTGATCGATCTCCTGGGTTACGAGGCGAAACATCACTTCCGCTAGTCCGACCTGGATGGAATTGGCATCCTCAAGGATCGGCAGCCCTGACATCTCCCGCTTCCGGAGAGCCTCAGTGAACTTCGAGCCTCCGCGCCATCGCATGTGGAAGTAACAATATTGCTCCTCGCGCAGCGCCGGCGATCCGCACTGCGTCCCGTTGACTTTGATGTGTTGACAGCGGGCAACACTCTTCGGATATAAAGACATTTTTGAGCTCCTGTTTCCCGTATGAAGTATGAAATATGAAATAAAAGATAAACGACAATCTCCCAATTGCCATGATTCCCCGCAGAAGCGCCACTAGTAAGTGCGCCCCATCACACCGCATTTGTGATGAATTCCTGCAGTGGGTGGCCCACTCCTTGCGGCCTTATCGCAAGGGGTGGGTGCCGACAGCACTCCTTGCGGCCTTATCGCAAGGGGTGGGTGCCGACAGCACTCCTTGCGGCTTCATCGCAAGGGGTGGGTGCCGACAGCGCTAAGCCGCCGGCGGCCGAACCCGCATCGTCATAATGCCAGTGTCATTAACACGGACGATCCCAGTCTGCCCAAAAAGGTAATCTCGAAAGCTGCTCCAAGCCCAGTCCTCCGGTTCATTCACCAGCCCGCGTTTCACCGGATTCCGATGCATGTAGCGCAGCTTCTCCACCCGCTTATGCTCGGTCCACACGTTGAAATCATAGAAGCGTGTCTCCCAAACGTGCAGCGGCTTGGAGGCCTGCGCCGAACTCCCGGCATGGCTCCGCTTCCGGCGCGTCCGCGGCACAACCCTCTGCGCGTAGAGTTGTTTAACCAGTTGCATCACTTTGGATGGATCTCCCACCTGCGGTTCACTGATCAGGAGATGGACGTGATCGGGCATGACTACGTAGCCGATTACGACGAAACGGCAGCGCTGGCGTAACTCCTCTAGGATGGTTAGGAACAGATCGCGACGTGCCGCTGTGTCCAGCCAAGGTATGCGGCGATAGCAACCGCAGGTGATGAAGTGCGCGTGGCCAGCGCCATAATACCGCTTGAGGCCCGTCGGCATCGGGAGAGTGTATTCGCGGATGGACCGCGAAAGATGTGATGGCGCTCACACCCACCCCTTGCGATAAAGCCGCAAGGAGTGGGCCACCCCCAGTTTCTTTAGGAGAAGTCCTTCGAAATACATTTTCGGCCGAGGTCGGCCCCCGGCACACCGCGTTTGTGATGAATTCCCGAGGATGGGATGGTTTGTGCAATGAGGAAGAATGGGGAGGGGTGCCCCACTCCTTGCGGCTTTATCGCAAGGGGTGGGTGCCGACAGCGCTAAGCGGGGAGGCCGGGGCACCCGGCAACACTCCACCAGTTGCCATCCTGAACGGAGCCAGGACTTCACGAAGTGAAGCCCCGGCGGAGTCGAAGGACCCCTGCACTCTACGGTCGGCAAAGACGCGTCAGGGAATTCTCCCCGCGGGGGTGGCCCACTCCTTGCGGCTTTATCGCAAGGGGTGGGTGCCGACAGCGCCTAAGCCGGTCGAGGCCGGGGCACCCGGCACCCCAAGTTTTCTTAGCAGAAGTCCTTCGAAATACATTTTCGGCCGAGGCCGGCGCACCCGGCACACCGCGTTTGTGATGAATTCCCGAGGATGGGATGGTTTGTGCAATGAGGAAGAATGGGGAGGGGTGCCTGTGATCTTTCAACACGTTGTTCCCAATAAGTGAATAGCCCATTCGAGCAACACCGGAGAAGCTGATGGTGCTGACCAATCCGCTTCGAAGGAGTCGACCGAATGGACCTTCACCAGAATGCCCGACTTACCTGGCGTAGTCGAGAAACTTTAGCCAACAAGATCATGATCGAGAAGATAACGTTGAAGGCGGCTGCAGCCGCCTTCAACGTCAGCCGAAAAACCGCCGCCAAGTGGGTCCAGCGCTATCGCATCCTGGGTTTGCCCGGCTTGCGGGATCGTTCCTCGCGCCCGCTCCATAGCCCGCGCCGAACCTCGTCGGAGCGGATGGCTCAGGTCATCGCTCTGCGTCGCCAGCTGCTCCCCGCCTATCACATCGCCCAAGCCACCCATCTCAGCCCCGCCACCGTCAGCCGTATCCTGCGGCGCGCTCATCTCAACCGCTGGCGCCACCTGCATCCCGCCCCACCCGTCGTGCGCTATGAGCATCCCGCTCCCGGCGATCTGCTCCATCTCGACATCAAGGGCATGACCCGCTATCAGCAGGTCTCCATTCGCGGCGATGGTCGTCGCCGCGGCCGCCCTCAGTTCGCCGGCTGGCAGGCTCTGCACGTCGCCATCGACGATCACTCCCGCCTCGCCTTCTCCCGCATGCTGCCCGACCAGCAAGCCGAAACGGCCATCGTCTTCCTGCGCGCCGCCGTTGCCTTCTATGCCCGGCATGGCATCCCCATCCGCCGCCTGCTCACCGACAACGGCTCCTGCTATCGCTCCCGCCACTTCCGCGCCGCCTGCCTCCAACTCGGCATCCAGCACCGCTTCACCCGCCCCTACACTCCGCGCACCAACGGCAAGGCCGAACGCTTCATCCAGACTGCCCTGCGCGAGTGGGCCTATGTTCGCCACTACCTCAACTCCGAGGAACGCGATCAGCAGCTCTTGCCCTGGCTCGAGCATTACAACTTCCACCGCCCGCATGGTAGTCTCGGTTACGCTCCGCCCATCAGCCGGGCTGCTCCGGTGGGTACAACGTCTTGATAGATCACAGGTGCCCCACTCCTTGCGGCTTTATCGCAAGGGGTGGGTGCCGACAGCGCTAAGCGGGGAGGCCGGCGCACCCGGCAACACTCCACCAGTTGCCATCCTGAACGGAGCCAGGACTTCACGAAGTGAAGCCCCGGCGGAGTCGAAGGACCCCTGCACTCTACGGTCGGCAAAGACGCGTCAGGGAATTCTCCCCGCGGGGGTGGCCCACTCCTTGCGGCTTTATCGCAAGGGGTGGGCGCCGACAGCGCCTAAGCCGGTCGAGGCTGGGGGCACCCGGTTGGTCCCTTCCGTGTGTCTTTAGTTTGGACGTGGCCTATGAGAATGGTGACGTTCCAGAGGAAACCTGCTCTATCCACTTGGGTGGTGTGCTGCCCTGCCTCTTGAAACGGTATTCGGCACACGCTTCGAGAAACGCCCCTTCGTCAAGTCGTGCTACGTTGGGCAGAAGTATTAGGTGCCCTTGGTTGTACGGCATCTTACCGGCAAGGGCCCCCGCGGCGCCTGGAAAGGCGAAGAACTTCAAGGCGTTAAGAGGGGCGGCGGGCACCGTTGGCACGTATGCGGCCCAAGTCACAGTGCTTTTCTTCAGCACACCCACGAAAGGCTCTGCTGGATCGCGGTACGTGATTTGGCTTCCTGTTCCCTTCTTCAAATGCACCGCGAGGTCGCCTTCAAGGAATTCGTAGTTGTTAACAGCGGCAGGCACCACACCGTAACGGCCTGTCCCGGCTTGATACCAGCTTGGAGCAATCAGAAGCACAACGAGGACCCCGCCTTGCCGGAAGAAAGCGGCAAGTTCTCGCCTCTTCGTACTCATTACTGACTCGAGGTGCTGATACACGATATAGCTGTTCGGGCCCACCATTGCGCTCAGCGTCTTGAAAGCCTCAAGGTTGCAATCTGTTGTAATCGTGAATTGGGGCGGGCGGATTACCACTACATCGAAATCAAAGAGTGCCCTGTCGGTTTCAAGCGAGTCTTGGATAACGCTTTTATTCGCGAATGGAAAACCGAGGGAGATGACCCTGAGCTGTTTACTCATTCAAACGAATTGTACAGCGCCCGCGAAAGGTTTTTGTCAGGACTCGGGTCGGGTGCCTCACTCATCGCGCACCTTGCGATGAGTGGGATTCCGCGCCGGACAGTTGAGCGAGGTCCCATTTTTTCATCACAAACGTCCAGTGTGCCCCATCACAGACTTCCAACCGGGCCGTGCGCGACAATGTCTCCTGATCTGTCGCAGCCGAGGTGCGCCAACCCCAATCAAGGCCACCGAGGCTGCGCCAGACCGACCGTCAATAACTCTTCGGTAACCATAGGTCAAGGCGATCAGGGTCGTCGGCAGGCCGCCGAAACTATGAATCTTGAGAGAATCAGGAGAAGAATCCAGCTAACTCCTTATTCCGGAATATTTTACAAATAAGTCCTCTAGGCTCTAGATTTTGGCGCCGCGATACCCCCTAACCCTATGATTCCAGGAGATCGGGGGGAGGGGGGTAGTGGTAAACACGCGTTAATAACTCCGGAGTCAACAGGAAAGAAATAACAGACAAAGGCGGAGGCCATCCCAGGTGGCGTTGGAATCGAGAAGGCTCGCCTCTTAAGAGAGCAGCGGGTTGACCACCTCAACCGGCCCATAACGCTGGCCGCTGGCCAAGTCTTCCGAGTAGAGGATGGCGGCTCCGCAGCTCTCGGCGGCATGCAGGATCAGGGCGTCCCAGTACGAGACCTTGTATCGCGCTTCGATGCCGAGGGCGGCGAGGATCGATTGTGGAGTGTTGACGACGATCTCCCAGCTCAAATAGTCCTCAATCAGCTTTTTGATCGCTTCGCTGGGCAGGGGATGCTTGATTCTTCGACGAAGATTCACGCAGAGGTCCTGCAGAACTTGCGTACTTAAAGCGCCTTGCCCGGTTGTCCACAACTGCTCAATCAGTTGGCGGGCGCGTTCGTGCTTGGGGCCAGCGGCGCGGTCATGGGCGTAAATCAGAATGTTGGTGTCGACGAAATATTTTGAATTTGCCGGGCTCATCGTTTGCCGGATCCACGCTGGTAAAGCTCATCGCGCGACCGCGGCGGAGTCCAGCCCAGGTTCATCCCCTCGCGCAGTCGGGCCAGGGCACGTCGGCGGGAACGATCATAGCTCTTGCGCTCGCGCACAATTTGCTCCAGGCGCGCCGCCAGCATAGCGCTGATGGAAGTGCCTTCTTCGGCAGCGAGGATGCGAATCTCGCGGAGGAGAGAAGCGTCAAGTTTCAAAGTAATATTGTTTTTCATCGCAGCACAGATTCACGTGCAGCACAAGTATACGTGCTACAGGCCCAAAGTCAACTTTTAGACTTGGGGTTCGGGTCCGGCTGATACACCGTCCATCCGTTGGCGAGCGCGATCTGTTTCAGATCTGGATTGGGGTTGATGGCGAAGGGGTGTTTGGACATGGCGAGCATCTCGCGGTCCCAGATCGCGTTGCCGAAGGCGCAATCGGGCCTGTGATCGGGAGACGATTTGAGCGCGGATCGAATCGCCTCCACCTTGCCCGGACCGCTGGGAACTTGAATGAGCTGATCCGTGATGATGTCGCCTTCGATCGCCACTTCGGCGGCTAGGATGCGATTCTGCGGGATGCCGAAGTAGCGCATGGCGGAGCGGATGATCCATTGGCACGAAGAAGAAACGGCCCAGACGTCGCATCCGGAAGCGCGCAGGCGCTCGACTAATTGCTGCATCTCCGGGAAAATATTGGCGGCGATTCCGTGGGCAAAATACGTGTCGCAAGCCTGCTGCACGATTTCTTCCCGCAGTCCGCGATGCATGGTGACCATTTCTCCGCACATGGTGTCTTCGTCGACCAAGCCGGCTTTGTAGTCGGCGTAGCGCGCGCGGGCCCATTGCGCAATCTCTTCCGACACCACGCCTTCTTTCACCTCCCAGGAGAAGAATCCTTCTCCGGCGTCTCCGGACCAGAGCGTGCCGTCGCAGTCGAGCGCGGCGACTCGCGGACGGAGGCTGAGTACGCGTTCGATGAATTCGGTTTGACGGGATGTGAGACGCGTCATGAAATATAGAGCCTTGGCCGGGACTAACTCGATGGCGGAAAATGTGGCGGCAAAGCAGCGTACTGTTCCGGCGTGTCGATGTTGACCACGACCAGCGGGTCATCCACCGGAACGTACTCGATTTCACTCTGGTGCGCGTGCTCAACCTCGCGCGCATTCGATGTTTCCGGAGCGTTCAGGAACGCTGACAGCATCTCGCGGCCCAACAGAATTGGATGTCCGTGTTGCCCTCGGTATTCGGGGATCACCGCCCATTTCCGGTGTGCCGTGGCGCGAACGAAGGCCGCTGCGAGCGTCTCCAACGTTTCTCTCTGGACGGGAGGCCGGTCAACGAGCGTAAGCATGGCTGCGTCTCGGCCGCGGTTCAGAACCTCCTGCAGGCCTACCCTTAGCGAGCTGAACTGGCCGCGCTCCGGCTCGGGATTCACTACCAGCGATGCTCCCATGGCGTACACGACCGGGGCCACGGAGGCTTCATTCTTGCCGGCTACAACCAGCACCTCGTCAACATGAGGAAAGAAGAGCCGTATGGTGGCGGAGAGGAACGTGTCGGTCGGTGTTATTGTTGTTGCCGAACCCACGGCTGATGGAGGCCACGGCAGCAACGCCTTGTCGCGCCCCATGCGCGTGGATTCGCCCGCCGCCAGAATTACTCCGCAAAAAGCCGGGGTTCGCCCCATGAGGGCACGATAACAAACCGCTGACACTCTGCCAAGGACGTGGGTCACGCAGGTCGGTTAAGAGCCTGGGGCGAAACTTGAGTTCCAAGATGCGGCGCCTGAAGGCGGATTCATTCTAAGGCGCTGACGGCACGCCTAAGGCGTGCCCTGATACGAATCGCTGGTGCACCCAGGTAATTAAGGTGTGTTCTAGCTGAATGTCGGCAACTTGAACACGTCGTCGTGGGGAACTCGTTCCAGGGGTTGTCCGGCCTTGCGCCAGGCACGCAGGCCGCCGGCGATGACGAATACTTTGAAACCGAGCTCTTGTAATTGGCGCGCCACCCGGGCGCTAGTGGCTTCACGCGCTCAAGTGCAGTAGAGATAAATCTCGCGATCCTTGGGCAGGTTTTTGACTTCTTCAATGAGGTTGTTGGGCTCAATGCGGATCGATCCGGCAATGCGCTCGGAGTCGGCATCGTAGTAGCCATGGCTGCGGACATCGGCGATCAGCATGGTGTGAGCCGCATCGGACGCCAGTCTTTTTG
The DNA here is from genome assembly GCA_963773645.1 of uncultured Acidobacteriaceae bacterium. GTDB lineage: Bacteria > Acidobacteriota > Terriglobia > Terriglobales > Acidobacteriaceae > Acidiflorens. Next base: position 425,029 of record CAVZBV010000002.1, on the reverse strand, counting down.
CCAGCTCCTCGGCCTGTACGCGGGGGGCCACGTCGAGCAGACGGTATTTGCGGTAAACCCAGACGCGATAGACGACATAAGCGGCGAGTCCGATGGCGAAGACGACCTCGGCGGCAGAGCCCGCGGAACGCAGTCCGCGCGTGATGGCGCGGAGCGCGTCACTGAAGAGATATCCGGCGGCCGAATACGCGCCCACGTAGAAAGCCGCTCCGAGGGCGTCGAACTGCAGGAAATTTCCCAGCCGCATGTTCATGCTCCCGGCGAGCGGGGGAGACATGGTGTTGATGCCGGGGATGAATTTGGCAAAAAGCAGCGTCTGCTTGCCGCGCCTGTAAAAATACTCGGCCGAGCGCAGAATGCAAGTTTCCGGATTCGCCGAAAGCCGGCACAGAATGCCCAACAATGCCCACCCGCTGACTCGGCCCATGAAATAGAGGATGACATCGCCGCTGATCATCGCCAGCAGGCCTACGCCGAACACGAGATAGAAATGGAGATCTCCATAGGCAGCGACTGCACCCGCGGTTAGCAGCGCGAGCGCGGCTGGCAGCGGAAGACCGATCGCCTCCGCGAAGCACACCGCCGCCAAGAACAGGTAGCCGTGGTGCGAAATCAGTGAGAGCAGGTCGTTCATATTGCTAAAGGGAACCTTGTCAGTATAGCAATCGCGATCCGAACGCTCCGCATGGCTCAAGGGTTGGTGGAGGGTCACTTGCAGGATCGTCGAGGATCCATCGGGAACGGCCGGATCGCCGGCGCTCTGGTGAAGGGCGAATTCGGGTTTGCGCAACGCTTACATTTGAATCGGCCGGTACCGCGCGTCAGATTGGCGATCACGAGCACGGACACAACCCCGAAGATCCCTGCCCCGACGCCGTCCATGATCTGGATGGCGACAAGCAATGCCGAAGGTCGTTACCAACATCGCAACCCTTGCGGAAGAATCAACGATCTATCGAACCCACTCCAGCCATGCCCATCCCACGATCAACGTCATCACGGTAATCGGCAGCCCAACGCGGAAATATTCCCAGAACCCGATCTTCACCTCCGGCTTGGCGCTCTCGACCACAATGATGTTCGCCACGCTTCCCGTGATTGTCAGATTCCCCGCCAGCGTCGAAGCCATTGCCAGTACCAGCCACGCGGTATGCGGATTCGCAAAGTTCGGTGCCAGCGACTTCAAGAGCATCACCGCTGGTACATTGCTAACAAGATTGCTCAGCAACGACACGGCAACCGTGAAGACCCCCAGATTGTGAAGATTCCAATGCTCTGCGACCCCCAGAAACTCCCCGATAATTCCCGCATTTTGCGCTCCGCCCACAATCAAGAAGAGCCCGACGAAGAACACCAGAAGACCCCAGTCCACTTCCTCGTACAGCTTTCGCGGCTCCAGCGTGCGGGTAATCAGTAACACCGCCGCGCCTAAAGCCGCTGCCATCGCTGGAGGTACACCGGCAAAAAACGCGATCACAACTGCGGTTACCACAGTCGCTGGTTTCGTCAGCCGCGAAAGATCGAGTTGCGGCAATGGAATCCCGTCATTCACCAATTCCGCATGCTTCACCTTCCGCATGTGCATCCAGTGCAGCACCATCCAATCCAGGAACAAACCGACCACCGCCACCGGCCCAAGATGCAGGAGGAAGTCACGATAAGCAATGCCGGAGAATGACCCGATCAGCATGTTCTGCGGATTCCCCGTGATACTCGCCACGCTGCCAATATTCGACGCTGTCGCCACCGCCAACAGATACGGCACTGGTTCCAGCCGCAGCCTGCGCGTGATGCTCAGCACAAACGGCACCATCACGAGGCAAACAATATCGTTCACGAAAAATGCGGAAAACACTCCCGACGTAAAGACTACGGCAGGTAACAGCCGCGACGGCTTCAGCCGCCGCAGCACCATCTCCGCATTCCACTCGAAGAACCCCACCAGATGAAGATTGCCTACAATCAGCATCATCGAGAACAAGAGCACCAGCGTGGGGAAATCGATAAACCGCAGCGTGTCCGACGGCGGCACAACCCGGAACGCCACCATGCCTACAGCGCCGATAATCGCCGCGCCCGCACGGTCAATTTTTAGTCCGGGAAATTTTCCTAGTGCAAAGACGAGATAGCTCGCGAGAAAGATGACGTAGGCGGCCAGAGTTTGAACGTCGAAAACTGTCGCTGGCGAGAGATGAACCATGTTGTTCACAGCCGCCTTTTGCAGGCGCAAATCATGGTAGCAGAACGGATCGGGTACTCAGATGTAGAGCGCCTCTACGGGTTGTACCACTGGGTCGGCCGATGCGTTATGACTGTAGCGCCGCCGTCCCGGCGGCTGTCTGGCGGGCATCCCTGCCCGCCGCGCCGAGGGCACGACGCCCTCGGGACAGCCGGCAAGATGCCGGCGCTACAATTCATCAGCCTGCGGTAAACGTCTCGCGGTCACGGTACCAGGAACCTGGCTTGGGCTTAAGCACCCCTGCTACAGTAGTACGACTTCAGGAGGAACCTTTGTTCGCCCAGAGCCGCCGCTATATCAATCTTCCGAATCGTCCCCCAGGCCTTCCTTTCAGCGACGCCGTGCTGGTGAGCGATACTCTCTACATCTCGGGACGTATCGGCATCGACCCGGCGACGGGCGAGGCGCCAGAGAGTATTGATGCCGAGCTCAATCTCTTGTTTGACGGCTTCCAGGCCGTGCTCCGTGAGGCTGGCATGTCAATAGATGATTTGGTATGGGTGCAGGTCCATTCGCCGGATATTTCTTTGTGGCAGCGGTTCAACGCTGCCTACGTGAAGCTGTTTTCTCGGGAACTTCCTGCCCGCGCGTTTTTGGGATCGGGCAAGCTTTTACTTAAAGGGCGTTTTGAGATGCTGGGGATTGCGGTGAAGGGGAAGCGGTCCGTCTCAACCTGACAACAATTTCGGTAGTGGGTCACTGAGCCACTACCACAATTTCACAAGATTTTGTCATCCCGAGCGGAGCGAGGGATCTGCAGTTTGCTGGGGACTGCAGATCCCTTGCTTCGCTCGGGATGACAATTCTTTAAATGTATTGATCTCGCACCGATTTGCCACCGACTGTCGCAGTTACTAGCCGACCGCTACTTCTCCCGCGCCACCACGAACTCCGGCGCCCACAACAGCGCTCGTTTGATCTCCGAGTCCGGAAATGTGCAGATGGCTTGGCGCGCGGATTCGGCGTACCGGGCGGCCTCTTTGGAGGCGTATTCGAGAGAACCATACAGGTTCAGGATGGTCAGGATGTCGGCGTGAGTGACACCATTAAAGGCGCGGTCGTGCAGGATGGTTTCGATTTGTCGGCGCTCGGCGGCGGTGCAGCGCTCCAGCGCATGGATGACGGCCATCGTGGCTTTGCCTTCACGGAGGTCACTGGCGACGGGCTTGCCCAGCACACTCTCTGAAGCGGTGAGGTCGAGCACATCGTCCACGATCTGGAAGGCTAAACCAAGATCGCGTCCATACTGGCCGAGGCGTTCTTCCTCTTGCTCGGTGGCGCCGCCGAGAATGCCGCCAACCCTCATGCACACCGAGAACAGGCAGGCCGTCTTGCGATAGATCAGATCGAGATGTTCCTGCAGCGAGATCAACTGGCCGAGTTTCTCCATCTGGAGCAGTTCGCCTTCGACCATTTGCTGCGTTAGTTCGACCAGCACGTCCAGGATGCGGAAATTGCGCTCCTGCACCGCGATCCTGAAGGCTTGCATGTAAAGCCAATCTCCGGCCAGCACGCACATCGAGTTGCCCCACTGCGTGTTGGCAGCGGGACGGCCGCGGCGGATCTGGGCCTCGTCAATGATGTCGTCGTGGACGAGCGTCGCGGTGTGGATGATTTCAACGACCGAAGCGAGCTTTACCGCGCCTTCGCCCTTGTAGCCGAGCAGCTTGGCAGAGAGCAGCAACAGCGCTGGACGGATTCGTTTGCCCCCGCCGGCGCGCAGGTACTCGCCGATCTCCGTAATCGCGGCGACGTTCGAGACCGTATCGCGTCCGAATTGTTCTTCGATCGCGACAATGTCGTCCCGCAGAAGATCGAAGATTTCTTTCCCGTTAATGGACGTTGTTGTACTCAACGGTGATCCGATCCTTAAAAACCTGCTAACCGCAGAGATCGCAGAGCACGCAGAGAAAATTCATTTCTAATGTCTTCATCCTTCAAGTGTTTTTCCGCGGCCTCCGCGTTCTCTGCGGTTAAACCATTTCTAGTTGGTCCGGTAATTCGTGAACTGCAGATCGATGCCAAAATCCTGCTGCTTGACCATCGCGATCAGCTCCTGCAGCGTGTCGCGATCCTTGCTGCTGATCCGCACTACGTCGCCCTGGATCGAGGCCTGCGCTTTTTTCTTCGAATTCTTGATCAGCTTTACGATCTCTCGCGCCTTCTCAATCGGGATCCCCTGTTGAATGGAGATCTTCTGTTTCACTGTGCTTCCGGCGGCTGGTTCCAGCGCGCCATAGGTCAAGCCTTTCAGGGGCACGCCGCGTTTTACCAGCTTTTGCTGAAAAACGTCATTTACCGCCTTCATTTTGAATTCATCGGCGGAGTGCAGCAGGATCGCGTCGGTGCCCTCCATCGCAATCTGCGACTTCGAGTCCTTCAGATCGAAGCGCGTGCTGACCTCCTTCATCGCCTGCTGCATGGCGTTGGAAACCTCTGCGAGGTCGATTTTGCTGACGATATCGAAACTGTTATCGGGCATGAAATGTCACCGTCAGAATCACGGTCAAAATATATTACGGCCTTTTTAAATCTTTAGATTGCCATGCTGTGAGGGGTGCTGGCTCGAACGCTCAGAGCCCCACGGGATCGTCCACCCCAAACATGCACTCATGAGGGTAACAGAAGAGGCATTATCTGCGAAGCTAGACGCCTGGGTACGACCAGCACATTTTATAAAATTGTCATCCCGAACGAAGTGAGGGATCTGCATCTGGCCGCGAAACTGCAGATCCGTCACTTAGCTCGGGATGACAAATCTTGTAAAAGTGAAAGTTGGGAGTCAAGCGGGCTTTACGGTTTCCAGCGCGAGCCCGAAGAATTTGCAGAAATTCTGGGCGGTTTGTGAGCCGATCTCTTCCGCAGGCAAACCGCGCAATTCGCCGATCTGGCGGGCTACCTCGGTGACAAACGCCGGCTCGTTGCGCTGGCCGCGATACGGAATCGGCGCCAGGTAGGGCGAGTCGGTTTCGATCAACATGCGGTCGAGCGGAACCATTTGGGCGGCTTCGCGGATCGACTGCGCCTTGGGAAATGTGATATTGCCGGCAAAGGAAATCATGAAGCCCATATCGAGTGCACGCCGCGCATGCTCGACGCTTCCCGTGAAGCAGTGCAGAACGCCGCCCAGCCCGCTCGATAGTCCATGTTCGGCCGTCCCATGTTCAGCGCTCCAATGTTCGGCGATCATGCTCAGGCAGTCGTCCCACGCGTTCTCGCTATTGTCGGATGGACGGCAATGAATGATGATGGGCAACTTCGCCGCTCTTGCCAACTCCATCTGCTGCCGGAAGACTGCCTTCTGTACTTCACGCGGAGAGTGGTCGTAAAAATAGTCGAGGCCGATTTCTCCCCAGACTATCACCTTGGGATGCCGCGCCCATTGCAGCATTTGGGCGTCAGCAGCTTTGTTTGCAAGGCTTGCTTCATGAGGATGAATTCCCACGCTCGCCCAGACTCGCGGATATTCCGGTTTCCCATCGTATTTTTCCGCCAACTGAATCCCGCAGTCTGCAGTGTCAGGCCCATCGCCGTTGCCGATCGCGAGATAGGCTTCGATCCCGTTCTGTTTCGCGCGCGCCAGCACTTGGTCGCGGTCGCTGTCGTAGCGTTTGCCTTCGAGATGAGCGTGGGAGTCGATGAACATCAGTCGTTGGTCGCTGGTCGTTAGTCGTTGGGAAGATCGTGGGGACGGGCCTCTGGCCGGTCCATGCCGAGCGAAGCTCGGCAGCGCTACTTCAGCCTCGTCCCGACCGGCACGTCTTCCAGAAAGCTTGCCAGCACCGGCTTGCCGCCTTCGGGTGCTGCGGCGACGATCATGCCGTTTGATTCCAGTCCACGCAGCTTGCGGGGCGCGAGGTTGGCCACGATCACGACCTTGCGTCCGATCAGTGTTTCCGGCTCATAGGCCTCGGCGATCCCCGCTACGAGTTGTCGCACTTCAGTTCCTAGATCGACTTCCAGGCGCAGCAATTTGTCGGCGCCCTTTACACGCTCGGCGGTCTTCACCTGGGCTACGCGCAATTCTACTTTCGCGAAGTCGTCGATGGTGATTTTGCCATCGGGAATGGTGGCTGCGGGCTTGGCCGGCGCGGGCGGCGTCGCCGGCGTTGCGGCCGGTTGCCGAGCTTCGCTCGGCTGGACGGGCGAGGCGCCCGTCCCCACACTTGCGCTCTTTTCTTCCATGTTCTGCATCCTCTCGATGGCTGATTTGTCTGCCCGCGGAAACACGGCTTGCACGTCGCCCAACTTTGTGCCGAGGCGCAGTTGTCCCCACTGCAATCCGGTGAGGTCAAATTTCCTGATGTCTCCGAGGCCCAACTGGGCCCAGATCTTGGCGGTGGCGGCGGGCATCACGGGATGCGCGAGAGCGGTCACAATCCGCAGAGCTTCGGCGCTGGTGTAGAGTACGGTTGCCAGGCGAGAGCGGCTCTCTTCGTCCCTGTCCTTTTTTTCGCCCAACGACCAGGGCTCGTTTTCGACGATGTATTTGTCCACGGCACTGACCAGTCCCCAGGCGGTTTCGAGCGCGCGCGAGAACTGGTACTGGTCAAAGAGCGTGCTGTAGTCGGCGATCGCTTTTTTCGCGGTCTCCGAAATGGCTGCATCGGCCTGGGTGTGCGCGGTGTTTGACGGATACGGTACTTCTCCCTTGAAATAGCGCGCGATCATGGTCAGGGTGCGACTGGCGAGATTGCCGAGGCCATTCGCGAGATCGGAGTTATAGCGCTGCACCAGCGCATCGAAACTAAACGATCCATCCTGCCCGAAAACTACTTCGCGCAGCAGGAAGTAGCGCAGCGCGTCGGTGCCGAGCACATCCACGATGGTTTCGGCGCGCACGATATTTCCGCGCGACTTCGACATTTTGCTTTCTTCAAACAGCAGCCAGCCGTGCGCCGTGATGCTCTTGGGCAACGGCAATCCGGCGGCGAGCAGGAACGCCGGCCAGTAGACGCAATGGAAGCGCACGATCTCTTTGCCGATCATGTGCACGTCGGCGGGCCAGTACTTGTCGAACTTACTCGTGTCACTTGAGCCGTAGCCGAGTGCGGTAATGTAGTTCGCCAGCGCGTCGAGCCAGACGTAGACGACGTGCTTGGGATCGTCCGGCACAGGGATGCCCCAGGAGAACGTCGAGCGGCTGATGGAAAGATCGCGCAGGCCGCCGCGCACGAACGAAAGCACTTCATTGCGTCGCGTTTCGGGGCGGATGAAATCCGGCTGCTCGGTGTAGAGGCGGATCAACTGGTCCTGGAATGCCGAAAGCTTGAAATAATAATTTTCTTCGTGGACGGTTTCGGTGGGGCGGCCGCAATCGGGACAGGGAGCGCCCGGCTCCGCATCCACGTAAAGCTCATCGAAAACGCAGTATTGGCCGGTGTAGGTCCCTTTGTAGATGTGGCCGTTATCGCGAATCTTCCGCCACAATGCCTGCACACCCTGTTTGTGCCGCTCGGAGGTGGTGCGGATGAAATCGTCCGGCGTCAAACCCATGTGCTGCCAGAGCGCACGGAATTCCGCGGAAATTTCATCGGTGAGCTGCTGCGGCGTCTTGCCCGCAGCCTGGGCTGCACGCTCGATCTTTTGCCCGTGTTCGTCGGTGCCAGTCAGGAACCACGTGTCATCGCCTAACATGCGGTGGCGGCGCGCGATGGTGTCGCAGGCAATCGTGGTGTAAGCGTGTCCGATGTGCGGACGCGCGTTGACGTAGTAGATCGGGGTCGTGATGTAAAACTTCTTGCTCATTCCTGTCCTGTGTCCATCTCGCCGAAATCTTACCTCAGCGGCTAAACAGACTGCTGAAAAACTCCGGAATTGGCCCGGAACGGGAAGGGCACGAGTTCCACTCGTGCCGTCAGTCAAGCCGAATCAACGGCGGCTTCCAGCCGCTGAGGAAAGGCTAGTCTGCGAAAACACTTTTTCAGCAAACTGTAAAGCCGACTCTGAAAGAAAGCCAGTTATCGCAGCGGCGAACCGCTACGCCACCCAAAATCAAGTGCAACGTTAAGCTGCGTTCGTCGCAATCGATTTGATGTCGTCAACTTCGATTCCGATGTGTTGCAAGTGGTGCAACATATGCGCGACATAATCCTCGAATACGAACTGGAGTGTCAGCGGTTCCGAGCCGGCAACGGTAAGCGTCCGCGACCAGGCAGCGTCTCGCACTGTTTCGGCGGCTGCCAGCAATTGCCGGTTGAGTGCCTGCCACAAGTCGATCAACTCTCTCCAGTCGCGGCGCTGGTAATCATGCAGAGCTACCCATCTACTCTGCTCATAGCCGGGCATGGCCGGGTTGTCTTCCAATTGTGCGCGAACGATCCGTTGATGATTGTTGGCGGCTGAATCGAGCAGGTGCCCCAGTTCCTCCTTCGGAGACCAGCCTGATGGCGTTGGCTTGCTTCCGGCCGTGTCTTGGGAAAGTTTGTCGAGGCGGCCTGGCACCCGCTGTAATAGCTCACGCAACAAAATAAGCGCTGGCATCAATCCCCCTAAGTTATGCTCGTGACGCACGACTCTACTTTTGCAGTTCCGCGAGCGCCGCCAACACTTCAGCACTGTGCTCGTTTGGTTTTACCTCGGTGTATACCTTCACAATCTTGCCCTCTGGATTGATGATGAAAGTGTGCCGGGCAGCGACCTTGACCAGCCCGAAGTTCATCACCGAGTCGTACTCACTGGAGACTTTGTGGTCGGTGTCGGCCAGCAACTTAAAGTTGAGTCCTTCCTTGGCGCAGAACTGCTTGTGCGAGTCGGCGCTATCCACGCTGACTCCAAGGATTACGACATTCTTCTGCTCATACTGCGACAGGTCGCGCTGAAAGTTGTGCGCCTCTATGGTGCAGCCGCTGGTGAAGTCCTTGGGGTAGAAATACAAGACTACCCACTTGCCGCGATATTTCTTAAGGCTGACCGGCGTGCCTTCCTGTGAATTGAGCGTGAATTCGGGAGCCATGGTGCCCACCGACGGAGCCGACCCCGCGAAGCTGAGAAGCGGAGTCAGCGCGAAGAGAGCCAAGCAAAGTGCAATCATCCTGTAACTTCTCACCATATACAACCTCCTCATTGAATTAGGCAGCCCCTAAAGGGGCGTCTCATGTCGACAAACTTGCGGCATCGCTAAAGCGATGCCCTGATACGAAGCAGATACCCTGATACGAGGCCGATGCTACGAAACCGACGCTACGAAACCGATGCTACAAAACCGATGCCACGAAATCTGGTTCATGCTTTTCGCTCGCCTCGAAGATACTGCTGGATGGCTTCCTGCATCACCGTTCGGAGTGGCACATGCTGCGCCTCCGCCAGATTGCGGCAGTCTTCATATTCCGGCGCGTAGTTGGAGACGCTGCCATTCATATTGGCGATCTTGATCCGCACCGGACCCCACGCCGTATCCACCGTTTCCCAACGTCGCGAGAGAGTCTCCCGCTGTTCCTCGCGGCGGCGAACGCCCAGGGTTGTGGTCTCGGCAAAGATCAGCTTGGTCAAGCGATCCGCGTCTTCCATTTTCGCCAGCACCGTGAGCAACGCGCCGGGGCGGCTCTTCTTCATCTGCACCGGGACGCTGAACACATCGAGCGCCCCTTCGGCGAGCAAGCGCTCCATCGCATAGGCCAGAACCTGCGGGCTCAGGTCATCGAGATTCGCTTCGAGCACCGTGATCCTCTCATCGATGATCTTCTCATTGATGATCTTCTCATTCATGATGTTTTCATTGACGATCTTCTCACTGGCGATCAGTTCATTCGATGTTGGCGATGCGGCGAGCGACGCAACCGCGCTATCCGCCAGCCCAGCTTCTCCAATCGTTAGACGAAGCAGGTTCGGGTGCTCGGAGAATTCTCGAGTGCCCGCGCCGTATCCAACTTTTTCGATCTTCATTGCCGGAAACGCCGCAAAGCGGCTGCTCAGCGTCTTCACGATCGCTGCGCCCGTGGGCGTCACCAGTTCGACCTGTGGCCCCGACGAATATACCGGCGCGTCCCGGAGCAACCTCAACGTTGCCGGCGCCGGTACCAGAAGCGTCCCGTGCGCGCACTTGACGGTTCCACCGCCAACGTTCAGTGGCGAGCATACCCATTCTTCGACGGCCAGAGATTCCGCACCCACTGCGGCGCAGACAATATCCACGAGGGCATCGACGGCGCCGACTTCGTGAAAGTGGACGCGCTCGACTGCGGTATTGTGAATCGCGGCCTCGGCCTCGCCCAGCGTCTCGAAGATGCGAATCGCGGTTGCCTTCGCCGTGCTACTGATGGCTGACTTCTCGATAATCTCGCGAATTTCCGTCAGGCTGCGACCGTGCTTGTGGTCGTGAACGCGATCGTGCTCCCGCTGCTCCCAGAAAACTTCGCGCGGAAGATCTTTTTCGCCGTTGGAGTACACATCCACTTTAGTCGCTGAAATTCCGCCCCGCAGCACCCGCGAAATCTCCAACCGGGCGCCGATATCGAGCGCCGCGACCGTGTCTTCCAGAAGCTTCGGAGAAACCCCGGCATCCACCAGCGCGCCCAGAAACATGTCGCCGCTGATGCCGGAGAAACAGTCTAGGTAGGCGATGCGCATAAGGAAACCGTCGTTGGTCGCCGGTCGCTAGTCGTTGGCAAAACCAGATTCTGCAAACCTCGGAGGCGAAATGGGTTGGCTCGCCAATGACCAACGACGAACGACGACTGCCTTTTTTTTGCCAACGACTGACGACCAACGACTATCGACTGAAGATCGAACTTTCATCATAGGGAACCCCGCTTTCTCCGTCAAACCCGCCGCCTGTCGCGAGTTTGTTAGAATCACTGTTTCTTCAGTAGTTTAGAGGGCATCTTGTATCGATACTTGGAACGCCGTCTGGTCGAACATTTGCGCGAGTTTCTGCGTCGTACTTACGACCTGGAAAGCGCGAACATCGTCGTCGAGCAGCCGCCGAAAATCGAATTCGGAGAGTACGCGCTGCCGCTCGCTTTCGAACTCGCCCGGAAACTCCGTAAGGCGCCGCGCAAGATTGCCGAAGAAATCGTCGCTGGCGTCGGTGCGATTCCTGGCTTTGAAAGATTCGAGGTGGCCGGCGGCGGGTACATCAACGTTCGCGTAAGCCGCGCCGAGCTGGCCGCGGCGCTCGCCGCCGACGAAGAGCCTGCAGCGGATATTCCCACCGGCAAAGTGCTGGTCGAGCATTCGAGCATCAATCCCAACAAGGCGGCGCACATCGGACACCTGCGCAACGCCATTCTCGGCGATACCTTCGTCCGCCTGCTGCGCTTTGCGGGCAGGGAAGTGGACGTCCAGAACTACATCGACAACACCGGAGCGCAGGTCGCCGACGTGGTGGTTGGATTCCTGCATATTGAACAGAAGTCGCGCGCTCAGATTGAAGCGCTCGCCGCCGCGCCCCGATTCGATTACTACTGTTGGGATCTCTATGCCCGCGTCTCCCATTGGTATGAAGAGGACAAGTCAAACCTGCATGCGCGCGCCGCAATGCTGCGCTTGATCGAGGAGGGGAACAACGAGACGGCGGCGATTGCGGACTTGATTTCGACTGCTGTTCTTAAACGCCATCTCGAAACTATGGACCGGCTCGACATTGAGTACGACTTCCTACCTCGCGAGAGCGAGATACTGCACCTGCATTTTTGGGATGCGGCATTTGCCAAGCTGAAAGAAGCTGGCGTGCTTACTTACGAGAGCGCAGGCAAGAACCAAGGCTGCTGGATCATGCGGCGCGCTGGTACCGCGGCTGAACCCTTAACCACAGGGGGCACGGCGGACCCTTCGACTTCCCCCTCGGCTTCGCTCGGGGCTTCGGCAAAACAGGCAGGCTCAGAGGAAAAGATCGCCGAGGAAGAGCAGAAAGTCATCGTCCGCTCCAACGGCACGGTCGGCTACGTTGGCAAAGACATTGCCTATCACATGTGGAAATTCGGCCTGCTTGGGCGCGATTTTGGCTATCGGAAATTCTATCGCTATCCCAATGCGCACGACTGCTGGATCTCAACCAGCAACGGGGAAAAAGATCATCCTCACTTCGGCGATGTAACTGAGATCTATAACGTTATCGATACGCGGCAATCCGAGGCGCAGAACACGGTGATCGAAGCTTTGCGCGGACTCGGCCACGGCGAGGCTGCCGATCGCTACACCCATTTCTCGTACGAGATGGTCGCACTCACCCCACGCTGCGCCGCTGAACTTGGCTACCAACTCAGCGAAGAAGATAAGGCGCGGCCGTGGATCGAGGTTTCTGGGCGCAAGGGCTTCGGCGTGAAGGCGGACGATCTTCTGGATGCGCTCATCACCTCGGCTGCGAAAGAAGTGGATGCGCGTCACCCCGAATTGAACGAACGGGAGCGCGCCAGCGTTGCTACGCAGATCGCCGTCGGGGCGTTGCGCTACTTCATGCTCAAGTTCACGAAGCCCTCGGTGATTGCCTTCGATTTCAAAGACGCTTTGAGTTTCGAGGGTGACACGGGTCCGTACGCACAGTATGCCGTTGTGCGCGCTTCGAACATTTTCCGCAAGGGTGGACTCGATCCAGAGAGTTTCTGCAGAGACGCGGCTGGACGCGACTCTACAGAAGGGTTCGCTAAGTACCTCACTGGCGAATCCGGCAACGACTTTTGGGAGCTTTGGCTGGCGGCCGCGAAGACGTCTTACATCGTGGGCCAGTGCATCGCGACGACCGAGCCTGCTTATCTTGCCAAGCATGCCTTTCAACTGGCGCAGCTCTTTAATACCTTCTATCACCGCTATCCGATCCTGAGCGAGGCGGATGAGGGACGGAGAAAGTTCCTGCTGGCAACCGTGGCCGTCGTTCGTCGCGAGCTTATGCGGGTTCTTGCGGCGATGGGGATCGGTGTTCCGCCGGTGATGTGAGGCAGTTGCGCAATCTTGCGAATTAGCGGCCGACCATCTCTAATACGGCCCCGATATTCGTCTCCAGGGTTTCGACCGGCATGAGCGGCCGCTCCAGGCGGAGCACCGCTTTCGCCAGGCTGTTGTTGGCGACTTCAAAGCTGCCGGTACAGTCGGTCTTCACGTAGGGAAGACGATGGATGCTCGGGCCGGCGCCAGCGATCGATCCTTCCAATCGGAATCCGTCCTTCGTGGAACATCGAAAATTCCACCGCAATTCATCGGGATCCCTTCCGATCTCTTGCAGATTCCGGAATTCGTGCTTCTTCCCCTCATGCCACAGCACCGCTTTGCGAAAGACCAGCCCGAATGGCATTTCGTATAGCAAGGCTTCGAAGGTGCTTGCCTGCGCTTTCCCTGCGCTCGCTTGGAATGTGTTCGAACGCTCATCGGGGCGGGGAAAATAGGCATGGGTCCAAGTCCAGAAGTTGCGATGCCGGTATCCGCAGTTGTGTCCTTGCACTCCGAACCCCAGAGGGTTGCCCTCAAAACTCCGGCCATTCAGAGTGACGTGGCCGGAAAAAAGCGCGTCGGAATGCGGAGTGCGCGAGAATCCGATCCAGCCCTTGTGGCTCAGCGTGACGCGAAACGCGGAACAGTAATGCAAGTCCCATGAAATCGCGTGCCCTGCAACGGCCAACGCTCCGCGGCAGGAACTCTCGCCGATTTCATTGCCGCCGATTCGGAAGTGGAATGGATTTTGCCTGCGGGCGCTGAGGTCCAGACCCTCCAAAGGAAATCCTTGAATGAAGCTTTGCGGCTTGCCATTCTGCGGAAACCATGTGGCCCATACTTGGACGGGCATCCCGCCGGGGTCGCCCGGGCAACCGCCGCGGCCAGGATTCATCAGCAAATATCGGAACCACCACGCCCCGCCACCGTCCGCCAGTCCCAGACGAACAAACCAGACTTCGTAACGGCGCCGCGCAGAGAGTGATGAATATAATTCGTTCAGCGTCTTCACGGTCGTACGCATCACTTCAAGATTATGGGCAACGGCTGGTCATAGGGTTGAATCGTGACGATCAGGGACTTGCGCCGATCGAAGGCTTCCTTGGTGACCTTGAAACCGACAATGATTACACCTCGGCGTTCGGTTCCGGGCAGCAGCTTGGTTTCGGGGGAAAGCGGCGGCTCGGAATTTTGTTTCAACGCCGGAAACGCCTGGAAGTAGCGGTCGAGATCCACGGCGGAGGCGGCTTCGTCGTCGAAGGTTTTGTCGTCGGCGGTGGTGAGCTGCGCTTTGAGCGTGTGAATCCACAGCGGTTTTGGCGCGGTGTTCCGGAGGGTCAGGGTGATGGCGGCCAGGATCATGTTCTGGCCGGGCACTTCGGCCGCAGCCACCAAATCGATCGAACCGGCGCCCTGCGGTTTCGGCCGTTCCGTGAAAGCGAAGATTCCCACTATCACAGCGACGGCAGCGATGCAGATCAGGACAATGCTGGCGGGCGGAAGATTGCGCTTGGCGGTTCCGAATTCATCTCCGATGTGAAATGGGGTGATCGGGCCGGGCGGTGGTGGGGGCTGTGGCCGAGGAGGCACGGGCTGATTGGACATGGTTGTAATTGTAGACGACCTCTAACTTCCGGCATCGCAGACCCACTACCTCCGCACGTCCGCAATTTAGCGCCGCCCGGGGTACGCTCGCGGAGAGGATATTACGTCCTTACGGTGTCGTGACTTTGGTTACCTTGCCACCTGTGACGGATGCTGCGACGATGCGGAAGATTTCCTTTTGGAGGTACTCGGCGGTGAATCGTCAAACTCTCTTTTGTGCATTGGCTTGCGCCTTGCTGGTGTTCAGCATGGGCTGCGGATCGTCTAACAACTTGCAGTCCATCCAGCTTTCGACCTCTAATACGGCTGAGACCCCTCCGGGCACCCTCGACTTGGTTGGCATCGGCGGGACGCTCCAGGTGTATACGTGGGGGAACTACAGCAGCGGGAAAACAAAGCTTCTCAGCAATGAGTCGGTTCAATACCAGATCTCGGTTACCCCGGATATGCCCCTATCCGGTGAACTCGCCACTCCGCCGCAGACTGTCGAGTTGAGCCCGAACGGCCTGCTTACAGCCGTGCCGCCCTTCGTGTGCACCTGGGTCAATAGCGCGCCGGAAAACGCGACGCCCCCGGTGACCACTCCCGCATGGGGAGTAGGCGGTTCGTACACAGTAACGGGTACCTATTTGGGGTTTACCTCTCCGCCGGTATTTGTTGCGGTCGCCTCCGCGTCGCCGGGTACCGAGGACGGCACCAACCCAACCGGGGAATGCGGTCCGCCGTCGACTACTCCGTAGTCCGGCGTTTGATTTTTTGATCCGCGGGGACGGCTGCATACCTGCCGTCCCCGTCTCCATTTAGATGTCCTGATTTAGAGCTGCCCTGGCGAATCCGGCCATTTTCAAGCCATCCGTTTGAGCGTCCTGCTCCGCTACCCTTATAATCCTAGGTTTGCCCGTGAAGTCATTCGGGGAGGGACGGGCGTCTCGCCCGTCCAGCCGGGCGGGGACGCCCGGCGCTCCATCAGCAAGACGCGATTGTTGCCTATGCTTGTCATTCCCGCAATCCAAGTCGTGATCGGATGAAGGTACGCGCCGGAATTGAAGTATCGAGCCAGTCCGACATTGGCTGCGTGCGCAAGGATAACGAGGATTCGTTTGGCTATTGGGAGCCCGAGGACGACCAGCAGTTCCTGCGCAAGGGGCGATTGGCGATTGTAGCGGACGGCATGGGCGGCTACGAAGGCGGTCAGGAGGCGAGCCGCCTGGCGGTGGAAACGCTGGTGGCCGTGTATCGCGACTTTGGCGGCGACGATCCGCAGGCAGCGCTGGTCCAGGCTTTGCAGGTGGCGCACGAGCAGATACTGCAATACAGCCTTGCCCATCCGGAATTGCGCGGCATGGGAACGACGTGTACGGCGGTGGCGATCGTCAGGGATGCGCTCTATTACGTGCATGTTGGCGACACCCGGCTTTACCTGATCCGCGACGGCCAGATTACGAGGGTAACGCGCGACCACTCCTACGTGGGACGGCTGGTGGAGTCGGGATTGATCAGCGCGGAACAGGCGGAGAGTCATCCGCAGCGGAACATTCTAACCGCAGCTTTAGGCACGAACCCCGATCTGGTTATGGACTCACCCGGACGACCGGAGCCTCTGCACCCGGAGGACGTGCTCCTGATCTGCAGCGACGGATTGTGGGGGCTGGTACGCGATGCGGAGATTCTGGGCGCAGTGAAAAACAAAAGCGCGGAACGAGCAGGCCGGGAGCTGATCGAACTGGCCCGGGAACGCGGGGGACCGGATAACATCACGGTCGAGATTCTGCGTTTGCGCTGAGGCGGTTCGCATCCTGAAAAGCAGCCTCCGGCACGGGAAGTCCCATCTTCCGAAAGTGCAAAGCCTTGCACAAGGCCCAGCGGTGCGAGTCCCTCTCCCAGCCGTAACTTGATGAAATCACAGGGCCAGTCCGAGCCGGAGCATTGATTGCTTTGGCAGTGCGCGTGCATTTTCTATAATGCCTATTAGAGCCATAGAGATAGTCGGGAGCGAGGCGCGATGAAGGTATCCCAAAAAGGACTGTATGCGTTGCAGGCGATGATGATGCTGACCCGGCGTTACAACCAGGGTGCGATCCGGATTCGCGATATTGCCTACGAAGAAAATCTGCCGGAAAAATTTCTGGAGCTGATTCTTCTGGAACTGAAGAATGCGCGCATCGTGGAGAGCGTGCGCGGCGCCAAGGGCGGATACCGTTTGCGCCGGGCGCCGTCGGAGATCCGGTTGAGCGAAATCATCCGTTTGATTGACGGGCCGCTGGCGCCCTTTGGAGATGCCGATCAGTTGCGAGATTTAATCGATCGCGATTCCGACCACAGCGCTTTGTACAAAGTGTTTCTGGAAGTGCGGGATGCGGCCGCCAGAATACTGGAGAATACGACGCTGGCCGACTTGATCAGCCGTGCGCCAGCCGATGCTTCCTATCCGAAAGCCATCAACCGGAAGGGCAGCCGGAAGAAGAAATCGGAGTCCAACGTGCTGCCGATGTTGGCGCGAGGCGCGGGCAATGAGTAAGCGTGGTTTCTGCGCTTGCGCCGGTTTGCTTTTTTTACTGGGTGCATGGGCCACGGCCGAGACCGTGATTCACGTGGGCGCATTTCCTAACATCACGCATCCGCAGGCGATGGTGGGCAAGAACAACGGGTGGTTCGAGAAAGCGATGGGGCCCCAGGTCAAGATCGAGTGGAAAAGCTTCAACGCCGGGCCGTCGGCAATTGAAGCCCTATTTGCGGGAGCGATTGACATGACCTATATCGGCCCGAATCCGGCCATCTCCGGCTACGTGCGCTCCAACGGAGAAGCGCTGCGAATCGTGGCGGGCGCGACCAGTGGCGGAGCGTCGCTGGTGGTGCGCAACGATTCCGGCATTCAAAAGCCGGAAGATTTCCACGGCAAGAAGGTCGCCTCACCGCAGATGGGCAACACGCAAGACGTTGCCTTGCGCGCATGGTTGAAAGCGCACGGCATGAAAACGACGGACAAGGGCGGAGACGTGCAGGTAATTCCACTGGCGAATCCCGATCAGCTGACGCTGTTTCTAAAGAAAGAGTTGGACGGCGCGTGGGCGCCCGAGCCCTGGGCAACGCGCTTGATCAAAGAAGGCGATGGACGCTTGTTCCTGGACGAGCGGACGCTCTGGCCGAATGGTCAGTTTATTGCCGCTCATCTGATCGTCAGAACGCAATTCCTGAAGGAACATCCCGATCTGGTAAAGGACTGGATCCGCGCGCACGTGGAATTGACCGACTGGATCAACGGCCATTTGCCCGAGGCGAAAAAACTTCTCAACCGGCAGATCGCCAAAGAGACGGGCAAGGCGTTCCCTGACGCCGTGCTGGATGAGGCTTTTGGACGCATGCAGGCGACCTATGACCCGCTGCGCGGGCCGCTGATGAATGCCGCCAAGTCCGCATTTGACGCGGGTTTTCTCGGACGCCAAATGCCCGATCTGTCGAGTCTGTACGATCTTTCGCTCCTCAACCAGGTGTTAGCGGAAAAAGGGAAGAAGGCAGTCCAATGAGCACGAGTCCTCATAATATATATCCTGCGGCAGTCCCTTCTGTTTCGCGCACGGGACTGCACGCGAATGTGTTTCGCGGGAAACCGGTTTCCTCGGTCACCGCGTTTCCGGTGCGCCCAGTCTCCGAGGTAGTGGTCCCAAAAGTCGCGCTCGATGCCATCTCGCTGAGCTACCAGACAACCTCAGGCGAGCGCTTACTGGCGCTCGACAATGTCAGCCTGGATGTGAAGCCAGGAGAATTTCTCTGCATCGTCGGTCCTTCGGGATGCGGCAAGTCCACTCTTTTGCACCTGATCGCGGGGCTGCAGCCGCAGACCTCGGGAAGGATTCTCGTGGATGGCGCGCCGGTGAGTGGGCCGGGGACCGATCGCATCCTGATCTTCCAGGAACTCGGACTGTTTCCCTGGCTGACGGTCGGCGGCAACGTCGAGTTTGGGATGAAGATGAAGAACGTCAGCAAGGCCGAGCGCGAGGAGAAGGTGCAGTACTACTTGCGCCTTGTCCATCTTTTGAATTTTCGGGACAGCTACATCCATCAACTCTCGGGCGGCATGCGGCAAAGAGTGGCATTGGCGCGGGCACTGGCCACCGAACCCGATGTCCTGCTGATGGACGAGCCGTTCGGGGCGCTGGACGCCCAGACTCGCGATCTGCTGCACGACGAGTTGGAGCGCCTGTGGGCTGAAACCGGACGCACCATCATTTTCGTTACCCACAATGTGCGCGAAGCGGCAAGGCTGGGCGATCGCGTGCTGCTGCTGACATTTCGCCCGGGGCGGGTGAAGCAAGAGTTCCCGGTGAACCTGCCGCGCCCACGTCAGATGGAACAACCCTATGTTGCGCGCATGGCGCGGGACATTATGGATTGCCTGCGCGATGAGATCAACAAGTCCCTGGAAGAGGAGTACGCCGATGAAAAAGCTCGCTAAGCAAGTAATCTTCTATTCCGCGCTTCTCGGCGTCTGGGTTCTTGTAGCGAAACTGCGTATCTGGCCGCCATATCTTTTTCCTCCGCCGTGGGGTGTGGGACACGCCCTGTGGGACGGCTTTGCCGACCACAGCTTTTGGATTGGCATCGCCGTCACTATGAAGCGCATGCTGATCGGCTACAGCTTATCGGTCGTGCTCGGGATGATTCTTGGTTTGGCCGTGTCGAGCAACAAGTTTTTGGAAGAGACTTTGGGCGGCCTGCTGGTGAGTTTGCAATCTCTGCCGAGCATCTGCTGGATTCCGCTCGCCGTTCTCTGGTTTGGGTTGACGGAAAAAGCCATCCTGTTTGTCGTGCTGATGGGCTCGCTGCTCTCGGTGACTATCGCCATGGAAGATGGCCGCAAGCAGATGCCCAAGATCTACGGCATGGCCGGGCGTAATCTGGGAGCAAGCGGCTTCCGACTCTTCTGGTCAGTGCTGTTGCCGGCGAGCTTGCCATTTATCGTGAATGGGATGAAACAAGGGTGGGCGTTCGCATGGCGCTCGCTGATTCAAGCCGAAATGATTTTTCTCAGTCTCGGGCTGGGCCAATTGCTGATGATGGGTCGCGACCTGAGCGACATGAACCAGGTCATGGCGGTGATGATCCTGATTATCATCCTCGGCTACATGGTGGACGGCCTGATTTTCCGCACCATGGAGCGGCGTCTGCAAGAGAAATATGGCCTGACGCCAGCGTAGCTGCTAGGTTCAACCTCGAACCTTGTCATCCCGAGCGAAGCGAGGGATCTGCATTTTGCGGCGGACTGCAGATCCCTCGCTTCGCTCGGGTGACAATGGCGGATGACAATCATGCGATGTGGCGCTCGTGCTCTGCGTGTTCCCGACTCCTGTCGTAAGATTTCCTGTGCTCGTCTTCTGGATTCTTTTCAACCTGTTTGTGGTGGCGATGCTGGCGCTCGATCTGGGCGCGCTGAATCGCCGCTCCCACAGCGTCGGGTTTCGCGAAGCGCTGGCCTGGTCGGGAGTCTGGATAACGCTGGCGGCGGCGTTTGCGGTGCTGGTATTGTTCTGGCAAGGGCGGGCTCAGGCGCTCCAGTTCGTGACCGGCTACGTCATCGAACTGTCACTCAGTGTCGACAACCTTTTCGCGTTTCTGGTCATTTTCCGTTATTTCAAGGTACCCGACGAGCACCAGCACAAGGTGCTGTTCGCGGGACTCTTCGGGGCGCTGCTCATGCGGGGCGTGTTCGTCCTGGCGGGCGTGGGCCTGATTGGCCGCTTCAGTTGGATCACCTACGCATTCGGCGCTCTGCTGGTGTATTCGGGATTGAAGCTGCTACAGCAGCGCGGAACGGAAATTCATCCCGAGAAAAACCCTGTTCTCCGCCTGTTCCGCCGAGCTTTTCCAGTGACGGAAGAATATGTGGACGGGCAGTTCTTTACGCGGCGATTTGTCGCGCGGCGATTGTTCGGGGGATCGTCCGGGCCAAAGAGCGGACTTTACGCCACTCCGCTGCTGGTGGTGCTATTGGTGGTCGAGACCACCGACATTCTTCTTGCGGTGGATTCGATTCCGGCGGTGTTCGCCATCACGCTGAACGCCTTTATTGTCTACACCTCGAACGTGTTTGCCATTCTCGGCCTGCGCTCGATGTACTTTGCGCTGGCCGGCATGATGGATCTGTTTCACTACCTTCATTACGGACTGTCGGTGGTGCTGATTTTCGTCGGCCTTAAAATGCTGGGGTCGCACTACGTCTACATTCCAACCGAATGGGTACTGGCGATCGTGCTTTTAGTTTTGGCAGCTTCCATCGTCGCCTCGCTAGTGAATCCGCAAAAGAAACAGGCCGAGTAACCGGGCGTGTAGCGCGGACACTCTCGTCCGCGAAAGCGCGCACGACCCAAACGTCTGCGGACAAGAGTGTCTGCGTCGCATCTGCGCCCTCTCACTCCAACGAAGGGACACGGCCTGCTTATACGCTATGATGAATGTTCATGATTAGCGTTCCCGTCGCCACGCCGTCGCGCTCCTATGAAGTGCTCATTGGAAGAGGGTTGATCGTCCGTGCCGGAGAATGCCTCGGCAAATTTCTTGGAAACCGCCGCGCGTTTGTGGTTACCGTCCCGCCGGTGCGGCGGCGCTGGGCGAAAGTCCTGCTGAAATCGCTGGCCGCCTCGGGAGTGGAAACCGGCCTGCTCGAAATGCCCGATGGCGAGCGCTCGAAACGCCTTGCGATACTGGAGAAGCTGGCGGAGAAGCTGGTGAAACAAGGCGCAGATCGCGGGGTCACGCTGATTGCGCTCGGCGGCGGCGTCGTCGGCGACGTGACCGGGTTTCTGGCCTCGATCTATATGCGAGGCGTGGATGTCATCCAAGTGCCGACGACTGTGCTGGCGCAGGTGGATGCGGCGATCGGCGGGAAAACGGGCGTCAACCTCGTGTCGGGAAAGAATCTGCTGGGGACTTTCCACCAGCCGCGTGTTGTTCTGGTCGACCCCGCCGTTCTGGAGACGCTGCCTTCGCGTGAATACCACGCCGGTCTATACGAGTCGCTGAAGTGCGGCATTATCGGAGATCCGGGATTGTTCAAGCTTTTTGAAGAGCGGCGCCGCGAGATTCTGGATCGCGACCCGGTGGTGGTTGAGAAAGTGATTGCCGATTCGGTGCGCCTGAAGGCTTCGATAGTGAGTGCTGACGAACGCGAAGGCGGATTGCGGCAAGTGCTCAATTTCGGCCACACGATCGGACACGCGCTCGAGGCCGAGACGCGCTATACGCAGTTGCTCCACGGAGAGGCCGTGGCGTGGGGCATGATCGCGGCTACTCACATTGCGCTCTCCACGGGCAAACTGGATAGTGTCACGGCGGGACGCATTTCGAACGCGGTTCTTGGCTTTGGCCGGCTGCCTCGCATGACGTTGCAGACCGCGAACGTCTTGAAGCGGCTGCGCTCCGACAAGAAAACGCGGCACGGAGTGGTGCACTTTATTCTGCCGCGGGAGATCGGCAAGGTTGAGATCACGAGCGACGTGCCGGAAACAATCGTGCGATCCGCGGTCGACGAGATTCGGAAGCTGGCAGCAAACTAGGGCTGGTCTTATGAATGGTTTTGGGTAGGGCACAGCTTCAGCCGTGCCGCTAAGAGTCAGTAAAAATGCGGGCCTTACAGTTTGCTGAAAGACTAGTCTGGGGTGCAAGAATGGTTTTTCGAGCCAGCCACCCGCCCTCAGGGGCTAAACAGCTTGCCGAAAACTCCGAGTCGGGCGCGACTCGGGAAGGGCACGACTTTTAGAGGCCTCGGAAAAACGCTGGTTCGGGAGGGGTCCGGGAAGGGCACGAGTTCCACTCGTGCCGCTAAGCCGTTAAGAATGTGTCCGCGCTTCAGCGCCTGAGCGACGCTTTCTTCACTTTGAAAGACTTGTTCCTCAGCCTCTTTTAGTCGTGCCGTAAGTCGTTGAAAATATGTTTGCGCTTTAGCGCCCGAGGTGAGCCATTGATGAGACCGGCCTAGTACTGTTACCTACGGTGGAGCGACGGCGTCTTGCGAGCCTGCCCGTTTTGCCGAAGCCCCGAGCGAAGCCGAGGGGGAAGTCGAAGGGTCTAGCGGTACGGCGGCCGGGCGGGGACGCCCGGCTCTCCACTTGCAAAAAATATGGATCGAGAGATGAATGAGCGAATCGTAGGCGCGGCTCCTGTCGGTGCGCCAGACCGCGAGTCGGCGGCCGCGGCCGTGCGGGAAATGTTCAGCTCGATTGCGCCGCGCTACGACCTGCTGAATCACGTTCTTTCGTTCAACATCGACCGGTGGTGGTGGTGGCGCACCGCGCGTAAGTTCGATGCGATTCTGAAGCGTCCCGAGGCGCGCGTGCTGGATCTTTGTTGCGGCACCGGGGACATGACTTTCGCCTTACGCCGTCGCGCTGGCTCAGGAACCGCGCAGATTCTGGGTGCGGATTTTTCTCACGCTATGCTGCTGCGCGCAGCGGCGAAGGCGGCGGAGAAGACGCCCGACAGAGGAAGATCCGCGACGCTGCGCTGGATCGAAGCGGACGCGCTTCGGCTGCCGTTTCCCGATGGGCATTTCAATCTGGTGACATCGGCGTTCGGCTTTCGAAACCTGGCCGACTACGACGCGGGATTGCGTGAAATTGCGCGGGTGCTCGCTCCCGGCGGAGAGTGCGGCATCCTCGATTTCGGAGAGCCGGACGGCTTGATCGGACAGTGCTATCGCGTCTACTTCAAGAAAGTTCTTCCCGCGGTCGGGACGATGATTTCGGGAGTGCGCGGCCCGTACGCCTATTTGCCCGCATCGGTCGAGCGCTTTCCGGCGCCGGATGAAATGCTCGGGCGCATGCGCCAGGCGGGGTTCCGCGAAGCTTCGTGGACTCCGTACACGTTTGGCATTGCGGGGCTTTACCGAGGCGTGAAGGAAAGTCAAAATCTTTAACCGCGGAGGACGCAGAGAGCGCGGAGATCTTATGTCTTTTTCCTGTACATTCTCTGCGTCCTCAGTGACCTCGGCGGTTAAATTCTTGCCTAATTTTTCGGGAACGAATCCACGAACGCCTCGGAATTGGTTTTCTCAATCACCCGCTCGTAGTCGTCGCCGAGAAATTTCTTCAGCCGGTCGGTGTTCATGATGTACTGGCCGGTCATGTAAGGGACGGCGTCCGGCGGAATCGTCGAAATGTTCCAGTCCCACAAAAACTGCAGAATGCGGCGCATGACCCACAATCCGGGGACGCGCAGCAATTTGGCGTGCGCCATCTCGAAACACTGCGCGAAGGTCAAAGGATCGCCGCGCCCGGCAACGTTCAGGATGGTCAGCCGCTGCGCCTCCGGTTCTCGCGTCAGGATCCACGCGATCAGCCGGGCCATGTCGTCGACGTGGAGGAACTGGATTTTGTTATCCAGATACTTCTGGCCGAAGGGCAGCATGGCGGGCAGGCGTTGTCCTGACTGGCGCATGCGGGCGGCGCGCGCCCCCTTCCCGTTGGGCGTTCCGCGGAACGCTCCCATCAAGTAATTTTCGACGGTGGCTCCGGCAAAAATGTGGGGACGCAGGATAAACACTCCGCACCCGCGCAGCGAAGGCGCGCGCTGCTGCACCACCAGATCGCTTTCTTTCTTGTGGACCGCGTAGGGTAGCGTGTGGGCGTTGAGCGGCGCGTCTTCCGCGACCGGTGCGGGCAAATCGGGGCCATACGCCGACACGCTGCTGGGGAAAATGAACTGCCGAATGGTGGTTTCGGGATTGCGGTTGGCTTCTGCAATGGCTTCCATCACCCGCGCGGTGCCGGCCACGTTGATCCGCCACATCCGGTCGACGTCCAAAACTCCGGAGCGGTGGGGATCGATCACGAACGCCAGATGCACAACGGACGCAGGCTGCAACTCGCGCAGCAGCAGCAGCAACTCGCGGGTGGATTCTTCTCTTCCCAGGTCGAGCGCTACAAAGCGATCAACCGGAGAATGCGTGGGGGGCGTGACGTTGATGCCCACCACTTTGAAATCCGAGAGCTGCGGCAAAAGCCGCTGGCCCAGATTGCCCGAAACGCCGGTAACCACAATGGTTGGTTTGGCCGTATCCATTTAGTCGCGGTCGTCTCGCTCTTGGGCAGGCGGCTTTGCTCCCCGTGGAGGTGGCGGCATGGCTGGATTCCGGGTGGGGCCGAAGTAGGCATCGTTCAAGTCGATATTGCCCTGAAAACTTTGCATGCTATCGCGATAGCGCTGGCTGGAAATAACTTTGACGATCTCCGGTTTCGCCGCATCCAGAGATAAGGTCTCTTTGCCGACCATCTTATAGATGTAGTAACCGCTATTGGGATCGGAGATCAATTCCGACACTTCGCCGGGCTTCAGGTTCATGACTGCTTGATGGTTCACAGGCAGCGCGGCGCGGCGCAATTTCTCCATCTTTGTGTTAGGAGCGCTTCCCGGGAGTCCAGCGGCGGCGTAGGCCTCTTCTTCCAGTTTGTCGGGGTCTTCACCCTTGGCGGCGCGGTCACGGAGATCGGCGGCGACTTTTTTCATCGCCTCTGCGGCAGCTTTCTTTTGCTCCTCGGTTGGAGCCGGCTGTGCATTGGCTGTCGCAGCGCTCTTAGCACCAGCCTCGGTATCGGCCTTTGTTTTTGCGGCGGCAGGTGCGATTTGCTTGGCGCGGGGAATGTAAATCCGCGCAAAGGTGGCTTGCTCGTAGGAGGCTTCGTTCTTCTTGTAATAGTCTTCGATATCGCCGTCGGTAACCTTATTGGAATCTTCTTGCAGCGCGCGGCCGAGCTCCTGGGAAAGAATTTGCATGCGCGCAAAGTACATCTTTTCTTCGAACGAGGGCCCTTTGTCGAGGCCGCGCTTTTCCGCCTCGGTGGACATCTTCAGGACCATCGCATACCGGGTTGCGAGTTGGCGACGAAGGTTCGAAGGCATTCCCGGCTGCAGCGCGTCGACGAGCTTCTCAAATTGCGCGCGGGTGATCGCGGTTTTGCAGGCGTCGCCTTTTTGGCTAGCATCGGCGCAGAAACCCTTCAGCGTAATCACCACATCGTTGGGCCCAACGTTTACTTCGGGGGTCTTAGCGGGCGCGGCGGAGGTGCTTTGCTCCGCCTTCGCTCCGGCGGCGGGAGATTGAGCCGGCTGTGCCGCTTGTCCGTAAGCCAAGCCGGCAAGCAGCACACACACGAGGCACTGGGAACGCATGAATCAATATCCTCCAGGGAGAAATTACGATGAATGTCATCGTAGCATGTCCCGCTAGACCCCGGGCAAGGGGTCTGCAGGCTTCGGAAAAACTCGGATTCGGGCGGTTTTGGGAAGGGCACGACTTCAGTCGTGCCGTTGAGTCGTTGAAAATGTGTTTGCGCTTTAGCGCCTGAGGTGTGCTTCTTGCGCCCTCGACGACTTTTTCCGCAGCCTGCTAGGGGTTGGCGGCGGGCGAATCCAAAGCGATAATGATTTTCATGGCATTCAGTTCTCAGTCGATGCGCCGGGAAAAGCGAGCCGTTGCCGGGAACTCAGTGTTGGCGGCGCTTGTAATCACCAGCCTGAAAATTGTTGTCGGGATCGCCACCGGCTCCCTGGGGATTTTATCGGAGGCCGCACATTCTGGATTGGATCTGATCGCAGCCCTGGTGACGTTTCTTTCGGTGCGGGTTTCCGATAAGCCGGCGGATGCCGATCACCAGTACGGACACGGCAAGTTCGAGAATTTTTCCGCCTTCATCGAAACTGGTCTGCTCCTGGTTGCCTGCGTCTGGATCGTCTATGAATCGATGAGGCGTCTGTTCTTTCACAGCGTGGAAATTGAGCCGACCGTGGCTGCCTTCCTGGTCATGCTCCTTTCGATCGCGGTCGACGCCTGGCGCTCCCGCGCCCTTGGGCGTATTGCGACGAAGTACGACAGTCAGGCGCTGGAAGCCGATGCGCTGCATTTTTCCACGGATATCTGGTCGAGCGGAGTCGTGATCGTGGGCCTGGCGCTGGTTTGGTTGGGGCGCAGCTATCGGGTGGGATGGTTGCGCCAGGCCGATCCGATTTCCGCGCTGTTCGTGGCGGGCGTGGTGATTACCGTGAGCTGGCGATTGGCGCGGAAAACGGTGGATGCGCTGCTTGATGCGGCGCCGGCCGGCGTGCGCAGCCAGATTCTCGATCGCATCAGGACCGTCGATGGCGTCCTAGAAGTGGAGCGGGTCCGATTCCGGAAAGCTGGGAACCGCTACTTCGCCGACGTTTCGGTGGGGCTGGAACGCAATTTCACCTTCCAGCGCTCCGAGCAGGTGTCCGATGAAGTGAAGTCGCGGGTGCGCGAGATTTTGCCCGGCGCTGACGTGATGATGCACACGGTTCCGCGCGCCCGGCGCACGGAAAATATTTTTGACCGCATCCGTGCCGTGGCTACCCGCTACAACTTCAATGTGCACGACATCAGCGTGCAGGACCTGAACGGGCAGTTGCACGTGGAGCAGCATCTGGAACTCGACGAACAACTCAACATGAAGCAGGCGCACGATGAAGTTACCCGGCTGGAAGCGGAGATACGCAGCGAGGTCCCAGAAATTGCGACCATTCTTACGCACATTGAAAGTGAGCCGGCGACGATTGAAAGGGGACAGGAGATTGTTCGCGAGCCGGAATTGGAGCAGCGGCTCAAGGATATTGTGAAGGAGTTTCCCGAGGTGATGGACGTGCACGAATTCCAGTTCAAGAAGGTACGCGCGCGGCTGTATGTTTCCTGCCACTGCACACTGCCTGACGATATGCCGCTTTCGCGAGTGCACGACGTTCAAACTTCGCTCGAGATTCGCTTCAAGCACGATGCGCCGGAACTGTTTCGCGTGCTGATTCATCCCGAGCCGATGACGGATAACCGGCGGTAGACCAGATTGCAGCGACGAGCGGGTAGACTTCGGCTTCGTATCAGGGCATCGCTTTAGCGATGCCGTTGTAGAGACGGGGCTTGCCCCGTCTCGGGAGACGCGACAAGCCGCGCCTCTACGAGCGATTTATCAGATGAATAACGGGAGGCACCATGATTGCAGCTTCCGTGAACTGGACCGATAAAGACCGCTTCGTCGGCTCGGCATCTTCACGACACTCGATCGTGATGGATACAGCCGCCGAAAAAACCGCCAACACTCCGATGGAGTTAATGCTGCTCGCTCTGTGCGGCTGCACGGCATCGGACGTAGTGGGAATTCTCCGCAAGAAACGCGAGCCGTTCACCGGGCTCGAAGTGCGGGCCGAAGCCGAAAGAGCGGACGGCTACCCCGCCGTATATACGTCGATTCACTTGACCTATCTGGTTCGCGGGCAGGTGTCGCAGAAAGCCGTGGAAGACGCGGTGCGTCTTTCGAAGGAAAAGTATTGCTCGGTCTCCGCCATGCTGGAGAAGACCGCGAAGATGACCCACACCATCGAGCGCATTCGGTGAAGGCCGATCTTCATCAGGCTGGTCTTCGTCAGGCTAGTACCCATTCCCTGCGCGGTTATTTCTATATCGGGAGTGCGGCCCTGCTGTGGGGAATTTCGGCGACGCTCGGTCGCGCGGCATTCACTGGGCACCTGCTGCCGGGCGGGCTGTCGCTAGGTACCTCACTAAAAAAGATCGATCCGCTGATCCTGTCGCAGAGCCGTGCAACTTTGTCGCTGGCGGTGTTGTTGCCGGTGCTGCTGGCACGCAGAGGAGTGGCCGCGCTGCGCGTTCCCGGTCGCGACCTGGTGCGGTTTTTCCTGCTGGGAATCCTGGGAGTCGCGGCGTCGAACTATCTCTACTACCTAGCAATTCAACGGACGAACGTGGCGACGGCCATCATCCTGCAATACACAGCGCCGGTCTGGGTGCTGCTCTATACCGTGGCACGCGGGGCGCAGCGGCCGTCGTGGCGGAGAAGCGCTGCGGTGGGACTGGCCGTGGCGGGTTGCGCGCTGGCGGTAGGCTTTGTCGGCTCGAGCGGCTTCCGCATGGACGCGGTCGGCGTCACGGCCGCGCTGCTGGCTGCATTTTCCTTTGCTTTTTATAACGTAGGCGGACACAGCGTGCTGGCGCGCTACGACCGCTGGAAAGTACTGCTGTGGGTCTTGGTGGCGACGTCAACATTTTGGATCTTCGTGAATCCTCCGTGGACAATCGTGGCCGCTCGCTATAGCCGCGAGCAGTGGGGATTCATGCTGGTGTTTTCGCTGGTGTCCGTGCTCGGGCCATTTTCGTGTTACTTCGCCGGCCTGCAGCACCTGGAACCGACTCGCGCCATTGTGACCAGTTGCCTGGAGCCGGTGTTCAGCATCTTGATCGCGGCGCTTGTCTTGGGCGAGCTGCTGCGGCCGATGCAGACCGTTGGAATCGTTCTGGTGCTGGTAGCGATTGTGCTGATCCAGTTGCCGGAACGGGCCGCTCGGGGCGAGGAGCTGATGGTTGAGCCGATTGAGTGAGTCAGCGGGCAGTCGTGAAAGTCGAGGAGGGGCGGACGTTTTATGAATTGTCATCAGCTATGAATTTGTCATCAGCTATGAATTGTCATCCCGAGCGAAGCGAGGGATCTGTAGTTCGCCGCGGAATGCAGATCCCTCGCTTCGCTCGGGATGACAAAACTGGCGAATTAGGAATCGATTGAATCGGCTCCCACGTTCACAAAGTCCTATTGGCGCCGAGTCGGGAAGAATCAGCAAAATTTATCCCAAGAGCCGCAGGTAACGCTTGGCCTTGGCTACATCCCGTCCGATCTGCTCCTTCAGCGCGTCGATAGAAGGGAACTTGATCTCGTCGCGCAAACGGTCGAGGAAATGAATTTCGACTTCAGTTTCCGCCGAGAGTTCGAGCGGGTGAAAATTCAGCAGGTGGGTTTCAATGGCGAAAGAATCGCCGCCAAACGTGGGCCGGTTTCCAACGTTCGTGACCGAATCGAAGCACTCCTGCCCGATTCTCGTACGAGTGATGTACACGCCGTCTTTGGGCACGAGTTCTTCATAGTGCGCAAGATTGATGGTCGGGACAGTATATTTCGCGCCATATCCCCGGCCGCGCCCGGCGGTGGCGAGAATGCTGAACGGACGCGCCAGCAAGTGGCGTGCCCGGCTCACCCGGCCTTCGGAAAGCAATTTTCGGATGTGGCTGCTCGAAACCCGCTCTCCGCGCAAGCGCATCTCGGGATAGTCGTGGACCTCAAATCCCATGTCTTTCTCTCTGCCCAGATCGCGCAGCATTTGAATGTTTCCCGCCGCCTTGTGTCCGAAGCGGAAGTTGTAGCCTTCGTGAACTTCCCGGGCATGCAGGCGCTTCTTCAGAATTTCATGGGCAAACTGATGCGGCGTCATCAGCGAAAGATCGCGCGAAAATGGGAGCAACAGGACCGCGTCAACGCTGGTGGCTTCCAGCAGGCGCAGTTTTTCCGGAAGCGGAGTCAGTAGTTTCAGGTTGTGACCGGGACGCAGGATGCGCGAAGGGTGGGGCTCGAAGGTAACAACCACCGATTGCGCGCTCCCAGCTTTCGCGCGCCGCACGATTTCG
Source organism: uncultured Acidobacteriaceae bacterium (assembly GCA_963773645.1). GTDB lineage: Bacteria > Acidobacteriota > Terriglobia > Terriglobales > Acidobacteriaceae > Acidiflorens. The sequence continues at coordinate 394,859 of CAVZBV010000002.1, read as the reverse complement.
TCCAGAACAAAACGGTGAGCGCGGTGCACACCGTCGAAGTTGCCGACGCTGACGAGCGCCGGGCCAAAGTCGCGGGGAATATCGTCAAGTTTGTAGAAAGTTCGCATTCAGCGAGACCCGCGTAGGGACGGACGCATTCGTCCGTCCCGCGGAGCGCAGCTCCGCAGCTTACTCTGTGCGCTACGGAAACCAAGGCGAGCTGCGCTCGCCTGCCCGGACGAATGCGTCCGGGCCTACATGTTTCTTCTAAATCTCAAACTCCAGCTTCATTCCGTCAAAGGCCAGCCGCACGTCGGGCGGCAACGCGGCGTTGGTGGCCTCGTGCGGCAGGTCGTGGCAGATGTGCGTGAAAAATGTGCGCTTCGGTTTCACCACATCCACGATCTTCAGCGACTGCTCCACGGTCGAATGCGTGGGATGCGGCTTGTAACGCAGTGCATCCAGAAACAAGATGTCGAGGTCGCGCAGCTTCTCCAGCGTTTCGGCCGGGACCGCGCTGTGATCGGTCAGGTAGGCGGCCGATCCGAAACGGAAACCAAGGATCGGGGTTTCGCCGTGAATCACAGTCACGGGCTCGAAGCGCGCGCCAAACAACTCGACGGGGCCCTCGATTGGATGCAGCTCCACCAGCGGCAGTCCGCCGAACTTATACTCAGCTTCAAAAATGTAGCGAAACATGTTGCGCAGGAATTCACAGTTTCGCGGCGTGGCATAAAGAGGCAGCCTGCCCGGCTTGTGCCGATAGGTCAGGGGGCGCAGGTCGTCGATTCCGAGAATGTGATCGGCGTGCGTGTGGGTGTAGAGCACGGCATCGAGTTGCGTAATGTTTTCGCGTAGCGCCTGCTCACGAAAGTCAGGCGTGCTGTCGATCATGACGTGGCGGGCATTGTCGTGAGGATCACGGTAGCTGATCATCACGGAGGGGCGAGTGCGGCGATCGTGCGGATCCAGCGAACGGCAGACGGCGCAGTCGCAGCCGATGGTGGGCACACCCATCGACGTGCCGCTGCCTAATACCGTCAGAGTCGCATGCATCAGCCGTTTGTACCTGTAATTGGGCCGGGCGCCTGCGGAGGATGCGCCAGAGCGTTGGTCACTTCCACGTAAGCCATGCGCAGTTCATAGAGGCAGTTCTGCAAAAATCCCTGCTCCTTCGGAGTGAGATTGCCTTTGGTTTTCTCGGCAATCATGCCGAGCGTGTCGATGGTTTGCCGCGCGCCAATCAGGTCGACTCCGGGCTGGCCGCCCTGTTCGTGCATTAGGCCGAGCTGCATCATGGCGGTCATGTAGAGCGAAGCCATGAAGCGCTCAAAAGTCATTTCGAGTTCTTTCGCAGAGTGTCCGCTCAGTTCAACTCGCGAATCCAGATCGCGCGACGACTGCTTGTAGGCATCGTGCTGCGCCTTCTGCTCGGAGGCGGTGGGCGGTTCCGGGATATCCGATTCGGGAGTGGGCGCCGCCGGTGTGGGCGCGCTTTCCGCGATCGTGGAAACAGGCGCGGCAGCCGTCGAAGGCGCGGTTGCGGCCGCCGTTGGGGCTGGAGGAGCCGCTTGCTCTTCTTCGACGGAATCCGATCTCAGTTCTCCGTCGGAGGTGAACAAGCGCTTATCGCTCACTTTGAATTCGCTCTCTTCTTTTCTTTTTTGCGCCATATTGTTTACCTGACTTATTGAAATTCTGGCTTCGGCCGTGGGCTACTTTGAATCTGATTCCGACTTTCCTCGCTCTTGCAGAATCTGCTTAGCTGCCGTGACGTACTCCTTGATAGTTCCGGTACGCACGATCTGGCGTAGTCTTTCCTCGGGGAAGCGGCTGTAAACTGTCCGCATCCGCTGGACCTCTTGGTAAAACCGTCGTTGCTTCGATGTCACGCTAATGCTCTTTCTGCCTAGGTTTCCTGCAATCCTTCTTGAGGTTCACGCGATCGGGAGCGACGCCGGCTTCAGCTTCGCGGTGCCCGCACGCAAATCTTTTCCAGCGGCCTCGCGTCGCAGATAACCCAGTGCGACCGAGCGATCTCCGCCGGGCAGAGGCAGAATCGCGCTGCGCGTGATTTCGCCAACCTCTTTTTCGTCTTTATTCACCCCTGCCACGATCTTCGCGCCCGGTTCGGGCAGCGGGCCCTCGACCGCGAACGCGGTGAATTGCCGATGCACCGCGCCGCGGGAGCGGACACGCTCCACGATCTCCTGCCCCAGATAGCACCCTTTGGTGAAATTCAACGCGCGCATCTGCCCGGTTTCCTGCGGCAGATCGCGCTCGCGGATGTCCACGCCAAACCGGGGAATGCCGAAACTAATTCGCCGAAGCTCCAGCGCGCGGGCACCAACGGCGGCTGCGCCTGCTGCGACCAGGGCGTCCCAAGTGGATTTCAGTTTGTCCGGCGCCAACCAGATTTGATACGACGTGCCCGCGGGATCGTCGCCTCTCACCACGATGCATTGCAGGCAGTCACACGCGCAATCACATTTCGGCACGCAAAACTCTAGCGACGCAAGATCAGGTGCATGGATTCCCGCCTTACGCAGCACGAGCTGCGTTTGCGGCCCGCTGAGGCCGAGTGCGGTGAGTTTGTCGCTGATGTCGGAGATCTCAACATCGTCGGAGATGATGTAGTGATCGAACAGCTGCAATATTTTGTCTCGCTGTCCGCGTTCCGTATCCACCAGCAGCGAGTCTCCACGCTGGAAGACGTAGAGGTCCGCCTGAATGTGGCCCTGCGGGTTCAGCAGAAAAGCATAGACGCCGTGGCTGGGCGCAAGATCGCGAACGTTGTTCGAGACCATGCCGTTCAGCCAGCGGACGCGGTCGCCGCCGGTCACCGCGATCTTGGCACGCCAACTCAGGTCATAGAGGCCGCAGCCCGAGAGCAAGGCCTGGAACTCGGCGCGAGCATCGCCGAAGTCGGGTGCAGTGGTGCCGACCGCGCCGCTGTGCTCACTCGGGTTCGCCCCGTGAACTGTCGTCGAAGTCATAAGTTCAACCTTCAATTATAACGAACGGCCGTGCTCTGGCTGGCAGCCGCCCTCACGCCGAGCCGATCTCCTGTAGAGACGCGGCTTGCCGCGTCTCCGCCACCAGTGAGACAGAGCAAGCCCCGTCTCTACACAGACACTTCACGGCTGTGCTAACGTTGCCAGCGTGAGCCTGGCCAAGCGTATTGCCGTGATACCCGGGGACGGCATCGGAAAAGAAGTCATTCCGCAGGCTGTAAAAGTCATGCAGGCCGCCGGCGCGCCAATCGAATTGACCCCGTTCGACTGGGGAGCCGACCGTTATCTCGCCGACGGAGTTACGGTCCCGCCAGATGGCTTCGCTACCCTGGCAGTAGATTTCGACGCCATTCTGGTCGGCGCCTTCGGCGATCCTCGCGTGCCTTCGAACATTCACGCGAGGGAGATCCTGCTCGGCATGCGGTGCAAGATGGACCTCTACGCCAATGTCCGGCCGGTGCGGTTGTTGGATGCGTCGCTTTGCCCGCTCAAAGTCGTCGAACCAAAGGACCTCGATTTCGTCGTGATTCGCGAGAACACCGAGGGCGTTTACGGCGACCTCGGAGGAGTTTTCAAGCAGGGAACGCCGGACGAAGTTGCGATCCAGGAAGACATCAACACGCGCAAGGGGGTCGAGCGCATCATCCGCTACGCGTTTGAATACTGCGCCAGCAACCGGAAGCTGGACGGCTCGAACGTCAATGGTTCTCCGCGGCGGCGCGTGCTGATGTGCGACAAATCGAACGCCATGACGCACGCCGGCGGCTTGTGGCAGCGCGTGTTCAAAGAAGTTGCGGCCGAGTATGTGCAGATCGAAACGCAGCACATGTACGTGGATGCGCTCTGCATGCAGATGGTGCACGATCCGCGCGGGTTCGATGTCATCGTCACCAACAACATGTTTGGCGACATCATCACCGATCTCGCTGCGGGATTGCAGGGCGGGCTGGGGATGGCCGCTAGCGGTAATCTGCGTCCCGGGCGCGCTTCACAAGGGCAAGTCGGGATGTTCGAGCCGGTGCATGGTTCCGCGCCGTCGATTGCGGGGAAAAACATGGCCAATCCTTTCGGCGCAATTCTGACGGCGGCGATGATGCTGGCGCATCTGGGAATGTCGGGCGAGGCGCAGAAACTCGAAGCCGCCGTGCTCGAAGCCGTGCGGCAGAAAAAGACGACCTCCGACATCGGCGGAACGCTGGGGACGCGCGAGGTGGGTGAGTGGGTGGCCGAGAGAGTTAGCTCATCGAACTCGATGGGATTTTAGGTCTTCTCGGGAGGCGACAGGCTAAACCCTCCGATCAAGTTTTCTCCGTCTTGATATGCCCAGTCGCCTATCTCGAAGGTTTTGACCGTCACTTGATCGCCTTCACTTACGTTGTTCACGCTGGCTGGCTTATTTTCCAGCCTTCCTTCCATCGTCTCTCCCTTAATGCACGAAATGTTAACCCACATCCATTCGCCTTGGTCCCCGTCTCTGAACAGCGTCTTTACTGCAAACGTTTGACCCGGCCGGCGCTTTTCAAAGGCCATCACGAATTCTGGCCAGCGCCGGTGGGCCTCGGCGACTGCTGCCTTTAGTCGCGGATCGTCGTCTTCGATCAGCATTACCGGTGGCTGGCCCCACTCTTGAATCTCCTCCAGTGGTTGCTCGCTCCTCAGCGCGGAGATGATGTCAACATCATAGGGCCGCATGTGTCCTATCTCAGGAAGGTAAACGCCCATGCAGTTATAGTCCACGAACTCAGCCGCCAACCTGCACATGCAGCGATAGCATTCCAACTTCTCTTTTCTCCCGGGGTCTTTCGGTGCGTGGAGGTCAATCGCAAGAAACCCTTTGTGCTCGCGCACGACCTGCCTCTGTCGCACCTCTGGGAAGTCGGCCAACGCCTGTTCCAGTATTTCGGGAGCACAGTAGGGTTTCTGTACATTGCTGAGGAGGAGCAGCATTCCCTCAAACTTCACAAAGCAGATGGGGGGCTTGCCCACGACATGTTCGTTCAAGTCCTTCCGCACATCCCGTCCCCACGCGCGACGAATGGCCGCGTGAATAGTCTCGGTGGGGAGGGAAATGGGCTTGCGAAAATGCAGGACGACCGAGATGAACGGCGGTTCTTTCGGCTTTACACCGAGCAACGTCTTGATTTTGGCAAGAACGGACAAGCGACCGCCTTCGTTCGAAGGCATTTTACTCTCGTCTGCCCGCCAGCAGCGCCAGTTCCCGCCACTTCCAGTGACAATCCACGTCGGCGAATCCGATCTCGCGCAGCCACTGCAACTGGGTCTCGACATCGAGAAGCTGGTTGGAAGGGTCTTCGGTTGCAGGTGTGAGGCCGCTCTGGCGCAAGAATTCCTCGTGCAGGGCGGGAGTGGGCGAGGCGACGTGTTCCAGATTGCAGAAGACGCCCCCGGCATTCAGCAGGTCGTGGATTTCGGAGTAGAGCCCGCGCTTGCGCTGGTGCGTGACATGATGGATCGCGAAGCTGGAGATGACAGCGTCAAACTTGCCCAGGTCGGGAAGCGGGTCATCGAGGTTGTGGGTTATGACGGCAACCGAGGAATCGCCGGCAAAGCGCTTCCTGGCAGCCTCGAGCATGGCAGGAGAGAAGTCAATGGCGATGGCTTCCGTCTTCGGATGCTCGCGTTTCACCTGTTCGCGTAACACCAGGGCCAGCAGCCGCCCATCTCCGGTGCCCAGGTCGAGAATGCGGCGCGTGGTTTGGGGAATGAACTCGAGCAACGACGATTCCCCTTCGGTGCGATGCGCTATGGAGTCGGCTCGTCCGAGGTAGTCGAGGGCGTGATCGGTTCTGGTCCAGAGGTTGACGGGCGTGGGATCGACGGGCATGGGATTGACTGGCATGGGACAGTATAAACTCGATGCCAATGGACAATGTCAAGGTAGTTGCTCGAAAGCTCCGAAGATGGTTTTTCGAAAGCTGGTTTTGCGGAAGTTCGTTTTGCGAGCTTGCTTTGCTCGTGCTGCTGGCGGGCACGCTCTGGGGACAAGCAGCGAGTGTTGCGGTTGCGGTATCGCAGGATCAGGCATCGCAAGGTCAGGCATCGCAAGGCGAGACACCGCAAGGCCAGACTCCCGCGGGCGAGGGCGCCCGCGCCACACAGGCCACACCGGAAACCATTGTTTCGCCCAAAGAGGCGAAGGAACTTTTTCGCTCCGTGGACGAGATCCTGCAGTTTGCCAGCGACGATACGGGCCTGCCGATCAAGCACAAGGTGAAGCGCAGGCTGACCAAGCGTGACGAGGTGGAATCCTATCTCAAGAAGAGCATGAAGGACGACAAGGACGCGAAGCGACTGGAGCGGTCTTCGGCGGTGCTGAAGAAGTTCGGGTTGCTCCCGCACAACTTCGACCTTGGCGGCTTTCTGGTGACGATGCTGCGCGAGCAGGTGGCGGGATACTACGACGAAAAAACAAAAACTGTGAATTTGCTGAACTGGCTGGACGTAGAACAGCAGAAGCCGGTGCTGGCGCACGAACTGACGCACGCCCTCCAGGACCAGTCCTTCAGCATCGAGAAATGGATGAAGGGATCGGCGGAAGACGCTCATAACAAAACGGACGAGCCAAGCCAGGCCGACATTGAAAATGACGAGGAAAGCGCGGCTCGGCAGGCCGTGCTGGAGGGACAGGCGATGGCGGTGCTGCTGGATTATTCGCTGGCGCCGGCCGGAAAGACGCTGCTGGACTCGCCCCAGATTGTTCAGGCGCTCGAGCAGGGCATGCTGGTTGGGACGCCGGATTCTCCGGCGTTTCGCGATGCTCCCATTTTTTTGAAAGAGGAGTTGACGTTCCCGTATCGCTACGGACTCGACTTTACCGTCGCGCTTCTCGAGGCGGGCGGGAAGGCACTGGCTTACGCGGGCGCATTCAAAGATCCTCCGAAGACGACGCGCGAAATTATGGAGCCGGAGACGTACCTTGCGCACGAGACGTTGCCGCCGATGAAAATGATCGACATGGAGAAAGACTTCAAAGCCTACGATCCTTTTGATATCGGCGCGATGGGAGAGTTTGACGTTGACGTGTTGGTCGAGCAGTATGCCGGCCGGGATGAGGCCAAGGCGATATATCCGGAGTGGCGAGGCGGTTATTACTTTGCCGGCAAGCCCAAGGCCGACAAATCGGCGCCCATCGCAGTGCTATATGTTTCCCGCTGGTCGAGCCCGGCAAAAGCAGCGGAGTTTGCGGCGGTGTATGCGAAATCGCTGGCCGAGCGCTATCAAAAGCGGCAAGGGCTGGGGCCGGACGGCAAAGTTGCGGCCGACGCACCCCCGGCGGATTCCTGGCGAACGTTGCGCGGACGCCATGCCTGGCTCACAGAAGAGGGAGTTGTAGTGATTGAAGTCCGGGGCGACGCGGTGCTGATTAGCGAGAGTCTGGATGACGAGACGACGAAGCGGGTGGAGGAAGACTTCTGGCCGCAGGAAAAACCACTAGACAAGGCCGCGCCCGCTCAGCCGTGAGTTGGCCTCTTGTATAATCAGCAGTTCCGCAGTCACTAACCGTGTAGAGCTCGAACTGTATAGAGCTTGTTTCATGAATGGGTTTTGGGTAGGGCACGGCTTCGGCCGTGCCGTTCAGGGCTGGAAAAATGCGGGCTTTAGCCCCTGAGGGACACGCCCTCCGAGCTGAAAACGATTTGCAAAACCAGCCTAATCAGGAGCGCATTTGAAGCAGGCAGAGATTGGCATTATCGGCGGCAGCGGTCTGTACCAGATGCCGGGATTCACGGACGCGCACGAGGTCGAACAGTCGACTCCATTTGGAGATCCTTCGGATGCGTACATTCTGGGAACGCTCGAGGGCCGCCAGGTGGCATTTCTCGCGCGCCATGCCCGCGGGCACAAACTGTTGCCGAGCGAGCTGAATTTCCGAGCCAACATTTACGGCTTTAAGCAGTTGGGAGTGGAGCGCATTATTTCGATTTCGGCGGTGGGGTCGCTAAAGGAAGAGCACAAGCCGCTCGATTTCGTGATCCCGAACCAGTTTTTCGATCGCACCCGGCACCGCGTGGACACTTTCTTCGGCGACGGCATTGTGGCGCACATTGGATTTGGCGATCCGGTGTGCAGCGAAATGACGAAGGTGGTCCGCGGCGCATGCCAGGCTGCTGGCGTAACCGCGAAGCGGGGCGGCACTTACATCTGCATGGAGGGTCCGCAGTTTTCCACCAAAGCGGAGTCGAACGTGTATCGCAGTTGGGGAGCCGATGTCATCGGCATGACCAATTTGCAGGAAGCAAAGCTCGCGCGCGAAGCGGAGATTTGCTACGTCACCATCGCCATGGTCACCGATTATGACTGCTGGCATCCGCATCATGATTCCGTGTCGGTAGAGCAGATTATTTCCGTCCTGGCAAAGAACGCCGAGAACGCAGCCAAAGTTGTGCACGCCACGGTGTCGACGATGCCGAAAACGCGCTCCTGCAAGTGCGGATCGGCGCTGGCGAATGCCATTCTGACCGATCCGGCCAAGATTCCGGCTGCGACCAAAGAGAAGCTGCAGTTGATTTTGGGAAAGTATTTGAAGTAGTCGTCAGTCGTCAGCGAAAATCAATCAGACGCTTCCCGGGTTTGCTCGCCAACGACCAACGACTGACGACCAACGACTAACGAACGACTGCCCCACGGAGCCTCATGAGCATTCTCGTAGTAGGTTCGGTTGCCTTCGACACCATCGCCACGCCTTCCGGCCGAGTGAGCGACATTCTCGGAGGAGCTGCGACTTATTTCGCGCTGGCCGCAAGTTACTTCACCGAGGTGCGGATGGTTGCGGTGGTAGGCGAAGACTTTACGTCCGAACACGAAGCCGTGCTGAAAAAACGCGACGTGGACACGCGCGGCATCGAGCGCACCCAAGGGAAGACCTTTCGCTGGGGCGGACAGTATGTCGACAATCTGAACGAGGCCAAGACTGAATTCACGGAACTGAACGTGTTCGATAAATTTCAGCCGCGCATTCCAAAAGAGTATTCGGACACGCAGTTCCTGTTCCTCGCAAACATCCAGCCCACACTACAATCGGCGGTTCGGTTGGAGATGGATGGTGTGCGCCTGACTGGCTGCGACACCATGAATTTCTGGATCCAGGGCACGCCCAAGGAGTTGGCGCAAACGTTGAAGCTGGTGGACGTCCTCCTGATCAACGACACCGAGACTAAGATGCTGGCTGCGGAGAAGAATCTTCCGCGCGCGGCGAAAAAAGTTCTTGCCATGGGACCGAGCGCTCTGGTGGTGAAGCACGGCGAGTACGGAGCGACCATCTTTTTCCGCGAGGGAGCCTTCGGCATTGGAACGCATCCTTTTCGCGCCCCGGCGCTGCCGATTGACGAGGTAAAAGACCCAACCGGAGCCGGCGACTCGTTTGCCGGCGGATTCATGGGTTACATCGCGTCCCAGGGCGAGATTAATCGCGAGGTGCTGAAGCGCGCCTTGTTTTATGGCGGGGTGATGGGATCGTTTGCCGTGGAACGCTTCGGGACGGCGCGGCTACAGAATCTTACGCGCGGAGAAATCGACGCGCGCTTTCAGGTATTCCGCGAACTGACGCACCTGGAATAGGCTTAGTTCGTGTGTCCCGCAATTTCCTGGCGTCAAAAAAACAGTGTCATCCTGAGCGAAGCGAAGGACCTAATGTATTCCGGCGCTACAAACAAATGCGCAGGTCTTTCTCTTCGCTCAAGATGACAACTCGGATGTATGCCGCGAATGAAGAGGGGACCACTAGCGGTTTATCCTTGCCGAATGGACAGCGGGCGTAGAGTGACTACAGAGTGATTACAAAAACAGCCGCCGTTCCCGACTTCAGCGCGGCCCGCGTGGCCGGGATCGCTGTCCTCGTTTCGCTGTTTTCCTTTTTTTACTACGTTCGACACAGCGACCTTCTGCTCTATGGCGATGCGGTCGCGCACATTAATATTGCGCGACGCGTCTTCGATTCCGAGACTCCCGGTCTGCTGCAATTGGGGACGGTGTGGTTGCCGCTGCCGCATCTGCTGCTGATCCCGTTCATTTGGTCGAACGCGATGTGGCGGAACGGAACCGGCGGTTCCATCCCTTCGATGATCGCCTACGTGTTCGGAGTGATGGGAATATTTCGCCTGGTGCGCGGCATGTTGCAAGCCGATCTTTCCAAGGAAGCGGGCCAGGAAGCGGGCGCGAAACCGGCGGCTGGCGTGGGCGCAGGGGCCGCGGCATTCGCCTACGGAGCCAACCCGAATCTGATCTACATGCAGGCAACGGCGATGACGGAGTCAATTTATCTGGCGCTGTTTATCTGGGCGGTTGCGTACTTCGCGGAGTTTCTCGGCGCGCTGAAAGAAAGCGCGCTGAAGGAAAATGACAGGCGAAAAAATGGGGACGCGGGCGGACAAGAATTCAGCCCCGATAAGCGAGCGTCCAGCCCCGGAGGGGCAAACCAGCTTAGCGCCGCGCTTCAGCGCGGGGTACGGCGGGAAATATTATCGAAGTCCCGTAGAGCCTGCCCTGAGCGAAGTCGAAGGGACCCGGGCCTCGCGCACACTCTAACGCGCTGCGCCTGGTGTCTGGCGGGTGCGGAGCTCACGCGTTACGACGGATGGTTTCTGGCGGGTGTGATGGGAGCGGCGGTCGTCGTCATCGCGCTCCGGAGATGGCAAATTCGCACCTTGCGCCGGGTTGCAGCGAAGTTCCTGTTGGGCATTGCGGTGGTTCCGGTCCTGTGGCTGGTTTACAACGGCGTGGTGTATGGGAACGCGCTGGACTTCGCGAACGGTCCATACTCGGCGAAGGCGATTGAGCAGCGCGTAAGTGCGCCGAATCCCGCGCTCCACCACGCCGGTGTCGCGGCCATCTATTTTTTGAAATCGGCGCAGCTGAATCTGGCGAACGGAAACTGGGGCCGCTTCTGGCTGGCAGCGGCCTTGGTGGCACTCGTAATCGGAGCCTGGAAACTGCGGGCGCAATCGGCGTCGCTGCTGTTGTTGTGGGTTCCGCTGGTGTTCTATTCATTTTCAATTGCCTACGGCTCGGTGCCGCTTCATGTCTACACTTGGTGGCCATTTGCCACGTTCAACCAGCGCTACGGACTCCAGTTGCTGCCGATGTTCGCGGTTTCGACCGGAGTGCTGGCGGCTTCTGTCTTTCTACTGGGCACGGGCGGGCGGCATAAAGGGAAAATGGTCGCCGTGATACTGGCGCTGGTGGTGGGCAGCTACGCGTCGGTGTGGAAGGCGGAGCCTCAATGTCTGGCAGAAGCGCGGAGAAACTGGGCGATCCGCAATCCCTTGAATTCCGCGGTGGAGCGCGTGCTTGCTCGATTACCGAGGAACTCGCGCTTTCTGATGGACATCAGCGAACGTGTGGGCGTCATGGAGCAGGCGGGCATCCCGCTGCGCCAGGTGGTGAATAACGAAAATCACCGCGTGTGGAAGCGGCCCTCGGATCCCGAGGGCCTATGGGAGCGCGCCCTGGCCGATCCGCCGCGCTACGTGGATTTTGTGATTGCCTTCGATGGCGATTTGGTGGACCAGGGCGCGAATCTGACCAATCTTACGGAACTGATCGAAATTCACGCCACCGGGCAACCCCATGCGCGCATCTACGCGGCACGGAGCTCCCCGCATCAATCGCGTTAACCCCTGCCGCCCAGCAACACAGAAAGCGGCGGATGGCGGTGATAGAATCCGCTCCGTGGTCCCCAGACCGCGCGTTTTGCGGGCCAGGGAACCGAGGCCGGGGCGCTGCTATGAACCCAATCCATCAGATCATCCAACTGCTGCGGAATGAACTGGGCGTGGTGCTAAGTTCTACGCTGGCGCGGTTGCTGCTGGCGGCGGTACTGGGCGGCATCATCGGCCTGGAACGGCAACTGCGGCACAAGCCAGCGGGGCTGCGCACGAACATTTTCATCTGTTTTGGCGCGGCCATGTTCACGGTACTATCGGAGCAGCTCGCGGGCACGCCGACGGACAGCGCACGGATCGCGGCACAGATCATCCCGGGTATAGGCTTCATCGGCGCAGGCTCGATTCTGCACGCGAAGGCATCGGTGACCGGGCTGACGACGGCGGCCACTCTGTTTGTGGTGGCGTCGGTGGGGATGGCGGCGGGCGGCGGCTTGTATTTGACGGCGTGCTTCGCCACAGTCATGATTCTGATTGCGCTGGTGCTGCTGGGACGAATGGAGCGCGCGTTTTTGCTGAAGGCGTTCGTTACGACCTACGAAGTGAAAGGCCGAAACGTGGATGCGATGTTGCGGGAAGTGAACAACCTCCTGGATTCCGAGCAACTCACCATGCACAGCGTGCACATCGCATCCGCGGACCCCGATTTTCGTTTGGTGTTCTCGGTGGAATGCGAGCACGACGAGGAGAGCGTGTTTTCCATCCGCTTGCATGAATCGACCGCCTTTGCCACCGTGACATCACTCGGGGCCACGGAACACGAATGAGCCGACCGCGGAAACAGAGCTATCAGAACGCGAAAATTCTTTTTACAAAAGCCTCGGCTTGTGGCAACGATTTTCTGATAGTCGAAGGCGCGTACGCCTTCGGCGACCTGAGTGCGCTCAGCCGCCGCTTGTGCGATCGCCATCGCGGAGTGGGCGCCGACGGCGTGGAATGGCTGTTCCCCGACGCGGACGCTGACGCGAGGCTGCGCCTGTTTAACGCAGATGGCTCGGAGGCGGAAATCTCCGGCAACGGCACGCGCTCGGTGGCGGCGGAAATTTGTTCGCGCGAGGGCAAGACGGAAGTTGTGGTTCGCACCGGCGCCGGACTGAAGAAATGCAGCCTCGTTGATCCGCAAGGCGGCCAGCAAGGTTCCACGTTTGAGTTCGAAGCGGAGATGGGCCAGCCAGAGGTCGGCGGCGAGTTGTCGATTGAGACCGTGTCGGGGCGGGTGGTGGGGACGAAAGTTTCGATGGGGAATCCGCATTACGTAATTTTCGTCGAGAGCTTTCACGATGGATGGCAGAAGCAGGCGGCGCTGATCGGAATGCAGCCGCAGTTTCCGCAGGGCACGAACGTGGAGTACGTGGTAATACGCCGCTCGAGCAAAGGTGCGAATGAAGGTGCGAATGAAATCGAGATCCGGTTGTTTGAACGGGGCGTGGGAGAGACCGAGTCTTCCGGTACGGGATCGTGCGCGTCGGCGGTAGCTGCGATTGCGAGCGGGCGCGTAGCTTCGCCAGTGACGGTGATTGCGCCGGGAGGTGCGCAGACGGTGCGCTGGGAGGATCAAGTTTATCTGCGCGGTCCGGCGACTCTCGTCTGCCGCGGGGAATTCTTCATTTAAGATCGAACTTAGCGGCCGGTAACGAAAGGCCGACCTAAGCGGCGCATGATCGACCTTAATGAATTGTCATCCCGAGCGCAGCGAGGGATCTGCAGTCCGCTGCAAAAGGCAGACCCCTCCCCTTCGGCACGCGTAGGGTGGGGATGACAAATATGGAGATGGTTACCCCTTCCCAGAATTCGCGAATCAAGCCGCGCGCGCTCCGTCCGGGCGACAAGGTGGGAATCGTTGCGCCCGCGTCGAATGTCAAGCGCGAAATGCTGGAGGCGGGCTGCGACGGTCTTCGCCGCGCCGGCTATGAGCCATTTTATTTCGAGTCGATTCTGGAGCGCGATCTCTATTTTGCCGGCTCGGCGGAGCGCCGTGCGCGCGAACTGGAAGACATGTTCGTGCGCGACGATATCCGCGCGATTGTTTGCGCACGAGGAGGATATGGGTCGAACTATCTGCCGCAGCTGCTTGATCCAACAAAGATCGTTTCGCATCCCAAAATTCTGGTGGGCTACAGCGATAATACGACGCTGCTGTGCTGCATTTCGGACTCGGCGAAGTTCGTGACCTTCCACGGCCCGATGGTGGCCAAGGATTTTGCCCTTGCCGACGGTTTGGATCTGGAGTCGTGGCAGAATGCGTTGGGAGGCGCGGCAGAATGGGACATCGGCGAAGGCTCGGGGGCAAAACCGTTGTTGGCGGGACAGGCGGAGGGAATTCTCTATGGCGGGTGCCTCTCGATGCTGGTAGCGTCGCTCGGCACAGAGCACGAGATTCAAACCGCGGGAACGATTCTTTTCCTCGAAGACGTCGCGACCAAGCCTTACCAGATCGACCGCATGCTGATGCAACTGAAACTGGCGGGCAAGCTGAACGATGTGCGGGGGATTGTCTTCGGCGAAATGCTGGATTGCCGGCAGAGTCCGGATCAAGATTACACGCTCGAAGAGGTTGTGCTGCGGGTGGTCGGCGATCTGGGAGTTCCGGTGGCGTTTGGCTTGCGTTCAGGACACGTGTCGCGCGCGAACATCACGCTGCCCATCGGGGTGAAGGCCCGGCTCGAAGTGGGTGCACAAGTGAGGCTGAGGATTCTGGAATCGGCGACGGCAAAATAAGCAATCTTTAGTGCAAACTCGAATGAGTAATCTTTTAATGGGTAACCCCAGGCACATTCATCTGATTGGCATTTGCGGAACGGCGATGGCTTCACTGGCCGGCATGCTACAAGAGCGAGGCTTTCGCGTCACCGGCTCGGATGCGGCGGCGTATCCGCCAATGTCGACGTTTCTCGAATCCTTGGGCATTTTCGTAGCGCAGCCGTTTGCTGAGGCGAACCTGAATCCCCGTCCCGATCTTGTGGTCGTAGGCAATGCGCTCTCGCGCGGAAATGCGGAACTGGAGAGCTTGCTCGACGACCGCATTCCGTTCTGTTCGCTGCCGCAGATTCTGCATGATGAGTTTCTCGTCGGAAAGGACGTGCTGGTCGTTGCCGGGACGCACGGCAAAACCACTACCACGGCGATGCTGGCGTGGATCTTCGAGACCGCTGGCCTCGAGCCTTCGTTCCTAGTCGGCGGCATTGCGGAAAATTTCGGCCGTAGTTTCGGTCTGGGCGCAGGCAAGCACTTTATTTTAGAAGGCGATGAGTATGACACCGCATTCTTCGATAAAGGTCCCAAGTTTCTGCACTACTTTCCGGATTCCGTAATTCTCACCTCGGTTGAATTCGACCACGCGGATATCTACAAAGATCTGGACGCGGTGGAGACGGCCTTCAAGCGCCTGGTGAACCTGGTTCCGCGACGCGGGCGAATCGTCGGCTTTGATCCGGGAGGCATCTCGGGCGACAACTCGAGTCAAAGCATCGACCGCTGTCTGAAAAAAGCCTTCTGTCCCGTCGAACGTTACGGCGCGTCAGATCGCGCGCTCTGGAAAATCGCAAATCTAAAGCTGGGCGAGGACCGAACTAACTGGTCGGTTCTGCGCGCTGGCAAAGCCTGGGCGGATCTCGAATTTCCGCTCGGCGGAGAATACAACGTCTGGAATGCGACGGCAGCGGCGGCGCTGGCGGCGAATTATGAAATTTCAAAAGATGCGATAGCAAAGGCTCTCGCAACCTTTCGCAGCGTAAAGCGGCGCCTCGAGTTGAAGGCGCAGGTCAATGGAATAACCATCATCGACGACTTTGCCCATCATCCCACGGCCGTCGAGCAGACGATTCTGGCGTTGCGGGCGCGCTATCCGCAATCGCGCTTGTGGGTGGTGCTGGAGCCGCGCTCGAACACCATGCGCCGCAACGTGCTGCAGGATGCCCTCGCCCGCAGCCTGGCGCTTGCCGACCAGGTGGTGATCGCCGCCATCTTCAAGTCGGAGGCGATTCCCGAGCCGGAACGGCTCGATCTGAAGCGCGTAACGGCCGCAATCCAGAAACGCGGGAAGCAGGCGCGCATCTTCGCCGACGCCGATGCCATCGTGAATGCGATCGCGCCCGAACTGCGGGAGCGGGACGTGGTTGCCATTCTCTCCAATGGCGGATTCGGCGGCATCTATGAGAAGCTACCCCAACGCTTGCGCGGCCTCGCGGCCAAAGCATGACAGCCTGTGGTCGAATTGAGATTCGTATCGGAGCACGACTTCAGGCGTGTCGCAAGTGTACTGGCATCACCGCGCCTTCAGGCGCTCGAAATTCGAGTTTCACCACGGACCGACAAGTGTTGCGCACCATTCTCATGCTGCTGTTTTGGGCCGCCGCGCTGCCCCTCGCCGCGCTCGTGGGTTTTCCCTGGACCTATCTCACCAAAGACATCAACTTTCTGTACCGCACCTGCATGTGGTCGGCATTCACCGGAGTGCGCATCGCGGGCGTGAAGGTGCAGACGCTCGGCCTCGAAAAAATCGATCCGGCGCGGACTTATATCTTCATGTCGAATCACATCTCCAATCTCGATCCGCCCCTGACGCTTCCGCTGATCCCGCGCCGCACTTCGGTGATGGTGAAGAAGGGGTTGTTCAAGGTTCCCATTCTCGGCCAGATCATGCTGATCGGATCGCTCGTGCCCGTCGACCGCGGAAATCGCGAGGCGGGCATAGCGGCCGTGCGCGACGCGCTCCGAGCCATCGACCAGGGGCTGAACATGACCATCTACGTGGAAGGCAAGCGCTCGTTCGATGGCAAGCTGCTGCCCTTCAAAAAAGGCCCGTTCTATCTCGCCCAGGAGTGCAACGTGCCAATCGTGCCGATCACGATTTCAGGCACCGAAGCGGTAATGCCAAAAGCGCGTTTTGCGATTCGTCCAGGAACAGTGACAGTGCAGTTTCACGATCCCATAGAGCCCGCCGATTTCGGAGAACGCGATAACCTGATGGCCAAAGTAAGAGCGGCGATCAACAGCGGCCTTCCGGCGGAGTTGCAAGAATAAACCAGCTGTTAGCTCTTAGCTTTTGGCCTTTAGCTAACAGCCAAGAGCTAACAGCTAACAGCGAAGACATCCAACGCCGATGTGCTATAGTGCTACCAGGTAACACCGTGGAACACCCACCATGCCCAAGCCTTCCACAACCAGCCTGAAGCTCGACGGCGAGATCAAGAAGCGCATACAGCGTCTCGCCTCGGCCCGCCGCCGGTCTCCGCACTGGGTCATGCGCGAAGCCATCGAGCAGTATGTCGAACGCGAAGAGAAGCGCGAAAAATTCCGACAGGACGCGCTAGCCGCCTGGACTCATTACCAGACCACCGGCCTCCACGTCACGGCCGAAGAAGCCGATGCCTGGCTGGCCAAGCTCGAAGCGGGCAAGGACACCGCTTCCCCTAAATGCCACCGCTGAAGTGGTCGCAACCCGCGCTGCTGGATGTGGCCCGTCTCCATGCGTTCTTAGCTCCCAAGAGCCGGGATGCGGCCCGGCGTGCCGTCAAGGCGATCCGCCAGGGCGTGAAAGCGCTGGGCAAGCATCCGGAAATTGGCCGCCCCGTCGAAGAAATGCCGCTGGAGTTCCGCGAGTGGGTGATCGAATTCGGGAGCGGGGCCTATGTCGCTCTCTATCATTACGACGGGAAACAGATCGTGATCCTGGCGATCCGGCATGGGCGCGAAGCCGGATACTGAGTTCCCGGACAGTCGGCGGAACGCTTGCCTGTTTACTCCTAGGTTAGTAACCCGTGTTTACCACCACCCCCCTCCCCCCTAATCTTTGGAATCATGGGGTTAGGGGGAGTCTTCCCGCCAAAATCTAGAGCGCGAAGGACTTATTTTCAAAATACTCCGGAATAAGGACTTAGCTCGATTCTGCTCCTAATTCTACTAAAAGCTGTAGTTTCGGCAGATTTCTGACGCCCGATCATTGCTTCATAAATAGTTATCAAAGAGTACCTGACAAATGGGGCTAGGTCGGCGTCGAGGGCCGTCTCGGTTGACGGACACAGCTCGGCCCTGCCACAGGTCGATCTCCATTGTCGCCGACGGGCGGTTAGGCGTCTGTGATGGTGCTCACTGGGCGTTTGTGATGAAAAAAGTCAGAGGCCCCGCCCGGGCGAAGCTTGGACCGGCCACCCGTCGGCGAAACTCCGGTATTGATGGTTATTTCACCGTCGGCAGCGCAGTAGCGTTGGGCGCGGCAACGGGCCTTGAGGCGCGATCATCCACGATACGCATAAGGTGGCTGGCGAGAATGAGCATCTCGCCAGCCTCAACAGGATCTCCGATCAACACCGTCCTATGGCTAGCTGGATTCTTGTAGGAGCCTATCGCTCCCGCGTAGAGCGCCATCAGTGCTTCTCTCTCCGCCACCGGCAGGCTCTTATCGGTAAGCGGCCCGCGATCGGGGTGAAAAGCAGCACGCATCAAATCAACGCCCACCATTCTTGCATCAAATTTCCCGGCTTCTCTGACCGCGACCTCGACTTCCTTGAAGGCCTCAAATACTGCGGTGTCGTACTTGCCGCGAATGAAGGTAGGCCATGCTTTCTCTTCGATCACCGGATGCAGGAACTTTGGGTTTAGTACGGATGCCTGTCGGAAGTCGCGGAACTTTTCGTGGGTGTCGATCTCCATCCCACGACGGGTGACGAATAGGGCGTGCCCGTTAGAGTCTTCTGGATAAGTAGCGAGCAGCCCCGAACTACGCATCCAGCCGATTGCTTCCATGATTGATCGCGATATGGCGTCGCGGTGCTCGCGCGGATACACTTGTTGGAATTGGTAAAGCTCCCTGACATAATTCCACCAATTAAAGTACCCGAGGGAACGACAAAGCCCCTGGAAGATGGGGAGAAGTACACCCGCGAGTTCCTCCGGCTCAAGGCTCAAGAGCGTCTTAGCGTCGGGAATTTTGTTGAACAACTCCTGCCCCATTTGGTTGCTCGATCGTGCGGGGATTTGCAAATCGGATGAATATTGACATTGTACGGCGGATCTTCATTTTCTAGTGACGGCTCCTGTCGTAGAAGACAGAACATTTCGGCGAAGCTGATTTAGATAACCGATCCAGGCGCTTTTCCTCGCTCCAGACGTTGAAATCGTGATAGCGTGCTTGCCAGAAAGACTGCGGCTGAACATCCCCGCCCTTCGCTTCGCGATAGGACGGGCCACCCGCGGGTAAGGGTGAGAGCGCCATCGCACTTCGCTTGGAGTGTAGGGGTCCTTCGACTCCGTAGCTGCTTCGCTTCGCGAAGCGGCTACTCCGCTCAGGATGACAATTCTTGTGAGAACGCCGGGTGCCCCATCCTTTTCGCGTACTTTGCGAAAAGGGTGGGTGATGGGGATCATCGGTGCGCGCTACGATCGAGGGCGCGGCAGGAGTCGGCGAAAGATCAGAAGATCACAGGCGGTGGGCGCAGAATCCCACCCTTCAAAAAACGAAGGGTGGGGCACCCGGCTCTACCACAGAACCAGAATGCGCCCACCCTTACTCCCTGGAATCGACTCGACGGCCCCGTCAGGCGACGAGGGGGTCTGCTTCGCGGGACCGGAGAGCCGTGAGAGATGCGGGTCACGATACAGCAGCCCGTTCCCTGTTGGGCGGGTTCGCATCTTTTGTTCGGAATTCGTAACAGCAGTCTGCGATGCGTCTCGCGCAGCAAAGTGCAGGGGTCCTTTGCTTCGCTCAGGATGACATTTTTTTAAGAACGCGGCGCGGCGACTTACTCCCGCTCCGACAACTTTCTTATTGCTTTGGCTATCTCGGGCAGCTTGGCGTAGGCGGCGCAGCACCTTAACCACAATTTGTGATCGATGGCCGGGGAGCCGCTTACCATGGCTCCGGCGGGAACGTCGTGGGGGATGCCGCTTTGCGCTATGGCTATGGCTCCGTCTCCGATTTTCACGTGGCCGCTAACGCCCACTTGTCCGGCTAGGATTACGTTGTTGCCCACGTCGGTGGTGCCGGCGAGACCTACTTGTGCGCAGACGAGCGTGTCGTGCCCGATGTCGCAGCTGTGGCCTATATGGACGAGGTTGTCTAGTTTCGCGCCTCCTCCGATGCGGGTCTCGCCTATGCTGGCGCGGTCGATGCAGGTGTTGGCTTGGAGTTCGGCATCGCTCTCTACCACAACGTTGCCGGACTGGACGATTTTGTGCCAGTGGCCGGTATCTTCATTTTTGGCGAAGCCGAAACCGTCGCAGCCTACGATGGCTCCATTCTGCAGCAGAACGTTGTCTCCTAGATGGCAGAATTCTCTTACTACAGCGTGGGCGTGGGCGAAGAAATTGTTGCCTACGGTTACTCCGCGATAGATGACCACATGGGCCAGGAGGACGGCGTCGTCTCCGATTACTACGTCTTCGTCGATCACTACGTAGGGGCCTACATGCGCGTTCTTGCCTAGCTTGATCTTGGGATGAACTACCGCGGTGGGATGGACTCCGGGGGCGTAGCTTGGCGGGTGGTAGAAAAGCTCGATGGCCTTCGCCCACGCTAGATAGGGGTTCTTGCTGCGCAGCATTCCGGTGTCAATGGCGGGAAAGTTCTCGGCTACTATGACCGCCGACGCCTTCGTCGACTTCGCGGCGGCGTTGTACTTCGGATTCGACACGAAGGTCAGTTGGCCTGGGCTTGCTTGTTCGATGCCGGCTACTCCGGTGATTTCGGTTTCGGGGGAGGCGTTTTCTATGCGGGCTTGTAGGGCATTGGCTATGTCGGATAGTTTCATGGCGGTGTCTGGGGAATTGTAGCGGAAGGCTTGCGTGCGGTGCGGCCGGTTCTTATTTCGCGGCGAGGGCCGAGCTGCGCTCGGGTGGGACGGACGAATGCGTCCGTCCCTACGCGAGCTATTGCTCGAAGAGGGTTACTTGGCGCGTATCGGGCTGGCCGCCTTTGCGGCGGCGGTTGGCTGCTCCTATTACCGCTAGCACTGTTACCGACGTCAGCGCTTCTCTTGGGACGAACACCCGCTGTGTGTTCGAGCGCAGGTCGGGAGGGTTCACTAGAAATCCTTCGGCGGGATTTTGCGTCAGGTCGTTGGGCAGGATGCCTTCGATCACTTCGCTGTCCTTGAACCTCAGGCGCACCCACAGGCCTTCGGTGCGGGGGCGGGTGGTGAAAGTCTTGCGGAGTATCAGGTCGGTGTCGGAAAACTCGCGGACAAAATAAACGGCCTTGATTTCTCGCAAGTCGATGGCTACCACGTTGCCTGAGGTGTTGAGCAGTTCCAGCTTGCCTTCCACCACAAAGTTGGCGGGGGCGACGTAACCGCTGACCGAGTCGCGGTCGTGTTTCCGCACGATCACTTTCTTGTGGGTCGAGGGCATGGATTCTTGCTTCGTAACTTTGCTTCTTAGGCTAGTTCATAACCATGGATTTATCTGACCCGCACATTTCTTGGCGGGGCTAGGCTTTCGCGGACAAGAGTGTCCGCGCTACACTTGCGATTCTCGCACTTTCGCGATGAATTCGGGCAGTTTGTGCCTTACAGTAGCCAAACGGTAAACCTTTGTGTTACTTTCTCTGTTTACTGGGATGGCAGGAGTGCGGTATAAGTCTAATGTCTAGAGGGAGTTAGATTCCGCCGACGGGGAGCCCAGCAAGTGTTGAGCGGCTCCTCTGTGGAAATCCTGTGGATAACGCCCGGGCTGAGCCCAGCGAAGGGCCACCGCCAGGCGACTAGGAAGGCATGGCCGATTACATATACACGCTGGAAACGCGGCTCTCGCCGGACCAACAAAAGGCCGTCGCTATTGTCTTAGACGCCGCCAAGGCGGCGGGGATGAATCTGTATCTTACCGGCGGCGCCATCCGCGACATCATTACAGGCTTTCCCATCCGCGACTTGGATTTCACGGTTCAGGGCAATGCGCTCAAGCTGCAAAAGGATTTGGAGCGGGCGGGAGCGGTGGTGGGTGACGCCGACGACGAGACGCGGAGTCTGCTGCTGACGCTGCCCGGTGGGGTTCGCGCCGAGATTGCGATGGCGCGCTCGGAGCGCTACGACAAGCCGGGCAAGCCTCCGCAGATGGCTCCGGCCACCATCATCGAAGATCTTCGCCGCCGCGATTTCACGGTTAACGCGATGGCCCTGTCGCTGAACGAGGGATCGCGTGGGCTGTTGATGGATCCGTTCAACGGCGTGGCCGACATCGAAGCGAAAGTAATCCGCGTGCTGCATAACTACGCGTTTCTTGAGGATCCATCGCGGATGATCCGCGCCACGCGCTTTACTACTCGCTTTCACTGGCCGCTCGAGGAGCGGACACAGGCGCGTTACGAATCGGGGAAAGAAAATGGCTATATCGAGTACATACGGAGTTCGAGCATTGGATACGAGATCGAGCAGCTGGCGTATGAGGACGATCCGCTAGGCGTTCTGAAGGCTTATGAAAAAGAGGGATGGCTGAAAGTGCTGAATCCGCGCTGGAGCACGGCCAAAGTGGACACGGCCAGCCTAGGCGCGCTGATGAAAACCCGGCAGCAAATGAACGACCTTGGCTATGCTCCGGAGGTTGCGCCCCTGGTGCTCCATTTCCTCACGGAGCGACTGGGCGACAAGGATATTTCGGATTTGCGGCGGGCGATTCCGCGCAAGGATCTGGTGGAGGCCTGGAAGGATCTGGATTCGAACGCCCACAGCCTGGCCAAACGCTTGTCGGGGAAGGAAGCGGCTACACCGTCGCGGACGTGGCAATTGCTGTCGTCGGCGCGTCCGGAGATGATTCTGTTTCTGGCGATTACGGCGCGGCAGCAGGCGGTAGTGCAGAAGATCAAGAATTTCTTCACGAAATGGCGGCAAGTGCAGCAGAAGATTCCGTTGCCGGAGATGACGGAACTTCGCATTACGCCGCAGATGCCGGAGTATCCGAAGATCGCGAACGATGTGTTTATGCTGTTGTTGGATGGCAAGCTGCGCTCGCGGACGGAGACGCTGAAGTTTCTGAAGCCGCTGGCACCGCCACCGCCGCCTCCTCCTCCACCTCCGCCGAGCAAGCGGGGCAGAGGAGCCAAGGCTGCGGCGACTGCTGCGGTGAAGACGGGGGCTGCGGTGAAGACGGGGGCTGCGGTGAAGACGGGGGCTAAGGGGAAGGGAACAGTTGCGGCTGTGGCTCCGGCAACCGCGGCACAGATGAAGTCCGCCCCGGCGGCGAAGCCTGTCGTGGCGGCGAAGCCCGCCGCGGTTGCCAAGGCGGGCAAGCCCATCAAGAAGCCGGGCAAGCCTGCCAAGCCCACGAAGCCAACCTCTAAAAGGAAGGCAAAGGCCAGTCGCAAGGTCAAGAAGAAGGGCAAATAACGCGGGTTTTCGGAGTGTTGTGAACCTGGCCTGCGGGCTATTCGGTGCTCAGCCCCTAAAGGGGCATCTTCTTCCGAAAAACTTATCGCTAAAGCGATACCCTGATACGAACCCCGAGTTTTTCGCCGTCAAAGAAAGCGCACCTCGGGCGCTAAACGAACCCGGCTTTTCTCCGCATCCAGACGGGTCAAACTGGGCTATAATGTGGATATGCGGCGCTGGTTGTCCATAGCGACGTTTAGCCTGATTCTGCTTGCCCTGCCTTTGTGGGCGCAGCGGCGCGGCGGTGGTGGGGGCGGCGGTGCTCATTTCGCCTCACGTGGCGGGTCTGCCGTGCACTCCTCCGGCGTACATTCCTCGGGCGTACATTCCTCCGGCATGCACTCCTCGGGCATACGGTCCGCGGGCTCGTTTCGTGGCGGTAGTTTTGGGCGCGGCTCCGGGATTCGCATTCGGACTGGAAACCCTTACTACAATCGTCGAGGCTTCTACGGGCGACGGGGCTACCCCTATGGGGGCTACCCGTATTACGGGTACGGGGGATATTATCCCTGGGGCTATTACGGCTGGGACGATGATTCTCTCGCTTATGACGCGGACAACGAAGATCAGGATTCGTATGCCGGTGGCTCTTATCAGGGTCCCTCTTATCCTGCTCCCTATCCCGAGAACGACAGCGGATTGCAGCGCGATGTGCAGGCGCTGAACGGAAAGATCGACCGGCTGCAA
Organism: uncultured Acidobacteriaceae bacterium; assembly: GCA_963773645.1. Classification (GTDB taxonomy): domain Bacteria; phylum Acidobacteriota; class Terriglobia; order Terriglobales; family Acidobacteriaceae; genus Acidiflorens. Next base: position 371,141 of record CAVZBV010000002.1, on the reverse strand, counting down.
GCCGATGTCGAAGCGCGCAATCGACCGAAGACAGATCTGGAACCCGCGACGGCGCTGGTTTTCCGCGATCAGCATATTGAAGAGGTGCGCAATTACGCGATCGCCGGTGAAACGCTCTGGGTACTCAACGACAAGGCCGCGAAGAAAATTCCGCTCGCCCAGCTCGATCTTCCTGCCACGGTTAAGATGAATGACGATCGCGGCGTGGATTTTCAGTTGCCGAGATAGCGCTTCAGTCAGTATGCGCGAAGTAGCGATTCTTGCTGTCTTGTGTTTCTGCTCCCTTGATATTCACGCGCAAGCCATGAATGGGTTCCCGAAGCGTAAGCAAGAACTCCAGGCTATCCTTGACTATATTTCTTCCAGTTGGAGCGTCTTAAGCGGTTCGACCGCGACTTGCGAGTCGGTGGCCGACCCTAAGCTGACTGAGGTCGCCACACTCTATCTTCCGGCAGATCTGGCAATACCCGCTGCATTACAGAAACTTCCGCGGGAGTGCAACGTGCGCGTCGAACATCTTCCCCGCATCATTAACGGGCCCGGGCAGGTGACGGGGAACGGGATTCAGCCACCCGGCTTGCTCTTCCTGGAAAATCCCTATGTTGTCCCGGGCGGACGATTCAACGAGATGTATGGCTGGGATAGTTATTTTATTATTCGGGGGCTACTGCGGGCGGGAAAGGTCGAACTGGCGCGGGGAATCGTGGAAAACTTTTTCTTTGAAATCGAGCACTACGGCGCGGTCTTAAACGCTAATCGAACTTATTACCTCACGCGTTCTCAGCCTCCCTTTCTGAGTTCGATGATCATCGCGGTGTACGAAGCGGAGAAGGCGCGCGGGCATGAGGATTTGACCTGGCTGGCGAAGGCTTATCACTATGCGAATAGGGACTATGAAATGTGGCGGCGGGCGCCACATTTGGCGGGAGAGACCGGGTTGTCGCGGTACTACGATTTTGGCGAGGGGCCGGTCCCCGAAGGGTTGCACGATGAGACTGGCTATTACCACGACGTGCTCGCATATTTTGTCAAGCAGATGCGGCAAAGTCCGTACCTGGTGGAAGCGGAAACGGCCGACGCGCTCGAGCACCCTGAGTATTCGCTGCGGCTCTGTGACGACGATTCGCCCGTCGCCGATTCAAAATGCGTTCAGCTCAAACACGTCGCCCTCAGCGACGAATATTACAAGGGCGATCGCAGCATGCGCGAATCGGGGTTTGATATTTCGTTTCGTTTTGGACCTTATGGTGCGGAGACTGACCATTATGCGCCCATTTGTCTCAACAGTTTGCTGTACAAGACAGAAACGGACCTGGAGAAAATCAGCAAATGGTTGGGGGACCGGCCGACCGCCGCACAATGGCATCAACGGGCAGAGAAGCGAAACAGGATCATGCGCACGTTGCTCTGGAACCGCCGGCGCGGTCTGTTCTTTGACTACGACTTTGAAAAAAAGAAGCTGTCTTCGTATGAGTATGCCACTACGTTCTACCCACTGTGGGTGGGGCTGGCGACTACTGAGCAAGCGAAGGCTGTGGTCGAGAACCTTCGGCTGTTCGAACGGCAAGGGGGACTGGCCACGAGCACGAAGGAAACCGGTGTGCAATGGGACTATCCGTATGGCTGGGCGCCCATTCAGTTGCTTGCCGTCGAAGGATTGCGACGCTATGGGTACAACCTGGAAGCGGACCGCATCTCCTGCGAATTTCTCTCCATGGTGCTGGATAATTTCGCGCGCGACGGGACGATTCGCGAGAAATATGATGTGGTCTCGGACTCCTCGAACATACAATTGGCAGAAGGCTACCGGGACAACATCGTGGGGTTCGGATGGACGAATGGAGTTTTTCTGGAGCTGCTGAATGGGCTGCCAGCGGAGCGGCTAGGCCGCCGATGCGAACTTCACTGAGCAAGCCCATCAGCTGGAAAACTGAGCCGTGGCGGGGATTGCACCACATTCAGGCATTGCGCGATTCCCTCCAGCCATTAGAATGAAACCCAAGTCTTCATGAGCCAAAACCAATTCGTCCACCTGCATCTGCATAGCGATTACTCTCTGCTCGACGGCGCTTGCGACGTCGAAAAGCTCGTTGATCGGGTTCATCAACTGGGCATGCCCGCAGTGGCCATGACCGACCACGGCAATATTTTTGGCGCGGTGCATTTTGTGAATGCCGCGCACAAGGTTGGGGTCAAACCGATCGTCGGCTGCGAACTCTACATCTGCAAAAAAGACGATCACGACATCGCGCGCACTCCGCCTGACGGGGACACCTATAACCACCTGCTGGTGCTGGCCGAAAATGAAGAGGGCTACCGCAACCTGGTGAAGATCACGTCGGAAGCCTCGCTGCACGGCTTCTATTACAAGCCTCGGGTGAGCAAGAAATTTCTGGCTGAGCATTTGAAGGGACTGATTGGGCTTTCCGGATGCCTGAAAGGCGAAGTGGCCGAGCGGCTGACGGAAGGGAACTACGACGCGGCGCGGTCGGCTGCTGGGTTCTATCGCGACCTTTTCGGCAAAGAGAACTTCTTCCTGGAGATTCAGGACCAGGGTCTGGAGATGGAGGAGCGCATCCGCTCGGGGTTGTTCCAGTTGGAAAAAGATCTCGGGCTGCCGATGGTCGCGACGAACGACAGTCACTACCTTTGCGAAGACGACGCGCACGCCCAGGATGTGATGCTGTGCATTCAGACGGGAAAGTCCATCCAGGAAACCAACCGGATGAAGTTTGAGGGCACGCAGTTCTACGTCAAGAACGGCGAAGAGATGATGCGCATGTTCAAGGACGCGCCCCAGGTGCTTACGCGCACGCTCGATATTGCCGAGCGCTGCAACTTTCGATTGGAGAAAGTTCCCAGCCCGTTTCCGCACTTTGACGTTCCGGAGGGATTTACGCTCGACAGTTATTTCGAGCACATCACGCGGCAAGGATTCGCGCGGCGCATGGAGAACTTACGATCGGCGGCCGCAAGCGGGCGACTGAAACATTCTCTTGCCGACTATGAGCAGCGACTAGCGCGCGAGATCGGCATCATCCAGCAGATGAAGTTCTCGGGCTATTTCCTGATTGTTTGGGACTTCATCCGCTACGCGCGCGAACGCGGCATTCCAGTGGGGCCGGGGCGAGGATCGGCGGCGGGCGCGGTGGTTGCGTATTCGCTGGGGATTACCGACATCGATCCGCTGCAGCATGAACTGCTGTTCGAGCGCTTTCTGAATCCGGAACGCATTTCCATGCCGGATATCGATATCGATTTCTGCATGAACCGGCGCGGCGAGGTGATCGAATACGTCACCCATAAATACGGGCGAGAAAATGTTGCGCAGATCATCACTTTTGGCACGATGGCCGCCAAGGCCGCGATCAAGGATGTTGGCCGCGCAATGGATATGCCCTACAGCGACGTGGACCGAATCGCTAAGATGGTGCCGACCACGCTGAATATCAAACTGGACGACGCGCTCAAGGAGTCCGTGGCGCTGCAGGAGGCTTACCAGAAAGATCCTCAGGTGCGGCAGTTGCTCGACACGGCGCGGAAGCTGGAGGGTTTGGTGCGGAATTCCGGCGTGCATGCGGCGGGCGTGGTGATTTCGCCGCGGCCGCTGATTGAACTGGTGCCACTGCACAAAACCAAGAACGACGAAATCGTTACCGCCTTCGACATGGTGGCCATCGAAAAGATGGGCCTGCTGAAAATGGATTTCCTCGGGCTGACAACGCTCACCATTCTCGACGACACGTTGAAACTGATCGCGCAGAAGGGCACGAATCTCAAGCTGGACGACATCCCGCTCGAAGATCAGGAGACCTACGAGAAAGTCTTCCATAAGGGATTGACGTCCGGCGTGTTCCAGTTTGAATCGCACGGCATGCGCGACGTTCTGCGGCGGTACCAGCCGAATTCCATCGAACACCTGACAGCGCTCAATGCGCTCTACCGTCCTGGCCCAATGGCTATGATTGACGACTTCATCGAGCGCAAACAAGGTCGCCGCAAGATCGAATATGAATTGCCCGAGTTGAACGAGATCCTGCAGGAAACGCTCGGCGTGTTCGTCTATCAGGAACAGGTAATGCAAGCGGCCAACAAACTCGCCGGCTACTCCCTGGGGGAAGCCGATCTGTTACGGCGTGCGATGGGCAAGAAGAAGCCGGAAGAAATGGCGGCGCAACGCGAGCGCTTTGTGCAGGGCGCGACGCAGCGCGGGTTTCCGCCGAAGAAGATCGAGAAGATTTTCGATCTGATGGCGCAGTTTGCGGGATACGGTTTCAATAAGTCGCACTCGGCGGCGTACGCGCTGCTGGCATATCACACAGCTTACTTGAAGACGCATCATCCGATCGACTTCATGGCGGCGCTGCTGACCTCGGTGACGGGCAGCACGGATGACGTGGTGAAGTACATTAACGAATGCCGCGAGATGGGGATCGCGGTCGAGCCTCCGGACATCAATGTGAGCGATGCGAACTTTACCCCGCACGGGCAGGCCATTCGCTTTGGGCTGGCGGCGGTGAAGAACGTTGGCGGAAATGCGATCGAATCCATTGTCGCGGGACGGAAGAAGCTCGGCCGGAATTTCCGGTCGTTTTACGAATTCTGCGAAGAAGTGGATCTGCGGTTGTTGAACAAGCGCGTGCTGGAGTCGCTGATCAAGAGCGGAGCCATGGATGGTTTCGGGCGGCGGGCGCAGCTCATGCAGGCGCTCGATTCGGCGATTGAGCAGGCCCAGAAGACGCAGCGCGACGCGGAGTCGGGACAGCACGGATTGTTTGGCGTGTTTGCGGATGAAACCGCGCAAGAAGCGACCGACGCGCTTCCCAACGTGCCGGACTGGGATGAACAGACGCGCCTCGGGGCGGAGAAAGAAATCCTCGGATTTTTTATTACCGGGCATCCGATGGAAAAGTACAAGGAAAAGCTTGCCGACCTGAACGCGCTCTCCACCGAAGATATTGCCGCCATGAAGAAGTCGACCGCGAAGGATGAGAACATCACGACGGCGGGTTTGATTTCCGGGCTGCGAGTGGCAAAGTCACGAAGAGGAGAGTTGTGGGCGCAAGCTGCGCTCGAAGACATGTGGGGAAAGGTAGAGCTGCTGGTGTTTCCCGAGGCCTACAAGAAACTTGCGGAGAAGGTGAAGCTCGAGGTTCCGGTGCTGATTCGTGGTGGCGTGCGCATTGAAGAAGGTGCGAATCCGAAGGTCACGGCCAACGACATCATTCCGCTGGACGAAGCTCGCGTGACTTTGATGAAAGAGCTCCGTATACGGATTCCTGGCGACAGCGCAACCGTCGGCACGGTCGATGCGCTGCATGCGCTCTGCAGCGAGCGCAAGGGAGAGGCGAAAGTGTTGTTCGATGTGGACAAGCAGGGCGATTTCATGGTGGTGATGGAAGCCAAAGACTATAATGTGATGCCGGATCGCAGTTTCTTGAACCGTGTGCAAGAGCTATGCGGACGCGACAGTGTGCTCAAAATCAGTTGATCCGTGCAAAGGAAAAGCGTGGGACTTAACTGAGCTGGCCCGATGAGACGAGCGAAAATAAAGCGGGCAGAGAAGTCAAATAACGGTGCGAAAAATGCCGGGAAAAGCGGTGCGGAGAATGCCGCCATCGCCGGTACGGACTTTATGCTTTCGATTGTGGAAGCTCATCATACGCGACAGAATGAGAACGTCATCAAAATGGATTCTGGATTGAAGGCGCAGAAGGAACTGGAAAAAATCGAGGGGCAGATCGCGCGGCTGCAGTCGCTGGAGGGGGAGAACGCGGAAACGCTCCGCCAAATCCAGCAATTGCACGAGCGGGTGAACGACCTTCGCCGGGAGATTTCTTCGCGGCTGAACGCGTGGGAGCGCACGGAGCTGGCGCGCCTTCCGCAGCGCCCCTACACGCTGGATTATGTCGAGCGCATTTTCACCGACTGGAGCGAAATTCGGGGCGATCGCGGCTTCCGCGACGATCCGGCAATTGTTTGCGGGATGGCTCGCTTTCACGGCGCGGAAGTCATCGTAATCGGCCAGCAGAAAGCGCGCGACGCGAAACAGCGCGTCTATCGAAACTTTGGCATGCCGCACCCGGAGGGATATCGGAAAGCGCTGCGAGTGATGAAGATTGCGGAGAAATTCAAGCGGCCGATTTTTACCTTTGTAGATACCGACGGCGCCTATCCCGGACTGCACGCCGAGGAGCGTGGCCAAGGAGAAGCCATTGCCCGCAACCTGCTGGAGATGGCGCGCTTGGAAGTACCGATCGTGGCGACGGTGATTGGCGTCGGCGGCAGCGGCGGGGCGCTGGCGATTGCCGTGGCCGACCGCGTGCTGATGCTGGAAAACTCCGTTTACTCGGTGATTTCTCCCGAGGGCTGCGCGTCGATCATGTGGCGCGATGCCAGCAAGAAAGATCTGGCGGCGGAGGCGATGAAGATCACCGCGAAAGATTTAAGCGAACTGGGCTGCATTGACGGCATCATTCCGGAGCCCGCCGGAGGCGCGCATACCGACCATGCGCAGGCAGCGGCGTTGCTGGATGCAGCACTGCAGCAACATCTGGCGGCGGTGAAGCAACTGACAGTCGGCGATCTGCTGGAAGCCCGCTACAAGAAATTCCGCAACATGGCGCAGTTCTTCCAGGTGGAAGCGTAGTTTCGGGTGCTGGCGTTCGGGGGGGACGGGCGAGGACGCCCGTCGCTCCATAACCGCCCTAGAGAATCGGCAAATGCAGACAGGGCTGCACCAGGAAATCCAGCTTGTTGATTTGCTGTAATGCCTGCTCCACCAGCGATGCTTTGCATTCCTCCAGCGTAATCAGAAAGGGCAGGTGTGATTTCGGGCAGTCCGGTTTCTGCAGCACGGAGTCGATGTTGATGCTGCTCGCGGAGAGAATGGTGGCGAGGCTGGCGATGATGCCCGGCCGGTCTTTCACCAGAAAGCGCAGATAGTGCTTGGCAATGAATTCGGCGGTGACGGTGGGCGTTTTCTCCGCCGGCTGTCCGGCGTAATTCATCGCGGCTTGCTTGGAGCGAGCGATGGCCAAAATGTCGGACACGACCGCGACGGCGGTTGGATTGCCGCCTGCGCCGTGGCCTCCAAAGACGGTCTCGCCACCGTAGGTTCCGGTCGCGACCACCAGATTCTGGCTGCCTTCCACGCGCGCCAAAGGCGAGGAGAGTTCGACCAGCGCGGGCTGGACCGCGGCAAACAAGAGGTCAGCTTTCAACTTTGGGTTCGACTCGGGCGTTTTCGGCTCAGGCGTTCTTAGCTCAGGTTTTTTGAGCTCAGCCCAGGAAATCTGGCGAATCGTGCAACCCAACTGGTTCGCGTATTCAAAATCGACCGAGTCGATCGCCGCAATCGATCGCGCTACAATGCTCTCGGGCCTGACGTTGCAGTGCAGTCCGACTCGCGCCAGGATGGCGAGCTTCGCTCGGGCGTCCAGACCTTCGATGTCTTCCGTGGGATCAGCCTCGGCGAAGCCCAACTTCTGCGCCTCCCGCAGAGCCGTGGCGAAGGGAATGCCGTTGCTCTCGATCTGGCTGAGAATGTAGTTGCAGGTGCCGTTGAGAATGCCGCGGATCTTGAAGAGTTCATCGCCGGCCAACCCCTCATGCAATCCAGAGATCACCGGCACGCCGCCCGCGACGGACGCGCCAAAAGCGATTTTCTGTTTCATCTGCCGCGCCAGGCTCACCAACTCGAGGCCGCAGTGCGCGATCAACTGCTTGTTGGCTGTGACTACGGATTTGCCCGACTGGAGCGCGCGCCGGATCCAGTCTTCCGTGGGCTGAAGGCCGCCCATCACCTCGACCACGATATCCACGTCGGAAGATAGAACATCGTCGATCTTCTCCGTCCACTGCACGGAGGAGGGAAGCCAGTCGACTTTCTTCCGCGCCACGTTGCGATTGAGGATGTGCGTCAGGCGCAGGTGGGTGTTCGACCGTTCGCAAAGAATTCTGGCCACGGAACTTCCGACTGTCCCGAAGCCGACGAGAGCCACTTTGCAGTTTTGTGCGGCAAGGTTTTTAGAGCCAACTTTCTTGGCGTCAACTTTTTTCGCGCCAACCACGGCGCGGTTGCCGGTGGAATCGAGTTTAGAGGTACCTGTCATTCGATCTCCCGTGCTTCAAACTAGCTTTCGGACTTATGGCTTGGTGGGGCGCAGCCCCGTTCCCGCCTCGCGGGCGGCAAACCTGTTTTCCCGCCTCGTTCCATTATCGCCGAAGCAGCATCGCGGATGCGTCACAATTACGCCGTGATGCTCGGTACGCGTGCGCTGAAAAAGATTAGTCCCTATTCGCTAGAGCACGACGATAAGGGCGAGGCCTCTCCTAAAGTTTCCGTCCAGCCTGCCGATAGATTGGATTGGCGGAACGCTGGCTGCTGCTTGAACTCAGAGGAGGTGCTCTTTGGCTCTAGTTACCTGGGATACGTCCTATAGCGTCAGCGTCAAAAGCTGCGATGCCGAACATCAGAAGCTTTTTGACCTGATCAACCAGTTACACGAGGCGATGCAGTTGGGGCAGGGCAGTACCATCGTCGCCCCCGTCGTGCAGGAACTGGAGAAGTACACGCAGACTCACTTTCGGGCGGAAGAGGCCCTGCTGCAACAGGCATGCTACCCAAAACTGGCCGAGCATCGTTTACAACATCAGAAATTTGTCGCTCAGGTCAAGCAGTTCAAAGATGACTTGCAAGCGGGCAGGTTGGGTAATTCCATCTCGGTGCTGAAGTTTCTCAAGGATTGGCTGGCGGATCACATCAAGCAGACCGACAAAATGTATTCGGAACATCTGAATTCCCGCGGGATTAAGTAACTTTCCGGGGGTCACGTAGCTCTCGTGTACATACTTACAGCAAGCGAGGAGGTGAGTTGGGCGTCTCACCCGGCTATAAGGTTTTCTTAATATCTTCTTTATGCAGCGAGCCCTCGTTTGCATCTCCGGCATCTGGTGAACTGGCGGTGGTGGACTTGACCGTCTCTGGCTCGTCATCAAGGACCACAGCCGAATCAACAGGTTCGCCGATGGTTTTCCTAAACCAAAGGACTGAGGCCTCGCCCCGCTTCTGGTCAATCGGGTCCATATCCCGAACATGGCTCAAAGGGTTCCGGTAATTCTTCAAGGCCAACGAATGTGATTTAAGATCCTCGCGACTGCCGAACCGATCCGCGAACCATACCCAATTCTTGTCGATGATCTTGTGATAATCCATCAAGTCTACGTACTGGAGTCGAATGAGTGGATGGTCGATTCGTGCGACGATCTTAGACCGGTTGCGCTCGCTGATGCGTTTTTTTACAGTGTCCTGCACGTCGCTTGGGACGGTGGCTTTCCAGTATTCTGCGCCGGCGCGGGACTCGAGAACTCCATGTACTACGCGACGAAGCTTAACCTCAATTTCGTCGACAGCGAGCCGTGCCTGATCACGAGGCACAGGGGCCCCAGAGTTGTAGATGTCGCCCTCTCCGGTGACTCTCAGTATTTCAGCCCAAGTCAACTCGCCCCTTTGTCGAACGAACTCGTCGTAATCATTATTCCAGATCGGTGATGCCGGGCCTGACGGAATTAGGTGAGACCTTAACGCGGCCTCGAATTGGGGGTTGTCGCCGGCCTATCCGCCGAACTCCGCAAAGTATTCAGAAGGCGGGCGGTCCTTGATCTTGCTGTTCAAGTCGGCCGGTAGGAAGCAGAAGTTCGCCAGCAGATGGACTTCCTCAACGTAGCGCTTAAGAACCTTTCTCAGGAAATTCTTGGGGAAGATGTGGTGAGCGTTCGGGTCCTTGAGATCGCTGAAGTGATCTTTAGCGAGCGCAATATCAGCGCCAGTGACAAAGTGCTTCGGTCTGGCGTTCGCCAGAAGGCAGAGCACTCCATTACGAGCGGCGCCAGAGGACAGATTCATGCGCATCTTCAGAAGATCCTCTTTGCCGACCGTTAAGGGATATGTCGGCGGCTCCAGTTTACCGTTGACGAGTTCTCGGATGGCCTTAGCGTCGTTGGCCATCTGCGTGTTGGTGGATTTTGAGTACCTTTCGGAAAATGCGGATCGCCAAAACCATCTATCGATCCATAACTTATGCTCCAGAGGGACATTGGTTCCATGTTCTGAAAAGTAGCAGGCGAGAACTGCCAGCATGGAATCGTAGGGGATCATGTCCCCGCGTACAACTCCATAGTTGTCGCGCGTCCAATCGATCGCATCGCCAATCGCCTTCGAGACTCGTGGCCAGAGCACCTGCACCTTATTGGGCGAAAGCTTAAGCTCGTGTTCGGTTTTGCATTGGCCGAAAGCGACAAGCGACATCGCCTGAACGAACGTGATCGGCTCTACCTTTCCGAAATCAGTGCGTTCCTTGACGCGCTCGTTGAAATCCCTCACCGATTTCGCCAAGTCGAACGACTCAGACCAGCAATTGGCGGCCACCAGCTCAAACCGAGTCAGACGCTTTCCGCCTTGATTGATTCGCTGAAAGACCTCGACGGCATCCTCCAATTCCAAGTCAAAAATCTTGACGACAGAATACGGGTATTTTATAAATTGCTCGCGGGCATTCGAGAGCGTGTCTTTCTTCTCGCGGGGTAACTGGTCCCGGATATCGTCGTAGGTTCGCGTGTTGTCGGACAGGATGTTGCGGAGCGAAACGAACTTGCCGTTATCTGCGTCGGTTTCTTGAAAGACTCGAATCATTCGACGCTCCTCCGGGCTGCCCTTTTCGTACTCAGCAGCGGCGTCGAGGTCGAGGCAGATGCGCGCATAATTGTCGCCGTTGATGGTAGTCCCCTTGAATGTTGCCCAGATAGACGTCAACCGTTGCTGGCCGTCCAAGATGAAGAAGAGTTCCTGATCGGGCGCCGGCGAAGGAAGCGAGAGGCTCTCGATGTCTCGGAAGAGGGTTACATACTTGCGGTCGGCTTTCCAGTAGAAGAAACTGCCAATCGGAAACCCCTTGTAGATGCTATCCATGAGGCTCATAACTTTTGGGGGGCTCCACACAAACTCCCGCTGGAATGGCGGTAGTCGGACGCGTCCATTCTCGATGTCGTTCATGAAAGTTGAGAAAAAGTACTTGCCAGGGTCTAGGGGTTCACGTTTCGGCATCTCTTCTCGCCTCCATCTACTGAGCGCATTTCGAACATTATTCGCAGCCTACACCCCCATACCCTTGCTTCTCGCTCCGCAGAACGGGGGCTGTTCTCCGGACATGGACGATTCTAACTGAAAATTCCTTCACGTCCCCAGGATGGTGCTACCGCTGGACAAAGGCGGTAGGGGTTCTCCGAAACGCCACTTGCCGACTCCCAAAATTCCGGGAATTTGTGCCAGGGGACGCGCTTGTTAACGTTCTGATTATCCCCGGCCGTCGCCGGACGCGTATAATTAACTGTATACTACGAGGTTTTCACTCTTCACTCCGCAACACTTCCGGGCGATGGGGTTTGCCCGGTTAACAATTTATTGGGATTAGACCAGAAAGGACAGGGATGGCCACTATCGATGTCGTGCCCCAGGAATTGTCCGGGCAAGTGGGGCAAATGCGTGTCGTTAATGACATGAGTATTCAGGTTGCTACGGTGAATGGTTCGGGGTCGCAGAGTTCCAACACGGTTTTGATGCGCAGCATTTTTCAGATGGGCGTGCCGATTTCCGGAAAGAATCTGTTTCCTTCGAACATTGCGGGGCTGCCAACTTGGTTCACGATCCGCGCCAGTAAAGATGGCTACATCGCGCGCAAGAAGGAAATCGACTTGCTCATCGCGATGAATGCGGAGACGGCGCAGGATGATGTGAGGACGCTCGGGGCGGGTGCTTCCGTGCTCTACGACGAACCGCTGGCGCTTGATAAGGTGCGCGACGATCTGATTTATTACTCCGTGCCTTACGACAAACTGGCGGCGACGGTGGGTGCGGAAGCCAAGCTGCGCAAGCTGATCAAGAACATGATTTATGTCGGGGCGGCGGCGCAATTGCTGGAAATTGATTTTGCCGAGGTGGAGAAGGCGATCCGCAAGCAGTTCGCGAAGAAAGCGAAAGCGGCAACCTTGAACCTGGCGGCTGCCAAGGCGGGGCACGATTATGCCGCCGCTAACCTGAAGAAGCGCGATCCTTTCTATATTGAGCGCATGGACAAGACGAAAGGCAAGATCATCATCGACGGCAATTCTGCCGCTGCCATGGGGTGCATGTTTGCCGGTTGCACCGTGGTGACCTGGTATCCAATCACGCCTTCGTCATCGCTGGTCGAGACGATGATTGAGTATATGAAGGAATACCGCGTCGGGCCGGATGGGAAGGCGACTTTTGCCATTGTGCAAGCCGAAGACGAACTGGCGGCGGTGGGCATGGTGATTGGGGCGGCTTGGGCGGGTGCGCGTTCGATGACTGCGACTGCGGGTCCAGGCATCTCGCTGATGTCCGAGTTCACCGGACTGGCGTATTACGTGGAGGTTCCCGCGGTGATTTGGAACATTCAGCGCGTCGGGCCATCGACCGGCTTGCCCACACGCACTGCGCAAGGCGACGTGCTCTCGACGGCATTTCTGAGCCACGGCGACACCAAGCACATCCTGCTGTTTCCGAATTCAGTCAGCGAGTGCTTCACCATGGCGCAGGACGCTTTTGATCTGGCGGAGCGTTTCCAGACGCCGGTGTTCGTCATGTCGGACCTCGACCTGGGGATGAATAACTGGATGTCGGATCCGTTTCCTTATCCCGACAAGCCGATTGATCGCGGAAAAGTGCTGAGTAAGGCCGATCTTGAGGAGGTTGGCAGTTTTGCCCGGTACAAAGATGTGGATGACGATGGCGTCGGCTATCGCACGCTGCCGGGCACGGATCATCCGGCCGCGGCATATTTTGCGCGCGGCAGCGGACACAATGAGAAGGCGCAGTACAGCGAGCGTCCTGACGATTTCGAACAGAACATGGAACGGATCAACAAGAAGTTCGAGACCGCCCGGTCGTGTGTTCCGCGACCGGAAGTGGCGGGCGGCGGCACGGCGAAGATCGGCATCATTGCTTATGGCACGTCGCACTGGGCGATCGTAGAGTCGCGCGATCAATTGTTTAAAGAGCACAAACTGGAAACGGATTATCTTCGGGTGCGGGCGTATCCGTTTACGCGCGAGGTTCACGATTTCATTGAGCGGCACGAGCGCGTGTATGTGGTGGAGCAAAATCGCGACGGGCAGATGGCTAGCCTGCTCAAGCTCGACATCAAGCCGGGATTGACGCCGCGTTTGCGCTCGATTTGCCATATCCACGGATTGCCCATCGACGCGCATTCCGTGACCGACGAACTCGTGATGATGGAGGGCAAGTAACATGGGGAACACACCTACTAACACACCGGCTACAACTCCTACTCCTCCGCCTACTCCAAAGATTAACCGCATTGGACTGCAGGTGGTCGACTATCGTGGTGGGAAGACGACGCTCTGCGCCGGTTGCGGGCATAACGCGATTTCCGAACGCATCATTGACGCGATGTATGAAATGGGAGTGCAGCCGGAGCGCGTGGCGAAGTTCAGCGGCATCGGCTGCTCGTCGAAGAGCCCGGCTTACTTCATGAACCGCTCGCACAGCTTCAACTCCGTGCACGGCCGCATGCCTTCGATAGCGACGGGGGCGATGCTGGCGAACAAGAACCTGATCGCACTGGGTGTAACCGGCGACGGCGACACGGTTTCGATCGGAGCGGGGCAGTTTGTTCATTTGATGCGGCGCAATCTGCCGATCATTTACATCATCGAAGACAACGGTTGCTACGGGCTGACGAAAGGGCAGTTCTCCGCGACCGCCGATGTGGGGTCCACGCTGAAGAGCGGCGTGGTGAACGACCTTCCTCCGGTTGATACCTGCGCCATGGCTATCCAGTTGGGAGCGACGTTTGTGGGCCGGTCGTTCTCCGGCGACAAGCGACAGCTTCACACCATGCTCAAGGCTGCCATTGCTCACAACGGCACGGTGATGCTGGACGTGGTTTCGCCATGCGTGACCTTCAACGACCACGAGGGCTCGACCAAATCTTACAAATACATGCAGGCTCATGACGAGCCACTGCAGGAACTCAGCTTTGTGCCGTCGTTTGAGGAAATCAACGTTGACTACGATCATGGGACGACGCTTGAAGTTACGATGCACGACGGATCGAGCCTGCGGCTGCGGAAGCTTGAGCAGGAGTACGATCCGACGGACAAGATTCAAGCGGTGAGACGGCTAATGGAATCGCATGCGCAGGGTGAAGTGCTGACCGGCGTGTTCTACATCAATGAAAAAGCGCCGAGCTTTATCGACTTGCTGAACGTCACGGATCAGCCGCTGGCGACCTTGCCGGAATCGGTAACACGGCCGAGCCGGGAAGTGCTGGCGAAGTGCATGGAAGAGTTGCAGTAGACTGCGGCTACAGATGGCAGGAATTGGGCCGGTCCGGGTTGGGATCGGCTCAAATTGTTTAGCGTAAGTCTTTAGGTCGAATCTTTGTTACGAGTTCAGGATGGCTGTTGGCACGGGGTGGGCTGCCGAGCTTTGCTCGGCTTGAACGGCCGGGGGCGGCCGTCCCTACGCAAACCTGGACGGGCGAGGTCGCCCGTCCCCACACGGTTTCTTCAGTTCTTCCTCCTACGAGTGCTCGGGGCTGTGGCCTGGCTCGGGGAAATCACTGTCGGCTCCGTCTTGGATGGGGTCGGGGTTGCGATGACCGAGCTGGCCTTGCATGGAGTTGTTGCCGCTTTGGGTTCGCTCGTCGGGCTCCTGAGAACCCTTTCCGCGGTCGGAATCATTGAGAAGATGATCGCTTTTGCTTTTCGGCATGGCAGGCCTTTCGGTGTGCGTGCGTCAATAAATAACGATTACAAGGTCAGGTTACGCTGAAAGCTCGCAGCGGGCAATATCCGTCTGTGCTGTCGGTTCGCACATGCAAGTTATTGTGATGATTAGGATAGGTAAATTTAATACTCGATTAACCTGATCTTGAATCTAATATAGGATATGACTAGCACTTTTCGTAAACATTATCTGTTTGCCAGCGACTTTGATCAGACGTTGACCTTCAACGATACGGGCTATGTACTGAGCGAACTGCTCGGTATTTCTGTCAAGGAATTTGAGCGCAAGGCCAAGGGCATGGCGAAGCTGAACCTGGTTCAGCAAGGCGCCGAACTTTCTTATCTACTCTTGCATGATCCCGAGTTCCATTCGCGCGTCCGGCGCGATCACCTGTTCGAGGTGGGCAAGCGCATTCGCCTCAAGGAAAACATCAAGCAGATTTACGAGATACTCGACCGTCGGATCGACGGATTTCACTTTGATTTTTATGTGCTTTCGGCGGCGCCGGTGGAGGTGATCCAATCGGCGCTGGAGGGGATCGTGCCGGAGGACCATATCTTTGGCACCGAGTTCAAGTACAACGCTTCGGGCGAGATCGAAAGCCTGGTGCGAGCCACGGCGGGCTACGGGAAGGTCACGCGGCTGGATCAGCTCGAAGAACAGCTCGGCATTCCGGCAGACCATGTGGTCTACGTTGGCGACGGCAGTTCCGACATTCACGTCATGCTGCACGTGAACCGGCGCGATGGCTTCACGGTTGCCGTGTCGGAATCGAAGCTGGTAGCGCAGATCGCCAAGCGGACGGTGCTCGGCGACAATGCATTGGCAACGCTGGTGCCGATTCTGGAGGAGATTGCAGGGTGGCAGCGGCCGCAGATCCGGCAGCTATTCGAATCGTATGGCTTCCTGATTCAGGGATGGGATCGGGTGCAGACCGATTGGGTCACGCTGCGGCCAAGCGGGGTGGGGGCGGAGAAGGTTGCTGCGGCGAACGCGGTTTGAGGTCTTACTGAATCGAGGGTTCGTACAACTAATTTTCACGCGTTGGGTTCTTACTGGCCGAGGAGTTCTATGTTCACAGTTTTGGGCGGATCCTGGGTAGTTATTCTGTCTAAAAGGAAACTCTGATTAAGTCTTCGCCGGCGAGACCCGTTGCTCTTCAAGCGTGGCTGCAGCGGCTAAAGCCGCGTGTATGACGGGTTTTTGCGGCACGGCTGAAGCCGTGCCCTTTCAAAGCTATTCATGAGCCGACTTAATCAGAGGTTCCCTAAATGGTGGAGGCACTCGCATGAAGTTCCCCTGGAGGCTTGCCCGCATTATTCTTGCAGTCTTGGTGGGCGTTTTTGCGGCGCAATGGACCGAGGCACAGGCACAGCAGCAGCACGACTGGATTCCTAAGGGTATTGAGGCCTTGCGGCAGAGTGCGTCTTCGAAAACTGAGTTTACGCTTGACCACTCCATGCTGGTGTTTGCCGCCAAGATGGATCCGAACAATGACGATCTTCAGCGTGTGATTGCGGGCGTGAATGGGGTCTCGGTCCACAGCTATCGTTTTCCGCGAACCTGGACCTATGATCCGGCGGCTCTGAGTTCGGTGAAAGACGAGTACGAGGCGGCGGGCTGGAAACGACTGATGAACAAACAAGAGAAGGATGGAGGCCCGGGCGTCACCGATCTCTGGGTCCGCCTGGAGAACAACGCGATCAGCCATGCGGCGGTCCTCCAAGCGAAATCGAATGAGGTCAACTTTATCGTGGTTTCAGGGTCGATCAGCCCGCTTGACCTCGCGCATCTGGGCGGGCATTTCGGTATCCCCAAGCTTGAGGGCGGAGTTATAGTGCCAAAGACCGAGGCCCACCCGTAATTTGCAGTGGCGGAATAGGCGTCTCGCCCGGCTCTCCACAGGCAAAGCGGCGCTTTACCGGGTTCTTGTTGCCACTCCCAGTTTGCGCAGCTTGTCTCGCGCTTGTATGGCTTCGTTGGTGCGTGGATAGCGCTGGATGACGTGCTTCAATTCTTGTGTTCCCTCGTCTTCTTTTCCCATTTCTAGGAGCGCGAATCCCTTCTTGAGCTGCGCGGCGGCAGCCTTGTTTCCGCTGGGGAAATTCTGCAGGACCAGATCATAGCTCGCGACCGCTTTCTGGTAATCGCCGGCCTTGAACTGAATTTCGGCGAGATAGAAATATGCGTTTCCGGACAGGTCGGTGTTGGGGTAGAACTTGATGTAGTCGTTGAATTCCTGGGCGGCCAGATCGTTCTTCCCGCCGTTGTAGTCGCGCAGGGCGTTGTTGTAGAGCACGTCGGGCGGAGGCGCCTGAGCGATCGCCTGGGCCTGCTGCTGCGCTTGCGCCTGCTGTGCGGCCATGGACTGCTGCGCCGCTTGCATGTCCTCGAATTCCTTGCTCAGCTTGGCGAGGCGGACTTTAAGTTCGTCCATGGTGTCGTTCAGCGCCTGAATCTGGCCGGAGATCTGGTCGACTTGTGCGGCGCGATCCTGCTGTTGTTTGTTGACGGAAGTTTGCAACTCGCCGATGGCGGCGCTCACTTTGTTGGCAGCGTCGGTGTTGTGCTCGAGCAAATTCTTCATGACGCCCATGCGCTCGTCAAAGGAGCGCATCATCGTGGTCATCTGCTGCTGCAACTGGGTGACCTGGGTTTGCAGTTCGATGATTTCCTTGCTGGCGCCGTAGGCGGGGGTGATCCAAATAGTGAGGAAGAGCGCCAGGAACAGCGCAAGAACGAGCCGAATACGATCGGATTTCATAGTTACTCCATTAATCAAATGTTAAAACCTCGCCGAGCGTCCAGCGGTTTTCGGCGCACAGCCCCTAAAGGGGCATTTCAATTCAAAGAACTTACGGCATCGCTGAAGCGAGGCCCTGGTACGAAACTTTTCAGCAATCTGTAGCCGCTGTTTGTTTGGTACACGGCGCAGCTGAAGCCGCTCCCTCAAACACTGAGTCGAGCCTCGAGCTTCATCGCAGCGTGCCAGAAAGCGAGGACGGGCGAGACGCCCGTCCCTCTACTTCCTCAGTTTATCTTTCGTACACGAAGTGTCCGCGGCGGTTTTGCTGCCAACAGCTTTCGTTCGACTCGGTGCAGAAAGGCTTCTCTTTGCCGTAGCTGAAGGTCTTGATACGATCGCCGGCTACCCCAGCTTGGATGAGCGCATTCTTGACCGCGTCCGCGCGATTGGTGCCCAGAGCGAGGTTATATTCGGTGGAGCCGCGCTCGTCGCAGTGTCCCTCGATGGTGAAGCGGATGTTGGGATGCTGTTGCAGGAACTGTGCGTCGTGCTGCAAGGAGCCTTGCTCGGAGACGCGCACATCGTACTTGTCGTAATCGAAGAAAATGTCCTTCACGTTTTGCGCGAAGAGTTCCTGTTCTGTGACATTGGCAACTGGCGGCGGGGGTGCGCGGTTTACCGTCACGCGAGCGCTGGCCTCCTGAGTTCCTCCGGCGCCTTTTGCGACCAGATGATAGGTGGTTGAGTCGGCCGGAGTAACCTGACGCGAGCCGCTCGTGTCCACGGGGCCGATGCCGTCGATGCTGACGTCGGTCGCGTTCGTAGTCTGCCAGGTCAAAGTTGTCGATTGGCCCGCGTCGATAGTATTCGGGTTCGCGGACAACGAAGCGGTGGGAGCGGCTACTGCAGGTGGCGGCGGCGGGGGTGGCGGCGGGGCGACTTTCTTGTGGCATGCGCCCAGGAAAACGATCGTGACAAGCGCAAATACGAGGGTAGCCCATCTCGTTGTCGTTGTTGTTATTGCGTGCTTCACTGATTCCTCCAGTTTTCTGTGCGCCCGCACCGTGGCGTGCAAATTGCAGATTCAACGATTTGCAGCTTGACGACAGGGCGCACTCAGGGCCAGCCGCAAAACCGTCCTTGTCAACAGCCTGTGGTGAACTCCAAATCTCTGACCGCGGCGCCTTAAGGCGCCTTCATTGCGTACTCCTGCGGCACGCCTGAAGAGGTTGCGGAAAGGTTGTTCCCGAGCAAGAACCGCGCCCTCAGCGGCTAAAGCCGCATTCACAACACTGCAGTTATCGCAGCGGTGAACCGCTGCACCACCCAAAATCTAGTGCAACAGCAAAATCCGGTGCAACAGTAAAATCCAGTGCGACAACAAAATCCAGTGCAACAACAAAATCCGGTGCAAGACTTCTTCCGCAGGCTGTGAAGGCGTGCCCTGATATGAGCCTTACCTACCACAGGATGTCAAGCAATCTATTTCCAACTCCAGTTGGGCTGCGTGTTGACGCCCGTAAAAGTCAGTTGCTTCACATTGGTGCCATCCGCCAGCATAGTCCAGATCTGGTCGCTGCCCGAGCGGTGAGACTGAAACACGATGTGCCGCCCGTCGGGAGACCAGCAGGGAAAATCGTTGCGCCCCGAGTCGTGGGTGAGTTGCACCCACTGCTTGCTGGCGATGTCCATCAGATAGAGGTCGTTGGAACCCGGCTCTCCGGGCCCGTACTTGCGCATCCAGGAGAAGGTCAGAAACTGGCCATTCGGCGACCAGTTGGGAGATACCGCGTAGCCTTGATCGGTGACGCGCTGCAGGTTGGTGCCGTCGGCTTCCATGGTATAGATCTGCGGCAGTCCGGTGCGTCCGCTGACGAAAGCGATCTGGGCGCCGGTCTTGCGGTTCCAGGTGGGCGAAACGTCCGGGCCTTTATCGTTGGTCAGGCGGAGCGAGTTTCCTCCGGATGCGTCCACCACGAAAATGTTGGGATAGCCGTTGCGCGAGGAGGAGAACGCGATCTTGCCCTCGGGCGACCAAGAAGGCGAAAGATTCATGCCTCCGAAACGCGGAAAGGCGACCATGCGGTTGAGGTCGAATGAGTACATCATGATTTCCCAACCGCCTTTGTTGATCGCGCTGAACGCCAGCCGCGAACCATCGGGCGAGATGCGCGGCGACAGGGAAATGCTTCCCAGGTGCGTGATCTGATGCTGGTTGGCGCCGTCGTAGTCCATCATCCAGACTTCTTTGTGGCCGGTGCGCTCGCTGACGAAATAGATCTTGGTTTCGGCGATTCCCTGTACGCCTCCGCCCAGGCGGAATATGATTTCGTCGGCGAAGCGGTGTGCGATGACGCGCACGGCGTCGGTTGTCGCATTGTCGGTGTACTGCTTGCCGAGCACTTGCGGCGACTTCTCATTCTTTACGTCGTAGAGCCAACCCTGTACCGTAACTTTGCCGGCGGCTGCGCCCAGGTTGCCGAACGCGAGCATGGAGGTGTTGGGCGGCGGGGAATTCCACGCCGTGAAGTTGACTTCGGAGGGCTGCCCCGGCTCCTGGAGTGGATAAAAACTCTTCGAGACAAGATCGAAGATTCCGGCGTTATCGAGGTCGTTCCAGAGTGTGTCGTTGAAAGTCTTCAGCAGGTTGGCGTTGTTGGAGTCGGAGGTCGAGGGCTTGAAGTCGGATGCAGCAAGGCGTACGCGCTCGACGCCGAGGCCGGTGCCGGTGCGAATCCAGTCTTGCGCGGAGCTGGTGGCCGCCAGCAGAAGGAACAGCGTGACAACAATGAAAACCTTATATTGGCGGCCGAGCTGGGATTTGAGATCGTGGCGCGACGTAATCCCCATGCTTTGCGAGCGAAATTGCCTTTCTTCTATGTGATGTTGGATGGGGCAAACTGAGTTGCTCAATTTTTGCTCCTGTTGAGTCTTTGGCCGTCGGTTGTCAGTCGTTGGCAGCTCGTGGTCAAACTCCAATCTCCGGCCTCAGCGCCTAAAGGCGCTTTCATTACTTAAACCCTGCGGCACGCCTGAAGGCGTGCCCTGATACGAACCGTATTCGCACTGCGGATCGTTTGCAAACGCTCGGTACGACTAACGACTGAACTACCGCTTGTAATCGAACCAGAATTCTACCGATACTTTGCTTCCCGAGTAATCCGTTGGCAGCGGGCCGAAGCTATCAATGCGTTGAAGCGCGCGGACCGCCGACTGATCCAGCGACGGCACACCGCTCGACTGCTCGATTTGGACATTCGACGGGTGACCGTCGCGTGCTATATCAAATGTGAGATAAACGCGTTTCGCCTCCGTGATTCGTGGGTCCACTTCATACTTCAACCAGTTTTCGGTGACTTTCCTCTGCACGGTTTGTACGTACCAGGAATATCGGCTGCCGAAATCGCCGCCACTTCCGGTAAATCCAAATCCGCCCTTGGCGCCTCCCGCGCTCATGGTGTACGGGCCGCTGACCGGGCCACCCTCGCCATACGGAATTTGATTCGACTCGGGTAGTTCTGATTCCGCCTTCCTTTTGGTGGCGCTGGTCACCGGCTTGGGTTTGACCTTCGTGTTCTTGTCGGGAATCGGAATCGCTTCCGGTTCCTTTTCCTGAACCATGGGCTGCGACTTCGAAAGACCCTTGGATTCCGTGGCCAGGACATTCGTTGTCTGGGTGGGATTGGCGGGCAAGGGAACCGAGCTGACGAGGGTTGCCCCCATGGCATCTCCTCCTCCACCGCCGCCCCAGCCTTCACCACGAATGCCTTGAATAAACATGGCGTAGAGAGTGACGAAGGCCGCGAATGCAAGATGCAGTCCGAGCGACCAGGCCAGAGGCCGGCGCAGTTGACCGTGTTCGGAGTAAATGTCGAAGTCGTCCATGCGAAGATCAGTCATGTGAAGATCAGTGATGGCCAGCATGGGTATCCATCGGCTGCGTAACGATGCTGACGTTGCTGATGCCCGCCTGCTTAATGGCGTCCATCACCGTGGCGAAGGCGCCAAACGGGACATCTTCGTCGGAGCGCAGGAAGATCGACTGGTGTTGCGGGTCCCGAATCCTCTGCTTCAGGCGCGCTGCGATCTGGTTGATGTTAATGGGATCGTTTCCGAGAAAAACTCTCTGCGATTTGTCGATGCTGATGACCAGCCGTTCTTCGGTGATCTCCTTGACAGTGCGGGTGTGGGGCACGTTGACTTCGATTCCGGACTGCAGAATCGGCGCGGTCACCATGAAAATGATGAGCAGCACGAGGACGACATCCACCAAGGGCGTCACGTTGATGTCGGCGAGCGCGGTTTGCGTGCGTCCGTTGGCGGAGGTGAAGGCCATTAGCGCTGCACCTCGGTGACTTGTGGGGCCTGTTGCCGCTCCACAAGATTCAGCATCTCCAGCGCGAAGTCGTCGTTGCGCGAGGCCATTTCACGAATGGAGCCAATGATGAGATTGTAGGCGATCACCGCTGGGATGGCGGCAGCCAAGCCGGCGGCGGTGGTAACCAGAGCTTCGGAGATGCCAGGAGCGACCGCGCGCAAAGTCGCCGCGCCCGCGGTGCCCAGGCCATGGAATGCGTCGATGATTCCCCAGACGGTTCCGAACAGTCCAATGAACGGCGTAACGGCGCCCGTGATCGCCAGCCAGGGGACATTGCGTTCGAGGCGCGTGACCTCCTCTGAAGACGCGATCTGCATGGCGCGCTGAATGGCCACGAGGTTGTGGATGCCGCCCGTCATTCCCATCTGGCGTTTGAACTCGGCGACTGCGCCTTCAAATACTCCCACCAGCGGGCTAGGACGAAACTGGTCGGCAACCGAGGCAACGTCCTGCATGCGTTGTGCCTTGCGGAAGGCGCGGACGAAGCGTCCGCTCTGCCCGCGCGCGCGGCGGATGAGCCGCCACTTGGCAAGAATCACGGCCCAGGAGAGCACACTGAACATAAGGAGCAGAACAAGGACGGTCTTGGCGACGGGACCGGTCTGAAGGACGAGATCAACGATTTCGCCGCCGACAAACAATAGGAGGAGGGAAGAAAAATGCATCGGTTTTGGGAGAACCCCTGTTCAAGATTATAGACCAGGGTGGCGGCGCGTCTCGCCAGGGTACCGCATCGGTCAATGCGGTGGTGGGTCAAGGCGGTGGTAGGGTTGTTTACGTCCGGGTTGGGCTTCGACGGCTGTCAGTTCGGAATCACTGCCTTCACTATATTTGAATAAGCGCTTTCCTCGCCTTGGGCATTTACCGCACTTACGACGTAATAGTAGGTCGTTCCGGCCACAACCGTGTTGTCCGTATAGTTGGTGGAGGCTTCCAAGGCGGAATTGATCATCGCGTAAGGGCCTCCGGAGGATGTGCCGCGGAACACGTTGTATCCCACCGGGTTCCCGCCCGCCGCATTCCAGGAAAGAGAGACATAATGGGAACTACTCTGAGCTACGCCTGTACCAGTCAACTGCTCGACGGTGGGCGAGCCTGTTGCATTGCTGGTGAACCCGGCTTGGCCGGAGGCGGCGCCAGAGGCGTTCGGCGTGAATTTAATCGTGACGGCGACGCTCTGTCCAGCCGCAATGGTTGCGGGCAGGGCCAGCCCGGATAGGACAAATTCCGAACTCGTTGACGCGTCCGACGAGATGGTTACGGCGGCGTTCGAGGCGGTGAGCGTAGCTGGCAGGCTGGCGCTCGACCCCACCGCGACGTTACCGAAATTCAACGTTGCAGGGGTCACCCCCAGTGCCGGTGCCGCACTGCCTTTGACCACGCCGGTTCCGTTGAGATCAACGGATAGCGGAGAACCCGCAGCCGTACTCTTGAGCGTCATAATTCCGGTGGAGGATCCACTGGCAGTCGGCTTGAAGATGACGGGCAACTCGACGCTCGCCCCGGGCTGGATCTCGATTGGCAGGGTGAAAGTGCCGTACCAGAACACGCTGCTCCCACCTCTCGATTTGTACGTGATGCTCAGGGTTGTGCTTCCGGTGTTCGTGAGCTGGAAGGAATAGGCACTGGAACTGCCAATCGCAACATTCCCGAAAGAATGACTGCAAGGGTTGCATTGAAGTTGCTGTGCCGAGGCGAAGGCAGGCACCAGCCAAAAGAGCAGGCCTGCGATTAAGACGGGGGAGAATGATCGCATGAATGAATCTTCACCGAGCGTTCGCTCTGGAAGCAAAATCAGAAGTGCATGTGGTGAATGACTTGTACTAGCCCATTTTGAGCACGGGGCGGCCTGTTTCGCGCACGCCGGCGGAGGCGGTCTGTGCTATCCTGCGCGTAAATCGCAGATTGCGTAGATTAAAGATTGGTGAATTGTTGATTAAAAATTGGCGAATTACGATGGCTGAATTAGAGATTGGTGAATAAATTGTTGTGCATTCAAAGATCGGTATGAACTTCGCTAACTAAAGATCGAAGGACCCCTGTGCTGGCCGAACTTCGACTCGAAAATTATGCGGTGATCGACAATGTCGTGATCGAATTCGCGGCTGGGCTGAATCTTCTGACCGGCGAGACCGGAGCGGGGAAGTCGATTCTGATTGACGCGTTGGGATTGCTGCTAGGGGAAAAAGCGTCCTCGGAGGTGATTCGAACGGGTGCGGAGCGGGCGGTGGTGGCGGCGGTGTTTGAGAGCGAGGGAGCGGCGGCGCGCTCCATCGCAGGGATACTCGAAACGAACGGTCTGGACGCGGAGAATGGCTCGCTCATTTTGCGGCGCGAGATTGCTGCCGGCGGCAAGGCGCGCGTCTTCATCAATAATCAGCCGGCGACGGTGGCGGTGCTGAAACAGATTGCGCCCCACCTGGCGGTGATCCACGCGCAGAATGAATCCATCGTAAACTTTGACGCCGCGGCGCGGCAGGATCTGCTCGACGCTTACGCCGGAGTCGAGTTGAAGGAAGTATCCAGCGCGTTCGCGCACTGGAAGCAGATTCGCGGGCGCATCGCGGAGCTCGAACAGGACGAGCAGGATCGTATGCGGCTTCTGGACCTGTGGAATTTCCAATGCCGTGAAATCGAAGAGGCGCGGCTGCGGGCGGGCGATAGTGCACAGGGAAGTCCGCAAGAAGATGAGCAACTGGAAGCCGAAAAGCGGGTCCTGGCCAATGCCGAGAAAATTTACGGCGCGGCCATCAATGCCTTCGACCTGCTCTATGAGGGCAACGCCTCCACTTCGTCGAGCTTGCGTGCCGCGCAGAAGCACCTGGAGGAACTGGCTCGTTATGAGCCGAAGTTTCAGGAAGCGCTCGCCGAGTTGGAGTCGGCGCGCATCAGCGTCGAAGATGTGGGAGCGACGCTGCGCGATTATGCTGGAGGAATCCAGGCGTCGCCCGAGCGGCTCGCTGAAATCGAAGAGCGGCTGGCTCTGCTGGATCGTCTGAAGCGCAAGTATGGGCCTACGCTTGCGGAGGTCATTGCTTTCGGCGATGACGTACGGCGCAAGCTCTTGGAGATGGAGAATAAAGATCAGGTACTACTTGAACTGCGGGCGATGCTGGCCTTGGCTGCCGAGGAGTATCGCAAAGTCGCTCGCACCCTTTCGCGAAAACGCCTGGAAGCGGGCCGGAAGCTGGAGAAGCTGGTCGAGGCCGAGATCAACGACCTTGCCATGCGCGCCAGCTTTCGCATCGCGGTCGAGGAAAAGGAGGGCGAAGAACATTGGACTTCTTCGGGGATTAACCAGGTGATCTATCGTATTACGACTAACGTGGGTGAGGCCATGCGTCCGCTGGAGCAGATTGCTTCGGGCGGAGAACTTTCGCGCGTCATGCTGGCGTTGAAGGCGAGCGTCGAGGCGGGGACGAATCCGGCGGGCGATCCAGCAAAGAAGAAGAAGTCGGCGGCGGCGCAGCGCACATTAGTTTTCGACGAGATCGATACCGGCATCGGCGGCCGCGCCGCCGAGGCTGTGGGGAAGAAATTGAAGGCTCTCTCCAAAGGCAATCAGGTGCTCTGCGTCACCCACCTGCCGCAGATCGCAACCTTTGCCGACCACCATTACTTGATCGAGAAGCGCGAAACCGGGGGGCGCGCGAAGGTGACCGTCCGCGAGATCACCGGCGAAGAACGTACTGAGGAAGTTGCGCGCATGTTGTCGGGAGCCAAGCTGACTGAGACTTCGCGGAAGCATGCGGAGCAGATGATTCGGGCGAATGGGTGAGTGCTTGAGGGGAAAGGGACAGATGTCATGACTCAAAAGCCGAGAAGCAAGGGCCGGGCCATTGCATTGTTCTTACTTGTGCTCGTATTTTGGCTGGGGACCGTAACCCACCATACTTTGGGGTTCATTCCGCCCGTGAACGGCGAAGCCATAGGGTTCGATCTTTTCACAAGCATTATGTGGATTCTGTTTGCTTTTGTCACATGGAGATTGTTCTCCGCATTCCGTCACGGTGAATAAAGTGCACTGTTGCGGAGTCCCTTAATTCGCTCTAGATCGCTGAGCACGGTTTCAGTTCTCGTTGCCTAGGAATTTGAGAAGCTCCTGTTTGGCCCTGCGGATTGCTTGTTTAGACTCGTTGATTTTCGCCATTGCTCGTTGGTGCAGGTCCCCCAGCGCGCTCGGGTTGTCGGTATTTACCTGAGCATTCATCAGTTGATTTGCTTGGCCCATCTGAACGTACGCCGCGTTGATTGACCGCTTCAGTTCGTCGTGAAGCGTAGCGATGCTGCCCGTTCTCAGAGCTTCCAAGAACTGTCTCTCCTTGAACAGGCAGAACTGATCTTGCCCTGATGGTACATCAGTGACCGCTTCGTTGAACTCAAGTTCGTCGATGAGCGATTGCAGCGGACCAACTTCGGCACGAACAAGAGAGCCGCTGCGGAATATTTCTGGGTGTTCCTTGCAGATCGCAAACCACTGTTCTCGATGCGCGCGCAACTCGTCAGGTTGAAACTTTCTACCCCTGGGGTGTTTTGGATTATAGCTATGTATCTCAGCGTGGCATTCAAAACAAACAGGGATTGCATTCTCGTAGGCATCCGGACCCTTGTCGGCCTGCTGGACTATATGATCGATCTCCATCTTCACACCGCAGAACCTATGACAGACGCAGCAGCAGCGATGACAGGCTACCAAGAGCTTCTCAACGTCTTTATCCTTGAATTCTCCCATCAGCCGCCTTCCCTCCCGTTCACCCGTCAGATTTTCCCGCCCGCTGCTAATCGTAAGCCTTCAAAGGCAAAAGTGAAAACTACTGCTTGAATTCGCTGAGTAGAGCCGTCTAACATGCATTTATGGAAACTGTCACGATTCGCAAAGCCAAAGTCGATCTTTCCCGACTGATTGCGGGGGCTTGCCGGGGTGAGGAGATCGTTATCGCTCGCGGGAAGAAGCCGGTCGTGCGCTTGGTCGCGCTTCGTGACGAGCAGGGGAATCGCAAACCGGGGGCTTTGAAAGGCAAGTTGAAAGTCGGACCCGAGTTTTTCGAGCCGTTGCCTCCGGAAGAGCTTGACGCATGGGGGCAGTAGGACGTTTGCCCTCTTCTGGATGCGGATGCCCTGGGGGAAACTTGGTCGTCCCTCCGGGACTTGAACCGTTTGCGTTACTTTTCCCAGCGCTTGAAGCGCTGGGCTAAGTTAGTTCGCCCCTCCGGGGCTGGCTCTCGATGCCACGGACTACCATGGGCGACCCTCCCGTGCCCCCGTTTACCCGATAGAATTCCCCGTCCGCTGCTAATCCTCACAGCCTCAAAGGCTTACATTGACCTTGGGGTGCATCTTTCGATACCCTTGGAGCATCTTTTCTAATCAGGAAGTGTACCCTAGTGGGGTGGGGGGATGCGATTTGTCTGAGACTGGTTTACAGAGGAACAGTTTGCACACGAAGACCTTGCTGCTGCTGAAGCCACGCGGATTCTGCGCGGGGGTGGTGCGGGCTATCGATATTGTCCGGATTGCGCTGGAGGCGTTTGGGCCGCCAATTTATGTGCGCAAGGAAATCGTCCACAACCGCTTCGTAGTGGAAGAACTGCAGCAGAAGGGCGCAATCTTTGTCGATAGCGTGGACGAAGTGCCGGAGGGCGAACGCGTCATCTATAGCGCCCACGGGGTTTCTCCCGAAGTGCGCGAGCACAGCAAACTGCGCAAGCTACGCGTGATCGATGCGACCTGTCCGCTGGTCACCAAGGTGCATGTGGAGGCGGTGAAGTTCGCGAGGGAAGGCTATTCGCTGATCCTGATCGGGCACCGCGATCACGACGAAGTGATTGGCACGCTTGGCGAGGCGCCGGCAGTGACTCAGGTGGTGGGGTCGCCGACGGAAGTAGCGTCGGTGACGTTGCCCGACCCCAACCGCGTGGCCTACCTGACGCAGACGACGCTCAGCCTGGATGAGACGCGCGACATTATCGCCGCGCTGCGCAAGCGGTTCCCGAACATTAAGGGTCCGGCGGCTCAGGATATTTGCTATGCCACGGAAAACCGGCAGGTGGCCGTGAAGCACGTGGCGTCCGATGCAGATTTGCTGCTGGTGGTTGGCTCCGACAATAGTTCAAATTCCAAGCGGTTGGTGGAAGTGGCTCGAAGTTTGGGCACGCCGGCGCATCTAATTGATGACTGTCGCAATATTCGCCCGCAGTGGTTACATGGGGTGAAGACGGTGGCCCTGACCGCGGGAGCATCGGCTCCCGAACATTTGGTGCAGGAAGTGGTCGAGTACCTGGCGGGCCAGGGCTTTGGCGACGTGCAGGAACTCGAAATCATGCCGGAAAATGTGCGCTTTGGATTGCCGCCGGAGATCGTGGAGACGATAGCTGCGGCGCCGGCCGTGGCGGTGGAGTCATAGTTCGGAGACATGATGGAAGAATCCTCCCCTTTTAGTTCGGCCTCTGTGCCCCACCCCAGCACGCCAAACGCGGGCGCGCTGGGGACCCCGCAGATGCGATTTGGAAAGATCGATGACCTGGGGAGCCGGGTCGCGGTCGCCGTCGATGCGGCCCGCAATTATCTTTTCTCTCAGCAGCACGAAGAGGGTTACTGGTGCGGAGAGCTGGAAGCCGATACCACGCTTGAATCCGATTACATCCTGCTCCATACGCTGCTCGGCACGGGCAACCAGGAACGCATCGAAAAGGCCGCTCGCTATATCCTGAACCACCAGAATACAGATGGCGGTTGGAGCACCTACCCCGGCGGTCCATCCAACATCAGCGCGTCGGTGAAAGCCTACTTCGGGCTGAAGCTGGCTGGCTTCGCCGCGGATCACCCTGCGCTGACCCGCGCCCGCAAGAAGATACTCGAAATGGGCGGCGTGACCAAAGTCAATACCTTCACCAAGATCTATCTTTGTTTCTTTGGGCAGTACGATTACGATGCGGTGCCCGCGGTTCCGCCGGAGATCGTGCTCTTTCCCAACTGGTTCTGGTTCAATATCTACGAGATTTCTTCGTGGTCGCGCGCCATCCTGGTGCCGCTTTCGATCTGCTACGCGAAGAAGCCGTTCAAGAAAATTCCCGACGAAATGGGCGTGGAAGAGCTCTTCGTCGGCGGACGCGACAAGTCGCGCATGCATTTGCGCTGGGCCAAGAAGCGCATTTCCTGGCGCAACTTCTTTTTAGTGCTGGATCGGATTACTCACTGGGCGGAACGCGTGCACATTCGTCCGCTGCGTTCGCTGGCTCTGAAGAAGGCGGAGAAATGGATGCTGGATCGCTTCGAGATGAGCGATGGGCTGGGTGCGATTTATCCCGGACTCCTGAATGCAACCATTGCTCTGCGCTGCCTGGGGTATTCCGTCGACGATCCGCAAGTCATTCGAGCGCTTGATGAGTTTGAAAAGCTGGGCATCGAAGAGGGCGATACTTTCCGCATGCAGCCCTGCAAGTCTCCGGTGTGGGATACCGCATACGCGCTGTTTGCCTTGGGCGAGGCGGGGGTTCCGGCGATGGATCCGCGCCTGGTGAAGTGCTCCGACTGGCTACTGCAGAAGCAGGTGCGCAAGCCCGGAGACTGGAAGATTAAGAATCCGAAAGGCGAGCCGGGCGGCTGGTACTTCGAATTCAACAATGAGTTTTATCCCGATGTGGACGACACGGCCATGGTGTGCCTGGCGCTGAGCCAAGTCGAGCATCCGAATGGGCGCTACCAGAGCGAGTCTGTGCAACGGGCGATTGACTGGATTTTGTCGATGCAGTGCAAGGATGGAGGCTGGGCCTCGTTCGACAAAGACAACGACCGCATGGTGTTCCAGTACGTGCCCTTTGCCGATCACAACGCCATGCTTGATCCGGCAACCGTGGACATTACCGGCCGGATTCTGGAGTGTCTTGCGACCTATGGATACGAGCAGAACCATCCGGCGGTGAAGCGGGCGATTAAGTTTATTCGTAAACAGCAGGAGCCGGATGGAAGCTGGTTCGGACGCTGGGGCGTGAACTACATCTACGGCACGATGCAGGTGTTGCGCGGTCTGGAAGCGATGGTCGTGGATCGTAACGATCCCATGATCCAGCAGGCGGCGGAATGGCTGCGCTCGGTGCAGAACGCCGATGGCGGCTGGGGCGAGACGGTGGGATCGTATGACGATCCGAACCTTCGCGGACAGGGCGAGAGCACGGTCTCGCAGACCGCGTGGGCGATTATGGGACTGCTGGCCGTAGGCGACACGCGCAGCGAATGCGTGGCTCGCGGCATGGCCTATCTGCTGCGCACGCAAAACAAAGACGGTTCGTGGGACGAGCTTTTCTTCACTGGCACGGGCTTTCCGCGCGTGTTCTACCTGAAATATCACCTGTACCGCGAGTATTTCCCGCTGCTCGCGCTCACGACTTATTTGAAGGTGATGGCGGAGAAGAGTGCGAGCTAGTTCGCAGTTCCCAGTTCTCAGTTCTCAGAAAGGTCAGCGATTTGGTTTTTCTGGGTTCTCACTGAGAACTGAGAACTGAGGACTGAGAACTGAGAACTGGTTTTGAAGGCTTTAGTTACCGGCGCCACGGGATTTCTGGGCAGTCATGTTGCGCGCGTCCTGGCGGAACAGGGAGCCGAGTTGCGGCTGTTGGTGCGGCCTACCAGCGATCTGCGCAACATCAGCGACTTGAACGCCGATCGTGTTGTGGGCGACCTGCGCGATGCGGCTTCGATTGAGAAGGCGCTTTCCGGCTGCGACGTTGTATTTCACGTTGCGGCGGATTATCGGCTGTGGGTGCGCGGGCGCGATTCCGACGAGATGTATCGCTCGAATGTCGAGGGCACGCGTGCCGTGCTGGAAGCGGCTCGGAAACAGGGTGTACGGCGCGTGGTGTACACGTCGAGTGTAGCGACCATGGGCTTTACTTCGGGCACGAACAACGGGAACGTAGCGGATGAACAGAGCCCGGTCGGCATCGCGGATATGATCGGGCACTACAAGCGTTCGAAGTTCATGGCGGAGCAAGTGGCAGTCCAGGCAGCGCGAGCCGGAGTCGATGTGGTGATTGTGAATCCCACGACGCCGATCGGCGAGCGCGATATCAAGCCGACTCCGACCGGGAGAATCGTACTGGATTTTCTGAAACGAAAATTTCCGGCGTATGTGGAAACCGGTTTGAACCTGGTGGATGCGACCGAATGCGCCCGCGGCCATATTCAGGCGCTGGAGAAGGGAAGATCAGGCGAGCGCTACATCCTGGGCGGAGAGAATCTTACGCTGAAGCAGATTCTGGATCGCCTGGCCGCGATTACGGGTTTGCCCTCGCCGACCGTGAAGCTGCCTTACATTTTTGCGCTGGCGGCTGGAGTTGTGGACGAGATGGTGACCGGCCGGGTTCTGAGCCGCGAGCCGCGCGCGACGATTGACACCGTGCGCATGGGACGCAAGCTGATGTTTGTGAGTTCAGCGAAAGCGGAGCGGGAACTGGGCTGGCGGACGGTTCCAGTCGATGCGGCGCTGCGGCGGTCGGTCGAGTGGTTCCGCGCGAACGGCTATGTCTAACACACTGGAAAATTCGGCCGACGATTCGCCTGAGGATTCAGGCTTTGTATCAGGGCGTCGCTTTAGCGATGCCGCAAGCGTTGCGAAACGAGCTGGTGGAGCGACGGGCGTCCCCGCCCGTCCAGAGGGCGTCGCGGGACGGGCGGGGACGCCCGTCGCTCCACAGACCGCCCCTTTAAGGGCTGGAGTGGCTGCGGATGGCTAGAATTGCCATTATCGCCGCGATGGAACGCGAGGTGCGACCGCTGATTCGAAACTGGAAGGTCAGAACGATGGAACCCGACGGCCGACGATATCGTCTTTTTGAAAATGGCGAAGCAGCTCTGGTGTGCGGCGGGATTGGAGCCGAAGCGGCGCGCCGCGCTACCGAAGCGGTGATTCGGGAAGTGCATCCCGTGCGAGTTGTATCAGCCGGTTTTGCCGGAGCGCTGGACGGTGCTTTGCAGGTCGGGCATGTTCTTGAGCCGCGCACGGTGATCAACTCTGCCGACAGCGCTCGAACAGAAGTCGGCCTGGGCGAGGGCATTCTGGTGAGTTCCGCAAATGTTGCCGATAAGGCGCAGAAGATTCGATTCGGCAAAGCGTATGGCGCGATTGCAGTGGACATGGAAGCTGCAGCCGTCGCGCAGGGAGCGCAGGCGCGGGGAATCGAGTTCGGCGCTCTGAAAGCCATCTCCGACGACGCCGATTTCAATCTGCCGGCGCTGGATCGCTTCGTGGCGAAGGATGGGAGCTTTCACTCCGTCAGGTTTGCGTGTCATGTGGCGCTGCGCCCTTGGCTGTGGGGGACTACCATTGCGCTGGCGCGTAACAGTTCCAAAGCAAGTCATGCTCTTTGCGGCGCGCTCGTGAATTATCTCGGCCGTGAGACTCTGGGAGAAACGGGCGTCTCGCCCGCCCAGCCGGGCGAGGACGCCCGGCTCTCCACCAGCAAGGTTGGATGATCGATGGCCGCAACATACGCGGTCGCAGCTAGTGCCGCGACCAAGTGATAATTACGACGTGGAAAACGGGTAGCGCCGGCATCTTGCCGCTGTCCCGAGGGCATCTCGCCCTCGGGGCGGCGGGCGAGGACGCCCGCTGAACAGCCGCCGGGACGGCAGCGCTACTCTCAGGAGCGAAACGGTATAAATCACGCGATCACGATACTAGAGTGAGGGGAATCAACAAGGTCTGCTATGGCAATTGCTCGGACATCGACGGTGGCCGTTGAGAACGAAAGGCACGAGATTCCTTCCACGATGAGGGCTGCGGTGTATCGCGGCGTGAACGATGTGCGCTTGGAAGAAGTCCCTGTGCCGGAAGTCGGGCCTGGGGAGATTCTGGTTCGAGTCCACACCTGCGGAATCTGCGGGACCGATCTTAAGAAGATCGCTACTGGCTCGCACTCCGCGCCTCGTATTTTTGGTCACGAAACTTCAGGGGTCGTGGCGAAAGTGGGGCAAGGGGTTCGCAAGTTCAGCGTCGGCGAACGCGTCGTCGTGTTCCATCACATCCCTTGCGGAGAATGTTATTACTGCCGCCACAAGACCTTCGCTCAGTGCGCGACCTACAAGAAGGTCGGATGCACGGCTGGGTTCGAGCCGTCGGGTGGAGGATTTGCGGAATACGTCCGGGTGATGGACTGGATCGTGGAGAAGGGAACGGTGCGCATCCCGGACGGCGTCAGCTTTGAGCAAGCGTGCTTTGTCGAGCCGGTGAATACTTGCATTAAAGGTATTGAGACCCTTCGTCTCGAAGCGGGGGAGACGGTGCTGGTGATTGGGCAGGGTCCGATTGGCCTGATTCTGGCGATTCTGGCGAAGCGGGCGGGGGCTCGGGTGATTACTTCCGACTTGTATCCGGCGAGGCTTACAATAGCAAATAGCTTCAATCTGAAACTGACAATTGACGCTTCCAAGACTGACGCCGGGCAAACCGTGCGCGGAATGACGGAAGGGCGCGGGGCTGACGCCGTGATTTTGGCGGTCGGCGGGAACGGCCTGATTCGGCCTGCCATGGATGCCATCCGTCCGGGAGGTCGTGTGTTGCTATTTGCGCAGACGGTGCGGGGCGAGGCCACGATTGATCCGGCGGCAGTGTGTGTGGACGAAAAGGCTTTGCTGGGATCCTACAGCGCATCTTTTGAATTGCAGGAGGAGTCAGTGCGCTTCGTCATGAACCGTGAAATGGATCTGGAACGGCTTATCAGCCACCGTTTCCCGCTGCATAGCGGTGTGGAAGCGCTGGATCTGGCGGCCCATCCTCGACCGGATTCGATGAAGGTCGTCATCCAGCCGGGCAGCGCCTGGGAAGGACATCAATTGTGACTGGCAAGATGACGGCAGCCGTCCTCTACGGCAAAGAAGATATCAAGATTGAAAGGGTGCCCATCCCGCGTGTGGGTGACGGCGAAGTTCTGGTCAAGGTCCACGTGGCGCTCACCTGCGGCACGGATTTGAAGGTGTATCAGCGCGGCTATCACGCCCGCATGATTGTGCCGCCGGCGTTGTTCGGGCATGAACTGGCGGGCACGGTCGAAGAAGTGGGCGAGGGCGTGCGCGGCTTCAAGAAGGGGATGCGCGTGGTCGCGCTCAACTCGGCTCCTTGCGGCATGTGCTTCTATTGCTCCAAACACCAGTTAAACCTCTGCGAAGATCTGCTGTTCAACAATGGAGCCTACGCGGAGTACATACGGATTCCGCGGCGCATTGTGGAAACCAATATGCTCGTGGTGCCTTCGACTGTCACCTTCGAGGATGCCGCGATGACCGAGCCGCTGGCCTGCGTGCTCCGTGGCCTGCATGAAACTGGAGTCGAGATCGGTGACACCGTGGCAGTGATTGGCGGTGGGCCGATTGGCCTGATGTTTGTGCAGGTGGCCAAGGCCATCGGCTGCAATGTGATTGCGGTGGTCAAGCGCGACTCGCAGGTTACACTGGCACGCAAAAAGGGTGCGCACGAGGTGGTGCAGATTACCAAGGTGAAAGATCCGGTGGAGGCGGTGCGCGAGTTGAGTCCGGAGAGGCGCGGCGCCGATGTGGCAATCGAAGCCGTGGGCCGTCCGGAAGCCTGGGAGTGGGCCGTGCAGATGGTTCGCAAGGGCGGCACGGTGAATTTCTTCGGCGGGTGCGCTTCGGGAACCAAAGTGCAGTTGGACACCAACCGCTTGCACTACTCGGAAATCACTTTGAAGGCGACTTTCCATCACACCCCGGAGACGGTGCGCCGGGCCTTTGGTTTGATTGCCGAGAAGAAAGTTTGCGGCGACGATTACATTACCGGCGAAGCGCCGCTTTCGCGTTTGCACGATGTGCTGCGCCACATGCTGAACCGCAACGGGGATATCAAGACTGCGATTATCCCAGGTCACTAGCGTCGCGTCCGTAAATTCGGGACCTACATTTTAAGTTGTCATCCGGAGCGCAGCGAAGGACCTGTTTCTTTCCCGGTGCTAGAGAAAGCAGGTCCTTCGCTCCGCTCAGGATGACAATTTGATTTATTGGCCATTTATTAATGACTGCTGCGACTCATCCCCCGACTGCGCCTCTCTCTTCCGCTTGGAGTGCACTGCCGCCGGAGTACGCCATCCCTGAGCATGCTCCTTCGGAGGCCGAAGCGCGCGAATATTGCCGTCGCCTGGCGCGCTCGCATTATGAGAATTTTTCGGTTGCGTCCTGGTTTCTTCCGGAGCGGCTGCGCCAGCACTTCTTCAACGTCTATGCGTATTGCCGCATCTCGGACGATCTGGGTGACGAGGTCGGCGACAGCGTCGCATCCCTGCAGTTGCTCGAGCAGTGGGAGAACGAGCTAAACGCGTGCTACGACGGTGATCATACGCGGCACCCCAGGCACCCCGTATTTGTCGCGCTCGCCGAAACCGTGCGCGAGTTTGAAATTCCCAAACATGAATTCGCGGATTTGCTGACCGCTTTCCGGCAGGATCAAAGTGTAGGCCGCTACGAAACATTCAACGATCTGCTGGGCTATTGCCGGTATTCGGCGAATCCGGTGGGCCACCTTGTGCTTTATGTCTGCGGATACCGCGATTCCGAGCGCCAACGGTTTTCGGATTACACGTGTACCGCGTTGCAGCTCGCGAACTTCTGGCAAGACGTGAGCGCGGACTTTGCTAAGGGACGAATTTACCTTCCCCTCGAAGACCTACGCCGCTTCGGCGTGAGCGAAGCAGAAATACGCGACGGCGAAAACACTTCCGCGTTTTGCGAGATGATGAAGTTTGAAGTCGAACGCGCGCGGGAATGGTTTGCGCAAGGCGAGCCGCTGATCGGGAAGGTCGAGCGCGCACTGGCCACCGACATCGAACTCTTCAGCCGCGGCGGGCAGGAAATTCTGAACGCAATCGAACGCCAAGACTTCGCTGTGCTGGGCAGGCGTCCCACAATCTCGAAAGCCCGGAAGCTGGCCCTGGTCGCTCGTGCCGCGCTGGGGAAACTGCTGGGGAGGCCGCAGGAGAAGGAACGATGAGCAGCGCCGTGGGAAATGCGCCGGTGCAGTTTGCGCCTACCGCGTCACAGCTCGATATGGCGTACTCGGTTTGCCGGAGTATCGCCCGCTCCGCGGCCAAAAATTTCTACTACGGGTTTGCGGTGCTTCCACGGCGGAAACGCAATGCGTTGAGCGCGGTGTACGCCTACATGCGGCGGTGCGACGACATCGCCGACGACAACACGCTGAGTCCCGATGATCGCCGTAACAAGCTGGCGGAATGGCTGAATAAAGTCCACCGCGCCTTGGCGGCACAGCCAACGGACGATCCGGTGCTGCTGGCGCTGACCGATGCGCAGCGCACTTACCAGATTCCATTTGGGCTTCTCGACCAGCTCGCCTTCGGCACGGCCGCGGATCTCGATGGCGTCCAGCCAGAGCCCTCCGCCGGTGCGCCGCTGGCTGCGCGTTACCAGACTTTTGAAGAGTTGCGCCAGTATTGCTATGGTGTGGCATCGGTGGTTGGATTAGTGTGCATCAAGATCTTTGGGTATAGAGATCCTGCTGCGGAGCCGCTGGCCGAGCGTTGCGGTCTGGCATTTCAGCTTACGAATATCATTCGCGACGTCAAAGAAGACGTCGCCATGGGCCGGGTTTATCTTCCGCAAGAGGACCTGGCACAGTGCGGGCTCTTGGCTGCCGATCTGGTTGCGCCGCAGATTGATGTTGCCCGCATCCGTCCGCTGCTGGCGATGGAGGCCGACCGCGCTCGCGAATGCTACAGCGCTGGAGAAGAGCTGATCCCGCTGGTGAATGAAGATTGTCAGCCCGGCCTGTGGGTTCTGATTACCATCTATCGACGGCTGCTCGAAAAGATTGCTTCGAACCAGTACGACGTTTTCAGTGCGCGCGTCCGATTAACGGTTCCCGAAAAGCTCGCTGTCCTCGGAAAAGGAATTCTGAAGCGACTGGTGTGATGCCGCCCACGAACGTTTCTACGTCGAGCGATCCTGATCCGATCTATCCCAATCCGAACGTTTCTAAGTCGATCTATCCCGATACGACACATCCTCCTACAGTCGCTATCGCCGGAGGCGGGTTGGCCGGTCTCGCCGCTGGATGCGCCTTGGCCGACGCCGGTTTTCGCGTGTCGCTTTTTGAGCGCCGTCCTTATCTTGGCGGGCGTGCGTCGTCTTATCAGCATCCCGGCACCGGCGAAATTGTCGACAATTGCCAGCATGTGTTGCTCGGCTGCTGCACCAACCTGCTCGATTTCTATCGGCGCGCGGGAGTGCAGGACAAGATTCGCTGGTATGAGAGGCTGACCTTCCTCGAGCCTGGAGGGCGCGCATCTATGATCGCCCCGTCAGGGCTGCCCGCTCCGCTGCATACCGCTCTGGCCTTTCTTCGGGCCGACTGTTTGAATTTTCGCGACAAAATGGCCATCGGCCGCGCCATGGCGGCTCTCGCTCCTTCCATATCGGCGGATCGTGGTGAGTCGTTCCTCGACTGGCTCAAACGTCACGGACAAACCGGGCAAGCGATCGAGCGTTTCTGGAAGACAATTCTGGTCAGCGCCTTGAATGAAGATCTCGATCGGGTTTCCGTCCCATATGCGGCCCAGGTGGTGCGCGAGTCGTTTCTTAAATCGGCCGCTGCCGGGCGCATGGGAATTCCAACCGTCCCGCTCACCGACTTGTACGGCACAACCGGCGACTACATCCGGGCGCGTGGTGGAGAGATCCAATTTCGCGCGAGCGTGGAGTCGTTTCGAGCCGAAGGGTCTCAGGTAAGGGTGACGACGAACGGACAGGAACAGAAATTCGACTATCTGGTGCTGGCTGTTTCGTTCGATGTTTTGGGGCGCATGTTGCCCGAGACTCAATCCGCTGCGCCGCTCGCCGCGGCGCTCGGCCAGTTCTCGACGTCGCCGATCACCGGCATCCATCTCTGGTTCGATCGTCAAATCAGCGATCTCGATCACGCCGTCCTGCTCGACCGCACCATCCAGTGGATGTTTCACAAATCGCGGCTTATTGAGTCTCGCAACAACGAAAGTCGCAACAACGAATTTGGGGATAGCGGCAACGGCAGCTACATTGAACTGGTCGTAAGCTGCTCCCGGAGCCTGGTTGAAAAGTCGAAGGCGGAGATCGTCGACATGGCGGTGAAAGAAGCGCTAGAGTTTTTCCCCGCTGCACGCGAAGCGAAACTACTGAAATCGACTGTGATCAAAGAAGTGCATGCGACGTATTCGCCGCGCCCGGGAATCGACCAGCATCGGCCTAAGCCAGAGACCGCATGGCCGCGAGTCTTTCTGGCCGGCGATTGGACCGCGACCGGATGGCCAGCCACCATGGAGGGCGCGGTTCGCAGCGGCTATCTTGCCGCGGAAGCACTGACGCGGGGCGTCTTTCCGGGCGGCAAGAGCGCCAGCTTTCTCGTCCCCGATCTGGCCCCGAGTGGCTTGATGCGGCTGTTTGGATGAGATTTACTTCGACGACTTCAATTACTTCGGTTCCCAACCCTGCGTTACGTTGATGCCATTCTCAAGAGTTATCGCGCGACATACGATCTTATAAACATGCGTGAGTGCCCTGAGGCGGACATCGATTGTCGAGACATTAATTGCGGAGGCATTGATTGCAGAGACAATGATCGCCGCCGTAGTCCGCGATTCAAATGCGGTGGTGAGGCAAAGATTAGTCGCCTCCCATCAGACGGCATCTTCGTTCCGGGGAAGATATTCGATCTGAGCCTCGGCGGGTGCTGCATCGATACCACTCTGCCCATTGATTTCGGCGTGCGAACTGAAATTATCGTGCGCGTCAACGCGGCTTCATTCCGAGCCGTGGGTGAGGTGAGGGCGTTTCGGAGCCGCTTCGGAGCCGGCATAGAGTTCGTCCACTTGAGTGCTGGCGGAAAACACACGCTCGCGGACCTGGTGACGGAGTTGGCGAGGTTGCAAGCGGTCATGAACAATCTCAAGGCTGCCCGCCGCGAGATCAATGCGGAGTCCTTCAGAAAACAGTTAGAGGAGGGAAAACATCAGGCGGCGATGTTGAGCGAGCGGTTTTCTTTTCTGGGGACAATACTGCCGGCGGAGAGTTCGGGGGAAAGTTCAAAAGAAAGTTCAAGAGAAAGTTCGAAAGCGGGCCAGGCTGCATCCGTTGCCGAGGATCCGATCGTGGAAGCGCAGCCGCTCGTGGTCCGCGTCGATCTATTCGGCTAGGGCCATTCAAACCGCCATCAGCACCACACCACCCGCTACCAGCAATGCCGCAATCCAACGACGGCGCCCCACGCGCTCGTGCAGGAAGACGCGCGCGGCTACTGCGTTCGCCACAAAGGTGAGCGAGGCGGAAGCGGGCACGACCAAACTAAGATTGCCCCACGAAAGGCCGAAGAGGAGGCTGTAGAACGCAATCCCCATCGCCATCAATCCTAGAGCGAACGTGGGTGTTCGAAGCACGCGCCCAAGCACCGCCAGCACCCCGCGCCGCTTCCAGAGTTCGCCGACGTCACCAACTTGTTTCATGGAGTGGGCGAGCAGCACGTCGCCGGTGGTCGAGGTCAGAACGATGAGCCCAATCGCCGCCCAGGCGTAGATGTCTTTCATAACTTCACCTCCTGAGAAAAAGCGTCGCGGGAAGCTTCGTGGGAATGAAGGGGTTGGCGACTGGGCGTGAGCGACGGGCCGGCGGCCACGAAACCCACGCCGGCAGCGATCAGCGCGATGCCAAGCCAGCGCGTCGGCGAAATTTC
The DNA here is from genome assembly GCA_963773645.1 of uncultured Acidobacteriaceae bacterium. Lineage (GTDB taxonomy): Bacteria > Acidobacteriota > Terriglobia > Terriglobales > Acidobacteriaceae > Acidiflorens. The sequence continues at coordinate 331,468 of CAVZBV010000002.1, read as the reverse complement.
TTCATGGAAACCGAAGCGAGCAATCAGAGCAACGAGCACATATCCGAGCGATGTGGCAGGCAGGACATAGGTGAGGTCAGCCCACGAAAGCGCGGACATGTAGCAAGCGAAAAACGCCAGCAGCAACAGGATTCCCGCAGTCACCCAGGGGTTGAGGATGGCCAGCAGCAGGCCGCTGAGGTTGTGCAGCGAGACATTTATATTGCCGAGTTGTTTCATGCCGCGAGCCAGCAGGGAATCACCCGCGGTAGCGCAGACGGTGATTCCTGCCAGGACGAGGTATTTTCGAAAAGTCACTTGAGGTATTTAATCATTTAGTCATTGAGACATTTAATCATCAAAGGTCAAAGGCTCTTGGGTTTTCAAAATGTCTCGATGAGACAATGCCTTAATGATTCAATGTCTCCCCTAGGCCTTGGCCGGTTCCGGGGCAGGGCCTTCTTCCTTGCGGTTTTCCTTGACCCACTTGTGGCGCTGGGCGCGCAGTTTAAGGAAGGTTCGCGCTTCCTTGTACAAGCGCTTGCGTTCGGAGCTGTCGAACAACGCTTTCCTCAAAATGCGGTAGGCAGCCTTGGGGCGGAAATAATACGCGTCGTAGAAGTCATGAACTGCCGCGAGAATTTCGGTCGCGGGCAGGCCCGGATACTCGATCTGCACCATCTGGTGTCCGAGGTCGTCCACCATTTTTGTGTCGCTGGTCATAAAGCCGTTCTTTATCGCGGCTTCGTGCAGTTCGGTTCCAGGGAAAGCATGCGCCACCGAAACCTGAATCGTCTCCACGTCGAGTTCCTTGGCGAATTTGATCGTATTCTTGATGGTCTCGCGAGTTTCTCCCGGCAAGCCCATGATGAAATCTCCGTGGATCACAAGTCCCAGCTTGTGGCAATCCTTGGTGAACTGGCGGGCGCGCTCGACGGTCGCGCCTTTCTTGATGTTTTTCAGAATCTGCTGATCACCCGATTCGTAGCCCACAATCAGGAGCCGGCATCCCGCGTCTTTCATGGCCTTGAGCGTTTCGAAGTCGGTGGTGACTCGCGACGTGCACGACCAGGTGAGGCCCAGCGGTTTCAACTTGGCGCACAATTCGATGGTGCGAGCCTTCTGCAGATTGAAGGTATCGTCGTCGAAGAAAAATTCCTTCACGTAGGGCCAGTAATCTTTTGCCTTGGCCATTTCGCGCGCCACGTCGTCGGTGGAGCGTTTGCGCCAAGGGTGTCCGCTGAGGGTCTGCGGCCAGAGGCAGAAGGTGCACTGCGCCGGGCATCCGCGGGTGGTGTACAGCGATACGAACGGGTTAAGCAGGAATGGCACGTTGTAACGGCGGACGTCCAAGTCGCGCCGGTAAACATCGGTCACGTGCGGCAGGGAGTCCAGATTCTCGATAGTTGGCCGATCGGGATTATGCACCACGTGCCCATTCTTACGGTAGGAAACGCCGAGAATGTCTTCGATGGGCTTGCCTTGGGCGTATTCGACGATGGAGTAGTCGAATTCCTTTCGGCAGGCTACGTCAATTACCTTTGCCTCCATCAAAGACTTCTCGGGCTGCACGCTGACGTGGGGTCCGACAAAAGCGATTTTGATGTGAGGATTGCTGTCTTTGATGGCCTCGGCCATGCGGACGTCGCCGGCGAACCCCGGCGTGCTAGTAAACAGCACGAGCAATTCGTAATCTTTGCAGGTACGGATCGTCTCTTCCGCCGTGACGTGGTGCGGCGGGGCGTCGAGCAGGCGCGCGCCCTCGAGCATCCCGGTCGGATAAGCGAGCCAGACCGGATACCAGTAGGATTCGATTTCACGCGTCGCGGGCCAGCGCGAGCCTGCGCCTCCGTCGAAATTCTCAAACGAAGGCGGATTCAAGAACAGTGTTTTTGACGGCATATTGGGAATCTCTATCTTAACATTGTCAGTTGCATAGTTAGATGCGCACACACCCCAGCCGACGCTACCATTCAGGTACGTGCCAAACTGTGTCGAAAGCGTGGAAACCTTTGTCCAAGTGTGCCTTGGCGGGGCTCAAGCCGCAAACGAACCTCGCCGAACGTCGCTTTTCCGCATTAAGACGCCAGAATCGGGTACTGGCTGGATCAGGTGTTTTATGCGTCATTTTGAAGCCGGGGCTATTGAGGCGCTGCCTGGCAGCGCCCATTTCTCCAAATCTCCGGTGGCGCGCAGCAGGTTCATGCGGGCCCGCTGGTACTCAAAATCGGCATCCTGGAATAGCAGGTAGCGTTCGGCGGCTTGCACTCGTGCATCGGCCAACTCGTGCAGGGTGCCCGTCTTTGCGTCGATCCTGGTTTGGGCCGCCTCCAGGCTTGACTGTGCCAATTGATATTCCAACTGCGCTACCTCGCGGGCGGCCTCGAGTTGTTCGGCGGCGCGCTGCAGTTTCAGCGTCTCCTCCGCCACCTGGTCGCGAGTCGCGTCCGCTTGCTTCTTCGCCTTGAGGGCTTCCGCCTTGGCCGCGTCGGCTTTGGCGCGCTGGGTGGCGTTGAATAGTGGGATCCGGATAGCAAGGCCGATGGTGGCATTGTCGGGCTGAAATTTCCGGTAGTAGTCGTTCCAGTTATTGATGGTGGAGAGTCGCGCATACTGGGCGGAGAAATCCATCGATGGGTACATAGCGCGATGCTCGCCCAAAGCCCGCATCGATTCCGCCAGCGAATGCTGCTCGGCAAACTTGATGGCGGGGCTGGAGGCAACCGCTTTTTCCGAAAGATCTTCTTCTGGAGCGACGGGCGGCAAGGCGGGAATTGTTTCGGGCGCGATTTCAATGGAGGAAGCCGGCAAGCCGGTCAGGGTTGAGAGGTGGCGCCGCAAGACATCGGCGTTGCCACGCGCCTCAGCCCGGTGAAGGCGCACGCGCGCTGTAGTGAGTTTCGCTTTGTTTAAGTCCACGGCGCTGTCCACGCCCTGCTGCAGGCGCTCAGCCACCGCTAGTTCCATTTGCTGCGCCTGGGCCTCGTATTGCTGCAAACGCACGAGACGCGCTTCCCACTTCACCAGTTCAGCGTAGGTCAAGGCAACGTCCTGGATGAGGGCATTGCGCTGGTCTTTGTCCTGAAACTCAGAAGCATGCCAGTCCGTTTTCGCCGCCTTTATCAATTGCCGCTGCGCCGGGTTGAAGACCGAACTCTGCGCGACGGCATTGCCCAGTGCCGGTGCCGCCCCTTCGATGGTGAGCGGGAATCCATAGGACCAACCGAGGCCCGAACCCATGGCTAGCTGCGGCAGGTAGTTGTCGTGGAGTGCCCGGTAGGAGGCGAAGGTCCGCTGCACATCGGCATTCGCAATCGCCGCGGTCGTGCTGTGTGCGAGCGCGAGCCGAATGGCGCGCTCGAGAGGCAGCGGTTCAGCCTGGCCGCGCGTTGCGATCAGCAGTGCGACAGTAAGTAAGGCGAGCGGATTTGTGCGGCGCAACCACCGCGGCAGTTGAAGCTTCATCTCGTCACCTGCATCTCATCACCACATGGATCGGGGCGCGACTGCGCCGCGACGCACAAATTGTAGTGCGCCAGAGGCGAGCGGGACAGTAGCTTTGGAAGTTATCGGAGACGCCGCAAGGCGCAAAGGGAATCTTGCCATCCTCAGGGGGCAACTCGGTTGAGTGCTTGCTGGGCTATACCGAAGTTCCGGGCCAATGACAACGAAGCCCGGTACTCCTGCGCAGCACCTGCTTTGTCGCCTTGTTTTTCCAGCAACAGACCCAACCGATAGTGGGCTTTGAACGCCGGCGCTGCCTCAACCGGACCGGCGGCGAGATAGCGGCGCAGCAGTTCCGTGGCGAAAGGATAGCTGCGACCGGTGCGATACAGTATCTCGGACGCTTCAACCAGCGCATCGGGTCTGGCGATAGGCGCTTGGCTGAGCTTGACGACGGCTTGCTCCATTTCATCGATGCGCAGCTGACGGCGGAGAAAAAAGGCCAAGTTGAGCCAGGCTTCCGCTGCACCTTTGCTGAGGTCGATGTACTGGCGATATTCCCGTTCGGCAGTGGCGGCGTCTTTTTTCTGTTCGGCGATGCGGGCATAAATCCAGTGTTCCCGGCCAGGGTTTACAGTTGCAATGGACCGCGCTTGTTGGCGGGCCTTCTGCTCGCCGCCACCGAGGATGCGGGGCGCTAAAACATAGAACTCCGCCAGATCGAGCCGGGCATCCGTGTCGTTCGGATTCAGTTGCACTGCGCGCTCGAATTCTCCGCGAGCCTTTTCGGCCAGAAGCCCGGCGGCTAGAGGATTTGCGCGATCCGCCTTTTCGCCATACACGCGCCCCAGCCACAGATGGAAACGGCTGTTGTCTGGGTCAAGCGAGGCCGCTTTTTTGCAGGAAGATTCCGCGCGCTCCCAATCTTCGAGCTCGTAATAAGCCCGGCACAGCAGGTTGGAGGATTCCGCGTCCGCCGGGGCAGAAGCGAGATGTCCATTCAATTCGGCGATGGCTTCATCGACCCGCCCGGCCGCCAGCATCTCCTTGGCGGAGTCCGCCGCGCTGGCAGTCAAAGCCGCGACGAGAGTAAGCAAAACGAGCAAAAAAGAGCGTGTCATCAGTTAACGTGTGATCATTTAAAACTTGACCTGGGTTCGTTCGCCGATCGGTTTGCCATTCCACGAACCGATCGCCACCACGTCCTTGGCAGAGAGGCCGCGGGTTACCTCAACCTGCGTGAGATTGAAAAGGGAAGTCTCCACATCCCGGCGCTTGAGTTCGTGGCCGGAGACCAGCAAGACATAAGCCTTGGAGTCGTCCATTCGCAGAGCTTCTCGCGGCACCACCAGGACGTTGTCGTGCTCGGCGGTAACGATGGTTACTCCGACGTTTATATTGGGCAAGAGTTTCAGATCCTTGTTATCTACAATGCTGGTGGTTTCGCCGACGTTGCGCGCACCGTGCAATTTCACCGTCGACGGGATGTTAGTCACGGTGGTCCGCCAAACGCGTCCGGGGACGGCGTCCCAGGTAATCTCAATCGGATCTCCGAGCGCGAGCCGGGCCACGTCAGGTTCATCGACGAGAGCGCGGACCATTACTTTTCGCAGATCCGCCATTTGCAGCAGGAGCTCTCCGGTCGTGACGTACCCGCCTTGCTTTACGGGCAGCGAGTACACGATGCCATCAAAAGGAGCGCGGACATTGGATTTCGCCAGAACGTCCTCGGCGGCATCGTAGGTGGCCCGTGCCTCCGCTTGTTGCGCCTCGACGCGCGCCAACTCCGCATTCGAATATCGTTTCGTCTGTTTTTGACGGAGAAAGGTTAGTTGGGCATCGGCGCGGGCAAGAGCGTTTTCCGCTTCTCGTACTTCTCCCGCCGAGGCCGCACCCTGCTGCTCAAGTTTTTTCAACGCGACTAAATTGTGCTGTGCCGAATCGCGGTCGGTGCCCGCCTTTACCAGTTGCGCTTCGAGGCTCAGCACTTCTTCCTGGCTCCCGCCTCGTTCGGCTGCGCTCAGGTCGGCTTGCGCCGCTCTTAACTGGGTCTGGGCGCGGGCGGCTTGCGCCCGAGCGCCGGCATCGTCCAAAACCAGCAGCAATCGGCCCTTCTTTACGGAGTCGCCTTCTTTGACGAAAACGTGCTGCACATTCGTCGAGACCGGAGCATGGGCCTCAAAGTTGTTGACGGGCTCAATTTTTCCGTTCGTGGAAACCAGGCTACGGATCGTGGTCAGCTCGACGGCGGCGGTTCGCACTGGCACAGGGTTATCGCGGTGGGAGACGAAAGCACCCAGCACAATCACCGCCGCCAAGATCGCCAGCGCCGTTATCCACCAACGCCGCGGCCGGCGTCCCGAACTGTTTCCATTCAATGGCATGTAGAGAGACGCGCCAGCTTCAATGTATATCATCCAGGCGCTACGGGGAGCAGGCAAATGAACGCTTAGGACTTACCTGTTTAGATGCTCTGGGCCGACGCTTTGCGTCAGCGGGGAGTCGCTGGTCGTTGGTCGTTAGTCGTTGGTCGTTAGTCGCTGGTCGTTAGTCGTGGGCAAGCCCTCCGAACGACTAACGACTGACGACCAACGACTAACCTAGGGCGCCGGCCCTGAATGCGCAGCAAGGGCGCAAAACAAAGCGTCCCATACTCAGCGAGTCACGGGACGCTCGTTCGAACCGCCCTTATGGCCATCAACTGCCAACTTCACTCAGTGATGATCTTCCCAATTGTGCTCAGTCTCCCATCGATGGTCTTTCCCATTCCACCACTGATGATACGCATTCCAACAACGTTCCCGTTCGGCATTCAAATCTCGCCGCCGTTCATCCGCTTCTCGGCTGTGTTCGCCCCTGTCGTGGATCGCTCTGTCCAATCTTGCTTCCGCCTTTTCGATGGCATGTTGGCACTTCTCTTTGGCATCGGCGTGCACGAGGGGTGCTGCGACAAATAGCAAAAGAGCCACCGTCACTACGGCTGCCACTGCTGTTTTTCCAAATCGTCGATTCAAAAGTTTCTCCTCTCTGTTTTCGGGATGGCCGCAAACTAAAACTCCGCAGATTTTATCAAAACCTCGCCCACCTCCAATACACTGCATCGGGTAGTTACCGCAAGCTGAACGAGCGAACCACAACGCCTCCACGAGGCCCCGGATCTAAGCTCCGGAACCCTCCCGCCGCGTTCCATTAGTTGGAGTTCTTAGCAACTGGCAAAACTGGGTTCAAGGCGCTTGGGACGAGGGGCTGGGTACAATAGGCAGATGCCGAAATCTCCCCGTTCCCCATCTCCCCGTTACGCTTCTCCCGGTTACACCGCGGAGCACGCGCGAGCCGGGCTCAATCACGATTTCCCGGAAATTGAAACCTGGCCGAACCAATTTCCAGGTTCTGGTCGATCAGGGTACGAGATTGTTGTGGACGATCCTGAATTCACGTCCGTCTGCCCGAAGACCGGCTTGCCGGACTTCGGTAACATCGTGATCCGATACGTGCCGGATCGCCGGTGCCTGGAGCTGAAATCGTTAAAGCAATATCTCCAGGCATATCGAAACCTCGGCATCTTCCAGGAGAACATCGTGAATCAGGTGCTCGCGGATGTTGTGCGCTGGGCCAAGCCGGTGTGGGCGGAGGTGAAAGGTGAGTTCCGTCCGCGCGGCGGGATTTCGACCGTCGTGATCGCGAGGTGGCCGCGAACGAAGAAAAGTCAGAAGTGATCGGGCGTTGTGGAACCTCGTAGATTCCGCGTTTCTCCTCTTCTTCGTCATGCTATATTCGCTCGACCTGTGACCCCGGCGAAACTCTATCCTCGCACGGCACTGGCGCTCCTGACGGCGCTGAACCTGCTCAATTACATCGATCGCTCCGTGCTGTTCGCGGTACAGGATCTGGTTAAAGCTGAGTTCCATCGCAGCGACGCGGCCTTCGGCCTGCTCACCAGCGTCTTCTTCATTTTTTATATGTGCGCGGCGCCCTTCATGGGGCCGCTTTCCCTGCGCTTCTCGCGCAAGCGCGTTATCGTCGCCGGGGCTTTGGTGTGGAGCGGGGCCACTCTGCTCACCGCCGTTACGACAAACTTTAACCAATTGCTCATTCGTCACACCCTGGTGGGCATCGGCGAAGCCAGCTTTGTCATTCTTTCTCCAACCTTTATCGCGGACTTGTTTCCGGTGGAAAAACGAGGGCGGATCATGGGGGTGTTTTATCTCGCGCTTCCGGTCGGAACCGCGCTGGGGTATCTGCTCGGCGGAGTCATGGGTCCAAAGTACGGCTGGCGGGCTCCATTCTATGCTGGAGCTGCGCCCGGAGTGCTGCTGGCGTTGCTGCTTCTGCTGCTTCCGGAGCCGCCGCTCGGCCAATTCGATGCGGCCGAAAGCAAGACTCCAGAGCGAGACACGCTGAGAAGCTTGCTCCACAATCCCGCATTCCTCACGGCAACCCTCGGCATGGCGATGATGGTCTTCGCGCTCGGAGGGCTCCAGGTCTGGATGCCGACTTTTCTGCACCGCGCCCACGGTTACAGCCTGCTGGATGCGAACATTATTTTTGGTTTGAGCACCATCGTTAACGGCCTGGTTGCGTCACTCGCGGGCGGCTGGATCTCCGATTGGTTGCTGCGTCGAACCCGATCTGCCCACTACCTCGTATCGGCCGTCAGCCTGGGGTTGGGGATTCCAGCCATGTGCGTCGCCTTGTTTGCGAGCGGCAGGACGATGGTCGTGGGCATTTTTGTTGCCGAGTTCCTGCTGCTCTTGAACACTGGCCCGCTGAACGCAGCGATTATCGATTCGGTAGGACCCCATGTGCGCGCCGCTGCCTTGGCAGCAAGCATTTTTGTTTATCATCTGCTCGGCGATGTGCCATCCCCTGCTCTCATCGGCTACATGTCGGACAAGTATTCGCTGCAACTTGCTTTTCTGGGGCCGGTCATCGCGATCGCGCTGTCTTCTGCCATACTGTTTTACGGCATGCGCTTTGCCCCGCCATTACGCTTGCAGGATGAATCGGCGGCAGCGCAAGTTTCCTCGAGAGTATCTTCCTAAGCAGAATGCATTGGCAAACAGTTCACTGGATTGTAGGCGGCATCCTCGCGCTGGCCTGGTTCTCGCGCATTGTGGAAGCGGCATTCGGCATGCCGCATGTCGCCAATATCGCGCGGCCGGAATGGGATCGCAGGCCAGCGACCCCGAATGGCGAGCCTAGAGTCAGTATTATTGTTCCGGCGCGCAATGAGGAAGAAAGCATTCGCGAGACGCTCGTGCAGTTGCTCGCCCTCGACTATTCCAACTACGAAATTATTGCTGTCAACGACCGCTCGACGGACCGCACCGGCCAGATCATGGAGGAGGTTGCGGCAAGTTCTCAATCCCCGAGTTTGCGGAAATTGGGCTTGCCGAAGCTGGGTTTGCTGAAGGTGATCCATATTCCGGAACTGCCAGCGGGCTGGTTGGGCAAAACGCACGCCATGTGGATGGCCGGCCAGCAAGCGAGTGGAGACTGGCTGCTCTTTACCGATGCCGATGTACTCTTCAAGCCCGATTCTCTTCGGCGCGCTGTCGCCTATGCCCAGGCTGAGCGAGCCGACCATGTCGTTCTTTTCCCGCGCATGATCATGAAGGGACCGGGCGAGAGAATGATGATCGCTTTCTTCCAGGGGCTCTTCGTTTTCGGACATCGACCGTGGAAAGTTGCCGATCCCAAAGCGCGCGACCATATGGGAGTGGGCGCGTTCAACCTGGTCCGTCGCCCTGTCTATGACGCGGTCGGCACTTATCGCGTGTTGCGCATGGAAGTGATCGACGACATGAAACTGGGCAAGGTAATCAAGAACGCGGGCTTCGCACAGCGCAATGTTTCCGGGGAGGATCTGATTTCCCTGCACTGGGCAAAGGGCGCTTTCGGCATCGTCGACAGTCTAACTAAGAATTTCTTTGCCGTGCTTTCCTTCCAGTGGTGGCGAACGGTAGTCACCGTACTGGGTCTGGGTTGTCTTAACCTCGGGCCCTTTCTCGGCGTCTGGCTGGCACAGGGATGGGCGCGAGTTCCTTATGTCATCGCGCTCGGTTCGTTGTTTGCGATTTATTGTGGAATCTCACTCAGGTCGGCAGTCCCGCCATATTATTTTTTTCTGCATCCGGCCAGTACCAGCCTGTTCATGTATATATTGCTGCGCTCCATGTTTCACGCGCTCTGGAACGGCGGCATCGTGTGGCGGGGGACAACGTATCCGCTGGAAGAGTTGCGCAAGGGGATGGTGTGAGGTAAGTCACGAATAACTGTGACGCCTTGCATGTGTCTCCTAGAAGACACATAACATTTTCTGAATGTCAGCATTTCGAGAAAGTCTGCGGTTTGAGAGTTACAGCCCTGCTTTGCCGCATATGACCAAAGATTAGTTGTCTGGTTCGCGCCCGGGCCCACATTACTTAGGTGTGTACCATGACATTGTATCTATGTGTACCATGAGTTTGTATTTTTCTGACGTTGGACTCTGCTATAGCGTATACTTCACGAGTATTCCAGATATCTGAGACTGGCACACTTTGTTTGGAGGGAATGCCTGTCTCCGGAAGTAGCGGGAGACAGGCTGAGTTAAATTTCGCAAAGGAGAAAACATGCAGAAGTTAGTGGTCTTAATTGTTTTTCTGGGGCTTCTCGCGCTTCCGTTGATGGCGCAAAAAGCGGAGGTGTTCGGCGGTTATCAATACTTGCGTCTCGGTAGTGACAACAGCGACAACGGCATAGGCAACGCCATTAACTTTAACGGCTGGGACGCCTCCGTGACCGGCTATTTCAACAAGTATTTTGGTGTGACGGGGGATTTTAGCGGCAGCTACGCAACGGTCAATGGGGTCAACGTTCACATTTACTCTTATACCGGCGGTCCGGTGGTTGGTTTCCGCAAGGGTCCGGTAAACCCATTCGTCCACGTGTTGTTGGGAGGGGCCCATGTAAGCGCGTCGGCATCTGCGGAGGGTGTGTCGGTCTCCGAATCCAAAAACGGTTTCACTACGCTGTTCGGTGGCGGAGTGGACGTCAAAGTCAACAGGGCCGTCGCGGTTCGCCTCGCTGAATTTGACTGGGTTTACTATCATTTCTCAGACCTCAACACGAGCAACGACAACGTCAGACTCACAACCGGTATCGTGTTCCGCTTCTAATTTGAGGCGAGTAACGCAGGGCTGCTTCAAGCTTCCAGGTTTGAAGCAGCCTTTTTTATGGCTCGTCGGGATCTTCGATTGACATCGGCTCGCGCTGCTTTGTGCCCTTCTTCTTGGGCTCTTTCGGGCGTTTGAACCTTCCGGCGCTGTAGTGGCCCGGGCGCTCGACGTCATAGTCGGTGGGTACTGTCGGAAACAGGAGAAAAGCGCCTTCACCCAATTGCTGGGAGCGGCGCAAAATGATCTCTGCGCGTCCGTCGTAGTCCTGGACCGTTCCCTTAATTTCAACCTGCCGGCCTTCGAGCTGGCGAACATCGCCCATCTTTTTAAGATCGGAAGGGAACACGACCACGGTGAAAGGACACGCCTTGTCTTTACAGAAGTTCAGGATCTTAGCGCCGTTGCGGCCATCTTGCACGTGCAGGACGGTTCCAGTAACGCAAGCGCTCGTGCCCACATGCTTGCTCGCCTCGGCGAATGATACGCAGTTACTCGGTGAGATATTGCGCGCGGAGCAAACTCCGCTTAGGGTTAGAACGATTCCAAAAAAGAAAATCAGAGTAAAAACACGCATAATAACTTAGGCGCTGGGAAGCGCGCCTGCAGTTTTAATTCTATGCGTGGAGGAGAAACCCTACGCCAAAGGGGAAGAAAATTTTCGCGGAAACTTCCCGAAAAGGGAAGTTGCCGGGGTCCCCAGCACGCACGGTTTGGCGTGATGGGGTGGAGCGCTGGGGCTCGGCCCCGGCCTGCCACAGTTCTCGCGGCCACAAGCAGTGCGAGCGGGCTACGTGTTGAAAGCCTTTACGCCCGCTGCTTCGTCTTCCTTTACATCGAAAACGGTGTAGAGCTTGGTGATCTGCAGCAGGTCGTGTACTTTCTTAGTGAGGTTGAGCAGCTTGAGTTCGCCACCCTGGTTCTTGGCCGTGGTGAAGGCGCTGACGAGTTCGCCGATGCCTGAGCTATCGATATAGTTCACATCGGCGAGGTTCAGCAGGATTTTCTTCTGCCCCTTGGAGAGCAGGTCGCGCACCGTTTCGCGCAGAACCACGCTGCCTTCGCCGAGGGTGATGCGGCCGCTGAGGTCGACAATCGTGACGCCATCCACCTGACGCGTACTGGACTTCATGCTCACTGGGGAGCCTCCTTGGAGTCCGCGGGGTTGCCGTGGACGTGCTTGATCATTATAAGTTCGGTGCCCGTTTGGGAAGGGTTAATTTCCACCACATCCATGAACGAGCGTATCAGGAAAATGCCCCGCCCCGATGTCTTGAGCAGGTTCTCCGGCGCCAATGGATCCGGAATTCTGCTGACATCGAGCCCTTTGCCTTGATCGCGTATGACGATAACAAGGTCCCGAGTGGTACGCTCAAACGCGAATGTAACTTTCTTGCTCGGGTCGTAGGCATTGCCATGCAAAACTGCGTTCACGGCGGCTTCTCGCACCGCCATGGAGATCTTCATGACCTCCTCTTCGTCAAAGCCGGCTTCGGCGGCCATGCGGGTCGCCGTCTCTTCGGCATTGTTCACCGTCTCCAGCGTTGAATCGAGCGTATAGGAGACGCGGTCTGAGGGCATAGAGTGAATGGTTCCTGAGCCGGCGTTTACCTCGCTCGCGACGGTGATGCCAGGCTCAAAGTGCTGGCCCGACCACGGTGCACGGGCGAATTGAGAGTTTGCCTGTAGAGCGGGCAAAAGTCAACGCTTCCGCCGGTGGAGACGGGGCTAGCCCCGTCTCTACGCGAAATCGGACGCTCCTTGGTGGGCTGGGCAGCGTCCCGGGCCGCGAAAATCTCTACTGCCGAAGGTGGTCAGGGGTTACAATGGCCCGCCTTCGATCTTTGATTCTTGATCTTTGATCTTAAGCGAAGTGGTTTCTGCCAGATTGCGGCCGCTACGCCGGCGCACAAAACATCCTTTGTTCATCGTGTAATTTGCAAAGGGGAACACTAGATGGGACGTTTTACTGGCATCCTCGGTCTACTCACCATGTTGGGTCTCGCCTACGCCTTCTCCACCAACCGCCGCGCCATCAATAAGAGGACGGTTGCGTGGGGCTTGGGCCTGCAGGTTGTGTTCGCCATCTTCGTGCTGAAGATTGAGTTCGGACGCCGGTTTTTCGAAAAGGCCGGAGACGCCGTCAATCGCTTGCTTAGCTATTCATTCGAGGGATCGAAGTTCGTTTTCGGCGGGCTTGGTGCGCAAGAAAAGCCAATGGGATTTTTCTTCGCCTTCCAAGTGCTGCCGACGGTCATCTTTATTGCCGCCTTTTTTGCCGTGCTCTATCACTACGGGATCATGCAATTCATCATCAAACTCGCCGCCCAGGTGATGACCCGCTTTATGGGCGCGAGCGGCGCGGAGTCTCTGAACGTGGCGGCCAGCATCTTCATGGGCCAGACGGAAGCTCCGCTTACCATCCGCCCGTTTCTTCCCGACCTCACTCGCTCCGAACTGATGACGGTAATGACCAGCGGCATGGCGCATGTCTCCGGGGGCATCATGGCTGCCTACATCTTCTTCGGCATCGAACCTAAATATCTTCTGAGCGCGGTCATCATGACCGCCCCGGGCGCCATCCTGATTTCAAAGATGCTCGTGCCAGAGACGGAAGTTCCGAAGACGGCCGGCCGTGTGGTGATGAGCGAGGAAGAAGTGAGCGCCGAGAAAAGTGAAAACCTGCTGGGCGCGATTGCGCGCGGCACCACCGATGGGTTAGGCCTCGCACTTAATATCGCTGCCATGCTGATTGCATTCCTCGCGCTGATCGCCCTGGCCAACGGCCTCCTCGGCGGCATTCACAACCGGCTCGGAGTGGTGTGGTTTCCCGCCAGCCTGCAGCAGATCTTCGGCATATTGTTTGCCCCTGTCGCCTGGGTCATAGGAATCCCTTGGCGCGACTGTTCCGCCATCGGCAATCTTCTGGGCACGCGCATGGTGTTGAACGAACTCGTGGCATTCTCGATGCTCGGACCGCAGAAGGCGGTGCTCGACCCCCGCTCGTTTACGATCGCGACCTTCGCGCTCTGCGGTTTCGCCAATCTGAGCTCGATCGGAATTCAGTTGGGCGGCATCGGAGCGCTGGCTCCCAACAAGCGCGGCGAGCTAGCGTGTCTCGGAATTCGCGCCATGCTGGCCGGAACCATGGCCAATCTGATGTCGGCTTCGATTGCCGGCATGCTTCTGTGAGGGAGCTTTTCCAGCGTGAAACTACCTCAGCGGCTAAACAGTTTGCTGAAAAAGTGTTTTCGCAGACTAGCCTTCCCCCAGCGGCTGGAAGCCGCCGTTGATTCGGCTTGACTTACGGCACGAGTGGAACTCGTGCCCTTCCCGTTCCGGGCCGATTCCGGAGTTTTTCAGCAATCTGTAAAGCCGTCGGTAAAAACGGGCCAGTTATCGCAGCGGTGAACCGCTGCGCCACCCAAAAGCAAGAACAAAATTGAGTTTTTACCACTCTGTTTAGCCGCTATCTAAGGATAGGGCAGATCATCAGGAGACGGCTTTCAGCTTGTGAAGGATTTCGTCGGTCGTGACCACCGTCGCTCCCAGACTCTGCAATTCAGTCAGCGTTTTGTTCCCAACTTCCGGCGCCAGGGTTTCAATCGCATCGCGGACCACCGCCACGCGCCGCTTGCGCTCCAGCAACCCCTTAACCGCGCAACTGACGCAGTATTCCGTCACGACTCCAAACACCACAAATTCCGCAGTGCTGCCCAAACGTTCCACCAGTTCATCCGCATGGTGAGTCTCAAAAATATCCAGCGTCTGTTTCTCCAGGATGATCTGCTGATACTTGGAGAGATCCTCGGGCAGCTTCATCTGGGGATCATTCTCAATTCTGACGTAGTTGTTTGTCAGAGCTTCCGGCAGAAGTTCCGCTCCGGATGACCCTTTCAGGCAATGGGGAGGAAACTGCTTGAACTCAGGATCATTGGCCGAATGAAAGTCTCCATGCGAAACCAGAAACACTTCATCGCGCCGCGCCGCATCCGTCAGTTTGCGGATATTCGGGAGCAACTTCTCTGCGCCCGGCACGTAGAGCTTGCCGCCGGGCAGCATGAAATCCGCCTGCACATCCACTTCCCAGAAAATAAAGTCGCGAGATCGCATTCCACTCTCCGGCTGTCGAAGCCTGCAACACATTCTCTCCGCGGCTGACAAAACTCAACGCACGGTTGCTCTCGCCTCATTCATTTGTATACTAGAACTCGCAGTGTGCAATGTAGTTCAACGCAATCAGATCAAACAAAACCGGAGAGTCCTGATGCGAACGAAGTTTCTTCTCCCCACGATCTTTCTTGCCCTGATCGTGTTCTCCCCGCTGACCCTCTGGGCCGCCGACGGTATTACACCGCTCAACGTCAAGGAGGGTCTCTGGGAAATGACCGTAACTCATTCCATGAGCGGAATGCCAGCCACTCCGAACATCCCTCCCGACGTTCTAGCCAAGATGCCGCCGGAGCAGCGCGCCCGCGTAGAAGCGGCGATGAAGGGTGGGCCGAGCACCGACGTCCGCAAGGAATGCATCACGAAAGAGAAATTGGAAAAGCACTCTGCTTTCAGCAACAACCGCGGGGACTGCACCCGCACCGTCGTGAATTCCACGGGCAGCAAGCTGGAAGTGAAAATTCACTGTGAAGAAAAGCAGACTTCGACCGATGGAACGCTGGTGCTGGAGACTGTCGGCTCCGATCGCGTCAAGGGGACGATGCAGGCCGTCACCAACGCCAACGGCCATATCATGAACATGAACTTCACCTTCAGCTCCAAATACCTGGGCCCGGCCTGCGGAGACGTCAAGTAGAGTGAAAACAGGCCAGCTAGCGCGGCGCTGAAGAGTGGGCGTGAGGGCTAAGCCGAGAGCATTCCGATCCGCCCCCGACGAAGTGGACGATCTCCAGCCGGTCTCCATCGTGCAGTGGAGTCTGCGGCCATTGGTCGCGGGGCACGATCTCGCGGTTCAGTTCGATCGCCAGCCGGTCCGGCTTCATGCCGAGCCCCTGGACGAGCTCACCCAGAGTTTCGGCAGATGAGATTTGAGTTTCGCCATTGATCGTTAGATTCATTGATTCAATTGTCGCATCTCTGCGGTTCTTCGATAAGGCGCCAGCTGCGCATAGCCCCTAAAGGGGCACCGATTTCGGGGGGGCTTTTGGCATCGCTAAAGCGATGCCCTGATACGGAACTAGATCGCGGCGCGCAGCTGGAACTTACGGGTAGCAGTTCGTCCGTCGAAATTCGCTTGCACGAGCACGGAGGAATCAGCCAGTGACTTTTCATCCACCTGAACGTTCATCTCGGCGTTGCCCTGGGCGTCGGTGAGAACCTGCGCGTAGTAGGGCGCGGAGTCTGGCCGGGCGAGGCGGAGTGTGAGCCGAGCGCCTTGGACCGTGGCGCCGCCGTCGGTAACTCGGATCCGTATCGTCAATGCGCCGCTCGAATGCACAGACCTGGCATTGATCCACTCGAGGTCGAGCTCTTTCACCGCCGCCAGCGTTTCCGGTGTCTCCCGCTTGTCGAGGATGGAATCGAGCTTGCCATCGCGGATGGCATCGAGCACCTCGCGATGCAGCTCGCGCAGCATTTTCTCTTTATCCTGGTCGTTTTTCGGGGATAGGTTCGGGAATATGTTCGGAGGCAGGTTCGGAGCGATGTTCGGAGAGTCGCCCTGGGATTTTATTTTGCCCTCCGCCGCGCCGGAGCCATAGGGAACGGCGCGCTTCCCGATGCAGCGGCCCCGGACGAAGACTTGCGTCTGCAGCAACTGCTCGCCTTCGCGCGCTTCGCTCTGCACGTGGTAGACCGTGTCTTCGTGCCGAATGTCGGTATTAAACCCAAAGATCATGCGGTTCAGGCTCTCCCGGGGCTGTCGTTTTCGTGTCCCAGAGACAGGTTCCACCGGATAAAACTACTGTTAAAACGCGTACTTAGCTTGACACTTCCGCCCGTCAAAACTAATCTAGAACGTCTACTGTTGTGCTTGGCCGAAATTATATATAGCTCCCTCCTATGCCGGACAATTATTTCGCCCGCTACCTTCCCCTCCTGATGCACTTCGGCATTGCCATAGCCCTTGCGAGCGCGATTGTAATCCTTTCCCAGTTGGTTGGGCGGCATAAACCAGGTCTGGCAAAGATGTCCCCCTATGAGTGCGGGGTCGAGCCCGTCGGCGATGCTCGGAGACGATTCTCCGTCAAGTTTTACCTGGTTGCCATGCTCTTTATATTGTTCGACGTGGAGGCCGTTTTCCTCTACCCCTGGGCGGTCATCCTGCGCGAACTGAAGATGTTCGGTTTCTGGGAGATGATGGTGTACATCGCGATCATTCTGGTCGGCCTCTTCTATGTATGGAATAAAGGCGTAATCGACTGGGGGCCCGCGGCCGCCAAGCGGGGAGATGTCTGATGCCGCTGGCTCCTCCCATCACCGATATCGAGAAGTTGAAGTCGCATCCCGCGTTGGGCCGCCTGGTGGCATGGAATGCCTCCGTGGTGCAGGCGGCGAAATTCGATCGCGACGAGCTTACGATCTGGGTCGAGAAGGACGCAATCCGCGAGGCTTGCGCCCTTTTGCGCGACGCTGCGGATTGCCCGTTCAATTATTTATGCGACCTCACCTGCGTGGATTGGTATCCCTCAGAACCGCGCTTTGAGGTGGTTTACCATCTGCTTTCGATTCCCCATAAAGAGCGAGTGCGTTTGAAAGTCCGCCTGGACGGTTCCAGTCCGGCGATCGAATCGGTCACTTCGGTCTGGCCCTCGGCCAATTTCTTTGAGCGTGAAGTGTTCGATTTGTTTGGCGTGCGCTTCACCGGACATCCCAACCTGAAACGCATCATGATGCCCGATGACTGGGAAGGCCATCCTCTGCGCAAGGATTACCCGGTGGAAGGGTACCGTTAGGTCATGACGCAACTTCCCGCCACTGTCGCTGAGCCTGGCCAGGAGGGCACGCTGATCCTGAACATGGGACCGCAACACCCCTCGACGCATGGGGTTCTGCGGTTGGTGGTGGAGATTGAGGGGGAGACGATCGTGCGGCTTCGGCCGGAGATCGGCTACCTGCACACGGGCATCGAGAAGACCTGCGAAGCCAAGTTCTACCAGCAAGTTGTGCCGCTAACGGATCGCATCGATTATCTCTGTCCCATGACCAACAATCTCGCCTACTGCCTGGCAGTGGAGAGATTGCTGGGACTGGAGATTCCGCCGAAAGCGCAGTGGATGCGGGTTCTGATGAATGAGTTGACCCGCATCAATTCGCACCTGGTCTGGCTGGGATCGTCCGCCATGGACCTGGGCGCGATGACGGTCTTTCTCTATTGCTTCCGCGAGCGCGAAGACGTTCTGCGCTTCTATGAGATGGTCAGCGGGCAGCGGATGATGTCGTCGTATTTCCGCATTGGCGGGTTGGCGCTGGAGCCGCCGCTGGGATTCTTCGAGAAGGTCAAAAAGTTCGCCGACCGCTTTCCCGAGAACGTGGATGAATATGAGGGCTTGCTGACCGGGAATCCGATTTTCACGAGGCGCACCAAGGGCATCGCCTGCCTGAGCGCGGAAGACGCGATTGCTCTGGGCGCAGGCGGTCCAACGTTGCGCGCCAGCGGGGTTGACATTGACCTGCGCCGCGATGCGCCCTACAGCGGATACGAGAACTTCAAATTCAAGGTGCCGGTCCGCAACGAAGGCGATGTATTCGCACGATACATTTGCCGCGTCGAGGAGTTGCGGGAATCGATTGGCATGGTGCAGCAGGCGCTCGCGGGAATGCCGGAAGGACCCATTAAAGCCGACGCGCCCAAGGTTGTGCTGCCCGACCGCGAAAAGATGAAGACGCAGATGGAAGCCCTCATCTACCACTTCAAGATCATCACCGAGGGCTTCGCGGTTCCGGCGGGCGAAGTTTACGAGGCGATCGAATCGCCGCGCGGCGAGATGGGATACTACGTCGTCAGCGACGGCACGGCCAAGCCGTATCGCGTGCACATGCGCGGACCTTCCTTCGCGAATCTGCAGACGCTGGCCAAAATGTGCGAAGGGCAGCTGATTGCTGACGTGGTCGCAGCCATTGGGTCCATCGACATCATTTTGGGTGATGTGGACCGGTAGAACATTTGTAATTGGTGATTTGTAATTTGTAATTGGAAAACTCATGACTCCGGATGAGTTGCGCGTGCGGACCAAGTCGTTTGCGCTCCGGGTCGTGAAGCTCTACCGTTCGTTGCCACGTTCGGCGGATGCGCAGGTAATGGGCAGGCAGCTTTTGCGGTGCGGAACTTCGGTGGCAGCGAACTACCGGGCATCTTGTCGTGCCAGGTCGCGCGCTGAATTTGCGGCACGAATCGGCATCGTCGCGGAAGAAGCAGACGAAAGCGGATTTTGGTTGGCGATGCTGGCAGAGGCAGAAATAGTGCGAATGGCGCTGCTCAAGGAACTGCTGAAAGAATCTAAAGAGCTGACAGCTATTTTTACGGCGACGCAACAGTCGGCACGGAAACGTAGTTGAAACGGTAAAATTACAAATTACAAATTGCCAATTACACATTCATGAAGTTTTCCGAAGAATTCGAGACGCGGTTTGCCGAGATGCTGACGCATTATCCGACGCGGCGTTCGGCGCTGGTGCCGACGTTGCTCTATGCGCAGGATGAGGCGGGCGCGCTGACCGACGAGGTGATCGCGGAACTGGCGCAGCGGCTGGAACTCACCGAACTCGAAGTCCGCAACGTGATCAGTTACTACTCCATGCTGACCACCAAACCGCGCGGCAAGTATAACGTGCAGGTGTGCACCAATATCGCGTGCATGCTCCGCGGCGGCGAGGAATTGCTTGACCACTGCAAGAAGAAGCTGGGCATAGGCCACAAGGGCACGACGCAAGATGGTTTGTTCTCGCTGGAAGAAGTGGAATGCATTGGCGCGTGCAGTTGGGCTCCGGCTGTACAAGTAAATTACGACTATCACGAGAACCTGACGAACGCAAAGATGGACGAACTGTTGGACGAGTATAAAAAGAATTTGTAATTGGTAATTTGTAATTTGCAATTGAAAGGCGGAGAGCGCAGATTTTGGTTTGCAATTACAAATTACAAATCACAAATTACAAATGGCGACTTTAGTTTCCCATCCCGACGAGGTGCGCGTTATCTCGAAGCGCTTTGGCCAGGGCGCTACTGATATCGATCGCTATCTCCAACTGGACGGCTACAAGGCCGTGCAGAAGGCGCTCGCCATGCAAGCGGACGCCATCATCAACGAAGTGAAGACCTCCGGCCTGCGCGGACGCGGCGGCGCCGGATTCAGTGCGGGAATGAAGTGGTCGTTTGTCCCCAAGCAATCGGCCAAACCGAAATATGTGCTCTGCAACGGGGACGAGAGCGAGCCAGGGACCTGCAAGGATCGCCTGATTTTCGAACACGATCCACACTCGATCATTGAAGGCGTCATGATCGCCTCGCTGGCGGTCGGCGCTCATACGGGGTACATCTACATTCGCGGCGAGTATCGCTACCTGTCCGTGATCATGCAGAAGGCGATCAAGGACGCGTACGCGAAAGGGTTCCTCGGCAAGAACATTTTCGGCAGTGGATACGATCTGGATATTCACTGGCACGGTGGAGCGGGAGCGTACGAAGTTGGCGAAGAATCGGCGCTGATGGAGTCGCTCGAAGGCAAGCGCGGCATTCCGCGCATCCGCCCACCCTTTCCGGCCGTGGTTGGACTGTGGGGCGGGCCGACCGTGATTAATAACGCGGAGACCCTTGCCGCCGTACCGCACATCATTTTGGGCGGCGGGGACTGGTACGCGAAACTTGGCTCGCCGAAGAATGGCGGAACGCGGCTGTTCTGCCTGGCTGGACATCTTAACAAGCCGGGCGTCTATGAACTTCCGATGGGCTACAACCTCAAGAAGATGATCTATGAGGTGGGCGGCGGGATTCCCAACGGTCGCAGTTTGAAAGCCGTAGTTCCGGGCGGATCGTCAACGCCGGTGCTGCTGCCGGAGGAAATCGACGTCGCCATGGACTTCGACTCGGTCGCCAAAGCGGGTTCGATGCTTGGGTCTGGCGGCGTTACGGTGCTCGACGATACTACCTGCATCGTGAGGTTCGCGCTGCGCACCATCAAGTTTTATCAGCATGAAAGCTGCGGCTGGTGCATCCCGTGCCGCGAGGGCACCGACTGGTTGAAGAAGACGCTGACGCGCTTTCATGCAGGCGCCGGGCTGAAAAAGGATATCGACAACATCTATTACCTCGCGGAAAACATGCTGGGGAAGACTTTCTGTCCGCTCGGAGACGCGGCGGCAATGCCCACGATGGCATTCGTAAAGAAATTCAGAAAAGAATTCGAAGATCACTTGGATGGCAAGCCGTGCCCGTTTGAGAAGGCAGGCGCGGCGGAGCCGGTAATGGCGTAGAGAATTTTGTAATTTGGTAATCGGGTAATTTTGTAATTTGTGAACCTGATGCCTTCGCAGCAAGAAGAGCTTCGAGATCGCACCAAGAAGTTTGCGGTTCGGATCGTGCGAGTTTATCGGGCGCTTCCGTTCAAGACAGACGCACAAGTCTTGGGCAAACAACTGATCCGGTCTGGTACAGGAGTCGCCGCGAACTACCGAGCGGCTTGCCGGTCCAGGTCGAAGGCCGAGTGGGTTGCGAAGATTGGCATCGTAGTCGAAGAGGCGGACGAGGCCGTGTTTTGGCTGGAAATGCTATCGGACTGTGACATCGTTTCGCGGAAAAATTTGGAAGCGCTGATGGCGGAGACACACGAATTGAGCGCGATTTTCACAGCGTCGCAATTTACGGCGCGTAGGAATCGATAATAGAAGTTAAATTACAAAATTACCCGATTACAAAATTACCAAATCCCAATGGCTGACGTAAATCTTACTGTCGACGGCAAAAAGATCACGGCCCCCGCTGGGTCGCTGCTGATCGAGGCCTGCAAGAGCGCGGGCATTGAAGTGCCCTCTTTTTGCTACTACCCGGGGCTCTCGTTGCAGGGTGCTTGCCGCATGTGCGTGGTGAAGGTCGAGAAGATGCCCAAGCTTCAGACTGCCTGCACGACGGTGGTTGGCGAGGGCATGATTGTTTCGACCGACAGCGATGAAGTGCGTCAGGCCCGCAAGGCGATGGTTGAGTTGCTGCTCGGCAACCATCCGCTGGATTGCCCGGTGTGCGACGCCGGCGGCGAATGCGAACTGCAGGATATGGCGTTCTCCTATGGCGCTCCGGAATCGAAGTACACGGAGGCGAAGAATCACCGCG
Organism: uncultured Acidobacteriaceae bacterium; assembly: GCA_963773645.1. GTDB lineage: Bacteria > Acidobacteriota > Terriglobia > Terriglobales > Acidobacteriaceae > Acidiflorens. The sequence continues at coordinate 309,613 of CAVZBV010000002.1, read as the reverse complement.
AAGAACAGCAGTGGTCTCCCGTGGTGTATTTCGACCGGCCGCGCTGCATTCTGTGCTATCGCTGCGTGCGCGTGTGCGGCGAAGGCATGGACGTTTGGGCGCTGGGCGTGCAGAACCGTGGCGTCAGTTCGATCATCGCTCCTAACCAGGGCGATAGCCTCGACTGCGAAGAGTGCGGCATGTGCATCGACATTTGCCCGGTCGGTGCGCTCACCTCGGGCGCTTACCGCTACAAGACGCGTCCGTGGGAGATGAACCACGTGGGCACGATCTGCACCCACTGCGGGGACGGCTGCAAGACCACGCTGGGCGTGCGCCGCTGCGACACCGGCATGGAGATCGTTCGCGGGGACAACCGCGACAAGAGCGGGATCAATGGCGACTTCCTCTGCATCAAGGGCCGCTACGCATTTGACTTTGCGCATAATAAAGACCGCCTCACCGAGCCGCTGATTCGCAAGAACGGCAAGCTGACAACCGCGACCTGGGAAGAAGCTTTTGAATTGATCGGCAAACAGTTTCGCGAAGTTCGCGACGGAACTAAGAATGACGCTCGCGAGGGAGCTAAGAATGAAGAAGGCGGGAGCGCGATCGGTGTGATCGGGTCGAATCGCACGACCAACGAAGAAAATTATCTTCTGTCAAAATTCGCTCGCGTCGTGCTCAAGACGAATAACGTCGATCATCATCGGACGGCAGACTATCCTGCCCTCGCGGCGGCGCTTCACGGCAAGCCCGGAAAAACGGCTTCCATGCGCGACGTGTTAAATGCGCCCGCGATTCTCGTGATCGGCAACGACCCTACAAATCAGCACCCGCTGCTGGCATGGCAGATCCGGACAAACGTCCGGCTGCGCCGGGCGCGGCTTTATGTGATCAACTCCGCGCCCATCAAGTTGCGCCGCCAGGCGGCGGGATTCGCGCTGGTGCCGGCGGGCGCGGAATTGAAGGCAGTCGCATTTCTCGCCGGCGACGATTCTTTGCTTGATTCACTTGTCGTGTCGTCTTCGGAATCGTTTCCCGAATCGTTTCCCGAGTCCCAGGCCACCGACCGCATGACGCGCGATGCATGGATCGCGCTGCGAGAGAAAATCCGCGGCGAACAGAATATGGTCATCGCCTTCGGTTCTGAACTGCGCGGCAAAGACATCGAGAAATTGGCGACTTTTGCCTCGACCTTGACCGGAGCGAAGCTGATCTGCCTGGGCGATTACGCGAATTCGCGCGGGGCCAGTGAAATGGGGCTCTATCCCGATCTTCTCCCAGGATACGAGCCCGTCGCCAGTGCAGACAAGTTCCAACAGGAATGGGGCAGGCTGCCGACGGAAAAAGGCCTGAGCCTGCCGGAGATGGCGGAAGCGGCGAAGGCCGGCAAACTGAAGGCGCTTTACGTGGTGGGCTCCAATCCGGTCGGCCGGTTGGGCATTGATCCCTTTGTGTTCGCGAAGAGTTTTGTGGTGGTTCAGGAGATGTTCCTGACCGAGACCGCGGCCATCGCCGACGTGGTTTTGCCTGCCGCCAACGCGTACGAGAAGACGGGAACTTATACGAACACCTGCGGCGATCTGCAACTGGTGAAGAAGGCGGGCGAAGTCACGAACACCAAGCCGGACTTCGAGATGATCGTTCGCATCGCGGACGCGATGGGCAGCGATGTGAGCGGTCTGGTGCCCTTCGGGAGTGGGACGCACTCCGACATGGGGCAGGCGCGCGGCGCTCAGTCAGGCGAGGCGGATCGGCACGCGGTGTGGCTCGAAGCGCACAACCTGGAACCGAAAATGACGCCCTTCGATCCCATGGCGATTCTCGATGAGATCCAGCGCGTGGTTGCCGGGTACGATATTTCGCGGGTGAATCTGCTGGCCAGCAACGATCAGCATCTCGAGATTGCCAAGAGCGGCGCGAGCCTGGTTCAGAAGCCGGAGCTGATCGTTCCGGCCAACGATGATTTGTTCAGCTCGGGCACGCTGGGAAAGTATTCAAAGACTTTGAACTCGGTTTTCGAAAACAAAGCGGCAGATGCCGAAGTGGCAGCGGACTAGAGACGAACTGGCAGTCCAGGTAGATCAAAACCACGCGGGCAGGAGTGCCCGCGCCACACTCGAACACGAAAGACAATTCGTTGAGCATAACGACCTTTATCATCATTTCGATCATCAAATCGGTTGTCGTGATCGGTCTTCTGCTGTTCGGGGTGGCCTACAGCGTCTGGTTGGAGCGCAAGGTAGCGGGGCACATTCAGAACCGCTGGGGCCCGACGCGGGTTGGACCTTTCGGCCTGCTGCAACCGATTGCCGACGGTGTCAAGAACATCTTCAAAGAAGACCTCACGCAGCCTCAGGTCTACAAGCCGCTTTACATTGCGGCCCCGATCATCTCAATGGTCTTTGCCATCACGTCTATTTCGGTAATCCCCTTCGGCAACTGGGTGAACGTCGGTCCGTGGGGCACCTATTTGCAGATTACCGACTTGAATATCGGGCTGCTGGTGGTTCTCGGCATTACGTCGATGGGCGTGTACGGTATCGCGCTTGCCGGATGGTCGTCGAACAACAAGTACTCGCTGCTCGGCGGACTGCGCGCCAGCGCCCAGATGGTGAGCTATGAAGTTTCGCTCGGCCTGGCGCTGGTGGGAGTGGTGATCATGTCGGGGAGCCTCAGTTTGCGTGAAATTGTGGATTTTCAGGGCGGCCGCTTTTGGGGCTTCATTCCGCGCTGGAACATCTTTCACGGGCAGACGCTGGGGTTTTTCATCTATCTGATTTCCGCCTATGCGGAGACGAACCGAGCCCCGTTCGATCTGCCGGAAGCCGAGTCGGAGCTGGTGGCGGGATACCACACCGAGTACAGCTCGATGAAATTCGCGATGTTCTTCATGGCCGAGTACGCCAACATGCTGACGGTCGCATGTCTGGCCACGATAATGTTCCTGGGCGGATGGCACGGGCCGATCTTTGGTCCACCCATCCTGCAAGCGGTGATGCCGGTGTTTTGGTTTTGCCTGAAGGCTTTCTTTTTCATGTTCTTGTATGTCTGGGTGCGCTGGACCTTACCGCGTCTTCGCTATGACCAACTCATGGCGTTCGGGTGGAAAGTTCTGCTGCCCCTGGCGGTCGCCAACATTGTATATACGGCCCTGGTTGTGGCGTTGAGAGCTTGAAAGCAGTTCTCAGTTCCCGGTTCTCAGTTCCCAGTTGCGACCTGGGTTGACTGAGAACTGAGAACCGAGAACTGAGAACTGGCACAAATGTTTCATCTAATTCTATTTCTTTTCTTCGGAGCGATCTGCGTGGCGGGAGCGATCAACCTGCTAGTGCAGAGCCATCCCATCAACAGCGCGCTTTCGCTGATCGCGGTGATGGCCTCGCTCGCTGCTGAGTATCTTCTGTTAGGCGCGGAATTTGTGGCTGCGGTGCAAGTGATTGTCTATGCCGGCGCGATCATGGTGTTGTTTGTGATCACCATCATGCTGCTGAACGCCGGCAAAGAAGAGCGCACCAAAGGCAGTCGGGTCGCGATCCTGCTTGGCGTTCCCGGAGTGCTGATCGGCGCGGTGTTCGTCGCCTGGACGCTTCTCCAGCGGTCCAACATGCAGGCGACGGTTCCCATCGGCGCTCTACTCGGCGATCCCAGCGATATTGCCCGGCTTCTCTTCCACAATTTTCTGCTGCCCTTTGAAGTCACGTCGGTGCTGATTCTGATCGCCATCATGGGCGCGGTCGTGCTCGCCAGCCGGCCCGAAGCCGTAGCCCGCGGTCCGAGAAAGGACGAAGGATAAGGATAACGATGGTCCCTCTCTCTTACTATCTCCTGTTGAGCGGAATTCTGTTCGTGTGTGGTGTGCTCGGATTCCTGATCAAGCGCAACATCATCACGATTTTCATGTCGATCGAGCTGATGCTGAACGGCGTGAACCTTTCTTTCGTGGCTTTCGCCGCGCACTGGCACGCGCTCAGCGGGCAAGTCTTCGTCTTCTTCGTGATGGTTGTGGCCGCCGCTGAAGCCACGGTGGGCCTGGCGATCATTATTGCCGTATATCGCACGCGTGAAACTTTGAATGTGGATCAGGTGAACCTGCTCAAGCTATGACGCCGAATCCTTATCTCTGGCTCGTACCGATTCTTCCCCTGGCAGGGGCGGCGGTCAACGGCTTCTTTGGCCGGCGCTCGTCGAAGAAAGCGATAACGGCGGTCGCGCTCATCTTCTGCGGTGCGGCATTCTTCATGGCGTTGCTGATTGCCGCAAGTTTTTCTTCGGCGTCCGCGCCTTACTATTTCAACCTCGCCCACTGGCTCCGCGCAGGAAGCTTTCAAGTTGACTACAGTTTCTATCTCGACCAGTTATCGCTCGTCATGCTGCTCGTGGTCACCGGCGTCGGCTTCCTCATTCATATCTACTCGGTCGGTTATATGTGGGAAGACGACGGCTACTACCGCTTCATGTCGTACATGAATCTGTTCATGTTTTTCATGCTGACGCTGGTGCTGGCGAAGAACTATCTGGTCATGTTCATCGGCTGGGAAGGCGTGGGCCTGGCGTCGTATCTGCTGATCGGCTACTGGTTCACAAAAGACTCGGCGGCGGCGGCAGGTAAGAAAGCATTCATCGTTAACCGGATTGGCGATTTTGGATTTCTGATTGCGCTCTTCCTGATGATCAAGCACTTCGGATCGCTTGACTTCACGCGCGTGTTTGCGGCGGTGCAGCCGTTCTCGCCGGAAACTGCCGGGACGGGCCTGCTCACGGCGATCGGTCTGCTGCTGATGGTCGGCGCCGCTGGCAAGTCGGCGCAGATTCCTCTTTATGTCTGGTTGCCGGACGCCATGGAAGGCCCCACTCCCGTCTCCGCGTTGATCCATGCGGCAACGATGGTGACGGCGGGCGTTTATATGGTGGCGCGGTCACACATGATTTTTGATCGCGCACCGATGGCGATGATGGTGGTCGCCATTATTGGAACGCTCACCGCGCTGTTCGCGGCGACGATCGGCATTGCCCAGACCGACATCAAGAAAGTGCTGGCCTACTCCACCATCTCGCAGCTCGGCTATATGTTCATGGCCTGCGGCGTGGGAGCATTCTCAGCGGGCATCTTCCACCTGATGACGCACGCGTTTTTCAAAGGCCTGTTGTTCCTCGCGGCGGGTTCGGTGATTCACGGCATCGGCGGCGAACAGGACATGCGAAAGATGGGCGGGCTGCGGCAGTACATGCCCTGGACCTTCTGGACCATGACGTTCGCGACATTTGCCATCGGCGGCTTCCCACCTTTTGCCGGATTTTTCTCGAAGGACGAGATTCTGTGGAAGGCCTATTCGAGTGAGTACGGAAGTTGGGTGTTTTGGCTGATCGGCGTCATCACCGCATTTATCACTTCGTTCTACATGTTTCGGCTGTGGTTCCTGACATTTTTCGGCGATTACCGCGGCACTGCGGCAGAAGATGCGGACGGCGGGCATGCTCATGGACACGACGATCAGAGTCATGGCCATGGGCACGGAGGGCCCCACGAAAGCCCGTGGGTGATGCTGGGCCCGCTGGTTGTTCTGGCGTTCCTGTCACTGGTTGGGGGATGGATCGGCATCGGTGGCCGCTTCGAACATTTCCTCGCTCCAGTTTTCCACGTTCCGGCTTTCCGAGAAGTGTCCATCCTCCTCCCCCAGTCTAACCAGTCCGCGAGAGATGTCAGCGAGTATCTGGCACATCAAACCGCCGGTGAGGCTGCCGGCACAGGAACCGAAACCCTCCTCATGCTGATTTCCGTTGGTGCGGCCTTTCTTGGACTTTTCCTCGCCTGGACACTCTATTTCCGCCGCCCGCAACTGCCCGCGCGCATCGCCGCCAGCCTCGGCGGGCTCTATCAGGCTGTCGCCCACAAGTACTACATCGACGAACTTTACGCCATCCTTTTTGTAAAACCGCTTGTCGATGGCTCTACCGCAATTCTCTGGCATGGCGTCGACCAGAACGTGATCGACGCTGCAGTCAACGACTCGGCCGACGCTGCGCGTCATGTGTCTGACAATGTGCGCCACATGCAATCCGGCAACCTGCGGTCGTACGCCGGCTGGGTGGCCGCTGGAGGGGCGGTGGTGATCGCCTACATGATCTGGATGGGAGTGTGGGTCCGATGAATGTAGAAACCCTCAGTCCATTCATTCTTTCGCTGGTGACCTTCATCCCTGCCGGGGGCGGGCTGCTGATTCTGCTGATCCCGCGTCGCGATCGCGACATCAAACTCTTTGCGCTCGTCATCTCGCTGCTCGCGTTTGTAGCGTCTCTGCATTTGCCGGTCCACCTGCATCGTGGGGTCGGCGCTTTCAAATTCGAGATCGACCAAGTGTGGGTCACGACTCCCAACATTCATTACCACATGGGCATTGACGGAATTTCCGTCTGGCTGGTGGTGCTAACCACGTTCCTCACGCCGCTGTGCGTGCTGATTTCCTGGACTTCGATTCACGAGAGAGTGAAGGAATTTTTCATCCTTCTGCTGATTCTGGAGACGGCTCTGATCGGCGTTTTCACCTCGCTCGATTTGTTCCTGTTCTACTTCTTCTGGGAAGCGACGCTGATTCCGATGGCGCTGCTGATCGGCATGTACGGCCATGGACGCAAGGTCTACGCGGCGGTGAAGTTTTTCCTGTTCACCTTCCTCGGCTCGACGTTCATGCTGGCGGCGATTATCTGGCTGTATGCGAAGACCGGCAGCTTCGATTTTGTGGTCATCCAAAACGCGATTCGCAGCGGAAGTGTGCCCGGCTTTGAAGCCGCCTCGCTGTGGCTGTTCCTCGGATTCTTCATTGCCTTTGCGGTAAAAGTCCCAATCTTCCCGCTGCACACCTGGCTGCCCGACGCGCACGTGGAAGCGCCCACCGCCGGATCGGTGTTGCTGGCCGGCGTGCTACTGAAGATGGGCACTTACGGCCTGCTGCGCTTCGATGTCGGCCTTTTTCCCGCACAGGCGCACCGCAACGCCCCCTGGATCATGGTGCTGGCGCTGATTGGCATCATTTACGGCGCGCTGGTCTCGCTGGTACAGCCGAATATGAAAAAGCTGATCGCGTATTCTTCGATCAGCCACCTCGGATTCGTCGTCCTCGGAATCTTCAGTTTCACTACGGCCGGCCTGAATGGAGCCGTCTTCGTCATGCTGGCGCACGGCGTCGCCACCGGCGGGCTCTTCATGCTGGCGGGCCTCCTCTACGAACGCCGCCACACGTATGAGATCACCGACTTTGGCGGCTTAGCGACGCCCATGCCAAAGTACGCAACCCTCTTTCTGGTCACCGTGCTGGCCTCAGTCGGGCTGCCGCTGCTGAACGGTTTCATCGGCGAGTTTCTGGTGCTCAGCGGCGCATTCCAGGCACGGCCTATTTATGGAATCCTGGCCGCGACTGGCGTGATCTGGAGCGCCTGCTACCTGTTGTGGATGTATCAGCGCGTTTTTTTCGGAAAGGTGAAGCATGAAGTCAATAACGCGCTGCCCGACCTCAACCCGCGTGAGAAGGCTGCGCTTTGGCCGATTGCGGTTGCCGCTCTGGTGATGGGCGTTGCGCCGCTGGTGTGGCTCAGCGCAATTGACCCGGCGGTGCAAACGGTTCTCGCCCCCTTCACCCAATTGGCCAGCAGGATGGTGGGCCAATGATGGGGGTAATGATGACCACGACGACGGCGTTCGCGCATTCGCTGCCGGGGCTGCTGGCACAGCTGCAGACTTACACGTCGCCGCCAGGCGCCGACTACATGCGCATCCTGCCGGAGTTGGTGCTCTCGATCTTCGGCATGCTGATCATGGTCGTCGACCCGCTGCTTGACGAAGAAAGCAGCAACCAGGCGCTCGGCACCATCGCGCTGGTCGGCACTCTGGTCGCGCTGGCGTCGACCTTCTGGATGGCGCAGTATCCCGGAACCGCTTTCTGGAACATGGTTCGGGTGGAAGACTTCAGCGTCTACTTTCACTTCCTCGTCATCGCGATTGCGGCGGTGGTCATCCTCAGTTCTTTCGAATACTTGCGAGTGCAGCGCATCCGCGCCGGGGAGTACTACGGGCTCATCCTGTTCGGCACAGTTGGCATGTGTTTAATGTCGTCGGCGATCGAACTCGTACTTATTTTTATTGCCCTGGAAATCTCGTCGATCTCGACTTACGTGCTGGCCGGTTTTCGGCGGCGCGACGCTTCCAGCAGCGAATCGTCGCTGAAGTACTTTCTGCTGGGATCGTTCGCCACTGCGTTCTTCCTCTACGGCGTCGCGCTCATGTTCGGCGCGACCGGTTCCACCAACATTGACGCGATCAGTCAGGTGCTGCGCTCCGGCAATGTGCCGGTTCTGGCGTATGTTGCGACGGCGCTCATGTTCGTGGGCTTGGGCTTCAAGGTCGCCTCTGCACCCTTCCATGTATGGACTCCTGACGTCTACGAGGGGGCCCCGGCTCCGGTCGTCGGCCTGATGTCAACCGGCCCCAAGGCGGCGGCCTTCGCGGTTTTGCTGCGGGTCATGTTCGAAGCGAATGCACCCGGACGCTTCTGGCTGATCTGGGTCTCGGCCGCGCTTTCTATGACGCTGGGAAATGTATGCGCCCTGGTGCAGGACAACGTCAAGCGCCTGCTCGCCTATTCCTCGATCGCTCACGCCGGGTATCTGCTGGTCGCGTTTGCGGCACAACCTGCGCTCGGCGCGTCCGCGGCGATGTTCTACAGCGCCGCCTATGCGGCGATGAACGTCGGAGCATTTGCCGTGGTCAGCCATTTCGCGAACGTGGGCGAAAAGTATGTCACGCTCGAAGATTACGCGGGCCTTGGCAGGAAGTCCCCGGTGCTGGCCGCGACTTTCACATTCTTCCTGATGTCTTTGATCGGCATTCCGATCACGGGTGGATTCTTCGCCAAGTTCTACGTGTTAAGTGCGGCGCTCAAGTCGAATCTGGTTGGCTTGGCGATCATTCTGGTGCTGAATAGCGCCGTGGGCGCCTATTATTACCTGCGCATTATCGTCATGATGTACATGCGCGAGCCACGGGGCGAAGTTCCCGCCACTCGCGTGCCCGCGGCGGCAGGACTCGCCATTGCGGTTTGCGTGCTGCTTACGCTTTACCTCGGGGTGCTGCCGGGACGGGTACTCGACTACGCCTCCCAATCCGCCCGCCAACTGGTAAGCGATACGGCGGCCCCGACGGCGTCGTCAGTTTTTCCGGCGACAGAGCCGTAGTTGTTATTTGCCAACCGGAAAACGAGAAAGAGGTCACTGGTACGAGCCGGAATCGAGGCTGTGACAAACGCAACCACTATAATTTGCAAGCTCTCCTGAACTCCGCGCGGGGCTCGGGTTCTGACTTCAGTAGTGAGTGCGCACAGCGTTAAGGAGCTGGTTCCTACGGCGATTGACAATCGCCGGCTGAGGCGGCATTATTAGGTGCACAGGATTTCGCGGAATTTGTTCCTCGGATCCGGAGGATCTATGTTGCAGTTTCTTCGCAATCTTTGCGCGGACGATCAAGGGCAGGACATCGCTGAATATGCCGTCATGCTCGCCGTCATCCTGGTATTGGTGATCGGCACTGTACGTCTGATCGGGGGCAACGCCAACAACGCGTTCTCCACTGTTGCCAGTTCTCTAGGGACGCAGTAATCCCGGTTCGACCGGTTTTGAAAGGCAGCGGTATTTCAAGAGTTACGGCTCAGGATCTCTATGACTCGATTTAGCATCTTCCGCCTGTTTAGCCGCTATTGGTTTGCATTCGCGGCGGAGGTGCAGAATCGCAGCCAGTCACCAGGGCTATAGAGACAGCTCAAAGATTCCGCCAAAGCCGCGATAGAATTCGCGGCTTTTGCTTTGTGGCGGCAAATAGAAAGGTCATCGCCATGATTGTGAACATGTCCGACAGCGCCACCGAACAGCAGATCGAACACATCATTCAACGCATCCGCGAAGCCGGATACCAGCCCCACGTCACGCGTGGCACCGAGCGCACCATAGTTGCGGCCGTGGGCAGCGGTGGGCGCCGCCATGAAATCGAGGCGCTTTCGGTTGCGCCCGGGGTGGATAACGTGGTAGCGATCGCCCAGCCCTTTAAGCTCGTCAGCCGTCAAACCCGGCCGCAGGCCTCGGTGGTCGACGTTAGTGGAGTAAAAATCGGCGGCCCCGAAGTGGTCGTGATCGCCGGTCCGTGCTCGGTGGAATCGCGCGAGCAAATGCTGGAGACTGCGCAAGCGGTGAAGCGCGCAGGCGCGACCATGCTGCGCGGCGGAGCCTACAAACCGCGTAGCTCCCCGTATGAGTTCCAGGGCTTGGGAATTGAAGCGCTGAAGATTTTGCGCGAAGCTCGCGAACTCACTGGCCTCCCGGTCGTGACCGAGGTCATGGGTACGGAAGACGTGGACCTGATCTGTGAGTACGCCGATATGCTTCAGGTGGGCGCGCGCAACATGCAGAACTTTGCCTTGCTGCGCAGGCTGGCGACCGTCAAGAAGCCGATTCTGCTCAAGCGCGGACCTTCGGCCACGGTCAAGGAGTGGCTGCTAGCGGCGGAATACCTGCTTTCCGGCGGCAACGATCAGGTCGCCCTGTGTGAGCGCGGAATCAAGACGTTCGAAACGGCCACGCGCAACACTTTCGACCTTGCCGCCGTCGCTCTCGCCAAGGAACTTTCGCACCTGCCGGTCGTGGCCGATCCGTCGCATGGCACCGGCAAGCAGAGTCTGATTGCGGCGGTGTCGCGCGCTGCGATTGCAGTTGGAGCGGACGCCATCATTGTCGAGGTGCATCCTTGTCCGGAGCGCGCTCTCTCTGACGGGCCCCAGTCTCTCGATATCCCACAGTTCGAGCGCATGATGCGCGGATTGAGCGCCCCTTTACGTCCGGTGCTTGCTTCGGCGCAGGCGTGCTAACCTGATTTCTTGTGGCCCCGTCGTTCAACGGATAGGACTTCAGTTTCCTAAACTGAATATGCAGGTTCGATTCCTGCCGGGGCTACCAGCCATCGTCGGCGCGTGGATTCACCGCTGCGGTAGTGTCCTAAACTTGCATTGAAGATTACTTCTGACTCCGATGCCGATCCCACTCACGCCAACGCCCGAGGTAGTAGCACACGGCACACGAACACAAGAAGCAAAAGACTCGGAAATAATAATAGTGATCCCACAGCCAGAAGAGAGAGCCAAAAACCGCCCGCCACAAAAAGTACACCAGCGTAAAAACTAGCGCACAGCCAATCAGTCCAATCAATCCCGAAATGATTTTGCGCATCGGTTCCTCTACCTCTGGGTGGGTTCTTGTTTTGGCCACTCTCCGCGCTTAGTCAGTTTTTCAACATAGATAGTACTTCCTCTCCATCGTTTCAGAGTGAGGCCGCACACCTGGCATTCGATGGAACCATTATCACGGTGGATGGTTTTTTGGCTGGCGATTTCGTATTCTGAGCCGCATTGGGGACAGGTCATGCACCATCTTACTGCGCCAGAGCCCAAGGTATTTTTCTTACATCCATTTATAATCAACCATTCGGCTCACCACTGTTATTTTCAGCGGTACCAATTTCGGCAACACAAGGCGAAAACGTGCTCGATTTCTTAGGCGACCTCAGACGAACTCATATGTGTGGCGCTCTTCGGCCCTCCGATGCTGGTAAAAAAGCTGTGCTCATGGGATGGTGCAACCGGCGGCGCGACCTTGGCCAAATCATTTTCGTCGATCTGCGCGACCGCACCGGAGTAACGCAAGTCGTATTCAACTACGAACTGAGCGCCGCCGTTCACGAGAAAGCGGAAGCGCTGCGCAACGAGTTCGTGATCGCCGCCATCGGAACGGTCAAGCGCCGCGATGCCGACACTATCAATCCCAATATCCCAACCGGCGAAGTCGAACTGGTGGCGGAAGAGTTGCGCATTTTAAACGTGTCAAAGCAGCTCCCCTTTCTGCCGTCGGACACGGTACTCGCGAACGAGGAAATACGCTTGAAATATCGCTACATCGACCTGCGCCGCGACGCCATGCAGTTCAACATCGAGCTGCGGCACAAGGTGGCCCTAGCCATCCGGGACAACCTGGCTTCGCAGGGCTTCTTCGAAATCGAAACCCCGTTCATGACGCGCTCCACGCCCGAAGGCGCGCGCGATTATCTTGTGCCCAGCCGGGTGCAGCCGGGAATGTTCTACGCGCTGCCGCAATCGCCGCAATTGTTCAAGCAGATCCTGATGATCTCCGGCTTCGATAAATATTTCCAGATCGTGCGCTGCTTCCGCGACGAAGATCTGCGCGCCGACCGCCAGCCCGAATTCACCCAGATCGATCTCGAGATGTCCTATCCGCAGCCGGAGCGGGTTTGGGAAGTGGTGGAGGGCTTTCTGACCGCGGCTTTCAAAGCGGCGGGCCACGAGATCCAAACGCCTTTCCCGCGCATGGACTTCGACGATGCCATCCGGCAGTACGGCATCGACAAGCCCGACCTGCGCGTGCCCGCCTTCACCGACGTGGCCGATTGTTTTGCGCCGGATGAGCTTCAAGGGTTAGCCATAAGTAAAGATCTGCCCGTGATTGCCATCCGCATTCCGCATGTGGGCGAGCTTTCGCGCAAGGAGCGCGACGACATCAAGCCGCTGTTTGTGTCGAAGGGCGGAGCGCGTGTGTTCGAAGACTTCAAGCGCATCGAGAACAAGCACCCAGAAGCGGGAACAAAAGTTCGTGCGAAAGCGGACGCCGCGGCGGACGACCTGCTGGTGCTGGTGGTGGGCTCGGCGCGCTCCGGCGCAACCGGAGACGCGCACCCGGCCAGCAAGCGCAAAGTAACGCCCGCGGAAATGGCCATCTATGCCTCGGCGGGACTGCTGCGCGTGGCGCTGGCGCAGAAATATTCCGACCGGCACAAGCTTTTCCAGAAAGGCGATTTCCGTTTTCTGTGGGTGACGAACTTTCCCATGTTCGAGTGGGATGAAAGTGAGAGGCGTTGGAACCCGGCTCATCATCCCTTTACCTCGCCGCACGATGAAGACATGGACAAGTTGGAAAGCGATCCGGCCATGGTGCGCGCGCTCGCCTACGACGTGGTGTTGAATGGGACGGAGCTGGGGTCGGGCTCGATCCGTATTCACCGGCAGGACGTACAGAGCAAAATCTTTCACGCGCTCGGCATGACGGAAGAAGAGGCGCGCTCGCGTTTCGGCTTCTTCCTGGAAGCGCTCGAATACGGCACTCCCCCGCACGGCGGGATCGCGCTCGGCCTCGATCGCATCGTGATGATTCTGGCGGGAGCGGATAGCTTGCGCGAAGTAATTCCTTTCCCCAAAACCGCCGCCGCCAAGGACCTGATGATGGAAGCGCCGACGCCGGTGGCGGAAGGCCAGTTGCGCGAGTTGGGGATTGGGGTGGTGGTGAAAAAGTAGGCGCAGCGAATTTCACTCATCACAAGGGGCTCGATGAACGGGGCACTCGGTCGCCAGAAAAGGCGTCAGAACGTCGCCGAACTTTGGCTCACCCACACGGCTGCTCCACTCGGCAACGAAAGCTGACCATAGAAAATCTTCTTCGGCGTATTGGAGGTCAGCAGCGGCACGCTGACCGTTTGCTCCAGCATGCCCGGAGAGAACGTGAGGGTTTGAGAAGTGGTCACGTAGTCCGTGCCTGGAATCGCGCTTCCGGCAGCAGTCGAAAAGTTCACCGAGACCGATTTCGCAAGCGACGGATTCAACGTCACGGTGAACACCGCCGACGATCCCTGGATGACAGCGTCGCTCGCTGAGAATTGCTGTAGGATCGAGCCTACCCGCACCCAGCCAAATAATGCCGGCGTCTGTCCCTCGCAATGTTGCTCGAAATCGGCGGCAAAGGACTGCAATGCGCCTGTACTCTTGTTGTACACCGCCTTGAGCACGTCGAAGTTGCCGGTGAGAATATCGCAACCGCGCCCTGCTCCATAGACGCTCAGTCCCGGAATGCCCGCAGGCTGGAAAGGATAACGCTGCGCGTTAAGGTATTCGCCTGCGGTCAGCCGCGCGCTGCTGGGACCGGCAAAATCCGTCTCCCAGCTGTCGCCGTTGTTTACCGAAATCGACACCACATTCGCTGAAGTGTTGGGCGTGAAAATCCCGTCGGACTTGGTGATGAGATATTGTTGCCCCTGTCCGATGTAATCGCCGGACTGGCTGCTCATCGCGAGTACTGTCTGGGCGACGTCAGGATCGCGAATCAAAACGGACGCTGAAGGGGCACCCAATAGGGCGCCGGCGGGTAACGTCAACGCAATTTTGAATGTCTTGTTGCCCCGCGGCAGCCGGTCTCCGAGGATGGGAACGACAACGGTTTCAGAGGTCGTTCCGACAGGGAAGGTCACCGTTCCCTTCGTGGCCACATAATCGACACTCTGCACGCCCGTGGCATCGGCCGTCGCATACTGCGCCGTGACCACGCTCTGGCTTGGCATCGATAGTGCGACTTCAATCAGACCGTCGCTGGCTCCCGTGTTACCCTTCAGGGTGTAAGCGCCGCCAACTCCCAGCCGTGGTACGGCACTTACTCCTGAGTTATAGCGTAATGAACCGTAGAGAGCGGGGGCCGCTCCTTCGCAATGCTGCTCAAAGTCAATCGCGAGCCGCGCCACCGTTCCATCCGGGGCCAGCCCGAAGTCGGATACCAGGAATTGACCGGTATCCGTGTTACAACCCCGTCCGTCTCCGCTTACGTCAATGCCCGGCCGCGTCGGCCCGCGGAATGGTGTCCGTTGCGCGCCTACGTATTGACTCTTGCCGAATTTCACTGACAGTGGCGAGCCAAAATTCAAATACCAGGACTGGCTGAAATCCGGCGTGTGGAAAGAAACATTCACGGTGTTGAGACCGTTACTGACCGAGAATGTGCCTTCGGACGGAGTCAATGTCTGCGTAATTCCCTGACCGATGTAGTCGCCCGGTTGGCTATTTAGGTAAAGATAGGTGGTCGCGGTCGACGCGGAGGCAGCGTACGAACATAAGGATACAAACACAACTATCCTGCAAAGACGGCGGACATATGAGGACATTCAGTTATTACTCCCTCTAAACTAGTTAGTCTACCACTATCTTCTCTTGACTAACAGACGCAATAATATGCATATCTTGCTCCATAATTGTGTCATTCCTTAATGGCAACGTGAAACTGTGACCCTATGAACGGGGAGACATTTCGATTGCGCCAGAAAGAACTCCAACGAGTGGCCGGGGTGCCCTACACATTCGCGTTCTTTGCGAATGTGTGGGTTCGCTCTCCGCCAAAACCTCCCGGCGCACCAGCAACGAAAACTGGGCCGTCCCTCCGGGACTTGCGCGTTTTGCTGCACTCGACCCAGCGCTGAAGTGAGTGTGTGAGAACCAACTTGAAATCGGGGAAGAAGTGAGGGATAAGGAGGGATGTCACGATTCCTGGAGTACAGCCCCGAGCAAGCGTATTTGCTGCCGCCGAGCGTGAAGGACGAGCTGGGCGCGGATCATTTGAGCTTTTTCCTGCACCGGATGGTGGAGCGGCTGGACCTGAGCGAGTTCGAGCGGGCCTACAGCGACGAAGGTGGGGTGCTATATGCGCCCGCGCTGATGCTGAAGGTGTGGCTCTATGCCTATGCGCTGGGGATGACGAGCGCGCGGCGCTTGGAGCAACGGATCGTGGAAGATCTGGCCTTGCGTTATCTGGCGGGCGGGCAGCGGCCGGACCACTGGGCGTTGAGCGCGTTTCGGCGGCGGCACGCGCGGGCGCTGAACGACGTGTTCACGCAGGTGGTGGAGATGGCGCGGCAGTTAGGCATGGGGAAACTGGGGATGGTGGCGCTGGATTCGACGCGCATCCGGGCGAGTGCGTCGCGGGAACGGATCGACACGGAGCCGCGCTTGCGCCGGGAACGGGCGAAGATTCGGCGGCAGATCCGGCGCTGGCAAAAGGCGTGCGAGGCGTGCGATCCGGACGAAGGCGCGGGGACGCGAGTGCGGGTGGAGAAGCTGGAACAGAGACTGGCGGAGTTGCCGCGGCGTCTGGAACGATTACGCAAGAGTGGAGAAGCGAAGTTATCGCCGCGGGACGCGGAGGCGCGGTTTCTGCGGGAGCGGGGCGGATTTGCGCTGGGTTACACGGCGGAGATGGCGGTGAGCCAGGATCATCTGATCGTGGCCCAACGGGTGACGCTGAACCGTTGCGACGTGCCGGCTCTGGTGCCGCTGGTGGAGGAAGTGGAGGAGCGGACGGGCGAGCGACCGGAGAAAGCATTGGCGGATGCGGGCTTCTACAGTAACGAGAATGTGCGCGCGCTCGAGGAGCGTGGCATCGACGTGTACCTGCCGGACCCGAACCTGGCGCGCGAACTGAACACGGGGAAACGAGCGCGCACGATCGGACGGAACCGGGTGCGCAGTCCGGAACTGAAGGCGATGCGGAAGAAGTTGCGCGGCGCGGCCGGACGAAAGGTGTACGGACGACGCAAGGCGCTGGTCGAACCGGTGTTTGGGGTGTTGAAGCAGCAGCGGGGCATGCGGCAATTTCGCACCCGAGGACAAGCCAAGGTGGCAGCGGAGTTCACGCTGGCAGCGATCGCCTACAACGTGACGCGCTTGTTCGCCCGCCGCTGAAACCTGGGACCGGCTGATTGCGAAGTACGGGAGTGGCAGCATGACCGGAGACGAGAGTCATCGATAAAAATCGAGTTCTCACACACTCACTGAAGCGCTGGGCTAAGCTTGATCGTCCCTTCGGGACTGGATTGGGGCGGTCCGCTCCACCGTCCTCCCCATGCTATGTTGCCTGAATGCTCCGGGATAAGAAGAACTTCAGGAGGGCCGCGACCAGAGTCCCGAAGGGACGAGCTACCTTAGCCCAGCGCCTTGGCGCTGGGTAGGCGTCCACAATTAAGATCAAGTCCCGGAGGGACGGCCCCGGCCTAACCGAACACGTTGCTGATCGTAAGAAATGCCGTATCTCCGCAACCTTCCTGCCAGGCGAAACTCGTTCCCGCCGCTCCTGTGTCATTGAGCCATTTCGACGAACAACCTTTGATCGACTGCACCGCCTTCGCAAGCGGCATTGCAGGAGGCACGACGAGGAGAGCGTGAACGTGATCGGATGCGCCACCGATCTTGACAACTTCGAATCCATGATTTCTTGCGATGCACGGCATCTTCGTTCGGTTTCGTCACCAACCCTTCATCCCCTCCCCTTTATAGCAATGAATCCTCGGGTCACCGGACTACGGTCGATGGGCCAAAGGTTTCTGCTCGGCAAACCGTTGCATTCTTCAACTCTTGCTGTTGTGAGATTCAACGGTGCGGGCATTTCTCGTAAGTTACTGATTCCAAGCCGCCACCCTGTACCTCCGCCGCCAAACACTGAAAACACGAGCTTTGGCCTGTTGCGATTTTCATCAATGCGTTGTTGAGAATTTCATCGGAATGGTGCGCACCACGAAGTTGCATTTCGTCTATCCGACTGATTCCACAGGAGATCGTCGCTGGCAGCGAATCGCTGACAACTCCCTTCGTCTTGGCATCGGGATTGCCTTTAGAAAAGTGTGAGTGGCTCGCTAGACGGCCCTCCGACGAGGTGACTTTATGACAGTCCTACTGGTTCTCTTCTTCTTCGCAACTTTCTTGGCGATTGACTACTTCCGCACCCGCCACGCCTTTGACCGACCAGCGTTGCAGGTCGCCCCAGCAAAGCATGACGCGGTTGCGCCACGCCTTCAGCCGGCCTTGGTCGGCGGCTTCGCGGTTCCGGAGAACCTGCGCTACCATCCCGGCCACACCTGGGCGCTGAGCGAAAGCCCCAACCTGGTGCGGGTCGGCATGGATGATTTCGCCTCTAAGCTCACCGGCAAGATCGAGAACATCACGCTGCCGCAACGCGGCCAGTGGATTCGCCAGGGCCAGAAGATGTGCACACTTTATCGCGACGACGTTGCAGTCGACATGGTTTCGCCGATCGAGGGCACCGTGGCTGAAATCAACCAGGCGCTCATGAGCGATCCGAAACTGGCACTGCGCGATCCCTACGGAGAAGGCTGGCTGGTGACGGTGCAATCGCCCGACGCCAAGACAAGCTTCAAGAACCTGCTCGGTGGCCCGCTCGCCCGCTGGTGGACGGAAGAGTCGGCCAGCCGCCTGCAGCACCGGATGCCAATGCCGATGGCAATGGGAGCGCTGGCCCAGGACGGTGGAGTAGCCATCAACGACGTAGCCAACCAAATCCCCGGCCAGGAGTGGCTGTCGCTGGCGAAAGAGTTCTTCCTGTCATAAGTCGAGCGAGGCGAAACACCTCGACGAGGACCTACGAAGCACCGGCCGCCCGGATTCAACCGGCGGCCGGCGTTTGTTGGGAAGGGCACGGCTTTTAGCGGCGGCAAACTGCAGATCCCTCACTTCGTTCGGGATGACAATTTATGCGCGGGCGGACGTGGAATCACGCCCCTGCAAGAGACAAAAAGAGGGGGGCAGCTGGCAGCCAAAAATCAACGTCAAAGGCAGCGGATAGGAGTGTCCGCTCTACACGGGGCCTTGACGCGCGCTGGAGACGTTGGAGCGGGTAGGGGTCCTTCGACTCCGCGGCTGCTTCGCCTCGCGAAGCGGCCGCTTCGCTCAGGATGACATTTCTTGTGGGGCCACGGCCTGCTGGTTAACTCTGATTTCAGAAGATTTGTGCCGACGAGATTCGCGTCATCGGCGTGGCCACGGCTTGGCAGTTTGTGCACAGCGTGGTTTCCTTGAGGTCGATCCATTCCACGGCGTGGGACGGGGCCATGGCGCAGCGGTAGTCTTCGCAGTGCGTCAAACTCACGGTGTGGCCGAGTTCATGGACCGCTTCCTTGAGCGCGCGCTGGCGAAATAGTTTTGGGTCGGGCGGAAGGCCGTAGAACTCCTGGCGCAGGCGGTGCACGGAGACCACGCTGCAGGGCCCACCCATCTGCGCCTCGCCGAATACGAAGGTAAGAATCGGGATGTACAGATCGACGGCGGTTACGCCCAGGATTCGCCAGGAGTCCGCGGTAAGAAAACTCTGCATGCGCTGCAGGATTTCGGACGAGTGGTACTGCTGCCGCTCTCCGTGGAACGCGAACTCGGGATCCAACCGGACGGGGAGCACCTTGCAGGAGACGCGGAAAGTTTCTTCGACGGCGGGCCGCAGATCCTTCAGCAGCGCGTCATCCACATTCCCAATCGGCAACAGTTGCAGCAGCTTCATGGAGCAGTTCTCAGTTCCCAGTTCTCAGTTCTCAGTGACCCCAGATTTAAACTGAGAACTGAGAACTGAGAACTGAGAACTAAGCCTCGGCGTTACCGCGTCTCCACTGGAGTCCTCGTCCAGCCGTACTTTTTCAGCTTGTGATAGAGAGTGACCCGGTCGATGTCGAGTATCTCCGCGGCATGGCTCTGATTGCCTCCGCACTGTTCCACTACGCGCAGGATGTGGGCGCGCTCCATGTCCTCAAGGGTCTTGCCCGCGCCGTTGGCGGCGGCTTGGGGTTTGAAGATGAAGTCCTGTTCCTTGAGTTCCGGCTCTTGGCCCACAACCATGGCGCGCTCCACCGCGTTCTCCAGTTCACGAACGTTCCCCAGCCAGGGCTGCTCCTGCAATTGGTTCATGGCCGCGGGTGCAACCCGGGTGATGCGCTTGTTCATCGCCAGAGAGAACTTTTGCACGAAGTGGTTTACGAGTACGGGGATGTCTTCCTTTCGATCGCGCAGCGGCGGGATCTCGATGCGGAAGACATTAAGCCGATAGAAAAGATCGGGACGGAACTTACCCTCCTCGATCAGTTTTTCCAGATCCTTGTTGGTGGCGGCGATGCAGCGGAAGTCCACCTTGATGGTTTGGTTGCCGCCCACTCGGGTGATTTCGCGCTCCTGCAATACGCGCAGCAGGTCGGTCTGGGTCTTCAGGGAGATGTCGCCGATTTCGTCGAGGAAAACCGTCCCGCCCTCGGCGATTTCGAACTTGCCTTTCTTGCGGTACTGCGCGCCGGTGAATGCGCCCTTTTCATGCCCGAAGAGCTCGCTTTCGAGAAGCGTCTCCGTCAGAGCGCCGCAGTGAATGACAACCAGAGGGTGAAACTTTCGCGGGCTGGCTTGATGGATGGCACGCGCCACCAGTTCCTTCCCGGTGCCGCTCTCGCCCGTGACCAGCACGGTAGCGTCGGTGGGGCCGACTGTCTCGATGGCCTCGAAGACTTTGCGCATAGGACCGCTCTGGCCGACGATGTCTTCCGGACGCGCGACTTCGGCGACGGTCTCGCGCAAAAGGACGTTCTCCTGGGCTGTGCGTTTATGGGACAGCGCCTTCTTCACCAGGTGCGCGATTTCGTCCGGATCGAGGGGCTTGGTCACGTAGTCATAAGCGCCGTTCTTCAGGGCTGCGACCGCGGTTTCGACCGAGGCATAGCCGGTCATGATGATCACCATGAGCTCCGGATCGATTTCGTGCATGCGGCGTTGCAGCTCGATGCCATCGGTGCCGTGCATCTTGATATCGACCAGAGCCGCATCCCAGCGTTGTGTGGCCAGCTGGGTCAGGGCATCGTTGGCGTTTTCCAGCGTGGTTACGTCGTAGCCTTCTTCGCGGAACCATTTGCCCAGCGAGTCGCGAACGCTCAGTTCGTCGTCCACGATCAGAAGTTTTCCCTGTGTGCTCACTTGAATCACCTCACCTTCATTGCGGATTTCCCGTCGCCGACGCCCGCCAGCGCAGCGTCGTCAGCTTGACTGGGCAGGGTTATGGTGAAAGCCGTGCCCCGGCCCAGCTGCGATTCCACTTCGATGCGTCCCTTATGCCGTTCCACGATGCCGCGACTGATGGCCAAGCCCAGCCCGACACCGTGTCCACTCTCTTTGGTCGTCATAAAAGGTTCGAAGATATGCGCCAACACGTCGGGAGCGATGCCCGCTCCGTCGTCGCGCACCTGGATCTCGATTACCGGCTCAGCGTTACTCCGCCGAGTCTCGATCCAGAGATTGCCGCCCCGGGGCATAGCGTCCTTTGCATTCATAATCAATATCAGGAGCACTTGTTCAATCTGCGCCGGATCGCAGGGCACCTGCGGCAAATCTTCCGCCAGCTTCAGTTGCACTTCGATTCCGCCTTGCTCCAGTTGAGGACGCACCAGCAGCAGGCAACGATCAATCACGGCATGCAGGTCGGTGGACTGCACGTTCATGGGCGCGGTGCGCGAAAGAGTCAGCAGGTTCTTGATCAGGTCGCCGCAGCGCCGGCTCTCGGAGGCGATCAGTTCCAGACATTCCATCGCCTCCTCGCGTTTTTCATGCTCGATTGCTCCCGTTCCTACCCACTTGCGCAGCAGTTTGGCATAAGTAAGAATCCCGGAGAGCGGGTTGTTTACCTCGTGCGCCACCACCGCCGCCATCTTTCCGATGGAGGCCATTTTTTCCACGTGCAGCACGTGATCGTGGGCGCGATTGAGTTCCTTCGTTTTCTGCTCGACGCGATCTTCGAGCGTCTTTGCCCAGTCGACGATTTCTTCATTCGCCGTGCGCAACTGCAGGCTCATACCGTTGAAGGAATGAGCCAGGCCACCCACTTCGTCCTGGGATCGCTCTTCGATCTGGTAACCAAGCTCCCCGCGGGCAAGATGTTCCGTGCCCTGCTTGAGCGCCTTGATGGGTTGGCCGACCTCTCGCCACACGAATAGCCAGCTCAATACCGCCACAATCAGCATTGCCCCCGCCGTGTAATTCAGCATGCGGGCGCTGCCGGCCGCAAGTTGCGCGTCCGCTTTGGCCAGCGAAAGATTGGTGTCCAGCACGCCCAGAACCTGCTGGTCGGCAGGATGCGCGTGACACTCGGCGTTCGAGCAGCTGGGTTGATTTTCGATGGGAGTGATAATTCCCAGCACACGCTGCCCGCCGCTGCGATAAATACGAAAGCGGTCGGGACGATTCAGGCGCGCCAGCGGCTGCGATTGAGTGTGACAGCCGTAGCAGGCTTCCCCCGTCTTGTCGAGGACGTGGCTGACTTCGGCTGGATCGGTGGAGTAGCTGATCCGCCCCTCCTGGTCAAAGATGCGGACCTTGACCATGCCGGGCTCGTCCTCCATGGTGTGGATGGCGTGGTAGAGACCCTCGCGATCGTTGCGCAGCATGTAGTAGGTGGTGCTGTGCTTGATGATGTCGCTGACCCGCTCCGCGCTGGCCAGCGTGGCGGCTTCCAGATCCTTGCGATGCAATCGGACATTCAAGTATCCAAGCAGAGCGAAGACGACGACCATGACCGCCAACAGAGACCCGATCAACTTCGCACTGATGCTGTGAGTCAGACGCTTCCATCCCAGCTCAACGCGAGTTGGCTCAGTCTCCGGCATGGTCTAACACCGGTGTAGCAACCACGGGCACGGTTTCGGTTCGCGCACGCTCCTTCACTGGAACTCGTACGTCGGGAAAGATAGGCAGGTACTTTACTGCCAATCCGAACAGAAAGAAGCCCGCTGCGACGATCATGAGGGTCACTGAGAACTCCGTCCACTTTGGCATGTAGTGATGCCCGACATAGGTCTCAAAGCCGATGACGCTGACATTGAGGCGGTTGGTGATGAATCCGAGCACACTACAGACGGAGGCTAGATACAAGCCGCCGGGCGATAGCCTGACCTTCTTGAAGCTGAGCATGGTGATGGGAATCACGAATGTCAGCGCTAGTTCGAGCCACAGGAAATACGCTTCGTAGCTGGGCTTGATGATCTGTCCCAGCAGGCCGCGATGGAAGTAGTCCTCAAAGCGCAGCAGGGCATTGACCCAGAGAGCAACCAGCAAGGCGCCGCCCAGAGTGACCAGAACTGGGAGTTCAAGGTGACGGCCGAAGGCCTTCGCACTTTGCGTGGACTCGAAGATGGTCATGGCCAGGCCAACCGCCACCGCCGAAGCAAAGAAGAAGAAGGGCAGCGCCGGCGTGTACCAGAAGGGATGCAGCTTGCTCGGCATAATCAGATAGAGCGATCCGAGCGAACTCTGGTGCAGGGTGGAGAGCAGGATGCCCAAGATGATCAGCACGGGGTAGATCTTCTTAATCCACTTAATGGGAGTCTGCAGATTGAAGCGCTCGAACACGTTGGGAAGGAATTCGAAGAAGAGCACCGTGGTGTAGGACATCACGCATATGCCGACCTCGAACATGACCGAGTGCGGGTTCATGTAGATGAGCTGATGCCAGATGTACCAGGGTCGGCCCAGGTCGAACATCAGTCCAACGATGAAAAGTACATAACCCAGGAACGCCGTCAACACCGCAGGACGCACCACACTATGCAAGCGCTCGACGTTGAACAGGTAGACCGCGCCAACCATGCAAAAACCGCCCGCCGCCAGCATGACCCCGCACAGGAGGTCGAAGCCAATCCAGAGCCCCCAGGGAAACTGGTCAGTCATGTTTGAAACCGCGCCCAAGCCACGGAAAAAGCGAATATATGTGGAGTACAGGCCCAGGACCATGATCACAATGAATACAACTTTCCAAAAGGTTAGCTTGATCTTCATTTGCCACTCCCGTTCTGCTTCTTTTCTTCTGCTTCAGCAGCGGCTACTTCTTCGCGGCGATGCGAAACCCAATAGATGCCTCCCAATACCAACGTCCACACCGGGATAAAGTCCGGAATTCTCTCCATCACTCGCCCGGTGTATTCCGGCATTGCCGTGTCGCCAATCTTCGCCGAAGCTGGATAACCGTATTCTTCGACGTTCATGCTGGAAAGGATGAAGACCGACGTTCCGCCAACTTCGTTGAGACCGTAAATACGCGGAAGGTAGGTAGATGGATTTTGACGGATACGGTCCTGCGCTTCCTTGATGAGGTCGTCGCGTTCCCCGAATTTCGTGGCGCCGGTCGGACAGATCTCGGCGCATGCTGTCTGCTTGCCAGCGGCTATGCGGTCCGGGCACATAATACATTTGCGGATCCGCGGATTCAGCGATTGCCATTCATACTTTGGCTGGCCAAACGCGCAGGCCACCATGCAATACCGGCAACCGATACACTTCCAGACGTCGTATACGACCGGACCCTCCTTGGTCTTATGCATGGCTCCAACGGGACAAACCGACGCGCAAGCGGGCTTCTCACAATTCATGCATAGCCGGCGCATGAATTTGTCGTCCTTGGTGAGAACGACCGTGTATTTATGTGCCGATTGCACCGACTCGGCTGCTACGTTGTCGTCGTAGGGCAGCTTGTTCTGCTGCGCGCAGGCGCTCTCACACTGTTTGCAACCGATGCACATCGTCGCGTCATACAGCAGGGCCTTACTCATGGAAAACGCTCCTCGTTTCTCCCAAGCGGGATTTCCGTTCCAGCGGAATGAAGGGGTAGGGAAAGGAACGCTGTGACGGAATAGACTTGGGAACCGTACAGAACACTCTTGGCGATTCGACTACAAAAAAATAACCGAGTCCGGAGAAATGTATTCCCGGACCCGGGGGAGCTGCTCTCTGTGAGAAAGCGAACCGGGGAGATGCTTTTCGGCTAGTCACCAATCGGCCAACTTTTCGTTCCGTCCGCCGAATTGAGCGGGACACCCCCATACAAGCCCTAACGCCTTCCTAGGCCGCTGCCCGCGAGTGCGTGCGACAGCGGCGATGCACAAAGAGAATCAGCCATTGACATTGACTACTGCCAATGCTCACTTCTGTAGGCTACGAATGTACGCAACGACGCCTTTTACGTCGTCAGCGGCTAGAGCCTTCACCGGGGCAGGGTGCTTCGCCGTCCCCGCAATGGCAGTGGTCAAGTCGGCATCCGACTTCTTCTTTTCGTCGGCGGAAATCAGGCTCGGAGCCTTCATTGCGGGCTTGCCAGCCGCATCCGGTCCGTGGCACATGGCGCATTTTGCTTTGTAGATAGCGGCTCCGTCCTCAGCCCATGACAGATTGGGGATCAGGATGAATAGGGCCACCGCGATTGTCAGTACAAGCATCACCAGCTTTGTCGTCTTCATGTTTTGGTTTCTTCTCCTTGTGAAGTTTTGCAACCTGATGAAATTAGCGGTTCTTCTCGCAATCGTACTCATGTTGCGAAAGTAACCACAGATACAGCCCTCCAAGAACTGGATGTAGCGGAATGCAGCAGCTCGTCGCTGCCTATTGAGAGTTTCAAGGTTTGGAGGATACACGCGCAGTGACCCACGTCACGCTAAGTCGTGATTTTTGGGCAAGATGGACGCGTCCAGGAGAGCCATCTGGGTAACTTTGGGTCACGCCAAGTGGTGACTGCGGTCACAGCATCTCCCGCAATCAGGCGAGACAATGTACCAGAGCGAGGTGTAGCTATGCCAATACTCATGATTGCTCTGCTGGCGTTGCTGGTTTTTGGCCTGATCGGGATTCTCCTGTCGTCGGCTGTGATCCTGGAGCATTCCACGCACCGACATGCAGCCAAAGGTGCCGCCGCACACCCACCTCCGGTCCTGCCCCTCCGTTAATCTGAAACTTTGGTAATCCGCCTGGCGACAATGCGACAACACGGCGACGCGGCGAGAGAATCCGTCTGCAAAGGAGAAAGCTCATGACTACGCTTGCGCTGGATAAAGACAAGAAAGCTGACCTGGCTGGACCGGGAATCGGGGATTACAAAGAACTGGAAAAAATTCTGCCGCGGGATTACCGGTCGTTATTGACCCCGAAAGAGACGCAGTTGGCCATCTTCCAGGTGAAACGCTATATCGCGGACAATCTGTGCAAGGAACTCAACCTGATGATGGTCGAGGTGCCGCTCATCGTGGATGTAGAGAGCGGGGTCAACGACATGCTCGATCGTGACGGGTCGCGCACGCCGATTCAGTTCCATATCTCGAACGATCGAGACCTGCATCCCGTCGACGCTCAGGTGGTGCAAGCCGCGACCAAGTGGAAACGCGTCGCACTCAAGCAATTCGATTGCAAAGTTGGCGAGGGCATCTGCACCGACATGCGCGCCGTCCGCAAGGACTATTTCCTCGATCACGACCATTCCGCCTACGTCGATCAGTGGGATTGGGAGCGCGTCATCACCGCTGAGCAGCGGAATCTCGAATTTCTCAAACTGGTTGTCAGCAGGATCTGGAAAGTGATCGTGGGAGCGGAAAAGTTTGCGCAATCCCTGTTCCCGCAATTGGTGGATAAAGATTCGCGCTATCCGAATCTGCCCGAGACGTTGACCTTCCTGCATGCCGAGGAAATTCTCGATATGTATCCCGAGTTGCCACGCAAGCAGCGAGAGACTGCGGTGCTGCAAAAGTATCCAGCGGTTTTTATTGTTGGGATTGGCTGGCCGTTGAAGGACGGCTATCCGCACGAGATGCGCGCCGCCGATTACGACGACTGGGTCACCGATACTCAAGACCAAACCGGTAAAGACACGCATGGACTGAATGGCGACATCCTGGTATGGAACTGGGTTACCAGGCGGCGTCATGAACTGACGTCGATGGGAATCCGGGTTACGGCCGAGACCCTGAAAGAGCAGCTTACGATGGCCAAACAACTGGACTTTATGCGATTGCCCTATCATCAGGCGATCCTGAATAACCAGATGCCGCTCTCAATCGGAGGAGGGATCGGGCAGTCGCGGACGTTGATGCTGTTGCTCCGCAAAGCGCACCTTGGGGAAGTTAGCGTCACGGTGTGGCCGAAGGTGCTGAAGGAGATGTGCGCGGAGAAGAATATTTTTGTGCTGGAGTAGATTGCTCTTGCGGGGAGAGCTAAAACGGGGTGGTCGAGGCGGCTACCCCTCATGATTGGCCGGTATTTCAACTTACTGCGGCGCGGCTCCGGAGTTGCTCTCAACGTTATTATTATTTTCGCTTTCCTTTGCCGGATCGCTTTCGTTCGTCCGAATCCACTTATCCAGAAAGTCTGGATCAAGCGCCAACCGGCGGTCGATCAGGAACCACAAAAACGAGTCGGGCAAGTTCCCGTCCCGGCCCTCTCGCTCTCTATATTTATCTTTCCACGCCACATCGTCATAGTCGCGTCCAACGGCGGGGGACCATGCGGTGGCGCCAAGCGGACGCCGCTCCACGCAGTCTTGGTCGATCACGACGGTGGTCGGCAGCTCCGGCTCCAAGGACGTAAGCTTGACATTGGCGGACGCGGTGCGAAGCGCATGCAGCAGGAGGGCGGCTATGCGGGGATCGATTTGGTTGGTGACGAGCAGCCGCATCACCTCGGCGAGGCCGACCTGGATGGAGTTGGCGTCCTCGAGCGTGGGCAGGGTGACGGGGCCGCGCTCGTTGTTGTTGTTGGGATTGTTGGGATTCAGGTTGATGTCCCGGCTCGTCTGACGCCATCGCGTGTGGAAGTAACAACATTGCTTGTCGCGCAGCGCGGGCGATCCGCACTGCGTGCCGTTGACTTTAATGTGTTGGCAGCGGCGAATCTTTGTCGTGTATAGCATTTTGCAGCTCCTCGGGATGCAGTTCTCAGTTCCCGGTTCTCAGTTCTCAGTTGAGCCGGGCCGCTGGTTTCTTGTTGCCGGACTTGGGTTCGGGTTACGGTCCCCTAAAAAACTCCTCCTCGATCTTTTGGAATCATGGGGTTGGGAGAAAAACCCGGCCAAATCTTTGGGTTTACAGGAGTTATATAGAAAATATTCTGAAATAAGGAGTTAGAGGGGTTTCAAAGTTTCAGGGTTTCAAGGTTTCAAGGTCTTACAATCTTGCTGAATAAGAAAGGGCGCGAGGAGTTATCCCGCACCCTTTGATCTAGATTTCTTCTCTATAGTTCTATTATATCAATTCGTACCTACCCACCCCGCCAAGTTTTCCGAATTTATTTTCCCTTGTAATTGATTGGCTTAGGGGGAAAAAGCTCAAAAGGGGGGCTTGACAGATTTTCGCACGATCAGGGAATGGGTGGTTCGGCTGCGCGTGTGATGGTCCACACGAACGCTAAAGTGCAATAGCCACGACTTGACCTTGCACGCCAAGCTGTCCGATAGGCCGCTACCATCAGGCCGTAGCGGGAGTTGTGGGCGCAACGAGGGGGCGAACAAACGCGCAAACTTGCGCTAACGCCTGTGGGTGTTGAAAAAGTACGTCAGCGGAACGGCTTTTTCGGCTGCGAGTGCCGCTGCCAAGTTTTTCTTCCCTCTGTTCGGCTAAGCGGTAGCTGGCAGAACCGGTGTTGTCGGCTGGCTGAGGAACCGCACCAGTCGCTTGATGTTCTGCGCAGCCGCTGCCAGGAAGAACTGCTCCCGAACGAACTTCAAGCGTCGTAAGCGCAAGCGGCGCAGTCCGATCTGATTCTTCAGTTCCGCAAACAAAGCCTCGACTTTCTTTCGCTGTCGTTGCGCCTTGGAAAACTCGGGGGTGTTCGCCAACTCCCGTGCGCGTTGTCGTGCCGACTCATGGATGTGAATGGCGAGATATTTATATCGTCCACTCGTGCACTGCGCTTTTTGCGAGCAGGCTCCGCAGCGTTTCGCGCTGCCGATATAGGCATGGGCACGATTGCGAACGTTCAAGCCAACGTAGTTCAGTTGCTCTCCCGCAGGACAACGGTAGCTGTTGCTCTCCGGCTGATAGGTAAATCGCTCCGGGCCATAGCCGGGATTGTTCTTTCGCAGAGCACTGTCTCGCGTGCGCATATAAGGGGTGATGCCGCGATCCAGCAACCATTGCAGAAACTCCCCATTGCCATAGGTCGTATCGGCTGCTATGGAGGCTGGCTTTCCTCCTTGTCGCTGGACAAAGCGGATGATCATGTCCTGTGCGGCCACCGTCTCCTGACTCATGCGGGCCGCCGTCGCTTGTACACCCACGACCACGCAACTGTGATTGTCCACGAGATAGTTGTCGTAGTATCCCAGCCGGGCAGGCGTTCCGCCTTTGGTGGCATAGGTGGAATCGGGATCGGTCGTCGACACTTGTTCTTGCTTATTCACCGGTTCTTCCACCGGGTTCTGCTGTTCCACCTCCTGCAGATACTGACGCAGCGTGTAATGGACCTCTGCAGCTTCCATCAACTGCTCGCGTGGAATGCGGCTCTCCTTGGCCGCATTGGCTTCCACGAAGCTTCCGTCCACCGACAGGTTGTCGCCGCGCACCAGCCCTACCTCCACACACTGCTGCACAATCTGTTCAAACAACTGCTCGAACAACTTCGACTCTTGGAATCGTCCGTGCCGGTTCTTGGAGAACGTCGAGTGATGCGGAATCTCTTCATCGAAACTCAGCCCCGTGAACCAGCGCCACGCCAGATGCATGCGCAGTTCCTCGACCAGTTTGCGCTCGCTGGTGACACCGTACAGGTAACCAATCAGCAGAATGCGCAGCAGAAGTTCGGGATCAATCGAAGGTCGGCCCGTGTCGCTGTAGCTCTCCTTCAATCGCTCCCGCACAAAGTCAAAGCTGACGTGTTTATCGATCAGCCGCAGCAGATGGTTTTCAGGAACCTGGTCTTCCAGACGGAAGTAGTAGAACAGCGACTCTGAGCGAGCGTGGTGTCCCATCATGAGCAGCAGGCCTCCGAGCATGGCGATGAACAGCAGCATCAAGAACTCTCGCCTGCTTATAACCGGAACCTTGCTTCACCACAAGCATCAACTCAGGCACTTTTTCAACAGCCACGCCTGCTTACAACACTTTACTAACAATTTACTTTCCTTCGAACAGCACTGTGTGTTAAATCTTCCACTATGAGAGCCAGAAAGACAATTTGGCTCCTCCCGACGTTAGCAATCATTTCTATTTCGATTGGGGCCGCGCAAGTTTCCCCCGCCGACGCGCCAGCCAACGACCCGCACGCCGAAGCACAGCTGGATACGTCTGCGCCTGTGCCGACATTCAAAAGCCGCACTGACCTCGTGCTGGTGCCGGTGGTGGTGCGCGACAGCAAGGGCGGGCACGTTCGCGGGCTGAGCAAGGAGGCGTTCAGTCTGAAGGAGAAGGGCAAGGACCAGCAGATTACGCTGTTTGAAGAAGTGCGGCCGGACAGTAGCTCAGCGCCTAGAGTGCCGGACCGGGGCTACGGAAATGTGGGGTATGACGGCACCGGGCGTCCCCGGCTGACAATAATCGTGCTGGACTTGTTGAACATGAATCAGCTGGAGCAAACCGAGGCGAAGGAGCGGATCGCAAATTTTCTGGAGAAGGGCTTGGTGGAGGATCAGCCAGTTTCGCTGGTGAAGATCACTTCGGATGGGCTGAGGCAGATCCAGCCGATTACGGCGGACCGGGACCAGTTGCTGCAGGCGCTCAGGAAAATGCCCATATGGACGGGGTTGGTCATGTGGCGTCGGAGTCACGTCGATCCGGTCATCCAAAGCCTGAGGGACATCGGAGATGCATACGCGGGAATTCCGGGGCGCAAGAGCCTGATCCTGGTGGGTGGGAATTTGCCCGAACTGCAGCTTGATCCCTCGAGACTGGGGACGCAAGACTACACGTGGGCGTTGCAGCGGATGGGCCAGAGTCTGATGAACGCGAGCATTTCTGTTTATCCGGTGGAAATAACGTCCTGGGTCCACGTACTCGATGATCGGAGGCCCACAGCCCAGTGGGACTTTTTTCTGCACAGTTTTGCGGGCGAAACCGGCGGCAACATTTGCTTCGAGGCACAGTGGAACGGGTGCCTGGCCGACGCGGTGGAAGACTCGCGATCCTATTACGTGCTGGGGTTCCATGTGCGTTCGGATGACCGCAAGCGGGGATGGCGCGATCTGAAGGTCAGCGTGGCGGTTGAGCATGCGGATGTGCGGGCGCGCAGTGGCTTTTACTACGGAACGCCGCCCGCAAGCGATGCGAAAACAGCGCGGGCGGAGGAGATCAACGCGCTGGGATCGGCAGTGCCGAAGAGCGATGTTCCCTTGTACGTGAAGGTGCTGGGGACGGAGGCGGCGTCCGGCGGGAACAACAAGAAGACAGTTTCGTTCATGATTAACCTACCACTGAGAAGCGTAAGGGTAGATGCGTCGAAGGCGAATCCTTTGGACCTGGAAGTAGGGGCGATAGCCATCACAGTCAAAAAGACGAAAGAAGCCGGAGAGTTGCTGCACGCCGTGCGGGGTAGCCCCAAGCTGGAGAACCTGAAGCAGTGGGCGCAAATCGGAATCGAGATCCCTGAAAAACTCGATCTACCGCTGGGGATCTACGATATGCGCTTCTTCGTCCGCGACATGAACTCCGGGCAAATCGGGACTGTCGTGTTTCCGTTGTCGGTTGAGTAGAGCGACGGGATCGCCGTGTTCGCACCGCCGTCACCTTGAAGATCAAAATCCCACTTCTGGCAAAACCGGCCAGAAGTGGGGCAATTCTCAATTGTCGTAACATCCGTGGGTGTTGAAAAAGTACGTCAGCGGAACGGCTTTTTCGGCTGCGAGTGCCGCTGCCAAGTTTTTCTTCCCTCTGTTCGGCTAAGCGGTAGCTGGCAGAACCGGTGTTGTCGGCTGGCTGAGGAACCGCACCAGTCGCTTGATGTTCTGCGCAGCCGCTGCCAGGAAGAACTGCTCCCGAACGAACTTCAAGCGTCGTAAGCGCAAGCGGCGCAGTCCGATCTGATTCTTCAGTTCCGCAAACAAAGCCTCGACTTTCTTTCGCTGTCGTTGCGCCGTGGAAAACTCGGGGGTGTTCGCCAACTCCCGTGCGCGTTGTCGTGCCGACTCATGGATGTGAATGGCGAGATATTTATATCGTCCACTCGTGCACTGCGCTTTTTGCGAGCAGGCTCCGCAGCGTTTCGCGCTGCCGATATAGGCATGGGCACGATTGCGAACGTTCAAGCCAACGTAGTTCAGTTGCTCTCCCGCAGGACAACGGTAGCTGTTGCTCTCCGGCTGATAGGTAAATCGCTCCGGGCCATAGCCGGGATTGTTCTTTCGCAGAGCACTGTCTCGCGTGCGCATATAAGGGGTGATGCCGCGATCCAGCAACCATTGCAGAAACTCCCCATTGCCATAGGTCGTATCGGCTGCTATGGAGGCTAGCTTTCCTCCTTGTCGCTGGACAAAGCGGATGATCATGTCCTGTGCGGCCACCGTCTCCTGACTCATGCGGGCCGCCGTCGCTTGTACACCCACGACCACGCAACTGTGATTGTCCACGAGATAGTTGTCGTAGTATCCCAGCCGGGCAGGCGTTCCGCCTTTGGTGGCATAGGTGGAATCGGGATCGGTCGTCGACACTTGTTCTTGCTTATTCACCGGTTCTTCCACCGGGTTCTGCTGTTCCACCTCCTGCAGATACTGACGCAGCGTGTAATGGACCTCTGCAGCTTCCATCAACTGCTCGCGTGGAATGCGGCTCTCCTTGGCCGCATTGGCTTCCACGAAGCTTCCGTCCACCGAGGTTGTCGCCGCGCACCAGCCCTACCTCCACACACTGCTGCACAATCTGTTCAAACAACTGCTCGAACAACTTCGACTCTTGGAATCGTCCGTGCCGGTTCTTGGAGAACGTCGAGTGATGCGGAATCTCTTCATCGAAACTCAGCCCCGTGAACCAGCGCCACGCCAGATGCATGCGCAGTTCCTCGACCAGTTTGCGCTCGCTGGTGACACCGTACAGGTAACCAATCAGCAGAATGCGCAGCAGAAGTTCGGGATCAATCGAAGGTCGGCCCGTGTCGCTGTAGCTCTCCTTCAATCGCTCCCGCACAAAGTCAAAGCTGACGTGTTTATCGATCAGCCGCAGCAGATGGTTTTCAGGAACCTGGTCTTCCAGACGGAAGTAGTAGAACAGCGACTCTGAGCGAGCGTGGTGTCCCATCATGAGCAGCAGGCCTCCGAGCATGGCGATGAACAGCAGCATCAAGAACTCTCGCCTGCTTATAACCGGAACCTTGCTTCACCACAAGCATCAACTCAGGCACTTTTTCAACAGCCACATCCAATTACACTCAAAATCCCCGGATCGGTGTCCGATACGTGGACCCTGTCAGCCCTGTCCGCTAGGTCAAGTTCAAACTAATACAGCTAAACCTCTACACTTCGAGCGGCAGCTTCAATCGCAGCGTAGCGCCCGTCAGATGGCTTTTCACGGCCGCGGCCAAACGTCTTATGCCCTCTCTTATTTGCTCCGGAGCGGCGTTCGAAAAGTTCAAGCGCATGTGGCGGGAACCTTCCTGAGGATCGTTGGCATAGAAGGAATCGCCGGGGACGAACGCCACATTCTGCTCGATTGCCGATTTGAAAAGGGCCTGGATGTCGATTCCTGCGGGCAGAGTTACCCAGAGGAATAGGCCGCCCTTCGGATGAGTCCAGGTCACTTCCGGCGGGAAGAACTCTTCAGAGCTTGCAGCATTACGTTGCGGCGTTCGCCATAGACCTGACGAATCAGCTTTACGTGTTTGTCGAGGAATCCATCGCGCGCGACTTCGTAGGCCACGAACTGAGTGAAGGTCGAAGTGTGCAGGTCGGCGCCCTGCTTCAGTTGCGCCAGCTTGCTGATGACCTCGGGCGGAGCGACGATCCATCCCAAACGCAGCCCGGGAGCCAGCGTTTTTGAGAATGTGCTCAGGTAAATGACGTTGCCGATGGAATAGCCGTCGTCGCGGCGCAGGTTCTCGCGGTCGAGCACGACCAGCGATGGGAGGTGCTCGCCTTCATAGCGCAACTGGCCGTACGGGTCATCTTCGATAATCGGAATGCCGTACTTGTCCGCCAGCAGCACGAGTTCGTGGCGACGCCCCTCCGACAATGTGGTTCCGGCCGGGTTCTGGAAGTTGGGCAGCACGTACATGAACTTGGGGCCGGAACGCAGAGGCTTCTCGAGTAGATCGGTGCGCAGGCCGTTTTCGTCGATCGGGACGGACACATATTCCGCGCCGTACACGGTGAAAGCCTGCAGCGCGCCGAGATAAGTCGGCGCTTCCACCAGCACGCGATCTCCGGCATTGATAAACAGCTTGCCGATCAGGTCGAGCGCCTGCTGCGAACCGGAAGTGATCAAGACGTTCTCCACCTTCGCCTTGATCCCGTAGCGCGCCATGTTATTCGCAATCAGATCGCGCAGGGGCCTGTAACCTTCGGTTTCGCCGTACTGCAAGGCTGAGGCTGCCTGCTCGGTCAGTACTTTGTGGCAGGCTTCTTGGAAGCGTTGGATGGGGAACACATCGGGAGCGGGCAGGCCGCCGCCGAAGGAGATCATTCCCGGTTTTTGGATGACCTTCAACAACTCTCGGATTTGCGAGCTGGTGACGCTCTTGGTGCGTAGGGCGTAACGAGATGTCCAGCCAGTCGACATATTGGGAGTCCTCCGCGAAGCTGAGCTGCGAGCTTCGAGCAAACCAGACGGCTCCGCAGTTCGTAGCTCGTAGCTCGCAGCTCGCAGCTTATTTACTCGGCAGCCAGAATTTGCCCACTACCAGAATGTCTGAGGGTGCGAATCCCCGATGCTAAGCGAAGCCGTCGGGTTGGCTCACCGCGCCAACGTGGGCCTGTTCCTCGATAAACCGTCGGCCGGCGGCGAGCGCTTTGCGGTTAATTTCCAGCATATCGAGTTTTTTCACCTTGTCTTCGAGTACGCTCAATGCTGTTCCGGGAGCCAGACACTCGGTGTCTTCGAGCAGCGCCCCCAACATTACTATGTTGGCTGCCTTCGTGGAACCGAGTTTGTCGGCGATCTCGGCCGCCGGAATCGCGACCGCCTGCACTTCCGGCGCATAAAAGTCGGCAGGCAAACTGGCGCCGTTATAAAGAATGACTCCGCCACTCACTACCTCGTGGGCAAACTTCCGCAGCGAGAACTCATTCATGGCGACGAGCACATCCGGGCGCGAGACGAGCGGCGAGCCGATGCGCTCTTTCGACAAGCAAACATGGCAGTGCGCGCTGCCCGAACGCATCTCCGGACCATACGACGGCAGCCAGCTCACTTCCAGTCCCTCGCGCATGCCCATTTCGATGAGGAGCTGCCCCATTAGCAGGACGCCCTGTCCTCCGAGGCCTGCGATTTTGATCTTAAAGTCTCTGAAACGATGGGCGTGTCTCGGTTTGTAAGTCTCGTGCGCTCCCTCTTTCGGAGTGATCTCAAGCACATCCGCTACGGACCGCTGTGGGGGCTGATTGGTGACGGGAATTTCCGGCTTGCGGTCGCGGAAGACATTCAGCGGAAAGGTTGGCGTCATCTTCTCGAGAACCCAGCGCCGCGCTTCCACCGGGTCTTTGCCCCAAATTGTCGGACACGGCGACAAGATTTCGACAAACGAGAAGCCCACGCCATCGCGCTGGATCTCGAGTGCTTTGCGGATCGCCCGCCGCGCTTTCATGATGTTCTTGTTGTCGGAAAGCGCCACGCGTTCGACGTAAGCCGGCGCTTCGAGCGTGGCGATCAGTTCCGCCATGTGCATAGGGAAGCCTTCGTTCGACGGTCGACGGCCCCAGGGAGAGGTTGTGCTCTTCTGCCCGACCATGGTGGTTGGCGCCATCTGCCCGCCGGTCATCCCGTAGATTGCATTGTTCACGAAAAAGACGGTGATCTTCTCGCCTCGGTTGGCGGCATGAATGATCTCGGCCGTGCCGATTGCCGCCAAGTCGCCGTCTCCCTGATAGGAGATGACGATTTTGTCGGGGCCCGCTCGTTTGATGGCCGTGGCTGCGGCCGGCGCGCGGCCGTGGGCGACCTGCACGTTGCCTACGTCAAAATAATAGTAGGCGAACACCGAGCAGCCTACCGGGCTTACGAAGATCGTCTTGTCCTGCAGACCCAGTTCCTGCAACGCTTCGGCAATCAGCTTGTGGACCACTCCGTGTCCGCAGCCGGGACAGTAGTGGGTCTGGTGCTTCAGCTCCGACTTGCGCTCGTAGAGGTCATAGAACAGCGGCGACTTGGAGTGGATCAGTTCGTATCCGTTGTCGGTCGTTTCGGGGACGGCTTCCTTACCCAGTACGCCGGTCATGTTCTCGTTTGCCATATTCGTTGTCCTTTACGAACCACATTCCGCTGATATACACCTCGCCAACAACCATCCCTCAGGGGCTAAAAGCCCACATCTTCATTCCTTGGCCCTGGGCGGCGCGGCTGAAGCCGCGCCCCTTCAAAGCAGGGGCAAAACCTGAGTCCTCTCGCATCCTCTCAGACTGCCACGGTCATGCGTGTCAACACCTGTTGCTGCAGCTCTCGGACCGAGGGCACGTTGCCACCTACCCGGCCATAGAACTCCACCGGCACCTTGCCGTTCAGCGCCAGGCGCACATCTTCCACCATTTGTCCGTTGCTCAATTCGACCACCAGGACCTTCTGCACTTTCGCCGCCGCTTCCACCAGAGCCTTCGAAGGATAGGGCCACAGAGTGATGGGGCGGAACAGTCCCGCTTTCACGCCTTCCTTGCGCAGCGCGTCCACCGTAGAAAGCAACACTCGAGACACGATGCCGTACCCGACCAGCAGCACTTCGGCGTCCTCGGCGCGGTAGAGCTCCGAGCGCGGCTCGGCTTCTTGCGCGCGGATGTACTTGGCTTCCATTCTGCGCTGGTGCTCTTCCAGTTCGTCGGTTTCGAGATAAATGGAACTGATGAGGTTGGCACGCGTCTCTGGCGTTCCCTTGACCGCCCAGGGTTTTTCAGGCGGCTGAATCTCATGGTCTTTGTCGGGAACTTCAAGCTCGAGCGGCTCCATCATTTGTCCGACGAAGCCGTCGGTCAGCACCACGGCTGGATTGCGGTACTTGTCGGCGAGGTCGAAGGCCAGCATGGTGAAATCGGCCATCTCCTGCACCGATGCGGGAGCCAGCACGATATTGCGGTAGTTGCCATGGCCGCCGCCTTTCACCATGGCGAAATAGTCGCTTTGTTCGGGCGCGATGTTGCCCAGTCCCGGTCCGCCGCGCATTACATCCACGATCACACAGGGCAGCTCCGAACCGGCCAGATAGGAGATACCTTCCTGCATCAGGCTGAGGCCGGGGCCGGAGGAGCCACTCATGGCGCGGACGCCAGCCGCGGCTGCTCCATAGACCATGTTGATGGCGGCGACTTCGCTCTCCGCTTGAATAAATGTTCCACCGACCTGCGGGAAGTAGAGCGCGGCCGCCTCGGCGATTTCACTGGCTGGAGTAATCGGGTACCCGTAGTACGCGCGGCACCCGGCGAGGATCGCGCCCTTTACCACCGCCACGTTTCCCTTACAGAGTTGCCGCATGTTCGCCTCCTGGCGCCTGTACTGGCGCCGGCGGCGCCAGCGTCTTTCTTTCAGCTTTCGCCTTTATGCGGTAGACGGTAATCGCGCCCGGCTCCGGGCAGCAATAAAAGCAGATTCCACAACCGGTACAGTCGTGGCCGGTGTAGCGCGCGGGATGAGCGCCGTACGCATTTAGCTCTGGCGCCAGTTCCAGGCAATGGGGAGGGCAGGACTCCACGCATAGCCCGCATCCCTTGCATTCCTCGACATCGACGGTGACCTTACCGCGCGCTTGGCCTGCCATGCTTCACCTCGTTGACGTTCGCCTCAATGACGTTCACCGCGTTGCCACTGGTTCCCCAGCTAAAGGCCGATGCAGAAACCAGGTTTTCTCGGAAAATTGATAGAGTTCTTCTCGAAAATCGGGATGCGCAATCTCGATCAGCGCCTGCGCCCGTTCCCTAATAGTCTTGCCGTGCAGATACGCAACCCCGTATTCGGTCACAATGTAACGGACCAGCCCGCGCGAAGTAACCACTCCCGCGCCCGGGCTCAACATGGGGACGATCCGCGAGATCGCGCCGTCTTTTGCGGTAGAGGAAATGGCGATGATCGGCTTGCCACCCTTGGCGCGCGAAGTTCCGCGCAGAAAGTCCACTTGTCCGCCGATGCCGCTATAGAACTGGCTTCCGATCGAATCGGAGCACACCTGACCGGTGAGATCGACCTGCAGCGCAGAGTTGATCGCCACCATGTTGTCGTTACGGGCAATGAGTCCGGGGTCGTTGGTATATGACGTGGGATGGAACTCGAAGATGGGATTGTTGTCCACGAAATCAAACAACTTTTTCGTGCCCAGAGCAAATCCCAGGATGATCTTTCGCGGCTTAAAGTTCTTGCGCGCACCCGTAATCACGCCCGCGTTGATCAAAGGCATCACACCGTCCGAAACCAATTCGCTGTGGATCCCGAGATCCTTGCGATCCATGAGAAGCGGCAGCACCGCATTCGGGATTCCACCGATGCCAGTCTGCAGCACGGCCCCGTCGTCAATCAAATCAGCGACGTTGCTGGCAATGGCCCTTTGCAGTTCGGTGGTTTCAGTGATCTTCAAGGCGCACAGAGGACGGGAGGAATCCACAATGGCGTCCAGCTCAGACACATGGATGAAGCTGTCGCCGAAGGTGCGCGGCATTTGATCGTTGATCTGCGCCACCACGTAGTGCGCACATTTGGCGGCCGTGAGCGACGTATCCACGCCCACGCCGAAGCTGCAGAAGCCGTGCGGGTCGGGAGGAGAGAGTTCAAGCAGGGCCACATCAATCGGCATGGCGCCGGTTTCGAACAGTTCCTCAATATCGCTCAGGTAGATCGGCGTGTAGTCGGCCCGGCCTTCGTTGATGGCCTGGCGCACATTGGCGCCGATAAACACCGCATTATGCCGGAAGTGCCCGGCCATCTCTGGAGCCACATAAGGGGCCGCTCCCATGGTCATCATGTGCACGATTTCAACGTCCTGCACATCGGGACCACGGCGCATCAGCGCCTCTACCAGAGTTTCAGGTTCAGCGCAGCCCGGCTGAATGTAGACACGCATTCCCGACTGCACACAAGCGAGCGCCTCATCTGCCGTTCGCAACTTGTTCTTGTAAGCAAGTTCCCAGGACATCAGGTTCCCCCCTCGCCCGGGCCACCCAGCAGCCCCACAGCACCGGACTTACTCCCAGGGCGAAATTTCCTGTCACTACAACCGCCTCGCATCCTGTTACATTCCATTAGAAACGCCTCTCGGTTTTGCGGCGGTGATCTTACGCACAAGTCACAGTGAGGCGCGTCACATCAAGGGTGGAGCCACTCGCCCGAGGTGGTCAATGCGCGCGGTCAAATACCCATGAACGGTCGTAATATTCGCCGCTCACGAGACCTTCAATGGCTCTCGTCCAGGTACCAGCACGTGCTCCAGACCCTTGACGGCTCGCATATATTGGGCCCGCTCGAAGGCTCCCGGATCGGGGCAGCGGAGCTGGCTCATGCTGCCTTGCATCTGGTGCACGGATTCGTATTCGTGAGCTTCCATCCACTCCCGAACGCCTAGTTCTACGGAACGAAGAAGCCCGACCCCATGGCGCAACAGAGCCGAGCACATCATTGTCACATCGGCGCCGACCATAAGCAGCTTGATTACGTCCTGGGGCCCATGCACACCGCTGGTCGCTGCCAGGTTGGCCCGAATCCGCCCATAAAGAATGCCGATCCACGTCAGGGGCAGCCGTAAATCCTGCGGGCCGCTGAGCAGCACGTTGGGTTTAATTTCTAATTCTTCCAGGTCGATATCGGGCTGGTAGAAGCGGTTGAACAGCACCAGGGCATCTGCGCCCACCTGATCCAACTGCTTTGCCATATTGGCCAAATTGCTGAAGAATGGACTGAGCTTGACGGCTACTGGAATGCGAACCGAAGTCTTTACCTCCCGGAGAATGTCCGTATAGATCATCTCTGCGTCGGAACCAGAGAGGGCCATATCTGTCGGAATGAAGTAGATATTGCATTCGATGGCGTCGGCTCCGGCTTGCTCGATCTGCTTGGCATACTTGGTCCAACCACCCAGGGTCGCACCGTTGAGGCTGGCGATAATCGGAATCTTCACCGCTTCCTTGGCTTTGCGAATGTGATTCAGATAGCCCTCGGGGCCGAGGTGGTATTCGCTGGCCTGGGGAAAGTAAGTAAGTGACTCGGCAAAGCTCTCTGTGCCGGCGTTGAGATCCCGTTCCAGCTCAAGGGCTTCCTGACGCAGTTGTTCTTCGAACAGGGAGTAGAGGACGACGGCCGAGGCGCCGGCATCTTCGAGGGCGCGGATCCCGGCGATCTCCTGCGAAAGCGGGGAAGCGGAGGCGACCAGCGGCGTGCGCAACTTCATGCCCAGATATTTTGTGCTTAGATCCATGATGTTTCCCCTTGGTAATCCTAAATATTCCTATTTCGTAACCCAAGCGTGATACGTGTTATTGATCCCGACGCACCCACCCTGCTGTTCGCCGCAAAAAGCAGGTCCTTCGCTTCGCTCAGAATGACAAGTCATGAAACGTTTGGTGATACGGCGCCAAGTGACTGCGAGCCGCGAGTGCGAGCAGCTATTTCCCCGTTTCGATCGTTACCGGCGGAGCGTGGCGTGCCTCCGCTGGAGGCGCTTCCTCCTGCGGCCTGCGCTGCGCCATATACTCGTACAGGCGATAGCGGGCCTCAGCATCTTGCTGCGCCTCTTGCCACAGAAATTTGGCGTGTTCAGGATGGCTCTTGAGCAGCATTTTGAAGCGCGTCTGCTGCTGCAGATAGTCTTTGACTTTGCGCGTGGGGGTGCGGGAATCGAGTATCAACGGATTCTCGCCGGCGAGGGCGCGCTGCGGGTCGTAGCGATAGAGCAGCCACTGTCCCGAATCGACCGCGACTTTCTGGTCCGACATTGCGGTCGTCATGTCGATGCCATGCGCGATGCAGTGCGAATAAGCGATGATGAGGCTGGGGCCGTCGTAGGCTTCCGCTTCCAGGAAAGCCTTGAGCGTGTGCTCGTCCTTGGCGCCCATGGCGACGCTGGCCACATAGACGTTGCCGTAGGCCATGGCCATCAGCCCGAGGTCTTTCTTTAGCCCCGGTTTGCCTCCCGCCGCGAACTTGGCGACTGCTGCGCGGGGGGTGGATTTTGAGGCTTGGCCTCCGGTGTTCGAATAAACCTCGGTGTCGAGCACCAACAGGTTCACGTTGCGGCCGCTGGCGATCACATGATCGAGGCCACCGTAGCCAATGTCATAAGCCCACCCGTCGCCGCCGACGATCCAAACGCTCTTTTTCACCAGCATGTCGGCGAGCGCCAGCAGTTGCTTCGCATCCGGGGAGTCCTGACCCTTCAGCTTTTCCTTCAGCAGTTCGACGCGCTGCCGCTGCTCGTAAATGTCCGCCTCGTCTTTTTGCGGACTCTGCAGCAGAGCGGTGACCAGTTCGTCTCCGATGGAGGCAGCCTGACGGCGAACTAGCTCGCGGGCGAATTCGGCCTGCTTGTCGATGGAGAGCCTGAATCCCAAGCCGAACTCGGCATTGTCTTCAAAGAGGGAATTCGACCAAGCCGGTCCGCGACCGTCGAGGTTCTTAGCCCAAGGCGTGGTCGGCAGGTTGCCGCCGTAGATCGAAGAGCAGCCGGTGGCATTGGCGATCACGGAACGATCTCCGAAGAGTTGTGAAAGCAGCTTTAGATATGGCGTCTCGCCGCACCCGGAACAAGCTCCCGAAAATTCAAATAAAGGCTCCTGTATCTGTTGCTGGCGGATACTTGTGCTCTTGATCTTCCGGCGATCGAGCTCTGGA
Source organism: uncultured Acidobacteriaceae bacterium (assembly GCA_963773645.1). Classification (GTDB taxonomy): domain Bacteria; phylum Acidobacteriota; class Terriglobia; order Terriglobales; family Acidobacteriaceae; genus Acidiflorens. The sequence continues at coordinate 268,230 of CAVZBV010000002.1, read as the reverse complement.
ATCTTGAGGAAGAAATCCCAGTTCTCCCGCTCCGGCTCGCGCAGCGGCGGCTGGGGCACCATGTTGATGGCTTTCAGGCGAGTCTCGCTCTTGTTTTTTGCGGGACAGATGTCGACGCAGATGCCGCATCCGGTGCAATCCTCCGGCGCAACCTGGATGGTGTACTTGAGGCCCTGCCAGTCTTTGTCCTTGTCGCGCACCTCGGTAGACTTGAAGGTCGTGGGCGCGCCCTCCAGTTGCTTGGAGTCGTAGACCTTGATGCGGATCACGGCGTGCGGGCAGACCATAGCGCACTTGCCACACTGAATACAGATCTTCGTATCCCACGCGGGAATCTCGAGCGCGATGTTGCGCTTTTCCCATTTGGCGGTGCCGGTGGGGAAGGTTCCGTCGACGGGGAAAGCGCTCACTGGGATCTCGTCGCCGTGGCCGGCGTAGATTACGCCGAGCACATTGCGCTCAAACTGAGGCGCCTGCGGAGAGAACGCGGGCGGCATTTCGGCGTGGCTCGTGACCTTGTCGGGTACGCTGACTTCAAAAAGGTGGGAGAGTGTTTCATCCACGGCGTGCAGGTTTTGCTGTACGATCTCGTCACCTTTCCGGCCGTAGGTGTCGCGGATCGACTTGCGAATGGCTTCAATCGCTTGTTCGCCGGGCAGAACCTTGGAGATAGCGAAGAAGCAGGTCTGCAGAATGGTATTCATGCGCGAGCCCATGCCGGTATCGCTCGCCACCTGATAGGCGTCAATTATGAAAAACCGCGCCTTCTTGGCGATCAATTGCGTTTGGACTTCGCGCGGCAGATGGTCCCAAACTTCGTCCTTATTAAAAGGGCTATTGAGCAGGAAAACGCCGCCGGGAACCAGGGCGCTGAGCATGTCATAGCGCTCGAGGAAAATCCATTGATGGCAGGCCACGAAGTTGGCCTTCGAAATCAGATAGCTGGAGCGGATCGGCTGCGGCCCAAAACGCAGATGCGAAACGGTCATCGCGCCCGACTTTTTGGAGTCATAGACGAAGTATCCCTGCCCGTAGTTGTCGGTGTTTTCGCCGATGATCTTGATCGAGTTCTTGTTCGCGCCCACCGTCCCATCCGCGCCCAGGCCGTAGAACATCGCGCGCACCACGCTCTCGGGCTCGACGGAAAAATCGGAATCGCAATCCAGACTGCTATGACTCACGTCGTCTTGAATACCGACGGTGAAGTGGTCTTTGATCTCTGAATTTGGCTTCGCCAGGTTGTCGTAAACGGCCTTGACCATCGCGGGCGTGAATTCCTTTGAAGAGAGACCGTAACGTCCACCGACGATTACCGGCGCGACCTTCAGCCTCCCATAGCCCAGCCTGATTCCTTCGTGAATCGCGCTGACGACGTCAAGATAGAGCGGCTCTCTTCCGGCGCCAGCTTCCTTAGTGCGATCGAGAACGGCGATCTGGCGCACGGTTGGCGGAAGAGCCTCGATGAATCGCTTGGCGGAGAACGGGCGGTACAGCCTGACCTTCAGCAAGCCAACCTTCTCACCGTGTTTACTCAGATAGTCAACCGTCTCGTGGGCGGTCTCTGCGCCCGAGCCCATCATGACGATCACGCGCTCGGCATCGGGCGCGCCCACGTAGTCGAAGAGGTGATAAGAACGCCCGACGACCTGGGAAAACTTGTCCATCACCGCCTGGACCTTATCGGGACAAGCGTCGTAGTAAGGATTGCAGGCTTCGCGCGCCTGAAAGTAGACGTTGGGATTTTGTGCCGAACCGCGCAACACGGGATGGTCCGGAGAAAGCGCCCGCTGCCGATGTTCGACGACGCGATCCATGTTGATGAGGGCGTGCATGTCGTCTTCGGTGAGCATCTCGATCTTGTTGACTTCATGCGAAGTGCGGAAGCCGTCAAAGAAATGCAGGAAAGGGATGCGGGTTTCGAGCGTGGCCGCATGCGCGATCAGCGCCAGGTCCATAGCCTCCTGCACCGAATTCGACGAGAGCATCGCAAAGCCCGTAGTTCTGCAGAACATTACATCCGAGTGATCGCCGAAAATCGAGAGGGCGTGGGTCGCAACCGTGCGCGCGCTGACGTGGAATGCCGTAGCCGTAAGTTCGCCGGCGATCTTGTTCATGTTGGGGATCATCAGCAGCAGGCCTTGCGACGCCGTGAAGGTCGTGGACAGGGCCCCGGTCTGGAGCGCGCCATGAACCGCACCGGAAGCGCCGCCTTCGCTCTGCATTTCGATCACGTGGGGCACGCTGCCCCAGAGGTTGGGCACTTCTTCCGACGCCCACTGGTCGGCCCATTCGCCCATGTTCGACGAGGGGGTGATGGGATAAATGGCGATGACCTCATTGAGGCGGTAGGCGACATATGCCACTGCCTCGTTGCCGTCCATGGTCTTGAATTTACGCTTCATAAAATCCCCTCTACCTTCTTTGTAACCCCGCTCGTTCTGAGGAAATGGTTAGGGGCCTGTGGTGAAACTCTGGCGGCAAGAACCAGCGCCTAAAGGCGCATTCATAATATGCCACTTGCGGCATGCCTGAAGGCATGCCCTGATACGAATCAGATTTTCACTACGGCCTTTTAGGTAAAGCATGACGGAATAAGGTGATATTGTCGGGAACGCTGCTCACAGCGACGTGTGATGTGCGTCACAAATGAGAATAGATAAGAAGCGAGCCGGACTGGCACGTCAAGCTGCTTTTTCTCGTGACCTCGGGTCGAAACTTCAACCAAGACGAGGGTGCGAGCCCAGCCTATCGCTCCGCGTCCTCTGGCGATTTTAAATGGCTCCGAGTTTGCTTTCTGTGACTCTGGTCACACTCGTGAGACCGCTGGTCGGAAGTATGCACCTCACGCGAGTCACTCAGGCCGCTCGAAGCTTGTTCCGCGGGCATGGGCGGACAAGAATGTCCGCCCTACACTTTACGCTTACTCGCAGGCGAGGCGACCGGCGGGTTCGAAGCGCTCCATCTGCGCTTCGCGCTGGCTGGTGAGGCGGCCGTCGGCAGTCTTTCCGTACTGCTCTTCGCCGGGGCAGTAGTAGAGAGCGCTGTGGGTATCGACCCAGACCTCAGCGCCCGGGTCTCCTTGAAGGTGGATTACGGGTGGGGGAGCCTCGGCGATTCCGATCTCCACGAGGAATCTATCCCAGGGACCGAGCGCTGCCGGTTGAGGCGAGCCGGCCATCGGCCAAAGGACGGCTATCACAGCTACCAAGACAGCCACCCCTAGATAGAGGTCGGCGCGGTGAAAGCGCAGCGTCACACGCCAGTCCGCAAACCGCTGCATCAAGGAGCTCGTGGCGGCGTCGCTTGGGTCGGCGGTTGCTTCGGTCGTTGCTTCAGTCGCGGCTTCGGTCGTTTCGTCGGTTACTGCTTCGGACGCAGAAGAATCGTCGCTGGCGGATAACCGGAATGTCCGGATGGCTAGATACGAGTCTTCCGGCGACAAGTCTTTGGTCGTTGCAGTGGTCCATTCGTCTTCCGCTGCTGCTTTGGCACTTGCCGGTAGGTCGAGAGCTGGATCGTCGAGAGCTCGATCGTCAATAGCTCGATTGTCGAGAGCTCGATCGTCGAGGGCTGATTTGCCGGGTACTCGGTCGTGGATGCTCTCGGTCTCTTCCTGTGCGATCGTTTCCTTTGCAGCTGCCCCTGCAACCGGTAAATCGAAAAGGCCGGAGCTGCCGGGATCGCTCACCGAATGAGTGAGCGGCGTACGCTCGACCGCTCGTGGCAGGACGTCGTTCTGAGTAGCATCGCGAGTCTCGGGACTACGCTCGGGCCATAAGACCTGTTCCTGACTCATCAGCCACATCGAGGCCCACTTGCGCTGCATGCGTTCCCCGGGACGAAACTCGTCGAGGCCGCAGTTCGGGCAGAGCGATGCGTCGGTTGGCTTGGGAGCGCCGCAATGTTGGCAAACGCTCTGGGCTTCGGGTTCGGAGTGGGCTTCGGATTCGGTCTGCGCCGGTTGAACTTGTCTGAGATGGTCGTTATGTTCCTGAATGGTGAAGGCGGCTGACAGCAACTCCTGAAAGGATTGCTCGTCCAGCGTCAGGTTGGGCCGGTTCGAGGGCATTGGCGTCGGCGGGGGAGAAAGACGGTCCAGACTACACCCATTGTAGTGCAAGTCCGGTCATCTGAAACGAAGAAAAGGAGGGCTATTTGGGAGGGATTCCCGTTTTTGGATGCCAATGTGGAAGCCGTTCATGAGAACGGCCCAAGAAAGGGAGAAGGAAAGTAGAAGCGTGAAGTGTAACTATATGGTTTTAAATGGAGTTGTTAAGTAGCGAATATTTGGCGAATGGCTTGCTTCTGTTGAGGGCGGGTCGCGACCCCAAGACTGAACTGAAGGAGCCGACGAAAAGCCAATGATCAACCTCAATGATATCAAGATAACGCCCCGAGACCAGCAGGTACTGCGTCTGCTGGTGCAAGGATGCAGCAACAAAGAAATCGCGAGCCACTTGAACATCAGCCCGCGGACCGTCAAACAGCACCTGCGCACGCTGTTTCTGCGCGCGGGCATCAAAGAAGGCCGGAAGCGGGTGAAACTCGCCACCGCCATGTTCATCAAGGAGCAGGTGCAACCATGCAACCCCGTGATCGGCTAACCGCGAAGGAGATTCAGGTCGCGACCCTGGTCTGGCAGGGGCTTACCAATAAAGATATTGCCGGCGTGCTCACTACCAGCGAGCAGGTAGTGAAAAACTATCTGCGCACCGCCTTCGACAAACTGGGAGTCTGGACCCGGCTCGAACTCGCGCTCTATGTGGCCAGCCACGGCGGAGCGAACTGGCATGTGCAACTGGGGAACGGGCTGTTGTCACCGGAGGCGGGGTGGAACAGAGCCGGGCGCGAGGTAGGTATTGCCTATGCGGATGCTGAAGGAAAGGCGGGTGCGGCAGCTTCCGGAGGAACGAGCTAGAAACTGCGAATCCGGCGAGTCGCACGCATCTTTGTAAAGCTGATGGTGTAAAGCTGATGGTCGTGAGTTGCTCACGGTGAAGTTGCTGTTTTGCGTGGAGGCCGAGCGGCTTCGAAACGGGTTCCACCCGTTGCGAGATCAGCCTGGGATTGTTGCAGGCAGCGCCATCCGGTTCGCGCTGCATTGCGGTGAGACCCCGCTGCGAAGCATTCGCGCAAAGACTACCTCGCGAGGACTAGCTCTAGCGCGCAAAGACTAGCTGTGGACTTGTGAGTTCACGGCACGCCTCGGCAGCGGCTGGAGTGGAATTGTCCCCTCCCATGTTTGGGGACGGAAACAGATTTCACACCGGCCGCTGTACCCGGCGGTTCCCGCTGGCCTTTGGGTTCGCGGGACTGCCTGCCTAAGTAGCATGTTTTCAGAGAAATAGCCAACCAACTTCTGCCCGAAGCAGCCGCCAGAGAGGCCGCGCCGCCTGTCGTAATCCCGGTAATCAAATTGCTCAGTTACTGCTGTACCTGTTCGTCCGCTTCATAGGTTCGGAGCTTATATTAGTTCGCTTGATCGCTTCTGCTTTTCATTCGTTCAGACCTGGACTGAGGTAGGTATGCTCTACAAGGATATTTTTTGGATGGCCTGCGACTCGACCGAGCAACTGCGGGCCGAATACGGTCCGTTCCACACGCGGGAGCAAGCGGAAGACGAAGCCCGCAAACTCGGCTTCGGATACCTGCTGCGCTACGAGCACATTCTGGGTCCCGACGAAGAGATCGAAGAAGTGCGCTGCATCTTCCTCGAACTGCAGGATGTGCAGACTCCTCCGAAGCCGGGGGTCACCTTTCATACGCGCTGTGCCAGTTGCGGCGAGGCCGCAGCTCACGAGAGATCATGGCAGGCGGAGGTGTGGGCTGACATCCACGAATTCGAACATTCCCGCCACAAAGTCAGACTTTTCGAGCACGCCCGCGGCGAAGGTATGAAGGAGATCGGCGACTGGCGCGGCCACGCTGCCTAAGAGTTCGCGACCACAGCGAACGACGCGCAGTTGAGGTACGCTCGCACCCTCCAAGAATTTTATTTATGCCACGAATCGATGGGGCACCAATCTTTCCCGTGGTTTGTGGTTAGGTTGGTGCGGGTGTGGATGAGCATAGTGGGGTCCCCCACCAGGTTTGGTTGGATGGCGGGCCGGGATGGGGCGAGTGTCCCCCAAAATGATGAAAGTGGATTGTTGACACAAGCCCTGTTTCCACCAACTGCTCTCGCAGGACCGCGGCATAGACGACGATGACGAGGATAGTGGGGGACCGCCCCTTTCCAGCAGCAATCGCGTGAGACTACGGGTCTTGTCCGGCCTTACGCAGCAGGTTCAAGATTTGCAGCGCACGAGTGATAACTTCTTGCTCTTTGCGATCGTTGCCTGGCGACTTCGATAGACTTCGCGATCGCTCGAGAATCGCGGCCTCTGCCTGCTCGATCCGCTGCAGCAGTTTGCTCCGGTCAGACTCGAGCACTGCGGCGCGGTAAAGCTTTCCCCAATCTTGGTATTCTGAATTTTTGAGTGCTCCTGCTCCTGGTGCTTTGGCTTTTGGGTGATCGGCGCAAGCATGCAATGAAAACTCTTTGTCGCGCTGCAACTCAAAGTTGGGCGCGCTCGAAGGATTAAAGATCCAGGCGCATTCGGAGCAGCCATAACCGCGAAAACGCTGTTGTTCGATCCATACCAGCTTCCGACTCATGACGGCCCTCGTCGCTCGGTCCATCGCTGTCTGAATGCGAATTACCTTGCTTAATGTGGGACGAACCGCACCAGGCTGCAACATCGCTTCTAAGCTCCGCAACAGAAGGCGCAACGTAGTCGCAGCTCTAAAAAGTGTCAAGAGCTAACTTGTTATGTTACGAAATACGAACAAACTACACATTCTCATCGGCTCAACACGAGTCCTGGCAACCATTCTGGCGGCAAAAGAGCTGTTCTCGGGAACGGCATAAAGGGCAAATTTCAGAGCTTATTTGTTACGAAATCAGAACAAGAAGCGGTGTCCGGGTTACAAGGGGCAGGCAGTTCCATTACGCTTAAGGGGACTCTGATTAAGTCATAGCGGTCCACGGAGATTGGATCATGGCTCGTGGTCGAAATTCCCTGCAACGCCGTTGGTGGCAGAATGCACAGGTCCTTCCCCTTCGGCTGCGCTCAGGGCCAGGATGACAGTGGTAATGTCCTAGACTTAATCAGAGATTCCTTGATGCCCGATTTCAGCGAGTTAGCTTAGCGGCGGCGGCTTCGTCGAGCATCCACAACAGTTTTCCGTCGGATGGTTGCACTCTCTGCGAAGGCAGTGCAGGAGTGCTCTTACTCTCAAGAACCTGGCGCAGCATGTCGGCCTTGTCCGCGCCACTGGCCATAAACATCACCTCTGCGGCGCGATTGAGCACTGGGAAAGTAAAAGTGATGCGATGAGTGTTGAACTTCGCAACCCAATTGGCCACCACCAGGCGCGACTGTTCGTCGAGCGCCGGGGAATCGGGGAACAGGGAAGCGGTGTGGCCATCGGGACCCATGCCGAGCAGAATCAGGTCAAAGCGCGGGAATTCGCCGGGCCGAAGCTCGAAGAAGCGGCGGAGCTGGGCCTCATAGTCTGCGGCAGCGGCGGCGGCATCGGGATTTTCCGCGGGCACGCGAAAGGCGTTCTCGGCTGGAATCGCAATCTTCGTCAGCAACGATTCGTTCACCATTCGATAATTGCTGTCGGCATCGGTGGGCGGAACATGACGCTCGTCGCCGAAGAATAGAAAGACGCGGTTCCAGGCGAAGCCGGCGTAATCGGCGGCCAGCAGGGAATAGAGAGCTTTTGGCGTCGAGCCCCCGGAGAGCGCCACCGCGAATCGTCCCTGGCCGCCGATGGCGGCGCGGGCCGTGCGCACAAATTCTTCGGCGGCGGTGTGAAAAAGATCGGCCGCAGTGGCGAGGACTTCGATGGTTCGAGTGGAGGGCATGGGAAATTGGTAAGTAAGCTGCGAGCTACGAGCTACGAGCAACCGGTCGGCTCCAAGCTCGCGGCTCGTAGCTCGCAGCTCCTCATTTCTCGAAATTTCTCCAGCGCCGGCCATCGCGTTCCATCAACTCGTCGGACTCCTTCGGTCCCCAGGTTCCGGCGGGATAGTTGGGGAAATTACGCGGAGGCAGGGCTTTCCACACATCGAGTACGGGATTGACAATGCTCCAGCCGGCCTCGACCATATCGGCGCGCTGGAACAGGGTCGCGTCTCCGGTCATACAGTCATGCAGCAGGCGTTCGTAGCCGGTCGAAGAAGAGACCCCGAAATAGTCGGCGTATGCGAAATCCATATTCACTTCGCCCAGTTGCATGGCTGGCCCGGGAGTTTTGGCGGCGAAGCGCAGCGAGATGCCTTCTTCCGGCTGGATGTGCAGCACGAGTTGATTGGGCATCATGTGTTCGACCTGGGTTTCGCGGAACAGCATGAAGGGCGCTCGCCGGAACTGAATCACGACATGCGTATTGCGCCCGGGCAGCCGCTTGCCGCTACGCAGATAAAAGGGAACTCCCGCCCAGCGCCAGTTGTCGATCAAGAGGCGCATGGCCACGAAGGTTTCGGTGCGCGAGTCCGGGGGCACGCCAACTTCGGAGCGGTAGGCGGGCACAGGCTGGTCGTCCATGATGCCTTCTCCGTATTGTCCGCGCACGGTTTTACTGAGTACATCCTCGTTGCTGTAGGGCTGAATGGCGTGCAGAATTTTGGCCTGCTCGTCGCGCACCGCATTGGCCTCGAACGAAACCGGCGGTTCCATCGCGGTCAGACTGATGAGCTGCATCATGTGGTTGGGAACCATGTCGCGCAAGGCGCCCGCGCCATCGTAGTAGCCGCCGCGTTTCTCGACGCCGACGGTTTCGGCGACTGAAATCTGCACGTGGTCGATGTAGCGGCGATTCCAGATCGGCTCGAAAATCCCATTCGCAAAACGAAGCGCCAAAATGTTTTGCACCGTTTCTTTTCCCAGGTAGTGATCGATGCGGTAGATCTGGGATTCTGAAGCAACTTTCAACAGCTGCTGGTTCAAAGCCTTGGCGGAATCCAAGTCGCGGCCGAAAGGTTTTTCGATAATCACGCGCCGCCAATGGCTATTCTCTTCGGTCATCAGGCCGGCTTTCGCGACCCGCTCGACGGCGTCGCCGAAAAAATTGGGCGCAGTGGCGAGGTAAAAGAAATAGTTGCCGTGCGAGTTGTGTTCGAGGTTGACCTTGGCCAGCGTTTCTTTCAGCTTGTCGTAGGTAGCGGGGTCGTCGATGTTTCCGCTGACGTAACTTATGCGGCGGACAAACCATTCCCACAAATCGGCGTCGACGGGGGCAGTGGCGAATCGTTTGAAGTCTTCGGTGACCTTCTTCCGGGCGTCGTCGTCGCTCATGGGAGTGCGGCCCACGCCGATCACCGCGAACTCGCGCGACAGCAATTGCTGGCTGGCGAGATTGTAAAGAGCGGGAATCAGCTTCCGGCGCGTCAGGTCGCCGGTAAAACCGAAGATCACCATGACACACGGATCTCCAGTACGCCCTACCCGCGGCTTGGTTGTTGCTGGCAGAACCTCTGTTTGAGCCATCGGCTACCTCTTGAAGCTACGGGCTTCGAGCTGCGAGCTTCGAGCAACCGGAATCCGTTTGCTCGTGGCTCGAAGCTCGTAGCTCGCAGCAGCTTGTTACTTCGTTTTCACCGGTGCCTTGAGTTCAACGTGCCCACCAAATTTCTGTCGCATGGCGGAGAGCATCTTCTCCGCGAAGCTATGATCCTGCCGCGAGCGGAAGCGGGTGTACAGGGCCGCCGTCAGCACTTCCGCCGGAACCGCCTCCTCGATCGCCGCCTGGATTGTCCAGCGCCCTTCGCCGGAATCCTGCACGAACCCGCTGTACTCGGCGAGCGTGGGATTTTCCAGCAGCGCCATCGCCGTCAGGTCCAGCAACCATGAACTTACCACGCTGCCGCGTCGCCAGACCTCGGCAATATCGGGCAGGTTGAGATCGTAGCGGATATCCTCCGGAAGATCCTTGCTGGTCGCGTTCTTGAAAATGTCGAAGCCCTCCGCGTAGGCCTGCATCATTCCGTATTCGATGCCGTTGTGGACCATCTTGACGAAATGTCCGGAGCCGGAGGGACCGCAGTGGATGTAACCCTCTTCGGCAGTAGAGGCGGAAGTACCAGCGGCAGTCCCAGTCAGTTTTTCGCGTCCCGGAGTGCGAGGAATGTCGCCGCGTCCGGGTGCCAGCGTTTTGAAGATCGGGTCGAGGCGCTGGACGGCCTCTTTCGGGCCACCAATCATCATGCAGTATCCGCGTTCGAGTCCCCAGACGCCTCCGCTCGTGCCCACGTCGATGTAGTGCACGCCTTTGGTGGAGCAGATTTTGGCGCGGCGTACGTCATCTTTGAAATACGAATTGCCGCCGTCGATGATAGTGTCGCCCGCCTGCATGCGGCTGAGCAGGGCCTGCACCGTTTTTTCCGTCGCATCGCCCGACGGCACCATGATCCACGCGGCACGCGGAGCGGTCAGCTTGCCGACGAGATCGTCCAGCGAAGAGGAGGCCACCGCACCTTCGCCGGCAATACCCTTGACGGCATCGGCGCTGAGATCGGAAACCACGATGGTGTGACCGCCGCGCATCAGGCGCCGCGTCATGTTGGCGCCCATGCGCCCCAAACCTACCATTCCCAGTTGCATGGCTTCTCCTTCGTCCGAGACCTGCGTGGCTGCGTTTAACTAAGGGTTTTTAGGAAGCCCAATATGAAATGGCATCCTGAGCGAAGCGACCGACCTGTTCGTCTCGGCGAACAGCAGGTCCTTCGCCTCGCTCAGGATGACAACTCATAAAGAGCTTCGCGTGTTGCTACCTGCCCCACATACACCACAGGCTACAGAACCTGTTTTACCAGTTCGACCAGCTTCGTGAGACCCTCTTTCACGTCGCCGCCGAGATGCACGCGCAGCGCCCTGCGTTTGCGGTCGGCGAGAACCTGGAAGTCGCCGCGAGCCTGGGCCGCTTTCACCACTCCGAAAGTGTACTTCTGCCCGGGAACCGGTAAGTCCTCGGCATCGTCGCAGGTGATCTGCAAGAATACGCCGCTGTTGGGGCCGCCTTTATAAGCTTGTCCGGTGGAGTGCAAAAAGCGCGGCCCGAAGCCGAGGCAGGTCGCCACGCGTTTGCGATCGCGCACGGTCATGCGCAGGCCTTGCAACAGCGATTCGTGCTCGGCGTTCATCTCGACATAGCCCAGCAGGGCAAAATAATCGCCAGCGGCAAGCCGCGCCAGATGCGCGCGGAGATAGTTCTTCAGGGAGTGGTCGGAGCCGGCGGCGTGGCTGAGGTCGGCAGCGTTCTTCTCGTCGGTGAAGAGCTTGAAGCCCGCTTCTTCAAGTATCGGCTTTTCGTGAGGAAGCGAGCCCTTGCTTTCGTACTCAGAGGTGAGTTGTTTGGTGACGATCTTGCTGGCTTCGACGTCGGGCTGATTGAAGGCGTTGATCCCGAGGATCGAGCCCGCAACCGCGGTGGCAATTTCCCAGCGAAAGAGTTCCTGCCCCAGGCTGTAAATGTCGGACACGGCGATGCGCACCACAGGGTGCCCCGCTTTCTCGATCGCGGCGATCTGGGCGTCCTGCGCCGCGCCGGGCGCGGTCTCCAGCCGAAGGTAGGCGAAGATGCGGTCGTTATTCCTGGAATCGCCATAAACTTCCGGAGCGCCCAGCGCCTCGCGATCGACCGGGATGATGCCTTTGCCGAGCTTGCCGGTGGATTCCGCGATCAACTGCTCGAGCCACGCGCCGAGGTCGGCAATTCCGGGAGAGGTGATGAGCGTAATCTTGTCGCGGCCAAGTTTTGCGGCTGTGCCCATGATCAGGCCGAGCATCACTCCCGGATTCTGTTCCACGGGAGTGGACGGTTTGCAGCCTTCGACCATCTCCTTTGTGCGGTGAAGGAACTTGCCGGTGTCGAGGCCCATGGCTGCGGCGGGAACCATGCCGAAGTTCGAGAGCGCCGAATAGCGTCCGCCGATTGACGGCAGGCCATAGAAAATGTGGCGGAAGCGGTCGCGCTCAGCGACCTGCTGCATCTTCGAACCCGGGTCGGTGATCGCGATAAAGTGGCTGCCCGCCTTGTCGGCTCCCAAAGTCTGCTGCACGCGCTCGAAGAAATACTGCTTGTAGATGTTGGGTTCGAGTGTGCTGCCGGATTTGCTGGAAACTATAAAGAGAGTTTTGGCGAGGTCGACCTTTTTTTCGACGCTTCTGATTTGCGCCGGATCGGTCGAGTCGAGTATGTGCAGGCGCGGGAATCCCGGGATTTGCGGGAAGGTCAGCGCAAGCACTTCGGGACAAAGGCTGGAACCGCCCATGCCAAGCAGCAGTATGTCGGAGAAACCGGCGCTCTTGACCTCATTGGCCAAGTCGCTAAGCTTGGCGGCGCCGGCCAGTTGTTCGTCGGTGATGCCGAGCCAGCCCAGCCATTTGGCCTCGTCATCGCCGGTCCAGAGGGAAGCGTCGCCCTGCCAGAGCCGTCTTACCTTTCCCGACGCCCGCCAGTCGTTAAGGTTTTTTTTTACCGCAGTGTCAAGATCGCCCGGAAGCGACGCGGTCTGTCGATTGACCTGCGACGCCGGCGTGGTTGTTCGCTTCGTATTCTTCTCGACCGCGGCCAGCAGGGCGTCGAAGGCCTCGGCAAATAGTCTCACGCCGTCGGTCGTCAACTTGTCGGTCACGTCTTTCATGACAATGCCAACGCCGGCCAGATCGGCCATCGTTTTCCGCGCACCCTCGAGGTTTTCGGTCAGACTCGGGCGCGGCTTGCCATGATCGCGGAAGGCCTCGAGCGTCGCCGGTGGAACGGTATTGACGGTGTCCGGACCGATCAATTCCTCGACGTAAAGCACGTCCCGATAATTAGGATTTTTGGTGCTGGTGCTCGCCCACAACACGCGCTGCGTCTGCGCGCCCTTGGCGGCCAGCGCTTTCCAGCGCGGAGAAGAAAAGATGCGCTGGTATGCCTCATAGGTCAGCTTGCCGTTCGCGATCGCGACTTTCCCCTGAATCCCCTGCAACTTCGCCTTGCGGGAGGCGTCCGTTTCTTTCTTCAGTTGCTCGCCAATCAGCGAGTCGACCAGCGAATCGATGCGACTGATGAAAAAGCTGGCGACGCTGGCAATCTTGCTCACATCGCCGCCGGACGCAGCGAATTTCTCAACCCCGTCAATGAAAGCCGCGGCGACTTCCTCGTACACTTCCTGCGCAAACAGCAGTGTCACGTTGATGTTAATGCCCTCGCCGATAAGCTGGCGAAACGCGGGTATGCCCTCGGCGGTGCCCGGCACCTTGATCATCACATTATTGCGCGCCACGCTCTTCCACAGCCGCCGCGCCTCGGCGATGGTGCTGTTGGTATCGAGCGCGAGATAGGGAGATACTTCGAGGCTCACATAGCCGTCGCGCTTCTTCGTGCTCTGGTACACGGGCGCGAGCAGGTCGGCTGCGTCCTGAATATCGCGGATGGCCAGCAGTTCATAGCGGCCCTTGGCGTCAAGGTCGGTGCGGCCGGCGAGCGAGTCCAGGAAATCCTGGTACTGCGTCGACCCCGCAATGGCCTTCTCGAAAATCGAGGGATTCGAAGTCATCCCGCGCAGGCCGTCTTCCGTGATCAGGCGCTGCAGTTCGCCGCCCTGCAACAGGTCGCGGCGGATGTAGTCGAGCCAGATCGACTGGCCGAAAGTCTGAAGTTGGGTGAGAGGATTCGCGGCTTTTGCAATCTCGAGCGTGCCTACTGGATTCATAATCATCTCCTGACTGACTCAGGCAGGTTAGCTGCCTGAGGTTAATAAGCTGTCATGACCACGCTAAGGTCCGTTTTCACAAACGCCCTTCAGTTCGAAGGGCGCAACCCCAGGGGCTAAAGCCCGCATTTTTTCAGGTCCTGAACGGCACGGCTAAAAGCCGTGCCCTACCCAAAACCAATTGTGAAACCAGCTCTACTTTCCGAGCAGTTCGCGTGCGGCCTGCAGGACGGCATCGGAAGTGAAGCCGAACTTCTTCTGCAAATCTTTGAGCGGCGCGGACGCTCCAAAAGTGTGCATCCCTATGATGCGTCCTTTCGCTCCCGCGTATTGCGCCCAGCCGAAGGTCGAAGCCATTTCGACCGCGACCCGTGCCGTGACGTCGGGCGGAAGCACCGCGTCGCGGTAACTCTGATCCTGACGCTCGAACAAGTCCCACGAAGGCATGCTGACGACGCGCGCCCGGACGCCTCCCGCGCGTAGTTTCTCGTAGGCGTCGATGCATAGATAAACCTCGCTGCCGGTGGCCATCAGGATGATCTGCGGTTTGCCGCCTTCGGCGTCGGCCAGGATGTAAGCGCCGCGAGCCAAGCCTGCGGCGGATGCGTATTTCGTGCGATCGAATGTCGGCAGGGCTTGTCGCGTCAGGATCAGCGCCACGGGTTCCTTCCGCAGCTTCATGATTATTTTCCACGCCTCGACGACTTCGTTGGCGTCGGCGGGACGCAGCGTCATCAGCCCGGGAACCGCTCGCAGCGTTATCAGTTGCTCGATGGGCTGGTGCGTCGGCCCGTCTTCGCCGACGCCGATGGAATCGTGGGTGAAGATCCAGATCGAGGGCACTTCCATGAGGGCCGAGAGGCGGATGGGCATCTTCATGTAGTCGCTGAAGATCAGGAAGGTCGAGCCGTAGGCTCGGATCTTCGACAGCACCATGCCGTTGACGATCGCGCCCATCGCATGCTCGCGAATGCCGAAGTGGAAGTTGCGCGCGTTGTAATGCCCCGCTTCGAAATCACCCGCGCCGTCGAAGGTGAGCCGCGTCTTCGTCGAGGGATACAAATCGGCCGAGCCGCCCATGACCCAGGGATCGTTCTTGGCAATGGCGTTAAGAACTTTGCCGGACGAATCGCGGGTTGCGAGACCCTTGGCGTCGGGCGCAAATGCGGGCAGGTCCTTGTCCCATCCGTCCGCAGGCTGCCTACTTTGCATGCGTCCGAATTGAGCCACTAAATCCGGATACTGCGCGCTGTACTTACCTAATAGAGCGTTCCACTGCCCGCTCAATTGCCGCCCGCGCTTGCCCATGACGTCGCGAAAGTTCTCGCGCACTCCGTCGGGCACCAGGAACTTCGCGTCTTCCGGCCAGCCATATACGCGCTTCGTCAGTTTCACTTCTTCTTCGCCGAGCGCTTCGCCGTGCGCTTCTCTGGAGTCCTGCCGGTGCGGCGAACCGTAACCGATGTGACTGGTGACGATGATGAGCTTGGGACGATCCTTCACGCCGAGCGCGTGCGTGTAGGCGTTAGCGAGCGCAACCAGATCGTTGGCGTCGTGCACGTGCTGGACGTCCCAGCCATAGGCTGCGAACCGGGCCCCCACATTTTCGTCGAAAGCGAGATCGGTTTTGCCCTCAATCGTGATGTGGTTGCTGTCGTAAATCCAGCACAGGTTCGAAAGTTTCAGATGTCCGGCGACCGACGCCGCTTCCGAGGAAATTCCCTCCATCATGTCGCCATCGCCGCAAATCGCCCAAACGTTGTAGTTGAACAGCTCAAATCCCGGACGATTGAAATACTCTGCCAGCCAGCGCTCGGCGATCGCCATGCCCACGCTATTGGCCACACCTTGACCCAGCGGGCCGGTAGTCGTCTCCACACCGGTAGTCAAACCGTACTCGGGATGGCCCGGCGTTTTGCTGCCGATTTGCCGGAAATTCTTGATCTCATCGAGCGACAGCGCTGGAGTCGAAAGAATTTTGCCGTCGGCGCTTACTTCGCGCACGCCCGCCAGATGCAGCAGGGAGTACAGCAGCATGGAGGCGTGCCCGTTGGAGAGCACGAAGCGGTCGCGGTTCGGCCAAATCGGATCTTCCGGGTCATAACGCAGAAACTGCTGCCACAAACAATAGGCTACCGGAGCCAATGCCATCGGCGCCCCGGGATGCCCCGAATTCGCCTTCTGCACTGCGTCCATCGAAAGCGTGCGAATGGTGTTGATACACAACTGGTCGAGCTGTGCGCCCGTAGCGATAGACTGATCACTGACAGCCATCAATTCTCTCCTCGCAAATCGGCTTGCGTTGCCCTGCTTCAAAGTTAGATGAAATCAGCGCTCATATGGTTACAAGTGGATACACGCGCCAACCGCCCAAGTCTACATCGTGATCGAGAAACAATACGAGGCACGGGAGGACGAAGCTGCGATTCTACACCGGGAGGAATTTGGTTTGCTGGAGGCCGATGGCTGGCCCTGACTGCTCCAACGCCGAGTGCCGATTGCAGGCCGATTTCAGATGAGAAAAATCTTATCCTAGCTGATCTTGTGTTGAAGCGTGGCCGCCAGTTGGTCCACATCTTTTGCCGAAAGGTTCATCAGGTTCGGGTCAAGGATCGGGATGCGGTTCGTTCCGACCGCGTCCCGCCGCACCTGGATCAGCAATGCCTGCAGCGCCCGGGCGTCGTATTTTTGCGGTGTCAGGCGGATCAATTCCTGCAGCGTGGCTCCGATCGTCAAGCGTTCGCGGTAGGGACGTTCGCTGGTCATGGCGTCAAAGCTCTCGGCCAGGGCCACGATGCGCACGGCTTGCGGTATTTCGTCCCCATGCAAGCCATCCGGGTACCCCGACCCATCGGCGCGCTCATGATGCCAGCGCACGATTTCCGGAATCTGCGGCCAGGGAAACTGCACTTGGCTGACGATCTGATGTCCAATGATCGTGTGCTCCCTCATCTCGTGGGATTCTCCCTCGTCGAGCTTCGCCGCTTTACCGAGCAGCCGCTTATCGACGGCAACCATGCCGATGTCGTGCAGATAGGCCGCCGACCGCAGCGACGCTACATCGCCCGGGTCCATCCCAAGAGCTTCGCCGATGGCTTGGGCGTAGCGGCCGACGCGCAGGGAGTGTCCATGAATGTTGACGTGTTTGACGTCGATGGCGGTGGCGAAAGCTTCGAGCGCGTTGTCGTAGAACCCGTGCAGCGAGGCCAGCAGCCGCAGGTTTTCAGAAACCCGTTGGGTCAGCGTCTGGCCCAGAGTGTGATTCTGAATGGCCAGTGCCAGGTAGTGGCTCAGCATTTCAAAAGCATCGAGCGCGTCTTCCTCGTACGCCGCGTCGCCGGGCCGGCGACCCAGGGCGATCACTCCCACCAGCTTTCCCCGAACTTTCAGAGGGCAAATGCACCTGAACAGTTCGGGGGCGACGTTGCCGTTCGAACTCAGAAAGAGATCGTAGGTGGAACTGTTGAGTACGACTGGGCCGGTGGCCGCAGTCAGGGTGTGCACATTGCGAGGAAGCAGGGGGATCAGCGACGGCTCCGGCAGCAGCGCGAATCCTTGCGCATCGACCGAGGTCAGCAAAGAAGGCCGTTCGCTAAACGAAAACAGGACAGCCTCGCGCGCGCCAGCCGCCTCCATCACGGCGGCCAGCATGGCGCGAGCGGTTTCGCGGAAGTCGCGGTCCGCCGTTAGTTCGCGCCCCAAATCCGCCAGCGCTTCGACGGTTCGTAAAAGCTTTTTGAAATTGGTTCCCTGCAATGCTCGTGCGGAGCTACATGCGAGAAACCAGAGCGTTACCAGCGTAGCATCGGGCCGCGGCTAGATTGTTGGTTAGTTTGGTGCGAGGGAATGCATTGAAGCATTGAGCCATTGAATCATTTAGTCATTTAATCATTGAACACCTGCACTTCAGACAGGGGGAAAATGATCCGATGATTCAATGGCTCAATGATTCAATGATCTACACGCCGACCGGGAATGGCTTGGTGTGGCTTTCCGAACCCACCGAGAGTCCGGCGAACCGCCCCTGCAGCAGTGACATCAGCCCGGTGACCCAATAACCGATCACGAACAACAGCAAGAAGGGAACCGTGATGTAATTTTCGTTGTCGATGGCGTAAGAGACTGCCAGCGCGAAATAAAATCCGATCAGGAGTTCGATCCATGGAACCCATCCCAGACGCTTGCGGTATTTTTTCGCGCCGACCCTGTCCTTCTTCGATTCGACGCGGTACTTGGGAGTTCGAGCGAAGGCGGTCTGCTTGCCCGCCAGCGCTTCGAGCACGGCAATCGTATTGGTGATCGTCAGCCCGATTCCCAACGACATCAGCAGTGGCAGGTAGAGCAGCGAGCGCAGCCAGCTTTTCGGAAACAGTTCCTTCTGCGAAACCAAATAGAAGCTGGAAATAGAGAACGTCGAAGCCAGGAACAGGGGCAGGTCGATGTAGAGCATCTGGAACCATCCCTGGTAGAAGCGAATAACCATGGCGGGCAGCAGCAAGACCGAGAGCACGATCATCAGCGGATAGCTGAGGTTGGCCGTCAGGTGATACCAGGCCTCGATTTTCACATGGCGCGATGCGTCGCTCGCGAACACCTTGGGGAGTATTTTCTTGGAGACTTGGATTAACCCCTTCGCCCAGCGCGCCTGCTGCGTCTTGAACGCCGTCATTTCCACAGGCAGTTCGGCCGGACACTCGACGTCCTGCAGATAAAGAAACTTCCATCCTTTGAGCTGCGCCCGATAGGAAAGATCGGTGTCTTCGGTGAGGGTGTCGTGCTCCCAGCCGCCGGCTTCGTCAATGGCCGAGCGCCGCCACATGCCGGCCGTGCCGTTGAAGTTAAAGAAAACGCCGCTGCGCGACCGTCCCGAGTGTTCCAGCACGAAATGGCCGTCGAGCAGAATAGCTTCGACCTGGGTCAGCAATGAGTAATTGCGGTTGATGTGCGTCCAGCGCGTCTGCACCATGCCGATCTTGGGGTCGGTAAAGTGGTGGATACACTTCATTAGAAAATCGGATGGCGGAACAAAATCGGCGTCAAAGATGGCAACGAATTCGCCCTTTGCCGTTTTCAATCCTGCTTCCAAAGCGCCCGCCTTGTAGCCCTCGCGATTATCGCGGTGCAGGTAGACGACCGGATTTCCCAGCGCGGCGTAGCGATCGACCAAAGCGCGGGCCACCTCCACGGTCTCGTCGGTCGAATCGTCGAGCAACTGGATATCGAGTTTTTCTTTCGGATAGTCGAGCCGGCAGACGGCGTCGAGCAGCCGTTCCACCACGTATTGCTCGTTAAAGATCGGCAGCTGCACGGTCACCCGCGGCAGCTCGTCGA
This sequence comes from uncultured Acidobacteriaceae bacterium, assembly GCA_963773645.1. GTDB lineage: Bacteria > Acidobacteriota > Terriglobia > Terriglobales > Acidobacteriaceae > Acidiflorens. The sequence continues at coordinate 249,149 of CAVZBV010000002.1, read as the reverse complement.
AGGGGAAATGAGCGGCGGGTTCCGTCGTCTTGTTCTTTTTGTGCTTGTAATAAAGATAGACCAGCCAGTAGCGGTGCGCGCCGTACGCCGCCAGGACAATCAGCACGATGAAATAGGGAATCAGTAGCGCCAGGTCAAAAGCATTGACCTGGTAAAGGCCCTGAAAGGTTTTGTCCAGAAAATGCTGGCGAAGGTAGTGCACCAAGCCCTTAGAGGCATAGATTAGGATCAGAGCCGGTGGGGAAGAAGTAAGCGTCAAATCCATGAACTCAACAGCACCATAAAGCAAAAAGAAAAAAGGCAGCGCAAGCATTGTACCTGATCGGTCGAACCTTATTGAGGCATTGAATCATTGAGGCATTGAATCATTGGTCATGGGAAGGGAAAAATGATTCAATGCTTCAATGGCTCAATGATTTAATGGACTCCCTTACCGCCACTCCTCACGCACTGGACTCAGCTTCAGTTCGATCGTCTGATGAGAACCCTCCTCCACTTTCACCGACGCGCCATTCGCTTCCTGCGACTTCAGGAACTCGGGGTTGCGCCATATGCCATCTTCCACATCCTGCCAAGCATAGAGCGTGTAACTGCCCGGAGCCAGGCCACGAATCACATAACGTCCATGCTGATCGGTCGATCCAGTCGCGACGCGATCGGGAAGCTTGCGGTATTTTTCTTCGGGCACGGCCACAACCGTGACGTTGGCCAGGGGATGGTCATTATTTACTTGGTCATTATTTATATGATTATTGTTTACAGGGTCGCTTGCAGGATCCGTCTCCCCATCCTTTCCCTTTTCAACGACCGTTCCCTCGACCGTACCTGCCTTGGTGCTCACCACCACATCAAGCGTTGCCGGGCCGCTGGCCGTGAATCCGGTTGCGATATCTCGTCCGCCCAGTGTTACCGATTTCAGAAAGTAGCTGCCCTGCCCACCGCCGCCGTACAGTTGCACGATGTAGGCGCCGGGGTTCACGTCTTTCCACTCAAAGTTGCCCAGCCGGTCCACGGACGCGTTCGTTCCAAAAAAGTCCTGGGACATGAAGAAAGCGGGATCTTCCGGCAACTCGGCCAGGCGCAGGTTTACCACGTACTGCGTGAGGTCTCCGGCAGCGCCTCCGTCGTTGCGGAGATGACCGGAGAGCGTGAAGGACGGCAAAGGAATCAACTTAATACCGTCCACGTCGGCGGCGACGACGCTGACATCCTGATGCATGGCGAGCAACTGCGTTCCCGTGCCGGCACCAGCTCTCAACACGTAAGATCCGGGAGCGACGCCCCGTACTTCGAATTGCCCGTCCTTTCCGATTTCATTCGCATTCACCCCGAAAGCATCGCCTGCTTTCGAGACCAACTCGACGACCGGCTTCTGGCCAGCCGTGACGCCGGAGACGGTTCCGCGAATGCGATACGTCCTCGCTGGCACCAGCATGAAGTTGACCGGCATTTCATCGCCCGCCTTAAGCGTTAGAACCGAAGCCTGCACGGCATCGTAGGTACCCGGATAGTAAGTGGAGACGTAACGAGTATCGGGCGGGGCGTCGCCGGGGTTAGTGCTGGGGGGCGATTTTTCCTGCTGCGTTTCGTAATCGCGGAAGTCCGGAGGCGGCATAGCCATCAACGAATACTGACCGGGAAACAAGCCAGCGAGACGGTATTCGCCAAGGTCGTTGGTGGCGCCGCTCCCCACCGTCTCGCGCGCTGCTTTCCCTGGTTTTTTTCTGAACGCGATCACCCTGACGCCGAACATCGGGTCGCCGTCTTCGTCCGTGACCCGGCCGCTGATGACCGCTGTGGGCAACATCCGAAACAGCAGGTCCACCGATTGCCCCGCCTGAACTGTGACTACGTTAACGTCAGACTTGAGCCCGCGCTCATTCACCCCGACAAGGCCGGCTTTCTCGAGGAAGATCCGGTAACGTCCCGGCACAACCTTCTCAACGCGGAAATGACCGTCGGCGTCGGTCGTAGCGGTGTAGTCTCCGCCCTGTTTCTGGTCTTCGGCGATCACCTGCACCAGTACTTTTTTGAGCGGCTCACTACCCGGCTCCGTCACCACCATGCCTGCAATGGAGGGCGCGTTCGATGCGGGTGGGGACTCCTGGGCGCTCGCCAGCAATAGCGAGCTAACGAGGAAAAATGCGAGGGCGAGCGAACGCTTCATTAGAGAATTGAATTATTGAATCATTGAGCCATTGATTCAATGCCTCGATGATTCAATGTCTCAATGGGCTCTGCTCAGTTCAGAAAATATTGCCGGTACAATGTATCCCGCTGCGCCGGACGGAAGCCCGCATCGCGTATGATGCGACGCAATTCTTCTTCGGTTGTGCAGTTGGTCACGCCCGCGGCGCGGACCACGTTTTCCTCCAGCATCACCGAGCCCACGTCGTTGCCGCCGAAGCGCAGGCCCATCTGGCAGACTTTCAATCCTTGTGTTACCCAACTGGACTGCACGTTCACGAAATTCGAAAGATAGAGCCGCGAAATTGCCAGTAGCTTCAGATACTCCACCGCCGTGGCCTCATCCCAGTGGCGCCCGCCAAGCGCGGTGTTCGCCGGCTGAAAGCTCCACGGGATAAACGCCGTGAACCCGCCAGTCTCCTGCTGTAAATCGTACAGACACTGAAAATGGTTGATGCGATGTTCGATGGACTCGCCGACGCCAAACATCATGGTCGCAGTGGTCCTCATGCCGAGCTGGTGCGCGGTGCGATGCACTAGCAGCCAATCCGCGGTCAGGCATTTCAAGCGCGCGATTTTGTAGCGGACTTCATCGTCAAGAATCTCAGCGCCGCCGCCCGGGATCGAATCGAGCCCAGCGTCGCGCAGCCGCGCAATCGTATCGCGCACGCTGAGATTGCTGTACTCCGCAATCGCGAGGATCTCGGAAGCGGAGTAGCAGTGCAGGTGAACCTTCGGGAAGCGCTGCTTGATGCCGCTGAGCATGCGCTCGTGCCAGTCGATCTTGAGGTCGGGATGCAGCCCGCCCTGCATCAGGACGCCCGTGCCGCCGAGCTCCACGGTCTCGCGAATCTTCTCGTAGATGGTCTCGAAGTCGAGGATGTATCCTTCCGCAGCCGCCGGCCCCTTCAACGGACGATAGAACGCGCAGAAGGTGCAATATTCCGTGCAGAAATTGGTGTAATTAATGTTGCGGTCGATGATGTAAGTTACGACGCCTTCCGGGTGCAGCTCGCGACGGACCGCGTCCGCCTCCATGCCAATCCCGATCAGATCGTCGGACCGAAACATCTCCAAAGCTTGCTGTTTGGTCAGGGACATCCTCTTCACCCCGCGGTAATGGCTATTTTAGCTGGTGAGAGCTAGATTTTGTCATCCCGCGCGAAGCGAGGGAACTGCATCTCGCGGCGGCTGCAGATCCCTCCCCTTCGGCTTCGCTCAGGGTCGGGATGACAATTAATTACGGATGATCGGCGGCTGAGTGCGGTGGACCCGATTCCCTACGGCTCCTAGGCCGTCCGACGAACTTGCGGTCGTGGGCGGGGCTCGCCCTTCCGTCTGCGTTTGTACTCGTACACTCCGTACAGTGCGCCCAGCGCCGAGAAAGCGATCAGGGCGATAAGCACGGGCCAGTAGTACTGCGCGAAAAACTTCACAATGTGGCGTCCGTAGTGGTACCCGAGATAAGCCAGGATGGTGAACCGAATGCCACGCCCCACGGCCAGAGCGGTCAGAAACTTCTTGGTGGGATACTGCATGGCGCCGGCCGCCAAAAGCATCGGCACAATGGGAAACGGCGGCGGAAGAATAGCGGTGATCGCAACCGCCGCGAAGCCCCAGCGTTCAAAAATCGCGTAGAGCTTCGTGGTCGTTTTCTGCGAGAACCTTTTTTCCAGAGTTGCCTTACCACCTTTGCGAGCCATGCGGTAAGTAAGATAGCCGCCCAAGACAGCTCCCGCCGTGGCCATGATTGCGTAGTAAAACCACGGTTCGCGATGATGCGCGGCCAGCAGAATGCTGACGATGTCCGTGCTCCCCGGCAGAGGGATGACCGAGTTGTCGACTAGGCCCAGCAAAATCAGGCTGGGACCGCCGAGATGGATCAGCCATCGCAGGGTGCTCTTCTTCGAGGCAAGCAGGATGATCGCGGGCAAGGGCATCGTCCTTATTAGAGCAGGTTTGCGCCTGCCACGTCGCAAGGTTAGTAAGCGGCTTATGCCATCAGATAAAGAAAATTAATAAAGGAAAATACTAAACAAACCGCAGCTCTGGCGCCGGTGGAAGCGCCCCAACTTCCACGCCCAGGCGGTAATAAAGCTCAAGCCCTTCCAGGCAGGGAGGGTCGAGATAATAATGGATGTTATGCGTCAAATAGGCGCGAATGACCTCGACAGTAAGGCCGAGGCGCGGCGCCCACTCCTGCGCGATGGCTTCCAGTTTTTTCGGCGACAGCCCATGATCCCGCGACTTCTTGAAGACTTCCGCGATCGCCCGGCCATTTCGTCCGGCAAGCGCCTGCTTGCGAATGGCCCAGAAGGCGAAGACGAATGACTTTCCGGTGCGCGCCACCCACTCCTCCGCCAAGTCGAGCGTGAAGTAGCGTGTGCGGTCGACCTGCAGTGCCGGATCTCCGATGAGCAAGGCCGCATCGCAAGCGCCGAGCATGGCGTCGAGATCCGGAGCCATCGCCGTATAAGCGCGCGCTCCGCCCAGCCATTTGGCAAACAGAATCTTGGCCAGCGCAACCGAGGTCAACGAAGAAGTATCGAGCGCCACAGTGCGCACCTGGGTCAACCATTGCTCGTTCGACATTGGCTCCTTCGACACCGGCTCCTCCGACAATGACTCCTTCGAAAACGTTTGCTCCGACGAGGGACCGCCGCGCCGTTTGCCCGGCGTTTTGCCGACTAGGAGGATCGACCGTACCGCCCGTCGTGCTGCAATCGTCACGTCGGGAATGATGACGAGATCCGGAACCGTCGCATAGGCCGCAGCCGGAATGATGCCAATATCGGCCGTCCCCGCGCGCAACGCCTCGGCGCAGGCCGAAGGGATGGTGTAGGAAATATCGTAGTTGGCAACTAGCTCCGCGCCTGGTTCGGCATGCTCAAAATCCCACATGAGAGGCGCCGTGTTCAGGTAGGAAATGGCCGAGATCTTTAACCGGCTCATCACTTTACGAATTCTACCAAAAGTGATGTGCGCGCCATCCTTGACAGGGTTTTGAATAGCGGCTAATGCTGAATTGCCCAGCAAAAGCTGCGAGCCGCGAGCTACGAGCTAGGAACTGAAGGGCAACCTGTTCGCTCGAAGCTCGTGGCTCGAAGCTCGCAGCCCAGTGGTTTCGGGTCGCTCAATATGTCTAACGTCGCAGTTGCTGCCCCCAACCCGGCTTCTTTCCAGGCCACCTACTGGCTGGCGCTGGCCCTGACTCCGGGATTGGGCCCCTCGCGCATCAAGAAACTGATTGAGCAGTACGGCACCGCCGAGCGCGTCTTCCATGCCAGCCTGACCGAACTCGAAGCTACGGGGATGCGCGCCGTTTCCGCGCAATCGATCGCGACGGGGAAATCGCTCGAACTCGCGCAGCAGGAATGCGCAAAGGCGGTGGAAGCGCGCGCACGAATTATTTCACTCAGCGATCCCGAGTATCCGCAACGGCTGAAGGAAATTTACGACCCGCCCGTAATCCTGTTCGTGAAGGGAAGCATCGACGTGCTGGCTCAGCCCGGCATCGCGATGGTCGGAACGCGTCATCCCACGCCCTACGGCAGCGGCATGGCCGAACGCCTCTCCACCGACCTCGCCGCCCGCAGCCTGGTGATCATCAGTGGATTAGCGCGCGGCATCGACACCGCGTCGCATCGCGGCGCCGTCGCGGCCAAGGGAAAAACCATCGCCGTCCTCGGCACTGGAATTGACGTCATGTACCCCAAGGAAAACACGCGGCTCACCGAACAGATCGTCGGCCTCGGCGGCGCGCTGATCACCGAGTTTCCAGTTGGAACCCCGCCGACGCCGCAAAACTTTCCCATTCGCAACCGGATCATCAGCGGCATGTCCGCCGGCGTGCTGGTCGTCGAAGCCGCGGAATACAGCGGCACGCGCATCACCTCGCGCCTCGCCCTCGAACAAAATCGCGATGTTTACGCCGTACCGGGCAATGTAACCAACAAAAATTCCTGGGGCCCGAATACGCTGATCAAGCAGGGAGCGAAGCTCGTCGCCACCTGGGAAGACGTGTGGGAAGAGCTTCCGCCGGACATACAGGTCGTGCTCGGTTCCATGCAGAATGAATCCCCCGAGCCGGAAACCGCATCTCTATTCCCGGACGAGGTGAAATCGCCCCACGAAAAAAAGATCCTCAAGTTGCTGAAGCCTGATGAGTCCACGCACATCGATCAACTGGTCGAATTACTGGAAAACGAAATGTCCTCTTCAGAAATCTTCGCCGCGTTGTTCGAGTTGGAGCTGAATGGGAAGGTGCGGCAGTTGCCGGGGAAGAATTTTGTGAAGAGCTTCTAAGGGCAGCTGTCAGCTTTCAGCTCTCAGCTTTCAGTAAAACCAGAGGGTTTCGTGCAAAGTTTCCGCAATCTTAGAGTATGGGAGAAGTCACATCGCTTGACTCTTGAGGTTTACGCAGCGACGAAGGCTTTTCCACGGGATGAAATGTTCGGTCTGACAAGTCAGATGAGGCGAGCCTCAACATCCATCGGTATGAACATCGCGGAGGGCTGCTGCCGTAAGGGTGATGCAGAGATGGCTCGCTTCTTGCAGATTGCGATGGGGTCCGCAAGCGAGCTCGAGTACCAATTCTTACTCGCTCATGATCTGGAATATTTGCACAACCCAGCGTTCGGGTGTCTTACAGCGCAGGTGGTAGAGGTGAAGAAGATGTTGTCGTCCCTGATACATAGAGTGAAGGTCTTTAACTGATAACTGATAGCTGATAGCTGACAGCTGGCCGCAATTCGTGCTAGCTTCAATTTCATTGCGGCCATACTTGAGGAGCCATTGTCCAAAGGTCTAGTTATTGTCGAATCGCCGGCTAAGGCGAAAACTATCCAGAAGTATCTGGGCAAGGGATTCACGGTCGATGCTTCTTTCGGCCATGTGAAAGACCTGCCCAAGAGCAGTCTGGGTGTCGACGTCGAAAACAATTTCGATACCGAATACGTCGTCATCCCCGGAAAAGAAAAGATCCTGGCCAAGCTGAAGAAGCTCGCCCTCTCGGCCGACCACATCTACCTCGCGCCTGACCCGGATCGCGAAGGCGAAGCCATCGCCGCCCATCTCGCCGACGAACTCGGCGAAGACTCGCGCAAGAAACAAAAGAAGCCCAAGGCAAAGAAAAAAGGCGCCACCAAAGCGAAGACGGAAAGCAACGGCGATGGCGCGCGCATCCGCCGCGTGACCTTCAACGAAATCACGCAGCGCGCCGTCAAGGCCGCGTTCGAGCACCCCCGCGACATCGATCGCAATCTGGTCGACGCGCAGCGAACTAGACGTGTGCTCGATCGCCTCGTGGGCTACCAGGTCTCTCCTCTGTTGTGGGACAAAGTCCGCCGCGGCCTTTCCGCCGGACGGGTGCAGACCGTCGCGCTGCGCTTGATCGTCGATCGTGAACGCGAAATCAAAGCGTTCGAGAAAAAAGAATACTGGACGATCGATGCCAATCTCGCCGCCAACAAGCCCCCGGCATTCGACGCCCGCTTTCTCGGCAAAGGCGAGGAGAAAATCGAAATCACCAACGGCGAGGACGCGGAGAAAATCCGCCTGGCGCTTGAAAAGGCCAGCTGGGTCGTCCGTTCGGCGGAAAAGAAAGAACGCCGCCGCAATGCTACTCCGCCTTTTACGACCAGCAAGCTGCAACAGGATTCCTCGCGCAAGCTGCGCTTCAGCGTGAAGCGCACCATGATGATCGCGCAGCGCCTCTATGAAGGCGTCGAACTCGGAGACGAAGGACTGGTGGGCCTGATCACCTACATGCGAACCGATTCCACCCGCGTTTCAGCCGAGGCGATCACCGAGGTGCGCGAGTACATTGGCAGCGAGTACGGCGCCAACTATCTCCCCGATTCTCCCAATACATATAAGGAGAAGAAGGAAGCGCAGGCCGCGCACGAGGCCATTCGTCCGACGTCGGCGGCGCGCCATCCCGACCAAGTCAAGAAATATCTGCATGAAGACGAATTCAAGGTTTACAAACTGATCTGGCAGCGTTTTGTCGCTTCGCAAATGAATCCCGCCGTGTTCGATCAGACCTCGGTCGACATCGACGCCAAGCCACCCCAGCAAGCCAACAGCGGGCTTGCCGGGGACCCCGGTAAATCAGGCAGCGACGTGTTCTGGTTCCGCGTCACTGGATCGGTGATGAAGTTCGACGGCTTCCTCAAAGTTTATGAAGAGTCCAAAGACAGCAAGGACGAAGAAGACGAGGAACTGAAGCACAAACTCCCGCCGCTCGAAGCCGGACAGAAACTGACGTTGAAGTCGCTTCTCCCAGAGCAGCATTTCACCGAGCCGCCTCCGCGCTTCAACGAAGCTTCGCTGGTGAAAGAACTTGAGGAGCGCGGCATCGGCCGGCCTTCGACCTACGCCACCATTCTCAGCACCATCCAGGAGCGGATGTACGCGCAAAAAGTCGGCGGCAAGTTCGTGCCCACCGAAATCGGCTTGGTTGTCACCGATCTGCTGGTCGAAAACTTCAAGGATATTTTCGACTTGCAATACACCGCGCGCCTCGAAGAGGAACTCGACGAGATTGAAGAAGGCAAGCAGACGGGAAACGACGCGCTCACCGAGTTTTATAAAAAGTTCGCCAAGGATCTCCGCTACGCCGAGAAGCACATGGAAAACATCAAGCGTATGGAGAAACCGACCGACGAAAAGTGTGAACTCTGCGGCGCGCCGCTGGTCATCAAGTGGGGCAAGCACGGGTCGTTCTATGCCTGCAGCACCTACGACAAGGAGAACCCCGACAGCTGCAAATTCACGAAAGAGAATCCCATCAATCTTCCCGACCTCGACTCGGCCGATCTGCAGGAGACGGCGCAGGAGGAATACTGCGAAAACTGTGGCCGCGTTATGGTCCTGAAGCGCGGGCGCTTCGGCCAGTTCATGGCCTGCACCGGCTATCCCGATTGCAAGACGACGCGGCGGCTCGATCAGGGCAAGAGAGTGCCTGACATTCCGCTTGATGAGACCTGCCCGCTGTGCGGGCGCAACCTGATCCTGCGGCACGGCCGTTACGGCGAGTTCACTTCCTGCAGCGGATATCCCGACTGCAAATATGTGAAGCAGAACTTCATCGGCATGAAGTGCCCCCAGTGCAACGAGGGAGAGCTGGTCGAAAAACGCGCGCGCAAGGGCAACACCTTTTACGGATGTGGGAACTATCCGAAGTGCAAGTTCACGTCGGCGGCGAAGCCCGTCCCCGAGAAATGTCCGAAGTGCGGAAACGAGTACCTGGTGGAACGAATGCGCAAAGACGGAACGGTAATCGCGTGCCCCAATAAGGAATGCGATTACGAACGCGCCCTCGAAGGCGCCACTGCGGACGTTGCAAAAGTCTGACAAAGTCAGCGTTCGCAGAGCGAAGTTTTCAGAAACACAACTAAACTCCGAAATACCTAACGAGGTGAAAATATGGCAAAGAAAGCGACCGCGCACGATGCAGAACTGGTTCTAAAACTCTACGACCTCCGCCGCGAAGCGGAGATGCGCAAGGCAAGAAGCTGGTTTGGGGCGGAGTTCTGGCCGCAGAGCGCCGCTGACTTCCTGAAAGTCGCCAACGCATTTCCCAGCCAGGAAAACGCCTGGCTGCGCCAGGTCGGCGGCTATTGGGATATGGTTGCGTCCCTCGTGCTGCACGGGGCGCTAAACGAAGAACTCTTTCTGGAGCCTGGCTGCAGCGGCGAAATGTTTTTCATTTTTGCCAAGATCTATCCATACCTTAAAGAATTTCGCGAGAAGATGAACAATCCCGATGCCTTCGCTAACATCGAGAAAGTAGCTACCGGATCGAAGACTGCCCGCAAGCGTCTGGAACGCGTCTCGAAGAATGTTGAGGCTCGCCGCAAAGAGATGGCCAAGCCGGCAAAGAAAGGCTGACCGCGGTCGACGGTCTCCTTCATTATTCTGTGCACATTTTCGTTGCCGCCTATCTGCTATCCTAAGTGTGCTGTGCGGATGCTGTGGTGGTTTCTCATACTGGGAGTCAGTGCTGCGGTGGTGGTGTCGGTTGCATTTACGCTCTATATGCGGGTCCGGCGGCAAATGAAGCGCGCGGCGGCCCACCGAGCGGAACTCGACGGCCTCGACCACTCGTCTCCGCCTGAAGTTTAAATCCGGCACGGAGAAAGGAACGTCATGTCTAGAGCAGCCACGCAAGTTCTCGGCCACCAGACCCGACCCATAGGTCGGGGAAGGGAATGGGCGAAGCAAGGCGCCATCATTATCGCAGCCAGTCTCTTCGTTGCCTTGTGCGCACGTGTGACCGTGCCCCTGCCCTTCACGCCGGTTCCGCTGACACTGCAGAACTTCGGAGTTCTTGGGGTTGGGTTGCTCCTCGGTTCGCGTCGCGGTTTCGCCGCGCTCGTGCTCTACCTCGTCGAAGGTGCGTGCGGAATGCCCGTATTCAGCCCAGCGGTTCTAGGCGGCGGAATTGCCCAGATACTTGGCCCGACCGGTGGATACCTTATGGCCTATCCCCTAGTCGCATTCGTCGCCGGCTACATTTACGAGCACCAGTCCGAAAAACGTTCTCGCCGTTTCGCTTGGGCCGCGTTGTCGTCCGCGGCTGCGGAACTCGTGCTCTTCGCTGGAGGTCTCAGTTGGCTTGCCGTGCTCACTCACTCCGTTACTCTGGCGCTCAAGTATGGTCTCTACTGGTTCGTTTTTGCGGAAGTGATCAAGGTGCTGATGGCCGCCGCCGTCGCCGCTCGCTGGCACCAACCGCCTTCTTCGCAACGCTGAACGAACGAGGCCGAACGGAAAGACTTTGCTTCGTATCAGGGCATCGCTTTAGCGATGCCGCAAGTCACTGCAATTTGACCGCCCCTTTAGGGGCCGCGCAACGGAAATCTCACTTTTCCTAGCACCGAAGTTTATAGAACAGGATTACGGAATCTTATGAGTACGGTATCTTCTCCAGTTCGTGAAATCACCGTGGCGCACAGCCCGGACTCCGACGACGCGTTCATGTTTTACGGTTTGGCCACGAACAAAGTTCGTGTGCCCGGACTGAAGTTCAGCCATACCCTTTGCGACATCGAGACGCTGAACCTTCAGGCGCAGGAGGGCGACGGCGTCTACGACGTGACCGCGATCTCCTTTCATGCCTTTCCCTACATTCAGGAAAAGTACGCGTTAATGTCCTGCGGCGGCAGCGTGGGCGATGGCTATGGTCCCATGCTCGTTTCCACGCGGCCCTTCACGGCGGACGAAATCAAAAGCAAGAAAATCGCGGTGCCCGGCAAGCTCACCACCGCCTACCTGGTGCTCGAACTGTTCGCGCCTGGCATTGAAGTGGAGGTTGTCCCCTTCGATCAGATTATCCCGCAGATTCTCGAAGGTAAACACGAAGCCGGCCTCATCATCCACGAAGGCCAGCTCACCTACGACAAGTCCGGACTGCACCGCGTCGTCGATCTCGGCCGGTGGTGGCAGAAGGTCACCGGCCTGCCGCTGCCGCTCGGCGGAAACGCCATCCGGCGCTCTCTCGGCCGCGAAACGATGACCATCGTCACCCAGGCGCTGCGCGAGAGTATCCGTTATGCCATCGATCATCGCGAAGAAGCGCTCGCCTACGCCATGCAGTTTGCTCGCGACCTCGATGCCCAACTCGCCGACAAATTCGTCGGCATGTACGTGAACGAACGCACGCTGGACTACGGCGACGATGGCCGCGAAGCCGTCCGCCGCCTGCTCGACATGGGGCACAAGGCAGGGATCATTCCCCCGACGCCGCGCGTGGAGTGGGTGTGAGAGCGCTGCGAGCTTCGGGTTGCGTGTAGGAGGGCTTCGAGCTACGAGCTATGAGCTACGAGCTACGAGCTACGAGCGTGCAGAACCCGCTTCTTTCTCGGCTCGGTGGTAGCTGAATCGTGCCCGCGCGACGATAGGCGTCCCGTTCGCTCGCCGGCGAAAAGCAGATCCCTCGCTTCGCTCGGGATGACAACACATAAGGTTTTTCGAAAAGCAGCGTAAAGAAAAGCTTCTGCCCGCTCGCAGCTCGTAGCTCGCAGCCCGGCGTCGTGAATCCGCGCGGCCAGTTATCATGAGCAGATGCCGGGAGACAATGGCGCTCAGACTCTGCTCATCGATGCCGATGACACGCTCTGGGAAAACAACGTCTATTTCGAAAGGGCGATCGCCAAGTTCATTTCGTTCCTCAACCATCGCGAATACTCGTCCGAAATGGTTCGGCTGGTGCTGAACGACGTTGAGCGAGATTGCATCGTTAAGCACGGCTACGGCCTGCACAGCTTCGCGCATGCGCTGGTTGAGACCTTTGAGAAGCTTTCCGTCGACCCGGTCACGCCCGGCTTGCACGAACGCATTCGCAGCTTTGCCCACCAGATCGCCGGGCATCCGATTGAAGTTCTCCGCGACGTGCCCGAAACCCTGCAGTATCTCGGAGAGCGCCACCACCTCATCCTGATGACCAAAGGAAACCCCACGGAGCAATCCGGAAAAGTCGAGCGCTCGGGACTGAAAGAATATTTTTCCGCCGTCGAGATCGTAGCCGAGAAGGACGAATCCACCTACCGCTCCGCCATCGCCAAGTACGCCCTTGCAGCGGACGCCACCTGGATGGTCGGCAACAGCCCCAAGTCTGATATCAACCCCGCCCTCGCCGCCGGCCTGCACGCCGTCTTCATTCCTCATAGCAACACTTGGATCTTAGAGCACGAGGAAGTGGCGGCTGCCCCAGCCTCGCAGCGGCTGCTGGTGGTAGATCGTTTCGGCGACCTGAGAGCCCACTTCTAGCCACCGCATTACCCCCAATAGACACAGGCCGGGAGCCCGGAATTTCTTCCGGTCCCGGCCTGCGCTTCTATCAACTTGGAGCCGACTCAGTTGGTCGGACTGAGGCTGGCGTTGGCGTCAGCGGTGGTCGCCGTCGTCGGTGGCGCGGCCGCGGTAGTAGCCGCAGACGCGCTCGCAGTGCTGAACCGCGAAAGCCGCGGATAAAATGGCGTCACCTCGAACGGCATTTTGTCGCGCGCCGAAGTGATCGCGACCGGCTGCGCCTTCACGATCTCTACTTTGTCATCCCACGGGTTCAGCTTGACGCGTGCACCCAGAGGCAACGCGGCGATCTGGTCCAGCTTGTTCCAATCGAGCGCGGGAGCTGAGGTGCCCAGTTGCGCCATGCGCGTCACCGTGCCGTTCTCCGTAATGTTGTTGCCGAGGTGCGCTTGCAGCAGAGCGCCCAGTTGTGGAGCGCGCGCTTGCAGAGCCCTGATGAAGAGCCCGGCCGAGTCCAGCTTCTGGGCGTAGGGAGAAGCCTTCAGCATCTCGATGGCTTTTTTGTCGGCGGCTGTTTCCTCCTCGGGAATGTGTTTGAACCCCAGGTTCTGGTAAGTCGCCTCGTCGGAGAACAGCATGCGGTCGTTAAACGCATACTGGCTGCCCAGGTTATGTCCCAGAACAATGTGCGCCAGTTCGTGCGAGAGCACCATGGCCAGGCTGCCCTCATCGGGAAGCACGTCGATCAGCCCGCGGCTGACTACAATCGTGTTACCGACGCTGAAAGTTTCCAGCGGAGAAGTCGTCAGCACCCGCGTCCGGACTGGCCGTGGCAGGTCGATGTTATTGGTGATCTCCAGGTTGTTGACCACGGTTTGCAGAATCTTATCCACGTCGCCTGCCGGAGCCAGCAGCCCGGCGCGCTCCAACCGTTCCACAACATTGTCTTCCGCTTGCTGTTGCCATTCGCGCTCGGCGGCCAGCGGAGTCGCATCCTGCGCCATCGGCGTAGAGTCCTTTACGCTGTCCACGCGGATGTTAGTAAGTTCATCGTTCGGCGTAGCCGTCTTCAGGTTATATCCCCACATACGAGTCTGCGCCTTGAATGCGATCCTGTTCTTAGCCCCCGCGGTGAAGTCGCCTTCTTCGCTGTAGATGTAAGATGGCACCCAATAACCCGGGACCAAGTTCAACCGCCAGCTATCCATGTGGAAGTAATAATTGTTACGCGTAGGACGCGCATAAGTGCCGTTCAACCGCACAATGTTGAAGTTTTGATCCTCGACCCAGATGCGGCCGAGAAAGCGCCCGTGGCCAGCGTCTTTTTTCGGCGTCAGATCGAACACCAGGCAGCGGACATCGCCCAGGAACTCGCGCCGCGCGTAGTGGAAATTGTAGTGCTGCCGGTCAAAGTCGGTGCGGTCCGCGAAGATCATCCAGGAAAAGCCCAGGGGCTGATACTGGAACTTGAACTTCTTCGTGAAACCGCCCAGCAGATGCTTCTCCATGCCTTCGTCTTTGCCCTTGAGAAAGTCGCTCCGGTCGATCGATTCGCTCAGGTCCATGCGTCCGAGAAAGTAATGATCATTCTGCGGAATCGGCCCCAGTTGCGGATCCTGGGCCAGGTTCTGCAGGTAGGTCTCCACAATGGGAGTGCGCGGCGACAAAAACTTGATCAGTTCCTTCTCCTGCACGATCACGCGGTCAATAACCTGATCCATCGTGGTCGGCGGCGCCAGATTCGCCTGCGCCTGTCCTGACTGTTCTTGTCCGGACTGAGTCTGGCTCGGTTGCGCCGCCGTCGGTTCCGGCTGCGTCGCTGCAACCGGCTGTGGGTTCTGCGGCGCGGACGCCGACTGCTGGGCCACTGCCGTCATCGTTATCGCCAGCAGAGCCAAAATCATCCAGTTCATATTCATATTGTTCATAACTTTCCGCATAACTCTTATCTCCAAGGTGGTCAATACGCCAGTTGAAATACCACGTGCACGATTGCTGTCGAATCCATTAACTGCCCGTTTCGCGAGGCCGGTTTGAACCGCATCTTATTGGCGGCGGATATGGCGGCCTCGTCAAGCCCATGGCCCAAACCCCGGACCACTCGATTCACGTGCAGCTGCCCGTTCGCCGCGAACTCCACTTCCAGCAGGACTTCGCCTTCCAGTTTCAGATTTCTTGCTTCGTTGGTATAAACCGGGTTCGGCTTATATGTGATCTCGACTAACGTGGACGGCGGGCCGCTATCCACGCGCTGAATATGCGGCGCGTTCTGCGCGATCTCCTGCGAACCGAAGCTTGACGTTTGTACTTCGGCATTGCCGCGGCCACTTCTGCGCCCGTCTCCTCGTCCCGCAGTTGCCACCCCGTTGCCAAAGTCGGCGCTCGCCACCGTTCCCTTAATCCCTTTCGCCCCACCCGACCCGTTGCCTTGTCCCGGTCCCATCGGCAGGTCGAACGACCCCGCCGCCGATGCGATCAGCTTGCCGTTGGGCTTCCCGTTCTCGCTCGGCTTGAGCCCATTTGGATCGCCAAACCCGCCCGTCTGCACTTTCGTAATTGGAGCATTCACCGTCGGCGTCGCCGAACTTCCCTGGAACTCCCCGGTATGAATCAGCAGCACCGGACGCGCTCCACTCGCCGGCTTTAACGTCGCCGGCGCGAAGTTATTCATCGCCACCTTGGGCGGCTCAATTTCCTGTTGCTGCGGCTTGGCCGCGCGGACCTCGTGGGGCACGATCAGCTTCGGGGTCTCGAACACGGGCGCCGGCGGCAGCAACTTCATATGGAGCGGCTTCGACTTGTGCAACCGCTCCGGCTTCAGCGCCGGCCGCGGTATCAGCTCCGTGATGTGATAGCTCGCGTCGAGGAGCAGCGTGTCGGGCACCACCATCCCGATGACAAGAAAAAATAGGATCAGGCCGGTGAGCATCCCGTAGCTGGCTGCGAAGGTCCGCCAGTTCCAATGCTTTTCAGGCAGCAGGCCGAGTTGAAAACCGCCATCGTTTGTAGGCATCCATGACTCCAAAAGGGGACCCGAAGCTGGGGAGAGCGCTCGGGGCTGGAGTCTTCACATTATGGGAGATTGGACAATGGGTAAACGTGTCCCTTGCGCGTGTCCTTTAGTAACCACTTTGGGCGTTCGGACGTACTCCGCCCGCTGGACGATTATGCCGATGACTAAGCGGTGGCCGCCCGGCGCCGCGCAAAGAAGTAGAACACCGGAATGCCCGCCGCCATCGCCAGGCATCCGCCAGCCGAGCTTTTCAGATTGTCGCTAAACGTGTAGTAGAGAAGGGCCGCGGAAACCACCACAAAAATCGCCGGAACCACCGGATATCCCCACACGCGATAAGGCCGCTCAGCGTGCGGCTCCCGCCGCCGGAAAACGAATACCGTACTGCCTGCGATCATGTAGAACATCCACTCCGCGAAAATCGCCAGCGAAAAGAATTGCCGGAAACTGCCACCCAGCAGCAGTATGATCGCCAACCCGCACTGCACAACGATCGCCATCGAGGGCGTGCGGAAGCGCGGATGAACCTCCGCAAGCGCCCTGAAAAAATAGCCATCGCGCGCCGTCGCAAACGGCACGCGCGCTCCGCTCATGATGGTGCCGTTCAAAGTCACCACCATCGAAACCGCTATGCCCGCCGATACCAGGCTGGCGCCCGCATGCCCGAGCACCAGCGCCACCGCCGCCGACGCAGGACGCTCCGAGCCGGCGATCGCCGCCGCCGGCAATACATACTGCACCGCTGCGTTCACCAGGATGTAGAGCGCCCCCACAGTGGCCACGCCCCAAATCAGCGCTAGCGGAATATTGCGCTGCGGATTCCGTATCTCGCCCGCGACCATGGTCAGGTCGTTCCAGCCGTCGTAAGCCCAAAGTGCAGCCACCAGTGCGGCGAAAAATCCAGCCAAGCCGCCTTTTGCCCCGGTGAACTCGGTCGCGAAATTCGCCCACGTTCCTCCGCCATAGGAAAAGCCCACCGCCACAATTCCAACGATGATCGCAACCTTCAGCAGCGTGAACAGAAACTGAAATTCTCCCGCCCGGCGCACCCCAATGTAATTCAGCCACGAAATCAGAACGGTGGCTCCGATTGCCACAATTTGCCCGTAGTTGACCGTGAATGAATGCGAGCTCGATATACGGGAAAAGAGATTATGCGAGAAGAACGAGAAGACCGGAAAAGTTCCTAGGATCCGCACCAGCCCAGTCGTAACGGTCGCAATCGATGCCGGCTTGGCGATCAAAAACCAGGTCCATGAATAGAGAAATCCCGCCAGCGGCCCGTAGGCGTCGCGGATATACACATACTCGCCCCCCGCCTGCGGCTTCATAGCCCCCAGTTCGGCATAAGTAAGCGCGCCGAAAAAAGAGAGCAGCCCCCCGACGATCCAGGCGAGATACACAAGTCGCGCCGACCCCACCGCCTGCATCATCTCGGTTGGAACCAGAAAAATTCCGCTCCCGATGATCGTTCCCACCACCACCGCGCCAGCATGAGACAAACCAAGGTCGCGCGCCAGTTCCAGGTGGAAATGATTGTCCTCTGAGCGTTTGTCCATATTCTCTCCGAGTGACTCTCTCCGCGTCCTCCGCGACCCTACTCCGCGATCTCCGCGTTCAAGCTCTTGCTTCATCCCGCCACAGAACGCTAGCCGCGTATCCCAGAGCAAACGTCACAGAAGTCCCGATTGCGACCCACCAGGTGAAAGCCACCTGCGACCATCCCCACAAATACAGCTCCATCGCAAATCCGCAAATCATGCCGACAATCGCCCCGCGCTGATTCGCGCGCTTGGTCAGCACGCCCAGCAGAAACACTCCGAGCAACGCTCCATAAGCCACCGACGCGATTTGCAACCCGACCTCGACCACGCGCCCCACCCGATGCAACGCCAGCACCGCCAGCCCGAATAGCACCAGCGCCCATCCAACGGTCGCCAGGCGCGCCAGCCGCAGACGCCCCGCTTCGCTCACCTCGGGACGAGATCCCGCACGAAAGCGAAGATAGAAATCCACCATCGAACTCGATGCCAGCGAATTCAGCGCCGCACTCAAGTTCGACATCGCCGCCGCCAGAATAGCCGCGATCAGCAGCCCCGCAATTCCATGCGGCATCCGGCTCACGATGAACGTCGGATAAATTCTGTCCGCCCGCCCAAACGTAGCCGACGGAACCCGATAATAAGCAAAGAGCATTACGCCCACAAAAAGAAACAGTCCAAACTGAAAAAAGACCGCCACTCCACTCGACAGCAACGCCAGCACCGATTGCCGTTGATCGCGCGCCGCCAGCAATCGCTGCACGATGAGCTGGTCGGTGCCATGACTGGCCGTCGTCAAGAACGCGCCACCGATAATCCCCGCCCAAAGTGTGTAAGGATTCGCAAAATTAAAATAAGGCCAGTGCGTTAGGACGGAATCGAAGATCTGGAACTTGTGCAGCCCACCCGCAATCGCCGCGACCGACCCCCATCCTCCCGGCACCAGATGCAGAATCGTGACCAGCCCCACCAGCGTCCCGCCCACATAAATAAAGGTCTGCACCACATCCGTCCAGATCACCGCCGCCAGCCCGCCCTCAAACGTATAGATCAAAGTCAGCAGCGTGATGATCGCAATCGAAACGACCTCGCCCGTGCCCAGCGCAATCGCGACCACAATCGACACGGCATACACGCGCACTCCCTCCGCGGCCGCCCGCGTCAGTAAGAACAGGCCCGCCGTCACCGTGCGCAGCTCCGGACCAAACCGCCGCTCAATCAGTTGATAAGCGGTATACAACTCGCCGCGAAAATACGAAGGCAGCAGCACAAAACTAATAATGACGCGCCCGACCAAATATCCCATCACCACTTGCAGAAAAGTGAGGTTCGAATCGTAGGCCAGGCCAGGAATACTAATAATGGTCAGCGTGCTGGTCTCCGCGGCCACAATCGACAACGCAATTGCCCACCACGGAATGTTGCGGTCGGCGAGGAAGTAGTCTCGCATCGTCCGCTGCCGCTTGCGAAATCGCAGCCCAAAAAGAGTGATCCCCGCCAGGTAAGCCGCAATAATCAGCAGGTCGATCCGATTCAATCCCAAGCGATCCCTTCCCGTAGAGACGCGGCTAGCCGCGTCTCCGCCACTCGCCACCAGTTCGCAGCATTGTACAAGCATGTTCCCGGACCGAACCCGCCGGAGAACGAATTACGCTGAACCTGTGTTAGAACTAGCGCGATGCCCTACTATCTCGGAATCGACGGCGGCGGCACCAAAACCCGCTGCCTTCTTGGCGACGAAACGACTGTGCTCGCGAAGGCAATGACCGGCGGCAGCAACATCGTTCGCCTCGGCGAGATGCAAGCAAGGGAAGCGCTGCACACTGCCATCGGTCAGGCCTGCGCTACCGCCAGGATTTCTCCCGATCAGATCCGCGCCGTCTGTATCGGCGCTGCCGGCGCTGCCAGGCCCGAGATCGCCGCCAAGATTCGTAGCATCCTCGCCGAGCTAATTCCGGGAATAAATCCCGAAAGCGCTCGCACCAACATCGAAGTTGTCGGCGACACCGAGATCGCCCTCGAAGCCGCTTTCGGCGCAGCTCCGGGAGTGATCGCAATCGCCGGCACCGGTTCCATCGCCTACGGCCGCGACGCTGCCGGCCACACTGCGCGCGCCGGAGGCTGGGGGTTCGCCATCTCCGACGAAGGCTCGGGCCACTGGATCGGCCGCCGCGCCATTTCCGCTATCCTCAACGCCCGCGATCAAGGCCTCGAAACCACGCTGACCAGCTTGGTTCTGCAAGCCTGGAAACTCACGAGCCTCGACGACCTTGTGCAGCAAGCCAACTTGACGCCGCCACCCGATTTCCCGTGCCTGTTTCCCATCGTCCTGCGCGCCGCCGATGCAGCGGACGCCATCGCCCGCGATCTCCTCGCCGACGCTGGAGCCAAGTTGGCGAACCTCGCAGCCATCGTCGTCCGCCGTCTCGCACCCCATGCTCCACCGACCATGCTCCCAGTGGCAATGCTCCCCGTGGCAATGCTCCCCGTGGCAATGACGGGCAGTGTCTTTCGTCAGTCCCCATATGTGCGTCAGGTTTTCTACAATGCCCTGCAGACAAGCTTCCCCGGAATCGAGGTGCGTCAGGATCTAGCCGATCCGGTCGAAGGCGCTCTAGCGAGAGCACGCGCAACGCGAATGTAGAGAGGAAGCTGGCCAAGTCTCACGCAGGCTGACCCGAGATGTCCGACAAGGAAATGTCCGAAGAAGAAATTCTCGAAGATGAAGTCGCGCCGGCGCCCGCACCGTCAGCCACGCCGAACCACCCCGATCTGCTCCGCACCGCCGCCGATCCCGCCCTCGCCGAGGACCACGCTCTAGCCCTACTCAAGCGCGGCGACTTGTCCCCTGAAGTCCTGGAGCAACTCGCCAAGAACGCCCACGCCCTCAAGAGCCGCAAGGTAAAAATCGCCCTGGCCAGCCATCCGAATACACCACGTCATGTGTCCGTGCCGCTGGCGCGCCAGTTCTACACTTTCGATTTGATGAAAGTTGCGCTCTCGCCCCGCGTCCCCGCCGACGTAAGAGTTGCCGTCGACGATGTCCTCATCTCGCGCCTCAAAGCCGTCACCGTCGGAGAACGCCTAACCCTGGCCCGCCGCGCCTCGGGCAGAGTAGCCGCGGCGCTCTTGCTGGATGTAGAAGGCATGGATGGCAAAATCATCGCCGACAAAATGATCGCCGGCAAAATCAAACAGGGCAAAATCAAAGAGGGCGACAACGAAGACGCCGACAACAAAGACGGCAAAATCATTGCCGCCAAGATAAACCGCGCCGAAGCCGTAGCGCGCCAGTCCCGAGTCATGCAGACCGCGCTCGAAAACCCGCGACTGACCGAAGCACTCGTCATCAACTCCGTGCTCTGTCCCGCCGCCAGCGCAGCCCTGGTGCATGCGGTTGCGCGCCATGGGAAGTGGTCCGCCCGCAGAGAAGTCCGCGCCGCCCTTCTGCGAACCGCGCATCTCTCGCTGGCCCGCGCCCTGGAATTCAGCCGCGAAATCCCCGCCTCGCGGCTGCGAGAATTCCTCGCCAGTTCGCATCTCCCCGAAAAAATCAGAGACCAACTCCTCCGCGAGAGGTTAGCGTAGGGACGGACGCATTCGTCCGTCCCAGCCGAGCGAAGCTCGGCGGGTCATCACAGCTTCATATCACTCCACCCAATCCGCGATAAACACATTCGTCTCCCGCTGCGCCTTCCCGTTGCGGTGCGAAATCCAAACCAGCTGCTTTCCATCCGGACTAAACATCGGGAACCCATCAAACCCGTCGTAATACGTGATCCGCTCCAGCCCCGTTCCGTCCACATTGATCGCGTACAGCTCGAAGTTTCCCATCCCGCCGGTCGAGCCCACGTTCGTTGCGAAAATAATCCGCTTCCCATCCGGAAAAAACGATGGCGCAAAACTCGCCGCATTCAAATTCGTAAGCTGCCGCTTCCCGCTCCCATCCGCTTTCATGATCCATATCTCAAGCGTGGTAGGGCGGATCAGATTCTGCTTCAGCAGCTCCTTATATTCCGCAATCTCCTGCTCCGTCTTCGGATGGTAAGCGCGATAAACAATCCACTTCCGGTCCTTCGAAAAAAAAGGACCGCCGTCATATCCCAGCTCATGCGTAAGCTGCTTCACATGCTTGCCATTCGCATCCATCGTGTAAATATCGAGATCGCCGTTGCGCAGCGATGTGAAAACAATCTTCTTTCCATCCTCTGAAATCGTCGCCTCCGCATCGTACCCCGGAGTCGTCGTAAGCTGCTTCAAGTCCGACCCATCCAGCTTCGCCGTGAAAATGTCAAACCCCGGATAAACCGCCCACACATAGCCCTTCGAATAGTCCGGGCGCGGTGGACAATCCGCACTCGCCAGGTGTGTCGAGGAATACAGAATTTTGTCTTGATGCGGAAAAATGTAGCCGCAAGTCGTGCGCCCCTTGCCGGTCGAGACCATCTTCTGCTCCGTCCCGTCCACATTCATGGTGAAGATCTGGTCGCACTGCAAGTTGTCGCGCGTAGATTGAAAAATCAGCCGCTTGCCGTCTGCCGAAAAATAGGCCTCAGCGTTCGATCCGCCAAAAGTCAGCTGCCGAACGTTCCGCAGATGCTTTTCTTCAGGCATAGCCGGTTGCGATGCAGTCGGCTGAGCCGCCGGCTGCGCACATGCCATGCGCCCCACCAGCACTCCGGCAAGGAGCCCCAAGTTCAAGAGCAATCTTCGAGTTTTCATTTGGGAAAAAAGTGTAGCAGGCAAACCGCTCCTGCGGCGCGGACCCGCCTGACCTTAGGAGCGATGGGCAACAATCTTCGCTTGAATCTCCGCCATCAGCTTCACCGTGGTCGAGACATCGATGCCGTATCGTTCCCCGCGCACAATGGGGCCGCCAATGGCGTCTAACTCAAGCTGCCGCCCGGCGACAAGATCTTTCTGCATGGAGCTGCGCATACCCGGCGGCGAACTGTCGAAGAGCGCCTGGATTTTCTGCGCGTCAACCTCCGCGCCGCTGGCGTTCGCCACGGCGCAAGCTTCGCTGATTGCAGATGTCAATTTCTGCTTCCACCGAGCGTCTGCCAAAATCTCCCCAACGGTCATGCCGGATGCAGAAGTCACCAGCGCCGCGGGTGCGAGGAAGCAGAGCTTGCCCCACAGCAGAGTCTGCTCGTTCGCAATAAACTGGCAATTGAATCCAAGGTCGCCCAAGCGCGCGACGATCGGTCCCAAAAGCGGCTCCAGGCTAGCGGAAAGATTGAAGCGAACAAACGGGGATCGCTGGATGAATCGTCCTGCAGCAGTCCTCTCTGCTTCCACCGCGATCGTTCCCGGGGCCACGCGTTCGCGGCCAAATTGCGCCCGAAGCACCGCGATGTGGTCCACGCCGTTCAGCAAGGGAACCACGCAACCCGGCAATACTTGTACAGCATCCAGCGCAGCTTGCAGTTGATAGGTTTTGGTTGCAATCCACAGCACATCAACCGGCTGCGTAAGCGTGGCGACCGCTTTCGCCGGCGCCGTGAGCGAACCCGAAGGCCGCTCTAACGTCAAGTGATCGGGATAGTCACGCAACTTCTCCGGCCGAACCACCACCGTGACTTCCTCGCCAAGCGATGACAGCACGGTACCGACTAAACCTCCGATAGCTCCCGCTCCCAACATTGCATGTTTCATGCCAGCACTCCCCGGAAAAACTATACGCCACGCTAGTTTTTGGATGCGCCCACCGCTAGCTTCGACCCGCCTTTACGCTGCAACCAAAAATCTGTCACACTGGCCACTGGCCACTGACCCCATGGGCAAAATCCACGTGCTCGCCGAAAGAGTTGCCAACCAGATCGCCGCCGGCGAGGTGGTCGAGCGTCCCGCGTCGGTGGTGAAGGAGCTGCTGGAGAACGCGCTGGACGCCGGTTCCACGCGCATTCGCATTCAGGTCGAGGCGGGCGGGAAGAAGCTGATCCAGATCACCGACAACGGCTGCGGCATGGTGCGCGACGATGCCATGCTGGCCTTCGAGCGCCATGCCACCTCAAAAATCAAAGACACCGACGATCTGCTGAAAATTTCGACACTCGGATTTCGCGGCGAGGCGCTACCCTCCATTGCTTCAGTTGCCCGGCTGCATCTCGAAACTCGCGCCGAAGAAGAAGCGGCCGGCACTGTCCTAGAAATTAACGGCGGCAAGATCATCCGCGTGGAAGAAGCGGGGCTGCCGCTGGGAACTTCGATCACGATTCGCGATCTCTTCTTTAATACGCCGGCGCGCAAGAAGTTTCTGCGATCCGAATCGACCGAACTCTCCCATATCGCGTCGCTCGTAACCCACTATGCTCTCGCGCATCCGGAAAAGCATTTCGAGTTGCACTCGGCGACGAATGCCTTGCTGGTAGCGCCGCCCGTCGCCGGCCATCGCGAGCGCGTGTACCAGGTTTTCGGGCGCGAGACGCTTGACCAACTGATTCCGCTGGCGGCGCTCCAACCGCTGGAGCGCATCGGTCTGCCCCAGCCTCCTCCGTGGCGCCGTAGCGCGGACACTCTTGTCCGCGAAAAATTATCCTCCGCCGCAGCGTCGGCAAAATCGCCCGTTCCACTAGCAGTGGACGTGCAACCCGAAGTGTCCCAGCCACAAGATTTCGGCGAAGTGCGTCTGCATGGCTTTGTTTCCAAGCCGGAAATTCAGAAGCTCAATCGCAATTCGATTTACATTTTCGTGAACGGACGGCTGATTCGCGACCGTCTAATTCAGCACGCCATCACCGAGGCGTATCGCAACATTTTGCCGCCGACGGTGTATCCGGTGGTTTTGCTTTTTATTGAAATGCCGACGGCCGAAGTGGATGTGAATGTGCATCCCTCGAAGACCGAGGTGCGTTTCCGCCAGCAGACGGTGATTCACGATTTCGTCCGAGAGTCGATACGGGCCGCGCTGATGAAAGCACGACCAGTGCCGCAGTTCCTGACGGAGATCGGCGCGCAGCCAACCGCGAGTCCTGGCCTCAGCAGTCCCGGCCTTACTCATCCCGGCTTCACTCATCCTGGCTTCACTCATACTACGATGAGCCATGGCGCGACTGGCGCTGGTTTGCAGCCCGCGCCGTGGCGCGACTTGTACGAGCCAGCCACGGGGACCGTGGGCGGGTTCGCGCTGCAAGCCCCAGCAGTTCCCGCGACGACGGCGCGCTTCGAATTTGCGGGAGGAATTGCGGTCGAGGCGAACGCAGCCCTCTCGCTAGCCCGCGCACCCGAGGCAACGGGCGTTCCTCAGCCTGACGAACAGCAGACGATTCCCGATCACGGCTGCGCGCCGCCGATCGCGCAAAATAGCGAGTCGCAAACGGCGCCGACTCTCGAATCGCTCCGCACGCTGCGTCCCTTGGGCCAGATTAGAAATTCATTTATTCTTGCGGTCAACGAAGACGGACTCTGGATCATCGATCAACATGTAGCTCACGAGCGCGTACTGTTCGAACGAATCCTGCGGCAACGTTCGGCGCAGCAGGTGGAGAGCCAGCGTTTGCTCATGCCTCTGGTCATCGAACTGACTCCGGCGCAGCAGGCGATCTTCAGTGACATTGCCGAAGAACTTACGCACAATGGTTTTGAGGCGGAACCCTTCGGCGCGCGCAGTGTAGCGGTGAAGATCGCACCGGCGGGCGTGGACGCGGCGCAGATCGAGCACATGCTGAACGAAATCTTCGAGCAGCTCACGCGCGAAGAGCAGGCCATCAATCTGGACGCGGTGCGAACCCGCATCGCGGCCTCAATCGCATGCCACGCCGCCATCAAAGTCAACATGCCCCTCGACCAGAACAAGATGGAGTGGCTGCTAGCGGAACTGGCGAAAACCGAGCATCCCATGAGCTGCCCCCACGGTAGGCCGGTGGTGCTGCGCTATTCCATGCAGGATATTCAGAAGGCGTTCAAGAGGATCTAGCTCTCAGCTATCAGCTGTCAGCTCTCAGGAGAATCTTGCCCACAAGGGGCATTGCTGTGCTCCAGGGTACCGCAAAAAGCTATTGACCGTTGTGGCCGTGATGAACATTCTTCTGAGAGCTGAGAGCTGAGAGCTGAGAGCTGAGAGCTGAGAGCTGACCGCTGCGAGCCAGCCTGTGTTCTAATCGAAATCATGACCGGCGCGGAACTTCTGCAGGCTCGCACGCACAAGTGGCGCCTCGACGGCCAGCCCGTGTGCACTCTCGATGAAGCGCGCGCCTTCCTCGAGTCGGTGGGATTTTGCCTGATGTATCCCATGCGCCCCGCGGCTCTGCTGCCGACTTTCATAGGGGCCTGGGTGGGCGCGGATGACAACCTGCCCACGCGCCAGCACGCCTACGCCGATCCGCGTGCCAAGGAAGCGACCGAGTTGATGGTGCGCGCCCTGCGCGACAAGGCGGCTTACGAGGCTCCGCTATTTGACGAGAACAACGCATTCCTGCTGGCCGCCTCGGTGTTCCCTTATTTTTATGCGCTCGTGGGCGAGCGCAACCCGAAGCAGCCGCCGGCAACCGGGCCGCGCTCTCCCTATTCGCCGTTGGCCTGTGACGCTTTCGAAATCATCCGGCGGTGTGGACCGATTTCAAAAACGAAGCTGGGCGAGATGCTGGGCGGTTCGCTTTCGAACGCCGGGCTCGATCGCGGGTTGAGCGAACTGTGGGCCAAACTGCGCATCACGCGCGTGGATTACACGGTGGAGGAAGGTTCGGTGTGGGACGAGTTGTCGCGCTGGGCGCCGGATGTCGTGTCCGAGGGCGTCGGCATTTCTGTGCCCGAAGCGCTCTCGGCTCTGGTCTCGAAATACCTGGACTGCGTGGTCGCCGTAGATGAGGGAGAAGTCGAAAACTTCCTCGCAAACTTCGTCCCGCGGACGCGCGTGAAAGAAGCAATCCACGTCTTGCTCTCGGCGCGCGAACTGAGCTTTGTACATGTCGGGAGCAAGTCGCTGCTGCAGGTAACTCCCCCAAAACAAGCCTACGTGCCCAAGCCCCGCCCAGAGCGAGTGAGCTAGCAGGCACAAACACTTTGGCTTAGGGGGACTCTGATTAAGTCATAGCGGTCCACGGAGATTGGATCACGGCTCGTGGTCGAAATTCCCTGCAACGCCGCTGGTGGCGCGGGCAGAGTGCATAGAGCTGGTTTCATAAATGCCTGAGCGTAATCAACAAACACGCGCAGTACACGAAGCCGAGATACACGGTCAGAATGCGGTCGTATCGCACGTACACGCGACGGAAGTTTTGCACCCATGCGATGGAGCGCTCGATTTTCCAGCGTTTGCGGTAACGTCGCAGCTTGCGTTTGTCTTCGTAGCGGCGCAGCACGCTATTGCGGCGGTAGGGGGCAATCCAATCGATGCCGCGTTGGCGCATGCGCTGACGCAGCGGATCGCTGTCATAGCCCTTATCGGCGATCACGCGCCGTGGCTTGCTACGGGGACGGCCACGGCCGGGACGTGGCACTCGAATGGAGGCCAGCACCGGCTCCGCCACATGATGCTCGGAAGGCTTCGCGGAGCAGACGTACACCCCCAGCGGCGTGCCGTGCCGCTCCACCGCCAAGACCAGCTTCATTCCCTTGCCCCGCATGGTTTTGCCAACCGCCTCGCCCCCTTTTTGGCCTGCAGGAACGTGGCATCCACAAAGGCCTCGTTCCAGTCGATCCGCCCGCGTTGGTCCAACTGGCGCAGCAGCTGCCGCCAGGCTTTTTCCCAAATTCCCTGCTGCTGCCAGTGCCGCAAACGTCGCCAGCAGGTTACCCCGCTCGGGTATGACGCGGGCATGTCTCGCCAGCGCGCCCCGGAACGCAGCAGCCACAGAATGCCGTTGATGCAAGCCCGATTCGATGCCCAGGGGCGTCCCCGACCATCGCGTCGCCGTCGCGGCTCGGGAAAAAATTCCTCGATGCGCTTCCACTCGCTGGTTGGCAAGCTCATGTCCGCAGTAAGCATCTATGCGGCTTTGCAACGTAAGTACCTCGCTTGAGGCGGAATCTATTTATGAAACCAGCTCTAGGTCCTTCCCCTTCGGCTGCGCTCAGGGTCAGGATGACAGTGGTAATTTTTTAGACTTAATCAGAGATTCCTTAATCAGAGGCTCCCTAAGTGTACAATTCTCAGTTCGCCGCGATGACTTCCCCACGATGATCGATCCATCCCAACGCAAACTCATCATCGCCATAGACGGCCCCGCCGGGGCCGGCAAGAGTACCATCGCCTCCCGCCTGGCGCGCAAACTCGGCTACGTGAACCTGGAGAGCGGAGCGATGTATCGCGCCCTGGCCCTGCGCGCCATCGAGTCGGACGCCTCGTTCGACGACGAGGCCGCTTTGCTGAAGATGGCGCAGGATTCGCGCATCACTCTCGATCGCTCCATCGGCGGCAATCATGTGCGGCTCAACGGAAAGGACGTTTCCGAGCGCATCCGCGATCGCGATGTAAGCGAGGCGGCGTCGCGCGTCTCGGTGCATCCCAAGGTGCGAGAGTGGATGGTGGAGCGGCAGCGCGAGATGGGCATCGGCGGCGGCATTGTGATGGAGGGCCGCGACATTGGAACAAAAGTTTTTCCGGATGCCGATTTGAAGATTTTTCTCGACGCCGATCCCGTGATTCGCGAGCAGCGCCGTCTCGACCAGCAGAAGGTGAAGGGCGCACCGGCCGAAGCGATGGCAGCCGAACTTCGCGAGCGCGACCGGCGAGACCGCACTCGCGCAGTTTCACCTCTCGTAGCCGCCGAAGATGCCGTGGTGCTCGACTCGACGAATATGAGCGAGGACGAAGTCGTCAATCGAATCGAGGAATTAGTCGACCAGCGATTGGCGGAGAGCCGCTAAGGGTTTGCGCTCGCGACGAAAAACCCCGCTCAACCGGAGCGGATCCCGCAGCATTTACCGGGAAGGCGCGCCGGTCGCCAACTACACGGCCCCGCGGATGAAGTCCCATCCCGCCGAGGGCACGCCTCACCGAAGTCACTTCGAAAGCAAAGCTCCGTTGCCGTATAATCAAAAGTACTGTGCTCAAATATTCAATTGTAGTTCCTCTGCACAACGAACAGGAGAACGTCACCGACCTGTACTTGCGGCTTAAGTCCGTGATGGAAGCGAGCGGCGAGACTTTCGAGATGGTGCTGGTCGATGACGGTTCGATCGACGGAACGTTCAATCTGCTGCGTGAAATTGCCGCCGTTGACAGCCGCGTCACCGTCGTCAAGCTGCGCCGCAATTTTGGTCAGACTGCCGGCCTCGCGGCTGGATTTGACCACGCCCGCGGCGAATACATCATCGCCATGGACGGCGACTTGCAGCACGATCCTGCCGACATCCCGTTGTTCCTCGAAAAAATTGCCGAGGGCTACGACATCGTCAGCGGCTGGCGCAAGAATCGCGTCGACAATTTCTGGCTGCGCCGCATCCCTTCGCGCTGCGCCAACTGGCTCATGGCCAAGTTGAGCGGCGTCGACATCCACGACTTCGGCACCACTTTTAAAGCTTACCGCCGCGAAATCCTGGGACAGATTCCGCTTTACGGAGAGCTTCACCGCTTCATCCCCGCACTGGCCTCATGGCACGGCGCGTCGATCATCGAAGTTCCCATCAAGAACGTGAACCGGGAACGCGGGTCTTCGCATTACGGAATCTCCCGCACCTTCCGCGTCTTCTTCGATCTCATCACCATCCGTTTCCTGCTCAAATACCTTTCGCGCCCGTTGCATTTTTTCGGCACGGTGGGGATGTTCAGCATTTTTGCAGGCAGCGCAGTTTCCTTCTGGCTCGTCCTGGAGAAGGTATTGCACCACACCGACATCATGTACCAGCACGGCCCGTTGATGCTGTTCTCCGCCGTGCTGTTGCTGGCGGGACTGAACATGCTCGCCGTCGGCTTGCTTGGAGAAATGCAGGTGCGCCATTATCACGAACCCGCCCAGCGCGCCCCGTACTCCGTCGATCGCATTCTGCGCGCTCAGAGCGAAGAGAGCACCATCTCGGAGTGAAGCTTTCCCCCGTGAACCGCTGTGCTCCCCGTGGTTAAGCTCTAAGCCGGTCACCACAGGGAACACAGAGGTGCACAGAGAAGTTCTCATCCCCAAAGCGTTATAATTTCATCGGCCGCCATGCCCACCACAACTCAGCATGAATTGCGTCTCGCCAGCCGGATGTCACGGCTCGGAACCGAAACCGCCTTTGAAGTCCTGAACCGCGCCCGCGCCCTCGAAAAGAAGGGCAAAGAAATCATTCACCTCGAAATTGGTGAACCCGACTTCGACACTCCCGCCAATATCATCGAGGCCGGTGTCGACGCGCTTTACATGGGATGGACTCACTACGGTCCCGCCGCCGGTCTGCCCGACCTGCGCCAGACGATTGCCGACTACGTCAGCCGCACCCGCAATGTCCCGGTTTCGAGCGAGGAAGTGGTCGTGGTCCCAGGCGGCAAGCCTATTATTTTCTTTACGATTCTGGCACTAATTGATACAGGAGATGAAGTCGTTTATCCCAATCCCGGCTTCCCCATCTACGAGTCCATGATCAACTATGTCGGCGGGCGCGCAGTCGCCATTCAGCTCCGCGAAGAACGCGACTTTTCCGTCGATGTCAAAGAACTGGCCTCGCTGATTTCCGACCGCACCAAGCTGATCATCCTGAACTCGCCGCACAACCCGACCGGAGGCACGCTTACCAAGAAAGATGTTCTCGAAATAGCCGAGGCCATCGGCGACCGCAACATCCTCATTCTTTCGGACGAAATCTACAGCCGCCTCATCTTCGAAGGCGAACACTTCTCCATCATGAGCGTACCCGGCTTCAAGGAGCGCACCATTCTGCTCGACGGCTTCTCCAAAACCTACGCCATGACCGGATGGCGCATGGGCTACGGCGTAATGCGGCCCGACCTGGCGGTGCCCATCGCGCGCCTCATGACCAACTCGACCTCTTGCACCGCCAGCTTCACCCAGGTTGCCGGAATTGCAGCGCTGCGCGGCGACCAGTCTTCGGTCGACAAAATGTGCGCTGAATTCAAGCGTCGCCGCGACGCCTTCGTCGCCGGCCTGAACAAGCTCAAAGGTTTCTCCTGCCGCATGCCGAAGGGCGCATTCTACGTGTTTCCGAACATCACCAAGACCGGCTGGCCGTCCAAGAAACTGGCCGATGCGCTGCTCGAAGAAGCCGGAGTCGCCTGCCTCTCCGGCACGGCGTTCGGCGAATACGGAGAAGGCTATCTCCGCTTCAGCGTAGCCAACTCGCTCGAGAACCTAAATTCGGCCTTGACGAAAATTGAGGACTGGGTTGGGAAGAGCCTGCGCTGATTGTTTTGGGAAGGGCAGTTTGACAATCTATGTAGTATAAATATACACTATACACGATGATCAAGAGCTTCCGGCACAAGGGTGTCGAGCGGTTCTTCCAAAACAGGATCGAAGGCGAAAATCCAGCCGCATCATGCGGACAAATTGAAACTACAGCTGGCCGCGCTGGACAATGCCAAATCCCCGAAGGACATGAACGCGCCCGGCTGGAGGCTGCATCCCTTGCGCGGCGATCTCGAAGACCACTGGTCGGTGGATGTCAGCGGTAACTGGCGTTTGACGTTTACCTTTGAAGGGGAAGATGCGGTGTTGGTGGACTATCGGGATTACCACTAGGAGGTTTTTATGCGCATGCACAATCCGCCACATCCGGGAAGAGTCCTGCGAGAGTATTTGGGGACAAGGTCGGTGACAGACACGGCCAAGCACCTTGGGGTGACGCGGGTCGCTCTGTCGCGCATCTTGAATGGCAGCGCGGGAATTTCGGCAGCCATGGCGCTGAAGCTGGCGGACGCCCTCGGCACCAGCCCCGAGCTATGGGTCGGCATGCAGACACAGTACGATCTGTGGCGAGCATCCCGGCACCGCCGCAAAAAGGTGACGCCGTTGTTCGTGGGAGCAGGGCGGGATGACACCGCAGCGGGATCCCACTCATCGCAAAGTGCGCGATGAGTAGGGCACCCGGCGTCGGCCACAGGGGCGGACGGCTTCTCTGGCATTTGGAAGACAGCGAAAATCTATTGGTTCGCTGGCGGACATGCTCAGCGGACGAAGCGGATCGGGCTGAAACCGACGCCATCAAGAGTTTCAAAGAGGTCAACTGCGACAGGCTTCCTTATGCCAATATGAACAAGTGACCAGCGATCCAGGGCTGCTCTAGAATAACGCTATTAGCTACAATGAGATGGTTAAATCAATATTTACCTTGATTTATCATCGCAAAAGGGTAAGATAGAGAGCAAACAGGTAGATGAGAGACCATGCCCCCCGCGAAGACCAAGAAGTTCACTCCCGAGATCGACGCAGAACTCTATGATGAGTTCGTTGCGGTTGCCGAGCGGAATGGGCAAACGAAGCGGCATGTTCTCGAGCAGGCGCTTCGGTTCTACCTACAGAACGTCGTTCCGTCCCAGCACCTGGTCCGCCCCGAGGTGATGGATGCATTCGAGCAGTCGGTGGCTCGCAACCGTGACCTGTTGCAGCGTCTCGCAAAGTAAAAAGCCAAATGTCCGATTACCTGACGGTAGCGGAAGTCTACCGGATGCAGCATCGCTTGATTGAGATGTTCGGCGGTCTCCATGGCGTTCGCGATAAAGGCGCTGTTGACGCCGCCGTTTTTCGTCCGCAAATCGGCTATTACAATTCCCTCGAGGAAGAAGCGGCTGCGCTGATGGAGTCGCTCGCGAACAACCACGGCTTCCTCGACGGTAACAAACGCATCGCTTTCACCGCCGCCGATGTCTTCCTGCGGCGCAACGGCCTTTACATCGACGTCGAAGGCCCGGACGGTTACGCGTTCATCGACGGCTCGATGGACCGGCACGAATTCCGCTTTGCCCAAATCCTCGACTGGATCCGTCGGCATATCAAGCCCCTTGTTTAACTCGTCCTCATTGCCTGTTACTTAACCGCCTGTTGACAATCCCCCAACCAGAATTGGTGTAAACTTTTGCCGCTATGACAAACATCGACAAGCACCCCGCCGGCTCTTTCTGCGGGATCGAACTCCACACCACCGACCAGAATGCCGCTAAGAGCTTCTACGGCTCTCTTTTTGGTTGGGCTCCTCATGACAATCCCATGGGCCCGAACGATTTCTACACCGAATTCAAACTCCAGGGCCGCGAAGCAGCGGCCGCATGCACGCTGCGTCCCGACGAGCGCACGCAGGGCGTTCCTCCGTACTGGATGATTTACGTCACCGTCGAGAAGACCGACGCAGCTGTCACCAAGGCGCAGCAGCTAGGCGGCAAAATTCTTGCCCCAGCGTTCGACGTTATGGATGCTGGCCGCATGGCAGTCATCCAGGATCCCACCGGCGCGGTTTTCTGCGTATGGCAGGCGAACAAGAACGCCGGTATCGGGATCGCCGGAGTCCACGGCACGCTGTGCTGGGCCGATCTAAGCACTCCCGACGTAAAACGCGCCTCTGACTTTTACTCGGGTCTTTTCGGATGGCAGGTCACAGCCGATCCAAAAGATACCTCGGGTTACCTGCACATCAAGAACGGTGAACATTTCATCGGAGGCATTCCGCCCTCAAAGTATCGCCAGCCTGGAACGCCGCCGCACTGGCTAGCCTACTTCCTGGTCGATGACGTGGATGTTTCGGCATCGAAGGCCAAACAGATGGGCGCCAATTTCTATGTTCCGCCCATGACGATGGAAGGAGTCGGCCGCATGTCAGTGATCGCTGACCCGCAAGGCGCTGTGTTCTCGATCTTCAAATCCGCGCGCTAATGCTCTCTTGGGAAGTTCGGAGCGTGAAGCCACGTTGTCATCCCGAGCAAAGCGAGGGCCCCTACCCGACCGAAAATGTGTACTGGGGGTAGGGGTCCTTCGCTGTGCTCAGGATGACAATTTCTTGTTGATTTCGTTGCATGCGTCACTCCCGCCTGTGACCCCGCTCACTGAACCTCGCGACCGCGCCCGTTACGCTCATGCTGTAAGCCTATGCGCCGTTTCCCGCCCCGCCCAACACGCGGCGTAAGCGAAGGAGCAACCCCATGTCTATTCAAAATTCGACCACCGGCGAAGTTCTGCATTCCTACAGCATTGACGAGCTGAAACAGCAGGCTACCTTGATGAGGGGCTACGACCTCGCCGCCCTGTGCGCAGCCACATCCGGGCACGCCGGCGGCACGCTCTCCATCATGGACATCGCCGCGGCGCTCTACCTTCGCGTAGCCAACCACGATCCCAAGAACCCCAACTGGCCCGACCGCGATCGCATCGTCTGGTCGACCGGCCACAAAGCGCCCAGCCTCTACCTCGGCCTAGCCTTCGCCGGTTTTCATCCAAAAGAAGATGTCGCGCTCCTGCGCAAGCTCTATTCGCCCTATCAGGGGCATCCCCACTGGCTAAAACTCCCCGGCGTCGAGGTCTCCACCGGATCGCTAGGCCAGGGCCTGAGCATAGCCGTAGGCATCGCGCTAGCCGCCAAACTAGACAAAAAGAATCACCACGTCTTTTGCCTAATGGGAGACGGCGAGCAGCAGGAAGGTCAGATCTGGGAAGCCGCGATGGAAGCAGGCCACTACAAGCTAGACAATCTAATCGGCATCATCGATCGCAACCGCCTCCAGATCGACGGCTGGGTAAAAGACGTAATGAACGTCGAGCCCCTCGAAGAAAAATATCGCAGCTTCGGATGGGAAGCCCTCACTATCAACGGCCACGACATGAAGCAGGTGGTCGAAGCGCTGGAGAATGCCAAAGCAAAAGCCGGTTCCGGCAAGCCCACCGTCATCATCGCCGACACCGTCAAAGGCAAAGGCGTCAGCTTCATGGAAAACATTGCCGGCTGGCACGGCAAAGCGCCCAACGTAGAAGAGTTAAACAAAGCCTTGAAGGAACTGGGTCTCGAAGGCCAAATTCCCGTCGAGCAACTTTTCGCCCACGCCAAGCAATATCAAGCCGAGGTCGACCGCAAACTAGAAGCGAAGATGCCCAAGTTCCACCGCAACTATTGGTGGAACGCCGCCGAAAACATGAAGGTCCAAATGAAGCCCACGCGCCTAGGTTTCGGCCAGTCGCTAGCCGCGAATGGCGACGATCCGCGCGTAGTCTGCTTCGGTCTGGATATCTCCGGCTCCATCACCATCAGCGAGTTCTACGCCGGCAAGCCCGAGCGCAAGGAGCGCTGGATCAGCATGGGCATAGCCGAGCAATCCGCCACCTCAGCCGCCGCCGGACTCGCCAAAGAAGGGAAGCTCCCCGTCTTCGGCACGTACGCCACCTTCGCCGCCGCCCGCAATCTCGACCAGATCCGCACCTCGATCTGCTATGGCAATTTCAACGTCCTGATTGCCGGAGCCCACGGCGGCGTCAGCGTCGGCCCCGACGGCGCGACGCACCAAGCTCTCGAAGACCTCTTCGCCATGTGCGGACTGCCCAACATGAACGTGGTCGTCCCCTGCGACATGGTCGAAACCCGCAAAGCCACCGACTACCTGCTGCTCAAGCACGTCGGTCCGAAATACATCCGCTTCGCCCGCGAAGCCACGCCCATCGTCACCGACGAGAAAACGCCCTTCATCTTCGGCAAGGCGAACGTCATCCGCCTGCGTCACGAGGCTGCGAATTTCATCGAAGCCTTCGAGACCAAGCTCGAATCCGAATACCTCAATGAGCGCGAAGACCTCACCATCATTGCCTGCGGTCCTATGGTTCCCGAGGCGATGCGAGCCGCCTGGATCCTAAAGCAGGATTTCGGTTACGAAACCCGCGTCCTGAACCTCCACACCCTCAAGCCGCTCGACACTGAAGCCATAGTGCGAGCTGCCCGCGACACCAGCGTCGTCCTGACTGCCGAAGAGCACCAGATCGGCGCGCTGGCGTGGCCCGTCGCAAGCGCCATCACCGAGTCGCCCGCACTCTACGGCATCCCCACCATCACCGGCGCCATTGGAGTAAGAGACCGCTTCGGAGATTCCGGCGCCCCCTGGGAGTTAATCAAGGAGTTCGAAGTCTCCGCCGAACACATAGCCGCCAAAGCAGTGGAACTGATCGGTGTGAAGAAGTCCCGCAGCGGGGAGCCGGTGGCAGAAGCGCCTTTGGCGTGCTAAGGATCAGTCGCCATCAAGGGCAAGGGACGAGAACTCGCTTCGGGTTGACCACAGTGAAGGGAAGCACGCCCAGAATCAGCCCCAGAGGGGCAATCCAGCGTAGCCCCGCGCTTCAGCGCGGGGTAAAGTGGAGTGATTGATTTTAAGTCCCGGAGGGACGACCCAAGTTCTCGCACACTCATTAAGCGCCAGCGCTGACCCAGGAATCCGCCGCCGGAAGTTCTTGTGGAGTATATACACAGTAGATACATCAAGCTATACTGGGTATTGTCCGAAGGAGACTTCGTTCATGAAGACACAGATGGTCAAGTGGGGCAATAGTCTCGCGGTGCGCATTCCCAAGCCCGTGGTTGAGGAAGCCAAGCTGAAGGAAGGCGATTCGCTGGAGATCGAAGCCGCCGCCGAAGGCCGCGTCGAACTGCGCCGGCCAACCAAGATTCCCACGCTGGCGCAACTCGTTTCCCAGATCACTCCAGAAAACCGCTACGCCGAGATCTCAACCGGCGCGGAAGTAGGGAAGGAAGTTGTCGAATGGTGACGAGGTGACGCCGTATGTTCCGGAAGCCGGGGACATCGTAATGATGGATTTCGATCCGCAGGTTGGCCGCGAACAGGCCAAGCGACGTCCCGCACTGGTGCTTACCGATCAGCGCTACAACCGTGCCAGCGGCCTGGGCGTGGTTTGTCCACTCACGAGCAAGCGCAAACCCTACCCATTCGCCCTGCCCATCACCGTCGACCAAGTAGAGGGCGCAGTTCTCGTCGATCAGTTGAAGAGCATGGATTGGGCTGGGCGCAAAGCGAAATTCCACTCCAAGGCTGAGCCCGCGTTAGTCGGCAAAGTGCGGCAGTATGTTGCGGTTCTGCTCGCCATTCACTGACATAATTTCCAGGCATTGTTTCCCAATCAAGGACAAAAGACGAACCGGAGTTTCTGCTGCCTTTAAAGCTTGTGTGATGTATACTATACATCATGCGACGGACGCAGCTGTACCTCGACGATGACCTCTGGAACGCCCTTCACGCGCGGGCCCGGAGCCAGGGAACCACCATCTCCGCTTTAGTGCGCGAAGCTGCTCGCGAGCGCTATCTTGGCAATTTGGAGGAGCGGCGCAAGGCCATGGAAGGTCTTATCGGAATCTGGAAAGATCGTGCCGACCTACCCGACTCCACCGAAGAATACGTGCGCAGTATGCGGCGCGATACTCGACTTGAAAGGCTTTGGAAGCGGTGACCGTTCTGGTGGATTCCGACATTGTCATCGAAGTCTGCCGCGAGCGAGATAACGCAATCCTTTCGCAGTGGCGGGAATTGGAAAAATCGGACAGTGCAATCCTGTACTCGCCGGTCACCTCCACCGAGCTGTGGGCTGGGGTGCGACCGGGCGAGCATGAGGCCGTGACGAATTTCTTTCGCACTCTTCTTTGCGTCCCGATCGACTATGAAACCGGCCGCCAAGCTGGCGATTATCTTCGGCAATATCGCAAGAGTCACGGCGTGCAAATAACCGACGCGCTGATTGCCGCCGCAGCGGTGATGAATCGCGCCGAGTTGTGGACGCGCAACCGCAAGCACTATCCCATGAAAGAGCTGTCGTTTTACTGAATGTCCCGATCCTCGCCGTGAGCAAGATTTTCCGGTTTGCCTGAGAGTCGATCCGAATGGTACAAACCTCCTGAGGCATCCTTCGTGAAAAAGATCGTTATTGCCTCCCTCCTCGCTCTTTGCTCGCTGCTCGTCGTCTTCGTGATCGCACGCGCCGCCGACCATTCGCGCCGAATCAACCTGCCGACCAGCAAGACTCTGACCCTCCCCGTCCCCGGCTACCTCGCGCGCACCAACAGTTTTCCCGCGACCATCGCCCTCAGTCCCGATGGCCGCTACGCCGCGCTGCTCAATCAGGGTTACGGCACGCAAGAAGCCGGAGCGCGCCAATCGATCGCCATCCTCGATCTCAGCAACAACCAGTTGCGCGACTTTCCCGACGACCGCTTGAGCGACGACTATTCCACGCCCCAAAGTTATTTCATGGGACTGGCGTTTTCGAGCGACGCAACGCATCTCTATGCCTCGATCGGCTCCATCACCGACCCCACCGGCCAGAAGCCAAAGAGCACCGGCAACGGCATCGCGGTATACAAATTCGCGGACGGACAAATCACTCCCGACCGCTTCATCAAGATACCGCCCCAGCCCATCGCCGAAGGGAAAAAAGTAGCATTCGGCCTGCGCAAAACTCCCGCCGGAACCGCAATCCCATACCCCGCAGGCCTAGCCGTCTTGCCCGCGGCAAAGAGCGAAATGGAGCGACGGGCGTCCTCGCCCGTCACTTCCGCGGGCGATCGATTGCTAGTGGCCAACAACCTCTCCGACAACGTGGTGCTCCTGGACGTTGCCTCCGGGCAAATTGAGAAATCGTTCGCGCTAAGGCGAAACAAATTCGATCATGACCGCTTTATTCCCACCGAGTATCCGTACATGGTGATCGCCAATAAAGCCGGAACCAAAGCATGGGTCAGCCTGTGGAATAGCTCCGTGATTGTGGAATTGGATCTGGAGACAGGCGATGTGTCCCGATCCACGCGGATTGGTCTGTGGAAACATGATGACCCCATCGCTCCCAGTCCGCATCCCACGGCGATGCTGCTGAGCCCCAATGAAGACACGCTCTATGTGGCTCTCGCCAACGCCGATGTCGTGGCCGCCGTCGATCTCCGAGTCGTCGATCTGGCATACACTCCTTATCACACCAATTTCAAAGACCCCGGATCCGTCCTCCAAGCCATCGCCCTGTCACCCGACGGCAAATATCTTTACGCCGCCAGTGCTTCGCTCGACGCCATCGCCGTGTTCGCGGTCAAGGGCTTGCCAAAACTGACCGGCGGTGGCCATAGCATCAACGAAATACCAAATGAGGAGCCTCTCGGCTATATCCCCACCGAGTGGTATCCCAGCGCCTTAGCCATCGCCGGCAACGATCTCCTAATCGCTACCGCCAAAGGAGAAAGCAGCGGCCCCAACAACATGCAGAACAAGCTGCAAGGCGGGCGCAAAAGAAAAGAACATCCCTACATTCCCACCCTGATCGGTGGCTCCATCCAACGCCTAAGCCTGGCCGACATCGACAAGAATCTAGCCGCCTACACGCATCAGGTAGAAGAAGACAATCTCGTCCACTCCGACGGCGGCAAGCTTGAATTCGCCGAAGGAAAAAATCCCATCCGCCACATAATCTACGTGCTGAAAGAAAATCGCACCTACGATCAGATCTTCGGCGACCTGCCCGTAGGCGACGGTGACCCATCGCTAACCATGTACGGCAAAGACATCACGCCCAACCAGCACAAGCTGGCCATGCAATTCGGAGTGCTCGACAATTTCTACGACAGCGGAGAAGTTTCCGGAGACGGGCATCTTTGGTCCACCGCCGCCACCACCTCCGACTACAACGAGAAAACCTGGCCCATCAACTATCGCAACAAGGAGCGAACCTACGACTTCGGCGGCAGCGTGGCCGAGGAAATTCCGCTCGAGCAGGGCATCCCCGACGTCGACGACCCCGCCACCGGCTTCCTCTGGGACAACCTCGCCCGCCGCGGCCTGAGCTATCGCATCTACGGAGAATTCATTGCCGCCGTGTGGTGCAAAAGCCAAAAAGCGAAATCGCCGAAGGCAGCAAAGTCGTCTGCCAGTTCCGCAACCTGCCCAGTTTCTGAAATTAAGCAAGGCGATCCACTGCCCGCGAACCTAGGCAACCCGCGCGGCGGCCCGAGTCCATGGCCGTGGGCCATTCCTCAGATGAAGCGCATGCGCCCGACCAAAGCCGCGCTGCGCGATCACTACGATCCCCAATTCCCAGATTTTGAAGTCGACTACCCCGACCAACTCCGCGCCGACGAATTCCTCCGCGAGTTCGACGAGTTCGTGAAAGCTAAGGGAAGCGCCAAAGAACTTCCGCAATTCACGCTGCTCTACCTGCCCGACGATCACACCGGAGGCACGCGCCCCAGCAAGCCCACACCGCAAGCCTCCGTCGCCGACAACGATCTAGCGTTAGGTCGCGTAGTCGATGCCGTTTCCCACAGCCCCTACTGGGATGACACCGCCATCTTCGTCCTGGAAGACGATGCCCAGGACGGCGCCGATCATATCGATGCCCATCGATCTACTGCCTTGGTCATCAGCAAGTACGCGCCGCACCCGCCGCAAACGTTTGTGGATCATAGCTTCTACACGACTGTCAGCCTGGTCCACACCATGGAAGCTCTACTCGGGCTGCCGCCGATGAATCTGTTCGATGCGCACGCCCCGCTCATGTCGCCGCTGTTCTCCGGCCCGGGAACGCAGCCGCCGTTTCAGGCCGACGACAAGAATCTGCGCAATGGCCTCATCTATAGAGTGAACGAAAAGAATGCCGCAGGAGCAAAAGAATCCTCGCAAATGAATTTCTCCCGCCCCGATGCCGTGAACGCCAAGCAGTTAAACGAAGTTCTCTGGCGCAATGCCAAAGGCGACGTCCCGATGCTAACCAGAGAGCGCAAACCCTGAAAGAATCACGTAGGGACGGCCGCCCTCGCCGGGGCCCCCAGACCGCGCGCTTTTCGCGGGCTGGGGTGGTCGGCCGTCCAGCGGAGCGCAGCTCCGCAAACGCGTAGCAAGCTAAGCTACAATTTGCGAGTGGGTTCCCCGATCGTGTGCACCAACCTGCGCAAGACCTACGATGGCAAAGTCGAAGCCGTCCGCGGCCTGAGCCTGCAAATCGAAGCCGGCCAGTGCTTCGGTTTGCTAGGCCCGAACGGAGCAGGGAAGACCACCACCATAGAAATCCTCGAGGGCCTGCTAGCGCCCACCTCCGGAGAAGTCCGCATCCTCGGCCACACCTGGAATGACAACCCGCGCCAATTGCGCGAGTGGATCGGCATCTCGTTGCAGGAAACGCGCCTCTCAGAAAAATTAACCGTCCGCGAAACCATCGAACTCTTCGCCAGCTTTTACAACGAACCGCGCCCCGCCGAAGACATCCTCGAAGAACTCCAACTCACCGAGAAATCCGACGCCTGGGTAGGCAAGCTCTCCGGAGGCCAGAAGCAACGCCTGGCCGTAGCCACCGCTCTAGTGGGCAATCCGCGCATTCTTTTTCTAGACGAGCCCACCACCGGACTCGATCCCCAAAGCCGCCGCCAGCTCTGGGACATCATCCGTGTCTTCCAGAAAAAAGGTGGTACCGTGCTGCTCACCACGCATTACATGGACGAGGCTGAACGCCTCTGCGACCAACTCGCCATCGTCGATCACGGCCAGATCATAGCCGAAGGCACTCCCGCCGACCTCATCGACCGCCTCGGCGGCCATCACGTGGTCGAGTTCCAGGAGAGCCGTGCCAATAAGAACGACAACGGAAACTACGACAACAATAACGACGACAATATCGATCGCTGGCGAGCGCTGCCCAGCGTAGAGTCCGTCCGCCGCGAGAATTCGACGGTCCTCCTAAGTGTCCGCGAGCCGCATCTAACTATCCCCGCTCTTCTGGATGCGGTAACCAGCGACGGCCATCAACTCAAACACCTGAGCACGCGCCAGGCCAGCCTCGAAGATGTCTTCGTGCAACTAACTGGCCGCCATCTGCGAGAAGACTAAATGGCAACCACCGAGACCCACGTGCCCAACATCGACGCTGATAAGAATCGGCAGCCGCAGCCCATCCAACCCGCGCGCCGCAACAGCCGCTGGTCCGGATACCGTCATCTGCTCTGGGCGCGCATCCTCGAACTAAAACGCGAGCCGGAAGTCGTCTTCTGGGTCTTCATTTTTCCGCTGCTGCTAGCGGCGGGACTTGGCATAGCGTTTCGTAACAAGCCCGCCGACATCACCTCGGTCGTAGTGATCGACGGCCCCGGCGCGCAGAAGACGCTAACCATGCTCCAAAGCCCGTCAGGCAAAAACTCGTCAAATAAAAACTCCGTCCGATCCACCGTCCTCGATCGCGACGCCGCCCTCAAGGCCTTCCACTTCGGCAAGTTCGATCTAGCAATCGAGTCCCACCCCGACGGCAGCTACACCTACTATTACGATCCCGCCCGCCCCGAGAGCGTTCTCTCCCGCGCCGAAATCGACGCCCAGCTGCAATCCGCCGCCGGACGTAAAGATGCGCTAGCCACGTCCGCCGAATCTTCCAGCGAGCCCGGCTCCCGCTACATTGACTTCCTCATCCCGGGCCTGCTCGGGATGAACCTGATGAACTCCGGCATGTGGGGAGTGGGCTTCGCGCTGGTAGAAATGCGCCAACGCAAACTGCTGAAGCGTTTCGTAGCCACCCCCATGCGCCGCAGCGATTTCCTACTAGCCCTAACCAGCAGCCGTCTGGTCCTGATGGTGATTGAAGTAGGATTGCTGTTGAGCTTCGGCGTGTTAGTTTTTCACATGCCGATGCAAGGATCCATCCTTGCGGTCCTCCTGCTGGGGTCGCTCGGAGCGGTAGCCTTCGGAGGCGTAGGCCTCCTAACCGCCTGCCGCGCCCAAAAAATCGAAACCGTCTCCGGCTTGATCAATGTGGTCATGATGCCGATGTGGATCTTCTCCGGAGTCTTCTTCTCCTACGATAGATTTCCCGCCATCATCCACCCCTTCATCAAAGCCCTCCCGCTAACCGCGCTCAACGACGCGCTAAGGGCCACCATATTGGAAGGCGCGACCCTGAGCTCACAGTGGGGGCAACTGCTGGTACTCGCAGTTTGGGGCGGAGTCTCGTTCGTCTTGGCGCTGCGCTGGTTTCGCTGGACGTAGAGGAGGCCTTAGCCGATAGCTTTTGGCCTTCAGCGCATTGTCATCCTGAGCGCAGCGAAGGACCTGCTTCTTGCCCGCGCCACCCGCCAATCTAACGGTGCCACAAAGAAGACTTGGAATCGTGTTGCCATCGATTACGCGACGACGGACACTTCGCCGTGGTCCTTGCGAGCCGGCCTCACCGAAATCTCCACGTCCTGCCCCAGGGCGGTAAGAAAATCCATAAGGCGCTCCACGGAGAAACTACCCGAGCGGTTGCGCATCAGCAAAGAGACGTGCGGTTGCTTGATGCCGAGGATCTTTCCGGCCTCGGCTTGCGTCAGGTCGTGCCTTTTGATGAGGCGGTAAATCTGAAGCATGAGCTTTGCCTTTAAGAGTTCCTGTTCGGAATGCGGAAGACCGAGGTCCGCAAAAACATTACCACTGCTTTTTTCTGCCCGCATGGGGATCTTCTTTTTTGTAGCCATGTCAATTCTTCCCTTGTCGATGGAGTCGTTCGGCCTCAGCCAGGCGCTGGTGGATGAGGTCAAGGTCCCGCTTGGGCGTGGCGATGCCGCGCTTCGATTTCTTCTGGAAAGCATGCAGAACATAAATCGCTTCGGAGTAGCGCACCGTATAGACCCCACGCCAGGTGTTGCCGTTGTCGTCCGCCACGATTTCAAGCACAGATCCTCCGCCAAAACCCTTCAGGGGCTTGGCCGACGGATCGGTTTCGCC
Source organism: uncultured Acidobacteriaceae bacterium (assembly GCA_963773645.1). Classification (GTDB taxonomy): domain Bacteria; phylum Acidobacteriota; class Terriglobia; order Terriglobales; family Acidobacteriaceae; genus Acidiflorens. Next base: position 206,083 of record CAVZBV010000002.1, on the reverse strand, counting down.
TTGTTGGGCGGCGTAGAGGGCCTGGCCAATGTCACGCCGGACCTTGCGCGGGAACCCGCGCAGGTCTCTCCGGCTCGCACCGACCCAAACGATCTGGCGCTCCAATTCCGCCACTATACGTATATACGTCTATTTGTATGGATTGTCAAGAACTCGTAAATGGGTTGACGGCCACTGCGACCGCCTGTTCGTTTTGTCACAACTCCACCATTGTTAATATTGTTCATAATATGCATATTGTGTACAATTGGGCACTGAGGGACACGCTCATGGCAAGAAGACCTAAGGTGATGCGGATTTCCCGTAAGCAGGTGGAGGAAGGCGTCCTTCTCAGCCCTTCTGACGCCTATACAGAAATCAGCTTGAGCAAATTGCGTTCAAAGCTGAGCGAAATACTAAACCGGGTCCAGTATGGAAAGAAGTGCGTTCTGGTTACGAATTATGGAAAGAAAGTTGCGCAGGTGTTTCCAGTCCCTGAGGAGTAGGGGCAGAACACGCGGAAGGAGCAGAAGTGAAAATACCGACTTTGTTGCATAAGCTTCCGTTCGTAGGCCAAGCCGAAGGCGAGAGGCTAACCTACTACGTATTCGAGGGTAATAGCGCTTATCTCGTAGTATCCCCAAATAGCCGTGGCGGACTAAACGTGAACGTGGTTGATCGGGAGACCCCCGAGGTGATCTCCCGTCGGTTTAGCGGACAGCGGGTCACCGGCCGGACGTTGCTCCAGAAAGGGCGCCGGCCCGATCTTTTCGGTGACAACTTCTCTCCGCTAAATGCGCTTTATACGATGGTCGCCCTTGGTCGTGCGAAGAAGCTGAAGCAAAAGCTAGGCAGGGCCATGGTATTTAAGGTTAAGTAGCCAAGTGCCCGAATAAACTAGGGACAAAAACATGGGCATGGATCTAGTAAGCACCAAGAACAAAGGACTGAGCTACAACTGGACGGGTTGGAAATCGCTTTGCGAGTTCGTAGAACGCAACGGAATCAGCACGGCCGAATTCGCTGGCTCCAACGATGGATGCCGGATCAAAGCAGCCACATGTAAGCTGGTTGCCAAGGCGATCGAGGGTAACGCGGACGAATACAACAAAATATTTGGAAGCAGCATGCGGGCCGGCGACGGGCCGACGCCCGCTGCCAAACACGCCAAGCTGTGGCGCACGTCGGGCGGGTTTCGGCAATGGTAGTTGCGATGAAAACCGCGTTTGCAGAGCTCATGACGGGACTGGACGAGGTTCAAGCTTTTCTCGCAGGGGAGCGGAAAGGCTTCAAGGTTCATGTGCCTGATGAAGTCGATGTGAAAAGCATCCGCCATAGGTTCAACATGACGCAATCCCGCTTTTCCGAAACCTTCGGCTTCAGCCTGGACGCGATCAAGCATTGGGAGGGCGGACGCCGCACCCCGGAAGCGCCGGCCCGCACTCTGCTCACGGTGATTGACAAGAATCCTGCCGCCGTCATCACCGCCCTTCATCCCGAAACATTGCCGAAAGCGACCACCAGGACCACCGCTAGACTTCGCCCCAAGAAAAAGAGGCGGGCGATGGCGGCGAAGGCAGCGGCCGGTAATGGCGCTCGCTCATATCCAAAGAATGGATAGAGCGGTCGGCTCGCACCGCCATCATCTTCTCTCATGTTCAGAGCTGGACAACGGAAAGACCCGGGACACGCCGGAAATCGCGGGGATTACCCGTCAACACCTGATAGCCTAGTGACAACGCCGTAGCTCCGATCAGCAGGTCTGCGAACGGAATAACCACGCCTCGGCCTTGCTGCTCGCCGTCGAGCTTCCCGGCCAGGAGCGCGGTCTCCTTCGTATACGGGTACACCGTCAAGTCGGCCAGCAGCTCGTTTAGAAACGATTCGCGGCGCAAGCGCACTTCCGGTGTCCGGGCGCGATAGATGCCGTGGATGAGTTCGGTCAAGCCAATCGCAGAGAGTGCAGCTTCCTGGTCGCCGATCCGGTTTACGATTTGCTCAATCAGTTGCTCGACCGTATCGCCGCGCCGCTCGGCGGCGATCACCACGCTGGAGTCGAGGATTACTCCCATGCGGGCGGATTCAGGGGCTCACGATGGCTGTTGATAACCTCTTCGAGATCGCGCGCAAGTTCCCCGTCAAGCGTTGCAGTGGAGGCGTGTTCCTTGGCCAGCCGTAGAGACTCCGAGAGCAAGCGAACATGCGGCTCGACCGGACGAACCACAGCCACGGGCCGTGCCTCATCTCCCGCATTGTCTTCAATGACGATCTCGTCCCCAGCGCGCACCCGCGCCAGCAGTCCGGCGAAATCGCGGGCGGCTTCCGCTTCCGAGATGTGACTGACGTTCTTCGCCATAGTCGGCATTATATCGCGACTCCTTGATGGAAGAGCTGAAGCTTCGCCTGTGCGGGCCCTTCGAACGTTTTCATCACAAACACCCGGGCCACGCGTCACAGACTCCCAACCCGCCGTGCGCGATAATGGAAATCTGATCGGGGCAGCCAGAAGTGTGCCGTCTCTTCAAAGACGACCCACGAAGCTGCCCCCCAAACCCATCTTCAGCGCTCTTTGACAAGCTAAGTGCTTATTCCGGAATATTTTGCCTATAAGTCCTTAAAACTCAAAGATTTTGCGGGAATTTCTGCCTAACCCTATGATTCCAATAGATCGGGGGAGGGGGGGGTACCGGTATCCACTGGTTATTACCTTTGGAGTAAATAAACCGGGGGATGACGGAAATGATGAGGGAAATAAGGTGTGGAGAGGCGCAGCTCGGCTTGATTTCGCAGATGCGAATTTTCTAGTCCCACCACTCGCACGGCGACTCCGCAACGCACCCCAGCCGCCCCGCGCTGTGAAAATAACGGGTAACTTTCCGGCGCGAGCCGGCGTCCAAGTAGATGGAGAACTCCATCCGTCCCGACTTACTATCGGGAGTATAATGGCGTCAACCGAACCGGGTTTCTGCGGGGTAGCCAAATGTCGTTCCGTACGTTCCTCGTCTTCCTAGGCCTCCTGGCGCTGATGGCGATGCCCGCGCTGGCTCAGGATCAAGCTTCTCAGACCCCAAACGCGCAGCCTCAAGCCTCGCAGCCTCAGGCAACACCGCCGCAACAGCCTCAGGCATCAGCGCCGCAAACGCCAAAAGATCAAACGGCAAAAGATCAAACGGCACAGCCGCAGAGCACGCAGCCCACTCCTGCCTCAACGACGGGCTCAACAACTGGTTCACAGCCAGCTCCGCCGCCGGATCCCTCGGCAAGCACCAGTTCGACTCCGGACACCTCTGCGAGCAGCAACGACTCAGTCTCAGTCCCTAAAGACCCTCCCATCCAGGAACCCGACGCCAGCAAGGTCAAGCACACCGGCGGTGAGGACGACGTGGACGCCATCGGCAATCGCAAGATCGGTGGGCGCGGCCTGGGCGATTGGTACTCGATCGAAACCGAAGTCAAGATGGGCAAGCAATACTCGATGCAGGTCGAGAGTAGCGTGAAACTCGTTCAGGACCCGGTCGTGACCGAGTACGTCAACCGCATCGGCCAGAATCTGGTGCGCAATTCGGACGCGCAGGTTCCGTTTACCATCAAGGTCATCGACTCCGACGAAATAAACGCGTTTGCTCTCCCCGGTGGATTCTTCTATGTGAACTCCGGTCTGATTCTGGCGGCAGACGAAGAGGCCGAACTGGCCGGCGTGATGGCGCATGAGATTTCGCACGTTTGCGCCCGCCACGCGATGCGTCAGATGACACGCGCGAATATCGCGCAAATCGCCACCATTCCTCTGATCTTCGTGGGAGGCGGCATCGGCTACGGAATCTACGAGGCCAGTGGCCTGGGCTTGCCGCTCACCTTCATGAAGTTCCAGCGCAATTTCGAAGCGGAAGCGGACTACCTTGGCCTGCAATATATGTATAAGACGGGATACGATCCGCAGGCTTTCATCAGTTTCTTCGAAAAGATTCAGGCGAAAGAGAAGAAGAAGCCGGGCACGATCTCCAAGGCCTTCGCTACCCACCCGCAGACGCCCGACCGCATTGCGGCGTCCCAAAAAGAGATCGCGACCATCCTCCCGGCGCGCCCGCAATATATCGTTTCCACATCGGAGTTTGACGACGTGAAATCGCGGCTGGCCACCATTGAGAACCGGCACAAGATCATCGAAGAGAAGGATGGCAGCAAGCCCAGCCTGCGCCGCGCTTCAACCAGCGACAAGCCCAGTGGGACGGACAAGAGCGGCGACGACGACGATCGCCCAACGCTAAAGCGCCGGGACGACAACACAAACCAGAATCAACAATAACGCGAATTGCGGAGACAAGAAGAAACCGGCGGGCCGCCCGCCGGTTTTTTATTGGATTTTTTATTGACGCGAACTTGTATTGCCACTGTCATCCTGAGCGAAGCGAAGGACTCTGTATTTGAGTCCGCCGAAATGGTGAAGTGTTACGATCCCGCGGCCACCGACTTTACCGTGATCGTGCTGCCGTCCACTTCTCCGGTCACCTTCGCCTTGGCTCCGGCCAGATCGTTCAGCTTGCCGAGCGCGGCCTTATCCGAGGTCTCTAGGGTGTAGACTTTGCCGCCGACCACGAGCGCGTACTTCGATCCATGCTGCATGCACGCGCGCGTGCAATCCGCGGCTTTGCCGGGCATTTCATGTTTCGCCCCGCACATGGTGTCGCTTACTTCACCGGTCAAGGTCTGGCTCTTACTCGCAGCTAGCGCCGGAACCGCCGCTAGCCCGATCAACATCTGCATCCCAAACACCGCAGTCGCTATTCGCTTAACCTTCATTGCTATCCTCTCCTGTGAAGCGGCGTGATAGTTCAAAAGTGGCCACTCGATGAGCTCACTATCCCTATGTCACTATCATGATGTCAATATTACGATTCTCACGCAAGCTTCGAATTGCAAAAATAATTGGTCGTCAACACGCCACAGTTTTTCAACGCTACTGCTGCTTGAAATGGATCTCCACGTCCACGGTCTTGTCCTTAGCATCCAGCGATTCATGAATGTTCACGGCCCAGCGCACGGCGCGGGGAAGGAGCTGATCGTTATCGGCCACAAATTTCTTGGGGTAATCGGCGTTGTAAGGGTGACCTTCACTCAGAAGCCAAGCTGCCTGCATCCGAGCCTTGGCCTGTGTGTCGAGTCCGGTGATCTCCAACTCGCCCATCTTGTAGAGGTCGCCTTCGACGATGATCAGGTCGTAGTGCACCGTGCTTTTGTCGTCGTCGAACCGGGCGTCGTGCTTGATCTGAACCGTCATGTAGCCGCGGCTGCGGTAAAGCTTGCCGACATTTTCAAGGGCGCGGAGAAGACGCACCGCGTCGACGGGCTGGCCAAGCGGCATGTGGATGAGCGGCGCGACTTCGCTGATGGCAATTGCAGAGTTGCCTTTCCAGTCGACACCGGAGGTGGAGTAAATCCTGCCCGGGGTCACAGGGAGGATCGCATCCACCTGAACATCGGCGGCGCTCTGCGCATCCGCCGCAGAGGAAGGTTGCGGCACCACGCGCGCGTCAGACGGCCCAAACGCGGCCTTCAAGTATCCACGCTGCAGGTATACGGGGAGCAGGTCAAACTTAGCGGCCGCGGCGAGAGATGAGCGCCCGTATTCTGCTCCTGCGAGGCGGCGCCCTGCGTTTGTGAGCAGAGTGGTCTGCTCCGGCGAAGCTCCCGGGAATTCGACGCTGCGAATCCGGATAGTGACTTCCTCGACCCGATAGACGATTGCGTTCAGGGCGCCGTTCGATTCTTCTGCACTACGCAGGAAATCTACCCGTCCTGGAAATTGCTTCTCGCTGAGGATGGCCTGCAGCGCCTCGGAAACTCGGTCCGGGAGATTGCCTGTGAGGGGCAGCAACCGCTTGAACAGCGGAACGCTGCGTTGCACGGCGGTGCGCAGTTCGTCATCGGTGAACCAGACGAAGTTTTCAAACTGCGCGGGTGCCAGCTTGCTCTTGTCGGCATCGGCGAGCTGCAGGTCGAGTTTTGTTCCCGCACTGGAAGAGGAATAGGAATAGACAACGTTGCTGAACAGGCCGGATTCGCCGAGGCGCTGCACCGCCTCTTTGAAATCGCCGTCGGCGGCGTTCTGGCCTATCTGCAGGCCGCTCGCGGCAAGAATTTCTTTATCGGTGTAACGCGCAGTTCCCGTGACTTTCAACGCGATGAGTTTGTAGGCGGTTGCAGCTTTGCTACTGGTGGACTGCTTCTGGCCTGCAGCGGCCGACAAAAGCAGGGACAGGCAGAGCACAGTACGCAAAACCTGGCTCATTTGGATCGCTTCCCAGCTTTGGCCACGGACGTCGAAAAATTCTTTTGCTTCACTGCGATGTCCATGAAGGCCTTGGCGGCGCGGCTGAGCGATTTGTCTTTGCGGAACACGAGCGCGAGGTCGCGCCGGATTTGCGCGTCGGCGAGCGTGATCGCCACCAGGGCCTTGGCCCGGATATCCTCCTCGATATTCGAGCGCGCGATAAATCCTACCCCGACATCGGCCGCCACAAAACGCTTTAGCAGTTCGCTCGAATCGAGTTCCATGGCCAGTTTCGGCTTCAAGTGATGGTCATAGAACAGCGCATCAAGCGCGTCGCGGGTGTGACCCAGTTTGGGCACGACGAGCGGATAGGTCGAGACCTCGGCGACGGTAACGCTCTTCTTTGCCGCGAGCGCATGACTTGGAGCTGTGATTACGACAAGCTCGTCGCGATGAATCATCTGCGCCTCGAGCCGGTTGTCGGTCACGGGCAGCGAGACCACGCCAAAGTCCACCACGTTCTCGATGATCGACTCGAGAATCCTGGCGTAGTCCGAGCGCTTGATGCTCACGGCGACATTCGGATAGTCGCGTTTGAATTGCGCGAACACTTCGGGCAGAATGTGCAGGCATGTGCCTTCATTTGCTCCCACGACAATTTCGCCGCGGGGCACACGCTCGGTCTCGGCAATCTCGGTGAGGATGGTCTTGCGCCGCTCCAGCGTCTCCTCGGCATACTTGAAAAACAATTTGCCGGACATGGTGAGCGAGACGCGGCCACCGGAGCGGTCGAGCAGGCGAGCGCCTACTTCTTCTTCGAGTGCGCGAATCTGGGATGAGATGGCGGGCTGGGTGCGGAAACGCTTCTCCGCCGCGCGGGAGAAGCTGGAGAGCCGCGCTACTTCCAGGAAGATTTCGAGCTGGTCGAAGTCCATCGTGTGCTGGCCTCAGACACTATAACAGTCGGAGGCGATCACGAAAGCGAAATCAGAAAGCGTAGTGTACTGTATTTTGAAACTCAATCATTGATAAAGGTCAATACCAATATCCAGCCCGACAGCGGTCCAAGCAAGGCAATAAGCCACAGTTTTGAGCCGCGCCATGCGGCAATGAGGGATGCTGGGATGCCGCAGCTCAGGATTGCGAGGAACAGCACTGCTAGATGTTGGGAATGTCGGTGGAACGGGAGATTAGCATAAACCCAGAATGCCAGCGTGAACACCACGCTTGCGATCCCAAACCAGTTCACTGCAAGGCAAGACAGTCGTTTCATACCGCAATCTCAGCCTATGCTCCAATAATTCCACGGAGGTCCAAACGTAATCCGGCGCGCCAACTTTCATGGCGGCATCGTTGGCAGTCGCACTCAGCGGCTAGAGCCGTTTGTGTTTGTACCACTTATGGCACGGCTGAAGCCGTGCCCCTTCAAAGCAAGGTCAAACCCGGATGTTTCCGCTGCCGGAGACGGGGCGAGCCCCGTCTCTACAGGTAATTTTGCCTAGACGTTAATCACCGCGATGAGCTCTTTCACGGCGGCGGCGCTCTTGTCGAGGGCCGCTTTCTCTTCCGGAGTCAGTTTGATCTCGATGATCTGCTCGATTCCCTTGGCGCCGAGTTTCACCGGGACGCCGACGAAGAGCCCGTGGATGCCGTACTCTCCGTTAAGATAGGCGGCGCACGGGAGAATCTTCTTCTTGTCTTTGAGGATAGCCTCGACCATCTCGGTGGCAGCGGCCGATGGGGCGTAATAAGCCGATCCGGTCTTGAGATATTTGACGATCTCGGCGCCACCGTCGCGGGTGCGCTGGACGATGCGATCGAGAGTGGGCTTGTCGATAAGTTCGGTGACGGGAATGCCGGCGACGGTGGAATAACGGGGAAGCGGAACCATGGTGTCGCCGTGGCCACCGAGGACGAAGGCGGTTACGTTCTCGACGCTAACGTTGAGCGCCTGCGCGATAAAAGTGCGAAAGCGGGCGGAGTCGAGTATGCCGGCCATGCCGACGACGCGCTCGCGCGGAAAGCCGCTCAGCTTGTAGGCGGCCTGCGCCATGGCGTCGAGAGGGTTGGAGACGATGATGAGGATGCAATTGGGCGAATGCTGCACTACCTTGCCGACTACGTCGCTCATGATTTTGTAGTTGGTATTCAGAAGGTCATCGCGGCTCATTCCCGGCTTGCGTGGAATTCCCGCAGTGATGACGACAATGTCAGACTTGGCTGTGTCGGCATAGTCGTTCGTGCCGAGGATGGCGGAATCGCGTTTCTCGATCGGCATGGCCTGGAGCAGGTCGAGGCCTTTGCCTTGGGGAACGCCTTCGATTATGTCGATGAGGACGACATCGGCTAGCTCTTTCGCTGCGATCCAGTGAGCGGCGGTGGCGCCTACGTTTCCGGAGCCTACTATCGTTACTTTATTACGCATGAAGTTTCCTTTCTTAATGTAACTAATCTCCCGATGTTAATGGAGCGACGGGCGTCCTCGCCGTCCCGGTGCGTCCTCCGGACGGGCGAGGACGCCCGTCACTCCATTAGTCAAGTTCTCCACACTCAGTCCGCCGCCACCGCTACGCTCATGTTTTCGATCATGCAGTTGGCAAACTCGCTGGTTTTCACTCTGGTGGCGCCTGGCATCAGGCGCTCGAAATCGTAGGTTACTTTTTTCTGTTCGATGGTGCGCTCCAGGCTCTGCTCGATCAGATCGGCGGCCTCGGGCCACCCGAGAAAGCGGAACATCATGACGCCCGAAAGAATGACGGAGCCGGGATTGATGACGTCCTTGTCGGCATACTTGGGAGCGGTGCCGTGCGTGGCTTCGAAAATGGCGTAGCCATCGCCGATGTTCGCTCCGGGAGCAATTCCAAGTCCCCCAACCTGCGCGGCGCAGGCGTCGGAGATATAGTCGCCGTTCAAATTGGGGGTGGCCAGAACGCTGTATTCATCGGCTCGCGTCACAATCTGCTGAAAGATGGAGTCGGCAATGCGGTCGTTGATCATCAGCTTTTTCTTCCAGACGCCTTTGCCGTGGGTAGCGTAGATCGAATCGAGACAATGTTTCACTTCTTTGTAGATAGTCTGGCGGTAGTCTTCTTGGGCGAACTCCAGGCCGGGTTCGATGAGGCTCGCGTTCTCCTCGACCGTGATATCAGGCTTCTTGTCTTTGTTGTCGATGATCCAGCTCTCCCGCTCGGTGACGACTTTGTCGCGGAACTCCTGGGTGGCGAGATCATATCCCCACTGGCGGAACGCCCCTTCGGTGAACTTCTGGATGTTGCCTTTGTGGACGAGAGTGACCGCTTTGTTCTTGTTTTCGAGCGCATGCAGGATGGCCATGCGCACCAGGCGCTTGGTACCGGTCACGGAAATCGGCTTGATACCGACACCGGAATCGAGGCGGATCTGCTTCTTGCCGCCTTTCAACATGTCTTTGTTGAGGAACGCGATCAACCGATCGCAATCGGGCGTGCCTTGTTCCCATTCGATGCCGATATAAACGTCTTCCGTGTTTTCGCGGAAGATGACCAGGTTCATGCGCTCGGGATGCTTCACGGGCGACGGCACACCGGCGTAGTACTTCACCGGACGTATGCAGCCGTAGAGATCGAGGGTCTGGCGCAGCGCGACGTTGAGGGAGCGGATGCCGCCTCCGACGGGCGTGGTCAGCGGACCTTTGATGGCGACGCGCAGTTCGCGGATGGCGCTGACGGTGTCGTCGGGGAGCCAGCTCTGAAAGCGAGCCTTGGCTTTCTCGCCGGCGAAGACTTCGTACCAGGCCACGGAACGCTTACCGTGGTACGCCTTTTCGACAGCGGCGTCGAAGACGCGAACGGACGCTTTCCAGATATCCCGGCCGGTGCCGTCTCCTTCGATGAAAGGGATGATGGGGTGATCGGGAACGCGGTACTTGCCGTTGCTGTATTCGATCTTCTGCCCCTTGGATGGGAGAGGGACTCCATTGAACGATGCCATGCACTGCCTCCAGAATTTGGGAATGACCACCCATTATAAAGAATATTCAAAAAAGGGGAATGTGACGTACCTCACAGCGGGGTGAGTGTTCGCAGCTGCATTGGGAGCGACTGCCGCGTCGCCGGCCGCGCGGAAAAGAGACGCGCAAGCCGCGCCTCCTCCGCGGGGCACATTAGCGTTCAATCTTTACTGACTTGACCACTACGTCTTTGTTGGGACGGTCCTGACGGTTCTTGGCGACTTTAGAGATTTTTTCCACGACTTCGTAGCCTTCGACAACCTCGCCGAAAATTGTGTGTTTGCCGGTGAGCCAGTCGGTGTTGGCAACGGTGATGAAAAACTGCGATCCGTTGGTGTTGGGGCCGGAGTTGGCCATCGCCAGCTTGCCCGCCTTGTCGAAACGATGCGGAGAGCCCTTGGTTTCGTCTTCGAACTGGTAGCCCGGACCGCCAAAACCGCTGCCCATCGGGTCGCCGCCCTGGATCATAAAGCCCGGAATTACCCGATGAAAAATAGTCCCGTGGTAAAGCGGGTCAGTGGTCTTTTTGTGGGTAGTGGGATGCGTCCACTCGCGCTTGCCTTCGCTCAGTTCGACGAAGTTGGCGACGGTCTTGGGGGCATCCTTTTCAAACAGGCGGCAAACGATGGTGCCCTCGCTGGTTTCGAACACGGCATAGGTTCCGGGTGTGCGGGTCATAGTCTCCTCGTTTTCCTAAGTTAATCTTCTTCACATGGCTTCCTTCGCGCCAGCCGATGGCTTGGGCGCGGTCTAGGGCTTGGCGGCGGAGGCACCGGCGCCATGGATTTCGATGTGCGTGATCTTGACGGCATTGAGCGGCCGGTCATTTGAGTCGCGCGCCATGCGAGCGATGTGCTTAACCACTTCGACCGCCGCGTCATCGCACTGGCCGAAAATGGTATAGCCGCCATTGAGGCTGGGTTGGGGAACTTCGGTGACAAAGAATTGCGAACCGTTGGTGTCGGGTCCGGCGTTGGCGTACGCGAGACGCCCGGGGCGATCAAACTTGACGGTGGGCGAAGTCTCATTTTTGAATTTGTAGCCGGGATCGCCCATGCCGTTGCCCGCAGGATCTCCACCCTGAATCATGAATTGGGGAATCACGCGGTGGAAGATGGTGCCGTCATAGAGTGGAACGCCGTGTTTTTTTGTATGGCCGATGGGGCTGGTCCAATCTTTAGTGCCCTCAGCCAGGCCGATGAAATTCTCGACGCCGATTGGGGCAACCTTAGGAAACAGCGTGCAATGGAGATCGCCGGCCGAGGTGTGAATGATGGCGGTGGGCTCGGCCTGTGGGGCGCCGAGCAGGGACGTGGAGATTATCAGAACAAGCGTCTGCATTAGAGTTCGCATGGAGGCTCCTGTAGGGTGTTTTCGTAATCTTTGATTGTACGACAAAGGGTTGTACGACAACGATGGGGATGACAAAATCGGGTACTGTCCTAATTTGGCCGCCGAAAGTTTTCCACAGGCTCCGCACCCAAGCCCCTAAATCCAAGGGAATCGCGCTGTAGAGCCATTTTTTCAAATTCAGTCACTACCGATGTAAGCACTTAACCAAAGGCAAAAAGGGGAGGAAACCGATGAGCACGAAAACTAGGTACAGAAGCAAGAAAACTATTGAAACGGTTAAACCGTCTATGGTACCGTCGTTACGGATGCGACATACTTACGAAATCATGGTTGATGGTCGCCCGGTAAAATGCCGAACCGCCGAAGCCGCTGCACGGCTTTTGCGGGAACTGGGTAAGGAGAAGAGGAGTATCGGAATGTTGCCGTGGACTGTTCACGACCTTGAGGACTTCGTTGGGCGGATAGGATTCTTTCAACGCTTAGCCCTCGCGGAACTGCTCACAAAAGCGGAGAGTGGCGCAACCGATGAAGAGCTAAGAATGGCATGTAGAGCCTCGGATAATCGTGTCCTCAGTGGCATCTTATCTGGAATCTCGAAGACTGCCCTCCGACTCGACATAGAGCCGGACAGGGTATATCGACAAGTGGTGACGTATCGGGACAATAAAGCAAACCGCCGCTACTACATCACGGATGGGTTCAGGAGAGCCGCAAAGGATCACGGATGGCCGACGGCAGATGATCTCAAAATAAGGGAAAGTGAAGGATGATTTTGAGAGAAAGGAGTAGCAGGATGCCGCCTCCACCAATGACATGCGCAAATGACGAGAGCCGCTAGAGACTGACATCTCAAGCGGCCCTTAAAACCGACAATCCGGCAAGCCGAAATGCCGATCCTCAAGTCTCATTTTGGCTTGCCTTCACCGAAAGGTCAAGGGCCAAAATGAACACACTCCACACAGATAAGAAACTCGCTGTAATCTCATCTCTCTTAGAAGGCAACTCCGTCCGCTCAATCGAACGCATGACGGGCGTTCACAGGGACACGATCTCCCCATGCCCAATCGTCGAGGTTATATCCAAGGTGCGGAATGGCGATCCCGACCCCGACCGCATCTGTACCTCGCACGTGGAACGGCAGAACTTGACAATGAGGATGCAGATGAGGCGATTTACGAGGTTGACGAACGCTTTCTCGAAGAAGCTGGAGAACCTGAAAGCCGCTTGCGCTTTGCACTTTGCCCATTACAACTTTGTGCGGGTACACTCATCATTGCGCGTAACGCCCGCAATGGCCGCTGGCATTTCAAGTGAAGTTTGGCCGCTAACTCGATTGCTTGGATAGGTCCGAATACCGGAATATAGGCTAAAAACATGAGTTCATCTGAAGAAGCATTCTCGATATTTCGTAGATGGAGAATTTCCCCTACAGCCTTGACATTGATTATTCTCTCAGAGGATAGGCCACCACGTCCTCTTTCCATGCACCGCGTAAACGTCTCTTCGATAGATGAGAGGGGTAGACGGGTAACGATGACTGGCATTGGCGAGATATTTGAGCGGATTGTAGAAATAGACGGATCATCCTTCACAATTTCAGACGATGGGGAAACTGTGAAAGTCTCTACAGCAGTTGAACGGTTCACCGTCTCTACGCGGCTATCTATCGGAGAACTGTGAACGGATTGCGCCTTTGTCTGGTTTTGTGACATAATCTCTCCCAGACGAGCGCTACAGAGATGCAGCGCGGAGCAGCTCTAAATTTTTTCAAGCCTCGGCCAAGCGCCGGGGCTTTCGCTTTTTGTGATTAAATCACAGATCACAGGAGGTTGGCAAAATGAAATCAGTTGTCTTCGCAGCGGTATTTCTAGTGGCAGGCTTCGTCCTCGGCAGTTTCTTCCATACCATGACGGTTCGCGCAGCGGATCAGCCGAGAGTTGAAAAGGTCGATATATCCTCGCCTTCTTTACTCAGCAATTCTGGCAAAGCCGTTTCCATCTCTTGCGTTGCGATTGGAGATAAACCCGAATGCTATGTGCTGATGCAGTGACGGAGGCAAGGCAATTCATGTGCCACTCTTACAGCGCAGCGAGCGCAAATTAGGACAGTACCCAAAATCGTTAGGATCTCAGTGTCGACGAAACTGAGACGCTACCAGGTGCTGCGGGATTTGCTAATGGAGCGACGGGCGTCCTCGCCCGTCTGGAGGGGCGCATCGGGACGGGCGAGACGCCCGTCGCTCCATCGAATCAATCACCCTTCCGTCACCGCGGAGAGCGCTTGCTGGACGCACTGCTCAAGCGGTTGATCAGTGGAGATCACTGTTTTGGGATAGGAGATGAATTCGAAGCGGGCTTTCACTTCCAGGTAGAGCGCGAACGATCGATTATGCGCGGGGTGCGACGGATCACGCTCAACATCCAGACGCCGCCGAGCGGATTCATCGGAACATGTGCATTCGATGATCACCCAGGGCTGAGCAAGTTCGCGGGCGAACTCGAGAACGCGGTCGATCTGATAGCGGCGGGAAAAGGGGCGGCCGTCGAAAAAGATTTTGCGAGCGGGAGTTCTTTGCAGCAGGAAGCGGGCAGCGTCGAGCATGACCTCCATCACGAAGTCGTCTTGCTTGACAGAGTATTCGATATCTTCTGGCGTGAACAGGGCGGCGCGGATCTCGTCTTTGCTAAGGATAACGCCAGCGCCAGCGCCTTGCGTGCGCCTGGCCAGTTCGCGAGCGAGCGTAGTTTTACCGGTTCCGGGAAGGCCCGCCATGAGAACAATCATTCTGTGGAAAGTGTAGCGGAGACAGCGTTCGGACCAGAAGTAAGGTTCAGTTGGAGGCGCTTACCGCAGTGGCAGCGGCGGTGACGGTGCCCGGTTCAGGGGCAGGTTCGTCAGCCGGCGGACGCGGGAAAATCGCCTGCGTCTGACGCCAGTCGTCGTAGCGGTCGGAGACCATTACGTGGAAGCACCAATGGCGCCGCTCTTCTTCGGGTTCGACCAGACCGAGGGCGTTCAGATAGAACAGGTAGTGCTCGACGAACCGAATCTGCTCGTTCGTCATGCCTCGGCGCTGCAGATCGACCGTGATGCCAGCGAGATGAGAAGAGGCGGTGTCACCATCGACTGGGGCGGCGTTGCGATTGCGACGGCGAAGCTTTTTCTGCACCGTGACGGTACGGACGGCGGAGTTTACCTGGATTTGCGCGTGGAACTGGCGGTAATAAACCTCGGAAAGATCCTGCACGAAATCACGGGTCCACGGGCGACAAAAACGGCGTGAAGGATCGAGACTGGACTCAATCTTCAGAGATTCGCTTGCCTCGATTGGCACCAGCGCGCCCGAGGCCTTCAGCTCTTCCAGTTGGTCGTCGTCTTGAATGCGCGGCAGATCGAGGCGGTCAATTTCTTCGTTTTGCCGGAGCAGGGAATCATGAGAAGGACGGAACAGCGGGTTCCAAAGCACGCCAAGATGTCTGCGAAGGCGCAGCAGACGGTGGTGGCGATGAGGGGCGACGCGGTGCAGGGCAAAAGCGGTTCCCGGCGAGGCGACCATAACGAATATCGCAAGCGTGATCAACGCAGTCAGCAGCGCGACCGTCGGCTTGCGGATTCTCAGGCTTCGCGTTGTGGGTCTTCGCATCATTGCAATCCGAAATCATTGCCTCCGTTGGTACACTCCCCGAAGCTGGACAAAAGCCTCGATTTTCCTAGAGGAGTTGCAATTCTAAACCACAGGTGAACAATCTTGTGAAACAATTCGGCTTAAACCCTATTACTTAAGGAAGTTGCGGGTGGTTACCAGACCGCAATTCGATGATTCTCGGGGCCAATACTAGGGAAAAAGCGCCCTTTTTTGGAAATGCGAACTTGGACTCTGAAATGCTCGCTGTCCAGCCCCTCAAGGGCCTCCGATTTGCCGTAGAGACGCGGCTCGCCGCGTCTCAGAAGTCGGAGTAAAACCCTTTCTACTTGCGCAACAGGTCGGTGAGCGCTTGAATCATGACCTGGCCACCGACTTCGGCAATCGACGTGGTCAGGGGAATACTCTTCGGGCAAATCTCGACGCAGTTTTGAGCGTAGCCACATTCCTGGATGCCGCCGTCGCCCATGAGTGCCGCCAACCGCTCGTGCTTCAAAGCCTGGCCGGTGGGATGCGTGTTGAACAGCCGCACTTGCGAGATGGTGGCCGCGCCCACGAATCCTGTGTCCTCGTTGAACTGCGGACAGGCCTCCATGCAGCAGCAACACGAGATGCAGTTCGATAGTGGATAGGCTTTTTCCTGGTCCTGCATGGTCATGCGCGGCCCCGGACCGAGGTCGTAGGTGCCATCGACCGGTATCCAGGCTTTCACTTTGATCAAGTTCTCAAAGAGCACGCTGCGATCGACCGCAAGATCGCGCACGATCGGAAATTTCGATAACGGCTCAAGTTTGATCGGCTGATCGAGGTTGTCGAGCAGCGAGGAGCAGGCCATGCGGGCGCGTCCGTTGATGAGCATGGCGCAGGAGCCACAGATCTCTTCGAGACAAGACGAGTCGTAGGTGATGGGCGTGGTCTGCTTGCCGTCGCGGGTGACGGGATTGGCCGCGATCTCCATCAGCGCCGAAGTGATGTTCATGTTCGGCTTGTAAGGAATCTCGAACTCTTCCCACGACGGCTTGGCGTCGGGGGTGAGTTGGCGTTTGATTTTTAGGATTACGGATTTATTGTTTGCCATTTATGCGGTCTCGCAGGTGAGCGAATTCGTTTTCCGACACAGTTGTCAAAATGTAACCGTGGCCCTCGCCCAATGGATGCTGGTTAATGTATTCAGCGGCGGACTTGTTGTTCTGAGAAACGAAGCCTGGCCAGTTTCCGTCAAACTTGAAGTCATATCCGCTGTATCCCTTCGTGACATGGCCGCTGGAGGAAATTCGGAAGACCTCGATTCCCAGCACGGCGATCAGATGTCGATTCGCAATCCCGATTGCCTCTCTCACCTTCTCCAGCGGAATCAGCCGCTCGTTCCCTGAGCGAGCCGACTCTGCCTTTATCTGTCCAGGGAGGATTTTGTCGAAATCACCCTCTTCTTGCTGCATCAGTCACTCCCTCGCCCGCGCCGGAATCAGACTCGCATCCGCCGGCTCGAACTCGAATCTCTAGTAACCTTTCCCTACCAACCGACCCGGCCCCCAGCGGCTAAAGCCGCAGTTCTGGGGACGGCTCGGTCGGCACGAGTGGAACTCGTGCCCTTCCCAATTCCAATGCCTTCTTGCGACATCACGATTAAAACGACATCTTTTTTCCCGAAACGAAACGCCGTCATAAGAAAAATCACCGGGAAGGGCACGAGTTCCACTCGTGCCGATTTAGGCTGAAAGAGAATTGCGGCTTCCAGCCGCTGAGGTTGCTCTTGAGGCCTTCACGACTCTTTTCTCCTCCCGGAACTTATTTCTTAACTTTCTCGGCCTGGCGACGCCGCCAGCTGTTCGTCGTCGAAATCTACACCCGATTATTCCTAAAAACTCTTTATCACTATCGCCGTGAAGGCCGCTACGCATTGCACGCCTTCGTCCTTATGCCCGATCATATTCATCTCCTGATCACTCCGGCTGACGACGTAACCATCGAGCGCGCCGTCCAGTTAATCAAGGGCGCATACTCCCATGCGCTCGGCACTCTTATCGGGCGAAACTCGGAAGTGTGGCAACGCGGATTCACCGATCATCGGATTCGCGATGCTCAGGATTTCGTTCATCATCGGAACTATGTTCATCAGAATCCTGTAGTCGCCCGGCTGGCTCTTAATCCTTCCGAGTATCGTTATTGCTCCGCCTTTCCCGGATTCAAACTAGACCCCTGGCCCCAGCGGCTAAAGCCGCCGTAGGAGGGGTCGCTGCAATCGGCACGAGTGGAACTCGTGCCCTTCCCGGTTCTCCTCGATAATCCATCATGCGATCACGGTTCCCTCTTCTCGATAAACCAAAATGCGATCACGAATTCCTTGAACTGGGCGGACGAATGCGTCCGCCCCTACGTACTTCAGTACTTCCGCGGCCGCGGCGGAATCAGCGCCGCATCCACCGGCTCGAACTCAAACTTCGGCTCGTCCAAATCGGGCGCGAAGGTTGCTTTCGTGGTCTTCATCCAGTTCTTGTCGTCGCGCTCGGGGAAATCCGGCTTATAGTGCGAGCCCCGCGACTCGTCGCGCATGCCCGCTCCCTGCGCGATTACGCGCGACAACTGCAGCATGTTGTAGAGCTGGCGCGCGAACGCGATCGTCGTATTCGCCCACTGCGAGCGGTCGCTCAGGTTGATTTTTTGGTAGCGATTCAACAATTCCACAACTTTAGCGTCGGCTGCCTCACACTTCTTGTTGTAGCGGATAACCGTGCAGTTCGCGGTCATGGTTTCGCCGAGTTCGCGCCACAGCAGGAAGGGATTTTCGTTGCCGTCGGCTTTCATCAGAGCGGCGTTGATTTCCAGTTGCCGTTTACGCTCGGCCTCAAAATGACCGTTGCTAGGCGCACCTTGCAGATTCTTCGCGTACTGCACGGCGCTCGGGCCGGAGACGAAGCCGCCAAAGATACACGACACCAGCGAATTTGCCCCCAGCCGGTTGGCGCCGTGGTATTGGTATTCGGCCTCGCCCGCGGCGTAGACGCCGGGGATATTGGTGGCCTGCTTGTAATCCACCCACAAGCCGCCCATGGTGTAGTGCATGCCCGGAAAAATCTTCATGGGCGTGACCCGCGGATCGTCGCCCACAAACTTCTCGTAGATTTCGAGGATGCCTTCCAGCTTGCGGTCGAGAGTCTTGGCGTCGATGTGAGTGAGGTCGAGGTAGACCATCGGCTTGCCGTCGATGCCTAGGTTGTCCTCGAACACCACTTTGAAAATTGCGCGGGTGGCCACGTCGCGCGGGACGAGGTTGCCGTATTTCGGATACCACTCCTCGAGGAAGTACCAGCGCTCTTTCTCAGGAATGGATTTGGGGTCGCGCTTGTCGCCCGGCGTCCTGGGGACCCAGACGCGTCCTCCTTCGCCGCGCGCCGATTCCGACATCAGGCGCAGCTTGTCTTCGCCGGGGATGCAGGTGGGATGCACCTGAATGAACTCACCGTTCGCGTAATAGCAGCCCTGCTGATAAAGCGCAGACTGCGCCGATCCGGTGCACACCACGGAGTTGGTGGACTTGCCGAAGATAGCGCCACAGCCGCCCGTCGCAATGATAATGGCGTCGGCCGGGAAGGTCCGCACCTCCATCGTCCACAGGTCCATGGCGCAGATGCCGCGGCAGACGCGCGTTCCATCGAGCACCGCCGAGAGAAACTCCCAGTGCTCGTACTTCTTCACCTTGCCTTCGGCCTCGTAGCGCCGGACCTGCTCGTCGAGCGCGTAAAGAAGCTGCTGGCCGGTGGTCGCTCCCGCGAAGGCAGTGCGGTTATAGAGCGTGCCTCCGAAGCGGCGGAAATCGAGCAGACCTTCGGGAGTGCGATTGAAGGGAACGCCCATGCGGTCGAGCAGATCGATGATGCCGGGAGCGGCCTCGCACATAGCCTTGACCGGCGGCTGGTTGGCGAGGAAGTCGCCACCGTAAATCGTGTCGTCGAAATGGATCCAGGTGGAATCGCCTTCACCCTTCAGGTTCTTGGCGGCGTTGATGCCACCCTGCGCGCACACCGAATGCGAGCGCTTTACGGGGACGATGGAGAACAGGTCAACTTCTCCGCCCATCTCAGCAATCTTAATGGCGGCGGCGAGACCTGCCAGGCCCCCGCCCACTACGATGATTTTCGGAGCTGCCATAACTGTATGAATCCGATCTGCCGGGCCGGGCCCGGGCCTGCTTGCACAACTTCGTGCAATCTCTCGTACAATCTCTATCGCATCACGAGACTTTCCGAAGTATTGGTGTCTAAAGGCTGGTTCGGCGTCGCCAGAAATCCGTACATGCTGCCCGCTCCGATCGCAATCAGGACGATAGCGAGTGCGAGGCAGACATAGCCAAAGCCGCTGCGCGCCGCTTCCCCGGTCGTAATCCCCCACTTCGCGGCGAATAGCCACAGGCCGTAGCTGAAATGGCAGCATGCGGCGATGATGCCGACGGCGTAAAAGGCGATCATCCACGGGTTATGAAATTCGGACTGGACTTTGGCGAAGGACTGCATAGGATGTGTCGGCAGGTGCACGCCGGTGAAGCGCAGGAAGTACGTGTGCTGCGCTATGAAAATGAGCGAAATGATACCGGTCCAGCGATGTGTGGTGTAGAGCCAATTGCCAATCCACGGGTAATTGGCGACGTTGCCCTCGCCTTTGTACCAAATCCAAAGGCCGTAGAGGCCGTGGTAGGCGATTGGAATCCAAATGAAGAACAGCTCCAGCAGAAAAACGAAGGGCAGGCTGTTCAGAAACTCGACTTGCTTGCCATACGCCGCTGGGCCCTTGATGGCTTCAGCGTTCGAGATGAAGTGTTCGAGAAGGAAAGCTCCGATGGGTACGACGCCGCTGAGAGAATGCAGGCGGCGCAGCAGGAACGAGGTACCCTCGCCGGCGCGCAGTGAAGCGACGCCGGGCTTGATCTGTGGCACTGGAGCGGCGGGATTGGCAGTTGACGCCACGATGACGGCTCCTTACGTGGTCTAGTGTACAAACTGATTATTATGTTTTGCAGGGGAAGGGAAGTCAAGAAAGATCGAAGTGAAGGTAGTGTCTAATTGGTGGGTCACTCTTCGGGCGCGACGCGATCCAAGCACGAAGGTGACGATGCATGATAGACCGGCGAAGTGGTGTGGGGACGGGCGCCCTCGCCCGTCCAAGCCGAGCACAGCTCGGCAGCCTGCCTGCGGTCACAGCACCTTGGCTTCGCTTTACGTTGCCCGATACCATGACAGAAATTCGCGAAAAGCTGCGCCGCGATGGCTGTACTGGGCTTTTTCTGCCGCGCTCAGCTCGGCAAAGGTCTTGCCGATTTGCGGGAAGTAGAACAGTGGATCATATCCGAATCCATGCTGGCCTCGGGGCGCGTCCAGAATGACGCCTTCAGCGGTGCCGCGGAAGGTGTGAACAGTCTTGCCGTCACGGGCCGCGGCCAGCACGCAGATAAAACGCGCGGTGCGCTTTTGTTCCGGAACCCCTTTCAGTTCGCGGAGCACGCGCGCGTTGTTGGCTTCGTCATCCGTGTTGCACTCCGCCTTGTGTGGTTCGTTGGCAGCGTAGCGGGCAGAATGAACGCCGGGAGCGCCGCCGAGGGCGTCAATCTCCAAGCCGGAGTCGTCGGCTAGAACCAGCTCGCCGGGCACGGCCAGACTATAGGACTCTGCTTTCTTGCGAGCGTTCTCCTCGAAGGTCACTCCGTCTTCGACAACTTCGGGCAGAGACGCAAAGTGCGGGATGTTTGCGATCGTAATGCCATAGACAGCGGCAGCTCCGGAGAAATCGCGAAGCTTGCCGGCGTTCGAGGTTGCCACCAGGACGCGACGTTCCATCTTATCTCCCCGTGAGTTTTTCTCTGTGTCCTCCTGTGTCCTCTGTGGTGATAAAAACCGGTAACCACAGAGGACACAGGGCAACCCAGGGTATTACAGCGGCCGCGACAGCCGGGTCCCAGGCTGCGTCTTCATCTTCTGCGTCTTCACCTTCATCCAGGCGACAGCGAGTACAGCCAGGCTGACGAGCGAGAGCATGTTTCCGACGAAACGATCAATCGTCCGGCGGAAATGGATGCGTACATCGCTGTCTCCGGCGGCAATCGGAATGACGATCAGGCCGGTGACATCGGTTTTCTTTGTTGCGGTGGGCTTGCCGTTCAAGACGACCTCCCAAGCCGGGTAGCTGAAAAGGCGCACGGTTAGATTTTGCGGTGCGGCGGCGTGAACCGTGAAGTGTTTTTCGGTCGGCCCCCACGCCAGCATTTCGCTCTGAACCGCTGCCCCCGTGTCGTCGCTGAGGCGGGGCAGACTTTTGTTCAGTTCGTAGGCGTCGACTCCGGCCGGGGCGTATTCGTCAGTGCCCTCGTATCCGGTGCCGTCGACGATGGCATCGTTCATCTCGCGGATATCGCCGGCCTTTTCCCACCAGGGGGGCTGGATGCGACAGCCGGCGACGATAACCGCGGCCAGCAGAACAGCAGACGCCAGGAAGCGCGAGGTCCAGGTCCAATGCTTGGCGGCCATGGTCAGAAGCATTGCCAAAGCGGCATTCATGCCCAGCAGCCAGCGAAAGGGAAGTTGCACGAAGCGGAACTCGGGCAAGTGCTGCCAGAGCAAATTGCTCACCGAAAGCATCAGGATCGCGCTGCACACACCCAAGGCGGAAAGCAGCATCCACGGGCTTTGCTCAGCGGTTAGCGCGCTGGCCGCGACTGGACTGTCGAGAGCCTGCCCTGAGCTTGCCGAAGGGTTGGCTGCCCCTACGCGTTTCACCCGCCAGCGACGCGAAAACCAGATCGCGAGAGCGAGGATGCCGATTTCGACTACCGCTACAGTCGAAACCAGGAGATTGAAGTGGTTGTGATCGGGATCGGTGAGGGTGGTGAAAAGAAAATTGTCCTGCGGCCGGACTCCCGGCGACAGCACCTGGCCGATGTCGATCCACCCTCGTTCGTAAATTGCCGGTAGCAGATAAAACGAGGCCAAGCCGACTCCCAGGAGCATCGCCAGCCCGGTCCGTACTAAGATCCGGACTAAGATCCGGACTAGGCCCCGAACTAGGGGACGCCAAAACTGTGGACCCGATGATCGTTGATGGGCGAGCTCACGTGCGGCTCCAGTCGCAACGAAGACGACCGCCAGCCCGGCTGCCGCGTAATGCATCATCACTGCCGCAGGTACGTTCGTGAGCCAGGCTGCGGCCAACGTGAGACTCAACCCCAGCATCGGGCGATGACCAGGCTCGGATTCCTGCAAAAAGTTCCGTAGAAGACAGAGCAGTAGAAGCGGCAACAGCGCCGCCGCCAGCAGTTCCGCGTATGCGCTCCGCCAGTAGACGATAAGCAAGTGGTAGGGATTCACCGCATAGAACACGGCCGCAAACAACGCGTCCGCGACCGGGAGCCACTCGCGGGCGAGCCGGTACAAGGACGCTCCAGCAAGCGTGAGCGCGATCCAGCAATACGCGCCCGGTACGATCGTCCAGGGCAAAATCGCTACCGAGCGCGGCGCCCAGAGTCCAGGAAGCGGGCGGATAAAACAGGAAGCGGGCATCGCCGTATCCCCAGTACGCCAGCGCCGCCCAGCGCGGATATGCGATGCCGTGCTTCCATTGGCCGAGCACTTCCATCCACGAAAACAGGTGGAACTCGAAATCATGCCCCGAGGGACTGCCCCGCCAGAAAAACGGAGTGATGGCCGCCAGACAGCAGCCAGCCAGCAAGAGCGCACGCGAAACCGGACTTCTGAGCAATTTACCCTAACCTCAAACTGACAGGCTGCGAAAAAGTAAAACGGTGGATTCGATCCTCAACTGCATCTGAGATCCCGTAGAGAAGCGGCTTGCCGCGTCTCCAGCGTCCCGGACACGGGTAGGCCCCGCCTCTAAAGGCAGAGCAATTCTATTGCATCAGAAAAATTCTCGAAAAATTAACCGAACCGAAATCATCTAGCAGCGGCTGTCGAGGTAATCTGCGATCAGATGATGTCGAACAGACTACCGGGGACTTGGCCGACAGGGGGGAGGTCAGTCAGGTTCCCGGCTTTTTCTGCGAGCGTATCTTGCTGGGATCGTGTTTGCTGGGATTGGGGGCTATTAGGCGAACGCCTACGGGCTGCCTTCTATTGGCGGACGTTTATTGATTGACGCTCGCCGGAGTTCGTTGTTGGTGCAGTTCGGCAAGAAACGCTTCTTCCTCGAGCGCGCTGCCAGTCCGCAGCAATTCCAAGAGCGGATCCTCGCCGTCGGTTGCGGCGCTGCTGGTCTGGCTGGGTTCCCCGCCTAAATCAACCGAGCTGGCGACGAGAGCGCGAGGGGAAGTCTCTAGTTGCGGAGTGGCACCGGGTTGGCCGGTGAGGAACTCGATGAACTCGCCGACGCTTTTGCGCTGATCTTCCGTGCGGGCGGGAAATTCAATGCCCATGCCATGTACGGGATGCATGACCCGGACCAAACCTTCGGTGTGAATCTCCATCCCGGCGGCGCGCAGGCACAGATCGACGGCGGAGGACTGAGGGAAAGGAGATTCGGTCTGCACGTAACAGCCGCCCAGGCTAAGATCCGTCAGTTTGCATGGCGTGACCGCGTCGGGTTCTTCGGGCACAACATCGTGCGAACGGGCAGCTAGCCACTTACTCAGTTCCTCGCGCTTCGCGGCGTCCATGTCGAGAAAGCGCAGGCCGGTTTGACCGTTGGCGGTGCTCCAGGCAACTTCCGCGTCACCGGCAATGCTAGCGCCGCCGTCGGGAAGGTCGAAGTAGACGTGAACCAGAGTCGCGGATGGAAGTGGCTTGGCCGCCAGCACATCCATGCCGCCGGTGCTCAGGTCGAGCAGAATGCCTTCAACCGTGTTGCTCTCGTCGATACGAATCGAAACCGCCGCCTGGACGGCGACCCGCAACGCTTGCCGCCTTTCGCGCTTCAGAAGCGCCGTGGCAGCGCGGAAAGTGTTTTGTGCCTGCTCGAAAGTGACCGGCCTGGTGAGGACGAAATGAGCTCCCGCGCCGAGGATCGAGCGGATCTGCGAAACTTCGTTTAACAAGGCAATGGTGACGGGCGGTTGGCGGTCGGGGCCAACCAGGCGGCGGCAAGCGTCCAGTAGTAGAGAGGCCGTTTCGGGATCGTCGAAGTCGACGATCACCTGATCAAAACGCTCCCCCTCCAGTCGTGTAGTGGCGACATCGGCGGCGTTCGACCGATCCACCGCAACCCCGAACTGTGCCAGGACCTGAATCAGCGTTTCCGCAGTCAGGTCATCCTTGGACACCAATAGTGCCTGCAATATCATCGAACCGAGCCTCCCGCCTCGCGCTCTGCCTCTACGGTCAGGCTTCTACGGCCAGCGCGGAGTTACGCTACGCCCTGGTTTGGACGCAGCTGGCGAGGATTGACCGTTGGCTTTGGCCGCCATCGCGTTGGAGTTTTCCTCGTCCACTTCCGTCAGGACTGCACTATCGTCCTCGTTGTCGTTTTCGGCAAGCAAAGGCGCGACTTCGCGCAACTTCTCGGCAGCCTGCTGCAGCATCTCGATCTGCTTACCTAGCGTTGTGTACTGCGCCTGCTTGCGGCGCAAAACCTCATGGATATCCTTCATACTACCCCCTGCGCCTGACTGTAGGTTTGGACAAAGGCAAGGTCAACGCAAAACCCACCATGGGCCGTTACCCCAGTAATCGAACCATAGGACGTAAGAGAACCATAGGACGTAAGAGGACGTAAGCGGGCCTCAAACCGGTTCTCCGATCAGGATCGCGTAAGGACACCTAGCCGTCGAAACGGTCCTGAGCAGGGGCCGGTTCGACACGACAATCAACCTCTTCCTGCACAGGCCAGAAGGCCATCAGCTCGATCATCAGCTCGGTCATCAGCTCGATCAAGCGGCTTGCGCTCAAAATCAAAGGCCCCGCCTTGCGGCAGGGCCATGAAGTGAGTGTTTTGACCGACCAACAAATCTTAAGTTATGTCCCCATCATCTTGCGACGGAATACTCCAGCGATACCCACAAGCCCGGTTCCGAGAAGACCCAAAGTTCCCGGCTCCGGGACACTAAGAGTCGAGGTGCCCATGCGGATGTGCCCGATACCCTGGGTGAGCTGTCCGTTAACAGTGTAGATGTTCTCGGTCGCAGTTCCATACACGTCACGACCGTTCCACAGCTGGCCGAAGATCTCGCCGCTGAGGACGTAGGTCAGATTCTTTTTGCCAGGCGCGCTAGTCAGAGTCCAATCGATTGGACCGACGAACCAGCCGCTAAAGAGAACTACCGGAGTTGTTTTCGATCCCGTTAAGCCTTTTGCCCACGCGCCTACGCCCGTCACGTCAAATGACGAGACCCCCTCTCCCCCGTAAAACGTCCCGCCATACCGGATGGAGCCAGTGGCCAGACCTCCGGTCGTGAAGCTCACCGAACCAAGAGAGTGTCCGAGAGCAGCGGTGGTGGTCTGCCAGCTCAGCAGTTGCGATCCAGTCGAAGTGATGCCCGCAGTCGAAATGTTAAGTGTGCCATACTGGTTCGTGAAGGAAATTGTGTCCGCCCAAGCGGCAATCGGCAATACCAAAGCCAGCAAAGCTAGAACCAACACTCGCCTCATTTTGGTTTCCCCTTCCCTTTTTTCGTTCGTTCCCGACACCCACGCCGAAGACTACGTTCAAGGCACAATTCGCCTCGGGGCTATGGTGCACTTGTCGTTCCAAAGCTGTGGAGACTTGGTCGTTCATTACTTACCAACAACTTACAAGCTTTCTCCGTGTCTCCTCACAACGTAGGAGTGCAATCTCCTGCACACTAGCAAACATCGGTTTCTCTCGTCCTGCAGTTCCATACTGCGGGCGGTACGTCGCCTACGAAACGGAGTTCGCGATCGGCAGGCCAACCCCGCCAGCAGAAAGAGAACTCAACCTTATAGATAATCCCTTTCCAGACCCCGAGGGCGGCTGGCGGTAACCAATCGCGAGGTTACTCATGTTACCACGGAATGGGTTTACCAAGTGGCCCTTTGGTGCCAATCAATTGCTCAAGAGTGGCATTCCGCTCCCCGATCTGTTGTCATATCTTTTCGGGTGAGCAGTTCTGGGGGAGGGCTGTTCGGGCGTCCCGTGATTCTTTGAATCCGGGGCGCTTCTTATTTGTGGTGAAGTTTCCCGGGGCGCCCACCTTCCGCCGTCACCACGGTTGCTACCAGCATTACCTGCGAGGGTCGTCTGAGAGCATTGGTATCTCTTCACTTTTTCCCGATGACAAACTGCGGTAGGCGGCGTCCAGAATGAGCTGGTTCTGCCAGCCTTGCTGGCCAAGCACGGGAAACACTTCCCGGCCTTCGATCGCGGCAGCGAAACTGTCTACCTGTCTCGCATAAGCAAGTTGGTTGGAGACGGTTTCTTCGGCGACCCGTTGTCCCGCGCGCCACAGTTCCAAGATAATCGGTTGTTCGACATTCAGCGCATCGTTGGCGCACAGGACGCCCGCGTCACCGACAATCTCCAACGGCGTGCGATAGTGTACACGAGTTGAAACCAGGACCGTGGCCAGCGTGCCCCGCTGAAACTCCAGAGTCAGGACGGCCGCCGCTTCTACGTCGCCCGCTTGTTCTCCCAAACCACGCTCGTCCGAATGGCCGAGCGCGCTAACCAGCCGCGGTTCATCCTGCAGGATGTAACGCAAGGCGTCGATGCAATGTACGCCCACATCGGCGATGGGGCCACCTCCAGCTATCGAGCGGTTGTAAAGCCAGGTGCGAGCATGGCCCACCCCGGAATACGAGAACTCCGCCCGCGCAAAGATCGGCCGCCCGACGTCACCCGCGGCGATGCGTTCGCGAAATCTCGCCGTGCTTTCTGCAAAGCGAAAGACCTGGGCGACGCCGAGAAGGACGCCGGCGTTGCGCGCCGCTTCGACCATCTGGCGGCATTCTTCCGCATTCATGCCCATCGGTTTCTCGCACAACACCGGCTTGCCGGCAGCAACCGCGGTGAGGACGTCCTGCAGGTGGCAGGCATTCGGAGTGGCGACCAGCACGGCGTCGACTTCGGGGCAGCGGCAAAGTTTTTCTGTGGAACCGAAAACATGCGGGATCGAGTATTGTGCCGCGGCCTCTCGTGCCTTGTCGGAGTCGCGGCGGGATAGAGCGACCACTTTGCAGTTCCGAGCCAGCGCGAAACCCGGCATCAACCGCCGCACGGCGTGCAATCCGAAGCCTGCGATACCAAAGCGAATCATATTGCTTTCACCGGCTTCTCTGAACGACTACGTATACGGATAAAAGACGAAAAACAGCAGCGACAACGCGGTCAACGCCCAGAGCGCTGGACGAACATCCCGCAAGCGTCCCGAAACCAGCTTGCAAAAAGGATACAAGATGAAGCCCGCCGTCATGCCAATTCCTACGTTGTAAGTGAAGGCCATCAGCACGACGACTCCGAAGGCTGGAACCAGTTCGGTGAGGTCGTCAAAGGGAATGCGGGTGATCGGGCTCAGCATCAGCAATCCAACGAAGATAAGCGCCGGCCCGTAGGCCTGCGGTGGAATGGCGGAGATGAATGGCGCAAAGAATAAAGTTCCGGCAAAGCACAGCGCCGTGATGACCGCAGTCAGGCCGGTTCGGCCACCGGCTTCTACTCCAGTGGCGGACTCGATATAGGCGCCGGACGTGGTGGTCCCAATCACGGCGGCGAAGGTGGTGGCCAGCGCGTCGGCCATCATTGGGCGCTCGATCTGCGGCAGGTTTCCGTCCTTGTCGAGAAAGCCCGCCCGCGCCGACACACCAATAAGCGTGCCCATTGTGTCCACAAAAGCCATAACAAAAATCGTTAGGACGACCGGGAAAAATCCCCAGGTCCATAGACTATGCAGATCGAGCTGGAAAAATAAAGGCTGCAGGCTCGGCGGACGGCTGACCCAACCGCTCGGCACCGGGGCAGCCCCGGTCACGAAACTGAGAAGAGCGGTAGCGAGAACCCCGCTAAGAATCGCGGCCGGGAAACGGCGAATGCTGAGCACCGTCATCAGCAGGAAACCAAAGATGGAAAGCAGAACCGAAAGCGAAGTGAGATGGCCCGGCCGAACCGGGGCCCCGGGCGATCCCAGGGTAACAATGCCGGTCTGGTTCAGCCCTATGAAGGTGAGAAACAATCCGATGCCGACGGCGTAGCTGTAACGGAGCGTGGTGGGAATGGCGTCGACCATCCACTGCCGGAGGCGGAACAGAGTCATCAGAATAAAGAGAATTCCGGCCAGGAACACCGCGCCCAGAGCGCTTTGCCAAGTGTAGCCAAGCACATGCACTACCGTGAACGCGATGAAAGCATTTTCGCCCATATACGGACCGATGGCGAACGGGCGGTTGGCATAGAA
The DNA here is from genome assembly GCA_963773645.1 of uncultured Acidobacteriaceae bacterium. GTDB lineage: Bacteria > Acidobacteriota > Terriglobia > Terriglobales > Acidobacteriaceae > Acidiflorens. Next base: position 177,510 of record CAVZBV010000002.1, on the reverse strand, counting down.
ACCCATCAGCAACGTTCCGAAGATGGCGGTAAGAATGGTGGCTGTAAGCGAGGCGTCAGCTGGCATGCCGGCGGTTTTCAGGATGGCGGGGTTGACAGCCACGATGTAGGCCATCGTGAAGAAGGTGGTCAGTCCGGCGACAATTTCGCGGCGGACGGTTGTCTGGCGATGAGAGAGTTCAAAGAACTGATCGAGCCAGCGTTTCAAGTTGCCCTCGCGTAGAAAATCTGGATTGTACATTCGCCGCACTCGAAGCACGAATCGAGAGGGAGATCCCTGTGTCTCTCTGTGCCCCTCTGTGTACGATGTGGTTGCTCGCCGTTCGCAGCGTTAGAAGCCGAACCACAGGGGACACAGAGTGGCACAGAGGAAAGCCTGGACTTTGAGTGCTTACTGGAGCGATCAATGATCACGCAACTCAGCAAGTAGTTTGGGATCGATATTCCCGCCGCTGATCACTGCGACGTTGATCGCCGTCTTCGGCAACTCGTCGGCATGGAAAAGGAACGCGGCCGCGGCGACGGCGCCACTTGGTTCGGCCAGCGTCTTCGCGTTCGCACTCAGCGCGCGCATGGCCTCGCGGATCTCGTCTTCCGTGACGCTGACGATGTCGTCGACGTAGGCGCGGATGTGTTCGAAATTGATTGTGCCAATGCTCTGCGTGCGAAGGCCGTCGGCCAGCGTGTGCGAGACCTGCTCCGCCGGGAAGGATACGATCCGTCCGGCGCGCAAGCTAGCTCGCGCATCGGAGGCAAGTTCAGGCTCGACGCCAATCACCTTCACCCTGGGCTGGCCGAGCCTGGGTTGGCCAAATTTGGGTCGACTAAGCTGGGGTTGACTAGGCTCAGTATTGCTAAGCTTGATGGCGGCCGAGACGCCGCTGATCAATCCGCCGCCGCCGACCGGGACCAGCACGGTTTCGACGTTCGGCAGGTCTTCGAGAATTTCGAGCCCGACCGTGCCCTGGCCGGCAATGATCTTTTCGTCATTGTAGGGTGGCACGATCGCGTAGCCGTGCTCGTCGGCCAGTTGCTCAGCGCGCAGCCGGCGCTCTTCACTGCTAGGGCCGACGGTGACGATCTCCGCTCCAAGCGCGGCGGTAGCGTCAAGCTTGTTCTTCGGAGCATTGCCCGGCATGACGATGATGGCCCTCACGCCCAGCGCCCGCGCCGCGTAGGCCACTCCCTGCGCGTGATTGCCGCTGGAATAGGAAATGACCCCGCGGCGGCGCTCTTCGCTGCTAAGCGACGCGACCTTGTTATAAGCCCCGCGCAGTTTGAAAGCCCCAATGGGCTGCAGGTTTTCAAGCTTGAGGAAGAGCTTGCGCTCATCGGTCGCGCCCGTCCATTCGAGCAGGGGAGTGCGGACAGAGATGCCGCGGAGAAGCGTCTGAGCGGTGCGAATGTCGTCGAGGGAAACCATCGTGCTTGAGCGTGCCTTGTCCGCACGTTTTTTGCAACGGCGTTAATATGTTACATCATGAAGCGGACTATATTGACATCATGATGCCTTCTTATATAGCATCAAAGAATGCGGACTACACTTTCGCTCGACGACGATGTGGCCAGCCTGCTGAAAAAAGAGATTCGGGGCTCTGGTGAGTCGTTCAAACAAGTGGTGAATCGCTTTCTGCGTTTGGGGCTGACAGCTTCGAGGCGGCCCGCACGAAAACCGTTTCGCGTGAAACCGTTGCATCTGGGACTGCCTCCGTTTGAAAAAGTAGAGGAGCTGTTGGAATACCTGGAAGGACCGGATCATCGGTGATCGTCGTTGATGCCAATCTACTGATCTATTCTTACGACCGCGATTCAGCCCACCATACGAAAAGCCTGACCTGGCTGGAGAAGGTGTTTTCGGGAGTAGAAGGGGTGGGACTGCCCTTGCAAAGCGTAGCTGCTTTCTTGCGAGTCGTCACAAATCCGCGATTGTCGGGAAAGCGTATCAGTGTGGAGCAAGCCGTGCAAATCGTAGAAGAGTGGATCCAACAGCCAAATGTACAAATACTTGTGCCTGGGGATCGGCACTGGTCTGTCTTGAGACGAATGATCCTGGAGGGGCGCGCCTCAGGCCCATTGGTGAGTGATGCGGAGATTGCTGCGCTCACTATCGAATATGGAGGGGTGCTGCACACGACCGACCGCGATTTTGCCCGCTTCCCGGGACTGCGCTGGAAAAACCCGCTGAGCTAGTTCGAAGCGCGCCTTCTTTAGGAGAGGGATGCTTTGTCTCTCGCAAGCAAGAAAATTCCACTCTGTTCGCGAACGCGACCATTCAAAAACCTAACGAATTGTGGGTCCACAGTCTGCGGAGGCAAGTGTGGTTCTCCCCAGACGTGACCACGCATAGAGACGCAAACATAGGGCGATAGGGAAAGCCAAAATTCTTGGTTTGGATTGCTGAGAATTTTCGTCAAATCTGTAGTTTTTAATTCCGGAGTGTCGGTGGGCACCCAGATAGGATTGTCATTCCGCTGTATCCCAACTACGGGGCTATCGCCTGTGATGAACTGTTCACCGACATGCGGAAGAGAGGTACAGAAGTGAAGTCGGCGGAGATTTTTGTTCCACTCTTCCATGATGGCTTTCGCCTGCCTAACAATTATTTTGACAAAGGTACTTGTATCTATGGTGCCTCCAATCTGTTCCTCAAGGCACAATTTGTGGGCTGGTGTCCTCACGGCCTGAAGCGCAACAAATCCGCAAAGCGCGGCCCGCTCCTCGCCGGTAATGTTTGCGAATTGGTTTTGTTCTTTTTTTATTCTTTGAGATAAAGGGGCAAAGGGAGCTTCTACAAAGTCGTTGAAGAAATCCTCGACTTTGTCATCCTCTTTCCCGTTCCGTTTTACGATGTAGAGACTGCGCTTTCTTCCCACTGACAAAGGATTACGCTGTTCGGGTTTTGGCTTGTCGGCGAACTTTACCCAGACCTTGCCGGAGGCATCGGTAAACCCCTTTTGATAGCACTCGGGAAGAAAATGGTTTTTTCGCTTCAAGTTTGCCATCTAAACCCCGGCCCTCAGATCTCCAGTATCACCGGCATAATCAGCGGACGCCGCTGCGTCTGCCGCGAGATGTAGCGCTTCAGGTCGTTGCGAATTTTCTCCTTGATCACGCCATAGTCGGCTTTCTCTTCGGCGCTGGAGGCATCGAGATCTGTTCCACCGTTATCGCTCATAAACATCTTTTCGGTGACGAATCCGCGTCACCTCCGCCAGCATTCTTGCGTCGTCGATGGTATACACCACGCGGTAGTCGCCTACGCGAATGCGCCACTCGCGGTCTCCACCTTGCAGTTTCTTGCAGCCCGGCGGGCGGGGATTAGAGGCGAGATTTTCCAAGCGCAGAACAATGCGCGCGGTCAATTGGCCGGACAGTTTCTTGAGCTCTTTCGCCGCACTTGACGTCAATGCGACGTGATAGCTAGCCACGGAGCTTTCCGCTCTTGATGAGGTCCGCTTTCACCTTGGCAAGCGGGATACGTTTTTCATGCCGCCGCGAACGGGAAACAAGTACGTCTTCGATGTCCTCCCAGAGCGCTCTGTGCTTCTTGAGGTCGATCACGGCCGCTGTCCTCCGGCCCGCTTCGTCGGTGATGAACTGAATACCGGTCATGGGCAGTGGTTCTCCTTAAAGTGTGTGGAACTTGTTCTCAACTTAATTTCGACAGATCGCGCTGTCAACCGGATCGTGCCACATAACTCAAATCTCCAGTATCACGGGCATAATCAACGGCCGCCGCTGCGTCTGCCGCGAGATGTAGCGCTTGAGGTCGGTGCGGATTTTCTCCTTGATCACGCCATAGTCGGCTTTCTCTTCGGCGCTGGAGGCATCGAGGGTTTCCATGACAATCTCGCGGGCGCGCTCGATCACGCCGTTTTCGCCGGGCGCGAATCCGCGCGTCACAATCTCTGGCGAAGTTTCGACGAGTCCGGTGAGCTTGTTGATGGCAATGATCGGCATCACGAAGCCGTCTTCGCTGAGATGCCGGCGGTCTTTTATCACTAAATCTTCCACTACATCTGTGCGCGAGCCGGAATCGATGCAGACGCGACCTACGTTAATCCGTCCGGCCTTGCGCGCGCCCAGTTCGTCGATTTCGAGGACGTCTCCACTCTCAATCAGCAGCACGTTGCCGACCGATCCGTGCATGGACGCGGCCAGCTCCGCATGCAACTTGAGCTGCCGGTATTCGCCGTGGATCGGCACAAAATACTTGGGACGCACCAGGTTGATGATGAGCTTCAATTCTTCCTGGCTGGCGTGTCCGCTGACGTGGATCGGCGGGTAAGAGCCGTCGTCATAGATTACGTGCGCTTCGCGCCGGAACAGGTGATCCACCATGCGGAAAATGGCTTTTTCGTTACCGGGAATGATGCGCGAGGACAGGACGACAGTATCGCCCTTCTCGATTTTGGCGTGCTTGTGGTTATCCACCGCCGCCCGCGACAACGCCGACATCGGTTCGCCCTGTGTGCCGCTGATGAGGACGCACACTTTCTCGGGAGCGAAGTTCTTCATTTCGCCGGGATGGATCAGCATGCCCTCGGGGATCTGGATATAACCCAGGTCTTCGGCGATCTCTGAGGAGCTGTTCATGGAGCGGCCGATGAAACAGATTTTGCGGCCGTGGTCGCGCGCCATGTCGACGGTCAGCTTGATGCGATGAATGGAGGACGCGAAGCAGGAGATGAACAGACGCCGCTGGGTGCGGGCAAACACCTCGTCGAACTTGCGGCGCACCGCGCGCTCGCTCGGAGTGTAGCCCTTGCGCTCGACGTTGGTCGAATCCTGCAAGAGCGCCAGCACTCCTTCTTTGCCGTACTCGGCGAAACCGTGCAGATCGAAGAGGCGGTTATCGGTGGGCGTCGGATCGACCTTGAAGTCGCCGGTATGCAGCACGACGCCAATCGGCGTGTGGATGGCGAGCGCCACACAATCGACCAGACTGTGCGTTACCTGCAGCGGATGAATGGTGAACGACCCAACCTTGAAGCGCTCTCCGGGACGAATTTCGCGCAGGTCGGAATCGTCGAGAAGCTGGTGTTCGTCGAGCTTATCTTCGACGTAGGCCAGCGTAAACTCGGTGCCCCAGACGGGAACGTTGAGTTCGCTGAGAATCCAGGGCAAGGCTCCGATGTGATCTTCGTGGCCGTGCGTAAGGACGATGCCGCGCACCAGCTTGCGATTTTCCAGCAGGTAAGAAATGTCGGGAACGACGATGTCGACGCCCAGCAACTCGGCTTCGGGGAACATCAGGCCGGCGTCAACCACGATGATGTCATCGCCCCAGCGGATGGCCATGCAGTTCATACCGAACTCGCCGAGCCCGCCTAGCGGAACAATATGCAGTTTTCCTTTTGACATTAGACAAGTCGATGCTAGCACACGGTGGGTGGTCGTTGGAGTTGCCCGCTGCGGGGCCCTACTGGATGCCGGTACGGGTGATGCGCAACAACAGCTTTTCGGAAGTTGTCATCCCGAACGAAGTGAGGGATCTGCATCTTGCCGCGGACTGCAGATCCCTCACTTCGTTCGGGATGACAAACTCGTAGGTTGGGAGCAAATCCCGGCTGATAAACTTGTACTTGAAAATGACGGACAAGAACAGAGACGAGAAAAAATCGTGGATGCGGCGGCACGTGGAAGGCGCGATTCGCGGAGGCCTGACGCGCGCCTACGAGACGATCAAGGTTGATCCCGGGCGCTTCCTGATGCAGTTGCGCGTGGCACACGGGTTGCCGCTGGCAACTTTTCGCGGAGTGTACACGTTGCCGGTAGAACGCCTCGACGATGTGGCGGAGTCGGTGATCCGCGCCGGCATGAAGCTGGCGGCGGCCGAGGGAGCGGGCTTTGGCCTGGGCGGAATTCTCACCATCGTACCGGACCTCGGCATTCTTTCTGCCATTACCATGCGCACCATCCAGAAGCTCAGCCTGATCTATGGCTTCGAGTTGAACACCGACGACGAAATTGCCGAGCTATGGATTGCAGCGGCCAGCGCCGCCGGCGTCGATATCAGCCGCGAGTTGCTGGAGAAAGAAGTTGTCAACCGCTTTGTGCCGCGCGTGATCCAGCGGATCGCCGTCAGGGCCGGCGCCGAGGTGGTGGAAAAGTGGGCCGGACGCCTGATTCCGATTACCAGCTCGGCCATCGGATGCGCGCTGAACTACTACTTCGTGAAGGCGTGGGGCGAACGGGCGCGGACGCATTTCCGCGCCAAGCACCAGGAAGGGCGGAGCAGATTTGCAGAGGAACAAATGCAACTTCCGGGGGCGGCTTCAGCGATGTTGCCTTCGTAATCGGGTTCTAGAGCAGTTCCCGATTTGCTGTACGGGAGTGACAGGAACGGGTAGGGCACGGCTTCAGCCGTGCCGCCAAGGGCTGCAACGGGTTCCGCTGGACGGCCTCCCCATTGCTGGGCGCAGCATTATCTCAGCCACTCTTCCAGTTCAATCCCGCGCTCCGTCTTCTCGTCGCGATATTTAACGATGACCGGAGTGTAGAGCGAAAGATTCCACTCGTCGGATTTGCCCCTACCTTTTTTAACGGCGCGCGATCCAGGAACGACCACGGCGTTTTCTGGAACCTCCAGCGGCCGCTCCGCTGAGGCCCGGTAGATTTCGCCGCGCACCAGATCGTAGAGCGGCGTCGATCGCGTCAGAATCGTTCCCGCTCCCAAAACCGCGCGGGTGCGCACCAGCGTGCCTTCGTACACTCCGCAGTTGCCGCCCACCAGCACATCGTCTTCGATAATCACCGGAGCGGCGTTGACCGGCTCCAGTACGCCTCCGATCTGTGCGGCGGCGCTCAAGTGCACACGCTTGCCGATCTGCGCGCAAGAGCCGACCAGCGCATGCGAGTCGATCATCGAGCCTTCATTCACGTAGGCGCCCACGTTGATGAACATGGGAGGCATGCAAACGACGGACGGCGCAACGTACGCCCCTTCGCGGATGGAAGATCCACCAGGCACCAGGCGAACACGATCGGCAAGGGTGAGTCGCCGGGCGGGGAAAGTGTCCTTGTCAATAAAGGAAAGGACATCTCCGTCCGACATCTTCAGTAACTCGCCCAGCCGGAAGCCCAACAGGATGCCTTGCTTCACCCAGGTGTTGACGACCCAGTGTCCGTCGACTTTCTCGGCGGCGCGAACCTCGCCCCGGGTCAGAGCGGCGCGGAAGGCGAAAAAAGTGGGACGGGCTTCGTCGGGATTGTCGATCGTTTCGCGCGCCGAGAGACGTTCAATGGCTGACTTTAAAGTGAGAATTGAGTCTGGCATAAGATGGCTAGGAGCCTGTGGTGAAGCTTAAATTCCGAAATTAAGCGCATGAAGGCGCGTTAGAGAAACAGAAGGCTAAGAGCTAAAAGCCAAAAGCTGCTGCTACGCCACGCACTTGCATTCGCTGCGGATCAGCACCCCGGGCATCTGATGAGTCGCCTCGCGCGCCTCGGTGAGAGTGCCATACGGTCCGTGCCAGCGCGAATGATTGGGATCGTGCCCGGCCGGGCGTCCTTTGCCTGAATTGCACTGGCCGCAAGATGCGCGGTGCAGCATCGCTTTGTGCGGGCCCGCTGCCCAATTTTCGTAAATATAGAATTCGGTGGCAGCGACCGGCGGGGCCGCGGGCCGGGCAATCAATCCGGCGTCGGTCGCGATCTTCTGCAGCTTCGATCGCGTGTCGCGGCGCATGGGAAGCAAGGGCAGGCGATAGACTTCTTCGATCTTACCCATCATCGCCAGCACGGCCTTCACCGGCAGTGGACTCGATTCGATGAAGTTAGCCAGCATCAGCGGAAGATATTTGCGGTGGATAGTGCGCGCCGTGTGCCAGTCGTTCCCGAGAGCAGCGCGCGTCATCTCCGCCATTTCGCGGGGAATTTCATTGGAGGCAACCGAGATCACGCCCACACCGCCGAGCGCGATCACCGGCAGTGTGACGGAGTCGTCGCCGGAAAGTACAAGGAAACTCTCCGGCACCGAGTTCAGCACCTCCGCGATCTGCGTCATGTTTCCGCTAGCTTCCTTCACGCCCGCAATATTCGCGACCTCAGTCAATCGCGCCAGGGTCGCGGGTTCGAGATTGGCGGAGGTGCGTCCCGGCACGTTATAGACGATGACGGGCTTGTCAACCGCTTCGGCGATCGCGCGAAAGTGCCGGTATTGACCCTCCTGTGTCGGCTTGTTGTAGTACGGCGAAGCGGTGAGGATGGCGTTGACGCCCGGCCGCGCCGCCACTTCTTTCGCCTTGGCCACAGCCTCCTGCGTCGAGTTGGAGGTGGCGCCGGCGACGATCGGCACGCGACCGGCAACGACTTCAATGGTCACGTCAATGACGCGCAGCCACTCATCGTGGGTGAGCGTAGGAGTTTCTCCCGTGGTGCCGCAGGGAATCAGAAAGTCGATGCCCGATTCCACCTGCCAGGCAACCAGATTGCGCAGTGCGTTTTCGTCGACACCACCGTCCTGGGAGAACGGTGTGACCAGAGCGGTACCACAGCCTCGCAGTTGCATGGGTTAAGGATAACTCTTCTGGCGGACGCTTGCATGAGAAGGGTTTGCTCGTGTGGGGACGGGCGCCTCGCCCTTCCAAGCCGAGCGAAGCTCGGCAGCCGCCGGACGTTATAGGAGATTCTGGGGTTCGCGCTAAAGCTCGCGCCAGACGTTGCGGAACTCGTAGAACCCTGTTTTCCCCGCCAGCCACTCGGCGGCACGCACGGCGCCTTCGGCGAATCCGCGACGCGACTTGGCGTCGTGGCACAAATAGATTCGATCGCCGGAGGAATTGAAGATCACCTCATGCATGCCGACCACGTCACCCTCGCGAAAGGAAACGATCTCGAGTTCCTGACCTCCGCCCTCGCGCACAATCTTCTGGATCGTGATGGCAGTTCCGGAAGGAGCGTCTTTTTTCGTTACGTGATGACGCTCGAAAATCTTTCCCGAGTAATCGTATTTCAGGGCGGCCGCTGCGGTTGCGACAATCTCGAAGAACAAGTTCACGCCGATGGAAAAATTCGACCCGTAGAGAAAGCCTGTCTTTCCGGAGAGCACCATTTCGCGCAAGCGCGGCAATTGTTCGTACCATCCAGTGGTCCCGACCACGAGGTTCTTTCCCGCGCGAATGCAGGCCTCGGCGTTGGTGATCGCCGCGGAGGGCGTGGTGAAGTCGATGGCCACGTCGAAGGGAACAAGGAAAGCCGGAGTCAGGGCTGAGGAGTCGGCGTTTTCGTCGATATCCAGGGCGCGAACATCGTGACCGCGTTCCTGGGCAACTTCACGGACCAGCGAACCCGTTTTGCCACGACCGAGAATCAGGAAGTTCATGGAGAAACCTTTCACCGCCGAGACGCAGAGGACGCAGAGAAAAATCTCGAAAACAAATGCTCAGCTCACGTTCTTGGTTTTCTCCGCGTCCTCTGCGTCCCGGCGGTGAACCAACTTAAGCGAACACCTCCGGATCGACTTCGGCGAAAAATGCGTGGTGCAGGCGCCGGATCACCTCCGCCGCGTCGTCTTCTTCAATCACGAAGGTCAGATTAATTTCGGAGGCGCCCTGCGAAATCATGCGGATTTTTACATCCTCAAGAATACCGAAGACCTTGGCGGCGATTCCCGGTGTGTCCCGCAAATTCTCGCCCACCAGACAGACGATGGCCTTCCGCCCCTCGTACTTCACGTCCGCAAGTTTCGCCAGATCGGCGGCCAGCGCCGGGACGGCTTCATTGGTCTCGGCCGTCACCGAAACGCTGACTTCGGAGGTGGAAACCACGTCCACCGCAACGTTGTGGCGATCGAAGGCCTCAAAGATGGACTTCAAGTATCCGTGCAACAGCAAACGGCGCGGCGAGGCAACCTCTACCAGCGTGATCTTTTTCTTGAGCGCGATGGCTTTGAAAATATTCGTACAACGCGGGGCGCGAGCCGTGATCTTTGTCCCTTCGCACGTGGGGTTCAGCGAGTTCAGAACATAGACCGGAATGTTTTGCTGAATCGCGGGCAGCACGGTTGCCGGATGCAGAACCTTGGCGCCAAAGTAAGCGAGTTCCGCGGCTTCGTCAAAGCTGATGACCTTGATGCGCCGCGCCTCGGGAGTAAGGCGGGGGTCGGTGGTCATCATGCCGTCGACGTCGGTCCAGATTTCGATGCGTTCGGCATTGAGGCCTGCGCCAAAGATAGCCGCGGAAAAATCCGACCCTCCGCGGCCGATAGTGGTGGTGATGCCGGCACGATTGGAACCAATAAACCCGCCCATCACCGGAACCTTGCCGCCGTCGAGTAACGGCTTGACCTTCTTGCGCAGGCGCTCGTTGGTCTCTTCGAACTGAGGAACCGCGCGGGTATAGGCGCTATCCGTGAGCAGACATTGGCGCGAATCCACGTGCGCGCCCGGCAATCCGCGGGCAACAAAAGCGGCAGCGATGATCTTGCTCGAAAGCACTTCGCCGAAAGAGGCAACGTAGTCGTAGGTGCGGGGAGTGATTTCACCGACCGCGCCAATGCCGCGCAGCAATTCGTCCAGATCTTCGAAATCGGCGCCTAGGTCACCGTGAAATTCAGTGAACAGAGCGGTGCCGAGCAGTTCTCCGGCAGTGTCATAGTGGCGCTCGCGCAGGGCGCGCGCCATTTTGAGAGCCGTCTTGCGATCGCCGCCACCCGCAGCCTTTCCCATGGCGAGCAGGGAATCGGTAACCTTGGCCATGGCGCTGACCACCACCACCGGACGGTCCGCCAACCGCCCTTGGACGATGTGGGCTACGCGGTCGATCGCCTTGGCGTCTTGCACGGAGGTCCCGCCGAACTTCATCACTATCATGCGGTTTGCCCTGTGCAGGTTTTCCCTGTGTTCCCCTGTGCACCCTGTGGTTGAATGTGCTGCTGGCGATTGGAGAAGAGTTGCCTCACCCGAGATATCCCTTCGCCTTGAGATATTCAGCATTGAGCAGCGCAGCCCCGGCCGCGCCGCGAATCGTGTTGTGCGACAGCACGGTGAATTTCCAGTCCAGCACGTTGCACTTGCGCAGGCGTCCAACCGCGGTCGTCATGCCCGCGCCGAGGTCAACGTCGAAACGCGGCTGGGGACGATCGGGGGCTGTCATGTACACCACAGGCTGAGGCGGCGCGCTCGGTAAACGAAGTTTCTGCGGTTCCGCTTGGAAATTATTCCAGGCGGCGATGATCTCCTCCGGCACAACCTTTTTCTTAAATCGGACGGCGACGGATTCCGTGTGGCCATCTTCCACCGCCACGCGATTGCATTGCGCGCTCATCGCAAAGGGAGCAGGGTCGACGCGCGAACCGTTCAGCGTCCCCAGCAACTTTTGCGTCTCCTCTTCCATCTTCTCTTCTTCTTTCGCGATGTAGGGAATCACGTTGCCTAGAATGTCGAGCGAAGCAACACCAGGATATCCCGCGCCGCTGACCGCCTGCATCGTGACCGCCATCACGGTCTCAAGGGTGAAAGCGCGATGCAACGGAGCGAGCGCCAGCACCAGGCCAATCGCGGAACAGTTGGGATTAGTGACCACATACCCTCCCGATTGACTGCGCCAGGATTGTTTATCGATCAACCGAATGTGGTCGCCATTGACTTCCGGAATCACCAGCGGAACGTCTTGCTGCATGCGCAAGGCGCTGGAGTTGGAGACGACGGCGCACCCTGCGGCGGCAAATTGTGGCTCCAGTTCACGGGCGATGGCCGCATCCAGCGCGGCGAAAATGATCTTCGGCGCGCCTTCGGGTTTGGCCGGTGAAACTGTCATCGTTGCGACCGGGCCCGGGATGGCAGTCTTCAAACGCCAGCGCGCAGCTTCGGCGTACGTCCGCCCTTCCGATCGGTCGGACGCTGCCAGCCACGACACTTCAAACCACGGGTGCTGTTCGAGCATCTGGATAAATCTCTGCCCAACGATGCCCGTGGCACCGAGAATTCCTACAGGAAGTTTGGTCGACATGATGAACTGTAATTTTATACTAGTGACTTTTTTTAGGGGAATGCCGCCTCTGATCCCGCGACGAAATTCGATGCGCGTGGCCGCCCTTTCCTCGCGCGAGCCAGCAATACGACCCTCGGTGCCTGTTCGACTCTCGAGCCCTGATGTAGGCTCTGCCTAGAGCTGGTTTCATAGATCGATTTTGGGTGGGGCACAGCTTCACAGGTTGCGGGAAAAACTCTGGTTTCGTATCAGGGTATCGAAACCAGCTCCAGGAGTGACTATGTCAGAACTGCGTCAGAATTTTGCTACTAAGGAATGGGTTGTGATCGCAACCGAGCGCGCCCGCCGTCCGGAAGAAATGGCGCGCCACCGCGAGCGGAAACCGGTGGCATCGTTTGTCGCGAACTGCCCTTTTTGTCCGGGCAACGAGAAGCTGACTCCGCCGGAAGTTCTGCGCGTACCGGCCGCCATGGATGTCCCGTGGCACGCGCGCGTAATACCCAATAAATTTGCAGCTCTTTCCCGCGACGCATCGCCAACCCGCACGGTACACCGTTTGCGCCGATCGGTAAACGGCTTTGGGATTCACGATGTGATTGTGGAGACGCCGGACCACGCTCAGGTTCTGGCCTTGATGCCCGATTCCTACGTGGCGGAAATTCTCCATATTTACAAAACTCGCTTCGATGAACTCAGCCTCGACCCGCGCATCGCGCTCATCACCATTTTCAAGAATCACGGGCTCGACGCCGGCACTAGCCTGGAACACCCGCACTCCCAGATGATCGCGACGCCCGTGACCTCGCTCCAGGTGCGCGAGCGCTTTCAACATGCCTTGCGACACTTTGACGACTTTGGCGACTGCATGTTCTGTCAGATGCTGGAAGAGGAATTACAAGAACAAACCCGCATCGTCACCATTTCCGAGCACTTCGTCGCGCTCGAAATGTATGCCTCGCCGGCTCCGTTCTGTACTCACATCTATCCGCGGCGGCACATGGCCAGCTTCGGCGATGTGAGCGCTGCGGAGATGAACGATCTGGCGCGCATGTTGCGCTCGACGCTGGCCAAGCTCTACCACGGGCTGGCGGACCCGGACTTCAACTTTACGATTCGTAGCGCTCCCGCCGAGAGCGTCGGCGTGAAGTACTTTCACTGGTATTTGAGTGTGATCCCAAGGCTGACGCGGGTAGCCGGATTTGAGCTGGGCTCGGGAATGTTCATCAACTCGGTGCTGCCCGAAGCAGCGGCCGAGTTTCTTCGCAAAGTCGATGTGGAGAGCGTGAAAAACGCAGCCGCGGCGGCCACGTCGTAGAGGAGTTTTCTAACTTCTCCCCTTTCGGTGTGGGTCAATCAAATTGGCCCACGACCGCCCTTTCCCAACTCTTGCGGAAACGAGTACTCGTTGAGCGGCCCGAATCTGCGCTTTTCCACGTAGATGCGCCAGCGCCGCCAGACGATGCGCAGACTGGCCATCACCGGGATGGAAAGATAGACACCAAGTATTCCCGCGATTTCGCTCCCCGCAAGAATGCCGAACAAAGCCGCCAGCGGATGCAACTCCACGCTGCCTCCCATGACTCGCGGAGAAATTACGTAATCCAGCACCATTCGCCAGACGAGCAAAAACAACAGCAGATACGCCCAGTGCTGATACCCGGCCAAAACGGCGACGATCATCATGGCTGCGCCTGCCAGCAGCGGTCCTGCCATGGGTATGAATTCCAGCGCGCCTCCGACGGTACCGAGCATGAGCGCGTAGGGCACGTGCATCGCACCTAAAAATGAGATGTAGGCCAGCAGCGACAGCGCCGCCAGGGTCAACTGGGCACGAATGAATTGGGCGAGCATCTGGTTCAGATCCTGGAACACATCCTGCAGAAACTCACGTTGCGTGCGCGACTGCACCAGCGCCAGCAGCACTTCATGAAAGTTCCCACCATCGCGCAGAAAGAAAATGGCAAGGATAGGCACTAGAAACAGTACCCACACTTGCTGCGCCGCTTCGGCCGCGCGAATGCCGATGCGCTTCGCTAGGCTGGATAAGTCTCCCCGGCGACTTATCAAGAAACCCTGAATTCGCTTCTGGGTCGCAGCGCTCCAGCCGTGCTCGCTTCCAATCTGTTCGGCAAGCTGGCCGATCTGGCCGGAGAGCTGGCCGGTGCCGGCCTGCTCCATCAGTCCGGGCAGCGACGATCCCAGGCGCGTGCTTTGCCGGGCAATCCGTGGGCCGACAAGAAAGCCGCACCCCCCCAGACCAACCAGAAGGAGAAGGTAAATGATCGTGATCCCCCAGACGCGGCTACGGACCAGTTTCTCCAGTCGCGCTACTGCGGGGTTAATGAGGTAGGCAAAAAAAATGGCGAAAAGGAACAGAATTAGCGTTCGTCGCGCCGCATAGAGGAAGCCCAGCCCCACGGCGAACAGCAAAGCCGTGAACAGCACGCGCGACGTGCGTGAATCAAGAATCGTCAAGAGTTATCCCAATCGGCCCAGTCCCGCTATGACGAACGACTTCTTCTCCACTGCCTCCCCCTATCGTATCGCCTGAGATTGAGACCAATCCAATTCCGAAAGGGGGTGACCTTCAGCCCGCGAAGGTATCGTTCGCCCGGCTAATCGCGCTCGACTTCGGTATTCTCTCCTACAACGGAAATCTTCATTACCTTGTATTGATCGTCGAGCCAGAGTTGCCACGTTCCCGCGTCGCTCTTTAGTTCCAGTTTGAGCAGGTTCTGTTGCTGCCCATTTTTCAGAGTCACCTTTTCCCGGCCCAGGAACTCCGCGCTCAGCGCCGCCGAAGAATGTTCGTGCGGGTTCATGGTTCCAAACTGGGCGCGCTGCTTCACCGGACACTGCAGCTGCCCTTTATCCTGTTTGCAGGCTGCGGCTAGATATCTCCACGCCAGCACTTCGCGGTGAACGAAAAAATAGTCGTCCAGGATGCAGGTCGACAAGGGCAGCAGGTAGGGCTGTTCCTGTTCTTTGGCCTGCGGTCCAGCGCTCCACTTCTGGGTCAGAAAATCGTCATTCGGCACCACCACCGATTCCGCTTGCTCCGGACTCAACTCCTTCCACTCGTAACGCCGGATATCCCCGCCCACCGTAAGCTGCATCACCGAAGTTTGCACCGCTGCTGCGGGAGCATTGTCCGTCTTGAACTCAGAATTGATGACGCTGCCGCTGCTCGTCTGATAGATCGAGAACGTCTCGGTTCCCACTCGATGGCCGTTCTGGAACACGCCGAAGGACCCAGAGTCGATGTTCTTCCCCTCGTGTTCCTTCTCCTTCTCCTTCTCCTTTGACATGGGAGTGGCCCTTGCCCAGGCGCCCGGCACCGCCATGCACCAGACCAGTGCCATCATGAAAGCCAACCGCCGCCGATAAGACCGCTTCAATGTGATTCTCCTCTTCCGAAACTGGTGCGATCAATCCGGGTTAAGCCCGGCCCCGCGTCTTCCGGAGTTCCTCTAAGTTGCAATGCACCTTCGATCTCGGCGCAAATGGAAGCCAACTGCTTACCCGTGGTCGCGACCACCACGCTCGCTTGGCGATAAAAGGGAAGGCGTTCCGCGTACAGTTGAACGAACTGCTCGAAATCGCTTCGCAGCGGCCGGTCCACGCCGTCCGTCAGACTCCGTTGCCAAAGTTCGGATGCGGGCGCTTCCAAAAAAACCGTTGGCCACGGCCGCAGCAATTCGCGGTTCCTTTCCTGTGCGAAAGCCCCGCCGCCGAGTGCGACCACGCTGTTGCGTTCGAGCGACGCGGTTAGCAGATCGCCTAGCGCACTGGTTTCGGCCAGCCGAAACTCGGACTCCCCTCTGTCCCGAAAAATCTCGGGAATCGTCTGCCCTTCACGAGACTCGATGCGGGCATCCAGATCCACAAAATCCCAGTCCAGCCGCCGAGCGAGTTCCTGCCCCACGCGGCTCTTGCCGGACGCCATGAATCCCACAAGAAACACCGCGCGCACTCCCATGGCACTCCCGGGCACGTAAGGGGCGACGTTCTAATGGAGAGCCGGGTGTCCCCGCCCGGCCGCCGAACTGCTGATAGGTGATAGGCGAGATGCCAGTCGCTCCAGCAACACCCCAGGGTCCGTGCCCTCTGCTCCCATCAATTTTCTGTGATTCAGCGTTGCTTGAGGCGGATTCTACCACTGAAAGAGCGCAGCACGACTTCCGATGCGGCCCCGCCGGCAGTACCAACAAAGGAACGGCCCGCTTCTACCGTATACCGCGAATGCCGGGGTTGGAGAGGAAAGTCGTGTTGCACCCGGCCCAGCACCGAGTGCGCTCTGAAACCGGCCGAGACATTCGCGGGCGCCAGGGCCTCTATATCACCGGTGTGGGTGGTGAACCGATAGTTGCCGCCGGAGCCGAAGTTCCCATCGTAGAAAATCCTCCCACTCCCCAAATTCACCTGCACCAGCGGCCCATCGACCGACGTCATATGAACGTCGCCGCTGATGGAAGCGATCTCCACGTGGCCGTTCCGAACATCGGTCAGCGTAATGGGTCCGCGCATCGTCCGCACGTGCACATGACCGTTCCCGACGTTGCGCACATTCACCACCGCGTCCGTTCCTTCCAGAGTTAGATCCCCTTGCAGGCGCTCTACCGACAGTGGACCAGTCGAAGAATGCAGAGTGAGAGTAGCGTCGGGCGGAATCAGCAGTTCGTAGTCGACCTGGCCTGCTGGCTGGTCTAGGCCCCGCAGCAGGTGCGACGCGATTTCAATCCGGTTGCCATTTTGCTGCTCGTCGACTTCCACGTTGTCCGATTTGAGAGTGGCCGTCATCACCACCTCATCGCTGCTCCCAGGCTTGACCGAAATCGCGCCGTACATCGTATCCACCGAAATATTGGCGTTGGGGCCGACCGTGTAACGGTATTCCTTCTTGGTCTCGGCAAAGGCCGCCGTCGACAGATAGGTTGCCAGAACCAGGGTTACGACTGCGGTGTGCTGAATGCTCGCCTGTTGAATGCTCGTCCGGTGAATGCTCGTTTGCTGAAGCCTCGCCATAAGAAACGCCGCCCCCGCGGCCGGGAACGCCGGCCCGCCCTTCCGCTATTGAATGCGATCCAACGCGATCTGGTAAAGAAGTGCTTTTTGTTGATAAGCATCCATCAGGTGCTGCCGGGCATCTGCATCTCCCGGATTCCGCTCCAGGTAGGCCTGCACTTCCCGGATGTGGGCATTCACCGCTTTCAGTTGACTTTCATATGTCGCCCGCATCGAAGGAGCACGCGTGGAAACGGCACTCAGAAACTGTTGATCTTCCGCACTCGGCCCGGGTTCGACCGCGGGTTTTGCCGCCGATGCCACCACGTCGGCTGGCTTAGCGGACTTCTTTTTTGCCAGTTGCTGGGGGGCCGAAGCAGGAGTCGAAGTAGCAGCCGAAGTGGACACCGAAGCTGAGGTGGCCGGAGGAGTCACTCGATCCGGGGCCGTCGATGGAGGAGTTGCCGGAGCTTGCTGCCTCGCCACTTGCGGGGCTTGCCGATGGCTTACCACGTAAGAGCCCGCCGCCAGCAGCGCAACCGCGACTGGCGCCAGCCACCACGCGCTCCAGCGCCGTGGTGGAGAAGCTGGAAAAAGGGCGGGCTGGTTGGGCGCGGAATCCGACTCGCGGATCAGCCCTTCGGCCCGCAATTCCGCCGCAATTCGCACCCACACCCGCGGCGCAGGTTCTTCGCTTGCTGCTAGTTGCCGGGCTTCGCTCGAGATCAACTTCAAGTCCGAAATCAGATCCGAGCAATCTGGACAGGACTTCACATGAGTTTCAAAGTCAGCCGGAAACACGCCCTCCGGAGCGCCGTCGAGGATTTCCGGCAGAACTCGCCGTACATCTGCACACGTCATAGCCAACCTCTCCCCAATACCGCAACTACCCTTTACCCAGTTTTGGCCTTTTCGGCTTTCATGAACTTCAGATACTCCCGCAACTTCAATCGCGCCTTGTGGAGCTGCGATTTGCTGTTGCCAATCGAGCATCCCACGATTTGGGCAATTTCGTTATGCTCGAACCCTTCCACGTCGTGCAACACAAAAACCGTTCTATAACCCGGCGGCAGCCGGTCAATTGCCCGCTGCAATTGTAGGCGATCGACGGCGCCCGTCAGCTTCACATCCTTGGTACCGAATTCTTTCCTGGGAGCTTCGTCTTCGGCTTCCAGCGTCTCTTCCAGCGACACCACCGGCAGACCCTTCTTGCGCAGTTGCATCAGCACGACGTTGACCGTCATGCGGTGCAGCCAGGTGGAAAACGCAGATTCCCCGCGAAAGGTTCCGATCTTGCGAAAGAGCTGAAGAAATGCTTCCTGGGCCAGATCTTCGGCCTGCGCGGGATTGGAGACCATTCGCAAACATAGCGAGTAAACGCGGCGTTTGTGCAGGTGATACAAGACTTCGAACGCAGCTTCGTGGCCCTGTTTCGCCTGCTCAATAGCTTCTGCTTCGGTGATGCTTTGCTTCGGGTCGGTCAAGTCGCCTTTTTCCGGCCGCTACTGGCTCTGATGCGGCTTCAAACTCTTTTCGTTGTACGAATTTGCCGAGGCAATCGCGGAAGCGCTCTCGACCGTTCCTGAGTAGTCAGAATACCAAAAACCGTAGCTCGCGGAATGATCTATCCGACCAAAGTGATCGGCTACGATGGCCCCTGGATCACTCTCGTAAGACCAGTCTCGTAAG
Source organism: uncultured Acidobacteriaceae bacterium (assembly GCA_963773645.1). Classification (GTDB taxonomy): domain Bacteria; phylum Acidobacteriota; class Terriglobia; order Terriglobales; family Acidobacteriaceae; genus Acidiflorens. The sequence continues at coordinate 158,884 of CAVZBV010000002.1, read as the reverse complement.
GTGAGGTTCAACAATCGAAGAACCCCCGCTTCGTATCAGGGTGTCGCTTTAGCGATACCGAAAGTGTCGGGCAATTGCATGCCCCTTTAGGGGTTGGGCATCCCCGCCGTCATCCCTTAGCGGTAATCGTCTCCAGCCCGTGACCGCGGGGACCAAGCTCTCGCTGCCGCAGCAGGAAAGCGAACAACACCCCCAAGAATCCCAGAATGGAAAAGATCCACATCCCCATCCGGTATCCTGCTGGATTTTCCGCGCTGGCCTGGCCGTGGTCATTTGCCCACCCTATCAACAAGTTAAACCCTGCCAGCCCGATGTTCTGGATCATCGTCATCAGCCCATAAGCCGTGCCCAGCTTGGACTGGTCAACGATATAAGCGACCGAAGGCCACATCACCGCCGGAATCAAAGAAAAGGCGATGCCCATCATCGCCATCGTCAACAGAAGGATAGGAGGGAGATGGTGCGCTATGAATGCGAAGTGTCCATCCGAGGACGTGGAAGGGAAGTAAACCGTGATGTACGTCGAAGAGTGCATGTATGCCATCATCAGATAGACGGGAATTAACAGCACCGAACCAATCATCATCAGGAGCGCGCGCTTGCCGATTCGATCGGCAAATCTTCCAAAGAACGGCGTTCCAAACATGGTGAAGATGGTCAACATGCCGACCAGATCACCGCCCGCTTCCCGAGTCGTGTGGTGCGCATCCATGAAGAACTTGTAAGCGAAGGTCTCGAAAGGGAAGATCGCCGAATAGAAGACAATGCAAAGCGCGACGATATACCAGTAGGAAAGTCCAAACGACGTGAGATCGCGGAAAACCACCTTGTCGGTCGAACCGGCTGGACCGACCTGGTAGCGCTTCTCCGCATGGACCTCCATGCCCCAGTACAGAAGGGCTCCGGTCACGCAGAAAGTAGCGAATACAACCGAGATCAGCAACGGACCCCGCCACTGGCTATACGCGAAACCAGCCCACGAGGGAGACCATTGCGCCAACAATGAGCCCCCGCGAGACATCATAAGGTTGATGCCGAAGGCGAAGCTCAGTTCTTTCCCGCGGAACCATTTGGCAATGCCCGTAGTGACGGCGACGATCAGGGATTCGGCGCCCATCCCAAACACCAGGCGCCCAGCCGACATGCCCGCGACCAAAGCGCCTCTAGCCGTCGAGACCTTTTCGACGGAGCCGAGGTCCCGCACGAAGTCGATTCGAGAAAGCAAGGGAATGTGCCCCAGCAATCGAACCACCGGGACAGCCACATTAACCACTCCGACGACTCCGGCGCGTAGCCACGAATTGTCGGGGTAAGCCGTAATCACGGCCCCGATCAGGCAGATGGTTCCAAAGATGAAGATCGCCTTGCGCGCGCCAATGCGGTCGACGATATAACCGCCGATTAGCACCATGATGACATTCGGAATGCTGTAGATCGCCTGCAGCAGGCCGATGTTGGAATCGGAAAACCCAAGCTGCTTCGAGAGCAGGTCGGCAATGGGCGCGATGCAGTCATAGACATAGTAATTTCCAAACATCGCGAGGCTGACCACGAACAACACCATCCAGCGGTACAAGCGGGACGGCTCAATACGTGCAATCTCAGGCATGAAGACACTCACTCCGGGCGCGCAGCGCCGCCTGCCCTTCATTTGCGAAGAAGAGCAACCGCAAGAAGATAGCAGATTGGCGAACGGAATGACTCACCAACGTTACGGGATTGCATAACACCGTGGTGCAAGTACGATTCGTGTCAGGGTCGATTTGTGTCAGGGTATGCCTTTAGGCATACCGTCAGTGCCGTGTTATGAATCCGCCTTTAGGCGCTGGTTTTGGGCGCTGGAGTTCACCATAGGCTGCGATGAGAATCCGCTAACAAATAAAAAGGCCCTCGGCCTCCACAAAAAATGGCGATCAAGAGCCAAAAGCTAAAAGCCAAGAGCTGAGAGCTGCCCTCCTACATCTTCTCCCTCTTTTCGTCGTATTTCACCGCGCCGTTCTTGTCGTTCTGGCGCCAAACGTCGCTGTTGTTATACACGTGAGCAGCCTTCTTGAAGCCCTTCACTACGCTCGTCGCTTCCTTGACGTTTTCCCGTCCTGTGAAGAACGTCCAATCGCCGTGGGCTTCCGCTCGTGCGCCATGCTCTTCACGTTCGCGCGAACGGGCTTCCCGAGGACGCCCTTCCCGCGGACGTCCTTCAAACCCACGTTCTTCGCGCATCGCCTCGTGCATAGGGCGACCTTCACGTCCCACCGTCTCCGGCCACAGATGGACCTCCGGCGCCATCAGAGGAGCGCCGCCCTGGTACCACACGGCCACGGAATAAACCGAACTGGTCTCTCCCTCAATCTGCGAAAGCGTTGAGTTGGTTGCGCCGGCGATCAATCCCGTGGTGGCGTTGCTTGCTCCCACCGGGTTCGGCGAAAACTGCTGCAAGGAAATCTCTGGTGTAGTCAGAAGCGGGATAAACGGCCCGCATCCATAAACGCCGCATGGGCCGTAACCTGGTTGAAAGGGCGGCTGCCCAAAAGCCGCTACTGCCATCAAAACTACCGCCGTCAGAATCAAATAGGGTCGCATACTGCCTCCACGAGGTACTAACACATCTACGGTTTAAGTGCAGTTTTCTGGCCAGTCCCCTCTGAGGCGAAAACGGGCAGGATATTCGGAGATTCGCGGCGCTCTCGGCCAAACAACTGCAACTTCATGCAGTGTCGGTTCCGAGCGCTGGTGAAAACAGGTGCGCACAACCTGCAATCAATTGGCTCAGCCTTGAGTGGAGCGCCGGGCGTCCCCGCCCGGCTGAGTCAGCGCCGGGAGACAAGCGAGAACACACCTCATTCCATCAGCTTCTTAGCTACCAGTTTCTTAACTACCGACGAATCGCGCATACAGACTGCGCGCCACAGCCGTATCCGTCGTCCCCTTGATGATCGCCCGGCCGTCCGGAAACAGCGTCATTTCGTAAGGCTTATGCCAGAACTTCAGCACAAACTCATTGTGCCGAACATTACCGTGAGGTTGAAGGCGAGTGCTCAGTTCGGCAAAGTCCACCGGCCGCTGCCGTTCATGAATCTGCACCGAATTCCTGCCGCACAAAGTGATGTGAGGCCGCCCTTCACCAGCCAGATGAATAAAGTCTCGCAAACATGCGCGGCATCCCGCCCGCGGATGAATCGCCGCCAACTCCGCCCGTTCGTTCGTCCACACATCCCAGGAAAGCAGTGTCCGCCGCATTTTCGAACGAGCACCAACCAGAAACTTCAACGCCTCAGTAGCCGCAATTGACGACACCAGGTTCACCGCAGAATTCAAAATGCCGGCAGTCTCGCAGGTCTCCACCGTCCCACGGGGAGATTCCGGAAAGATGCAGGCCAGGCAAGCCGTGTCGCCGGGCAGGATGTTCATGGTCACGACATAACTCCCGACCGCTGCCGAGTAAATCCAAGCCACGGAATTTTTCACCGCATAGTCGTTGATCAGATATCGAGTTTCGAAGTTGTCGGTACCATCCAGAATCAGGTCCGAGCCGCCAAGCAGGGAATCGACATTCGCCGGAATCAGGTCGGCAACCTGGGGCTCGACGACAATCTGCGAGTTGAAGCGCGCGATTTGCCGCGCCGCGGCGATCGCCTTGGGCACAGATTCGCGCGCGTCTTCCTCGTCAAATAAAGCCTGCCGCTGCAGATTGCTCGCTTCGACATAGTCGCGGTCGAGAATCCGCAGCGTCCCGACGCCCGAACGCGCCAGCAACGAGGCCAGAGCAGAACCCGTGGCGCCGCATCCCACGATAACCACGCTGGACTGCGCCAGCTTTTTCTGCCCCGCCGCCCCGATCTCCTCAAACAACACCTGCCGCGAGTACCGCTCGTCGATCTCCAAAGCGTCCATTTCCAAAGCAATAACCTTAGCGATCACCTTCCCGGAGCTTTCCAACCAGTATTATAGGTGCCGGTCGTCAAACTTTGTTCTTGCGAGCAACGTGTGCGGTTTCGCGATTCATCGAACCCGAAGGGTTTCATGTTCATGGGTGACCAGCCTGAATTGCAGGAGGGCGTGCTCGTGTGGTTACGGGCGCCCTCGCCCGTCCAAGGTTGTGTGGGGACGGGTGCCCCGGCCGTCCAAGCCGAGCGAAGCTCGGCAGTTGCCCGTCGTCACCACAACTCTGAATTCGCTAAAAGCGGCGCCGCTTTTTATGCGCTCGTATTTCTGTTGATGCTTGCACACCGCGCAAGTTGGGCAAGTGGTTCGCCTCTAGCCGGGCAGCAGCCTGCCGAATCGCCCGCACAATTCGGAACCCAGTCCGAGACAAATTTTGGAACCATCTCGCCCTATCTCGGCTTAGCGATCGACCAGATCGAGTTGCCCGACGTTCCGCCGGAAGAAGCGGCGACGCTACTGGCGGCCACGCCGCTCAAGGTCGGCGAACCGCTGACGCGCGAAGCGCTGCACGATGCCATGCAGGCTCTTTTTGCCACCGGTCGGTTCTCCGATATTCAGGCCGAAGCGGATCGCACCGACACCGGCGGCGTCAGGCTGCGCTTTCTGACCACCGCCAATTTTTTCGTAGGCATGGTGACGATCCGGGGAGTCTCCACCAATCCCTCCGCGAACCAACTGGCCAGCGCCACCCGCCTGCAACTCGGCGAACTCTACGCTCATGAGAAACTCGACCGCGCTCTAACCGGCATCCAACGAGTAATGGAAGAAAACGGCTTCCACCAGTCGAAGGTTACGACCTCGGAACAGCGCGACGAACAGCAGCATGAAGTAAACCTGACCTTCCGGGTCGTCCCCGGGCCGCATGCCGCAGTCGGAGAGATCACTCTGGAAGGCGATGCCGGCTACTCCGTCGAAGCGATCGAGGATATTGCCAAGCTTCATTCCGGCGATCCAGTCCGCTCGAATCGCATTACGCGCGCTCTGCAGCGGATTCGCCGGCGCTATCAAAAGCAGAACCGTCTGCTCGCCCAGGTCTCGGTGGCCAGCCGCACCTACCAGCCCAAACGCAACACTGTGGACTTCGTCTTCAAAGTGGACCGCGGTCCCGTGGTGCAGATTGCTGCGGAGGGTTTCAAACTCAGCCAGCGCGTCCTGCACCGGCTGGTGCCAATCTATCAAGAAGGCGCGGTCGACGATGATCTGCTCAACGAAGGCCGGCGCAACATTCAGAACCATCTTCAGACGCTTGGTTACTTCGACGCCTCGGTTGGTGTCAGCCAGCACAGCACCGAGGGCGGCAAGGATTTGCAGGTGGTTTATGCCGTCAATCCCGGGGACCGCCACAAACTCGCTGCCATTCGCATCTGTGGCAATCGGTTTTTTTCCGGCGAGCTGATTCGCTCCCGCATGCAGGACCAATCCGCCGGACGCCTCTTCAGTCACGGTCGCTACAGCGAAGTCCTGCTCGAAGAAGATGTGCGGAGTATTGAAAGTCTCTATCGCGCCAGCGGCTTCCGGCAGGCCGAAGTCACCAGCAAACTGGTCGACAAGTATCAGGGTGAGCCATCGCAGTTGGCCATCGAAATCGTCGTCAAAGAGGGCCCGCAGACGCGCGTGGCATGGGTCCGCATCGAGGGCAGTTATACGCTACCGCAGGAACAGCTTCCCGAAATTCAGACCGAGGAAGGACAGGCCTTCGACGAATCGAGTCTGGCCGATGACCGCGACACGATTCTGGGAAAGTATTTCGATAATGGCTTTCCCAATGCCACCGTTGACGTCGCTTATGTTTCCGTTCCGTCGTCTGACAACTTGCCAAGCGTTGGCGTGACCTTCTCGATTCATGAGGGCGAGCAATTTTTTGTCAATCGAGTCTTTGTCGATGGGCTGCAGCATACCCGGCCCGGAGTCGCCCGCCGCGCCATCCGGGTGCAACCGGGCGGGCCTCTGAGCCAGAAAGATATGCTGGAGAGTCAGCGCCGCCTCTACGATCTCGGCCTATTCAAGCAAGTGGACACGGCCATCCAGAATCCCGACGGCACCGAGTCTCGCAAGAACGTGCTCGTCACCGCCCGCGAGGCCGAACGCTACACTTTCGATTACGGCGGCGGTTTCGAGTTCCAGACCGGACAGCCAACATTCGGAGTCAACCAGCCACTCGGGCAGACCGGCGTCAGCCCCATGGTGTCGGCTGGCGTCAGCCGTATCAACGTGGGTGGTCGCCATCAGACCCTCGCCCTCAAGGGTGCCCTCGGCCGCCTGCAGCAGAAAGCCCTCGTCAGTTATGACATCCCCAGTCTCCTGAACCTGGACAACTTTCGTTTCACTGCCACTGCGTTTTACGACAACACCGTAGATGTCTCCACCTTTACCTCGAAACGTCTGGAAGGCAATTTGCAAGTCTTGCAAGTGCTCTACAAAATGCAGGACCGCGAACTCACGACCTTCACCTACCGTTTCAGTTACCGCCGCGTGGAGGCTAGCAATATTGAGGTCACCAGCAATCTCATTCCGCTTCTCTCCCAGCCAACCCAGGTAGGAATGCCTAATTTCCTCTACATTCGCAACCGGCGCGATAACGATCTGGAAACCACGCGCGGCAGTTACACCACGGTCGAAGGCGGCGTTTCCTCCAGTTCTTTTGGCTCTGCGGCCGACTTCAGCCGGTTGCTGGCTAAGAACTCTACCTATTACACGTTTTTTCGCAGTCGCAGCACCGGAAAAGGATTCGTCTTCGCCCGTTCCACCAGCGTCGGGGTTGAGAACCGTTTCGGAAGTACGGTTTTGATCGACCCGGCGCAACCTGTGCCCGCTGGGAGCAGTCTTGTTCCTTTGCCCGAGCGTTTCTTCAGCGGCGGGGGCAACTCCCATCGCGGATTTGGGTTAAATCAGGCGGGACCGCGCGACCCCTTTACCGGCTTTCCCGTCGGGGGCAGCGCCGTGTTCCTCAACAACCTGGAGATGCGTTTTCCAAATGTCAGGCTGCCTTACCTTCACGACAACGTCGGCTTTACGCTTTTCGAGGACATGGGCAATGTTTTCGCTCGGCCACAGGAAATACTCTCCAGCCTCGGCCGCTTTCACCAGCCTGACCAACAACTGTGTTTTCAGGCGGCGCCGCCCCCGCAGTACTCGCTGTGCAAATACAACTATGCTTCGCACGCCGTTGGCTTAGGTCTCGGCTATCAAACGCCGATCGGCCCATTGACCTTTGACTTCGGATACAATTTAAATCCGCCCTACTTTCCGAGCTACACCAACATTGTGACCAATAGGGCGAACGGGCAGCAGAACGGGCAGTTTGGCTACCAACGCGCCGGCCATTTCAATTTCTCGTTCAGCGTAGGGCAGTCTTTCTGATGAAACTCTGGCTATTCAAACGCGAAGTGTTGTGGAGCGACCGGCGTCCTCGCCCGTCAGCCCTGGGCGAAATCGAAAGGCCTGCCCTGAGCGAAGCCGAAGGGCCAAGCCGGGCGCGGAAACCCGGCTCTCCGCCGCCAGGCATCAAACTCGCAAAGCATTGCGCGCTTCTGCTGGCGCTGAGCATGGCGCTGGCGATCTCATCCCTCGGCGGTCAGATCGTGGATCGTGTCGTCACCAACGTGAACGGCCACGTGGTTTTGCAGAGCGATTGGGAGCAGGAAATCGCCTTCGAGGCCCTGGCCAATGGCCGCGATCCCGATTCATTCACCTCCGCCGAGCGCAAAGCAGCTCTCGATCGCCTGATCGATCAGGAACTGCTGCGGGAACAGGTGCGTCCGTCTCAACCCGCTCCTACCGAGCAGGTCACCGCCCGCCTCGCTGAAATCCGCAAACTCCATCCCGATTGCGTCACCGACGACGCATGGCACGCCAAGCTCCAACGTTATGGGCTCACCCCAAGCTCGCTGGGAAAGCGCCTGGGCGACCAGATCCAGCTCATGAAGCTCGTGGAAGACCGGCTGCGCCCCTCCATCCAGATTGATCGGCAGGCGGTGGAGACCTACTACAACGATCAGTTACTGCCCGCTATGAAACGGGCCGGCAGTCGCACAACGCCGTTGCCCGAAGTCTCTGGCCGAATTAAAGATTTGCTTTCCGAGCAGAAAATGAACGAACTGCTCTCCGGGTGGCTGTCGAGTCTGCGCTCTGGAAGCCGCATCCTGACTCCTGAATCCAGTGCCGGAGAGCGGAACCGTTGATCGATGACCGAACCTTTTACCGACCCGCCGCCTGAAATCTCGACCGAGCCTGTTCCCCCCGAGCGCCGGCGCATTCTGTGGAAACTCTTTCTCGGGTTCTGCGTTTTCAGTCTGATCGCATTCGGCCTCCTCGGCTGGTACGTCACCACCGATTCTTTTCAGCAGAGGGTTCGCCGCCGGGTGATCGCGTCGGCGGAGAAACTCACCGGCGGACGCGTCGAGCTTGGAGAACTGCACACGATCCCACTCCGCCTGCGCGTGGACGCTCGCAACCTGACCATTCACGGCCGCGAAGCTAAGGATCAGACCCCATTTCTGCACGTCGACCGGCTGCAGGCCGAAATGAAAATCATTTCGCTCCTCAGCACCACCATCGGATTGCATTCCCTGGTGCTCGAGCACCCGGTCGTCCACGTCATCGCCTATCCCGATGGCACCACCAATGTGCCCGTGCCGCCGGTGAAGCCCTCCTACGATCAGGGGCCGGTGGAGCAACTCATCTCGCTTTCGGTTTCGCGCATCGAGGTGCAGCGTGGCGAGCTTCTGTGGGAAGACAAGAAGGTGCCGTTCGATTTTGACGCCCGCGACGTGGCGCTGCTTTTGAACCACTCTTTGCTGCGCCGTCAATACGAAGCTCACATCGTCGCGGGAAGCGTCGCCACGCGCTTTCAAGACTACCCCTCGTTTGTGTGGCGGGCTGATGCTTCGCTGGTTCTGGCGCGCGGACGCGCCGACGTCAGCGGTTTGACTGTGACTTCCGGAAAATCTGAAATTCACTTCGCGGGACGCCTGCAGGACTTTCACGACCCCCAGGTGAGCGGTGATTATCATGGCGTCGCGGATCTCGGCGAACTCGCGTCCCTCGCGCGGCAGCCCCAAGTTCGCACAGGGTCGCTCCAGAAAAGCATGGTCCAGAAAGGCGTGGCCCAGTTCGAGGGCAGAGCTTCCTGGAACCTCCGGGATTTTTCCACCCAGGGAACGGTGCAGGCCAAAGACATCGAATGGTCGAACGGTAAGCTGTCGATGCGGAATGGCCGCATCACTGCAAGCTATTCCATTACCCCCGACCGCTTCCGCCTTTCCTCGATCAAGGCGAACCTACTCGGTGGCGACCTCGCAGGCGATGTCGACGTGACCAACTGGCAGACTTCAATCCAGAGTTCGATCCAAAGCCCGATCGAACCGGCGCCGGCCCCGGGCCGGCGCCATGTGATCGGACGAGTCCCGCCGGGAAGTCTTCAGCGCGGTTCGGTGCGCCTCCAACTGGCGGGCTTCCCGCTGCTCCCCGCCCTCGAATTGCTGAGCACAACCAACCTTCCGCTGGACCGCCTCGACCTGTCGGGAAGCGCCAGCGGCAAGGTTGAGATGCTCTGGGTGGGCTCGATCCGTGACGCGGAGACTGGCCTGAACCTTGCCATTACGCCCCCGCTAAAGCCGACGCCGGCCGAAATTCCCGTGCGCGGTCAGATCGATGGTATCTACCGCGGATCGCGCGATGAATTGGAGATGTCCCAGTTTCACCTGACCACACCCGCTTCCGAAATCACAGCCAGCGGCAATCTGGCCGCGACTTCGGCGCTGCGATTCTCCTTCACCAGCCACAACCTCAAGGAGTGGACGCCTCTGCTCGAAGCGGCCTACAGGTTGTCAAACTCTGGGTCCTCAAATTCTGGGTTGTCAAATTCTGGGTCGTCAAATTCTGGGTCGTCAAATTCTGGATCGCGGGCTTTGCCCTTCACCGTTCACGGCTGGGCCAGCCTCACCGGCAACGCCAGCGGCAGACTCTCTGAGCTTTCCGTCAGCGGAAATCTCGAGGTCTACGATTTCGACACGACCGTGCCGGCGACCCAACGAGCTCCTTCTCGAGTGGTGCACTGGGACGCGCTCTCCACCGCCGTCCAATACTCCAGCAATCACTTCGCCGCGCGCAATGGGTCGCTCCTTCACGGCCACACCGCGGCGCACTTCGACGCCAGTACCGCGCTTACCGCGGGTGCGCTTCAGGAGAGCGATCCTTTTGCTCTGCACTTTGATATACGCAACGCCGAAGTCGCCGAACTCGCGCAATTGGCCGGAGTTCAACACCCGCTGGCGGGCACGCTGAATCTCTCCGCCACCGTTGCAGGCACGCGCGCCAATCCCCACGGCGATGGACACATCGAGCTTCACAACGGAACAGCCTACGGTGTCGCCGTTCCTTTGTTGCAGAGCGATCTCCGCCTCGCCGGTAGCGAGCTTCAGTTCAACAACATCAAAGCCAGTGTCTACGGTGCTCCGCTTTCCGGTAACGCCGCCGTCAGCACGTCGAGCCTCGAGTGGTCGAAGAACGGCTCGTCAAACAATGATCTGTGGAATCGCGAGTTTCGCCTGAATCTTTCCGGAAGTAACCTCGATCTTGCCCGTTTGCCGCGCGTCCAGACCGGCCGCTTCACCGCCGATGGCGTCGCCGATTTCACGTTGCGAATCAGCGGTACCACCGCACAACCTTCGATCGAAGCGCACCTTCATCTCAAGGACCTTGCCCTGGACAAGGAGCGCGCCGGAGATTTCTACCTCGACGCGGTCACCAATGGACGCCAGCTTGACCTCAAGGCGCACTCGGACTTCGATTTTGATTCTGCTAAAGATAAAGATAAAAAAGATAAAGCTGATTTGACCATTGCCGGCACCGTTGGACTAGAGCATGACTTTCCCGCCGATCTGAAACTCGACTTCCACCATCTGAATGCCGATGCGCTTCTTCGCACTCACTTGCCGGGAAAGATCACGGGACACTCTTCCATGGACGGGACGCTCCACCTTCGCGGTCCTCTACGCACGCCACACGATTTGAAGGCAGTCGCCGAGATCCGGTCTTTCAGCGCCGAGTTTGCGCACGTGCAGATACAAAGTGTCGATGCCATTCGCTTCCAGGTTGCGGATCAATTCCTGCTGCTCGAAAACCTCCACCTCTCAGGCAGTGGAACCGATTTCACTGCCCACGGCCGCGCGCACTTGACGGGCGCGAAAGAACTCGACCTCCGCCTGGACGGTTCGGTGAATATGACGCTCTTCCAGTCGCTCAACCCCAAAATTTTGGCGCGCGGCACTCTAGGCGTAAACCTCAACGCCAGCGGTACGCTGGCGCAGCCCGTCCTGCAAGGGCGTCTCGACGTCAAGGACACCTACGTCAGTCACAACGACTTTCCCAGCGGCCTCAGCGGCCTCAACGGTGTTTTGCTGTTCGATCGCAACCGCATCCAGATCGAGCGCCTCAGCGGCACCACCGGCGGCGGCACCGTAGCGCTGACCGGCTCTGCCACTTATCAGAACGGCGTCTTCCTCCTCGATTTCGGCGCCACGGCGCATGATGTTCGCCTGCGTTATCCTCCGGGAGTAAGTTCCACCGCCAACGCCGACGTCCGGCTAACCGGCACTACCAATTCCGCTCTGCTCAGCGGCGATGTCATGGTCACCAAGCTCGCCGTCACCCCAGGCTTTGACTTCGGCGCCTACATCGTGAGGAGCAGACAGACGATCGTCCTTACCCAGAGCGATAGTCTCCAGAGCCGCCTTAAGCTCGATGTTCACGTGGTTACAACTCCCGAACTACAGATGCAAACCGCCATCGCCAGGCTCTCAGGCAACGCCGATCTCAGGGTGCGCGGCACCGCCGAGCGTCCCGCAATTCTCGGAAGGGTGGAGGTTCTGGAAGGCGAGTTCACTTTCAACGGCACCAAGTTCAAACTCGAACGCGGCGATGTTACCTTCGCCAATCCGGCCAAGACTCAGCCCATCATCGATCTGCAGGCGACCACGCGAGTGCGCGATTACGACATCACCGTGCAATTCCGCGGAGACGCCAGCGCGCCCAACGGCTTGAAAGTTACCTGGCAGTCTGAACCGCCGCTTCCCCAGGCCGACGTCATCGCCTTGTTGGCCATGGGCCGCACCCAGGAAGAGTCGGCCGCGGCGTCGACCGGATCATCCTTTGGATTCGGCGGAGAAGCCTCCAACCTGCTCATCAATCAAGCCCTCAACAGCACCGTCAATAGCCGCCTGCAGCGTTTGTTCGGAGCCAGCCGCGTCAAGATCGATCCCCAGGGCCTGGCTAGTGAAACCGCCGTAGTTCGAGGGCCGCAGGTCACCGTCGAGCAGGAGGTGGTCAGCAATCTCACCCTGACCTACAGCACCAATGTTTCCGTTTCGAACCAGCAAATCATCCAGGCGGAGTACAACCTAACCCGCACGATTTCGATCGTGGCGCTGCGTGACTGGAACGGAGTAGTCAGCTTCGACTTTAAAATACGGCGCCGGATGAAGTGATCGCAGGAATAGGATTTTGTAATCCGATAATCGGGTAATTTTGTAATTTCAGAACACTGGAAGACTTGCCTTCAAATTACCAAATTACCCGATTACAAAATTACAAAATGGATATCCGCCTTGGGTAGTGGATCAGTTTGAAATTGTTTTGAAAGGGCACGGCTTCCAGCCGTGCCGCCACTGCCATAAAATCAATGCCGGCTTCAGCCGCTGGGGGAATGTGAATTTCAAATTGACCCACTGCCCGCCTTGACATAATTCTCCAAACCAGCAACTCTATTGGTTTTCACTGCACGCCCAAAGAAACGGCTAAGGGAAGCTGACTTGCGAGTGCGCGTCTTTTATCACGACAAGTGTTTTGACGGGGCATGCTCGGCCGCCCTGTTCTCCCGATTCTACGGGGAGAGAATTAGCGGCGATGTCGACTTCGTCTACTCCGGGCTGCTGCATCGTGCCGGCTCTCTTTTCGACGAGACCCAGTTTGACGGCGACGAGAATGCCATCGTCGATTTCAAGTATTCCAGTTCGCCCAAAATCACCTGGTGGTTCGATCACCACGAAAGCGCTTTTCTTTCTCCCGCCGATGCCGCCCACTTCGAGCAGGATCAGAGCAACCGCAAGTTCTACGATCCGGATTTCAAGTCCTGCACCAGTTTTATTGCCATGATCGCCAAAGAGCGCTTCGGCTTCGATCCCCGTCCGGTGGCGGAACTGATCCGCTGGACCGATATCGTCGATGGCGCCCTGTACGAAGACGCGAAGTCGGCGGTAGAAATGCAAGCTCCGGCCATGAAGCTGACCATGGCCATCGAAGCTTCCAGCGATCGGAACTTCGTCAAGGGCGTGATTCCACTGCTCGCGTACCATCCGCTCGCCAGCATTTTGGAGCAGCCATTCGTAGCCGCCGTCTTGCCGCCGCTGCTCGAACGTCACCAGCGTTCCATCGAGATCTTGCGCCAGCGCACGGAAGAAAAAGACGGCACGATTTTTTTCGACATCACCGACCTCGACCAGGAAGGCTACAACAAGTTCATCCCCTACTATCTGCATCCCGATTCCGTCTACAGCATCGGCCTCAGCAAGAGTTCATTCCGGGTAAAAGTTTCGGTCGGATCGAATCCTTGGTCGAAACGCGAGCCCACCGTCAATCTAGCCAGGGTCTGCGAGCGCTATGGTGGCGGGGGCCACGCCCGAGTAGGAGCGATCTCCTTCGAAGTCAACCAAGGCGAAGCCGCCCACAAAGCCGCGCAAGAGATAGTAGAGGAGTTGCGCGCCAGTGTCCGCCAGCAAAGTTGAGAAGAAAAGTTCCATATCAACAGAAACTCGTATCAGCAGAAGCCTAGTATCAGTAGGAGCTTAGTACGAGCAGAAGCTTCGTATCAGGGCATCGCTTTAGCGATGCCGTAAGCTCGTCGAAATCAGATGTTCCTTTAGGGGCCACGCTTTAGAATGGGTCCGCGATCAGACGTTGGATACCGGAAATCAATTTTCACCAAATGCATCCCCACATCCACGATCCCGAACACATCAAAGGCGTGCGCACCGTCGCCACCTTCGAGTTTGCGAAAGGGATCGTCGTCGTGCTCGCGGGCCTCGGCGTCTTCTCCATGCGCCACAAAGATATCTGGGGAGTGACCGAGAGCTTCCTGGAGTTTTTTCACCTCCATCCTCATCACCACCACCTCGTCGGGGTCTTTGTCGTCCTAATGCACCGGGTCAGCGACGTGCGCCTGTGGAAGATCGCCACGGTGGCAGCCATCTACGTGACGCTTCGATTCGTCGAGGCCTATGGATTGTGGTTCGTCCGTCCCTGGGCGGAATGGCTAGCCTTCGCCTCCGGTGCCATCTACATCCCCTTCGAAGCCGCCGACCTATTGCGGCGTCCCGACTGGTTTCGATTGCTGGTGATAGTAGTCAACGTGGGAATCGTCCTCTACATGCTGATGCTGCGCCTGGAAGCAGCAAAAAAGCGCCACGCAGCGCAGCACGCAGCGAAATCAGGATAAATGGCGTGTGTAGAGACGGGGCTTGCAGCCGTTATTCATTGAGCGAGCAACTGCAATCCGCCGGCGGAACATGCGCCTTCAGAAAGTCGGCCACGCGCTTGTAAGCGTCGATTTGATTTTCAACGCGAGCGAAGCCGTGGCCTTCGTTCTCATAAACCTTGTATTCGACCACCCCGCCGCGCTTTTTGACCGCATCCACTACTTGCTGCGCTTCTTCCTTAGGGCAGCGCGGATCGTTCCCGCCTGCCAACAAATACAACGGCGCCTTGATCTGGTGCACGAAGTTGATGGGCGAACGATCTTCGTACAGCGCCTTGTTCTTCTCGAAATCGCCCATGGTCGCAAGGTCTGACTGCTGCAGCACCGGGTCTTCGTTCTGAATCTCGGTGAACCAGTTCACAAAAGGCACAATCGGAACGCCCGCCGCCCACACCTCGGGAGCCTTAGTGACGCCCATCATCGTCAGGTAACCGCCATAGCTGCCGCCCATCAGAATCAGCTTCTTGGGATCGACGTAGCCAGTCTGTTTGATCCAGTCGGCAGCCGCGAGCACATCCTGCAAATCGCCGCCGCCCATATCAAAAAGATTCGCCTGCTGGAATTCTTTTCCGTACCCAGTCGATCCGCGATAGTTGGGCGCGATCACAATGTAGCCCTGGTTGGCCATGTACTGTATGAAGCGGTTGAACGTGTTCATCGTCTGCGCCGTGGGACCGCCGCGAACATACACAATCGCGGGATGCTCGCCGTTGCGCGGCAGGTTATAGGGCACATAGACAAACGCAGAGATCGTCCACTTACCATCCTTGCTGGGATAGTGGACAAGGTAAGGCTCGACCATGTCCTCGGCGCGTACGCCGCCCACCAGCGAGTATGTAAGTTGGTGCGATGGATCGTGTGGCGCGGGCGCCCCCGCCCGCGTGCTCTTGACCTTTGCCGCGTCATCAGAAATCGTATAAATCCACAAATCGCCGGGAGCCTTTGCGCCCGTGTGCGAGTAAAGCATCCGCGAACCGTCGCGAGTGAAGGGCGAAGGCCTGCCGGCAGCATGGTTCACTCCTTTCGGCAAGGGCAAGGCGCGCGCCTTTCGGGATGCGATGTCATACACGTAGATATCGGTGTTGCCATCTACATTCGCGGTGTAAGTCAGAAACTTGCCGTCGGGAGAAAAGCTCTCGCCAGACACTTCCCACTTATCGTTCGTGAGCCAGCGGATTTTCTTGCTCGCAATTTCAAGTAAGCCGACGTTGTCGTAACCGTCGCCGGCATTGGAGGTGATCAGAATGTTCTTGCCGTCGGGCGAAATGTCATTAGCCGAGTAAGTATGTTCGCCATCGTGCGGCGTCAGCAGCGTGCTTTGCGCGCTCGCAACATCGACCAGAAAAATATTCGAGTCCGTCCCCTTCGATTGCTCCTGCGTGTAGACAATGAACTCACCGTCCGCCGACCAGATGGGCGCGACATTCATGCGATCTTTGGCGGTTGCAGTGGTCAGGTGTTTCACTTCGCGCATGAGCGTATCGTAAACGTCGATCTCGAACACTGACGACGTCTTAGGCTTGACCATGTAGGCGAGATAGCGCCCATCGTGCGACCATGCGGGACTCTCCTCCGCGACTTCGCGGGTGTTAGTCAGGTTCACGACCTGTCCGGTTTTGGGCGACACCAGAAAAATGTCCCATTGCTCGTCGCCGTCGTAATCGGACATATAAGCGATCCACTTGCCGTCCGGTGACCAAGTCGGGCTGGCCTGGCGCTGATCGCTCACGGTAAGTTGCATCGGCCATCCGCCGTCGGAAGGCACGAGCCAGAGATTGTTGCGACCGCTCAGGTTGCTGACAAAAGCGACAGTCTTCCCACCCGGAGACCAGGTCGAACCGCCCACCTGGCGCGTCGTGTAAAGCTTCTCGATCGAAAGACTCTTCTCCACGCGAGCATCGGGTTTGGAAGCGATCTCTTTCGGGTCAGTAATGGCCTGGAGTGCGGGCAGAGTCTGGGAAGTTGCGAGGATGCTCGTCATCATCGGTACGACCATAACAAACAGGCGAAGAATGCGCATGGCGCCTCGAAGTGAATTCGCGAGTGCGGAAAGTTTAGCAGCGTCAACAAGCTCCAGAGCAATGTTACTCGACAGTGACCTGATAGTCGCGCCCTTCCCAGCGCGCCCTATTTTTCCAGTAGAGCGTGAAAATTACTTGGCGGCCCGTGGCAAGAGTTTCCGTCGGCAGATCGACGTACTGAAGGTTCCATCCACTTTCCTCGGAGTTACTGTCTTGACTGGTTTGCCAGTTGTCAAAACTCCAGTGCACCATGGCCGGTTCCATCAAGAGAATCCGAAGCTTTTTTCCGTACGGCATCGTGCGCGGCTTGTTGGTGAAGCGCCAGTTGAAGTACTGCGCTGATATTTTCTTCGCTAAATAGCGTTCCACCGTCTGCGGAGGCTGATCGAAAATCTTGCCGTCGACGAGCGACCGCCGCAGCTTGATATATTCGGAGTGAGCCCACACCAGCGGGCACGCCGACCCCGACCCTTTTCCCGCGAACAGCTCGCGCTCCGGGATGTCGGTTGTATCCCACACTTGTTCGGGAATCAGGCGGCTTGCTCCCGTAGAATTTTCCATCACGCCCAGCAATTCCGCAGCGGAAGCAGCGCGTCCGGCGGCCAGTTCGTAGTGGGCTCGTTCACCCGCCAGCAGCGGCCAAGGGCGACCGATCCCCGTGCCGTCGAACGGAGATCCATCCACGTGCTCCCCGTAGCCGTCGCCGTTGTAGCGGTACCAGCCCGGACCCTGCGGAAGTTTTACGCGCAACAGTTCATCGACGACTTTGATCGTGTTCACCATTCGCGGATCGTCGGGTGCCCGCAAGCCGAAGCGCACCAGAGCCAGCGCATCCGGACTGACGATCTCGACCGCCGCCGCATTCGACCTGCCGATGGCACGATTCTTGATGGGGACGAATCCCTGCAGCGGCGAGGCGGCTCCGTCTTCGTCTGGTGGTGCGATGCGTACGTAGTAACCTTCGACTCCGAGCTGGCGCGCGAGATCGCTGTTCACGGCATACGTCCAGCGTTCGATGTTGTCGTTCCAGGTATCGGCATTCTGGCGCAGAAATTCGGCGGACTCGGCCTCGCCCATCGACTGCGCGAGATCGGCGGCAATCAGCAAGGCGGAGATTTCGGCGGCCAGCGTGAACGGCGAATAGCCGCCGTCTTCTTCCCAGCGATCTTGCTGCGTCACGGGGCCATTGGCCACAATGAAGGCCGCCGCTTTGCGCACCATCGGCCACCAGCGACGGCTCTCACCGAAGCAACGGGGCGATTCGCGGCGCAGCAGATCGACTAGCAAAATCGGAAAGGCGGTCTCATCCATTTGCGAGCCGCTCCAATACGGACGCCCATCCAACCACATGTTCTGCGCCCAATGTCCGTCGGCTTCCTGGGTGGCCTCGAGGTAATGCAACACACGCAGCGCATCGTCGTGAGCGCCGGCTGCCAGCAATCCACCGGCACTCTCGACCAGATCGCGTGGCCATATCAAATGGTAACCACCGAGGTCTTCGTCGCCCTTGTTGAAGCCCCAAGGAATGGAGAGGCTGGCGATGATCCCTCCCAGGAAGTCCTTGGATTCGTGCGTGCGCAGAACCGCCACGCTGGCCCGGTACAAATCTTTTTCCCGAGGCTTCTGGTCGAACTGCTTCAGTGTCCGCTGCCAGTTCTGCCAGTGAAAGATGTAGTCTTTACGAATCGTTTCGTAAGAAGTGAGCAGGGAAGAGAGGGCCTGCTGACCGGCTTCCGCCCAGATTTCGCCAAAGCCGAGGGCAAGGATGAACTCGCCGTTGCAGGTGGCCAGGTCGATTTCGGCGGTCAGTGCGATGTTTCCGTTTTCCGCACGCTCGTATTCCCATGTCATCTGGAAATGTTGCGACAGGTCCTGCCAGCCGTCCGACACGCCGACAAATCCGACGGAACGTTTCAGCAACGGCGCGGAACAGGCCAAGGCAAGCGCGCTGGATTCGCGCTGGGCAAAAAGCATGGGTTTTCCCTTGTACTCGCCTGTCCAGCCCGTATTGCCGTATCCGAAATTAGCCAGGTGCGAAGCCAACAGCGCATACAGGCGGTAGTCGCGCAGATTCCCCTGGAGCGGTACGAATCGAATTTTCTGCAGCAACACGTTTCTCCACGGATCGGTCAGCACTTCCTTTTCGATCCGGTGCCGGCTCTGCATGCACGTATTGGTCAGCGCGTAGACCGGCACCCCGGGTTCGATCGGCAGGCATTGGAAGGTAGAATGCCGTTTTTCTTCGGAGAAGAAGCTGCGACCGTGGGTGACGATCAGGCCGAAGTTGCGGGTGCAGGCTTGGTCCACCCGGGGAAAATAGATTTCATTGAGAATGCCGTGGCTCAGCGTGAACCAAACTCTGCTGTGGAGGTTCAGCGCCGTGCCTGCTCCGCTCTTGGCGCTCGAAGTCCAGCGGGGCTCGATTCCGGGCCAGCCTGGCGCATAACGAAGATCATTGTCATTGCTCACAGTAGCTCGTCCTCGCCGTCAAGCAGTTTGCCAGAAGATGCGGACTTGTGTCCGTTCGCCACGGAAACAAGGAAAGGCGCATCTAACATACACATGTTTGGATGCCCCCTTATCCGTGTTCGACCCCAGCTTGGCTCGTGTGCGAAGGGGACCCTTGTCGCGGTCTTAGCCGCTGCCACACTCGTGCTGCTGATGGCCGCTCCCGGGGCGGCTGTCGAGCTTTCTTCGGACGGTCTTCCCTTTGCCGATCTGCCCTCGGCAAGGCTCGATCGCGGATTCTTCCGGCTCTACGATCTGGATTTTGCCGGCGCGCAAAAAGAATTCGAGTCGTGGGAAAAACTGCACCCCGAGAATCCCATGGGGCCGGCGAGCCAGGCGGCTGGCATCTTGTTCTCTGAATTCAACCGGCTCGGCGTGCTGGAAGCACAGTTCTACGAGAACGACTCGATCTTCGCCGCGCGGAAGAAGTATGAGGCCGACCCGGTACAACACGCACGTTTCGAGCAGCAACTTACCCGCGCTGAGGACTTGGCAAAGTCCAAGCTGAGCCGCGACGCTCGGGACCGCGACGCGCTGCTGGCGATGACGTTTGCCTCCGGGTTGCGCTCCGACTTTGCCGCGCTTATCGAAAAGCGCAATTTGGCGTCGCTTCATTACACCAAGCAGGCAACGGCCTGGGCCGGCCAGCTGCTCGCGGCCGATCCCAGTTGCTACGACGCTCACCTGGCTG
Organism: uncultured Acidobacteriaceae bacterium; assembly: GCA_963773645.1. Classification (GTDB taxonomy): domain Bacteria; phylum Acidobacteriota; class Terriglobia; order Terriglobales; family Acidobacteriaceae; genus Acidiflorens. The sequence goes on along the minus strand of CAVZBV010000002.1, from coordinate 139,191 downwards.
GCGGCGTCAGCCGTTACATCATAGGATCGATGGCCGCTCCGGTGCGTTGGGTGCTGCGCCTCGGGGGCGTTGCGGGGGATAAGGCTGGCGGTATCGCCGAACTCCAGACGACCGCAGCCCAAGGCCATCTCCTCGCCCCATTCGCGCGCATCCTGCTGGCCATCGCCTACGTCCGCGAGAAGGAGTTGCCGCGCGCGCGTGAGCTCTTGCTGGCGCTGCAACGAGACTTTCCCGACAACGCTCTCTTTGGCCGGGAACTGACGCGACTCGACCAGAACAGCAGCCGCTAAGTATTGGATATCGAGTACGTTCATCAGAAATTCACCCCGCTGTAACCTTCCTTTAATACTCCGCCCATAAAACTGTTGCTTCGCCAATAAAACAAAACTGCAAACCCAAATCAGGCACGAGGAGGACTCATCGAGTGATAAGTCGCATCGCGCTTCTGTTGGCTGGTCTTGCACTGGCCCTGCCGGTCATGGGGCAGACTCAACTGAACGGAGCAGGGGCCACTTTTCCCTATCCCATGTATTCCAAGTGGTTCAGCGAATATAACAAGCTGCACCCAGACGTGCAGATCAACTACCAATCGATCGGCAGCGGCGGCGGCATTCGCCAAGTGCTCAACGGCACGGTTGATTTTGGCGCAAGCGATGGTCCGATGACCGATGAACAGCTGAAAGAGGCTAAGACGAAAATCCTGCACATCCCCACTGTGTTGGGTGCTGACGTTCCCGCTTATAACGTTCCTGGTGTGAGCGGCGAGCTCAAGTTTACTCCCGAAAGTCTGGCTGGCATTTTTCTTGGAAAGATCCAGAAATGGAACGATCCTGCCATCGCCCAAGTCAACCCCGGCGTGAATCTCCCGAACCAGTCGATTATTGTCGTTCACCGTTCGGACGGCAGTGGTACCACATATATCTTCACCGACTATCTCTCCAAGATCAGCAAGGAATGGGAAGCCACGGCGGGGAAGGGAACCTCGGTGAAATGGCCAGTCGGTTTAGGCGGCAAGGGCAACGAAGGCGTGGCGGGACAGATTCGGCAGTTGCAGGGATCAATCGGCTACATCGAACTGGTCTATGCCGTGGAGAACAAAATCACGTTCGGATCGGTCAGGAACGCCGCCGGTAATTTTGTGAAGGCTTCGCTCGACGCTGTAACCGAAGCGGCGGCCTCGTCGCCAAAAATGCCCGCCGATTTTCGCGTCTCCATCACAAACGCGCCCGGCAAGACCGCGTACCCCATCTCCAGCTTTACCTGGCTGCTGATTCCGGTGCAGGCTAAGGACCCGAAAAAAGGGAAGATCATCGTCGATTTTCTGAATTGGATGGTTACCGACGGCCAGAAGATGACGAGCCAACTCAGCTATGCTCCCCTGCCGCAGAACGTTGTGGAGAAAGTGAAGGCGGCTATCAAGCAGGTCCAGTAAATCGGCGATGGAAGTTCTGGGGCGTTTAGCCTTCCCGGGCAGAAATGTGCTGGGAAGGCGGAAAGAAGAAGTTTGCGCACATGGGAACTTGGCGAGGAAATTGTCTTCAATTATTAACCAGCGGCGGACTAGCTGACGGTTCACCAAGCAATGACCTACGAGCTTTTTCTTCACGGCATTGTCTGTTATCCGAGACATTTATTTTTCAGGAGATGAAAACAATGAAACGAATCATGGTTGTGGTGCTGTCGATGTTGGTCGCGGGGAGCGTGATCGCGGCACAAGCCCAGCAAGGTACGGCCACTTCAACGACGACGACGACGACGAAGACCCCGCGAAAAAAAGTCGCCGCCAAAAAAACTGGGCCGACTGTTTCAGAGCAGCTCAGTGAGATGAAGGAGGCGATTGATGCTCAGCAACGACAGATCAAGCAGCTGAGCGATTTGGTTCAGAGCCGCGATCAAAAGATTCAGCAACTAGAACAACGCCTCGATCAGAGCCAAACCGTGGCCGTGCAGGCGCAGACCAAGGCGGATACTGCGGTGGCTCAAACGACGGAGCAACACCAGACGGTGATGGCGCTCAAGAGCGATGTCACCGACCTGAAGACGAGCGCCACGAACGCGGCGCTGACCCTGCAGGAAACACAGAAAAACGTAAAAGAGTTGGAGAGCCCGCTCGCCATCCGCTTCAAGGGAGTCACGCTCACTCCCGGCGGATTCCTAGCGGCAGAATCGGTGTATCGTAATCGGGCGTTAGGGTCCGACATCAATACTCCCTTCAACAGTGTGAATCTGCCGGGCGCCGGTCAGAACCAGGTTTCTGAATTCTTTGGTTCCGGCCGCCAGTCGCGAGTCTCGTTGCTCGCGGAGGGCAAGATCAGCAGCGCCAAGCTCTCCGGTTATTACGAAGCTGACTTTCTTTCCTCCGGCGCAACTTCCAACAACAACGAGAGCAACAGCTACACCCTCCGCCAACGCCAGGTTTGGGGTCAAGCTGCCTTGGACAATGGCTGGAGCTTCACCGGCGGTCAAATGTGGAGTTTGGTAACGGAAAGAAAGAAGGGCATCGACAACCGAACCGAAGCTACGCCGTTAACCATAGACCCGGCGTATACCGTCGGTTTCAGTTGGGCGCGGCAATACGGTTTCCGCGTGACCAAGAACTTCAACAATCGCTTCTGGCTGGCCGCATCGTTGGAGAATCCGCAGACTACCTTCTCCGCAACCAACAATGCCGCGAACTTCGCATTCGGGAGCGCCGGCAATAGCGGCGGACTCTATAACGCCTTTAATGGCACTTATTCTTTCAACGCAATGCCGGACGTGATCGTCAAGGCCGCCTTTGAACCCGGCTTCGGCCACTATGAAGTCTTCGGCATCTTCAGCCGCTTCCGCGACCGCGTCTATCCCTGCGTGGAACCGGGCACCCCCGCCAACCCCATCTGTACCGGCGGCACTACCGCGACCGGCGCTTATAACAACTCGAGGAATGCTGGTGGAGTGGGAGGAAACGCCCGCGTCACCATTGCCAAGCACGTGGACTTCGGCCTCCACGCCCTCTATGGAAACGGTGTAGGCCGCTACGGCGCGTCGACTCTACCGGATGCCACGGTGAACCCCAACGGCACGCTGGCCCCGCTGCGCAGCTATCAGGGTCTGGCCACGCTGGAATGGCACTCGCCCAAATTGGATGTGTACCTCAATGGCGGTGAGGAGTATGTCGGACGGCACTATCAAGTTGATACCGCCAATGCCAAACTTCCGTTGGTGGGGTACGGGTCGCCAAGCTTTAACGACTCGAATTGCTATACCGAAACCGCGCCCTCAGCAAACAGCGGTTACGCTTTCGGAGGGCTTACCTGCAGTGGCAATACTCAAAGCACGATCGAGGGCACGTTCGGGTTCTGGTTCCGTGTGTACCACGGTCCCAAAGGAAGAATACAACTCGGCCCGCAGTATTCCTACCTGGTCCGAAACGCATGGCCGGGTGCTGCCTCTTCGACGGTCGAAGTCTCGCCACACGGAATCGATAACATGTTTCTGACGTCGTTCCGCTACTATTTGCCGTAGCGCGTTCGCAACCCTCGCCCCCGGAATTCTCTCCTTTGCTCTGGGGGCGAGGGACTGTTTTCAAAGCCGGGAACGGCCTCCATCGGTCTCGGACCTGAGAATCTTTGGTTCTTCGAACTGCAATTGGATGCACACTTTCCCTTGCTGTGACCCTGCAGCAATCTCCGTAAGTTGCTAAAGGCACGAGGTGTAGCCGATGCTTCCGCCGTCCGGCGGAATGGAACGGCAGATGCTATCTCGGTAATATTGATAAAGTCTATTAATACAATAGACTTTATATAATTACTGACCGGGGGTCGCCACGTTGCGACCTCCGATTGCGAAGCGTTTTTCTCCCCCAATGTGCTGCGACCGAAACTCAAGAAGAAGAGGACTGCATTCATGAAGGCAATCAAGCACTTATTTCTCGCTATCCTGACGCTGGCCGCACTGGCAAACGGCGCTGGGGCACAAGCCCCGGACTCTACCGCACTGGCTCCAAGGAAGAAGCACAAGCTCGTAGCAGCGGAGCCCGCGCAGCCGGCGGTAACCGCTGCCGATGTTCAGGCGCTGAAAGACGCCCTGGCCGCCCAGCAGCGGCAAATCGAGCAACTTTCCCAACAGCTGCAGCAGGCGCAGCAGAACTGGCAGCAGGCGCAGGCCGCCGCGGCCGCCGCGGCTAATAAGGCGGTGGCAGCGCAAACCCAGGCCAGCCAACAGCAGCAGACGGTGGTTGAGCTGAAGAGCGACGTGGCCGACCTCAAGACGAACTTCACCACCGCCGCCATGTCGTTGCAGGAAACACAGAAGACTATCGACGCGACCCTGCAGAACCCGCTGTCGATTCACTACAAAGGAATCACGTTTTCAACCAGCGCCTATGTGGCCGCCGAATTTGTGCGGCGCTCGCGAGAGCTGGGAGCCGATCTTTCGACCCCCTTCAATTCGCTCACCATGCCCGGCGCTTCGCAGAACCATCTGTCGGACTTCTTCGGCTCCGCCCGCCAGTCGCGGCCTACCCTCTTTGTCATTGGCCGCTTGAAAAACGTGGAACTTTCCAGCTACATATCGGGCGACTTTCTCTCCGCGGGTGTCACCTCCACCTCCAACCAGACTAATAGCTACACTCTCCGTCTTCGCCAGGCGTGGGGCCAAGCCAAGTTTGACAATGGCTGGAAATTCCTCGGCGGCCAGATGTGGAGTCTGTTGACCGAGGGCAAGGCGGGCATCGCCCCCAGCGACGACCTGGGCAAAGTCAACGACGCCCGGCCTTCGACGATCGACCCCGGTTATAACGTCGGCTTTACCTTCGCGCGTCAGTACGGGATTCGCCTAACTAAAGACTTCAGCGATAAAGTGTCGGTCGCTGTCGCCATGGAAAACGCGCAAGGCACGCTCACCACGCACAACAACGTGGGCAATTTTCTGCTCGGCGAGGCGGGCGCCAGCAATAGCTACAACACGGGGAGTACTTACACGGCCAATCCTTCGCCCGATATCATCGCTAAGGTCGCCTTTGATCCCGGCTTCGGGCACTACGAGGTCTTCGGCCTGGTCGACCGCTTTACAGGTCGTATCTTCCCCTGCGTGGAGAACTTCGCGAGCGCGGCCTGCGGCAGTCTAACTGCGGCCAGCGCCGTCAACGCCTTCAACGCCTCGAAAGAAGGCGGCGGCTTTGGCGCTAACGCCCGCTGGAGATTTGACAAAAACCGCGTCGTTTTCGGTTTGCATGGCTTCGGAGGCAGCGGAATCGGCCGTTACGGCGCAGCCCAGCTCTCCGATCTTTCCATTCACGCCGACGGAACGATACATCTGATTAAAGGCCTACACGGTTTGACTACGCTGGAGTGGCGCGGCAAGAAACTCGACGTATACGCCTATACCGGAGCGGAGTACGCTGCCCGGACTTATGATTTCGACCCTCTCGCGAACAAGGGGAAAGGGCAATATGTCGGCTACGGATCGCCCTTCTTCAGCAACTACGGTTGCTACTCCGAGTTACCTCCTGCCGTGAACACGGGCTTCACTCCCACTACTCCGGCCAATTGCACCGCTGACACGCGAGCGGTGATTGAGGGCACCGCCGGGTTCTGGTACAGCTTCTATAACGGGCCCAAGGGCAGGTTCCGGTTCGGCTCGCAGTACTCCTACGTGACTCGTCAGACCTGGTCAGGTGCCACCTCCGCCCCCACCGGCGGCACCGCCACGCCCGGTGCGCTCTCGCCCGAAGGACTCGACAGCATGGTCTTCACCTCGTTCCGCTACTACTTGCCGTAAAACCGCGAATGATCCACGCCTTCTAATCGCACTCTCCGTGCGATTCGAGGTCTCAACCATCACAGGCGCCGGATGCAAACCGGCGCCTTTTTTCCCGACAGCTGTGAGCTGCGAGCTACGAGCCGTGAGCTGCAAACAAACCCCAACATCTCTGTGCTCGCAGCTCGAAGCCCGCAGCTCGCAGCCATCTTGGTATACTATTTTGGGTTGGGTTGCCCCACCAAGTTACCTCCTGAACGGCAATCGACGTTCCACTTTGACGACATGGTTGGAAAAACACCGAGCAATCGCGCCCCGCTACTTAACCGCGAAGCGTCGTGGCTGAAATTTAACTGGCGGGTGCTCGAAGAAGCAGGGGATCTTCGTAATCCACTGCTCGAACGCGTGAAATTTTTGGCCATTACGGCCAGCAATCTGGACGAATTCTTTGAGGTCCGGGTCGGCGGCCTGTTGCAACAACTCGAAGACGGCCACAACTCCACCACCGCCGACGGGCTCACCATGGTGGAGGAGCGGGAACTGATCAAAGACGCGACGCACGAGTTCGTCGAAGAACAATATTCCTGCTGGAACGAGCGCCTGCGGCCGGAACTGGCAGAGCAGGGAATTCGCGTCCTCGGCATCGACGAACTGGATGAGGCGGCATTGGCGTTCGTGGACGACTACTGCGAACGCGAGCTTGATCCGTTGCTCACTCCGGTCACAGTGGACCCGGCGCATCCCTTTCCTCGTGTCATCAACAAAGCGCTGTGCGTGGCGTTGTTGCTGCGCCGCCGCCGCCGCTCTTCGCTCACTTATACCGGAGTCGTCACGGTTCCCCGGGCGCTGCCGCGATTAGTCCGCCTGCCGTCCCAGGGAACGATCGATTTCATTTTTCTTGCCGACCTGGTCGTCCACCATGCCGTGCGCATGTATCAGGGCTACGACATCGTTTCTTCCGCCGCCTTCCGCGTCACCCGCAACAGCAACCTCTACCTGCAGGAAGAAGAATCGCGCAGTTTGCTGGAATCGGTACGCGCCGAATTGCACAACCGCCGCAGGGGAGACGCGGTGCGGATGGAGATCGAGTCCGAGGCCGACCCGGAGATTATCGAGCGCCTGGGCACGGTGTTTGAACTTGACCGCTGGCAGATTTTCCCGGTCAACGGCCCGGTGAATCTTTCGCGTTTGTTCAATATCTACGACGGAGCGGCGCGGCCGGATTTGAAGTTCCGCCCCTATGTCCCGCGGGAGTTGCGACTGACCGCGAAGTCCCACGATCTGTTTGAAGAGGTGCGGCGCCACGACATTTTGCTGCACCATCCCTACGATTCTTACGACGCGGTTCTATCGTTCATTCAATCGGCCGCCGAAGACGAGCGCGTCCTCTCCATCAAACAGACTCTTTACCGGACGAGCGAGCATTCCCTGATTGTTCCTTCTCTGATGGCCGCTGCGGAACACAAGGAAGTCACCGCCGTGGTGGAATTGAAAGCGCGCTTCGATGAAGCCTCGAACATCCGCTGGGCGCGAGACTTGGAAGATGCTGGAGTGCAGGTCTTCCACGGACTGGTGGGTCTGAAAACACACTGCAAGCTTTCTCTGCTGGTGCGGCGCGATCCCGACGGCATAACCCGCCAGTACGCCCACCTGGGCACGGGCAACTACAACGCGACCACGGCCCGCATCTATACCGATCTCAGCCTGCTCACCGCGGACCCGGAGATCACCAGCGCGGTGCACGAAGTCTTCAGTTTTCTGACCGCCTACGCCGAGCACCCCGGCTACGGGCCGCTGTTGGTAGCGCCTCTGGATTTGGCGGAAAAGTCCTTGGGCCTGATTGAGCGCGAGTCTGAGCACGCCCGCCAAGGGCGTCCGGCGCGCATCATCGCCAAGATGAACGCTCTGCTTGAAGTGAATGTTATCCAGGCGCTTTACCGCGCTTCGCAGGCCGGGGTGGATATTGAGCTGCTGGTGAGGGGCATGTGCGCGCTGCGTCCGGGAATTCGTGGCCTCAGCGACCGCATCCGCGTGCGCAGCATTGTGGGCCGGTTCCTGGAGCACAGCCGCATCTTTTGCTTCGAGAACGGCGGCGAGCCTGAAGTCTACATCGGCAGCGCCGACTGGATGAACCGCAATCTGCACGAGCGCGTGGAGGTCCTGTTCCCGCTGAAAAATCCGCTGCTGCGCGACCGCGTGGTGCATGAGATTCTCGCCGCCTACCTCGCTGATAATGTGAAATCGAGATTTCTGCAAAGTGACGGCCGTTATTTGCGTCCCTGGCAATCGCCGCGCGGGCGCAGCAAGAGACCTCCTCGCGGCCCTGCCGCTTTCAGTTCCCAGGATTTTCTAGTCGGTTTGGCGGAAGGCACGAAGACGCTAGAAGAGATTCCGGCTGCTGTTCCAAGGCGCTCTTCTCGAGCCCGGACATTGCTCGGACGAACCGTGATCGGCAGATCTTGATCGGAAAGGAATGATCACTCGGAAATGTTTCTCTATTTTCTGCGCCACGCCAGTGCCGGACAGCAGTTGAGCACTGCCAAGAAAGACGAAAAGCGCGGCCTCGACAAAGACGGCATCGAGCAGTGCGGATACATCGGACGCGCCCTGGCCGCCCTAGGCGTACAAGTGGAAATCATCGTCGCCAGCCCGCTAAAGCGATCCACGCAAACCGCGGCTCTGGTGGGCAATGAAATGGGGCACGAAGGCAAACTGGTGGTCGAGAACGCGCTCCGTCCGCAGGCTGGCTTCTCGGATTTTCAGAAGATGCTGGAAAAATACGCCCGCCAGGATTCCATGATGGTGGTGGGGCATAACCCGAACCTGCAGGAATTTCTCGGACGCGTGATCAGCGATAGTGGATGCGAAGCCGTGGTTGAGCTGAAGAAGGGGGCGGTGGCTAAAGTCGAGATGCGGCGGAATTCCGGCTCGCTGAGCTGGTGCATCACGCCCCGCATTTTGCGCGCGCTTCACGCGGCGGCTACAGAAAGCTCGCGCCCGAATACTTCGCGGAAGTAGGATCGATCCTTCTCAATCGACCATACCTCCAAGTCGACGCTTGCCTTTCCGCGTGCAGTCAGTTTCAATGAGACCCTGCCGCTCCGCGCCGCCACTGCAACTTTACCCACGGATTGATTTCTCCCCAAATTCAAAGCTCGCGCCAGACGGAGCAGCACCGACGCTTTCTTCACATTCTCCTGCTCCTCGGGGCTCAAGGTACTCATCGGACCCTCTCCCGGTGTGGGGCGCGACTTTCCCAGGTAACGCGCGATCGAGCCAATGATCCGCCGTTGCTGCGGCGTGTAACCCAGAATTTCCGAGTTCGCGATGATGTAGTAAGTATGGCGGTGGTGTCCGTTTCGGTTCACGTAGTCGCCCACTTCGTAGAGCATGGCTGCGGCCGAAAGCCATTCGCGATACTCCGCCGGCAGCTGATGCACCGATCGCAACGAGGAAAATAGCAGCAAGGCAGCCTCGCGCACGTGCAAAGCATGATGCAGGTCGACCCGGTAATGTTCCACGGCGCGCTTGATCGACTCCCAGCGTTCCGATTCAATGGCGCGGCCCGATCTCGTGCTGCGATCGTAGTCCGCCGCCATCTGAGCCAGAATGCCATCGCGCAGCCCCAGCGCGGAGTAGCGAAAGCCGGGAAGATGGCAGCGCTCCAGCAATTCCGCAAACGCCACCGCGCCGGCACAAATAATTTCAGCGCGGCGCGGACCGATCCCGGGGAACTTGCGCCGCTGCTCCAACGGCTGGCGCGAAATTTGTGTGGCAATGCGGCGAATCATCTCGCGGGTCGCATACGTTGCCGGCCGGCGCTTCCTGGGGCGCGCCAAGTGGCTGGCGACGTTCACCAGTGCGGCGGCAGTGCCGGAGGTGGCGATCACTGCGCCCACACGTGCGGACTTGATTCGATCTTGAATGCGTGCAATCTCCCGCGCCGCAAATTCCTGGAGCCGCTTCAGTTCGCTCTTGCGCGGCGGGTCGTGCTGTAGGAATTCTCCAGTCAGGCGCACGGCTCCGAGCGGCAAGCTCACCGTATCCCGGATTTGTCCCTCGCGAGAAAGCGTGAGCTCGCAGCTGCCGCCGCCGAGGTCCATCAACAGAACGCTGTGGGCGCCCACCCGGCCCGCGGAGATGATGCCCAGGTGAATGAGGCGGGCCTCCTCCAATCCGGAAATGATTTCGATTGTCCAGCCGGTTGTCGAGCGTACCCACTCCAAAAATATGCGTGAATTGCGGGCATCGCGCAGAGCCGCCGTGGCTACCACCTTGACCGAATCCGTCCCACATTCCTGTATGGCCCGATTGAAGCGCCGCAGCACGCGCACCGTTTCCGACATCGCCTCTGGCGAAAGCAGTCCGCCGCTGAAGACGCCTTCCCCTAAGCGAGTCACTTCGCGGTCTTCGTGGACTTCCTTGAGCCGCCCGGCATGCAGGCGCGAAATTTTCAGCCGAACAGAATTCGAGCCGATGTCGATGGCGGCAAAGGTGGGCATGGCAATAGCTGACGATCAGTATTCTCACAATGGGCCGCGTCGCGCAACCCCGTGACTGTGTGATGGGTCGAGCGGTGGAGGGACGGGCGTTTCGCAAGCCTGCCCTGGCGCAGTCGAAGAGTCCAGCCGGGCGGACGCCCGTTCCTCCACAAAATCAAGAAATGGCCCGTCGCCACTTTTTAACCGATTTGTAACAACCCTCTGCTACCCTCAGCACGGAATGTCTAATCAAGCCCTGCCCCAGCCGCGCTTCAACGCTCCCGAGCCGGGGCGGGGCTCGAAGGCCGCCCTGACAATCGAAACCAGAACGACGCCGCTGTTACGGGGGAAGGTCAGCGAAGTTCCCGATGTTTGCTTTGGTTGGGCGATGCGGCTTTGCGGCGTGGCGGTTGTGGCGCTGCTGGGCTTGATCGTCTACCAACTGGTGGTGGGCTCCGAGCTCTCCTGGCATGCTTTTGGCTGGAAATTCTTTGGCCAGTCGGATTGGAATCCGGTTGAGGATTCCTATGGCGCGCTGCCGTTCGTATACGGCACGCTCGTGTCCTCGCTGCTCGCGCTGGTTATCGCCGTGCCGCTGTCTCTCGGCGTGGCCGTCTTCATTACCGAGATGTGCCCCGTCGGGCTGCGCGGGATTCTTTCCTTCACCACCGAGCTTTTGGCCGCCATTCCTAGCGTGGTCTACGGACTTTGGGCGATCTTCGTTCTGGTGCCGGTAATTCGCGAGTACGTCGAGCCGTTTCTCGCCAAAACGCTCGGCTGGACCGGCCTGTTTAGCGGACCGCCCTACGGCATCGGTATGCTGGCCGCGGGCGTGATTCTGGCGATCATGATCATTCCCATCATCTCGTCGATTACCCGCGAAGTGCTCACCGTCGTTCCCCAGCATCAGCGCGAAGCCGTGCTGGCGCTGGGTGCCACGCGCTGGGAGATGATCCGCATGGGTGTGCTGCGCAATGCGCGGGCTGGAATCGTGGGCGCCATCATTTTGGGCCTGGGCCGCGCGCTCGGCGAAACCATGGCGGTCACCATGGTGATCGGCAACCGTCCGGAAATTTCCAAGTCGTTGTTTGCTCCCGGATACACCATGGCCAGCGTCCTCGCCAACGAATTCACCGAAGCGACCGGCGACGTGTATCTTTCAGCATTGATCGAGGTTGGTTTGGCGCTGTTCTTTGTCACCATTGTGGTCAACGCGCTGGCACGGCTCCTGGTGTGGAGCGTCACGCGAGGTCAACCGTCGAGAACCATTGCCTGATAACAAACCCAATTCGACGGCGGCACCGGTCGCGCCCATCAGCTTGCGCCGGCGTGTGATGGACCACGTGATGACTGGCGTCTCCCTGCTTACGGTCCTCCTCGTGCTTTTGCCACTCTTCGCCATCTTCGCCTATCTGGTTTACAAGGGCATAGGCTCCATCAATCTTGCCTTCCTGACCCAGACGCCAAAGCCGGTAGGCGAACCCGGCGGCGGCATGGCGAATGCCATCGTCGGCTCGGTGGTCATTCTTGCCATCGCCAGTCTGCTCGGCGTGCCGCTCGGAATCGGCGCGGGCATCTTTCTCTCCGAGTACGGCCGCAACCGCTATGGCGATATCGTGCGCTTTGTCTCCGATGTCTTGAACGGCGTGCCCTCAATCGTGATCGGCATTGTGGCCTACGGGCTGGTCGTGATGCGCCAGAAACACTTCTCGGCGCTGGCCGGAGGCGTAGCGCTGGCCATCATGATGATTCCGACCATCGCGCGCACTACGGAGCAGATGCTGCTGCTGGTGCCACAGGCCATCCGCGAAGCCGCTTACGGTCTAGGCGTTTCGCGCTGGCGTACCACGCTCTCGATTACGCTGCGCACAGCCACCTCCGGAGTCATCACTGGTGTCATGCTGGCCTTCGCCCGCGTTGCCGGAGAAACTGCGCCGCTGTTGTTCACCGCATTTGGAAACCAGTTCTGGAACTGGAAGACGGACCAGCCGACCGCCGCCCTGTCGCTGCAAATCTTCACCTATGCCATCTCGCCCTTCGACGAATGGCATAGGCAGGCATGGGCAGGAGCGCTGGTTTTGATTATCCTTATCGTCGGCGCGGTAGCCGCGGTTCGCATCGCCGTAAGGCACGGAACGTTAGCAGGAGCGTAACGAGTTCATGGTGCGAGTGTACGATTTGTATCAGGGTATGCCTTTAGGCATACCGCAAGTCGCGCTAGAAGAGCGCCTTTAGGCGCTGGCGCGGCGGGCTGGAGTCCCGCCCCTAAAGGGGCGTCTAATTTCAGAGAAGTTGTGGCATCGCTAAAGCGATGCCCTGATACGAATCTCACTGCACCACGAGGCCATTAACCAGAGCAGGAGCTTAAGGATCTATGGGCGTCGGAATTACGGTCGAGCACCTGAATGCGTTTTACTCCAAGACTCAGGCACTGTTCGACATCAACATCACCGTGCTCGCCAACCACGCGACCGCGCTCATCGGCCCCTCGGGCTGCGGGAAATCCACTTTCATTCGCTGCCTGAACCGCATGCACGAAACCATTCCCGAGGCGCGGGTCGAGGGCAAGGTGCACATCGGCGATCTCAGTGTTTATAACGGCACCTCGGCCACCCAACTTCGCCGCCGCGTGGGCATGGTCTTTCAGAAGCCGAATCCGTTCCCGACCATGTCCATCTATGACAACGTTGCCGCCGGTCTCAAACTCAACGGCTTTCGCAACCGCAAACAACTGGACGAGGTAGTCCAAAAATCTCTGCACGCCGCCGCGCTGTGGGACGAAGTAAAAGATCATCTCCACAAGAAGTCCGGCGCCAGCCTCTCCGGCGGCCAACAGCAGCGCCTGTGCATCGCCCGCGCTCTCGCTGTTCAGCCGGAAGTTCTGCTCATGGACGAACCCTGCTCGGCCCTCGACCCGATCTCCACTGGCAAGATCGAAGAGCTGATTTTTCAATTAAAAGAGCAATACACGATCGTGATTGTGACGCATAATATGCAGCAGGCGGCCCGCGTGGCCGAGTTTACCGGCTTTTTTCTGCTGGGTAAGATGATCGAGTTCGATAAAACGGAAAAGATATTCACCAATCCTTCCGACAAACGGACGGAAGACTACGTCACCGGCAGATTCGGATAGTAATAAGGTCAGAAGTGAGAGGTCAGATTGCAGAGGCTAAAAGCCAATCGCACAAATGGCGGTGGCGGTCCTGGGATTTTCACCTCTGCAATCTGACCTCTAACCTCTGACCTTACGAAAGAGGGTTCGGATGATGCGCACGCGCTTTCAGCAGCAGATGGAGGACCTCCGCGAGAAACTGCTCCGCATGGGCGGTCTCGCGGAACTGGCGGTGGATCGCGCCACCCAGGCATACACCGAGCGCGATCTCACCCGCTGCCGCCTGGTCCTCGAAAATGAGAGCCTGATCAACGCTGCCGAGCGCGAGATCGATGAACTCGCCTTCGACATCCTCGCCACGCAGCAGCCGGCGGCCACGGATCTGCGTTTCATTCTAGCGGTTACCAAGATCAACGCCGACCTCGAGCGCGTGGGCGATCAAGCGGTCAACATCGCCGAGCGCGTCATGGACATGATCGACTTGCCAGCCGTCGAGTTGCCGGTCGATATCGCTCGCATGGCCACAGCCGTCAGCGCCATGGTGCGGCGCGCCCTGGAGTCGTTCGTGGAAGGCAAAGCCGAACTAGCCCAGGCCGTGCTCGAAATGGATCACGTAGTCGACCGGATGCGCGACGAAGCTTTTATCATGCTCGTGCGAAAGATGAATGAAGAGCCGCAAGTGACTCAACAAGCACTAGATGCTCTGCTGGTGGCACGGAATCTAGAACGCGTCGCGGATCACGCCACCAACATTTCCGAAGACGTAATTTTCTGGGTTCTCGGAGCCGACGTCCGTCATCACGCGCAAGCAGCGTCCGCCACTACACGCCCAGAAAGACGCGAACAGTAATTCGTGTGAAATCGTGTGGGGACGGGCGTCTCGCCCGTCCAAGGTTTGCGTAGGGACGGCCGCCCTCGGCCGTCCAAGCCGAGCGCAGCTCGGCAGTCGCCTTTACCGCAGCAATCCTAGATTCGCCCACCCCGCCGCGCCAACCGTTAGCGCCGCACATCCGCCCTGCGATACACTGTTCGAGCCCATGGCCCAAAGAACCCGAGTTTTTGCCACCTGCGACATCGGAGACGCCCTCAACATTCTTGACCACAAGGGATACGACCTCGAAGTCTATCCCCAGCCCGAAGCTCCACCGAAAAGCTTGATCGTAGAAAAGGTGAAGTCCGGCGTGGCTGGCCTGATCACCACGCTACGCGATCCGATCGACGCCGAGGTTTTCGCCCCCGGAGAAGGCACGCTCAGAGTGATCGCACAATACGCAGTTGGATTTGACAACATCAACCGCGCCGACGCCAACAAGTACAAAATTCCATTCACTAATACCGCCGACGTCCTGACCGAAGCGACCGCAGAGTTCGCCTTCTTCCTAATGGGCGCGCTCGCCCGCAAACTCTGGCCCGCCGAACATCTGACCCGCGAAAATCGCTGGGGCTACTGGCACCCGTACCTGCCCTTTCTGGGCGACGAAGTCACCGGAAAAACGGTAGCCGTAATAGGCACGGGACGCATCGGCCAAGCCTTCATCAAGAAGTGCGCGGGATTCGATATGAACATCCTGTGCTTTGACCCAGCTTATGAGAACCACGAATACATCAAGGCCATCCAGGAGGTGAAAGATCTCCGTTTCCAGCGTGGCATCAGCCGCGAGAGAGCGACCATTGGCTATACCACGTTGCACGAAGCGTTGAGCACCGCCGATTTCATCAGTCTGCATGTTCCCTTGCTGCGCGAGGGCGAAAGCGCCACGCCCACCTATCACCTGATCAACGAAACCACGCTGCGCATGATGAAACCCACTGCCCTGGTCATCAACACGTCGCGTGGTCCGGTGGTGGACGAAGTGGCCCTGGCGCGGGCCTTGCGCGAGAACTGGATCGCAGGCGCCGCTCTCGATGTTTACGCGACCGAGCCTCTGCCCGCTGATTCTCTGCTACGCGATCCATCAATCGCCGACCGCTGCCGCCTCACGCCCCACTTCGCCAGTGCTGCCCGCATCACGCGCCTGTCCCCCGATCCCGACAAAGGCATGGCCGGACGCTGCGTGCAAGGACTGATCGACGTGCTGGAAGGGAACTACGGAGGCGACATCACCAAGATGCCGTATGTGGTAAACAAAGAGGCTTTCAAGAAGTAGGTGCTGAGGGGAAGGGAAGATCGCATAGGGAAGATTGTGTGGGGACGGGCGCCCTCGCCCGTCCAAGCGGAGCGAAGCTCCGCAGGCTCTCTCCAGCGGACGCGAAGCGGTTGGCGACGCCAGTCGAGAACTTGCCGCCGCCCGAACGAACTCGCTACTTTCGTCGATCATTCCTCTTGCCGGAACAAGGGCAGAAGATCGCGGCCTCCATATACTACGCGCTCGATCCTGACGGACTTCGCCATGATACGAAACAAAATCACATACCTTCCCACAATTGCCAGGCGCGCGCCCTTGCCGATTTCGGGCCGCAACTGGTAGAGCAGAGGGTTCTGTCCAATCGTATGAATTTGCGCGCCGATCTCCCGGAGAAAGCTTACCGCCCGCGTGGGATTGTCTTGTGCGATGTAGTCGGCGATAGTGTCAAGGTCGCCTGGAGAATTCGACCCGCATTATTTGGCCGCTTTCGCCAAAGCCCGGTACTTCCGTTCCAGACGATCCAGTACACTTTTGACCGGAACACCAGGAGTCTTGTCCTCCATCGCTTGCCGCCAAACCTGGCGCAGCTCGTCGATGCCCTGCTGCCGCAGGCTGCGCTTCTGCGTCCAGTCCCGGAGCGCATCGCGCACCACCTCGCTGCTAGAGGCGTACTCTCCTGTCTCGACAGCTTGGCGCAAAACGGCGACCATCTCAGGCGGCAATGCGATGCTGATCTTTTCGACATTAGGCATAGTCTTAACTCCCGGCTACGGTAGGAATGATTCATACCATAAGACAATTGGGTCGCAAGGGCAAGCTGGGTCGGTGCGTTGCTTACGGAAACTCCAGAAACCGCCCCGTCTATCCCCGACCGACGTGTGCAAGGGCTAAACTATTCTTTCAACATGAGCAATACGGTCACGCATCAGCGAGAACTATTCGTCCTTTTCGATGAGTTCTTCCAGCGGGCTACGGGTAAGACCGCGAAGGAATTCGCCGCGCTGGACCAGTTTTCAGAAACAGTCCCAAGTCTGAAGTCGCGTGCATCGAAAGTGGAGAAGGCCTTCGAGTGGGGAATACCTTGTCTCTACAATCTGTACACACGGCAAAAGACTGACCTGTTCGTGGCTGCACGGCAGCAGGGCGGCTTAAAGGCAGTCCTCGGGGGGAGCAGTCGGTTCGGGAAGACTCAGTTGAACGCCGTCAGACGCCTCATCCTCTATGTGGACACCGTCCTTATTCCCGATCCGATATTGGCGTGGATCGAAACGGATCGACCGGAGGAACGGTTCCGTCACATTCATTTGCTCGAAGCGATGTTTTTCATACTGCGTCTCAAGCCGCTTGTAGATTCTGACTGTGCCTATCCCCCGATCATCCTGTTCCCAAGTTATGAACGCTCGCTCGCCCAACGCGATCCAACGACACAGGCGCACCTGGACAGGTTCTACGCCGGCATCTTCTCCCAATTTTTCGGCCTCTCGTTTTCGAGCGGGAAGGACGTGGCGTCCTATGCACATGAAGAGGAGAGAACCTTTCTAGACACCGTTGTCAATAAGAGGCTGTTTGTCGCCCCAGGTGGGCCCTTAGATGAGCCTCTAGATGCTGCAATCGAAAGATACCGCGGAGAAGTTCGCCTCTGGCGTACAGGAGACCACCTCGCTCAACTGGAGCAGCTATCCAATTCAGAGCTCGTATGCAACGCCATCTTTGAGAGGCTGGAACCCCAGTACCACCTAATTGAGAACTCAACCGAACTGGGGGCGCAGCCTCTGCTATCCATCGAGCAGCAGGCGTACTATTTCAAACTTTGCGCCTCCGCAACAAAAGACCTTCTCGAAAATAACAAGATTATCTCACCTGCCACACGCGCCACGATCGAGGCCTTGAGTCAACAGCAATTTGAATGGCTGTCCAACGCAGGCATTGAAGCGTTGGTCGAGATGCGATTGAACAACGAAAATGAGCGCTTCCGCGACCAGCTATCCAAGGCGACTTCGCAACTGACCGAGGCCGGTTTGTCAGACCTAAATAGAGTGGCAAGCGAGGTTTCACGTGGCATCGGAAGTTTACTCAACGAGCATCGTCAGTCAGCGCGAAAGCTTGAGGGGAAGTACAGGCCGAAATATAGCAGTTTGGCCGCAGGCGGATGGCTCTCCTGTGGAGCGCTGTTGCTGCCTCATCTTAGCCCATTATTCGCAAGCATTCCAGGCATCACCCTAGCGGGAAAATACGTACAGACCAAACTTGAGCAACGTCGCGAAGAGCGTGAACTGGCATCCTCGCTTCTAGGAATACTGGCGACTGCCAAAGGCGCTGGCGACGACGCTGAGTAGACATATTCTGATCGTTCCTTCCAAGAGCTTGTCGCCGCTCAATCGCACCTGCTACTCTCGCCATGCAGTCAGACCATGTTCTCCCACCGCACAAGCTGGCGGCGCAATCCGAACGCTCTAACGCGCGCAATTGAAGAAGCGCACGCGTCGGGACAGCAAATTCTAGACCTCACAGTCTCGAACCCGACGAAAGCCGGCGTTCGCCCCGACGCTGAAACTGTGCTAACCGCGCTGGTGAATCCTGAAGCGATGCATTACGACCCTCAGCCACGCGGCCTGCTCGGAGCGCGCCAAGCCGTCTGCCATTACTATCGCGAGTCGCACGAGGTTTTCGATCTCGATCCCGAGCGCCTGATTCTGACCACCAGCACCAGCGAAGCCTACTCCCACGTCTTCCGTCTACTCGCAAATCCCGGCGAAGAGATCCTAGTCCCCAAACCCAGCTACCCGTTGTTCGAATTTCTCGCCGATCTCTCCGACGTTAAGCTCGTTCCGTATCCGCTCCTCTACGATCACGGATGGCAAATCGATTTCGACTCGCTCTACAAAGCAGCCACCGCTCAGTCGCGAGCGGTCATACTGGTTCATCCCAACAACCCAACCGGCTCCTACGTCTCTACCTCGGAAACCTCGGCGCTGAACGCCTTCTGCCGCGACTACGGTCTGGCCCTAATAGTGGACGAAGTTTTTCTCGATTACGCGCACGACGGCGTGCCGCGCAGCAGCTTTGTCGCGAACGCCGACGCGCTCACCTTCACGCTCAGCGGAGTTTCCAAGATTTCCGCGCTCCCGCAGATGAAGCTTGCATGGGTAGCCACCAGCGGCCCGGACGAGATGGTCGCGGAGGCAGGCGCGCGCCTCGAAATCATCGCCGACACCTATCTCTCCATGAATGCTCCCGTCCAGCTTGCCGCTCAGGTGCTGCTCGATCAGCGCAAACAGATCCAGCCCATTCTGCTGGACCGCGTGCGCGTGAATCTCGCGGAACTTGATGCCCAACTTGCAGGCCGTCCCTCGTGCGCAAGATTGCAAGTCGAAGGCGGATGGTACGTTGTTGTCCGCGTCCCGGTCCTTGAGAGTGACGAAGATCTAGCCATCGATCTCTTGCGCAAAATGGGTGTCATCGTGCACCCGGGCCACTTCTACGATTTTCCAAACGAAGGCCATCTCGTGCTGAGCCTGATCACCGAATCGGCCGCCTTTCGCGAAGGCGTCGCTCGCCTGCTCCAGGTAGTGGAGTAACGGGCGCCTCGCGGGTCTGCCCTGAGCGGAGTCGAAGGGTTCCGCCGGGCGGGGACGCCCGGCTCTCCATCGGCGGATTGCTTGATTACGACAGGACGGGCCAGCCGCGGATAGGAAGTCAAAACCCCCGCCCTGTGTCTGCAAAGAACGCAGACACAAGGACGGGGCACCCGATAAAATCAATGCTTTCCCGGTGTTCCTCGATCCTGCCCTGGGCGACGCCGAAGGGCTCCCTGTGGTGAAGAATCGCCCGCTTCCCAACGGGTGTACAATTCTCTTGTAGGGACCGCCGCTTCACGGGGATCCACCCCAGCGTTCGAGGCTCGAAGATGAACGTTCACGTCAGTTACAAGGTCCACAAAACTCCCGACATCGAAAAAGAAATCAGCCACCAGATCGAGAAAATCCAGAAGCGCCTTCAGGTCTTCCGGCCCGAACTCGTCCACCTGAAAGCCGTCATTGAGGAGAATTCAGCGCGCGAGGGAACGATCGTCTCGTTGAATCTGCACTTGCCATCAGGACAACTGAGCGCCCAGGCGAAAGCTCCCAGCCCCACCGCGGCTATCAAGGCTGTCTTTGACGAACTCATCCAGCAGATCGGCCGGCATAAGGATCTGCTCCGCTCCAGCCATAAATGGCGCCGCTGGCGCGGAGGGCCACAGGAATCTCCCGAACCCGGCGTTCCCTTCGAGCAGACGCTGGCAGCGGTTTTGCCGCCCACCATTTCCGCCGACGACATCGGCTCCTATGTGAATGCGAATCTCTCCCGGCTCGAACGCTTCGTTGACCGCGAACTCTATTTCCGCCGCGCCGACGAGGAGATTCTTGAGGACGGCCTCTCCACCCCCGAGGTCGTGAACGAAGTCATCGCCCGAGCCCTTGGCGACCACGACCGTCCGGAAAAATTGTCGCTCGAACCCTGGCTTTACCGACTTGCCCTGCAAGCCATGAACGAGATGACGGCGCGCCTCCACGAACTGGAGTCTCCCGTCCACCTCGAAGACAGTCGCCGCCGGCAAAATGTTGAAGCCTCCGACGAACCCAGTCTCCAGTTTCATCAGGCCGACGAGGGTTGGACGCGCGAAAGCGCCATCCCCGATCGCCGCGTGTCCACTCCTGAACAGGCCGCCTACTCCGACGAAATGATCGCCTTGGTGGAGGCCGCACTCCGCGGCGTCGACCGCACTGACCGCGAAACTTTCCTGCTCTACGGTATAGAGGGCTTTTCCCTTGTCGAAATTGCCGCCATCACCGGCTTGCATCCGGAGGCCGTGCGCGAGTCCGTTCAGCGGGCGCGCGACTGCGTTCGCAACGCGCCTTCCATAGCTAGCGAATTCCACCAGACACTCTTAGTCAAAACTCGAATCTAAACATACAAGGAGCATCGAGATGATGACCCGAGACGAAATCCGTGAGTTGGCGACTTTTCAGGCGGACGAGACCAAAGGGGCGTGCGCCCTGAGTTTTTACTTCCAACCCGATCCTCCGCAGGATCGTTCCCATCGCCGCGAGGCGATCGTCGCCAAGGATGTCGTGAAGCAGGCCCTGAAAAGTTCTGCCGCGACCGGTAAGAACGGATCGCTTCATGCCGACCTAGATCGCGTGCTCGATCTGGCCACCAACCTGCGCGGCCATGCCCGGGGAAGGGCAGTCTTCGCCTGCTCCGCTCAGAATTTCTGGAAGGAGTACGAACTGCCCCCGCATCTCGTAGCTACCCAGATTTATCTCCAGCCGCGCTTTCAGTTGAAACCGCTGGCGGCTTTGCTGGGAGCCCAGCCCGTTCTCTCGGTTGCCGTGGTCGACCGCCAGCGCGCCCGTTTCTTTGATCTTCGTCTTGACGACCTGCACGAGCGCGGAGCCATTGTCCACATGCTCTCGCGCAACGCCTCTAGCTACGGCTACAACGGCTACGAGGGCGGCCATGCCGAACGCCGCGTCTCCGAGGAAGCGCTGCAGCACTTCAAGGCAGTTTCCGAACGGCTGCGGACGGACTTCGAGAAAGGTATCTGGGAGCGGCTCATCGTCGGTTGCCAGGATGCCAACTGGCCCGAGTTCGAGTCCCACCTTCATCCTTATGTCAAACAGCGCCTGATTGGCCGGTTCTCAGCCGACGTTGCCAGCGTCTCGAATGAGGAGATTCGCGATCGCGCCGGCGCCGTCCTCAATCAATGGATCGCGAAACGCGCCTCTACCAAAGTCAGCGAGGCGCTGGATTTCGCCAAGTCCAACGGACGTGGTGTCACCGGCCTCCGCCGCGTGCTGCAGGCGCTGGAGACCGGGGAAGTGCAGGCCATCTTCCTCACCGAAAACTATTCTGCTCGAGCCGTCGAGTGCCCGCACTGCGGTCACCTCGACGTCCACTTGGTCCCGTCGTGCGTGGCTTGCGGAAAGCCCACTCGCGAGCTCACCGACGTCTGCGATGCCATCCTCCCCATCGCCATCCGACGCGACATCGAATTGTTCTATCTCAAGGAGCACACCGGTCTGGATCGCGCCGGCAATATCGCCGCCCTCCTCCGCTTCCGCTCCGACCAAACAACAGGCCAGATCGCAGCGGCATCGTAGCTGCCCTCGGGGGCCGCGGGTGCGCCACTTCTCGCGCTTTTCGAGAATTGGCCCGCCAGCCAAGCGGGGAGCGCGCCCTTCAGTTTCGCTACTGTTTCACGCTGTCGAGTAACTTCTTTTCCGCATCGCTCGGCGGCTCATGCCTGCCGCCCAGATACTTCGCCAGGAACTCTTCCGCCGCAGCATTGAAGGCCATATTGTTTTCCGGCCGGGCGAAGCCGTGCCCTTCGTCAGGGAAGACGAAGTATTCGACCGGTTTGTTGTTCTTGCGCATGGCGGCGACGATCTGGTCGCTTTCCGCTTTGTTGACGCGCGGATCGTTCGCCCCCTGCCCGATCAACAAAGGCGCCTTGATCTGGTCGGCTTTGAAAAGCGGCGATTGCGATTTCAGAAATTCTTCATTGTCTCCCATGCGTTTGTGGAAGATGGAGACCATCGTGGACCAATAGGGCGGAATCGTCTTCAGCAGGGTGTTGAGGTTGGAAGGGCCAACGATGTCAACGCCGCAAGCGAAAGCATCGGGCGCAAAGGCGACGCCGGCGAGCGTCGCGTAACCGCCGTAGCTGCCGCCCATAATGCAGACTTTCGCAGGATCGGCTATGCCTTGCTTCACAGCCCAGTCTTTGCCGTCGAGCAGATCGGTGCGCATGGTGCCGGCCCATTGCCGATCACCGGCGTTAAGGTACTGTTTACCATAGCCAGTGGAAGCTCGGAAATTCGGCTGGAGAACCGCATAGCCGCGATTGGCGAGCCACTGCGCGTAGGGATCGTATCCCCACAGGTCGCGTCCCCAAGGGCCTCCGTGCGTGAAAATGACCATGGACAGGTTCTTCGGCGCGACTCCCGCCGGAGTCGTGACATACCCATAGATCGTCATGCCGTCACGCGCCTTGTACTGGATCGGTTTCACTTTCGCCAGTTTGAAGTTTTCGAGAGCCGGCCGATTGCTGAACAGCACGGTTGCCGTCCGGCTGGCGCGGTCGTAGAGGTAGTAGTAGATGGGAGCGTCGTCCCCCTGAAAGGCCACCACCCACTTGTCGTCGGCCAGGTCGCGGCTGATGTTACTGATGTCGGCATCGCGCACTTTCTTGAGGGCGTCGAAGTCAGGCTGTAGCGACGGATCGAGAATCTGGAAATCACGGCGCTCGCGCAGGAATACCACCGCCTGGAGTTTGTTGGTTCGCGGATGCGAGACTATAAACGAGAACGTCGAATTGCGGGTCTTCAGCAATGACTGTGCTCTTGCCGGTAGCGACGTTGACCGAAAGGAGGCGGGCAGCGTTGGCATCCAGCGAGGTCATGACCAACAAAGCCTTGTTGTCTGCAGAAAAGCTGTCGATGTTGCCCAACGTCTCTTCCGGGCCCCACTTCATCAACTCGCGCCAGGGCGATTTAGCATTGTCCCGCACCCGGATCACGGTGCCCCCGTCCGGAGTTGTCACCTGCGCGGCCCGGACCTGTAGATCGTGATCGGGCTGATAACCGAAGACATCCCCCGGGTTTTCCGTATCCAGAGTCAGTTCGCCGCTCTCGAGATTCACCCGGTAGATGTCGAAGACCTTGGCATCGCGCTTGTTCAACTGTATGAGCGCAGTCTCCGGATGGGCAGGCTCCAGCGCGACGATGTCGGCCCGCACTTTCTCGAAAGGTGTCAGGTCGCGCGTCTGTCGGGAGGCAATGTTGGTCTGATAGACGCGCCAGTTCTCATCGCCATTCTGATCCTGGGCATAGAGGATGTTCTTCGAGTCGTATTGCCAAAACAGATTTCGGATGCCGCGCTTGCGATCGTTGGTGATGGCGCGATCGTCCGTCTTGCCCAAAGTGCGTACCCAGATGTTGAGCACTCCCTGATCGGGCGCAAGATAGGCAAGCATGGAGCCGTCGGGCGAAATTTGCGGAGAAGAGCGTTCAGGATTGCCAAACAAAACGCTGCGCGGAATCAGTTGCGTCTGGGTTTGGGCAAATGCGCCAAGGGCAAGCAGAAGAAAAACAGCAATGCAGGCGCAACGGAAACGGCTCAAGGCACTCATGAAATGACCTCCACGGTCGGCGGAATTCTACGTAAGCAAAGAATTGTACGTAAGCAAAGATACGATGAACAACCGGTTTCGGTTCCCTGAAATCTTCACTTTTGGGCCACCCGACAGCTCCCGATTTGCTGAAGAGGGAGCCGAGAACGGGAAGGGCATGGCTTCACAGGCTGCAGAAAAACTCCAGGCTTCTCAATGAAAAGGGAAGGGCACGAGTTCCACTCGTGCCGCTAAGCCGTTAAGAATGTGTCCGCGCTTCAGCGCCTGAGGGACGCTTTCTTCACTTTGAATGAGTTTTTCCGCAGCCTCTTCAGCCGTGCCGTCAGGAGTTACAACGGGTCCCGGCTTTAGCCGCCGAGGGTACACGCTATACACCATCACGAGAACCGCCATAGCGAGGTGGTGAATTATCCCGGCCTGAGGCGGGCGGCGCGACCTTCGGTTTTGGTTTCCACTCCAACAACACAACCGTGGGTGCCCCTTCCTTGCGTTCTTTGCAAGGGCGGGACGCGATGCCGTCGATACGACATGGTCCGTCCCATTGTGTGAATATTCCAACTCCCACCCTTCGCGGAAAGCACGCGAAGGATGGGGCAACCCCTGCGCCAGTCGTGCCAGCGAGGTCAAAAGCCTGCGCCACCGCCGTTATACCTAACCGCTGGGGAAAGGAGGGCCACCCGCCAAACGACGGCGCAGCCAGTATCATGTTTGAATGTGGCGACAAGCTAGCGAAAGGCTCTCTTCGTGGAAAGAAATCTTCTGTGGTAAAGCTTTACTGATAGGAACAACGCTTTGGGTCGTCCTCGGAGCGTGGGACTTAATCAAGAGCGAACTTCTGCCTGAAAAATATCAGTCATGGACACTTGTTGCTCTAACGCCACATCTGCAATGGCGCACGTGGGTCATTGCTCTGTTGGCAATCGTGCTAGGGGTGTTGTTGGAGGGCGCGCACGCTGCAATACAAGAACGAGATAAAGCAAACGCGGAATTGCGAGCCCAGATGGTGAAGCAAACCACGGCTGCCCACGGTAAGACGACAATGAACAGGGATTGGCCGGGGGACTGGAAACTAGCCGAAGATGGATTTAGGAGATATGAGAAATCATCAGTTAGAGCCGACTGGTTTCGTGATTCTTTGGGACCCGTAGAGACGTGGACTCTGGGAGGGGATACCTCCGATTTGGTTCACGACTGCGAAGCGTTGTGTTTGCAGGCCGGAAAGCTCTTAGTTGTGTCGCCTATGTCCAGCCATCTTTCTGTACAACTGCGGTCGCACAAGAATGATGCTGATAGATGGCTTTATTTTCTTAAGGAACGCTATGGACTAAAGGACCTGATGCACGGCACTGGTATAAGCAATGGTCAGAGTCACGCCTCCACTTCGGGCTCAATTCGTAATCTCGCGGCGGCTTCGGCACGAGCCTGTATCGAATGCGGGGCCAAAAGTTTCCCGAGCTGACGCGGGCCGAGAGTAGACTGTAGCTCTGCAATACGAGTCACAGACACCAAGGGGCCTCGCAGATTAAAACGCGGGGCCTTCATTCATTGCCGATTCTTCCCGAACAACTGGCTGCCCTCAAAGTAGATGAAGTCGTCGTTGATGGTCTGACAAGCATCTCCCTCAAGGAAGACATTGCCCTTGGCGGTGAAGAAGATGATTTTGTGCCGCTCTTCTTTCTCTGTGCACTTGTCACCGTCGTACTTGAGACACTTGCCGGGAGGCAACTGCCATGTCCAGTTCGCGTCTTCCTTCTTCGTAGGCTCGCCCCACGCTCGCGCTACTTCTTCCTTGCTCATGCCATCGGTGATGCAGTGTTTCTTGACGGCCCGCGCGATACCTCTCTCCCATACCGACTTGGGCATGGTAGTACGCAGGGCGTCTGGTTTAGTTTCAATATTGTCGGACGATGTGCTGGGCGAGTTCGCGGTTGAACTCGGTCCACTCGCAATTGAACCCAGCCCACCGAGGATCAGGAACCCAACTCCGAGCACCACCGAAATGATGAGCAGGGCTAAAAGCACTTTCAAAGTTGTTGAGAAAACATCTTTGAACTGCGCCATAGACGCTATACTACTCTCCTGCACGTGGGGCGGGGCTTCGCTTCATTACCCCCGTAATCTTGCGCTCTGTTGTCCGACCGTTCACACTTTGTTGGAGGTATCCCCCATGAAAGCAACGGTCAAGATCAACATGAACCCCAACTTCAAAGCAGAGGTGCTAAAGGCCACTGAAGAAAAACTGAACATCGCCCTTGCACCCGCAAAAGTTGAGATCGTCGATAAACCCAAAAGCTCCACAGCGTAAGTCGAGCGAGAAATCTCGCCCTGTTTTGCCGAAGCCCCGAGCGAAGCCGAGGGGGATAGCCGAAGGGTGGCCTGCCGAACCGCCGACACGTTCCACCCCGCCTTACGCGGCCTGCAAGTTCCGTGAGTTTACGTATCCCCTAGATGCGAAGGACAACCGAATCGCGATCTCTTAACGGCCTTCGTGAGTTCTTTGCATTCGAGGCTGCTGGATTCAATGAGTTCAAGCAGTGAGAGTTGACAGCCGCGGTATAATAAAAATAGTCGAAAGAGAACCAGTCGACGGCCCAGCGCGGCAGTAACTGCTTGGAAATAAGTTCTTTGAAATCTGGATTTTACGCAGATGAGTAAGTTGCAACTCATTGATTCCAAAGGCTCGACGCAAACGTGTCCACCGTAAAACTGCCCGTAGCCCCTTTGTTATCTAGATTTTGTAAGTTAACTCCTTTATATCCAAAGATTTACGAGAATTTTCCCCGTAACTCTATGATCCCACTGGATAGGGGGGAGGGGGGGTACCACTATAGGTACCAACTAGTAACTAGCGCGGATTTAGCGTTGCTAAGCGAGAACAAATTCATGATCCACAAGATCCTGCCCGTAGGCCCGCTGCAATGCAACTGCTCCATCATCGGAGACGAGACCACGCACCAAGCCATGGTCATCGATCCTGGCGACGACATTGAAGACGTTCTCGCCATCGTCCGCCAGCACAAGTTGGAAGTGAAGCAGATCGTCATCACCCACGCCCACATCGACCACGTAGGCGGAGCCATGAAGCTGCGCGCGCTGACGGGCGCGCCAATCCTGCTCAATCAGAATGACTACGCGCTGCTGAAAATGCTCGACGTACAGGCGTCCTGGCTCGGCATGGCCGCTCCGGGCGCGGTTGCCATCGAAGCGAGCATCACGGACGGCGAATCGTTGCGGACGGGTAACCTGGCAGCGAATGTTCTCCACACTCCCGGCCACACCGAGGGCAGCGTCTGCCTCTATTTTCCCGCGGAAAAATTACTGATCGCCGGCGACACCCTCTTCGCCCGCAGCATCGGACGTACCGATCTCCCCGGAGGATCCTTCGAGAAAATCATGCGCTCCCTGCACGATCGCGTCCTCACCCTGCCCGACGATACCGTCGTCATTCCAGGCCACGGCCCCCGAACCACCATAGGCGAAGAAAGGGAAGAGAATCCATTCCTGGTAGGGTGACCGCGTGGCGAGTCATACGATGGAGCGACGGCAGCCGGGCGGGGATGCCCGGCTCTCCGCTAATAAATTATTTCTGTGTCGGCGCTTGGTTTTGCGGAACGGCCGGCGGTGTGGACGGCGCCACGGGAGTCGCGGGCCGAGACTTCGTCTGCGTCGGCTTCACTCCCGAAAGCACGGACGATGGCCCCGCTCGTCGCGCTGCAAAAATCGAAAGCGTGATCGACGTTAGCATGAAGATGACTGCGGACCAGGTCGTCGCCCGGGAAAGAACCGAAGCCGCGCCCCGCGGACCAAACGCTGTCTGGCTGCCCTGACCGCCGAAAGCCGCGGCTAGGTCGCCGCTCTTTCCGCTCTGTAGCAACACGACCGCAATCAAAAAGAAACAAACGAGAACATGAACCAATGTAATCAAAATCGTCATTGAAAACAAACTCCCACTTAAAGATGATGAAATGTATTCAGGGCCCAAACAAGAGTTTGACATCCGCCCTTCCCATCGGTCAAGGCCACCGGGTTGACTCTTGGAGTGTGATCATGAGGACCGGCGTTATCGGCCTCATAAGTTTAATTGCTAAAAGAAACTCCGATGCAGAACAGAAAAACTATGCGTTGGACGCGCGCTGGTTGGACCGCTAAGGTCAACTTGGCGGCATCGGAAGCGCACGGTCATTTGGCGCGATTTACTTCTTCCGCATCAGTAAGAGTCTCCGGCCGCACAACCCTGATTAAAGGACCGTGTGACGATGACGACGATCGCGTGACGTCACGAACAGTTGGGCACGGTGAAACCTGGCCGCCGCAGGGGTTGCCAGGCTTCCGCTTGTCAGTAAGAATTAGACATTGGGAACTGGCCATCGCCGGCGATAGGGCCGCATAGGTCTCTATCCGCACAGTTCGCTTTTCTATGTTGGATCTTGAATTCGCGGAGCTCTCCGATCTGGGTCGTGTACGCGCGGGGAACGAGGACTATGTTGGGCATGTCGTCCCCGGTTCGCCGGCGCGCGCCCGTTCGCATGGCTGGCTGTTTGCCTTGGCCGACGGCGTCGGCGGACAGCGCCAGGGAGAAGTGGCATCGCGGGCCGCCGTGCAGGAAGTTGTGGGCGGCTTCCAGCGCGCGAAAGAGACGGCACAGCCGAAGGATCTGCTGAACCAACTAGTGCAAGCCGCGAATGCGCGCGTCTGCGAAACCGGAGCGCTCGCGGGACCTTCTGGCGCCGGGATGGCCTCTACGATCGTAGTTTGCGGCGTGCGGTTCGATCGGGCCACCATCGCTTACGTTGGCGACTCCCGATGCTATCTGATCCGGACCGGCGATGCCAAGCCCATCACCCGCGATCACACCGTCGCCGCCGACCAAGAGCGCCTTGGCTTGGTCTCCGCCGAAGAGGCCGCCAAGTCTTCCGCCCGCCACGTTCTCAGCCGCTCTCTCGGGATGAACCTTTTCGTAAACGTCGATATCGATGAGGTCCAACTGCTGGCCGGCGATGTACTGCTGCTCTGCTCCGACGGACTGCACGGCGCGGTCAGTGCGCCGGAAATGGCTCAGACCGTGGGTCGGCACCGGGACCTAAACGCCGCTGCCCGCGAGCTCGTCGCCAGCGCCAACGAGAAGGACGGAAGCGACAACATTAGTATCCAGTTGATCCGCATTCGCAGCGTCGAACGCATGGGAATGTACCGGGGTCGTCCTTATAAACTGCGTTGATCGGGGTGTCTCTTGCGGTGCCGCGAATCCTTGGCAAAGGTGAGGCGTGATTTTCGGACTGCTGTTCTACGTAGCCTTCCACAGCTAATCTAGATACGCTAGGAATTCGCCAACCGATTCTCACCGCGGAAGGAACTCATCCCCATGGATGTCAAACTCCGGATACGCTCCCGCACCTAACTCGTACAGATCCATCCCCTGGAGCTCGCCTTCGCGCTGGGCGCGCTGCGGATAGACACGATCCAACAGCCAATTCAATCCATAGGACAGGGGCAAGACAAACCCCAGCAGCGTTGCCATTCCCGCCAACTGCGCCAGCCACTGCCCGCCCGATTTCCCTGGCGCGCCCGCATCGGTTAGCAGCGCCAACGCCAGCAAGCCCCAGAGCCCGCCGACAGCATGCACGGAAATGGCGCCACCGGGGTCGTCGATCGCAAGTTGGAATTCAAGCAAGTCAGCAACCAACGGAGCCACGATGCCCGCAACTCCACCCACAATAATTGCGGATGCTGGGTTCATGAACGCCGCCGCTGCACTGCTCGCCACCAACCCCGCCACCCACCCATTGGCGCTCAACGACGCATCGGGCCGGCCAAACCGGACGCGCGTCACCACCACCGTCGTCAACCCGGAAGCCGCCGCGCACAATGTAGTATTGACGGCGATCAATACAACGCGCGCCGGCTCCACGCCCAAGAACAGAATCGCGCCGCCAGAGTTCAACCCCATCCATCCGATCCACGCGAACAGGCAGCCGACGAGAACCAGCACCGCGCTGTGCCCGGGAAGCGCGGCGGGCAGTCCCTCGGCGGAAAACTTTCCCCGCCGGGGGCGGAGAATCCAGGTGATCGATAGTGCGGTTAGGCCGCCCGTCACTTGAATCGCGCCCGAGCCCCCGCCATCGAGGAAGCCTCGGCCGAGTCCGCAATTGACGCCGAGTTGCGCCAGCCATCCGCCGCCCCATGCCCAATGTGCGAACAGCGGATAGGTGAAGCCCGCCAGCAGCGCAGTCGAGGCGCACGTCGCACCTAGCCGCCAGCGGTCCGCGCCGGAGCTGAGTGGAATCAGCCCCGCCAGCCCTACGCTGAAGAGCTGCAGCAATACCACCAGCGCCGCCGGAGAAAGGTCGAGCCGCAGCCCGCGCAGGAAGAACGGTTCCGCCGCAATCCATCCCCACGCTTTTCCTCCGGCGATGAGGAAGTGTTCGGGCCGGCCGGCCGCTCCTTGCCACGCGAAACCAACGATCACATACACAATGGCCGCTACCGCCGTCACCGAGAGCGCCGCCAGCATGGCGTGGGCTGCGCTGCGCGCTCGCCCCAGGCCGCAGTTGATCAGCGCCAACCCGACGCCCGCGAACGGCACAAGAAGGATGAGGAGAAAACAGAGCAGCGCTGAGACTTCCGAGAGGGAGACAAGAGAAGGAGCCACGAAAAGGGTCACTCTCCTTCCGCTTCCAGCACAAGATGAGAACGGACCGCGAGCGCGAGGCCGAGCAACTCCACCGCCATGCCGGCGAGTGCGAACCCGGTGCGCGGACCCGCCGAAGGCAGCAAGGCAAGGGCGCAAACCACAATCGCCCATCCTGCAACCAGCAATAAGAAACCGGCGAGCTTCATACCCTTCCGTCCCTCGAACTGCTGCACTCTGGGATGGTCATACAGGAACGATTCCGCCCCAATCAGCGAGGCTAATGCGCCGTGGTCGCACCGTCCAATCGAATTTTCTTATTGTACCTAGAAACGGAAAGCACTCGACGAAGCCGCCTTTCCTGCTAGGATGGCGAGACACTTGCGCCTATGAGAGACCTGCTCAATAACATCGTCGCGCACCGCAGTGGTGCGCTCTTCCTTCTGGCGATCGCCGCGTTCCTGGAAGCTTACGGCGACTCGTGCTTTCAGTCCGCGCTCTATCGTGCTTCCGGGATGGGCCGCGCTTTCGCCTTTGCGGGGGGAGCGGTGTCGCTCGCCGCTTATGGATTAGTCGTTAACGCCCCACGCTGGGAGTTCGGCAAACTGCTGGGCGTCTACGTCGTGCTTTTCTTCCTGCTGGCGCAGATCGTCGCTCGGGTAAAATTCGGCCAGGCGCCCACGCTCCCCATTCTGATCGGCGGCGCACTCATCGTCGCCGGAGGCGTAACTATCACATTGGGTGGATAGTCGTCGGTGGCAAATTTGGTGCGGAAGGGGGGATTTGAACCCCCACGCCTTTCGGCGCCACCCCCTCAAGATGGTGTGTCTGCCAGTTCCACCACTTCCGCTTTAAAATCAATCTCTTGCAGACCGTTTGAGGGACATCGCAGTCTGCATGGCACGCGCTGGAAGCACTGCACCCGGCGTCGTGCTTCCTAAGTCTTTATACACGGTCGAACGAGGCGGTTCAAGTTCGCCGGTTGTGGCTTTGACAATAAACTCCCAACCGGCGACCCGCCCAGAATTGTACGTACAGTGTTCCACGTGGAACATGGCAAATGTGTACGTACAATAGTTACATATTCAGAGGCGATTCGGAGCATGACTTGAGCGCACAAAAAGCGAAGCCATGGGGCTCGGCCGGTTTTTTTAGCGACCGTTGGTCATACTAAATGGGCAATCCGCCAGCCCAAGTTATTGATAATGCACAGGGTAGTTTGTGGCAAAAGAGGCACAGTAGCGTACTATTTACACTGTAATTATTGCATTGATCATAATTTGGTGGGCGGGGGCATCGCAGTGATGGTCAACCAGTGGGATGTGCTTGAGATGAAGATCCGACCCCCGATCGCGTCGGGCGGAGTCGAGCGGTGTCGGCTGTTCGTGAGGCCACTTCTCAAAAAGCGTGAGAAGTGGCGCACCCCCCAGTTGTTTCGGTCAATGTTAAAAGACAAGCCTGATGGAATTCGGTGGCCCACGCCCGCTTCCGACACGGATCGATCAGCGTTCGGACGATAGTGAACGAGGTCAAAATCCCCGCCCTGTGTCTGCAAAGAACGCAGACACAAGGACGGGGCACCCTCGGGAGTTGAGATGAGGGGAAAGGGCAGCCAGCTCCAAACAACGATCAACGGACAGTGTTTCGTTATATTTATTTCATCGATCAACTACGACCCGAGCGTCAGCAGCGCTCTCCTTAGGCGCTCATGCCGCTGCGTGAGATGCAGGTAGAGCATTTCATCTGGTTTGGATTTGGCGCGGATGATTTGGACGAGGTCTGCTTTTTCTTCTTGTGTCCATGCACGCAATCCCGGCACATCGGCCAGGACGAGCGCGAAATTGTCGAAGGCTGCCTTCTCCAGCGGCTTCCACGAAGACGTGCTGACGCGCAGAATTCGCTGCAGCGCACGCCTCGCGTGTTCGCGCATGCGGACGGCATCTCCGCCGAAATCTTGCGCCATCCGGCGGTTGACTTGCAATCCTATGTTGCGCGTTGAAAATCTGTCCCACGCTCCTGCTTCGCTTCCCGGCAACTCGTAAAAGACGTGCCCCGCCGCCAGTCGCTTCAGGGTGTGCGCGGGGGTCCGGTATTTTGAATCGGCGGCGATTTTCTGCTCTTCGCGTTCGACCAGCTTTTGCAGTTCTGGGCGGCCGGGCCTGAAGCCCAGCTTCCGGTAAAACCAAAACGCGCCCGATTCGATCGCTTCCTCGTTTTCATGGCCGAGTTGATACGGGTAGACCGAGATGCACGTCGTTCCCATACGGTGACGGAGGCAGCGCAGCACTTGCGCGTAGATCCATCCCGCTTCGCCGCCGCGGAATGTGTAGAAGGTGTTGAAGCCTACCTCCATCCACTCGCAGAGGCCGATCGCTTCGACGTAGTTGACGGGCACTCCATTCTTTAGCGTCAAGCCTGCGACATAGGCGCGCAGCGGGAGACGGCGATCTGGCGGCAGGTTCCAGAGATAGATCGTCACGCCGCGTCCGACATCGGACTGCACCACCGACTTCGGATCGCCGAGCGTGGTGCCGTAAAGCTCGCGGTAGCGCACCAGCATGACCTCGCGGATCATGTCCATGATCTTGTCGCCCTGCTGGCGCGAAAGCTTCGTCAGTTGCGGTGGACGCCTTGCCAACTCGGCGGCCAGCGACACTTGGCTTCGGCTGATGAGCGGTTCGCTGTGGTAG
This sequence comes from uncultured Acidobacteriaceae bacterium, assembly GCA_963773645.1. GTDB lineage: Bacteria > Acidobacteriota > Terriglobia > Terriglobales > Acidobacteriaceae > Acidiflorens. The sequence continues at coordinate 106,242 of CAVZBV010000002.1, read as the reverse complement.
AAAACGCTTGGAACCGGCTTCCAGTTTCGCGTTCGCGCGATGACGGAGTTCCCGAGATTCCAACGCAGGGGGACGCGCAGCGATTCGTAGAGTTCAGCTTTCTGCTGCACGGGCAGCTGCAATTGCTCGAAGCGTTCGATCAGCCACGCAGGCAGCCATGCCGCGCTCGCGTTCTTTTTTCCTGCGGCCGTCTCCAGCCAGCGGCGCCACGGTGTGTCGGCCTCTACATACGCGTCGTCCTCGAGCAAGGGAATGAAGCGCGGGCTGGTGGTGCCTAACTCCCGTCCGGGGTCGTAATTTTCCCAGGCGATCTCGACTTTGCCGGTCATGCACTTGATTAGCCAGCTGGCTACGTCGAAGCTGAGCGTGTCTTCCATCTCGGTGCCGGCGATGCCGGAGACTTCGATGGGCTCGAAGTCGTCCATGTCGGCGCCGGCTTGGCGTAGAGCTTCGACTTTTCTGTGGAAACTATTCAGAATGCGCTCGGTGGCGCGCAGCACGCTTGGCGCTTGCGGAAAGGCTCGCAGAAAAAGTAGCGCTTCGTGGAAGCGGATTAGCGAAGCTGAATCGGGGAAGCGCGCGGCGTTGAGCCGATTCAGTTGCTTCACTACGCTCGCGGCTTCGTTGCGGCCGAAGCTGTAGCGGCTGGCTTCGAGTTGGGTGAGTTGGCGATCGAGAGCGTTCGCGGCCATGGAGATCCCCAACAAAGGGTACCTCATGGCTTGCCTTTCGGGGGTTAGCTCGCTCGTGACGCGGCTTGTCGCAAATTGGTCTCTCTGGCGTCATCAACGCCGTGGCGGCTCTGTGCAGCGCGCACTTTGCGAAGGGCGGGGAGTAGTTCGCATCACGGACGATACAAAGGTTTTGTCGGCGGCATCGCCGCCCACCCTTCGCTTGGACTGATTGGATAAGAGCGAAGGCTCGATTAAACCCGGCAGTCTTGATTTGAGGACCAAAGACGCTGGGAAGAAAGGAGTCTTCGCAATGATGATTATAGGGTGTGATTTCCATCCCAGCTGGCGGCAAATTGCGTGGCTAGACATGGAGACGGGGGAAACCGGGGAGCAGAAACTGGTGCATGTCTCGGGTGATGCCAAGATGTTCCATCAGCAACGGGCAGCACCGGCACTGGTTGGCATGGAGGCCACGGGCAACAGCCAGTGGTTCATCGAGTTAGTGCAGGATCTGGGGCACGAAATCTGGATCGGGGATGCGGCGCAGATCCGGGCCAGTTACGTGCGCAAACAGAAAACCGACAAACGAGATGCGGCCCACATTCTGAAGTTGGTGGTGGAAGGTCGTTTCCCGCGTCTCTGGACTGCGGACCGGGAGCATCAACAACTTCGCCTGTGGATGTTCTTCCGCCGCTTGCTGCACCGCCTGATCTAACTTCCCGATCTGCTGGTTCAACATCTCCAGCAGTCCGAGTAAGTCTTCTCGCCGGCAAGCCGCCCACCGGTGCAAAGGAAGTTCACGCAGCAACTTCTGTCCCGCCTGGCCCCCACAGTTTGGCCTTGCGCTGCATTCCACGATTCAGAGAAAGGTGTTGCAGTTCGTTTTTCACCCGGCTCCGAATCTCCACCAGCTTGTGCCGATGCAGTACGAGCTGCCGCAGATCCCGTTGCGCAGCCGGACTGCGGCGGCGAGGAATGCCACAGCGATTGCCCGCCGATCCATAGACCCGGGCTGCTCAGGAGATGACCAGGAGTGAGTTGCGTCCCCGAATCAATCGGCATCTGCACGGCGACCCAGGTTCGCGCCCGTTCTTTGGGCGCTAACCTTGGCCTTTGACCTCACCAAGATTCCCCATATCTGATAGGCTGGCTCGATCCAGATGGAGGGCTGAGTTGAAAGATCAACGGCGCACTCAAACTCGCAGCTGCATTTGCGCCGAAGCCCGTATCCTCGCGAGTATCATGCTTTGCGCATGTCTCGGCTTGGCCTCCAACTTGCTGGCTCAGGCTACGGCTGCCAAAACTCCTCTTAAGGACACTCCCATGACACTCCACGCCACTGGAGCCTTCGAGGTAAAAACCATCCCGCTTCCGGCCGATGACGCCACCGGAGGCGCAGGCGTCAACATTGGCCGCTACGCCATCGACAAGCAATACCACGGCGATCTCGAGGCCACGGGCAAAGGCGAGATGCTTGGGGCCGGTGACCCCGCAAAGGGCAATGCCGGTTACGTGGCCATCGAGCAAGTCACCGGAACCCTCCACGGCCACACCGGCTCGTTTGCGCTGCAGCACGCCGGCACAATGGACCAGGGAAGGTTGCAGCTCACCGTCACCGTGGTGCCCGGATCGGGCACAGGTGGGTTCGCTGGCATCGCGGGAACGATGACTATCATCATCACCAACGGCAAGCACTCCTATGACTTCGAGTACACACTGCCTGCCAGCTCTCAATGACCCAATTCGCAACTTCCGGCGATTGCGCCTCAGATCGATTTCACCGGAATCGCCATCACATCCTCCACCAGCCCGACTTCCTTCTGCACGAACGGCTCAGCATAGGCGACCCCGCCGAGCAGGCCATAATAGCGGGCCATCGATTCGACCCGAGCGCGAATTTCTTTTTGCGCCGGAAAGATTCCGCTGCCGGCCTGCTGATCGGTGAACTGAGACTTGTAGGCCATTAGCGCCCGGAAGCGCGTTTCGAACTGGCCGGTGATGTCCACGACAAACGTAGGCCGCACGTCGCGGTACAGGCTGGCGTAAATAATCTTGAAGGGACGATGCGCGGAACCCTCTAGCGGCAACTTGGCGAGCCCCGAGAGAAACGCCGATTCGTAGCCGAGCACCGAGGCCGTGTAGTGATCGGGATGACGCCCCTCCCAATAGGGAAGAATCAGCACTCGCGGACGCTGTTCGCGAAGTACGCGGACGACCTTCAGCCGGTTCTCCCAGGTATTTTCGACGCGCCCGTCGGGAATATCGAGCGCGTGCCGCCAGGCGACTTTCAGGAGGCGCGCCGCCTCGGCCGCTTCGCGCGCGCGGTCTTCGGCGCTACCGCGCGTCCCCATCTCGCCTCGTGTGAGGTCGAGGATGCCGGTGCGGTATCCGCGCTCGGCCATCTTGAGCAGAGTTCCGCCGCAGGTCTGTTCCACATCATCGCGGTGGGCGGCGAGGGCGAGAATGTCGAGGGGCATAGATGCGTCGTTGGTCGTTAGTCGTTGGTCGTTCGCGCGCTGTTGCCGGTTGCCACTTCGGTGCGAGTCCTCGGGATTCCAATATGCCAACGACTAACGACTATCGACCAACGACTGTTCTCACGCTGCCGGCTTCGTCGTGCGCCGGTTCGCCAGCGCGAAGGCCAACCCGAACATGAATAGCGTAAACAGCACTAACGTCAAGATCGATGCGGTCAGCGAGAATGTGCCGGGCGCTTCGGGATACATTAGCGTGCGCAGCGCCTCGACGCCGTAGGTCAGAGGATTCGCATACATGACTCCGCGAATCCATCCCGAAGCCTTAGACAGAGGGAACAACGCTCCTGAAAGCAGCCATAGCGGAATCAGGAATAAATTGATGATGGCGTGGAAGGCTTGCGTCGAATCCAGGGGCCAGGCGATGGCAAAGCCGAGAGCGGTCAGCGCGAACGACACCAGAAAAACGGTGAGCGCGATAAGCCCGAACGAGGCAAGCGTCATGTGTATGCCGACGAACGGCGAGAAAACCAGAAAAATCAATCCCTGAACCGCGGCCAGTGTCGTTCCACCCAATACTTTTCCCAGAACAATAGCCGCGCGCGGCACTGGCGCCACCAGCACCGAAAGCAGGAAACCCTCGTTGCGATCTTCGATCACCGACATCATGGTGAAAATCGACGTGAAGAGCACGATCATCACCAGCGTGCCGGGATAGAAATACTCCAGATAGTGCTCCTGGCCGGCGCCTTGTCCGGAACGAAAAGACGTTCCGAAACCGGATCCGAGGACGACCCAGAACAGGAGTGGAGAAAGGATTACGCCCACCACACGCGCGCGCTGACGATAAAAGCGTACGATTTCGCGCCACCAGAGCGTGAAAGCAGGCAGCAGAACTCCGGCAGATGGGGGAACGGTTGCAGGGAAGGTCGCCGTTTGAGTGGCCATTGGTTTTAGTTTAGCAGTGTCAGTGATCGAGCTTCTTCTTGCCTCTCTTGTTTCCCTTCTTGCCCGCTTCCGGTGCCGGTTCGGCGTCTTCGCTCCAGAAACGGTGGCCGGTGCGATGGATAAAGACGTCTTCGAGAGTCGGCTTACTCACACTTAGCGACTGGATTTCTCCGGGGAAAGCTTCGACCACATCGGGAACGAAGCGATGTCCGCTTTCGATTTCGATGCGGACCTGCTTGTCCATGACCGTGGCATCGACTTGGAACTGGTTGCGAATGCGGTCGGCCAGAGATTGCGGGTCGCGCGCTTCCAAGAGAATTACGTCGCCGCCGATTTCGCGGGTGAGTGCCTCGGGTGTGCCTAGCGCAACCAGGTTGCCTTCATTCAGAATGGCGAGCCGGTCACAGTGTTCGGCTTCTTCCATGAGGTGGGTGGTGACGATGACGGAGACGCGCTCCTGATCGCGGAGGATCTGGAGATATTGCCAAAGGTCGCGCCGGGCGCCGGGATCGAGCCCGGTGGTGGGTTCGTCGAGCAGCAGAACCTCGGGACGATGAAGCAGACCTTTGGCGAGTTCGATGCGGCGCTGCATGCCTCCGGAGAAAGTTTCTACACGATCGGCCGAGCGGTCGAGCAATCCGACGCGGGTCAGGATTTCATTGATTCGTGTTTTCAGTTCGGGACCGCGCAGTCCGTAGAGGTGTCCCTGATGCCAGAGGTTTTCGTAGGCGGTGAGTTTGAGATCGACGCTCGGGGACTGGAAGACGACGCCGATGTGGCGGCGCAGCCCTCCGGGTTGGTGAACGGCGTCGAAGCCGGCGATGGTGGCGCTGCCTGAGGTGGGGACCATGAGGGTGGAAAGAATGCGGAACAGAGTGGTCTTGCCGCTGCCGTTCGGGCCGAGAAGGCCGAAAAGTTCGGCGGGGTAAACGTCGAAGGAGACGCCGTTGAGCGCGCCGCGGTCCTGATAACGGTGGACGAGGTCGCGAACCGCAATGAAGGGCTGGCTAGCAAACTCGGCTGGCTTGGCGGGAGGAGCGAAGTCGAGGGCGGATGAATTCGGGGCCACAAGACATTCTACGCCGGGAATGGAGGGATTATCATCAGATAGGGAAGCCCAGTTCCTAAGGGGGCATCGGCCTTCTCGTAGAGACGCGGGTTGCCGCGTCTCGAGCGGCAGGGGAGACGGGGGCAAGCCCCGACTCTACAGAAAATAGTTACGCCGCGACGGGCTTCTGATCCTGGCCGGGGACAAGCTCTTCGAACGCAACCGGAACGTGGCGCCAGACCTGGATAGCGAGCACGACCGTGGTGGCAAGAAGCAGCGCTCCTACGGCGACGTGGACTACGGTCGCGATCACCATGGGCAGTTCGGGCTGGGCGGCGTTTCTTCCCCACATGACGCGGGTGATGAAGGCGAGAAATCCCAGGCAGAGTTGTGCGACCATCAGCCCGAGCATGGCGATTGCCGGACGGCGGACGGCGTCCACCTGGTGGTAGACGGCGATGGCGCGAACGGCAGTCCAGGAGAGGACAATGGCCACGACGGCTGCGTTGATGACGTGTGGCCACCAGCTCAAGCCATGGTGGCGGAACATGGCTCCCAGGATCAGCTGTACATAGAGCACAAAAATTGACAGCAGGGTCAGAGTGAAAAGAGCGGGGCGGCGCTGGTCGAGTTCGGTGCGCGGTTGCTCTTCGACCCACCGGCGCCCGGTGAAGACGGCGATCGCGACCGCGATGCAGAAGAAGGTCTGCGCCACAGCGGCGTGCGCGCTGGAAACGGATGCGGGCAGAAAAAATAAGACAGTCAGTCCGCCGAGGATGCCTTGCACGATGACAGTCGCGAGCGCGGCCAGGCCCAAAAGGCGCAGCCAGTGACGCTTTTCTGCTACCCAGGTCCAGACGGCCAGGATGATGGTGAGCAGTCCGACGAATTCTGCCACCATGCGATGGCCGTGTTCGTATCGCACGCCGCCCACCATGTGCGGGATTTTGTAGAAGGAGCCGAAGCTGGTTGGCCAGTCGGGCACGGATAAGCCAGCGTCATTGCTGGTGACCAGCGCTCCGGCGACGATCAGGACGAGGGTGGCGCAGGCAGTGAAGATGGCGAAGCGGTGCAATCCGCGATGGTACGGGATTTCGATGCCCTTCACGATAGTCCCCAGGGAAACCCGGCGATACAGCGTCGCCCGGCACGTTGCCCGAAACGCATCAGTTTAACAGACGACGAGGAGGCTGGAGTGGTTATTTCCCCGGTCGAAACGGGTTCACGACCTGAATGCCGTCGATTTCGCGACCGCCTTGGAAATCCTCAGACAGTAGAACGCGACAGCCCGCCTGTTGCGCCGATCGCAGAATCAGCGCATCCCAAAAAGAAATCCCGTGCAGTCGATGGAGATCGATGGCGGCAAGGATATCGGCCACTTCAGGAGTAGCAACATCGAGTTCGGCCAGCAGTTCTACCTTGCGACGCGCTTTACGCGGATCGAACTTCAGCTTTCGCGTGACCGTGACGAAATACTCCTGCAGCACTTGCAGCGAAACAACGCCAGTTCCGTCACGGCGATGGTCGTGCCACAGATCGCGCGCGACACGTTGTTTTGCAGGGGCGTCGTCATCGTCCGCGTACACCAGGACATTAGTGTCGAAGAAACTACGAGCGTTCATGGATCTCGTCCCGATTGAAACGCCAGCCTCGCGAGTGCCCACCGCCCGATAATCGCTCGAACTCCTCAATACTGCGCTCGGGATCGTCGCCACCTGCTAGTTTTTGAAGATATTCGCGAATCAACTGGTTGAGGCTCTTGCCCAGAGCCTCCGCCCGCTTTCTGGCGCGTTCAACGGTTTGCTCGTCAATGGATAGCGTCACATTCATGCACACAGTATATGTGCGCGCATATTCCGTGTCAAGACGAAGCTGCCGCTTAGGTTGCTACGCCGGCAGTCGCACTTTGCGCTTCCAGTGCCTGAATGATAGCGTCGGCGAATTCCGATGTTCCCGCGGTGCCGCCCACGTCGCGTGTAAGTTTGCTGCGGTCGCGATAGACCTCGTCGATAGCGTTGCGGATCTTCCAGGCGGCGTCAGCCTCGCCGATATGGCGCAGCATGAGCAGCGCGGATCGCAACACAGCCGTGGGATTGGCGATATTCTTTCCCGCAATGTCGGGCGCGGAACCGTGTACCGCTTCAAAGATGGCGCACTCGTGACCGAAATTCGCGCCGGGCACGAGGCCAAGTCCGCCGACCAGTCCCGCGCACAGATCAGAAATAATGTCGCCGTAGAAATTCTCCAGCAGCAGCATGTCGTACTGGTAGGGGTTCATCACCAGTTGCATGCAAGTGTTGTCGACAATGTGCTCGCCGTAGGTGATCTCGGGATACTCTTTCGCGACGTTGCGCGAGCAGCGCAGAAACAACCCATCGGACATCTTCATGATGTTGGCTTTGTGGATGCAATGGATTGTCTTGCGCTTGTTTTTGCGGGCATGCTCGAAGGCGAAACGCGAGATGCGAGTGCAAGCCTTTTCGCTGATCACCTTGATGCTCTCGACCACTCCGGGAACGACTTCGTGTTCGATGCCGGAATAAAGTCCTTCGGTATTTTCGCGGACCACAATCAAATCGACACCCGGATAACGAGTGGGAATGTGCGGCAGGTTGCGGATGGGCCGGAAGTTGGCGAAGAGTTCGAAGCGCTTGCGCAGTTCGACATTGATGCTGGAGAAGCCGCCGCCGATCGGCGTGGTCACCGGACCCTTCAGTCCGACCCGGGTGCGCTCGATCGATTCGCTGAGTTCTTTGGGAATGTAATCGTGGTACTTCTCAAAGGCTTCGGCGCCAGCAGCGAAGCTTTCCCATTCGAATTTGACGCCGGTCGCTTCGACCATGCGAACCGTGGCTTGGATGACCTCAGGGCCAATTCCGTCGCCGGGGATGAGGGTTACTTTGTGGGTCATAACTTATCGGGCCATCGGGTCATCGGGTGATCGGGTCATCTAAACCCACCAGGAATTTGTTTTTGGATGGCCCGATCACCCGATCACCCGATCACCCGATTTAGCTTTGCCCTTCGCCTCAGCCGCGTCTTTCGTCTTGAGCAGGTCCTTCAGTTCCGTCATGAATTCCTGCACGTCCTTAAAGTCGAGATAGACGGAGGCAAATCTTACATATGCGACTTTGTCATATCGGCGCAGGCGGTTCATGATCAGCTCGCCGATTTCGCTGGTCTTGCGCTCGCGTTCGGCCGACTCCATGACAAAGGTCTCGGCTTCATTGACGATCTGCTCGAGCCTGCTGATCGGCACCGGCCGTTTCTCGCACGCGCGCATCAGTCCGTTGAGCACCTTTTGGCGGTCAAAACGCTCGCGGCGCCCGTCTTTCTTTACCACCATGTAGGGAATTTCGTCGATGCGCTCGTAGGTGGTGAAGCGCTTCTCGCACTTGAGGCATTCGCGGCGGCGGCGTATGGAATCCGCTTCCTTGCTCTCGCGCGAATCCACGACTTTGTCATTTTCAAACCCGCAAAAGGGGCATTTCATGCGCTTGGCTACACCGGGAAATCAAAGACGATTGTAGCAGGGGATACAGGCAGGCGGACCGAATCCCGGCAACTAAGTGCGGGTCATCGACACCGCGGATACTCTAATGCCTCGTTAAACCAGCAATCACTCCGCCCAATGAATCCTGCCACGCATGGGCGATCATCCCTGGGCGAACGCTTCCGCGCCAATAGGCCAGAATCCCGAACATTACTCCGTACAGGCTGATCAGAATCACAAACCGGGAGCCTTGGTAGGCGTGCGCCGCGCCGAACGCCACGGCAGAAATGACAATGCCTGCGGGAGCACTCTTAGTCAGGAATATAAACTGACGTTGTAGGTAACCTCGAAAGATCGTCTCCTCGCAGATGCCCGCGGACACGGAGAGCGCTATCCATGTTGCGATCTCCGCGACACTATGCGGGAGCATGAACTGCATATTGTGAGCCATGTCGGGGACGCGCAGGAGCTTGCTAAATAGCCAAAGTAGCACCGCTGCAACGACCCAGAACCCAGCGGCGATTCCAATATCGCGGAGCACCTGTCGAGCCGAACGCCAACGCTCTCCGACAACCAGCAGAACAGAAGCGCCACTCCACCGCACGCCCGCCACCACAATAGCGAAGACGAACCACTCCAGCAAGATGGCGGTCAAATAAAGATGCACGCGGTTCGGATGAGACGCCTCACTGAGCCGGTCTGTAGACGCCTTTGCCAGGAACGCCCAACCGGCCAATACGACGAGCACCAAAATTGTGTGGATGGGACTGGCAACCCGAGGATAGCGGTCCGAAGCGGGTTGAGACAGAGTGGGGGTCTGCATGATTACCTCATCGTGTTCGTACGAACCAGCCTTGGAAAAAGTTCCGCGTCTGGTCATAATGCCAAATTCGAGCGTTGTATCGGGGCCATTAGGTACCGCGTGCGCGCTCTCGGTTGAAAGCTTGCGCAGCGACCCGCCTTCGTGAGTCAAAGTGAGTTCAGAGAAGCCTTTCTCAGCTTACGATCCCTCCTCAACCGTGGCCGCGGAAATCTCCTCGGCTTGCTCCGTCTCCTCGGAAAGCTTGCGCAGCGACAGGCGCTCGTGATGGGAGAGCAACAATCCCACGGGAACCACGGCGACAAACGTCACCAGCCACAGCATGATGCCGCAACTCACCGCGAGTTCCTTGGGGACAATGTGAAAGACGTGGTCGAGTGCGCTGATCGTGGCCAGCTGCGACCCGCCGCCGACGCCGGGCAACTGCACCATGGAGCCGATCATGCTCGAGCCCATAAGAAGAAGAACCTTGGTGGTACTCAAGGCGCCCATAGGTGCGCCATAGGCGTGAGTTACTTCCTTGTAAGCCAAGGCAATAACCCACCACATCGCCACCGACACGGCTGACACCTGGAGGAATGCGAACGGACCGTGAATAGTATTGAGCCCAACGGTAAACTCGCGAATTTTTTGCGCAATGCGATGGCCCAAGTTCTCGGCGAGATGAGAAAAACGGTCTTCGACCCACTGCGCGATCCGCTTCCCCCGGTAGGCGATCAGCACGGCTGCCGAAAGCAGGCCGAGCACGAGCGCAATCAGAGCGTATCCCGTGAGATGAATCCACTGCCTGACTTCCGGCGGCGCGGCTTCGGTAAAGGCGCGCAACTTCGAGGGCAGAAAAATGCCCGCCACCAACAGGACGGTAAAACCGCCGACGTCAAAAATTCGCTCCACCGTCCAGACCGCAACTTGCGAGGCGAACGGGAGGTTCTCTCGGCGGGCTATCAAATAGGGACGAATCAACTCCCCCGGCCGGCCGAGCAAGGCGAGTCCGGTGAACCCGATCAAAGTGGGTGGAAGCAATCCCAGCAGGGATGCTTGCTTGCGCACCGGTCGAAGGAAAATTTTCCACCGCAGCGCCCGCAGCCAATAGGCAAAGTAGATGAGCGCTACCCCGTGAAAAATATGGCGCCAATTCAGCCCATACTGAAACAGCCGGGCCCAGTCGAAGTCCCGCCAGGTGCGAAACTGCAGATAAACCAGCACGGCCAGAACCAGAAAGACGACGGCATAGGCTGCGTATCGTTTTTTATTCACCGGAATGAAGGTAAATGAGAGAGGAGGCAGGGTCAACGCTGGGATGATGCGCGCTGGGATGATGCCAGCGAGGATGTCAACGCGGAGATTGGACGGCGACAGTCGTGCCGGCGGGTTTTGGAGCGCCCTGGGCCCGGCTCGCAGCCTTGCTCGGGACTTTGCTCGCAGCTTTTCTCGGCGCTCGAGCGGAGGCCGCTTGTTGTTTCGCTGCTTTTTCCTGGGCGGTCTTCTTAATGTTGTATTCGTGCACGATGCGGGCCACGTAGGCGCGGGTTTCGCGAAATGGCGGCACTCCCCGATACTGCTCGACGCGGTCGGGACCCGCGTTATAAGCGGCCAATGCCTTGACGAGATCGAAATCGTAGCGTTCCAGAAGTTCGCGCAGATAGCGGCTTCCGCCCGTAACATTGGCCTGCGGATCGAAGGAGTCGTTCACCCCAAGTTGGCTGGCGGTGCCGGGCATCAACTGCATGAGTCCGCGGGCGCCTTTGGGAGAAACGGCATGCGCGTTGAATCCGCTTTCGGCGTGAATGACGCTGTTTACCAGGTCTGGATCAAGATGATAGGCGGCGCTGGCGATGTTCACCACTTCATTCAGTGGGGGCGCGGGCGCGGATTTAGCAGGCCCAGATTTACCAAACTCCGATTTAGCAGACGCCGACGGCGCAGCGATGGAGGAGCGCGAATTAGCGGGCGGCGGCACTGGCACTGGTAATGGTAAGGAGAGATCTTTTTCGTAGCCGGTGATCTCCTCCGTGGGCACGTCCGTGAAGTTGGAATCGTCGGCGCCGAGATAGAGGCGAGTCGTCGTTCCCATCATCAGGCGATGCTCGTGGCGGATGGTGAAGCCGTTGCGGAGGATAGCTAACTCGGCGGCAGTCGCGGGACGAGCGAGCAGAGCGACGGCGACGGCAGCGGAGACAGCAAAGAGAAGCGCGGCAGCCTTCGCCTCAATTCTCCGAGCCCGATGCATCGCTAACGGTCCTCTTTGAATCATCTGCTTCAAATCATCCTCGTCGAATCATCACAAGCTGGTCACGATCGCCGGTGTGCGAATCTGGTCCACGACTACCGGGTCAAGCGCTTTTCCGTGCAGCGCGTGCTCGATGGCAGCGGCTACGCCACTTTCGGCGTTCGAGCGGGTTAGCGTCCAGCCGCGGCTGCGCAGCTCTTCGGATGCATTCCCCATGATAAACGGCTGGCCGGCAAAGGCAAGCATTTCAATGTCGTTATAGTTATCACCAACGGCCATGACCTGTTCGCGGGTAATGCCCCGGTAGTTGGCCCAGCGCTCCAGCGCGTGTCCCTTGGAACAGCCGGCGTTGAGCACATCGACAATCGATAGGTCACGGCCGGGGTACTCGGTGCGCAAAACGGTGATGGGCAGGCCGCAGCTTCCGAGGACTTGCAATACCCGTTGCATGTGCGCGACCGGGCCGCAAAACATAGCCTGCACGGGATCGCACGTGAGCGCATCCTCGATCGGAACCACGAACTTGATGTATTGCATGTTCTTCTCCAGCCAGCGCTGGATGCTGCCTTCCAGCTGGTCCAGACGTTCGAGCACGATGGCGCCCGAAGCGTCGCCGCGATTATCGCTGTAAAGATCATTTCTGTGAAGCTCGTCGCCGTGAAGATCGTTGCCGCGAAGATCATTGCTGTCAAAAGTCAGAACCGTCTGACCGCGAAATTCCCGCATCACGCGGACGAGTTCGCGGCAGGTCGCTTCCGGGAGCAAGTCGCGGTGGAAAGTTTCTCCCGCGAGCGACCGGGTGACGGCCCCATTCGAGCTGATCAACCAGAGATCGAATCCCAGTTGTTGAGCGATGGGCAGGGCAAAGGTGTGGCGGCGTCCGGTGACCAGGATGATCTCGATGCCTTGGTCATGGACGCGCCGGAGCGTCGTAAGATCGGTCTCGGAAATCTTGAATTCCGGACTGAGCAGGGTGCCGTCAATATCGATGGCGATGAGGCGGAGGCAAGCGGCAGGCACACTCAATTTTAGCATTGGTGGAGCGCCGGGCGTCCCCGCCCGGCCACCATGCTGCTGCGCGGGCGAGACGTCCGTCGCTCCATCGTATAATTCATCCCGCAGTTAAGGTACTATCGCGTTCGTTCGACCCTCTTTCTCATGTGCAGCAATCATTCCGTTCGGAGGTTATCGATGAAGATGAAATCGAAATTAATCCTGTTGTTATTGTTCCTGACTTTGTTTCCGTTCTCTCTCCCAGCGCAGCCGCCACCCGAAACGGGTAAGCCCTTCGTGGTCGAATACTATTACAAGGCTAAGTGGGGATACGCGGACGAGTTTCTGCAACTGTTCAAGAAGAACCACTACCCGCTCCTGAAGAAACAAGTGGAGATGGGCCGCATCCTCAAAGTCTGGATGGACCAGCCGCGCTATCACACGACCGAAGACGGGCGCTGGGACTATCGCGTCACCATCGTGTTCAAGAACTCGACGGCCGCAAATGAGCCGTTCGATGAAGACGCGCTGAAGAAGCAGCTGTGGCCCGACCAGACCACGTATGCGAGGGAAGAGCAGCGTCGGTTTGAAATCCTCGCTGGCCATTGGGACTTGCCGATCAAGCGCGTAGATCTGGACGGAAAATAACCAGCGGGTCGGGCGGTGTCAAGAAGGCTGCTGCGCATGTGCATGTTCTTGCATATTGTGTGCGCTTCTGGCGACTTAGGATGCCCTTTTGTTCTTACCAAAGCCAGTCTTCGCTGAGCGAGTGCTCCCGAACACGACCAGCCGCCCGCCGCTCCAAAATATTTAAATAAAAAACTCAATATGCGTTAGAATGCTGTGGTTCTTGGTCGCGATAGCTAGGGTCCAAGACCTCCCCCCACGTTGTGAAATCTCGAGAGTCGAGAGGATAAGAACATGAGAAGTAAGCTCCCTCTGGCTGCCCTTGTCTGCGCGACCGCGTTATTGTTGTTCACCATCCCCGGACAAGCGCAGCCATCACTACAGGCATTGCACAATCATGTTCGCCCCGCAGTTGCCAGCGGGCAGGCCGCGCCCGTGAGTTTTCTTCCACCCACCGAGCGCATGAACCTTGCCATCATGTTGCCGCTGCGCAACCAACCCGAACTGACCGCCCTGTTAGGTCGGCTCTCTGACCCAACCAGCCCCGACTACGGCCAATTTCTCACGGTCGCTCAGTTCACCGAACAGTTCGGCCCCACGGCGCAGGACTACCAGGCCGTGGTCAATTTCGCCAAGGCCAATGGTTTTACCGTGACCAATACGCCTCCCAATCGCCTGATCGTGGATATCAACGGCTCGGTGGCGCAAATCGAAAAGGCTTTTCATGTGGTGATGACGGTCTATCGGCATCCGACGGAGAACCGAACTTTCTATTCGCCGGATCGTGAGCCCTCGCTCGATCTGAGCGTGCCCGTGTATCGCATCGCAGGTCTGAATAACTTCTCTATACCGCGTCCCATGCTGAAGAAACGCCCTGAGACCGTGGCGCAGTCATTGCACAGCAACGCCACCGGCTCCGGCCCGCAGGGCGCCTACCGCCCCTCCGACATGCGGGCAGCCTACTACGGCTCCGGCTCCCTCACCGGCACCGGCCAGTCCGTCGGCCTGCTGGAATTTGACGGCTACAAGCTCGCCGATGTCAATTCGGACATGGGCGGAGAGTCATACACCGTCACCATCACCAACGTGCTGGTGGACGGCGCCAGCGCGGGTTCGGACGGCGACGACGGCGAACAGGCAATTGACATCGCGCAGCCGATTGGCATGGCTCCCGGCCTCACCTCGGTCCGCGTTTATATCGCCCCCGGCACTTCTTCCATCGGCGTGGGTGACGTGGACATATTCAACAAAATGGCCACCGACAACATTTCCAAGCAACTGAGCTGCTCCTGGGGCTGGACTCCGGATGATCCTTCGGACGACGATCCTATCTTCCAGGAATTTGCCGTGCAGGGACAGAATCTTTTCGTCGCTTCGGGCGACTCCGGAAAATACACGGGGAACAACAATAACGACTACAGCTATCCGGCAGAAAGCGACTACGTCGTGGCGGTTGGAGGAACCGACTTGACCACGAATGGCGCGGGTGGCCCATGGGAAGCGGAAACGGCATGGTCCGACAGCAGCGGCGGTCCCGCTGACGATGGCTTCGCGATTCCGAGCTGGCAGGTAGGCGTGGCCAATGCATCCAATGGTGCTTCTTCGACCATACGCGACTTGCCCGACGTGGCCGCGGAAGCCAATTTCGACAACATCCTGTGTGACGACGGAACCTGTTACTACAACGAATATGGCGGCACCAGCTACGCGGCGCCGCGCTGGGCTGGCTACCTTGCGCTGGCCAATCAGCAGAACGTAACCAATCACGGCACGACTCTCGGCTATCTCAACCCGCTCATCTATCCCATCGCCTTCGGTGCCAGCTACGACAGCAACTTTCACGACATCACCAGCGGCAGTAACGGCTACCCCGCGGTTACTGGCTACGACATGGTGACTGGATGGGGAAGCCCGAACGGACCGGCCCTGATCAACACCCTGACTGGACCTGCGGCGCCCAGCTTCACGCTCTCCGATTCGCCCAGCAGTTTGACGATCACCCAAGGCGGCGCCGGCGGCACCAGCACCATCACCGTGACGGACGTGAACGGATTCAGCGGCAGCGTAACCCTAGCCGCGTCCGGCTTGCCCAGCGGTGTAACCGCAGTGTTCGGCACGAACCCCACTAGCTCGACCAGCGTGCTCACACTCACAGCGAGCGCCACGGCCACTACCGGAACGGCCACCGTGACCATCTCCGGAACCTCCGGCAGTCTGGTCGCAACCACTACGCTAGCCCTCACGGTCAATGCCCCGGCGACGCCCAACTTCACCATCGGCGCCTCGCCCACGTCTCTGACCGTAACGCAAGGCAGCAAGGGAACCAGCACGATCACCATCACCAGCCAGAACAGTTTTAGTTCTGCAACCACGCTGACCGCTACCGGCCTGCCCACTGGCGTGACCGCGGCGTTCTCCACCAACCCGGTGACGCCGCCAGCGAACGGCAACGCGAAATCGGTACTAACGCTGACCGCTTCCGCCACGGCGACCCTCGGAAGCGCGACGGTAACCGTGACCGGAACATCCGGCTCACTCAACCACAGCGCGACCATCGCCTTGACGGTGAGTTCGTCCTCGGGAGCGCAAACCGCGGTCTACAATTCCACGCTCAAGGCTCCGGAGTGCGCCACCGTCGGTATCTCGTGTGACTCAGGTCCGTCGCTGCTGCTGGGACGCGATCATCTGTCGGGCGGCACGGAACCCAATCAACCGAACACCATTAACAATTCCTGCGCTGATGGCACCGCCGGAACCTTCCATTCCGACGAGTCCAACGACCGTATCGTAGTTACGTCCGCCGGCGGTGGCCCGCTAACGCACGCCACCACGGCGACGGTCACGGCAACGGTGTGGGCCTGGAGCGGCTATACCTCGGACTCTCTCGACCTGTACTATGCGGCCAACGCCAACAGCCCCTCCTGGGTTTTCATCAAGACGATTAAGCCCACCAAGGCTGGAGCGCAGAGCTTGTCAGCCACGTTCACGCTTCCCACCGGCAGCCTGCAAGCTGTTCGTGCACAATTCCGCTATCTGGGAGGAGCGGGTTCGTGTACCTCAGGCTCATACAACGATCACGACGACCTGATCTTTGCGGTGCAGTAAGCATTGACAAGGCGGCGATCTGATCATCTAACTATTCGAGTAACTATTCGAGCCGGGCCCCGCACGGGGCCGGCTCGAGTCGCGTCCCACAAGGTCGTGGCATAATCCACACTGTCCTCCTGACCCTGAGCGCAGCCGAAGGGGAAGGACCCATGTAATTGACCGCGCAAATGCAGTCTTTCGCCTTCGGCTGCGCTCAGGGTCAAGAAGACAGATCATACTTATGTCGCGAATTTACGGGACATGACGCTCGAAAGGGCTGACTGAAATCCGCGTTGCTAATAATCGATGTTCAGGTCGGCCTGGTGAGGATGATGCCGCTGGAACTGCAGGATCGTGTTTTGACGAATATCACGGTTCTGCTGAGTAAGGCGCGCTCCTCTCGAATACCCGTCGTGTTCATCCAGCACGACGGTCCCAAGGGACATCCCATCGAAGCGGAGACCGCGGCGTGGGCAATCCATCCGTCGATTCCTCCGCTGAGCGAAGAGCCCGTCATCAGAAAGAAGGCGTCCGACTCTTTCTTCGAGACGAGACTCGCAGAAGAACTTCAGACGCGCAAAATCAGCCATCTCATCATTGCCGGTGGCATGACGGAATACTGCATCGATACCACTTGCCGCCGTGCAGTTACGCTCGGCTACGATGTGACGTTAGTAGCCGACGCGCATCTCACACGCGATACTCCGGTGCTAGCGGCCGCGCAGATCATTGAGCACCACAACCTCCTCCTCGACGGCTTTGCGGCGGGAATTCATTCCATCAAAGTCACACCGACGGGCGAGGTTTTTTCCTGAAACTCACCCGCGGCGCCCTTCGCCAACGCCGCCCGATGCGTTGTAGATGCCGTTAGAGTGGTTTTCTGGAGGATTCAAGCGAGTGCGTTTGCAAAAAGCTCACTGGGTGAGAGAACATAATCGGTTTGCATACATCCCACGGTTCCTACAAGGAAGCAGCCAAAATATGGCGAAGTTGAAAAAGTCCCCCACGAAGGAAGTGAATAAGGCGAGCGTTGAGATCAAGTCCATTGAAGCAAAATCCTCAAGTAAAGCACGCAGCGGCACCGGGCACGACAGCGCGATCGAGCCAGCCACGGGCAAACTCGGCGTGATGATCCCGGGCATGGGCGCAGTCGCGACGACATTTGTGGCGGGTGTGGAAGCGGTGCGCAAGGGAATCGCCCACCCTATCGGCTCGCTCACGCAGATGGGAACGATCCGTCTGGGGAAGCGCACCGATGGCCGGTCTCCCAAAATCAAGGAATTCGTTCCTCTCGCCGGACTCAATGATCTGGTCTTCACCGGCTGGGATATTTTCGAAGACAACATGTACGCGGCCGCCCGCAACGCCGGCGTCCTGGAGCGCGACCTGCTCGATAAAGTGAAGGGCCGGCTAAGCGCCATCCAGCCGATGAAGGCCGTATTCGATCACAACTACGTCAAGAAGCTCGACGGGCCGAACGTGAAGAAGGGGAAGAACAAGCTGGACCTGGCCGAGCAACTTCGCCAGGACATCCGCGACTTTAAGAAGTCGAGCGGCGCCAGTCGCCTGATCACCATCTGGTGCGCATCGACCGAGACCTTTATTGAGCCCAGCTCCGCTCACCAAAGCGTGAAGGCGCTCGAAAAAGCGATGCAAGAGAACGACGAGAACATCGCCCCCTCGATGGTGTACGCCTACGCCTCGCTCATGGAGGGCGTGCCCTTCGCCAACGGCGCTCCGAACCTGACGGTGGACGTGCCGGCGATGCTCGAACTCGCGCGTGCGCGCGAAGTTCCCATCTGCGGCAAGGATTACAAGACTGGCCAGACGCTGCTGAAGACGGTGCTAGCGCCCGCCTTCAAGGCGCGTCTGCTCGGGCTGAGCGGATGGTATTCGACCAACATCCTGGGCAACCGCGACGGCGAAGTGCTCGACGATCCCGGATCGTTCAAGACCAAGGAGGAATCGAAACTGGGAGCGCTGGAGCACATTCTGCAGCCGGCACTGTACCCGGAGCTCTACGGCAATATTTTCCACAAAGTCCGAATCAACTATTACCCACCGCGGGGCGACAACAAAGAAGGATGGGACAACATCGACATTTTCGGCTGGCTCGGCTATCCGATGCAGATCAAAGTCGACTTCCTGTGCCGCGACTCGATTCTGGCGGCGCCGATCGTGCTCGACCTGGTCCTCTTCCTCGATCTAGCGCAGCGCACGCCAGAGCTGCGCCGCCTGGGTATTCAGGAATGGCTAAGCTTCTACTTCAAGTCCCCGATGACCGCGCCGGGCCTGTATCCCGAGCACGACCTGTTCATCCAACTAATAAAGCTAAAAAACACTCTGCGCCACCTGAAGGGCGAAGAGCTGATTACGCACCTGGGGCTGGAGTACTACGACTAGGGCTCAAGCGCCAGTTAGAGGCTAGATTCTCAGGTGGTGAGAACTCCGTTAATTTGGAGCGGTGACGTGGGCAGCAGAATCGAATCCGACGAGCACTACATTATTGGTTTATGTGATAGGGCGCTTATGCTGAAGGCAAAGCGGCAGCACACTTTCGATTTTCTGCGTGGTGATCCAGGAAAGCGTTCCCCCGCAGGAAGGCCACTTCCTGTCGATGCCTACTACGAGAAACTCAATCTTGTAATTGAATATCGAGAAAAGCAGCATAGTGAAGGTGTAAAAATATTTGATAACAAACTGACTTGCAGTGGGTGCTCCCGCGGAGAGCAGCGAAGGAGATACGATCAAAGGCGTCGTGAGGTGCTTCGACAACACGAGGTCCAGTTGTGTGAGCTTGATTACACCGTTCCAGCATAGCGGCCGGGGACGACTAAAACGTGACGCTGAAACCGATCAGGCGGCGGTTAAGAGAGAGCTTTCTCGATTTACCACACCGTTCGAATCAGCGGGCTCCGTCGTATCCGCTCGTCGCGCGTCACCAGCGTTATCCCTTCCGCGCGGGCCGTAGCGCCAATCAACCGGTCCGACGGATCGCTTGGGTAAGTTTCTGGAAATTGTGCGGCGAGCACTGCAATCTCCGGCGTGATCGGCAAAATCGTAATGCCCTCAGTCATCGAGCGCAGAGTAGCCTCAGTCGTGCCGTAAGACTGAATCCTTCCACGACACAGAAGCCAGGACAACTCCCAAAGCGTGATTGCAGAGATCGCCAACCCGCCGCTCCGGCGAGCGCGACGGATTTCCGATGCGGCTGCCCGTGAAAGCCGCTTGGAGTCCCCCACTGTCCACGCGAGAATGTGGGAATCGAGCAGGATCACGACGATTCCCAGCCCTCGATGGGTGACTCAATATCGCCCACAATCCGTATAACTCCTTCCAGCCTCCCAATAAAATCGTCCTTATCGTCGTCAGTGTCGGCGGGAACGACTTTCACCACGGGCTTCCCGCGCTTAGTGACTACCAGCGGCACGCGTGTAGAGTGCACGTCCTCCATGAGCGAAAGACAGCGCGCCTTAAATTCTCCTGCACCTATTTTCTTCATGGACAGATCATAGCATACATGGTCATGTCGAGATGACCAACTTGTGGGCCGGATAGACCGTCTTTGACGCAAGCTATTCATCTAGTTCATACGCCTTCTTCAACCACCGTTTCAACTCATCGTCAATATCGGCCTTTGACCTGACCTCGATCCGTCGCGTGATGCGGTCTTTCTTTTCGAAGCCGCCCGTATCGATCAGGCGCTTGGGCGTTCTCATGTTGCCCAGCGCGAATCCGAGGTCGATACGCGTATTCGTCGACGGCTTGATTTGCGCAAACACGTGTGGCTGTTGAAAAACTCTTTTCCACGAAATTCGCAAAAATAAAATTGCGTCAGGAAGCCCTACAATCGATTTTCTCGGGTCGCCTAGACATTTTCTATTCCCCTGATTTTGGCTGTTTGGGACGAAAAGCGAGTTTTTCAACAGCCACACGTGATTGCGATAGAACGGCACCATCGTCTTGCAAGGCGAAGCCTTGACATCCTTGCCGAGAGAAAACCCGAGCGTCAGCAACTGCTCATACAGCGGACGCAGGGCAGCGCGCGGACCCGCGTACTGCGCTTCCACCCATTCGGCGGCGGTTTTCAGGTAAGCCTCCGGAGAGTCTTCCTCCGTGCCTTTGCCGTCGACGCGCTCCGCGATCCACGACGCGGAATTTGTGCCCAGCTTGTGTTCTTTCTTCAGCCATTCGCGGCGTTCTTTCTCCGTCGGCGGGCCGGAGTCCTTAGTGAGAGTGACCCACTGTTCGAGCGACCGCCCGTTCTTCCCCGGCAGTTCCTCGTTCCACTTTTGAACCATGGCAACGCCAGGATGAACGGTGTAGGGGCCGTGTGTTTTGTTGGCGGGAGGCTTTGCGCTGGAAGACATTGGGGCGGGAGACATGGAGACCTCCTTGGTACTCGCTAATCCGCTCGACATAATACACAGTCCCGAGGCCAGTTCGCGATAGAATCTTTCGATGCCTGGTAAGAAGCACGAAGCTAAGAAGCACCAAGCCGGACGCTCCGAAACTGGACACGACACGCGCTTCATAAAACTGCAGAAGAACTACTGCTTCGCCTGCGGTAAGCACAACCCTGACGGCATGAGGCTGCACTTCACCTACGACGAAGACCGCGACTGTTTCGTCTGCCGCTTCCGGCTGAGCAGGCGCTACACCGGACCGCCCGGACACGCCCACGGCGGCATTATCGCAACCATCCTCGACGAAGCCATGGGGAAGGTGAATAAACTGCGTCACGTAGTGGCCGTGACTTCCGAGATGAGCGTGAAATACCTGAAGCCGGTACCGCTGAAGCAGCCGCTGCGCGTGGAATCGCGCGAGGTGAAAGTGGAGGGCCGAAAGCACATCAATATGGCCGAGATCCTGAACGAAAAAGGGGAAGTGCTGGCGCGCAGTCAAGGCTTGTTCATAGCGATCGATCCGCACAGAATGTTCGCAAGGTTTGTGGAGCGCTAATGCCGGTGTGGTGACGGGGCGGAGCCTGTCCTGAGCGGAGCCGAAGGACCCCGTCCAAGCCGAGCGAAGTTCGGCAGTTGTCAGCGGCCACACCAACTCTGGGTTCGCGATAGGTATACCGCGAATCGCAAACGCTGTAAAATAAGGTGCAGGAGCGGGAAGCCAGCAGTTTCCAGCGGCGCTTCCGGTTCGGGTGCGCTTTGGCGCGCCGACGATTTCATCTTAGTCCTTCACGTTCAGGATCGCGGACGATTCAGAAGAGAGTAACCCCATGTCGCAGAACAACGGACACAACACCACTAGCCTCCGCCTGAAAACCGGCCTGGCCGAAATGCTCAAAGGCGGAGTGATCATGGACGTAACCGATGCGAAACAGGCGGAGATCGCCGAGCGAGCCGGCGCAGTCGCAGTGATGGCGCTGGAGCGCGTCCCGGCGCAGATCCGCGCCGAAGGCGGAGTCGCGCGCATGGCCTCGCCGAAAAAGATTCGCGAGATCATGGCGGAGGTCGATATTCCCGTCATGGCGAAGTGCCGCATCGGCCATTTTGCCGAAGCGCAGATCCTGCAAGAGCTGGGAGTCGATTACATAGACGAGTCCGAAGTGCTGACGCCCGCCGACGAAGCCCATCACGTCGACAAGCATGCGTTCACCGTCCCCTTCGTCTGCGGCGCCCGCAACCTGGGCGAAGCTCTCCGCCGCATAGCCGAAGGCGCGGCCATGATTCGCACCAAGGGCGAAGCCGGCACCGGAGACGTAGTCCACGCCGTCCGCCACATTCGCCAGATCGTGCAGGAGATGAAAATTCTCACCGTCCTAGGCGAAGAAGAACTCTACGCCAAAGCCAAAGAGCACGGAGCGCCCTACGAACTGGTAAAGATGGTGGCGCGAGACGGCAAGCTCCCCGTCCCGAATTTCTCCGCCGGAGGAATCGCCACTCCCGCCGACGCCTCGCTAGTGATGCAGCTCGGAGCCGAAGCCGTCTTCGTAGGCTCCGGCATCTTCATGAAGAACTCCACCGAATTCGCCGATCCCGCCGAAGCCGAGAAGCGCGCCAAAGCGATCGTGCAGGCGGCAACGCACTTCAAAGACCCTAAAGTATTACTTGAGGTCAGCGAGGATCTAGCGGGGGCTATGAAGGGGCTGGCCGTATCGTCGCTGGATGAGGCCCACTTGCTGCAGACCAGAGGGTGGTAAGAATTCGAGGCACCGCAGGTGTCGCAGGAGATATCGTGGGAAGGCTATGACGAATCTTTCCCGGTATCCTTCGGAGTAATTTCGTCCGAATGGCCGCTCCTCACGGACTGAACCACGACACCCGTTCGCTTAATTATCGCACCAAGAGCGTCTTTAATCTTATCCCGGTCCAAGCTATCCGGCCCTCCCGTATCCAGGGACTGTCTGATTTGGTCCAATGAGAACGCAAACTCCAATAAGGTCGCGTCTGATATCGCTGGGCGCCTCAGTTCAAAGAATAGCGGCCTGAGTTCCCTCGCTAGGAGGTCGCGAATGTACACAGATGGGAACAGGTTGGCAGGCTCGCTCAGCCTTTTCGCGACGCTTGCAATGCCTGAACCCAACTCGGCGACCGCCGCCAATAGGTCCCCGAGCTGGCGGTCCTCCTGCTTGCCGCTCCCGCGAAGGACGTTCTAGATCTACTGCGACCGAAATGGGGCTGTCCACGGCGCCACCACGTGCTTCCGCGGACTGAATTTGTTTCAGTATCTCAGCCCTCGCAAGTTCGACGCTATCAAGATCATGATGGTCGACCTCAATGGTTCGAATCGCGGAAACGTCGAAGGGGATTCGCTCACCTATTTGGATGATCTGCACGTAGGGCTTGCGCAATACGTGGCGAATCGCCAGCTCATAAAAGACGTTGGGATTCCTGCCAGACAGGTCAGCAATAACCATCGCGTCGTCAATAATGTGCTGAATTACTTGAGTTGTTATTATTCCAGGTTCAGAAATCTGGTCAGCTCGGACTGGTTTGTACCCAGCGGACTCGCAGACGGGGGCAATAACATGCTTCAATATCTGGTCTGACCGTCTGCGGGTCTCCGATTCTGGGTCGCCGATAGGAGCAACCACAAAACAGATACGATTCTGTTCTGACGACATGTGTACTCTAAGATCGCAAACTTTTGGTTAACGTAACATCGTGGAGAATCGTAAGCAACAATAATCAGGCGAAGCGTGCGGGGCGGGGGCTGGCCCACCCTAAAGCCCATCCCCACTCCCGAGGGTGGCCCGTCCAAGCTCCGCTTGGGCGGGGCCTTTCTGCGGCGAGCGTATCTCCACTATCGGAAAAAGCATTTCTGCGGCAGCGACCTAAAATTCAAAAGCCCCGCTAGTCAGGCGGGGCTCGGCAAAATTGCCAGTAGGAACACTGTCTGTCAAACACAACGATTATAGCATAAAGGAACTTGCGCCGAGCGGTCGTGCGGAGGACGACGGAATCGAACCGTAGTGGCTGACTAGGCCGCTCGACTGTTTGACAAACAGCGTCCAGTACCCACTGGCAACGTCCTCCAGACGCGTCTATCCTCCGTGAGTATTGGGTCGGTCCAGGATAATCGCAATCCCACGAAAGCAGATAAGCTGCCTGACCCCAGTGCTAAAATACGCCTATGACGCCCGATGTTTCCAGACTTCTCAAAAAGGCGCTGGCGTTGCCGCCCGAGGCTCGCGCCGCCTTGGCGACTTCACTGTTCGAAAGCCTCGACGAAGAGCCCGCCGACGAAGGTGTTGAAGCGGCTTGGTCCGAAGAGATTAAGCGCCGCATCGAGGACATCGACTCTGGCAAAGTTCAGATGATTCCGTACGAAGAAGTGCGCCGCCGCCTCGCGGCCCTGCTGTCAGATGCCAGCAAGTAAGCCCTACCGTTTCCATCCACAGGCATGGCAGGAAGTGGAGCAAGCCGAGGCTTGGTACCGGCAACGAGATTATGAGGCGAGTGCCAGATTCCTTTCCGAGATTTACGATGCCCTCGAAAATCTGGCCCAGTGGCCGCAACGCTGGCCTTCTTATCGGTACGGAACACGCCGATTCGTCCTGCACCGATTCCCGTTCTCGATCATTTACCGGGATGAACCTGCCGCAGTGAGCATCGTGGCCATCGCGCATCACAAACGCAGACCCGGATATTGGAAAGACCGCACGTAGTGGTCGTCGTTTTTTTCTCAATGGTCCCGCCTCCGCGGGGCCATTCTTGTTTTTGGCTGATGAGATAACGGTGTCGGGCCCCGTCCAATCCGCGCTGGGGCGGGCAACCCCCAAGGGACCTGTTTGAATCCCTTCATAACCTGTCATATTATGAAGCCATGTCCATGACATCTCTGAACATCTCCCTCCCCGAACCGCTCAAACAATACGTCGAAAGGCAGGTTGTTTCGGGCGATTGGGGAACGCCGAGCGAGTATGTCCGCGAACTGATCCGGCAGGACAAGGAGCGGCGCCTAAGCAATCTCGAACAGGAACTCGTCGCTGCCGCCAAAGGGCCGAAAATTGAACTTCCCGTAGCCGAAATCCGGCGCAAGGGCTTGATTCCCGCTCTGCGTGAGCGCGCCCGTAAGCGGTGAAAAAGAACCGTCTTGTCCTCAGCGATGCGGCTGTCGCTGACATCGTCGAACAGGCCGAGTGGCATTCGACGCAGTCGGGAAACGCGCTCGCCAGGCGCTGGGAGCGGGCAGTCACCTCCGCCATACTGCGCGTGGTGAGCCGCCCGACAACAGGAGCGCCGTGCACCTTTCAATCCTCGGAGCTCCGCAACGTGAGACGAACGGCGATTCGGGGATTCCCCAAGCATCTGATGTTCTACAGGTCTGACTCGGGAGAAGTATTCGTCCTCCGCGTGGTACACGGCGCACGGGACTTGGAACGTCTGCTATAGGTTCATACAGGGGCTTGCCCACCCCTTCGCTCCACCCTAGATGGTGAAATCAAGGGACCCGCTGGTCACAGGTAGAGAGCTTGACGGGAACGTCGCGAGCCGTCATATAAAATCAGCTCATATCGTATTTGGCCAACGACGAACGACGAACGACCGAACAACCATGAAAATCGGAGTCCTCGCACTCCAGGGCGATTTCGACGCGCACCGCCGCCGCCTCGAGGAACTCGGCGCAGAAGTTGTCTTGGTGAAAAAGCCCGAGCAACTGCATGAGATCGACGGCCTGGTGATTCCCGGTGGCGAGTCGAGCACGTTCCTCAAGCTGCTCGGCGAAGACGGATTCGCGAAGCTGAAGGATTTTGTGCGCGCGAAGCCGACCTTCGGCACGTGCGCGGGATGCATCCTGCTGGCGACAGAAGTAGAGAATCCGAAACAGGCCGGCCTGGGCGCACTCGACATCACCGTGCGCCGGAATGCTTACGGCCGGCAAATCGACAGCTGCATCCGCGAAGGCCGATTTCTCAACGAGCCCATCGAAATGGTTTTCATTCGCGCTCCGAAGATCGAGCGCGTGGGCGAGGGCGTCGAAGTGATCGCGACCGAAGGCAAGGACGAAGTCCCGGTGCTGGTGCGCAAGGGCAAGACGCTCGCGGCGACGTTCCATCCGGAGTTGAGCGACGATCCCCGCATTCACCAATACTTTCTGGAATTGGTGGCCAAGCTGTGAAATTCTGATCTCACGTCTGCATGGAACCTGCTCCCGAAATAGAAGTTAGCCGCGTGTCGTTTGCGTCGTACGCGCGCCTGCTGGGCGGCAACCGGAATTTTCGCCGCGTGTGGAGCGCGCAAGTCGTAAGCGAAATCGGCGACTGGTTCTACACGCTGGCCATCTACAACCTGCTGCTGCAACTCACGGGACGCGCCGGATCGGTGGCGCTGGCGCTGGTGCTGCAAGTTCTGCCGCAAACTTTCATCGGGCCAACGGCGGGCGTGGTGAACGATCGGCTGCGGCGCAAGCACGTCATGATCGCCTCGGATATTGGACGCACGCTGATCGTCCTCTGCATGCTGTTGATTCGCTCGAAAGCAATGGTGTGGCTGGTCTATCCGCTGCTGACGGCGGAAACTTTGCTGGCCGCATTTTTTGAACCGGCGCGCAATGCCGTGATCCCGAACATTGTGGAACGGGAAGACGTGGTGTTGGCGAACACGCTCTCCTCATCCACCTGGAGCGTCAATCTCATGGTGGGCGCGACCCTGGGAGGCGTGGTCGCGGCGCTGCTGGGCCGCGATGCCGTCTTCCTGCTCAATGCACTGTCCTTTGTAGTTTCCGCCGCGCTGATTTGGGGGATGCGTTTCGCCGAGCCCCATGCCGAAGGCGGCCGCCGGTTCGAGGCTCGAGAGTTGGTGGATTTTTCGCCGATCCTCGCCGGGATTCGCTACGTGCGGGCGCATGTTCGTTTGCGAGCGACAATTTTTGTGAAGTTCGGACTCCTGATCATCGGACCGGGCTGGGTGCTGTTCACGGTGATGGGACAAAAAGAATTCGCTGTCCGCTGGCACGGCATGGCGCCCGAACGCGGCGCGTTTCTCGGGATGAGCCTGCTGCTCGGCGCCCGCGGACTGGGCGCGCTGCTCGGGCCACTTTTGACCGCTCCATGGGCGGGGCACTGGAAACATCGCCTGGAAGTCGCGATCTTCTGGGGATACCTCGCAGCGGCCGCCGGATACACGCTGGTGGGCGTGTCAGGGCATCTCTGGCAGGCCTGTTTGTGCGTGATGCTGGCGCACTCTGGAGGGTCGATCGTATGGGTATTCTCGACGACGCTGTTGCATCTGCAAAGCGACGACAAGTTTCGCGGGCGCGTCTTCGCCGCCGACCTTAGCCTCTGCATGTTCACCATCGCCGCGGGGGCGTATCTTGCCGGCCGCTTCGTGGATTGGGGTTTCGCCGCGCGTAACGTGGCCAGCGTTGCGGGCATGTTGATGCTGATTCCCGCGGCGCTGTGGGGGCTTTCAGTACGCCGGAACTCGGCTGTACCCTGTTCGCGGGAGTGACGGGCGTCCTCGCCCGTCCACCGGACAGCCGTTCTACCCGTGCCGCGCGAAATCCTACGGCCGCACAATCCGGTTCCCGAGTTGAGGTGCCAGGCGTTGAAAGTCGGAAAGGTTAAAGGTATAGATGCGGTCGCAGCGAGCCTTCTCCGCGCAGCGCAGCTGGAGTGCGTCGTAAATAACCCCGCCGCGCAACCCGGCCTTGGCGGCTGCCTCTATTGTCGCCAAGTAATCCTTTTCGACGAGATAGACTACTGCGCAATGTCCCACGACGGTTTCTGCAACGAAGCGGTAGGCTTCAGTGGGATGAATCATGGGAGTAATGGGGAGGCGAGTAAGTGTGCTGAAGGTCTCCGCTAGTCCGTGTGCCGAAACAAAGCCCTCGTGACGGCCCGTCGTTACCTGGTGGAAGGCGGCGTAAGCCAGATCGTGATGAGGATGATGCGCGACCGCGAGGGACACCAAGACGGAAGTATCGAAGTACAGCCTCACTCCATTACTCCCTTACTCCATGCCGCTCAAGTGCTGGAGACGTTCCTCACGGTCCTCGCGAATCGCTTTAACTATGTCGAGTTCTCCTTGCGGAACGCCCTGATGCACCAGAATACCGTCAATTTCCACGAGACTGGGGCTGCTGCGCGCCGGACGCAAAGCAAACTCCTGCGCCCCCTCGCTGACTTCCAATTCCGTCCCCGGACGCAGCCCGTAGCGCGCCCGCAGCGGTTTAGGAAGGACCACGCGGCCGAGTTTGTCCAATTTGAGTTTCATATTGCTGATTGTGCCATATTAGTTTGGCAATGGCAATAGACAATGGCAAACTCAAAGGGGTGCTGTGTGGTGGCGGGGCTTCGCCCCGCCCCGGACGGGGCAGAGCCCGTCACCACAAAGGCGCCCAGGTATGTGGGAATCCTGCCCGCGGTCGTCAGTTGTTAGCGTTTTGTACGATTCAGACCAGCCGGTCAATTTTCGCTGCCAGGATGAAATCCGACTCCGTCAGCCCGTCCACCGCGTGCGTCCAGGTTGTGATTTCCACCTTGCCCCATCCCAGCAAAATGTCGGGATGATGGCCCTGCTCCTCGGCCAGTTCGCCAACTCGATTCACAAAGGCGAGGGCCGACAGGAAATCGGGGAACTTGTAGGTGCGCACGAGGTGATGTTCCTCGACGATGTTCCAGCGTCCAGGTTCCTCCAACTGCTGATGAATTTCCGTAAGTTTCTTTCCCTTCAGCGGTGGGATACCGCCGCGGCAGGGGACGCATTTTCGGTCTGCAAGCATAGGCCTCCTCGTGCTGTCTTAGATGCGGGGCAATTTCGAGCGACGCAGCAGAAACGCAAAAACCAGAAACTCAAATACTCGATCGCGTGCCGGTGGTCGGGCGTCGGCCGGTTGGACTACCGTTCCGCGGGAAAGTTCAGACGAAGTCCAACCCGGTACAGGATGGGCGGGCCTATATTGACGATGGGTGTGCGCGCCACCTGGAAACGCTGGTCGAGCAGATTCTCGGCAGCGGCAAATAATTCGAGGTGCCGTGTGAGCGTGCGACCCACTTGCAGGTCCATGGTGTAGAAGCGATCCAGAGGAAACTGGTTCTGGTCGTCATCAAATTGCTGGCCCACGAAACGTCCCTGCACGCTGAGTAGAAGCCGCGAAGAGTTCCAGTAGCGAGCTTCCCAGGTGAAGACATTGCGCGGGACTTGCGCCACCTCTAAGCCCACCAGAGAGACGAAGGGAGGCGAAGGATAACTCACGACCCTGGCGGCAGTGAATTCGTAGCCCGCGGAAATCTGAATGTCGCGGTTGACGCGCACCACGCCATCGATCTCGATCCCGCGCGAACGTATGCGGCCGAGGTTTTCCTTTTCCCGGGTAATCAACGATGAAGTCTGGCTAAGGGTGACGTTCTGGACGGGATCAACGATGTCGCTCCAGAAAAAAGTTCCGCGCAAATCGAGCTTGCTGTCCCATTCCGTGACGTTGACTCCAGCTTCCGCG
The DNA here is from genome assembly GCA_963773645.1 of uncultured Acidobacteriaceae bacterium. GTDB lineage: Bacteria > Acidobacteriota > Terriglobia > Terriglobales > Acidobacteriaceae > Acidiflorens. The sequence goes on along the minus strand of CAVZBV010000002.1, from coordinate 76,948 downwards.
CCGGTCATACGCTCAGCGTTGAGGTTAGGATTGTTGTTGGTCTGAATGTTGCCCACTCGGAACGGGCGGTAGAGCTCATTCAGAGTGGGAGCCCGAAAGGCGCGATAGATAGAAGCGGTGAGCGAGACATGACTGTCGAGCGCTCGCAGCACCGACAGACGGGGGTCAAAAGCCGTCGCATTGCGGGACGGAAAAAGCGTGTTGGGTGACTTGCACGTGCCGGAAACCGGTGTGCAGATTGAGCTGTCGTTAAAATTGCTCCAATAGTCAAACCGCCCGGCCAGAATGATGGTCCACTTTTGGCGCAAGCGCAGAATGTCTTCGCCGAACCACCCCAGATTGCGCTGCCGGCCTCCGGCCGCAGTGTTACGGGTGTGCGTGCCTGACGAATAGGATTGATCGTCGCTGGCGCCCATGACTTCCATGAGATCCATGCCCGCGATCAGCGTCTGGCTCTTGCCAAGCGGGTGCGTCCACTGCACACCGCCGCCGCCGACCTGTTCGGGGACGTGCTGAAGGTCGGTCAGCGATTCGCTGTCGCGATCGGCGGCCACGGCGGAAAACGTCTCGTTGAAACCCTGCACCAGTTCGTAGGCGCGCAAGGTCAGCAAGTCATCGTTGCCGAAGTGCTGGTCGAGGCCGAAAGCGCCTTCGCCGGAACGCGTATCGTTGGTTTGGAGGGGCGTGCCATTGTGCCGGAACTCGGTGAAGAAATTGCCGCGCGCGAAGATTCTTCCCTGGTCGCCGAGCTTGTGGCCCAGGTTCAGGTCGACGGTCGCGTCTTCAGAATTGGCGGGCGTATCGATGCTGCCACGAAGGTAACTGGGGACGACCACGAAGCCATCGCTCCGGAACATCTCCGACGCGAGTGAGAACGTCCCACGGGCCCGCGCGCGTTCCGGTCCAGAAGGAAAGATCGGGAGTGTGCTCGTTGCCGTAGGAGGTCTCCAGATTGATTGCCGGAGCTTGCGGCTGGCGAGTGACGAACTGCACGACTCCGCCGAGCGCGTCGCTGCCGTAGAGATTCGAAGCGCCGCCGCGGAAGACCTCGACCGTCGAGAGCTCTTCTCGTGGAATGCGATCCCAGTAGACCCAGCCGCCGAAGGCATCGACCAGAGGCAAGCCGTCTTCGAGAACCAGAGCGCGGCTGGCGGCCGTGCCGCCCAGTCCGCGTAGCGAGACGCCTTGGTTGGACGCAACCGCGAAGCGGCTGTCGGAGCGCCGATAGAGCGAAAAGCCAGGAACCTGGCGGAGCACGTCGTCGACCCGCAGGGCAGGAGTGGCGGCAATATCGGGAGTGGACAGCAGAACCGTGCTGCCCGGAGTTTCCGAAAGGCGAACCTCGGTGCGCGCCGCTAAGACTGTGAGTTGCTCGTTCGCGGATGAAGGTTGCAAGACGATTTCCAGGTGGACGATTTCCAGGGGCGTGATCTGGTTCGCTTCCACCTTCCAGGATCGGCGTGCGACGGTGAATCCCTCTGCGCTCACTTCGATCGTTCCTGTCGTACCCAGTACATGGGGAAACGAGAAGCGCCCAACGTGATCCGTTGTAGTCGTCGCGTGAAAGGAATCGCTTCGCAGGTTGATCGTTACGTTTGCGATCGCGGCGCCGCTCGCATCGAGAACGACCCCCTCCACCTGCGTTGTCTGCGCGGAAACCGGAAAAGCCAGAGCTGAGAAAAGCAAGGCCAGAATAATAAGGATGAGGGTTGGTCTGCGATTCAGCATCGAAGCGATAAGCTTACAACAACTTACTTTTCTTGAGTTGATCGCGGGGTCGCGAAACCGATGTAGCCTTAGGGGTGAGGCCGAACTGCGATCGGCTGCCCCCCTGTCATCCTGACCCTGAGCTAGTCGAAGGGGAAGGACCTATGCATCCCGCCTACGCCACCAGCAGCGTTGCAGGGAATCTACCGCGAACCCCGGTGGTGCTCCGTGACTCACAATGGCTTAATCAGAGGGTTCCCTAGAACGGAATGTCTTCATCCGTAATCGGAGAACTGCCGGCTGGGGCGTGCTCCGGTTCGGGCGCGCTCTGGTCGAAGTTGTTGCCGCCCGCGGATGCCGCCGAGACTCCGCGCGAGCCGCCGGCGTGCTCGCCCCCGCCGCCTTCGCCGCGTCCGCTCAGTAGGACGATGTCGTTGCCCACGATCTGAGTCATGTATTTCTTCTGACCGGTTTGCTTGTCGTCCCAGGAATCGGTTCGGATGCGGCCTTCGATATAAACTTTGCCGCCTTTCTTCAGATACTCTCCGGCGATTTCCGCCAGCCGTTCCCAGAGCACGATGTTGTGCCACTCGGTGCGGTCCTGCCAGTTGCCGTCTTTGTCCTTGTAGCGCTCGTTGGTGGCCAAGGAAAATTTCGCCACCGGTTTGCCCTGCGGCGTGTACTTGATTTCGGGATCCTTGCCCAGGTTTCCAATCAGGATGACTTTGTTTACGCTTTTCATGAGTGCAAGCTCCTTCGAGAACGCTGACCTTCGAGACGCTCACTATAGCAGAATTGGGCGACCCAGACGCAGTGTTCCACGTACTAGAAATATGTGATGAATCGCACGGTCTGTGGAAATGTCGTTCTCGACGGAGTTCGACTGAAATAGGTTTCGTATCAGGGTGTCGCTTTAGCGATACCGCAGGTTCTTCGTTCTCAGACGCCCCTTTAAGGGCCGGGAACGAACGTCCGTCTTTTATACGAAGATCTGATACAGCATCAGGTACACGATCACGCCCGTCACCGACACGTACAACCAGAGTGGAAACGTCCAGCGCGCGATAGCTCGATGCCGGTCAAATTGCTCGCGCAAGGCTCTAGTGAGCGTAATGAGCACCATCGGTACAATGATCACAGCCAGTGTGGTGTGCGAAATCAAGATGGTGAAATAGAGAGGCCGCGTCCACCCGGTGCCGCGAAAATGTACCGAACCCACGTGATAGTGGTAGTAAAGATACGACCCGAGGAAAAGGGAAGAGGTTGCCAATGCGGTCAACATCACCGCCCGATGCGCCGCCATCTTGCCGCGCGCGATAAGCGCACGCCCGGTAACCAGCAGCACCGCGCTCGATCCGTTGAGCGTCGCATTGATCTTGGGGAAAATTGAGTAGTCGGCCATGGCGCTACTTTAGTTTGTACGGGGAAGACGGGCCAGTTGGCAACAATTTGTAATCTGAAGATCGAATCAATGCCGAGACGCAAGTGGGCAGGGCGTTTCGGTTTTCAAATTACAAATCACAAATTACCAATTACAAATTCTTCCTCCTCCTCTAGAATATGAACACGATGCCTGACGTGGGGGGCCCTCAGCCGCCGCCCCCGGCGGCCAAAAAAGAATCCGGTGCGCACTCGCTGCCCGTGGTGGCGGTCTGGGCACGCGATCTGCTCGTCTCGCTCGTCATCTCCGCTTTCATCATTATATTTCTTTATCAGCCGGTGAAGGTGGAAGGCACCAGCATGATGCCCGGCCTCGAAGATCAGGAGCGGATTTTCGTCAACAAGTTCGTCTATCGCTGGGAGCCCATCCAGCGCGGCGACATCGTCGTCTTCCGCTATCCGCGCGACCCGTCGAAAAGCTACATCAAGCGCGTCATCGGCGTGGCCGGCGACCGCGTCCGCATCGAGAACGGCCAAGTCTACGTGAACGGCGAGGCGCTCGACGAAGACTACGTTCCCAGCGATTACGCGGATGCCCGTTCTTATGGGGAAGTCAAGGTTCCGCCGAATAGTTTCTTCGTCCTCGGCGATCATCGCACCATGTCGAACGACAGCCGCGACTTCGGCACTGTGAACGAACGCTACATCTACGGCAAAGCCGTCTTCGGATATTGGCCGATGGAAAAGCTGGGGCGGCTGCGGTAGCATCCATGAAAGGAAGGAGGATTCGTTCAGGCGTCTTCGGCGGCAGTAGCACTCTTGGATTCAGGGACTAGCTCCCAAACGGAACGAGCAGACTGCTCAACTGACTTCATAATGTGTCTGTGGCGAAGCTGGTTTGCTGCCCAACGTACGTCGTATTGCCATGTATATAGGAGGTTACCCGATTGCTGTAAATCGCCGTGGTGCTGCTCCCAAATCTCCTTGCAAACCCTAACAGGTGAGCCTCTACCACCGATCGCATTAAGTGCATCGACCAACCACTCTTCTAGCTCCTGTCGGCTTGCCATCCAGTCCTCCAACATTTTCGCCCACAGTATACCGCAGATGGCAATGCTCGCGTTGCCATCTGCGGCTGACGCTGTCAGGTTTTCCCTTTTTCTCCACAGCCCCCTCTGCTAAAATCGATAAAATCCACTCCCAGGAGTTCTAATGCAAGCGATCCTTGCCCTCGAAGACGGCAGAGTCTTCCGAGGCAAAGGCTACGGCGCTAAAGGCGAGTGCTCCGGCGAAGTCGTTTTTAATACTTCCATTACCGGCTACCAGGAAATTTTCACCGACCCCTCGTATGCCGGGCAGATCGTCGTCCTGACCAACCCCGAAATCGGAAACTACGGCACCAATCCCGAAGATAGCGAGGCGGTGCGTCCGTACATAGAGGGGCTGATCGTCCGGGAGTTCTCGAAGGTCAGTTCCAACTGGCGTTCGCAGCAGGTCACGGACGAATTCATGGAGCAGTTCAGGATCCCGGTGCTCGCCGAGATCGACACGCGCGCGCTGGTCCGCCACCTGCGGACCTATGGCGTGATGCGCGGCGTGATCTCAACCCTCGAGGACGATCCCGACAAACTCATCGCCAAGGCGCGAGCCATCCCAAAAATGGACGGCCAGGATCTAGCCAAAGTCGTCTCGACAAACCACACCTACGTGTGGGAGACCGGCGAACGTTCGCACCTGCCCGACGAAATAGTCGGAGTAAAAGACGAGCCGGCGCGCTTCCACGTAGTCGCCTATGACTTCGGCATTAAGCAGAACATCATGCGTAAGCTGCGCGGGGAAGGCTGCAAGGTGACGGTAGTCCCAGCGCAGACCACGGCGGAAGATGTGCTGGCGTTGAAGCCCGATGGAGTGTTCCTGTCGAACGGCCCGGGCGATCCCGAGCCCTGTACCTACGCGGTTGATAACATCCGCCGCCTCATGGGACGACAGCCAATCTTCGGAATCTGCCTCGGACATCAACTTGTCGGCATAGCGCTCGGAGGCAAGACCTTCAAACTGAAATTCGGTCACCACGGCGGAAATCATCCCGTGAAGCAGCTGGCCACCGGCAAGATCGAAATCACCGCCCACAACCATAACTTCGCCGTAGATCCCGATTCGCTCCCGCAAAGCGAAGTTGAATTGACGCACATGGATCTAAACGACTCGACCCTCGAAGGCATGCGCCACAAGAATCTACCGCTGTTCACAGTGCAGTACCACCCGGAAGCGGCGCCGGGCCCGCATGATTCGCATTACCTGTTCAAGGATTTTGTGAAGATGATGGAGGAGTGCAAGAGGTGAAGAGCTTGGCCATCGCGATCTGCTGCATACTTTTCTCTTCCGCAGCACGATCATCCGTGAAGGTTGAAAGAATTGTGCCGCATGAATGTACCCAGTTCTTAAGGGTTGCGGTTGCCATGGATGGAAGGCCTCTGAGCGACGTCAAGCTCGTATTCCACAGGGGTTTCGACGCCGACGGAAATACGCCGCTCTTCATCCTATCAACAAACGACGATGGCATAGCCTCTGCGCCGAAGCTGACCCCGGGGAACTATCGTATCGATGCCAGCTTCAACGGAATCCGCTCACTAGTTCTTGACGAAGCGGTCGCAACTAGCATCCTTCTGCACGTGGCTCCCAGAGTGGAGATAAGCACTGTTCCCATAGATTTGACAAAACCGGCTCGGGAACTGTGGCGCGCAAACAAAATGTTTGATGAGCAACTAGAAGTTGCCGCTGGTCTGCCGGTTCACGATCGTATCCGGACTTTCCAAGGAACTATTGTTGATCCGACCGGGGCGAAGGTTGCTTCAGCGAAGACGTGGGTTGTGCAGAGGACCTTCCAAGGCTGGGGTGTCGTTCTCCAAGCCATGTCCGATGCCAGCGGCGAATTCTCGGGACAATTGAACAACGGTAGCTACATCGCCATTTGCTCCTCGCCGGGATTTCGCACAGCCATCTCGCCGTTTGAAGTAGCGAGAAATGGTACTGGAGATCTGCGGATTGTTCTGCAGATTGGGGCCGCATCGGAATAGCAAGAGCCTTGAAAGGGCACGCCTTCCAGGCGTGCCGCAACGGGCAACAATAATGACGCGGCTTTAGCCGCTGAGGGACTGCTAGGAGCGCCAATGAGGCCCCAACGAGAACATGCGACCAACAATGCCCAGACCTACATGGTCACCTCTTCCACCTGGGAACGTCGCTCGCTTTTTCAGGTCGAGCGTTGGGCGAAACTTTTGATCGACACGTTTTATCACTACCGAGGTACCGCCTACCTACTACATGCTTTCGTAATTATGCCCGACCATTTTCACGCTCTCATTACTCCGCAGACGAGTCTTGAAAAGGCTGTTCAATTCATCAAGGGCGGGTTCTCTTATCGAGCGAAGAAAGAATTGGGCTCGAACATGGAGGTCTGGCAAAAAGGATTTCAGGATCATCGCATCCGCGACGCGGGCGATTGGGCCGTGCATGTTTCATATATTCACAGCAATCCCGTCAAGGAGCGTTTCTGCGAGCGGTCCCATGAATTCCCATATTCTTCCGCGCACGCTGGATTTGAACTGGACGCTGCCCTTCAGGGGCTAAAGCCCCTAATCTTAGGTGATCCCGTTGCGGCACGCCTGGAAGGCGTGCCCTTTCAAAACAAAATTTCAAATCAAGCTGAAACAAATAGCGCCGCTAAAGCAGCGCCCCTTCAAAACAAAATCTCGGACGGGCCTGCCGAAGCTGTGTCACTTCAAGGCAAGAGCAAAACCGCATAATGCCAAAACGAACTGATATCTCGAAAATCCTGATCCTCGGCTCCGGCCCCATCGTCATCGGACAGTCCGCCGAGTTCGACTACTCCGGCACACAGGCTTGCAAGGCGCTCAAGTCGGAGGGCTTTGAAGTCGTGCTGGCGAACTCGAACCCGGCCACCATCATGACCGATCCAGAGTCGGCGGATCGCACCTACATCGAGCCGCTGACGCGCGAATATCTCGAAGAGATCATTCGCGTCGAGCGCGAGCTGTCGCCCAGCGCGGGCTTTGCCCTTCTGCCCACGGTCGGCGGGCAGACCGCGCTCAACCTCGCCATCGAACTTGCTGATGGCGGCGTGCTCGACAAGTACAACGTAAGTCTGATCGGAGCCCAGATCAGCGCTATCAAGAAGGCCGAAGACCGTCTGTTTTTTAAAGACGCCATGCAGCGTATCGGGCTTGACGTGCCGAAATCGGCGCTCGTCAACAATCTGAAAGATGGCATCGAGTTCGCCGGCAAGATCGGCTTCCCGGTCATCATTCGCCCATCGTTCACGCTCGGAGGCACCGGCGGCGGCATCGCCTACAACCGCGAAGAACTGATGGAAGTGCTGGCCCGCGGCCTCGACCTCTCGCCCGTGCATGAGTGCCTGATTGAGGAATCCGTTCTCGGCTGGAAAGAGTACGAACTCGAGGTGATGCGCGACACGAAAGATAACGTCATCATCATTTGCTCCATCGAAAACTTCGACCCCATGGGCGTGCATACGGGCGACTCCATCACCGTCGCCCCGGCGCAGACGCTCACCGACCGCGAGTACCAGGTGATGCGCGATGCGGCGATTGCCGTGATTCGCGAGATTGGCGTCGAGACCGGCGGATCGAATATCCAGTTCGCCGTCAATCCCTCGACGGGGCGCATGGTAGTGATCGAGATGAACCCGCGCGTCTCGCGTTCTTCCGCGCTGGCATCGAAGGCGACCGGCTTCCCCATCGCGAAAATTGCCGCCAAGCTGGCCATCGGCTATACGCTCGATGAGATTCCGAACGATATCACGCGCAAGACTCCAGCCTGCTTCGAGCCCACGCTCGACTATGTGGTCGTCAAGATTCCGAAGTGGCAGTTCGAAAAATTTCCCGGCGCCGACGAATCGCTGGGCCCGCAAATGAAATCCGTCGGCGAAGTGATGGCCATTGGCCGCACCTTCAAGGAGGCCTTGCAAAAGGGAATCCGCGCGCTCGATACCGGCAGGCGCGTGGGCTCCCAGAAAATCGAGCCCAAGATTCTCACTCAGCGGCTGGTCACCCCGCATCCCGAGCGCCTGACCTACGTTCAGTACGCCATTCGCCAGGGGCACACCATCAAGCAAATCTCGAAGATGACATCGATCGACCCCTGGTTCCTCTACCAGCTCAAAGAGATTAACGACATGCAGCTTGAGCTGGAAAAGCATCCGATGGAATCGATCCCCACCGATGTGTTGCGCGAAGCCAAGCGCATGGGCTTCTCCGACGGCCGGCTCGCCGGAACCTGGCGTCTGGACGGCAAAGGCGGCCAGGAAAAGGTTCGCCATTTCCGCAAAAAGCACGGCCTCAAGCCCGTCTACAAGCGAGTCGATACCTGCGCGGCCGAGTTCGAAAGCTACACGCCATATCTCTACTCCACTTACGAAGAAGAAGACGAGGCCGCGCCTACAGCGAAAAAGAAGGTCGTCATTCTCGGTTCCGGCCCCAACCGCATAGGGCAGGGAATTGAATTTGATTACTGCTGCTGCCACGCCAGCTACGCGCTGCGCGAGGATGGCTACGAGACCATCATGATCAACTGCAATCCGGAGACGGTCTCCACCGACTACGACACCAGCGACCGCCTCTACTTTGAGCCGCTCACGCTCGAAGATGTGTTCGCCGTCTGCGAGCACGAAGCGTCGGCAGGCGCGCCAGTCGGCGTAATCGTGCAGTTCGGCGGACAGACTCCGCTCAATCTTTCTCTGCCGCTCAAGGCTGCAGGCGTCAACATCATCGGCACGACGCCCGAATCGATTGATCTAGCCGAAGACCGCAAGCGCTTCGGAAGACTTCTCGAAGAACTCGACATACCGCAAGCCCCCGGAGCCATGGTGGCCTCGGTCGAAGAGGCAGTCGAAGCTGCGAAGAAAATCGGATTCCCGGTGCTGGTTCGCCCTTCGTATGTCCTCGGAGGGCGAGCCATGGTTATCGCCTACGATGAAGACACGATTCAGCAATATATGAAGCAGGCCGTCGAATATTCGCAAGACCGCCCCGTCCTCATCGATAAATTTCTGGAAGACGCGATTGAAATCGATGTGGACGCGCTCTCCGATGGAGAAGACGTCGTGATCGGCGGCATCATGCAGCACATCGAGGAAGCCGGCATCCACTCCGGCGACTCTTCCTGCGTGCTGCCAGCGGTCGATATTCCCGAACCGCTGCTCAACCGCATGCGCGAATACACTTTCAAACTGGCGCGCGCTCTAAAAGTGATCGGCCTGATGAACGTACAGTTCGCAATTCCGCGTGGTTCGCATGTAGGCAACGTGGGAAATGTGGGGACGGGCGCCCCCGCCCGTCCAAGCGGAGCGGAGCTCCGCAGTCATACCGCGGATGGGAATGGCAAAGTCTATGTGCTGGAAGTGAACCCGCGCGCCTCCCGCACCGTGCCCTTTGTTTCCAAAGCCACGGGCGTGCCCATGGCCAAGATTGCCGCGCGCCTCATGACCGGCCGCAAGCTGCGCGAGTTCCTCCCAGAGAACATCGAGCGCGGCACCGATCTGGACACGGGCCGCTGCTTCTACGTGAAATCGCCGGTCTTTCCCTGGTCGAAATTTCCCGGCGTCGACACAGTTCTCGGCCCCGAAATGCGCTCCACCGGAGAAGTCATGGGCGTGGCCGACAATTTCGGCGAAGCCTTCGCCAAGGCCCAAATTGCCGCTGGCCAGAAACTGCCGGCGCGGGGCACGGTTTTCATCAGCGTGACCGACCATGACAAGCCGCAGGTGGAGGAAGTCGCGCGTCGCTTCGTCGACATGGGATTCAAGCTCGTGGCCACGCACGGCACGGCGGACGTCCTGGAAGAAGCTGGCTTGGCGGTCGAGCGCGTCTACAAGGTGAAAGAGGGCCGCCCCAACGCGGTCGATCTGATCAAAGCCGACCGCATTCAGTTGATCGTCAACACGCCGCACGGTCCCGACCCCTACTTCGACGAGAAAGCGATCCGCCGCGCCGCAGTCACCGGACGCATCACCACCATTACCACGCTCTCCGCCGCCCGAGCCGCTGCCGAAGGCATCTCCGCCCTGCAGCGCGGAGAAGTGCGCGTGCAAGCTCTGCAGGCGCTGCACGCGGAGCGAGTGGGTCGAACTTAGCAAGACCATCCCTGCAAGACCATCCCTGAATGAGAATGTCACCCTGAGCGGAGCAGCATCTTCGAGCAAAGCGAGAAGATGTTGCGGAATCGAAGGGCCCCTACACCCTCGAACTCCCAACCCTGCGTCAAGGCGTCCTCTCGATCCCGCCTGCGAGCAAGGTTTCCCGCCTGACCTCAAGGTGACAAATGCTCAATCCAGACTCCATAATTGAATCGCGGTCGCAAACGACCAACGACGAACGACGAACGACCGACGACTATCAACTGAGGTCCCCCATGCTCTTATCCGGAATTTTTCCGCCCATCACCACGCCCTTCTATCCCGATGGCGAGGTCTATTACAAAAAGCTCGAATCGAACGTCGAGCGCTACTCGCGCACGCCGGTCGCCGGCATCGTGGCGCTGGGCTCCACCGGCGAAGCGATTCTGCTGTCCGACCAGGAACGCCGCGACGTGCTGAAAGCGGCTCTCGCCGCCGCCGCGCCCCATAAAGTTATGATCGCAGGCACCGGCATCGAGTCCGCACATGAAACTCTGCGGCTCACCGAATATGCCGCCGAACTCGGCTATGACGCCGCCATGGTGCGCACTCCGCACTACTACAAGAGGCAGATGCTCCCCGCGAACCTGCTGGCGTTCTATCGCACGGTCGCCGACCGCTCCGCGCTGCCGATCATCATCTACAACTTCCCGCAGGCCACCGGATACGACATTCCCGCCGAAGTCGTGATCGAACTCGCGGGCCATCCCAACATCGTCGCCATCAAGGAATCAAGCGGCAACCTCGACAAAGTGAAAACCATGATCGAGGGCACGCGCCACATCAATATAAAGAGGCAGGCCACGGTGACCGAAACGTTCGAGGCCGTAACTCTGCGCATGATCAAGGCCGCAGCGGCCGAAAGCGAAAAGCAGAGCAGGGAACTGGTCAGCGTAGCCTCGCTATCGGGTGGCGCCGAATCGATGGAGCGACGGGCGTCCTCGCCCGTCCCCGCAGACAGCACCACGAAGCCGTCATCCTCTGCCGTGACCGTAGTAGGAAAATTGAAAACGCGCCAGAAAGAGGTCGGCTTTCAAGTCATGGTCGGCGCCGCCCACCAGCTCGAACCGTCGCTGGGACTGGGAGCGCTCGGCGCCATCCTCGCCTTAGCCTGCCCCTCGCCCACCGCGTGTTACGAAATCTATGCCGCGTTCAAAGACGGAGACAACGCGCTTGCCCGCGAAAAGCAAGAGCGCATAAAACTCGCTGCCCAGCGCGTGGTCGGCGAACTCGGCGTCCCCGGCGTGAAGTACGCCATGGACCTGAATGGCTACTACGGAGGCCCATCGCGCCTGCCATTCTTGCCGCTCTCCGGCGAGCAGAAAGCAGAGATCGAGAAGTTGATGGCTGGAATCAAGAGCTGAAGATTTTGGATAGGGACTGGCGGCGCTCCTCGGCATCACACCTGCTTGTGATCCGTGTCACAACTCCCTATAATTAGAACGAACGTTCGAACGTATGCCCACCCTACCCGCAACCCGCGCTTCCCGCCGTCAGGGCGGAATTCCAAGCCCGACGACCGGCCGTGCGCCGGTGACCCGTTTCGATCGCCGCCTCGGGCAAATCCTCGACCACGCGACCGAGGTTTTCTGCCTCAAGGGATACGAAGGCGCTTCCATGCGCGATCTTTCTCGCGCTACAGGCATGTCGCTGGCGGGACTTTATTACTATTTCGAGTCCAAAGAGCGCTTGCTCTTCCTGATTCAGAAGCACACCTTCACCACCATTCTCGAAAAACTCAAAGCGCGGCTCGAGAATGTCACGGATCCGGAGCAGAGGATCCGCATCTTCATACTGAATCACCTGCAATATTTCGTGAGCAATCAGCCGGGGTTGAAGGTGCTCTCGCATGAAGACGAGTCTTTGAAGAACGGCCTGGGCTCGGAGATCGCCGGCATCAAACGCGAGTACTACCGCATCTGCCTCGGGCTGATGGAGGACCTCCGGGGCGGGCGCGGCCTAGATTTCAACGCACGCACTGCGGCGCTGAGCCTGTTCGGCATGATCAACTGGATCTACACCTGGTACAACCCGCGCGTCGACGGCAACGCGGAAGCGCTAGCGGAGCAGATGGGCAACATTGTTCTGACGGGCGTAACATCCTCCAGCTTAGGACGTAGGTACCGAAAAAACTCTCGGAGTTGTCATCCCGAGAGGAGCGAGGGACCTGCAGTTCGCCGGCAGCATTACAAAGCCGGCCACAATTAAGTTTCAAGGAGCAATTTATGGCGACAATAACCACCATGCAGCCGGCCACCGGCGAAACCACTAAGCAGCTCATCAACTACCGCACCGACGCCGGCGTCGCTGTGATCGAGATGAACGACCCTCCGGCGAACACCTACACCTACGAAATGAACCGTCAATTCGACGACGCTATCCTCAGGGCGCGTATGGATAACGATGTGCATGTGATCGTGCTCACGGGCGCAGGCGACAAGTTTTTCTCGGCGGGCGCGAACATCAAGATGCTGGCCTCGGTCGATCCCACCTTCAAGTATTACTTCTGCCTGCACGCGAATGAAATGCTACTCCGGCTGGAGCACACCCCTAAGCTCGTGATCGCCGCAATCAATGGCCATTGCGTAGGCGGAGGGCTGGAGATCGCCATGGCAGCCGATCTCCGCATCGCGCGCAAAGACGCGGGCAAGATCGGCCTGCCCGAAGTCAATCTCGGCGTGCTTCCCGGCACCGGCGGAACGCAGCGGCTGTCGCGCCTCGTGGGGAAAAGCAAAGCCATCGAGCTGATGATCACCGGCAACACGTTCTCCTTCGAAGAAGCGCTGGAGTTCGGCATCGTGAACGACATTTTCGAGCGCGATGGCTTCATGGAGAACATCATGGAATATGCGCGCCAGTTCACGCCTCCCAACAAAGCCGCAAAGGCTGTGGGACGCATCAAACGGGCGGTGCAGACGGGGTGGGAAATTCCCATGGAATCGGCGTTGGCCGTCGAGCGCGAAAATCAGCAGATCCTCTTCCAGAGTGAGGATGCCAAGGAGGGTCTGGCCGCTTATGTTGAGAAGCGTCCAGCGACGTTTAAGGCGAGGTAGAAACCAGCACTTAGCCAAGATGTAATGGGTCCGCTAGAACCAATGCTTTCTGGAGACGAAAAGATGGCGGAATATCAAATTGCCCAAGTCAATATTGGTCGAATCAAAGGCCCGCTGGATGGCCCGATCATGGCGGGATTTGTAAACCGCTTAGACGAGATCAATGCGCTTGCCGACTCCAGTCCAGGGTTCGTGTGGCGGCTTCAGGCCTCGGAAGGTAACGCCACCTACTTTCGACCGTACGACGATGATCGAATGCTCATGAACATGTCGGTCTGGGAGACGATTGAAGATCTCAAGCACTACGTTTACCGGACCGCTCACGCGGAGTTGCTGCGGCAGCGGCACGAATGGTTCGAGAAGATCTCTGCTGTATATATGGCCATGTGGTGGGTGCCAGCGAATCACATTCCGGGAATCGACGAGGCCAAGAAGCGCCTTGCATATCTTGAGGCGCATGGCCCCACCCAGTTCGCATTTACGTTCAAAGAAGTCTTTCCTCCCGATCAGGAGTTTCAGCAGAGTATTGACTGGTCATCTTTTCAACCGTGTCCTGCAACTTAGTTGGAAGGTAAGCAGAAAGTAGGATCAAGAGTCATGCCAGGCAAAGTAGCAAAAATCGGAAACTTCAGCGACTGGGTCGGTCTCTTCAACGAGTGGCGCAAGGAGGTAGGCGTCAACAAAGGCGACGTAGAGGCCTTCCACTTCGATACGCTCTACGGTGCAATCGAGACGGAAGAAATCCAGTTCGGTTCCTACAAAGGCCGCAACAAGTGGGAGAACCTGCGCCAGGTCCCCACGCAGCAGATGCGGGACGCGCTTATGAATATGATCGTCTACCAGGGCGACACCGAATTTGCCAGCGTCGAGCAGCAGCGCAACCTGTTTGAAACCGCGCCCACGGAATATGATCGCCGCGCGATTACTCGCGTCATGATCGAAGAGATGCGCCACGGTTGGCAGATGTGCGCCTTGCTCATCGACTTCTTCGGCTCCTCCGGCAAGGTGGAAGCCCAGAAAATGCTGGAGCGCCGGGCCTTCGAGAACAAGCGCCTGCTGGGCACTTTCAACGTCGACATCGATAACTGGCTGGACTTCTTCACCTACACCGATTTCGTCGACCGCGACGGAAAATTCCAGCTGCAGATGCTGAAGTATTCGTCCTTCGCGCCGCTCGGGCGCTCGACCTCTTACATGCTGCGCGAGGAGGCCTTCCACATGGGCACCGGCAACGACGGGCTGCGCCGCGTGGTCGAAGCGGGCGTGGTTCCACGATGGCTCATGCAGAAATACCTCAACAAGTGGATATCGAGTTCGTTCGATCTTTTCGGCACGGATCATTCGTCCTCGGCGCACTGGGCGTACGTGTGGGGAATCAAAGGCCGCTACGACGAACTGCAAAACGATAAGGCCGCTGACCTCGACGACCTGAACGACTACAGCCGTCACCTCTATCGTCAGGAAGTTGCGGGATTGGTCGAGCGGCTGAACATGTCCCTGAAGCCAGGCGAGAAAAAGCTCTACACGCCCGACATTCACTTTAATCGCAACATCGGACGATGGGCAGGCCAGAAGTATCACTGCGAGACCGGCGAGCCGCTAGACGACCGCAGCTACGAGCAGCACTGTGAAGAGAATCTGCCCAGTGCGAAGGATAAAGAGCTGCTGCTCGACATCATCCGCAGCGAAAAGAAGTGGATCAAAGAAAAAACCGGCGCGAGGGATCCGCTGTCCACCATTGCCGAGCCGCGCAAGTCGGCGATTAACCTTTAGCTGGCGTCGGGCGGGCACTCTAGCCCGCCTATTGATGAACTCGTCTCGACCGCAGGCGCGCGCAAGGGTATCATTGCCTTCCTTGAGAAAACGATCCTCGAATGGACAGGCAAATAGAGAACGGGAAGGCCAGGACGAAGGGCAGCACAACGACCGGGGTGGAGCGGCCCTACGGTTCCGGCCACCTCATGTGCCGCACACCATTGTGGGGCGTGGCGGGCTTTCTCGGCTGTGCCTACTTCGCGTGGATTTCGTTTAGCCACGTCACTCGCAACGAGTATGAATGGCCGCACGACGTTTGGACCGCCGCGACCTATATCGTGTGGATCCTGTTGCTGGCTGGCCTGGCGGTCGATACGCGCTGCCTGCGCGAGCGCGTGTTTTTTGGATTGCTCCTTATCAATTTTGTGGCCGGTTGTGGGTTGACCCTGTGGCGCCACATTCCGTCCGCCGATGTGCATACCGCTCGAATTGCAACCGGTGCGCTCTGGGCGCTGGCCGCGCTGGTCAGTCTGACTACGCTGAGAAGCGCGCCGGAGCGCGTCAAGCCATTTAAAGATGTAACCCTGGGTTCGAGCGTCGAGACATTGGAAATGTAACCGGAGACCCGCCGTCGTCGCAGCTGTGGGAAAGTGCGAATCGCGCGCTTTTTGCGCGATTCGCAAGCTCGGTGGAAAAGTCTGGTTTTGGACTTTTCCACGGAGCGGCTTTTCCACAGCCGTTTCGCCGGCCGTGTTGTGTTTTTTCCTTTTCCTTCACCTGCGCACCGCGGTTCTCCGCCGTCACTTTTGGACTGAGCCGCCGATTCGCCAAGTCGTAAATGCGCTGCAGTTTCTGATCAATCAACTTCCCCAGTTGAAACGGGTCCAAACCCTGGCGCAGCTTTTTTAGTTCTGCCACCGGCTCGGGCTTCATCTGCGCCCCTGCCAGCACCCGCTCGAACGGTGTCTGCGCTGCGTCGTAGACGCGTCGCACTTTCGATCCCACCCGAACTTTTTTCACCAGCTTCACCGAGGGCAGATACAGGTTCATCCACCAACCTAGCTCGTGACGATAGAGATCGTTGATGGCCTCCACCACCGCTTCCGAATCGTAGCGTTCCCACCCCAGAAGCTTGCGCACGTGCGTCCAGTTCTTCTGCTCCACGTGCGCATTGTCATCCTTCTGGTAGGGCCGTCCACGCGTCAGCTGAATCTGCTTCTGCTCACACCAACCCTTCAGATGCCAGTTGATGAACTCCGATCCGTTGTCCGAGTCCACCCCCAGAAGACGGAAGGGCAATACTTTCTCGATCTCATCCAGCCCTTGCTGCACCGCCACTTGGCTCTTCCCCAACAGGGCGCGCGACTCCGTCCAGCCGCTATGGATGTCGGTCCGGTTCAGGGTATGGGCAAATTCTCCGTCGCCCGAGTTGCCACAATGCGCCACCAGGTCGATCTCGCTGAACCCGGGACCGGTCACATCCCAACTGTCAGTCTTCACTGGAATGTGGTGCTTCAACAGCGAGCCGGGCTTGGTGCGTCCGTAAATACGCCGTTTCCGCTCGCTCTTCCTCGCCCGCAAGCGCCGGTCGATTTGCCGAGCACTGATGCCCAGTAGTTGTTTCTCCATCGCCGAGGTCATCCGGTAGCGCTTACGAATCCACGGCAGCCAACTCGGCAGCAGCGCCTTCAACCGCACCGACCAGGGATATCCCGCCGCTTCCCAGATCGCCGCCAGAATAGAAAGCACTTGCGGGCCGTAGCGCGCTCGCCCTCCATGCCGCCGTCGCTCCGGTTGCTTTCCCGGAGGAGTTCCATTCAGAAGTCGAATCGCATATTTCCGGTGGTAGCCGGTGTTCAGACAAAATTCGTTCAGCATCCAGTGCTTCGCTTCCCGCCCCGCCCTGTGATAGCGCTCATACACGGCCCGGAAATATTCCCACTTCGCCTTGTGTCCCAATCCAACCCTCCTCAAATCGTCTCTTGAGTCGGGTTACATCCTACGTGTCTCGACGGCCTCCCCTTCGGTTACATTTTGCATGGCTCGATACGCGGAGTTGCGAAGGAATCATTAGCAGTGTCATCCTAAAAGGTTGTGACTTTTTTGATTTTGCGAAAATGTCGCCGCTGAAAACAAATAAGTTATGTGGGACAAAATTGCGAAAACTGAATAAAGTCACAAACTCTGAGCGAAGCGAAGGACCTCTGCATCTGGATCCGCCGCCGATGCGTCGGTCTTTCCCCTTCGACTCCGCTCAGGGTCAAGATGACAGCGCATATTTAGGATGCTATGGACTTCGAAATCTCTCCCGGCCAGGTCAAGTCGCTCCAAAAGCGCGGCGAAGCATTCACCCTGCTCGACGTACGCGAGGCTTGGGAATATGAAGCGTCCCACATCGAAGGCGCGAAGCACATTCCCATGGGAGACATTCCGATGCGCGCTCAGCAGGAGCTCGATCCCGACGATTACATCGTGGTGGTGTGCCATCACGGCGTGCGCTCGTTGACGGTCACCAACTGGCTCCGCCAACAAGGATACGAAAAAGTTCAATCCATGCGCGGAGGGATCGACGGCTGGGCGCGGACGGTGGATCCGAAGGTGCCGCTGTACTGAAGTAAGCTTTTGGCTGTTAGCTCTTGGCTTTTAGCAAAACCAAGACCTGTACAGCGTCAGCGGCAAGCGGCGAAATTGGCCGCCGCCCACTGAGCACTGACCACTGACCACCGATTCATGATCACCGACTGCCACATCCACATCGAGCCGCTCGAACTGTTCAAGCCGCATGCCCTTGAACTGATGAAGCGCAAGCGCGCTAATTTCGAGGAGATCGCCGAATATTGCCGCTCGCCCAAGGCGTTCCTGAAATATCTGGACCGTTGCGGCGTTGACCGCGCTGCACTGATCAACTACGTTGCGCCGGAAGTGATTGGCTTTACGCCCAAGGTCAATCAGTTCGTCGCCGACTACACGAAGCACGATTCCAAGCGCCTGATCTCCTGTGGTGGCCTGCATCCCCGCCGCACCACCAACATCCTGGCGGATGTCGAGCACATCCTGCGACTCGGCCTTCGCATGATCAAGATCCACCCGCCTCATCAACTGCTGTTTCCCAACGATTATCTGAACGGAGTGAAGGAACTGGAAATCATTTACCGCACGGCCGAGGCCAATGGCATCCCGGTCATGTTCCACACCGGGACATCGATTTTCGCTGACGCGCGCAATAAGTACGGCGACCCGATCCACGTTGACGATGTTGCGGTCGATTTCCCCAAGCTCAAAATTCTGTTGGCACACGGCGGCCGGCCACTCTGGATGCGCACTGCATTCTTTCTCATCCGCCGGCACGCGAACGTCTATCTCGACATCAGCGGCATTCCACCCAAAACGCTGCTGACATATTTTCCGCGGCTCGAAGAGATCGCCCACAAGACACTGTTTGGCACGGACTGGCCAGGCCCGGGTGTTCCCGACGTTGGGCGGAATCTCGAGGAATTCAGGGCTCTGCCCATCAGCGAAGATATGCAACAACAGATTTTGGGCAGGACCGCAGCCTCAATCTGGCCGGAGTGAGAAGCCCCGGCGATTACGCTTTGAGACTGAAACGACTGAAAGGCACTCTGCAAAATTAGAGAACAATGCTTCAACCACAGGGAACACAGGGGACACAGAGAAAACATCAAGCAGGTTCTTTTTCCCTGTGTTCCTCAGTGTCCCCTGAGGTAAAGATTTTAAGGTCCTAGGCCGACGCGGCGCCGTTGAGGTTCTATTGGCCCGTCGCCTTGCCGGCCGCTGTCGTGCCCGTCAGCTCATTGGCCAGAGCATCGGCGCCGTAGATCTTCCGCAGCGCTTCGATGATGCCGCGCGAATCGACATGTACGGCGCGGGCCTCGCGATCATCGTAGTGGAAGTCCAAAACCAGCGACTGGATATTTCCGTCAAAAATAATTCCGACCGCTTCGCCTGCCCGGTTCACGGTCGGGCTGCCGGAATTACCGCCGATGATGTCCGCGGTGGAAACGTAATTCAGCGGCGTTTCGAGATTGAGCTTCGACTTCATCTTCACCCAGCTGTTGGGCAGATTGAACGGAGGCTTGCCGCCGTGTTCCTCGGCATGTTGGAAAGCGCCGCCGAAAGTCGTGAAGTATGGAATCTTTTTTCCATTCTCCTCATAACCCTTCACCGTGCCGTAACTGAGCCGCAGCGTGAAGGTCGCGTCCGGAGGTTGAGTGAAGCCCGTCTGCGAAAATCGCGCCCGCGCAATGGTCGCGCCGTCGCGCCGCACCACCGAATCCACCTCGTCGTCGAAGCGCTTGAGTACCGCCCGTGCCGCGGGATCCACCTTGCGCATCAGAGCGATCAGTGGATCCGTACTCGCATCCACGGCTGCCTTACCGCCCTCATAAAGTTGCTTGCGGAGGGCTACATCTTCCAGCTTTGTGCCGGCGATCAACGCCTTGGCAGCCTGCTCAGGCGATCTGCCGCCCAGCGACGCCTTCACGACTGCATCTTCGGGTCCCAACACTTCCTGCATTTGCGCCAGGGCGACGGCCAAATTTGCGGTCTCAAGATTCTTGTAGATGGGAGCCGTGCTGAATAAGTGTTGCTCCAGCGACGGCAGGGCAGAATCGCGATACTCCCGCAGACGGTCGCCGTTCGGCTTCGATTTTTCCTCTGCGACACGAACCAGAATGCGGGCGTATCCCGTCAGGTCCCAGTTGAACCCGCGCAGGCGCTCGACATAGCTGAAGCCACGCATGCGCTCGACGTAGGTGAGCGGGTTATAGATTTCGCGGTTCACCTTCATCGCGTTGGAAATTTCTTCCCAGGGATTGGGTTCGCCCACATGTTTATCCATGTAAGCCTTTTCCCGCTCGCGCTCCGCCGTATTCATCGGCGCCATCACGGCCATATCCTGCAGCCCTTCATACTCGCCATTAATCGCTTTCTGTGAGTTCTGCAGCCCGAAGATTTCCTCCTGTGCGATGCGCGCGTTCTCCGCCGACTCCGCGCTGAACTTCTGGAGCATGGCGAGCCGCCGCTTGTAGTTGGCGAGACGCGACGGATATTCCACGTTTTTCAGAAACTGTAATTGCGCCATCGTTTTGAGGCGATCCGTGCTTCCGGGGTTGCCGGAAACAAAAATCAGATCGCCATCTTTCACCCCAACCTTCGACCACTGCAAATAATGGTCGAGATGGACCGGCTTGTCGTTCTCGTAAACGCGGAAGAAAGTGATGTCCAGGTCATAGCGCGGGTAGGTGAAGTTGTCGGGATCGCCGCCGAAAAATGCCGCGTCAAATTCCGGCGCAAACACCAGGCGCACATCGGTGTACTTTTTGTATTTGTAGAGATCGTAAACCTCACCCGAGTAGAGCGTGACCACGTCGCAGCGCAGGCCGGTCAAAGTCGCGCAGTCTTTTTCGATGACGCTCATGGCGGAGCGCTGAGCTTGGCCAGCGGCGGCCGCGGACATGGTTGCCGGGGCGACAGCTTTCACCTTCGCGGTGACATCGTCGATACCGACCAGCACGTTCAGTTCGAGATCGGGACACTTGGCCTCGTCGGCCCGGGTCTTGGCGTAAAAACTGGTCTTCATGTAGTCAGCGCCGGAGGTGCCGAGTTTCTCGATGCAGTCGGCGCCGACGTGATGATTGGTAAATGCCAGGCCGTCGGCCGACACGAACGAACCTGAGCCTCCATTGTTAAAACGCACCGACGACAGCCGGAGGTGGTCCAGCCATTCCTGCGTCGGCAGAAAGCCGTATTGCTTCTCGACGCGATCTTTGGGGAAATTGTTGTATAACCACATACCCTCGTCGGCGAGCGCCAGGGGCGTTGCGAGGGCAAGAATAAGGCCGAAAATGAACAGTCTTGTCTTCATGAATTTCTCCGTAAGTTTCTAGGAATTCTGCTGAAGGCGACACGTCCTCCAGCGGCAAAGCGCAGAGTTACGATTCTACGCTGTGCGCCCTTTCAGGCCAAGCGCATGGCCGGGCGCGGCGGTCCGGAAGCTCGATTCGACCGAATGTCACCACAACATTAGTACAATAGAAAGCAGCATGATCCGACGGGTCTATCTCGACAACAACGCGACGACTCCGGTGCTCCCCGAGGTGCTGGAGGCCATGCGGCCTTACTTTGGCGAGCGCTTTGGGAACGCTTCGTCCATCCACCATCATGGGCAGGAGACGCGGGCCGCGGTCGAGCGCGCGCGCGAATCCGTGGCCGCACTGCTCGGCTGCCGCGCCTCTGAGGTCGTATTCACCAGTGGCGGTACAGAAGCCGACAATCTTGCGGTGTTTGGTGTCACGCAGCCGGGTGACCACGTCATAACTTCGACTGTCGAACATCACGCCGTACTGAACGCCTGCAAGCGCTCCGCGGCGACGGGATGCGAGGTCACCTACATTCCTGTAGATGGCTGCGGCTTGGTGGATCCGGCGGATGTGAAGCGCGCGCTCCGGCCGAATACGAAGTTGATCACCATCATGTTCGCCAACAACGAAACCGGAGTCGTGCAACCCGTCGCAGAAATTGGACGGATTGCTGCCGAAGCCGACATTTACTTCCATACCGATGCCGTGCAAGCCGCGAGCAAGGTCCCGATCGATGTCAACAAAATCGGGTGCGACCTGCTGACCATCTCCGGCCACAAGTTTCACGGACCGCAGGGCGTGGGCGCCCTCTACGTCCGCAAAGGAACTCAGCTTGAGCCCATGTTCTATGGCGGGAGCCACGAACGCTCGCGCCGCGCCGGGACGGAGAATGTTCCAGCCATCGTAGGTTTAGGCAAGGCAGCGGAGCTAGCGAGCGCTGGCCTTGAACGCGACTATGAACTAACACGCGACAATGAACGCGGCCGCGATCTTCGGATGGACGAGCAAAAGATGGCCGCTGCGCGTGACCGTCTGGAAAGGGAGCTGCTCAAAATCGAAGCCACAGGCTTAAACGGCAAAGGCGCGCCGCGCGTGCCGAATACGACTAACATCTATTTCGATGGCATAGAAGGCGAAGCGTTGGTCATTGCGCTCGACCTGAAGGGGTTGGCAGTATCGACCGGTGCGGCGTGCTCTTCCGGGGCGATCGAACCGTCGCACGTGCTGACCGCAATGGGCCTGCGCCCCGACCGAGCAAAAGCCAGCATTCGCTTCAGTCTGGGGAAACAAAACACGCCGGAGGAAATAGACTTCGCGCTGAGCCTCATTCCGGAAGTCGTGGCACGCTTGCGGCAACTGAGCCCTGTTTACGGCGCTGTCGGTTCGAAATGAAGGTTTCGCGACTTGAGCAACAGGGACCAAAATCGCCAGTTTCGCGATGCAGTGCGCGAGATTGAGCGAATTCTTGGCCGCCTAGTTACAGATAACGAATGGGATCAGTTGCATCGAGAAGTGTCTGGAATGGGATACAGCTATGGCACGATAGTCCAGGTTGGCCTGGCTATGTTTGGGTAGACTCAAGATGAAGGATGCAGTGGTTGACTTCCGTAAGTATTTTCAATCCGTGCTTCGAACTCGACCCTGGAAGGTTAAGCTGGGTGTGGGCAGCTTTCTGACCTTCGAATTCGGCCCCCGCGTTCGTGCCCACGGCCACGTGCACGGGCAATGGCATCTTTGGATTTACCTGTCGAATTGGAAATTGTTTCGCGGTAACCGACAGTTAGTCGACTCAGATGCCGATCGCAAGCTGATAACCGTCTCGACCCGGCGGCTTGAAGAAAAAGCGCTGACTAGCCTAGAGTTTAACGCACGCACTCAAGAAACGACCTTTTTTTTCGACGATTTTCGGTTGGTGGTTTCTCCCGCCGATTATCTTGAAAGCCCCGATGATCGCGACAATTATTGGATGTTTTTTATGCCAGAGAACGAGGTGCTAGTGGCTGGCCCGGCAGGAATCCGCGTGGAGCGGGGCGACGCTGCTCAATCTTCGGAAGATCGAAAGAAGCAAGAAGTGAGAGTTCAAGAGGATTAATCCAACAAGGGCGATTACTTTGAGCGATAAAGATGTTTGAAGCCTCCACCATCGCCGTCGCCATGTCGGGAGGAGTCGACTCCTCAACCGTCGCGGCCATGCTGCGCGCCGAAGGGCGCAACGTCCTCGGCCTGACCATGCAACTCTGGAACCAGCGCCGTCTCGCCGGGCACGAAGGCATGCCCGAATCCGTGCAGGGGCGCTGCTGTTCGATCGACGACGTCTACGATGCGCGCCGCGTGGCCGAGACCCTCGGCATCCCCTACTACGTGGTCAATCACGAAGAGCGCTTTGAGCGCGATGTGGTTCGACCGTTCGTCGAGGAGTATCTCGCCGGGCGCACGCCGATCCCTTGCAGTCTCTGCAACAATCACTTGAAGTTTGACCAGCTTCTCATTGTGGCACAGCAGATTGGCGCCGATAAGATTGCCACCGGCCACTACGCCCAGGTCGTCTTTGACGAGCAACTCGAGCGCTGGCTGCTGAAGCGTCCGGCCGACAAATCCAAAGACCAGACTTACTTCCTCTTCGGCCTCACGCAGCAGCAATTGAGCCGCACTCTGTTCCCGCTTGGCGGCATGACCAAGCCAGAGGTGCGCGAACTCGCCCGCAAGCACAACCTGATGATCGCCGAAAAGCCCGACTCGCAGGAAATCTGCTTCGTCCCCGGCGGTGACTACAAGCGTTTTCTCGAAGCCTATCTCGCCGAGCAGGGAGAGCTGCCGGCTCGCACTTCCAACAAAACGATCGCCGGCGAGATGGTCACCACCGATGGCAAAGTGATCGGCGAGCACGCCGGCGTTCACAACTTCACCGTCGGACAGCGCAAGGGACTCGGCGTAGCCACCGGCTCCCCGCTGTATGTGATTCAAATCAAGAACGACACGCGGCAAGTGGTGGTCGGCAAGGACGAGCAGCTTTACTCGCGCACTCTCCGCGCCCGTCGCGTGAACCTGATTTCAAAGGCCGAGCTGCGCCAGCCCATGCGGGTCGCAGTGAAGATCCGCCACAAGCATCAACCCGCGCCAGCCATTATTGAACCTGCCAGGGAATCCTCTGGGCCGGACGAAGTCCGAGTTACCTTTGACGAGCCGCAACGCGCCATCACCCCGGGCCAGGCCGCGGTCTTCTACGATGGCGACATCGTCGTCGGCGGCGGTTGGATCGAAAATTCCACCCAGTAAGCACTTGCTGGAGGAGAACCGAATGTCCGCGCCCGGCCGCACGGGCGAGGCGCCCGTCCCTCCACCGAATGGTTACTGTGCCTGATTACGTCGGATTGCTTTTTCCACAAATTTATAGCACCTTCGTGGGCTAGCCCTGCCGATAGAGCAGAGTTAGGGTTAATTCACCACGGGACCTTCGCAGTCTCCCCCGGTCAAAGGTCCGTCGCGGGGAGCGATTGTATGAAAATCTGGCATCTGTGTTATGCAGCATTGGGGATTGCGGTGGCGCGCTGGATTTTTAGACGTCAACCAATGCAGGTAACCGATCCGGTCGCCCGTCTCCGTATCTCTGGCCTGCTGTAAGGAACGAGTGGTGAAAGGGGCATGGACGCGTCCCGTTGCGCGTCGCTTCGATTTGAGCGCGTCCATGCCCCATTCCTATCCCCATTCCCGGAAGTGCTAGCACTACCGTGTCCCTTCGGTATCTTCTTTTCTGTTTCATCTCGCCTAAACTCTTCTTAGGTGGACGCGCTGAGCGCGTATGCGCCCTTCCGCGACCGAAATCATGCGATCCAGACTCCCCAGCTTGCGACGCGTTACGCTTTGCCTGCTGGTCTTTATGCCACTGTTGGCGGCGCTGTTCCCGTTGGCCGCGTTGGCGCAAGACGATGCTCCCTCGCTCGGTGACCTCGCGCGCAACCTGCGCAAGAACAAATCGCAGCAGCCGCCTCAACAGCAGCCTGATACCGTGCGTACGGTGATCGATAACGACAATCTGGCCCAGGTCATGGAGGACGCCCAAAAAGCACGGCCGGTCAAACAAGACAAGACCGTGTTTTCCATCGACCCTTCCAGCAATGCGCTGAAAATATCGTCACCCGATGTAACCTGCAGTTTGTCATTCAACGCCCGGGCCAGTTCGCTGCTCGTCAAACCCGTTCTGATCGAAGACTTGCCGCTCACCGAGTTGCTCAAGCTCGACGGCCCTGGTTCGATTCAGGATGAAAATCTGCAGCTCGAAGTGTTCAACGGAACCGATTGGGATATTCGGGAAATCACCGTCGGCCTGACGCTCGAGCGCAAGCCGGGAGAGAACGCGGAAGTGTCCACGCGTGCGCGGGTGATTCCCGCCGCCCAAAACAACGCGCCTGTCGGCGTCGAGCGCCGTTCCGACGTAACTCTTCTCTATCACCTCAAGGCCGCGGCCAAGCCCTTCAGTACAACCACGTTTCACGAAAATATCGGGATCACCCCCGGCCCCGATGAAGATTGGCGATGGTCGATCGTGGAAGCCAAGGGGATCCCCCCGGCGCAAAAGTAGTAGCCGCTTATTTCGCCACAATCCACGTCTAGCTCCGTGAGCGCCGATAAAAAGCTTGAACCACGGAGGAACAGGGTTCACAGAGGAGGTCGCTTCTCTGTGTTCCCCTGTGTCCTCTGTGGTTAAGATTTTCCGCCGCGTGTCAGGACGCCTTGAGGTCAATCGTCGGCAGAAAGCGCGGCTTCTGTCGCGCCTTGGTCAACTGCTCGAACGAATAGGCGATCTTGAGCAGTGTGGGTTCGCTCCAGGCGCGTCCGAAGAAGGAGATGCCCACCGGCAATCCCCACAGATATCCTGCCGTAACGTTGATATTGGGATAACCCGCAACGGCAGCGGCGCTCGAACTGCCTCCGGCGACGTGATCGCCATTGATCAAGTCGGTAATCCAGGCAGGGCTTCCCGTGGGAGCGACCAGCGCGTCGAGTTTGAACTTGTCCATGACCAAGTCGATGCCCTCGGCACGGGTGAGTTGGTGATTGAGGGCGAGCGCATCGAGATATTCTTTTGAACTGAGCGGGCCTTTCTGCTCCGACTTAAGAAAAATGTCCTGTCCAAAGTAGGGCATTTCCCGGCCGCGGTTGAGCTCGTTGAACTCAATCACATCTTTCAAACTCTTGACCAAAGAACCGCGACGAGCAAGATAGGCCGCCAGGTCCGTTTTAAGTTCGTAGTAAAAGACGGTGAGTTCGCTCTCGTCGAACTTGCCAATCGTGGGAATATCGGCGGGATCGACAACCTCAGCGCCAGCCCGCTTCATCTCGCCGAGGAGCGAGTCCATGAGCTGGTCGACCGCATCGTTGAATCCGAAATACTTGCGCACAACTCCCAGGCGCGCGCCTTTGAGTCCCGTGGGATCGAGGAATCTGGTGTAATTCAGAGATAGCTTGCCCCGGCTGTCAGCGGTCGCGGGATCCTGTGGATCCGCTCCCGCCATGGCGCCGAGAAGAATTGCGACATCCCGCACCGTGCGAGCCATCGGACCCGCCGTATCCTGACTGTGCGAGATCGGAATGATCCCGCTGCGACTGACCAGCCCAACCGTCGGTTTGAGCCCAGCCAGACCATTGGCAGAAGACGGACAGACGACCGACCCATCCGTCTCCGTGCCCACCCCGGCAACGCAGAGATTCGCCGAGACAGCAGCGCCAGTTCCAGAGCTAGATCCACAGGGATTGCGGTCGAGCGCATAAGGATTGCGAGTAAGTCCGCCCCGGCCGCTCCACCCGCTGGTGGAATGACTGCAGCGGATGTTGGCCCACTCACTGAGATTAGTTTTGCCCAGGATCACGGCGCCGGCATTGCGCAGCTGCGTGGCGACGAAAGCGTCGTTCGCGGGGCGCGATCCGAGCAGCGCCAGCGAACCCGCCGTCGTATTCATGCGGTCCCCGCTATCGATATTGTCCTTGATGAGGACCGGAATGCCATGCAGTGGCCCGCGCGGCCCTTTCGCCTTGAGCTCCTGGTCGAGCGCGTCGGCGATCTCAAGAGCCTCAGGGTTGAGCTCGATAACGGAGTTGACCATGGGGCCGGCTTTGTCGATCTCCTGAATGTGCGCCAGGTACATCTCGGCCAATGAGCGGGAGGAATACTGACCGGACAGGAAGGCCTTCTGCAGATCGTCAATCGTGATCTCGTCGAGCTCGAAGTCCTTCTTGAAATTGGCATCAATAACGGCGGCCGCTGGCGGAGACACGGGATCGACCACGCGAGCCGCGCCCAGCGCCGGGTAAGCAGCCGTGGCCAGAGTCGCCGTCACGCCGGCTCGGAGGAATTTGCGGCGCGAGTTGAATTTCGAGGGAAGGGAATCCGTGGACATCAAGCCTCCTGCGACATGAGGTGAGTTCGAACGCAAGTCCCGAGCGGGAATGTCACCGGGAATGTTACGAAGACGAGGGGAGAAAGGCAACCCACGGACAGGACCGTTGTCTCAGATACGGCGGAATGGTAGTCTAACGAAGTTGAGCGGGAGTAGTTCAGCGGTAGAACGCCAGCTTCCCAAAACGGCGTTGATCGGCAACTGAAACAATCTAAAGCGACTCAGGGACTGCCAAGTAACCCAAATCACCGCAAGGATACAGGTTTAACGGGAGCCGAATCGGGAGCTTCCAGACGTTTTAAAGCTCCGAACTGCAAGGATGGCACTGCGCGACTGAGAGAGGGGTCGCCCGTGCTCACCCATTTACCACCGCACGTCCCCGCTCAAACCCCGCATCAATCTTCTGCCGCCCAGCCTGAATCGCTGCCTCAATCGCTGAGTCCTGTGTGGGGAAGGTGTCGGGCAGATAAAATTCGGTTTCCATGAACCCATCCGCCTCATGTTCCTCGACGGAGAACTCTGCCGAGAACTCGCCTTCTCGAATCTCGCATGACCGTGCCACGATAACGTAGCCCTTGTACCCCTGCCTGCTCTTCATGGGCCGCTGCAACCTCTTTGGCTTGAATTATTGCACTACAGGGCGCTCAGTCCACCGCCGCCCCGCCGCAGTATTTCTTGTATTTCTTGCCGGAGCCGCGAGGACACGGGGCGTTCCGCCCGACCTTGGGAACATTGCGCCGTGGCTCGCTCTTGTGTGCACTCGCACTGACCTGCCGATGTGCCCGGAAATACCGATACGCGTGCACCAGCCCAGCCGCCATGTGCCGGATCACATCTTCCCGCCGTTCCGGGCTGATCGGCTCGGGGCGCATCTTCGGGTCTTCGTCGTGCTCGTGGCAGAGCATCATCATCGGAATCAGGCATCCGCCGTGCTCCTCGTCGTTGACAAGCTCAAGCCAGCCGTCGTGCCGCATCTGCATGCCCCGCATGAAGCCGTGTGCCCAGTCGTTGCCGTGCGCCACGCCGTTTTCGTCCTCCAGCAGCAGCGGCACATGAACCTCGCCCTTGAACTGCGTCCCGGCGATGTCGTTCCAGTGAGGTCTCGGCGGAAAGACTGCGGCTGGGAATCAACAGTGCGAAACAGGTAATATGGTTCTCGAAGGAAGCGGGAAAATGGCAAGCCGTAGAGAGTCAGTCGTGCTTCAAGGAATACTTCGTGGTGAAGGGCATGAAAGGTCTTGCCGGGTGCGAGCTATCAAGGTCGCTATGCCTTGTGAACCAATGGCTTCAGAGTATGCCGACATGGACATCGCCGATTCTGACAACTTTCCTGATGGCAGCTATGAAGTGACCGTGGCGTGCCGCACGATTCCGCTCACTCGAAGAGCTGGCTTGTACTTAGCAAGGCAGTGAGCCGTTATCAAGGAAGGTTGGAGGATGATACCATGCGCCTCGAAAAAGCAGCAGGCTCTAAGCAATCCTCTTCTCCTCCTGCACCTTCAGCAAAACAGGCGTGCTTATAACTTCTCCGGGCTCGGAATGGAAGAGCCCATTGTTGGGGGAACGCGGCTCCGTCCGCCAGTTCAATTCTTCCAACCGCCTTCGCATCGCCTCTCCGTATTTTTCAGGAGCATTACGACATTCGCAGTCCGGGTTGTGGAGTTTCAGAAGGGACAAGAGGTAGCACTTCCAACGTAGCTGGTTCACGACCCACCTCAGAATTCGGGTCAATCGCCTCAAAGCGTGCGCCAGCAGCCCCAAGTGGCGGAACTGCTCTTTAGAGAGACGGACGTATTATGCCACAGGATGAGCATAACTTTGACCGAAAATCCAACCCTCCAGCTTCCTAACGCCGTCTTCATCGGGTTCCCCCGATCCCCGCCTGTTCATCAGAGCTTCCAGCATTCCAAAGAGCCCTACGGTGGCGTCGAACGCATCATCATTGGGGAACCCGTTTTCAATGGTACGTCGCAGTTCGGGAGCGAGCGTGAGGTTTGTGGATTGTGCCCACTTCAGCAGCGTGGGACCAACTCGCCTGCGAGCCTCCCACTTCCCTTTACTCCTTAGCGGCTCACTTTGGAAGAACCAACCGTAGCACTCGGCTGGGTAAGTCTCCACCACGACAATGTTTCCGGGCTTCAGCAGTGATTCGACCGAGCCGTCGAACGGCCAGAGCAGAACTGGTTTATTGCCGCACAGGGCGGGAACAATCACGTCACGCCAACCGATGATCGCTGCCCTACCGACCTGATTCGATCCCAGTGTCCAAAACAAAGGACAGGCGGCACGCCTTACATCATTTGCCAGATCACACTTCCGGCGAAGGTCATCAATGAAGGTGAGTCCCAAAGCGGACAAGAGATGAGTGTGCTTCGTCCGGCCGGCGCTTGAGGGTAGAAAGGTCGATACTTGGAAATTTCCGAAGAGGTAACGGAAATGCGGTAAAAATCCACAAAATCGCCGTCTCCAAGTTGCAAAAGGAAGGGTTTGAATTCGGTGACGCCCAGCAGGGCCGCATAGCGAGCAGCGATTCCGATTGGGAAATCGAAACCGACAACGGCGGCTCCAGTTTCTCCAGTCTCCTTTTTTACCCGATTCATGAACCCACGGTGATCGCCAACCAGCGCGGGAGAGTGCGCCCGGTAGCCGTCGCCTTCTCGAACGGCGTTGCAGAGCCATCGCTTTTTGGGGGCAGTTCCCCAATCGGCGTGGTACACGACCATAGGCAGACTACTTGTTGGCATATAACTTCACTTTCATGAAGCTATAAGAGCCGTCGCCCAATCCTCACGGTTTGGATTCACCGTCGAAACCGTCATGCGACGGATGCGAGCCGTAGCGCCCCGCCTCCCGCGCTGGATATCCGTATTACCGCAGTGATTGCTGCGAGGCATTTTCTTGTGGGGGCTTTCCTGCCAGATGTCTCTTCCGTAGGCTATCGATCAATCGCTCGTCTTCGGCGATTAGTTCTGGGCTTCTTTGTCTTCCGCCACTTTGGATTTCAAGTAGCCGTTGCATCAACTCTGCGAGGTCTTCCATGACTCCCTCCAAGGCTGGCAAGGCTGGTTGGCACGCCGCAAGCCGACCCGCCGGGAGCGGATTGCTGGCGCGTCAATCATTAATCAATGCCAGACTATGCCGTCACGGATGAAAGTCAGTGACTCAACGCACGACAAGCTGTGAGGTTCAAACACCACTCTGGCTCCAGCGTTGGAGATTCATGGCTGTCAGTTAAGTCAATTCCCAATCCCAGCGACAACACATGGAAGTGAGCGATTGGGTTCCCGCCCGAAACCGTGTTCCGCAGATGCGCGATGTCGGGCTTAGAATATGCCTCATGGCTAAGAAAACAGAAATGAGCGGTTCATCCCTCTGGATCGCTGTGATTGTCTTGCTGGTGATTGCCGCATGGATGTACTTCAAGCGATAGGCCAACGCTAAACCGTTGGCCCAGTTTAAGCTCGCCTCTTACTTCTTCCCCGCCCGTATCTTCGCCCACCTCGCCCTTTGTGCCGCCGCGATCTTCCTGCGAGCCGACGCCGACATGCTGCGCTTTGCTTTCGGCGCTCGACCCTTCGCCTTTGCCCACCGCGCTTTCTGCGCGAGGCTCATCCGCCTGCGAGCCAACGCTGACACCCCACGCTTCGGTCTGGTGGAATTACGCCCGCCGCCCAACTTGCCAAGAACCGAAAGAGCGGCATCAACATGCCGAAGCCGATCTACCAAGTTCGTTCGCTCCGACCTCAATTCCGACACAAACGACGCCAGTCCTTTCACATTTTCCATTGTTACCCCCTCGGCAGGGATTGTAATTGATGGCTTCCGGTTGCTCAGTGACAGACTGGGATCACAGTCAATAATGTTGGGTGACCGGGATGGAATCACCAGCATGATTTGGACGATGCGCTCGCAGTACAGGGTTAAGTTAAAATTGCTCCCCGAACAAGTTCCTAGTGGAGAACACGGAATGAGAGAATTCAGGAAGAGGAGATCACTTTTTGAGGGCGTGCCCATGTTGATACTGCTGGGGCTGCTCGCGGGTGCCGTGGGTGGCGTGGGAGTCGGCCTGATCCAGTTGAGGTCGATGTCGCAGGTATCCAGCAGCAGTACCAAGTAAATTCGGCAACATGGATTTAGACAAGTACCATAAGGGCGATCAGAACTTGACCCCCGAGCGCAGGCGGTCGCGGGTACAACCATTACCTCCGTTACATCCAACCAACCGCGAAAAACGGCTAAGCTGGCGGCATGGATACTACCATCCCCGATGCCGCCGCTTTGCCCGTGGAGCAAGAACGTCGCTGGCCACGCTACAAAATAGATGTCCCTGTCCGGGCCGTCATCCACAAGCCCGACCGAACCCTGATCCGCGAGGGGCGCGGCACGGAAATGAGCGAAGGCGGCATGCGTCTATTGCTGGGTGTAGAACTCGGACTCGGCGAGGAGATCGAGGTGGAGTTCACGCCTCCGTATTCAGGCAAACCCATTCGCGTGCGGAGCGAAGTGCGGAACCGCAATGGATACCGCTACGGAGTCGAGCTTGTTCCTGAGGGCATGGAGGAGCGGAGCGAAGTCACCCGCTTGCGCCAAATGTTAAACCCCTTCGAGGAGGCAACTCCCGCCGACCAACTTGCCGTGAACCGAAAGAGCCGCATCGACATGCCTAAGCCGATCTAGATTCGTTCTCACCGCCCGCAATTCCGACACAAAGCCCGCTAGTCCTTTCAGATTTTCCATTCTTACCCCCTCGTGATTGTCACAGCGGCTTCATTGTATAGGACTGGAATGACTCGCGGCAGTGGGCGCGGGTTTTAGAGCAGAGTGATAGGCTGTCTCCGGTTCAAGGAGGAACCATGGAATGAACGGAAAAACGTGGCAGGGGGCAGCACGTACATCGCGCTGACTCCGGATCGAGTTCGCACAACCAAAGGCAGGAGGCAATAAATAAAGGCTATTCTTCCACCACAAAAATCATCACTCTCTCAGCCGGATAATCGGCATTGTAAATGAAGTAGCTGCAAGTGAAGTCGCCGGAATCATAATCGATGCACGTTTCATCGATGTAGGCGGAAAGGGCAAGTTCGTTGTAAAACCAATAGCTAGGGATGGAATCGAAAAGCATAAAGCAGAACCCGCGTTGGCAAAATGACGAGTGCATCCTGAAGGGAGTTCCTCTCCACACCATCGCCGGACCGTTGATCGCAAATGCGTGCGCTTTTCCGTAGGTTCCAGAAAAGAACTGCTGGTCAAACCTCTTTCCATTCCAATACTGCTTGACCAGTCCAACAGGTGTAATCGGCTTCTCCTGTTCTGGCCACGGAGCAGATGTAATCGGCTTCTGCGGTATTCCCCAGTACCTACTCGCCATCGACGCCTCTGGCTTTGCTGCGGCTTCCTTTCCATTGATGAGCTTCTGCCGAGTATCGGCTTGGTCTGCCGTTGGAGTCTCGGGGCTCAATGTTGGTAGAGAATCTGGCATAGCGGATGTCTCAGGAGCCTTCTGTTTGACTGCCACACCCATGCTCGCGTATGAATTAACTGGTTGCCCCGAGCTTGCTGCTGATACGGGCTTCTGCGCTCTGGGTGGATCAGGACTTGGCGCAGCGGGTGGCGGTGGTGGATTCCCTTGAGCACATACTTGTGCTTCCACATCGGCGGTAAGTCTTCCTGTACCGCACAGAACCGTAGTATTAGTTTTGGCGATTGCCGGGAAGAAGAATCCCAACGTTAGAATCTCCTTGGTTGGCTTGTCAGGGTTGGGCAATCTGATGGTGCAGCGGTTGTGCTTATTGCAAACGGCGCTAAAAAGCACCTTATCGCCTTCGTGCAGGTTGTCCATGAACCACGCCTTGTGCACGGTTGGAGAATTTCCGTTAGTCGCCATCGAGAGCAGTATGGAACCAGCTACCGATACCGGAGCTTCGAAAGAGAACACGCCGTCCGGGGTTTGAACCAAATGGACATTGTGGGCGGCATTGTAGGCCGAGCCATTGCAGCCGAAAGAACCGCAGCTTGCGGTCGAGTAGCTGCCGTCGCTGACCTGTCGGCTGGACAGGAACGTCCCCACCTCATACGGCGGCTTGTCTCTGGCTATCGCGCATGACGCCAGCAGCAGGAACAAGACGACGAATGGCGTGACTTTCATTCGGTATGCGACCAGTATGTAACATTAGCCTAAGAACCGACCGAAACTCGTGACTACTGTCACCCTGCGTGGTGACGGAAAACACCAGCCCCCAAAACACTCACTCTGACCAAAGTGGCAGCACGGGGATGCCGTACGGTGGGGCAGCGTATCATGGCATCCGGGCATTGCGTCACGGAGTACCCAACATGACCTTGGACGATTTCCGCCAATCCCTCACCGCGACCGAGCCGCCAGCCGGACTCACGCACGCCCTCGCCGGATTGTGGTGGGACGCCAAGGGCGATTGGACACGGGCACACGAATCCGCGCAGAGGGACGAAGGGCGTGACGGTTCGTGGGTTCACGCCTACTTGCACCGCAAGGAAGGCGAGCAGGGCAACGCGGCGTACTGGTACAACCGGGCGGGCAAGCCTGTGTGCCGAGAACCACTCGATGCGGAATGGCTCAGCATCGTCAGAGAATTGCTTAATTGACAAAACAGTTTCCAGTCTAGCGGAGTGTACTGAATTCAGAGAAATGTCGTATCTTTCTGCTGTTGCCAATGCACACAAAAACCAAAACTGGGGCGATGAATGCGATGAGCGGGTTGAATATCCCAAAATCACCGGATGCTTTAGTGAGGCGACTCAAGCGTCTCCACAAACGGCGAAAGAAATTTTCCCGGCCGCCACGGAGACTACACCTTCATTACTGTGATCGCCGACTTGTATTCAAGAAGACGGGCGGACTTTGCCATCTATACGGTGGGAAGTTGGATGGGGACGATTTTGCGGCCGATCACGTGCTTTCTCACGCAGCAGGCGGGAAATCAAGTATCGAGAATTTTCTTCCGGCGCAGGGCTGTGCAATGGTTCCCGCTGGTTTTATTCAGCCGAAGAATTTAAGTGGATACTGCGTATGGGTGTCTGGGCACGAAAGCAGATAGAGGATCAAACACGAATGGGTAGGTGCATGGTTCCCGAATTCCTTAAGAAAGAAAAAAAGAACGAAAATCGGTGCAAATCCAAGAAGAAACGTTACACATTTGCGGCGAATGCTTGAACCTGCGGCCGCCAATCCTTGGGAACCTCCACGTCCCGAAGCCTGAGCGCGGGCGGGGACTGCTAGTCTCATCAGTTTGCTAGCTGTTTCAATTCACCAACAACCCTCCTGAGATCATCCACGAGATATTTCGGTGCTGCTGTTTCCTCCAAACTGCTAATCAGTGAACCGTAATACCAAAGCTGATCTTCCTTGGAGGACATTAAATCTTAGCCAAAGGTCGTCACCCAGTTTTCGGTAGTCGGACAAAATCGCTCTAGCATTGTGGAGTTTGTCGGCTGCCGAAACCAGCAGCGCATCGCCGCTCGCCGTTCGGAGATGCTCCAGATATTTGACCTTTCTTTCACGCCAAGGCAATTTCTTATCAGGATTCGTCGCCATGCTGTCCGAACAGGATTCAACAGCATTTGCCACACGGTCGCCAAACATCTGTCGAATGGTCTCCAAGGTTGAGCGTCCGCCCCGATCCTCGACCGCATCGTGAAGCAGGGCGGCAATCGCTTGATCCTCGTTCCCACCAGCCTCAAGGACAAGGGCGCATACGCTCATCAGGTGGGCAATGTAAGGAATGTGGCCGCCTTTCCGGGACTGCTCGGGATGCAACCCAGAGGCGAACTGCAAGGCGGTATCAAATCGCCAAGTTAAGAAGGGAGAGTATGGTTCCATGCGTCGATTGTACGGGTCAGCTAACATAGTTCAAATTGATCGGCGGTGCCCCACGGAGCAAAGGATAGAATTGGTTCACGATGAGGGTTCACGATGAGACGTGATCGCAGCAGTGCGATCCGTCCTGCTGCCCTGTGACCTGAATTCCGGGAAGGAGCAAACGCGATAGTGGATCAGGCAACGCACAACAAGATTGTCTCGTTCATCTGGGGCATCGCCGACGACGTTCTGCGTGACCTTTTCAAACGGGGAAAGTACCCGGACGTGATCCTTCCGATGTGCGTCATCCGGCGCATGGATGCGGTACTCGAACCAACCAAGCAGAAGGTGCTGGACACCAAGAAGATGCTCGACGATGCGCGCATTACTGAGCAGCGCGCCGCGCTGTGCGATGCCGCAGGCCAAGCGTTCTACAACACATCCACGTTTCACGTTGCGAGACCTAAAGTCCCGCGGCAGCCAGCAGCAACTGCTCGCCGATTTTCGAGGACTACCTCGACGGCTTCTCGCCCAACGTCCAGGACATCATCGACAACTTCAAGTTCCGCAACCAACTCTCGACCCTCTCCAAGGCCGACGCCATCGGCACGCTGATCAACAAGTTCCTTGATCCCGAAATCGACCTTTCGCCAGCAGGCATCGACAATCATTCGATGGGCACGGTCTTCGAGGAACTGGTCCGCAAGTTCAATGAGGAAAACAACGAAGAGGCGGGCGAGCACTGGACGCCTCGTGACGCCGTTCGATTGATGGCGAATCTCGTATTCCTGCCCATCGAGGCGGATATCAAGTCCGGCACGTATCTGCTCTACGATTGCGCCTGCGGCACTGGCGGAATGCTCACCGTGGGGGAGGAGACGCTCACCGCGATCGGCGCGAAGCGCGGCCAACAGATCAAGTGCCAGCTATACGGTCAGGAGATCAACCCCGAGACCTACGCCGTGTGCAAGGCGGACATGCTGCTCAAAGGCGAGGGAGAAAGCGCCGACCACATCGTCGGCGGCGCGGAATGGTCTACCCTCTCGCACGACGCCTTTCCTGCCCAAGAGTTCGATTTCATGCTCGCCAACCCGCCCTACGGGAAGAGCTGGAAGAAGGACCTTGAAGCTATGGGCGGCAAGGACGGGATGCGCGACCCGCGCTTCAAGGTGATGCACAATGGCGAGGAACTCTCGCTCGTCACTCGCTCCAGCGACGGACAGTTGCTTTTCCTCGCCAACATGGCGTCGAAGATGAACGCCAAGTCCGCTCTCGGCAGCCGCATTGCCGAAGTTCACAATGGTTCTTCGCTCTTTACTGGCGACGCGGGTCAGGGCGAGAGCAACATCCGCCGCTGGCTCATCGAGAACGATTGGGTCGAAGCCATCGTTGCGCTGCCGCTCAACCTTTTTTACAACACCGGCATCGCCACATATATCTGGGTGCTCTCCAACAAGAAGCCCGCGCACCGCAGGAATCAAATCCAGCTTATCGACGCGACCCAGTGGTTCAAACCGCTGCGAAAGAATCTTGGCAAGAAGAACTGCGAACTCTCGCCGGAGGACATCGAACGCATCAGCCGCACGTTCCTTGACTTCAAGGAAACGCCCGAGTCGAAGATCTTCCCCAACGAAGCCTTCGGCTATTGGAAGGTCACGGTCGAGCGCCCGTTGCGTCTGCACAGCCAACTCACCCTCAAAGCCATCGAGACGCTGCGCTTCACCAGCGGTGACGAAGACTTACGCGCTGCGTTCTACGAGGAATTTAGCGACGACCTGTTCACTAACTTCGACAAGGTGTCCACCGCTTTGGAGATCAGCTTGGTGAACTGGGGTAGCGATGAGGACGAATCGGACGAGGAAGCTGACAACGAAGAGGGCGGTAGCAAGAAAAAGGGTTTGCCCGAGAAGAAGAAAAAGAAACTGCTTGACCCCAAGACTTGGGAACGCGATGGCCGCCTCGTCGATGTCGCCACGAAGCTACGCGCCGCTCTAGGCGACACACTCTTCGAGGATTACAACGTCTTCCGCAATCGCGTCGATGCCGCGCTCAAGGAGGCAGGCATCAAACTCGCCGCCGCAGACCTCAAGCGGATTCTCAGAGCCGTGAGTTGGCGCGTCGAAACCGCCCCGCCCGTTATCGCCAAGGTGCACAAACCCGGTAAGGCCAAGGCCGACCTGCTGCGCGGCCTGTTCGAGGCGATGGTGAACTGTGTCGAATACGAGCCCGACTCCGACCTGCGCGACACCGAGCAGGTGCCGCTGCTGGAAGATGGCGGGATCGGGGCCTTCATTCGTCGCGAGGTCCTGCCGTACTCGCCCGATGCGTGGATTAAAGAGGATGCCACCAAGATCGGCTTTGAGGTCAGCTTCACGCGGCACTTCTACAAGCCGCAGCCGCTGCGCACGCTCGAAGAAATCAGCGCCGACGTTCTGGCCATAGAAAAAGAGTCCGAGGGTCTGCTGGATGATCTGCTAAAAGTAGGCGACAAATGATCGCCGACCTCAAGCCTTATGCGGAGTACAAAGATTCGGGATTGCCGTGGGTAGGGCCGGTGCCCAAACACTGGAACCTTATTCCAAATCGCGGACTTGTCCGTAAGAGGAAAGTGCTCGTCGGTAGGCGTCATAGCGACTATCAACTGCTTTCCCTCACCAAGCAAGGTGTCATCGTCCGCGACATCTCCGCTGGGAAAGGCACGTTCTCCTCGGACATGGGAACTTCACAAGAGGTGCGTGACGGCGACCTCATCTTTTGCCTATTCGATGTGCCGGAAACTCCGCGAACGGTGGGACTCTCTCGTCATGAGGGAATGATCACCGGGGCGTACACGGTATTTGAATCTGTGGGCAAAAGCAGTTCTGAGTATCTCGAAATGTTCTATCGGGCGATGGACGACCGAAAGCTCCTCAGCCCGCTTTATTCTGGACTGAGAAACACGATTCCTATAGAGAGGTTTCTGGGCACGAAAACTCCACAGCCTGAGTGCCATGAGCAGATGATGATTGTGAGGTTTCTGAACTGGGCGAACGGGCGGCTGGAGCGGGCGATCCGGGCGAAGCGGAAGGTGATCGCGCTGCTGAGCGAGCAGAAGCAGGCAATTATCCACCGCGCCGTCACCCGCGGCCTCGACGATTCGGTCCCGCTCAAACCCTCCGGCATCCCTTGGCTCGGCGATATTCCGCAGCACTGGAACTTCGGGAAGGTCAAGAGGTTCTTTCGGACGTGCAGTGGCGCAACACCATCTTCCGGTCAGATTTCTCTCTACTATGACGGAACAATTCCGTACTATGACGGAACAATTCCGTGGATCAGAACAATGGATTTGAACAACGGAATTGTTGATACCTACGCGGTTGGAATCACACAGCGTGCGATAGATGACACAGCTTGTAAGGTGCTGCCGGTCGGGTCAGTGCTTGTGGCGATGTACGGAGGAGCAGGAACCATTGGGAAGAACGGACTGCTTGCTATTGAAGCGTCCACCAACCAAGCACTATGCGCACTACTACCGAGCCATCGATTTTTGCCGAAGTTCGTGCTTTTCTTCATGCAGTATCAACGTCGGTACTGGATGGTCGGCGCAGATGGCACACGCAAGGACCCTAATATTAGTCAGGACCGCATTCGTGAAAGCGTGATTATTCTGCCGCCGCTGCCCGAGCAACAGCGAATCGTTGAGCACATCGAACAGAACACGGGCGAATTGCAGATCGCCATCTCCCGCCTTGAACGTGAAATCGATCTCCTCCGCGAATACCGCACACGCCTCGTCTCCGATGTCGTGACCGGCAAGCTCGATGTTCGTGAGGCGTCGAAGAGACTGCCCGGCGAGGCCAGCCCCGACATTTCACAGAACGACGCTGATCTGAGCGATCAGATCGAACCCGCCGACGAGGAAGCTGTCGTATGACGACCGACATCAGCGAGAAGGGCCTCGAAACAATCATCATGCGGCACATGACCGGCGTGGATGGCTTCTCCATTGCTCCCGGCCCACTGGCGGTGAGTCCACAGACTAACGGCGCTGGATACTTCGCAGGTAGCCCGAGGGACTATGAACGCGCCCACGCACTCGACGTACCGCAACTGTTCGCCTTCCTCCGCGCAACTCAGCCCGAGGCGTTCAAGAAACTGGCGATGCCCGAGACGGATGACTCGAAGGACATTAACCGCCTAAAGTTCCTGACGCGCCTCTCCGCCGAGATCGGCAAACGCGGCGTCATCGACGTTCTGCGCAAAGGCGTGGAGCACGGTCCACTGCACTTCGATCTGTTCTACGGCACACCGTCGCCCGGCAATGACAAGGCCGAGGCCCTGCACGCCCTGAATCGCTTCTCGATCACACGCCAGCTTGCCTATAGCATGGACGAGACACGCCGGGCGCTCGACCTCTGTCTATTCATCAACGGTCTGCCCATCGCCACCTTTGAATTGAAGAACAGCCTAACGAAACAGACCGTCGAGGATGCAGTGGAACAGTACCGGCGCGACCGCGACCCTCGCGAGCGACTTTTTGAGTTCGGGCGTTGCGTCGTGCATTTCGCGGTGGACGACAGCAAAGTGCAAATGTGCACCGAACTCAAGGGCAAGGGTTCGTGGTTCCTTCCGTTCGACAAGGGTTACAACGATGGAGCCGGTAACCCGCCCAACCCGCTGGGCCTCAAGATCGACTATCTATGGAAAGAGGTGCTTACTCCGGCTGGGCTCACCAACATCCTCGAAAACTACGGACAAGTCATCGAGGAAAGAGACCCGCGCACGGGCAGGAAGAAGCGCAGGCAGGTTTGGCCGCGCTACCACCAACTCGGCGTGGTGCGGCAGGCACTGGCTGATGTTCGCGCCCACGGAGCGGGCAAGCATTACCTCGTCCAGCACTCGGCGGGCAGCGGCAAGTCGAACTCCATCGCATGGCTCGCGCACCAACTCATCGGTTTGAAGCGCGATGACAAGGAGGTTTTCGATTCGGTCATCGTGGTGACTGACCGACGCCTGCTCGACGACCAAATTCAGAACACCATCAAGCAATTCATGCAAGTGAGCGCAACGGTTGGTCACGCCGACCGCTCGGGCGACCTGCGAAAGTACATTGAAGAGGGAAAGAAAATCATCGTCTCGACGGTGCAGAAGTTCCCTTTCATTCTTGACGAGATAGCGACCGAGGGCGGAAAGACCTTTGCCATCGTCATCGACGAGGCGCACTCCAGCCAAGGCGGCAAGACATCTGCGGCGATGAGCCAAGTGCTTAGCGCAGCGGCGGACGAAGACGCTGGGCCTGACCCCGAAGACACGGTGAACGAGGCGCTGGCGAAACGGATGGAGGCGCACAAGATGCTGACCAACGCCAGCTACTTCGCCTTCACCGCCACACCCAAGAACAAGACGCTGGAAATGTTCGGCGAATCGCTACCGCAAGACGCCGAAGGCAAGGTCAAACATCGTCCGTTTCACAGCTACACGATGAAACAGGCAATCGAGGAAAAATTCATCCTCGACGTGCTCAAAAACTTTACCCCGGTGGACAGCTACTACAAGTTGGTGAAGAAGATCGAAGACGACCCGGAGTTCGATACCAAGAAGGCGCGAAAGAAGTTGCGCCGGTATGTGGAGAGCCATGAGCACGCGATACGCCTAAAGGCCGAAATCATGGTTGACCACTTCCACGAGCAGGTAATTGCAGCAGGAAAGATTGGCGGACAAGCGCGGGCGATGGTGGTGACGAGCGGTATTGAGCGGGCCATCCAGTACTTCCACGCTATCAAGACCTATCTCATCGAGCGCAAGAGCCCGTATCAGGCGATTGTCGCCTTTTCCGGCGAACATGAGTACGACGGCGCGAAGGTCAGCGAGGTTGCCCTCAACGGTTTTTCAAGCAGCGACATTGCGGAGAACATTCAGGCTGATCCATACCGCTTCCTGATCTGCGCCGAGAAATTCCAGACCGGATACGACGAGCCGCTGCTGCACACCATGTACGTGGACAAGCCACTCTCGGGCATCAAGGCCGTCCAGACTTTATCCCGCTTGAACCGCGCACACCCGCAAAAATACGATTGCTTCGTGCTCGACTTCCAGAATAATAGCGGGGCGATAACCTACGCCTTCCAAGATTACTACCGCACCACGCTGCTCGCGGAGGAGACCGATCCGAACAAACTGCATGACCTGAAGGCGGCGCTCGATGCCGCGCAAGTATATTCACCGGAGCAGTTACAGACGGTGGTGGAGTTGTTCCTCGGCGGCGCTGACCGCGATAAGCTCGACCCAATCCTCGATGCGTGCGTGGCAACCTACAAGGGCAGACTCGACGAGGACGGCCAAGTGGACTTTAAGGGTAAGGCGAAAGTGTTCTGCCGCACCTACGCTTTCCTCTCGTCGGTGATTCCCTACAGCAACGCGGGGTGGGAGAAGCTCTCGATCCTCCTCAATCTTCTGATACCCAAGCTGCCAGCGCCGGAGGAGGAAGACCTATCGAAGGGCATTCTCGAAGCCATAGATATGGACAGCTACCGGGTAGAGAAGAAAGCGGCGATGAAGATCGCTTTGGAGGATAAGGATGCGGAGATCGAGCCGGTGCCAACTGATACTCACGGCCACAAGCCGGAGCCAGAACTCGACCGATTGAGCAACATCC
This sequence comes from uncultured Acidobacteriaceae bacterium, assembly GCA_963773645.1. Classification (GTDB taxonomy): domain Bacteria; phylum Acidobacteriota; class Terriglobia; order Terriglobales; family Acidobacteriaceae; genus Acidiflorens. Next base: position 35,098 of record CAVZBV010000002.1, on the reverse strand, counting down.
TCAAAACGTTCAACGACCAGTTCAGTACGCTGTTCACCGACGCAGACCGCGTAGCGAAACGCATCCGAGACGATATTGCCCCCAAGGTTGCCGCTGACGAGGCCTACCAAAACGCCAAGGAGAATACGCCGCACACTGCGCGGATGGCGCATGATCAAGCGCTGACCAAGGTAATGCAGCACCTTTTTGAAGGACGACACGCAGGTCTACAAGCAGTTTGTAGAGAACGAATCATTTCGAAGGTTCGTAGGCGATATGGTTTATGAGCTAACAAGTCACGGAACATAACTTGCGCTGAGCTTACGCAAAGCAGAGAAAAAGCAAGCGGAGATAGAGAGTTCCGAGTCTTCTTGCGCTCAACCTGATCCAAGCAGATTGGTAACCGCTTGACTAACTTTCGTTTCGCTCGGCCACTGAGTAACTCCTTTGGAATCCCAGACTTGTGCTACAGTTTCTAGCGCTTCCGGGCCTTCGATGTAGTCAGGCTGCTTCATGGAGGTATTATGCGCCTATTTCTTGCCTTGTTCCTCATGCTTTTTGCGGTCAGCCAGCAATCACCACCACCATCCCCAACTCCACGGAAAGCCGCTCACGCAGATCATGGCAAGGCTGATCCAGAAACAAACAAAGCAGAGTCCAATGACCAGTCCACCAAAGACCTTACGACCGCCATCAATCAACTTACTGCCGCTATAACAGCCGAGAATCAGCAGCAATCCAGAAAGCAAACAGGTAAGAAACCGCCTTCCGATGGGTGGGCCATCGCGAACACTGTATTGGTCACGATCTTCACTGGCGCTCTGGCGATACTTGCTTTTCTGCAATGGAAAGCCATGCATCGGCAAGCCGATATCTACGATAGACAAACCAACATTCTGGACAAGCAAGCCGACATCGCTGCTGAACAGTTGTCGATCACGCGAACTGCCGACACTGTGCGCGAAATTGACAAAATGAAAGAGGGGATTAAAAGGAACGCGGAGAAAAAAATCGCGGACCAGCGATACGCTAAGCAACTGGAACTCACCAGACGATCCGCCGATGCAGCTAAAATCAGCGCCGATGCCACGGCCCAAAGCGTCAAACTGCAAGAAATCTCCCAAAAGCAGTGGGTGAACTTGGAAAACTGGTCTGCACGTCCCTCGGGACACCCACGCACGCTGAACATTTCCTTTGAAATCGTTAATCCAACTCGCGTACCCCTTACCCTTCACTTTATTCTCATCACGCTTGAGGATATAGAAACCTCTGAAGGCATGGTAAATGTACTTGCTCCAAACAACCCCTATGTTGTCACCGTTGCCCATGAGTTGTCCGAAGGCGAGTGGAAAAACTTCACCAGCGGCCAAATTGCACTGGGCATTGAATGCAAAATATTTTTCGCTGACTGTTTCGGAATCCATTGGGAACAGGATTTTGAACGCATCTTGTTCTGCGGTATGAAGGGTGACGTATCCCTTACAGTGGTACGGAATGAGATGCGCGAGAGCGGAGTTCCGGGCGAACCCGGCTCCCGACAAACGCAAACCTAACAGCCTGTCCTGCCCTGACCGTCCCCAGTGTCGAAGGTGTCCCTGAAGACGGCACCTGCTGGTCGTGCTGCAGCAGCAGTGTGGGTAGGCTGTCGTCCTGCGCGACTGCCCTCTCGCATTCACCTTGATCCAGTGTTCCCCGCACACGCGATTCCCCGACTGCCCAGCGTCCTGACCGTCCGCCGCCACAGCCATCCCGATTCGCCCCTGCATGGTGGTGGCGGGAACGCAGAGTCCCACTGCACTGCTTTTTCCAGTGATCCCCGTTTTTCCTTCGGGCCTTTTGGGTATTGACCAAGTATGCGGGTGCTGTAGCAGGTGGCTCGCAGGAATCTGTGCTACCGGATTCTTAGATAGTAAGACAGGGCGGCGGCGCTCTGGAACAAATCGGGGGGACGGGTTAAATCAGCCTTTCCCGTCCCACAACCGATTGCCGCGCACCGAACAAGGCTGAAGAAGGCTGATTATGGAAATCACGAAACAAACCAAAGCAACAAATGGATTTGATCGCCAACGGCCTCACGAGGCTGTATGGCAACCTTTCTGCAATTAGCAACTCCCTATGCCCGGATGGGCATCCCTGTATTTCCTCTCTTACCGAAGTCCAAACTTCCGCCGTCGTGGATGACGGATTTCCCGTTCTACGCCACGACCCATCTTGGGCAAATCAAACTGTGGTCGGAAAAGATGCCGGACGCGATGCAAACTGAGCGGGGCTTGCGGGCAGCGTTCCAGATAGCGACGCACGAAGCGGTATTCCTGCACTCCCATGTCGAGCGCAGCGGCGCAGGCTTCATCGACCGCCGCGGTGCCGTACTTCTTGGCTAGGGAGAGAACGCCGAGAATGCGGCGCACGCCGACCTCGCCTTGCTGGTGGTGGATGGCATCGCAGAGCGCACCGTTTGGTGGTGCCGTGGATGCGCGTGTCGGCCCAGCGTTGCTCCCAGTGATCGAGGTAGGCTTGGGCTTCTTCCAGAGTTTCGAAGCGCAAGCCTTTCAGCGGTGTTTTCTGGGCGTGCCCGACGCCGGATTCGACTTTGCCTTTGCGGTCGGGATCTTGAATGCGGCAAGGCATGGCCACCGCGCCGTAATGCGCGAGCACGTCGCGATAGAGAGGATTGAGAGCGGGGTCGTAAATGTCGGGGACGAGCACGCCCTCGCGCAGATTGTCGAGCACGACGATGCGGGTGGCGCCGCCCAGCCGGCGAAAAGCGCGTTCATGCAGCTCAGCCCAGATGCGCGAGCTGGAACGGAAGGTCAGCAGACGAACCGACTTGCGGCTGCAGCCGAGCGTCATCACGAACAGCCGGGTGCGCCGATACTTGCGGCTCTCGGGATCGCGCACCATGGGGCCGGTGCCGTAATCGACTTGCGCCTCCTGGCCGGACGCGGTGACGATCACGACGCGGGCTTCGGGGGTTTGCGTTCCGCGCCGCTTGCGCACGAAGCGTTGCACGCTTTGGTAGCTGCTCGCGAATCCGTACTCGGAAACCAAATCCTGCCAGATCGCCATGGCATTGCGGCCGCGGCTGATCCCCAAGTCGATGGCTTCCCGGTATGGCTCGCAGGCACTGGCACCGGGGACCGCGGCAGAGTCGGTGATCACCTCGTTCTCGTTGGCCGGTTTTGAAGTTGCTCTTGCTTTTCCCTTATTAGAAAGGTTTTTGGGGTTGGGGTTGCAGTTAGGGTCGAGGGGATCGGGAATCACCGGAATGGCCGATTTTGCCGCACCGGAGTCGGTGATCACTTCGTTGGCCGGTTTTGGTTCGCACCGCCCCCAGCCACTGGGCAGACGCACCGCAATCCCCGCCGCTTTCAGGTACGTGCTGGCGGTTTCACGACGGGCATGGGTCGCTTGCTGGATGCGCCGCAGCGACCAGCCCAGCCGTCCCAGCGCTAAGACTTGTTGTTTCTTCTCTTCGTCCAAGACATTGGCCATGCCCACGGAGCCTACAAGCCCCCGCGGGAATCAATGTCCCGGACGCTACTCTCGTTGGCCGGTTTTCAGGTGATAATCACTGGCCGGTTTTGGGTGATCGCTGAGGGCATGGCGCTCTTTGGCATCCCGAACAAGCTTTCGGATATCGCCTTCAGTGATCGCCGCCTTGTCTTTGTTGTCGATTAGGAGGCGTGGCTCAAATGGCGCACCACTGGGATCACGGTATGCCAATAGGTAGTCGCCATTTCTCGCCAGCTTTTCGCTGATGCACATGCCCGGCCATGTTTGCACTTCATCCTCGAAGCTAAGTTCTTCACGCTTGCCGACACGAGCCACCTTGAACATCTCGGATTCCAGTTGGTGATTCCGTTCCCGAAGTTCGCCCATCTCCCTCAAGGTGTCCTCGACCCGGCGATTGGCGTGCTGGATTTCGTGCGTCTTCTGTTGCTCCGCTGTCCTGAGAGCATGGAGTTCATCCCTGTGGCGCTGTTCAATCTCGGCGGTTCGCTTGGTCAATTCGGTCTCGAAGCGAGCCCAGACATTCTGCTCGTCGTGCTCGTGCTTGGATAGGAGGAGCCGGAAGGCTTCCTCTGCCGAAAGCTGGGCAACGCGGGCGAAGTCTTTGACACCGAGGCGATCAAGCACTTCGGCTCGTGTAAGTGCGCCTGCACCAAGGCACAGCGGACATTCTATGTTATTTGGAATAGGTGGTTGGGTGGAAGGTATTTTGTGATCCACATTAAATATACAGAGCCCACTTCGGAATTCACTACCTTTCCGAAGAAATCTTTGGTAACACCCCCTGCCGTTTCTAGCGAAAACAGAAGAGTGCTTTGTATACTGGAAATAGGGGACGATTGTTGGAGAGTAACTCAGACTTAGAAAATGTAGTTCGTGTTCTTATCCGCAGGCAGCGCAGGCTCATGCACTCGTCCGACCTTAGGGAACGGTTCCACACACTTTGGATCGCCGCACTGCTGGGTGAATACCTAACTCAATGCACAGATCGCCAGATCGGGGAATTGTTGATCCTTGTCCAAGAGCGGTTTCACATTCTTGAGCCAGAATTTGCAATCTGTTACCACGCCCAACGCAGACTATTACTTAGACCTTAAAGGAGAGTCCCGACCGATGAAGAAAGGTGCAATTTACGTTCGTGTTTCCACCGCCGATCAGCGAGTGGAATCGCAACTCTACGATCTGCGCGAGCTTGCGGGAGGATGCCCGTTAGTTCGTAGAAGTAGCGACTCTCAACCCCGGTCATAATGACCGAGGGTAGTTTTTCTGCCAAGGAAAAAGGAGAGAGTCGCTATGAAGAGACGATACCAGATCGACCAGCAACGAGCGGTGCAAGAATTCCGACAACTGGCCCGCGAAGAGAATCCCAACCTCCAGATGATCTTTCCCATGACCGAGGTCGTCGGTCTGCTGCAAGAAGGAGTCGGCCACCTCATGCGCGAAGCTGGGTTGGCGTTGATGAGCCTGGTGATGGAGGAAGAAGTACGGCACTTGGCCGGGGAGCGGCACGAGCAGCATCCCGCGCGGCGCGCTCACCGCTGGGGGAAGGAAGCCGGTTACTGCGTGGTGGACGGGCAGAAGGTGCCGATCCAGCGAACGCGTCTGCGCACGCAGGAAAATCGCGAGCAGCGGCTGGGCAGTTACGAGATGTTCCAGCGCAGTGGGCCGATGGAACACGCGGTATGGGACAAGCTGATGCGCGGGTCATCGACGCGCAACTACGGAGCGGTGGTGAAAGATTTTCGCGAAGCTTACGGAGTGGAAAAGTCGGCGGTGAGCGACCACTTCATCGCCTCCAGCCGGGAGAAGTTGCAGGAGTTGATGGAGCGTCCGCTGGGCGAGTTGCGGTTGTGCGCGGTGCTGATCGACGGCACGCCGTTTCGCGACCGGCAGATGATCGTGGCTCTGGGCATCAATGTTGACGGGCGTAAAACGGTGTTGGGCCTGCGCGAAGGAGCCACCGAGAATGCCGCCGTGGTCGGGGAATTACTCGGCGATCTGGCGGCGCACGGGCTCGACTTCAGCGTGCCGCGGCTGTACGTGCTGGACGGAGGCAAAGCGTTGGTGGCGGCGGTGCGCCGTCATGCCGGCGAGGCGGCCTTCATCCAGCGCTGTCAGGTGCACAAGCGGCGCAACGTGGTGGACCACTTGCCCGAGGAACATAAACCGGCGGTCAAGAAGAAACTGCAGAACGCCTACGCCATGACCGAATACGCGGATGCCAAGCGTGCGCTGGAGCGACTGCATCGCGAACTGATGGAACTGAATCCGAGCGGCGCCCGCAGTCTGGAGGAAGGCATGGAAGAAACGCTCACGGTGCATCGTCTGCGGGTGCCGGCCCAGTTGCGTCGCACGCTGGCGAGCACGAACGTGATCGAGTCAGCCTTCTCCATCGTAGAGACGGTTTGCCGCAACGTAAAACGATGGCGTGCCGGAGATCACATCGAGCGCTGGGTCGGCTCTGGTTTGTTGGTGGCTGAGCGCCAGTTCCACAAAGTCCAAGGCTACCGGGAGATTCCCGCGCTGGTGAGTTCGATGGCGAATGCAGTGGCGAAGAAGGCTGTTGCCGAGCAAGTGAAGGTTGCGTAGCCTATGACGGTCGAGAGTCGCTAACTTTCAACGGAGTTCAGGGCAACGTCAGCTTGCGGCGCAGCGCGGCATCGAAGTCGTCGCCGAGTATCAAGACTGCGGCATTTCTGGCAGCAAGGCGAGGCGTCCCGGTTTGGATGCGGTTTTGCAGGATGCGAGGAAGAAGAAATTCTCGGTGATATTGGTCGCGGCGTTCGATCGAGTCGCGAGGAGCGTCAGGCACTTCCTGCAAGTCATAGACGAGTTGGAAAGTCTGGGGGTGGTTTTTATTTCCCGACGCGAACAGGTGGATACGAGCGGCATGATGGGAAGGCTTTTCCTAACCTTGATTGCGTCGATTGCCGAGTTGGAATCCGACCTGATTCGCGAGCGTGTGCGGGCAGGGATGAGAAGGGCAAAGCTCGAAGGCAAAGTCATCGGTCTCGCGCGGCTGGACATCAATCGTGAGCAAGTTGTCGAAGATCGTCGCACGGGGATGTCGCCACCACGGTTGCCAAGCGCCATAACATTTCGAGAGCCTCAGTGTGCAGGCTGATGAAAGAGTCGAACGAGAACTCCCGTCCCGCAGTGGTGTTGGCTTCGGGTGGGAGCCTCTTGCAGGAAGCGCGGCTGTAGGGGTGTTAGGCAACATGATTGAAAGCGGGAGAAGGGCTGAGATGATCGAAAAGACGCATCGCCATTGGTGCGAGGTAGGCGGGCACGAGTACCAATGCAGCGGAGACTGCGAAGGAGCAAAGGCGAGCCGTCACCCGTGGCGATGCGCTTTCCCCCTTGGCAGTGGATTTTGTTTAAGCGACTTTCGGAACATCCCCGTTCGACCGGATTGGGACACTGCACGAGTGGCAACCCATCTCTCTCACAACCGCGCCATACTGCGCCCCTTGGGGAAATTCAAGTGTTAATTTACAAGTCATGCATTGCAGAAAACGGCCTGCGGCGCACATTAGGATACCGATATGATGAGGAGGAGGGGTGAGCGTAGAATTGCTGGCTGACATAGCATATTCCAACTCTCGGACGTACCAGATCACTATACGCTTCTTGAGGCTCTGAAAAAAATGATCGCTAGCTGTACGCACGTCGAATCTACGGTCCTTCAAAGCTGAAGGCGTGATCGGCCTTTGCCCTGCGAAGCGCAGCATTTACCAGCCGGACTAAGTTTTCACCGTGCCTGATTATGCCGCGTTCCGGTTACCTTCATTTGAGAGAGAGGGTGCGTACCGAAGGCGAGAAGATGGTGCCCCGTCGTCACCAGTGGGCGATCAGTACGGTGCATCCTCTTCCAGTCGTATTCATACGCCGTTCCACAAATGAGACAGATTTGATAGTGCTGTTGGCCATTGCCACTGAGTCGTGGCCAAGTAAACCGATGGGGGCAAAATTCCCCGAGAAGTCGCTGCAAGAATTCCATGTCTGTACCTTCGCTTACGCGGCTGCTTTGCTACGCTGAAACCGTTCGTTTGAAGGTCGTGCAAGCCTGTGCGCCCGTTCGATGATCGGCACCAGCCGTTCTGGCACCTCGCTCTTCATCACGTATTCATCCACCAACCACAAGATTCGCTGTGGCATCTCGCAGTATGCGGAAAGCAGGATGATTGGCAGTTTGGGAAACCGTTGCTTGATATGGCAGGCTACGGCTTCCGCGTCCATGCCTTCCTGTTTGTACTCCAGTAGAACCGCAGCCACCGACGTTTCCTCTAACATCTTCATCGCAGTGTAGCCGCTCGACGCGATCTTGACGCAATAACCATGAGATTCCAGAGCCGCTTTGCGAAGCTCCAACACTTGTGGACTGTCATCGATGCACAACAGAGTGGGGAAGTCCATGGGCGACATTCTCCGCTGGGTAAGATACGAGTCGAAAGTTACGAAAGTACATGGCCTACCGTCACGACACACCCGCTGCATCCTGACATGACGTTCGATCCCAGCGGGAAAGCACGATTGGGCCAGTTGCAATCGCCCGGTTGCTCCGCAGCAGACGCAAGTGAAACGAGCACGACAAAGTGATTGGCGCGCTCGTTCCACGCGGGGGCTTCCGTTACCCTTAGAGGATATCCCCAAAAAAAATGTTGCGTACAGTCACCGCCGTCATGAAGATCGCGGGCAGCGCAAAGTAGAGTGCGATGAGTTGCGTCATGGTGTTCTCCTTAATTTGATTAGTGGAGGCTCTGTCGGACACCGGATGCGGTTCTGACAGGTCTTCGTCTGAACAGGGACGCCCGCAGGTCGGGCATTCTTACCTTCGCTTCGGCACGGGCCAGAACTCGGTGGCGTGTTCTGTTCTGAGAGTGGCGAGTGAATCGATTTGACTACCACGCAGTCACAGTTTCAAATTACGGGAGTGCACTCCGGGTGCAAGTTACCGCGTACCTGAGCGCATTCAGTGCAACTTCGCGTACTCCGCTTTGGCTTGCTTCAGGATGGGGATGTCAGGCTTCCCCAGACTGCGAGCCTACGCAGCAACCGCAGATGCCCTCTCCGCAGGTTGCTTCGCCGGAGCCAGAGCAATCAGGGCTACGCCGATGACGACGAGCACAGCCGACCCGATCAATTCGCCCCGTGCAATGAAGTTGCGGAATGCTTGGAACGACATCACGGCAGCGTGGGCGAAGCTCGACCAAGCCGTGAAGGCGATCAGGCTCCGATTCGCGGATGGGTGTCGGGCTGCCATTATCAAGAAAATACCGAGCGTGACGTAAAGGCTCATCATCATCGCCAGCGCAGGCTCTTGCTTCACAAACAACACCAAGGGATAGATCATTGCGGTAAACAGCAATCCCACCAACGCCAACACGATCTTGAGCGCACGTTCTCGCTTCATCGTCCCCTCCTCCCGGTCACAAACTTGTGAGCCATGCCGAGCAAGTCCCGCAGGACATCAGGTGTAACGCGGGACAGGCGAACCAGCACGGAGGTGTAGTTGAGATAGTGGTCAGTCACGTAGTAAACGTCGGGAGCGGCTGCGAGAAGTTCGGCGCGGTCGTCGAAGCCGACACGAACCACGAGCGAACCCGGCTCGGCCGAGCGATGGGTAGGCACGCACGCCAAGAGTTTTCCGCGAACCTTGAGCGCGGGTGACCCGTAGGCTGTGCTCTCCTCCACGCCGGGCAATGCCAAGCCGATCTTCCGAACGGTGTCGAAGCTAATGGTACTCCCGTGTTTCTTCGAGGTTTTGATCTGCTTCGACGATCTTCCAGCCGCTTTTGATCCGGACTTCGACGTTCGTGCGCCCGGCATTTTGCCGATCCGAGGGTCTCCAGCCAGCACAAGCTCGCATGCCCGCAGTGCCGCTGATTCAAAGTCAGGGGCATCGACTGGTAAGACCTGCCAACCCGTTACGCGTTTGCCCAATACTTGAATGGATCGCATGTTCGGGAACTCACGCCGCAAGCTCTGGTGGTGTTCTTGGCTAGTGGCGAGCCATACTCCATTATCCGCAGTGCTTTTAGGCTTGTCCCGCAGGATCAACACGATTTTGTCTCTTACATAAATTGCAAGGCAGCCAAACATCGGACGGGTGTATGGCGATAGTGTGGAAATCGCATCAAGCACGAACGCATGGGGAATAGGCTTGCGCTGCTTGGGCAGCAAGCTCGCATCCAGAGCTTCTGGAGAGACGTGTTTTCTCTTAGTCATACCCGTGCACCTCCAGCCTCGCCCGCACAAACGGTGGAAGTTTACACCCAAGAACTCGACCCGAAACAAGAGGGCGCTACTGCAACTTCGCGTATTCCGCTTTGGCTTCCTTCAGGATGGGGATGTCGGGGTCGGCGTCTTTCCAGAGGGCGAAGAAGTCTTGGTATGCACTCTTCGCTTTTGCCGTATCACCTGCCATCGCGTAGGCGCGACCGAGTTGAAGATGCGCCAATGATCCCGTAACAAAGTTCACCACGATGCCCCTGTGATCCAGTAGCTTTTGGAACTCTGTGGATGCGGCAGTTCCATTATGCGCCAGCAGGTAGGCTTGGCCGCGTAGGTACGCCGGGTACACGTAATTGATGAATGTCCCTCCGAGACCCAGTTCGTAAGGCGCGGCGGCTTCTAGCGACACAAGAGCTTGCGATGAATTGCCTTTGTCGAGTTCGATGGCGGCGTTGATGGCGGGCAACCAGTAGAGCTTCAGCATGGCATTTGCTGCGTAGGTCTTTTCTAATTCCCCGACCAGTACTGTGGCTCGGGCAGTATCGCCACTTCGAGCCAGCGCGAGCGCCGCCGCCACCTTTACATCACGCCCCTGAGACAGCACCAAGGCCGCCGTGACGCCTTGCCTCGCGGATACAGTATCGCCTAATTCCGCCTCGCGTAGCGCCGCATTCACCTGCCACAAAGCCGCTGTCTCTTTGGAGTCTGCGCGAACGGCCGAGTCCACGGCCCGGCGAGAAAAGTCCCGCGCCTTGCTCAGCCGTCCGTAGTAGGCCTCGGTATCGGATTGGGCCGACAGCAGCGGGTCTTCATCTCCGGGCTTGCCCGCACCCCATGCCACCTGCTGTTCCATCCGGCGGTGTCTCCCCGGAGGAACGCAAGGTAGTAGATGCCAGCCCGCAGAGACCCGCTGTCCAACTTGCGTGCCAATGCCTGATCGAATGCTGCCTTGGCTTCATCCAGCCGGTTCAACGCGAAGTAGGTCTCTCCTAGATTTGCATACCCAACGGTGATATCAGGCGCAAGTCGCACTGTCTCCTGATATTCCGTGAGCGCCTTTTCAATCTGCCCCGTATCAGAGTAAATTGCGCCCAAGTTGACATGCGGAACTTCATCACGAGGATAATTTGCTATCCACAGTTCGTAGGTCTGCGACTCCTTGTCTAATTCCCCGGTAGCACGAAAATAAATCGCAGAGATACGCAACTTCTCCCGCTCCGTCACCCGGTCGCGCAAACCATACGCCTTGGTGGCATATTCAAGGGCAAGCGACCTTTGCCCAAGGTTTCCGTAATGTACCGACAAAACGGCATACGCCACGGGGAAATTCGGATCGAGCTCAATGGCACGCTTCAGGAACGGGAGGCTGGGTGCGTCTCCTTTCTCGCGCCCTACCTTGACACCCATACTGAAGTTTTTCAACGCTTCAAGTGAGGATGTCGTGGCCTCGATTGGAACATCGAACTTCTGTACCGAGGGCAGCGATTCTCCCAGCTTGGCACGAAGACTGGAGGCGGCTCGACTTACTGCCTTCAGGACATCCTCCTTGCTGGCGGCATCGACCTGTTCCTTGGCTAAAGTGTCTCCGCTGTTGCATGCGACGGCGTTCACGGCAATCAAGTAGTGGCTGCCCAAGCTCGATATCTCCCCGCCCAGCAGGGCTTTGCTTCCCGTTCGCAGGCAAAGTTCTCGTCCTACATCCACCGTGATGCGGTCACTTGTAGGGCGGCCCATCATCCGCAAGGTCTCGCTAACCTTTCGGTCGGAGAGCACATTCAAGAAAGGGGACTGCTCCAGTTCCACTCCGAGCGCCTGCTTCAGTGCGTCGTCAAAGACGGTATCGCCTGTCTTGTTGTCAAAGTCTGCCAGCACAACCGTGTCTTTCTCCGTCAGGGGCATAGCCTTCGTCGGTGGTGTTGCTGAGTGTGAGCGCAAGTAGAACGTTGCCCCGATGGCAGCAGCGAAAAGTACCACTAGAGCGGGAACTAGAAGCTTCCAGAGTTTCCTGCCCCCTACAGGAGCCTCGGCGACCTTCACGCCAGCCGATGAAGATGGCGTAATGACGGCAGGAGCCGACCCCGAGGCAGGTGGTGGTGAAGAGACCACCGCTGGAAGCCCAATCTCCTGCGCTGCCATCACCGTGCCAGAACTCGCTGGTATGCCGTGCCGCGATTCCGTTTCCCGTTTCAGCCGCTTTAGGTCGGCCCGTATTTCTGCTGCGCCCTGATAACGTAATTCGCGGTCTTTCTCCAGTGCCTTGTTGATGATGTCTTCCAGCTTGGGCGGAAGATCAGGGTTTAAGCGAACAGCGGGCGTCGGCTCCTCATCCAGAATGGCTTTGAAGATTAGGGCCGAAGTATCACCACGAAATGGCAACGCTCCCGTCGCCATCTCGTACAGCACCGCACCGAACGAAAACAGATCAGTGCGGGCATCCAGTTCTTTGCCTTTGGCCTGCTCGGGCGACATATAGGAGATGGTGCCGAGCGCGGAACCCGGACTGGTTAAATGCTCTTCGTCCATCGAACCAGTCTGCGTGTTAAGAGACGCAATGTTTCTCGAAGAACTGGCGGTGACCATGACCTTCGCCAGCCCGAAGTCGAGAATCTTGGCGTGACCGCGCTTGGTGACAAAGATGTTGGCAGGCTTGATGTCGCGGTGGACTATGCCTTCGGAGTGAGCCGCGTCCAGTGCGTCCGCAATTTCGATAGCGAGAGACAGAATCAAGTCGGTTTCCATCGGTCGCCCAGCGATGCGATGCTTTAGCGTCAGTCCATCCAGAAATTCCATGGCGATGAAGGCTTTGCCGTTTTCCTCGCCGATGTCGTGAATGGTGCAGATATTCGGGTGGTTCAGCGCCGATGCAGCTTTGGCCTCACGCCGAAATCGCTCCAAAGCTTGGCGATCTTGGGCTACGTCTTCGGGTAGGAATTTGAGAGCGACGAAGCGGTCCAGCCGGGTGTCCTCAGCCTTATAGACCACACCCATCCCGCCACCGCCGAGCTTCTCGACAATGCGGTAGTGCGAGATGGTTTGACCGATCATGGGTGGGCGCAGAAAGCTGGAATGCAATGTTAGGTGTGCTGCAATGGGAAGTCAACGAGGGGCAGCGAGAACTTTTGTCGTTTGGAGCGGTAGAAGTTTCTTGGTCGTGATCCCTGTGAGTCAGATATCGGCCGGAAACAAAATTCGTTGGTAAAGTTGCACAGTTCTTGCGATCTACGGGTCCGACGATTGGAAGTGAAAAAGAAAACGGCCGGGAAAAACTCCCAGCCGTTTCACGTGAGGAAGTGCTGCAAAGCTTCATCCCCAACAAAGGCAAACTTTGGTCAAGCCTTACACTTTAAGCCAGAGGACTAGAAGTCATAATCTTCTGGCGTGCACGGGCAGAGACCGTAGCCGCTGCCAATGGTTAGCCCATAGGAACACAGGGTCCCGAGGTTGGACTGTTCAAGCGCTGTGAGGTTCGAGTCGGCTAACGCGGTTTCGGTAACGAACCACGGCCCCTTCTCCACGACGTTCACAGGAGCCCCCGGACCGGGAGCAGGAAAGGTGGTCGTCGTTGCCTCGATGTGCGTTGCCCATCCCCGCAGTCCGGCCGTCGGGTTCGGGCTTGTCGGGTCCGAAGATCGAGACGCAATGACCTTGATGACGCCACGGGTCATTTCCCCTCTACCGGTGAATTCGTTAGTCGTGAGTTCTTTGTTCACGGATTCCGAAAGCAGACCGTCTGTCGAGACATAGCAGGCGCAGCAGGACCTCATCTCTTGGCTGTCATCAAACACGTAGATCGCCGCATACAGGATTCCGGTGCCTTCGCCTATGGAGTAGTCGCCGTCGTTGACCATACGCAAGGTTGCATCCGGCGCACCCGTGGTATTCGCGTTGGAATAGTAGGTGGTGAAATATTCAGTGTTGTCGCCTACGTTTTGAGCGAAGGCGGCCCCAGCAAGTATCAGTGTGATTGCTAGTAGCAATAATCCGAACTTTTTCATTCTTGATCCTCCTTGTGATTTGTGCCCTGTGCCCAAGGGGAGGGTCAGCTAAAACGGGGCTTCCCGGACTTTTGACCTTTACTAGGTTCTTTACAAGTACCCACTTGGCTTAAGCCACGAATACTTCAGGTAGCTACTGCTTTGGGAGTAGTTCTCCAACTGCAAAATCGAGGCGGGAAAAAATCACTGAGGAGATTGCCATCTGCATAATTCTCGATACCATCACCGACTATGAATATGCGGGATGAATGGGCTGATTCCGTGATGAGGGGCGGTACCGTAACTCCCCGGAGGCCGCAGCAATCGATAAAGAGCCGCTAAACCCAAGAAAACCAAGGTTGGCCCAAAAGGGCTTCTCCGCAGCAGCCGCAAGTGAATGAATCTACAGACCCGGAAATTTGCGACTTCGGTAGTCCGCCCGGTATACCTTCTGACATCCAGCTTTCTGGGAATCATTGCGGCTCCCCAGTAGCTAACGAACGCTCTGATCTGCCCGATCTCCGCTCGCAAATGAACTGATGTCGGCCTGTCCTGACCTGAGGAAGTCGAGAAAACTTATGCCCCTGCATTTGCAGGTTTCAGAGACACTCAGGAGAACAAGATAATCCCTGATTCCTTTTGCGGAGCTTTTGCCGTCAATGCTTCTGCGAAGTCGCACGAAAGCCTTGATAGCGTGCTCAGCATTGTTGTTGTTCCAAGGAACCCCGTCATAATCAAGGAATGTGAAAAGCTTGCCTGAGTTCCGCTCGAAGCGCCTCTTGTAGCTGACCGCGACCTCGGTCTGATAGCACCGTTGAGAAAGGAGTTCATAAAATCTATTCACCGACGCCTTGTGCCTTCGCAGATGATATGCCCTGAGTCCAAAACGATCTACGGTCTCGATCATCGGTTTGAGCAAGTTGGCAAAGCTCTGTGCCATTTCTTTCATTTCTTCATTGAACGGCTGCTTAGAAAGGTCTTCATTCAAGTCTCTCATTAGATGAACGAGGCATTTCTGCTGGGCGCATGGGATCGAATCGTAGGCAGCATAGAAATCTGAGATCAGCACCCCGCTAAAGTTCAACAAGATTGCTTGTGGGGTCGCGGCATCGCGTGAGTCGCTGTGGACGAATGCAACATCTTCCATGTTCGTGAACACCCACACGTATCTGTCTTTTCCCGCGACGTTGACCTTGGTCTCGTCGGCATGCACAAGCGTCCCGCTCACCACACGTTCGAGAATCGATTGGTAAGCTGGTTCGAGGCGCGAAGCTTCGGATGCTTTCAGCCGATTGATAGAGCCACGCGAGAGGGGAAGCTTGAAAAGTTCCTGAACGCTCTTCGCCACAGCATTCTGCGGGATTTGTAGTTCGATGAACTGATAGAGCAGGTATGCGCAAAGTCCTTCCCCGTACTTAGGCTTTCGCGTGTGCAGTCGGAAGGTGGTCTTGCACTTCCAGCAAATAAAGCGGCGGTGTGAATACTTCTCAACCCATCGCTTCACTCCCGCAGGAGAGAATTTCAAGTCGTAGACTTTCTGGCTTGTTCTTCCAATGCTGTAAATCAGACAGGAAGTGCAACGTGGGCATGCGGCAGGACGTTCTTCGTTCATCGCGACCAATCTGTTGACCGGAACGCTTCTCATGGGTTGGCAAATGGCCGTTTTGCGCTTCTGTCGCCGCAACGAATTGTTCGAGCGAACGTATACCTTGCTCCGCTGGTAGTCCCAGTACGCGGCTTCGTTGATTTGTCGAAACTCCGGCAGTACGAATTCGACCTCGCCGAATCGTTGCGGAAATTCACGCTTTAACGCATCTGCGTTAACTGTGGAAAAGCTGGCTCCCGGAGCCGACTCCTGACTGGAGACTGCCGCAAGCACTGCCGCCACCTTCTCGGCAGCTTCGCAATCTTCGGCATTATAAACAATTAGCCTGTCCTTGAGGTTCATCTCGCGGGATGCTTCCCACTGAAGTCGCCAACCAAGAGCAACCCGGAGGGTGAATCGCTCGACCAACGAAATCCGAGATAAGCTGCAACGTCTTTCAATCCGTTGGTATATGTGGGGAAATAGACGTGAGGGTAGATGACCGAGAGCAGATTCTGGGCGGACGAGATAAGTTCATCAAGCTGCGGAGCGCTTCCTACGTTCCGGTATCTGGCTCTCATCCGCTTCAAGAACTGGGTCTCATAGGCTCCATAGTGAATCAGGCTTGGGCTGGTGAGTTCGCCGACAGCACGAAGACAGTTAGTCCAAATTTCGCGTTCATCGTCTTGGGTATCCGCCCAAAAGGAGTGCCGGAGCGGCTGGCTTTCGGATGCGACTCTTAGCCCAATGAGATAGTAGAAGTCTCGGTGAGGATCGCCTTCGACATCAACGTAGACGGGCGTCCTCGGCAGGCTAAACGCGGGCGCACCGAGAATGTGAATTTGGTTCTTTCGGATGGCGAGAGCCTTGAGCGCAGACTGATGCTTTGGCGGCGTAGGTGCCGAACGTCTTGGAGACCGGAACGTGTAGGAGAGTTGGAGCACTGTGAAAATCCCTTTGTCGTTCTGCTTTTTCCGTTCCTTGGCGGACAGGGTTGCGAGCAGGCTCAGATCATCTTTCTGTATTGCACTCTGTCGGCAGCGTGCTTGGAATTCGCATTCGGCGCAATGTTTGTTTAGCGCCAGAGTGGGTTGGGCTGCTTTGGTCTGTTGATCGTTGATGGCCCTGAGGACACGCTGAATTCTCCCAAACAATGGGAAAAGAGCGACGGTTGCCACTGTTTGGTTACGGCCGTGAATGATCCTGCCCGCACGCGGCGTCCTTCCGTAGACCTTCGAGAGGGCCACAGCATCGAAATGCGAGCATCAGTTTATCGTCAGTCGAGAGTCTTTCAGACGGAACAAAGCGGATTGGGAGGTAGGGACAATCAAGTTTGGCACGCTTGCCACGACTCAGCACCAATGCGTCTAGGCAAGCATGAATCTCGCTGTGCGCGACAACGTAATCAAGGATTAGATCATAACGTCGGTCTTTCAGCGTTTGGAGATCGGGCGTCCCCGCAAACGCTGGCGTGTGTAGGGCCGAGCAAAGTAGTTTGCGGCAAGATTCCCTGTACTCTTCTCGCTGATGCTGTCGCCATTTGCTGAACTCGGATTGAGCACCGAGAGTACCGCTATATTGCAGATAAGCCTTTGTCTCGCACTTCAGAAATGCAGCAAAGATTTCTTCGGTGATTGGCATAGCGGTCTTCTACCACGGTTAGAGAACCGCGTCGAAGCGCAAGAGTTGTTCGCCACTGGTAACCTATCGAGATCGTCTGCCCGGACTTCCTCCCGATCACGCTGATCTCGATCTGGCGGTAGCGGCGAGGCGGTCTTTGAGGGTAGCTTTCGATGTTTGGCATGCTGTCCTAGTGTCCTGAGTCTAAAGTTCGTTTACAAAAGCGAGCGACGGAATCCAGAATTTGGTCGGCGGACTTGGTCCAGACAAAGGGTTTCGGATGTTGGTTGTGATGATCGATGAACTGGCGGATGGCGTTCTCCAACTGCAGCGTGCTGCGGTGCACCCCGCGCCGGATCTGCTTTTGGGTCAACTCGGCAAAGCAGCGCTCCACCAGATTCAACCAGGACGCCGACGTGGGAGTGAAGTGCAGGTGGAAGCGGGGACGTTTGGCCAGCCAACGGCGAATCCGTTGGGTTTTGTGGGTGCCGTAGTTGTCCAGGATGAGGTGGACGTCCAGTTCTGCGGGCACGTTCTGCTCGATGGTGTCGAGGAAGCGGCGAAATTCGCGGGAGCGATGCCGGCGATGCAGTTGGCCCAGCACGTGGCCGCTGGCCACGTCGAAAGCGGCGAACAGGCTGGTGGTACCGTGGCGCTTGTAGTCGTGGCTGCGACGTTCCATCTGTCCGGGGCGCATGGGCAACAGGGGTGCGGTGCGGTCCAGCGCCTGAATCTGGCTCTTCTCGTCCACGCACAGCACCAGGGCGCGGTCGGGCGGGTTGAGGTAGAGGCCGACGATGTCGCGGACTTTGTCGATAAACAGCGGGTCGCGGCTCAGTTTGAAGGCCTGGCTGCGGTGCGGCTGTAGCGAAAAGGCGCGCCAGATGCGGCTGATGCTGCTCTGGCTCAGTCCGGCAACTTGGGCCAGAGAACGCGTGGACCAGTGGGTAGCGGCGGGCGGTTGGCTTTCCAGAGTGCGCGCCAGCACGCGTTCGACCGCAGCATCGCTCAGGCGGCGCCGCGTGCCGGGACGGGGTTCATCGAGCAGGCCATCCAGGCGCAGCCGCAAGAACCGCTGTCGCCACTTGCCCACTGTCGCCAGCGTGACATGCACACGGCGGGCCACTTCGGTGTTACTCAGCCCTTCGGCGCTAAGCAGCACGATGCGGGCGCGCAAGGCCAGGGCCTGCGCCGTCTTCGGACGGCGAGCCCATTCCAACAACTGCTGTTGTTCGGCAGGGATAAGAGTCAGGGGCGAGAGCGGGCGACCGAGAGCCATACAGTTCCTCCTGCTTATATCAGATGCAGGAAGAGCCGTTACTTATTAAACGAATATTAGACTCAGTACACTAGGTGCTGCTGACTAAAAAGCCCTCTTTCGAGGGCGATGTTAGGCTTTGCGAGGAAATTAGGTCAGGCGGCTTTTGTCCGCACCATTCTGCGGTAATTCTTGACCGCCTTCTCGATGCCCGGTGTGGCTTTCTTCAGGTCTTCAAGGTTCATGGCCGGAAGCAGTTCAACATCTGCATCGAAAGCCAGAAACCACGGTTCCGCCACGGCGGGTATCTGAGACGCGTCCTTCAGGTCGAAGAAGATGAACCCAGTTCGCTTGCCATTGTCTCCTGCGAAATAGGCGGCTTCAGGCTTCAGGTCGGCAAGGATGGATTCGATGGTCTTGGGCAAGCTGCCGTCGCCGATGGTGGCATTGCCCGTCTCTACAGGGATTGCAACCTTGAGTAAACAGCGCATGGAATACCTCCGGGACGACAGTCTAGTCCTGCCCTTAGGACCGGGTCAATTCACGCTAGACCGAGACGGACTTCACCTCTCCGAATCGGGTTCTCAAACTCTGACAGTTCGAGTAGTCCCAATCGCATGGCTCCGTTAGTTGCGACACGCCTCGACCGACCACCAACCGCTCTTGACGATTGCTATTGGCTATGCCGTTGCTGCCTTCGCCTTCGTGCCCTTTATCTCGCTCTCGGCTTGAAACCAATCGTCCAAATCGTAACCGTCAGTGCTTCCGCGCTGCTCGTAAAGTTCGTAGGCGCGTTGCCGAATGTGCTGCTCAATCGAGATCAGGATGGTCGGCTCGTCCGACTTCGGTGCGAGTGTTGATGGCTTTTTCTCGCTCTCGTCTGTATGACGATCTGCCCTTTTCCCAGTCGTTCAGTCTGGCGCTCTAATCTGTCGGCTTTGGTGCGTTTCTTTGCCATACCTACAGCTTGACACAAACCTGATGCCAAAGCGAGGTTCTACACTGCATCACTACCAGTGAGAAGCGTTTCCGATTGGCATCGCGCCCAAGGTCCAAGTGCAAGTCCACGTCCTTCCTGTTCAGAGTTGAGTTTCCGGCTCGCGCCAGAGCCATCGCCGCCAGCACCCGCACATCGCGACTCGGTGTCAGTGACAGGGCGGCTTCAGCCTGCCGCGAACGCGGCGTAGGCTGCCAAAGCGCGGCGGTCTCCTTGGCACCGTTTTTTCGGGCCGATTCCGCGCGGGAGGAGTAAAATAAAGAAAAAGAACTTCCGAGCGAAGAGTAGGCAGTTTCCGAGAGAGGCTTCTCGCAAGTAACTCTGGGGAATACATCGCAAACGCTGGATACCCGTGAGACTCACGGGCGCAACCTTCCACCCCTTCAGCCAAAGTGCGGATTATTTCATGCTCGCCAAATGCGCCAATCCGGCCTGTTCCGCTACATTCCATTATTTCCACGACGGAAAGCTATTCCCGATTGAGTCGAAGATTGATTCGCCAAGGACGGGATCGTCTATTGATCTGGAATACACGGGCAGCCCCCACCGTCTCCAGTATTTTTGGTTATGCTCATCATGCTGCTGTGACATGACGGTTCAATGCGATGGGGATCGGGGAGTCATCCTAGTGCGTAAGCACGGAATGCCGCCGAATGTTTCCGTGATGAAAGATCGCACTCAGATGGTAGCGCAAAGGACTCCATCTCTTGCCCGATATCTTGAGGTTTGGGAGGTGTGTATGAAAAATGTTGGGAACACACTCCAAGTTCTAAGAAATGAGCTGCAGTTTGTACAGAAGGGCGGCTACCGCGCACCGCTGGTATGGAGGGCTCCTCCGATCTTCGAGGACTCGCCGACCTGCCCCCAAAAAAGATGCTCTGCTTGCCCGGATACCGACTGTGTGCTGATGAGTTTTGTTCCGAAAGAACTCCGTTCCGAGGCTGTCCCGTGTCGTTACATTCCCCTGAATGAAACAGGCGAAACGCTAGACAGCCTGTACAGGACAGGAACGAACGAAGAGATTGAGCAGACGCTTCAAAGCTGGCTGCTGGAAACCATCCAGCAACTCGAAGAACCAGCCGAACGGCGGTGGATCGAAAAAGCGGCTTGAGCACGTACAACTCGCGTGCGGCATTGAGTTCATCTTGCCACGGAAGCAGCGCGACCATCATTCTCTAACTAAGGAGTGCAGCACAATGAAACCAGACCGCACAACGGCGACTCGGCGTCAAACACCCGCCCTAGCAGTCATGAAATCCGCACCTGAGCTTCAAGAGCAAATCCGTCGTCGTGCCTACGGACTGTACGAAGAACGAGGGAGATACGATGGGCACGATGTAGAGGATTGGCTGCAAGCAGAGTCGGAGATGACCACGCAGAAGGCGATGACACTCGCCGCATCTTAAGACTAGCGCGTAGAGGCTTACCTACGGGATAGCCAAGTGTCTCCGTATGTGGCAAGCTTTGCTCATGCCAAAGAGCAAACTGACTGCACGTGAGAAGTCCCGGCAGGAACGCGAACGGGCCAAGTCCCTCGAAGACCGCTCCCGGCAGGCAAAGAGGAAAGCGGCTCAACTCCAACAAAAGGCCCAGCACGACGATATCCACCAAGCCGCTACGGGAAACGCAAAAGAAGTCGGCAAGGGGAAGTAGGACGGCGCTGACTGCGGAGATTGTCTGCCCAGACTTCCTACCGATCACGCTGATCTTGATCGACGTTCACGGTGCACGGGCTTAGATTTGGTGGCTGTCTGGAATCTTACGAGCCGGGGAGGCGGAAGAGCAGCATACAGGGAGGTGGGCATGCCCGAAGTAATCATCCGATGCCCGTATTGCGTTGAAGGCGATACGTTCAAGATTATGCAGGCAAAAGATGAGGGAGCATGGTTCCTATGTTCTAGTTGCGGTCACGTTGCAATCACAGGTTATCCTTCGTACCGATGCAACTGCGAAAAGTGCATCGAGCGTGCCCCACCGCCAATCTTCGTGTTTTAAGGCAATTCGTTTGGCGTGGATCATATTGCCTTTGAAGTGGAAAAAACGGTGAAAAAACTGGCTCCGGCTGCGATTGACAATCGCCGTCCGAGGCAGCATTATTTGCCTACGCAAGTTCCCCGGAACTTTGTTTGTGCCCCCAGAGGAAACCTATGGTTGAGTTTCTTCGCAAAATTTTCACGGACGATCAAGGACAAGATATTGCTGAATATGCGGTCATGCTCGCCGTCATCCTAGTATTGGTGATCGGCACTGTGCGTCTGATCGGGGGGAACGCCAAGTTAGGCGGTCGAGCGTCCCAATTTTTGGCGTGACCCAAATCACAGAGAACGGTGGGAACCGCATCTAGAAGGGCAAAATGTTCTCGCTGCAACTCCGTCAGACTGGTTATCCAACTTGTTCGTGACGGCACTAGCCCACACTATCGGGTCACTGTATATCCGGGGCCGAGCGGCGCTCCTCTCCGTGCGAAATTTCTCTCACGCGACGAATTGTTGAAGCGACTCCGTGCGCTGATACCGGACTTTGACGAGAGACACCTATGAGAGTATGCGCGAGATGGATGTCTTCACTTCCAACCATCCAGAATCGCACTGGTAAGACCGATTTAATTCTCTTCGACCGCCGTTTGCCTACGCGAAATCGAGGCATGTTCCCCGCTCACTCCGAATAGCCGTTATCGGTTTCGTCGTCATCATCATCGTCATCTTCTTTTTTGCGGTCGTCTTCGTCTTCCTCTTCGTCCTCTTCCTTGTCTGGCTCTTGGCGAAGGAGGAGATCGGCGGCAACGGAGTGATCAGGAGCGATAGGATCGTGGCGTTCTGGATGCATTGTAGTCATGGACAAATAGTACCTCGCAGCCCTTGAGCAAACCCATACATTCCCATGGATCGGGCGCGAGGGGATCGATCCTGATGTACGGCTTCGGGATACCTCTTCCTGCGGTTCACACGCTGCCTATCGACTTTTTGTCATTAACTATGATTAACTAGTCCACATCATCTACGGTTAATCGCTCCGAAACCGGCTGTGGATGAGAATCGAAGAGGTACTCTGCACATGGAACGCTTCCTTCGCCTTGTTCTCGTGGTCGTTGCTGTCGCGCTTTTCGCAGCAGAGGCACTGGGCCAAGGCGAAACTACCAGCGCAATCGTCGGCCAAGTGACTGATGTGACTGGGGCGGTGGTTCCCGGTGCAACGGTCACGATCACGAGCCGCGATACTGGCATGAAGCGCAGCCTCAGAAGTGATGAGGCAGGTCGTTTCAGCTTTCCGCAGCTAAGGCCGGGTAGCTACTCCGTCAAGGTGGAAGCACAGGGCTTCGAGTTCCAGCAGAACAACGATGTGTTTTCGGGTCTTGGCCAAAGGCAGACGGTCAACTTCACCCTCAGAGTGGCCCGGTCAAGCGAGACTGTCGAGGTAAACGCGGAACCGCCAATCATCAACCCTGAGAACGCAAACACATCCACGACACTAAATGAACCTGCGCTTGAGAATCTGCCGAATCCCGGTGGCGACCTAACCTACCCGCTGCAATTCACGCCGGGTGCCCTCATCAATACGGCAGGAAGCGGCAATGATTTTGTGGGTGGCACCAACGGGTACGGCAATGTGGAGTTTAACGGCCTGCCTGCCCTCTCAAACGGCTATATCGTTGATGGATTAGAGACGAACGATCCGCTCACGAATCTCAACAGCGGCCTTTCGACCAATCTCGTGCTGGGACTCAATTCAATTTCTGAAGTGACTGTCAACACTCTTTCCTATTCTGTGGATCAAGGGAGGTATGGAGCATCGCAGGCTAACTACGTCACGAAATCCGGTGCGAATCAGTTCCATGGGAATCTCTACGAACTTTGGAATGGCTCGATACTCAACGCGGCAGACTATTTTACTAATGCGACACAGGGGAATCGCAAGCCCAGATCGACCGTGAATCATTTTGGGGGCAGTCTGGGCGGACCCATTGCTCACGACAAGCTCTTTTTCTTCTTCGACAGCGAATGGGTTCGGATCGCTCTGCCTATTGTCACGCCGACGACCGTTCCTAGTGCAGCGTTCCAACCATACGTCTTGCAGCAACTTCCTCTCGGCGGCACAGACTCCGTAACCGGATCGACTTACGCCCCAGCGCCGGAACTTGTGCCGTTTTACCAGACGATGTTTTCACTCTACGGAAACACGGCGGGGACGCCTCTGGCGGTATTGGGCTGCCCGTTCAATTCCGATGGAACAACCGCTTCAGGCAATCCGCCGAACGGAAACGGATGTGTGAATCGGCGCAGCGTTTCGCACTCAAGCGATGACCATGAGCAGGTGCAGACGGCTCGCATCGACTACAACATGAGTGTGTACGACACCGCTTGGCTTCGTTTTCAGTCCGACACTGGCCTGCAAGCTGCGTTTACCGACCCCATAAACCCGGTATTTGATGCTGTGTCTCCGCAGCCTCTGTATTCGTTCGCTGCGGGTTACACGCATGTGTTTTCGCAGAAAGTGGTTAACTACTTCAACCCGGCGTTCTCTTGGTACGAAAGCTTGTTCGGGCCGAGCGATTTCCAAAAGACTCTCGCCGCTTTCCCCATAGTGTTGCAGGGCAGCGGGGCGAATGCACCGTTCACTACGATTGGAGGTCTCGACAATACGTGGGTTCAAGGCAGACGCGCCTCTCGGTTCTTCATAAATGACAACCTCTCTTGGAGCCACGGTTCTCACGAACTACGATTTGGAACCAATATCCGCATCCTGCGGCTGAATGACTACGATTTTGAGCAGGGTACGGTTCCGACAGTCACGTACACCACCTTGCCACAATTCATCTACGGTGTGGCATCCACTGCAAGTAAGACCTTCCCGCTCGCTGCGAACGAACCTTTCAACTTTTTAAACCTCGACTTCTATGCACAAGACACATGGAAGATCACGCCCAAGCTCACATGGACGTTCGGCATTCGTGATACCTTCAATTCCGATCCGCTCAACCCACACGACCATGTTGCACGCCTCAATGGCTCGTTCTACTCGATTGCCCATGACGCCGATGAGCCGCTAAATGCCGTGGTCCAGACTCACCTTGGAAATTTGTTCTCATCGACCCCCGTCGCCATTCTGCAACCCAGAACAGCCGTGGCGTGGCAGTTGGAGCCGAAGACTGTCTTGCGTACTGGCTTCGGACTTTTCAGCGATATCTTGCCGGGCAGTGTAGCCGATTTGGTCGGTACAAATCCGCCTTACGTGAGAAATTTTCAAGGAGGTCTTCTCGGCACGGTGGGCGGTACCACTATTGCGCCGGGAGTACCTAACAGCGCAGTGGATGCGACTGTCGCGGCAAATCAGAAGTTTGGGTCGGGATTCGCGGAAGGGCAGCTTTCGTGTGCATCTGCACTCGCAAATCCGACGACTTGTCTTCCGCCAGTCGCGATGACAGCCGTTCCAAATGGAACGCTGCACGCTCCGTATTTCATGCAGTGGAGCTTAGGCATTGAGCATCAGTTTGGAACGACGGCCAGTGTCCAAGCACGGTACGTCGGTACGCGAGCACTGAACCAGCCGTACCTGACGCAGGTGAATGGGTATCAAACGGTCTGCCAAGGCTGCTTTGCACCGTTCCCTTATCTGCATCCCACGGATGCGCGTTTTGGAGCGGCGACCCAGTTCTCCACGGGTGCAAACAGCCACTACAGCGGGCTTCAACTGACAGCCATGAAGCGCATGGGGCGCGGTCTGCAAGGCCAGATCAACTACACATGGAGCCATTGCTTGGACACAGTTTCGAATGGAGGATTTCTTCAGTTCTCGTCTGGCGGGATTCTCTCGCCTTTGCCCGGAAAACTCGCTCGCGATTACGGCTCCTGTGACTACGACATTCGGCACAATCTCACGGGTCAATATGTGTACGACTTGCCGATCAAGGTGCGCAATCACTTTCTCGGTTACGCGGCGAACGGCTGGCAAGTTTCTGGAACGGTGCTCTGGCACAGCGGTGTGCCGTTTTCGGTACTGAGCACGCCCTATTCGGCCAACGGAAACGGGATCGTGCAGGGCAGCGGGCCGCAGTTTGCGAGTGTCGTGCCCGGTGTGCCGCTTTACGAACACCATCCGATTCCGGGAATCACGCAACCCGGCACTATCCAGTGGCTCAATCCGAATGCTTTCATCTCGACCGTTGACCCTAGCACAGGAGCCTGCTACGGGGGCGACAGTGCTCAAGACTGCCAGTTCGGGAATTTGGGTCGCAATGCTTTACGCGGCCCTGATTTCGTCTGGAGTGACTTCTACCTTACGAAATGGTTCCCAGTAAGCGAACGCCTGAAACTGCGGCTGGATGCTCAGTTCTTCAACCTCCTCAACCATCCAAACTTCGCACTTCCAAGCATGGTGCTGGCTGGCGTTCCGGGAAAACCCTCTACCCAAACTGGTTTCGGGGCGCTGACATACACCACGTCGCCGCCGACTGGACTGCTAGGAGTAGGTCTGGGCGGCGACAGCAGCCCTCGGATGATCGCCTTGCAACTGCGGCTGGAATTCTAGGTCACGCTCACTATCGGCAACCTCCCGCAACATTTGGGTCGTCCCTTCGAATACGGCGATGGAAAGTGCAGGAGGTGCTAGCCCTGCCAAATATGTTTCCCGCAGGGGCAATGAACGGTATCGGTAGGCTGTCGTTTGGTTAGTTGCTGTTTGCAGACCGGGCAAGGTTTGGTCATTACGTAGGTCATGATCTTGGCTCCCCTTTTGGCTGCCGCCGCTTTCAGATATCAAACACGTCGCACACCAAATGCTTTGACGCTTCTCGAAGGTAGCAGGTTGCTGGATGAGACGCGCCTACGGTGAGACCGTGGCATTCCAGCGGAGAATAGTTGAGCCCGTATCAGGTCTCTCCTCTTCTCTTGTCAGGTGAATTCCTTAGCACTCCTGCGCCGACAACCACTGCGAGGGCATCAGTGATCAACCGCAAGGGCAGCGAGGTCTGCCTCCAAATATGAAAGCGGGTCCGGCAACGCCCCGTAGTGGACAATGCGAATATGCCCGTTCTCATCTATGAGGTAAGTCTGCGGCACGCCGTTTAGCCCGAACTTCGTCACACTCCTCAGCGATGACCCAAAACCGGCCAGTGATTATCACCTGAAAACCGGCCAACGAGAGTAGCGTCTGGGACATTGATTCCCGCGGGGGCTTGTAGGCTCCGTGGGCATGGCCATGTCTTGAACGAAGAGAAGAAACAACAAGTCTTAGCGCTGGGACGGCTGGGCTGGTCGCTGCGGCGCATCCAGCAAGCGACCCATGCCCGTCGTGAAACCGCCAGCACGTACCTGAAAGCGGCGGGGATTGCGGTGCGTCTGCCCAGTGGCTGGGGGCGGTGCGAACCAAAACCGGCCAACGAAGTGATCACCGACTCCGGTGCGGCAAAATCGGCCATTCCGGTGATTCCCGATCCCCTCGACCCTAACTGCAACCCCAACCCCAAAAACCTTTCTAATAAGGGAAAAGCAAGAGCAACTTCAAAACCGGCCAACGAGAACGAGGTGATCACCGACTCTGCCGCGGTCCCCGGTGCCAGTGCCTGCGAGCCATACCGGGAAGCCATCGACTTGGGGATCAGCCGCGGCCGCAATGCCATGGCGATCTGGCAGGATTTGGTTTCCGAGTACGGATTCGCGAGCAGCTACCAAAGCGTGCAACGCTTCGTGCGCAAGCGGCGCGGAACGCAAACCCCCGAAGCCCGCGTCGTGATCGTCACCGCGTCCGGCCAGGAGGCGCAAGTCGATTACGGCACCGGCCCCATGGTGCGCGATCCCGAGAGCCGCAAGTATCGGCGCACCCGGCTGTTCGTGATGACGCTCGGCTGCAGCTGCAAGTCGGTTCGTCTGCTGACCTTCCGTTCCAGCTCGCGCATCTGGGCTGAGCTGCATGAACGCGCTTTTCGCCGGCTGGGCGGCGCCACCCGCATCGTCGTGCTCGACAATCTGCGCGAGGGCGTGCTCGTCCCCGACATTTACGACCCCGCTCTCAATCCTCTCTATCGCGACGTGCTCGCGCATTACGGCGCGGTGGCCATGCCTTGCCGCATTCAAGATCCCGACCGCAAAGGCAAAGTCGAATCCGGCGTCGGGCACGCCCAGAAAACACCGCTGAAAGGCTTGCGCTTCGAAACTCTGGAAGAAGCCCAAGCCTACCTCGATCACTGGGAGCAACGCTGGGCCGACACGCGCATCCACGGCACCACCAAACGGCAGGTCGCCGCCATGTTTGCGGAACAGAAACCCACGTTGCTGCCACTGCCGCTGGAACCCTTTCGTTACTACCAGTACGGTGAGCGCATCGTGCATCTGGATGGTTGCGTCGAGGTCGAGGCCGCCTACTACGGCGCACCGCCAGGCTGGATCGGGCGCGTGCTGCGCGTGCAATGGGATGAGCTGTATGTTCGTCTGCTCGATCCTAAAACCGGCCAACTGCTGCGCGAACACGTGCGCCAGAAGCGCGGTTGGTATCGCATTAAAGAAGATGACCACCCCAAGCGAACACCACTGCGCACCTCCCAACTGCTGTGGCGAGCCGGTCGTGCTGGGTCGCACATCGGTGCGCTCTGCGATGCCATCCACCACCAGCAAGGCGAGGTCGGCGTGCGCCGCATTCTCGGCGTTCTCTCCCTAGCCAAGAAGTACGGCACCGCGGCGGTCGATGAAGCCTGCGCCGCTGCGCTCGACATGGGAGTGCAGGAATACCGCTTCGTGCGTCGCTATCTGGAACGCTGCCCGCAAGCCCCGCTCAGTTTGCAGCAAGTCGATCCTCTGATCCGCGAGCTAGTGCAATACCGCGACTTCATCAACTACAGAACGAAGGAGATAGAAGAATGAATCTGATCGAACTCGATCGTGCGCTCAAACAACTTCGCCTGGGCGGAATGGCCGCCGTGCTAGAGACCCGTCTGCGTCAGGCCCAAGCCGAACTGCTCGCCCCCATCGACCTGCTCTCCTGCCTGGTCTCCGACGAACTCGCCCTGCGTGGCGAGCGCCTGCTGGAGCGGCGGAAAAAGCAGGCCCAGTTCCGCGACTCGCAGAAGACCCTCGACAACTTCGACTTCGCTTTCAACAAGAAGATGAATCGCAGCCTGGTCTTCGATCTGGCCGCCGGCGCCTTCATCGCGCGCCACGAAGACGCCTTGTTTCTCGGCCCACCGGGCACCGGCAAGAGTCACCTGGCGCAAGCCATCGGCCAAGCCGCCATTCAACAGGGATACCGCGTGCTCTATCGCGAGACCCACGCCTTGCTCGATGATCTCGCCGAAGCCACGCTCGACGGCACCCGCAAAGAGCACATGGAGTTCCTGGTGACCGTACCCTTGCTGATCATCGACGATCTCGGCATGCGCAAGCTGCCGCTCACCGCCGCTGAAGAACTGCTGGAAATCATCATGCGCCGCTACGAGCGCGCCAGCACCATGCTGACCTCGAATCGCCCGGTGGAAGACTGGGGCAAACTGTTGGGCGATGCGGCCGCCGTGAGCGCCATGCTCGACCGCTTACTGCACCACGGCCACGTGCTCAAATGCGGCCCTCGGAGCTGGCGCACCAAAACCGACTTGCCACCACAGGAGGCGGCAGGATAGAACATTCTCAGTCCTGGACGGCCACTTCCGTTGGCCAGTTTTGAAGTGATAACTGTTGGCCGCTTTTGAAGTGATCACTGAGGTATTGGTTGCTGCCACGGGTATTCGGGCGAGCGAAATGCTGGGACTGCGTTGGTCTGACATCCTGTGGGAGCGGTCTGAAATCAAGATCAAACAGACTTTCGTTCATGGGAATATGCAGCCCGGCGCAAAAACCAAACTGTCGAAATCCACTGTTACGATGCACCCAGTCCTCGGGCAACTGCTCAAGGACTGGCGTGCAGAAACCACGTATGCGCTTGATGCCGACTACGTGTTCGCGTCGGCGAAGCTCAAGGGCAGGAAGCCACGCCTCGGATCAATGGTGGAGCAGGATTACTTGCAACCCGCCGCGATCCGAGCGGGCGTTCTTGAGGTCAAGGACGGGAAACGCTACATTGACAGCGAGTTCGTCAAGCGGTTCGGCTTTCACACGTTTCGTCACTCGCTCACTTCATGGCTCATGGCGAACGGGGAAAATCCCCAGATCGTCCGGGCCATGCTCCGATGGACCAACCTCAACATGCTTGCCCATTACGCGCACGGCTTCAAGACCGACAAGCTCGAAGCTCAAGGCGCTGTCTTGGACAAGCTGATGAAATCGGGAGTGAAGTCGGGAGTTGGGGACGATTGAGCAGAAACGAAGTGGATAGGGAACTGATGTATAATAATGAACTTGCCGCACGTTGAGCGGGAGTAGTTCAGCGGTAGAACGCCAGCTTCCCAAGCTGGATGTCACGGGTTCGATCCCCGTCTCCCGCTCCATCTTTTCAGTCACTTAACTGTGGAGCGGTTTTTCTTGTGTTCCATCCTGTGTTCAACAGGGTCTGCCCTTTTCATTGGACGCGTCCCGTTACTGCAAGGCTAGGCTTGCTGGTCATCACATCATCGGCCACGGCGTTGACAAGGTTTACGCACGTTCGTATCGATTGGTTGGGTATAGACTCCCAAAGTTGTGGTCATGTCGGTATGACGCAAGTGCGCCTGCACGTCGCGAGGACTCCCAGCGCCTTGCGCATTGGTTGCGAATGTTCTCCTTAACGCTAACACTTGAAAGTTCACCGGCATGGTGATGCCCCCCTTTTGCTATCGGTTTTAGCGAATCCTCGTCACTTCCCAGATGCCAACTTCTGGCCCGGGGAATAATTTCCGGGTTGCCCAGGGACTCGCGAGCTACCGTGAAGTCTCAGGGATGGTGCTACTGATCGCCGCGGACTCTCCACCAATCCAACTGTTCGAATTCGGCCATCTTTTCGGTCCCGTGCTGCGCATACCAGTCTCGCCAGGCCGATGCATCGGCAGGCAGGGCTGCATCCGTGACCTCACGCAACGCGAGGAACGTCCAGTTGCGCATCTGCGGGGTAATTTGGGGATCTGCGGCTAGCTCTATCAGTTTGGGCACCATTCGCAGGCGCTGTTTGCGCATGAAGTTGCCGCAGTCGGATACGTTGCAGCCCGCGCGATCGCGGACCGCGGCGGATGGGTCGTGTGTAAAGGAATCGAAGAGCTGGTCCAGAGCTTCATCGGTGCCAAGGTAGCGCATGCCTTCGACGGCCCACTGGCGCACCTGCGGGTCGGGATCATTTTTAGCGTAGTCCACCAGGGCGGGATAAATGCGACCGTAGCTCACGCCGCGGCCAGCCAGCATTCCCATGGCATACACGCTGTAGGCGCGGTGCGCGGGGTCGGCTTGCGCCTGGGCGAGGAGGGCGTCCGCCGAGGCGTCAGTTTTCAGCACTCCGTTGATGGCCAGGTTGAGATCCGCATTGGCGTAGCGAACCCGCAGGTCGGTGGAGAATTGGGAACGCCTCTCCAGGTCGTTCATTTGTGTGGTGCGCTGGAGATCGTGCCAGACACCAATATTCTGCTCGAACAAGTCGAGCGCTCGGGTATCGTCCTGAATCGCCCGCCCCAACAATTCTTCTGCCTGCGCCTGCGCGGGGAGCGTTTGCAGATGTTGCAGATCCAAATGTCGCAGATCCAGATGTTGCAGATCAGTGTCTGTGAGCGACCAGTGAGCCACCTCTCGCGGGGAAGATTTGGCCGGAACCGGGACCTTGAATACACGGGTGGGCTTGCCGTAACCGCGGGAGAAGAAACGGTAGCCGACGAAACCCGTCCAGGCGAGGAAGAACGCGATCCCCACTGCGATCGCGGCCGGACTATTGCGGCGAAAGGGTGAGAGCGATCTCGATGGCGCTTGTCCACGTTGCGGCGGCGGACCGTAGCTCTGGAGAACAGTGTCGACAGCGACGTGCGTGTCGAGTTTCAGGCCGGCGAGCTTCTCCAGTTGGGCGGCGACCCAGCGCGCCTCCTGACGGTTATCGATCATGTCGGCAAGCGTCGCCTTCTCTCCATTCTGCATCTGCAAGCGAAGGGAGTAGGAAGCTGGTGCGCCTGGCTGTTGCGCCTGGGTGACGGGCAATATCTGAGCAATGTCGGAGAAGGGAAATTCACGAGCCCCTCCGATGCCAAGCAGAGCCCGACGGCGGACAATCCTGCCGTTACCCACCCGGATGCGGCAGGAGACGAGCGTGAAGTGAATAAGTCCGTAGAACAGGAAGAGATCAGCCAGTCCGAACACCACGGTGAAGAACAATGGAGCTTTGGAATGTGCGAGGAAATAGACGATGGCCGTCCACACGGCGGTGAAGAAGATTAAGGTCAGGACCTGGGACGGGTTGCGAAACGCCGGGAAATAGAATTCAGTGCTGCCGTCCATTCCGGCCGAGACTACAACTTTCGTATTCTGCGGAGCGGGCACGTCGGCGGCATCGGATTGGAAGGCAGGGGGAGCGGTTGCGCCCTGCGCGTCGCTCAGAAAGATTGGCGTCGGCTCTGCGGCTGAGGCCGAGGCCAAGGACGACGATGGCGTCAGACGGAAAACCGGGACCTCGAAATCATCGGAATAATTCACACCCGGGACGTCGGCCTGGGCGTGCAAGAGCCAGAGCACCTGATCGTTCGGATCGTCGTGATTCGACTCGTAGGCGTCGCTCGGGATACTGAATTCCACTGGGATCACGGCGTCACCCATGAGTCCGGGGGTCAGCGATGCCTGCGGCACATTCTTGTCAGCTTGCCAAAGAACGCTCTGGAGGGTGGAGCGATTTTTCCCCCCACCCGTGATGACTTGGCGCACGCAGGAAAGACTCAGGTCGATGCCATGTCTGGCATCGGTGTTGAAGCGCAAGTGAATCGTGCCCTTCAGCGTGCGGCCGGGAGAAAACGGCAACGAGGCGAACTCGAAATAGGTTTGGCCAAAGCGCTTCCGCCGGATGCTGGCTCGTATGGCCGCGCCCGCCAGAATGACTCCAACCACGCAGAACGCAAGCGGGAAGAATGCTTTGGGGTCGGAGGTCCGCAAGAGTTGCGGCACGGCCGAGACCGCGAGTGTGAACGCAATCCCATTCGCAAAAATCGCGGCCATCCAAAGGCCGGTGGCTCGATTGCGGTTCTTGCTCTCGGCTCGGCTCGCCGCCCAGTCCTTCCGCCAGAGCCACGGAGATTGGGGATGGGACACCTCGGCTGCTGCTTGTTCCTTTAATTTGCGGTTACCATAAATTCCGACGCCAATGACCCCGCCGCCGATCAGAGCGAAGATCGCGCTCATGAGCACTCCCACCCAGCGATTCCCATGGACGTGACTGGGAGCACCGAAGAGAAAGCCGCTTGCGAAAGCGAGCCCAAAGGCCATAAAGATCAGACCAAAAACAATGGGGAAGACCTGGGCGCCTTTGGATGGTCTGGTCACAGCGGAATTATAGAGGTGCCTTAGATGGGAACAGAGCCAGATAGCAATATCTTTATTACCCCAGTCACAGGACTACGATTTCTTCCAAGAGGGCTCTCGTGGCCAATTGGCGTAGACAATACAGTGAGCAGCGGAGCCAGATCAGTAACGGGAAGTCTTAGTGCAAGTCGGCTTCTCGCCAGCAATCGGTCGGTCGCTGCTAGCGATTTGCCGCCCCCGGTCTGAGAATCCGGATCATGTCCTCGACACATACCGCCAGCCTGCTCGGGTAAGGTTCGAGGCTTATGTCGAGAAGATCCACGCCACCAACTTAGAAGATTGGCCAGCGCTCTTTCGCGCGATGCACGAAACGGGCGAAGACTTTCGGGAGGGCAAGATAGGCTCGCTCACGAGTGCCGGCGCGTCCAGACCGTGAGGCGCCTGGTTGATTTCTAGCGGTAATCCAAGCGATCCCAAGTAGAGGGCTCGATTCACGACTTTTGAGCCCCCTGAGGCGGCCAGTTGGGCGCTTCAACCCCGAACTGCTTGGCGTATTCGGCGTTCAATCGCTGCCAGCCGAACTTCATCGCCCTGCCACCAACGATGCGGCCCATAGGAGTTCCGCTGAGAAGGTGATCCAGAACATCGAAACAAATGTGCCGCCCGGCAGCACCCATTGAGATGAAGCGGCGATCGATGTTGTGCCACAGCGTCAGGCGCGTGCCGCTGCCAAGGGCCTCGATTTCCCACCGAATATCCTGGGCCCCAGTTGTACTCAAGCACCCTGGGAGCGTCGGCTCGCGTCACTGTTGTTTCGGAAACCTGCGGCGTGGGCGCTGCCACCGTGGTGAGCTTCACCGTGGTTCCAACCGTACCCAGGCTCCCATCGGCTTCAAAGGGAGCCCACTCGCGCAGGTGCGCCGGGTCGGTAAGCGCCTGCCAGACTCTTTCCGGCGACTGGCGCAGTTCTCGGACAAGAATGAGCGTCCACTTGTCCACATCGTTTTGTCCCCGGTCCTTTCGTATCTGCGCCCCGCTTGCCGGACCCGGTGTCTACTGCTCGCGATCGGTCACCTTCTTCTCCTTAGCGTGAATAGCGCGCCAGCTGGGTGAGCTGAATGAGGTTGCCGCAGGTGTCGTTCAGCATCGCAATGGTCGAGGCGGTCACGTCGGTGGGTGGCATCGTGAACTCGGCGCCGCGGGCCTTGATCCGCTCGTAGTCGCGCTTGACGTCGTCGGTGTAGAACATCACCGCGGGCTGTCTCTGTTGAAACATCGCCTGCTGATACGCTTTGGCCGCGGGGTTGTTGTTCACCGCCAGCTGCAGCTCCGTGCCGTCCGGCTCTTCGGGCGAGGCCACGGTCAGCCAGCGAAATGGGCCCTGACTGAAATCCGCCTTCTTGGCAAAGCCCAATACCTCCGTATAGAAGCGCAGGGCCTTGTTCTGGTCGTCCACGTATACGCTGGTCAGTTTGATTTTCATTTCGTTTCTCCTTTGTCACGTTCGCGGTTTGGGCCGCGTCGTCTTCTCCTTTGTCTTCCTTTTCGTTAGTATTGACTGATCCATCCGGTCGAGGTGGCGTTCGAGAGCATCTAGGTGAGCGGACCAGAACCGGCGGAACTGAGCTAGCCAGGCATCCACCTCCTGAAATGGTTCAGGTTTCAGCCGGTAGAGACGGCGCTGTGCGTCCACCGTGGATTCCACGAAACCGGCGTCGCGCAGCACTCGCAGGTGCTTTGACACGGTCGGCTGTGGCATACGAAGCTGACGCTCGATCTCTCCAACCGACTGTTGTGACGAGACCAGGAGGCTCAGTATCGCGCGGCGGTTCGGCTCCGCAATGATTTCGAACACAGATTCCATACTCTTGATATACTCCATAGCGTATATGCGTGTCAAGGTATATAAAGGCAGGGCTGGGCAATGGGAATTACCTGTATCGCATTCACGGTCAACGGCACGGAGCCGGTGACCGTGGAGGGACGTTGCGAGTCACTTCGATCACGTACGCGACCTGGTGGGAATTGGGCTTTCAACTAAATGGTGCAGCCACTGCCGCAGAACTGGCGCAGCGAAGAAATTCACGACGCGAAACCGACGACCGTCTCATAGGCATTCTCATTGGCCTGTGGGTGGTGGAACAGATCTCGCGAGCGGCAGGATCAATTGACTTGCGTGTTCGGCATCGTGGAAGATCTTGATGTGCGCCACGCGAGCGTCCTCCGGCTTCTCGTAGCCAATCCTGCCACCGGTGTTGTAGTTCTTTTGGAAGTTGGGCGAATTTAGGGGAGCGATGGTGAGCCGTAACCGCGCGCCCGCTGGTATCCTTCGCGCCATCCAGTAGAACTCGAAGGGTATCTCCACGATTTGATCCGGCTTCAACAGCTGCTGCTTGAACGGACTGTTACGGAACCGGGCGCGCCGGATGTCTTCGCCAAGTCTGAGCGTGGAACCGTCCGGCAGAACCATCAATATCTGGGCCCACAAGTCAAAATCGGGCGCGTCCGCCTCCACCACCAACCTCAGGCGCATCTGCCCTGCTACTTCGGTATCCTGTTCGAAGG
>CAVZBV010000001.1:0-856292 GCA_963773645.1 uncultured Acidobacteriaceae bacterium | reverse complement strand
ACAATCGTGTTCGTGTGAACTTCGCCCATCACGTAAACCTTGGCGGTATGATTGATGCGCTGATGTTCCTTCACGCGTCCGCCGAGACGATCATAGATTCTATATTCATCGGTGAACACTGTGCTCTTGGGCAGGATGTGTTCATGCACGATGCCAAGCACGCGCTCTGCGGTGACATCGGGAGTGGCCATAGCCTTTACTCTGCCGACACGCTTTTCGGTGCTGCGCTCCACAATCCCGATCACCGGAGACTTCTTTGTATCGCCGCGCATTGGGCGTCCGAACTGACCCTTGCGCTTTCCGCCGTAGTACGTTTCATCCATCTCAATTTTTAACCCCTCCAGTTGCATGTCAGGTTCGGACAGCAACGAGCGAATTTGCTTAAACATGCGCCACGCAGTCTTGTACGTGACGCCGGTTTCACGCTGAATCTGCTTTGCCGAGATGCCGCAACGGGTGGAACCCATCAGGTACATGGCGTAAAACCAGAGTCGCAGAGATGTGCTTGACTTCTCGAAAATAGTTCCGGCCATCGGGGAGATCATCGAACCGCAGTAGTCGCAAGCATAGGCCGGACGCCCAGTCACACGATGGTGCTTGCGATCCTGTTGGCACTTCGCGCAATATGTGATGCCGCCCGGATAGCGCTTTTCCTTGAGGTATTCAAGGCAGGCTTCGTCGTTTGGGAAGCGTCGGAGAAAATCTTCAACGGTGAGTCGAAGTTCCTTTGGGATTGTCTGTCTGCGGTTCATGGTCTATCCTCAACACAGACAGTATGCCATTTCTTCTACTTGATGTCAAGGGATAATTACTTTTGAATACTTTGGGGTTAACTAGTTTAGATTGAATACTTTGCGGAGAAATTTGGGGAGGGGGGTCCCCCCCTTGCAAAACTGGTAAACAGGCGAAAATCCGCTGCCGTTGACCTTAGATTTTCCTGAGAACTGACACCTAAGACCTGGGACCTTCTCCTACGCGTTAGCCGCTTCCTGGCTCCCCAGCGGCAAGAAATATTGCGTGCCCTTGATCGGCGCGGAGACTTTTTTCAGCAGTTCCTGCAGGTCTTCGTTGCGGTCGACAAAGTCGATCTCGGAGGTGTTCACGATCAGCAGATCGGACTGCGTGTAGTGAAAGAAAAAGTGTTCGTAGGCCTTCACCACTTCCATCAGGTAATCCTCGCTGATGGCCTTCTCGCCGGCCACGTTCTTTTTTTTCAGCCGCTTCTTAAGCACTTCCGGAGTGGCCTGCAGATAGATGACGAGGTCGGGCGTAGGGAGTTGTTCGCGGAAATAATTGAAGTAGCGATTGTAGGTATCGAGCTCCTGATCGTTGAGGTTGAGGCAGGCGAAGAGCTTGTCTTTTTCAAAAATGTAATCGGACACCACGGTCTTATTCGACCGCGGCCCCAGATCGAGCCCGCGCAGTTGCTCGAAGCGGCGAATCAGGAACGCCAACTGGACCTGGAAGGCGGAGCCGCGCTCGCCTTCGTAAAACGCCTTCAGAAACGGATTGTCTTCCGGCTCGATGACCCGCTGGGCAGCCAGGCGCTCTCCGAGAACCCGCGCCAACGTGCTCTTCCCAACTCGTATGGGACCTTCGACCGCAATGTAACGGGGAAGCTCGAAAAGCTTGGCCATGGATTGTCGTGGAGAACTGGAAAGCAGATTATATCGCTTCGCGGCTGGACGCAATGTTGGAAAAGTCAGTCGTCGGTCGTTTGTCGTTAGTCGTTCGGGGCCCGTCGTTCGCTATTCGAAATTCGCCGCTCCGCTCGTCTTTCGGATTGAGGCTTCCTGTCGGTCGGCAACGATCGGCCTTGCCAACGACTAACGACCGACGACTGACGACCGACGACTTGCAACCGACGACCAGCTAGAATCTCCTCATGCTACCCGCTCTGGTTGGACTGACGACCGTTGCTGCCGCCTCGGCGGCTGGGTATCAGTCCATGGCGCCGACGGGCCAGTGGTTCGGACGAACGTTTGCCAGCGGAATCCGAGGGAGCAAGCAAATCGCCCTGACCTACGATGACGGCCCGAACGATCCGCACACGCTGAAGTTGCTCGATGTGCTGGCGAAGCACAATGTGCGGGCAACGTTCTTCATGATCGGCCGCTACGTGCAGCAACGCCCCGAGATTGCGCGCGCCGTGGCGCAAGCAGGACACGTCATCGGCAACCACACGTTCACGCATCCGTTGTTGATTTTTGAGTCGGCGTCCCAGACGCGCCAGCAACTCGTCGACTGTCATCAGGCTTTGCAGGACGCTGTCGGCGAGCACTCGAATTTGTTTCGTCCCCCGTTTGGGGGAAGGCGGCCAGCGACGATCAGGATCGCACGCGAACTCGGACTGCAAACGGCGATGTGGAATGTGACCGGTCATGACTGGACCGCCCCGCCCGCAGCAGTGATCGAGAAGAAAGTCGGGCGCCAGATACGCGGCGGCGACGTAATCCTGCTGCACGACGGCGGCCATCGCGCCCTGGGCGCAGACCGAGCGCAAACGGTGCTTGCAACGGACAATCTGATCCGGCGATATAAAGATCAGGGATATGAGTTCGTGACGGTGGATGTGCGATTCATGACAGGAAGAAAACCAAAGCTACTTGTAGACATGTTCCCTGCGCTATCAACGGAACTTCAACAGCTTCTCACAGAACAAGGTGAATCTAAATTGGCGGTTCAGGTGCCGGGATTGACCGTGATCGATCGATGCCGCTGTGGCGACGACTTCTGCGGAATGTTCTATGTGCTGCCCAAACCAGTTGGAGCATATGGCCCGGATCACCGGAACGTGGCCCTATCGCCGAAGGATGGGATGCTGATAATAGATGTGCTGGCGAATAGAATAGCGGCGGTCGAAGTCCTATATCGGGATGAGATTCGACAACGACTCCTCGCTGAATTTCCTTGAGAATCACTTGAGGGCCGCGCCACACCAGCGGCTCTTGTTTCAAAGGGCTTGGACAACTGTTGAAATCGAGATTTCGCCAACAACTCTTCCTAGGCCGCCACCGTCGCGAACGCCTGTTTCGCTGCGGATATGGTTTGCTCCACGTCTTTTTCGGTGTGCGCCGCTCCCAGGAACGCCGCTTCGAATTGCGAAGGCGGCAGGTAGATGCCATTTTCGAGCATCGCTCGGAAAAAGCGTCCGAAGGCTGCAGTGTCGCACTTGGCGGCAAAGGTCCAGTCGGTAACTGGGCCCGCTGCGAAGAACCACGTAAACATCGAGCCGACCCGATTGTGGCACATCGTGACGCCGGCATCATTGGCTGCGGCTGCTACTCCGGAGACCACTTCGCCGGCAAGCTTGTCGAGCTTCGAGTAAACATCCTTGTGCTCACGCAAGTAGCGGAGCGTGGCATAACCCGCAGCCATCGCCAGCGGATTCCCAGAAAGCGTTCCGGCCTGGTACACCGGGCCGAGCGGCGCAATCAGATCCATGATTTCGCTCGGTCCGCCGTACGCGCCCACCGGCAAACCTCCGCCGATGATTTTGCCCATGGTGGTGAGATCGGGCTGGATGGCATAGAGTTCCTGTGCCCCGCCGAAGGCCAGGCGAAATCCGGTCATGACTTCGTCGAAAATCACCAGCGCCTTGTCGCGCGAAGTAACGGCGCGCAGAGCTTCGAGATATCCGCGTGCCGGAGGCACGCATCCCATGTTGCCGACGACCGGTTCCACAATGACGCAGGCAATCTGGTGCTTGAATTTTTCGAAAGCAATTTCGAGTGCGCCGGTATCGTTGTAGGGGAGTGCCAGCGTGAACTGGGTGAATTCTTCCGGAACG
Source organism: uncultured Acidobacteriaceae bacterium (assembly GCA_963773645.1). Taxonomy (GTDB): domain Bacteria; phylum Acidobacteriota; class Terriglobia; order Terriglobales; family Acidobacteriaceae; genus Acidiflorens. Next base: position 852,502 of record CAVZBV010000001.1, on the reverse strand, counting down.
CCCGCCGAGCCCGGAATGCCCAGCGTGGCCACGCCCGATCCCGCTTTCACCAGCAGCGCGTCGGCGTGCCCGTGATAGCAGCCCTCAAACTTCACAATGTATTTGCGCTTCGTATACGCGCGCGCCAGGCGAATGGCCGACATGGTCGCTTCAGTACCCGAACTGACGAAGCGAACTTTCTGCATGTGCGGAAAAGCGGAAATGACCAGCTCGGCGAGATCCGCTTCGGCAGGAGTGGAAGCTCCAAAGCTGGTGCCATTGCGCGCCGCCGAAATCACGGCTTCGACGACTGTTGGCGCCGCGTGCCCCAGGATGAGCGGACCCCAGGAGCCGATATAGTCCACATACTCGTTGCCGTCCGCATCCCAAACGTGCGAACCCTGGCCACGCACGATGTACAGCGGGTCGCCTCCGACGCTGCCGAAGGCGCGCACCGGGGAGTTCACACCTCCGGGAATCAACTGTTCGGCGCGTCTCTGCAGCTTGCGGGATTGCTCTGTCTTGCGGGCCATCATTCCTCCGGACTAGCCGTCGTCAGGGAGCCTTGGAAGCTTCTCCCGGGCGCTCCAATCAATATAGCAGCGCCGTGCACGAAGAGAGGTCAGAGGTGAGAAGTCGGATTGCAGAGGTGAGAACCTCGCAGTGACGATATCGTCCACAGTAGGTCTTCACCTCTGCAATCCGACTTCTCACCTCTGACCTCTCCTGTCACCTCACCAAATGTGGTAATAGCCTTCGCGGCGACCAAGTTCGACATTCAGCCCGAACAGATTGCCCAAGCTTTGGGCTTGCAAGATTTCTTCCTTGCGTCCGTCGGCCACGATCCGGCCGTTCGACATGAGCACCACGCGTTCGATCTCGGGAACGACGTCGGGGATTTCATGAGTGACGAGAATAATTCCGATGCCCGAGCTGGCCAGCGAGCGCATGGTTTCTCGGAGGCCGTGCTGCGCCAAAATGTCCAAAGAATTGCAGGGTTCGTCGAACAACAGCGCGCGTGGCTTGTGGACCAGCGCCCGGGCGATCAAGACGCGCTTGGCCTCCCCCGACGACATTTCCTGCACGGCACGCTCCGCCAGATGCGAGACGCCGAGCTGGGCCAAAGCAGCCTCGGCCAGTTCTCTGTGTTTGGGATCGACGGCGTGATTCGGGAAGATGCGCGTGCTGCTGAAAAAGCCGGACAGCACCACGTCCAGGCAGCTGGCGTCACCGGTACACGAAGACATCAGGTCGTTGGACACGATGCCCAGCAGAGAGCGCAGCTCAAAGACGTTCCAGCTCTTTTGGCCAAGGATGGTCATGCTCGACCCTTCGCGGACCATCGGATAACACTCGCGGGTGATGGTTTTGATCAGGGTCGACTTGCCGCAACCGTTCGGCCCCAGCACCGCCACATGTTCGTCGACATGCACGCGAAGGCTGAAGTCGTCGAGTACGATATTATCTCCCCGCATCACGCGGACGTTCCGCAGCTCGAGTAAAGGGACTTGGCTTTCCACGCTGTCGAGTGATTCCACGTTACAGTATCGCAAGGATTCGTGCCGCTGAGCGGATCATTGCGCGCTGCATTGCAGGCAGAGGCTATGGAATTCATCGGACCTTCACAGAATTGCAATATTCCTGTAATCTATCGCGGCTATCGTAACTACAGTTGCCCTTCTAACCGGGAGGGTTTTTCAGGACGGCCTTGGGGGGCTCCGGGCTGTCCTTTTTAGTTTTGGAAATTCGTCGCCAGCGTCGTGAGGCCCCGGTCGCGAGCACTGCCGCTCTCGCCCCAGCATACTGCGAGCAGTCGATCACTTGAGGTACGAGCGCACGATCTCAATCAGTTCGTCGGTCGCGAGCGCCTGCTCGGAGCTGAGCTGCTTGGAGTTGATGACGTGAAACCGGATGTGGCCTTCCAGCAATTCGGCCATCAATCCGTTCATAGCGCCGCGCGCGGCCGTGATCAGCTGCAGCACATCGGAGCAATCTTCATCCGCTTCTAGGGCGCGCTCGATAGCGGCGATTTGCCCCTTGATTCTCTTGATCCGGAGAATGAGCTTGGGTTTTTCCTCGACGGTATGCATTTTTTCCTTGACTGTAGTATACCCCCCTATGGTATATGAGAATTAAGTCGGCGCGGTAGGGGTTGCGTAGGCACGCCGTCCGCGCGGCTTGAAAATAACATCTGGCTCCGCGCGGATGCAAACGAGGTATATGCGACGCAGGATCGACGATTCCTCCGAGTTGGCGGCTCGCTGGATGGCAGCAGTAGACGTGAGACGATAGCGGCCTTACTCCTCCCCTATCGGTTCACATCTGCTTCTTCTATCCCAAAAAACTGAGACTAGAGCTCGGCCATGCCGCGTCGCTGCCGGCGGCAATTGCGCTCCAACCGCAAGCGTCGCTGCCGGCGGGCATTTACGAGCCCGCGCAGCCGTTTGGCATTAACTATAGTTAACTGTCCGTGATATGCTTGCGTTAATCATCCGCGCGAGGCGTAGATCGCGCGCAAGAAATCGGTTCACCTGGCATAGCGGCATGAGGTCAAGTTGGAAGGCTGAATCTTACAGAAAGGAGGAAGGGAAAATGACCTACATGACCGCATTCGCAAAAGCGATGGCGATGCCGACGACGCAGCTCACGCGTGTGATCCAATACGAAGATGGTGCTTTCTGGCAATTGGAAAGCAGCGCGGAACGCAAGTCTCCGCGCATGAGCTGGGTCGTGGTCACCGACAAAAACGGCAGGCGGCAGCTCCGCATTCAGTGGGCGTCAGCCGCGGAGAACTATCAACTCGGCCCGTAAGTGTAACGTTCTATTAACTGATGAAGCGCATACTGGCGAACTGTACATGCCAGCGTGATTGTAATCACATCCAGGGGTGACTGGAAGCGTTGTTGAGCGCGCCTCCAGCCAATTAGATTGCTTTCATGATATTGAAATTGAAATTCATTTTCATTATCGACGCCTTCATGAAGAACCGCCGGGCCAGCCAAGGTCGCGGTCGGGGCGCTAGGCTACTCATAGCCCTGACGCTCGCTTTAGCGATGGGCGCCAGCGTTCCCGCATGCTGGGCGCAGTCGCAAGTCGCCGCCGATTCCACACAATCTGCTTCCACACAATCCGCCGCTCCCACCGCCTCGGCTGCGGACGATCCGCCCAGCCCACCCACCGATGCCAATGCCGATACCGAATCGATGTTCCCGCATTTCAAGGACTCGCGGTTCTGGCTCTCCGGGCAGACAAACTTCATCTTCCAGGCTCATCCCGGCTTTCACGCCGACTACAGCGGATCGCACAGCCTCAGTCCACACTATGACAAAGCCACTTCGCGAGTCATGACGCTCTACACCGGCGTGCGGCTCAACAATTCCACCGAGCTTCTGGTTGACATCGAAGAAGCTGGCGGCACGGCGCTCAGCACCGGCCTGGGCTTGGCGGGTAATACGGATCTGGACATCGTGCGCAATCCGCTGTTGAGCAAAGCGCCGTACTTGGGGCGCGGCATGATCCACAAAGTGTTCGCGTTGAGTAAGGATAAGATTGAGAACCAGCGCAGTTTTCTGTCGCTGTTCGATGAGTTGCCGCGGCGCCGGCTCGAAATTCGCTTCGGCAAGTTCAGCATGCCGGATTTCTTTGACGTGAACTCGGTCGGCTCCGACACGCATTTTCAATTCAACAACTGGTCCGTGGACAACAATGGCGCCTGGGATTACGCCGCCGATACGCGCGGCTACACCGTGGGCGTGGTCGCCGATTACGAGGATCGCAACTGGGGTTTTCGCTTCGTCGAAGCGCTCATGCCGAAGGTTGCGAACGGAATCGATCTAGTGTGGCGTCCGTGGCAAGTTCATGCGGAAGATTGGGAATACGAGCTGCGTCATGGCGTCATACCGAAAAAAGCGGGCGTGGTGCGGCTAATCGCCTACACAAACCACGCCAATATGGGCATCTATCGCGATGCCGTTACTCAGTTTATAAATCGCTCGTCCCCGGAGCCGGAGACGACGCCGGAAATCACGAACCATCCCTGGCACATCACGCACAAGTATGGCGTCGGCGCCAACCTGGAACAGAATCTCACGCGGAACGTCACGGCGTTTGCCCGCTGGGGATGGGACAACGGAAGAACCGAGTCGTTTGTCTACACCGAAATCGATTCGACCATCGCCGAAGGCGTTGGGGTGAATGGCGCGAAATGGCATCGCAGGCAGGACCGTGCCGGCATTGCCTTCGTATCGAACGGCATCAAGAAAGATCACCAGGTATACCTGGCAGATGGCGGGCTCGGTTTTCTGCTGGGCGACGGAAGGCTGAACTACGGGCGGGAGAACATCGTCGAATCGTATTACACAGCACACGTTTGGCGCGGAATCTATATCGCTCCCGGATTGCAGTACGTCAACAACCCTGGTTACAACCGCGACCGGGGGCCGGTGGTGGTGCCGACCCTCCGGGCTCATGTGGAATTCTGAGCACAGTTGTCGACATAGATTCTGATGGGTCCGCAATGCATCAGGCCTTCAGCAGTTCCCACCCCAAAGTGATTCCGTTCGAGATGTGGTCTCGCGCGGAGCCTTCGCCCACGTGCATGGCCAACATTCCAGCAAAAGACTGGGGGCTCGACCGGAATACCTGCATGGTGCGCTGTCGCAGACGGCTGTGTTCGGCCATGAACAGCATCATGCGAGCCATCAGGGCGGGACGGCACATCAACGTCCGATGACCCTTTTGATAGCGAGCGAGGTCTCCGCTCGCCAGGCAATCGCCCAGCAGCGCGGCTTGCCGAAAGCCGAGGCAAATACCTTCTCCGGTAATGGCGTCCACTCCGCCCGAGGCGTCGCCCACCAACACCGTTCGGCCACGATACACGCGCCGCAATTTGCGGGCGACGGTGATCGCGCCCCGCTCGCTGGAAGCGGGTTCCGCATCTTTGAGGCGTGCCGAAAGTTCCGGAAATTCCCCGAGCGCGTCGTCCATCCGCAGCCGCAACTTCGGACTGGACGAGACCAGCGCCAAACAAACTTCTTCGCGGCTGACCGGAGTGACATAAATCTGGCAGTGACGGCCCCAATGCAGCTCCATGAAGTCGGTCCAGGGCGCGACGCGGTAGTGGCGCCGGAAACCGAAGCGCCGATTCTTTTTCTGGGGTGCATCCAGTTCGTGTTGATCCAGCTTTGCCCAGCCGCGGACGCGCGAACTCCCTCCGTCAGCGCCCACCACCCAGCGCGCTCGCACCAATTCTCCAGCAACCAGCGCGCCCTCTGGATGAAGCCCGGTGACCGCCGCCCGCCACAGCAAGCGCACGCCGCACCTCGCCGCGTGGTCCAACAACACGCGATGCAGATGCGTACGCCGGATTCCGTACGCCGTTCCGTGAGGAAAAGCAGCCTCGGCTCTTATGCCATTGCTCACGAAACGAATGCCATGGAATGGATGCGCTTCGCCTTCGGGAATCGTGATGCCGAGATCGCGCAAAGCCTCCACTCCGTCCGGCATCAGTCCCTCACCGCACGGCTTGTCGATCGGCGGAACCGCGCCATCCGCCAGCACCACGCTCAAACCGTGGCGCCGCGCCGCGATGGCGGTCGCCAGACCCGCAGGTCCGCCACCGACCACGAACACATCCACCGGATTCGGGAAACCGTCCACAGTCTTCGACGAGCCTTTCTGAAACCTTGAAACCCTGAAACTTTGAACTCTCGCTCTCTCCTACCATTCCAGCAAAACGAATTCCGAGCAGAACCCCGGACCCATCGCGGCCAGCAAGCCAAGCGTGCCCGGTTTCGGGCGGCGATTCTTCATGACTTCTTCGAGCACCACCAGCACGGAAGCCGACGACAGATTGCCCGTCCGGCGCAAGCATTGCCAGGAAACGTCGAGTTCACCATTCTTCAAGCCGAGCGCCTCGGCGGTCGCTTCCAGAATCTTTGGCCCGCCGGTATGCAGCACCCAGTTGCTGATGTCGGCGCGAGTCAATCCGCGCCCGGCAAGAAAATCGTCAAGATCGTGCGCCAGGTTTTTTCGAACCAGGTTCGGAATTTCGCGCGAGAGAACAATGCGGAAGCCTTTTTCCGATACGTCCCAACCCATCATTTCCTCTGTGTCGGGATAGAACACGGAGCGGGTTGCGAGGATGCGCGGGCCGGAAAGTCCTCCGTAATCCGCGCCGGCTACGATCACCGCGGCCGCGCCGTCGCCAAACAGCCCGGACGAAATCAGGTTGGCCATCGAGATATCCTCGCGCTGTAGCGTGAGCGAGCAAAGTTCGACCGACAGCACGACCGCGACTTGGTCCGGATAAGCGCGCACATAGTCAGCCGCCCGCGAAATGCCCGCTGCGCCCGCCACACAGCCCAAACCGAAAATCGGAACCCGCCGAATGTTTCTGCACAATCCCATCCGGTTGATTAGCAGTGCGTCAATCGATGGGCTGCAAATGCCGGTCACCGAAGCAAAAAAGAACGCGCCCAGATTGCGGCCGTGCAAACCCGCGTCCGCCAGCGCGCCTGTAACCGCTTTCTCTCCCAACTCCTTGGCTGTGCGAATCCAGTGCTGGTTGGCCTCGCCCCAGGTTTTCATCTCCAGATACTCCTCTTTGGGGAGAGACAGAAAGCGTCCGTCGACGCCCACATGACGATGCAAACGCCGTAGCACGTGCGGGTTTTCGATCTGATCGCCCCAGTATTCCTGCAGCGCCGCCAGCAACATCTCCTGGGAGTAGTAATGCCGCGGAAAAGCGCTCGCCGCGCTCACAATTCGCATGGTTGTTCCCGTCCCGGAGGACCTGGCGATCTCGCCGCCGGGGTACCCGAAATTGTATGCCGATCAAGAGAATTTGGATGCGGATGGTAAAGTTAATTTTGTAAAAACTTGGTAAAAACAGGACTAACCGTGAAATTCATCGCCGGATTGCTGCTCGGTCTCATCCTCGTGCCCGCCGGGGTTTATCTGTATTTCACCAGCGGCAGTGCTCCCGTTGCCACCACCGACTCCGACGTACCCTTCGAAAATTTCTTCGCGCACAAGACTTTGAATGCGCGCATCGTCAAAGACATGCCGAAGATTGTCCCGGTCCAGGCGACAGAGGCCAACTACTTGGCCGGCGCCGAGCTTTACAAGCAGCATTGCGCCGTTTGCCACGGCTTGCCGCTGGCGCCGAGGACGGCGATTGCAAAGGGAATGTATCCGCGGCCGCCACTGCTCTTCGAGGGAAAAGGCGTGACCGACGATCCGCCGGGCGAAAGCTACTGGAAGATCTTCAACGGCCTCCGAATGACCGGCATGCCCGGCTTCAGCAAGTCGCTTTCTGAAACTCAGATTTGGCAATTGGCGCTCCTGCTGGCCAATGCCGACAAACTGCCCGACTCGGCAAAAGCGGTGCTGGTCGCGCCCCTCGGGGCGAACGCGCCAGCGGCGACCGGCGCACCGGTGTTCCCTAACAATGTGCCGAGTCCATCGCCGCCGCCAAAATAATCCGGCTGCAGGACGTGAAAGAATTCGTCCTCCGTCAAGCCAAGCCCGTGAGCGCTAACCCCCATGCCCCGTCTCGCGCTATCGTGTAGGCATGGCGTTTGGCCGTCCCAGAAAACTCTTCACCGAAGCGGAGCTTTACGAATACGCTGTAGGTGCGCTAGCGCGCCGCATGCGGTCGGTCGCGGAACTGAAGCGCCTGCTGCGGAACCGTGTGGAAGCCGATACGGAATTCGGCAAGACGCTGGTGGAACTGATTGTCGTTCGCCTGAAAGACCAGGGCTATCTGAACGACTCCAAGTACGCCGCCGCCTTTTCGTCGTACCGCCGCGACAACGAGAAATTCGGGCGCATGCGCGTCGTCAACGACCTGAAGGCGAAGGGAGTGCACGGCGATGTCATCGAAAAAGCAGTTGCTTCCGTTTATGACGACGTGAAAGAAGAAAATCTCGCGCGCGACTATCTCCGCCGCAAACGCCTGCAGAAGCCCAAAGGTAAAGATAAAAAACAAACAGCCCGCATCTTCCGCCAGTTGACGCGCGCCGGATTCGGATCAAAAACCATCTTCACGATCCTGAAAAAATGGGACGTGGACGAAGAAACTCTCACCGAACTCGAGAGCGAAACTTCCGAGGCTACTCACTGAGGCAGGACAAATCGTCTGCAGAGACGAGGGTTGCGTCGTCTCTGCGGCGCAGATTGCAAATCGAAGAGTGCAAATCGAAACGCGTTTTCGTCGAAATTAGGACCAATCAAGTTCCCGCCCTGTTTGCGCCATCCCTCATACTCTGATACAACTCTGCAACTAGAACCCTTTAAATTTTCTGGAGGAGCTATGAAAACAAAATCCTTTTTGAAGTTCGCTTTAATGATCGCAGCCGCGCTGCTGGCTTTGACTGCGTTCTCCTATGGCCAAGCCGGGACCGACGTGAAAAAGGCAGCTGACGATACTGGCAAAGCAACCGACACAGCGGCGAAGAAAACCGGACACGCCACCAAGACCGCCGCCAAGGATACCGGCAAAGCCACCGATACCGCCGCCAAAGACACTGGCAAAGCCACTGAAAAAGGCGCCGAAAAAACTGGCGACGCGACTAAAACTGCCGCCAAAGACACCGGCAAAGGCACGGAAAAGGCCGCCGACAAAACCGGCAAGGCTACTGAGACTGCTGCCAAGGACACCGGGAAAGGCGTGAAAAAAGGTACCAAGGCGGTCGGCCACGGAGTGAAGAAGGGCGCCGAGAAAACCGCAGACACGGTGAAGTAAATCTCTTTCACGACGGCGTCGAAGTGCCGGCTGCGAGCTGTTTGCGCTGCAAGTCTTCGACGTCGCCGATTCTTGCCTTCCGCTCGCCGGCTGACTTCGTACTGAGCCCCTGTGTTCCCCCGTGCCCCCTGTGGTGAAGTTTGCCTTTCATTTAGAATTGAGTTTCCATGCTGACAGGCTCCGAAATTCGCCGCAAGTTCCTGGACTTCTTCATTCAGAAGCAACACCGCGAGGTGCACTCCTCGTCGCTCGTCCCAGCCAACGACCCGACGCTGCTCTTTACCAACGCCGGCATGAACCAGTTCAAGGACGTTTTCCTCGGCCTCGAAAAGCGCGACTACTTGCGGGCGACAACCTCGCAGAAGTGCGTGCGCGCCGGAGGCAAGCACAACGATCTTGAAAACGTAGGCTTCACCAATCGTCATCACACGTTTTTCGAGATGCTGGGAAATTTCTCTTTCGGCGATTACTTCAAGAAAGATGCCATAGCCTACGCGTGGGAGCTGATCACGTCGCCGGAGTGGTTCGGAATCGACAAAGCGAAGCTCTACGTAACGATCTTCAAAGGCGAAAACGGAGTCCCGCGCGATGCCGAAGCGTACGACCTGTGGCTCAGCCAAGGTGTGCCGAAAGATCGCATCTACGAGTTCGGAGCAAAAGACAATTTCTGGCAGATGGACGACACCGGCCCCTGCGGCCCCTGCAGCGAGATTCACTACGACATGGGCGCGACGGCCAGCGATCAGGGTCATACAGACTGCAAGTTCGGCTGCGATTGCGGACGGTATGTCGAACTGTGGAATTTGGTGTTCATGCAGTTCGACCGCGACGCGTCAGGAAAACTGACGCCGCTGCCAAAGCCGTCGATTGACACGGGCATGGGGCTGGAGCGCACGGCAGCGGTGTTGCAGGGCGTGATTTCGAATTACGAAACCGATTTGTTTACACCGCTGATCAAGCGCGCAGCGGAACTGACGGGAACATCACTCAAGAAAGAGCTTGACAAGGAAGCTCATACGAAATCGGCAGCCTCCTTACGCGTAATCGCCGATCACTCGCGCGCTGCGACGTTTCTTATCTCGGATGGTGTGATTCCGTCCAATGAAGGACGCGGCTACGTACTGCGTAAAATCGTCCGGCGCGCCATCACGCACGGGCGATTGCTTGGGCAAGACAAACCATTTCTTCACGAGATGGTGCCTGCAGTTCGCGATTTGATGCTGGATGCATATCCAGAATTGAAGGAATCAGGAGATCGAGTGTCGAAAACGGTCTTGGCGGAAGAGACGCGATTCGCGCACACATTGGATGAGGGCTTGAAACGCTTAACCACCGATTTGCCCCACGCTATCAACAGCACCCTCGACGCCCTAACGGACCAAGAGTTGTTGCAGATCAGAGGTCGACTGCAAGAGCGCGGTGAGCCTACGGATGTCATTGACTTGAGGCTCACCAAGTCCTCGGGAGCGTACGAACTTCCGACTGCGGCTGTTGTGAGCGCCTTACGAGAGATTGGTAAAGAACCAACCTATCACGGATGGCTCGCGTTTAGGCTTTACGACACATTCGGGATGCCGCTTGACTTCATTCAAGACGCGGCCCGCGATCAAGGAATCAAGTTTGATCAGGTGGGTTTCGACCGGGCAATGGAGGAGCAGAAGGCTCGTGCTCGCGCCTCCTGGAAAGGTGCAGCCAAGCAAACGGCCAATCCCGCCTACCGGCAGCTCCCGAAGTCCGACTTTGAAGGCTATCGCCAGACGCGCTCGGACAACTGCGAAGTTCTCGCCATCATAAAGGGCAGCCAAGGCGCGCAGGAACTCAAGCCCGGCGACTCCGGCGAAATAATCCTCGACCACACGCCCTTCTATGCCGAATCCGGAGGCCAAGTCGGGGACCGCGGATGGCTCTACTCCGACGATCACAACACAGTCGTCGCCGAAGTGACGGGCTGCTACTACCCCGTGCAGGGCGTGCGCGCGCATCAGGTCGTCGCCAAGCAGGCAATTCGCGTGGGCGACAAAGTCGACGCCGTTGTCGACACTGCGATTCGCGAGGCCACCATGCGCAATCACACGGCGACGCACTTGCTCCACGCGGGACTGCGAGAAGTTTTGGGCAAGCATGTGAAGCAGGCAGGGTCGCTGGTCGCTCCCAATCATCTGCGCTTCGATTTCTCGCACTTCACCGGCGTCGAAGACGAAGAACTACAGGATATCGAAGACATCATCAACCGAGAAGTTCTGCGCAACGAGCGAGTCGAGATCGTCGAGAACGTTCCGATCGACGTGGCCGTCAACGAATATCACGCGATGGCGCTGTTCGGCGAGAAATATGGCGACCGCGTCCGCGTGATCAAGATCGGCGATTTCTCGACCGAACTGTGCGGCGGCACGCACACCGGCGCGACGGGCGAGATCGGCCTGATCAAGATTCTGAAAGAGGGAAGCGTGTCGTCAGGCGTGCGGCGCATCGAGGCCGTGACTGGCGAAGGCTCGCTGCGCCACTTCCGCAGGGATCACGAACTGGAGAGCGTGGTAGCCAGCTTTGTTGGTCCCACCCTTTCGCAAAAAACGCGAAAGGATGGGGCACCCACGGATGGAGAGGATGCGGTGTCTCCGGCCGAGGCCCTGAAGCTGGAACTCGAAAAGAAAGATGCCGAAATAAAGCGCCTGGCGCGCGAACTCGATCAGGCGCGGATGAAGTCGGCATCGTCGAGCACAGCCAACATCGGCGACAAAGTCAAAGAAGTTCGCGGCGTCAAAGTGCTGACCCACCGCGTGGACAATCTGGAGCGCGCGCAGATGCGCACGTTGGTCGATCAGCTTCGCGACAAGCTCGGCTCCGCCGTAGTCGTGCTGGGCTCGGCCTCGAATGGCAACGTCTCGCTGATCGTCGGCGTAACCAAAGACCTCACCAGCCGCATTCAGGCGGGAAAGATTATCGGCCCAGTGGCGCAGAAAGTCGGCGGCAAAGGCGGCGGGCGTCCGGATTTGGCCGAGGCGGGCGGAAAAGACGCAGCCGCGCTGGACGCGGCGCTGAGTGAGGCTTACAGTGTCGTGGAGTCGCTGTTAAGCTAGCTTTCCTCTGTGCTCCTCTGTGTCCCCTGTGGTGAAAAAAGCCTCAACCACAGGGGACACACAGGAGCACAGGGAAGACCATGCGGGGTCCGAAATGGATGATCGTATCCAGTTCATCAAGCACCAGGGCAAGCAGATTCTGCTGCTGGACTTTTCGCACGCCAATGCACAAGAGATGCAACTTCTGCTTGAGCAGGTGCGGATCACGGTGGCGAAGCACGCGCGCGAGTCGCTGGTCACGCTCGCCGACTACACCGGCGCCACAGTGGATCACACGGTTGCGACTAAGCTTAAAGAAGTGCTGACGCTCGACCGGCCATTTGTGAAGAAAACGGCGTGGATCGGCACGGAGAGCATCCCCCACGCGTTCATGGAAAACTTCCAGAATTTTTCCCGGCGCCAGATTGTGACCTTCAAGACGCGGGAAGAGGCAATGGACTGGCTGGTGAAGGACTAGTTGCCTGGGAACGAAATGATATGGCAAAGCTTCGGGTTGGCATCCTTTTTGGCGGACGCAGCGGCGAGCATGAAGTGTCGTTGCTGTCGGCGGCGTCCGTTCTGAATGCAATCGATAAGACGAAATACGAAGTGGTTCCCATCGGCATTACGAAAGACGGCCGCTGGCTCACCGCAGAACATGCCGAGAGACTGTTGCGGGGCGAAAAGCAGGCCGGTGTCCTCCCCACGCCGGAGAAGCACTTGCGGGCGGGCGATCCGGAAGCGACTCCGGGGGCGGCTGTGCTCGCCACCGGCGAGTCCGTGGTGTTTCCTCCGGAACCGGCGCGGCGCGAAGCTGGGATCACGCCGTTCCAGACCGATGCCAAGACCGATGCTGCGACGCTCCGTCGTGCTTCCGACCGCGCCATTAACGTCGATATCATCTTCCCCGTGCTGCACGGAACCTTCGGAGAAGATGGCACGATTCAGGGTTTGCTCGAACTGGCCGACATTGCGTACGTCGGCGCCGGTGTGCTCGGCTCTTCCGCGGGCATGGATAAAGACATCATGAAGTCTTTGTTCCGCGCGGCCGGATTGCCTATCGTGAAGCACGTGACCGTGTTGCGCAGCCAATTCGACCCCGAGTCGAAGGAAGTGCCAAAAGAAATGCAGAAACTGGTCGAGAGCAAGCTGAAGTATCCCGTGTTCGTGAAGCCCGCGAACTTGGGGTCGTCGGTGGGAATCTCGAAGGCGCACGATCGCAGGGAACTCGGTCCGGCAATCGCGGAAGCCGCAAAGTTCGATCGCAAGATCGTGATTGAGGAAGGCGTAGGCGGAAAAAAGAATAAGGCGCGCGAGATCGAGTGCGCGGTGCTCGGCAACGACGATCCCAAAGCGTCGGTGGCGGGAGAAATCGTTCCCTGCAAGGAATTCTACGACTACGATGCAAAGTATCTGGTCGAAGGCTCCGAAGCGGTGATCCCCGCGCAGCTCACTAAAGCGGAAATGAAAACGGTGCAGAGGCTCGCGATCGCGGCTTTTCAAGCGGTCGATTGCGCGGGCTTGGCGCGCGTCGATTTTCTCATGGAGCCCAAGTCGCGCAAGATCTTCGTCAACGAGATCAACACCATGCCAGGCTTCACCGCGATCAGCATGTATCCGAAGATGTGGGCGGCATCAGGCGTGTCGTATCCCGAGTTGATTGATCGCCTGATCCGCCTCGGGATCGAGCGGCACGAAGACAAGAAGCGGAATCAGTACAGCCGCTGATATAGGCGGATCGCTCGTCTCCGGTTTCTGCTGACTTCCGTCTGGATGTGCAGGAGCGACAGTGCGGGCAACGCTCGCGTCAGCTTGCGACTGTCGCGTTGTCCCTAACGGACGCAACGGGCTCGTGGATTTCCTGAATAGGAGACGTGACAATCGGCGTGCTGTATGCCGGATGATGAAACTCCAGGTGCATACCGCGACCGATGAAGCGCATCTTGAGCATGGAACCGCCCCAGGTCGAGCCGGCGATGGTCACCTGAACCGGTTCGGGACAGTACTGCGGATGTCCCGAGATCAGCGCCGCACCCTCGCCCAGAAGTAGTGCCGTGTAGAAGTGGTGCTGAGTACGAATCTGCAGCACGGTGTCCCGCGGCAGGCCTTCAAGGAATACGCCTCCCTCGATTTCGGATTGGATGATATTCCGATTCACTTCGTCGCTGAGGTTGGGATGAGGCACGCCCATTGATTCCACGACCATTGAAATAATGTACCGAGGTTGGCTCCCAATCACAATACAAATATCTCTTTATGTGGGTCGTGCCTTGATTTCGAAATCCGGACCTTGGTCCCAGACCTGCCCCTCAGGCATATCCCTCAGGCATATAATGTAGCGATTTCGCAGGCTTGATCCCAGACCCATCGGAGGCCCATTGCTCCTGTCGCTCGACACTCGCGAGGTTGGACGCGTCACCATAGTGCGCTGCAACGGAAGGATTGTTGCCGGTAAGGCCAGCGAATCCCTGCTGGCGCATGTTGCCTGGTTGCTGCATACGCGCAGTTCCATCGTCCTCAATCTGAGCCAGGTCGGATTCATTGACAGCAGCGGCCTCGGCGCCATGGTCCGCGTCCTCGCCAGCACCCGCCAGGCCCGCGGAGACCTGAAGCTCTGCGACGTGCCGGAACAGGTGCGCAAGGTTCTGGAGATGACGCGCTTGACGACGGTGTTCGAAGCCCACGGATCGGAGGAGCAGGCGGTCGCCGCCTTCTACCGCCCCGGAGTCTCTGCCGAGGCCCCCGTCCTCACCGGTCGCAGGGTTCTGTGCCTCGACTCCAATGTCGACGTGCTCGCCTACTTGCGCGAACTGCTGCGCCGTGCCGGATACGACGCCCAGAGCACTTGCCGTGTAAGCGACGCTCTTCTCTTGATGCGCGTCACGCCTTTTGATCTCCTGCTGGTAGGCCCCGACAGGACCGCGTCCGCGGCCTCGCCCCAATCCTTCCAGGACGCGTGTGCCAGACTTCCAGTGATCGAACTGGGCAGCGAGTTTTCTACCCGCGATGCCGGTGAAGCCGGCGCCGCATTGCTGCAAACGATCAAGGCTCGGCTCCGCCCGAAGACGGCGTGATGCCGGAGCGGGTGCTGAAGTCTTGTCGCTCAAAGGCGAAACAATGAATTCTCGGCGGTTTACCCCCTTTGGGCGGTTGAAAATCCGCTTGACAGACCGGCTTGGCCGCTTGTAATATTTGATCCCAAGTTTGCTCATTATTTGAGCAAATTAGGAATTTCATGCAGAGTGGCTGAGGGACGAGCCCTAGGACGCCACGGCAACCGGATCGGGATCATAAATCTCGACCGTCAGGTGCCAACTCTCGCCCGGTAACGGGGACCATGAGATTCGGGGTGAAAGCGATTTGTTGTTCGCGTATCCCGAGCCTCTTTTCCAATCCGGAAAAGGGGTTTTGTCGTAAATGGGGAATTTTCCCCGGCTCGTCCCGCAGTCACGGAAAGAAGTTGCAAAATGGAGACGAGCACCTACCAGCTCCGCTGCCGCGAATGCGGCAAGACCTGGGGCAACCAGCCGCGCAGTTACTGCGAAGACTGTTTCTCGCCGCTAGAAATCACCTACGATTACGATTCGCTCCGCTCGCGCCTTTCGCGCGAACTGTTCGCCTCGCGCGCGCCGAATATGTGGCGCTATCGCGAACTGCTGCCGTTGCCCGTCGCATTTCAGCCGTCGCTTCCGGTGGGATACACGCCGCTCGTGAGCGCTTCGCGGCTCGGCGAAGAGATCGGATCGCGCCGGCTCTTCGTCAAGAATGATGCCGTCTGCCTGCCCACCTTGAGCTTCAAAGATCGCGTGGTTGCGGTCGCGCTGGCGAATGCGCGCAGCTTCGGGTTCGATACCGTGGCTTGTTCGTCGACCGGCAATCTGGCGAATGCAGTAGCGGCGCAAGCGGCTCGCGAAGGTTTGAAGGCATGGATTTTTATTCCTTCGGATCTCGAGCCCGCCAAGATTCTAGGCACACAGGTGTTTGGCGCGGAGGTCGTGCGCATCAACGGCAGCTACGACCATGTCAATCGCCTGTGCTCGCAGATCGCCGAAGAACATCGCTGGGGATTCGTAAACGTCAATCTTCGTCCCTATTACGCCGAAGGCTCGAAGACGGTGGGCTACGAGATCGCCGAGCAACTCGGCTGGCGCTTGCCCGATAACATCGTGGTGCCGATGGCGGGCGGGTCGCTGATCACGAAAATCAAGAAAGCGTTCGATGAGCTGATTCTTCTGAAACTGGTCGATCCCAAGCTGGTGAAGTTTTTTGGCGCGCAAGCGACGGGGTGCTCGCCGATTTCCACCGCGATCAAGCAGTACAGCAACGAGATCGCACCGCAGCGTCCCAAGACGATTGCGCGTTCGCTGGCCATCGGCAATCCGGCCGATGGACATTACGCGCTGAAGGCCATCAGCCAAAGCGGCGGATGGTCGGAAGATATTTCCGATCCCGAAGTTGTCAATGCCATCCAGTTGCTGGCGGAGAGCGAGGGCATCTTCACCGAGACCGCGGGCGGCGTCACCGTGGGCACAGCGCGCAAGCTGATTCATCAGGATCGAATCCTCCCGGATGAAACCACCGTGCTCTGCATCACCGGCAACGGCCTCAAGACCACCGACGTGCTGGCGAACGCGTACGAGGAGGAAGCGCCCATCGCACCGAAGCTAGTCGAGTTCGAAGCCTACCTGGCGACAAAGGCGGCGAGTTTGCCGGCGGCGTTCAGAGAGACGGCATCGGCGGCTGTGGTCGCTGGGCGCTAGACACAGTCGTCGGTCGTTAGTCGTTGGTCGTTTGCGATTAGCAAACGCTCGCGGTCTTCACGTGAATCGGGCTCGCTAACGACCAACGACCAGCCACTATCGCATTTTCATTCGGGCTTCTGGCCCCGGAGGTTTCTTCATGAGCATCACCGTTCAAATTCCTACGGCTTTGCGGCGGCTAGCGGCCGGGACGCCGCGCGTTGTCTGCTCGGCGGCCAATCTCAGTGAGCTATTCTCGGAGCTCGACCGGCAGTTCCCCGACTTGAAGCCCCATCTGCGGGATGAAGTGGGAGAGACACGGCGGTTCCTGAATATTTACGTAAATGAGGAAGACATTCGCTTCCTAGGAGGCGCTTCCTATTCGTTCCAGGACGGCGACGAGGTACTGCTGGTGCCCTCGATCGCGGGCGGATCGCGATAGAGGTTTCAGCGGCGGCTGCTCTTGGGTTTACGGAGCCGGTGGAGTCGCCGACTGTGCCTTGCTTTCCTTGGGCTTTCTTGGCTTGTCTTCAGTCCGTCTTTTTCTTTGTTGTCGTCGTTCTCTTCTTCGTTTTCTTCCTATTCGCCTGCGGCTGCTGTTTCTGCCGCATCCAGTTTTTCCTTCAGGACGGGGCCGAGCGTTGCTCGGTGGAGTCGCCCTTTCAACACTTGTTGACGGAGGGGATTCGACAGGGTAAAATCTAACTAACTGGTTAATTATATGAAAGCATCTGCAGCTGCGCGCCCCCCCGGTTGGTCGCGTCGTTCCACAAGCCGCGCTGGCACCGGCCGTCTGGGGACTCATCGTTTGGGAACTCGCGGTCGTCCGGAAGAGAGCCGGGCAGCAATCCTCAAGGCGGCGGTTGCGGAATTTGCCGAGCATGGAATTGCGGGCGCTCGGACCGACGCGATCGCGCGCGCGGCGCACGTCAACAAGGCGCTGCTCTATTACTACTTCAAGGACAAGGATGCATTGTACGAAGCGGTGCTCGACCATGTGTTCAGCGGGATGCGGGCGCGGGTAATGCCGGTGCTCGAAAGCAACCTGCCGCCGCGCCAGAAGATGCTGGAGTATCTGGGGGCATACTTCGATTACATCGCGGCCAATCCGCGGTTTCCCCGAGTGGTGCAGGGGGAATGGATGCGGTCGGGCGCGAAAGGCAGCACACGGATGCAGCGGGTTGCAAAGAAATATTTCCGTCCGATTTTCGAGAGGCTGGCCAAGGTGTTGCGGGAGGGAATTGAGGCGGGGGAATTTCGGGCGGTGAATGCGATGGACTTTGTCCCGTCGGTGGTGGGCGTAATTATTTTTTATTTCAGCGCGGCGCCGCTGATGAAGACGCTGATGAAGGTGGATCCGTTGTCGGAGCAGCGGATTCGCGAGCGCCGGGCGTTTGTTCTAGGTTTTATTTCGGCGGCGCTGTTTCGGTGAGCTCCCTCGGTCAAGAAGGATAAGAACCGAGGCTAAGGGCCAAGAGCTAAAAGCTAAGAGCCTCCCGACGAGAGCTTGATGCTAGGAGATTGATGATGAGCGTTCGGAATAAATTTTTGATTCTGTTGGGGGTCATTCTGGTGATTGCTTCGGCGTACTACTTTTTTTCCACGCCGCGGGGGAATGATCTGGTTCTGGTGGGGACGGTGGATGCGAACCAGATCGTGGTGAGTCCACAGATTCAGGGACGGATTCTGAAGCTCCTGGTGGAAGAAGGAACCCAAGTAAAGCAGGGGGATCTGATCGCGTTGCTGGATCCCTCGGAGTTGGAGGCGGAGGAGCGTGCCGCGGCGGCCACGATTGCCAGTTTCCGGTCGCAGGTGAGCGCCAACGAATACACGCGGAAGTCGACGAAGGGATCGACGTCCAGCGACGTGTCGAATGCGCAGGCGAAGCTGCAATCGGCGCGCGCGCAACTGGCGCAGGCGGAAGCGACTTTGACGCGGGTGGAGAGCGACAGCCGGCGGACCATTGGATTAGCGCAGGCGGGCGTGGCATCGGATCAGGAGAGAGTGCAGGCGGAGATGAACCTGAAGGCGCAAGAAGCAAGCGTGCAGTCGCTGAAGGACCAGGTGACCGCGGCGCAGGCGGATTTGAATTCGGCGATGGCGCGCACGAATCAGGCGACGGCGGCGCAGAGTACGGTGGCATCGACGCGGGCGCAGGTGGCTAACGCAGTGGCGCAGTTGAAAGAAGGAGAAGTGCGGCTGGGATACACAAAGATTTATTCGCCGGTCACCGGAACGGTGCTGGTGCGTGCGGCGCGCGAAGGCGAAGTGGTGAACGCGGGGCAGGCGATCGTTACGATCGTGGATTTCAGCGACACGTGGGTGCTGGCGGCGATTCCGGAGACGGACGCCGATCATATTGGATTGGGAGACACGCTGCGCGTACGGCTGCCGGGAGGCACGGTGGTTCCGGGGAAACTTTTTTATAAGGCGGCGGAAGCCGATTTCGCGACGCAGCGCGATGTGGGGCGTCGAAAGCGGGATATACGGACGATTGCGTTGAAGGTGAGGCTGGACAATCCAAAGGGGGCCTATGTGCCAGGGATGACGGCAGAGGTGTTAGTAAGTCCGCAGCAGTTGAAGGGGGGATAGTCCAAAGTTTCAAAGTTCGGGGTGTACGGAATGACTGAAGACATGAACAAAGCTAACGGCACCACTAACGGCACCACTAACGGCACCACTAACGGCATGAGTGTTCCGGCGTCGGAACTGAGCCTGCGTGGCGAGGTTGCGGCGGACGCTCCTAATGCTATTGAAGTGGAACACATCGTGAAACGATATGGCGAGTTCACGGCGGTGGACGACGTTTCGTTTGCAGTGAAGGAGGGCGAGATTTTTGGGCTGCTGGGGCCGAATGGGGCGGGAAAGTCGACGTTGATCCGGATGATGACGACCCTGATTCCGATCACGCTGGGAGCCGCGCGGGTGTCGGGGCATGATGTGGCGGCTGATCCGGAAGCGGTGAGACGGGCGATAGGAGTGATTCCGCAAGCGCTGACCAGCGATTTAGATTTGACGGTGGAAGAGAATCTAAGTATTTACGCGAAGCTGTATGACGTTCCGGCGAAGCGGCGCAAAGAGGCGATTGCGGAGTTGCTGGAGACGGTGGACCTGACGAAGTGGCGGGGAGCGCAGACCAAAACGCTATCGGGTGGGATGCGGCGGCGGTTGGAGATTGCGCGGGGGCTGGTGCATAGTCCGAAGATTTTTTTTCTGGACGAGCCGACGACGGGGCTGGATCCGGTGTCGCGCGTGGCGGTGTGGGAGATGCTGACCAACATCAAGGCGAAGCGTAAGTTGACCATCCTGATCACCACGCATTACATGGACGAAGCGGACCGGCTGTGCAACCGGATCGCGATTGTGGATCACGGAAAATTGGTGGCGCTGGATACTCCAGAGGCGTTGAAGGCAAGCGTGCCGGGATCGAACGTGATTGAGGCGCACTTCGAGCATCCGCCGGCCGATTGGGAAGAGCGGCTGCGGGCATTGCCGGGAGTGACGTTGGTGCAGAACGAAAGCGCGGGGATGTTCCGGGTGTTGACGTCAAATGGGTCGGGCACGACAACGGATCTGGTGGAGATGGCGGTAGTGGCGGGGGTCGGGTTGAAGACGCTTACGGTACAGAACACGACCCTGGACGATGTGTTTGTCCACTACACGGGCCGGCAGTTGCGCGATGAACTGGTGAAAGCGCGTGGGTTCCTGATGCCGGAGAGACCGGGGTTGCGGCCATGAATCGGATGATGGCAATTATTGAGCGCGAGATGCGCAAGTTTTTCCGGTCGCCGACGCTGATGATGGTGTCGATGATCATGCCGCTGGTACAGCTGATCGTGTTGGGGAATGCCTTTGGAGGGAAGATCCGCGACGCGAGAATGGGGGTCGTGGATGAGGATCATGGGACGCAGGCGATCCGGATCAAGGAAGCGTTTGACGCGGTGCGGGCGAATATGCGGACGTTCGTTACGATCCCGTATGACAACGAAGTGCAGGCGCGGGAGGACGTGCGCAACGGGAAGATTCAGGGCGCGGTGATTATTCCGCCGCAGTATTCGAAGATGGTGTACGAAAAGAATCATCCCAGAGTTGCGCTGATTGTGGACAACAGCGACAACTTCATGAGTTCTACCCTCGAAGACGAGATGAATCAAGTGACCGACGCATTGAACCAGCCCGACGTGTCGCCGCGGCTGTTGCAGCAGACGGCTCTGGAAACAGTGGAACTGTATCCCTATATCGAGTACATGAAGTTCCTGCTGCCGGGATCGATCTCGCTGGCGATGTACGTATCGGTGATGATCGGCGGCGGGATGTTGTATATCGACGATAAGGCGAGGGGGGTGCACGAGGGATATTTGGTGACGCCGATCACGAAGGCGGAGCTGGTGTTTGGGCTGAATGGGGCGGGGGCGCTCAAGGCGGTGATGACCGGGGTAGTGACTACGGTGATCGGATCGCTGCTGGCGGGAGTGGGGACGATCTTCCATATGCAGACGATGCTGGGGCTGATTTTGATGATCGTGCTGACGTCGGCGGCGTTCAATTCGATGATGTTCTTGATGATGGTCCGCGTCGAGGACCCGCTGGTACCGCGGGCGATGTTTGGGATTTTAAATACTCTGCTGTTTTTCCCCAGCGGATCGATCTATCCCGTGCAAGCGTTTCCGGCGTGGCTGCGGGCGATTGCGAAAGTGGATCCGTTTACGTATGCGGTGCATGGATTCAAGTCGCTGCTGCTGAAGGAAACGGGGCTGGGGGCGATCGCTCCGGACATGATTTATCTGGGGATCTTTGCGGTGGTGACGCTGGCGGCGGCGGTGCCGTTGTTTAAGCGGACGCTGTAGAGCAGTCGTTCGTCGTTGGTCGTTAGTCGTTCGTCGGGCACTCCTCGCAGATGTGGCACAGAACTCTGCAACCCCCCCATTTTAGCTAAAGTATTGAAAAATAATGACTTGTAAGCAAAGTATTCATAAAGGTAATTATCCCTTGACATCAAGTAGAAGAAATGGCATACTGTCTGTGTTGAGGATAGACCATGAACCGCAGACAGACAATCCCAAAGGAACTTCGACTCACCGTTGAAGATTTTCTCCGACGCTTCCCAAACGACGAAGCCTGCCTTGAATACCTCAAGGAAAAGCGCTATCCGGGCGGCATCACATATTGCGCGAAGTGCCAACAGGATCGCAAGCACCATCGTGTGACTGGGCGTCCGGCCTATGCTTGCGACTACTGCGGTTCGATGATCTCCCCGATGGCCGGAACTATTTTCGAGAAGTCAAGCACATCTCTGCGACTCTGGTTTTACGCCATGTACCTGATGGGTTCCACCCGTTGCGGCATCTCGGCAAAGCAGATTCAGCGTGAAACCGGCGTCACGTACAAGACTGCGTGGCGCATGTTTAAGCAAATTCGCTCGTTGCTGTCCGAACCTGACATGCAACTGGAGGGGTTAAAAATTGAGATGGATGAAACGTACTACGGCGGAAAGCGCAAGGGTCAGTTCGGACGCCCAATGCGCGGCGATACAAAGAAGTCTCCGGTGATCGGGATTGTGGAGCGCAGCACCGAAAAGCGTGTCGGCAGAGTAAAGGCTATGGCCACTCCCGATGTCACCGCAGAGCGCGTGCTTGGCATCGTGCATGAACACATCCTGCCCAAGAGCACAGTGTTCACCGATGAATATAGAATCTATGATCGTCTCGGCGGACGCGTGAAGGAACATCAGCGCATCAATCATACCGCCAAGGTTTACGTGATGGGCGAAGTTCACACGAACACGATTGAAGGATTCTGGAGCCTAGTAAAGCGCGGAATTGGCGGAGTCTATCATCAGGTGAGTCAGAAATATTTGCAGACGTACTTGGATGAATATTCTTTCAGGTATAATCGGCGGGATCAGGGAAACCTGATTTTCACTTCGATTTTGGAGCGGGTTTTCGAGCGGGCGTCGTAATAGCCCGCTCTACCATCCTATCGAAGTCGGCCCAAGTAAAAGGCTTTTTCGGCGTATCGCCCTCGGCATTCTTGGCGGAAGGTTTAGGGTGACTCGCCACGCGCAACGCTCCTAGAGGGAGTGTCGCGCAGCCGTGTCTAAAAGTCAACCCCTAGCTCTCAATGGTCATCCTGCTAGCAGACCCGGAGATCGATGCGCTGATTCACGAACCGAAAAACACTCCCAGCAATCTTTTCCCGCTTACAAAACTAATCGAACGCGACAAACACAGACGCAAAGACTATGGAGTTACCAGTCCATCGGGGAATGAATTTGTGATCGCCGTCAGGCAATCGACGCTAGACATGCTGAATTTCTCGGCGATTCTTGGCTACAAGATGCCGGGGTATAACACTGTCTTCCGCTTGCGCCGCTATAACGGCAGGCACGAGCACACCAATGTAATTGAACGTACCAAACTGGACGACTTTCATGTCCATACGGCCACGGAACGCTATCAAAAGCGCGGACTGAGAGAAGATTTTTTTGCGGAAGTCACATCGCGTCATTGGAATCTTGATAGTGCTCTCAGATGCTTGCTGGAAGACTGCGGATTTAACCCACCGCCGCCATCCGCCCAGCCTTCTCTCTTTGAACCACCGACCCCATGAATATCGCGTCTATCAAAGAAGAATTCCGGGATCGAATCTGCGAGCAGATTGATCTGCAACCGCAGGGGCAAGAGCGCTTCTTAGTAAAAACGCCCTTCCGCTTTGAGGATGGGGATCATTTCATTATTACCCTGAAGCGCGACAATGGCGGGTGGATACTCAGCGATGAAGCCAACACCATCATGCATTTGTCGTATTGGCTGGACACAGATGCGATAGCATCCGGCAACCGCAAGCAGATTGTTGATAGTTCGCTTGCTACGTTCTCAGTTGAAAACAGAGACGGAGAACTTGTTATTCCTGTCGTAGATGACAGGTTTGGAGATGCACTATTTAATTTTGTCCAAGCCTTGACAAAGGTTACGGACATCTCTTTCCTCTCCCGCGAGGTTGTCCGGTCAACATTCATGGAAGACCTCACGGCATTTCTAAAAAGCAAGATTCCTCCCAACCGACTTGAGTTTGACTGGCGAGACAATCAGAAAGACCCGACAGGAAAGTACACGGCTGACTTTCGGATCAATCACATGAAGCGTCCAATTTTCCTCTACGGGGTACCAGGCGAAGACAAAATGAGAGATGCACAGATAAGCCTGCTCACTTTTGAAAAGTGGGGTCTAAAATTTCAGTCGGTAGTCGTTTTTGAAGACCTATTGTCGCTCAATCGCAAGCCACTCGCCCGATTTACGGATGTGGTCGGCAAGACATTTTCCGACTTTGAGCAGGACAACCGGGAGCGACTCGGTAGCCTGTTGTGTCCCGCCTCAGTTGGAAATGGAGAAAGCGTTCGTCCGTTAAGATAGCGGAGCGAACGTATGAAAAAAGAGCGCAAGCACTACACTGCTGAGGAAAAAGTGGCGGTTCTACGGCGCCATCTTTTGGACAAGGTCCCGGTTTCCGATCTGTGTGAAGAACTGGGGCTACAACCCACGGTTTTCTACCGCTGGCAGAAAGAGTTTTTCGAGAACGGAGCGGCCGCCTTCCAAACACCGGAACGTCCTCGCCGTCAGGCGGAGGAGAAGCAGAAGCGGATTGAGTTCTTGGAGAAGAAGGTGCAGACCAAGGACGAGGTCCTGGCCGAGCTGATGGCGGAGCACATCGCGTTAAAAAAAAGCCTTGGGGAACTCTGACCGAGACCTGGGTGCCGCACGATGTGCGGGATCAGGTGGTGGATTTCGTCCGGCGCTGGTCGCAGAAGACCGAGATCAGCGCCGGCCGATTCATTCATTGGCTGGGCGTCACTGCGAGTAAGTTCTACAACTGGCGGCAGCGCTATGGTCGGGCGAATGAGCACAACGGTTGGGTGCCCCGAGATTTTTGGCTGGAGCCGTGGGAGAAGGAAGCCATCATCGGCTTCCACCTGAAGAATCCATTGGAAGGTTATCGGCGACTTACGTTCATGATGTTAGATCACGATGTGGTGGCCGTGAGTCCGGCGAGCGTATGGCGAGTGTTGAAACAAGCGGGACTCCTCTCGCGCTGGAAACCGAAGCCGTCGCGCAAGGGGACCGGCTTCGAACAGCCGCTGCAGCCGCACCAGCACTGGCACGTCGATGTTTCCTATATCAACCTGTCGGGCACGTTCTATTACTTATGCAGTGTGCTGGATGGATACAGTCGTTTTCTGGTGCATTGGGATTTGCGGGAGTCGATGAAGGAAGCCGACATTGAGATGATTCTGGAACGAGCCAAGGAAAAGTACCCGGAAGCCAGGCCGCGGATAATCTCCGACAACGGACCGCAGTTCATCGCGCGCGACTTCAAGGAGTTCATTCGCATCTCGGGGATGACGCACGTGCGCACTTCGCCGTTTTACCCGCAGTCGAACGGGAAGATCGAACGCTGGCATAAGTCGCTCAAGCGGGAGTGCATCCGGACACTGACTCCGTTAACGCTGGACGATGCACGCCGCTTGATTCAACTCTACGTGGATCACTACAACACGATGCGCCTACACAGTGCGATCGGCTATGTGACGCCGCAGGATCGGCTCGCCGGACGACAGGCCGAGATCCACGCGGCTCGCGATCGCAAGTTAGAAGAAGCTCGTCGCCAGCGGCAACTCCGACGGCAGCAGACGGCGTCTTGGAGGTTTGCACCCTCTTCCACGCCAGCTACAATGACCTCGCCGGGTGAAACGGAAGCGGGCTCTGCCGGGAGGCAACCATGCTGAGGGATAACCTGGTGGGGCTCATCGAGCCGATGCTCAGCAGCGCGGGAGTTGATCCTCTCGCGCTCTGCATGCGAGGAAAAAGCCATCGGACGATAGACCCCCATGCCTTGAAAATCCCCGCCCCGAAGGGGCGGAATCTACACTAACGGAGAACGCCGCTTCTCCATTTCACGCTGAGCCAAGACAGTTGGATGAAGCCCTCCAAGAGGCTCAACCATGATGACGAGAGAGTCTGCACTAGCTGACAAGATCATTGACCTTTACAAATGCGGTTTGTTGCGATCACCTTTTGGCGTAGCGGATATTCGTAAGCGTTTTGCGAAAACGTATGTGGCTGTTGAAAAAGTGCCTGAGTTGATGCTTGTGGTGAAGCAAGGTTCCGGTTATAAGCAGGCGAGAGTTCTTGATGCTGCTGTTCATCGCCATGCTCGGAGGCCTGCTGCTCATGATGGGACACCACGCTCGCTCAGAGTCGCTGTTCTACTACTTCCGTCTGGAAGACCAGGTTCCTGAAAACCATCTGCTGCGGCTGATCGATAAACACGTCAGCTTTGACTTTGTGCGGGAGCGATTGAAGGAGAGCTACAGCGACACGGGCCGACCTTCGATTGATCCCGAACTTCTGCTGCGCATTCTGCTGATTGGTTACCTGTACGGTGTCACCAGCGAGCGCAAACTGGTCGAGGAACTGCGCATGCATCTGGCGTGGCGCTGGTTCACGGGGCTGAGTTTCGATGAAGAGATTCCGCATCACTCGACGTTCTCCAAGAACCGGCACGGACGATTCCAAGAGTCGAAGTTGTTCGAGCAGTTGTTTGAACAGATTGTGCAGCAGTGTGTGGAGGTAGGGCTGGTGCGCGGCGACAACCTGTCGGTGGACGGAAGCTTCGTGGAAGCCAATGCGGCCAAGGAGAGCCGCATTCCACGCGAGCAGTTGATGGAAGCTGCAGAGGTCCATTACACGCTGCGTCAGTATCTGCAGGAGGTGGAACAGCAGAACCCGGTGGAAGAACCGGTGAATAAGCAAGAACAAGTGTCGACGACCGATCCCGATTCCACCTATGCCACCAAAGGCGGAACGCCTGCCCGGCTGGGATACTACGACAACTATCTCGTGGACAATCACAGTTGCGTGGTCGTGGGTGTACAAGCGACGGCGGCCCGCATGAGTCAGGAGACGGTGGCCGCACAGGACATGATCATCCGCTTTGTCCAGCGACAAGGAGGAAAGCCAGCCTCCATAGCAGCCGATACGACCTATGGCAATGGGGAGTTTCTGCAATGGTTGCTGGATCGCGGCATCACCCCTTATATGCGCACGCGAGACAGTGCTCTGCGAAAGAACAATCCCGGCTATGGCCCGGAGCGATTTACCTATCAGCCGGAGAGCAACAGCTACCGTTGTCCTGCGGGAGAGCAACTGAACTACGTTGGCTTGAACGTTCGCAATCGTGCCCATGCCTATATCGGCAGCGCGAAACGCTGCGGAGCCTGCTCGCAAAAAGCGCAGTGCACGAGTGGACGATATAAATATCTCGCCATTCACATCCATGAGTCGGCACGACAACGCGCACGGGAGTTGGCGAACACCCCCGAGTTTTCCACGGCGCAACGACAGCGAAAGAAAGTCGAGGCTTTGTTTGCGGAACTGAAGAATCAGATCGGACTGCGCCGCTTGCGCTTACGACGCTTGAAGTTCGTTCGGGAGCAGTTCTTCCTGGCAGCGGCTGCGCAGAACATCAAGCGACTGGTGCGGTTCCTCAGCCAGCCGACAACACCGGTTCTGCCAGCTACCGCTTAGCCGAACAGAGGGAAGAAAAACTTGGCAGCGGCACTCGCAGCCGAAAAAGCCGTTCCGCTGACGTACTTTTTCAACACCCACGTATGCGGACACCCACATCCAAACTGTGCTACCAAACTACTCCGAGGGTGGCTACTTTGAACTGAAATATGGAACCCCACCTCGCTTCAAACGCCTTTCAAGAGGAAGGTATACGTGCGTATGATCGGGACGCCTGTTTCGCTTGCTGCCCTGTCACGGCCCTTCGATTATACTTGACGAGAAGGGATAATTACCTTCATAAATAAGGAGTTAGCAGTGCTTAACCTTTAGAGTCGCCCCGCTGGCTCTAATTTTTTTAATATCACTATCTTTAGAATCATAGGTTTAGAAGAAAATTTGGTACTGTCCTAATAGTGCGTTGACGGAGAATGCAGAAGTCCTACTGATAAGCAGCCCACACTAGGCATATAAACGCCGAGGCCGCCACCAAGTTTTCAACGCACTATTAGGACAGTACCGAAAATTTCGGTAGTGGGACGTTGGCAGTTCGCTGAGGGCTCTTGGCGTGTTGCCTAAAAAAAGGCGGATCTCGGCGGTTTTCAAATTGGAGGAGGCTCTTGAGAGCCAATTTCACCCCCGTCACAGGGTCAATGAGTGCCCACGCCCTGGTTACGTAAACTATCCAGACGCCTCTCCCAGCCTGGCTTTCCCCGTTATGGGATTACTTCCTGTTTGCCCGTAAGAACGAAGCCGCTGGCGCGGCGGACGCTGCCGCGTGGGTGATGTTGTCCCGCCTCAGTTGGAAATGGAGAAAGCGTTCGTCCGTTAAGATAGCGGAGCGAACGTATGAAAAAAGAGCGCAAGCACTACACTGCTGAGGAAAAAGTGGCGGTTCTACGGCGCCATCTTTTGGACAAGGTCCCGGTTTCCGATCTGTGTGAAGAACTGGGGCTACAACCCACGGTTTTCTACCGCTGGCAGAAAGAGTTTTTCGAGAACGGAGCGGCCGCCTTCCAAACACCGGAACGTCCTCGCCGTCAGGCGGAGGAGAAGCAGAAGCGGATTGAGTTCTTGGAGAAGAAGGTGCAGACCAAGGACGAGGTCCTGGCCGAGCTGATGGCGGAGCACATCGCGTTAAAAAAAAGCCTTGGGGAACTCTGACCGAGACCTGGGTGCCGCACGATGTGCGGGATCAGGTGGTGGATTTCGTCCGGCGCTGGTCGCAGAAGACCGAGATCAGCGCCGGCCGATTCATTCATTGGCTGGGCGTCACTGCGAGTAAGTTCTACAACTGGCGGCAGCGCTATGGTCGGGCGAATGAGCACAACGGTTGGGTGCCCCGAGATTTTTGGCTGGAGCCGTGGGAGAAGGAAGCCATCATCGGCTTCCACCTGAAGAATCCATTGGAAGGTTATCGGCGACTTACGTTCATGATGTTAGATCACGATGTGGTGGCCGTGAGTCCGGCGAGCGTATGGCGAGTGTTGAAACAAGCGGGACTCCTCTCGCGCTGGAAACCGAAGCCGTCGCGCAAGGGGACCGGCTTCGAACAGCCGCTGCAGCCGCACCAGCACTGGCACGTCGATGTTTCCTATATCAACCTGTCGGGCACGTTCTATTACTTATGCAGTGTGCTGGATGGATACAGTCGTTTTCTGGTGCATTGGGATTTGCGGGAGTCGATGAAGGAAGCCGACATTGAGATGATTCTGGAACGAGCCAAGGAAAAGTACCCGGAAGCCAGGCCGCGGATAATCTCCGACAACGGACCGCAGTTCATCGCGCGCGACTTCAAGGAGTTCATTCGCATCTCGGGGATGACGCACGTGCGCACTTCGCCGTTTTACCCGCAGTCGAACGGGAAGATCGAACGCTGGCATAAGTCGCTCAAGCGGGAGTGCATCCGGACACTGACTCCGTTAACGCTGGACGATGCACGCCGCTTGATTCAACTCTACGTGGATCACTACAACACGATGCGCCTACACAGTGCGATCGGCTATGTGACGCCGCAGGATCGGCTCGCCGGACGACAGGCCGAGATCCACGCGGCTCGCGATCGCAAGTTAGAAGAAGCTCGTCGCCAGCGGCAACTCCGACGGCAGCAGACGGCGTCTTGGAGGTTTGCACCCTCTTCCACGCCAGCTACAATGACCTCGCCGGGTGAAACGGAAGCGGGCTCTGCCGGGAGGCAACCATGCTGAGGGATAACCTGGTGGGGCTCATCGAGCCGATGCTCAGCAGCGCGGGAGTTGATCCTCTCGCGCTCTGCATGCGAGGAAAAAGCCATCGGACGATAGACCCCCATGCCTTGAAAATCCCCGCCCCGAAGGGGCGGAATCTACACTAACGGAGAACGCCGCTTCTCCATTTCACGCTGAGCCAAGACAATGTCGGCAGTCCTGATTTTTCGGTTCAGATAATTTGAGGGTCACAAGGAGGTGTCCCTGTGACCCATCTACGCAAACTGATGCTGGAGGAACTCCAGCGTCGTCATTACTCTGAGGCTACCACACAGCGTTACATTCGCTTCATCGAGCGGTTCGCCCAGCACTTCCACCGCTCGCCCGATCGCCTGGGACCGCAGCACATCCGCGAGTACCAAGCTCAACTCTTCACCGTGCGCAAACTGACTCCCGGTTCGGTGACCAACCATCTCTGCGCTCTGCGCTTCCTCTACATCCAGACACAAGGAGGTGTCCCTGTGACCCATCTACGCAAACTGATGCTGGAGGAACTCCAGCATCGTCATTACTCTGAGGCTACCACACAGCGTTACATTCGCTTCATCGAGCGGTTCGCCCAGCACTTCCACCGCTCGCCCGATCGCCTGGGACCGCAGCACATCCGCGAGTACCAAGCTCAACTCTTCACCGTGCGCAAACTGACTCCCGGTTCGGTGACCAACCATCTCTGCGCTCTGCGCTTCCTCTACATCCAGACGCTCAAGAGGCCCTGGAGCATTGCCGACACTCCCTATCCCAAGAAGCGCTATCGCCTGCCCACCATTCTCAGTCAGGAAGAAGTAGCACTGCTCATCGAGGCTGCGCCGACTCCTTTCTATCGGACCATTTTGATGACCCTCTACGGCACCGGCGTGCGCCGCGCCGAGCTCACGCGCCTGAAGGTCAGCGATATCGACAGTCGACGCATGGTCGTGCACATTCAGGGCGGCAAGGGCCGGCAAGACCGCGACGTCATGCTCAGCCCCGTCCTGCTCGAGGAACTGCGCGCTCACTGGCGACGTCTGCGCAAAAAGTCCGTCTGGTTATTTCCCGGTAATCGCTGGCACAGCGGTGATCACCCCACGGATGACAAGACGCCCTACCACGCCTGCGTCGAATCCGCCCGCCGCGCCGGGATTAAGAAACGTATCTATCCCCACGTGCTCCGCCATTGCTTCGCCACCCACTTGCTCGAAGCCGGCGCCGACCTGCACACCATCCAGATTCTGTTAGGCCATCACGATCTGAAAGAAACCGCTCGCTATCTCCACCTCTCGCAACGGCACCTGCATGCCACCCCCAGTCCGCTGGACGCGCTGGTGCTGAAGAAAGGCAGGTCGTCCGAGGAGACGTAGATGAGTCGGCCACGGTTCGAGGTGGCCGACATCATCCGCAGCGCAGGTACAGACTTCATCGAGAGGAACCGTTCCTGGCTCCGCTGGACCCACCTGAAGGTCCTGCTGGCCATCGCACGTTGTCGCACCGCTGCTCTCGGCGGCCATATCGATGAGTGCACCAGCTGCGGACATCGTGCCACCATCTCCTACAACAGCTGTCGCAACCGGCACTGCCCGAAGTGTCAGACCGGTGCACGTGAACGCTGGATCGCGGCCCGGCGCCGAGAACTTCTGCCCACGCCCTATGTCCACGTCGTCTTCACCCTGCCGGCGCAACTGGCTGCGTTGGCTCTCCAGAACAAGAAGCTCATCTACGGTCTGCTGCTTCGCGCCAGCGCCGAAACCTTACTGGAAGTCGCCCGCAACCCCGCCCATCTCGGAGCCGAGATCGGCTTCTTCAGCGTGCTCCATACCTGGAACCAGAAACTCCAACTTCATCCCCATGTCCACTGTGTCGTTCCCGCCGGCGGACTCTCCCGCAAGCACGCCCGCTGGATTCGATCCCATCCCCGCTTCTTCGTTCCCATCGCGGTGCTGCGACGCGTGTTTCGCGGCAAGTTCGTCGCCGGCCTGAAGTCTGCCTTCGAGCGCGGTCAACTGCACCTGGCCGGAGAACTCGCGTCGCTCACCCATCCCAAGTTCTTCGCTGCCTGGCTGCGTCCGCTCTTCCGCAAAGATTGGATCGTCTACTCCAACCACCCTTCGGCGGACCCGAGTACGTCCTGCAGTATCTCGGCCGCTATACCCACCGCGTCGCCATCTCCAACCATCGCTTGGTTGCATTGGCGGACGGCCAGGTTACCTTTCGCTGGCGCGACTCCGCCGACCACAGTCGGCAGAAAGTGATGACGCTCTCGCGCGATGAGTTTCTGCGTCGCTTCCTACTTCACGTGCTTCCCAAGGGCTTCGTCCGCATCCGCCACTTCGGCTTCCTCGCCAACCGCAGGCGCGCCACCCTGCTGCCACAGTGTTTCACCGCTCTCCACGCCACTCCACCGAAAAACGAATCGGAAACCTCGACCGCTACGACCTTGCACCCACTGTGGCTCTGTCCCAAGTGCGGCGGAACCATGGTCGTCGTCGAACGATTCACAGCCGCACAACTCCAACTACGTTCTCCACCGCTCCTGGCCACGGCTGCATGAAATCACTCGCCCACACGACGCATTGTCGGCGCACTTCAGAGCGTCTCGCCGAAGTGTGTCTCCCTTGCCGCGCGATACCTTCTTCACGCCCTCGAGTAGGATCACTTCCAGCGCCACCTCGCCCTTCTCTATGCCCGCGCACTCCTGCCCCTCCGACCTTGACCACTCCCGCGAACTTCTACCCCCCTCGCTCGCTCCATTCAATTTGCATAAGTCCCGCGTCCGCCGCGCCAGCGGCTTCCTTCTGACGGCTTTTTCGAACGCGACGCCTCACACCTTCTTTCAGCCTTGAGCACTCATCTCGGCGTCGCGTCCGAAAAAGCACTAGCGTCATCCGCTCCTCAGGAACTTCGGATGCTGGATCTTGCGACTCTTCCCAAACAGGTCTGCTCTCCACACACGTCGCTTGCGGTCCGAAATGAAGGGCCCCTTTTCCGTCGAGTGACCCGGCCACGCGTGCCAATTCCCTAACTTCCAACCGAAGCGTACTCCTGTGGGAAGCTTAGGAGCGGTTGGTGAATATCGACCTGATCATCGGCTGACGGGCCATAGATAGCCGGTACTTTGCCACCCATAGGGCGAATATAGACCGTGAGCTGGCCACGATGGTGGATGGCATCGAAGAGCCCAAGCCAGAACATGTGTCCCATACAAGTCTCGTAGAATACCCGACCATCCACCACAAACTGCGTGGGCTTTTGATGCCAGCTTGCATCGTCAATCTTCCTCAAGCGTGGAGCCAGTTCCTGGTGGGCCTTCTCGTAGGCGGCGATCATCTCCGCCAGATTCATGGTGATTGGCGGTATCTTCCAGTTGATTTGCCCGGTTTGCAGAAGCTCGATCCAGCAACGTTTTTCGACGACCTGCAACCACACCAAATCGGCCGCCGAGCGCGAGTTGGGGTGCGGCCGGTAGTCCCACCGGTCGGCATGAACTGCCCTGAATGTCTTCAAGAACACCGGATACTCGTCTTCCCAGCAACGAATAAAAAAATCCCGATTGGTCATGACTATTCTCCTGATTTAAAGATTCACGCGACGCATCAAATCCTGAAACCGTGGCTCGTCCCGCAGGGAACTCCAATCCAAGTCCACACCGAGATGAACCATGGCTATGAGGTGCTCCTCGTAGGCCCTCTCCAGCCAATCCAAGGCATGTTCTTTGTCGCCGGCGTGAGCGTAGAGGCGGGCAATCTGGGTGGGTTGAACGTAGGTGGAATGGGACCGCTCGACCAATGTCTCCGCCGCCACACACATCGCTCCTGAATAGCCGGCATCGGTGTACCCGTGTTGCAGGGCTTGCACAACTTCCTTGTCTCCCAACGCCTCAAAAAACGTCTTCGCTGCTTCCACTGCTTCTTCGTGCATTCCCTTTCCGTAGTACGCACTCCATAGACGCAAGTGCGCCGCCGGAAGACGGGGCTCACTTCTGAGCGCCTTGCGCAGCTCGGCGATCGCTTCGTCATAACGGCACAAATAGAGCAAGTGCCAGCCATTGAAGCATTGATAAAAGAAATTGAGCGGGTCCAACTCCAGAGTCCGCCCGAGGTGCTTCTTCCATTCCTCGAGATGTCCCCGCGAGATCGCCAAGTCCGCCAAGAAGAAGTGGGCATCGACAGAGTTGGGCGTGAGTTCCGTTGCACGTTTGTATTCTTTCGTCGCTTCGTCCCAGTTCCATTCCGCAGCTCGAATCATGCCCATGCTTATATGCGCATCGGCGAGCGAATCATCCAGCTCAATCGCCTTCAGGGCAGCGGCCTTTGCCTTCGGAAATGCCTCACGGGGTGGTACAAGCCCACAGTCGCCGCGGGAACACCACACACTAGCAATGCCCACATAGGCCAAGGGGTCGCTGGGGTCTTTCTCCAAGCTGACCTCGAAATACTTCAGCGCTGTATCCAAATGCTCACGCGAGAGTTTGTACCAATGAAAGCGGCCCTTGAGATAGGCTTCATAGGCGCCGGCGTTGACCCGTCGTGCGCCAGCCAACCGCTTTGCCTCCTCCGGCGTGATCGCAACCTGAATCTCGCGGGCAATGGCGCGTGCGATTTCGCTTTGCACCAGGAGCACGTCCTCAAAATCTCTGTCGTAGCTCTCCGCCCACAGATGAGTGTCGCTGGCAGCATGAATGAGCTGGGCAGTGATGCGCACCCGCGGACCGACC
This sequence comes from uncultured Acidobacteriaceae bacterium, assembly GCA_963773645.1. Classification (GTDB taxonomy): domain Bacteria; phylum Acidobacteriota; class Terriglobia; order Terriglobales; family Acidobacteriaceae; genus Acidiflorens. Next base: position 818,487 of record CAVZBV010000001.1, on the reverse strand, counting down.
CGCATGACTGACCCTTCCACCAGCGCATCGACGTTCAGCTCCGCGGCAATCTGCGGCAGCGGAGTCTCGCTTCCCTTGTAGCGCATCACTGAAGCTCGAGAGGTTATCTTCACAGCCTGGAGTTTGGCCAGGTTGCAGATTAAGGTCTCGGTCATGCCGTCGGCAAAGTATTCCTGCTCAGGATCGTGCGAGAAGTTGTTCAAGGGCAGCACGGCCAGCGACCGGATACGTCTCGAACGCGTGCGCTTGCGAGGAGCGCCGGCGACGATGCTGGCGGATGATGTGGGTGAGATCAGCCGCCGCAGGTCCACTTGCAGTTCTTTCGCTGACTGATAGCGGTTCTCTGCGTCTTTTTCCAGGCACTTCAATAATGATGTCGGCCAGACGCGCTGAAAGCCGGGGCTGCAAGCGCTGGGGCGAGGTGGCGTGACCGTGAAGGATCTGATCCGTCAGCACCGCCGATGTCTTGCCCTCAAAAGGAAGGCGCGCCGTGGCCATTTCATACAGCACTACGCCTGCGGCCCACACGTCGCTGCGCGCATCCACCCTCTCGCCTCTTAACTGCTCCGGTGCCATGTATGGCAGGGTGCCAGCGATCGCGCGGGTTTGGGTCAGAGCTTCGGTTTCGGCATCGCCACTCACCGGCTGCACCAGCCGGGCCAGACCGAAGTCGAGAATCTTCAGCCTGCCGTCGGCAGTGAGCCGCAAGTTTCCAGGTTTCAAGTCACGATGAATTACGGCTCGCTCGTGAGCAGCGGTCAGCCCTTCGGCCAGTTGCACACAGAGTCGAGCTGCTTCTTTTTCCGGCAATGGCCCCGCTGCGAGCTTCTCGCTGAGGGTTGTTCCTGGAACATACTCCATCACCAGGAAGTCCACTCCTGCCTGGGTATCGAAGTCGTGGACCGTGGCGATGTTGGGATGGTTGAGCCGGGAAAGGGTCAGGGCTTCATTGCGGAATCGTTTGCGCGAAGACTCGTCCGACAATGTGCCGGATGGCAAAACCTTGATCGCTACTTCGCGATTGAGGTGTTCATCGTGGGCCCGATAAACCTCCCCCATCCCTCCCGCGCCGATCTTCTCGGCAATGCGGTAGTGGCCCAGCGTTTGGCCGACAAGCACGTCCTGGCCAACCGCTTGGAGCGCCATGGAGAAGTTCCTCCTTCCCCTCACCCTCTCAGCCAAATCGTAGGCCCGGTGGGAACCCTAGTCAACGTAAACTATCAGATAACCAGCCCGAACCTTGCCTGAACCCGCTAGAGAATCAAGAACAGTCATAGCTTACGTGCCCCATAGGTGTCCTTGGTGAGTTGGCGGCAACTCGGAAGTTACCGGAGCCGCCACCGGATAGGCGAATCGTCTCAAATGGTGAAATATCGCGATTTCACTCATTGATCCCCGACCCGGAGTTTTGAGTGAGCGCCCGTCGGCTATTGCCGCTGAGGATAGAAGTGGACAGTCTCGCGCTTCGTCTTCGGGTCGTAGTGGGTGTAAGTGACGCGGTGGTCGCCGACGGCGATCGGTTCAACATCGGCGGGGATGATCCAGATTTTGTCGGGGTCGATGACGATGCTGTTGTCGTAGAGGATCGTCTGGCGATCAAACTTGGCTTTGCACTCGTCGCGCTCTTGGGTTGCAGTCTGCAATGCGGCCTTCGTAGTTTCCATCTGAGCTTGCACCGGGTTCTTTGCCAGTTCAGCGGAGAGTTTCTGTTGCGCCGCTTTTTCAGCGGACTCAGCCGCAGCACGCTTCGCACTGGGTATGAGGAGCATGTAGAAGATCAGAATCGTGACCAAGCAGCCTGCCGCGAACCAGAGCACGTATTTCTGCCACGGGGTCTTCTCCATGACATCGGTGGTTCCACTGGTTTCAAACATTTCCGCCTCCCTCGGCCATGAGGATTGGCCTCCTCCGAGCCAGTCTATACCGCAAAGCCAGAAAAGGTTTTTCGATGGTTGGGGTAACATCGCGATTTCACTCAAAATCCCCGGTCGCCGGATCAATGAGCGAAATCGCATGGTTACATCAACAATCCAATCTCCGAATGCCGTCAGCCCACAATGCCCACTTAACAATCATCCATAGTGCTGCAAATCTCGAAATATGAAGGTAGGCCGATCGAAGAAATCCTCCGAGCAAGAGCTAAGTATGCGTATCGGGATGCCGGAGGTTCACTTCGCGCTGTTCCCCGGAAGTTGAAGCTATATGAAAAGTTTGTAAAAAAGCTTCGAACGGAGAGTATTGGGTATATAGTGTTTGGCACATTTGTGCCAAATGAAGGAGGCGCTGAATGCCCACTTTGAGGATCAGAACAGTTGTGTCTTGGTTACTCGCACCAGTACTTTTGATCTCGACCCTGCCTGCGTGGGGCGCCGACAAGGGCAAAGACGAAGAGACCGTCGAGAAGGCCACCGAAGTGTTACAGGCAATGCTCGACAACAAGGTCGTTCCACCCAGCCTACTGGTGACCGCTAATTGCATCCTCGTTTTGCCCGGCGTGAAGAAGTTCGCTGTTGGTGTTGGAGGAAGCGGCGGCCGTGGCCCAATGACTTGCCGCAAGGGCAAGAACTTTAGCGGCGACGAATGGTCAGCCCCTGCCATGTACACCATTGGTGGCGCCAGCGCCGGTCTGCAACTGGGTGGCTCGTCCACCGATGTTGTCCTTCTTATGATGGCGCCCCCGGCAGTGAATAAGGTACTGGGGGGCAAGATCAAGGTTGGCACCGACTTAACCGCGGCGGCGGGCCCCAGCGGCGCCACCTCTACCGGAGTGGTCGGGGCCGACATTTTGACCTATGGCCGGGCCAAGGGACTTTTTGCCGGCATGTCACTGAACGGCGCCAGTCTAGAGCCGGACTCTAGCGCCGACCAGCGCCTTTATGGCAAAGCCGTCAGCGCGTACGAGATCGTGATCGATAACGCCGTCAAGACTACGCCCGCGGGCCAGTCTCTGGTTTCGCTGCTAGGGAAGCTGGGCACATTCTGAAACTTGGCCAAGGGCCGCAGCGCAAGGCAGACTGTCAATTGGCGTAATATCTCGATTAGACTAGTTGACCCAGGATCGACAGGGACGCTGGGCTTTCTGCGCTTCAACCACGCTGGGGACCGCGACCCGCTCAGATGACAATCCCTAAGTTACTTTCACAATCACTGGGATTAGCTCCTGCTCTGGCGTATGGGCTGGTCGTGAGGGTAGGGGCCCTTCGACTGCGCGGGGACTTCGCTTCGCGAAGTCTCCGCTTCGCTCAGGGTGACAGTCCCATAATTACTTTAATTACCTTCACATGCATCGGTTCCTACAGAGTTGGTGGCGCTGCCGGGGTGCGCTCGGGGCGGGTGAAGGGGACGGGGCGGGCCGCGTCGGTGGGCAGGCGGAAGACGAGATTGGTAGTGTTAGGACGCATTTTGGAACGAGCGCTGGAACGGAGATCGCGATTGACATCCAGGCGCAGCCAGATGAAACGACCGACGCGGCTGAGGCGGACTTGTTCGGGACTCAGTCTGGCAGTGTAGCTGGAGGCGATGCGGGCCATTTCGAGGAGGTCGTTCATGGGTCCGAATTCTACGTCGTTGGGACGTGGCAGCTGGCGCATGGAGTCGAGTTGGCGGGCAATACTTTTGCGTCCGGCAACGCAGGGCTGGGTGCGGCAATCGAGAATTTTTTCGATGGCGTAGAGAGCGGCGTGGTCGACGCGCTCTCCGAAGGCGAGGTAGAGAGTGTTCGTGGCGGCAGCGTAGTTGAGGGGCACCATCTGAAAGGCTTCAAGGATGGGAAGCGGAATGCTGCCCGGGGACTGGATGGTGGAGGGATCGAAAGATGAGGCGACGGGACATCCCCATTGCAGGGCTAAGGCGGTGGTGACTTCCTGTTCGGTGGCAAAACCAAGTTTTTCGATCCACTCGCCGATTTTTCCGTAGCGGGCGCGGCGCTGGGCTTCGAGGGCGGCGCGAACTTCGATGTGGGTGAGCTTGCCGCGGGCGACCATGAGCAGGCCGAGAGGAATGCGGTTGGGCGGCTGCCGCGATGGAGCGGTCACGCGCAAGCGGGAGAGCTGGCCGATGAGGGCGGTCTCCAGGCATTGCGGCTGGCAATAGAAGACGCCCTGGAGCAGCGTGCCACTCGGGCGGTGACGGAGGCGGTGCCAGACGGAATGCGGACGCGTGCAGGAGGCGAGCGCGCAAAGCGGCTCTGAGGCTTCGATTTTGTGGCGCTTGATCCAGTCAACGGACCAGGTTAGCGGCTTGAGAAATTTTGGCATGAGGCGATCCTCCGTAAAAGAAAATCATTGCATTCATCGCAACTCGGCTCGTAGCTCGTAGCTCGTGGCTCGTAGCTTGATCGAAAATCAGCCGGGAGATCCGGGGGCTGGTGCCGGGTCGACGACGTCGGTGACCCGCAATCCGTATTTGCCGTCGACGACAACGACGTCGCCGTGGGCGATCAGGCGTCCGTCGTCGAGCAGCAGATCTACCGGTGAATGGATCGTGCTATCGAGTTCGACGACGACCCCGGGATTGAGGGCGAGCACATCGCACAGCAGCATGCGGCGGGTTCCGAAGCGGAGTTTGACGTCCAGGCCGACATCCATGAGGCGGCGCAGCGCGGAAGACGGGGGCGATGCTGGCGCCGATGTTGGCCCAGATGTTGGCGCCGATGTTTGCGAGGGGGACGCGGGCTGCACGCGCGCCTGGAGCGCGGCGGCGAGGGCGGGGCTGATCTGAATTTCGACGGTGATGGAGGTATCGCCTCCAGCTTCGTTCCCGGTTCGCAGCAGACGATGGCGTCGGAGGACCAGGAGGGCGCGGCAGAGGGGGAGAGATGGAGCTGAACTTCGCCGCCGGCGGTCGCCGCCAAGGCGGTCGCGGCGAGGCCGGCGATCTGGCGCAAGAATTCCTCAAGCGCTTCTTTGTGGTCAGGGGTAATGCCTTCGGGAATGCCTTCAGGCGCGGGTTCGGTTTCGCCGACGAACTTCTGGGCGAGGCGGGTGCCGGAGGCGGCAGGCAGACGCAAGGTCATCTCGCCATGAGCGGCACCTCCGGCGACGACCGTATACCAGAGGTCGGAATCGGTGGAGGGCAGCGGCTCGGAAGAAATTTCGAAGGCGGTCGTTTTTCCGGAAGCGTCTCCGGAAATCTGGGAGAGCACATTCTGGAGGCAGGTTTTCCAGGCTTCACACCAATTGCGGAGCTCGGTGCGGAGTTCGGCGTGAAGTTCAGCGTGAAGTGTGCGGGCCGGGTTATTGGCCGGTGCATCGGGAACGTCGCTCATAGCTCACCTTTGGGTGGAAGCGGGGTTTCGAGAGAGAGGACGCTGGCAGCGCGGTGGTTGTTGACGCGCACCGGGGTAGCCGAGCATAGAGGAACTCCATCGATCAGCATCTCGGCTGGGGCGGAGGCATTCCGGGAAAAAGAGAGCAGGTCGCAGGGAGCGAGTGCGGTGACGTTCTCTAAAGGCACTTGCAGGCCGCGCATGCAGAGTTCGACCGGGAAGAAACAGTTGAGCAGCTTTTTCTGAATCTGGAGGCGGCCTTCGATCGGACCGCGGCGGCGCTGATAGCTGAAGTCGGCGGAGATTTTTCTGAGCAAGGCGTTGGACACCACGGCGGGGATGGCGAGGTTGAGGGTGCCGCGGGTTTCCGACATTTTGATTTCGAAGCTGAGGCAAAGACTTTTTTCTTCGGGAGGCATGAGGCGCTGGGTTTGCAGGATCTGCTGGCGTGCGCCGAAGTTGAATTCGAGCGCAATCGTCTGCCAGGCCGCTTGCAGCTCGCGGCACATGATGCGGACGATGCCTTCCAGAACCTCCTCCTCGATCTCGGTGATGGCGCGGGTAATTTCGCCGCTCTTGCCTTCCCCGCCCAGCATGACGTTGATGATGGGGAAAGCGATGGTGAGATCGAGTTGGAGCACAGCCGTCGCGCCGACCGGGGCGAGATCGATGGAGGCAAGGTAGGCTTTTTCGGGGATGCGCTGGATGAACTCGAGGAAGGTGAGATGCTCAGCCGAAACCAGGCTGCAGTCGAAAACGATGCGCAGGTAGGCCACGTAGCCTTCGGCGTTCGCGTCGGGATGTCCAGGCTCGAAGCGCATTATCGGCGGCCGCTGATCCGGAACCACCGCTGCCACCCGCACCGCCGAAGAAGTTTCGCGCTGCAAGCCGGCGAGTGCGAGCGCGAAGCGGGGAACACGCTGCGCTTGAAATACCACTAACTGGCGGCGATACGGGCCGCCCGCCGGGGTGCGCGTGGTTTGGGCGTTGGCCATGTTGCTGGCCACCACCTCCGCCCGCTGCCGCTCGGCCCCGAGCGCCGACCCGCTGAGTTCCAGCATGCCGAACAGGTTCATGATGTACTCCCTCCATTGATGGCGCCGGATATCTGGTGAAACTGCTCTTTCAGGAACGCCACCGCCACCGTAAAGCGCAACTGGTTCTGCGCCAGCAGCAGCGATTCGCGCTCGACCGAGACGTTGTTGCCATCGGGACGCTCGAGCAGTCCGCGGGTTTCATGCGCGACCGGGGTGAACGATTGGGTTGCGAACGACGGCCCGGCCGACGACCCGGCCGACGACGTCTCCTCGCCAGCCATGGCTTGCTCGATTTCACCGGCGAAGGGACGAAGGTCGCGGGTGCGGTATCCCGGGGTATCGACATTGGCCAGGTTCGTGGTAATCACTTGATGGCGGAACGCGCTCAGGTCGAGCACGCGCTCCAGGCCGCGCATCAGCGGAGTATCGATCATGGACATGGCTGCTCCTTCTTATTGTCATTGTTATTGTGATTCCGGAGATCGTTATTCTGGAAATCGCTACTGCGAAGATCGTTACTGTGAAGATCGTTACCGTGAAGATCGTTACCGCGAAGATCTTGGTTTTGGAGATCTGCGCTAAGAATGTCGTTGCGATAGTTGTTCCTCGGCGGCAGCCCAAACTCGCGGACCTTGTTGCGCACCGTGCGCAGGCTCACGCCCAGCAACTCGGCCGCCCGCGCCCGGTTGCCGCCGGTGGATTCAAGGGTCATGGCAAAAAGCTGGCGTTCCATTTCGCCGAGCGAGAGGCCCGGCTTCCATTCCGGTTTCCATTCTGGGGAGCGCTGCCGGCGAGGCAAGATTTTACCGTGCTGACTTTGCCCGTGCTCGAGGGCTTCGACGCCAATCTCGCCGCCGTGGGACAACGCCACCGCCCGCCGCACGAAGTTTCCGAGCTCGCGCACATTGCCCGGCCAGGCGTTTTCTTCGAGGCGCGCCACAAGTTCGCGGGACAAGAGGGCCTGGGTCCCGGGCGCCGCATAGAGCCCGGCGAAATATTCAGCCAGCTCGCGGATGTCGCCCGCGCGGTCGCGCAGCGGCGGCAGAGAAATCGGAATCACGTTAAGGCGATAAAAAAGATCGGCGCGGAAGCGGCCTTCGGCGACCGCGACTTCGAGCGGACGGTTGCTGGTCGCAATCACCCGGATATCGACGTGCACCGTCTGGTTCGATCCCAGGCGGTCGAACTCGCGCTCCTGCAGGGCGCGCAGCAGTTTCGGCTGCAGCGCCAGCGGCATCTCGCCGACTTCATCGAGCAGCAGGGTGCCGCCGTTCGCCGTCTCGAACTTGCCCGGACGCGCCCCCACCGCTCCGGTGAAGGCGCCGCGGGCGTGGCCGAACAATTCGCTCTCCAGCAGACTCTCGGGAAACGCGGTGCAGTTCAGCGCCACGAACGGGCCCGCTTTGCGCTGGCTGAGACGGTGAATAAGGCGGGCGATCAGCTCTTTGCCGGTGCCGCTTTCGGCCTCGATCAGGACGTCGGCATCGGTCGAGGCCGCCTGCCGCGCGCGCTCGAGCGCCCCTTCCCACGCCGGGGAGTGGCCGATGAGCGTTTCCGTGTCTTTGCCCAGCTCCCCAGCGCGGCGCAAGACCTGCTCGACGGCGAGCTCAAGTTTCTCGAAGCAGACTGGCTTGACCAGGTAATCGCACGCCCCATTGCGCATGGCTTCGACGGCGTCGGGCACGCAACCATACGCGGTCAGCAGGATGACCGCCGTGCGCGCGGAAGAAGATTGCACTTCGCGCATCAGCTCGAAGCCGTCGCGCCCCGGCATGCGCACGTCGGTGATGACCAGCGAATGCAAGGCGGCGCGAAACTTCTGCAACGCTTCCGTGCCATTGACCGCGACATCGACCAGCCATCCGCGGCGGCGGAAGCGGGCTTCGAGGGCGGCGCGCATGCCGGCATCGTCGTCGGCGATGAGCAGGCGCTTCATAGCCCGGCTCCAGACACGGCCGCGGATGCGGAAGAATGCGCGGAAGGATTTCCCGGCGAATGCTGGGACGCATCTTCTGGACGCGCTTCTTTGAGCCTTGAATTTTCTGGCCAATCTCCAGCCCTCGTCTCGTTCGCCGCTCCCAGCGCTGCGTTGCGGGGAAGGCGGAGGCGGAACGTGGCGCCGTGACCGGGGCGGCTCTCGACCGCGATCGAGCCGCCATGCTGTTCGAGAATGCGCCGGCAGACGGCGAGCCCGAGCCCGGAACTGCCCGCCCGTGTGCTGAATCCCGCGTCGAAGATGCGCGGCAGGTCCTCCCGGGCGATGCCCGGCCCGGTATCGCGCACCTCAATGTCCACGCCGCCGCCCTCGAGATCTTCGTGCCGGGCGCATTCCATGCCGCGAATCGAGAGCCATCCGCCGCCCGGCATAAAGCGCAACGCGTTGAGCGCCAGATTGAGCAGCACCTGCTCGAGGCGGTGCCGGTCGGCATGAATGGCGACGCCATGGAGGCCGTTGACGATCTGCATTTCGACCCGCGCCTGCTTCGCCAGCGGCAGGAGAAAATCGTAGGCCCAGTCGAGGAGCTGGCCCGCATCGGTTGGGGCGAGTTCGGGCTGGGGTGTGTTGTGCAGATGAAGCACGTTGTTGACGGTGGCGGAAAGCGTGCGCAGACCCGCCTGGACGTGCTCGATCCAGCGGCGGCTTTCGCCTTCGAGATTAGCCTCCGCTAAGAGCCCGGCGAAGAGTTCAAGGCTGCCCAGGGGATTGCGGATCTCGTGCGCGAGCAGGGCCGACATTTCGACCAGCGCCTGCTGCCGGCGAAGATGCTCACGATCCTGTTCCAGCTTCTTCGCCTCGCTGACATCGCGCAAGATAAACACCGAAGTGGCGTGGGCCGGACCTTGCTCCAGCCAAGCGTGGCGGATGGCGACCCACGCGGGATTGGCCTGACTCGAACCAGACTGACTCGAACCAGACACGCCCGAACAAGACTCACCCGAACCAGACTGATTCGAAGACGACGGCTGCAAAGAGGACTGATCCAAACCCGAAGACGGCAAACAAAGTGGCAATTCCGATTCTTCGCCGGTCTGGCGAGCCCGATCGAGTGCCGCGGAAACCGCGGCGGGCAACGCCTCGGCCGATTCGAAGCTTGCGCCGAGCAGTCGGGCTGCCTCGGGATTGAGAGCCGAAATCCGGGCGCCCGCTTCGACCACCAGAACGCCGCACGGCAAGCCTTCGAGAATGCGGCGCAGGCGTTCGCGGATGCGGCGGTTCTCTTCCAGACTGGTCGCCAAGTTGCGGTTCGTGACCTCCAGTTCCTGGCGAAGATGAGCCACCTGCCCCTGTAGTTGCCCATAAGTACGCTCGAGCGAACCCGCCGCCTCGGTGAACGACGCAAAGGCGCGGGCCAGCGGATGCTCGGCGTCGCGCCCTGGATCTCGTGGTGCGGGAAAAGTGGTAGACATGAAGATTAACTTGCAAGAGCGATGCCAGCCCGGCATTAATTGCCTTAGATCGCGCTTATGCGGAGTGCGGATGAAGACGACCTATTGCTCGAAGTTTGGTCGTTGAGTCATTTTGTCATTGAGACGTTTCGCAGTTGTTCCAGTCGCCCAATGATTCAATGACTCAATAACAAATGCTCGGGGCGAATCACTGCTTGATCTTCCGAGAGGATCAGCGCGCGTTCGATCACGTTCTGCAGTTCGCGAACGTTCCCGGCCCAAGGCTGTGTTTTCAGCAGTTGCAGGGCAGGCGCGGACAATTGCGGCGCGGGCAGGCGCGAGGCATATTTTGCGAGAAAGTGCGCGGCCAGTGGCGCAATATCTTCGGACCGGTCGCGCAATGGCGGAATTTCGACAGGGAAGACGCCAAGACGGTAGTACAAATCCTCGCGGAACTTTCCCTCGCGAACCAGGGACAGCAGGTGCGCATTGGTGGCCGAGATGACGCGGGCATCGACGCGCACGACTTCGGCGCTGCCCAGGCGCTGCAGTTCTTTCTGCTCCAGAAAACGCAGCAGCTTGGGCTGGAGGCTCAACGGCATCTCCCCAATTTCGTCGAGGAAGAGCGTGCCACCCTGCGCCCCCTGGATTCTTCCCCCATAGGATTGCATGGCTCCGGTGAACGCGCCGCGGGCGTATCCGAAAAGTTCGGCTTCGAGCAGGGTTTCTGGAATAGCGGCGCAGTTGACGACCGCGAAGGGGCGCCCGGCGCGTGGGCTCAGCTGATGAATGGCGCGGGCAACGACTTCTTTACCGCAGCCGGTCGGGCCGGTGACGAGCACGGTGGTGTTGCGCGGCGCCAGCAGGCGCGCTAGACGATACACGGGTTGCATGACGCGGGAGTTGCCGATCATTCCGGGCAAGGGAGCTTCGAGAATCGACTGAGCGGCGCAGGCAGCGGGCACAACCTCGTCCTCGGCATCGCCCCGGTCGTTTTCCTGGTGCTGGTTTTCGTTGTTATCAACGTGGGACGCGGCCGGCCACATTTCCCGAAGCAGGTCCGCTTTCTCTTCGCGCGCGGGTTCGGCATCGCTCTTTGAATCTGAATCGAGCTCTGAATCGCTTTTTGGATCGAGCTCTGGATCGAGCAGCACGACTTCGATTCCCGGATATCGCTGCCGCACGGTGTGGCTCAGTTCCTCGGCGTCAAGGTCGGGCAGGTGGCGATCGAGAACGAGCACCTGCCAACTCCCGCTCTCCAAATGGACCAGAGCTTCGGCTCCGCCGCTGGCCTGCTCGAAGCGCCGGACCGGGGAACGCAGACTCTCTAGGACGCGCCGGCGCACGACGGTACTGGGGCTGGCCACCAGGATGTGCTCAGCATAGCCGGGAGCATAGTTGGGTGGGATCGGGAAACTCGTCATACCGACGATTTGAAATGGCTGCGGTTAGAAAGAGATTAGATGGAGATTAGAAGACTCTGTGAAAAGGAAACCATCGTGTAGCTCGCCGGGCAAATTTTGCTTTACAGGCGGATGATTTCGTAGTTTGGGCATTTTCTGCCGGGTGTCATTTTCAAATAAGTTTCTCTGTGCTCCTCTGCGGTTCGAGCGGTGAGCTACGAGCTCGTAGCCGTTATTTTTCCACTAATACCAACTCGCCGTTTTCGACCTTGAGGTCTTTCACGTTATTGGGCAGCTTGAGCTGATCGTGCTGTTCTGCAAGTTTTTTCTGCAAGACCTCGTTCACCAGCGATGCGGGCACGGAGAGATCGCCGACTTTGACCTCAGTGGCATCGAAGGTGGCGTAACCATCTTTGGAGCCGAGATGCCCGGCCAGGGTGAGGTAGACATCCTTGCCGGCGATCTGGGTAAGAAATTGACCGCGAACAATGTCTCCATCCATGGAGACCTGGTAATCCTTGATATTCGGAACCGCGCCGGGGAACTCCATTGCAGGCCCTGCCGGCGAAGAGCTGGAGGGAGCGCTAGTAGAACTATTCGCGGGCACAGCCGCCGCTGCGGGCAGCACCCCGGCAGCTTGCGCGAGCGCAGCCGACAATTCTCCGGCATTCATGCGCACTTCGCTCTCGCCTTCTCCGGGCACCCTGGGCTGCTCCAGCCGGTTCACCTTTTCCTGAAAAGATTGCGCATTGGCGGCAGCCGCAGCGGGCGCGGCGGCGGGAGCAACCGGCGCGGGCCGTTTTAATACGAGGACGAGTGTAACAAGCGAGATTGCCAGGGTTACGACACTGATGATGCGCTGCAGCTTCACCAAGACCTCCCGTGGTTGCCGTTCTATCTGTCGCTGTCTTCCATAGTACGCGCGGCGCGAGAGTGATTAGAAATGACGTAAGTGCTGCGGCTCCGGGATGGTTTGGGCAGTAGGGTTGATTGGTAGCCCGTCTTGCGGGTACGGTCCGTATCAGGGCATGCCTTCACGCATTGCAGGAGAGGTCCGTTATCATCGCGCCTTGAGAGTTACCTTGAAGAAAGAGCGTGGTGCTCCTTCAGAAGTTCGACCACTTGCCCGAGAGGCAGAGCTTTGATGGTGTGACCATTCCCAGTTACATCATGTGCTCGGAACATCGAATTGTAAATCGCCTCTTCGGTCGCCTCGATAACGGCCTCAAATAATGGCGACATACTTTCGTTACTCAGCAACTCTTTGGGCCGATAGAACGAAGCCTTTGGATCGATACGTACATCTGGGGAACTGGAGAATGCGATCACGTAGTCGCCGCTGCCGTTGGTTTCGCTCGAACCTGTGCGTGCCAGTCCCATCATCGCCCGGGCTGCCAGTCGCAGCAGGTTGCGATGATCGATCGGAGCATCCGTCGCAACCACGATCATGCAGGATCCATCTGGTGACGGCGACACCTGCCTTATGATTTCGCCTGCGGTTGAAGCAGTCTGCGGGTAAGTTTGCCCGAGTTCGTGGCCAATCGGTACTCCCGCAATTATCAGATTTCCGCCAAAATTCGTCTGCACGAGCACTCCCACCGTGTACCCTCCGAGTGTCGCCGGAAGCCGACGCGATGAAGTCCCAATGCCTCCCTTCCACGAAAATGCAATCGTACCTGTGCCGGCTCCAACTACCCCTTCTTCCACAGGTCCATCTTTCGCGTCATCGATGGCCGAAAAGACATCGGTTGGCGTAATCGGCCGCGAACGAATGTCGCTGAGGTAGCCATCATTCGTTTCGCCCACAACCGGATTCACCGACAGCACATTCTCGTTTCCCTTCAGATTAAACATGTAGGTAACCAGCGCATCTGCCGCTCGAAACACCGAATCGGTGCCGGTGAGCAGAATCGGTGTCTCAATCTCGCCCATCTCATTAACCTGAGTCGAACCCGTCAGCTTCCCATAAGCATTACCCAGGAAAACAGCCGCCGGAACCCGTTCCTGATAAAGGTTTCCTCCACGCGGCAAGATCGCCGTAACACCTGTGCGAATGGTGTCGCCGTGAATGATCGTCGTCTGTCCGACTTTGACCCCCGCAACATCGGTGATCGCATTCAGCGGACCCGGGGGTAATACACCAACTTCAATTCCCAAATCGCGTGCCCGTGGCCGCGACTCAGTTTGCGCACACAGTGTCGATGCCGTGATCAACAGCGGAATCAAGCAATGGTTTAGTGTTCTCATTTGAGTTAATGAGCAATGTTGCGGGTGAGGGATCTTCCCGGCTCATTGGCCGACTGCTTCATTCCACAATGGCCAAGACGTCGCCCGGGTTCACTGCCGCGCCGGGGGTCGCCGATATTTTTTTCACGACTCCCTTTTTTGGCGACTTGATTTCGTTTTGCATTTTCATTGCTTCGACTACGACGATGCCCTGCCCGGCTTCGACTTCGGAATTTTCCGCGACCAGCAGACGCACGACGCGGCCGGGCATGGGAGCAAGAATTTTTTTCGGGCCCTTTTCGTCTCCGCCCGCTTTCTGGCGCGAGCGCAGCGAGCGCGGATCGCGCAACTCGACCACGAAGCGGGAACTGCCCACCCACATGTGGAGATCGGTGGCAGTCTGCTCGCGCTTGATTTCGTAGGCGTGGCCGTCGACCAGAAGGGACAAAACGTCGCGGCGCGGGATTAACGCGTCGATAGGAACCGCTTGGCCGTCCAAGCGGCACTCCCATCCGCCGGCGGCTTTTTCCAGTTCAAGCCGGTGCGGTTTGCCGCCCACCATGATTTCATAAGTCATAAGATCAGCGCAGCGCTTCCGAGCGTCCCTTCTGTTTCCAGTTGGATGGAACCGAAGCCGGCCCGCCGGTGTTCCCATTCTTGTTAGCTGGCGAAGCGGGATCGAGCACGGCGAACATTCCTGTGGCAATGGCGGCGATCGTCTCGAGCGCTTCGATTTGGGGCTCCGCTGCGCGAGCCTTGGCGGCCTGGTTGTTTTTCGCGAGCAAGCGATCGAGGTAGCCGGTATCGAGTTTTCCGGCCCGGAAATCGTCTTCGCGCAGGATGCGCTGGAACAATGAAATGTTGGTCTTGATACCGGCCACAAAATATTCGTAGAGCGCCCGCTCCAGCCGCATGATGGCCTGCTGCCGGTCGCTTCCGTAGCCAATCAGTTTGGCGAGCAGCGGATCGTAATCCATGGGGACATCCCAGCCTTCGTACATGCCGCTATCGCGCCGGATTCCCGGTCCCGAGGGCTGGAGCAGCACCGTGATCTTGCCGGGGCTGGGAAAATAATTGTTGTCGGGGTCTTCGGCGTAGATGCGGCACTCGATGGCGTGCCCGCGAATCGCCAGGTCGGACTGGGTGAAGGGCAGCTTCTCGCCGGCCGCGATGTGGATCTGCAGGTGCACGAGATCGAGTCCCGTGGTCAACTCGGTGACCGGATGTTCCACCTGCAGGCGCGTGTTCATTTCGAGAAAGTAGAAATTTTTTTGCTGATCGACCAGGAATTCGACGGTGCCCGCATTGGTGTAGTTGGCCGACTGCGCGGCCCTGACGGCCACTTCGCCCATGCGCCGGCGCATGTCGGGATCGACAATCGGCGAAGGCGCCTCCTCGAGAACTTTCTGGTGGCGGCGCTGGATGGAACATTCGCGCTCGCCCAGCCAGACTGTATTGCCGTGCTCGTCGGCCAGTATCTGCATCTCGATGTGGCGAGGGTTGACGATCGCCTTTTCGATATAGACTTCGCTGTCGCCGAAAGAACGCAGCGCCTCGCTCTGCGCCGCTTCGAGGGCGGAACGAAGTTCCTGGCGCGTGTGCACCAGGCGCATGCCTTTGCCACCGCCGCCGGCTGCGGCTTTCAGCATCACGGGGTAGCCGACGCGTTCCGCGACTTCTTCGCCTTCTTCGGGAGAGGTGAGGCCGCGCGAGGTTCCGGGAACAAACGGTACGCCGGCTTTCTCCATCTCCTGACGGGCGCTGGTTTTCGAGCCCATCATTCTCATGGAGTGCGGGGTGGGCCCTATAAACTTCACGCCCGCATCGGCGCACGCCTGCGCGAACTTCGCGTTTTCCGAGAGGAAGCCGTAGCCGGGATGGATCGCCTCGGCGCCCGAGCGTTTCGCGACGTCGAGAATCTTGTCCATCCGCAGATAAGACTCCGAGGCAGGAGCCGGTCCGATGTGGTAGGCCTCGTCGGACTTGCGGACATGGAGTGCAGCACGGTCGACGTCGGAATAGACGACGACGGTGGCAATGCCCATTTCGCGGCAGGCGCGCATAACGCGCACCGCAATCTCTCCTCGATTGGCGATCAGGATCTTCTTGAACATCTTAGGTTGAACGCGAGGGCTCCCGTCCTCACACCAGCGCCTTTACTTGTTCTGATCCATGACGATGCCGCCTGCGCCCGGCTGTTTTTCTGCCTTGGCTTTTTTGGTGGCCATGGTTTTGTCGACCCACTCGTCGGCGGTCTTCAGATCGGCAGCGCGGGCGGCCGGGTCATCGCACTGGATATCGGCGCGCTCCCGGTACATCAGGTTCATGTAGGCCATGGCATCGTCATAATCGGGACGAAGCTGCAGCGCCTTGTTCAGGTTATCGATACCTTCCTGAACGTTGGCGGTATTTGTTTCCTTCATCGTGGCGCAGACCTTCTTGTCCTTGGCCGGCAGAGAGTCATCGGGCTTCATGCCGAGCTTGGCGCGCTCTTCCTGACGCGGCACGTAGGTTTGCGTCCAATCGATGACCGCAACCGAGTAATAAGGTTCGGGATCGTTGGGATCGACCTGGGAAGCTTTCTTGTAGTACTCCTTGGCCAGGTCGAATTTCTTCATCTGCAAGTAAAGATAGGCGATGCCCTTGATGCTGTTGATGTTTTTCGGATCGACCTGCAGCACTTGCTTGTACTGGTCAATCGCCTGCTCGCCATAGTGGTTATTCTCGGGAGTATCGGCGCCCGGAATGTACTGCTGGGCAAAAGCTGTGGCCAGATACAACCGGGCATTGATAAGAGTCGGGTCAAGCGCGACGGCTTGCTGGAAGTGGTCGATCGCCTGCTCGAACTTGGAATTTTTGTAAGCCTGCACACCTTTATTGAGGTGGTCGCGCGCCTTAAGCTTGTTGCAGCCGGTGCCGGAGAGCAGCATCAATGCGGCGGCGAACACCACCAATAGCCTTTGAATAGTTTTCATTGCTTTATGAATCTCCCTTGCCGCGGAGTGGAGCGAAACCTCATCATGACTTGTCATCCTTCGCGAAGCAAAGGACCTGCTTTTTGCGGCGAACCGCGGATCCCCGCTTCGCTCGGGATGATAATTTGTAAGTGGTCCAGTAAAGTTACTCAGATCACCCGATCACTCAATTCTAGCCGCCCGCTTCGATTCTGGCTGTGATCAAGCCGACCTTGTCGACGCCGGCCGAATGCGCAATATCAATGACGCTGGCGACGTCGGCGAAGGGCACGTTGTCATCGCCCTTCACGAACATGACTTTCTCGGCGCGGGTTTTGAAAATATCTTCCAAACGCCCCTGCAGATTTTCCCAAGTAGCCTCGTCCTGATTGATCTTGAGACCCGGCGGATTGCCGGCGCCGTGGTCAATCAACTGCACCACGATGGTGCGATCGGGCGTGGCTTGTTGTTTCTGATTGGGCGGCGGAGGCTGGGGCACCAACGCCTCCAAACCTTTGGGCGTCAGTGGCGTGATCACCATGAAAATGATCAGCAACACCAACAGCACGTCTATCAGCGGCGTGACGTTCATGTTCGCGTTCTGACCACCCTTGGCGCCGACGACCATACTCATAATCGATCTCCTCTACTTGCCATTGCGTGCTATTGCCCGCCCGTCGGCGAAGTGGCGCCTGGCGGCGGGGTAAGGTTTCCTGACTTTCTCTGATCCGTCAAAAGGCCGAGCTGGTCCACCCCGGCGGCGCGCACATTGTCCACCACTTCGACCACCCAGCCGAACTTCGCCCGGGCGTCGGCCTTGAGAAAGACCCGCTTGTCGGTCCGGTTCGTCAACTTGTCCTTGATCTTCTGGGTCAGATCCTCAGGCTTGATGAGATCGTTCCCGAAGAAAACCTTGTCATCGCGAGTGATGGCAATCTGCAGCGCGTCTTCCTTGTCGGCGTCGTGCATATCCGTCGGATTATTAACTTTGGCCATGTCCACCGGGACGCCATGTTGCAACATGGGAGTGACCACCATAAAGATGATAAGCAGTACCAGCATCACGTCCACCATGGGCGTGACGTTGATGTCGGAGGTGACGTTGGCCCCTTCGTTTCGCTTTGCTAATGCCATGGAATTCTGTCTCCTGCCTGCGCTTGCCCCGGCGCCGCGACCATGTGATTGCTACTGCCGTCGCCCCAAACTTGCTCGATGAAGAGCCGGGCGTCCTCGCCCGAGACTGGCGAGACGCCCGTCCCTCCACCAGCAACTCATGGGTGCAGCCCGCGGCCTTGGAACTACGACCGGCGCATGCTCCGGCGCTTCAGGAAGTAATCGATCAGTTCGCTCGAGGAGTTATCCATCTCCACGTCGAACGCTTCCACGCGGCCGGTCAGATAGTTGAACATCATGACCGCCGGAATCGCCACGAACAAGCCGACTGCCGTGGTGACGAGCGCTTCCGAAATGCCGCCCGCGACCGCTGCCAACCCGGTTGCCTTTTCCTTGGCAATACCGTTGAAGGCGTTCAAAATGCCGACCACGGTTCCGAACAGTCCCACGAAGGGAGCCGTCGAACCGATGGTCGCCAATCCGCCCAAACCACGCTTGAGTTCGGCGTGGACGATGGCTTCGGTGCGCTCCAATGCGCGCTTGGAAGCTTCAATGGTCTCGCCGGGAATTTCACCCGGGCTATCCTGGTGGGCCTTGAATTCCATCAGGCCCGCGGTGACCACCTTGGCCAGGTGACTCTTCTTATTGCGCTCGGCCACTTTGATCGCTTCGTCAATCTTGCCTTCGCGCAGCGCTCCGGCTACCGCGGGAGCGAACGAGCGGGACTGATTACGCGCCGCGTTGAACGCCATCCACCGGTCAATCATCACGCCGATCGACCACCCCGACATGATGAACAGAATGATAACCACGACTTTCGCCAGAATGCCCATCTGCTTCCAGAGCGAAATCGGGTCCCAACCGGGTGTGCCCTCCTGAAAGAGCCACGCGGCGAAAAGATGGAAATTACAGAGTGCGACTGCTGCCAGGTTCACTACCATGAGTTGCTTCTCCTCCTCAGAACTGTTTGGAACTCGCTTCGAACTCTTCTTAGCCAGTCATTCCACTATACAGCGATCCCGGGCCCCTGTTGCCAACCACTGTCGCCAACCACCGGTTCTCACCGTAATCAGAATCTTTGATGCAAGAAAACCTAATGATGCAGAAAACCAAGGGCGGAATTGCCCGCGGGCGCCAACCGCACTATGGCTTCCCGTCTCTGGAAAAGGTGGGACGGGGAGGGCTTTAGGCCGCCACAAACGAAACCTTAAACCGCCACCAGAAGGCCCGGAGAATCTAGCCTCCGGAGAATCTAGCCGCCCGACAAGCTAAAGACCACATCCACCTGCGTCTCCACCGCCACCGGCTCGCCATTGAGCAGATATGGCTTATATCGCCACTGCTTTACCGCTTCGATCGCTGCCGGCGCCAGCATGGGGTGCCCGCTAATCAACTGCAGGTTCTGAATCGTGCCGTCCTTGCTGATTTCCGCCTGCAGCAGCACATGCCCCTGAATGCGGGCCTGCTTGGCGAGCGGCGGATAATTCGGCGTAACCTTCTTGATCAAAAGACCGGTCGACACGCCCGACGAAACGCGGATGCGCTGTGGAGTCGCGATTTTCGGCACGGCAACCGTCGAACTGAGAACGCTGCCAATCACGCCACCCGCCGAGCCTCCGGGAATGCCCCCTGGGACGCCACCCGGGACGCCGGCGCCACCGAGATCCGGGGGCGCTTCCTCTTCCTTGATCATTTGAACTTGTTTTGGAATCTTGCTGGGCTGGCGCAACTGGCCGTTGATGACCTCGCTCTGCATCTTTACCACCTTAACCGGAGCAGCCGCCGGTGGGGGTGGTGGTGGCGGCGGCGGTGGGGGCGCTACCAGGAAGGTCATCAGCTGCGTCTTGGGCAACGCGTCGGTATAAATCAGGGGGATCAGGATCAGGATCCCGATAAGCATGCACTGCAGCACGAAGGAAAAGATCGTGGTGCTCAACCGCCGCTTGGCCCTGAACCTGTTCCCTGACTCAATAAGGCTGTCTTCAAACATAAGCTTCTCCTACCCATACCAGAGCATTACGAGAACTTAGACACCGGCCACATCCTCTTTGCTCCCACTCTTTTGCTCCCACTCTTTCCGAGCTTCCCCTCTGCGAACTCCTGCCTCTCCGGGCAGGTCAATGATTTTACGCCAGATAGCCCGGATTCAGACCTTAACTTTTTCCTTCGGCTGCGCCGGGCCGCTGCCCGACCGCAGCGGCATGGCAATCGGCCTCTTGCCCCGCCCGCCCCGCCAATCCTGGTACGCCACCAGAATCGGGGCGGCAATCGCAATCGAGGAATAAGTCCCGATCAGGATTCCGATGACCAAAGCGAAGCTGAATCCATGCAGTACCTCGCCGCCGAAAAGGAACAGCGCCAGCACGGTAAGGAAAGTCAGCCCCGCTGTCAAGATCGTTCGGCTCAAAGTCTGATTAATACTTTTGTTGACAATGTCCGCCAGCTTCTCCCGCCGCAACAGCTTGATGTTCTCCCGTATGCGGTCAAACACAACGATGGTGTCGTTATTGGAGTATCCGATCAGGGTCAAGATGGCGGCGATCACGGTCAGCGAAATTTCCCAGTTCAAAAGCGAGAAAGCGCCGACCGTAATCAGAGTGTCGTGGAAAACCGTCAACACGGCGGCGACCCCGTAGATCCATTCGAAGCGGAACCCCAGGTAGATCAGCATTCCGCCCAGCGAATAAAGGGTGGCCAGGATAGCTTGCTTGCGCAGCTGCTGTCCCACTTGCGGGCCGACAATCTCGACGTTGCGGATACCAAAGTCCGAAACGTAGAAGTTGTCCTGGAGCGAGGCAACGACGGTGGGATCGGCCACACTCTTAAGCTCATCGATCGAACCGAGCACGCCGCTTTTCGTCTTGTCGCGATAGCTGACAATCGCCTGAGCTATCGCCGTGTAGCGAGGGTTGGCCTCGGCGCCCGATCCCAGGTGAAGCGGGTCCTTCTCCAGAAGATAATTCGCGACCGTCAACGAACTCGAGTTGTTGAGGTCCTGCTTGCCCGGGAAAGCGTGGCTTTCGAGCGCCTGCAGGATCTGGATTTTACCCTTGTCGAGAGCCTGTTCGCTGGTCTCTTGAATATCAAGAGCGATCAGCACTTCGTCATTGCCGGGCTGGCCATACCTCTGAACGCGGGCGTTCTTTAATCCGGCGCGCTCGATTTCCGAGTGGATGGCGGACGGATCGGGAGTATGCGCATACTTCACATAGACCAGCGTGCCGCCGCGAAAATCGACGCCCAGCGGGATGTGATGCCAGAACGCCATGGAAAGCACTCCAGCCACGCTGAAGATCAGCGAGAAGGTCAGGAAGTACCACTTCTTCCCGAGGAAATCGATGTTCGTGTCGCGAAAAAATTCCAAGTCAAACTCCACAATTCGGCTTCGAGCCTCGAGCTGCGAGCTTGTAGCAAACCAGCTTGCTCGGAGCTCGGAGCCCGTAGCTCGCAGCTAAATACTCAACGCTTCGCCGCGCTGCTTCCTGCTCAGCACCCAATCAAAAATCACGCGCGACACAAACACCGCCGTAAACAGGTTTGCCGCCAGGCCGAACACCAGCGTCGTGGCAAAACCCTTGACCGGCCCGGTACCGAAGATGAACAGAATCGCCGCCGAAACAATGGTCGTAACGTGGGTATCGACGATGGTGATCCAGGCATGGCTGAAGCCCTGCTCCACCGCCGAGGGCGGCGTCTTGCCGTTCCTCAGCTCTTCCCGTATGCGCTCAAAAATCAGCACATTCGAATCCACCCCCATGCCCACCGTCAGGATGACGCCGGCAATACCGGGCAGCGTCAGCACCGCTCCGAAGTAACCCATGAACCCGAGCAGTATCAGCAGGTTCAGGATCAGCGCGATATCGGCATTCACGCCCGCCCAGCGGTAGTAAATCAGCATGAAGATGAGAACGGCAAGCATGCCGACCATGGCCGCGCGAACCCCGGAACGTATCGAATCGGCCCCTAGCGACGGCCCCACCGTGCGCTCTTCCAGGTACTTGATGCCAGCCGGCAGCGCGCCCGAACGCAAAGTCATCGAAAGGTCCTGCGTCTCTTGCTGGGTGAACCGCCCGTTGATGACGCCGGTGTCGTGAATGGCTTCTTTGATCACCGCCACTTCCTGCACCTTGTTGTCGAGCACCACCGCCAGGTAGTCGCCGACATGGGCCGAAGTGAAGGAGTAGAACTTGCGCCCACCCTCAGCGGTAAGGATAAAACGAACCGCCGGCTGCCCATTTTCGTCGTTGGACGGTTCCGCGGTACGAAGATCGCGACCGGTCACGGCCGAGGCGCGAGAGATTATGTACCACTGTTCGCCGCTTTCGCTGTTGCGCGAGCCAATGCTCCTACCTGGCATCAGCACCGTATCCGGAGGCAGCACGCCACCGTGCTCCTGTAAGGCCGCTTGCTCGCTCGAATACGGCCCACCCAACGATTGCTTGATCTCGAGCATCGCCGTGGACTGCATGATCTCCTTGACCCGCGCCGGATCGTCCACGCCCGGAAGTTGCACCAGAATCTGGTACTGGCCCAGGCCGTGCTCCTGGATCACCGGCTCGCTCACGCCGAGTTGGTCGATTCGATTGCGAATAGTCTCGATGGCCTGGGAGACCGCGCGATTTTTCAAGTCGGCGAGATTTTGGCCCTTCATCGAAACCGTCCACGAATTTTCCGCTCCCGAGCTGGCGTCGTAATCCGGCAGCCGGTCGGCAATAATGTTCTTGAAATCGCTGGCCTGATCCGGAGGAACGCCCTTGACCACGATCATCTCCGGATGGTTCACCGGATCGGGCTTAGTGATCTCCGCGTAACTGATCTTGTGTGTCCGCAAGTCTTCCTTGAGGCGCGCAATCGCGTTGTCGGAATCGACGTTGACCGCGTCGTTGACCTGCACCTGAAGGATCAGGTGCGTCCCGCCTCGCAGGTCAAGGCCCAAATGAATGCGGTCGGTGATCGATGTCAGCAGCCCCCGGCCCGACCAATCCTTTGGAATACCGAGGATGCCGAACAGGAAAAAGACCAGGAGCCCGAGAATGACAACCACTTTCCAGCTGAGATTCTTATTCATGAAAACCCAGTACCAAAATCGCTTCGGGCTGCGAGCTTCGAGCTAGAAGCAACCTCAGAAGGAGGATTGCTCGAAGCCCGTAGCCCGAAGCTCGCAGCGCTCTACGATTTTCCTTCCTCCGCCGTCGTCACCGATACTACCGATGCGCGGCTGATTTCGAGCTTCAGATTGTCGGGCGGCACGCGCAAGACCAGCGCATCGTCCTTGAGGCTGATGATCGTCCCGCGCAAGCCTCCGCTGGTGACGATCCTGTCCCCGTTTTTCAACTCGCCCAGCATGGCCTGCCACTTTTTCTGCTTCCGCTGCTGCGGCAGAATCAGCAGGAAGTAAAAAATGGCAAAAATGAACAACAGCGGCGCCAGCCCGAGCAGACTCGTGCCCCCGGGTAGTTGCAACCAAAACGCCAATCCGCCAGTCACACCAGACGATATGCCAGGCAAAATGTTTTCCACCCCCAAGTCGATCCTGTGGAACAAAATATGTGGCGCAAACCCGATAAAAACCGCGGCCGCCCAATCCGCCCCCTTCGGGCCGGTCGAGCGCAACTCGGCACAAGTTTGCTTCTTTCGCCGCTGAACTTTCCCTGCTTAGCTTTGGGAATTCTTTTCTTCTTTGGCCGGAGGATCCTACA
Source organism: uncultured Acidobacteriaceae bacterium (assembly GCA_963773645.1). Classification (GTDB taxonomy): domain Bacteria; phylum Acidobacteriota; class Terriglobia; order Terriglobales; family Acidobacteriaceae; genus Acidiflorens. The sequence continues at coordinate 795,402 of CAVZBV010000001.1, read as the reverse complement.
ACTTGCAGGCTAGAACCGGCGATGCCGCACTCCGGTTTCCATCGGTACGGCACAGAAAAAAACGTACCTTATCCCCAAGTTAAATAGAATGCCGGACGGCTAGCAACGTGTCAAGGACACCACGCCGAATTTACAGGCGACAGCCATCGGTGGAGAGCCGGGCGCCCCTCCCGGCTGAACCCGCGAGGCGACGTTCGTTCCCCCACATGAATAATCATCGCGTAGTCGCGGTACGAGCGGTGTGGCCCGCCCGTATCCACGCCCGGACGGTTCGCATGGTGGCCAGGTAATAGTGCAGGTTGTGCACCGTATTCAAAACCTGCGCCAGCAGCTCGTTCGCGGCATAAAGATGGCGCAGATAGGCCCGTGAATACCGCTGGCAGACGCGGCAGTCGCAGCCGGCATCGAGCGCGCTTTCGTCCTGCGCGTACCGCGCCTGCTTGATTGAAACCTTGCCTTCGGAGGTGAATAGCAATCCATGGCGGGCGGCGCGGGTAGGGAGCACGCAATCCATCATGTCCACGCCCGACTCCGCGTACTGGGCGATCTCTTCCGGAGTGCCGACCCCCATCAGATAACGCGGCTGGTTGCAGGGAAGATGCTCAAGCGTGGATAAGACGATGTCGCGGGTAAGCTCGCGAGGTTCGCCCACGCTAAGGCCGCCGATAGCATACCCAGGAAAGCCGATGTCGATAGTCCGTCCCGCCGACTCGCGACGCAGCTCAGTGTCCATTCCGCCCTGCACAATGCCGAACAATGCCTGCGTAGCCCCAACTGCCGGCGTCGCCCATGCCCGCGTAGGGACGGCTGCCCTCGGCCGTCCAGCGGAGCGAAGCTCCGCCGACTCCGTCCGCGCCCAAGGCGCCTCGTGCTTATGCTCCTCAAAATAACTCTTGCAGCGCTCAGCCCAGCGCAGTGTCAATTCCATCGAGTCGCGCACGCGTTGAGCCCCGGCCGGATACTCCGTGCATTCGTCGAAGGCCATGATGATATCGGCTCCCAGCCCGATCTGCGCCTCCATGGCTTTTTCGGGACTCAGAAAGTGCGGGGAGCCGTCCAAGTGCGAGCGAAACGCCACGCCCTCTTCGCTGACTTTCCGGAGATCGTTCAGGCTGAAAACCTGGAAGCCCCCCGAGTCAGTAAGGATAGCTCGATCCCACGACATGAACCGATGCAGCCCGCCCATCTGGCGAATCGTTTCAACCCCAGGACGCAGATAAAGATGATAGGTATTGCCCAGCAGAATCTGGACGTTAAGTTCTTCAAGTACATCCTGCGAGACGCCCTTGACCGAAGCCAGGGTTCCGACCGGCATGAACACAGGCGTCTCCACCTCTCCGTGAGGAGTGATCAGCTTGCCGGCACGGGCCGACCCGCGCGTAGCGTCAATCTGCAGGCGAACAGCCACCGGAGGATTTTAACGTAGAGACGGGGCGGCTCGTGTGGGGACGGGCGCCTCGATACTCGTGTAGGGCGGACACTCTTGTCCGCCAGCCGAGCGCAGCTCGGCAGCCTTCCGGACTGCCAACTCATTTCAGAATTACACCGATCGAAATATGCGAGAAGTATCGGCCGGAAACTCAACGATCGTCATGCCCGCATTCCCGCGATCGAGATCTTCATCCTTGCCGAGAAAAGCATAGCGCTGCCGCAGATCCTGCGAGTTCCTGTCGAAGATGCTCCAGTTTTCGCCCGCCACCACTTTGAGCACCTTGCCTTCCCGCTGCCACGCCGCCATCTGTTCACGGATCGCGGTGCGAATGGCCCCACCCTTCCCCGAAGATCCATACCCGTGAATGATCTTCACCACCGGCCCACTCGCTCCCCGCGGCGCATACAACGACTCCAGCAATCGCCGCTTCGCCTGCTCGACCGTAGGCATCCCCGTCTTAAGGTTCAGAACAATCAGTTTTGTTTGTGAAGGCGCGCTCACAACTCGTATTCTACGAGCCGCGAGACTCGTGCAGGGCGGACACTCTTGTCCGCCAGCCGAACGCAGCTCGGCAGCTGCCAGCGGTCGCAACAACCCGGGATTCGCCACACTTTAGCGCCCATGCCGGATAATCCTGCCAACTCGCTCCCGAATGGCGTCCGCGCCATAGCCGCATCATTCGCACTCTGTGCAATTTACTTGGGGATCGCGGGCGTAGCGATGCTACTTCGTCCAGGCATGGTATCGATCTCGGCAGGCGCGCCGCTGTTATTCGGGCTGGAAACGTCGGGCCCTTACATGTTCCTGCTCGTCGCCGTCCTAGGCGGCGGAGTCGCGTGGGGTCTCGTGGAACTCAATAACATCGCGAGGCACGCCGCGTTACTGATTGCCATCGCAGGAATCGTAATGCTGGTCCCGTCAGTTTCAGCCGCAACCGTCACTGCTCAGCCCAAAGCGCTAGTCTTCGGCGGCCTGGGAATTATTGTGCGCGTGATAGTGGCGTGGTATTTGTCGCGCGGAGAAGTGGCGGAAGCGTTTCACCGCTCGGCGTAACGCCGCCGCCGAAAAATTACCCCAGCCCTCTCAGCCTGCTCTTCAGTTCGTCCGGGTGCACCGAAAACTCGATAGCTTCCTCCCGCTCCAGGTGCCCGCCCCTAACTAGCCGCGACAGCGACTCCTCCAAGGTGATCGATCCCTTCCCCTTGGTCATCGTGATTTCCTGGTTCAGGTGTTGCAGCGCGTTGTGGCGGATGTGCTGACGCGCCCCGTATCCGATCATCAGCAGCTCAACCGCCGGAATGCGCCCGCCCTTGCGGCTCGGCAACAGTATCTGCGTCAACACCGCGGAGATTGCCATCGCCAGTTCCTGCCGAATCGTGCTCTGCCTTTCCACCGGGAACGAATCTGAGATGCGCGAGATCGCGGAAGACACGTCGGTAGTGTGCAGCGTGGACAGCACCAGATGCCCGGTCTCGGCGGCCGAAACAGCGATAGCCATGCTCTCCGGATCGCGCATCTCGCCGACCACGAGCACGTCTGGCGCCTGGCGCAGGGCAGCCCGCAGAGCCGTGGGAAAGTCGGGCGCGTCCGTTCCGACCTCGACTTGCTCGATGACGCTACGCATGTGCGCGTGCTCGTATTCGACAGGATCTTCGATGGTCACGATGTGGCGCGCATCGCGCTGGTTGATCTCATTGACCAGCGCCGCGAGAGTTGTGGATTTCCCAGCGCCCGCCGCGCCTCCAATCAGCACCAGCCCGCGGCGCAGCCCGGCCAGATTGCCGACCTCGACCGGAAGCCCCAGTTCGCCGAGCGCCGGCACCTTCATCGGCAGCGCGCGGATCGTGGCCGCGGCGTGACCGCGCTCGCGATGCAGGTTAATGCGGAATCGTCCAAGGCCAGCAATTCGATAAGAGGAATCGGCGATCTGCACGGCGCGATACTGTCCGGCCGCGACCGGCGTCAGAATCGGCTGAACCAGAGATTCGATTTCCAAGCCATCCAGCGGATCGTCTCCGATCTTCTCGACCTCTCCATTCTTACGAATCGAGGCCGCAACTCCATGAACCAGCAAAAGGTCACTGCCCCCGCGCCGAAGCAGTTCCTGCAAAAAATCACGCAACTTGGTGTCGTCAGCCAATGCAGTCGTCCCTCTGGTTCGAGCGTCAGCAAAAAATCACGTAGGGACGGCCGCCCTCGGCCGTCCAGCCGAGCACAGCTCGGCAGCCTTCTAGCTCTCTCACTAAACTCTACTTCCTAGCCCGCGCCGTCTCCTTCTCCCCACCCGCTCACTAACCTTGAACGTCGTCTTGCCCGCCTTCTTATCGGTGTCCACGACCACGTGGACCCCATGCAGCACTGCGCGTCGAGAATCTTCAGCGCGGACTGCCCCACGCTTGCCGCTTTCTATGCGGCAAGGGTGAACCGCCAGCAATTCTTGTCAATCCCCCGTTTTCACGATTTTCCCCATAAGCCTCTGTATCGGCTGGCAAAATAAAGTTGGCAAAGTTGGCGGTGTGGGTAGGTCAAACTTGGTATAATATAACTTTGGTATAATATAACTATAGATGAGATGAGAGGGGTGCGGATCATTCCCGCACCCTTTTCTCATTAGGTGTGTCTAGATGGCGGGTCCATTAGCTAAGTCATTATTCCGTAATATTTTACATATATCTCCTTTAAACGCAAAGATTTGGAGACTTTTCCTCGCCAACTCTATGATTCTAAACGGTCGTGGTGTAGGTTTTTTACTGAGTACTGGGGGAACTCGGGAGCCGACAGCTGCTCTAAGTCATTAGTTTTGAATACTTTAATATTAAGTCCTTATGTGTGAATACTTTAGCTAAAATAGCGGGGGGGTACCCCTTCACGAACTGCTGAACACCCCTTAGTATCAGTGTAGAGACAGGATAACAACTTGGATAGGTCGCCGGACGGCCAAGAGTTGGGGGACGCTCTTTAACAGGAGTGCGTACTAGCCAGCCGTTTCTTCGTCTTACTCCTCGGTCTTGGGCGAACGATCAGTGCTCATCGACGAACGCTCCGTTTGCAGCTATAATCCTTCTGGCGTCATCTAAAGAGACGCGTACAGGCTCTATCCGCGCGGTTTGCGGAGGGGCACTGGAGGGCATTGTGAGTCTCACTCCTATCGGCGGGCATTGTCCCAGCCGCAAAATCACTACCGCTACCATCCGCGAAAAGAAGTTTCAGCGCGATCCCATTACCTGCCTTACCGCCTACGACTACGCCACCGCGCGCCTGGTCGATGAGGCCGGCATCGACATTGCTCTGGTCGGCGACTCGCTGGCTATGACCATGCTTGGCTATGAGAACACGCTTTCGGTCACGGTCGACGAGATGCTGCACCACGTCAAGGCGGTGCGCCGCGGCGTGAAGGACGCGCTGCTCATTGCCGACATGCCTTACGGGTCTTATCAGGCTGACCCTAACGACGCCATTCACAACGCCGCCCGCTTTGTGAAGGAAGGCGGCGCGGAGGCGGTCAAGATGGAAGGCGGCGAGAAGCGCGTGGACGTGATCCGCCGCGTAATCGACGCCGAGATTCCGGTCGCCGGGCACATCGGCCTCACTCCGCAATCGGTCAACGTGATGGGCGGCTACAAGGTTCAGGGCAAAACGCTGAACTCTATCGAGCAGCTTATGCGCGATGCGGTTGCGCTCGATCGCGCTGGCGTCGCTTGCATTTATCTGGAAGGCATTCCGCGGGAAGTTGCGGCCATGATCACGCTTGAGGTTGAAACGCCTACCATCGGCATCGGCGCCGGGCCGGATTGCGATGGCCAGGTGCTTGTCTTTCACGACCTGGTCAACCTGACGTTTGGACATGCGGCGAAATTCGTTCGGCGCTACGGAGACGCCGCCGCGCTGATCACGGAATCCATACTGGCCTTCAAGTCCGACGTGGTTTCGCATCAGTTCCCGAATGACGCTGAATCCTACCACCTGCCGAAAGAAACACAGGCCGCACTCGAAACGGTACTCCACCGCAAGCACGCCTTGCAGCGATAATAGTGGGCGGAGACTACGTGGTGCAAAATTTAGCAGGCTGCGGAAAAAAGTCGCCGGGGTCCCCAGCACGCCCGGTTTTGGCGGGACGGGGTGGAGCGGTTCACCGCTGCGATACCCAAAAGCAAGAACAAAACCGAGTTTTTCAGCACTCTGTAAAGCTGCGCCACTTTAAAATCAGGTCAAAACCGGAGTTTTTCCCGAGCCTAACGGTGCGAACCGCGGCACGGAACATAGTGCTAATCTACGCACAAACGATCATCACCTTACTGCTGTTGGGGGCTTTGCTGGGCTGCTCCAAGCCGCCGGAAACGCCAACCGTGGAAATGCGGCAGCCGACCGGGCTTGAGTCCATCCCGGCACCGGATCCCTCGAAATATCCGCCGTTTAGCAATATGGCACATTGGCAGAATCCTTATTTCGTCGTTCGCGAGGATGGGATCGGTTTCGTCGATCTTTCCAATCGCGAGATCCACATGCTGAAGCCGGAGGAAATCCCGGCTGAGTTGGTCTCCCTGCCGTCGAGCGCATGGCCTTACGGCCGGGTGGTGCTGGTCACGCAAGCCGTTCCCAAGAATCCAACCAAAGAGACGAAGGCAGACCTGCGCAAGAACCGCGCCCTGCTCCTCGGAACCCTCCAGGAATTAGACGTTCAATTTCGCGAGGCGCCCTGAGCAGCAATCGACTGCAGGCCGGCGGTGAGACCGCAGTCTCTAAAAGGGGCGTCTGATTCGGAGGAACTTGCGGTATCGCTGAGGCGATACCCTGATACGAAACCTGGGTTTTTCCGCAAGCTGTAAGGCGATGCCCTAATACGAATCTTGGTTCTTCCGCAGCCTGCTCAGCGTTGACGCCCCCGAGCCATGAAGATATGCTCCACCATTCCGGAAGCTCGCGCCGCCTGCCGCGATGCCCGCGCGAGCCGCGGACGCCTTGGCCTCGTTCCTACGATGGGCGCTCTGCATGAAGGCCACTTGTCGCTGGTGCGCGCTGCGAAAGCGCAATGCGAGGCCGTTGCCGTTTCCATCTTCGTGAACCCTACGCAATTCGGACCCACGGAAGACTTGTCGAAGTATCCGCGCCAGTTCGATCGCGACTGCCGGCTGCTGGAAAAAGAAGGTGTAGACATTCTCTTCGCGCCGCCGGTCGAAGAGATCTATCCCGAGGGCGGAGTCACCTGGGTGCTGGTCGAAGGCCTGAGCGAAAAGCTTGACGGACGCTCGCGCCCCGGCCATTTCCGCGGCGTGACCACCATCGTCGCTAAGCTGTTTAACATTATCGAGCCCGAGGCCGCGTTCTTCGGACAGAAAGACGCCGCGCAGCTGGCCGTGATCCGGCGCATGGTGCGAGATTTGAATTTTCCGGTGGAAATTGTCGCCTGCCCCATTGTGCGCGAACTCGATGGGCTGGCCATGAGTTCTCGCAACGCGTACCTGAATCGAGAAGAGCGCAGCCGCGCACTCGTGCTGCAGCGGTCTTTACAGAAAGTTCGGCAGCAATTCCACGACGGGGAAAGAAGTGCCGAGAAGCTGATCTTCGCCGCCAAAGAAGTCTTCGCCAGCGAGCCGCAAGTCGTGCTCGATTATTTCGAGATCGTTGACCCGGAGACGCTCGATTCCGTGGAACGGATCTCGCAAAAGACGCTGGTGGCTGTCGCGGCCCGCGTCGGCGCCACGCGCCTGATCGACAATATTGTTCTGGAACCCTGAAACGAAATCGCGCGAGAATTAGGCGGCGGCTCAGAACAAATTCAGCTGGTGCGCGATCTGCCGTATGGGGGCGTATTCCTGGTCATTGGCTACGACAAATTGTTTGGCGCGGAGAATCTTCAGGACGGGATCGTCTTTGCCTTCTTTCAGGGCGAGGAGGGAGCGGGCAAATCTTTCTCGCTCGGCCTCGGGCACATCCTTGCGAGCCACGAACACATAACCAACAAAGGGCTTGGAGGTATAAAAAACGCGGACTTTCTGGCTGTTTAGTTTTCCTGCGCTGATCATTGAGTTGAACATCGTTTCATCTAAAGCTCCGGCGTCGACCACTCCGGTTTCCACCAGTACTGCGGTTGCCGGATTGCTTCCGCTAAAGCGGAGCTTGAGATCGGTTTCGGGATCGATGCCCGCCCGCATGAGTTCGCGATACGGTATCAGATGAGTACTGGCCCCTTCGATATCTCCAAAGGCGAACAGCCTTCCCTTCAGATCGCTGAGCGAATAGATCGACGAGCCGGCGGCGGTGATGAAGACCGAGTGCAGATACAAGTCAGAGGTACGCTGGACGAGCGGGATGACTCCGGAACGGGCGTGAGACTGGATATATGCCAGCGCACCCAAGCACGCGAAATCGTAAGATCCATTTGCGATGCGGTCAACGGTGTCGCTGTGAAGGTCGGCGGCCTCAAGAATCACAGGCCGACCCATTGCCTTCGAGAGATAGGCCCGCAGAGGTTCCCTGTCCTCCGGAGTCGCCCCATCGTAGACCAAGCCGACGGTGATCGGCTTGTCGGCGCCGTAAAGCATTGCGCTGACCAGAAGACAAATTACCGCCAACGCTCGTTTGCGAGCTAGTAACAGCATCGTATCTCCTCGCTCGCTGAATTTGCCCGGAGAGTTATAGAGCGACGCTCAGCAAGCACTCTAAGGGAGGCATCACCTGATCGCCTCAGTTAGGCCCTCGTCTAGCAACTAATACATGATTTGGATCACGCGGTGGTAGTCACGAATGGACGTATTACAGCCTTGTCGCCGAGACGAACGGATTTCCGCCGATGAAGTAACGTAATGGGTGCTCGGCGGACTTCACGATGCCAACGCGGGTTGTGACTATTACGCGTCGCACGCGATATGCGTCATCGACAATCTGGAGGTCTGAGCGCGCGCTCACCAGGCTTTTTCCGTTGTCGCGCTCGCGGGTGATTTCCAGGGCTTCGGTGAGGCGTCCTGGGCCGGACGAAATTTTCTTGAGTAGAGAAATCTTCTTGCGATCCGGTTCTTCCGCTATCGTGGATCCGGAATTGCGGTGTCCGCCGAGGACTGCCGAGATGCGCTCGACTTGGACCCTTCGACTTCCCCCTCGGCTTCGCTCGGGGCTTCGGCAAAACGGGCAGGCGGGCGAGGGCGCCAGTCCCCACACGAACTGGGGCTCGATTCCTCGTGCTTTTGCCATTTGGTTGATGCCCGCCACTGGCTCCAGGGCGCGAAAGAGGACGCCGCCGGGAACTCCGTCGGGCAGGCAGGAAACATTCATGCAGTAGTGATTGCCATAGATGAAGTACACGTAGGCGTGACCGGGTGGACCGAAGAGAACAGAATTCCGCGCGGTCCGGCCTGCGGCCGCGTGCGCCGCGGCATCGCCTTTGCCGAGATAGGCCTCGGTTTCTACAATTCGTCCCGCCAGAATTCCGCGCGGCGTTTTGCGGAGCAGCAATTTCCCGAGGAGCGCGCGCGCTACGCGCCGGGGATCGCGATTGAAGAAGTCCGCTTTCAGCAAAGTAACGCGGCTGGGCGCATTCATGTCCAATTCACCAGACTTTGTCATCCCGAGCGAAGCGAGGGATCTGCATCTTTGCGGCGAACTGCAGATCCCTCGCTTCGCTCGGGATGACAATTCATGAAAGGTTGCCTCGGCTTGGACGGGGTCCTTCGGCTCCGCTCAGGACAGGCTCCGCCCCGTCCCCACACGAGCCGTTTCACGCTGCGCCCTTCAAATACGCCAGGACTTCTTCTGCGTGGCCTTCTGCTTTCACGTTGTTGAAGATGTGCTTTATCTTGCCGTCGGGGTCGATGACGAAAGTCGTCCGCGCGATGCCATGCACTTTCTTCCCGTACATTTGCCTCTCTTTGACCACGCCAAACAGATTCGCTACCTTCTTCTCCGCATCGGCCAGCAGGGGGAAAGGCAAACTGAACTTGTCCTGAAACTTCTTCTGCGCGGCCGCCGTGTCCGCCGAAATGCCGAGCAGCACGACGCCTGTTTTCTTGATCTCTTTGTAGGTATCGCGAAAGCCGCATGCTTCCTTGGTGCATCCCGGCGTGTCGGCCTTGGGATAGAAATAAAGCACCACCGTCGTGCCGCGAAAATCTTTCAGGGCAACCTCTTTGCCATTCTCGTCCGTCGTACTAAAGTCAGGGGATTTATCATTAACTTGCATATGGAATTTTCTCCTCGCCGGTCGCTATTACATCGCAAGTTATATCGCAACCGGATGCTCGCCGTCACCTTGGCAGCCTTGGTCTGGCTTGCCGGTTCATGGCTCGCGGCCCAAGTTTCAATACCGCAGTATGGGCACAAGGCGGCGTCTACCAAGGGGCCGCGGGCGCTGGGGCTGATCCAGCTTTCGCCCAAAGGCAACAAAGGGCGCATCATTCCCATTGCCATCATGATGGACGGAAAACTTTACGATGCCGGCGCATACAAAGCCGACCCCGTTCCTATGGCTCTTGACTTCGGCATTGTCTATGAAGGTTTTCACAGTGGGGTGTCGCAGGGCTTCTTCACCATTACGCAGCCGGGACAACTCAACCACGTGTGGATTGCCGAAGGCACGTGGCTTCCGGCGGGATCGAAGGCTTTGGAGAGACACAAGAAGTACACGCCGCCTGTGATCGCAGACGACGACAATAATGGACCACCCGTACTTCACCGCCGCGCCGAAAAGAGCGATTCTGATAGCAAGGACAACGACAAAGACAAAGACAAGAACAAAGATAAAGATAAAGATAAAGATAAAGATCAGAATAACGATCAGCAAAAGGCCGCGTCCGCTCCTGCGCCGCCGACTACCGCGCCCCCTGCCAACGCTCCGAGTTCGCCAGACAGTCCCAAGGCTCCGACCGCGCCGGATGCTGCGAAAACGCCAGCGCCGCCGGAGACCGCGAAGGCATCTGCGCCAGTTTCTGCGTCTTCTGCGTCAGAAGACCCGAACGAAGATCCGAATCGGCCCCGCCTGCGACGCGGAATGCCGGACTCAAGTGCGCGCCGCGATGTCTATCCGACGTTCGGCGCTTTGCCGGTCGCAACTCCGGGCGCAGCCGCCGCAGGCACATCTAAGCCCGATGCGAAGGCGGCAAAGAATTCCGCCACGGCTTCGCCGCAGACTACCTTCATCTTCATTCCTGCGATTTCCGATGCGGGCGGGCCCGATCCGCGTCCCTACACCTATGAAGTGAAGCCGGCGGAAGAGGCCAGCTACCGCACCAAGATGCTTGATCTGGCTGCGACGCTGGTTCACGGCCCGGCAAGCCCCGCGACCAAAGAGGCCGCGCCCACGAGCAAGAAGTCCTCCGCTCGCAAATCCGTCAGCAAGCCGCCCCAGCCCGCCTTCGACGATGTGAACTTGCGCATCTTTGATCTTTCCAATTCGAACGAGCCGGTGCTGGTGCTCTCGGCGAAAACTCACCCGGCCGCTGTCGCTGCCAGCGTCGCTGCCAGCGCAACCGGAAGCGTCGAAGAACCACAGGAGATCACGCTGATTGCCCGCACCAACCTCGAAGGCGAGCTACGGAAAATATTTTTCTCGCAGACGGATTCGCGGCATCTCGACGTCACTCCGCGGATGGAACTGATCGATGCGGTCGATGCCGACGGCGATGGCCGCGGAGAATTGCTGTTCCGGCGCACCTTCGACGATGGCAGCGCCTACGCCATCTACCGCGTAAGCGCGGACCGGCTTTGGCCGTTGTTTGATCCGACGCCGTAATTCATTGAGGCATTGAATCATTGAGTCAGTGAATCATTAACTCAATACCTCAATGACTCAATGATTCAATGCCTCAATGCTTTACAATGTCTTCCTCTCAGGGGTGAAATCTATGCGCGCTACTTTTCGCATTGCGGTACTCGCTTGCCTCTCGGCGGGCTTCTGCTGGGCTCAGGAGCAGGACTTCAGCAAAGTGCAAATCAAAGTTTCTAAAGTCGCTGGCAATGTTTACATGCTGGAGGGTGCTGGGGGGAACATTGGCGCCTCCGTCGGCGATGACGGCATTGTGATCGTTGACGATCAATACGCTCCGCTCGCTGACAAAATTCAGGCGGCGCTCAAGGGCATTACGGACAAGCCGGTGCGCTTCATCATCAACACGCATTACCATGGCGACCATACGGGCGGGAACGAATTCTTCCAGAAGCAGGCGCCGATTATCGCTCACGATAATGTTCGCAAGCGGCTGGAAGAGGGCGGACAGGCGGGCAACGGCGGGTCGGTGCATTTCGAAGCCAAGCCGCAACCGAAGGGCGCGCTGCCGATTATCACGTTCGATCACGACATCACGGTGCACTTGAACGGGGAAGACATCCGCGCGCTGCACTTCCCGGCCGGACACACCGACGGCGACTCGGTCATCTATTTTCCGAAATCAAACGTGGTGCACATGGGCGATGATTTCGTGACCTACGGCTTTCCCTTCATCGACGTGGACAGCGGCGGCAGCATCGACGGCATGATCAGCGGCGTCGAGGGAGCTATCGTCCAGCTTCCTCGGGACGTGAAGATCATCCCCGGCCACGGCGGGGTTTTGAATCTCGATGATGTGCGGGCCTATGTGAAGATGCTGAAAGAAACGCGGGCCGCGGTGCAGGATGCGCTCGACAAGAAAATGACGCTGGAGCAGATGAAGGAGAAGAAGATTCTCGATCCCTGGAAAAAGTATGGCGGAGAATTCGTCACCCAGGATGTGTTCCTGGAAACGTTGTACAACTCTTTGACCGGACAGAAAAACGGCAAGTTCATCAAGCATAATTAGCGGCCCAGGCCCAGCCCCTGAAGGGGCTTCGGCTTGCGAAAAATTGCGGTATCGCTAAAGCGATACCCTGATACGAATCTCGGAGGTTGTTCGAATGAAAAGTTATCGCATCAAAAGCCTTCGCATCAAAAGCCTTCGCATAAAAAGCCTTCGCATGAAAAGTCTTCTCATGAAAAGTCTTCTCCTGTCGCTGATTTTGTCTCTCTCCTTTTGCGTGTCTGCTCTCGCCGCCGATGGCAAAGCCGTTTCTTACAAATCTGGCGACGAGACGGTCAGTGGGGTTCTGTACACTCCCGCCGGCAAAGGGCCGTTTCCAGCGCTGATCGTGGTTCACGAGTGGTGGGGATTGAACGACTGGGTGAAGCAGCAGGCCGAGAAGCTTGCCGGCCAGGGATACGCCGCGCTGGCGGTCGATCTGTATCGCGGCAAGGTCGCCGACAACCCGGACCTGGCCCACGAACTGATGCGCGGTTTGCCGGAAGACCGGGCTACCCGTGATTTGCGAGCCGCCTATGATTTTTTGACGGCGCAAGCGAGCGTGAAAAAAGATCGAATCGGTTCGATCGGCTGGTGCATGGGCGGGGGGTACGCACTCGATGCGGCGCTGGCCGAGCCTCATTTGGCGGCAACGGTCATCAACTATGGTCATCTGGTGACGGAACCGGCGGAACTGAAGAAGATCAACGCTCCGATTCTAGGACTTTTTGGCGGGCAAGATCGCGGCATTACTCCGGACGATGTGAAGAAGTTTCAGCAATCCATGGAACAACTGGGCAAGAAGATCGAGGTGAAAATCTATCCGGATGCGGGACACGCATTTGAAAATCCCAACAACAAGCTGGGATACCGGCCGGAAGACGCGGCTGACGCTTGGCGACGCACGGTCGATTTTCTGGCCGCGACGTTGAAGAAGTGAGGCGGCAAGTGGGATTTTTGGGGGCGAGATCACGCGATTTGCACAGATATTTGTGCGTCGTTTCGAAGAACTAACTGCCTTCGCTGAAGCGATGCCCTGATACAAAACTGATTTTTTTGCCGCCTGTGAGGCAACGAACTCACCCAATATCTTCGTGAAACAAGTTGCAGGGAGGATGCAAGGAATTTCCACTTGCCAGACGGTACCACTCTGGTTACTATGACACCCATCTTTCTTTTGGATTTGAGTTAGCCGCGTACCTATGAATATCGGCGAGACCATCCGCAATTTCCGCCTGCAGCGCAGCATGTCACAGGGCGATATCGAAAAGCGCACCGGCCTGTTGCGCTGTTATCTTTCGCGGGTTGAGAACGGCCACACCATCCCTTCGCTGGATACGCTGGCCAAGATCGCCGGGGCGATGGATCTGGCGCTGTCACAATTCTTTGCCGAAGGCCACAGCAACGGGCACAGCCAGAAGGGGTTGCCGCAGCTCTCCGAAGATGAACTCCGGTTCCTGAGCCAGATGCGCCGGTATTCGGCGAATCTGAACGACAGTGACCGGAAGCTGGTGCTGGCGATGGTGAAGAAGATGGCGTCGAGCACGAAGTGAGGCAGCTCTCAGCTGTCAGCTTTCAGTTCACCGATTCTTCCCCCGGCTTAATCTTGAGTCGACAGCCTAAATTGAGACTCGGTGTAATGGATCGCCTAACAGGCTGCGGAAAAGTCTAACTTCGCGCCCAGCCCCTAAAGGGGCGTCTGATTGCGAAGACTTATGGCATCGCTAAAGTGATGCCCTGATACGAAACGTCAGTTTTTCCGTAACCTGTAAAGGCCGCCATTGATTTTGCGGCTCTTACGGTGCGGCTGAACAGGCTGCGGAAAAAGTCGTCGAGGGCGCAAGAAGCACACCTCAGGCGCTAAAGCGCGGACACATTTTCAACGACTTAACGGCACGACTGAAGTCGTGCCCTCCCCGAAACCGCCCGAATCTGAGTTTTTCCGCAGCCTGTGAAGCCGCACCCCTTCAAAACAATGTCAAGACCCGAGTTTTTCCGCAGTCTGCTCGAACCGATTGCTCTGAGCTGACAGCTGAGAACTGACATCTGAGAGCTGAGAACTGACATCTGAGAGCTGAGAGCTGAGAGCTGACAGCTGACAGCTGCCCTTGGTTACTTTCGTACCATCACCTGCGTGTGCGGCTGGAAGCTCGCTATCCTCATGCTGCAACGCTAAGCTGTTAGCTGGGGAATCCTTGTGACCACTGAAGAAGAATTGCAACTGCTCGATACTCAACTTCGCCGGCTGAAGATCGAGTATGAGATTTTCTTCAATAATCCGGCCAAACGGCCTCCCACCAACGTCGAATGGAAGGTTCTCTCGTTAATTCGCAAGTTTAGCGATGGCACGCGGATGAGTTTTTCGCAGCGCTTTAAGTACAACGAGATGGCGCAGCGCTACGCGGTTCAAAGCGACCTGTGGCGCAAAAAAATGCGGATTCGGGAAGAGGGCTATCGCCGGCCCTACGAAGCAATGCTCTCGGTGCAAGGCGTGCGCGCCGGCCAAGAGCGGGAGGCGAAGCACCATCCGGTGTATGGCCTCAGCCGTAGCGCTGAAAGCGCGGTCGCAGAGACGCCGGGGACCGATCGGCCTTTCTCGGTACAGTACTCGGGAGCGCTGGCGGAGCGAGAGCAAGTCGAATCCCTGTATCTGGCGCTGAGCGAAGCCAAGCAAAAGTTGGGAGAAGAAGTTTCCGGCAATCTCGAATCTTTCGCGACGTTCGTCAGGAAAAAGACCAGCGAGATTCGCAAGGAGCACAACTGCGCGGTGGTGGTGTACTCGGTCGAAGTGCAGGATGGACAGGTTAAGCTTAAGGCTAAGGCGAAAAGCTAGAGGCAGTTCTCGGTTCTACCCAGTTGCCAGTACCCGGGGAGTGCAATCCAGAATTGCTGTGGACGCCGGCAACTGCCGAGTTGCTCCACCCCGTCACGCCAACACCGGGCTTGACGTGGGCCCCGGTGCGCTTGGCTTGGACGGGCGAGGGCGCCCGTCCCTACACGAGCAGGGTACTGCGACGCTGAATCCCTTCTAAGACTTAGAACTGAGAACTCTCACCCGAACTGCTAGAATCTCCCTTCGCTTTCGAGGGCCTTATGTCTAAAATCCAGCGCGCCATTCTTAGCGTTACCGACAAATCCGGACTGGTTGATTTTGCCCGCAAACTTGCCGAGTTCGGCGTCGAACTCGTTTCGACCGGCGGTACGGCCAAGCTGCTGCACGATTCTGGCATTGCCGTGAAAGATATTTCCGAGCTGACGGGGTTCCCGGAAATGCTGGATGGGCGCGTCAAGACGCTGCATCCGAAGGTGCATGGGGGGATCCTGTATCGGCGGGAAGACAGCGGCCATCGCGCGGCGGTTGCCGACCATGGCATTCCGGCCATCGACATGGTGGTGGTCAATCTGTACGCCTTTGAAAAGACCGCCGCCAAGCCGGGCGTGCACTTTGACGAATTGATTGAGAACATCGATATCGGCGGGCCGTCGATGATCCGTTCGGCAGCGAAGAACTTTCAGGATGTCGCGGTCGTTACCTCGCCCGCCGATTACAGCGCGATTGCCGAGGAGATGGCACGGTCGGGCGGAGAGCTGTCGCTGTCCATGGAAACGAAGTGGCGGCTGGCGCAGAAGGCGTTTGCGACGACCGCAGCCTACGATTCTGCTATCGCTTCGACGCTCGAGCGCGTTAGCGGTAACTTCGAGCTGGGTGCGGCGCAAGGCTTCCCCCAAAATCTGCGGCTGGCGTTTCAAAAAGTGGCGGACCTGCGCTATGGAGAGAATCCGCATCAGAAAGCTGCGATGTACACGGACGGTTCGGGCGCGGGCGTGGCGAACTCACGTCAGTTGCAGGGCAAAGAGCTTTCCTACAACAACATTGTCGACCTGCAGGCCGCCTGGGATCTGGCGCAGGAGTTTGAGGAGCCGGTTTGCGCCATTATCAAACATACAAATCCTTGCGGAACCGCTACCGGCAAGACGCTCGCCGAGGCTTACGTGCGGGCGCTGGAATGCGATCCCGTCTCGGCGTTTGGCGGAGTGATTGGAGTGAACCGCGTGGTGGATGCTGCGGCCGCTCGCGAAATGGCCAAGCTCTTTCTGGAAGTCATCGCCGCTCCCGCATTCGATGAAGGCGCTAAAGCGGCGTTTGCCTCGAAGAAGAATCTGCGACTGGTCGAGGTTCCTGCCGGACAGCAAAGCTGGGTTCTGAAAAATATCTCTGGAGGCATACTCGTCCAGGATGCGGATCTTCACCAGTTGGCCGAAGGCGATCTGAAAGTCGTTACCAAGCGCCCGCCTACGCCGGAAGAAAAGCGGGCGCTGCTGTTTGCGTGGAAGGTTTGCAAGCACGTGAAGTCGAACGCGATTCTATATGCCCGCGATGGGCAGACGGTGGGCGTCGGCGCCGGACAAATGAGCCGTGTCGATTCCTGCAAGCTGGGCGCGATGCGGGCGCAGTTGCCGCTGAAGGGTACGGTGGCCGCCTCCGATGCCTTTTTTCCATTTCCGGATGGCGTCGAGGAGATCGCCAAAGCGGGGGCGACCGCCATTATTCAGCCGGGAGGCTCGGTGCGCGACCAGGAGGCGATCGACGCTGCCGACCGGCTTGGGCTGGCTATGGTCTTTACCGGGGTGCGGCATTTCCGGCATTAGGCATATTCAATTGTGGAAGCGGGGCTTCGCCCCGCTTGGACGGGGCCTTCGGCTCTGCTCAGGGCAGGCTCCGCCCCGTCACCACACAACAAAACCTCCGAAACTCCCAAAGCCCCTGTACCTCTGGCTTTAGGCCCAGCCTGCGCTTTCTCGCCACGGAAAGGCCTGCCAAGGGTAGAATAAGAAAATCCGGGTCGCCGCGGATCAGCATCCAATCTGGTGGGCTGCAATTTGCAGGTTTTGGGATTTTTCATGAAAAAACAGTTGTGGATCGGCATTGTCGTTCTTACGGGATATTTCTTAGTCGCCCAGAATTTACTGGCGCAAAGTCAGCCCGCTCGGGTTGCGGATTCCCCGGCGGTTGCCGGCGCGCAGTCCGCCGCCAAGGGCAAGACACCCGACCGCGCCGCCGCCTACTACCACTTTGCCCTCGCGCATATGTATGAGGAACAAGTGGCGACGTACGGCCGCAGCGAATTGGCGAATAAAGCGATTGAAGAATACCGCGCCGCGATTGATGCCGACCCGACCTCCGCGTACCTGACCTCGGGTCTGGCCGAGCTCTATGCCAAGACCGGGCGCATTCGCGACGCCGTGGTCGAGGCGCAGGACATTATCAAGCGCAATCCCAACAATCTGGAGGCACGCCGGCTGCTGGGAAGGATCTATCTGCGCTCGCTCGGCGACATGCAGGCGGGCAGCGGTTCGGAAAGCATTCTGAAGCTGGCGGTCGAGCAGTATGAGCAGATCGTCCGCCTGCAACCCGACAGCATGGATGACCACCTGCTTCTGGGACGCCTGTATCGCTTGAACAACGATCTGCAAAAAGCGGAGAGCGAATTCAAGACCGCCGTAAAGCTGCAACCGGATTCCGAAGAGGCGGTCACCACCCTGGCCTATCTCTACAACGAACTGGGGGACACGGCTCGCGCCGCGCAGGTGCTCAGTGGGGTGCCAAACGGGGAGCGCTCGGCTAAGCTCTATTCGGCGCTTGGTTACACCTACGAGCAGCAAAAACAGTATAAGAACGCCGTTGAGGCGTATCGACACGCGATTGAACTGGACCGCGACAACCTCGACGCGATTCGCGGCCTGGCGGAGAACCTGCTGAACGATGGCCAGGCTGAAGCCGCTCTCGAACAATACAAAGTGATCGCCGACGCAAATCCGGAAGATGCGCAAACCTACGTGCGCATCGCGGAAATCTACCGCAAGCAGGGCAAGTTCGATCTCGCGCTCGAGCAGCTGAAAAAAGCCGAGTCCATGGTGCAGGACTCGGTCGAAGTTCCCTACAACATTGCCGCCATCTACCAGGCGCAGGGCCGCTACGACGAAGCCGTTCCGATTATGCGCGACCTGCTGAAGAAATCGGAGAAGCCCGAGGGCAAGTACTCGAACGGCGAGAAGAGTAATCGGGCGGTGTTTCTGGAGAGGCTGGGCACGATCTACCGCGACCAGGGGAACTATCAGGCGGCCAATGAGATCTTCCGCCAGATCGTCGCTCTGGGGGGCGATGAAAACATCGAGCGCGGCTATCAGCAGATCATCGATACCTGGCGCGAAGCCAAGGAATGGCAGAAGGCTACCGATGCTGCCAAAGAGGCGGTGCAGAAGCTGCCCACGAGCCGCGATCTGAAGATGGTGCTGGCGGCGCAACAGGCCGATATGGGTGAGGCCGACCAGGCGCTCAAGAACGTCCGGGCCATGTTGAAGGGGAGCGGGGGCGCCAACTCCAACTCCAGCTCCAACTCCAGTTCCGACGACCGGCAGGTTTATATCACGCTGGCGCAGATGTACACACGGCTGCGCCGGTTCAGCGAAGCCGAACAGGCGCTCGACAAGGCTGAACAGCTATCGAGCAAGCCGGAAGACAAGGAGTACGTGTGGTTTCTCCGCGGCTCCACTTTTGAGCGTCAGAAGCGCTACCCCGAGGCGGAAGAACAGTTCAAGAAGGTGCTGGCCAGCGATCCGGAGCATGCTTCGGCGCTGAATTATCTGGGCTACATGCTGGCCGACCAGAACATGAAGCTGGAAGAAGCGCTCGGATACATAAAGCGCGCCGTCGATCTCGATCCCGCCAACGGCGCCTATCTTGATTCTCTGGGCTGGGCTTACTTCCGCCTGGGAAAATATGAAATGGCGGAAGACAACCTGCTGAAAGCCTCGCAAAAAATCAATACCGACCCCACCGTCCTCGACCACCTGGGAGATCTGTACCAGAAAACCGGACGCCTGAAGCTGGCTGCGACCAACTGGGAGCGGGCGCTCAATGAATGGAACCGCACCCTTGCCGCGGACGTCGATCCGGCAGACCAGGCGCGAGTGCAGAAGAAGCTCGATTCCGCGAAGATGAAGCTGGCGAGGGAAGAGGGCGCGAAGCAGTAGCGGGATTTTCACCGCCGAGACGCAGAGGCCGCCGAGAGAATCATTGAATCATTGAATCATTGAGTGATTGAGGTATTGACTCATTGATTCAATGCCTCAATCACTCAATGCCTCAATCACTCAATGCTCGGCGGTGACTAGGCGATAACGCTGCTAAACTCTTTCCATGCTCGCCGACTATGCGGTGCGCGTAGAAGAGTCCCGCGGACGCCGCCATCCCGAGCCGCCGCATCCCTACCGCAACGACTTTCAACGCGACCGCGATCGTGTCGTCCATGCGCGCGCCTTTCGGCGTCTGGAGGCGAAGACGCAGGTTTTCACCCGCCGTTACTCCGATCACTTCCGCAACCGGCTGACGCACACCATTGAGGTGGCGCAGATCTCGCGCACCATCGCCCGGCAACTTGGACTGAACACCGATCTGGTGGAGGCGCTCGCCCTGGTGCACGACCTCGGCCATCCTCCTTTCGGCCACTCCGGAGAAAAAGCGCTCGACGCCGCTATGCGCCAACACGGGTTCTCGTTCGATCACAACCTGCACGCGCTCCGCATTGTGGAAGACTTCGAGATCCGTTATGCCGCTTTCCGCGGGCTGAATCTGACCTTCGAAGTGCGCGAGGGCATCATCAAGCACTCGCACGATTATGACGCCGAGCAACATCCGGAGCTCGCCGAGTATCTGCTCGATCAGCGGCCGCCGCTCGAAGCGCAGCTCATCGACCTGGCCGACGAGATTGCCTACAATACCGCCGACCTCGACGATGGTTATGAAGCGCGACTGCTCACGGTCGAGCAGATTGCGGACAGCGTGGATCTTTTTACGCGCCATTACAGCGAGGCAAGAAACCGGTACCCGAATGTGGCCGAGAAGCTGGTCTTTAACGAGGCGTTGAAAAGCATTTTTGACGGCTTTGTCGGAGACCTGATCACGAACACCGGGCAACGCGTGGAAGCCGCGGGCACGCATTCTCTGGAAGATGTTCGCCGCCATAGCGAGCGGCTCGCCGCCTTCAGCCCTCCGGTCGAAGAGGAGCGCCGCCGGTTGAAAGACTTTCTGTACGAAAATCTTTACTACAGTCCGGCGCTGGCGGCAGAGAAAGAAGACGCCGAGCGCATCACCGGAGAGCTCTTCGCGCACTGGATGGAGGAGCCCGACGATCTGCCGCGCAACTACCGCGAAAAAGCCGCCGCAGAACCGCTGCCGCGCGTCATCTGCGACTACATCGCGGGCATGACCGATCCGTTCATTTATCAGCAGTATGAGAAGTATTGCGGGGAGTAGGGTAAATGCTTGGTGAAATCTGTTGCAACAGTAAGGCTAAACTTTGCGCAGTGGCTCTTGGCGATCAACTCACATCAAATGTGACATTTCTCGCTGACAGGACTTGCTCTTCGGCGTATATTTGTGGCCTACAGGAAACCCTAGTAGTCCAATAGGGATAGAGGATTGCAAGACTAACCTTCGCCTCCCCGAAGAGTAGTCCCCGCCCGTTGAGACGCCCACCCCCTGAGGCGAGAAAATCCAAAAACCGCTCCTGCACCCAAAACGAACCTGCTAAGCAGGAGCGAAGTTTAGCGTGGTCCGAAGAAACCTTTAGCGCAAGGCGATGGTCGTCGTGAGGCTATCATCGCCCACTGCATCCCCTCTTAGGGGAAGCAGAAGGAGGAAACAATGAAGCGCAGATTCTTTGTACTAATTGGAATAGTGTGCCTTTTCTTGGCTGTCTTTGCGACCAGACCGGCACAAGCGCAAAATTTCAAAACACTGTACACCTTCACGGGCTACCCAGACGGGGCGAACCCCTATAACGACAATTTGCTTGACGCGAATGGCACCCTGTACGGCACCACATCCATTGGGGGCGTTAACGGCTGGGGAACCGTATATAAGCTAAACAGCAAAGGCAAGGAAACGGTGCTGTACAGCTTCTGTTCTGCTGCGAACTGCGCGGATGGGTATTTTCCCGAGTCGAACGTGCTGCAGGACTGGCAGGGCAATCTCTACGGCGTCGCCCTATTTGGCGGAGACACGACTGCCACCAACTGTGTCTATGAATATGGCTGCGGAACGGTGTACAAGCTGGATAAAAAAGGGAACTTTACCGTGCTGTATACCTTTACTGGTGGGGCAGACGGGAACATTCCGCAAGGCCTGACCATGGACTGGGCAGGCAACCTCTATGGCATAACTTTCAATGGCGGAGACCTGAATTGCCCGATAGCAGAAACCCCTCCCGGCTGCGGAGTAGTGTACAAAGTGGATACAAGCGGCAAGTTCACTGTGCTTTACACGTTTACCGGTGGGGCAGATGGAGGAGTCCCCAATGACTACCTGACTCTGGACTTGGCGGGCAATATTTACGGCGTGACCCTCGCGGGCGGGAACACAAAGTATTGCTCAGGGAATGGCTGCGGAACGGTGTTCAAGCTGGATAAAAAAGGGAAATTGACCACTCTGTACAACTTCACGGGTTTAGCCGATGGGTGGAGTGCTAACGCGCCCTTGGTGCTGGACGCCGAGGGCAGCCTTTACGGCATTACCTCTTACGGGGGCGATTCCACCACTTGCAATGCCCCGACCGGCTGTGGGGTGGTGTTCAAGCTCACGTCCGGCGGGAAATATAAGGTGCTGCACACTTTCACCGGCGGGCCGGATGGGGCATACCCTCCTACGGGTTTGCTAGGAGACTGGTTTGGCAACCT
This sequence comes from uncultured Acidobacteriaceae bacterium, assembly GCA_963773645.1. Taxonomy (GTDB): domain Bacteria; phylum Acidobacteriota; class Terriglobia; order Terriglobales; family Acidobacteriaceae; genus Acidiflorens. The sequence goes on along the minus strand of CAVZBV010000001.1, from coordinate 773,493 downwards.
TTACGGCGTGACGTTCGCGGGCGGGAATCTAGCGGATTGCCCATGGGCAGCTCCCAACCTTCCTGGCTGCGGAGTGGTGTACAAAGTGGATAAAAGAGGGGAATTCATCGTGCTCTACACCTTTACCGGCTTAGCTGATGGAGCGGCTCCCGGCACAGCCTTGACTATGGATATGTGGGGCAACCTCTATGGAGACACTCTCTATGGCGGAGATTACGGTTGCTACAACGAGGGGGTCTTCGCCCCGGAAGGCTGCGGAGTGGTGTACAAGCTTTCTCCTGGGCGCTAGCAACGCGACTGTCCGCAATGATGATGTTATGCCGCCCGATGTTTGGGCGGCTTTTCTTTAGCATCGCGCGGAAGGTGGGAGCGGTGACTGTCGCAGCCAAGGCGATTACGCTAACTGAGGTGCGGGTGAAATGGATCGCTGGATTGCCCGCTCTTGGTGGAGCGCCGGGCGTCCTCGCCCGGATGGACCCTTCGACTGCCCGTCGGCTCCTCCACTCATCGTGCCAAAAGCGGGCGCGCTGGGGGCCCGGTTCGCTCGGGGCTTCGGCGAAAACAGGGCAGGCTCGCGAGACGCCCGTCTCTCCACCGCAGGAGTAAAGCTACTTACCGTACGTGATCCGGTAAATAACGCCCCCGGCATCGTCGCTTAGGTACATCGTCCCTTCGCTGTCGAATACAATTCCCACCGGACGTCCCATCCACCGGCCTTTGTGCTTTTCGCCCGGCACCAGCCACCCGGTGATGAAATCTTCCGCGCCGCCCACGGGCTGGCCTTTGTCGTCGAGTTTCACGCGCACAACTTTGTATCCCGTCGGGACGCTGCGATTCCACGATCCATGAAACGCGACGAAGATGTTGTTTCGGTACTCGGCGGGGAACGCGGAACCCTCATAAAACGCGAGTCCCAGGGGAGCGGAATGTGCCTGCATCTGGACCTTTGGCTCGACCGCACTCTGGCAACGGTCTTTTCCAGTTTCAGATCCCGGCTTGGTGAAGTCTGAATCGGGCACGCGGTCGCCGTAGCAATAGGGCCAGCCAAAATCGCCGCCGTCTTTGCCGAGATCGACGATCACTTCCGGTGGCAGATCATCCCCGAGCCAGTCGCGCCCGTTCACCGTGGCCCAAACTGTGCCGGTCTTCGGATTCACCGCCAGACCCACGGCATTGCGCAGCCCTTTGGCGAAGATCTTCTGGCCGCTGCCATCGGGATTGAATTCCATCACGGCCGCTCGCCGCGGATCTTTTTCGATGCAGATGTTACAACTCGATCCGGCCGAGACGTACATCTTGCCGCCGTGAAACAAGAGGGTGCGGGTCGAGTGTCCGCCGCCGGCCGGCAGATCGGCGATTTTGACCGGATTGGAGGCGCGCAGGCTGGCCTCGTCCCAGTCATAGCGGCGCACCTTGTCGTTCTCGGCGACGTACAGCTTGCCTTCGTAAAACGCGAGCCCGTGCGGTTCATTCAGCCGGCTGAGAACATCCACGGTGCGCTCGGCCTTGCCCGCATGTTTGGAGTCGGGAAGCGCGACGACCTTGCCCTCACCCGATTCGCTGACCAGCAGGACGCCGCCGGGGCTGAAGACCATCATGCGCGCGATGTCAACATTTTCGGCAAAAACTGAGATGTGGAATGCCGGCGGCGCTTTCAGTTGCGCAAGATCGAATTGAGTTTTCTCGGCAGCAAAATCGGCACAAGCAAGGAAAAGGAATGCGAGCAGAAACGATGGCCGTCGCAGGTTTATTCGTTGCATATTTAGTGGGATGACTCCTCGGCGAGCTTGGTTCATTTCTTCGGCTATTCCTTCTTGCGGCTCCGGGAACAAAAACCGTGCACGCAGTTTTTATATCAGTTCGCGCCAAAATTACCGCTCGGCGGGTGCGCTGCCGGGGAGGATAGGGTACAATATATATGAAAAGAAAGCACTTGCATCCACGCTTGGCATCGGGGCATTTGGCACGCAAACTGTTTATAGAAAGGCAGGCCGTTGATAAGTGACCGGCTTTTCGAAGCAAGTTTCTTGAGGCATGCGTGGCGTCGGCGCTTGCCTTTCGTAAGGTTATCGAATCGGTTTAACGACGCAATCAAGATCGCGGCAATCAAGATCGCGCCGGAAGGCACCCGGAGTGGCTCCCCACTCCCCCAATTTTGGAGGAAATTTAAAATGAGAAACCGCACCATCTTCGCTGTGCTGCTCGCCGTAATCCTGGCGGTGCCAGTTTTCGCGCAAGACAATTCCGCCCCCATGAATCAGCCTGCGACCAGTCAGGCTTCGTCCAGTCAGAACACGGCCCAGACGGCCACCGCCACCGGCAAAGATCCCTTGCAGCCGGAGACTCGCGAGGGCTTCTGGGGCCACATGAACCCGTTCGCACGCAAGAAATACGTTGCGCGGCAGACCCAGCCGATTCGCGACCGCGTCAACGAACTCGATGAGCTGACTGCTTCCAACAGCAAGGCGATCAAGGATACCGACACGCGGGCGCAGGCGGGAATCCTGCTCGCTTCGAACAAGGCCAATGAGGCCGACCAACATGCCATCGACGCCGGCAACAAGGCGCAGGCCGCGCAACAGACCGCGCAAGAAGCGCACACCCGCCTGAACACGGTCGAGCAGGTGGTCACCAACATCGATCAGTACCAGCCCACAACTCAAGCCGAAATTCTTTTCAGGTCGGGACAGACGGTGCTGAGCAAGAACGCCAAGACCGCTCTCGATGATATGGCCACCCCGCTGAAGGATCAGCGTGGCTATGTCGTCGAAGTCCAGGGTTTTGCCTCCGGTCGTGGACAGGCGGCGATCGCGAGTTCGCAGAAGATGGCCGAATCGGTCGTCCGTTATCTGGTTTTGAACCACGACATTCCGGTCTACCGCATTTACCTCGTGGGCATGGGCAATGCACCGGTCCCGGCTTCGACTAGCGAAGCGAAGCCCAAACGCATTACCGGCGGCCGGGTTGAAGTCAGCCTCCTGAAAAACAACCTGGAGCAGCTGGCTACGACCACGACGTCGACTCAGGATCAGCAGCAGCAGAAGTAGCAGCATTCTCTCCTGGTACCTAGCCTCCCGTGAAAGCGGGAGGCTTTTTTTGCTGGTGTGGGGACGGGGCTTCGCCCCGTCCAAGCGGGGCGGAGCCCCGCTTCCACACGACTCTGGAGTCAAATATCGTGCTATCCTCCAACACGTCATGGAAACTCTGTTCTACTGGCGCGCGTCTTCGCCCGTCGGCCCACTCTTTCTTGCCGCTTCCACCAAGGGCTTGCTGCGACTCGAATTCGACGGTCGAGCGCAGAAACTGAATCCGAGGACGATTCAGCTGCAGGAGTCCAAATCAGCCCTCGCGCCCTACATCCGCGAACTCAACGATTACTTCGGCGGTGAGCGTCGCGAGTTTTCGTTCCCTCTCGACCTTCGTGGAACCGAGTTCCAGCTCGCGTGCTGGCATGGGCTGCTCCAAATTCCCTACGGCGAGACCCGCAGCTACCGCGACATCGCTGAAGCCATTGGCCACCCACATGCCTACCGTGCCGTCGGCATGTCGAACAACCGGAATCCAGTCGCCATCGTCGTCCCTTGCCACCGGGTGATCGCATCGAGCGGATCGCTTTGCGGTTACGGCGGCGGCCTCAAAATCAAACGCAAGTTGCTCGAGCTTGAGCGAGCCGGTCTTCATTCTTATTCTTGTCTTCCGCTGGGAATCGGCGCATAGGCGCCGGGCAGGCGATTCCACTCGCCTACGATGGGGCGAATAAAGTGTGCCCACAACCTGTAAAATCGCTTCGGCCTCTCGATGATCCCGTGCGTCGCACGATTCAGCAACTCAGCCGGCAAATTCGCGACCGCTCCATCTCTCCCCTTGAACTCACTCGCGATTGCCTGGCGCGCATCGACCAGCTCAACCCAACGCTCAACGCCTTCATCACGGTCACGGCCGACTCCGCTCTCGAGCAAGCGCGGCGCGCCGAGCAAGAAATCCTCCGAGGAGAATGGCGCGGCCCGCTGCACGGCATCCCCATCGGACTCAAGGATATTCTCGACACCGCTGGCGTGCGCACCACCGCCGCCAGCGCACTGTTCAAAGATCGCGTTCCCACCGAAGACGCCGAAGTTGTACGCCGGCTGCGCGCCGCGGGCGCAATCATTCTGGGCAAGCAGAACCTGCACGAATTCGCCTATGGCGGCAGCTCGCTGATCAGCTGGTTCGGCGAGATCCACAATCCATGGGACACTACGCGTCTGACTGGAGGATCTTCGGGAGGCTCCGCGGCCAGCGTCGCTGCTGGTCTCGGCTTTGCCGCCGTCGGCACCGACACCGCCGGTTCCGTCCGCCTGCCCGCTGCCTATTGCGGAGTCGTCGGGCTCAAGCCAACGTACGGTCGCGTGAGCGCCCGCGGAGTCGTTCCATTGTCATGGTCCTACGATCACGTCGGGCCGATTGTGAACTCGGTGTATGACGCGGCGTTGATGCTGCAAGTGCTGGCGGGCTACGACGCAGGCGATCCCACCAGCATTGACGCGCCTGTCCCGGATTTTGTGGTCGCCATCGCCCAACATGGCGCTCAACACGTCGCTCAACCCACGCCGAAGCTGCGCTTTGGCGTGCCGCGGGCATTTTTCTTCGACGATCTCCATCCCGAGGTCGCTGTCTCCGTCGAAAAAGCAATCGAGATTTTTCGCGAACTCCGTGCTGAAATCCGCGAGGTTAAACTCGAAGTCTCCACCACCGACCGCAAGCTCGCGAGTGCCGAAGCCTATGCCTATCACGAGCCACTCGTGACCCGCTCACCAGAGCTCTACCAGCCCTCGACACTGGCGCGCATCCAATCCGGAGCCAAGATCTCCGCATCCGATGCTCTCCGTGCCAGCCGCGCCCTTCAGGCGAGCCGTCACGCCATCCGAAAAATATTTGACGACGTGGACGTGCTGCTAACGCCCACGGTTCCGATCCCTCCGCCCGCGATCGCCGATCTCCGGGAACATCCTGACACACTCCGTCCGCGAGAAATGATCATGCTGCGCAACACGCGGCCTTTCAATGTGTGGGGGATTCCCGCGATTTCCGTTCCCTGCGGCTTCACAAAAGATGGCCTGCCGATCGGTTTGCAACTGGCCGCCGCTCCCTGGCGGGAGGACGTGGTGCTGCAAGTTGCGTATGCCTACGAGCGAGCGACGGAGTGGCACGACAAAATGCCCGACCTACCACGGACCACGTAGGGACAGCCAATCCGTGCTTTGCGCACCCATCCCACTCATCACAAAGAACGTGATGAGTAGGGCACCGGGCTACATCTCGATAAGTGCGGCCTTGACCTTCTTGCCCACCCTAAGGACCAGTTTTATTGGTGCGCCCCGAGACACAATTTGAAGGTGCGGAGACGTCTCGATAGCTCCTCGCTCACCATCCGGTCGTAGAAGCTCCACCGAACGAGCTTTGAGTTTCCTCCCGGCGTCCGTGACCGAGTCTGCTAGCCCACAGATAGCCAGCAGGCGGTCGAATCGTATCCACACCAAGTAGTCGCCGCCAGGCGGCGGGCTATCATCAAATCGAATCTTCTCGTAGGGGACCCGAACTTCGTCGATACTTTCCGGAAGACTATTCTTTTGAAGCTCTCTCTGGCGCAGTTTCGCCCAATCATCCCACGCCTTCTGCGCCGCTACCGCCGAGTGGAAATCCGCCACAATCGACATCGCAAGCTCTTGTTTCAGCGCCTTCGGATGTTCCTTTCCGCTGGCTGCATTTGCCTTCATCGCTGCAATCCGCTCTGTAGATACGTCCGTCAGCAGCTCGTAATACTTCCACATCATGTCGTCCGAAATCGACATCACTTTGCCGTACATCTCCAGTGGCGGCTCGTGGATTCCTATTGCGTTCCCCAGCGACTTCGACATCTTGTTTACGCCGTCGAGGCCTTCGAGGATGGGCGTGGTCAGCACCACCTGCGAATCCTGCCCATAGGCTCGCTGCAACTCACGCCCCACCAGCAGATTGAATCTCTGGTCGGTGCCGCCTAATTCCACGTCGGCCTCGAGCGCAACCGAGTCATATCCCTGCGCCAGCGGATACAGCAGTTCGTGCATGGAAATCGGCTTCTCGTCGTGGAAGCGCTTGTGGAACTCCTCGCGCTCGAGCATCTGCGAGACCGTATATTTCGCCGTCAGACGTATGAAATCCTCGGCCGAGAACTTCGAGAACCACCGGCTGTTGAAGTCGACCACCGTTTTTTCCGGGTTGAGAATTTTGAAGACCTGTTTCTTGTAGGTCTCGGCGTTCTCCGCAATCTGCTCCCGGCTCAGCGGAGGGCGAGTCGCCGAGCGGCCCGTCGGATCGCCGATCATTCCTGTGAAATCTCCAATGAGGAAGATGACCGTGTGTCCGAGATCCTGAAAATGTTTGAGCTTGCGCAGCAGTACCGTGTGCCCCAGGTGCAGATCGGGCGCGGTCGGATCGAAGCCCGCCTTCACCCGGAGCGGCTTGCCCGATGCGAGCGAGCGTTCTAGTTTGGCGCGCAGTTCGGATTCTTTTACGATCTCGGCCGCGCCCTTCTTGATGTATGCCAGTTGTTCGTCAACCGGTGGAAAGTTAGCCATGCGTAGTGATTATAACGATATGGCGTGCGCAGCAGCTGCGAGCTAAAGCCATGGCGTGAATGTTTGATTATGGTCTGCTCGAAGCTCGCAGCCCGCAGCTCGCAGCTCACTGCCGCCGATAGAAGCTCAGTGCCGCGTCTCCCTGCACCAACTTTCTATAGCGCCGCAATTCCCCAAACACTTCTCCCGGATCAAACCTCTTAGCGTGCTCCGCGATGGCCACACTCCGCTCGCCCAACAATTTTGATTGCGCCAGAGCCGCCAGCGTCTTCGCGTACTCGACCGGCATCGAGTAGGGCGGATCGAGAAACACAAAATCGGCGACGCGCCCCGCCACTTCCAATTGCCGCAAGGCTTTCCCGGCCTCTACCTTCACGATCTGGAACCTGTCTGCAATCCCCAACGATTTCAAGTTCTCCGCAATCAAGTCGGCCGCTATTTTGGACGACTCGACGAAGTAGACCATCCGCGCACCGCGGCTCAGCGCCTCAATGCCCACCGCACCCGTCCCCGCATACAAATCGAGCCACGTGGACTCGGCCAGCGCAGCCGGATTGCCCGCGCATAGCACGTTGAAGAGCGTCTCGCGCAGCCGGTCCGCCGTCGGACGGATTTCGAGGCCAGGCAACGACCGCAACGTCCGGCGCCGGTATTGGCCAGCAATCACTCGCATAATTTTCCTGTAGAGACGGGGCTGGGCTTTGTGCGCTTTCATCTTTCGTCTTTCATCTGCGGCACATTCAGTCCCAGCCCTTCCGATTCGCCTTTTTCGCAACTCCACGGCTTCAATCGGTGTCTAAGCAGATAGAATAGTTGCGGGCCCCTTGATGCGCAGTTGGTCCATCCCGCTCGGACGTATCTTCGGAATCGAAATTCGCGTTCACCTGACGTTCCTGTTTCTACTGGTCTTCTTATTTAGCACCGAAGCCGCGGCTCAGGACGCGACCGCCGCTTTTCGGGTTCTCAGCTTGTTCGGCATCCTTTTTGGCAGTGTCGTGTTGCACGAATTGGGCCATGCGCTGGTGGCGCGCGGGGCGGGCATTCCGGCGAAGGGTATCATCCTGCTGCCGATCGGCGGCATCACCATTCTCGACGAAGCGCACGCCATTCCCGACCCGATCAACGCCTGGAAGCGTGACATCCGCATCGCGGTTGCCGGGCCGCTCGTTAATCTTTTCATCGCCGGATTATCCGCACTCATTTTGCTGGCGGCTGTGCCGGGAATTTCGCTTACCGCGAAGCCGCTGCTCCATTCGAGCGCCCTGTTGCGGAGCATCGTCTGGGCGAACCTCTACCTTGGCTTGTTCAACCTGTTGCCGGCGTATCCCATGGATGGCGGGCGGGTTTTGCGCGCGCTGTTTATGCGGCGTGGAGATATGGTCCTCGCCACGCAGCGCGCCGTCCGCATCGGCCACGTTTTTTCCATCATGTTCATGATGGTCGGAATCCTCATGGGCAACTGGTGGCTGGTGATGATCGGATTCTTCCTCTTCGTGGGCGCACAACTCGAAGAGCGCTCGGCGGTATTTCAATCGGTGCTGCAAAGCGTTCGCCTGGAGGAGGTCATGCTCACCGACTTCGCGACGCTCTCGCCCGCCGACACGCTGGAGGACGCGCTCGAAAAGGCCGTGCACACGCTGCAGGACGATTTTCCCGTGGTGCGCGGCAGCGACATGGTGGGCGTGGTGTCGCGGCAAAAAATTCTTGAGGCGCTGCGCGCCGAAGGCAACGGCTACGTGCAAGCCGTGATGAACCGCATTTTCGACGTAGCCGCCAAACAGGAGTCGCTGGCCTCCGCCTTCCGCAAGCTCTCCGCCCACAATCTCAGCATCATCCCGGTGGTCGACGAACAGCAACTGGTGGGAATCGTTACGCTGCAGAACCTGATGCACTCCATGTCGCTCTTGGCCGAAAGCCGCAAGTTGCGCCGGGCGGCGCTCGACTCGTAGGAAGGTCCGTTCGCACGCTCATCGCGATTGCGGAAGCTTGCCGTCGGACGCGCTTGCCCGGACGCACTTCGCCGGGCTTCGCCCTAGCGGGGACGGACGAATGCGTCCGTCCCTACACAACCTGCGTAAACTTGCTGCGCGGCGCGTACCGCGCAGCCAAACTCGACCTCCTTCCCCGTGGTTTCGGCGATTACATGTTCTAGCGCGGCCAGTACTCCCACCGTGTCCAGATAATCGTAGTAACCAATGTGAGCAATGCGGAAAAGCTGTCCTTTCAACTCCGCATTTCCGTTGGCCACGACCGCGCCAAACTGCTCGCGGAATCGTTTGCAAATGGCCGTGGAATCGGCGCCGACAGGAGCGGCGACGGCGGTCAGCGCGGCCGCTGGAGAACTCGGCGCAAATAACTTCAATCCTAGCGCTTCGACGCCGGCGCGCGTCATCGCCGCGCACAACTCGGCGTTCGCGATCAGCGCATGGCGTCCCGCCGCGAGATTCCCGTCTCCCATTTGACGCACATAGTCGAACGCCGCAGCCATCCCGGCAAACAGGGCGGTGGCGGGCGTGGCGGCCGATTCTGCCTTGGCCGCCGATTTCCGCTCCTTGCGCAGATCGAAATAAAACCGCGGAGTCTTCGCCTGCTCCATGCGCTGCCACGCCCGCTCGCTGATGGCGCCATAGGCCAAGCCGGGGGGGATCATCAGCGCCTTTTGCGAGCCGCCCAGGATGATGTCGATTCCCCAGGCGTCTGGGTCGAGATGGGTTGTGCCCAGTCCGGTGATCGCATCGACGACCAGCAGAGTATCGGGCAAGCCGCGCACCAGCTTCGCGATGGACTCGACGTCATGGCGCGCGCCGGTGGAACTTTCGGTCGCTTGCACATAGACGCAGCGGATCTCGGGCGTGAGCTTGCGGCGCACTTCCTCGAGTGAAAATGTTTCGCCATAGGGAGCGGACACGGTTTCGACGGCGCAGCCAAACGCCTTGGCCAGCGCGGTCCAGCGCTCGGCGAACTTGCCGGCGGTCAACACCAAGACGTGGTCGCCGGGAGAAGTCAGGTTCGAGACCGAGGCTTCCATGAAACCCGTGCCCGACGAGGTCAGGACGAGCACATCATTCTTGGTGCCGATGAACTCCTTTACATCGGCCAGCACGCGCGTGAACAGAGCGCGGAACTCGGCAGTGCGATGGTGCGCGCCATAGGAAGCCATCGCCATCTGCGCTTGCGGCAGCAGTGGCGTCGGTCCGGGAGTGAAGAGCCTGTTTTTCTTGATCATGGGAATCGCGGCCGGGACGACTCAACAGAATATTCGAAAGGGAATGAATTCGGAAAGTGCGGATTGCACAAAAAGGCTGCGAGCTTCGAGCTGCGAGCTTCGGGCAATCTGTTCGCTCCTGGCTCGAAGCCCGAAGCTCGTGGCTCGCAGCGTTCTATAATCCTCCCATGCCCCTCATCGACCAGATCCAGAAAGACATGGTCGCGGCCATGAAGGCTCGCGAAGAGCAGCGCCTTTCCACGCTGCGCATGGTCAAGACCGCGCTCAAGAACCGCGAGATCGACAAGATGGCGCCGCTCGACGACAAGGAATCACAGCAAGTGCTCTCCACGCTGATCAAGCAGCGCAAGGACTCGGTCGAGCAGTTCACTAAGGGCGGACGCCAGGAGATGGCCGACAAAGAAGCCGCCGAGATCAAGCTGATCGAAGCCTACCTACCCAAAGCCGCCGGCGAAGAAGAAATCGTGGCCGGAGTCCGCGCGGCGATTGCCGAGATGACGCCTGCTCCAGCTATGAAAGACATGGGGGCAGTGATGAAGGCCGCTATGGCGCGGTTTGCCGCAGCGGGGATGCGCGTGGATGGGAAGGTGGTTAGCGAGGTGGTGAAGAAGGAGCTTCAGCCCAAATGAGGGCTGCGATGGTCAAACGTCCCGACTCAATATGCGCCTTTCCGGTGGCGGAAGGAATGCAGCACGACTTCGCTTCCGAAAATATCGTAGCGCAAGCGGTAGTCTCTCCACCGCACGCGCCACTGCCCTAGACCCGGTTTCAGGCCTGCGAGCTTCTTGATTTTGAATCGTCCGCTGCGGTTTTGGGGATCGTAGCTGAGAATCTCAATCAGTTCTTCGAGGGCGCGGATCAGGGTGGAGTCCTTCTTGCTGATCGCTCGAAATTCCCGTTCGAATGCGGGTGTGGTGAGAACTCGAAACGGTCCGGACATGACGTTTCAATTATTTCCGTTTTACTTCTTCTTGCGCTTGCCGCCCGGAGTTTTCAGTTCAGCCAGGAATGCGTTTGCGCTGCGCGCCGCTCCGCGACGATATTCCGCCGCGCTGGTCTGGACTTGCTCCTTTACCGAGAGGTTCTGCATTTCGAGGTAGTCTTCGAGATCGTCTACGTGCATGAGGCCCACGACGGGGATGCCATCCTTCTCCAAAATGAAGAATTCGCGGTTCACGTGCGCGCGACGCACCACTTGGCCTAGATTTATACGCGCTTTGGTCAGAGGAATGTGATTTACCGTCGTTTTCATATGTTGATTAATGTTAATCAATGTTACTCGATTTGGCAAGGCAAGAATTCTGCTCGATTCATGCGTGGGGAGATTCACACGGAGGTTCCTGCTACTGCCTTCCCCGTTGCCACTCCCTATACGCTTCGCTCTTGCTAATGCCGCGCTCTTTCGCAACTTTCTTTAGCGCGGCTTTTTCGTCGGCCTTCTCTTTGGCCATGATTTCGCGCACGCGCTCGGCAACGCTTTGGTTGGAGGTCTCAGGTTTCAGGTCTTGGGTCTCGGGCTTCGCGATCAGGAGCGTGATTTCGCCTTTAACTTCTCCTCGCGACTTTAGTTGATCCAGCACTTCTGGGGCTCGCCCGCGGAGGAATTCTTCGTGAATCTTGGTCACCTCGCGGGCTACGACTATGTGGCGGTTGTTTCCCATAACTTCGACCACATCGGCCAGCGTCTGCAGCAGCCGGTGGGGAGCTTCGTAGAACACCTGCGTGCGCGGAGCGTCCTTCACGCTTTCCAGCAGCTTGCGGCGTTGCCCTGACTTGGCGGGGAGGAAGCCGCCGAAGCGGAAGGAATCGGTGGGCAGGCCGCTGGCGACGAGTGCCGCCAGAAACGCCGACGCACCAGGAATCGGTATTACCGGCACGTGATGCCGGATGGCGAGCGCAATCAGGTGGAATCCGGGGTCGGAGATGCCGGGCATGCCGGCGTCGGTGACGAGAGCGATCTTGGCGCCGCCTTCGAGGTCGACGACCAGCTCGGCGGCCCTGGTCATTTCGTTGTGCTCGTGATAGCTCACCAATCGCGTCTTGATGCCGTAATGGCTGAGGAGCTTGAGCGTCTGGCGCGTGTCCTCGCAGGCGATCAGGTCGACTTCTTTTAGCACGCGAAGAGCGCGCAGGGTGATGTCTTCGAGATTGCCGATGGGCGTGGCGACGAGATAGAGCGACGGACCGGCAATGGCTGTGCCCCGTTCGGAGTGGGTGCCATTGTGGGTGTCTTTGTCTTTGTCTTTATCTTTATCCTTGTCTTTGCTCATGCCAAAAGTCTAGCAAGGAACCGGCGGTCTTCGCCTCCGCTGGGCCGCGAACCTCGTCCATCAACTCCAACACTTCGCCTTTTATTCGCTTCGTGTTAAACTGACCAAAACGGATGTGACAGCCAACACTTCCCGCTCCAGCCCGCGGGTGTAGGCTAACCGGGATTCGTATCCCCGGGATTCCAGATTCAGAAATCAGGAGCAGCCATTATGGCCGAAGAGCGTGGCCGAGCGGAAGAGCGCAACACTGAGCGCAACATTGATCGCAATAATGATCGCAATATTGAGCGGAACAACGAGCGTGTCAAGGCAATCGATCTCGCCTTCGCACAGATTGAAAAGCAGTTCGGCAAAGGGTCCATTATGCGGCTGGGGTCGAAGGAAGCCATCGTGCCGATCGCGGTGATTTCTACGGGCGCGATTTCGTTCGATGCCGCGCTGGGCGTGGGGGGCGTGCCGCGCGGGCGGGTGGTTGAAATCTTCGGCCCGGAGTCTTCCGGCAAGACGACCATCGCCTTGCAGGTGATTGCCGAGGCGCAGAAGGCGGGCGGCATGGCGGCGTTCGTCGATGCCGAGCATGCGCTTGATCCGGGGTATGCCAAGAAGCTGGGAGTGGACGTCGACAACCTGTTGGTCTCGCAACCCGACTATGGCGAGCAGGCGCTGGAAATTACGGAAGCGCTGGTGCGCTCGAACGCCATTGACGTGCTGGTGGTGGACTCGGTGGCGGCGCTGGTGCCGAAGGCGGAACTCGATGGCGAGATGGGCGACAGCCACATGGGATTGCAGGCGCGGCTGATGTCACAAGCGCTGCGCAAGCTGACGGGGACGGTGGCCAAGTCGCGCACCTCCTTGATTTTCATCAACCAGATTCGCGAAAAAATTGGCGTGATGTTCGGCAATCCGGAAACCACGACGGGGGGACGCGCGCTGAAGTTCTATTCGTCGGTGCGCATTGACATACGGCGCATTGCGGCCATTAAAGAAGGAGATGTGGTCACGGGCTCGCGCACGCGGGTCAAGATCGTGAAGAACAAAGTGGCAGCGCCGTTTCGCGAAGCCGAGTTCGACATTCTTTATGGGGAAGGGATTTCGCGTGAAGGCGACCTGCTCGATCTGGCGGTGGCGCAAAATATCCTGGAGAAATCGGGATCGTGGTTCAGCTACAAAGGGGAGCGCATCGGGCAGGGACGAGAGAATGCACGTGCCTTCCTGAAGGAAAACAAGGACACGATGGCGAAGCTCGATGCCGAAGTGCGCAAAGCGCTGGGACTGACCGCGGTCGCGGCGTCGCCGGCTGCGGCTCCGGCGCAAGCTACGGGTACGCAGGGACGGGTCACGACGATGCCGACGGCGGCGGAAGCCGGGAAGGTGCCGGCGGCGAGGCGGTAATCCTCGAAGCGCAACTTACTAGTCGATTTAGTTGATGGGAGAGACGGGCGTCTCGCCCGTCTGCCGGGCGGGGACGCCCGGCTCTCCATCATCCCGACCACTCCCCTTCCGATTGCCATCCCCGCTTCCCCCCGCATACAATCTTGTTTCTTCGATTGAGGGCCCCGTGAAGCGCATCAAAGCTATCTATCCCGGATCGTTCGATCCTCCTACCAACGGGCATCTTGACCTGATCGAGCGCGGCAGCAAGATCTTCGACGAACTGGTGGTCGCCATTCTTCGCAATCCCGAGAAAGACCCGCTGTTCAGCGTCGCTGACCGGCGCAAGATGCTGGAGGCGATGACTTCCGGCTTTGACAACGTCTCGGTGGAGACCTTCGACGGCCTCACCGTGGACTACGCGTTGCGGGTTGAGGCCCATGCCATTGTGCGCGGTATTCGCGCCATCAGCGACTACGAGTACGAACTCCAGATGGCGCTGATGAATCGCAAACTCCAGCCCGATGTGGAGACGGTGTTCATGTTGCCCGCGGAACAATATTCGTACCTGAGTTCGCGTCTAGTACGCGAAGTCGCGCAGCTCGGCGGATCCATTAAATCCCTGGTGCCTGAACTCGTCGAGCAGAAGCTTCGTGAGAAAATGGACGTGGCTCACAAATTCGCGAACAGCGAGCCGCCCGAGGGCACGACGCCATCCGAGGGCAAGAAGAAATCCAGGAAAAAGAAAGCTTAACGATAGTAACCATGAGCCCAGTAATGAGCCCTGTAACTCATCCCGTCCGCCTGACGGAACGCATCAATCGCATTGAGCCCTCCGCGACCTTGGTGGTGGTGGGCGAGGCCGAGAAGCTGCGCCAGCAGGGGATTGACGTTGTGGATTTCGGCGCCGGCGAGCCCCACTTTTCCACGCCGCAGCACATCAAGGATGCCGCCATTGCCGCGATCCAGTCGAATTTTTCGAAGTACACCGCGGTCGGCGGTACCACCGAGCTGAAAGACGCCATAGTGCACCGCCATGCCGTGGACTTCGATTCGGATTACCGGCGGGAAGAGACCGCAGCCTCGGTGGGCGGCAAGCACGCGCTGTTCAACGTCATTTCCGTTCTCGTCGATCATGGCGACGAGGTCATTCTTCCCGTCCCCTACTGGGTCTCGTTCAAGGATATGGTGCGGTACGCCGGCGGCAGCTGCGTGCTCCTCCAGAGCGACGAAGCGCTCGGGTTTCGCGTCACTGCCGACATGGTGGCGCAGCTGGTGACGCCGAAGACCAAGCTCATCATTCTGAATTCCCCCTCCAACCCTTCCGGAGCGGTGATGAGCGCCGAAGATATGACCGAAGTCGTGCGGTTGGCCCACCAGCGCGGGATCTGGGTAGTTTCCGATGAGTGCTACGTCTATCTGAATTACACCGGCAAGCGCTTCTCGGTGGGTTCGTTGCGCGAGTATCGCGACCACTTCCTGGTCGTAGGATCGCTGTCAAAGACCTACGCCATGACCGGCTGGCGTTTAGGATTCACGCTGGGGCCGGCGCCCATCATCACCGCGGTGCAGAAACTGCAGAGCCAGTCCACTTCGAATCCAACCTCGATCGTGCAGAAAGCGGCCGTGGTAGCGCTCAAAGGCCCACAGCAATGCGTGGAAGACATGCGGGCGGAGTACATCAAGCTGCGCGATCACGTGGTGAAAGGACTGCGCTCCATACCGGGCGTGAAATGCACACTGCCGGAAGGCGCGTTTTATGCTTACCCCAATGTTTCGGCATTTTTTGGGCGTAGTGGGATAACCTCGGCCTCTGAGATCGCCGGCAAACTGCTGCGCGAGGTGCACGTCGCCACGGTTCCCGGAGAAGGCTTCGGCTCGAAGGAAAACATCCGCGTCTCCTATGCCACCTCGATGGCCGAACTTAGTCGCGGCCTGGAGCGCATGCGGAAGTTCTTTGGGGCGCTGTAGTATCGCGTGCCGCAAAATCCGCGCTGTGAAGAATCACGTTTTCCCGGCGTCCCCGGTGACTCGGCAGTGAAAAAATTCTTATGCCCGCACCCATCAGCACCATCGCACAAATCGGCGGCCACGAAGGCCAGTCCGTCACCATCCGGGGATGGCTCTACAATCTCCGCGAAAGCGGCAAGTTGCTCTTTCCCCAATTTCGCGACGGCTCCGGCATCATTCAGGGCGTAGTGCCGAAAAACGTCGTCCCGCCCGAAGTCTTCGACACCATCAAAGGCCTCACCCAGGAATCCAGCGTCATCGTCGAAGGAAAAGTGCGCGCCGATAAGCGCGCCCCCGGCGGCTATGAACTCGACGTCGCGGACGTCCAAGTCGTGCAGCGCGTTCCAGAAACCGATCCCTACCCCATCACTCCCAAAGAACACGGCGTCGACTTTTTGATGGACCACCGCCATCTTTGGCTGCGCTCGCAGCGCCAAGCCGCCATTTTGCGGGTGCGCGCCGAAATCATTCGCGCCGCGCGCGATTTTTTCGACAGCAACGGATTTACCCTCACCGACCCGCCCATCATTACGCCCGCTGCCTGCGAAGGAACCTCCACGCTCTTCCCCGTGGATTACTTCGACGAGCAGGCTTACCTCACGCAGTCTGGGCAGCTCTACATCGAAGCCACCGCCATGGCGCTCGGCAAGGTCTATTCGTTCGGTCCCACCTTTCGCGCGGAGAAATCGAAGACGCGCCGCCACTTGACCGAATTCTGGATGGTCGAACCCGAAGTCGCCTACGGCACGCTCGACGACCTGATGGAACTCGCCGAAGGCTTGCTCACCTTTTTGGTTAAACGATGTCTTGAGCGCCGCCGCCCCGACCTGCAGACCATCGGGCGCGATCTTGCGAAGCTCGAGAAAATCGAAGCGCCCTTCCCGCGCATCAGCTACGACGAAGCCGTCGGCAAATTGCAGGAAGGCCACGCGCAGGGCGCGCTCGAAAATAAATTCGAGTGGGGCGGAGACCTCGGCTCGCCCGATGAAACCTATCTCTCGTCGCTCTACGACCGGCCCGTCATGGTCCATCGCTACCCGGCCAGCGTAAAGGCGTTCTACATGGAGCCCGATCCCCAGCGCCCCGAACTTGCTCTCTGCGTGGACGTGCTGGCCCCTGAAGGTTACGGCGAAATCATCGGCGGATCGCAGCGCATGGCCTCGCACGACTTGCTCTTGCAACGCATTCACGAGCACAATCTGCCCGAAGAAGCTTTCAAGTGGTATCTCGATCTCCGCAAATACGGCAGCGTTCCCCACTCCGGCTTCGGCATGGGCATCGAGCGAGCCGTCGCCTGGATCTGCGGCTTGGAGCACGTGCGCGAGACGATTCCCTTCCCGCGCATGCTGCATCGCTTATACCCGTAGAGTTTTCACCGCCGAGACGCAAAGGGCGCCGAGAAATGCGAGACGGGAAATGCGAGAGAATGACAGGCTTGATGAGATTTCACACCGCATCATCGGCGCTGCCATCGAGGTTCATCGACATCTCGGACCGGGCTTGCTGGAATCTGCCTATCAATTTGAACTGAAGCAACTTGGCCTCAAGGTGGACGAGCAAAAGCCATTGCCAGTTGTCTACAAACAAGTGAAGCTCGATTGTGGTTATCGTCTTGACATGGTCGTGGAAGATGAAATCATCGTCGAGATCAAAGCAATCGAGAAGTTACTTCCCATTCATGATGCACAGGTCTTATCGTATTTGAGGCTAACCAAGAAGAGAGTAGGCCTATTGATGAACTTCCACGTCCCAGTCCTAAAGAACGGTTTGAAACGAATCGTGAACGAATTCCCAGACGCCGAGTGGGCGAAAAGGCAAGCGCCCCAGCCCGAATAAATCAAGAGTCCGGTTTTCTCGGCGCACTCTGCGTCTCGGCGGTGAATAGGAAGCGTATGCCACAACGAGGCACGACTTATAGCAGCATCACGCCGCGGCAGATTCGCGTGATCGGGGTTCCTCTTGACCTTGGCCAATCGCGGCGCGGCGTGGACATGGGGCCTTCTGCAGTTCGTGTTGCCGGACTTGACGCGCGCCTTGAAGCCATCGGGCACATTGTCGAAGATGCCGGCAACATTGCCGTCGCCATTCCCGAGCAAAAAAAAGCAGGCGCCGCCAATTCCAAATATCTCAAGGAAATCACGGCCACCTGCACCAAGAGCGCCGATATGGTATTGAAGACGCTAGAAGCCGGCAAGGTTCCTCTTATCCTCGGCGGCGATCACTCGGTTGCTGTGGGCACGGTATCAGGCGTGGCCGAGTTCTACCGCCGCAAGAACCAGAAAATCGGGCTGCTTTGGATCGACGCTCACACCGACATGAACACGCCCGACTCTTCTCCGAGCGGCAATGTGCACGGCATGCCGCTCGCCGCGCTTATGGGACTTCCTCCCGTCGAACTGGGCAAGATCTACGACTTCTCTCCCAAAGTGCGGCCGGAGAATTGCGTGCTCGTTGGCATCCGCGACGTTGACAACTTTGAAAAAGAAAACATCCGCAAATCCGGAGTCCAAGTCTTTACCATGCGCGACATCGACGAACGCGGCATGCGCGCCGTGATGGAGGAAGCGCTCCGCATGGCCGGACACGGCACCGCGGGCTATCACGTCTCGCTCGACATGGATTGGATCGATCCCGAAGACGCGCCTGGAGTCGGTACTCCGGTGTGGGGCGGCGCCACTTATCGCGAAGCGCATCTTGCCATGGAAATCATCGCTGACGACGGGCGCATGCTGAGCTTCGAAATCGTGGAAGTGAATCCGGTCATCGACGAGCACAACCAGACCGCCGATTTAGCCGTCGAGCTGGCGCTCTCGGCCTTCGGGAAGAAAATACTGTAGAGACGCGGCTTGCCGCGTCTCCTCTAGCGTCCGAAGCAGACGGGGCAAGCCCCGTCTCTACAGAGAAAGAGCCGCAACGCTCACTGCACGTCGGAAACCTTTCCGTTGATAAACGTAACCTTCAGATCCTTGTAGACGAAGATCTGCTTGGTGCCGAGATTGACGATCTTGTCCGGGTTCCCGAGCGCGGCCTTCACTTGATCTGGGGTTTGGCCTTTTTCTATTTGCTGAGGCTCGGGCGGGGGCGCTTGTTGCTGCGCTTGTCCTTGAGCCGCACCTTGGTCGCCGCCTTGCTGATCGTTTCCACCCTGATCGCCACCCTGCTGCGCATCGTCAGTGCTGATCGATAGAAGCTGCCCGATGACGTCTTCCACCTGACCCGCGCTCGCGCTTGCCAACGTACTGGCGGGGAACTGGAAGGTCACTTGCGCCTTGTTGTAGGTCGGAGGATCGGTTTTGTTGCAGGTGTCGCAAGCGACGATGCTCAAAGTAACATTGTCTTTGGCGAGATTGACGTCGATCTTCGTGGGATAGACCTTGTCTCCCTTGGCAAACAAGTGCGTAGTCTGCCCCTCCGACTGCGTCTGCGAAAAACGTCCGAAGAGGGCCTTTCGCCCTTGCACCATCAAGCCGCTGGGAGTATGAACCGTTCCATTCTCGTACTTGGTGGTGAGAACAGTCTTGTCGGAGTAAGGCACACCGAGGATTCCGCCCTTCTGGATGGCCAGCAGCGTACCCGCCTCCACTACCGAAGGTCCGCTTGTGTCCGAACCCATCTTCACCAGCTTGTATTGCGCGGCCAGTTGCTCCTGCAGAGTAACCGCCTGCGCATTGGCTAGCGACATCGGAAAGATCGTGGCGGCCAGAAGCACAATCCCAGCAATCAGAGCGTGGAATTTCTGCGACATTGTAAAACCCTCCGGTTCAGCTTTTCCCAAAGTTCGACTCCGAGCGGTGCCGCGGAACAATTGGTGCGCGACACAACCAGCGCAGAGTCTGGGAATGTCTTGCCTCTTCATTGCAGAGGGAGCGTCTTCATCCGACGCTCCCTCTGCTTGATGGATCGGTGAACCCGTCGTTTTACAAGCGTCCGTCCTAGAGCCCCGATCCCGCAGCTTCCTGCTTGACCTGCGCGTCGGTCTGGTCGGCCGCTTGCTGTTGGTCTTGCAGAGTTTTTGCCGCAGTAGTATCCGCCGGCGGAGGCGGCACGTCCGAGGCCGTCGTGCCCGTGTCTGGCGCTTTTGGAATACCGCCCGTACCCTGCTTCTTCGCCAGTTCGCCCAAGCCGTTATTGAGTTGTTCCGCGAAGTGGTTTTGCATCTCCTGCAAGTCGTCCACTTTAACGGCTACCGTTTGCCCGGAGGCGCAATCCGACTTCTTGCTCGCCGAAACGCTGGCGTTCACCATGTTGTCGGCATCGGGAGTGTCGGTGAGCCGGGTGATTACGTCACCCGCGGTCAGCCCACATTCCTGGCCGTTCGCCACTACGGAGAGATCGCTGTCCACGACAAAGGTGCGCCTTGCCGGATCCAGCGCCGGCGGAACTTCGCCGCTGGCATTGGCAGGTGCTTGAGCGGCTGGAGCGGCGGACGCACCACTCTGTGCCGCTTGTGCTTGCTGCGCGGCCAACTGCGCCTTCACTTCATCGGCGATGGCCTGCTTGACTTCGGGAGTCAGTGCCACCTGGCCCGAGGCTGCGGCCGGAGCAGGACCACCTCCACCACCGCCTCCGTCGCCAGCATCGGCGTCCGCACCGGCCTCCGCCTGGGCCGCATAGGCCGCCTGCAAGTTCGCCGCAATCAGGTAATCCGTCAGCCAGAACGCCGGCGAAGCATAGACGGGATAAGGCGTGAACCACCCGCCGTAGAAGCCAAACCACGGAGCTCCTCCCCAACCCCACGCCCCTACTCCCCAGACAACCGGCGACGCCCACGGATTGTAGGCCCAACCGTAGAAGCCGGGATGGTAGAAGGCCCCCGGATAGTAGCCGTAGTAGTCACGGCCGCCGTAGCGGTAGCCGCGATACACGCCGGTCCGGTAGTGGCCGTGGTCATAGTACGTGCGCGAATAATAGGAGTGGCCGCCGCGGTTGACGTAGCTGCGCTGCACGTATCCGCCGTGCCGTCCCGTGTTCACGACGCGCGCTCCGTTGTGTTGACCCACAACCGTGCGCCCGCCGTGGACCCCATGCTCGATGTGCATGCCGCCGCGATCGATGGAACGAACCTGGCCATTGGGACGGATGCTCGCCTTTCCTCCACCCTTCAGGGAAACGTTCTTGCCCGGAGGAGTGTGGCCGGCCGTGCCTCTGCTGGCGTTCGCTGCAGCTCCTTTGTTGGCGCCGCCCGCTGGACCGCCTTTGTTGCCGCCCGCTGGACCGCCTCTGTTGCCGCCCGCCGGACCGCCTCTGTTGGCATTCGCTCCGGCCGTTCCGCGGTTGGTCGCGCCCGCCGCGCCAGTTTTATTCGCGCCCGCTGCGCCACCCCGGTTGGTGTTCGCGCCGCCGGGGCGGTTGGTCGCGCCCGCCGTGCCGGTTCTATTCGCGCCCGCTGCGCCACCTCTGTTGGTGCTCGCGCCGCCGGGTGCGTGAGCGGCCGCGCCCCCGCCCGCGTGAGTGGTCGCGCCGCCGGGTTTGGCACCACCGCCCGCGCCGCTGGGCTTGGCGCTACTGCCTGCATGCTGCGCCGGGGCGGCGTGCGGCGCCGGCTTGCTGGGAGCGGGCGCACTCTTCTTGTCCTTTTGAGCCGAAGCCACTGCGGTTACTGCGAGAAAGACCAACAATACGGACCATAAAAGCAGGACGTTCTTTCTTCGGTTGCTCGAATTCATAGCCACTCCTGTGAGATGTGAAGCTCTAAATCTACCAGCAGGGAAGATGCGCGGCCACGGAAATTCCCAGCCTGCAATAGCTTTTCTTCGACGAGAGCTTCCGGGTCCGAGTGCCACAGGGAAGGTTCGGCACCGGCCTTTGAAGACCCGACAATTTTCACACCTGTTTCGGAACGGTGTCAAGCGAGCGTATCGAGCCATGCAAAATGTAACCGAAGGGGAGGCCGTCGAGACACGTAGGATGTAACCCGACTCGAGAGACGATTGGAGGAGGGTTGGATTGGGACACAAGGCGAAGTGGGAATATTTCCGGGCCGTGTATGAGCGCTATCACAGGGCGGGGCGGGAAGCGAAGCACTGGATGCTGAACGAATTTTGTCTGAACACCGACTACCACCGGAAATATGCGATTCGACTTCTGAATGGAACTCCTCCGGGAAAGCAACCGGAGCGACGGCGGCATGGAGGGCGAGCGCGCTACGGCCCGCAAGTGCTTTCTATTCTGGCGGCGATCTGGGAAGCGGCGGGATATCCCTGGTCGGTGCGGTTGAAGGCGCTGCTGCCGAGTTGGCTGCCGTGGATTCGTAAGCGCTACCGGATGACCTCGGCGATGGAGAAACAACTACTGGGCATCAGTGCTCGGCAAATCGACCGGCGCTTGCGGGCGAGGAAGAGCGAGCGGAAACGGCGTATTTACGGACGCACCAAGCCCGGCTCGCTGTTGAAGCACCACATTCCAGTGAAGACTGACAGTTGGGATGTGACCGGTCCCGGGTTCAGCGAGATCGACCTGGTGGCGCATTGTGGCAACTCGGGCGACGGAGAATTTGCCCATACCCTGAACCGGACCGACATCCATAGCGGCTGGACGGAGTCGCGCGCCCTGTTGGGGAAGAGCCAAGTGGCGGTGCAGCAAGGGCTGGATGAGATCGAGAAAGTATTGCCCTTCCGTCTTCTGGGGGTGGACTCGGACAACGGATCGGAGTTCATCAACTGGCATCTGAAGGGTTGGTGTGAGCAGAAGCAGATTCAGCTGACGCGTGGACGGCCCTACCAGAAGGATGACAATGCGCACGTGGAGCAGAAGAACTGGACGCACGTGCGCAAGCTTCTGGGGTGGGAACGCTACGATTCGGAAGCGGTGGTGGAGGCCATCAACGATCTCTATCGTCACGAGCTAGGTTGGTGGATGAACCTGTATCTGCCCTCGGTGAAGCTGGTGAAAAAAGTTCGGGTGGGATCGAAAGTGCGACGCGTCTACGACGCAGCGCAGACACCGTTCGAGCGGGTGCTGGCAGGGGCGCAGATGAAGCCCGAGCCGGTGGCAGAACTAAAAAAGCTGCGCCAGGGTTTGGACCCGTTTCAACTGGGGAAGTTGATTGATCAGAAACTGCAGCGCATTTACGACTTGGCGAATCGGCGGCTCAGTCCAAAAGTGACGGCGGAGAACCGCGGTGCGCAGGTGAAGGAAAAGGAAAAAACACAACACGGCCGGCGAAACGGCTGTGGAAAAGCCGCTCCGTGGAAAAGTCCAAAACCAGACTTTTCCACCGAGCTTGCGAATCGCGCAAAAAGCGCGCGATTCGCACTTTCCCACAGCTGCGACGACGGCGGGTCTCCGGTTACATTTCCAATGTCTCGACGCTCGAACCCAGGGTTACATCTTTAAATGGCTTGACGCGCGAGCGCAACGAGCGGTAGCGGGTCAGCGGGATTAGAGACATACTACCTAACGAGCCCATCGCCGAGCGATGACCGACTGCGACTTCCGTTTGACCGATTTCCACGGCGCCTATAGACTGGATGAGTTTGCCTGTACTTGCGGACCCGTTCTGGGGCCGCGCCGCGTTTCCGGTCAGAAGCCGCAGCGGGAAAACAGCAAGCACAAGATTGTATTTGCCGAGCTGCGGACGGGGCAAAGCCCCGTCCCTACACGAGCGTAAGGAGAGTCTATGTACGCGGTGATCCGCGCAGGTGGAAAGCAGTATCGGGTGGCCCCGGGCGATGTGATCCGGGTGGAAACACAAGAAGACAAGGACGGAAAGGTCGAGTTCGGCGACGTGCTGGCGGTTTCCGCCGAGGCGGGCAGCGTGGTGCCAGCGGGAGCGGGCGCGCTGGTAACCGGCGAGGTCGTCGAACAGGGACGCGGCAACAAGATCCTGGTCTTCCACTACAAGCGCAAGAAGCAATACAAGAAGCTGCGTGGACACCGGCAGGACTATACCGCAGTCCGCATCACCGAGATTGCTTTTGATGGGCAGTCGTTCAAAGCGCCTGAGCTTCCGAAAAAAGAGAAGAAGGTGAAGCCGGCGGCTGAGGGCGGCGAAGAGGTGAAGACTTCGAAGCGGCCGGGGAAAAAGGCGACGAAGGCGCACGCAAAGAAAGCGGCGTCCAAAAAGACCGCGAAGCAGAAAAAAACGTAACCGCGAATTCATCGTGAGAATTCCGGCGGCGGCGAGCTTTGGGATGGTGAGTAGGGGTCCTTCGACTCCGCCAAGATATGCGCTTCGCGCATTTCTTGGCTCCGCTCAGGATGACAATTGGTTGGGGTTACTAGAATTTGAATTACTGGCAACTGGCCACTGGGAACCGGGAACTGATTTATGGCGCATAAAAAAGGACAAGGCACTTCACGAAACGGGCGCGACTCGAACGCGCAGCGGCTTGGGTTTAAGGCTTTCGGCGGACAACTGGTCCCTGGCGGCACGATTATTGTCCGGCAGCGCGGGACGAGGGTCAAGCCCGGGCTGAACGTTGGACGGGGCAAGGACGATACTCTCTTCGCCAAGATCGCGGGGCGGATAAAGTTTGTCGATAAGGGATCGATGGGGAAGTTTGTGCTGATCGAGCCCGAAGCGATCGAAGCGAAATAGGGCGAATTTAGTTTTTCGAGGCGGGGCTTGTTCCGTCTTCCTTGCGACACGGGGAGACGCGGCCTGCCGCGTTTCTACGGGAAATTTATCGGCCTCGGCTTCGAGTCGAGGCTTTTTCGTCTCCCGAGCAAGTCATCCGAAGAGCTTACCTGACATTTCGAGTCGGAGTCGATCAACGAACGCCTCAAGGAGGATGACGTGTTTCCAGTCAGTCTTAGTGTGTCAATCGTTGGATTTCTTGAGATCGTAATCATTGGACTGGCCATAGGTGCGCTTTCGGGGCTTCTGGTTTCTATTATTCTGAAACAACGTGTCCAAGAGATTGTTAAAGACGCATTTCTTGGATTGATAGGGTTCGTGCTTGCTTTAATGGGGTTCGATCAGGTCACCACAACGAGCCGATTTCAGCACCCTTTTATTGCGGCAGGGATTATTGCAGTTATTCCTCCCGCGTTGCACCAATGGTTTCGCTTCAAGCGCCTGAGATCTGTACGAAGGTAACCGGCGGACCGGCGCATTCTGTTTCCGAGACATCCAGGATACCCGCCACATAATTCCGATGTTCATTGATGAAGCCAAAATTCGAGTTAAGGCTGGGGATGGCGGCAATGGCTGCATGGCGTTCCGGCGGGAGAAATTTGTTCCGCGGGGCGGGCCTTCGGGCGGCGATGGCGGCCGGGGCGGCGACATCTGGATGGAATCGAGCGAGCGCCACAATACGCTGGTGCATTTCCGTTTCAATCCTGAATACAAAGCCGAGCGCGGACGGCACGGCGAGGGCGCGAAAAAGACTGGCCGGGATGGCGAAAGCATTGTCCTGAAGGTGCCGGTGGGCACGATCGTTTACGACGAGGACACGGGCGAGAAGGTTTACGATTTTTCGCGCCCCGATGAACGCGTCGTGATCGCGCGCGGCGGGCGCGGCGGACGCGGCAACGCGCAGTTTGCCACTTCTACTCACCAGGCGCCGCGCGAGCACGAAGAAGGACGTCCGGGCGAGGAACGCAACTTCCGACTGGAGTTGAAGCTGCTCGCCGATGTTGGACTGGTGGGATATCCAAATGTGGGTAAGTCAACGCTGATCTCGCGCATCTCGGCGGCGCGGCCGAAGGTGGCGGATTATCCTTTTACGACGCTTGAGCCGAACTTGGGCGTCGTGCTGGCGGGCGACAAAGGAAAAGAAGAGAGTTTCGTGGTCGCCGACATTCCTGGCCTGATCGAAGGCGCGCACGAGGGATCGGGCTTGGGCACGCAGTTCTTGCGGCACATCGAGCGCACGCGTTTGCTGGTGCATATGGTGGATGTTTCCGACAGCAGCGGCCGGGACGACGTGGTGAAAGACGTGGAAGTGATCCGGGGCGAGCTGGCGAGTTTTGGAGCGGGCTTGGAGAAGAAGCCTACCTTGATGGTCGCGTCTAAGATCGACGTGGCGAATCCGGAGAAGCTTAAGAAGCTAAAGCGGTGGACTGCGCGAAGCAAGCTGAAGCTTTATCCAATTTCGGCAGTGAGCGGCGAGGGAATCGAGAAGCTGAAGTACGCGATGGCGGAGGGAGTGGAGAAGGTAAGAAGGGCGCTGTCGGAGGCGCAAGCAGAAGGGACGAAGCTCTCTCACTCCGGCGCTTAGATCGGCCGCAGCTCTAAGAATGCGGTTATTGCTGTAATGGCGACTTAACGAGAACTGACCGACGCGGACTCGAATTGTGATTCCAAGTAGGAGTCGCTGCCTACCGCGGGTAAGCACCAGCCCGGGGTAAGTAAACCAAATAGAGCCACAGGAATAGTCCAGCAAGAGCAAGCATCAATGCATTCCAGCAGATGCAGACGAGGGAAAAAAGCGAACGCACCCCGTGTCCTTTGGCGAACGACCTAGATAACAGGAATATCGCTGTTATGGGCATCGCGAACGCAAGAACCACCCCAAAGGTCACAAAAACCCCGGCAAGACCACCCGCCACCGCAGCGGGGCCGGTCCCCTTCTCCCTGGCGATGCCGTTGAAGGCGTTGGACATGCCAATAATGAGCGGAATGGATAGCGTGCAAGTGACAACAGTCCCCCAGACGAACCACCTTCTCTTGCGTTCGTGAGTGAGGATATCGTCCATCGGCAAATAGAGGATCTTACAAAGGCACAGGAAATTCAATGGTTTGTTTGACGCTATCTGGCGATTTCACCCAGAAGCGATCTCTAACCGAACTTCGATTATGCTGCCGCCCTCCTGCCATCCACCGTGCTAGAATTTCCACAGCTGCGACCCTATACCCTGGACCCTTATTTTGATCGAACTTGCACCCTCGATACTCTCGGCCGACTTCGCCCGCCTGGCGGACCAGGTGGAGCAGGCGACGGCCGGCGGCGCCAGCGTAATCCACGTCGACATCATGGACGGGCATTTTGTGCCTAATCTGACGATCGGGCCTCCGGTGGTGAAATGCTTGCGCCGGGCGACTCAGCTTCCGCTCGACTGCCATCTGATGATCGAGAACCCCGACCAGTACATTCCGGAATTTGCGGATGCGGGCGCGGACTGGATTTCGGTGCATCAGGAGGCGTGCCCTCATTTGAATCGGACGCTGCACCTCATTAAGCAGCATGAATGCCTTGCGGGGGTGGTGATTAATCCGGCGACGCCGGTGGAGACGCTCGGCGAAGTGCTCGACCTGGTGGATTATGTGCTGGTGATGAGCGTGAATCCGGGGTTTGGGGGGCAGAAGTTTATCCCGGGGACGCTGCACAAAATGAGGAAGTTGGCCGAGATTCGCGCGGCGCGAGGCTATCAGTACCGCATCGAAGTCGATGGCGGCGTCGGGATGGACACGGTGGCGGAGGTGGTGCACGCCGGGGCGGAGATTCTGGTGGCGGGCAATGCGGTGTTCGGCAAGGGCGATGCCAAGGCGAATGCGCAGGCGCTGCTGGAAGCGGCTCGGAGCGCGAGTTTGTTGCGAGTGTAGGAAGAGCGCTGCCGGGCTTCGCCCGGCGGAAAAACGAGGGCGTCTATCCCCACGTGATTATTTTTGGGATTTGAGGTGTTGAATGATGCGGCGGAATTCTATTTTTGTACTTCTCGCGTTGCTGTTGGCGTTGACGGTGGCGTGCACGAACAAGAAAGCGGTGAATCCGCTGGCCAACGTTGGGTCGAAACAGCCCGACAAGGTGCTGTTTGACCGGGCCATGGATGCCATGAAGCACAACCGCTTCGACGTGGCGCGGATGACGCTGCAGACGCTGATCAACACCTATCCGGATTCGGAGTTTGTCGCGCGGGCGAAGCTGGCGGTGGCGGATTCATGGTACGCCGAGGGCGGCACGACGGCATTGCAGCAGGCCGAGATCCAATACAAGGATTTCCGGACGTTCTTTCCCAATATGCCAGAAGCGGCCGAGGCGCAGCTGAAGGTGGCGAACATCCACTATCAGGAGATGGAAAAGCCGGACCGCGACTTCACGCACGCAATGCGGGCGGAGGAGGAATACCGGGCGCTGATCATGGAGTATCCGGACAGCAAACTGGTGCCGCAGGCGAAACAGCGGTTGCGGGAAGTGCAGGAAGTACTGGGGGAACGGGAGTTCGAGATTGGCCGCTTCTATTATCTGCGGATGGCGTATCCGGCGGCGATTGCGCGGCTGAAAACGCTGGTGGACCGCTATCCGTTATATAGCGGCGCGGATGAGGCGCTGTATCTGCTGGGGCAGTCGTACGAGGCCGAGATCAATTCGGTGCGGAAGAATGCGCGCGTGAACGAAGTGGCCAAGACCAGAATGATCGAGGAGCTGACGAAGGCTGCGGCGGAGGCATACGACAAGATCATCAAGCGGTATCCGGCAATGGACCGGGCGGTGGATGCCAAGGCGCGGCTGGAGGCGCTGCATCAACCGGTACCGCGGCCGACCCGGGCGGCGCTCGAAAATAGCAAGAAGGAAGAGGCCAGTCGACAACAGACGGGCATGCTGTCGAAGGGGCTGGGGACCTTCGAGAAGTTTCCCGACGTGTCCAGGGCCGCGCGCGTGGGCGAGCCGACGATGGTGGATCCGGAGCCGGTGACGGCAACGGGCGTGGTGAAAGAGCTTGCCAGTTCGGCGGGCGGCGGTGACAACAAGCTGAAGGTGGAGACGGTGAACGGGACTGTGCCGCCGAATCAGGAGGCGCCGCGTTCGCCTGCTCCAACAACGGCAGCCGCTCCGGCTCCGATGGCGGCAGCTGAGTTGAAGCCAACTGTGGCGGATCCGAATGAACTGAAGCCGAACGTTGAGCCCGATCAGAACACGCTTCCCCCACTACAGCAGAGCAATCAAATGGACAGTGGTAGTGGAGCAACGAGCGCTGCCTCTTCGAGTGCGACGACGAAACCCGAAGAGATGGCGGATATTTCCTCGAGCAAGAAGAAAAGGAAGAAGGGATTGAAGAAGCTGAACCCGTTCTAGAGAGGTCAGAGTTAATCAGAGTTAAGAGGGCGGATTACCGAGGTTACTACCGGTTTTGTCAGCCGACTTCTGGAATCCGCCCCTCAACTCTTCAAGTTTTGCGTCTCAGTTCCTCAATCTGACCTGTTAACTCTGACCTCTTCCACCCCTCCCCAACAGACTAGGAACGGTCGTAACCTATTACCCGCGCGGGAATCGTTGACTTAGGTTGAGGGACAGGATAGTTTCGCGTTATCTCTCCTTTTTTGCGAAGGATGACGCTTGGCGCGGAAGATACTGCTTGCCGATGATAGTGTGACAGCCCAGAACATGGGGCGAAAAATCCTGGCCGATGCCGGGTATGACGTGGTCACGGTCAATAACGGATCTGCCGCCCTGAAGAAAATCACCGAACTCAAGCCCGATTTGATCGTGCTCGATGTGTACATGCCTGGCTACAGCGGGCTGGAAGTCTGCCAGCGGCTGAAGGATTCGGGCGAGACGGCGCACATTCCCGTGCTGCTGACGGTGGGCAAGCTGGAACCTTTCAAGGCGGATGAAGCGCGCCGGGTCAGGGCCGACGCTCACATCGTGAAGCCATTTGAAGCCAGCGAGTTGCTGACCGCGATCACGCGACTCGAAGACCGCATGGTGCCGCAGGCATCCGAGGGCGGGCGCTTCAGCACGTCGATTTCAGGCATGGAGAGGTTCGGCGGCGAGGATGGCGGCAGGAAAACGGAAAGAAACACGATGGCCGATACGGGATGGAAGAGCCGGCTGGGATTTCCGTCGAAGAACAAGAAAGAAGAACCAGAACCAGAAGATGTAACGGCGGGAGCGACCTTCCGGGATTTCCGCAGGGGGAAGGGAAAGACGGGCGCGAGCGCGGCGTTCACGGTGAAGGCGCCGCCGCCGCCGGGACAGGAGCCAGGGCTGGTCCCGGATATTCCGCGCGACATCACGGCAGATGAGTTGGACGCACTGAGTGCGTTGGCCGCGAAGCTCGATGGACCGATCCCGCAGGCTGAAAATATTTCGCCGCTGGCGGAGCAGCTGGCGGAAAAGATGGGCCCGGTTGATGCTCCGTTGGATGCGATGGTGGCGGCAAAGACTGAAGTGGAAGATGCTGCTGGTGCGGTGGAATCGAAGGAAGAAGTTGAAAATCCGGCGCCGGTCGTGGCGGCCGCGGAGGCAGCCGTTGAGCCCCCGGCGTCAGGCTTCGAAGAAAAGGCCGAAGGAAAGGTCGAAGGAAAGAGTGAAGTTGAAACTCCGGTCGAGCACCTGGAAACGGCGAGCGAAGGCGCTGCGGCAGTTGCCGAAAGCCAGGGTCCGGAAACGGCGGCTGGGGTGGCCGCTGTCGCGGTGAATGTCGCCCTGCTTGCGGAGGAGCCCGCGCCCGTGGACCAGACCGACGAGCCGATGTTCGCGTCGACTGCGAGCGCGATTGGACAGGCCGCGGAAGAGAAGGCGGCAGAAGACAAGGGCGAACAAAAGATTGAAGCGAAGCCGGCCGAAGCCGTCGCCAATTGCGAGGCGGCCCCGGCGAGCACGGTGGCGGAAGCAGACGATGCGAAAGGCGTGGAATCCCAGCCCGACGAATCGAAGGCGCAAGAGTTGAAGGGCGAAGAGGTGAACGCCGAAGAGTTGCAGGCGGCGAAGATTGAGCCACCCGTCCCGGTTGCGGCGAGTTTGCCAAAGACAGCGGAGGTGGAAGAGCCGCTGCCGAGCGATGCGGAGCTGGTCGAAGCGTTGCGCTGGCTGACACCCGCTGCAGGTTACGCGGATCTCTCGACGGCTCCGTCGCACGAAACCCTGATGGCGGCCGGTCAGTTGCTGGCGGAAGAAGCGGCGCAAATTGCGGCATCCGGTCCGAGGTGGGTAGCGGAGTCAGTGGCGTTGAGTCCGGAGGAAGGGGCGATTTCGCTGGAAGCGGAGATGTTCCGCACTTTCGGCACCATGCCCGCGACCATGCCCGCGACGATACCCGCCGCGGCGCCCGGCGGCGAAATTGAACCGGTGCGGATCCCCAGCGTTTCAGCGATTGCGGCTGCGGTTGAGAACAGGCTGGCGGAAGCAGGGTTGGCGGCCACTTCGACCAGTTGGGCAGAACGAGGGGCCGAGCGCCGTTCATCCGAGCATGGTTCAGAGACCACAGCAGCGGAAACGCCGGCAGTGGAAGCACCGGGAGAAGGGATGACGGCGGCCTCGAACGCTGCGAGTTCTTTGGTGGACGGGAGCGCAGCGGAGAAGATCGCTCCAGCGACCGCACAAGAAAAGATCGAAGCAAAGATCGAACCGGAGATCGAACCAGCGATCGCGCCAGAGACCGAGCAAGAAAAGATCGAAGCAAAGGTCGCACAAGAGATCGCAGCGGAGATCGCACCAAAGATCGAGCAAGAGAAAGTCGAAGCAGAGGAGAGCGAAGCGGAGCAGGAAGATTCTCCGGCGAAAGTTGCGGAGGAGGCACCTGAGGAAGAAGTTGCGGCGGCGACCTTCGCGGATGCGGTTTGTAAGGATGAGATCGAGGTTACGGGGGAACAGAATAGGGAGCCCGTCAGCGGGATGGCGACTGCGGTGGCGACGCCTGTGACGGTGGAAGAGAATCAGGATTCTAGTTCAGATGTGGGGGGTCGGGAAGCCATGGGCAAGGCCGTCAAAGCGAAATCGGGGAAATCGAGGTGGCATCAGATCCGCACCGCGCCCACCAGCGCTGCCGCCAACGGTGACGTGGTAGACGCGGCGAAACAGGCCGAACACGCAGCCGCAGAACACGCAGCCGAAGAGGCTCCGAAGGCCATGGCAGCAGCGGCGGCCGTACAGGGCTCCGCGACTTCGTCTCCGGCGGCGTCGGTACCGGACGCGAGCACCATTGCCAGCATCGTGGACAGCATAATGGCCGATCTTCGCCCGAAGATCGTAGAAGAGATTGCGAGGAAGCTGGCGGGGAAGTAGGGCAGCTCTCAGCTGTCCAGCCTTCAGCTCATGCCGCCTCGCCTGCCTCCAATTGTACGTACAGTGTTCCACGTGGAACATGGCTTAATTGTACGTACAATAGTGGGCTGTTGGAGCGAGGCTCCGGCGTACAAAAAGCGAAAATACGGGGTTCGCCGGTGTTTTTGGCGATCGGAACCGCTTCTGAGCCGCCCGCCCAAGTCATTGATAATGCTCAGAGTTCG
Organism: uncultured Acidobacteriaceae bacterium; assembly: GCA_963773645.1. GTDB lineage: Bacteria > Acidobacteriota > Terriglobia > Terriglobales > Acidobacteriaceae > Acidiflorens. The sequence goes on along the minus strand of CAVZBV010000001.1, from coordinate 741,906 downwards.
GGTGTGGTTAAATAGACACTAGCGGGTACTTATTACGCTGTAATTCTTACAAAACTCATGATTTGGTGGGCGGGCGTCCCAGTCGAGTGTCCCGTTCGAGGCAGTGGCATCCGTCGAAGGAGTTCGGACCTCCGGGTTCGCTCACGGGCATTATGCTGTCAGCGGCATCGCGGCCCACCCTTGCAAAAAAAACGCAAGGATGGGGTACCTGTGATCTTTCAACACGTTGTTCCCAATAAGTGAATAGCCCATTCGAGCAACACCGGAGAAGCTGATGGTGCTGACCAATCCGCTTCGAAGGAGTCGACCGAATGGACCTTCACCAGAATGCCCGACTTACCTGGCGTAGTCGAGAAACTTTAGCCAACAAGATCATGATCGAGAAGATAACGTTGAAGGCGGCTGCAGCCGCCTTCAACGTCAGCCGAAAAACCGCCGCCAAGTGGGTCCAGCGCTATCGCATCCTGGGTTTGCCCGGCTTGCGGGATCGTTCCTCGCGCCCGCTCCATAGCCCGCGCCGAACCTCGTCGGAGCGGATGGCTCAGGTCATCGCTCTGCGTCGCCAGCTGCTCCCCGCCTATCACATCGCCCAAGCCACCCATCTCAGCCCCGCCACCGTCAGCCGTATCCTGCGGCGCGCTCATCTCAACCGCTGGCGCCACCTGCATCCCGCCCCACCCGTCGTGCGCTATGAGCATCCCGCTCCCGGCGATCTGCTCCATCTCGACATCAAGGGCATGACCCGCTATCAGCAGGTCTCCATTCGCGGCGATGGTCGTCGCCGCGGCCGCCCTCAGTTCGCCGGCTGGCAGGCTCTGCACGTCGCCATCGACGATCACTCCCGCCTCGCCTTCTCCCGCATGCTGCCCGACCAGCAAGCCGAAACGGCCATCGTCTTCCTGCGCGCCGCCGTTGCCTTCTATGCCCGGCATGGCATCCCCATCCGCCGCCTGCTCACCGACAACGGCTCCTGCTATCGCTCCCGCCACTTCCGCGCCGCCTGCCTCCAACTCGGCATCCAGCACCGCTTCACCCGCCCCTACACTCCGCGCACCAACGGCAAGGCCGAACGCTTCATCCAGACTGCCCTGCGCGAGTGGGCCTATGTTCGCCACTACCTCAACTCCGAGGAACGCGATCAGCAGCTCTTGCCCTGGCTCGAGCATTACAACTTCCACCGCCCGCATGGTAGTCTCGGTTACGCTCCGCCCATCAGCCGGGCTGCTCCGGTGGGTACAACGTCTTGATAGATCACAGGTACCCTCGTTTCCGTTATGGAAAGGAAGAACACCGGTTCGAAGGCTGGGCCACCCGCCCGCGTTCTCTATGCGGTCTTGCTGGTACTACCTCTTCCCGCGGCACTCTCGTTCAACAGTGCGCGGACCTTGCGCGCCAATTCAATTGGAGGAAATGGCTTTTCCAGGTAGCCAGCGTCTTGAGGGAGGTGCGCTGTCCGGCCGATTGTGTCTTCCGCGTAGCCAGAGATGAACAAGAACCGCATCTCTGGCCGCAGCAAGATTGTTTTTTCCCTCAACTCCAGTCCGTTCACCTTAGGCATCATGATATCGCTGACCACGAGGTCAATCTTGCCGGGATTGTTCGCCAAAATCCGGGTCGCCTCAGTGCCGTCCTCCGCCGCAAGTACGGTGTAGCCGCGTTTCTCCAAAGACGCGGTAATCAATCTGCGCAGGGCTGGTTCGTCTTCGACCACTAGCATCGTTTCGGTGCCGGAGAGGATCTCGGTTTGCAGCGGTGGCGTCTCATCTTCTACCTTCAGTTCGGTCATTGCCGTCGGAGGCAGGTAAATACGGAACCTAGTGCCCTCTCGCAAGGCGCTCTCAACGGTGATGTGTCCCCCGCTCTGCCGTACGATGCCATAAACCGTCGACAGCCCCAGTCCCGTCCCTTTGCCCTCCGGTTTGGTGGTAAAGAAAGGCTCGAAGATTCGGGCCTGGGTTTGTTCATCTATGCCAGAGCCGTTGTCGCTCACCGCCAGCATCACGTAGCGTCCGGGCTGCACCTCGATGTGGCGACCGGCGTATTTCTTATCCAGTTCCACGTTGGCCGTTTCAATCACCACTTTGCCGCCTTGCGGCATGGCGTCGCGAGCGTTCACCACCAAGTTGATGAGGATTTGCTGCATCTGTGCAGGGTCAACTTTTACCGGTTGCAGGTTCGGCTCCAGCAACGGAACTAGGTCGATGTTCTCGGGGATGATGCGGCGCAGGAGTTTGTGTGTCTCCCACACCACGGCATTGACGTCCAGCACTTTTGGCGCGAGCACCTGCCGCCGACTGAGCGCCAACAGTTGTCGCGTCAGTGAAGCGGCCCTCTCAGTAGCCGCCTTGATCTCAGCCACGTTCCGGCGCAGGCCTTCCGTTGCACCGGCTTCCTCCAACAACAGGTCGCTGTATCCCAGGACGATTCCCAGATAATTGTTGAACTCGTGGGCCATCCCGCCAGCCAATTGCCCTACCGCTTCGATCTTCAACGCCTGACGCATCTGCTCTTCCAGCGCCCGCCGTTCGGTGACGTTCTACGGCGATCACCTCGAGCCCTGCCATTTTCTGGTCGCCACCTAAGACACGGACATTCAACTGTACCGTGATCAGACGCTGATCCCCCCGCCTCCACCGCACTTCTTCTTCAATCTTTCCAGTCAGCTGCCACTTGTGCATCAGCCGCAGCCCTTCTTCCGGTTCGGCGAAGAGATCCTGGGCCAGGCTCAACTTCAGGATCTCTTCCGCTGAGCTGTAACCCAGCATGGCCACCAGGGCTGGATTTACTTCCACGAAGCGACCCTCCAGGGTGGCCCGGCAGATGCCATAGGCCGCGCCTTCAATGAGCGACCGGTGCTGAGTTTCGGAGGTCTTCAGTGCCGCTTGGGCTCGTACGCGCTCGGTGATATCGCGGATGTTGCACTGAACCACCTGCGTTCCATTAACGACATAAACGTTGCTGACAAACTCTACCTCAATTCGCCGTCCGTCTTTGGTTTCAAGTGGCAAATCCTCGTAGCGGATGATCCCTTTCGTTTGCAGCTCGCTAAAGGCAGACCGGGAGGCCACCCTATCCTTAAAGGGGCCGACTTCCCAGAGTTTCTTCCCCACGAATTCACTGTGCGAATAGCCCAACATCTCAACCAAGAATGGGTTCACGTCGACGATCTGCCCAGTCTTGAAATCGAGAATCAATATTCCATCTTTGGCAGTTTCAAAGAGCCGCCGGTAGCGAGTCTCCGAGTCTTCCAGTGCCCGTTGCGCTTGATTGTGTGCTGCCTCGGCGAACTTCTGCTGCGAGATGTCCACCATCGTGCCCTCGATGAGCGTCAGGTTGCCCTGCTCATCGCAGGTTGCCGCCACGTTCTCGACCACCCAGATCGAGCTTCCATCCTTCCGTCGAAGGCACAACTCCGAGTTGACCAGACTCCCTTCTCGTTGCAGATCCTTGAGAAACTGGTCGCGCTTCTCGGAAGAGAAATAGAACTGCTCTGCCGGGCAGCCGAGCACCTCTTCCCTGGAGGCATATCCCAGCATCCGCGCGAATGTAGTGTTGCAGCCAAGCACTCGACCGTCGGGAGCGGTGCGGTAGAAACCTGCCACGTTATGGTCAAACAGGAGTTGGTAGCGGCTATCGGGATTGGAGGTTGTCGGGTCGAAAGATGCGCGCCTCAAAGCCAGCTGAGCCGCTATCGCGTCGGCAAGTGTCTGCAAAATCCTCCGATGACCGACGGGTAGGGATCGAGGCAAACGATCTAGTACGCTAATAGAGCCCAGAGCGTAGCCCTCTTTTGTAACCACAGGGACAGCGGCATAGAAGCGGACTCCCGATTGCGTCACCCAGGGATGAAAACGAAATCTTCTGTCGGCGGCAGTGTCCTCCACGATGAGGACGTGGGGATTGCCGAGTACCAGCGCATTGAACGATTGGTCGCGTGGAATCTCCGTGATCTCCCATCCTACCTTGGCTTTCAGCCATTCGCGTCGCGAATCGATGAAACTGATGAACCCGATGGAAGTGCCACAAAGGTAGGCTGCGTGGTTGGCAATGTTGTCGAAGAATTCCTCTGGTGGACTGTCAACGATTCGGCACTCAGCCAGCGCCTTCAACCGAGACACTTCTTCCCCTGCTGATAACTGCATACCCCACCATCCCTTGCTGAGCCCCGATTCTCCCCAGGTTACCTGCTAGCAGGCCAGTGTCAAGTTCCAAAGTGAGTACACTGAGCGGCTTCGGAACCTTGGTGCCCAAGGTACTGCAGCAGGTAGTTCACAGCATTTGCTTAACCGAATAAGCAGCAATCCGGGGTGGCCTTTCGTGGCCAGCCTTTTTTACTGCTCGTCTTTCTTACCCGTGGTTTCGGATTCCGCCTCCGCGTCTGGGGCTGACGGTTTCCCCAAGGTCCGAGTTATGAATGTTTTGTGCGCTAAGGGACAGACATTCCTTTTCCCCCGCCCATATGATTTGTGGCTAGGTGCTGTCAGACTGCGACGATTGGCGGACAGAGATGGTGGAGAAAAAGCACGTAAATATCGTTTATGACGGCCAAGGATACCGCCCGCACCATGTGTTCCGTGCCTTGGTGCCGGAGTAGCCCAGCCCGGAAGTTACGTCGGTTAATACAGTTTGACTCGTCTCTTTCCGGTACGCGCCCCTCGCGGCCTAGGGCGGGGCAAGAGATACGATTTTAGGTCTACGAACGGCGGAGGGCGGAAAGAATGATATCCGAACGCCAGCAGCGCCAGCAGGAGAGGCCAGCAGAGATACAGGGCAGCGTGTTTGAGTGTGCTAAATGCGGGGGAGAAGTGGTCTTTGTGTCAGTGCCCAAAGATGGCCAGGCACTCGACGTTCCGGTGCATGTTTCTTCAATAACCATTGCATGCCCGGATTCAAAGTAGCCCACTTGCCTTGGTCTCGATCTTCAGCGCTCGCGCCACACCCACCACAGGGGGTGGAGCCGTTTTTCCCGTCGCCACATCCTACCCCCTCGCACGTTTGACCCTTCTTTTCTTGCGCCTGTAAGATCAATGATTCCCTCCTTCTGCTGGGAAATCTGCCGCGCTTCGCTTGGCTGGGAAGGACGGAATGCGTCCGTCCCTACGCGGGCGCTGGAGCTACCGACACAACATGCCGCACGAATTGCCGAAAGCTTACGAACCGGGCGCGATTGAAACGCGCTGGGCCGAATATTGGGTGCGGGAAAAACTGTTTCACGTGGAGACTCCGGAGGCGAATCAGACCACAGACGCGGGCCGGGGACGGGCGGGGACGCCCGTCGCTCCATTGACGCGTCCGGTGTTCACTTTGCTCTTGCCGCCTCCGAATGTGACGGGGCGGCTGCATATGGGGCACATGCTCAACCAGACGCAGATGGATATTCTCGTGCGCTGGCATCGCATGCGCGGGTTTATCACGCTTTGGCTGCCGGGCACGGATCATGCCGGGATCGCTACGCAGATGATGGTCGAGCGTCAGTTGGCTAGCGAGGGCAAGAATCGGCGCGACCTGGGGCGCGAGAAGTTTATCGAGCGGGTGTGGGAATGGAAGCGGCATTATGGCGGCGCGATCCTCGACCAGATGAAGCGGCTGGGCGCGTCGGTGGATTGGGGCCGCGAATACTTCACCATGGACGAGAACCTTTCGCGCGCGGTGCGCGAGGTGTTCGTCCGGCTGTATGAAGAGGGGTTGATTTATCGCGGGAAGTACATTGTGAACTGGTGTCCGCGATGCGAGACGGCGATTTCCGATCTTGAGGTGAAGCACGAAGACGTGGCGGGGAAGCTTTGGGAGATTCGGTATCCCGTGGTGGAGGCGGGGCTTGGGGAGGGTGCGGCGCTGCGCGCCGCTGGACAGCCGGGGGCGGCTGTCCCTACGCAGGAATTTATTACCGTGGCTACTACTCGTCCGGAGACTATGTTGGGCGATACGGCGGTTGCGGTGAACGCTGCCGATGAGCGCTATACGCATCTACACGGCAGGAGCGTGCTGCTGCCTTTGATGAAGCGGGAGATTCCCATCATCCTTGATGACATTGCTAAGCCGGAATTTGGCACGGGCGCGGTGAAGATTACTCCGGCGCATGATCCGAATGACTTCGAGGCGGGGAAGCGGCACGGCTTGCCGCAGATCGACGTGATGGATCTGCACGCGCGCATGAATGAGAACGCGGGTCCGTATAAGGGCCTGGATCGTTACGAGGCGCGCGAGGCGGTGCTGGCGGATTTGAAGGAACAGGGCTTTTTGGTCTCCGAGAAGGATTACACGGTGCCACTGGGGAAATGCGACCGGTGCGGCACAGTGGTGGAACCGCGTCTGTCGGAGCAGTGGTTCGTGAAGATTGAGCCGCTGGCAAAGAAGGCGATCGCGGCGGTGGAGTCGGGCGAGATCACGATCATTCCGGAGAATTACAAGCAGATTTATTTGAACTGGATGTACAACATCCACGACTGGACGATCTCGCGGCAGCTGTGGTGGGGACATCGGATTCCGGTGTGGCACTGCGGGGATTGCCAGGATGTGATTGTGGCGCGCGAGGCGCCGGTGAAGTGTCCGAAATGCGGCAGCGCGAAGTTGGAGCAGGATACGGACGTGCTCGACACCTGGTTCTCATCGGGCCTGCTGCCGTTCACTACGCTGGGCTGGCCGGAGAAGACGCGGGACGCGGACGTTTTCTATCCGACGACGCTGCTGATTACGGCTTACGAGATCCTGTTCTTCTGGGTGGCGCGCATGATCATGTTTGGCTGCCACTTCATGGAGGGGCACGAGCAGGATGCGGCGATCAAGCGGGCGAGCGGCTGGGCGGAAAAGAAGAACGACAGCGTGCCGTTCCGCAACGTGTATATTCACGCGCTGGTGCGCGATGCCGAGCGGCAGAAGATGTCGAAGACAAAAGGGAACGTGATTGATCCTTTGGAGATTATCGACCGGTTTGGGACGGACGCGACGCGGTTCACGCTGGCGTCGATGGCGGCTCCGGGGACGGATATTGCGTTCAGCGAGAGCCGCACGGCGGGGTATCGAAATTTTGCCAACAAGATTTGGAACGCGGCGCGGTTTATGTTCATGAATGTGGATCGGATCGAGCCGGGCCTGCGGCCTGGGGCGGCCGAGGGCGGCCGTCCCTACGTGGGTGTTGCCGGTTTTCTTCCGCAAACGCTTGAGGATCGGTGGATTCTTTCGCGCTTCAATCGGGCCACTCGGGACGTGAATGACGCGATCGAGACTTACCGGTTTCATGAGGCGGCGAACCGGATCTACGATTTTTTTTGGGGCGAGTTTTGCGATTGGTACATTGAGCTGATCAAGCCTCGGCTGAATGAGGAAGGTGGGGGGGCGGGTCTTCGACCCGCCCTGGACGGGGCAGAGCCCCGTCCCCACACGGCGCGGGCGGCGTGCGCGAATCTGATGAATCTGTTCGACGCTGCGCTGCGACTGCTTCATCCGGTGATGCCGTTTATCACCGAGGAAATCTGGCATGCGATCTACGATGGGAAGCCTCCGCTGAAGTCGATTGCGCTGGCGGCGTATCCGGCGGCGAATGAGAAGCAGATTGATCTGGAGGCGGAGACGGAGATGGCCATTCTGCAGGATCTGATTGTCAGCGTGCGCAATCTGCGGGCGGAACTGAAAGTCGAGCCTAAGGTCAAGGTGCCGATCGAGGTGTTTGCCCAGGAAGCGGAGATCCGCAGCCTGTTCGAACAGAATCTGGCGGCGATTGAGCGGCTGGCGGGTGTGGAGAAGATCACGTTTATGGAAAGCTCGCTCGGGAACTTGCCCGGGGCTCGCAGCACGTCGCGCTTCGATGTGCATTTGGTATACGAAAAGAAGATTGACATTGCCGCCGAGCGCGAGCGTCTGACGAAGGAACTGGAGAAGATTGAGAAGCAGCTGTCGGGTGCGCAGGCCAGACTTGGCGACGAGCAGTTCTTGAGCAAGGCTCCGGCGCATGTGGTGGAGGGATTGCGGAAGCAGGTTGAGGAATTGACGGTTCTGCGGGGGAAGATCGTCGCTAAGTTGAAGGAGCTGGGTTAGGCGCGAACCACGCGGGCCCCGACGCATTTCTTCGACTTCGTTCGGGACCCGGGCAGTCTGGCGCAACTTGACGCAGCATCGCGGCAGCGGCTCTGCGAGCCGCCTGGACGGCCGAGGGCGGCCGTCCCTACGCAAGATATGGACTGGAATTCACGGCGCATTACCGCGATTATCGAGAACGCGCTGAACGAAGATCGGGCGACGCGCGACGCGACCAGCTATGCCTGCATCGATCCCAACCAACGTGCTTCGGCGACGATTATCGCCAAGCAGGAGTGCATTCTCGCCGGCCTGGGATGTGTGCCGCGGATTCTTGACGTCTATGCGGCGCTGGACGGGGCGGTCACTTCGCATTACGAGGTGACGAGCCATCCTTCGATTTTTGATGGCATCCGCGTGAACCCGGGGCAGCAGATCGCGGTGATCCGGCATAACGCGCGGGTGATTCTTTCGTGTGAGCGGGTAATTTTGAATTTTCTGCAGCGGATGGCCGGAATCGCGACTACGACCCGCAAGTTTGTCGATGCGGTGGAGGGTACCCGGGTGCGGATTCTCGATACCCGCAAGACGGCGCCGGGGCTGCGAGTGATTGATAAGTACGCGGTGCGCCGCGGTGGCGGGCAGAATCACCGGCTGGATCTTTCCGACGGCGTGCTGATCAAGAACAATCATATTGCGCTGGCCGGAGGCGCGATTCCAGCGCTGGAGCGCGCCCTCCGCAATCGCCGCGGCAACCAGCCGATCGAGATTGAAGTGCGCTCGCTCGAAGAACTGCAGCAGGCGCTGGAGCATGGGGCGGAGGCGATCCTGCTCGACAATGTGAGCGTTGAGACGGTGCGCCAGGCGGTCGAGATTTGTTCGCACCATTCGCGGCGCATTCCGCTCGAGTGCGCCGGGGGTATCACCCTGGAGAACGTGCGGTCGTACGCGGAGACGGGCGTGGATTTCATCTCGGTGGGGACGCTGACGCAATCATCGACAGCGGTGGATATGAGTTTGCGGGTCACTCCGGCGTAGGGCGCGACGGGTGCCGAGCTCTCCACCCCGTCAAGCCAACACCGGGCTTGTCGGGGGCCCCGGTGCGCTCGGCGGGACGGACGAATGCGTCCGTCCCTACACGATCATCAGCGACTGGTTATAATCCCTCCATCTCCGCTTCCACGAAAACTCGCAGCTTGCCCTCTGTGCACAAGGCGACGGACGTTCGCCTGGGGCGCATCGTGCGCCTGCTCATGAGCCACGCTACCGTGGCCGTCAGCGGCACCAAGATTGCGGAAGAGATCGGGACGAGCCGGTCGGAAGTTTGGCGGCTGATTCAGCAACTGCGCGCCTTGGGCGTCGATGTCGCGGGGCGTCCGGCGACAGGCTATCAGCTGCGCGCGGTCCCCGACTTGCTGCTGCCGGAGATGCTGGCGCCGTCGTTGAAGGGGACCGTTTTCGGCGGGGCGAGAGCTGGCTCCATGAATGTTTTTCCGCTTGGAAGGCGTTTCCCTCAGGGGCTAAAGCCCGCATTCTTCCAGACGGAAGACGGCACGGCTGAAGCCGTGCCCTACCCAAAACCGAATCATGAAGCCAGTGCCAAGCAGATCCATCACTATCACCAAAAACCGAGTCATGAAGCCAGCGCCAAGCAGATCCATCACTATTACAAAATCGCCTCGACCAATTCGGAGGCGATGCGATGCGCGGCAGAGGGCGCGCCCGAAGGCAGCGTATTTCTTGCCGAAGAACAGCTGGCCGGGCGGGGACGCGGCGCGCACAGCTGGCATTCGGCGCGGTCGGCGGGCATCTACTGCTCGGTGATTCTGCGTCCGGCGATGCCGCCTTCGGATGCGCTGATTTTTTCGCTGGCTGTGGGGCTGGCGATTCGCGCAGCGGTTATGGAGATTGCGCCGCAGCTTCGGGTGGATTTGAAATGGCCGAACGACATGCTGCTTGGCGGCAGGAAGTTCTGCGGCATCCTCACGGAGATGAATGCCGAGGCGGCGCGCGTGCGCTATTTGGTGGTGGGGGTCGGGATCAACGTGAACCAGGCGAAATTTCCGGCTGAGCTGCGGGAGATTGCGACTTCATTGAAGATTGAGACCGGCACGGAGTGGTCGCGCGTAGAGCTCTGCGCCGCTTTGCTAAAATCGCTCGACCGGGAGTATCGCAGCTTCGTTGAAGATGCGGGAGCGCGAGAGGCGATTCTGCGCCGGTTCGAGGAGAGCTCTTCGTCGGTGCGCGGCAGGAAGGTGAGCATCGAGGAGAACGGCGGCCTGGCGGGCGTTACCGAGGGATTGGATGAGCGCGGGTTCTTGCGGGTGAGAACGGCGGAGGGGTTGCGGACGGTGGTTAGCGGAACAGTGAGAATCATTTCAAATTTGTGATTTGTAATTTGTAATTGGAAAAACCGCCGCTCTTAAATTGCCAATTACAAATTACCAATTGCAAATTCTCCTATGCTGCTGGTCATTGATGTCGGCAATACCAATACGGTGCTGGGCGTTTTTGAGCAGGTGGCGCACCTTCCGGGCGAGGATGTGACCGGCACGGAAGCGGCGCGTTACGAGCGGCTGGTGGCGAACTGGCGGGTCGGCTCGCATCTGACCCGCACGGTCGACGAGTACGGAGTGATCTTCCGCAACCTTTTCTCCATGGACAACCTGGAAGTTTCGGCCGTGGATGGGATCGTGATTTCATCGGTGGTGCCTCCGCTCGATTCGGTGTTGCGGCAGGTGTGCGAGCGCTATTTCAACACCAAGCCTCTGTTCATCGAACCGGGCGTGAAGACGGGCATGCAGGTGCTTTATGACAATCCTGCGGAAGTGGGCGCGGACCGGATCGTGAACGCGGTGGCGGCGTTTGAGAAATATGGCGGGCCATGCGTGATTGTGGACTTCGGCACGGCAACGACTTTCGACTGCGTTTCCAAAAAAGGTGAGTACATGGGCGGCGTGATTTGTCCCGGGATTGGGATTTCGGCGGACGCGCTGTTTCAGCGCACGGCGCGGCTGCCGCGAGTGGAGATTCGCAAGCCGGCGCGGGTGATCGGATCGAATACGGTGGGCAGTTTGCAGTCGGGGCTTTACTACGGCTATCTCGGGCTGGTCGACGGCATCCTGGAGCGGCTGGTGGATGAGATGGGCGCGGAGACGCGGGTGATTGCGACGGGTGGATTGGGATCGCTGATCGGCACAGCTTCACACTTCATTAAAGATGTGGACGAGCTTCTCACCCTGGAGGGGCTGCGCATCATATGGGATCGGAACCAGTCGTCGTCCCTCCGCCGCGAAGGCGCGGCGAAAGTAGCAAAGACGACGAAGCCACACCCCTAGAAAAACCATGGGAAAAACAAAGGGTTTATACAGAGAAGAGTTCTCGAAAGGATCTAGCGTAAGAATTGTTGGCAGGCCGAGGCTGGAAGATTTTCTAGCATCTTGGAAATACCACAACAAGCTGACCTCGGAACAATTGAACTATGCCGATCAAATTGCTGAAGTCGAGTCGGTCGGTTACTACCATGGCGGCGATGAACTCTATGTGCTGAAGGGAATTCCGGACATCTGGCATGAGCAGTGTTTGGAAGCCTATCCCTCTTAGGGAAACTCCGATCAAGTCTTCGCTGGAGACGGGATGTTTTGAGAGGGAGGCCCTCAGCGGCTAAAGCCGGTTATTTAGCGGGTTCTGGTGGCACGGCTGGAGCCGTGCCCTGCCCAAAACCGATTTTTGAAACCAGTTCTGGAGACTCTTCTCCCCTGTCGTGGAAAATTACTTCAATTACTTCACGGAAATCGAAGAACACTATCTGCGGCGGCGAGGAACTCATCTGCTGCTTTCAACCCTCGATTGGGCCTTGATTGAGACTTGGAAAAGTGCGGGCGTGCCGCTGGAGGCCGTGCTTCGCGGGGTGGATGACGCGTTTGACAAGTACGATCAGCGTCCGTCGAAATCGAAAAAGGTGAATAGCCTGGCTTACTGCTCGCAGGCCGTGCTGGCGGCGGCGGAAGATATGAAAGAAGCGGCGGTCGGTGCGGCCGTCGAAGGGAAAGGTCAGCGCGACCCCGGATTCGAAGCGGCGCAAATTGCGGCGTTCTTGCGAGAGAATGCCGAGCGGCTTGAGAAAGCGAAGCTGCCGGAGCGCGCGGGGTTTGCGACTGGAGCGCTGGCGCGGGAAAATGCAGCTTCGCTGCGTGAGATGGCCGACGCCATCGAGAGCAGTGGGAGGCTTCCGCGGCTCGAAGATCTGGAGCGGCGGCTGACGGTGCTGGAGGAAAAGTTGTTCGCGGTGCTGATGGCGGTGACTCCGGATGAAGATCTGGTGAATGTTCGCGCGGAGGCGGATCGGGACATTGCTCCCTATCGACGGAACATGACGGCGTCGCAGATTGAACAGCTGCACAAACAGTACGTGCATAAGCGGCTGCTGGAGCGCTGCGGCGTGCCGCGGCTGAGTTTGTTCTATATGCACTAATCGAAGCGCTCGAGAAGGGAGGGGACAGACGTACATGACCACGAGGAAGCCACCCCACGAGGAGGTGCTGGCTCTGGTTTTGCTGCACGTACCGATTGCTATACTCGGGACCCTTCTTGTTGCAATTGTCTTGGGCTGGCCAGTCGGCGCAATCTTTTCCAGGTTTGGGATGCGACGATTCCTCTTTGCCATGCCGTACAACCCCTTTCTATGGATCTCCGGTGCCCTTCTCGGCCTTTTTGTAAACCGCTTCGCGCGTAACCGGTCGGCTTGCTGGGTAGGTGCAATAGCCCTGGTTTATATGTTCGCGATCATGGTGTGGGACATTTCGATCTTCAGACGTTCGGACTACTATGCCACTCTTACGCACGGGCATTATTGGAAGTATGAGTTTGGACAGTTGTTTTCTCCTGATAACGCAACGTGCTCAGCCAGCGAATGCCTCGGACAGCTACTTGTAACATTTCCCGTCGTCGCTTCAGTCGCCTATTCAATCGGGGCGTGGCTAGCGCTTCGATTTAGGCACGACGATGTAAGAACAGCCAGGTAAATAGCGACTTGCTTCTTTCCATCGAAAAATTGATTTACGGCGGTGACGGGCTCGCGCGAACGCCAGCCGGTGCGGACGGGCGTAGCATCGCGGTATTTGTGCCGTTCGTGTTGCCGGGGGAGCGGGTTGAGGCCGAGATCCGGCAGGAAAAGCCTGGGTTCGCGCGCGGGTCGGTGGCGCAGTTGATCGAGGCGTCGCCCGATCGCGTCGAAGCTCGCTGTCCTTACTTCCGGCAATGCGGCGGATGCCATTACCAACACATTACTTACGAGCGGCAACTGGAGTTCAAGGCTGTAATTCTGCGCGAGACGCTGCAGCGGATTGCGAAAATCGAGCTGAAATCTGAGATTCGCCTGCATGCTTCTCCTCCGTGGAACTACCGCAACCGGACGCGGCTGCGGGTACAGACCGCGCCGGAGTTTCCACCCCGGACCGGCGAACCCGGCCGTTCTGGGGACCCCGGATTCGCGCTAGGGTACTTCCGGATTGGCTTGCACGAATTTCTTTCCGTCGGCGAATGTCCGATCAGCTCACCCCTGCTTAATCGGGTGATAGCGCGGTTGGTGGAACTGCGCGGATTGAACTGCCCTACGGCAGTGGAAGAGATTGAGCTGTTTGCGGACGCGGCGGACGAGCGCTTGCTGGCGTGGGCATTCTGCCGGGGCGAGGCTGAGCGGAGAGATCTGTTGCGCTGGGCGGAAAAGCTCGAGCGCGAGTTGCCGGAAATCAGCGGCGTGACGTTTTCTCTTCGCGGCGCCGATTCGAAGATGAAGCGCCGATCGAACCGAAATCGTTGGCGCAATCGGGCGCGAAGGCAATGCGCTATCGAACCAGGAACCACGAGTATCAGGTCAGTGCGGGAGCCTTCTTCCAGGTGAATCGTTATCTGGTGGACGAACTGGTTTCGGTCGTGACCGGCAATGCACGCGGGGACGTTGCCCTTGACCTGTATGCCGGAGTGGGGTTGTTTTCGGCGGCCTTGGCGCCGAGTTTTCATCACATATTTGCTGTAGAGGCGTCACAGACATCGCATGGCGACCTCGTGCAGAATGTGCCTGCGAACGTGAAAGCGGTCGGCGCGCGAACCGAGGATTACCTGAGGAGCGATTACCCGCGAAGGAGCCCGGTGCAAAAAAGGCCTGAACTGGTCGTACTGGACCCTCCCCGCACCGGCGCTGGCAAGGCGGTTGTCCGATCTTTGGTGGACCTTGGAGCGCCTCGCGTCCGATATGTTTCGTGCGATCCGGCAACGCTGGCCAGGGACCTCGCCCCCCTCCTGGCGGTCGGCTACCGCATCGAGGAGGCACACTTATTCGATCTATTCCCTGGGACGTTTCACATCGAATCGGTGATGCTGCTGGCGCGCTGACCGCTTTCACGTTGCCCACGTTCCTCCTGGAAGACGGATGGTTGGAGAAGGCTCTGGCGCAAGCAATGCACGCGCTGTAGCCCCGCTCGTCGTTCGGATTGAACGCTTGTGCAGCCCGCAGCGGCTAAAGCCGCGATGGATTTTGCTGCACTTACGGAGCGGCTGAAGCCGCGCCCCTTCAAAACAAGATCAAAACCCGAGTTTTTCCGCAGTCTGTTCTAGTCGCGCCCCAAAGCAAAACTGCCGCGGCGACTTACGGCACGGCTAAAAGTCGTGCCCTTCCCTTTTTAGAGGACGACTTCGAAACTTTTCTGCGCCGGGGTGGAAGCGACCATATCGAGCTAGAGAATGACACGCGATCAGAAACCACCACGGCAGCCGTTGTTCTGGGCGGCGTTGGCATTTTCGCTTGGTCTGTGGATGGGCTTGCGCGCCTGGCGGCCGCCGTTGTGGTGGGTGATCGCGGTCGTGGCCTTCGTTTTGGCGGCGGCGTGGTTTCTTCCGAAGCGAGCCTGGCTGGCCAAGGTGCTCTCTTTGGGCGCGTGGGTTCTCCTGGGCGCTTTTCTGATTCAGATTCGCGGTCAGCGGCCCGACCAACGTCAGCAGGATGAGGCTCGGATTCTTGCTCTGGCGGATGGCCGTGCAGTCACGTTCACGGCGCATGTGATGCGGGAGGGATATGCACGGGACGCGGGGCCGCGGTCGATTCGTGAATCCATTGATGTGGAGACGGAAGAGATCGCGAGCCAGGGCGAGAACTGGCCGGTGCGGGCTGGGGTGCGGCTGACGATTTACGAGAAAGTAGAAGATCGGGCGATCGGGCCATCGGGTGATCGGGTGATCTTAGATGACCCGATGACCCGATCACCCGATGACCCGATCCCACTTACTTACGGCACGCGGCTGCAGATTCTGGCCAAGCTGCATCCGGCTCGCAATTACCGGAATCCTGGAGCCTTCGATTATGAAGGCTATTTGCGCGACAACGGGATCAGCGCGCTGGGGTCGGCGGAGGCTGAAGACATCGCGCGGCTCCCTGGGTTTTCCGGCAGCCGGATTGAACTCTGGCGGACGCGCGTTCACGCCAGCATCATTGCCAAAATTCACCAGCTGTGGCCCGCGTCGCAGGCCTCGCTTATGGACGCCATGGTTCTCGGCGAAGAATCGTTTCTGCGCAATGCGACCCGCACCGAGTACCAGCGCTCGGGCACGTATCACGTGCTGGTTGTTTCCGGGATGAATCTGAGCATACTGGCGTTCGCCATTTTTTGGGCGCTGCGCCAGTTTCGCGTTGACCCCGCGGTGGCGGCCATCACCACGGTTGTGGTCTCGTTCGCTTATGCGTTCGTGGTGGGGGTCGGTCCACCGGTGTGGCGCGCTGCGCTGATGCTGGCAACTTACTTGGGCGCGCGTCTGCTGTATCGCGAACGCAACATGATGAACGCGATTGGAGCGGCGGCGCTGGGAGTTCTGATCGTCGATCCGCACGCGTTGTTTGGCGCTAGCTTTCAGCTGACGTTTCTTGCGGTCTTCATCATCGCGGGCATCGGCTCGCCGATTCTGGAACGGACAACTTTGCCCTATGCGCGCGGCTTACGGCTGTTGCGAGCTGCCAGCTATGATTTGCGCGTCGCTCGCGAGGTGGCGCAATTCCGGCTCGATCTACGGCTGATTGGAGGGCGGCTGAAAAGATTCATCGGCAACCGCCTCGGCATGGCAGTGCCCGCGATCTTTATGCGCGTCGCGATCGGAGTGGGCGAATTGATCTTCATCTCGGCGCTGATGCAGGCGGGACTGGCGCTGCTCATGGCGTACCACTTTCATCGCGCGACCACCATGGGAATGCCGGCCAATTTGGCGGTGATTCCGCTTACCCAGGTGTTGATGCCCACCGCTGCCGCCGCCGTCGGCTTGGGATACATCTCGATTGCGCTGGCCAAGCCCGCAGTTTGGATTTCCGGGCTGGCGCTTGAGGGAATCGCCGGCACGGTGCACTGGCTCGGCGGCGCCCAGGGCTTCGGGATGAACGTCGGCGGAATGAAGATCGGCGGAACATCAATCGCCGATCTGCGGGTGGCTATGCCCTCGCTCGTGATGATCCTGGCCTCGATCGCCGCGCTGGCGCTCGCTATGGTTGCGGCGCGCCGTGCACGCTGGGCCGCTTTCGCTTCCGTCGCGCTGATGTTTGGCGTTGCCGGCTGGATTGCCTTTGTCCCCTCTCGGCCTTACCTCCGCGCCGGCGTGATGGAGATGACTACCATCGACGTCGGACAAGGCGATTCTATTCTGCTGGTCACGCCCGAGGGCCGCGCCCTGCTTATTGATGCCGGAGGCCTTCCGCAGTGGATGCATTCCGACTTTGATCTCGGCGAGCAGGTGGTCTCTTCTTATCTTTGGAATCGAGGCATCGATCGTCTCGACGTGGTCGTGATTACTCATCCTCACGCCGACCACCTCGGCGGGATGCCCGCGGTGATTACAAATTTCCATCCGCGAGAACTCTGGCTGAGCATCGACAAGCCGGTGGGCCAATTGCTACCGATCGTCGCGCAGGCCGAAAGAGCGGGGATGAAAGTCTCGGTGAAAAAAGAGGGCGATGAATTCGATTATGGCGGGGCGCATTTCCACATGCTCGCTCCCGGACGCGATCAGATCACCGGGTTGATGCGGCCGAACGACGATTGCCTGGTGTTTACTGCCACTTTCGGCGGGACGACCGCTTTGCTCGAGGGAGACGCGGAACGTCCGGCGGAACGGCGCGTCGTGGAAGAGCATCCGGAGGCAATGCTGCTGAAGGTGGCGCATCATGGAAGCGCAAGCGGAACCTCTGCCGATCTGCTCTCGACCGTTCATCCGCGCTATGCCGTCATTTCTGTCGGCGCGCGAAATGTGTACGGACATCCGCGGCGCGAGGTGCTGGAGAGGCTACAGCACGCCGGGGTGAAAACTTACCGCACTGACGAGGAGGGCGCGGTCAGCTTTTACCTGGACGGCAAGTCTGTGACTCCGGACGTCGCGCTCATCCACTGATGCTCATCGGGCTGCGGGAATTCACGACGGCCTTGGCCTGCAAGCTAACCGGGATGCGCGCGGCTCAGATCGCTGGATCCGCAACCTCAGGCTGATTTCGAAGAGCCTGCGGCATGGCTAAAGAGGCTGCGGAAAAAGTCTTTCAAAGTGAAGAAAGCGTCCCTCAGGCGCTGAAGCGCGGACACATTCTTAACGGCTTAGCGGCACGAGTGGAACTCGTGCCCTTCCCGAACCCCTCCCGAACCGAGTTTTTCCGCAACCTCTAAAGTCGTGCTCTTCCCGAAACGCGCTCGACCCGGAGTTTTTCAGCACTCTGTAAAGCCATCGCTGAAAACAATCCGGTTATCGCAGCGGTGAACCGCTGCGCCACCCAAAAGCAAGGGCAGCGCCGGTTTTTTCCGCATGCTGCAAAGCGATGCCGTGGCACGAATCGGGAAAACTGCGGATTCTGGGTCGCGTTTCCCCGTCGCCTTCCCCGCCTCGTCGTTTTCTCGTCAGAGAAGCTATAATCCTCCCTTTGCCGTGCGCATCCTTCTTCTCAGCGATATTCACAGTAACCTCGAAGCGCTGGACGCTTGTCTGGCCGCCGCTCCCGCCTACGACCTTGTTGTCAATCTCGGGGACACCGTCGGCTACGGCGGCAATCCGAACGAAGTGATTGCCAAAGCGAAATCTCTGGGACGCGTCTTCGTCCGCGGCAATCATGACCGAGCCGTCTGCGGCCTCATGAACCTCGACGACTTTAACCCCATCGCCGGACTGGCTACTCTCTGGACGCGCGACCAGCTTACCCCCGAAAATCTCGAATGGCTCCGCTCGCTGCCGCAGGGTCCCGTCCATATCGACGAACTTCCCGGTATCCAATTCGTCCACGGCTCCTCGCTCGATGAAGATGAATACACGGTCAGCGCCAGCGACGCCATCCAACCACTCATCGCCAATTCCGTCCCCATCACGTTCTTCGGACACACCCACCTGCAGGGCGGCTTCGTGCTCTCGGGCGCGGTCAGCGAAGCCTACCGCCCCGGCTATCGCACCGTGGGCCAGCCCGAGTCCTCGGCCTGGCCCCTCCGCAAAAATCGCCGCTATCTCATCAATCCCGGCTCCGTGGGCCAGCCCCGCGATGGCGACTGGCGCGCCGCTTTCGCCACGTTCGACTCCGACTCCTGGATCGTGACTTTCCATCGCGTGCCCTACGACCTCCGAATAGCCCAGGAAAAAATCATCGCCGCCAAGCTGCCGCAGCGCCTAGCCACCAGGCTCGCCACCGGGAGATAAGGCAAATTTGTTTTGGCAAGTAGAGGGACGGACGGCCGACAAATGATGAGCCTGCATGACAACCGGGCGAAGGTCGCGGCCGCCAGAGTGGCGTTGCTGTTTTGCATTTTTTTCCTGATCGCGTGCGGCCTGGGTTACCCGGTCCTCAACCGATTCGACCCGCGGCAAACGCCGGGGCTCTCCGACGTCAAGACCTACGCATCAATCGTGACTGGAACGGCTATCGTTGACTCCAGAGACATGGACGCCGGAGACATGCGTTACCGCCGCTTCCGCGTGCTGGTTCCGTGGCTTGCCAGGCCTTTCTACTGGCTGGCGCGCGGACGATCCGGAACGTGGAACCCGGTGATGTTCGGACTCCTGGTTGCCGACTCTCTCTTCGTTGCCGGAACCGCCTTGCTCATTGTTATTCTTGGGAACCGGGTCATTCTCGGGAACCGGCAGCTGGGCAGTTCCGCCGCTGGGCTGGTTGGAGCTTTGCTTTATCTGGTCAATTTTGCCGTCCCGAATCTTCGCCTGGTTGGGTTGGTGGATGCGGGCGAAGGCTTCTTCCTGCTGGCACTACTCTGGAGTTTGTCGGAGTTGGAACTGTGGGCCTTGCCCGCGATCGCCGTGCTGGGAGCACTGACGAAAGAATCGTTCGTCCCCTTCAGCATCGTGTTCATGTCAGCGTGGTGGGTTTCAACCTGGGGCGATCGAAATGACGATCGAAAACACTTCCGGAACGCAGCCTGGATCCTGACCAGTTGGGTGCTAAGTTTTGCCGCGATGATCGGCCTGCAATGGTCGATCACGGGCAGGTATGTGAGTCCGCTGCAATTTGGTTTCACTCTGCATCGCGGCGGCTACCATTTTGCGGTTTCGCTGCATGATCGAAATCTCTGGTACATCTTTTTGTGGCTCTTGCCCACCGCAGTTCCGAACCTGAAACGCTTTCCAAAATCGTGGCTCATTCCAGTCGGCGCGACCTGTGCCATGGCATTTGTGCTGGACGCGTATTTTGGGGGAGCGCCGGCGGCCGGGTCGGCTTGGGGCCGAGCGCTTTTTAGCATCGCCGGTCCGGTGCTGAGCCTGTCATCGGCGTTACTTCTACTGCGGATTTCCGGTAGTAGCGTGACCGCGTGATGAGTCATCGAAGTCGGTGAACGGCTCGAGGCACGGCGATGCCAGAAGCCCTGCCGGGGCTACTCTGCTTCCCCTAGCTCCCTCTCCTGACGCGCGTTCCATAGCGGCGCGAGAATACTCCCTTTTAGAACTTCCGACTCGGCCCTCACCCAGTCTTCCAGGTCTTGTCCTTCGACCTGTCCGCGCTCATCGTAGAGCTGGCGCGCACGCAGCCGTATTTTTCTCTCCAGCAATTCCATCATCAGTTTCTGGCCTTCGCGAGATCGTATTACGCTGTCCACTGCTATCACCCCACATTCACTTGTTTACAAATATTGTAAGCGGCGAACTGTTACAGGGTTATGAAGAGGGGAGTTACCAAAGGGATGTCGCCTCGCCGACGAATATCATGCGGTATAATGCGCACGCGTGCCCTTGCGACGCGCTGTGCGGTCGCAAACGATTCTCGTCTTGGATGTGGACCGATAGAGGAGGAAACAATGCCCGACGATCTCGATCACCAGCAGGATCAGGCTCAACCCCATCATCACGATTGCGGAAACCTTTTCGGATGCGGCGAAGAGAAGGGTACCGGCATGTTCCGCGAAGACCTTAAGGACGCCGCCTTCACCAAGCGAGCCGCAGACCGGCTTTTGCACATGGACGAGATGAACCAGGAGCAACTCGACGGCTATCTGACTGCCCGCGGCCTTGCCCGCCGCCGATTGCTGCGCGCCAGCACCTTCATGGGCGCGCTGGCGGGCATCGGACCCTGGTTCACTAAACTGACGAACAGCAGACTTGCTCATGCCGCGGATGCGCTGGGCGGCGGGGCTGCGGCGGGCTCCGCAGCGGCGCAGAAGAAAGACGATCAGGGCCGTGTCCACGTGGTGGAGTGTAACGATAAGACCGTGCGCCTGGGAGTCTACGACACCACACTCGAGCCCATCCTGAAAGTCGATTCCGGCGATACCGTCAGCTATCCCAACACCTGGTCACACTTTTTGAACCAGATGCAGCCGGGGGTTCCAATCGAGACTCTGGCTAAGCTGCGCGTGAGCAATCCGGGACACGGGCCGCACTCGATCATCGGCCCCATTTACGTCAACGGCGCGGAACCCGGCGACGTGTTGGAGGTCCGCTACAAGCGCATTCGTCCGTTCGACTGGGGAGCGGTATTCAATAATCCGGGGTCGCTCGGAACTGGATTGCTGGCCCAGGATTTCCCCGAAGGTCAGGTGAAATATCTGAAGCTCGATCTGCCCAACATGACGGCGGAGTTTAACCGGGACATTCATGTGCCCCTCAAGCCCTTTCAGGGGACACTGGGCCTGGCTCCTCCAGACGGTTTCTATCCTTCGCTGAGTCCGGGGGTGACCAATTCCGTTCCCCCAGGGCCCCATGCCGGCAATACCGACCTCAGCGAAATGGTCGAAGGCTCGACCATGTTCATCCCGGTGTGGAAACCGGGGGCGCTCATCTACACCGGCGATTCCCATGCGGTGCAAGGCGATGGCGAAATCTGCCTTACCGCACTGGAAACGCGCATGCAGGAATTACGGATCCAGGTGGTGCTGCACAAGCAGAAGAATTTTGCCTGGCCGGTGGCGGAGACTGAGACCCACTGGATCACTCTGGGCCTGGACAAGGATCTCAACGCGGCCATGACCCTGGCGGCGCGAAATGCCATCAACTTCCTGGCCACGCGCGCCGATCTTACCAAGCTCGACGCTTATGCTTTGTGCAGCATCGCGGTCAGTTTCCGGGTGACGCAGGTGGTGGACATCGTGCGCGGGGTCCATGCCATGATCCCTAAGAACCTTTTCGCTGCCGATTTGCGCAAGCAGATCGCTGTGGTTTAGCTGGTCTCATGAGTCGCGTACCTCAGGGGCTGAAGCCCATGTCTTGAAGGATGCTTCACGGCGCGGCTGAAGCCGCGCCCTTTCAAAGCCGTTCGTTTAATTAAATGAAGTTTCCGACTCATCAGACTAGTGGGCTGCCTCCACCACCAGCACCACGAACGAATCCGGCTCGATTTTTCTGTCCTGCCGAGTGCCGGTCACGTTCGCCGCTACGGTGAAAAGCCGATGCGTCTTGGCATCGAGCGCCATGGTGCGCGCTGACTTCTGGGTCGTCACTGTCTGCGCTACGGTGAACCTATCGCCGCCATCTTCCCGAATCACCGTGATCGTGCCGTCTCCCGCCGACGCAAACGCTAGGCCCCGATCGGTATCGAACGCGGTCGCATCGCATCCCTCTCCAATAGCGGGATTCGCGACCACTTTTCCGGTGTCCGCATCCACCACCGCCATCTTCTTATTTCCGCCGCAGCCGGCAAACAGACGGCGATTTTTCCGGTCGATCGCGAGGCCTGTCGGTTCTTCGCAGTCCGCCAGCTTCCACCGCGACTTCACCGTCAGCTTCTGCGGATCGAACGCCACTAGTTCCGACGTGTCTTCAATGTTCACGAACACCGTGCCCTTTTCGTCGGTCGCAGCAAATTCCGGCTTTCCGCCCAGTTCGATCTTGCCCACCACCTCGCCCTGGGACTCATCCACGGCGGTCGTGTCGTGACCTTTTCCGTTAAAGGTAAACACGCGCTTTGAAAACGGGTCGTAGAGAATCGCGTCGGGCCCGCTGCCGACCTTGATTTTCTTCTCTACCGCGAGCGACTTCAGATCAAAAACGCTCACCGTATCTTCGCGGCCATTGCTCGTAAATCCGCGCCCGATTTCCGAATCCAGCGCCACCCCGTGGACGCCCGCCGTCTCCGGAATCTCGCCCACCTGCTTACCCGACTCGGTATCAATCACCATCACTCGCGTCGCCCGCGCAATGAACAAGCGGTGCCCATCGCTGTCCGCGGTGAGGTAATCCCATCCGCCATCGCCGCCGAGTTTCCACGTCTTCACGACCTTGTAGTCGGCACCGGCCCCCACCGCTGCCAGGGTTGCCAGTGAGATCGTTGCCAGTGAGATCGTTGCCAGTGAGATCGTTGCCAGCGAGAATAAAGAGAGTCGTACCCTGGTTCGCATTTGCATGTCTATCACCTTATCGCAACTTCGATGAAAAATCCCCGAAAGGCGCCAAGATCAACCAAACCCGGCAGTTAGAGCCTTGCCCTGCGTCGATTCCATGTGCTCTCCACAATTGTGCAAACAATTGCCACTACCCCCTGCCAAGCGCCGTAAGCCGCCATTTCACACCCTCAAAGTTTGGTACCGGGCTTGCTCTTATTCTATTTGGAGAAGTCCACATCCGCAGCTTCGACCGCGGATGATCCCTCGCTTTCTCTGCAATCGGGAGATCCTGCGATGAAAAAAATCC
Organism: uncultured Acidobacteriaceae bacterium; assembly: GCA_963773645.1. Taxonomy (GTDB): domain Bacteria; phylum Acidobacteriota; class Terriglobia; order Terriglobales; family Acidobacteriaceae; genus Acidiflorens. Next base: position 718,761 of record CAVZBV010000001.1, on the reverse strand, counting down.
TGTTCGTACTTTGCCTACTTTCCGCCACTGCGGCATTTGCGCAGAACAACTTAAACGGGGGCAGTCTCAACACTCAACCAATGGTCTACCAGTTTCAGAGTCATCCGGGACACGCAGCTTATGCGCCCATGTCTCAGGAACAGAGCGTCCTCGGCGCCGCGAGTTACACTTCCGCCCGGGGAGAGCGTCCGGCTTCGGATTTCCCGCAGGCAGAGGCTGTTTCTCTCGGCGCCTTTGCCCGCGAATTCAGGAAGCAGCACGCCCAGGTGAGAAAAGCCCGCATCGTTTGGGTGAACCAGTAGCGGGCGGCGGGGACTCTTCTTCGCGCGATCTCGAGCTGCAGTCTTTTGCCGCAATCTTAGAGTGAAAAGCCCAGCGTTTTACGCGCGGGCTGGGCGCGATGCCGACAAACTTCGCGCCCCGCTTCTCGCGAGACATCGATTCCGCAAACTGCAACCCTGCATATAAATTCCGCGTCTCACCAGCGATTGCGCTCCAATCCTTTTTCAAAAAAAGAAATGTTACAGTATGAACCTGTCGGCAAAAGGCATTAACCACAGGGTACACAGGGGTACACGGAGGACCCCGGGGACTTAATCAGAACTTCCTTAGAATCCAATCTTGCTTACACCGCGGGCTAAGAGAAATTCGCCAAGAGAGATTCAATGACCATCCTGGAATTCACCGCCGTCGTCGCGATCGTCTCCTTCGTCGCGGGACTTCTCGGATCGCTCACCGGCCTCGGTGGCGGCGTCGTGCTCGTGCCCCTGCTCACCCTTCTGTTCCACGTGGATATCCGCTACGCTATCGGAGCCTCGCTGGTCTCCGTGATCGCGACCTCCTCCGGCGCCGCCGCAGCGTATGTGAAAGAAGGATTCTCCAACATTCGCATCGGCATGTTCTTGGAAATCGCGACCACCTTCGGCGCGTTGCTCGGAGCCTTCCTGGCCACCCGCATTCCGACCAGCGCCTTGGCGATCATCTTTGGCGCTATGCTGCTCTACTCGGCGTATCTTTCCCGCAAGCCGCGCCCGTTGGACCAGCGCAACCTGCCCCCAGATCCGCTTGCCACCCGCCTGCGCATGAACGGCAGTTTCCCCGATCTCGCAGGCCAGCGCAGTTACAACGTCCAGCATGTCCCCACCGGCTTCAGCCTTATGTTCGGCGCGGGCGCGCTTTCCGGATTGCTCGGCATCGGTTCCGGAGCCGTCAAGGTACTGGCTATGGACCAGGCCATGCGGATCCCCTTCAAGGTTTCAACCACCACCAGCAACTTCATGATTGGCGTAACTGCCGCCGCCAGCGCCGGTGTTTACCTCAGCCGCGGATACGTCGATCCCGGCCTTGCCATGCCCGTCATGTTAGGGGTTTTGGCTGGCTCCTTGTTCGGTACCCGCATCCTGGTCAAAGCTGAAACCAAATCGCTCCGCCTCGTTTTCAGCGTGGTGATTCTGGTTCTAGGGCTGCAAATGCTCTACAAGGGATTCTGGGGGAAAATCTGATGCCCACTGCCCCAGTGCCTGCGCGCCAACCGCATCCGTTCCAACCTCAACCGTGGAGAGATCGCCGGCTGGAAGTCATCCTCGGCAACCTGCTCCGCTCCGGAGTGCTGCTCTCGGCGGCCGTCGTTCTCTCGGGAGCGTGCGTCTACCTCTCCCGTCATGCGCACGAGCCCGCCGATTACCGCATCTTTCGCGGCGAGCCCTCGGAATTCCGCACCATCGCCGGAGTCATCCACAGCGTCTTCAACGGCCGAGGCCGAGGCTTAATCCAACTCGGATTGCTTCTCCTCATCGCGACGCCCATCGCCCGCGTAGCCTTCTCCATCGTGGGATTCGCCATCGAACGCGATCGCATGTATGTCGGCTTCACCCTGATCGTGCTGGCCATTTTGCTCTACAGCCTGCTCGGCTCCGGCCTCGGTATGTAAACCCCGCGCCGACTGTCCCACCGGTCGGTACGGGCAGAGGGCGTGACTTTAATCACCGGTTAGGGTGAGAATGGTCACAGCGGCACTTCCCAGAACAGCGGAAAATGCTGGCGGCACGCTTGAGAAGTCTGCAGTTCCAGTAATCGGGAAGGATTGAGTTTTGTGCCCTGCTCAGCTTCCCTCGATTGACTCCAAGGGCACCGGCATCAAGGAGGATTCACACATGGCATCAAACACTCTCACCATCACCGATAATCGCAACGCTAAAACCTATGATCTGCCGATCGAAAACGGCACGATCAGGGCCATGGACCTGCGGAAGATCAAGACCGGCCCCGAGGACTTTGGGCTCATGACCTACGACCCCGCGTTCATGAATACTGCGTCCTGCCGCAGTGCCATCACCTTTATTGACGGCGACAAAGGCATCCTTCGCTACCGGGGATACCCCATTGAGGTGCTGGCGGAACACTGCACCTACCTTGAGGTCGCCTATCTGCTGCTGTTCGGCGACCTGCCCAGTCCGGCGGATCTGAAAAACTGGGTCAACGAGATCACCCATCACACCATGCTGCATGAAAACACGAAACAGTTTATGGAGGGTTTTCGCCACGATGCCCATCCCATGGCCATGCTGGTGAGCACGGTGGCAGCCTTATCCGCCAGCTATCCCGACGCGAAACAGATTCAGGATCCCGCCAACCGGTTGCACCAGATCAAACGGCTGATCGGCAAAATGCCGTCGATCGCGGCCATGTCGTATCGGCACAGTCTCGGCTATCCGTATGTCTATCCGGACAACGATCTCAACTATGCGGAAAACTTCATGAACATGCTGTGGAAGATGGTGGAGCCGAAGTACGTGGCTAATCCTGTATTGGCCCGCGCCTTGGACATTCTTTTCATTCTTCATGCCGACCACGAGCAGAACTGCAGCACCAACGCCATGCGGGCGGTGGGCAGCGCCCAGACCGATCCGTACCTGTCAACCGCAGCCGCGGCTTGTGCCTTGGCCGGACCTCTGCACGGCGGAGCCAACGAAGCCGTTCTGATCATGCTCGACGAAATCGGCTCCAAGGCGAATGTCCCGGCCTACATCAAGAAAATCAAGGAAGGCAAGGGCAAGCTGATGGGCTTTGGCCACCGCGTCTATAAGAACTACGATCCGCGCGCCAAGATCATCAAGTGGACGGCGGAGAAAGTATTCGCGGTGACGGGCGGAAATCCCAAACTTGACATCGCGCTGGAACTGGAGCGAATCGCCCTCGAGGATGAGTATTTCGTCACCCGCAAACTGTATCCCAACGTCGACTTTTACTCGGGGATCATCTATCAGGCCATGGGCTTCAGACCGGAAATGTTTACCGTGCTGTTTGCCATCCCGCGCACCGCCGGCTGGCTGGCGCAATGGCAGGAACTGGTCACCGATCCGGAGCAGAAGATCGCGCGTCCGCGGCAGGTTTATACCGGACACGACGTGCGGCAGTTTGTGCCTCCGGAGAAACGCGCGTCGGTACTGGCCGCGCGGTAGAGCGTGGCGCCGGGGGACGCCTGGCTTCGGTCGCCAGCGTCGCCGGGCTTCGCGTCCATCCTAAGTCTGACGAATGCCCCGCCCAAGCTTGGGCGGGGCGCTCGTTGTTCACTGCCTCACGTTCACTCTCACTGGCAGAGTTCGGAGTAACTGCCTCGCGGGCGCAAAGAGCACACCTCGGGCGCTAAAGCGCAAACTACCTTCAACGACTTATCGGCACGACTGAAGAGGCTGCGGAAAAGTCTTTCAAAGTGAAGAAAGCGTCCCTCAGGCGCTGAAGCGCGGAGACATTCTTAACGGCTTAGCGGCACGAGTGGAACTCGTGCCCTTCCCGAACCCCCTCCCGAACCGAGTCTTTCCGCAACCTCTGAAGTCGTGCCCTTCCAAAAACCCGCCGAATGGGAGTTTTTCCGCAGGCTGTGAAGTCGTGCCCTTCCCAAAGCCCGCTCGAATCAGATTTTTTCCGCAGGCTGCTGGGGGGTGAAGCGCTCTTCGGAGGCGACAGGCGTGCTTAGGTGAGTATGGAGTCGTCGAGCCGTTTGCGGCGGAAGTCGGCGACTTGCTGCACGAAGGCCATAATCAGCGGATGCGGGTCGTTCTCGCGTGACGAAAGTTGCGGTTGGAATAACGTCGCGATGAAAAACAAGTGCGCGGGCGATTCGATGGCGCGGCATTCTTCGTTGGAGCCGCGGGCCACGACCGGGAAGCCCGCCTCCATAGCCATCCATTCGAACTCGGGGTTCATTTCGTAGTTGCAGAAGAATTCTTCCTCGATCACTTCCTTTCCGTAATGCGCCGCGAGATAGGAGCCGGGACGAAGGCGAATCTGGCCGATTTTCCCGGAGAGCTTGGGCGCGTTCGGATCGCGGTTGGGAACGGCGCAGGCGACGGGATAGATGACGATGTTCTTGGCGTGCGGATCTTCTTCGGCGGTGGTGGCGTCGTGGACGCCGAGCACGTTGCGGGCGCACTCGATGAGCGCGTACTGAAAGCCGCCGCAGGTGCCGAGAAATGGCCGGTCGTGGACGCGGGCGAACTCGATGCCTTTGAGCATGCCGTTGAAACTTTTGTAGGGGCTGCCCGGGGAGGCCCACAGACCATCGAAGGAATCGAGCGTAGCGGCGGCTCGGGGCTCGAGGAGCGACGGCGTCGGAAGCCAGGCTGATTCCACTTTGAGTTGGAGCTTCCGAGCCGCGTGCTGGAGCGAATCGTTGGTCGCGTGGTGGGAGCGGAATTCGGGATTGAAGTCGCCGAGAATCCCGATCCGGAGGGGTTCGCTCACAAGAGACATTCTAAATTAGCGGTTCACCCCTGGCGTTGAGCAGTTAGCTACTGGGTTCGGAAATGAGGACGCTTTTCAGCCATGGGCTTGATCCAAGAGTTTATGCAGTTGTTGTTTTACCGTTGGCCACTCCGCAGCTACGATTGAATAGCGCACCGAGTCGCGAGGGATGTAGTCGGCGGCCATGCGATGGGCTCGGAGGATTCCTTCGAACTTTCCGCCGATGCGTTCGAGCGCAGCGCGGGAACGCTGATTACGCGCGTCCGTGTGAAAGCAGACACGGAACACTTGCCAGGCTTCGAAGGCATGCGTCAGCATGAGCAGCTTAGCTTCGGTGTTGGCCGATGTCCGGATGGCTGAGCGCGTCAGCCAGGTGTAGCCAATCTCACAGGCGTCGGGGACTTGGCGGCCGTACCGCGCGTGGTCTGGCGGCCACGACCATCGCTCCAGGTTGAAGAAGCGGGTTGACCCGATGACTACGCCGTCGTCTGCGCGGACGGTCGCGAAGGACACGGCGCTGCCAGCATCCCGCCAGGCGTGGGCGGTGTCAACGTAGTTGGCAGCCTCGGCTTTGCCTTGCGGGACGGGACTCCACCGATAGAGGGAGGGATCAACTGCCGACGCGGCTACCACGCCGTCGACGTGGCGATGGTCAAGCGGTTCGAGACGAACGTGCTTGCCTGCCAGCAAGAGATCTTCTGTTCTCATGGCTCTCAGTATGCCGGTTCTCAGTATGCTGGTTCCCAGTATGAATGAGACCACGAGACGGAGGCAATGCGGGAGAGAATTGGGGGCGAACGAGGCTCGCCCCCGGGTGGTGTTAGGCTGCTGCGGTTCTCTTGGGTCTGCCAGACCGCGCAGATCCAGTTGACTGTGCAGGAGGTCTTCCGGTAAGCGCTGCCTCTAACGGGACTCCATCGGGACTGCCAAGTCCGGTGCATGGATCCCATCCCGCGGCCGCGCTAAAGGCGCCGTTGTTACCTTGAGTTATGTCGTGGAAGCCCGATGCTTCTACGGCTTGGGCGTAGATTAACGGGTTCACGAAACCGATCGGTTTCCCGATCTGTTGATTGATTCGCGCTATCAGCGCGGCCCATAAGGGAGCAACCGCACTGGTGCCACCGACGACTTCGGTCTCGCCATCGACGAGAATGTTATAGCCGGTGTTGGGGTCGGCATCGCCGGAGACGTCCGGTACGCCTCGTCCGCCGCCCTCAACTGTGGGCGCCGGGACATCGAAGCCATTTTGCCAGGATGGAAGCGGGAACACGTCGCTTATACCGCCGCCCGTTGCTCCTCCATTGGGTTGGTCGTTCCACACTGTCTCGTTGACAATTTGTTCGTTCGAAGCTTGCAGTGTGGTGCCACCGCAAGCCAGTGCGAACGAACTGGAAGCCGGGAAATCAACGTGGTTGTTGCCGTCGTTGACTCCGTCGGAAGAACCATTGTCACCGGAGGCGACGCAGACGGTTACACCCATGGCCGCGGCCGCTTGAAAAGCGTCGTTGAAGTTGGTGAGTGCCTGAGATGTCCATTGCGACTCGGCGGCGCCCCAGCTTATGGAAATGACCGAGGGCTGATTGGTACTGTCGTGCACGGCGGTGGTGATGGCGTCAAGAAAGCCCTGATCTGTGTTCGGGGCAAAATAGACGACGATCTTGGCAGCCGGAGCAATCGCGCCCGCAACTTCAATATCGAGCATCACTTCGGCGTCGGCACTATTCGGATTGGTTGGACTATTCGTGCCTCCATCGACGGATACGGAGATGACTTGCGGCTCGTTGATGTTGAGCGAGCTGAAATAGTTGCTCAGGTCATCGAGCTGGAAGCCTCCACCTAATTCAATGATTCCGATACACTGGCCCGTGCCGTCGCCGGCGGGGTAGTCGTAGATTTGCGCCACTTCATTGGAATCATACGAACTGGTAGAGACGCCGGCCTTAAGCCCGCCGGTTGACGGCAGGCGCCTGAAATGCGGTTCTGCCTGTGGCCGGTTGTCGAGCCCAAACACTCCCGTGATGATGTCCGCGTACTCGGCTGGCACGCTGATGGCGCCGACCCGGCCGCGGAAATTTCCCTTGGGGTGGCTGTACTCCTTGAGTTCCACGTGGAAGGCCTTTTCGAGACTGCTTACGGTTCCCGACAGCATCACGGTCCGGCGCGCGAATTCCGTTCCGGTTTCGTGAACCTTGAGGCCGAATTCCTGGGCGAACTTCTTAATTTGACTGAGATCGGCAGGATCGGCGCCGTGGGCGTTCTCGTACTCGACGCGCGACATTTGCTTGAAACCGGGTTTTTCCAGGGCAGTTCCTAATTCTCGATGCTTTACCCCCGATTTAGGACGAAGTCGTATTGAGACTTCAATGGTTTGGTCCGGATGCGAATTGCGGATCAGGCGGGCACCACGGACGGGCTGGCGTTCAGTGCCTGAAAGAATGTTGAATTTTCGTGCGGATGTCACAGACGCTCCTTCGTTTCGGGGGAACAGAGCGGCCAGGGACTAATCGCGACAGGAAGTCGCGCGGATAGGGACTTTCAGGGGTCGTCCCGCCGTTCAGATGGGCCCGAAACTCGATCAGCATATCAAAAGAATGAGGGTTGTTAATGCGGAATCGGGCAAATAAATGGAAATGGGAGGCGCGATTTTTCCCAATTTGGAACCGATTTGGAACATTGAGCGCCCTTGGTCGGATACAGGATGATGCAACGTTCTCCAACAAGGGTCGCGAAGGCTGGAGAGCGAACTGAACGCATGACTTTGGTAATCGCGGAACTGGGGTACCGCGTTGCCGGTGCGGAGGGTGAATCCTAGAATCAAGGAGGGACTCTCTGTCCTAAGAACCGCATTGTAAGACCGCCCATGCCGGAAAATCCTAATCGTGCCGAAGTAGCCCGCCGGGTAGAAAAGGCGGAGAAGCTTTTACAGAAGGGGAAAACGGCGGACGCGCTGGCGGAATACCTGCAAATCCTGGAAAGCGATCCGCAAAACGACAATGTGCGGCAGGTGGCGGCGGACCTGTGTCTCTCTTTAAACAAGGGGGCGCAGGCGGTGCGGCTGCTGGGAGAATTGTTTGAGCGGCAGGTGGCGTCGACGGACGCGACGCGAGCGAGCCTGACCTATAAGAAGCTGGCGCGCTATGCTACCCCGACGTGGGAACAGAAAGTGCACTTTGGACAACTGCTGGAGCATTCGAACAAAAAGCTGGCGGTCGGGACGTATGAAAATGCACTGGAGGATTTGCAGCGGCAGGGAAAAAAAGAAGAGGGGTTGCTGGTTTTGCGGCAGATTGTGAGCCTGGAACCATCGCAGCAAAACCATTTGCGGGTGGCGGAATGGGCGGCGGAACTGGGCGAGCACGTGCTGGCGGCGCAGTCCTTTTTGCAATTGGCGCAACTGATGGAAACTTCGGGAGGAAACGCCAGCGCGTGGTTTGAGCGTGCGTACACGGAGAATCCGACGGATTCGAAGATCGCGTTGGCCTATGGCAAGAGCCTGCTGACGCGGGGCGAGGCAGGAGCGGCGATTTTTATTTTCGAGCCGCTGGTGCAATCGGGAGATGCATCGCTGGATCTGCGCGACCTGTATGCGCAGGCGCTGTTGGTGGCGGAGCGGTGCGTGGATGTTGAGCCGCTGGTCTGGCAGATGTTCGAGCAGAACCCGGCGCGCTTGCACCAGGTGGTCAGCCTGATCGGAAAGATGATCGATTCCGAACTGGATGCGGAGGCGGTGGCGCTGGCGCGGAAGCTGGAAGCCTTCCAGCGGCGGCGCGGGGAACGACGATCGTTCGTCACGACAATGCAAGAATTACTGGCATCGCGCCGTCCGTCGGCGGAAATGCTGGAGTTTCTGGCGGAGCTGTTCAATGCGTCGAACCGTGAAACCGACTACGCCCAGGCGCTGCTGAAGCTGTTTGATCTGTATTGCGTGAAGCACGATTACCAGAAAGCGGGAGAGTGTCTGGACCGGGCGGCGGAAGTGGACCCGTACGAGCCGGGACATCAGAAGCGGCTGGAGGCGCTGCGGGGCAAGATCGCCGATCAGCGCTTCCAGGCGATCGCATCGCGGTTCGCGCCGGCCAAGAAAGAAGAGCAGGAAGCTGAAGTTAAGGTCCAAGAACCGACGTTGGGAGCGGCCGCGCTACAGGATCTGATGCTGCAAGCCGAGATTCTGGTGCAGTACGGGATGCGCTCGAAGGCGATTGAGCGTTTGCAGCGCATCCAGGAACTGTTTCCGCGTGAGGAAGAACGCAACCAGGAGCTGCAGAAGTTATACATTTCGGCCGGCATCCAACCAAAGTATGCCAGGTCGGTAACGACGGCGGCGCCGGCGGCGGCGAGTGGCGATCAGGCTGGGTCAGCGGCGGCGGCGAGCGAGGCGGCCGACGTCAACAGTCTGGCGAAAGTGGCTGAAATCACGCGCACGCTCTATCGCCAGGGAAATGCGGAAGGAGTTTTGAAAACGGCGGCGAACGAAATCGGAGCGAACTGGCGGACGGCGCGCTGCATTGCGGCCTTGCGCAAACCGGGTCTGCCGCCTTCGAGCGCGCAGGAATATCACATGGAGGGTCTGATTCCGGCGAGTTCGGCGGCGCTGGTGAGCCTGGTGGAAACGTTGCAGGATCTGGCGGTGGCGCGAGGCACGGTGACGATCGGCGACGCGAAAAACGCTCCGGAGTTAATGGACGTGCGCAGCGCGGTCGAAGAGTTGCAGATCGAATCGCTGCTGGCTCTGCCGCTGGCCGAAGGCAGTGACAATAACAATAGCAACGACCAGATCGGAGTGCTCATCCTGACCCAGAACTCCGGCCGGGTCTGGCAGCCTACGGAGGTGCTGGTGATCCGGACGTTGAGCGACCAGGTGTTGATTGCGCTCAACAACGCCGGGCTGCGGCGGCTGGTGAAGAATCTTTCCGTGACCGACGAGAAATCGGGGCTGCTGAAGCGGGCTTCGTATCTGGATCTTCTGCAGGCGGAAATCCGGCGCGGGTTGCAGCAGGGGACGGCGGTGACGGTATTGCTGATGCAGTTTGGACGGCGTAACGCGCTGATCAAGGAGTATGGCGAGGCGGCGGTGACGGCGTTGATGGAGCAGATCGGGCAGCGGATTTCGGCGAACATCCGGACGAACGATCTGGCGTTCCGCTATGAAGCGACGACGGTCGCGCTGGTGCTCGGCGACACGGGCGAAAAGGAAGCGTTCCTGGCGCTGGAGAAATTGCGGCGGCTGCTCGTGGAAGTACGTTTCCCGGGTAAGGACCAGGGAGTCGAGTTCAGCGCCGGGCTGGCGCAGGCGGTGATGCGGCAACATTACGATCCGGTGGACATTGTGACCGAAGTGGCCAACCGCGCCGATCACGCGCTGGAGCTGGCGGTAGTGCAGGGCGCGGGGAAGATTGTGAGTCAGGCGCCGCAGTTTGCTGCATCCGCGGCCGTGGCGTAGGGTCTGCTCGTGTAGAGCGGACACTCTTGTCCGCTGCCGTTGCGTTTGCAGTTGCTTTTGCCCGAGCGTGTGTCCGAGATTCCGCCCCCCAACTCTCTAGCCGCTGCCAACTTTTCGCGGACAAGAGTGTCCGCGCTACACTTTGAAACTTGGCTCTTCCTGTTAAACTCACAGGTTGGCCTTAGGCCAGCGCACTCCCCCATATAAGTTGGTATTCATGTTGAAACCTGGAGACATTGCCATTGTTAGCGGGGCGCGCACGCCCTTTGGACGCTATTGCGGGAAGATTAAAGATTACACGGCGCAGGAACTAGGCGCAGTAGCGGCGAAGGCGGCGATCGAGCGCGCGGGGATTGACGCGAAGGATTTCGATCATGCCGTGTTCGGCAACGCGCAGCAGACTTCGGGTGACGCGCTGTATGGAGCGCGGCACGCGGCGTTGCGGGCGGGATTGCCGATTGAGACTCCGGCGCTGACGGTGAATCGGCTGTGTGGATCGGGGATGCAGGCGATCGTCAGCGCGGCGCAGATGATCCAGACCGAGGAAGCGAAGGTGGTGCTGGCGGGCGGGATGGAATCGATGTCGCAGGCGCCGTTTGTGATTCGGGGACGCGATGGATTTACGCTGGCTCCGGGCGGGAAGCTCGAAGATTCGCTGATGGTGGCGCTGCTCGATTCTTATTGCGGACTTTACATGGCGAATACGGCGGAGATTTATGGCGAGCAGCAGGGCATCACGCGGCAGGCGCAGGATGAATTCGCGCTGCGCTCGCAGCAGACGGCCGATTCGGCTTATAAGGCGGGGCGCTTGCAGGAAGAGCTGACGCCGGTGGCGCTGCGGAATTCGAAAGGCGAAGCGACGGGAGAGATGCTGACCGAGGACGATCACCGGCGTCCGCAGACAACGATGGAGGGCCTGGCGAAGCTGCGCGCTGCGTTTGGGAAAAATGGGACGGTGACGGCGGGGAATGCGAGCGGGATCGTGGATGGCGGGGCGGCGGTGGTGGTGATGTCGCTGGAGCAGACGCAGAAGAGGAATCTGAGTCCGCTGGGACGAATCGTGAATTGGGGGATTGCGGGCGTCGAGCCGAAGCTGATGGGGCGCGGCCCGGTTCCGGCGACGAAGATTGCGCTGCAGCGCGCGGGGCTGACTTTGGATTACATCGATCTGATCGAAGTGAACGAGGCGTTCGCGGCGCAGTATCTGGCGGTGGAAAAAGAATTGGGACTCGATCGCGAAAAGGTGAACGTGAACGGTGGAGCGATTGCGTTGGGACATCCGTTGGGAGCGACCGGGACGCGGCTTGTGATAACTCTGCTCTATGAGTTGCGGCGGCGGAAGAAGAAGTATGGGCTGGCGACGGCGTGCATTGGCGGGGGACAGGGGATTGCTATGGTGGTGGAGAGCTTTCAGTAGGATTTCGTTGTCGGGTGCCCTATAATGGCCGGTGCTCACTGACGAAGACAAACGGTGGATTAGTGAACAGTTAGAGAAGGTGGAAACCACTCTGCCCACCGAGTTTCACAAGTGGGCGTCCCCGGTCGAATTGCGCCAGCGAAGTCATGCCGCAGCTCTTCGCGCGCTGGATGCCGAGGTTGAGTCTCTGTCAGACCGTCTCAAGAATCTCGAAGGCCGCTGATCGGCCCCTTCTATCGAGTGGCTTATCGTTTGAAAGATGGACTTGTGATCACGCTGCTCTATGAGTTGCGGCGGCGGAAGAAGAAGTACGGGCTGGCTACGGCTTGCGTTGGCGGCGGACAGGGGATTGCTATGGTGGTGGAGGGGTTTCAGTGAGATGACTTCGATAGGACGACTCAAGCGCTCCTGTTTCTGTGCCACCGTTGCCGTGATCGTCAGCGTGGCTGCACTTCTCGCTCTTGGGTTTCTGGAGAATCACTCCCCTTCCGGCGTAGCTGATTTACAGTCTGATTTGCTGGGAATGCCGCTCGCCCCGGGTTGGTTTGTGATGAGGGGAACTTTCGAAAAGATAAACCTTTCGTCGCTGAATCAGATTCCGGGTCCGGCTGTTCTGGTTTTATTCATCAGTGTTGTGGTCGATACAGGACTGATTTTTGTGGTCTGGGAGCTTTTCAATTGGCAGATGTCGCGACGACGTGTTGCGTCCTAATAGGTGATTGAAGATGGAAATCAAAAAAGTTGGCGTTCTCGGTTGTGGGTTGATGGGTTCCGGCATTGCGCAAGTCTGCGCGACGGCGGGGTTCGACGTGACCGTGCTCGAAGTCGAGCAGAAGTATCTTGACAAGGGGTTTGCCGGGATTGAAAAATCGCTGGCTAAGTTTGCCGAGCGGCCGGTGGATAAGGGTGGGATCACTCCGCAGCAGAAGGACGAGATTCGGGCGCGGCTGAAGGGGACCACTAACGAAGCGGACCTGGCCGATTGCGACATTGTTATTGAGGCCATCATCGAGAACGTTGAGGAAAAGAAGAAGATGTATGCGTCGCTCGATGGCATCGTGAAAAAAGATGCGATCTTTGCCTCGAATACTTCCTCCATCTCGGTGACGGAGCTTTTGACGGCTGTTAAACGCCCGGAAAGACTTATCGGGATGCATTTTTTTAATCCCGTGCCGCTGATGAAGCTGGTGGAGGTGGTGAAAACGATTGTCACGGCTCCGGCGGTGTATGACGCAGCCTACGAGTTCGCGCAGAAGCTGGGTAAGGTTCCGGTGCGCACTTCGGACAAGACGGGATTCATCGTGAACCGGCTACTGGTGCCGTATATGCTGGATGCGATCCGGGCTTATGAAGAGGGCGTGGGGTCGATCGAAGATATTGATAATGCGATGAAGCTGGGGTGCGGCTATCCGATGGGCCCGTTTACTCTGCTGGATTTCGTCGGGCTCGATACTACTTACTACATTACTCAGGTGATGTATGACGAGTTCAAGGAGCGGCGGTTTGCGTCGCCTCCGCTGCTGAAGCGGCTGGTGATGGCGGGGTGGTATGGGCGGAAGTCAGGGCGCGGGTTTTACGATTACTCGGACCCAGCAAAGCCGGTGGCGGGGAAATTCTAAATCCACCACGGAGGCACGGAGTCACGGAGAAAAACTAGAGTCATTTTCTTACTTTGAGTCGCCGCATTACTTCTTCGAGAGGGATCGCTTTGGTGCGGCCTGAGCGTATCGCCTGTAGTGCCTTTTCGGCGTGGTAAATGTCTTCGAGGTCGTCGAGATGAAGAAGGATCGCTTCGCGGGCGTAGTAAGTTTTGGTGCGGCCGGTGCGCTTGGCGAGGCGTTCGAGGCGTTTTTCGATCTTTTCGGGTAGGCGGATGGCTAGCATGGATTAGGTGATGCTATACAATTATAGCACTCTAGCGTATGGAAATTTGGATGCTTTGTATCGAACTTACCGCGCGAACCGGAGGTGATAAATCGCCTTCAGAGATCGGCTTCATGAACATTACGACGTGGGCCGATTCGGAAACGACAGCTGAGTCTAAGATTCAAAAGTACCTGGAATCCTTCGGTTGGAATCCGGTTTCGGTCGAGAAGGCTCATGTTATTGACGAGGACGGAAAGTATGGAGAGGTGGAGTTGGACCAGATCGAGAGAACGCGCAACAATCCTAATGCCATAATTCTTGGGACATTCCATACGTACAAGACAAACTGATTTTCAGTCGGGAATCCTATGACCTACGAAAACATACTCCTCGAAAAGAAGAACGCCATCGCTTACGTCACCGTCAACCGGCCGAAGGTGCTTAACGCGCTCAACATGGCCACCATGGAAGAGTTGCGGGCGGCGTTCACCGACATTAAATCTGACTCCTCGATCCGCGTGGCGATCTTGACCGGGGCGGGCGAGAAGGGTTTCGTGGCTGGCGCCGACATTGGCGAACTGGCGAAACTGGATGCGGTTTCGGGCAAGGAGTATGGGCACCGGGGGCAGGCGGTGCTCGACCTGATTGAGAACCTGGGCAAGCCGGTAATTGCGTGCGTTAATGGGTTTGCGCTGGGCGGAGGATGCGAACTGGCGATGGCTTGCGCCATGCGTCTCGCTAGCGAGAACGCGAAGCTGGGGCAGCCGGAGGTGCACCTGGGGATGGTTCCGGGATATGGCGGGACACAGCGACTGCCGCGCCTGGTGGGCAAGGGGCTTGCGATGCAGATGGTGCTGGGCGGGGAGATGGTCACGGCGCAGGAAGCGCATCGGATTGGGTTGGTGAATGAAGTGACGGCGGCGGCGGACCTGATTCCTCGGGCGGAGGCGATTGCGGCGAAGATCATCGCGAACGCTCCTTTGGCCGTGCAGTACGCCATGGAAGCGGTCAACAAGGGCATGGAGATGACGCTGGCCGAGGGACTGTATCTGGAGGCGACGCTTTTCGGTGTCTGCTGTGCCACCGAAGACAGAAAAGAAGGCACGACCGCGTTTCTGGAAAAACGTGCGCCGCAGTTCAAGGGTAAGTGATTATCGGGCCATCCGTGATCGGGTGATCTGAAAATCAGCAGTGTAGAATTAGGGAAACTCTGATTGAGTGTCTGCAAAGGGCATTAACCACAGGGTACACAGGGGTGCACGGAGAACCCCGGGAACTTAATCAGAACTTCCTTAGGCAATCGTCAGGGGATCCAATGTTGAAGTCATTGCATATCGGGCGGTATGTGGGTGACCCAAACGACCTGCGGGCGCTCCGGGAGTTCCTGCATGCAATTGGATTCGAAGCGGTGGACGGCGAAGATGGAAAGTCGGCGATCCTGTCGGCGCCGCTCGCGCTGCTCAGCCTGAACTCGCTGGCGAAGGAGTATCCCGCCGAGGTGCGCGAGCGCTTGAAAGATGTGAACCGGATGCTGGTGATCGAGGTCACGAATCCGGACGAGGTGTTTGAAATTGCCGAGAAGCGGAAGTTCCGGCTGCTGGCTGACGCGAGTTCTATGACGCCTAAGACGGGAGCGACGAATGAACGCAGCTTTTCGCTGGAGTTGCCCGGGGAAATCGTCCTTACGATTCATGGCCGGCCCGAGGAAGTTGGGGCCTCGATCGAAGGGCAACTGAACGCGGCGGGAAAACGCTTTGCCATCGTGGTCTCACGCTTCAACTCTTTTATCACCGAACGGCTGCTGCAGGGGGCTCTCGGCGGCCTGCGACGCGCCGGCGCGGAGAACGACGACGTCGCACTGGTTCGCGTCCCCGGGTCGTTTGAAATTCCCTCCGCCGCCCGCACGCTCGCGGAAACGAAGAAGTACGATGCGATCATCTGCCTTGGCTGCCTGCTGCGCGGCGACACGCCGCACTACGACGTGCTTGTGAACGAGGTGACCCGGGGGATTGGCCAGTCGGCGCAGGAGACTGGAGTGCCGCATGCGTTCGGAGTGCTGACGTGCGAGACGCTGGAGCAAGCCATTGATCGCGCCGGGTTGAAGATGGGCAACAAGGGATTGGAGGCGGCGCTGGCGGCGGTGGAGATGGCGAATCTGCGGGGAGCTGTCAGCTCTCAGCTTTCAGCTGTCAGGAAGAAAGGTCCCAGGTCCCGGGTCTCAGGTGGGAGGAAAGGCAAGGCAACTCCAACTTCTCGGAAACGCAAACCTCGCTCTTGAGCTCCGTTTTTTCGCAATGCAACTGTCCTGTAAACTGTTCTCAGCTCCGGCTGTCGCAAGGTTTTACTGACAGCTGAGAGCTGTTTTCCATGGGCACTCGACGCAAATCCCGCGAACTGGTTCTGCAGATGCTGTTTCAGGCGGATATGGGGAAGCAGACGCCGGAACTGGTCCGAAAGACGTTCTGGGCCGAGCGCACCAACGTGGAGGACGAAGTGCGCGGGTTCGCCGACGATCTGTTTCGCGTGGCCAGCGACCGGTTGATGGAGATCGACGGGCTGATCGGGAAGCACACGCAGCACTGGCGCATGGACCGGATGGCGACGGTGGACCGGAATGTGCTGCGAGGAGCGGTGGCGGAGTTTCTGGGGTATCCGGCGACGCCGCACGCGGTGGTGATTAATGAGGCGCTCGAGATTGCGCGCAAGTTTTCGACGCCGGAGTCGGTGCAGTTTATCAATGGCGTGCTGGATAGTGTGGGGAAAGAGGTAGGGCCGTAGAAAAGCTGTCAGCTCTCAGCTGTCAGCTTTCAGTTGAAAGTCAGGTGGTTCATTTTTTCGTGTGCACCACTTCCTGGCGCACACCGTCAGCCAAAATGCCTGTTAGCTGTCAGCTCTCAGCGGTCAGTAAAACCCTCTTCGATCACTGTGGCTTGATGGCTATTAAATTGGGGAGGCAGAGGGGTGCAGTGCCGCCCTGGCTGTTGCACATGTTGGGGTTGTTGGCGTCATTGATGTTGGCGAAGGGGACCTGCTGGAAGTCGCCCTGACCTTTGGTGCAGGCGCCGGTGCAAACGATGTGCACGGAGCCGGCGGCGCAGGTTGTTCCGTCATACACATCGCAGGCGGCGACGTAGACCTGGCTTCCGTCGGTGGAAGCGGAGGCGGAGAGCGGGGTGCTGCCGCCCACGAGCGGGATGGAAGTGGTGGTCCCACTACCCACGTTGAAAAGAAGTACAGCGGGAATTTTCTGGGCGACCAGAATGACCGCGGTGCCGTCGGCTACGAGCTGCGCATAAAGAGGAGTGAAGTTGCCCTGGCCGAGGTTGTGGGACTGCACTGCGCCGAAAGTCACGGACGGATCATTACATGTGAACTGGCCGTCCAGCAGAGGATTCTGCTTGTCGGAGGCCGTAAAAATGTCAATGTTCGGCGGAGCGACCGCGATCACGTGCTGCGCGTCCGGCGACGGGAAAATCTGAGTCGGGATGCCGGGAGTGGTCACAAAGCCCAGGCTGCCCTGGGGAAGTTGGGGATTGCAGGTAGAAAAGCCGGAAATCGAAGTTCCCGGCGCGGGGGTTCCCGCGATGTAGGCGAAGCTGCCATCCGCCGAGAATTTGACGTCGCTTGCTGAGGTCGCGATCGGCACCGAGGTTAGCGCGTCCACGGTGGAGTAGACGTACATATTGCCGGCGTTGGTAAGCATGAAGAGTTTTAGCTGATCGGGAGAGAAGGCGGCGGCGGTGACGGTTTCGCCGGGGATGATGAGGTCCACGGCGCCGCTGCCATTGTAGATGTAGACCTGGCTGGGGGTGGAAACCGTGTCGGAAACGACCACCAGTTTGCCATCGTTGGAGATGGTGAGCACTCGGCCGCACAAGGCAACGTCGCACGGTGTCGAGACGCTAGAGACCAAGGAAACGGTCGAGCCGCTCTTGGCGGTGACATCCAGGTACATCAGACCCTGATCGCTTCCGAGGTAGAGGCGCGACGACGACAGATGGTTAAACATCATGGAATTAGGAGTGCGGGGCACGCTTGTGATGGATACGATGGAGTTGATGGGGGTGGTTCCAGGGGTCACCGCGAACAACGAGCTGGTGCAGCCGAGGGCGTCCCCGCAGTCGGTGGTTGCCGCCCAGGCGGTATAGGTGGGCGGCGTCAGGGCGGTAGAAGTCACCTGAACGGAGATGGTGCCATAAGCGTTGGTCACGTTCGGCGGCTGGCATTTGGTGGGGGGGGCGGTCACGTTGTAGTCGGTGGCGTAGATGGGGAGGCTGGGTAGAACTCCGATATTGCAAGACGGAGGAGTGCAGGAAGCGAAGAGGGTGGTGCCGCCGAGATTGCTGCGCGCGGTAGCATTGTTGGTCACCGCGCTGCTGGCGGTGCTGAAGGCCGCCACTTCAGGATTGGTCGTGTTCCAGGTGAGGGGCGCGCTGGTCAGGGGGGTGTTATTGGCGACGCCGCACAAGGTGTCGACCGCGATGGCGGTGATGGGTATGCTGGCTCCGTTGTCTACGGTGATCGAGTTTCCTGCCTGGTTCTGGCCTCCGATCTGGAGGTAGATGGCTTGGATCAGGCAGGTGGTGAAGGGAAAAGGGTTGCTGCTGACCCCGGAGACGCTGGCCACAAGATTGGTGATGCCGGGCGATTTGGCGGTGACCTGAACCTGATTGAGCACGTTGGGCTGGCCAGCGGGCACGAAGGGAGTTGTGGTGACCACACCACTATAGCTCGACGACCAGGTTATGGGGCCGACGCTGCTGGTGATGTCCCCAGAGGTGATGTTGTTGGCGAAGGCCGCATAGTTCCAGGTTTGACCCTGCGAGAAGCAGTCATACAGAGGCGGTTGGGTCCCAGCGTTTTTAATCGTAATGCTATCGATGTGCGGGTGGACGTAGACGGTAGTGGTCGGGCTGAAGACGCCATTGATGACAGCGTTCACGGTGGCGATCCCGGGATTGCCGCCACTGCACTGGCTGCCCGTCTGGTCCCATGTGCCGGCGCAAGCGTTCCCATTGACGTTGATGGTGAGGGGCGCGGGGGTGATCGTACCGGGCGGAACTCCAACAACATATTGAATATTGAAGCCAGGGACGGGTTTGCCGGCGGCGTCTTTGCCGCTGGCGCTAAAGACTTGGGTGCCACCCACCTCGAGCGAGAAGGTGTTGGCGGGGCTCAGCGTAACACTTTGTACGCCTGCGTTGCCGAGGTTGGTGCTGCTCTTGCCGAGGCAGCCGGTGAGGGCGACGACGAAGGCGATGGCCAACGTAAGGAGAAAACCGGAACCGCAACGATGCATGAACCCTCCTCGCGTCCGTTTGCCAGGCGCGAGCATAATAATGTGGTCGGGCGGAAAACTGTCAGTTTAGAAGGTATAGTGCAAGGTTTCAAGGTTGCAAAGTTTCAGGTAGTGTCCTAATTCCGCGCGCCGCGACTGTAGCGCCGCCGTCCCGGCGGGTGTCCGGCGGGCATCATGCCCGCCGCGCCGAGGGCGAGGACGCCCTCGGGACAGCCGGCAAGGATGCCGGCGCTACTTCGGCCGCAACACGCCAAATTAGGACAGTACCAAGTTTCAGGGTTTCAAGGACAGGGCGCATTTGTGAAAGCTCACGGACAACTTGAGACCTTGATCCACTTAAGACCTTGATCCAATCGAGCGAAGGGCGTCTCGCCCGTCCAGCCGGCTCTCCACCAGCGACCCCGAGACCTTGAAGCCCTGCCTTCTTAAGATGCGTCGAACTCCGGTTGACGATGTGCAAGGTAGTTGTTATTATCAAACGGTTCCGCGAGTTAAGTCTGGCTTGCCTGTATACGGCAGTCCTGTCGGATGCGCAACCTGCGCTGGCGACGGGCTCCGGGAAGATTTTGGCTGAGCTTTGAAGAAATACGTACCCGGTTGGAATTGGGATCGGGGACGCCCTCGCTGAAACGTCCTGCGAAAATCTTTGCGCCCGGGCTTAGAGGTAGAGGCTGGGAGTCACGCGAGGCTATGCAGGGGGAAGCAGACGAAACGGAACGCCTCCGAACCTGAGCGGGTGAGGCGTGGCGTCACCGTCGTCGGCGATTTAGCCTGAGCGGGAATGAACGAATTCTCCCCGGCAGTGGTGCGCGGGGGGAGTATGGCTGGGCGCGACAGCCTGTGCCAGACCGGGGCGGGTGAAGTCCTGTCTTTCAGCGGCAGAGCGTCGTCAGTCACTGGTCGTTAGTCGTTCGCGAGCAGGTTTTGCCAACGACCAACGACTATCGACCAACGACTTTGAGGAGTTTAAAGAGTGCCTACTTTTAATCAGCTGGTGAAGTTTGGCCGCGAGCGGACCCGGTATAAGACGGCGAGTCCGGCTCTGCAATCGTGTCCGCAGAAGCGCGGCGTATGCACGCGTGTGTACACCCAGACGCCGAAAAAGCCGAACTCGGCGCTGCGCAAAGTGGCGCGCGTTCGCCTGACCAATGGAATCGAAGTGACGACGTATATCCCGGGCGTCGGCCATAACCTGCAGGAGCACTCGATTGTGCTGATCCGCGGAGGCCGTGTGAAGGATCTGCCGGGCGTGCGTTATCACGTGGTGCGCGGAACCCTCGACGCAACCGGCGTCGCAGGCCGTAACCAGGGGCGCTCGAAGTACGGCACGAAACGCGCGAAGAAAGCGTAAATCAGTTGCCAGCGGTCAGTGGCCGGTTGCCGGTGACCGCAGCAAAACAAAAAACTGAAAGCTGAGAACTGAAAGCTGAAAGCTGAGAGCTAACGAAGTATGCCTAGAAAAGGACACACCCCAAAGCGGACGGTCGAGGCCGATCCCATCTACGGATCGGATCTGGTGACGAAGTTCATCAACTCGATGATGTGGCAGGGAAAGAAATCGACTGCCGAGGGCATTTTCTATAAATCGCTCGAGAAGTTGCAGGAAAAAGGCGGCGATGAAGCCCTGAAGCTGTTCACGAAGGCGGTGGAGAACGCCAAGCCGTTGCTGGAAGTGAAGACGCGGCGGGTAGGCGGCGCGAACTACCAGGTGCCGATCGAAGTAGGTCCGGACCGCAGGACGTCGCTGGCGATCCGCTGGATCGTGAGCTATGCGCGCGGCCGCGGCGAAAAGGGAATGATCGAGAAATTGACCAACGAGTTGCTCGACGCCTCGAATGGCAAAGGCGCTGCCATCAAGAAGAAAGAAGACGTGCACCGCATGGCGGAAGCGAACAAGGCGTTTGCGCATTATAGGTGGTAAAGAGCTTCGGGCCGCGAGCTGCGAGCAAGAAGCTAACGACTAACGACCGACGACTAACGACCAACGACAGATTTTCGGAGCCCCAGAGAGAGTTAAGAGCCGTGCCCAGAACAGTCCCATTAGAGCGTTGCAGGAACATCGGCATCATGGCCCACATCGATGCCGGGAAGACCACGACGACGGAGCGCATCCTGTTTTATACGGGAAAGACGCACCGTATCGGCGAGGTGCATGAAGGCACGGCCACCATGGACTGGATGGAGCAGGAGCAGGAGCGCGGCATCACCATTACGTCGGCGGCGACGACTTGTACCTGGCGCGACATCCGCATCAATATTATCGATACGCCCGGCCACGTCGACTTTACGGCCGAGGTCGAGCGCTCGCTGCGCGTGCTCGACGGCGCCGTCGCCGTGTTTGACGCGGTGCACGGAGTGCAGCCGCAGTCGGAAAAAGTATGGCGGCAGGCCGATAAGTACGGCGTTCCGCGCATATGTTTCATTAATAAGATCGACAAGATGGGTGCGGATTTCGAGCGGGCCATCGACACCCTGCGCAAGCGCCTCAACGCCAAGCCGGTTGCGATTCAAATTCCCATTGGACAAGAAGACAAGTTTCGCGGAGTGGTGGATGTGGTCGCCATGAAAGCCGTCATCTGGGCAGACGAGACTATTGGGGCGGAGTATGAGACCACCGACATCCCCGCCGACCTGCGGAAAAAAGCCGAGGCGTTTCATACGCAACTGGTCGAAACCGTCGCCGAGAACGACGACGAGATTCTGCACAAGTTTCTGGAAGGCGAAGCGATTTCCGCGGACGAACTCAAGGCGTCGCTGCGCAAGTCCACCATCGGGCTGAAGTTGTTTCCGGTGGTGGTGGGAACGGCGTTCAAGAACAAAGGTATCCAGCCGTTGCTGGATGCGGTGGTGGATTACCTGCCCTCGCCGCTCGACACGAAAGAGACGCATGGTCTCGACCCCGACACCGGGAAGACGATCACGCGCAAGGCTGACGACGATGATCCTTTTTCGGCCTTGGCATTCAAGATCATGGCCGACCCGTATGTCGGCCAGTTGACGTTTATCCGAGTGTATTCGGGACAGTTGAAGTCGGGCGAGTCGGTGCTGAACTCGCGTACGCAAAAGCACGAGCGCATTGGGCGCCTGCTCAAGATGCACGCCAATAAGCGGGAAGACATCCGGGAAATTCTCGCCGGGGACATCTGCGCCGTGGTGGGCCTGAGGAACGTCGGCACGGGCGACACCATCTGCAACGAAAAGCATCCGATCACGCTCGAGTCGATCGTGTTTGCGGTGCCGGTGATTTCGGTTGCCGTCGAGCCGAAGACCAAGGCCGACCAGGAAAAGATGGGCATGGCGCTGGCGCGATTGGCGCAGGAAGATCCTACCTTCAAAGTTCACACCGATCCGGATAGTGGACAGACGATCATCAGCGGCATGGGTGAGTTGCATCTGGAAATCATCGTCGACCGCATGATGCGGGAGTACAAGGTCGAGGCCAACGTCGGCAAGCCGCAGGTGGCGTATCGCGAGACTATTCGCAGGCATGCGGAAGCGGAAGGCAAGTACATCCGGCAGACCGGCGGCCGCGGCCAGTACGGACACGCGAAGATTTACCTCGATCCGAACGAGCCGGGCAAGGGCTACGAATTCATCAACGAGATCGTGGGTGGCACGGTGCCGAAGGAATTCATCAAGCCGATCGACCAGGGCATGCAGGAGGCCATGGAAGGCGGCGTGCTTGCCGGCTATCCGATGGTCGATATCAAGGCGACGCTCTACGACGGCAGCTACCACGACGTCGATTCGAACGAAATGGCGTTCAAGATCGCCGGCTCCATGGCTTTTAAAGAGGCGGCGCGCAAGGCGAGCCCGGTGATTCTGGAG
Source organism: uncultured Acidobacteriaceae bacterium (assembly GCA_963773645.1). Classification (GTDB taxonomy): domain Bacteria; phylum Acidobacteriota; class Terriglobia; order Terriglobales; family Acidobacteriaceae; genus Acidiflorens. The sequence continues at coordinate 696,168 of CAVZBV010000001.1, read as the reverse complement.
CCGGTGATGGCGGTCGAAGTGGTGACGCCGGAAGATTACGCGGGAACCATCATGGGCGATCTGAGTTCGCGTCGCGGACGGATCGAAGGCATGGAGCACCGCGCCGGTTCGCAGGTGATCAAGGCCATTGTTCCGCTAGCGGAGATGTTCGGCTACGCGACGCATATGCGTTCATCCACGCAGGGACGCGCCGAATACTCGATGCATTTTGCGCGCTATGAGGAAGCCCCGCGTCACGTGGCGGAAGAGATTATCGCCAAGACGCAGGGAAAGAGTGTAGGGCGGTAGCGTGGTATTAAAGCAAATGCAGGACACACCCAAATTCGAGATTCACGTTCCGGGCTTCCATAGTTCCGTGGATGAAGCTAGACAAGCCAGGGAAGTTCCTGCATCTGAACTGCCCCCGATCTCGGATGAAGAACGTGAGTTTGCAAGGAAACTGGACAGGTCCGATGAAGCCTACCAGAGGGGTAAGCTCGCCGGAATGTACGGACACCAGCGCATGGAGAATAGGGCAGTGGCGCTGGGTAAACAGGTGGAAGAAATCCTTGCCAACATGGGACAGGAATATCGCCTTGCTAGTGTGACTTGGAATAGCAGCACGTTGACGTGGAGGTTGGTGATCGCGACGCCGCAAGGGGAACAAAACGTGGTTCTGCCGTCCGAACTGGTCAATGACGCACTCGACGCGCAGACTCGAAGAGAGCTGCAACGCTTGCGAAATATGGTGTGGTTCGGATTGGGGCGCCGTGATTTGATTTTCGAGAAACGTCAATGAATCTGACCGGCAGCACGGTTTCGTTTCATTTGCTGCCGCAAGGCCGCGAAGCACTGAAGGGAATCGTGCCGGAGAACGAGTTCTTGGAAGGGTTTGTCGTAGATGAAAATCACCTGGGCGTGTGGCTTTTGTTACCGGAGTTTATGCCTGCGACCGAAGCCGTACTCTTGAAGTGGGAGCACTTCTCGACGGCAACGTTGGAATATGAGCCGGAAGCGCCAGCAGAGAGACTGCCGGTTGGTTTTAAGCGCTAGACAGGTTTTGAGGGAGCGACTGAGAAATGGCGAAGGAAAAATTTGAACGGAATAAGCCGCACTGCAACGTAGGGACGATTGGCCACATCGACCATGGCAAGACGACGTTGACGGCGGCCATCACCAAGGTGTTGCAGAAGCACAATCCGAAGATCGTGTTCCGGTCGTTCGATTCGATCGACAATGCTCCGGAAGAAAAAGCGCGCGGCATCACGATTGCCACGGCGCACGTCGAGTATGAGACGGCGAATCGGCATTACGCGCACGTCGACTGCCCGGGCCACGCCGATTACATCAAGAACATGATTACGGGCGCGGCGCAGATGGATGGCGCGATCTTAGTGGTCGCGGCGACCGACGGTCCGATGCCGCAGACGCGCGAGCACGTGCTCCTGGCGCGCCAGGTGGGCGTTCCTTACATTGTCGTAGCGCTGAATAAGTGCGATGCCGTCGACGATCCTGAGTTACTCGACTTAGTCGAGCTCGAGGTACGCGAGTTACTCAAGAGCTATCAGTTCCCGGGAGACGATGTTCCGGTGGTGCGGCTCTCCGCGCTCCTCGCCTTGAACGGCGACGAGAAGTGGGAGAAGCAGATCGACGCTTTGATGGAAGCGGTGGACAAGAGCGTGCCGCAGCCGGCGCGCGAGTTGGAAAAGCCGTTCCTGATGCCGATCGAAGATATTTTTTCGATTCAAGGCCGGGGCACGGTGGTGACGGGACGGATCGAGCGCGGCAAGGTCAAGGTGGGCGAGGAAGTGGAAATCGTCGGCTTCCGGGAGACGCGCAAGACGGTGGTGACGGGCGTGGAAATGTTCAAGAAGCAACTGGACGAAGGCATGGCGGGAGACAACGCCGGCCTGTTGTTGCGCGGCATCGGGAAAGATGACGTGGAGCGCGGGATGGTGCTGGCGAAGCCGGGCTCGATCACGCCGCACACGAAGTTTAAGGCGGAGGTGTACATCCTGACGAAAGAAGAAGGCGGGCGGCACACGCCGTTCTTCAAGGGATACCGTCCGCAGTTTTATTTGCGCACGACGGACGTGACGGGAGTGGCGGAGTTGCCGGCGGGGACGGAGATGGTGATGCCGGGAGACAACGTGAGCCTGGTGATCGAGTTGATCACGCCGGTGGCGATGGAGAAGGGATTGCGGTTTGCAATTCGCGAAGGCGGGCATACGGTGGGCGCGGGCACGATCGCGGAGATTATTACGTAATTTGTGTGGTGGCGGGGCTTTGCCCCGCCTGGACGGGGCGGAGCCCCGTCACCACACAAGATTTTCAGTAGTGGAAGTTAAATCGCGGCTTGTAGCTCGCCGCCAGATCTTTCCTCTCGGGGTGAAGTTGAGCCGGGAGGGGTAAAGAGAGAAAAACAGTGACTGGAAAAGAAAGAATTCGCATCCGGCTGAAAGCCTACGACTACCGCATTCTGGATCAGTCGACGGGCGAGATCGTGGAGACGGCCAAACGCACCGGCGCGCAGATCGCGGGGCCGATTCCGCTGCCCACGATGAAGAACAAGTACTGCGTGCTGCGGTCGCCGCACGTGGATAAGAAGTCGCGGGAGCAGTTTGAGATCCGCACCCACAAGCGGCTGCTCGATATTCTGGAGCCGACGCAGCAGACGGTCGATGCGCTGATGAAGCTCGATCTGCCGGCGGGCGTGGATGTGGAGATTAAGGCGTTCGGCAAGGAACATAAGTAGGCGCTGTAGTCGGCGGGCGAGTCGCCCGCCGGACAGCCGGCGAGACGCCGGCGCTACAGTCCCAGCCAATAGCCGCCGTTGAATTATAGACGTGCCACGCTGGGAACGGAGAAAGAAATGGCGAGAGTTACGGGAATTCTGGGCAAGAAGGTCGGCATGACGCAGCTCTTCGATTCGAAGGGCGATGTGCGGCCGGCGACGGTGTTGCAGGCGGGGCCGTGCGTGATCACGCAGCACAAGACCCTGACTAAAGACGGATACGAGTCGGCGCAGATCGGCCTCGTCGAGTTCGTGAAAGAAAAGAAGCTGACCAAGGCGATGCGCGGACACTTTGCCAAGCACAATCTGCCGCCGGTGAAATTTGTGCGGGAAGTTGCGGTGGAAGTCGACGCTCCGGGCGAGACGACCGAGGGCGTGCTGAAACCTGGCGACCGCATTCTGGTGGATATTTTCGAAGGTGAGCGTTTCGTCGACATCGTCGGAGTGAGCAAGGGCCGCGGGTTTCAGGGGGTGGTGAAACGGCATCACTTTGCGGGTGGTCCGAAGTCGCACGGTTCGATGTTTCAGATTACGGGTTCGATTGGCTCGTCGGCATTTCCCTCGCGGGTGTTCAAGGGAATGCGGATGTCGGGCCACATGGGCGATGTCCGGGTAACGACGCGCAACCTGCGGATCCTGGGCGTGGACAAAGAAGAGAATCTGCTGGTGGTTGAGGGCAGCGTCCCGGGTTCGAACGGCGGGTACATCGTGATCAGCAAGGCGAAGAAACCGCCGCGAGAGCGCCGCGGATTTGCGGGCGCGGCGACGGTGGATCCATTGAAGGCGGCGAAGCGAGCTTCGAAGAAGGTGTAGGGCAGTCGTTGGTCGTTTGTTGCGGGTCGTCAGTCGTTAGTCGTTCGGCCTGAAATTGAAGGCGAGAGAGATATGGCAACTATTGATATTTACAATCTGAGCGGAGCCAAGGCCGGAACGATGGAGCTGGCCGAAGAAGTTTTCGGTGCGGTCAACGAAGACTTGCTCTGGGAGGCGATCACCCACTATCGCGCCTCCGCACGCGCGGGCACACATGCCACCAAGAACCGCTGGCGGGTTTCCGGATCGGGCAAGAAGCTGTGGAAGCAGAAGGGCACGGGGCGGGCGCGTATCGGCTCCATCCGATCGCCGCTGTGGCGCCACGGCGGCACGGTGCATGGGCCGCAGCCGCGCTCCTACGATTACGCCTTTCCGAAGAAGAAGCTGCTGGGCGCGCTGCGCTCGGCGCTGGCTTCGAAATTTGCCGACGGCAAGCTGATGGTGGTGACGTTGTTCGAGGTGAAAGAGCCGAAGACGAAGCTGTTTCGCGAAGCGCTCGACAAGCTGAAAGTCGATGGCACAACGCTCCTGGTGGATATTTCGACGGCCGAGAACAAGAACCTGGAGTTGAGTTCGCGCAACATCGACGGCCTCGAACTGGTGAAGGCGAACGAAGTGCACCCCTATCACATCATGCGCTATACCCACGTGGTATTTGCGCAACCGGCGCTCGAGAAGCTGCAGGATTCGCTGAAGAAGACGGCAACGCGGCGCCAGCACGAGGCCGAGCCGGAGGAAGAGAAGAAGAAACCGGCGCGGCGCCTGCGCAAGACGAAGCCTAAGGCGGAGGTGGCCTGATGAAATCCGCGTATCAGATTATCCAGAAGCCGGTGATCACCGAAAAGGGCCTCGGCATTAAAGAGACGCAGAATACGCTGGTATTCCAAGTGGCGCCGAAGGCGACGAAGACCGAGATCAAGGAAGCGGTACAGGCGATCTTCAAGGTAAAGGTGGCTTCGGTGCGCACCGCGAATTATCCCGGGAAAGAACGGCGGCGGGGCAAGTTCACCGGCTACCGTCCGGACTGGAAGAAGGCGTACGTGCGCTTGAAAAGCGGCGAGAAGATGCCGGAGTACGCGCAGAATCTGTAAGAGAAGCTATCGGCTCTCAGCTCTCAGCTGTCAGTAAAAACGACAGCCGGGCTAACTGAGAGCTGACAGCTGACAGCTGAAAGCTGAGAGCTCTATGGCCATTAAAACCTACAGACCGACAACGCAGACGCTGCGCTATCGCACCTCGGTTACGACCGACGATATCACTTCGTCCACGCCGCACAAGCCGCTGGTTGAGGGCAAAATCCGCTCCGGCGGACGGCGCAATTCCGGGGACACGACCATGCGGTTCCGGGGCGGCGGCAACAAGCGCAAGCTGCGCACGATTGACTTCAAGCGCGACAAGCACGGGATTCCGGCGACGGTCGAGACTATCGAATACGATCCGGGACGCTCGGCGCGCATCGCTCTGCTGAGCTACGCCGATGGCGAAAAGCGTTACATTGTGCAGCCCGATGGACTGAAGGTTGGACAAAAGATTTTGAGCGGACCCGAAGCGGATATTCTGGTCGGGAACGCTCTGCCGCTGCGCAATATTCCGCCGGGTACGACGATCCACAATATCGAACTGCGTCCGGGTAAAGGCGCGCAGATGGTGCGCTCGGCGGGCGGTTCGGCGCAGTTGATCGCAAAAGAAGGCGACTATGGACTGGTGAAGTTGCCTTCGGGCGAGACTCGTAAAGTGCTGCTCGGTTGTTTAGCGACGATCGGGCAGGTAGGCAACACGGACCACGAAAACGTCACCTGGGGCAAGGCGGGGCGCACGCGCTGGGTGGGAAAGCGTCCGCATAACCGCGGCGTTTCGATGAACCCGGTGGACCATCCGCATGGCGGTGGCGAAGGCAAGACATCGGGCGGACGTCATCCGGTAACGCCGTGGGGTCAGCCGACGCGTGGCTATAAGACGCGGAATAACAAGCGGACGGATACGTTTATCGTGAACCGGAGAAAGAAAGGTTAGATGCAAGGTTTCAAAGTTTCAGAGTTTCAAGGTTGCAAGGAGAAACCCGAAGCTCTAGTTCAGGGTTACTGAGAACTGAGAGCTGAGAACTGAGAACTGACTTATGGCTCGTTCGACAAAAAAAGGACCGTTCGTGGATGCGCAGCTGGCGACTAAAGTCGAGGGCATGAATGCGCGTAACGAGAAGAAGGTGCTGCGGACTTGGTCGCGGCGCTCGACGATTATTCCGGAGATGGTGGGGCACACGATTGCCGTGCACAACGGACGGAAGTTCATTCCGGTGTATGTGACCGAGAACATGGTGGGGCACAAGCTGGGCGAATTCAGCTTTACCCGTCAGTTCAAGGGGCACTCGATGAAAGCGGCGACCGAGGTCGCGGCGAAACCGGCGGGCGTGCCCGGCGGACCGGGAGCCATAGTGCCGTCGGCTCCGGCGGCGCCGAAGGCGTAAAAGCGGCTTTTGGCATTTGGCTTTTGGCTCTTAGCTAAAAGCCAAGGGCTAAGGGCCAAGAGCTGAGACAAACTATGGAATTTCGAGCTGAAGCAAGATACATGCGCGTCTCGCCGCAGAAGGCGCGGCTGGTGCTGAACCTGATTAAGGGACGGCGCGTGGAAGAGGCGCGGAACACGCTGGCCTTCACCAAGAAGCGCGTGGCGGCGACGGTGGCGAAGCTGTTGCAGTCGGCGATCGATAACGCGAACTTTCTGAGCACCGAAAAGGGCCTGGATGTCGATCTCGATAACCTGTACGTGAAGCAGGCGGTGGCGAACGATGGGCCGCGCATGAAGCGGATTCGTCCGGCGCCGATGGGGCGGGCCTACCATTACGTACGGCGCATCGCACATATTGAAATCGTGCTGGCGGAGAAAAGCAGGAACGGCGTGCCAGTAGGGACGTCGGCGGCAGGCGGGAAGACGGCTAAGCCTGCGGCTCGGCCAAAGCCGAAAACAAAAGCAAAGGCGAAGGCGCCAGCGAAGAAGAAGGCGGTCGGTAAGAAGGTGACTGCAAAGAAATAGTCGTTGGTCGATAGTCGATAGTCGTTCGGGGAGTTGGTTTTGCTGACGACCAACGACTAACGACTAACAACCAGCGACTGAGGGACACTTAGGAGTTACACATGGGACAAAAAGTTCATCCTTACGGATTCCGGCTCGGCTACACCAAGCCGTGGAAGTCGCGCTGGTTTGTCGAGCGGGACTACGACAAGCTGCTGCTCGAGGACTATAAGCTCAAGACCGAGCTGAAGGAAAAGCTCAAATCGGCGGGTGTGAGCTCGGTCGAGATCGAGCGTCCGGGCAATAAGCTGCGGATCATTATTAAGACGGCGCGCCCGGGCATCATCATCGGCCGCAAGGGCGCGGAAATCGACAAGCTGAAGCAGGATCTGCAGAAGAAGACGACGCGCGAGGTGCATGTCGATATCCAGGAAGTGCACAAGCCGGAGCTCGATGCGCAGCTGGTGTCGGAATCGATTGCGCTGCAACTGGAAAAGCGCGTGGGTTTCCGGCGGGCGATGCGCAAGTCGGTGGATTCGGCGCTGCGCTTCGGATGCAAGGGCATCAAGGTGCGGGTGAGTGGGCGTCTGAATGGCAATGAAATCGCGCGTTCGGAGTGGTATCTGCAGGGGCGGTTGCCGCTGCACACGCTGCGCGCCGATATCGACTACGGTTTCACCGAGGCGCGCACAACCTATGGCGTGATTGGCGTGAAGTGCTGGGTTTATAAAGGCGAGATTCTGCCGGCCAAGAAACGCGAAGCGACACCCGCGCGGGAAGTTACGACTACGGGCGCGTTTTAGGGAGTAAGACGATTGCGGCGAAGCCCAGGTTAACGCCCAAAAAAACGGGCGCGAACCTGGGGCACCGAGCGAACGATTTCTTGAGAACTGACAGCTGAGAACTGGGAACTGATTTTATGTTGATGCCGAAGAAAGTTAAGTACCGCAAGCAGCAGCGCGGACGCATGACAGGGAAGGCCTGGCGCGGTGGCACGCTGGCTTTCGGCCAATACGGGCTGAAGGTGCTCGAGCCGGGCTGGATCACGGACCGGCAGATCGAAGCGAGCCGGGTCGCGATGACGCGTTTTGTGAAGCGCGGCGGCAAGATCTGGATCCGGCTGTTTCCGGATAAGCCGGTGACGAAGAAGCCGGCCGAAACCCGTATGGGCAAAGGCAAAGGGGCTCCGGACCATTGGGTCGCGGTGGTGCGGCCGGGGAAGATTCTGTTCGAGATGGAAGGCGTGACGATCACCGACGCGAAAGAAGCCATGCGCCTCGCGTCGCACAAGCTTCCGTTGCGGACGACGTTCGTTAAGCGCGAAGTGCTGTAAAGAAGTGTTGTAAAGAGGACGAAAGAAATTTACTCCAGCAAACCGTTCTTACTGAGAACTGAAAGCTGAGAGCTGAGAGCTGATTTTATGAAGGCAGAAAAGATTCGCAACTTAACCGACGTCGAGCTCAAGCACCAGGAGCGGGACTTGGCGGACCAGCTCTTCAAGCTGAAGTTTCAGATGAATATGGGACAGAGCGAGAGCCTGAAAAAGATTCGCGGGCTGCGCCGGGATATTGCGCGCGTCCAGACCGTCCTGCGCGAGCAGGAACTGGCCGCCCGCAAGACGGAGACTGGCAGGACGGAGAAACGATAATGGCGGAGATTGCAAGCCACGCGGAAAAACATTCGGGCCGCAAGATACTGATCGGCACTGTCGTCTCGAACAAGATGCAGAAGACGATCGTGGTCGAAGTGACGCGGAAAAAGGCGCATCCGATGTACAAGCGGGTGATCTCGATCCGGAAGAAGTTCTACGCGCACGACGAGAAGAATGAAGCGCACACCGGCGACACCGTTCGGATCGAAGAATCGCGGCCGTTGTCAAAGCTGAAGCGCTGGACGCTGAAGGAAATCGTGCGGAAGACGGCGCTGGTGCCGGAAGTTGACATCGATGCCGGTACGGGCATTTCCGCTGAGAAGTAGGCGGAGAGGAGACGAACATGGCCGTAATGATGAGATCCATGCTCGAGGTCGCCGATAACTCGGGCGCGCGCAAGCTGCAGATGATCCTGCCGCTCGGCGGCTCGACCGGCCTGCGCGCGGGTTTGGGCGACGTGATCACGGCGAGCGTGAAGGAAGCGGCGCCGGACGGCCAGGTGCAGAAGGGCAAAGTGGTGAAGGCGGTCATTGTGCGGACCCGGAAAGAGCATCGGCGGCGGGACGGGACTTATATCCGCTTCGATCAGAACGCGGCGGTGCTGATCAACGAAACCGGCGAGCCGGTGGGCACGCGCGTGTTCGGTCCGGTGGCGCGCGAACTGCGCGAGAAGAAGTTTTTGAAGATTGTGTCGCTGGCGCCGGAAGTACTTTAAAGACGCGCGTCTTGGGGATAGCGAGAAGCAGGTCCTTCCCCTTCGGCTGCGCTCAGGGTCAGGATGACAAGTTGGAAAGAAGGTTTTGGAGATGGGAACTGCAACTACTGCCGAACATAAGCGGGTGGATATCCGCCGGAATGACACCGTGAAGGTGATGACCGGGAAGGATACGGGGAAAGAAGGGCGCGTGCTGCGCGTGTTTCCCGACGAGGGCAAGGTGCTGGTGGAGCACGTGATGACGGTGAAGAAGCACGTGCGGCCGAATCCGCAGCGCAACATCAAGGGTGGAATTGCCGAGCAGGAGCGGGCGATTCCTCTGTCGAACATAGCCCTGGTGTGTGCGACGTGCGGCCCGGTGCGGATCGGGCATGAAGTGCGCGGCGAACGCAAGGTGAGAGTCTGTAAGAAGTGCGGGACGACGCTGGATAAGTAAGCTACGAGCCGCGAGCTACGGGCTTCGAGCAACCAGCAACGGCAAGTTGTTAAGCGGCGGTTGCGAACATTAGAGTGTTGAAGTGCTTACGAACCGGAGAGTTCTTGGGTGCTCGTAGCCCGAGGCTCGGAGCTCGAAGCTCATCCGAAACCGTGAGAGACAAGGCAGCATAACCATGGCAGACGAGCAGAAAAAAGGCGGGCAGCAGCAGAAGAAAGCAAAGCCGGCCAAGGGCGAGCAGAAGGGGCGCGCACCGGTCGAAGAGAAGGCTGGTCCGGAGGCTCCGCGGCACGCGGCGAAAGAGCGGCCGCGGCTGCGGGCGCGGTTTGAGAAGGAAGTTTCCGTGGCCCTGATGAAGGAACTCGAACTGAAGAACCCGATGGCTGTGCCGCGACTGAATAAGATCGTCGTCAATATGGGCGTGGGGGAAGCGACCCAGAACGCGAAACTCATCGACCCGGCGGTGAATGAACTGGGACAGATTACGGGACAGAAGCCGGTGGTGACGAAGGCGAAAAAGTCGATCGCCGCGTTCAAAGTGCGCGAGGGGATGCCGATTGGGGCGATGGTGACGCTGCGCGGCGACCGCATGTACGAATTTTTCGACCGGCTGGTAAGCATCGTGCTGCCGCGAGTGCGCGACTTCCGCGGAGTCTCGACGAAGTCGTTCGATGGGCGCGGCAATTACACGCTGGGCCTGCACGATCAGCTGATTTTTCCGGAGATTGACTACGCGAAGGTAGACAAGCTGAAAGGCATGAACGTAACCATTGTGACGACGGCGAGATCCGACGATCAGGCGCGGTCGCTGTTGAAGCATTTGGGGATGCCGTTTAGAGCGTAGCGCCGCCGTCTCGGCGGCCCTTGGGCGGGCGGGACGCCCGCTGGACAGCCGGCCAGAGGCCGGCGCTACAAGAGATTAGGAGCGAATTTGGCAACTACAGCAAAACGAGTGAAGGACGGCGCGGAGAGCAAGACTAAGCCGCAAAACAGGAAAACGCCGAAGTTTTCGACGCGCAAGCATAACCGCTGCAAGATCTGCGGACGTCCGCGAGCCTATTTACGGAAATTTGGCCTGTGCCGTCTGTGTTTCCGGCAACTGGCGCTGCGGGGCGAGATCCCCGGAGTTTCGAAGTCGTCCTGGTAAGAATTAGTCGTTGGTCGTCAGTCGTTAGTCGTTCGCTAGCGACCAGCGACCAGCGGCTAACGACCAGCGACTAACGACCAGCGACTAGCGACTGACTACCGACTAGGAAAGAAGCAAGCTGCCGCAGGTTCTCCGCAGCACGCGGAGCGAACGGGCGGCTCGAGGAGAAGCAAACGATGAGGTTGACCGATCCGGTCGCAGACATGCTGACGCGCATCCGCAACTCGATCCGCGCCCGGCACCAGAAGGTTGATATACCAGCTTCCAAGCTGAAGACGGAGATTGCCCGCATCCTGAAGGAAGAGGGCTATATCGCGAACTTCAAGCCGGCGGAAGAAGAGGGCCACAAGGTCCTGCGGGTGTATCTGAAGTACGGCAACAACAATGAGGCGGTAATTACGAACCTGGAGCGGGTGTCGCGTCCCGGCTGCCGCGTCTATGTGCGCCGCACCGAGATTCCGCGGGTGCTGGGCGGGATGGGAATCAATATCCTGACCACGCCGAAGGGCGTGATGACGGGACGGCAGGCGCGCCGGCAGGGCCTCGGCGGTGAGTTACTTTGCGAGATTTGGTAGAAAACGCTTTCAGCTCTCAGCTCTCAGCTTTCAGTTAGACCGCTGAGATGTAACTGATAGCTGAAAGCTGAGAGCTAACAAGCTATGTCACGAATTGGAAAAAAGCCGATCGCGATCCCGAAGGGCGTCACGGTCAAGATCGAAGGCAATACGGTGATGGTCCAGGGGCCGAAAGGCAAGCTGGACACGTCTCTTCCCTCCGGCATTACGATGGAGCAGAAGGACGGCAACCTGGTGGCGATTCGCGAGAACGATGCGCAGGCGGCGGTGCACGGACTGGCGCGGGCGCTGGTCAATAACGCCGTCGATGGCGTGACCAAGGGCTGGACGAGGGATCTGGAAATCGTCGGCATCGGCTACCGCGCGGAGATGAAAGGCAAGGGGACGGTGGTGTTCAGCCTCGGCTATTCGCACCCCATCGAGTATCCCCTGCCGAGCGGGGTGGATTGCGCGGTGGATGCGAAACTGACCAAGCTGACGCTGAACGGCATTGACCGGCAAAAGGTCGGCCAAGTGGCGGCCGAGATGCGGTCGCTGCGTCCGCCCGATCCGTATAAGAACAAGGGCGTGCGCTATGCCGGCGAGCGCTTGAAGAAGAAGGTTGGCAAGACGGGAGCTAAGTAAAGAATTTGTAATTGGTGATTTGATAATTTGCAATTTAAAAGCCGCGGGTTTCAATTGCCCACTACAAATTACCAATTACAAATGGATTGAGGGTTTTAACATGCTTAGAATCGCTTCAAAAAATCAGACGCGGCAGCGTGTGCATGATCGTATCCGGAAGAAAGTGATGGGTACCGCAGGAGCGTCCGCGGCTGAATGTGTACCGGTCGCTGAACCACATTTACGTGCAGTTGATTGACGACCTGAAGGGCGTCACGCTGGCGGCGGCTTCGACCGCGGACGACCGCAAGGGTGCGCGCGTGACCGGCGGCAACGTGGCGTCGGCGAAGATGGTTGGGAAAAAGATCGCCGAACTGGCCAAACAGAAAGGCTTCACCAAAGTGGTTTTCGATCGTGGTGGCTACATCTACCATGGCCGGGTCAAAGCGGTGGCCGATGCGGCGCGCGAAGCGGGATTGCAGTTTTAAGAATTTGTAATTGGTGATTTGTAATTTGTAATTTCAAAACCTAAGGTTTTGGATTTCCAATTACAAATTAGAAATGGATTTTTGAATGCCAAGAGTTACTAAGAAACTCGATGCGGGTTCTTTCCAGTTAAAAGACCAGGTGGTCTCGATTAACCGGGTGACGAAAGTGGTTAAGGGCGGCAAGAACATGTCGTTCGCGGCGCTGGTGGTGGTGGGCGATCCTTTGGCGGCGGTGGTTGGTTTCGGATCGGGCAAGGCGAAGGAAGTTCCGCAGGCCATCCGCAAAGGGATCGAGGCGGCGAAGAAGAACCTGATGCGGATCAACCTGACGCAGACGACGGTGCCGCATACGGTGCTGGGACGTTTTGGCTCGGGCATGGTGCTGCTGAAGCCGGCTCCGGAAGGCACGGGCGTGATTGCGGGCGGAGCGGTGCGGGCGGTGATGACGTCGGCGGGCGTTCAAAATGTGCTGACCAAATCGATTGGCACGAACAATCCGCACAACGTGATCAAAGCCACGTTTGAGGCGCTGAAGAAGCTCAAGAACCGGGATGACGTGGCGACGCTGCGGGGCAAGTCGGTACAGGAGCTGTAGCAAAGCTAGTCGTTGGTCGTTAGTCGCTAGTCGTTCGCCATCGACTGCTAACGAGCGACGACTAACGACTAACGACCGAGGAAGTGAAATGACAACCAAAACATCGAAATCCGTGGCGATCGGCAAGATACAGTTGAAGTGGGTGCGATCGGCAATTTGCACTCCGGAAAAGTACAGGAGAGTGGTTAAGGGGCTGGGGTTTACACGGCTGAATCAGGTGATTGAGCGGCCGGACACGGCTGCGATCCGCGGCATGGTCAAGAAGATCCCGCATTTAGTTGAGATCGTGAAGGCGTAAAACGCCGCGGATGGCCGTCCTGAAACGAAAAGCAGGTCCTTCGCTTCGCTCAGGATGACAAAGGGTTAGAGAGAAGTTTTATGAACTTATCGACAATCAGGGCTCCCAAGAAGTCAACGGAGAAGAAGAAGCGAGTCGGACGCGGCATGGGGTCCGGCATGGGCAAGACTTCGACGCGCGGCCACAAGGGGCAGTGGTCCCGTTCGGGCGCGCGTCTGATACGCGGATTCGAAGGCGGCCAGATGCCGTTGCACCGGCGTGTGCCGAAGCGCGGATTCACGAACATTTTCCGCGAGGAATACGACGTCGTGAACTTGGATCGTCTGGCGGCGCTCGGCCAGACCGAAATCACGCCCGAGGTGCTGAAGAAGGCGGGTGTAGTGAATGGCAGGCAGCCGGTCAAGATCCTGGGCAGCGGCGAACTGACGACTGCGATTACCGTGCATGCGCACAAGTTTTCGAAGTCGGCGCAGGAAAAAATCATCAAAGCGGGCGGCAAGTGTGAGGTCTTGCAATAATGCTGGAGAAGCTGGCGAACATCTTCCGGGTTCCCGACCTGCGCAAGCGCGTGCTGTTCACGCTCGGCCTGCTGGCGGTGTATCGCATCGGCGGCCACATCCCGACGCCCGGAATCAACGGCGACCGGCTGGCGGCGTTCTTCGAGCAGAATCGGGGCTCGGTGCTGGGTTTTGTCGATCTGTTCAGCGGCGGCAACCTGCGGCGGCTCACGATTTTCGCCCTGGGTATCATGCCCTACATTACGGCGTCGATCATTTTGCAGTTGCTGACGGTGGTGTATGAGCCGCTCGCCAAGCTGCAAAAAGAAGGCGAAATGGGCCGCAAAAAAATCACCCAGTGGACGCGTTATCTCACCGTGGTTTTGAGCGCGGTGCAGTCGTTCGGGATTGCCATCAGCCTGCAGAAAGCGGGGGATTTCGTCAACACTCCCGGGCCCGGCTTCATCCTGATGACCATGCTGACGCTGACCACGGGCAGCGCTTTCATCATGTGGCTGGGTGAGCAGATCACGGAGCGCGGCATCGGCAACGGCATGTCGCTCTTGATCTTTGCCGGCATTGTGGTCGGTCTGCCGCGCGGCGTGATCGATCTCTACCAGAAGGCGCAGACCTCGGCTTGGGGAGTATTCACGGCCCCGGCCATCCTGATGCTGCTGGTGCTGATGATCGCAGTGGTCGCATTTATCGTATTCGTCGAACGCAGCGAGCGCCGGATTCCGGTGCAGTATGCCAAGCGCGTGGTTGGACGAAAGGTAATGGGCGGGCAATCGACGCACCTGCCGCTGCGGGTGAATGCCGGCGGTGTGATGCCGGTGATTTTCGCGTCTTCGATTCTGGCTTTGCCGCAGATGCTGGGTGCAGCGTTCCACAACAACAAGGTGGTCGGCCCGGTTCTGGACGCGATGAAATGGGGCGAACCGCTGTACACCTTGCTCTATGCCACCGGGATCGTTTTCTTTGCCTACTTCTATATCTCGATCGTGTTCAATCCCAACGAGGTTGCGGACAACATGCGGAAGTGGGGAGGTTTTATTCCCGGCATCCGGCCCGGGAAGCGGACTTCGGACTTTATCAACGATGTCCTCACCCGCATCACGCTGGTGGGCGCGCTCTACCTGATTTTGATTTCGCTGATTCCGGAGTGGATGATTGCCGGCATCAAGCTGAATCACCTTCCGCTGCTGGGGCGGGTCTTTGAGAACCTGCCAACCTGGGTCACAAACGGTTTGGGCGTGAACTTTTATTTTGGCGGGACATCGCTGCTGATCGTGGTGGGAGTTGCGATGGATACGGTTACGCAGATTGAGGCGCAGCTGATCATGCGGCACTACGATGGATTCACGCCGCGCAGTGGACGGATTCGCGGCCGCCGGGTCTGGTGATCGAGGGGAAATACGAGTAAAAGGGATCATTATTGATGGCCACTGAGAATGAGACCGCGCGAAATATTGGCCCCGTGATTATTCTGGGGCCTCCCGGAGCCGGGAAGGGTACCCAGGCCAAACGGATCGTCGACCGTTACGGTATTCCGCAGATATCGACGGGTGATCTTTTACGGGATCACGTAGGGCGTGGCACCAAGCTCGGCCTGGAAGCCAAGGCGATCATGGCGCGAGGCGAACTGGTGCCGGACGAGTTGATCTACGGCATCGTGGCCAGCCGGCTCCGGGAGGCCGATTGTCAACGCGGATTTGTGCTGGATGGTTTTCCCCGGACAGCCGCCCAGGCACGATGGCTGGATGGTGTCCTGGAAAAGGAGATCTTCGATAAATCGCAGAGCGACAAGTCGGGGAAGTGTCCGCCGCCGGTTGTGATCCAGTTGCTCGTCGACTATAATCAATTACTGCTGCGGCTCACCGGGCGGCGTTCATGTCCCACCTGTGGACGGCTCTATAACATTCACTTCCAGCCCCCTCTCGTCGACGAGTTGTGCGATGTGGACGGATCCAAGCTGTTGCTCCGCAGCGACGATCGCGAAGATGTTATTTCGGAGCGATTGGCGGCCTATGACCGCCAGACCAAACCGGTAGCGGATTACTACCGGGCGCAGCGGCGGCTGGTAGCGGTCAATGCGGATCGGACGATGGACGAGATTGCGGCGCAGATTTTTGGCGTGATTGACAGGCATGGCCAGGATGCTAGTGGCGGAACGGCGAAGTTAGAGTCAGCGAGCTAGCGTCGAGCGAAGCTAGAATCCAAGTTAGCGTCGGCGAAGCTAGAATGAATTATGAGTTTTGGAGAAGACCGGATCATCCGCAAGTCGCCGGAAGAGATCGAAAAGATGAGGCGGAGCGGGAAGATGGTCCGCCAGGTGCTGAACCACTTGAAAACGCTGGTGGCCGCCGGCGTTACGACGATGGACCTGGAGAAGGCCGCGGAGAAACTGATTGCGGAACTCGGGGCCGCGCCGGCGTTCAAGGGATATTACGGCTATCCCTGTGTGCTGTGCACTTCGATCAATGAAGAGATCGTGCACGGGATTCCGTCGGAAAAGCGGGCGCTGAAGGCGGGAGACATCGTTTCCATCGACTGCGGCGTGGTCTGCGATGGCTATTACGGAGACGCTGCCATCACCGTGCCGGTGGGCGAGGAGCTGACCGCGGAACTGAAGAAGCTGCTCGAAGTGACCGAGGCTTCGCTGTACAAGGGCATCGAGCAGGTAAGGATCGGCAACACCGTCGGACACGTGGGGTCGGCGATCCAGAAGCTCGTGGAAGCGAACGGGTTCAGCGTGGTACGGGAATTTGTGGGGCATGGCATCGGGACGAAGCTGCATGAAGCGCCGCAGATCCCGAACTTTGGCAAGAAGGGCCAGGGCGCGGAGTTGACCGAAGGCATGGTGCTGGCGATCGAGCCGATGGTGAACTCTGGTGGTCCCGAGACCAAGGTTTTGAGCGACAAGTGGACGGCCGTAACCGCGGACGGCAGTTACAGCGCGCACTTTGAACATTGCGTGGCGGTAACCAGAAAAGGGCCGATGATTTTGACGCAATGAAGAAAGTTCTTGGTAGGGTAATGAGTAAAGAAGACGCGATTGAAGTTGAAGCGTCTAGCGGGCGTGAGCGAAGGGGGAGCCCGCTGCCGAAATCCCGAGCATAGCAAGGGATCTGCAGCTAGAAGGATTTCAGGAGGGTAATGAGTAAAGAAGACGCGATTGAAGTGATGGCAACGGTCGTGGAACCGCTGCCCAATGCCATGTTCAAGGTGGAGCTCGAAAATAAACACCAGGTGCTGGCGCACGTTTCCGGCAAGATGCGGAAGAACTTCATACGGATACTGCCGGGAGACAAAGTCGCGGTCGAGCTTTCTCCGTACGATCTGAATCGCGGGCGAATTGTGTATAGATACAAATAGTCTCTACTGTTGTCATCCTGAGCGAAGCGAAGGATCTCTACCGCTGAGAACCGGCAACTGAGAACTGAGAGCTAGTTTATGAAGGTAAGAGCATCGGTCAAGAAGATTTGCGACAAGTGCAAGGTCATCCACCGCAAGGGAGTAGTGCGGGTGATCTGCGAAAACGCGAAACACAAGCAGCGCCAAGGGTGAAGAAGCTTCGAGCTACGAGCTACGAGCTGAGAGCCAAAACGGTTTGGTCGTTGCTTGTTGCTCGCGGCTCGAAGCTCGTAGCTTCTGAAAGTTAGCAGGAAGGGTTAGGAACTTTATGGCACGTATTGCAGGCGTGGATCTTCCGCGTAACAAGCATGCGAATATCGCGCTCACTTATATCTACGGCATCGGCAATTCACGCGCGGCGCGCATTCTGGACGCGGCGAAAGTGGACCCGATGAAGAAAGTGTCGGACCTTGCGGAAGACGAGGTCAACCGCATCCGCCAGGTCATTGAAGCGGAAGGATCGGTGGAAGGCGATCTGCGCAAAGACGTTTCGATGAACATCAAGCGGCTCATCGAAATCGGATCGTATCGCGGATTTCGTCATCGCAGGAACCTGCCGGTTCGCGGGCAGCGCACGCATACCAACGCTCGTACCCGCAAAGGCCCGCGCAAAGGTACGGTGGCGCAGAAGAAGAAGACAGCAAAAGCGTAAAACCAGCTATCAGCTTTCAGCTATCAGTTCTCAGTTAAAGCAGAGAACCGGTTTGACTGAGAACTGAGAACCGAGAACTTTAGAAAATGGCAAAACCAGCAGCAGCAGCAGGCGGCGCCGCGGCGCCCGAGAAAAAAGGCAAGACGAAGAAGTTCAAGAAGAAAGAACGCAAGCACGTTCCGCACGGACTGGTACATGTGCAGGCCTCTTTCAATAACACCATCGTGACCATCTCGGACATGACCGGCAATGTGCTGGCGTGGAAGAGTTCGGGGTCGCTCGGTTTTCGCGGGTCCCGTAAAGGGACTCCGTTTGCGGCCCAGCAGGCCGCGGCGAACGCCGCCAGTATGGCGCGCGATCACGGGGTGCGCACGGTGGATGTGCGGGTGAGCGGTCCGGGATCGGGCCGGGAATCGGCAGTGCGAGCGCTGGCCTCGGCGGGAATCGAAGTGCGGTCGATTAAGGACACGACGCCGATTCCGCATAACGGTTGCCGGCCGCCGAAACGGCGTCGCGTCTAAGACGCGACGACAGCTCTCAGTTCCCGGTTCTCAGTTCTCAGTAAGAACCGTAGAACGTTGGGTTTCACTGAGAACTGAGAACCGAGAACTGGGAACTGAAACTAGCAATCGGGACGAAAGGGTCGCCACCCCGTAAACCGATTTCGAAAAGGAGAAAAATGGCACGTTATACCGATGCAGTGTGTCGTCTTTGTCGCCGGGAAGGGATCAAGCTCTTCCTCAAGGGCACGAAATGCTTCAGCGACAAATGTCCTATTGAGAAACGCAACTTCGCTCCCGGACAACATGGGAAAGACAAGAAGACCAAGGTTGTAGGATACGGTCTGCAGTTGCGCGAAAAACAGAAGGCGAAACGCATCTATTTCACCCAGGAAGGCCAGTTCCGGAATTATTTCGAGAAGGCCGTCACCTTCAAGGGTGTGACGGGTGCGAAGCTGCTGGAACAGCTCGAACGGCGTTTGGACAACGTCGTCTATCGCCTCGGCTTCGGCATCTCTCGCCGCCAGGCGCGCCAACTGGTGCGTCACGGGCACGTGCAGGTGAATGGCAAGAAGGTAAACATTCCCTCTTACGAAGTCACCGTTGGCGAAGAGATTGCGATTCGCGAGAGCAGCAGGAAGTTGCCGATTCTCGAGACCGCGAAGGATTTTGCCAGTCATCAGCCGGCGCCGGTGTGGTTGGAGATCGATCGCGAGAACTACAAGGGGCGCGTGATTGCGCTGCCCAAGCGCGAAGACATCCAGTTGCCGGTGAACGAGCAGTTGATCGTGGAGTTGTACAGCAAGTAAGTCGACAGTCGTTGGTCGTTAGTCGTTGGCAGGCAAAGACGACCCGCGAACGACTAACGAGCAGCAACCAGCGACTGATTTTTGGCCTACCATTCGTGCCAGATCAGCCTTTCCTGCGGTGAACTGAGCCGGGCCGCTCAGGGAGCAGGATCGAGCCACATGGCCGAGAGGAGAAACACATAATGCTCTGGAGAGGTTTTCAAAAACCGAAGCGACTGGCGAGCGATACCACTTCGCTCACCGACAAATACGGGATGTTCTGGGCGCAGCCGTTTGAGCGCGGCTTTGGCACCACCATTGGCAACGCGCTGCGGCGCGTGCTGCTGAGTTCGATCGAAGGCGCGGCCGTTACCGCGGTGAAGATCGAAGGCGTGCTGCATGAGTTCCAGTCGATCCCAGGAGTCGTCGAGGATGCGACCGACATCATCCTCAACCTGAAACAGGTCCCATTCAAGCTTGCCGGAGACGGTCCGAAGGCGATTTACCTGCACGCCGAGCAACCGGGAGTGGTCACCAGCGGCATGATCGACGCCGATGGCGATGTGGAAATACTCGACAAGGAAATTTACATCGCGACGGTGAGCGAAGGCGGCAAGCTCGACATGGAAATGCGCCTGAAGCGCGGCCGCGGTTACGTTTCCGCGGACCGGAATTTCGAAGACGATCTGGGCATCGGATTCATTCCCATCGATTCCGTGCACACGCCGGTGCGCAAGTGCAACTACACCGTCGAACCGGCGCGTTTGGGACAGATCACCGATTACGACAAGCTGACGGTCGAGGTCTGGACGAACGGTTCGATTACTCCCGGCGATGCGCTCGGCCTCTCCGCGAAGCTGCTGAAGGATCACATGAATATCTTCATCAACTTCGAAGAAGAAATAGAGACGGCGGCGGCGAGCGAAGAGCGCAGGCCCGAGATCAAGAACGAGAACCTGAACCGTTCGGTCGAGGAACTCGAACTCTCCGTGCGCAGCTATAACTGCCTGAAGAACGCCAACATTCAATCGATCGGCGAACTGGTGCAGAAGACCGAAGCCGAGATGCTGAAGACGAAAAACTTTGGACGGAAGTCGCTGAACGAAATCAAGGAGATCCTCAACTCGATGGGTCTGAGCCTGGGCATGAAGATCGACGAGCACGGGAACGCCGTGCCCGGTCCGACTTCGAACCAGGTGCTGCCCGCGTCGGCGTACGGCGACAACGATCTATAGTGCATTGAGTCATTGGGGCATTGAGTCATTGAATCATTGAATCATTGAAATGAAATGAAATGACTCGACAAATGTCTCAATGACTAAATCATTCAATGATTTAACGGGGTAATCCATGCGTCACAAAGTCGCAGGCTACAAGCTAGGACGAACCACCTCCCATCGGCGCGCCATGCTGCGTAATATGGTCACTTCGATCATCATGGAAGAGCGCATTGAAACGACCGTGATTAAGGCGAAGGCGGTTCGTCCGCAAGTCGAGAAGATGATCACTCTGGGAAAGCAGGGCGATCTGGCGGCGAGGCGGCAGGCGGCGTCCTATCTGACGACCGGAGAGGCGGTCACCAAGCTTTTCGATACCGTGGCTCCGCGCTTCGGCGACCGCAAGGGCGGCTATCTGCGGATCGTGCGCACCGCTTGGCGGAAGGGCGACGGCGCCGAAAAAGCGTTCATCGAACTGCTGGGCAGCGAGCAGGTGATCGACGAAAAGCGCCAGAAGCGAGCCGAGATCCGCGCCAAACGCGCCGAGGAAAACCGCAAGGCGATGGAAGCTGCCGATGCCGAAGCCCAGGCGCAGAAGGACATGGCCGCGAATGAGGCTGAAGGTAAGACTGAGGGCAGCGACAAGAAAGAGTAGTCGCAGTAGTACCAACAGACACAAAGGCGTCCATAACGGACGCCTTTTTGCTCAGCAAGAAGATGTGCCCATCTCTCATCGGCCGTCGTGACAACGGTAGTCAAGCAAAGTTAATTGCGAAGCTATGCAGTGGCTTAGTTCCTGGGTTGCCGTGAACCCACCGGAATCCGAGCAACAACCGACAGGAGCGAGCGTAGTAGAGCACTTTTGACAACTCTTTGATGAGCGAGGCCGCGTGCCTCAGAGCAGTTCTCAGGCGCTCTTCTTTGAGCTAATGACTGAGAAGGCAGACCAGCGCTGCTCGACGTTCTTGCTGCCGCAGTGCGGACAGAGAATCTCGCCTTCTTCGCAGTCGACCAGGGACAGAATCTTGTCGAAGAATTTCTTGCAGGCGTGGCAGAAGAATTCATACTGGGGCATAGACTACCTCCCGGCGGTTGCCGATGCAGACTGCATGATCTAACCAGAGTGTCAGATCAAGTCTGAGCTATTGCAAATCAGCGCATCTTTCGTCCTTGATGTGTAGGTAAAGCCTTGGGCGGTTCACTCTTCGAGTGCCTGAAGTAGTGAAGCGGCGGATTAACGGATAGCAGTTCCCAGCCGTTTTCCGCGAGTTTTTTGACGTACTGCGTGATTCCACCTGCGTCCAGTGTTCTAAAATCGTGCACCAAATACTCCCCCTTCTGACTCATCGGTCACCTCTATGCTTTACGCTTCGATTTGCCTTAGGGAATGTGGCTTTCTCCTTTCCCCTAGCTAGCAATTTGTCTGATGGAAATGCGTTTCCCGAGAACTCGGGTCATTCGCCTCAGGGGGTGCTGCGTCTCAACGGGCGGGGGCGCCTCTTCGGGGAGGCAAGAGAATGTACGATCCCAATTCTACCTCTGTTCAACTGCAGCGGCGAAGAAAAAATGGGTTAGTCAGGCTGGCAGTTCCAAGGTTCGCGGAGACACGACGAAAAAGGGTTGTCAGACGTTCTAAATAGATTGTTGGTGATAAATCGCGACAACGCTCACAACCCCAGGGAATGGCCTGTTTCACTTGGCGAGTAATCGGCAACGGGAAACTAGCCCACCACCCGCATTTGCTTGATGCGTAGCCGCTCCCTACAATAGAACTTTCATCCAAAATCTTATGATCCATTTTCCCGTACCCGAGGCCCTCACATTCGACGACGTATTACTCCTGCCGGCGCGCTCTGAAGTCGTGCCCGCCAACACCAACACGCAGACCCAGCTTTCGCGCAACATTCGGCTGAACATTCCCATCATCAGCGCCGCCATGGACACGGTGACCGAGTCGCACATGGCGATCGCCATGGCGCAGCAGGGAGGCCTCGGCATTATCCATCGCAACCTCACGATTGACCAGCAAGCCAATGAAGTGGACAAGGTGAAACGGTCGGAAAGCGGCATGATCGTCGATCCGGTTACCATGTCGCCGGATGCCAAGGTTTCCGACGCGCTGGATGTCATGCAAAAGTACAAAATTTCAGGCGTGCCGATCACGCTGAAGGATGGAAGACTTGTCGGCATCCTGACCAATCGCGATCTGCGCTTCGAGACGCGCTTCGATATTCCGATCAGCAAGGTGATGACCAAGGACAACCTGATCACCGTCCCCGTCGGAACCACCCTGGAGCAAGCCGAAGAGATCCTGCACGAGCACCGCGTCGAAAAGCTGCTCGTCGTCGACGACAAGTACAACCTGAAGGGCTTGATCACGGTTAAAGACATCCAGAAGAAACTTAAATATCCGGGCGCTGCCAAGGACGATAAAGGACGCTTGCGGGTCAGCGCTGCCATTGGCGCCACCGGCGACTTCCTGGAACGCGCTCAGGAACTGGCGAAGGCGAAAGTCGACGTGCTGGCCATTGACAGCGCGCATGGGCATTCCACGCTCGTGCTCGCCGCGGTCAAAAAGGTGAAAGCGATGTTGCCCGAGGTGGAACTGATTGCCGGCAACGTCGCGACCTTCGATGGCGCCTGCGACCTGGTGCGCGCCGGAGTCGACGGGGTTAAAGTCGGCATCGGGCCGGGCTCGATCTGCACCACGCGCATCGTAACCGGCGTGGGGGTTCCGCAGATTACGGCGATTGCTGAGGCGGCGCGGGCCGCGCGCGACGCGGGCGTTCCCGTGATTGCCGACGGCGGCATCAAATATTCCGGCGATATCAGCAAGGCGCTGGCGGCGGGCGCTTCGGCGGTGATGATTGGGTCGATGTTTGCGGGAACGGATGAAAGCCCGGGTGAACAGATTCTGTATCAGGGCCGTACCTTCAAGGCGTATCGCGGCATGGGGTCGCTTGGAGCGATGGCAGCGGGCTCGAGCGAGCGCTATTTCCAGAACTCGGATGGAGATGCGTCGACGGCAGCGTCAATGACGATGGCGGGCGAAGAGTCGAACCGGCTGGGTAAGCTGGTGCCGGAGGGAATCGAAGGCCGCGTGCCCTATCGCGGTTCGGTCGCGATGATCGTGCACCAGATGGTGGGCGGGCTGAAGTCGGGAATGGGGTATTGCGGATGCCAGACGGTGGCCGACCTGCAGCAGAAGGCGCGCTTCGTGCGCATCAGCGCCGCCGGGTTGCGCGAAAGCCACGTGCATGACGTCATGATCACGCGCGAAGCTCCGAACTACGCGGCGGAGTGAGGGAATAGTTCCATTTGACGACCGATTTGACTGCGTCTCGTCCCAATCTTGTGCGCGCCTGGTGGCCCGCGATTGTCTGGATCGGTCTCATTACATTTGAGTCCACCGATTTCTTTTCGTCAGAGCATACCGGCAGCATTCTGTATGCGTTGTTGACGCGCCTGTTCGGCCAGATCAATTTCTACGACTTCCTCATCTTTCATCACTATCTGCGCAAGACCGGACACGTTGTCGGGTACGGCATATTGAACCTTCTGCTGCTGCGTGGCTGGCGGGCAACGTTTGGTCAAACTCAAGCCTTATTGTGGCGCACGTCACTGCTGTCATGGCTGGGGACGGCTTTCGTCGCGTCGATGGATGAATGGCACCAGAGCTACATCCCATCGCGAACAGGCACGTGGCGGGACGCCGTGCTCGATAGCGTGGCTGGTTTGCTGTTTCTGCTGGTCGCGTATTTCTGGTTGCGCCGGTCTGAGGGGGAAGAGCAGACAGCCTGAACAGCAGGAAACCCAGGTTTCGTATCGGGGCATGGCGTTGGCTTTGCGACTTGGGCGATGCCGAAGTTTTGGTACGGAAAATAAGTCCATGTATCCCAAAGGCTTCGGGGAAACGAGCGGTCCTCCCGCAAAGTTTGCTCGCCGCATGGCTGGGTTGGGGAACTACTCCACACGTATTAGCCAAGGGGGTGGGCTAAGCCAACTGGGTACTTGCAATGAACTCACAAAAGGTTGAAAGTTCCGTTTACGCCAGGAGCTGACCCTCCCCCCAGCGCTCAGGCGCCAACCAACAGGAGGATCCAAAAAAATGAAAAAGCTCGGATTGTTGCTGCTCCCAATTCTGGCAGTCACTCTGATGCTAGGGGGCAATGCCTTCGCTCAGCCAGCACCAGGTGACGGCAGCTACTATTTCGTCACCTACTATTCCAATGCAAATACCAGTGGGGCTCCGGATGGAACCTTGCGTATCATCAACGATGGCGACCAGGCGACTGCATCACCAGAGGGAGTCGAAAACGGAAGCCTGTGGGCGGCTATCTACACGTTCGATGACAGCCAGGAGATGCAGACGTGCTGCGCCTGCTGGATCACGTCAAACGGTCTGCTTTCGGAATCCGTGAACAAAGAGCTCGTGAACAATTCCATCAATTTCACCGGCAGAGCTGAAACTCAGCGTGGCGTTATCAAGGTCATTTCGTCTGCGAGCAACGACCCAACCGCCCCAGCGCCGCTTACTGGACTGCGGGGATGGATGACGCACATCCAGGCAACGACGAACGGCATTCCCGCAACAAAGAGCGGGCTAGATGGCAGCAAGGGACCGTGGTTCGTTACCGAAGCCCCGTTGGCCGATTCGAATCTCTCGCCGACTGAACTCTCTAACCTGGGGACCTCGTGTTCCTATGGGTTAACGATTGCCAGCGGTTACGGATACTGCGCCTGCACGCCAGAAGACTACGACTTCTAGTCTTCCGGCTTGAAGTGCTGTAAGGCCTGACTAAAGTTGCTCTGTCGGGACTTTGGCTTGGCCAAATCCAAACATCCCGGGATAGCGCTGTTACGGCGCTTCCCCAACAAACGGCTGGGAGTTTTTCCCGGCCGTTTTCATTTTTCGCTTCCGAATGGCCAAAAGAAAGTGGCCAAAAGAAAAGCCGTAGCAAGACAAGGGTCACCCGCCCTCCCGCAAAATTGCTCGCCGTATGTGCCGGTTGGGAAGCTACTCCATTAAGTAGTAGCCTCCGGACCATAGTGTTTTTGACTTAAGCCACGTGGGTACTTGCAAAGAACTCGCCAAAGGTTGAGAGTTGCGAGTACGCGCGGAGCTAGCCCTCCCCCAGCGCTCAGGCGCAAAACAACGCTGAAGTAGCTTCGCCGGGGAGTTCTTCGGTCGGGCCAGATCCAAACATTCTGGAATTGAGCTGTGGCAGCCTTCCCCATGAAACGGCTGGGAGTTTTTCCCGGCCGTTTTCCTTTTGCGCTTCCAATGGCAAAAGAGAAGCCGCGCTGAGTCAGGAGGTTGATTTCGCAAGGGGTGAGGTCCGCAAGCAATCTATGCGCTCTGAAGCCGCTCAGGTTTTAGCGGGTCGGGCGGGCGAACGGTGGGCGATTAGGGCGAACGCCGCGGCCGTCGCGATCCCGGCGGAAAAGTAAAACGGGACCGCAGGCCCATAGACCTTCCAAAGCGCCCCGGTGATGACGCTCGAGAGCAGCGTGGTTACGCTGGTGAGAAAAAAATAAATTCCAAGAGCACGGCCCCGGACATCGGCGGCCACGCTTTCGGCGACCAGAGCCTTGAGCACGGGATTGGTCAGCGCATAGAAGAGTCCGTAGAAGGCCATGGTCAGCCAGATCGCTAGTTGAGAAGGCGCGAGCGCGAAGACAAAATAGACGATGGCGAAAACGAAATATCCGGCAGCGGCAATGGCCGAACGCGAGAAGCGGTCGCTGAACTTGCCGGCCGGCCAGGAGAGCAATGTGAACATGATGTTGAAGACCAGTCCCAGCAGAGGCGCGCGCGATGCTGGAATGCCGATATTTCCGGCGCGCAGAACGAGGAACATGTCACTCGAATTTCCCAGCGAAAACAGTGTGACCACGGCCAGCACGTAATAGAAGCCGGCGGGCAATTTCGAAAGCCACCCGGACGTGCTGGTGTGGGAACGGACGCATTCGTCCGTCCCGGTCGCAGGGGGCGCGGCGGCGGCCGAGCTGCGCTCGGCTTGGACGGGCGGGGACGCCCGTCGCTCCACGAGCCTATGAACTTCACGAATCCCCACCCACGCCACCATCACGCAGAGCGCTCCCGGGATCGCGGCGGACGCGAATACGGCACGCATGCCGAAGCGCCCGATAATGGCCAGCGCCAGCAGCGGGCCGGCGATGGCGCCGGCAGAATCCATGCCTTGAATCAGGCCATAGGCTGAGCCGAGCGCTGACTTGTCGACCGACTCGGCAACCATCACGTCGCGGGCGGTGCCACGGACGCCTTTCGCAAAGCGGTCGAAAAAACGAATTCCCAGGATCTGCCACCACGAAGAAACCAGCGCCAGGAGTGGTTTTACCGCGTTGGCCACGAAGTATCCGCCGACCACGATAGGCTTGCGATGCGCAACTTTGTCGGCCAGGTAGCCCGAGAAAAACTTGGCAAAAGAAGCCACACTCTCGGCGATGCCCTCGATAATTCCAAGTTTCTCGGGTCCGGCGCCGAGCGATGCAAGAAAGGCGGGCAGCACCCAATACGCCATTTCGCTGGCCGTGTCGTTGAGGAACGAAGTCAGCCCGAAGACGTATATATTTCGGGGAGAAGACGGTGAAAGTGGTGGAGGCGGAGCGTCCATGTCTGCCATGAAAATAGCATGGGCGCGGAGGCAAACGGGGCGGGGCGGATGAGCATCCAACTCCTTTTACATCTGCCATTATCAGTTACGTTGCCGTTACCAGGTCCTTAACGCGGGCTGCCGAGAAGTCTGGTAACATTTTGCAAACAACATTTCACTCCGGAGTATCAATGTTTAAAGCGGGCGAGAACTATAAGGAATCTGCGGATTCCAAAGCACCGGGCATAAGTCGTGCGGAGCTTCGACTTCTGGAGGGTGCCAACCCGGGCCCAACCGGCGTTCGCTCTCGAACGCTCTTTCTGATGGTAGTGACGGGGCTGGCGATCCGGCTAATCGTCATGGCATTCATGTATCCACAACATTTGGTTCTCTTCCACGATCACTTCCACTTTGGATTTGAAGCCGGAAGAATTGCACGATCGATTGCACAAGGCGAGGGCTTCAGCAGTCCTTTGTATGAAAAGACCGGGCCGACGGCGTGGATGACGCCCGTCTATCCCTACATCCTGGCAGGATTCTTCAAGGTTTTCGGGATCTACACCAAGGCTGCGGCGCTTGCGGTCCTCTCTTTTAATGCCCTGACTTCGGCCTTGACCTGCCTTCCGATCTTTTTTTTCGCGCGCAAGAGCTTCGGTACACATGTGGCCAAGTGGGCCGGTTGGACGTGGGCTTTCTTCCCTTATGCAATTTATTTCCCCATCGACCGAATTTGGGAAACGTGGCTCGCCACGCTGCTGTTCGCCCTGCTCTTTATGATTGCACTGAAGCTGGAGCGCACCGATCGAATTTCAGCATGGATGGGTACGGGTCTGCTGTGGGGCCTGGCCGCGCTAACCAGCGCCGTTGTACTTTCCGTGCTCCCTTTCCTGCAGCTGCGAATTTCCTATCTTCGGTATAAGCAGGGGCGCCGCTGGTTGGTGCCGAATATTGTGCTCGGGCTGGCGCTCATGGCCGTGGTGTCTCCCTGGTTTGTGCGCAACTGGCGCACCTTCCACACTTTCATTCCCTTCCGCGACAACATGGGGCTAGTGCTGCGCATGGGCGTTAAGGGCGCTACCAGTTATACGCTGCGCGATGTCGATTATTGGCAGCCGACTGAACTGGGACCCTGGAATAACCTCGCTGAGGTGCAGGAGTTCCAGCGCGATGGCGAACTGAAATATATGGCCACGAAGAAACGTCAAGCAGTGGACTTTATTAAGACTCATAAGGGTTGGTACCTGTGGACAACGTTGCGACGGATCGTTTTCCTTTGGACCGGATACTGGAGTCTGTCGCCCGCATATTTGAAAATGGAGCCGTGGGATCCGGCGAACATAGTGTTTTGCTCGGCCTTCACCGTACTGGCGTTCGCCGGCCTGCGCAGAGCCTGGGTAAGACGGGTTGACTCGGCTATCTTCTACACAATCGTTCTGCTGGTATTCCCTCTGATGTACTACATCACGAGTCCGGAGTTTTACTATCGTCGGCCCCTGGACCCGATGATGGTTGTTCTTGCCGTCTATGCGCTGACTCCGTCTCGTCGGCTCGAGGAGCCGCCATCGCTTGACAGGGTTGATAAGGCTAACAACGATCGGCTGCGGTCGTGTGAGGATGACCAGTTCGAATCCGAATTGGCCGAGCCGGTGTAGAGATCCGGCCCGCGTTATTTGTATCGCGTCCAGCGCTTTGTTATTCTTCAAAAGGTGCATTTAGACAGCAAACGCAGGCGTGTGACGGCGCAAGGGGCGAGTTTGCCTAAACCGACATCGGCGGCAGTGGCCCGTTCCTCTCCTACTCAACATCTACGCTGGTTTTCCCGCCCGCGGCTTATCGCTTTGTTTTGCATGGGAGCGGCCATTACGCTGGTTGTAATGGTCTCAGTCGGCTCTGTTGGATGGGATGCCCAGGGTTATTGGAAGGCCAGTCAAGCTGTCAACCAGGGTTCCGATCCCTACGCTGAAGATCTTGTGGCGCTGCAGGCGTTTCACACCCGCTTAGCATCCAACCCGGCCGAACACCAGCCCTTCGTCTACGTCTACTCTCCCATGACGCTGCCCCTGCTGCGGCTGCTGGCAGTGTTTCCTCGCTGGCTCCTTGGCTTGCTTTATTGGGGTGCGGTCGCAACCGGAGCCCTGCTTCAGCTTTGGGCAGGATTCCAGATGGCAGATCAGCGCGAACGCCGCTGGCTGGCGCTGATGCTGCCGGCCATTATCTTTTTTCCCGGACTCGTCACCGACGATGCGATTCTGAGCGGCAACGTGGCCTACCCGCTTTATGGCGCGATCCTAGCCGCTGCGACTGCCGGCTGGAAGCATGGCCGCTGGTTCTGGTATTACATCGCTGTACTGGCCGCTTCGGTTTTCAAGACGCCATTTCTCGTGTTCCTCGCGCTTCCCGTTCTGATCGAAAGTGGCAGGGATAGGGACAGGGATAGTGATAGTGATAGTGATAGCGATAGGAATAACGACCGTCGCAGGCGGCAATGGGTTCCGCCCGCTGTGGCGGCAATTACGGGCGTGCTGATTTTTGCCGCCCAGATCCGGCTCTGGCCCGGTTTGTTCCGCGAGTACCTCTCGAGTCTGCGACTAGTGTTTGACTACCTGCATGATTTTGGATACGGCCCGGCGGGCGCTTTGGGCAAAGCTCTCTGGAGGCGGGGACTGCCTTCTTCTCTCGCAACCACGATTCTGCACGTGGTCGTTGTCTGTGCGCTTGGAATTGTTCTCCTGTTTCTTGCCCGTCGCGTCCGCGAATGGAAGCTTCCGCGGGAGGCATGGGTCCCCGTCGCACTGGTCGGGACGGCCCTGTTGAACCCGCGCATCATGAAATACGATCTCGCCGCCATCACCATTCCGATGCTGCTGATCGGCGGGCGAGCGCTGCGGTTTGCTTTGGAGCGCTCAGCCGGTGAAAACCAGGCAGCCAATTCACACGGCGCCGGGCAGAAGCGCTCTTTTTTTGATCGCACGCTGATTCCGGTTGCATCGGGATGTTTCCTGATCCCCAATGTCATCACTGTAGCCGGGCCATCCTGGTTTCCGGTGGAGACCGTGGTGTTGCTTGCAATCTTTGCGATGGGAGTCTGGTCACTTAATCGGAGTTCTCAGTTCTCGGTTCTCACAAAAACCCGTAGAACTGTCGAACTCGGTTTTGCTGAGAACTGGGAACTGGGAACCGAGAACTGATTTTCGCGCACGCTGTAGAATAGAACTACATGTCCGACCGCACTTTTACCCTCGATGAAGCACAGATGCTCCTGCCGATTTTGGAGTCGCTGCTCCGGCAGGCGATCAACAGCAAGAAACTGATTGAAGACGTGGACGCCGAATTGCAAGAGACGGCACACCGGGTTTTTCTCAGCGGCGGCATGCTGCTGAATGTGGTTCATCTGGCGCGGCGCAAGGCGGAGCGCGAGAAGGCGATTCGGCGCATCAAGGATGCTCTCGCCGAAATTGACGCGACTGGCGTGCAGGTGAAAGACCTCGACACCGGATTGCTCGATTTCCCCTGCAAGGTAGAGGCCGAGATCCTGCTGTTGTGCTGGAAGCTGGGCGAGCCCACCATCGCGCACTGGCACGGAACAAACGAGGGCTACGCAGCAAGGAAGCCGATTGACCAGCGAATCGCGAACGCGGGCAAGAAGCGTCCGAAGTAGGAAGAGCTCTCAGCTGTCAGCTCTCAGCTCTCAGTCTTCAACGTTGTCATCTCAATATTGTTGTCCCTACAATATCCCTTCAATTTTGTCATCCTGAGCGAAGCGAAGGACCTAGTGTACTGAGTCAGAAATGCGTTTACAAAAGCGGGCCACAGAAGCCAGGATTTCGTCGGCCGTCTTGGTCCACACAAAGGGTTTCGCGTGCTCATTGCTGATCTCGATGTAGTGACGAATGGCATCCTCCAGTTCCCGCGTGGAGCGGTGCACGCCCCGCCGAATCTGTTTCTCCGTCAGGGCCGCGAACCAGCGTTCCACCAGATTGAGCCAGGAAGCTCCCGTGGGCGTGAAGTGCAGATGGAAACGGGGATGCCGGGCCAGCCAGCGATGAATCCGCGGGGTTTTGTGCGTGCCGTAGTTGTCCAGAATCAAATGCACCTCCAGCCCCTCCGGCACCGCCCGGTCGATGCGGTCCAAGAACTTGCGGAACTCGAGGGAGCGATGGCGGGCATGCATGTCCCCCAGCACGCGTCCACTCTTTACTTCCAAGGCCGCGAACAGCGAGGTGGTGCCATGCCGCAGGTAATCATGCGTGCGCCGCTCGGCCTGCCCCGGACGCATGGGCAGCAGTGGCTGCGAACGGTCCAGCGCCTGGATCTGCGTCTTTTCATCGGCGCACAACACCAACGCTTGGTCGGGCGGATGCAGGTACAGGCCCACGATGTCCCGCACTTTTTCAATGAACAGCGGGTCCTTGGAGAGCTGGAACGTCTCGGCCCGGTGCGGTTGCAAAGCAAACGCACGCCAGATGCGGCTCACCGCGCTCTGGCTCAAGCCGCTGCGCTGGGCCATGGAGCGGGTGGACCAGTGGGTGGCGTCCGGCGGACGCTTTTCCAGAGTCAACGTCAGCACGCGCTCCACCGCAGCGTCGCTGATCTGGCGCGGTGCTCCCGGGCGCGGTTCGTCGAGCAGGCCATCGAGGCGCCGCGCCACGAACCGGCCACGCCATTTGCCCACCGTAGGTTTGCTCACGTGCATGTGTTGCGCCACCCGGGTGTTGTTTTCTCCTTGCGCACAGGCCAGCACGATGCGGGCCCGCAGGCACAGGGCTTGCGCCGAACTCGGACGACGCACCCAACGTTCCAGGGTTTCGCGTTCTTCTCGGCTCAATTGCAAAGGCGGAATCGGTCTTCCCAGCGCCATCGGCACCTCCCTTGTACCTTAGACGCAGGAAAACCGACACTTATTCAACTTATTTATGACTCATGACACTAGAGCTGGTTTCATAAATCGGTTTTGGGTAGGGCACGGCTTCAGCCGTGCCGTCCAGGGCTTGGAAAAATGCGGGCCTTAGCCCCTGAGGGACGTGCCTTCCGAGCGGAGAGGCATTTATGAAACCAGCTCTATGCACTCTCCGGCGCGTGGAGATGCCGTTTGTACCACCCCGCGCTCAGATCGCTCCACGTAGGATTCACCGAAACAATCAACTGAATTTTCCTAATCCGAAGCCAGCCTTTAATGCGCTTCCCGCGGTCAATCGCGTTGCGCACATCGTCAAAACTCTCGTAATAAACTAGTCGATCAATCCTGTACCGCTTGCAGAATTCCGATCCGTTTCCAAACCTGTGCTCCCAAACGCGGCGGTGAAGGTTATTGGTAACGCCGACGTAGAGCGTCCTGGAGCGGTTTGTCAGAATGTAAACGCAGTAGCACCGGCGGTCGGCGGAAGGACCCATGTACTTGCTCGCAGCGCCGGAAAATGCCCGGCCTCCCAGAAAACCGCGCAAGTTCAGGATCGCGTCCCGTTCCATTACTGAGGAGCGCTTCGAGCGGGATGTGCGAAGGTGTGTCCCCAACCATGCACTATCGACAATCGAGCAAGCGCCGGGCGTTCTGCTAGAATTATTCGAGGCGATTACTTATGAGCACTAGACGCAGGTTCACAGGGAAAAGACTGCCTTTGACGCTGGCCTTTGGCGCGCTGGTTGCAGCGGCGATTGGAGCCGCCTGCAATGGGTTCTTTGTGAGCCCGACGTTGACTTCGCTCACGATTAATCCGACCACTCCTGACGTTGAACTGCAAACCAGCGTCACCTTGCAAGCGTTCGGCGTTTACAGCGACGGCACGTCGGCCTACTTGACCAGCAGTGTGTCCTGGTCGAGCAGTGACCCTACGGTCGCGAGCGTCACCGGCAACGGCAGCGCTACGCTGACTGGGCTTCAGATCGGCACAACCACCATCACCGCTGGTTCGCAAAGTGTCACCTCCACAGCTACCGCCACCGTGTTCATTAATATCTCGTCAATGTCTATAACCCCTACATCTCAAGCTCTAGCTGCCCTAAACGGCACCACGCCCCTTCCCTTTGTGGTGAAGGCGGTGACTGCGAGTGGCGCAATCGACATAAGCAGCTCGGCGGTACTTACGGCGTACCTCAGCGGAACTGTCTCTACTGACATCCAATGCACCTATAACACCACGAATCCTAAAGGCGGCTCCGGCGGCGCTGGCCTGTACTGCGCGGGCGACGGTGTCGAAGGCGGGGGCACGTATCAGCTGATTGCCACTTATACGGGTACGAATCTTACGGCAACGGCCACACTGAACGTCCCGTAGCCGTCGCGAGCGCCGGGCTGTTCCCTGATCCTTAGCTCGTCCCTGTGATTCCAATAGACCGGGGGAGGGGGTAGTGGTAAACACGGGTTAATACCTTAAGGGGACTCTGATTAAGTCATAGCGGTCCGCGGAGATTCGATCAGGGCTCGTGGTCGAAATTCCCTGCAACGCCGCTGGTGGCGCGGGCGGAATGCCTATGCATTCCAGCGCTGCGGGCAAATACATGGGTCCTTCGCTTCGCTCAGGATGACAATTCAAATTACGCCGCGAATTCGCGGGACCGTGCTACGCCTCAGAGATCGCTGCCGCCGGCTCTTCGTCACTGGAAATTGCCTCGGTACCGCTCACTTCGGCAGCGCCCTCGTCCAGCATAAAGCCCAAGACTTCCTGCGGAATCGGTGCACTCCACACCGGCGAGAACGACTGCCGATGTAGCGGCGACGGTCCGTGCTCGCGCAGGGCGGCGAGGTGGCGCGGCGTGCAGTATCCCTTGTTCGACGCCAGGCCGTACATGGGAAAGACCGGGTCCCAGGCGGAGATCATGCGGTCCCGTTCGACCTTCGCAATGATAGAGGCGGCGGCGATGGAGGCAGAGAGCGCGTCCCCGTGAATGATCGGTTGCTGGGGAAGCTCGCAATCGAGCCGCACCGCATCGACCAGAAGGTAGCCCGCCGCCGGCGCCAGTTGCTGCACCGCATGAAGCATCGCAAGCCGCGAAGCCTGGTAGATATTGATTTGATCGATGCGGGCGGAATCCACTGCGGCAACGGCCCAGGCAATGGAATGCCTTCGAATCATAAGCGCGAGTTCTTCGCGGCGCTCGGCGGGGAGCAGTTTGGAATCGCGCAGGCCACGAATGCGGTGTGCAGGGGCGTCGTTCTGATAGAGGATCACGGCGGCAGCTACTACCGGGCCGAATAGCGATCCGCGGCCCACTTCGTCGACTCCGGCAACGCATTTCGCGCCCGCCGCCCAAGCCCGCCTTTCAAACCTAAGAGTACAACGAAGTTTTTTCAACAGGCGCAACTTGAGGGCAGAGGCAGAAATGCCGTCTTCATTCGAAATCGATCTGGAGCTGGACTTGGACACGGAATCTCTCAGCATCTTCGCCGAAGAAGAGGTGGGAAGCAAGAGTAGAAGTTCGGCGACCGAGCGGGGCTTCGCCCCGCTTGGACGGGGCAAAGCCCCGTCCCTACACAAAGCCGGCTGAAAGAAGAGCAAGCGCCGCTTATTGTTGTTGCTCGACTTCTTTCAGTCGCGCGGCTTTGCCCTTGAGCTCGCGCAGATAATAAAGCTTGGCGCGGCGGACCTTGGCGGAACGCACCACGTCAATCTTGTCGATGACCTTCGAGTCGATGGGAAAGATACGCTCGACGCCCTGGCCGAAACTGATCTTGCGGACCGTAAAGCTGGGTTGCGCGCCTCGCGTCCGGGAAATGACGACGCCTTCGAACGCCTGCAGGCGCTCTTTTTCGCCCTCTCTGATCTTGACCTGCACCTTGATGGTATCCCCGGGACCAAACTTGGGGATGTCGGTGCGGCGGGATTTCGCCAACAGTTTTTCGATAATCGGATTGCGCATAACGTTTCCTTCCTAACTCTTGCCCTTGCCCTTTTGTAGAGACGGGACTTGCCCCATCTCGGTCAGCGTGCCCTTGTCCAGCTTAATCTAATCCCGCTTGATCTGGGCCAGCAATTCCTTGTCTTCCGCCGTCAGAACAACCCGTTCCAATAAGTCGGGACGGTTGCGCAACGTTTTTGCCAAAGCCGTCTTGCGGCGCCAGCGGCGAATCTGGTCGTGATTGCCGTTAACCAGTACTTCCGGCACCGCCATACCGCGAAAATCCGCGGGCCGCGTGTAATGCGGATAATCGAGCAATCCGCCGGAAACACAGGTGGAACTCGGCCCGTCGCCGGCCAGCTCCGCCCTTACTGTAAACGACTCGGCGGGCGTCTCAGTGAACGATTCCTGCCGCGTCGAAGCCTGGTTGCCCACCGCTCCCGGGATCAGCCGCGTTATCGTGTCGACAATCACCGCTGCGCCCAGTTCGCCGCCGCTCAGCACATAGTCGCCGATCGAAACCTCGCGATCGGCCAGATGCTCGCTGATGCGTTCGTCCACGCCTTCATAGCGTCCGCAGATGAGGACGATCCGGTCGAGCGCGGAAAGTTCCGCAGCCAGCGCCTGATCGAGCCTGCGACCCTGTGCGGAAAGCAAAATCACCGACTGCTTCGCGCCCGGGCCCAAGCGGAGTTTACGCGACGCGACGTCGCGGAACGACTCCAAACATTCAAAGATCGGTTCCGGCTTCAGGACCATGCCCTCGCCGCCGCCGAACGGACGGTCATCCACGGTGCGGTGCTTGTCTTTGGTGAAACCCCGCAGATCGTGAATGTTGATCTCCACCAGGCCCGCTTCCCGCGCCCGGCGCACAATTCCGTAATCCAAAGGGCCGCGAAAGAACTCGGGAAAGATCGTGAGAATGTCGACCCGGCATTTAGTCATTGAGTCATTGAGGTATTGAATCATTGAAACGCGAGCCAGTGATTCAATACCTCAATGATTCCATGACTCAATCGCTCTTCGGCTCGTTCACTTCCAGCAAACCTTCCGGCAACTTCATCCGGACCTGCTTCCGCTCCAGATCCAGCTTCTCCAGGTACGCCTCGGCGAACGGAATCTCGAAGGGAAGCTGCACTCCACTCTTCTCTGCTTCACCGCGCTCTTTACTTCGAACCACCAGCAGCGGCGCTTCTCCGGCCCCGAATTGCACGCCTTCAATTTCGCCGATCTCGCGCTGGCCATCGAACACTGTGCAACCGATCAGGTCGCTCAGGTACGTCCAGCCCGGCTCCAACCGGGCGCGTTCACTGCGTGGAAGCTGAAGTTCGGCGCCGACCAGCGGCTCGGCATCGGAAATTGTCTCGACGCCCTGAAACTTCAGCACCAGAAATCTCTTATGCGGCCAAAGATCTTCGACCGTCACCTCGCGGCGCTGGCCGTCTTTCGCAAGCGCCCACAGCCGCATGTTTTGCCGGAAGCGGTCCGGAACATCGGTGTGCAATTCGACCGCTACTTCTCCGCGGCGCCCCTGCGTTTTGATAACGACCGCCAGGGTGATCCATTCGCCGCTCTGTTTCGGTGCCGCTGGGCGTTGTTCTGCTATTCGATGATCTCCAAAGCGTAGCGCTTGTTCAACTTCGAGCCCGCCGCCGTCAGCACGTTGCGCAACGCGCGCGCCACGCGGCCGGAGCGTCCAATGATTTTGCCCAGGTCGGCTTCGGCCACTTCGAGTTCAATGACGGTTTCGTCTCCGTCTTCGTACTCGTCAATAAAAACCTCGCCCTTGGCATCGACGATCGCCTTGGCGATGTACTCGATCATGACGCGTGGGCTGACGCTGGGCTCGATCATTGACTTTACTCCGGAACCTGAATTGGCGAGCGTGGTTGCGGCTAGGCAACCGAGACGGCCGCAGCCGGCGCGGGCAGAGCAAGCAGTTTCTTGACCCGATCCGAAAGCTGCGCGCCTTTCCCAACCCAGTACTCAATGCGCTCCCGTTTCAGGTCGAAAGTGGCCGGATTCGTGCGCGGATTGTACGTGCCCACCACTTCCACCGGACGGCCATTGCGAGCGTGCTCTTTCTCAATTACCACCACTCGGTAATACGGTTGTTTGCGCGCCCCAAAGCGCGCCAGTCGGATCATTAACACAGACTTCGGTATCCTTTGCCCGGAAGAGTCCGGCGAGATAAAGACAAACCATTATTATGCCGGAGCTTAGCCCTTTTCGCAACGATTCGAAGTAGCTTCGCTACCGGTCGTAGAACGAGTGCACTCACCGGGCGCGCACGACGTCGCGCAAAGTCAGCTCCAGCCCGCCGAATTCAGGATGGTCGTTCATACCGAGCGAATAGGCGATGTCCAGGCGGTCCCCGGCCAACAACTGCAACCGGTCGCAGGATTCCTTCAGGCCCCAGCCCATCGCCTTGAAAGTAATGTTGTCACGCCAGGAAGATGTAATTTGTGTGGTGGCGGGGCGGAGCCTGTCCTGAGCGGAGTCGAAGGACCCCGCCGGGACAGGACGGAGCCCCGTCCCCAAACCATCTCGTTTTGGAATTGCCGCCGCGTCGGGATGGCAGCGGGGAATGAAGTCTTGCACTGCTGCCGCAACTGCTCCATTGACGGCTGGCGCCACTCGCAACCGAACGTGCTTGTCTTTCACCGCCTGCGGAGGCGCCATCAGCCGCACCGCTCGCGCCGCGAAGACCGGCTCCCGATTCTCCATCCCAAAAGGTTCCAGCAAAAGCAGCGCCTGGTGAAGTTCAGGCGTGACCTCTCCCAGCGGCAGATCGCGATCGAACTCCAGCTGCGGTTCGAAATCGGCGGGAGTGAGCCGGGCGCGCGCGTAGCCATCCAGATGCTCGCGCAGTTTCTCCACGTTGGCGCTGGGCAGCGCAAAGCCAACCGCGTGCGCATGTCCACCATAGCGGGAAAATAGCTCGTGGCACGATTCAATCGCATGCAGCAGATGAAACGCCTGGATCGATCGTCCCGAGCCGTGCGCTTCGTCGCCCTCGCGCGAGATGACGAGCGTTGGCCGCCCGTGCCGTTCCACAACGCGAGACGCCGTGATGCCAATCACGCCGCGATGCCAGCCTTCGCCATCCAGCGCCACGCAATACGCTTCGCGCAACGCGGGCTCTTCTTCCAGACGGCGCTCGATGCTGTCCATGATGCGCCGTTCTTCTTCCTGCCGCTCGGCGTTCAACTGGTCAAGGCGGCCGGCAATCTTCCTGGCTCGCTCCATGTCTTTCTCATTGAAAAGATCCACAACGTCGCGGGCCACGTCCATACGTCCGGCAGCGTTCAGCCGAGGTGCAATGCGGAACGCAACCTCGGTCGCGCTCAGCGTCCGCCCGTCGCCAAGCTTCGCAACTTCAAGCAGCGCCTTCAGCCCGACGTTCACCGGACGACGCAGGCCCTGCAATCCCAGCTTCGCGAACACGCGATTCTCGCCGAGCAGTGGGACGGCATCGGCGATGGTCGCAATGGCCACAACTTTCATGAACGACATCAGCAGGCGCGACTGATCTTTTGCATCCAGCCGACGCTGCATCAATCCCTGGGCCAACTTGAACGCCACGCCCGCGCCGCACAGATGCTTGCAGGGATACTGGCAACCCTCTTGGTTTGGCTTAACCACGACCAGCGCCTGCGGAACGCCGTCCATTCCCGGCAGGTGATGGTCTGTGACAATCAGGTCCACTCCGGTGCGCCGGGCGGTTTCGGCCGCGTCGAACGCGCGGATGCCCGTGTCCACGCTGATGATCAACCGCACGCCTTCGGCGGCGGCGCGCTCGATCACCTCGTCGCGCATGCCATAGCCTTCGCGAATGCGGTGCGGAACGTGAAAGTCAGCCGCGCCGCCGCAAAGCTCGATCGCCGTCTTGAGTATGACGATCGCCGTCGTGCCGTCCACGTCGTAGTCGCCGTAAATGAGAATTCTCTCTTTGCGCTCCAACGCCGCTTCCAGTCGATTGAGAGCGGATTTCATTCCGCTCATCCGCAGCGGGTCATGGAGGTCGCCAAGTTCAGGCGAAAGAAAACCGGCAGCCGCGTCCGGCTCTTCAATCCCACGCCCGACGAGCAGATCGGCAAGCACGGGCAACGCAGAAGGAGAGATTCTGAGTTTTGAATCATGCAGCGCAGCTTCGAGGACCCTGGCTTTTGGAGAATTCAGCGGATTGGCGATCCATCGCATTGCGCAGCCTTCGAGAACAGATCAGATTAGCAGCTTGCGGGTGTGACTCCATATTCTTCATGCGGGAAGGAAGCGGCGGATTGCATTCCAGCATGGGTGCCGTCTAGTGCGCGAACTGCCGACATTTCAAAGAACAGGCTTATAATCTCGCCATGCGCTGCTGGCTTGCACAGCCGGTTCTCTTGGGTATCGCTTGCCTCTTGGCTTCTCTGCCGACCTACGCGCAGCTCACGGATTCAGACGCGACCTCTGGGACAAGGGCCGCCAGACTTTGTCCGCCTTTGCCCTTCGGTGGCAGCCAATCGTCCGAACCGGATATCTCAATTGCCGAGGTTGTTTTCTTGGGCTCTCTGCAAATGCCGGCCTCAGACCAAGACCAGATTGCCGCCTCGCTCAAGCAACGCACGTACGCTGGCGATCTTGACGGCGTTGTGGATGATCTCCTGGAGAGAGTTAGAGCCGCGTGGCAGGATCGCGGGTACTTCAAAGTGCAGGCCAGTGGTAAAGGGACGACATTGACCAGCAGCCCTGTCAATCAGCGGATAGCTCTCAGTGTTCACGTGGATGAGGGCCGGCAGTATCGGTTGGGAAGTATCCGGTTCAAGAACAAGACAGTCACCGATGTAGGATCCTTGCGGCCACTGTTCCCCGCAGATGGTGACGTCTTCAGCCGCGAGGAAATCGCGAAGGGACTGGAAGTCGTGCGTAAAGTATACGGGGAGTTTGGCTACATCAACTTCACGTGCGTCCCTGAGACCAGGTTCGATGACGATGAACGCCTGATCTATCTTGAGATCGCCATGGATGAGGGCAAACAGTTTCGCCTAAGGAGCGTCAGTATCCCAGGTCTGGATGAAACTGCTCGACAGGAGATATTCGGTGATCCGGTACTGCAGCCGGGCCAAGTGTATAACCAGGGGCTCTTCGAACAATGGGTTCAAAAGCACGGTTCACTACTCGACTCATGCGGTTCCGAACGGAAGCTCGATGAACGCGCGGGAACCGTCGCAATCAGGTTCGACTGCGGGCAATGCCCACTTCTCTAGCTCGCAGCTCTTGTGAAAACCCACTGTCCCGAGGCTTCCTACCGCTCCTCGTCCTGGTCCGGCTCGTCGATCATGAATCCGCCGGCATCATCCGCCAGTTCGCGCAGCTGCTGATAATGTTCGTACCATTCCGTGCCCGCTTCATAGACAAAGACGCATCCCTGGTAAGCCCATCCGAGCTGCACGAAACCGGTCTTCCCGACGTAGCTTTTCAGCCAGCGGCTTTCTTCCATATCTTCTTCGCTCTTGTAATCGCTGTCGGCGAGCTGCTGAGACAAGCGGTCCAACTCTTCGCGGGTGAGCGCCCAAGAATGCATGGTCAGGAAGGGCGCGCCCGTCGACTTGGCCAGCTCCACGAAATCCTTCCAGCCATCCGGATTCTGTCCCGAATCCCACAGCACGCTGGGAATCTCTTCGCACTCGACGTAACCAAAGAAGCGGCGCATGCCCAGACCTTCAATGAAGGCCGTCATATCTTCTTTCATGCCCGTCAGGTCGTCTGGGTGCGGAGACATGTGAGTATCACCATTGTAAGGCTTGGCCCAGTCAGCCGCCACTGCCTGGCCGAGGACGGTCGTTGGTCGCTAGTCGTTGGTCGTTGGCAAACCCTTTCTGCGAAATGTTGCTTTCGGCCTGTCGATGCGAGTTGAGGCGGCTGGCGAACGACTCTGCCGAACGACTAACGACCAACGACCAGCGACTGGCTCGCTTGTGTTAAACTTTCTGCTTACAAAACAGCGCTTTTATCATGCTCTTTTCCAAAGAATATGTGGGCTATCTGGCCCGCGAAGTTTCCAAAAAACTGGTGGCGAGCGGTCTCATCGAGACCAAAGCCGTGCCTGCTCTTACGGAGAAGGTGCACGCCGCACTGCTCGAAGAACTGGCGCTCGAGGACCGCATTAACGACGAAGTGCGCGTCATCCTCGAAGCTTATTCCGAAGAAATGCAGAAGAGCGGCGCCAATTACCAGGAAATGTTCCGCAAGGTGAAGAACGAACTGGTGAAAAAATACAAGGCCGTTCTTTAGTGTTGGAACTGGAGGACGCCCTGGAGGACGCCCCCGCTGTGCGATTGAGCCGCGACAAAGTCAACAAACTCGCCCACACCGTCACCGACGCCGTAGCCGAAATGGACGAGGTCGACTTCATCGAGGACCGCAACACCATCCGCCTCGAAGTCCGCAAGATTCTCGAAGAGCTCCTCATGCAGGAAGCCCGCATCGACCAAGCCGCGCGCCAGAAAATCGAAAGCCAGCGCCGTACCATCATCGAGGGCTCGGAAGAATGGTCGATTCTCTACCGCAAGTATTACAACGATGAAGTAAAGAAGCTGGGCCTGTAACTGTAGAGACGCGGCTTGCCGCGTCTCCCGCCGCGTTTATTGCCACATCCAACGGAGACGGGGCAAGCCCCGTCTCTACACGAGTTATTGCTGGTTACTGGGTACTGATTTCATCCGCAGCACATCGTCCTGATCCGCATCCTTGGCCTTGATCCGAGCCGCATCCAGTTGACGCGCCACCGGCTGTACCACCTCCAGAATCTTCGCCAGCGTTTGCCCTACGGCTTCCTTATCGCTGTTATCCGGACCGCGGCGCTCAATCACGCTCTGGAGAAGAGTTTTGGGGCGCGGATAGACCACAATCTTGACGTCCTCGCCTTCAGGAACGCCCGCCGCTTTCTTCACCAGTTTCAGCGCCGTATCATAGCCGCCAAGCTCATCGACCAAGCCCAGGGTCTTCGCATCCTGGCCCGACCAGATCCGCCCCTTCGCAATTTCCAGCACCTTTTCCTTGGGCAGCTTGCGCCCATCGGCAACCTTACCGGTGAAATCCACATAGACGCGGTCGAGCCACGCCTCGAATCGTCCCCATTCGGCGGGCGTGTAATCGTGGGTTCCGGTGAACATGGTGGCGTTCTCGCCCTGATGCACTTCGTCCCAGGAAAGGCCAACTTTATCCCACAAGCCGCTGGTCAGCATCTTTCCGCCCAGCACCCCGATCGAGGCCGTGATGGTTCCCGGCTCGGCGACGATTTTGTCGGCCGCCATGGCCACGAAGTATCCGCCCGACCCCGCCAGATTTCCCATCGAAACAATCACCGGTTTGCCCGCCTGGCGCGCCCGCACCACTTCCCGCCAGATGGTATCGGAGGCGACATACGAACCGCCGGGACTATCCACACGAAATAGGATCGCCTTCACGTCCTTGTCTTCGGCCGCCGCCCGAATCGCGGCCGCCACCGTATCCGACCCCATATTTTGGCTGTCATTCACGGGATCGTAATCGCTCTTGCCGCGGGTAACGTCGCCGACGCCGAACACCAGCGCCACCGTCTTCCCACGATCATGCGGACGCCCGGCGCGGCCCAAATACTTATCCAGATAGAGGAGTTCCGCTCCGTCGCCCGCCTTGCTCTTTACGTCGTTGTAGACCTCGTCGCGATACGCGATCGCGTCCACGAGTTGCGCCGTAACTGCTTCTTTGCCCAGATAAGGCCCCGCATCCACCAGGGCCTGGAATTTTTCCGGTGCGATATGCCGCGCCTGGCAAATGCCGTCCTTAATCTGGTTGAACCATGACGTCATGATCGCGGTCATCGCTTCTTTGTCTGGACCCGTATACTTGGTCTCGGTGTAGAAATTGAGCGCAGTTTTGTATTCATAGCGGTGATCGCCGTGAAAAGTCATGCCCAGCTTGGAGAGCGTCCCCTTGATGAATGGCGATTCCATGATGATGCCCGTCAATCCGACGTCGCCCGAGGGCTGCAGATAGATATGGTCAAACGCCGTCG
The DNA here is from genome assembly GCA_963773645.1 of uncultured Acidobacteriaceae bacterium. Lineage (GTDB taxonomy): Bacteria > Acidobacteriota > Terriglobia > Terriglobales > Acidobacteriaceae > Acidiflorens. The sequence continues at coordinate 653,506 of CAVZBV010000001.1, read as the reverse complement.
CCAGGTAGTAAGCGCCGTTGCCCGGACCAAACTCGCCAAAAGTTTCCGAGTACGCGACCGCAAATTTCTTGTGCGCGCGAAATCTTTGGACGGCATCGCGAATTTCCTGGGTCTGCGCCATTCCCATCCGCGCCGCGCCGATCCTGGCAATCATGCCGACGACGCGATCGTCGCTCGCTCCCCGATCGATGGCGTCCACCACATCGCGCAGCGTCTGTTTCTCGCTCAACAGCAACCGCGCCGACGGTGTGTCCGGGACGTCCTCCATGAACATCTGCTCGAAATTGGCTTCGAGAATCGTCTTGGATGGAACTCTGCCTTTCATGCCGATCACGGCCACCATCACGATGACCATCCCGATCAGCCACAGAGCGCCTAGGATGGCGAGGAAACGTACGATTAGCTTGGACATGGTTTCTCCTTTGTGAGAAAGAGCAGTCTAACCAAGTCCAAGGCTGAGGCGCTAGTTCGGCACCCAGCAATCAACACTGGGTGCCCCATCCTTGCGCGTCCTTTGCGCAATGGTGGGATTCCACGCTGAACCGTGAGCCCCACTCTATCGATTAAGACTCGGCGGTGGAACACCTTCAGCGCCGTATCGCTCCCTGAAGTGACGTACCTTTTTTTGTCGAGGATACCCTCGTTTCTTATGGACTTCCGCACTGGACTAACTAGGACTTTCAAAATCGACGTGGTTCGGAGGCAGTGTCCGGTGTCTTGAGATTCGAAGTCTTCGATCATTCGCTGCACAGTCGGTCTGTAACCCGCGCTCGTCATTTACAATCCCATACCGAGGCGGTAACAATGGCAAATCTGATGGGACTAGCGGGCTTTGTGTCGGAATTGCGGGCGGTGAGAACGAATCTGGTGAACGAGCTTCGGCATGTTGATGCGGCTCTTTCCGTTCTTGGCAAAATGGGGAGCGGGACTTCCCACACCATGTCAGCCTCGGCTCGCAAGCGGATGAGCCTCGCGCAGCGAGCACGATGGGCGAAGACAAGGGGTCGAGCGCCGAAGCCCAAGCACAGCATGTCGGCATCAGCCCGCAGGAAGATCGCGGCGGCTCAAAAAGCACGGTGGGCGAAGATACGGGCAGGGAACAAGTAAGATGCCAGCGGAGTTTGTCCCGAGTACGGTGATCGCGCTTGAGAGGGCGGATTCGAGAGACTCAAGCCGCTCTGAGCACAGCTTGGGTGTCGAAAACAGGTTCCACGTTGATGTGAAGGGATTCCAAATCGCCGGACACCTCAGCCAAGCGGCTTATCGACTCGATGGCACGGTTTAGCTCGTGCGCCGGGATTTCATGCACCTTGACCGTAAGTTCTAGATTGTACTTCGCGGGTTTGGCGTGGTCTTCGGCGGACTGTGGCTTCTGGCTCCGCAGATTCCCTTCCAACATCCGAAAAAGGTTGATCAGAGAACGGCTGCCGCAAACAGAACATGCATCATGCGGGCTGTTGCTGATGGTTTCACAATCAGCGCAGAACACGGCGTTCAGGAGGGGAACTGCGCTCAAGCCTCCTGCGGTACGGGCTCCTGCGTTCATATCCGAACCTCTTATAGGAAGATGCTTACACGCCGAGTTCGGTTTCCGCAATTCTTCATGTCCCCACGACCGACCATTACCCGTTGCTGTAGGTCATTGGGGCGTGGCTGAAAAGGGAGGCAATCCGAGCCAGAGTGTGTTTGAATCTCGCAGCGTAGCGTGCGTTAAGAGTGCCCGCAAGGCCGAAGAGCACGAAACACGTCGCGTACTCTTTGCCGGACATCTCCACATCGGGATCAACCGCAGAGGTCCTGTTCATCCCAAACTCCGTTAATTGCTGTTTTCGATGCCTGAGCGTGATCACTCGATTCAGCAACCTCACATCGGCTCCAACTCATCCAAGAGGATCAGATCAATGGAGTTGTGTCGAAGGAGAAAACTATGACTCGCGAGGCCAGATTGATGGCTACTTGGCATCCGGTTCACGGGATCAAAATGGATAAGGGAACGGTTCTCATTCAGCCATGATCTAAATTTGACCGAGGAGAATCTGCAATGATGTTCCCGACGATACCGCCTGAAGTGTTGCTGGCGATCTGGCTACCCTTGGCCGGATGTGTCATGGCGCTGTGCTTGTATGACGAAGAAGAGGATGAAGCTGGCACTCCGTAGGGGGGGCGAAGTTATTGCGTCAGGTCAGGCGTAACGGGAAGTCATGTTGCGTCGTTTTTGCGAAGAGGAAGAATGTTGGTGCTCTATGAATCCAGTGCAAACCCACGTGAATTGGCCACAAGCGGTTGCTGTGGTTCTCTTACGGCGTGCGTGCCACTCAGCCGTCCAATCCTGCCTTGCGGTACAGCGCGGCCATTGGATCGGCGGGCCCGTAACCCTTCCCAATCGCGAGGCCGGCGCGGATGGCCGCGGTAATGAAATCCTTAGCGGCCGTCACACTTTCTAGAACTGTTTTCTTGTGGGCCAGATTGGCCGCAATCGCCGAAGCGAAGATGCACCCGGTACCGTGCGTGTTCTTGGTGTCGATACGCTCAGCGCGAAACTCAGTGAATTCACGGCCGTCGTAGAGGACGTTGGCGGCTATGTTTTCCAGATGACCACCCTTGACGACGACATTTTCCGGTCCAAGGTCGCGGATCGCGCGGGCCGCTTCTTTCATTTGTGCAAGAGTTTTGATTTCACGCCCGGTGAGCGCCCCGGCTTCATGCAGGTTGGGCGTGATCACGGCGGCTAAGGGCAGTAATTTGGTCTTGAGAGCCGCGATGGCATCGGGCTTCAACAGAGGGGAGCCACTCTTGGCGATCATCACCGGGTCTACGACCAGCGGTCCTAACTTGTGCCCTGAGATTACGGCTGCCACCGCATCGATGATTGCGATGCTCGCGAGCATTCCTGTCTTTACCACATCACAGCCGATGTCGCTTACGCACGCTTCGATCTGCTTCACCACGAACTTCGGGTCGATCTCCAAAACGCCGTAGACTCCGGTCGTGTTCTGTGCCGTGAGAGCAGTGATTGCGGTCATGCCAAAAGCGCCTAAAGCCGAGACTGTTTTCAAGTCAGCCTGAATCCCGGCCCCACCGCCGGAATCGGACCCTGCGATGATTAGAACGCGAGGAATCTTCATGAGTTACCTGCCTTCCGATGCGAAGCCGCACCCGTCATATCGGCCACCCTTCCATCTTCCAAGCCATCTCCCAGAACTGCCACTCATAGCGGCTGCTGGTGAGAAACGCGGCCTCCAGCTTCCGCAAGTCGCGCTCCGGCAGTCCTGCAGCAAGACTATCGAGCAGATCCCGGCACCACTGCGCCAGTCCGGCAAATTCTCTGGAGCTGTACATCTCGATCCACTTGCCATAACGTTGGTCGCTGGGGGCGGGTTGCGCAGCCAGGCGCTGCCCGATTTCGCTGAAAGCCCACATGCACGGTAACAATGCTGCAGCCAACTCGGCGAAATCGCCCGTCGCTGCTAGTCGCAACAAGAAATCGCTGTAGCCCCGAGTGGCGGGTGCAGGGAGTTCTTGTTCGAGTTCCTCGCGGCTAATCCCGAACTCGGCGGCGTAGGCTCGGTGGAGGTTCATCTCGGTTTCCACGGTTTCCTTGAGCAGCGTGGCGAAACGGTTGATCGTCTCCAGTTCCGGACTGCGCGCGGCGGCCAGAGCCAGAAGACGCGCGTACTCGATGAGGAACACATAATCCTGTCGCAGCCAGAACTTGAATCTCTCCAGACTCAGCGTTCCATCGCCAATGCCTCGTACAAACGGATGTTGGTGTTGGGCCTCCCAAATTCCAGCCGCTTTTTGGCGCAGGCGCTCGGTGAATCGCTCGGCCATACGTTCTCGCACCTTTCATCTTAATCGTGCTCCAAGCGCTGCAGGATTGCCAAGCTGCTAGAGTGCGGCTCGTCCTGACCGCAATCACAGGACCTCGTGTGCATGGTCACAGTGCCAGGTATTCGATCGCGCGTATCGTTTGAGTGGGAAATGACGGTGGTTTGTGAAGGCGTTTCCAAGCGATAGCACCTGGATTCTTGGCAGAGAACGCGGCGCTTTAATCACAACACAAGCTTAGGCTAGTTGTGCGGCGCGTGTGGGGCGGGAACCATGCCGATCATCGCGAGTTGGGACAAACTGACGTCCAAGGCGAAGCAGGCGGTGCAATCCGCCAACTATCTGGCCTCCAAGCGCGGCAACCCCGAGGTAATACCCCTGCATCTGCTCGCCAGCCTCCTGGCGGACCGCGAAGGCATGGTGGTACCGGTGTTGAGCAAGATTGGCGTCGACAACCAGGCAGCGCTGGCGGAGGCACGGCGCCAGATCGACAGCCTGCCAGCGCTTTGGGCCGGCGGCGCCTTGAAGGCTGAGCCCTCCTCGGCCGCCAGCGCAGTCCTCGAGCAAGCTTTTCACGAGGCCGCCGACCTCGACGATGAGCACGTCTCCACCGAACACCTGCTATTGGCCATCATGGGCCTCGAGAGCGATCCCGCCCAATCCCTGCTGGCGCGACATGGCGCCAGTCGCAATGCCATCCTAATGGCGCTAACCACCGTTCGCAGCCCCCAGCAGGCCGCCGGCCCAACCTCAGAAACCGTGTCTGGAACGCTTGAACTCTATGCCCGCGATCTTACCGACTTGGCGCGTCGCGGCAAACTCGACCCGGTGATCGGCCGCGATGACGAAATCCGGCGCGTGATTCAAGTGCTATTACGCCGTACCAAGAACAACCCCGTGCTGATTGGCGAGCCCGGCGTGGGCAAGACTGCCATCGTCGAAGGTCTGACCCAGCGCATCGTCGACGCCGATGTCCCCGAGTCGCTCAAGACCAAGCGTCTGGTCGCCCTGGATCTGGGTGCGATGGTGGCCGGCACTAAGTACCGCGGCGAGTTTGAAGATCGCCTGAAGGCGCTGCTGAGGGAAATCGAGGACGCGCAGGGGCAGATCATAACCTTCATTGACGAGTTGCACACACTGGTTGGCGCGGGAGCGGCGGAAGGCGCAATTGACGCGTCCAATATGTTGAAGCCGGCACTGGCGCGCGGGGAGTTGCGAGCCATCGGCGCCACCACCCTGAGCGAGTACCGCAAGCACATCGAGAAAGACCCGGCGCTCGAACGCCGCTTCCAGACTATCTTCGTGGCCGAGCCCAGCGTGGCGGACACCATCGCGATCCTGCGCGGCCTGCAAGAGCGTTATGAACTGCACCATGGCGTTCGCATCAAGGACTCAGCCCTCGTAGCCGCAGCCACGCTCTCGCACCGCTACATCGCTGATCGCCTCTTGCCCGACAAGGCGATCGACTTAGTGGACGAGGCCGCGGCCGCGCAGCGCATGCAGATCGACTCCGTGCCGGTGGAGATCGACCAACTCGAGCGCCGCGCCAAGCAATTGCTTATCGAGAAGCACGCACTCGGGCGGGAAGACGATGCCAACTCGCGGAAAAAGCTGCGAATCCTGGAAAGTGAGCTGGCCGGAGTCCAGAAACAAGTCAACGTCCTGAAGGCCTGCCTAAAGAAGGAGAAGGAAGCGGTTAGCCGGATGCACGACCTCGAGCAGACGATCAAGCAACTGAATTTGCAGGAGCAAACAGAGTCCTGCGATGCCGCATCGCCGAAGGCGGGCAGCGACCGCCTTGCCACGCTTCGCCACGCTGAGCAGGAGATGCGCAACCTTCAAGGAAAACTCGACCGGCGGCGCAGCTCGCGCATGCTCAGGGAAGAAGTGGAGGAAGACGAGATCGCACACATCGTCTCTAAGTGGACCGGCATTCCTGTGTCTAGGATGCTGGAAGGCGAGGTGACGAAGCTGTTCGAAATGGAAGACCGGCTGCGCCGCCGCGTGATCGGCCAAGATCCGGCCTTGGAGCGGATTGCCGACGCCATCCGCCGTGCCCGCACCGGACTCTCCGATCCCAAGCGTCCGATCGGCTCTTTCATCTTCTTGGGGCCGACGGGAGTAGGCAAGACCGAACTAGCCCGTGCCCTGGCCGAGTTCCTCTTTGATGACGAGCGTGCCCTGGTGCGAATCGACATGTCTGAATACATGGAGAAATATGCGGTGTCGCGGCTAATCGGCGCGCCGCCCGGATATGTCGGCTACGAGGAAGGCGGCCAGCTCACCGAGGCTGTGCGCCGTCGTCCTTACTCGGTCGTGCTTTTCGACGAGATCGAAAAAGCCCACCAGGATGTATTCAACATCCTGCTGCAGATCATGGATGACGGCCGCCTCACCGACGGGAAGGGCCGTACCGTGGACTTCCGCAATACCGTTCTCATCATGACCTCCAACATCAACTCGGAACAGCTCACCGCCGACTGGCTGCGCACACAAGAAGATTCTGAGCAAGCACGCCGCCAAGTAATGAAGGCGCTGCGGGCACACTTCAAGCCTGAATTCCTCAACCGCGTAGACGACTTCATCATCTTCAACCCGCTGGGCACAGAGGAGCTGACCAAGATTATTGACCTGCGGCTGGAGGAGGTGCGGAGCCTGTTGGCCGACCGCCAAATCACCCTGGAGTTGACCGCTTCTGCCAAGGAACTACTGCTGCGCGAGGGCTACGATCCCAACTTTGGCGCGCGGCCCCTGAAACGCTCGATCCAGCGACTGGTACAGGATCCGCTGGCCGTGAGAATCCTGCATGACGAGGTGCACCACGGCGATCACATTGTGGTAGACGCCGAGCAGGGCAAGATGAGGTTTGTGGCCAGCCGCCAGCGTGGCGAACGGCCCATGCTGTCGAATACCAGCATCCCGTGATAGGCTCCGCTTTCCACCCGACGCGTCTCCGGCACTCGTCAATGAACCTCATGCGAGTGAGAAGTGCTCTATCCGGGCCTCTATCGCCTCTGCAGTTCGGCATGAGTCTGCAGGTAGCGCAGAATGTGGCTGCGAGAGAGGACTCCCTCGACTCGGCCATTGGAGACAACCGGCAGCTGGTTGATGTCATTGCGGCTCATAATCTCAAGGGCTTGCATAGCGGGAGTGTCAGCCGTGACCGTCTGGAGTTGAGCCAGAGGGCGCATCACACTTTGCACGCTGGTCTGCTCCCAGCGCTCGCGGTCCACTCCCTTCACCTCGTTCGGAGTGATCAGCCCGGTCACCTGGCCGTTTTGCACGACCATGAAGCAGCGCTGTCCACTGCGCAACAGATATTCGTTGACGAAGTCCTGCAAACTAAAATGGCCCTCGACCGTAGGGTAGTCCCGTTCCATTATGTCGGTGACGCGCCGCCCGCGGAGTCCCGCCATTAACTCGACCTGGAGGTAGCTGCCACGGGAAGCGTCCAGCAGGAACCAGCCGATGAACGCCATCCACAGACCGCCGAAATTTGCCCCTACAAAAAAGCGATACAGCCCCATCAGGATGAATACAAAAGCGACTCCTTGGCCGATTTGGGCCGCGAGTCGAGTCGCGCGGTCGGCATCATGAGTGATCCCCCAGACTACGGCACGCAGCACGCGTCCCCCATCCAGCGGGTAGCCAGGAATCATGTTAAAAACGGCCAGCATGAGGTTGATGTAGCCGAGCCACACTAGCACGGCGACCACTGGAGTTTTGGGCTCACCACCGGCCAGCCAACCGGCCAGCCTCGCTATCGCCAGAAAACCGACCCCAAGTATCGCGCTGGTGAGAGGGCCGACGATCGCCATCCAGAACTCAGACTTGGCGTCGGGGCTCTCGGATTCAATCTGCGATACGCCGCCCAATGCGAACAACGTAATGGCTCGCACCCGCATGCCACGCGCCTTTGCTACCAGGGAATGCGCCAACTCGTGCAGCAGCAGCGCCACAAAAAACAGCACACCCGTGACAATTGCGGCAGTCCACACTACGGCCCTACTCCATTCCGGCGTGACGGTGTGAAAGTGGTCAGCAAGAGAGAGTGCTATGAGAAAAGCGATGATGAACCAGCTGTAATGGAGCCCAATAGAAATGCCGGCAATACGCCCGAGCTTGACTTGTGCCTGCACTGATCAAACCTCAATTGCGACCATCTCTCCGCTAGTGCAAGCCATTATACCCGTGTCCAGACTCATCTTCCTGAGGGCGTTTCCGCCTACAGCTTGGCGGATCGAAAGACAGGCACTCAGAGCCTTCTCTCTTAGTAGAGGGATAGTGAAATGAGACAAAGACGCCAAAACCCGTGCCAGTAGGGGCGTTTACCCTACTATCCAGGGGGAATACTGAATGGATAGCGGAATGAAGACGAAAGCGCCAAAACTCGTGCCAGTAGAGGCGTTTACCTACTATCCTTGGGGATAGTGAATGGTGCTCTTACTGGAGGACGTACATGATCACGCTGCTCGCTCCGAAATGTCTGGTGCTCGCACTGGGCGCAATGATTGCTGCCGCAACGAGTGCGAGTGCACAGGACAGATTAGCGCCTGTCATGACGCTGGTAGTTGACGAAACGCAAGCCGCGCGTCGAATCGCTTTTGTGCATGAGGAAATTCAGGTGCGGCCGGGCACGCTCGCACTCGCGTATCCTCGTTGGATTCCAGGCGAGCATGGACCGACCGGTCCTATTCAACGATTCGCAGCGCTCCGCGTACGTTCGGGGAGCGCGACCCTGCCCTGGACGCGCGATCCCGAGGACATCTACACAATTCACGTTGAAGTTCCGGCGAAGACCGATCGGATAACCGTCGATTTTGATACGTTGCTGGAAAACACGATCTCCGATCATCAACTCCTGATGGCGTGGAACACCGCTGTGCTTTACCCGCGAGGCATCGACAAGCGTCAGTTAATAATCGAGCCGTCCATTCTTCTACCTCCAAACTGGCAACAGGGTAGTTCTCTGCGGGTTACCAGCCTTATGGGCAGCCGCGTGAATTTCGCGCCAGTTTCGCTGGAACGCTTGATCGATTCACCGGTGTTGGCCGGTGAGTTCTTCCGTGCGGTGCCGCTGGCGTCGAATTGGCCGGCGGAGCTCGACATCACCGGCGATAGCCAGGCCGCTGTCGACAACGCCGATGAGGCGCACGCGTTCGCTCTGTTTGGGAAGCTAATCGAACAGGATCGGGCAATGTTCGGCTTCCGCCACTGGCAAACTTTGCACCTTCTTGTATCGCAGAGCGCAGCGCGGCCCTTCGACGGACTGGAGCACGAGGATTCGCCATACAACGCAGTCGGTGACGCCGCACTTTCAAAGAAAGATCAACTGGAGAAGTTCGGCTGGCCGCTTCTCGCCCATGAACAATCCCACTCTTGGGACGGCAAATACCGGCGCCCGGCGGAGCTGTACTCGAAGCCCGACTATCAGGGGCCTGAGCGGACCTCGCTGCTCTGGGTGTATGAGGGTCTGAACCAATATATAGGGATGGTGCTCGCCACGCGCGCCGGTTTCAATGACGCAGCGTACATGCGCGATTATCTCGGACGGGTGGCTGCGGACCTTTCCAACGAGCCGGGTCGTGCTTCAACCCCCCTGGTTGATACGGCGACGGAAGACTGGGTTTTGCGTGCATTCGACGTTGGATGGTATTCGTTGCGCCGCGGACAGGATTACTACGATGAAGGCGCCCTCATCTGGCTGCGCGCTGATACCATAATCCGCGAACAAACACAGGGCCGACTGTCGCTCGATGATTTCTTACGGAGCTTTTTCGGCCAGCACGACACCGATCCGATCGTCGTGCCTTACACGCGAGAGGATGTCGAAGCGTCGTTATCGGCAATCTGTCCGTTTGACTGGCACACCTTCTTTGAAACGCGCGTTTACCAGTTAAACAGGAAGCCGCCGACCGACGGCCTTGAGGCTGCCGGCTGGCGTCTCGTATACAACGCGACCCCCAACAACGAACCTTTCTATTCTGACCTTCTTCCATTCAGCTATAACGGCGCGTATTCAATCGGGATCTCTGTGAAGAAGGACGGTACAATCTTCAACGTCATAGCTGGGACGCCGGCCTACGAGGCGGGTATCGGACCGAACATGACGATTCTCGCGGTGGATGGCCGCGTTTATTCCGCCGATACGCTCAACGAATCGATCGCGCATCCGCGAAACGGGAGGATCTCTTTGGTTGTTCGCAACTTTGACTCTGTGGAAACCCGTGAAATTCGATATGCCGGGGGCGTACGTTACCCACATCTGGAGCGAAACCCTGGAAGCCATGACTACCTGAGCGAGATATTGGAGCCCCGAAGCTTCAAAGAGCACTAACCAGTTGGCAGATGACGGGCAAACCTGACATATCCCCAAGGTAAGAGTTGCCGACTAACGGGCCAGTAATCTCGGCTACCACTTCTGGTGATACCTCTTTCCCGATTCGAGGAATCAGCGTTCTGACAAGCGAACCAACAAGACTTGCCTGGGTTTAACGACGCTGGATCAAAATCCGCTTCGAAATCTGGGTTATTATAAGCGCAGCGGGGGTGCCGCGTTGGGGTCTGTCGCGGCAGCAAGTTGAAAGCTCAAATGTAATTGCGCAGTCAAGAGCTGCGCCCAAGGTCCATGAATCCACCTTCCACGTTAGGTTCGGTGCCATCCACCCTGTCGCCGGGTGCGCGCTTCGGCAGTTATGAGATTCTTCAGCGACTGGGCGCGGGCGGCATGGGTGAAGTCTATCGCGCTAACGACACCCGCCTCGAACGCCAGGTCGCAATCAAGACTCTTTCGCTGGACCGCTGTTCGCAAGCGGAAGCCTTGTCTCGTTTCGAGCAGGAGGCCCGTTCTGCCTGCGCGCTGAATCACCCGAATATCGTTACGATTTATGAACTCGGGCACGTAAACGGTACGCGCTATATCGCGATGGAACTGGTGGATGGAGAAACGCTGCGTTCCCTACTCGCCTCCGGCCCTATTCCATTTCGCAAGGCGGTCGCTATCGCGGCACAGATTGCCGACGGTCTCGCCAAAGCGCACGAGATTGGCATCATTCATCGCGATCTGAAGCCCGAGAACCTTATGGTTTCTCGCGAGGGTGTGGCCAAGGTACTGGATTTTGGTCTGGCGAAACTTCTTAAACTCGGCGACGCCAGCAGTTCGGATGCGAGTACCACCATCACCGAGCATGGAACCGTGATGGGCACTGTCGGCTACATGTCGCCGGAGCAAGCGACCGGCGAGGAAGTCGATTTTCGTTCCGACCAGTTTTCCTTCGGATCGGTGCTCTACGAAATGGCCACCGGAACTCCCGCGTTCAAGAAAAAGACCCATGCGGAAACGACCGCCGCAATCCTTCGCGATGAGCCCGAGCGCCTCGGTGCCAAAATGCTTCAGGTGCCCGCTCCTTTTATTTGGATCGTGGAGCGCTGCCTCGCCAAGGACCCGAAGCAACGTTATGCCTCCACTCGGGATTTGGCTCGCGACCTCGCCGCGGTGCGCGACCGCCTTGCCGATGTGCCTGCCCGGGAATCCGAAACTCGCGCCAGCAACCTGCCGGTGCAGCGCACCGCATTCATTGGACGGGAACACGAAGCGGCTGGTCTCCGGCGGCTCTTGAGCCGCGTCGACGTCCACCTCGTGACCCTGACCGGTCCGGGCGGAATCGGGAAGACGCGGCTGGCCTTGCAGGTGGCGGGCGAAATCGCCGACCGGTTTCCAGGGGGTGTTTGCTTTGTCTCTCTGTCAGCGATTGGCGAACGTACCTTGATGGCTTCCACGATCGCGCAAGCCGTGGGAGTGCGCGAGACCGGAACTACGTCGCCGCAGGAAAGCTTGATAGAGTACATGGCCGGCCTGAGCCAGCCAATGCTCCTCTTGCTCGACAACTTCGAGCACCTCGTCTCCGCCGCGCCGGTCGTTGCGCAAATGCTTACTGCTGGCCCCAAACTCAAGGTCGTGGTCACGAGCCAGGCGCCGCTTCATATCTACGGCGAACATGAATTTCCCGTGCCACCGCTTGCGCTGCCCGACCCCAAGTCCATCCCGCCTCTGGAAGAGCTCTCCCGTCTTCCAGCGATCGCGCTCTTTGTGGAACGCGCGCAGGCTGTAAAGAACCAATTCGCCTTGACGAAGGAAAATGCAGCCGCGGTGGCGGCCATCTGCTCTCGCCTTGACGGCCTGCCTCTCGCCATCGAACTTGCTGCGGCGCGCATCAAGCTGCTTTCGCCGTCCGCCATGCTGACACGGCTCGAAAACCGCTTGAACCTGTTGACCGGCGGCCCCCGCGATCTGCCAACGCGGCAACAAACCCTTCGCAACACCGTGGACTGGAGTTACGGCCTCCTCAACAGCGCTGAACAAACTCTCCTTCGGAGGCTTTCCGTGTTTACCGGTGGCTGCACGCTGGAAGGCGTGGAAGCCGTATGCGACACCAAGGGCGATCTGGGCCTGGACGTGCTCGATGGCATGGCTTCGCTGGTGGACAAGAGCTTGGCGCAGCAGGTGGAGCAGGTCGATAAAGAAACGCGCTTCTTTATGCTCTCCACCATCCGGGAGTACGCTCTCGAACGCCTCGCCGAGTGCGACGATGAATCTGCGACTCGCCGGGCCCATGCCGCTTATTACCTCGTGCTTGCCGAAGAAGGTGCCGAGGACACAGCCATTCACCCCGAATGGCTCGACCGTTTTGAGGTCGAACACGACAACTTCCGCTTGGCGATTGATTATCTGATCAAAACCGGGGATGCCGACTGGGGCCTCCGCATCGGCGCCGCCCTGTTCCGCTTCTGGGAAACACGGGAGCATCTTGCGGAGGGCCGTGACGCCATCGGAAGGGTCCTGGCGTTAGAAGGAGCCGCGGCGCGTCCGAAGCTTCACGCACGCCTGCTGTTCGCTGCCGGAGTTCTGGCGGGGGAGCAGGGCGATTACGGCTCCGCGCAGCAGATGTTCGAAGACAGTATGGAGACCTGTCTTGAGCTAAACGACAATCGCGGCGTTGCCGTTGCGCTGAACGCGTTGGCCGTGATCGCTCGCGATCGTGGCGAAATCGCCGCCGCATCCTTCCTCTTCGAGCGATGTGTCGCGATATGGAAGGACCTTGGCGATTCCGCTGACATCGCCCGAGCCCTCAGCAATCTCGCCAGCGTGACGAAGATGCAGGGCGAATATGAGCGCGCATCCTCGCTTTACGATGAGTGCCTGACGATGTTCCGTCAGATCGGAGATGGTGCCGGTGTCGCCTGGACGTTGAACTACCAGGGCGACGTCGCTCGGGAAAAAGCGGACTTCGTTGCCGCGCGTTCATTTTGTGAACAGAGCCTGTCGGAGTTTCGCCAACTGCGTGATAGCTGGGGAATTGCGAGCGCCCTCTCCGATTTGGCAAGTCTAAGCTGCGATCAGGGGAACAACGCCGAGGCGCGTCGTCTGTACGGCGAGAGCATCAAGTTGTTCCAAGAGTTGGGTCATCAACGCGGCATCGCGAGGGCGCTCGAATGTCTCGCCGTGAGTGCCGCAGCGCAGTCGAACGCTGAGCAATCGCTGCACTTGGCAGGAGCCGCCGCCGCGCTTCGCCAAAGATTGGGCGCTCCGCTCACGCCCGCCGAGCAACCCAGGCTTGAGAAGGCCCTGGAATTTGCGCGCCGAACGCTCGGTAATGCCGCAGGGACGGCGTGGATGGAAGGTTGGGCGATGCCGGTCGAGCAAGCTGTCCAGGTGGCGCTTAACGGCGACGCGGAGTCAGGTGTTCGGACTCGAAACTCTGCTTAGAGCTGGTTTCATAAATCGGTTTTGGGTAGGGCACGGCTTCAGCCGTGCCGTCCAGGGCTTGGAAAAATGCGGGCTTTAGCCCCTGAGGGACGTGCCTTCCGAGCGGAGAGACATTAATGAAACCAACTCTAAGTCAATTTGCGGTGTTGGGATCGATCAGGCGTCGCACTGCCGAGATGCGATTCGCCGGAAAACCGCCGCGGCGTGCATGTTCGCGAATCGTTTCCTCGTCTGGCGCCAAGTACACACAATAGAATTTATCGCCGGCGACGTAGGAGTGGAGCCATTTGATTTCCGGTCCCATATCCTTCAGCACGCCTACCGACTTTCTGGCAATTGCCTGCAGTTCCGCATCCGATAAATTACTTGCGCCGGGGATTTCACGCTCGATCACGTATTGGGGCATGGCAACCTCACCGAACGGTCATGGTAGCAGATTCTTCGCCCAAAAGTGCATCCCACCTCAATGAGCGCAATCGGGATTTTTCGACAGTAATCGTATAGCAGCCAGTTTTCGAGCGTCCGACGAGCCAGCCCGCTATGTTCCAACAACCGAATGCTTAAAAGTCTTAGTTAGGGCGCGGCAGCTGCGACGACCGGTTTCTGCGCGATCTGTTTCAAGTCGAAAATGTAGAAGGTCTGATCGGCACAGAGCACCGCCAGAGAATCGCCGACGAAGGTGGTGGCTGCCACTGGCGCCGCGAAGTCCAGTTGGTCAACTGGCGCGAGAGTTGCCGAGTCGAGCACTGCGAGCCGTCCACGTGCCGTCTCAAGAAGCAAGAAGCGGCCATCGGGTGAAGCGGTGCCACTGCGGCCAAAGGCGCGGCCTTGCAACTTACCGTCAAAACTATACCCTAGTAGGCGGTGGAGGTTATCGAGGACGAATAAACGGTCCGCAGTCGCAGATATCCTCATGGGGAGGAATGATCCCTTACCGGTATCCAGCAGTACGCGGGCACGGACCACGCCGGTGAAGGCGTCAAGCACCTCCACGGCGACCATGCCCTGCTCATCATTAACTTCGTGTACGCGCTGGTACCATCCGGGATCTCTGCTCAGGGCTTTGCGGGACGCGTCGTCCACCAGCGGCCAAGCCAACACTAGTGAGCCGGTATCTCTGCTGAAGAAGCTGTACGGCGGACGATAGGTAAACGGGCGGGTCCATAGCAATTTGTCGCTGCGCACGTCATGTACTTCAAGCGTGACATTGTGGCGGAGGTCACCCTTCGTTTCTGGCACTAAAACCATCTCGAAGCGACCAAGCTGCCAGAGTTCAATATCGGCCTCCACTTCACGGGCCACGAAACTTGGGGGTGTGGTTGTAAGATCCACGTGCACTTTCGAGGGAGCAAGCCAAGAATCCCAATCTCATAATATGCTTCTGCTCAATTGTTGAGAACAAGACGACGCGCTCAAAACCCAGCGGAAATACATGGAGCAATTACCGGCAACAAACCTGCCTCTGAGGCCACTCCAATGACCTTCGTCGGTTTGGCATCGGGCGGGATTTTAACTGCAAGAAACGACAGCTAATCGTTAAATGGCTGCGCGGTAAGCAGATGTCGATGGTGGGCGCTGTAGGATTTGAACCTACGACTTCCACCGTGTGAGGATGGCACTCTACCGCTGAGTTAAGCGCCCACTTTGGTGCGGTAAGTTCATCATTATACACAAGTTCCCTATCCACGATCTTGCTACTGAATTGTCTCGCACTCGCGTTGCAGTCCGTTCACCTCCGAGAACTGCTTCGAGTACGCGGACTTGCACTTCCAATTTCTGAACGAAGGCTGCGGCGAACGTAGAAGCCAAGCGCTGGGAGAATGCCAGCGCCGACATCCCCATCCTGAAAGAAGCCGAGACCGAGCACGCGACGCTGTCATAGCCCCTTCATTCACTGGCGGCTGCAGATCCCTTATCGACCGCCGAGGAGGCGGGCTCAGGAAAGACCTGAAATGGCATGACTTTGGCTTGACTTTGCGATGGTTTGATATATCTTTACTCAATTCAGTCGAACCCACATCGCGGGTTTACTTCGAATGCAACGACAAGGAGCTCTGCAATGGCTGCCAATCCGGTTATTCGCGGTCCCCAATTGAAACTCGAAACGGAGAAGACCACCTCGGAAACGACGGTCCGGGCCACAGGTCGGGTTACACTGGAAACCTCCGCTACGATGGAGAGCACTCTCCGCGATCTGATCGCCGAGGGCAAGCGCATCGTGTTAGACCTGACGAATGTAGACTACGTCGATAGTGCGGGTCTCGGGGCGCTGGTCAGCGTTTATATGCATGCGAGAAGGACAAAATGCGATATGGAGATTGCCAATCCCAAGCAGCGCATAAGGGATTTGTTCAATAGGAGTGGGTTGGCGTCGGTGTTCGAAGGTACCGCTTTTGACCAACTGTGGGAGACGTGGTCACGCAATAATAGTTGAGAGTAATGGTTGAGACCTGTGATTGACGTAGCGCTCGGCAACACAAGCCGGTCGGCGCACGGCCCCGACCTCAGATCGTGGAATCCCGGACAAATCGTGCCCGTCCCCCGTCCGTGCGCCCTCTTGACCGCCTGCGCCGCTCCCGGTAGCCTCTTTCCATCACCCCTTCCATGGCTGCCTCCGACATTCCCGAGGCTCGACCCGTAACTGATTCACGAGAAAATACTTCCTCGCGCCCTCCCGCGCCCCAGGAGGCGCAACTTTCGCCCCCGAACGGGGTTTCTACTGATGTGAGCGGCGTGGCCATTGATCGCGGACTGCTGGATCGCGGGCTGCCGAGTTGCGGGCTGCTGAATGGCGGAGCGGTCGATCGCGGGCTGCCGAACCTTGCGGGAACGTCGCCTCCGTCTGCGTCCGGCACCATAGCAAAGTCCGTCGTTAATGCAGACGACAATGCAGACGACAATGCAGTCCATGCCGTTTCCGACGTTGATGTGATGCTCCGGGTCAAGACGGGCGACGAATCCGCCTTCTCTTATCTGGTGCAGAAGTATCGCCGGCCGATGGTGGGCTTCATGTACCGCATGTGCCACAACCCGTCGACCGCCGAGGAACTGGCCCAGGAAGTATTTCTGCGGGTTTACCGCTCGCGCACCAGTTACGAGCCGAGCGCCAAGTTCTCGACCTGGTTGTATCGCATCGCGACCAACCTGGCCGTCAACCACGCCCGCGACACGCGCCACGAGCGTCCGGAAAAGACCGTGCGCCTCGATGAGCCCGACCGGGAAACGGGCACCACGCCCGACCTGGCCGACGATTCGCTCACCGCGGAAGAGCAGATCCTGAAGCGGGAGCGGCTGGCGGCGATCCGCAGCAAAGTCAATGCGCTGCCCGAGCGCCAGCGCTTGGCGGTCATCATGCACAAGTATCAGCAGATGGATTACCGCCAGATTGCGGACGTGCTCAAGCTGAGTGAGTCCGCCACTAAGTCGTTGCTGTTCCGCGCCTACGAAACCTTGCGCGAGCAGCTGAAAGAGTTTGTTTCGGGGAAGTAGAGGAAGGCAGTATGAATTGCAATCAAATTCGCGAACTGTTGCCGGACATAATAACTTCCGCTGGCATGGACGCCGCAACAATGCAGCCGGAGGTCACTAACCACATCGCATCTTGTAACGACTGTGCCACCCATCTGCGCGAGTTGCAGAAAACCATGGCGCTGCTCGATGAATGGCAAGCGCCCGAACCGTCGCCCCATTTCGACACCCGCCTGCAGGCGCGCCTCCGCGAAGAAAGCCGCGAAGAAATGGCGCGCCCGCATGCAGCCTGGTTCAGTTGGCTGCGGCATCCGGCATGGGCGATGTCGCTCGCGGCCGTGTTGTTTGCCGGAGCGCTGGTGGTCGGCAACAGGTCTTACATCTCTCAAACCGACGCCATCGCCACCAAGCCTCCCTCCCTCGGTCTGCCGGTTGAGCCGGGAACCGCCGTCGGCGATCTGCAGGCGCTGGATTCGAACAATGATTTGTACGCCGATTTCGATGTGCTCGACGATCTGCAGGTGCAGGACGACGTAACCGCGAATCCATGAGATTCACAGGCAATGTAAGACCAGTAACGAAGGTGCCCCAGGTTCGCACCCGGAAGGTGCCCCAGGTTCGCGCCCGCCTTTTGGGCGCTAACCTGGGTGAAGTGATACGAGACCTGCTGGGCCAGGCGAAATTTGCCAGCTGTCTCGGAGCGCTTCTGCTGCTGACGCTGTCGTTCGCCCAATTGTTTGCCCAACTCTCGCCCGCCCAATCCCAATCCCCCTATGCGCCGGCGCGACCTCCCCAGCAACAGCGCCGGCCATCCCAGAATGCGGACGGGCAGTGGCACTACTTTCAGAAGGATCGTCCCAACCCCAGCAGCCCCTATCAAGCCCGCCCCGCGCAGAACCAGCCCGGCCACGCCGGAAACTGGCTCCGCCGCTATAAGGATCTCCCGCCCGCGCAGCAGCGCCGCGCGCTCGAAAACGATCCCCAGTTCCGCCGGCTTCCCCCGCAACAGCAAGCCCGCTTGCAAAAAAGGTTGCAGCATTTTTGCAGCCTGCCTCCGCAGCAGCAGGAGCGCGTGCTCGCCCGCATGGAAACCTGGGAGCACCTGACTCCGAATCAGAAGCAGCAGGCGCGCCAGCTCTTTCAGCAGTTCAAGCAGTTGCCGCCCGACCGCCGCCAGGCCCTCAACCGGGCGATCCGCGAGATGCGCGGCTTGACCCCCGATCAACGCCAACGACTAATCAACTCCGACCAGTACAAGAGCGAGTTCACGCCGCAAGAGCGCGCCCTTCTCGCCGGAGCCTCCCGCCTCCCCCTCGCCCCCGGCGACGGCCTGCACCCCGACCCGCCCGAGGAATAATTGGATTAGCTCCGACAAAGCCAAGGGATCTCCCCACGAGATCCCGGATAAAGATGGGCAAACGGTTGTGCCTACCGGCCAAAGTTGTACAGATAAATCGATTTGCCGCTTGGTCGGCGGCCTTCTTCGACTTCAGGGGTCCGGTGACGGGCATTGGCGTCATCGTTAGCAGCGCTCAGAGCCGTGCGCCGAGCCCTAAAAACCCTTGGCTTGTAAATTCAAAACCCTTAGCTTGTAAATTCACCGACCAGTGTAAAGTGGGAAGGCGCTTAGGAGTTGCCCCCTAACCAAAATGCTCGCGCTTCTGATACTTCCACTATGGCTCTGTCTCTTCGGGATACTGAGCAAGCGGTTTCCCGACTGGCGCGATGCCTTCTTGGCTGCTTGCACAGTCTGGGGTATCGCGATCACCGCACTTACGGAAGGGCTTAGCCTATTTGACGCACTCGCCTTCTGGCCTCTGGCAACCGCTTGGGTTCTGATCTCGTTCGGTGCCGCGGTTCTCTTTTGGGTCTCGGAGCCGCGAGCAGTGATGGTTTCTGTGCGATCAGTGTTTTCCGGAGTACCTCGGGAAACGTCTCAAAGAATTCTATTAAGCGGAATTGGTGTAATTCTCTTCATTACAGCCTGCGTGGCTTTGATTTCCGCTCCGAACAACTCTGATTCAATGACCTACCATCTGACGCGAGTCTTGAATTGGATGGATCATCATTCCCTCCGGAACTATCCCACTCACGACCTCCGGCAGTTGTACTTGGGCCCGTGGGCGGAATTTGTGATCCTGCATCTTCAAGTTCTGTCCGGCGGAGACCGCTTCTCGGCTTGTGTCCAATACATTTCAATGTTGGGAAGTGTCATCGGAGTATCAAGGGTTGCCAGCAAACTCGGAGCCCCTGGACAGGGCCAATTGTTCGCATCGGTATGTTGCGTTACGATCCCAATGGGGATATTGCAGGGATCCAGCACACAGAACGACTACGTGACCGCTTTCTGGCTTCTGTGTTTCGTAAACGTCGCGATGGATCTCATGAGTGAGCGTGTTACTTGGGGGAACGCGACGCTTGGAGGAGCAAGTCTGGGTTTGGTCGCGCTCACCAAAACAAGTGGACTGTTATTCGCTGCGCCATTCGTTGTATGGATTGGCGCTTCGATGTACCGTCGGCAGGGGATGCGGGCCATCGCCGTACTGAGTTGGATGGCCCTCTGCATCGTCGCCGTGAACGCTTCGCATTTGCAGCGGAACTGGAGGACTTTTGGCTCATTGCTGGAACCGCCGGACGAAGCTATCTACCAGAACAAGGTTCATTCCCCGGCGGCCATTGCTTCCAACGTCGTTCGCAACGTAGCCGTCCACGCAGCAGGGCTGCCGCGCGGAGGGAGCGCAGTCGTGAGGGCAGTGCTGCGATTCCATCAACTTATCAGCTGGGACATCAACGACCGGCGGACCACTTTTCTGGATACGCGTTTCCCATCTAGTTTCCCAAATCTAGGACCAGCGCTTCATGAGGACAGTGCCGGAAACCCTCTGCATTTCTTTTTAGGCTGGCAATTGTGATCTGTCTGTGGTCTGCGCCCGGCGGATCTAGGAGCCGGATTTACGCGGTATGCGTCTGCACTGGCCTCGTTTTGTTTTCCGCGCTCTTGAAATGGCAGCCTTGGACGTCGCGCCTTCAATTGCCATTGTTTGTGGCGGCAACTCCGATTATTGGGGTCGCTTTCAGCCTGACTGGCC
Source organism: uncultured Acidobacteriaceae bacterium (assembly GCA_963773645.1). Classification (GTDB taxonomy): domain Bacteria; phylum Acidobacteriota; class Terriglobia; order Terriglobales; family Acidobacteriaceae; genus Acidiflorens. The sequence continues at coordinate 633,355 of CAVZBV010000001.1, read as the reverse complement.
TTCGGAGATGGTCGCTCGCCATCGGAATAGTGCTGTTGGTAGCCGGTATGCGGCCGGCCACCAGGAACTCCACGAGGCTACTACTCTCAATGCATTCGAGCATCCTCTTTCGAGATAGAACGTCGCTGTACTTCGAAAACCGTCCCAATTTGCAGGGCCCTTACGTGGCCGCCGCGGCCGAATTGTCTAGGACGCCGTCTGCCCCGGTCGGAGTCGTTTGCGGTGGCGATAGCTGGGAATACCCACTGCGAATCCTGGTGCGAGAAGCAGCACCTAACGTTCAATTCGAGTATATCGATGTCCGGAACTCTTCAATGCACGCTCTCTCGGGATCTTCGCCGATCATGAAGTGGCCAAATACTATTGTCATGATCGACCGGCCCGATTTGGACGATCAACTTCAACTTCGCCGCGGCCGCCCGGCATTCGCCTCCGGACCGATCAGCATCTATCGACCATCCCATAGTTGGGTAGTGGTGCAGTTTGAATTTCCACAGGGTAGCATCGGAACGCGACCTGTGGGAAACTGTGGGCATGGCAAAAAAAGAAAGGCTTTTGCGGGTTCCCCGTGATCCCAAAGAACCCGGCGAGTGTATCGCGTGCGGACATAAATTTACAGAGCCGGACATGCTTAACAAGTTCAGGACGCACAAATGCCGCGAGGATGCCAGCCAAGCCGCTGTGCGGGTCGTGAGAGAAGCCACGGAAAACAAGTAGGCTCATTTCACCGCAAAACCTTCGGATGGAAATGGCAGAGCCTCTTGCGTGAACGGATCAACAGTGCTTCTTGCCTCATAGCATCGGCGATAAATCTGGCTCAATTTGTCGGACGCTCGATAGATTCTGCCTCGCGTTTCTCCTTCGGCAACCAGAAAACCAACCTCGACAAGCATTCGTAACTCAATACTAGCAACTTGTTCCGACACCTCGGCGGAAGTCATGTAGTGCGATCTCCTGATGCGATAACCAAAAGCAGCATCAACAAGAGCAGGTAACGCCCTTTCGTTTACCTTCTTACGTATGAGCAATTCCTCTACTTCACTCCAAACACGCTGCGTCATTCGGCTGCGCTGCAGCAGCCATGCCGCTTGTCGGAAGTGAGCTACAAGGTTGAATCTGATCCAAGCTCGGCAGTCATTTTCTGGATGAAATTTGCCTTTCCCGACATCTGCTAAAACGTCATAGTATTCATCGGTGAATCTGCCCAAATACTCTTCAACGCTGCAGAATGGAGGTTCGACGATCTGTTCTCGCGCCAAGACCAGCGTCTGAAGACACCGAGCCATTCTCCCGTTTCCATCGGAAAACGGGTGAATCATTACTAGATTAAGATGACCCAGAGCCGCACGGATCATTCCAGGAATGCCTGATCTGTCGTTTAGATCGTTGAGCAGCTCACCCATTAACTTCGGGACAAGTTCAGCGTCAGGCCCCTCGTAAACGGTTTGTTGTTTCTTCTCATCGCGGACATAAATCACCCCCGGCCTATAGCGTCCTGGGTGTTTTTCCAGCTCGTGTTGCATCATCATGAAGTGGAGACTTCGAATCAACCCTTCGCTATAGGTAAAGTGTGGATCGTTCGCAAGTTGAAGGACGTAGGTCATTGCATTTCTGTACCCGAGAGTAGCCAGCCATTCCTTCTTTTCAGCTGTCAATGGCTCATCGTCTTGGATAGCCGCCATCACGTCGTCTCTCGTGACATTGATCCCTTCAATACTGTTTGAATGCCGGATGTTTCTGGCAAGGGTCGCTCTTCGCAATACCCCATACCAACGTCCTGGAGTGCTAATGGAGTTCTTCAAAGATTGCCTCATGGCGTTGATCTTTTGCAGGACTTCCATCTCGGTTGGGAGCATTTTTGGAATCTTAAAGAGCATATTGTCCTTTTGTATGAATACGATAATAATATACAATAATTGTGTTGTCAACACACAATTATTGTATTATAGTGTTCCCATGAATCGGCTGGCCACTGATAAACGCGCCCAAGTGATCGCAGCTCTCGTTGAGGGAGTTTCGATCAACGCCACTTGCCGGATGACCGGAGTTGCCAAGCACACCGTCCTGAAACTGCTCAAGGATATTGGCTGCGCCTGTGCTGCCTACCACGAGGCTCACGTCCGTGATCTCCGCATTCGCCGCATCTACCCATAGTTGACATCATCAGTTATAATAAATATTAGGTAAGACCCCAGCGGGGGCTACAGCCGTAATTTGCCCTAAGTTCTTTGAAATCTATATTTTGAGTGACTTGGTAAGTCGTAACTCCTTTGTTTTCAACGACCAGCACAATTCGGCCCAGGGAAAATAACACCTAACTCCAATGTTATCTAGATTTTACCTATAAGTCCTTTGGAACCAAATATTTGGCACGAAAAAACGCCTAACCCCATGATTCCAATAGATCGGGGGGGAGGGGGGTACCGTAACCAGTTAGTAAATTAACAACTAGTAAATAGCCGCAACAGCGCGGACCTCCAAGAGCCCAGGAAACTAAGCGCACTTCAAACCAAGGCTAAGAGCTGCGCTCAGCGATCCAATCCCATCTGAGAACTGAGAACTGAGAACTGAGAACTGAGAACTGCTCCCGTGACACCCACGACCGAAGCGCAGCGCCGTCTAGCCTACTTCGACGAGCGGCGCGATGCCATCGTCTCGACCATCCGCGAACTGGTCGAAATCGAATCTCCCAGCGACAACAAAGCCGCCGTAGATCGCATCGCGGAGGCCGTCGCGCAGAAATTTTCCCAGCTCGGCGGCAAGCCAACAGTCAAGGTCCGCGTCCATCCAGCGAAAGACCGTGGCAATCACCTGCAGGTGGATTTTCCCGGCAAGTCGGCAGCGAAGCCCGTGCTGCTGCTCGGACATTACGACACCGTCTATCCGCTCGGCACGCTCGCCGCCATGCCATGCCGTACCGTGGACAATAAGCTGACCGGACCGGGCGTCCTCGATATGAAATCCGGCATCGCCCTGATGCTCCACGCGCTCGCGGCCTTGCAGGATTGGCATAAACACGATTGGCACAAAGAAGATTGGCATAAAGCCGGATTGCCGCGCCCCGTGACCGTGCTCCTGGTTTCCGACGAGGAAGTGGGCAGCGACTCGTCGCGAGCGATCACTGAGTCGCTGGCGAAAAAAGCGGCGGCCGTGCTCGTGCTCGAGCCTGCCTATGGATTCCAGGGCGCCGTGAAAACCGCGCGCAAAGGAGTTGGCGGATACCTCGTCAAGGTTACCGGCAAGGCTGCTCATGCCGGCCTCGATTTCCAGAAAGGCGCGAACGCGATTCTGGAGCTGGCGCATCAAATCGAAAAAATTTCCCGCTTCACCGCGCTAGAGAAAGGCTTGACGGTCAACGTCGGCGTTGTCAGCGGAGGATCGCGAACCAACGTGGTTCCGGCCGAAGCGGCGGCGCAGGTCGATGTTCGTATCGCGAGCATAAAAGATGCGGCTGGAATCGATAAGAAGATGCGCAGCCTGCGCCCCTTCAATCGCAAATGCAAGATCGAGATCACGGGAGGAATCAATCGTCCGCCCATGGAGCGCACCGCCGGAGTAAAGGCGTTGTACGCGCAGGCCGCTGCCATCGCGCGAGAACTGGGATGGAAGCTGGGCGAGGCGGCGGTAGGCGGCGGCTCCGATGGAAATTTCACCGCCGCTCTGGGAATCCCAACCCTGGACGGGCTCGGCGCCGTGGGCGACGGAGCTCACGCCCCGCACGAGCACATCCTGATCTCGGAGTTGCCACGCCGGGCCGCGCTCATTGCCGGCCTGATCGAGCAGGCATGACCAGATCGGGCATAAAGCAGGCTTGCGCCGCGCCGCAAGCCATAAAAGCGATTGAGTTCCTTGAGTCCGGATCTTCGACTCCGAATCTTTGACTCCAGATCGAGGGAAGCCTAGAATTTCCATAGGGTTTGCTCGGCGCAATCGAGTGGGAACCCGGAGGATCTATGGGTGAGGGACTGTTTTCGCCGCTGCATATTCTGTTGATTATCGGCATCGCGCTGCTGCTTTTCGGGCCGAGTAAGCTTGCCGACTTAGGCAAAGGTCTGGGGGAAGGCATCCGGAATTTTAAGTCGTCGATGAAAGATCCGGAGGAAAAGCCAAAAGAAACGCCCAAGCCGCCAACCGCATAAGAGTTCTCAGTTCCCGGTTCTCAGTTCTCAGTAAGAACTCAAGAGCCGCGGGTTTTCTGGCAACTGGCAACTGGCAACTGGTAACTGCTTTCCTGCAGCATCCGCCACACCAGCGCTACTGGCAGTCCTACCACGTTGCTGTAATCCCCTTCGATCCGCGGAATCCAGCGTGAAGCGAGGCCTTGAATCGCGTAGGCTCCAGCCTTGTCCATTGGCTCGCCGCTGGCAATGTAGTTGGCGATGTCTTTTTCCGTGAGTTCGCTCACGGTGACGAGAGTGGTTTCACTCGCCACTGTTGGCTGGCCACTGACCACTAAACACACTCCCGTAATCACCTGATGCTCGCGTCCGGAAAGCAGGCGCAACATGCGCGCGGCGTCAGCGGCATCGGAGGGCTTGCCGAGAAGTTGGCCATCATATTGGCCACCAACGACAACCACAGTGTCGGCGCCGAGCACGCAATCCTGCGGGCGTTGACGCGCAACCACGAGCGCCTTCTCGCGCGCCAGGCGTTCGGCACAGTCCTTCGCGGCTTCTCCGGGGAGCGCGTTTTCTGGAATATGCGCGGGTAGCACCTCGAAATTGATCCCAGCGTTGCGCAACAATTCTTGGCGTCTCGGCGAAGCGGAGGCGAGCACTAGCATGGGAATCATTCTAGGCGAGTCCAGAGTTGCTGTGGCCGCGGGCGGCTGCCGAGCTGCGCTCGGCCTGGATGGCCGAGGCGGCCGTCCCCACACAACCGTTTCTCCACAGGAACCTTACTCTAGCGCTTCGGGCTCGATGGAAATGTTCTTCTCGCCTTTGGCGCGCTTCTCCCAGTATTTTTTCACCCAGGCTTCGTAGCTCTTGCCGGCGGCGGTGTCGCGTCCGGTGAAGGCTATGGCGGCGATTTCGGAATAGGGGATCTGGGGGCGCTCGTTGCTCGTGGCTAGCATCAGACGAACGACGGAGGTCGCGAGGGTTGGGCCGATGCGACGGTCGAAGAGATATCCGGTGATCTGGGACCCTTCTTCATTTTTATCTTTGTCTTTATTTTTGCGGGTGATGGTTACGTCACCGCGATAGTCGAAAGCTTTTTCGATGACCGCTCGAATGTCTGCTTCGGTGGCGACCTGCGGGATCCAGCCTTGAAGATTTTCGCGCTCGAATCCGGGGACAACTTCGAGTTCGTCGCTCGGAACTTCGTGGGTCGGGTGCGGCGGCGCAACGACGCGTTGCGCAATGTGGGGGAGCGCAGGATCGTGCCCGTGTTCTCGACCGCTCATACTCGGCTTTCTTCTGCTTGCGGAGCGGCTGCGTGCGCTTCAATCTGGATCAGCGGGTTGTAGGAGTGCACCGGGCGCGTCTCGCGATTGAGATCGGTGAGCGCATCTTTGTCGGGATAGAGCGAGAAGGTCGCCTTCACCGTGTCGGCGAAGCCGCGCAGCGATCCGAAGGTATCGTCCACCGACGAAGGTTCGTAGCCGCAATGCACCATGCAGTTGGCGCACTGCGGATTGCCCGACTCGGTGCCGTAGCTGGCCCACTCCGTCGTTTCCATCAATTCTTTGTAGGATTCGGCGTAACCATCCTGCAGCAGATAGCAGGGTTTCTGCCATCCGAAGATGTTGTAGGTCGGCATGCCCCAAGGCGTGCACTTGTAGTGGCGCTTGCCCATCAAGTACTCGAGGAAGAGCGGCGACTGGTTGAAGCGCCACGTCTTCTTGCGATTCGACAGCATGGCGCGGAAGAGGCGGCGGGTGCGGGCTCGTCCCATGAAATGCTTCTGGTCGGGCGCCTTGTCGTAGGAATATCCGGGCGAGACCATCATGCTCTCGACGCCGGCATCCATCATCTCGTCGAAGAAGTTGCGGACGCTGTTGGGATCGGCGCCATCGAACAGAGTCGTGTTGGTGGTGACGCGAAAGCCAGCTTCGACGGCTGCGCGGATTCCGTCGAGGGCGAGGTCGTATCCGCCTTCGCGGCACACGGAGAAATCGTGGTGCTCTTTCTGTCCGTCCATGTGGACCGAGATGCTCAAGTACTTGCTGGGCTTGAACAGGTGCAACTTTTCTTTCAGCAGCAGCGCGTTGGTGCAGAGATAGATATATTTTTTGCGCGCGACCAGGCCTTCAACAATCTCGGCGATCTGCGGATGCATCAGCGGCTCGCCGCCGGGGATCGAAACCATCGGCGCTCCGCACTCATCGACCGCTTTGAAGCAATCTTCAGGGGAGAGATCTTTTTTCAGGATGTGGGTGGGGTACTGGATCTTGCCGCATCCGGCACAGGCCAGGTTGCAGCGGAACAGCGGCTCGAGCATGAGCACCAGCGGATAGCGCTTGCGTCCCGCCAGCTTCTGGCGCAGAACGTAGGAGGCCACTGTCCACATCTGGGATACGGGAACTGCCATCGACCCTCCGGGAGGAATGTGTTTCTATGATACCGGAAAAGCAGTTGCCAGTGGTCGGTTGCCAGTTGCCAGTTCTGCAACCGTTCACCTAGCTCTGCCGGTTGGTTGCCTCCGGTGGATACCTTGTGACTTGACCGCAGGGTGCGCGGAGTTCGCTGAGAATTTTCGGCTTTTGGCAATGGTGTTTACTGGTTAGTACCGGCACCCCCCCTTCCCCCCTGCCTATTGGAATCATGGGGTTAGGAGGAAATTTCCGCTGCAGTCTTTGATTTTAAAGGACTTACAGATAAAGTCTTTGAGAACGAACGACTTAGCGTTGATTTTGCTCCCTTCGTTGTCAAAGAGCTTCCCAAAATGGAATCTTGGTGGATTCCGCAGCCGTCTCGAGAGACGGGCACAAGTCTGGCTTCTCCAATCCGATCGTCATTGTCGTGCATGGTGAGGTAGATGTCTGTGATGGTGCACACAGATAATTTGTGACGAAAAAAGGTTAGCCCTTCGCAGTGAGCTTCACACCAATTTTTGGGCGATGGTTTCGTCGAGAATTTCCTGGACGGTGAGGGGAACGATCTTGCACGCGCGGCTGCGCGGCGTTCAGATGACGCTCTGGGAGCGGGGTTTCAGGGCTTCTTTTTCGGGGAGTTGGCGCGGGTCGGCGGTCGGGCGCTTGCGCGGCGGCTCATGGTTTGACCGGCACTCGGGCCTTCGCCCGCCGTATCTCGCGGAGCAGGTCTCGTACCGTCTTGGGCATTGCCTCCTTGGGCAGCTTCGGGCTCGCGCCGTTTGCGGTTGGCATCGCCGCGATGAGGACGCCTTCGAGCTGCGACATCAGCCGCTCGTTTTTGATCACGAATGCAGAAAAGAAGTTCCAGAAATGGTAAAGGTGACTCGCGGGGTCGGTTGCGTGCGTGCGGACTCGAACGCGCATGTTTTTCGCCTTGCCTACGTAGTAGGGTTCGTCATCCCTGTAGAGGATGTAGACCCCCGGCTGTCTGAGTTCGTTCGTCAGCGGCTCCTTGTCTTTCCCCTTTCCGAAGACGTCGATGCGATCGAAGATTTCGCGTGGCCACATTCGCAGGTGTTTGCTCACCAGCTCGTTGCCGGCTTTCTTGGTTGGCATTTCGACCTCCAGCTTTGTCACGTGCTACTTCTTTTTCTTCTGTGCGCCTGCTTATTCAGCGGCTTCTTCTTCAGACGCGTGGCTGCTCGCTCGGGCGGCGTGTCGGGTGAGGGTTCGCCCTTGAGGAGCTTCCGCAGTGCCGCCGTGAGTCGCTGCTCAATCTTCCCCCTTCCTTGGCCAGACAAGCGGGCCCACTCATTCGCACAGAACGCGAATGAGTGGGGCACCCGGTGAATTGTCTTCACTACATTTTGATGGTAGAGCTGTGGCTAGCTATGCATTGCCATTTTCCATTGGACATCTTCATCCAGGTATCAGTCCAGCGTTCGTGGGTATCGACCGGCTTGCCATTCTCGTCCGACCCTTTGCCTACCCAGACTCCGGTCGCGATAGCGGTGTTCCCGAATACCGTCACCTTCACATCGCTGATCTGGTTGGTCTGCCACTTTGCCGCCTTGGTGTGCGCGAGCGTCTCGGCCTTGCCAATCTCCTTTCCTTGGGCGTCGGTGTTGACGAATTTGTCGGCCAGAAGAGGAGCGAGCGGCTCCGGATTGCTCGCCTTGGAGGCGTCAACCCACTGCTGCTCGAGTGCGGCGACGGCCTGCTCGGTTCCGCCGCCCATCTTGCTTTCTTTGGTTTGTGCCGCGACCAGCAGCGACAGCAATACCACGGCACAACAGACGAGTGTTGTCTTCATTGGTTTGCTCCATTCTGTATTTCAGATTTGTGCTTGAGTTGCCCCAGGGCCGACTGCGGGAACAGACCGTCGCCATTGCACTATTGCCGCCACCCGTGTCCACGAAAAAGACAGGCACGGTCTAGCAAGCCAGGTCTGACGCCCTTGGGTCTACGTGGTGCGGACGGCAGCTACGACCGAATCATATTCCACCAGCGGTCGCTTAGCAACCTGACAGGCCACAGTTATGTCGCGAGCTAATGGGGCACCACACTAGATTTTCTCGAAGAAGTGGGCTGTTTTCTTGCCGGCCTCCTCAGTGTAGTAGACCGTCACATGGGCGGTTTTTTCGGTGCCTTTTTCGATGTCCTTGCCGGCATCGTCCGCAGCGTGACCGGACAGCTTAAATGTGTGCTCCGTACCATCCGCGGATTTGACCGCCATGGTCTTGCCTGCGCGATCGATATGGGTGACGGTTCCGTCTACCGATTTGATACCATCCTTGCCGACGTCATCGACCTCGACCGCTGTCTTCTCGGTGCCTTTTTCGGTGTAGTGCGCCACTACGTCTGTGCCTTCCTTGAGTCCGTGAAAGGTATCTTTGGCGCCCATGGCGGTTTCATGGACACTTGCTTTGACACCATGGACCGTGGTCTTGTCGACAAACTTGACCGTATGCTCGGTGCCGTCCTTGGTCTTGACGACCATCGTCTTGGTGGCTGAATCCAGCTTGGTAACGGTGCCATGGACGGCACTGACCACTTCTTGCGCGGCCCAGCCAAGCGCACTCACGAGCAGAAGCGCGAGAGATGCCAGGACAATGTTTTTGCTTTTCATTTTTCAGTCTCCTTGAAGATTTAGTTTTCTTTTTTGGGCCCGTAAGCAGGCTAACGCAGACGGCGGCTTCGCGCTAGCGTAGTGGATGCGTGGTGAAAGTCCAGCGCTCGGGATCAGCGCCTAAAGGCGCTCTCGTAACACGGTACTTGCGGTATGCCTGAAGGCATACCCTGACACGAATCGCACCGATACAAATCTGTGATTAGTACTCGACGCTTCTATTCGTAGCGGAGGGCTTCGATCGGGTCGAGGCGGGAGGCGCGGATGGCGGGGACCATGCCGCTGATGAGGCCGACGGCGGTGAGGATGAGGACGGCTACGATCAGGGTAAGGGGGTTGATCATGAGGCGGATGTCGCCGGCTTCGGCGTGTTTGGCCATGGCGCTGTAGAGGGTAAGCCGGCCGATGGTGAGAGAAACCACGTAAGCAAGGATGATGCCGAGCAGTCCGCCGGTGAAGGTGATGGCGAGCGCTTCGGCGAGAAACTGGAGAAAAATGTGACGGCGGCGCGCGCCCAGGGCTTTCTCGACCCCGATTTCGCGGGTGCGCTGGGTGACGGAGACGAGCATGATGTTCATCAAGCCTACGCCTCCGATGCCGAGGGTGAGAGTGCCGATGAAGCCGAGCAGAATCTTGAGGCCGATGGTGACGACCTCGAGCTGGTGGACCTGCTCCATGAGATTAAAGACAAACAGGGCGCGGCGGTCGGCGGGATTGAATTTGTGCTGCGCGGCCATGATGTAGCGCACGGATTGCTCGATCCGTAGATAGTCGTTGCTCTCGTAGTTGAACCAGACGGAGTCGAGGTAGTGAGTGTCCTTGAGGTCACTCATGGTGGTGAAGGGGACGTAGACGACGCGATTGATATTGTCGTCGCCGACCTGCATCTTGGGGTTGAGAACGCCGACGATTTCAAAACTGATGCCATCAACGCGGATGTGCTCGCCCAGGGCGTTGCGTCCGGAAAAGAGTTTTTCCTTGGTTTCGGAGCCGATGACGGCGACGCGGGCGTGCTGCATCTCATCCTGGGGGTTATAGAAGCGTCCTTGGGCGAGGGTGAGAGCGCGGATGGCGAAGGTGTTGGGGTATTCGCCGTTGACGTTGATGGTGTAAGAGCGAGTGTCGTATTGCACGGTCGCATTCTTGTAGCAGTCGGGAGTGATGTGGGTGATCTGTGGGACGTTGGCAGTGAGCAGATCGATGTCGTCCAGAGTGAGGCGGATTTGCGCGCCTGCCTTCTCGCCACCGGACTGCATGGAGGAGCGGCCGGGAACCAAGATGAAGAGCCTGGTTCCGAAATTGGCAAAGATGTTGGCGCAAGCACTGCCGAAACCGTCGCCGTAGGCGAGGAGCATGACGACGGTGGCGATGCCCCAGGCCATCCCCAGCATGGTGAGGGCAGTGCGGCGCCGGTTGTGGCGCATCGCGTCGTAGGACTCCTGGAGCAGATCGCGGATCATAAAATTTGTAATTTGTGATTTGTAATTTGCAATTTAAAACCTACGATAGTGCAAATTACCAATTACAAATTGCCAATTACAAATTACAAATGTCGTTACTCCTGCCGCAGGGCTTCGACCGGCTCCAGGCGCGCGGCTTTGCGCGCGGGATAGAGTCCGGCAGCGACGCCCGCTAGCGTCAGGCTGGCGATGGCGAGGATCGCGGTTTTCGGAACCAGCCGCGGCGGATCGAAGCCTCCGGCGTTGGTGTAATTGCTTAGCAGGGCCATGAGTCCGGCGGCGAAGGCCATGCCGATGAGTCCGCTGACCAAGGTGAGCAAAATGCCTTCGGCGAAAAATTGCAGCATGATGCTGCGGTTGGTGGCGCCGAGAGCTTTGCGCAATCCGATTTCACGAGTGCGCTCGCTGACGGCGATGAGCATGATGTTGATCACGCCGATGGCCCCGAGAGCCAGCGTGACCAGACCGACGGTGCCGAGGAATTCGTTCATGGCATCGAAGATGGTGCCCATCATTTGCGCCTGCTGGACGGTATCCCAGCCATCGAAGGCGTCCTCATCGCGATAGTCGAAGCCGTGATTGCGGGCGATGACGCGGCGAGCCTCCTCTTGGGCGAGCAGGTGTTCGTCGGCGACGCGGGGCTGATAGTTGAGGAAGGAAATCGCGTCGGATGCCTCCTCGCCCTTGAGCGGGAAAGCGCTGCGCATGACCTGGAAGGGAATGTAGCAGCGCGTGTTGGTCGTGTTGTTGTCGCCGCGGCCGACCCGGAGCAGAGTGCCGATGACTTCGAAGCGATGACCATTGAGCAGAATGAACGAGCCGACGGCGGGGCGTCCCGGAAAAAGGTTGCGTGACATTTCGTCGCCGAGGACGACGACGTTGCGTTTTTGACTCTCGTCGAGGTCGTTGAGCCAGCGTCCCAGCTTCAGCGGGAGGAAGCGGATTCCTCTGTATTGCGGTTCGGCGCCGGTGAGCAGGCCGCTGGCGCTGGCAAACTCGCTGACGGCATGCACGTCGCTGGTGACGAGCACGGGACTGATGGCGCGAATGTGCGGCGATTCCTGGCGAATGTCGAGGTAATCCTTATAGGTGAGCCGGTACTCGCGAGCGGAGTTCATGCTGCCCGGAACGGCCGGAGCTCGGCCGGGGAAGAGCATCATGATGTTTTCGCCGAGATCCGTGAGGTTGCGCTTGTTGCCGGTTCGGAAGCCCTCGCCGAGACCGACCAGCAGAAGCAGGGAGCCGACTCCCCAGGCAATGCCGAACATGGTGAGGAACGAACGCAGCTTGTGCGCCCAGAGGGTGCCGAAAATCTGCGCGACAACGTCGAACACCATTTGCATGGGGTGAGTGATAGCTTGCGAACACAGGGCGGCGGCTTTTAGCTTTGGGCTCTCAGCTCTCAGCTGTCAGCAACCTTGGTCCTCATTAAGGATAGCAAGGGGACGGAGTGGGGTATACCTCGGTGTTTTCGGCTCTCGTTGAACGGATACAGGCGGGCGGTGAGTGTCACTTGCTCTTTAGTGCCTGTTGAGGCGCGTGCGGGTTCGCGTCGCAGATGTCGCGTCTGGTGGTTCCTTTGCCATAACGGTCTTGGCGATCTTCTTGGTTCCCGATTTAGTTCGCGATGCGGGGCTTTTTTCTTGTGCCTGGCGACGGCGCAAATTTCAGTTGGCTTTAGATTGTTTGGATTTAAGGGAAATTTCCCGCGGGGGCGGAAGACGAGACGTTGGCTACGAGAATGCTAATGGTAGTGCGTTCGATCCAATGACCGCAGGAGTGAGAATCATGGGAAAAGTTGGGGTTTGCATTTTCTTCTTGGTTGCGCCGCTGCTCGCGCAACGGTTTGTAAGCGATGCACCTTCAGCCGCGGCCACTGGCCCGGTCATTGAGGCGGGCGCGGGTTACACCTATCTTGGGTTGGATACGCCATCACGGCAACGCGTCGGCCTTAGCGGGGTCGATGGCAACGCCTTGGTCGACTTCAATCCGCACTGGGGAATCATGGTGGATTCCAGCTACGCCCGCGCTGGCAACGTGCTCGGCACGGGGCATAGCGGCAATGTTCTTAGCTGTCTGACCGGGCCCGTGTTCTATCCTGCGGAGTTCGGCCATACGCGGATCTTCGTTCACACTTTGGCCGGCGTCAGTTTGGTGAACAGCGCGGTTCCGGTCAAAGGAACGTACTACCTGGGTGGAACCGTGACCCGATTCTCCTATGCCCTTGGTGGCGGAGTCGAGCGCACCGTCGCCGGGCCGCTTGCCGTGCGAGTCGGCGCCGATTATCTGCGTACTACGTTCGCCAACGCCACCGCGGCGATGCAGTTCCAGAACAATCTCCGCATCGTCACCAGCATTGTCTTCCGCTTTGGGAAACGTTAGCAGTACTTTAGCCACGGTCGGCGATTGGGTAGTGTCCTAATTTGGCGGTGTTGCCGCCGAAGTAGCGCCGGCATCCTTGCCGGCTGCCCAGAGAGCCTGCCCTGAGCTTGCCGAAGGGGCGTCCTCGCCCTCGGCTGACATGATGCCGCCGGACAGCCGCCGGGACGGCGGCGCTACAGTCGCCGCGCGCGGAATTAGGACACTACCGGCGGTTGACATAGCTATCTTATATAGCTATTATATCCTATGCAAGTAAGTGTCGCAGATGCCAAGAACAAACTTCCGGAATTGATTAAGGCAGTGGAGGACGGAGAGCCCGTGACCATCCGCCGCCGGGGAGTGCCCGTGGTGGACATAGTGCGCACGAAAAAGCCGACCCGCAAAAAGAGGACGCTCGGGACGCTTAAGGGCAAGATCGAAATTCTCGACCCGAACTGGTGGAAGCCCATGACGGACGAAGAAGTGGAAGCCTTCCTCGTGGGGCGTGGTTGAAGTGCGCGTCCTTCTGGACACGGCAATTCTGATTTACGCGGTGGAATCGCCGGAACGGCTCAGCAAACGCGCGACCACCGTTTTAGAGAACGCAGAAAATGTTCTCGAGCTGAGTGCGATTTCGCTCTCCGAGATCGCAATCAAGCGAGCCCTGGGCAAGTTGAGACTCTCAGCCGATGTCGCGCGCCAGGCGGTTGCGGATCTGAGCATCCGCATTCTTCCTTACACCGCCGATCATGCGTTCCAGTTGTTCGACTTGCCCCTGCACCATGCCGACCCCTTTGATCGGCAGATCATTGCCCAGGCCGTGTGCGAGAAGATTCCCATTCTGACTTCTGACGAAAAATTCGGCCTCTACAAAGGACTGAGACTCATCTGGTGACAGCCGTGGCCAATTCCGGCCACAGGGAGGATATAGCCTCCACCCCAGAAACGAAGACGCTGGCCCAATACGACTATATTCTCGGCATAGAAGTTCTTCGAACAATCAAACTCCTACGCCACTCTTGGAGTAGGCGTCCGCAAGAGTTGCTCTACTGACCCGCTGGCAGGCGGGTCTTTGAGTTTGCGAGCGATTTTCACCGCCGTTCTACTCCGCACGGTCTGCGCTACACTGCTACCAATGAGACCATTGTTTACGATTCACGCCGGGGAATACTTGGTCGGCCTTCATGTCCAGAAGTCTTTAAGGCTGAATGCGTGGATACCGGCTAAGGACATTGGCGTCGACCTGCTTGTCACCGACAGCGAAAACATCCGTGCCGTTTCGTTGCAGGTGAAGTACGGCAAAGATTTTCTGCCGGAGATGAAGGCCGAACTGCGGAAGTCGCTGCGCTGCTTCAGTTGGTTCACATTGAACATGGCAAAGCTCGCAGCATCACCGGCTGAGTTTTGGGTTTTTGTGCTACAGGGCTTCAAGAGCGATAATCCTGACTTCGTTGTCATCCCCACGGTGGAGCTACAGCGGCGCATGACGGAAATCCACGGTTCTGACAGCGGGACGCTCCAAAGCTACTTTTGCTCAACAGAAACTAATCGGTGCTGGGAGGCAAGAGGACTGGGGAACGCCGACAAGATGCAGATTGCAGATGGCACCTTTAAGAACCCTGCTCGGGACTTCACGAAATACCTTAACGAAGATGGATGGGCCGCTGTAGCGAACAAGCTAAAGAGCTAGATGTATCAATACACGCACATTTCAGACACTGCCCCAGAAACCGATTGACAACCCTATCTCCACTAACCTAGTATCGTGCGCAGTATGACTTCGCTGACTCATCACCATCGCCATCATCACCATGCGACGAGCGTGTCGGCGGGGGACATCGGATAACCAAAAGCACTTATAGGAATCCAAGCCCGCTGGCGCGGACCTCGCCCAGCGGGCTTTTTGCTGTCGTGCGAGCTTCGAAAATCGGGCACATGATTCTTAGAACACGATTCTTAAACCATGATTTCTTAAACGAAGATTAGGAGGGTTCGATGGAGATCGATTTCAACAAGATGCAGGGCCTGGTGCCTGCCGTCATTCAAGATGCGGGCTCCGGGGAGTTGTTGATGGTTGGCTTCATGAACCGTGAGGCGCTGGATATTACCCTGCACAGTGGATTCGTGACGTTCTACAGCCGTACCCGCCAGACCCTGTGGACCAAGGGAGAAACTTCCGGCAATCGTCTGCAGGTGGTTGCCGCCTGGACTGACTGCGACCAGGATACGGTGCTGTTGCGCGTCCGTGTGTTGGGCGAAGGCAAGGTCTGCCACACCGGGACACGCTCCTGCTTCATGCAGGAACTTCCGCTGGGAAGCGCGCTCAGAACCGCGCTCGTGGGGCACGAGATGGATGGGCAAGAGAGGGCGGAGCGATGAAATTGCGACTGGGCATCCCCAAAGGAAGTTTGCAGGAAGCGACGCTGAGCCTGTTCACGCGCGCCGGACTGCGCGTGTACACAAACGCCCGCTCTTATTTCGCCGCCACGGATGATCCCGAAATCGAATGCATGCTGATTCGTGCCCAGGAAATGGCGCGGTACGTCGAACACGGGGCGCTGGACGCGGGCTTGACTGGCCTGGACTGGGTGCTCGAAAGCGGCCTCGACGTGGTCAAGGTCTGCGACCTGGTCTATGCCAAGCAAAGCATGGGCAAGGTCAAATGGGTGCTGGCCGTCCCGGAAGAATCGAGTTTTCAGAAGCTCGAAGACCTTGCCGGTCGGATCATTGCCACTGAGCTGGTCAGTTTCACGCGCAATTATTTCGCGAATCGGAAGGTTGACGTGCGCGTCGAATTCTCCTGGGGCGCAACCGAAGTCAAGCCGCCGTTGCTGGCGGATGCCATCGTCGAGGTGACGGAGACGGGAAGTTCACTGCGCGCCAATCATCTGCGAATTCTCGAGACCGTACTCGAGTCGAATACGCAACTGGTCGCGAACCAGGCCGCTTGGGCCGATCGCGCGCGGCGGCAAAAGATTGAGAATCTTGCGGTCATGCTGAGTGGGGCTATCGCCGCGCTGGGGCGGGTCGGCCTGATGCTCAACGTGCGTAAACCGGACTTGTCCGGCGTTCTCCGTCTTCTGCCCGCGCTGCAAAATCCGACGGTCGCGCCCCTGGCCGATGGCGAGTGGGTCGCGGTGAACACGGTCATTGAGGAGCAAGCCGCCTGGTCGCTGATTCCGAAGCTGAAGCAAGCCAACGCCCAGGGCATCGTCGAATATCCGCTGAACAAGGTGGTGATGTGATGCGGGATCAGGTGCGCAAAAAGACGGTGCCCAAGAAGACGAGGCGCGATCAGGCGGTGCGCGATGGCGCCATGCGCATTCTCGAAGGCTCCGCGCAGGCTCGCCTGGTGACGGCGCTGGTCGGGCGCGGTGCGACCGATCTGGCCGAGGTCGAACCGGCGGTGCGGCGCATTGTGAAGGACGTTCGCCGTAGCGGCGATCGCGCCGTGCGCCGCTACGCCACACGTTGGGACGGATTGGGCGAGAGCGAGCCGCTGCGTGTCTCTGAAGATGAGCTGCAGCAGGCTTGGGAGCAGACTGATTCGGAACTGCGGGACGCGATCACGCAGGCTGCGGGCAACATCCGCCGCTATGCGGCGTGGCAAGCGGCCCCGGCGTTCCATGAGTGGCGGCGCGAAATTCAGCCTGGCGTCTTCGTGGGCCAGTTGGTGCGGCCTCTGGAATCGGTGGGATGCTACGTTCCGGGCGGGCGTTATCCTTTGCCTTCCACGGTGCTTATGACGGTGATCCCGGCGCAGGTCGCGGGGGTCCGGCAGATTCGCGTGGCGTCTCCTCGCCCGGCGCAGGCAACACTGGCGGCGGCTGCATTCCTCGGCGTGCGCGAGTTCTACCGCGTTGGCGGGGCGCAGGCGATCGCTGCCCTTGCTTACGGAACTGAAGAGATTCCGCGCGTGGACAAGATCGTGGGTCCGGGCAACCGCTACGTCACCGCTGCCAAGAAGCTGGTGGCTTTCGATTGCGCTATTGAATTTCTGGCTGGTCCTACCGAAGCCGTTGTCATCAGCGCAGACGGCGATCCGGCTTGCATCGCATCCGACCTGGTGGCGCAGGCGGAACATGATCCCGACGCGCTGTGCATTTTCATAACAACTTCACGCCGGTTAGCGAAAAAAGTTCAGCACGAGGTGCGCACACGCGCACGCGCAAATCCGATTGCCGCCGAAGCACTCTCCCGGCGCGGCGCCATTTTTCTGGTCGATTCGCTTGAACAGGCGATCGAAGCGGCGAATCGCATCGCGCCCGAGCATCTGACGCTCCCGGCGGCGTTGGCGCCGGCGATGCAACATGCGGGTGCGGTTTTCCTCGATGAGTTCACACCTCAGGCCGCGGGAGATTATGTCTCCGGACCGAACCATGTGCTGCCCACGGGGGCGATGGCCCGGGTACGTGGCGGTCTCAGTGTCCTTGATTTCGTGCGCGTCATTGGCTGTCAGCAAGTGTCTCGCGCGGGAATCCAACGAATCGGACCGCCGGGCATTACGCTGGCAACTGCCGAAGGATTGAAGGGACACGCGGAGGCGTTCCGCGTGCGGTGCTCCCATGCTTGAAGCTCGCGATGCGGTAAAGAAGTTGCACACCTATCGGCCGCCGTTGGCTGGCCGCACCGGACTGCGCCTCGATTTCAACGAGAGCACAATCGGGTGTTCGCCGCGCGTGTTGGCGGGGCTGCGGGCGCTCGATGCTGAGTGCCTGGCGCGTTATCCCGAGCGCGAGCCGGTGGAAAAACTGGTCGCGCGTTTTCTCGGGCTCGATGCGGCACAGGTCTTGCTCACCAACGGAGTCGACGAAGCGATTCATCTGCTTTGTTCCACCTATCTCGACCCTGGAGACGAAGCGCTTATCGTGGTGCCCACCTTCGCCATGTACGCGATCTTTGCTTTGGCCGAAGGCGCGCGCGTTATCGAGGTGCCTGCCGGCGACAATTTTGTATTTCCCACGCAGCAACTGCTCGCTCAAATTAGCCCGCGCACGCGGCTCATCGCGGTGGCGAACCCTAACAATCCGACCGGGGCCGCGGTGGCGGGCAATGTCCTCACTCAGATTGCGCAAACCGCGCCGCAAGCCGCGCTGCTCGTCGATGAGGCATATTTCGAATTTCACGGAAAAACGCTGATCGAGCACACTCGGCAAATCGAGAATCTTTTCGTGGCGCGCACTTTTTCCAAGGCCTACGGCCTTGCCGGTCTGCGTATTGGCATTCTTGCGGGAGACGCACGGCAGATGGCGATGGTTCGTCGCGTTGCCTCGCCCTACAGCGTCAACGTGGCCGCGCTCGCAGTTCTGCCGGCGGCAATTCACGATCAGGAATACGTCAACGGCTATGTCGCGCAAGTGCGACGCAATCGCGAAAGACTACAGCTGGAACTCGGCAGCCTCGGTCTGCGTTACTGGCCAAGCCACGCGAATTTTGTGTTAGTCCGCATCGGCTTAGCCCACGCGGAATTTGTTCGAGCGTTGCGCGATCGCGGAATTCTGGTGCGCGACCGGCACTTTGACCCCGGATGCGAAGGCTGCGTCCGCCTCACCGTGGGAACGGACGAACACACGCAGACTCTGATCCTTGCCATGCGCGAGGTCATCAATCAAATTGGGTTGCGGGCTGGGTTGCGGAGGCCGTTTCCAACCGAGGTGCAGTCGTGAGGAAAGCTAAACTGCATCGCAAAACCGCGGAAACGGATATTCAAATTGTCCTCAACATCGACGGCCGTGGGAAGTACGAAGTCTCCACCGGAATCCGTTTTCTGGACCACATGTTGGAGTTGTTTACGCGTCACGGTGGATTCGATTTGAAACTCGCCGCTCGGGGCGACCTGGATGTGGATCAGCACCACACTGTGGAAGATGTCGGGATCGGCCTGGGTGAGGCGTTTGACCGAGCTCTGGGCGACCGGCGCGGCATCTGGCGAGCCGGCTATTTTCTGATGACCATGGACGAGACTCTCGGATTGGCGGCAGTGGACTTTGGCGGCCGCGCGGTGGCTGTGGTCGAGACTAAGGTTCGCGCGGCGCGAGTCGGCGATCTGCAGACGGAACTGGTGTACGACTTCTTTGAGGGCTTCGCACGGGGCGCGCGCGCCAATGTTCATGCGCGCGTGCTATACGGGCGCTCCAGCCATCACAAGATTGAGGCGCTGTTCAAAGCTTTTGCGCGCGCGCTGCGTGTGGCGTGCTCGCGCGACCGCCGGTTGGGACGCATGCTACCGAGCACCAAGGGGCTTCTATGATCGGGTCTTCTATGAGAGCGCCAACGATCGCGATCGTGGATTACGGCGCCGGCAACCTGAATTCGGTGAAGAAGGCGTTTGACTATCTTGGCGCGGACGTTGTCCTAACCACGCAGCCTGAAATCGTCGCGGCGGCGGACAAGATCGTGCTGCCTGGCGTCGGACACTTCTCCGCGTTGGGCGCGCTCGACAATACGGGCTTGCGAGACGCTGTGCTGCAAGGCGCGAGCGCGGGCAAGCCATTCCTTGGGATCTGCCTGGGAATGCAGTGGCTGTTCGAGGGCAGCGACGAGGCTCCTGAGTGTGCGGGAGCGGAAATTTTTGCCGGCCGATGCCGGCCGTTTCCTTCTTCGGTGAAATCGCCGCACGTGGGATGGAACTCGCTGGCGGTGCGGGAAGGTTCGCGGTTGTTGCGTAACGTCTCGCCTGAATCGTTTGTCTACTACACGCATTCTTTTCAAGCGCCGGTGGTTGCCGCCACCACGGCGGCGACCGAATACGGAACGAAGTTTTCCGCCGTGGTCGAACAAGAAAATATTTTCGGCGTGCAGTTTCATCCGGAAAAATCGTGGACCGTGGGGTTGCTGATGCTCAAGAATTTCTGCGAGATTTAATACGTGCTGACCAAGCGCATCATTGCCTGTCTCGATGTGGACGACGGCCGAGTCGTGAAAGGCGTGCAGTTTGTTAATCTGCGCGACGCCGGCGACCCGGCGGAATGTGCGGCCGCTCACGCCCGCGACGGCGCGGACGAGATCGTTCTGCTCGATATTACGGCGACCAGCGATAAGCGCCGCACGATGATCGATGTGGTCTCGCGCACGGCGCGTGGTTTGTTTATTCCGTTCACGGTGGGCGGAGGAATCCGCGAACTCGCCGACGCCGAGGCCGTGTTCGAGGCCGGCGCCGACAAAATCGCGATCAACTCGGCCGCGGTGAAGGATTCGACACTGATCGGAAAAATCGCCGCTCGTTTTGGCTCGCAGGCGGTGGTGGTGGCCATCGACGCCAAGCGGAGGAACAAAGGCTTCGAGGTATTCGTTGCCGGCGGGCGCATTCCTACAGGCCGGGACGCGATTCTATGGGCGCGGGAGGCCGCGGCTTGCGGCGCAGGAGAAATCATGCTCACTTCGATGGACCGCGACGGGACCAAAGCTGGTTTCGATTGTGAGTTGACGCAGTTGGTCGCCGACGCCGTTTCCATTCCAGTGATCGCGTCGGGCGGCGCCGGTTCGGCGCGAGATTTTATTGAAGTGTTCCAGAGCGGGCGCGCGGACGCGGCTTTGGCCGCTTCCATTTTTCATTTTGGTCTCGAGAACATCGGACAATTAAAACTTGAACTGCGCGCCGCCAACGTCCCGGTGAGGTGGCCATGCTGATTCCGTCAATCGACCTGATGGGCGGCAAGATCGTGCAGTTAGTCCAGGGAGAAAAGAAGAAACTGGAGTTCGACAACTTCGATTACTGGATCGAGCGCTTCTCGAAGTATCCCGTCGTCCAACTCATCGACCTCGACGCGGCCATCGGCTCCGGCGACAACCGGTCGTTGGTGAAGCAGATCGCCGGACGCCTGCCTTGCCAGGTTGGCGGCGGCATCCGCACGCTCGAAACTGCACAGGAACTTCTGGACCTGGGTGCGCGCAAGGTGATCATCGGCTCCGCATTGATGACCGAGGGCCGGATCAACCAGGAGTATGGTCGCGCACTGGCTGAGAGGCTTCCGAGAGCAGCACTCATGTTTGCTCTCGATTCTCGCGGAGGCCGGGTTGCGATTGACGGCTGGCGCACGCAGACTGCGGTCACCGCCTTCGACATGATTCGCGAGCTGGAACCTTTCTGCGGGACCTTCCTCTATACGCACATCGATACGGAAGGCTTGATGGGCGGAATTCCGATGGAGACGGTTCACGCCATCCGGCGCGCCACCGAACGACACCTGGTGGTCGCCGGCGGTATCACTGAACAGCACGAAATCGACAGCCTCGACGCGCTGGGGATTGACGCCGTGGTGGGCATGGCGCTGTATGCCGGAAAGATTCGGGGTTGAACCAACGGAGAGCCTCCAATGGCATTTGTTGAGGATCAAGGGACAAAGATTTATTGGGACGAGCAGGGGCAGGGAGAACCGCTTCTCCTGATCATGGGCCTGGGGTATACGTCGGCCATGTGGTATCGCACACGACCGGCGCTGGCGCAACATTTCCGCACGATCGCGTTCGACAATCGAGGCGTGGGACTGAGCGACGCTCCTCCCGGGCCTTATTCGATTGTGACCATGGCAGCGGACGCGGCTGCGGTTCTGGATGCCGCCGGTGTTAGCCGTGCTCACGTTTTTGGCGTTTCTATGGGCGGCATGATTGCGCAAGAATTCGCGCTGCAGTATCCGGCGCGGACGCGCTCGTTGATTCTGGGCTGCACCGCAGCCGGCGGGCCTTCGGCGGTGCGCGCGGAGAACAACGTGATCGACCTACTAATGGCGCGCGACATGACTCTGGAGCAAGCGCGGGAAGCCGTTCTTCCTTACATCTATGATGCGGCCACGCCGCGAGAGAAGATCGACGAAGATACCAGGGTGCGCGAGCGTTGGCTGCCTTCGCTCGAAAGCTACATGGCACAACTACAGGGGATCCTGGCGTGGGAGAGCTACAGCCGAATCGCTCAGATCACGGCGCCGACGCTGGTCATCCATGGAAAATCGGATGCGCTGGTGCCCCCGGGTAATGGGGAGTTGATCGCAGCGCGGATTCCCGGCGCAAAACTCGTCCTGCTGGAACATGCGAGTCACTTGTTTACTACCGACCAGAGCCAAGCGGCGCACAAGGAAATACTCGAATTTCTGTTGTCGCAGGCTGGCGAGAGCGGGGCCTGAAAGCCGCAAGGTCAGTGGCGCCAGCTCAGGTTTTTCTCCTGGCTCGTGAAGCTGCCCTCGCCGGGACTCCTTTGCCCCACTTGCTGACCTGAATCACACGCCTCAACGCTTCGATGAGAGCGGGGCCGCGCATGCGGAGTTCTGCGCGATGGTGTAAGGAAAGATCCCGCAGCACTTTTTCACCCTTCGGAGTCAAGGAAAGCAATACTTCGCGGCCGTCTGCACCACCGCGGTGCCGCCGGACATAGCCGCCCGCGGCGAGCCGGTTTACCAACTCTACCGCACTGTGATGTCGAACCTGTAGCCGCTGGGCCAACTCTCCGATGCGTGGGCGCACATCTGTGGGCAGCCCTTTCAAGGCAAGCATAAGCTGATGCTGGCGAGGTTCGAGACCAGCCCTGCGGGAAGCTTGCTCGCTGAAGTGGAGAAAACGGCGGACCTGATAACGCAATTCCGCCAGTGACGCATAGTCAGCCTGGGTCAGCGATCTTTCCATGCAGCAAAGTATATCGTGTCGCGACCATTGGCTGCGACGGTTGGATGTAGCGCCGGCATCCTTGCCGGCTGTCCCGAGAGCCTGCGCTGAGTTTGCCGAAGGGGCTTCCTTCGCCCACGGCTCGGCGGGCATGATGCCCGCCGGACAGCCGCCGGGACGACGGCGCTACAGTCGCCTCGCGCGGAATTAGGGGCACTGCCCGGCGGGGGGTGGATTGACAATTATATCGTTACACGATATAGTTTCCAGCAAAAGGAGGACCACCATGAAAAGTTTAGTGGTTTTGACGAGTTCCATCTTCATCGCGACTTTGGTTCTGGGTGTGGGGTCGCTGCCGGCTTGGGGCCAAGGCGAGAACCCCCCGGCAGACACCAAGGAAGTGGGGGAGACTTCGGGCCACGGCGTCACGCTCGTGGAACTGAGTGGCCAGACGAATGTCGAACAACAGATCAGGAATCTGCACGATCAAGGCCGGCAGGCGGCGTTAAAGGGCGATGCCGGCTTTTTTGAGAACCACCTGGCCGCTGGCTACTTCGGAATTGGCGGCGATGGGAGGTTGATGACGAAGGCGGAGGCGATCCAGGATCTCAAGTCCGGCGGCATCAAGTACAACTCCATTGACGAACGCGACGTGAAGGTGGACACGTACGGGAACACCGCTGTGGTGAACTCCGTGGCCTCCGTCAAAATGACCGCCAATGGCAAGCCGATCGGTGGCGATTATCGCGCAACTTTCGTGTATGTGAAGCAGGGAGGCGACTGGAGGGAAGTCGCGTTCCAGTCAACGCCAGTGGCACCAGAGGGCCGGTGAACCACGGTGACAAAACAACGAATCCAGAGTTGCCGCGGCCACCGGCAGCTGCCGAGCTGCGCTCGGCTTGGACGGCCGAGTGCGGCCGTCCCTACACGAGCGGCTGCGGGCTCGGCTGCGGCGACAGACACAGGAGGAACCCCTATGTTCACACGTATGATGACCTGCACATTGAAGCTGGAGAAGAAAGAAGAATTCTTGGAAGCCGCACGCCAACTCTCAAGCGCTTACAAGAACCAGCCCGGATTTGTCGATCTGCTTACCTTGATCTCGGAGGAGCATCCTAACCGCGCGCTCGTGGTCGCGGTCTGGAGGACGAGGTCCGATTCCCAAGAGTTCTACAAGAATCGCGCTCCGCTGCTCGATCTGAAGCCTTTTCTTGAGGAGGAACACATCGAGCATTACTACCTTGAGACTTCGAAGGTGTTCAAAACTGGCAGCGGCAAGGCTGCGTAGAGCGAATCCAGAGTTGATTCGGGCACTGGCAGCTGCCGAGCTGCGCTCGGCTTGGACGGCCGAGGGCGGCCGTCCCTACACGAGCTTTCCTCAAAGGGCAGCCAGCCGCCTTTGGATCAGCAGGAAGTAGAGGGCGAGCAGAATAAGCAGGAATCCGTTCAGGCTGAGCACCAACGGCGCCGTAAACACGGGAACGAGCCATCCTGACAACAGATTCCCCATCGGCATGCCGCCGCGGAATGCGAAATTGTAGACGCTCATCACGCGCCCGCGCATTTCGTTCGTGGTAATCAGCTGCACCAGCGAATTCACCGTGGCAAAGACCGCCATCATGGATGCGCCCACCAGCACCAGGAAGGTCTGGCTCAGCGGCAGCGACTTGGAAAGGGCAAATCCGGAAATCCCAGCGCCCAGGCAGATGAGCGCGCCCAGAGCGACGAGCCCCTTGTTTTTAATATTGCCCGCGCTTGCGATGGTCAGCGAGCCGCAAATCGAACCGAGTCCCATGAGGGCGAGGAGATTGCCGTAGGTCTCTGGACCGCGATGGAAGATGTCTTTCACGAAGACCGGGAGGTAGGTGCGCATGGGCATGCTCAAAAAGGTCATGCAGAAAGCCAGCAAAATCAGCGCTTCCATCGAACTCTGCTTGCGGGTGAACTGAATGCCCTGCTTCAGGCTGGTGAACATCGACTCCGTGGCCTTGAGCGGCAGAAAGCGGGCGCGAATGATCGACAGCGACACGATGGGGGCGAGAAAGGAAAGCGCGTTCAGCCCGAAGCACCACTTTTCCCCCAGCTTCGCTAAGGCCTGCCCGGCGAGCGCCGGCCCGACCATGACCGCCACGTTGAACTGGATCGAATTCAGTGCGATCGCGTTCGGCATGTCTTCTCTCTCGACCAGCGTGGGAATCAGCGCCTGGTAAGCGGGACCGCCGAAGGCCTGGGCGAATCCGGAAACGAACGAAAGGCAGAGGATGTGCCAGACGTGTACCAGGCCGGTCGCCACGAGAATGGTGAGCAGCCCGGCGCTAGCCATCTGTATGTATTGGGAGCCGAGGAGAATTTTCCGGCGCTCGACGCGATCGGCCACCACACCGCCGATCAGCGAGAACAGAAAGATGGGAATGCCCCCGAGAAACTGGTCCAGCGCCAGCAAGAACGCGGAGTGGCTGAGCCGATAAATCAGCCAGCCCTGCGCCACGATTTGCATCCAGGTGCCGATGCTGGAGGTGCAGGCGCCAAACCACATCAAGCGGAAATCGCGATATTGAAATGCTTTAAAGACCCGGCCAATCACCAGTAGCGTCTCCGGAGGCACCGCAAAAGCCTACCATGCGGCTTCACCCGTTAGACGTCACAGGAATGGATTCAGGGGTTTGGAGGGCCTGGGCTTTCCCATGTCTCTGCCTGTGACCGAAGTCACAGATATGTGATCAGAGATCACA
The DNA here is from genome assembly GCA_963773645.1 of uncultured Acidobacteriaceae bacterium. GTDB lineage: Bacteria > Acidobacteriota > Terriglobia > Terriglobales > Acidobacteriaceae > Acidiflorens. The sequence goes on along the minus strand of CAVZBV010000001.1, from coordinate 608,044 downwards.
GACAGAGGTCCGACCCAGGGCGGAAAATATAAATGGAGTTGGAAGAGCTTTGCATTGCGGGAGGCACTTATGAAAAGGACCGTTTCTCTGTTTGCCGTGTTGACCGCGACTTTCGTCATCCTGGCGACCCAACAGGCGTTCGTGCAGGAGAGAACGCCGGTCAAGGTGAAAGGCTCGGAGGTTGTAACGGGGGTTGTCATTGTTCACGTTCAGAAGGACGCGAAAACCCTTGAACTGCAGTGCAACCAGGGAATGAGCGGCTGCAAAGCTCTGCCGAGCGGTAGCTACCTGATGGTTGAACTTCCCAAAAACTACGGGATATACGATTGCAAGAACGTTGAGATGTATCGAGGGGATCAAGCGAAACCAGACGCGGCCGAGCAGCTTGGCAACTACTGCCTGATGCAAAAGTGAGGGTGGAGAGGGTGGAGCGTCCCTCCGGGGTGATTCCGGTTAAAAAAAAAGGCAAAAAGGGACACCCGCGCGGGTGTCCCCACCTACCACCAACTTGACTTACTTATTCTCGTTCAGTGATCCGGCTCCAAACTCTTTTCGTTGTATCACCGGACGCGCCGCTCTTGCTGTCGCCGCTGCCGGCATTGCCGCCGCCGCTCCGTAGCGCTCGAGCAGCACCGGCACCATCGCGCCTTCCGCTTCTTTCACAAACGTGAGCTTGCTCTCGCCCAGCAGATCGACGCGGACGAAATCTCCCAGCCTCACCTGTCCAGTGGCCACCAGGTTCGCCAACGGAAACACCAGATGCCGTTCAATTGCCCGCTTCAGGTGCCGGGCGCCATACTTCGGATCGGTACCCTCCGCGAGCAGGAAGCTCTTCACTTGCGGGGTGCAGTTGAACACGAACTGGTTGGCGCCCGCCGCCATCAGCACCCGTTGCTGCACCATCCCCAGTTCGATTTCCAAAATCTGCTGCAGGTGCTCGGAGCGCAGCGTCTTGAACACGACGACTTTGTCGATGCGGTTCATGAACTCGGGGGCAAACTTGCGCCGCGCCGCGTCCACTGCCGAGCGGCTAATCTTATCGTCGAGTGAGTTATCGACCAGCACCGCTTTTGGCGCAAAGCCCAATCCGCCATCCACCAACCCGTTCATCTCGACGGCGCCCAGGTTCGAGGTCATGATGATGATGCAACTCGACAGGTCCACGCGCCGGTTATCGCCTAGCGTCAACGTCGCCTTGTCCAAAATGCCGAGCAGCAACTGCCACAGCGAATCGGAAGCCTTTTCGATTTCATCGAACAGCAGGATCGACAGCTTCAGCTTTTCCGTGTGCCACTGATTGAGCGCTTCCTGCGTCAGCAGCGGATGCGTCTCGCGGTGTCCCAGGTATCCCGGAGGCGAGCCGATCAACTTGGCAATCTCGTGGGAGTGCTGGAACTCGGCGCAATCGATCTTGATGCAGGCGCGCGCGTCGCCGAACAGAGACTCGGCCACCGCTTCCACAACTCGGGTCTTGCCCGAACCGGTCGGCCCCAGGAACAGCAGATTGCCCACCGGACGGCCCGGCGCATTCAGTCCAGCCAGAAACATCTGATAGATTTCCGCGACCTTCTCGATCGCCTGATCCTGGCCCACAATCTTCCGGCGCAGGGCGCCCTCAAAGTCACGAGCGTCATTGCTGCGGCGGTTCGGATCCAGCACGGTTGCAAGGTTCGTTCTCATCTTTTCGGGCCCCTGTTTTCTTTCCGGGAACTGCATGTTTTCTCCGAAACTGCTCATTTCTGTCATTTGGGACGAAGGCCGCATCTCCTTGCCCACTCCCTTCCTGTGCAAGCCATTCGCCATCCGCCGAAAGCCCCGTAATCCCCCACTTCTCATCGTCTTAGATGCAGCTAGCCGGTTTCTCGTCAGGCCGGCCTGGTTACCCCTAGCTCTTGCAAGAGCAATAGTTTGCAGTCTGCGGGAACTTTCCCGCAACAGCCTACCCACCCTACGCCCATGTCCCCTACGTAGTAACCCGCTTGGCCGGACGTAACTGGCAATCCCGGTTACCGCCAGCGCACAATAGAAACAGATTTCCTCTCTGGAGAATATCCTTGTCCCGACTTTCAGCGGCTAAGCCTTCGGTAGTAAGACTTTCAACGGCTGGACTCTCGATTGCGAGCCTTGCTGCCTTCCCGCTCCGAGTGGTCCTGGTCAGCTTTGGCCTTCTTTTTCCAACCGCGTCCGCCGTGCAAAATCCGCACCAGGCGCAGTTGGTCCAGGCGAAAACCGACGCCACCAAAAAGCCCGCGTCCCCGGCCCCGGTTATCGCGGCCGTTATTGCGCCGCCCGGCGCCGATCTTTACGTCGCCCAGCGAGGAGACAGCATCACGGCAGTCGCCCGCAAATATCTGAAGCGGACGAAATACCTCACCTCAGCCGAACTGGCCGAAGCCATCCGCTCCGCCAACCATAACCGCCAGGGGGTCTTCCTAAAATCCGGAGAGCAGATCGTCATCCCAGGAATTCTCGAATCGCCAATTGTAGAGAAATCCGTCCCAGTTGCAAGAGATTTCGAAGTCCGCGCCATTTATCTGACCGGGGTGATGGCGGGCAGCGATCATGGGGAGCGCATCATCCGCCACTGGCGCGAAGTTGGCGGCAACGCGGTCGTCTTCGATATCAAGGATAGCGACGGCATCGTCAACATCGCCTTCGACCATCCCCTGGCCAGCGGACAGCGCCACTATATTTCCGACCTGCCCAAGTTCATTCATTTCCTGCATTCCGAAAACATGCACGCTATCGCCCGCATCGCCATTTTCCGCGATGAGCATCTGGTCACGAGCCACCCGGAACTGGCCGTAAAGTCCCGTAGCACCGGCAAAGCCTGGCGCGAAAACGGCAAGCTCGTCTGGACCGACCCCTCAAACCCCAAGGTCCAGGACTACGACATCGCGCTCGCCAAGTTTGTAGCCCAGGCTGGAGTCGATGAAGTGCAGTTCGACTACGTGCGTTTTCCCGCCGAAGGCGACCAGAAAGATGCCGTGTTCGCCTACCAGACCGCGAAGGAACCTCTAATGAACACTGGCTGTCATCCTGAGCGGAGCGAAGGACCTAGGCATTCGCCCGCGCCACCAGCGGGGTTGCGGTCAACATCTGCCACGGCTCCCAGTGCGATTTCCACGACCTGCAAAAACCCAGGCGGGAATCCAGAGATGAAGCGCTCGGAAGTGATCGCCGATTTTCTCCAGCGCGCCTATGCTGAGATTCATCCCACCGGCGTTCTGTTCTCGCTCGACGTCTTCGGGGTCATGGCGTGGCAGCGTCCCGTCGATCTGGCGCACACCGGGCAGGACATCGTGGCGATGGCCAAGCACTGCGACGTGCTCTCGCCCATGATCTATCCCTCGCACTTCTTCGGCATGGACGGCATCGCGCACCCCGGCGACGCGCCTGAGCATTTCATCGGCGAGTCCATGGACCGATTCAAGCTCATCACCAAATCCGGAGCCGGCGGCGTGGTGATTCGCCCTTGGCTGCAAGCATTTGCCTGGCGGACGAAAACTTATTCTCCCCAGTATGTTGAAGTTCAGACCGAAGTAGCGAAACAAAAAGGCGGGATCGGCTTTCTTTTCTGGAACGCCAATAACGACTACTCGAAGGCCTACATCGCCATGCCGGAAATGCGCGCCGCCAAAAATAAAGACCGTTACTTCCGGGGCGACGAAGTAGGCTCCAAACCCGAACCCGCCACGGCGACTCCGATTGCCTCATCCGTCGCGCCCGTCACCGCACCCGACACAAACGTAGAGACGGGGCTTGCCCCGTCTGTCACCGACAGCAACCACCACGCCCAAAAAATCTGGCGCCACTAGAGCACACGGCGGAAAAGGCGATCCCTGATACGAAACCTTAGCGGATGGGGAGTGCGTACATGAGCCCGCCTTGCGTCCGCGTCCTGGGTTGAATACTCAAGCTCTTCCGTGTTGATTCCGCAGGGGAGTGAACCGGCGGTCCTTCAAAGGCGAAGGACTCGGGCCGGCGTGGGATGCCAGCCCGAGCCATCGCGGCTATCAATTCGGATTCGTCTTCGGCCGCGGGTTGAAGTCGCTGGGAACTGTGTTCACGATCCCCTGTTGGCGATCGGTGGTCGTGATTCCCAGGTACTGGCAGCCACCAAAACCCCATGCCTGGGGCAGAGTTTGGATAAGAGCTTCAGGAACCGTCACGTAGGACGGCGGCAACGGAGCCGCCTTTCCGCTCAACCGCGACGGACTAAAAGCATCGAGCAGATTCGTGATGCCGGGCGTGAGCGCATCTTCCGGTCCCAGGTTTTTTTGTCCGAATTCCTTCTCACCCTTCTTGCGCGCACTCAATTCATCCGGCAGTTGCGCCAGCGGCGGCAGGTTGAACACCGCGTCGATGAATTTCACTACCGAGGATTGACTTCCCTGCGCTTGCGCAACATAGTTGGTGCGAGCGTAAGGCGAAATCACCAACAAGGGAACCCGGGGGCCATTGGTGATCAAGCTATTGTCCGGGCCGTATGTGCGCACCGGAGGCGGAACGTGGTCATAGTCACCCTCGGAGTCGTCCCAGGTCACGATAATCGCGCTTTGTGACCAATATGGACTCGCCGCGATCTTATTGATGGCTTCCGCCACCATGGCTTCGCTGATCTGAGCATCCGAATAAGCTGGATGGTCGTCATCTCCGATGAAAGCCGTCTGGACTTTTGAGTCTGGATTGGCCGGCTTAAAACCGAAGATGTTCTGATAGCCACCCTTGACGAAAAAGACGCCGCCCTGCTTCGGAAGCTTCTTCTGTTCCACGGCAGTGAAGAAATCCTGAAGCCCATGAAGCTGGCTGCGCATCTTCGAGTTGTTGGAAACATAGCCGAAATACTGCGGCCCATTGTGGTGAGTGATGTAGGACGCGTGTGTCCCGTTGGCGTCCACGGGACCCGGATCGGTTGGCTCTTTGTCGTAGCCTTCCTCATACCAACCGAACGGCACCGTTGCCGCTTTGAGCGACGAGATGAAGTTCACATCGTCCTCCACATCATCCAGGTCCGCAGGGTTAGTATCCGCCTTGACCACATTTTGCAAGTTCCCACCCGCAAGTGTCAGCGGAATCGTCGCGTACGTCAGGCTGATCTGCGTGCCGTATCCGGGGTAGTCGGTGGGGTTCACCGGCATCTTGTCGGCCGGTGGCGTGGGGTCGGATGGCGATCCCCAGAAGGGGTCGTTGTCATTCATTACGGGCACACCCGGGACGGAAGATCCGTTATCCGTGTACCCTTGGTCGGGGTGACGCACCCACTGTGTCTGGCCACTCTGGGCGCCGATGATTGAGAGATTCCCAGGCGTTGACGGTCCCGTCATGGTCTCGAAGATGTGGTCAAACAGAACGAACTTCTGGGCATATCCCCAAAGCAGCGGGACCGTGTCGCAATCCTCATAAGCCATCGACAATTCGCCCATTTGTTTCGCTTCCAGGCTGGGATTGCCGGTTGGACTGTACTTAAGTTCCTCGGTGACGGCAAACCTGTCCATTTGAGGAGCGCCACTTACGATATCCATTTTTGCAACGGTGCGGGGGTGAGAGTGGTCGATGTCGTCGGTATCGGATGCGTAGCATGTAGAGGGGCTGAGCACCCCGTTGACGGTGGAATTCGGGCACAGGTCCTGCGGCCCGATGCGGAAGGGATGAACGGTAGTCGAGGTGCCATCGGTATTGACCAATGGCTGGTAGAAGCCCAGAGTTTGCGCCGCTGGGTGACTGAAAAGCCCTTCAGCCCCGGGGAATGTCCCGAAATACGAATCGAACGAGCGGTTCTCCTGGTACAAGACAAAAACATATTTGATGTTCTTCTGAAGCAGAGCGAATTTCTGAGCGTGAGTGAGACTCGGCTCGCTCTCCAGGGTACGAGTGTGGCGGGCGACTGCAGCGCTTGATCTCGGTGCAACTTCGACAAGTGCCTTCTGGTCGGCGACCCCGTTACTCTTTGGGCTTTGGGCCAGCGTGGGGAGTGGCTGCATAATCAACGTAGCGATCATCAGGGTGGCCCAACTGGCCTTCACCCATTCTCTGGTGCTCATATTTTTTCCTTTCGGATGCTTGTGATCGAAAGCTTTGTGCTCGCGCGGTTTTCGCCGGTGTTACCCAGTGACGCTAAAGGGCGTGGCGATCCGGCGAGGTGATTTTTCGCAGTCCATCGGAACAGAGGCATGTGAACGTAATGTTGAGCGGGTATGAACGGTTGATGAAAAATCTTCGTGCGTTGCAAGCCCGCCTAAAAGCAGACGCCGGTTTCACATCGGCCTTTCGGCGGAGCTGTGGTCAAATAGAAACGTGCAACTTCGCCAGGCTTTGGATGCGGCGGTCGAATTTCTGACGGTGGCGCGAGTTCCTTCTCCGCGGATGAATGCGGAACTGCTCATCATGTTCACGCTTGATTGCGACCGGGCGTATCTCTATGCGCATCCTGAGCGGGAATTGACGGCGGAGGATCTCGCTCGCTGTGACGAGGCTCTCGCTCGGCGTGCTACGGGAGTTCCGGCGCAGTACATTACCGGGCATCAGGAATTTTGGGGGTTGGATTTTATCGTGTTGCCGGCGGTGTTGATTCCTCGTCCAGAGACGGAGCATGTGGTGGAAGCGGTGCTGGAGCTGGCGAAGTCGGAGGGGCGCGGGCGCCCGTCCCTTCACCCGCTGCGCATCGTCGATGCGGGTACGGGGTCGGGAGCGATTGCACTTGCTTTGGCGAAGGAGCTGCCGACGGCGGAAATCCACGCAACGGACATTTCGCCGGAAGCGCTGGACATCGCTCGCGCGAATGCGGCACGACACGAGCTTACTTCGCGAATCGAGTTTCACGAGACGAACTTGCTCAGCGGACTGCCGACGGCGTCATTCGACATTGTGGTTTCGAATCCTCCCTACGTGGGCGAGTCGGAAGAAGATTCGGTGCAGCTCGAAGTGCGCAAGTTCGAGCCGCGGGATGCGGTGTTTGCGGGGCCGACGGGCGTGGAAGTGATCGAGCGGATGATTCCGCAGGCGCGCGCGGCGCTCGCTCCGGGGGGATGGCTAGTGTTCGAAATCAGCGGAACGATTGCCGATCGAGTGCGGAGTCTGCTCTTGAGTTGGGACGAAGTTGAGATCAGGAACGATTTGCAGGGGATCGCGCGGGTGGCGATGGCGAGAAAAGCAACGAGTGGCTAAGCGCGTCCAGTTGTCGAATCTCCTGTAGAGACGCGGCTTTGCCGCGTCTCCGCCGGCAGTGAGACGGGGCAAGCCCCGTCTCTACTTAGAATGTTACTCGCACGCCGAGCTGGGTGGCGAATGGAACTCCAACCGTTGTGCCGGGGCCGAAGAAATCTCCCAGAGCGCCCTCGGGTATCTCGAGCTGCTTCAGGCTGGTAATGGGCGCGGTTTGAGAGCAGTCGGCTACAGTGCAAATACTGGTGACATTGGTGATACCGGTGACTGGATCTGGCTGCATCTGCAGCGCGGGAACCGGCAATTGAGCTACATTGACGGCAAAATTAGCGCCGGGATTATTGCGGTTGAAGATGTTGAAGAACTCCGCGAACGGATTTATCTGCCAGCGCTCGCCGATCTTGACCGGGCGCGTGACGCGCAGGTCCACCTGCATGTAAGGCGTGCCGCGGAATTCATCGAGGCTGGTGGGCTGTCCATTGACATAAATGCGGTCGGTATTGTCCAGGTTAGTGATGGTGATGGGACGGGCGCTCTCGAATTGGGCGACGCTGCTCAGTTCGAAGCCGCCGGGGACATGCACCGTACCGGCGAGCACAAAGCGATGACGAACGTCTTCGCCGGACGGGCCATAATCGCCGGGCCGGAAAGCGTTCCGTGGATCACAGACGCCATTCACATAGTCAAAGAGTTCGCCAACCACGCAACCCCAGGTTTGAGCCTTGGAGAGCGTGTAGTTCGCGACCAGATTGAAGCGCCGCATATTGCCCTGCAAGTGCAACATCAGCGCGTTGTAACTGGAGCGGTTGTCGGACCGAAAGACAGTGGCCGTGGGATATGGATAAGCGCGATAGCTGTGGTCGCCCTGCTCATGGATGTAGTCGGCGCTAACCATCCAGTGTTCGTCAAAGGCGTGCTGTCCTCCGCCTGTAATGTGGATGGCATAAGGCGTTTTGTAATTGGGGTCGATGAGAGAAGGAGGCGCTACGGAATTCGGGTTCACCGCTTGAAATGCTGCGGCCCAGCCGTTTTGTGCGAGGTCGTTATAGTACATGCCGAAGCCAGCACGAATCACGGTTTTCTCGCTGTCGCCAGGAGAGTACGCGATCCCTAGGCGGGGACCGAATTGCTTGCGGTCATCGTGAGGAACCGCTTCGGGGTATCCCAACGATGCCAGCAGCGGAAAGGAAATATTGGCGGCCTGGCTTTTTCCGGAAGCCGTGAAGAGCCCGAAAGTTGTCTGATAGCGCAGGCCGTAGTTGACCGTGAGGTGGTGTGAAACGCGCCAGGAATCCTCGGCGTAGAGTCCAAGTCTTTGAACGTTCTGCGAAAAGCTGCCGGCGCCAGCGGGTGTATATGTGCAGGTAACGCCGGTGGCAGCTGGAGGGACCGGAGGAGGCGGCCCGGGATTACACTGCGCGCTTGGAGGAACGTAATAAAACTGTGAAGGATTCGCGACGTAATAATCGGGATTGGACGGGTAGGTGGTGAACTGCTCCGCCGTCGCCGCGAACGCCCCGCTGAGCACGGGTTCGTGGATAAAATCGACTCCGAACGTGAGCGCATGACTGCCCGCAACGTGGCTTAGGTCGTAGCGAAACTGATATTTCTCTTGATTACGCAGGTCGGGGAAAAGAGTGATGGGCGTGGCGAACTGGTTGTCGCCGAACGTTTCGAAACCGGAGACGGTCAGCGCGGTTACGCTGAAAGGAAATTGCAGGGCAAAACCGAGATGCGAGTTGCGCGTCTGGGTAAGATGCAACAGGCTGGCGTCGAGGACCAAAGTGCCGAGCCATGTGGGGCTGAAAGTATAAGTATTGCTGAGCGCCGTGTTCCAGTAATTGTTGTGCGTGGTCAACCCGGTGGAGGGCAGGGTTGCCTGCTGCACCAGGGCATTGTGCGTCAGGTAGCTGTCTTCCGATGTGCGCAGGAACCATTGCGATTTCGAAGATTCGGCCCAGTCAAAACGCACTGAGCCGATGTAGTCGCGGAAAGGGATGGAGACAGTGGCGGGCACGGCGATGGAAGGAATGCCAGTAATAAGACCTTCCGAAGCCAACTGCGCGAGGGCGTTAAATTGCGTAATGCTGGCTGGGCTGTACGCGATGCTGGCATTTTCATGCACGTGCTCGAACGAGGTGAAGAACCACACTTTGTTTTTTGCGATGGGCCCGCCAAGAGTGACGACATAGTTCTGGCGGGAGAACGGTTGCTTGGGATTGGGCGCCGGATTCTCAATCGGAAAGCGGGCGTTGAGCTGTGCCGCGCGCTCGTAGAAAGCTCCGTCGCCGTGCCAATTGTTGGTGCCGTGCTTGGTGGTGATGACGACGGACCCGGCCGTGGTCCAGCCGGTATCGGCGTCTTCGTTCGAGGTACGGACGGCAAATTCCTGGATGCCATCGGGCGAGAAGTTTTGCAGAAAGCCGCCAATCCAGTCGTCGGAGTTGTCGGCGCCGTCGACGGACAGTTCGTTATTCAAGCCGGAGCTTCCTCCGGTGGAGACGGCGGTGATGCGCGCTTTCGTGGGATCGGAAGGCTCGACCGGCTCGGTTCCGGGCACGAGGTAAGCGATGTTCGCGAAGCTGCGTGCCGGGAGCGGAAGAGTTTCCAGGTCGCGAGCGCCGACCACGCCCTGATGCACAGCGCTCGCCGTGTCAATCGACTGAGTCGTGATTGAGGAAGCAGTACCTCGCACGTTCAAAGTCTCGCGACCGCTTTCCGGTTTGAGCGTGACGGCGATGTCGCGCACCACACTGACTTCGACATCGACATCGGCGGTAGCGCCGGCAAAACCTTTGGCGGTCACGGTGACACGATAAGAGCCGGGCAGCAGGCCCTCAATGCGGAATTCTCCCCGGTCATTTGCCATTGCCTCGCGGGTGCTGGACGACCCGGTAGATTGCACGATGACCCGAGCGCCCGCCACTCGCGCAGCGCTTGCGTCTTGAATCTCTCCGCGAAGCGCGCCGTTCGGATTCTGCGCGCGCAGGAACGAAGGGACAGAGACAACGATCAGCAGGACAACGGCGCAGATCAGCGAACTCGATCTGCGTATTTCGGAGAGTGGGAACCTGGCGAGCCGTGCCCTTCCCAAGAAACTTTCCAAGAAACTATCCAGAATCATCTATGAGACCGTTCTAGCCGATCAAAGATTACCGGGACGCGTTAGATACTACCAGCGATAGTACGAATCACGCGTCGCAGAGCAGGCTATCGATCGCCGCACGGCATCCTGTCTACCTGCCGACTCTCTTGGCCATGAACTCTACATAGGTTGCGAAGTCGTTCGGCTTGCCCGGCGGGGCAATCTCAAACTTTTCCGTGACGGAATCCGCTCCAGCTCGAGCGTAGGTCATGCGGCATCTTGTGCCGCCGGGCGCTGCCTCGCTCAAAAACTCGATAGAGTTGCCGTCGGACGCCACCGTTACCGCGTAGCGGATGACGTGCCCTTCGCCGTCAAAGAAAATGGCCCGCAACGACTTCTCCTGGGGATCGTGGTACACGTATATAAGGTCGTCATGGCCGAAAGCGGCCCGCTCTTTCGTCGCCGGATAGTCCAGATGGGTTTTTCGGACCAGCACCGTTCCATCCAATTCAGGCCGGAAAGTGGACATACCGTTTCCCTGTCCTGGCTTCCCTCCCCCGACCCATGTCCACTCGCCAAACAGAAATTCGAAGTCCTTCCATTCGTCTGTGGATCGAGCTTGCTGGGCTTGCATTGACAAGAACGGGACGAGTATGAGTGCAACGAGCATTACTCGCCAGTTCATTTCGTGCCTCCTCAAAACTCCCTGTTGGTCCTGAGTTTGTAACTAGCTCCGGTTATCGCGAGACGCCCGCTGGCAGGATCTCTTCCACGTCTACCTTGGTGGGGTACTTTCCCGTATAGCAGGCGGAGCAGTAAGTGGTTTTTTCGCCGTCCGCGCAGGCTTTCTTCAGACCTTCCAGCGAGAGATAGGCGAGTGAGTCGGCGACTATATATGTGCGTATCTCGTCGATCGACTTGTTAGCGGCGATGAGTTCTTTTTTCGACGGCGTATCCACTCCGTAGAAGCAGGGCGAGATGGTCGGCGGGCAGGAAATCCGCATGTGCACTTCCTTCGCGCCGGCGTTACGAATCATGCGGACGATCTTCTTGCTGGTGGTGCCGCGCACGATGGAGTCGTCCACCAGAATCACTCTTTTGCCCTCGATCAGGCTGCGAACGGCGTTCAACTTCAGCTTCACGCCGAAGTCGCGGACCGACTGTTGCGGCTCGATGAAGGTACGTCCGACGTAGTGGTTGCGGATGAGGCCAAGGCGAAAAGGGATGCCACTTTCGGCGGCGTATCCGATGGCCGCGGTATTGCCGGAATCGGGGACGGGAACGACGATATCGGCGTCCACAGGAGCTTCGCGGGCGAGCTGCCGTCCCATGGCGTCGCGGCTTTGATCGACCGAGCGGCCAAACACCAGACTATCGGGACGCGAAAAATAAACGTGTTCGAAAATGCAGCTCGACAGCGCCGGAGACGGGGAGTAAAAACGCGAACTGACGCCTTCGGGCCCAACGATGACCAATTCACCCGGCTTAACGTCGCGTTCGTAGATGGCGCCGAGCAAATCAAAAGCGCAGGTTTCCGAAGCGAAAACGACGGTGTCTTTTTTCTCGCTGCTCAGAGCCGGGATGCGGCCCATGGCCAGCGGGCGGAATCCGCGCGGATCGCGGGCGGCGAATATGCGGTCGCGGCTTAGCATGACCAGCGAAAAGGCGCCTTCCACGCGGCGCAGGGCGTCGGCGATGGCATCCGGCAGGGTCTGCTCGCGGGAGAGCGCAATCAGGTGAACCAGCACTTCCGTGTCGCTGTTGGTTTGGAAGATCGAACCCTGGCCCTCCAGTTTGGAGCGCAGCGCTTGCGCGTTGACCAAGTTGCCGTTGTGAGCGATCGCGATCTTGCCCTTATTGGACTGCACCATGATGGGCTGCGCGTTCAGCAAGGCGGAATCGCCAGCGGTCGAATAGCGGGTGTGGCCGATGGCGAGAACACCGCGCAGCGAAGCCAGCACATCATGGCCGAAGATGTCAGCGACCAAGCCCATGGCCTTGTGCTGGCGCAGGCGCTCGCCGTCGGAGGTGACGATGCCCGCCGATTCCTGTCCGCGATGCTGAAGGGCGTGCAGTCCGAGATAGGCGAGCTTCTCCGCCTCGGGGTGAGCGTGGATGGCGACGACGCCGCATTCATCGCGAAATTTGTCAGAAGTCAGCATCTCGTCAATTCAACCTAACTCACGTAGGGACGGCCGCCCTCGGCCGTCCAGCCGGCAACGCCCGGCTATTCGCAATACTCGCAAAAACCTCTGGCGCGCTTTCGCTCGCCCTGGACGAGGGCGGCCGTCCCTACGTGAGCCTGTCAGTCGGCGGTCGCAACACTCGGCTCCGTCTGCAACGCGCTCTCCAACGCGCCCTCATACGCTTGCTGCAATTCGAGGACGCTCGCCGATATCACGAACTGCTCGTCCACTGTGATCTGAACCCTGTCCGACCCCGTCTCGCCCAACAAATCGGCGATGACGCCGTACTCTTCCGCTACTTGTTGGATTCGCGGCAAGTGGATTGGGTCGCAGCTTAGTACGATCCGGCTGGCGTCTTCCGCGAACAGCAGGAACTCAAGCGCTGCTTGCGGCCTCGGCAATCTGACGTTCAGGCCGACTCCGCCTGGCAGCGCCGACTCCACCAGCGCCACGGTTAACCCGCCATCGGCACAGTCGTGAGCCGACTCGACCAGGCCCGCCTGAATTATGGCCACCAGAGCGCGTTGCAGCGTGGCTTCTTTCTCAAGATTCAGATCCGGCGGATAGCCCCACACAGCTCCGAGAATCTCTTTTGCGTACTCGGACGACCCAAATTCTAACTGGGCATCGACGGCGTCGCCCGCTTCATTCGCGCGCAGCAGGATGATCTTTCTTCCCGCCTGGGCAAAATGCATCTTCGTGGTTTTGTGGACGTCTTCGAGAAGACCCACCACTCCGATTACGGGAGTCGGATAAATTCCCTCGCCGAGAGTTTCGTTGTAGAAACTGACATTGCCGCCGGTAATCGGCGTATCGAGTTCCTCGCAGGCTTTGGTGATACCGTCAATCACCTGGGAAAACTGCCACATGATGTGCGGCTTCTCGGGATTGCCGAAGTTGAGGCAGTTGGTGGCGCCAATCGGAGTCGCTCCGGCGCAAGCCACTTTGCGCGCAGCTTCGGCAACCGCATGCATGGCGCCCAGACGAGGATCGAGATAGCACCAGCGGCCGTTGCCGTCGAGCGCCATGGCCAGTCCACGCTTAGAGCCCTTGATGCGAATGACGCCAGCATCGCCCGCTCCGGGCGCTTCGACGGTATTGGTCTGCACCATGTGGTCGTACTGCTGCCAGACCCAGCGCTTCGAGCAAATGTTGGGGCTCGCCAGAAGCCGCTTCAAATTTGGAGTTAAATTGTCGGCGCCGTTTTCAGGAAAAGGTTTTGGGAAGGGCACGGCTTCAGCCGTGCCGCTGACTGCCTCAAAAGCCGTGGGCTTTAGCCCCTGAGCGCCGCGCAGAAATGCGAGGCGGATATGCTCCGGCATTTCCCGCTCGACCGGCGGTTCCCAGCGCGCTAGCGGGCGTTTGTACACCGGCGCGTCATCGGTGAGGGCGGCGTTCGGAATCTCGGCCACGACTTTGCCGTGTTCGAGCACGCGCATCTTCGCGTCGGAGGTGACCCGGCCGACCTCCACCGCATCCAGCCCCCACTTCTGGAAAATGCGGAAGACTTCTGGTTCGAGGCCGCGCTGCGCGACCAGTAACATGCGCTCTTGCGACTCGCTAAGCATGATCTCGTACGGCGTCATGCCGGTTTCGCGTTGCGGGACGCGGTCGAGTTCGATTTCGATTCCGGTGCCGCCCCGCGCGCCCATCTCGCAAGTCGAGCAGGTCAGCCCGGCCGCGCCCATGTCTTGAATGCCGACGATTGCGCCGGTTTGCATGGCCTCCAGGCAGGCCTCGAGCAGCAGTTTCTCGAGGAATGGATCTCCCACTTGAACGTTGGGCCGCTTCGCTTCCGAGCCTTCGCTGAACTCCTCGCTCGCCATGGTGGCGCCGTGGATGCCGTCGCGTCCGGTCTTGGAGCCTACATAAATTACGGGATTCCCCTCGCCCGATGCGCGTCCGTAAAAAATCTGGTCGCGGCGAACCAGGCCAAGAGCGAACGCGTTCACCAGCGGATTGCCGGAGTAGCAAGGCTCGAACTTCACCTCGCCGCCAAGGTTGGGAACGCCGAAGCAGTTGCCGTAAGAAGCGACGCCGCTGACCACGCCTTCCAAGACCGAATGATTCTTGTGAATCTCCGCCGAAGCAGTTTGCTCGGTCGGACGGCCGAGGGCGGCCGTCCCAACGTGTTCCCTGATCGGGCCGAAGCGCAGCGAGTCCATCACCGCTACGGGTCGCGCGCCCATGGTGAAAATGTCGCGCAGAATTCCGCCGACGCCTGTGGCCGCTCCCTGAAACGGTTCGATAAATGACGGGTGATTGTGCGACTCGATCTTAAAAGCGCAGGCCCAGCCATCGCCAATGTCCACGATGCCGGCATTTTCACCGGGTCCCTGCACCACCAGCTTGCTGCACGTGGGCAAACGCTTCAAGTGGACGCGCGACGATTTATAGGAGCAGTGCTCGCTCCACATCACGCTGAAAATGCCGAGTTCGGTGCGCGTGGGCTCGCGTCCGCCGAGCAGGTGCTTGATTTTTTCGAATTCTTCCGGGGTGAGGCCGTGCTCCCGGATCATCTCCGGCGTAACGGCAGCGATCGCAGAGGTGGTCATGAGTAGGGAAGTTCTATTGTCGCATCTCGGACGAGTTTTTACATGCTGATCTGCACAAGATTCTCTGTCGCCTAGCGGCGGCGTTTTGCGGTGAGGCAGGCTGGCCTTCCGCGCAAGGCCTTGCGGTTACTTTCCTGACCTTTCGCCCATGAGCGAAACAATCTTTCCCATCAAGAACAGAGCGGTACTACAAAACAGGCCTTTGGCTACGAAGTAGGTTGGAATGCCTCCCTTCAGCATGCCCCGGGGTTGGAACCCGTTATCACCATTCATCGCTGCCCATAGGCAAAGCAGCAAGACCATTACTGCAATCGTCGGATTGATGATTCTCAGATAAGTTTTCATAAAGCAGTGCGCGCGGCCGATCGGCTGTCGCCGCGCTTACCTTTCAAGACGGAGGCATTGTAGCGCCATCGATCCTCCAGCGCAGTGACGGCTTTGAGGTTCTGCATCCGCCCACCATCCCCATGTGTCCTTCCCACACACCCGGTCTATACTGTCGCAGGTGAAATCCGTCATCGTTGGCACGGCCGGACATATCGATCACGGGAAGACGGCGCTGGTAAAAGCGCTGACCGGCATCGATGCCGACCGTCTTGAAGAAGAAAAGCGGCGCGGCATCACGATTGACATTGGGTTTGCGCACTTCGAACTTCCCGCGCCCGATGGCAGCCGGATTCAGCTGGGGTTCGTCGATGTCCCGGGTCACGAGCGCTTTGTGCGCAACATGCTTGCCGGAGTGGGCGGCATCGACCTTGTGTTGCTGGTCATCGCCGCTGACGAAGGAATCAAACCGCAGACTCGCGAGCACTTCGATATCTGCCGCCTGCTGGCGATCCGCCGCGGCATCACCGTGCTCACAAAATCCGATGCGGTGGATGCGGAGACGCTCGCAGTGGTGCGACTGGAAGTGGAAGCTTTTGTGCGCGGATCATTTCTCGATCCAGCGCAATCGCCGATCGTCGCTGTCAGTTCGTTGACCGGCGCAGGTCTGGACGAGCTGAAATCTGCGCTTGCAAAGGTCGCGTCGGAAGTTGCGGCGAAAAACTCGGCGGCGCTGGGTCGGCTTCCCGTGGATCGTGTGTTCACCATGAAAGGCTTCGGCACGGTCGTGACTGGCACTCTGGTTGCCGGGACGATCCGCAAGGAAGAAGAACTGGAAGTGTTTTCCGCCGGCAAGACCGGACGAGTTCGAGTTCGAGGCGTACAGGTCCATGGCTCGCCGGCCGAAGCCGCGGTCGCAGGGCAGCGCACCGCACTGAACCTTAATCTTGCAGGACTCGCCGCCGGTGACCTGGCGCGCGGAATGACGCTAGCGACCGCCGACACTTTTCATTCCACCTCGCGAGTCGATGCGCTTCTCTCCCTTCTCCCTTCCGCAAAGCCGCTTAAAGACGGCGCCCGTGTGCACTTCCACGCCTACACGACGGAACTGATTGCGGAAGCGCGGCTGTATGGAGCGAAACAGCTCAAACCCGGCGATGAACAATACGTGCAACTCCGATTGTCTGAGCCTGCCCTGCTCTTACCCGGAGACCGTTTCATCGTGCGTCAGTTTTCGCCCGTAGTGACGATCGGAGGTGGCTTGGTGCTGGATGCTTCACCCTTGGGTCGAAAACAGTCTCAGAATGAACGTCTTCACGTTTCTGACCAAAATGATGGCGGGTTCACCGGAAGAGGTGCTGGCCGCGTGCGTCGATCGACGAGGAACCCTCGGGCTGTCACTAAATGATGTCCCCGGAGAAATGAACATCCGGCGGGAAGAAGCGGCGAAACTGGCGGCCAAAGCCGGATTGGTGTGGTGCAATCAGGTGCTGGTTGCGCCGACATCGTTTGCGGAAGCGAAAACAGATGTACTTCAGGCGCTCAAGAAATTTCATGACGCGAATCCTCTCGTAGCAGGAATGAGCAAAGAAGAGCTGCGCGACCGAGTCAACCTGGGCCCCGAGGTTTTCTATAGCGTGTTCGAAAAACTGGCGGAAGAAAAGAAACTGGAAGTAGCGGGCGAACTCGTCCACCTGCCTGGGCGCGGCGTGGTCATGAAGGACGAAGAAGCCGAATCCAAGAAGATCATCGAGCAGGCATTTGCTTCGGCAGGATTAAAGGTTCCGTCGTTGAAAGAAGTGTTGGCGGGTTTGAAGGTAGATAAGATCCGCGCCCAGAAAATTGTCACTCTGCTCTTGCGCGACAAAGTTCTGATTAAGATCTCAGAGGAGCTTGTCTTTCACCAGAGCGCGCTGCTGGATCTGCGCCACAAGATCGCCGCGCTCAAAACTACCGCGCCGAAGATCGATGTCGCCCGCTTCAAAGATATGACAGGAGTCAGCCGCAAGTACGCGATTCCGCTGCTTGAATATCTGGATCGCGAGCGGGTGACGCGGCGCGTGGGGGATGAGCGGGTGATTCTCTGAATTGCTGGTGGAGCGACGGGCGTCCTCGCCCGTCCCGGGGCGTGCGCAGTTCGGCGGACGGGCGAGGACGCCCGTCGCTCCATTCTCCTACACCTAGATCTTTTCTTCCGGGAATTCCACTTCCAACGCCAACGGGCCGGTGACGCGGTTGGTCAGATTCGCCAATCCGATCAGCATATGCAGGTCGACAATCTGCTCTTCGGAGAAATGCCTTTTGAGCTCCGCGAAATCGGCGTCGCTGGCGCCGTCGGGCGTGCGCGTTAGTTTTTCGGCATAGCGGAGCGCGGCTTGCTCGGGCGCGCCAAATCCTGAGTAGTTGCCCTCCTTCAGAGCTTTCATCTGCTCCGGCGTGAGTCCGCCGCGTTTGCCGCTTTGGATGTGATGCTGCGTGCAGTAATGGCATCGGTTTATCAGTGAGACGCGTAGATATACGGCCTCGTACAGCTTGCGGTCGAGCGAACGTCCCACGCTGGCATAGAATCCGAGAAAGTTGCCGAGCATAGCGGGACGGTGCGCCAGTGTCTTCTGGATGCTGCCGGGCTTGCCTTTCAGCTTGCCCTCGTAGATTTCCTTAACTTCCGGGCCGGCTTGTGCGGGTTCGATCAGACTAATCCGGGCCATGTGTCCTCCTCCAAATGCCCCTCTATAATAGATCCCAGAGAAATCTTCTCACTCACTCCCTCATGTTAACAATTCGTGCAGCCACTATCGCCGACGCCGCCCTGCTCAGAAGACTGATCTGGGAACTTGCCGAGTTTGAGAAAGCGCCGGACCAAGTCCGGAACACGGAGGCCGACATCGCACGCGACGGCTTCGGGGCGAATCCTCAGTTTCGCGCTTTAATCGCCGAATGGCACGGAGAGCCCGCGGGCTTTGCCCTCACCTTTAACTATTATTCGACGTGGCGAGGCGCGGGATTATATCTGGAGGACCTTTTTGTCCGCCCCGATTTTCGCGGGCGCGGAATTGGCACAGCGCTTTTCGCCCGCGTCGCCCGTTCAGCCGAGCGGGAAAATCGCAGCTTCATTAAGTGGGCGGTGTTGGACTGGAATCAGCCCGCCATCGAAATGTATGAGGCGCTGGGCGCCGAGTTTCTGGACGAGTGGCGAAGCGCTCTTCTGGAGGGAGACGGTCTGCGGAAATTGGCGGAGAAAGATTTGGCGAAGAAAGACTCGGCGAAGAAAGAGTCTTGATGCGAGTACGGATCATCGGAGCAGGCCTGGCGGGATCGGAAGCAGCGTGGCAGTGTGCTCGGCGTGGCGTCGCCATCGAATTGTTCGAAATGCGTCCAGTGCGCACGACTCCTGCCCACCAGACGGACGACTTCGCGGAACTGGTCTGCTCCAATTCTCTGAAATCAGACAGTGAGAACACTGCGCCCTGGCTGCTGAAAGAAGAGATGCGGCGCGCGGGTTCTCTGCTGCTCCAGATCGCGCGTGAAACTGCGGTGCCCGCCGGGCACGCTCTGGCTGTGGACCGCGCAGAATTTTCGCGTAAAGTGACGCAGGCGATTTCCCGCGAACCGCTCATCACGATTCGCCGCGACGAGGTCACGCAGGTCGAAGCCGGAGAGCTCACAATTATTGCAACCGGCCCGCTTACGTCGGACGCGCTCTCGCGGGAGATTGCGCGGTTGTGCGCAGCGAGCACTGGTAACAGCCACCTGTACTTCTACGATTCCATCAGCCCCATTGTCGAGGCCGATTCCATCGATATGAGCAAGGTGTACCTGGCAGCTCGCTACGACAAAGGATCGGCCGACTACATCAATTGTCCAATGTCGAAAGACGAGTACGACCGTTTCTATGACGCGCTGCTCGCGGCGCAATCGGTTGAGCAGAAAGACTGGGAGGGCCTGAACTACTTCGAAAGCTGTCTGCCTATCGAAGAAATCGCCAGGCGCGGACGCGACACGCTGCGTTTTGGGCCGATGAAGCCGGTCGGACTCAAGGACCCTCGCACCGGCAGGATGCCTTATGCGGTCGTGCAACTGCGGCAGGAAAATCTGCGCGCCGATTCTTACAATCTTGTCGGATTCCAGAATCACCTGAAATTTGGCGAGCAAGCGCGCGTGCTGAGCTTGATCCCAGGACTGGAAGGCGCGCGGTTTCTGCGCTACGGACAGATTCACCGCAACACCTACATCAACGCCCCGGCGCTGCTGAACCCGACGTTACAGATGAAGGCGCATCCCCAGGTGCTGTTCGCGGGACAAATCTGTGGCGTCGAAGGCTACGTCGAATCGATTGCGACCGGCCTGATGGCGGGACTGAATGCGGCCGCGATGGCAACCGGCGGCGAGCCGACGCCCCCACCACGAGCGACGGCGTTTGGCTCGCTTGTCCACTACATCACGCAGGCGGAGAGCAAGAATTTTCAGCCGGCGAATATTACCTTCGACCTCTTGCCTGCGCTAGAAACTCGCGTTCGCGACCGGAAGGAGCGCCACCGCCAGCAGTGTGAACGCGCATTGCGCGAGTTCGACCGATGGTACAGCCGGTGCATCGGGCAAACTGCAGACCCCGCGCTGCGTACGGGATGACAAGCTACGGGCTCTTAGCTGTTTGCTCTTAACTCTTAGCGAAAAGCCAAGAGCCAAAAGCCAGGAGCTAAAAGCCAAGAGCCGCTCTACAATATGTCAGAGTGAGGTCCGTCTCGTGCCGGTTTCCGCCGTTGATTGTGTACAGCCCGCCCTGCAGCACGCGCGCGAACAGCTCTTCACTCGTTTCCGCTTCGGACAATGGTCTCGCCTGGCGCTGGTTGGAATTCTGGCGACGGAACTGCATGTCGGCGGATGCAATTTCGGAAACTTCGGGGGTAATTGGCCGCGCATCCCACACAAGAATCAGAACGAGTTTCTGCAGTCGCGCGTGCCAAATTGGCTGCTCCCACTCAATCACGCGCACATTTCCGAGCACATCGCGCAGTTCATCGGATTGATTGTGGTTGGAATTTTCGCTGCAATTGTGTTGGGGTTCGTCTTTCTGTACATCAACAGCGTGTTTCGGTTCATCCTGTTCGATTCGGTTCTGCGGCGGCAATGTTCGATCGGTGAGGGATGGGGGAAATGGCGTCGCGCCGGAGGCCGCTTCTTCCTGTGGCAGATTGTGTTCCAGATTGCAGCCTGGTTGTTTCTGCTGGTTCTGGTGGGCGTGCCGCTGGCCCTGGCTCTGGCTGCGGGCTGGACAACGGATCTGCGGCAACACATCGGGCGGTTGATAGTCGGCGTGGTTCTGTTGCTGGGCCTGTTCGGAGTGTTCGTGCTGGCCGCCGCAGTGGTTCAAGTGCTGGCGAAAGATTTTCTAGTCCCGATTATGGCGCTCGAGGACCTCGATTTTGCCGACGGCTGGAACCGTTTACTGGCGATGATCGGGCCCGAAAAGGGACGATACGCCGTTTACCTGCTGCTCAAGCTGGTGCTATCCATTGCGGCGGCGATCCTGTTCGGCATCATCGCGATCATCCCGGCACTGTTCGTCGTGCTCCCTGCTGTGGTTGCCGTGCTGGCGGGCAGAGCCGCGGGGATGGAATGGAACGTCACGACTGTCAGTCTGGCGATAATCTTCGGAACCTTGTTGCTGCTTCTCCTAATTTACCTGATCGCTCTGGTAAGCGTGCCGGCCACAGTCTTCTTCCCTGCGTACGCGCTCCATTTTCTTGCCGCTCGATATCCGAATCTTGACGCGCTGCTGCATCCCGCGCCTGCGCCTCCTGCTCCGGTATTGCCTCCAGTCCCGGAGTCTCCGCCGCCGTTCGAAGCGCCTCCATTGCCGCCGTCGGCGGAACCCATCGGCTAGCAGGTCTCACCGCTTCCGCAAGCCGCGCACAAATCTCGATTGCCATCTCTCTATTGTCATCCTGAGCGAAGCGAAGGACCTGTGCATTTGCCGCGCCCGGGAACTCTCCTCACCATGCAGGTGTCCAATGATTCAGACACGCGCGTGCCGGAGAGGAAAATTCCAAATGGCATTCTCGACGGCAGGCGGTGGTCCGTTTTCTACAGGTCCCAAAATGAACGTCACTCCTTTGATTGACGTTCTGCTGGTGCTCATCATCGTTTTCATGGTGGTTGTGATCGAGCAGCGGCCAACCGGATTGCAGACGGAAATTCCGCAGCAGCCCAACCCAAGCGATCACTCGATCCCACCGCCCAATCGGACGATCGTGATTCAGGTCCATCACGCGAAGCTGGGACCGGATCGTTCTCAGGCCGAGCATCCGCAGGTGATGGTGAATGAAGAAGCGGTGGAGTGGGATCACCCGCGCGAACGGTTGCGGGATATTTTCGCCATTCGCGTCGAGCGGATCGCCTACGTCGAAGCCGATGACGACATTGATTTCCAGGACGTGGCCGACGTGATCGCGATTGCTCGACTCGCCGGCGTCGACCGCGTGGGGCTGCTGACTGAGGATGGGAAGCATGTGCCGATGAGGGGGTAGGAGCTCTCTACACCTAATCTGAAAGCTTTAGCAAATGATACCCGTCCGAGTCGGTCGTGAGTTTTCTCACCTGCTTCACTGACAGCTTTCGAAGAGACCTGCCGCCGGAAGTCACGCTGATGACCCACGTTTCTAAAGGGTCGTGGGCACCGCCTACTTTGATCGCGTTAAACAGGTACACACCGCAACTGGGACGATAGGCTGGAATACCCACTATGACCTTCCCGTCGACGGGTACCGGGTAATCCGTCACGTGACCGACATCGACGTGGACGACATAGAGGTCTGGAGACTTGGCAATGATTCTGACGCGTTCTTGCGAGGGTGGGCTAATTCCGGGCAGCCGATAAGCGCAGCCTTCCAGTCCGAAGGTGAGAGCCCCTAGAACAACAGCCACAAACAAAACCTTGGTCCGGGATGTGGCAGCGGTTTTCATGGTCATTTCAATTGTAGATCGGGATCTCACGATTCGGTCGACGGCTAATTACCTTTACACCGCTAACCACTAGACAGCGCATTCGTAAGGCTTGTTCTAGTCGCGCGCCCGGTTCTTAATCCAAATAGGCGAGCCGACAAAGCCGAACGCCGCGCGAATCTGGTTTTCAAGAAATCGCTGATAGGAAAAGTGCAGCTTCACGGCGCGGTCGGTGAAGAGCACGAAGGTCGGCGGCGCCACTCCGGCCTGCGTCATGTAGTAGATTTTCACGCGCTTGCTCACCGGAACGGAGGCGCGGTCGAAGTCAACCGTCTTCAGAAAGCGGTTCATCTCGCCGGTGGTGATGCGCTTGCGGCGCTCGGCGGCCACCTTCTCGATCAGAGGAAGAATTTTTTCCGTTCCCTTACCGGTGTGCGCGGAAAGAAAAAGCACCGGGGCATACGCCAGGAATTTGAGCCCGTGGCGAAGGCGCTCTTCGTAGAGAGCGCGGTCGTGGGGGCGTTTGGCGTCCTGGATGCGCGCCGTCTTCGACTGGCTGACGGCGCGCTTCTCGCCGCTGGCCACGAGATCCCACTTATTGACCACAATAATCACCGAGCGTCCGCTCTCATGGGCATAGCCTGCAATGTTGGCGTCGAGGCCGCTGGCGCCTTCGGTGGCGTCCACCATGAAGAGCACGATATCGGCGTCTTCGATGTTCTTGCGCGCCATGACTACCGAAAGCTTCTCCGCCATCAGCCGCGTCTTGCCTTTGCGGCGGATGCCGGCGGTATCAATGAAGCGAATCTTGCGTCCTTTGTATTGGATGACTTCGTCGATGGAATCGCGCGTGGTGCCGGGGATGGGCGAGACGATGGCGCGCGAGGTTCCCGTGAGCTGATTCAAGAGCGTAGATTTGCCCACGTTCGGGTGCCCGATGATGGCTACCTTGATTTCATGCGGCTCCTCGGCAGTTGGTGTGCCTTCCTCTGCGTTCTCCCCGGTACTCTCAGCGTCCTCTGCGTTAGGCTTCTTGACGGTAGGCAGCACAAGAAGTATCGCGTCCAGCAGATCGTCGATGCCGCGTCCATGCTCCGACGAAACCGGAAACACGTTCCGCATTCCGAGCGAATGAAATTCACCGAGCAACGAATCCTGCTTGTCGGTGTCCATCTTGTTGACGGCGAGGAAGAGCGGCTTGCCAGTGCGCGCCAAAAGCCGAGCCAACTCGCGATCGGGCCCTGCGATCTCGGTGCGGGCGTCGACGACCATAACAATGGCCGCCGCTTCTTCGAACGCGACCTTGGCCTGGCGGAAGATCTCTGACGGTATGAAGTCCTTGTCGTCGGGAACGATGCCGCCGGTATCCACCACTCGGAACTCGTGCCCGCGCCATTCCGCCTCGCCATAGAGGCGGTCGCGAGTGATGCCGGGCTCGTCTCCGACGATGGCGCGCCGCGATCCGGTCAGCCGATTGAAGAACGTCGATTTGCCGACGTTGGGGCGGCCGACGATGGCAACGAGTGGGAGGGATTGCTTTTTCTTGCTCAAAGTAATTGAGCTACGAGCTGCGAGCCGCGAGCAAACATCTCGCTCGCAGCTTGCGGCTCGCAGCTTGCGGCTCTAAGGCTATTATAGAGACTCCGTGCCTCCTCCCTCATCCCATCCCGCGTCTCATCCCGTGACTGGGGCTGCGGGATTCTCGCTGTACCAGTTCTTCGCGCCGGGGGGCTTGCTCTCGAAGACACATCCCGCCTACGAATTTCGGCGCGGGCAGTTGCAGATGGCGCAGGCAGTGGAAGAGGCGCTCGAAGAAAAGCGTCATCTGATCGTCGAGGCCGGCACGGGCACCGGCAAGACGCTGGCGTATCTCTTGCCGGTGATCCGCTCGGGCAAACGCGTCATCATCTCCACCGGCACGAAGAACCTGCAGGAGCAGCTCTTCCACAAGGATGTCCCTTTTCTGGAGCAGGCGCTTTTCCCCGGCGGCAAGGGTAAGTTGAACGTCTGTTACATGAAGGGCCGCAACAATTATTTGTGCCGCAAGAAGCTTTACGACCTCACCAGAAATCCTGTGCTGAGCGGGTTGGAGGAGATCGATCATTTCTCCGAAATTTCACGCTGGGAAAAGCTCACGCCCAATGGCGATCGCGCGGAATTGGCAGCCGTGCCGGAGACGAGCGCGCTGTGGCACAAGTTGGACGCGCGTTCGGACGCGTGCACAGGGCAAAAGTGCAGCGAGTTCGACCGCTGCTTTATCACCGAGATGCGGCGCCGGGCGGCGGAGAGCGATATCGTGATCGTCAATCATCATCTTTTTTTCGCGGACTTGACGATCAAGCAGCAATCCGAATACGCGCCCGATGCGGGGATTCTGCCGGAAGCCGGCGCGGTGATTTTCGACGAGGCGCACGAGTTGGAAGACGTGGCGAGCAGCTACTTTGGAGTAACTGTCAGCAACGCGCGTATCGACGAACTGGCGCGCGATGTCGAGCAGGCGCTCACCCGCAATCGCATGTTTTCCGCCGGACTTTCGGGAGCGATCGGCAGCCTGCGCGATCACGGCGCGCTGTTTTTTTCGCTGCTGCCCCCGGGCAACGGGCGCTTTGCCTTCGAGAACCGGCGCGACTTTCTGGAAGAGAACGGCGAAGAATACGATGGGTTGCGGAATTCGCTGCTGCGCCTCGACTCCGCATTGCAGCAGATGCCCGAGAAGCCCGAGGAAGTATTTGCCTTCTCCCGGCGCACCGGAGAGTTGCACGTTCAACTCCGGTTCGTGATGGAAGAGGAGAATCCGAACACGGTCTTTTGGATTGAGCGGCGCGGCACCCGGGGAGCCGGAGGCAGAGGCAGAGACCATGACCGGCACACCGTTTTTCTGCAAGCCACTCCGATCGACGTAGCGCCGATTCTGAAAATGTCGTTGTTCGATAAACTCGATTGCGCGGTGCTGACTTCGGCCACATTAGCCGTCGCCGGGGGCTTCGATTACATGCGCCAACGGCTGGGGCTCGAACACACGCGAGAGTTGCTGCTGCCGTCGCACTTTGATTACGAGAGCCAGGCGCTGCTGTATGTGCCTCCCGATCTTCCCGATCCGCGCACGCCGGAATTTGCGGCACTGGCGGCGGATCGTATTCGGCAATTGCTGGAGATTACGCGGGGCCGGGCGTTCGTGCTCTTCACCAGTTATGCGCAGATGAAGGATGTTTATGAGCGCCTTTGTTCCCAGCTTCCGTTTCGCCTGTTTCTGCAGGGAGAAGCGCCAAAGAACGTGCTGCTGGAAGAATTCCGGCTGACTTCCAATGCGGTGCTCTTCGGCACCTCATCGTTCTGGCAAGGAGTGGACGTGCAGGGCGAACAATTAAGCTGCGTGATTATCGATCGCTTACCGTTTGCCGTGCCAAGCGATCCGGTGGTTGCGGCGCGGGTGAAGGCCATCGATGCTGGCGGCGGCAACGCCTTCTTCGAATACCAGGTGCCGAGCGCTGTCATTACGCTGAAGCAGGGGTTCGGGAGATTGATTCGATCGTTGCACGATCGCGGTTTGCTGGCTTTGCTCGACAACCGGATTTTAAAGAAGCAGTACGGGCGGGTGTTTGTGGAGAGTCTACCGCGCTACAGCCGGACGACAGACTTGAAGAAGGTTGAGGAGTTCTTCGGAGCGGCTGAAGTTTGATGGAGCGCTCGGGACACCGTTCCCGAGCGCGCGACAAGGTTATTCCGCCCACTGCGGCCGAAGACTACTTTGAACGAACTTTCCTAAGCCACACCCAAACGGCGAATAAGCTCACGGTAGCGGCGAGGGCCAAGTCACCGAGGAAACCCATCCAAAGAATGTGCCCATGAGTTGCATAGGTTCCGTCTTGCATGTAAGAGAGTGGGAAGCCATACCTTGTTCCACAGTCGAAACAATGAACACCGTCGAAGAGCCACTGGATGACTAGAAACACCACCGTGCTGAGGCCGACTACAATAATGCACTTGAGCATAAGACGCATTGTGCATCTCTCCCAGCCATCCCACACTATTCTGCTACGGCTTCTTTGTCGACCACAACCTTCAAGTGCGTGGTCACGTCCCGGTGCAGCTTGATGGGGACAGTGAACTCGCCGACGATCTTGAGTGGTTCGTGCAGCTGGATCTTCCGGCGATCAATGTGGAAGCTCTTCTTTTCGAGCGCTTCGGCAATATCGCCGGCCGTGACCGATCCGAACAACTGATCGGCTTCGCCGGACTTGCGCAGGAACTTCACCTCGAGGCCGTCAAACTGCTTGGCCAGCGCTTCGGCTTCCGTTTTTTCCTTGGCGGAACGACGCACGGCGGCGGCCTTCATCTGCTCGATGACAGTCTTGTTGGCGACTGTGGCCTCAATCGCCAGTTTCTTGGGCAGCAGAAAATTCCGCCCGTAGCCCTCAGCGACTTTTACCACCTCGCCGCGGTTGCCCAGCTTGGGCACGTCTTCTTTTAGGATGACTTCCATGAAATGACTCCGTTTCGTTGGCTGTCCCCTGTGAAACCCTGTGACCTCTGTGGTGAAGACTTTTCTCAACCACAGAGGTCACAGGGTTTCACAGGGGGAAACTTTGATCTTGTTCCAGTGAAACTTACTGCGCGCGTCCGGCGAACGGCAGCAGGGCGATGTTCCGCGCCTGCTTAATGGCTCGCGACAGACGGCGCTGGTGCGGCGTGCACACTCCGGTCAGGCGGCGCGGAGTGATCTTGCCGCTTTCCGCCACGAACTGCGCCAGCAAGCGCACATCTTTGTAATTGACCGCTTCGATCTTCTCGACGCAGAACTTGCAAACTTTCTTGCGCCGGAAGAACTTGCGGCCGCCTTCGCGGGGCCCACCGGGACCTCCGCCGGGACGCGGCCCGCGCGGCCCACTGCGCTCGGGGCGATCGCCTCCACTGCGCTCTGGACGGCTTTCGCCGTGGCTTGCTCCCACGCTCGGTGCTTTTGTTTCTTCTGCCATAGTGCTCCTGCTTTCCAAGAATTGTGTGGTGGCGGGGCTTTGCCCCGGCCCGGTCAGAGATCGCGGCACTGCCAAAGCCGCGTCGTTCCTAATATCAAATCTCCAACTTAGACCGGAGTCGAGGCCGGCGTTTCCGCGCTCGCTTCCGGCGTTACCGCCGTCGCGGGAGTTACTGGAGCCGCGGCGGCCGGTTGTGCGCTGGCCTTCTTTTTCGAGTCGCGGATCTTCTTGATCTTGTCCAGCCGCTTCAGTTCTTCGTCAGTGCGCACGGTGAGAAATTTGATCACCGGCTCGGTCACGCGCAGGCGGCGTTCGACTTCGTGCACCATGGCGCCGGTGGCTTCGATCATCATCAAGACAAAGATGCCATCGTTGAACTTGCCTACCCTGTACGCGAGGCGGCGCTTGCCCCAGACCTCGCTCTTGGCCATTCCTCCCGCCGTGGTCACCGAAGACTCGAGCGTGGAAATCAGCTTGTTCAGATCCTCGTCCACCATGTCGGGCCGGACGATGAACATCAATTCATATTTACGATTCATTCGTTATCTCCAAAATCTTAGTACAGTCGCTGGTCGTTAGTCGTTTAGTCGTTCGTCGTTCGGGGATTCATCGCTGGCCGTACGTTTGCTAACGACCAACGACCGCCGACTAACGACTCACGCTCACTCGCCCGGTTCGTTCTTGCGATTGAAGCGGTTCATCGCCACCGCTGGTCCTTCTTTCAAAATTACCTCAACCGCCTGCACTGCCGTGTCGAGGAGTTCATCCACAACTTTCTCCTGCGCCTTGCGAAACGGCGTCAGGACATATTTCACGCTGTCCGCGACTTTGCGCTCGGGCGCAATTCCCAGCCGAATCCGCAAAAGCTCGTCGGTACCCAAAGCGCCAAGGATGGATTCCATCCCATTGTGCCCCGCCGAACTCCCTCGCTGCCGTATGCGAATCGCGCCCAGCGGCAAGTCGAGCTCGTCGTAAATCACAATCAGGTCCCGGCCTACATCGACCTGATGTTCCGCCACTAGTTCGCGCACCGAAAGCCCACTCAGGTTCATGTAGGTTTCGGGTTTGGCCAGGACCACCGGCTCACCGGCGACCGTTGCCCGCGCCGTCAGCGCGCGACACTGGCGATTCCTGATTTCCATCCCGAGGTTGTTGGCGATCCGGTCGATCGTCAAAAACCCGAGATTGTGCGGCGTGAACTGGTACTCGATTCCAGGATTGCCCAAACCGACGATCAGTTTCACGCGAGTTAGCTCTCAGCTCTCAGCTCTCAGCTCTCAGCCAAGAACTCGTCGCTTCTCTATTTCTTCTCTTTCTTCTCGGCCTTTTCGGCCTTCTCGGGCTTGGCCTTGGCCTTGGCATCGGCCTCGACCTCGCCTTCACCCTCGACTTCCTGCTTGCCCTTCTTGATGACTTCCGGTTCAGCCGGAGCTGCCGCCTCCTCCGCCACCACCTCGGGAGCCGCAACCACTTCTTCCTTCACCGTGGTGATGTGCGCGATCATCTGGTTCTCGTCGGTCAGGAACTTCACCTTTTCGCTGCGCGGCAAGTCTTTCACCCGCACTTCGACGCCGAACACAAGGTGGCTGATGTCCACCTCGATGGACTTCGGAATATCCGCCGGAAGACACTCAACCTCGATTCCGCGCAGCAATTGCTCGAGGATGCCGCCCTCCGTCTTCACGCCCGCTGCCTCGCCTTTGAGCACGACAGGAACCGTGACCGTGAGCCTCTGGTCCATGGCGATGCGCTGCAGGTCCACGTGGAGCAGGGTTCCCTTGATGGGTTCGAACTGCCAGTCCACGATCATGGCTTTCGAGCGATCGCTGTCGAGCGCCAGTTCAAAGATCGTGTTGTGCCCGCTCTCCGACTTCAGAATGCGCAGGATTTGCCGTGGATCGACCGCGATCGAAGCCGTATCTTTGCCCGCTCCGTATACCACGGCTGGAATCCGTCCGCCGGCGCGCACACGCCGGGCGGCGTTCTTGGTGCCTGGTTCGCGCTTGTGCGCTTCCAGAATGCTGATATCCGTCGCTGTCGCCATAATTCCGTTTCCGTCCTTCGTTAAAATCGTCGTTGGTCGCTAGTCGTTGGTCGTTCGCAAACCCTAGGTTAATCCAAGAATCTTTAAATTTGTAAAGTGTCGCTCGCTGTTCGTCCTTCGGGGTCCGCAAAACCCCATCGCCTCTCCGGCGAAGAGCGAACGACCAACGACGAACGACCAGCGACGGTTCTAGATAAAAAGTCTGCTGACCGAGGTTTCCTCGTGAATAGACTGAATTGCCCGCCCAATCAGCCCCGCGATCGAAAGCACCTTGATCCTCGGGACTTGCCTGGCCGCTTCGGCCAGCGGAATGGTGTTGGTCACGACCACCTCGACGATCGGAGAGTTCACAAGACTTTCCACCGCCGACCCTGAAAGTACCGGGTGCGAGCAACAGGCATACACGGTGCTGGCGCCGTTCTCGATCAGCGCCTGCGCCACTTTCACCAGCGTGCCCGCCGTGTCAATCAGGTCGTCAATGATCAAGCAAGTCCGGCCGTTGACGTCGCCGATCACGTGCATCACTTCCGCCACGTTCATTTCGCCGCGACGTTTATCAACGATGGCTAGCGCCGCATCCACTTTTTTCGCGAAAAAGCGTGCGCGCTCCACACCACCTGCATCGGGTGAAACCACCGTCAGGTTCGGCAAGTGCAACTTCTTGAAGTAATCCACCAGCACCGGTGAAGCGAACAGGTGATCCACCGGAATATTAAAAAATCCCTGCAACTGCGGCGCGTGCAAGTCGACGACCAACGCGCGATCCGCGCCCGCGGTGGTCAGCAGATCGGCCACCAGCTTCGACGAAATCGGCACGCGCGGCTTGTCTTTGCGATCCTGGCGGGCGTAGCCGAAGTACGGAATCACGGCCGTGATGCGCCGCGCCGAAGCCCGCTTCAGCGCGTCCATCATC
This sequence comes from uncultured Acidobacteriaceae bacterium, assembly GCA_963773645.1. GTDB lineage: Bacteria > Acidobacteriota > Terriglobia > Terriglobales > Acidobacteriaceae > Acidiflorens. The sequence goes on along the minus strand of CAVZBV010000001.1, from coordinate 577,855 downwards.
AACAACAGTTCCATCAAGTGCATGTCCACCGGCCGGCAAGTGGGCTGCATCACGAACACGTCGGCCCCACGCACGTTCTCCTGGATCTGCACATACGCTTCGCCGTCCTTGAAGCGCGAAACCAGAGCCTGGCCGCGGGTTAGGCCAAGAAAGCTGCAGACCTCATCGCAGAGCGCCTCGTTGGCGGTTCCGCAGAAGACCTTGAATTTGTCGTCGACCCGGGCGCGTTGCGGCTTGCGCTCCAGCTTCTCGTCCGTGATCGGCCTTTTTTCCGCGGTCGTTTTTTCGCCAGTCGTGGTTGCAACTGTGGACATAGTTTCAGTTCTCAGTTCTCAGTTCTCAGTTTTGGGGCTCCAGTATCTCTCGACTGAGAACTGGCCACTGAAAACTGGTTATCTGGCTGGGCCGCTAGGATTCGAACCTAGACAAAGTGCTCCAAAGGCACTTGACCTACCATTAGTCGACGGCCCAACTTCTTCGGCCTTCCAACCTCTGGTCGAGAGATCCTTCGCTTCGCTCAGGATTTCGGCAGCGGGCTCAGACGCCCGCTAAACGCCTCAACCTACCATCTAGTCGACGGCCCAGTGAAACGATTGGACTGGCTGATTGCACATCAATTGTCGTTCAAGAATCGTCTTTGAACAATCAAAATTCAGGCCCAATCAAGATTCAATCCGGAATTTCTTCCAATACTGCTGGCGCGTCAACGTACTGGTCGCCACTGCCTTCAGCCCCTGCTTCCGCAGACGGCTGGCCGCCTTCGCGGCGTCGGCTGGCGACCGGAACAGCCCGTACAGGGTTGATCCTGACCCGGAGAGCGAAGCGTATCTCGACCCCGCGCGCTCCAGCGCACCTTTTATGTCACGCAATTCGGGATATTGAGGAAAGACGACTTTTTCGAAGTCGTTTTCAATCCCGGTACGGACAAGGTCGAGAAGCAAGTTCCCGGCCCGGCTCCCACCTTTTCGAGGAGCACCGGTGTTAAGGTAACTACTCAGCCACGCCGACAGCGCGCAGCCAACCTCAAACAGTCTATCGGACGCTCCCGGCGGCGTCAATTGATCCCTACTCGTGTGGGGATGGGTTGTGTGGGGACGGGCGCCCCCGCCCGTCCAAGCCGAGCGAAGCTCGGCCGCGCTGTCTCCTTGCATCAGCGCATCCCAGGCGGCAAACGCCTGAGCCGTCGAGACCCCAACTTCCGGCGCCACCACGACTATCGGTACCGCAGGCAGATCAGGCAGAGGATAGACTTCCTCGCCGCGACCCACTCCCAGCACCGTTCCGCCGACGAGGAACAGCGGCAGGTCCGAGCCGACTTCGGCGGCAATTCGCAGGCGCGCGACAGCGGATAGCTTCTTCTTTTTAAGGGCTCGTTCCAATGCGACCATCGTTGCTACTGCGTTTGACGAGGCCGCGCCCAACCCTCCCTGGACTGGCAGGCGCTTCTCAATTTCAATGCGGACTCGGCCCTGGGCGCCGAGTTCGTCCAGCACGCGCTCGGCGATGCGGTAGCAGGTGTTCGAGGAATCGAGCGGAACGCGCGGGTCTTTGTTCGTGCACAGGATCTCAATTCCGCTGCCCCGCCCCGATTTTCCTCCAATGCTCACCCGGATCACGTCATGGAGCGCGATCGTCTGGTACACCGTACGCAGATCGTGATATCCGTCCGCGCGCGCGGCGCCGATGTGGAGCCCGAGATTGATCTTCGCAAAAGAACGAACCGCGACGGTCATAATTGCGAAACCGCAGGAAGGGGAATTGTAAGCGATTTGCTTTCGGAGTGGACCATCCGGTCCCACCCGCCAACCAAATGTACGTACAATGTTCCACGTGGAACATGGCAGATATGTACGTACATCAAGAGGCGGCTTGGGGCAAGCGGCAGACGCACAAAAAGCGAAAATACTCGGGCTTGCTCGGGTGTTTCAGTGACCGGTAGTCAGTCTTTATGCCTTTGCCAACCTCCCAAGTCATTGATAATGCTAGTGGGCTTGTGTGGTAAAACAGGCACAGCAAGGTACTAATTACACTGTAATTATTACCAAACTCATGATTTGGTAGGTGGGGCGTTCCAGTCGAGGCCCGCCCTGACTTGTTCCCAGGAGATGACATCGGAATTGTTTTGCTCGTGCCGAGCGATGCGGTAATCAAGCTCCGCCCGTTGCGCATCCGTCAGTGATGCCGCGTCCGCTTCCAGGCTTTCCCAGACCGTATCGAGCAGTTCTGCTTTCTCCGCAGGGGAGAGCTATCTATCTGGTTTCGCAAATCGCTCATACGCCTATGACCCTAGCGCGGTCTCTTGGCTCTGGCAAGCATACGATGCGGCTCGAAATCTCCCTTTGGCAGCTACACGTTTGTGCCGATGGTGTAAAGGTTTAGGGCCCCACGGGTTCGAGGCGGTGGCCTTCTCGGGAAAAGGTAAGAATCGACTGATTTCAGACAGTACTCGCGCGATCACAGTGTTTGATCGTCGCATCCATCTTATCCTTGAAGTTCGCCCAGAGTCCGGATTCCCATTCGGCGCTTCGCAAGCACTTGGCATACTCTTTGACCGCAGCTGCGACCTCGTTCAGAAACCTTGTGGCGTTGAGGGTATGACCCTTCGGCTCGAACATCGGGCCCTTGCGGAGTACCCTCCAACCGTCCGTCGTTTCGCCTTGATGAAGTATGCCGCATCGAACCCCTTTGTAGAATGATTGGGCCACTGGACGTAAACCAGAGAACTTGGGAAAGCGCTGAAAGAAATAGCAGAACGCGACTTCGCTCTTCGAGAGATTCTTCTTGAGATCTGCCGGACGACATGCCGCGTCAATATCATCAGGCTTTAGGGATTTGTTTGTGCTCTCCCAACCACGATAGAAGGACTCCAGTGTTTCGATTAAAAGGCACGACGCGGCAACCATAAGAAAGCCGATCTTGCGACAGGTCTGCGTGACAGGCAGGACGTACCGCTCTAACAGCCTCTGTTCAACAAAATTGGCCAGCCCTACGCGGTCTTTAGAAGACTCCATCTCTCGGTATTGCGAGACAGTGACAGAACTGGAAAGGCGGACGTTCCCGACCTTGTGAGAGCTCAGTGACATCAATACGTGGCTGTTGAAAAACTCGCTTTTCGTCCCCAACAGCCAAAATTAGGGGGATAGAAAATGTCTAGGCGACCCGAGAAAATCGATTGTAGGGCTTCCTGACGCAATCTTATTTTTGCGAATTTCGTGGAAAAGAGTTTTTCAACAGCCACAATACGTCCTCCACAACCACGCCGCTCCCCTAGCCTCGCTGCTCACGTAGCTCCGCCAAGCGACCTACCGCGCTCCTCCGGTTGTCAGTTGCGCGAGCTCTATGACCAAGCGCGCCTGGCGTTCATCGTCAGCTAGGAATTCCGCGCAAAGCGACATGTTGGAGCACATATCGGCAAGGACCCGAATGTGCCGGTACGCAAGACGAAATTCCATCTTGGCGCGCTCCCATCCCGAAAGGTAAACAATGCTCACCAATAGGCGACCCGGCGTGCGCGATTCGATGATTGATCCACTCCGTCCTGATATATATCGGCGCCGCTCGCCAAGAATCTCATGCTCGTCCGTTTCCAGCGCAAGCCCATACTTCACGGCAAAATCTTCTAGGTGCGACAAGACGGGCCAGTCCCCCTTACGCCGGAAAGCGTAGTACCACGCCTGAGCCTTGTCAATTTAGGCGCGTAAAATCCTTGCTACACTTCCTGTACATGCCCATCGTCACCTACCTCGAGGCCATCCGCCAGGGAATCTGGGAGGAGATGGAGCGCGATCCTACTGTGTTTTGCCTGGGTGAAGACATTGGCATTTACGGCGGCGCTTTCAAAGTCACCGACGGCTTTATTGATCGCTTTGGCCCGGAACGGGTGATTGATACTCCGATTGCTGAGTCGGCCATCATGGGCGCTGCTTTCGGCGCTGCGCTTACGGGGCTACGCCCTGTGGCCGAGTTTCAGTTCATGGACTTCATTGGGTGCGCCTTCAATCAGATCGTCAACATGGCCGCTAAGGCGCACTACCGTTGGGGAGCGCCGGCTCCGCTGGTGCTGCGTGGTCCGAGCGGCGGGAATGTGCATGGCGGACCGTTTCATTCGCAGAATCCAGAGATGTGGTTCGTGCACGCTCCGGGGTTGAAGGTTGTCTGTCCGGCTACGGCCTACGACGCCAAGGGATTGATCAAGGCGGCGATTCGCGACAACAATCCGGTGATTTTTTTCGAGCACAAGTATCTTTACCGCAGAATCAAAGAAGACATTCCGAGCTCCGACGATGACTACGTGGTTCCGCTTGGTAAGGCGCGGGTGGCGCGCGCGGGGCATCATCTCAGCGTGATCACTTACGCCGCCATGCTGTATACCGCGCTCGAAGCGGCGGAGATTCTGAGTAAAGAAGGCATCGAAATCGAGGTCCTCGACCTGCGCACGGTCTCGCCGCTTGATCGCGCGGCGATTACGGCCTCCGTCAAGAAGACCAACAAGGTCATCATTCTTCACGAACACGCGCGCACCGGGGGACTGGCCGGAGAAATTTCCGCGATCATCAATGAAGAAGCGTTCGACGATCTCGATGGTCCGATTGTCCGGCTAACTTCGCTCGACACGCCGGTTCCTTTTTCTCCTCCGCTCGAGGAGTTTTTTCTGCCCAAAGTATCCGATCTGGTGCGCGAGGCTCGCCGGCTGCGGGCTTACTGACCCTGCGCGCTCAGCCCGCGAGGCAACTCTGCTTTCGTCTGCCGCCTGGAAAAAGTCGAAGGGCGGCGTCTAGCCCTTAAAGAGTGTGCGTGAGGAGTGCGTCGTTCCTCCCGGGACATAGGGAAGCTCTGATCAAGTGTCGGCAAAAGGCATTTAACCACAGGGTACACAGGGGTGCACGGGGCGCCCCGGGGGACTAATCAGAAACTTCGGTCGGCCCTCCGGGGCTGGATTCTCTAAGGGCGAATTGTACCGGACGCGCGGTGATGAGGATCACATCACGCGCGGTCGGTCCAAGCTAGGGTGAAATGGGGTTCTCCATGTTCGCGGGACGCTTGACGCAAGCCACAATACGCGCACTGGACTGGCTGGCAGCTAGAACGCTTCCGGCGGGGGACTTGCCCGCGCACCAGCGTACTGGTCAACGCGGTGAAGAAGACGCTTATTTCTACCTTCGCCGGCGGGGCTACACGATCATCGCCCGCAACTACCGCTCCCCGCATCATCGCGGCGAGGTCGATCTCGTCGGCTGGGAGCTGGAGGTCTTGTGTTTTATCGAAGTGAAGACTCGGACGACGCATGACGTCAAGCCCGCCGAAGCGGCTGTAGATCGCGATAAACAAAGGGAGTTATCGCTGGTCGCCCGGGACTTCCTGCGCCACATGCCCGCTTCGTGCCAGTGGCGGTTCGACGTGCTTGCCGTATACTATGAGCTTGGACATGGGCGACCCTCCTTCGAGTTGTTCCAAAATGCGTTTTCCGTATCGTACAATCGTAAGTTTGCGCGGACTCCAACTGAGAGGATTTAGTGCCTGAACTAAGAAAAGACCCCATCGTGGGTCGGTGGGTGATTATTTCCACGGATCGCGCCAAGCGGCCTAACGACTTTGTGCGCGAAGCGGTGAAGATCAAGGGCGGATTCTGCCCTTTCTGTTATGGCAATGAGAGCAAGACCCCGCCGGAGATTCTGGCGTACCGGCCGAGCAACAACAGCAACGCTCCGCAGAAAGACAGTCCGGGTTGGACCATCCGCGTGGTTCCGAACAAGTTCCCTGCACTCGGTATTGAAGGCAATTTGAACAAACAGGCCGAGGGCATGTTTGACAAAATGAATGGCATCGGCGCCCACGAAGTGGTCATCGAAACGCCCGACCACAATGCCACGTTGGCTTCGCTTCCTTCGAAAAAAATCGAAGACGTTCTATGGGCCTTCCGCGATCGTATTCTCGACCTCAAGAAAGATCGGCGCTTCAAATACATTTTGCTTTTCAAGAACCATGGGGAGGCAGCCGGGGCGTCGCTCGAGCACACGCACTCGCAGCTGATCGCGTTGCCGATTGTGCCCATTTACGTGGTGGAGGAATTGCAGGGAGCCAAGCAGTATTACATCTACAAAGAGCGCTGCGTCTTCTGCGACGCCATTCGACAGGACATCGATGGTGGCACCCGAGTCGTGGCGGAGAACGAAAGTTTTGTGACTCTTGCCCCGTATGCTCCGCGCTTTCCCTTTGAAACCTGGATCCTCCCCAAAACCCACGAGTCTGCCTTCGAGAACTCTTCGTCGCACATGTTCGAAAATCTCGCGAGAGCGCTCAAGCTGCTGCTGATGAAAGCGGACCGCGTACTCGATAATCCGCCGTACAACCTGGTCGTACACACTTCGCCGGCGCAGGATCCGGCGAATGAGTATTACCACTGGCACATCGAATTCATGCCCAAATTGACCAAGACGGCGGGATTTGAATGGGGCACCGGTTTCTACATCAATCCCACACCGCCCGAAGAGGCGGCTAAGTTTTTGCGCGAGGCGAGCGTGGAGGATGCGGCTCCCAATACAGTGACGGTTCGCTGATTGGGTTGCGTGGCCTGCTGCGTCGGTACCCGGGCATCGCGCCCGGCTGGACGGGCGAGGACGCCCGTCACTCCACAAGCCAATTATCCCTGAGTTCGGTCGAGAACTTCCGCGTGCCACGCCATTTGAATTGCTTCCAGCTTGGCTTCGTTCGACTTCGCGGGATCGTCCTTGAAGCCGGGGAGTTCGATCACATACTTGTGCAGGTCGGTGAAACGAACCGTGAGCGGGTCGAGCTTCGGATGGGTTTCAGAGAGCAGAATCCCGATGTCTTCAGGATCGCTCCAGGTAAGTTCTTTTGGCATGAATCAGTGCTCCTGTTTGTGGTCGCGCTTAACCGGTCCGGATCGCGGTTTGGCTAAAAGCTAATAGCCAAAAGCTAAAGGCGATTTGTTTAATGCTCTTCTGAAACGTAATTCCGGTTCCACTCCGGGATTTCCACGACTAGTTTGCCCGGTTTCTTGATCACGGTCTGGCATCCCAGGCGCGAGTTTAGCTGAAGATCGGCGGCCATGTCGAGCTTGTCGGCTTCGTCGTCATCCATCTCCGAGATCAGGTCTGCGCCTTCTTTCACCCAGATGTGGCAGGTCGTGCAGGCGCAGTTTCCTCCGCAGGCGTGATCGAGATGAATGCCGAAGTTCAACGCCACATCGAGCAGCGACTCTTCCTTGCCATGCTCTTTATAAGGCAGCTTGCCGTGTTCAAAGGTCACCGTCTTGCCTTCGGGCAAAAAGGTGACCTCAACCGTGTTTTCGTTATTTTCGACGGGGGGAGCATCCATTGTGGTGGCTCCGGCTCCCTGCGTTTTTTCTTCAGACATTATGACTCCTGAAATCTGGGCTGCGAGCTTCGAGCAACCCGGTACTCTCGGCCCGGGATTCGATGTGACGTAGATCGCTCGCAGCCCGAGGCTCGTAGCTCGAAGCTAAGTCTCTTTCTATTCAAACTCTGCCTTCGCCACCGGATGGCCGGCTTGCGGCCCTTCGGCCAGATCGGTGTCGTCCATGGCCTTTCCCTTGAGCGCGGTCGAAACGGCAGTATCCATCATTAATTCGGCCAAACGCATGGTGGCCTCGTTGAGCGCGTCAATGGCTGCGCGGATCGCGTGAAAGTCATCGCCATCCTTTACCGCGGCAAGAGCTTTCTCCAGTGTTTCGATGTTGCGGCGTTCTTCGCTCGTGAGCTCTTGCCATGCCGGATTCTTCTTCGCTTTCGCGAGCGCGGTCAGGATCGTGTCGGCTTCGCGGCGCGCCTCAATGATCTGCCGCTGCCGGAAATCCTCTTCGGCGAAGTCGAAGGACTCGAGCAGCATGTTCTCGACCTGTTCGTCGGTGAGGCCGTAACTAGGCTGGACGTTGATTTCAGCCTCTTGTCCGCTGCGCTGCTCGCGCGCCGAGACGCGCAGAATGCCGTTGGCGTCGATCAGAAATCTCACCTCAATGCGCGGCATGCCGGCGGGCATGGGTGGAACGCCCTTGAGATCGAATCGCGCCAGCGACCGGCAATCGCGCGCCAGTTCGCGTTCGCCTTGCAGCACGTGAATCGCGACGTTGGTCTGGCCATCCACCTGGGTGGTGTAGTACTGGGTTGCCGAAGCCGGCACCGTCGAGTTGCGCAGGATGATCTTGTCGGTCACGCCGCCCGCCACTTCGATTCCGAGAGACAGCGGGGTTACGTCGAGCAACAGCATCTCTTTCGTGATTTCAGAGCCGCCGCCGAGAATATTGGCCTGCACGGCCGCGCCGAGCGCAACCACTTCGTCGGGATTTAAATCCGTGTGCGGCACTCGTTTAAACAGATCCTGCACCAAACGCCGCACCTTTGGAATGCGCGTGGAGCCGCCGACCAGCACGACTTCGTCAATTTGCTCGGGCTTCACGCCTGCGTCCTTGAGTGCCTGCTTGCAGGGGGCGACGGTGCGGTCGATGATCGGTTGGATCATCTCCTCGAAATCTGCCAGCGGAATCTCGCGCTGATACTTTTTTCCGCCGGGCAAATCGACGTCGAGCTTCGCCGTGGGCTGCGATGAAAGAGCAATCTTGGCTTCAATCACGGCCTGGCGGATGCGCTGCACGGCTTCTCCGCTGCGGTGAAAATCGCGTCGAAAATCGAGTCCGAGTTCGCCGCGAATGTCGTCGAGCGCGATTGCGATCAGCAGATTGTCTATATCGTCTCCGCCGAGATGGGTGTCGCCGTTGGTGGCGATCACCTCGAATATGCCGTCATGCAGCTTGAGAATCGAGATGTCGAATGTGCCGCCGCCCAGATCGTAAACCACCACGATGCCGTGCTTCTTCTTGTCCAGGCCGTAAGCGAGCGATGCTGCCGTCGGTTCGTTCACCAGCCGCAAAACATTCAGCCCGGCGATGCGGCCGGCATCTTTCGTCGCCTGCCGCTGCGCGTCGTTGAAGTAGGCGGGGACGGTGATGACCGCCTGGGTTACCGGCGCTCCGAAAAAACGCTCGGCATTGCGCTTCAGTTGGCGCAGCACCAGCGCCGAGATCTCAGGCGGAGTGTAGGTTCGCTCGCCGAGCTTGATGCGCAGAACCTCACCATCATGGAGATCTTCCGCGAGGTGAAAGGGGAATAGTTTGAGTTCGTCTTGTATATCTTCGAGACCGCGACCCATCAGACGCTTAATGGAGTAGACGGCGCGCTCTGGCGTTTCGATCAGATAGCGGCGGGCGGCGTCGCCTACTATCACCTGATTATTCTCGTCTAGCGCCACTACCGAGGGGACGAGATTCAGGCCGTCTTCTCCGGGGATGACGACGGGAGAATCCCCCTGCATGTAGGCCACGAGCGAGTTCGTGGTGCCGAGATCGATGCCGACGATGTGGTCAGAGCTCATTTGTGATTTCTGATTTGTAATTGGTAATTGCCGACGCGTCGCTTTTAAATTGGAAATTGCCAATCACAGATTACCAATTGTTCCTATTCCAGTGCCTCATTCACGTCGCGTACCAGGTTCCGGACATAGTTCCTGCGGTTCAGCACATCCAGAATTTTATCGAGAATCTTTTGCCGGTCGACTTCGGCTCCGTCGGTGGTTGCTTCGTCCACCAACTTGTCCCACCGGTTCCACTCGGCCTTCAGTTCGTTGAAGAGCGCGTCGTATTTTTCATCCAGAGCAAGCTTGGCCTTGCCGATCTCCTCAAGCAAGGTGGGGTCGTCTTCGCCCGTCTTTTTCTGGGCGCGCAGTTCTTCCAGATGCATGTTCAGTTCGAAGACTTCCTCCAGGAGATCGGGGGGCACCACCTGCTTTTTCAGCTTGCCGGTAGCGCGCGCCTTTTCCGTCGCCTGTTTCGATTGCTCTTCCAGTTCGACGCCTTCGAGGCGCAACAGGTATTCGGTACGTTTGATCGGATCTTTCAGCGTGCGGTAGGCGTCGTTGAGCATGGAACTTTGTTCCAAGCTAAAGGCACGTTCCTCGGGGTCCGCCCGCGCAAATAGGTCGGGATGAAGGCGGCGACTGAGCGCGTAGAACTCTTTCTCCAGTTCGGAGGTGTCAAGGTTGAGCTTGCGCGGAAATCCAAAGAAGGTGAAATAGTCCACCGGGACGGGCGGCTGCACTTTGCCGCACGAACTGCAGAAGTGTAGGGCGCGCATGGTGCCGCACGACCAGCAACTCGGGGTGGCCTCTTCGGCGCCGTGTCCGGGAATGATTAACGACGATTTGGATTCTAGGTTTGCCATACAAAATTTAGGGCGAGCGCGCGGCCCGCCCTCAATATCTCCTGTTTGTGTGGCGACGGGTCTTTGGCCCGCCCCTGACGGGTCACCACACGATTTCTGGCTACGAGAAAGAACTCCCGCAACCGCAAGACTTGGTCGAGTTCGGGTTCACGAAGACGAATCCTTGCTGCATCAGGGTTTCGTGGTAATCGAGAGTCATCCCGTGCAGATAGATGAAGGACTTCGGATCCACAAAAACCCGCACATCTCCAAACTCAAACACACGGTCGCGCTCGCGCGGTTGCGTATCGAACCGTATGTTGTAAGTCAGTCCCGAGCATCCGCCGCCCTGCACGCCCAAACGAAGGCCGCCTTGCTCCGGCGAAACGTTTTCTTTCACCATGGCGGCGCGAATCTTCTTGAGCGCGTTGTCGGTCACCTGGATGCCTTTGGCCGGAGCCGTGGGTGTTTCCGGTTTCACCGCCTGCTCGTTGACCGCTTCGTCTTTGACTGTTTGGTCCATGATTAATTCTAAACGCTTCGGGCTTCGGGCTGCGAGCGAGCACGGCCCCTAAAGGGGCGTCCGGTCTCGAAGCTCTTGCGGCATCGCTAAAGCGATGCCCTGATACGAAACCAGAAATTACGAACCGCGAGATACGAAACCGAGGTCGCCAGTCGCCGATTTACTGCGCTGTGCGCACTTCCACGGGTTTCGCGGATTCCTGCTTCTTTTTCCAGTCGCCGATCGCGGCTCGGATCGCATCCTCGGCCAGCACCGAGCAGTGAATTTTCACCGGCGGCAAGGCCAGTTCCTTCACGATCTCGGTGTTCTTGATGGCGAGGGCCTGGTCGACCGTTTTGCCCTTGACCCACTCGGTCGCCAGCGAAGACGACGCAATCGCCGACCCGCAGCCGAACGTCTTGAACTTGGCGTCTTCGATGACGTTGGTCTGCGGATTCACCTTGATCTGCAGCTTCATCACGTCGCCGCACTCGGGCGCGCCGACCAGGCCGGTGCCGACATCGGCATCCTTCTTGTCCATTGAGCCGACGTTGCGTGGATTGTTGTAGTGATCGATTACTTTATCGCTGTATGACATCCGCAATCTCCTTGGAAAATCTGAACTTAAATACGACCCCTCAGGGGCTAAAGCCCCAATTCATCCGGCTCGAAACGGCGCGGCTGAAGCCGCGCCCCTTCAAAGATCTAGTGCGCTTCCGCCGCCCACTTTACATTCTTCAAGTCCACGCCTTCTTTTGCCATCTCGTAGAGTGGCGACAGTTCGCGCAGACGCAGTACTGTTTCAACCACGCGGTCGGCCACGTAATCGATCTCGGCCTCGGTGTTGAAGCGCCCGATTCCGAACCGGATCGAACTGTGCGCCAGATCGTCGCCGGTGCCGAGAGCTTTCAATACATAAGACGGCTCAAGCGTGGCGGAGGTACACGCCGATCCGCTTGAAACCGCGATATCGTTGATGCCCATCAGCAGCGACTCGCCTTCCACGTAGGCAAAGCTGATATTCAGATTGCCGGGGAGGCGATGCTCCATGGAGCCGTTGATGTAGACCTCGTCGAGGCGGCTCATGATGCTGTCTTTCAGACGGTTTCGCAGGCCCGCCATCTTGCAGGATTCCCGCGGCATCTCTTCCTGCGCGATGGCGCAAGCCTTGCCCAAGCCGACGATGCCAGGAACATTGAGCGTTCCGGAACGCATGCCGCGCTCGTGCCCGCCGCCGTCGATCTGCGCCACCAACTGCACTCGCGGATTCTTGCGGCGCACATACAGCGCGCCCGCGCCTTTCGGCCCGTAGAGTTTGTGTCCGGTGATGGACGCGACATCGAGGTTCATCTTGTTCACGTCGATCGGAGTTTTGCCAATTGCCTGTACCGCGTCGGAATGGAAGACCACGCCGCGTTCGCGGCACAATTTGCCGATCTCGGCGATCGGTTGCAGAATGCCAATCTCATTGTTGGCCGCCATGATCGTGACCAGAATCGTCTTGTCGTCCATGGCGCGCTTCAGGTCGTCGAGGTCGATCAACCCATCTTTCTGCACCGGCAAATAGGTCACGCGAAAGCCGAGTTTCTCAAGATGCTTGCAGGTGTCGAGCACGGCTTTGTGTTCAGTAACCTCAGTGATGATGTGGTTGCCCTTCTCGCGGTACATCTCGGCCACGCCCTTGATTGCGAGGTTGTCGCTTTCCGTGGCGCCCGAGGTGAAGATGATCTCTTTCGCGGTCGCGCCGATCAGCTTGGCGATACGCTCGCGCGACAACTCGACTGCTTCTTCCGCTATCCATCCAAAGGGGTGATTGCGGCTGGCGGCGTTGCCGAACTTCTCCATGAAGTAGGGAAGCATTTCTTCGAGAACCCGCGGATCCATGGGCGTGGTCGCGTGATTATCCATGTAAATGGGCAGCTTGATCCCAGCGGGAGCCGCGTGCTGTTCAACACCGCGATTGGTCGGGGTCGCCTTATCGCCATTCGTGCTCATGATTGCTCTTCTCCTTAGACAGCCTTAACTCGCGAAATTCTTGTGATCGGCCCCTAAAGGGGCGCCTCACCTCTGCGCATTCGCAGCATCGCTGAAGCGATGCCCTGATACGAAACCTGCCCTGATACGAAACCCGGGTTCTTCAGCAGCCTTACGAAATCGTTACCAACTCCACCGGTCTCCTGGCCTCCGTCTTATTGACGCGGAGAACCTCCGTGTCTTCCTTCATCTGCGAAATCATGATGTTCTTCAGCACCTGCTCGATGCTTTCATTCACTTTCTGCAGCGGCTCACGAACGGTGCATCGGTCGCTCTGACCGCATTCGCCGCGAACCGTGACGCACGACGTAATGAACAGAGGGCCGTCAATGGCCTTGATGACATCGAAGGCGGAGATCATCTTCGGATCCCGCGTCAGCATGTAACCGCCGTTCATGCCATGCTGCGACCGGATCAGACCGACCTTCGCCAGCCGTTGCAGGATCTTCGCCAGCGCCTCCTGCGGGATGCCGTAGGCCTCGGCCACATCCTTGGCGCTGCATGCGCCCTGGTCGGCGTGCTCGGCCAGATGCTTCATGGCCATGAGGCCGTAGTCCGCTTTTTTGGTGAGTTTCAGCATGGGCAAATGCCGACCTTTATAGTCGGATTCAATTCCGACTGTTTAGGTCGCATTTTGATTCTAGCCTCAGCGGCGACTTCGCGCAAGTCCGATCAGGCACTGGCGTGATTTTGTGATCGAACGGTAAGTTTTAGCAGGTAAACGGCTTAGGGGTTGGGTCGTTCCCCTGGGCGGTGGTGCAGTTCGCGGCAGGTTTCAGCGATCTCTAATTTCTGCCGTGTGGCCGGCGCGTCAACCCTTTCAGAACCAGCGCGCAAATTTCGTCGGCGAAGCTTTCGTCGAGCTTGTCGTGCCGGATGAGAAAGCGCATATAGATCGGGCCGTAGAGCGCGTCGAGGATGAGGTCGAGATCGCTCGCGGCGGGCAGATCGCCACGGTCAATGCCGCGTTGCAGAGTTTGATAGGCCTGTTTGCGTTTCGGCCACAAGAATCTCTCGCGGAAAGCTTCGAGCAATTCCGGGTCGGATTGACCGCCGGCGAGCAGCGCCGCTACCACCTTGCCGCGCTCGGATCGGAAGATGCGAATCACGCGCCTCATCTGCAGGCTCATATCAGTGTGCACGGAGCCAGTATTCGGGAAGCGGAGTTCATCGTCGGCACTGGCGGAGAAGGCGTCGGCGACCAGGGCACCCTTGGTCGGCCACCAACGGTAGACAGTTGTCTTGCCCACATTGGCGTCGGCGGCGACGGCTTCGATGCTCAGTTCCGCGAATCCACCGTCCTGCTTGAGGAGTTTCAGGGTGCTGCGCAGGATGGACTGACGCGATTCCTCACTGCGTGGGCGCCCGGGCGGGCGTTTCCCGTTCGCCCCGTTGCTTCCGCTTGCTCCGTTACTTTTGTTCCGGACCCCGGCGTGTGGGATATGGTTTTGAGCCATGGCTAGAGTGTAATATAATTTAGATTCGAAACGTAGTGTTTTGAATCTTATTTGGAAATACCCAGACCAGTGTGGGGGTTGCGGTTTCCGTGTCGTGTGGTGACGGGGCTCTGCCCCGTCCCGGCGGGGCCCTTCGGCTCCGCTCAGGGCAGGCTCCGCCCTGCCACCACACGAGCTAGAGCTAGTTTCCGCTAGTATTGAATTTCAGCATTACCAGTTTTCGTTAGTCTTATGTGGATTGTTGCATTAGCGCTTCGGCGTCCTTATACGTTTGTGGTGATGGCACTGCTCATCATCATTCTTACGCCCCTGACCATCCTGCGCACCCCGGTCGACATTTTTCCCGAAATCAACATTCCCGTGGTCAGCGTGGTGTGGAGCTTTGACGGCATGTCGCCCAGTGAGATGGCGGACCGGATCATTAGCAACTCCGAGCGTGGATACACGATCACGGTCAACGACATCGAGCATCAGGAATCGACGTCGCTGTACGGAAAAGCCGTGATCAAGATCTTCTTCCGGCCTGGCGTCAACATTTCCATGGCGGTGACGCAGGTGACGGCGATGTCCCAGACGATCCTGCGCGGACTGCCTCCGGGAACGACCCCGCCGCTGGTCATTACTTATTCGGCATCCACGACGCCGATTGTGCAACTGGGCTTGAGCAGCAAGACGCTGCCGGAACAGCAGTTGTTCGATCTGGGGAACAATTTTTTGCGGACGCAGCTGACCACGGTGCAGGGCGCGGCCACTCCGTGGCCTTACGGCGGCAAGCCGCGCCAGGTGCAGGTGGACCTGGATTCCGCCAAACTACAGGCCTATGGTTTGGCGCCGGCCGACATCGTGAATGCAGTGTCGGCGCAGAACTTGATTCTGCCGGCGGGTACGACCAAGATTGGGCCGACCGAATACAGCGTGGAGATGAACGGCGCGCCGGATACCATCGCGCAGCTCAACGATCTCCCGGTGAAGACCACGAACTCGTCCACGCTTTACCTGCGCGATGTGGCCCACGTGCGCGACGGATTTGCGGTGCAAACCAACATCGTGCGCCAGGACGGCGTGCGCGGCACGCTGATGTCGATCTATAAGGTGGGCGGCTCTTCCACGTTGACGGTCGTCGATGGCGTGAAGGCGCTGTTGCGAGACCCGTCGAAGTATCTGCCGCGCGACCTCGCGCCCCAACTCAGCATCAAGGCTCTGTTCGATCAGTCGCTTTTTGTACGCGCGTCGATTCAAGGGGTCCTGCGGGAAGGCATAATCGCCGCCTGTCTTACCGCCGTCATGATCCTGGTTTTCCTGGGCGATTGGCGTCCGACGTTGATCATCGCGGTCTCGATCCCTTTGTCTATTTTTGTCTCCGTGATTCTGCTGAGCGCGCTCGGCGAGACCATCAACATCATGACGCTCGGAGGACTGGCGCTCGCCGTCGGAATCCTGGTGGACGATGCGACGGTGGAGATCGAAAACATCGAGCGCAATCTGGCCATGGGCAAGGAGATGAAGAAGGCTATCCTCGACGGCGCGCAACAGGTGGCGGTGCCCGCGTTCGTATCGACGCTGAGCATCTGCATTGTGTTTGTGCCGATGTTCTTTCTGACAGGAGTCGCGAAGTTTCTTTTCGTGCCGCTGGCGGAAGCGGTGAGCTTTGCCATGCTGGCGTCGTATCTGCTGTCGCGGACGCTGATTCCGACGATGGTGATGTTTATCATGCGCGGGCATGAACACCGCGCCGCCGAGCCAAAAAGCTTCCTGGGAAAATCGCAGCGCGGATTCGAGCGCTGGTTTGAAAGATTCCGCGGGAACTATCGGCAACTGCTGGAAACCACGCTCGAACACCGGAAATTGTTCTCGTTGTGCTTTGCTGCTTTTTGTTTTCTATCGCTCGGGCTGGTGTTCTTTCTGGGGCGGGACTTTTTCCCGCAGGTGGATGCCGGCCTGATCCGTCTGCACTTTCGCGCCCGGCCCGGCCTGCGCGTGGAAGAGACGGCGCGCCTGTGCGATGAAGTGGAGCGCGTGCTGCGCAGCGAGATCCCGAACGATGAGTTGCAGACGGTGCTGGACAACATCGGCCTCCCCTACTCGAGCATCAATCTTTCCTACTCCAGTTCGGGAGTGATTGGGACGAGCGATGCGGAGATTTTGATTTCGCTGAATCCGGAACACCATCATCCGACGGCGCAGTACGTACGGCAGTTGCGCCGCGTCCTGCCGTCGCGTTTCCCGGGCGTGGAGTTCTTCTTTCAGCCGGCCGATATCGTGTCGCAGATTCTCAATTTTGGCTTGCCGGCGCCGGTCGATATTCAGGTAGTGGGCGCCGATATGCGCGGGAACTACGACATGGCGCAGAGAATCGCCAATCGGCTGCGCCAGATTCCCGGCGCCGCCGACGTCCATGTGCAACAGCTGATGAGTTTGCCGACGCTGTACCTCGACATAGACCGCACGCGCATCAATCAGGTGGGACTAAATGCCCAAAATGTGGCGCAAAGCGTGCTGGTCAGCTTGAGTGGAAGCTTCCAGACGACTCCCAACTTCTGGCTGAATCGAAGGAACGGTGTGAGCTATAACATCGCCATCCAGACGCCGCAGTATCGCATGACATCGTTGCAAGACTTGATGAACACGCCGGTGACGGGCGCCAGTTCGCAGACTGCTCCGCAAGTGCTCGGCAATCTGGCGCAGCTTACGCCGGTGGCGCGTCCCGCAGTGGTCAATCATTACAACGTGCAGCCGGTTATCGATGTATATGCCAGCACGCAGGGGCGCGATCTGGGCGGGGTCGCGTCCGACATCATGAAGGCGCTCCGACCATTCCAGGACCCGCATTATCTACCGCGCGGAACGAGCATTGTGGTTCGCGGACAGGTCCAGACCATGGAGTCTTCGTTCTTCGGCCTGGGCGTTGGCCTTATCGGGGCGATTGTGCTCGTCTACCTGCTGATCGTGGTCAACTTTCAGTCGTGGCTCGATCCCTTTATCATTATTACTGCGTTGCCGGGAGCGCTGGCGGGAATCTGCTGGTTCCTGCTGATTACGCGGACGACGCTCAGCGTTCCGTCGCTGACGGGCGCGGTCATGTGCATGGGGGTGGCGACCTCGAATTCGATTCTGCTGGTGTCGTTTTCCCGCGACCGCATGAATGCGGGAGCGCCCGCGCGGCAAGCGGCGCTCGAGGCGGGCCACACGCGGATACGGCCGGTGATTATGACGGCTCTCGCTATGATTATCGGCATGGTGCCGATGGCGCTGGGCTTGGGAGAAGGCGGTGAGCAGAACGCACCGCTGGGCCGGGCCGTGATTGGCGGCCTGCTCTTCGCAACCGTAGCCACATTATTTTTCGTGCCGAGCGTGTTTACGATGATTCACGGCCGCCGCGAGGCACGCCAGCAGTCGGAGCGGAAGTAGACTGCGGTAAGAGTAGGAAGAAGAGAAGCAGAGAATTTTTTTGGAGACCGCAATCATGCCAATACAACCGCCTCCCGTAACGATTGAGCAGAACGAGACGGAGGCCGTGCGCCCAGATGAGTATCAGCCTTCCGATGTGGGTCCCAGTCCGGCAGGCCGGGCCAAGCTTCTGATTGGCGCCGTGCTGCTCGTTCTTATCACCGCGGGCGCAGTTACGTTTCTGAACCGGAAGAGCGAAACCGACGCGTTGGCCAAGGAAACCGAAGCCGTTTCGATTCCGACCGTCGCCGTGGTGCAACCGCAAGCGGAGCCTGGAAACGATGAACTGGTGTTGCCCGGAAACCTGCAGGCTTTTATAGAGTCCCCTATTTTTGCCCGCACCAACGGCTACCTCTTACGCTGGTACAAAGACATTGGAAGCAAGGTTGAGAAGGGGGAACTGCTGGCGGCGATCGACACTCCGGAAGTTGATCAGGAGCTGTCGCAGGCCCGAGCCAGCCGCGAACAGATTAAGGCGGCGCTGGGGTTGGCGAAGATCTCCGCCGATCGTTGGGCGAATCTGCTCAAGTCCGACTCGGTTTCGCAGCAGGAAGCCGACCAGCAAGCGAGCGGCTACCAGCAGGCACTAGCCAACCTGGCAGCGGCCGACGCGAATGTGCGCCGCCTGGAAGACCTCGAGTCTTTCAAAAGCGTATACGCTCCATTTTCCGGCGTGCTGACCCGGCGCAATGTCGATCCGGGCGCGCTCATCAATTCCGGGGCGCAAGCGGCTGGCAGAGAGCTATTCGATATGGCGCGCGTCGACCCGCTGCGCGTTTACGTGAGTGTTCCGCAGGCCTATGCTCCGAACATAAAAGCGGGGATGAAGGCCAACGTAACGCTGCAGGAGTTTCCCGGCCAGAAATTTTTGGGAACGGTGGTTCGCACCGCCGAAGCCATCGATCCCGCGACGCGCACCCTGAACACGGAAGTGGATGTTCCGAACAAAGATGGCAAGCTGCTGCCCGGTTCTTTCGGCCAGGTGCATTTTGTGACCGGGACTTCTGTTCCTAGGATTACGATCCCGGTAAACGCCATGCTGTTCCGCGCCGAGGGACCGCAGGTCGCGGTCGTCGACAAGGACGGCAAGGTGCATCTGCGGCGGATCAGCATCGGGCGCGACTTCGGCACTACGCTTGAAATTCTGGGCGGGCTCGACGCGAGCGATCAGATCATCATCAATCCGTCGGACTCGCTGGAGGAAGGGCAGAAGGTGCATGTCGCCAAGCCGAACACGGGAGATGGGCGCTCGTGAAGCCACAACCTCACCACGGAGTCACGGAGACACGGAGACAAGCGAGTTCATGATTTCGTACGGAATCAAACAATTGCGATTGAGCAATGAGCCGATGAAAAAGTCTTTCTCCGTGGCTCGGTGTCTCCGAGGTGGGTGTTGCGCTTTGCTGGCCGTGGCATTAGTAGCGGGCTTGGCGTGTACAGTAGGGCCGGGATATAAGCGTCCCACCGCGCAAGTTCCCGACACGTGGAAGGGCGAAGGGCCGTGGCAGGCAGCGGCTCCGAAGGATGCGATTCCCAAGGGCGCGTGGTGGCGGATATTTCATGACGCGGAACTAGACCGGCTGGAGCAAGAACTGCTTCAGGCAAACCAGTCGCTGGATGCGGCGCGGGATCGCCTTTTCCAGGCGCGGGCGCAGGCGCGGATAGCATCGTCGGCGTACTTTCCCGTGCTGAGCGCCGATCCCAGCGGGCAGCGAACGCGCCTCTCCGGCAACCGCCCACTTGATGGCGGCACGCTTCAGACGGTCAAGACCGACACGGAAAACGATTTTACAGTCCCGTTTTCCGCCAGCTACGAGCTTGATTTATTTGGACGCGTGCGCCGCAATCTGGAAGCGGCCAACGCTTCGTTGCAGGGGAGCGCGGCCGATCTGGAAAATGTGCGCCTGGTGTTGACCGCCGAACTCGCCGCGGATTATTTCAACTTGCGCGAGAGTGACCGTGAGGCTGGAGTGGTACGGCAATCGGTTGAAATCCAGCAAAAAGAATTGGACTTGGTCAACCATCGTCACGAGGGCGGAGTCGCGTCTGGATTGGAAGTCGCGCAGCAGGAGGCGTTGCTGGATTCGACTTCGACGCAGCTTCAGCTGGTGCTGCAGCAGCGGGCGCAATACCAACATGCCATCGCCGTGCTGACGGGGAAGTCGGCGTCGGTTTTCAGCGTGGCTGAAGCGCCGTTCGACGCCACCCCACCAGCGATCCCTACCGGAGTTCCATCTGAGATTTTGGAGCGCCGACCTGACATCGCCACCAGCGAGCGCCAGATGGCGTTCGAAAATGCGCAGGTTGGGATAGCCATGACTGCGTTTTATCCGCATATCACGCTGTCGGGAAGCGGCGGATGGGAAAGCCGCGACATTGCCACGCTGCTTAGTGCTCCCAGCGCTATGTGGTCGCTGGGTGGAGATGTGCTGCAGCCGATCTTTAATGGCGGCCGCAATCGTGCCAACCTGGCGTCCAGCCGCGCGGCCTATGACGAATCGGTCGCCAATTATCGCGAATCGGTGCTGGAGGCATTTCAGCAGGTGGAGGATGGGCTCTCCGGTCTGGCGTTTCTTAACCAGGCCGCAAAAACTCAGCAGGCAGCGGTCGCTGACTCGCGCCGCGCGCTCGACATCGCCAACAGCCGTTATGTCGGCGGCGTCACGAGTTATCTCGATGTGATTACCGCGCAATCCACGCTGCTGAGCAACGAACGCCTGGCGACACAATTGCTCGGTCAGCAGATGACCACTTCCGTCTACCTGGTGAAGGCTCTGGGCGGTGCGTGGGACGCCTCAGAAATTCAGCGCGAACAGGTGAGGCCGGCGCTGGTTCAGGCGGTACAGCAGTAACTCCATCGACCGCCTGCGACTGTGCCTGGCGCGCGTTCGTACTCGGGCTCGCGCGTACTCAGGCGCGTTTATACTGATACTTAGGAAAACCCCGATTAAGTCTTCATTGGAGAGACAGAACCGCTGCGCCACCCAAAAGCAAGAACAAAATCGAGTTTTTCAGCACTCTGTAAAGCCGATTGTGTAGCTGGCTTTGGCGGCATAGCTGAAGCCATGCCCTTTCAAAGCTCTCCGTCAACTGACTTAATCAGAGATTCTTTAGGAGCAGTCGGACTTCGAGAGGCGATCGTATCGCGTCCGGCACAGAGCCAGTATGAAGTCCGTCAGCTCTCGGTAAGACTCCGTTGCTCGGATCGCGCTGGTAGCTATGCCCTGCGCCGTTCCTGATTGCCGTAGCGCAAACGGATCTCGCGCTCCGCAATCAGCCAATCCGTGTTCTCGTCGCCGTTGACGTTGACGTTCTCATTGCCCGCAGTCGCTCGGCGTTGCAGGTAGAGTTCATAGGCGTGGCGGCGAATCTCGTCTTCGAGATTGACAGGGAGATTGACTGGGAGATCGACCACAACGAGGTTGGCCGGCTTCCCATTCTTCGGAACTTCGGGCGCAACCTGCATAGCGGCAGGCTGAATCGAGGCTGCGGTTTTCTTGCTGCGACTGGTGGTAGAGCTTCCGGTTGTCTTGCGAGCCATGCAGTGCTCCTTACAGATACCCAACTCCAAGAATGGTCTTACGTAACGAATAAGCGACATTCGCATACTCCAATTAGCCGCTATCCGACTATTTGCGACGAACGATCTGTCTAACTATATCGCGAATGCCTGTGGAATTGTGCCGCAAGGCATAGAAAAATTCGTTCCGCCGTATAAGAAAAGTTACTCTCTTGGACACGGCCAAGATTACCGTGCCGGATGGCTGCAAAATTAGGCGGCTGAAGGTCGAGCGCTAGCGTCCGCACTTCGGATAGCGCAAGCGCCATCACAGTTTGTCGATGACGCCTTTTAATCTCTCTATCAAGATTGTCGTCATCTCGTAGAGTTGAATAAGGGGCCTGGCTGAAATTCAATGTCGGTTTTTGGCGCTGAGGCAAGAACATTGCCCCAGGCTGTGAGCCCTGATGCGGGTTTGAACTCTTCGGTCTGTTTTGAATCAGCCTCCATCTGTTGAATCGTCAATCTCTTTCTTCATCTCGCTCTCGTAATCCGACTGCTCATCCCAACGGTGGAGCATCTGTTCTCCACACTTTTTGCAAGTCGATGGGTTGGTGGCATTATTGTTGATTTCCGTATACCCGCATCCGACACAGATGTGTTTCATGCGGTTCATTTTCGTTTCTCGCCGACCTGCTGTTGTGCGTTAGAGCTGGAGTTTAGATTCTGGCAGCAGGTCGGTTCCTCCGGAGTCATCCCAAGTATGTGCCAATATCGCCGTAAAAGATGTGATGTGGAAGCACACGGCGGTGATGAATATCACACAGAAGTCTGGAGCAAATGCCGCCTCTCTCGCGCTCGTTTTGCACACTCCACTTACTCTGGTAACTTGTCGAAAAGTTGCTGGTGCCCGCAGGATAGCTAAGGACAGCCCCAAGGGCGCAATTATGTCATCGAGTGGCAATCAAGGGTTGGGAGCCAAGGCCGCCAAGGCCAGCGTCAGCGACTTGGAGAGAATGGTTTCGGAATCTCCAAGTTCGGATCGAGTCTGTTTAAAGCTGGCGCAGGCCCTGCATGTGCGCCGCAGCGAAGTGGCACTGCTCAGGTTAGAAAAGGGTAGTCTGCGATTTATCTTTCCACCGGAACTGCGATCCGCGGGCGTACTGCCGCTGACCGGATCGGCGGTTGCAGCCCGGACGGCAGCGACTCGCACTCCACTTCTGTCGAATGCCTTTACGCGCGTAAAACATGTCAGCCTGTTTGAAGCGGTCAAGCTGGAGGCTGGGGAAGAAGAAGATCGAAGCCAACAGCAAATGCCGATTCAGAAGATCATGTCCGTTCCGGTGGTGCGCGCCAGAGGAGATGTGATGGGAGTGGTGCAAGTTTCGCGCAAAGGGCTGGATGCTTCGCTCGCGGGCACAGACTTCACCGGTGAAGACCTGAAACAACTGGAGCGGGCCGCGGAAATTCTCGCCCGTATGCCGTTCATGCAGGAAGGCGCGGAGATTTGAAATTTGTGATTGGTAATTTGTAATTTGCAATTGAAACGCAATTGGCTACGGTTTGAAATTACCAATTACAAATCACCAATTACAAATTGCTTCAGACTGCCTGTCCAGCGCAAAATCCGGACGCCCACGCCCACTGGAAGTTGAAGCCGCCGAGCTGGCCGGTGACGTCGACCACTTCTCCGATAAAAACCCCCCCGGGCACTTTCTTTGATTCCATGGTTTTGGCGGAAAGTTCGTTGGTATCGACGCCGCCCGCGGTGACTTCCGCTTTTCCGTAACCCTCGGTTCCTTCCGGCGTGACTTCCCACTCATGCAGTCGAAGTTCGGCATCAGCCAGGGCGCGATCGGAGTTGCCGTCTAAAGGATAGGTTTCGAGCCAACGATCCGCAAAACGGCGAGGCAGAAGGTCTCGCAACAGCAATTTCCAACTCGATTGGTCGCGATGGCCACGCGTTCGCAAATCGGCGGTGAGATCGCGGCCGGGCGCAAGGTCGAGATGAATGGGTTCCCGGCCGTCCCAGTAAGAAGAGATTTGGAGAATCGCGGGCCCGCTGATGCCGTGATGAGTGAAGAGCATGTTTTCACGGAACGCTTGTTTCGTGCGGCGGTTCGTGCTACGAGTGGAAGCAACCACTTCGGTGGAGACTCCTGCCAAATCGCACCAGCGCTTGCGGTCCCGTTCGCTAAAGGTGAGAGGGACGAGGGCGGCGCGTGGGGGCTCGATCTTCAGGCCGAATTGCCGGGCCAGATCGTAACCAAATGAGGTGGCGCCGATTTTCGCGATGGACAAGCCTCCGGTCGCGACGACCAGGCGGGGCGCGGCGAAATTGGCGTCCTCGGCTTGCACGGTGAACTGGTCATTTTTGTGCGGCTCGTTCTTCAGCACCGCACTCACTTTCGTGTCGCACCGGATTTCAACTCCAGCGTCGCGGCATTCCTGCGCGAGCATGGCAGTGATGTCGCTGGCCGCTCGATCGCAGAATAACTGGCCGAGCTTCTTCTCGTGGTATGGAATGCGATGTTTTTCGACGAGGCGCACGAAGTCCGCGGGGGTGTAGCGGGCGAGCGCCGATTTGGCGAAGTGTGGATTGGCGGAAAGGAAATTCTCCGGACCGGTGTGCAGGTTGGTGAAGTTGCAGCGGTCGCCGCCGGAGATCAGGATTTTCTTGCCGATTCGATCCGCGCGTTCGAGCACCAGAACACTGCGGCCGCGCTTGCCGGCTTCAATGGCACACATCAGGCCGGCCGCGCCGGCTCCGAGAATGATGACGTCGTATCTCCGATTCACGCAGGAATGAGCTTAGCAGGGGCGGCGAGCCGCTGGCGCTAACGCGTTTACCCCGATGGAATGGCCTCGCACGCTTCAGCAGGCTGCGGAAAAACTCGTGAGCGCAAAAAGCACATCTCGGGCGCTAAAGCGCGGACACATTTTCAACGAGCTGACGGCACGAACAAACAGTTTGCGCAAAACTCCGCTCGCGAGCGATGGTACGTACTCCTCGGATCATGAATCCTTACGTTATGATCCTCACGGCGGAAGCTTACGAGTACCACAAGGACTACGTTTCTAAGAGTCCCGAGCTTTACCAAGCGGCCACGATCAAGCTCCACGGTACGTGACAACTAAACAGCTAGCAGAACTCCCGCACGCTCGTGTAGTCTCCTCTGTTCAAGACTAAACGCGATGGGCGACTTTGTACCGATTGCCGCGTTCGTGCTGTTTGTGCTGCTTGGTCCCTGGGTGCTGGTCTGGCGGGTTAATTCCAGGCGCAAGCGCGAACGTGCCGAAAACCAAGAGCAATTGCGAGAATTGACTGCGCGCACATACGCACTTGAACAAACAGTGCGGGCACTTCAAGCACAACTTTCCAGTCCAGCCGCGGAAGAAGCTACGCCGAAGACATCCGAGAGCCCGGTCGCGACTTCGTACGCGCCGCCATTTCCCTCACCAAGTATTGTTTCACCGCCTCCTGCACCGCCAGTGGTTGAGCCTAGTCCCTCGGTACGAGTCGCCGAGAGATGGGTGACCCAAAAGACAATCGAACCTGCGACCCCATACTCTTCAACCGCTGATCAATCGACTTTGCCTGCACCCACGCCAGTCACACCACTGCGTCCGCCAAGTTTCGACACAGCAGAGTCTGCGCCGTCGCTGGCCGACCGGTTCAAGTCATCACTCGACGTCGAAGAGATGCTGGGCACGAACTGGCTGAACAAGCTGGGCATTGTCATCCTGGTCCTGGGCGTCGCGTTCTTTCTAGCCTACCAACTCAAGGCGCTCGGTCCCGCGGGCAAAGTTCTGGTGGGATTCGTAACCGCTGCCGTAATGCTGGGTGCGGGGATCTGGTTTGACCGGCGGGAACGTTACCGGATACTGGCGCGCGCTGGCATCGGAGGCGGTTGGGCACTCGCATTTTTCACCACCTACGCGATGTACCACGTTCCGGCGGCGCAGGTGCTTTCCTCGCAAGCGACCGACTTGGTGCTCATGTTGGCAGTGGCGGCGACGATGGTTGTGCACACTCTGCGCTATCGCTCGCAGGTGGTGACCGGACTCGCATTTCTGCTTGCCTTCTTGACGGTTGCGATCAGCCACTCCAACGTGTACAGCCTGTCAGCGGGCGCGGTCCTGGCAGCTGGGATGGTGGTGATTGTCGGGCGCATGCAGTGGTTCGAGCTGGAAGTATTCGGCATCCTGGCCAGCTACCTGAATCATTATCTGTGGCTGCGGCCGATTATCGAGCCGATGCAGGGGAAACGGCATCCGGTTCCCGAATTTGCCGCGAGTGCTGGAATCCTGGCGTTGTACTGGCTAATCTTCCGCGTGTCGTATGTGTTCCGACGGCCAACCGACGAGCGGCAGGAGCACATCTCCACTGCGGCTGCATTACTGAATACCGCTCTGCTGCTGGCGCTATTCAAGTACCAGTCGACGCACCCCGAGTGGGCGTTCTGGGCGCTACTGGCAATTGGAGCAATCGAAACGCTGTTGGGACAGTTGCCGATTACTCGACGGCGGCGCAGCGCGGTAATCGTGTTGTCCACGCTGGGCGTGGTTCTGCTGATTGCGGCATTTCCCTTCCGCTACTCCGGTACACGTTTGTCGGTGCTGTGGCTGCTTGAGTCCGAGGCGTTGCTGCTGATCGGAGTGTGGACAAAGGAGGTTGTCTTCCGGCGCCTCGGGATGCTGGCAACACTGCTGGTCTCAGGCCAGATGATCAGCGTGGAAGCGGCGCGCATTTTCGGCAGGCGTATGGACGGTGCGGATTTGCGCCCTGACTTTGCACTGTCGATTGTGTTCGTCGTTGCGGCTGCAGTGTTTTATGCCAATGCGCACTGGGTGCTGCGCCGGTGGGCCGATCTTTTTACTAAAGAGGTTGACCGGCGCGTGATGCAGCGGTTGTCCTACGCCGCGTGCGTCATGATCTTGATAGCCGCGTGGGTCGCGTTCCCCGAAGCATGGACGGCAGTCGCATGGAGCGCGCTCGGACTGGGATTAGCGCTGGCAGCACGCCCTATTGCCTTCCCAGAGACTGGACTTCCAGACCTTCGATACCAAGCGAACTTCCTGGCGCTCGTGTCTGTGCTTCGCGTACTGGCCATCAACTTGGAAGCTACCGGTAAGTATCACGGCCTGACAGTGCGGCTGCTGACGATCATCTTGGTTTCCGCCTTGCTGTATGTCACATCGAATTGGAGTGGTGATTCTGATCGCAGCCGTGGTATCGCAATTGGTAAGCGTCTCTTTTCTTCCGGACAACTGACAGGCGCGGCCTACACTTGGTCGGCGTCTTCTTTGCTCGCGTTGCTTGCCTGGTACGAGTTGCGCCCGGTCAGCGTGGCGGATGCCTGGCTCGTCGGCGGGCTGGTCTTGTTTCAACTTGGGCTGGAGCGAAATAAGCTGAGCCTGCAATTGCAGGGCTATGCTGCATTTGCGGCCAGCTTTCTGCGAATCTTTTTTGTGAATCTGAATGCCGCGGGGAATCCCGGGGAGATCAGCCCGCGCTTCTATACGGTTGTTCCGCTGGCTCTCGGCTTCTTCTACTCATATTGGAGGCTGCATGAGAGCAGCCATAATCTGAATGAGTCGGAGCGCAAGTTCAGCGCAGCCGACGTCTGCTGCTGGCTGGGGACGATCACCTTTGCTGCGCTCATGCGTTTCGAACTAGAAGCAGACTGGGTGGCGGGCGCATGGGCGGCGCTTGCCTTTGCGTTGCTGGTGATCGCATGGCGGAGCGAGCGCAGAGTTTTCCTGTACCAGGGATTGACGGTTGCGTTCGGAGTGCTTTCCCGCACCGTGCTCCACAATTTCTACGAGCGCACCTACTTTCCGGCATCGGGGTGGGAAAGCCGCTGGGTCACGGTAGGAACAGCCGTCGCACTACTTTTACTGGCCTTGCCTTTTGCGTTTCAACTTCGCAAAAGGAATGAGCCAAGTGAAGAAACCGGACTTGTCCGTCTGCTGCAGTCGGTAGTCCGCCGTCCCGAGCAGCTCTTGTTTTTCATCGCAGTGGGGCTGCTGACAGTGTTGCTGGCGATTGAGATGCGACACGGCATAGTCACGCTCTCCTGGGGCGTGGAGGGCGTTGCGGTTTTCGTGCTGGCTCTTTGGCTCAGCGAGCGCAGCTTCCGGCTTACCGGATTGGGACTGCTGCTGCTGGGTGTGGGGAAGATTCTGCTGGTGGATGTGTGGCGACTGGACCCGCGCGACCGGTACCTGACCTTCATCGTGCTGGGCGTGGCGCTGCTGCTGGTGTCATTCCTCTATACACGGAATCGCGAGGCGTTGCGCCAATACTTATGAAACGCTGGATCATTTTCGCGGGGATTGTGTTGTTGGGCGTTGCGTCCGTGGTCGTGAGCGAACGGCGCAAAGTGGACGTGCCCGCCAGTCCCGCCGCATTGCTGTATCTGGTTGCCGACACGGAACAGGAACTGACGCGCATGCCGGTCAGTTTCACACGCATGCCGGATGCGGAAGAGATCCGCATCGGAAACGAACTGGCGCGGTTCTACGCGAGCGGAGAAGAACGCGAAAACGTGCCGGAAGTCGCCATCGTAGAGCACTATGTGACGCGCGTAGGGGATCAGGTCGCCCGCGACGCGCATCGCAAACTGCCCTACAAGTTTCACTACCTTCCCGGTTCGTATCTCATCAACGCCTTTGCTCTGCCGGGCGGGCATGTTTACGTGGGTGGCGGGCTGTTGGAGCTGATGGACAGCGAAGATGAACTGGCCGCGGTGATCGGGCACGAGATCGAGCACATTGACCACTACCATTGCGCCGAGCGCGTGCAGAGGGAGCAGGCACTGCGCAAGATTCCTCTGGGAGGATTGGTGGTCTTACCCATCGAAGTGTTCGAGGCGGGATATAGCAAGGATCAGGAACTGGAGGCGGACCGCGAGGGCACGCGGCTGGCAGTGGAAGCGGGATACTCGGCCAGTGGGGCCATCCGCATGTTCGAAACCTTCGGTCGGTTGTACGAGGAGTACCAGGCCAAGGCAAAGACGCCACAGGAGGAATTATCACAGGTGGCGCAGCAGACGCTGCAGGGATATTTCCGCTCGCATCCGTTGCCATCGGAGCGCATTGCCCAAGTCCAAAAGATGATCGCCAGTGAAGGCTGGACGGCACGTCCTGAGCGCGATTTGGCGGTGGCTTATATCTTCTGGACAGCAAGGGCACGGAAAGCGCTCGATGCGAGGAAGTATCCGCAGGCCGAGCAACTGGCGAATCAATCTCTGCGACTGCGGCCCGATCAGCCGAAAGCTTTCCAGGTGCTAGCACTCGCACGGTTCGCGCAAGCAAACTTTTCCGGAGCGGCGGAAGCTTACCGCAAGATTCTTGAGATAGACAAAACCGCGCATCCAGAGATTATCGCTGCCTATGCGCAAGCTCTGGCCGCGGCGGACAGCAAGAACGCGTTGGCTGAGTTCCGGCAGTGGTCCGAGAAAATCACGGGCGAGAAACCTATCGAAATCGACGTGGCAGCGGCTGGGCTCGCGCTGCTAGCCGGAGACCCCGAGCCTGCCCGTAAGCTGGAGATCGAACTTAGGCAAAGCGGCGACGGCCGGGCTCCCATGTGGATTGGCGAGCTCGGCTGGTGGCACTATCACGCGGGGAATTATCAGAAATCGGTCGAATTATTGTCCGACGCATCACAGCAGCGCCCCAGCGATACCGAGTTAGGGCTGCAACTGGCATGGGCGCTGATAGAAATCCGGCGCTACGGCGACGCTTTGCAAGTGGTGCAGAACACCGGCTACGCAGCGGGGATCGAGCCCGAAAAGGCGATGGCGCGAGCCGTGGCGCGCTGGCAGGCGCAGGAACCGGACCAGGCACTCGTTGATTTCAACGTAGCGCTGGTCGGGGAGCCAGAGTGGGGAAATTCCAGTTGGGTCAAGGCGCTTTACTCGCCCCTGGTCGCACAAAGCATCCAGGAGATGCAGGCTGAGCGGGAGCGGCGAAAACAGAAAACGAGAGTCGCCGCCGTTCGGTGAGCAGCGTGCGGAACTAGGGTTGACCGTCATCCCGGTACCACGTTGCCTAGGCCACAGATCACCAACCCCCAGCCGGGATATACGCTCACCGACGTTCCGCATCTGGTAAAGGAAGGCAAGCTGAAGGCGTTTTACATTTTCGGAGAGGACCCGGTGCAGACGGATCCGGATGCGAACGGCATGCGGGAAGCGCTGGCAAAGATGGAGTTAGTGATTGTGCAGGACATCTTCATGAACAAAACAGCGCTGTGTGCCGACGTTATCTTCCCGGCCACATCCTGGGGTGAGCATGATGGCACCTACTCGACCGCCGATCGCGGCTTCCAGCGCTTCCATAAGGCTGTGGAACCTAAAGGCGACGTCAAGCGGGATTGGGAGATCATCTCCCTGATGGCAACCGCCATGGGCTATCCCATGAAGTACCGCAACACGGAGGAGATCTGGGAGGAACTGCGCAACCTCTGCCCAATTTACTACGGCGTGACCTACGAGAAACTGGAGAGGATGGGGTCAGTTCAGTGGCCCTGCCCGACCCTGGATCATCCTGGAACGCCTTATCTTTACGCAGGGAATAAGTTCGACACACCGAGCGGCAAAGGGCAGTTGTTTGCTGCCGAGTGGCGGCCGCCGCTCGAAAGCACCAACGAGGAGTATCCCCTTGTCCTCTCCACCGTGCGTGAGGTCGGACATTATTCCTCCCGCACGATGTCGGGGAACTGCGCTGCTCTGCAGACACTCGCCGATGAGCCGGGGTATGTGCAAATCCATAGCGCCGACGCAAGTAAGTACGGCATCGAAGACGAACAGTTGCTCTGGATTTCATCTCGCCGGGGCAAGGTCATGACTCGGGCCCTGGTAACGGATCGCGTAAATCAAGGTGTGGTGTACATGACATATCAATGGTGGGTCGGAGCCTGCAATGATCTCACGATTGATTATTGCGATCCAATCGCGAAAACTCCCGAATACAAGTATTGTGCCGTAAGAGTCAAGGCGATTGAGGATCAGAGTTGGGCAGAGTCGAATCTGCAGGAGCAATACAGCGAGATCAAGGCAAAGCTGCGTCATCCTGTCTCGTGAAAAAATCATGTTTTCTCCGCCTGCTCCGCGCCCAACGGAGCAGGCGTGTTAACGTGCGAAACCCTTCCGTACGGCCGGGCTTTACGCTCTAAGTTCGTTCTCGAAGTCCTCCTTCCCCGCAGCCGTCATTTGTTTCCGCCATTCCTTCGCTACGTCTTCGGGCACCATTATGCTTGGAAACGCCTTCGGGCGCGCAGCAATCCGACTGGTCGATCAAAACACTAACACCTTCGTTGCTTCCTCTGTCCAAGTACGAAGGTCGTCCAAGGTGCGGCGGTTGATGCCAGTGACGAGCGCGGCATCATCAATCCCACGCGCCTCCAGACAAGTGCGGCAGACACCGATGGAGATACCCTGCTCTGCTAAAAGCCGCAGCATCTCCTGTACGTTATAAGACGCATCTGACGGGGATTGTCTCCGCACCCCGCTGACCACTCCATCGCCCAACAAGAAAACGGAGACTTCGCTGGTTGCGCCCTTCGCCAGCGCGCCGGCCAAGCGGAGTGCGTTGTAAGTACGCTGACTTCCGTATGGTGAGTCGTTCAGGACAAGTAGATACTCCATCATTCCTCCGATGCAGCGGTGGCAGAGTCTTGCCGTGAAGTATGCGAGAAGGAATCGCCTTTTTGACTTCGAAAACGGAAGCGATTATACCCTTGACCTATAGCAAGAAACAAAGTTCCATTTCAAAACCACGGGAGACGCTGGCCACGTTCCGTCACTTGAAACCTTTTGTTCGGGTTCTTTCCGCCTTCCTGACACCCGCTGATTTCGAACAGCCGTTCCTGCTCCCGCTATTGACGACACTGCAAAAATCAACACAGTCAAAAATGCCAAGACGGAGCTTACGACTTTGCGAACGGATATCGCCCACCCCTTTCCCGCGCCTAACGAGACACGGTATTTAGGATTCGACTTCGGGAGTTCTGTGAATCACCCCCATCTCCGTACTTTAATTATCCTCCTTTTGGGGTATTTGACGAAAATTGGCAATAGCCCGTAACGTGTTGCCATACAATGGGTTGGCCGCTGGGAAAGTCGCTTTCCTGAGGAGCTTTGTCAGCCTTGCGCTTGATGCGGGACATCCTCTTGCCAAGCGGCCTCTCTAACTCGATGAGGCACTCCTACAGGTCGCCCGTCGTTCATCCGGGGCGCTACCAGTTCCACAAACGCCTGACGCTGCCGTCTTCGCAATAAGCCCTCCCGGCTGCACTATCTGTTTGAGTTTCCGTATTCCGAAGCAAAACTTTTGCGTCTGGCACGTCACGTTGATATGTGACAAGCGTCATTGTATTGCTGCGGATTGGGGAGCAAAGTCAGAATGGTGGTGTGGGCCATGAGTGCTCTTATGGTCGCCGAATGTAGCCAGTCTCCGTGTTTCTCCTCGTTGCGCCCTCTCAAAGAGCATGGACTCTTTCGTCTCGACACGATAAGGAGTGACACCACAATGAAGCCTCCGCACACAATACCCACTCCGCTAAGGACAACTAACCAAACCGATCCGATTTCCCAACCAGACTCTCGGTGCAGGAGGCGAGCATGTCCGACAACTTGAAGATACTCATAATCGACGATGATCAGGACTACAGAGCATCGGCCAGATCTCTTCTTGAGAGCCAGGGTTATTTGGTGCTCGAGGCGGACTCCGGAAGAGAGGGCTTGCGCAAGGTGCTTGAGCAAAGGCCGGATATCATCGTCCTCGACATAATGATGGAGTGCGACACGGAAGGCTATGGAGTCAACCAGGCGATTAAGTACCAGGATGCGTACGCAGACTATCGGAATATTCCGATTGTAATGGTTTCTTCCATTGATTTGACCCCGGATGAACGATTTCCAATGGCCGGCGAGTTAGACATGATCCGCCCTGACTTCTACCTAACCAAGCCACTCGACATCCCTAAGTTTCTGGAAGTTGTGCAAAGGGCTGCGGCGCATTGCCCCTCGCATAAGGAAGCGTAGTAACTGATCCTCGATACTGCTCTCACCCAACCCGGGTTGGAGAAAGTAGCATGAGCGAAACGGCTGAGCAGGAGACAATCGTTGTCATCGACGATGATTACGCCATGCGGCTGTCTTGCCGGAAGATCCTGTCGAAGATGGGATTTCGGGTCGAAACATTCGAGGACGGAGGCCAGGGGCTGGAAGGTGTAACGACGTTGAAGCCCAGTCTGGTCCTGGTTGATCTCAAAATGCCAGGTATCAGCGGCATGGAGGTCGTTGCCCGGATCCACGAGGTGCGCCCGGAAGTCGTCCTCGTGGTCATTACGGGGTACCCGACGATCGATACCGCCGTGGGTGCAATGCAGCGCGGCGCCTATGACTTCCTCCCCAAGCCTTTCTCTCCAGACGAGCTGCGGTTGATCGTTAACCGCGGGTTGGAACACCACCGGCTCTGGCTGGAGATGCAGCGAGGCGAAATGGAGCGCGCGCTCCTCAAGCGCCGCTTTATTACCTTTGTCTCCCACCAACTGCAGACCCCTCTGGTGGCGGTCCACCAGTATTTGGATGTTCTGAAACACCTTGATAACACGGAAGGCGCCACGGCCAAGCGTCAGGAGTGGCTCGAGCGCTGCCTCAAAAGGACCGAGGAGCTGCAGGCGCTCATCAAGGATTGGCTTAGCTTGGCCAGGATCGAAGGGGAATCCTTTTCCCGACAGTGGGTCAAAGTCGATCTCCAGCAGATTATTGCCGACATCCTCAGGACAGACGGAGAAATGGCCGCTACCGCCGGCGTTTCCCTCGAAAGCCGAATACCCGAAAACACTTACTTTGTGAAGGGCGATCGAAACTGTCTGAGCGTGCTCTTCGACAACTTGATCGTGAATGCCATCAAGTACAACAAGCCGGGTGGCAAGGTCACCGTCTCCGCCGAGGATTTGGGCGGCGAAGTTGAGATTGCGGTCGCCGACACAGGAGTGGGAATTCCTGAAAAGTATCGTCCGCTCCTCTTCGAGGAGTTCTTTCGCGTAGAAGGGAACGGGAACAAGAAGACTCCCGGCACCGGTCTGGGGCTCTCCATCTGCCGAAGACTTGTCTCCGAAATGGGAGGAAGCATCAGCGTTGATAGCGAGGTGAACGTCGGATCCACCTTCCGCGTGCGCTTGCTGGAATACCACGCGCAGGCGGAAGCGGAAGAAAAAAAGGGGAGCTCAGGATGACTTCAGAAGCGGAAAAGATACTAATTGTGGACGATGATCGTGACTTTGTCGAGGCCCTGTCGGCGTTCTTGGAAGCACACAATTACGTAGTCCTGAAAGCACACGACGGCAGAGAAGGACTGAAGACAGCGAGGATGCAGCGTCCGGACCTCATCATTATGGACGTCATCATGGACGAAAGGACGGAGGGATTTTTTACCGTCCAGGAAATTCGCCGGACGGTCGAGCTGGAGACCGTGCCCATCTTCATCCTTAGTTCTCTGTACTCGCAGGTCACGGATTTTGGAATTCCTCCGAACAGCAGTTGGCTTGCGCATGACGAGTTTTTGCCGAAGCCGGTGAACATGCCGGATCTGCTCGAGAAAATCCAGCGCTGCATGGAAGAGCGCCACCGGAACCTTGCAGCTCCAGTCGGGAGAAAGGCGGAAAAGTGAAGATTCGGAAACTGCCCAAAGACAAGCTCGATTTTTTTGCTTCGGTCGTTCAGCAGTTCGGGGAAGTACATGCGCCCGTTGAGCAGGATGGCAAGTACGTGTTCCAGCGCCTGAGCAGGTGGTCAGAGGCTCGCCTCGACTATCCGCGGACGATCCTGCCACCGAAAAAGTATGTTCTCCCTCAGCGGGAGACGCTCTTCCGGTTTCGGGAGGGTGAGGGCTACCTTTCCTGCACAGAGGGGTTGGACAAACGGGTCATTCTTTTTGGCGTGCACGCCTGCGACATCTATGCCCTCAACATCCTCGACCAGGTGTTTTCCGGAAAATACGACGACCCTTACTATCAGGCGCGCAGGAAGAACGTGGCGATCATCGGCATCGACTGCTGGCCGGACGAGCACTGTTTCTGCCGGTCCATGCGCGCTGATTTCGTCGACAAGGGCTTCGATCTCTTCTTGGGCGAACTGGGGGATCATTACCTAACCTTTGTGGGGACCGCTTTGGGCGACGACATGGTCCTGGCTACCGGGCCTTTATTCAAGGATGTAAGTCAGGAGGACATCGACGAATACAAGCGTCGTTCGACCGGTAAGCGTGAGGGTTTCAAGCTGCACGTTGAGATTCGCGACTTACCGGAAATCTTCGAGATGGAGTACCGGAGCGAGATCTGGGATGAACTCGGAGAAAA
This sequence comes from uncultured Acidobacteriaceae bacterium, assembly GCA_963773645.1. GTDB lineage: Bacteria > Acidobacteriota > Terriglobia > Terriglobales > Acidobacteriaceae > Acidiflorens. Next base: position 543,309 of record CAVZBV010000001.1, on the reverse strand, counting down.
ATGCTTGTCGTGTGGAAGCTGCAGCATGGTTTGTCCGACATGTTACTGCTACGACGTGGCGGATGACACGCAGTTGGGTTCCCGTGAGGGAAGTCGCACTCGCTCTTGGGATTCCTGCCTGTTTGCCACCCACGCCTTGGTAGCCGGCGGAGAGAACTTCCGGAAAGGCCGGGCCAGCCGCATCAAGTACCGCTTTTACCACAAACAGCGAGGGTTCGTGGCCGAATATGGCCGGCCAAGCTGTGTCGGGTGCGGGCGCTGCATCAGCGCGTGCCCGGTGAAGATCGACGTTGTCGAAGTCATCGATAAACTGCGGGGAATCCAAAATGCTCCTTGTCGATAGAGTTCCCAGTCATGACGCCGTGCTCAACCGGAATCCTTACCAGCCGCACCTGGCACGAATCGTGCGGATTTACAGGATGGTTGAGGACAACTATTTGTTCACCCTGCGCTTCATCGAGGAACATCTGGCCGCGACGTTCCGGCATCAGCCCGGCCAATTCGTGATGCTGAGTGTGCCCGGGACCGGCGAGGCGCCCATCTCCATTTCCTCCTCGCCCACTCGGCCGGGAATTCTGGAATTGTGCGTGCGTCGAGCGGGGCGAGTGACCAAAGCTCTTTACCGCATGCATGCCAACGACGTGGTGGGGATCCGCGGGCCCTACGGGAATGGCTTTCCCGTCCAAGAGGTCATGGGCAACGACCTGCTGCTGGCCGCAGGTGGCCTGGGGATGGCTCCCCTGCGCTCGTTCCTGTGGTACGCCCTCGACAACCGGGACAAGTTCAACCGGATCACCCTGATGTACGGCAGCAAAACCCCCGGAGAAATGCTCTTCCGGGAAGAACTCGTCTCGCTCGTGGATCGTAAAGACATGACGTGCCTGCTGACCGTGGACAGGGACCCAACGGGAACCTGGAAGAACTACGTTGGGCTATTGCCGAAGCTCTTTGACCGCGCGGAAATTGATCCGGCCCGGACCTACGCCGCGGTGTGCGGTCCGCCGGTGGTTTACAAATTCATTCTGGAGCGCCTGTTGGCTCTGGGTTTTCCCAAGGACCGCATTCTGATGTCGCTCGAACGGCGAATGAAGTGTGGCGTGGGAAAGTGCGGGCATTGCGCGGTCGGTTACAAGTATACGTGCTTGAACGGCCCCATCTTTACGTATTGGGACGCGATCAATCTTCCGGAGATGATCTAATGAGCAAACCCACCGTCGGATTATTCGGTCTCACCGGGTGCGCCGGGGATCAACTTGTCATTCTCAATTGCGAAGACCAACTCCTGGATCTGGTAAGTGTCCTTGATATCCGGGATTTCCTCATGGCGTCATCTGCGAATGATGAAAGTTGTGAGCTCGACCTGGCGCTAGTGGAAGGCGCGGTGTTGAGCAAACGCGACGAGGAAAAGCTCAAGCGGATTCGCGCACGCTCGAAAACGCTGATGGCGGTTGGAACCTGCGCCGTCTGGGGTGGAGTCGCAGCGCTGAACCCCGAGGCAGACCGGGCCAAGCTTCTCGAGGAGATCTATGGCGATCAGGGGGCCCAGTACGACAGCCTGCCCCCCCGTTCCCTGCGGGAAGTGGTCAAGGTCGATCTGAACCTCACGGGTTGCCCCATCGAAAAAGAACAGTTTCTGTCGGCCGTGTCCAGCGTGCTGAACGGTGATCCGCCCATCTTCCCGGAGTATCCTGTTTGCACGGAGTGCAGGATGCTCGAGAACAATTGCCTCCTTATCGAAAAGTCGCAAGTCTGCTGCGGTCCGCTGACCGTGGCCGGGTGTGACGCCCGCTGTCCGGAGCTGGGCATACCTTGCGTGGGTTGCCGTGGCCCGGTCGATGAGGCGAACATCTCCTCCGCGCTGGCCATGTTTGGGGAGAAGGGCATCCCTCGCGAGAGGATCGCCGCCAAGTTACGCACCTTCGCACCCATATCAGGAGATCACTCATGAGCACAAAGATTCAGGTCGAGCATCTGGCTCGGGTCGAAGGTCATGGTGGAATTACGGTGGAGTTGAACGACGGCGCCGTCTCGTCGTTCCGCTTCGACATTTTTGAAGGAGCGCGCCTCCTGGAAGGGCTGGTGCGCGGCAGGAGCTACGAGGATATATCTCCGATACTCTCCAGGATTTGCTCGATCTGTTCCGTCGCCCATTCCCTGACCTCGCTCAAAGCCACCGAAAACGCTCTGGGAGTCCAGGTCACCCCTCAGACGGAGTTGCTGCGGGATCTCCTGTACAGGGGCGAGAGCATCCAGAGCCACGCGCTGCATTTGTTCTGCCTGGCCGTGCCGGACTATCTGGGTTATCCCAGTGTGACCGCGCTTGCCGCCGACCATCTGGATGCGGTGAAGCTAGGCCTGCGCTTGAAGAAGCTGGGGAACTCCATCCAGGAAACCCTTGGGGGTCGGGCCGTGCACCCGGTCAATGCGATTGTGGGTGGGTTCGGGAAACTTCCCAGCGTGGACTCGCTTGTGGCTTTGCGCGCGGCGCTCATCCAGGGCGTGGCGGATTGCGAGACGACTATCAAACTGTTGGCATCCTTGCCTGCCGCCGACTTCTGCCATACCGACATTGTTTTCGCTGCGCTCTCCTCGCCGCAGAATCATGGTTATTATGCGGGCGGCGATATCATCGTCTCCTCGAACGGACAGCGGCAGAGCATCCCCGCCGCTGCCTACCGCTCCTTGAGCAATGAAAAGGCCGTTCCGGGCTCGCACGCCAAACACAGTTCGTTTAACGGTAAGCCGTTCATGGTGGGATCCCTGGCTCGACTCTCCACCAACACGCAGGGACTGACGGAACGCGCGCGAGTGGCCATGGGCGAATTAGGGCTGCGGCTACCCAGCGGCAATCCCATGGACAACAACAAGGCCCAAGCGGTCGAATTGGTTCATGACGTACATTTCGGACTCGCGATTGTGGAGCGCCTGCTTCGCGACGGCGTTAAAAAAGAAGGATGTGTTGCCGTGCGCCCCAAAGCGGGTACCGGCACGGGAGTTACCGAAGCGCCCCGCGGACTGCTCGTTCACAGCTATACTTACGACGACGAAGGTCGAATCGTCGCGGCGGACGTTATCACCCCTACGGCATTTAACGTTGCCAGCATTGAAAACCACTTCCGCTCTACCGTCGAGCAAAGCGCGAGCAAGGATGTACCCGCTCTCACGAAGAAGCTAGAGATGGTCGCGCGGGCTTACGATCCGTGCATCTCGTGCTCCGTGCACCTTCTCCAGAAACGCCCATCGGTTGACGGATAAGAGCACCCCATGTGGCAGGACGGGTGTGGCAGGACGGGTGCGGCAGGACAAAGAGCGGATCGCCCATCAGCTCTGAGTATCGCAAACTCTGCGGCCGACACCTTAGAGAAATGCCATGAAGCTCAACTTCTCATTTCGGAGGCTCTCTCTTAGGGCGAAGCTGATCTCCGACTACCTGGTCATTCTGGGAATCGGCGGGCTGGTCACATCGTTGCTGGGCTCGTGGATCGTGAGTTCGACGATCATGATGCAGCCCCACCGCGCCGTAGACCACGACTTGGCTGTGGCTCGCTCGCTCTACGACCAGAAGCTTGAGACGGTGGAGCAGACGGTTCAGCTGGTTGCGTCCGGAACGGTCATTCAACAGCACTTGCAACAACACTTGGCAGGCGGGAAGGGAAGCTCCCTCGCGGCCTATCTGGATTCGATCCGGAAAGACAACAGATTAGATTTCCTCACCCTCACGGACCCGGAGGGCCACGTAGCTCCGCAGGTCTCTGAACCTCATCGTGCGATCAGTGACATTTCCTCGATTGGCGTCGTCAGGGCGGCACTCTCGGGGAAGGTAGCCGCGGCTACAGAGATCCTGTCTGCCGAGATCCTCCACAACACTGATCCTCTTCTCGTCTCCAGAACCGATCTGCCTGCGGGAGAATCTCCCCGAGCCGAATTGCCGGACAAGACGGCAGGACGATCGGGCCTGGTTATGATTGCCAGCGCCCCGGTAGTCGGAAGCGACGGCAGAATCGTGGGCGCGTTGTATGGGGGCGTCCTTTTGAATCAGAATTTCGAAGTCGTGGATCGCATCTGGAAGGTGGTATTTCAGGGAGACCGTTTGGACAACCAGGATATTGGAGTGGTTACGATTTTCCAGGACGATATGCGTGTCTCGACCACTGTCAAGACGACCGGCAGCGTGCGTTGGGTGGGCACGCCGTCGTCGGCAGAAGTCCGTGAGGATGTTCTCGAGCAGGGGCGCAGTTTTCGCGGCCAGATGTTGGCGGCTGGGGATTGGTACGCCAGTGCGTATGCCCCGCTGCGTAGTTACGAAGGACGAATCATCGGGATGCTCGCCGTCGGGCGATTGGAAAGAGCCTACACTTCCACGCGCAACCGGGTCATCTTATCCTTTTTCGGAATTGCAACAATTGGCTTCATTCTTATTCTCGGAGTGACTTATCGCGAGATTGGCAAAGTCATGCTTCCCGTGGGCAAGATGGTGGCTGCCACCCAAAACATCGCTGCGGGCCGCTTCGATGAGGAAGTTCAGTCGAGCCCCCAGCAGGGTGAAATTGCCTTGCTGGCCGATTCTTTTAACACCATGCTGAAAAGCCTGCGTCAGATGCGGGGCGACCTCGAGGAGTGGGGACGAACTCTAGAGGAAAAGGTCAAGCAGCGCAGCGAAGAATTGTTCGCGATGCAGGCGAGGGTCGCACAGTCGGAAAGGCTAGCCTCGTTAGGCATCCTGGCGGCGGGCGTTGCCCATGAGATCAACAATCCCCTAGGCGCCATCATGGCGCTGACCGCGCTCACCCTCGAGGAACTCAAGGAAGGTGATCCCAACCGGGAAAACCTCCAGGAGGTCGTGCGGCAGAGCGAGCGCTGCCGTGATATCGTCAAGGGTTTGTTGCAATTCTCCCGCCATTCCAAGGTCAACCCCGAACTTGCCGACCTCAACAAGATCCTCCAAGACACGCTGTCTCTCGTAACCAAACAAGCGCAATTCCTGAACATCACCGTGGCCGCCAACTACGACCCGCAGCTTCCTCCCGTCATGGCTGACAAATCCGAGCTTGAGGAGGTGTTCATGAACATCCTCATAAATGCCGTTCAGGCCATGCAAGAGAGAGGCACCATCACCATTACCACCCGCCACAGCGCGCCCGACAATTCTGTCGAAGTTCTGATTTCGGACACGGGATGCGGTGTGCACCCAGATAAGATTGACCAGCTCTTCCACCCCTTTTTCACCACCAAGGAGAGCGGTCAGGGGACGGGCCTCGGCTTGTCCATCGCTTATGGAATCATCACCTCGCATCATGGAAGTATCTCCGTGGAGAGTGAGGTCGGCAAAGGCAGCACCTTTAAGATTCGATTGCCCATTGCTTCCGCCGTCGCCACGGGACTACCGTCGTGAAAGCTCATTTGGTTATTGGTCTTGGCAATCGGCTCATGGGTGATGAAGGAGTCGGCTGGCACGTCATTAACCGGCTCGCCTGTGAGCCCAAACTGCCTGAAGACGCGGAGTTGCTCTGGGGCGGCACAGATCTCCTCGCTTGCGCGGATCAAATCGATGGGCGGAGCCGGATCACTCTCGTTGACGCCCTGCTCGACCCCTCTCAAGTGGGCAGCGTGGCAGTTTTTGGGGATGGAAATGGCATGCGGGGTCTGGAGGATCGACAGTGGCATGTCCACCATCTTTCCCTGATTCAAGTCATACACCTGCTTCGGATTGTGTCACCGTCCTTCGAGAAGGCTCGCCTCAGTCTGATTGCCATTTGTATCGATTCAGCGCCCATGCAACCTGAGCTTTCACCTGCGCTGGCCGCGAGAATGCCTCAAATACTGGAATCTGTCCTTCAGGAACTGGTTTGAAGAAATACGGGGAGGTTTCCCATGTCTGCAGTTGAAACCAGACTCGCATTCGGATTCAAAACATCCTCTTTGCCACCGATTTCTCCCCCGCCGCCACCGCGTTTTTGCCCGCTGGTATGGCGCCAAGTTATTCGTGGGCCACGCGGTCCCGCTAGACGGGGGCGCGCCGCAGAATGGAGGAATTAATCCACGGCGATGGTGCCGTGGGTCATTTTCTTGCACCACGGTCATTGGCTCGCCAGCGACACTCCGATAAGCAACTCCGAGCGCTGGACCAGCTTTCGGAGTTTGCAAAAAGTGGCCGCAGTAGATTCACGCCCCAAAACGGTCCAATAAGTCGCTTTTTCGATGCTCACAGAAATGGCTGTAATTGTCGCCAACCCTTTGAGAAGATTGGTGGAGCTAGTCGGGCTCGAACCGACGACCTCATCGTTGCGAACGATGCGCTCTCCCAGCTGAGCTATAGCCCCATTTGGCGGCGAGTTTACTTTTTTGATTTTAGCAGCCGTCGCTCGATTTCGCCTATCCACAGGTGATTTTGCAGCTGTGTCCGCCGCGCGCAGCGGAACACTCAAAGCGTCGACCGTCGGGAGATTGAGCACTCGCAGAGGTGTCGACCTGAAATCGAAGACTATAATTTAGCGGTGAGTTCTTTAAGGGTAAAACAAGTGGCGTCCGCGGACTTCCCGACACGCTGGGGACACTTCCTGATTCATGGGTTTGCGACCAAGGCGTCAGCATCGGGCGACGACACCCGGACCGAAGAGGCGGTGGCGCTGGTGATGGGCGAGGTGCACTCCGGGTCGCCGCTGGTGCGCATCCACTCGCAGTGTCTGACCGGCGACGTGTTTGGATCGCTGCGCTGCGATTGCCGCCAGCAGCTTGAAATGGCGCTCTCGATGATCGCCCAACTGGGGGCGGGCGTCCTTATCTATGAGCAGCAGGAGGGCCGCGGCATTGGGCTGATGGCGAAGCTGCAGGCCTATGCGCTCCAGGACAGCGGATTTGACACGGTGGAAGCGAACGAGCGCCTTGGTTTTAAGGCAGACCAGCGCGAGTTCCAGATGCCGGTGGCGATACTGAAGGCGTTGGACATCAAGCGGGTGCGCTTGCTGTCGAATAATCCCGATAAAGTCGCTGCGCTCGAAAACGCCGGGATCCAAGTGACCGAGCGGGTGCCTTGCGAAGTCGCGCCCACGGAACACACCGAAGAATATTTGCGGACGAAACAAGAGAAGCTGGGGCATTTGTTCAGCAGTCGCCGGACCCGGCATTAGAGACCGTTTCATGATGCCTTTCAGCTCGGATTGACGTCCCTTATCTTGATAGCTCGGCAGCGCGTCGGCGGCTAAACAGATTGCTGAAACAACTCGCGGCGAGCTTCGCTCGCGGACGGCCGAGGGCGGGGGTCTCTGCTTAAGAGTCTGAGTGCAGCAACTGCTTTAGTTCATCCTGATTCTTCACCGGCAGCCCGCGCAATGCGGCTCTCGCCAGCGCCACATAAACCTCGCGCGCTCCGGGATGCTTCTTCAGCGCCGCCAGGTGTTTCGCCACCGTCTCCGCGTCTCCACGAACCAGCGGGCCGCTGAATGAGTGCTCCGGCCCGAGGCGTGAGTAGTTGGACAAGGTCTGCCGGATGATGGGCAGGCTCTTGCGGCGCGCATCTTGTCGCGTGAGTCCGGCGGCGCGGGCGGCTTCTTCCAGCGTCACCAGGAACGCCAGCAAGAGCGGTGAAGTCATCGTGGCCCATGCGTGGTATGCGGCTTTGCGCTTCGCGGGTAATGAGAAACTCTCTCCTCCGAGCGCGCGGACGATTCGCCGTGCAACTCGCGCGGCCTCCTCATCGCCTTCGATCGCAAAAGGTACACCTGTCATAGAAGGATGCTCTGAAGGATGCTCTGAAGGATGCGCACCGACAACGAAGGTCATCAGCGGATGCACCGACGCGACCGCGGCGCCGGCGTTGCGCAGAGGATCGAGTTCGCGGCTGGAGAGGGCTCCGCTGGAGTGCAGGGCGAAACGGGATATAACTTTCTGCCGGAGCAGCGCGCGCGCAACCAGATGATCTGACAAAACCCAAGCCGCGCGGCGAATCTCACGATCTGGAACGCAGAGCCATAGCAAGGTGGCGTCCAGCGCGGCGGAATGCGCGGTGACGGATTGAGCGCCCACCTTCGCGGCCAGCGCGCGAGCGCGCTGACGCGACCGTGGCGAGTCGCGTGCGACGATCTCGGTAATTGGGAAACCGGCGTCGTGCAGCGCCACGGCCAGAAATGTCGCCAGGCTCCCCGCGCCGACGATGGCCACGCTGAGTTTTTCGGTCGCTGATTTTCCGGTCATCTTCTTTTTGGTCACCTTCTTTTCGTCCATGGTTCTTTCAGACATGGCTCTTACAGGTTGCGGAGAAACTCATAGCAGGCTGAAAGTAGCACGCCTCGGGCGCTGAAGCGCAAACCATTTTCGACGACTTATCGGCACGAGTAAAACTCGTGCCCTTCCCTTTTTATTGGGAAGCCTGAGTTTTTCCGCACGAAGTCGTGCCCTTCCCAAACCAGATCGAATGCTTTTCCGCAGCGTGCTTTACTCTCATCGGCGCAGCATACCTTAATATTGTTGTCATGGCGAAATCAGCAGGAGCGAAATTAAAGCAAGGGCGCGTCCTCTCTTCCCGCATCCGTTTCCAGGGCCCGGTGTTCAGCGTCACCACTGATGAAGTGGAGGAGCCTGGAGGCGTGCGCGCTCGCCGCGATGTTATCCGGCATTCCGGCTCCATCGTTGTTCTGGCCGTGGATGATCAGGTCGTCGATGATCTGGCCCTCGATAACTCGGCGAAGGCGGCCCGCAAAGCCGAGCCGCGCATCCTTCTCGAGCGCCAGTATCGCCACGCCGCGCAGTCCATGATGTGGGAGTTGCCTGCCGGACGCATTGACGATGGCGAAACGGCGCTCACCGCCGCCAAGCGCGAGTTATTCGAAGAAACCGGCTATACCGCCCGCCAGTGGAAGAGAATCCTGCACTTTTACGTGAGCCCCGGTTTCCTCGACGAAACCATGACCATCTACCTGGCCCGCGGTCTCCGGGCGGGCGAAGCCCAGCCCGAGCCGGACGAGAAGATCACAACCAGGTTTTTTGCTTTATCGGAGGCGAAACGGATGGCGCTCAATGGACGGATCCGCGACGCCAAGACTATCTCGGGGATCTTGTGGCTGGCTCAGACGGCGCGACCAGCGCGCTAGAGAGCCGTTCCGGTGACAACCTGCTCATCCCCCGGCCCTTGCCCGCGAACATAGATGTGTGACGCTGAGCCTTGACAGCACCCCCGGTGAGCCGCACAATTCGAACACATTTTTTTGCGGGCCCTGAAATCGCGCCTTTTCTGGGCAATCCGCAAGAAAGAGGGGCGCACGTGGAACGTTTTAAAGGCACCGTCAAGTGGTTCAACAACGCCAAAGGATACGGCTTCCTCGGCCGGGACGATGGACCGGATGTATTCATTCACTACAGCTCCATCACCACCGAAGGCTACAAGAGCCTGCAGGAGGGCGACAAGGTGGAGTTTGAGATCGTCCAGGGACAGAAAGGGCCGCAAGCGGCCAATGTGACCAAGGTGCCCTGATTTGAGGCCGGTTGAGTCAGGCCGGTTTTGCGGATGAAAGCTGGATGTGCGCTCGATCCCCGGGCTGGCTGTGTCCTATCCCTGCTAACTCTGCGCTGCGACTTTTTCATCAGAGTTACAATCATCGTCCTAGGCCGAAACTCGACAACTTAGGATGGACAACAAAGCCATCGCCGGAATTCTCTACGAGACTGCCGATCTGCTGGAGATCGACGGGCAGGACTCGTTTCGAGTGCGCTCTTACCGCAACGCTGCGCAGGCTATTGAAGCGCTGCCGCAACAGGTGGCCGACCTGATCCAGGAGCCGAAGAAACTTCTCGAAATACAGGGTATTGGCAAAGGCATGCTGGCCAATCTGCAGATGCTTTTCAAAGACGGCCGCATCGAGGCGCACGCCGAGCTCTTGAAAAAATACCGTCCCTCGATGCTCGAACTGCTCAAGATTCAGGGTCTGGGGCCGAAGACGATTGCGTTGATCTGGAGCGCCTATCAGGTCAGCGACCTCGAGGGCGTGGAGAAGCTGGCGCGGGAAGGCAAGATCCGCACGCTGCCGCGCATGGGCGAAAAGCACGAACTGAAGCTGCTTAAGGCGATTGAAGACTATCGCCGCATCGCGGGACGATTCCTGCTCGACACGGCCGAAGAACTGGCGGAAAAACTGGTGGAGCATTTGTTGACGATTCCGGGGATAGAGAAAGTCACGCCCGCCGGTTCGCTGCGCCGCGGGCGCGAAACCGTCGGCGACCTGGATATTCTCGTCACGGGCAAGGGCTGCATCGAGGCGGAACCGCGGCAGAAGATCATCGAACATCTGCTCGGCTTCCCCGGCCTGATGGACGTGATTGCGCAAGGGGAGAACAAAGTCAGCTTCCGGCACCGCAATGGCATGCAGGTGGACGTGCGTCTGCTGCCTCCGGAGTCTTTTGGGGCGGCCATGCAATATTTCACCGGGTCGAAGGCGCACAACGTGGCCTTGCGCCAGCGCGCACTCAAGATGGGCTTCACGCTCAACGAGTACAGCCTAGCGAAGGTTGAAGACGAGAAGCCGGTCGCGCGCAAGACCGAAGAAGAAATCTACGCCAAGCTCAAGCTCGACTTCATTCCTCCCGAACTGCGCGAGAACCTGGGAGAGATCGAAGCTGCCGCCGGACATACGCTGCCCGTGCTGATCCAACTATCCGACATCCGCGGCGACGTGCATATGCATACCGTCGAAACCGACGGCCGCAACACCATTGAAGAGATGGCCGAGGCGGCACGGGAACGCGGCTACGAATACATGGCGATCACCGATCACTCGAAAAATCTCGCTTTCGCCAACGGCCTCACCGACGAACGCGCACAGGCGCACATCGAAAGGATTCGCGCGGTCGACAAGAAGATGAAAGGCATTCGCATTTTCGCGGGGATTGAAGTGGACATTCTGGGCGATGGGTCGCTTGATCTCTCTGACTCGGTGCTCGAGCAAATGGACATCGTCATCGCCAGCGTGCACTCGCAGTTCAACCAGGATCGCGCCACCATGACCGAACGGCTGCTGAAAGCCGTCGCCAATCCCAATACCTCGCTGATCGGGCATCCCACGGGACGCCTGCTGCTGCGCCGCGACGCCTACCAGTTCGATCTCGATGCCGTGCTCAAAGCGGCGGCCAAACACAAAGTCGCGATGGAGCTGAACTCCTATCCCGACCGGCTCGACCTCAGCGACGTTCATCTGCGCCTGGCGAAAGAGCATGGCGTCAAAATTGTCATCAACACCGATTCCCACCACACCTCGCACATGGAGAAAATGCGCTACGGAATTCTGCAGGCGCGGCGGGCCTGGCTCAAGAAGGAAGATGTGCTGAACACCTTGCCTGTGGCGGAATTTACCCGGGCCCTGAAGCGCGGTCGGTGAGCGGCTGGGGCAAGAAAAGGAAATAAATTACCCACAGTAGACCATGCCTTGTTCAAGAGATTTCAGAGCCGTTTCCTGCCGACGATAAACATCCATTAAAATCAAACAGTTAGACTGAGATATTGGGGCGTTGTTGGACTCCGGTTTGCTGGATCAGGGTCAGGGGAGGGGTGTGCATCTTGGATGAGCGGCAACAACCTCTGGTGAGCGTCATCATTCCGGCGTATCAGGCGGCAGAGCATATACGGGAAGCGCTGGATTCCGTGTTTGCGCAGACGTATACGAACTTTGAGGTCGTGCTGGTGAATGACGGCTCGCCGGATACGGAGGCGCTGGAACAGGCGATCCGGAGCTACGGCGCGAGGCTGATCTACATCCGGCAGGAAAACCGGGGACCATCGGGGGCACGCAACACGGCGATCCGCACGGCGCGAGGCAAGTACATCGCCTGCCTCGATAGCGACGACATCTATTTGCCCGAGCATCTGGCTCGTCTGGTTCCGCTGCTGGAGGAACGTGGGCTGGATCTGGTTTACTGCGATTCAAACTTTATAAGGGATGGAGTGCCAGTGGGCCGGTCTATTGTTGGCCGGGCTTTCTTAGGACGGGCTTTCGAGCGGCAACCGCAGAGTCCACCGGTGACGTTCGAAAAGCTGCTTACGGAAGAATGCGCGGTGACGACTTCGGCCGTGGTGGCCTCACGGCAGGCGATGATCGACGCCGGACTGTTCGACGAACGCTATCGGCGCTCGGAAGATTTCGACCTCTGGGTGCGCATGTCCTTTCGCGGGGCGAAGATGGATCTTCTACGGCAGGTGGGGATTGAACACCGGCTGCATCCCGGTGGCCTCGCTGCCGACGGCTATTTACTTAAGCAGGCGCAGATCGAGATTTACAAGAAGGTGCTCGGGACTTTGCCGGTTTCGGCAAAGCAGAAAAGGCTGATCCAGGAACTGATTGCGCGGGTTGAGGGGCTCTGCCAAATGGATCTGGTGAAGCGCTACTTGCGGGAGGGGCGATACCCTGAAGCACGTCTCGCGGCGGGCCAAGCGGCAGCACTGTTGCAGGACCGGAAGAGCCGGCGAGTAGCGCTGGCAGTACAGATTGCGCCTTGGGCAGCCCGCCGTTTTCTACGGTTGCAGGAGGCGCGGTTGGCGCGAAAAGGCAAGCAGAGAGCGGGTTCTAGCGGGACATTACCAACTAAGAACGGGACCGGTTCAGCAATAATCTATAATCAAGAAGTTGGGAACAAAGCAAACTTGAAGTAGTAGGACGCCCCCAACCGGCGCGGTCCCCCGGATACAAGCCGCGTCTCCCCCAAAGATCCCCGGAGGTAGTCGATCAGAAACAGCGAGAGGTTCGACCTATGATGGAAAGGCTGATCCGCGGAACGCGGCGGGTGCTGGGCTTGCACCACCCAGGACGCAATCTGGACGTTTTCCCAGACGATGTTTTTATCGTTTCTTACATAAAGTCGGGCAATACCTGGACCCGGTTTTTGATTGCCAATCTGGTGTATCCGGAAACCCCAGCGGATTTTTCCAACATCAATCGGCTGACGCCGGACCCGGAGGCGCTCTCGAAACGCGAATTAGCAAGAATGCCGCGGCCACGCGTCCTCAAGAGCCACCAGTATTTCGATCCACGCTACCCACGAATCATCTACATCGTGCGGGACCCTCGGGATGTGCTGCTGTCGGGATACTACTTTCAACGCAAACGCCGCGAGATCGACGACCAGTATCCGTTCGAAAAATACGCAGCCCGGTTCATGGCAGGAGATTTCAACCCGTACGGCTCGTGGGGAGACAATGTGGCATCCTGGCTGGTGACCCGGCACAACCACCCCGGGTTCCTTTTGCTGCGCTACGAAGACATGCTGGCCAATACCGCGCAGGAATTGGCTAGAGTGGCGGTTTTCCTGGGAATCGATCCAGATTCGGAGCGGATCGCAACCGCAGTACGCCGGAGCGACGCCAGCACCATGCGGAAGCTGGAGAAATCGCAGGCCCTGTTGTGGAGTTCGACGCGGGAGACGCGGCAGGACATTCCTTTTGTGCGGGCCGCCAAATCCGGAGGCTGGCGCACCGAGGTGCCGGAATCGTCCATTTTGCAACTGGAAGCGCAATGGGGACACCTGATGACTTATTTGGGATATGAGCTGCATTCTCCCACTCAAGAGACGCATTCCAGTTCGCACCCTGTAAGCGCTCTACTCGGCGAGGCTTTTCGGTAGCTACGAGCCGTTTCCGGTATGCTGATGGCGGATGATTCGCAAGATTCGCAATCTACTATGCGATGCGTTGGGGAGCAGCGGGAATGACGGAGCCGATCCGGCTGGCCATTCTGGGCTGCGGAGCCATTACTCGCAGCGAGCACATTCCGGCTGTCAGCGCACATCCCGGCGTGCAACTGGTGGCGCTCGTGGATACCGACTTGCCACGGGCCAATGCCCTGATCCGGAATCGCGGGCTGAGTTGTAGGGCAGTCGCGGATTATCGCGAAGTACTGGGACAGGTGGATGCGGTCATTAACGCGCTGCCCAACCATCTGCATGAGTCCAGCAATATGGATTGCCTGCGGGCAGGCAGGCATGTGCTATGCGAGAAGCCGTTGGCAATTACAGCGGCGGAGGCACGCTCCTGCACCGAATTTGCGGAAGAAAAAAAGCTGGTGCTCGCCGTGGGCATGAACCGGCGTTTTGCCGCGAGCCATCCCCTGCTTAAGCTGATCATCGAAGAGGGCCTGCTCGGTTCCATTCGAAACTACGACTTCCAATATGGCGGCGCGTTCGATTGGCGCAGCGCGTCGGGCTTCTATTTTGATCGCGCCAAAGCGGGCGGCGGGGCGCTGCTGGATTTTGGCGTCCACATGCTGGACAGCGTGATCGACTGGTTCGGGCCGGTAAGTGCGTTCGACTATCAGGACGACGATTGGGGCAGCGGCATCGAGGCCAATGTGCTTCTCGACCTGAAGCACGCGGGCCGCTTCGGCGAGATTACCGGACATCTGCAGATCAGCCGCACCTTCGGGCTGAAGAATCGGCTGCTGGTGCGCGGCGTCGCTGCCAGCGCAGAGATTACCGTGCGCGATCCGGAGGTGGTGGTGATCCATCGCGTGATCGGCGGTGTTCCGGTGAGCCAGACCTTAACCTTGCAATTGGAAAAACTTCCGGGTGGCAGTCCGTACTGGCGGCAACTCGACAATTTCGTGCAAAGCATCGCGAACCGCGGCAAGCCGGAGGTGGATGGCTGGCAGGCGGTCCGTGTACTGGAACTGGTCGAGACTTGCTACGCGCACAAGCGGCGGATTGCGGAACCATGGGCCGAGATCGGGGCCGGGAGCGAGACAGCACACAGCGAGACTTGGACATGAACTGGCGCGACGAGACCGTGTTTGTGACCGGCGCTACTGGATTCATCGGAGGACGCTTCTCGGAACGGATGATACAGGCCGGCGTGAAAGTTCGCGCACTGGTACACGGAATGCACCGCGCGGCGCGGATCGCGCGCTTGCCGGTCGAACTCTGCACGGGCGACCTGCTGGAGCGCGAATCGCTGCGGGAAGCGCTGGGCGGGGCCAAGGTTGTGATCCACTGTGGGGTGGGTCCCGCGAGCAGCATCGTGCGGGGGACGGAAAACATGTTGGCGGTGGCACATGCGGCCAGGGTGAAGCGATTCATCCATGTCAGCACGGCGGCCATCTACGGGATCACACCGCCTGCTGGATCGGAGAGTGAAGACGCTCCGCTGCGCCGGACGGGCGATGCCTACTGCGACAACAAAGCGGCGGCGGAAAAAGTTGTACTCAACTACGGCAAGCGCGGATTGCCGGTGGTGATCCTGCGGCCATCGATCGTGTGGGGGCCGTACTCAGCGTGGTCCACGCGGTTGATGGACGATCTGCGCGAAGGGCGCGTGGCCTTCATCGAAGGCGGGCACGGCGCCTGTAATACGACCTATGTGGACAATCTGATTGACGCCATGGTACTCGGCCTGGAAAACGACGGCGCGCTGAATCAGGCTTTCTTCATCACCGATGGCGAGCGCGTGAGCTGGGGAGATTTCATACGGGCGCACATGGCGCTGATGGAACCGATGCCAGAAGTGGGGGAAATTTCCCGAGCGGAGATCGAGGCAAGCCGGGGCAAGAGTTCCGGGCTGCTGCTGGGCTCGATGAAGGCAGCGGCGCGAGTAGCGCGCAGCAAGGAATTTCGCCAGATGCTGATGCAGATTCCATTAACGGAAGCGGCGATGAAGAAGGCGTGGAACTGGGTCAGTACTCTGCCTCCGGAGAAGCGGGAACGGCTGCGGGCGCGCTTCGGCGTGCGACGCGCGGCGGCGAAGTCCGCCAATGCAAAATTCATTCCGGACGCGGTGACGGAAGCGACGCAGAGCGCGACGGTGTTCTTCAGCATCGAGAAAGCGCGAAAGGTGCTGGGCTACGAGCCTCGGGTACGGTTTTCCGAGGGAATGAAACTGGTCGAACAGTGGCTGCGCTATGCGGGATATCTTTGAGAGTAGAAACTGGGCGAAGAGCAGGAACTGGGCGCGAAGAACTGGGCGCAAGAAACGGGAACGGACCGGAGCCGATGCGGAAGTACGAAAAAACGCAGATCCTGAAAAACGTCGGCTCAAGCTGGTCGGCGCTGGCCGTGAGCGTGTTGGTCGGGATTTTTCTGTCGCCCTTCATACTGCACCGGCTGGGCGATACCGCTTTCGGCATCTGGGTCTTGATTTTCTCGGTCACGGGCTACTACGGACTGTTTGATTTGGGAATCCGTTCCTCGATCATTCGCTACGTCTCCAAGTACACTGCGACCGGCGAAAATGACAAACTGGCATGCTTCGTCAATACCAGCCTGTTTACCTACACCATCATCGGTGTTGTAAGCATGGCCCTGACCACGGTGCTCAGTTTCTACGTGGGAGGACTGTTTCGTATTCCACCCGAGATGCACAGGCAGGCGCATATTCTTCTGCTGCTGGTCGGGGCATCGGTGAGCCTGGGATTTCCGTTGGGCGTTTTCGGCGGCATGCTGGAAGGCTTGCAACGGTTTTACATTTTGAATTGGACGAGCATCGGTTCGAGCCTGCTGCGGGCGGCGCTGATCGTGCATTTCCTGAATCGCGGCTATGGCCTGATCACAGTTGCGCTGATTACGGTGGGGCTGCCCATCCTGTCTTCAATTCTGCGCGCCATCATCGTCTTCCGGTTTTGCCCCGTGCCGCTCGGCTTGCGTTACGTAGACAAAGAATCCTTGCGCAACATGGCCACCTATGGCGGAACGACGTTTCTTGTGATCGTGGCGGGACGGCTGCGCTTCCGCACCGACGAACTGGTGCTGGGCCGAATGATGTCCGCGGTGGCAATTACGTATTTTTCGATCGGCGCGCGGATCGTGGACTACGCCCAGGAATTCGTCTCGAGCCTGGCGCAGATTTTTGTCCCCATGTCGAGCCAGTCGGAGGCGAAAAACGATCTGGACCGCTTGCGGAAGGTTTATATCGCGGGAAACCGTGTGTGCGCGCTGTTGATTTTTCCCATCACGGTCATCCTGATTCTGCTGGGGAAACACGTCATACGGATCTGGGTTGGCGCGCGCTACATTCCGCACAGTTACCCGGTGCTGGTGGTGCTGATTATTCCCTTCGCGCTGATGCTCATGCAGTCGGCTTCGGGACGGGTGCTGTTCGGCATGGGGAAACATCAATCCATGGCAAAAGTCACTCTGCTGGAGGGGATCGCCAACTTGATCTTGAGTATTGCGCTGGTTCCGCCGTTGGGAGTGGTGGGCGACGCGCTGGGCACGGCGGTTCCGCTGTGTTGCACGTTCCTCCTCTTCATGCCGCGCCATTTAGCGAAACAGATCGGCGTGCCGGTGAGCAGTTTCGTGCGCCAGGCGTATTCGTTGCCTTTTCTGCTGAACTTGCCGCTGGTTGGCGTGGTATGGCTGGCAAACAGGTTCTTTACTCCCAAGAACTTGGTCCAGTTGGTGATGGAGATTGGAGCGGCGTTTGTGATTTATGGCATGGGAGTGCTCTGGGCTTATAGAACTGGCCGAGTGTTTCAGGTCACGGAGCCCGGGGCCTTCGTCCAGCCAGGGGTCCCCCAGGTTGCCACGGAACCCGTGATCTCGGTGGAATACCAGGAGGAATCTTAGGAGTGCACGGGGGGTGAACCACATAGATTCCAGTTTGAGGACGGAATAGTGCAATATTTTTCACTCAGACGCAAAATGACCCTCCACGCAAGAGTTTCCGTTTGTAGGACGCTTTATTCCAACGGTTTACGTGCCAGATCGGATCCCCCTAAGGAAGCGGAATTGCTGGGTTTACCTGCTAACATTGACTGCACATGAATGTCGTGAGTTATGGTGCCGCCTGAAAAGCGGCGGCCCGCAACCTCAGCGGGCCAATGGAACGAGAATCGGGAGTTTGGTCCTTCGCCATTTCTGGACAACAAGTTTGAACGACACGTACAGGAGGAATACTGCTTTGAACGCAATGACCAGTCATCTTATTGCCCCACACGGTGGAGAACTTGTTCAACTGCAAGTGCCAGCCGCGCGCGCCGCGGAATTGAAAGCGCACTCGAAGGATTGGCCTTCATGGGATCTGACAGCCCGGCAGCTTTGTGATCTGGAACTGCTGATGAGCGGCGGCTTCTCGCCTCTGCGCGGATTCATGAACCGTGCCGATTACGAAGGCGTCTGCCACAACATGCGGCTCGGGAACGGCACCCTGTGGCCGATGCCGATCACGCTCGACGTGACTGAGGAATTCGCCAAGAAACTGACGGCGGGCAGCAGCAAGATTGCCCTGCGCGATCCCGAAGGGGTGATGCTCGCCGTGCTCAGCGTGGAAGATGTGTGGCAGCCTGACCGCAAGGCCGAAGCGCAAGCGGTTTTCAATTCCACCAGCGCCGCGCATCCGGGCGCCGACTACGCCATCAACAAATCGAACCCGTGGTACGTGGGTGGAACGATTGAAGAATTACAGGCTCACGCGCACTATGATTTCCGCTCGCTACGCTTTACCCCTGCCGAACTGCGCGCCGAATTCAGTCGCCTGGGCTGGACCAAGGTCGTGGCATTCCAGACGCGCAATCCCATGCATCGCGCTCACGTGGAACTGACCATGCGCGCCGCCAAGCAAGTCGAGGCGAATCTGCTGATCCATCCCTCCGTCGGTATGACCAAGCCGGGCGACGTCGATTACTTCGTCCGCACCCGCTGCTACCAGTTGCTGCTCTCGAAGTACCCGCATGGCACGGTGAAACTGTCAATGCTGCCACTGGCCATGCGCTTGGGCGGACCGCGGGAAGCGATCTGGCACGGCTTGATTCGCAAGAACCACGGGTGCACGCATTTCATCGTCGGCCGCGATCATGCCGGCCCCGGAAAAGACACTGACGGCAAGCCCTTCTACGGCCCTTACGACGCGCAGGAGTTGTTCAAGAAACATGAAGAGGAAATGGGCGTCAAAATGGTTCCGTTCCAGATGATGGTGTACCTGCAGAACGAAGACCGTTACGTTCCGGCCGATGAAGTGCCGCCGGGCGCCAAGGTGCTCGACATCTCGGGCACGGAATTGCGCCAGCGCCTCAACGAAGGACGGGACATCCCGTCGTGGTTCACGTATCCCGAAGTGGTGCAGGAATTGCGCCGCAGCTATCCGCCGCGGCACAAGCAGGGCGTCACCATTTTCTTCACCGGGCTTTCGGGATCGGGCAAATCGACCATCGCCAACGCTCTGATCACCAAGTTTCTCGAGACGGGCGGACGTCCGGTCACGCTGCTCGATGGCGATCTGGTGCGCAAGAACCTATCGAGCGAACTCGGATTCTCCAAGGAGCATCGCGACATTAACATCCGCCGCATCGGCTATGTCGCCTCCGAGATCACCAAGAACGGCGGCATTGCCATTTGCGCTCCGATTGCGCCCTATGAAGCAACGCGTAAAGCGGTGCGGCAGATGATTGAACCGTTCGGCGGGTTTATATTGGTGCACGCAGCCACCTCGCTCGAAGTGTGTGAACAACGCGACCGCAAGGGCCTGTACGCCAAGGCTCGCGCCGGCATCGTCAAGGAATTCACGGGCATCTCGGATCCGTACGAGGCGCCAACCGATGCCGAAGTCGTGATTGACACCGTCAAGCTGAGCCCCGAGGAAGCGGCGCAGACCATCCTTCTGCACCTCGAGCGCGAAGGCTTCGTTGGCGCCAACGGCAACAGCTAGAGGCAGTTCCCAGTTCCCGGTTCTCAGTTCTCAGTTCTCAGTTCCTTAACCTGAATTTGCTTTACTGGAGAACTGAGAACTAGGGAAGCAGCTGATGATGCCAATAAAATCGATCATTACAATGGACTTTATGGGATAATATGCTCTGAAAGCGGCTCTCAGTGCGGGTTCTCAGCGTTCTCAGTTTCCTTAATCCGATCGCTTTACTGAGAACTGGGAACTGGGAACTGAGAACTCATCGAAAGACGGCATGGAATTCTTGCTGCTAAAAGTGCTGATCGGTTTCATCGTTGGAACGCTGATCGGGTTGACGGGTCTGGGCGGCGGGGTATTGCTGCTGCCCATGCTCATCTTCGGCCTGCGCGTGCCCGCCATCATCGCAGTCGGTTCGGACGCGCTGTTCAACTTTTTCACCAAGATTCCCGCCAGCCTCATGCACTTGCGCAAAGGCACGGTGCGGAAAAAAGTCGTGCTGGCGATGGCCGTCGGCAGTATTCCTGGCTCCTGCCTCGGCGTGGCTTTTCTGGTGCACCTGCGCCACCTCTATGGCAACGGCGTCAACGACTTCATCAAGTCCGCCGTGGGCCTGCTGCTGGTATTGATTCCCATGCTGCTTCTGTTCCAGGGGCGGATTGAAGAACATCTCGCCAAGCGGCAGCCCACCATGAAATCGTTTGCCGGCATGAGTTTCATCGGCTTAGTCGGCGGATTCCTGGTCGGCATCACTTCGGTCGGGTCGGGCAGCATCATCATGATGTTGCTTCTTTTGTTTTATTCATTCGTGCCCAAGGTTATGGTCGGCACCGACATAGCCCATGCCGTGATTCTGACCGGCGTCGCCAGTCTGCTGCACTGGCGGGCGGGCAACGTCGATCCCCATTTGGTCGGTTCTCTGCTGATCGGCTCGATCCCTGGCGGCATGCTCGGCTCGCATCTGAGCACGCGGGTTCCGGTGCTGTGGCTGCGCCGAATCCTGTGCACGGTTTTACTGATGACGGGAGCCAGAATGTTGTGGGCGTGAAAGAAGAGTTCCCAGTTCTCGGTTCTCAGTTCTCAGTGAGCACCCGGTCGAGAACGGAATCTTTTTGGCTTGTTGTTGGAAACTGAGAACCGGGAACTGGGAACTGAGAACTGAAAGCTGGCAACTGATTACGGAGTAATAGTGACCTCATACTCATCCGCGGAAACTCTCGAACGTATTCACGTTGCGCTTGAAGCAGCGCGGGGTGTGCTCAAGCGTTTTACTCCCGGCGCCGTTGCAGCCGACTACAAAGTTGGACATGATCCTGTCACCGAGGCCGACCGCGCCGTCGACGCCGTTCTGCACAAGACCCTGCTTCGGGATGGCGAAGGCTGGCTCTCAGAAGAGACCGTGGACGACTTCACTCGGCTCGACGAACAGCGGGTCTGGGTGGTCGATCCGCTCGACGGCACGCGCGAGTTTGTGCAAGGCATTCCCGAGTTCTGCGTTTCGATCGCCATGGTGGAGAATGGAATTCCCGTCGCAGGCGGCATCTGCAATCCGGCAACCGACGAGCTCATTCTCGGATCGCGCGAAACCGGCGTGACCTATAACGGCAAGCCCGCACAAGCGAGCCAGCGCAAAGACCTGCGCGGCGCGCTCGTGCTCGCCAGCCGCAGCGAAGTGAAGCGCGGCGAGTGGAAGCAGTTCGAGTCTGCTGAGTTCAACATTCGTCCCATGGGATCGGTTGCCTACAAGCTCGGATTGGTCGCCGCCGGCCGCGCCGATCTTACTTTCACACTGGTTCCAAAACACGAGTGGGACGTTGCCGCCGGGGCGGCGCTGGTCGAAAGCGCCGGAGGCTGGGTGTTGAAGCTCGACAATTCTCCACTGCGCTGCAACCAGAAAAATCCTCTGATCTCCGGCCTACTGGCGGGAAGCCCGTTTCTCCGCGAACCGCTGCATGCCCTGCTCGACCGGCACGCGCAGACGATGGGCGACAAGAAATCGTAACTGCTTCTTATGAATTGTCATCCTGAGCAAAGCGAAGGATGACAAGGTTTTTCAACAAGCACATGGCTGCCTCGCGCATTGTGTTCCTGATGTACCACGAGTTGGAGCTGGCTGGCCGCAAGTTGTGCCGGTCCGAGCCGGGCTATGTGCGCTACATTGTGCCGCTCGAAATTTTCCGGCGCCAAATGGCGTGGATGAAAAACTCCGGCTGGAGCGGCCTGAACGTGGGCGAAGCTCTTCGCTATCCTGCCCAGCCGAGCGTTTGTATCACCTTTGACGATGGCTCGGAGACTGACCTCATCGCCGCTGCGCCGGTACTCCGCGAGTTCGGCTTCAACGCAACCTTCTACGTCACCGCTGGATTCCTGGGCACGCCCGGCTATCTCAATTTCAGCCAAGTGCGCGATCTTGACGCGCAGGGTTTCCAGATCGGCTGCCATTCGATGACGCATCCTTATCTCTCCGATCTCCCCGAACCGGACCTGAAACGTGAAGTCGTGGATGCAAAGCTCCAGATTGAACAAATCGTCGGACACCCAATCGAACACTTCTCCTGTCCCGGAGGACGCTACGATCGGCGCACGCTCGAGATGGCGCGCCACGCCGGATTCCGAACCGTTGCCAACAGCCACTTTCATGCGAACTCCTCCAGTACCAGCCCTTACGAACTCGGCCGCGTAGCCATGCTGCGTCATCTCACGATCGAGGAGTTTGGCGCCACCTGCCACGGCCGCGGGTTGTGGAAGAAGCGCCTACAGCATCAAGCCCGCCGCAGCGTGCAGCGCGTGCTCGGAAACCGCGCCTACGACCACTTGCGCGCAGTCTTGCTTGGGGAATCCCGCCACTAACCGTATTGTTGGTTACTTTAGTTTTCCCCCGCCCTTCAGCCTCGTGTTCGAGGCCAGGCCGCCAGGCGATCTGCCTATCTTCACTCTGCGCCCAAACCGCCTGTCCCACGCCCGTTTGTATCTAGTTCGCGCCAAAGACACCGACGGACACCGGCAAGTGCGAATCTGTACATGCCGCGTTACAGGTTACTAAAGCGTTTTCGATGAACTTCTGATATCTGGGAGCCCAGGCCACCCCCTCGATAGATTCAGCATGTGGACTCATACCGACTGGTCCCCCATTTTCTAAAGTCGAGGTCTTGCAAATGCTTGAAACCGAAGTTTCTTTTCGAAACTGTCATTCCTCTCATTCCAGATTTTCCCGAGCGCTGGCACAGCGCCTGAGCGTTTTGATACTCCTGTTGACGGGAGCGCTGACGGCCGCCTCCTTTGCTCGCAGCACTTACGATGGTCCCGCGGAACTGCCGAGAGTGGTCGTTCTCAGTGCGATGGTCGACACGCCGGCGCCGGGATCCATCATCGCCGTCAATGCTGGCGGCAATCTGCAATCGGCCTTGGATAACGCTCGTTGCGGCGACGTGATCGAACTTCAGGCGGGCGCAACCTTTACCGGCCCGTTCCTTGTGCCGGCCAAGAACTGCGACATCAACCATTGGATCTGGGTTCGCACCAGTGCTCCGGACAGCGCTTTGCCCGCAGAAGGGCAGCGCACCACGCCCTGCTATGCCGGGGTCGCTTCTCTCGAGGGGCGGCCGCAATATAGCTGCACCAGTCCCCAGAACGTGATGGCGGAAGTAGAGATGCAAACCCGCGGTGATGGCCCGCTCCAACTCGCCCCCGGCGCTAACTATTACCGCTTCATCGGCCTGGAAGTGACTCGTCCGGCTGGAACCCCGGGCCCGGCGCGGCTGATGTTTGTCAAAGGCACCGCGGATCATCTCGTGGTCGATCGCTCATGGCTGCATGGAGCGCCTCAGGATGAAACTCACGACGGAGTGAACCTGAACGGCATGACCAACGTGGCAATCGTCGATTCCTACTTCAGCGATTTCCATTGCATCTCGAAGACCGGGGCTTGCACCGATTCTCATGCGATTGCCGGAGGCACCAGCAAGACCCAAGATGGTCCCTTCAAGATCGAGGACAACTTTCTGGAAGCCGCGGGTGAGGCCGTCATGTTCGGCGGCGGAGCGGCCACCTTGACCCCCAGCGACATCGAAATCCTGAACAATCATTTCTGGAAGCCGTGGCAGTGGATGAAAGGCAACCCGAACTTCATCGGCGGACCGGACGGCAATCCCTTCGTCGTCAAGAATCACCTGGAACTGAAGAATGCGGTTCGCGTCCTGGTTCAGGCGAATCTCATGGAGAACACATGGGGAGGCTTCAGCCAAACCGGTGGCGCCATTCTGCTAACCCCCAAGAACCAACACACGAAGAGCGGTGCTAACGTTTGCCCGCTATGCCAGGTGACCGACGTCACGATCTGCTATGTACACATCTCGCATGGCGGGGCCGGAATCCAGATGGCAACTGTCCTCTCCGGGGACGCCAAAAATGGAGCGCCGGCGCTGGCTGGTACTCGCTGGAGCATCCACGACGTGGTTCTCGACGACCTCAGCACCAAGTACGTGGGCGGCGGCACCGCGTTCGAGATCATGAACGGGTGGCCCAAGAACGTGCTCAACACCGTAACCATCAATCACATCACTGGTTTCCCGGATCCCACCAGCCACATGATGATCATAGGGAACCTGGCCAAGAATGCGCCGATGTATGGATTGGTCTTCACCAACAACCTGATGATCACCGGCAGATACCCAGTGTGGAACACGGGAGGCCAATCGAGCTGCGCTTTTAGAGATGTGCCGATCACCAGCATTGCCAACTGTTTCGCCACCTATACATTCGGCAACAACGCCCTGATTACGCCTCCACCAGAATTTCCGCCGTCGAGGTGGCCATCGAGCAACATGTTCCCGCAAACCATCGACGATGTCGGGTTCGTCGACTACAACAACGGCAATGGCGGGAACTACGAGCTTCAGGCGCACAGCCCTTACAAGAACAAAGGCACGGACGGCAAGGATCTCGGGGCCGACATCGTTGGGCTCAACGCAGCCTTGGCTAACGTCGAATAAGTTACAGCCTCGACGGATTTTCAGCTTTCACACAATCGGGTCCGCGGTTCGCCGCGGACCCTCTCTTCTTTCGCGCCAATCACGACCTGCCAGGAGATTCGAATCGATCCTGCCCGTGCTATCATCCACCGATCCCAGTACACTGTGGACGGAAGGCGTCTCCGCGGTGATTACGGGTGCATGCGCGGGGCGTGCGGCGGATAATTAAGGATAAACTGAAACATGGCTCCGCTTCGCTTGCGATCCTCTCGCGTTCCCGTGGTGAAAAGCTCGCCGTTGAAAAGGTCTCATTTCTTCTGTCTGGCTTCCGCTTTCGTCGTCTGTTCAACGCTGTCGGCGCTGGCGGCTGCACCTCCCACTGGTGAAAATGCCTATTGCGGCAAGGGCAATATCGCGCGGTTTGGCGCCAAGGACGGCGTCGCCGAACTTCCCAAAGCCTGTTACTACACCGCGCTTGACGGAACGCCGTCGCCGGGAAAACAGATTCGCGTCGCCGCCAATTCCGATCTCGCCACCGCCATCGACGGCGCCAAGTGCGGAGACACGCTGCTGCTGCCCGCCGGAGCTTCGTTCAATGTAAACGAGCTGCCCTCGAAAAAATGCGACGACCAGCACTACATCACGGTGCGAACCGACACGCCCGATTCTAAGCTCCCCCCCGAAGGCACGCGTATTTCTCCGGCGTGGGCCGGAGTCGCGAGCCTACCCGGACGTCCGCCCTTTGCCCAGCCCTCCAATGGAGCGGCCAGGCTGCTTGCGGCCCTGGTAGTGCGGCGCGCTTCGGGCGCGATCGTGGGAGATCACGTCCGCTTCATTGGAATCGAGTGGACCACCCCTCCCGACGCCGACATCGGTCGTATTGTGACCGCCGAACACTCCGACCACGTCATCTTCGATCGCAACTGGGTCCACCCCGCCGATGGCCGCGAGGTGGGCCACGGCATTGGAATCATCCACGGCTCGCACATGATTGCCGTCATCAACTCCTACATTAGCGGCCTGAATTGCATCGCACGCACCGGAAAATGCACCGATGCGACCGCCGTCGGTGGCGGCAGCGGCGACGATCCCATCTCCGCTCTTAAGATTTACAACAACTTCCTCGAATCCGCAGGAGAGAACATTCTGTTCGGAGGCAGCGCCGCCAAGCAGGTTCCGACCGACGTAGAGATCCGCCGCAATCATCTGTTCCGCCCCATGCTCTGGAAGGAGGGCCAACCCGGCTACACGCCAACCGCTTCGGGGGAGCCTTACATCGTCAAAAACAACTGTGAGTTCAAGAACGCGATCCGCGTTTTGTTCGAGGCCAATCTGCTGGAGAACACCTGGGGCGGTTTCAGCCAGACCGGGTATTCCATCCTGATCACCCCCAAGAACCAGTCCAGCGAGTGCCCGATTTGCCGCGTCAACGATGTCACCATCCGGTTTGACCGGATTCGAAATGTTGCCGGAGTTTTTCAGATTGCCAATGCGCTCGCGAAGACCGGCGCCGCGGCCGCCGACGGCGGACGCTACAGCATTCACGATATCTTCGCCGACGACCTGCACGACAAGGACTACAAGGGAGGCGGTTCCTTCCTGATTCTGATCTCGGCGCAGCCACCGGTGCATGACATCCAGATTAATCACGTAACCGCGTTTGTCAGCGGCGTTTTGCTCTCGATCCTGAACTCCGGAGCGAAGTTGACGAACTTCACGCTGACCAACAGCGTGTTTGCCGTCGGAGATCGGCGGCCGCCGGTGGCCTCAGCGGGCGGAGGTCCCGAAAGTTGCGCCTCCAAGAACCAGGGGCTGGGCTCGGAAGCCGTCCTGCAAGCCTGCTTTGACCCCTATAAATTCGATAGGAACTTGATCATCAGCGGGCGCGGATCCTTTCCCAAAGGAAACATCGTCGTCGGCTCCGCTCAAGCGGCCGGCATCCGGGACCTCAAGGACGTTGTCGCCAAAGATCCAAGGCTCTGCCACGCGAAAGGACCGGGCTGTGCAAAGGCCTCTCCCGGAGCAGGTGCTGCTTCCGATGGGGGTGATTTGGGGGCGGACATTGACGCGGTTGAAGCGGCCATTGCGGGAGTGGAATAGAAATCGTGAAATAGAAATTCAGGTCGAAACCCGAATCCAAATCTCCGGTGACCTCGGTAACCCGTGTTTTGACAAGGGTTTCAAACGGTCCATGTCACCCTGCGTGATAAGATTTTCACGGTGACTACGCGCAACCTGAGCGATCGCAAGCATGCTCCCGTCTTTGTGATGGGTTGTCACCGCTCTGGGACGAACCTGCTGTACGACATGTTGTTGTCCTCCGGCGGGTTTGCCATCTATCGCGGTTTTCTGCCGATTTACAAAATTCTGATTCCGCGCTTCGGCTCGATGGAGAGGCGCGCGAATCGCGAAAAGATTCTCGAGACCTGGCTCCGCAGCAAGGGTTTCCGGCGCACCGGGCTCGATGCCGACCAGTTGTCGGCGCGCATTCTGAATGAATGCCGCACCGGAGGAGACTTCATTCGCGTCGTCATGGATTCGGTGGCCCGGAGCCAGCAAGTGCAGCGATGGGCGGTGTACGATCCTGACAATGTGTTGCACGTCGAGCGTGTGAAGCGCGACATACCCGACGCGCTGTTTGTGCACATCATCCGCGACGGGCGCGACATTGCGCTGTCGCTGAAGAAAATGGGCGGGTTTACTCCGCCGCCCTGGGACCGCGGCCAGACGGAAAGCCTGGTGGCGACGGCGCTGTATTGGGAGTGGATGGTTCACAAAGGCCGCGCCCATGGCCGCAAGTTCCCGGCCGACTACATCGAGATCCACTACGAGGACCTGATTACCAACCCGCACGAAACGCTCGGCAAACTCGGCGGCTTCCTCGTTCACGATCTGGACTACGATCGGATTCAGCGCGCCGGCCTGGGCCGCCTGTCGGAAACGAATTCTTCGTTTCGCGAAGAAGGCGCCAAAGAAAAAATCAACCCGCTGGGCCGCTGGAGAGAGCGCCTGGCGTACGACGATGTCGCCGCGATCGAAGCGACCGTAGGCGAGTGCCTCGCGGAAAATGGCTACGCACTGTCGCTACCCGCCGCCGAGCGGCACCGCAGTTTGCGGCAATCGTGGATGCGCGGAATGTACCCCGCCTTTCTCGGCAGCAAGCTATGGCTGAAGTTGCATACGCCGGTCGGCCGGTTCGCCAACATGTCTGCGCTTGAACTCGAAGAAGAACCGGTGCAGGTGGCGGAGTCGGTCCGGTCCTGAGGATCGTCATGAATCCGGCAACTAGAGTTCCGGCAACTGGAGTCGCATCTCGAGTGATGGAAAAAGCCAACGTCCTCGCCGACAATCAGCCTGCAGGTCAGGCGGCAGCGGGCGCTCTTGGCGTTCGTGGCTTGCGTTCCGAGGCTCCGGTGTTTGTGCTGGGTTGCGGGCGCTCCGGAACCAAGTTTCTCTACCACACGCTGCTTTCCGCCGGAGGGTTCGCTGTCTATTACGCGGAGAGTAACGCCTTCAACCTGCTTGGCCTGCGCTTCGGCAACCTCGCCAGCCGCCGCAACCGCCGCCGACTGCTCGACGCCTACTTTACCAGCAAGCTGTTTCACCGCACTGGACTCGATCCCAAAGAAATCGAAGAGCGTGTGATGGAAGATTGCCGCAATGCTGGGGACTTCCTGCGCATCGTGATGGGAGCCATCGCCCGCAAGCAAGGCGTCGAGCGCTGGGCCGAATGCACGCCGCTGCACTTGCTCTATCTTCCGTTAATCAAACGAGTGATTCCCGATGCACTTGTCGTCCACATTATTCGCGACGGCCGCGATGTCACCGCCTCCTTGTACCGTATCGGCTGGATACGGCCGCTGCCCTGGGACCAGGCGCGCGCGTTTGTCGTCCCGGCGATTTATTGGCGATGGGTTGTGAGCAAAGGCCGGCGCTACGGCCGGGCGCTGGGCGCGGATTACATGGAAGTTCATTACGAGGATCTGGTGCAGAATCCTCGCGACACGCTGGCGCGCATTGGCAAGTTCATTGAACACGATCTGGACTATGACCACATTCAGCGGGTTGCGCTGGGATCGGTGCACAATCCAAATTCTTCGTTTCGCGGCGACGGCAAAGAGACTGAAGCGAACACCATAGGCCGCTGGAAACGGATGTTCACTCCGACGCAGGTTCGCGACGTGGAGTGCAGCATCGGCAATTTGCTCGTCGATGCGGGGTACGCGCTTGAAACCCCGCCAGCGGAGCGGCGTTCGCCGTTGTCTGTGCGGTTTATGAATTTTCTGTATCCGTTGTATTTCGACTTCAAAATTTGGCTGAAATCGTATACTCCGCTCGCCCGCATCGCCGACAAGGGACGCATGGGCATTGCCGAGCCGGACGTCACGCCGGGTGCGGAGTCCGATGCCAAGTCCGATGCGAAGTCCGAGGCGAAGTAGGTTGCGTCCCACCACGAATGCGCTCTAACAGCTGGTGGTGCAAGTACGGTTCGTATCAGGACATGCCTTCAGGCATGCCGAAAGTGCTGCGTGATGAGAGCGCCTTCAGGCGCTAAGACAGGTGATTTGATTTCTGACTAGATGTCCGATTTGACCCCCAATCCGACGCCCGGCGGGCAAAATCCGCCAGACCTGCGGGCCGAAATCGATGCACTGATCGCCCAAGGCACTTTCGATATTGCCGGGAGACGTCTGGCCGAACTTTGGCGGCGCGATCCCGCGTCGGGTACGGCGAGCTTCGTGATTTCGCGCTTCGAAGAGTTACGCGAGAAGACGCGCGACAAACTCGCTCTTACAAAATTCAAGTTGGCGATTCTGCGCTCGTTCACGGTCGAGCCTATCGTGCCGCTGCTGCGGGCAGAGGCTTTCGCATACGGTATCGATCTGGAAGTTCACGTCGGCGATTTCAACACCTACGTGCAGGACATTCTCGACGGGCAGAGTTCGCTCTACCGCTTCGCACCGAATGCGGTCGTGCTGGCGGTGCGCACCGACCAAGCCGCGCCCGAACTGTGGCGTGACTTCGCCGATCTAGCGCCGGAAGCGGCGCAGCAAGCCGCCCAGCGCGTGGTTCGTGGCGTAGTTCACAATTATGAAGAGTACATCGCCGCGTTTCGCAGGCAGAGTCAAGCCGCGCTGATCATTCATTCCCTCGAGCGCCCGTCGTCTCCAAGTCTCGGAATTCTCGACAGCCAATCCGACGCGGGCCAATCCGGACTCATCCGGCAGATCAATCGCGAACTGCAGCGCATCGCTGCGGGATTCCACGGGGTGTACAGCCTCGACTACGACGCGCTGGTGGCGCGCCATGGCAGCGAGCATTGGCAGGACGAGCGCAAGTGGCTAACGGCGCGGCTTCCCATCGCCGCCGGTTATCTTCTTCAGATGGCGCGCGAGTGGATGCGTTTTATCGTGCCGTTAAACGGTCGCACCGCCAAAGTTCTGGTCGTCGATCTCGACAACACTCTCTGGGGCGGCGTCATCGGCGAAGACGGAATGGCGGGCATTAAAGTTGGCTCTGAATATCCGGGAGCGGCGTATCAGGCCTTGCACCGCGTGCTGCTCGATATGTCGCGAAGGGGAATTTTGCTCGCCGTGTGCAGCAAAAACAATTTCGACGATGCCATGGAAGCGCTGGAGAAGCATCCCGGAATGCTGGTGCGCGCGAAACATTTCGCGGCACTGCGTATCAATTGGACCGACAAGGCGCAAAATCTCCGCGAGATCGCGCAGGAACTTAACGTCGGCAGCGATGCGCTCGCCTTCCTCGACGACAATCCCTTTGAGCGCGAGCAGGTTCGCGCCGCGCTTCCGGAAGTTACGGTTATCGATTTGCCGAAGAATCCGCTGGAGTATGCTTCTGCCGTCCGGAATTGTGCGGCATTCGAGCGCCTGACCCTTTCGGTGGAAGACCAGCAGCGCACCGAGATGTATGCCGCACAAAAACAGCGTGCCGGCGCCGAGCAGAGCTTTCAATCGAAGGAAGATTTCTTTCGCTTTCTCGAGCAGGAGGCTGAACTGGAACCTGTGTCGGACCTAACGCTGGCGCGGGTCGCGCAACTGACGCAGAAAACCAACCAGTTCAACTTGACCACACGGCGTTACACCGAACCGCAGATTGCGGAGATGGCGAAACAGCCGGAGTGGCACATATTTTCGATCCGGGTGCGCGATCGTTTCGGCGACCACGGGCTGGTGGGAGTCGCGATCGCGCACGACGAAGGCGAGCAGTGCGAAGTGGATACCCTCCTGCTGAGCTGCCGCGTCATCGGAAGAACGGTCGAAACCGCGCTTCTCGCCCATCTCGCCGAGAGCGCCGCCCAGCGCGGCCATAAGCGGCTGGTGGGCAGGTTTCTGCCGACGAAGAAAAACGCTCCCGCCCGCGATTTCTACCCGCAGCATGGGTTCGAGCGGCAAGAGACAAACGGCGCGGGCTCGCTGTGGATGCTCGATCTGAAGAGTTCCACGCTACGCTGCCCCGATTGGATTAAGCTGAAGGTGAATGACAGAAGTTGAACTTTACTGCTTAGGCACGGAAGCGAGACCAGGAGGAAGGAATTGACGGCCAATACGTTTGAACAGGTGCGCAACGTTGCCAGTGACATTTTCGGAATTCCAGCCGACAAAATCGCGGCGGAATCCTCGCCGGAAACCATCGAGAATTGGGATTCCATGCAGCATCTGAATCTGGTTCTCGCCATCGAAGAAAAGTTTGGAGTGCAGCTCGAGCCTGAAGATATCGAACAGATGAAGAACATCGGCGCGGTCGCAGGGCTGGTCGACAAGTTGCAGTCGGCCGCGCGCTAATACTTTGAGTTGTCATCCTGAGCGAAGCGAAGGACCTACGCATTGGAATGCTGCAAGCTGCAATGCATAGGTCCTTCGCTTCGCTCGGGATGACAATTATGGTTAATGCCGGCAAGCTCACATCTTCCATTCATGGCCATTGTCATCCAGACCTATCGTCCCGAGCACGAGGCCGCGGTCGCGGAGTTCAATCAGCGCCTTCGGCTAGCGGGCGAGGACGAGAACAGGGTGTTCTATCGCTCGGCGCACCCGCGCTGGCTGGCGCGCACGGCGGAGTCCTGCATCTACAACGATTTTTTCGTCGCCGTCGATGACGGAATCGTGCGCGGCGGATATGCACTCAAGACCCAGGAGTTCTTTTTCCCCGACGGACAGATTCGCTCCATCGGCTACTATCACCATCCGCTGTCCGAGGGCATCGTCAACCAGGCTCACGCCGTGGTGGGCACGGTGCTGCTGCGCGACGCGATGCAGCGCGCACCGCTGCTCTATTGTCTCGGCATGGACGGATACGACCATCCCTTACCGCAGATGTTGGTTCGTCTGGGCTGGGCGCATTGCCCGGTGCCGTTTTTTTTTCGCATCGTAAATCCCTCGCGCTTTCTGCGAAATATGGAGACCCTGCGCTCGTCGCGGTCGCGGAAGTTTCTGCTGGATCTCGCGGCCTACAGCGGCGCTGGATGGGCCGGCTCGAAGCTGTTCCAGGGCTATCACGCTTTGGTTGCGCCCCGACCGCTCGCAGCGGAGTGCTGCGAAGTCGCGAGCTTCGATACCGTGGACGTCGCCGAGAGCTTGCAATTTCTGTGGGAGCAGGCACGGCAGACGTGCTCGTTCACGGCGGTGCGGGATGCCGAGGCTTTGCGCACTTTGTATCCTGCGGAGCAAACGCAGCTCACCCGCATGGTCGTGAAGCGCAACGGCGCCGCGATTGGATGGGCCGTGGTCGGCGAGCGCCGCAAGGACGCGAAATACGGCAACATGCGCGTTGGGTCGGTAGTCGACTGCTTCGCGCTTCCGGGAGAATTATTTTCGGTGGTGCGATGTGCCACGCAGACGCTCGAGCAGCAAGGCCTCGACCTGATCCTCAGTAATCAGAGTCACCAGGCATGGGGCGCGGCGTTCAAGGCTGCGGGCTATCTGCCGGGACCGTCAAATTTTATTTTCGCCGCTTCGAAGAAGCTGACGGAACTGCTGGCGCCGTTCGAGGAAGTGCGTCCGCGAATGCATTTGACGCGCGCGGATGGAGATGGTCTGCCGGGGAATTTCTAGAGCGGCTGTCAGCTCTCAGCTTTCAGTTCTCAATTCTCAACCACAAACCCACCTTCACTGGGTCGCGTGGGTTATTTCGGGAGCTTCCTTTTCCGTTTCGGTAGAGAGCTTGTAGCCGAGTTGTTTCATGATTGGGCCCCAGCGGGCTTCCATGTAGGTGACGGTTTTTTCTGGAAGGACGGCTCGCCATCCGCCGGACGAGGCTTTGCGAACGAAGGGCTTATCGGAGCGGGTGTGGAATGTGGCTACCCATTTCTTGCCCTGCGTCTCTTCCATCTTGCGCATGTTGGCGGCGGAACTAAGTTCGATGGCCTGGTTGATGCGCTCCGGGTCGGGATTGAGGCCCATGAAACGCGCTACGCGCGCCAGTTCGCGCTGCTGATTTGCCTGCAGATCTTCATAGCGCATGAGGAGGAAGCTCTCGTGTCCCTGGCGCGTTGCCAACCAACTGTTGACGTGGTCGGCCCAGGAACCGATACGGCGCCAGAAGTTGCCGTCCATCCAGCGGGGCACGAATTCTTCAATGGGGCAGTCTTCGGAAATCGAACGCAGCTTCATCTCCCAGTGATAGTTGGAAATGGCCACATCGCGCGGGTCGCGCACAATGTAGATGACACGGCGGTAGCGAGCGTCGAAGCACTCGTGGCTTTTGAGTACGCGCGGGCGGGGACGGCGGCGCAAGAC
This sequence comes from uncultured Acidobacteriaceae bacterium, assembly GCA_963773645.1. GTDB lineage: Bacteria > Acidobacteriota > Terriglobia > Terriglobales > Acidobacteriaceae > Acidiflorens. Next base: position 510,004 of record CAVZBV010000001.1, on the reverse strand, counting down.
CCAGTCGGCGGTCTTGTACATGTCCGGAACCAGGCGTTCGACATTCAGGAAGGTGACGGGCTCGTTTGGATTAACGAAATTGCCGACCAGGAAGCGCGTCCAGGTGTTGCCGGAACGCGGATAGGAGGTGAGAAAAACGTCGTCGTCGAAAATGGTGATTTCGCGCTCGAGCAGCGTGCGGCGAAACAGCACGTCATGAACCCGCGATAGATGCCGGAATGCCCGGCGAAGGAGTAACGCCATGGGTGCTTCCCCAGCCCCTAAAGGGGCATTTGATTTCGTATTGACGGCATCGCTAAAGCGATGCCCCGATACGAACCCAAACTTTCAGCTACCTGATATGAACCCGAACTCTTAGCTACCTGATACGAACCCGAACTCTTAGCTATCTGCCAGATTCTTTCCGTTACTCTGTGTCTTAATACCTTACTCTTCTTATGCCTTACTCTTCCGCCGGGCTGCGGTCGGCGGCGGAGCGGTTGCCTTGCAGCCATCCGAGAAATTTTTGCTTGCGCGCAAACATGGTGCGAGCCTCGTTGCGCAACTTGCCCACGATTTGATAACGAGACTTGGTGAACCAGGGCACGCGATGCGGCGTGCACCCGTATTTTTCTTTGTACGTGCCTTCGCCGCCCCAGTCGAAGACGGTGGTGCCGCGCTTTTTCCAGTAGCGCATGGCGTACCAGTGGCAGGCTTCGTTGGGGCGCAGGCTCTGATGGGAACGGAAGCTGGCGTTGCCCCAGAACTCGGCGATCTGGTTGAAGCCGGGATAGATTCCGGTGGCGATGCACTTCTTCTCGGGGTCGCGCGCTCGAATCAGTAAGACATTGCCCACCGGCCCAACGTTGCGAACCAAGGCGCGGACGCGTTCGACCGAATAGGTGGGAACAAGGGACTGTTTGGCGAAAACATCCTCGAGTTGCTCGTAATATTCGTCGGCGAAGGCTAGGTCGTGCGCCTCTTCGATTTTTAGGCCGCTCTTATCCGCCTTGCGAATGCAGCGGCGGCAGGCGCTTTCCATGCCGTTGAACAAATCTTCTTCCGATCGGGTCAGGTCGGTGCGGTAGGAAGCGTAGTATTCGGCTTTGAATCCCGCGTTCTCGCCGTCTTCGAAGGTGAAGTATGGATCGGAGACTTCGAGATGCAGGCACTTGAGATCGTCCCAGGCAAACTTTTCGAGGGCTTCGAGCGCGGCACGGCGCGGGACGCCGGGGTTGAGATTGAAGCCGATATAAGGAGTCGTCCAGCCAGGAAAAGAGCTGCCCAGAACTTTCATGCCGAATTTCGAGAACGTGAGCCCGGTAAAGTATCCGAGGACGTCGCTCGATTCGCGCAACTCGGCGAGCACGGGCAGCGCGTTCTGCGATTCGGCGATGAATTGCAGCCACTCGCGCGTCTGGAAGACGGTGCGGTCGGCGAACTGATCGAGGCGCTTCCAGTCGGCGGACTTGATGTCGATGGGATAGAACTTCATTCTTGTTCCAGTTGCGCGAGGCTACCTTGGTGGCACTATGAACTATACCAATCCCCACTTAGACGGTAGCAAGCCGCTGTCCATCGGGGGGCGCTGGAGGGCCTCGTGCGCAGACCGTAAGACATTTAGTTTCAGTATCTTAAGGAATATCATCAAGAGCCCCTGGGGTCTTGTCCGGCGGTGGGGCAAAAAGTGGACAACTATTTCCGCCGGGTGGAATGGCGAGGGGCTGAATTGCCCACAAACTCAATCGCACTGCGGCGGGCGAGCCCCGGTCAGAGTTAGGAACTCGCGAGGGTTGCGAGAGTAACCGGCGGGTCAAGACCGCCTTTTCAGCATGTAAGATAAAAGAATCTGTGGCTTCTGGATGGCAAAGCAGGCTGGCGCGCGTGTCCCGGATGAATTGGGACGAGGTGCGGGTGCGGGTGGGGCAGGAGTTCCACAAGCAGAGCGACCTGATCATGTACCGGATGGGCGTGGGGAATGGGGCGATTCGGCTGAAGGCAGATTCAGCGGCGCGGGCGGGGCAATTCTTCTTTTCGGCGAGCGAGTTTTCCGGCAGTGAAATTTCAGAGCGCGCGGAGTTGTTGCGCAAACATCTTCCCGACGAAGCGGCCGAGATTCTGCGCGAGGCCGATGAGATCTGCGGCCATCGTGTTCGTCTGCTGGGCTACGAGAATCTCGAATACGGCAGCGAGATCGACTGGCATCTCGACCTGGTGCATGGTAAGCGCGCGCCGATGGATCCTTGGTTCAAGATTCCTTTTCTTGATTTCGCCGTGGTGGGCGACCACAAGGTCACATGGGAATTGAACCGGCACCAGCACCTGGTGACGCTGGCCAAGGCCGTGCTGCTGAGCGGGGACGATAAAGACAAGGAAAAAGACAAGTACGTCCGCGAACTGATCGGGCAGTGGCGCAGTTGGATCAAGGCGAATCCGTATCCGTTGGGGATCAACTGGGCAAGCACGCTGGAGGTTGCCTTCCGCAGCTTGTCGTGGATATGGGTGGACCAGTTGCTGGCGGGAGCGTCCGAGTATGCGGAGCTTCGCTCGGAACTGGCTCCGGCGCTTGCGTTTCACGGGCGTTATATCGAGCGCTATCTATCTACTTATTTTTCTCCGAACACACATCTGCTGGGGGAAGCGGTTGCGCTGTTCCTTCTGGGCACTTTGTATCCGCAAATGCCGGGGGCCGCGCGCTGGAAGGAATCCGGGTGGCGGATTGTGCTGCGCGAGGCGGGACGGCAGGTGCGTCCGGACGGCGTTTACTTCGAGCAATCGCTGTACTACCACGTTTATGCCCTCGACTTCTTCTTATATGCGCGGTTGCTCGCGGCGCGGAATGGAATGGAAATTCCGTTGGCGTATGACGCGGCGCTGGGGCGAATGCTCGATGTAGTGGCGGCGTTGGCGCAGGCCGGACCGGCGGAAGGCTTCGGCGACGATGATGGCGGCAGGGTGTGGAATCCGCGCCGCAACCGCACGGAGCAGATGACGGACCCGCTGGCGCTGGGTGCGGTGATGTATTCGAGGCAGTTTTCCGCGGCGCGGCTGACCGAGGAAGCGATCTGGTTGTTTGGAAATCAAGCCGTCGAAAAACTCTCGACCGCACACCTGAGCACACAAGCTACCTCGGCGGCGCGTTCGCTTGCTTTTGCCGACGGGGGGTTTTACGTGCTGGCGGATTCGCAGCCGTTGGCGCAGGCGATGGTGGTGGATGCCGGTCCGCAGGGCGTGGGCCGCTCGGGACACGGACATGCCGACGCTCTCAGCCTGCGGCTCACCATGGATGGGCGGCGCTGGCTGGTGGACTCCGGGAGCGGCGTCTACATTTCGAAAGATCCGGCGGACCGGAACACGTTTCGCGGGACGGGTGCGCATAACACGATGCGTGTGGATGGAGTGGACCAGGCGGTTGTGGATGGACCCTTTTCATGGACTCACATTCCAACCACGCAAGCGGAAAATTGGATCGTGGGGAAGAGCTTCACCTACTTTGTGGGCAGCCACAATGGATATGCGCGACTGGCGGATCCGGTTGCGCATCGGCGGCACGTGCTGAAGATCGCGGGCGATCTGTGGCTGGTGCGCGATGTGGCGTTCGGCCGAACGGAACATGAACTGGAGATACGGTGGCACTTCGCGCCCGATCTCGAAGTTCAAAACGAAGTTCGAGCGATCGGCGCGGGGCGGGTGGAAATAACGAGGGCTGGCGCTGCCTCCGGCGAATTGGGGCTGAGCCTGATCATGCCGGAAAAAACCGCTTGGCATACGGCGACGGAAGTTACGAGAACTCTGCTCTCGCCCGCTTATGGTGCGTTCCAGCCTGCGCCGTTGGTGCGATGCCACGCACGGGTTTTGTTGCCGGCAGAGATCGCGACTGCGCTCGTACCGCGCTCTGGCGCAATCCGGCAGGAAGCCGAACCACGAACCGAACCTCGATTGGTAAGCATGGCGCAGGCGGCCGTGCAGGTGTACGAACTCAAACGTCGTGACGAAAGCCGTGGATTCTTTTTTGCGCTCGGCGACGAGGCGTGGAGTTTCGGCTCTTTGTCTTCGGACGCGCGTGTGCTGTATTGCCGGATCGAAAAAGAGAAACTTGCGCACCTGATCGTGATCGGCGGGACGCAAGTCGCTTGGCAGGGACAGCCGCTGCTGAAGGCGGAGGGGCCATCCACATTTTTCGAGTGGCGCAGGCAGGATGCAGTGATGAATGCAGTGCCGGGCGAGTTTTCGGTTACGGCTTTGTTCGAGGAGCTGACCGGAGGTTCGCGTTCCTCATACCCAGTCGTGGATCATGATTCGTCGCATCGTAGTCCGTCACCATCCGGTCCGTCACCATACGCGGAGAAACGCTAGATGTGCGGGATCGCTGGCATCCTTGAATTCGGACGGGACGCGCGGGCGAGCGCTGCGGCGCTGCGCGAAATGTGCCGCGTTATCAGCCATCGCGGGCCCGACGACGAAGGCTTTTATACCGATGGCGCAGCCGGGATCGGCATGCGGCGGCTCAGCATTGTCGATGTGGCGGGCGGGCATCAGCCGATTTCCAACGAGGACGGCACGCTCTGGATCGTGTTCAACGGAGAGATCTACAACCATCTCGCCTTGCGCGAGCAACTCATCGCGCGCGGCCACCGCTACAGCTCGCACAGCGATACCGAGACCATCATCCACCTCTACGAAGAGTACGGCGCGGATTGTGTGCAGCACCTGCGCGGCATGTTCGCCTTTGCCATTTGGAATCGCAATACGAAAACCCTCTTCATAGCGCGCGACCGGCTGGGCATCAAGCCGCTGTACTACAAATTGACGGCGGAGCGGCTGCTGTTCGGATCGGAAATCAAAGCGGTGCTGGCGCATGGCAGGATTCGTCCGGAATTCAATCGGTCGGCGCTACCGGAATATCTGGCGTTTGGATATTTGTCGGGCGCGGAAAGCTTCTACAACGGAATTCTTAAGCTACTGCCTGGGCACGCGATGACGATTGGCCTGGACGGCAAAGCGGAAATCCGGCAGTACTGGGACCTGGATGCATCGACGCCGCACGAATCGGGAGTTAATAGTTACGACGAGAGTTACTACGTCCAGAGCTACCGCGAGTTATTGGAAGGCGCGGTCAACAGCCACCTGATGAGCGATGTGCCGCTAGGCGTGTTCTTGAGCGGCGGCGTGGATTCGAGCGCGGTAGCTGCGCTGATGACGAAAATGCGGTGTGAGCCGGTCGAGACTTTTTCCGTCGGTTACGCCGAGCAGACATACAGCGAACTGCCCTTTGCGCGCACGGTGTCGGATCACATCCATTCGCGGCATCATGAAGTGCTGGTCAGCGAACAGGATTTCTTCGCGGCGCTCCCGCATTTGATCTGGCATGAAGACGAGCCCATCGTGTGGCCTTCGAGCGTCTCGCTCTATTTTGTCGCCCGCCTCGCCCGCGAGAGAGTTACGGTCGTGCTCACTGGCGAGGGCGCGGATGAAACCCTGGCGGGCTACACGCGCTATGCCTTCACTTTGAAAAATGCGGCTGTGGATCGCGCGTACCGTAGCGTCGTCCCGAGCGTTCTGCGGCGCGGATTGCGCCACACGGTTGCGACTTCTTCGCTGTTGGGCGCAACTCTGCGCCGGAAACTGGAACACACTTTTCTCGCGAAGGACGGCAACTCTTGGGCCTCTTTCTATTTCGATAATTTCTTTTCCGCCTTCAGCGAAGCGGAACAGGGCGGATTGTTGACCGGCGAGTTCGCGCGGGAAGCCGCGCCCAGCACGGCATATAAGAATGTGCTCAAGTATTGGGAGCATTCGTCAGCGGCTTCACCTGGGGGCGAAATGCTGCAGCGACTGCTCTACACCGACATCAAGACCTACCTGGTGGAACTGCTCATGAAACAGGACAACATGAGCATGGCCGCATCCATCGAAAGCCGGGTGCCGTTTCTCGACCATGTGCTGGTTGAATTCGCGACGCGAGTTCCGCGCGAAGTGCAGATCAGCGGATTAGCCGGCAAACGGATTCTGAAAAAGGCGGTCGAAGATCTGCTGCCGCACTCGATTCTGTACCGGCCGAAGCTGGGATTTCCGACGCCGTGGAGCGGGTGGCTGGCCGGATCGCGACGGGAAACGATCCGCGAGATGCTGCTTGAGCCGCGCAGCTTGAATCGCGGATACTTCCGGCGTGAAGCGATCGAGAAGCTGTTCGACGAACATCGCGCGAAGCATCGCGACAACTACGATCGCATCTGGCGGTTGCTCAATCTTGAGCTGTGGCATCGCGTCTGTCTGGACGGCGAATCGCACGGCGAGATTGGCGAGCCGGCGATGAAGATGGCTTCGACGCGGTAGCTTGCAAAGCGGACGCGAGCGCACTAAAGTACGTCCAAGACGAAAGGGTTTACTGCTGATGCGGCGGGCGTGGCGCAGCGGCGGACAATCGCGGAATCGAGCGGAAAGGATGCAGGATTGAAGATCTCGCAAAAAGGGCTTTACGCACTGCAAGCGATAACGACCCTGGGCCGCCGATACGGTACTGAAACGGTGAAGATCCGCGACATCGCCATTGATAGCGACTTGCCGGAGAAATTTCTTGAGTTGATTCTGCTGGAGCTCAAGAACGCGCGCATCGTGGAAAGCGTTCGGGGCGCGAAGGGAGGCTACCGGCTGCGGCGCGCACCCGCGGAAATCAAACTCAGCGAGATTATTCGTCTGGTAGACGGCCCGCTTGCGCCCTTTGGGGATGCGGATCAACTCCGCAGCCTCATCACCAGCGATCCCGACCATCGCGCGCTCTACAGCGTATTTTTGCAAGTGCGCGATGCCGCGGCCAAGATACTGGAGAACACCTCCGTCGCTGACATCGTCGGTGATTCTTCCAAATCCCGCAAACCATCGAGCGCGAAGAAGAAGGCGAAGAAAGGTCCTGCTCTGTCCGTCGTTCACAAGGCCGCGAAGAGCAAGTAGCTGGCTGCTTCCGGGGTACGGGACCGTCGGCGAGTTCGCGAGCTAATATTCCCTGAAAGCGGAGTGTCATGAACGATTCCCGGGCTTTTTCTATCGATCTCCAGGCGATGGCGCGGCAGATTATGCTGGCGGAGGGCTTCGAACCGAATTTTCCGCCAGCGACGCAGCAGCAACTGGCGGACATCAGCGCGCATCCTCCGCAACTGGCGCCTTCCGATAAGGTCCGCGATCTGCGCGGGCTGCTCTGGTCTTCTATCGATAATGACACCTCGCGCGACCTCGACCAGATTGAGGTCGCCGAGCGCTTGCCCAATGGCGACGTCAAGGTGATGGTGGGCATCGCCGATGTGGATGCGTTTGTCGCCAGGGATTCTCCCATCGATCAGCATGCGGCCAGGGAGACGACCACCGTCTACACCGGCGTTTGCAATTTCTCTATGTTGCCGGAAGATCTCTCGACGAGTGCGTCGTCTCTGCTTGAAAACGTGGACAGGCCGGCCGTGGTGATTGAGTTCGTGGTCGATGCCCATGTCAATATCAATATCGATGCCGGCGGCTCGATCCGCGCAAGCAACGTGTATCGGGCCGTCGTTCGTAACAAGGCACAGCTCACTTACGGAGCTGTGGGAACGTGGCTGGAGGGCGCGGCGGCGGCTCCGCCGAGAGTGGCCGCGTCTTCAGAACTTCAAGGGCAGCTCAAGTTGCAGGACGAAGTTGCCCAGGCGCTGAGGAAACTGCGTTACGAAAATGGCGCGCTGAATATTGACACCAGCGAAGTTCATCCGGTGGTGCTCAACCGGCAGGTGGTCGATGTGGTGAAACAGGAGAAGAATCGAGCCACCGAATTGATCGAAGACTTCATGATCGCCGCCAACGGCGTGGTGGCGCGCTTCCTGGAAAAAGTTTCATCTTTGCGCCGCATCGTGAAAACTCCCGAGCATTGGGACGGCATGGTGCGGCTGGCGGCGGCGCAGGGTGAAAAGTTGCCCGCACATCCTGATTCCAAGGCCCTCAACGATTTTCTCGTGAAGCGCAAAGCCGCCGACCCCGATCACTTTGCCGACCTCTCGCTTGCGGTCATCAAGTTGATTGGGCCGGGTGAATATGTGCTGGAGCGTCCGGGCGATCCGGAGCAGGGGCATTTCGGACTCGCCGTGCAGGATTACACGCACTCGACCGCGCCCAACCGGCGCTTTGCCGATATGGTCACGCAAAGGCTGATCAAGGCGTTGCTCGCTGGAAAACTCGGGCCCTTTTCCGACGACGAACTCGCCGCCATCGCCACGAACTGCACACAGAGGGGCGATGCGGCGCGAAAAGTGGAGCGGGAAATGTCGAAGCGGCTGGCCGCGGTGGCCATGAGCCATCGGGTGGGCGAGACGTTCGACGCCATCGTCACCGGAGTGACTCCCAAGGGAACGTTTGTCCGCGTTCTGCAGCCGCACATCGAGGGATTGCTGGCTCAGGGAGCGCAGGGTTTGCACGTCGGCGACAAAGTGCGGGCGCAGCTTACGCGGACTGATGCGCAGCGCGGGTTTATTGATTTTGTTAGAGCGTAGGACATGCTGGAATACGTAAACGTGCGAGCTTCGGAAACCCTGGGCCAGGGAGAGCTAGTGGCGTTCCTGAAGTCTCGGTTCGAGGCCACGAGACCTGTGGGTGGTCGAAGGATAGTTGAAGGAACGGAGTGTGTTGAGGTACGTGTGGCCTCGGACTCTCCCGACTTCGAGGAAATTCGCAGGTTTATCGACGCAAGGCGAAAGAAAGCAGTGCCTGGGTTCTCCGACCTCACAATAGGGTGGTACCTCCGGAAATATACGAAGGCGGAGCTGCAGCAGGCCGAGGTGCTCCGCCTGATGATTTCCCCACACTTCGAGCCATGTGGAGAAGAGTGTGGGACGATCTACGAAACCCTGTGCAACGAGTGCAACTGGGGACGCCAAGTTTCGGATCTGATCCTCGACACTCGTCGGGTACCACAGCACAAGGACATATCCGAGACCATCGCTTGGGTTGAATGGGTTGTATCTTCGAAGTTTGTTCGAGCAATCACTGAAAACAAGTTGACCGGAGCAGAATTCAGACCGATCTTCGAGTTCAAGAACCCCACGAAGCAATCCAGAGATTGGCATCAGTTACGGGTCACGGGAAAGGTGGGTGGGTTGGCCGAGACAACCAAACTTGGCAGCGATCCGTTCAGTCCATCCCAAGTCAGTTGGCGGTGTCCGCTCGGGCACTCAATAGTGACCTCGTTTCTCTCTGAAATCTACCTACACAGGAACGCGTGGGATGCCTCGGACATTGTGGTTACGAGCGCTATGTTTGGGCAGGGCCGAAATCTTCTGAGACCGATCCCTTTGATTATCGTTTCTCAGCGTCTGTATCGCGTGCTCCAAGAGGCAGAGCTTAAAGGCTTCTCCTACGAGGTCGCTCATCTCGTGTGACACAAAAACCCGGTCCAGAAAGATAGTTGGTGAAACAAGGCGTGGCTGTTGAAAAAGTGCCTGAGTTGATGCTTGTGGTGAAGCAAGGTTCCGGTTATAAGCAGGCGAGAGTTCTTGATGCTGCTGTTCATCGCCATGCTCGGAGGCCTGCTGCTCATGATGGGACACCACGCTCGCTCAGAGTCGCTGTTCTACTACTTCCGTCTGGAAGACCAGGTTCCTGAAAACCATCTGCTGCGGCTGATCGATAAACACGTCAGCTTTGACTTTGTGCGGGAGCGATTGAAGGAGAGCTACAGCGACACGGGCCGACCTTCGATTGATCCCGAACTTCTGCTGCGCATTCTGCTGATTGGTTACCTGTACGGTGTCACCAGCGAGCGCAAACTGGTCGAGGAACTGCGCATGCATCTGGCGTGGCGCTGGTTCACGGGGCTGAGTTTCGATGAAGAGATTCCGCATCACTCGACGTTCTCCAAGAACCGGCACGGACGATTCCAAGAGTCGAAGTTGTTCGAGCAGTTGTTTGAACAGATTGTGCAGCAGTGTGTGGAGGTAGGGCTGGTGCGCGGCGACAACCTGTCGGTGGACGGAAGCTTCGTGGAAGCCAATGCGGCCAAGGAGAGCCGCATTCCACGCGAGCAGTTGATGGAAGCTGCAGAGGTCCATTACACGCTGCGTCAGTATCTGCAGGAGGTGGAACAGCAGAACCCGGTGGAAGAACCGGTGAATAAGCAAGAACAAGTGTCGACGACCGATCCCGATTCCACCTATGCCACCAAAGGCGGAACGCCTGCCCGGCTGGGATACTACGACAACTATCTCGTGGACAATCACAGTTGCGTGGTCGTGGGTGTACAAGCGACGGCGGCCCGCATGAGTCAGGAGACGGTGGCCGCACAGGACATGATCATCCGCTTTGTCCAGCGACAAGGAGGAAAGCCAGCCTCCATAGCAGCCGATACGACCTATGGCAATGGGGAGTTTCTGCAATGGTTGCTGGATCGCGGCATCACCCCTTATATGCGCACGCGAGACAGTGCTCTGCGAAAGAACAATCCCGGCTATGGCCCGGAGCGATTTACCTATCAGCCGGAGAGCAACAGCTACCGTTGTCCTGCGGGAGAGCAACTGAACTACGTTGGCTTGAACGTTCGCAATCGTGCCCATGCCTATATCGGCAGCGCGAAACGCTGCGGAGCCTGCTCGCAAAAAGCGCAGTGCACGAGTGGACGATATAAATATCTCGCCATTCACATCCATGAGTCGGCACGACAACGCGCACGGGAGTTGGCGAACACCCCCGAGTTTTCCACGGCGCAACGACAGCGAAAGAAAGTCGAGGCTTTGTTTGCGGAACTGAAGAATCAGATCGGACTGCGCCGCTTGCGCTTACGACGCTTGAAGTTCGTTCGGGAGCAGTTCTTCCTGGCAGCGGCTGCGCAGAACATCAAGCGACTGGTGCGGTTCCTCAGCCAGCCGACAACACCGGTTCTGCCAGCTACCGCTTAGCCGAACAGAGGGAAGAAAAACTTGGCAGCGGCACTCGCAGCCGAAAAAGCCGTTCCGCGGACGTACTTTTTCAACACCCACAGGCGATTGCACCGGTAACGCTCATTGGCTTGCCAGGGGAACTCACCCGCTCTTCTTCTCCAGTTCCGCCCATCGCCCGTAGAGGACGTTCGAGCGCCTCTTGAGCCGCGTCCAGCGCGGCTTGCGCACTTACGAGGCGCGGAGCATCCATCGCGTTGGCTGGATCTTCCAGTTCTGCCCGCTTGGCTTTCACTAACTGCTCGGCTTCTTCTACTCGTTGCTCGATGGTCGAGTATTCCCGGGCTTCGAGATAGGAGAGTTTCTTCTTCGCTGGCGCTGCTGGCGTAGAACCGCCCGGCGTTCGCACAGTTGCCGCAGATGTTGCCGCCTCGGCCTTCGTGCTCTGCGCCTGCCATGCCTCCCATTGCGCGTTGATTTCGCTACTCTGAACTGGCCCCACTTCGATCATTACATTTGGCCCCACCCTAACCGATAGATCGGCCTACCCTGTCTGCGAAGCGGACGGGGAGGGCGATGGACAGGAGACGCAAGGTGGAGCTATTCGAAGAGATTAGGCGGGAACATGCGCATGGAGCCGGTTCGATTCGCGCGGTCGCGAAGAAGCTGGGGGTGCATCGGCGGATGGTGCGGCAAGCGCTGGCGAGTGCCATTCCGCCGGAGCGCAAACGGGCGGTGCGGAACAGGCCCAGGTTGGGTCCGGTGATGGAGTTCATTGACGAGATTCTACGCCGGGACGAGACGGCTCCGCGCAAACAGCGGCACACGGCGCATCGCATCTGGGAACGGATCCGGCAAGAGCGCACGGAGCGAGTGGCGGAAACGACGGTGCGCCGCTACGTGCGGGAGCGCAAGCCAGAGCTCGGGCTCACAGCGCGAGAGACGTTCGTGCCGCAGGTCTACGACTGGGGCGGCGAAGCGCAGGTGGATTGGTACGAAGCTGTGGCCGAGATCGGGGGCGAACGCCAGTCGGTTCACCACTTCGCGATGCGATCGATGGCGAGCGGCGGGGCGTTTCACGTGGCGTATTACCACGCCACGCAGCAGGCCTTTCTGGAAGCGCACGAGCTGGCGTTTGGCTATTTCGGCGGCGTGTTTCGGTGCTTGCGCTACGACAACCTGAAGAGCGCGGTGAAGAAGATTCTGCGCGGCCATCAGCGGGAGGAGACGGAACGCTTGATCGCGTTCCGCTCGCACTGGGGATTCCAGACGGAGTTCTGCAACCCGGCACGGGGCAACGAGAAGGGCGGCGTGGAGGGCGAAGTAGGCTACTTCCGCCGGAACCATCTGGTGCCGGTTCCGCAAGCGAAGAACCTGGAGGAGTTGAACGAACATTTACGAAGTTATTGTCAGCAAGACGAACAACGGCGGATCGCAGGCAAAGCGATGCCCGTCGGGGAAGCGATGCGGATCGAACGCGAGCATCTGCTGCCGCTGACGGCGGAAGGATTCGAACTGGCAGAGACCAGTTTCCCGACGGTGGATAGTAAGGGTTGCGTGAAGGTGCGCAGGAACTTCTACTCGACGCCATTGCGGCCGGGGACGCGCCCGCAAGCGAAACTGCTGCCGGCCTATGTCGAGATTTGGCAGGAACGGGAGTGCGTGGCGCGGCACGAGCGCAGTTTCGGTTGCTATGAGCAGGTGCTCGATCTGGAGCACTACCTCGAAGTGCTGGAGAAAAAACCGGGAGCGCTGGCGGGATCGAGCCCGCTACGACAGTGGCGCGAACGCGGACGCTGGCCGGAGAGTTTCGACCGGCTCTGGCTGAGTTTGCAAGAGCGACACGGCAAATACTCGGGCACGCGGGAGATGATCGAGTTACTCACACTCGGCAAGCGCCACGGGTGGGATCGGCTGCGGCAAGTTGTCGAGCAATCGCTGGCTTTGGGTTGCACGGACGGGGCCGCGGTGCGGCATCTGCTCACGGCTACGGAACTGGGTCGTCCACGCACCGAGTTACTGGAGTTGAACGGATTGGAACGCTACGAGCGACCGTTGCCGCAGATGAACGAGTACGACCAGTTACTCAGCATCGTTGCCAGCACGGCGGAGGTGGCGCGATGAAAGAGCAAACCCAGGCTCTCGAACACGCCAGCGTAAGGCAATACTGCAAGGCGCTTCGCGTTCCGATGATTGGAGCGCACTTCGTGCAACTGGCGGAGCAGGCGATCAAGGAACAGCGCAGTCACATCGGATACCTGGAAGCTCTGCTCACGATGGAATCGGAAGAACGCGACCGGCACGCCATTCAGCAACGGCTGCGCGATGCCAGGCTGCCACGACTGAAGACGCTGGAGGAATTCGACTTCAACCAGGCGCGGCAGATTCCGGCAGCGAAGATTCGCGAACTGGCCGAAGGCGGTTACATCGAGCGTGCCGAACCGGTGGTGCTGATGGGCGAATGCGGCACGGGCAAGACGCACCTGGCGACGGGCTTGTGCGTGGCCGCGTGCCGGCAGAAACGGCGAGCGCGGTTCACCACGGCCGCAAACCTGGTCAATGAACTGGTCGAAGCACGGCAACACAACGCGGTGAAGCGAGTTCTGGCGCGCTGGTTGCGCTACGACGTGATCGTGCTCGACGAAGTCGGCTACGTGCCATTGGCCGATATCGGAGCGGATTTCCTGTTCCAGGTGATTGCCGAACGCGCCGAGCGAGCCACCCTGATCGTGACCACGAACCTGCCATTTTCCGAGTGGACGCAGGTGTTTCCGAATCCCCGCTTGTGCAAGGCGTTGCTGGATCGAATCACCGACCGAGCGCACATCATCGAAACCGGCGCCGAATCGTATCGGTTTCGCAGAACTCTGGAGGTGCGTCAGAAAAAGAAAGTATCGTAGGCGGCTGCTTCTATAGCGCTGGGCAGGGGAAGGAACTCAAACGCCGTTCCTTCCCCTGCACCCCATCCTGGCTGGAACCGCAAGACCGGACAGCCATCCTTATTAATGCTGGTGGGGGCCAATTGTGAGTATCAAGGCGGGGCCAAATCAGGTTGTCAAAAGCACGCGTAGTCGGCGAAGGTGTTGGCTTCGCTCTTTCCGTTCAGTCCGAGCACGATGCTGGAGACGCGGTCGAGCATGTAGCGGTCGTGGGTTACGAGCACGAGCGACCCGGGAAAATCGATCAGGCTTTCTTCCAAAATTTCTAGCGTTGGAATGTCGAGGTCGTTGGTGGGCTCATCGAGCAGTAGAATGTCGGCGGGCTGGAGCATGAGCTGCGCGATCAGGACGCGCGCTCGTTCGCCTCCGGAGAGGCGCCCGACCGGCTGCCTGAGTTGCTCGCCGGTGAACAGGAAGCGCGCCGCCCATCCGGCCACGTGAATTATGCGATCGCGATAGACGACGGAATCGCCCTCCGGTGCTAGGGCACGGCGCAGAGTTACTTCGGGATCGAGGGTGCGGGTCTGGTCGAAGTAGACGATGCGCAGCCAATCGGCGCGGCGAATTTCACCGCTGGTTGGAGCGAGGTCTCCCTGCAACAAGCGGAGCAGGGTTGTCTTGCCGCTGCCATTCGGGCCGACGAGGCCCACGCGCATTCCGGCGGTGAGGGTGAAGTTGAGGCCTTCGAATAATGTTCGAGTGCCCAATGTTCCGGTACCCACGGTGCAGGTGACGTCTTGCAGTTCGATCAGGCGCTTGGTCTTGCGGTCGGTGGCGGGAAAATCGATTTGCGCGGTGGCGCTGCGGGTTCTGGCGTTCAGGTCGGCTAGCTCGCCCATTAGTTCGCCGGCTTTGCTGATGCGGGCTTTGGATTTGCGGGTGCGGGCTTTCGCTCCGCGGCGGAGCCACTCGATTTCTCCGTGGACCAGATTCTCCAGCGCTTCCTGACGGCGGGATTGCGCGTGCAGAAATTCTTCTTTCTTCTCCAAAAAGACGCTGTAGTTGCCGTGGACGCGGAGCGAGCCCTCGGGATAAATGCGATTGAGCTCGACCATGTCGGTGGTGACATTTTCCAGAAAGTAGCGGTCGTGGCTCACGATTACGCTGGCGAAGGGCGCTGCCTCAAGCAGATCTTCGAGCCAGGTGATTCCTGGTAGATCGAGATGGTTGGTGGGTTCGTCGAGCAAGAGGATGTCGGGATGCTGCACCAGAGCCTCGACAATGGAGAGGCGTTTCTGCCAGCCTCCGGATAACTCGGTGGTGGGCGCTGCGAGGTCCGCAAAACCGGCGCGGCCGAGCGTCTCGGCAAAGCGCGCGCCGCGCTCGGATGCGGATGCGCCGCTGCGATCCAGCGCGCTTTCGATTACCGAGCGCACCGTGGCTCCGGGCTGGAATCTCGAGTCCTGCTCGACGGAGGCGAGACGGGTTCGTTTGCGAAACGATACTTCACCGCTATCGGCAGCAACCTCGCCCGCCAGAATTCGGAGAAGCGTGGTTTTACCGGATCCGTTCGGGCCAATCAGGCCGATGCGGTCTCCTGCAGAAATGGTGAAAGAAACATTCCGGAAGAGCGGGTTAGCTCCGAAGGCCTTTGTGATCTCTTGTGCGTTGACAATGGGCGGCAATGATTTGCGGTCTCCGGGATTTCGATGTCCTGCTTGAGAGTAACAGTTGCGAGGGTTAGAACGCTGAGCCTACAGCGCAACGACCTTTTGCCGTAAATCCTCAGCGGCCTGCGCGACATTCTCGGGCCGGCCAAGATCGCGCCAGTAATATTCGTCGGCGCGGAAGGCGAGGATTTTTTCTCCTTGGGCAGCGAGACGCATGTAGGGAGTGATAATGGAGAAAGCGCCGTCTTCATTCATCATCTTCAGAAAGCGGGGAGAAATCACGTGGATGCCGGAAAAGGCCAGCGCGTGCGCTTGCTGGCGACCGCCAACGAACTCCGGTTCATCGGCGCCGGATCGCCGGCCACAAAGCTGAAGGTGATCGTCGAACAGCAGGTAGCGAGAGGTCTTGCGATCCTGCACCGCCAGGGTTGCTAGAGCCTGATTTTCAGTATGAAATTGCACCATGCGCCGGAGGTCAATCGTGCTGAGGACATCGACGTTGTGCACGATGAGGGGTTCTTCGGAACGGCCGGAATTGTCGACAAAAAATTGAGCGGCTTTTTTCAGGCCGCCGCCGGTATCGAGCAGCGCCTCCTCGCGCGAGACTTCAATGCGCATGCCGAAGTTGCCGTTTGTTTTCAGGCACTCCACAATCATGTCGGCGAAGTGATGAACGTTGATTATCACCTCGCCAACTCCGAAGCTGCGCAAGCGAGAGAGCGTGATCTCGAGCAGCGTGCGGCCATTGATTTCGACCAGCGCTTTGGGACGATCGTCGGTGAGCGGACGCAAGCGCGTGCCCAGGCCGGCGGCGAGGATCATTGCTTTCACAGATCTCCCACTTTCACAGATCTCTCGCTTTCATTGATTCAACTGCTCCTGCTCGCGATGACTTACCACCACCTCCACTCCATCCTTGCCGCGCAAATGTTTCGCCAATTGTTCCGCCAGATAGACCGATCGGTGCTGGCCGCCGGTACAACCGAACGATACCATCAAGTGCTTGAAGCCGCGGTGCTGATAAGTGCCGACGCTTGCGTCCACCAGCGACATGACGCTGGCGAGAAACTGATGCACGCTCTCCTGCTGATTGAGATAGTCGATTACCGGCGCGTCTTTGCCGGTGAGGGCTTTGAAGCGCTCTTCGCGCCCGGGATTCGGGAGGCTGCGGCCATCGAAAACGAATCCTCCGCCATTCCCGGTCTCGTCTTGCGGCAGGCCTCGGTGAAATGAAAAACTGATAACCCGCACCGTCAATTTTTCCGGTTCAGAACTGAGGCCTTGCAACTTATCCGAGGCCACCATGCTTTTGAAGGCTTCCATCAGCGTCGGCAACGCGATGGGCAACTCCACATTGTGAAGCAACCAGCGCAGGTTTTTCAGCGCGTAGGGCACGCTTTGCAGGAAATGCTCTTTGCGCTCGTAGAAACCGCGAAAGCCATACGCTCCGAGAGCCTGCATGATGCGGACGTAAACGTAGGCATGGTAAAACTGCATGAACTCGGAGCGATCGAGATCGATGAAACCGGCGAGGGTCGCGAGATAATGATCGAGCAATTGCTGGCGCAGATCGGGAGGCAGGTCGGCTTTGGCATCGTACAAAAGAGAAGCGATATCGTATTGCAGCGCGCCTTTGCGGCCGCCCTGGTAGTCGAGAAAAAATGGCTGGTCTTCGTTCGCAACTCTGTTCGGAACTTTGTTCAGAACTTTGCGCAACATGATGTTGCGGGATTGGAAATCACGATAGAGGAAATAATCGCGGCTGGCGTTCAGCAGGAATTTCGTCAAGCGGCTGAAATCGTCTTCCAGCGCTTGCTCGTTGAAGGGAATGCCGGCGAGCCGGAGGAAGTAATACTTGAAATAATTCAGATCCCATGCTATGGACTGGCGATCGAAGCTGGCGCGTGGATAGCACACTTTGTAGTTCAAATCGCGGCCCGCTTCGACTTGAAACCGCGGCAACACGGCGACAACTTTACGATAGGCGGCGATGACCTCGGGAGCGATGGCCGCGCCGTTACGATGGTCCGAGAGAAATTCAAAAAGCGTCGTACTGCCAAGGTCCTCTTCGAGATAAGCGCCGTGGCTCAAATCTTCGGCATAAATTTCCGGCACCGGCAGACCGTGCCTGCGAAAATGCCGGGAAAATTCGAGGAAGGCGACATTCTCTTCGCGCACGTCATAGAGAATGCCAATCGCGCTGAGTTTGTCGCTCGAAAGCCGGATGACCTTGCGGCCCGAACCGCCGAGCTGGCCCTGCAGCGGCTGCACTCGCTCGACCGGGGAGTGGAAATGCTGCTCAAAAAGTCTTTTGAGAACTTCCATGAAGGTGATTACCAGCGATTCGGTTGCGACTTGGCATCGTCGTCACAACCCCCATTAAGATAACATCGGGGCCGCAACTCGTTGACAGCGCAAACAGCACGCCTCGGGCGCTAAAGCGCGAACACATTTTCAGCGAGCAACGGCACGAGTAAAGAGGCCGCGGAAAAAGCCTGACTTCCCGCCCCAGCCCCTAAAGGGGCGTCTGATTTCGAATGCCTTGCGGTATCGCTAAAGCGATACCCTGATACGAAACACTAGTTTTTCCGTAAGCTGTAAACTCGTGCCCTTCCCAAAACCCTGCTTCGATCAGAGTGTTTCTGCATTCTGCGCGGGAGAAAAGGCGCGACCGCCTTACATGACTATGGCGGCAGCTCCGTCGATGGAATCCTCTTTTACCGCGATCAAAGCTTCGTTGGCCTGGTCGAGTGGGAAGGCAGTTACTTTCGGCCTCAGACCAATCGCGCTCGCGACCTGGAGGAAATCTCGAGCGTCGGCACGAGTCATGTTCGCGACACTCCGAAGCTGGCGCTCGCCCCACAGCAGGCGATCGTAGTCAAACTGAGGAATCCGGTCTAAATGAATTGCGTTGATGGCGACCACTCCTCCTTTGCGCAGGCTGGCTAGAGCGGCTATTACGACATCGCCACTGGGAGCGAACGTCACTGCGCAGTCGAGCTCCGCAGGCGGTCTCTCGGTCTCGCTTCCCACCCAAACCGCCCCAAGAGAAGCTGCTAACTGGCGATGAGTCGCTCCTCGCGTAGAGACGTATACTTCGCAATTCCAGGATCGCAAGACCGCGATTGCCAGATGGGCCGAAGCTCCGAAGCCGAACAGCCCGACACGGTCTCCTGGCTTGACGCCGGCCACACGAAGGCTGCGAAAACCGATGATGCCTGCACACAACAGCGGCGCGGCGTGTAAATCGTCGAGCTGATCGGGAAGAGGAAAAGTGAAATCGGAGCGCACGGCCGCGTATTCGGCATAGCCGCCATCCACGGTATAACCGGTAAAGGTGGGTGAGTCGCAGAGATTCTCCAGACCAAGCTGACAATACCGGCAGGTGCCGTCCGTTCCTCCCATCCAGGAAACGCCCACGCGTGTGCCGACGGGAAGCTCGTCCGTAGCTCCGGCCGCATCTCCGGCTACTATTTCGCCGACAATCTGATGTCCGGGGATTATTCCGGGGCGTCGCGGTGGCAAGTCGCCTTCGACGATGTGTAAGTCGGTGCGGCAGACTCCGCACACACGCACCCGCAACAGAACTTGACCAGGCTTCGGCTCCGGCCGCGCAACTTGGCCAATGCGGAGTGGCCGCTTCCGAACTTCTTGAGGTGAGGTTAGAGTAGCGGCTTTCATCAACTCAGCGAAAGATATTCTGCCCACGGAGCAACCGTCGCGCAATCAATATACTCCTTCCATCGGGCGGGATTGGTCAACCGCTGCGCCACCCAAAATCAAACGCGAAATCGAGTTTTTCAGGAGCCTGCTAGGATATCCCCATGAGCGTGCGCCGCGTCGCCGAGCCCATCATCATGGATGCAGAAGAGCGTTTTGAGCGCTTCGAAAACCTGATGCCGTTTAAGGTGCACAACATCCTTCTGGTCTCAAGCCTCTATGATTCCTTCATCCTCCGCGAAGATGGCCGGCTCAACGAGTTGCTCATCGACGAATCGCTCGAACTCAATCTTCGACGAGTCCCGGGGATTACGCATGTCTCCAGCTGCGCGGAAGCGGTTGATCTGGCCCGCTCTCAGCAATACAACCTGATCGTGACCAACCTTACCGTGGGCGAGACGAACGCGGCGCAGTTGGCGAGCGAGGTGAAGCGGGCCGGGCTGGATGTTCCGGTGGTGGTGCTGGGCTATGACTATCGCGAGATCAAGAATTTCGTGGCGCGGAATCCAGCCACCGAGATCGAACGGGTTTTTCTGTGGCAGGGCAATGCCCGCATCCTGATCACGATCGTCAAGTACATCGAGGATAAACGCAATGTCCTGCATGACACGCGGGCCATCGGCGTGCCCGTGCTGCTGGTGGTGGAAGACAACATCCGTTACTACTCGGCGTTCTTGCCCGTGATCTATACCGAACTGATCAAGCAATCGCGGCGCGTGATCCAGGAAGGCATTAACGTGGCGCACAAGCTGGTGCGCATGCAGGCGCGGCCGAAAATTCTGCTGAGCTCGAACTTCGAAGATGCGGCCAGGCTGGTGCAGGAGTATCGCAATTATCTGTTCGGCCTGGTATCGGATGTGGAGTTCCCATGGGAGGGCAAGCTGAGTGCGGAGGCGGGCTTTGAACTGGCGCACATGGTGAAGAGCCTGGTGCCAGACGTGCCCGTAGTGTTGCAAACCAGCCGCACCGAGTTCCGCCCGCGGGCGCACGCCGCGGGCTATTCGTTTCTGCGCAAACGTTCGCCTACGCTGCTGAAAGACTTGCGCCGGATATTGACCGAGCAATTCGGGTTTGGCGACTTCGTGTTTCGTCTGCCCGATGGGAACGAAGTGGGACGGGCGAAAGACATGAACGAACTGGAAGAGCAATTGCAGACCGTTCCGGCGGAAAGCATCGTCTTTCACTCGCAAAGCAACCACTTCTCCCATTGGCTGATGGCGCGCACCGAGTTCGCGCTGGCGGCCAAGCTGCGCCCGCGAAAAGTTTCGGATTTTCCGAGCCCGGAACATCTGCGGCGCGATCTGATCGAGTCGATCAACAACTATCGCCGCGAACAAAGCGAAGTGCTGATCGGCGACTTCCGGGCCGATACGTTCAAGCCTTCAGAATCAAGTTTTCTGCGGATCGGTTCCGGGTCGCTGGGGGGCAAGGCTCGCGGTCTTGCCTTTGTGCGCCACCTATTGCGCAAGAGCCGCATGACCCGTCGCTTTCCCGGGGTTCGCATCTCGGTGCCTCCCGCGGTCGTGCTGGCGACGGATGTGTTCGATCAATTCGTAACCGAAAACAACCTCCTGGACTTTGCCTTGCGCTGCGAAGATGACGCTGAGATTGAGCGGAAGTTTTTGGCCGCACCGCTATCCACCTCCCTCAACGAAGACCTGAAATCGTTCCTGGCCGAGGTCAGCCATCCGTTGGCGGTGCGCTCGTCGAGCCTGCTGGAGGATTCGCAATACCAGCCTTTCACCGGCGTGTATGAAACCTTCATGCTGGGCAACCAGCAAGCAAATTCACCAGATCCGGACGCGCGGCTGGCGGCGCTGAGCGAGGCCATCCGGCGCGTGTACGCCTCCACGTTCAGCCGCCATGCCAAGGCCTATGTGCGGGCTACGCCCTACCGTCTGGAAGAGGAAAAAATGGCGGTGATTCTGCAGCGGGTTGTGGGCACGCGCCACGGGGAGCGCTTTTATCCGGACTTCTCCGGAGTCGTGCGCTCGCGCAATTTTTATCCCGTGCCTCCAATGACTTTCGGAGACGGTATCGCGGCCGTCGCTCTGGGTCTGGGCCGGGCGGTGGTAGATGGAGGGAAGTGTTTGACCTTCTGCCCGCGCTATCCCCGCAACCTGGTGCAGTTTTCCTCGGTCGAAGACATACTGGCCAATTCGCAGTCGGAATTCTGGGCCTTGGAGTTGAATGGCACTGCGGAAGGCCGACCAGGACATTGGCACGAGAGGCGGTTTGGCCTGGACGCGGCCGAGAGCGACGGCACACTGCGGGCGTTGGCCTCAACCTACTCCAAGGACAACCACGCCGTCTACGATGGCGTGAGCCGCCCGGGATCCCGCATCATCACCTTTGCTCCCATGCTCAAGCACGGCACTTTTCCGCTGGCGGAGATTCTCGATGACCTGGTTCGGGCTGGTGAGGATGCGCTGGGCAATCCCGTGGAGATCGAGTTTGCCGTGCGCTTGCCGGAGCGGGCTG
Source organism: uncultured Acidobacteriaceae bacterium (assembly GCA_963773645.1). GTDB lineage: Bacteria > Acidobacteriota > Terriglobia > Terriglobales > Acidobacteriaceae > Acidiflorens. The sequence continues at coordinate 488,389 of CAVZBV010000001.1, read as the reverse complement.
GGTCGTCTAGTGGACAAGCGGCGGAGTTCGGGTTTCTGCAGATCCGGCCACTGACGCTGGCGCGCGACACCGAGGACTTAACGCTTGACGATATTCGGCCGGAGCAGTTGATCTGCCAGAGCAGCAAAGTTCTAGGCAACGGCCGCATCGATAAGCTGCACGATATCGTAGTGGTCGATTCGCAACGCTTCGAGCGCTCCCGCAGCCAGGAAGTGGCCACGGCGGTCGCGCGGCTCAATCGCCTGCTCAGCGAAGAAAACCGGCCCTATCTGTTGATCGGGGTAGGACGCTGGGGATCGACTGAACCCTGGCTGGGCATTCCGGTCGAATGGGATGAAATCTCCGGCGCGCGCGTGATTGTGGAGGCGGGATTCCGCGATTTTCGCGTCACCCCATCGCAGGGCAGCCATTTCTTCCAAAATCTCACCGCCTTTCAGGTCGGTTATTTCACCGTGAATCCAGATGCCGGCGAAGGTTCAGTCGATTGGCAGTGGTTGACGGAGCAACCGGCCGTCGAAGAAGAAGGGTGTGTCCGCCACTTGCGGTTTGCCGAACCGATCCGCGTCCTGATGAACAGCCGCACCAGTCAAGGCGTGATCTTCAAGCCGGAGCCCGAAGAGCGGCAGAGCGAAGAAGCGAGCTGGCGCGGCCCTGGTGTTTAGTGGCCTGATAAGTGGCTGGCATAGATCCGCTATACCGATCCCGGAAGTCAGAATCGTCGTGGAGTCCCCATCCACCGAAAACCCTTAAGGAAACGCCTCAGCAGGGACCAAAGAAACTTCGGAATTCGCAACGGAGAGCTCAGCCAAAAGCCTCCCCAGATGAGGACGTATTCGGGCAGCAACCCTATGAGACCAACAACTGAGGGGCGAGCGGAGCGTTCGTGGTGTTGGTAATAGGAGAGTTTCTCTCCGTCCCAAGCAACTGAGAATCGTGGCCGGTACCTCAGCGTGCTTAGTCTCGGTAATGTGAGTCCGAGGCGACGCCACAGCGGTTCAACTAAAAACCACTTTCCGTCCTGAATAAATTGGATCCAGGCATGTCCAGACCGTATCTTCCGTGTTGACCAAATACGACGCGGGTGTCGTATCCCAAGTGCATGAACTGGCGCCAGGTCCAGAACGAGAAGTCTTCGCAATCGCCCTTCTTCCTGTGTTCGAAATCTTCAGGCGGCTGCCAATATTCCTCTTTGTCGAAGAGCTCTTTATCGGAAACGTATTCGCACTCCATCAGAAATTCGCTATCTCTTCGACTGAATGGCAGTGTATGACAAGGGGGTGACTGACATAGCGACCAAGCGGAAAGGTAGGTCGCAGACCCCTGCGGCGGTCAAATGGACGAAGAACCTTCTTACCTTCTGCGTCGTAGGAGCTGGGAATAACTTCCGCGATCATGGCTGGTGTCTAACTGAGAACTGAGAACCGGGAACTGAGAACTAACTATACCGGCACCGGCACGCTCTCCATGATCTCGCGCAAAACCTGTTCTGCTTGCTCGGACTTTTTCAGGGTGGAAGTGTAGAGCGAATTTACGACTACGCGGTGGGCGAAGACGGAGACGACCAGGGGCTTGAAATCTTCGGGCGTGCAATAGTCGCGGCCCTCCAGAAAAGCCATGGCTTGGGCGGCGCGGTAGAGCATCTGCGAGCCTCGGGGAGAAACTCCGAGGGATAGATACTCGGACTCACGCGTTTTGCCGACTATGTTCAGCAGGTAGGTGATTAGCGATTCATCCACGTGGATCTGGGCTACCGCTTGCTGGATCTCTACTACGTCGGCGGCGTTGAGCGCGGGGCGCAGGTTTTCGAGTTGGGCGACGCCGGCTTCGGCGCGCAGAATCTCGCGCTCGGCATTGCCTTCGGGATATCCCATGCGAACCCGCATCAGGAAACGATCGAGTTGCGACTCGGGCAAGGGATAGGTGCCGTGGTGCTCAATGGGATTTTGGGTCGCTAGAACTAAGAACGGTTGGGGCAGCGGATACGAGTGCGCGTCGATGGTGACTTGGCCTTCGTTCATCGCCTCAAGCAGGGCGGACTGCGTCTTCGGAGTGGTGCGGTTGATTTCGTCGGCTAACAGGACGTTGGCGAAGACCGGTCCGCGCTTGAATTCGAATTTCTGCTCGATGGCGGAGTAGATCGAAATGCCCAGCACGTCGGAGGGCAACATGTCACTGGTGAACTGGATGCGCTGAAAGCTGCAGTCGATGGCGCGGGCGAGCGCCTGGCCGAGCGTGGTCTTGCCGACTCCAGGGACGCCTTCGATCAGCAGATGGCCTTTGGCGAAGATGGAAACCAGGGCGAGGCGGAGGACGTCGTCTTTGCCGCGGATGACGCGGCGCAGACTGTCTTCTAGCGCCGCGGCGCGGCGCGCGGTTGCCACCAGAGTTTCGGGAGCCATTGTTGCGATTCTACTATGCGCGCGGCGGTGCGGTGGGTTACGGCGGTCATGGAGAAGTTCTCAGTTCCCGGTTCTCAGTTCTCAGTAAAACCGACCATTCTGCGTGGTTGCCGGTCACGGCGCTACGGCCTTGGAGATCCCATAATCCGGACTGGAGGGATTTATGGGGCGCTCTTATCGAGACTTGGTTGCCTGGCAGAAGGCCATGAAGTTCGTCATCGAAATCTACGCGGTGACTCAGCGATTTCCGAGCGAGGAGCGTTACGGACTCACCAATCAATTGCGGCGTGCATCGGTTTCGGTACCGAGTAACACCGCAGAAGGGCAGGCTCGTTTTTCCCAAAAAGAGTTTCATCACTTCCTGAGTCAGGCACGTGGCTCTTTGGTGGAAATTGAGACTCAGCTTCTCATCGCAAGAGACTTGAAATACCTCCAACCAACCACGGCAGTTGCCTTGCTCGCTGCCGCCGACGAACTCGGGAGAGTCCTTAACGGGCTCATCGCCTCAATCAAGAGCCGCGCGGCGTAGCCCTGCTGGTTTTACTGAGAACTGAGAACCGGGAACTGAGAACTTACTGCATGAATTCCGCCGGCCTTCCGGTCAACCGCTCAATCCGCTTCGCGGTCGGCGGATGGGTCGAGAACAGGTTGCCGAAACTCATGCCACCTAAGAACGGCGCAATGATGAAAAGATGCGCGGTCGATGGGCTCGCTAAGAGCGGGCGCTGTTTGGAATAGGCGTCGATCTTCGCCAGCGCGCTGGCCAGGGCATAGGGATTACCGGTCCAGTGGGCTCCGGTGTCATCGGCGCCGTATTCGCGGGAGCGCGAGACGGCGAGCTGGATCAGCATGGCTGCGAATGGGGCGAGGATAATCATGGCAATGGCTGCGATGCCGCCGCCTCCGCCGCGATCGTCGCGGCTGCCGCGCATGCCGCCAAAAATCATGCCCCATTTGGCGATCGAGGCGAGCCAGGTGATGGCGCCGGCTAAAGTGGCCGCGATCGAACTTATGAGGATGTCGCGATTGCGCACGTGGCCGAGTTCATGGGCGAGCACGCCTTCCAGTTCGTCGTCGTTGAGCAGTCCGAGGATGCCCTGGGTTACGGCGACTGACGCGTGGTTCGGATTGCGTCCGGTGGCGAAGGCGTTGGGCGAGTCGGTCGGGATGAGGTAGACCTTGGGCATCGGGAGGCTGACTTTTTGTGCCAGGCGCTCGACGATGTTGTAGACGCGCGGCAGATCTTCGCGGCTGACGGGTTGGGCGCGGTAAGTGGCGAGGGCGATCTTATCGGAGAAAAAATAGGCGACAAAATTCATGACGGCAGCGAAGGCGAGCGCCATCAACATTCCATTTTGGCCGCCGAAAGCACGGCCGGCCAGCATGAGCAACAGCGTCATGCAGGTGAGCAGGAGAGTGGTTTTGAATATGTTACTCATAATGAGTGCCTCAAGTTTATCGGGCTCAGCCGATTAGATGCCGGGCGCTGGGGTTTGGGCTCGGAGCAGGCTCTGGCCGCGGGCAACTGCCGAGCTGCGCTCGGCTTGGACGGCCGAGGGCGGCCGTCCCTACACGATCTAACCCTGGCGCTTTAGTGCGCGCTCTAGCGTTTGGTCTAGGGCTGCTTTGGCTTTTTCGTAATCTGCGGGCGTGATCTTGCCTTGTTTTCTTTCTACCTCGAGTTGGAACAGCTCTTCTTTCAGCGCTTCGAGCAGCATCGACGATTTTGCGGCCGGAGGGCTGGCCGCGGATGTTGCGGGCGCGGCGGGTGTACGGACGGCTGCACTATTGACGCTCGACACAGCGCCAGGCTTCGCAGGGGAGGTCGCGGCGACTGATGCTCCGGTTTGCCGTTTCGTGACCACCCATCCTCCAATGGCGAGCAGCACGGCGAATCCGAAGAGGATGGGCCAGCGATATTTCTGCAGGGTATCGGGAGCGTCGATGGGAACGCCGAGTCCGCCGCCGGGCCGATTGTCGCTAGAACGATTGTCGTTAGAACGATTGTCGCGTCCCTGTGGTGATTCCTGCTGTTGGGCCGCGCCCGAGGCAGTCTCTCCGGACGACTCGGTGATTACTCCGGTGCCCTTCAGCGTGAAGCCGAGCGGCTGGCCGGGCTTGGTCTGCTGCGCGACTTCTACGTTGCTGTCGGCCTGGGTGGGATCTGGCATGGATTGAAAGCTAGACGGATTCGCGGCCTTGAACTGCATCGTCTTGGGAAGAACGATGACAAGGTGCTGGGCAGAATAGAGCGGCTTGGGATCGATCTTGATCTCGCCGGAGTATGGCAGAGTGAACTCCACTTGGAACTGCGTTTCTCCGGGACGGAGCGGGAAGGCGATGGCGTAGCGGTTCTTCTCGGACGTTTTTTCGGGATCTGGAACGGCGTCGGCGCTGATCGGCTGGCCGTTCGGGGCGCGGGCTTGTAGTTGCTCGATCTTTGCGCCGGAGGGCAGATAGAACTCGAAGTTGTGATCGTTCATCTGCGTCTTCGGGGGAGAAGAAGCGTTATTGACCACGAACAGGCGTATGCCCTGCATGGTTCCGCTGTCGGCTTGAAAGCGAAGGACGTCGGCGGTCACGCTGAGGCCGGCGACTTTGGGCGCGACGTCGTACACCTGCACGTCAGCCGTGTTGACGCCGGGAGGCGCCATTTGGTGATAGTTGACTCCCTGATGGACGGCGCGGATGAGGTGCGGCCCGGCGACGGTGACTTTGAAGCTGAATTTTCCGGCGCTGTCGGCTTTGGTGGTGCCGCCTACGTCCATGCCGTTGGCCAGGTTGATGAGGATGACTTCGTCTCCGGCGGCGGGCTTGTTGGTGGTGCCGTTGGTTACGGTGCCGGTTAGGGTTTGGGCGGCGGCTGTGGCTAGGGCCAGCGCGAGGATGGCGATTAGTAACGCGAGCTTTGCGAATTTGGTCAAAAGAACTCCTTGCTGCCGCAGATTCTTTTGCACGGTGCAGCAGCGCTAGGAAATCAGCGCTTCATAGGCTTTGTGATCGCCAATCCAGAACCACAAATATCCATCGTCCCGTTTGATGGCAAGGGCGCGATGGTTCAGCGTGACGCGGACGGACCATATCTCCCGGCCGTGGCGATCTCCCACTTTCTTGAATTGTAACGAAGGATGCTGCGGATTTGCTTTCAGCAATGAAAACTGTTTGTCGGCACGGACGCGGACCTGCTGTGAGAGGGCCTGGTATTGCCGCCAAAAATCGGTGGTGGCGCGATGCTGCATCGGGTGCTAGAGCGGTTGTGTGCGACCGTTCTTCTCGTCGTCCAAAGCGCGCTGGATGGCCGTGTCGAGGCGTCCAGCCGCAAGATCGGATTGGACGCGAGTGTCGATCGGCGGCGGGCAGTGTTGCTCAAGCCATGCGTACAATTCCTCTACTTCGGGCGGCGTGAGGGCCCCGATTGCGCGTTCAATCTCCTTGATGGTGTTTAGGCTCATGGAATTCTCATTTTACCCGCGCCGAGTGGAAATCACCAGATCGCGCAAGCAGTCTTCGAGAGGGCGGCCGCTCGGGCGGACGTAGCGAGTTTGGTCGAAATAACTCCTCAACGTTGCGAACCAGGAACAATGTTCAGAAGCGGACATCCTTTAACTGAGATAGCAACTCCAGTTTCTTATCCAACAGGGCGAAGCTGGCTAAATGATATTCAACTACTCCACCGCCTGAAACCGGCTTTTCGATTCCGACTTTCATGTACAGTGTCTGGCCATCATCCGACAGCGAGACGAGCGCCGAAATCCAGGATCGCAGGTGGGGCTCTGCAATCGTCAAAGCGTCTTTTGCAATGCGGACTGTGAGCTCTTTGGTTTTGAGATTAAACAAGTACACGCCATCCGAGTTTCCGCCGCCGCCGGCCCACTTAATGGAATTGAAGATGACGATCTGTTGCTTCTCGCAGGTGACGGGGGACTCGTATGACACGTCGTCAGCCGGATTGCCGACTGGCTCGTAGACTGCCGCATCTTTGTGACGCGTAAACAGTCGACTCAGCCGTGGATGTCCAGTGTCGGCGCGTGCCATCTCAAGAATGATGCTCTCGCTCGCCGGATTGTAGAGCAGGTTTTTCCATCTGTATCCGGCAGGAATGCCAGGTGACTTCGCTTGAGCGAGCTCGTTGGTTGACTCTTCCGTTATGCCGCTGCGAACACTCTCCAATGAGACGCCGTGTTCGCTAAGCAGGCAAGCAGCGTAGCAATATTCTTCCAGTAACATGCCGGCAACAAGGTGTTCCGTACCTATGTGTTTATGCCCGAGGCGGTCCGCTTCTTCCGACGCATAACGCAGGATGCGTTTGCACTCATTGGTGAGCGGGAGGTCAACGGAGGTTTGGATCTTCTCGCCGACGGCCGTGTGTCTTTCAATCTCTTTGCGGATGGTGCCAACTGTGAATGAAGGCCCGGAAAAGAGTTTGGCGGAGAGGGCCTTACTTTCACGTAGGAGCCCGAGCAGCAGATGCTCCGACTCGATATAGGGCGATCCGAATGCGCTCGCCTCATAGCGCGCAAAGAAGATCACGCGGCGAGCCTTCTCTGTGTAACGCTCAAACACATCTTGCTCCGGTCAAATTCGCAAATTCCGCATTACTCACGAAAAAGGGTAATCAGGCTACCTGCCCAGCAGCCTGCTCCAGCCCCGCAATCTCCGCCTTGATCGCGGCCGCTTTCATAGCTTCCGTCCCTTTAAAGCTCCCGTTTCTTTCAAAGCCTCCGTTCCTAAAATCCATGCCAGATCGCGGCTTTTCGCGGGCGAGGGCGCCCGCGCCACACTGAATCGTCCGCGCATCCGCTCACTGTGCGTGGAGCTCCTGGGGCATGTGCTGGCGGCGCACCTTGATTTTGCTCTCGTCCTTGCGGGCCTGTGCGAGATCGTAGGCAAGCTGCATCCGGAGCCAGGTTTCGGGCGTGCTGCCAAAGGCCTTCGAGAGCCGGATTGCCATCTCGGGGCTGATGCCCGACTTGCCGTGAATGACGTTGTTGAGCGTTTGCCGGCTGACGCCGAGAACCGCCGCTCCCTCGGTTACGGACAAGCCCAAAGGCTCAAGGCACGCGCTTCTCACAATACGTCCTGGGTGCGCGGGATTTTTCATTGGCATGCCGCTCTCCTCCTGTTTTGTCTTAGTGGTAGTCGATCAGTTCAACGTCAAACGCATGGGCACCTTCGAACCGAAAAACAATGCGCCAGTTTGCCCTCACGGTGACGGACAAGAAACCCTTCCGGTCGCCTTTCAGCGGATGCAGGCGGTAACCCGGGAGATTAAGCTCCTATGCAGTCACGGCGTCATCAAGAACCGTCAGAATTTCTTGAACTGTATCTACAAGATCTGGCCGTATCCCGCTGCGGTCGTCCTGCTCGTAAAGCCGTTTAAGGCCGCGATGCTTAAAACTCCTAATGTCGCAGATCGCGCCCTTGCAGATTCTGCAACTTACACCGCCTGCCCCGCAGCCTGCTCCAGCCGCGAAATCTCGGCCATGATCGCGGCTGCTTCTTCTTCGAGCGAGGCGCGCATCGATTGATAGTCCGCGTCCGGTACCTTGCCGGCTTTGTATTCGAAATTCAGGTCGCGCAGGTTTTCGTAGACGGCTTCCTTGCGCTCGCGGAGATAGCCGAGGCGCGTTTTTTCTTCTCCGGCGTAGACTTCGCCGGGGAAGAAGAAGACGTAGTAAAGACAGGCGAGCGTTATGACAGCGCAGACGAAAAGAGTCATTGGGGGCGGCCTCCCTCAGGGGCTAAAGCCCTTGATTTTCGGGTCCTATAACGGCCCGGCTGAAGCCGGGCCCTTTCCAAGCTCCCGTACTTGAAACCTGTCGTAGATCGCAGCTTTTCGCGGACAGGAGTGTCCGCGCTACACTTCTTCATACGTCGGTCTCCTTGCGAGCCCTTTCGCGGAACCTGTCTAGTTCGCTCCCTTGCGGGATGGTGACGCCGTCGGCTAGAGCCGGTTCGGGACGGTTCTTCCATGCGCGCACGACATAAACTACGAAGGCTATGCCGAGCGCCAAGGCGACGAAGGGCATGATCCAGGCCACGCGATTGAAGCCGGTGGCGGTGGGCGCGGCGATTACCGTCGGTCCGTATTCCTGCACGAAGCCTTGCAGGATGAGGTCGTCACTATTACTGCCGCCTTTGTCGAGCGCGGCCTGCAGTTGATCGCGCATCTTGTCGGAGGACTGGCAGCCGACGTGATTGCATTCGAGCAAGACCTGGCCGCATCCGCAAGTGCACATCATGCGATGGCCGAGGTCTTTGAAGCGAGCGGAGTCGTCTCCGGCGCCCATGAAAACAAACACCACGAGCGCGAGCGCGGCGGCCTGCAACCAGCGGCGAATAGGGCCACTGGGTACTGGATACTGGCTACTGGCTACTGTTTTCATCTCAATCTCCCGCTCCCACATGCGCCGGAGTGCGAGCCGGAACAGGCGCAGTAACCTGAACCGGGGCGGCATTCGGCACGAGGGCGGTTATGGTGCCGAAGACCATGACGATCAGGCCGATCCAAATCCAGGGCACCAGCGGATTCAAGTGCGCTTTAATGATGGGGCGTCCAGTGGTCTCGTTCTTGCCTTCATAGACCAGATAGACATCGGTCACCAGAAAAAGATCTTCGCGGAAGCTGGGATAAATGCGGGGCAGCGTCTGCGGCTGCTGGCTGGCTTTATAGAAGCGGCGCTCGGGATACATGGTCGTAATCTGCTTGCCGCCGCGGAAGACGTTGATGATGGCCCACTCGTTGGCGTAGTTGGGATTGTCGTCCTGGGTGTAGGACTGGCAGACCAGGGTGTAGGGGCCGATGTTGATTTTGTCGCCGAAGCCCATTTCTTTTTCAACTTCTTTGTTGAAAGGCGTGCCTAGGATTCCAATTACGACGAGGGCGACGCCGAAGTGGACGATGTAGCCGCCGTAGCGGCGCGTATTTCTGTGGTAGAGGTGAATCATCGCGGAGAATAAATTCTGCTGGCTCTTGCCGGCGATGACGCGGCCGCCGCGGAGGAACTCGGAAATAACGGTAAAGATCACCAGCGCCGAGAGAATGGCGGCCATGGTGGCGTAGAAGTAAGAAGGATCTTCCCAGGGACGCACACCGAACAAGATCATCATGCCGCCGATGGCGAGCGAACCGATCGCGGGGAACAAGAAATTCCGCTTGAGGCTTTCGACGGAAGTCTTACGCCAGGCGAGCAGCGGTCCGACCGCGGTGAGCAGCAGGAGCAGCAAGGCAACCGGGATAGCGACGCGATTGAAAAAAGGCGGACCGACCGTGACTTTGTGTCCTTGGACAAATTCCGACAAGATGGGGAAAAACGTGCCCCACAGTATGGTGAAGCAGACCACGAGCAAGAGGAGATTGTTGAACAGGAAACTGGATTCGCGCGACACCAGCGATTCCAGTTTGTGCTCGCTCTTCAGGTGCGACCGGTTCGCTATAAGGAAAAAGGTGCAGACCGCCAGGGTCAACGCTATGAAGACCAGGAACCAGGTGCCGATCGAGGACTGCGCAAAGGCGTGCACCGAACTGATCACTCCCGAACGCGTGAGGAAGGTCCCGAGCATGGAGAGCAGGAAGGTCGCGAAGATGAGCGACATGTTCCAGACTTTCAACATGCCGCGTTTTTCCTGCATCATGACGGAATGCAGAAACGCTGTGCCGGTGAGCCAGGGCATGAGCGAGGCATTTTCCACCGGGTCCCATCCCCAGTAACCGCCCCATCCTAGGACAGCGTACGCCCAGTGCGCGCCGAGAAAAACGCCGATGGTGAGGAAGCACCAGGTCACCATGGTCCAGCGGCGCGTAATGTGAATCCATTTCTCGCCGGGGTACTTCATGATGAGCGCGCCCAGCGCGAAGGCGAAGGGAACTGTGAAGCCGACGTATCCGAGGTAGAGCATCGGCGGATGGATGACCATCTCGGGATATTGCAGCAGAGGATTGAGCCCGGTCCCATCCGCGGGGAGCGAGCCCTGCATGATGGCGAACGGGTGGGCCGCAAAATTCAGAATCAGCAGAAAGAAAACCTGCACCGAGGCGATGATCACCGAAGCGTAGGCGAACAGCCGCTGATCGGTTTTGTAGCGCAGGCGCAGAACGAACCCGTAGCCGGCCAGCAGCAGCGACCAGAAGAGCAGCGAGCCTTCCTGACCGGACCACAGCACGGCGAACTTATAGGCGGCGGGCAGGTCGCGGTTGCTGTGATGGAAGATGTAGGCGATGGAGAAGTCGTCGTTGAACGCGGCCAGCACGAGAACGATGCCTGCCAGCAGCACCGCGGCGAACGTGGCGATTCCGGCGCGGCGGGCGGTCTCACCGAGACGAGCCGACGCGGCATCCCGGCGGAACAACGCCACGAAGCCTGCCAGGAAACAATACGCACTCAGGCCGAGCGCCAGCAGCAGCGCAAAGCTTCCGATTTGAGACATTGCAGAAAACCCCACAGTACCTGTTTAGTTATTTTTTCAGAGAAGCGGGTGGTATGCAAACCGCGGGACGCTCGGAGATTCAATTTTTTCAGGAATGAACATACGCCGAAGGCGCATGGGGCGCTGTTTCCGATCCGCCATTTACTTCGACTTCTCCAGCGGAAAACCCCGTTCGCGCCAACCGCGCATCCCGCCATCCATGGATATGACATTGGTGTATCCCATTTTTTGCAGGTTGTCGGCGGCCAGCGCGGAGCGGAAACCGCCGCCGCAGTAGAGTACGAGTTCAGTCTGCAAGTCGGGATACTTGCCCTCAATGTCGCGCTCGATGATGCCCTTGCCCATGTGGACGGCTCCGGGCAGGTGGTCGGCGTCGAATTCGCGGTCTTCGCGGACGTCGACGAGAACGAATTTGTCGCCGCGATCGAGCCGCGCCTTGACTTCGTCAACGTTGGTTTCGCGGACGCGCTGCTTGGCGTCGTTGACAATCTTAAGAAAGCGCGCTGGATGCTGATGAGCCATGGGATTTTGTAATGTTCTAATTTTGCAATTCCGTAATTTGAACGCCAGTCACCCCAGATTTGACTATTGGCTCAAACGAGGGTTTCAATCATCAGATTATCAGATTTTAGATTACCAAATTACCAAATTGCAAAATTGCCAAATTTCCGCGAGCATGTATCTTGCGATTTTGTAATCTATGACGCTCGTACTTCGCCAGTCTCGCATTCACTCCTATGGTTGCTACACTACGCGGCCGATTCGCAAAGGGACGCTGATCGTGGAATACGTCGGCGAGTACCTCACCCACGAACAGGCCGACGATCTTTACGACGACTTTGAGAACACGTATTTATTCGGCCTGGACGGTGGCAAGCGCATTATTGATGGCTACGGCGTGGCCGCCTTCGTCAATCATTCCTGCAAACCGAACTGCGAGACCGATCAGATTCGCGGCAAGATGTGGATCATCGCGCTGCGCGATGTTGCGGCGGGAGAGGAATTGACGTACGACTACAACCTCTACGATGGCGAGGACGAAGCGCCGTGTTTGTGTGGGGCGGCGCGCTGCCGGGGAAGTCTGTATTCGTCGACGCACCTGCGCAAGCTCGCCAAGAAGCGCGCCAAGGCTGTGGCGGCCGCGGCCTCATAGCTCTGGTCGGGTAGAGAGACGCAACATTTTCCGGTGCTACAATTGTTCTTTTATTCCTACCGATTGCTGTTCTGATCGCGTTCGCGACTCTGGAGTCTCGCCTTGAACCGTGCTGCCGCAGGTCTCGAAACCATCATCGCCAAAGCTCTTCATCGCGCGCCGGCGGGCGAGAGTGCGTTGCTGGCCTGGCCCGTCGCGTGTGGCAGTGCGGTGGCCGAGCGGACTCGGGCGCTGAGTTTTTCCGATGGTGTTCTGCGTGTGGAAGTTGCCGACGCGGGATGGCGTCGGGAACTCGCCAACCTGGCGCCGCGTTATGTGGCTCTGATCAATAAGTATTCCGCGACTTCGGTCAAGCGGATTGAGTTCGTGGTGAAGAATTAGGTTGTAAAAGTGTTCTTGTCATCCCGACCCTGAGCGGAGCCGAAGGGGAGGGATCTGCAGTTCTCCGGCAGGAATGCAGTCCCTCGCTTTGCTCGGGATGACAAAATATATGGGGGAGCCTAAAGACTAATTGCGGCTTTATGAAAGTTACTGAAAAAGACGTCGCCTATGTGGCCGATCTGGCCAACCTCGAGTTGACCGAGGAAGAGCGCGCTCGCATGTTGCGCGATTTGAATTCCATTCTCGAATATATGGAGCGACTCAACGAACTGAAAACCGACAAAGTTGCGCCCATGGCCCAGGTCTCGGACCGCTATGGCGTGGACGAGTCGCGGCACGGAAGCGATCGATTCGCTTACGCCATCCGTGAGGATGTGAAGGATGGCCTGCGGGAATCGCTGCCCCACGATGTCGCGGTGAAAAATGCTCCGGACACGGACGGGACATTTTTCGAAGTGCCGAAGGTGATTGAGAGATAGAAAGGGAACCTATTTCCAGCACACATTCGGAGGGCAGGGTCCTTCGCTTCGCTCAGGATGACAAATCTTAAGTAGATGGGATCTGAATTGACGATTGACGGAGTCAGGAGCGCGATCGCCGGGCAGCACACGACCGCAACCGCTCTGGCTCACGACTTCTACGAGCGCATCCGGAAAGAAGATCTCGAGATTGGCGCGTATCTTACGGTTTGCAAAGACCGCGCGCTGGCGCAGGCCGCACGCATCGACGCGCTGGCCGCGGCGGGCAAGCCTTTGCCGCCGCTCGGGGGAGTTCCGGTTGCGATCAAAGACGTCATGGTAACGAACGGCGTGCGCACCACCGCCGGTTCGAAAATTCTCGAGAATTTTATTCCGCCGTATGACTGCACGGCAGTGGCTCGTCTGGAAGCGGCGGGCGCGGTGATTTTGGGCAAGCTCAACTGCGATGAGTTTGCCATGGGCTCGTCCAATGAGAACTCGGCGTATCACGTCGTGCACAATCCGCGCGACAAGAGCCGCGTGCCCGGAGGATCGTCGGGTGGCTCGGCGGCGGCTGTGGCTGCGGAGATGGCCGTGGCGACGCTCGGCTCCGATACCGGCGGATCGATTCGCCAACCCGCGTCGTTTTGTGGCGTGGTCGGTTTGAAGCCGACCTATGGACGGGTGTCGCGCTACGGGCTGATTGCTTTTGCTTCGTCGCTCGACCACATCGGCCCGTTTGCGAAAACGGTGAAGGAAGTCGCGCTGGTGCTTCGCATAATCGCGGGCCGCGATCCCATGGATTCGACCTCCGCCGAGGTGCCCGTGCCCGACTACGTGGCGGAACTCGAGAAACCCGTCAAGGGTTTGAAGGTCGGTGTGGCCAAAGAATACTTTGGCTCGGGGCTCGATCCCGAGGTCGGCGCCGCGGTTGAGTCTGCGATCCAGAAACTGGCCGAGTTGGGATGCGAGGTCGTGCGGTTGAGTTTGCCGCACACTGAGTATGCAATTCCCACGTATTACATTGTGGCCACGGCGGAAGCGTCGGCGAATCTGGCGCGCTTTGACGGTGTGCGCTACGGCTTCCGGGCGAAATCGAACACGCTTTCCGAAATGTACCGCCTGAGCCGCGACGGCGGTTTCGGCATGGAAGTCAAGCGCCGCATCATGCTCGGCACTTACGCGCTGAGCGCTGGCTACTACGACGCCTACTATCTGAAGGCGCAGAAAGTGCGCACGCTGCTGACGCGCGACTTCGACGAGGCCTTCAAGAAAGTGGACGTGATCGCCGCACCGACCTGCCCGACACCAGCGTTCCGCTTGGGAGAGAAGGTCAATGATCCGCTGGCCATGTATCTGGCCGATATCTACACCGTAACTGCTAACCTGGCGGGCATTCCTGGAATTTCAGTTCCGTGCGGAGAGAATCACGAGAAGCTGCCGATCGGACTGCAGTTGTTTGCTCGACACTTTGACGAGGCTACTTTACTGCGAGTTGCCCATGCGTATGAGCAGGCTAGAGGGTAGGGGACGGATCGCGACAGGGATGCGGATATGCCAAAGAGGTTGAGGTTTTGCGTATGGTTGATTCTTCATACGATCGTCGCGGTCCTTGGCACCGCGGTTCTCGACACCGCATTCGGGAAGGTATTTCATCCGCATTCACTCGCAGCCATCCTCTGGAAAGAATGGATTCTGAGCCTAACGTGCGCTGCGTTCATCGGCTTCTTTATGTGGCGAACGTGGAGAGTTAGCGCCGCAATGTGGGTCTGGGCTCTGCCAAGCCTCTGGTTTGCTTTGAGGTTCTTGTCGGTGCTCTCCACGAGCCAGGGACAGAGCGTCTTGGTTGGTGGAGGGTTGTGGGATCAGTTTTCTGGCGCTGCTTGCGATGGCGGACTTCGTGCACTCGGCTGTCGGAACTTCTTTGTATTTACGATTCCGTTCGTTCGCGGAGTTTTCTATTCTGTCGGGGCGGGTCTTTCCTCGTGGTTGGGTAAAACGAGGTCGCAAGCTGCCAGTGGACCCCAGTCGGAGGGGCGTCAGAGCGCTTCGTAATACCGTTCGCCGGAGCAGGCGCGGCATAAGACCCGCCCGTCGCGCAAAACTTCGCGGCGAAAGTTGATGCCTTCGCCACACTCGGCGCAGACGATGCGCTCACCTTTGTATCCGGGGAACTCTTCCGCGGGGAGTTCGACCTTTACCCACTGCTTGGTGAATAAGTCGTCTTCCGCCATTTCGCGATAGGCCAGCATCTGCTGCTGGTTCTTGCTTTCGATTTCGGGATGCATGGCGCGCGCCAGCGCCTTGGACGATTCTTTGGCGGCGATGCGGATGGCTTTGCCGGTGCTCACGTCTTTGATGCCCAGATCTTTTTTGCCCAGATCGACGAAGGTCGCGGCCATCTTTCCCCAGTCGCGAAATTTCAGGGCGCGCTTTCCGAGACGGCATCCGGTGACCAGGGATATGGCGTCGGTGGCGCAGCGGTCGATTTCGACGAACGTTACCAGACGCTTGCGGTCTTCTTTATTGCCGCGCGGGTCTTTGATGCCCAGCTTCTCAAGGCCCAGCATGGCCAGGCGCACGCCCAGTACCTGCCCCGCGCAGAGATGTCCGTGGGCGACTTCGGCTTCGCGGAGGTAATCGTCTAAGGACAGCATGGGGTCATGCAAACTCTGTAAAGTCTGTCATCCTGAGCGAAGCGAAGGACCTGTGTATTTGCTCGCAGCGTCGAAGTGCACAGGTCCTTCGCTTCGCTCAGGATGACACTTGAAATTAGGATACTTATTTTCTTCTCCAGCGAACACCATCCTTTGTGTTCTCCACTATGATGCCGGCTGCGGTCAGTTCGGCGCGCAGGGCGTCGGAGGTTTTGAAGTTTCGCGCTTTTCTTGCGGCTTCCATTTCGGCTAGCTTTCGATTGATTTGTTCGTCGGCGAGTTGTGCGGAGCCGGCGATGTCCTGCAATTCGGGGCTGATTTCTTTTTCGCGCCCTTCGGCGCGGGCCCAGTCGAGGATGGCTTTCATCTTAGGCTGATCGTCATCTTTCAGCACGCCGAATATTTCGTCGAACTTTTCGAGCGCAAAGAGCAGCGGTTTGACGTCGCC
This sequence comes from uncultured Acidobacteriaceae bacterium, assembly GCA_963773645.1. Lineage (GTDB taxonomy): Bacteria > Acidobacteriota > Terriglobia > Terriglobales > Acidobacteriaceae > Acidiflorens. Next base: position 472,466 of record CAVZBV010000001.1, on the reverse strand, counting down.
CTGGCGGACCTCGTTCTGGCCAGCTTCCGCGGCATCGAGCGCGGTGTTGGTTTTGCGTAACATGTCGAACATGGCAGCCTGCGCCTCGGCGGTATTCAAATCGTCGTCGAGAGCGCTCTTCATTCGCGCGATGGTTTCGTCGGCGAGCTGTGCCATCGGCTCGGTCGTGCCGGCGGGGAACTGCGTGCTCGTCAGGCGCAAGCGGAAGTTGCGCAATTTCTCCACCGAACTTGCCGCCGACTTCAAGCCGTCGAAAGTGAAGTTTAATTGACTGCGGTAGGGAACCTGCGTCAGCAGCCAGCGGATCGACGATGGCTTGTACCCGCGCAGCACAAGGTCCCGGACGGTGAAGAAATTCCCGAGACTTTTTGACATCTTCTGGCCCTCTACCAGCAGAAAACGCACATGAAACCAAAAGCGCGCAAACTGCTTTCCGGTGAGCGCCTCCGACTGCGCGATTTCGTTCTCGTGGTGTGGAAAAACCAAATCTTCGCCGCCAGCATGCAAGTCAAAACTTGGCCCGAACTGCTCCATCGACATCACCGAGCACTCGATGTGCCAGCCCGGACGCCCGCGCCCGATCGAGGTTTCCCACGAAGCTTCGCCCGGCTTCGCGGCCTTCCAGAGGGCGAAGTCGCGGGCGCTGTCCTTCTCGTATTCGTCCACGTCGACGCGCGCGCCGTCGGTCATGCCGGCAAAATCTTTTTTCGAAAGCTTGCCGTAGTTGGGGAATTTTGCGATGCGGAAATAGTAAGAACCGTCGTCCGTTCGATAAGCGAAGCCCTTCTTCGCCAGTTCGGCAATGAAGCCGGCCATGGCCTCGATGTGCTCGGTTGCGCGCACCAGAATCGGCCGCTCAATGTTCAACGTGGCCGAATCTTCGAGAAAGGCCTGAGCAAATTTCGCGGTGTATTGCTGCACGTTGACTCCGTCACGTGCCGAGTTGCGAATGATCTTGTCGTCCACGTCGGTGATGTTCATGACGTAACGTACGTCGTATCCGCTTTGACGCAGAAAGCGATAGAGAAGATCGACGGCGATGAATGTCCGGAAATTGCCGATGTGGCCGTAGTCATAGACGGTCGGCCCGCAGGCATACATGCGGACGCGGTTGCCGTCGAGCGGATGGAAATCCGCGACCTTCCCGGAAAGAGTGTTATAGAGACGCAGTGCCATGGATGAGTTCGCGGGCAGAGTACGAACTTTTCATTCTAGGGTGCCGCTAGAAAAGGGGTCAAATGGGGTGCGCTGATAGTTACGGCCGGGTGCCATTCAAAGTTTTCCACGCTAGTGCGTTCGAGTTGGGCGTTAACCGGCCGCCACACTGCTTGCTTGCGATTGACAATACCGTCTCTGCCTACTAGATTTCGGGACGGTGACTCCTCATTGAAGGGCGATGCCCCAAGCCAGTTGCTCCGCCGCAAAATGCCCGAATTGGACACGCTCCGCGGCGTTGCGATTCTCGCAGTTGTTTTTTACCACGGATTTTCGCAATGCGATACCACGGGCTTGCCAGGGATCGTGCGCGCCTTTTTCGCTGCTTCCCGGTTTGGCTGGTTGGGAGTAAACCTTTTCTTTGTACTCTCGGGCTTTCTGATCACGGGCATACTCTCGGACAGCAAGGGAACGCCGCAGTACTACAAGAGTTTTTACGTTCGACGAGCTCTGCGAATTCTGCCCGCCTACTTACTGCTTCTGCTGCTTCTGTTGCTGCTTCCGCGAATTGGCGTTGTGGAAGATCGAATCTCGTGGAGCTTTGTCGGGTTGAGCCTCATTTACTTGTCGAATGTGACCAACTTCTTCGGTGTAGCCATGCAATACGGGCCCTTATGGTCACTGGCAGTCGAAGAGCAGTTTTACTTGCTTTGGCCCGCGGCGGTGCGCAATCTTTCGCGGCGAGCGCTGGCGTTCTGTGCCCTCGCGGTCTTTCTCGGCTGCCCTCTTTTAAGGGCTATCGCGTTTGCATACGGACACCCGGCGGAGGTCTGGTACACGTGGATGGTGGCCGATGGGCTGGCGAGCGGTTCACTATTAGCGATCTCGAGTCGGACCTTTCTCACAGACCGGCGGTCCATGAAATGGTTTTCTGTTCTTTGCATTACAGCATCGCTCTTGCTCATAGCCCTAGGGGCGCGGTTTGGCACTCTTTCGCCCGGCGCTCCAACCACTCTTTTGGGTGCATCGCTTCGCTGGACGCTGTTCAATATGCTGTTTACGGGAACGTTGGGCATTGCGCTCTTGCTCGGGGCGAGTCGCTGGGCGCAGATTGTACGGCGTCCTGTGCTGCAGTTTTTCGGGGAGATCAGTTACGGTTTGTACCTTATCCACACTCTTGTATTTGAAGTGACCGGCCATTTCGTGGCGCCGGTTGCGATGCATCTGGCGCGGCTGATAGTTCGGGGTGACGCTCCACTGACGCCCATACTCATACGCTTCCTTGTCGGCGCGGGGGCTGCAACTCTTATCGCACTTCTTTCGCGCCGTTATTTTGAAGAACCCTTCCTCAAGTTGAAGGATAAGTGGGCCGGCGCAACGTTAGAGTCCGCTCCCCGGCCGAACAAGGCGCCGGTTGAGACTGTGGCGGCCCAGCCTGCGGTGCGAATCAGCCGCGCCGAGCCGCATTGCATCCCTGGGGACTAGAGCTGCTCGATTGAGGGGGGCGGCCCGTGCACATGCAGCCGGTGCTGCACCAGAAATGCATAGTGCACGGCGGAGACGATGGTGAAGAGAAAGGTGGCGCGCAGGAAGGTGGTGCGCGCGATCCACACCCATCGTACGGGCTCGATGAGCAGCAGCAGGACGAAGAAAATTGCGGCCACTTGGGCGAAGGTGTTGGCCTTGCCGAAGATGCTGGGGCGAAAATCGCGCAGGCCGGCAATCATGAACAGCACGCCGCTGATCAGCAAGATGGAGACATCGCGGCTGAACACCACGACCGTATATTTCCAGGGAATCATCCGTTCGATCGAGAGCACAAGAAACATTCCGCTCATCAGCAGCTTATCGGCGATGGGGTCAAGATATTGGCCGAGCAAGGTTTGCTGATGCAGCGTGCGGGCCAGCAGGCCATCGAGGCCGTCGCTCAGTCCGGCGAGAATAAACAGCGCCAACGCCCACTTGAAATCGTGCTTGACCAGATTGATGACGATGAAGGGCAGGAAAATCATCCGCAGCAGCGTGAGCTGGTTGGGCGCGGTCAGGATCTGCCGGTAGTTCACCGCTCGTTTTCTCCTCCGCCCCCTCCTCCCGCGTTCGCGAGGAACTCGCTCACCAGAAGCGGGGCGGGATCCTGTCCGGTCTTCTGCGCGAAGCGCTGGGCGAGCGACAGGATGTTGCCCTCGGGAAGATCCAGTTCTATGCGCTCCAAGCGGTGCATGGGGAAAAAGACGACGCCGGAGGTGAAGGGTTCGCCGCTTTTGATCTGCGAGGCCAGATCTTCGAAGGACGCGACATCGACACCGCGCAGGCTGAGGCCTTCAGCCGAAAGATGGAGAATCGCGCCCCAGAATTTTTCGCGCGGGTTGGCCAAGGTCGCGATCACGAGCGCGCCAGGACGGAAGGGGCTGACCGCTTGCGGTTGCTGATAAAAGCTAGTGCTGGGCACGATGCGATTGTCGTCTGAGGGGGAGGGAAAATGCAAACGGAACGCACTACGACCGCAACGTGCGGGATGCACCACCATCTCGACTCACATTAGAATTGTCATCCTGAGCGCAGCACGGACTTCACGACGTGAAGTCCGCGCCGAGCCGAAGGACCCCTACACCCTATCCATGCCGAAGATGCGTCGGGGAGTTCTCCCCGTTCCGTGCAAGACCGCTAGCACCAGAAGGAAACCCTGGCCGGGCCTGCTAGAGAACCGGGAGAGTGGAAGTGGAGCACCTTCCGCCACTATTCTTTACGAGAAATCGGAATCGTCGAGATCGAATCGGAGTGGACAGCAAGAGATCGGGAAGCAAAAACCTGCGACGGACCAGCCCGAGTGTTCCTCCACCCAGAGCCTGCCCTGAGCTTGTCGAAGGGTTAGCGTCCAAAGAACGGACGCGAACTTGGGGCACCGGGCTGCTGTCTGTCTCGCCGTCAACACTTAAGATGAGATTGAGAGGATCGAGCGAACTCATGACCGAGCACAAGATCGGCCTAATGATCGGAGAGTACAGGGCTTTCATAGAACGAATTGCGTGGTACTCCGTGGGCGTTGTCAACCTGCTTGCTGACGTAGACCGTCAGAGCAAAACGATGGCAGATGTGATTGGGACCGGAACCGCCTGCATGTGGGAGGGTCATAATCTGATTTTGACGGCTGAGCACGTGATAGACAAGGCGGAACCCCGCAATCTCGCTTTTCTTCTACGGGTCGACGACGCCATTAATTGGGAAGGGATGGGGAGACCGGAAGAAGTGGTGCCGAGAGTATCTCTGCCTGTAGAAGGTATTGTCCGGTGTAAGGAGCACGACTTGGCGGCTATCGTTCTTCGTGCCGACGATCTAGCTAGTTTCCGCATGCAGTTCTGCGAACTTCCGAAGCAGCTTTCAAAGAGTCGAACGCTCAGACGCGAAGGGTCTCTCATTCTCGTCGGCTATCCGACGGATCGAATATTTCCTGTCGCAAAGGCCAGTACTGCGAATGCTGTGGCTAACTATCACGCGGTCAGACCGACCATACTCGCAGGGACAATCGCAAAGCCTCCATTGAAAGGATTGTCATCCCAGTACGACCCAGAGCGCGATGTGTTGATTAAATATGAGCCCAACGATCCGAAAATGAAGCCTTACGGTTTTAGCGGGGCGGCAGTTTGGAAAGATCGTGTAGAACGCTCCGGGCAACTGTGGACTGCCGACCCTATGATATTTGGCGTGCAGACAAGGGCGTTTATGACTTCGCGGCTCCTCCAGGTGGTAGGGGCACCCGTGATCAAGAAATTCTTGCAGCAATCGTTTTAGCTCCCGGCGCACCCCTGTGTCCGGACAAAACCATTCCCGGCAAGAAGCTAGGGAAGGTCTCGAGTGTCCTCCCGTTTCCCTTTTCTATCCTTGAGCAGCTTTCGGAGGTATTGGCAGGCTAAAGACCTTGATAATGTTAAGTTGCACGCCGTATTTGTGATTCACGAGCGCCAACAGATAATTCGCCGTCTTCGAAATGAAATCAAGATCGTCGTCTATGTTGGCAATAGGTTTTCCCAGCCCGCCCCTGTGAATAATGCCGTGCCGGGCATCGTCAACTCTCTCCAGCCGATCGCGGTCGTAGGCGTAGTTGTTGATCGGCGCATAACCCACCGGCGGCGTGCAAAGTTGGAAAAGCAGATCCACCTTCTTGAGGAGAGAATCCCGCTCGAACTGCTTGAGCTTCTCCTGGATCATCTCACCTCGGATTACGTCATGCGATTTTCCGTAATAATCTGCGAAGCTGGCCTTCTTCTCGGCAATGATTGGCTCCCAATCTCCTGGGTTCGCAAGCGAGCACACGTTCAGGTAGGACCACGCGCAGTCGTCGAGCACGGACTGTGCGAAAACGAGCGAGGCCGCGTCGATTGCATCCCTAGCGCTTGTGATCGCGCCTTCGGTCATGCCGGTCCGCAGGAGATTCTTCGTCCCCTCGCCCCATGTCGTTTCGCTGCCGTCCAAGTTAACGATAATATTTTTGTATTGGGGATCAACGGACACACGCTGAACGAAGTCCGTATGGATGGCCGCGAGGGCTTCCTCAGCTATCGGTAGAGCCACGTCCGCAACTTGCCGCAGTGACGTAATAAAGGTCCAATTCTTCATGAATCGGCCAAACGTCTCCGAAAGTACATCCTCAGCAGTTGGCATACTTAGACCTCACTACTGATCTCCCGCGTTTGGCTGCCACCACGACTTTCGTGCCTCGGAGAAAGATCTCCTGAATTATTCCAGATTCCGGTGAAAAGGGAAGGTGGCCCAGCCCGGTGCCCCAGGTTCGCGCCCGTTCTTTGGGCGCTAACCTGGGCTGCACTGTACTCAGGAGGGCATGTCAGGTGCGCCACTTCTCGCGCACTTCGCGAAGGGTGGAATTCCACACTGCCCAGAGCCACTGCGCTCCTCCCAACTTTTTTCATCACGTTTTTCTCGTACGCTCATCACAGACTTGCACCACAATCGCTGAGAAGATACCTCGACCGTGCACCATCGAGAACTGCGCCCGTCTCCAGAGACGAGCCCATTTCCGGCCGCAAACTTTTCACCGCTATTTGACAACCTAGGGCCCCGGCCAACACCCCGCAAGTGCACGCCAAACGGCAAAATTCAACGCTAAGTCAAATCTTTTGAATACTTTGCCTCTAACTATTTTACTATCATCGACTTAACTCATTTTGGGGGGAGGGGGGGTACCCCCACAAATTTCTGAATTCTCGCTCGCCGGTTGGCCCACATCGTTGAGTGTAGAGACGAAATAACCGGAGGCAGATCTTATCCGGGGCCGCCTTCGCCCTTCGCCGCCTTCAAATCGATCCCCACCTGTTCGGCCTTCTTATAAAGATGCGATCGCTCCAGTCCCAGCGCACGCGCCGTGTTTGAGATCTGGTGGTGATTGCGCTTCAATTCCGCCAGGATGGTTTGCTTCTCGAAGGCGCGCACGCGGTCGGCTAGCGGGCCGGTGCCGGCCGATGCGGAATCGGGCGCTGCAGCGGACGCGGGCAGCGCCAGCGCCACGGTTTCGCCGGTGACTTCATCCGAAGTTGCGAGCAGCATCAACCGCTCGACTGCGTTTCTGAGTTCGCGCACGTTGCCCGGCCACGGATGCTCTTGCAGCGCCGCCATCGCGTCATCGGTGAAGCGCATGGGCTTCCATCCGTTGGTGGCGCTCACCTGGCGTGCAAAGTGATCGATCAGTGCCGGGATGTCTTCGCGGCGTTCGCGCAACGGGGGCAGGCGCAAGGGGAAGACGAACACGCGGTGAAATAAATCCTGCCGGAATTTTCCGTCGCGCACTTGCGCTTCGAGATCGCGGTGGGTGGCGACGACGACTCGCACATCCACAGTGATGGCGCGCTCGCCGCCGATGCGCTCGACCTCGCTTTCCTCCAGCACGCGCAGCAGCTTGGCTTGCATGGTGAGCGGCATGTCGCCGATTTCGTCTAGAAAAATGGTACCGTGCTGGGCTTGCTCGAACTTGCCGAGATGGCGGCCGGCGGCGCCGGTGAACGATCCTTTTTCATGGCCGAACAATTCGGATTCAATCAGCTCCGCCGGAACCGCGGCGCAGTTCAGGGTGACAAACGCACCGCCGGCGCGCGGACTGCGCTCGTGCAGCGTCCGCGCCACCAGTTCTTTTCCCGTGCCGGTCTCGCCGAGAATGCAGACGCGCGTTTCGCTCGCGGCCACGCGTTCCACTTGCGCCATCACGCGGCGCATGGTCTCGCCTTTCCAAACGATCTCGTGTTTGCCGAGGCGGCGCTCCAGGTCGCGATTCTCGCGCTCGAGGCGGCCGAGCTTCAGCGCGTTCTCCACGGTGAGCAGCAGTTTTTCGGTGGAGATTGGTTTTTCCAGGAAGTCGAGTGCGCCGAGGCGAGTGGCACGCACGGCCATCTCGATGTGCGCCTGGCCCGACATCATGACGACTGGAGCCGGCACGCCTTGCGCTTTGAGTTCTTCGAGAAGCGCCAGGCCGTCTTTGCCGGGCATCACGACATCGCTGAGTATCAAGTCGAAGGACTGCGATTTGGCCAGCTCCAGAGCCTTGTTTGCGTTGTCGCAGACGGTGGCTTCGTGGCCCTCCAGACGAAACGCCCGCGACAGCGAGGCCAGCGTGTTGGCCTCGTCATCCACGATCAGCAGGTGTGCTTTTTGCGCCACGGTCGTTTACCTCAACCCGGACCTCAACTGAAATGCAAACCCAAATCTACCGCAGAGACGCCGAGTACGCCGAGAAATCGCACGGCAATTCGATTCGAAACGTCGTGCCTTTTTCCTTCGTGCTCTCGACGGAGATTTTGCCGCCGTGATCGCTTACTACAGACTGCACAATCGCCAATCCGAGTCCGGTGCCATGTTGCTTGGTCGTGTAATAAGGAGTGAACAGGCGCCCACATTCTTCCTGGGTCAGGCCGGAGCCGGTGTCGGAGACCAAAAGTTCAATCCGATCACCCAGAGTTGCGGTGCGAATCGTCAGTTCTCCGCCTTGCGGCATGGCGTCGATTGCGTTGAGCACCAAGTTTTGCAGCGCACGATGCAGCAGATCGGGGTCGGCGGAAATTTCGGGCAACGCCTCGTCGAGCTCGGTGCGCACGGCAATCCTATTCTTTTCTTTATCGGTAACTCGATCGGTATCTCGATCGCTATCTCGCAATTGCGCATGAAAGACGCGCAGCACCGAGTGCACCACATCGTTTACCTGGGTGGGCCGGCGCTGGGGCTGGGGCATCTTGGAGAATTCGCTGAAGCGGCCGATGATGGTTTTCAGATTGTTAATTTCCGCCAGCAGGGTCGCGGTCCCCTCGTGAAAAACTTCCTCAAACATCTCGGGCGATTTCTGTTTCGCGCGCTTCAGATTCTCAACTGTGACCTGCAAGGGAAAAAGAGGATTCTTCAATTCGTGCGCCAAGCGCCGCGCCAGTTCGCGCCATGCGGCCACGCGCTCGGCCTGCAGAGTCCGGTCTTTTTGCTGCACGAGATCTTCCGTCATGCGGTTGAACGACGACGCCAGTTCGCCCAGTTCATCGCTCGATTCCACCTCGACCTTGGCGCCGAGATCGCCCGCGGCGACCCGGCGCGCAGCCTCAGCCAGAGACACGACCGGGCGTGTGACGCGGGCTGCGAACCACAGGCTGGTCAGGACCGCCGCAAAAATTCCTGCACCGCCGACCAGCATGGCGGTGGAGACGATCTGCCTTTGCAATTCGATCAGTGGACGCCGCGAACTGCCGACGAGCAGAACGCCCATCAGTTGCTGATTGGCCGGACTTTGATTCGCGGCCGGACTTTGATTCAGTGGGCCTTGATTCAACGGACTTTGATTTAGCGAACCTTGATTCGTCGCACTGAAGATGGGTCCGGTCAGTGGGATGGCATGAAAAACTTCGGCGTCGGCGGAATCGGAAGTCCAATGGATTACGCGCTGAGATTCCTGCAGTGTGTCGCGAACCTGTGCGACCAGCGGAGCGATCTGGTCGACGCCCGCGGCCGGCCCGTTCAAATCGAGCAGCGATTTCGGATTCCATTTTGCGTCCAGGTTTTGATAGAGCAGTACACGTGTCCCGGCGGGGATGTCGAGCGTCGAGAGGAAGCCCTGATCGAGCCGCTCGCCGCCAATCACGTACAGAGGTTGTTCTCCGACGCGGGCCACCCGCACGGCAAACAGCCCGAGGGTTGCGCCATCGGGCAGCTCTTCGCGTTTCAGGAAGGCTCCCGCTGGGATAACAGGCGCGGGAGTTGTGGTTTGGGCGGCCGTAGCTTGAGCAGGCGTAGCTTGCGAAATCGTAGTTTGGGAAATCGCGGCTTCGGGATATCCAAATTTCGCCTGCCACTGCGCGGAGGAGAGGATGGCGCCGCGATAGTCAACCAGTTCGAGAAAATCGAGGTGCTGCTGCCCCGCGAGGGTGTGTGCTTGGCCTACGTACTCGCCAGAGTCAGCGGCGCCGCGGTTCATCTCGAGAGCGATATGCTGCACGGTTTCGCTGGCTGCCACCGATTCGACTTTGCTCGAGACTTCCCGTCCTCGCCGCTGGAACTCCGATCGAAACTGGGCGGCGACGGCATTCGCACGGTCCCGATCCGCGTGCTCGAAGGTGCGCCGGATAGTGCTGTACACCGACGCCGATATGACTGCGACGCAGAGCAGTACAGTTGCCGCAAACAACAGAAGAAGTTTCTGGCGAAAGCTCATCGCGACCCTGCCTCGGGCCGCGAATCAGCCAGCCCAACGTTCGCAAGCCAAAAATCGGCCAACCAAACATCAGCCGGCGAGAGCCCTGACTCGTTCCAATCGCCCGGTCGTCCCGGTTCCCAGTCACGCACGCGTGCGCTCGCCGCAGTCGCCACCGGCAAATGAAAAAGCGGGATCACGGCGTATCCCGCGAGCAGACCGCGCTCGGCTTGATAGAGATCGTCCAAAGAGTTGCTGCCAGGCGTCGCCGGGAGTGCGGGCTGCGGCAATCCCAGTTGACGCGCCGCTTCACTGAGCGACGTGGCGGGATCGGGACTCGGCAGCGCTACGCGCATCAGGCGGATGTCCTCTGCTCCCGACAACGACACCTGCACGGTGATGCCAACTTCGCGCGCGTTGAGGGCAATGCGCTCGGCGATCAGTTGGGATTGCGGGTCCCTGGGATCGTAGCTTAGATTGAGCGTGGGTAGCCGCGAGCCCGCGAGCAGCGTTTGGGCGCGTTGTGGGTTCGGTTGTGCGGAAAAGACTGCGCTGTAGCCCGTCATCCAGTTGGGAAGAATGCTGGCGGCGGGCTCTCCCGCGCCTTTCAAGAGCACAGACTGGATAGGCTTGCGATCAACGGCGAGCGCCAGCGCTTCGCGCAGGCGAGGGTCCTGTGCCTTTGAGTTCGCGGAGAAAACCAGCGCCAGCAACTCTACAGGCAGCGACAATGAAGACGACGCACTGTGCCGCAGCGATGCGTTGGCTGCTTGCGGGGCCGCTTCTATCACGTCGGTCTTGTCCAGTTCGAGCGCGATGGCTTGGTCATGAAGCGATTTGCCGAACTCGATCTCGACCGCATCCACAAAGGGACGCCCGGCCCAGCTATCTTCATTGGCGGCGAGCTTGAGCAGTTTCCCGGGCTGCCACTCGGCGATGAGGAACGGGCCGGTGCCGATGGGAAGACGACTTGCATTGCGCTTGAGCAAGAGATTACGCGGCAGCGCGAGTTCGGCGAGCAGCACAGGCGTGGGCGCCTCGCTCTCGATCGATACGGAATCCACCGCTGCACGCACAATCCAGCCGGAGTGGATTGCGCCCAGAATCTGCGCGATGGCTGCGGGCGAGGCCGTGCTGCCGTCGTGGAACTTTACTCCGCGTCGTAGCGTGAATTGCCAATGCCGGGAGGTTGGGTCACTCTGCCACGCCACAGCCAGCGCGGGCTGCGGGCGGGCGCGGGCATCCAGCTTTACCAGAGTGTCGCCGATCAGCGAGAGGGTGCGCGCGGCGTCCCAGTAGTCGGCGGGCGTGGCATTGGCAGGAAGGTCGAGCGCGTCCGGCGCCGATTGCAACATGACACGGAGAGTTCCGCCGTAGTGTGGACGGGTCGCCGCTGACGCGCTCGTTACTGCAATCGTTGCCGCGGTCAATGACATGATCAATGACACGACCGCACACCGCAATCGATGGCTGACGCAAAGTTGCCGTGGCCGTCGGCAACTGCCGAGCCTTGCTCGGCTTGGACGGGCGGGGACGCCCGTCCCTCCATTAGCTGATTCGGGGCTAGTTGCCGCACGAAATCGATGCTCTATAGGCCTCATACCATCCTGTGTCTTTTCGTCTTACTATTGCCGTTGCGCCATTGCCGCTGCTTTCCGGCCACAGCGCTACGATTCGCCCGGCGAACTCTACCGCCGAACTGACGCCCACTGGGTCGCGATCGGGGATCTCGAACGCGCGCAGGCCGTCGCGCTCGGTATCTCCGTGCGCTAAGTTGTCAACTTCTGAGACCAGCAACTGCGTGCCCGTGCCGCACGTGGAGTGAACCGCGGCCACATCGCTGCCCCATTTTCCGCCGCGGATTACCTGGTCCGTCATCCCATCCACGAGATGCGACGATCCATCCACCGCGGCGAGCACCCATAGCGTGTAACTCGATCGCGGAAGCGCGGCCGCCGAATAGAAGGAAGGAACGTTGGAGACTTTTCCGATACCGGGAGAGAGTGCTCCGGTGAAGAAATTGCGCGAGGCTGCATAGAAGGCGCGCACGCTGCCGTCGTCCGGCGTCAGGGGCCAGGGATCGTCAGTATCGTTGCAGATGAGGAGCGGCGCGCTGGAGTTCGACCGGCAGAACGTTCCGGGCAGGTAAGCGTCAAACAGGTGATCACGGCGCAAGAGCAGGCGTCCGCGCACATCGCGTGGAAAAGCGCGCGAGTGAGCGATGGGCGACGATGTTTCGAATTCCCACGTTCTTGCCAGATTCGACCCGGCCGGATTCGCTCCGGCCGGATTCGTCCCCTGATGACGATAGATCGCGACCATGCGGTCATCGAGCACGATCAGGCGAGATCCTCCCGGCATTTCGACGAGGGAGACATCGAGCATTGGTTGTTCTTGCGCGAACAGCAGAGCTGCTTTCAGAATGATCGGCATCGCGGCGGCGAAGGGTGTTCCGATCGGCGGCCGTGGCAACGAGACCATGGCGACCTTCTTCTCGTCGGAGCCGATCACAATCTCGGCCGTCCAAACGTATTCGCGCAGGCTCTCGGAGAGTACGACCTCGACCGTTCCCATCGCTTGCTCGGCTTTGGTGGCGTGCACGCCTGCGACGTGCAACTCGGCTTCGAGCGCGCTGCGTACCTCACGTACGGATTTGTCGTCGAGCGACGAACGATTGGTGACTTCGAGTGCGAAAGCGCCGGGCCCGGCGGCGGCGGCGATCTTGTGGGCTAGTTGACGGGCGGTGTCTCCCAAGCCCGAAGCCCATAAAGGAGATGGAAGAAAAACCGTCGCGAGCAGGAACGACGTTAGCCAGGCTAGCCGCAGACCGCTGGGCGTTCGAGTGGACTCTCGCGCTTCCATGTGTGGAATGCGCTGATTATAGCGCGTGGTTGATAGTGGCTTGTTCATCTCGTCACTCGCGGCTTGCTGTATCCCTGCGTTCCCCTGTGACCCCTGTGGTAAAGATTTGTTTCTTGAACCACAGGGAACACAGAGGAGCACAGGGAAAAATCCACGCCCCTCGGCTATTGTTGAGGTCTTCTATCGGGGGGTTCCACGTCTTCCGCCTGGCTCACGTGGTTCGGAGCGCCCATACCGCGCAGCACATCGTTGGTGAAGAAAAACTTGCCGTCCGCCGGGACCATCATGATCTGCAACTTGTCGGAGAGGCGCTCGGCTACGATTTTGTTGATCAGCAGCGGATTCTGCTTCAGGATCGCGCTCTCGCTGGTCATGCGCTCGGCGTCGGCAGAGGCGGTTAACCGGATACGTTCGGCCTCGGCTTGCGCCAGAAGTTTGCGGCGTTCCATCTCCGCTTTGCTGTCGATGAGCTTGGCCTCGCCGGCAGCTTCGGCATTCTTGACGGTTGCTTCCTTGCGCGCCTCGGCTTCGAGCTTCGATTGCTCAATCTGTTTCTGCTTCAGCGGGAGCGTGTACTGCATGGCATCGGACTCGCCCTTGGCTTGCAGCACGCGGACGGCGGCTTGCCCTTCGGCCTGTTTCACCTCTTGAACTTTGGTGGCTTCGGCGTCGGCTTCGGCGATTTTCACTTGCTTCTGGTGGATCTCGGTCTCGACGCCCATGCGGTCGTTCTCTTGTTCTTTGAGCAGGAGCGACTCGAGGCCCTTGGCGTATTCCTGGGGAAGTTCGATGTCGCGCAGCATGACTTCTTTCACCACGATGCCGTCGTTGGCCAGCCGTTTGCGAATCATTTCGGCGGAGCGTTGGCGAACTTCTTCGCGCTTGGCGGAGAAAACTTCGCGAACCGTGTAGCTGGGCACCAGTTCGCGCCAGGCGGTGGCCACCACGGGAGGCACGATTTCTTTTTCCAGCGGTTGCGGCAGGTTGGCTTGGATGTAGTCGAGGCGCTTGGGGTCAATCTGGTAGCGGACGGTGATGGCGAGGCCCAGGGTGAGTCCTTCTTTTGCCTGGACGTGCAGGGCTTGGGCGTGCGGGGCTTGCACATGCAATGCTTCGCCTTTCGCCGCGCCTTGGGCGGGCGAATCTTCGCTGATGCCGGTGGTGAACAACTGGTCGCGCGTGTTGAACAGTTCGACGTGCTCGACCAGCGGCATCACGAAGTGCACGCCCGGGTACAGAGTTCCAGCCAGCGTGCCTTTGGTCTGGCTTACGCGCACGCCGGCCATTCCGCTGGGGACGATCACGATGCCCGCCGAGATCAAGAGCGGAGCCCAGGCCAGCATCACCAGTGCAGCCGAGGTGTGCCAGCGGAATTTAGGACTAAGTCCGGGCAGACCTGCCTCGGGATCCAAGTTTGAACGTCTGCGCTGCCAGGCGATCAGCAGGTAAGCGTCGTAGGTGAGAATTCCAGCGGCGATCACGAACATCGCGATTCCCGCGCTCAACAGGAAATACTTTAGTAACAGCATGGTAGTGCTCCTTTCAATTCTTTGGCTCGTGTTCTGAAAAATGTTCAGGATTTTCTGGACGGCGCGCGAACGCGACGCGGACGATTCGTCCGAAGATGAGTTCTTCAATCAGCAGAGACGCGGCGAGCGAGAACGTCAGACCGCCGATGATTACCAGACCTTGCAGCATCGTTTCCATGACTTGCCTCCGTAAGATTTAACCGCCCGGAGACGAGGCGAGCCTCGTCTCTACGAGAAATGTGGCGCCTATTGGCCGTTGCCCGAACTCTTTTCTGTCTCAACCTGCGCGATCGTCTCGGTCGCCGTTCCGGCACCGGTTCCCGTTCCCGTTCCCGTTCCGAAGACTGCCGCGATTTGCTCGTCGCGTTCCGCGCGAATCTGGACCGTGTCGCCTACGTCGACGATGGCGAAGAGTTCCTCGAGATCCTGCTTGCCCATGCGAATGCATCCGGTCGATGCCGCTTTGCCGATCGAGTTCGGCTGGTTGGTGCCGTGGATTCCATAGCCCTTCGCGCTCAGCCCCATCCAGCGGGTGCCCACCGGGTTGCCTTTGCCGGCGCCGATGACCTGCCCCTTGTGGTAGTAGGTCGGGTTGGTGACGCGGTTGACGATCTTGAATTCGCCAGCCGGACTCGGGGTCGAAGTCTTGCCGACGGCGACGCGATAGAGGCGAACGACTCGTCCGTTTTCAAACAGCGCGAGTTTGCGGTCGGGGATGCTGACTAGAACCCAGTGCACGGTGGTTCTGGCGAGCGCGCCTTTGGTGAACTCAGGAGCCTGGACACGTGGCGGGGCGCAGACCGGAGTCTGCAAGGCCGCGCTCACGGTGGTCATTGCGAGTACTGCTGCGAGTACTGCTCCGAGCACTGCGTCGGGCACCCAGGTTGTTTTTTTCTGCCGATTCGCTTTGCCGATCCCCAGTCTCATCGCATCGCTCCTGTTTGCTGCCAAGATAAAAAGCAAATGGGGAGCCAGCAGTTAATCGATTGAAAATAAAAACGTTAAGATCCAACGCGGGGCGGGATTGCGTGTGCGCATATACGCGGGCGTGTCTAGCGTGACACGAGGTTTGCTTCGAGATGGCTGGCATTTCTATACGGTGGGTTTTCAGCTTGCGCGCGGGCGACATTTCGCCGCGATGTGCGGATTGCTTCGGGCGAGAGGAAGGAACTTTACAGGGCTCTAGCCAGCGAGGACTCGATGAGAGAGAAGAAAAAAGCCGCCATCGGATTTGATGGCGGCGAGCAAAGGAGCACGAGAAAACTTTACTTGTGAGGACGCCGATAGCCGATCGCGCGTTAGCCGCGCAGCAGTTTGCGCCGCACGATTCCTGCGATCCCGAGCAGGCCCGTCGAGAGCAGAATCAGGCTACCCGGTTCCGGGGCAGACAGTCCATGCCCTCCAATCCCTTGATCCCCACCTACCCAGTTCTGGGCTTTGCAACAAGTCGGTTGATATCCCTGACCCGGGAAAGCGATGCGCCCGGTTCTGTTGGCCGTGCCATTGCCGAGCATAACTTTTCCAGAAGGCAGCCCGCTGAGGTGAGCATTCCAGTCACGCGACGGGTGGCTGCTGATCGCGTCAAAGTTCATGGGCGCGGCCTTCAAACCGTTAATCGAGAAATGGCCGGGAGCAGTGAAGGCACCGACGCGGACGCTGGTACCGGAGTGAAGTAGCGTCAGATTGACCGGGATGGAATTGGCCAAGGCGAGGGTGGAGAAGCACAAGGCTACTACCAGTGACAAGATATAGTGGCGGCGCGACATGGGAGGTCCTCCAAAGCAAAATTCGAATTCGAATAGCCGAGTTCTCGGCAAGTGTCCTAGAGGGGAGGACGGGTCTAGAAGTGCAATTGCGGGGCCAATAGGTGTATCAGTTTATGTTTACTGCTGCAAGCACTTACTGAGGGCTGGAAATGGGAGAGTGAAAAACTGTGCAGAGGTTTGTCCGATTTCCATTCACTCAGCACTTCGACTGGTTTTAATTTCCGCCGACGACGAACACTATACTACTGACGCGGGGAAATGCAAACAGGGTAATTCTTATTGTTGACTATTCAGTCAGTCATTGATAATTTTGACTGTGGACACGGGGGCCTACGGATGTCACCGCGGACTCAACAGCAATGGGCAGAAATGCGGCTAAACGCCTCCGAGAAAATTATCTCGGCAGCCCTGGACGTTTTTAAGCAAAAAGGTTTCCACCGCGCCTCGATGGAAGAGATCGCAAAACAAGCGGAGGTTTCAAAGGGCCTTGCTTACAACTACTTCAGGAGCAAGGAACACTTGCTTGCGGCAGTCATGGAGCGACGCTTCAACGAAGCCGAAGGGTTAATCCAAGGGATCGACGAAATATCCGGGGCTCTCAACCAACTCGCTACCATCCTGGATCGCCTTTTCGCCGAGGTGAAGAAAGACACCATGCTTTATAAGTTCTACCTGACGGTCTTTCTGCAGCCCGATGCCCCGGCAGCGATTCGACGTATCGGGAACACGTCAGAGAAGATTCGGAGCCAGTGGGCAAAGATTTTCGAAGTTCATCGAGCAATCTTCTACAAGCTTGGGGTCGCTGATCCGGAGGCGGAAGTGATCTACTTTCGCTCGCTTACTACAGGCATAGTCGCCGAATATGTTATGGAACCCAAGAATTATCCTCTTGAAAAAATGAAAGCGCATGTCCTTCACATGTACGGAATGAAGAAAGGAGGAGGAGACTAAGATGCCGCAGTCGGAATGCATAAGAGTTCGCCCGAAGCCTCGGATGACTAATAAATTTCTGGAATGGGCTAAGCAGATTCCGAACCGGATGGAGGAAGCTAAACTGTGCATGAGCGACCAGGGAGTAATTGCTCAACACATCTTTCTTGACCGGTCTCCGGACGGGGACTTCATTATTGTTTATTGGAAAGCAGAGGATCTGGCAAAGGCCAGAGCTGTGTTTCAAAGCTCGAGGAGAAAGATGGATCTGGAGATGATCGAAATGGTCGAGTCGACCTGGGATCGATCGCAAGTGGCTAGACTTGAGCCGGTGATGGAGCTTTGATCGAGCCCGCTCGGGGCAAATGTCCGGGTCAAACCTTCCATAAGTCCGCTGATGGTACGCTTCCAAAATCACTCGGTTCTCAACATAACAGAAGACCACAAAGTTAATTTGCAATTGACTTCATTCCGGTGGCTCATGTCATTATTGCCTGCGGGGGGTGGCGCATGCAGCTAGAAGCGCAGCGGGTTGGTCCGGTCAGCCTTTCGGAACGCATCCTTTTTATCGATGTTTTGCGGGGCATGGCGTTGTTCGGAATTCTGGCTGCGAACATGCGCGCTTTTTTTGCGCCCCTCGATGTTTACGGGAACATCGGGGCCCTCTTTCACGGCCGTGCCGACGTCGCGGCCCAGTTCTTCATCGATGCCCTGATCCAGGGGAAATTCATCTCGATTTTTTCCTTTCTCTTCGGGTTGGGCTTTGCCATGCAGATGAGCCGGGCGGAAGCGCGCGGCGTGCGCTTCCTGGGCTTCTATCCCCGGCGACTTCTAGCCCTGGCGCTGTTCGGCCTGATCCACGGGCTGTTGATCTGGGCGGGAGACATCCTGCTGACCTATGCGTTGTCGGGAGCAATTTTGTTGCTCTTCCGCAAACGCCAACAGAAGACCTTGCTATGGTGGGCCGGAGGTTTGTTCTCGCTGCCCATCGTAGTCAGCTCGATTTTCCTAGCCATCTACTTCAGCCGCTTCCGTCGACCTTGGATGGTACCCAAGCCGACGGATTTGAAGAAGATATACGGGATCGTCAATATCTACGCGCACGGAACGGTGCGGCAGATCATGGCGCAGAACTGGGTGGAATGGAAGCAGCAGCTCCCATTCGAGCTATTTGCGATCTATGCGACGGCGCTGTTTCTACTCGGCATGTGGGTGTGGCGATCCGGCATCGTACAACAGCTCGAGGAATACCGTCCGGTGTTGAAGCGGGTGTGCGCGTGGTGCCTCTCGATAGGCCTGATCGTCAATACTTACGGGGCGGCCGTGAGAGCAGTGATTCCACCCGACAAGGTTTCCCTGTGGAATTGGTCTGCTAATGTTCTCTTTCTGCCGGGATCCCATATCCTGAGCGCAGGTTATGTTTCGGGGCTAGCGCTTCTCTTCATGCACGAGGATTGGCGCCGACGCCTGCTCCCGTTTGCCGCGGTGGGGCGCATGGCATTGACCGACTACTTGATGCAATCCGTGGTGTGCACCTTGTTCTTCTACCACTACACAACGGGTCTCTATGGGCGCATCGGACCAGCGATCGGGTTGGTGCCCACGGTCATTCTTTATTGGGCGCAGATTGTGTTCAGTAATTGGTGGTTGAACCGATATCGCTTTGGCCCCATGGAGTGGTTGTGGCGGGGCATGACCTACGGCAGGTTCCCGTCGATGACCAAAGACGAACCTCTGCCGGCGATCCAGTCGCCCTCGCTGGTGCCCGCGCTTGCGCCCGCGCTCGCATCCTCGCCCATCGCGTTCTCTGCGGTTGAGGGAGAACACTCCGCAACCACGCCCGACAAAATTGCTGATGAGCGCTAATCCGCCGTTGAGAATAGCCCGGATTCGGGCGGGTTTTGGGAAGGGCACGAGTTCCACTCGTGCCGCTAAGCCGTTAAGAATGGTCCGCGCTTCAGCGCCCCGCCTGAGGGACGCTTTCTTCACTTTGAAAGACTTTTTCCGCAACCTGTAAAACTCGTGCCCTTCCCAAAACCCGCTCGAATCCGAGTTTTTCCGCAGCCTGCTAAACGAACACGACTGTCTTGTTCTGGTAGACCAGGATGCGGTTTTCCAGATGCCAGCGCACGGCGCGAGAGAGCACGACCTTCTCCAAGTCGCGGCCTTTGCCCACCATGTCCTCGACCGTGTCGCGATGGGAAACGCGCACCACGTCTTGCTCGATGATCGGTCCTTCGTCCAGAGTGGCGGTGACGTAATGGCTGGTGACGCCGATCAGCTTCACGCCGCGCTCGAAGGCTTGATGATAGGGTTTTGCCCCAACGAAAGCAGGAAGAAAAGAATGGTGGATATTGATCAGACGCAACAGGTACTGAGCGACGAAGTCCGGTCCCAGGATCTGCATGTAGCGCGCGAGCACGATCAGGTCCACGTCCTGCCCCAGCAGTTCAAGCATCTCCCGCTCGGACTCGCGCGTGTCTTTGGGGTTGGTCAGCAGATGGAAGGGGACGTGATGAAAGTCGGCCAGCGGCTTGGCGGTTGGGTGATTGCTGATAATCATGACAATGTCGCACGCCAGTTCGCCAGTGCTGTGCCGGTACAGCAGGTCGGCAAGACAGTGCTGATAGGCGGAAACCATGATGGCTATCTTGGGGCGGTAGTCGGTCAAGGCCAAGTGGTAGTTGATCTGGAAACGTTCGGCTATGGGCTTGAAGTGGCGCTCGAAATCGGAGATTGGAATATCGAACCCGTCCAGATCCCACTCCAGCCTTGATAGGAATAAGTTGCGGCCACTGTCCAAATGGTCGTCGCTGTGCAGGACGCTGCCGTTGTGCGCAATCAGGAACTGGGAGATTTCCGCCACCACACCTTTGCGGGCGAGGGGCATAGGAGTACTCAGGAGCAAGACGGCGGTGTTCTTCATTTTCCGCCCATGATACTCCATTGATTAGGGCGCGAATGATTAGAGCGCGAATGATTAGGGCGCGAAACACGGCCAGAGGGGAAATGGCTCATCAGGCGACGCCTGCCCACCTCGACCACGTGTTCCCGCCTTAGCGGAACTGGTACCCAGGCTTAAGTTCGCAGCGATAGGTTGCGGATTGGTCCTTGTCCACTGCGACGTGACAATCCGCCCAGCGCAAGAAAAGATTTGGACCAAGGGGAAAGACAATGGCTTGACCATCGAGTTCCGCTTCGATGCTGGGACCCTCCGCCGCCGGCGGCAGGCTGAAATTCAAGGCTCGCCCAAAAATCACCGGATAAGAATCCCGCACTATGTCGCTGACCATGGGGTGAACCACCTCGGCCTCCAATAAGAAAGTGGCTGTATCCGACCAATTGCGAACCGACACGTTAAAGTAGCGTCCGTCCCCGGAAAGATCTTCAAGCTCGATCTTGGCGAAAGGGCAGGGACCTGCGATGCAAGAGACTCTTGCGTTTCGGAACTCATTCCTTTCCCCAGCGTCGAGCGACATGGAGCCGATCGCGGCCTTCCACTTACCGTCGGGAGAACACGGAGGCCGATTGTGGCAGGGTTGGTTCCCCGTGTTGGCGACCTCGAACGTCTTCACTGCGCTTCCCACATCCGCCTCGGTTGTAGCCTTCACCGAATACCTTACCCGGGCATTGGAGACCGCAATCGCAGGATGACGAGGTTCCGCGTTCGTTTCCTGCCGGATGGGCGCCATACGAGCGATATAAATCTTGTCGCTAACAATGTCGTCCCATTCCAGCGGGTGATAATCCTTGTGACCGAATTGGAGCGTGAGCGGTTGTCGCCGTCGGAGTCCCTTGGGCAGAGTGATCTTGAAGTAACCTGAAGCATCAGACTTGGAGGTCCCGCTCCCTAAATCATTGATCGCGGTGATTTCGACGTTGGCGATGGGCAACTGTTTATTTGGGTCGCTGTCCAGTCTCAAGACCGCGCCCTTCAGAATGACCGGCTGCCGCCGGCGCACGAGGACAATGGTCAGGACCGTTGCCAAAATCACGAGAGCTGAAACTGCCCAGATCGCAGTCTTCTTTCTGGTACTCATGTTTCCGGTACTCGTGTTTCCGGTACTCTGGTCTCCGGTACTCATGGCGTGACCCTCGGCTAACATTCTCATTCTCATTCTAATGACGCGCTCTTCTATATGCAGGGTTGCCGGGTCAGCCGGCAAGATCCTCAATTCTCCGTCAGAAATTCTCCCTCAGACCCGCATTTCACACCCGCATGCGGAACATCTAAAATTAAACGGATGGGCGAGAACGAAAAGATCGGCCTGAGCACGACCCGCCTTTCGCGACGAGACCTGCTGTCACGGATTGCGGGCGTGAGCCTGTGGGGATTGTCCGATATATCAAAGTTGTTTTCCCCGCTGGCGGCGGCCGAGAATCAGCGCAACCGTCCACGACCTGCCCCGGCCCCAAGCTCTCTTGCGCCAGGCGATGATCAACTCCTTGAGGATCTGGAGAAGTCAAACTTTCAGTACTTTTGGGAACATGCCAGCCCGCAAACTGGGTTGATAAAGGATCGATGCAATGTGCGGGCCAATGACACCACCGTAGTCGCGAGTATTGCGGCAACGGGGTTTGGGCTGACCGCTCTTTGTATCGGAGAAAAACGTGGATTCGTTTCGTTTGCGGAGGCGCGGGAGCGAGCTTTTGTCACTCTGCGTTTCCTTGCGAAGAAGATGCCCACTCATCGAGGATTCTTCTACCATTTCGCCGACCTCAATACTGGCGAAAGAACGTGGGATTCGGAAGTTTCTTCGATCGACACGGCTATTCTGCTGTGCGGAGTCCTCACCTGTCAGCAACATTTCCAGGAGTATTCCGAAATTAACTTTTTGGCCTACGAGATATTCAACCGGGTCGATTGGACCTGGTTGTCGGAGGACACGTCGCTCTTGCCGCATGGGTGGACGCCCGAAATCGGCTTTCTTCCCTATCGTTGGGATTACTACAGCGAGATGATGATGATGTATCTCCTGGGATTGGGATCGCTTTCCCATCCCTTGCCCGTAGCAGCCTGGGACGCGTGGAAGCGGACCATCTTTGAATATGATGGCATTCGCTATATCGGTTCGTTCGCCCCTTTGTTTGTGCATCAGTACTCCCAGGCCTGGTTTGATTTCCGCGATAAACGCGACAAATACGCCGACTATTTCCAGAACTCGAGATTGGCTACTGAGGCCCACCGCCTATTCTGCATAGATCTCGCCAAGCAGTTTCCAGATTACAGCGATGATCTCTGGGGTATTACCGCCTCCGATTCGGACAAGGGCTACGTGATATGGGGAGGTCCGCCCGCGATGGGGCCGATTGATGGAACGGTTGTGCCCAGTGCGTCGGCAGGTTCTCTGCCATTTCTTCCGCAGCCCGTAATGCGCGTCCTCCGCAACATCAAGGATCATTATGGAGGGGCATGGAGCCAGTATGGATTTGTAAATGCGTTCAATCCGCTCAAGAATTGGTATGACCATGACGTCGTTGGGATTGACGTGGGAATCACCATGCTCATGGCAGAAAATGTCCGTTCGGGTTTCGTTTGGAATACCTTCATGAAAAACCCGGAGGCGCAGCGCGGCATGGCTCGCGCTGGCTTCAAGAAGTACCAGCCGGCAGATAAGGATACGAGTGAAGCCCGCCTGACAAAGTAGTTCCGGCTACTGCAACTCAACCAGTGCCATGCCATGCGCAGGCAGAGTCAAGGTCAGCTCGCCATTCTGTATTGGGCGGGCTTCCGGCGTTGGAAATTCTGCAGCTTTACGCAGTTCCTGGATCTGCGCCTGGGTGGGATAACGCGGAGCGCCCATCTTTTCGTAGGCGGAGTGAAAATCTCCATGATCGCGGTCCACGCGGGCGATCAAGGCTTGCTTGGCATTCGTGCCTTTCAGTTGCACAGTGACCGTTCTTGGAGAACCGGTTTGCTCCGGCGAAGCGTAGTTCCAGAGCGCGAGCACTAAGGTGCCGTCCTGCCTGCGCGTGAGGAGCGCGAAATCGGAATCGAGCTGGATTCGCTGATCTCCGAGCCGGTGCAGCAGTTTGAAGGCGTTGAAGGCGGGTTTGGGAATGCCATCCTCCGCAACCAGCCCATAGCCACCATAGAACGGTGTTTTCACCACGCCCTGCTCTTCGAACACATCCGAAAACGTCCAGTAAGACATGATATCCACCAAACCGTCGCATTGGCGTATGGTGTCAGCTAGCCAGGGACCCATGTAGATGGAATCTGTAACTTCAGGTTCCGTCTTGTAGCTGGCGTTGAACTCGCTCCAGATCAGCGGTAGATTCGGCATGATCGAGGTGGTGATCTGGTTGTGAACTTTCTTGACCGCGCGGCAGACCATCTGATCGCGAGAAATGTCCGCGGGCGAGCCGAAAACATCTTGCGCGAGATCATTGCCATAGACATGGGTTGAGGCGAAGTCCACCGGGATTTTTTTCTCGGCGCAATGGCGGATGAAGGCGTCGACCCATGCGGCTTGCGCGGTTGCGGGGCCACCAACTCGCAATCGCGGACTGGTCGATTTAATGGCCAGCGCGGTATGGTCGTACAAATCCCAGTAGCTGGCCTGCTTTGGCTCCCCTGCCCAAAAGTCGAGGTTGGGCTCATTCCACACTTCGAAATACCATTGCGCAACCTCATCGATGCCGTAGCGCTCCACCAGATGCTGCGTGAAGGCCGAGATCAGGCCGTCCCAGTGGCTCCAATCTTTTGGTGGGGAAATATCAGGTTTGTACCAGAAGCTGTGAAGGATTTTTCTTGCTGCCAGCTGGCTGGGCATAAAGCTGATCTCAACAAAAGGGCGCACGCCGTTTGCGAGCAGACCATCGTAGATCTGGTCAATGTAGGAGAAGTTATAGACGGCGTGTCCCTGGCCATCTTCGTCATAGACACCAACTTCATCGTCGAAAATGCCGTGGAAACGCACGTATTTGAAACCGGTGATTTGCTCAACCGCACGTAAGTCACTCCGATAGCTGTCGCGCAGGGCCAGTATCGCGCGCCCCGAACCAAACATCAGCTCCCAAAAATGGGGAAAGGGATGCCCGGCCGCTTTGGCATCGACGACGATCACCTCCGGTCTGGGGCCCAGTTGCGCGCTGACCGATTGTCCGTGGATCAGTTGTCCGTGGATTGTGGGCAGAGCCCGCGAGAACGTCAAGAGAACGACGAGGCCAATGCCGACGATGACGCGCCAATTCCGCATAGGGGTTCTCGTCAGCCGGGGCCAGGCATTCCCCCGCTCAGGTGGCTTCATGCTGCCTTGGAGTGCTTCCTAGCGATAGCTGGAGGCCTGCATCTCAAACATTTCGGCGTAAAGACCCCCCAGGCTCGACAGTTGGGCGTGATTCCCTTCCTCGACAATCTTGCCGTCGTTGAGTACTACGATGCGATCGACCATGCGCACGGTAGAGAATCGGTGTGAAATAAAGAGCGCCATTTTGTCGGCGGCAAGTTCGGAAAAGCGGCGAAAAACCTCCAATTCGCTGCGCGCGTCAAGTGCGGCAGTCGGCTCGTCGAGAATCAGCATTTGCGCGTCGCGCAAATAAGCTCGTGCGAGTGCGACTTTCTGCCACTCGCCACCTGAAAGGTCCACTCCGCGATCGAAGCGCCGGCCCAGCATTTGTTCGTAGCGTTCGGGGAGTTTTCCGACGATGCCATCCGCCATACTCTTCCGGGCGGCCGTCTGCAGGAGTTCCAGATTGTTGATTTCCTCGACTCGGCCAACCGCAATATTTTCGCGGGCGGTCATTTCATAGCGCATGAAGTCCTGAAAGATCACACCCATCTCACGATGGAGATCTTCAAGGTCGTACTCGCGAAGATCGACGCCATCGAGCAGGATTTGTCCTTCCGTAGGGTCGTAAAGCCGGGTAATCAACTTTACGAGGGTGGTTTTGCCCTGCCCATTTTCGCCAATCAGAGCCACCCGCTGTCCTGGACGCAGCTGAAAGTTCAGGTGGTCGAGAATCAGGCGAGTGCTTCCTGGATAATGGAAGGAGACATTCCGAAACTCAAATCCGCGTTCTATCGGTCTCGGCGCGGGCAGGGCATTAGGCTTGGAGCGAATCGTCGGTTTCATCCCAAAGAAGGCCACCAAGTCGGTGAGGAACAGCGCCTCGTCGGCAATGCCTGCAAGCGTCGAGAAAAATTGTTGAATGTTGCTGCTGGCCTGTAGAATCGCGCCCGCGAGAAACGTCAACGAACCAATGCTCAGGTCGCCGCTGACCGTGCGCCAGATGACGAATACATACGCTGAGTAGTAGCCCATGGTGCCGATCACCGACAAGAACGAGCCCGCGATCAGCTTGCGCCGGGACAAGGCGATGTTCTCTTTGTAGATCTCGTCGCACAAACTGGTAAACCGCTCGCTTAGGAAATCTCTCAGCCCGAAGAGCTTCAACTCTTTCGAAGCTTCCTTGCTTCCGCCCAGGACCCGCAAGTAATCCAGTTGCCGCTTCAGCGGCGTCTGGCGGAAGTTCTTGGCGTAACCCAGGAAGGCAAAATGGCTCTCGCCGAGGAAGGCGGGAATCACACCCGCGATCAGCAGAAGCATCAGCCACGGAGAGAAGAGGATGATCGAGACCGACAGGGTTAGTGTGGTGATGGCCTGCTGCACCAACCGTCCCATGGCTTGAATCATGCCGACACGGTCGGTTGCCTGCACTCTCGCCCGCTCGAGACGGTCATAAAAAACCGGATCCTCATATGCCAATAGATCCAGTCCAGCCGCCTGATTCATGACTTGAATGCTGGCGTAGCGGGTGTACTTGTCAGCCAGTAACGAATCCGAGTAATCGATCGCGCGCATGAGAATGGCGGTTAGAGCGGCCAGCGAAAATTCCGCTGCCACCAGCCACCAGAACTGATGCGGCACCGCCTGATGTGTCGAGGTCGCGTGGACGATGCCATCGATAATCAGCTTTGTGATCCATAGCAGCGCAACCGGCAGGAGCGATGAGAACAGGCGAGCAGTTAGCCCAAACACTACAACCATCGGGCCGGAGTCCCATACGATTTTGAGAACAGCCGGTACGTTCCGAAGGGCCGCCATGCGCTCTCGCGATCCTTCCCAGAAGC
Source organism: uncultured Acidobacteriaceae bacterium (assembly GCA_963773645.1). Lineage (GTDB taxonomy): Bacteria > Acidobacteriota > Terriglobia > Terriglobales > Acidobacteriaceae > Acidiflorens. The sequence goes on along the minus strand of CAVZBV010000001.1, from coordinate 446,477 downwards.
CTTGCTGCCTGGCCATGCCTTCCTTCTTTTCCTTCTTATTAGTCATTAGTTAGGAGAAGATCTGCGTTATTGTTGTCCTCTTCGTAGCAATCAAAGTGCAATCCTCGTTCCAATGTCGAGCCGCACAAACCCCATGCTCAACAGTTGGTTACGCCTATACATAGTCTCCGGTAGTGTAAAATCTGCATACTTCGGGGTTGGCGCAGTAAGGGGGACGGAGTCGCTACTCGGGCAGTCCGAGCCGGCGCATGAGATCGGCGTAGCGCGGGTCGGAACGAATCGGGTCCAGGGCGGGATAACGAATGACGATCAGCAGTTCGTCGTCTCCGTCGGAGTAGGCCTTCTCCAGGTATTCGAATGCCTGATCGCGGTCTCCGCTGATCGCAGACGCTACGGCCACAGCGGCCGAGCGATCTGTGCCGCGGAGAGCCAGAATCAGTTCGCGATAGCTTTTCGCGTCTGCGCTCCAGGAGCCCGGCTTGGAAACAAGTTTCTGGATCTCGCTTACCGCCTCCGCGAAGCGGCCGGTGGTAGCGTACAACTGCGAGAGCTTGTAATGGGCAGGAGGAAAATTGGGATCCCGTTCGAGTACTTTCTGGAACTGAGCGAGCGACTCCGGGTAGCGACGCGCCTCCATCAGGAGCACGGCGTAGTTTGTGTTGACAATCGAGGAAAGAGGATCGAGCGATAAGGCAGTCTGGTATTGTTCGGCTGCGTCGTCCATGCGCTTCATCGGAGTGAGGCAGCCGAAAGCATAGAAATAATGGGCGGCCGCGTTGTTGGGGTTTAATTCGATGGCGCGTCGAAATTCGGATTCCGCCTCGCTCCACCTTCTTTCCTCCGCCAGTGCCAGCGCGAGCGCAGCATGGGCCTCGGGCAGGGAACCATCCAGTTCAATCGCTTTGCGCGCCGCTTCGTCCGCCAGCAGTTCTCCCTGCTTCGACGTTATCCCAATATCGTAGCTGGGGCCAATGTTATAGGTGTTCGCCAGCCCCGCATAGGCGAGGGCATAACCAGGATCGGCGGCGATCGCCTGTTGAAACAAATCAATACTCTTCTTGAGGCCCTCACGTGTGCGCCCGTACCAGAGTTGTCGCCCTTCTAGGTAGAGACGGTAGGCTTCCGGGTTGGTGGTTCCGGCTCGCCCCAGGCGCTGCTGCTCGTTTCCGCTGAGCTGGATGCGGAGCTTACTGGAAATATCGCGCGTAATGTCGCTCTGGACCTCGGTGATGTCGGCCTGCTTGCGATCATAGTGAGCGCCCCAAAGCTCGCTTCCGTCGGCTGTATTCACCAGATCTGCCTCAATCGCGACATGGTCGCCGTGCTGCATGATGCGGCCCATCAAAACTGCGCTTACCCGGAGCGCCTGGCCAATTTTCTGCGGATCGTCCTCCTTCCCCTTGTAGCGGAACACGGTGCTGCGCGCCATCACCTTAAGGTTGGGCAGCTGCGAAAGACTGCTGATCAGGCTCTCCGTCAAGCCGTCGCTTAGATACTCATTGTTGGCGTCAGCGGTGGCATTGACGAAGGGGAGCACGGCAATGGAGTCGACCTTGCTCGTCTGAGATTTTCCGTGCAGGAAGTACGCGCCCGCCGCGGCGGCAATCAGCACGATTACAGCGACGCCGGCGGCCAGGTAAGTGCGCCCACGGCGGGGCTCGACGGCAGCCGGGATGGACGAGGAACTGGCCGGAGATACAGCGCTCGGGGCGATCGAAGAGCTCGACGAAGAAGCGCTCGACGAAGAAGAGCTCGACGAACGCCCGGAGTCGGAGTCCCGTTTCAAACGCGCCAAGTCTGTGCGCAGATCGGCCGCGCTCTGATAGCGCAGGTTGCGATCTTTCTCCAGGGCTTTGCCGATGATGCGCTCCAACTCCGCAGGCAGATCGGGATTGAGCCGCAGCGCCGGGGCTGGCGCCGCATCGAGAATCGCTTTGAAAATCTCCGCCGAACTGCCGCCACGAAACGGAAGCGTGCCGGTTGCCATCTCGTAGAGCACCGCGCCGAAGGAGAACAGGTCGCTGCGCGCGTCCACCCCTTTGGCTCGCGCCTGCTCGGGAGACATGTAGGCAACGGTGCCAAGCGTCGACCCAGGGCTGGTGAGGTGTTGTTCATCGAGCATGGCTGTCATCGTATTGGCCGATGCAGCCTGACTGGAAGAACTGGTGGTGGGGAGCTCTTTGGCTAGCCCGAAATCCAGAATCTTAGCGTGGCCGCGCTTGGTGACAAAGATGTTGGCGGGCTTGATGTCGCGGTGGACAATGCCTTGGGAATGCGCCGCGTCCAATCCGTCGGCCATCTCAATGGCCAGCGAGAGCACCGTTTCGTTATCCAACGGCTTTCCGCCAATCAGATGCTTCAGCGTCACGCCGTCCAGAAACTCCATGGCAATGAAGGTCTGTTCGCCGTGTTTGGCGATTTCGTAGATTGTGCAAATATTGGGATGGTTCAGAGCAGAGGCCGCGCGCGCCTCGCGGTGAAAGCGCTCCAGTGCTTGCGCGTCTCGCGACAGTTCATCGGGCAGGAACTTCAGGGCCACGAAGCGTCCCAGTTCGATGTCCTCGGCCTTATACACCACACCCATGCCGCCGCCGCCCAGCTTCTCGACGACGCGGTAGTGCGAGATGGTTTGGCCAATCATCGAACCGTCCCCTTTGAGGTCGCTTCATCTTACGGAGCAGCCCATGGCGCGTCAATGGAATGGATGCGACGATGTTGGATGGCTGGTCGGCCAACCGGAAGTGGGGCGCCGGGGACATTTCGATGGTTCGCGTCCATGGTTCGCGTCCATGGTTCGCGCAACGCATCATCGTCTACCCGATGACCAAAAGGAAGACCAAAAGGAAGACCAAAAGGACACTGCAGACGGCCCCGAGGTTATAATCGCTGCCACTCATGGCCCTCGCTCCTGGGACAAAACTCGGCCCGTATGAAATCCAATCACCGTTAGGCGCGGGTGGCATGGGTGAGGTGTATCGCGCCACCGACACGAAACTCGGCCGCGATGTAGCACTCAAGGTGCTGCCCGCCGAAATGGCGCACGATCCGGAGAGGCTCGCGCGCTTTCGCCGCGAGGCCAAAACTCTCGCCCAACTTGACCATCCGAACATCGTCACCATCCACTCGGTGGAGGAATCCGGCGGCGTTCACTTCCTGACGATGCAGCTGGTTGAAGGGCGGCCACTCGACCACTTGATCCCCGCTGGCGGGCTGCCCGTCGAGCAGATCGTCGAGATTGTCAGTGCGCTCGGCGACGCGCTTGCGGCCGCGCATGAAAAAGGCATCGTGCATCGCGACTTGAAGCCCGCCAATGTCATGGTCACGAGCGAAGGCCGCGTCAAGGTGCTGGACTTTGGTCTAGCAAAAGATGTTCGCGCGGCCAACCTGGGCGACGCTACCCTGACTTCTGCGAGCCAAACGCAGGTGGGCGTAGTGATGGGGACACCAGCCTACATGTCTCCCGAACAGACAGCGGGCCGCCCGCTCGACCATCGCACCGACATTTTCTCTCTGGGCGTCATGCTGCACGAGATGGCGACGGGACGGCGTCCCTTCGAGGGGAATTCTTCGGCTGAGTTGGTCTCCGCGATTCTCCGCGATATCCCACCGCCGGTCACAGACATACGCCCCGATCTGCCCATCGATCTGGCGCGCATCATCCGGCGCTGTCTGGAGAAGGATCCGCGGCACCGCGTGCAGACGGCGCGCGACGTCAGCAACGAGTTTCGCGATCTGGCGCGACAGACAGCGAAGGTGGCCCCGGCAACGACCCCGACATCGCGTGCCGTGCCCACCGCTGACTCGGGCGTGGCCCGCGCCGAGGAAGGTTTCTGGGTCGCGGTGCTGCCATTCAAATACAGCGGCGGCAACGCTGATCTCACGGCTCTGGCCGAGGGACTGACCGAGGACATCGTTACGGGCCTGTCGCGATTCTCCTACCTCAGGGTGATCGCGCGGAGTTCGACGGCACGCTACGCTCACGATGCAGTTGACGTCCGCTCTGCCGGCAAAGAACTGGGCGCTCGCTACGTCATGGAAGGAAGCCTTCGCCAGGCCGGAACCAAGCTACGCCTCGCGGTTCAGCTCGTCGACGCAGTCTCCGGCGCTCATCTTTGGGCCGAGAACTATGAACGCGCCTTCATCCCGGAGGACATTTTCGCGCTCCAGGATGACTTGGTTCCGCGGATTGTTTCGACGGTTGCCGATATGAACGGGGTTCTGCCCCGGAGCATGATTGAGGCTGTGCGCAGCCTCGCTCCCGAGCAGTTGAGCCCCTACGAGGCAGTGCTGCGCAGCTTCGGCTACTTGGAACGGATCACCCCCGAAGATCTGGCCGCTGCGCGGTCTGGCCTGGAATTGGCGGTGCGGAAGGCGCCGTCTTATGCCGATGCCTGGGCTATGCTGGCGTTACTGTGCGTCCAGGAGTACGGGCAAGGATTCAGCCTTCAGACTGATTCCCTGATGAGCGGGCTAACCGCCGCGCAGCGTGCCGTCGAGGCCGCGCCATCCAATCATTTGGCCTATTTCAGCCTGGCCCACGCGTTCTTCTTCCAAAAGGAATTCCAAAGCTTCCGGAATGCGGCGGAGCGGTCCGTCGCTCTTAACCCCATGGACGGCAACTCCATGGCTATGTTAGGTGCGCTGCTGATCTACGCGGGCGACTGGGAGCGCGGTTTGGCGCTCGCGGGGCGCGCCAAACAGCTCAATCCCAATCATCCCGGATGGTACTGGTTTGCTGACTTCTACAACTCGTACCGCCAGGGGGACTACCGTGGCGCACTGGGTTTCGCTCTCAAGGTCAATCTGCCCGGCCACTTCGGTGCGCACGTGATGCTGGCAGCCGCCTTTGGGCAGCTCGGAGAACGGGATGCGGCCGGGAAAGCCCTGCAGGACCTGCTCAAATTGCGGCCCGACATCGCCGCGGCGATGCGCAAGCATTACGAGAAATGGTTTGATCCCAAGTACGTGGAACAACTGATTGACGGCTTGCGCAAGGCGGGCCTGGAGATTGCCCCCGAGAAAGGAGCGGGAGCGCCCGAGCGTTCTTCTGCATCCGACTCGGGCACGTCTCGCGCCGAAGAAGGATCCTTGTCTACACGTGGCATCTCCGGAATCAAACGGCACACAATCGCTTTGGCGATTGCGGTCAGTCTGCTGGTGATCGGTACCGCCGGAGTCGGCATTTATCTGAAAAGGTCCAAGACAAGCGAGATTGATTCCGTCGTAGTTCTACCGCTTGAAAATCGGAGCAGCGATCCCGATGCAGACTACATTTCCGATGGAATCACCGAAAGCATCAACAACAGCCTGGCGCGGTTGCCTGGTCTGAAGGTGATTCCGCACAGTGTCGCTACCCATTACAAAGGTAAGGCGATGGATGTTCAAAAGGTTGGCGACGAACTTCACGTCCAGTCCGTGCTCACGGGCCGCGTCGTTCAGCGCGGCGACGACCTTACCATTGACGTTCGAACTCGACGACGTTCGCAACGGCAAACAACTATGGGGCGAGCAGTACCACCGCAAGCTCGCCGATCTGCTGGCGGTACAGAATGACATTGCCAGGGAAGTCTCTCAGCGCCTGGGCTCACAACTTTCCGCGGCGGACCAGCAAAAGCTGACGAAAGGTTCAACCGACAATCCCGAAGCCTATCAACTTTTTCTCAAGGGCAAGTACTACACGAACAAACTCACCAAAGACGGGTTTGGCAAAGGCATCGACTACTTCAATCAGGCCATCGCCGTCGATCCAAACTATGCACTGGCCTACAGCGGTTTGGCATACAACTACATTAACCAGGACGATTGGTATATGCCTCCCAACGAAGCCGGGCCCAAAACGAGGGCTGCTGCGGAGAAGGCGTTGGCAATCGACGACTCGGACGTTGGGGCTCACCTTTCACTGGCTGTAGAAACCCAGTGGTACGAGTGGAATTGGGCCGCCGCCGAAAGCGAGTTCAAACGAGCCATTGAACTGAGTCCCAATAACTCGGAGGCTCACGGGTACTACGCTTGGTTCCTGGCGTCAATGGGGCGCAAAGAAGAGGCGCTCGCGGAAGCTCAGCGATCTCAGCAAGCCGATCAAGTCTCTTCGCTAGCCAACTTCTTTGTCGGATCGGTTTCTCTCTTTCTACGACAGTGGGACCCGGCGATTGAACAATTGCGTAGCGCCCAGGATCTTGACCCGACTTTCTGGTTTGATGCTTGTTTCCTGGGCCGGGCTTATGAACAAAAAGGAAGGCTTCCGGAGGCGATTGCCGAGTTTCAGCGCGCGGTCGAACTGGAGAAGGACAACAGTGAGACTTGGTCAAGTCTCGGACATGCCTACGCGTTGTCGGGGAACCGGACCGAAGCGCAAAAGATACTGGATCACTTGAAAGACTTATCGGCGCACACCTGGATCGCGCCCTACAACGTCGCAGTCATCTATGCAGGCTTGGGAGAAAAAGACCAGGCATTCGCTTGGCTCGATCGGGCCTACAAAGATCGGTCCTACTATCTGGCTGAGTATCTGCCAACGGACTCGCGTCTGGACAACCTTCGCTCCGACCCGCGCTTTGCTAACCTCCGGCGGCGCGTCGGACTACCAGAATGACCTGAGCTGTTCATTGCGCCTGAGTCAGTGCGGGCGCGAGCTCAATCCCGCTAGCAGCCGAATAAGTTTCCCCCAACTATGATGGCGGAACAAAGTTCATTCGCCGCAGCACCGGGGCGGGGCCTTCTACCACAAGCGCGGCAGCGACCCCCGGCTCGCTAACATCCAGCAAACTCCATTGATCGGATTCTCCCCCGTCAAGCCAAAGCAGTCTTGTTGGCTGTTCGCTCCGGACACTTACGTGGAAGCGGTCCAGCGGCACCGACAAGCCGCCGCCGAGCGCCTTAACGAAGGCCTCTTTGCGGGTCCAGCAGGTAAAAAACGCCGCCAGCCGCACGTCAGCGGACAGCGTCAGAATCTCGGCCGCCTCGGCGGGTGCAAAAAAACGACGACTCAGATCCGCAACCTCAATCTCTGGCCGCACAGTTTCCGCATCAACGCCCACGCGGCCGTTCCCGGCGACCGCCACGAGCGCCAAGCCGCCGGTGTGCGAGAGATTGAAGGAAATGTCTTCCACGGGCCACGCCAAAGCCGGCTTCCCCTGTGGCCCTGCCCGAAACACCAAAACGTCGGGCTCACACCGAGCATATTGTGCCAGAATGCACCGGAGTGCCCCGCGCGCAACCGTCCACCGCTCGCGCAACTTAAGCGATCGAAAGCGTGCCGCTCTCTCTTCTTCTTCCATTGATAGAGTGGCCCTTAGTGCGGCGGCACTTATTGCAGCACAGTCGAGCTCTATACGCCAAACATGAACCTCGCCAGGTGCGCACTTCATATCGGTTACCAACAAAGGTCGGTCTTGGCGTGCCCATGTCCTTTAGGACCTCGCCGGGATAGAATAGATGGGAAAGCATGCTGAGCTGTGCTGCAAAGCTTTGCACATCATCGCAGTTATTGGTGCTAACGCTCTTGGAATAGTGGCGACGATTGGCACGGAGTGTGCACCAACAACTTTACTCCCCCCCTTGATTACTATAGTGCGCCTTAGCAACTTCTGCTGGCTTGTCTACCTGCAGTAAGATGGGGCAAGAGCAGGATGTTGCCGCCTTAGTCTTGCGGGATGGATACGTGAATTTCCTAGGAATCAGCGGCTTAGAAGCATCTGCTCCTTTCAAGCAGGAGCATTGGCCGGGATTGGACGCGAGGGAATACCGCATCTCCCAGGGTTACGATTCTGCCGCAGCTCTCGTAGTTGACGGGAAACTCATCGCCGCTGCGGCGCAGGAACGCTTTAGCCGCAAGAAGCACACCGGCGATTTCCCGATCGACGCCATTCAGTTTTGTCTTCGGGAGGCGGGTCTCGGCATCGAAGATGTGGCCGAGATGGCCCACGGTTTTGATTATTTGCCGTTCCAGCAGCTTTACTCGCTCGATCCAGATTCCTCCAGGCTCTACCAGAGGGTGTTCTCGAAGGAAGCACTGGTGCGCCAAGTGCACTGCCGCTTCCCCGATTTTCCTGCCGAGAAGATTCAGCCGGTAGGTCATCATATTGCGCACGCCGCCAGCGCCGCATTTACGTCCGGGTGGAACGAGTGCCTGGTGGTGGTGAACGACGCGATGGGAGAGGTGCAAAGCCTCACTGTGTTCCAGTTTCGCGGCGGCGAGTTCAAGAGGCTGCGCGAGATACCGGCCAACGATTCTATCGGTATCCTTTATTCCCTGGTTACGCTGCACCTGGGCTTCGATTTCAACTCCGATGAATACAAGATCATGGGGCTGGCGCCCTATGGCGACCCGGAGCGCTTCCGCGCTTTCTTTGAGAAAACAGTAGAACTGCGTCCCGACGGTTCGATTCGAATTCCGATTCTCCGGCTCAACCGTTCGCGAGAGGAACGCGAGAATTACCTGGCGACCCGCGCCCACCTGGACGAGCACCTCGTGGCACGACGAGCGCCCGACGCGGAGATCGCTCAGGAACATAAAGATGTGGCGGCGGCCCTGCAGGAGTGCTTGGATCGAGTTGTACTGCATGTTTGCGGACACTTCGGAAAGCAGACAGGCATGCGGCGCGTTGCACTGGCCGGCGGAGTTGCACTCAATTGCACGGCCAATGGCAAACTCATCGACTCCGGCATCTTCGATGAAGTCTATATACAACCCGCCGCCGGAGACGACGGTACCGCGCTGGGTGCTGCCCTGTACCGCGCGTCGCTCTCCGAAGAGGTTCACAATGAGCGCATGCCGGTTCCGCTGCTCGGACCTGCATACCCGTTTCCGTGTATTGAGAAGGCGCTTGCGAAGTACGCCAGCCGGATTACGGTGACTCCCCTTGCGTCTCTCGATCAGACCTGCAGCGCAGCGGCCAAGCTGATTGCCGAAGGACGAGTGATCGCCTGGTATCGCGGCCGCATGGAGTATGGTCCGCGGGCGCTGGGGAATCGCAGCATTCTGGCCGACCCCGGGCATCCCGCCATGCGCGACCGCATCAACGCGATGGTCAAGATGCGGGAAGCATTTCGTCCGTTCGCGCCGGCCTGCTCAGAGGAGGAGGCGCATCGCTGGTTCAACATCGCACCGGGAACGCACATGCCGTACATGATCACGGTGGTCGACGTGCGCCCGGAGCACCGGGCATCATTGCCGGCCATCACTCACGTGAACGGTTCGGCGCGCCTGCAGACAGTTTCGGGAAAAGATAACCCTGATTTCCATCGTCTGCTTGGGGCGATCGGCCGAGCCACGGGCCGCGAAATGGTGCTCAACACCAGCTTCAATGTGAAAGGGCAGCCCATCGTGAATACGCCGGAGGAGGCCATTGAGACTTTCCTCGGCACGGGCATTGAATTTCTTTTTCTGGAGAACCGAATTGTTGCCCGCAGAAACAACTGACTGCAACCAAACCGAGGTCGATTACCCGCGCGAGAACACGATCGCGCAGCTGTTTGAGCAGCAGGTTGCGCGCACGCCGGATGCGGTCGCGGTTGTTTCGGCAGGGCGAAGCCTGACCTATCGCGAACTCGACCAGCGCTCTAATCGACTGGCGCGTCATCTCCAGCAGCTTGGCGTTCGACCAGAGACGCTGGTTGGCATCGCCGTCGAACGATCCGTCGAAATGATGGTCGGGCTTCTGGCGATCCTGAAGGCGGGCGGGGCTTACGTTCCAATGGATCCCAGCTACCCCGCGCAGCGCATCGCACTGATGATCGAAGACTCTGAAGCTCAGGTCATCCTGGCGACGGAGAGCACGAGGTCGCGTCTGGGGAAATCTGCCAGACGCATCGTATCCATCGATCGCAATGCTGACGATCGCGATGCTGAGGCGATCGCTGGGAACGGTACTTATCCGGTCTCTTCCGCGGCTAGTGGGCAGAACCTCGCGTATGTAATCTACACCTCGGGCTCGACGGGGAAACCCAAGGGAGTGATGATCGAGCACCACAACGTGGTCAACTTCTTTACCGGTATGGATCGCGCGATTGGGTCCGACCCGGGTGTATGGCTGGCGGTGACCAGTATCTCCTTTGACATTTCCGTGCTTGAACTGTTCTGGACGCTGACGCGCGGTTTTCAAGTCATCATTCACGGCGATGAAGGCCCGCAAACGATTCCGGACGAGATTCGGAAATACGGCGTCACGCACATGCAGTCGACGCCTTCCCTGGCACGGATGATTGCAGTCGATCCTAATGGATTGGCTTCCCTGGGACGATTAAAGAAACTTTTTCTCGGAGGCGAAGCGCTCCCGCCGTCGCTGATTCGTCAACTGCGCCAGGAATTCCGCGGCGAGATGTACAACATGTACGGGCCAACCGAAACCACGATCTGGTCCACGACATTCCGGATCACCGGAGACTCGGAGATCATCCCGATTGGAAAGCCCATCGCGAACACTCAGGTCTACGTGCTGGATTCTGGGCTTCACCCGGTGGCCGCGGGCGAGACTGGCGATCTGTATATCGGCGGCGATGGCGTGGTGCGTGGCTATTGGCAGAGGCCGGATCTGACAGCCGAAAAGTTTCTCAGCGATCCATTCCAGTTGGGAAATCGCATGTATCGCACCGGCGATATAGCGCGTTTCCTGCCGGACGGAAATCTGGAGTTTCTCGGACGGGCGGATTTCCAGGTGAAGCTGCGCGGGTTCCGGATCGAAATTGGAGAAATTGAAGCGGCGCTCGAGATTCAAGCCGGAGTGGTTCAGGCGGTCGTAGTCGCCAGCGAATTCAAGTCCCGAATTCAGACTCAAACTCAGACTCAGATTCAGATTGAAGATAAGCGCCTGGTTGCCTATGTCGTTCCGAAGCCGGGGACAAAATTGGAGGTTGCAGATCTGCGCGCGGCGCTGGCCGCAATTCTTCCTGAGTACATGGTGCCGTCACACTTCGTATTTCTCGACTCCTTGCCCCTGACGGCGAATGGCAAGATCGATCGCAACGCGCTACCCAATCCTTCCGCAGTCGAGAATGAATCCGCCACAGCGCCAGAGCCGCCACGAAACGAACTGGAGCGCGTCATCGCAGAGGCGTGGAAGGACGCGCTGGGCGTGGATCGCGTGGGATTGAATGAGAACTTCTTCGATCTCGGCGCGCATTCTCTGATGGTGGCCGAGGTACACATCCAATTGCAGCAACTGCTTGGCCGCGAGCTCTCTTTGGTCGACCTGTTTCAATTCCCCACGGTCACCGCGCTTGCGCACCATCTTAATGGAGAGGAAGCCGCGCCGCGAGTCTCGACGAGAGCAGAGCGGCGGTTGGCCGCGCGACAGCAGCGAACACAATGACCATGAAGAACACAGCAATCGCGATCGTTGGCATGGCCGGACGCTTTCCCGGTGCGCGCAATGTCGCTGAGTTTTGGCGGAACCTGAAAAACGGAGTGGAAGCGATCCGCCCCTTCAGCGACGCCGAGCTGCTGGCTGCCGGAGTTTCTGCCGACGAACTCGCCCAGCCGGAATATGTGAAATCCGGCGTAGTGCTCGAGGATTTAGACAAGTTCGACGCGGCGTTCTTCGGCTTCAGCCCGAAAGACGCGTCGATCATGGATCCGCAACACCGCATTTTTCTTGAGTGCGCATGGGAAGCGTTGGAAGACGCCGGCCACGCGCCGGGGAGTTTCGAGGGTTCGATCGGAGTCTATGCGGGCTCCGGCATGAATTCGTACATGATCCACAACCTGCTGACGAATCCGCGCCTCGTCGCCAGCGCCGGACTATTTCTGATTCGGCAAACGGGAAATGACAAGGATGTGCTCGCCACCCGGGTGTCTTACGAACTTGACCTGCATGGGCCGAGCATCAGCGTGCAGACGGCCTGCTCGACTTCTCTGGTCGCGGTGCATCTGGCGTGCCAGAGCTTGCTGAATCAGGAATGTGACATGGCTCTGGCGGGCGGAGTCACGATTGAGTTTCCGCACGGGCGCGGTTACCTATATCGCGAAGGCGAGATTCTGTCGCGTGACGGACACTGCCGCGCCTTCGACGCCGATTCGAGCGGCACCGTGTTTTCGAGCGGCGCAGGCCTTGTGGTACTGAGAAGGCTCGATGACGCCTTGGCCGATCGCGACACGATTCACGCCGTCATCCTCGGATCGGCGATCAACAACGACGGCGCGCGAAAAGTCGGGTATCTCGCGCCGAGCGTCGATGGCCAGTCCGAAGTCATCGCCGAAGCTCTGGGCGTGGCGGGCGTGGCGGCGAGCGATGTCTCTTATGTGGAGACGCACGGCACCGGAACCAAGGTCGGAGATCCCATTGAAGTCAAGGCGCTGACGTATGCGTTTCGCGAAAGCACGCAGGGCAAGGGCTATTGCGCCCTTGGCTCGCTGAAGGCCAACATCGGCCACCTGGACACGGCGGCCGGCGTCGCCGGTCTGATCAAAACGACGCTGGCGCTGCGGCATCGGCAGATTCCGCCGAGCCTGCACTTCCGCAAACCGAATCCTCTGATTGATTTCGCGAACAGCCCGTTTTATGTCAATACTGTTTTGACGGAGTGGAAAGCAGGGCGTGGGCCGAGGCGCGCGGGCGTGACATCGCTCGGCATCGGCGGCACCAATGCGCACGTGGTTTTAGAGGAAGCGCGGCCGGTTGAAGAACCCGCAGCTCCGAAGAAGCCTTATCAGTTGCTCGTGCTCTCTGCGAAGACCGCCTCCGCGTTGGAAAAGGCCAGCCAGAATCTCGGCGCTCACTTGCAAGAGCACCCGGAATTGCCTCTGCAAGATGCCGCCTGCACCCTCCAGTTGGGCCGAAAAGCCTTTGTGCATCGTCGCACGGTTGTGGCTGCCTCCACCGAAGAAGCGGTGAAACTGCTGGCTAAGCCTGAACCCAGCCGGGTTTCCGCCGGGCAAGCGGCCGCGAGTGCTCCCGGCGTTGTTTTTATGTTCTCCGGTCAGGGCTCGCAGTACGTGAACATGGGCCGCGAATTGTACGAGACGGAAGCTGGATTCCGCGCTCAGTTGGACGATTGCGCCGAACGTCTGATTCCCGATCTCGGTCTCGACTTGCGTACTTTGTTGTATCCGCCGGAAGAAGACTCCGCAGCAGCAGCGCAGAAGTTATCCCATACCCGCTTTACGCAGCCCGCTTTGTTCAGCATCGAATATGCGCTGGCGCAATGGTGGATGGCGCACGGAATCACGCCCTCGGCCGCTCCATCGGCCGCTCCATCGGCCGCGCCCTCGGCCGCGCCCTCGGCAATGATCGGCCACAGCATCGGAGAGTACGTGGCCGCTTGTCTCGCGGGCGTGTTCTCGCTGGAAGACGGGCTTCACTTGAGCGCCATTCGCGGCCGCTTGATGGGAGAGATGTCCTCCGGTTCGATGCTGTCGGTTGCCGTGGCGGCCGACACGCTCTCGCTTCCAACAGAACTGGAACTCGCCGCGATCAACGGGCCGGAGCAGTGCGTGGTCTCGGGCCCCACCGATGCCGTCCAGAAATTTGCCGGGGAGTTGGAGAAACGAGCCGTTCCTTGCCGCCTGCTGCACACATCGCATGCTTTTCACTCCGCGATGATGGACCCCATGCTTGAGTCCTTCCGCGCTCATCTCGCCAAAGTTTCTCTGCGCGCGCCCAAGATTCCTTATCTCTCGAATGTCACCGGCACGTGGATCACGGCTGCTGAAGCCACCGATCCAGAGCATTGGACCAAGCACCTGCGAAATACCGTGCGCTTCTCCGACGGGCTCGCCGAATTGTTCCGCGACCCGGCGCGGGTATTTCTGGAGGTTGGCCCCGGCCAAGCGCTCGCTTCGTTGACGCGCCAGCACCCTGGCAAGACGAAAAGCTCCAAGGTCGTAGCTTCCATGCGGCACCCGCAGGAACAGGTCTCCGATGCAGTGTTCCTGCTCAACACGGCGGGACAACTCTGGATCGCGGGCGTGCCGATTGACTGGAATTCGCTCCATGCCGGGGAAGAGCCGCGCCGAGTTTCTCTTCCAACGTATCCGTTCGAACACCAGCGCTACTGGATCGAACCTGGACGGAAAGTTCTGGCCAGCGAGGCGGCCGAGGTTGTTCCCAGTGCTGCTGCTCCCAGTGCTGAAGGGGCGCAGAGTGAGCAGTGGTTCCATCGGCGCGTTTGGAAAAAGTCTCCGGCCGAAAAGACCGCTTCTGCAGAACATGCGTGCTGGCTGCTGTTTCTCGATGAGACCGGTCTGGGCCGCGAGATTTCAAAGCAGCTCAAGACATCCGGCCATGAGGTATTGGAAGTTGTCGCCGGTGACAAGTACAAGCGCAGGGGCGCCGGTTCGTACGCAATTTGTCCCGGCGCGCGAGACGACTACGACGAACTACTCAAAGACATTGTCAAGCGCGAGCATCCGCCAACGAGAATCATCCACCTGTGGCCGGTCACGGGCGCAACCGCTGGCCAATCTCTCGATCAGACATTGGACTTGAGCTTCTACAGCCTTCTGTTCCTCGCGCAAGCCTGGGGCGATCAAGATCTGGGCGCAGTGGAGATTGCGAGTGTCTCGAACGGACTGCAATCGGTCTCTGGAGAGAGCGTGGTCGAACCTGCGCGGGCGGCACTGTTTGGGCCCGTCCGGGTCATCCCGAAGGAGTTTCCCGGCGCGTTCTGCCGCAGCATCGATCTCGACCGGCATATTCAGGATCTGAGAAGCACGGCTAGCGACATCATTGCGGAGTGTTCTCTGCGCAGCGCGGATTCCTGCGTCGCTTACCGGCAGTCTGAGCGATGGGTGGAGACCTTCGAGTCCACCAATCTCCGCACGCAAACATCGGGCGCGCGTTTAAGAGAAAAGGGAGTCTACCTGATTGTCGGCGGGCTAGGAGGAATCGGTCTGGTCGTCGCCGAACACCTGGCGCGCACCGTTCATGCGCGGCTGGTGCTGGTGGGACGCAACCCGCTTCCACCGGCATCGGAGTGGCAAGCTGTTCTCGACAAATCGAATGGCGCGAACGGCGCGCGCGAACGTCAGACAATCGCGAAGCTGCGCGAAATCGAATCCTCGGGCGCAGAGGTTCTGACCATTTCTGCCGATGTGACCGACTCCAAGCAGATGGCGGAGGCGCTACGAATTGCGCGGCAACGCTTTGGCCACATTCATGGCGTGATCCATGCCGCGGGCTCGATCGAAGATGCGCCGCTGCAGCTAAAGACTCGCGAGAGCGCTGCTCGCGTGCTGGCGCCGAAGATTCAAGGCACGCTGGTTTTGCAGCAGGCGCTCGGCGACAGCAAGCTGGATTTCCTACTTCTATTTTCGTCCATCAGTTCTCTCGCTCCACCCGTCGGGCAGGTCGATTACGCTGCCGCTAACGCTTTTCTTGATGCGTTCGCCGTCAGCCAAGCCGGGCAACCGGTTACGACCGTGAATTGGGGGTTGTGGGCCGATGTGGGCATGGCGGCACGGAACACCGCCGGCAGTCACGCAATTCTGGGTAGGCGACTGGTTCAGACCTCGACCGAGACAGTCTACTCGGCCTCGTTAAGCTGCGAAAAAGACTGGTTGCTCAGCGAGCACCGTTTCAAAAACGGCGCCGCTCTGATTCCGGGTACGGGGTACCTGCAACTGGCGGCAGCGGCGCTGGTCAAAGACAGGTTCGAGCCGGGCGTTGATTTTGAGGATGTGTTCTTCCTGGCGCCGCTTACCGTTTCTCCCGATGAAACAAGAGAGGTGCGGGTGCGCCTGAGCCGACAACGTTCCGGCTTCCGTTTCTCGATTCTGGCAAAAGACAAGGAATGGACCGAATACGCATCCGGACAGATTGCGCGCAACCAGAAGCGCACGCCCGCGGACCAGGATGTGGCGGAAATCCGCGCGCGGTGTTCTTCACGCCGCATCGATTTTGACGAGCGGCATCGAACCCGCCAGGAGCGGTACTTCGATTTCGGCCCTCGCTGGCGAAATCTTCCGAGTCTGCACATCGGAGAGCGTGAGGCGCTGGCGGAGTTGCAACTGGGGCAAGACTTTTCCGCGGATATCGAGACGTGGCCGGTGCATCCGGCTCTGCTTGACCTGGCTACGGGATCGGCGCTCTATCTCATTCAGGGCTACGAAGAGTCCGGAGCCCTCTATCTTCCATTGTCTTACAAGAGGATTACTCTTTACCGCCCGCTGCCCTCGCGATTTTACAGTCACATCCGTTGTCGTCAGGAGCATACGACGCAACGCGAAATCGCGACTTTCAGTTTTACGCTCCTCGACGGCGATGGCCACGTGTTCGCGGAGATCGAAGAATTTGCCTTGCGGCGCATCGCAACCGCCTCGGACAACCCTGCGCCTGTGCCCCAACTGCGGGCGCCCGTGACTTATGGCGAGGCAGCGGAACTGTTTGAGGGAATGTCATCGGCGGACGGGATCAAAGCATTCGATCGGATTCTCTCTTCCGATATGCTTCCCGGCATCATCGTGGGGCGTGGCGATCTCCCGGGAAAACCGGCAAGACCGTTAGTAACGGTAGCTCCGCCAACAAACACGGCGAAGCCGGCGGGCGAGGTTGAAAGTGTTCTCGCCGAGTGGTGGCAGGAACTGTTGGGAGTGGAGACGATTGGTCCTGACGACGATTTCTTCGACTTGGGCGGCCATTCGCTGACTGCCGTTCGCATGTTCAGCAAGATCAAGAAGACCTATCAGCAGGATTTGAACCTCTCCACTCTGTTTGAGGCGCGCACGATCCGTCAATTGGCCGGACTGATCCGGAAGGCGGGAACCTCCAGCATTCCCGCGCATCAAGTGGATCTCGGTGCTGCCGCCCTCGCGGAAACACGCGACACACGCCAGTTCGCAGACGTCACCCGTAAGTCGAAAACACCGGCCAGTACCGAAGCCAAGACTTGGTCCGCCCTCGTGCCAATTCAGCCCAATGGTTCTCGACTTCCGCTTTTTTGTCTTCACGCTCTCGGATCGAGCCTGCTTGCCTACGGACACTTGGCAAAATACCTTGGGCCCGACCAACCTTTGTACGCGCTGCAATCTCCGCTCGAATCTCAGGCCTATATTCGTGACACGAGTATTGAAGAACTGGCGTCCATTTACGTCAAAGAACTACAAGCTTTGTTCCCGGAAGGTCCCTATCACTTAGCGGGGTTGTCCCTTGGAGGACTCATCGCTCTTGAGATGTTTCAACAGATCTGTGCACAAGGTAAGCAGCCCGGGCTACTCATATTGTTCGACACCTTTGTTCCGGGATGCCACTATCATGTGCCGGCCAGAGACCAACTATCCTATCATTGGCGGAAGCTTCGAAATCAGGGTGCGGTTTATCTGCGGCAAAGGGCCGCCTTAAAAATCGAACACTGGTGGGGTCTCCTGCTTCGTCGCGCTCAAGCTGTAGGATGCTCTTGTTACGAACTGTTGGGTCGGAGCCTGCCTGCCGGCCTTCGCTATCCTCAGGTGGAGGCAGCTCACCAACGAGCCTTATGGCGTTACACCGTCCAGTTTTATCCAGGGAAGGTCACCCTGATGCGGGCGTTGGAATTCGAGCAGACGGGGGCCACTCGCAGGAACCCGACTCTGGGCTGGGAGACCGTTGCGGGCGGCGGGTTGGAGATTCACGACGTCCCGGGTAGCCACTACACCATGTGCGAGGAACCCAATGTACGGGCTTTGGCGGAAACGCTCAAGCCCATACTGTCGTCGTTTGACTCGGAGCCCGAAAGCGAGGCAGCGCACAATCCTGAACGTCATCAGACGATCGATCATTCGTCGCTGTGACTCAGTTGTTAAGGCGACTTCGCTTTTGCCATTGGAATTAAAAAAAACGGCCGGGAAAAATTCCCAGCCGTTTCAGGAAGACGTGCTGCAAGAGCTTTGTCCAAACAAAGCTATTTCAGCCCTGCCTTTACCGCCCTTCAAGCCGGAGACTAAAAGTCGTAGTCTTCTGGCGTGCAGGGGCAGAGACCGTAGCCGCTGCCAATGGTTAGCCCATAGGAGCACAGGGTCCCCAGGTTATAGAGTTCAGTCGACGAGAGGTTCGAATCGGCCAACGCGGTTTCGGTAACGAACCACGGCCCCTTCTCCACGGCGTTCTTAGCGAACCCCGGACCGGGAGCTGGAAAGGTGGTCATGGTTGCCTGGATGTGCGTCATCCATCCCCGCAGTCCAGTAAGCGGCATGGGGGTGTCCGGGTGACTGCTGTTAGACGAAATGACCTTGATTACGCCACGGCTGTTTTCCCCTCTGCCAGTGAATTCGTTGGCCGTGAGCTCTTTATTCACGGATTCCGAAAGCAGACCGTCTGACGTGATTATGCAGGCGCAGCACGATCTCATCTCCTGGCTGTCATCGAACACGTAGATCGCCGCCCACAGGGTTCCGTTTTCGACTCCCTCTGGAGCTGCGGTTGCCTGGTCGCCATCGTTGATGACGCGCAAGGTTCCATCCGGAGCACCGGTGGTATTTGCATTGGAAAAGTAGGTGACAAAATAGACGCTACTGTCACCAACGTTTTGAGCGAAGGCATTTCCCCCCAGCATCAGGGTGATTGCCAGTATCGGAAGCAGCAACAATCCGAGCTTCTTCATTTCTTGGATCCTCCTTGTGTTGATTGTGCCGCCGAGCGCCCGGGGGGTACACCTAATGGGCACCTACCACTCATAACCCAATGGTGAGTCCTTTACAATTACCCACTTGGCGTAGTCAAAACCACTAAGTTCCCGAAACTACTACTTTTGGAGCATTTCGCAAGGCAAGTCAACGCCAGCCAATGCGTAACAATCCTTCGCGAAATCAGCGTTCGCTCCCATATTGGGGTTACGCCGTCAATCGCTAGAATCCGGATGGTCTGGGGGCTTCTTTATTCCGTGTTTCTCAATCCTATAGAGGAGCGTCTTGCGGCTGAGATCGAGATAGCGGGCGGCACGCGTTTGGTTCCAATCACATGTGTGAAGAGCCCTCAAGATGAGCTCTTTCTCGATCGCTTCCAAGCTGATCCCTTGAGAAGGTAGGTCTATTTCGAGAGCGTCGATGCCAGCTTTCTCTTGTGTCAGGAACTGCGGCAAATCTTCGATAGTGACGTGACTCCCGCGAGCCAAAACGACGATGCGCTCAACGATATTCTCCAGTTCGCGCACATTGCCCGGCCAACGATAGCGCACGAAGTAAGGCAACAGAGCCGGTGGCATGGCTAGCTCAGGGCGATTGTTTCTCTCTTGGCTCCTGCGAAAGAAGTGTTGTACCAGTTCCGGAATGTCATCAGCGCGTTCTCGAAGAGGCGGCATCACAAGTGGAATCACGGCGAGGCGGTAATACAAGTCCTCGCGAAAAGTACCATCCTCGATCATCGCTTGCAGATCCCGATGGCTCGCAGCAATAATGCGCACGTCAACTTTGGCTTTCACTTCGGAGCCAACCTTTTCGATTTCTCCCTCCTGAATCAATCGCAGTAGCTTGACTTGGAGGTCGGGTAACAATTCGGCGATTTCATCAAGAAAGAGGGTACCTCCGTCGGCCAATTCGATCCTCCCCTTCTTGTCAGCTACCGCACCCGTAAACGCTCCCCTCCGGTGGCCGAAAAGTTCAGATTCAAGCAGGTCCTTCGGGATCGCGCCGCAGTTGATGGTGACTAGGGGATTGTTGCTGCGGGAACTATTGAAGTGGATGGCTCGCGCCAGTAATTCCTTCCCCGTACCCGTCTCCCCGCGGATGAGTACGGTGGCGTTGCTGCTCGCGGCTCTGGCTGCCATGTCTAAGACCTCCAACAGGACGTCGGAACGCCCGAGGATGTTTTCAAAGCCGTACTTCTGGTTGAGGCTGATGCGCAATGTGCACACCTGCTCCACCAAACGGACGTGCTCCAGCGCACGCCGCACCACTACCGACATCTCATCCGGATGGACCGGCTTCGTAAGATAATCGTATGCTCCAGCTTTCATGGCTTCGACGGCTGTGTCCACCGTACCGAAAGCGGTGAGCATTATGATGATCGTTTGCGGGTACTGCAACCGAGCGTGCTTGAGCAGTTCGAGACCGGACATTCCCGGCATCTTTAGGTCGGTAATCAAGAGGTCGAAAGGCCGAAGTTGAAGGATTGACAGCGCTTCGTGCCCAGAGGCCGCCACAGCAACCTCGTATCCCTCTTGTTCCAGTTGAACTTGCAGGACTCTACGCAAGCTTGCATCGTCGTCCGTGACGAGGATTCTGCCTGTAGCCATAACTAGCCTGACTGAAGAGGAAGTGATAATCGGACCGTTACACCCTGGGGAGAATTGCGAGCGATGGTCAGCATTCCCCTATGCTGGCTCGCAATCTGGAGCGCCACCGATAGCCCGAGACCCGTCCCGTTTTCCTTAGTCGTGAAGAATGGATCGAAGATCCGGTCCAGATTGTCCTCGTCAATTCCGCTTCCTTGGTCGTGAACATCAATACTAATGTTGGCGCCATCACGCCGAGCTTCCAATAACACGGTACCACCGTGCGGCATCGCCTGGTTCGCATTCATAACGAGATTCAGCAAGACTTGCTTCAGTTGCTCGGGATCGCACTCCAGCATCGGTAGGCCGGGCTCGATTTGCTTTCGCAACTCAAGCCGGCTCGTGTCACCTGCATGGCGAACAAGAAGCAGGACAGAGTCCAAAACTTCACCGATCTCCACCCGCTGCAGATCGGGATTCCTGGGCCGGGCAAATTCGAGAAAGCTGGTTAGTAAGCGGTTAAGTCGCCGGGTTTCCTTCTGGATAATGTCAAGAAATTCGTGGCGCTCTTCCTCCGACAGAGTTTCGCGCTGCACAAGTGCCGCCGCGCCCTCGAGGCTTGCCAGCGGAGTCCGAATCTCGTGCGCCAGCCCAGCCGATAGTTGTGCCAGCGCATAAATCCTTTCTATGCGCTTCATGTTTTCAAAGTTCTTTTCCAACTCCTGATGCGCCTGGCGCAGTTGATCATTAGTCCTCCAAACAATGGCTTCTTGTTTTCTATGTCGATCCGTGAGTACTCCGGATAGTCCGCCAACCAGGCAGAACACACAGATCTCCAAACATTGATCGAGGGCGTCGACGCGGCTTACGGTCCATATAGACGGTGTGCCCGTTGCAAACGCAGCGCCTGCGAGCAGAGCAACGCCCAATCCTCCCTGCCAGCCTATGATTAGGCCGGCGAGTAAAACGGGGATGTAGTACATCCTCTGAAGGATATAAAGCCACTCCATCTGGCTTGGAGTCACCAGATGTTGCAGCGTTCCTAATACGAGGACCATAGCCACCAGCCAGCCTATCCGCAAGCGGTGTCCGAAGACCGGAGCGGGATCATCGCGCGCAGCGGCGACTTTGGAAGCGTTCGGCAAAGATCGGATCCCTCCACGGTTCCCGATATCGCAGACCGGAACGGCCATCTCAAGAACACCCCAGCGTATAACGAAGTTCCTCGCATCCTCAACCCGATTGCTACCATAAACATTCATCTCAGACTCCGCCACATCCTTTCGAGCTTGGCAGCCTTCGTTGCACTTCACTCTTTTCTAGCAATCGCGAGTCCGGAAGCCTGTCGGGCCCTTCATGTCGCGGGCCGGCGGTGTCACCTTGAAGGGAAGCAGCTTGATCTGGCCGGTTTGCAGTGGGCGCTGGTGAACAACGGACTCCAGAAGTTCGCCAATGTTCCAGAAGAACTTGACGCGAAGGTGTCCGATTTGAGCCAGGGCTGCCTCATCTGAGGCATCTCTTGGACCGCAGGCCCCGCAAAGCCTTTATTTTGTGGATGCGACGATGGAAGACGGCTTGCACTCTTTGGTTGAGTGCAACCGGGAGAGGCACGAATGCACAGAACAAAGCTGTTTCCGGATGCGGCTGTTGAATACAGCTCAAGCCGTGAGTTCGACAAGACCCGTTCCGATTGTGACGTTTACATTCCAGACTGTCACAGAAGTGCCCGGTTGCTGCGAGCGCTGCGCGATCTCGACGAATCCTTATCGGGATTGGAAGAATTGCCGGAAGCCGAACTCAGCGATCTTGTGTGGAGCGTGATTCGGGAGTGTGGGTTTGTGGATCCCATTGAAGCGTGGTACGCGATTGCCGCCGTCTTGGAGGTAATCGACGCGCCTGCTCCTGTAATGGACAGCTGATCTGGGTAGCTTTTCCTAAGACGAGATAGACAAGAGTTTGCCCTGCGCCGCGTTCTGGACTCCTGTTGCGGCGCAGAGCGCGGCTAGATGTCCGATTGCTTTTAGGGAGGAAACTCCGGCGTGAGGTCAGCACTATGAAGCGTCGGACATACTAGCCGGACAGAAGTAGCGTGAGCGCCTTGTGCGCGGAGGTACGAAAATGCCAGCGGTGTTAGCTTCTCGACCGAAGGACATCGCCTAGGTACGGGATACGTCGGTTGACCGAGAGAACACACTATGCCAGATGACAGGGATGATCACGATAATGTCGTTGTGAGAGGACAAGACGGCAGAAGATCCAATGCCCGGGAGTCCGTGATCTTTCTGTCCCGCGCGTCCGTGCAACGCGAGCTTGCTTTGGGCCACTCCCCCGGTGGCTCGGGGCGCGGCTAGTCGTCCGACTGTTGTAGAGTGAGCGCACCGGGGGGGCGTTTACCTAAGGCAGTCGGACGCCGCCTGCCGCAGACGCTAGCAGTAGGTCACGACAAACGTTGAGTATCAAGGCAAAGCACGAAGTCAGGTTCACCGAACGGCACAGAGATGGTTACTGCTATGGGCGAGTGTTCATGCCCATAGCCGTGTATAAGCAAGGCCGCCAGAGGCCACCAACGAAGGAGTCACAACAATGAAACCTGCGCTCGCAAAATCCGCTCCACAAACTAACCCAATAACCCAGTCCACCAGCGAACTTCAAGAGCAAATCCGTCGTCGTGCCTACGAGCTGTACGAGCAACGCGGGAGAGACGATGGACACGAACTAGACGATTGGTTGACAGCAGAGTTGGAGTTAGCTCAACAGAAGGCGATGACCGCCGCCGCATAGAACCAGTAATGGCTCACTCTCTCTGAAAGACTCTCCAACCAGATGGGAGTGAGTCTTCAAGTTCTAACCGATTACCAACGGGTCCTGTCGGGTCGTGAAACTGCTGAATTCGTTCCTGCAACTCTTCTTTTGCCGGCCCGCCAAATAACGGGTTTTGTAATAATTACAGCGTAAATAGTACCCTGTTGTGTCTTTTTAACCACAACCGGCCACGAGCGTTATCAACGACTTGCAGACCATCCCACAGCGAAACTCATGACTATAGGTCAGACACAAGCGCCATTGTACGTATGCTACTGTACATACATTTTTACCTGCACAAATGTTCCACGTGGAACATTGTACGTACAACTGAGACCCGCGCCTAGGTTTACTGAAGCGGTAACCCATTCCCATTAGGCTCTTCCGGAGGGATCACTACTGCCGCCGCGACCCGGTCTCCCGGCTCCACGTTCAGCAGACGCACGCCTTGCGCCGACCGCCCCGATTCGCGGATGAACTTTGATTCGATGCGAATGATCTTGCCGTACTGGCTGATCAGCATAACCTCTGATTTCTCACTCACTTGCGAGATGCCGACAACCTTGCCGTTACGCGCCGTGGTCTTGACGTTGATCACGCCTTTGCCGCCGCGATTGGTCAGGCGATACTCGTCGGCGGGAGTGCGCTTCCCGTACCCGTTCTCGGTGACGGAGAGAATGAGCGAGCCTTTTTCCGGTACCAGGTCCGCGATTTCGGGCGCGATCTCGCCTTCTTTCGCGACCGCCTGCGCCTCTGGCTTGATCGTGGTGGCCATGCCGACGATGTAATCTTTCTCGGCCAAGTTCATGCCGCGCACGCCGGTAGCGTTGCGTCCCATGGAGCGCACGTCGTTCTCGTCGAAGCGAATCGCTTGGCCGTCGTGCGAGGCGAGGAAAACGATCTGGTTGCCGTCGGTCAGCGAGGCCGCGACCAGTTCGTCGCCCTCTTCGATATTGATGGCGATGATGCCGCGCGACATCACGTGCGAAAAGTCTTTCACCTCAGTCTTCTTTACCGTGCCATTGTGCGTGACGAAGAAAACGTACCTGCCTTCTTCTTCCAGGTCGCGCACGGCGAGCATGGTGCGCACGGTTTCCCCTGGCTGCAGGCCCACCAGGTTGCCCACGTGCTTCCCCTTGCCGGCAGCAGCGATGTCGGGAATCTCATACACCTTCAGCCAGTAGACGCGTCCGGTGTTGGTGAAGATCAAGATGTAAGCGTGCGTTGAGGCGATGAACAGATGCTCGACAAAATCCTCGTCGCGCGTCTTCATGCCGGTGCGCCCGGTGCCGCCGCGCCGCTGCATGCGGTAAGTCGAGATCGGAGTGCGTTTCATGTAGCCGGAATGACTGACCGTGACCGCGACCTGCTCGTCGGCGATGAGGTCTTCCAACATGATTTCCGCCGCTTCGTCCTCGATGACGGTCCGCCGCGCGTCACCGTATAGTTTCTTGACCTCTTCCAATTCCTTGATGATTACTTTGCGCAGTTTCGCCTCGGAAGCCAGAATCGACTCGTACTCGGCGATGGCCTCGCGCACCTGCTTCAACTCGTTCGCAATTTCGTCGATCGAGAGCTTGGTCAAGCGGTGCAGCTGCAGTTCGAGGATGGCGTCGGCCTGTTTCGCGGTGAACGGCTTGTCTGCGTCGAGCTTCGGAGCGCGTCCGGTGGTGTTGATGTCGATCTTCTTGCCGCCGAAGTACGCGACTAGATTCTCTCTCGCATCGGCGCGGTTGGCGCTACCCCGAATAATCACGATCACGTTATCGATATGATCGAGCGCGGTCAGGTAGCCTTCCAAAATGTGTTCGCGATCGCGCGCCTTGGCCAGCAAATAAGAAGTCCGGCGGCGCACCACATCGACGCGATGGTCGATGAAGTGCTTGATCGCCTGGATCAGCCCCATTTCCTTGGGCTGGCCGTTGACCACGGCCAGCAGAATCATGCTGAAGCCTTCCTGCATTGAAGTGTGCTTGAAGAGCTGGTTGAGCACGATCTGCGGTTCGGCTCCACGCTTGAGCTCGATCACAATTCTCATGCCGTCGCGGTCGCTTTCATCGCGCAGGTCGGAGATGTCGTCGATGGTCTTGTTATTGACGAGGTCGGCCATCTTCTCGATCAGATAGCGCTTGTTTACCTGGTAAGGAATTTCGGTGACGATGATCGCTTGCCTGTCTTTGTTGATGTTCTCGATGGCGGCGCGCGCACGCATCATGAAACGCCCGCGGCCAGTGCGGTACGCTTCGAAGATTCCAGCGCGGCCATGAATGATGGCCGCCGTCGGGAAGTCCGGTCCTTGCACAAACTTCAGAATTTCCGGCAACTGCGCGCCGGGATTATTCACCAGCGTGATGGTGGCATCGACGATCTCGGTCAGGTTGTGCGGCGGAATCTTGGTCGCCATGCCTACGGCGATGCCATCGGACCCGTTGACCAGTAAGTTGGGAAAACGCGCGGGCAGGACGGCGGGCTGCGTTTCCGTGCCGTCGTAGTTCGGATAAAAGTCGACCGCTTCTTTGTCGAGGTCTTCGAGCAGAGCGGTAGAGACACGCGTCAGACGCGCTTCGGTGTATCGATCCGCGGCCGGCGGATCGCCATCAACCGAGCCGAAGTTGCCTTGTCCATCGACCAGCGGAGCGCGCATGGCGAAGGGCTGCGCCAGCCGCACCAACGCATCGTAAACGGCGAGGTTCCCGTGCGGATGGTACTTGCCCATGACTTCGCCGACGATGCGGGCGCACTTGCGCGTGGCGCGTCCTGGAGCCAGGCCCATTTGCTGCATGGTGTAAAGAATGCGGCGATGCACGGGCTTCAGTCCGTCGCGCACGTCGGGCAGCGCGCGGCCGATAATCACCGACAAGGAATAGTCGAGATACGACCGCTTCATCTCCTCTTCAATATTGACGGGCTGTATGTTGAGCGCGCCCGGACCCGTCGGCGATTGACCGTCGCCTCCGGGAGGAGGAGTAAGTGGAAGCTCAGGATTCTGATCGTCAGCCATGAAGTTAGCTCTCAGCTCTCAGTTGTCAGCTCTCAGTAAAGGCACTTGTGATTTAGTGTGGCGACGGGCGTCTCGCCCGTCCCAGCGAAGCGAAGCTTCGCCCACTCTTTTCCCGGCGCAAATGTCGCTAAGTTCTTGCATCTACAGGCACTATCGGGCTGGATTTATAAGAAAATTATAGCACGTTCAGGGTGATTTCCGGCAGCGCGTCGGGTACTGGGAAAGGATCAGCGAATGTCTGCGCGCTCCAGCAATCGTTGGGCGCGGCCGCGGGTTACGTTGATCACGGAGGGATCGGCGATGATCTGATCGAGGATCGGCTGAATGGCTGTGACCCCGATCAGTTGATTGGTGCGGGCCAACTCCTCCATATGCTTGAGTTCTTCGTCGAGCGCTAGCTTTTGATAGTGGTGATCGTACTGGAGGCGATGTCCGAATTCGAGGGTGGACGAGAGGCTTTGCATCAGGATGGTCAGGTCCTGCACTGCCGGCTTGGTGGAATAGTTGTAGGTGGACTCTCCGCTGCGCCGCGCGTCTTTGTAGCCGAGCGTCTTTTTTCCGGTAAAGGCGAGGTTCTTGTGATGGGAGTCGACGTCCTTCTGAAAATAGCCGGCCTTCGCCGCGAGTTCGAAGATTTTCTGCCGCGTCCCCGCGGCTAGGGTGAAGTCAAGATCGAAGCTGTCGTTGTTGCGAGAATCGTTGTTGTGAGAATCGTTGGGGTGAGAATCGTTGTCGTGGGAATCGGTCTCGTGAGAATCGGTCTCGTTGGGATCGGCGGACAGGCGGCCGCTGGACTGGTAGCGGCCCGAGCCATCGGATTGAACGCGGATCGAGTAATGCTCCGGCTCGGACGTGGGGAAATCGAGGGTGAAAGTGACCACGGCGGGGGCTTCGGCTTCGGTTTGCGAAAAGGCGAGGATCGAAGAAAGAGTCAGCAGGCAAAGAATATGAAATGGACGGGGCATTGGGGCGCTGTAATGATTGGGGATGGTGGCGGGGAGTGTCAAGAGGGCAGCTATTAGCTCTCAGCGAGTGCCTTGCTGAGCGGAAGAGATGTTAGGGTGTAGGGGTTTTTCGACTCCGCGCAGGATGACAAGTCACATATTTAAAATTGCCGTTCAAATCGCTCTGGCGTTCTTGCGTCGCTGCGGTGTGCAGATGGCAGATGGCGATGGCGAGCGCATCGGCGGCGTCGGCGGGTTCGGGGATCCGATCGAGATTCAGAAGGCGAGTCACCATTTGCTGGACCTGATGTTTTTCGGCCCGGCCGTATCCGACCACCGCAGACTTGATGGAGAGCGGCGAGTATTCGGCGACTTCGATTCCGGCGGAAGCGGCGGCCAGCATGGCGACTCCGCGCACCTGGCCGAGTTTCAAGGCGGACTTCACGTTGGCGGCGTAGAAAACGTCTTCGATGGCGACACGGTCGGGCCGGTGCTGCGAGATGAGTTCCTGAAGGCCGATCGAGATGCGCGAGAGGCGCGTGGGCATGGGATCGCGCGGAGAAACTTTGATGGCGCCGCAGGCGATGCAGACGAGGCGGTCATTCTTATTCCTATTGTTATTGTTGCGGTCGTCGGAGAGCAAGTCGACTATGCCGTATCCGGTGTATTCCGTGCCGCAGTCGATGCCGAGGACGCGCATGAGGGAAGTGTAGCAGGAGGGCGGATGGCTGCTGGCTTTTCGCTCTTGGCTTTTCGCCTCAACATTAGCTTCGTCTTCGGGATTTGGCTTGCTCGTTTTCTTGCGGGAAGAGGTCCGATCCTACGTACGCGGACCAAGGCAGCGTGATAACCTAATACGCATTCGGGCCCGTTGGAAACATGCGCGCGGGCGGATTCCATCCACTCAGGGGCGCGCTCATACTCATACCAAGACATCATATCTAGGAGCAGGCGATGAAAATTGGAGTGCTGACAGGCGGGGGCGACTGTCCCGGGCTGAATGCAGTCATTCGGGCAGTGGTGCGCAAGGGCACGTTTCATTATGAAGACGGGTTCGTGGGCTTCATGGAGGGCTGGCGCGGCTTGCTGGAAGACAAGACCATGGAACTCGACTTGGCGGCGGTGGGTGGCATTCTGCCGCGGGGCGGCACGATCCTGCGCACTTCGCGCACCAATCCGGCCAAGCGCGACGACGGCCTGCAGCACTGCGTCGAGAACCTCAAGAAACATGGCTGTGACGCACTGATCGCCATTGGCGGCGATGACACGCTGTCGGTCGCGCAGAAACTTTTTTTCCAAGGAGTGAAAGTGGTGGGCGTTCCGAAGACGATCGACAACGACCTGTCCGGCACCGACTTCACCTTCGGCTTCGACACGGCCGTGAATGTGGCCACCAGCGCCATTGACCGCGTGCATACAACGGCCGAGGCGCACAATCGCGTGATCGTGGTGGAAGTGATGGGACGCGATTCCGGCTGGATCGCTGCTTACAGCGGCATCGCCGGCGGCGCCGACGTCATATTGATCCCCGAAGTTCCTTTCGATATTGACCAGGTCGCCGAACTGATTCGCCAGCGCCAAGCCCGCGGAAGATATTTCAGCATCGTGGTGGTAGCCGAAGGCGCGAAGTTCGCCGATGGTAACGAGAAACACGGTGAATTGTCCCTGCAATCGGGGCGCGATGAGTTCGGGCATGTTCGGTTGGGAGGAATCGGCTCGACGGTGGCGTACGAGATTGAAAAGCGGACGGGATTCGAGTCGCGATCGGTGGTGCTCGGCCACATCCAGCGAGGCGGAACGCCCAGCGCTTTCGACCGCGTGCTGGCCACGCGCTATGGACTGGGCGCCATCGACATGGTGCACCGCGGCGAATTTGGGCAAATGGCGGCACTCAGGGGGAACAAGATTATTTCCATCCCTCTGGCGGAAGCCATTGCTTCGAATCGTAAGGTGAGTATGGAAATTCTTGACGTCGCGACCGGCATTCTGGACAAGCTCGACTATAGGGTTACGAAAGTTTCCTGAGTTCGTGCGGCACTTGAGCCCGGGGAAGGGCGCTGGCGCTCTTCCCCTTAACCATTTGGGCCTGTGCAACCTACAGAAAAAGGTGGCCTTTCGAGGCCAGCCCTAATGGGCGTCTGATTTCCCGTGCAGACGCGGCAAGCCGCGTCCCTACAGGGCGGAAGGACTTACGGTCCAGCGCCAGTAAAAGGTGCAACCAGAGCGGGATTTGCTTGGCATTGCGCTGGTTTCAGGGCATACTAGCTCAGCACTCCCCCTCGATCGAATTACGATCCCGAGGAGGCTCCGTGTCCTTGTTTCAAGAAGAAATCCATCCCGAGAACCATCTCGAGCGGCCAACGCAGCTCCCCTTGCCACCCGTGTCGGAGGATGTAGAAGTACAGCGAAAGCGGATGCTCATCGCGCTGGGGGTACTGCTGGTGGCGCTGGTGGCGGTGGTTTTGAAGGACTGGGATTTCTGGTTTCCGCCGACCGGTGAAGTCCAAGAAGCTGTGCTTCGAAGCAAGAGCAAGAATAAGAGCATGGCGGCGGTGGCAACTTCCAGCACGCCGGCGACTCCCACGCGGGAACGCAAGGCAGCCAATTCGCCGGCACCCGCCGCGGCCGAAGCTCCCTTTGCGGCAACCACCGAGCGCGCAGTGCTGCCACCGCTGGAGGTGGAAGTGGTAGCTGGAAACCGCCACATCGCCATACCCGCGAAAAGCAATGCCATCCATCTGGATGTGAACTCGGGCGAGACTTCGTCCGCATCCGCCGCTCCCGCGTCGGCGACGAGTGGGCTGGTGAGTGCAGGCGATCGCGTTCAGCTTTCCCCGCAAACGACGCAGAGTGTGAGCATTTCGGTGCCACCGAATTATCCTTTGCTGGCGCGGCAGATGAAGGTGCAGGGCGCCGTCAGTTTGATGGCGCTCATCTCGCGGGACGGCACCATCCAGGAGTTGCAGATTCTCAGTGGCCCGGGCATCCTGGCTACCGCAGCGCGGGAGGCGGTGAAGCAGTGGCACTTCAAGCCCTACCTGCAAAACGGGCAGCCCGTGGAAACTCAGGCCCGCATCACGGTGAACTTCACCATTTCCACAAATTGAGCGGGGGCTGAATCGGAGTTGTGGCGCGTGTAGCGCGGACACTTTTTTCTGCCTGGTAGGATTCTTGTAATTTGGCAATCGGGTAATTGTGTAACTCAAAACCAAACCCGCGCCAGATTTTCAAATTACCCGAAAATCACCAAATTGTTTTGAAAATTAAACGGGCGTCCGGATTCTTGCGAATCCAGGACGCCCGGGCAGCCCTCCCCCAGAACTGCTCAATTGGGAATTTAAGACTAAGCGGCGAATCTGAAAATGGCACGCGGGTGCTAAACTCGTTCCACTAAAGTGCTACCCCGTAAACCACACATTACAAAGCCTTAATCCCAAGTCCATCGTCGGCTTCTACTCTGAAAACACCATCTTGCCGGGCGCCGTTAAGGTGGAAAAAGGCGAGCCCAGGACAGGCGTGAGAGCGCCGGTTGATGGATTGTAGGTATAAGCCTCAATGCCGATTGCACTGCCGATATAGAAGAAGTGGCCGCTGGGGTCGAAGAGGGCAAACCCCCCGCCTGCAGCCACACTGAACGGCGAGTCCGTCACGGCCACAAGTTGTCCGTTCGTAGGAGTGATCTCGAAACACCAGACGGAGAAGATCGATCCCGGGGTCACCGCGTAAACCAACCTGCCGGTAGGATCGATGGTGATCGTGGTGGGGCCCGCGCCGCCCACCGTGGAGGTAAACGGCGAGCCGAGTATAGGGGTCAGTGCACCGCTTGTGGGATCGATGTTGAACCCGGAAATGTTGCCGATGGTGGACTGATTTGGCGGAGGGTTGGTGGCCGAAGGGTTCGTAACATAGAGGAACTGATCACTCCCATCCACTGCCAGGCCGAGGGCTCCGCCTCCCGGTCCCGAAGAAACTGGAGTCCCAGGGACCAGACTGAGTACGCCGTTCGTAAACGAAAAGCCGGTGACCATCCCGATCTCCGGATTGGTGACATAAACAAACTTGCCGGAATGCGTGAACAGAATCTCAGTTGGATTCGTATTCGCGGGGACGGGTGATCCGAACGGAGACAAAGCGCCCGTGTTGGGATCAATGCGAAAAACGGAGATGTCGCCACCGTTATAGCCGCCACCGCCAGAAAGATTATTTGTCACTAACAAGTATTTGCCGGAGGGATCGATGACCACCGCATTGGGACTGGCACCGACCGCAACCGGAGTGCTGCTGAGTGTCAACGTCCCGTCGCCGGCGACATTGAAAATCGAGATCGTGTCGTCGAAGGAATTCATCGCGTAGAGAATATTTTTCGACGGGAGGAATGCCAGGCCGGCAGGCGTGAAGTCCTGTTGTTGCGGCGTTTGCGCTCCCGTGATCATTTGGCCGGTTGTGCCGTCCATGTGCAACAGGAGCACGGAACCCCACGCTGGCAGGGTCACGTAGGCATCCCGGTTAGATGTCGACGTACTCTGGTTGCTTTTGCCGCAGGAAAGGGAAAATCCGGCCAGGACAACGAACACGGCGACCAGAATGCGGAGGCCATCACTTTGACCTGCCCGTGCGGCACGCGCCGCCCTTAGAAAGCTCATTTGCGAACCAACTCCTCAATATCCAAGATAGGAACGAAAGGTTGTGTTCACTATCGTGCACGATAAGGCGGGAGTAGCGCAACTGCATCGGGTGATCGGGCCATCGGATCATCGAAACCCGAGGGCTCTGCTTTTCGATCGGCCGATGGCCCGATCACCCGATGACCCGATGACCCGATCATTTCGAGATGTGTTCTAATCGATTGCGTCGTGATCGACATCCACTGCCACATTCTGCCCGAGGTCGACGACGGCCCCAAGTCCTGGGATGCGGCCGTCGAAATGTGCCGCATGGCGGCCGCCGACGGTATTACCCACACCGTCGCCACCCCGCACGCCAACGATCGTTACGCCTACGATCGCGCGTACCTCTCCGGGCTTCTCGACGAGTTGCGGGAGAAGGTCGGTCCCGCGCTGCAATTGCAATTCAGTCTAGGCTGCGATTTTCATCTTTCATTCGAAAATCTGGAACGCGTCCTGGCGCAGCCGCACACCTACACGATTGGCGAAACCAACTATCTGCTGATCGAACTCAGCAACTTCAGTGTTCCGACCCGGCTTTCCGAATGTTTCACCCGCCTGGCAGACCGCGGCCTTACGCCGATCCTGACCCATCCCGAACGGAACCCGATCCTGCAGCAAACGCCGCAGCGCATGCTGGAGTGGGCGGAACAGGGCTGCCTGATGCAAGTCACGGCTTCGGCGCTGACGGGGCTCTGGGGAGAACGGCCTGAAGTCATCGCCCGCTGGCTGCTCGACCGCTCTGCCGTGCATATCCTCGCCTCCGATGCGCACGACACCAAGCGCCGCATCCCGAATCTTTCCGCAGCTCGCGACGTCGCGGAAAAAATCGTGGGGGCCGAGTATGCCGAGGCGCTGGTCGAGGGCAACCCGGGGGCGATTGTTAAGGGGATGCCGATCCCCTACTGCCCGCGGCCGGTGCTGGATTAGGGAATCTCTGATTAAGTCTAAGAAATTACCACCGTCATCCTGACCCTGAGCGCAGCCGAAGGGGAAGGACCTATATGCATTCTGCCCGCGCCACCAGCGGCGTGCAGGGAATTTCGACCACGAGCCATGACTACGAATAGCTGGCTGCCGCACAAAGTCGCAGATCGCAACTTATTACTCTTCCACGATAAGTTTTGATGTACGGAATGCAAATTATGCATTGGACTCGTCCCCATCCGAGCCGTTATTTTGCAATCATCGCCAGGGCGTCACGACTCCTGCTGAGTCAAAGGAGCCATGCATGAAATCGGAGCGACTTTCCTCCCCGCGATCGGTTCAGGCCTACCCGCGCCGTGTTCCTGGGAACGGTGACCGCATCTTGGCTGAATCCCAAGGCTCGGCGCGCGGGCAGGTTGCCAAGAAACAGCCGTCTAATGCCGTAGATCTGGAGACGCTGTTGCACTTTTCCCAGCAGTTGTATGCGCACGCTCTCACCTTGCAAGAAGTGATTCGGAACGAAGGGAAAGTAACGTACGAGGCGTTGAGACCCAGATACGACCGACAGGCGGCACAGCAATTCGAAATTTTCTATCACCCGTTTTAAGCGGCCCTCAGGATTTCGCAAACGTGGTGCGGGGTTTTATGGGCAGTGGCTTGAATCAGGCCGCGTAATCAATCTGGGAACCGGCGAACACGTGAGCGGCCAACGTCTATTCGCTGGCGAATTATCGCGCTGTCACTTATTGACCGGTTCGTGAGCGCAATCGCCTGTGGCTGTTGAAAAACTCTTTTCAGGGAATCTCACAAACGGAATTCGTTCGCAAGTTATTGAATCTTCGTCCGCCGTAAGCGCTGAAATTCACTGAAATTACTGCTTTGGTTCCTTTTTCAACAGCCTTATTGCAACATTTGCACGGACCACTGTCGCGTCATGTGACTGAGGGCAGTCCCGGTTTCTCCACTAAGTTGCAAGGCGGGCTGCGCCTTGGGCTGCGGCTGGTACCTCGGAAATCTTGGTATTTTGGAACGTGACGATTTGCCACTTGTCCTGTTCCTTCGCGACGATTAACGTTGGGCGGGTTTCTAAGTCGCGTGCTTCGTTGCCTTCCTTGAACTTTACGTGCATTCCGGTGAATACCACTGCGACATCGGGGCGCAGAAAACGGATGCTCCGTAGCACGACGGTAGCGTGGCTGCCTCGGTAGATCGTCTCGAAGATGTTCCGGTGCGCCGCCGCTACGGCAGTCCGCCCGTCCAACTGTCCCCCAAAGATGTGGATGAAGTTGGCATCCTCGGCAAACGACGCAGCAAAGCCGACGCTGTCGTAACGATTCCATGCGGATTCGAGTTGTTGCAGGATACCCTGGATGACTTGCTCATCTGCTGTCATGACTGTCCTCAGGGCAGGCATTCTATCAATCCAGGCAACGAAGTACCAATCCGATGCTGGCTTGGGAAGGGACCTGCATCAGTTTGCGAGAAGTCAACGGGGTTCTCAGCGGATCATCGGGAAACCCGGGACTGGCTGTAGTTGGTATCCCGATTACACCCAAAACTGCTGGGCCATATCCGAGACAGTTTTAAAAAAATTGGACTTGCGCGGCCCGACTAATGCTGGGGAAGGTTGTTTCCGGCTGGAGTCGATTGAGTTCCGGCCTTGGGATCATCCGCCGCCCGCGCGGCGGGCGTCGTCGTTGTCATTGCGCTTTCCGGGTTGAGCAGGTGATCGTGGCTCGGGCCTAACCCGAGTTTGATCAGCGCACGGGAATCCGGCGTCGTCTTCGTTTGCCATCCCTGGTCCGCCTGATAGCGCTGCATCGCGGCCTGCGTGGCGTCATCCCACGATCCTGTAGGCTCGCCTTCCATGTAGCGCTCGCGGATGAGCGCTTCCTGAATTTCCCGGGCGCGATCGGAGTCAATCGCCTGCTGGCCGCGTTTCTTCGCGGCCAGGTTAGAGCCCTTCTTGCCGGAGTTGTTCCTCGCCGAGGTGCGAGACGAAGTGCGAGACGAGGTGTGAGCCGAGGTGTGAGCTGAGGTGTGAGCTGAGGTGCGAGAGGAGTGAGCTGAAGTGTGAGACGACGCGTCAGTTGAGGTGCGCTTGCCGGTCGCGTGCCCGCTGGTGTGATGCTTTGCTTTCGAGGTAGGGGCCGCGGAAGCGTGCGCCGGTTTCTTTGGCGGAGTCGACGTCTGCGCCGCTGCGCTGGCGAGCCCATGGACGGCGAGGCAGACCAGCAAGCCGCAAAGCCCCACTGGTCGCCAACGCCGAATTTGATCAGAACGATACATGTTTAAAGGCCTAGAGCAATCGCAGCTCGACCATCAGAAACCAGCCGTTGGTCGGCAGTCGTTGGTTGTCAGTCGCTGGTGTCACTCGTTGGTCGTTCGGGACGCGTCGTTCGTTTGAAACCCGCGAACGACCGACGACCAGCGCCTGACGACTGCCTTCCAACAAAAAAACCGGCGAGACCAGCCTCCCCTTATGGTCCCCCAAAACGGGGATGGAGTGCCAGTCTCGCCGGAGTACTTATCGGTTACGGAAGTGTACCTGCCAGGAAAATCGTTCCATCCTGAGCCCTTGCGCCCCGCGGACGCACCAGGAACACGACGTCCTGCCCGCTCTTGAGCGACGACTCGATCTTGGTAAAGTCGTCCGGATTGTTCACGGGCTGCTTGTTCACTTCGAGAATTACATCGCCGCGATTCAGACCGAGATCCTCGGCGAACGATCCCTGCTTCACCTCCTGCACCACCACACCCTTGCCTGCGGGAATGCCCAGGCGATCGGCCAGATCGGGAGTAATGTTGCGAACCGTGACCCCAAACTTGCTCGCTTTGGGTGCTTCCTCGCCCTGGCTTTCGTCCTCTTCGCCCAGACGGGAAGCGAACAGTTTCGAGCGATCGGCGATGGTCACCGTCGTGTCTTGCTTCTTGCCGTTGCGCACAAACGCCAGCTTGGCCTTCGTGCCGGGCTTGCGGGAAGCGATGTCAGCCACCAGATCGTCGCCGCTCTTCACGTCCTTGCCATCCACGGAGGAGATCGTGTCGCCGATCTTCAGGCCCGCCTCTTCGGCCGGGGAGCCGGATACCACGTTCGACACGGTCACGCCCGACCCGTAAATGCGGGCGATGGCCGGGTTCGGTTGCGCTGAAAACTCAATGCCAATGGAACCGCGCGCCACTCGGTGTCCCGGACCGATCAATTGGTTGTAGACCTGCGCCACCGTGTTCGACGGCATGGCAAATCCCACGCCCGCGTACGAACTCGTCTCCGTAAGAATGGCAGTATTGATGCCAATGACTTCACCTGCCATATTCACCAGCGGCCCACCGGAATTGCCCGGGTTGATGGCGGCGTCCGTTTGAATAAAAGACTGGAACTGCCGGTTAGGAACAATGTTGCGTCCCTTGGCCGATACGATGCCCGCCGTTACAGTTTCCTGCAGTCCGAAGGGACTGCCGATGGCGAGCACCCAGTCGCCGACTTCCATGCCGTCGGAGTTGCCCAGTTTGGCGGCCGGCAGCGGACGATCTGCATCAATCTTGATCACTGCCAGGTCGGTTTCCTGATCCATGCCGATCAGCTTGGCATCATGGCCAGGAGAAGCCGGGTTTTCATCCTGCAACTTCACACGAATGCGATCGGCCTTTTCGACTACGTGCCGGTTGGTGACGATGTAGCCCTTCGCATCCACAATCACGCCGGAACCGAGCGAGCGTTGGCGGATGGTGCCCGCCTCCGGGCCGCCCTGGCCCCCGAAGAACTTGTCGAAGAAATCCTGGAACGGGGAATCTTCATCACCGTTGCCGTTATCTTGGTCCTGATCTGGACGCACGGGGTGCCGGCGGTGAGGGTTCTTAATAGTCGACTCGGTATTGATGTTCACCACGCTCGGCTCCAATTGCTTGGAAATCTGGGAGAAGGCGGTGGAGAGCTGTTGCGGAGCGGGAATGGTCAGCGGGGTCGCATCCGAAGACTTCTGTCCCTCCTTGCCTTTCACTCCATAAGAGACAATCGTGCCAATCAGAATTCCAACCGCCAGCGTCGCCAGAATCGTAAACATGTACGCCCAACGGTTGGCTTTGAGACGCACCCAAAAAGCGCTTTCGCGCGAATCCATTTCTTACCTCCTAAAGACTGCCAATTAAGACGGCCAATTTTTCATTATACCTTCGCCCCCAGCGGGGGTCGGTCGAAGGCCGTCAAATCGTTAGACGCAGAAAACCGAGATCGCGTTCGCCAAGAACGCCAGGAGCCATGGGAAGGGTGTTGTGGCGGCGGGGCTTCGCCCCGCCGGGACGGGGCGGAGCCCCGCCCCCACACAGGGGCGCAGATCAGGAAGGCGCCTTCCCGCTCTCGCCATCGGGTGATCGGGTCATCTAGAACCTTGCCTCTCGGTTATTCGAGCTCGCTGTCAGATCACCCGATGGCCCGATGACCCGATTCTACTTCGCCTCGTACACGGTCTTGCCGCCGACCACCGTGCGCAGAACTTTCGTTTCCAGAATTTTTGGCGGTGGGACTGCCGTAATATCCTGATCAAGAACGACAAAGTCGGCCAGCATGCCCGGCTCCAGCTTGCCTTTTTGCTTTTCGGCGAATTCGGCAAAGGCCGCACCCGTCGTGTAGGCGGCGATCGCCTGCTCGATGTTCAGTTTCTCCGCGGGATAATAACTTTTCTTTCCGTCTTCGCTCATACGGGTGAGCGCCGCGTAGAGGCCGCGAAACGGCGTCACGGGTTCGACCGGATAATCCGTACCAAAGGCCAGCACCACTCCGTGGCGAAGGAAGTCGGCCCAGGCATAGGAATGCTCGGCGCGCTTCGGGCCCAGATACGACTCGGCCCAGTTCATATCCGTGAGCAAGTGGCTCGGCTGCATGGAGGCGATGACTTTGAGATCCTTGAAACGCAAAATCTGCTGCGGCGTGGTGACCTGCGCGTGCTCGATGCGAAGCCGGTAGTCGGTGTTATTGCCGCTGCCATTTCCGTCGGCCGCTTTCACCTTGCCTTCTTTCGCCGCCTTCTCCGCCTCGGCAAACGCGTCGAGCGCCACCTGCACCGCTTTGTCGCCGATAGCGTGGAAGCCGATCTGATATCCCGCCAGCACCCGCTCCGTCGTCATCGCGTTCAGCTTGGCCGCTTCGTATTGCGGCAGGCCACTGTTCTTCGGATTATCGTTCTTCGGATTATCGTTCTTCGGATCATAGCTCTTCGGATCGTCGCTGTAGGGCTCAAGCAATGCCGCCGTCTTCGAGCCCAGCGAACCATCCAGGAAGGCCTTCAGCATTCCGGTGTGGAGCATCGTGTCGGACGCGGGATGCGAGCTGCGCTTATTGTTCAGGTCTGCAATCGAGTCGTCGAAATCCAGCCACTCTGAAATCCTCGCCGTCAGCTTTCCGTCATGCTCAAGCTCCTCGTAAATCTGGAAGTTTTCCCACGGCGAATAATCCTGCGCGGAGGTGACGCCGTGACTCGCCAGATCCGCCAGAGCGAGTTCGACTGCTTGCCGCCGCTTCTCGTGGGTCGGCTTGGGAATCACTGCCTGCACCAATACTTGCGCTTTCTCGCGCAGAATGCCGTTGGGCGTGCCCGCGTCATCGCGATCGATCTTTCCCCGCTCCGGATCGCGGCTGGCGACGGTGACGCTGGCCAACTGCAAGGCGCGCGTGTTCGCCACTGCCATATGCCCATCCACTCGCAGCAGAAAAACCGGATGGCTCTGGCTCACCTCATCCAAATCCCAGCGCGTGGGCAGAACTTTGACCGGCCAGAGAGTCTCGTCCCAGCCGCCACCCACGACCCACTCGCCCGGCGCCGCTTTTTCGACCTGGGCGCGGATGCGCTCGCGGAACTCATCGAGTGTCTTGACGCCGACCAGGTTCACGTTCATCTTCTCCAGGCCGGCGCTGGCCAGGTGCATGTGGCCGTCATTGAAGCCGGGCATGACGAAATGACTCTCCAGATCTACGATCTTGGTCTCTGGTCCTTTCAGCTTCATGATCTCGTCGCGCGTCCCCACGGCGAGGATCCGCTCGCCAACGACCGCTAGCGCCTCGGAGCGCTTGCCCGCTCCGAACGAAGACGCCGCATCGACCACCCCGGTATAGATGTTGCCGTGGGTAAAGATCAGGTCCGCTTTCGGCTTCTGAGCGCCACGTGCTGAAACGCCGCTCTGCGCCGACACGCCTGAGGCCACGGCCAGCAGCAGAATCGGAGCGATTCGCGCCATCATTCCCCTACTCCCGAAAGTGTCAGCATTGTAAGCAGAATGCGCCTGAGACCGAGGTCTCGTCCATGGCAGTCGTACCATTCTTGCAACGTGTGCGCTCCGCCTCCGGAACCACCGCCGCCGATCGCGATGGCCTCGCGGCCGAGCGAAAGCGGAATGTTGGCGTCAGTCGAGGCCCGCTGCACCTGCGCCGTATTGCCCAACTGCACATCCACCGCACGGATCACCTTCAACAGCCGCGCCCCCGGCGCCAGTTCGCCCGCCGGACGATTTCCGATCTCGAGCACCTCGCTCTGCACCACCTGCGGCCGACGCGTTCCGTGCTGAGCCGCGGCCCGATTTTCCAATGTGACCGCCTGCTCCAGTGCGAGGCGCAGCGCTCGCTCCAGCCGGTCAATTTCCGCCATTGACGTGGAGCGCAGATCGACCCGCATGCTGGCGGATTCCGGAATCGAATTCACGGAAGTTCCGCCACGAATCGTGCCGATATTAAACGTGGTTTTCGGCGCCGCCAGCACGGGCGTTTGACGGAAGACCTCGATCGCACGGGAGAGCGCAATAATGGGGTTGGGCGCGCCGAAGTCGCTCCAGGAGTGACCGCCGGGGCCGCGCACGATCACCTCAAAACGGCGGCTGCCTAAGGCCTCCGCCACCACGGTGTCCGATCCGGCGCCATCGACAATCACGCTGTAGGCAATCGCGTCGCGCCAGCGCGGCGTCGCGAAAACGTGCCGCATGCCGCGCAGATCGCCTTCGCCTTCTTCCCCGACGTTCCCGATGAACACAAAGGGCAACGCATGCGAGATGCGGGCGCTGCCGCATACACTGGCCACGGCCAGCATCGCCGCAATGCCCGCGCCGTTGTCGGAGACTCCCGGGCCATACAAGCGGCTGGCTTGCTGCCGGATGTTCAACGGCGTCGCCGCCGGAAACACGGTATCAATATGCGCGCTGAGCGCCACGAAACGGTTTCCGCCGCCGGGACGAACGCCGAACACGTTGCCCACCTCATCCACCTGCACCTCGCTGAGCCCGAGTTCGCGAAAACGGTCGGCCAGCCAGGCGCCGCGTGCCGCCTCGCCGAATGGAGGCGCGGCAACTTTCGTCGCCTCCATCTGCCAGAGCGCAAACTGCGATTCTTGCGAGCGGAACTGGTCGAATGCGGCGCGCACCTGCGACGACCCGGCGAGCCGCGCTACTTCCTCCTGCACCGGGGGATACGAATCAGAAGCTGCCACTTGCGGAATTGACTCCATCCTTTGCGCCTATCTTATAACGTAACACCGGGCGAGTAGTTGCCCGTGGAGAGTCGGGCGTCTCGCGCGTCCAAGACGAGCGTAGCTCGGCAGCTACTCGTGGTCACAGCAATTTCATGTTCGCTATAAGCGCTGCGCCATCCGGTTTTGATAAACTAGTTATTCCTGTTCCACCTCACTCCCCGCCCGCTACAGGAGGTGCCGCCGTGAAACCCATTGTCAAAATTGCCGTCATTGTCGTTGCCCTGTTGATTGTGATTGCCATCGCTCTCCCGTTCCTTGTGAACATCAACAGTTTTCGTCCGCAGATTGAGACGACCCTCAGCTCGGCGCTGGGACGGCCAGTAAAAGTCGGCAATCTGAGCCTCAGCATCCTCTCCGGCAGCGTGGAAGCCAACCAGCTCTCCATCGCCGACGATCCCAAGTTCAGCAGCGCCCCGTTTATCCAGGCGAAATCGCTAACGGTGGGCGTGGAGCTGATGCCGCTGATTTTCAGCAAGCAACTCAACGTCACTAACCTGAGCATCGATCATCCGGAAATCACCTTGCTGCGCGACCGCAACGGCATTTGGAATTTCTCGTCTCTCGGAAACCAGCCCGCAAAGCAGCCGGCGCAACCGGCCAAAACGACAGAAAAAACCTCCGGCAGCGCATCGGCAAACGTGAGCGTAGCCAAGCTCGACCTGAAAGACGGAACTGTCACTGTTGGGTCCATGACCGGGAAGCGCAAGCCCATCGTGTACGACAAGGTCAACGTTACGATGCGTAATTTTTCTTTTACCAGCGTGTTCCCAGTGACCGCTTCCGTCGAACTTCCCGGTGGAGGCAGTTTGAAAATCGACGGCACCGCCGGTCCCATCAATGCCACCGATACTACGCTGACGCCGGTGCAGGCCAAGGTAACCCTCAGCAAACTCGATCTGGCGCAGTCGGCGGTCGTCGACCCCGAGCTGGGCATCGCCGGCTCAGCTGATTTCGAAGGCACGCTGACTTCCGACGGCAGCATCGCGAAAGCCAACGGAACCTTGAAAGCCACGTCGTTGAAGCTGGTTCCCAAAGGATCTCCCGCCGGAGTCCCCGTCCAGGTGGTCTTCGCGGTCGAGCACGACCTGAAGAATGAGTCCGGAAAGCTGGTGCGAGGTGACGTCTCGATCGGCAAGGCGCTGGCCCAACTCACCGGCACTTACAACATGCACGGCGAAACCACTTCGATCCAAACCAAGCTGAACGGGCAAGCCATGCCGGTGGACGACCTCGAAGCCATGCTTCCCGCACTCGGCGTAATTCTTCCCACCGGTTCGAAGCTCAAAGGCGGAACGCTTTCCCTCGCAATCGACTCCAATGGCCCGCTCAACAAGCTGGTCTCCACCGGCTGGGTAAAGATGAGCAATAGCGCCCTCGCTGGCTTCAACCTGGGATCCAAGCTCTCGGCACTTTCCGCCGTTACCGGCAAGGAGCCGAGCACGGGCAATGACACCAAGATCGAGAACCTCAGTTCCGATGTGCGCAACTCGCCCGAGGGCACGCGCCTCGACAAGATGGACGTGGTGATCCCGTCGCTCGGAACCGTCACGGGCGCCGGTACCATCAGCCCCAGCAACGCACTCGACTTCAAAATGATAGCCAACCTGGCTGGCATCGGCGGCGGTCTCACCAAGGTCGTCGGCGCCGGAACGGGCGGCATCCCCGTGATTATTGGCGGCACCACTTCGAACCCAACCTTCACCCCAGATATGAAGGGGCTGGTAAACAGCAAAGTGAAAGGTTTGGCAAATGAAGGCAAGAGTTTGGGCGGGTTAGGCGGGCTTCTCGGAAAAAAGAAACCCAACTAGCGTGTGGGAGGCTCTGCCTCGTCCAAGCGGGGCAAGCCCCGCTTCCACACGGGAGCTGCAATTGCCGAAGCATCAGCGAACGTCACGGAAGGCCGTCTCGGCGGGATGAGCTGCGAACGTTTGCATGCTGTTCAGAATTGTGGCGACTACGTTCTCGTCCCCGACTGCCGTATTGATCATCAAGTGATAGAGGCTGCGCGTCGGCCATTCGTTATTGAAGTAGTGTTTGATGTAGGCCATCCGCTCCTTGTCCACGTTCTCCACCAAGTCTTCTGCCTCTTCCCGGGTCCTACCCATGGATAGTAGGCGGCGAATTTTTTCGTCGTGCGGAGCATAGGTGAAGACGCTAAAAGTATCCTCGCGTTCGCGCAGCAGAAACGGCGAACCACGGCCCACGACGACGGCATTCCCCTCGTCGGCGATGTGGCGCATGATCTCTCCCGCCATGGCCATCATGCGGTCGGTGTCAAAGGCAAGGGAATTGGCCAGCGGCATGCTGCGTTCGTAACTGCCGCGCCAGAAGGCTTTCGCGAAGCGGTAGAGGCGGCTGTCAACTCGCTCATCGCACAAGGCCACGGCCGACTCCGGCACCTGCGCGCGCTGCGCAATCTCGCTGGTGAGTTGCCGGTCCCAGAGCTTCCACCCCAAGCGGTTGGCCAGTTTGGCGGCAATGCCTCCTCCGCCGCAGCCAAATTCGCGCTCCAGAGTAACGATGCGAAACATCGCAAACCTCCTTTCACTCATACGGTGGAGGGCGGGCGGGGACGCCCGGGTCTCCACTAGTGAGCCACGATCGGGCTTCCCGGCTTTGCCTTCTTGATCAGGAACACGCACGGGATTAAACACGCGATCACGACCGCGAGCAGCCAGAAATTATCAATGTACGCCAACATGGTTGCCTGCCGGATCACATTCGCCTGCAACATGGCGTAGGCATGCTGAAGCGCGGTTCCAGGCCCGAAGCCAGGCCCGGCGCCGGCGCCCGAAAAAGTATTCGTCATCCCGTGCAGCAGGGATCGAAACTGGGGGTTGGCGGCGTTTAGCTTCTCCACCAGTCGCACCTGGTGAACCTGCGCGCGGCGAGCCAGCATGGTGGTGACAAAGGAAATCCCGATGCTGCCGCCAATATTTCTGGCGAGGTTCATCAAACCGGAGGCGGCATTGTTCTTATCGCGGGGCAGAAACGCATACGCGGCGGTGTTAATGGGCACGAACAGGAAAGAGAGTCCCACCGCCTGGTAGACGCGCGCCATGGTTACGGTGCGGAAATCGATGGCCAGGTCGAATATCGTCATATGAAAAAGCGACAAGGAGAGCACGGTCAAACCAAACAGCAGCAGCCAGCGCGGGCTATAGCGCGAAAGCAGAAATCCAACCAACGGCAGCATCATTATGATCGTGAATCCGCCCGGCATTAGTGCCAGCCCGGACCGTTCGGCAGTGTAGCCGAGCACCGTCTGCATAAACAGCGGCAACATCAGGGTGGTGCCGAGCAGGGCAAATCCGAGCATGAACATGAGAAAGTTCGCGGTGGCGAAGGAGCGCACGCGAAATAAATGCAGGTCGATGATGGGGTCTTTGTAGTACCACTCCCAGAAGACGACGAAGATCAGCGACACGGCTGAGATCACGCTGAGCCATACGATGAAGTGCGATCCGAACCAGTCGTCGCGTTGTCCTTTGTCGAGGACCACCTGCAGCGTTCCGAGGCCGAGCGCGACAAAGCCGAGCCCGATGTAGTCAATGCGGGTTTCGCTCAGCTTGCGGCGCTTGAAATACGGAGGATCCTGGATGAGCCGTGAAGTCAGCAAAAGCGAAAGAATGCCGACCGGGATATTGATGAAGAAAATCCAGCGCCAGGTGAAGTTGTCGGTGATCCAGCCTCCGAGCGTAGGGCCGATTGCCGGAGCCATCACCACCGCTATGCCGTAGACGGCGAAGGCCATGCCGCGCTTGGCAGGAGGAAAGGTATCGGCGAGAATGGCCTGCTCGCTTGGCTGCAAGCCTCCGCCGCCCACGCCTTGAAGAACGCGGAAGAAGATGAGCACCCCGAGGTTGGGCGCGAACCCGCACAAAAACGAGCTGATGGCAAAAAGCGCGACGCAGCTCATGTAGAAACGTTTGCGACCCATGATCGAAGACAGCCAACCGCTCAGTGGCAGCACGATGGCGTTCGAAACGAGATACGAAGTCAATATCCACGTGCTCTCGTCCGTGCCCGCGGAGAGACTGCCGGCGATATGAGGCAGCGCGACATTGGCGATGCTGGTATCGAGCACCTCCATGAACGTGGCCAGCGTCACCGCGATGGCAATGATCCACGGATTGACTGCCGGACGCCACGCGGCGGCGTCATCCATGGTGATTGTTGCAGCGCCCATTAGTACCTTAAGTGCCTCAAAGCTAAATTATTGAGTCATTGAAAATCATTGAGACATTGAATCATTTAGTCATTGAATCATTGAGAGATTTGAATCCTCAGGGTCGCCA
This sequence comes from uncultured Acidobacteriaceae bacterium, assembly GCA_963773645.1. Classification (GTDB taxonomy): domain Bacteria; phylum Acidobacteriota; class Terriglobia; order Terriglobales; family Acidobacteriaceae; genus Acidiflorens. The sequence goes on along the minus strand of CAVZBV010000001.1, from coordinate 402,212 downwards.
GACTAGATGACTGAACGATCCGGTTCAATTGATTCAATGACTAAATGACTAAATGATTCAATGTCGATTCAATGTCTCTATTTAGTCCAGACCTTCGGCTCTACCGACATCCCCGGACGAAGTTCATGGCTCTTGATCACTCCGGGTTCGAACACGATCTTCACTGGTATGCGTTGCACAACTTTGACGTAGTTGCCGGTGGCGTTTTCGGGGGGGAGCAGGCTGAAGCGCGCGCCGCTGGCGCCGGCGATGGAATCGACATGCCCCTTGTAGGTCTTGCCGTTCGCATCCACGGCGATGTCAGCCGGCAAACCGGGTTTCATCTTCTTGAGTTGCGTCTCCTTGAAGTTCGCCGTGACCCAAAGGTCGCCTTCACCGAGCGGAATGACCTTCATCATCTCCTGGCCGGGCTGCACGTTTTGACCGACCTCAACGGTGCGATTGCTGACGACTCCGCTGACCGGCGCCATGATTTTCGTGTACGAAAGGTTCAGTTCCGCCTGCTCTAATGCAACCTTTTTCTGCTGGGCAATGGCCTGCGCAGATTGAGAGCGGGCGCGAATGAATCGCATCGTGTGCGTCCGGTTGCCGGCGGTGCGAAGATCGGCGTCGGCCTGCTCCAGTTTGCTCTGCGCCTGTTTGATCTGTGCCGCCGAAGCGTCGGCATTGGCGCGAGCCGCTTGCAGAGTTGCGGCGGCGGCCTGAGCGCTGTCGACGGCTTGATCGTACTGCTGTTGCGAGATTTCCTGCTTGTCGATCAGCAGCTTGTAGCGGAGAAGATCATTCTGCGCTTTGGTGTTATTGGCCTCCGCTTCCGCGACCTGCGACTTGGCAGCTTCAAACTGTTCGCGGGCAGCCGAGATTCCAGCCTGCGCCCCGGAGACACCGCCCCGCGCGCCGCTGACCTGGCTTGACGTGCTCACGTCGGTGATCGGGACGTTGATGCCGGCAGCGGAAGCCTGCGCCTGCGCGTCGGCGTATTGAGCGCGCGCCTCCCCCACCGCGCCTTCGAGGTCGGCAGGGTCGATTTCCACCAGCACCGTTCCCTTTTCCACGTACTGGTTGTCTTCCACATTGAGTTTCAGCACATAGCCGCTGATGCGCGCGCTCACCGAATTCACGTGTCCGTCAATCTGCGCGTCGTCGGTGGATTCGTAGCTTGTGAAGTAGCGCCACAGAAAGAAAACGGCGGTCAGAATCACGAGGCCGGCGAGAATGAACCCCCACTTCGTGCGCGGACTGCTCAAGAACGCTCTTCGCCGCTGATAGCGCGCTTCGCTGTCCAGCGAGGCTGGGGACTTCGGAGCACTCGCTTCCGCTTGCGGTTTGGGCTCGGCTACAACGCTGCTGCTTTCTTCCATTGGCTACTTCCCTTTCAAGTATTCGCGAACGCCCTCTTCGGCGCGTCCCAGGGCGCGGGCAAAGGAAACCTTGGCCAGGTTGTGAAGGTAGAGGCTGGAGATAAAACTCTCGTGCGCGGACGCCACCGCCTCCTGCGCCTGCACCACTTCGAGGTTGTCGGTGACTCCGGCGGAGAAACGATCGCGCGATTGGGTGAGTGCCTGCTCGGCGAGATTCACGGAACTCTGGGCCACTTCCACCTGATCGCTGGACGACTTGAGGTCGAGCAGCGCGTTGCGGATATCCTGATCGATCTGGGCGCGAACGTCCGCCATCTGCGCCTGCGCCTGCCGCAGGCTGGCTTCGGCCTTCAGAACATCGCCATGGACCTTGCCACCCTGGAAAATCGGAATGTTCAACGTACCGAAGAGCTGGTACGTAGGCAACACATCGCCGGCAACTGCGCCGATTTCGCCGTAATTCCCCGCCAGATTGAGGGTCGGAAAATACCCGGCGGTGGCGGCGCTCCGCTCCAGTTGCGCGGCGACCAGACGATCCCGCGCCGCTTTGTAATCGGAGCGGAAGGAATAGGCGCGCTGCAAGCTGCTTTCAAGATCGGGGATGGGAAAAGCCTGGTAAGGAGCTTTGTCGGCCAATTCGAATTCCTGGCCGGGAGCGAGTCCAATCACACGGGCCAGCGAAATTTTCTGCTTGGCGAAATCGTTCGCGGCTGCGATGAGTTGCTGTTGACGCGTCTGGTATTCGACCTGCGCCCGGAGCGTGTCGATTGCCGGAGCGACTCCGGCCTGCTGTTGCGCGACCGCTTTGTCGTACAGCGCCTTCGCGGTCTCCACCTGCGCTTGCGCGGTTTCCACGCGGGCCGCTCCAGCAATAGCCTGCAGGTAGGCATTGCCGGTCGCGAGCACGACCAGATCGCGCGCGTCCTTCAGATTGAACCGGGCCACGCTTTCGCCGATCACGGAAGAGCGGTATTTCTGGATTGCCTTCCAGTCGAACACGCGCTCGGTGGCCGAGGCGCGCATATCAAAGTAAGAGAAAGGACCGATGACGCGAGGAAGGGTAAGACCAGGAAACAGCGGGCCGCGAAGTCCTTGCGCTTCCAGGCTCACCTTCTGTACGGCTTCCTGCACATCAGCGCTGACGTTCGGAAGCAGGTCGCTGAGTCGTTGCCATTTCTGTCCCCGGGCCTCGATGGTGTTGTATTGCGATAAAAGACCAGCCAAGTTCTGGCGCAAAGCCCGCTCAATCGCCTCGCTGAAGGTCAGCGGCAGGACGCCGGGGGTGGGCTTGGCCTCCGGCACACTGCCAAAGACTGGATTCTGTGCCGAGGTTTGAACTTGTGAGCTTTGAAACTGCGGGGTTTGAATCTGCATGGCTCCACCCGTCGAACTCTCCGTCGAATCGGAAGTCGAACTTTGGGCAAAAAGCGCCGGTGGGAAGACAACGATTGACACGATCAGAAAAATGTCCAGGAGAAGGAATGCACGATAACACCGCGATTGACGGGTGGGACGGTGTGCGGAAGCCATGGAACCTGTGTTCTCTCCTTACCGAAACGAAAATGATAGTCTTTTCGACTCTTTTTTGGTGGAGATCCGATACTAATTGTTGCCTCGCGATGGAGCTCGCCCCACATTTCTTGCAGGTGCGCTCCTCCTGGCGATAGTGACCTTGGTCATCTTGTGTGAGTCCGACCTAAAGTTCAGTCTATGAGAGTCAAGCACTTCCCGCGACGCAAAGCTGCGAGGAAGTCCTACGTATGAGCGAAAACAAGAAACTGTCACCCAAAGGATCGGACTGGACGCGCCTGCTCACCGATCCCGACCTGGCCAGCCACCTCGGAAAACTGCTCCAGACCTACCGTGAGGTACGTCCGGAACAGCGCGAAGCGGCGCTGCTGCGCTCGATGCGCGAGATCAAAGATGCGGCCGTCAAAGCCCGCGAGGCACAGAAGAATGTAGCCGTTGGTGCAGCGCTGGCGCCACCCGTCGCGCTTCCCCATCCCGAACCAGTGGATGAAACGCCCCCGTTCGAACCGGAATTATTCACATCGCAATTGGAATCGGATCGCCGCCGTTTTCAGCGGATGAAGTGCTATGTGGCCGTGGAAATTCACGTTGAGGGTATCGAAGAGCCGGTGTGGGGCAATCTGGCGAATGTGAGCCGTGGAGGCTGCCTGGTCGAGACCGCCAGCGCCGTGCCCGCGGGCAGGGCGCTGGAGATCGGGTTGTGGGTGGCAAGCGGCAAGATCTGGGTGAAAGGCGTCATCATCAGCGGAATCGCAACGCGCAGCGCGCCGTCGTTTGGCGTGAGGGTGAAATTCTCCGAGGCGGAACTGTCGGAAAAGGAACACCTGCGGGAATTTCTTAAATTCGTCGAAGGCACGGCCCGCAAATCGCACAGCGAAAAAGCCTACGTAGTGCAACTAAAGCGCTAGGCCGGCCCTGTCCGGGCCCATGTGCTCACTGTTCAATCAGCACATCGCCGCCCTCAATCTTCATTGGATACACGGCCACCTTCGCCCCCGGCGGACCGGCCTCTCCCGTTTTCGGATCCCATGCCCAACCATGCCACGGACAAACAACCTTTCCTCCTGAGATCACGCCCTGGCCGATCGGACCTCCGCGATGGAGGCAGACGTTTTCCATGGCGCTGATCTCCCCGTTGACGTTGGCGACGCAGATGGTCTTGTCTCCGCAGGGGAACTCTTTGGCTTCGTTGTTGGCGGGAAGATCCGCTTGCGAAGCGATCTTGATGAAGGTACCCATGAGCCCTCTGTGATGCCGGCGAAACCCTGCCGAGCTTTGCTCGGCTTGGACGGGCGAGGGCGCCCGTCCCCACACGAACCTGCTATCTCGGCTGCATCGTCTGCGCCACCATTACCTGGCGCTTGAAATTCTCCATCATGTGCTCTTCGAGTCGCACTTCGGTGGGCCGCTTGGCGAGCGTCATGGTGTCGATCTTGTCCTGCAGCTTGAGCAGCGCGTAAAACAGATTCTCGGGACGCGGCGGGCAACCGATCACGTAAACATCCACCGGCACAATGCGATCCACGCCCTGGAGCACGGCATAGGTATTGAACGGTCCGCCCACCGATGAGCACGCGCCCATCGAAATCACCCACTTCGGCTCGGGCATCTGGTCGTAAATTCTCTTCAACACCGGCGCCATCTTCAACGTGACCGTGCCGGAGACGATCATCAGATCCGACTGCCGCGGGCTGGGCCGAAACACCTCCGACCCAAAGCGCGCGATATCGAAGCGCGCGGTTGAAGATGCGATCATCTCTATGGCGCAGCACGCCAGCCCAAACGTCATCGGCCAGAGCGCCGACTTGCGCGCCCAGTTGAAGACGTAGTCCACCGTCGTGATCATGAAGTTCTTTTCGAATTTATTCTGGAGCCAGCTCATGAGACCTCTTTTAATACAGGATAACTCAATGATCATACGCCCGGGGAGTGATCCCGGTCACGCCCCGTCGGTTTCGAGCTACCACTACGAAGAGTCTTTAACGCGGCGGACGCGAAGAGCAACGCAGAGTCTCGCTGAGAAGAGAAGGCTAAAAACCTCTGCGTTGTTCTCCGCATACTCTGCGCTGAAGATTTTGCGGGAGGACAGCGGCTCGGTCCAATATTGATTCAAATGAGAACTGAGAGCCGAGAGCTGAGAGCTAACTTCGTGTAAGATTCTCTTGGCGAGTACAGTGCACTGCTTCCGCGCGGGTTGATCCTGCGCGGCCGCTTCGAGAGAGGCCGGCGTTCGTTGATCAGCCGACGACGATACTCCCCAACTACCAGGTAGAACCGCGGCCTTTCGGCTGGCGGCACATTCCTGTCAGGAGAGACTGAATGGCGAAAATTGCGAAGACAGCCGACCGGAAAAAGGTCATGGATACCGCGAAATCGACCGCATGTCCCAAGTGCGGCAAGGAAACCCGCATCGTCAAACGCATGAAAGATCGCGAGCGCGGAGTGCCCGGCGGAATCTATATTTCGTGTTCGGGCTGCGAGTTTTTTGAAAAACTGTGAGATCAGGAACCAGTTGCAGTAACCAGTTAAGACTGGAGACACGCCCTACCCAATCTGTCCCAGAATCGCCCGCGCTTCGGCCGCCGGGTCGGAGGCTTCCGTGATCGGGCGCCCTACCACGATGTGCGAGGCCCCGGCGGCAATCGCTTCCGCGGGGGTGACGACGCGCGCCTGATCGTCCTGTCCACTGCCCGCCGGACGCACTCCAGGCGTCACAATGGCGAAATCGTGGCCAAACTTCTCGCGCAGAGCTTCGGCCTCCTGCGCCGAAGCGACCACGCCCTTGCATCCATTCGAACGCGCCAGGGCGGCCAGCCTTAGGACTTGGTCGAGCACTCCTCCGCGCAGGCCAATCTTGCCCAGATCGTCGTCGTCCAGGCTGGTCAGCACGGTGACCGCCAGGACGAGCAGGTCGGGGTTGGCCGCTTGCGCGGCGTCGACGGCCGCTCGCAACATCTTGCTGCCCCCGCAGGCGTGAACGGTCAGCATGCTCACCCCCAGCTGAGCCGCCTCCCGGACGGCCGCTCCTACGGTGTTCGGAATGTCGTGATACTTGAGATCTAGAAAGACGCGATGGCGCGAAGCCACCAGTTCGCGGACAATGGAAGGCCCCTCGGCAGTGTAGAGTTGCAGGCCGACCTTGTATGCGTGGGCAGAGTCGCCGACGGCCGCCACGATCTTCCGGGCGGCCGCGGCCGTAGATACATCCAGGGCAACGATGAGACGCTGGCGCGGATCCATACTCTCAACTATCGTCCCCCGAGTCTATCGGGTTTAGTTGAGGTTGGCTACCGGTTGCAGCAGCGCCACGGTCGTTGGCTGGTAATTCGTTGGCCGGCGATTCGTTGGCCGGTTATTCGCGGATTGGTAGAGTTCCAGGCGGACCCTCTGCACTCCGCGCTCTCTGAAGCCCAGCGCCAGCGCAGCGCTGTCGGAAACGTCAATGATCCGGCCGTCCACTACGGGACCCCGATCATTGATCCGAACCACCACGGCCTTGCCGTTCCTCAGGTTGGTGACTTTGACCAACGTGCCCAGCGGAAGGCTGGGGTGAGCGGCCGTGAAATCGCGCTTGTCGAAGGGTTCTCCGCTGGCCGTCTGCCTGCCCTGGAACTGTTCCCCATACCAGGACGCGGTGCCTACTTGATAGGCCTTCGACTTCGGGCTGCTTGGTTTTCGTGCGTTGTGCCCTCTGGTCTCAATGACCAGCGGCCGTGTGACCTTGGCGGCTTCCAGGCTGCTTGGCCCGGATGCGGCTCCTGCCCCCAGACTGGCGATCGATAAGAGCACCGCCAAACTTTCGGCTAAACGTCGTCGCATTCAGTTACCTCCCGTTGTGGAAAGTCGTTTTTTGGTCCTACGCTCCTTTCGTTAAATGATTCGACGATGCTACCCGGCGGACTGGGGGGTGTCAACCAGAAAAAATACCTACATGATTACTAAGTGGTAATTAAGTCAATTACTTAGCCGTGAAACACATGGATTTATCGTCGTATGTCATTGAAACTAGTCGGGGCGAGTTGATTACTTGTCGGTAACTAGGCAAGTTCCGAACTGCACAGAATCTTACAACTTCCTATGGAATGTTGCACTTACGAGATGATATTAATAAATATATTATAATCAATAAGATACAATCAATTTTGGCGGCTCGTCGCTAAGCGGAATCGGACAATTCACGGAAAGGAATGGCGTTTCCGCTTATGCGCGTCTGACTGAGCCGGTCTGAGTGAGAACACCGAGAAGTGCTGTTCCCCTGTTTGAAATTTGGGTTTAGAGTGACGGAATGGCTGCGAGCCCGCCTGTAGTGTTGACGATCGCCGGGTTTGATCCCTCCTCGGGTGCTGGGGTTACCGCCGACATTAAGACGATCGCGGCCCATGAATGCTTCGGCGTTTCCTGCATTACAGCCTTGACCATCCAGTCGACGCGGGGAGTACGGCGAGTTGAGGGGGTCGATCCCAAGATCATCGTCGAGACCCTGCAGGAACTGGTTTCAGACTTCGCGGTGGAAGCCGTCCACATAGGCATGCTGGGCAATGAGCGGGTGCTCGCGGTGGTCGCGGATTTTCTGGGCCAGGCTTTTACGGGAAAAGCCAGGCTGCCTCATGTCGTACTGGATCCAATTCTGAAGTCGAGTTCCGGAGCTGATTTGCTGGATGCAGCCGGGACCCAGCTGTTGATCGAGAGGCTGGTTCCGCTGGCGGAGTTAGTCACGCCGAACCTTGACGAAGCCAGCGTCTTGACTGGAATGGCCGTCACGAATCTCACCCAGATGCGAGAGGCGGCCGCCCGTCTGCACTCGCTGGGGGCGGCGAATGTGGTGATTACTGGAGGGCACCTGGAGAAGGCAATCGATCTCCTCAGCTTCACTACCCCCCAAGGCACCCAACAGGAAGTTTTCAAAGCCGACCGTCAGCGTTCGAATTCCACCCACGGCACCGGATGCGCGTTTGCCACCGCGCTGGCCTGCCACCTGGCAAATGGCCGCGGACTGCCCGAGGCGGTTCTTCTCTCCAAAGCGTATGTCTCGGCCGCGATTGCGAATGCCTATCCGCTGGGCAAGGGAGTGGGTCCGTTGCATCACCTCTACCGCATGGGCCAGCAGCGGAGGCAGAGCACCGGAGTGTCGGAGCGGGAGGCTGTTAGCTCTTAGCTTCAGCCGGTAGCTCCCGGCAAGGCATCATTTGCGCCCTCGTCACTTTGGTGGCCGCAGGCGCTTCCTTGTTCTCAGGTTGGTGGGGGGAGCTCTTCGGGGGGTATCTTTGTGAATCGGCTAAGAGCCAATAGCTAAGAGCCAAAAGCTATTTCCTAAACAGGCACCCGGCGGCAAAGGCGGCGATCGCCGCGAGCAGCCACTCGATCCGCCACAATTGGATTGCCTGCCAGTCGAGGACGGTGCGGGCGCTGAAGAACACGCTCACAGCCAGCGCTCCCACCCCGCAGAGAACGCCGACCAGGAAGGCGATGGTGGCAGGCATCGTGAGCCGGAGCCGCTCACCAACCCAGGCGAGTTCAGCCAGACCAGGGATTTGGAGGGTACTGGCAACGCCAACGCTTAGATCGGGACGGCTGGCGCCACAGGCATGACAGTAATGCGAGCCGACGATGAACTCAGTTCCGCAATGGCAGGTCGCGCTTCGTTCGTCGCTTCTTGCCCGTTTGGCGACAGCCTTGGACGCCGGCAGGGGCGCCCGCCAAAATTCATGCTGAGTCTGATCGGCTACTTCCGCCATAAACGAGCTCTTTTTCTTCGGCCCTTTTCGGATCGCAAGCGAATCACCAAAGCAAGTTATTGCAGGGACGACACTTATGGGTGAGCCAAAGGAGAGGGCCACCGATTCGCAGGCAAGAATTACGCTATTCAAGCCCGAATTTCCCATTTTGTACGACTTGGGCCGGCTGCAGACGAGCCCGCTGTGGTTCCTCGACAGCTGTCAGCTCCTGGCTGCAAGTTCGCAGTTCCCGGTTCTCGGTTCCCAGTGGAGGGCTGCCTTGTCTTGACTGAGAACTGAGAACTGAGAACCGGGAACTGGGAACTGCTAAACTGACTAAGCGTGCTTTTCTTCCTCTCCTGGCATCGCCCCGCTCTGACTGCCATCATGCTGCTGGTCCTTGCCCAAGCGTGTCTGGCAGCGGACCCCGCGACGCTTCGTCCCGCTGATTTCCATCCCGCCGATTTTCGTCCTCCCGACCCGCTGAACCAGGCGGCTTTCGAGCACTACTACAACCTCGACTACGATGCGGCGATTCAGGATTTCGAGAGGATTCTGGCGCGTCATCCGAACGATCCGTTTGCGGTGAATCATCTGCTCTCCGCGATTCAGCTGCGGGAGCTGTGTCGCATGGGAGCGATGAACACTGGCGATTACTCGAACGACAACTTCATCGGGCTAGCGCACCGTCCCGCCGATCCGGCGCAGAAGCAACGCATCAAGCAACTGGTGGAGCAAGCCGAGAAACTGGAAAACGCCGAACTCGCGCGCAATCCGAACAACGTCGATATGCTCTATGCCCGCGGCGTCACTCGCGGACAGTTCGCGCTTTACACCGCTCTCATCGAGCGCGCCTGGTTTTCTGCTCTGCGCAATGCAGTGGGCGCGCGCCGCGATCACGAACGAGTTCTCGAGTTGGATCCGCAATACACCGACGCCAAGCTGGTGGTGGGGGCCCACAACTACGTGATGGGAAACCTGTCGCTGGCGGTAAAGATCGCGGTCGCGCTCGTCGGCTTGAGCGGAGACAAGGAGAAAGGACTTCAGTATCTGAACGATGCCTACCACGGCAACGGCGAAACCAGCGTGGACGCAGGAGCCGTGCTCATGGTCTTCCTGCGCCGGGAACACCGTTACAGCGAGGCTTTGCAGATCGCACGCGCGCTCGGTCCGCGGTTTCCGCGCAACTATCTTCTACCGCTCGAGAAGGCGAACCTGCTACGCGTGTCCGGCAAGACCGACGAGGCCGAGGAACAGTACCGCCGGGTCTGGCAGAACGGGCGCGAGGGAAAATACAATCTGCATTACGAAATTGCGGCGCTCGGACTGGGCGACCTGCTCCGCAGCGAGAAAAAATATTCGGCCGCGGCGGCGGCGTACGAGCTGGTGAGCGAGGTTCCGGACGCCGATCCGGAATTGCTGCAGAAAGCGAATCTGGGAGCCGGCGAGATGTATGACCAGCTCCAGAAGCGGGACCTGGCCGTGAAGAAATACGAAGCCGTGGTGTCCACAAATTCGGGCAATGCCGAAGCCGACAAGGCGCGGAAGAGAATGAAAGAGGCGTACCGGGAGTGAGAAGGGCAGCTCTCATTTAGTCATTGAGTCATTGAGACATTTGAGTCGATGATTCAATGACTCAATCGCTCAATGATTCAATGACCCAATCGCTGCTCGTGCGGAACATTTTCCCCGCAATCGTCGTATCCTGTTCAAGGGAGGCATACCCATGTACTGCAATGCTTGCGGCAAGGCCATCGCTGAGGACGGCCGTTTTTGCTCCAACTGTGGCAACGTGGTGGGGATTCCGCCCGCGCCGAAGAAACTGATGCGCTTGCGCTATGACAGAAAGATCGCAGGCGTTTGTTCCGGGCTGGCTGATTATCTCGATCTCGACGTGTCGCTCGTGCGCATCCTCTGGCTCTTCATCACGCTCGCCTGCGGAATCTTCCCGGGGCTCGTGGCCTACGTGCTCGGATGGATCATCATTCCAGAGGAACCGCTTCTATTGCCAGCCGCAGCGTCGCGACAGCCGGTAACGAGCTAGCTGTAGAGACCGGGGCTTGGCCCGTCTCCCGCTGCCAAGAGAGAACTGGCGGTGCCAGCGGAGACGCGGCAAGCCGCGTCTCTACAGGCAATCAAAACCTGTCACTGTGTTCTAATCTCCTCCCATGGAACGCCTGCGCAGCGACGACGCCGAGATCTTCTATGCAATTCGTGGAAACGGCCCGCCGGTCGTTCTTCTCCATCCTTTTCCTTGTCATCACGAATTCTGGAATCCGGTGGCTGCGGCGCTCGAGTCGCGCTACCGGCTGATTCTCCCCGATCTGCGCGGGCACGGTGACTCGGAGATTGGCGAAGGGCCTGCCCTCATGCGGAAGCACGCCGGCGATGTTGCCCGCGTGCTCGATGCAGCCGGAATCGGCAAAGCTGCGTTCATCGGATGTTCAATCGGCGGCTACGTACTATTTGAATTCTGGCGCCGCTTTCGCTCGCGGATGACCTCGCTCGTGCTCTGTGACACGCGCCCTCAGGCCGATACCGGCGAGGCCCGGGCGAATCGCCTGAAGGCCGCGGACGCCGTCCTGGAGCAGGGAACCGAACCCTTCATTGAAGCCATGATTCCGAAGCTGATGTGGCCGACGACGTTGGCTGCGCGTCCGGATCTAGTCGACGGGGCGCGCGCCATGATGCGCAAAATGTCCGCAGAAGGCATCAGCCAAGTGCAGCGCGGCATGGCGGAGCGGCCCGACTCGGTCGCGGATCTGAAGTCGATCACCGTCCCCACGCTGATCATGATCGGAGAAGAAGACGTGCTCGCAACCGTCGCCGACGGCGAACTGATGCTGCAGAACATTGCGGGCAGCCAGTTGAAGGTGATCCCGAAGGCAGGACACTATGCGCCGTGGGAGCAGGCGGAATCCGTGGGAACACTGCTGCGGCTGTTTCTCGATGGGACGTTCGCTCGATGACTCCTTGAGGGCCTCCGTTGACACCTGTCCAATTCCAGATTCAAATAACCAGTCATGAGAATCGGATTCTGCTTATCCCTAGTTTTGGCGCTCGGCCTTTTGACGTGGGCTATGGATGACCAGGTTCCCGAGCCCACAGGGAAAAGCTCGCTAGTCGGGTATGTGGATTGCTCAGGCCGAGATAAAGTAAAAATTGTTCCTACCTATTTCGATGCTTGTGAACGAGTGCCATTCGCCGGTCTCGCATGCGGCCGGAAAGTTACTGTGCTTGAAAGAAACGGCCCGTGGTTGAAGGTTGGCGTGGCCAATGAGAGTCCCCGGTACATAATTCCGACGGCGGTTTCGCAAAGGGCCGACAAATTTGTTCCTGTCGATGTCGACTCGGGAATCGCGGATATTAGGCCACCGAACTGCACGGCCGAACGTCGAGACCTAGGTCCACGCGCTATCTATGCTCCCGATCCCGAGTACACCGAATATGCCCGCAAGATGAAAATCACGGGAACGGTTGTGTTGTCGCTGACCGTGGGAACCGACGGGCTGCCTCACGATATTCAGGTGGAGAAGAAGCTGGTTACGGTTTGGACGAGAAGGCGTTAGAAGCAATGCGGAAATGGAAGTTTCAACCAGCACTCAAAGACGGACAACCTTTCGAGAAGCGTATTGAAGTGACCATGTCCTTTCACCTGTACTGAATCACGAAGACCTTCAAGGAGCTTTGTTTATCGTTGGTGCTAGGTTTAACTGGTCTTCAATCGCCGACCAATTCAATCTCCGCGGAGTCGAGTTGCTCGCGGGGGCGGCTGCAGATGCGAGCCAGCCACAAGCTCACCAACGACACCGTTCCCAGCAACAAGACGCAGCCGGGCCAGCCTTTCCAGCGCCAGAACGAGTCGGTCAGCGTGGCGCCCACGGTTCCTCCCAGATAGTAGAACGTCACGTAGAGTCCGGCGGCGGAGGAGCGAGCGCGGCCGGCAATGGCTCCCGTCTGCACCGTGGCTGCCGCCTGTGACACGAAAGCACCCGAAGAAAAGATGGCGAGGCCGACGATGACGACCGGCAATGATTTGACCAAGGTAAAAAGCAGTCCCGCGATCATCATGGCGCAGTAGAGGACGGTGGTGTGGCGAAAGCCGAAGTGATCGAGGAACCGGCCTGCCTGGGGTGTGATGACCACTCCGAGCAGATAGACAAAGAAGATGCTTCCGAGTTGTGCCGAGTTCAGATGGAAAGGTGCGGCGGCGAGGTAGAAGTTGGCATAGGTAAAACATCCTACCAGCGCGAAGAGCGCGGCCGCGCCCATGCCAAAATTGGCCAGCAGCCGCGGATTACGCAGATGATCCTTGGCATGCTCCCGAACCTGCTGCAGGTGTTCGGCGGGCACAAAATTTTTTGCCAGAGGAAGCCAGGCGCGGACCACAAGCGCGCCGATCAAGTTGAGCGCGGCGAGCGCCAGGAAGGTGAAGCGCCACTGCCAGTGCGTGGCGATGACGCCGGAGATAAAGCGCCCGAGAAATCCGCCGATCACGGTTCCGGTCACATACGAAGACATGGCGCGGCCTACGCCGCGTCCGGCCCATTCCTCATTCACGTAGGCGAGCATGACGGCGATGACCCCGGGCACGAAAAGGCCCTGGGCGAAACGCCAGAAGATGAGCGCGCCGAGGCTGGTGGAAGTCGCCGCCAGGGCGGTAGGAATGGTCAGCAGCAACAGCGAGGGTACGATAACTTTCTTGCGCCCGCGGCGCTCGGCAATCATGCCAATGAGGGGCGCGGCGAGAGCGGTGGCAAAAATCGTCGCACTCACGGTGAGGCTGACTCTTAACTCGGAGGCATGAAATGTCTCTCGCAAAAGCGGCAGCAACGGCTGGGTGCTGTAGACGTTGAGAAACGTGCACAGGCCGGCCAGCATGGTTGCGACAGTCGCCTTGTCGAGTTTCTTCAAGGGATGTGAAACCCCACTCCTAACTTTATAATCCGGCGCTTTGATGATATGCGAAGATCCGCAGGTGCTGCGGCTACGCAGCCGCTGGCAGGGAATTTCCTCCTTCTTGTCATCGTCATGGTCATCGTCATCGTCATGGCGAAAACTGCGCGTCGCGGCGTGTCACAGCCCGTAGCCTTGCCTCTCTGCTAGAATCTCTGCGTCATGATGGAAGCTTTCGTGGTTCCTGAAAAAACCATTGTCAACGCCAAAGGAGACGGACCTGCGCTCGATGTCAGCGGGGCGAAGGGCCGGATTTTTCTGCTCACGCTCGCCATCACCAACATCATCGAGCAGGAATCGCTCGATGTCAGCATCCACGGGTCGGCGGATGGCGCCACGTGGGATGCCGAGCCGGTCGCGGCTTTTCCGCAGAGGTTTTATCGCGAGGAAATACCGCTGCTGCTCAATCTGACGGCGCGGCCAGAGATCAAGTTCATCCGCGCGCATTGGGCAGTGGCCCGGTGGGGACGCGGGACGGAAACGCCCATGTTCGAATTCCACGTCACGCTGCGGGAAGTCCCGCAGGAAATCCTCGCGGAAGCCGCCGGGCGAGCCCGCGCGCATTAGCAGAGAGAGATTGCCGGTTTGGAGCGGAATCAATTGAGTCGCGGCGACTGCAGCTCTTCGCGGCATTGGTCGTTCGTTCTACTTGTCATTGCGTTTTTTGCACTCGGGTCCAGCGCTTTTGCGACTGAGGAGACCGAGTGTAAGAACAGGCTCGTCATGCGGTTAGGGCTCGACGGCAGAAACCGGTCGGGCGAATCATTCGACAGTTCGTTTGCCACCATACGCGAATTCCTATGGTCTCACTGGCGCAGTAAGGAGTGCGCAGACCTCTTCTTGTCGACGATTTCCAAGGACGGCATCAAGAGCGACGCACGCCACAAAGTCGAGTCCACGAATACTGGCCAGATGGTACTTAAATCTAGAATCACAACATACGGTGGTCTACACGCTCCTGACACTTCTCTTGACACAACTCCGCGCACGCACTCGTCGGAGGCGTACGAAATCAAGAGAATGAAGACGAAAAGCGTGTTCTTGAAACAAGCACCACCTCCAGCGATACCGGACGCTGAAACTCTCTCACCATCTGAGTATAGGTTGCAGTTCAAAGACGAAACATGGCGAAGTGATAGCCTATTTCTGAGCAAGTCGTCCGCTCAGGATCCGAACGTAAACCTCATGGTAAACACATCCACAGTGGTTGTCCGTCCTGCGCGAGCGGTGCGCGGAGTCGTGCGCATTCCAGGGGACAAGTCCATCTCGCACCGCTATGCCATGCTGGCGGCGATTGCAGGCGACACGAGCCGGTTCCATAATTTTTCCGAAGCACGCGACTGCTTCAGTACTCTTCACTGCTTATGCGAACTCGGATGCGATTGGGGGCGAGCGGAGGACGGGGCCATTGAGGTGCATGGCGTGGGCCCGCGCCTTCGCACTCCGAGCGAGCCGCTCGATTGCGGGAACTCCGGCTCGACCATGCGCATGCTGAGCGGAATTCTTGCCGGCCAGCCGTTTACCAGCGAGTTGCGCGGGGATGAGTCGCTCTCGCGGCGGCCGATGGCGCGCATCATGACGCCCCTTTCCGAGATGGGGGCGAAGATCGAGGCCGCGGCAGGCGGACGCCCGCCGCTGAAAATTCACGGTGGTCCTCTAAAGGCGATTCACTACCGGCCGGAAGTGGCGAGTGCGCAGGTGAAATCGTGTGTACTGTTTGCCGGACTGTTTGCCGCAGGCGAGACGGTGGTCGAGGAGCCCATGCGCACACGCGATCATGGCGAAATTGCGCTCCGGGCCTTTGGCGCGGAAGTCGAGCGGACCGGCAATGCATCGCGAATTGTGGGCGGACAGCGCCTGCACGCCATCGAGGCGCACGTGCCGGGCGATCTTTCAAGTGCCGCGTTCTTCCTTTGCGCGGCGGCGCTTTTTCCCGGATCGCAGATCACCTTGCCCGGAATTTTGCTGAATCCGACGCGGGCGCGGCTGCTCGACATCCTGATGCAGACAGGGTTGGGAATTTCGGTCGCGCATCTGGAAGAACATCAGAGTGAGTTGGTAGGAACGATAGAGGCGCGAGGCGCGGCGTGGAAGGGAGCTGTAATCGTCGGCGCCGATACGGCTGCATTGATCGATGAGATCCCGGTGCTGGCGGCAGTTGCGCCGTACTCCGAGGGCGGACTCGAGGTGCGCGACGCCAAGGAGTTGCGCGTAAAGGAGTCGGATCGCATTGCCGCCGTCGCCGCCAATCTGCGAAAGATGGGCGCGGAAGTTGAGGAGTGGCCCGATGGAATGCGGATTCCTGGCGGCCAGCATCTGCATGGCGCCAAGCTCGATTCGTTTGGCGACCATAGAATTGCCATGGCGTTCGCCGTGGCCGCGTTGCGAGCGGAAGGCGAGACGACGATTGTCGGCGCCGACGCCGCGGGAGTGTCGTATCCGATGTTCTTTCAGGAATTGGAAACAGTCGCTGGTCGCTAGTCGTCGGTCGTTAGCGCGTTTTTGCCAACGACCAACGACTACCGAGCAACGACCAGTAGGAGAAATTCCGTGTTGAATGGCAAACCCCAATCCCCCGACGAGCACCTGCAGCACGAATTCAATCGCTGGGCCAATGACGGCGAAGGCGCAAAGATGGAGCGCCATCACCTCGACATCACCGGGAAAACGATGCGGCGCATGGATCTGCGTCCGGGTGAGCGCGTTCTCGATCTCGGCTGCGGATCGGGGTGGGCGACACGTTTGCTGGCGCGCCTGACGAGCGAAGGGCCACAGGGTTTTGGGCAGGTGGTCGGCGTCGACATTTCCGACGAGATGATCCGGCAGGCGCGAGCCGCTTCGAAAGAATTCGACAACGTGATGTTCGTCGTCGGATCCGCGGCGCAGATTCCCTGGGAAGAAAACTTCTTTGACAAGGTGCTCTCGGTGGAGTCGTTCTATTACTATCCCGATCAGGAACGCGCGCTGGCCGAGCTTTTTCGCGTCATGGCGCCGCATGGACGGGTGTTCATCTTGATCAATCTCTACAAAGACAATCCGTATTCGCTGCAATGGGTGTCAAAGTTGAAGGTGCCGGTGCATGTTCGCTCAGCGGCAGAGTACGTCGAACTATTGAAGAAGCACGCTTTCGAAAATGCGGAGTATGTGCAGATTCCGGACGACACGCCCACGCCCGAAAACTACCAGACAACTTCATTTCACAACCTGGACGATCTGCGTGCCTTCAAGCGCATCGGGGCGCTGCTGCTGATGGCGTCAAAGCCCGATGTGCGGAATCCGGCGCCCGGGTACACGATTTATTGAGCTGCGAGCTACCAAAGGCAAGAGATCTGGCTGGTGGTGCTCAGCTTGTGGCTGCCGTTCGATTCGCTCAAAAGGAGAACCCAAATTTCATGTCGCGAATTTACCGCACCACACTGGCGTTCCTGTTGTTTTCCAGGAGAGTAAGGAGTTACATCATCACTGGCGAGGAACATTGGCGAGGCATAACATTGGCGAGGAATGACCAACAGCCCTAGCGTGAAAATCCAGTTCACAGCATGTCTTTTTCTACTGATGGTTTTTCCCACGGCGTCGGTCTGGGCTCGAACGCACAGCCATTCTGCCGAGGAAGGTCTCTTAGACTCCGGTTACGTGTTTGCACTGGCAGCCGCTAACCATTTCCTCCACGCATGGCAGACGGGAGACGTCGAAACCGGCATGGTCCTGCTCAGCGATGGTCTCCGCCACTCGCAGAATGCCGACAAACTGGACCAGTTTTTCTCCAGCGGCAAGGACCGGGCCTTCGAGATCACGCGTGGTCATGGGCATCAGGGCCGCTACAGTTTCCCGGTCGTGCTGGTCACGCCTCGAGGGTCCTCCCATGTCAAACGCAGATTTTCCGAAATAATCCTGGTCGAGACTGGAAAGAACGACTGGGTGGTGGATAAACTTCCGTAGAAAGCAGTCGCTGGTCGTTAGTCGTCGGTCGTTCGCTCTTCAGCGGAGACTGTCGTCTCAGCAACTGATCCGGCGTGCCGGATTCGTCGATCGTTTGCTCGTCAACCGTTTTTCGTCGATCGTTTGTTCGCCGATCGTTTGTTCGCCAATTGCACATTGATTTGAAGAAAACCGTTCTTATCATTAAGGAGTTCGCCTTTATGAAGCGTATCCATAAGGTTGCTGTCCTCGGCGCGGGCACAATGGGCGCGCGCATCGCGGCACATTTCGCTAACGCGGGTGTGCCTTCAGTGCTGCTCGACATAGTTCCATCAGACGCGCCGCCTGGCGCCGCCCGCCCCGCGCGTAACAAAATCGCGGCTGCCGGGCTCGATGGAGCGGCAAAATCGAAGCCCGCTGCGTTTTTCGAAGCGTCGCTTACGCGGCTCGTCACCGTCGGGAATTTCGACGACGACCTGAAACAGTTGGCCGAGGTGGACTGGATTATCGAGGCGGTCGTCGAGAACCTCGAAATCAAGCGGACGCTGCTGAAGAAAGTGGAATCCGTCCGCAAGCCAGGCACCGTCGTCACCACCAACACTAGCGGACTTCCGGTCGCGAAGATCGTTGAAGGATTTTCCCCTGACTTCCGCCGCTCGTGGTTTGGCACGCATTTTTTTAATCCGCCGCGTTACATGCGGCTGCTCGAACTGATCCCAACGCCAGAAGCGGACGCCGGGCTGATCGAGGCGGTCACGCACTTCTGCGACCGGCAACTGGGCAAGGGCGTCGTGCTGGCGAAGGATACTCCCAACTTCATCGGCAATCGCATCGGTACATTTTCCGTGCTCAATGTGATGCGCCTCATGCAGGAAATGGACCTGAGCATCGAAGAGATCGATGCGCTCACCGGCCAAGCCGTGGGCTGGCCGCGCTCGGCCACGTTTCGAACGATCGATCTGGTGGGGCTCGACATTCTCGGGCACGTGGTCGCGAACACTACCCAGAACGTGCACGACGAGCGCAGCGAATTGCAGCTCCCCGGTTTCTTTCGCCAGATGCTGGAACGCAAGTGGCTGGGCGACAAGACCAAGGGCGGCTTCTACAAGAAGGTCAAAGGCGGGCACGGCAAGGACAAAGACGGAGATGGTAAACACAAGGAGGACGAGCGCGTGGCGCTCGACTGGAAAACGCTGGAATATCATCCCCGTCACAAGCCAAAATTCGCGGCGCTCGATATGGCGAAAAACGTCGAAGAGACCGGCGCGCGACTTCGAATGTTGCTCGGTTTGCATAACGGTGGCGAGGGCGCGCCGAAGGCCGATAAAGCAGGCGCATTTCTTTGGGCGGCGCTCTCCGACTTGTGGACGTATTCCGCCAATCGCATTCCCGAAATTTCCGACTCAGTTGTAGAGATCGACCGCGCCCTGCACCTGGGCTTCAACTGGGAACTCGGCCCCTTCGAACTCTGGGACGCGGCGGGCGTGGAAGTGACCGTCGCGCGCATGAAGAAAGAGGGGCGTCCGGTCGCGGCCAACGTAGAAAAACTGCTCGCCTCCGGAAAGAAGTCCTGGTATGCGGATGATCTAAAGACGGCATCCGGCCGAGCATATTTCGATCTCGCCAGCGGCGCTCTCAAACCCGTGGAAGTTCCCGCGGGAGTCTGGTCGGTCGAAGTCGCAATAAAAACGAAGTCCGGCGCCGTGGTCAAGAAAAATGCCGGCGCCTCGCTGGTTGACCTGGGCGACGGAGTGGGCTGCATTCAGTTCCACTCCAAAATGAACGCCCTCGGCGCCGACATTATCTCGCTGGTCCTCCAGACGCTGAAGCCGGGCGGAGCGGGCGACGGCTTCGACGCTTTCGTCATCACCAACGACGCGCCGAATTTTTCCGTCGGCGCCAACGTAATGCTGTTGCTCATGTCGATCCAGGAGGAAGAGTGGGACGACGTGGACCTCGCCATCCGCCAGTTTCAGGGCATGACGCAGGCCATCAAATTTTCACCCAAGCCGGTCGTGGTCGCGCCCTTCGGACTCGCGCTCGGCGGCGGTTGCGAAATCTCGCTGCACGCCCCCGTTCGCCAACCGCACGCCGAGCTTTACATGGGACTAGTCGAGGTCGGAGTCGGCCTGCTTCCCGGAGGCGGTGGCTGCAAGGAGATGCTGCTGCGCGCGGTGGACAGCGCCGCCTCCATTCGTCCCGATGGCCGCGAATCGGTGGAACTGTTGGAGGCGATGAAGAAAGCTTTCGAAACCATCGCCACCGCCAAAGTCTCCACCTCGGCGGAGGAAGCCCGCGGACTAGGGTTCCTGGCGAGCTCCGATTGCATCACCATGAACCGCGAGCGCGTTCTCTCCGACGCCAAAGCGCGCGCGCTGGAACTGGTGCGCGCCGGCTATGAGCCTCCGGTGATGCGCACGAACATCCCCGCACCGGGCGAAAACATCCTCGCTACTCTCAAACTCGGCGTCCACCTCATGCGGCAGAGCGAGTACATCAGCGATCACGAGCTGAAGTTAGCCACGAAAATCGCCGAAGTACTTTGCGGCGGGAATATCACGCCGGGCACGCCGGTAAGCGAGCAGTACCTGCTCGACCTGGAGCGCGAGGCCTTTAAGTCCATGTGCGGCGAAAAGAAAACGCAGGAGAGAATCCAGTTCACGCTGAAGACGGGCAAGACGCTGAGGAATTAGCTCGTGGAGAGACGGGCGTCCTCGCCCGTCCCATGGGCAGTCACCGAGTTGCGCTCGGCTGCGCAGGCTAGGGCCGCTACGGCTTCGATAGCGCCCGGTCCGCCGAGAACGCGCCGGCCCCTCGCAGCAACAGGGCCGCAGCCACGGCAATCACCACCAGATGATATTCGAATCCTTCGCCCTTCTGTTTGCCCGCCCAGTTCATGAAGAAGCCGTTCTGTAGATGAACCATGAAGATTGCTCCGATCATGTCGCCGGCAATTCCGAGAGCGGCAATGCGCGTCAGCAATCCGACAATCAGCCCCAGCCCGCCAAAGAATTCGACGCAGATGACCAGGAATGCGACAGGAGCGGGCATTCCCATGTGGACAAAGAATCCCATGGTGGCGTGAAAGCCAAAGCCTCCAAACCAGCCCAGCATTTTTTGCGCGCCATGCGCGAAGAACACCACTCCCAGAACCAGCCGCAAGATGGTGAAGCTCACGTCGTCGCTTGTAGCCATCAGCCGCTTCAGCATATTTCCTCCTGTCGGGACAATGCTCTTTTGCCATGCTCCCGCAATGGTCGTTATCGCAAAAGTATAGTTCGATTCACTTTCCGCGCGCGAAGATTCATTTTCCCCAGCGGCACAACTCCATTTGGCCTTCCCGAAAGATGGCCGCGTCCCGGATGCGGGGTATAATTTCAACAGTAGATTCCGCAAAGGATGGTATAGAAAAATGTCCGCAGCAAATGGTGGTTCGACAAGCGGCTCTAACGGCGATGGTTTGGATGCGGTTCTGAAACCGAGGGCCGAGTGGCTGGCGAAGCGCAAGGCCGAGAACGCCCAAAACAAAGACGGCAACTTCTCCCAGATGCATTACGCGCGCCAGGGCGTAATCACCGACGAGATGCGATACATCGCTCACCGCGAGAAGATCACGCCGGAACTGGTGCGCGATGAAGTCGCTCGCGGACGCATGATCATCCCCGCAAATATCAACCATCCCGAACTGGAGCCGATGGCGATCGGCATAGCGTCGTTGTGCAAGATTAACGCCAACATCGGAAATTCGGCCGTCACGTCGAACGTGGAAGAAGAGCTCAAAAAACTGCATACCGCCGTTCACTACGGAGCCGACACGGTGATGGACCTCTCGACCGGCGGCGACATTCATACCATTCGCGAAGCCATCATCCGCCATTCACCCGTCCCCATCGGCACGGTCCCGATTTATGAAGCGATCTCGCGCGTCAAGCGCGTCGAAGATCTCACGGCGAGCGTGATGCTCGAAGTGATCGAAGAGCAGGCGCAGCAGGGCGTGGATTACATGACCATTCACGCCGGCGTGCTCATTGGATATGTGCCCATGGTTTCGAAGCGCATCACCGGTATCGTAAGCCGCGGTGGCGCGATTCTTGCTCAATGGATGACTCACCACCACAAGCAGAACTTCCTCTACGAATGCTTCGAGGATATCTGCAAGATTTTCGTGAAGTACGACGTAAGCTTCTCGCTAGGAGACGGCCTGCGTCCCGGCTGCCTAGCCGACGCGAGTGACGAAGCGCAGTTCGCCGAACTAAAAACCCTGGGCGAACTGACCCGCATCGCCTGGAAGCACGACGTCCAGGTCATGATCGAAGGCCCCGGCCACATTCCGATGCACAAAATCAAGGAACAGGTGGAAAAAGAAAACGAGTGGTGCGACGAGGCGCCGTTCTACACGCTCGGCCCGCTGGTCACAGACATAGCTCCGGGCTACGACCACATCACCTCCGCCATTGGAGCGGCCATGATTGGATGGTACGGCGCGTCGATGCTCTGCTACGTCACGCCCAAAGAACATCTCGGCCTGCCCAACGAAAAAGATGTGAAGGATGGAATCATCGCCTACAAAATCGCTGCTCACGCCGCCGACGTAGCCCGCCAGCGTCCTGGAGTCCGCGACCGCGACGACGCCCTAAGCTATGCCCGCTACAAATTCGATTGGGAGAAGCAGTTCGAGTTATCTCTGGATCCCGAGACCGCCCGCTCCATGCACGACGAAACCCTCCCCGAAGAGGGATACAAAACCGCAGCCTTCTGCTCCATGTGCGGGCCTAAGTTCTGCTCCATGAACTACTCCAGCAAAGTGGACGAATACAACAAGCAGGTGCACGGCCTGGAAAAGAAAGACTACTCGGAGTTGGTGGAAAAGCTGGTCACGATTAAGTAGTGTGGCGCGGGCGCCCTCGCCCGTGAAATGCCGCGACCCGGCCTCCAGAAAATTCCCACCCAAGCGGTGGACCCTCACTTGTTTACTTATTGGGTATTAACCCGTGTTTACCAGTACCCCCCTCCCCCCTGATCTTGTGGAATCATGGGATTAGCGGGAAATTCCCGCAAAATCTTTGAGTTTAAAGGACTTATTTTCAAAATATTCCGGAATAAGGACTTAGCTTGATTCTTGCCTTATTTCTCTTAAAAGTCATAGTTTCGGCGATATTTTTGGCCTCCGCTCGTTACCACAAATCGTCACCAAATAGTTATCTAGAGAGTAACTAGCAAATCGGGCTGCGGCAGCTTTGAGGGCCGTCCTGGTTGGCGGGCGCAGCTCGGCCCTACCACACAGGTCGACTCCATTCTCGCCGACGGGCAGTTAGATGTCTGTGATGGGTGGACCGGGCGTTTGTGATGAAAAAGGAGAAGGCTGATTGCGGGGCGGGTGGCTGTAGATTGTCAAGACGTTGTACCCATCGAAGCCGGACCGACAAGATTTGATTTTGGCGCCGAGCCGTGCAAAAGGCGGTGCGATAAGTCCGCGCCTTGCAAATCGCTACAGCCGATTTGCACTTTCGCACCGCTCCTGCGACTACGGCGTTCGTACGGTCTGAGAATGGGAACAACGTGTTGAAAGATCACAGGTGGCCCAGCCTAACGCGTCCACCCCAACTCTGGAGGGTGCCCCGTCCAAGCTCCTCTTGGGCGGGCGCGGCGCGCTACTCTAGCCGCATGGCGAAGTCGAAGAAGTCCGATCTGGAAAATCCCGCTCCCGTCGTCGATGATGAAGACGAGGAAACCCTCGCCGCCATTGATGAAGGTATGCAGGACGCTGAAGCCGGTCCGACCTTGCCTGCGGAGGAAGTCCGACGCCTCTTACCTAAGTGGACTCCAGGGGCTGACCGATCACCTTCACAGCGAAGTGATCGGCGATTTGAGTGGTAGAATTCGCGCCATGCCGACTGTGCTCCGGTCCGGCCCTTATCGGTTCTATTTTTATAGCCACGAACCGAACGAACCGCCTCACATTCATGTCGATCGCGACGACCTGTCGGCTAAGTTCTGGCTTGACCCGGCTGGCGCGCAATTTTGGGTTTCGCGCCAACGAACTTCGCACTATACAATCGGGGGTGACCGGGCACAGGGAAGAGTTCCTGGAGGCGTGGAATGAGTTCTTCGGATCGGCGCCAGATGAGCGATGAGCGCGTGCTCGACGTGCAGTCCACGGACGACACGCTCAGCGTGAGTCTGCGGGACGGCCGCGTCATTACGGTGCCCCTGGTATGGTATCCGCGTCTGCTCCATGCCACGCCTGCGCAGCGCCGGAATTGGGCGATTGCCGGCGGCGGCTATGGCATCCATTGGCCCGACCTGGACGAGGACCTGAGCACGGAAGGATTGCTACGCGGCGCTCCCGCCCCCAAAGCATCCGTTCCCGCGAAGTAGACCACCCGCCGACTCCCGTGACAGCGAAAACCGTCGCCGGAGCGGCCCGTCCAACCTCTGCTGGGCCGGGGCCTTTGACCTTTTTCATCACAAACAGCCGGGCCATCCATCACAGACATCCGACCCGCCGTGCGCGACAATGGTCATCAGATGGGGCAGTGAAGAGGTGTGCCCGTCTCCCAAGACGGCCCTCGAAGCTGCCCCAAAACCATTTTCGGCGCTCTTTGACAACGTAAGTCGTTGATTCCGGAAGACTTTACGTATAACTCCTTTAGAATCAAAGACCAGGTCCGGAATTTCCTCCTAACCCGATGATTCCAATAGCGAGGGGGGGAGGGGGGTAGGGTATCTTTCAAGTAAACAGCGAAACGAGAACTACGGAAACGGCCTCCGGGGGGCGACATTGGCGAACCGGCAAAATGAGTTAGACTGGCTGCCTGCGAAGCTTAGAAGGAGACTCCGGTTCCGATGCCCAGGCATGACGAACTGCTGCAAGAATTTGAGGCTTACGGCCGCTCCGCCCGCGGGGTGAAGTTTCTCATGCAGCAGATGGCTCAGCGCCTCCATGAAAAGATGACGCGCTACAACTGGGTTGGCTTTTATTTGATGGAAGCCCCCGCTTTCGATGCTCTGGTGCTGGGACCCTACGTCGGCAGCTTTTCGCCTACGCTGCGTATTCCGCTCGACAAAGGATTGTGCGGGGCTGCAGCGACTTCCGGGGAGACCGTGGTGGTCAACAATGTTGGGGCCGATCCGCGCTATCTTGGGTCGGATCTGGTGAAGTCGAATATTGTCGTGCCGATCTTTGTCACGAAAAGCGAGGTCACGAAAAGCGAGGTCACGAAAAGCGAGGCGAAGAAACGGGTGGTGGCGGAACTCTGTATCGAGAGCTACTTTGCGGACACCTTCACCACAGCAGAGCAGAAATTCATAGAGTCCTGCGCCGCCCTGGTCGGGCGGCATCTGGAATAAAGAGGCGCTGGCGGCGGGCCGGTTCATCGCACCAGAGGGCCTTGGAAAAAATATTCTCTCGCGTCGCCTCAGCGGCTAAGCCAGTTATCGCAGCGATGAAATCGCTGCGCCACCCACACTCAAATCCACCCTGAATTTGCTGAGGGAACTCTGAATAAGTGTCCGCAAAAGGCATTAACCACAGGGTACACAGGGGTACACGAAGGACCCCGGGGACTTCATCAGAACTTCCCTAATTCGGTTCCGATTGGTGCTTGACGCCGGAGTTCTGATTTGCCGCTTTCGGGGTTGGCTTCTTGTCGAAGTACGTGACCGTATTCGCTGCGATCACGCCGCCGTTGTACTTGCCCGAACGCTGGTGCTGCCGGGCGAAACGTTTCGCCGGTTTGGCTCTCAGAGCAGTTTCGTTGGACGCACGCTCGTCGAAATAGGTGACGGTGTCGCGCGCAACCAAGTCGGCACCGAGCCGATGTGAAGTCATGGCTTCGGCTTGGGCAGTCGAAGACTTGGCAGTCGAAGCTGTGGCGGTCGAAGCTCTGGCGGTCGAAGGTTTGGCGGTCGAAGGTTTGGCGGTCGAAGGTTTGGCGGTCGAAGATTTGACAGTCGAAGTTTTGGCAGTCGAAGCTTTGGCAATCGAAGATTTGACAGTCGAAGTTTTGGCAGTCGAGGCGATCGCAGCCCCGGCCTTCGCGACTGGCGATTCCTCTGGCGCGTGGTTGGAATTCCCTTCCGATCCAATGGCTGGCGCGGCTGGCGGCAACACTGGCACGGCCAAGACTTGTCCCGGATCTTTTTGGGGGTCTCTTTCAGGAATCGCGGCGCTCGACGATCCCACATCGGTTGACGCTGCCGCGACGTTCTCCATCGGCGCCGCTCCGGAATCCTGCGCAGAAGCTTTACCGGTCCGGCGCATACCGAATCCGAGAACCAGGGCCAGCAGCACCACACTGGCAAAAGCTAGAGCCGTGCGCCAGAACCATCCTCTGGGACGATCGGGCGATTGCGGTTTCTCCCGCGGCTGGACCGTCGTTGGCTCGACCAGAGTTGGCTCGATCAGCGTTGGCTCGACCGTCGTTGGTCGGGCTATAGTTGAGGCCTCTACGGCACAGGAGCTGGGCGGTTCTGCCGGCACCGACGGCAATGGCTCCGGTGGCAAGATCAAACGCGCGCCTTCTTCGCGATCGAGTTCGGGAGCGGGCAAAACGTCGGCGGCCGGGGAAACAGCCTTGGGCGCGGGTTGCGGAGCTTCCGCAGGCAACTCCACAGCTTCGACGTTCGGCCCGCCGTTGAAGCTGATGGGCTCTTCCGGGGAGTGGGCCGATTCACGAGGCTCCGGCGGTCTGCGAATAAAGTCCACCATCGGCGCTTTCAACTGGTGCAAAAATTCAAGCGAAGCTGTACGGTTGCCATTGTGCGCTTCCACGCTCGCGATCAGCTGATTCCCGAGAATGGTATCGACCCGCAATTCCAGATCGGCGATATCGTTGGGGATCGAGTCGGGAGAAATAATCTCGACGGCATAACCGCGAGCAAGCAGATCCAGCGCCAGCTCTTGCGAGCACACCTGAGAGTGCGTAATGATTCTTGCCAGTGCCATAAGTCGAGTTGCCTCGGCGTTTACCTTGCCGCACGGTCGGGGCGGAACTCCGCAGCCCCTAAAGGGCATCTGGCTGCGAAGATCGTCCGGCATCGCTAAAGCGATGCCCTGATACGAACCGCATTGTCCCGCATCGCTAAACAGGCTGCGTAAAAAGTCGGATTGCGTGCTGTGCCGCCCGCAGCGGCTAAACAGATTGCTGAAAAGTCGCGTTTCGCGCCGCAGCCGCCCTCAGCAGCTGAAGCCGTCGATGAAAGCAAGCCACTTATCGCAGCGGTAAACCGCTGCGCCACCCAAAATCAAAGCGAGATCAGGTTTCTCAGCCGCGCTTGCTTGCTGCACTTACGGCGCGGCTGAAGCCGCGCCCCTTCAAGACAAGATCAAAATCCGAGCTGTTCCGCAAGCTGCTAAGCGATGCCCTGATACGAATCGCCGTTGCACTGCGGGCTCTGAGCCGCGATTCGCGGTATTACTCCAGAGCCAGAACGGTTCGGTTCAGAGCGGCTGCCAGCGCTGCGATTTGTTGTTCGGTGCGGCGAAGATCCCCACGATCAATCGCTTCGTTCACGCCAGGAATCACCACGGCTGCGTACCCGGTGTATTGCCCGGGTGCGTAAATCGCATGGTGATACCACGGACGGTTGGGTAACCCCTCTGGAATCAGGAGCGCCCGCTCTGCATCCCGCAGTTTAGCATTCATACGCTCCGGTGTTCCAGGCATTTTTCGCTGTTTTTGCAGCATTTTCGCACCCGCTTCCTGCAGGCGGTGGGCGCCTTCGAAGGCTGCCGAGAAGTCGGGCGCCTTGCCTCCGAAGCGCTCTTTACTTTTGGTCCTGGCAGCGTCGAGGTAGACCAGAATTTCCTTCCCGTAGTTCTCGTAATCGTAAGGAAGCACGTCGGCGCTGGACATGCGCAGGACTTCCAAACCGTAAATGCGGGCCATCTGCTGCTCATAGCGGAAGTCGGGATCGCCGAATTTCTTGAACCAGGCGAAGTTATCGAACACGGAGTGATAGACCCCGTAATCGCCGCTCGAACTTATATCGGTGGAAGGCACACCCAGATGCTGCAGGAACACGGAGTAGTCGGAACCACCGCCGAGATCGCCGACGGGCACATCGCCTTGCATCGCCGCCGGAGGCGGACGGTAGGTGCTGGTTTCCTGCGGCCGGAAGTTCTCTTCGTTATTGTTATTGTTATTATTCGGCTGGCGGGTTTGTTTCCATCTGTCGTACACGGTTCCGCCTTGCGGCGAGGGCACCGACTTCGCGATCTCGCGGATAAACTCCTTCAAACTAGGCACCCCGGAAGCTCCGAACTTCTTGCCGGATACGGCCACGTCCATGTTGAAATATGCGTCAGCGTTTCCCAATTGCTGCGAGTTATCTTCGCCCCACTCGGTGGAACCGATCAGTCCTTCTTCTTCCGCATCCCAGCTTCCGATTACAATCGTGCGCTTGGGCTTCCATCCCGACTTCAGAAGCTCACTCAATCCGTGCACAACCTCCAGCATCGCGGCAGTGCCGCTGTTCGGATCCACTGCTCCATACACCCAGGCATCGCGGTGATTGCCCGCGACTACCCAGTCATCGGGCGAAGAGGTTCCGCGAACTTTGCCAATAACATCCCAAATGGTGCGGAATTGGTAGTCCTGCCTAAGGTGCATCTTCACTTTGGCGGGGCCGGGACCTACGTGGTAAGTAAATGGCAGCCCTCCCTGCCACTCGCGCGGCGAGAGCGGACCGCCGAGGTGCTCGAGAATTGGCGAGGCATCGGCGTAGGAAAGCGGGGTCACGGGAATCTTCGGCAGTTGCCCGCTTTCAACGGGCGACACGCGCTTCGCCTCCGGCAGCGTGGGAGTGGATGCCACTCCCGGTGTGGTCGGGTCGCCGGGAAACTGGAACATGAATCCGACCGATCCGCGCTGCACGCCGCTTGCCGGGCGCCACGGCCCTTTTGGATAGGCGTCGCCGCGGTAGTAGCCGTCATCTTTCGGGTCGGAATAAATGATGACTCCGGCCGCACCGCGTTCCTGCGCCACGAATGCTTTCACGCCGCGAAAATTCTCCCCGTAACGGACGATGACGATTTTGCCGCGCACATCGACGTTCATCTGTTTCAACCGGTCAAAGTCAGCGGGCGAGCCGTAGTTCGCGTAGACAACTTCGGCTTCGGCGTCGCCCGAGGGCGACATGCCGTTGTAAGGAGTCACGACGCGCGGATCGTCCTGATAGGGATCGTCATCGACGTGCTCGCGGTGCGGCCCATGCATCTCTACTCCGGGCGGCTCGGTCATGTCCACCCGAATCTCTGCCGGATAGTTAAACCACACTTTGTATTCGACAATCTCGGTGTCCAGTCCGGCCTCGCGGAACTTCTTCGCCACGTACTCGGCGGTCGCTTTGTCCTCGGGAGATCCGGCGATGTGCGGCGCTTGCGTCAGAATGCGCAGGTGCTCTTCCGCCAGCTTGGGATCCGGCACATCCATAAACCTCTTCTCGATTTCCCGCTCGCCGGCAACATTGCGAAAGCCGCTGATGGCATAGCTCTCGGACTGGTCTTTATCCTTATCTTTGTCTTTGTCCTTATTTTTGCCGGCCTGATCAAACGCCTGCAGGTTCGAACCAAACAGCACCAAAAACAGAACCGCACCCGAGAGAAGTTTCATGGAGTTCCTTGTAGACCAAGGCTTGTAGAGTGTGCGTGAAAACTGGGTCGTCCCTCCGGGACTTAGGTCATTCTTCCCACTTTTCCCAGCGCTGAAGCGCTGGGCTAAGTTAGTTCGCCCCTCCGGGGCTGAATTATCGAACTCTTCGTTCACCGGATTGCCAAAACGCCAGCTCTCACGCACACACTGATAGACCAAGGATTGTACCGTGCGGACGAAGCCGGCGTTGGAACGCGCTACACTTTGGAGCGCGTTACACTAGGGAGCGATGCCTAAGCCGTCGACGGCTCGTTTTTCTGATCGGGTGGAGGATTACGTCCGCTTTCGCCCGGGGTATCCGCCTGAAGTTCTGGACCTTCTTCGCGGCGAATGCGGACTGCGGCCGAGTCACATCGTCGCCGACATCGCGTCCGGGACAGGGATGTTTACCCGCCTTCTTTTGGAAAACGGGAATTCCGTCTTTGCTGTCGAACCTAACACGGAAATGCGCGGAATGAGTGTGCGCCAGCTCGAATCCTATAATCGGCTGATCTCCGTCGCTGGAACAGCCGAGGAAACCACGCTCGGCTCCGCTTCCGTCGACTTCGTCACCGCTGCCCAGGCGGCGCACTGGTTCGACCTGCCTCGCGCGCGCGCGGAATTTGCCCGCATTCTGAGGCCGGAAGGCTGGTGCGTGTTGATATGGAATGAGCGCCGCACCGAAACCACGGCGTTCCTGCGTGACTACGAGCAACTTCTGCTGACCTACGGCACAGACTATAAGGAAGTGCGCCACGAACGGACGACGGCTATCATCCATGAGTTCTTTGCGCCCGCGCTGGCCGACGAGCGCGTCTTCGACCTGCGTCAGCGGTTCGACTACGATGGCACTGCCGGGCGCCTCTTGTCTTCTTCGTACGCGCCGCTTGAGGGTCATCCCAGCCACGCGCCGATGATGCAGGAACTCGATCGGATCTTTCGTGCCCATGCTACCGATAACATGATCGAATTCGAATACAACACGCGCGTGTACTACGGACATTTGTAATTTGTGATTTGTAATTTGTAATTTAAAAACGTTGGGTTTCAAATTGCCAATCACAAATCACAAATTACAAATTGCCGATTCCCATGTCTGAACCTAAATCTTTCCATATGTCTCCCGAGGAGTTCCGCCGCCAGGGTCACGCTGTCGTCGACTGGATCGCCGATTATCATTCCCGCGTTGAAAGCTTCCCGGTTCTGTCACGCGTGCAGCCGGGAGAAATTCGTTCCAAGCTGCCAGCACACGCGCCTGCGCACGGCGAAGCCTTCGACCGGATTCTTAGCGACATTGAGCGCGTGATTCTTCCGGGCATCACGCACTGGCAGTCGCCCAACTTCTTCGCCTACTTTCCGGCGAACGCCTCTGGGCCGGCCATTCTCGGCGATTTACTCTCCTCTGGGCTGGGCGTGCAAGGCATGCTCTGGTCCACGAGTCCGGCGTGCACCGAACTTGAAACGCATGTGCTCGATTGGCTGGTACCCATGCTGGGCCTGCCGGAGAAATTTCTTTCGACCAGTAGCGCAGGAGGGGGTGGGGTGATTCAGGACACTGCGTCGAGCGCCTCGCTCTGCGCCCTGCTGGCGGCGCGCGAGCGTGCTACAAAGTTCGCCAGCAATCGCAAAGGCTGCGATGTACGTCTGGTCGCCTATTGCTCGACCCAAACGCACTCTTCGGTTGAAAAAGCAATAAAGATCGCGGGCATGGGCTCGGACAATTTGCGCCACATCGAAGTGGACAAGAACTTTGCCATGCGCTCAGAAGCACTGGCGCACCACGTCGAGCGAGATCTCAAGGCCGGCCTGATTCCCTGCTTCGTCTGCGCCACCGTGGGGACGACATCTTCTAATGCGATCGACCCCGTGCGCGAAATTGGGCGCATCTGCCGCGACCACAATCTCTGGCTGCACGTGGATTCCGCCATGAGCGGCACGGCCGCGCTCTGCCCGGAATTCCGCTTCATCAACGATGGCGTCGAGTTCGCGGACAGCTACACCTTCAACCCGCACAAATGGATGTTCACCAACTTCGATTGCAACGTCTTCTATGTCGCCGACCGCAAGCACTTGATCCAAACGCTCTCCGTGCTGCCGGAGTACCTGCGCAACCAGGCGACGGAATCCGGCGCCGTCATTGATTATCGCGACTGGCACATCCAGCTGGGGCGCCGTTTTCGCTCGCTCAAGCTTTGGTTTGTGATCCGGC
Organism: uncultured Acidobacteriaceae bacterium; assembly: GCA_963773645.1. Lineage (GTDB taxonomy): Bacteria > Acidobacteriota > Terriglobia > Terriglobales > Acidobacteriaceae > Acidiflorens. The sequence continues at coordinate 370,891 of CAVZBV010000001.1, read as the reverse complement.
ATTACGGCATCGAAGGCCTGCAGCACCACATTCGCGAGCACGTACGCCTGGCTCGGCAGTTCGTCGCGTGGGTGCGCGACGATTCGCGCTTCGAACTGGCTGCGCCCGCCCAGCTCAACCTCGTCTGCTTCCGGTTGCGCGCGGGAGATCATATTAATCAAGATCAGGCCAATCAACTGCTGATGGACCGGCTGAATAGCAGTGGCGACCTCTACCTCACGCATACTAAGCTCGACGGAAAATTCACGCTTCGGTTTTGCGTTGGCCAAACCAACACTCAGGCCCGTCATGTGGAGCGCGCCTGGCAGCGAATACAGCACGAGACTGGGAAGCTGGGCAGTCCCTGATACCATTCAGTGATTGGCGGCAACTGCCGATCTGCGCTCGGCTTGGACGGCCGAGGGCGGCCGTCCCTACACGAGCTATGCGATAAGGTGTAGGTTATGCCACGGGAAATTTCATCAGGTGGCGTCGTGCTGCGACAGATTTCAGGGGTCTGGCATGTCGCACTGATTGAACCACAGAAAAGTGAGCCGCAGAAAGAAAGCCCGAAACCAGCAAAGACGCCGCGCAAGCGCAGCCGTGCTCGGTTAACGCTCCCCAAAGGCTTGGTGGATGCGGGCGAAAAACCGCAGGCTGCTGCGGTTCGGGAAGTGCAGGAAGAAACCGGCATCGTGGCCGAACCCGTCACCAAACTCTGTGACAACAAGTATGTCTACGTCCGCACCTGGGGCGATGGCGCGCGCGTTTTCAAAATCGTGAGCTTCTACCTGATGCGCTATGGTTCGGGAGAAATCGACAACCTCGCTTCCGACATGCGGATCGAAGTCAAGCAAGCTCTCTGGGTGCCCCTCGCCGACGCAGCCAAACAACTTGCTTACAGCAACGAGCGCAAGGTGCTGCGCCAGGCGCAGGACTACGTTGCAACACGAGGCCTCGATTAGCAGGCTGCGGAAAGAGCCGGTTTTCGATGCCCAGCCCCTCAAGGGACGGTTGCTTTCGAGGGCTTGCGGCATCGCTAAAGCGATGCCCTGATACGAACCTGGTTTTGAGCAGTCTGTTAGAGAATCCGCTTAAGCGAAACGAAGAAACCGGTTAACTTAGCTCCGAAATTGGCTCCGCACATGAATAATGCAAAATTAGCGGGTGGCCGGGATGCTGGGAGGGAAGCTCATGGAAATTGCGTCGTCTGAGATAAATGAAATGACGATGTTGGTTTCCGTCGCGACGGGCTGGCCATCTTTGACGTACGGACGGTAGCGCCATTGGCGAACGGCGCGGACTGCGGCCGCGGCGAGCGCACGGTTGCCCGAGACCACTCTCACGGTGCTCACGGCCCCAGCGGAATCCACCCGCGCTGTCAACGCGACTACCCCTCGAGCGTGGACATCCGGATTGACCGGATATGCGAAATGCAACGGCGCTCTCGAGGCTTGGATACCGCTGTCTTGGCCGGAGAGTGGGAGGTGCGGAGCCGAAATCGTATCGTGGACGCGAATCGCCGGCTTCGGAGTCGGGATGGAAGTTGGGATTACGGTGTTGATCGATGCCGGCACAAGGGCAGCCTTCGGGGCAGCGAGAGGCTGGACTGCTGCCGGCGGGGCTATGGCGGCAGGGCTCTCAGCAATGGCCGCTGCTGGCTTTGCGACGTGGGGAGAGTCCGGCGGAACGGTCATGTTGATCGGCTGAAGCCGCGGCTGATTGTGGGCTTGGGAGCTTGGTATTCCCTCGATGCGATGCCATGCGACCACGGAAATGATGCAGAGGCATAGCGCGCCGCCTGTCGTCGCAAGCCTGGACATTGCAACCCTGGATATTGCACGGCTGGACGTTGCAAGCCTGGCCGTTGCAAGCCTGGCCGTTGCGAGTTTGGCCGTCGCCAGCTTGGGCATTGTCAGCTTGGGCGTGGCCAGCTTGAGCGTTGCAAGTTTAGACGTTGCAATCGCAGGTTTGGACGTCGCTAGTTTAGACCATGCGAATCTAGGCGAAGAGGAGGGAATCGGGTTAGGCTTGGGCGCGATTTCCGCGAGCTGCGCCACCGCTTTTTCTTGCCGTGCGTTTATCTGGACTGGTATCTGGACTGGTATCTGGATCGGTTTCTGGGCTGGCGAAGCACCGATCGGCACCGTCGGTGGGACGAAATTTTCAACCACACCGATCGCTAGCGTTCGACTGTGCAAATGCGACACGACGCCCGCGCTATTGCGGAAGAGGGCATTGACCAGCGCGCGCTGGCGCGAGTTCAGGAGCGGGACGGAGAGCTGGCGAAAGTTGCGAAACGTCCAGAGCAGATAAATGCGTTGCTTGAGAGAGAGTTCAACGCGCACGAATCCTTGCTGTGTTTGAAACAGCAAGAAGCCGGATTGCAGCTTATCCAAAAACACTGGTTATCACCCAGAAACGAGCCCTTAGTGTGCGGCTGGGGTTGCCGCAGGGCACAGTGGGTTAAAGATAACAGATTTCTTAGTCGTTATGGCGCGGCCCGGTTGGGCTAGTGCAAAGGGCTTAATGCGCAGAGGGGAAGGTCGCAGTCGAGGGAGTGGGTCGATTTGATCAGCATCCCCATTCGAAAAGGTTCTCGAAACTTCATTTCGGTTACCTCTTCGCGCGATCCCAACCTTAGAGTTGCGGCCCAGCTGCGCGACCACAAGCGTGATACAGAAGTGAGCGACACCGCCCGATTGCCTCCGCATAGCTCGTCGCTCGTCCAGAATCTCCGACGCCACTGCAGGGGCATTAATAAACACTGGCCGACTTCCCATTACTAATCCCGGTGAGCCGACATCCAGATCACTTCCGTGTGGCCGACGATACGGGAAGTAGAGATCGGTCTACCCTCCGGCGTTGCTCAGGACCTTACGTATCTTGGTCGGCGTTCTACCTTTGTCGTCGGGGCCTGCGTTTCGCGCGCGGCACCGGGCCCAGGGCTTCGAGTACTGCCGCGTAAGAGGACCCGTCGGTAGGTAGCACGGCCGGCGCCTCGTGCTATTCATCTGCGAGAAGAACCGGATGCGCTAAGGAGCGCCCGTCCGGGTCCGTGCGGGGGGCACCGGGTAACCGGTGTCCCTACCGCGATCGCCAATTGAGCATCGCGTCAATCTCGCGCTGATTGAGAAGGTCGGCAAAAGGCGTGCATTCGCTTTCAGTTGGGCAGCCCGACCCGCGATACGAGCTGATGAAACCGCGGATCGTGGCGGAGCGGGTCGAACCTACGTCCCAGCACTTTGATGTAAGTGAGTTCAGGGTCGTGCTCGTCGTAAGCCTTGTTCAGCCAGGCAAAAGCTTCGTTTTTGTCGCCCAAGGCTCCATAGAGAATCCCAATCGAGCCTGCGGGTGCAAGCCCCTGGTCGCGCAATTTCTTTAGCTTGTCCAATATCTTACGGGCCTCGTCCCGATTGCCCGCGATGGCGTAAGCGAAGCCAAGGTCCAACATCATGTCAACATTTCGGTACCTGAGAGTTGCAGAGCGTTTTGAAACTCGCGAATGGCGTCTTCTTCTTTTCCGCGATTCAGATATACCCAGCCAAGAGTCTGGTGAGCTGGCGGGAAACGAGGGTCCAATTCCAACGTTTTCTGCACCTGATCGAGTGCTTCGTCATAACGGCCAGCGACGAGCAATCTTCCGGCAAGTGCGTTGTTAATCGGCAAAGACACTCATGTGCGTCATCCTACCTCCGGCGCCATCGGTTCTTCAAGACCATCCTCCCAGAGCGGCGCCGTGATGAGCGTCGCCGCTCTCATGTCTCTACGGAGCTGCTACTGCATCGGAATCTCACGCCGCCTCTCGCGCTTGCGCCTTAAGCCGCTCCAGCCGAGGCCGAAGCGTCAGCGCGCGCTCCTCAAAGGTGGTGAGCGGAGTCACGTCGGTTTCCATTCGTGGCCATATTGGCAGGCTTGTAATGAGATCGTCTAACTCCCGCGCTGACTCAGCATTCACGATCAGCACTAGCACGACGGCGCCGCTCATTGGTCCACCTGCAAGGATCTTCTTCTCATCCTGCAGCTTCTTGCAAAGCTCTAGTGTCGGGAGGATGAACTGCTCGATAAAAGCCACTCCGTCTGCCGAAGTCGCTGGTCGGCCCGAAGGTGTGAGCCTCATTTGGACTAGATATTGCATTTTTGTTCTCCTTGTCTTGAAATTTTGTTTCTCCTCCAAGCGCAAACAAATCATTCCCTGCGCCCATTGTCACGACGGCGGCCGAAAGACAGCAAGAGCCGAGCCGTGAATCCGAATTGCCCGTGAGCACTAGCGTCACCCGCCCGTAGATGCCCAGCAGCCCCACATGGGCGCCACCAAGAGCGGCGCCACTCTTCACTTGGTCGCAGTCATCTGCGGCGTTTGTTCCCCGATCTTTGCAGAGTAGATGATGAATTTGAACGGGTCGATATTCTGATTCTTCTCCATCAGCTTGAGGTATACAAGCCGTTTGGCATTTGCGACGGAGCTGCTGCCCTCGAACCTGTCTCCGGTCGATTCAAGCAAAGAGGCGGCAAGCTCGTACTTACCATCCGCAATCAGGCGTTCCACCGCCTTGACCAGCTGTCTTTCCGAGACGCCGAGGTAGTCGACCAAGAGTTCTGCGTGATCTGCACGAGTGAGATGTTCGAGACCTTGCAAATCCGGCTGCCAATAGCCGACGTTCTGGTCATAAAGTCGGTCAATGACGTGTTCGCGCATGATCAGGTACGGCTGATAGACATCGGGCTGGTCGTTGAGTAGGCCCGGGGGAATCAGGTTTGCTTGATGGATCGCACCGCGCTCATCGCCTCGGCTTATTGCGGTCAGGACCTGCTCCCGGAGCCATGACAGATCTGTTTTGAGATGCGCCAGCAGGGAGGCAGAGTTGAAATTCTGTGTGAGAGGCTGGTGGCCATGCAGCAGATACCGCGGATTCTTTTCTACCACGATATCGATTGCATCCAGCAGCCCCTGAAGATCGCCCTCCTCGACGAACGGCGCACCTAGATAAGGCATGATAAAGTCTCCGACGAACATAACCCCCTGATCCGGCAGGTTGATGAACATCGCATCGTGAGTTTCGCCTCCTTGCACGGGAATGAGCTCGATGCGCGTCCCGCCGATCTTCAACTCGGTGCGGCGATCGATGGTGACGTCCGGCTTGAAGCTCCGTACGTTGTCCATGCTGAAGGCTTCGCCGAAGAATTGTTTATCGAAAATGCCTGGCTGGGCTAGGTCGTGAGCGATCTCCTCGGCGTAATTGCTTCGCGCGTAGAAGCGCACGCGGGGATTGAGCACACGGAAATAGGTGTTTCCGCCAATGTGATCCCAGTGAGAGTGGGTGACGAAGATCGTGGTCAGTTCCGGCAAGTTAGGTGCATACGCTCGCAGCGCCTCGTAGGCAACCTTGGCAGAGTCCGGGCGCGTGCCCGCATCGATGCCGATCAGTTCCCGCCGATCGTCCGACACCACAAAGTAATATTCGGTGAACTCGAAACCCGAGAGCGCATATACACGCCCCGCCACGATCTCGGCAATGCGCCGCGGCGAAAAAGTGTGCCCTGATGCGAAAAAGGAGTTATCAGCGTAATCGGCCGGTTAAAGTCCTTGTAACCACTCCGCCGCAGATAGTCTCCCGCTTTAGCCTGGTCGCCCTCTGCGAGAGCCAGCTTTCCCAGGTGATAGTAGACTTCCCGCAACCACCCTGCATGAGGCGCCTTGTTGACGTTTTCTACACACCAGGCCAGCTCGGCCTCGGCTGCCTTCCTCTGATGAAAAACGCTCGGAAGTTCGGCATGGACGATGCCCGCGATCCAGTGCACCACGAAGACTTGCCCTCCGGAAAGCTGCTTGGCTTGTTCCAGTATCGCGATGGTGTCTTTCACGTAACCCACTCGATGCAATAACGGGACGGAAGAGGCATGCTGAGCTCGCAGTAATCCGATGGCGCTCAGATAGAGCGCCTTTTGAACGTCCGTCAGGCGAGGTCCGAATTCCTTCAGCCGCGCGGAGAAAAACTCTGCACCCTCGCCCTGCAGGTTCGCGTTCGAATACTGCGCCATGAGCAGAAACAGCAATTGTGGATCTCGCGGCGGTGCCACGCTATTTACAGCTTTCAAGTATTCGAGTTCCGGGCGAACCGAGCTGGCCCCACCGGGATTCCCGGCGCCTAGGCGAGCGGCTGTTGCTCGCAGCTTGGCTAGGAGAACTCCAAACACCAGCAGCGCAGCCAACAAATAGATAACGGTTCGCATAAATGAGTTCCTTTCTGAGGGGTTCAAGCTCTCCAATCAACGAGATGTATATACATCGATCGTCGATACAAAGATTTACGCTGGGCTCTGTCATTCGCGAGACCGTCTGCTTCATGCGGGGGCCCCCACACATTCGCGTCTTTTGCGAATGTGTGGGCGAGGGCCGCGCGACGGCTGCGGCTGAATGTTGATGTTATGCGCACCCGGCCCGCTCATAGAAACGTTTCACCGTTTGATGTTCAGCCAGTTGCGCCATTGTCGCACTCCCATCAGTTATCGATGTATATACACATACGTGATTCAAAAAATTGACGCGGGTCGTTTAGGAACCGGCAACTGGCGTAGGAGCTGGCGCCCGTTGGAGGGTCAGATCCAGGGCTATCGTCGCACGCCGACGGTGTGGAATAACGGTCGCCTGGAAGCCATAATAACCCTCGCCCCCGGCGGTTCCCGTCGGGACCTCACGGTTGGTAACGCTGGCGATCACGTTCCCCGTGCATGCCACGCCAGAGTAGTCCTCACCGATCGTCAGTGGTACGCGGCACTGCTCGTCGTCCACCAGCATCTTCGGCCAGGCGCCTCCCGTTAGAGAATCCAGAAATGACGGGAAATCTTCATGGCTGACGGTAGCCGAGGCCGGCAGTTGCATCGTGCCGTTCTGTGTTTTGGGCCGAATGGGATCAGAGAGTACAAAGGTGATTTCACGAGTCACCGTATGCTCTACTGGTTCACCGTACACCGGTCCCGCGTAAGCTTCGTTCGGCTCTATCGTTACGCTACGCTCGAGGCGGGTAAAAGATAGGTCGCCAGTAACCACCAATTTCCCGTCGCTTGTAACCTTTGACCGCCGGGAGGTAAACCTCATCGCGGAGTGAGTCCCGTGTGGATCCTTGTCCGGCGATATCCTCAAGTTGACGATGGGATCGGCAGGATCACTGGCGTCGAAGACCACGTCACCGCTGACGCGCGCCAAACCGATTTCTGCTGCATTCTCTCCCGATCCCAATGACAAGCGGGCAACCGAATACCGAGGATTGACCTGCCAGACCTCCTGGGCATTCGCCGGAACGGAAGCGGCAACTGTAGCGAGCATCAGCCCCGCAAGAATCACGAAGAATTGGGCGTTTTGTCGTATCTTTGTCATGGATTTTGCTCCTTTCAAGATTTGTCCCCTTCAAAGGGAATAGATGTATATACATCTATATCGGTTCAAAAAAATTATCCATCGATAGATACCTGGGCAACCTCCGCCAGTAATCCACCCAATTGGCCCATGGTTTCTTCGCCCAGAGCTGTCCGCAAACGCTCCTGTGCCCGCTTCCAGCGCCGCATGGATTGCTGGAATTTCTCTCGCCCAGCCGTTGTCAGACGGAAAAGCCGCAGCCGCCGGTCATCGCCCTCTTTCGCTTGCACCCAGCCGCGTTTTTTCAAGAGCTCCAGCATCCGCGTCAACGTCGTAGAGTCCAACGCCAGAAGCTCGCCCAATCTTCCCTGCGAGGTTTCACCGGTCAGATCGAGCGCCATCAGTAGAGTGAATTGTGTTATTTCGATTCCGTAGGGCCGAAGTTCCTGATTATAGAGTCGAGTGACGGCTCGCGCCGCACGGCGCAGGTTAGCGCAGGCGCAAGGCAGGAGAGGCAACGATCCTCGTGGTCTCGAAATTGTCTCTCGTTTCATACTACATGTATATACATATTGTTGCTGATTGTCAAGCGAAATCGCGCGGGTGAGCTTCCTGGATTGCGGACAATCCGCGGCAGTCCTTGCCAGACGAGGCGGAAGCTCTGTGAATTTCCTTGTGAATTCGATGTGCTGCAGATCGCAGAGCCGGTCCGAGTGAGATGAAGAATCTGCTTGACAGAGGTGCTCAGACGACTGTCGGCCAGGCAAGGAACCCAACGATCCCTTTCTGACGAGCTAGGCGCTCGCATGACGCCAGTCCGGATCGTACTTCTGTCCGGCGACGAGACACCGGAAATTCACGAGACTATCAGAGTGTGCAGAGCGTCAAAACTGCCCGGGGGCGCCGCCGGCGATCCGAAGAACCTTATCCCTCGAACCAAAGATGTGGCCATACATCAGCTGGCGTGCTCGCTGTGGGTCGCGGTTGTTGATTGCGTCCAGGATTTCGCAGTGCTCGCGAACCGGCAGTTCTCCGTAGTACCCGATGTCAATTGCGGCATACATGATCCGCTCCATTTGGGAGCGGACCGTTTCGACCGCCCGTAACAGGAGCTGGTTTCGCGCCAATTGTGCGATGCCGATATGAAAGGCCGTGTCTGTCGCAATGAAATGAATGTAGCTTTTCCGGTCGTCGATCTTGTATTCCGTGTGGGCCAATTTCTCCAGGCCATCCATCAGTTCGGGATTCATACCCTTCGCCGCGGCCAGCTCCGCGCAAGCACACTCCACCGCCGTCCGGTACTCGTACAACTGAGTCAAATCTTGCACCGATATCTTGGTGACGAAGTAACCCCGATTGGGGACTACACGCAGCAAGTTGTCCTGCTGGAGCCGGACGGCGGCCTCGCGCACCGGCGTGCGGCTGCTGTTGTATCTCCGGGCGAGATCCTTCTCACTCAGTGCTTCGCCCGGCGGGTGTATCCCAGTGACGATGTCCCGCTTTAACGACTGATACACTTGCTCACTTAGTGAGTCCTCGGGAGGCGTTGCCATTCCGGGGCGCGGTGTGCTGGCCCGAGGTGCGCCGACAGGCTGCTGCCGCGAGGTTCGCACGTGCCTTACTTTCCTGAGCTTGGTCATCCATACTCCTCTCTTCATTGTCTCTCATTTCATTATGGGGGCGACGTACGGTAGCAGCATTCGCAGAATTTGCGAGCTTCCCGTATTGCATATCAATTGTATACCATAAGATTTTTCTTGACATGTCACACTTCTCTGTGTGAAACTTTGGGGCCAGCGAATACTTGGCAGAGTAACTCTAGTCGCGAACTCACAGCGGAGTTCGGAGGAGACCTTTGCCGGGCAGAGCCAACTAATCATCGTGTCTGTGGGGGCGTTTATGTTTCGTGTGCGCTTAATCCTCTCCATGTTGCTTGCGCTTTGTTTGATCCTTGTTCTTGGGGGAAGTTCGCAGGCCCAGATCTTTCCCGGCCGCGTCACCGGCACCGTGCTCGACAGCTCGGGCGGAGCCGTCGAGGGTGCTCAGGTGGCGCTTTCCGCGCCCGACATCGGCCTGGAACGTTCCGTGAAAACCGACAGCAACGGCGTGTTTCGCTTCCAGGAGTTGCCGCTGGCAACCTTCAGACTGACCGTTACGAAAGACGGTTTCAAGTCCTACGTCCAGACCAACATCATCACGAATTTGAACCAGGTGAACGATATCAACGTGACTCTCACACCCGGAAGGGTCGACGTGCGGGTCGAGGTCAGCGCAGCAGCGCCGATCTTGGAGACGCAGACCAATACCGTCGGCGGCGATATCACGGAGCAGCAGGTAACCGAATTGCCCATCGGCAACAGCGATTACACTCGCTACGCGTTTCTTTTGCCGGGCACCTCGACGGCCACGGGCTACACCTTTACGCAGATTTCGATCAATGGTGCGCCCAGCCGCTCCGTGAGCTTCAATATCGACGGCTCGCAAAACATGGATGCCTACCGGCAATTGCCCGCCATGAATCAGGGCGGAAACTCTTACACAGCCGCCACGCGGCTGCCGCCCGACGCGATTACGGAAATGAGCGTCGTTACCGCCGGTGCGGCGGATTCGGAAGCAGGCGCCGGTGCGATCAACGTCGTCCTAAAAAGCGGAACTAACGCGTTTCACGGTTCGGTCTATGAACAACACCGCGATGCCTCGCTTACCGCTCACAACTATTTCGAGAATCTCGTGGGGTTTCCGAAGGCACACTTCATTTGGAATGAATATGGTGGCAGCTTTGGAGGCCCGATCATTAAGGACAAGACGTTCTTCTATGTCGGATACGACGGCAGCCGAAGCGTTTTGGGGAGTTCGGGTATTGCTTTCGCGCCGACCGCCGCTCAGATCCAGCAGGCGGAGGCCGCTTTGGCTGCGGCGACCCCTTCCCAAACACCGAATGCTCTCGGTGTGACCATCCTCAATCTATATCAGCCACATTCTGGTCAGTTCGCCGTCAGCGGCGTCGGGAGTCAAACCCCAGACAATTTTTCCGTCAAGATCGATCATCGCTTAGGGAGTCGCGATCAGTTGACGGCCCGCTATCTATTTGGCAATGGAAAAGACAGCTTTCCGCAGGGCACCGACTCACCTGGGGGCGGCTCGCAACTAGAGAAATATTACGGAGTGACGCCGATCCGACCGCAGAACTTTGCGGTCAGCGACGCGCACACTTTCTCGCCCCAACTAATCAACGTCTTCCGCCTCTCTTACAACCACGTTCGTCTCTCGTTCCTCCCGGCCGATAGCTCATTTAACCCGGCTTCCATCGGGCTAGATACCCAGGTAGCTCCTAAAGACTACGGCCTTCCCGAGATTGATATCGGCGCTGGAGTTTTCGAGAATCTTGGCATCAATTCGAGTTGGCCGCGAGGGCGGACCAGCGAGACGTTTCAGTGGAACGACGATGCGGCCTTCAGCCACCGGAAGCATAGCATTCAATTCGGTGCAAATTGGGAACTGAACAAAGTGTTTGGCTACCTCGACAGCAACTTCCGTGGAAAGTTCTCGTTCGATGGAACTCAGCTCGGGAACAACCTGGTAGGCGCCGGTCCGGTCGCGGACCTGGTGGACTTATTGGCGGGGCTTCCTGACCCGGGAGAGACAAACATATCGCGCGGCAGCACGCGTTTCGACCTGCATCAGAACGTTGTCGGCGTGTACGGCACCGATACCTACCAGTTGAGGCCCAACCTCACAGTTATCGCGGGCCTGCGCTGGGATGTATTCGGGACTCCGCAGGAAGACCGCGGGCGCTTTTCGAATTTCCTGCCGAGCCAGGGACTTGTTCCGGTGCACGATATCTACAATACCGTGCATACGAATTTTTCCCCGCGCATTGCGCTTACGTATTCACCTTTTACCTTTCACGGCCTCCACACGGTGGTTCGAGCCGGCTACGGAATCTACTATGTGGATAGCCCGCTGGACGTGCTGGTCGGCCAGCAGTATAACTTCACGAACAGCACTCCGGGTCTCGCTACCAATCCGATCAACGGACTGGGCCTTTATTCCAACTCGCTCCTGAACCCCGGGACTCCGATCCAGCCCAATGTTCCGATCTTCGGGACGAGCACGAGCGTGGTGCCAGGGTCGATTCTCAACCTGATCGCGGTTGATCCCAACCTCAAGACTCCGTACGTACAGAGCTGGAACCTGAACCTGGAGCAAGAACTGGCGCCAGCCGTGGTCTTGCAGGTCGGCTACGTCGCTTCAAAAGGCACGCACATCTACAGTTTGCCGGATGTGAATATGCCTCCCCCTGGCAGCGGCTTCACTAAGCCTATCCTCCCCGGCGAAACACCCAGCGGCAATTTAGAACAACTGGCGCGTCCCTACTACAGCCAATACCCGCAGTTCGGACAGATCAATAGGATCAGTTCGGTCGACAACTCAAGTTACAACTCGCTGCAAGTTCAGCTCAAGACCAAAAATTATCACGGTTTGACGACCAATTTCGCCTATACCTGGGCGCACTCGATCGACGAGGCGTCCGAAACCATGGACTTCTTCGGCACCAGTGGATTTGTGCCGAAAGATTCCATGAATCCAAAGCTCAGTCGAGGTGACTCCGAATTTGACGTGCCGCAAGCCATCACCGCCTCTTACCTTTACCAATTCCCAACGTTCACGCACAGCAAAGGAATGGGGTACCTCGTGAACGAGTGGCAGTTGTCGGGCGTCGTCAATTGGCACAATTCCATGTATCTGCCGGTTCTGACGTACAACGACGTCAGCGGTACGGGCGAACTGCACGACGTGCCGGATTGCGTCGGTCCCTTGGTGACGCAACTCACAAACTTCAAGAACCCTTACGTCGTTAGTGGCTATGCCGATCCCAGTCCTGGAACTTTCGGCAGTTGCTCGCGAAACAGTCTTCCAGCACCGTGGCTTACCCAATGGGATTTCTCGCTGGCAAAGTGGTTTCAGCTCAGCGAGCGTTTTAAGCTGCAATTCCGGGCCGACGGTTTCAACATCCTCAATCACCCCAATTTTGGCAACCCTGCGTCGGTTTACAAATCTGAGTTCGTTGGTGGCACGGCCGACGTTGTGAACAACGACTCGCACTTCGGTGAGGGCGCCCAGCGTCAGTTTCAACTCAACATGAAACTGGTTTTTTGAAGCACACACGATCCCCCGGAGCAGGAGTAGCGCAGCCTTCCGTGGCGGCGCTGCTCCTTCCGTCGGAACATTCCGCCTAATAGGAAGCACGCGATGCTAAGCAGCCTCGAGGTACAAGCGATTCGATCGCGATTCCCCCTCCTCCGGAACAAGATCTATCTGAACAGTTGCTCGCAAGGAGCGCTGTCGGACGCCGTGGAGGACGGTCTTCGTGAGTATGTGGCTAGCTGGCATGAGCATGGTTCGCCGTGGGATATTTGGGTCGAGAGATATGAGGCAGCACGGTCGCAGTTCGCCGGTTTTATCGGCGCCACCGCTGACGAAGTTGCCATTGTCCCCTGTGCATCGGCTGGCATAAACTCGGTTGCCAGCGCTTTGACGTTTGATCGCCGGAAGAAAGTGGTAATGGGCGAATTCGAGTTTCCGACCATGGGCCATGTTTGGCTTGCCCAGCAGAAGCGCGGAGCACAAGTCGAGTTTGTCAACGCCGTCGGCAATTCGATTCCGACGGAGAATTACGAGCGCGCGATCGACCGCCAAACTCTCATCGTTCCCCTGACCGGAGTTTGCTTCATGAATGGCTTCCGGTCGGCAGTCCGCGAAGTCGTTCCGCTTGCGCACGCCAATGGCGCGCTGGTTATGCTGGATGATTACCAGGACTGTGGCACTCGGCCGGTGAACGTTCGAGCTACGGATGTCGACTTCTATGTAACGGGAACGCTGAAGTACCTTTTGGGACCACCCGGCTTGGCATTTTTGTATGTCCGCAAGGAACTGATCGCATCTCTCCAGCCCACGATTACAGGCTGGTTTGCACAAAGCAATCCTTTCGCCTTCGACGTGAAATGTTTCGATCCTGCTCCTTCAGCACGCCGGTTTGAAGAAGGATCTCCTGCCGTGCCCAATATCTATGCAGCCATGCGGGGCATTGAGTTATTGCAGCAGATCGGACTAGACAACGTAGCCTGGCAGATCCATGAACTGGCCAGCGTACTTCTAAACGGTGCGCAGAAACTGGGCCTGATTGCCAAAACACCAGCCACGAGCGTGGGGCCGCTGGTCGTTTTCCAATGCAAGGACGCCGCCCGCTTGGTCGAAAAACTGGCGGCAAGCGGGATCGTGTGTTCCAGCCGCCACGATGGGCTGCGCATTTCTTTCCATGTCTACAATACTCTCGAGGATGTCCGGGCAGTGCTCCAAGTGTTAGAACAAAATCTCGAACTGCTGGTCACCCGCACGGCCACTGTTAGCGGCGACTGAAATGGATTTTGAGAACGCTCGCGAACAATTTCCCGCGCTTCTACACAAGACGTTCCTGGACGCCGCGTGCGTAAGCCTTGCCCCTCGTGTGGCCACCGAAGCAATCCGAAATTTTCTCGATATGACGCTGCTTTGCCCGGCGCGATCTTCCACTCTGCATCACATCTCGATGGATGAAATGCGCGCGCTCGCCCGACCGGAAGCGGCGCGGCTGATCAACGCGGGCGAAGATGAGATCGCCTTGGTGGAAAGCACTAGTCACGGGCTGAGCATCGCTGCCCAATCGATTCCTCTTTCGCCTGGCGACCGCGTCCTTATATCCGATTTGGAGTTTCTGGAAGTAGCCGTGCCTTGGATCCAACTGGCGGCACGCGGCATTAGCATCGATGTTGTCCCCAACCAGCACGGGGAAGTGAGAGTGGAGACCATTGCGGAGCGCTTGTCATCGAAGACAGCAGTCGTCTGCCTTAGTACGGTGCAATGGAGTAATGGCTTTCGATGCGATCTCGAGAAACTAAGCTCTCTTTGCGCTGAAAAGGGAGTATGGCTTGTCGTGGATGCGATCCAGCAGCTCGGCGCAATTCCCCTCGATGTGCAAAAGACGCCGGTGGACTTTCTTGCCTGCGGCGGACATAAGTGGCTCAACTCTCCGTTTGGCACGGGCTTTTTGTACATCCGGCGGGAGACGTTGCCAAAGCTGCTAGCGCCTCTTACCGGTTACATGAACGTGGAGCCGCCGCAAGGTGGTTGGGGAGCCCATTTCCAGACACCATCGATTCGGCCGGTCATGGATTATGAATTCACGAAAGGCGCGCGCGTTTATGAGATCGGCGGGACGGCAAATTACTCGGGAGCCATCGGATTAGCGGCTGCGCTGAAAATGATTCAGTCTCTTGGCCAGGATTGCATCGCCGAGCACATCTACGCCCTGACCGATCACCTCATCGAAGGACTACAAACTCTCGGCATTGAGATCGTGACGCCGCTCGCGCGCCAGCATCGTTCCGGGATCGTGACCTTCAGCGTTGGCTCGGCGGCAGAGAACATCCGACTGATGGAGAAGCTCCTCGAGCGGAAGATTTTAGTTTCGGTGCGCTTTACATCTAATATAGGAGGCGTGCGTGTCTCGTGCCATTTTTTCAACAATACTACTGACATCGACCGGCTGGTCGAAGCCGTCGGGTCGTGTGTACCGCGCAAGAGCAACGGACGGGTTGCGGCGAAAGCCACCAGGCAGAATTAGACTGCGCGCGGAATTCTTTGTTGAGGTGATCGATGCGTGAAAAAGCGGCCAACCTGGCGGAGTTCCCCGTGGATCGCGTGCGGCAGATGTTTCCTGCGTTGAATCGGCCAGGGAGCTCCATGTTCTTCGATAATGCCGCGGGAGCCCAAATCCCCCAGAAAGCCCTGGACGCAGTTGCCGACCACCTACTCACGCGAAGCGTGCAGCGCGGCGGATGCTACCGGGAAAGCCAGGAAGTGGACGCCGCGATCGCCCAAGCCAGGAAAGCGGTGGCGGATTTTCTGAACGCGGCCGATCCCGATGAGATTGCATTCGGTATGAACGCCACGTCTTTCATCCGCCTGGTAAGCCTAGCAATTGGGCAGACTCTGGCCGAGCGGCGCGAAATCATTGTGACCGATCTTGACCACGAGGCCAACATCGCAACCTGGCTGGCCCTGGAGCGTGAAGGCGCGGTCATCCGGTGGTGGAACGTAGCTGACAACGGTACTCTGCGTGTGGCCGACCTGGAGCCACTGCTCTCTTCCCGGACGCGGCTGGTAGCCTGTACCGTAGCGTCGAATGCTTTAGGAACGGTCGTAGATGTGGGCGAGGTGGCGAGGAGCGCCCACGCCGCGGGCGCGGAAGTTTTCCTCGATGCCGTGCAGTACGCGCCCCACGGCTCCATCGACGTCAAGGCCTGGGGATGCGACTATCTGGTCTGCTCCGGGTACAAGATTTTCGCTCCACACATGGGCTTCTTGTGGGGCCGGCGCGCGGCTCTGGAAGCGCTGCCCACCTTCCGCGAAGACTTCATCCCGAATACTCCACCCTCAAAAATTGAGGTGGGAACGTACATCTACGAGAATGTTGTGGGTATGAATGCGGCGATTGAATATCTGGCGGAACTGGGAGAGCTTTGTAACGGAGACGGAAACGATGGTTCTCAGCGTCAACGCCTGGTGGGTGCGATGGAGGCAATACGCCAGTACGAATATGGCTTGTCCCGCGGGCTGCTGGCCGGTATCAGCGCAATCAAGGGAGCAACCGTATACGGCATCCAAGATCCGAAAGCTATTCCGCAACGTTTGCCGACGTTCTTGTTCAATCTTGCGGGCGTCCCACCGGCTACGGTAGCAGCCAAACTGGCCGCCAAGGGTATTGCAGTGCGCGACGGCAATATGTATTCGCCGAGGCTGATGAAACGGCTAGGATTGAGCGGGGGCGGCGCGGTGCGAGCCTCGCTGGTGCACTACAACACGCACGATGAGATCCGCAGGTTCGTCAGGGCGCTGGAGGAGATCGCTGGCAATTAGTTTGCACAACATGTCATGTCTGCTGCGTCCGGCGACGAAGCAAGAAGGCGGAAGGTCACGGTGACAATCGCGGACCCTGCTGGCGAGCAAGGCCTCGACTTGACGCACTCGTCGCAGAATTTGCAGCGAAGATTGACCGAGCGCCAGATCTCCATGATTGCCATTGGCGGCGCCATTGGGGTCGGTCTCTTCCTGGGCAGCAGCGTGACCATTGACCTTGCCGGCCCGGCGGTCATTCTTAATTATCTTCTTGGGGCAATTCTAGCCCTGATCGTAGCTTACTCAGTGGCTGAGATGGCGGTGGTCCATCCGGTCGCCGGAGCGTTTGGTATCTATGCCGAGCGCTACCTGAGTCCATGGTTTGGCTTCACCGTGCGTGCGACTTACGGACTGGTTCAGATGGTGGCCATTGGCGCCGAGGTTACAGCAGTGGCCATTTATTTTCGGTATTGGTTTCCTGGAACGCCACAGTGGCTTTGGGTCGCAGTAGTTTCCCTTGGACTTGTGGCCATCAATGCTGTACAGGTTGGTAATTTTGGCGAACTCGAGTACTGGTTCGCCTTTGTGAAGGTGGTCGCGATCATCGTTTTCATCTTGATTGGGATCGCGCTGATCACTGGCTTGTCTCCCCGTCCGGCGGTGGGATTCCGAAATCTGGTTGCCTATGGCGGCTTCTTGCCGCATGGATATCGTGGCGTGTGGCTGGCCTTTACTCTCACCATTTCGAGTTACATGGGGGTCGAGGTGATTGCAGTTACGGCGGGAGAGGCAGAGCGGCCGGAAAAAGCGGTTCCACGCGCCATGCGCACGATGGTCTTTCGTCTGATCCTGTTTTACGTTCTGGCGATGACGGTGATGGTCACCGTGTCTCCCTGGAACCGGATCGGTGACGGGACCATCAGTGGCAGTCCATTCGTGCACGTCTTCGCGGCAATTGGCGTTCCTTACGCGGCCGCGATCATGAATCTGGTCGTGATCACGGCGGCGCTTTCCAGCGCGAACACCGACCTCTACCTCACCACCAGAATGCTGTTCTCTCTGGCGCGAGGACACTATGCGCCTGAGCCCTTGGGGCGTTTGGGCCGGAACGGGGTGCCGCATCGGGCGCTAGCTGTTTCAAGCTTAGGAATGGTAGTCGCGATTTTACTGGCGATTTACGTCCCCAAAGGCGCATTTCTCCTCATGTACGGTTCCGCAGTCGCGGGGATGTACTTTGTTTGGATTGTCATCCTGCTGGCTCACTTACGGTTTCGCCGCTCGATCGGTGACAAGGTAAACGATTTGCCGTTGCGGCTCCGACTGTTTCCTCTCTCCAGCATCATGGGCATTTTATTTCTCGTTGCCATCGGGTGCAGCACCTTCTATGTGCAGGGCCTGCGATATTCAGTTCCGATCTTTGCGGCGCTTCTGGCAGGAATGAGTCTTGTGTACTGGAAGGTTCACCGTCACTAGAGCGACTCCGAAGCTTCTGTTTTGGAGTAAGAAAGAAAATGTCGATTGAATGGAGTCCTATTTTTCAGACTTTGTGACGTGATATGTAATGCTAGCTATCAAATTCCGTGGTGTGGACTTCCATCGAGTTCGACACGTTATTGAACCACGGCTAACGCCTAGTGCGCGACACGGAGCGCCATTACATCATGCGGATACAGAATATCCGCTACTTAAGCGTGCGAGCCTATCTTGTATGCTGCACCGCGCAAGAAGGAGCGCACAACATCGAGAAGGTAATCTACTTCGCCCGCGTTGTTACTCTCGTGAACCGCCACACGGACCCCTCCTATTCCTGAAACATATCGCAACGAAACTTGGATATGTTCCTGACTCAGGCGCCGGACAAGCAATCTTTCTTGCCCCGCACCACCCAACAGATGAAATGTAACAATTCCCGACTGTGTCCTCTCGGGAACGTCGACCCCGCCAAGTATCTCAACCCCCATTTCGCTAAGTCCCGCAACCAGGCGTTTCCTTAAGCGCCGGATTCGCGTCCACACGCTTGTCTGTGTTTTGGATTCGAGTTCACTCGCTGCTGTATCTAGAGCAGCGGCTCCGAGCCAGTTCGGGAACCCTCCGGTCTCCAAGCGAACAGCATCCTGCCGTAGCGGTAACAGGTCAAACGGTGAACGTGACGTTAGTCCCATGTAGCGATCCCAACCCATCTCTGGTTCGGCCAGCGCCAGATATCCATGGTAGCTGGGGTCGAGCACCTCAAGCAGCCGCTGGCTCAGACAGGCAAATCCCAATCCAAACGGGCTCCGCATCCACTTATGCCCGCCCGCGCAGTAGGCATCTACGCAGAGTTCTTTGAAGAAAACTGGGATCGCACCCACTTCCTGAATGCCATCGGCGATCAAATAGGCGCCGCTTTTTGACGCCACTTCGCGAATCGTTCCCACATCGGCCCGGCACCCGCTCACTTCCTGCACGGTACTGATGACGATGGCCCTGGTCCGGGAAGTGGCGAACCGCGAAAAATGTTCGGCGGCAAGCTGCCCTCCAGTGCTGGGGATCGGCACCAACTCAACGCCAAGGCGGCGGCAGATGTCCCGCCACACTACCGTTGCTCCCATGAATTCGACGTCCGCAATCAGGACGTTGTCACCGCGATGCAGGGGTAGTGCAGTTGCAATCATGCCCAGTGCCTGCGTTGTGTTCCCGACAAGCAGAACACTTTCCAGATCGGCGTGAACGAAACGCGCGATCCGGCGCCGGGCATCCTCAACAGCCTTGAACTGCCGCAGCGTCTCAAGCGTCCCACTTGTGGCGAATTGGCTTGCGCGGGCGACTTCCTTCCAGACCCGCTCGATGGTCTTGCGGCCAGGCCGTCCTAAGGAGGCGTGATCGAAATAGCAAAGGCGAGCATGTTTACTCATGTCCCGAGGGTATTGCGCGTCATTCCCGAACCCGAATAGGGGGGCGTCAGATTCCGCGGGCGCTGTACGTGAGCGCAGTCTGCCGCGGAAACAAACCGGACTTCAGCAAGACCATCACGAGAGTAAAATCGCCGGTTAGTTCACAGGCGGCAATGAGTAAAACGAGCCCGGTCGCCTGCACGCGACTCTGAACCACCGAGAGCAGCAGGGTAGCCACTAGTCCGACCAGCAGAACCAGTCCAAAGAACACGCGTGCATATGGCCCGCTCAACCACTGGCGCAGAGTCTCGCGCGCGGCAGGTAAGGAGCGGTTCATGCGCGCCAGGTAGACTGCGAGCAGTACAAAATTCACCACCAGCAATCCGTGTTCGAGGTTGGGAAGAAAGCCTGGTATTGCCTCTCCCCGGAGTTCGCGAATCGTCAGCGACAACGTGGTTCCACCCAGAGTCGCATACATCAGGAGCAGCAGCGGGAGCAGGCGCGTCCGCCAGAAAGCAACTCCCGGGGAAGAGTTCATGACGAACCCATCGTAGAACATGATGACGACCGCCGACAGAACAGCGACCGCCGTGGATGCGCTGTTCAGCCAGCCGGACAGTTGCCATGCGGGCCCCAGCACGCGAGGTAAGAGCAGAAGCAGGCCGCTCAACGCAAAGAATCCCATGGCCCAGATGCCACGCGCAATCCATGAGCGGTCGGGACGCATCGCTGCCCGCCAGAAACGCTCCGGCCGACCGAGAAAAAGCAAGTGCGCTGTGTTCTTGCCGACGACAACGATCAGGTACCCGACCAGCATCCCGGCCGTGTGATCGGTGAGCAACGCCAGGACAAACAATCCCGCGCCCAGACCGCCGAGGAAGAAAGCGGTGCCGATCAGCCAGTTCCAGAACGTTTGACGGTAGTAGCCGAACGCGAAACGGTGGTTCGCGATTCCAACACTTTGTGTCGTCACTTTCCCCCCTTGCTTCTCGCGCTGGATCTCACTATTCGTCCAGGTAGAACACGTTGGGCTTTGTGTTGTACTCGGGCGACAGGCTCCAGCCCTTCCGATCCTGGACAAGGCGCTGCAGCTTGCCGTTTGGATCCTCCACATCGCCAAAGATGCGAGCATCCGTTAGGCAAGTTATGACGCACGCTGGTTCCAGACCCTGGTCCACGCGAGGCGCGCACAGCGTGCACTTGATATTGGTGCCTTCTTCAAAGTCCATGAACTTGATCGCTTCATACGCCGTTAAACCGTCCGTGCCGTAGCCCTGCTTGAGCAGGCCTTTCGCGACGAAGTGACGGTTCATATATGGACAAGCCACGTTGCAGGCGCGGCAGCCGATGCACTTTTCTCTATCCACCATCACAATTCCATCCGAACGGATGTAGGTGGCGCCGGTGGGACAGGCTTCCGCACAAGGCGCATCCGAGCAGTGATTGCAAAGGACCGGCAGGAAAGTTCGCTTGGTTGCGGGGTAAGTCCCCACTTCGCGCGTCACTACTCGGGCAAAGTGCACGCCCTCGGGTGTCCCGTTTTCCTGCTTGCAGGCGAGGGTGCACGAGTTGCAACCGATGCAACGCTTTAGGTCAATCACCATTCCGTATCTAGCCATGTGCGCTCCGCTCAGCCTCCGTGCAGGTGGCGCAAGATCGCCATGGTGACGACCTCTTCGCCTCCCTGCAGGCGCAGGTTCAACTGATCCGCTTTCAAACTCAGACCATCTACCACTACCGCGAAATCGCCGCGCAACCGTCCGTCGCAAACCAGGTTGTCATAGAGAGTGCGCCCGTCCAGGGTCGGCAACTGGCGCAGGACATCGGCGATCGTGGCATTGTCAATCTCGACTTCCACCGTCCGCCGGCTGAATCCCAGCATCTTGCGCGTCGTCCCCAGTGCCGCAATCTTTGCGCTCGCCATGCCGCCCCCTAGGCTCGAACCCGTTCCACTCGGACCCGCGCCGTCGATTCCAATCCACCCGTGGCGCTGTCGGTATATCGCATCGATCCCGTCAGCAGCCGGTTGAAGTGCGTACCGCGTTCCTTCGCCCGGTCGTTGGTTAAGACGTACCGCGTCAGGGTGTTACTGACTCCGAACACCTGCGGATGAATGCCTTCGATCACCTGCGCAAACCCCTCGATGCTTCCGGCCGCCGAAGTCAGGCGGATGCGGTCTCCGGTTTTCAACTCCAGCTTTCTCGCGGTCAGGGAGTTGATCAAGACGCCGCCATGGACGGCGTCTTTCTCGCTTACTTCGGAGAGCCAGGGCATCACCATGGTGTCGGCGAAAGTGTGCAGGCCCTCCTTGAAGGTAATGGCGAAGTATTCGTAGCCGGCCTTCTCGTCTTCGATGACCTGCGAGTTTTTCCAGAACGGCAAGGGCTGGTAGTTATCCAGCGGCCAGTCTTTCAATCCCACCTCGGTAAAGTTGCTCCGCATGTCTTCTCCCGTTCGCAGGATGAACTCAAAATAAAACGGGATGCGAAGGTCGCCATAGGGCATGTAGGTTTCTTCCGGAGTGCGGTAGCGCACCGCGTGCCCGTGCTCCTTGAACCAGTCCAGTCCTTTGTCGTCCCCGTAGACGCTGCGCGCGTACTGGTCCCAAAACTCCTCGACGCTGTAACGCTTCTCCGAATCGAGGAGATACTTCGGCTGTGCCGTATAACCGCAGACCATGTTCAGGACATCATTCCAGTCATCCCTGAAGCCCATCCGCTCCGCCAGTTCGGTGAGGATGTCGTAGGCGTCGCGCGTATCTCCTACCGGTTCGACGACCGGCTGCCGAAGGGAGTGACCGGTGACCGCGGGCGGCTCCAGGCAATTGAGCAAATAAGACTCGAGGAAGGTGTGGGCCGGCAGGAATACATCTGCCCACTGCGTCGACTCCGTGTGCTGAATGTCAATGGCGACGACAAACTTCATTTTCGCCATGATCTTTTCGACCTTGTCGGTTTCCGGCAGGTTCCACAATGGATTCGAGTGGTAGAGCAGTACGGCTTCGGGCTCGTAATTCAGGCCGAACTTCTTCGGGTCGAGGAGGGTCTCGGTGTTGAGTTGCCCGGCGTCGAACCCTATGGGAAACCACTCCATCAGGTGGGTCGAGTCGGGCGGATATTTGAACGGCGGCGCGGGATGCAACTGGTGCGGCTCCGGCTTCAACATGCCATCTTCCCCGGGATGCACGAAGAAGCCCCGATGATCCAGCGGCACGCCGAGATGGCCACCGGGCACGTCGATGTTGCCGACCAGCATATTGATCATCTTGAATGTCAGATTGTCGAACAAGCCGTTGGCATGCGACTGCGAGCCGCGGTAGTAATTTAGGGCGGCTGGGCGGAACGGATAAGTCTTGCCCTGGATTTCGATGGTGGCGCCGATCTGTGCCGCATCCACGAATTCCTTTGCGATACGGCGGATGGTGGCGGCCGGAATCGTGCTCACTTGGGACATCCGCTCCGGAGTGTGATCGGCCAAGAGATCCGTCCACACCTGGAAGCCAGTGCGGACGCGGGTGCTATCCACGGCGAAAGTTCCCTCCAGCGCCATGTTTTCCGCCGCCACTTCATCCCACGGGCGTGCGGCCCCCAGCTTCAGGTCCCATGCCATCGCCTTACCGTCTGCAGAGCGCAGATGGTGGCCGTCATTCTTTACCAGATACGCAGCGTTCGTCCGATCGCGCAGAAATTCCCGGTCGTAACGTTTCAGTTCGTGGATCAGCACGTGGGCCATGCCTAGCACAAAAGCCCGATCCGTGCCCGGGAGCGCCGGAATCCACTCATCGGCCTTCGCAGAGGCGATTGAGCAGCGCGGATCGAGACTCACAACCCTCATGCCGCGCATTCGCGCGTCGGCCATCCGCTTGGCGCTGCCAGCGAGGTGCAGATGCGAGGAAAATCCGTCGCCGGAGCCGATCTGGATCCAGTAGTTGCAGAGATCAAAGTCGTTGATGGCGGCGAACGAGCCATCGACGCTGCCATTCACCGGATGGTACGAACCGCCACAGTAATTCCCCAGAGATGTGAAGAAGTTTGGCGAACCGAACGCTGCCGGCCAGCCCCACAGAAGAATCCTCTGGAAGTCGCCGATAGCGCAGAGCAGCTTGCGCGGATCATCGGCCCGCACCTTGCCCAGTTCGTGTGCGACTATGCCGTAGGCTTCGTCCCACGAGATCTCCACCCATTTCGGATCGATGCCGGGTCCCTTTTGGGGATTCGTCCGCTTCATGGGCTTGAGCACTCGCGTGGGATCGTACAAGCGCGACAGCCCAGCATTGCCCTTGGGACACAACTTGCCTAGATTGTCGGGGTTGGACGGATCGCCTTCGATCTTGAGCGCGACTCCATCACGAACTTGTACCAGGATTCCGCAGCCATGGAGACACATGCCGCAGGTGCTTGGTATCCAGTTGGATTCGACCGGGACCGATTTTGCCACTCCCATGTGGACCTCCACGCTGATCCCTAAGGTCGCCCGGACGCTCACTCGGTGCAGTGATATTGATCACACATCCTTGTGATTTGCGCGCCCGACCGTCCTAATTCAGGCCAGCTCGCAGACCCCGATTTCAGCCAATGTGCATGGCCGCCAGAATCTGCCGAAACTGGTCATTGCCTACCAAACCGCATTTGCCGACCGCAGCCTGATTGACCGCGGCCTGCTTGACCGCTGCCAGCACCGGACCCCGCTGCTCGGCCGCGACCGTAATGCCGAGCTCCTTGCATTTCAGGTCGATGCTGTCGAGCCCACTTTTCTTGCCGAGAACGATCCGGCGCTCGGCCTGCACAATTTCCGCCGAGTAAGGCTCGATTGCCTCCGGGAAATGAAACTGGCTGGCTACCGCGCCGCTTTCGCGCATGAACAAGTTTTCGCCGACCAGCGGCTTCCACGCCTCCAGCGTGTACCCCGCAGCCCGCTGCACCACCTCGGAAACCTCGCGCACCTTTTCGAGATTCAGTACCACCGGTACGTCATAGAGGCAGCGCAGCGCGAGCGCAATCTCGGCGATATCGGCATTGCCTGCGCGCTCTCCCATGCCGTTGATCGTGCCCTGGATCCAGGTCGCTCCGCCGCGGACGGCCGCCACCGCGCACGCTGTCGCCATGCCGAAATCGTTGTGCCCGTGGAAATGCACGGGCACATCTTTGCCGGCCCACTGGCATACTTGTCGTGTCAGATATTCCGCCGCCTCTGGCCCGCAGGCTCCGATCGTGTCGACGACGACCAGTTCCTTCGCTCCAGCATCGAGCGCCGAGAGGTAAACGGTTTTCAGAAATTCCAGCTCGGTGCGCGTTCCATCGACAGCGAAGAATGCCACCGTAATACCGGCCTCGCGCGCCGCCGAGACCGCATCGCGAATCCGGCGCAGCACTTCTTTCCGCGAAAGGCCATACGCTTTCAGCTTGATCTCGCTGACGGGCGCCTCAATCACGGTATAGCGAAGGTTCAGCCGCACCAGTTCTTCGATGTCAGCTTTGACCGCGCGCGAAAATCCCCAGAGCTCCGCCTTGATGCTGGCCTTCTGCATAAGCTGAATGGCTTCCGCGTCTTCCACCGAAACGCGCGGAAATCCGGCTTCAATGCGGCTCACTCCAAGCTCATCCAGCTTGTGCGCGATTTCCAGCTTCTGCTGCGGCGAGAGCACGACCCCAACCGTCTGCTCACCGTCGCGCAGCGTCGTATCGTAAAACCGGATGGGCGTTTCCGAAAACGAGGCCCGCACCTCCGGCCGAGCGTTGAGTTCGCTAACCCAGATTTTAGAATTTGCAGTCATGATGCCTCCTCGAAACACGCCTACTTCACCGTTTCCTGCGTCGCGAGCGCTGCCGGTTTCTTGCCATAGGCCTTTTCCCACGAGATCACCGGATTTCGCAACACGCCGATCTTTTCGATCTCGCATTCCATCAGGTCGCCCGGCTTCAGGTACCACGCCTTCGGATCCCCCGAAAACGCCGCCACGCCCGACACCGTCCCGGTCGAGACCACATCGCCCGCGCTGTATCCCATCGGCGAGTAGTGCGAGAGGATCTCGGGGATCTTGACCGACATTTTGCTCGAATGCGAGCGCTGCCGCGACTCGCCGTTCACACGCAGTTCCATTGCCAGGTTATGCGCGTCGGGAATCTCGTCGGCGGTCACGATCCACGGCCCCAGGGGGCAGAAAGTGTCGATCCCTTTGCAGAAGCTGAACACGCCCGATTTCATTTCCCGGCGCTGAATGTCGCGCGCCGTAATGTCGTTGAAAATCACGTAGCCGCCAATGTAACTGGACGCCTCTTCCGGCGCAAAGTGCTTACCAGCTTTCTTTAGAACGACCGCCAGTTCCAGTTCGTAATCCAATTCCTGGGTCAGGTGTTCGGGATAGATTACCGGCTCGTCGGGCCCGATGATCGCGTCCGTATTCTGAAAAAAAACGATCCACGGCATGACCGGATGCGAAAAACCAGCTTTCGTTGCCTCTTCGTGGTGCTCGCGAAAGTTGCCCGCCGTGTGAAAAAATTTCTTTGGGATGATGGGCGCCTTGAGCTGTATGTCGCTGGGCAAGTAGAACACGCTCTCGCCGCGAGGTCCGGTGACGCCCGCGCCGAGGTGGAGGACGTAGTCGAGAGATTTGCGCGCCGCTTCCAGGCTCGTGTCTCCGCCACGGAACAGGGCTCGCATGTCAGGTGGAACCAAGGCATCGGCCATTCGGTAGAAAATGGCTTCGCTCTCGACATCGCGCAGGTAAAGCGCGCAAGCCGTATGCAGGTCAACAATGTGCAGATCGCCAACCTGCCGATCAGCAGTAGGATGCTCTCCCACTAGCGCGCCAATGCGGGATTGGCGCCCAGCGTTTTCAAATGTCACAAGTTTCATCGACGTTTGTCCGTAGGCTAAAGCAGCCTCAGATTTTGTTGAGGGAACAGACGTTGTCCATTACGCTGACAACGCCTGCAACCCCAGTTTCTTACTTTCTAAAATGCGGCAATACCGCGTCGCCAAACAACTTCGCCTGGCCCGTGCGGCTGTCGCCCCAGATTTCGAGCATGATGTGAGTACAACCAGCGGCGCGGTATTCTTCGATCTTCTGAATGCACTCGTTAGGTGTTCCCGCGATGGGACAGACTTTGCGCAGAAGTTCATCGCTGACGGCCTGCGCCGCGGCTTTACGTCCGCCTTTTTCCATCGCGTCCGCAACCGGCTGCAGCTCTTCGAACGTAATGCCAGCGGATTCTAGCAGCACGTCGGCTGAGCCCTTGATGTTCTGCACTTTATTGGCAAGATACATGGCCGCCTGCTCGCGCGCGCCTTCTTTTCCTTTCTTCGAATCGTGCCCGATGCTGCCGACAATTACGCAACCGAGAATGAGCTTGGCAGCATCCTTGCCCGCCTTCGCTGCGCCCTCTTCCATATTTTCTTTCGAGTACCGTGCAAATGCGGGAGTGGTGATCGAAGCCGTTAGCAAACCATCTCCAAGCGAACCACCCAGCCTCTGCATCACGGGACCAGTTCCTGCAACATACACCGGAGGAACTTTGCGTGAAGTATGCGCATCGCTCCTGAGCGGCGGAACGTTGGCGGCGAAGACTTTTCCCTGATATTCGAACTTGTCGCCCTTGAGTACACCGCGGATGATCTCGATGCTTTCGCGCATTACCGTGGCAGGGCCGACTTTCTCGCCTTCGCCCTCGCCGATTTCTTTCATGAAGATCTTCGACGCGCCGAGGCCGAGAAGAAAGCGGTCGCCGGCGAGATCCTGCATTACACGCGCCTCCATCGCAATCTGCACCGGGTGACGGGTGTAAGGCGAAATGATTCCCCAGCCGAGTTGAATGCGCTTGGTCTGGCTGGCGATTACGGCAAGAATCGCGGTGGAGGAGCGTGCTTCGAATGAATGTTTCCGCCACCAGGGATAGGCTTCCGCGATCCAGAAGGTGTCGAAGCCCGCGTCTTCGCAGGCCTTGGCCATGGCCACGGTTTCTTGGACGGGCTCCATGCTGAGTTGAAGGACTCCGATGTTGAATGGGATGGGCATAATCACTTTCTCTGTTTCTTCTTTCTTGTTCCCGGTTAATGCTGCGAAATGAAATCTCTAATCTGGGTCGCTCCAGGCGTGCTCCAGGCCTTTGATCAACTCCCATACGGCCTTGTTTAGGGGCGTCGTAACGCCGGTCTTCTCGCCCCATTTCGCGATTGCGCCGTTCATGAAATCGACCTCGGTCTGGCGTTTGGCGAGTACGTCCTGCAGCATCGACGCCCGGTGTTTTCCTGGAGCGCTCGCACCCTTTTGCACCAGCGCTCGAGGATCCCCGTGCAGTTCGATGCCCAGTGCCTTCGCTACCGCCTCACCCTCCGCGATCAAGTCATTGAATAGCTGCGCAGTCGCCGGAAATCGCGTGGCGGCGCCGTGATGCAGCAGGGTCAGCCCCCCAACCGGATTAGTGGACGCATTGAAGATCAGCTTCGTCCACTGCGCGCCGCGCGCATCTTTCAGCGGAATTACATTCATACCGGAGCGCGTGATCAGGCCCGCCAATTCTTCGACCTTGGACATCGGAGTGTTCGTCGGTT
This sequence comes from uncultured Acidobacteriaceae bacterium, assembly GCA_963773645.1. Lineage (GTDB taxonomy): Bacteria > Acidobacteriota > Terriglobia > Terriglobales > Acidobacteriaceae > Acidiflorens. Next base: position 343,195 of record CAVZBV010000001.1, on the reverse strand, counting down.
CGAAGGGACCAATCCAGGTGTCGCCCTTGATGTCGAAGCCGATATGGCCGGGAGCGATGGGATGCCCGGCGGGGAACGTCGTGCCACGAATGACGTACTTCACGTGTTCCGCGATGATCTCTTCGTTGCCGACGCCGTTTTGAACGGAGCAGACAGCGCCATTTTCGTCAAAGGCGCGGGCAACCTGCGCGATCGCGCCACGGGTGTGGATGGCTTTGGTGGCGACGATCCCGTAGTCACAGCGCGGAAGTTCCTGGGCATCGCTGGTGGCATTCAGTGTCGCAGTGAAATCGGCGGCTCCGGAGATGCGCAGACCGCTGTGGCGGATGGCTTCGACGTGGTCTTTCCAGACGTCGTAGGCCCAGATTTCGGCCTCGCCTTTCTTGGCCAGATGCGCAGCAAACAAGCTGCCCACCGCACCACAGCCGACGATGCAGATCTTTAGCAAGACTTCGCTCCTGATATCAGAAGGTCAGAGGTCAGATCGCAGATTCTACAGGCGGTTGACGTCTGCAATCTGACCTCTAGCCTCCCATCGCGCTTCCCCGCGTCTCCTCACCCGTGAAGAACTTCCACGGCACGTTGGCCAAACACTCGCCTTCGGTCTTGCCGATGCGGTACGTGTCCTGCGTGTAGAGGCAAACCTTTCCGTTCTGATCCACGACCTGGGGATGCAGGGAGAAGATCATGTTCTCTTCCAGCCGAACCTCGCTTCTCGCCCCGATGGCGGGATACTCAAGCATAGTCATCCCGATGCTATGGCCGGAAAGATGTCCGAGTGTGAAACCGTGCTTGTCAAATATGTCGGCAACCGTGCGATGCACAGTGGAAGCGAGTTCGCCGTGACGCATCAATCTGCGAGCCGATTCCATCGCGTGCGGATAAACGTCGGCCATCTTCTGCGTGGTGGCGCTCGGTTTTCCCTGGATCAGCGCACGGGAAAATTCCACCCAATAACCACCTGCTCCGGTAACTTCGAGCGAATAAAGAAGAAGATCGTCGCTTGAAACTTTGCGATGACCGGGAACTTTGAAGTACGCGTTCGCCTCCCCGTGTTCACCCGAAAGCAGAATGTTCATCATGCGCGGGCCGGCGCCGCGAGCGAAGAAGCACTCAACTGCGGGCGCCATGATTTCAGCTTCAGTCTTGCCCGGCTTGTAGCCCGCGATCAGCGCCCAGAAGCCATCGACGACGATGTCCATGGCGTCGCGAACTTCGACGAGTTCTTCTTCACTCTTCACGGCGCGTGCCATGTCGAATTCCTGGTCAAAGGGCACGAGTTCGAACGAACCTTGCGCGAGTTCGCGGTAGTCGCGAACGGCCATGACGAAGTTCATCCCAAACGTGCCGACGCGCTTCCATTTGCGCTCGACAGCACGGTCGCGCAGCCATTGGCCGGGCACATCGGGCCAGACCTGATCTTTGACCCAGGGCTTGTTTTTGTCGCCGATCCAACGAGCTTCACGCGGAAAAACGAGCGTGGGTTCGCCTTGGAGCGGGATGACGACGTAAACATAACGATGGACAATCTCGAATCCGGAGGTGTACAAGACCGCGCCTTCGAATCCAGCGTATTGATTGCCGCAGACGATCAGAGCGTCCAGTCCGGCGGCTTGCATGCGGGAGCGGATGTTCTTGTAACGGCGATCGATTTCTTTCCAACTTGGCAAAAGAACCTCTGATGCCCGCCCCTAAAGGGGCATCTGATTTCAAAGTACCTTTCGGCTTCCCTAAAAGCGATGGGGAACCGCACCTACCCGCTCACGCCGCACAATTCGGCGGCGGTGAGCGCATAAATTCTTGTGATGTCCACCAGTGTTTGAATGCGAACTTTTTCTCCCTCTTTGTCTCGAGGGCCGCTGGAGGGGCCGTAGTTCACGGTCTCGACTCCGAACCGGCTGAGCACGCTGGCATCGGAGCACCAGGTGACAACTTCCCTCTCCGGCGTTTTTCCGGTGATGCGTTTGTGATTGCGGTCAATAGCGCGGATCATCTCGTGCTCTTCGCTGATGCGCGCGCCCGGGACCGAGACGTAGGTTTCGAATTCCAAACCCCAGTCCGCGTGCGCTTTCTCAAGTTCGAAAAAGAGGCCCTGCACGTCGCGACGCGCTTCGGCCATGGGGATAGTGGGCGGGACGCGCACGTCGAGGAACAAGTCCGTTTTTTCTGGAGTGCGGCTGGCGCGCCAAGCGTGTCCGCCGCAGATACCGCCGAGATTCACTATGGCCTTCCTGCCGCCGTAGCTTGCCTTCTTCTCCCATCCTTCAATCCACTTCAGGATGGGCGGCATGAGTTCAACCATGCGGCGGATGGAATTCATTTCTTCACGGCCCTCGCAGAAGGCGGTGTGCACATAAATTCCCGTGCATGAGATGCGCACCCACATGGAGCCGAAGTGCTCGAGAACCACATGCATGTCGGTGGGCTCACCGAGAATGCACATGTCGGGCAGCACTCCATGGTTTACGAGGTAGTGCGTGCCATATCCGTAGCCGCGGTATTGCTTGCCCTTGAATTCACCCCACTGCGTTTTTTCAATTTCACCGGCGACGGCGGCAATGATGACGTCCCCTCTCAGGCGCACGCCCGCACGCTGGAGCGCTTTCACGGCGTTGGTGTAGCAGACCAGCGCGCCTTTCATGTTGTAGATGCCGAGGCCGTAGATGAAGCCGTCTTTGACCACGGCGTGCGGTTTATAACCGAGACCGGTAAGAAATTCTTCTTGGCCAGTGTTGGAGGTGTCCATGTGGCCGTTGAACATCAGGTTCTTGCCGCCGCCCGAGCCTTTCCAACGGCCGACCACGTTCGCGCGCGCTTCTTCAACTTCCTGCCAAGCGACCTCGAGACCCAGCTTCTGCAGCACTGATTGCATGTACTGCGCCATCTGCAGCTCTTCGCCGGTCGGGCTGGGGATGTTGATCACGTCGCTGGACATGGAGACGATTTCGTCTTCGCGCACTTCGGCAAGGATGCGCTCGATGAGTTTGGGGTCGAGGGCGTGCTTCGAGTTTGTGGTTGCGCTGGACACTTTCAAGTTCTCAGTTCCCGGTTCTCAGCTCTCAGTGATTTTTTGCCAGACGGAAATCGTCTGGGTCGGCGCATAGTTTTTCGTTGCCGTTATCGGTGATCAGAAAATTGTCTTCCAAACGCAGACCTCCGCCGCCGGGCCAGTAAATGCCGGGCTCGATCGCCAGCACCATTCCCTTTCTTATTGTGCCGGTGCCGGCTTGGTGGGCATAAGGCCATTCGTGGGCGCGGGCGCCGACGCCGTGGCAGATGGGATGGGAGGGCTGTCCGGCGTATCCACCTTCGGCGATGCGCGCGCGAATGAGTCTGTCGAGTTCAGGGAAGCTGGCGCCGTGGCGCGCGAAGGAAACGCCGTCGTTGAAAACCTTAAGCAGAAGGTCGAGCAGCTTGTGATACTCGGGCTTCAATTCGCCGGGACAGGCATTCTTGGTGAGATCGGTCCAATAGCCGTCCGCACAGACCCAGATTTCGAAGAGCGTTGGCTCGTCTTTCTGAATCGGGCGGTCGCCGGTTGCGGTGAACGTGGCGATTCCTTTGCCCGACCACACCAGCGTGAAGGCGCGAGCCATCTCGACTTTGCCTTGGTAGCCCACGCCCGTCCCGTGCACGAAGCCTTCATACATGGCGCCGACTTCACTTTCTTTCATGCCGGGGCGCATGTGCTCGCGAGTGTAATCCATCGCCAGGGCGGCGAGTTCGTTGGCCAAACGCATGCGTTCGATTTCCTGACCGGTCTTGATCGAGCGGGCTTCGTTGAGGAGCGGTGTCGCGTCCACAACCTCGCCGCAAAACTTCTTGAACGAATCGAAATAGGACAGCATGAAGGTGGTCGGTTCGCCCACCATGCGGTCGGCAGACTGCGTGCCCATGTTGAGTTCGACGGCAACCTTGTCGGTCAGGCCGCGCTGCTTCAGGATTTCGTAGGCGCGGTCCCAGGCGCGGAACTGCGGGGGACGCGGATCGCGTTCGTCGTAGCCTTTGAAGTAGAGAATGTCTTTAGTCCACGAGTTACGCTCGGCGTCAGCTTGCTGCGGCGCGAGGGCAATCAACGTGGGCTCGCCGTCGCGCGGAAAGACAACGGCATCATAGCCCTTCATGCACCAGTAGTTGGTGAGGTAGAGAACGTTGTCAGGCGCACGACAGATCAGGGCGGAGAGATCCTGATCTTTCATCAGCGTGCGGACGCGATCGAGTTTTGTTTCGTCTACGGGCCAAGCCATAGCAATCTCAATCCACGGTTACGGGTTTATTTTCGTCCTGAAAATCCCAAGCTGCTTCCTTGCCTTTGATAAGCCGGTAGACCGCGGTATGTAGCGGCGCCGGTATACCGACGCGCTCGGCTTCGCGAGCAATGGCGCCGGAGAGAAAATCGATTTCGGTGGTCAACCTATGGCGGACATCGTGAAGCATGGAGGGCGGGTGATTGGTCATGGCGCCGATCCGGTTCATTCCCCAGGGATCTTCGTGCAGGCGAACGCCCGCGGCCTCGGCCACTCTCTTGCCCTCATCGATTAACGCGTGGAGCAGATGGCCGAGGTCGGAGAATTTCGCTTCGTCGGAAAAGTGTGGCGAGTGCGGCAGGCCCGTCAGAGCGGACACACTATTCACCGAGGAATTAAAAATCAGCTTGGACCACTGCGCGGGACGGGCGTCTTCGAGCGCCTCGGCTTTGAGGCCGCCGGCGACGATAAGATCCGCAGCTTCTTTGACTACGGAGAATGGCGTACCGGTTGGCTCAAAGGGTCCCATCCAGGTCGGAGTGTCGAGTTCATACTGCACGTGCGTGTCGCTGTGGCGCGTGCCGCTCATGAAAGTGGTGGCGCGGAGGACGTAACCGCGCGTGAAGGCAGCGATGATTTCTTCGCTGCCGACTCCGTTCTGGGCGGAGAGAACGGCTCCTCGATCGAAGCGGCGACCCACCGGGCGAAATGATTCTTGGACCTGAGTGGCTTTCGTCGCCACGATGCCCAGATCGCAGTCCGGCAAGTCTCCTGGGTTGGTGGTGGCTCTTAACGGAACGACGAAGTTGTGGGTCCCGGTAACGCGGAGACCGCTGCGGTTGAGCTCGGCAGCGTGATCTTCGCGGCGAACCAAGGCCCAGACTTCGGCGACGCGCGCCAGATGCGCCGCGTAGAGGCTGCCGATCGCACCGCAACCGATGATGCAAACTTTCTTCATCCCGTCCCTAAACCCGCTTCTCCAATGTTACTGACTGAGCGAGCTGTCCGCCTTCCCGATACTTGAGCGAGCGGAAGATGCTGTTGGCGTTGTTAAAGGATTCGTTGATAAAGATACCTTCCGCAAACAACGCGTCCTGCAATGTCGCTGAAATCGTGTGGATCGGAGCTGCGCCGCCCTCGCCCATACCCTTTGCGCCACTGTAGGTGAAGGGCGAAGGAGTCGAAATGTGTCCATATTTGATGTTGGGAATATTCACGGATGTCATCGGCGTGTAGTCGCTGAAGGTGCTGGTCAGCATGTTGCCGACCGCATCATAAGCGCAGGTCTCCATCAGCGCTGCGCCAATGCCGTGAGCAGTCGCGCCATAGACCTGCCCTTCCACGATCCGCGGATTGATGGCAACACCGCAATCTTCCACCGCAACGTAGTCGAGAATCTTGGGCGAGAAGGAATCGCGGTCTACCTCGATCACTGCTATGTGTAATTGTGAGGAATAGGTCAGGGTGAGGTTTCCATACTTCTTTTCTATGTCGGGCACCTTGAAGTTGGCGCGCCAGATGTAGCGGCAGTTGAGCGTGACGTCTTGCAGTTCCGGAGAGAGCTTAGCGCTATTCACGTTAACAATGTTCGCCAGACCCCAGTAGTTGATCGACTTGCCGGTGCTCTTGGCCTTGACTTCCGGCCCCTGCTGACCGACTCCGAATTCCAGATCGCCTTCATTGGTTTCGAGCACAAACGCGGCCAAGCGCTTCATCTCGGCCTTAAGCTTCTGGGCTGCGCCGTGAACCGCCGACAGTCCTGAAACGACAAACTGACTCGCGTAGGTTCCTGACATGCCGGTATGCACGTTGCGCTCGGTATCGAAGCCTGTGCGGACGGTGATCAGATCCGGGGAGATGTTGAGCACATCGGCGACGACCTGCGCTGCGACCGTCTCATGTCCCTGGCCCTGCGGACAGGAGCCCACGGCTACCACAACTTCGCCATAAATATCCAGTTTGCAATTCGCACCCTGCGAGTTACCCGAAAAGGGTGCGTTGGGGTCGACGATCTGTGACTGTCCGAAGTTGTTGGTTCCGGAATCGAGCGTGGTGCCGATGCCAATCCCGAGCATGCGGCCTTCTCGGCGCGCCTCGGCCTGCTTCTTCTTCCAGTCGTCCCAACCGATGAGGTCTTTGGCAACTTCGAGCATCTTCGGATAGTTGCCGGAGTCGTACACGCATCCGTTGGGCGTGGTGTAGGGGAACTCTTCCGGGCGAATGTAGTTGCGCAGGCGCATTTCGTCAGGCGCGATACCTATTTCGTGGGCACATATGTCGACGATGCGCTCCAAAAACCACAGGTGCTGCATGCGCGAGTAGCCTCGATTGGGGCCGACTGGGCACTTATTGCTAACGGTCTGTGTGAACTCGATACGAGCGTTCTTGAAGCGGTACGTGCCGCAGAATACCTGGGAGTAAATCACACAGCCCAGGGGCTCGTAGCGAGGATAAGCGCCGCAATCGTCAATATGCCGTGAAGCGATCGCGGTGATCTCTCCGTTTTTGTCGAGGGCGACCCGCGTGTCGCGGAAGGTGCGCTCGTTTCCGTGCGCGCTTGAAGTCATGTGCTCGGAGCGCGTTTCCACCCACTTCACCGGACGTCCGCCGGTTTTCTTTGAAGCCAGCGCGCATACCGACATCTGCGGATAGCTGGTGATCTTGATACCGAAGCTGCCCCCGATATCAGAGGTCTGCACGCGGATGCGATCAATATGGACACTGAGGTGAGCAGCAAGAAATTGAATAGCAAACGAGGGAAACGAATTATTGCACCAGTAATGAATACGATCTTCTTTCGGCTCCCACTGGCCGATCACGACATTGGTCTCGAGTGGGGTCGAAGAGAAACGATGGAAGTGCATGCGGTCGATGTTCACCACATAGGCCGCTTCTTTAAACGCTTTCTCCACCTCGCCGAACTCCCAGATGCCGGTCCAGACCTGGTTCGTTCCCGCTTCTTCGTGAAGAATACTTTTATCTAACAGCGCCTGCTCCGAGTCGACCACCGGCTCGAGCGGTTCGTACTCGACCTGGACCAACTCGGCGCCATCCTCGGCGAGGCTCGCAGACTCAGCAATTATGGCGGCCACTGGTTCCCCTTGGTAGCGGACTTTTTCGACCGCCATGGGGAAGTCGCGAATCTTCTGCCCTTGGCCTGGCGCCATCTCGATGAAAGGCTGCGTCTGCGCGGCCACCTCTTTGCCGGTGATCGTGCATACGACGCCGGGCAACGCGTCCGCAGCCGAGGTATCCACGCTGAGGACCCGGGCATGCGCATACGGGGAGCGCACGAAGCAGAGATACGTCATTTCGCGCAACTTGATATCGTCAACAAATTTGCCCCGACCCCGCAGCAGCCGGTCTTCCTCTTTCCGAGGCAGCGAAGTACCTACCCAGTTCCGTCCGTTCTTTATCGCTTCAGTCACGCTGTGAGTACCTCCACCAACTCCGGCGGCAGGAGCGCCTGCCCGACACATCTACGCTAAAGCCGCCTGTAATCCATCGATTAATTTTTGAATCGACTTTTTGCCCAGCGGCTCAATCAGCCCGCCGGCTACCGAAGTCAGCCGGCCGAAAAGCTGGGCTTCGCCCTGCCAGTTCACTTTGGTTCCGAGTGCGGTTACGAGCGCGGTTCCTTCCACGGCTCTTTCTGCACTTCCGTCCGCGATCGGAGACAGGTCAAACCCGGCGACCATGGTAACGTTTCCACCGGCGACGGATCCCTGTCCTTTATATTGCGCGCGCCGAGGATGATCGCTCTCGGACAGTTCCAACTTCACGTGCGCAGTTCCTTTAATATAGGAAATGCCCACCTTCACCTTCACGGTAAAGTGCGTTGCATCTTCCACCGAGACGCCCTGAAAATCTGGCAGCAGCGGCGCAAACCGGTTTGGATCCGTCAGGAACTCATAAACCTCCTCAGGTTTCCGCTTGACCTCGAACTCACCGGAGAACCTAATCGCCATTTCAAACTCCTTTCATGTTCCGCGCCGCCTGCCGAATGGCCTTGAAAATGTTCATGTACCCGGTGCACCGGCAAGTGTTGCCCGCGACCGCTTTGCGGATTTCCTTTTCGCTTGGCTCGGGGTTCTGGGCGAGCAACTGATGGGTGGAGAGCAGCAACCCGGGCGTGCAGTAGCCACACTGCAGGCCGTACGAATCGCCGAAAGCTCTTTGAATCGGATCGAGCGCGCCAGTTTTTTCGAGGCCCTCAACGGTCGTGATCTCCGACCCGTCAGCTTGCACCGCAAACATCGTGCAGGACTTTACCGCTAGGCCGTTCATCAGCACGGTACATGCACCGCAGTACGTCGTGTCGCAACCGACGTGCGTGCCGGTGAGGTCGCATGTCTCCCGCAGAAACTCGACCAGCAACATGCGCGGCTCGACCTGACGCGTGTAGGTCTTGCCGTTCACCTTGACATTAACGGCGATGTTTTCCACGGTTGCTGTTTCAGGCATAGAGATGTGCCCCTTCCACTTGTTCTCCTCGAGCGCGGCGTGCGGCAAGCTGAATGGCGCGCTTTAACAGAGCTACGATGAGTTGGCGTTTGTATTCCGCGGATCCTCGCATGTCAGACTGGGGATCGGCGGCGGCCCGCGCGGCTTCGGCGGCAGTGGCGACTGCTTTGTCGTTGAGGGTTTGCCCGCGAAGCGCCGTCTCGGCCTCGGTGGCGCGGATCGCGGTCAGACCGACGCAGCCGAGAGCAATCGCTACATCCTCACAAACGTCCCCCGCCAAGTTGAGTTGCACAGCCACACTGGCGCTCGGATACACAGGAGCGGTCCGCTTAAAAGCAAGGTAGGCCCCGCCGCTGCCCTTGGGCGGAATCTTCACTACAACTTCGGTTACAAGTTCTTCGTGAGCGAGCGCGGTGGTGTAGGCGTCTGTGATGAAGTCGCTCAGAGGGATCGTACGCGTGCCGTTTGCACCGAGGCAGTGAACGGTGGTGTCCAGCGTGATCAAGGCATTGGCCCAATCGCCGCTCGGATCGGCTTCCGCCAGTGATCCGCCGATGGTGCCCTGGTTTCGCACTTGCACGTCGGCAATCCCGGCGGCGCAGTCGTGCAGCACCGGAATCCTTCTCGCCAGCGCGGAGTGCTCGATCTCGGAGTGACGGGTCATCAATCCGAAATGCATCGCTCCCGCGTCTTCTTTAATAAAGGAGGTGCCCGGGATGAAGTTCAAGTCCACCAGGTGCTCGGGGTTGGCGAAGCGGAACTTGAGCAACGGAATCAGACTCTGTCCACCGGCAAGAAACTTTGCGTTCTCGCCGAGCTGGCCGAGCATGGTGACCGCTTCTTTCAGTGATCTCGCCCGGTGATAGTGAAATGATCGCGGATACATTGTGATTCGTCTTTCCTATTTAAACGAGTTTGTCTGCCCAGCCCCTAGGGGCGTCTGCTTTCCAGAATTTACGGCATCGCCAAAGCGATGCCCCGATGCCAATCTCACTTGCACCTCGAACTGTTAACCCGTCGTACTCGACCGGGCAAATCCCCAAGCCGTCGCCGCCAACGCGGCGATGACCAACCCGGAGCCGACCACAGCCAAAGCCTTCCAGACTAATGCACCATGATGATACGTCTGAAGAATGACTGCCAGCGGGAATAGCGCGCTGCCCGTCAGCAGAGAAAATGCAACCAGCTGCCGAATTCCTTCGCTGAAGTTCACCCGTTCAAAAATTACGCCCAGCACGATCATCAGTGTGGCGAGTCCAATCCAGTGCGAATGAGCGTCCACCTGGCGAACATAATCGTACTTGGTTTCGCCATACTGCTCGAGGGCCGCCTGGGACTCCCCAGCATTACGGCTGGCCGCTGCGGCAAAAGATTGGGAGAGTGACCCTCCCATGTGATCGAGCGTCTGGTGCTCGACCAAGAGCGCATATTGCAGACCATAGAGCATGCCCAAGGCGGCGAAAGCCATCCCCCCGAGAATCAGAAGTTTGCGCGATCCCGTCATCATGCATCCTCAGCGGCATCGGCCTCTGCAAGATCGGTCTCTGCCACATCAAGGCCGCCGGAATAACGCAAGATGCCGACCAGCATTCCAACCAGGCTAACGATGACCATCAGGCCGCCGAGGTCGGCGATACCTCCCGCAAGCAATCCGAGTTTCAGCTCCAGGAGCACGAATACGGGCAGAATCACCGAGCCCCCCAGCAGCACCTTCACCCACCGCCGTTTCCATTTTTCTGAAAGGAACACTAAGGGCTGCACGAACGAAAGCAGCATCGCCAGCAAACCAAATTCGATAATGTGCGAGTGCGCAGCGATGTTCACGGCTCGTGCGCCGGCAAGATTGCCGAAATTATTGATCTCGGCTGTGGCGGCGTCAAGGTTTCCCACGGTAGCAGCGCTGATCAAACGTTGCAGGATCGCGGTCTCCATCCGCTCGTGCTCGTATAGCAGAGCGCCAGCGTAATACGCGCCATGCAGGAAGCCGAGCAAGATCAGAATCGTCCCACCGGTCAGGAGCGCGCGATGCGACATGCTGTCTTCGTCAGGAAGTTCGGGCTCGCTCAGTTGGCGGCTACAAACATACTTCCAGAAACCCCACGCTTGAAGGATGAGAACAAGGCTCAGCAAGGCTCCGGCAGAATCGGCCAGCAAGCTTGCCCAGCCGATTGCTGAAAACGGGCTGCCGCTGAGGCCGATGTAGTGAATCAGAAAAATGCCAACCGGCAGAAGCACTCCGCCCGCGATGAAGAGAGCCGCCAGGGATTTTTTCGTTTGCCGTGAGAGCGCGATGTACGGCTGCACGAGCGCCAATAGCAGCGCCAGGTAGCCGGCGCCAATTATGTGAACGTGGGCGTCCACCTTGGTGCCACGATCCTCCAGCACGTTCCCGAGATGACTGAACCATTCATTCACCGCCGCGGCATTTCCGGCAGCGATGGCGCGAGAGGCTGCGCTGAGCGCTTCGCCTTGCCGGGCGGCGTTCTGGTGGAGGATGAAAACGGCAAAGATGTCGCCGAACAGAAGTCCGCCGGCGATCAGAGCGATACCACCGAAAATATAGAGCCGGCGTGCGCTCAGTGGCGCAAAACCAGCCGCCAAGGTGGGCGCCAAACTCGCACTGTCCGGGAAGGGTCTGGGAATCGCTGGCATTAGTGTCTCATTCGTTCTATCTTGCGGTACTGGCTGCAGAAATACCGCAGCGGCCCCCATCCCGAACCGGACGAACCACGAAGTCAGCCCGTCCGGCAAATGACTGCGTTACCACGATACCCGCAGCGCAAGCTGAATCTGGCGCGGGTTGAATACTGCGCTGGGCGTTCCGTAGGTTGGATTGGGCGAACCCTCCCTATAGAATGCAGGCGCTCCTGCACAACCTGGCGCACCCGGATCCGGCCCGCAGAAGTCCGCCGCTCCGTAACTTGTGTTGAAGTAGCGAACGTTGACCGTGTTTAGCAAGTTGAAGGCTTCCGCCATGAATTGGAGATGCATCTTCTCATAAAGGGGGAAGGTGCGCTCCAGGCGAACGTCGACGGTCTGCAGTGAACCACCCTTGAATGTGTTGCGCGGGTCGCCGCCGACCCGGTCATTGTTTCCGAAGACGTCGCCATTGGCGTCAAACCCGGCATATTTGGTGAAGTACTGCGGCGACTGCAGAGTGACGATCGTGCTGAAACTGAAGTCGCGGAGGTACGCATTCCAGGTCTTGGGGCTGGAGAAGATGGCATTGCCGACGAAGCGATTCCGCACATCGTCCGCAGAATTGGCGCGCTCCGCGCGGAAGCTGCCGTTGTTGCTGTCCTGCGGAATCAGGACGAAGCTGGGGTTCGGACCGTCATCGATGGAATGCGACCAGCTATAGCTGATGTTAAACGAAAAATTGTGCGTCATCCGCTTGCTCATGTTTATGAGCAGACCGTCGTATACGGAATCCCATCCCGACCTGGCTTCAAAGAAAACGCTGTATTGGTCATCGCGGAAGCCCGGAATTGCGTTTATGTGGGGCACGTTCGGAATGACGAACTGCGAAGGGTACGACGTACAGTTGGTCGGTGCAACCCCGGACTCAGCGAAGTCGAAATAGACGTTCTTGCAGCTCGCCTGCCCCCTGGAGTCGTAGACGTGCACCGCCCCGCTGGGGTTGGGCTGATTCACGTTGTAGAAGCTGCCAAGATGCACTCCTCGCAGGTGGACTCCGGTGATGCTCAACTGCGAGTCCTTGAAAGGCTGGAACTCGAGCGAGGCGCTGGTCTGAATGCCATACGGGTTCTGGCTGTTTTGATCGAACCGCACGATGGTCGCGTCCTGCAGGAATCCGCAACTATCCAGGGTTCCAGACGGGCAGAACGGCGCAGGCGTTCCGTTCGGGTAAGTGGCTTGCGTGAGCAAGGCGTTGAGGCCGTAATTCATAATGAATGGGGAGCTCGCAAAACTAAAAAGGCCCGTCTTCGCATCCAGACTATTTTCAAATGTACGTCCCGGGTAGGTGGATTCTCCGCCGCAAGACGGCGCCTGACACATGAGCAGGGGTGATGGAATAATCCCGTGGAACAGCCCGAAACCGGCACGGAACATGACGTTGCGTGACGTTCCTAGTCCGTAGGCGAGGCCCACGCGGGGGTCAACGTTCTTCCACTGCGTACTGAGCACTCCGGAAGGCCACGTCTCAAATTCCCACCGCACTCCGCCATTCAATGTCAGGTTCGCAGAGGCGCGCCACTTATCCTGAAGGTAGAAGCCGTTGTAGGTGTGGTCGAGCGTGTCCGAGGCTTGGTCACGGATAGCCTGGGAAATCGCGCCGCCATGATACACCGCCGTTCCTCCAGGCAGAGACCCCTCGGTGAAAAGCGGGTTCGTCGCAGTGCTGAAGCGTTCGAAGAAGATCACGAACGGATCGGGGCATGAAACTCCTGTCGGGCATCCTGCTGCGCCATCCGTGCCAAGAAAAGCAGGGAGGTTCGAAAAGTCTGCTTCGAACGGATAAAACAGCGGGAACGATTCGTAAGTGCCGACGCGATCAAAGTTGCCGCCGAAGCCGACGCTGTGGTTCGACACGTTATGCGTCATGTTGTCGACCAACTCAAAGCGCGACTCGCGGTAAATGTCCGGGTTGCCCCGATTGACGCCGACGGCAAACGTATTGGCGACTTCCAGGTGCGGCTGGGTGGAAACAACCGGGAAATCGAAGGTGCGGTGCGCATACTGCATACGCAGGTCGTTCACCCACGATGAGGAAAATACCGTCGTCAAGCCGCCGGCGAGCGACTGGTCCGTGATGTAGTTGTTCTTGAATGCTGATGGCAGGTCGAAGCCATTGTTCAGAGGCGACTGGTTGGTCAAGCGGTCGTCATTGATGAAATAACGGACAAAGAGGTTACTGCGGCCGAAATTTTGATCCAGCCTGACCAGACCGTTGTCCGTGTTTCCGTCGCGCAGTACAAACAGGTTTTCGGGCGCCAGTCCGAAGACCGTCGTCTTGACGTTGTTAATCGCCGCCAGGTTGCTCAGCACCACCGAATTGTAGGTGGGCGATTCGGTGCGTCTCTGCCCTTCGTAATTGGCAAAAATGAATGTCTTGTCTTTTCGTACAGGTCCGCCGATGGCGCCACCAAACTGATTTTGTCGCAGCACATTGAAGCCAGGCGCCGCGAGAATGCTGACGGCGTCGAGCGAGTTATTCTGGAGATAATCGTAAAGCGAACCGTGTATGTTGTTCGTGCCACTCTTGGTGATGATGTTGACGATGCCGGCAGTGGCTCGTCCAAATTCCGTGGTGTAGTCGGTGTTGATGACGCGAAACTCCTGCACCGACTCTTGTGGCGGCGTGCCACGCTGGATGCCCGAGGCGGTCGAGATGTCATCGGCGCCGTCGACGGCGATGAAATTGTAGTGAATATTCTGGCCAGCGAAGGAGAGCTTGGTGACCGGTTCGACGATGACGTCGGTGCTGCCGGAGGTGGTGTTTCCGATGGTGACGCCGGGCGCGAGCAAGGCGAAATCAATGAACTCTCGTCCGTTAACCGGAAGGTCCTCGATTTGTCGCTGATTAACGACCTCGCTCACCATGCTTCGAGTGGGCTCAGCAACTTCGCCAACGTCCTGCACCTCGACCTGAGTTTGAACCTGGCCGGGAGCCAGCGCGAAATCCACATTGCCTGACGCGCCTAGATCCAGGTGAATCTTCTTGACGGATTTTTGGAAACCCTGTTTTTCGACATCGACGGTGTAATCGCCAGCCGGAAGCCCGCCGATCTGATACTCGCCCACCGCATTGGCCGTGACGGAGCGCTTCAAACCGGTGGCCGCATTTAGCGCGGTAACCGTCGCTTCTGGAATCACCGCGCCGGTGGTGTCGGCGACCCGTCCCTGGAGAGTGCTGTTAATTGCTTGGCCTCCCAGCCAACTTGACACGGTCAAAAACAGCAGAAGGCTGATGACCGCTCCCAAGCGACGGCGGTGGAACAACGAGGACTGAACGGAGCCGGGCGTTCCGGCATCGGATTCCACAACGTATTGAACGACCATCGAATTCCCCCCTCGTAGATTTGTTGTTATTTCCCAGGCAGCTACTGAGCCGTCCCCACCCCTCGCGCCGCATGCGCGTGCATGATCTGAGTCAGCCTCGATTCGGAGTCCTCGAGATGGCGCTCAAGTACAGCGGAACACTGCTTAAGCTTTCCACTAGTGAGCAATTGACACATCTCCAGGTGGACAGGAACCAGTGCGCCGGGATTGTCATGGCTCCGGTCCACCAATACCATGCCGACACGCAGTTCGCCAAGCATGTTCTTGTAAAACGAATCCAGGCGCTTGTTGCCGTGGAAGCGGACCAGCAAGCCGTGAAAATGCAGGTCGTGACTGACAGCGCGGGACCAGTTCCGGTCGCGCGCGGCTAGTTCGTATTCTTCTACCGCGTTGCAAATTTCCTGCAACAAACCTGGGTCTGGACGGCGTGCCGCGAGCACCGCGGGCAACTCCAGCATCCGGCGCAACTGGTAGATCTCCTGCACATCGCACAATGAGAGTTGCGAGACCGCAGCGCCCCGATGTAGGCTGCGTCGCAACAGACCCTCGAGTGACAGTATCCGAATTGCCTCCCGCATGGTGTTGCGGGAAACGCCCAGGGACGAGGCCAAGGGCAATTCTTGAAGCTGGGTGCCGGGGCGGAACTCGCCCTCGAGAATGCGCTGGCGGAGGAGAGTGGCCACCTGGTCCGCTACACTTTCGCGGTTGATCTGAGTCCGATCCATGCGGAGAAGTTGTCGTCCGGCTGACGGGCGGAATTCTGCTCCTAATTGTTCACATTGTCAAGTGTTGAAATGTTTTGTTGAAATGTTCACCACTTTGAGGTATGTTGCAGGATCGGAAGTGGACCGTAGTTTCTTGGCGCGGTGTGCATCGAACTCCGACCATCATGCGCAAGAATTGAAGATAGAATCGCGCTGGCCAAGAGCGTGCTGGAGGCGGCGATGCAACCTCCGTCGGCTGAGGCCGCGGTGGAGCGGCCATGATTTTGGTTCCCGTAAAAAATCTCGTCGACGCCAAGCAGCGGCTGTCCTCTATTTTGAGTCCGCAAGAACGTTTTGCGCTGGCGCAGGCGATGTGCGAGGACGTGCTGCAGGCGCTGGCGCGGTGGCAAAGCCGTCCTGCTGTTGCGGTGGTGACGAACGATTCGTTTGCGCGCGACTTGGCGGCGCGTTTCAATTTTGAGGTCGTTGCGGACGACAACTCCGGAGAGACCAGCGCTATCGAGATGGCAACCGCGGTGTGCAGAAAGCGTGGAGCAGACAGCACCCTGGTAGTTCCGGCAGATATTCCTTTGATTGACAGTTCGGAACTGCAGAAGATCATGGACAGCGCGCCTCCCGGTGGTGCGGTGCTGGTGCCGGACGCGGCGGGGCGCGGCACGAATGCAGCCTGGCGAGCTCCGGGTGATTTGTTTCCGCTGCGCTTCGGCAACGACAGCTTCTTGCCGCACCTGGCCGCGGCGAAGGCGACGGGCCTGCCTTGTGTTGTGCTCGAACTGCCGGGGATTGCGCGGGATGTCGATCGTCCCGAAGATCTTCGCGAAGTGGCGGCTGCGAGCGGAGAACGGCGAGCGCAGAAGCTGGTGCGAAGCTGGAAGCTGAAATTGTAGCGCGGCATCCTTCGACTTCGCTCAGGACAAGCCCTGCCGGCTGCCCGAGGACTTCTCGCCCCTCGACTCGGCGGGCGAGGACGCCGGCCAGACAGCCGCCGAGACGGCGGCGCTACGGTCACGGCACTAGAGCGGCAGTTATGAAAGCATCGTTCACATGACGAGATCCAAGCGCGCCGGGGAGATTCGCATTCTTCCGGTCGCGGTCAGCGGAGAAATCCGCGCCGGAGAATCGCTGTGCGCACGGTTGTTGGCAGCGGCGCGCCGCCTGGGGCTGCGTTTTCAGGATGGCGACATCCTGGTGGTGAAGCACAAAGTTGTTTCGAAGGCGGAAGGCGCGCTGGTCGCGCTGGATGAGATCCGGCCCTCGGCGGCTTCGCGGGTTTGGGCTCGACGCTACGGGCTCGACGCACGCGTCTGTGAATTGGCGCTGCGCGAGAGTCGTCGAATCGTGCGGCGAAAGCGCGGTGTGCTGATCGCCGAGACGAAGCACGGCTTCGTTTGCGCGAACAGCGGCGTGGATGTGTCGAACGTGGATGGTGGGCGGCACGCAGTGTTGCTGCCGGTGAATCCGGATCGTTCCGCGGCACGGTTGCGCCGGGTGTTGAAGAAGCAGCTGGGGATCGAGATCGCGGTGATCGTCAGCGATAGTTTCGGACGTCCGTGGCGGGAAGGCTTGACGGAAGTGGCGATTGGCGTCGCCGGGATACGGCCTCTGATCGACTACCGCGGACGTCGCGATCCGCACGGCTACTCCCTGCATGCGACGGTGGACGCGGTCGCGGACGAACTGGCTTGTGCGGCGGGATTGGTTTGCGGCAAGCTGGCAAGCACTCCCGCGTGCATCATTCGCGGCTATGCTTACCAACGCGAAAACCGCCGAGGAAGCGGTGGAGCGCGGGAACTGATCCGACCCACGAAGAACGATCTTTTTCGCTAGAACTTTCTATGAATTGTCATCCCGAGCGAAGCGAGGGATCTGCATTTTGAGGCGGACTGCAGATCCCTCCCCTTCGGCTCCGCTCAGGGTCGGGATGACAAAATCTGGTGGAGTTTGTAGGCTGGTCCACGCCTTCGCTGCGAACCGATAGGAGAAGGTTATGACTTGGCAGACTTCAGAACTCGAACAATTCCCCGCGCTGACCTGGGACCAGATCGCGCCCCGATCTTCCGTGGCAATTCGCAGCGCCTTGGAGCGCGTGCTGGAAACACAAGACGGAGCATGTCTGACGGACGAGGAACGCTATGCACTGGCAAACTGCGACGGTTCGGACTGCGATCGTGCGGATCTATTCGCACTGCTGGTGGCCGCGGATACGCTTCGGAGCGAACTGGTCGGCAACATCGTCAGCTACGTGGTGAACCGCAATATCAATTTCACGAACATCTGTTTCGTGGGGTGCAAGTTTTGCGCCTTCAGCCGGGGGCCGCGCGAAGCCGACTCCTATTTTCATTCGCTCGAAGAAATGGGGCGCAAAAGTAAAGAGGCGTGGAAAGTGGGCGCTACCGAGGTCTGCATTCAAGGCGGGCTGCCGCGCGACCTGCCGCCGTTTTATTATCGCGACATTCTGCGCGCCGTGAAGAATGCGGTGCCGGGCATGCACATCCACGCGTTTTCTCCGATGGAAATCGTGTACGGTGTGGAACTGACCGGCATGCCGCTGCGCGACTATCTGATGATGCTTCGCGATAACGGACTGGACACGCTGCCCGGCACGGCGGCTGAGATTCTGGATGACGAAGTGCGTCAAGTACTGTCGCGCAATAAACTTTCGTCTGCCGAATGGCAAGAAGTGATCCGTACCGCGCACGCGTGTGGAATCCCGAGCACTTCGACGCTGATGTACGGGCACAGGGAAACGCCCGACCACTGGGTACGGCAGCTGTCATTGCTGCGGCAGATTCAGTCGGAGACGGGAGGCTTCACCGAGTTCGTGCCGCTGGGCTTTGTGCATCAGAACACGCTTTTGTTCCAGCAGGGACTGGCGCGCGCGGGGCCGACGCTCGCCGAACATCTCAAGATTCACGCGCTGGCCAGAATCCTGCTCGCCGGCTCGATTCATAACATCCAGGTCTCGTGGGTGAAGTTGAATCGCAAACTTTCGCAGCTTTGCCTGCATGCCGGCGCCAACGACTACGGCGGAACGCTGATGGAAGAAAATATTTCGCGCGAGGCGGGGGCGACCGCGGGCCAGTACACCAGTCCAGAAGATTTCCAGGCGTTGATTCGGGAAATCGGTCGCATTCCGGCAGAACGCAACACAAAATATTCGCGCCTGAAAATCAAGCTGCCCGTCGAAGCGCTTTCTTCGGAGGCCTCCTTCGAGCACGCGCTGGCTGCGGAGTTCGCATGAACTCCCGCGTGAGCCGCGCCATCGCAATCATCGGGGGCACCGGCCCGGCTGGTACGGGCCTCGCGCTGCGCTGGGCGCGCGCGGGTGAGACCGTCATCATCGGCTCGCGCGATGCCGCCCGGGCGCAGCAGACGGCAGAAGCAATCAGTAAGCGAACGGGCGCAAACAGTCAAGTTTCCGGCCTGGAAAATTCGGCAGCCTGCGCCGCCAGCAGTCTGCTGGTGCTCACCGTGCCCTTTGAAGGGCAGGCCGCGTTGCTGAAGCATTTGAAGCCTGCGATCCAAACAGGCAGCATTCTGATTGATGCCACCGTTCCGCTGGCCGCGAGCGTGGGCGGACGCGCCAGTCGCACCATTGGCGTGTGGCAAGGTTCGGCGGCGCAACAGACGGCTGAACTGGTTCCGAAGGGCGCTTCCGTCGCGGCGGCATTCCAGAACGTTTCGGCCGACGTGCTCAACACAGACGATGACGTGGATTGCGACGTAATCGTATGCAGCGATGATCCGAATGCCACGCAGGCTACAATGGAACTCGCGGCGAAGATCGCGGGCGTGCGGGCGATCGACGGTGGGAAGCTTGAGAATGCGCGCATTGTCGAGCAAATCACCGCGCTGCTGATCGGGCTCAACATCCGGCACAAGGGGCACGGTGGAATACGGATCACGGGGTTGCCGGACGGCGCGTACAAGACGGCGCCGTTTCCACGGTAGTGTGCGTTCCGCGTCAGCGAAAATGGGACAGTAATGGTGGAAGAGTCAACAGCGGATTGGGGTGAGGATGAGGTGTCACAAAGAAACCACAAATGGGGTAATTTGGGCTGTGCTGGTGTCAATAGCAGACCGTCGAGTGCTCTCGGTGAAAATCGTTTCAGAGTGCCGCGAACAAGCCAGACGGGTGTACTATGGTCCCATTTTCGAGACACCCCAAGTAGGAAATTCCAGCTCATTATGAGGAGAAAATGCGATGTCCATTAAGCAACTAATTTTGGTGTTTGCTGCCCTGTTCGCATTCACCGGCACGGTCGCCGCGCAGGACCAAACGCAGGGCCAAACAGAGAAAACCATAAAGCACGTCCCGATCAAGTCCACGTCGCCGGTATCCGGTAAAGACATGTATACGACGTACTGTGCCGTTTGCCATGGAACGGATGGCAAAGGTGGAGGGCCCGCGGCCAGCGCGCTGAAGGTGCCACCCACCGACCTTACCCTGCTGAGCAAGAACAACGGAGGGAAGTATCCCTCGATTAAAGTCGCGGCGTCCATCCGCGGCGAATCCGCTACTCCCGCGCACGGATCCAAGGAGATGCCGGTGTGGGGAGCGTTGTTTTGGAGTGTGAGTAGTGGACACGAGGGCGAGGTGCAGCAACGCGTGGTAAACCTTACCAAGTACATCGAATCCCTGCAAACGAAGTAGTCGGGTTGCTGAGCATCTGTGGATCCGGCGCTGAGCCTGTCAGGGCAAAAGCGCTGCCTTGTACCCGTTGCTCGTCGGGTGCTGAAGTGACCTTGCACGGGAAAACGTTACACATTAGAACTGCCGAGGAATAGAGCGCCAGAAACTTGTCTTCCAGTTCTTTTGCGTGCTGATTTTGTGGGGTGAGACGTAATGCCGGCCATCAAATTCCGTGGTGTGGATTTCATCGACTTCGACACGTTGCTGAATGACGACGAGCGCCTGGTGCGCGACACGGCGCGCAAGTTCATCGAAGACAATCTCGTGCCGATCATCGAGGAATGCAATCGTGCCGGCCGGTTTCCGCGCGAACTGGTGAAGCCGATGGCCGAGCTCGGATTCTTCGGCGCTTCGCTCGACGGCTACGGCTGCGCCGGTATGTCGAACGTCGAATATGGGCTGGTCACGCAGGAACTGGAACGGGGAGATTCCGGCGTGCGCTCGTTCGTCAGCGTGCAGTCGGCGCTGGTGATGTATCCGATTTATAGCTTCGGCACGGACGAGCAGAAAAACACCTGGTTGCCGGCGATGCAGAAAGGGGAAAAGATCGGCTGTTTCGGATTGACGGAACCTGACTTCGGATCGAATCCGGGCGGCATGCGGACGCGTGCGCGCAAAGTTGGCAAAGAATATGTGCTGAATGGCGAAAAGATGTGGATCACTTCCGGCACGATCGCCGACGTGGCCGTGATCTGGGCGAAGGTTGAGGATGAGCGTGACAAGGTACGCGGGTTTCTGGTCGAGACCGACCGTCCGGGATTCAAGGCCGACGACATTCACGGGAAGTGGTCGCTGCGCGCTTCGGTGACTTCGGGCTTGTCGCTGCAGGATGTGCGCATCCCGGAGTCGAACCTGCTGCCGGGATCGGGCGGATTGAAGTCTCCGCTGATGTGCTTGAATCAGGCGCGCTATGGAATCGCCTGGGGCGCGGTTGGGGCGGCGATGGCGTGTTACGACTGCGCGCTGCAATATTCGTTGTTGCGGAAACAATTCCGCGATCAGCCCATCGCGTCGCATCAACTGGTGCAGGAAAAACTCGCCTGGATGATCAGCGAGATCACGAAGGCGCAGTTGCTCGTGCTGCAAGTCGGCCGCTTGAAAGACGCCGGAAAAGTGCAGCACCAGCACATCTCGATGGCCAAGAGAAATAACGTCTGGATGGCGCTCGAGTGCGCCCGGCTGTCGCGAGATATTCTGGGAGCAAACGGCGTGGCCGACGATTACCCCATCATGCGGCATCTGATGAACCTGGAATCGGTGAAGACGTATGAAGGGACGCATGATATCCACGCGCTGATTATCGGGGCTAGCGTGACGGGGATTGACGCGTTCTAAAGGAATTGGTTCCGCCAACTCTCGGCAAATACGGTGTGCTCCATAGCGAAGCGTCCGGCAAAGCGTTTGTCTTCTCCTTTGCGATGGCCGATGGCCAGCAGTGCCACAACCCGAACGTGGGATGGAATGCCAAGCGTCGCTTTGATCTGGTCTTCGTAAAAGCCTTCCATGGGCGCGGTGTCGTAGCCGAGCACTTCGGCCATCCACATCATGGTTGTGAACGCGATCATGGTCTGCCGGTTGGCCCACACCGCGAAATCGGGCGCCAATCCGGCGACGGTGCCAGGAGGGGAGCCGAAGAAACCAGCAATGTTTCTGCGCATGCTGGCGTAGCGAGCCTCATCGCCGTAGCCGTGTTGCTGAGCAAGACGGATGATTTCGTCGAGATCGCCGGTGCGCCAGCCTTCCAGATCGGCGCAGGCCACGACAACCACGGGAGCCTCTTCTACCTTGGGCTGCTTCATCGCAGCCTGTCGCAAACGTGCGCGCTGTTCAGCGTTGCGCACCACCAAGAATCGCCAGGGCTGGAGATTGTAGGCACTGGGAGCAGAAAGTCCCGCCTCAAGAATTTTTCTGAGGTCATTCTCCGGCACCGCATCAGGCAAAAAACTAGCCGTGGCTCTGCGATCCTTGATGGCCTGCGAGAGAGTCTTCTCGGGGCTGGAGCCGGATGCTTGCTTCATGTTCTTATTTCGCACCTCAGTCTCTCTGTCCCCGAGTGTTCAGATCCCTTTCAGTCCGTACCCGGCAGACCTTTGAATTTCTCGCGCAGACCTTTTCGTTCCAGACGTGGAATGACCTCATCGCGAAAATAAGGAAACTCCTTTACGTAGTCGACAAAACTCAGAGTGGTACCGGCAAACCCGGAGGCAGTAACCTTCTCCATTTCTTTCACGATTGTGTCGGGGTCGCCGACCAGGGGATACGTGCCGTGTCCGGCGGCGAAGCGATCGCGCAGCATTTGCAGCGCCTCCGCCGGGAACGATTGCGCGTGCATGCCTTGAAGGCGCATCAGGTTGTCGACGGCTCCCCAGTCGGCATTGTCATGGGCATAGTAACGGTAGTAGTCTTCGGCCTCTTTCTTGGTTGGGCGGCAAACCGCGTGACATAAAGTGAAGACCCCGGCATTTCGTCCCAACTTGGCGGCGTTCTCTTTGATCGCATCAACTTCGGTTTTCGACTTCTCGAGATCGACGGAGATAGCGAAAAGAAAGTCGGCATTGCGCGCGGCAAATTCGCGGCCCTCGCCCGATCCGGCGGCGTTCATGATGGGCGGAACCCCGTCAAAAGGACGGGGGAATCCGTACACCCCCTTCAGGTGGTAAAAGTTGCCGTTCCAATCGGACGGACCGTTGTGGTTCCAGATGGCTTTGACCACGTCGAACCACTCTTGCGCGAGGGCGTAGCGGTCGCTGTGCTTCTCCGGCAAATCGATGCCGAAGGCATCGTACTCGGGCTTGTTCCACCCGGCGACGATGTTGAGACCGAGACGCCCGTGGCCAAGTTGGTCGGCAGTGGCGAGTTGTTTGGCGGCGACCACGGGATGAATGAACGCCGTGTGGACGGTAGCGAAGACATTGATTCGTTTCGTGTTCGCGAGCAGCCCGGTCGCCCACGTAAGCGTCTCAAGCACACTGCCGTGGAAGTCCGTTTCACCGCCGTAACCGATCCAGCGAGCGATCGGCAGCAGGAATTCGATTCCGGCTTCGTCGGCAAGCTGCGCCAGGCGGATGTTGTTGTCCCAGGAATTGACCCAGCGCTCGGGAACTTTTGTGACCGACATG
This sequence comes from uncultured Acidobacteriaceae bacterium, assembly GCA_963773645.1. Classification (GTDB taxonomy): domain Bacteria; phylum Acidobacteriota; class Terriglobia; order Terriglobales; family Acidobacteriaceae; genus Acidiflorens. The sequence continues at coordinate 319,923 of CAVZBV010000001.1, read as the reverse complement.
CCACCCGAGCAATTCGGAGAAAAGAAACCCAACTTCAACTTGTTGTTGTTCAGGATAGAAGACTGTTTTCGGCCCATGAAACCCCAAGCAACCCCGTGCCGGATTTTACGCAATTGATAACTGCGCATTATGCCTGAAAAGTAGAATTGTTCAAGGCTTCATATTGAGCCATGCTAAGCGTAACCCAACGTGAGGCCGTCGAGACAGGTAGGCAAACGGCTAAAATTAGGAAACCCATGCTACCGACCTGATCGTTCGGCACACCTAACCCTCCGCTGAGTTGACAACTGAATAGGGGCAGATCACGATTCGCAATAGATCGAGTGCTATGGCGCAAACTGCAAAACCGGTGCAGTTGAAGCCTCAAACCGTGGGGGCTTTTGATGAAGGATTCCAGGAACGCGAGGGTGGTGTGTGCGTCGAGTGTCGAGCCATTTCACTGACGCGAGACGTGCCATTGGGGCTGGGATGGATCATCGAACCGATCATCCAGAAGCTCCCTCAGGAGTCGCTGATTAACACTCTTGAGGATACACGTCAAGCGCTGCATGCCGAGGCGAAATAGTTCCTGTCCCCCGTATTGGGGTTGGTTGTCGAGTGGGCCGTGCACCAGGTCGCTCATCTACAAACGGAGGTTTGTGCCGCAGAAAGACGGGTTTCAGACGAACTTACCTGTTTGTAAAGGTTTCTGGCGACGCGGCCACGTGGGGTCTCGAACAGCTCGTCGTGCCATTGCTTAACCAAGCTCTCCGGCGTGACGACGAGAACACGCCGGGCATCCGTGCGCATGATGAGCTCGCGGATCTGAAGCCCGGCCCATGATCGATCCTTCGGAGGACATGTTACCCGCCTCGTTCTGGACACGTTCGACCAGCAAGCTCTCCGCCCTATCGGAATTATGACCGCCGGGGCGAGTTCCTCCTAGACGACGGAACCACCAAGGTGGTAACTTCCGAAATGTCGACACGCGAGTGGGACGCGCAATCCCGTTCAAAATCTCGCAAAGAGGTGGCCCAGCTACTCTCAGCCTGGAACTCTTTGAGCTCTTTAACAGGAAGAACGCGATCGATACGAACAGTGTCTACCGGGGCTGGGGATCTGATTGGCCCCCGAACCGAAGCACTACGGCGCGGTGTACTGGGGGTCGATCTGCTTTTGAGCTTTGGCACACCCTGAAGTGTTGCCGACTTGCGGCAACTGCAGTTCTCAGTGCGGCTCAGCTTCTGAATGCGGGGACTGCTGTGCGGGCAGCACGCGGTCGGTCGGATCCAGGTTCGGTTGGTGACGGAGGCATCATGCCATCTGCCGCAGTCAAAGAGTTTCTCCAGCCCAGCAGCCCTCAAGAAGTAGTGGAACTGCTAGTAAAGTATCGCGAGCGGGCCCTGGTCGTCGGGGGCGGGACATTTCTCCACGGCATTATCGCCCGCGGTTTTCTCCGCCAGGTGGATGTACTCATTGATCTGCAGAAAGTGGGCCTTTCGTATGTGAAGTACGAGCGCGAGACGCTCTGCATCGGCGCGACGACGACTTTCGCTGAGTTGGCTGCCTCAGAACGCGTTCAGAACAGACCCGAACTCGGTGCTGTGCTGGATGCACTCTGTTATCCGCCCGCTCAGATTCGCAACATGGCGACCGTCGCCGGATGCGTTGCCAGTGCCACGCCTTTGTTCGACTTGCCCGTAGCACTCATGGCCCTCGACGGCGCAGTGAGAGCCGCGGGTCCGAAAGGATCCCGGGAGATCGGACTGCACAAGTTCTATCTCGACTATTTCGAGCATGTGCTGGAGCGCACCGAACTCATAACCGAGGTCCTGGTTCCGAGTCAGCCTTCCCGATCCGCCAGCGCCTTCCTGAAGCTCGAGACCAACGCCAACGACCTCGCCCTGTTGAACGTCGCAGTGCGCATCAGCGTGGACAAAAAGGGAACTTGCCGCGACGCGAGGGTCGTGGTGGGCGGGGGAATTGGCAAAATACCTGTGCGTGCCGTGTCCTGTGAGGATGTGCTCAAAGGCCAGCATCCGACAGCCGCTCTGCTCAAGGAATCGGGTAACAGGGTCTCTTTCGATATTCACCCCGTATCCGACTATCGGACTTCGGCAAAATACCGTAGCACCGTTGCCGAGGTCTTTGTCCGCCGCGCCCTGATGCGTGCCTCAGACCGATTGGGTGTGAACCTGGACGAGCCATCTTAAGGAAAGTTGTCAGAAACAGCACATGAAAAGAGTCATCAATCTCGATATCAATGGTCAAGCACACGAAGTCGCGATTGGACCCCACTATACTCTGTTGCAGGTCCTCCGCGACGAGTTGGGCCTCCTTGGCACCAAGAAAGGCTGCGACACTGGAGGTTGCGGTTGCTGCACCGTCTTGGTGGACGGTAAAGCAATGTATTCCTGCATGATCTTCGCCATGGCGGCGCAGGCCAGGAAGATCACCACGGTGGAAGGGCTGGCGGACAATGCCGTGCTCGATCCTGTCCAACAAGCCTTTATCGAGGCGGGCGCGGTGCAATGCGGCTATTGCACCTGCGGGATGATCATGACGACCGAGGCGTATCTCTCCAGTGTTGGCTCGCATGTACCCAGCGATCTGGAAGCTCGGCAGGCAATCGCCGGTAATCTGTGCCGTTGCACCGGCTACCAGAAGATTGTGGATGCCATTCGGCTGGCTGCCTGCCGCCGGATCGTGGCAGGTTCGGAAAAAGGATAGCGACCATGTCGGAAACCAGCATCATCGGTACAAGTGTTCTTAGACCTGACGCGTACGACAAGGTCACAGGCGGTCGAGGCTTTCCCGTTAACGTCCGCTTGCCCGGCATGCTGCACGGCAAGCTCCTGCGGAGTCCGTATCCCCATGCGCGAATATTGCGCATTGACGCTTCCAAAGCCGAATGTCTACCCGGCGTCAGAGCCGTGCTGGTCCCCTCGGAAGTCCCGAAAAAGAAGTTCCACCCGGTCTTCTTTTCTCCTGGCATGGCTGCCAGCATGATTCCTGACATGCTGATCTTGAGCGACACAGTGCGCTTCGCAGGCGAACCCGTAGCCGCCGTGGCCGCTACCAGTCCCGAAATTGCCGAAGAGGCACTCGACTTGATCCATGTGGACTACGAGCAACTTCCATTTGTATTGGACCCGGAAGAGACGATGAAGCAGGGGGCTCCCCAAATCCACCAGCATGCTCCTAACAACATTGCGATGAACCCGTCCTTCGCATTCGGTGATTTGGAGAAAGGCTTCGAAGAGGCGGACTACGTATTTGAAAACACTTACCAGACCCAGCGGGTCCATACCTGCTACATGGAGCCTCGCGTCTGCGTGGTGGACAGCGATACGTTCGGCAATCTTACCGTCTGGTCGTCTACGCAGCACCTGTTCGGGTTACGCGAAAAACTAGCTTCCGCTCTGGACATTCCGGTCAGCAAAGTGCGGGTTGTCAGGCCTCCGTACATCGGGGGTGGCTTCGGGGGCAAGCTCGATATCGGTTTCATCGAACCGATCTCGGCCTTGCTGAGCATGAAGACGCGCCGCCCGGTGCGTATTGAGCAGACCCGCTACGAAGACTTCATCACCACCGCCCGCAATCCTTTCAAGGTCGTGCTGAAAACGGGTGTCAAGAAAGACGGTACCTTCGTTGCACGTTCTGCCAAGAGCATCCTTGACACCGGTGCCCACGCCACCCACGGAGCCGTAGTGCTGATGGTCCACGGTATGTACGGCTTCCTCCTTCCTTACCGGTGCCCCAATTCGAAATGGGAAGGATTCACCGTCTACACCAATAACATGATTGGTGGCGGCTTCCGTGGATATGGAGTCCCACAGGCGGCTTTCGCAGTCGAATCCCAGATTGATGAAATTTGCGAGAAGTTACAGCTTGACCCGATCGAGTTCCGGCTAAAGAATTCCCACAGCGAGGGACAGCCGCACCCCTTCGACCCGAGCTCTAAGCTCGACACTTACCGTTTTGCGGATTGCCTGAAGCAGGGCGCGGAGGCGATAGGTTGGTCGAACGGCCGTTCCAGGGCACGGGGCACCGGAACCAAGAGACGCGGGATCGGACTCGCTTGCCAGCCTCTCTGGGTAAGCGGGTGCGTTGGGTTCCCCGACATCTACGAGCACTCCGGTGCTGTCATCAAGCTCAACACTGACGGTACTGCTGACTTGTCCATGGCCACCATTGACATGGGCTCTGGACAGATCACTACGTTGTCACAGATTGCAGCTGCGGAATTGGGCGTGTCCGCAGGAGCGGTCCGCATGACGTATGCCGATACCGAGACCGTTCCCTTTGACGCCCCAAGCCATGCCAGCCGGGTGACCTATTCCGCGGGAAACGCGGCAAAGGTCGCCGCGGGTGCAGCCAAGAGAAGGCTTCTTGAGGTTGCCGCTCCGATGCTGAAGACAACTCCTGACAATCTCGAAACCGGTGGCGGGCGGGTCTACGTGAAAGGCGCCCCCGACAGGAGCCTACCGATCGCCGACGTCGTCAAGCAGGCGGAATCCCCCTACGTCCGGATGGTGCCAGACGGCATGCAGCGCACTTCCCTCCAAGAGAAAGGCACGGTGATGGGAGTTGCGTCCCTGGCGCCCGCTGCTAACCCCTCGCCCGCTACTGCCGAATTCGTCGAAGTAGAAGTCGATACTGAAACGGGTGAAGTGAAGGTGCTGCGAGTGGTGTATGCCCATGACATCGGGAGAGTGATCAATCCAGCGGGCGCAGAAGGGCAGGTCGAAGGTGGGTTTCAGCAGGGCATGGGCTATGCGCTCATGGAAAACCTCGTATTTGACCAAGAGAACGGAGCTTGTCTGACCGCGGATTTCCTGAGTTACAAGATGCCTACGGCTTTGGAGATGCCCCCCGAGATCAAGAGTGTGTTCATCGAGTCCAACGAACCTACGGGACCGTTCGGCGCCAAGTCGCTCTCCGAGCCTTGCGCCATCGTCCCGGCTCCTGCTATCGCCAACGCAATTTACGATGCAATTGGTGTGCGTATTCGGGAGCTTCCCATAACACCGGAGAAGATTCTGGCTGCTTTGGGAAAACTCTCGGAGTAAACCAACATGCATAAGCATGCGCACTTGGGAAACGTGACGAGGGCAACACAGGGACAGCTGAGATTACGGTTCGCTCTTCTTGAGAACAATGCGTTACTCTTTGCGCCGTGTCTTTAGATTCTGTCGATGGAGGCACTCATAACCCAACGATTGCCCGGTAGAACTTAGAGGCCAACAATGAGGCATTTGCTCTCTGAGACTAACACGCCATTCGCGGAGTTAACGCGGCACTGGCGCGGTTCAGGAAAATAGCTCGACCTGAGAAAGCCGATCTATGATTGCGACGCTGCTCTTCTCGCTGCTCCCAAGCCATCAGTGCATCGTATTCCTTGGCCAAGGCCGTAAGATCAACGTCCTTTCCGGAAACCACGTTGTACCGGGTGTTTAGGAGCCAATATTCACCCAGGTCCAGGCGTTCGCGTGCAGTACGTGACTTTTTGAGCCGCAAATCTTCGCTTGCGAGTCTACGGTCGATTCTTTGCTGCAGTGCCCGGCTTGACACGCGCACCTTGTTAGTTATTATGGTCGGACTCTACGACTCTCCGCGGATCGTCGGCAACTCTTGGCTGATTCGGTTATGTCCAATCGCCCGTGAGTTGGAATAATGCCGATACGCCGCGCCGAGAATCCTTTCACCTCCATGCCGAATCTGGTATTAGAGAGTGCGTAGGAGGAACAAGAGGTGACACTGATCCTGACCGCGGTTTGTCTCTCGCTGATGTGCCTGTTGATCGTAACTTGGATCAGACGCACAACAGACCAACGTGAGATGGAGCAGCACAGCATCACACCGGAGACACTCCACACATTGTTGGCTACAAATCGACAGGTCCTTCTGTTTGACGTTCGCCAGCCGCTCGACTTGTTAGCCCATTCTGTAATGATCCCTGGTGCAAAGAGGATTCCCCCAAAAGAAGTGCTTGAGAACCCGTCGCTCATCCCGAAAGAGAAGGACTCGATCGTTTACTGTACTTGCCCCAGTGATGAAACCAGTCGAAAAATTTTGCGCCGAGCCCAGGCCCTGAATTTCTTACGGATCAAATTCCTCAAAGGTGGATTGGAGGCGTGGAAAGCGAAGGGCTATCCGGTCGAGCCATACACCGAGTCCTTCCACCTCTGACACTGCAAACACGCTAGCGACCACCGTCAGGCCTCTATGCGGGAAAGCATAGACACTTTGCACTGGAGTTCAATATGTCAATCCGACCCGTTAAACGGCTTATCAAATCGAAACCGACTCTCGAAGGGGCGGGTGTGCACCTTCGCCGCGCATTCGGTTTCGGAAATACAAAGGAGTTCGACCCGTTCCTTCTGCTGGACGATTTCCGCAACGATGTGCCGGAGGACTATCTGGCGGGATTTCCCTGGCATCCTCACCGGGGAATCGAGACCATCACTTACGTGCTTGCCGGAACTGTCGAGCATGGCGACAGCATCGGGAACAGCGGCGTCATCTCTTCAGGCGATGTGCAGTGGATGACCGCCGGCAGCGGCATCATTCACCAGGAGATGCCAAAGGGTGATCGTGCCGGGCGGATGCACGGATTTCAGTTATGGGGCAATCTTCCGTCATCGCTCAAAATGACCGCGCCACGTTACCAGGAAGTGAAGGCTGCTGAGATCCCTGAAATCACCGATGACGACGGCACCCGCGTGCGAATAGTCTGCGGAAGTTTCTGGGGAAAGACCGGCCCGGTGGTCGGAGTTGCTGCCGATCCGATCTATCTCGACGTGTCGGTTTCTCCGGGCAAGAGAAAGACGCTTCCGGTGGAGACGGCTCGTCATGCTTTCGCTTATGTTTTTTCCGGTAGCGGAAAGTTCTGCAACGCGTCGGGCCCGCTCGCGGTGCCGACCGAGGCGATCAAATGGTTGGACACCGCTCCTCCCGTGGAGGCGGATAACCGCTCGCTGATCCTCTTCGACCGTGGCGATGAGGTCACGGTGCAGGCCGGGAATGATGGAATCCGATTTCTGCTCGTCTCAGGAAAGCCCCTCGAGGAGCCTGTCGCCTGGTATGGTCCAATCGTGATGAACACACAGGAGCAGCTGCGCCAGGCATTCACGGAACTTCAAGAAGGGACTTTTCTCAAAGAGAGCGACCGCCGGTGACAGCCAGTAAATGGCAGGACAGAACAGCGGGTCCACAAAGTGATCAACCTTTCGTGAATCATCGAGGAGGGCAAGTTTTGCGTCTTGACTCCGCCGATTTCTGGCGCAATAATCCCGTACTTCTACGGAGCCTGTCTCCGTCGCTCGCCCTGAATTATGGTTGAGCGGCCCTCTCAGCCCTGACATTGCGAGGGGAGGTCGAAATGATTCCCGCGCGATGGACTGACGCGTCGCTCAAGAATACACGCGTCGCAAACCGGCGATCTTTTTGTGCGGCAATTGGCGTGCCGGTGGCACTCTCCCTGATCTGGATTTGCGCCACGGCTGTGCCGCTGGTCGAGGCGCAAGATATCGTGGGGCGCATGTCGGGGACTGTTACCGACACGACGGGCGCGGTTGTCCCCGGTGCGAACGTCACGATCACGAATAAGGAGACCGGCGTCTCCCGCCCCCCCATTATCACCAACGGCAGCGGCTACTACGTGGCCGATGATCTGCCCGTTGGCACGTATAGAGTGACGGTCGAGAAGAAAGGCTTCAAGAAAACCTCGGTGGCTGGAAGCCCAGTGACTGCAGGCGGGCGCCTGACAGTGGACGCGCGGCTGCAACCTGGCATTGTTACAGAGACTGTGAATGTGTATGCGCCGGCCGCCGGTGGTCGGCAGGGTCTATCTTGCGGTCGCGGTCAATGTTCTTGCGAGCCTGCTCGCGATGGCCACGTTACTGTCTTATCTGTTTGTTTACACTCCGCTCAAACGAAAGACGCCACTGTGCACCCTGGTCGGCGCGTTTCCAGGGGCCATGCCTCCTCTGATCGGCTGGGCCGCAGCATCCGGCAAGCTGAACTTCCAAGCATGGACACTCTACGCAATGCTCTTTCTCTGGCAGTTTCCGCACTTCATGGCGATCGCCTGGATGTACCGCGAGGATTACGCCCGCGCAGGCTACTTGGTGCTCCCTCCTGACGACTGCGCGCGAGCCCGTTTTGTGAATTTGCAAACTGTGCTGCCGCTCTTAGCGTTGGTGCCAGTAAGTCTCTTGCCAGGGTTGATGGGTGAAGCGAACTTCTATTTGATCGGGGCCTTGCTCCTGGACGCGGGGTTTCTTTATTACGCAGCACAGTTCTTAATTCGCAAGTCCAACTCTGCCGCTCGACGCCTTCTTGCGGCATCCATAATTTATCTTCCTGCGCCATTCGTGGTGATGGTGCTTGCGCGCGGCTAGAGAAGCAGGGTGGTCGACAATCGTGGTCTCTTCCTCCCGTTTCTGCCCCACCCTAGGAAACGCCCGCGCTCCGAACTTCTCCAGCGCTCGGCCCAGCGGTAAAGATCTTGCCGATTCACTTCCAGACTCCGCGCCACTGCTCCTACCGACTCACCCGCCCGCAAGCGCGCCACCGCTGCCAGTTTGAACTCCTTCGTAAACTTCCGTCGAGACTCCATCCAGTTCTCCCCTTTCCCTGCATTTTAGGGCTTAACTGGTTGTCTCATTCTTGGGGTCCACTCCAACCCGTCGCACAAACGGCGGCGATCGCGGGATTTACCTCTGCAATCTGACCTCTCACCTCTGACTTATTTTGTCGCGTCCTTTAGATCGGGAAAATCCTCTTCCCAATACTCCGCGGGACGGCGGTTCCGGCTCGGCTGCAATTCGATGCCGCGCAACTGCACGCGCCGAATCTTGCCGGAAATGGTCTTGGGGAGCTCGGAAAATTCGATCCGGCGGACGCGCTTGTAGGGACCGAGCCGCGCGCGTATGAATTTAAAAATCCCGCGTGCCACTTCCGCCGACGGCTCAAAGCCGGGCTTTAACATGATAAATGCCTTGGGCACATGCCAGCGGATGGCGTCTGGACTGGGCACAACTGCAGCTTCGGCGACGCACTCATACTCGATCAGCGCGCTCTCCAGTTCGAACGGACTCAGGCGATAATCGGAACTCTTGAAGACGTCGTCGGCGCGGCCGACGTAGGTGAAGTAACCATCGGCATCGCGGTGCGCCACGTCGCCGGTGCGGTAGTAACCTCCGGCAAAAGATTGCGCGGTGCGCTCTTCGTCGTCCACATAGCCAACCATCAGGCTGATGGGCTTGGGATCGGACACGACCGCGATCTCGCCGTCATCGGACTCGTGGCCCTCGGCATCGAGCAGAACCACGCGGTGCCCCGGCGAGGGCTTGCCCACGGCGCCGGGCTTGACGGTCTGTCCGGGAAAATTGCCCAGGAGCAAGACGTTTTCAGTCTGGCCAAAACCGTCGCGGATGGTGATATTCCAAGCCGCTCGCACCCGCTCGATCACTTCCGGGTTGAGCGGTTCGCCGGCGCTGGCCAACTCTTTAAGCTGGACCGGGAACGACCTCAAATCCTCGAGGATGCACAAACGCCAAACGGTTGGCGGCGCACACATCGTGGTGACGCCGCAGCGGGCGACGACCTCAAGGGTCCGCTTGGCGCTGAAGCGGTCGTAATTATGCACGAAGATGGTGGCGCCTGCGTTCCACGGCGCGAAGAAGCTGCTCCAGGCATGCTTGGCCCATCCCGGCGTGCTGATGTTCAAGTGGATGTCGTCCGGCCGGATGCCAATCCAATACATGGTAGCGAGGTGGCCGACGGGATAGCTTTGGTGAGTATGCAGAACGAGCTTGGGCAGAGCGGTCGTGCCCGAAGTGAAATACAACATGAATGGATCGGTCGCGTTGGTCTCGCCGTCCGGAGTGAAGTCGGCGCTCTGTTCGTAGGCTTGCGCGTAGGGTATCCAGCCTTTTTCTGCCGCGCCAACGAGTATTCGAGTGTAATCGCCGCCCAGGCTGGCAAATTTTTCAGTCAGGCCAGAGAGGGTGATTACGTGCCGGGCCTTGCCGCGATCGAGGCGGTCGCGCAAATCGGCGACCGTAAGCAGCGTGGCCGCGGGGATAACGATGGCGCCAAGCTTGAGAGCCGCCAGCATGATCTCCCAAATCGCGACCAGGTTGGGAAGTTGGACGATAAGGCGGTCACCACGGTGGACTCCGTGCTGGCGCAAGAAGTTCGCAACCTGGTTGGAGCGCCGTGACATATCGGCGAAGCTCAGCTTCACCTCGGGACCGTTCTCGTCCACGATCCAAAGCGCTGGCTTATGATTGCCCCGCGCGAAGGTATCGAAGTAATCGAGCGCCCAGTTGAACTTATCGAGCTGAGGCCAGCGGAAATCGCGGTAAGCGGTCTCGTAGTCTTCGCGCTGCCGGAACAGGAACTCGCGCGCCGCCAGAAAAGCTTTCAGCCCCTCGCGCCGATGCACATCCGCCGTTTCAATATGGCTGACCGTCATAAGCAACCCTCATAAGCAACTGCTGGCCAGTAGAACAGGTGTCAGGTCTCAGGTCTAGGAAAACCTGGCGATCCAGCAAACAAAATTGAAGGTTTTCCTGGGACCTGACACCTAGGACCAAGACCTTATCTCTTCAGCATGTGAATCTCAGCCCCGTTCTTGTGAAACTGGACTTCGTCCATCAACTGATTGATCAGGTAAATGCCGCGCCCGTGCTCCGAATGGATGTTCTCACCTTGGCAGGGATCGGGAAGCTTGGCGGGATCAAAACCGGAGCCGGGATCGCGCACTATGATCAAGAGGCCCCGCTCGTCGTCGCAGGCCACATCGCATTCGATAACTTTGGAGGGATCGTTTTTCGCTCCATGCACGACGGCATTGGCCAGGGCTTCGGCCAAAGCGAGTTCGATGTCGTCTTCGCTTCCCGGAACACACTTCACTTCCCGCACCACCTTCATAATGCTTCGGACGACCTCGTCCACCGCATCGCGGTCGGCGGAAAGCGTCACGCTCAACTTGAGATCAAGCTTCTTCGCATCGGGGTTACAAGATCGTGGCGGCTGCGGCGATTGCTCCGAGGATGTCGTAGAATCGGCCATAAAAATGGCTATGGGCGTTGCTTCCGGCCTCTCACTTAGCCTTTCTATTTAACTAGGATGCAGAAACTTGAACGCAGAAACTGAGATGCAGCAAAGACGCCGACCGATTCTAGGGACTTGCGGGCTGAGATGCAAACTTTATTTGGATCGCAGACAACCCTTTAGCGTATTACGTCTAGTGTATTAGGTCAAAGGGTTAAGGTGGCTGGGTAGTGTCTGAAATTTCAGACACTACCAGGTGGCTGGTAGTGGGTCAGTTTGAAATTGTCTTGAAAGGGCACGGCTTCCAGCCGTGCCGCAACTGCCATGAAATCAATGGCGGCTTCAGCCGCTGGGGGAATGTGAATTTCAAATTGACCTACGACCCGGTGGCTGCCTGGCGACTTTAAGCCCATGGGGCCCAGTTCACGACTCCGGGTCAGGCGGGCCTCCGATCTGCTGTAGCTGGCGCCGCCAATCCAGCTCTTCCACAAAGCTTCGCGAATCGCGCCAGCCAGCCTTGATCTTGACGAAGAGTTCGAGAAAAACTTTCGTGCCTACCATCTTCTCGATGTCGAGGCGCGCCGCGGTTCCAATCTTCTTGAGCATCTGGCCGCCTTTGCCGAGCAGGATGGCCTTCTGGCCGTCGCGTTCGCAATAAATCACAGCGGCAATCCGCACCAGTCTCGGACTCTCTTCAAACTGCTCAATCAGCACCGAGACCGCGTGCGGCACCTCTTCATGCGTCTGCATCAGAACATGCTCACGGATTAACTCCGCCGCCATGAATCGCACCGGCTGATCGGTAATCTGATCCTCGGGAAAATAGCGCGGCCCGTTGGGCAGCGCCTTCACCACGCAGGACAGCAATTCGTCGAGCCCCTTCTTTTTGAGGGCGGAGATGGGGACGATCTCCTTGAAATCGTGCAGCGCCTGGAACTGCGCGATCAGCGGAAGCAGCTTACTCTTGTCGGCCAGCAGATCGATTTTGTTGAGCAGCAAAAACACCGGAGTGCCCGCCTTTTTCGCCAGGTCGAGGACGAAGCTGTCGTCGGCTTCCCACTTCTTCTTGGCATCGACAATCATCAAAATAAGCTCGCAGCCCTCGATCGCCTCGCGCACCTCGGACATCATCTTGCGTCCGAGGGAGGAGCCGGACCGGTGAGCTAAGTGCGTGGCGACTCCCGGCGTATCAATGAGCACGATCTGCCCCGCCTCGCGTCCCTTCTGCTTGGGGACATTGACGTTGATGATGCCAAGAATGCGGTTGCGCGTGGTCTGAGGCTTCGGAGAAATGATGGCCAGCTTCTCGCCGACCAGCGCATTCAGCAGCGTACTCTTGCCCGCATTGGGCCGGCCGAGAATGCAGACGAATCCAGAGTGAAAGGACATGGGAATAGGCTACTCGCTTCTGGCCGCCAGCAGACACCTCGCGTCATCACCGAATGACATGGATGCGAATGCCGAGTTTCAAGTTCTTCCATGATCGGTCAGCCGTGTAAACCGGGGCGCGCAGGGCAATCCCGAGAGCCAGGCACGCCCGGTCTCCGAGCGACAAGCCAAGCGGGCGGGTGTGGACGACGAGGTCTCCGGCAGTCTGGGCCTGCTCGGCGGTGAAAGCGACCGCCTCTTCAATGACTCCATTGGCGGCGGTCCAAGCGTCGTCCGGGCTAACGCCCCGTTGCACGAGCTTCCCGTGCACTTCGGCGAGATTGACCGTGCTGGCCGCAGCCACGCTCATGATCTGAGGCGTCAATTTCTCCCCGCCGGGCTCGCGGTTAAGTACGGCCATGAGGGCGGATGCATCCAGCACAACCCTACTCACGTTTAGCGGCCTCGCGCCGTTCGGCAATCAGTTCGTCGACCAGGGAGGTACCGGGCTTGACATATTTCCGGACCAACCGCTGAGCGCGCTCAATTCTGCGTTTCATCGTCGTGATTCGCAACTCTTCGTCTTCCATGCGCAAAATCACTTGGTCTCCGGCCTTGATCCCCAGCGCTTTCCGGTAGGAAGCGGGAATGACGACGCGTCCGTTCTCATTGACCCGGGCAAAGGTTTCGGCATCCATGTGTCACACTCTCATATATATGACACATTATACAAATATGTCACCCGACCTGCAAGATGACACATCGATCTACGCTTGGTTCGACAGATGGCGGGGCCGCGCCTCAGCTCGCTCGCTCCTAAGAGGATTCAGCGCGGGATTCCTCATCCGCAGCATCCCGCGTCTCGAAAACCGCGGGACGTTGGGCGTCCGGCCAGGATGTCCTCTTGCACCAAGCATCGACTTTCTCTCGAATTCTCTTGAGTTGAGGTTGGATACTTTCCTTGATTGGCTGCGTCGGGTAGCTCCGTACGTCCCCTTCGATCGTGACTGTACTATTTTGCAGAAGGGCGAGCGCGGCTTCCCCATAACCCACGGCTTTTTCGTAATATGGACAGCCCTCCTCCGAGTAATCTCCCACCCTGTTAAAGCCGTCCATTGCGCTCTCCAAGGTGAAAGGATCCTTTGGAGCCACAGCTGCGGCTTATCAAGATAAGTAGCAGCCTGCTCTGCCCACTTCTCGCGATTTGTCGAATCTTTCTTCGCTCGTTCCAAATAGATCAAAGCCACTTGGGAGTCAACATCCGCTTCGGGGAACCCTTGATTTCTTCTGCCCAAAACGGTTTGAATGGCCTCCTCGTAGCGAACCTTGCTCCTCGAGCTTCACTTCCGGGGCAGGCGTGTTGCAGGTGATCATGCCTTCATATTTCGCCTCAACTCCCCATCCTACGAAATATGCACCGAGGTGGCGCGGGATTTCATGCTATGAACAATGAGCCATGAATACCGCGCCATCCCATATATAGGTTGCTTACCGCCCTCTGCTCTTGCCGCCGGAGGCGTGACCACCGCCACCACCACCACCGGAGTGGCCAGCAGATGCCGAATGGCTAGCGGGGGCCGAGTGACCAGCGGAAGCCGAGCGACCAGCAGACGCCGAGTGGCCAGCGGAGGCCGAGCGACCAGCGGAGGCTGAGTGGCCAGCGGACGCCGAGCGGCCAGCGGATGCCGAGTGGCCAGCAGAGGCCGAGCGACCAGCGGAAGCCGAGTGACCAGCAGAGGCCGAACGGCCAGCAGAGGCCGAACGGCCAGCGGAGGCCGAACGACCAGCGGAGGCCGAGCGACCAGCGGAAGCCGAGCGACCAGCAGAGGCCGAGCGGCCAGCAGAGGCCGAGCGGCCAGCAGAGGCCGAGCGGCCAGCAGAGGCTGAACGACCAGCGGAGGCCGAACGACCAGCGGATGCCGAACGACCAGCGGATGCCGAGCGACCAGCAGACGCCGAACGACGAGCGGACGCCGAGCGGCCAGCAGACGCTGAACGCCCAGCAGAGGCCGAGCGGCCAGCGGACGGTTTACCTCCGTATGCCGAATGGCTACCACGTGCCCCTCCATGAGCAGCAGACGCCCGAGCAGCGGCCGACCGAGCAGACCCCGCATGAGCAGCAGCGCGATAACCTCCTGGGACGCCGCGACCACCATGTTCGAATGCGCCCCGGTCGTGACCGCCGAAATAACCGTGATTGCAGACCGTCATGCTGTTCGAAATGTACGTATCGCCACCAAACATCACGGTCCCGCCGTCCCAAGCCGGCGCCCACGCGTCGAAACCCCAGCCGAAGCCCGCATAGACACCAACCGCGATTCCCGGGTCGAAGGCAAGTCCGACTCCCCACACGACGCCGGTAGGCGGCGGCAGCACAACAAAGCCAGGGTAGGCGACAAATAACGTTCCCCAAACGCGCCACGGATTGTAATAGGGAACGAAAATTACAGCGGGGTTGACCGGCACAATCTCGATCACGCCGGCCACCACCACCACACGCTGTTGCGCGGTCGTAACTAACACGTTCGACTGCTGCGCCTGCAACCGCATCGCCTGGATCGCATTCATGACGTCGCCGGGCTGGTTGTAATAGGCATTGCCTAGCTGCGCGGTCCAGGCGGTGTTCTTCGCCAGATTGTCGAGGACGGAGGGAAACTCTATGAGACCTTTAACGGCGGGGTCCCACGGCATGTTGTTCGCCCCGGCAGCGCGCTGATCCGGAGGCAGATTCATGTTCTGATTCAGCCAGGTATCGGCCGCGGCAACCTGGTCCGGATAGGTGGCACCAGTTAATATTTGAGCGACCAGTGAGTCCGGATCGAGAGCAATCGGAGCCACCAGTTGATCCAGTTGCACCGCGTCCAAATCGACATACGCAGCCGGCGCGGGCGCTTGCGCGTACACCAATTGTGTTGCCAGAATCAGCAGCAAAGAAAGCATGAGCGCCATCGTCCGGCGCATGGCAAGACACGCGGAAATTGTCTTCGTCGAGTTCATAGTCTGCCTCCTGTCGGTCCTATCACCGCACGGTTGAAAATCTTGTTTCGTTCGGGAAGAACGAACTGGCCGGCTCACGCCAGGCAGCGCGCTCCACTGGCAATCCGCAACAAACCCAACTTCCTGAAGCCTTGTGTTATTCATTTCTTTTCTCCTGGTGAGAATTTGAGGGCCGCTTTGTCTGCCTTCATCTGGAAACGCGCGATTTCAGCCTTCACCGGGTAACGCGACAACGCAAGGAAAGTGGGGTCACGGCAGGGTCACTTGCCGCGGGGCGCCACCGGAAAGACGGGCGATGGGCTTGAGGTGAACAGGTCAGAGGTTAGAGGTCAGATTGCAGAGGTGGAGTGGACCCCAAAAATGAGACAACCAGTTAAGCCCTAAAATGCAGGGAAAGGGGAGAACTGGATGGAGTCTCGACGGAAGTTTACGAAGGAGTTCAAACTGGCAGCGGTGGCGCGGAGTCTGGAAGTGAATCGGCAAGATCTTTACTGGTGACGACCGATGCGGCACATGGTTGGAGGGTGTATCCGAATCTGGCGGCGAGGCAGGGGGTGAGCGGGATCAACCAGCTCTGGCTGGCGGATATCACCTACATCCGGTTGCTGGAGGAGTTCATCGATCTGGCGGTGATTCTGGATGCGTTCTCGCGGCGCGCGATTGGCTGGGCGGTGGACCACCGGCTGGAGACCAGCTTGACCTTGTCGGCCTTGACCATGGCGCTGGAGCAGAGGCGGCCGGCGGCGGGCCTGGTGCACCATTCCGATCGCGGCGTGCAGTACGCCAGCCAGGACGATGTGGCGGTGTTGGAGATGCATCAGATCCGCATCAGCATGTCGCGTCCGGCCAACCCCTGGGACAACGCGATGTGCGAGTCCTTTATGAAGACGCTGAAGTGCGAAGAGGTGTATCGCAGTGAATATCGCAACCTAGCCGATGCGCGGCTGCGGATCAGCGATTTCCTGGATCCGATCTACAACCAGAAACGGCTGCACTCGGCGCTCGGCTATCGCTCACCGGCGGAGTTCGAGCGCCTGCAGTTGCCTGCGACCAAGGCGGTGGTCCCGCTGGCGGAGGGGGTATGAGTTTTCTGAGGCATGAGGAAATCGATCCATGCGATGAGGGCGCGACCTTGCGACCGCGCCCCCGCTCATCGCCGTGGATGAGTCTCCAGCTGGGTATTCCTGGCGAGGTGCTCTCCAGCAGAGCCCGCGTCCGCTTCCCCAGCCGGAGCCATGCTGTCAAACTTCAATTGCACCGTACAATGCTTCGGCAACGAACGGAGCCATGTAACTTAACTGATTGTTTCACTCGAGGGGTCCAGTCCAGGTTAACCCACCTCGGCCCCACCTCTGCAATCTGACCTCTTACGCGTCCCGGCGGGGCGAAGCCCGGCCACCACACACCCCCTGCAGGCTCGGTGGGTTCTCTGCGGTAAAGACCCTTTTTCGCTAGAATTCAAGCTGCAGGCTTTCAGGGATTAACCACGATGAGATTCTTGCGTACTCTGGTCTTCGCAATTCTTCTAGCGTCCGCCTTCTTCTACTTCACCACCCATCGCAACGGGCGCGTCAATCCCGCCAGCTGGATCAGCCGTCCGCAGCACGTTGAAATCACCGAAGCCGCCGGCAACGAAGCGCTCGACGGCGAAGAGCAAAACAACATCAACGTCTACAAAAAGAACATAGCATCCGTCGTCAACATCACGTCGCGCGTGATGACATTCGACTTCTTCTACGGCTTAGTGCCGCAGGAAGGCCAGGGCTCCGGCTTCGTCATCGACAAAGAAGGACACATCCTCACCAACTATCACGTCATCGCCGACGCGCGCCAGGTCGAAGTGACGCTCCACAACCGCAAGAAATATAAGGCCACCATCGTAGGCACCGATAAGTCTCACGACTTGGCCATCGTCCAGATCAAAGCTCCCGACCTGCAGCCGATGATCCTCGGCGACTCGGCCAATCTGCAAGTCGGCCAGAAGGTCTATGCCATCGGCAATCCCTTCGGCCTTGCCGGAACCCTCACTCGCGGCATCGTCAGTTCCATCCGCCAGGTGCAGGAGCCCGACGGCCTGGTCATCGACGAAGCCATTCAGACCGACGCCGCCATCAACCCCGGCAACTCCGGGGGCCCGCTGCTCAACTGGCACGGCCAGGTGATCGGCATCAACACCATGATCGCCTCCAGTGTCGGACAAAGCGCCGGCATCGGCTTCGCCATCCCCATCAACACCGCCAAAGCCGTGGTTAACGACCTGGTTACGCTCGGACGCGTGCGCCGTCCCGCACTCGGTGTTCGCACCATCCCCATCGATTCGGAAATCGCTGAAGAATTGGGCCTCGCCGCGAACTACGGACTCCTCATCGTGCAAGCCGTTCCCGGAGGCTCCGCCGACCGCGCTGGATTGCGCGGCGGCACGGAACGCGCCTACCTCGGCAACATTCCTATCATGATCGGTGGAGATTTAATCGTCGCCATCGACGGAGAGAAAATCGAAAGCCAGCAGACCCTCGCCCAGATCATGAACAAACACCGCGCCGGCGACACCGTGAAGGTAACCATCTTCCGAGGGAAAAAACAGGTGGAAGTAACGGTGGTGCTGGGCGAAGCCAGAGATCAGGTGTAGTTCGTGTGGCGCAGGGCATTCTTGCCCGCGTGCCCTTGCCAAGGCTCTGGCAAGCCCTCTTGCAATCCACATTGCTATATAGCATGATATATAGCAAGAAGGGATTTGCCATGGCGCCAAGCTCCAAAGCAAAAGTCTTCTATAGCGGCAGGAGTCAGGCGGTTCGGATTCCAGCCGAGTTTCGCTTCACCAAAGATGAGGTTTACGTCCGACGCGATCCTCAGACCGGAGATCTGATTCTTTCCGAGTCTCCGACAAAGACCTGGGCCGAAGTTTTTAAGGCTCTCGATGACGCCAAGTTTCCTGACGATTTCCTTGAAGATCGAGATCAGAGACCGCCGCAAAAACGCGACGACTTATGACTCGACTTTGGATGCTCGATACTAACACCGTGAGCTACATTGTCCGTGGGAAGTCGCCAGCGGCAAGAGCCAAACTGCACAAACTTCAGGGCGATGAAATCGGGTGCATTTCGGTAATTACCGAAGCCGAACTTCGTTACGGTACGTCCAAGCAAGCCCCGGGATCGGCGCGGCTCGCCGCTCTCAATATTTTCTTTGATAAGCTGCGGATTCTTTCCTGGGGCAGCGCGGAGGCTCTTGTCTACGGAGACTTGCGGGCCAAACTAGAACGAGCCGGAAAAGTCCTGGGCAATCTGGATATGCTAATCGCAGCCCATGCCATCAGTACAAACGCAACCCTGGTTACCCGGGATAAGGCGTTTGCGCAAGTCGAGGACCTGCGTCCGCCCGTGAATTGGGCGGTCGATATATAAGTTCGTGTGGCGCGGGCGTTCTTGCCCGCTTTACCATGCCCGACGTCGAATGGATCCGCAAACTCTGTCTCTCCTTCGCCGACGTGACCGAGGACATGCCGTGGGGCGACGACCTCTGCTTCAAAGTCCGAGGCAAGATCTTCACCGGCATGGTCCTTTCGGACGGCCGGTTCCCGCGCATAACTCTTAAATGCGCGCCCGACACGTTCCACGAACTGCTGGAGATCGAAGGCATTTCTCCCGCGCCCTATGTCGGACGCTACAAATGGGTGATGCTCGCCAACTCCAATGTGCTGCCCCCCAGCGAACTCGAAGCCCTGATTCGCCAGTCGTACGAACTGGTCGCGGCCAAAGCACCCAAAGCCACAGCGTCCGGGAAATCGAAGCAGCGATCTGCAGAACGTCGATCTGCAAAACGTCGATCTGCAAAACAGGGATCAACGAAATCCTGACAAAGGCTTCCTCGGCGTGTTCCGCGCTCAGGTTTGACTCCCTGCAACCCCCTAAGCTAGCCTCGTACTTTCGCCCAATCCATGCGCATTCAACATAGTGCCTTGAGACGTGCCTTGAGACGTTCCCTGAGACCTTCCCTGAGACCTTCCCTAATACGTTCTCTGATCTGCTTTTTGATCCTGTGCGCTCTACTCGCGTCGACCGTCGCGGCCGCGCCTCTGCGCCCCACGCACAGCTCGCACGCCATCGTCACCAGCGTCCACGAACTCGCATCGCGCGCCGGAGTGGAAATGCTGCGCTCCGGCGGCAACGCTATCGATGCCGCCGTCGCCACCGGCTTCGCGCTTGCCGTTGTCCATCCCCAGGCCGGAAATCTCGGCGGAGGCGGCTTCCTTCTTCTTCGCAGCGCCACCGGAGAAACTCACTTCATCGACTTCCGCGAAAAAGCGCCCGCCGCCACCGCAAACATGTATCTCGACGCTCAGGGCAACGTCGTCCCAGAGTCCAGTAAAGATTCGAGCGTCGTCGGATACAAATCCATCGGCGTCCCGGGTTCCGTGGCCGGCCTCGTCTACGCGGAAAAGCAATACGGTAAGCTATCGATAGAAAAAGTAATGGCCCCCGCCATCAAGTTCGCCCGCGATGGCTTTCCCCTCGCCTACGAGGACACGCAAGATCTGAGAGACGATGAGTACCTCGCCCAGTTTCCCGAATCCAAACGCATTTTTCTACGCGACGGAAACTACTACCGGCCCGGCGAGCTTCTCAAGCAGCCCGAACTCGCCCGCACCCTGGAACGGCTCGCCAAGGATCCCGACACGTTCTATCGCGGCGCCATGGCCCGCGAACTGGCTGCGGCCATCCACAAAGGCGGAGGCTTGGTCACCGCCGAAGACCTCGCCGCTTACGAAGTGAAAGAACGCGAGCCCATTCGCGGCTCCTATCGCGGCTACGACATCATCAGCGCTCCGCCGCCATCTTCCGGCGGAGTAGCACTCGTCGAAATCCTCAATATTCTTGAAGGCTACGACCTCGCGAAATCCGGCAACCGTTCCGCCGACGCCATCCACCTCGAAGCCGAAGCGTTCCGTCGCGCCTTCTATGATCGCGCCGATTTCATGGGCGATCCCGACTTCACTAAAGTTCCCGTCGCGCAGCTCATCGACAAAAAGTACGCCGCCGCATGGCGCGACTCCATCGACCCCAACCGCGCCAGCGTGAGCACAGACTTGAAACGCCCGTCGATTTTCAGTGAACTGGAGCGCGTAGCCCAGTCGCGCTCTACAGCTGTAGCCATTCGCGAACCGGAAAACACCACCCACTATTCCGTAGTCGATGCCGAAGGCAACGCCGTTTCCGTAACTACCACCCTCAATGACGCCTTCGGTTTCCGCGTCACCGCCGAAGGCCTGGGCTTCCTGCTCAACGACGAAATGGACGACTTCGCCGCCAAACAAGGCGTCCCCAACATCTACGGACTCATCCAGGGCCCAGCCAATGCCATCGGCCCGGGCAAGCGCCCGCTCTCCGCCATGACGCCAACCATTGTCCTCAGAAAGGATGCGCTCAAAGAGGGCAAGCTCTTCCTCGTTCTCGGCTCGCCCGGCGGCCCCACCATCATCACCACTGTCGCCAACATCCTCATCGGCGTCGTGGATTTCTCGCTCGATATCGAGGAAGCGGTCAACGCGCCCAGGTTTCATCATCAGTGGCTCCCCGATCAGATTCTCGTCGAAGACCGCCTCTCTCCCGATACAATGAATCTTCTGCGGTCCAAAGGACACAAGCTGAACGTCGAGCATTTTTGGGGAGATGGCGAGTGCATTATGATTGATCCCAAAGCCGGCGAGCGCCTCGGCGCCAGCGACGGACGCAACAACGGGAAGGCGGTGGGTTACTGATGCTGAGGGCTGTATCGACGTACGTCTATGTAAAGGAACGACTCCATCCGGGCTTGCTTGACGAACTGGTCAAGGGGGGAACCCAGTCGATCGAAATCTTCGCCGCCCGCCAGCACTTCGATTACGCTAATCGCAAGCAGCATGTCCGCGAAATCGCCGACTGGTTCCGCTCCACCGGCATTCCACTTAATTCCGTCCACGCGCCTTTGTACTCCGACTACGAGTGGGGACGCACCGGTTCGCCGCCCGTCAACATCGCCTCCACCGACCGCGCCGGACGCATCGATGCCATGGACGAAATCAAACGCTCCCTGGAAATCGCCGAGCACATCCCGTTCCGCTTTCTCGTCCAGCACATCGGCAATCCCAACGAAGCCTTCGACGAAAAGAAATTCGAAGCCGCCATGACCTGCGTCGAGCATCTGCGCGCCTTCGCCAAGCCGCTCGGAGTAAGAGTGCTCGTGGAAAACATTCCCAACGAACTTTCCACTCCCGCGCGCCTCGTCGAGTTCATCCGCACCATGCATTTCGACGACATCGGCGTCTGCTTCGATTGCGGCCACGCGCACATGATGAATGGCATTCCCGAAGCCTTCGCCACGCTGAAGAACCACATCTGCTCGACCCACGTGCACGACAACAACAAAGACAAAGACTCGCACCTCTGGCCGGGCAACGGATCGATCGATTGGAAACAGACTATGGAATTGTTGCGCACCGCCCCGCAAAAGCCGCCTCTGTTGCTGGAAATCGACGGCGAAGCAAAGAAGAATCCCGGCGAAGAACTAAGCGCGACCTTCCAAAAGCTGGAAGATTCGTAAAGGCTACCGCCAAGGAAACGACACCAACACCTGCTCCAATTGGTTCGACGATTTGCCGCAGCTCGCATGAGCCAACTCTACCCATTCCTGATGTCGCCCGCCTTCGACCCGCGCCCGTGGGGCACGCTCGACCTTTCCGCGATCTATCCAAATCACAAATTCAACGAAAGAATCGGCGAAGCTTGGCTCACCGGCGACAACTGCGTGGTCGCAATTGGTCCGCTGGCGAAACGATCGCTCGCTGACCTGAGCAAAGAATTCGGCTCTGAACTCGTGGGCACCGCCGCGCGCGACCCACAGCGCTTTCCGTTGCTTCTGAAGTTTCTGTTTCCCGAGGAGAAGCTCTCTGTCCAGGTGCACCCCGATGACGAAACCGCTCAGAGCTTCGGCGAGCCCTGGGGCAAAACCGAATGCTGGTACGTGGCCCATGCCAAGCCTGGAGCGCAGATCGCCCTGGACTTGAAGCCCGGCGTTACTGTGGCTCAATTCGAGCAAGCCATCCATGACAAGCGCGCGGAAGAGTTGCTCAACTGGATCAATGTTTATCAGGGCGAGATGATTTACGTGGCCGGTGGCACGGTGCATACGCTGGGACCGGGATCTGTCATGGTGGAGACGCAGCAGCAGTCCGATACTACGTATCGTCTTTACGACTACGGGCGCCCGCGCCCGTTGCATCTAGAGCAAGGCCTGGGCGCGGTCAAAGAGCGTACTGCCTCCGGCAAAGTGATTCGCCCCGCGCCCGTTGCCATTAATGGCGGCAAAAACCGGCGCTCTTGCATGATCGCTGCGCCGTACTTCACGGTGGACCTGTTCGAATTGAAAGCGCCGCAGGATTTCTCGACCATCGCGCCCGAGAACGATGCGTCCGAGAAAGATGAGTCCGGGGAAACTTCAGTGCAGATACTGGTCGCGGTAGAAGGCTGCGGCGTTGTGGAGGCGCAGGGCCGCGACCCGGTGACGCTGGCTAAGGGCGACGCGGTCGTGATTCCCGCAGCCCTACAGGGCTTCACGGTGCGCCCGCAGTGGGCGATCGAGTTCTTGAAAGCCAGCGTGCCGAGTGGATCCGTGCCTGAGCCCGCAACTCGTCGATAACCGAAAACCTCTACCACAGCGGGCACAGAGGTTCACAGGGAAGATCAAATTCTTCACACACTTTTCCCCTGTGCCCCCTGTGGTGAAGCCTTTCGCCGCGCCCCGCGTAAATGTTAGGCTTGCAGCGACCGTGAAGATGAATCCGCACTTCTATCCAGTAATCCTCGCTGGCGGCCGAGGCACGCGCTTCTGGCCGTTGAGCCGCAAGCGCCGCGCCAAGCAATTGCTCGCGCTCGATGGCAAGCGGACCATGCTCCAGCAGACCGTCGCGCGCCTCGCACCCATGGCCGGGCCGACCCGTTTCTGGATCATCACCAACAACGACCTGCGCCCCGCCATCCTGCGTCAGCTTCCAAAACTTCCTCCGAAGCAGATCATCGCCGAGCCCGCCGGACGCAACACCGCTCCCGCGATCGGTTTAGCGGCATTTCTTTTGCTTCGTCACGACCCCGATGCAGTGCTCGGTCTGTTTCCTTCCGATCACGTCATCGCCGACCCTGCTCAATATCGCGCTACTCTCAGCCGAGGCATCGCGATCGCCGCCGCGGGAGACAACATCGTTGTGCTCGGCATCCGCCCCACTCGCCCCGAAACCGGCTACGGATACATTGAGTCGGGGGCTCCCGACCATGATGGCTCCCTGCGCGTGCGCCGCTTCACCGAAAAACCGGAACTCGCCAAAGCCCGGCAGTTTCTCCAAGCGGGCAACTACTTCTGGAACAGCGGCATGTTTCTCTGGCGCGCCGACACGCTCGCCAACGCGCTGCGCGAGCATCTTCCGAACACCGCTCCGCTTCTCGAAAAGATTGCCGCCGCCTATGGCACGCGCACGTTCGCGGACACTTTTCGAAAGCTTTACCCGAAGTGCAAAAATATCGGCATCGACTATGCGGTCCTCGAACCCCGCTCGGCCAAGGGAGAAGCCCAGTCGCGCATCTTTTGTCTGCCCTCCGACTTCGGATGGAACGACCTCGGCTCTTGGACCGCGCTGCACGAGCACCAAGCGGCGAAAGCGAAACCTGGCGACGGAAGCCTAGTCTCGGCGTCGGGCAGCTTTGCCCTGAATGCGAAGAATAATTACGTTCACGCTCCCGGAAAGTTTGTCGCTCTGGTCGGCGTGAGCAACCTGGTGATTGTCGAGACCGAAGACGCGCTGCTCGTCACCACGCTCGACCAGTCGCAGGATGTGGGCAAAGTGGTGAAGTATCTGGATGAAAAGAAACTGCGGAAACTAGTGTGAAGAGTCAGTCGTTGGTTGGCGGTCGTTGGTCGTTAGTCGTTCGCAAGTTGTCATCCCGAACGAAGTGAGGGATCTGCATTTGCCAACGACGGACAGCGTAGAGCGAACGACCAACCGCGAACGACCAACGACTAACGACCAACTATGACCCAAATCAAATTCGGTACCGACGGCTGGCGCGGTCTAATTGCCGACGACTTCACTTTCGACAACGTGCGGCGGGTCGCAGGTGCCATTGCATCTTACGTCCTCAAGCACGAAGACCCCGCGCGCGGCGTCATTATCGGCTATGACACGCGCTTCCTGTCGGACCGCGCCGCTCGCAGCGTAGCTGAAGTGATCGCCGGCGCAGGCATCCCCGTGCTGCTGGCCAACGACTACGTGCCTACGCCCGCGGTTTCCTACAACGTCAAAAAGCTGGGCGCGGCGGGCGGCGTCATGATCACCTCGAGCCACAATCCGTGGAATTGGAATGGCGTGAAGTTCAAAGCCAAGTTTGGCGGCTCGGCCACGCCCGCGATCATGAAATCGATCGAGGAAGAACTGGCGGCGGACGCGACGGCCAGCGACAGTTCACCCACTCATTCGCACAGAACGCGAAGGAGTGGGGCACCCGCGAAAATCGAAGAGGTGGATCTGAAGCCCCCCTACGTCGAAGCCGTTTCCCAGTTCGCCGATCTCGACCTTATCCGCCGCGCGAATTTCAAATTTGCCATCGACTCCATGTACGGTTCCGGCCGCGGAGTTCTTCCGAAAATATTTGACGCGCACGGCATCCGCTATGTAGCGATCCGTCAGGAAGTGAACCCGCTATTTCCCGGCATCAATCCCGAACCGATTCTGCCGCACGTGGCGCTGCTGCAGGAAACCGTGGTGAAAGAAAAATGCCACGCCGGCCTGGCAACCGACGGCGATGCCGACCGCATAGGTGGTGTGGCAGAAGATGGGAGCTTCGTCGATTCGCACAAGTGCTTTGCCGTTCTGCTGAACTGGTTGCTGGTGTACAAGAAGTGGCCGGGCGATGTGGTGCGCGCATTCAACACCAGCGGCATGATCGACCGCATCGCCGCCAAGTTTGGGCGCAAGCTGCGCGAGACCTCGATCGGCTTCAAATACATTGCCGACCTCATGATGGAGCATGAAATTCTGATCGGCGGAGAAGAATCGGGCGGCATCGGATACGGCCGCTTTGTCCCGGAACGCGATGGCATTCTCAACGCGCTCCTGCTGGCGAATGTCATGGCGGAAGAAAGGAAGCCGCTCGGCGAATTGGTCGCCGACCTGCAGCGTGAATTCGGAGCGCACTACTACGGCCGGCGCGATCTGCACATTTCCGATGAGATCAAGAGCGGCGCCATCCGCCGCGCCGCCGATCCGCAAACAACGAAGCTCGGCGCATATCGCATATTGCGCAAGGAAAATCGCGACGGCGTGAAGTTCTTCCTCGATGCTCCCAAGCGCGGCAACGGCGCCAACGCCTGGGTATTGTTTCGGGCCTCCGGTACGGAGAACATGCTGCGCTGCTATGTGGAAGCAGCTAGCCCCGACTTGGTGGCAGAAATTCTAGAAACTGGTGAAAGATTCGTCAGGCTTGCGTAGGGGCGGACGCATTCGTCCGTCCCGCCGAGCGAAGCTGGGCAGCGTAGTGTTTCTCGAGAAATGCCCGCATTCGCCGGGAGCGGACGAATGCGTCCGCCCCTACGCAAGCAGACCAGCCGCCGAACACGATAGGATAACAACAACACCCCAGCATGGTCGACACCAAGGTAACCACACCTGTTCTCGCCGATTCTCCGGAATCGCGCCGCTACAACCGCATCAAGCGCTGGTTGGGCGTCGCCGATTTCGCGATCGGCTTGCTTCTGCTCGTCGTGCTCCTGGCCACCGGCTGGACCGGGACGCTCCGCGATCTGGCGGAACGTGGCGCTTCGCAGAATTACTCGTTCGCCGTTTTCCTTTATGTCCTGATGCTGATGCTGATCAGCAAAGCGCTGGGAACTCCGCTCGAGTACTACGGTTTCCGGATCGAGCACCACTATAACCTGTCCAACCAAACACTCCGCTCCTGGCTCTGGGACGAATGCAAGAGCTTTCTGATCGGCTTGGTCATGGCCACGATCGTGGTCGAACTGCTCTACATGCTGATGCGCCAGACCCCGCAACACTGGTGGGTGATCGCGTGGGTTGTTTTCCTCGGACTCTTTGTGCTCCTCGCGCAACTCGCGCCGGTTGTGCTTTTTCCAATTTTTTATAAATTCGAGCCGCTGGAAAACGAAGAACTCAAGCGCCGCCTGATCGTTTTGAGCGAACGCGCCGGCACGCGCATTCGCGGCGTCTATAAGTGGCATCTTTCCGAGAAAAGCAAAAAGGCCAACGCCGCGCTGACCGGACTCGGCGCGACCCGCCGCATCATTCTCGCCGACACTTTACTCGACAATTATTCCGAAGACGAAATCGAAGCCGTGCTCGCGCACGAACTCGGGCATCACGTGCACCGGCACATTCTGAAGAGTATTTTCGTGCAGGCGGGAATCACGCTCTTCGGCTTTTGGCTGGCCAACGAAGTTCTGCGCTACGCCGTAGAGCGCCGCAACATGTACGAGACCATGCACGATTTCGCCAATCTGCCTTTGCTGATCCTGGTCTCGGCCGTGCTCTCGTTTTTGCTGATGCCCGCGCTCAACGCCTACTCGCGCTTCAACGAGCGCCAAGCCGACCGCTATTGCTTCGAGTCTGTGGCCAGCGTCGAGCCCTTTATTTCGTCGATGAATAAGTTGGCCGAGCAGAACCTCGCGGAAAAAACGCCTGCCCGCTGGGTTGAGTGGTTGCTCCACTCGCACCCTGCGATCGGAAAGCGAGTCGCCGCCGCCGAAGCCTGGGCAAAGACGCAGGGAAAATTGGTAATTGAGTAATTTGTAATTTGGTAATTTGAAACCGACCCGTGGCACGCTCTCCGTCTCGGCCTTGATCTGATTTACAAATTACAAATTACAAATTACCAAATTACAAATTCTTTGCCAAAATCTCTTCCACTCGCCGAACGTCTTCCTCCGTATCCACGCCAACGGTGTCGAATGGCGTTTCTGCGACGTAGATCGGAACCCCGTTCTCCAGAAAGCGCAACTGCTCCAGTCGCTCGCTGCGTTCGAGCGAGGACTCCGGCCAGCGTACGAACTTGTCCAACGCGTCCTTGCGATAGCCGTAGAACCCAAGATGTTTGTAATATCGCGGACGCACGCCATCGCGATCATGCGGAATTGTAGCCCGCGAAAAATACAGCGCCCGCTCCGCGTTATCCGTCACCACCTTCACCGCGCTCGGATTGTTAATGTCAACCGCCGCGGCCGGAGTCTTCAGCGTCCCCACCTCGACCCCCGCACCTTGCAACACACCGATCAAGCTCTCAATATGCTCCGGGCGAGTCAGCGGCTCGTCGCCCTGAACGTTTAAATAAACATCCGCCGAAATCGCGTTTGAGATCTCATGGACCCGCTCGGTTCCCGACCGATGCGCGGGCGAAGTCATGCGCGCGACAAAGCCTTGCTCTTCGCAGAACCGCATGATTTCATCCGAATCGGTCGCCACGATGACTTGATCGACCGACGAACACCGCCGCACTCCCTGATACACCCAAGCCAGCAACGGAACGCCCGCGATCTCGCGCAGCATCTTGCGAGGGAGGCGCGTCGAAGCCAGCCGTGCCGGAATCACAGCGATGACCTTCATGCGCCCAGTCTCGCATGTAGCACCGGGCTCAATCAATCCACTACCCTCGTAAATGGAATCCACGAAACCGACGTGGGGAGTTCCGCATTTGGCTTTGGCGGGCACTCGTTTGCGGCCACTCGGCTAAAGAGAATCCTGCCCCTGATTGCAATTTTCAAGTTATCATTTAACAGAGACTGGCGCTGGTACCGCCGATTGTGAGCTCGGGAACATGACAAAGCATTGGGGGGAAGGATGGCCATCAACTTTGTGCAGACACGTGACGGAAGCGACGACTCCATACGCTTGCAACCCATGGAGCGCCTAAAAGTATATTTGTTCGGGGTAACTGTATTGTTCGCGGCGTTTGGGATGGGTGAGGCGGTCTATCGACTCTTGTTTTCAGAGTTTGACGGCGCAACCGACCGTATTCCGGTTGAGGTGCTGTTTGGTTTGATATTCGCCTGGCTCGCCACTAAGTTCGTCGGCGGCGTCTACAAACATCGCAAGGAGAGAAGCGCAAGGCTCAACTTCATTTGGGCTCGGAATCACCAAATACGAGGCGCTGTGGAGGGAATCACTACGGTGGCCCACCCCTTGAAAAATCAGCAATCGATCAGAGTGATCCGCGAAGAAGTCGATAGGATTGAGTGGGCGCTCAAGGAGATCTTGCCGGGCTAACCTTCTCGGGCAAGCTAGCCCCGGCGCTTCGTTGAAAACCGGCCAACCGGACCATTCCGACTCACTGGCTTCGATTTCTCCGAGTACTGCTTCGTGTCCTTAGCGCACCGCCGGTGCGACCTCCGCACGCGCATGACTTGTCCGTCACGCGACTCGGTTTGATAGAATCGAACGGGAAACGCCCCAAGAATCTGACCGGTCTGATCGCGACTCAAGCGGCTCTCCGACAGGTCTGCGCTATGGTACCACGCGCCAAGAATGCAAGAGCGCGGAGGTCACATCCTAGTAAGGTCGTTGTAAGCACACCGTGGCGGTGTAGCTCAGGTGGTTAGAGCGACGGTCTCATAATCCGTAGGTCGTAGGTTCGAGTCCTACCGCCGCCACCAGCCTTAACCCTCTGGACTACTTGTCGCGAATCGTGAGCGAAAGGCTCCCGAACGTCAATAAATTCATCGAACTATCGCCTCATCGCGGTGACCATGGCAAATGGTTGTCCCTACCGCGATCTCAAGATCCTCACACGGCGCAGTGACCGGTATCACCGCATTAGAAATGGAACTGAGTATAATTTTACTTGAGCGAGCAGCGAGAAGAAACTGTCCGCCTGAACCCTGCAGCGGCGAAAAGACACTCCTGCATTGGCCGTGATGTTCTGTGGCCCCCCATCAGTCTATTCGTGAGTTTCACCCAAAAGGAGCGGTATGGCGCTCGAGGCACCAAACCGTTTGCCTGTCATCCGCCGTCAGCAGAACGGAAGCCTGCAGGCATCGAAGCCGGAGAGGAGAGACTGCCGCGTCTAACAGAATCTTTGCCGGCACATGTGCCTCCGGCTTCAGAAAGAGGTTGTCATGAAAAGTGCGGCTGTTTCAATACCCACATCGAACCGACTGGTCAATGGGCCACGCCAGGAAGATGAAAAATGGGACCGAGTGGTCAACGGGCCATGCCAGGAAGATGAAAAATGGGACCGAGTGGTCAACGGGCCATGCGAAGAAGATGAAATGAGGGAACGCGTTATCTAACGCCCTCAACCCGGAATTCTGAGAGGTATCACAGCAGCGACACGCTCGTGGCGCTCGCAGGCGTAGGAATGCCCTACCCGAAAAAAATACCCCGAACTGAAAAACCAGCTACTGAATGGTGACATTCACGATGAACACCTGTGGCTGAGTGTAAAACAGTGGTTCAGGCGTACGGGTGTTTGGGGTGTACGCGCCGTCAACCATGAACTTGTAGGTTCCAGGCGTTGTGCCGGGAATCGTCCTGCCGCCTCCACCACTGTTTCCGCCGCCACCACAACTCACCGAGGCCATGCTCCCCACGAGTACAATCAGCAAGAACAGAGCGGTCCCGCGGGGGCGAACGCGTCTCCGCAGCGGCAATCCAACCACAAGAATTCCCGCAAAGAACGTAACGAACTGCGCCGCAAGCCAGCGCGGACCCTCGATCTGTTCAGCACGCGAGACTGTGGTCGGTCCCGTCGAGCTAATGGTCATTGCGGCGGTCACCGCACTGGCGCTCGTCACACGTACACGCGGGCCGTGTGGCCTGAGCCTTCTCCCGCCGCCCTGCGGCTAACTTTCATCGCAGGCATCTCCCAGGTGCGCTCAGAATCGGCTTAAGCGTCCCGAAGGTTCAATGCCTTCATCGACACAGCCGACTTCGGCGCCTCGCAACGATCCAGGTCATCGATGAACACGAAGACCGTCTTGTCCTGGGCGTAACACTCGACCATCTTGCGGAAGTCGGACTGTGGCTTTCCTTGCCGGGCCCGTCAGCGCCACCAGGCTTGGATGGGTTGGCCAGCAGGGAACTCTAGGAAGCTCCGGAGTGCAGTTGCCTTCTTACCAGTTTGGTCCAAACCTCCGTTTCTATTATTGACAGTTGTTCGGGGAGAGATAAGCTGAGGGCAGCATACAAAAAAATCTCCGAGGTCGTCTCTCATGAAACGTTCGCACGGCAGAGCCTTTTGCGCCGCGTGGTTGAGCTTGTGTTTCTGGACCGTGGCGCTCGCGCAAGATCCCACGAAGGTCGAGCCAACGCACTACAAGCTGGCTTTTGAGAATGAGTATGTGCAGGTAGTGAACGTCCACTATGGGCCGCATGAGAAGTCGGGTCTGCACGCGCATATAGGAGGTGTGGTCGTCGTTCTCACTGCCGGGCATCTCCGGTTCACGGATGAAAATGGCAAGACCCAAGAGGTGTTTGCCAAGCCGGGTGATCCCCGGTGGTTCCCGCCCTTCAAGCACAGAGTGGAAAACCTCGGGGATACGGCATACAACGCCGTCTATATCGGGATAAAAAACCAGCGTCTAGCCAACCAGGCCAGCCTGAAGGCTGGGCCGGCGGAGATGGATGAGCAGACGAAGAAGCTCGTGGCAGACGCTCTTCTGGCCGCGGTGAAGTGAGGTCGCTGCACACGGAGTGACCTCTGGTGGCAATGTCCTCGATCTAGGGGCTAGCTTACGGCGGGCTTTCCTTCTTGTGTTTCATGGAAAACAAGAACTGCATCCCCAGGTAGCCGAAAAATTGCGGCTGTTCGCTCGCCGGTCCGCGGAAGCTGCGACCGGCCATGAACAGCAGCACAAAGTGCTCTCCGAGCTTGTAGCGGCCTCCACCATCAAAGGTATTCCAGTGGTTGGAACCATTGGTGTTGGCGGTGTTATACAATTCGGCATCCAGCTCCAGCCTTGTGTTGACCTCATGGCCCACCACCAGTCCAGTAGCCCAGGCTGCGCCCTTGTTGCTGGCGAACCAATATCCGATTTCTGGATTGACCTCGAACGGCCCGACCTTCTTAGTTAGCTCGATGGGAAGATAGAACCGGACGCCGGAGTCCACGAGTCCGCGCTGTACCGAGTTATCGGGGTTGTTGAACTCGAACTGGGGATAGGTCGAAATCAGCAGGCGCTTTTCATCGTTATCGTAGAAGCGCCACTTCACACCCGCCAGCGACTTGCCTAAGCCGCTGCGAGTCGGGCCGCCGTCGGTACCGTCGACGAGATAGGGCACCTGATACTTGATCTGGATGCGAGGACCGAGGCCGTAGTTGATGTCCAGAAAGGGAGCGTTGAAGATGCGCTCGGTGGGATGGCGCTCGGTGTAAGTCATAATGTTGATCTCCCAGTTGCCGTCGCCGGGAGTGCCGGGGTCATCGCCGATGAAGGGCGGCCCTGCCTGCGCCACAGCCGGCAGCGAGAGCGCGAACGCCAGCATCAGGACCAATAGCGGGCCTGCGAATATGCGGAATGGAATCCTTATCTCCAGCAGGGCGACGAGAATGGCTATTTCCCCCAAAAGCAAAAATTGTTAGCGGGTGATTTCAAATCGGATGGGGCCCTGCGATTAGCCTAGCCATTGCTGTGGACTGCCAATGGCTTCGACCAGATCCCGCAGAAACTCCGCCGCCCGTGCACCATCCACTACACGATGATCGCTCGAAAGCGTCAAGCTCATCATGGGACGGATGCCGGGACGACCGTCGACCGGCACGACTCGGTCGGCGATACGTCCGACGGCGAGGATCGCGGCTTGGGGCGGAATGATAATCGCAGTGAATGCGTCCACTCCGAACATGCCGAGATTGCTGATCGTGAAAGTGCCCCCCGCAATATCGCCCGGACGCAACTTGCCACCGCGTGCGCGTTCCGCCAGGTCTCGCCGCTGCACCGCGATCTCGCCGAGTTCGACTTTGTCGGCATTCTGAATTACCGGAGCAACCACTCCGTCGTTTACTGCCATCGCCAGTCCAACGTTGATCTCGGCATTGGCGCGAACGCCTGTACCGGTCCAGCCTGCGTTCATGCGCGGGTGTTTCTGGAGAACGCGCGCAACCAGCGCTACCAATAGATCGCTGTGCGTGAGTTTCACTCCGCGTGATTTTTCAATATCGGGCCCGAGTTTCTGCCGCGCTTCGTTCAGAGCGCCTGCCTCCACGTCGCGGACGACGAAGAAGTGTGGGACGCTCGTCCAGCTAAGCGTGGTGCGTTCCGCCATCAGCCGGGATATTGGGCTTCCGCCGTCGACCGTCGCGGGCGGTGCGCTGGCTTTGGATTCGGCAGCCGCGAGAATGTCGGAAGCAAGGATTTCTCCGCCCGCGCCCGATCCGCGGACATCGGCGAGATTGACGCCGTGATCACTGGCGAGGCGTCGCGCTTTGGGGGAAATCTTAATGGCCTGGTTTGCGGCTTGCGGAGTGGATGTCGTTGCAGTCGGAGGTTGATTTCCTGACGCTGCAGTTGAGATCGCAGAACCCGTGGGAGCGGCGGCGGTAGTTTTTCTCCCCGATTCCACGGCGACTTCATCCGCCGGAGGAACCTCTCCGGGACGCACGATCCAGGCGATGGTTCGGCCAACCGGCACTTCGGCCCCGGCCTGCACCTTGACGCCAGCAAGCACGCCATCGCCGGGCGATTCGATCTCCATCACCGCTTTGTCGGTTTCGATTTCCAATAGCGGCTCGCCTTTGGCCACCGCCTCCCCTTCTTTCTTCAGCCACGAAATGAGCTTGCCAGTTTCCTGCGCCATTTCGAGCGCGGGCATAACCACACTGATCGCCATAGTTATATAGCCGTAGTAAGTAATTCAGTTAGCTTGCCATTAGTCTGGAAGAGCCTTGTGGAGACGAGGCTGCCTCGTCTCACGCCGACCGCATTCACTCAGTCGCCCACTCCAACGCGTTCTTGCCTGGAGCTAGCTTCGATCATCTCGCGCACGCGCGTGCTCGGCTTCGATTCGGTTTCCCGGATTGCGGGAAGCGGACCATCCACCGTGAAATAGTGCCTGCCGGCTACCAAAAGCTCTTCGGCGGGGAAGCGCGTGATGACTTCGTGGCCGGTTTCGGTGACCACGATTTCTTCTTCGATGCGAGCGGCGCTCCAGCCATCCGTTGAAGGCCAGAAGGTTTCCAGCGCAAACACCATGCCGGGCTTGATTTCGCAGGGGTGATCGAGCGAGACGAGACGGCTGATCACGGGCTTCTCCCAGATAGCCAAGCCAATGCCGTGACCGTACTGCAGCGCAAAGCAGGCTTCCTCGTTCGGGAAACCGAATTCCTGCGCCTTCGGCCACACGGCGGCAATCTCGGCCGTGGTACGGCCCGGGCGCACGAGTTCAATCGCAGCGTCGAGATATTCGCGACACCGTTTATACGCGTCGTTCATCGCGTGCGAGGCGTATCCGATGGTGAAACAGCGGTAATAGCAGGTGCGGTATCCCATGTAGGAGTGGAGAATGTCGTAATACACGGGATCTCCCGGACGCAGCACGCGATCTGAGAAAACGTGCGGATGCGGATTGCAGCGCTCTCCTGAGATCGCATTCACCGCTTCCACATACTCGGAGCCGAGATCGTACAGCACCTTGCTGACCAGGCCAACTGCCTGGTTTTCGCTCATACCCGGCTTCATGGCGCGGTAGAGTTCGTCGTAAGCCGCGTCGACCATCATAGCCGATGTGTTGAGCAAAGTTATTTCGTCACGCGTCTTGATCAGGCGCGCTTCCGACATGAGCGCCTGCCCATCGACGACTTTGATTCCTTCTTTCTGCAAAGCAAAGAGGACCGGCAATTCGATGATGTCGATGCCCAGCGGTTCTTTATGCAGGCCGCGCATTTCTAATTCGATGCGAATTTTCTTTGCCACATCTTCGGCGCGCCCCATCTCCGGCGTCATGGCGCCGCGCAACATGGAGATTCCGGGACGCGACCGCTCTCCGAGCCAGGGACAATGCAGTTGGTGGTGTTTCGCCGCCGATCCGAAATCCCACAAGATCGGCTCGTCATTTTGCGGAAGGAGCGTGAAGCGATTCGCCTTGTCCTGCGCCCAGGTACCGATGTGGGTTGCGGTCAGGTAGCGGACATTGTTCATGTCGAAGCACAACAGCGCTCCCATCTCGGACTTCTTTAGAAGATCCTTGGCCTTCGCCAGTCGCTCGCGGCGCAGGCGATCGAAGTCAACCCGGTTTTCCCAATCCACCGCCATCGTTCCATATGTGGGCAGAGCCATAGAACTCTCCTTTTGCTGAGAGGTCAGAGGTTAAAGGTCAGATTGCAGAGGTAAGAACCTCGAAGCGCCGATAGCGTTCAACATCGGTTCCACCTCCGCAATCTGACCTCTCACCTCTGACCTCCCTCTACCGTCCGCAGAGTGCGCGGGCGGCCTCAAACACGGTCTGCTCGGTTGGCACAGTTGCATCTTCCAAAGGCGGCGAGAACGGAATTGGAACATGCATCGCGCCCATGCGTTTGACCGGAGCGTCCAGATCGTAGAATGCGCCGGTGGCGATCACCGACGCAAGTTCGGCGGTGACGCCATAGCGTTCGTAACCTTCGTCGAGAACGATCGCTCGCGACGTTTTCTTCGCCGATTCAATCAGAGTCTTTTCGTCGAGCGGCCACATGGTGCGCGGATCGACCACTTCGGCGCTGATCCCGATCTCCTCCAGCAACGCCGCCGCGCTCAACGCCACTTGCACCATGCTGCTGGTGGCGACCAGGGTGATGTCCTCGCCCACCCGTTTCACATCCGCTACGCCCAGCGGCACCGTGTAATCGTCCGCAGGCACCGAGCCTTTAAGCTTGTACATCATCTTGTCTTCGAAGAAGACAACTGGATTCTCGTCGCGAATCGCCGCCTTCAGCAGTCCCTTGGCGTCGTAGGGCGTCGAAGGCAGAACCACCTTCAAACCCGGAATGTGGCAGAACCACGCGTGCAGCGATTGCGAGTGTTGCGCAGCGGAGCGGCGGGTCGCTCCCATCGTGGTGCGCATCACCATCGGCACTCTCCACTTTCCGCCCGACATGTAATGGACTTTGGCGGCTTGGTTGACCATCTGGTCCATGGTCAAAGTGATGAAGTCGCCGAACATAATGTCCACCACCGGACGCATTCCCGTCATGGCTGCGCCCACGGCAAGCCCGGTGAAACCAGCTTCTGAAATCGGTGTATCGAGCACGCGGTCTTTGCCGAATTCCTCCAACAGGCCAGAGAGAACCTTGAAGGGAGTGCCTGCCTCGGCGACGTCCTCGCCCAGAA
The DNA here is from genome assembly GCA_963773645.1 of uncultured Acidobacteriaceae bacterium. Classification (GTDB taxonomy): domain Bacteria; phylum Acidobacteriota; class Terriglobia; order Terriglobales; family Acidobacteriaceae; genus Acidiflorens. The sequence goes on along the minus strand of CAVZBV010000001.1, from coordinate 284,178 downwards.
CGAAGACCGTCGGATCGCGGCGCATCTCTTCCGCCAGCGCCTCCCGAATCGCTTGCGCGAATGTCAGTTCGCGATCGTTTTGCGCGTGAGGATGGGTCTCAGGCATACACGTCCTCGTCCACTTCATTGACGGTTGGGTACGGTGCGGCCACGGCGAAGTCGACTGCCTTCTTCATCTCAGACTCAAGTTCAGCTTGCGTACGATCAAGCGTCGCCACATCGGCGAGTTTCTGCTCCACCAGCCACTTCCCGAAATTCGCGATCGGATCCCGCTCCGTCTTCCACGTCTGTTCTTCCTGCTTGGAGCGGTAATATTCGCGGTTGATATCGCCCACGTGATGTCCGTGGTAGCGATAAGTATTGCAGAGCAGGAACGCCGGACCGCCGCCGTGGCGGGCCCGATCCACTAAGCGCTGCGCGATGCCATGGACAGCGCGCACATCCTGACCATCCACGCTGGCAGCTTCCAGGCCGAAGGCAGTCGCCCGCATCAGAATATCTCCGGCTGTAGTTTCCGTGTAATGCGTATATTCCGTATAGAGATTGTTCTCGCAGATGTAAATCACCGGAAGCTTGAAAAGCTGGGCGAGGTTCATCTCTTCATAGAGCACGCCCTGGCCGAGCGCACCTTCTCCGAAGAAACACACCGCCACGCGGCCGTTGCCTAGACACCGCGCCGAAAACGCGGCTCCAGTGGCAATGCCGGCGCTGCCGCATACGATCGCATTCGCCCCCAGGTTGCCGGTCGCCGGGTCTGCAATGTGCATGGAACCGCCTTTGCCCATGCAGTACCCGGCCTTCTTGCCCAGCAGTTCGGCGAACATTCGATCGGGGGAGGCGCCTTTCGCCAAACAATGTCCGTGACCGCGATGCGTGCTAGTGATGTAGTCGGTGCGCTCGAGCGCTTCGCATACGCCCACCGCAACCGCCTCCTCACCGATGTAAAGATGCGCCAAGCCTGGCATCAACGCCCGCGTGTAAAGTTCGTTGACCTGTGCTTCAAATTGGCGGATGGCGACCATCTGCCGGTACATCCGGAGCCACAAATCGACTTTTTCCGAAGCTTCTCTCGGTTGTGCGGCAGTCGTCATTTTTGCACTTCCGTAGTTACTCCCGACATGCGCGCCAAAACGTCGAAGATGACGGCAAAGTCCAGCTTCTCCCAGCCCATGCCGCGCGCGGCGGTCAGGAACTCGTTGCTAACGGCGGTGGTGGGAAGCGGAACATTCAGCTTACGGCCCAACTCCATCGCCAGCAGCATGTCCTTCTGCATCATGTTGACGTCGAACCACGCTTCTTCCGGCTGCTGCAAGACGAAGGGACCGCGATACTGAATCATCGGTGAGGCGATCGCGCTGTGCACCATCACATCCACGGCGACCTCGCGCGGAATCCCGCTCTTTTCCGCCAGCAGCAAGCCTTCGGAAAAAGCCAGCATCTGCACGGCCAGTTGCAGATTCAACGCAATCTTCATGGCCAGCGCCACGCCGTTTTCGCCGACATGCGTCACCTTTGGTCCAATATCCAGCAACAGCGGCAGCAGGCGCTCGAAAGTTTCTTTGCGGCCTCCGACCATCACCGAGAGCTTGCCTTGCTGCAGCGTGATGACGCTGCCCGAAACCGGCGCGTCTACCATGTCGGCGCCCTTCTCGCGAACTTTTGCAGCCAGGGCGCGGCTCACTTCGGGGCTCACGGTGCTCATGTCAATGTGGAACTTGCCAGCGCCAATGCCTGCGAGCATTCCCTCCGGACCGTCTGTGACCGTCGCGAGCGCTGCGGCGTTGGTCACCATTGTGAACGTCACATCCGCAGCAGCCGCCACGGCTTTGGGAGAGTCGGCCAACTTCATGCCCCGGTCGATCAACCACTGCGCCTTGGAACGCGTCCGGTTGTAGCCGATTACGGTGTGCCCCTTTTCGAGAAGGCGGGCTACCATGTTGCCGCCCATCACACCGAGACCGATGAACCCAAGTTTCGCCATACAACAATTCCCTTTCCTCTATAAAACCGCGCTTACGAGCTCAGCTTGAAGTGCCAACTACTTTTTGCCCAACGAAGACGAATCCGCAAGCACCTGCTTGAGATGGGCGCGCATTGCTTTTCGCGCTGCCTTCGGATCGTGCTGCTCGATGGCCGCCAGTATCCGCTTGTGATGGAACTGTCCGCGCTCCGGTCCTCCGTCCACGTTGAAAATGCGGCTGCGCTGCTCGCGCAAAAGACCGACAATCGAATCCAGGAGCGAGAGAATCAGCGGGTTTCCAGCCGCTTCTGCCAGCGCCAAATGGAAATCCAGATCCGCTTCCACATAGGCGTCGGGATCATGCAGGCTGCGATCCATCACGGCGACGGCTTCCCGCATGGTGCTCAGCAATTGTTCCTCAATTCGGGCAGCAGCCAGGCCAGCAATCTCCGGCTCCAGTACCAACCGCAACTCCGCCAGGTTCGCCAAGCCTTCCTGCTGGTTGATGCGGATCATCAGATCCAGCGAGTGCCGAATCGCATGGGAAGTTCCATTCGTCACGAACGTGCCGCGCCCAGAATAGGCCTCGACCAAGCCCTTTTCACGCAAGGTCTTCACTGCTTCGCGCACCGCCGTGCGGCTTACTCCAAAGCGCTGGGCCAGGTCGCGCTCCGCCGGCAGTTGGTCCCCAGGCTTGAGCTGGCCTTTCAGAATGGAGTCTTCCACCTGCTGCACAATCTGCTCGTACAGGCGAGACGTTTTTACCGCCCGGTACATCGGCTTGGGGGCTATAGAATCTAGCGCTTCGACTGTCATCAAGGTCCTCAACTCACTTAGGTCCGATCAATTCTATTTCGCAAATAGGTATAGTGGTCCAACCAGCATACCACACCTAGGCCCGTCTACTGGATCCAAACCGTCTTGATGTTCACAAACTCGCGGATCCCTTGCACAGCCAGTTCGCGCCCGTGGCCTGAATATTTCACCCCACCGAAGGGCAGGCGCGGATCGGACGACACCATCTTGTTCAGGAAAACCATGCCGGCATCGAGTTCGTTGATGAATCTCTCGGTTTCCGCCGGATCGTTAGTCCAGGCGCTGGCGCCTAGCCCGAAGCGGCTGTCGTTGGCGATCTGGATGGCCTGGTCTACATCCCTCACGCGAAAAATTGACGCCACAGGGCCAAAAAACTCTTCCTTGTAGGCCGGCGAATCTTTTGGAATGTCGGTCAGCACCGTCGGCGCGTAGAAGTTGCCGGGACGATCCAACGGATGGCCACCGGTCAGCACACGCGCACCGGCGGCCACAGTTTTTTTCACATCGGCATCAAGCGTAGTAACGGCGTCCGCACTGGACAGGGGGCCGAGCTGCGTGCTCTCCTCGAACGGATCGCCCACGCGTAAGTCCTGCATGCGTTTGACGAACTTGCGCTCGAACTCGTCGGCAATTTTTTCCGACACGATAAAGCGCTTGGCCGCAATGCACGACTGCCCGTTGTTTTGAATCCGCGCTTCGACGGCAGTAGCGGCAGCCGCTTCCAGATCGGCGCTGGGCATCACGATGAAAGGGTCGCTGCCTCCCAGTTCGAGCACGACTTTCTTGATGCGCTTGGCGGCGGAAACTCCGACCTGAACCCCCGCCTGCTCGCTGCCCGTTAAAGTCGCGGCGACGACACGGGGATCGCTTAGGATGCCATCGACCGGCCCCGAGCCGATCAGCAGCGTCTGGAACTCGCCTCCGGCAAAACCGGCGCGGCGCAGAATGTCCTCGATCTTCAGCGCGCACTGCGGAACGTTGGAAGCGTGCTTCAGCAGTCCGACATTACCCGCCATCAGTGCCGGCGCGGCAAAACGAAACACCTGCCAGAAGGGAAAGTTCCACGGCATGATGGCCAGGATAGGACCAATCGGCAAATAGCGGATGAAACTGCGCTTTGCTCCAGTCTCCACAATTTCGTCGGCCAGGAATTTCTCGGCATTTTCCGCATAGTAGCGGCATCCCGTGGCGCACTTCCGCGCCTCGCCCACTGCCGCCTTCAGAGGCTTGCCCATTTCGAGCGTCATCAAACGTGCGCAATCGTCTTTTTCCTTTTCCAAAATCTCGGCCGCGCGCATCATCCTACTTGCACGTTCCGCGAATGAAGTCCGCCGATGTTTTCGGAACGCAGAAGCCGCTAGTTGCAGCTTCTGCTCAATTTGCGCCGCGGTGAGAGGCTCGAAAGTTTTCACGACTTCGCCGGTTGCTGGATTGATGGTCGCTATTGCCATGATGGACTCTCCACTTTCTAGTTGGGGTAAGCCAATGCCCCAAGATGTCCAGGCCTAAGCCAGCAAGTCTCTGGGAGGAAACAGCTGTCTTGTGGTAGGACCACAATACTACTTGACTGGTAGACCGCGTCAAGGTATATCTTCCAATCGCGCTTGATTCGCTACAGAAAACAGCTTCGGTTATGTAGGTGTCCGGACCAAGAAAAACGTTCTATCCCCTATTGGAGGCTGCAATGCATTCTCCGTTGAATGGCATTCGCGTTTTAGGGATCGTCTGCGTGGTACTTGCCCTCTCTCTGCCCATGTTTTCCCAAACCACGATGGGCCGCATTCTCGGGACCGTTAGCGATCAGTCCGGCGCCAATGTGGCGGGAGCTGCGGTAGTCGTCACCGATGTACAGCGCGGCACGACTCGAGCCGTAACCACCGATGACTCCGGAAACTACGTCGCCCCGCAGTTACAGCCCGGAGTTTACAAAGTCCGTGCAGAAGCGAAGGGTTTCAAGACCGTGGAGCGCGTAAACATCGTCTTGGAAGTTGCGCAGGACGTCCGCGTCGACATCACGCTGTCGACCGGGCAGGTTTCCGAGACGGTGGTCGTCAGCGAGGAGGTTCCGCTGGTCAACACCACATCCTCCACTTTGGGCGGCACGCTGAGCAACGCGGAGATCAACGATCTGCCGCTGAACGGCCGCAACTACGAGAACCTGCTCCAGTTGCGTCCCGGTGTGGAACGATATCCCGGCGGCGGATTCTCGACCACGAGCACGAACGGACTGCGCGCGGAAGACAACGCCTACTTCGTTGAGGGCTTGTTCAACAGCGAGCCCTATTCCGGCCAAGCCATTATCAACGGCGCCGGCATCGCGGGCGATTCGGCGACCATTCTGCCCATCGACTCGATTCAGGAGTTTAACGTGGAAGAACTGGCACCGGCCGAATTCGGGTGGAAGCCGGGAGCGGTGGTTAACGTCGGTCTCAAGTCCGGCACCAACCAGATTCATGGCACGGCGTTCGCGTTTGGCCGTGACGGCGTGACCGACGCTCGCAACTTTTTCAACACGGTCCCCAACGCCAAGCTCTCAAGAACACTGGAACAATACGGCGGCAGCGTCGGCGGCCCGATTGTCAAAGACAAAGTCTTTTTCTTTGGCGCTTACGAAGGGCAGATCTATGATGTAGGAAACTCTTTCGGAGGCGTCACCAGCCCCTTTATGCCCGCCTCGCTGAGCGACGCCGGCAACTGCCTTTTCGTAACCGGCGACTGCGCCAACAGCATCACCGACGCGATCCATGATCTCGTAGGGCTAGGAATCACGCCGAGCAAAGCTAGCATGCAAATCGCGGGGTGCACGCCAACCTCAGGTCTTACGGTCACTTCTACGATTACATGCAACGGAACTGGCTTCCCCACGAACAATACCCAGAGCATCAATATCTCGAATGGTTTCTCCAACGACGTCACGATCTACAATGCGATCGGCAAAGTGGATTTCAACGTCAACCAAAACCACCGCATCAGCGGGATGTACTTCTTCGGGAACAACTCGGGGATGGTCGAAGACTTTCCGGAGTTGCAATCGAAGTGGCGGTCGAAGATTCACACGCGCGCCCAGGTGGTTGGCGGAAGTTGGGCCTGGACTCCTAGTCCCCGTTGGGTGAATGAAGCGCGCGTTGGATATAACCGCCTTTACCAGCCGACATTGCCGGGCGATCTCGACACGCCTGCGTCCAGTTACGGGCTCGACACTGGCGTCTCCGGTCCATTTTCGGGCGGACTGCCGCGCATCTCGTTTGGCGGCTACTTTTTTCCGGGACTGGGTGGCTTCAAATGGCCAAAGTTCCAGGGCCCCGACTCCATCACACAGGCCATCGATCACGTTTCCTACACCGCCGGCAAGCATGCGCTGAAGTTCGGGGCGGAGTTCCATCGCAATCGGGTCACCAACGCAGCCTACGGCAATGCCCGTGGCAGCATTACCTTCCTGGGGGCAAACACGCCGACTCCTGGCAATCCGAGTGTGCCTCTCAATACCACTACCTTGGAGGACTTTTTTTCCGGTGCGCCGGTCAAGGCCTCACTGGAAGTGGGGAATCCGACGCTGCACCTGCACAACTGGGCCTATGGGTTATTTTTCCAGGATGACTGGCGGGTCGCGCGGAACTTTACGGCGAACCTTGGGGTGCGCTATGAGTTCAGCTCCGTTCCGGGGGAAGATCATAACCTTCTGGGTAACTTCGATCCGAACTTTGGGTTAGTGCAGGTGCAGACCGGCACTAACGCAATCAGCACCCTATACAAGCCCGATCATAAAAACTTTAGCCCGCATGTGGGCTTTGCGTGGGACACCACGGGAACCGGGAAGACGGTGTTACGCGGTGGAGTGGGACTGACTTACGAGACGGTCAACTGGCAGTCATTCATTGCCTTCAACAATGCCTTTGGGCCGGGTAGCGTTCCAACCGAGGGAATCATTCTTGGCGGCACCATCAACACCGGAAACATTACTGTGTTCCCGAATTTCCCCTGGGACAATGGTCCGGTTTACGGCAACACTACGACCATCGACTGCAATGCCAGTCCCTGCGCGATCATGAGCGTGGACCGTAACCTGACCACTCCCTACGTGTGGAACTGGACCCTGAGTATGCAACACGCGTTTACCCCGAACCTTACGTTGGAGATGGCCTACGTCGGTAACCACGGTGGGAATTTAACCGGCATTCGCGACATTAACCAGCCGCCGGTAGGCTCGGGCTGGCCCCATGCTAACGTCGTTCTTTGCAACTCACCGGGAGATCTCATACCAAATCCAACTCCAGGCGGGCCACCCCTGTACGACGTCAATAACGTGAACCTGAACGGCGCTTGCCAGGCCGCCGCCGAGGTGGGACCCTTCAACACGAAGTTCCCGTATCTAAGTAACATTTTCAACATGGCGAACGTCTACCGCTCCAATTACAACGGCCTGCAAGTGACGCTGAACTCCAGAAACTACCATGGTTTGAGCATGGTGGCCGGTTATACCTGGTCGCACTCTCTCGATGACGTGGGCGCAAACTGGGATTTCGGCTACGGATCGGGACTGCCGCAGAACGCTTATAACCCGGGCGCTGAATATGCCAACAGCGATTTCGATGTGCGGCATCGCCTCACCCTTTCGCTCACCTACGCTATCCCCGGCAAGAAGGGCTACGCACAAACCCTGGAAGGTTGGGAACTCAACTCCATCGTCACCTTGCAAAGTCCGCAACACTGGGGGGCGATGGATGAGGGAACCGATGCTGCCGGCATAGGTCCGTTGCCCGTGAGTCCTCCAGCGAACAGCCCCATCCGGTGGAATTTCTATGGAAACCCCGACGACTTCAAGTCGGGGCCGACAGGCACTCCATTCTTCCCCGGACAGAATGCTCCGTCCGCCCCGACTAGCAATCCGGCCTGCAATGCAAAAGCTCTCGCGCTCGATGGAGGATCCCCAGGTGCAGCAACCGAATCATTGGCCTTTCACGGCTGCTACGCGAAAGGCAACTCCATTATGATTCCTCCGCCACTGGGAACCTTCGGCACCATGGGACGCAACATTTTTCCCGATTCCGGTTTCCGCAATGTGGACTTCTCGCTGGCGAAGAACTGGCATTTTGGCGAGCGCTTCCGCGCCCAGTTCCGGGCTGAGTTCTTCAACATTTTCAATCATCCCAACTTCGCCAATCCATACGGCGGCCAGAATGGTTTCGGCTTCAACGATCCTTCCGCGGGTGGCTTCGGTTGCGGCTGCGCCACTCCGGACGTTGCCGCCGCCAACCCGGCCGTGGGTTCGGGAGGTCCGCGCTCGGTTCAACTCGGCCTGAAGCTTATTTTCTGATCGCGCAGGGTTCGTAAATCGGGATCGGACTTGCCTCTGGCCCCATCTTTTTCCAATTGGAAAGGAAATTCATCCTGTGTCAACACCGTTCGCGCGTCGTCACCCGCCCCTGCGACTAACTCTGTCATTGGCAATCGTTCTGGCTCTGATCTTCCCGCTGAGTACACCTTGCTTCTCGCAGCAGCGGCCCGAGCGAACCATCGAAGAAATCAAGGCCGAAGCCGTCCATCGCGCCGAGGTGGGACAGTACCCGCTCATCGGACTTGATCCCGCCGACGTTAAGGAAGCCTTCAACTCCATCCATACTCGCGATAAAGACGAGTGGGCCGCGGCCTTCATGGGAGTGGCCGATCGCTACATGAATGAAGCCAAGGCGGTGGAGAAAACCGACCCGGCCAAAGCGAACGCCGACTACATCCGCGCCTGGCGGCTTTATTCTTTCGGACGCTGGCCGATTCCAGCGTCTCCGGGCAAGCAGCGCTCTTATGAAAAAGCCATCGAAGCGTTTCTGGCGCACGCGCGTTTCTTCGATCCACCGCTCGAGATCGTGAAAATTCCCTTCGAAGGAAAGGAAATCATCGGCTACCTGCGCCTGCCGAAGAACGCAAAAGGTCCGGTGCCGCTGGTAATCGCGGTGAACGGTCTGGACAGCCGCAAGGAAGATCTTGCCGAAAGTTTCAGCGCAATCCTTCCTTTCGGAGTCGGTTATCTCGCGGTCGATGGCCCCGGCACTGGGCAGGCGCCGATCAAGGCCAGCGAAACTTCCGAGCGCTTGTTCTCGCGCGTGATTGATTACGCGCAGTCCCGTCCCGAGATCGACAAGAGCCGCATTGCCTTCCACGGCGTGAGCTGGGGAGGGTACTGGGCCACGAAGATGGCAATCGTCGAGCACGCGCGGCTGCGTGGCGCAAGCGCGCAGTCGCCGATGATCGATAAATCCTTTACGAAAGATTTTCTGATGAACTCTCTGCTGGGCAATCGCGAATATCTGTTCGATCAGGTACCCGCGCTCATGAATATTCTGGAAGGCGTGCACACGCTGGAGGAAATGGGCGAGTATCTGCCGAAGATGTCGCTGGTGCAACAGGGATTGCTGGGCAAGCCGATGGCAACTATGTTGATACTCGCGGGAGTCAACGACACCCAGGTTCCCATCGACGACGAATATCTGCTGCTGAGCAAAGGCGACGTGCCGAAAGAAGCCTGGATCAATCCTCACGGCGGCCATCTCGGACGGCAAGTTGGAGTGTGGCCCGATCCCCGCATCTTCAAAGAGGTGATCATTCCCTGGCTGGTGCGAACGCTTGAACCTGAGCCTGCGAGATAGAGCCATTGAGAAGAGAGCCATTAGCAATTCGGTTCTTTTTTCGAGATACGAGTTCACGACAAACAATTTAAGACAGACGACCAACGATGGAGACCCTTACACCCACGCAGGCGGGTCTTGCCAACGCCGCACCGCCGACATCCAGCAAGTTGCCTTTCTACCGCGAACTCTGGGTGCAGGTGCTGCTGGCCATTGCCCTGGCCATAGTGTTGGGCTACGTGGCCCCGGCCCGCGCGATTGCCATGAAGCCGCTGGGCGACGCTTTCATTCGCGTGATTACGATGATCATCACTCTGATCATCTTCTGCACTGTGGTCACCGGAATCGCCGGCATGGAGAACCTGAAAAAAGTTGGCCGGGTCGGCGGCATGGCGCTCGTTTACTTCGAAATCGTTTCCACCATTGCCCTCCTGATCGGACTCGTGGTGGGCAACGTCATGCGTCCGGGCAGCGGCTTTAACGTAAACGTCGCCACACTCGACGCCAAGGCAGTCGCCGACTATGCCGGCCAGGCAAAAACGCAAAGCGTCACCGAATTTCTGATGCACATCATCCCGACGACGGTGTTCGACGCCTTCGCCAAAGGAGATATCCTCGAAGTAGTTTTCGTGGCCCTACTGTTCGGCTTTGCGCTGTCGGCTGCCGGAGCCCGAGCCAAGCCGCTGGTCGAACTCGTCGACTCGCTCACTCATGTCGTGTTCCGAGTGGCGAACATTCTGATGAAATTCGCGCCGCTTGGAGCCTTCGGCGCAATGGCATACACGGTCGGCAAGTTCGGCCTCGCTTCCCTGGGTCCACTGGCCAAGTTGATCGGAACTTTCTGGCTCACCTCGGTGCTCTTTGTCGTGATCGTACTCGGCGCCATCGCCTGGGCCGCCAGCTTTAGCATCTTTCGCTTTTTGGCATACATCAAGGACGAGATCCTGCTGGTGTTAGCGGTAAGTTCATCCGAGATCGCAATCCCGAATCTGATGGCCAAGCTTGAAAGACTCGGTTGCTCCAAGTCTCTGGTGGGGCTGGTGGTTCCAACCGGCTTTACCTTCAACACCGATGGAACAAGTCTGTACATGACCATGGCTGCTCTATTCGTGGCACAGGCGACCAATACCCATCTGACTCTGACCCAGCAACTCACCATTCTCGCGGTAGCGGTTCTCACCTCCAAGGGGGCCAGCGGCGTGCAGGGCGCATCTTTCATCGCGCTCGTGGCCACGCTTTCTGTGATCCCAAGCATTCCCGTCGCAGGCATGGCATTAATTCTCGGAATTGACCGCTTCCTGAGTATGTTCAGAGCCGTGGTCAACATGATTGGGAACGGAGTAGCGACGCTGGTCCTGGCGCGTTGGGAGGGAGAATTGGAGCGCGAAACGCTGCGGCAACATCTAGCCAGACCGGCTTAGGGCCCTTTCGTTTCGCATGCCTGACCAAGGGCTTGAAGAGCGCCAGGTGCGATCAAAAATCAAGTTTTTGCAAATTCGCAAAATCGCCTTTGCACAACGTCCCATGAGGAAGATTATCGGCTATACAATAAATTCGGCGTGGCGAACAAATGACAAGTTGTTCATGTTCCCTCACGCGGCGCGCTAGGTTGCATCAATTCCAGAATGCGCAGTGTAATGGGACGGGCCCATTTCGCAGTTCTTCAGCGTTTCCAGCCGATCTCCCAAAGCCCTGCCCCCTCACAAGTGGCTATCTGGGGCGTTGTTTTCCGCAGCGGTCTTGTGCGCCGCTGCCTTCTCGCGATCGCATTTCTGACCTTCATCTTGGCTGCCGCCCACGCACGGGCTCAAGATAACTATGAAATCCAGGTGTATGGGTCCGACCTCATCGATCCCGGACACACAATGGTTGAGCTCCATAGCAACTTCACGATCGACGGCTCGAAGGCGATCGTCGATGGTGTTTATCCCACCAATCACGCCGAGCATGAGACCGTCGAGATCACCCACGGCTTCAATGACTGGTTCGAGTGCGGCTTTTACATTTTCACTTCCATAACCGAGGGTCAGAGCTGGCAGTGGGTCGGGGCTCACATCCGGCCGCGCGTTGCCGTCCCTAAGAAATGGCACTGGCCCGTAGGTGTGAGCCTCTCGAATGAAATTGGCTACCAGAGGCGGCAATATTCGGTGGACACATGGACATGGGAAATCCGTCCTATCGTGGACCAAAAAGTCGGCCGATGGTATTGGTCCCTGAACCCCACGCTTGACCGGTCTTTCCACGGTGCAAGCGTGAACCAAGGCGTTGTCTTTTCGCCAAACTTCAAATTTAGTTACGATTTCATGCCGAAAATTGCTGGAGGTATGGAGTATTACGGTTCGGTCGGCCCAGTGACGGGATTCGATGCGGTCTCGCAACAGCAACACCAGATTTTCCCCGCGATTGATTTAAATATCGCACCGCGATGGGAGATCAATTTCGGCCTTGGCGTGGGTCTCACCGGTGCGACCGACCGCTTGATTGCCAAAATGATTCTGGGTTATCGCTTTAATTTCTAACCGAGCAACAGGAGCGGACAAGTGAGCACAACACACTTCACGGGGATGCCGACTATCTGTTGGTTGCTTTACTATAGCCGTCCGTTTTATTTATGTTGACTTTTCTTTTCTTCATGTTGTAATTCCTCCGACGAAGTCCCAGGAGGAAATAGTGACGGTCTGGCACCAGGTCTATAACCCCTTCGGCAATGCACTAATCTCTACTCTTGTGGCGGCGATTCCGATTTGCACCTTGCTGTATTTCATCGCTCTCCACCCTCATCGCGACAAACAGGGCGCGAGGCATCTCGGCATCAGCGCCCCGTATGCCGCGTTCTACGGGGTCCTGGCGGCGTTCCTAGTGGCCTGCGTGGGGTTCGGGATGCCGCTCCGGTCGGCCTTCTCGGCCTTTGGCTACGGGTGCCTGTCCGGGTTCCTGGCGATCATCTGGATCATTATCGGGGCCATCTTCCTCTACAATTTGACTCTCATCTCGGGCAAATTCGAGATCGTGAAGGAATCCATCATTCACATCTCGTTCGACCGGCGCCTCCAGGTCATCCTGATTGCCTTCTCCTTCGGCGCCATCATCGAGGGGACCTCCGGGTTCGGGACACCGGTGGCCATCGCCGGAGCAGTCATGGTGGGCCTGGGATTCGCCCCCTTCGAATCGGCCGTTCTAAACCTCCTGGCCAACACCGCCCCGGTCGCCTACGGAGCCATCGGCACGCCCATCGTAATGCTCGCGACCGTGACCGGCCTTCCTGAGCTGAAGTTGTCGACCATGGTCGGGCACCAGCTCCCCTTCGTTTCCATCCTCGTCCCCTTCTGGCTGGTCACCGCGTTCGTCAAGATGGAGGGGGGTACCTGGAAAGAGGCGTGGGAGGTGTGGCCCGGAGCGCTGTGCGCGGGTCTCTCCTTCGCCGTCATGCAGTGGTTCACGTCCTCGACGCAGGCCTTCCACCTCATGACTGACGTGTTATCGGGTGTCTTCTCCGTGATCTGCACCGCGCTGTTCCTGCGCTTCGTCTGGCACCCCAAGACGCGGTTCCTGCTGCGGTCGGAGCGCGAGGCCCTGGCCAAGGCCGGGAAGGCTACGGCGACCGCGACCACGGACAGGACAGAATGGGTGTACAAATACACGGCCAGCCAGACCGCATATGCCTGGTTGCCCTGGACGATCCTCATCATCTGCTGCGCCGTTTGGGGCATGCCGACGTGGCGGACCTATTTGAACAACCTCTTTGCGGGCATCACGTTCAACACTAACTTCCTCGGCGGCGTGTTTTCAGGCACGCTCTCCCTGCCAAAATGGCAAATGCCGGCACTACACAACCTGGTCCAGCGCATGCCGCCGATCGTCCCACCCAATGCCAAGCCCGAGTCGGCCGTATTTGCCATCAACTGGCTGTCGGCGGCCGGGACCGGGGTGTTCGTGGCGGCCTTGTTGTCCGGACTCGTCCTGCGCTTGAGTGTCGCGCAGTGGGGCGCGGCTATCCGGCAAACCGCCCGTCGTTTGGTGATCCCGATCCTGGTCATCGCGCAGGTACTGGGACTTGGGTTCCTCACTCGATACGGTGGGACCGACGCGGTGATCGGTCTGGCATTCACCCATGCGGGGATGCTGTATCCCTTCTTCGCGGCCTACCTGGGCTGGCTGGGAGTGTTCCTCACCGGGTCCGACACGGCGTCGAATGCGCTGTTCGGCAGCCTGCAGCGGATCACCGCCCAGCAACTCCACTTGAACGAGACGCTGATCGCCGCGACCAACTCCACCGGGGGAGTCATGGGAAAGATGATCGATCCCCAGTCCATCATGGTGGCGTGCGCCGCCTGCTACGACGATCCGTATGAGCGAAGCCATGCCATGGGGCCGATCTTCCGGACGGTGTGGTGGCATTCGGTGGCTGGCGCAGCAGTGATCGGGCTGATCGCCTTCCTGCAAGCCTATGTCTTCAGGGGCCTGATCCCTGGTTGAACGACGAGCTACTCGGACGTAACTGTTGTCAGCAGGCGTGGCACTCCGGTAGTGGTGCAGTTTGAAAATTGCCGTCCCTCAGCGGCTAAAGCCGCAATGAAAATGCGATGCTTACGGCACGTCTGAAGCCGTGCCTTTTCAAAGCCGCTTCAAACTGCACCACTACCGGCACTCAGAACCCCTGTCAATGGGCGATATCGCGATGTTACAACAGCTATTTGGATTTGGCGCCCGAACCTAACCGACATCGGGGCCTATAATCCATTCAAGAGTTTGTCGCTCCGCTTGCGAGCTTTACAGTTTGCTGAAGAACTCAGGATTCGTATCAGGGCATCGCTTTAGCGGTGCCGCAAGTTCTTCAAAATCAGATCCTCCTTTCAGGGGCTGGACACAGCAAATCAAGAGCGGTGAGCGTGTGGATGCGGGCGGTCCGGGCAAGAAGATCGCATCGCCTAAAAAGGTTAGATCGTGAAACGCAAGGTATCTCTATTCGTCCCGTGCTTCGTGGACCAACTGCTGCCCGAGGTGGCGGTCGACACGGTGAAGGTGCTGCGGCGGGTGGGGTACACGGTCGAGTTCCCGGAAGATCAGACTTGTTGCGGCCAGCCTGCTTTCAACACCGGGTACTGGAACGAGGCGAGGCCGTGCGCGGAGAATTTCGTTCGCGTTTTCAAGAATGCCGAAGTGGTCGTGTGCCCCTCCGGCTCTTGCACCACAATGGTTCGCTCGTTTTACCCCGAGCTCCTGGCTAAGAGCGCGTTCCGTGAGGACGCCCTCGCCGTAGCCAGCCGTACCTTTGAGCTTTCGGAATTCCTGGTGAAGGTCGCCGGCGTCACCCAAGTGGGCGCTGCCTTCCCTCACACTGTCACGTATCACGCTTCCTGCCACGGGCTACGCGAGCTGCACATTCACGACGAGCCTCTGCAGCTTTTGCGCCAGGTGGACGGGCTGAAACTGATTGAAATGGTCCGCTCCGAGGAGTGCTGCGGTTTTGGCGGAACTTTCGCTGCCAAGTTTTCCGACATCTCCGCCGCCATGGGAACCTCCAAGGCTGAGAGTGTGGCCGCGACCGGCGCCGAGTTCGTGACCGCGACCGATCCCAGTTGCCTGTTGCACCTGCAAGGAATTTTGGGCAAGCGCCACGCGCCCACCCGCACCATTTATCTTGCCAGCATCCTCGCACAGCAGAGCCCGCCCGGGCAAAGAATGGGTCAGGAGAAATCGTGAGCCAAACCGCGGCACAACTCTTCCTGCAGGACGCCGCCGTGAAGTCGGCGGACTTGGTGCACCGCGAAATCATTCAGCGCGGCATGGACAGCTACGATGTAGCCCACCTCAAGGGTCGCGCGCGCATCAAGGACTGGGAAGCCGCTCGCGCGAAGTGCCAAGAGATCAAGCGGGAAGCCATCAATCATCTGGATCGCTACCTTCTTCAGTTCGAAGAAAAAGTGCTTGCGCGAGGCGGACATGTTTTCTGGGCGGCCAATAGCGAAGAAGCCTGCACCTATGTGAAGAACGTTGCCACGCGGCTCGGTGTGCGCACCGTGGTGAAGTCGAAATCCATGGTGACGGAAGAAATCCGCCTCAGCCCGGTACTGGAGAAGGCGGGCATGAAGGTCTGGGAAACCGATCTCGGCGAGTTCATTGTGCAATTGCGCGATGAACCGCCCTACCACATCGTTACCCCAGCCATGCATCTCAACCGCGGCCAAATCGCCAAGTTGTTTCGCGAAAAATTGGACCCGGCAATCGATAGCGACGATCCGGTCTATTTGATGGCGGCAGCGCGCCGCATACTGCGCCAGGCCTTCTTCGCCGCTGAAATGGGTATTTCAGGCGCGAATTTTCTGGTCGCGGACGCCGGCGTCATTGCCATTTCCACCAACGAAGGCAATGGCCGCCTGTGCACCAGCGTTCCACGCATTCACGTCGTGGTCACCGGCATCGAGAAAATCATTCCTCGGCTCGAAGATCTGGCCGTGTTATGGCCGGTGCTCGCCACCTCCGGCACGGGGCAGGGAATCACGACCTACGGCACGCTGATCGGCGGTCCGCGCCAGCCGGGCGAAGTCGACGGAGCGGAAGAATTCCATGTGGTGCTGGTGGACAACGGACGCAGCCAGTTGCTGGCCGATGCGGAACAGCGCGAGGTGCTGCACTGTATTCGCTGTGGCGCCTGTTTGAATATTTGTCCCGTCTTCCGCCACGTCGGAGGACACACTTATGGCACGACCTATCCCGGACCGATCGGCAGCGTGCTTACGCCGCATCTGAATGGCATCAAGGAGTTCAAGCACCTGTCCTATGCGTCGTCGCTGTGCGGCGCTTGCACCACCGTTTGTCCGGTGAAGATCGATCTGCATCACCACCTGCTGCAAAACCGCCGCAACGCCACCGAGGCGGGAGCCACCAAGTCGAGTGAGCGGATGATCTTCCGGGCTTGGCGCTGGGCCATGCTTCGACCCCGGATCTACGCGCTCGGTGGCTGGTTGATGCGCAAGGCACTTCGCATAATCTACGGCCTGGGACTTGCGGGATCGATCCTCGACCCGATGCGGGTCTGGAACCGTTATCGCTCGCCCGTGCCGTTGCCGTCCGAATCATTTCGTGCGCGTTGGAGAAAAGGCCTTGACGCAGACTAAAGAAACGCAACCTAAAGAATCGCAAACCGAAAATCCAAGCCGCGACCGCATTCTGGAGCGGATTCGCGCTGGATTGCGCACCGTAGTCCCGGAACCGGCTGCGATGGAATCCGGCCAAGTGATCTTTGAGCCCATCAACAATCCCCTCGAGCGATTCCAGCAGGAATGCGTTGGCAATCTAATGGAATGCGCCCTGACCGCCGATTCCGCCGCAAGTGCGCGACAGCTTTCGAAAGTTCTCCAGTCGCTGCCTGAGGGAGAAACGTTCGTACAAGACGATCCATCGCTGCGCCGGCTCATCGAACTGGCCGCGCCTGCTCGGCCGATCCGCTGGTCGGGTCAAGGCGCGCCGGGCGAAGCTTCGCAGGCGACGGTCACGCTCGCCGAAGCTCTCATCGCGCAAACCGGGTCGATTCTAGTGACCGCTGCGTGCGGCGGTCGAGGCGCATCGGTGATCGCCCCCTGTCACATCGTCTACGCGAGAGTGGCGCAACTGGTTCCCGACCTGGCCACGGCCCTGAGCCACGTCTCCCAGGAACGAAAACTGGACAGCAACTCGTTTGCGTGCGTGATCAGCGGCTCGAGCCGCACGGCCGATATCGAAAAAATCCTGGTGCAGGGCGCGCATGGACCGCGACGGCTTGTGGTCATCTTGCAGACCGCGACCTAATCTGTGATAGCCAAGACTTGACCTTGCACACCACGCTTGTCGGATGGGGTCGCTACTGTCAGGCAGACACCTCAGTAAGGGATTTTGAGTGTAATCGCCTGTGGCTGTTGAAAAACGAACCAAAGCAGTAATTTCAGTGAATTTCAGCGCCTACGGCAGCCGAACATTCAATAACTTACGAAAGAATTTCGCTACTGTAATTCTCTGAAAAGAGTTTTTCAACACCCACGCCTGTTTTCGCCAGCTATCGTGGAATTCTCGCGTGGTTCGGCGTAAATTGTTGACATGAAATTATAGTGATGCCGTAGAAGGAGGCACAAGTGAACACACGAAGGCTGCCGTGGAAGCTGGCGATCATCCTGTTGTGTGCTGCTCTTGCTCACGGGAAGGAAAACCCAGCCGCGACAGCTAACTATGAGAAAGCACTCCTGCAACTGAAATCGGGCGATTTGAAAATTGATTTCAAGGCGTTGCGTATCAATTGTGCTGCAAGCAAGTATGAGTGTCAGGCTGACTCGGACGATACTAAGGTGCTGTTCTCTCTTCTCAACGAAAAAAAATTCGACCAGGTGCTGAAAAAGGTCAATCAACTTTTGGACAAGGTGTTTGTGGATGCCGAACTGCACTATATCGCTTTCATAGCTAACTCGGAATCCGAAAACAAAGAAAAGGCAGAGTTCCACAAGGCGGTAATACGTGGTCTCCTTGATTCAATCCAGGAAAATAAGAAAGGCCGTTCAGAAGAAGACGCATTTGTGGTCATAAATGTTCACGAGGAATATACCTTTCTCCGATTTAGCAATATGCAGGTGACAAAGCAAAGCCTGAGCCACAAGGACGGTCATTCCTATGACATCATGGTTTGCAAAGACATGGGCCATGAGGGGCGTGAAGTGACCGCATATTTCAACGTCGATATTCCCACGCAGAGTCTGAGAGACGCCCTTGCGAATTGACCATTTCCGACTTCACGTACTGGCAGTCAATTGGCGATCGCGGTAGGGACACCAGTTGCCCGGCGCCCCCCGCACAGACCCGGACGGGCGCTCATTAGCGCATCCGGTTCTTATCTCGGATAAATAGCGGCACACCATAACGGTCGGCCGCACACTCGCCCACCCGTGGGACACGCGCAGTCCCGCTCTGAGTCGGGTACGTGTCAAGTGGAAGAGTGTTCTCCTTGATCCGCAGCCTTCCCTCCTCACTCTCTGCCGACGAACCTGCCGTCTTTGTTCGAATGATTCATCGGTACTATGCCGCAGTGTGACTCCTCGGTGACGTGCATGCGAGCCGTGTGGCCTAAGCCTTCGCTCGCCGACCTGCTGCCGGACTGGCGTCAGGTGTCTCCGAGGTCTCCCGGTTCTCGTGCATGAAGTTTCTAGGCGTGCCGTGGGGTCTTCGACCACGCCGGACTGAACAGAAACTCGCGCTGTCGCTCCTGTCCGTGTTGCCTTCCGCGCATGTTAACCGCGTCGGCGTCCGGGTTGTATCTTTTCGCGGCTCAATACCCACCCCGCCTATCCTCTATCTACGCTTCGCTGGGTCCCTCGCGGTAGCAGCGCAAGACTCGAGGCCAAGTGGTTCGCTACTCCTTTCTTGTAAGGCTCTTTCATCCTCTACTTCATGCTGGTTTATCCCGGCGCACTAACATCCCGATTACACTCAGAATCCCCCAATCGGACACCAGTCCGTGTCCGATACGTGGATCGTCACGCCCGTCCGGCCGGGCGGGGACGCCCGGCTCTCCATTTGCTAAATCAGGGTTCGGATTGTCCCAGCCTGGTCAGCCTCGGAATCAGGATGAGAATGACCCCATAGAAAAGAAGCGAGACCACGAGCGATCCCGCATTGCCGAATCGCAGGTCCTCGAACAAGAGTTTCAGGGCGCCAAAGGCGACCGCAGCGTAGGCAACCCAGCGCAGTTCGACGCGTTTCGAACGGGAACCGAGATAGCTCAGCGCCAGCGCAAGCAAACATGTCACCACCGTCCGAACCACCGAAAGGCGCGAAGCGACCAGCCCCACGCGACCCGAGGCGAGCCACACGATCGCAACAGTAGCCAGGGCTGCCGCTGCAAAACTGAACAGTACTGCCGGAACTACCCAAAGCAGCCGGCGCTTACGGCTATCTTCCAAAACCCGCGACCCGATGGCGTAGCAGACGAAGGCCGAAACGGACACTACCCAAACCCGCCAGTCCGGGTTCCCCGGCACGGTCCCCGCCAGAGCGTTTTGCGCATAACTCGGGAAAGGCGAGTTGCCGGCCGCCGCTGCCAGATAAAAGGATGCGTGCATGCCCAGGCTGAGCTTGCCGGTGCGTGAGTAGAGGAAGGCTGTGGTCGCTGCCGCCAGGCACAAGAACGGTACCTGGAAACTTTCAGGGAAAAGCATGAAGCTCCCCGCCAGCAGAAGTGCAGCCGCGTAGTTCGCGCACACCCGGCGATTTCGCGTCTGTGCGTCGGCCACGAACCGCGACAGCGCGCCCCAGTAGCACACCCCTGCTGCCAACAGGAAAAAGACACCGAGCGTCGGCGCCGAAGCGCCCTGGCTGGCGCGGAGCGATCCCCAACTCGCAACCACAAAAGCCACCACGCCCTGCACGATTTCAAAGATAGTGAGGCGATTGCGCAACGCGAAGCTGCGAATCCCAATGCTTCCCAAGTAGATGGCAAGCAGCGCAAAGCACAGTCCGGTCAGCGTGGTTGCGCCGATGGGACGATAGCCAGCCGGAACCCCCTCGGGAGCTGCCAGGAGGTAGACGAGCAGCCAAACCGCCAAATCCGCGGCAATCGCGGGAACCGCTCTCAGACTAAGTCTGTGTCCCAGGCAAGCAACAACTTCAGTGGCCAATGCTATGGCCAGGAGCGCAGCCGTGAAGGGCACAAGCTCATGCGTCTCGACGATGAGCGCCAAAGCCGTAGCCACCGCCGCCAAGGTTGCCACCCACGGTATCACTTGCAGGTTTTGCCGCCAGGCAAGAGCCAATGCAAGTACAACGAACGCCACCAGCAGAGTTGCCGTGACGCCTGGTGGCAGAACCTGGAAACTTACTGTGCCCTCCCACAGCAGAGGCGCCAAGATCAATGCGGACGTGACCCCGTAGGTGACGCTGGCAATGTGACTCTTAGCGCGAATCCGGACGGCCCAGACCATCCACATGCCCGCGTACAGAATGGCGACGGCCAGCACCGGCAAGTGTGGCAACGTGCCCGACTCAGAAATAGCGCGGAGCAGATAAGCCCCGGCGATTGCGAGGATTGCCTTTCCGAATACGGGCACGGCTGCAGCCGGTCGTTCCAACTGCGGTTGTGCCGGCAGCATCGCGGGAAGGGGTTGGGCGGCACGGGCAGCTTCAGCCTCTACAGGAGCCGGCTTCTCCCGCTGTTCCTCTAATGCGGAGACGCGCCGTTCCAGTTCGCGCAGTCGTTCGTTGACTTGCTCCACATCCAACGCGATCCCGTCGTGCACTTGCGCCATTTGCTTCTCCGCATCTGTCCCGTTGCGTCGGAGCTAGTTGATTCCTCGCGCCGGAGCGGCGGCGCGGATAGCGGGCGCCGGGCTTGACTCCAGCCAGGGTGGCAGGAGCTTCACCAGAACCCACAGAATGACAAAGGGAAGAATCATGAGTATGAGCGCGGGCAACAACCCTTCTCGCGTGGCGAAGGCCATCTTGTAAGTGGTGTACCCGAGAAAGCTCTTGGAGAAAAGCTGGCCGCCGATCACCACGTTCCAGCGCATGGCAAAGATGCCCATCAGAGTCAGACATCCGGCTATCCCATAGATGCGCTTGCGCGTGGCCTCGGCGAGCCGGACAAACTGGATCAGACCGATCAATACAATGGGCGTAACTGTGCCCAGGAGGATTTGGATGATCACCTGGGACGTCCACAAGCGCGTATGCACCATGAAATCCAGGCTGCGGAAAGACTCGTCGGCCTCATAGATTCTTTGCAGCAGGTCCAGCATCTCCAGGCTGAAGTCGATGATGAAAGTGTAGAGCAGATAGCGCGCGATCGTGTCCAGGCAGCGCATGTCGATTTCCCGCCCGCGCAACCGCGAAGAGACCATGTAAATCAACATGACCGCGGCAATGCCCGACACCATGGCCGAGAACACAAACACGATCGGCATCAGCGGCGACGACCACCACGGATTCGCCTTGACCGAGCCGAAAATGAAGCCGACATATCCGTGCAGAAGAAACGCGGAGGGAATTCCAATCAGCGTAATGAAATACCCGAGCCGCTCATCGATATGCAGCGAACGTTCACTGATGTTGCTGGAGCCTAGAGTCAGAACCCGATAAACCAGGCGCTTCCAGCCCTTCTCTTTCTGGGACATCACCACAATGTCGCGCCGGTAGTCCAACCATATCTCCAACAGCAGCACCGCCATCAGGTACCAGAGATAAACAAAGCCGAACATCGCCATGGCCGAGGAACCGTGCGGCGTCAGATACATTTCGAGCGAACGTTCCGGATGTCCCAGGTGCAGTTGCAGCGGCAGGGGGGCAACCAACAAAAAAGCAAGTGCGGTGAGCAGGGCCAGCCGATACGTCGGCTTCACTTCCTGTACTTGGAACACGCGTTCGAGCGAGGCCAGAATAAACGCCCCGGCCACCAGTCCCGTGATATACGGATAAAGAACGATCAGGATGCTCCATTGGAGTTCCACTTCGTTCGGGTACATGAAGCCTTCGACGGGTATTTGCACGAGCCTCCTTATCGCACCGAACCGTCCATGCCGTTGTAAAAAACCTTCGCCCCAGTAGCCATCTGCGGTTTCAGAATCTGAACCGTATGGGTCTTCAGGAATTCATGAATCGGATCTTTGGGATTCTTCAAATCGGCCAACTGGCGTGCGCCCGTGGGGCACACCTCGCAGCACGCGGTGGTCAGTCCCTTAGTGATCCGGTGATAGCACAGAGTGCACTTCTCCGCCGTGTTGGTCTTGGGATTGAGGAAGCGGCACCCGTAGGGGCACGCCTGGATGCAATAGCGGCAGCCCAGGCAGTACTTTGTGTCGATCAGCACAACTCCATCCGGCCCGTCGAACGTCGCACCCACCGGACACACCTGCGTGCAGGGAGACTCCGCACAGTGATTGCACAGCTTAGGCACGAAGAAGTTCTTGCCGCCTTCGTCGGCCTCGTGCAGATAGCCGTGCTTACCGCCATCGGGCGCTTCCACCTCGGGCCTTTCAATCTTAAAATCGTCCCGATGGTAGCGCTCCACCCAGGTGCGGTAGTAGCCGTCCGGAACATCATTCTCCTCCGCGCAGGCGCGGACGCAAGTGCCACAGCCGATGCACTTGGTGATATCCATCAACATGCCCCACCAGTGGTCCGTCATCTTATAGTTGGGCGAGGCCTCTGGCGTTCCGGCGAGAACGTACTTCCAAGCAACCGCGGCGGCAGGCATCAGTACCAGCAATCGACGGCGAGTGATGTCCATTATTTCTTCACCTCCGTCTCAATTTTCGGGCGGTGCGGTTGATGGCAAGTGTCACAGGCAAGCCCGCCGGCGTGGTCGGCCGTAACCACCTGAGGAAATCCCTTCGGTTTGGCGCTGTTGGCCTCGTGACACCGGGTGCACACCACCGCCGTATCGAGCTTCTTGGGTTGCACCGAACCGGGATCCTCTGCGTGTTTGGCTTGCGCTCCATGGCAAGCTTCGCAAGCCACCACTACATGTTTGCCTTGCTTCTTCACATCCACCACGTCGGTGTGGCAGCCCTCGCAAGTCTGGTGGCCGGCAAAGGCAATCGGACGAGCGGCTATCTCGGCGATGGCGTTACCGCGGTAGTGACCGTACTCCCCAAAACTGCGAGGCACGAGCGCGGTTCGCAAGACCACAAACGCGACCACAGCAATTACCATGACGACCGCGAGCCGTATAAGGTGTTCTGTGTCCTTGAATCGCTTCATGAGTGGATCAGTTTTCTATTCCGTTCTGTCGTCGCAGTTTCTTCTCGACTGCCACCGACCGGCGCCGAGCCATGAGCTCTCATCCAGCAATGCGCTGTCATCCAGCACTGGGCTGTGACCCAGCACAGGGTTGTCATCAAACAATGAGCTGTCATCCTGAGCGAAGCGAAGGACCTATGCATCTCTCGCGCGCCATTCAGATACATAGGTCCTTCGCTTCGTTCAGGATGACAAAGGCGGAAGGCCCGGAAAACACGCTTTTCGCCACAATAACGATTGGCTCGGCGCCCGACTGCCGGGCATCTCATGCCAGGTCGAATCTTGTGATTATCACTAGGATGTCTTACTAGGACGATGATCGAAGTCACAGGCTTCTGTGATTCCGGTCACGACGCG
The DNA here is from genome assembly GCA_963773645.1 of uncultured Acidobacteriaceae bacterium. Taxonomy (GTDB): domain Bacteria; phylum Acidobacteriota; class Terriglobia; order Terriglobales; family Acidobacteriaceae; genus Acidiflorens. Next base: position 260,673 of record CAVZBV010000001.1, on the reverse strand, counting down.
CAGTGCGCACTCGCAACGTCGAGCGCTTATCTCGTCGTGCACAGGGTCATGCACGCAGTCATGCTGCACGCGCACGCCAGAGTTATATTTCTTAATTGGCTTGAGAGAGTGAGTACCATCCATCAGCAGCTGGCCAACGCCGAAAAGCGCACAAACGTCTTCACAAGCTTGCGGAAAAACTCGGATTTTGATCTTGCTTTGAAGGGGCGCGGCTTCAGCCGCGCCGTAAGTGCAGCAAAATCAATCGCGGCTTTACAAGGCTGCGGAAAAACTCGGATTCGGGCGGTTTTGGGAAGGCACGGCTTCAGTCGTGCCGTTAAGTCGTTGAAAAATATCCTGAGGTGTGCTTCTTGCGCCTCGACGACTTTTTCCGCACCTTGTTTTAGCCGCTGCGGGCTGCACAAGCGTGCAATCCGACTTTTTCCGCAAGCTGTTCAATCGGCGGGAAACGCAATCCCCCGCCCGTCGCCGCCCGCTGCTTGTGCCATCGCGCCGACCGCCTCCGTCTGCGTCGCGGGGCTGACGGAAATCCTCGCCGGTACACCGCGCCAGGCGCCAGCCTTGAACCCCTCCCTTACCAGCTTGAAGATGGTTCGCCGATTTTGCGCAATCACCTTCAGCCATGCCATCTTCCCCATCATGGGGAAATAGATGCCGCGGAAACAGAGCCGCGCCAGAAAGATGTTGACGCGATAACCGAGGGGCTGGTCGCGCAGCGATTCGACCGCATGCGCCAGCGCCTCCGGACTATAAGCCTGCGCCCACCCCTGATTCACTTCGGCATGAGCTTCGTCAATGCTCATCTTCAACGGCGTGTGCGCCATCGTAAACGGAATAAACTCCTGCCAGTGCTTAGCCCGCGTCAGCCGCCCGGCCTTCTCCAGCCGCTTGTAGAGCGGCGTTGCCGGCAGAGGAGTCAGCAGTCCAAAGATCGGCAGACCCGGAGGCCAGGTCCGAACTTGTTCCAGAGTTCGCTCGGCCACTCCGGTCGTGTCGTTGTCCATGCCAAAAATAAACGACGTAATGGCGTACACATTGCGTTGCGCCAACCGCTCCAGCACCGCCCCATACTCACCCGGCTTGTTGAATCCTTTGTTCACGTCTTTCAGATTGGCCGGGTCGATGGACTCCATGCCGATAAAGATCCACTTGCCTCCGGAATCCGCGATCAGGTCCACCAGTTCTTCGTCGCGCAATAAATTCGCGCTGATTTGCGCCACCCAATGCACCTTCGCGCCGGCGGCAATGATGTCGCGCAGCAGCGACTTGGTGCGCTTGATGTTGATGGCGAAATTATCGTCGATGAAAAACACCGCCATCTGCCCCTTCTCGCTGCGGGCGCGGGCTTTCAACAACAAAAGTTCATTCACCACGCTCTCATTGGTGCGGAAGCGAATCGAGTCGCCGAAGAATCCAGTCACCGTGCAGAACTCGCAGCCGTAAGGGCAGCCTCGTCCCGATTCGACCGGAATAAGGCGAAACGTTCCCCAGCCCTCTCCGATTTTCTGGAGCGTGCTCTTCGCGGCCTTCGGCACCAGATTGAACTGATTGAGATCGATCGACTGCCACGGAATCACCGGGTATTCCTTCAGCGACGGCTTGCTCTCCTGCCCAAACGCGTCCACCGGCGCATACACGTCTTTAAGTTCACCCCGCGCAGCGTCTTCAACAATCCGCGGCCAGGTCGCGTCAGCTTCGCCTAGCGCAACCGCATCGGCGTGGCGCGGCCCGCCATCTCGGCCGAGTGCTTCGTCGGCCATCTCCGTCACGTGCGGTCCGCCCATCACCACCGGAACTCCCGTGGCCCGCACCGCATCCGCCATGCGATACGCTTTGGCAATCATTCGCGTCATGGCGCCGATGCCGACTAGTTCGATATTGTTGTTACGCACAAACTGCGCGATCTCCGCTTCATCCATCGATTGCGCGTTGCCATCCACCAGCAGCACCTCATGACCAGGCGGCGTAAGCGCCTGCAGCAGAAACATCCACAGATGAGGCATGAAATTGCGCGTGACACCATTGTCGGGGTTGTACAGCAGAATTTTCATAAGGAATTTAGCGATTCTGCAAAGCCGCTGCTTTGCTGCGAGTGAGGATGAGGAAAATCGATAGCGCCAGAGCGAATTCTTCCCCTGGTGCCGAACCGTTCGGAAACGTGCGTTTGAATGTACCCCAGCGCACATTGTACACCGGGATCACTAGTTCTCGGTTCTCAGTTCTCAGTAACTAAGGTTCCGGTAAGGCGCAAAGGCTGCTTGCAGACTCTCTCAATCGCGATTCGCCATGCCCGCCGCATCTCTGAGAACTGAGAACCGAGAACTGAGAACTCAAAAAAAAGAGCAGCCCGCAAGATCTTCAGCTTGCGGGCTGCCCGGTGGACTGTTTGGGATTGACTGAGGTGGTCACTCTCGTGGCCCCTCGCTCATTCCGGTGCCGGGCACAGCCTGTGTCCGGCGGATCAGACTTTATCAATCAGCCCATACTCACGGATTGTTTGCGAGAGATGTTCCCGATTCCCCCGACCAAAGGTTCCTCGAGAACTCCGCTTAGAGCAACCGCCCTAAGACTCAGCCACCTCACCTGGTCTGGTACTTCTACTGCCACTTTCAGAACTTGTCATCCGACCACCTCCTTCCCGGTGTAGGCTCACACTAGCCCAAAACGAATTCTGGTGTCAACCACTAGCGTGAAAAAGAGGAGTCAACACTGTCACTAGCGCAAAGGCCTAGCAGGATGCGGAAAACTCTGATTCGAGCGGTTTTTGGGAAGGGCACGACTTTACAGGCTGCGGAGAAACTAACGGTTCGTATCAGGGCATCGCTTTAGCGATGCCATAAGTCTTTCGCAATCATATGTGCCTTTAGGGGCTGGGGCGCGAAGTCAGACTTTTTCCGTGGCCTGTTTTAGTTGTGCCGTAAGTCGCTGAAAATGTGCTCGCGCTTTAGCGCCTGAGGTGAGCTTTCTGCGCGCTCAATAAATCTTTTCCGTACCCTGCTCGTCCGCTTACCTGCGGCGCGCGAGTTTCCCTTTCGAAAAGTGAAACTCATGCCGTTTCATATCCACGCGCGCCCCGCGGAAGGTCACTCCCTCCATGCGCAGGCGAAATCTTTGCTCAGCCGCCTGTTCTCCGCGCAGCTTGATCGCTCCGCCCGAGCCGACCACGCGGTGCCAGGGCAATCCGGGAACCTGATGCAGGATGCGCACCACTTGCCGCGCGGCTCCAGGCCACCCCGCAGCCTTGGCCAAAGCTCCGTAGCTCGAAACCGTTCCCGCCGGCAAGGCGCGAATGCACCGCACGACGCGGGCGCGCTTATCGTCCGTCAGGCCAATCATGTTAAATTTAGACCCATCAATACAAAAATTTACAGGTGCTCGTGAAACCTGGGATTACGATATTGGCATCCCATACTCTTGCTCACCACGAAAACCGCCGTTGGGAGAATACTATGCTTCGCTTGTTGAAAGCCCTGCCCCTTACGTTGGCCATTGCGGCCGTGAGCATCGTCGCCACCAGTTGTAGCTCAAACAACGGCACGAAGGCTCGTTTTGTCAACGCTATCCAGAACACCGCCACCTACGGTGGCAGCTTGGATGTCGAGGTCAACGGCACGCAGCAATTTACCAACGTACAATTCGCCAACCCTTCGGCATCAACCTACACCAGTATCCCTTCGGGGAATGTCACGTTCGAAGGGTTTGAATCCCCCGGAGTCACCACCCCCGTCTTCACCGACTCCACTACCTTGAACGATGGCACAGAGTACACGGAGGTTGCGACTGGATTTGCTGGCGGTACCGGCAACAACGTTGTGCTCTTGTCTCTCAGTGACAATAATTCACTGCCGGCACTTGGCACCCTGAATTTTCGCGTCATTAACGCGTCGCCCAACTCCCCCGGCGGCGGGGGCGTGGATATTTGGATCGAACCCGCCCCCTACCCCTTCGCTGTCCAGGAGCCAGCTACCATCCAAAACCTGGCCTACCAGTCGGTGAGCCGCTACGCAAACGTTCCCTATAATCCCGCCCCCGGAGAGGGTTTCACGGTGTTCGTTTACACAGCGGGGGGCGGGACGCAACTATTTAACCGCACCTTCGCAAACATCAACGCCGCCTCGAACACCGCGGCGGTTTGTACCCTGGTGCTCACGGACAACGCCAATGGAAGTACAATGAGTTCGTTGCCTGTCGTGTTGGATGACAACAATTGCTCCAACTAATCGCGGACGAGCCGCCGGGGCCGCTAAAATCCTTCTTGTTTCCACCAAACCGCCTTTTGGAGAATTAAGGATGTCTCGCTGGTTGAAAGCCCTGCCCCTTTCGTTGGCTCTTGCGGCTTTGGGCATCTTCGCCACCAGTTGCGGTTCCAGCAATCAAGCGCAGATTCGTTTCGTTCATGCCATTCAGGACGCCCCAGCCTTGGATATCGATGTCTACGGCCCCCAGCAAATCAACGGCATGCAACTATTTGCCGACGTAGGATTTCGCGGTTTTCTGCCCTCAGCGGGCTATACGAGCGTGCTTTCGGATACGGACACGATCAAAGGGTTGGTAAACCCGAACGACACCACCTCGGTCTTCAGCGACACCGTTAGCTGGAGCTCCGGGTTGCAGTACACGGTGATTGCGACTGGATTTTCTGCCACCGGCGCCAACGGCAGCAACGTTGTCCTACAGTCCATACTTGACGAAAACTCGCCGCCGGCATCGGGCAACGTGGAATTCCGCGTCATCAATGCATCGCCCCACTCACCCCCAGGCGGCGTGGATGTTTATATCGACCCCATCCCCGTCCAGGCCATGGGGAGCGCTGTGATCTCTGGCCTTGCCTACCAGCAAGTGAGCAAATACGTAAGCCTTGTCTTTTTCCCAGGCAACAATTCCAACGGCACCAACAATGGTTACGAATTGTACGTTACTCAAGCCGGGAGCGCCACACCAATCTTTAGCCAGTACCTCGGCCCAGCAGACAACACCATTCATACCCTGGTGCTCACGGACATCCAGGGTGGAAATGCGATGAATCCGTTAGCCATGGAGTTGACCGACCTCGATTAACCCCGGCCTCTGCAACTTCTGAATACTTCTTGAATACTAAAGAGCGGGGCCCTCGGCCGAGGCCCAGTGAACAGGCTGCGAAAAAACTGGGTTTCGTATCGGATTTTGATCTTGTTCTGAAGGGGCGCAGCTTCAGCCGCGCCGTAAGTCTCGCAAAATCAATCGCGGCTTCACAGGCTGCGGAAAAACTCGGATTCGGGCGGTTTCGGGAAGCGCACGACTTCACAGGCTGCGGAAAAACTCAGGTTCTTGACTTTGCTTTGAAGGGGCGCGGCTTCAGCCGCGCCGTAAGTCATTGAAAATGTGTCCGCGCTTTAGCGCCTGAGGTGTGCTTCTTGCGCCCTCAGCGCTGCGAAAAGTCTTTTTCCGCAGCCTCCTAGTGTACTGAGTCAGAAATGCGTTTACAAAAGCGGGCCACAGAAGCCAGGATTTCGTCGGCCGTCTTGGTCCACACAAAGGGTTTCGCGTGCTCATTGCTGATCTCGATGTAGTGACGAATGGCATCCTCCAGTTCCCGCGTGGAGCGGTGCACGCCCCGCCGAATCTGTTTCTCCGTCAGGGCCGCGAACCAGCGTTCCACCAGATTGAGCCAGGAAGCTCCCGTGGGCGTGAAGTGCAGATGGAAACGGGGATGCCGGGCCAGCCAGCGATGAATCCGCGGGGTTTTGTGCGTGCCGTAGTTGTCCAGAATCAAATGCACCTCCAGCCCCTCCGGCACCGCCCGGTCGATGCGGTCCAAGAACTTGCGGAACTCGAGGGAGCGATGGCGGGCATGCATGTCCCCCAGCACGCGTCCACTCTTTACTTCCAAGGCCGCGAACAGCGAGGTGGTGCCATGCCGCAGGTAATCATGCGTGCGCCGCTCGGCCTGCCCCGGACGCATGGGCAGCAGTGGCTGCGAACGGTCCAGCGCCTGGATCTGCGTCTTTTCATCGGCGCACAACACCAACGCTTGGTCGGGCGGATGCAGGTACAGGCCCACGATGTCCCGCACTTTTTCAATGAACAGCGGGTCCTTGGAGAGCTGGAACGTCTCGGCCCGGTGCGGTTGCAAAGCAAACGCACGCCAGATGCGGCTCACCGCGCTCTGGCTCAAGCCGCTGCGCTGGGCCATGGAGCGGGTGGACCAGTGGGTGGCGTCCGGCGGACGCTTTTCCAGAGTCAACGTCAGCACGCGCTCCACCGCAGCGTCGCTGATCTGGCGCGGTGCTCCCGGGCGCGGTTCGTCGAGCAGGCCATCGAGGCGCCGCGCCACGAACCGGCCACGCCATTTGCCCACCGTAGGTTTGCTCACGTGCATGTGTTGCGCCACCCGGGTGTTGTTTTCTCCTTGCGCACAGGCCAGCACGATGCGGGCCCGCAGGCACAGGGCTCGCGCCGAACTCGGACGACGCACCCAACGTTCCAGGGTTTCGCGTTCTTCTCGGCTCAATTGCAAAGGCGGAATCGGTCTTCCCAGCGCCATCGGCACCTCCCTTGTACCTTAGACGCAGGAAAACCGACACTTATTCAACTTGTTTATGACTCATGACACTAGGCCCCACCTTTCTTGAACGACCGCGCCGCCGCTTCTTCATCGTCGAACACTTCAAAAACCGTGAGCAGCTTGGTGATCTGGAGAAGCTCACCTACGCGCTTGGTCAGCCGCGCCAGTTTTACCCCGCCGCCGGCGTTGCGGGCACTCGTGTAAAGCGAAACCAGAGTTCCGAGCCCGCCGCTGTCGATGTAGCTCACTTCGCGCAGACTCATCACAACATTCGGATTCTGGCCCAGCAGCTTCTTGACCGTGTCGCGCAGACTGGCCGACTCTTCGCCAAACACGATCCGACCGCTGCAATCCACCACCAGCACGCCTTCCATCGTCCGTGTGCTCATTCGCAGTTGCATTATCGCTTTTCTCCAAATTCGCAGTAAAACTCAATGCATGAGCGTACCCCGGCAGACTGCGCGGCGCAAGCGGTAGGCTGCGAGCTGCGAGCCACGAGCTGCGAGGGCATCCGGTTCGCTCGGGGCTCGAAGCTCGCGGCTCGCAGCCGCGCCCGCCTGAGACTGTATAATCGTGGTCTCGCATGAGCTACCAGGTCCTGGCGCGCAAATACCGCCCGCAGAAATTCTCCGACGTTATTGGCCAGGAGCACGTCACCCGCACCTTGCAAAATGCCATCGCCCAGGAGCGCATCGCCCACGGCTATATCTTCAGCGGTCATCGCGGCATCGGCAAAACCACGGTCGCCCGCATCCTGGCCATGGCGGTGAACTGCCGCTCGAGTTCCAAGCCGGTGGCCGAGCCCTGCGGCGTATGCGATTCCTGCACCGAGATTCGCGCCGGCAACGCCGTGGACGTTATCGAAATCGACGCGGCCACCAATCGCGGCATCGACGAGATTCGCGAATTGCGCGAGGCCGCGCGCTACCGTCCGGCGCGCGACCGCTTCAAAATCTACATTCTCGACGAGGCCCACCAGATCACCGACGCCGCCTTCAATGCGCTGCTCAAAACGCTGGAGGAGCCTCCCGGCCACGTCATCTTCATGATGGCCACCACCCAGCCCGAAGATATCCCCCAGACCATCCGCTCGCGCTGTCAGCACTTCAGCTTTCGCGCCGTGAAGTTCGAAGACATAATGGGACAACTCCGCGACATCGTGACCAAAGAAAAGATCCCCGCCGACGAGGACGCGCTCGCCCTGCTGGCGGAAGCGGGCGACGGATCGATGCGCGACGCGCTCTCCATTCTCGACCAGGCCATCGCCTCCACCTCCGAACACCTGACCCTCGATTCCGTTCGCGGCCTGATCGGTTCCGCTCCGGCAGCGGCGCTCGAAACGGTAATGCAGGCCGTCGCGGAAAGTTCCAGCGAAAAAATCCTCGTGCTGGTCGACGAACTGATCGGCGAAGGCCACAGCCCCACGCATTTCGCGCGCCAGTTGGTGCGCTTCCTGCGCAATGTCACCGTCGCCAAGATCGCGGGCAAAGACTCGGCGCTGTTGCAGATTTCGTCCGATGAGCGCGCCCGCGTGGCCCGCATCGCCGAACTCTTTACCGAGGAAGACCTGGCGCGCCATTTGCAAATCATGCTGCGCACCCACGGAGAACTCGGATACCGCCAGGAACAGCGCTTTCACCTCGAACTGGGACTGCTGAAAATGGCGCATGCGCAGCGTCTGTTGCCGATCGAGCAGTTGCTCAGCGAGGTGGCGGCTGGTGGACCATCGCGCCCCGCGCCGAGGCCTGTCCTAACGCCACCCGCTGATTCCCGGCGTACCGAGCCTCCTGCATCGGCACGATCGGACTTCCTGTCTCCGTTCGCCGCTGACTCTGCGCGCAAGGCGGGTCCCAAGGCCGAGGCGTCCGGGTTGTGTGGCGTGGGCGCCCCCGCCCGCTCGGATATCACCGGCGCCAACGTCGTCATCATGGGGTCGGCCGTTCCAGCTTTAGCCGAATTGCCGCCGGAATCCGATCCGCATTCCGCCATTGCCGAAGCCGAGCCTGCCGGGGTAAGAAGCGAAGTAAGTGCGCCGGCTCGGCAGGAAGCGAACGCCGAGTCTCTGCGCGACGCCGTTCTCCGCGCTCTGGGCAATCAGCCAATGCTCGTTTCCCTGTTGGAAAACGCGGAGTGGAGACGGGAAGGAAATGCGCTGATCGCAAAAGCAGCGGCTTCGAGCACGATGATCGAAATGTCATTCACCGCCGACGTGCGCTGCATCGCCAGCGCCGCCGCCAGCGGTCTGGCCGGAAGACCGATCAAGATGCAAGTCGAGCCCGATGGAGCGCCGCAGGCAACGTCCGCGCCACGCCGCTCTTCACCGATCGGAAGCGCATCGAACGGAAGCGCACGCAGCCGCGCCGAACAAGACCCGATCGTGCAACGCATGCGGGAAAAATTCGGAGCCGAAATCCGCACCGTGATCGATCATCGGGAGAAAGGATGAGCAATTGGTAATTTGTGATTGGTAATTTGTAATTGAAAATCCCAACGCGTTGTTCGGCCTTAAATCACAAATTACAAATCGCCAATTACAAATTTCCTCATGTCTGGATTCAATCTACAGGAACTGATGTCGCAAGCCAAGCAGCAGTACGAGACGCTGCAGAAAAAGATGGAGCAGACCGTGGTCGAGGCTTCGGCCGGCGGCGGCACGGTCACCGTCAAAATGGATGGCCGCAAGCAGCTGCGCAGCATCGTGATCGATCCCGAGGCGGTAAAGGCCGGCGATGTCGAGATGCTCCAGGACCTAGTCATGGCCGCACTGAACGAAGCCAGCCGCAAGGTCGATAAGGAAATGCAGTCCAGCGTCGGCGGAATGCTAGGCGGACTGGGAATGAATTTGTAATTTGCGATTTGCAATTTGTAATTGAAAAGCCCAGGGTCAAATCTTTTCGTTACTTGGTCTTAAATTACAAATTACAAATCACCAATTACAAATCCCTATGTCTCGCTTTGCCGAACCCATGACCCGGCTCATCGACGAACTCAAGAAGCTGCCGGGAATCGGCAACAAGAGCGCCCAGCGCCTCGCCTTTCATATTCTGCGCTCGAGCGAGGATGACGCCGAATCTCTCGCCTCCGCGGTTCGAGACGTCAAGGCCAAGCTGCGTCTGTGCTCGATCTGCAACAACATCACCGACGTCGATCCCTGCGTCTACTGCAGCAGCCCGACCCGCAATCAAAAGCTCGTCTGCGTGGTGGAGGAGCCGACCAACATTGCCGCGGTCGAGAAGACGCACCATTTTAACGGCGTCTACCACGTTCTCCACGGCTCGATTTCGCCCTTGCATGGCATAGGGCCCGAGCAGTTGCGCATCGCCAACCTGATCAGCCGTGTCGGCACTGGCGAAATCGAAGAAGTCATCCTCGCCACCAATCCCACGGTCGAAGGCGAAGCCACCGCCACCTACCTGGCCGAGCAATTGAAGCGGCAAAGACAAGGACTGCGCGTGACCCGCATCGCCATGGGCATTCCCGTAGGCAGCGACATCGAATACACCGACGAAGTCACCATGCTGAAAGCCATGGAAGGCCGCCGGGAAATGTAGCGCGCGCCAGCACGCGAATGTCCATCGGTACCCTTCCACCAGAGTACCGATGGACACTACCCCATGGCGAAGCCTCGTGCGTATAATAGTGCGTCAATTCAAAATCGATTCGAGGGGGTCGATTTTCATGGGTCGTGATCTGCGCTTTGCGCAACGAGTCGTTTTCTGCCTCGGAGGCTTAACGTGGTTGGGTCTCTCAATTCTTGCCGTGCTGGCCTTGTCTTCAGCTTTACCGGGTCAGACTTCTCAGGATGTGACTTCCGAAGACTCCCAGGCAGTCGTCCATCTGCCCACCGACTGGAGTCACCACCACCTTGTCTACTCCAACCCTGCGACTGCGGAACAGCTCAAACGCGCGCAGCAGGATCCTCGCTATTGGCAGCAGCTTTTTCACCGTTCGCAGCAGACGCCGCCGCACGCGGAGCTAGATATTGCCCCTCCTTTCGAATTGCCGCCTGGCGCAAAAACCTCCAGCGCAAGCAAGAATCCCAAGCTGAAGCGGGACTGGTCGGAGAACATGGGCACGGGCGCGACTGTGGGCGCTGGCCAGTATCCTGGGAAATTCGGGTTCGATGTGACCACCTTTAGCTGCGCCAACGACTATGTGGTCTTCAATACCGGCTTGGCCGGTTCGGGCACGCAGGCTAGCATTATCGCCTATAACAGTCTGTATTCCGGTTGCGGGGGAACGGTCCCCTCCGTGTACTGGGCGTATAACACGGGCGGCACAATCACCAGTTCGGTGACTCTTTCCGAAGACGGCACGCAACTCGCTTTCGTGCAAGCCCCAGCTGGCGGCGGCGCTGCGGCGCTCGTGTTGCTGAAATGGGCAACCCCCGGCGGAGGGGCAGGAGCGCCGGGGACCATCACCACCACCTCCGCTAGCAATTACCGAAACTGCACTGCGCCGTGCATGACGACCATCGCTTTCAAAAGCACTGCGGGAACCGATCCCACTCCGACCGATTCGTATTCCGCCCCCTTTTATGACTTTTCCGGATCCGATAATCTCTACGTTGGTGACAACGCCGGCTATCTCCACCAGTTCACAGGGGTGTTTGAGGCAACGCCCAAGGAAAACACAGCCGCTCCATGGCCCGTACAGGTGGCCACCGCACCGTTGAGCAGCCCGATTTACGATCCGACGAGCGGGAACGTCTTCGTGACCACTTCCTGGCAGCTAAGCAACAACAGCGGAGCACGGTTGGTAGCGGTGTGCGCGAGCGCCACGTGCGCGGTGGGCAGCAACGGCAATCAGGCCGTGGGGATCGGAACGACGACGCCGTCAAACGTGCTGGGCCCGACGACCTCTGCTGGCAGCGCGTGTGATGGAACTGGCGCTTCGGGAGATACGTCCCTTAGTATGAGGCTGGATGCGCCGTTGGTCGATCCGGTCGCCGGCAAGGTCTACGCATTTCTTGGGAATGACGGCAATGCCAACAGCGCTGTGATCCAGTTTTCGACGACAGTCGGCACAGCGACTGGGGACTTCGCATATCACAGCTGCGGAACGGAAGAAACGATTGGCACGGCTTCGACTGGTAACGGTACGACTCCGATAATTCCGGTTTTCGCGGGTACCTTCGACAACGCCTACTTCAACTCCACCGGAGGCACCCCGCCCGGCAGCAGCCCAAGCGGCAACCTGTATGTCTGCGGCAACACATCGGGTGACCCGACTCTCTACCAGGTTCCGATCGCCTCCAATGCCATGGGTACGGCTGCCAGCGTAACGGCCGTTTCCAGCCGCAAAACCACCTGCTCTCCTGTGACGGAAGTGTATAACAGCACCAACGACTTGATCTTCCTCAGTGCTGACACGCGTGGAACGTCGCCTACGTGCGGCACCAGCGGATGCGTTTACAGTACTAATGTCACGCCCTGGCAACGTTCGACCGCCTACGCGGTGGGTCAGGAGGTCCTCGACACCCACCTTCAGATACAGGTCGTGGAAACAGCCGGCACGTCCGCCGCCGCGGCCCCGGTCTGGAGTACCACCATTGCCGGCACGGTTACGGATGGCACCGTAAAATGGCTGAACCAAGGGCCGCTCTCCACGACCATTGGAGCGGCCGCTTTTGCGACGTTTTCTTTCTACGGCACCGGTACCGTGGTCATAGACGGCAACGGCAACATTGAACTTTGTAATAACGCAGGCATCGGCTGCTTTAATACCAGCACGCCCACCTGGCAAACCGCACCGGGGGCTACTACAAGTTCGGGCGGCCCTTGGGAGAACCTGGGCGCGGACGGAATTCCCGCCCTGACGGCAACCGGGGGCACGAGCGGAATCATCCCCGACAACACCGTACCGCCGGGCGCGATTGGAACATCTCAGGTCTATTACTCAACGCTCACGGGAAGTAATGCCGTGCAAGCCTCGCAGTTGGGATTAGAGTAGCGAGGGGCTGACGCTCTCGCTGCGGCGATAGAGGGAAATCATCCGTTGGAGTATACTGGGATCTAAACCTTGTTCGGATTTCGTAACAAGCTATTCGACGCTCTACTCAGGTCATTGGCCTTTTAGTAAGATGCAACAGGGATCAATCCAAGATTGTTCTTCGGGGGGATCTTATGGGCCGTGCCTTCCGCTTTGCGCAACGGGTCGTTTTCTGCGTCGAATGCTTACCGTGGTTGGGTCTCTCACTTCTCGTCGTGCTGACTTTGTCTTCAGCTTTACTGGGGCAGGCTTCCCAGGGTCAGACTTCCCAGGACTCTAAGGCAGTCGTCCATCTGCCCACCGATTGGAGTCACCACCATCTCATTTTTTCCAACCCCGGCACCGAGGAAGATGCCATCGCCAAAGGCACGCACGACCGCTGGCTCAAGCTCGTCAACGATCCCCGCTACATTCTGCAGCAGATGAAGCGAAGTTCCGGGGTGAAAGCGCTCCGAGACCCGGAGACCGCCAACTGGGGACAGGAAGCGAAGACAAAGAGCATAAAGAAGGGAGGGGGCACAAAGATAAAGAAGGATTGGTCTGAGCCACTAGCAGCCGGCCAGGTGCAACCTAACATGTACCCTGCCAAGTATTCGTTTAGCATCACCACCGCCAGTTGCAGCACCGATTTTGTTGCTTACCCGACAGGTGTCGCGGGCGCAGGCGCAGCAGCAAGTATCATTGCCTACAACAATCTTTACAGTGGGTGCGCCCCCGCCACTGTTCCGTCGGTCTATTGGGCCTATAACACGGGCGGCACAATTTCAACTTCTCCAATTATCTCCCTGGACGGCACGCAGCTGGCGTTCATTCAGTCTAACGGCACTACGGCAAGCCTGGTTCTCCTGAAGTGGGCGCCGAATCCGACTCCTCCTACCGGCGTTAAGGGAACCTTTATTAGCAACAGTACGATTGTCTTTATTACGGCGGGAACCGTCACCACGGCGGATGTAGGTATGCAGATTTCCGGCACAGGTATACCCGCTAACGACACGATCGTCGGCGTCAGCGGATCCACCGTTACACTGGCAACCGCGACCACCGCGAACACATCAGGCGCGGAACCGCTTACCATATCGGCCGAAGCGGTTACCACGCCTGGGGTCGCTCCGACTGTGTCGAATGCCAACTATCAGTCTTGTACGGCCCCGTGCATGACCACTCTGTCCTATGCCAACAGCCAGGACGACACGTTCTCAGCGCCGTTCTACGATTTCGCCAGCGATGATGCCATTTACGTGGGCGACGACAACGGCTATCTCCATCAGTTCACGGGAGTCTTTGCCGGAACGCCAGCCGAATCGGGGAGCCCTTGGCCCGTGCAGGTGAACACTACCGCTGGTGCCATGGTGTCATCCCCTGTCTACGACCCCACCTCTGGATACGTCTTTGTGGGCGATTCGACAGGCGTCCTTCATGCCGTGGCAGCAAATGGGAGCACGCACGGCACGTCGAGCTCCCTGGGGGATACTATTATCGACGGTGTTTTGGTCGATCCCTCCGCGGGGACGGTCTACGCCTTTGTCACCACAAATACCAAGGTCAAGAAGAAGAACGCCGTCTATCAATTCTCGACGAGTTTTACCTCCGGCACCGGCATCGGGCTCGCGACAGGCACAGCAACAGGGACAGGCGGCGCTGGCTATTACTTTTACTCCGGCGCTTTCGACAACGTGTACTACAGTTCGACGAACGGGACGGCCGGGTACCTTTGGGTAATGGGAAACACCGGCAGCGCGGCTGGCGGGAGTCTGTACCGGATAAAGATTGACATTACCGGCGTCATGGAGACAAGCTCCGCTGAGGTAATTACCGGCCTCACCAGCGGCTATCCGTGGCCATCTCCCATTACCGAGTTTTGCAACAACGGTACAAGCGATTGCGCCGCCACCCGAACGGCGACCACCGCGGGCACAGACTACATTTTCTTCAGTGTCGACAGCTTGGCAACAGCAATTGGCAGTTGTGGCGCAGGCAGTGGAAGCGGCTGCGTTTTGGGCTATGATATCACTACTCCGACGGCCCCCGCCGCTGTCGGCGGCGCGCCGGTTGCAACTGCTCCTACTCCAGGCTGTTGGGCGACGAGCGGAATTGAGGTCGACAACTCCGTGCCAAGCGGTACCTTGGCAGGCGCTTCCCAGATCTACTTCGTGAATTTAAATGGCAATGGCGCTGGTGGTCCTACCAACGGGACTTATACCAGTGGCAATTGTGGTGGCAACATTGACACGAACACTATTCAGGCCGTGCAGGCGTCGCAAGCGTCCCCCTAAATGAGGATTGAGCCTGCAGAGCCGGAGCATTGAAAAACGCGCCCTGAACATCGGGCGCGTTTGTAGTTGTGCACGGAACCACCACCCCGACGACGGCGGGCCCAAGCATGCGATGTGAGTCTCGAAAATTTATGGGACACATCTAGAGGACGCAGCGCTAGGAAGTCTTGCGGCTAAAGTGACACTGGCCCAGCCCGTGTATCTTTCCGCAACTCAATGCCTGCGTCTCAAACACTCGCTCGAAGCGGAATGCGGGCTTGGTGTAGGGTTTCTTGGTTTGCTTTTCCTGAGTTGGTCGCTTGTTCTCAGGTCCCACCGCGTTCCCCTTCGGCATCAGATATCTCCCAGAAAGTAGACTCGGACTAGTGGCTGGAACTCGATTCTTCTGCCGTACCTTCGGCGCTCTCGCCGGAATTGTAACATTTCTGTGGTCCTAGCTCCGAAGGATCGGTAATTTTTTTTGACGCTCGCCCCCACGGCCGAGCCTATGCAAAGCCTCGCTGAACTGTGCAACACTTTGAACATCCCGCTGCCCGCAACCGCTGCAACTAACACTGGAGCGGCCACGCCCACCCAGCCAACGCCAACGAACTGGCTTTATTTCTGTAAGTTGCAAAAACCATTAAAACGGTTGCACAGAATCGTGACACTGGCCCCATAGTTGCTGCGTCGGTTACGCATGTTTCCTCGCTCCTTTGAACACTTTGCTGGCGCGAGATGAACAAGCGGACGTGAACCACGCCCGCCATTCTCTGAACCAGCCGCGCCGTGCGATGTAAACGCATCGCAACCGGCGCTTCCGAAACCGGGCCCAACCGCCCGGTTTCTTTTTTTGCCGGGATGCCGGGGAAGAATTCGGCTCGTATCAGGGTGCCGCTTTAGCGACACCGCCAGCTCTTCGGAATCAGCCGCCCCTTCAGGGGCCGCAACGCCGCCTCAGTCGCCAGCCGTTCCCAGCAGGAATCCGTTGGCCTCTTCTTCCTGCGCCACCAGTACTTCCGGCAGCCGGCCACGATTGTATTCCGCCATGCGATTTTTCCACTTGAGGAAATCGGTGATGCTCTCAGGTTCAATGCGGATTTCCACCCGCCGCAAACTCGCCAGCAGAAGATTCATCTCGTTCTGGAAGCCAACCTCGGAACGCAGGTTTTTCGCCGACGCCTTGACCCGCTCGATCTCGCGCCCGCTCAGCTCCAACAATCCCCAGCCCGTGGGAAGTTCCTCGATGCGTATCAGACCCCGCGACGCCAGGTAATACCGCTCACAGCCGACGCCCGTCTCCGGCCTTTGGCGGAAGGGCTTGTCGCGATCGGCCAAAAAATCCGCGCGCGACACTTTGCTCTCGACCAGCACCGAATGGCACGCCTTTTTCCACCCAATAGCGTCCGGCATCTCGCCGCTGACGCAGGCCTGTTCGCTGAGCACCACTCCGCAGCGATAGCGCCGCAACCACCGCACCGCCATCGAAACGAGTTTTGCATGGGTCACATAGGAAGTTTGGAAGGGGAACGTCGTTCTGAGAAGTGTCAGACGAGCTTCAACCGATCGTGTAGAGACGGGGCTTTGCCCCGTCTCACTCCGCGGCAAGAGGCGCGGCAAGCCGTGTCTCTACGGGAAGTCAGCGTGGCTTCGTATCAGGGCATCGCTTTAGCGATGCTGAGAGCGGCCCGCTAGCGATGGCCCCTTTAGAGGCTGCGGAGAACTCCGCAATGCCCGCACCAGAACCGGTCGCCGCAGCAGGGTTTCCAGTAAATGTCGCGCCGAAGCGATGCCCTCCGCCGAACGGTCGAGCGCCGAGTATCCCGCCGCCCGCACCAATACGCAACCGTCCTGCAGGCTAACCTCGAGCCGCGGAGCGCTTTCGTGTTCGCGTCCATGGCGCAAGTCCAGCGCGTTAGCCAGACGCAAAACGCCAGCCAACTCCATGGCGAGCGGCCGATCCGGCAGCTCCAGCGCTTGCATGGTCTTCCCCCCCGGACGCGGCAATGCGCCACGATGATAGCGCGCCACCACCGCCGCCAGTTCCAGTTCTCGCGCACTCCAACCGAGAGGCCGCGCCAGCCCGCGGATCATCCGGTACGAAACCTTCTGGTGATTAGCCTCGCCCTTGGCTTTGCCGACGTCATGCATAAGCGCCGCCGCCTGCAACACGGCTCGCGAGTCCTGGTCCAGACTTAGCGGCGTGGGGTTCGGCGCCCCCCCCTCCGTCGTCAGCAGCCCCGCATTCTTCAACCCGTCGTACAAAAGAAGCGCCAGCGTGGCCACGCGCTGGGAATGCGAAAAATCGGGATCCAGATATCCCGCCCATATCCGAAGACGGCTCATCGCCGCGGCGCGCAGTTGCGGGCCCGACGGTAACTCAGCCCGCCAGACGCGCCATAGCGACTGCCGGCCCACCATCTTCTCGCGATAGCGCTCAATCCTCATAGTGCGCTCCACGTTCAACTTTTCACGCCAGCGGCTCTGGCTTTCCATATCGGGGAACGCCATAATCTCCACCGCGGTCGCCCACAGCACATCCAGATCGTGCACCTCTCCCAGCAGATCCTGCAGTTCTTTCAGATCGTCGCCCCACAGCGCGTGCTGCCGCGGCAGAAAATTTTCCACCGTGTAACGAAAGCGTTTGATGCCAATGCGCAGCGCGTGCCAGCTAACCTGCGACCGCGTCCGCAGGGCATGTTTGTGCAGATCGTAAGCGGCAGTCCACTTTTCGAGCGCCAGATGCAAATACACCACGCTCCCCGGACGCACCCGCGAAGCGCGCTGCGGCAGAGTTCTCGACCACTGCCGCCATTGCTTGCGGTCAAACTGATGGAGATCTTTGAACGCGTGCTGCTTGCATGCGGCTTCGCGAGTGCGCACGTGATGGAGCAGTTTGATAGCCACCGGATCGCCCGACTTTGGATCGCCCGACTCACGATCGCCCGACTTTGGATCGCCCGTGGGTGCCCCATCCTTGCGCGTTCTTTGCGCAAGGGTGGGCGCGTCTCCCGCCGCCATCGAGTCGCTGGCATCGCCCAGCTTCTCGATCCACTCAGCCATCACCTGCATGTCGCGCAGTTCACCCAGCGCCTGGAAGAGTTTCTTCCCCGCCTTCTTCATATCCTTCCATGAAGAATCGGGATCGATGGCCATCAAGCCATCGGCGAGGGAACGGCAGCGCCGTATCGCCACTCGAAGATCGTGCACCGCGTCGATGTCGAAACCGGCGCCCGCCCGATCGCACTCCACCAGCACGCGCTCCATCCAAGCGCGAAGGCCAAGCTTCGGCTTGAGGCTCGCAGGCGTCGGACTGGGCTTCGGAGTTGGACTGGCTCCCAATGCGGCTCCTTTCACTATCGGGAACCATTGTCGCCTCTTTGCGCGGATTCTTCTAGCGGAGCAACTCTCGGTTCTCAGCTCTCGGCTGTCAGCGAAACCCGGTCGCAGTTCTGAGTGTAAACGCCGGTGGCTGTTGAAAAACTCTTTTCCACGAAATTCGCAAAAATAAGATTGCGTCAGGAAGCCCTACAATCGATTTTCTCGGGTCGCCTAGACATTTTCTATCCCCCTAATTTTGGCTGTTGGGGACGAAAAGCGAGTTTTTCAACAGCCACGCCGGATTGCAGCAACTGGCTTCGTACAACTATGGTTGGTTGCAGGGTCGTGAGCGCTATCACAAACCATGGTTTCGCGCGTTGTTGGTGAAACATTGCATCGGAGAAAAGGGCATAATGCGACTAGGGGAGGCCAGGATGAAAAACTTCGTAGCCGGAATTGTCGCGACGCTGATCGTATTCACATTCGGCGGCTGGCTTTACCTGAGACTTGGCTATGCGGACCTGCGCGCGAATCTTCCACAGTCTTGGCTCGAATCTCAGCTCGCCACCACCGCCTTGAATGCTTCAGCCGCACGCCATGCGCCACCGCAACAGAATCCGATCGCGCCGACTGAGGCCAACCTGCTCGATGGCGCCCGCTTGTATCGCGACAAGTGTGCCGACTGCCACGGCCGACCTGACAATCCGGTGAGTGATTACGGCGCGTCCTTCAATCCACGAGCGCCCCAGTTCATGCAGGCGCATCCCCGCTTGCGCGAGAACCAGGGTTTCTACCTCATCAAGAACGGAGTGCGCCGATCGGCCATGCCAGCGTGGGGGAACATCATGGCCGATAGTGAGATCTGGCAAGTTGTCATTTTTCTCAATCACCTGGAGAATCTTCCGCCCTCGGTCCAGCAGGAACTCCATCGGCCCGCGGGCAGCAATCCTTGAGCGGCTGTAATAAATAAGAAGACATGTCCTCCACAATCCGTTTACTTCTCTAAATTCACGCTAGCCGCAATCTCGCTCATAGACCTCGCGGAGGGGGTTTTGAGTGTTAGCAACAGTTAGCGTCGCATTCAGGCGCGAAGGTAGTGTAATTTGTAGATGTGCAAGAGACACTCCCAAGTCGTGCCGATGCGCCCGCAGCACTTCTGATGGCCGCGCTATTCCTTACGTTTGGCGTGTTCGCCTTATTGCGGCCCGACAGAGTCAGAAACGCGATGGATAGTTTTGCGAACGCGTGGAAGCAGGCCAGTTGGCACCCCTATCGAATGCCTCTACCTGTTCTGCGATTGGTTGTAGGGGGCACTGGAATTGGCGGTGCAGCCCTTTTTGTGTACATCGCTTACGTCGCGTTCAATCGTTAGCTGCCGATTACGCTCATTGAGGGGTCGTCAGCGTTAGCGCTTCCCCATCCCGATTACTTGCTTTTGAAAACGAAGCTGATCTCCTTTGTCTGGTTTGCGCGAATCGTGACGGTCTGGATTGCCGTCCCCAGTTTCTCGTGCCAAGCCTTGATGGTGTATGTCCCAGGCGGCAGATTGGGCAGATCAAAGCTGCCATCTTGCTTGGTCACCGCAAAATAGGGATTCTTGAGAACCGCAATATACCCTCGCATCCAGGGATGGATGTTGCACTTCACCGGGATCGCGATTTCTTCTCGCGCAAAAGTCTCCTCCACCTTGGCACCCGGAGGCTCAGCCTTATTCCACTCCCGGTTGTTGGCCGGTGTCGGGTGAATGTTGTGTGAAGTCGGATCGTCGTTCACCACTTCGATGGGCTGGTTCTCCCGCACCGCCACTACATGGGGCTCATAAAGACAGCCCTTTTGAGAAATGACCGCCGGTTGCGTGGGTGGATCGAACCTTCGATCGCCCAGCCCATCTGCGACAAAAACGATCGCATCTTGCAACCCGCCCTTCGAATCGACGACGACCTCCCGGCTAAGAACAGGTCGAGAATGCTGCTTGGCGCAGCTTGGATCAGCCGACATCCTGATGGGCTCAGGCGCCGGCGCAATCCCCGCAAACGTAACTACGCCTTTTATTACGGCTGCGCCG
This sequence comes from uncultured Acidobacteriaceae bacterium, assembly GCA_963773645.1. Classification (GTDB taxonomy): domain Bacteria; phylum Acidobacteriota; class Terriglobia; order Terriglobales; family Acidobacteriaceae; genus Acidiflorens. The sequence goes on along the minus strand of CAVZBV010000001.1, from coordinate 240,500 downwards.
GCGCTGGCTGAAGGCGAGGGGAGATCTCCCGCCTTCACTACGGGCTGGCTGGAAATGCAAACAATCAACGTCACAACGCTTGCAAGAACAAGGTTTTTCGCTTTCATACTGCACCTCTGGGAAGGGTTGTACCCTCACAATTTTTCTTCGCGAACGCCCCGCAGCGCCTATTTGGTTTGGCGCACGCGGTTGTCAAGCGCTGCTCGGCTTGCTAGAAACTCGGTGTATCCTCGCTGGTAGCCGGCCGTGAAAGACGACCGATCCTCCGCCCTTGCCCACCGGCCGGCTGCAACGTGAGGCGCACGGCCGCTCTCGGCTGCAAGTCTTCCCAGATACAATCCATCGCGAAACGCTCCGTCTGTTATCTGGGCCACATTGTCGTTGGCGGCTGGGCTGTTGCGCTGACGATCGCTGTATAGCATTGACATTGAAACCATGCCGAACGCGATCACTGATGCGTACAACGAAAGTATCTTCATTCTTGGTTCCTCTCGATCGCGGTTACTCCCCGATCTTCTTCCTGAGCTAAGTCACATTGAGCCAACTCACACTGAGCTAACTCACTTTGATCGGAATGCTCTGTCTCGATAGAGCAAGCGTAAGGCAGTCCACGCGCAACCTTGTCATCGATCGGTCACGGATCAGTAACTTTGTCGTTATATTCTTGTCAGGAATTTGCTAACTTCTGAGTCGATCCGGATTATTCCGAGAGCCTGGGCGAAAAAGCTGCTAGGCAGCGGCCGCGAGATGCGGGGAACCTGTGTACAGAAGAAAGGTATGTGGAAGAAAGGTGTACAGAAGAAAGGGGAACAGAAAAAATTGCCAGCCCATGTTCAGGCTGGCATCGTCCTGGTATGGAGATGGCGTAGAGACGGGACCAGCCTCGTCTCCTCGGGCGCCTGCCGGCGCAGCCTGTTGGAACCTTCGGGGCAAATTTCACGGGACGATTCAAGTCCGCTTCGATCTGAAGCCGGCAATTTTTGCAGCCGGATTGCCGGAGTTGCGGAAACAGCGAATGGATGGCAGATACAGGGTTTACTGTATTGCCTATTTCTGCACTGCGAAGTATACCAACCGCCTAACTCAACCGCAGCATCCCAGGAGACAACATGGCTAGCTTCGCACCGGTGGTTCGCGCCCGACTCCTTCGTTTCCAAACCTTGTTTGTGCTTCTCCTGCTCATCGCGTTCGGCCTCTCATACGCCGTCGCGCAGAATTATCCACCCTACGGGCCACACGTCCCAACCGCCCAGTTCGATCATGTGATAAGGCCGCAGTTGACACCTCCGGCGGTGTCGCTATTGAACGATGGAACGGGCAGAGTAGCGCAGTCCGAATGGAACACCGAACTCGTGGGCTATGACACGCTGGACGGCCGTTCCACCTATCAGCCTCTGGTCGTCCACCAAGGCACCCGCTACATCGCCTATATGGCTCACCATGCCACCGTTGGCGTCAATCGGTTGAACGGTCAGGTCGAACCCAGCGGAACTTCCATCCTCGACGTGACCAAGCCCGAGCATCCGATCTATCTCTTTCACATCCCAGGACCTTCGGGATCACTCGACGCTGCCGGTGCGCAAATGGTCCATGTCTGCAGCGGGGATGTGCTGCCCTCGTCTTCGCCTGAGGAGAAAGAGCGCAAACATGGCCGCTGGTATATGCTGCGAACGCACGGGAACTCATCCGGGCTAACGACGCCGCTCGAATCACAGGAAATCTACGACGTCACCAACCCCTCGAAGCCCGTATTTCTCACCACCGTCGTCGGCTTGCTCAGCAACACGCACAAGAACTGGTGGGAGTGCGACACCGGCATAGCCTACCTGGTGGCGAACGACCCAACCCTAGGTTGGCAACACAGCGGCTCGACCCAGCACCTTAAAATCTACAATCTGCATGATCCGGCCAATCCCGAGTACATACGAGACTTCGGGCTGGTTGGGCAGCAGCCCACGGCAAACCCTGCGACCCCAGGATACGTACAGGAGGGGCCGGTTACTCCCCCGGCGGGAGTCCATGGACCGATATCGGCTGGAGTGGAGAAAAACCGCATTTATATGGCCTACGGTGTTGGTGGCAACGGCGTCGTCCAGATTCTCGACCGAAATAAGGTGCTGACGGGATGCGCGGGAAGGGCAGGTTGCGCCACCAGCCCCACCCAGGCCGAATTGCTGGCCCCGCAGAAGGGTTTCTTTACCCTGCCGGGACTGACCCTGCAAGGCGGCCACACCTCTTTCCCGATCTTTGGGGAGGAAAACGGAAAGCCTCGCAACATTCTGCTCGTTTCTTCCGAAGAAGGGGGCAACGAGTGCTCGGCCGGAAGCGCACCCCACGCCCTGTGGTTGTATGACATCACCAACGAGGCGCACCCAAGACAGATTTCGGTCAATGCCAAAGACCCGGCTCTGACCCGTTTGGATGTGGCAAACGGCTTTGACGGAGTGACCTTCAACTGGGTGTCCAACGGCCTCGCCGGCGACGAGTACTCCGGTGTCTATCCCACGAACCTTACCCCGCAGGATCCAGTTCCCCAACCGAATAGTTTCTGCAATCAGGGCGGACGCTTCGGGGCCCACAGTCCCACCGAGCTGTTCTATCCAAAGTATTATGGCAAGCTGGCAATTGCCGCCTGGTTTGCTGGCGGTCTGCGGGTTTTCGATATTCGCAACCCGGATCACGCAGGGCCAATCGCTTACTTCGTTCCTGCACCCAACGACACGGGCTGTGGCCCAAAGGGCGGTCCTTCCCCGGGTCCCGGCTGCACCTTCGCCAACACGGGCCGAGACAACCACATGGTGAATGGAATCCAAACCAACAACGTTGAAGTCGACGATCGCGGCTACATTTACATAGCCGATCGGGCGGGCACTGGCATGCATATCATCAAACTTACCGGTGACGCAGCCAAAGCTGTGCAGTAGTTCTTCATGGGGCGTCGGCAGATCTTTACGATCCGCCGACGCCTCCTCGCACACGGTTCATTGCGGCGGCAAACGCGAAGGAGAGACGCGCCAATGAAGATTCGAGCGATGTGGTTACTAGTTATTCCCGCCCTGCTCTGCACGTTCACCATGGCTGCAGAATCCCCTCACGCGGGTGAAGCGGGCGCCAGCGATGTGGTTCTCACCAACGTCGCCAAAATCGAAGTGGGGATCTCGACCAGAGAGCAGATCAAGGATCTCTTGGGAACACCGTACCGCATGACCAATTACGGAGACTGCAGTCCCGTGGACTACCAGGAGTTTTGGGAATACGTGGGCCATGATGCCCATGGCATCTTCAAAATTCACATCGAGTTTGACGATGCGGGCATAGCTCGTATTGTTGCCAAGGACAATAAGAAGGGGCCGATCATCGTGCTCTACGCGGCGCCTAAGCCTGAAAAACAACATCAGCATTCGGGCGCCGGTGGGTAATTTTCCGGTGGATAAATTTCCGGCGGATAAATTCCGGGTAGATAGATTCCGGGGGCTAGATTGAGGACTGCACTCGCGCTTGCGATTCTGCTGTGCATGGCCGGAGTTGCGGTGGCGGCCCGGCAGCCGTCCTCTCCACATCCACACCGTCGGCGCGCGCACTCCGCGCGCCGCGTCCCCAAGGCGCGACCGGCCGTTGCCATGAGGACGACTCAAGGAATTCTGCCCGGCCGGAATGTCATCCTGAGCGCAGTGGGAACTTCACGAAGTGAAGTTCCCGCGAAGTCGAAGGACCCCTACGTCCCCCCGATCAGCAAGGCCTCGGCCGCAGCCACGCCCGTACCCGAACCGCCCCCCGTCGCCTTGTATCACGAGGGCTCGCTTTCGCTCACCGCGCAAAATGCGCCTCTGGGAGACATCCTGGAGACGGTCCGCGAGTCCACCGGGGCCGTCGTCGAGGCTCCGGTTCTCGAGGAACGCATTAGCATCCAACTCGGGCCTCAGCCTCCCGTGCAAGCCATCACCGCTCTACTCGAAGGGATGCATCTCAATTACGTGATTCTGGGTGGCACAAGCGATCAAGATCGACTCCAATACATCATTATCACGACCAGGCCCCAACCTGCGGTGGACTCCCAAAATGCCGCACTGGCTCCAGCCCGCGGGCTCGAAGAAGTGGCAGCCGAGGCGCAGGCCCGCGCCCTGGTTCGCTTTGCCGAACAGACTGGAGGCGACGAAGGGGTCTGGGATAATCGACCACCCGGGGTGCTTGCGCCGTCTTCGTCTTCGCGCGTACCCAGCGAGTAGATCCGGATTCGCGATATAAATCTACGCTGTCACCCTGAGCGAAGAGAAGGACCTATGTATTTGAATCCGCTATGCAGCAGATTCTTCCCTTCACTCAGACGATTGTCCAAACATATGTCGCGAATTTACGGGCACGACACTAGTTACTGAGCACCTTCTCGCGCTCCTCGGCGTCCTGAAGTTCTTCGCGTGGCGACGACGGCAGCGCAAACTCCAGCACTTCGTCGATGGTCTTCACGTAGTGCGTCGTCAATCCCGTCAACTGCTCCGGCGTCAGGTCTTCCTCGACATTGGTTTTGTTGTCCGCCGGCAGGATCACGTCATGCACACCGGCGCGCTTCGCGGCCAGCACTTTCTCCTTGATGCCGCCCACCGGCAGTACATTTCCGCTCAGCGTGATCTCGCCCGTCATCGCCGTCAGCGGACGCACCTGCTTGCCCGACAGCAACGACACCAGCGCCGTCACGATCGTGACCCCCGCCGAAGGTCCGTCTTTCGGAATCGCTCCCGCCGGCACGTGAATGTGGATGTCGTGGTTGGCGAAAAATTCTTCGTCAATGTTCAACTGCTTCGCGTTTGAACGCACCCAGCTCAGCCCCGCCTGCATCGACTCGCGCATCACGTCCTGAATCTGCCCGGTAATCGTCAGGCCGCCTTTGCCTTTCATCTGATTGGCTTCGACGAACAACACGTCGCCCCCCGATGGCGTCCACGCCAATCCCACCACCACGCCCGCGCGTTTGGTGCGCTCGGCAATTTCGCCTTCGCTGCGAACCTTGATGCCGCCCAAAAACTCCTGCACAATCTCGTTCGTAACCACCAACTTCTCCGTCTTACCTTCCGCCAACCGGCGCGCCTGCTTACGGCAGATGGTGCCGATGGTGCGTTCCAGGTTCCGCACCCCCGCCTCGCGTGTGTAGTGACGGATGATGTGGCTCACCGTCTCTTCCGGAAATTCGATCTGCTCTTTCGTGATTCCGTTTTCCTCGATCTGCCGCGGAATCAGGTATTGAAACGCAATGTGGACTTTTTCTTCCTCGGTGTACCCTTGCAGTTCGATAATCTCCATGCGGTCGCGCAACGGCTCGGCGATCGGATCCAGCATGTTCGCCGTGGTAATGAACAACACCTTGGAGAGATCGAACATCACGTCCAGGTAGTTGTCGCGAAAAGTCGCGTTCTGCTCCGGATCGAGCGCTTCCAGCAACGCCGACGCCGGATCGCCGCGAAAGTCCCGCCCCACCTTGTCGATTTCGTCGAGCATGAACACCGGATCTTTCGTTTCCGCCCGCCGTATTCCCTGAATGATCTGCCCCGGCAAGGCCCCTATGTAGGTGCGCCGGTGGCCGCGAATCTCCGCTTCGTCGTGCACTCCGCCCAGCGACAGACGCACGAACTTGCGCCCCAGCGCCCGCGCAATCGATTTGCCCAACGAAGTTTTGCCTACCCCCGGAGGCCCGACGAAACACAGAATCGGCCCTTTCATGTTGGGCTTCAACCGCCGCACCGAAAGGTAGTCCAGGATGCGATCCTTCACCTTCTGCAAGTCGTAGTGGTCGGTGTCGAGAATCTCTTTCGCCTTCGGAATTTCAATTTCTCCACCCGAAGTCTTCGCCCAGGGCAGGATCGCCAGCCACTCTATGTAGTTCCGTGTCACCGAATAATCCGCCGCCATCGGCGACATGCGCGCCAGCCGCCCCAATTCCTTCAGCGCTTCTTTCTTCACATCGTCGGGCATGCCCGCGGATTCGATCTTTTGCTTCAGTTCGTCGGTGTCGCGCTGACCCTCGTCCTGCTCGCCCAGTTCTTTTTGGATCGCCTTCATCTGCTCGCGCAAGTAGTACTCGCGCTGCGTCTGCTGCACTCGATCCTGCACTTCCGACTGGATCTTGTTTCGCAGTTGCTGCACTTCCAGTTCTTTGGCCAGGTGCTGATTGATTTTTCCCAGCCGCGCCCGCACATCGCTCGTTTCCAGCGTCTCCTGCTTATCGGCCGTCGAAAGCGAGGGCAGCGACGAGGCGATAAAGTCCACCAACCGTCCCGGTTCCTCAATGTTCATCGCCACCGTCGAAAGTTCATCCGAGAGCGTCGGCGAACCCGCCACGATCTGCTGGAACAAGGTCAGCACGTTCCGCTGCAGCGCTTCAATCTCGGAATCCTTGGGCGGAATTGTCTCCGGAACCGTGGTTACCCGCGCCCGCATGAATGGCGAAAGCTGCGCGAAATCCGCCAACCGCACCCGCTCCAGCCCTTCTGCAAAAACAAACAGACTCTGGTTGGGCATCTTCACCACTTTGTGCACCACCGCCAGCGTTCCGATCGAATACAGATCGGTCGGCTGCGGCGTGTCCACCCGCGCCTCGCGCTGCGCCACTACTACGATGGTCTTGTCTTCGCCCAGCGAGTTGATCAGTTGTACAGAACTTTCCCGCCCCACCGTCAGCGGCAGCACCGCGTGGGGGAATAGGACCGTGTCGCGCACCGGCAAAATCGGCAGCGACCGCTCAGTGGTTTCGTAACCAGTGTGCTCGGCAGCAGAATAAGAGATAGGATCGCCCATGATTTTCACTTGAGTGTCTTTCACTCAACCTTGGATGAACTGAACTGCCAAAAAGATGCAAGCCTTCGTGTTAGGTTGTTGAATTCTAGACCTTTTTTAGCCTTTTGCAAGGCGGATTCGGCTTTTAGCCTTTCGCAAGACGGACTCCAGCAATCAAACTTGGGGACTGCCTCCCCGTCTGCGCCGCCGGTCCGCGCGCCCCCGCCAAATCAGCAATTTCCTCGGGTTTCCCGCCTCCAACTAAAACACGTGCTTCGCGCGGTCGCCTTTGAACACCATCTCATGCAGAACGTGTTCGTTCGCCGCATTCAAGGTGAAAGCCGTCTCATTGCTAGTGGCCTTCGCGTCCAGCGGAACCAGTGTGCACTTGGCGCGTACCTCAATCGGCTTCTTCTTCCCTAACTGCCGGAACACCATGATGTGCTCCGAGCCCTCCATTACGTGACGAATCTCGTAGTTCCCCTTCGGCAACAGCGTGTTCGCCACCCACACCTTCTCTGAAAAGCTCACCTGATACTTGTCGGCAATTCCCATCTGATTCTCGGCAACCAGCACCGAGCCCAACAAGCAAACGCACATCAGGACAAGAATCCCTGCAAAAATCTGACGCATAAGAGTCCTCCTATTTGTAGGTCCGGGCCAAATCGGCCCACCTACACCCTAAACCGAGGATTCGCTTTGCGCAGTGCACTTGCTCACAGCAAGTTGTGATAAAAGAGCCATGGGTACAGCACCGTCAAACACGCAGAATCATCACTTCGGTTGCTTTGATCAGGGCGGCTGCGGTCTGCCCCGCCTTCAGTTGCATTTCTCGCGCCGAAGTTGCCGTGATAATCGACGTGATCTGCTGGCCGCCAATCGAAATCTTTACTTCGGCCATCAGGCCGCTGATGCGAACCGAATCGACGCGGCCCACCAATTGGTTGCGTCCGCTGACCCGGCGGAAGACCTGTTCCCGTTCTTTCTCCGTTCTGCCACGCGTTCGAAAAAGCAGCTTGTCCACCTCGCTTCGTGGAATCCGGTGGTGGCCTCCGGCCGTCTGAATACTGCGAATCTTCTTTTTGTAAATCCACTGCTTGATGGTGGGGAAGCTAATGCCGAGCTGTAAAGCCGCGTCCCGAAGTTGCAGCAGGTCTTCAGTGTCGGCATCCCGCCCGGATTTGCCCTTCTTCCGCATCGGAACGAAATCGTACAGTCATTACGGGGTACGGTCAACAGAACGCACGGTCAACAAGCTGAGTTCCCAGGTGGTGTCGCCAACCCTCCCCCGCATAAATATACATATACGTGCAATATTTGACAGCATAACAGTATTCCATATACATTTCATGGTTCTTTGATCCAAGGCTGATTTTGGGGAGGGTTTAATGCGTAGTGCTGCTCTGTTTTTCGCGGTGGTCGTTCTCTGTCTTTCGTCAACGTTGTTCTTTGCGCAGGCCCAAACGGGAGCGAGCCTTTCCGGCGTGGTGACGGACCAAACCGGCGCAGCCCTTCGCGATGTCGCGCTGACAATCAGGAACGCCGACACAGGTCGAACGCGCACGATCAAAACCGACGGCGGAGGACACTATCAGGCGTCCGGCCTGCATCCGGGGCGCTTCGAGATTCGAGCGGCAAAACCAGGGTTCGCCGATGAAACGCGCACGGGAATCAGCTTGGCGGTTGGCCAGGACGCCACGGTCGACATTAAGATGCGGCGGAGCACTCCCGACGCCTGCACGAGCGGCCACGAGTTCGCCACCACCGATTGCACGCTGACCTGGCACGGCATCACGCTGTACGGTGCGTATGACGTCGGCGTCGGCTGGGTCAGCCACGGCTTACCGGAAACCGGCTATAACTATGAAGGCGAATCTCTGGTGAACCGAAACGGCTATCAACATCGATTCGTCGTCGCACCGAATAACCTCTCGCAGACGGGTTTCGGCGTCAGGGGCAAGGTAGGGTTTTTGCCTGGCTGGTCGGTTGTGTTCAACGCTTCCACTGGCATCAATCCGCAGTCCGGCCTGCTCGCCAATGCGTCTAAGACCGACATCATCAACAACGGCCTTCCCAGGGCCAGCTATTCGATAGCCATTGACGGCGCGCGCGCCGGCCAACCCTTCAATGACGAATACTATGGCGGTATATCGTCGACGGTTTTCGGCACCCTGACCTTCGGTCGTCAGCGTTCTCTCGGCACCGACGCGATGCTCCGTTACGATCCGGCCAGCGGCGCTTATGCCTTTTCGTACATCGGGTATAACGGCACGATGGCCGGCGGCGGCGACACCGAGGACTCCCGCTGGGACGACGCCGTGAAGTATCGCCTCACCTATGGCCCGGTCCATTTCGGCGCGATGTATAAATTCGCCGCTGGTTCTGCCGGCTGCTACTCGGCCTCTTCAACCTGGAGTGCCGCCACTGGAGTTTCTGGAGCTTCCCCGTGTACGCCGGAAGCGGCGCATAACAACGCCTATGGCTTCGACCTCGGCGGAGACTACGGCAAATTCTCTGCCGACGCCGTCTTCCAACATTACAACCAGGCGATCAGCGTATTGAACCCCTTGCTCGGGCCTCAGAGTTTGACGCAGCCATATCAGTCGACCACCGACAGCATCAATACAAACCAGATTACCGGGTCCAATCTGATCGACCCAAACGACACCGTCTATGGCATCGTGACCGACAACAACGCAATCATGGTCGCTGCCAAGTATGCGTGGGACCCGTTCAAGTTTTTTGTCGGCTACGAATACATCTGGCAGAATAACCCGAGGAACCCGTTGGGCGTTGGCGCCGAGGACCAGGGAGGTTACATGATGAGCGGGGTCGAAGACAACAATCTTGATTCTGAAAAGTTGGTGAACATCTGGTGGACGGGCGCGAAGTACACCTACCGCAGCAAAACCGACTTCACTTTCGCCTGGTATCAGCAGCGGCAGAACGACTTCCGTCTTCCGCCGGCCTGCTCGCCCTCAGCCGGTTTCCGTGCCTCCTGCGCCGGCACGCTCAACGAGGGTTCGTTCTATGTGGATCATCACTTCACCAAGCGTTTCGACGGTTTTGCCGGAATTGCGTATTCCTGGGTGAGCGGCGGTCTGGCCATCGCCATTCCTCATGGCCCCGGCGTCCCCTATAAGTCCGACAACAACTGTGCTCCGACAATCGGTGGTCGTTTCACCTTCTGAGCGTTACTCCCGAGGGTGCCCCGTCCTTATGTCTGCGTCCTTCCGCAGACACAGGGCGGGGATTTTGACTCCCTATTCCCCACCACAATTCCCGAACGGACCAAGCGCGTGACCCTTTGAGCGGGTGCCCCATTCAAGCCTGCCTTTGGCTTGAGTGGGGATTTTCCCAATCCGCGGGTGCGCCACTTCTCGCGTTTGAGAAGTGGCCCTCCACTGCAATGGATGGCCGGTGGCCCATTCTAAATTTCGCGCTCTTTGCGAAATTTAGAGTGGGGATCTTGCCAAAACCAGGCTTGAGTGGGCCACCCGTCAGTAGTGCTATCATCCGCGGATGATCTCCCCGATAACAATCCCATGCCTATCCTGCGGCAAACCAATAAGCCTACAGGTCGTGGGAAGCCAACTGCCGGAGCGTGCTGACTGCTTCGCATGCAAAACATCGATATACCTAGTTGAACCGTTGGGCAATGTACCGGCGATGCTAATTATGGAGCGCGCGAAGTGGGAGCTAAACAATAAAGACATAACTATGGCTGTATTGCTAAGCGCGATGGCCGTTGAAGCACAGATGTCATGGCTATTCTTCAAGTGGAGGGCGATCGACGACGGACTATTACCCCATCAACAAACTCAGGCTCACAAGGAGAAGTGGGAAAAAGAATGGTCCGATATGCGAACGGTTAGCAAACGATCGGACGAGTTGTCTCGGCTACTAACAGGCAAGGAGTTTGACAAATTCGCACAGCAGAATATGGAATGGTTGAAACCCCACCTTGACGAATTTGATCCCGCCATTTCGGTGAAAGACTTTTTTCAGAACCGGCTATTCGAGAAGCGTAACCAGGTTATTCACTATGGCAACATTGATTTTGAGGAAGGGGATGGACAGTCATGTGTCTCAATGGCATCGGCCTTACTTCGAGTCCTAAAGGCAATGGATACGGAACGCATCAAAAAGATGGACGAAGATCATAAGAAGTCCGCAAGTAACCAAGCCGTGGCTGGGTGGATGGAACGGATGCCGATTCCATTCATCCTTGATTCATCACATCCGCGCTGTGTCCACCATCACAGACTCCATTCCTAACGCCATGCAAGAATCACTCCCAGATCGTGGGAGTGAAGCGTGTGCCCGCCTCCAGAGACGGCCAAACCGCTCTTTGACATTTTTCGATTCCCCGAGCAGGACTTGACAAACTGATCGCGACGAAACCGGGGTCCAGCAACAAGAAACAGATCGGAAACACCGTAAGCCCTTATCTCAGAATACTTTGATATAAGTCCTTATGTTTCAAAGACCAAGTCCAAAATTTCCCGCTAACTCAATGATTCCAGATACCGAGGGGGGAGGGGGGTACCGATACTAACCAGTAAACATCGAGGCATTTCCAGAGTGGTCTCGACCGGGAAAGGGAAATTTATTTTCGAGTAAACTTTACTCCCACTTAATCGTCCTTGGAGCCAGATGCGTTACGCCTCCGGATAAATTCCCAGCACCTTCACCAGGTCTGAGATCTCGCCTAAATGCCGCATCGCATTCCTCGTGTCTTCATCGTCGCCGCGCAGCAAATCCACAAAAAATACGTATTCCCAGGGACGCCCGCGCAGGGGCCGCGACTCGATCTTGCTCAAACTGATGTCGCGCAGCGCGAAGACGCTGAGTGCCTTGAACAGCGCTCCCGGAATATTCTTCACGCTGAACGCCAGCGATGTCTTATCCGCCTTCGCCTTATCCGCATTGCGCGCCGCCCGCGGCCTTGCCCGCCTGACCTTTCCCCGCTTGATCAGAAAGAAGCGCGTAAAGTTCTTCTTGTCATCCTCAATTCCGGCCTTCAGAATTTTCCCCCCATAAACACCGGCGGCCCGCCGGCTGGCAATGCCCGCGGCGTCGCGCAAGCCCTCCGTCACCACATACTTCACGCTTCCCGCTGTGTCGTAGAAAGGCACCGGCTCCAGCTTCGGATTCTTGGCAAACAGGTCGCGGCATTGATCGAGCGCCACGGGATGCGAGAACACGCGCCGGACATCTCCCAGCTTGGTGCCCGGCAGCGCGATCAGGTTGTGTACGATGCGCAACCGAAACTCGCGCACAATATGAACCTCGCGCCCCAGCAACAGATCGAGGTGTTCCGCGACCGACCCGGCCAGCGAGTTCTCAACCGGAATCACCGCCCCGTCCACCGATCCGCGCTGGACGCGGTCGAAGACCTCGAGCGAACGCGCGCACGGCACCACCTGCGCCCGCGGCAACATCGCTTCCGCCGCTTCCTGGCTGAAAGAGCCAAGCTCTCCCTGGATAGCAATCTTCATCAAGCCACTTCCTCTGCGCACCAATTCCATCAGTAGAGACGGGGCTTGCCCCGTCTCCCCCTGCGGCGGGAGGCACGGCAACCCGCTGCTCTACGAGAATCCAGCCCCGCAGGGAGGATCGACCAGAATCCACGCCCGCGAAGGGAAGACCCATGAGAATCCAGCCCCGCAGGGGCGACCGACCTTAGCCCAGCGCTTCAGCGATGGGAAGAGTGCGAAAAAGCGATTCGAGCCCCGGAGCGACGACCCAGCTCTCTCCGCCAAATCATCGCACCAGCGAACGGCGCAGCTCCTTCGTCATAACCAACGCATCCATATGGTTCGAATAGTACCCGGCGACCGTCTTTTGCACGAAATACCCTTTCTGCTTGTAAAAGCGAATCGCGGCGGCATTATTCACCGGCGTCTCCAGCGCCACAGCGACTGCTCCCGCCCGCAGCAACTCTTCTTCCGCCGCCCCAAGCAATGCCGAGCCGACCCCCGCCCGACGCGCCTCCGCGATCACGTCGATGGTAATGATGTGCCCACTCTTGCGGCGAATCTCCGCCACGATGAAACCGAGAATCGATGCGGACACCTTGCCGTTGCCCGCAACCTCGCCGCCTTCGTCCTCGGCCACCAGGGTAAACGACCCCGGCCGGCGCATATACAAGGCCAGTTCCGTTCGCGAGTACGCCAACAGCGAATCGAAGCAAGCCTGGTCAATCCGCCACAAAGCGTCCAAATCGGGTTTCTCGAATTCTCGGATTCGCAACCGCACGCCGCTATTGTAGCGGGATTATGCGAGAGTCGCAGGCAAGGCCGCAACCAAGGGACGGCCGCCAAGACTCCCATCACCAGGCCTTCACCGGACGACCGACTTTTTTTGGCATCCCCCCCTTGCGCAGTTGCATCCGTAAGAAGTACGATTTCTTCCACGAGGCAACGTGGGGCGTTTCATTCTCATTGACGTCGGCGCAGCACTCGCACTCTCCCTCATCTGGTATGCCTGGTTTGTCCGTTACAACCGGAGGCGCGCCGGCAACGTGCTGCAGTCGGTCCAGGCGGCATGCCTCGGAAAAGGCCGCATCGCCGATCTGCGATGGCAGGCCAGCAGCTCCCGAATAAGGGCAACTCTTCATCTTTCTTCGCGCTGGTTTGAGGATGCCCGTCTCACCATTCGCCTGTTGCCGCGTCCGCTCCCGGTGCAGTGGGCCCTGAGCCGCTGGCGCCAGCAGCAGGAAACGCTAACTTTCGAAGCCGACATGGGATTCCCCCCGGGCTTCCATCTCGATGTCATCCGCCATCGCTGGTCGGGCCGCTCGGGCACGATAACCTCGGGGTCGAAAGCCTCGGGGTCGAAAGCCTCGGCCCGCACTCGCGCCTGGACCATCAGCCGCCCCGGCCCCGTCATTTTGACCACCAAGGAAAACTGGCCCGTCGAACTCAACCCGGTGGTGAATGCGCTGGCCTCCTGGCGCGACAAAGATTTTGTCGGCGTCCGCTTCAACTCTACCTCACCGCACTTCACCGCCACCGTGGCGTTGGAAAACCTCTCCGATCAGAAAGCCGCATCCGCCTTGCTCGGCCTCTTCCGCGAACTGGCCGCCAGTTCCTCAGCCAAACAGCACTAGGAAAGCCGACCGCCGCGGCTCCACCCCTTTGATTGACTTGCCCCGTTTCATCTGATTGACTTGCCCCGTTTCATCCACGTAAGATTTCTGACGCATGACCGGCCCATCCATCTCTTACTACCGCACCTTGGATCAGCTCGGCGGCGCGATGGTCGTGGTCTCCAAGGTCAAAGACACTTCCTGCGGACGCTTTGTTGTTCTGAACTTCCATCCTAAAGAACGTTTTTGAACTGCAAGGAGGCGGTTATGAAGCGCGCGAAACTGATTTCCGTTAGGCTGGCGGTCGTGTTCGCCACTTTCCTAGCGTTGTTCTCTGTTCTTACCCTGCATGCTCAGCAGACGGGTGAGATCAAACGCACCGTGCTAGAGAAAAAAGACCTCAGTGTCTCGGGCCGCGAGGGTCTGCTGGTCCGGGTGGAATTTACGCCGGGCGCCCGAGAAGCGAAGCACACCCATCCCGGTGACCTCTTCGCCTATTTGCAGGAGGGCGCTCTTACCCTACACCGGGAGGGCATGCCGACCGTGACGCTGAACCCGGGCGAGGCCTTCTTCGTTCCGGCGGAAAAAGTTCATTGGGCAGAATGCGCGGAGAAGACGCCTTGCAAGGTGCTGGTCACCTTCATCGTCGAGAAGGGTAAACCGCTGAGCTCTCCAGCTAAGTGAGACGAGGCTAAACATTATCAGCAGTCGATTGAGATTCTGCCGGATTGTTGCTCCGGCTTTTCTTTTGCCCTTGGAAGTAAAAAAGAAAACGGCCGAGAAAAACTTCCCTGCCGTTTCACGAGGAAGTGCTGCAACACCTATCCCCAACGAATCTATTTCAGCCCTGCCGTACCGCCCCTCAAGTCGAAAGACTAGAAGTCGTAGTCTTCTGGCGTGCAGGGGCAGCGTCCGTAGCCGCTGCCCAGAGTGAGGCCGTAACCACACACTGTCCCGAGGTTTGACAGTTCAATCGCCGAGAGGTTCGAGTCGGCTAACGCGGTTTCGGTAACGAACCACGGCCCCGCTTCCTTGGCGTTCACAGGGTTCCCCGGACCGGGAGCGGGAAATGTAGTCGTCGTTGCCTCGATGTGCGTTGCCCATCCCCGCAGTCCGGGAGACGGCACCGGGTTGGTCGGGTCGCTACTCGAAGACGAAATGACCTTGATAGCGCCACGCGAAAACTCTCCATGGATGGTGAATGTGTCGGACGTGAGCTCTTTATTCACGGATTCCGAAACCAGACCGTCTGGCGTGATTGGGCAGGCGCAGCACGACCTCAACTCCTGACTGTCATCGAACACGTAGATCGCTGCATTCAGGGGTAGGCTCGGATCGGCGCATTCTACTTCCGCGGTACCGATGCCGACGCATCCTGTGTAGTCACCATCATTGACGATGCGCAAGGTTCCATCCGGGGCACCAGCCGTATTCGCGTTGGAATAATAGATCACGAAATAAACGCTGTTATCCCCCACGTTTTGAGCGAAGGCATTTCCCCCCAGCATCAGGGTGATTGCCAGTAGCAACAAACCAAGCCTTTTCATTTCTTGTCCTCCTGTTGTCTGTAGCGCTTGGCGCTCGGGGGGAAACAGCTGTAGCACCTACCCAACTCATAATCCTATGGTGAGTTCTTTTCAAGTATCCTCGTGGATTAGTCAAAAGCACTAAGTTCCGGGAACTACTCCTTTTGGAGTGTTACCCAACTTTGTCCCGCCTCAGTTGGAAATGGAGAAAGCGTTCGTCCGTTAAGATAGCGGAGCGAACGTATGAAAAAAGAGCGCAAGCACTACACTGCTGAGGAAAAAGTGGCGGTTCTACGGCGCCATCTTTTGGACAAGGTCCCGGTTTCCGATCTGTGTGAAGAACTGGGGCTACAACCCACGGTTTTCTACCGCTGGCAGAAAGAGTTTTTCGAGAACGGAGCGGCCGCCTTCCAAACACCGGAACGTCCTCGCCGTCAGGCGGAGGAGAAGCAGAAGCGGATTGAGTTCTTGGAGAAGAAGGTGCAGACCAAGGACGAGGTCCTGGCCGAGCTGATGGCGGAGCACATCGCGTTAAAAAAAAGCCTTGGGGAACTCTGACCGAGACCTGGGTGCCGCACGATGTGCGGGATCAGGTGGTGGATTTCGTCCGGCGCTGGTCGCAGAAGACCGAGATCAGCGCCGGCCGATTCATTCATTGGCTGGGCGTCACTGCGAGTAAGTTCTACAACTGGCGGCAGCGCTATGGTCGGGCGAATGAGCACAACGGTTGGGTGCCCCGAGATTTTTGGCTGGAGCCGTGGGAGAAGGAAGCCATCATCGGCTTCCACCTGAAGAATCCATTGGAAGGTTATCGGCGACTTACGTTCATGATGTTAGATCACGATGTGGTGGCCGTGAGTCCGGCGAGCGTATGGCGAGTGTTGAAACAAGCGGGACTCCTCTCGCGCTGGAAACCGAAGCCGTCGCGCAAGGGGACCGGCTTCGAACAGCCGCTGCAGCCGCACCAGCACTGGCACGTCGATGTTTCCTATATCAACCTGTCGGGCACGTTCTATTACTTATGCAGTGTGCTGGATGGATACAGTCGTTTTCTGGTGCATTGGGATTTGCGGGAGTCGATGAAGGAAGCCGACATTGAGATGATTCTGGAACGAGCCAAGGAAAAGTACCCGGAAGCCAGGCCGCGGATAATCTCCGACAACGGACCGCAGTTCATCGCGCGCGACTTCAAGGAGTTCATTCGCATCTCGGGGATGACGCACGTGCGCACTTCGCCGTTTTACCCGCAGTCGAACGGGAAGATCGAACGCTGGCATAAGTCGCTCAAGCGGGAGTGCATCCGGACACTGACTCCGTTAACGCTGGACGATGCACGCCGCTTGATTCAACTCTACGTGGATCACTACAACACGATGCGCCTACACAGTGCGATCGGCTATGTGACGCCGCAGGATCGGCTCGCCGGACGACAGGCCGAGATCCACGCGGCTCGCGATCGCAAGTTAGAAGAAGCTCGTCGCCAGCGGCAACTCCGACGGCAGCAGACGGCGTCTTGGAGGTTTGCACCCTCTTCCACGCCAGCTACAATGACCTCGCCGGGTGAAACGGAAGCGGGCTCTGCCGGGAGGCAACCATGCTGAGGGATAACCTGGTGGGGCTCATCGAGCCGATGCTCAGCAGCGCGGGAGTTGATCCTCTCGCGCTCTGCATGCGAGGAAAAAGCCATCGGACGATAGACCCCCATGCCTTGAAAATCCCCGCCCCGAAGGGGCGGAATCTACACTAACGGAGAACGCCGCTTCTCCATTTCACGCTGAGCCAAGACAACTTGGTGAAGTGCCCGTTCCGCCCGGCGTAGCTATGTTCCACTTTTTTCGCGATGCACGGGACCTCGGTCGTTTCCACTGTGGGCTTCCGTGGGCCTGGATTCTGCGTTCCATCTAAGGAAGTTCTGATTAAGTCCCGGGGTCCTTCGTGTACCCCTGTGTACCCTGTGGTTAATGCCTTTTGCGGACACTTAATCAGAGTCTCCCTAAGAGGATTGCTACCCACGGCCCCGCCCTACGTTCTTCAGTGCTTTGTGTAAGCAGACGCCGCAGTGCTAGGGTCAACGCTACAACTGGTCTCATAAATGGTTTTGGGTGGGCAGCCGTGCCGTTCAGGGCCGATGGAATGCGGGCTTTACAGAGTGCTGAAAAACTCGATTTTGCTCTTGCTTTTGGGTGGCGCAGCGGTTCACCGCTGCGATAACGGGCTTGTTTTCAGCGACGGCTTTAGCCGCTGAGGGCGACTGCGGCGCGCTCCACGAGTTTTTCAGCAATCTGTTTAGCCCCTGGGGCGCGGGCAGCCTGCTCGGAAAGCCATTTATGAGACCAGTCTTAAATAGGGATAGATAAAAGATGGACACAATTGATGAATTAGTGGCGCGCTCCCAGGATTGCAAAGAGGTGCGGAGGTTTCATGAGTTCCATCGGAACCATCCAGAAGTGCTGGATTTTCTCGTCGAGGAAATTAGGTCACGCTTCGATCATGGCTTCACCGCATTTTCGTATCACAGCCTATGGGAGTATGCCCGTTGGAAACTCGAGATGGAAAAAGGGCCAGGCAACACCTTTCTTATGGACGACCGTTGCGCCCCCTTCTACGCCCGCGCAATCGCTATTCTGCATCCCGAGTTCGACGGCCTTGCGGGATTTAGCAAGAGCAAAACTGACGCGGTTCTTGGAACTGAAATTGGAGCCCCGGCCCGAAAAACGTCCGAAGAACTATGCGTGCCGGGCCAATGGTACAACCTTGCAGTCTGGCTGGCGGCCCACGAGGCCGCCCACTTTAGCCCAACTCCCTGTAACCGGCCGGTCGAGCCGAACGTGCCGTTTCTCAGCCCACTTAGCGTATGAACGCTGAGAACCGAGAACTGACAGCTGAGAGCTGACAGCTGACAGCTGACAGCTGACAGCTTTCTTCCTAATTCTCACTCTCCACCGGCGCCCGTTTCGGAGCCCGCAGCGCCTTCGCTGGCGTGCGCGATTTCCCCGGCGCGACCGGCGGCGCCGGCGGAATCGGCGGAGCCGGAGCCGCGACTGCAACCGTTCCTTTGCGGATCTCAATCGTTCCCTTGTCGCAGTTCATCACCAGCCGCGGGCCGTTCGTTCCTATCGAACCACTGGCGCTTGATTGCTTGTCTTTATTGTCGGCTTTGATTTCGTCGAATTCGCTCTCGATCTCTCCTTCGTGCGTCCGCGCCTCAACTTTGATCGCCGTATTCGGCGGAATCGAAACCTGCACGTCGCCCCGGCGGTTGTCGATCTGGATATTCCCCGGCTTGTACAGCCCAACCGAGACCGTCCCGTTTACGTCTTCCAAGCGCAGGTCGCCCGAGAAGCCTTCGAGCGTTATGTCCTTCGAGCGGGTCTTGAGGCGCATCGGTCCGCTCAGCGAATCGGCGCGCAGGTCGCCAGAATCCAGATCCATCCTGCCATCCAGGCGCGAAAATTCCATGTCCGTGCGCGCCGAGCGGAAACTCACCGTCTGGCTGACTCGAACCAGCCGAGTTTCCCGAAACTCTCCATTCACGTGCACCGCGCCATCCACATTTTCCACCGCCACTTCGTCCCCCTTGCCCTGAATGGTCACGTCGCCCTTCACATGCCCCAGCCGGACCGAACCACCCTCCAGGTCCAGCGAGACATTTCCGGTGTGGTCGTTGATGTTCACTTCTCCGCGATGATGGTCAACCTCAACATTGCCGGCCATGCCCGCGATGGTCACATCGCCCCGGCCCGCCGTGATCACTACTGCGATATTGACCGGCACATAAATATCCAGGTCGGTGGTTACGCCCTTAGCGCCCGCACCCTGGGTATTGGCATTCAGCGTGAGCACTTTATCCCCTTGTGTAATCGAAGGATCGGTCTTGGCATTGTAGCGGTCCGCGTCCTGCTGATTTTCGGCGTGAACTTTCTTCCGCCAGGAGACCTTCACCTTCTTGTCCTCGGACGCATTCACCGTAATCGTGCCGTGATCGTCATTGATGTGCAGACTATCGACGTGCAGGCTGTTGCCCGCCGCCGGCAAGGCGTTGCTGAGTTCGCCGCTGTAGTCGAAGCTCGATCCGCCAAAGATTTCGTCGATTCCTTCATCATCGCCCAGCTGGATGTGCTCCCCAAGGTTCTTCCAGTCCACCCGCGCCGCTTGGGTTGCAATCAGTCCGGACACGATCAGGAACAGCATCAGGAAAACGCCACCGACGCCAATGCCGCGCACCGGCTGGCCATAGCGCTTGGCCTGTTCGTATTCGATCAGCTTCAGCGCGCCCCACAGGATCAGCAGGGCCGGCCAGAAGCGCGCGAACAACGATCCCAGGTGGTGGATATCCATGATCCCCATCGTTCCCATCAGGAACAGGATCCCCATCACGATCAGCACAACCGGACCGGCAATCGAACGGTGCGGAGGACGCGGAGTCGGAGTCTGCGGCATCATTGGGCTAGCCACGATTCACCTCACTTGTCGGCGGAACTGGCGGACCAGGCGGTGCGGGTGGAACCGGCGGCGCAGGAGGAATTGGCCCTCCCACCGGATTTGCCCCCGGCCCCAGCGGCGAAATGTGTCCCGCCACCGATGCGCTTCCCTGCAGCAATTTCAAAGCGCCCACCACCAGCAGAATTACCGGCCACGTGCGGTGAAAGCCCAGGCTCGAATCCTGCAGGTTGTTCAACAGGAACAGGACGCCGATAGTAAAAACGATCGTCGGCCCCGAAATCCGCCGGATGCGGCAGCGTGCACATTGGCAGCTTGCGGCTGCCGCCAGGTTCTGCATAGCCACGGGAAAGCCGCGGCGAGCCATCATCTCCTTCGATCGAGCTGCATTCCTCGTCGGTCCCAGCAAGCCCCAGTTGCGGGCGAACATCCAGCCCCCGACAAAAATCAAAATCAACGGCCAGAAACGGTCCAGTCCATATTCGCCCAGGCCCATGGTATGCAGCAGGAAGAGCACGCCCAGCAAAATGAGTACGATCGCACCCATCGGAATTTTGCTGGCCTCGATCTTTGTCCCGCCGCTAAAAGTTGCCGCCAGACCATAAGGATCGGGAGCGGGCAGACCGGCTTGAATGGCGCGCGCCGAACGCACCGCATCGACGATCTGGTAAATGTAGAAGAAGCTGACGGCGATGCCGCAGATAACCCCCAGAGCCTCGCTGTGCCCGTTCTCGCCCGCGCTAATCCCCGCAATCAGCACAGCAAAGATGGCCAGATGCGCCAGTCCCTTCGCGTATTGTCCCGTGTAAACGGCGCCCACGCCGAAGGGAAAAAATCCAGCAAGAATTCCGGCCACCGCCGGGTTGGGGCCGCTGCTTCCGGGCTGAGGTGGTGGAGGAGGCATCGGCCCCGGCGCCAGGGAAAACGTTCCGGGAACAAATCCAGCCGCCCCGGCGGGAACGCCTCCCGTCTCCATTCTTGCTCCCAGGCAGTCCTCGCAGTAGATCACGCCCCGCACGGGACGTGTACAGTTCGCGCACAGCGCCTTTCCGCAAGTGCGGCAATAGGCCACTGCTGGCGCATCAGCATGATTGGCGCAGTTCATACAAACCTCCTGTTCGTGGTCGCCGTCACAACAGGTGGCTTTGAGCTTCGACCTTCGAACCACGAGCGAGCGTGAGTTTGCTCGCAGCTCGCAGCTCGTAGCCCGCAGCTACGGGCTTCATTCGATTCCCCCGTTATTGCAGCCAGCACCATCTGGCTGTCCTCGCGCGAGTAGTTGCGATCCTGTCTTTGTTCTGGTTGCCCACTGGTATCGTTCTTGCGATGTTCTTTCGGTTCCGGGGGGAGGGGCTCGGCGGGAGGGTTGGCCCGCTTCAGCTCGCGCAACTTCGATTCGATCTCGTACACGAACCGGATATTTTCGTAGTGCTGCACCACCCAGACCTGCGCGCCGTTATACGCATGGCGCACCGCCGCTGGCCGCAGGTCGATCTTCGCCACGTCCTTCGCCCTCACGCCCGCTGCGTTCAGCGCCAGCGAGAACGAGAAGAAGATCATCCCAAACGACATCACAAACCGCGGCTGACGCACAAACGCCGCCACCGGTCTGACGAACGAAGCTGAGAAGGAATCCCACCACTCCCGCACCCGCTCGCCCCGCGGAGTCGTCCTGCCGTCGGCAGTCGCCGCCGCCGCAAGTGATCGCCGGCTAACGACTCCGCTGGTAGCCGCCAGAATGTTGCGGACCATATAAGCCGGAGGCTCGACCGCCTCCAGCGACCGCAGCCACTTCTGCCCCGCCTGCACCTCCTCGAACAGCGGACCGCAAACTTCGCAGACGCGCCGGTGAGCCTCAAAGCTCTCTTTGCGAGCCGCGTTCAACTGCCCGTCCAAAGCGTCGCCGACCAACGCTTCGAACTCGGCGCACTCCATCTGGGGTCCCTGACCGGCCCGGTTTCGCCCGGGCGGGGTGGGGATTCCGTGCTTCGTTTCCTCTGACATCAGATCACCTGCCTATAGGTACGTTGTAGGAGGCGCGCAAGTTCCGCTCGTCCCCGGTTAATTCTAGACTTGACGGTCCCCTCCGGAACCCTCAAAGCCGTGGCGATTTCCCGATAGTCCATGTCCTGTAAATCCCTCAAAATCACCGCCTCCCGCAGCTCCGGAGACAGCTTCTGCAAAGCCAAATGCACCATTTCCCGCGTTTCCCGTCGTTGCACCGCGGTATCCGGAGGCACCCCCCGGTCCGCGATCTGCTCGCTAAGCGGTTGAGCATCCTCACGCTCCGATGGCGCCGAATCCAAAGAATCCGTGATCCGGTCGCCCTTGGACTTCCGGAAGTGATCCACCAGCAGGTTGCGAGTGATGGTGGTGACCCAAGTCATAAACGCGCCCTTACCGACGTCATAGGTGTTTAGGGTGCGATACATCCTGATGAAGACCTCCTGAGTGAGGTCCTGAGCGTTCTCCGAATCCCCGGCAAACCGGTAGCAGACGTTGTAAATCCGCCGATGATAGCGCTGCACAATCTCTTCCCATGCTGCAGCATCGCCCCCAACGCAGCGACGGACCAGCAATCCGACAACCTGGGCTTCTTCCAAAACCAGACTCCCCGTAAACTGCGCGAGTTCGTGTGGTGACGGGGCCCCGCCCCGTCCAGGCCAACCTTGGTCGCGCCGCCATCAGCGCCACGTTTCCTATCCGTTTCGTCTAAGGGTATCGCTTCGTATCAGGGTATCGCTTCAGCGATACCGCAAGTTTGTTCGAAATCAGAAGCCGCTTCAGTGGCCGGAGCCGACCGTCCGCCGCACATCCGTCTTCAACACCACAGCGGAAGTACGTTTCTGTCGGGCAGGAAGTTCCCTTGAATCATGAAGCTAGCGATTGTAGCAGGAGACATGAAGGTTCAGGCCCAGATCACTGAAACGGATTTGCCGCCGTGACCCCAAAGTATTTCTGGCCTGCACTGAAATCTTCCGACAAGATGCGTTTGCAACCCGCGCGTTCGGCGGCCGCGACGATCATGCCGTCATAGAAGTGGAGGCCGTAGGATGCGCGCGCTTCAACCGCCCGCCGAACCAGTTCGCCATCGGATGCAACCAGCTTGATCGCCGAAAGCTTGTCCAAGATGGTGGTCACAGCATCGGGAGTCGCTGACATTTTGTGCAGCAGCGTGGCCGCGAATTCGGCGAGGACCTGCGCGGAAACTACAAACTTCCCCTCGACCGCTCTTCTGACCAAATCCTGAGCTACGCGTTGTTTGTTGGGGTGATCGAACTGGTAGGCATACACGAGGACATTAGTATCGAGAAAATCACCGCCGCTCATACAGATCTTCCCGCTTCCAGGTTCGTTTTCCCATCCGGAACTGGAACTGCTTGAAACTCTGTTCGAGCGCCTCCAACTCGCGGCGCTTGCGCCCGGATTTCGCATGTTCGAGGGCAAGTTCTTGCAGGTAGGCGCGCACCAGACCGGTCAAAGTAGTATCGCGCTCAACCGCAATCTTGCGGACTTCCTTAACCAATTCCTCGTCAATGGAAAGCGTAATGTTCACAAACCCATAATACGTGAAACCCATAATATGGGCAAGTCGCGAGCGGGATGGAATGGGGTGCCGACAGCGATTGTGCCGTCGAAGTTAGCACTGCGTTTCATGATTCGCCATCTCACGATTTGTCATCCTGAGCGCAGCGGGATCATGCGCGAAGCGCCCTGCGGGGTTTCGGAGCGGCTTCACAGGCTCGCGAAAAACTCGGCGTCGCACCTGATGTTGGGTGGCGCAGCGGTTCACCGCTGCGGATAACGACGAGTTCGAGAATCCAGCCCCGGAGGGGCGAACTAACTTAGCCCAGCGCTTCAACGCTGGGAAAAGTGGGAAGAATGACCTAAGTCCCGGAGGGACGACCCAGTTCTCCCGCACACTCTTCAGCCCCTGAGGGAACCGCCTATCCCCAGGAGACCGGCTTATGAAACAAGGTGCAGGGGAAGCCCCCAGAGATACACCTTCGTTTTCCTCTAGAGCTTGGGGGTAAACCCCGCGGCTTGCAGCTCCTTAATGAGCTGAACACTTATCTCTTCGACTTTCTCCTTGAACGGTATGTATATCAAGCCGTCGATGTCGCTAGGCCGTTCAACGGTTTGTTTCTGCAGTATTGCAACCCTGTTCCTTCCGAGGCGCGCCAGCACCATGCCTAACTCCAGAACGACATTTTGTCGGGCCCGATACTTTTTCTTGTCGTCTTCCCCAGCCTTGAAACCCTCGTCGTCTGGGGTGACAGGTACACAGGCATAACCCGCCTTGCCATGCTGGCCGATGTAGGACTCGAGCTTCTCGATAATAGTGTCACCCGCGGCCGGGAGGTTGGCTAAAATGATCGGGTTCATCTCCATCCTGTGCAACATCAACTCCAGTTGGTTTCTGGCATCAGTATCGTGGCCGTAGACTATGAAGATTTCTCTCCGTGCGTTGGGTGCTGGCTCCGACTTGGCAATTGGCTGTGCTTCGGCGGTCAGGTTCTCCAGTTCCTCACATAGGGCGGTACGCTTTCCGCCAATGACCACCCGCCCGGTCTTGTAGACGGTAAAAACTTCTCCCGTTTCGCAACGAAACTGAACCCCGTGCTGAACAGCTTTTTGAACGCAAGTGGTGTTTCGCTTCTTCAGAAAGTCATTGAGTTCCTGTGGTTTCATATGCGTGCTCCACGATGCACTTGGTATACACTGCTTCTCAAAAATGGCGAAGCAGATTTTTGTTACAACTGACGGGGCATGCATAGGAAATCCCGGACCGGGAGGGTGGGCCTGCATCCTGCGTTACAAGGAGCACAGGAAGGAGCTGTCGGGAAGCGATCCGAACACTACGAACAATCGTATGGAGCTCAGGGCAGTAATCGAGGGCCTGAGCGCTGTGAAAGAGCGCTGTGCAATAACCGTCCGAACAGACTCGAAGTACCTCAAGGACGGAATTACAAAGTGGATAGTCAACTGGAAAGCCAATGGCTGGGTCCACAAGGTCAAGGGTAAACAGGGCAAACAGCCGATTAAGAACCGTGACCTGTGGGAAGAACTGGATGAGCTTGTGAAAGGGCACAACGTCACTTGGGAATGGGTCAAAGGGCACTCCACGGATGACGAAAACATTCGCTGTGACCTGCTGGCAAATGCAGCCGCTAGGCGTTCGGCGCACGAAGGCAAGGGTAAGGCGGGTGCCTCACTTCTCTCCGGCGGTTAGGTATAGCGCACGTTAGTATAATTTCAAAATATTACGATTTGTCGATAGCGGTACAAACTGCGCATCACCGATTTGTCATCCCGGGCGGAGCGAGGGATCTGTATTTCGCCGCAGACTGAATATCCGTTTAACGGAGAGGAGATATCCGCAATGAAGATGAAGCGAGCTGTTCTTCTTGTTCTAGTCGCGCTTCTCGGTCTTCCTGGCCACCTTCCGGCGCAGACCGAGCCCGCCAACTCCATCCAGCAAGCCATTCTGGGGACCTGGAAGCTGGTTTCCTACGTCCGCGAGGAACTTCCATCCGGCGCAAAGTCCGACGTCATGGGAGCCCATCCATCCGGTTACATCAACTACGGCCCCGACGGGCGCATGATCGTGATCATTGTTGGCACTGATCGTAAGAAACCTGCAGGTGCAGTCGCTACGCCGGACGAAGCAGAAGCCCTAATCAGGAGTATGCTCGCCTACGCCGGGACGTACACGATTGACAGCCAAGCCAAAACCGTCACCCACCACATAGATATATCTTGGGACCAGTCTCGTACCGGCACCGACCATGTTCGAAGTTACAAATTGGAAGGCAACAATCTGACGCTGACTACGGAACCCTCGACCGACCCAGCCACCGGCAAGAAAACAGTGCGCACGCTGCTCTGGGAGAGATTGAAGTAACCGAACCGCGTAGCCCACTCCTCTCCGGCGTTTAGGAATAACCTAGTTCCAAATTGTCTGACGAAGCGGAATCCGCTTACAAGCGCGCTCTCGATACCTGGGCGCACAGGCATAGCTCGAATCCGGACCTACTGGATCTGGGGCACGCTGAGGCCCTCGCGAACTACGCCGCGCTGTTACGAAAATTGAACCGGCCAGCGGAGGCGGAACCCTTGGAAGCACAAGCCTCCGCTATTCGCGAAAAGGCTAGCGCGTCAAGCCCGGTGAATTAACGGACAAACGTGGTGGTCCACATTTGTCCCGAGAAAGCACCCCGGCAGTGAACGTCGGCAGAGTAAGAACCGGCACGCCCGCCGCGAGTGGCCCACATCTCCGGCGGGCAAAGTATAAAGCTCGTTGCTAGGCGCCTAAGTTGGCATCGCCCCTCGCGCCAGTTCGAGGTCCAGGACTTCAGCTACGCGGCAGGCGACTTGGTCGCCCAGACGCGCTCACCACCCGACCTCCTGCCTTCCTTCTTACTGGTGAATTCCTCAATCCCCACACTCTCGTATTCGACATAGTTCATGATGGTCCCCCTTCTCTTGATTTCTAGACTACGAAAGAACTTGACATGAATCAAATGACTTGTTTTTATTAGAACCATAACCACAGATCATGATCAATTTGGATCGGTTACGAATTTTCCAGGCGGTGGCCGAAGCGCGCAGCTTTACTCGCGCCGCCGAGGTGGTGCATCTCACGCAGCCCGGCATCAGCAAACACATCAAGCAGATGGAGGAGTATTACGGTACCCCGCTATTTGACCGGCTGGGAAAGAAGGTCGCGCTGACCCAAGCCGGCGAAATACTTTCTGAAGCTACCGAGGAGATCATGGCTTCGGCGACCGCGGCGGAGCAAAGAATCGAGGAACTAAAAGGCTTGCACGGTGGCAAACTCGTTCTCGGGGCAAGCTTTGCCCTTGGCATTTATGTCCTGCCCAGTGTCCTGGCTGCGTTTCGGAAGCGTTACCCCGCGGTGGAAGTCACGGTAGACATTTCACTCAGCGCGAAAATTATGGCGAAGATCCTGGCCAATAAACTGGAACTGGGCCTGGTCAGCCAGGAAGCCCACGATCCGAGGCTATTCGCCAGACAGTTTATGACGGACGAATTGATTGCCGTTGTCCCCAGCAATCACCCATGGGCAAACAGGAAGCGGATTCGGCCCCAGGAACTTATGAAGGAGACATTTATCGTGGCCGCGCGCGGAGCAGGGGTAAGAGCGGCCGTAGAAGAGCGGCTGAAGGAGAAAGGCATCGTGCTGACGAAGGTGATCGATTTCGGAAACGTAGAGGGCGTGAAGAGGGCAGTCGAAGCAGGGTTAGGGATTTCGATTCAGCCCCAGAGTGTGGTCCAACGGGAGATCTCCGCCGGATCGCTCACAGGCGTTTCCCTGGCGGGGTTGGATGACAAGCTTGGGCGCTTCTATGTTTGTCTCAGAGACAAGCATCTTTCCAACGCAGCGAAGGCTTTCCTAGCTCTGCTGCGGGCTCAGACCCGCAAACTGGCATGATCGCCCGCCCCCGAGTCCCATTGCGCGGTCAGACCTCAGCCCACCCTTCGCGAAAAGCACGCGAAGGATGCGGCACCCACTACGTGGTTGTACTGGCGGAAGGCCGGGCCCACCCGACAGCTCTCAGCAGTCATTTGTGCGTGTAGAGCGGACACTCCTGTCCGCTGCCGTTGAAGTTGCCTTTGATTTTGACTTTTTTCCAACGAAGTCCGGGACTTGAACCGATGACCTGCCGATTGCGAATTCATTGCGGGAACGGCATCCAGCATAACCCCTTGTTTTCTCAATAGCGTTCTGTAACGCCAGAGCACGCCAATGTGATTGGTCACTTTCGGGACACTTTACGGGACAGCGAATCTCCCCGCAACCATGCATCAAATTTAGTTCTGAATGTAGTCGCGCCCTTAGCGCCAATTGGGAGAATCACACCTCTCAATTGCTAGGATAAAAATTAGGTAATTCAAGAAGTGCACCGTTTACCGCAGCAGTTGCATAATCCACACGGAAGTCCCGCCCCTCGATCGGCAACCACTCATACGTTAGCAGCTCGGTGACCAGAATCTGGAGGTTTGCACCCCTCTTCAAAGCAGGAAGAAGCGCATCGAAGCTGATGACAGCGATTCCGTCCTCGGGATCAATCCAAAACCAATAGTCCCAAACCACGAGGAGGTAGTGGACGTTCGCATAGGACGTGAGGCTGCGTGGTAGTTTCCCTAGCTCGCGCAGAAAATCGGAATGCTTTCGAGCATACGCTCGTATCAGTTGAAGTTGAGTGAGTCCTTTCGCTATGTCCTTGTCCCGCGCAATCCTCTCCACCGTTCGGTTCGGCTTTCGGCTCCACTTCAATTCGGCGAAGACTACAGTGGAAGACTCCTCATCCGCAAGGAGCGCATCGATTTCCGTTGTTCTGTCAGGCAATTCGATCGAGTAGTCAGCTCGAAACCGAACGGCGACGTCCTTGATCCGCTCTCTCATAACCGATTCCTTTTCCGTGTTCTGAGCTGAAAAGAGCGCAGGATGCCGGTAGGAAAACGACCTCAGGATGTTCTCATCCACGGCGCTCGCGAGAGGAACCTGCGGTGCCACTGCAAGTACGAAGCCGTCCAGCGGGACGAATGGGTGAATGCACATGCTAGCGCCAGGCTGGGCCACCGGATCGAGAGTCAGATCAGAAATGATGGCTTCGCAGACTGCCTTGGGCAATCCCGACATCTGACTTAACTTAATCGTCCAGCCCGGACGCGTTTTCAGCATCACGAGAGAAGAAATGGGTACCGGCTGGCCTGGTTTATCGAACGGATAGCAGATATATTCGTGAATCGAGCACAAGACGAGGAAGGCAATATAGAACGACTTGAATTCGCCTAGAGAGTAACCGTTCAGGCGAAATGCGTCGGGATGCCTGAAGTTTTCGTCAAGGCGACCTCGATATTTGGGACGCAACGCCTCAACGAGTTCCCGAGAAGGCTCGTATGAGAACTTTTGGGCTGTCCCTCCCGGTCGCGCTTCGTGCCACAGCCGACCAAGCAGCCGCATAGCCTCAGGGGATTCGGCCTTGGGCGTGCCGCCGCTGTATTGTGAAGCAATCTCGCCTCCCCTAGCCCTAAAGCCTTGCTGGAAGGCAATGACCTGTCGCTGTCTTGGGGAATCCGTTGGGATATAGAAGCGGACGCGCCCGTCCGGCTGAACATCGACCTGATCGTGGTTCTTGTGCCACATGGGGAAGGCACTCAGAAAATGCGTGTACTGCTCGGTCACCTGAAGCGCGTGGTTCGCCTCCAGGACGAGCGATCCATGCCAATTGTATTTTTGGACCAGCCGCGATACGGGCTTGCCATGCTCGGAGATGAATTTGAACCCGCACGTGCATCGATCCAGATTCAACATCCTGATCCTGTGCCTTGGACTGTTAGCTCCAAACCGCTGCTGCCACTCTTCCAATTGAAGGGCCATGGCCGTCAGCAACGCCCATCTCGCCTCGTTGGCGGGCCGCTTCAACAGGCGCAAGAGCTCATAACACTTATCGGCACGGTCCTCGACAACCTGCACTGCGTTCTTCAATTCGAGAGAGGCATCGTTCAGCAGGAAAGGCATCGACCGACTCTCCAAGAGCCATGGGAATCTTGAGGGTTCGCTCGTAAGTCTGCGACCGTAATCGCCCAGAACTCTTATTATTCTACCTAGCGGGTGGCCGTCCTATCGCGAAGCGAAGGGCGGGGCCTTTGACTTTTTCGTCACAAACCAAACAAACCAAGAGTGAGCGCCATCACAGACGTCCAACCCATCATGCGGAATAATAGAAACCGGAATGGGGCAGTTCAGAGGTGTGCCCGTCACCAAGACGGCCCTCGAAGCTGCCCCAAAGCCATTTTCAGCGCAATGTGAGGAGCTAAGTTGAGGCGTTTAGCGGGCGTGAGCGAAGCGGGAGCCCGCTGCCGAAATCCTGAGCGAAGCGAACGGATCTCGTAAGTCCTTATTCCGGAATATTTTGACTATAAGTCCTTTAAACCCAAAGATCTAGCTGGAATTTCTCTCTAACCCGATGATTCTAATAGATAGGGGGAGGGGGGGGTAGTAAACACGGTGGTACAGACCGGGCACATCCCTGACAGAACAGACCGGGGACATTCCTGACACTGTAATCGACAGACGAAGGCGTGTAGAAGAACGACATGCCTTGGAAAGCGAGCAGTGTGATGGAAGAGAAGGTGCGGTTTGTGTTTGAGTATGAACAAGATCAGCACACGATGAGCGAGTTGTGCCAGCGCTACGGTATCGCACGGGAGACGGGATATGTCTGGCTCCGGCGATACCGACAGTCTGGGGTGGAAGGGCTCTTGGAATTAAACCGGGCGCCGCGGCGGCACCCGAACCAAACCGCGGCGGGGATGGAAGAGGCGGTGCTGGAGTTACGGCAGGCGCACATGGGTTGGGGGCCGCGGAAGTTGAAGCGCATTCTGGAGCGGGATCAGCCGGGGCGAAACTGGCCGGCGGCCAGCACCATCGGCGAACTGGTGCGGCGCGAGGGACTGGTGGTCGCGCGCAAAAAACGGCGGCGGACCGCGCCCTACACGGAACCGCTGGCGCATGCCGAGGGTCCCAACCGGGTGTGGTGCGCGGATTTCAAGGGCTGGTTCCGCACCGGCGACGGCGAGCGCATTGATCCCTTGACCATCTCGGATGCGCACAGCCCGTTATTTGCTGCGCTGTCAGGCGGTGGAGAAGACGGATACGGCGCGGGCGCGGGGGATCTTCGAGGCGGCGTTTCGGGAGTACGGCTTACCGGCAGCGATCCGCACCGATAACGGAGCGCCCTTTGCCTCGCACGCGGTGGCGGGGCTGTCGCGACTGGGGGTGTGGTGGATGAAGCTGGGGATCGTGCCGGAGCGGATTGCGGCCGGACATCCGGAGCAGAACGGACGGCACGAGCGTATGCATCGCACGCTGAAGCAGGAAACGGCCGAGCCTCCCGCCGTCAACCGGCGGGCGCAGCAGCGCGCCTTCGATCGCTTCCGCCAGGAGTATAACGAACAGCGTCCGCACGAGGCCTTGGCCATGCAAACCCCGGCCGCGATTTATGCGCCGTCGCCGCGCTCCTATCCGGCGAGGGTACCCGAACCGGAGTACCCGACCACCATGCTGGTGCGCAGTGTGCATCATCAGGGCCAGATCCGTTGGAAGAAAAACGAGGTGTTTCTCAGTGAGGTGTTGTGGGGAGAACGAATCGGCCTGCTACCGGTCAATGAACGTTGGTTTACCATCTACTTCGCCGAGTTTCCCATCGCCCTTTTCGATGCCCGGAAGCTCAGGGTGCTGCCGTTGCCCCAGGAGGAAGATTTCTATAGCGCTGAAGCAGGGGAAGGGGACGCTTCCCCTTCCCCTGCACCCCATCCCCTCATTAAAGAGGAGGAAAAAGTGTCAGGGATGTGCCCGGTCTAAAATGTCAGGAATGTCCCCGGCCGTACAGGTACCAACTAGTAATCAAGGTTCAAAACGGGAACAAGGTCTGCATCCGTGGCCGGGTGCCCCACTCATTCGCGTTCTCTGCGAATGAGTGGGCGTGCGGCTGGATCGGTCTAAACAGTCCCCTTCACTTCGGTCCTTCGAATTTCACGTGGTCGATTTCTTCCTGCGTGATCCCGAGGTCAGCCAAAACCTGCTCGTGGGGAATGCTCTTGTTACGCTTCGACCATTCGCGCGCTTGCCCAAGCGCTTTTTCGTCTTCCGCCGTGACTGGCTCGTTATCGATGGGAACATTAGTGAGGGCGAGGGAGGCGGGATCGAGCATGGCTTCGAGCAGGCCGACGAGGGCAGAAAGTTGCTTCGGCGGAAGCCGCTCGATCAGTTCGTGGGCCTGCTGTTTCTCGTCCGTGGAACTGTGTGTCATGAGAACAAGTTTAACGAAATCCATCGCACCGCGCTAGAGACTCCAGACCTCTCCGCACAATCCTATTTGACAACCGACAAATGGGGGTGGAGTCGTACCACCGTTGACTCACGGTCGTGCACCGTACTTCACCTCCGGATATGCCCGGTCAAACAAGACCCAAAGCGCTCCGATCACGACGAAAACGAGGTAACTTCCCTCCGGCCCAACCGAGCCGCCCGCCAGCCAAGTGGGACCGTGCAAACTGGAGTTGAGCAGGCGCCCGGGCAGAAGCGCCCCGCTGTCGGGAACGGAGTACAAATAGCTCTCGCCCCAATCCCACGCCATGTGGAAGCCGACAGCCCACCACAAATCACCCGTCCGGCGCAGGGTGAGGCATAAAAAGAAGCCAATGAAGCCCGCCGCCACGAGGCCTGTCTTCGCTTCACCGGGATTACCGCCGTGAATGGCGCAGAAGGAAATCGAAAGCAGCGCCGCCGCCGGCCAGAAATTCATTCCCCTGGTCAGCACCCACTGCGAATATCCGCGCAGCAGAAACTCTTCAAAGAATCCCGTCAGCAGGAAAAATACCGCGTAATACAGCGCGAACTTGACGATGCGTCCCCCGTGCAGATTGAGAGACCCGAAGGTGAAGGCTCCGGCCGCTCGCAATACGAGCATCAGAACCGTGAGCCCTGCGACTCCCCAAAGCGTTCCTACCCAGAAATTGCGGCCAAACACCCCGCGCGCCGGAAGCCCAAAGTCGCCGAACGGCCGGTTCTCAATGCGGGCCATAGCAAAGCCTGGCAGGATCGCGGCCAGCAGCAAGGTGATTTGCGTTACCATGCTCCACCACACCGGCTCACCTGCCTCAGGATGGACAAAGCGCATGAACGCGCCTTCGATGAACAGCACGGTGACGGCCATGACCAGATAAATCAGCCAGCGGGTTCCGGCATACATGCCGTCGGGTCCAACGAAAACTTCGCGGAATGGCGATTCTCGGTGAACTTCTGCGAGCGTCGGTTGTCCGAGCTTCGCTTGTCCGAGCTTCGAGGGTCCGAGCGTCGAGGGCGCGGGAGGAGCGAGCGGCGCAGAGTCCGAGCCGGGGTGCAACGTCGGGGGTTCAACAGAGGGCGGAAGCGGCTTGGTATCCATCGGTGTCGGGAACATGGTAAAACACTCGGTCTCCCTCTGTTACGCGAATCTTGCGACGATTTCTTCAATCCGATGCTTTCCGCGCCCCGCAATTTGCCGCGGCCGCGCTGCTGCTGGCCTACCTTCTGCAGTGCGTCTGGCTGGTCCGCGGGCAAACGTTGCACGGCAAGTTCCCGGACTTCGACCAGGCTCTGCGCATCTACCAGGGCCTCGAGCAGTGGCAGAGCGGCGCTATCGCGGGAACACCCAAGTCGTTGCGTTCAGAAGCCGCCACCGGTGTGCCTTCTGCGGGCCGGTCCGGCCATATCCGCGTTCGCGACGGTTACGATCAGGACCGCTCGCCCCTCTATTACCTAGCCCCTGCCGCACCGCTTCTGTTGCGCCCCGACGCGTGGCTGCCGGAATCACTCCAGCCCTTGCTGGCCGCGACCCCGTACCTGTTCTTCGGCGTCATGCTCGGGGCCTCGCTCTGGTACGTCGCGCGCCGTCTCTACGGCAACCCTGGCGGATACATCGCCCTCGCGCTTTACTGCTTTTCGCCGGCCATGATCGTGAACGCGGCCGGCGCGCAGAGTGTGGGTGAAATGGGCGCCGTTTGGGGAGCGTTCGGGACGGTCTTCACCGCCATCGCCGTGGCGCACACCCTCTACGCTCCCCGCGAAGTTGTGCTGTGGAACTGGCGGCGCATTCTGCTGCTGGGATTGTCTCTGGCATTGGCAGCGGGCAACCAGTTTTCCCTGGGGGTGCTGGCGCTGGTGATTTTGCCGCTCATGTTCTGGGTGGCGCCGGTCCGGCCACGCGCCGTGCTTGCGATCTGGACCACTGCGATGGCAGTCGCAGTGGTGCTGCTATTTGCCGCTTACTTTTTTGAGCCTGCGTTGTTCTGGCAAGGAATGCTGCACGCGCGTTGGATAGACTTCGAGGCTGCCGCGTTTGGCATCTCCGTCACCTACCGCGACGGATTGCAAACGATCTCCGCCGGCAGCCCGCCGCTGATGCTCGGCTTGCCCGTGGCGCTGATCGCATACTTCGGATGGAAGCGCAGCCGCTATTTCGGCAACACCGCGCCGCTCCTGATCGCGGCGCTGTTACTCATCCTCGCGCTAGACGCGCCCAATTTCCCGGGGCAAGGATTCCATCTGGCCACGCTCGTCTTCCTCTTCGTCTTCGTCAGCGGGGTGTTCGCCGATCTGCTGGAGTCTCACCAGAGGCTGATCGTGACGGCAGGCCTGTGCGGATTGCTGGGCGCCTCCGCCATCTGGAACTTGTGGCAGTTGTGGCGCGCTAATTTCCATTAGAGACAGCGTGTGCAGCCGCTGCCTGCACTGCTCTGGGACTGATCTCATAAATGGTTTTCTGAGCAGGGTGTCCGGCCCTCAGGGGCTAAAGCCCGCATTTTCATTAGCCGGTAGTGGCACCTCTAAACAGTTTGCTGAAAAAGTGTTTTCGCAGACTAGCCTTCCCTCAGCGGCTGGAAGCCGCCATTGATTCGGCTTGACTTATGGCACGAGTGGAACTCGTGCCCTTCCCGTTCCGGGCCAATTCCGGAGTTTTTCAGCAAATTGTAAAGCCGTGCCCTTCCCAAAACCATTTATGAGACCAGTTGTAGACTTTTTATATGGCAGAATTTCGCCCGTCCGAAAAAGATCCACTGAAGTGGCCATCGCCGCAGGAGCGGCCTTGGAGGACGTCGCGAAGGATCGGTATCCACACTTCGATTGCTGGCGGCGTCGAGAATGCCGCGGAGCGGGCATACCGGTTGGGCTGCAGTACATTTCAGATTTTCTCTACCAGTCCACGGCAATGGCAGGCTTATTCTCTTGGCCGAGTGCAGTGCGAAGCGATGAAGCGGTTGCGGCAACGGTACGATCTCATGCCGCTGGTGATTCATTCGAATTATCTGATCAATCTGGCGGGAACGAACACGTCGTATCTGAGGAAATCGATTACGGCGTTTCGGGGCGAACTGGAGCGTGCGCTGGCGCTATGCGCGGAATATCTCGTGTTGCATCCGGGATCATTTCGCGGAGCGAGCCGCGAGGAAGGCCTGACGCGGACCGCCCTTTCGATCGCGCACGCTGGCGAGGGTATGGATCTCGCAAAAGGCGGTCTCACGATCCTGATTGAAAATACAGCGGGGGCGGAGTATTCGCTGGGCGGCACGTTCGAGCAGGTGGCGGAATTGTTGGAGCTACTGCGGCGAACCGTTCCAGTGGGCGCTTGTATTGACACTTGTCACAACCACGTCGCGGGATATGACATCGTCACCGAGGAGGGGCGTCAGCTCACGTTGCAGCATCTGGAGCAAACTGTGGGCTTCAAGAACGTGCGCGTCTGGCATTGTAATGACGCAAAGGCGGAACGTGGGTCGCGGTTGGACCGCCATGAGCATATCGGCCGCGGAAAATTGGGATTGGACGTGTTTCGGGCGCTGCTAAACGATCGCCGGTTGAAGAATGCGGCGTTTATTGCGGAGACGCCGATTGATGGGCCCGGAGACGATTTACGGAATGTGCAGGCGCTGAAGGGGCTGGTTCAGAGATAGCGTTGCACTCGCAAATTCGACGCGCCGAATCTCTTCAGAGATCGCGCGGGTTAGAATAATTACTCGCAACATCTGGCAAGGATCAAGCAGCAAGGATCAAGCATGAGCGCCACGACCCCGCCTCCCATATCCCCGCCTCTCATATCGAAGACCATCTATGTAACTCGCACCGGCCTCCCGCTCAGCTTCAAGTTCGGATGGCCTTTCCGCCATGCCACCTCCGGCGCCGACTTTGACGTCCTGCACGCGGTGATCACGCTGGAAAATTCCGGAGGGTTGCGGGCGCTTATAGCCGTGAACCTTTCCGCCACGCTGTGCGAAGTGCTGCCTTCACTCGAACCGAAGGACACGGAAGCTCCCCTCATCAATGCGCTGCGCAAGGAGGTCGACCACAAGCAGACGGAGTTCGTGAAATCCGGCAAGCTGGTGCCGCTGCCCTTCTCCAGCCGCCACTACAACTTCAAACTCAAACAGTGGGTGTTCGGCAAGTCTACCGACCAAGAAGTCGCCCGCATGATCGAGCGCAAAGTGTATTGGCAGACGCGTCTGGTCGGCGGAGATGTGTGGCTGGGCGACCGGACCGAAGCCCTCTACCTCGATACCTCCACCGATCACATCGCGGAAATCGCCGCCGGACTCGCGCACCAGGGGCTCTTCACCATGGCCCGGCGCTACGCCACGGCGCTTCCCGCCCTGATGGATCAGAAGGACCGCTTCGAATCTGAGATGGCCGCCGCCCGTCAACAACTGGAGGAAAAACACGCCTTTGAGCGAGGCTAGGAAGGAAGAGTCTTAGGCATCGCTAATTAGACAATCTGAGTACCGTTCGACAAACACCAAACGGGGCAAATTCAGCCATCTTCATCTTTAGCCACTATCATCGGAATTCGGACCGCTCGGCGGCTGATTCTGGGACTGCTTATGCTCGGTCTGAGGGCGTTCGGTCGCAGGAATCGTCCGCAAGACGTAGCTCCGATGATAGCAATGCTCACAGCGGACTGCTTGCAGTAACAACAACGGAAGCACGTATTTCTCGAAGAAACCGCGAGGGCGGGAGCGATACGCTTCTTGCCCCCCACATCCCCGGCAGTGGAATTCCTCGAAAAAACGGCTCCCAGTTGGGCTGGCAACGGGAGTCACAGAATACACTCCTGGACACAAGTATTCTAAACCTGTTCAAGACGCAAAGTTGCGGACAAACGTTGCTGATACAAACGCGCCCTCCGCTCACGGATATCCCCAAGAGACCGCCGCACACGTAAAGCTGCTTTTCGGCGTGCTAAGGTGCGCCGTCGCTGCTACTCTAAATCGACAAGGAAATCCCTGTTGGCCACGAGGATCCAATGAGCACTTTTGCGGCGAATACGGAAGCCCCCCGCAAGCATCGCCCCTATGTTCCGGAATCGATGCAAATGAAGGAGTTTACCTTCAGGGCGGTACTGATCGGGCTGTTCTTGACCGCACTGCTAGGCTCGGCGAACGCGTACCTCGGGCTCAAGGCGGGGATGACGATTGCCGCGACCTATCCGGCAGCCGTGATCGGGATGGCGCTGTTGCGGTTGATGAAGGGCTCGCTGCTGGAAGAAAACATCGCGCGAACCGTGGGCTCGATCGGCGAGTCGGTAGCGGCCGGGGCCATATTCACCATCCCCGCCTTCGTGATGGCTGGGATTTGGCCGGGGCTCAACAGAGACCAGTATTGGAAATCCGTAGCCTTAATGCTGATTGGAGGAACGCTCGGGATCCTGTTCGTGACCCTCCTGCGCCGGGTCATGGTGGAGGATCCCGATCTGCCGTTTCCCGAGTCCGTGGCCGCCTCCGAGATTCACAAGGCCGGACAGCAGGGCGCGAAAGCGGCGAAGATTCTGTTTGCCAACATGGGCTTCGGCGCGTTCATGTATCTGCTGGGAGCGATCAATGTTTTCAATCCCAGCAACACTTTCCCCGTGAAGATCAGCACTCTCGGAAAGAAGCTGCTGCTCCGCACCAGCACGAATCCCAACGTAGCTACCACAATTACCGGTGGCGCCACGTTGTTTACGGCACCCGACATCAGCCCTGCCTATCTTGGCGTTGGATACATTATTGGCCCCAGACTGGCCGCCCTGAACTTCGCCGGAGGCTTGCTGGCATGGGGCCTGCTGGTACCACTCCTGACTTTCACCATCGGTCCGTACATTCAGGCATCGACGCCCCAGGGACAATCCATCGCATGGCCCCTGCTGGCGCAAGCCATCTATTTTTCGATTGTGCGGCCGATCGCCGTCGGCGGCATGCTGGTGGGCGCCTCTTACACGCTTTTCAAGATGCGCAAGCAATTGGCCCTTGGCATGGGCCGCGCCGTTTCCGATTTGAAAAAGTCCGCGGCTGCGCACGCCGCCGCCAATCGTACCGAGCGCGACCTGCCGGCCAAAGCCGTTTTCGCCGGAGTCGCCGTGGTGTTCGTCGCTATGATCGTGCTGTATCACTTCTTTATCGGCGGCGCGGGGACGCTGTCCGGCTCCAAGATCTTGGTAGGTTCGCTGGTCGCGGCCGGCGTAATGATCGTCGTGGGATTTTTCTTCGCTGCCGTTTCCGGCAACCTAGTCGGGATGATCGGATCGTCGAACAATCCCGTGTCGGGACTCACGCTTTGCACGCTGGTGATCGCAGCTTTGCTGATGGTCGCCCTGGGAGTCTCAGGCACGGGCGGAGTCGCCGCCGTGCTCGGAGTTGCGGCCGTAGTCTGCGTCTCGTCGGCGGTCGCGGGAGAGATGCTGCAGGACCTGAAAGTCGGACACATCCTGGGTGGAACGCCCTCCAAGATGCAGATTGGCGATCTTTTCGGCATCGTCGTGGCGTCGCTCGTCCTTTTCTTCCCGATCGCGATCCTCGATAGGGCCTACCACTTCGGCAGTTCGGCGCTCCCGGCCCCGCAGGCGGGACTCATGGCCATGCTCTCCAAAGGAATCGTGGGCGGCGACATGGCGTGGCCGCTTGTGATCGTTGGCATCCTGCTGGGACTGGCGATGATCATGATCGAGGTGAAAAGCGTGATGCTTTTCGCGGTCGGTATGTATCTGCCGTTAGGCACAACTTTTGCGATTTTTCTCGGAGGCGTGATTCGCTGGCTCACCGACAAATTGCGCGATCGTCGCGGCTTGAACGATGCGCAGAAGGCGCGCGTGGAAAACGCGGGCGTCCTCACGGCCTCGGGTCTGATCGCGGGCGAGGCGCTGTGCGGCTTAGCTATCGCGGGTCTGGTGGGCTCTGGCTACGACGTAACACTGGTCAAGTGGAACCCAGACAGCTTCATGCCGATGCTTCTGGCGTTCGTCGCGCTTGTCGCCCTGGTGATCGTCATGGTCCTCGTCCCACTGGCGAATGCCGGCAGGCCCGAGGATCCGGCGCCTCCAACGGCGATCATGTAAAGCTCGTGGGGGATGCTCGTGTGGGGACGGGCGCCCTCGCCCGTCCAAGCCGAGCGCAGCTCGGCCCCACCTGAGCAACCCAGGAATGTCGATTGCAGAAAATATCGCCCAAGTGCGGGAGCGGATCGCGGCAGCGGCGCGGCGCGCGGGCCGCAACTCGGACGAGATCACACTGATGGCTGTGAGCAAGACTTTTCCGGCTGAACGCATCCGCGAGGCGTACGCTGCCGGGCCGCGCGTTTTCGGCGAAAGCAAAGTGCAGGAGTTCGCGGGAAAAGCAAATACTTTACGCGACCTGAGTGACATCGAATGGCACCTGATCGGACATCTGCAAACAAATAAAGCCGCGAGGGCGGCGGAGTTGTTCGATGCGGTGGATTCAGTCGACTCCGTGCGGATGGCAGAGAAACTGAATACGTTTGCGGAAAGCGCGGGCAAAACATTATCGGTCCTGATCGAGATCAACGTCGGTGGCGAGAGCGCGAAAAGCGGAGTCGCACCCGGATCCGACGAACTGGAGCAAATTCTGCAAGGCGCGCCGCGATGGGGAAATCTGAAAATTCACGGCTTGATGACCGTCCCGCCTTACACAGAAGATCCAGAGGGCTCGCGCCTCTATTTCCGCCAACTCCGTCAGCTTCGAGACTGCATAGCCGCGCGTGCGCTGCCGAAAATCGGCACCGTAGTTCTTTCCATGGGCATGTCGCACGATTTCGAAGTAGCAATTGAAGAGGGCGCAACGTGTGTGCGCGTGGGGACAGCGATTTTCGGGGAGAGAGCTAGAGCTCAACCCCAAAGAATGTAGAGCGGACACTCTTGTCCGCTGCTCCGGATCTTGGGGTAGATACTGATCGTCATTTTGCAAGGTCAACAGCAAGGTCAACAGCAACGTCAAAAGCAGCGGACAGGAGTGTCCGCTCTACAATTTCGATGGTAGCGATTCACAATTCGCCGGAATGCGTCACGTTCGCAGTGAAGATACACCCTCGCGCAAAGAAGAATGCCATCACCGGCGAAGTGGGCGACGCCCTGAAACTAGCCCTCACCGCCCCGCCCGTAGATGGCAAAGCCAACGAGGCCTGCATTGATTTTTTTGCAAAACTTTTGAACCTGCCGCGTTCCTTCGTTACTATTGCAGCCGGCCAGACCAGCCGGAATAAAGTGATCCGCGTGGCGGGCTTGTCGGCCGAAGAAGTCCGAAAGCGTTTGAAAATCTAAGGTCGGCATCAGGAGCGACGATTTTCAGGAGCAGGCTTGACCCTTTCCGAACGCTTCCACGAGATCCGCACCGGCTTTGAAAGGCCCTTCTGGGTCGCGAACATCAGCGAGATCTTCGAACGTCTCTCCTACTATGGGGCCTTCGCTTCGCTCGCCCTTTACCTGCAGGAGACGCTGAATTTCTCTGCCGAACAGACCGGGACTCTGACTGGCTTGTTCGGCGGCATGGTGTGGTTTCTCGCCATCTTTGGCGGAGCGGCCGCCGATCGCCTGGGCTTTCGCCGCGCGCTTTCGCTGGCCTACCTGATCCTGGCCGCCGCGTACTTCCTCATCGGATCGATTGGGGCATCCTGGCTGGCGCCGGTGCGCAACGCTGTGCCGCTCGGCTTGTTTGTCGGTTGCATTCTCATCCTCCCTGCGCTCGGTATCTCGATGGTGAAACCCTGCGTGGTGGGCACTACGGCACGAGCTTCAAAGGAGAACGTCCGCTCCATCGGCTACTCGATTTATTACACGATGGTCAACATCGGCGGCGCTGCAGGGCCCTATTGCGCTTCCTGGGCCCATCGCCATCTCGGCGTCGAGAATGTTTACCGCGTCGCGGCGCTCAGCGTCTTCGCGATGTTCTTCGTGGTCATCATTTTTTTCCGAGAACCGCGCAAGGCTGGGGATGCGCCTCCGCCTTCGATCGCGACAGTTGCCCGGAACTTCTGCATCGTCGTGGGCAATTACCGCCTGGTTTTGCCGGTGTTGATGGTTGCGTTGTTGCTGCGCGTGAGTTTGTTCATCTTCCCCGCGCACAGCGTGCCTTGGTGGATCTGGGTCGGGCTTTTGGTTCTTGTGCTCGCCGGAATCAGCCGGTTTATGTGGTTCCTTGTGATTTTCACCGGCTACTGGGTGGTGTTCTGGCAGCAGTACATCAGTTTGCCTGGGTACATTCACGGGTATATCAATTCTCAGGCCGACGTTGAGAAGATTCTCGTGACCGATGGGCTGACTGTGATCTGCCTTACGCTCGCGGTCAATTACATGACTCGCAGCATTCCGGCATTTCAGGCCGTGATTTTGGGCACGGTGATCACTTCTGTTTCGTGGGTGATCCTCGCACTTCGGCCGACGCTCTGGGGCGCGGTGCTTTCCCTATTCGTGCTGGCGCTCGGCGAAATCATTCTGTCTCCGCGTTATTACGAATACATTTCACGGCTTGCGCCTCCCGGACAGCAGGGCACTTACATGGGCTTCGCGTTCCTGCCCATCGGAATTGGCTCGCTCATAGGTGGTTGGTTC
Source organism: uncultured Acidobacteriaceae bacterium (assembly GCA_963773645.1). Taxonomy (GTDB): domain Bacteria; phylum Acidobacteriota; class Terriglobia; order Terriglobales; family Acidobacteriaceae; genus Acidiflorens. The sequence goes on along the minus strand of CAVZBV010000001.1, from coordinate 199,236 downwards.
GGCGGCACGCTGGTGCACCACTTCGCAGAAGTCACGCACCAACCGGCACGCATCTGGTGGAGTGTCACCGCGGTCGGCATGGCCACCGCGGCGCTGCTTTGGACTTATGACAAGACCTTACGGATAGGTGGCGCAGTTCCGCAAAATAAATCGCAGTGAAGCTACGGGCGTGTCCAGCGGTTCGGCGGCCGGGCGGGGACGCCCGGCTCTCCACTGGCACTGGCGAAGACCACGGACAGTCCACGCCGGAGAGTGAGGAGTGAGGAGATTATGTCCGAACGCAAAATCACACCTGACTACATTGCTGACCACGTCCGGCGCGTGTTGAAGGATGGTGGGTCGGCGCCGCACTCGGAAGAGGTGCAACGTTTTTTCAAAGAAGAAGTGCAATCGCGCGGCTGGTACACGGCCGAACTGAGAAAATTTGCGGTCCGGTTCCGGCGTAGCATCGCCCGTGAACGGGGAATGGATTTCCTGGTGCAAGTCGCCGACAATCTTTTCTCCGGCCGGATTCTTGAAGAAAAGGTGATGGCTGTTTTCCTGCTCGAAAAACAAACGAGGAATTTCGGCGACAAAGAAATTCCAACTCTTTGCCTCTTGGCTCGACCGCGTCACCAGTTGGGCCGATCACGACGCGCTGGCGCACTATCTGCTGGCGCCGATGGTGGCGGCCAGCTCTGCCCGTTGCCGCCAGGTTTTCCTCTGGGCGAAGTCGCGGAATCGTTGGCGGCGGCGCGCGGCGTGTGTGGCATTGATCCGGGGAGCGCGCGAGCGGCGGTTCTATGAACAGATCGTGCGGCTTTCGAATCAATTGCTGCATAACCAAGACGAAGACGACAGGGTGCAGAAGGGATTGGGCTGGCTATTGCGCGAGACGACCAAGGCCGATCCGGGGCGCACCGTGCCCTACTTGATGAAGATCCGCAAGAACGCGCCGCGACTGGTGCTGCGGACGGCCTGCGAAACGCTCCCGGTTGCCGCGCGGCAGCGCGTGTTGCGCCCGGAAACAAAACCTTAACCACAGAGGACACAGAGGTAATCAGATTCTTGGGTTTCCCCTGTGTACCTCTGTGTCCTCTGTGGTAAAGATTTTTCTTGGCATTTCGGTCGAAGCTCGCCCTCAGTGGCCTTCCTCTTCCAGAAATTTCTCCACTTCCAGCGCCGCCATGCAGCCGGAACCAGCGGCGGTGATAGCTTGGCGATAACGGCGGTCCTGCACGTCCCCGCACGCGAACACGCCCGGCACCCGCGTAAAGACGTTCTTTTGCGTAACCAGGTAGCCATCCGCATCGGTTTCGAGTTGGCCTTCGAATATCTTGGCATTCGGAATGTGGCCGATCCCAAGAAACATTGCGCTCGTAGGGAAATCCCAGCTTTCTCCGCTCTTCAGATTGCGCAGGCGCAGGGCGGTGACTTCCTTCTTGCTGACATCAAGAACGTCGTCCACCACGGTATCGGTGAGAAACTCTATCTTCGGATTAGCACGGGCGCGATCGAGCATGATTTTCGAAGCGCGAAATTGCTCGCGACGATGAATAAGCGTCACCTTGGTTGCGAAGCGCGTCAGAAATATGGCTTCTTCCATGGCGGAGTCGCCGCCGCCGATCACCGCGATTTCCTTGCCCGAGAAAAAGAAGCCGTCGCAAGTAGCACAGGAAGAAACACCGCGGCCGATCAGCGCATGTTCGTTCGGCAGGCCGAGCCAGCGCGCAGACGCTCCGCTGGCGACGATCAGCGTGCGGGTCTGAATGGTCTCTTTTCCGAAGCTCAACTCGAACGGATGCTTGCTCAAATCCGCTTTGACCACGTGGCCCATGCGATATTCGGCGCCGAAGCGCGCCGCCTGCTTGCGCATGTTCTCGATCAGTTCCGGCCCCTGGATGCCTTCGGGAAAGCCGGGGAAATTTTCCACCAGCGTGGTCATCGACAATTGTCCGCCCGGTTCATGGCCTTCGATCACGAGCGGCTTGAGGTTGGCGCGGGCGCTGTAGAGGGCGGCGGTGTGACCGGCGCACCCGGAGCCCAGGACTACAACATTGCGTATGTCCATAGTGGTAAGAAATGTGCTAAAGAATCGGTGTTAAACAAACGGCACTGCTGATATCGCTTCCCGCAAAATCGCGACATAAGGATGGGCTGTCATCTTGGGCGAAGCGAAAGACCTATGCATTCTTGGCGAGCGCAAATACATGGGTCCTTCGCTTCGCTCAGGATGACAGTGTGGACTTATGCGACGAACTTGCGAGTCGCCACACTAAATAGATTCCGAAGAACAGATTTCGCTTCAGACCGCAATCCGGGACAAACTACGGGTTCTTCTTGCTGCCCGCGCCCGCCTTGGTCGTAGTTCTGACCGAGGTTCCCGCGCCCAGGCGAGCTAGTTCCTCGGGCACCAATTTGCGCGCGCCCACAGCATCGCGATAGCGCTCCATAATCGAAGAGGCGGCGTGAAAGATCGGTTCGTACGCGGTCTGATCCGTCGCCGGATTTCCCTCTTCTCCCGAGCACCGCGCCAGCACCACCGACGATTTTCCAAAGCGCTCCAGCTTGACGCGCGAAACCGGCGTGCTGGAAGACAACATCGCGGTCGCGGAAACCACCGCGGAAGCGCTGTCCTCAATCGAAATCTCCATCAGGTCGTTGGGCTTGGGCTCGCGCACGCGCAGGACGAGCGTCTCCACCATATTCTTCGAGTCCACGCTGAACGAGTATTGGACGTTGCTGAACAGAGTGGCGCCGGGGAACTCGCGCCGAACCCGGACCCAGTCGGCTGCCGCAACCGCACCGGGCGGTAAGGGTTGCATGCCGGGGATCGGAGTGCTCGGGTCGAGTATGGAGCGCCCGCGAGCCACTTCGAAGTCCGCGGCGAACGCCGGCTTGCCCGGTACTTTGGCCAGCGCCGACGATAATTCTTTCTGCTCGTCGGCCGTTGGTGCGCACACGTTGATGACGTTCACTTTCACCGGGGGCTGCTGGGTGAAAGCCACCGCAATCATGGCCATCGTCATGATCAGAATTTTGTGAGGGAACACGGCGAAATTGTATCAGGGGAATGCAAAGGTTAGAGGGCAGAGGTCAGATTTCAGAGGTGAAACCCTATGAGTCGAGGCAAGGTTGCCTCTGCAATATGGGACCTCTGACTTCTGCAATCCTAGTCGCCTGCCCCGGAGTCGGCCTCGATGGCGCCATGGCGGCGCAGCAACTGCGGCAGATTCTGCGAAAACGCGGACCGCGGCAGCACCATGTCACATCCCGCTTCGTGCGCTTTCAGCTTCAAGTCGCCCTGCACGTGCGAGAGGAATCCAATGATCAACGTCCCCTTCTTCAGCTTGCTTTTCAGTTTCGGGATGAGCGTCAAAGGCTTGGCATTGGCATTGTTCAAATCGAAGATAATCAGGGAAGGGTTTTCTTCGCCGTTGCTCTTCATCCGCTCGGTGAGTTCCTTCTCGTTCTTAACGAACTCCACCTTCACATTCATCTTGCGGCCCGTTTCCTGAATCTTGCTCAGAAAGAACAGGTCTTCGACAAACGCAAAAACGCGCGAAGCCGCATCCTCTCGTGGAGTGGGCAAAGGCTCAGGATCGGCCACCGGGTAAGACGCGGAAAAACCGGGCCGGCGCGGTCCTCGTCCCTGGTTGCCGTTGCCATTATCCGGGCCCATATTGGCGCGGTAGCTGTGATCCATGGGAGCGGTAAAAATGCCCTGATGCTCCTGGCGGTCGCGGCCCATCGGGCCACCCGCGCCTCGTCTCGGCGGACGCCGTCCACGGCGCCGTTTGTGTTTCCCTCCTCCTGCGGAGGAACGTCCAGATCCTGCATTCATATTTTTTCTCTTGTTAGTCTTCGGAGTTGATCCCCGAAGTTAATCCCCGGCCTGGATCACAGGCCCGATTGTTTCGTCTTTCCTTTTTCCTTGCGGTCGGCACGTTAGTCGGCAATCTAAACGTGTGGCGCAACGCGTAGCTCACGGCGCTTAGCTCACTGCAAACCGGTTACCGGCAGACCAAACCCCACATCGGCTGGATGCTATTCGAGAACGATGTTCAAACTATCTTTTAATCTAGGCGCCTGGAGTTTTATTGGCGCGAACGGCCAGGCTGGAAACATGGCCATTGGGAACACCTTGATGTTACTCATGAAACCGCCGACTGCGCAAGGGGGAATCGCCTCAAGTTTTCCACATTTGGGACATTACCTTGGAATCCGGCGCCCTTGTTTTAGGCTTGCACCGGGCCGGAAGCATGCATGGTTCTAGGGTTCGACCGCAAGCGGCGTTTGGTAAGTGCTTTGATTTCCGGAAGACGAATGCCGCGCGGTTTTGCCTGAAGTTCCGCGACGGCTATGCCGATATAAGAAGTGTGAAACCCGCTTCCGCCAAAGAGAACCCCTCTGCTTCGAACTCGCTCGCGCTGCCCGGACAGCGCTTCGTTGCCCGCCAGCCGATTCTCGACCGTTCGCAGAATGTGTTCGGGTACGAACTTCTTTTCCGCAATGGTGTCGAAGACTACTTCAACGCGGATCCGGAACTTGCGGCCCGCTCCACGCTGGATAGCTCCCTGCTATACGGTATCAATATGCTCTGCGATAAGCGCCGCGCTTTCGTGAATTGCACCTGCGAGGTTCTGTTCAAAGATCTGATTACCTTGCTGCCCCCTCACCAGACCGTGGCCGAGATTCTGGAGACGGTTGAGCCCGAAGACCGCGTCATCGCTGCCTGCAAGCGGCTGAAAGCCGCCGGCTATCTCATCGCCCTCGATGACTTCGCGCCCAACGACCCGCGCATACCGCTGGTCGAGTTTGCCGACATCATAAAAGTAGACATCCGGGCAACTAGGCCGGAAGAACGGGCTGGCATGATGCGCCGGTTTGGCTCCCCGGCGTGCAAAATGCTGGCGGAAAAGCTCGAAACGCCTCACGAGTATCGTCAGGCCCGCGACATGGGATTCGTTTATTTCCAGGGATATTTTTTCTGCCGGCCCGAAATCGTCATCGGCCGCGAAGTTCCCGCCAGCCGCTTGAACTATATACGGCTGCTCGAAATGGTCTCCCGCAGGGAAATGGACATGCGAGAACTCGAGAAGATGCTCAAGCAGGAAGCCTCGATTTGTTACCGCTTGCTCCGATACCTGAATTCCCCGCTGTTTGGATTGGCCCTCGAAATCAAGTCGATCCGCCATGCCATCGCCGTTCTGGGAGAACGGGAAATGCGGCGTTGGATCCGGCTCGTTGTCACTGTGGGCGCAGCCGAGCAGAGGTGCAGCGAACTGGTGCTGATGGGATTGGCTCGCGCCCGTTTTTGCGAGCTGCTCTCCAACAAACTGCAATCGAACACTGATTTGTTCCTGTTGGGCCTGCTCTCCATCATGGATGCCATCCTTGAGGTCAGCATGGAAGTGCTCCTCGAACAACTACCCGTCGAGCGCGAAACGAAGAGGGCGCTGCTCGGCCAGAAAAGTAGCCTCAGACCCCTGTACCAGCTCATGCTGGCCCAGGAATCGGGCGAGTGGTCGCAATCGAGCGCACTCGCCAACCAATTGAAACTGCCCGATGAAGAAGTCGCCTCAACCTGGTGGCAGGCCCTGCAGTGGGCACAAGAGGCAACCAGCAGCGTCTGAAATGCCTTCGTGGGCATTGGCAGTCATCCATTCTTATCGCCCGTCATCCATTCAATGTAGCTCGCCAGATTGTTGAACAAGAGTCGTGGGAGCCGCATTCATCTCAGGGAAACGCAATAGACGCCGCTAATCAAAAATTTTATTTTGACCCAGCCATAAGTTTCGTTGATGCAACGCAGCGAAAGTATGCGTTGGACGAGTGCTGGTTCGACCGTTAAGGTCAACCTGCTGGCACCGGAAGCGCACCGTCATCCATTGCACGCACCAGGGGAGAAGGAGGACATTCCAATGAGCAAACGCTCTTATCTCGGAGCCGCGGTGGTACTTGTAAGTTTTCTGCTAACGTCTTTCGGACGTGCCCAGGAACAGGCAGGCACAGGCGTCGCTCCACCGGCGACTGCGCCAGCCGCGCCTCCAGACCCGGCGCCGCCGGCAGCGCTCCCCACCCCTTCCATAACGGGTCCGTTGGCTGCACTCCCCCCAGCCATATTCGACGCCGGGCCTTTCGGCAAGATCGCTGTGAACGGCATTCTCGACGGTCTGGGTATGTGGACGGGGAATTACGTACCGGGCGATAACAGCACGCAGGCGGCGCTGAGTAACGGCCAGGTATTTATTCAAAAGCCCGACGGCTGGTTCCAGTTCTACCTGCAAGCGGGCGCGTACAACATTCCGGCTCTCGGGACACCGTTCCTCGCAACCGACAAAACGATGAGCAAACTCTTCGGCCCGGTGCCAGTTGCCTTTGTGAAGTTCCAGCCGGGGAAAAGCAGCCCCTTTAAGAACACGTCGTTACTGATCGGCGAACTGCCAACCTTGATCGGCGCCGAATACACCTTCACCTTCGAGAACATGAACGTCTATCGCGGCCTGTTGTGGAACCAGGAAAACGCCGTCAATCGCGGAATCCAGGTGAATCAGGCCATGGGCAAGTTCGCCGCCTCGCTGAGTTGGAACGACGGCTTCTACTCCAACCGCTACTCGTGGCTGACGGGTACGTTAACCTACACCAAAGGGCCGCACAGCTTGGCATTCGTGGGAGGTGGAAACTACGGGCAGACCGCGTTTCAGACTTACGCCACACCAGTGCAAAACAACAGCCGTATTTACGACGTGATCTACACGTACACAAAGGGTCACTGGATTCTGCAGCCCTACTTTCAGTACACCAATGTACCCACCAACCAGGAAATCGGCATCGTGAAGGGCGCATCAACGACGGGCGGCGCAATGCTGGCGAGTTACGCCTTTAAACACGGCTTCTCGCTACCGGTACGCTGGGAATACATCTCGAGCTCTGGGAGCGCCACGGACCAAGCTGTCAATCTGCTGTACGGCCCCGGCAGCGCTGCCACATCGATCACTGTAACACCCACCTTCCAACGCGGCGGCTTCTTCGTGCGCGGAGACCTCGCTTATGTTCATGCGAGCGATATCACGCCGGGAGACGCCTTCAGCCGCAACGGCATGAACCAAAACCAGCCTCGGGCGATGGCTGAATTCGGTTTCATGTTTGGGAACAATGTTGTTGAGAAGAAACCGTAAATTCGTGAGACAAGGGAGCGGCTTAAACGCATCGTGGTCACCTTCGATTCTGTGAGTTCGTCCGCGGAGAACCCGCATGCTGAAGAACTTGCTCGGTGTCCTCGAGGCAGCGGTTGTGTTCGGCGGACTTGCTGGGTTGGTCACACGCATGTACTTGTTGGCGACCAGTCCGTTGCCCGGCGTGATGGTGATGCTCGCCAGCATGGCCTTGCTGGCGAGTTCGGTGAAGAAGCTGTGCGAGGCGCAGGAAGTACGACACGAATCTGACGGAGGCCGCGAGCGTTTTTCTCGCAGCCGTACCGGAAGTTCCGGTAAGTAGTACCCGGGCGTGCGGTCCAGGTTGTGCCCGGACTGTGAGCGAAGATGCTCGGAGCGATTGTGGAAGATGACAAAACTTTAGGAGAACACTTATGGCAGAAAACACTGCGGAAATGAAACAGACGGTAGGTTTGACCGGTCTCACGATGAACGCGATGGCGCTGATCGCACCAGGAGCGTTTCTGTGGCTCACCTTTGCCGGGCAGGCCGCTGCGGGCGCGACCGCGCCTTCAATGTGGATGGGCATCCTGTTCGCCACCTTGTTGTGTCTGGCCACCGCCATCTGTTACGCGGAAATGGCGAAGCTGTATCCCGGAACCGGTAGTTCATATTACTTTGCCGAGCAGTCCTTTCTTAATCATGACAAGGCTTGGCCATACGCCCGGCTGGCCAAATTCGTCGTCGGCTGGGGCTCGCATCTCTACTACTGGATCTACCCCGGCGTGATGGTTGGCGTCATCGGAGTCATCTCCGGCTATTTGGTAGGGACGCTTTGGCCGAATTTTATGAGCGCCTCCAATCCCGGCCCCATGTTCATGATGGCGGTCGCCATCGTGTTCTCGTTTGCCGTGTCCTATATCGCCCACCGGGGCATCACCGGCTCGACTTCGGTCAATATCGCGATCAATGTGATCCAGATCAGCGCCCTGATTGTGTTCGCGGTTATCGCGCTTGGCTACCGGGTCAACCATCCCCCGGGCAGCGTCGCCTTCCAGTTTGACGCGCAAACCAGTGCCGCGTACAAGTACGAGTTCGCGACCACCTCCCAGACGGTGAATGGCACGGCTACCGATATCGTCACACGCGACGCGAGCGGTGTGCCGCAGCCCAAATTGGATGCGGCCGGCAAGCCCGTTCCCTACCACATCAGTTATCCGGAGAAGGATTCGAGCGGCGCTTTTGTCTCTCATCCCACGGCACGCTCGGTCGTCAGCATGCACAATTTTGGCTGGATGTTCGTGCAGGCCACCATTGCCATCCTCATTCTCGTCGGTTTTGAATCGGTCACCTCGATGGGAGGCGAGGCCAAGAACGCCAAACGCGACGTCCCCATCGCGGTCATCACGTCGCTGCTGGTTCAGGGCTGTTTCTGCTATCTGTTCGAGTATTTCGCCGCCAATTACTTTGTCAATAGCGGCTATCCGATGAGCTTTGCCGGAGCTTCGGCGGCGCCCATCGGGGACATGATGACCATGGTCGGCGATGCGCTATTCGGCGCAGGGAACGGACGAACCTTCATGCTGGTCGAGGCGGCCACGGTATTTCTGGCGCTGATCGGCACCACGCTCTCTTGCATCAACACCGGGGCGCGCGTGACCTACGCTATGGGAAAAGACCAGGAGGTGCCGGAACACTTTGGCATGCTGCATTCCAAGAACCTGACGCCACATCGGGCCATTTGGACATTGGCGGTCATTTCAGCCGTGGTCGGGTGCATTACGGTGGTGGTGTTTTTTGGCGACGGCGCCGCTCCCGCAGACTCGGCCATTCAGGCATTGCCGCACGGCTTCTGGTCCAGTTTCGGGTACACCACGCATGACAGGATGGCGGCGTTGCCGAACACCTTCTTGCTTACAACGCTGGCTTCAAACTTCGGCACGTTCTTGCTCTACATGCTGAGTTGCCTAACTTGCATCGTCTGCTATCACGGTCATCCGAAGTTCAAGCTGGTTCGCCATCTGCTGATCCCGATCTTCGGATTGCTCGCCAACCTGGCCTGCATGGCGTTCTATGTGATCGGCCCCTTCATGGGCTATGGCACCAAGATGGAGCCGCTCCTGGCGCTGGGGATCGCTCTCGTCTGGGGTATCTACGGCGGAATTTACTTCTTCCGCATCAGTAAGACCGCCGGCCGCACCACCCTGATTAAAGACCGTTTGACGACCACCGCATTGACCTAGAGCGGATTCGCGGGGGTAAGCGCTCGACGCCCGGTACCCACAAGGTTGCCGGGCGTCCGCGCGTTGGGCAGACTCGCGAGACGCCTGTCGCTTCACGAACCTAGAGAATTGGAAGGAAAAATGGGACCGTGCGGATCGTGGTGCCGAAGTAAACTCACTCCACTACACCATGCCACTACATCATGAGCAGTGCTGCGCCCCGCTTGGATAGGGCATAGCCCCGTCCCCACGCCAACCTAGTCCACGTGCTCGCCTTCTTCTTTGAATTCCAGTTCTGACGGGGGCAACTTGTCGCCGGGGCGCGCCCAGAAAACGTAGAGGGTGGGCATCAGGACCAGGCTGACTACTAGTTCGACGAGCAGCCCTCCAACGATGACTATCGCGAAGGGGCGCTGCGAGTCGGAACCGATGTCATGCGACATGGCAGCGGGGAGCAGGCCGAGGGTTGCGACCAGCATGGTCATCATGATGGGGCGAAGACGAAGTTCAGCGCCTTCTTGGGCGGCTTGCCGCGGGTCCATGCCGCGGGTGCGGAGCTGGTTGATGTATTCGACCATAATGACGCCAATTTCTACCGAAACGCCGGTCAGCGCGAGGAAGCCTAGGCCGGAGGAGACGGAGAAGTGCGTGCCGGTGGCGAGTAGAGAGAGCACTCCGCCTAAGGGCGAGAGCGCAACTACGGCGAAGATGAGGCCGACCCATTTCCAGGAGTCGAACATGGAGTAGAGGATGAAGGCCATGAGCAGCAGAGTGACGGGCACGATGATGGCGAGTCTCTTGTTGGCTCGCTGCTGGCTTTCGTATTCGCCGGTCCAGTCGAGGTGGTAGCCCTCGGGAAGTTTGACTTTTTCGCGGACCTGCTCGATGGCATCGCGAACGGTACTGCCGAGGTCGCGGCCGCGCACGCTGTATTTGATGGCAATGTAGCGGGAGTTGCCTTCCCGGTAGATGGTGGAAGCGCCGTCTTCGAGCCTGACGTTGCAAAGCTGGCCAAGCGAAACGCGCTCGCCGGAGGGCGCGAGGATGCGGATGTTCTCGATTTCTTCGATGGTCTTGCGGAATGGTTCCTGGTAACGGACGGTGAGATCGTAACGCTGCTCGCCGATCAGTATCTGGCTGACGGCCTTGCCGCCGACCGCGGTTTCGACCGCATCCTGCACGTCGCTGACGTTGATGCCGAAGCGGTCGGCGGTGGCGCGGTTGACGACCAGATTGACGTTGGGCTGGCCGCGTACCTGGAAGGTGCCGAGATCGGCGACGCCGGGAATCTTGCTCATGACGTCCTGCATTTCGTCGGCTTTCTGTTCGAGGATCTTGAGATCGCGGCCAAAGAGTTTGACGGCAAGTTCACCCTTGACTCCGCTGACGGCTTCCTCCACGTTGTCGGAGATGGGTTGGGAGAAGTTCCAGTCGACGCCGGGAATCTGGCCGAGCGCTTTGTCCATGGCATCGATGAGTTGCTCTTTCGTGTGGAACTCGGGGCGCCATTTGGAACGGTGTAGAAGGTCGACAAAGAATTCTGTGTTGTAGAAACCGCTAGCGTCGCTGCCGTCGTCGGGGCGGCCGACCTGGCTGACTACCTGCTTCACTTCGGGGTATTGCGCGAGGATGGAGCGGGCGCGTTTGGCGACTGCGATTCCGGTGGTGGGGCCGGTGCTGGGCGGCAGCGTGCCTCGGACCCAGATCGCGCCTTCATCGAGGTGAGGGAGAAATTCGGAGCCGACGATTCCGCTGGAGAAAAGGAACAGCGTGAAGGCTAGCCCGGCCACTCCCAGGCCGAGCGTGAACTTCATGTGGTCGAAGCACCAGATAAGCGTGTGCCGGTAGGCGCTCCGCATGATGCTCAGCATCGGGTTTCGCCATTCCTTGACCTTGCCTTCGCGGAAGACGAGGTGGCAGAGCACGGGCGCGATCAGAAGAGCGAACAGAAGAGCGCCCAGCAGGGCGAAGGCTACGGTCCACGCCATGGGGCGGAACAGGCGTCCCTCGACGCGCTGCAGGGTGAAGATGGGCAGATAGGAAACGATGATGATGATGCGGGCGAAGAAGACCGGCTTCTGTACTTCGTGGGCGGCAGTGGCGATTACCTCGAGAAAAGTCTTCTTCCCTTGGGAGAACTCGACGTGGCGCATTATGTTTTCCACCATGACCACCGAGCCATCTACTACCATTCCGAAATCGAGTGCGCCGAGCGAAAGCAGATTCGCCGGAATGTGGTTGAGATCGAGAAGAATGGCGGCGAAAAGCAGTGCGAAGGGAATCGTGATCGTGACGATCAGCGCGCTGCGAACGTTGCCCAGGAAGATAAAAAGGATCAGCGTAACCAGGATCACGCCGTCGGTGAGATTTCGCAGAACCGTGTGGGTGGTGTAATGCACCAGTTCGCTGCGGTCGAGATGGGGCACGAATTTTACGCCCTGGGGTAAAAGCCCGCTGTTGAGCTCGTTGATCTTGGCGTGGAGCGCGTCGAGCGTGGCGTCGGCTTCGGCGCCTTTGCGCAGCAGGACGATGCCTTCGACCACGTCCTCGTCATCGATGACGGTGCCGTCTTCGCGGCGGATGGTTTTTCCCAGTTGCCCCAGACGAATCTTGGGCGCTTGCACGACAATGGCGATGTCGCGGACGCGGACGGGCGTTCCATTCACGCTCTTGATGACGGTGGCGGCGATGTCGTCGGTGGTCTGCATGAGGCCGACGGCGCGCACGTTGAGCGCCTGCTGGCCACGCTCGATGAATCCGCCGCCGGCGTTGGTGTTGTTGTTGGCGAGCGCCAGTTCGACCTGGGCAAGCGACAATCCGTAAGAAACCAACTTGCCGGGATCGACCTGCACCTGATATTCGCGCGTCGGTCCGCCGAAGATGTTGACGTCGACAACGTTGGGCACGGATTTTAATTGGTTCAGCACGAACCAGTCGGCGAGAGTTTTGAGCTCCATCGCGTCGTAGCGCGGATTCGCGCTCTTGAGGGTAAAGAACATGATCTGGCCGGTGGGGCTGTAGTCGGGACCGAGATTCGCGTTCACGTTGGTGGGGAGTGTCACTAACTGCAGGCGGTCTAGCACTTCCTGGCGGGCGTTGAAGGTGGAGATTTCGTCGTCGTAAATGATGGTGACGACCGAGAGGCCGGCGAGTGAGACGGACCGCAGGTGGGTTTTGTGGGGAACGCCGTTCAGAACGACTTCGAGCGGGACGGTGATCTGCTGTTCGACTTCTTCGGCGGCGTGACCGGGCCACTGCGTGATGATCTGCGTGTAAGTGTCGGCGACGTCGGGATAGGCCTCGATGGGCAGATTGCGAAACGAGATGATGCCCCAGACGAACAGCACCAGCGCAACGCTGAGTACGAGGATGCGGTTGCGCAGGGCAAAATCGATAAGAAGACGAATCATTTGCCCTGCTCCGAAGCTGCGGCGGAGAACGCGAGCGCGTTCGCGACGAGTTCGTCGCCCGCCTTGGCTCCGTGCTCGATTTGTTGCAGGCCGCCGGGCAGGCCGGAAGTCTGCACCTCGAGGCGGCGAAAGGAGTTCGCGGTCTCCTTGCGGAAAATCCAGTCTTTATCTTGCAGGCGCATGATGGCAGTCGCGGGCACGACGAGGTGCGGTTTCTGCTTGCGCGAGCGGAAAGTGGCCACGGCGAACATGCCGGGCCGGAAGGCGCCATCGGGATTGGCGAGCACGATGCGGACCTTGGCGGAGCGCGTGTTGGGATCGAGGACGCGCGAGACATCGCTGACGCTGCCTTTGAAAACGCGGTCGGGGAAAGCGTTGAGGCGAACCGCGGCAGGATCGCCGATGTGAACGTCGCCAATATCGTTCTCGTAGACATCACAGACGACCCAGACGTTCGAGAGGTCGGCGATGGTAAACAGGTTAGGCGTGTTGTCGAGACTCTTGATGCCTTCGAATCCGGCAACATTCTGCTCGACGATGGTCCCGGCCACGGGGGCGCACAGTTCGATCATGGTGCTGGGGTGGGCGGGATCTCCGCCGAGAACGCGCAGGCGGCTTTCGGCGGTCTTTTGGTCGGATTTGGCTTTGGCGTCGGCGTTCTCGGCGGCTTCCAAATCTTTCTGCGCGAGCGCGCCGCGCGAGTAGAGCAGTTGGGCGCGGTCGAGAGCCTTGGCGGCGAGCGCCTCGTCGGCAGACGCCTTCTGGTAGTCACCCATGGCTCCGGCGAGGTCGGGGCTGGAAATCACGAGTAGCTCCTGGCCTTTTTTCACGTAGTCGCCAAGGCGGACTTTGAGGTCGACGACGCGGCCCGAACCAAGCGAGGTGACGTGGATGGTTTTGTTCACGTCGGGCAGGATGGTTCCGTTGGCGCTTAGTTCGGTGGGCAGGTTGCGGCTCTCCACCTTGACGGTCTGGAACAGTTCCGGGTGGTCAACGGTCAGGAGGTTCGGGTCGATTGTAATTTCCTGTTTTGTGGGTGCGGCTTTGGGGTCGTTGGAACAGGCCACGGAAACAGCGAGCAGAACCAGGCACAACAGAAAAGCTGCGGACGCGCCGCACTTGGCGGCTCTGGAACTCAAGAAACATTTCGCTTGCGATGTCATGGCTTCACCTCCCAGTATCCTCGCCGGGCTCATAAATCTGCAGCGTCTTGGGACGATGATGCCGCCTTTCACCGGGATCCCCATCGACCGGATATAAACTTTTTGGGGAACACAACAGCTTAACTCGGAGAACCTCGAAATGGACAGGAAAGATCTGTGATCCTGATTTGGCTATCGCTCGAAAATGGCCTAGTCAGTGTCGCAATCACAATTTCAGCAGGAGGCGAGAACAGGGAAATGTGCCGCCCAGAAGCTGCACGGTCAGCCTCGCGGCAGCAGCCCGAAATTGTGTTTGCCGAACATACACTCGCGCTTTGATTGACGCACTTGGACGTTGAACAATGATTCCTCCCCCGGCAGAACGCTCACACCGCCCATCGGGAGCGCTGGGTCCCGTCCACTCAAGCTGCGGGAGCAGTTTCAAACTCGTTCGTGGCAGCTGCGGGTAACTCAAATTTCAGCACTCCAGCTTGCAATTCGACGACTGCGCGCTCCGGCATCACCTCCGTTGCAAGGTGGACGACTTCCAGGATTTGGTGGGGCGAGCCGGTCTGCTCGATTGTTCTGCCCTCGGCATTCATCTCACTTGTCTCTTTGTTGCCCAAGATCGTGATGCGGTGCGGCTCGATGCTGACTTCAAGTTCAGTCTCATCAAAGCCAATGCCGCTAACGCGAACACTAATCTTGTCTCTGGATTCCGACATGGAAACCGAAACCGGACACAGCACTTCGCATTCTGCCCGGAACCAGTCTTCCAAGTCGTGCCCATGCTCCCCGCCTCGAGCTTCAAACAACTCATGCGCGCGGTGAGCAATAGCAAGCTGGACCTTCTGCATCTTCGGTTGGAGATCTGCGGGATTTGATGGGCTCAACCGCACGGCGGGTGGATCAGATTTGGGTTTCGATGCCCTTGGAGACTTCATAACTCCCTCCTTCGGATATTGCAGTGAAAGAGCGTCGCTCGGCCTTCGGTCGTGACTCGGTACGGGCTAGGACGAGCCATTAGAGACTTATCGCGCTTAAACCAGCGCAAACATACTTTCGCGCTTCGTTCTCATCTCCCTACTTCGCCGACACTGCAAAAATCAACACAGCCAAGACCGTCAAGACGAAGCTTACGACAAGCGAAAAAAGGGTGTGGTGAGGATGTGCGCGGAAATAGCTATCGCCGGACCTGCTCAGATATGTCAGGGTCTTCATGATCAACCTCCTACAATGATCAGGCAGCAGACCCGTTTTTCAATAACCGACCTATACTTCTTTACTCTATATTAAGCCTTTTCAATGCGATGTTGCAGTGATATCGGCCACCTGGCATTCGGCTTAGGGAAACTCTGATTAAGTGTCGGCAAAAGGCGTTAACCACAGGGTACACCGGGGTACACGGAGGACCCCGGGGACTTAATCAGAACTTCCTTAGGCATCGAACGAACTCCGGAGTCAGCCCTTCCCTCCTCGATCCCCAGAGTATTGTCCAGCAGTTGCTGATGACGCGTCACAACAAAGTGTGACCGGCATCTCTTGCCTGGCCTGAAATAGGGGCAAATACTTGGCTTGAGAAAGTGACCCACTAATCTGACAAGGCGCCGCGGAGCGAGAGTGGTAGTTTCGTCTGCTGTGTCGCTGCCCGTCGCAAACCAAATTCTTATCCGCCGATTTCGAGCACCATCATAAGGAGCTGCGATGGAACGAACAATCTCATTCACTCTCAATGGCAAGCCGACGCGGGTGACGGTCGACGATGAGCGCATGCTGCTGTGGGTGCTGCGCTCCGATCTCGGCCTCACGGGCGCCAAGTTCGGCTGCGGCGCTGCGCTGTGCGGCGTTTGCACCGTGATTGTAAACAAGGAAGCCGTCCGGTCTTGTACGGTCCCCGTCAAGGACATTGCCGGCAAGCACTTGCTGACGATTGAGGGCCTAAGCAAGGATGAACACCTGCACCCCATCCAGGAGGCGTTCATCAACCACAATGCCTTTCAGTGCGGCTTCTGCACCCCGGGAATGATTATGTCGGCATATGCATTTCTGCTTAAGAAGCGGCAGCCAACGCGCGCGGAAATCATTCGTTATATGGATGACAACCTGTGCCGATGCGGCAATCAGAATCGCATCGTAGACGCCATCCAGGACGCTGCGGCGGCGATGAAAGGAAGGGCGGCATGAAGCCAGTCACGATAGAAGACGACATGAATGTAACTACGAATGGCGATCTCAGCCGTCGCACCTTTCTTCAATTTACAGGAACGGGACTGGTGGTGTTCTTTTGCGCCGGTCCGCTGGAAGCGTGGCAAGCCGCTTTCCAAGTGCCACCAACCTACACCGAGCCCCCGAAGAACACGGTGCCGACCGACTTCAACGCGTTTCTGCAAATCGGAGCCGACGGTCGGGTCACCTGTCTGGTGGGCAGGGTCGAACTGGGACAGGGCTCCAAGACCTCGTTTGCGCAACTCCTTGCCGACGAACTCGCTGTTGCGTTCGACTCGGTCGATGTGATCGCGGGCGACACCGATGTGTGCCCCTGGGACGTGGGCACGTTTGGATCACAATCGATGAGAATACTGGGACCGATCGTGCGCGGAGCCGCTGCCGAAGCACGAGCCGTCCTCTTGCAAATGGCGGCGGAGCAGTTCAAGGCTCCGGTCGAGCGGCTGCAGGTGAGCGAAGGCGTCATCACCGATGCGGCGCAGGGCAAACGCGTCACCTATGGAGAGTTGGTCCAGGGAAAGCGCATTGAGCGCCACTTGGCCAATGTGCCGTTGAAATCTCCAGCGGATTTCAAAGTGATCGGCAAGTCGTCCCGGCGCAAGGACGCAGTTGAAAAGGTTACCGGCAAGGCCAAGTACACCGGTGATATTAGGGTCCCGGGGATGGTGCACGCGCGGATTCTAAGGCCACCGGCACATGGCGCGACCCGGAAAGATGTCGACACGACTGCCGCGGAGAAGGTACCCGGCGCGCAAGTGGTGAAGGACGGCGACCTGATCGCCGTGATCCACGAGCGGCCCGACATGGCCGAGAAGGCGCTGGGGCTTATTAAGGCGCAGTACGAGCGTAAGGAGACGGGGCTGAACGACAAGACAATTTTCGACCACCTCGTCAAAAATGCGACGCCACCGCAGGTGATGAAAGAGAGCGGCAACTTGGCCGATGGGGAAAAACTCGCCGAACCATTTGAGCTAACTTACTATCACAGTTACGGCGCTCACGCGGCCATGGAAACCCAATCAGCGCTCGCCACGATAGAAAATGGCAAGGCCACAGTGTGGGCGGCAACCCAGATCCCGTTCATACTCAGAGACAAAATGGCACAGGCACTGGGCTTCCCCAAGCAGAACGTGCACATCATTACCCCGTATGTAGGCGGTGCTTTTGGGGGGAAGACCAACGGGCAGAATTGCGCCGAAGCGGTGCGTTTGGCGAAGCTGGTCGGCAAGCCCGTCCAACTGGTATGGAGTCGTGCCGAAGATTTCCAATACGAGAGATTCCGGCCGGCGGCCGTGGTGAAGATCCGCTCCGGCATGACCGCCGACGGCAAAATCGTCTTGTGGGATTTCAACGTGTATGCGGCCGGCGATTGGGGCTCGGTGACCTTCTATGACATTCCGAACCAGCGGACGACCGCAGTGCCGATAACGGGAATCGCTTGGCAAAAAATGGACACAGCTGGCGGTCTGCATCCCTTCAATGTCGGACCGTTTCGCATGCCCGGCGTTAATACGAGCACCTTCGCGCGCGAGTCGCATATGGATGTGCTGGCGAGCAAGGCCGGTGTCGATCCCGTTGAATTCCGCATGAGGCATTTGAGTGACAAACGCATGCGGCGTGTCCTCGAGGCGGCGGTGAAACAGTTTGGCTGGAAACCCACCCGGGCGCCGAGTAACCAGGGCATAGGTGTCGCGTGCGGCACTTGGTACAAAACCTATGTGGCCACGGTGCTGCAAGTGAAGGTCGACAAGAGCACCGGGAAGGTGCAGGTCGAGCGTGCTGCCACCGCGGTGGACGCGGGCATCATCGTCAATCCGGAAATCACTCATCAGCAGATCGAAGGCTGTGTCAGCATGGGCATTGGCTATGCGCTCAGCGAGGAGGTACGTTTCAGCAATGGCGAGGTTCTCGACAAGAACTTCGACACCTACGAGATCCCACGTTTCTCGACGATGCCGAAGATCGAGGCTGTTCTGATCGACAATCCGGAGTTGGCTCCGGATGGAATTGCCGAGCCGCCGATCATAACCATGGGAGCGGCCATTGCGAATGCGATCCATGATGCAACTGGGGTCAGGCTGTTCCAGTTGCCCATGACGCCGGATCGCGTGAAAGCGGCGCTCAAGCAGAGCTAAGAGCGAGGCCTAGGAGTAAGGTCATCAACTGGTACTGATTCGAGCTGGTCCGGGCACGCTGGTCGTGACTACCCAGGTCGAATCGGAAAGGTTGAAAGCGAGGCTCCGTTCCTCATTCGGCATTTGTGGAAGAGAATCGAGAATGGCTGCCAAAACACCTCAGACCCTCGCCGAAACAGAAATGCCAAGCGCGATGATTCAAGCCGAAACCGCAACCAGGATGCGGGTTTGGCTGGCGGCTATCCTATCCTTGACCGTTTTCGTAGCCTATCTGGATCGTGTGAACGTTTCGATTCTGATCGCATTTCCACCTTTCCTCCAAGAAATGGGACTCAAGAACAACCCTGTCGGACAGGGTTTGCTAATGACGTTCTTCCTTGCCGCTTACGGGCTGGGAAATGTTCTGCTTGGCCCGGTTGGGGATCGATTGGGACCACGTAAAGCGATGTCGATTGCCTTGATCTCATGGACTGTACCACTTCTCTTAGCCGCAAATGCTAGGGCGGTGACGCTGCTCTATGCCGCAATGTTCATCTTAGGAGCCGGAGAAGGCCTGCACTACCCAATGCTGAGTGCATTTGTGAAGAACTGGTTTCCTCGGGAAGAAAGAGGAAAGGCGAACTCGGCTTGGCTGGTTGGGCAGATGGCCGGGCCTGCGGTGGGCATGGCGGTCTTCGCCGCCATCATCGCCGTCTATGGCTGGCGTGCCATTTATTGGTTGTGCGCCGTACTCAGCATGGTCAGCATTCCGTTTGTCTGGTTTTTCACCACCGATCGACCTCGACAAAATAGGTGGGTAAATAGGGCCGAACTCGAACATATAACCACGAATGAGAAGCTGAGTACCGGAACCGCAAACGGCGTCAAGACCGGAACGGCCTGGCGAAATTTCATCTTGCTGATCAGGAACCCAGATTTTTGTTGCTGCGCGTTCTCCTTTTGGGCTTCCGTCAGCATATGGTGGGGCATCATGTCCTGGCTGCCCCAGTATCTGAGAGTCGCTCGCGGCTTCTCCTGGGCGAAAATGGGATTTTTCTCTTCTCTGCCGTACTGCTTCGGTCTTTTGGGATTGATCTGCGCAGGCGTTGTTGCTGATTGGTCGAAACGAGCAGCTGTTATAAATTGTGTCGGCCTCGCCGGCTGCGCCTTCTTCATATTTTTGGCAGCTATGGTTCACAGCAGTTACTTGAGCGCAGGCCTTCTTTGTGTTGCGCTCTTCTTCAAAGGCGTTTCCATACCGATGGCTTGGACCCTGCTTCAAACATTTATACCTGCCCATATGATCGGTCAGGCGGCCGGACTGCAAAATGGATCCTCCCAGCTGGTTGGCGCCCTGTCGCCAATGATCGTGGGTTTCTTAATCGGGGTTACGGGTACTTATACGGCGGGTCTCATGTACCTGGTGGGGTTCGGTTTCGTGGGCGCTGCGTGCGGGTTCTTTCTAGTTCTGAAGAAGTATTAGGCTGTCCTCATGTGTGCCAGAGATAGAGGGAGGCATCGAGAAATGGGCACGCTGGCAAAAACCAAAGTGACCACGGTGGTACAAGCCATGGCCGAAGCCCTCCGGCGGGTGGGGACGCCTTACGTTTTCGGCCTGCCGGGCGGCGAAGTGGTCGAACTGATGAACGCGCTGAAAGAGGCGGGCATTCCCTTTCTGCTAACCAAGCATGAGAACACGGCTGCATTTGCCGCCGGCGTGACCGGCGAAATCCTGGGCATTCCAGGAGTCTCGATCGCGACCATCGGTCCCGGCGCCACCAACATGGCCACCGGCGTCACCAATGCGTGGATGGACCGCGATCCGCTAATCGCAATTACGGGACAGATCGCGGCGCCTCGGTACAACGTAGCCACCCACCAGGTGCTGGACTCCGTGGCATTCTACAGACCGATCACCAAATGGAGTGCATGGGTACATCCGAGCTCAGCGGCGGAGACCCTGCATAAGGCAATTCGGATCGCCACGAGTGAGCGGCCCGGTCCTGTTCATCTCACTCTTTCCAGTGATCTGGCCAAGGCGGAGGCCGGTGGAAAATTTCCGACGACTTCTCCCGTTCGCACCTACGCCGGTATGGGCGCGCCCGGCAAGGAATCGTTGTCCAAAGCGAAGGAAATGATTGCTGAAGCGGGGCACCCAATCATTTTTGCCGGCTTGGGCGTTCTTCGTGCCAATGCGGGCGACGGCCTCGTCGGTTTGGCGGAAAAGCTGGGCGTACCGGTCATCGTAACGCCCAAGGCCAAAGGCGTGATCCCGGAGGACCATCCGCTCTTTGCCGGCGTTTTTGAGATGCTGGGAGACAAGCTCGTCCTTGAACTGGGGGAGCGAGCCGATCTCATTGTCGCTTGCGGGCTGGACGTTGTGGAGTTCGACAAGCCCTGGAATTTTCAAGCACCGGTCATCCATGTTGACGCCTTGCCCAACAGCGACGAGTTTTATCCGGCGGAAGTGGAACTGGTCGGTCATCCAGCTACAGCGCTTTCCGCTCTCGCGGAACAGTTGCCCTCTCGTCGCGCGTGGACCCCGCATGAACTCAGTTCTCACCGTCGGGATTTGTTGGAGCTCATTACTCGTGCCGGCACGGGAATGGCGTCTCACGAGGTGGTCGCTGCAGCAAGGAAGATACTACCCAAGGAGACCGTGGCTACCTGCGATGTCGGCGCCCATAAATTCCTGGTGGGCCAGCAGTGGACAACCTACTCGCCAAAGTCTTTCTTTATGTCGAACGGTTTGTCATCGATGGGATATGGATTCCCAGCGGCGATGGCGGCCCAACTAGCATGGCCGGACAGACCTGTCGTCGCTTTCCTGGGCGATGGAGGATTCGCCATGTATATGGCGGAACTGGAAACCGCCCGGCGTCTGAAATTGCCGCTTATGGTTGTTGTCTTGTGCGACGGCGCCCTCTCGCTTATCGCCATGTCGCAGGAACGCAGGGGATTGCCTCACAACGCCGTGCACTTCACAAATCCAGACATTGCCAAGGTGGCGGAAGCGTTCGGCGCGGACGGCAAGGTCTGCGAGAGCGCTTCCGAGGTGGAAACGGCAATCACTTCGGCTTGGACCAAACGCAGGCTCACGGTTATCCAAGCGATCGTCGATCCGGCTCCGTACAGAGTTTAACTGCCCGCCGTCCTTAGGAAGAAGGGTGGTATCAAGCAACCTCGATCCCTCGCTCTCCTCTCGTTCGGCCTCCTGGAGCCTTTCGCACGCACGCGTTTGGAGCGGACCGATCCTTTGCCAGGTGCTTGAATCTGCTGGGTTCTACGCCCGATACCAGTCTTCCCGGGTCAGCGGCAAACCGCTCTGTCCGTGTAACGGCCTGGCAAGCAGGGTTTCGTATACGCCCAGACGACCGCCCCGGAATGCGTGTGCCGCGCCTGCCATATAGAGTCGCCATGTGCGGTAGGTGGTATCGTCGGTGATCCGACGCGCCTCTTCCGCGTGGCCCTCCAGACGCCGGACCCATTGGTGGAGTGTTAAGGCGTAGTGCTCACGCAAACTCTCAACGTCCCTCACCTCAAAGCCGCTTAGCTCCGCCGCTCGAAGGCTAGTGCTGATCGGCAGCAGTTCGCCGTCGGGAAACACGTAGCGATCGGTAAACGACGCTCCTTGCCGCCGATACGTTGCAGAATAAGCAATCCCGTGGTTCAGAAATACGCCGCCCGGCCGCAGTAAGTCCCAGGCCCGGTGGAAGTACTCCGGCAGGAGTTCTTCACCGACGTGCTCAAACATGCCCACGCTCACAATCTTGTCGTACTGCTGTTTGTGTTCGAGGTCGCGGTAGTCGCAGACCTCCACGCGGCAGCGATTATTCAGCGCGGATTCGTACAAGTGCTTTCGTGCCAGCTCCGCCTGCGGTACGCTGAGTGTGATCCCCACAGCTTCCACGCCGTAGTGTGCCGCCGCGTGCATGAGCAATCCGCCCCAACCGCAGCCGATATCCAAGAGACGCTCGCCCGGGCGTAGCCGTAGCTTCCTGCAGATGTAATCCAGCTTGCGCACCTGGGCGGTATCCAGGTCCTCATCCGGCTTGGCGAAGTAAGCACAGGAGTAGACCATGCGCGGATCCAGCCAAAGCGCGTAGAACTCGGCCGGGAGATCGTAGTGATGCCTGACAGCCTGTCGGTCCCGATCCTTGGAGTGGACCGGTCCCGAGAACCTGGTGGAATGTGGGTCTGTTCGCGGGAGACCACACCCAGGCAGCCTCTGCAGCAGCACGGTGAGATCAAGACTCCGCCACAAGCTGCGCTCCTGACCAAGAAGATAATCGGCCAAGTCAAAGGCAGCTTCAATGTCACCCTCAATGTCGTAATCGTCGTTGATGTAGGCTTCTCCCAGCGCCAGTTCGCTGGGCGCGAGAAACATCGCACGCAGCGCCCCCGGGTGCCTGAGAACCAATGTGAAGCGCGGCTGCTCTTCGGCCCCGCACGTAGTGCCGTCCCACAATCGAACCTGGAAGTCACGCCTCGGGTAATCCGCCAAGAGAGTTTCCAAGAACTCCGCGCTGGCCAGGGAAGGCGTCTCCCTGAACAGAGACCTCGCCAATGATCCCATACCGCCTCCATGCGCCGTGGCAGTGCGATTCGTCGATTCCGTATGTTCTCGCTGGGGGGCCGTGGAGGCTGTACTGTTCATCACAGCTGATTGTGATTTGTGGGCAACAAGATCCGCCTTGGAGACGTAGTCCAGCGGCACAAACTTACGTCCAACTGCTCAGCACGCGTTTGAAATCTTTTGTTAGCTGACATTTCTCATCAGGGTGCGGCTCCTCAACTGGAGGTGAACTGCAGTTGCTTTAGCAGCTTTCCCCTGGTTCAGCGCGCTACCGACACGGACTGTGGGCTTCTTAGACCTTCCCGATCATCGCTGATGATCAGCCCTTTGGGGAAGTGCGCGGAGCGGCGCGTGGTTCCCGCCGATGCGGGAAGAGATAGAATGACCGCTCAGCGGCATTCACTCTCGTTGGGTCCAGACGCCGTCGCAGAACGCCAAGTGGCAGTCAAACCTGGGAAAGAAGTAGGAGAACGTCAGTGTGTGAACCTTTCCGTACGGAAGGGACAATCTTGCGGTGACCATGAGCAGACAACCCACACCACCGCCCGGACCAGATCACCTGCGATCCGGCCAACGCCCACCGCAGGCGCGGAGTGGCGGCTGGCTCCGTCTGTTTCAAGGCATAAGGCCGGTTACTCGCGCGGGAGCGGCTCGCGATGCCCTGGCCGGATTCCAACTGGCCGCGATGAACATCCCGCAGGCGCTGGGCTACACCAAGATTGCCGGCATGCCAGTAGTCACGGGGTTTTACACGCTGTTGCTTCCGCTGCTGGCATTTGCGCTGTTCGGTTCCTCGCGCTATCTAGTGGTCGCTGCCGATTCGGCGACCGCTGCCATTCTTGCGGGGAAGCTCGAGGGCATGGCCTCCGTCGCAAGCGCGAGATATGTGGCGCTGGCATCGACGGTCGCTCTGCTCACTGCCGGATTTCTGCTACTGGCCCGAGTCCTCAAGCTCGGCTTCCTGGCCGACTTCTTGTCGCAGACCGTGCTGACAGGGTTTCTCACTGGAGTGGGATTTCAGGTCGGCATCGCCGTGCTGGGCGAGATGGTTGGCCTGGAAGTGCACTCCAACCGGACAGTTGGACAGCTCCTCGAGGTCTCCCGCAGCCTGCCCCAGGTTCACCTCCCCACCGTGGTGATGTCGGCAGTAGTTGTGACAGGCGTCTTTGCCTTCAGCCGGTTTGCTCCCAAGGTACCCGGTCCGCTGATCGCAGTCGCCGGCGCAATAGCCGCGAGCGCAGCTTGGGATTTCGCCGGGCACGGCATCACCATCGTCGGGCCGGTCGTTGGCGGCCTTCCGCATCTAGGATTGCCGGATGTGCACTGGAAGGACGCCGTGCCGCTGCTGGGCGTGTCCGGCTCCTGCTTTGTAATGATCCTTGCCCAGAGCGCGGCTACCGCACGTTTCTACGCGGGGCGCCACCATCAGCGCTTTGACGAAAGCGCAGACTTGGTCGGTCTGTCTGCGGCTAACGCCGCGGCAGGGTTGAGCGGGACGTTTGTGGTGGACGGAAGCCCTACTCAAACCGCGATGGTCGAAAGCTCCGGCGGTCAGAGCCAGCTTGCCCAGGTGGCCACTGCAATAGCGGTTGCGTTCGTCCTGCTCTTTCTGATCAAACCTCTGCAATACCTGCCACGTTGCGTGCTGGGCGCCATCGTATTTTTCATTGCTGTCCGTCTGATCGACGTGCGCGGCTTGCGCGAGATTCGCCGCGAGAGTCCCGGAGAATACGCTCTGGCCTTGTTTACTGCAGCCGTCGTGGTTCTGGTGGGCGTTGAGCAGGGCATCGTGCTGGCCATGGTGCTCTCGCTGTTCCGGGTTGTGCGGCACAGCTATCGTCCTCACACCGGAGTCTTCGTCGTAAGCGACGGTGATGCCTGGCAGGCGGTCCCGGCTGTTCCCGGCGCGGTAACGAAGCCGGGGTTGGTGATCTATCGCTTCGGAGCAGCACTCTTCTATGCCAATGCCAGCCTGTTTGCAGAGGAGGTCCGAGGCTTGGTTGGGCCAGCTCCTTCGCCCACGCGCTGGCTGGTCGTCGATGCCGAAGCGATCACGAATGTGGATTACACGGCCGCCCGGATGGTGCGACAACTTCAAAAGGAACTGGTCCAATGCGGCGTCGTGTTGGCGCTCGCACGTGCGCCTCTCTCTCTGAAGGCAGACATAGACCGGCACCTCTTGACAGAGATCATCGGCCCGGCGCAGTTTTTCGACCGCCTGCACGACGCACTAGCGGCCTTCGCGGAACTCAAAGGTCCATCGGCACAAACGGCGTACCGTTCTTCCTGAGTTCGCAGTATTGGGCTCCAGGAGAAACAGAGAATTCGGTAGCCGCCCTTGGTGGCCACCTTTGTTTAAAGGACTGGCGGAGAGGGAGGGCGCCCACCTGACCTGGTCGTCTCAAGACCCCGCGAGCGCAACGTCGGGACCGTTCGACGTGGGAAGACTCACAGGGCGGCCACTCGATGAGGATACTCAATACGGCATCCGCCAATTTTCTGCTCCCAGCAGCAACCAAAAGCGGAGGTGTCCTAATTCCGCGCGTGGCGACTGTAGCGCCGCCGTCCCGGCGGCTGTCCGGCGGGCGCTACTTCGGCAGCAACACGCCAAATTAGGACACTACCCCAAAAGCAGAAGTTTTGACAAAATGTCATATTAGATATAATCTAATATTTCGTGGACGCCGAGGCGATTAAACTATCCTTGGAAGGCAGCGGGTTGCGGTGCACACCGCAGCGCTACGCCGTGATGGCATTCTTGATGGAACACAACAGGCATCCCACGGCTGCGGAAATCTTCGAAGCTGTGAATCGCGTGGATCCGCGCTCTTCGAGGGCCACGACCTATAACAATCTGCGGGACTTGGTGGAGGCTGGTTTGGTGCGTGAAGTGGCCGTCGAGGGCCGCGCCGCGCGATTCGATGCGAAAGGCATGCGGCATCACCACTTCATCTGCGACCGCTGCGGCAAGGTTGAGGACATTGCGTGGTCCAACGTGCCCAGGCCTGCCTCGCGCTCTCTCGGTAAGCGGATTCTTCGCGAATGCGAACTCATTTTCCGGGGACTCTGCACGAAGTGCGCCCCACGGCGCGCTTCCCGTTAAGTGCGCAGGCGCGTGGATACCCGATGAATGCGCGCGGCGGCGGCGATTGCGCGAATGGGAAAGCCAGCATGGTTTTGTATTTCATCGCAGTCTTTTTGGGCTAGTACGAAGGAGGATGAACTCATGGAAAACGAACTCGCCAAGCAGGAGCAAAACACGTCAACCGAATCCAAGTGCCCGGTAATGGGCGGCGCTCGCAGACATACGGCCGTGACGAATGCGGACTGGTGGCCGAATCAGCTGAACCTGAAACCCCTGCACCAGCACTCCCCCCTGTCCGATCCTATGGACAAGGGGTTCAACTACGCGGAAGAATTCAAGAGCCTCGACCTGAATGCCGTGATCAAGGACCTGCATGCCTTGATGACGGACTCGCAGGATTGGTGGCCGGCTGACTTTGGCCACTATGGGCCACTTTTCATTCGTATGGCGTGGCACAGCGCGGGTACGTACCGCATCGGCGACGGTCGCGGCGGGGCCGGAGCCGGTCAGCAGCGCTTCGCGCCGCTCAATAGCTGGCCTGACAACGTGAACCTCGACAAGGCGCGCCGGCTGCTGTGGCCGGTCAAGCAGAAGTATGGCCGGAAAATCTCCTGGGCCGACCTCATGATTCTCGCAGGCAACGTCGCCTTGGACTCGATGGGATTCAAGACGTTCGGTTTTGGCGGCGGGCGCGAAGACGTTCTGGGAGCCCGAAGAGGACATTTTCTGGGGGCCTGAAGGCAAGTGGCTGGCGGACGAGCGCTACAGCGGCGA
Source organism: uncultured Acidobacteriaceae bacterium (assembly GCA_963773645.1). Lineage (GTDB taxonomy): Bacteria > Acidobacteriota > Terriglobia > Terriglobales > Acidobacteriaceae > Acidiflorens. Next base: position 172,551 of record CAVZBV010000001.1, on the reverse strand, counting down.
CCGTGATCTTCAGAATCCGCTCGCTGCCGTGCAAATGGGTCTGATCTATGTGAATCCGGAAGGGCCAAATGGAAAGCCGGATCCGATTGCCGCGGCAACGGATATCCGAGAGACTTTCGCCCGCATGGCGATGAATGACGAGGAGACGGTTGCACTCATTGCCGGCGGTCACACCTTCGGCAAAACCCACGGCGCTGCCGATCCGAACCAGTATGTCGGCCCAGTGCCGGAAGCCGCCGGCATCGAGGAACAGGGCCTCGGCTGGAAGAGTAAATTTGGAACGGGCAGCGGCGATGACACGATCGGCAGCGGCCTGGAAGTCATTTGGACCACGACTCCTACGAAGTGGAGCAACAACTACTTCGCGAACCTGTTCGGCTACGAATGGGAACTGACGAAGAGTCCGGCCGGTGCGAATCAATGGACGCCGAAAAATGGCGCAGGCGCCGGTACGGTGCCGGATGCGCAGGATCCCTCAAAGCATCATGCGCCATCCATGCTGACCACGGACCTCTCCTTGCGGTTCGACCCTGTTTACGAAAAGATTTCACGGCGCTTCTACGAGCATCCGGATCAGTTCGCAGACGCGTTTGCGCGGGCGTGGTTCAAGCTGACGCACCGCGACATGGGGCCGATCGCGCGCTACCTTGGCCCGCTCGTTCCGAAGGAACAACTGGTGTGGCAAGACCCTGTTCCCGCCGTGGATCATAAATTGGTTGGGGAGAAGGACATTGCCGCTCTCAAGGCGAAGATTCTCGCATCGGGACTGTCGATCTCCCAACTGGTCACGACGGCCTGGGCATCGGCGGCGTCTTTCCGCGGCTCCGACAAGCGGGGTGGGGCGAATGGGGCGCGCATTCGTCTCGCGCCGCAAAAGGATTGGGAAGTGAACCAGCCGACCGCACTGGCGAAGGTTCTCAAGAAGCTGGAGGCGATCCAAAAGGAGTTCAACAGCTCCCGGTCCAACGGGAACAAGTCCAACGGGAACAAAGGCGGAAACAAAGGAAAGAAGGTCTCGCTCGCTGACCTGATCGTGCTGGGCGGCTGCGCAGCCGTCGAGGAAGCGGCGAAAAGGGCCGGGCACAAGGTGAAGGTTCCGTTCTCGCCGGGGCGCACGGATGCTTCTCAGAAGCAGACCGACGTGCACTCATTCGCCGTAATGGAGCCGGTCGCGGACGGGTTCCGCAACTATCTTCGAAGCGGACAGACCCTGTCGGCTGAGGAGTTGCTGGTGGATCGGGCGCAATTGCTGACGCTGACTGCCCCCGAGATGACGGTCCTGGTCGGCGGCATGCGCGCCCTGAATGCGAATTTCGGGCAGGCCAAACACGGCGTCTTCACCAACCGGCCCGAGACGCTGACGAATGATTTCTTCGTCAACCTGCTCGACATGAATACGAAGTGGGAGCCCTCCTCTACATCCGAAGGCGTGTATGAGGGGCGCGATCGCGCGACGGGCAAAATCAAGTGGACCGGCACGCGTGTCGACCTTGTCTTCGGTTCGAACTCGCAGCTGCGGGCAATCGCGGAAGTCTATGGATGTGACGACGCGAAGGGGGCGTTTGTGAAGGATTTCGCGGCAGCGTGGAACAAGGTAATGAACCTTGATCGCTACGACCTTGCCTGAGCTGTGCGGAAAAGAGAGCTGTCAACTTGGTACTAATCCCCGTTCCTAGTTTCGGCGGTCGGATTAGTACCGAGAAACGCGCATGGAGCCGTGCATTACCCACACATCTGACCCTGGAATTGTGGCGCTATGCCGACTTGAGGATTAGGGACGTTCTGATTAAGTCCCCGAGGTCCTCCGTGTACGCCTGTGTACCCTGTGGTTAATGCCTTTTGCCGACACTTAGTCAAAGTTTCCTTGTCATTGGGACATCGGCAAGCGAGCAAGTAATCATTGATGCAAATCCGCTGTCTCTACAGGCTCCACAAGGCATCAACGAGAAGGCCCTGGACAGGGCGTCGTTCGACGAGCGAGACGAGTTGTTGGGCTTTCTCGATGACGCTGAGATCAACGAGAGCGACATCCAACCTAAAGATGATCATGTCTAAATCAACCATTATTTTTGACGAACCGGAGATGGAATTCGGTTTTGGCCAGAGGGTCAAAGATCCGCACGACGGCCTTGGCCTTTTTGGTCCATTCGATGGAAACGAAGAGACTCATCCGGCGTCGGTGAACTATATTTCGATTGGCACCCAAGAAGGACTGGCGAAGCTGGCAGCCTGGTTCGAGGCCATGAATCGTCCGGTGATCGAAGTTCCTAAAAACAATTACCGTCTTTGGCCGCCGTTTCCAGGTTTTGAAGCTGTATTTCGTTGCGCCCTGCCGCGAAACCCAGTGCGGACGCATGCCATCGATAGAGCGGCGCTCATTGAAGCTTCTTGCCTTCGGCAGTCAAACGAGCGGGCGGCGGGTGTGGTCAACTACTATTTGGGTGGACTTCGTACGGCAGCTAGGTTGGATGAACACATCGATGTGGCCATCTGCGTTGTGCCTGATGAAGTGTGGCTAAACTGTCGGCCGGAGTCGCGTGTCATAAATCCGACAGGCGACAAACCATCCACGCACATGCTCAGGCAATTGAAAGCCGGCCAGAGTGATCTTTTTGGAAACTATGACCCAGAGGTGTACAACCTGTCTCCTGATTTTCGGCGCCAACTGAAAGCGCGCTCGATGGAATTCAACATACCACTACAGATCATTCGTGAGTCAACACTGCGTCTCTCATCCGAAAGTCGGCATGGCCAGCGAGGTCTCACTCCACTATCAGACCGGATGTGGAATATGGGGACGGCTTTGTATTACAAATGTGGTGGCAAGGTGTGGCGTCTCGCAACGGCACGTGAGGGTGTTTGCTACATCGGCATCGCATTTCGCAAGGCGGACATGTCGGATGGCGGAACAACGGCGTGTTGTGCCGCACAAATGTTCTTGAACACCGGCGATGGAATCGTATTCATGGGCAAATTTGGTCCTTGGTATTCGCCAATAACCAAACAATTTCATTTAGATGAGTCGGCGGCGAGCAATCTCTTGAAAGGAGTACTTGAGACATACCAGGAGTTGGAGGGAAAGAGACTTACCGAAATATTTGTGCATTCTCGGTCCTCCATTAGTCAGGAAGAATTCGAAGGATATCAAAAAGCTTGCCCTAGCGAGGTGAAGTTGGTTGGTGTGAGGGTGCGCCTCGACAATCGTTTTCGGCTCTTTCGTCAGGGAACAATGCCTGTGCTCCGTGGAACGTTCGTCCGACTAAATGAACGTACCGGATATCTGTGGGCGAGTGGGTTTAAGCCGAGACTTGCCACATACGATGGATGGGAAACCCCCATCCCACTTCGCATTGATGTGCAGCATGGCGATGCGGCGGTTGAGCGCGTCGCCCAAGACATCCTTGGACTGACGAAACTCAACTACAATTCGTGCCGACTTGGGGACAACCAGCCTGTAACAGTTGGCTTCTCTGACGCCGTTGGAGAAATTCTGATTTCGAATCCTACGGTGAAGCAGCGGAAGCCAAATTTCAAGTTTTATATCTAGCAAGACCTGCTACACGCTCTTTCGGCCCCTCCCGTTACCCTTCCATTGGATTCATGATGGGAATGCAGAACGGATTTGAACTTGCGCCGTTCTTCCCGTCATTGCAGAAAAAATAGAATTCGGATTTCCTGTTGTCCATGGATCATGGTGTTTCAAGGGTACTTATTGCACTGGATGCCCAAAGTCTAATCGAAGACTTGATACCACTCCGGCTTGTTGTAAATACACCCGCCCATGTCGACCTTATCCAGGAGAATCGGTATTTTGATCCCCATCCATTTCAAGAGCACTTCCAAACCGTCATTCGTCTGGTAAACGAGAGCGTGATGGAGCGCAGAGTATTCGCTTACGCCAAAATTATAGACTTTCCACACTCCAGGAGGTGTACTCTCGACCGTAAAGTCTAACCAAATACTGCTAAAGGCCATTTCGGCGCCCAAGGGTGCGAAGACCAAGGAAATCGGAAGCAGCAAGCAGTAACTAAGACCGAGTAAACACATTGCGACGAAGAAATAAGGAACGTTAGGTATCGCCAACATTGCGTAACAGGTAGAGACAATGGCAAGCGTGATAAGAATTGATGTGAGGAGGTTGTCCCGCCTCAGTTGGAAATGGAGAAAGCGTTCGTCCGTTAAGATAGCGGAGCGAACGTATGAAAAAAGAGCGCAAGCACTACACTGCTGAGGAAAAAGTGGCGGTTCTACGGCGCCATCTTTTGGACAAGGTCCCGGTTTCCGATCTGTGTGAAGAACTGGGGCTACAACCCACGGTTTTCTACCGCTGGCAGAAAGAGTTTTTCGAGAACGGAGCGGCCGCCTTCCAAACACCGGAACGTCCTCGCCGTCAGGCGGAGGAGAAGCAGAAGCGGATTGAGTTCTTGGAGAAGAAGGTGCAGACCAAGGACGAGGTCCTGGCCGAGCTGATGGCGGAGCACATCGCGTTAAAAAAAAGCCTTGGGGAACTCTGACCGAGACCTGGGTGCCGCACGATGTGCGGGATCAGGTGGTGGATTTCGTCCGGCGCTGGTCGCAGAAGACCGAGATCAGCGCCGGCCGATTCATTCATTGGCTGGGCGTCACTGCGAGTAAGTTCTACAACTGGCGGCAGCGCTATGGTCGGGCGAATGAGCACAACGGTTGGGTGCCCCGAGATTTTTGGCTGGAGCCGTGGGAGAAGGAAGCCATCATCGGCTTCCACCTGAAGAATCCATTGGAAGGTTATCGGCGACTTACGTTCATGATGTTAGATCACGATGTGGTGGCCGTGAGTCCGGCGAGCGTATGGCGAGTGTTGAAACAAGCGGGACTCCTCTCGCGCTGGAAACCGAAGCCGTCGCGCAAGGGGACCGGCTTCGAACAGCCGCTGCAGCCGCACCAGCACTGGCACGTCGATGTTTCCTATATCAACCTGTCGGGCACGTTCTATTACTTATGCAGTGTGCTGGATGGATACAGTCGTTTTCTGGTGCATTGGGATTTGCGGGAGTCGATGAAGGAAGCCGACATTGAGATGATTCTGGAACGAGCCAAGGAAAAGTACCCGGAAGCCAGGCCGCGGATAATCTCCGACAACGGACCGCAGTTCATCGCGCGCGACTTCAAGGAGTTCATTCGCATCTCGGGGATGACGCACGTGCGCACTTCGCCGTTTTACCCGCAGTCGAACGGGAAGATCGAACGCTGGCATAAGTCGCTCAAGCGGGAGTGCATCCGGACACTGACTCCGTTAACGCTGGACGATGCACGCCGCTTGATTCAACTCTACGTGGATCACTACAACACGATGCGCCTACACAGTGCGATCGGCTATGTGACGCCGCAGGATCGGCTCGCCGGACGACAGGCCGAGATCCACGCGGCTCGCGATCGCAAGTTAGAAGAAGCTCGTCGCCAGCGGCAACTCCGACGGCAGCAGACGGCGTCTTGGAGGTTTGCACCCTCTTCCACGCCAGCTACAATGACCTCGCCGGGTGAAACGGAAGCGGGCTCTGCCGGGAGGCAACCATGCTGAGGGATAACCTGGTGGGGCTCATCGAGCCGATGCTCAGCAGCGCGGGAGTTGATCCTCTCGCGCTCTGCATGCGAGGAAAAAGCCATCGGACGATAGACCCCCATGCCTTGAAAATCCCCGCCCCGAAGGGGCGGAATCTACACTAACGGAGAACGCCGCTTCTCCATTTCACGCTGAGCCAAGACAAGGTGAGCGAAGAAACCTCTCGGCCCCTCGATAAATAACACAACTGGAACTGCAATCGCGAAAGAGGCGATCAGCGGATTTATCCACAAATCAGAAAGCCACTCTGAGGTCCTTGATGGAAGGTTGAAGGCAAAACCGGAAGCCCGGGTTATTATCCATCCGAGGAATTGAAAAGCACCGAGCACCGCCCTCGCCTCGTCACCCGCAGAGTGAAGAATCAAAAGGTTTGTCGCTGGATCAACACTATACTTCACTCTGTCAAATATTCGCTTCGAGTAACGCCTTGAGGCAACAAGTCCAGTACCGACAACTAGAGCAAATGCCACAAATGTCAGCGCTAACTGAAGCCAGGACATCGATGAATTGCCTATTAGCGCTCTCCAGATTCTTTCGGTCACGACTGTTAGGAGAAAAGCTAACCCTACGAACGCTCCGACAAATGACTCAGGCCTTTTTTCCCGTAGCTCTGCGAGCCGATCTTCTGCGCCGAGAAACGGAGTAGAAAGGCACGCGATTCCCTTAATCTTTTTTCCGAAGCCGCCATCTTGCACAGCCTTCAAAATCACATTTCCGCCGTGGCTGTGCCCAATAATATAAAGTTGACTGTCAGGATGTTGATCGATGAATGTGCCAACGAACTTCTGGAATCGCGCCGCAGCCCTGGATCTAGCCCGAGGAGTATTCCTGCCTGACCAAGAGTAGGCGTATACCGTGAGGTCGGGCATGTTGCGCGTTAGTGTGTTGACAAGCGCGGAATCCCAGTGAGCCCAAGGAGCGGTCTCTCGAAATCCGAAGTATCCACGTCCCCAAGTTCCGTGAACTAGAAAAACGACTCTTTGCACAAAGGCTCCTGTCGTTCTCCTTGAGTTACATCCCCTCAGAACGATTGTTTCAGCAAGCAACGATCGCGCTTGGGGGTCGGTTGCAAGCGACTAAACGGAAATGTGGCTGTCAACGCTACTAGTCCAAAAGGTCAAAGTCAAGGCCGGTTCCCCCAGGTCGATGCAGTACGGCGCAGCTGTAAAATAAAGCGCCGTGACGCTAGCGCAAGCAATAGTTGACCTCGGAGTTGGCGTGCTGACGGCGCACAAACGCGAGTTTTTGTGTTGGATCTGTCCATGGATCATGGCGTTTGGTGGACAACAAGGGGAAACGCAAAGTTGAGTTACGCCACATCCCTCAGCTCTCGAATGATCTGATCGACTTCGGACATCGCTTCCTGCGCGTCTTGCAAAGCGATATGTGGCTTAAGATGCGTCAATCTCCTTACTCGATCAGTGTCAGCAGGGGCTCGCAATGTGACGTACAGCGCCGTTGCGGTTCTCTCCAATCCGGTAACTGTTTTCGTCCCAAGCCTCTTTGAAACAAATCGAATACGCGAAAGGTATTCTTCGATCACATTCCGAAATGCATGCTTCAGTAATTCGCTCTTCTCTCCGGCAACAAGCGTTGGTCCATAGGGATATTGCGGCTCCAACCGCAAGAATCCCTGTGCGCGCATAAACGTAAGCTCGTCACGCAAATCGAAAGAGAATGGGCCGTGCTTGTACAATACGAACTCAAACTCCAAAGGCACGTTGACGAGCTCCTGCAGAAAATATGTAGCCTTCTGCATGTGTGTTTCGCCTGCCCAGCTTCCGGCTTTGCGCAACTCCTCATTCGTTGCAAGGAGCAGACTAGCTCTCCGAAGGCGTTCCATTTGAATGCTCCTCTCTTACCGCTCCGGTAATGATGCTGTCCCTATTCTCTGCAAGCCAGCGCTCGGCTTCGTCACGAACGCGTATGCTCACGTAAACTCGATCCACCGAAAATGTTGGAACCTGAGACAAGGTGCGTGAAAGGGCCAGCGAGGAATCGATCGCCCCATCTTTCGTATACACCGGGAAGTCGTAGCTGCCACCCTTTTGCGAGTAGAACGTCTCGCCGGACGTTATCTCCCCCGAATTTTCTGACTAGGGCCTCGTATAGATGCTTTGCCGGCTCCAACGCCGCGGGATCCGACGATCTTGGTTCATAGACCTGCCGAAAGTGTTCTCGCAAGATAATGCGACTTGATAGCATGTGACCTCGCTCACCTGGATCTGCTGCTGCCTTCCACATCGCAGCGGTCACTTCGTTATCGGTGAGGCGGATGTGCTTGTCCACATCCACTGGAAATCTGCCATCCGGCAGCCATTCTTTCAGGAACTCCATGAGGTGCATGTCATATATCCGTCTCGCCGGATGGAAGTAGAGTTGTGTGTACATGAAATAGCGAGCCCACAGAAGTGACTCTGCTGATTCCAACCCCCCGCGTTCAATGCCGAGTTCTGGTTCCTCCGATCCTTTGTGCTTTGCCGGCAGGATGCGAAGGGTGTCGATCAGCCGATAATGATCGAAACGGCCGTAGGACACTCCTGCGTGGTACGAATCCCGCAGCAAGTAATCGATGCGATCGGCTCCGAACACGTCGCCCACGATGATTTCGGAGAGAATGGTTTCCCAATCGGAGAAGTCGAGTTTGCACTTCTTCGGACCAAGAGCGAGCTTGGCCACATCCTCCGCTTGTATCTTCAATTCCTTCCAGAGAGGTTTGAGTTCCTCTCCCATAATGATTTCTTGGCTTAACCGCTCATGATCCCAGCCTTCCGGCAGGAGCTCCTTCTCGGCTGCATGTGAGAATGGAAGGTGACCCAAATCGTGGCACAAGGCGGCGCAACGTAGGACCTGGCTCCAATATTCGTGCCCTCGTCGATCGTCCTTCGCCAGAGGCACAAATTGCCGAACAGCGTCGTGATAGATGTTCTGTGGATTGGTGACCACATCGTAGATTCGACTCGCGACCTCCATCACGCCAAGACAATGTTCAAATCTGCGGTGCGTAGCGCCCGGGTAAACCAAGTAAGTCAATGCAAGCTGATGAATGTATCGGAGGCGCTGGAACGCGCGCGAGCCAATGATCTTCTTTTCGTCCTCCCCGAAACGAACGAACACGTGAATTGGATCGCGAATCTCGCCCATGGCTCTTTACAAGCAAATCTTTCCTTTCTCCGCGGAAGACCCAGCCCAAGAACGGAGGTCGAGGCGCAGACAAATTTGCCTTCCCCAATTCTTATTTGCATCACACGAGTAGCGCAACAGAGGATCGTTTGCAAAACGCGTCTGATCTGTGCAAAACACGTCCGAATCGCTAGAGGACACCTCTACGGTAGAGGCGAATATAAAGCGAATGACCGTCTGATGTCAAGTGGAGTCTGTTCAAATTGCTCCCACGCCCCAAAATTAAACTGTTGCCCTGAAAGGGTTTTTGTGCAAGACTCCGCCCCATATTCATCGTAGGGGGGAGGACGATGGGTCCAACCGCGCCCCTGCAACTCGAAAAGCTATCAGCCGAAGAACTGCTCCAGCACTACTGCGAAACACCGGAGGAGATATATATCCTTGCGCTCTGGGAGCGGTTTATGGACTGCAAGAACCGCAAGGGTCTCTACTGGGATCTCAGGTGGAAGGGCCGAGCCAGCAGCTGTCCCCGGGGTTGCAACCCGGAGTGGCTGTTTCTGGGAAGTCAGACGCGGGCTTTCTTCCGGTTCAAAAGAAACATTAGGAAGTTTGCCGGACGGCTCGACACGCCAAGCTTTGCGGCTTACAAAAAGGCGCTCGTGAAGGGTTCGGTTATAGACGAGTACCGGTTCATCACGGGCCAGAGCAGAAAGATATGGGTACGCATCGACGAGAAGTTCGATGTCGTGGACGACATGGGGAACCTCGTGCGCACCGATCGTGCCGAACAGCTCGAATTAATGGAGGAGCTCGATCGCGCACGCCTGGAACATGAACAGCGCATCGCCGCCGAGGAAGAAGGCGTGGAAGGAGGAGAAGAGATACAAACCCCGCCGGCAGAGGAACCAGACAACCTCGCTTCGGAGGAAATTGTTCTCGATCAGCGTCAAGAAGTCGGCGGAGCCGGGCCGGATGTCGGAGAGATGCCACAACCGAGAGGACCGTTTCGCTCCAAACGAAAACTACGGCTCTTCGGCGTATTAGCCCAGCCCCTGCCACGCCCGGACGCAGCGCTCAGCACCCAAGAACGGAAGCTGATCGTCAAGCTTCTCCTTCTCGATCACATCACGAGTCCAGCGAAAGCCGATAGTTCCGATTCCATTGTGCGCCATTATTTCCGGGATTGGCCGGTCGCCCGTATTGCGGTCCTCAAATTTGGATATGCGCTGGACGACACGGTAAGAGACCGATATGAAAAGCGGGTTTGGGATACGATCCGACACGATTTACTGTCCATGCGTAAGACATTGAAGACTAAATTCAAGATCACCACATTTAAGCAGGTATAACCGCCATGCACCCGCATGAGAGTTTAATCCGGACGCACGTTGAAGGCGAGGGGTCAGAACACGAACGGCAGGAAGTCGAGGAGCACCTGAAAGATTGCAGCGACTGCCGGGAGTTCCTTAGTTTTGTGCAAGACTTTTCGGAGACCGCTAAGGATTTGGCCGAGGACGAGATCGCCGCGGACGAACCCCATGCGCCAAAGAGCGTGATCATTGCGTACGAGGAGGGGAAGCTTGATGCAGAAACATCGCTCCACCTCCGCGCCCATATGCTCTTCTGCGACCAGTGCGCCGAAACCTATTATTTGCTCAAGCGCATGCGCGCGCCGAGCTGGACTGAGGTCGTCATTGAAGCCGTTCGGTCTGCAAAAGAATGGCTGCTGCGGCCGCTCGAAATAGCCGGCATGGGGGAACTGGTTCCCTCACCGGTTATGGCCGCCCGGGGACCTGGAGAGCCGGATGAGGCGCAACCCCAAATAGAGATCGCCCAACACATCTCGGATTCCGCTGACGAAGCCGAGCTGCACTTGTATGTCGAGTCGAACGGGAAGGGACCCGGAACGACCGTTCGCATACTCGTTGCGATTGATTCACCGAAACCGGCCTGGAAGGCCAAACTCCTCGATGCCGAGGACAACGAACTTGCCTCCGTTCCGCTCACCGAACGGCGGCAGGTACTTCACTCCGGTGTCACTCCGGGGGCGTTTGTCGTCCAAGTACTTAAAAAGAAGGATGATGACGAAGTCCTTGCGGAGTGCCGCTTGATGATTCAGGCCGCACATGAGCCAGCGTTTGCACACCGCGATCGTTGATCTGACTAGTTCCGACACGGTTTCATATCAATATATGTGTCGGGAAGGCGTCGACGCTCCGCCTCTCGCAACTTTCGAGAAAAGCTTTCGGCGCGAGCACGTCTCGGATTGCGCATTGGCACTTATGCGCACACTACAACAGCAGCACAACACCTCCGCCGCCGATCTGCAGGACTGGGGCGGGCGGCTGTACGATGAGCTTATTCCGCACGAACTAAGTTACGCGTTCAGAGGTGATGCGCACTCGTCCAATCTGGTCATTTACCTTGATCCGGCCTCTTCCTGGATTCCCTGGGAGTTGCTCTGGGATGGCGACGAATTTCTTTGCCGACGTTTCAGACTTGCCCGACTTTTACTCAAGTGCGGCCCTGAGCTGCGAGCTGCGAATGAGCGGCTCAGGGGGGAGCGGTCAGGCCGGGGTTCGCTTATTGTCTTCGGAGACATCAGCGGCCTTAACGCGTCTAACGAAAAGGCTGTCGTTGAAAAGAATCTTAATACGATTTACGGCGATAACGTCTGGTTTCATTCAGCACGCAATGCCGCCGATGTTCTGGAAGAATTGAAAAAGGACTACGAACTCTGCCATTTTGTCGGGCATGGCGAGTTTCAGGCGGAGTGCCCGACAAAGACCGGTTGGAGGTTTGCTGATGGCAGCATACTCACCTGCCGGGATATTGAAGCCGTCTCCTCCCGCGCTATCTTCCCGCTTCTTATCTTTGCAAACTCCTGCAATTCCGCCCGTCCTGGCCTAGCCGATGCTCAGGCCTATGTAACGAGTCTCTACCGAGCGTTCCTCCGACAAGGCGTACCACACTATATCGGCACCATCTTGCCTATCCCAGACGAGGCAGCTAAGGATTTCGCGCAGTCCTTCTACAAGCTGCTCGCACAAGGCCTGAGCGTCGGTGAAGCACTCGGTGAGACCCGCCGAGCCTTCGCAGAAACCACCCGGTCGGGTATTTGGGGCTGTTATGTACATTATGGCGATCCGACGTTTCGACTCCTCGTGCCGCAGGAAAAACACGTTCCAGGGTACGAGGCCGACCAGCCGGCTAGCCGACTGGGGTCGCTCGGCCACAAAACCTCTTTCTCCGTCTTAGGCAAGGCGCCGAACGACGAGATCCATCGGACACTTGAGTATTACAAAGTCGCGACAGCAAAGAATCCTGGAGACGGAGAAGCGCAGTATGCGGTCGGCCTTTGTTATCTCCAGTTAGGAGTCCACGAGCTCGCCATTAAGAATTTCACACGAGCGCTCGAACTCATGCCAGAGTACCCAGACGCGTATTACTATTACGGGCTCTCGTTGATTCGCGGACGAAGACCCAAGCTGCTATCCCTCTCGGAAGTAAAGCGCATTGAAGACTATCTCAAAACCGCTGTGCAACTGGACGCGCGACCTGCGAAGTACTATTACCTCGCTGCGATCCTGAAGTATGACTATTACCTTTCCAACGGTTTGCTGTGCAATCCGTCTCCAGACGAACTCTTTCTCATGGCGGAAGACAAGGACCAGGATGCCTGGGAAATCGAGAGACTTCTCCACTCTGTGCCTGTACGGGATCCGGATCTGATTTCAAAAGTCCGCAGGAACCACGAAACGATGAAAATCTAACAAGGAAGGGAGAGAGCTTATGACGCAGGCTGAACGATCGCAGATAAAAAAATACTTCAAGAAGTTCCCCACATGGACCGTTTGGATGATCATCATTGGTTTACCGCTTCTCGCTGTCAAATATATTGGCGTGATTCCCATCGGTCTTGGCATATGGGGCATCGTCTCCTATTACCAAAAGCCGAGCGACGAGCAAATGGATGCTTGGATCCAAGAGGATCTGCAGGATTTGCGAACCCCAGCGCTCGCCAAGACGGGGCTCGACTCCTCCGAACTCATCGCCGAGCCCGTTATGTTGTACGGGCCGCGATTCTGGAATATCGGGGGATCGGAAGTCGGCATTAAAAAGGGCAAGGATGGCATCGTCCGGTTTATGCCCATCGGCGTAACGGTGATAAATTTCACGCCCCACCAACTCATGGCGTACCAGTGCGCCGTCGATTTGACCACCGGCAATTCTCTCAGCGAAAGGACCGATGAGTACTTCTATCGAGATGTCGTGTCTGTCTCTACGCAATCCGAAAGCTTGACGCTGGACGGGATCGATACGAGGGCGATATCCAGTGGCCCGCTCGCAGCCTTGATGGTCGGCGGCAAGTTGCAACTAAACGCCGCCGAGACATTCAAGCTCACCACGTCCGGCGGAACCTCTATCACAGTCTTGCCGCGCGACCCCAAACTGATAGAGCGCGCTGGCGGTGGGAGCATACCAACTGATATGGCTGACAAGGCGGTCCAGACGGTGCGCAAGATGCTGCGGGAAAAGAAGGTTGCTGCATCAGCGTAAATTCTCGCAATCTTGCAAATCGAGCGAGAAGGAAATTCGAGAGTCGTGCTTTCGGGGAAGTCTCGGTTAATTCGAGGCTTCCCTTGTGCGCTAAGTCAGAACCTCGAAATTTTCTCCTATGCTCCGGTGGACGTGACTAGTCATTCTCCTGTCAAAATCCAATCAATGCTTTTTCCGGAAAAACGTTTTAATTTAAGCAGAATCTCCGGCATCGGCACACTTTTACCCCGTTCGTACTTTGAAAGCTGGGTTTGGCTGACTCCCAGGATCTCCGCGAACTCGGTCTGTTTCAGATCGAACCCGCGGATCTCCCGGACCCGCCGCCCGATCGCCTTCAAATCCAGCCGCACATCCTCTTGATGTCTAGTCTTCACAGTGCTACCATATTCCTATTATGACTACTACCCGCCTTGCCGGGCCTTTTTGTATATACCCCGCGGCGGGCCTCGTCCGTAATTGCCGATGTCGGAACGGGGTCAGGGGCAGCGTCCGAATTGGAGAAGAGAGGTGGCACTTTCGATGGCGCGGCTGGACGACGATGAGTTGAACATAAACCCTGAGGTTGCAGCAGCCCTCGGATATCCGCGACAGGGGAACGCGCGGGGGCGCCGCAACGCACGAGCCGGCGCGCAACTACGGCACATACCTCGCATCCCGGCAGAAGAAGAAACGACCGGGCTGTTTGTTTTCCTAACGACAATGACCATAGCGGTCCTCATCTGGTTAGCTGCGGTGCAAGCCCCTCACCATCAAGCGACCGCCGAACCCAGCCAGCAGGTATCACAACAATCTGTTCCCGTAGTTGATAAACAAGAACGGCAGTCCGACGCCATACCGGTGGGTACCGCCGAGTCGGCACCTGGTGTTTCCGACCCTGCACCGCAAGTTCCCGTCCAAAGAGACGATGTGCAACCTGCTCAAGAAATTCAGCACGCCGCCTTGGATATCGGGAACAACGAAACGGCCGAGAATCCAGACATCCAGGTCAACCAAAGAAATGACACCCCGCAATATTTGCCTGCGGACTATGACATCGGTGGGACTACCTCACCGACATTCCTCGCGCGCGAGATGCCCCACGGAGGCGCGGTGGATTTCCTGGGATATATACCCGCGGGCATATGCCTGCTCTACGAACGTGCAAACGCGAACGGCTGGCGCCGGGTAGTGTCGTTTGATCGCCGGTACGCCGGTTATGCGCAAGTTTATCCCACAGTGGCGTACCAGCAGCGGCCAATGCAACCGGGATTTCTTGAGGCGATCGAAATGATCCGTCGGATTCCGTGAGATGGCGTCGTACTGCGCCATCCAGGATGGGCAGGGACACATTCTGCAAGGCTGCCTGTACGACGGAACAACGCTGGCTTGCGGAAATTGAACGCGTCGGAACGGTGCTAAGGGCAGCGTCCGAAATAGGGAGGAGAGGAGGCCTTCGATGGTCCGGCTGGACGACAATGAGTTGAACATACATCCAGAGGTCGCAGCAGCCCTCAGGCACCTCCGGCCTCAATTTGTCGAGGAAGCAGTTGAGCCTCGTATTCGAACTGAACAATCTGACGTTGCGGAAAATCTGTTTGTCGGCTTCATGGAGGGAGCAGAAGTTTTTGTCCGAATACTTTTGTGGATATTCGGAGCTGCCGTCATATTCGTTGCAGCGCTCCTCGTTGTTGCAATCCTGGGGTGGCTGTATGTGCTGTTTGCGACCACTCCGCAACAAAGACAACTAGGGGCGTCTCAAGCGCCTGTAGGGGCAACGGTTGCACACTACCAGACATACAGGCCGCCACGCCGAGCTCGCCAGCAACATCTGAGACATCGAACCACAACGAGCCTGCGCCTCTCGGCACATCGGAACATGTCCCGGCCCAAGTCCGCATATGTGCCACCCACGGTCGATGCATCCGCTATTCGCAAAATTAAATCCGCTCATTCGTCGGATTCCCTGAGTTTGCACCGTTTAAAGGTGCAGAGAAGCCCCCGGCAGCGCGCCGGGACAACGTTAACCCACAAACCGCCACCTATACCGCGGCAGTATCTGTCGCGGTATGGCTGGCAGAAAAGGAGAAACGGCCATGAGCCTTTTCCAACGCAACGAGCAAGGTCGCGAAGAGCGGCAGCCGGAAGTCCCGCGGGTCCAGATCCAGGGCGAGGAAGCAGTCATTCCTCGCTCGGACGAGACGCCCGGCGGGGAAGACCGCGCCAGACTCTCCCCCAAGACCTGGGGATGAGCCCGTCGGGAGATGGGGTGATGGCGGTGAGCGACTATGCTGCCATCTACCCGTCCTCCGCGGTCAGTGCTTGCGGTGGCTCGAGAACCGTCGATCCGCGTCGTCCGCGTGGATCTACGTCGAAATCCCAACCGCGAGTTTGCCAAAAACAACAACCGCATGCAGGACGAAGCCTGAAGCTCCTCCGTCCTGCATGTTTTTTACAAAAAACTGAAGAAAGAAGGTGGTGCGAAATGATGGATCCCCAGAGATGGTGGGTGGAATGCGAGATCATGCGACGCCGTTTTCCCTGGATTTCGCCGTTTGAGACGGCCAGCGGCTACGTCGGTTTCTTCGGACACTTGCGGGGTCCCAAGTCTGGCAGGCTCTACGAGGTGCTGCTTAAGATCCCCGCGCGGCTCTACCCCGAGACCGAGCCGCCCCTGTATCTCGACCCGCGCCTCGGCGAAAACTGGCGGCAGGACGCGGTCAACCACGATCCGCGGGGCAGGCTCTGCTACGACCGCACTGGGCAGAGCAAATGGAACGCGGCGCGCAGCACATTTGCCAACTGCATCATGGTCGCCCTCGATTACCTCGCGGACAAGGGCGCATGACAAGAACAAGTCTTTTTACTTCGCGCAAAGGGTCGGATCGCACCCAGTTCACCCGTTCGTTATCCAGTGAACAGGTGCACGGGGCAGGGGCGGATCTTTGAAGGCTTCGCCCGATTTATCCAGAGGAGGCTTGACCCATGATGCATGAGGCACGGTGGACAGCGGAAGTTACGATTATGAACAAATACTTTCCCCAGTTTGCCGCTTTCAAAACCGAGAACGGCAGCGTGGGATTTTTCGGACGCGTGCGCGGACCGCGCACAGGACGCGAGTACACCATCCTGATCAAGGTTCCGGCGCAAGCTACCCGGAGAGGGAGCCCGCGGTATACATCGATCCGCGCATCGGGCTCGGGCATTGGCAGATCGACGAAGTGAACGGCGACCCCAACGGCAGGCTGAGTTTCTCTTGCATAAGGCCATGGATGCCGACAAGAAACACCTTCGCAAGCTGCGTCCTGGTCGCAATTCAATTTCTGGAGGATTTCGACCAATGAACAAGACCCTGGTTTTACAGGACGGCATCTATGCCGAGATTGTGCGCCTCGCGCGCGAGTTCAAGGGGCTGGAATTTGCGGTAACGCTCTTCGGCTCGAAACGGGAGGAGCGCTTTGAGGTGACCCATCTTGCCCCGCCTGGCAGCGCCTCCGAACACGCGCATGGCCGCTGCACCAATGACCATGAATTTGAGACCGATGTCTTTAGCCGGCTGCGGAAAGAGGTACCCGGCATCCAGTACCTCGGGGATCTGCATGCGCACCCACCGTCGTATCCCAGGCTCTCCGGGACGGATTACGCGACGGTGAGGCGCGTCCTCTTCGGGACGGACGACACACTGCACCCCGAGGAGTACGTTGCGGGCATCATCCTGCCTTTGCGCAGGGCAGGCGAGCCGGGTGTTGCCATCGTCCCCACGTATTTTTCAAAACAGAACCCTCGCGGTTCGGAAATGGAGTTGGAATATGACCATGCCGGTGTTTACACGAAACCCGAAAGAGCACGCCGTCTTTTCCTCGCTGGATATAGCCGTGAGCGGCGGGGGATCGATTGGCGGCACGCTGATCGATATCTTGGCGCGTACTGGCGTCGGCTCACTCACGCTGATTGATCCCGAGGACTTTGCCGAAGAGAACGTCGGTCGGCACATCCTTACGAGCGACTCGGTGGGCAAGCCGAAAGTCGAGGAATTGGCGCGCCATGTGGCCCGTATCAATCCTGACTGCCGGGTGACGGCTCTTAAAGAGAAGTTTGACGCCTCCCTTCTTGCAAGCCGTCCGGACCTCATCGTCTCCACCGCCGACAGTTTCCAGGCCGCTTCCTTGGTGAACACGTATGCCTTGCACGAAAATATTCCAGCGGTCTTCGGCGGCGTGTGGGGTGAAGCCTCGGTTGCGGAAATACTGTACGTGGTGCCCGGGAAAACCCCGTGCTACGAGTGCTATGGGGCATTCCGCCGGAACGTGAAGATCCCGCCCGATACCCGGCGCTACACCGATCCCAATTACGACGAGACCCGGATTCCCGGCCAGGCGGGACTCTGGGCCAACATCCTCATGGTCGCGGGTCTGCAGTTCCAGGTCATTCTGGGTCTGGTGGGACTCCGGGATACGCTGAAGTACCCCGGTACGGTCTGGCTCATGAACATCTCCGATCCCCACTGCCCGTTCCAGCCGCTCGCGCTCACCGTGGGCGAGGTGAAAAAGGGCTGCGCCGTCTGCGATCAAGGCTGTCTCACGGAGCTCCTCTGGGAGAACCTTGCCGACAACCAGGGTCCTGATCCATCGGAATTTAATCCTGGAGAAAAGATGTTTGAGGATACGGAGGAGACGAGACGATCTTTGGTGGAGATGGCCAAGAAGGGGATCTTCATCTAAGGCTCGAAAGGTGAAAAGACGTTCTTGGCCAAGCGCGAAGTGGCAATGAAGCGTGGTAAACGCGGTCTACCGCGGAAAATTTGAATTCACGAAGGCTGAGATGCTGGCGAGAGACGAAGTAGAAGCGTACCTGTTTGGGCGCATGGATGAAAGGTTGGCCGTTGTTGAATTACTCAGTCAGTATCTCGAAGACCCACGGCCTATGAAAGAAGTTTTGGAAGAGATTATGGGAAGAATCAGTGCGAGGGGAACCTAGATCCTGCCGCGGTGCGGAATTCTGGATCTGGCGGCTTTACTGCCACAATTATTCGTCGAATCTTCGCACTTCCCCTCGTCCTATCCCACAGGCAGACGGCAGGGATGGGATCAGTTCCTGCCTATGAGCAAAGCATATGCGTCTGTCCGGGAATCTTTCCGGGTAAGAACGCACCAAAGGTCTCTCCTGACAACGGCTGGCGCTTTGCATCGCAGTGCGAAGCGCCTGCCCGGCATCTATGGGACTTGATGTAGGCAACGCCCGTTTTGGTAACTTCCACCTGAACTGGGCCGGCACGCGCTGGTTCGGCAACTGGTGCGGGGACCACGAGCTGCCGAATCCATTTATTGGCTGGGAGAGCGGGTGTAATAACGGCGACCAGTGCGTGCTGGGCCCGGATAACAATCACACTCGCCTGGCCAGGAAATGGTGCCGCGCGCTCGAGAAGAAACATCCCAAGTTAGCCAAGCTTGGCAACGAGCTCCTGGCGATGCAAGAGATAGATCTCTACGACTATCTTTATCCGCATGCGAAGAAGGGCGAAGCTCATGCTCTTTCGCAACACGAGTGGGAGCGGCGCGCTGTGGCGGCCTGGTACGCGATCCTCAAGCAAGGAGTCGAACACGGCGACACGCTTGGGTATTATTGACCGCTTAATCGGCTGGTCTCAGAACCTTCCGTCTGCCTATACGAAAAAAGTTAGTTTCTGTCGACTTGGCGAGAGCGCGATTGCCTTCCATTAGTCTAAAACCCGCGAATTACTCAAGTCGGACCTTCCATGTTCGACTCGTTGTATTCCTCTGAAGGCTGAGGCCTACGGGACAGGGGACGCGCCGGGTATGGACAAACAAGAACCCGAGAACGTCATCTACGCGTACACCGACGCCCAGGCGTGTGATGACGGCTTTCTCGTCTCTATCCGCCACGGTCCCGTAAACCGGGTCACCCGCGCGGTCTTCGACCACTTCACCGCATCAATAGGCAGTTCGCCCGTGACCGAGCCGGTGACGGATGTCAGCCGGCTCATGCGGGCGATCGAGTCGATGCTGAAGCTCGAAGCTGACACAGACGGCTGGCGGACAGGCAGCTACGACGGAAAAACGTTATCGCTGACCCCCAACGAGGTCGGAGGACTCACGCTGATGTTTCCGGAGGATTTGTGAAACCAAAACTTCAACGCGGTCCCTGGAACCGTCCGGCTTCAGCCCTTTGTTCAAACGCGATGTATGTTCAGCGCGAATCAAGCGAGGTGAACCGAGAATGCAAAGAGAAACCGTATCCGCATTGGTGGAAAATCTGGAGAAGCGCCAGCGGGCGCTCAAAGTGTCGGAAGTGGCAGACCTCTTTCAAGTAAGTCCCATGACGATTTACCGGGCCGCGAAAGAAGGGAGCCTGCCTTCATTCAAGGTGGGCAGTTCCCTCCGTTTTGATCCGAAGGCCGTCACCGCCTGGCTCAAGAGACAAATGTACGTGTTGAGTCCTGTCTGAAAATGGTGATGGTTCTAGAAAACTCGCAACTACCAGCATCTACCAACCGACTAGCGGGGATCATGGAATCAGCCCATTCAAAGGAGTCTTGCCGTCATAGCCTGCGAAACAACTATGCAGATGAGGACAATGCAAAAAGCAATGAGCTTTTTCGGCTGAAGCTTTTCCTTGAGAAGCGCGAGCGACGCCGTGTACACCAAGACCGGCTGCAGTGAAAACAGCAACATGGTATGGACAATGCCGAGCCGCTGATAGCTGAAGTAGAACAAGATGACCCCAATCGAGGTCAGAGCGTTGGTGATAAGCAGCAGGAGGCCCGCCTTCGAGGAAGTCTTCTTGATTTCGCCCGAGAACGTGAACCCGAGAACGATGGCCATAGCTCCGGATCGCACCAGTTCAAGGGAGATGGGATTCCATGTTTGTAGAAGTATTTTGGAGATAGCTGCGGCAAGAGGATGACCGGTCAGGCCCCAGACGACGAACGGCACGGTGCGCGGCGCGATCACCAAGCGATGATGCTGCCAATGAGCCCAGATGAGCGCACCAGACGCAATGAGCGCCGGCACGACGATGGATAGGTTCCGTTCATCCGTGAACACTATCGTGGCGAAGAGAATAATTGGGAGATTCCCGAATAGATCAAGGGTTTGGATTTCTCCGAGGCTATCGTGGTCCAGCGCCCGGTAAAAGATCAGATTGGTGATCAGCGCCAGGAGTATCGAGGCCGCAAGCAGCCAGGCCAGATGCCCCGACAGGAGGTGTATGGAGAAGGGCGGCCGAATCAGGCAGAAGATCACCAACGTAATTGCAAAAACAAGCGGGAAGCTGACGCCGGTATAGGTTTTAAAGCTGACGCCCCGGACTGAAAGAATCACCTTGTCTAGGGTATAGGAGCCAGCCTGAAGAATTGCAGCAATGACGGCGATGAGTGAAGCCATAGGTGGAACATGACTCATCGTACCCCGATAACAGGCTGCACCCAAGGGATACGGCCATGAAACCTTGAATTGAAGTAGCCGACCTCTTTCAAGTAAGTCCCATGACGATTTACCGCGCCGCCAAAGAAGGGAGCCTCCCTCCCTTTAAGGTGGGCAGTTCCCTCCGTTTTGATCCGAAGGCCGTGATCGCCTGGCTCAAGAGACAAATGTGCGTGTTGTATCCCGCCTGACTGAATTCACCCCCGCGATCACATCAAAAGCCGCATCGACTCGCTCCTGCTGTTCCTTTCCCTGTCCTGCCTGCAAATAGCGCATGGTCGATGCCAGATCCTTGTGACCCATCCATACTTGCAGGGTGCGGATATCGGTGCCAGCCCGCAGTTGGTTGGTCGCATAGGTGGCGCGGAATTTGTGAAGAAACCAGGTGTTGCAGTAAGGCCCGGTCCGGCAATCCTTCTTGCCGCGACACTGGCGGCAGTTCAGTCCCGCTTTCCAAGCGAGCGCTTGCAGCGTTCAAGAAAATGGTATCCGACGCTGCCCGTGGAGGTGGGGAACACCCATGGGCAATCCGAATCAGCCTTAGCCCTGCGCATCCGGAGATTCCGTACGAGGTCGGTAGGAATGAGGACCGCCCGCTCTTCCCAGGTTTTTGGGAAGAACCCGCACGCGGGCTTGGCGGCGACTCGCGCCACTTGCTCCTCCAGGCCTATGTCCCGCCACGTGAGGAACTGCACTTCTTTTTCCCGAAAGCCGGATCCCAGAAAAAACTGGAAGAGAAGCATATTAGCCTCGTCGCACGCCGCAAAAAAAACGCTGCAGTTGTTCCGGGCTATAAGCCTGGGGAATGCGTTCCACATAGCGAGGCCAATCCCCGCGCCGCAAAAGGCCGGTGATGGCGTTTGCCTTGAGCAGTTGGACAACGATTTCCATCTTGGTATGGACGGTTCGCGCCGATAATCTTTTCGTCTCGGTCAGAAATTGCCGATAGCCGAGCAGGGTGTGGCGGCCAACTTGGTTCACGCAGAGTTTGCCGGCCACTTCTTCGAAATAGGCGAGCGCCGTCCGGTACTGCTTATATGTTTTGGGGGCGCGCTGCAGCCGGGTTTCCGCGAGGAATTCCTGGCAGGCCTCGTGAATCGATAGGGTGTTCGGCTGGTCCGCCGTAGCGACTGCAATGCCCATCGTACGGGCTTTGAGAACGGTGTTCTGGCGCTCCTGTTCCTGTTGCGCACTACCGGCATTCTTGCCGACCGCCACGCGGCGCCGCCTGCCGCCTTCCCGCCAGTCGAGTGCGTAATACCCTTCCGGGTGAGACTCGGCCCGGCCATCCACCACCACAATGTCCTGTTTGAGCCTGCCGGTCTTGCCCCGGACCACGGGGCAGTATTGCCAGCGGTTCGCTCCTACCTTGATGTATTTCGTGAGGTTGCAAGAAGTTCTTTTGGTTGCCATCTGCTCTCCTGAGTGAAATCGAGATGTGGCCATCTCCTCAGGCAACAGACGGGTGGATTGTGGCGGCTCCGACTATCCTCGAGCTCTCCGTTGGAACTGATCGTGGAACTGATGCGGGCTAAGCCCTACGATCGAAAAGGACTGGCGGAGAGGGAGGGATTCGAACCCTCGGTACGGTTTCCCGTACTCCAGTTTTCAAGACTGGCGCCTTCAACCGCTCGGCCACCTCTCCAGAACTACTACAGTTTTACTACATTCGCCAATTGTCACGCCTAAGTACCACAAGTACTCATTAGTTTCCAAGTGTTTAAACGAGCCCCGAGCAGCACTGCGTTCTGCACTTACGTTTTGTACGTTCCGCGACTATGCGTCTTCGGGCTCGCAGTTTTGTAGTCTTCAGATCCGCCCCGCGGAATGCTTAGCGTCTGCCATTGTGCAGAGCGCAGGTGTTTGGCGAGGAAGACGATTTGTCCAATGTGTTGCGCGTAGTGGGCGAGCGCGCGGTTAAGCGCCTGCATGACCGTGTGCGGCTCCTGGCGAATGGTCGCAATGCGTTGCACATCCTCGGGCTTGAGCGAGTCAAGCGCGGAAAACACATGCGACCACGCCTGCTCCCACCAGCGCAGAACTTCTTCGCGCGTTGTTTTCGCCGAGACTTCAAATTCCTGATCGCGAAACCGATCCGGCTTCTCGCCATCGCTGGTGAGGAAGTCGGTGAAGCGCGAACGCGCGTTGCCGGCGATGTGTTTGACCAAGGTAGCAACGGAATTCGATTCCGGATCGAGCGTAGCTAAGAAATCCTTGTCTTCAAGCTGAGCCATGGCAGCTTCGCCCATGCGCTTGTGGCCGCGGAACTGGCGCCTGATTTCTTCGAGGTAGTGGGCTGCGAGGTCAGTCATAGAAATCCTATTGCAGAGATCAGAGGTCAGATTGCGGAGGTCAAAACCTCCTGAAGCAACAGAATTGCCGAACTTGAAGTTCTCACTTCTGCAATCGGACCTCTAACCTCTGACCTGCAATTGTACGTCGCACGCCACGCGGGACCCATAGTCCGCGTACTTGAACTCCGGGGGTATGCTGGAGCGGGCCGCGCAGCGCGACATCTTGACATGGTGACGCCAGGAGCCGCCGCGCGAAGCGCGCCGTTCGCCGATTTCTGGACCACGCGGATTGCACTCCGGCGACACCGCATAGTAGGCGGGCGCGTACCAGTCGCTGCACCATTCGTGCACGTTATCGCACATGTTATAGAGGCCGTATGCGTTCGCTTCCGCGCGGCCGACGGGCTCGGGGCCTGTCTTCCAATGACCGGCGCAGCGATCGGCATAACCGGCCAGGGACTGCGGCGGCGCGTCGCCCCAGGGAAATAGTGCGCCCTCGCGGCCTCCGCGGGCGGCGCGCTCCCACTCGGCCTCAGTAGGCAAGCGAAAATTTCTGCCGGTCGTGACTCCGCCGGTCGCTACTCCGACGGTGCTTGCGCTGAGCCACTCGCAGTAGCGGATTGCCTCGTACCACGATATTCCGACAACGGGCTGCTCGGGATGGTTGAACGCGGGGTCGCTCCAGAACGGCGGCGGCAAGAATAGTGACGGCGACGCCGAGTCGCGCAGGAAGCGCCCGTACTCAGCGTTGGTAACTTGGAGGGCGCCAAGCAGAAATTCGTCAATCCAGACGCGATGAACCGGCTTCTCGTTGTCCTGTCCGGTGTCGCAGCCCATCAGGAACCATCCCGCGGGGATACAAACGAGCGCGGGAACGTATTCTTCAACTCGGGACGGAGAAAGCAGTCGCGTGGGGTCCGTCGGGTCCATGGTGTCAAAGCGCTCGCAATGCGCGGACGACGTCTTCGATTTTATTCTCCTGAAACAGGCGGATGCCGGCGACCCCAGCCGCTCCAGCGTCCAGGCACGCTGCGGCGTTTTCCATCGTGACGCCGCCGAGAGCGAGGACGGGGATCTTCGCCCGGCATGCTTCATGCAAGGCGGCGAGGCCGGTCGGTTGAATTCCTGGAGCATTGTTTTTTCCGAAGACTGGGGCAAAGACGGCGAAGTCTGCACCCTCGGAGTCGGCGCAAATCACATCCTCGTTCGAGTGGCAGGAGGCGGCCACGAGAACGTGGTCAGTGGTCAGTGGCCGGTGGGCAGCCTGTCGCGCTTCACGAGGCCCGAACGTCGTCCGCGCGCAGATGAACACCATCGGCTCCCGCAGCCAGCGCAACGTCCGTGCGGGAGTTAATTAACAGCCGAGTCAACGATGAATTCTGACGCACGATCGCGACCACCTCCCGCGCCAGCATTTCCAGTTCTCTCGTGCTCAAATCTTTTTCGCGGAGCTGGATGTAGTCGACACCGGCGCGCGCGCCTTCGGCGACTTTGGCGATCAGGTCGCGGCGGCGGGCGCGTTCGTCGCCGCGAAACTGGCTTCGGTCGGTGATGTAGTAGAGCAAACAGCGGTCAGCCATCACTCTCAGCGTACTACGAGAGGTCGCCGACTTCTCGTAGGCATTAGCGAGTACCACGGGAAGCGCCGTGACTTCAGTTTTTGCCAGTGTGGAGCTAAAGCGTGCAGTTAAATGGAGCGCTGCGGGGTGTCACCATGGCGAGTGCGGGGCAGAGTGAGGAGAATGATGAGGCTGATGAGGCCTATGACGGCAACGATAAAAATGCTGCCTTCAGGGCCGGTTGCTCCGCCGCTGAGGATCGGCTTGCCTGCGGGGTGGGTGGCGAGAAGATGGTGCTGCGCCATGGTTCCGCTGTCGGCGACGCCCCAGAGAAAGGACTGAGACCAGTCCCACGCGGCGTGGAAGCCGATCGCCCACCACAAAGAGCCGGTGCGCCAGAGACTGAGGCAGAACACCATGCCGACCAAGCCGGCGGAGACCATGCCGATCGGAGATTCGCCTGGATTCTTGCTGTGGCCGAGGCCGAAGAGGAAGGACAAGATCACGGCGGAACTCCAGAAGCCGAACGCCTCGCTGTTGCGTGTCTTGGAGGCCCACCGGTAGAAACCAGCGAGACCACGGGTAAGGGTGTACTGCAGGTAGCCGCGGTTGAAGTACTCCTCGAACAGGCCGACCAGGAGAAAGCCGAACAGCCACGCGGCCCCGTAACGAAGAATATCGCTGCTAAAGAGCAGGCGGCCGTCGATGACGAGCAGGCCGGTCTTCCAGAGGCTCAAAACGAGGAGGGAAAGGCAGACGAATCCCCAGGCGAGTCCAGCGAAAAAGTGTGCAACCTTACGGCTGTCGCCAAAACCATAGACGGAGTTGGGACGGCGTTCGATCTTCGACATGATCCAGGTGACCAGGAGGACGATGGCCAACGGGATGGACTCATTGATGAACGCCGCCTTGAGGGATATCTCCGACATGTTCCTAGCGGCGTTTGGATTGTGTGGGTGGATCTTGTGGGTGACGAAGTTCGCCGCGATAAGAACGGCCGCCAGTAGGGCGATGAAGATGAGCAGGCTCCAGCCGGCGCGGAGACCGTCTTTGCCGATGAAGATGTTGCGGACACCTGACGGCCGCGCGCCGGGGATTGGTTCGGCGGGTGGCAGCATTGCGTCGCGATTCAAACGGTCTCCTCGTAGATCGAAAGTTTATCCGCAATCTTATGTCGCGAATTCATGTGTCGCGAATTCATGTGTGGCGGATTCACGTGTCGCGAATTAAAGGGCCACTAAGCTGGCGTTCAGGGTCGCGTCTTGGCGATTTCGGGGACGGCCGCTTCCCCGCTGCGCTTCGCTTGCTGCGGGGCGAGATGGTACTTGGTCAGTCCTTCTTTCAGGAACTCGAAACTTTCCTCCGGCGAATCGGACATTTTGAACAGTTCGAGGTCCCCCGCCGAGATCGTGCCGGCGTCGACCATGGCTTCGAAATTGACGATCTTCTTCCAGTAAGCGCTGCCATAGATGACGACAACAATTTTCTTGGCCAGTTTCTCCGTCTGCGCGAGGGTGAGGATTTCAAAAAGTTCGTCAAGCGTGCCGAAGCCCCCGGGAAAAATCACCAGCCCTTTTGCCAGGTACGCGAACCAGAATTTACGCATGAAAAAGTAATGGAACTCGAAGTTGAGCGAAGGCGTGATGTAAGGATTCGGATTCTGTTCCAACGGCAGGTTGATATTGAGGCCGATGGTTTTTCCTCCCGCTTCGTGGGCGCCGAGATTCGCCGCTTCCATGATGCCCGGGCCGCCGCCGGTGGTAACGACAAAGCGGTGCCGCTTGGCCGGGATATGGGTGGACCATTCGGTCAGCAGGCGGGCCAGCCGGCGCGCGTCCTCGTAGTAGCGAGCCATGTCAACCGCAGCTTGGGCGCGCTTCATATCCTTGGCTTGCTGCGCTTCGGAGATCTGAGCGCCGTTGCCGCGGACTTCGCTCAGCCGGTGCGCGGCGTTGTCGTGGCTGCCGACGCGGGCGGAGCCGAAGAAGACGACCGTGTCCTGAATCTGTTCGCGGCGAAAGCGCGACAGCGGCTCGCTATACTCGGACAACAGCCGCAGAATTCTGCCGTCGGGACTGTTGAGAAATGGTTCGTTCCGATACGCCAGCGGAGCGGGCTTGAGTCTGTGATCAGTCATAAATAAATCAGTCGTCGGTCGCTAGTCGATGGTCGTCAGTCGTTCTTCGTCGATGAATGGGGCTGCGGCCAAAGGCCGTTTCGCGAACGACCAACGACCATCGACTGTTCTTCATTCCTCTTCCTGATATTGAATCGCCTCCCAAAATCCGATCCACACATTGAGCACGCCCAAGCCAGTCGCGACGCCGCGCACGAAGCCGCTGGCTACTACAGCGCGAAACGTGGGGTAAGAGAAGAGCAGAGGGTTGTCGGACCACTCCGGACGCCAGGGTAGAATCATCAGCATCACCCCAAGCGTCGCGCACAAAAATACGAACAGAAGCACTCCGATGCGGCGCAGCCACAGACGCGCGACCGAAGGCGAAGGCCTGGAAACAGGAACTGGAGCCAGTGATGTTTTGGCCGGGGATCTGAGTTCCCCGACACCGGTGGAGTCGCTGGCAAGGGGTAGTTTGGGATCGGAAATCATTGCACGCGTCGTCGTTAGTAAGGCCGTGGGGCGGGCCCGGGATCGGGTCTGATCCCCAGCGCAAGTTCCGAACCCACTGGCTGCATTCTACGACTTCAGAGCCTGAATGCGCTCGGCCACGTCGCGATAATCGATATTTGTGCCGTACACGCCCGTGAAATAGCGCAGTGCCGCCGGCTTGTCCTGGGCAGTTTCGCATGCCGAGCCCAGCTCATAGTGAATGGCAATGCGCGCGTCCTCATCGAGTCCGGGGATGCTAAGCGCCTTTTCATACCAGCGGATGGCGGCTTCGGGCACTCCTTTATCGATGAAACATTGGGCCAGCCAGGTGTAGGTCTGCACAGGCTGCGCAAATTTCTTGCCGCGCTCGATCGAGGAACAGACTTTCTGCAATTCCGCGATGGCTTCGTCGAGCAGGCCCATTTCGCGGAAGGCAACGCCCAGGTTGTAATGCGTTTCCGGATCGTCATCGCCCGCTATAACCTCTTCTTCGAGTTCCTGTTTCAACGCGCCGAACATCTCCGAAAGATCGACGCTATCGGAGGGATGCATGGCCTGGGCGCCGGCGCCTAGGGGACGCACGGCAGCAGGGCTATAGCTCATCGCCGGAGCGCTCGTCGCAGGAACGCTCGTCGCAGGAACCTCCATCGCAGAAACGTTCATCGCAGAAACGTTCATCGCAGGAGCGGCGGCCGTTGCAGCCCCTCCCGCCGATGCTGCTATCGAAGGCATGGCCGCCGGGGCAGCCGGAATCTCAATTGCAATATGTGTCACAGCCGCGTCTGCCACGGGCTCCGTTTCCGGTTCGGGCGTTTTGGGTGCAGCCGCCGCCGGCCAACTCGGCAACGGCTGGGTGGCAGATGGCTGGGTGTCGGGTGGCTGGCTGTCGGATGGCTCGACTACCGGTGGCTGGGTCTCGTGAAGCTGATCAGCCGGCGCCGGCGCTTGCGGGAAAGAATCGCCGAGCGAAGCTTCCAGATCCGCGACCAGCGCGGTCAATTCACTTGCCTCCGCAGGCATGGCTTCGGCTGGAGCGGATTCGGCGTGTGCCACTATTTCCGGAGAGGCTTCGATCTCGGACTTGTGTTGGGTCTCCATTTCAACTTCGAATCCCGCCGGTTCGTCGGCGTTGATCTCAGTGATTTCTGGCTCGGGCTCGGCCGGCGGCTGGCCGGCGGATTCGACGGCAGCGCGCAACGGATCAAGAATGCGGGCATCGCTGGTCATGGTCTCCAGCTTCTCGATCCCGGTTCGTGCCTGATCGGTCATGAAGTGCTCGATATAGAAGCGGACTTCTTCGACCGTCTCGGCGATCTCAGGATTGCTGGAGGCATCGTCTTCGACCGTGGCCGATAGTGCTGCGGCCGGAGCGTGCTCGTCGACGGGAAGCGAATGCTCCCACTCGGAGGCGAGGTCGGAGGCGGGTTCGGAAGAGGGCTCGGAAGAAGGTTCCTGCCCTTCTGCGGGCGCGTACACCCCCAATCCCTGGATAGCGAATTCCGGATGCGCGGCAGCGGCAATTTCGTGACCGGGAGCCGTGGACGCGGCCATCGGCCAGGGCGCGGGTGAAGCCGCAGCGGCGGCGCGGGCCGCAGGCGGAGCGGCGACCGATGAAGCTATGGCGGGCGAAGCGCTCGCCGACGGAGCAGCAGCCGATGATGCAAACGTCGACGATGCAAACGCCGATGATGCAGAAGTCGATCCAGCCGCGTCCGCGCTGCGCTCGTAGCGCGCGGCCAACTCTCCATAGCGCACGGCTTCATCCGGGCAGCCGGCATCGTGGTACACGCTTTCCAGCGTGCGGCAGCAGACGGCGGCTTCGGTAAAGCGCTGAAAGCGGGTGTGGAGCGCGGCCAGGCGCTGGTTCAGGCGCACGTCGGACGGCGCCTGGGGCAGAACGCCGAGCAAAGGCACGACCGCCTTGTCCGGCAGATTGTAAGAAAGAAACAGGTCGGCATCGGTGACCGCGGAGCGCACTGCGATGGCAATGTGGTCGGGATAAGATTGATCGATGACCGGAGCGGTTGCTTCCAGCTCCTCCACGATGACCGCCCCTTCTTCGGCGGTGATCCCGATGGCGGGCGATGCTCCGGCCATGCGCCCCACCACCTGCTGATAGTTCTGCATGTGCAGCGCGTTCTGGGGCTCGGTGGTGGCCAGCATCTGATACAGGTCGCGAGCGCGGGACAAGTTTCCGTCCTTGACGGAGGCGTGAGCCAGCAACTCGGTGACTTCGTTGATGTGGGTGCTCTCGCCGGCTTTGTTCAGCAGTTGCATCAGCGCGTCCAGCGCGCCCGAATCGTCGCGCACATGGGCGATCATGGTATGCAGGCTGCCCAGCAACTTGGTCGAGTCGGTCGCCAGCAGGCGATCGGAGTGGCGGGTGTAAACGTCAAGTGCCTGGTGATATTGACCGAGGCGGGCGCAACCCTCCGCCAGCAAAAACACCCCCTCGGGATCGTTGTGCACGGTCAGCAGCTTCTCCGAGATCGGGACAGCCTCGGTCAAGGTTCCGATTTGCAGGTACGCCTTCAGCAGGTCGCGTAGGCCTTCGGGATGAGAATCGAGGTCGGAAGCTCCTTCCAGGTACTCGATGGCATGCTTGGGATCGTCGCTCTCCAGGGCGGCCTTGCCCCGCAGCAGCAGAACGTAACTGTTGCCCGGGTCGAGCGTCAGCATCCGCTTCAGAATGTCTTCCGCGGCGGCGAGTGAACCGCGCGAGCGCAACGATTCCGCCACCGCGCTGAAAATCTCCCACGCCTCTTTCTTTTTTTTCAGCCGGACATAAACCTCGGCCAGCTTGACCCGCATGGGCACATTTTCCGCGTCCATCTCCAGAATCTTCTGGAACAGCCGCACCGCTTGTTCGAGGTCGCCTACCTTCATGAAGTCTTCGGCGACTTGCAGGTACTGGGCGCGGGCGTCGTTGAACAGCCCCTGCTGGGTGTACAGTTCCGCCAGTTTCAAAGATCCATCCACGCTCGGCTGCAGCTTGGTGATCTTCTTGTACATGGCGATGCCCTTGACCGTGAAGCCCTGCGCCGCATAGGCATCGCCCACCATCTTGAAGCACTCGATGGCTTTGGCGTTGTCGCCCAGACGCGAGTAGAGATCGCCGATGGTGTTGTTGACGGTAAGATCCTTGACATCGTGCCTCAGGACCTTTTCGTACTCAGCAATGGCGCTCTGCAGCTTGCCCTGCTGCACAAACTTTTCCGCGGCGCTGAGAACCTTCTGTTTATTGAAACCAAAACCAAACGCCATAGGGTGCGGACTCCAGCCTTTTTCCCGCCGAACGCCCGCGTTTTCCTCGAGCGTTGCCCAACGGGTCCTAACCTCGCCGGGAGATTCCCAGGCGAAACCCCGCAAACCGCGCAATCGGGATCGCGGAATAAGCTGATTGTAAGGCCGCGCACCCTCAGTTCGATGGTTACCGACGATTACCCGGGTTACCGAAAGGGAGTGTACGTCCGGTTCCGGAAAACCCTCGCTTCCCGCTGCCAAAATGGAAGCAAGGAATCGGCAACCGGTTCGAGGGAAGTTCCGACCAAGTCCCCCGGGTTCCTCCGTGTACCCCTGTGCACCCTGTGGTTAATGCCTTTTTGCCGACACTGAATCAGAATTCCCTAGACAACATTGACTGGCTCCCCACGGACTTGCGATCTATGGACTTGCGGTCTATGGACTTTCGCTCCCCGGCCCCGCGCCCTTCCCAGCGTTCCCGCACTCCCGCAAGAAACCCCTTCTTGTCCGCTCGCATGAGTTGGACGAGCGCTTGATTGCCGGTATCTTCGTGCGCCGCCGCCCAGAGGACCATTTCCGTGAGAACTGGCGCCAGGTCAATCCCTTTCGCTGTCAGCTGGTAAATCAGCTTCCGTCCGTCCCGCGGGTCTGGTACCGCGGTGACGATTCCATTCGCAGTCAGCCGGCGCAGGCGATCCGCCAGGATGTTGGTCGCGATCCCCTCGTAGCACTCCATAAATTGCTTGTACGTCCGGAACCCTCGGAGCATCATGTCGCGGATGATCAACAGCGACCAGCGATCGCCCAACATCTCCACCGAAGCGTTCAGTGGACACTCCGATCGGCGCTTGGTGCTGCGCTTCTGGGGCATATTTTAAGCATACATTTTTCACTTGCATTTCACAAGTAATATGATCCACAATCTCTGGCCGTGGGGATATTCTTTATCCTATGCAGCCCGGTAGCGTGCTACCCAGTGCCTGAATTATGGCCGTTCACCGAGGCCGCTGACAATGCAAAGAAGACAATGCAGAGAAAAAGATGACGTCGAACTTCAACCTGGTCGATTCACAAGAAACATAGAGGAAAAGGAGACAACTATGGACGCGAAACCCACGCACGAACAAGCGCAACTCCACCTGCAGATCTATGACATGCGCCGCGAGGCCCGGCTGCGCCAGGCCCGCGATTGGTTCTTCAAGAACTACTTCGTGGACAATCTCGACGACTGGATGCGACTCGCGGCGCCGGGAACGGAAAATGGCGCGTTCGCCATGATGGTGCTCAGCTATTGGGATCAAGCCTGCGCCATGCTCAACTACGGTCTGCTCCACGAAAATCTGTTCTTTGAGACCAGCGGCGAATTTTTCGGGGTCTGGGAACGCGTCAAGCCCGTCGTTCCGCAGGCTCGGGAGCGGTTTGTGAATAAGCAGTTCCTCGGGCACCTGGAAAAGGCTGCGCAGCGCTACGAAGCCTGGATCGAAAGCCGCTCTCCCGGTAATATCGCCGCCATGCGTCAGTTTATGACCCAGATGCGCGGTCAACTTGCAAAAGCAGCTTAAAGCCTGATTCGGACGCGAGAGTAGAACGGCGCGAGAGTAAACCAACGAGCGAGCCTGCGACCCCGGGTGTACAACCGGGCATCCGTGGCGCAGGCTCACATTTAAACAGAGGAGAACATGCAAAAAATCACTCCCTTCTTGTGGTTCGACGGCAAAGCCGAAGAGGCAGCAAGCTTTTATACGTCCATTTTCAAGAACTCGAAAATCCTGAACATCGCACGCAATGGAGATGCAGGTCCCGGACCAAAGGGATCCGTCATGATGGTCGCCTTCCAGCTCGAAGGCCAGAATTTCATGGCCCTGAATGGCGGCCCAATCTACAACCTTTACTCCGGCCATATCGTTATTTGTAAGCTGCGAAACGCAAGCGGAGGTATACGAGTTATGGGACAAGCTCACTGCCGGGGGCTCCGAGGTGCAGTGCGGATGGCTGAAAGACAAA
Organism: uncultured Acidobacteriaceae bacterium; assembly: GCA_963773645.1. Classification (GTDB taxonomy): domain Bacteria; phylum Acidobacteriota; class Terriglobia; order Terriglobales; family Acidobacteriaceae; genus Acidiflorens. The sequence goes on along the minus strand of CAVZBV010000001.1, from coordinate 140,143 downwards.
TTCGGCCTCTCGTGGCAAATTATCCCGAACGCTTTGATGGAACCGATGCAGGACAAAGACCCTGTGAAATCGCAAAGAGTCTTCAAAGCCATGCTGCAAATGACCAAGATTGACATTGAAGGCTTGAAGCGAGCCTATCGGGGTGAATGAAACGGGGTGAATGAAATAACAAGGAGCGCGTTATGAGCAAAGTACGAGTTCTGGTTGGCACACGCAAAGGCGCTTTCATTCTGGAGTCAGACGGCAAGCGCAAAACATGGAATGTCAGCGGCCCCCACTTCGCGGGCTGGGAGATGTATCACCTGAAAGCATCGCCCGCCGATCCCAATCGCATCTATGCGTCGCAGACCAGCGGATGGTTCGGACAGCTGATTCAACGCTCAGACGACGGCGGCAAAACCTGGCACCAGCCCGGAACGCCGCCCGGGGCGCTGCCCGTCCCAGGTCCTCCGCAGGCCGCAAGCAACAAGTTTGTCTACGACGCGTCGGCGGAAACCGGCAAGCCGCTCACCACTCATCAGCATTACGACGGCACGCAGCGTCCGTGGGAATTTAAACGCGTGTGGCATCTGGAGCCGTCGCTCACCGATCCCGACGCGGTCTACGCTGGAGTCGAAGACGCCGCCTTGTTCCGCTCGACCGATGGCGGCGAGAACTGGCGTGAACTCGCCGGCCTGCGCGGCCACGGCACCGGTCCTCAATGGCAGCCGGGCGCCGGGGGTATGTGTCTGCACACCATCATTCTCGATCCCAGCAACCCCGGCCGAATCTTCATCGCGATCTCCGCAGCCGGCGCGTTTCGCACCGACGACGGCGGCAAGACATGGAAACCGATCAACCGTGGGCTGCGTTCGCAGTACATCCCAGACCCGAACGCCGAGATCGGTCACTGCGTTCACCATGTTGCGATGCACCCGTCGCGTCCGGGAGTGCTCTTCATGCAGAAGCACTGGGACGTCATGCGCAGCGACAACGCGGGCGATTCGTGGCAGGAAATCAGCGGCAATTTACCGACCGACTTCGGGTTCGTGATCGACGTGCACGCCCACGAACCGGAGACCATCTACGTAGTCCCCATCAAGAGCGATTCGGAGCACTTTGTTCCGGATGGCAAGCTGCGCGTCTTCCGCAGCCGCAGCGGAGGAAACGAGTGGGAGGCGCTGACCAAAGGCCTTCCGCAACGAGACTGCTACGTCAACGTGCTGCGCGATGCGATGGCCGTCGATGCGCTCGATAAATGCGGCGTATATTTCGGCACCAGCGGTGGCCAGGTGTATGCATCGGCTGATGCCGGAGACAGCTGGAATCCGATTGTGCGGGATCTTCCCGGCGTGCTTTCGGTCGAGGTGCAGACGCTGGGGTGAGATAGAAGCGGACTCAGGTTATTGCCTTTGCTTCCATGAAAGATATACAATAGTAATGTAGATCATTCATCATGATCGGAGGCGCTATGCAGGTCTCAAAATGGGGCAACAGTCTCGCAGTGCGGCTGCCCTCCGAGGTTGTAGAGGCCCTGAAGTTAAAAGAGGGCGACCAAATCGAAATTAGGATCGCCGACACGCGGGAATTTGAAGTTCGCCGCGACCCCCGCCGGCAGCGGGCGCTCGAGCGTTTGCGCCGGTTGCGTCGTCCGTTGCCGGCTGGGTTTGTATTCGATCGGGCAGAGGCCAATGCCCGCTAGAGAGAAGGATTTCTTCGATACCAACGTGTTGATCTATGCGGTAGCAAAGAATGATCCCCGCGCGTTGAAAGCCGAGGCCCTGCTCGCGAGCGGCGGGATGATAAGCGTTCAATCCTTGAACGAGTTTGTTTCGGTGGCGCGTCGCAAGCTGGGTCTGTCGTGGAAAGAAGTAAAGCAGTTCCTGGACCTTATTTCCATTCTGTGCCCCAAGCCAGTTTCAATCTCGCTCGATACGCACAGAGCAGCTCTTGCCATTGCAGAAAAGTACGGATACAGCATCTACGATGCGCTGGTCGCTTCGGCTGCGCTGGAGGCTGGGTGCAAAACGCTTTATTCCGAAGACTTGCAGGACGGTCAGATCATCAATCGGCAACTGACGGTTCGAAATCCGTTTCGGTGATGGTTTGATCCTTTGAGGTTTTCTCCATGATCCGAGTCATACTCCCGCACCATCTGCGTGCACTGGCGCACGTCGGCAATGAAGTGACGCTCGAACTCGACGGCACAGCTACGCAGCGCTCGGTCCTCGATGCCCTCGAGGCCCGCTATCCCATGCTGCGCGGAACCATCCGCGACCAAGTCACGCAACAGCGTCGTCCATTTCTGCGCTTCTTCGCGTGCGAGCAGGATCTATCCCATGAGCCACCCGACGCCCCACTGCCTGACGAGATCGCGTCCGGGGCGGAGCCTTTCATTGTCATCGGAGCCATTGCTGGCGGCTAGGGCATGCGGTGTGCGGGCCTGCTTTCTGAGAAAAAAAATTTATATTGTCGATATTTTAGAATCAATGGTTTAGAGAAAAAATCCCGCAAAATCTTTGAGTTTAAAGGACTTATAGCTAAGATATTGCGGAATAAGAACTTAGGACGATTGGTTCGCTTCCAAAAATGAAAAAGGGTGAGGAGTTATCCTGCATCCTTCGATTCGGTTTTGTTCCCTATGTTTCTATTATATCAATTTCAACCTGCCTATACCGCCAACTTTTGCGACTTTATTTTGGCACTAATATACAAGCCTAACCAATCTGTGATAAGAAAGGACTTACCGTGACAGGGCAGTAGGAAACGTGTCACAATGGACACATGGTAGAACCAGAGACTTGGGAAGGCACAAATGTCATTCGTGGGGCGGGGCGACACCTGAAAAATTCGTCCCATAGAAATCTCTCACGAATCTCCGATGTTCTTCTTTATCCCAGTGCGAGTCTACTTCTCCATGTTTTAGATGGCCGTGTTCAACTAACAATTTTGTCAAGAGATGAATACGATAGGCTTGCTCTGCAAGAACGTGGATCAGGTCCTCCTTCATATTCTGAGGTATAACTAAAGCACGTCCTCCTCTGTCGAGAGCGTCTAAACGTCTTTTGAAATCGCCGAGAATCACATCAACATCATTCATTGTGAGCTTTGTCACGGATTGCCTCCTATTAGCTGCGGTAGATCAGTAGCGAGTCTTCGCATGAAGGAGCGGGTCGCTAGCATAATTTCCTCGGCAACGTCTGGGGCGAAGTCGGCCTGTATCACCGTAAGTTGGCCAGCAGCATGACTCACTTTATTCCGCCATGCGTGCTTCATTGATTGGGCTGCCTGATTGATCTGTTCAAGAACGGAGAAACCGATCTTTAGTAAAGGATATTTGCCGTGTCCGCCGTCCAGCAATTGCTCCATCTTGCCGCAAGTGGCATCCCATCCAGGCTTAGGATCGGTAACGCCGATCTCGTGACCTAATTCAATGAGTCCGCGCTCAACAATCAAGAGAGAGTGGAATACACACCCTGCGTATCTAGACAGAGAAAAACATTTCGACATTTCCTCAATATCACTGGTAGTGTCTTGGAATCGATCTCTTATTTCTTCCCAACCAGTCCACGGCGAATCGAAAAGTTCTCTTTTGGAGGACGGGACCTGAAAAAAAAGTTTCGTGTCGAGTTCGTGAATGAATCTATTTCTGAGTTCCTTCAGATAATCCGTAAACAGTGCGCTGCCAACGGTGTGCTGTTCATCGCGCAGCGCATAGATTATTTTGTCCACTTGTTTGCGGGTGACTGCAAGATCGTAAACCTCGCAAACGCCGCCGAAGCTGTCCATGTGACGCACCAACAAGCCGTGCAATGCGGTATCTTGCCAAATATCTCTTGTTTCGAGACCAAGCATGGCAATGTCCAGACGAACGGCAAGCTCCACATACTGACCGGCATATGCGCGCAGAATTTCCAAGAGAGTCACCAATCTGCGGAAGCCTATTTGACTTTCGGGACAGACCACGGCATTATCTCCATACGGATAAAATGCCGCTCCGATCTGTCATGGCGACTCATCCAAAACCTTCCGCCAAGAATGAGACGGATGAGTACGCTACGTTTGAAACCGCTCTTAAAAAAGTCTTGTCTGTCCCGCACTCGGCTCTTAAGGCGCATCTCGACGCCGAGAAGCGAGCACGGAAACGGCGCGGGAAACGGGCTTCCGGCCACGTTTCCCGCGCAAAGGATTAGAAAGCCGTTTCGCCCACCTTGCCAGTCACCTCCGCAAAGGTCAACCGCTTCCCCGCGATCTGCGATAAGGCTAGCTCGAAGCGCTGTCCATCGTTCAGTTTGTTTCCGTTTTCGTCATTGCGGTGGTTGTAGCGGAACGCCTGTTCGTCCACGTAGCGGAACAAGTGGAACGGCTCGACCGCAACATAGGTTCCGCTCAACCCGCGCTTCAAGAGTGACCAGAAATTCTCGATTCCTTGAGTATGGACCTTCCCGTCTACGTAGTGCTCAAGGTGGTTGATGACTTTGTGAGTGAATTCATCCGACAAACCGCTATAGCCCACAAACTCATCGGTGTGCACTTCTGCGCCGGGGAGAACGTTCTCGCGGACGATCTTGTCCACGATGACTTTTTGGCGCTCGGGGATTACGGCGGTTTTGACGTGTCCGCCGCGTTCCAGCATTCCCATGACCACGGTTTTCGACCAGTTATGCTCGCGCACTTTCATGCGGAGACGGCGCGACTTGTGCATGTTCCGAGCCTTGCCACCCACGAAGGTTTCGTCCACTTCAACCGGAGCGCTTCCGCCGCCCAGCTTCACGATGCTGCCGGTCTGCAAAGCGAAGCGCAGACGATGGAGCACAAACCACGCGGACTTCTGGGTGATGCCGATAGCCTTGGCGACCTCATAGGAGCTGACGCCGTTCTTGCAGTTGACCAGCATCCAGAGCGCAGTAAGCCACTTGTCCAATTTGATTGGGGAATCTGTCTTGGCTCAGCGTGAAATGGAGAAGCGGCGTTCTCCGTTAGTGTAGATTCCGCCCCTTCGGGGCGGGGATTTTCAAGGCATGGGGGTCTATCGTCCGATGGCTTTTTCCTCGCATGCAGAGCGCGAGAGGATCAACTCCCGCGCTGCTGAGCATCGGCTCGATGAGCCCCACCAGGTTATCCCTCAGCATGGTTGCCTCCCGGCAGAGCCCGCTTCCGTTTCACCCGGCGAGGTCATTGTAGCTGGCGTGGAAGAGGGTGCAAACCTCCAAGACGCCGTCTGCTGCCGTCGGAGTTGCCGCTGGCGACGAGCTTCTTCTAACTTGCGATCGCGAGCCGCGTGGATCTCGGCCTGTCGTCCGGCGAGCCGATCCTGCGGCGTCACATAGCCGATCGCACTGTGTAGGCGCATCGTGTTGTAGTGATCCACGTAGAGTTGAATCAAGCGGCGTGCATCGTCCAGCGTTAACGGAGTCAGTGTCCGGATGCACTCCCGCTTGAGCGACTTATGCCAGCGTTCGATCTTCCCGTTCGACTGCGGGTAAAACGGCGAAGTGCGCACGTGCGTCATCCCCGAGATGCGAATGAACTCCTTGAAGTCGCGCGCGATGAACTGCGGTCCGTTGTCGGAGATTATCCGCGGCCTGGCTTCCGGGTACTTTTCCTTGGCTCGTTCCAGAATCATCTCAATGTCGGCTTCCTTCATCGACTCCCGCAAATCCCAATGCACCAGAAAACGACTGTATCCATCCAGCACACTGCATAAGTAATAGAACGTGCCCGACAGGTTGATATAGGAAACATCGACGTGCCAGTGCTGGTGCGGCTGCAGCGGCTGTTCGAAGCCGGTCCCCTTGCGCGACGGCTTCGGTTTCCAGCGCGAGAGGAGTCCCGCTTGTTTCAACACTCGCCATACGCTCGCCGGACTCACGGCCACCACATCGTGATCTAACATCATGAACGTAAGTCGCCGATAACCTTCCAATGGATTCTTCAGGTGGAAGCCGATGATGGCTTCCTTCTCCCACGGCTCCAGCCAAAAATCTCGGGGCACCCAACCGTTGTGCTCATTCGCCCGACCATAGCGCTGCCGCCAGTTGTAGAACTTACTCGCAGTGACGCCCAGCCAATGAATGAATCGGCCGGCGCTGATCTCGGTCTTCTGCGACCAGCGCCGGACGAAATCCACCACCTGATCCCGCACATCGTGCGGCACCCAGGTCTCGGTCAGAGTTCCCCAAGGCTTTTTTTTAACGCGATGTGCTCCGCCATCAGCTCGGCCAGGACCTCGTCCTTGGTCTGCACCTTCTTCTCCAAGAACTCAATCCGCTTCTGCTTCTCCTCCGCCTGACGGCGAGGACGTTCCGGTGTTTGGAAGGCGGCCGCTCCGTTCTCGAAAAACTCTTTCTGCCAGCGGTAGAAAACCGTGGGTTGTAGCCCCAGTTCTTCACACAGATCGGAAACCGGGACCTTGTCCAAAAGATGGCGCCGTAGAACCGCCACTTTTTCCTCAGCAGTGTAGTGCTTGCGCTCTTTTTTCATACGTTCGCTCCGCTATCTTAACGGACGAACGCTTTCTCCATTTCCAACTGAGGCGGGACAAATCCTCGAAGATAGTGCCCAGTTTTACGGTGAACTGCTTATGGCACTCTTTGCACTTCCAGCGCTTCTGGGTCGCAAGGTAGTAGTGCTTTTTGTGGCCGCAAGCGGGGCACTCCGGGCCGTTCGGCCAGCGGAGGCGGCCTACGGTGTCAATGCAGATTTGTTCATCGCTATAGTAGCGAATAGCATCTTGAAGTGTTTTAGGAGTGTCAGCCATGACTAATCGTCTTGCCTCCAAGTTCCACTGCGCAGCTCTTGCAGAGTGCGTGAAAGAGGTTGATTCTTTAATCGAGCAACGGTACGCCCGACCGCTGCGTGAACATCTGGATCGGATGAGGCCCGTTGAACATGCGCCTCAAGCTCAATCCGTTCCGACTCTGGCAGACGTTTCAACGCCAGCGCCAGCGCCGAATGCAGCGCGCGATTCTCAATGACCAAATCTTCAAGTATTCCGAACAGTTGATCAGTTAATTCGTCGGCCATGGTGTTAAGGTAGCAGACTAACCACAGGCTGTCAAGAGAAATCTGGTTACCGTACTATATTAGTGCCTTTATTTTCCTCGCCTATTCATCGACTTAGTGGGAAAATCGTCAAAACAGGGGCTTGACAAGATTTTCCCGCGACTCTTGTAGCGTCTGCCGAGCTGCGCTCGGCTGGGACGGGGTCCTTCGGCTCCGCTCCGGACAGGCTCCGCCCCGTCACCACACAATCTCCATCTACTTCCCCCGCTTCTCTATCGGCACTAACTCCCGCGTGTTGTGCCCGATCCAAACCTGGCGCGGGCGCGCGATCTTCTGTTCGGGGTCGGTCAGCATTTCCTGCCACTGCGACAGCCAGCCGATGGTGCGCGGAATCGCGAACAGCACCGTAAACATCTCCGGATTGAAGCCCATTGCCTGGTACATGATGCCGGAGTAGAAGTCCACGTTCGGATAGAGCTTGCGCTGCACGAAATATTCGTCTTCCAGCGCGATGCGCTCCAGTTCCAGCGCAATCTCCAGTTTGGCATTCCGTCCGGTAACTTCGAACAATTGATCGGCCGCCCACTTGATGATCTTGGCTCGCGGATCGTAGTTCTTGTAAACCCGGTGACCGAAGCCCATCAGCTTGCCTTTGCCTTCCTTGATCTTCTTGATGTATGCGGAAATATTATTCTTGGAACCGATCTCATCCAACATGCGCAGCACTTCTTCGTTCGCCCCGCCGTGCAGGGGTCCGGAAAGAGCGGCCGCCGCCGCCGCCGTGGCCAGATACGGGTCGCTCTGCGAGCTGCCCACGGCGCGCATGGCGTTCGTGCTGCAGTTCTGCTCGTGGTCGGCGTGCAGAATAAACAGGATGTCGAGCGCCCGTGCAATCACCGGATTGGCAACATACTTCGGCTCGACCATCTTCCACAGCATGTTCATGAAGTTTTCGGGATAGGTGAGGTCATTGTCAGGATAGACGTACGGAAATCCCACACTGTGGCGATACGACATGGCCGCGATCGAGGGCATCTTGCCGATCAGGCGCTTGATCTGCAGCAGGCGGATCGCGGGGTCGTGAACGTTCTTCGATTCCGGATACACCGTCGACAACGCCGCCACCGTGCTCACCAGCATCGCCATGGGGTGCGCGTTATCACGGAAGCCTTCCATGAACTTCTTAGTGGTTTCATGGAGCATGGTGTGGTGCGTGATGTCATCCACCCAGCTGTGCAATTCAGTGGCGTTGGGCAGCTCGCCAAACAGGAGCAGGTAGGCGACTTCGAGATAGGTACAGTGTTCGGCGAGAACGTCGATGGGATAACCGCGGTAGCGCAGGATTCCCTTATCGCCGTCAATGAAGGTGATCGCGCTGCGGCAGGACGCGGTATTCATAAAGGCGGGGTCATAGGTCATCAAGCCGAAATCTTCGGGGCCGGTCTTGATCTTGCGCAGATCCATCGCGCGGATGGTTCCGTTTTCGACCGGAAGCGTGTAGCTCTGTCCGGTGCGGTTGTCGGTGATGGTTACGGTATCTTGCGGCATTCAAACCCTCCTGGGAACGATAGCAAGTGAAAGAGTCTAGCGCGGGACGATGCTCCCCGCAGCAAATGGTATCGACCGCCGGCCGGGGACGCAGTAGTCTGCGTCACAAAGGAATGTTTGCGGACGGATCCCCCGGCGACTCATAATGCTACAGCACCGCGCACCGATTGGGTAAGGCCTGCCGCGGTGGTATTTTCCAACCCCAGCGTGTCTGCTGCTCACTGGGCCTTACTCGTTGGCTACCCGGCGGTGCGATTTCACGGCCAGGCAACGGGCGAAGATCGCCGAAACCTGCGGGATCTCCTCTTCGGTCAACTGAATCGCGCTGCCCAGTTTCTTCAACGCCGCATTCAGAGCGGCGGGATGTCCGTGGGTCACTTCCAGCACCTGCTGCCACTCCCGGGCAACCGGAATGCGCTCATCGGTTTCGGCGTCATCGCAAAACTGATCGGCCGCTTCCGGAGGAGTTCCGTATTCGTCGGCGACATCCTCATGGAAGTAGCCCCGCAGGAACGTATGCAGCGCGGGGAAGTTGGCGGCGGTAATTTCCGGTTTCGGGTTCATCAGCGGCACTCCGGATAAGAAGTCAAAACATAGTAGTTGTTGGGCCCAACGTATTTCAGTACGACCAGCGCGTGCGCGCACGGACGCGACTGGCTCTCGCCACGATTGATGCTGCGGCCAATCGGATCTCCGCTATCGTAGTCCAGCACCAGGTTAGGATGTCCACCCGAGCGGCTGAGCCAGCGCTCGATTCGGTCGTGCGATTCTGCGATCGCCGCGCCCACAGCATGCTCAGCAACCGAGCGATTGGTGTATGTCGACGCGCCGGTAATACCGCGTTCCCGCTCCAGACGCTCGCGCAGTTCGTCATCAGTCTGTCCCACATGCTTGCGCAAAATGTGTCCGCCGGCAGCCTCGTCCTGGCTGAGGTCGCGCACGGGGCCACTCGTCGGGTGGCTCTCAGCCCGAAAGCCGACAGAACCTGCGGCGGAAGATGCCACCGAACTCGCTCCATTCGTGGAAGCGGGCTGCGAGCACGAGATCAGGACGCATATCCCCAGCGCGAAAACGGCACGAGCTGTGATGCGAGCGATGACGCTACGAACTGGAAAAAACTTTGTCATCCGACCCCAAAACTATCCCCACTGAGCCCAGTTAGACCTGTAAAGTTCTGGGAATTGTGCTACTAAACAGGGTGTGCGGGCAAGTCTTTTGGATTCGCTGGACGATTTCGAGCGCTGGGGCAGAGATGGCGACGATGCCTGCGCCTACGTGTTTCCGCGAGGATACCGGCGCGAGCGTTGGAGCTACCAGCGCGTCACCGGGGTGGCGTATCAGTTTGCCCGCGAGCTCGAGGCGCGCAGCATCGCCAAGGGTGATGCCGTGCTGTTGTGGAGCCCGAACTGCGCCGAGTGGGTGGCGGCGTTCCTCGGGTGCGCGCTTTGCGGAGTGATTGCCGTCCCTGTCGACGATGCCGCCAGCCCCGATTTTGTCCAGCGAATCAGCGCGCAGGTGCGAACGAAGCTGGTATTGTGTCCGCGCGAGCGCGAACCGCTCTTCGAAAAAGTCGAGGGTATAGCAACCATCGATCCCGTCGATCTCGCGGCCGCAGTCGCAGAGCACTCGGCCGAACGTTTTCGTCCAGCGCAGATTCAGCCTTCCGATCCCCTCGAAATCGTTTTCACCTCGGGCACCACCGCCGAGCCCAAGGGAGTCGTGCTCACCCACGCCAATGTGGTCGGCAACATCGTCCCGATCGAAACCGAGATCAAGAAATACCTGAAGTACGAGCGGCTCGTGCATCCCATTCGCTTCCTGAACCTGCTGCCGCTGAGCCACGTCTTCGGACAATTCCTGGGGATTTTTCTTCCCCCGCTGCTGGGTGCGACCGTCGTGTTCGAAAACACCTTCAACCCAACCGAAGTCATGGCGACGATTCGCCGGGAGCGCGTTTCGGTGCTGGTGGCCGTCCCCCGCATGATCGAGTCGCTGAAGCAGAAAATCGAACGCGATCTCGATGTCCGTAGCGACGACAGCGCCGATGGCGGTTGCGGTCGCGAGAATTTTGCCGCGCGCTACGCCGCTGCCGAGAACCAGCACTTTCTGCGGCGCTGGTGGACCTTCCGCGACCTGCGCCGCCGCTTCGGATGGAAGTTTTGGGCCATGATCAGCGGCGGCGCCGCCCTCGATCGCGCAACCGAAGAATTCTGGCATCGCCTGGGATACGCCGTCGTCCAGGGATACGGCCTGACCGAAACCACTTCGCTGATCAGCTTGAACCATCCCTTCCACACCAGCCGCGGTTCCATCGGCAAAGTTCTGCCCGGGCGCGAAATCAAGCTGGCGGAAGACGGAGAAATTCTCGTGCGCGGCAGCGGCGTCGCCAGCGGCTATTGGAACGGCCGCGAACTGCAACCGGTCGCACGTGAAGCCGATGAAGGCTGGTATCGCACCGGCGACCTGGGCGCGCTCGATGCGCAAGGCAATCTTTTTTTCAAGGGACGCAAGAAAGAAGTGATCGTCACGCCCGCGGGCATGAACATTTATCCCGAGGACCTCGAAGCGGCGTTACGAAGTCAGAAAGAGGTTCAAGATTGCGTGGTCGTCGGTCTCGAACGCGGGGGCAATGCCGAGCCCTGCGCGGTTCTGATTCTGCGCGACCGCACGCCGGACGCGTCGGCCGTTTACCCGAGCGCCGTCCCGAGCGATGTTGCGCAGGCCATCGTCGAGCGCGCTAACCAAACGCTGGCCGAATATCAGCGCATGCGCGCCTGGTTCGTCTGGCCCGAGGAAGATTTCCCGCGCAGTTCCACGCAGAAGCCGCGCCGCAATGTGATTCGCGATGCGGTCGAGGCGGCCCTCCGCGGACAAGCGCCCGCAAGCGCCGCTAGCCCGCTCTCGGAACTCCTCACGCGAATCACCGGTCGCAATGTTCAGAACATGCACAACCTGACGCCGGACGCGAACCTTGAAAGCGGGCTGGGACTAAGTTCTCTGGAGCGAGTCGAACTCCTCAGCGCGCTCGAAGACCGCTACCAGATCGACCTGAGCGAAACCAAGTTCGCAAAAGCAGCGACTGTCGGCGATCTGGAAAAACTGCTGCAGGATGGCAGGTCAGTCGTTGGTCGTCAGTCGTTGGTCGCTGGCAAAACCCCCGAGCGACTAGCGACTGACGACCAACGACTGACAGGGGCGCCTAGAGATCCCGAGTTTCAGCGTCGAGAATTTCACTCTCCCGGTTTTCACTATCCCCGTTGGGCCCTGCGCTGGCCGACCACGTGGGTGCGCCTGGCGTCGCATTATCTGCTGGCGCGCCCGGCCGTGCTTCTTCTGGGATGGCCCCGCGTGACCGGGCGCGAGAACTTACGCGGCGTTCGCGGGCCGCTGCTGGTCATCTCGAACCATATTGCCGATGTCGATGTCGGCTTCATCCAGTTTGCGCTGCCCGCGCGCATCCGGCACAAACTGGCGACTGCAACCGGCGGCGAGGCGCTCGAAATACTGCGCGCGCCCGGTCCGGATCGCCCGTGGCTCCGCCAAATCCACGACCGTCTGCAGTGGACGCTCGGTGTCGCGCTGCTAAACCTATTCCCGCTGCCGCGCCGGTCCGGCTTCCGCAGGAGCTTCGCCTACGCCGGAGAGGCCGTAGATCACGGCTACAGCGTGCTCGTCTTCCCGGAAGGAAAGCACACCGAAGACGGCAAGCTCTGCCCCTTCCGCACCGGAGTCGGCCTGCTCGCCAACAATCTGCGCATCCCCATCCTGCCGATGCGGATCGATGGCTTGTTTGAAATCAAGAACGCCGGGAAAAAGTTTGCCGCGCCCGGAAAGATTAAAGTGCGCATCGGCAAACCCATGCAGTTCGCTCCAGAAACCAACCCCGAAGAAATCGCGCGAGCCCTGCAAAAGGCGGTTGAGGACCTCGCGGGGTGAAGTCCCCGCCGAGCCCTTGCCGGAGGACATTGCCAGCGCGGTGTGCTTTCTGGCTTCCGACGATGCTCCCTACATCACGGGGCATGTGCTCAACGTGAATGGCGGAATGCTGATGGGATGACTTGCGCAGTTCTCAGTTCCCAGTTCTCACCGGTAAGAGCCATAGAGTTTGGTTTTTCACTGAGAGCTGGGAACTGGGAACTCAAGGCGACTTCGGATTCTGGCTTGTTTACTCTCTAGGTATTAACCCGTGTTTACCACTACCCCCCTCCCCCCGGTCTACTGGAATCATAGGGTTAGGTGGTCTTCGTCCGCCAAAATCTAGAGCTTAAAGGACTTATTTTCAAAATATTCCGGAATAAGGACTTAGCGTTTAAATCTTAGGTTTTCCTATGCTTTTTAGGATTTTGGCGGCGGGCACGGCCTCTCATCACCTCAGCTTTTGTTTACCAAAGAGCCACTAACAAACGGGCTTGGGCGGGTTCGCGGTCCGTCTCTGGAGACGGGCACACTTACTCATTGCCCTTTCAGTAAACATTGTCGCATCGGTCGGGCTGGATGTCTGTGATGGGGCTCACTGGTTGGATGTGATGAAAAAGGCAAGGGCCCGCCCAAGTGCCTCAGGTCGAAATTATTGCAGCGCAGTACGGAACGCCCGATAGTGCTTTTGCATCCACTTCGTTGGTGAGCCGTTACGACATCGCAGGTCAAGCAGTTCCCGAAGCTGAGCGTCACTTAGCGTCAGGATTACCTTGCGCTTCTGTGCGGAATCGTTCCACACGGAAAACAGCTTCCGCTGGATCGTCTCTGGCGGCGCTTGACGAGTAGCGATCACAGCAAACGTCCCGAGCCGGTCGCCAAGATACGTCGCAGTTTGATTAATGTCGGCTAATTCCAGAGTGGCCTTATTCTTCGCTTCGAACATCACGAGTATGCCACTGTGTTCAGTACGGACGAACCCCCAGAAAGATTCGTCCGAGTCGTTTGTGAAGATGATGTCTCGTCGTTCTGTTCCATCCACGGTCCGGACTTCCGGTTCTCCGTCAATGAGCTCGGGATTGAATAGAAAATTTAACGCCTCCAGCACGACCCTCTGATACGCAGCGGCACCTTCCCGGCCCGGAAGAATATCGCCAAGCCTTTTCTTGAGTGCTTCGGCCTCACGACACGCGTCCTCGTCAATGTAATCGAGGGCAGGACGGGCATCAGCGGATTGTTGTTCGCGAGATTTGACGTAGCGTTCAACTAGGCCGATGTCGTTCCTTGTAACTGTGACAACGTCACTTTTGACTCTTGCGTCTTCGCCAGCAGGGGCATCCGCGCGGGTTTTTGGGCCTGAACGAGAGCGCCGTGCTTCATCGCGACGTGCCCGCAAGTAAGCCGAGAATTCAGTCCGCATAAAATCGTCATAGTTGATCCATGGAAGGGTGCGAACGAGCCGTCGCGGGACGAGAAGGATGGGAGATCCGTCGAAGGGACTAGTGGGAAGATCTACATAAGAATCGTCCCATGAATGGGTCTTGGAGTTGTAAATGTGGTTTACCGGAACCGCGCGTGTAAGAGACAGCTGCCAGATGGTGCATTGGCGCTGCGTGTACTCAACTAGAAATCTCTTTACGAGGTTGGCCGTGATGTCACTGATTCGGTCGGGACCAATCCCGGCAGAAAAGAGCTGCATTTCTTCGATGTGACGGACGCCACGCTGCAACAAGCTCGGGGAACCTGCGAGAGTTTCCAAGATCAGTCCTCTTAGCTGAGTGCCAACTCCCGAGCCTCGTTTGCTTTGACGGGTGTACCCTAGGCCGATTGAGGACACCTCTGGGAAATCAAAGATCCGTTCAGCGATGGTTATGCTGCCAGTGCGAACGGCGTCGATCCCCGCGTTAAACGCCGCCAACAATAGATTGTGCAGCTCGCTGTATGCCGGGTCGCGGCTCTTAAACAAGAGGAAAGGGTCGATGCCGAGAGGAAGGTCCACGCCGACGCGGGGGATGACGAAGTCAACTTCATACTGGGAAACACCCGAGATCAGCGGGGATCGTGGATTATGAGTGCTCATGTCACTCGCGGGCTTTTAGCTCCTTGGAAAGATACTCCGTGAGATTCAGTCGATCTAGTTTGTCGAAGTCAAAGGGTCCGTTTCCGCTGTAGTCAGGGTCCTTGAACCAGTGTCCCGCCGGTGCACCAACAACGAGTCTCGCTTTTATATCGGCGACGGAAGGGCAGAGACTCTCGTTAACGTAACACTCGAGAGCCTTTAAGATTGTCCTACCTTCCTGGAGCGTGAAGACGATGCGCTTCTCGCGATCAGCAATGCCAGATCCGAATCGCGCCAAGCTCTGTTGTATCGCCCTGAGCGTCAGCAGAACGTCTGGATACTTTGGATTGTCCCCAGCAGCCACGAACTCTTTAACCCGGTCGAGGTAAATGTCACCTTGAATGATGGCCTTCGAGTCGCGAACTATGTCGTTAGCTTGGTCAACTACCAGATCCGAGACCTCAAATAGCGTTCTACCCTTGGCGAGCTTGTTGATCTCTTCATAGAATCCCGTCAAATGGCTCGTCAAGGTCTCATACCGTCCGATATCTTTGCGGATCGTCCCCAATTGTTCTTCGAGCCTTGCCACAGCTTGCAGAGCGTCGGTAAGCTGCTGGCGTCGTGTTCTGAGAAGCTCCTCCGCACGGCGGCGCTTCTCGGCCGCTTTTCGGGCTGCCTTGCTGCTTACCTTATCTTTGGTCGAGTCAGGTTCCGTCATGATTTCGGGTAGATGCAAAAGCGGGGTCACGGGCATATCCCCCGTGGCCCCCGCTGTCGAGATCATTATCTACCAGGCTCGACTAGCGATGCAATGAAGACTATGCAGTTACCGCAGCGCTGAAGCTGAAGCGCTGCGCCACCCAAAATCGTCGGAAGTGAGCGTTTAGATGGCAGCGGTAAACCGCTGCGCCACCCAAAGGCAGGGGTGATGAGTTCGTGAGAATTTCGGTCGTCCCTACGGGACTTGGGTTGTCGTTGCGCGCTACCCCGCGCTGAAGCGCGGGGCTAAGTTTGGACGCCCCTCCGGGGCTGGTCAGCGACTGGTGCCGAGCTTTCGCTCGGCTGGGCGGACGAGGGCGTCCGCCCCTACGTGATTTTTTTTGGACTTCCGGCTTTAGTGGCCGTCGCGGACTACGAGAATCATTCCCGGTCGCAGGGCTGCGATATTCCGGTTGTATTTCTTTAGGGCGGAGACGGTGGTGTTGTAGGAGTTGGCGATGGAATACAGGGTTTCGCCCTGCTTGACCTTGTGATGCTTCACGGCGGCATGGACGGCTGCGCTGGAAGTTTCTTTGGACGAGCGGCTGGACGCGCGGTTTGGCGTTCCTATAGACGACCGGCGGGCTGAGGCCGTCTCGGTTCCGGCATGATGGCGCGATCCGCTGGAACGCTTGGTGGCGACCTCGGTTTCGCCCGCTCCCCGAGTAACGGGGAGGTGGAGATACAAGACCTTTCTTCCGGCTAGGCTGCTGCCTTTGAGATGGTTCCAGCCGCGCAGCATTTTGACTGAGACGCCGAAATTCTCGGCTACCGATTCCACCGTATCGCCTTTGCGCACGTGGTAGCGCATGGTCGCGTGTGCGTAGGTGCTGGTATCGCCCTGTTTGCTGGGCGCGATGGGGATGATCAGACGGCTTTCGGGCGCTAGCGCTTCGTTGTAGGAAGCCCCATAGGAACCTCCGTACGAACCCCTAGTCGAAACGACTCTCAGGCCAGCGCTCGAACCTCTAATCGAAGCATCGCTCGAACCAGACTTCGAACCAGACTTCGAACTAGAGTTCGAAACAGCGTCGAGGTCATTGGCTTCAGCTATGGCGTTTGGCGTGGTGTGATAGGTGCGGGCTATTGAGGCCAGGGTTTCTCCGCCTTGGACTTTGTGATAACGCCAGGAGACGCGCTTGTCGACTGGAATCGCGGCTACCGCGGTTTGAAACTTGGCGGCAGTTCCGGCGGGCACGTGGAGCTCGAAATCTCCATCTTTGCCGGGCAATTTCGGGGTGGTTAGCCGGAGCAGGCTGGGGTTCAGGTCGAGCAAGTCGGAGCTGGTGGCATCCACGCACTCCGCGGCTAGGCGGAGATCGATGGGGTAATTGATCTTGATGGTGTCGTAGGGAACGGGCTTATCCTTCACCACTGAATCCAGTCCGTATTGCTCGGGATTCTTGGCCATGATGGTTACGGCCACGATGATGGGGACGTAGTTGCGGGTTTCCTTGGGCAGAACGTTGCGGCGGTAGAGTTCCCAGAAATCGGCGTAGCCGGTGCGCTTGACCGCGCTCTGGACGGTGCCTGGTCCGGAGTTATAGGCGGCCATGGCGAGGTACCAGTCTCCGAACTCGTTGTAGAGGTCTTTCAGATGGTGGGCGGCGGCACGGGTCGCCTTTTCGGGATCCTGGCGGTCATCGACCCACCAGTTGCGCTCTAGTCCGTAGCCCTGGGCGCGGCTGCCCATGAACTGCCACATGCCGCGGGCGCCGGCGCGGGAGACGGCTAGCGGATGGAAGCCGGATTCTGCTTGCGCCAGATAGATCAGGTCTTGCGGCACGCCCTCTTCAGTTAGGGTGCGGCGAATCATATCCTCGTAGCGGCCGGAGCGGGCCAGAGCGCGTTCGAGTGTGCCGCGTCCACGGCTGGAGAAGTAATTGATGTAGCCGGCGACCTGGTCGGTCATGGCCAGCGGCAGGTCGGAATGGGTGGATTTAAGTTCGGCCTCGGCTTTCGCCTTCACGTTTTGGTCGACGGTGGGGGTGAGCTCGTTGGCCTCGTCGATGGGGGCCGGTTCCGACTTTTGCTCGGCGAAGCCGTCGCCTTGCTGCAGGGCGGCTAGTTCGAGGGTGTTGATGCCGTCGAGAATGCGGTCGAGTTCGCGCTGGAGTCGGTCGTCTGATGGACGATCGGACGATGGATGATCGGATGATTGAAGATCGGAGCTGAGATCGAATCCGCTGCCCAGCAGTTGGTTGAAGGCGGCGTCGAAATTCTGTTTCGCCGCTTCGAGGTGGCCGGCGCGATAGTTGTCCTGCCCTGCCTGGTATTCTTTTTCTACGCGGGCGATCAGGTCACCAATGGGATCGACCTCGAGCGCTTGCGGAACCTGCGGCTTCGATTGGGGCTCAGCGGCGGCTGCGGTGGGCTTCTGCTGATGAGCAGGCGGCCTGCTAGCCGCTATCACGGCTGGAGCCTGGGCCTGAGCGGGAGGCATGAAAGATGATGGCTTCTGGGCACTCTGGCAGGCGAGAGTCGCCGCCAACGGAGCGGAGAGAATGATCGCCAGATAAGAGTTAGAATAAAGCCTCATATTTCAAAAACTTACCATAAAGCTTCCGGGCGCAATCCAGCGTACTTCAGTAGTATGGCTCAGTAGTATGAGATGGTACTATCGCAAAGTTCGTTGGGTCAACACTACAAAAGACATATGTACCCCGTTACTTTGGGGACCGGAGGGCCATGTTACCCGAGGCTGGAAGGGGATGCAACGGGGCAGTGAGGCGGGGGCAACCTCGCGTCCCACCCTTGCGCAAAGAACGCGCAAGGATGGGGCACCCACCCACATTATGTAGGTGGCGGGAGGGCCTCGGACTTTTTCCCTGAGGCTTGAAGAGAATCGGTTGCCGCCGTCGAGTCCTTTGCGATTCTGAATTCATCGAAAGCGGATATGAAAGCCATACAGATTAAGCAAACAGGTGGGCCGGAAGTGATGGAACTGGTGGATTTGCCGGTTCCGCAACCGAAATCGAACGAAGCCGTCGTCAAGATACAGGTGGCGGGCGTCAACTATATAGACGTCTATAACCGCGAGGGGCGTTACAAGGCGCCGCTGCCGTTTGTTCTGGGACAGGAAGCGGCGGGCGTGGTTTCGGCGGTGGGCTCCAGCGCGCACGATGTGGCCGTCGGCGATCGAGTGGCTTACTCCTCAGTGCTTGGGAGCTATGCCGAGTACGCTGCGGTGCCGGCCGACCGTCTGGTGAAGATTCCGGCGGGAGTGGGAGAGCGCGAGGCTGCGGCCGCCATGCTGCAGGGGATGACGGCGCACTACCTGTCTCACGATACTTATCCGCTGAAAAAAGGCGAGACGGCGTTGATTCATGCCGCGGCCGGCGGAGTTGGGTTGCTGCTGGTGCAGATGGCGCACAACATAGGGGTACGGGTGATTGCGACGGTTTCGACCGAAGAGAAAGCCAAGCTGGCGCGAGGAGCGGGAGCGGACGAGGTCATTTTTTATTCGCAGGCTGATTTTGAGGCGGAGACGAAACGGCTAACTGGTGGCAAAGGCGTGGATGTGGTGTATGACTCGGTGGGGAAGACGACGTTCGAGAAGGGTCTGAACCTGCTGCGTGTGCGCGGCATGATGGTGCTTTTCGGAAGTTCGGGTGGGGTGGTCGGGCCGATTGATCCGATGGTGCTGACGCAGAAGGGATCAATCTTCTTGACGCGGCCCATGTTGGCGCATTACACCATCAGCGCGCAGGAAATGCAGCAGCGTGCCGCGGCGGTGTTCGGCATGATTCGCGAGGGCAAGCTCAAGTTGCGGATCGAACACCTGTATCCGCTGGCGCAGGTGCAGCAGGCGCACCGGGATCTTGAAGGGCGGAAGACTACGGGGAAGTTGCTGCTGCTGCCGTGACTCGCGCCATTCGCCAGTGGAATGGTCGAACAGGAATTTGGGCAGCGACGTGGTTGACGAATCAGCCGCGATTTGCGGCATCGCTTAAGCGATGCCCTGATACGAAACCTGTAAGATCTCATGCCGTTTGTCGAATTGAAAAACTCGCCGCATGCGCCCTCCGTCCGGCCGGTTCAGATTCATTACAGGGATGTGGGTGGCGGACGGCCCGTGGTGTTCTTACATGGGGGGTGGGGTTATGGGGTGTATCCCATCGACCGGCAAATTGAAGACCGCCAAATTGAGGACCGGCAAATTGAAGACCGCCAAATTGAGGACCGGCAAATTGAGGATCGGCAGATCGAGGCATTGGGGGAGCAAGTCCGCTTTGTAATTCCGGATCGGTCCGGCTACGGGCGCTCGGTGCGATTGTCGCGGCAGATGCCGACGGACTTTCATCGCCGGGCAGCGGACGAGACCCTGCTGGTGTTGGATGCGCTCGGGATCGAGCGCGCGGTTCTCTGGGGACACAGCGATGGAGCGGTTATTGCCGCGATGATCGGGCTGGCGGCGCCCGAGCGCTGCGTACGTCTGATTCTGGAAGCATTTCATTTCTATCGCAACAAGCCGGGGTCGCGCAGTTTCTTCACACGATTTGCTATCCATCCGGAGGAGGTAAGTGAAAAGGTAAAAGAGTTGCTGGTGGCGGATCATGGCGCGGAGCAATGGAGGAAGGTGGTACAGCGGAATTGCCGTGTCTGGTTGAAACTGGCGGCCCAGAGTGAACGACTGGGCGAAGATCTATATGACGGACGGCTGAGCCAGTTGAAAGTGCCGGTGACGTTTGTCCACGGGAGAGGCGATCCGCGAACCGAACCGGGAGAGATGGAACGAGCGCACGGAATGATCGCTGGCGCGGAGATGCGTTTTATCGAGGATGGGCGGCATAGCCCGCACAGCGAAAACGTGTCTTGGCGGGAATGTAATGGGATTCTTCGGGAATTGCTCTCAGGGAAGTAGTTCTTGTCTCGCCCGCGCATGCGTCTTGGATAAGTTGGCTCTGCTGGCCCTCAGCGGCTAAAGCCGTCGCTGAAAACAAGCCGGTTATCGCAGCGGTGAACCTGTCCAGTCTCATAACATCCTTTACACAGCGTTATCAGGACATCCTTTACAGTTGGGTTGAGTCCAGCGCTTCACCGTGGAGAGGCGTTGGGCTTGGACATCGATCTCCTTGAGCAGCGAGTTGCAGTAGTAGACCAGGATGCGGCCGGAGATGCGGACCAGCCGTACTGGTTCGCGGGCCAGCGCTTTACTGATTTCCCAGCGTTGTCCGTCGAGCTTCAGTTGGCCTTGCGATCCCAGAGGTTGAACTTCTGCGCCCTCCGGATAGCGCCACGGCGGCGGATCCAGGTTGTAACGGCGCGGGCTTGGAAGCCAGCGCGTGGCGGGGGTTTGCATGCTCAGCGCCTCATGGGGGCGGACATAGTTGTACTCGTAGCGGAACTGGTCGAGCCAGTCCTGGTCCATCTCGTTCTCCTGTAAACGCCGGCGCCGCGCCATCTCCAGCGCGAGGTGGAAACGTTCGACCTTGCCTTGGGTCTGGGGATGTCGAATGCCGCTAAACAGACAGGCGATGCCCTGCTTCATCAGCCACACCTGCAGCTTGGTCCAACCGCTGGGCGCCTGCGCGTTCCACCAGGGCGTGCCGTGATCCATCAGCATGGCCTCGGGCACGCCATGGTTGAGGAAGGCGCGCTCCAGCCGTTGCTGCACGGCTTCAGTGCGCGTGCTTCCGGTTTTTTCCAGGGCGATGACGAAGCGGCTGTGATCGTCGATCACCGAGAGGGGCCCGACCGGCTGCTGGCATCCCTTCGGACTCTTGAAGTCCATCTGCCAGAGTTGGTTGGGTGCGTCGCGTTCGAAGCGTTGCCAGGCGGGCGAGTGCCGGTCGTCGGGCCGTACCAGTCCGTGCCGCAGCAACACGCGGTGCACGGTGATCACCGGCAAGACGAGGCCTTCGCCGCGGAGCAGTGGCTGCAATTTGCGCGCTCCCCAATCGGGCCGCTCGCGCCGCAACTGGGCGATGCGCTGCTCGACCGGCGGGGCGGTCTGGCGCGGCGAATGCCGGGGACGACGGCTATGCTCCTCGATCCCGGCCACGCCCTGTTCGCGATAGCGCTTCAGCCAGACATAGCCCGTGGGCCGAGAGATGCCAAACTCGGCACACAACCGGCTCAGTTTTTCTTTTCCCTGATGGGCCCGTACCACAAACTCCACGCGTTGATCGCGTACCGCCATGGTTCGCCACGCCATTCTCGTCCGCCCCCCGGCGGACGCTTTACACTGCCGCACTCGCTCCGCTCGCGCGGCAGTGTAAAGGATGTTGTGATAACAACTGTAAAGAATGTCATGGAACAGGACAGGTGAACCGCTGCGCCACCGAAAATCACGTCGAACACTATTCTCTCCGCGATCTGCCGGACTTCGTCCGGCGGGGCGGACGAATGCGTCCGCCCCTACGTGGGCGTTTCCGGGCTACGATTTTTTCTTTCTTGAATAATTTTTCAGGTAGGCGGGCAACTCCTGCTTGCAGCGTTCGTCTCGGATGGGCGTGCTGGAATTCATCTCTAGTGGAATCACTCCTGCCCAGGTCGAGAATGCGTAGTCCTCAGCGTCGTCTACCGGAGGGCCGACTCGGACTTTCGCTGAGAATTCATTGATTGGAAGGCGCAGGACGGACGTTGCCTTCAGCTCTTTTTCGTTGGGCTGGCGCGAGTCGTCCCAGCGTCCGGGAATGATGTGCTCGCTCAGCGCGCGCAGGGCTGCGAGTTTTTCTGCCGGATCGTCAATCGGCGTTGCCGTGCCCAGAATCATCACCGAGCGGTAGTTCATCGAGTGATTGAAGACGGAGCGGGCGAGCACCAATCCATCGACCAGCGTGACCGTGACGCAGACGGGGACGCCCGGTTCAAGATGGCGCATCATGCGGCTGGCGGGCGAGCCGTGGATGTACAGCACGTCTCCGTCGCGTCCGTAAGACATGGGGATGACGAAGGGCTGGAAGTCGGAATTGGAATTGGCGACGAAGCCGACGTGGCAGAGGAGAGCTTCGTCGAGAATCTGGTTGACGGTGTCGCGGTCGTAGACGGCGCGCTGGGGTTCGCGCATTACGCGCGTGCGGGGAGTGGGATTGCTGGGATGTAAGTTGCTGGACTTTGAATTGATAGACATGGAGCTGACTTTCCAGGCTGGCGCCAAGAGTGGTGACGGGGAATTCTAGCAGGTCGAAGGTCGCCGTACGTGTTTGCGGCTACAGCAGCCCCGCGGTCTTTACCGCCAAGGTGTTGAGCGCCATCTCCAGTTTGGTGATGGCCTCGCCGAGTTCGGGATGATTTCCGAGCTTCTGCTGCAGCTCCTTCAGAATTTTATGGGCACTGGCGACGTGCTCGGCCGCCTGGGTTGAGTCTTGCTCGGGCTTGGGTTCGCCGGGTGTAGGCATGGTCTTCGCTCCCCTTACATCCTAATTCTATACAGGCCCGGGTAGAGCGGACACTCCTGTCCGCTGCCTTTGACGTTGTTCTTGCGGGCGGGAGATCAGGATCAAAACCAAGGGCAACACCAAGAGCGGCGGACAAGAGTGTCCGCCCTACACGTTATTTGCGTCGCCGTGGGGTTGGGCGCTGGGGCTGCTCTTCGAAAACCGCAAACTGAATCTTTTTCTCCACCGGATCGATGCGGTCCACCAGCACGCGCACGCGATTGCCCAGACTGTAGGTTTTGCGTGAGCGCTGGCCTATGATCTGGCGCGTGTCTTCGTGGTAGGTGTAGCGGTCATTCTTATCGCCATCGCTTAGCGTGTTTAGGGGGACGAGGCCTTCTACGAAGAGGTCGGTCAGTTCCACGAAGAAGCCGAACTTGGTTACGCTGATGATGAGGCCGTCAAAGTCTTCGCCGATGCGGCTTTCCATGAATTTTACTTTTTTCCATTCCATCAGGCCGCGTTCGGCTTCGTCGGCGCGGCGTTCGGACTGGCTGGATTCTTCGGCTATGTTGTGGAGTTCTTCGGGCGCGATGGGACCGCCTAGCGGAGTGAGTTCGCGCTGATGGGCTTCGCGGTCGCGGCGCTTGGACCAGGGGGATGGCGGCGGGCCCTCGGGGGCTGAAGCCCCCTTCTTTCTTGCGTAGCTATCGGCACGACTGAAGTCGTGCCCTTCCCGGTCGTTTTCTTGCGTTGGTTCGCCTTGGTGCGGGCGAAAAGCAGGTCCTTCGCTTCGCTCAGGATGACAATTTAACGGAGGATGAGAATTTTGTAGAGATTGCGACGTTCCTACCGCGACTTCTCCATCCATCTTTTCGGGCGAGTCGCGCAGCACTTCTTTCAGGATGCGGTGCACGATCAGGTCGGGATAGCGGCGGATGGGCGAGGTGAAATGGGTGTAGGTGGAGGCGGCTAAGGCGAAGTGTCCGCGATTTTCTTCGGAGTAGCGGGCCTGCTTCAGCGAGCGCAGCATCAGGAAGCTCAGGATTCTTTCTTCTGGCTTGCCGGCGATCTTCTCGGTTAGCTTTTGATACATGCGCGGGGTGATGTGGACTTCCTTGGGCACTTCGATTTCGCGGACGCGCTTGCCGGTGCCGCGAGCGTCGCGGCGGTCGGCTCTTAATTGCACGCGCTGGATGGGCAGCGCGCCTACTCCGAGCGAGTATCCGAACGTGGCGGCGATGACTTCGAAGTCGTAGACGCGTTTGGCGTCGGGCTTTTCGTGGATGCGGTAGAGCGAGGCGATGCGTTTATTTTCTAGATAGTGCGCTACGGACTCGTTCGCCGAGAGCATGAATTCTTCGATCAGGCGGTGGGCGATGTTGCGCTCCGATCGCGTGATGCTCTTCATCATGCCGAGTTCGTCGAACTCTATGACTGGCTCGGGAAGATCGAAATCGATCGATCCTCGGCGTTTGCGCTTGCGGTTCAGAATCATCGCCAGATCGCGCATGAGCTCGAAGTGTTCGACCTGAGCGGCGTATTCGCGGCGAGCTTCTATTCGCTCTTGGGCTTCTCCTTCGATTACGGCATTCACGGCGGTGTAGGTCATGCGGTTCGCGCTGCGGATAACGCCTTCATTAATTTCATAGCCGACGATTTCGCCGTGGTGGTCAATCTCCATGGTGCAGGAGAGAACGAGGCGGTCGACCTCGGGGCGCAGGCTGCAAATGTCGGTCGAGAGCTCTAACGGCAACATGGGGACAGCGCGGTCGGGGAAATAGACGCTGGTGCCGCGCAGACGGGCTTCCTGATCGAGCGGCGAGTTGGGGGTTACGTATTGGGCGACGTTGGCGATGTGAACCTGCAGTTCGTAGTTGCCGTTTTCGAGTTGGCGGACGTGGACGGCGTCGTCGAAATCGCGCGCGGTTTCGCCATCGATGGTGACTATGGGTAGGTTGCGGTAGTCTCGGCGGTGACGCAGGGAACCCAGGTTAGCGCCCAAAGAACGGGCGCGAACCTGGGGCACATTGCCGGATGTTATGGCTTGAGCTTCTTCTAGCACTTCGGGCGGGAAGCGGTGGGGCAGGTGAAACTTGCGGATCATGATCTCGACGTCGACTCCGAAGTCGTCTTCTTCGCCGAGAATTTCGATCACGCGGCCGCGCGGTTGCTGCGTGGCGCTTGGCCAGTCCGTGATTTCCACGTCGACTACTACGCCTTCTAGATCCTCTCTGTCGGTGTGGACTGCGGCTTCGTCGCCGATTACGCGATCTCGGGACTTTTTTCTCTGTGATCTCTGTGTTCCCTGTGGTTGCTTTGCCTGTGGTTGCTTTGAAGGACCAACGTCAGAAGCAACCACAGGGGGCACAGCGGACACAAGGGGTTGCGGGTTTTCCATTCCTGGTGGGATTACGATTTCTCGGGTTACTTTTTCGTCGATGGGCTTGACGTAGTTGTGGCGGTGTCCGTAGTGGAAGATGCCGACCACGGTTGGATGGGCGCGCGACAGCGAGCGGACGATACGGCCTTCGGCGCGGCCGTCGGTGCGGACGGCGGTGACTTCGACCAGGACGCGGTCGCCGTGCATGGAGGACCCGGTGGCATGAGGAGGAATGAAGACATCGCCGGCGAGGCGAGCCTTGAGACTGTCATCGAGCGAAGTGGCTTCGGGAATCACGAAGCCGAAGCCGTCGCGATGCATGGTCAGGCGGCCGACGAGCAGGTTGCGTCCCTTGGGCATCAGTTCTCAGTTCCCAGTTCTCAGTTCTCAGTCTTTGGCTCAGTTACTGAGAACTGAGAACTAGGAACCGAGAACTAAAATCAGCGCAGGTACTTCTCTTCCAGAATTCTCCGGTGATGCAGTTCGTGGCCGGCGATGATGTAGGCCAGGGCGCGCACCGTTACTTCGTTCTTGTTCGCTACTCCTCGGCGGGTCCAGGCGGGCTCGTCTAGATTGCGAAAGAGGGAGATGGTAGCGCGGCGGACGACGATGTAGTCCTCGATCAGGTCGGCCAGCGAACGGCGCGCGAAGGGGGAGTTGCGGACGTAGTCGTCCTGCTCGAAGCCTTCGATCGGAGTCTGGTCACCACGCGAAATGCGCAGGGCCCGGTAGCTCATGATGCGCTCGGTATCGTTGAGGTGGCCAAGCACTTCCTTCAAGCTCCACTTCTCAGGCGCGTAACGGAGATCGCCATCGGCCCCGGTGCATCCGGAGAGAAGGAGAACCATCTGACGGCGCTGGTTATCGAGCGCGGCGAGCACGTCGTTGTCCTTGACCAGGGAGATGTAGTTATCGTGGTAGGGAGAGTATTCTCCGGGCTGGGGCCGGAGGCGGGCGGTCGCGGTTGTAGTCGTCGCGGTTAGAGTCGTTTGAGTTGAAGTCATGATTCCTCGGCAGCGATGGCACGCGATTCAGCCATGCCCCACGGCTCCATACTATCGCGACATGATCGCGACGCAAGTATTGCGATAGAAGAATTACCGTTGGCTGGCAGGGGTTACATGATCGATGCATGGTCGATAGTGCAATTCTGAGGGAGGAACCACGAGGGGAAATATGAAAATCAATAAGAATGCTGGATTTCCACAAGCATAGGGGTCACTCGGGAGTACAATTTGCTTTGGCCCCCGAAATGCGGCCGTGATCCAAAATCCGTCAATATAAGGAAAGGATTTCGACGACAATGTGGAAGCCCACGAATCAACCTGCGACACCCTCCCGGCCAAGTGAGCCGGAGCGTCCGAGCACGACCACTGCGACGACGGCACCGCTGGTGAACGAGCCCGCGACTGTGCCGCGCCCGGTTACGACCACCACTTCGGACCAAGCCACGATCGGTAAGTCGCTGGTAATTAAAGGTGAAGTGACCGGTTCCGAGTCTCTGTATATCGATGGCCGGGTGGAGGGGTCGATCAATCTCTCGGGCAATCGGGTAACGATTGGCCGCAATGGAGTGGTGGCGGCAAACATCAGCGCGCGAGAAATCGTGGTGCTCGGCAAGGTGCGGGGTAACCTGACGGCGAGCGACCGGGTGGATATCCGCAGTGACGGTTCGCTGACCGGCGACGTCGTGGCGGCGCGCATTTCGATTGAAGACGGCGCGTTCTTCAAGGGCGGCATCGACATCCGCAAAGCGGGAACGGCGGGAGCAAAGACCGACTCGAAGCCGGAAGAAGTGGCGAAGAGTCCTGCGACTGCTTCGCCGGAACCGGCGATGTCGGCGCGGGCGTAGGAGCGCTGTTCGCTGTTCGCTCTTCGCTCTTGTACGAACGAACGACGGCGCAAGCGGGTTTAGGAAACGGGCCTCTTTTTGCGGTCCGTTTTTTTTCTCTGCTTAGGGCTCCAACGTCGCATCGCCAAGAGCGACGGACGAAGAGCGACATGGCGAATCCACGGTTGTTGTGACCACTGGCACTGCCGAGCTTCGCTCGGCTTGGACGGGGTCCTTCGGCTCCGCTCAGGACAGGCTCCGCCCCGTCACCACACAAGCGCTTTTACGGTTCCTTGCCTGTGGCCATCGTTTCCGCGGCTTCGCTCTCCGCTACGCCCGGGAAAGCAGCGGATCTTTTCCTGCGCAGGTCTGCCGGTAATTCCGACCGCAACAGCCAGAGTCCTGCGGCGACGGCTGCGGCCCAGGTTAGGGAGCCGAGCGCGAGGGCGAGAAGATCGGCGCGGCGGCTGCCATCGAGTGAGATGGTGCGCATGACTTCATGACTCAATCCTCCGGCAACGGCGCCCACCAGCGCAGCTTTGCCTAATTCTTTCCAGTTCATACCGCCGAGCGGCACCATGGCGCGAATATGCAGGAGCAGGGCTATGGCTAAGGCGTTGGCGGTGATGCCCAGGTCGGAGGCGATGGCTAGTCCGGTGACGGACAGCGTGCGAAAAAACAGCGCGTACATGGGTAGAGAAGCTAGAGTGATCAGGCTGGTGGCGATCATAGGAGTCAGGGTGTTGCCCGAAGCATAAAATGCGCGGGCATAAAGTGCCTGACTGGACCACAAAGCCAGCGAGAGCGAAAACCAGAAAAAGTAGAGGGCCGTGGATTCGGAATCTGCCAAGGTGAAATGTCCGCGGCGATAGACGAGATCGATGAGCGGGACGGCGATGGCCATCATCCAGCCGGTGATGAGCAGGGAAGCGGCCGTGATGCGATAGACGGAAGCATTCACGGTGGCGGCGAATTCTTCGAACTTTTTTTCTCCAAACAGCCGGGAGAAAAAGGGAAGCGATGCCTGGCCGACGGCCTGTCCGAGAATAGCTATGGGAACTGCGAAGAGACGCTTGGCATAGTTCAGCCTGGCGATGTCGCCGATTCCGCTGGAGGCGAAGTAGCGAAGGATCCAGTCATCGGCGGTGACCAGCGAGACGCCCAGCATCAACGGGATGGAGAGGCGCACCCACTCGCGGAAGGCGGGATTCTTCACGTCGAACGAGGGACGGTAGCCGGTGCCGATTTTGGCTGCTCCGAGCGCGTTGATCAGAAACGGTCCGGCAATGCTGCCGGCGAGCGCACCGAAGGCCAGGGAGGCGATTCCCATCTGGCGTCCGGCGATCACTCCGCCGCCGATGATGAACACGTTGTAGATCAGAGGGCCGAATGCCGGAAGCAGAAACAGACGGTGCGAGAGCAACACCGCGGAAACGACTCCTCCAACATAAAAGAAGATCTGCGCGGGCAGAAGAATGCGCGTGAGATGAACGCAGAGTCGCAACTGCTCGGGCGTGAAGCCGTGGAACATCCAACCGGCGAATTGCGGGGTGAAGATCTCGGCGAGGATGGTGCCTGCGATCAGCACCGTGGTCATCACCGTAATGATGATGGAGAAAGTTTTCTGGGCGTCCTGCTCGCGCTTTTCCGCCAAAAACCGGGTATAGATGGAGATGAATGTGATGGAGGCGGTGCCGCCGGCGACGATGTAGTTGAGCCAGTCGGGGAGGGTGAAAGCGGCGACGTAGGCGTCGGTCTGCTGACCGGCGCCGAAGGCGTAGGCGATGTAGGCCTCGCGGATGTATCCGATCACGCGCGAGAGCGTGATGGCCGTCATCAGCAGCAGTGTCGCTGAGAAGGCGGTGTGCTGGTGCGATGGGCGGAAGAAGCGGAGGAGGCGCATCGTTTGAAGGTTAACGCATCTGACGGAGGGTGGGAGAGTTATCGGAGGTGCGGAATCGGGAATGGCAATCTCGGATTGCGGCAACAAGGGCCGGGGAATGTTCTTAGTTAGTGTGATCGCTGAATTCGCCAACTAGGCAGAGCTTTGTGCGCCGACCGCACCTCGCCATGCTCGGAAAAGGATGAACAGGCCAACAGTATGGACAATGAGGGTCAAGCCCTGCCACAGGAGTGGCCGGATGGGCACGTGAAGTATCGCTATATCCGCTGCTAAGCCGAGCGCAAATACGGAAGTATCAATTGCGTATAGCCAAAAGCTGACCTGAGTAGCCCGATACCGTCGATGCGAAACTTTCAGGGCCAGTATCAGCAGCACCAAAACGAACGGCATATCCAGCACCAACGCCGGTAGCGCATCAACCCACCAGTAGGGCGACCCTCGCGGTTCCACCCCCGCACCAACAAAAACCGCATCGATGAACTGTGTGAATGAGAGTCCAATCAGCAAGTCAATAAAACGAGTGTACTTGTGTACTATCAGCGAGTTGAAGAGAGTCGCCGCAGCCACGAGATAAAGCCAAACCGCGGCAGCTTTGGCCTTCATTGCCCCAGAATTGCTAAAATCCTCCGCGCCGTTCATGCTCGTAACCGTAGCACATCTCAGTAATTGCCTCAGTTGGCGAAGCATCCCCATATCGCTGCATAAAATGTGCTCGCAACTTACGCGGGCGGGGCGCACGCGCCACATGATCGCGGAAGAGAAGCTGCTCTAGATGTTTGAAATGGCGATCATCGTTTGTTCGCTGGTGAATTTCCTGCTCAGCGATCGGTTTGTGTTCCAGGCAGACGCGAAGCCGGCTGCGATCTCGACGTGGCAGCTGCTGAGCTCTCCACCCCGTGGACGGGCGAGGCGTCCGTCCCCACACACGCTAGCGCGACGACCTTTTGGGCTTGTCCTTTTGGGGGTTACGGGGCGATCTAACCCGCGATATACTGTTCTTAGTTGCTATGCGCTCGAACGGGTACATTTCGCTTATTGGGGCGTGCTGGATCGAAGGGCGCGCTTGTCCTCGGCGGTACCTTTCCTTTCTGCCTTCGCACGTGCGCGCCAATCTCTTTGGCTGCGACTGATTCTTCCCTTCGTTCCTCAGCTGATCGCTTTTAGCCTTTGACTCTTAGCTTTTGGCTTTTGGCCCAAGCAGCCTATCTCCGTGGTCGCTGCTCGAATCCGGCCCGAAACACCACTGAGAACTAATCTGGAGGAACTCATGACCACCAAGACTTTGACCGTCGGCCCCAAGCTCATTACTGCGATTCCTGGCCCTAATGCCAGGCGCGTTCTCGCGGGCGATGAGGAATACATTTCACCTTCCTACACGCGCTCGTATCCGATGGTTGCCAAGCGCGGGCGCGGGATTGTGGTGGAAGACGTGGATGGCAATGAGTTCTTCGATTTTTCCGCTGGGATTGCCGTGACCTCGACCGGGCATTGCCATCCGGAGGTGGTTGCGGCCATTCGAAAGCAGGCGGGCGAACTGATCCACATGTCGGGCACCGACTTCTACTATGAGGGCATGGTGACGCTGGCCGAGCGGCTGTCGAAGATTGCGCCTATGCCGGGGCCGCACAAGTTTTATTACGGGAACTCCGGAGCCGAAGCCGTCGAGTGCGCGCTGAAGCTGGCGCGCTATCACACCAAGCGGCAACAGGTGATCGCTTTCTTCGGGGCTTTCCACGGACGGACGATGGGCGCGCTCTCGCTGACGGCCTCGAAGCCGCAGCAGAAACGCCGCTTCTCGCCGCTTGTGCCTGGGGTTACGCACGTGCGCTATCCCGATGTGTATAGGGGCTGTGCGGGCGGGCCGCAAGAGGCCGAGAAATTGGCTCTCGGTTGCGCGCGCTTCATCGAAGACAAACTGTTTAGGACCCTCCTCGCGCCGGAAGAAGTCGCGGCCATTTTTGTCGAGCCGATCCAGGGCGAAGGCGGATACGTGATCGCTCCGGCGATCTTCATGCAGGAACTGCGCCGCATCTGCGACCAGCACGGCATCCTGCTGGTGGTGGACGAAGTGCAGAGTGGCATGGGCCGCACGGGCAAATGGTTTGCGGTCGAACACACGGGCGTACATCCCGACATCGTTTGCATCGCGAAGGGCATTGCCTCCGGAATGCCGCTTGGCATCACCGTGAGCAAGGCCGACATCATGGACTGGGTTCCCGGCTCGCACGCGTCGACTTTCGGCGGCAACCCGGTCTGCATTGCCGCCGCGCTGGCTACGCTGGATGTGATCGAGAAAGAAGGGCTGCTGCGGAACTCGCAGGAAGTTGGCGACCACATGCTGAAGCGCATGGCCAGCTGGCCGAAGAAGCATAGGATTGTGGGCGACGTCCGCGGACGCGGCTTGATGATCGGCGTCGAAATCGTGAAAGACCAGACGACCCGCGAGTATGGCGCCAGCGAGCGCGATCGGGTCGTGCAGCGGGCGTTTGAGCGCGGCATTCTGTTTCTAGGCTGCGGTCCGAGCACGATTCGCATTGTGCCGCCGCTCATTGTCACCAAGGACGAAGCCGACGTTGCCATGGATGCGCTGGAAGAGTCGATCGTGAGCGTTGAAGCTTCGATCCGTTGAAACTTAGAGCGTTGAAATTTTAGAGCGTTAAATCTGAGAAGAACCGTAATCGCCGGAGATGCGCCATGTGGACCGGAACAGTGGAATCGATTCATCTTGCCTCCGCCGCCCAAGGGCCGATGGAATCGGTTGCTCAGGCGGCGGCGATTCCGGGCACGGGGCTGGAGGGGGATCGATACGCGCTGAAGCTGGGCACGTTCTACAAGCCCGGTCCGGATTACGAACTCACGCTGATCGAGGCGGAGGCGATTGAGGCGCTGCGGCGCGACTATCAGGTCGAGCTTGCTCCGGGCGACGCTCGCCGGAACATCGTGACGCGCAATGTGCCGCTGAATCACCTGGTAGGGAGGGAGTTTGCCATCGGCGATGTGCGCATTCGCGGCATCCGCCTGTGCGAGCCTTGCGATCACTTGGAGAAAATAACTGGGAAGCCGGTGATCAAGGGCCTGCTGCACCGCGGGGGATTGCGGGCTCAGATTCTCACGCCGGGAACGATTCGCGTCGGCGACGAGGTCAGCGTCATCGCGTAGAAAAGCGGATTGCCGCATTTCCGCAGCTGAGACGGGGCAAGCCCCGTCTCTACACTTGCTCAATAGCCAGCGCTCAGATTACCAAGGTTGCACGCTTCTGGTAGAACTGCGATCCCGACGCAGACACTTCTTCA
This sequence comes from uncultured Acidobacteriaceae bacterium, assembly GCA_963773645.1. Lineage (GTDB taxonomy): Bacteria > Acidobacteriota > Terriglobia > Terriglobales > Acidobacteriaceae > Acidiflorens. Next base: position 108,146 of record CAVZBV010000001.1, on the reverse strand, counting down.
GGAACTGAGATTCTTACTGGAAGGAGGCCCTCGATGCCACGCTTTACATCGCGCACTTTTGTCGTGCTGGCGTTCGCTCTGGTGATTTGGGGCTCTGCCTTTGCCGGCATTCGCGCCGGCCTGCGCGCTTATTCGCCCGCGAATCTCGCTATCCTGCGTTTTCTGGTCGCATCTCTGGTGCTCGCCATTTATGCTGGGGTCGCGCACTTCCGCCGTCCGCTGTTGGGCGACATTCCCGGGTTGGTCCTGACCGGCGCCATTGGAATCACGTTTTACAACCTGGCACTCAATTACGGAGAGACTCGCGTGACCGCGGGCGCAGCCAGCTTGCTGATTGCTTCCACGCCGATCTGGACGGCTCTCGGGGCCCGATTATGGCTGCACGAGAAACTGACCGCGATCGGATGGTGTGGAGTGTTTGTGAGCTTCGCGGGAGTCGCGCTGATTTCGAGCGGAGAAGGCGGAGGGATCCGCTTCTCATTCTCACTGCAAGCGCTGATCATTCTCGCCGCCGCGGTTGCCAACGGGCTCTACATCATTCTGCAGAAGCATTATTTGGGCAGGTACAGCGCACTGGAATTTACGGCTTACGCGATGTGGTTCGGGACGGCGATGATGCTGCCCTTCGGTAATGGTCTGCTGCATACGTTCCGCGCCGCTCCCGCGGCGGCGACGCTGGCGGTCGTCTATCTCGGTATTTTTCCGGGTGCGCTCGCCTATGTGGCTTGGGCCTACGTGCTTTCACACGGCGCCGCCGGGCGAACTGCGACGCTGCTGTACGTGATTCCGATCGCAGCCATCGGCATTGCATGGATTTGGCTGGGCGAAGTGCCAAGGCTGATCTCACTGGCCGGCGGCGCGGTGGCACTCGGCGGCGTGGTGCTGGTGAACACAGTCGGGAAAAAGAAAATAGAGAAGCCAGCTGAGCCAGCGGCATTGGTGGTTTCGGACGTTGTGAGCTGAAGCCACACCCCTCCGAAACAAGATTCTAGGCTGCGCTCGCGTTATATAATGACTTCCTCAGCGGCGCTTCTGGCCTGCACGACTCAATCCGCGCCGTGAATTATCCCGCATCCTTTGCCCGCAATCGGAAGGGAGTACGGAAATGTCGATTGACTGTAGGCATTCCTGCTACGTCGTCCTAATCGCCGCTTTGGCGGGTTCCATTTTTGTCTTCGCGAAACCCAAAGACAAAGATAAAGACAGCTCCAACGTCAAATTCACCGCCCGCACGGAAATGGTGCTGATCCCCACTCTGGTGACCGACAAGTCCGGCAACCACATCACCGGACTCAAGCAGGAAGACTTCACGGTGCTGGAAAATGGCGCGGAACAAAAGATCGCCACGTTCGAGGAAATCAGCAGCGACACGCACCGTTGGTCGCGTCCCAAGAACCCGAACGAGTTCGGCAATTCCCTGGCGGGCGGGGCATCGAACCGGCGCATTACGCTGATGGTGCTCGACCTCATTAACACGTCCTTTATGGCGCAGGCTCATGCGCGCGAGGACATGCTCAAGTATCTGACGCGATCGGTGGATCAACGGGAGCCAACCGCCCTCTATACCCTCACCCGCAGCGGCATGCACGTGATCCATGACTTCACCACCGATCCTCGCGTTCTGGTCGCCGCGCTGCATAAAGTCAAAGGCGACACATTCCATTTTGTCGATAGCCCGGGAGATGTGGAAGCTCTGACCGGAACGGCCAGTCCCGATGGCAGCGCGGATGTGGATCCCGGGGCCGTGCAAAGCGAAGCGCAAAAACTCCAGACCATGATGGAAGACGCGGAACTGAGTTTCAAATCGTTCGAGCAGCGCCTGGCCATCATCTATACCTTGGAGGGTTTGCAACAAGTGGCGCAGGCGCTGAAAGGATTCCCCGGGCGGAAATCGCTGATCTGGGCGGGCGGAGGATTCCCCTTCAACGTGAGCGACAACATGCAGCTCGCGCCCATCGGCCGCGATACTCTCACCGATGTGCTCCCCATGTACGAGCACACCTGGCAACTGCTCAACGACGCACAGATTGCGCTCTATACGGTGGACGTCAAGGGACTGGTTGTACCCATGGCCAGCGCTTCCGTGGGCAACCCGGGAAAGAACTATGCGCGCAATATGAACCGGCGGCTCATGGATACCCAGGCGAGCTTCCTGGTCTTTGCGGATATGACCGGAGGCCGCGCCTATTACAACTCCAACGACCTGGTAAAGGGATTTCGCGATGCGGTGAACGATTCCGCCGAATACTACATGCTGGGGTACTATCTTGACCGGTCGAAGACTAAGGCGGGCTGGCGCAAGCTCGCGGTGAAAGTGAAGCGCGATCACACGGAGGTGCGGGCGCGCAGCGGCTTCTTTGTGACCAATGCCACCGTCGATCCCGAGAACAGCCGCAACAACGACATTTCGTCGGCTTTGCAGTCGCCTTTGGATTTCACGTCACTGGCGCTGGTCGGGCACTGGGACAAAGTCGAACCGGGCGAGGAGCCGGGCAAGAAGCATGTGAATTATGCAATGCATCTGGCGCCAGATGCTGCGCAGATCGACGCCGCCGACAATAACCATGTTGAGCTGGACTTCGTCGCGCTGGCGAAAACGCCCGACGGCAAACAAGTCGATCAGCCCCGGGACCAGAAGATCGACACTCATCTGACCCCGGAAAAGTTGGCGTCGATTCGCCAAAGCGGCGTGGGTTACAGAGGCTTCCTGGATCTTGCGCCCGGGGAATACACGGTTCGTTTCGTTGTCCGTGACAACCTCAGCGGACGCATCGGCTCGGTGGCCGCGCCTTTGAAGGTTGAGTGAGAAGGAACCGGCGTGCGGCTGCGGTTCGGCGGAGAATTGAACTGTGGACTGAAGCTCACCAGTCTCCTAATTTAAGGCTCTTAAATGCGCAACTTCATTCTGGGGATTGTCATCACCATTCTGGTTCTGCTGATTGGCGGCCTTGGCCTCGCCCTGCTGGGCTTTTTGCCGACTCGGGCCAACATCGCCCCTTCCGAGATGGAACACCACATCGCCATGAGCGCGCTCGACAATTCGGTGGAGCGCCATGCTCCCCGCTTGAACAATCCCGTGCCGCCCACGGACGAGAATCTGATCGAAGGCCTGAAGATCTTCACCATGAATTGCGCGCTTTGTCATGGCCGCATCGACCGCCAGCCCTCGACCCTGGAGAAATCGTTCTATCCGCCGCCGCCAAACTTCATTCTTCACCCGCCGGATGATCCGGAATGGCGCCTCTTCTACGTGATTCGAACCGGCGTCCGCTATAGCGGCATGCCCGCCTGGGACAAGACGCTCACCGAGCCTGATATCTGGAAACTGACGGCGTTCCTCACCCGCGTGGACAAGCTGCCGCCGGCGGTGCAGGACTATTGGAAGAAATCCACCGGCATGAACGCTCCAACGGGCGGGGCGGCACACGACGATCATAAGTAAACGGTCGCGCGTAGATGATCGCGCGGTGGAGGTCCAGTTTCATGCTTCAGCTAGCGCCCAAGTCTCCTCTGTAGTAAATTTTAGTCGACAGATATATCTGTTATTGATATATCAGATAGCGATATAACATTCGATCCGTGGGTTAACCGATGCCACTCAAAACAAAGAACATTCCCGAACACTTGCGGGAAATGCTTCCCCTGAGCCCCGCCGTGTTCTTTGTCATGTTCGCTCTTGCGGATGGCGAGAAACACGGCTATGCCATCATGCAGGAGGTTTTGACGCTGTCAGAGAACAGGGTTCGGATGGGCGCAGGAACGCTCTATACGACGATCCAGCGGTTGCTGAACATGGCAATCATCGAAGAGACTCCAGGATCGGGGAACGTCTCAGATCATGAAGCCAGACGCAGGTACTACCGGCTTGCGCCAAATGGAAGGATTCTGCTGGAAGCCGAGATCAGCCGCATGGAATCAGTTGTGCGCCGCGCTCGACGGAAGAAGCTAACGCCAAGAACTGCGGAGTAAGTCGTATGCCAAAAGCTCTTCGGATAAGTTGCTGCGTTTACCGCTTCTTGCTCGACTTTTACCCGCGCGAATTCCGTCAACGTTTTGGGGGGGAGATGATGCAGGTCTTCGCAGAGCAGATGGCGGAAGAATGGAAGCGGCATGGGATCGGTGGTGCGGTTCGAGTGGGGCTCACCGCCGGTTGGGAGGTCATCAGCGTAGCTGCTCCTCTGCAACTGTACAACTCAATCGTGATCGCAGCCGCGTTGTCGTTCATTAGCGCGTCCGCTCTTTTCCTGGCCCTCTTCCGCGCCGTCTCCCGGTAGGGGGCGAGACGACGAGCCGGGCTGTCGAGTGAGCGCTTCGATTCTGTCCGTCGTTAGGAGGTTCCATGCGTGGTCAAATGCCCATCGCTTTACTTGCCCTTGTGCTCGGCGCCCTCGAAGCCGCCGGCGGAGCGCAAGAACTCATCTATCTTGGTATCTTGAGGAGCGAGACCTATCCACTTGTCGCTGGAGTGCTCGGAGTGCTTGCAGGCGCGTTACTGTTGGCGGCGGGAGTCGCTCTGCTAGTAAGCTCCCCGCTAGTCGCCGTTCTCGCGCCGGCCACGGCATGGGTGTCAGCGCCTGTTTTCATTCTAACCGGCATCGTCACCCACAGGGCAGGCTGGCCGATAACCGCCGCCGGCATCCTGTTCCCACTGTTGCTGGTTTTCTTCTGCCGCAAAATCGGCAGAGCGGGTGATCCGCTCTCCAGAACCTAGCAGATCTCACGATGCTGCGATGACGAGGCTCTAATACGCCCTTCAGCTGCGCTCTGGGCAGGCTCCAGCCCCTCACTACACGAGGCGGTTCCCGCTATCCCAGCGGGTTGAAATTGATGGTGATCACGGTTTGAGTTGCGGCAGCGTGGCCGTTGATATTGTAGGGCTGGAATCGCCACTGCTTGACGGCGGCGATCGCCGCCCGGCCCAGAATAAAATATCCCCGAACAATTTTCAGATCCTCAACGCTGCCATCGCGCCCAACCCGCGCCTGTAGTATCACCGGTCCGTGAAGTTTCTGCGCTAACGCTTCCGGCGGATACACCGGATCCACGGTGTAAACCAGCAGCGCCCGTGCTGCTTCTTCGCTCACCGTTACGGGTTCGCTAATTTGCTGAATGGCAGGCTGTAATTGCGGCGCGGAGACCGGCATCGGCATCATTTGTGCCGGATTCACCGCCACCACAACCGGCCGGGCAATCGGCGGCGAGTTTCTCATGCTTTCGGGAATCGGGGCTCGTTCCACGCGGATTGGAGCCGGGTCTTGATGCTCAAAAAACGGCACGGGCAGCGGAAAGTCCGGAGCCTTTGGTAAAGGCAGGCGTGCGTCCAGCGTAGACTCGGTTGCAACCACCCCCAGCGGCGTTGGCTTTGTATTGGAACTGGTATCTCTGCTGAAGTACGCATCTTGGTGTGCGTCGCTGCCGGCGGAGCCGACGGGTAATGCCCCCGTTTGGTTTTCATAAAAAAGCGCCGCCACCGACTCCCGCAAAACACGGAAGCTTCCCTCCGGCGTCAGCGATAGATATTCGATACCCTCGCGCGATCTCCACAAGCAAAAGGCGGCCATAAGCACAAGCACCGCGGCGCAAGCTCCGCGGAACAGGTTAGTGTGACTACGCCCTTGAGGTTCGTCTTCGCCTTCGTCGCTGGCAATTTCGCCATTAGCGTCCGCTGCATTCGTTTCCGGGAAACCGGCTGGCGGATCTTGCGGACTGGGCTCAGGAGCATCGGCGCCGGCTACTGTGCTCGGGCCTTGGCTGCTCGCGGCGGCTTGCCCCGGCGCCTCTTCAGCATTCTCTACGCTGACCGGTTGCATCTGCTGACACGCTTTTGCCAGCACACCGTCGGCTTCCCCGGCAGAAATTGGACGATAGATCAGAAAATCCAGCCGGTTGTCGCGCAGTTCCGCGGGCGTGGGGTCGTGATCGACAATGGCAATGGCCACCGTGACGCGGTTCGGCGCGGACTCGCGAGCCCGCTTCAACAGGAAGCTCGCCTCCGGCTGATCGGCCCAGTCAGCGATCACGCATGAAAAGGCTTGCGTCTTCCCTTTTTCGATGGCTGTAAAGATGTCGGAACAGACTTCAACGCGAATCCCTGTACTTTCGCAGGCCGTCGCCATGGCGGCGTTCGTCTCGGTGTTTTTTGAAAACAACAGGGCGCGGAAAGCCATTCCGGCAACAGCTTATCGGGATTTTCGTCATCGTGACAGGTAACCAGTGGGTAGTCCGCCCATGGAATCTGGCCATCCCTATGCAGCTACACGATTCCCGAATGAAAGCAGCGGTGACTTTCGTAACCGGGCTCGCGATCCTGCCCTGAAAATGTCAAATCTCCGCACACTCGCCCGACAACTCATGGCACTGCATCTGCTGGCGGTCCCGCATTTCTTGCTGCCGTTCCTGCATCTTCTGCTGAAAATCCTGCAGCTTCTTATCTAAGTCGCTCAAGTCCATGTCTCTCGTGCGCAATGCCCGCTGCGCTTTCCGCATGGTGGAGGGGCCCACGCGGGCGAGTACCTCTCCGGCGGTTTTAAGCGCCTGCTCGGTCTCTGCATTGAAAGTCTCTGCGCTGAACTCGGGACAGTCAAAGCTGTCTTCCTGCAGGCTGCCGGAGTCCTTCTTTGCGGGAAGAGGCAGCGTCAGAGTCTGCTCTCTCTTCTCCCGCATCACCGTCACGGAGGCCGAGGTGCCCGACGACGACCGCAGAGCATGTGTGAAGTCAGACGCATCGTGCACCGCCTGATTGTTGACCTTGACGACCACGTCCCCGGCACGGAATCCGGCCTTTTCCCCGCGACTGCCTTTTTCCACCGAGCGCACCAGCACGCCGTTGCCGCCCTTCACCCCAAAGAAATCTCCCAGTTGCGGAGTGATGTTTTCCACCATCAGCCCGCTGCGCGCCGACGAGTGAACGATAACCACGGAGACGGGCACTTCGAAGTCCGACATGTCCGGCATCTTGGGCATCTGTGGCATCTCGAACTTACCGTTCTGACCCCACCCCGTCGACTTGTGCCGGTCGGCGAGTTGCACCTTGATTGTCAGTGGTTGACCGTCGCGGCTGATGCCGAGATTCACGACGCGGCCGGGCGGCGTTTCCTTAATCATCCGGCGCAATTGGGCGGCACTCTCTACCGCGGTACCGTTCAGGCTCACGATGACGTCGTGCTCGTGCAGTCCGGCTTTTCCGGCGGGAGCGTCCTGATCGACCATGGTGACCTCCGCACCGTGCTCTTCCTTGAGCTTTAATTCTCCCAGCCGCTCCGGTGAAACGTCGGCGATGTCCACTCCGAGATAGGAAGATCCGCCGCCTTCCTCTGCGTCGTAGCTCCAGTCCCAGATTGCGCCCGTGCGATCGTGGTTCGACCCGGCGTTCATCTCCGCTGGTTGCGCGCTGGCGACCAGCGTAAAAAGAAACGTGCAAAACAGGAAACGATGGATCATAGTGCCTCCTGAATAAAAGTCACTAGTCGTGAGTCGTTAGTCGTTGGTCGTTGGCAAACTTTCGCAGTCGGCAGCGAATGCCGAACGACTAACGACTGATGGCCAACGACGAACGACCGCCGACTGTTTTTCATCCCCGCTAGCGACTGACGCGGCGGAAACTGACATTCCCGGAATTCGTTCGGACCTTCAGCACCGGTCCGCCACCATTGAGTTGACCTTCTGCAGTCACTGTTTTCGGGCCATACGGTCCGCCTTCACTGGACACGCGAATATCGGAGAAGTCGCTGCGGATGGTGTGGCCATTGCCCATTTCGATCTCCGCGCGAATGGAGATCGGCAGGTCATTCGCAAGATAGACGGTGATATCGCCGGCCGAGGTTTCAAGCGTGGAATTGTTGGCGCCAGCGCCGGCCGACGAAAGTAATTTCACAATGATTCCGCCAGCCGACGTTTCCGCCTGCACCGACGTCGCTCCGTCCAATTGAATACTGCCTCCCCCGGTCTCGGCCCGCACACGCCCTTTCGCGGAAGCCAACCGGATGCTGCCCGCACCGGTTTCAATTTCCGCCGGCCCTCCTATCTCGCCCAGGTCCACGCTTCCGCCACCGGTCGTGGCTTTCACGTGCCCGCTGCACTTATCCACGCGAATGCTGCCTCCGCCCGTCTCCAGCACCGCGCCTTGCAGACCGGAAAGAACGACTACGCTTCCCCCTCCACTTTCCGCCTTGATCTCGCCTTTGGCGGATGCCACCTTGATATTTCCTCCGCCCGTCTCCAGGGTCACGTTGCCTTCCACACTGCCGACTTCGATCGAGCCGCCGCCGGTTTCCGCCGTTACCTCGCCGCCGATATCATCGATGTGAATATTTCCACCGCCGCTCTCGAGTGCGACAGGTCCGGCAATCCCGGCCGCGTTTACGCTGCCGCCCCCGGTCTCGACCTTGGCGGATTGCAAGGTCCGCGGCACATTGATGACAAACTCATCGGCGCACTTGGAATCCCGCCGGCTCGACTCCACCACGATCCACGCCGTGTCTCCCTTTAAAGACGTGTTGATCTTGTAAGACTCAAATTCGTGACGCGCCTTCTCTTCTGAAGATGTATAAGCCTTCCGATGAATGACGTATGTGACTCCCGCTTGCGATCCACCCTGAACTTTTACCGACCCTGCGGCCAGTTTCACCCGCAGATTCTTCGCCGCACCCAGGTTTCCAGTCATTTCCTGGACCCAGTTGCTGCCTTCGCGATAAACCCGAGCTTCCTGGCAGAGAGCCAGAGATTCCAGCGCCGCGAGCAACGCTCCGACGCAGACGAATTTTGTTAGGCGCTTCAAAGAATGTCCTCCTCACTTACTGCAGTCGTCGGTCGTTAGTCGTTGGCCGTTAGCAAACCCTCACAACCCACGACGAATGACGAACGACTGATGACTGACGACCAGCGACTGACGGCCAACGACTGACGACTGACGACCAACGACTTTTCCTAATCCATTTCCGGCATCTGCGCCAGCATCGTGCGAGCCTGCGAGCGGATCGAGAAGTTCTGATCCGTCTGCGACACCCTGGTCAGCACCGAGCGCACATTGCTATCCGCTTTCATCGGCTCTACCAGTCGCAAGGCCAGCATCCGAACGCCCGAATTCGCGTCGCTGACCAGCGCCAGCAAAACTACGCTACGCACTCGCGCATCCTGCCTCACAAAGGCACTCAGCCCCTCCAGCGCCTTCAAACGCACACCCGGATTCGAATCGTTCTGCAACGCATACATAAGCGCTTCCCGCACCCGTGAATCGTCGGACGCCTGCGTCAGCACATCCACCGAGTCCATCCGCACTCCCGAGTTGTAGTTGCTGCGCGCCGCAAACAACAGCAATTGCTGGATGCGCTGGTCGTTCAGCGAGCCTTGCGCTTCCTGGGTCAAAACCGTGTCGTACTTGATGCTCACTTGATTCGATCCCGGCTCCTGCGTCACCGACCGGATGCCCGCAATGGCAGACGACTCCAGCGGCTGATTAAGCGGCGACGGATTGGCCGATCCGAGCGTGCCCGTTATCACGCCTTCCCCGCCACGTGCGGAGAAAAAGTTATACGTCGCGCCCATGCCTCCGCCAAATCCGACGATGAAAATCAGCGCAGCCAGTGCCGGAGACATACGAATCTGGCGCAGCCAGGTCGCGGGCTCAAGGATCAGCCGATGCCAGAGCCCTCCCTGTTGCGTCGTTTCCAGCGCTTCCTGCAGGCGCATCCGCGATGCCGCCAGCAGGTTCGGAGTGGGCTCCGCCACCGGCATTTCCGAAAGCGTTGCGTGGAACTTGCGCGCCGCCTTCAACTCGATGGCGCATTCCGGACACCGCCCCAGGTGCTGCTCAATCTCGTAGCGAGCGTCGTCCTCGAGCTCGTTGTACACGTAGAACAGAATATTTTGCCGCACCCAATCACATTTCATGTTCGTATCCCTTCGCGGGGATTCTGCCAAGTCGCTTCCCGCACAGTTCCGAAGAACAAGTGCTTTGAAGGGGCATGGCTTCAGCCATGCCGTTGGAACCCACTACCAAAGCGGCTTTAGCCGCTGAGGGGCCGCGAGCATCCAGCCCTGCCCGTGATGACCTCATCGGAAGTTCCAAACTCATCGCATCTCCGCCAGCGCGACGCGCAACTTTTGCGTCGCGCGAAACAACGTATTCTTCGCCGTCTCTTCCGTCGTATTCAACATCTCGCCCACCGTGCGCAATTTCAGCCCGTGATAATGCTTCAACTCGAACACCATCCGCTCGCGGGGGGTTAGTCCCGACAAGGCCGCTCCGATCTTCCGCCCCAGTTCCCGCCGCATCAGATCGCGCTCCGGATTGGCTCCCGAGCGCACATCCGGGAATTGCTCCAACCGGCTGTACTCTTCGCCCGAGGCGTCCACCGCCACCGGAGCGTCTTCCTTGCGCACATTCCGTTTCCGCAGATGATCCAGGCAGAGATTGGTGACGATCCGGTAGATCCACGTGTAGAAGGAACACTCAAAGCGAAAACTGCCGAGATTCTTGTACGCCTTGAGGAAGGCCTCCTGATAAACGTCCTGGGCGTCGGACTCCGATCCCGTCAGGTGCAGCGCCAGCCGCAGAACGGACTGATCGTAGTGGCGCACCAGGACCTCAAAGGCCGCGCGGTTGCCCTGCTGCGCCTCCCGGATCAGACTCGTGTCGTCAATGCGGTTGCCCTGTGCTGCCAAGGAGCCCCTCACATCCCTATACGACGTGGGGTTCTGGTTGCCGCTGTCGCTATTATTTGCCGCCCGCCTCGAACGGGAATTCCCGCCAACCGGAATTGCTACCGCGTAAGAATCGGCCGGCATGGTCTGTGTCTGTCCCCTATAAGTTGTCCCAATCCTTCGTACTTGCCTGGCACAGACATAGACGGGGTAGCAGCCCGAACGTTAGCAGATTATAAGGAGTTGGCCCTTGGTTTGCTTGACAGTCAGTCTGTGTAGGGCGACCGCCCTCGCCCGCCCAATAGCACAAGCGCAGATTGCGGAGTTCCGCTTGGTGCCCCAGGTTCCCGCCCGGTTTTTGGGCGGTAACCTGGGAGCCGCGTCGGTATCTGCTGACCCAGGTTAGCCTCCAAAACCAACGCGAACCTGGGGCACCGTGCATCCGTGGTAAACAACCGACGGCGGTAGCAGCAGAATGTGGCGAAATGACTCTGCTCGGTGCCCCAGGTTCCCGCCCGGTTTTTGGGCGGTAACCTGGGAGCCGCATCGGCATCTGCTGACCCAGGTTAGCGTCAAAAACCGACGCGAACCTGGGGCACCGTGCAATCTGACCTCTAACCTCTGACCTCACTAGTGTCTCCCGAAGCCTCAAAATGTACAATAAAATGCAGCCCGAGGCTCACCCGATTTCATGTACGAAGTAACCGTCGAAGACACATTCGCCGCCGGACACTACTTGCGCAACTACAAAGGCAAGTGCGAGAACCCGCACGGCCACAATTACAAGATTCGTGTGACCCTCGCCGGAGCCGAACTCGACAAGGCCGGCCTGCTGCTCGATTTCAAAGATTTGAAAGACGTGATGAAGCACGCCATCGACCGTCTCGACCACCAGATGATCAATGAGATCGAGCCCTTCACCGTCCTCAACCCCTCCGCCGAGAATCTCGCGAAATATTTCTACGACGAAACCAACACGCGCCTAAGCAGCGTAACCAACGGCAGGGTGAGAGTGAAAGACGTCACCGTGTTTGAGACCGATACGACCACGGCGCGCTACTCGGAGTGACTTCATTGAGACATTGAATCATTTAGTCATTGAATCATTGAAGAGCTTTTGCCTTTGACTTTCAATGATTCAATGACTAAATGATTCAATGATTCAATGCTTCAGATGAGCTTTTGCCTTTGACTTTCAATGATTCAATGACTAAATGCATCAATGATTCAATGCTCCAAATAACCGAAATCTACAAGTCGCTCCAGGGTGAATCGACGTACGCTGGCCTGCCCTGCGTCTTCGTGCGCCTGACCGGATGCAACCTGCGCTGCTCTTGGTGCGATAGCGAGTTCAGTTTTTATGGCGGGCACAAGATGACGCTCGAAGAAGTGCTCAGTGAAGTTGCTCGTCTAAGTCCGGCCGGCGGGCTGGTCGAGATCACCGGCGGCGAACCCATGTTACAGGAACGCGAAGTGATCCCACTGATGGAGCAACTTCTGGACGCTGACTACCAGGTGCTGCTCGAAACCAGCGGCGAACGCCCCCTGGCGCGGGTCCCGAAACAAGTCGTCAAGATCGTCGACGTGAAGTGTCCGCACTCCGGCGAACCCAACACTTTCGCGCTGGAGAATCTGAAGGCGCTCCGGCCTCACGATGAACTGAAGTTTGTCTTGACCGACCGCGTCGACTACGAATTTGCCCGCGACTTCGTCCGGCATCACGGCCTGGCCGAACGCGTTCACGCCATTTTATTTTCTCCCGCGTTTGAAAAGGCCGCCTCCGGCGCGCGAGATACTTCGCACTGCCTGCTCGATCCGCAAGAGCTGGCGCAATGGATTCTCGCGGACGACGTTCCCGCGCGGCTCAGCTTGCAGATCCACAAGCTAATCTGGGATCCCGCTGCCAAGGGCGTGTGAACTAACGTCGGATTTGCCATCCCAAGGGATTTGTCATCCCGAGCGAAGCGAGGGATCTGCAGTTCGCTGCAAGATGCAGATCCCTCGCTTCGCTCGGGATGACAATTTATTAGAGGTGCCGTTTGTACGTCGTAGTCCGCCGCTTCCTAAGCCGTCTTCGCTGCGATCCGGTTCTCCGCCCGGAGATGCGCTACTACCAGCCGTATGTCGTCGAAGCTGACGTACGGCGGCAACGCGTCTTTAATATCCCTCAGCTTCTCGACTCCCTGCTTGAGGCAAGCCGCCTCGATCAGCGGCTGCGCGTCGGGAGAAATCCACTTCGGATCCAATTTCACCTGCCCAGTCTCTACGAGGTTCGCCACCGTGCAGACGACCGTCGAAACCTGTCGCGCGCGAATGCGGGCAATTTCCTCAAAGGTACGTCCCTCGTTCAAAAGTCGAAGCGTCTGTTCCGCCGGAGCAGGCTCTCTGGCCGCGGTCGGCACGGCGCGGGCTCCTCCGCCAAAGTTTCGCAAGGCCTGAAGGATCTCCGCGCCGTAGACATCTGCTTTCTTTTCGCCGATTCCCGGCACCTGCTTTAACTCCGCAACATTGGTTGGACGCCGCCGGCACAACTCCTCCAGCGTACTGTCGTGCAGAATAATGTAGGCGGGCACTTTGTTTTCCCGCGCCATATTTCGCCGCCATTCGCGCAGATACTCTGCCAGAGCTGGATCGGCTTCCGCCGGCGTTATTGTGGCCACAGACAGCTGCCGAGCTGCGCTCGGTTTGGACGGGCGAGGGCGCCCGTCCCCACACGAGCGCGCCGCGACCTCGGGCACGTCAACGCACTTTATCTCCTTGTTCAGCCACTCTGGCTTGGCGCTGCAATTGTCGCAGTTCCCGCAGCGCTCCCATTTCGGAGTCTCGCCGAAATGCAGGCAGATCTGCCGGTGTCGGCAGCCGTGAGAATCCGCGAACCGGCTGATCACGCGTTTACGTCCGGATGCTCGCTCGCGCTCGGCGTCATCCGAGATCTTGTTGATGAAGTACTCCAGAAGAACATGGTCCCGTTTCTGCCAGAGCAGTACGCAATCCGCCGGCCGTCCATCCCGCCCCGCGCGGCCAGCCTCCTGGTAGTACTGCTCTATCGACTGCGGCAGCGACAGGTGAATCACGGCCCGCACCGCAGGTTTGTTGATACCCAGCCCGAAGGCGATGGTTCCGACCAGCACCCGCACTTCGTCCGACATCCATCGTTCCTGATTCTGCCGGCGGACGGGCGTTTCCATCTTCGCGTGATAAGGAACCGCCGCAATCCCGCTCTCCTCCAGGTATTCGACCGTCTCCTCCACCCGGCGAATCGTGGGCGAATACACGATCACGCTCTCACCCGCGTAGTGCCGCAAAGCGCGGGCGAGTAACTCCAGTTGCGTTCGCGCTTCGCACTCATGCACCACGTAGCGCAAATTCTGGCGATGGAAGCTGGCGATGTAGAGATCGGGCTCGCGCATCTGCAACTGCTTCAAAATGTCGTGCCGCACCTGCCGCGTCGCACTGGCGGTGAACGCCGCAATCGGCAGCTTCGGAAAGCTCGTGCGCAGCCGGCTCAGTTGCCGGTAATCCGGCCGAAATTCGTGCCCCCACTCGGAAATGCAATGCGCCTCATCGACGGCAAAGAATCCCACCGGAACTTTCGCCAGCCATTCGAAAGTATTTCCCGCGGCCAGCCGCTCCGGGGAAAGATAAAGCAGGCGATATTCGCCGCGCGCCGCTTTCTCCATCACCTGCCATCGTTCACTCGAACTCTGCGAACTATTGATTACCGCCGCCGGAATGCCCATCTGCGCCAGTTGCGCGGCCTGGTCCTGCATCAGCGCGATCAGCGGAGAAACCACTACCGCCGTCTTCCCCGAAATCACCGCCGGCAGTTGGTAGCACAGCGACTTCCCGCCTCCGGTCGGCATGACCACGCAAGTATCGTGCGCGGCCAGCAGGCTGCGGATAACATTCTCCTGTTTGGGGCGGAACTCGTGGTATCCCCAATAGCGCCGCAGCGCTTCCGCCAGGTTTGGAACAGCTTCGGGCAGGCTTCTTTCGGGCATTCTTCCTTCGGGCATTCTTCGCAGTATAGCCGCAGATCTATTCTGAAGCTGTGAGCGTTCGACATCAGCTTTGTGATGAATTCGGGGGCAGCTTGATAAACCTCGCCGCGTCGGGTTGCTTATAGAATTCCCTGGCTAGGGGGACGGCCGAGGGCGGCCGTCGCTACGTATTTTTGTCATGACTGGAAAAACCGTAATCCTCGGCGTAATCTCCGACACCCACGGCCTGCTGCGGCCCAAGGCGGTCGAGGCCCTGCGCGGATCCGACCGCATCCTCCACGCCGGCGACGTCGGCACTCGCGAAATCCTCGAAGCGCTTGCGCAAATCGCGCCCGTAACCGCGATCCGCGGGAACGTCGACACCGACGCCTGGGCGCGCTCTGCCCAAAACCGAATTCGTCGAAGCCGGCGGCGTGTCCATCTATATCCTTCATGATCTCGGCCACCTCGACCTGAAGTTGGGAGCCGCCGGATTCCGCGTGGTCGTATACGGCCACAGCCATCAGCCGAAGATCGAAGAGAAAAATGGCGTCCTCTATTTTAATCCAGGCAGCGCCGGGCCACGCCGTTTCCACTTGCCGGTAAGCGTGGGACGGCTGATGATCGAAGCTGGGAAGGTGCGAGCGGAGTTGGTGGAGTTGGAGATTTAGCTTGCAAAGAGAAGGTCGAGCAAGCAAAAAAGGCCAGCTCGCAAGCCAGCCTTTTCTCGTTCTCAACCTTTCGCGGACAAGAGTGTCCGCCCCACACTACTTCTTGGGTGCAATCGAGTCCTTTGCGGCCTTTGCCACGCGGAACTTTACTACCGTCTTCGCCTTGATCTGAATCGGTTCGCCGGTCTGCGGGTTGCGTCCCATGCGGGCCTTGCGATGCGCCTTCACCAGGCGTCCGAGGCCGGGTATAACAAACACACCATTCTTCTTCGTCTCTTTAATCGCTGTGTCTGCCAGGTGCTCCAGAAAAGTCGCGGCAGTTTTGTTGTTGGTGCCGAGCTTCTCGGCCAAATGGCGGGTGAGTTGAGTCTTGGTCATACCAGAAGCCATGAATTCCTCCTTCAGGAACTTACAAATTTGCGGCTATCCAGCGCATAGTAACGCACTGAGCTGTGGAAAAGTAGCACTTTATGCAGATTTTATGCGGTTTCCAATAAGGTAACCCCCTGAAAATCGGCATAAAATGGAGGTCCGGAAGCCGGAGAGTGCGCAAATGGCTCAGTTCGCAGGCATAAAACGATCTTGCCATCCTCTCTGGAGTTCAGCGCGACTGCAGCTTGCACGCATGCGAGACGCAGTACCGGTTCCGCGCAAACCGCCGGTAACCCGCGTGCATCAACCGGTTGAACCCCGGCAAACTGAAAATCGCATAGAAGGGCCAGACCCACCAGATCCGTCGGGCCACATATAGGTAGACATCGGCTCCGGAAATCAGCTGACCGCCAGCCGTTAGCAATCGTATGTCGGTGAGCAGTTCTTCATGCGGCATTCTGAGCCTCTCCGCCACCCAAGGCTCATCCAGCGAGGCAATCTCAAATCCGCTCCGCGCTAGTGTCCCCGCCCAATACTTCACCCAACGCGAGCAGAAACCGCACTGCGCGTCATAAAGGACCACGCCTTGAACTCCGTCGGCGCTCACACATTTAGGATGGCCGGACCGGGCAGTCCGATTCATTGGTAGACCCGTCTCCGCGTAGCTCGTGCGCCAAACGAGAGTGTCACACGATCATGGCCAACCGGCCATCTCCAGAACCTTCTCCGCCGACAGCCGGATCTCGCGCAAATGCCGGATACTCAGCGCATCGTGCCGTTTCGCCAGCCGCGCTCCAGTCGCGTCCCGTACCAGTTCGCAATGGAAATAATCGGGAGCGGCGCGCCCAAGCTGGGCATAACGAAGATCGGCATAACTAGGATCGCCATAACCAGGATCGCCATAACCCAGCGCGCGCATCAACAGCAATTGGCGCGCTGTCGATTTCAGCAAATCCGCGCCCCGTACGATTTCCGTGATCCGCATGGCCGCGTCGTCGACCACGACCGCGAGTTGGTAGGCGGGAACGTCGTCGCGCCGCCAAACGAGAAAATCGCTGAAGTCACTGCCCGCGACGTAGCGCTGCCGGCCCAGGTTCAAATCGGCGAACTCAACCACCTCGCCCTCGGGAATGCGGAACCGCCAGTTCACGCCCGCAGGCTCGGTGAACTCAGCCGCATCCTTGCGCCCGCGACAAGTCCCCGGATACAGCGGCTCATCATCATTATCATTGTCCGCATCATTATTGTCCGCATCATTCGGAGCGCTCGCCGCCAGCGCCAGATCCTTGCGCGAACAAGTGCACGGATACAGAAACCCGCCAACCCGCAAACGCCCCCAAGCCTCCAGATAGTGAGCCCGGCGCTCACTCTGCGAGTAAGGGCCGTACGGGCCGCCACAGTCCGGGCCCTCACTCCAACGAATTCCCAGCCAGCGCAAATCTTCAATCATGGCGCGAGCAAATTCCGCTCGCGAGCGTTGCGGATCAAGATCCTCATTCCGCAAAATTAAAGTTCCCCGATTCTCGATCGCCCGTTGCGCAGCGATCCAGAAGGTCCGCGCATGACCAATATGCAGAAGCCCGGTTGGGGAGGGGGCGAGGCGCCCGCGATAATTAGTTGGCATTTTGCGTGGTAAGGGGAACACAACGTTCCGCGGATCGCCGTTTCTCCGCTGGGATTGCTAATCTCAATGCGCGACGACGGCGATAGAGAATGCCGATGCTTCTTGCGTCCCATCGTTCAATGTTACGGGGACACCGTTTTTCCAGTACTGAGCGAACGTTCCTCGTGCATTCCAATCCGCGCCGGCCACATAGACGTTGGTACCGGAGACAGCGATTTGATTGGCCGTGGCCTCGCTCGTACCATCGGTCAACGGCGTAAGCACGTTATTCATCCAATATTCCGCGACATTGTTGGACTGTCTCCCAGAAACGTAAACGTCGGAGCCGGAAACAACGATGGAAGTCGCCAAAGTATTCGTCAGGCTCGACAATTCCGTGGGTGTGCCGTTGTTCCAGTAGGTGGCGATATTACATAGAAGATCGGCAGTATGGCAGTTATCCCCCGCGACGTAGACATCGGCGCCGGAAACAAAGATGGCGAAAGCCGTAGCCGGTGCTGTGCCGTCGGTCAGTTCCACGGGCGTTCCATTCTTCCAGTACTGCGCGACCGTATAGTCAGTGTATGTGTTGGGCGGAACGAAAACAGTTTTGGTTTCATTCCCCGCTACATACACATCGGTTCCAGACACGAAGATGGACCACGCCAGCGCTGCCTCCGGGCCGTTTGTCAGCAGTACGGGCACGCCATTTTTCCAGTATGTGGCGACGGGGATGTCCCCTTCTGTGAACTGCCCGCCCGCCACGTATACGTCGCTGCCCGAGACAAAAATGGAGTTCACCTCCGCCCCATGCGCCCCAACCGGCAGCGTTACGGGCACGCCGTTCTTCCAATAGACAGCGGAGCCAAGACTGCCTCCATCGCCCGCAACATAAACGTCATCGCCCGACACGAAGATGGAATACAAATCCCCCGGCCCGAACGTCACGGGCGTGCCGTTTTTCCAATAGGTCGCCACGTCATTGCTGCCGTTCGATACAAAGCCAGCCGCGTACACGTCAGTCACGGAGGGCGGCGGGGGCGGCGGCGCATTCGAACTGCCGCTGCCGCAAGCCAGCATCGAGCTGATGCCGATTGCGAGGAGAGCGGATATTACTAGATCGAATATCATGGGTTGCATCGCGGGGTTATGCTACTACGAAGTGGGTTAGAACGCCGTGTTACCCGTCACACGGCCGTGTCTGGCGGCGCACACGGCTCTGGGCGCAGTGCACCCGTAAGTCACTTTCTATCAATGGTCGCCCAGTTGGCCGCTCTCTTGCCATATCACTTTCGACTGCGCCAGCCGCAGAGGAGGTGACAAAATGACAACTACTTGGAAATCCGGTGAAAAGAAATCTAGTAACAATGCAACTAACAACACAGTCTCTGGGACGACGTTATCGTCCTGGTCGCGGCAGCAGAAGATCGCTATGATCGCAGGCTTCGCAATTCTCGGGCTCTTACTCGCCGTAAGCGCGTGCTCGAAGCAATCTTCAAAACCGGCTCTGGCCGCCGCGCCCGGCCCTGCGTCAACATCGGCAACGCTCGCGGTCACGGCGACGCCTGCAACCGCCCCAACCACCGCAGCGTTATCTGCGCCGGCAAAGAAGACGCCGAAGAAACGCGCCGCGAACGTCACTTATAGCGACCCCTACTCCGGTGTTTCATTCCTCTATCCGCGGAAGTTCGCGCTGACCTCGGGCGACAAAGCGCAGCCCGAGCTGGCCGGCGTGGGTGATGTGCCGATGAACTTCGTCCAGCCCGGCGGAGTCGCGGTCGCGACTGTCGCACTGCCCGGCAGTTCGTATCCCGGCACCGATTTTGCGTCCGCCTTCTTCAACGTGAACGTCAATCGCAGCGTCTCCGAGCAGGAGTGCGAGCACTTCGCCTTCGTCGACACGAGCAATGCCGATGGCGAACCGGTCGACGCTGAGAAAGTCAAAATCGGCTCGGCCGCGATGGAGATGACATCGAACTTCTCTGCCAGCGCCACCGCGCAGGCCGAAACGCAGTACTACCACAGCTACGAAAATGGGGCCTGCTATGAATATATCCTGGGCCTGGGCACTGAAGGATTTGCGACCGAGGGCGGCGTTAAGCACGTCAACCGCGACGAAGTCTTCGCCAAGCTGGAAAAGATCCTGGCCACGGTAAAGATCAATCCGGTCGAGCCGGAGCATGTCGCCGAACAGGCCGTCAGCGGCATCGCCGGCGGCAAGGAATAGACTCGAACAGAAGGGCTGTGAGCCACGAGCTACGAACTCCGAGCAAGCGGTTGGGATGTTGCTCGAAGCTCGTGGCTCGTGGCTCGCAGCTGTCTTCGGCAATTCTGCGGCTGGGCTTCTCACCTCACGCCGGCGCTTACCTGGGGCACGCTGAGCAAGTCGAGGTACAATTCCGAGGTGTAGTTCGGCGTACAATTCCGAGGGACAGCGAGGATGGTGGAATGACTCAGAAAGTTATCGATGTAGTCGGAGTTTCGAAAGAAAGTTTTGCTAAGGCGGCGGAGGCTGCGGTGAAGGAAGCGGCGAAAACCGTTCGCGCCATCAAGTGGGCGCACGTGGAATCGCTCGACATGCAACTGGACGGAGCAAAAGTTCTGCAATACCGCGCCACCACCAAGATTTATTTCGACGTCGAGAACTAATAGGCAATCGGGTCATCGGGTGATCGGGCCATCTGGTCATCGAAAATCGCTTAGGGTTTGATTGCTGGATGACCCGATCACCCGCTGACCCGATGGTCGGGATATTATCGAACCGTGGTCACCCATCGCGTCGCCAAGAACAAACTACAACTCTTGCGTTCTGAGAAGCTGGACAGGCTGGCTCGGCTGGTGCATGCCTTCTCGACGCGGCTTGGCGGAGTATCGCGCGCCTACGGCGGGAATGCGCTGAATCTTGGGTTCACGAAGCAGGACTCGCGCGCGGCCGTCGAGCGTAACCGCGAGCTTTTTCTCAAAGAGCTCGGCCTTGCGAACGGAGGCAGAAGCTGGCCGCTCGTTGCGCTGCGGCAGATTCATTCCGATTTGATCCATCGAATCAGCATGCGCGTTGACGGAATGCGCGTTGACCGGATTCCCGAACAACCTCTAGTTGGAGACGGGATGGTCACGGATACTCCGGGGCTGCTCTTGGCGGTGCAGACTGCCGATTGCCTTCCCATCATTGTGGCGGATGGGAAGCGGCGGGCTGTCGGCGTTTTTCACGCAGGCTGGCGCGGCACGGTCAAGCGGATCGTCGAGAAAGGCGTCGGCGAGATGCGGAAACACTTCGGCAGCGATCCACGGGATCTGGTGGTGGCGATTGGACCGGGCATACAAGGCTGCTGCTACGAAGTGGGCGAAGAAGTGCGCACCAGGTTTGAAACGCAGTTTGCATACGCCGGGAGCTTGTTCCGCGAGGTGAAGGAATCGGACCCGGTGCGGGAGAAATATCCGTTGCTGTTCCTGACGGCGCGCGCTCCGGGACACAGCGAATGGCCGGTGAAACTTTTTCTTGATCTCGTAGAAGCGAACCGGCGGCAATTGTTGGATGCAGGCGTGCTGGCCAAGAATATCGATGCCATGGGGCCGTGCACGGCGTGCCATACGGAGTTGCTGTTCAGCTTCCGCGGAGAAAAGGGCGTAACGGGGAGATTGATGGGGGCGGCAGGGATAAATCATTGAGTCATTGAGTCATTGAATCATTGAGGTATTGGGTCAATGATTCAATGTCTCACTGCTTCAATGATTCAATTGCCCTTTACGCCAGGTCGAACAGTAGGACTTCTGCTTCTTCCGTTGCTTTGATCGTCAGCTTTTTTTCTTCGCTTATGGCCGCACCGTCTCCCTGGTGCAACTTCTGGCCGTTCAGTTCGACTTCGCCCTTGGCGACCTGGAGCCAGGCATGGCGCTTGGCACCGAGTGTTTGCGTAACCTCTTCTCCGGGTGCAAGCAGGGTGACGAACAGCTTCGCGTCCTGATTGATCTTAACCGAGCCCTCGGCGCCATCGCCGGACGCGATCAGGCGGAGCTTGCCGCGCTTCTCCGCTTCGGGGAAGCTTTTCTGCTCGTAGCCGGGTTCGTACCCTTGCCTGTCGGGGAGAATCCAGATCTGCAGCAGGTGCACGGACTCGGTAGCGGACGGATTCGCCTCGCTGTGGCGGATGCCACGGCCGGCGGTCATGCGCTGCCCGTCACCCGGGAGAATCACCGAGCCGGTGCCCAGGCTGTCCTTATGCTCAAGCTTGCCGGACAGGACATAGGTGATGATCTCCATGTCGCGATGGGGATGAGTGGGGAAGCCGCCGTTGGGCGCGACCCAATCTTCGTTGATCACGCGCAGCGAGCGGAAACCCATCCACTTGGGATCGTTGTAATCGTTGAAGCTGAAAGTGTGGCGTGTCTTCAGCCAGCCGTAGTCGCCGCCGCCACGCTCGTTGCTCGGTCGGATGGTCATCATGATGCTCACTCCTATTTAGTCGTTGTAACGACTATTTCAATTCTTTTAGATGTGCGAAGAGCGGGAAGGATTCAGGGGGAGCCAGTCGTTGGTCGGCGGGCGTTGGTCGGCGGGCGTTGGTCGGCGAGCATTGCTCGGCGGGCGTTGGCCGTCCGCGATCGCCAACCGGCAAAGCTGCTATGCTTCGTCTTTTGGTGGAGCGACGGGCGTCGCTTCGACAGGCTCAGGGCAAGCTCTCGCCCGTCACCCATCCCTGAGTCTGGTTATGGCTTATCGCGTGGTTGCTTTCACCATGGCGCAAGTGCGGCAAGGAGCGCTTGGCTTCCAACGCCAACTGAGCGCTGTCCTGCGCGAACATGCCGAGATCAAAGTTTATTCGGTGAGCCCGTTCGACCTCGATGAACGCCGCCGCGCCAAGGATCGATTTGGGGGAGACATCGTGTACTTTTTCAACGACGCCGCCTGTCGGGAATGCGCGCGCATGGGACTCGATCTGCAATTCCTGGCGGAGATTTCCGACGATGAACTGCCTCGCCGGCGAACCTTGGTAGTCGGCATGCCAGACCGGGGAGGGATCGGGTGATCGGGTCATCGGATCATCGAAAAGTCGATTCGGTGCTCGATCGCCCGATGACCCGATCGCCAGATCACCCGATCTTCAGTCTCTCTTGTGCTTTTTGTGCGCGGTATCGGACTTTGGCTTGTCGTCTTTCTTCATGTCCTTCGCTTCTTTCGCGTCTTTGGAGTCTTTCGTTTCCTTCGTGGCGCTGTCGCCTTCCGAAGAAGACGAGGACGAGGAGCCGGCACCCTTCTTCGCATAGTCGGTCACGTACCAGCCCGAGCCTTTGAACTGCACGGCTGGAGCCGAGATCACTTGCTCGATGACGCCTCCGCATTCGGGGCACTTTCGCAGCTGCTTATCGGAGAATTTGCGGATTTGTTCAAAGCGGTGTCCGCAGTTCTTACACAGGTATTCGTAGTTGGGCATGGGTGAGTCTGATTTTAGAGGCGGGGATTCTTCGGCGTCAATTTTGACGCTCCTTGCAGATAGGAGACCTTGGGCACAGGGTTACGGCTTTCTCACAAAATGCTCTTCCGGGAGCGCAACCCTCGATAGGTAGTACGCAAACCGCGAGCTCAGATGTTCCAGGTAGGGGCTTTGCAGCCTCGCCCTCCTTTTGGCGGGGCCTTGCAGTTGCCGGTAGACGTGTTCCGTCGAGATCGCGAAGTACCTTTTAAAGTCGGCCCCCAAATCGGATGTCCCTGTCCCCAGAGCATCCACCTCGGCGGCCACACCCCGGAGATACTGATACCTCTCATTCTTATTCTGCGTGATCTGTTTCCACTCCTGGCTCCCTATCTGGCTATCCGACAAATGGCTTCGCAGGTCTGTTGCGCTGGTGGCTTCACAGAACAGAACGCTAGGCAGAAGTTTGTCGATGGGATGACTAACTGTTTCTGGGCTGTTTCGCGCTTGGAAATCCAGATCGAGATCACAGTCTTGGGAAAGGATCAGGGCAAAAGGGTGAGTGACGAGGTCAACTTGCGGCGCTTCGTCTCTGTTCAGCGATACCATCCGGGTCTCAATCAGGTCCGACAGTATCTCGCCTTGCCGTAACGGCCCGCCTTGGGAGGGTGCATATAACTTGCCCTCGTCACCCAAAATCTCACTCCTCTACTGCGTGGAACGATGGTCGTTCATAGGTTGCTCTTACTTCAGCGCTCACAGTTTGCGTCGAGGATGGAAGCATCGCTGCGCCTGGGGTCTCTTCCTCTGTATGGAACTCATACGCTTCGGAGGCGCATCTGAACAGCTCCGGCAGCCCTCGGTCGGGCATGTTATTGACGATGATATGGCACAGAATACGGAGTAAGACGGGGCCCGGAATCGCAGGGACTTTGGCAGTCGTGGGGAAGGAAACCCCATGAGTGAAGCGCGCCCCCGGCACAGCCTGTGTCCAGTGCATTGCAATTAACGGCTGATTCGTGGTCTCGTCGAAGCTAGAGAAGTACCTTGGGCTCCATTGCAGTGTGGAGCCTGTTGTCGACACACCACTGGAATAGTCGTCCAGATTGTGCATGGAAAAAATCGAGTTTTCTGTCGGCATCTTTAAGCTCAGTCCTTCCGTCAGCAAAAAAATCGTTGTCTATCAGATAGCACTCTTCCTGATCCGTTGCCTTCATCAAACCGTGGTAGATCTTCACCTTTCCTTCATCTTTCCCTAAACTGACAATAATTTGGTGGACCGCCTCTTCCACGCTGTTCGCTATCGGGCTCCCGAGTTCGGCTGAAACGGGTGGCTTCAAGAGCTCAGACCACGGGACGCCCTCCAACCCCAGCGCGGACCTCTTGATTATGTTCCGATAGCGGAGACCAACTCGGGAAAAAAACGCCGGAGCATACTCCTGTGCGAGAGCTTGAAGTGGTCCCCTAAGGTGTTCCACAAAGAGCTCCCAGCGTTCGTATCGCAAGCAAACCAGCGCTATGAAATCGCGCGACAGAGTGAGTTTCCACTGACCATCGAGCGTTGCAAATTCATAAGCCCGAGTCGGTCTGATCGGCATCAGCGTTCCCACTAGCCGCATGATCTCCTCGGGAAACTCAGGACCCGCGGATAGCGTCTGTGGCTCGCTGAAAACGGGGTATACGGAACGGACGCGCTCCTGAAACTTTGCTGGAAGCTCAGATTCAATGCGAAGCACGGGGGGGAACTTCAGCTGGCAAATCACCTGCTCCAGCGGATTGTGTCCGTAGACTACCCGATCAGACGATGGGAACGACATCTGCTAACCCTACTCGCTGTGAGGTTATCACAGCCAATCACCTGATCGGAAGAACGGTTCCCAAAACCCGCAACAGGGGCATCACCGCTTGAGAAGATCGGGCGGCTCTCGCACGTCTGTAACGCGAATATAGTCAGCCAACGCTGGATATTTTCCCTTCACGGCGTCGTACATGGCATAGGCCACGTTGCGATAGGACGCGTGTCCGGCGGGCGTGGTGCGCAGTTCGGAAATGTAGACAGCCTCGGCAAAGTCCATCTTAAACAGCGTGCGCTTGCGGAAAGCGAGCGGGATCGCGTACTGCGCGTTTTGCGCGGCTTCTTCGCCGCCCGATTCGGCAAGCTTCTCGACGGCTGCAGCGGCGCGCTGCATCGCGGATTCGTAGTCGGAGCGGACGCCTGCAGCTTCAACTTCGGGCGGTGTGTCGAAGCCGTGGGCGGTCGTGAAATCCTGCATGATCTGTATGCAGCGGCGGTGGCGATGCATGTCGCGGAAGCCGCCGATGTCCATGAGAATGTCAAAGCGGAACTGCTGGCCCTCGGAGAAGGCGCGCAGCAACTCGTCGTGACGGCCACGATGGCGCAGGCCGAGGTCGATGATTTCGCGGCGGCGCGCCTCGCCGGCCGCTGCGACCGTCTTGCGAATCTGCCGGTAGGAATACTGACAGTAGCCGTAAACGAGCGTAGTGGCGAGATCGATTTCGAACGAAGCGGCACGAAGCGAATAGTTGCCAAGCAGATCAACTAGCGGCGCGGGTTCGATCCGAGCGCCTTGCATCAATTCGGCGGCGGCCTGCTGGAGTTCGCGACGCGTCTCGATTTCATAGAGATTCGGATCGGCGTACTTGACCAGCGTAGGCGCAACCCGAATCTCGCGCAGGAGCTCGCGTTCAGCGCGATCGGCGATTTCGGGCGACAGGGCGCGGATCTCGGCCACCAGGGCGCGCAGCGATTCTTCGTTTGGGTTGTAGGCGGGAGAAATGGCGGCTTGTTTCAGCCGCGCTCCCAGATCACGGACCTCTTTATGCGGCTGCGAGAGCAGGTGCGCGACCTGGCTTTCCAGAGTGCGGGCGTTGACGATCTCCCCGAGTGAAGTGTTGGTCGAGAGCGGCAACAGATAGCGCGAGATGTCGAAGGCACGGGCGCGCAAGGTGCGCTCGTAAGCGTCCGGCTTCATTTCGGCGGGGCGCGGGGTGATGCTGGTGAGATATTCGAAGGTTCGCTGCGAAACTTTTTCGTAGGTGGTAAACAAGGACTCGATTGTTTCGCGATAGAGAGCCCGCGGCGACGAAGCGTCCGCGGCGGCATTGTCATGCTGGAACGCGTCATTCGGGAAGGCGGGGGTGTAGTAGCCGCTCTTCTTGAAGTCCTGGTAGCGAGTCGAGCGCTCCTGGCCATCCCAGCGCTGCTCGTCGACAATGACGATGGCGGCGAGGATGGAGAGGCGCTCGATAGCGAGCGCGATGTGGGCAAGGTCGGCGATGGAGCGGTGCCCGTACTGGAAGTAGTAGGTGTTGAGAAACTTTTCGGCCCTCTGGGCCGAGATTTCCTTCAGCGACTCTTTCATCGAGAGGGAGGAGCGCGAGTACTTGGCCATGGCGTAGGCCTGGATCTCGGGCTCAACCCCGTAAACGGCGAACACCTCGACGGAAGACTCGGCAGTGGTGGAAACGGGATGGGAAGTGGCGGGATCGGTTGAAATTACTTCAGACATGGGAGTGGAAGAATCTTAATTGTCCGGTGCGCCGGGCGCAATCGAACGGATGGGGATAAAATAAGCGGGAGCACTGAATACAACTGACGCTCTCTTGTGGAGAGCCGGGCGTCTCCGCCCGACTGGACCCTTCAGCTGCACTCAGGGCAGGCTTGCGAGACGCCCGTCTTTCCATCGAATGCTACAGCGCTAGTGAAGGCCTCGGACCAAATCGATTTGCTTCAGGCCACGCTCCCCGAACACATCGAGGAAGCGCGCAGCCTTTTCCTCGAATATGGCCGCTCGCTTGGCTTCAGCCTGTGCTTCCAGAGTTTCGATGAGGAGTTGAAAAATCTTCCGGGCGCTTACGCTCCACCGAGCGGGCGATTGCTGCTGGCCCGATACCGAGACCACGCCGCTGGGTGCATCGCGTTGCGCAAGCTTGAAGCCAGCATCTGCGAGATGAAGCGGCTTTACGTGCGGCCTGAGGATCGCGGCCTCGGGCTCGGCCGGATGCTGGTGGAACGCTTGATTGCCGAGGCGCGCGCCATTGCCTATGAACGCATGCGTCTGGATACGATTGCATCGGCGATGAAGGATGCGATCGCACTCTATCGCACGATGGGGTTCGTGGAAATCGCGCCGTATTCTTCGATTCCCATCGAAAGCGCGCTCTGGATGGAGCTACTGCTCTAGGCTGCCGCCTGCAGTCCTCACCGCCGCGGGCTTGAGTGCGCCAGCCGGGGACGGTTTCGCCGTCGTTTTCGCGGGTGGAGTCGCGGCAGGAATCGCGGCTGGCGTCTGGGCTGGGGTTCCGGCTTGGGCAATGGGAGCCTGCGCCGGGGCTTGGCCGAGGATGATGATATCCACGCGGCGGTTCATGCCGCGGCCTTCGGCGGTGAGATTGGTTGCGACTGGGCGATACTCGGCGTATCCGGCAGCGCTGAGACGATCGGGACCGAACCCATCGCGCACGATGAGAAGGCGCACAATTTCGGTGGCCCTTGAGGTGGAGAGTTCCCAATTCGAGGGAAACTGGGCGGTGTGGATGGGGGCGTTATCGGTGTGGCCTTCGATCCGCAAGCGATATTCATGCTGGCTGAGCATGGCGGCGATGCGGTCGAAGGCCGCCATTGAGGCGGACTTCAACTGCGCTGCGCCGCTCTCAAAGAAACCCACCTCCCGCAAGCTGATGACCAGACCGTCGGGCTCGCGGCGCATGGCGATTTCCTTACGCTTGATTTCGGCAGACAGCGTGGTTTCCAGTTCGGCCTGCAACTGGGCCAGGTCTCCGTTCTCTCTGCTGGTGCCGGGCGAACCGTCGGGGTGAGAGGCGATCCGGCCCAGGCTGGCGGTGCGCTGGCTGCTTTCGATGGCTTGCGGGGTACTGAAGGGCATGGGCTCGGAGAGATCGATGGGGACTTCGGTAGTGGAAGCGGGAAAAACTCCCATCTCCTGGAAAGCGACCTGAATGGCCAAAGCCAGTTTTCCGACTTTTCTCTTGTCGACTTGCGACGAGGCGTAGAGCACGACGAAGAAGGCAAACAAAAGGGTGATGAAGTCAGCGTAGGAAACTAGCCAGCGATCGTGATTGGCGTGAGTGGGGCGTCGCTTGCGGCGGCTCATCGGTTGGGCTCCGCGGGTTTGGGTTCCGCAGGGACGGCGGCGGGTCCGTGAGCCTCGGTAAGGAACCCGAGCAGCTTCGCTTCCAACATGCGAGGGTTCATCCCTTCGAGGATGGAAACCACACCCTCGAGCGTCATTTCACGGATGATCTGCTCGTTGCGGATGCGAATTCTTAGTTTTCCAGCGCACGGCAGCAAGATAAGGTTGGCCGTGCCCACTCCGTAAAGGGTGGCCACGAAAGCGACGGCAATACCCTTTCCGACTTCGTCGATTTTGTCCAGGTGCTGCATGACCTGGATCAGACCGAGCACGGCGCCGATGATGCCGATAGTGGGAGAAAATCCACCGGCCGATTCGAAGAGCTGGGGAATTTTCTCTTCCTGCTCTTCTTTGTTATCCAGTTCGAGCTCCATGATCTTGCGGAGTTCCTGCGGTTCGGTCCCGTCGACCGCCAACATGAGGGCGCGATGCAGGAAAGGTTCGTCGATGGTGGCCAGTTCTTTGTCGAGCGAGATGATGCCTTCGCGCCGCGCCTGATTCGCGTATTTGACCAGGACTCCGACCGTCGATTGCGCATTCTGTGCGGGCTCGATGAAGACCTGCACCAGCCGCCGAAGCGCGCTCCGCGCCACCGGCAAGGGATACTGAATGAGAACCGCGCCCATGGTGCCGGCAAAAACAATCAGGGCTGCGGTGGGCTGCAGAACCTGCCCGAGATTGCCACCCTCCAGCATCAAGCCGAGCATGATGCCGCCGATAGCCAACACTAGACCACCGAGGGTTGCCTTATCCACGAGCAGCTCCTATTTCTCGCCAGCCGGACGGCCATGGCGCTCGCCGTTTCCAGCGACCTTTCGAGCGTCGTTTCCAGGCTCGTTTCTAGTTTCATTGCTAGCGTCATTTCCAGGAATGGCGGGCGGAAGAGCGGGCGGAAGAGCGGAACCATTGTTGTCGGAGCAGAGCATGATCCCCTGCAGCACCGAGCGGCGGAACTGCACCACGCGTTCGAGGAACGTCCTGAGCACTTTCGCGAACGACAATCTTGTCGCCATTCACCAGGGTGATGACGGTATCGGGGGCCTGCTCGACGAACTTGATCAGGTCGGAATTGACCACCAGCGGGTGATTGTTGAGGCGGGTGAGCTGGATCATGTTTGTCTCCTGGTGTTTGACGGCTCGACGGAAGAAGGCCCGCCACTTAGTAAGGCTTCAACAGTAATGATCGGCAGAAACGGCGAGGGCGGAGAGATGAAGAGCGGAAAGAAGGCGGGTTACCTAGGAGCTATGCCGTCCGATACTTGTGGAAATAAAGCCTGGACGTGCCCAGCCGATGATGCAGATTGAAGCGCAATTGGGTTCCGCAGGACAAACGGAACGAGCTCCGGGAAGGTTTCGGGGACGGATCCCAAATCGGAACCAACAAGGAGCAATACAATGGCACTTACTATTCTGAACAACATTGCTGCTATTGCTGCGGAAAACCAGCTGAACATCACCAGCAACAGCCTCAATTCCACCCTGGAGCAGTTGTCTTCAGGATCACGCATCAATAGCGGCGCTGACGATCCGGCAGGTCTGGCCATCGCCAACGGCCTGGCGGCAAACATCAGCGCCCTTACCCAATCGTCGAGCAACGCCACCGACGGCGTCGGCGAACTGCAGGTAGCAGACGGCGCGCTGTCCCAGGTCACCACGCTGCTGGACCGCGCGGTTACGCTGGCCACTGAATCCGCCACCGGCACGGTTTCCAATTCGCAACGCGGCGCGCTGGACGCGGAATATCAATCCATCAAAGCTGAGATCAACAGTATCGGTTCGACCACCAACTTCAACGGCGGGCAGGTGTTCACCAATAACACTCTCAATGTCTTCTTGAGCGATGGCAGCGTCTCCGGCAGCAGCACCATCGGTGTGTCTACCGGCCTGTTGTCCTCCACCAGCCTTAGCATAGGCGGAACTCCGGCGACGGCCACGCTGGCCGAAGCTGTGGCGACACCAGCCGCCAGGGCCACGAATGTCCTGACCGGCGGAACGTTTGTGGGATCCACCCAGGCCAACAGCCTGCTGACCGCGAGCACGCAGTTTAACGCGCTCACCAAAGCCTCTGCCACATTTACTCCTGGCACGATCAACCTGGCCACCGAGGCCACGCAGGCGTTGACGGGAGCCACGACGTGGACCGGCTCCGCTGCTGCCAACAACGTGGTAGCCGTCGGTGGCACGATCACTGCTGCAGACTCCATTACGGTTGGCGGCCAAGTCTATACTTTTGTGACTGCCGCAACGCCAGGTGGGGGAGCCGCAAATCAGATTACGATAACCGCTGGCAACAACACCGCCAACATCTTGGCCCTTGAGAATGCCGTCAACGGCGTGGGTACGAACGGAAACACCGGCGCGGCCTTTGTCAAAAACACTAACGTCATTGCCAGCGGCGCCGGCGCGGCCGCCATCACCTTCACCTCAACCTCCAATAGCGCTGTCGCTAGCGCTACCGCTACGAGCGGTGAAACGGGGGTTGCCACGTGGACGGATTCTACGACTGGCCCCGTGGCCGGCACAGCGATCAATGTTGGCAGCCGGACCTACAACTTCGTGAATACCCTCGGCACCGGCGCTGGTGTGGCGGCGAATGAGGTGCTGTACACTGGCACCGTAGCTACAGACCTCGGGGCGCTTGAGGAAGCAGTGAACAACGGCGCGGCTGGAACTGGCTCTGGAACCAATTACAGCACCGGAACTGCCGTAAACGCTGCCGTCACCGCGGGCGCGCCAGCGGCTGGCGTCATCACCTTTACATCAACCGCCAACGGCACCGCTCCAGTCATCGGCGGATCGATAACCGAGAATGGCGCGGGAACCGGGGGATCGTTCGCGACCCAAGTGAACGGCACGGCGGGCAGCACGGTGACCGTCGGCAACGAAACTTACACTTTCGTGACCAACCTGGCCACCGCCCCTGCGGTTGCGAATGAAATCAAGGGCAGCGGTACCTTGGCGACCAATCTGACGAACCTGGTCGATGCGATCACCTATACCGCCCCCAATACCGGTCTATATAGCACAGCGAATTCGGCGGCCAATACCTTCGCTACTGCCACATCGTCAGGGACCACAATCACCTTAACAGCCCTAACCGCGGGCGTTGGCAACGGCATAACCGGCGCCACCGGGACGGGCAACACGGTCGGTGTGTCCGGCACCGCTGGCACCTTCACCAACGCGGGCGGAAGCGCCACCACGAACTTGGCCGGAGGCACGGCTGCCAGTGTGGTCACGATTGGCAACCAAGCCTACACCTTCGTGAATGCGGCTCAACTGGGCTCCGCCGCGCCGTATTCCGTTCTCATCAACACCACCGCTTCGGGCACAGCCGCGCAGATTCTGGGCAGCCTGACTAATCTTGCGGACGCGATCAACGCCGGTGGCACCCCCGGAACCAACTACTCCACTGCCGCGGCCAACACTTATGCCACGGCGGGAACAGCTACGGCTGGTACCGGCAATACGTCTACGCTGAATTTCACGGCGCAGGTCAATGGTTTGGGCAGCGGCTCCGGCGCTACCGGGACCGGCAACAACACCGTTTCGACGACCACTGGCACTACCAACGGCTTTGCGGCCACCACCTTCGCTAACGGCACCACAGGAGACAGCTTGACCGTCGGTGGCCAACAATATAACTTCGTGACCGCACTCAGCACCAACTCCGGCGGCACGCCGAATGAGGTTGTGGCGGGCACTTCGGTAGCTCAAGACCTGCTCAATCTGCAGGAAGCGGTTAACAACGGCCCGGCCGGCACCGGCTCCGGAACTGGCTATAGCACTGGAACTGCAGCCAATAACTCGGCCACGGTCCTCAGCACCACGGGCACCACGGCGACGTTCCAGGCTATAAGCCAAGGCACGGGCGGCAACAACATCGCTACGGCTATCAGCGGCGGCATTGGCAGCTTCCTTACGACGAACTTCACCGGGGGCTCCACTCTGCAGTCGGTAGGTGGGCCGGCGGTCGCGGGCGACACCGTGACGGTGGGCTCGACACAGTACCGATTCGTGACTGCGATCACCGCGTTCTCCTTGGCGAACGATGTCCTGGTGGGCGCGGGTTCGGGAGCGGCCTCGGAAACTGCCAGTCTCACCAACCTGGCGGCTGCCGTCAACGGGGCTACCGGCGAGGGCGTGACCTACGCGCTCGGCACCAACGCCAACGCCTCCGCCACGGCCACGTTAGTTTCCAATCCGACTAGCGGCCCGGTCAATCAGATCCTCTTCACGGCGCTCACTGGCGGCGTCGCGGGCAACCAGATCGCTTCCACCAGCACGGGTGGAGACAACATCTTCAGCGGCACGTTATTCACCGGCGGGGGCACGGCAACCAACGATCTACTAACCAGCGCTGATGCTACCGCTGCCCTGACTCTGATCAACGACGCGGTCGCCACCGTTGCCTCCCTGCGCGGCAATATTGGCGCCACCGTCAACCGGTTGCAAGCTGCTACCAGCGTCATCACCAACCAGACACAGAACCTGACATCGGCGGAAAACGACGTCACAGCTGCGGATATTCCGTCGACCGTGGCGGCGCTTTCCCAGTACTCGATTCTGGAACAGACCGGCGTTTCCGCTCTGGCCCAGGCTAACCAGCAGCAGCAACTTGTTCTGAAACTGTTGCAATAGTAAAGAGGTTTTGGCACAAAAGGAGGCGGACAACCAACCGCCTCCTTTGTGCTATTCCGGGAGTAGTGGGCGGAGCACCGAATAAGAGTATCGGCCCGATGGGAAGCGTTCCGCCGGCACGACAAAGAGAGCGCAGGCAGTGAATCCAACGGTGGGTTCGAGCCGCGCTGCAGTAGGTTCTTGAGTCGGGCGCGGCGGAAGAAACGCCCCAACCTGTTTCGGAAACTTTGCCAAAACAAGAAACGTCCGTCGCGAAAAATGTGTCCTTCAAGCTGCGAATTGCCGGAGGGGCAGTCGAAGTGCACCAGGATCCTGAGGCTAAGGACCAGATAATTATTGAGTATCTGGCAGCCGCCGGAAGCGAAGGAGAAAAATCTCATGGGGATTAGCTTTAACGCCGCGAGTTTGTTGAGTGGGAACGGTATCGATGTGAATTCGGTTGTGTCCGAGATTCAGGCTGCCCAGAGCGGGCAAGTGACCGCGTGGCAGGGAGATGTGACCAATCTGCAAACGCAGGCGACGGCCATTAACAACATCAATACGGATTTGTCGAATCTGGCGAGCGCTGTGCAAGGGCTTTCGAATGGAGCGCTGGCACAGCTTACGGCCAACTCATCGGAATCGGCGATTCTGACCGGCACGGCGCAGAGTGGGGCCACGCCGGCCAACTACAGCGTGGTGGTGAGCAACCTGGCATCCACCGGCACACTGTATACGGCCGAAGTAGCGAACGCGACCACGTCGATTTTGCCTAGCGGCCAGACTACCGGGAACCTTGCCTTGCTGATTGGAGGAACGGGCGGCACCACGGCAAACATTGCCATCACGGCGGGCAGTAACGACACGCTTACCACGCTCGCCAGCTCCATCAATTCGCAGAGCGCTACCAACAAGTGGGGCATCACGGCTAGCGTGGTAACGGACGCCACGGGCGCGCGCCTGGCAATCTATAGCCAGTCGACCGGCAGTACGGGGGCGCTGTCCATCCCCACCGGCGCCGGCAACAACACGACGAGTTTGACGTTTGAGCCGCCGATCGGCGGAACCGATGCGGAAATAACAATCAATGGAATCCCCTACGCCAGCTCGACCAACACGGTGACGGGCGCAATCCCGGACGTGACGCTGACCCTGGTGAGCGCCGATTCGGCCACGCCGGTAACATTGACGGTGGGCCCAGACACAACCGCTATTACCAACTCGATCGACAATTTTGTTACGGAATACAATACGGTAATCGGCGACATCAACACCCAGTTCGCCGCCAATCCCAGCACCAACACGCAAGGACCGCTCGGCCCGGACACTTACCTGCGGACCCTGCAATCCAGCCTGGCAGCGGACATAACCTACACGACTACCGACCCGACTTCTGTCAGCAGCGGATTGACGAGCCTGGCTGCGCTTGGCATCAGCACGAATAGCGACGGAACTCTGACCGTGAACCAATCCCCGATCGATACCCCGACCAGTTATTCCCCCGGCTTCTCGGATGTGCTCACCACCAACCTCAGCGGGGTGCTGAATTTCTTCCGGAATTCCAGCTCGACTGGGTTCGCCGACAACTTCAACGCCGACCTCACCAATCTTACCGACCCGTCGGAAGGCATTCTGAACCAGGATCTGGCCTCGGACCAGAGCCAACAGAACGACCTTACGACCGAAATAACCAACTTTCAGACTCAGCTCGCGGCCCAAAAAGTACAGTTGGATCAGGAGTTCGACGCGGTCAACACATCGCTCGAACAGTATCCCTTCACGCTGTATGAAGTCACTGCGGCGCTGGGGTCGCTGACGGTTGGCGGGACGGCCACGGGCACGACTC
The DNA here is from genome assembly GCA_963773645.1 of uncultured Acidobacteriaceae bacterium. Lineage (GTDB taxonomy): Bacteria > Acidobacteriota > Terriglobia > Terriglobales > Acidobacteriaceae > Acidiflorens. The sequence goes on along the minus strand of CAVZBV010000001.1, from coordinate 73,828 downwards.
CGAGCACGAACACGACCCCGACTGCCGGGGAAAGCGTGAGCGGATCGGGCAACATCGACAACACAAGCAGCACTAGCGGCAGCTAATCGAGAGGTGAACGGTCATGAATATTCGACAGTCGTATCGCGAGGCAACCATCCAGGGCGCGAACCCGGTAGCACTAGTGGTGCGGCTCTATGAGCAGACGATCGAAGATCTGCGGCAAGCGGCCATCGCCATCGAGCAGAACGATATCGAGCGGCGGAGCAATCGAATCAAACACGCGATCCTGGTGGTCGGGCATCTGCAGTCGGCGCTGGACTTTGCCCAAGGAGGCAAGGTCGCCAAGGATCTCGACAATTTTTATAACGCGGTGCGCCAGAGTCTGGTGTGGGTGCAATTTCATCCTTCGAAACCCGGGGTCACCCAGCTCATCACGGACTTGCTGGCAGTGCGAGAAGCATGGATGGTGGTCGACCGGGCCGAGAGGCCATCGGTCACGACCGCAGCCGGCATGGTTGCTTCTGCCGGAGTTGGCCCCGAGTCCGATCCTGTGCGCATGGACTGGAAAGGATAATGCCGCCGGACGCGCTCGAGACCTTGCGGCAGGTGAATGAGAACCTGCGTTCCGCACTGCTGCGTCTCCGTCCGGAACGAAAGCACTGTTCGAGCATCAGGCCGCAGGACTTTTCGGATATACTCAGCCAGCTTCTTCGGGCAGCGGAATGTCTGCGGCGCGTGCCGCCACATTCCGAAGGCGCTGCGGCGCTCGAAAAAGAATCCCTCGAATACCGCAGCAATCTGGAAAAACTGAAACATTTCCTGCCCGACCTGCAGGTGCGCCTGCTGGCCGAGAAGTCACGGCTTGAAACCGCGCGAACCCACGTAGCGGCCGCAGCCGCCTGGGCTCAAGCCAGCAAGAAGATGCTCTGAAGCGGTAACTCATGGGGAGGCTTTCGGCAGCCGATGGTCGCGGCTCGACAAATCCAGTTCGATTGAGACCATATACAACACGGCGGACTTGACTTTTCTGATATTCTCATGGGTTTTCGTATTCGAGGTGTGCCGTGGAGCGTCGTGGCCAGAAGTATCATCGCGGACGGCTGAGCGCGGCCATCCGCGAAGAGATCGAAACCATCCTTGAAGGCGAGCTCGGAGATCCTCGCATCGGGCTGGCTAGCGTCAGCGCAGTGCTCATGGCCCAGGACGCGCGGTCCGCTCGCGTCATGGTGAGCGTTGCCGGCGATGAGGCCGAGGCCGAGCGCACCCTCGAAGGGCTCGCCGCCGCCAAGAATTTCGTGCGGCACGAACTCGCGGAACGCCTGCGTCTGCGCCGCCCTCCGGAACTTTATTTCCAGATCGATCGTGCCGATCAATTGGAGAGTCGGGTGGACGAGCTTCTCGGCCGCGCTAAGAGACGCAGCCGGAAGGGGGCTGAGCCCAGCCCTTAAAGGGGGCGGCTGATTTCGGAGACTTTACGGCATCGCTAAAGCGATGCCCTGATACGAACCTAGGGGCTATAGCGATCCAGGATTGCTCTGGCCGCAGCAACTGCCGAGCTGCGCTCGGCTTGGACGGGCGAGGGCGCCCGTCCCCACACGAGCGGGTTACGACTACGGTGAATCGCTCTGGAAATGAAAGCTGAAGGCCACGAGCCAAGAGCTAAGAGCACCTCATGCTTGAGCAGGTTCTACGAGAAATTCGGTCGCGCGGCCGCTTGGTGGTGACTTCGCACGCCCGTCCCGACGGAGACGCCATCGGCTCTGCCCTCGCCTGTGGCCAGATTCTGCGCGTCATGGGAAAGGATGCCGAAGTTGTTATGCACGATGGCGTCCCCCGCATCTATCAGAACCTTCCCTTCGCCCATCGCGTCATTCAGACCGATGTTGTCCCCTGGAACGATGCCGTTATCCTGCTGGAATGCGACAGCATCAAGCGCACGCTTCTCGAAGGTCTGGAACAATGTTTCCTCATCAGCATTGACCATCACGCCAGCGGCCGCAATTTTGCCCACATCAACTGGATCGATTCCACGGTGATGGCCACCGCCGAACTTGTTTTCCGCCTTGCCCGTCTGGCGTGCGTTCCCGTCGATCGCGACATTGCCACCTGTCTCTACACCGCGCTCATGACCGACACCGGGTCCTTCATGTTTGAAGGCACCAACGAGCACACTTTCACTGTCGCGCGCGAACTCGTGCTCGCCGGGGCCGACCCCGCGCTTTGTGCGCGGCCTATCTATTTCGGACATTCGACGGCCAAACTTCGGCTGCTCGGCGCCGCGCTGTCTAATCTGCATCGCGAAGGTACGCTGGCCTGGATCTGGGTCACGCAGGAGCAGATGCAGCGCTTCGGCGCCCGCGAAGAAGATTGCGAGGGCTTGGTCAATTACGCGCTCTCTATGGCCGGCGTGCAGGTCGCCATCTTCTTTCGCGAACTCCCCGATCGCCGCTATCGCGTCAGCCTGCGCAGCAAAGGAGCGGTGAATGTCTCCGCCGTGGCCGAGCATTTCGGTGGCGGCGGGCACAAATGCGCCAGCGGCTGTTCGATTGAAGGACCTCTGGCCGTGGCCGTATCCCGAATTGTCGATCGCCTGCACCTAGAACCTGTTGTCTTGGACGCGAACTCAGCAACGAGCTAACGAACGCGACCATGAACGCCGGCGCACCAACCCGAGATCGCTATGGCCGCGCCCTGCCCGACATGCAATGAATAAGCAAGGAACGAATTCGCGAACCCGCACCGATGGGCTGCTCCTAGTGGCGTTCTGCGGATTCCTTTTCTTCTACGGTCTCGGCGCCTTCGGCCTGCTTGGCGCCGACGAACCCCGCTACGCGCAAGTAGCGCGCGAAATGCTCGAGCGCTCCGATTGGATTACGCCCACGCTGCAAGGCAAGCCGTGGCTCGAAAAGCCGGTGCTGTATTACTGGCAGGCGATGCTGTCGTTCCGTGTCGCCGGCGTCACCGACCAGACTGCCCGCCTGCCCGCAGCCTTCGACGCTGCCTTGCTCATTGCCGCCATCTACTTGTTCCTCCGCCGCTTCCGTCCCGGCAGTGAACTCGACGGCGCCCTCATCACGGCCAGTTGCGCCGGCGTCATTGGATTTGCGCGCGCCGCCGCGACCGACATGCCGCTCGCAGCCGCTTTTTCGATCGCATTGTTTGCCTGGTACGCCTGGTACGAAAGCCGCCGGCACATTTATCTCGCCGCCTTCTACATTGCTCTGGCGCTCGGAACCCTGGCCAAAGGCCCGGTCGCGCCGGCTCTCGCCGCAGTCATCATCTTTCTCTTCGTCGGTGTAAAGCGTGACTGGCGTGCCATCCCGCGCACCCTCTGGATCCCTGGCATCGCCGTCTACCTCGCCGTCATGCTGCCCTGGTATATCGCCGTTCAACTGCGCAATCCCGAATTCTTCCGCTTCTTCATCCTCGAACACAATCTCGCGCGCTTCTCGCACGATGTCTATCACCACCGCGAGCCCTTCTGGTTTTATCTGCCCGTGTTCTTGCTGGCCATGATGCCCTGGACGCTCGCGCTCATCCTCGTCGTCGCCGAACGCGTTCGCTTGTTCTGGGCCGAAGGGAAACAGGCTTTCTCCAGCCCGGAAACTTCCTGGCCGTTATTCCTTCTCATCTGGATGCTCGTACCCATTCTGTTTTTTAGCGCATCGCAATCGAAGTTGCCCGGCTATATCCTGCCCGCCGTGCCCGCCGGAGCGCTCCTGGTGGCCGAGTATCTGGCTAGCCGCGGGCGTGTTCAATTCTTGAACGCAGAGGGCGCTGAGGTTTCGCGAAGGTTGCGGGACGGAAAAAAATTGCCGCTCCCGTTCGCCGCCGCTCACGGAGTTCTCTGCGGACTGCTGATATTTGCCGCGCTCTCCGCCGCATCCATCGCGATGAATCACCACCTGCTGTGGGGAAGTGGAACCTACGTCGGCGCTGCCATTGCCGCTGTTTTTGCGCTCGGCATCGGCGTTGCGCTGCTGTCCCGCGCAGGGGTGCGTCTGCTGCGACCAGTGACGATGTTCGCCGTCGTTGTAAGCGTCGGCGCCGTCATTCGTCTCGCCGCTCCCGTCATCGACGCCACCCAATCCGCGCGTCCCATTGCCCGAAGCATTCAAGCCTTTTCGCACGAACCGGTTCCCATCGCCCTCTATCACGTCAATCGCGTGCTGGGATACGGCCTCGATTTTTATTTCAATCGTCCGGTACAACCATACGAAAACGGAAATATCCCGGCCTCAGCTCATGTCCTGGTTGCCGCACAAGGTACGCAATTGCAAGTCGCCCAACTCGTTCCTGGACGCCGAGTGTCATACTTAACCAGCATCCCGGAGCAGAAGTTGGACTTGTACTGGGTGAAATAAAGAAGGTTTCAAGGTTTCAAGGTTTGCAAGGATGAAAAACCCTGCGGTCCATCCGAGCCGCCGCAATCTCGGTCGCTTTACGCTGAAACCTTGAAACTCTGAAACCTTGAAACCTGGCCTCTATATGGAAATTCTCGATCTCCGACACTTCTCTTCCGCTGACCTTCGCCCGCTGCTGGAAGATGAGATCGCCATGTGGGGACGCCTGCTCTCGTGGGACTACACCACCTCGGCCGAGATGATCCTGCGCTACATGGACGCCAAGATCCTTCCCGGCTACGCCGCCATTGAGCGCGGCAGCATCTTTGGCTACTCCTTTTTTGTTTACGAGCAGAGCAAGGGTGTCATCGGCGACCTCTTTGTCCGCGAATATGTCCGCGATGGAGACCGCAGTCCCAACCGTCACGAGGTCGAAGAACAACTGCTCACACACGTCATCGAGACCCTGCAGCAGTCGCCCGGCGTCCATCGCGTGGAGGCGCAGTTGCTCGCGCACCACACCGGAGAAGTCGCGCGCCCCTTCCTGCAACAGGGCTTCAGCCGCCATCCTCGCGTCTTCATGAATTTCGAGATCGGACGGCATCCGCAAGCTTCGTTGCCGCCGCTCCCGGCCCAGTTCGAAATCCGTCCCTGGTCCGACCATGAATACCAGTCCGCCGCCACTCTGATTACCGCCGCCTACCGCGGCCACGTCGATTCCGAGATCAACGATCAGTACCGCACCGTTGCTGGCTCGCTGCGTTTTCTCAACAACATCGTACGCTTTCCCGGATGCGGCACCTTCGATCCCCAAGCATCCTTCTCCGTCTTCCAGCGCCGCACGCGCACGCTGATCGGCCTCATCCTCTGCTCGCAAGTGCGTCCCGATGTCGGCCACATTACCCAAGTGTGCGTGCTTCCGGAATACCGCTCCGCCGGCCTCGGCGAAGCCATGCTCGCCGCCTCCACGAAAAATCTCCGCGGCCGGGGATTTCATTTCATTTCGCTGACGGTAACCGAGGCCAACGACCGCGCCATCGCCCTCTATAAGCGCATCGGCTTCGAATCCACAAGAGTGTTCGACGCGTTCGTTTGGGAAGGATGAGAGAAACAGTGAGCGCACAGCTCAACAATTAGCGCTTTTCGGAGCGAAGCGAACGTGGAGACAGTCGAACGCAGCTCGGCAGGGTTTAGCGCTAACCCTTCACGCTAATCTTCGAAAACGACAGCACCGCCGTCCCCGTTGTCGGGCGCCCCATGGAAAGCGCCGGGTGGAAGGTCGTGAAAATCAGCAGGTTCTTCAACTGCGGCAGCACCGCCTTGGCGTCGTCCGGTTGCGACAGGATGCGGTAGTCCTCCACGCGGCCGTTGGCATCCACGTAGGCTTCAATTACCACCGCATCGTCACCCATATTGCCGAGTGACGCGCCGAACGCCGACTGTTGGAGTTGCGGCCCAATGTACAGCATCAGGGGAACATCTCCGCTGCTGGCCCGCAGTTGTGCCGGCAAGGCAAAGAAGCCCAGCAGCAGTCCGAAAAACAATACGGCGCTGACCAGCCCCGCCGTGGCCGGAACCATAAAAGCGTTGAGCGCATCACTCAACCTCACCAGCACACCTTCATACCGCGGCCGGCGCTTCTGTGCCGCCTCGCGCGAAATCGCGACCCGCAACTTCAACGCCAAGTCAGCCGGAGCCTTCTTCGGGCCGAGACTGGCAAGCAACTGCTGCGTGCGTTGCGTCGCGGCATATTCCCGCGCGCAACCATCGCACTGTTCCACATGGCGCGTGAGCGCGCGCATCTCAGACCCGCTCACCCGGCCGTCGAGATAGGGCGAGAACAACTTCTTGCTCTCAGCGCAGGTCATCCCATCGCATTTCATGGCGTCACCTCAACTTCTCTGCCACCACGCGAACTTTCTTCCGAACTCCGATTTGTTCCGTTGTGCCGGTCGTGGGAAGGGCGCTCCTCGGCAGGAGCGAACAGCCCTAACTCCGGACCCACTTCCCGGATATATCCAGTTAATTTCTTGCGCAGCGCGTCGCGACCGCGCGTGATGCGCGACTTCACCGTTCCCAATGAAATCGCCAAGACTTCGGCGATCTCCTCGTACGACATTTCTTCCAGATCGCGGAGGATCAAAGCCGTCCGATACGGTTCCGGCACCTGTTGCAGAGCCTGCTCCACGGCCGCGCGCACTTCGACATGCGCGAACTTTTCAAACGGCGACTCGCCCGGATCGACCAGCCGCGCTTCTCCGGAATATTCGTATTCACCCGCTGCGATGGGATCAATCGCCGTTTCCTGTGCCTTGTGGCGGAACCACCAACGCCGACGATTCGCCGCCTCGTGCAGCGCGATGCGGTAAATCCACGTCTTCAGGCTCGACTCGCCGTGGAAATGCTTCATCCCGCGGAAGACTTTCAGAAACACATCCTGGGTAGTGTCCGCCGCGTCCGACGGATCGTTTACGATACGATAGATGAGGCCGTAGATGGGCTGATGAAACTCGCCGATCAGCCAGGAGTAGGCCTCTTCCGACCCCGCCTTCAGTTCAGCGATGACGGCAGATTCCTCAGTTCGGGCCCCGATTACGCTGGCAAGATCGCCCAATGTAGTAGCTCCCGCCATGATGGCGTCGCCTCAATTATAGAGTCACTATGGCCCTGGTCGGGAATATTAATTCTGGCACAATAGCTACGCCGGACGACCTTTCCCGCTTAGTTACTTAGACTCCGAAGGGAGCGCCAGAGTTCCAGCGGTAAGTCTTATGTTTGCAGTGCCTTTGGCTTTTAGCTCTTGGCTTTTAGCTCTTAGCTTTTAGTATCGTGTCCCACAAGTTCGCGGTATAAATCTACGCTGTCATCCTGAGCGAAGCGAAGGACCTGTGTATTTGAATTCGCCCACGCAGCAAATTCTTCCCTTCACTCAGACGATTGTCCAAACTAATGTCACGAATTTACGGGACAGTACACTTGGTGCTGAGAATCCTGCGAAGCGAAGGATTTGCTTTCATCCCCGACAACTCGCCATCCTGAGCAGATTCGAAGGATCCCCAGATCCTCCCCGCGCGGGACTCGGAATCACCAAAGCCCGGTTGAGCAAAATGGTAGGAGCTAAGAACCGAGAGCCAAGAGCTGAATGTCGTCACTTGGTCGGCGGAGCGTTCGTCGTCGCCGGCGGCTTTGGTTTCGTCACTTTCTTTTTCGCGGGCGGCTTCTTCGCAGGCTCGGTATCATCCACGACGATCTTCTTCGGTGGCGGAGGTGGCGCCGCTGACAGCGTCTTGACCTGCGCGCGCAAACGGGTCAACTCGACTTCCTTGGCGGCGGCCAGTTTTTGCATGCGCTCGCCAAACTCACGACGCGCATGTTCGAGTCCGTTCATGTCATTGCCCAGGCTCTGAAACTCATCTTTCGATCCGAAGGCTCCCGCCGATTCCACCACCGAACCAAAGACGTCGTACAGCGCATCGAGGTTGCGGTAGAGTTTGAAACTCACTCCCACATCTTCCGGCGCGTTGTTGAGTTGGACGATCGTTTCCGGCAGCGCCGACTGCAAGTTGCGCTGGATGGACTCCACGTTCGCCAGAGTCTGTCGCTTGGTCGCGCCGTCGGTCTTCCATTTTTCGATGCGCGTCTTTCCGAGATCGGATTGCATACTTTGCGCCGTCTTCTGCAATTGAGTCAGGATGCCATTCAGTTCGCTCACCGAGGCATAAGCAACCGGTGGCTGCGCCCCGGTTGCCTGGCCGGTTGCGCCTTGCGCGCCTGCCGCCGCGGGCGCAAGCACCGCGATGAGAAGGAAAACCGTCCGAACGAGAATATTCCGCGAGTTCGACATGGGGCTCCGATTGTGTCCTTAGCGTTTCGCCAAACATATCCTATTTGACGTTGAGTGCCCGAGTCGAGCCCGATTCGAGTTTGACGCGGCGGCCAAGCTAAGCGAGAATCAAACAATAGCGATTGCCCTGCCAAGTGGGCCTGTGGCGCAGCTGGGAGCGCGCTTCCATGGCATGGAAGAGGTCGTCGGTTCGATCCCGACCAGGTCCACCATATTTTCAATCTCTTACCGCGTTCTCCTTTTCCGGTGGAGCGACGAGCGACGAGCGCCTCGCCCGTGTAGTGGGCACTTGGGTAGAGAGGTCTTGCCGCGTTTCCCACATCTTATTCGCTGGATTTCTTTTCGATCTTTTTCTCGTTCTTTTTTTCGATCTTGGCCCAGGTATCTTTCAACGCCACGGTGCGGTTGAACACCGGACGTCCGGGCTTGGAATCTGGGTCCACGCAAAAATATCCGAGGCGTTCGAACTGGTAGCGGCCTTCGACCGGCGCGTTCGCGAGCGACGGCTCCAACTTGGCCGGCGCGATCACTTCCAGCGAGTTCGGATTCAAATTCGCAGTGAATTCCTGGCCTTCTTCCACCTGATTCGGATCTTCCTTGGTGAACAGCTTGTCGTAGATGCGCACTTCGGCATCGAGGGCATGAGCGGCTGAGACCCAGTGGATGGTCGACTTTACTTTGCGTCCATCGAGAGCATTGCCACCGCGCGTGGCCGGGTCGTACGTACAGTGCACCTCAACTACTTCGCCTCTGTCGTTCTTCACCACCGTCTTCGCGGTAATGAAATAGCCGTAACGCAGCCGCACTTCGCGCCCGGGCGACAGGCGGTAATACTGCTTGGGCGGATCTTCGCGAAAATCGTCCTGTTCGATGTAGAGCACCTTGGAAAATGGCACTTTGCGCTTCCCGGCGCTTTCGTCCTCGGGATTGTTGACCGCCTCGACTTCCTCCATCTGACCTTCCCGATAGTTATCGATCACGACCTTCAATGGCCGCAAAACGGCCATCACGCGCGGCGCGCGCTTGTTGAGGTCTTCGCGGACAAAATGTTCGAGCATCGCAAGTTCGAGCGTGCCATTCGTCTTCGAAACCCCGATGGCCGCGCAGAAATTGCGGATCGCCTCCGGCGTGTAGCCGCGGCGCCTTATGCCGGAGAGCGTGGGCATGCGCGGATCGTCCCAACCGGTAACACGTTTTTCCTGCACCAGCGTGAGCAGCTTGCGCTTGCTGAGCAGGGTGTAGGTAAGGCTGAGGCGATCGAACTCCATTTGCTGGGACGGAAAAATGCCGAGTTGCTGGATGAACCAGTTGTAAAGCGGGCGATGATCTTCAAATTCGAGTGTGCAGATCGAATGCGTCACGTGTTCGATGGAATCCGACTGGCCATGCGCGTAGTCGTACATGGGATAGATGCACCACTTGCCGCCGGTGCGGTGATGCTCGGCGTGCAGGATGCGATACATGACCGGATCGCGCATGTTCAGGTTCTTCGACGCCATGTCGATCTTGGCGCGCAGCACGCGCGATCCGTCGGGAAACTCGCCCTTGCGCATGCGCTCAAAAAGGTCAAGGTTCTCTTTCACTTCGCGGTTGCGATGCGGACTTTCCTTGCCGGGCTCGGTGAGCGTGCCGCGATGCTCGCGAATTTCTTCCGCGCTGAGATCGTCAACGTACGCTTTGCCCTCGTTGATGAGCTTGACCGCCCACTCGTAGAGTTGATCGAAGTAGTCGGAAGCATAGTAGAGACCGTCCCACTCGAAGCCCACCCAGCGGACGTTTTTCAGGATAGAGTCCACGTACTCCTGCTCTTCTTTCTCCGGGTTGGTATCGTCGAAGCGCAGGTTGGTCTTGCCGCCGAACTCATCGGCTAATCCAAAGTTGAGGCAGATGGACTTGGCATGGCCGATGTGCAAATAGCCGTTGGGCTCGGGAGGAAACCGGGTCTGAATGACGGCGTCGCCGTACTTCTTCGTCTTCAGATCTTCAATAACGATGTCGCGGATAAAGTTCGAGGGGCGAGACTCGGCGGGCAAGTTCGCGGCAGCTTCGTTAGATTTGGACGAAGATAAATTCGTAGCGCTCATACTCCCTGTATTCTATATGGGTAAAGTGGATTCGCGGCGGCTGGACGCTACCAGCGGAGGGACGGGCGTCCTCGCCCGCACCAGCATTTTGGCGGCCGGGCGGGGACGCCCGGCGCTCCACTGGAAATCACCGTGGGGTGGGCACGGCTTCTAATTTTTCATGGCTAATTGCGTGCAATGTGGTCGTCAGCTTCCGGGGCTCAGCTTCGGCAAGAAGCTTTGCCAGTGGTGCGTGCAGAATGAGGCTGCAAAACGCGGCGAGGATATTCCGTTTCAGCGAGTCGAGGCCGCGCCATGGACGCGGCGCCAGTCCAGTTCGATGCCGGTCACTCAGGCCATTTTCGGCATCAACGTGGCGGTGTTCGCCGCCATGGTATTGGCTCTTGGCTCTTCGATGCTCAATAATCCTTCGGGTCAGGACCTCGTACATTGGGGAGCCAATTTCGGGCCGCTTACCGTCAGTGGACAGTGGTGGCGGCTGTTGACTTGCGTTTTCGTTCACGGCGGCTTGCTGCACATCGCATTCAACATGTGGTGCCTGTGGGACCTCGGCAGACTAGCGGAATCGGTCTATGGTCATTGGACATTTGCTACGGTTTACCTGATTTGCGGGCTGGCGGCGAGCCTCGCGAGCCTGATCTGGAATCCCGTGATCTTGAGCGTAGGCGCTTCCGGAGCGATCTTCGGGATCGCAGGGGCGCTGATCGCATCGTTTTATCTGGGTGAGTTTTCGCTGCCTCGCGCCGCGCTCAGCGGAACGCTGCGCAGCGTAGTGGTATTTGTCGGATACAACCTCTTCTTCGGTGCGGTGATCTCTCACATCGATAACGCGGCGCACATCGGCGGCCTGCTCATGGGACTGTTGCTCGGCGCGCTCATCGCCAAGGTCGCTCCGGGACATGACGATTTTTTGCGGCGGATCGCGGTGCTGCTGGTTGGAGCTCTGCTGGTGGTGGGTGGCGCGATGTGGCTGCAGCGCGGCCACGCCTATCTGCTTCATGGACAAAATGGGGTTGGACTACTCGGCCAGGGAAAGACGGACGAAGGGATTGCGGAGCTGCAGAAATCCGTACGCCTGCGGCCGGACTTTGCCCCCGCCCACGCGGCTTTGGCGCGTGCCTACACTTCGAAGCATGACTTCGAGAACGCGGCGTTGGAAATGCGGCGCGTGATTGCGCTGAATCCACGCAGCGAAGATTCGTATTACCGGCTTGGGCTGATTTATTTGGAGCAGAAGCAACCCGCAAAAGCCCAGGACACGTTTGCTCAATTGCTCAAGATCGACCCCAACAGCGCCGATGGGCACGCCGGACTGGCAGACGCTTTGTCGGAACAGCATCGGAATCTCGAAGCGCTCGACGAGTACAAACGCGTGGCGGCGCTCGATTCCAACTATCAGGGCGTGTATTACAACCTGGGCGTCATGCAGGCCCGGCTCACGCGCTACGACGATGCCATTTCTTCGTTGTTGAAGCAGCGGCAAACCGCGGACGACGCCGACAACGAAAAGCTGCTGGCCGATGTTTATGAAGCCAAAGGAATGAAGGGTGAAGCAAAGGACGCCCGGCAGAGGGCGGAGCAAATTCAGGACGAGCACTAACGCTGCCTGAAATTGCTTAACATGGACCAATCGGTGCGGTTTTACAATGCTTGGTTCCAAGGGCCAGGATCACGGCAGTTTCCTCTTTAGCCTTTCGGTCGGCTGAGTCTCCTTAACGTGCCTAAGTCCGGCTCTGTGCATAAAGTCGTCACCAACCGACGAGATTGCTAAACGGTTGGGATGGTGTGCAAGAGACGCCTGGAGCAATGAGCTTTGTCCGGTCATTAGAGTAAAGAGCATCCCTGGGAGATAGAAGTGAAATCCCTGCCCCTCTCCATCGATAGGATATGGGGGAAATGCGGTCCGAATTGGCTGAGCCGCTGCGGAGACATGAAGGAGTATCGCGACATCCGACGGGAACGGCTGCTGGCCTAGCAGGTATTTTCGAAGGGCTTCGACTAATGTCGGGGCCAGTTCCAACCTTTTATACTCGCCCGTTGGCAGATTCCAGTCAGCTACCGCGGCGCGCCAGAATATGCTGGCTGCAAAATAGACCAGTTGCCCCGGACTGACACCTGGAACACTGGCCGCCTCGTAGACGATATCCCCGCCCCTGGTGGTCTGAGCGGGAGTTGCCGCTTTTAGAATATCCCTCAACGGAAATTTGCCATCAGGCATCAGCCTTCTTTTGAGCACCCAATTCTCACCGCCTTGTTGAAGCAAGATCTCGCAATCTTGACATAACAGGGGCTGGCTTACCTGTTTTGACTCTTCTGAGGCAACAGTGCCGTTTGAGACGATCATGTTCTTGATCGGACCGCTGGGGTCCAACAGATTCTTGTATACGGCTGCGGGCAAAAAGTGACTATCGAGCAACGGACGCAATTCATGACAGAGCGCACACGTATCGGTATTCATTTGGTGATCACGCCGAAGAAGTTTTTCAATCGCTTGATCGATTCGCGCCAATGTAGTTTCCCGTCCGAGAACCTGGAGCGTCTCAAACAACGGCGGGGCGTTTTTGCGGCCGCAGACGGCGACTCGAATGGGTTGGAACATCTGCCCGGCCTTTACTCCCATCGCCTGGGCGGCGGCACGGAGGGTTTGATCTAAGGAGTCGTGCTTGAATTCAGTTTGCGCCAGGACTTCCCGAGCGCGGGTTAAGACTTTGAGCGCCATGGCGGCGTCGCCCTTCTGCGGGATGAGTTCGGCTAGGTTGTAGGGCGGGAGCTGGTCCACGAAAAAAAAGTCGGCGGCGGTGAGAACATCGCGCAGAAGTTTGATGCGCTCGCGGATGAGCGGGGTGATGGCGTGCATTTTCTCCGGCGCAATTGGGAATCCGGCGGCGTGGACAATTGGAAGCAGGCGCGCGCAGAGGTCGTCGATCGAAAGCCCGCGGATGTGCTCAGCATTCAGCCAGACGGCTTTGGGGTCGAAGGCTTCTTCTTGTGATCTGGCGGGGAGCGTTGCGGCTGGTTCCTTGAAATTCTCCTTGAAATTAATGACGGCGTTGGCGCGGTTGATGCCTTCGAGGGAGAAAGCGTCGATCAGTTCCTGGCGCGTCATCTTTTCGCGATCGTCTTTTGGCGACCAGCCGAGCAGGCATAGAAAATTGATGAAGGCTTCGGGGAGGAATCCGGCGTCGCGGTATGTGGTGACGCTGACCACCGCGCCGTGGCGGCGCTTGGAGAGCTTCGATCCGTCGGGGGCGACGAGCAGCGGAAGATGCGCAAACCGCGGCAGCTCGGCGCCCGCGCCTTTGAAAATGAGCACGTGCTTGTAGGTGTTCGAGAGATGATCCTGGCCGCGGATGATGTCGCTGATGCGGAGGTCGATGTCGTCGGCACAGGAGGCGAGGTGGTAGGTGGGCATGCCGTCGGAACGCAGGAGCGCGAAGTCTTCGATATCATCGGCGGATTTGATGTGCTCGCCGTAGACCGCGTCATTGAAGCGTACTTGCTCGCCGGTGTCGCGGGGAACACGGAAGCGGAGGGCGAAGGACTCTCCGGCGGCGGCTCGGCGGTCGCTCTCGGCGCGGGGAAGTTCACGCATGCCAAGGTTGAAGAGCCAGGTTTGATTGGCGCCGGATCTTTCGTTGTCGTTGATCTGGCCGGCAGTGGTGTGGGATGGGGTGAAGTCGCGGTAAGCCAGGCCCTTCTGGAAGATGGCGTCAGCGATTTGGCGATGCAGAGCGAGGCGTTCGGATTGCTTGTATTCCTCGTCCCAGCCGAGGCCGAGCCAGCGCAGGCCGTCGAAGATGGAGTTTACGGAGGCGTCGGTGTTGCGCTCGACGTTGGTATCATCGAGCCGGAGCACCATGGTTCCTACGTTGTGACGGGCGTAGAGCCAGTTGAAAATAAAGGTTCGGGCACTGCCAACGTGCAGAAAACCGGTGGGAGACGGCGCGAATCGAACGCGAAGCATAACTTTTGAGTATAAAGGCATTTGAGTATTGTGGGACTGGGTTTGGCTCCAGGCTCGGGGCAGTCCCGGCGAGGCGGCAACGCATTACTAACGGGTTACTAAGGTAACTCTTCGGCCGAAGATCGTTGTGGCGGCACCGCATCTCATAAGAAGATACTTTTGGGTTGTGCCCAGGGGCGGAACCTGCCGGAAGACACTTGTTGTTTCGATTTGTCCGGTGTGACAGGATTAGGCCAACCGATTAGGCCAACCAGAGTTCCATCCGGGCCACAATTACGGATTGTTGAGAAAGCGTTAATCGAGGAATCGTTAGTCGAGGGTTTGTTAACCAATGCATAGCGTTGCCACAGGTCTGGTGCTGATTCCTGGGGTCGTGGCCCTGCTGGTGCTTCTCGTCTTCACCTACCTGTACGAGCAGAACCGTCACAACTATTTTCGCGCGTGGCAACTCGCTTGGGCCGCATATACGCTGCACTATGCCTTGAAGGCCGTGGAATATTTTCAGGGGCCTTCCGCGCTATTGTTTTTTCTGAGCTCGCTGATGCTGGTGGCCATGGCGATTTGCATTTTCGTCTCGACCAGGCTGATGAAGGAGCCGTTCCAGCTGAAGTGGTATGACGTTGCGCTGACGGTAGCCGGGGTTCTGCTGGCGTATGTGAGCTTGCGGGCGCAAATGGCGAGCGGGATATTCACGGAGAGAGCGACTCCGGTGCCGATCTATTTGCGGCTGGAAGTGGGCTTGGCGGTGATGCTGCTCTATTGCTCGTTCCACTTTTACCGTTACGCTTTTCGCAGAGATTCCGTGGCGTTCCGGACGCTGGCGTTTTCGCTGGCGCTGTGGGCGGCGCTGATGTACGCGGGGCAGATGCGGCAACCTTTCCTCGAGGTGGTTGGTCAACTGGGAGGTTTCCTGGGACCGATTCCGCAGATGCTACTGGCGATCGCGATGGTGATGGTGCTGTTTGAAAACGAGCGCAATGCCGTGCAGGAAAACGCGTTGGCGTTCTCCACCCTGGGCGTCGATTCGCGCCGGTGGTTCTCGGCCTCCGACCTGGAACCCAGCTTGCAGACTTTTGTGGAGAGGATAGTGGCGCCTCTGCCTTCGCGCCGCGCCGTCTTTTTCGTTTCCCAGCAGTGGCGCGGCACCTTGCCCTCGGTACAAAAGGGCTTTTCAGCGGAGTTCGTGGAAAAACTGCAAAAGACGCAGGCCGGGGATTACATTGCCGAGCTTGCCTACCGGCGCGGGGGGGTAGTCACCTTCAGAGGTATCGCCGAACTGGAAGAGCCTTTGCCGGCACTTTCGGGAGGAAAGTTCGAGGCCTGCAAGCAAACGCTGCTGGTCGAGGGAATCACCGACCTGATGGCGGTGAGCCTACAGACGCGCGAGCACAACTTCGGAGTCCTGCTTTTTCCACACGCGGAAAAGCGGATGTTCGGTTCTTCGAATCTGCGCCTGCTGATCGGGCTGGCGCTGCAGATCGCGCTGACGCTCGAAAACTATGTCGTCATGCACGAAGCGCAGCGCCGCACCAAGGAATACGAGCTTCTCACTGAGATCGGGCAGGCCATTAGTTCTCATCTCGACCAGGATGAGGTGTTGCGCACGGTGCATGTGGAGTTGGGCCAGATTTTCGACACCAGCACTTTCTACATCGCGTTTCAGGAAGAAGATGAGCTCCACTTCGAATTGGAGATCGAAGGCGGCGTGGTGCTTGCCAAGCGCTCGTGCCCGGCCGGCAATGGATTGACCGAGTACATCATCAGGACGGGGGAACCGCTGCTGATCGAGTCCAATCTTGAACAGGTGCTGTCGAAACTGGGCGTCGATCCCGTGCCTCCGCCGCCGGCCCGGTCCATCTGCGCCGTGCCGATTTTTCTCGGCGGCAAACCGGCGGGAGTGATGGCGGCGCTGAGCACGGAACGGGAATCGCAATTCCAGGCGAGGGATCTCCAGGTCATGCAGACGGCAGCCGGTCAAGTGGGGGTAGCGATCGAAAATGCGCGCCTGTTTACCCAGGAACAGCGGCGCGCCCGGCACCTGGCGTTTCTTAACACCATTTCGAAAATGGCGATCTCGAGCGAAGACGCGGAGCAGATGATGGCCGGGATCGTGCACGAGATCCAGAAGAACTTCCGCTACGATCACATCGGCATCGGCATCATGGACTACGCCACTAAGGGAATCGAGATCAAAGCCGAGGCGGGAACGACATCGCAAACGCTGGGCCGGCGGATCGCGCTGGGCAGCGGAGTTCTGGGCAAGGTCGCGCGCACCGGAGTGAGCGCACTGGTGCAAAACGCCGGCCCAGGGCAGCTCGCCGGGGTGCTGCCGGAATCGCGGGCGGTGCTCTGCCTGCCGATCAGTTACGGCGAGACGCTGCTGGGCGTGCTCAACGTGGAAAGCCGGAATGAAAATGCGTTCGCGCCCCAGGACGTTTTGATCCTGAATACGCTCGCCGATCTGGTGGCGACGGCGTTGCACAACTCCTTCGTCTTCCAGAGACTACAGCAGCAATCGATCACCGATGGCTTGACCGGCATCAAGACGAGACGCTTTTTCTGGGAGGCGCTGAGCTCGGAGTGGAAGCGCGCGTCCCGTTCGGGCCGGCCATTCTCCGTGGTACTGATCGATTTGGATAAATTCAAAGAGGTCAACGATTCGCTCGGCCATTTGGAAGGGGATCTGGTGCTGGCGCGCGTTGGCCGGCTGCTGGAACAGAAATGCCGCCAGTCCAACGTGGTCGCCCGCTATGGCGGAGACGAATTCATCATCCTCATGCCCGAGACCGGGATCGAGCAGGCGCAGGTGCTGGCGGAGAGATTGCGGCTGTGGTTAGCCACCGATCCGATGCTCGAAGAGCACCATATCACCGGCAGCTTCGGCGTCGCCAGTTTCCCCGTGCATGGTTTTTCTATGGAGGACCTGATTCGCGTGGCCGATGCGGGCATGTACGTGGCCAAACACGCGGGCGGTAACCAGGTTTCCACCTCCAATGCGTTCGGCGAAGGTTCCGCAGTGCAGCGACAGCTTATCTCCGGTTATGTCGGAGGCTTTCTGCAGCGCGAACATAACGGGCCGGAGCACCTCGAGGAACTGGTCGCCACGCTGCGCAAGCTGTGCGGACGCGAGTATGATGAGGGGCCGAAGGCGATGAAGGAAGCCGTCGAAGCCTTGTCGCACGCGGCCGAACTCCGGGCGCCCGACTCTGCGGGACATGGCGAACAATGCGGGCACTTCGCCGGGATAGTCGCGCGCGGACTCAACCTCTCTGCGCAGGAAGTGGAGGACATTGTCTTCGCGGGGCGGGTGCACGACGTGGGCAAGCTGTTCATTCCCAATCGAATCCTGAACAAGCCGGGCGCACTTACCGAAGATGAATTCGCGGTGATGAAGACCCACCCGCAAGTGGGGGCGGAGGTGTTACGGTCGATTCCTGAAATCGAGCACGTGGCGCAGGCCATCGAATCCCATCATGAAGCCTTCGACGGCAGCGGCTATCCTTTCGGACTGAAGGGCGAGAATATTCCGCTGTATGGCCGCATCCTCGCGGTCGTGGATGCGTATGCGAACATGACGAGCGATCGCTCTTTCGCCCTTCCCAAAACCGACGAACAAGCGCTGGCGGAACTGGAAATGCTGAGCGGCACCCGCTTCGATGGCATGATCGTCCGCTTATTTGCCCGCCTGCTCAAGATGGGTCCAGGTGTACCCACTAAAACCTCATCGCATAATCCTTAGGGAAACTCCGATTAAGTTAGCTTTGAAGGGGCATGGCTTCAGCCATGCCGTTACAACCCGCCAAACAGACGGCTTTAGCCGCTGAGGGTCGCTCCTTCACAGCGTCCAGTTTTGCCAACGAATACTTAATCAGACCCTTCTTAGATCATGGTCAGCACCAGCGTCGCGTCTTTGGGCAGATAGCTCTTGCGGCGAAACCAGTCTTCCATCGCATCCCGGAGTTGATCGAGCGGGACGTTCGTTCCAATTTCCAGGCACCCGTCAGCCACGGGTAGTGTGTCGTCAAAAACGGACGCGTTGGTGAAGTTGCGCATACTGAAATTGTCGAGCCACTTCAACGGACATGGTTGAAGCTGCCCTTCGTGTTGGTATTCCACGCGGAGTTTCCGGGCGAACATGCCTTGATTTAAGCACAGAGATCGCCTTAACACAGAGAATGACTTGACGCGGAGAACGACCTAACTAGGGTGTGGCAGCGACCTGGGGCTCGGCCTCCGCCACGACCGCTTCCAGGTGCTTGAGAGTCTCGTCGATGGTTAGCGAATACATTTCGCGGCCCAAACCTTCGCCCGATTCCAGCGCCGTTTTCAGAAAATGGCCAGCGATTTCCTTCGCCAAGGCGTCTGTGATCAGCCTCCCGGTGCGTTTCTTGTACTCGACCCAGGCCGGGTGCGGCAAGGCAACCCATACCGGGCGTCCGTCGACCAGGAACTTGATGTCCACCGCATCAGCGTGGCGAGTGGCGATGGCCACGATCAGGGCCTGGTAGAGGCAGTGCACTTTTTTTTTCGTCCAGCGGTCGGAAACGGTGAAGTCAGTGAACATAAGCAACTCAAAAGAAGAGCAGGTTGTAACTATATCGCTGGACTGGGGTGGGGAGCAAACGGTTGGGTCTCGAGCAATCGACTGACCGCGTATGTGATGGGCGGGCGCGGGAAATCTGGCAGTTGGAACAAATCTAGTGCCTGGTTTCTGATCCTCTCATTGTTCTTCTGCCTTATATTGAGCGCGGCCAGGTACCCAGCCCGTTGTAAAATCAAAGATTATTCATTTCTGCACTATCCTTATCTATGCCACAGCAAGACAAACCTGTCACCACCGCCCGCGACGAGCGTTACGATGCGCAGCGCATCGAGCAAAAATGGACTGAGCGCTGGCAGAGCGATCCCTCGCTGTATGCCGCCGAAGCCCACTCCACGAAGCCGAAGTATTACGTTTTGGAGATGCTTCCGTACCCTTCGGGCGCGCTGCACATGGGGCACGTGCGCAATTATTCGATCGGCGATGCGCTGGCTCGCTACATGTGGATGAACGGCTACAACGTGCTTCATCCGATGGGCTGGGATTCGTTCGGGCTGCCGGCGGAGAACGCGGCCATCAAGAACAACACTCCGCCGAAGGAGTGGACTCTGGCGAATATCGCAGCCATGAAGGTGCAGATGAAGCGCCTTGGGTTCACCTACGACTGGTCGCGCGAGGTTACGACTTGCCTGCCGGAATATTACCGCTGGAACCAATGGTTCTTTCTTAAGCTCTACGAGTCGGGATTGGCCTATCGCAAGAAGAGCAAGGTGAACTGGTGTCCGGAGTGCGCCACCGTGCTGGCCAACGAGCAAGTCGTGGGCGGAATGTGCTGGCGGCATGAGGACACTCCGGTTGAGCAGCGCGAACTGGAGCAATGGTTTTTGCGGATCACGAAGTACGCGGACGAGTTGCTGCGCGATCTCGACAAGCTGCAGGGCTGGCCGGAAAAAGTCCGCATTATGCAGCAGAACTGGATCGGACGCAGCGAAGGCACGCTGGTGGATTTCGATCTGGGCGGAACGGTGGGGCCGGCGGGATCGACGATCACGGTATTCACTACGCGCGTGGACACGATCTATGGCGCGACCTCGGTGCAGTTGGCGCCCGAGCATCCGATCATCGTGGACATGATCGCCCGCGATGCGGCGCTGCGGTCTTCGGATCTGCAAGCTAAGGTGGAAGAGTTGATTGCCGAGCAGCGCCGGGCGAAAGAAGCGGGCGATATTGGCAACATCGAGAAGCATGGTGTGTTCACGGGGCGTTACGCGAAGAATCCTTATAACGGCGAAGCTGTGCCGGTGTGGGTGGCGAACTACATCCTGATGGACTATGGCACGGGCGCGATCATGAGCGTGCCGGCGCACGATGAGCGCGATTTCGAATTCGCGAAGAAGTACAAGCTGGAGATCCGGCTGGTAATTCTGCCGGCGAGCACGGACCCGGAAGAAACGTTGACGGCGCCCCCACTTCCCTTTACGACCATGGACGGGATCCTGGTGAACTCGGGCGAGTTCAGCGGGCTGAGTTGCGAGGAAGCGATCGAAAGGATGTCGGCGCTTGCCGAAGAAAAGAAATTCGGCAAGGCGACGGTTACATTCCGGATAAAAGATTGGGGCATTTCGCGGCAGCGCTATTGGGGAACGCCGATTCCCATGGTGTACTGCGACAAAGACGGAGTGGTGCCGATCGCAGAGAAAGATTTGCCGGTAATTCTTCCGGACAGAGTGCAGGTCACGCTTTCCGGTGGATCGCCGTTAATGAACGTTCCGGAGTTCCTGAACACGACCTGTCCGAAATGTGGCGGCCCGGCGCGGCGCGAGACCGACACCATGGATACGTTCGTCGATTCGTCGTGGTACTTCTACCGCTACGCCGACGCGCGCAATGACAAGGCTCCGTTTGACAGCGCAACCATTGCCTACTGGTTTCCGATTGATCAATATATTGGCGGCGTGGAGCACGCCATTCTCCACCTTATTTATTCGCGCTTCTGGACGAAGTTCATGCGCGACATGGGGATGGTGAAACACGACGAGCCCATCGCGCGCTTGTTCACGCAGGGAATGGTGATCAAAGACGGCGCGAAGATGTCGAAGAACATGGGGAACGTGGTGTCGCCGGATGAGATGGTGGCGCGCTACGGGGCGGATGCGACGCGGTTGTACAGCCTGTTCGCAGCGCCTCCGGATCGCGATCTGGATTGGCAGGAATCGGGGATTGAGGGCATTCAGCGTTTCCTGGGGAGGGTGTATCGGTTCTACGAGAATTATGCGAAGCCGCAGGACCCCGATTGGCGCGCTCCTTTGTCCGCGCCTGTGACCGGCTCGGCGCGGCGACTTCAGCGCAAGCTTCACCAGACCATAAAGCGCGTGACCGACGACTTCCAAGGACGTTGGCATTTTAACACCTGCATTTCGGCCATTATGGAACTAGTGAACGACGCCAACCGCAGGATGTTGGGAACTAAAGACACTCACCCCGTGACCGGAGCACCCGTCAAAGCGGATAAGATTCCACTAAACCTTCTGGCCGAGGTGCAGCGCAACATCGCTTTGCTGCTGGCTCCTATGGCTCCTTATCTGGCGCACGAATTGTGGGAGCTGACCGGCGAAACGAGCAATCTGCTGAAGGCTCCTTGGCCGCAATACGATGCGGCGCTGGCAGCAGAGGATGAGATTGAGATTCCGGTGCAAGTCAATGGGAAGCTTCGCGGGCTCGTGGTGGTGCCGGCAGATGCTACCAACGATCAGGTCGAGCAGGCTGCGCTTGCAGATCAAAAAGTGAAAACAGCGATTACAGGCAAGCAGATCGTAAAGAAGATCGTGGTGCCGGGAAAGCTCGTGAACATCGTGGTCAAGTAGCTGCCGGAAGAGATCGGGCCATCGAGCCATTGAAAACCACCACCGAGGGTTCCGATGGCCAGATGACCAGATCACCCGATCCTGTTTGCTTGCAAGTGCAACATCGATCTGAGACACTCATCCGTGGAAACCCAATCCATCGTTGTTCTCGATTTTGGAGCGCAGTATTCGCAGTTGATTGCGCGCCGCATCCGCGAGCAGAAAATTTTCTCGGTCGTCCTGCCGTTCAACGCCAGCCTGGAAGAAATTCGCAGCTACTCTCCGGTGGGAATCATTTTGTCGGGCGGGCCGTCGTCGGTGTACGACAAAGATGCGCCGCTGGCCGACAAGAGTGTCTTCGATCTTGGCGTCCCAGTGCTCGGCATCTGCTACGGGTTGCAGTTCATGGTGTACGCGCTCGGCGGGAAAGTGCGACCGGCGGCTAAACGCGAGTACGGCCACGCGAAAGTCGAGATCCAGGAATTCGACTCGCAACTTTTCCACGGGCTGCCCAAGCTGCTTGCGGTCTGGATGTCGCATGGCGACTCGGCCGAAGAACTGCCTCCCGGCTTCCGGCTGACGGCGAAAACTCCCAATGCTGTGGCCGCCATCGAGAACCCGGAGCGCAAGATGTGGGCGGTGCAATTTCATCCCGAAGTGCACCACACGCCGCTCGGCACTGACATCCTGCGCAACTTCGCGCTCGGCATCTGTGGTGCGAAGCCTTCGTGGACGCCCCAGCATTTTATTGATACGACGGTGGCCCAGGTGAAGCAGCAGGTCGGCAACGGGCGCGCGATCTGCGCGCTTTCAGGCGGCGTGGATTCTTCCGTCGCGGCGGTGCTGGTCGATCGCGCCCTCCGCAACGACCCCGGCAAGCCTGCCCTGAGCGGAGTCGAAGGGTCGCGGCTTACATGCGTTTTCGTGAACAACGGCGTGCTGCGCAAAAACGAGTTCGAGAAAGTTCAGCAAAATCTGCGCGACAATCTTGGACTGCACCTGGTTGCGGTTGATGCCACCGAGCGCTTCATGCGGAAGCTGGCAGGGGTCAGCGATCCGGAGACGAAGCGCAAGATCATCGGCAACGAGTTCATCGAAGTGTTCGACGCGGAAGCGCACCGCATCCTGAAAGAAGAAGGCGAAGTCGAGTGGCTGGTGCAGGGGACGCTCTATCCCGACGTGATCGAGTCGCGGTCGGTGCGCGGGCCGTCGCAGGTCATCAAATCGCATCACAACGTGGGCGGACTGCCGGAGACCATGAAGCTCAAGCTGATCGAGCCGCTGAAAGATTTGTTTAAAGATGAGGTGCGGCGCATCGGCCGAGATCTCGGCATGCCCGAGGACATCTTGCAGCGGCAGCCGTTCCCCGGGCCGGGGCTGGCGGTGCGCATTTTGGGTGAAGTAACTCAAGAACGCGCCGACCTGCTGCGCGATTGCGATGAGATTGTGGTGGGCGAGATTAAGAAGGCTGGGCTATATCAGAAAATCTGGCAGTCGTTTGCTGTGCTCTTGCCGGTGATGTCGGTCGGAGTGATGGGCGATCAGCGGACTTATGCTTACACCTGCGCCGTCCGCGCCGTGCATTCGGAAGACGGCATGACCGCTGATTGGGTTCCGCTGCCGTATGAGGTGCTGAAAACGATTTCGAATCGGATTGTGAATGAGGTGCGCGGGGTCAATCGGGTGGTGTATGACATTACTTCGAAGCCGCCGGGGACGATTGAGTGGGAGTGAAAATGCGGTCCGTGTTGTTGATTGGTACCATAGGTTGACACGTATATACGTAGGTGGTAGCCTATGAAGCATGAAGAACATGACGAAAATTTCCATCTACCTAACGCAAAAGCAGATCCAAGGCCTTGTTCAGCTTGCGTCGAGAACGCATCGAACTAACGCATCCCATATCCGCGAGGCGCTCGACGCACACCTAAAACGTCACATCAGCGGAGGGCACCGTGTACGACGGCGCTAGGCCTCGTAACCATCTACCAAGCTGATCCACACGCCAGAGCGCATGTTAAAATGTGCCACGGAAAACCATGTCGTGATCGTGAGACTGGGGTCCTCCGATGAATGGGCGACGGAAAATCGCAATCTTCGTTACTGTACTCTTCTTGAGCGCACCAGCGATTCAAACACAAACGCAAGCAAGCGCCGCAACCGCCACTGGGACAGTTGACGGTAAGGTTTTTGCAATTACACGGGGCGGCGACTTAAAACCAGCCCGGATGCCAACTATCTATCTGCTGTACAGAGGACGGGGCGAGAACCTTCAAGCGAATTCAGCGGACGACCATTATCAAAATGCCTCAATGGCCGCCTTACAGAAGCGGCTCGACGATCGTCTAGCAGCAGCGAGGGCCGGATCGGTTGGGAATGAAGACCTAGAGTGCCGCGAAAGCCTACTTGACACAGACAAGAGTTTGGTCGATACGACGCAATGGGCGTTGGACAATAAGAAAGGTAAGCAGGTGCTCACGACAGACGGCGACGAAGAAGGACACTTCAAGATGGCAAGAGTTTCGGCCGGACATTACCGCTTAGTGGCACGCGGACAGGCGGGCGCAAACGATGCATATTGGGAATCTTCTATTGTCGTAAAGGCAGGCGTCGCAACCACCGTAAAACTAACATCACCGGGAAAATCGTGCCTCCGCGTCGAGTGAGGGTTAGATCAGGCCTAGCAAGGTTCGCCGGGTGCCCCACTCATTCGCGCTCTTTGCGAATGAGTGGGATTCCACCGTCATGTCTGATTAGCAAAATCCCTTACGCCACTTTTTCATCACATCCACACTGTGTCCACCATCACTGACGCCATCGCTATGCAATGCGAGAATGATTCCCAGACCGTGGGAGCGAAGGGTGTGTCTGCCTCCAGAGGCGGCGCAAAACGTTTCCGCGTGCCCCCTTCTTTGAAAACGAAAAGTAGAAGCGGCCGAAACGTCCACTCCCGAATTGGAACCCCGAAACGCCGCCATTCCTCCTAACTCCTTATTCCGTAATACTTTGATATAACTCCTTATTCTTCAAAGACCAAGTCCGAAAATTGCCCCTAACCCCATGATTCTTATAAGCGAGGCGGGAGGGGGGTACCGTACTCAACCAGTAAACACCGTTCCAAAGCGGGAATCTCCGACCCGGCCGTGCCCCGGCCCTTCCGAGAACTGACAACCACCCCTCATTGAAGATTCCGCATCCGACGCACTACCATATCCTCATGCCCGTTGACACCGAAACTCAAACATCTTCTTACACCCGCATCCGCGCCCCGCGCGGCACCACGCTTTCCTGCAAAAGTTGGCAGCAGGAAGCCGCCCTGCGCATGTTGATGAACAATCTCGACGAGGACGTTGCCGAGCGGCCTCAGGATCTGGTCGTCTATGGCGGCACGGGCAAAGCGGCCCGCAATTGGGATTGCTATCACGCTATCGTCCACTCGCTGAAGAATCTTGAGAACGATGAGACGCTGCTGGTGCAGTCGGGCAAGCCGGTGGGCGTTTTCAAGACTCACGACTATGCGCCTCGCGTGCTCATTGCGAACTCGAATCTCGTCGGGCATTTTTCTAACTGGGAGAAGTTCAACGAACTCGAGCGCGCCGGCCTGATGATGTATGGACAGATGACGGCCGGGTCGTGGATTTACATCGGCTCGCAGGGGATCGTGCAGGGCACTTACGAAACGTTCAGCGCGGCAGGTGAAAAGCATTTTGGCGGCGATCATTTTTCCGGCGGTCATGTTTCCGGCGATCTGGGCGGGAGGCTGATCGTCTCGGGCGGCATGGGCGGCATGGGCGGAGCGCAGCCGCTGGCGGCGACCATGACCGGTGCGGCCTTTCTTGGGATTGACGTTGATCCCGAGCGCATCAAGAAGCGGATCAAGACCGGCTACTGCGACTTCCTTGTGACCACGCTGGACGAGGCGTTGCGCATTCTGAAGAATGCCATCCGCAAGAAAGAAAACGTTTCGGTTGGGCTGGTGGGCAATTGCGCGGACATTATTCCGGAACTCGCCGAACGCGGCGTGGTGCCGGACATTCTCACCGATCAGACTTCGGCGCACGATCCGCTGAACGGATATGTGCCGAACGGCATGACGTTCGAAGCGGCGCTCGAACTGCGCCAGCGCGACCCGCAGACTTATCAGGAACGCTCGCTCGACGCCATGGCCAAGCACGTTGAGGGAATGCTGCGTCTGCAAAAAATGGGCTCGGTCACTTTCGACTACGGTAACAACATTCGTACTTTCGCGTTTCAGCGCGGCGTTAAGAATGCTTATGACTTTCCAGGATTCGTTCCGGCGTATATTCGTCCGCTGTTTTGTGAAGGGCGCGGGCCGTTCCGCTGGGCGGCGCTTTCGGGCGAGGCGTCGGACATCGCTGTCACCGACGATCTTGTGCTCGAACTTTTTCCCGGGAATCGCAGCCTGCGGCGCTGGATTGAACTTGCCCGCAAGCGCATCAAGTTTCAAGGGCTGCCGGCTCGCATCTGCTGGTTGGGATACGGCGAGCGCGCGCGGTTTGGGCTGGCGATTAACGATCTTGTGAAAAAAGGCACGATCAAGGCTCCTATCGTGATGGGACGCGATCATTTGGATTGCGGGTCGGTGGCTTCTCCGTTTCGCGAAACCGAAAGCATGAAAGATGGCTCGGACGCCGTGGCCGATTGGCCGCTGCTGAATGCGCTGGTGAATACGGCGGCGGGCGCGTCGTGGGTTTCGATCCACAACGGCGGAGGTGTGGGCATTGGTTACGCGCTTCATGCCGGGCAGGTGACGGTCGCCGATGGCTCCGACATGATGGCCAAGCGCATCGAGCGGGTGCTGACGACCGATCCGGGGATGGGCGTGATTCGGCACGTCGACGCGGGATATGAGGAGGCGAAGGAGTTTGCGGCGAAGACGGGCGTTCGGATTCCGATGGTGCGATCGTGAACACCCACCACGGAGACACGGAGGCACGGAGGAATATTGGGTTTTTCTTTGTGAGGGCGCTAACCGTGAGCATCGTTTCTATTCTGCACCGGGGGATCCTACGCCGCGTCATATGACATTCCCATTTCTCCGCGTCTCCGTGGTGGGTGTGTTTGGTCCGGAGCGCAAATGAGTAGGACAGCGGCGCTCTTGCTGCTCAACATCCGCCAGCTTCTGACCCTGCGCTCGGCGGCGGACGGCCCGCGCCGCGGCGCTTCGCTTTCCGAACTCGGAATTATTCAAGATGCTGCCGTGCTCTGTCTGGGCGGAAAGATCGTCTCTGTCGGCACCGCCAAAGACGCACTTCGCGATCCGTGGCTGAAGAAGAATCGCAAGAAGGTTACTGAGATTGATTGTGGCGGACGCGTGGTCTTACCCGGCTTCATCGATTCGCATACTCATCCGGTATTCACGCATCCACGGCTGGTGGATTTTGAAAAGCGGATTTCTGGCGCCAGCTATGAGGAGATCGCCGAAGCGGGCGGAGGAATTCGCTCCAGCATTGACGGCGTGCGCAAGGCCAGCAAAGCTGCGCTGATACAGAAGGTTTCCGCGGTACTGGCGGATTTGGCCCGTCACGGAACCACGACGGTCGAGGCCAAGTCCGGCTACGGTCTGAATCTCGAATCTGAACTGAAGTCGCTGGAGGCCATCCGCGCGGCAGCGCGCGAGTGGCCGGGAACCGTGGTTCCCACTTTTCTCGGCGCGCACGTGGTCCCGCCGGAATATCGCGGACGTCCCCAGGAATATGTCGACCTGGTCTCGAACGAAATGATGCCGGCAGTCGCGAAGCGCAAACTCGCCCAGTTCGTGGACGTCTTTTGCGATCGCGGAGCCTTCAGCCCCGAGGAAACCGCGCGGGTTTTCACGGCTGCGGAAAAACACGGTCTGGCCGTCCGCGCACACGTGGGGCAGTTCAGCGAAAATCGGCTCGGGCCACTGCTTCGCCATCGGCCCGCGTCTCTCGATCACATGGACCACGTGAATGACGCCGACCTGCCCGTCCTCGCCCAGACGGACACGGTCGCAACTTTCGTCCCGGGGGCAAATTACTTCCTCGGTCTGTCGGAATATCCGAACGCGCGGAGGTTCATTGAATCGGGAGTGGCGGTGGCACTGGCCACGGACTACAATCCGGGCTCTTCGCCGACGCTCAGCATGCCGATGGCGATGTCGCTGGCCTGCACGCATATGAAGATGTCGCCAGCGCAGGCGATCGCAGCGGCGACGATCAACGGCGCCTGGGCGCTTCGCTTAGCCGGCCGCAAAGGCAGCGTGGAAGCGGGTAAAGACGCCGACCTGGCCGTGTTTGACGTGAGTGACTATCGCGAGATCCCGTACTGGTTTGGCGCAAACCGCTGCGCGCTGACGATTGTGAATGGCGTGCCGAACCATATCTCTTAATAAAAGAGAACGTGAGCAACAGAGTGCGCTACAAAAAATTTTGCAACCATTTTGAGCGAACGGCACGAGGTTGTTATAATTTGAGAGTTCCGCACGGTCCCAGCGCATCGGCTGTTTTGCTTCGCGGTATCCCGCCCAGTGAGAGCGCCCAGTGCACGGCCAAACCGGCCGAGAGTAATTGGGCGGACAGGAAGTGGCCAGGTAGCTCAGGTGGTAGAGCGCAGCCCTGAAAAGGCTGGCGTCGGCGGTTCAACTCCGTCCCTGGCCACCATCATTCTAAAGAACTTAGCGGCTTTCGACCGAAATTTCCAACCCACGATCCAACCCACGATTCGGAGATCCGACCCACGATTTCTCACTGAACCCTCTCCGTGAGCAGGTGAATCCTGTCGCCCAATAACTGCTCCAGGAACTTCCCCTGTGCCTCGCGCATCGACTCCATGTCCGACTGTGCGTAGAGCTGCATTGTCGTCCCGAAGTCCTCGTGACGTAGCATCCCCTGCACGGTCTTTGCGTCCACTTTCAGCTTCACCAGCGCCGTTGCTAGCGCGTGCCGGAAGTTGTGAAAGCCGAAACGCACCTTCTCCCCTTCCTTGATCACGCCCGCTTTCACCGCCGCCGGCCTCAGGTACTTCTGCACCATGATGGACGCGGACAGAGGCTTCTTGCCCTTGAGCCTGACGCTCGGAAACACGAAGTCGGTGTCCTTGCCGAAGGGTGTCTTGTCGCGCCATGCGAGAAGAAACCCCGCCAGGAGAGGATGCATGGGAACCGGGGCCTTCGATGCCTTCGACTTCGGCACCTTGAACCTTCCCCACACATACGCCCGCCTCACGTACATCACCAGATCCGCGAAGTCCAGATCCGTCCACATCAGGGCCAGCAACTCCGACACTCGCAGCGCCGTCGCCGCATCGCTCAGGGTGAGCGTGCGCCGCGGCTCCGGAATGTTGAGGAGAATCTCGAACGCCTGCTTCGGCGTCATGGGGACCGCCGTGTAATCGCTGGTCGTTCGCTGGCTCACCCAATTCATGGGATTGCCCTCCTGCTGCCGCGGCAGAAACTCGTGCCGCTGCCCGTGCTTGTAGACTAGGTGCATGATGCGCCGAATCTTGTCGACCGTCGGATCGGCAAACGGCTTCACCTTCTTTTGCGGGTTTCCCATCCTCAGTTCGAGGAACCACTTCTCGACTTCCGTCGACTTGACCGCCAAGGGCGCCAGGTTTCCCCAACGGGGAATGATGCGCTTGACGAGGTGTCGCTCGTAGGTCTCGATGGTCGGAAACTCCTTGGGGCGGGCCGACTTCGACTGGTCGATCCTCAGCTCGTTCTCGATGTAGTGCTGACAGAGCTGACCAAATGTCCTCGGCTTTCCCTGGAAGGGCTGCAATTGGTTGATGGTTTCGCGCAGCTTCTGACGATCGGCTTCTCGCGACGCGTCGGCTTTCTTCGGACCGATGTCTTTCACAAGGCCGATGGCGACCATGTGTTCGACTCGTTTCCCATCCGCTCGCGTTGTGTAATAGCGAAGGACCCATGTCATTCCGTCTGCGCGCCTTATTTGGCGGATACTTCCTTCCTGATACCTGGGCATCAAACCCTCCTTGGTGGTTTGCATGCTCCAGATGGCCGCTCGTCGCAGCTTAGCATGTAGGCGTGCAGCTCCGACAGCAGGAACCGCCAGTCCTTCTTCTTGGCGTGAGGATCGAGCGGGTGGCCAACAATAAGTCCGGCGCGGACCATCTCCAACACGTGGCGACGGGTGGTATGGAGATATCGAGCGGCAGTGCCAGGATCGACGAAGGACTCGACCGGCTCAGGCGAAGCGGCGGGGATGGTTTGGGCAGAGATCACATCTCTATCCCGAGGATTGACGCGTGTCTCGCGGACTGACTGCAGGCGTCCACGTGGCGTGATCGAACTGGGCTGGGTTGACATAGAGTCCTCGTTAACGCCGGGTATTCTCGATGCGACATGGGGCCCCACTTTGAACTTTTGACCAACCACGTTGCATCAATGTCGTCGTAGACCTTCTCTTGGCGAATCGGCGGCGATCTTGACATATCCATCACATCGCGGCCCGTATTGCCAACATCGCCAAGCCCAAGCCCCCACCGTGTCCGCCACCGCCGCCGCTGAATAAACTGTGCGTCATGGTCGGAATCTTGAAAAGAATGTAGACGTTGACCAGCACAAGAAGGATAAGAAGCGGCAACGTCTGGACAATCGTTGAAGGGTCCGACACGCTCTGGCCAAGCTGGATGTAATAGTTGGTCAGAACGTGCGCCAGAACGTTCATCGTGGCTGCGGCGACGACCTTGTAAAAGCTGAATCCGAGATACGCCTTCAGCCATCCCCAGAACAGCCAATCGAGCTTGTCGAAAACGAGAAACGGGATGAAGATCGGCCCGAGCAATCCGATGATCGTTGCCGCGATTGCGCCGTAGGCCAGGATGG
This sequence comes from uncultured Acidobacteriaceae bacterium, assembly GCA_963773645.1. GTDB lineage: Bacteria > Acidobacteriota > Terriglobia > Terriglobales > Acidobacteriaceae > Acidiflorens. The sequence goes on along the minus strand of CAVZBV010000001.1, from coordinate 43,398 downwards.
CGGAGACGATCGCGGCCAGGAGGGCCAATAGGAACTGCACGACGAAATAAACAATCGCATAGTACGGAGACATAACGGTGGTCAGCAGTGAGGGCCCTGTTTTCGAGGATGCGGCGTGGATTTCGCTCAGCATGGTGGTGGAACCATCGGACCCGATGAGGCTCACCAGATTGGTTGTGCCGCCGTCGATGAAGCTCTTGATGGAGAAGCCCAGTCCGGGGATGGAGCTGTCGTAGTAGTTCACCATCGCGTAGGCGAAAGTGAGCAGCATGAAGAGGTTGAGGAACCTCCCCATGCTGAATCCGCCCTCGCCGTGCGCGGATGCGAGGGCTTCTTGGACACCGAACCAAACCATCATGATGGTCGCAAGGGCTATGACGATGTGAATCCCCATCGCGGTAATGGAGGGTGCCGCCGTGGCTGCGAGCGACTGGCACCCTTGAGCGATGTACTCGAAAAGACCACCCATATTTCATACCCTCTGTGTTTGCTCCTACTCAGTACGCTTGGGTGAGGAGGTTGGCCGCTCCACCGCTGGTTGTGGCGATCTTGGCGGTGTAGTAGCTTTCATATCCCGACGAGTCACGGAATACGGATTTCATGGCGTCCTGCTGCTGCTTTTGGGCAACGATCTGCTGCAGGGCAAGGTTGGCGTTAATCTGGTTTGCGTCCTGTTGGGTACGCAGTTGCAAAAGCAGGGCCTGATTGATGCGCTGGAGTGTAGCCATGATGGTCTGCTGCGAGGCATCCTGGCTTTGTGTCGTGGCCTCCAGGTTGGTGAGGTCGGTTTGCCTTGCGGTCTGATTGGCACGGATGGTCCCGAGCATTTGCAGGTTGTTGGTCATGACGGAATCGCCAATGTCAACGGTGGCTCCCTGCGCGGCAATCTGGAACTGCCCGGCAACGCTGGCGGTGCTGTAGCCGGGAATCATGTTGGCGGTATTGGGTACGCTGACCTGCTGGTAAGAGGCAGCGGCCCCGTTTCCAGTATTTGCCGAATTCAGCCACCCCATCGAGTTGCCATAGGTGTTCGAGATTTGTTGCAGCATCCTCAGGTCGGTGGTGGGAGACAGAAACCGCTGATAGAGCATGGACGGGGCAAGGATCATCTGGTGCACGAGTTGGTATTGCTGTTTGGCGACGTTGTACGCCTGTAGAGCCGTCGTCGCAATCTTGACGGTGTTGGTGAAGATTTGTTGGCCCTGCTCGATCTGCTGGAATTGGTTGGAGATAGATTGTTCTTCGTGTTCGATCTGCGTGACGGCGTGGACCGACTGCGTGGGATCGTAGACGATGCCAGAGCCGAATTGCGCGTGCGCTGCGGGTTGCAATGCCGTGGCAAATCCGATGGCGAGTGCGATAAAGAGTAGCTTCTTCATTGTTTGTCCTTTCGTTTGCGACTGATAGTTCGTTGTGGTTGATGGTTTCGTGGTGCACTTTCTTTGCAGCGACGGCATTACTGCTGTGCGGCAAGAATTTCTCTCTGGATCTGTGCAAGACGGTCGGCCTCTGGCTTACACCGTGCGTCTCGTTCTTTCCTCCGGGCGTCGAGGGCCGCACTTTGTTCTGCAGTCAGCTTTTCTCCGGTCAGCATTCTTGCGGAGCCGGAGGTCTCATCGAGGCACTGCTTGGCATAGGCTGGATATTCGGCGTTGTATTGGTCCTGCAACTTCTTCACCTTTTCCGCTTTGCTCTGACATCCGGCAAGGGCGAGAGTCGATAGAAGTAAGAGGGCAACTGGTCGCATCGAAAACCTTCTTAAAACGTTTGTGGAATCGTGTGATTGGAGTACGCAGGAAGAAGCAAGTCCTGCGTGAAATACACTTTCACGCGGTGGCCCTCCCGGATGGTGATGGTGGGCGGTATCTGCATAAAGCGGTCAAGAATGGTCGTCGCAGACTGCGAAACGCTGGCGGCAGTCCCGTTGGTGAATGCCTGGGAGCCGCTCGTGGTAATGGTGCCGCCACCCTGCGTGATCTCGCTCGCTCCGGCAATCACACCCAGAGCTATCGACGTGCCGAAGATCTGAAGGTAGTGGTTGTTGACCTTGTCCTTCAGCCCTTCCTCTCCGATCTGGTCGAGGCCATGGAACTGGTCGAGATCGACGGAGTAACCGTCCGGCATGATGAGCCGGTGAAACACGACGGCCATCCGCCGCTGTTGTCCGAAACCCGCTGCGCCAATCTTCTTGGCCTCACCGAGAACAACTGTCCCGTCGGGAATGACGACGTGTTGACGATCGTGCGAATACAACGGATTTGAGACAAGGACTTTGACCGGTCCCACGGCGTCGCCATCCAAACGATTCATGAGAACCGTGTCGAGAACCGAGCCTTCGTAGATGAGATAAGGCTGGCCCGTGGCCGAATCGACATTGGCTTCCAGCGGGCGCTTATAGCCTGAGGACGTTTCCTCCTGTTTTGGTTCGACTTCTGGGGCGACGGGACTACGGTTTGCCTGCCGTTCGGTATGGTCATACTGGGCAGGCACGATCTGACCCTGCTGCGGCGGTTGTTGCGGCGGTTCGGCGGAACGGGAGTAAACAAGGTTGGAAACGAAACGGGCGTCGTCCGCCCGTTCGCGTTCTTTCGCGGCGATCAACTCAGCCTGCTGCTGTACGGGAGTAAGTTGCATCTGCATGTTGCCCTGCTGCAGTTGCAGGCAGGGCCGGCCCGGAACACAGGGAACGGCAACGCCGGTCGGGCCGTAGGCCGCGGCGGCGGCCTGCTGCGGGGGCGTTGCAGACGCAAGCGCCGGATCTGCCATTGCAGCAGCGGCCATTGTTGCCTGCTGTTCTTTCTGGTGTTCGGCTTGAAGCTGGTTCTTCAACTCCTGCACGTTGCTGTCGGTGTTGTCCTGCAAGGCTGGTTGCGGGGGTTGTCCCTTGGCCGCGCCCTGTCCTGCGGGCGTCTTCTTGTTGCCGGATGAACTGAAGAGTGCCGCCACAATCACCAGCAATGCCGCACCCAGATAAACGAAGGTCTTGAGGTTTTTCTGCAAGACACCTTTTGGCAGTTCCAGGTTGCGGCGCAACATTGGTTCGGCTTGCGGTCCCGCTTGCGCGTCGGTGCGGGCCTCCGTGTGAGAAGTAAAGTCGTTGTCGGTCATGACTGTGATGCCTTCCGCGTGAAGCTCATCCGTTTCTTACCCAGCTCCACATATCCGTCGTCCATGACTTTCGGGATGATGTAGGTCCCTCCCCGGAGGTCATAGGTAACGAGGTTGGGCTTGCCGTCCTTCATCTCATAGACGCTGAACTTTTCTGGCGCATTGGTCTTGATGTAGGTGAACTTGTCGTCGTGGTAGATCGACTGGATATCGAACGGAGATTCATTCGCCTTGTAGACGTAGTCGAACTTAAGCTGTGTCGGATAGGCGCTCTTGTACTCGTCCACGGCCTGCTCAACATGCGATTGAAGAGCGGCAAGCTGCTGCCTTGACTGTTCCAGTTGCGCGACAGGCACGAACTGGGGAGGGCCGCTCGCGGCCACAATCGCGGAACGATCGGCCGGTTCGACGATCACCTTCAGATCAGGGCTAGTGGGGGACCCAGAGATGTCCTGGAGGGTAAAACTGTAGATGTTTCCCTTGTCCGTAATGAGATTCAAGTTCGAGCTAATGCCTTGTTTGGCCGGATGCACAAAACAAAAGTTGCCAACCACGTCCACGATCCAGAAGTCTTTGTCGCCCGTGGCGGCTTCCATGATCTTCTCGGTCGTGGGCAACTCGATTAGGGTTGTGTATTTCACCTTGGCGCGGATCGCAACGATGTCCTGCGAGTGATACTGCACTGTGCGTGCCGACTCCTGCGCCACGGCGCCGATGGAAGCAACGACTAATACGCAATTGATGAGGAATTTCGGATGTTGCATAGCATGTCTCCTATTTGGTGTTAGAAGTTGATACGGCCAGCCCGCGCGGCTGGAATGGATACTCTTCCGCCAGACGCCGAAGGCCATTCGCAAAACCGTAGCGCTCGAAGTACTCCCGCTTTTTGAGGTTGTCGCGGGCGTTGTTCGTCGCCATCCAGTGCGAGACAGAATCGACGTTCAATTGCACTTTCTTTGAGGTCTGCGCCTTCCGAATGAGCATCTGACCGGGCGGAACAAGGCCACCGATAAGATCCAACTCTGTGTCGTTCAGATGAAACGCTTCCCGGTAAACTTCGCGGTTCATCTCCGGGTTGGCGAGGAAGATTTTCGTGGGGCAACTCTCGGCCACAATCGCCAGCATCCCCGATTCCTCAAGTTCCTTGATGGATTGCGTAGCCAGGATCATCGCGGCGTAGTGCTTCCGCCAGGTCTTCTGTGCCTGCACCACATAATTGCGAATCGTCTCGTTCTTGATGAAGAGCCACGCCTCATCAAGCAAGAAGATTTTGAACGTGGCGAGCTTCTCCGGGTCGGCAATTTCATTTGACGCGCGGTGCAAAACGTAAAACAGTAGTGGTTCCAAAACCTCGGGCGCATCGTTCCAGCCGTGGAAGTTAAGGGTCTGAAAATGGGAGAACGAAAGGGTGTCCTCGGCATTGTCGAACAGGAATCCGTACTGTCCACCACGCGTCCAGCGGTGTAGACGTTCTTTCAACTCGCCAATGATGTTTGTAAAGTTCGAGATAGTGCGTTGGTTCGGTTCCAGAACGTACATGCGCTCGATCGCATCCCACAGTCGGCGTTCTTCCTTGAAGTCGAGCCGGTAACGCTGCCCGTTACCCTCAATGAGCACGCGGAAGAAGCTGAAGAGAAATTGCAGGTTCTCTTTGGTCTGACGCAGCGAAAATGGATTGATGGTGAAGTCTCGCGCCTCCTGGCCGACATTGAGGTAGGAACCGCCGAAGATCGTCGTTAGGGACTGGAAGCTGCCGCCGATATCAAAGATGAAGGTCAGCGGCTTGTATTTCTGCGCGTTCTGCAGCAGGAAATTGCAAAAATACGATTTGCCACTCCCTGTCATCCCGAGAATCAGCGTGTGGGCAACTTCACCGTTATGCAGATTGAGAAAATATGGTGTGCTGTTGTCGGTTTCGAGCACGGCCAGGTACTCGGCGCCGAGATAGGCGTTGGTCTTCTCGCCGGGAAGGATCGTAAACAGAAAAGAAAGGTCGGCGTAATTCGTGTTTAGCAAATAGAGCCGGCGGAGGTTCAGCGCGTAGTTGCCCGGTACGGTGGCGAAATAGGCGTTGAGCTGGTTGTAGGTTTCCGCAAACAGATTGCCGTCCGCGTTGGTAAAGACGCCAGTAAACTCGGCCCCGAGCTGCTCCAGTTCGGCCTTTGAATGGCCGTATAACACAATCGTGAGCGAGAAATCGCCAAGCGATTGGCCGTCCCCCAGGGCGCGTAGGCAATCGCCAAGATTCTCAATGTCGGCCTGTTTGGACTCGTCCACCAGCACATCGCGCGGGTTCGTCTTCGTGGCGTCATTGCCCATCTGAGAGACAAATCCGGTTTTCGACATGTTGAAGTGGCGGCGGCGTTTGTTGACTTCTTTGCGAGCTTTGTCCGCCGGGAGCGGGGTCCACTCCGTGACGACATAGAAGTTGGCCGGAATCTTCAGCAGCACATCGAGCGCCAGGGGCCGCGTCTCGGTGATCGCCTCTTTCATCGTCAGCACCCGGACGATGTGATCGCCGACACGCAGATGGTCGCGTTCGGCTTCGATGTTGGAATTGACAACCTGATAGTCGAGAAACTGCGTGGACTGCGGCCTGCCCATAACGCGCGAGTCGTTATAGTTCAGCAACCGGCGGAAAAACGTGAATTGTCCCTGCTGATTCAAGACCTCGATTTGCATGAAGTCCGCAAGCTGCCGAGCGAATGCCTGCACGCTCTGGTCGAGCCGTCGAAGATCGTGCTCAATGTGCGTGCGCAACAGCGTCTTCATGCTGTCGTTGGTGAACTGCACTTTTAGTTCGCCAACCGCGCCGGCGGGATCGCGCAAGATTCGAGCGATTGCCGCGCCCACACCAGTCTTCGACCGGGCGCCTTCGAGGAGAATGCAGTAGAAGATTTCAACCTGATAAAGATGGTCGCGCTTGGCTTCAAAGAACTTTCGCCGTTGTTCGATCGCCGCTTCCACAATCGGGTCGTCATATTTTGCAAAGGGTATGTCGGGGCGATTCGATTTGAAGAGGTACTGGTAAACATGGAAGCCTGGGCCAAACGCTTTGAGCGCTGCCTCCAACCGCTTCACCGCATACTCCTGCTCCGAGCGGTCCAGACTTTCGTAGTCCACGCCGGGAATACTGAGCACCATTCCGACATCCCCGCTCTTGGTAAGGAAGGCCGTCTCATTCCAGAAGCCATAGAGGTTGATGTGGTCATTGAGTGACGCACTCTCCTTCCACGGCTTGATGACCTTATCGAGACGCAGCATCACAGCACCTCCACACGGGGCACTTGCTGTTTGGCTGCGTCGTAGCGCGCGTTGTAGCGTTCGGACTTTGCCAGAATGCGGAGAAACGCCGGATCGCTGTTCGTCACCCAATGGCCGAAGGCAAAACCGCCAATGAAGACGGCAATGCCTGCCAGAATGGAATTGAAGAGATTGAATGCCCCCACCGCGCCGACGCAGACGAAATAAAACAGTGTGCGTTCGACCCCCAAGTAGGTGAGAGGCTTGTGCAGGCTCTTGAAGACTCGATTTGTGCGATGCTTCTGCCGTAGTTGCTCTGGCATACGTCCTCGTCTAAAGATGGTGGAGGTGGCGGGGAAGGGCTCTATACGCCCCAGAGCCAACTCAGGACATTCACGGCGAGAACGGCAATACCCGTTCCGGCGGCAACGCCGGCCAGCGCCTTTTTTGCGCCGGGTTCGCCGTGGGCGAAGCCATAGCCGCCGATGACAATGGCTACCAGGCTTGCCACCTTCGCAATGGTGCCGGTGAAGAGGCCTTGGATGGCATTAAAGCCGGTGTCGAACGGTGAACCCTGTGCCATCGCGACTACCGGCAGAACAAGAAATAGGGTAAGAACGGCGGCGGTTGGACGTGCCCACTTCCATCGAAGAAGGGGCTGGATGGGGCGGACCAGGTGAATTTGCAACCAACGTGATGACATTTGCGCCTCCGCGAGCAGCTAAAATCTGCTGCGTGTGGCGCAAAACTAGCCCCACTCAATCATCATGTCTAATCACTTCTCGTTATAACGTTATTCCTGGGGGTTATAACTCCGGGAAGTTAGAGTGATTCGGTCCATCACGCTGGAGTCGAGGCCAGAATAAGAAATCTCCATCGACCTCGTAACAAAGGGCATAGGCAGCGTAAGTTCGCTAACTCTTCTCTTCACATGCACATGCTCTAGATGATCCGCGGGAAGGGTCTGAATGCCACCGGATTGAGCCCTGGACAAGACGGTCCCACCGCTGTCTCAAGCCTTTTCGACGCTTTTGTTGAATGATTGTCGTCTACGTAAGTCCCGCTTTTTCAATAAGGTCGCACTCGCGAAACGTCCTGTTCAGCGAGGATTCGATGTGAAGAATCGACCTCGTACTGTCTCTTATAACCTGTGGGAATAACGTTATAACGAGAAGTTATTAGACACGGCGGCAGGAACGGGTCAAGTTGGTTGACTATCGCCGGTCCAATACAGACTTGACCGCCGAGGACGCCACTCGTCGGCCCCGCCCCCTGTGCCCGGCTCCGACAAGTCGACGAACGAGGTCAGAAATGAGCGCAGAAACGAAAGCCACCCCGGAAATCACCCGAGCCGCAGAGCGTTACCTGGAGCAGTATGGCGATCCGTTGGTGATGAATACCTACTTGAAGGTCACCGTTCTTGTACTCGCCGCTGTGTGTATCGGCCTGGCTGGACTCACCTACAAGAGCCAGACAGCGCTCGCCAACATGCACCCGATGATTGTGCGGGTCAACGACGTAGGCCACGCGGAAGCGATCGATTACCGGAACTTTCAGTATCGCCCGCAGGAGGCGGAGAACAAGTATTACCTCACCCGCTGGGCGGAGCTGTATTTCAGTCGCAATCGTTTCACCATCGAACGTGATCAAACGCAGTCGCTTTACTTCCTCAATAGCGATGTACAGCGTGCCGTGATCGATCAGGAGCGCAAAGACAATAGCATTCAGAACTACGTCAAGGACAGCACCCTTCCGTACGTCGATGTCGAGATCAAGAACGTCATCCTTGACGACCTGCGGCAGTCTCCGTATTCGGCGCGCATCGAGTTCGAGAAGGTGTACAGCAATCCGGCGGATCATACCGAACTCAAGCGGGAACGATGGACGGCCAGCGTCACCTATGTCTTCCGCGAGAACGTGAAGAACAATGAGCTGGCCGTGAACCCTCTCGGCCTCACCATCGTGCGCTTCCGGGCGGACCAGGCGTTCAGCTAAGGATGAAGGATTCATCGACCTTCACAGAGGCTCATTCGTGTCGTTTCTTGCTGCTAATCCGGCTGACTTTCCCCACCTGTCTCGGTGCCGAGTGGAGCGTCCGAACAGGAGCCTCCCGACGTGCAACGGCGGTGGCGGATTACGCCCTTCTTACGGCGGACATGCCGGCTCGAATCGCACTGCAATTGCGGTGAACTTCCGCAGCCAATGTGCAGATGAGAACTTTGCTCTGAAGCGTGTCTGCCGTTATGTATCCCGTCTTTTGCTCGGTCACAGCTTCGGGGCCTTTCCGGCGCCCGGCGGCACTTGGTCTTCTGCTTCGCATTCTGCGCCCCTTTGGGGTCTCGGTTCCTCCCAAAACAAGTTTGCAAACCACGGCAAAAGGCGCCGCGCAAACTTCTTTCGGGCCCCTCCCAGAAAGCAGCCCAGCGGCACTTGGGAGCCGGGCCCACTCGCTTGGCTCCGCCCAGTGTGACCCGATCAACAACGGGAAATTCAACAACAGGAGACACGATCATGTACCAGAACAAAGTAACCCTCATCGGATTCCTCGGCAGCAACCCAGAAGTTCGCACCAAGGACAATCGCAGCTTTACCACTCTCTCGCTGGCAACGAAGTCCTCCTATAAGAAGGACGACAAGTACATCTCGCACACTGAATGGCACCGTTGCGTTGTCTTCGGCAAGCTCTCGGAGTTCGCCAAGACGCTCGTCAAAGGCTCGCATATCCAGGTGGAAGGCGAACTGCGCAGCCGGGAATACACCAACAAGAAGACGGACTCGAAGCAGCGCGTCTGGGAAATTCGAGTCGCCTCGATCCTGAAACTGGACCGCGCTGAGAAAGCCGCCCCGGAAGATCAGGAGCACGATGAATCGTCACCAGAGGAAGCGACCGCATAGGCCCTTGCTCTTCACTCTCGGAAGCCCGGCTACCCGCTGGGCTTCCATCGCTGTGAGGTTCCCGCTATGAGCTTCGAATTGATCCTGCCATTCCTTCGGCCCATTGAGCCCCTGCTGCTTGACGAAAGCGTCAGCGAGATCATGGGCAATCCCGATGCCTCGTGGTTCTGCGAGCGCGATGGAAAATTGTCCCAGGAACCGAATATCTCCTTCGACGCCGGCAGGCTGCGCACCGGCCTTGAAGTCATTGCCAATCAACTCGGCAAGAAGCTCGATGAAGACAACCCGTTACTGGACGCGCATCTGCCGGATGGGAGCCGTCTTGCAGCGGTGATTCCGCCGGTCGTATGCCCCGCTCCGTCGCTGACGATCAGAAAGTTCACCAGCCGCCATTACACAGTCGACGACCTCATTGCTCGCGGCACGCTGACGCGGCCTCTTGCAGATTTCTTAGCCGAGCAGATTCGCAGTGGAAAGACGCTGCTTATCAGTGGCGGAACCGGCACCGGCAAGACCACGCTGCTGCGGATACTGGCCGATTTCATTCCAGAGGAGGAGCGCCTCGTCGTCATCGAGGACACCTCCGAACTTCAGATCCGGAAGCCAAACATTGTGGCCGCCGAATGCCAGACCGATACGTTCAAGGCCAACATCTCGTTCGATAAGCTTCTAAAGTCCGCTCTCCGCTGGCGACCGGACCGGATCATCATGGGCGAAGTGCGCGGCATCGAGGCCCGCACGCTGCTCGATTCCTTCAATACTGGCCACGCGGGGTCGCTCGCGACGATCCACGCCAACTCGGCAGCCAAAGCCCTCACGCGCTTCGCCAATCTGGTGATGCGCGACCACGCGCAGACCACGTTCTCCGATACCGAGGCGGAGATCGGGGAAGCCGTTGATGTTGTCGTTCATATCGAACGTCAACCAAGCCGCCGTGTCATCCGCGAAGTGCTGGCGCTTCGCGGATACGACCGCGATGCCAAACGCTTCCTGATCGAGCCGGTGTTCGAGGTGAAACATGCCACAGCATAGAACTGGAAATGGAACCAGCACCGCTGCTGACTTCCTCACCCGTTGTTTCGCTCCGGACGAAACTATTGCCCTGCTCATCCGGAGGGAATCTCCTAACCAGACGCTTCAGCGAATTGCTCCCTTGGAACATGCACTTGCACCTCGTTACCTCGGATGGCTCGCGCACGAGAACTCTACCGGAGCGAATATCTATGTGGCCGCCAATCCGCTACGCTCTGGCAGCCGCAAACGCACCAAACAGTGCATCGCCGCGGTCCGGCATCTGTACCTTGATTTGGACACCGATGGCGAGGCCCGCCTCACTTCGCTCCGCGGCTCGGATGCGGTTCCCCCGCCGAATGCGGTCCTCTCGACATCGCTCGATAAGTATCAGATTCTCTGGCGAGTTGACGGCTTCACTCTCGAACAGCAGGAAAGTGCGCTGAAACTGCTTGCGATTACCTTTGGCGGCGATCCCGCCTGCACCGACTGCAACCGGGTTCTCCGCCTGCCGGGATTCCTGAATTGCAAGTACGATCCGGCGTATCCCGTCACCGTTGAATACCCCGGCGATTCCACTTGGAATTCCGATGACTTCCGGCTGGATATTCTAGCGGCGGATGCCGTCCTTTCGTACCGTTCAATCACACCGCGAAAGCATCCCGCTAACCACAGCAATTCCGAGCACGATTGGGCATGGGTTCTGCACGAACTTTCCCGTGGAAAGGACGCCGCGAAGCTCACGCGCAAGCTCGCTTCGCGCCGCGCCGATAAGCCCAATCCTCTTTATTACGCTCAGCGGACGGTTGACGTTGCATCGGCCAGGCTTTGGCTCATCGAAGGTATTCCGATAGATGACGTTGTCACGATGATCGAAGTTCGCCGCCGCTTCGAGATTCCCGCTGCATTTTGCTCGGCTCGTGCGCGGGAGATCGCGCTAACGGCGCAGCGGATGATTGCCCGGAGAAAGATCGCGTGAGTCAACACCTAGAAGGAGAACACTATGCCACTACTTGAAATCAACCTCAGCCGCTACGTCAGTGCTTCTGTTCGGCTGGACGAGTCCACCGCCGAACAGGTCGATCAATATGCCGCTTTCGTCCACGCATCCGCGGATGATGTTGTGGACAAGGCGCTCAACTACGTCTTCTCGAAGGACCGCGACTTCCAGGACTTTCTGAAGACGCCTCAGGCTAAGCAGGTTGCTTCCACGCTGCGGATCCGTAGGGGGACGAACAAGGGTGCAGAAGGCGCAGCGGAGCAGCCAGCGAGGAAGCTTGCAGCCGGGGTGGAATCCACGGCTTCTGTACGGGTAATGAAAGCGTGATCCCACATTCAATTTCGTACCGGAGCAAGAACGGTGCTTCGCACCGGAAGAATTTTGACACTCCACCCCTGGAAGGGTGCTGCCGAGCTACTTTTGTAGCTCGTTGGCTACCACTGAAAACAGACGACTTGCAAAAACACGGTAGCTAACGAGCTACCGCGAGCAAGGGGCCCCGTTGAGGTGAACCGATGACAATTCTGACCAATGATGAACCGATCAAGACGCGGAAGTTGAAGGGTCGCACGCGCCGCGCCGTTACTCTCAGTACGAAGATCACCTCACGAGAGTTGGAGTTGATTTCCGCGGCGTCCGAGGCCGACGGGCGCGCGCTAGGCGAATGGGTCCGCGAGGCGATTCTGAAAGCAGCTCGCCCTTCGTCGATGGGTGTGGGAGTGGGTCATCTCATGACGGAAATCGTCGCCTTGCAACTGTTCTTGACCGACGTGCTTTCGCCGGTCGCCTGCGGTGAACGAATGAGCGCCGAGCAATATCAAAACTTGATGCGGAACGTGAAAACCAATAAGCAGCGTGCCGCGCGCGAGGTCATGGCGCAATACGCCGCAGACAACGGGGGCGAACACCATGCCTGAAACAAACTGGGGAAGAAAAGAGACCATCATCTGGCCGCCACACAGCCCGATTTATACGCTGGGCGCGGTCTTTCTCGCCTTGATCCTGACCGGGTTGTTCGTCTACCTCCGCTTCGCGTTTGGACTCTCTGCGCTCGAAAAGTTCTACCTACCTCTTTATATCAAGACCTCCATCGCGCCGAGCCTTCGCGCGTCTGGCAAGTACCAAATGCTCCTCATGTCTGACGGAAAAGGCCGCGCCTGGTATGCCCGAGAGCTGGATGTCGCAGCCGGCTCGACCCCACAAGCGAACGCGAGGCCCATCCCGCTTGTGCTATCCGACTCAGCTCGTCAGCGCGGCATGATCTATCTCTATCGCAGCGCTCCGAGCATTTACCAAAACAGCGCTCTTGGAAGCTACCTCAAGCAGCAGGTGTACGGCGGAGCAAGCATCGTTAATTTGTTCCAGTGGCCACTCACCTTCGGAGTACTCGCGTTGATCGGGCAGCTTCTGTTCTCCATTCCAAAGGACATTCGCCGCCGCAAGCAGATGAAATACGGCCGGCGCTTGAAGGGGCCGATTCTCGTGACGCCCAGGCAATTTAACAAAGCCTTCGAAGGGACCGGCATCGGCCTCAAAGTAGATCGATGCCGCAAGATGTTGCGTGTTCCACAGCGCGCCGAGGATCAACATTTCGAGATCATCGGGGATACCGGCAGCGGCAAAACCACCATCATCCTGCAGATGCTACGCCAGATTCAGGCGCGTGGGCACTCCGCTATTGTCCATGACCCAGCCTGCGAATTCATCGAGCGTTTTTATGACGAAAGCCGCGGCGATATTGTGCTCAATCCGCTCGACCGCCGCATTCGAACGCCGGTATGGCTACTCTCGCGCCGAAGTGATCGGCCGTACAATCGGCGAACTTGGGATTTGGGAAGACCTGAAGGATCGAGCCTTGATGATCGCGCAACTCCCGCAACGGGGACCGATTCGGAACGTCATCACCCGGCTTCGGACCAAGTCCGGCGAGATCAAGACCACCGCATATTCCGCAGACAAGATCCAATTCGATGGCCAGTCCTGCATTCTTGCCGTTTCAGAAGACCTTCCGAACGACGACAAACGCTTGAATAACTGACCGTTCCGAAGCGCCGGTCCCTCGTCACGAACCTTTAGGTCGAACCCCTTCCTAATCTTCTGTCCCGAATCCGGGCCACCAAACAGAAAAACAATCACTCCTGTACGGAAATCGATCAGAATATGCACAGCCTCGTGGGACGAAGCGAGGTGTCAACCGCCTAGGGTTTTGAGTCATGTTCCCCAACCTCGAAGTCCGCCACCTGCACGCCGTCATTATCTTGGCGGAAGAGCGCAACTTCACGCGGGCCGCAGACAGATTGCACATCACTCAGCCTGCGCTCACCAAACAGATCGCCGACCTCGAAGGGGAGCATCGATTCCACCTGTTCACTCGCGATAAGCGGCGGGTTGTGGAACTCACGGATGCTGGGCGTGTCTTCGTCCAAGAAGCTCGCTTGGCACTCTCGCATACGGAACGGGCTGTACATCTTGCTCAGGCTGCACACGAAGGGTCCGATAGCTTTTTAACGATTGGACACTCGCCCTATGCCGATCACGCCTGGATTGCGGCGATGCTGGCGATCCGCCTTCCTTTATACCCAACGCTCCGAATCCGACTAATGACTCAGTTCGCAATGGAGTCCCTCCGGGGCGTCCTTGTAGGCGAACTGAGCCTTGCACTCGTGACGGCTCCGCCCCCGGAAGTTCAGGTTACAGCCGTACCATTCGCTCGGGCTCCGCTCTACGCTGCTCTTCTAGAAAACCACCCGGCTGCTCACAAAGAGCGCTTGGTTCTTCAGGATCTGGCGAAAGACGACTGGATTCTGTTTGCCAAACGGGTCCATCCACTTGTGCATGACGCGATCATGGATGCAGCGCGACGTGAATCGATTGTCCCCAAGCACGCTCACGATATCATTACGCCACAGCAGGCGGTCGAACTCGTATCGGAGCATGTGGGCGTCGCGATCCTCACAAAACCTACGGCCCGAACCCTCCATGCCGACGGTGTAGTAGTAAGGCCGCTCTCCGATACGTCATTGTGGTTCGACACATCTGTGATCATGAGAGCCGGCGATGAGTCTCGCTTGGTCAACGAATTCGTCCGATCATTCCTTCGCAGATATGCGCCCCAGCGCCTGCTACCAAAGCAAATGGAATTGTGGCTGTCCGCCTGAGTTGCCAGCTTGAAAACGGCAATCCCGGTTCCTGCCCCCCTTCAACTCTTGGAGGATAGGATTTCACGGTTATCTCCCGGCCGAGATTTCTCGGCGATTGCTGAAGTGGCCTCCGCCCCTCGTGTACACCGATGATTCCTATCGCCCGCCCTTTTCGCAAAATGCGCGAACAGGGGTGGGGCGCCGCAAGAGCGCGAGCAGGAATGTTTCAGGTGTCAAATCGTCACTGTTGAGTTCTGTGCGCTTGGAATTGATATACTGGCGACGATTGAAATGTCTGTCTCAATTTTCACTGTCGGATATGCAAACCGGTCGATCGAAGATCTGATTGCGCTACTTCGACTCGAGGGCATCGGTTTCCTGATTGATGTCCGATCGAACCCTTCCTCTCGCTTCAAACCTGAGTTTTCGAGTAAGCCTCTCGATGGAGAGCTCCGGGCGGCGGGCATTCGATACGTGTTCATGGGAGAGACGCTTGGGGGACGCCCCCCAGACCTGAGCTGCTACAACAACGGACATGTAGTCTACAGTTTAGTTCAGCAGAAGGAGTTCTTTCGTGCTGGTATTGATCGTTTGCTAGTCGCATCAGCAAAAGGTATACCGGTAAGCCTCCTATGTAGCGAAAGTCGTCCAGAAGACTGTCACCGCAGCAAGTTGATCGGTGTTGCCTTGGCGGAACGGGGGGCGAATGTGGTTCACCTCGGCCCTCAAGGAGAGCGCTTGAGCCAGGCTGAAGTGCTCGCTCGTTTGAAGACAGCTCAGGCTGAACTATTCGACAGCTCCCTCCAGTCCCGGAAGGCTTACCGGCCAACAGTTCCGCGCCAGCAGTTCGGTAAATAGGTGGGTTCGAGGTGATCGAACGGATATTCACGACGGGCGTCTACGGCAAGACGGAAGACCGCTTTTTCCGGGATCTCGTTGAAGCCCGGATTGAAACATTTTGTGACATTCGAATGCGCAGGGGCGTTCGAGGTTCGCAGTACGCATTCGTCAATAGCACTCGCCTCCAAGAACGTCTCGCTGAGCAGAAAATCGCATATCGTTATTTTCCTCGACTGGCTCCATCTCGGGAAATCCGCGACGTACAACACGCCGTCGATTTGCAACAAGGCGTGCTCAAACGAAAGCGGCAAGAACTTGGGGAAGACTTCAAGAGACAATATGCGAATGAGGTCTTGGCTTCCTTTGATTCGCAACAGTTCGCACGGGAATTTGATTCAAGCACTCTCCGTATTGCGCTGTTCTGCGTCGAAGGCAACCCGGCGGCGTGTCATCGTTCTCTCGTAGCTGAGCGTCTTCACAATGATTGGGGTGTCCCTGTGGAGCACCTATAATGTCGCAAACGAAGATCGTGGTCATTGTCGCTCGCACTCAAATGCATGGTGGCCGCGTTTGTGTCGGTGCCCTGTCCGCCGATGGCGAGAGCCTTCGCCTAATGAACACGAAATGCGGTTCCGATCGGGCACAGACTTCGCCGTATCAAATCGGCGAACAATGGAGGATTGTTTGCGCTCCGTGTGGAGAGCAACGGCCGCCTCATTTGGAGGATGTGGCTGTCAGCAGCGCGGCGAATCTAGGAACAGTAAAGGACTTGGTTGGGTACATATCGGACCGCGCTAAACGCTGGAAGGGGCCCATTGGTGCATTGTTCGAAGGGAAGATTCAATTCACACAAAACGGAGCTGGATACATCTCGGAATCGGCTATTCCAGGAGGAGCAACTGGGTTCTGGATTCCTTCTTCGGACCTCGTCCTCAAAAATGATGATCGAGGCAAGACGGGATACTATCCGGCGGGCGACTATCGTCACCTTAGCTATGTGGGAGTACAGAACCCTGTCGAACGAATCAAGGCGGATCGGCTCGTACGCGTTTCGCTCGCACGTTGGTGGAAGCCACGAGACGCCGATGCTGATTTCGAAGAGCGCTGCTATGCGCAGCTCTCAGGCTGGTACTAGAGACGCATGCGCGCGATGTCACGCCCCCGTTTCACCTGCGGCGCTTCTTGCTGGGCCAACGAAGATTGCCGTCTAGCTCCTCTAATAATGAATCTTCTTCCTCTTCGTGCTCTCGGAACTTTGGTGGTGGGACCTCTTCATCCTCGAACCATTTCGGGCCGGCGATTACATCGCCATTCATAACCACATGCGAAAAGGGGCTCGCCCCGCTTCCAAGTGACGAATCGAGCAGCCCCGGACTCTTTCGCCCAGGGCTGCTCTCATGGAACAACAAGCACATTCTGTGTTATGTTCTTGGCGACAATCGCGCAACTCCAAACGCTCAGCACAAGGCGGCGCGTCGAAGATAGAGGGGCGATTATCCAACTTTGGGACAAATTCAAAGAAGAGTGGAAAAGGAAGCTTATCGCTGGAGCAGTCGCGCTTAGCTTTGGCGTTTTGGCTTTGTTCGGAAAGTCTGCCCTATACTGGCTTCGTAGTCTGAATGCCGACCTGCAATGTATTTCTCGGGATGAAGCTGTCAGGGTTTCAAAGGAGTATCTCGGACAGGGCGTTGAATCCGCTATTCCGTTCCGAAACGTCGGTGACGATCATCAGTATATCGCGGCCCTTGTGAACACAAGAGGCTCCGGCCCCTTCGGTAACGGACGCGAAGCTTTCGTGCTTGTTAGCCGCGGTGATAAGTATGAAACGCATCTGCTAAATACCACGGTCCTGGACGAATATGCGAAAGACAAAAGCGACTTACACGACATTTTTGGCGTGGAAAAACTTGAAGGTAGACAGCGGGTTTTTGCGGTCTACAGGGGCGGCGGAAACAGGTATTACACAATCCAGGTAGACCTGTACGACCCCGTTGAGGGGACAGAATACACGGCGACCCAGGAGTGTGAGTACACATGCACGACTTTCAACCCGAATTTATCAGACAATGTCGTCGGAAAGGTGAGTATTCTGAATTGGTTAGAAACTAAAGGACAGAAGCTTATCCTCGGACAAATAAATCCCGCCAGCATAGGTGAGGAGTCTACCTTGTGGCAGCAGTCACAAGGCGACAACTTCAAGGGTGGTCAGATCAAAATTCATGAATTTGCAGGTAAAATACCTGCCCAAGGGAGCCCAGGAGTTCCGTCTATTGTTTGCGAAGTGGAAGACTCAGAATTCATCGGATTTCCTTTTTTAAGGACGGAGTGTTCGCCTATGACAAAAAGCGTGACCTACATTTCGCCGTCTGGGTGCCTGATGACCGGGATTATTACATGACAGAATTGACATCCGGCCAAGACTATCTTTGGTTCGGTGACAGCGCAGAGGATGCTGCATATGCGTTTAGCAAGCACGAGCCCTACCTATACCGGCCAGAGTCAATCTCAAAACTAAAACCCACAGAGTTTGCAAATCCATTACGATGCAAGCCCGAGGCGAATCAGTAGTTCCCCGCCCAGGCCCCACACAAATCGACTCATCCTTGCGCGCCAGGCGCAACTCAACGCCGCGCTCGACCTCGACAAGAACGAAACGCAAGTCGCGCCACCGGCAGAGGATGACATCAGTCTTGCAGGTGGCGTTCTTCAAGCTCCGCCAATCCCTCCGAGAGGCCAGCGGAATTCCGCGCCGGGCATGAGCTCTTAATCGTTTCGAAAACAAAGGCACTCCAAACGCTCGCGACAACGGCTGAAGGTCCCGATCGCGCCAGTAGTCGAACCAGTTGCACGCGAGCGCCGACGACGAATGGAGCGCTTGAATTTTTCCGCGGCTGCCGTCTTTTCCGAGTTCGGTTCCGTCGCCGCTCTCGAAGTCCTTTCGAGCGCACGGAGAGAGTCCCCGAACAATGTTGTCGTCCACGCACCCGCAATAGCCGTCCGCGTCAAACGCCAGCTCGTTGCGAGTCGCCCACGCTCGCTGGTGCGCCTTGATGATGTCGGGTTCGCTCGGCTGTGTCTTCATAGCGGAACGTCTGGCTCAGATATCGTAAACGAGGATCGCCCCTCTTATGCTGGAGAATCGCATTTTGAGCCTTTCTAGGCTCGTTCAAAGCCAGGTCGGCACCACCTGTCAAAGTAAGTGTGTCTAAAGGCTTTACCTGGAACGATTCATCCGGCGGGAATGTTAGCTTATTTCTTGACCAGTTCCTTCAACACATTACAGCATCGTCTTTAAATCCGGATTTTCTTCATGGCTTACAGCCACAGTCGAGCCCCGCACTAAAGAAGCGCGCACCGATCACAATCGCCACTTCTAAAAGTGTAGCTACGAAGACGAACGCAAATCTTATCTTGCGGACCAAGAAAACCACATTGCCGATCGCATCGCCGCGGTTGCCCGGAACGCCGATAAGTTCATCTTCTCCCCGATGGCAGCGTCGAAGCAGCCAGAAATAGCCGACACCCGAAAGTAGCAAAAGCGGCTCGGCGAGGTACCACCGCGACCGCAGAGCACACCCGACCGGTGCGCTTTGAACTAGTAGAAAACAGAAGGCGGCGCCCTGTACGAATGAAAACGCCGTAAAGTTGTCCGCGTAAGTAGTCAACTGTTTTGCCAGCTCCTTCTCGTCCATTGGCCACCTCGGCGCAATCGTTCGCCTAGCCTATCACTATCTCGGACATTTCCCTCAGCACTCGGTTACATCTTCCGGTCGTTCAAAACTCGTAGTCGATTGCACCTGACTATGTTGTCCGGATTATGTAACGGGAGGAGCAAAATGGCGACGAAGTGGCCTCGCATAGGGACGCAAGATCTGCCCGCTCATAACGCATACACAGCCAAGCTTTTATTAGAAGAGCACCAACGCCAAGGCGAGAGGTCGTTTCGGTTTGTGTAACACTATGTCGATTTGTGCAATGTAATTTGCATTGCGACGTAGTTTGTGCGCGTTCCGTGGTTCAAGGTTTGCTGACGGAATACTTATTACCCCTTTTGTCGCTTCCCCCTAAGCAGAGCGGAGTTCGTTATGTGCGCCAAAGTAATTCCATCTGTTCGTATAAGCCCAGACAACGAGACTGTTCTGCAACAATTGGGCCTTCTCAAGGATCTGGCTGGCAATTGGCACGGGGAAGGCTTCAACCTCGTCGCAAGGCCTTTCTTTGGCCCGCCGGCTGCTAACCTGTTTCTTGAGCTCAACCTGACTCACGAAACGCTAAGGTTTGATCCGATCTCTTCGTCCATCCCCAATCGGGGCGTTTTTCAGGAAGACCTCGAACTCTTCGGATTGACCTATCTGCAAAAAATAAGTGACGCCACCACCGGCGGAGCGCTCCACATCGAGCCTGGCATCTGGGTTACGCACGACCCTACCACGCAGCCTGCTGAGAATCCTCCCGCAGGAGGCCAAATCGTTGCACGTATGGGCTCCATCCCCCATGGCAACGCTTTGCTGGCCGGCGGCTCGGCCGTTCCTCTTAAAGGTGCCCCAACCCTCGGCGCTCCCACGGGTGCGGGTACTCCTGCTTTCTCCCTATTCCCTTCCTTCAACACCGGTCCCGTCGCCATACCCACGCCCCCGGCCCCCGCCGTCATCCGTGCAGCGGGATCTTCAGAGTTGCTTTCGGCTCCCGGCGGCGGCTTCACGCAATACACCCTCACCAACCCGGCTTCCCCCGCGAATCCCCGAACCCCGTTGGGCAACGTCCCTCCGGTGTTCCCTCCGGCCATCACGCAACAGCTTCTCAACGATCCGATCGTGCTCCTCCAGCAGACCATTCAGAAGCAGGTCGCTGACGGCTGCACCTTCGAAGGAACGGCCATCAACATCGCCACCCAGACGCCCATCACGTTTTTCACCACGCCGCCAACCGCCCCCCCGGCAGGCGGCCCCACGGTCACGGTCAACATAGCCGACTCCTCCGGCGGCATCGAAAATCTTCCCTTCCTCATCACCAACGCAGATTCGGCGCTGGTCTACGCCACCTTCTGGATCGAGAAGGTTACGCCCAAAACCGGGCTTCATTTCATGCAGCTCCAATACGCCCAGTTTGTCTTTTTGAATTTTCCGGCAGTTTTGATCCCGTCAACGGCACCGCCACCGGCTTCGGATCAGGGGAAACTCAATTTCAGTTGGCCACATGTCTCCGTCGCGACACTTCGAAAGGTCTTTGGGTGATAGTAGAGCAGTCGGGCTCCCAAATTCATTGGTTCGATAGTTGACACGAAGTCCACATTTCAAAGAGTTCGGCTCCAGTGCGCTCCGAAGGAAGGCGCGAATCTATGCAAACACAGGGCTTCGTCCCCTATGCAGTGGGTGTTGGTACCGTTTTCCTTCTATGGCTGCTTTACAAAGTGGCTTCTGGGGGAAATATTGGCAGTCTCTATGAGGGGAATGATGGACGCCCGAGCACTTCCAAGTTCCAGTTCTTTGCGTGGACAACCGTGGTGATCTTTGCCTATGCGGCGATCTATTCTTTGAAGGTCGAGGCCCACCACTTCAACGCTATAAACGAAATACCCAAGAACGTGCTGATCGCAATGGGGATGAGCGTGATCAGCGCGGCGGCGGCGAAGAGCATTACGGTGAGCTACATCGCAACTGGGCGCATAGCGAAAAGCGCAGTGGCCAGCGGGACTTCGAGCTTCGGTGCGATCTTCCAGGACGACGCCGGATTTCCTGACCTTTCAAAAGTCCAGATGATTGCCTGGACATTCATTGCCATCGTGACATATCTCGTTGCTGTTGGCAGCAAAATCCATCAGCGTGATTATTCGTCTCTGCCGGACATAGACAGCGCGCTCATGGTTCTGATGGGGCTCGGGCACGGCGCATATCTTGGTAAGAAATTGGTGACGCAGGATACGACTGCGCCGAGTACGCCCCAGGCCGCTGCTCGCTGACTCGGCTCCCGATCGCCACTGGATTTGCAAACGACTGCGGTGGATCCGCATCGCATCATGAGGGCCAGAATACTGTTTGGCGGGTTCCGGGATTGGCCGCCACTGTCCTTCTCCGCTACAGGTTTGTCTGGAGGACGTGCGAGCGTTTCGGCGCCGTCGCTGTCCGGATCGGATTTGCGTTGTTCTTGCTTGGCAGTTTGATGTGGATGCGTGGTTTCTGAAATCAGATCGAATTCCGCAAGATCAATTTGATTTCGCTTGGTGCGCGGAGACGCGGGCGGCGGCTCTCACCGTGTATTAACCATATTAATAGCCGCAAAAAGGCGGACGTATGGCAGCATCCGATAGTTTCTCCAAGGACTTTCCTCTTGACACCGGCATTTTCACTACGGCCAAACTGACGCTTGGTGCATCGACCGACGCCAACGCGGCCCAGGCCATCCTCGCCAACGACAAGTTCCCGGACGGGAACATCGAACTCGGCCACATTTCGTTCACGGCCGACACCGGCAAGGTTTCGCTAAAACCGGCGACGGTTGGAGGAGCCTCGGTTAGTTTTGACATAACGGCCTCGGCGCAGAGCGGAATGGGGGTGTATGGCAAGTCCGCCGATGCAGTCAAGGCTATCAACCTGGCCGACTCCCCATGTCTGAAGATCGCTGACGCTGATGGGCAGCGCTACTTGCTTATGGATTGGGGTTATTCAGTCTCCTTCTCTGGATCGGCATCGCACCCGGTGGGGCTGCTCGGCACGGTTAGCTTCGGCGTGGACGCGAAGCGTAACTCGGTCTTCGCCGTCCTGCATCGATTCGATGCGAATCAGGGCGCGCACGAAGTCATCGAAGATTCAATCGCGAGCTGGCGCCTGCCGCGGCACGTGGCATACGACGGAAAGAGCGTGAATCTGAAGCCGCAAACCTGGCTGCTGGCGGAAGCCGATGGCTCATTGGCGCTAAAATTGGCCGCCAGTCTCGGCTGGAACATGAACTTCGCTAAGGACGCCAAGTTGCTGGGTGTCACGCATAACCTCAGCGCGAAAATCGACGCGAGCCTGACGGCGAGCTTTGGCTTCAGCGTCAGCGGCAAGTACATCGTGGTAGTGGGCCGCGAGTCCGCCGATACGGTGGTGCGACTCCGCTTATGCAAGCAATCGAGCAAAGGTCTGGATTTCGGCTTCAACCTGAGCGTGGGAGTGAAAGGCGCCGATCCGCAGCTACCCGACAACTTCGACGACTTCATCAAGAGCACCTTCGGCGTGCACGGGCTTCAGGTCCTCAACGACCTGCGCGAGTGGACCGACCCTTCGACCGATCTCGGCCAGAAACTCGCCGGTCTCGGCGACCAGACAGCGCTCGATTTATTGAAGAGCACAACGGGCATAGACCCGGCCGCCGAATTCGACAAAGCCAAGCAAATCGTGGCCGATGCGCTGAATACCTGGACAACCTTGCCCGATAAGGTCTCGTCGATGCTGTGGAGTTTTCTCGATAAGCAGGGAGGCCAGGCGGCGGTTGTCACGGACTTCAAGACATTCCTCACCGATCTGGCGAATCCGACGACCGGTGCTGACGCTCTCGCGGAAGCTCTCCAGAAGGCGACTTTCGGTGACACGCCGCAAGGACAATTCTTGGAAGCCATCGCGGACAAGGGATTGCTCGCTCTGGCCAACGACCTGGGGCCGGCAAGCACGGCCGCAGGCAAGGTCCTCAACATCCTGAACGGCGGCATCATCGCCAAGCTCCAGACGTTCATTAACCAGAAACTGGATCTGACCCAGATCCGCAAAGCCGTCAGCGATGCCGACTTCAACAAGATTGAGCAATGGTTGCAAAACCGTCTCGGCAACTTCCTTGACAAGACGCTGGGGCTGGATGATCTGAAGGATATCCAAAAGGCGATCAAGACCCTCGATACAAAGATCGGCGACTATTATAAGACCGCCGTGCAGGCGCTCACCAAGCGCTACAGCATAGACTTCGCGGCGACCTATCAGGAGACCACCACCGACACCTCACTGGTCGACGTTAACTTTGATTTGTCCAAGCCCGACGCCGCGGCTCTGTTCGCCGAAGTCGTGGCGCAAAGTAACCTCGACAATCTGCTCACCCGAGAGACGAACGGCGTGACGCTCAATCAGGCCAAACTGACGCACGAAATCAATCGCAAGGGCACGGTCGATCTGAACATGCCCTTGTTCGATTTCAGCAGCACCCACGTCAACGACGCGATGGTGTCATTGACGGCGGAAGACCAGGGAGGGCGGCTCCTGCTTTATCAGATCGACGCACAGGACAAGGTGACCGTCGCCAACCGCGCCGCCAGCCAGCTTTCGGTGCTGGCGTCGTTGAAAATCGCGGCCGGCCAGACGCCGCAGCTCGATGACGAAGGATCGATCGCTTACGAGATGCGGCAGGTGAAGGGGGACATGCGCCCAATCGATCTGGAGGCGCGCATCACGGCGTTCATCCATCAATACTTGGGCGGCCAGTTCAGCGGAGGTGACGCGTCGATCCGCAGCTTTTACACCGACCTCGACAACGCGCTCACTGCCGCGACCCACAATCAGAGCAATCATCTGGGCGACATGGCGGTGTCGATGCAGTTGTCGCTCCAGGCCGCTGTCCTGGTCGGGTGGTTCCAGCCCCGAAGCGCAGGCCAGCTTCGCGCCGACCAGATGCGGCTTTCGCGAGCTTTGCAAGCAGTCTGGAAGAACCTGCTACCCGCTCTCTATTTCCGGGACCTGACCCAGTATCAGTTCAATGAATCGGTCGCCGCGCTCTTGGTGTGGTCGTCGTTGCCCGTTTCGACCAGTATCGATTTTGACAACGCGACAATCAACCAGTTCAACACCGACAAAGACGTTTTTTGGGACTGGCCGGACGTCGATCTGCGGCGCGCCGTCGCACGTGACTCGCACACCATTGCGACTCTAGCTGGACAACTCTCTGGGATTCAAAGTCAACTTCTAGAAGCGGGCAGCGGAGATGCTGGTTTCTTCGCTCCCTCCAAGGCCAGTCAGTTTGTCGAACTGGCCTTGAATGCTACCGGAGACGTGTTGCTCAGCTCTCTACTCTTTACCGAAGCACAACTGGTGCGTGGTGCGACCGATGCCCTGAAGCAGGTATCCACAGCACTGGCGACTGTGGCGACGGCGCCCTCACAGTCGATCAAGACGCTCGCGGGCTTCGCGGCCGCCATCACCGACACGTTCAACCAACGCGTCAGCTCGGTCTACTCGGGTATGTCAGGTCGGGTCGTGGGACCAATGCTATTGGTCGAGTCGTCGAACGCGCTCGGTTCGATAGGCGCGCCGCCCGCAGCGATGCTGACCCTGTACGCACTCAAGCCGGGACACACTTTCAACCTGGGCGCTTTCATTGATGGGAAAGAGCCTCCGCAAGCGGAAGTCGCCCTGGCGCAGACGCTGGTGAGCTTGAAGTGAAATCCTGGTTTAGACGCGGGAGAGCCACAAATTGAAAACCTAAAAACGAACATCCATAAAGGAGAAAAATAAGCACGTACCAACCACGCTTTATGTGCAGAAGGCAGTAAATATCGGTTGGCCGCATATCTCGGTCGCAACGCTGAGAAAGGCCTTCTTCTAAATCCGCAGGTCCGCGTTGACCGGAAACAGGAGCCGGGTGCCATCGGCTCAATTGTCATAGTTGTGTGTTTTCCTATGTGTATACTTTGGGTAATTTTGCACGAATCGAAACTCAGAATCACACCTATTTCAGGTCGTTAGGTCAAACAATCCCGCGCGTCTTACAGGGCTTTACGGAGGTGGTGCAATGGCCAAGAAACTGGCGATAACGATCGCAGGCGCTGTTTCGTTGGGGAGTTACGAGTCGGGCGTGGCATTCGAAATACTGGATGCGATTGCTCAACACAACCAGTGGGCTGATACAAACAATCAGCCTGATGAACGCTTCGAGATAGATGTACTTACCGGTGCTTCGGCTGGCGGCATGACATCCGCCATGATCGCGCAACGTCTGCTCTATGACGGCCCCTCCATGAGTCAGCCTTACAACAATCCTCTCTACAACGCATGGGTTTCGAGCGTGGACATTGTGGGGTTGCTGACACGAGGCCCGAAGGAGGACGTGACGCATTCTGTTCTGTCTTCCGATTTCGTCATCGGAATATCGGAAACTTATCTGATGGGACGGTACAAAAATCCGCCGCCACCGCCGCCACCTCCACAACCGCATCCGGCGCTGCCTTCGGATCGCAAGCTGCAACTTGGTCTGGCTCTATCGAACCTCAACGGAGTCGACTATGACCGCTCCACGCTCAGCGGAAATAAATTTATATACACGCGCCATGAAGACCAGCTCGTTCGTGCGCTTGACCAGGCTTCGGATGATCGTGAGCAAGCATGGGACACCATACGCGCAGCGGCGGTGGCCTGTGGTGCATTTCCTATCGCTTTTCGAGTGCAGGACCTAGTCAGAAATATAGTGGAATACACCAGCCCTTGGCTCGTTAGAGCTGTCTGGGGCGGCCAGGCTAGCACGACATTCACTTACACCGACGGTGGTGTTTTCCAAAACGAACCTTTGGGAATGGCTAAGAACCTCGTGGAGCAAGTTCCCGGAGGGCGCCTGAACGCCACCCAGCGCGGTTATTTGTTCATTGCGCCCAAGCAAAAAAGCTCTAGTGCTGTGAAGAACTCACCGAACGCCGAGGTGGGCTTTGACGCGGCGACCGCCAATTACAAGATATTGGCATCTCGTCTGGCGGATTCGGTGGTAGGACAATCCGAATTTCAGGACTGGTCTGTGGCGGAGGGCTACAACGATCAGCTACTTTTGCTTAACGAGCGCGCCGACGAGCTACAGAAGTTATTTCTCAACGGGACTCTGACCCCTACCATAACGTTGCCGGTTTCCAACGTCCTGCTCAAGTCTTTTTTTGCAGTAGACGGCCAGACGACGCAAGCATCCGTGGCCAATCTAAACGCGGCTCGCGCTCAGTTGCAGCAGCAATATGCGGGCGAACACGCGCAATTGAGCGGGCTAGCAGGCGTTGCCGATGCGTGGCTGGACACTGTGCTGGTGCTTGAACTCGCAGCCAGATTGCACGAGAAAGAAGAAATGCTCATTTACGACTTTGTGGCTGAACCTAGACTATTGGCAAGCAGTGGATTGATGGCATTTGCCGGTTTTTTCGACGTTAGCTACCGCAAGCACGATTATGACTATGGGCGCAGCGTAGCCCAACAGCAATTAAGCATATACCAGAATCAGCCAAACAGCGTCTTCTCCAATCTGCATTGGACGCCGAAACTGCCCGATCCCATTGATCAGAGCCTGAACAACATTCAGATGGCGCAAGTGGATAAAACGAAGCGCCAGAAGGTTTATGACCAGATTAGTGATGCAGCCAACGACCTGCTAGAGGAATTGAATCTGAACGCCGTCATTCGTAAGCTGCTTATGTGGTTTTTCATCGGGGGTCAGATTAAGAAATTGCTTGCGCTTTGAATCCTCGGACAACAATCGCTTCCGGACTGTACTCGCGGAGCACCGGGACCATGTCGTCCTCTTCAAATCGAATCTCGATGTTGTGATACGCAGAAATTCAATCCGGGTGGCGTAAACAACGGAGAATTCGGGCTTTCCGTTCGAATCGATCTTTTCGCGATGGAATACGTTCGATGGGCCAGTTTTCGGTTTTTCCGCGAGAGGTTTGCCGATACAATCCGTTCGGCATGCTTCGATTTCGAACTTCTATTCTCACGCGATTTTCTGCTGTTTCAGAACTGTTCGGCGACCTGCTCCGGCTGGTGAATGCTGCGGTGCGCTCCCAGGGCTCGCTGGTAGCCGAAAACCTCTTCCTCCGGAAGCAGCTGGCGTTCTATCAAGAGCGTAAGGTAAGGCCACGCCGGCTGACCGACGCTGCCAGGCTCACATTGGTATTTTGGTCTCGATGGTTCCGTTGGAAGGACGCCCTAATCATCGTCAAGCCGGAAACCTTGATTGGCTGGCATCGAAAGGGATTCCGTTTGTTCTGGTGTTGGAAGTCCAGGCCGGGAAGACCTCGGTTGCTGAAGAACATCCGAGAGCTGATTGTGCGCATGGCACGGGAGAATCCGACCTGGGGCCAGGTACGAGTCGCCGACGAACTCTCGCTCAAACTTGGGGTTGTTGTGTCACCCCGTACGGTACGCAAATACTGGCCGTGGGAGCCAAGCGATTACCGCGAAAGACGGATCTCTTCACAACCATGGAAGACCTTCGTGCGGAATCACGCGAACGCGACCGTGGCCTGCGACTTTTTGGTGGCAGTGACGGCGCGTTTTCAGCTTCTCTATGTGTTCGTTATTCTGGAACTGGGCTCGCGGCGGATTGTGCACTGCAATGTGACAGCCCACCCCACGGCAGAATGGACCGCGCAGCAGTTTCGCGAAGCAATCCCGGCTGAGCAACGATATCGGTTTCTCATTCATGATCGGGACTCGATCTTCTCCGCTGAGTTCGACCACGAACTCGCGGAGGGATTCGGGCTAACGGTGCTGCGAACGCCACCCCAATCACCCCAGGCCAACGCGCATTGTGAACGACTCGTTGGCACGGTACGGCGCGAGTGCTTGGACTTCCTGATCCCGCTCACGGAGAGGCATCTCCGTCGGCTACTCGGCGAATGGGTCCGCCACTACAACGGCGGCCGTCCACACCGCAGTCTCGGACCCGGTATCCCTGATCAAGGGCGGAGGCCGACAATCACGGCTGGAGGCAATCGCCACGCAATCGCAAAGGCTTCGCAATTGAGTGCCCGCTCCGTTCTTGGTGGATTGCACCACGAGTATGCCTGGGACAGGAGTGCGGCATGAAGAGACGGACAACAAGCTTGATCAAGTCGCCACTGGATTGGCATATGGCCGCGGCTCCGGTGCTGCATCCTGTCATTCCTGTGCTTGCCGAGCGTGGCGGGACGCAGCTTAGAGCACCGCGCTGCACGGTCGTGGTGGATACGCGCGAACAGAACCCGCTTGACTTCTCTCGTTTTGAAGGATGGTTTGCTGGGATCGAGACGAGAGCCGAGATTATTCCATCGCGGGGCTGGAAGATCGTTGTGTGGTGGAGCGGAAGGACTTACCCGACCTTACTCACTCCTTCACCGCTGAGCGTCCGATGTTTGTCCATCGCCTGCGGCTGATGAGCCAATATCCCCACCGCCTGCTAGTGATCACCACAGCTCCAAGCAAGGTAAAGTCTCCCCAGCCCCACGGTGGCGGCAGCCCGAATCGCCTGACACAGTCTCTGATCGCTGTCCTCGCCGGTTTGCAGATTCCTTTCCTGTGCACGGAGAGCCACGAACTGGGCGAAGAGATGGTAGCCTCGTACCTCTACCAGGTTCACCTCTATCATTGGCTGGAAGCTAACGACCACGGCCGATTCCTGGCGGATAACGACCTCTGACACGTCAAACTTTTTCATGACTTCTCGAGGAGTTACCGACTCCCAGAGGCGGGCGGAAATTTTGCGGACCACAGCGATACAAAGGTGGCCTAGATGGTTGGAAGACACGGGTTTCGCACGATACACCCCAAAATATTGGAGTGCCCTCTTGACAGCTACTATGTGTGGGACTAGCATAGCGTATTGTACTCTGGCTGTACTTGCTTCGATTTGCAGTTACTCCCCCCTCTGTCTGCAAACCCAGCAGCCGACCAAGCGTAAATACTTGGTAAGCGCGTTGGTGCTCTCCGGCATTTTTAGCCTCCGCGCAAACCGCTTTGCCCGCACAAGAGTTTAACGGATTCCTAAAGAGGAGCGTTTTCATGACGACTGCTTTGCTTGTGGTGGACGCGCAGCAAATATACACCCAGCCAGAATCTGCAATGTACTGCAAGCAGGCTGGCAAAACCCTGGCGAACATCAACGAACTCGTTGAACGGTTCGAGAAGGTTGGTAAGCCCATCTTGTTTATTCGCCATATTCATAAGGTCGATGGTTCCGATCTGGGGCGGATGTTTGATTTTGCTGGGCCTGCCAAAGACTTTAATTTCAAAGCTGGCACTAGCGAGGTTGAATTCTCCCCCAAGCTTTTGCAGCCCAAGGGTGCGCTTCAAGTTGTCAAGACACGATACTCGGCGTTCGCCGGAACCAACCTACACAAAACTCTAAAGAACATGAATGTAGACCGTGTTGTAGTTTGCGGATTCATGACCAACTTCTGTTGTGACTCAACCACGCGAGACGCACATGATTTGGACTACTTTGTGGATTTCATCGTGGACGCCACAGGAACTCCAGGAACCGCGGATTTGGACCAAGCCAAGATCCGGAACGTTGTTACCGGTCTTCTTGCAGAAGGCTATGCGGAAGTTTTTTCGACGAAGGACTACTTGAAGAAATTCGCATCTGGCTCGAGGTAGTCGTGAATTTGTTCCGTGGAGTGGCGAGATCTCATTATGAACGATGCCCAGGCTCTTGCTCGAAGCGTAACCTGCCTACTGGAGAACGCCACGTCACAAGCCACTTGGGGCGATTTCCAAACTGACTGGGATCCAATCATCACTGCGTTGACCTGCAAGCTTCTTCTTTCATGCGGGCTCACACCTCAAACGACGTGGTGCATCAATCGAGGGGGCTATGCATACTGCACTCTTTCGGATTCATTCAAGTGGCTGAACAACTCTATTCGACCTGATGGAACCTTCGGAACGGATTTTTGGGACGCTGCGCAGTTAGCAATTGTCATTGAAAAGTTCTCTCTCCACCAGCGATTCACCGCCTATGAATCGCTTAAACAGCATCTTGGGAAGGTAATCCAAGCGCGAGCATTCACAAAAGATCCATCGGAATGGCAAGGGCCGGGCTCTTTCGCGGCAGCGATTGAATTCACACGTTTACTAGGTCACGAAAGAGAAGCTGGATTATTGACGAAGGAGATGCTTGGCCTCCAATTGCACGGGAGCTGGCAGGGGCACTCGGGTCTGAACAACTCGCCTCTGGGAGTCTGGCATACAGCCCAGTGTATAGCCGTGCTCGCAACTGATTCTGTGCCGCATCGAGAAGCCATCGCAAAAGGGATAGCTTGGCTGAAGCGTGCCCAACACGAGTCGGGAGCCTGGAAATCGATTCAGCAATATAACATCTACTTCACTTCGTATGCGATTCTTGCGCTGCTACACGAGCAAAGACAGGACTCTCCGACTGGACTATCCCACATGAGGAAGGCTCTCGAGTATCTCAAGTCACAGATCGCTAATGATGGAAAGTGCTCCGATCTAGGCGGCACTCTCATGTGTGCAATGGCCTTTCGGGCTGTTGTGGGTGAGACCTTCGAAAAAGATCTAACCCTAGTCGACTATCTCTTGGCCAAGAAGAATCTTCAGAGGGCCGACGCAGCCGATGCAGCCATGAGATCAAACGAGTCGGAACTAAGTCGGGTGCGGACTGAGCTTGAGCGATATGAGAAAAAGTACGCCGATGCCGATTTCGTAGTGACAAAGAAACAGTTGTTATTTCTGGCATTGTTGGCGCTCTTCATTACTGTATTCGGGACGATCACCGGTGTGTATGGTTTGAATTATGCGCTGCGAACACCGATCACCGCACCGCCGCCTGTCAAGGAGGAAACAGCCCGCCCCAGCGTTGAAGTGGGTCCCGCTCCACAAACTCCTCCGAAGAAGGAAAAGGAGGAAGAAGCAAGGCCGGTGCAGGCAACCCCAGCTAAACATGGAAAAGGAAAGGAACCACCGCCGCCTCCGCAGAAGAGCACGAGCGAATCGCCAAAATGATGCCGCACAGATTACCTCTAAATCTCGCTCTTCACCGCTCGGTTCGACACTGGGCAGTGTACCAGCCACGCAAGCCAGCGTTGATCACCGAGGACCGCACCATTACATATTCAATGCTGCAATCGCAAATCCTTAGACTGCAGACGCGCATTGCCGACTTGTCCTTGAAACGTCAAAGCCCGATCGGTGTCCTAGTCACCGACAAGGTTGGTTTGATTACAGCAGTTAGTGCTGTACTGGCCGAAGCTGGCATTGCAGTGTTGCTGAATTTGTCCCTGGATCCGTCCGTGATTCGATCTATGGTGAATGATGCTTCATGTCAGGCTGTGATCTTCGATTCGGGCGGCGAGGCACTTTGTAAAGCATGCGTGAACATCCCGGCGATACAAATCTCCCCTGCCGCCTCCAGTGACCACGATTTGCCAAGCGACCGCGAACCGCGAGTGCGCTATGTGGATGATCGCTGGGGAATTCTGTACAGCTCCGGAACGACAGGGATTCCAAAAGGGATCGTGCGCTCGGATCTCTCAATGCTCAACGAAATGATTTGCTGGTGCTTGGAACTGCCGATAACTCGCAACTCCGTTGCCCTCATAGGCCGGCCTGTGTATTACACAGGGGGATTTGTCCTCACCGCGTCAGCCCTCCTTGCTGGTGGTTCGGTCATTCTTCCTGCGGAGTGGTCTACGGACATATATAAGTCGCTCGTCGGTCGTTACGCGGTCGACTTTGTTTTCCTTATACCTGACCAAGTTCGCGAACTGACGTTGCGAAGATTAGCGGAAACGAACGCTTGGCCAAAGCCCCGGAGAATCTTGACCATGGGAGCTCCGATCGATCCCCAGATGAAGGCATCGATTCATAAAACCCTTGAGTGCGAATACATAGAATCTTGGGGCAACTCAGAAGGACTGGGGACGATAACTTCTGAAGATGACGCACGGCTGCGGCCCCGGTCAATCGGAAGACCGTTCCTGGCGGATGACCTTTTTGTCGTCGATGAGGATGGCATGCCCCTGCCGAGAGAACACTCTGGACGTTTCGCGGGTCGAACAGACAGCGTGCTTTCCGAATACCAAAACAGAGAGGACTTGAACCGTGAGCTCATTCGCAATGGCATGGTCATTTCTGAAGACATCGGCCATATGGACAGCCAAGGATATTTCTACCTGTCCGGAAGAGTGACGCAGCGCATCATGCGGAATGGGACGCCCGTTTTTGCAACAGATATTGAGAGTGCCCTTCGTGGGATTCACGGGGTCACAGAGATCGCCGTGTTCGGGATTGACGATCCGCGGGAAGGTCAGGTACCAGTTGCGGTAGTAGTGTTGGAGAAGGAGAACGCCTATGGCCCAGAAGCACTCCTGGCAGCCGTCAACAATGTTCTTTCTCCTGAGCAGCGACTAGAAGCCATTCTTCGGTTGCCAGCGATACCCAAGAATGCGGCAGGGAAGGTCGATTATGTTGCTCTAAAAGATCATGTCTCCCATACGCCGCGAACAGGAACACCATGAGGGGCGCGCAGCAGTCTGAAGTCGAGTGGGCTTCGTCAGTAGCGCGGGCTGCCTCAAGATTCGGAACTCCTTGCTATCTGTTCTCATGGCAGAGTGTCCTCGCAGCGTTGGATAGTCTCACGTCGCTTCATCGGGATGTTCCGATTCGCCATTGGCTTTCGATGAAAACTCAGCCTTTGCGCCGTCTTCTTCGCGAATGGCGGACGTTGGGGCTAGGCATTGAGGTTGTCAGTGAGTATGAGTTGAGAGCCGCTCTGGAAGAAGGCTTTTCGCCCGACAGGATTCTGGTGAATGGTGTAGCCAAGCATGAGTGGCTGCCTGGCATTCCTGTAACCGGCTTACGTGTGCATTTTGATTCGTTACAGGAAGTAGAACAACTTGCAAATACGTCTCTAAAACGACATTGGCGAGTCGGAATACGTTTTGCTCTGAAGGAACAGTTCGATCCTGATGAACCAAGGTTTGGAACGCAATTCGGCATGTCTTATGCTGAAGCGCGACGTGCCGTCGCGGGGCTAAGGGAAGCTGGTATTGAACCAGAAAGCGCACACTTTCACCTACGCAGCAATGTCAGAGATCCTGAGGAATACCGTCGCGCTTTGCAGGACTTATCCCTCGGATGCCAATATGCTGACTTCAAACCGCAGTTTCTCGATTGTGGCGGCGGACTCCCCTGTCCAGGAGAAGATCTGGAACGTGATACCGCTGGATCATTCGATATTGAGCAGTTCTCAAACGTATTGTTGCAGGCAGCCAAGACCTTTGACACTGTGCAGGAAATCTGGCTCGAAAATGGCAGATTCGTCACAAGCCGGGCTGGCGTTCTCATTCTGCGCGTTACTGACCTTAAGGAACGGCCCGAGTGCACGTACCTTATATGTGATGGTGGTCGAACAAATCATGCTCTCGTTTCCGATTGGGAGCGTCATGGCATCCTGACTGTTCCCCCTCGATCGGGGGCTTTGCGTCTGACCACCGTATGTGGGCCCACTTGTATGGCTTATGATCGGCTTGTGCGAATGGAGCTTCCCTCTGATTTGGGCGTGGGTGATTTACTTGTATGGAAGAACGCCGGAGCGTATCACATCCCTTGGGAAACCCGGTTTTCTCACGGATATGCTCCCGTAGTGTGGATGGACCAAGATGGTGGACTGACGATAGCAAGAGAGCGGCAGACATTCGCCAGTTGGTGGCAGCTCGTCTGACAAATCGAGAGGTCCTTAGGACTTCTTCTGACAAAGGCTCTGACTGGTGACATGGTGGGTGGGCCGGGAGTCAAACCCGGATTTGCAGCTTCGGACGCTGCCGTGTTGTTCGATTACACTACCCACCCTCTGGAACTCGCGCCGGGAAGGTTCAGGGTCTCAGGATGCTGTGAACGATGTCCACGATCACCTGGGTCTGGGTGTCCACGTAGTCCCTTCCGGAATCGAAGATGCTGACCCACAAGGAGAAGAGCTACGGCGAAGGGTTGGCCTCCGGCTGTAACAGGGAGTTATGCATGTTCAGGAGGCGCCAGTGCCCACCCGTCCGGCGACACATTGCCGTGCCATGCCCAGTACTATGCTCGTTCGGAGACTCGATCGTGTACTCATACGAGTACCAAAGTACATCGCCGAAACTCTGCATGTCGCGAAGTGTCATGGCAAAGCGCAACTTTGGCGCGAACCTCAAATAGCGCTGCTTGAGATAGTCCATCACTTGCTTGCGACCGCGAAATTCTCCCGTCGGCACATACAAAACGATCGCTGGATCGAAGCAGTTCTTCAAGACAGCTACTTTCCCCAGATGAAACGCGTCATTGCACGGATGCATGGCCTCTTGCATCTCAGCAAACTCAGCCTGGATCTCCGCGGGCGGCATATCGACCGACGCCACTTGACGCTTCAGATTGATAGTCATATCCATTTTGTCTAGAAGATCAAATCCAAGAATGCCGTCAATCCGGCTACCGCAGGCTTGCTCGATCTTGCTCAGGTCAACGGCGGGCAGCGTCAGATCGCGAAACTGATGATTGCCCACAGTGAGTTCTGGCAGAGAGATCTGTCGACCGTCGGCGGTAGTAGTGCCGTTCCATGCGGTGACAGGGACGCGTTTGGATCGGCCCGAGGCGAATGTCTTCAAGTTGAGAATTGTGGTCGAAGCCGTGTCCAGCAGAAAGAACATATCCGTGCGGTTGATAAGGGTTTTGATTACGGGCAGACCATCGCAACGCTCGATTGGAATCTCCTCTGCTGCTGCAGGCGAGTCTTGCGCATGGACGGTGCTACAGAAGAGGATAAATACGACCCCAAGTGCCAGTATCGATTGTCTCATCAAGCGCGACGCACTCGGGGACTCGCGTAGGATTGTTCTCGGTCGGGTGGGCGTGTGCTTGTCCCCGCAGCTGTACATCAAGTCACTCCTACATTGCTCTGCAGATGACAGTCACTGGGCAGTCGCTCGATGCGCAGTGCCAGAAGTTGGCGAGTTGGGACGTTGGGTAACTTTGGAGGTCGCGAAGCTCTGTAACCTCTCCAGGATCGCGGTTTTAGCTCTCGCAAAAGCCTGTCTGTTCCCCAGCAGTTGGTAAGCCCAATTCGCACCCATGATTTGTGAGTTGACTTCAAAAGCCAACTGCACGGGATCAGCGTCTGCGGTGAGTTCGTTGCTCGCTCTGCCCTGCCGGATTTCATTTTCGAGCAGGCGCAGCCATTCGCCCATAATTTCGGTAATCCGATCTCTCACCAAACCAGGCCGGCTGTCGAATTCCAAAGAGGCGGCAACAAAGAAACACCCGCCTCGGAAAACCTCCCTTTCCGCGTAGGACAACCAAGCCTCAGCGAGCTTGCGCAGTCTCCTGAGTCCGCTAGGCGCAACATTGGCTGGCCGGATGATTTCCTCTATGAATATCGAGCGGGCCGTTTCTACCACGGCGAGCTGAAGCTCCTCCTTGGAATGAAAATGCGCAAAGAGCCCGCTCTTGCTCATTCCCACCTCATCGGCTAAACGCCCCAACGAGATGCCCTCCAGCCCTTCGGCGGAAGCAATCTGCACCGCTACCTGCAGAATCCCGGTGCGTGTTTGTTTGCCTTTCGGAGAGCCGCCATTAATTGGCCCCGGTGTTCCTTTCATATCTCTCCTCTTTGCCCTCACAGCGGAAACCCTCAATCCGCCGACCAAAGTATAATACGACCGGTCGTGCTATTCAAGAGATGGGCGGGTGGACGTAAGGCATGGCTGAGCTGCTGAACTGTCACTGAATCAGCGGGACAGAAAAACGCGAGTCCGATCGGCACGATGGCGAGTTCCATTCACCAGACCCGATCAGCTAGGCAAATTGCTTGAGCTTTGCGGTTCGCATGGGGAATGACAGGATGACATTCGCCATCGGCTCCGCAGAATTTTCGTTAGGGACAGTCCTGTCGTTGGGGAAAGCCAACCCACAACCCAACCCGCAGATTGATGTGTCTTGTACGACTTCCGCGAATTTGGCAGTCCCCGCGGTCTTGTAAGTCGTTGACAACCTAGTACGCTTAACCTCAAGGCACTGAGAGCCAGAGGGGTGCAGGTGGCGGTCGATGACTTTGGCACGGGGTACTCCAGCTTGAGCTATCTTAGAAAGTTTCCCATTGATGCCCTCAAGATCGATCAGTCCTTCGTCAGTCAGATCACCACCGTACCCGACGAAACGATCATCGTGAAGGCAGTGATCAGCATGGGCCGAAGCCTTAAGCTTCGGGTGGTTGCTGAGGGCGTGGAGACGCAAGAACAGCTGGCATTTCTTCAGGCTCACCAATGTGACGAGGCGCAAGGGTACTTTTTCAGCCGGCCGGTGCTCCCCGAGCAGTTCGCCAAGTTGCTCAAGACCGGTATTACAAAAGCGGTGTCCGCTGAATGAGTTGAAACGTTGAGCGCGTTCGAGCCAAGGAGACGTTACGACGTTAGCTTGCAATGGCCACGATCTCAATGGTACTCGCGGCGGATCGAATCGGGACCGATTCGAGGCCGAGATTGATATTGTCCTCTGCCCATCCAAGAAATGGCAGCCCAGGAAGACGGCATATTGTCAGCCCAACTCTAAAACTGTTCACAAACGGGCTTGTGGGAAGTCGGCAAGGGAAGCTGCTGCCCACCGCATGCGTCACAACCATTGAAAGTCTATCGCGTTCGCTCACGACTTACGGGCGGCCCGCACGAATACTGGGGCTGAAACACGCATTTGACGTGCCTCCACGGGTGTAAGTGTTGAAAATGTGGGAGGATTTTGCAAATTAAGAATCGGCGGCTCTCGGATCCCCAAGGTGAGGCCGATGCCGCTGGGGCGCGAACATCCATGCTGAATTCTGCCGAGGTTGCGGGGCTTCCGGCGCCTGTTTTTGAACCCACGATTTCAACCCACGATTCGCATGTCTCTCACGTCTTCTCAAAGACTTAGGCGGCCACCTGGAGTCACTTAAGTTGTTAAGACTACAGCTTAACGTAGCACTGGCCGGGCGGGAGTCGGCGGTTCATCTTTGTCTCTGAAAAATATCATTCTAAATAAGTTACAGTATCGGAACAAAACTGCCAAACCCGCGATCCCAACCCATGATTCTCGGTTGAGAAATGCAAGAAAAGTGAGACGGGGTCAGACCCGCGCAATGGGAGGGTGCTCTCTGGGTATGGGCAGACACTGGGAGCAGTGGGATTTTCGGATTGACATACGCGGGAAGCGCCCTCTCGGCCAATTCACACAACTTGTTTTCTTTGCTTGCGATAACCCTTCAATCCGTTCGCACTACCGCTAAGCCCTGGCGAACCTGTCCAAGTTTCACTTTGCTCAGTGGAAATGGCAGCACCATTGGATCGCATGTCAGGGATGCCGAAACTCTCTAGCCCGCCAAGCGCCAATCGGAGGGTTGAGATGGCGCACACGAACGTGTGACCCAAATCACAGCGCGGTAAGTCCTCCCGTAGGCATTATGAAAATGAAATTCAATTTCATCGAGATTGAGTTCTTTTTTTAGAGTTTTAATTGCGACAATGTCGCATGTAGAAAGAGGCAGAGTGAGGGAAGAAGGCGAAGTGTTCGCGCAAAAAGGCCGGCAGTTGGCAATCATGGTGGGACTGTGGGGTGTGCTCCTTTTCATCTGGTCTTCGCCGAGCTTCGCGAGCGACACAGGAAGCGTTTCAGGAACCGTTGCCGATCCCAGTGGTGCTGTCGTCCGAGCGGCGATCGTGATCATCCGCAACTCGGATACCGGTGCACAGCAGAGTCGCACCACCGATGCTAATGGCCTTTACACCTTTCCTGAGCTTCCCGCGGGGCACTACCAGATAGAGATCGCCGCTCCCGGATTTAAGCCATACCTTCAGACTGGCTTGGCGCTCGCCGCGTCGGTTGTCCTCAAAGTGGACGTTGAACTTGAGCTGAAGTCCGAAGCGACAACCGTCGAGGTTAGCGCTGACAGCGTCCAGATCGACACCTCAACCACCCAGATAGGCGAAACCATCAGCGGGAAAAAGATGGACGGCGTTCCTTTGAACGGGCGCAGCTTCACGGACTTGTTGGCGATTCAACCAGGCGTTATTCCGGCAAGCTCGCAGCAGCCAAATGCGGTGGTGATGTCGGGATGCACGACTACTCCTCCTTCCGGCGACTTGAATCCTGGGAACGTGTCGGTGAGCGGGCAGCGCGAAACCGCGAACGGGTTCGTGGTAAACGGCAGCAACGTCGAAGAAGACTTTAATATGGGCACGGCCATTGTCCCCAATCTAGACTCCATTCAGGAATTTCGGGTTTTAACGAGCAACGCGGATGCCGAATACGGCAACTACAGCGGCGGGCAAGTCATCGTGGTCACCAAGTCAGGAACGGATCGGTTGCACGGGAGCGCTTTTGAATTCCTGCGCAACACGAACCTCGACGCGCGCAACTACTTTTCCTCCGAGCGCGCGAAGTTCGACCGCAATCAATTTGGCGGCACCTTGGGTGGTCCCCTTAAGAAGGACAAAGTCTTCTTCTTTGCCGATTATCAGGGTACGCGCATGACGCAAGGAGTGGAAACCGGGCTTATTTCCGTTCCATCAGTTGCCGACCGGACCGGAAACCTCATCGACGAGGCCAGCGCGTTGACCACGACTGCCACTCTCCCGAATGGCAGCCAAGTCACTGTTCCGACCACGGTCGCCGACAGTAATCTTGCCACTTTGCTTCAAAGCGTACTGGGCTATCCTGTTTCCCCCGGCTTGCCGTACTATTTTCGGAAGGGCGAGAATCAGGCAGGAAATCCAACAACCCAATATGCGACGAATTGCACCCTCCCGTCGCAATGCGTATTCCCGAACGCAGTGTTCCCGCAGAATGCCTGGTCGGCGCCGGCCAAAGCTTTACTGCACATACATTCCCCAACCAAATCAAGGAGGAACCATCTTTTCCACCTCGGCCTACAACCAGACGCTTCGCGACAACGAAGGAGCGCTCAGAGTTGACGCCAACACAGGTTGGGGCACGCTCGCCGCGTACTACTCCTTTGACGACTTCTTTCAGGACAATCCATACCCCACGGGACAAGGGGGCGCCAACGTCCCCGGATTTAACGCCACATCACCGGGGCGGGCTCAGTTGTTCAGCCTCGGCATCACCAAGGCGCTGAGCCCGAATACGCTCAATGAATTTCACCTCAGCTACATGAGGTTCGCCAATAATGTCGGTCAGCCGGTGGGTGGCGTCGGGCCCAAGCTGAGTGCGCAAGGGTTTGTCGAGGGCGCGGGCACGCTTGGCATCGTTCCCTTGGACCCGAAGATTGAGGGCATCGAGAACGTTTCGTTCAACAACTACACTTTCGGCGTGGATACGACCGGCGAGACCCAGGTCAACAATACACATCAGTGGACGGACAGCCTCTCCAAGGTGATTGGGAAGCACAGTCTCAAGGTGGGCGGCGGACTGCATTTCGATCAGGTCAACGTCAATCCGGATGCCGTTTTCAACGGCTCCTTCCAGTTTGAGGGAACCGAGACGGGCTCGGACTTCGCCGACTTTCTACTGGGCGTGGCCAGCTACTATCGGCAGGGCGATTCCAAGAGTTTTTACCTGCGCAACAAATACGTGGGATTGTTTGGCCAGGATAGCTGGCAAGTGAAGCCGAACCTGACGCTCAGCTATGGTCTGCGTTGGGATGTGCTTCCGCCTTGGTACGAAAAATACAATCAAGTGCAGACCCTCGTATTGGGCCAGCAGTCGGTGGTTTACCCCGGTGCGCCCGAGGGGCTGGTTTTCCCAGGCGATCCCGGAATTCCGCGAACACTGGCTCCGACGAAATACACCAACTTCGCTCCGCGCTTGGGGCTAGCGTACTCGCCAAAGTTTCAGAGCGGCCTGCTGGAAAAGATATTTGGCAGCTCTGGGACCACCAACGTGCGCGCGGGATATGGCGCGTTCTACACGGCAATCGAGGGACTTTCGGCCGGCATCATGAGCGCCAATCCACCGTATGGCTATGACTACAACGGCAGCGAGCCGCCCTTGTTAAGTACTCCCTTCGTGGCGGCTGCAACCGGCCAGAGCACAGGCCAGCCCTTTCCGTCTCCCATTCCCGCCTACGGAGCTTCGGCAAGCCATCCCAATACAACGGTCGACTGGTCCAAATACGACCCAATAACGGGCGTCCCGGCCTTTTTCCCTGGGAATGTGTCGCCTTATACGGAAAGCTACACTTTGTCGCTGCAACGACAGATTGCGGCGAACACCCTGGTTAGCGTTGGCTACGTCGGAAATCAGGCGCACCATCTTCTCGTACTCCAATCGGCAAATCCCGGCAACCCGCAACTATGCCTCAAAACGCCAGGATGCGGACCGTTCAGCGAGACCGGTGTAACAGGACCTTTCAGCTCGCAATTTGCTGCCGTCACTTATCAGAAGACCATCGGGAATTCCAACTACAACGCGCTTGAAGTCAATCTCCGCCACAAAGGTGGAGCACTGGAGTTTATGGTTGGATACACCTACAGCAAGTCCATCGACCAGTCCTCAAGTTTGGCGGAACCGGTTTACCCTGTGGCCGTTGACGCTTCCGGCACGGAGATTGGTCCCAGCCTTAACCGAGCGATTTTCCGCGTTTGACATGACCCACAACTTTGTCGCCAGCTACCGCTACCAATTACCCTTCGGTCATCTGTTCGAGAATCACGAGTGGATGACGAAGGGCTGGGTAGTTTCCGGTATTACGCGGTTCAGCACAGGTTTCCCGGTCACACTTTTCAATAACAACGACACCTCCTTGCTCGGCACGATCCCCAACGGCATCAACAACAACGGCGTCGACACCCCAAACGTCGTGCGCGGCAATCTGGAAATCAATAACGACCCGCGCAACGGAAGACCTGCCTTTAACACCTCGCTTTTCAGTCTTCCGGCGCTGGGCCAAATCGGTACCGCGCGGAGGCGCTTCTTCTACGGGCCAGGAATCAGCAATTTTGATATGGCGCTTGAAAAGGATGTACGGTTGTCCGAGTCCAGATCACTAGAATTCCGGGTGGAGGCCTTCAACGTCTTCAACCACGCCCAGTTCTACGGGCCGGCGGCAGTGAATGGCAACATCAGCAGTGCGAATTTCGGGCAGATCGTGAACGCAGCACCTCCGAGGTTAGTTCAATTAGCTTGCAAATTCTTTTTCTGAAGCTTCGAGTAGGTTACTAGTGCGTCTTCGTCCACACATTAGGTCAAGGCCTTCTTGAAACCGCGGCCTGATGTCCGTCACGCGGAGCTGTGATCACAATCACCGATCGGCTATGGATGATTGTTTAAAGTGCATGAGTGCTGGAGAAGAAATGGTTAGAGTGTTGATTATCCCGTTCATTCATTCAGTTTAATAAGCCTTCCCCCTTCTCCAGCACATTCTAATTTCAGCTTCCTAGCAGTCGGCAAGAAGGTTGATCGGACCAATTTGAGTCAGCACCATGATCCGTTATGTTCTTTCCTGCAAACAGTGCGCATTTAGTGCGGACGCGACTGATCTGCGCGGCCTTGCCTCACAGCTCAACACACACGGGTCAGATTGCGGTCGCGACCCAGTACTTGTGCTAGACGCAGAGCAAGATCAAGCAGATTCTGCAATCCAAGCGCCTGGCGAATTCCGCTGTGCGGTTTCCGCCAAATCAACCCCACGCAATATTCAATAACTGAGCGACTATCGTCCTTTGCCTGGCTTGGACGCAGCTTTGGGCGCACCGCTTCGGCTGCGGCAACTTTGCGATCTCGGTGAGGCTCGGTGCGCAGGGCTCCCGTATGCAGTTCCCAGGCTTCCCAGGCTACAGGGACTTGACAACCTGACCGCCTGAGCCTAGGGTGAGCGTTGAGCGATGTCCATGTTCCGCTCGTTCAGGTCTCCTGATCTAAGTCAGCCCATCTGAAGTTCCCCCTCTTAGATTACCTATCAATCCCTGGAGGTTGACTATGTACGCTCGCAATGTAGCTATCCACCTGAAGCCCAACACGCTCAGCGATTTCACGAAGACTTTCGACACCAATGTGCTTCCCATCCTGCGGAAGCAAAAGGGATTCCAGGACGAAATCACGTCTGCGTTCCCCGGTGGGACCGACGTAGTTGCCATCAGTCTGTGGGATACGAAAGAGAATGCCGAAGCCTACAACACCGCCGGTTACCCGGAAGTTCTCAAGAGCCTGAACAAGGTGCTGGACGGACCTCCCAAAGTGCGGGTCTCGGATGTGATTAGCTCGACTATTCACAAACCCGCCGCCGTGGCCGCCTGAGACGGTGCCTCGTCAATCGTCCGGGGTGGCTACCTGCGCCACCCCTTTTTTTGGTCGCAAGATACGTTTACTCGGGGAGAGCCGATGACGCCAAAAGTTCAAGTCGGCACTGTTCTGATCGAGGAGCGCCCCTCGTTTATCAGCGGCGGTGCTGTGAGAACAATCTTCCTTCCCGAACGTTGACAGCGATGCCGGGCGAGGTATTCACAACAGACATTGCTTCGGTGCCATGGGCGTAGCACTCAGTCGGGGAATATATGACGCTATTCGTCCTACGGCTACGAAACGGCAATTGCGTTGTGGTTGCTGCGGGAGACGACGCGGCCGCACGGCAGAGAGCAAAGGATCTGAGGGCCGATGTGGAGATTGCTACTGTGAGAGAACTGGAGTCGTTTGCGGCTCAGTTCTTGTTGACCGACGGCGGTGAATTGAAGAGCATTCTCCTCGATGAACAAACGCTCGCTGATTTGCGCGCTCACGAGTATCCAATCCTTAACTCCGCACGCACTCAATCGTATGCCGATTTCAATTCATCTGAGACCGACAGCAAGGCTGAACATGTCCTCTACGATGCTCTCGCACAAAAGCATATCGACGCATGGGATGACCGCGACAAGCGCCTGGTTTCTTACGCCGTCCGGCAGGAGCGTGACAGGCTAGGGAAGTAAGAGGTTTCTTGATCACGAAGACCGATCGTTGCGGCTAGACCACAACCCTGCGCCTTCGCGATTAAGCTGCCTTCCGGCGAACCGGGCAAGGAAGGGGCGTTTATATCTTGTATCTCTACGCTTAAAGAAACTCATGTGCTCAACCCAACGCCCTACAAGAAGGACCGATCATGCGTTCTGATCGTGTACACAAGGCTTTGGCCAATATCCCGAATCGCTTCGTGTTGTGCCGACTCGTCTCAGTGGCAACACGGAAATTCCTTGGCCCTGATGTGCGAGTTCAAGACGTCATCAATGATGTAATTGGGCGGTTCGCCGATACAGAATTCGCGACGCAGCAATTGAGAATTCTTGCCGGCCTTGAAACGAAACTCCCCGCCGCATAGCTGTATCAGGCGAAAATGAGAAGTATGAACCCCTCCTTCGGGCTTCAACCGGGGTTCAACGCGACAGCTCTCGGGCGGAAGCTTCAGTCATTGTCAAAGCACCTTTTGCTCCATGCGGGAAGGCGCTGAAAGGGATTCGGCTTG